>NZ_VNIP01000009.1 GCF_008370325.1 Martinezella tropici | reverse complement strand
GCTTGACAGCCGTAGCCGCGCCGGTGGCTGGGGCATCTCAGGCATGGCTGCTCATCCAGGTGTCGCTCGGACTGATCTCGTGCATAACACGCTTGGTCGGCGAAGCTGGGAAGGGCTCGCAAGGACATTCATGGGGTTCCTGCTGCAGCCAGCATCACAGGGCGCGCTGCCTTCATTGTATGCGGCAACGTCTGTTCACGCGGTTGGAGGTGGCTACTACGGTCCCGACAGGCTCCGTGAAACCCGTGGGCACCCACACCCCGCGCGCATTCCCGCACAAGCACTCGATCTTGTTGCCAGGCAGAGGTTATGGGAAATATCGGAACGAATGACCCGGGCAGCGTTCTGAAGATCGTCGTCGCTAACAGCGAAAGCCAAACTCTAGCGGTCTTCAATTGGTGTCTGCTTAAGGCAACAGCCGCAACGTCAGGGGTCTGGATGGAAGGACACAATAACGCCGCAGGAGAGTTTGTGGCGTTAAACTGCTAGAGGGCGTCGAGAAACGACAACAGCTTGTCGTCAGCTTTAAACCTGCGGAAGGGCTGCTCATTAAGCGGCCCCACCTTCGCTAAGGCCGCCTCCTTTATCGCAAGATGTGCATGAAGGTACGCCTGGGTGGAACGGGAGGATTCGTGGCCTAGCCATAGCGAAATCACCGTGCTGTCGACGCCGGCATCCAGCAATTCCATAGCCGCGCTGTGACGACGGCAAGGACGATAGCCGGTGGCTCTTGACCGTCGGGACGGCCTGCGCGAGATCGAGTTCTATAACTCCCGCATTCCAGCAAAACTGCAGAAAGACCCGAAGTCTCGATGAAATGATCTTGGACGTCGCGGCTGTGTGGCGTTCGAATTGGCTGGCTAGATAGTCGCGAATATCATTGTTCTGGAGGTGAGCTATGCCTGACCCGTCGATCCATGAGGCGCGCAGAAATTGCTTGCTATACCTGATGTGCGCCGAAATCGTCGGTGCAGCGTAGCCTCTGCGACGGAGCTCAATGGCAAAACGGCCTGTCAGGTCATCGATTGGGTGAACGGCCGACGGTGCTTTGTATACCACGCCTGCCTCTATGAGTTTCGCCCTTAGATGCTGGATTGAACGGCGCTCTCCGTGTCGTAACGTGGCCGCAGCACGGCATTCGATAAGGCGGTCGATATCATCGTAGAGGACCACTGTCGGCTCGCCGTTCCGGCAATCCTTCTTCCACTCGACAAAGGCTGAAATGGTCTGGATCGTTGATCGAATGCTTTTGGCACTATAGCCTTGATCCATTATCATGTTGACGACGCATCGGGCGCAGTCCTGATGAGGCCAATCGTTGATAATTTGCGGGAGAATCGTGTTCTCCACCGGCAACGTCGTCATGCTCGTCTCCGCTTAATTGTAACAGCGGAGACTGGACATTATGCGGAGCTCGCCGTGCGACTTCACCTGAAATCCCGTGCTTTAGGAAACGGGCTCGGCATAGTATCCGGCTCGGGATAAGCTTGCGATCTGCTCAAATATCGTAGCTGAGCCCCGAATTCAGCGTCGAGATGAATTGTTTCGTCCGCTCCTGCGCGGGGTTGGAAAAGACGTTGCGCGACGAACCGGTCTCGACGATGTCGCCCGCTTCCAGGAAGACCACATTGTTGGCGATCTTCGAGGCCAAGCGCAGGTCGTGCGTTGCCATGACCATAGTCGTGCCCTCATTGGCGAGCTTGCCCAGCACGTCGACCACTTCGGCCGCCAGCTCCGGATCGAGCGCCGAAGTGGGCTCGTCGCAGAGCAGCACGCGCGGCGAAGGGGCAAGTGCCCGGGCGATGGCGACGCGCTGCTGCTGGCCGCCCGAAAGCGTCGAGGGCCAGGCATCCATTTTGTGCGCCATGCCGACCTTGGTCAAAAGCTCGACGGCGCGGGCGCGGGCCTTCTCCGCCGGCCAGCGCAGCACGGTCGTCAGGCCCTCCATGACGTTCTCGATGGCAGTGCGATGCGGGAAGAGCTGGAAATTCTGGAAGACCATGCCGGTCTGGCGGCGGATTTTCTGGATATCCTGCCATGCGGCGCGCTTGTTGGGCGTAAAGGAGACGGATTCCCCGCCGATGCGGATCGTTCCGGCGGTCGGGATTTCCAGAAGGTTGATGCAGCGCAAAAGCGTGCTCTTGCCGCCTCCCGAAGGACCGACGAGCGCCGTCACCGTTCCCTCCGGGATCATCAGGCTGATATCCTTGAGGATGACGTTGTCGCCGAAGCGCTTTTCGATGTGCGACAACTCGATCATGTCCGCGCCTCCAGCGTGCCGCCATAGCGGGCAAAGCGGCGTTCGAGGGAGCCCTGCAGCGTCGACAGGACGGTACTGAGCAAGAGATAGATCAGCGCCGCCTCGACATAGAGGATCAGCGGCTCATAGGTCGTTGCCACGATGCGCTGCGCGGCCTGGAACAGCTCCGGCACGGTAATGGCGGCGGCAAGCGATGTATCCTTGACCAGCGAGATGAAGGTGTTCGACAGCGGCGGCACGGCGACGCGGGCTGCCTGCGGCAGGATGGTGCGGCTCATGGCCTGGCGCCAGTTCATGCCGATCGAATAGGCGGCTTCCCACTGGCCCTTCGGCACGGAAGAGATGACAGCGCGGATGATCTCGGACGTATAGGCGCCGACGCTGAGGGTGAAGCCGATCACGGCGGCCGGAAACGCATCGAGCAGGATGCCGAGGCTCGGCAGGCCATAGAAAATGACGAAGAGCTGCACCAGCAGTGGCGTGCCCCGGATCACCCAGACATAGAAGCGGGCGACGGCCACCAGCGGCGGCGGACCGAACAGGCGCGTGACGGCGGTGAGCAGTCCAAGCAGGAGGCCGAGGACGAAGGTAATCAAGGTGAGCGGGATGGTGAAGACGAGCCCGGCCCAAAGCAGCGTGCCCAGTGACTCCCACATCAGTTGCAACCAATGCTGCACAGAGAAGCCTTTCGATAAGAGAATGCGTCCGGAAGTGACCCCGGACGCATCTTTTTCACAGTTTTATGTCGCTGCCTATGCCCTCTTACTTCGAAACATCCTGTCCGAAGTATTTCTTGGAGATCTTGTCATAGGTGCCGTCGGCCTTGATATCGGCCAGCGCCTTGTTGATCGCATCAAGCAGTTCCGGCTCGCCCTTGCGGATGATGACGGCGGAGAAATCGGCATTGGCCTGCTGCGCGACGATCTTCACCGGCGCATCGGGCTTGTGCTTCTTGAAATCGAGGAAGGAGAGGCTGTCGTTGATGGTGGCGTCGGCGCGGCCGGTCAGCACGAGCTGGATCGACTGGTCGAAACCGTCGGTGCCGACGAGATCGGCGCCAGCCTCGGTCGCGAGCTTGCCGAAGTTGCTGGTCAGCGATTGTGCCGCCTTCTTGCCCTTGAGACCGGGGAAATCCTTGATGTCGGTGTTGCTGTCCTTGACGATCAGCACGGCCTTGGAGGCGATATAGGGCTCGGAGAAGTCATACTTCTTCTTGCGGGCTTCGGTGACGCCGACTTCGTTGATGACGGCATCGTAGCGATTGGCATCGAGACCGGCGATCAGGCCGTCCCACTTGCCTTCCAGAAACTGCGCCTTGACGCCGAGCTTGCCGGCGATCGCTTCGGCGATCTCGACGTCGAAGCCGGTCAGCTTGCCGCTTTCGTCATGAAAGGTGAAGGGCGCGTAGGTGCCTTCCGTGCCGACCTTGAATATGCCGGCCGACTGGATCGCCTTGAGGTTTTCGCCGGCATGGGCGGGGAGCAGGAATGCAGCCTGCACGAGGGCGGCGGCCGCAACAGTCTTCAACCAGTTCATCGTTTTCTTCCGTTTCTGGAGCGTTCATTTAATGTTGCATACATCGCAGAAAAATCGCAGCGCGAAAGCGTAGAAAACTGCGAAAGAATCGGGCAATTGCGAATATTTTTCTCAAGAAATTGCGATCGGGCTGCTGAGAGAGCCGTCCACTTCCGTTCTCGGCAATAATTGCTGCTCGATGGTGCAGTGCGGCATAGTGACAATTCACAATGCTGCCCTATTTGTCCCAATGTTGCTCCATTTCTCTCAATGTTGCCGTAATGCGTCATGTGATTGTTGATTGGTGCAGCAGCGTTCGCGCAGGGCGTGCGCGCCATTATGTGTCCTGGTGGTTTGCCGGGAGATAAGGGCGGCAATCAAACTGCGATTCTACTTGAAAATTTATAGTGCAAAAATTGATCTGACGCAGCCCGAAGAGGTGATGAATTGCCCATCATTGCGCGCCGCCGGTCTTGGCCGGTCATGAGGTTTGATGTCGCGATTGCGTCTCTCTTTCTAGCTTTATGTACATTCATGCCGAGCTTCGCGGCGGAAACGATCGAGCGGCCGTCGAAATGGCTCGGCCGCGTTGCTGCCAGCGATGCGGCTTTCGGCTGGCCCGGCAGCGGCTTTGCGCTGCGTTTCGAAGGCATGTCGCTTTCGGTTACCCTCGTTGATATAGGGAAAAACAGCCTTGAGGTCGAGCTGGACGGCGTTCCCCAGCGCCTTGATCTGCAAGCGGGGCAGCACCGATACCAGCTTGCCGATGCTGTGCCGCAAGGCGCCCACGAGGTTCGCGTAACGCGTCGCACCGAGGGGTGGATCGGCGATACGATATTCGTTTCCGCCGAAACCGATGGGTCGTTCCTTCCCGCGGAAGTACCGACCGCAAAGCTGGTGGCAATCGGAGACTCCATTACCGCAGGCTATGGCCTCGAGGGTGCCGGTCCCGGATGTAAATTCAGCCCCGGAACGGAAAATCAATACCTGACATATGCCGCGGTCGCGGCACGCAGCCTCGGGCTGGAACTTACGACGCTGGCCGTTTCGGGAATCGGCCTTTCGCGTGCCGGCAAGAACGCGAAAACCATGCTTGATGTCATCGACAGCGTGACGCCGTTGAGAAAGGGCGCGCCTGCTCTTCCTGACGAGCGTGTTTCCGCAGTGGTCGTCAATCTGGGGACGAATGACTTTTCGGACAACAGGAATCCCAGCGATTTCATCGACGAATACGTCAAGCTCATCTTCAGGCTCAGACATCAGTTTCCAAAGGCGTATCTGTACGCCGCACTCGGTCCGATGATGTCCCAGAAGGACTTCGACGTGGCCGAGAAAGCAATCGAGGCCGTCGTCCAGGCGAGCGCCGCGAAAGGGGAAACTCGCCTGCGATATCTGAATTTACGCGTCAAACCGAAGGATTTCGGATGCGACTGGCATCCAAGCCGCAGCACCAATGCGGCAATGGCAACCTTGTTGGAACAAGCTATCAGAGCGGATTGGGGCCCCCATGACTAACGAGCAGATGCTTCCCATTCGGCGGTCAAACTCGAAACAATTGGATTCTCTCCAGTTTCTCCGGTTCGTGGCCGCTTTTTCCGTCCTTCTCTTCCATTTCGGAAGCGGCCTTGCGATCGAATACCATCTCGATCGCAATTATTTCTTCATGGGCGCGGCCGGCGTCGACGTTTTCTTCGTTCTCAGCGGCTTCATCATCAGCTACTCCTCCAATCCGGCGCGGGGACTCGTGTATTTCGCACGCAAGCGGATTGCCAGAATCGTTCCGCTCTACTGGCTGCTGACATTCGTGGTCGTCTTGATTGCGCTTGTGAAACCCAGCCTGCTCAATTCGACGATCGTGACCGTGGAGACGATCGTCAAATCTCTTCTTTTCGTCCCCTATCAGAAAAGCGGCGGCGCCGTGCAGCCGATCCTTTTCCTGGGTTGGACGCTTTGTTACGAGGTGTTCTTCTACATAATTTATGGCGCATGCCTGATCTTTGGCGCCAGGGCAACCTGGTTCGCCTCCGCGGCCGTCCTCTTCCTGATCGCGCTGCATGAGATTTGGCCGGAGGGATCCGTCGAATGGCGTTTCTATACAAATCCCATATTGATCGAATTCGTGCTCGGCATGATGCTTCATAAAGCCTACTCGGCATACAGTGCCTTCAGGAACGGATCGAATATCGCCGCCGCTCTGCTCGTTCTTCTGGCCTGCGGGGCTCATTTTTTCATCGTGACATTCGTCGGCCCCAGCCTTTTCGCCTCAAGCCTGCTTGCCGTCCTGCTCGTCTCGAGCTTCCTGCTCATGCGGGTGCCGTCCGGGAAAGCGTGGGCTATCCTGGTTCTCCTGGGAGACGCATCCTACTCTCTTTACCTCATCCACCCCTATACGCTGCAGCTTCCGCTCAAATTGCTGGGCAAGCACCTCTCCCTACCCGTTTTGACGGGAATATTGGCGGTGGTCGCGCTGTGCACGATCGGGATCTCGGTGCTGCTTCTCAAGTTCTTCGAGCGGCCGATGCAGGCTCTTCTGATGCGGCAGCCGAAACCCATCGAACCGACCGCCGCTCCGGTGGGGTAAAATTCAACGCCGTGGTACGGGCCGGAAGGATCGCTCGCCGGCCGGTTTGCGCTTGTGTCTGCGGGAAACGCATGGATCCGACTCAAGCCGCCGCCGGCCGCCGCTTCATCCGTTCGCTGATAATGATGATGAAACCCGCGCTCAGGATCAGGATGGCGCCGATGAAGGTGTTGGCGCCGGGGATGTCGCCCCAGATCAGGTAGCCGAGCAGGAAGGCCCAGACGAGAGACGTATATTCGAATGGCGCCAGCACCGAGACGGGCGCCTGGCGCATGCCTTCGAAAAGAGCGAGCTGGCCGGCGCCGGCAATGATGCCGGTGAGCGCGAGCAGGACGATCTGGAACGGTGTCGGCGTGTGCCAGTGAGCGATCGCCATGCCGGCGGTCAGGATGATGAACAAGATATTGGAGACGGCCATCTGGATATGGCTCTTCTCATGCAGCGCTGTCTTCCGCAACAGGACCATGCCGCTCGCCCAGAGGACGGCGGCCTGCAGCGCCAGGTAGACCGGCCAGGAGATCGACAGGCCGACGGGATTGGAAGCGATGACGACGCCGCAGAAGCCGACGCCGACCGCCATCCAGCGGGCGACGGTGACCTTTTCGCGCAGCACGATGGTCGCCAGGATAGTGCCGACGATCGGTGCGGCGTAATAGAGCGTCGTCACCTCGGCGAGCTGCAGATAGGAAGCCGCCGAATAATAGGAAATCCAGGCGATCAGGATGATGATGCTGCGCAGGATCATCGGCTTGATGATCGGCGAGCGCGCCACCTTGCGGACGAGCGAGGGGCCTTCGAAGACGAAACAGCCGGCAAGGATGGTGCAGCTTCGGATGAACAGAACCTGCCAGACGGGAATGGAGGCGACGAGCAGCTTCACCGCCGAATCGTGGGCGGTGAACAGCATGTAGGCAAACACCGTAAGCAGGATGCCATAGCTGATGGAGTTTTTCACGGGGATGCACCAGAGGATGACCCGACTTGGGCCGGCTGAAGAATCTTTCAGGCTTCAAGCGATAGGAGCCTGTTTTTTCGCCGTCAATAGGCCTTCTCGCCGGTGACGTATGGTCACGAATTATTTATTCGGGGTTGTGGCGTCTTTGCCTCCGTTCTACAGCGCCGCGCGTCATATATGACGCGCAAAGGTCGCTGTAGCACTTTAAAGCTGCTGCATAATTTTATCCTTAAATCGAGCTCGATTTAAGGAATTATGCAGTAACAGATGGAGACGAAATGTGACCGTTTCGGTTGTTTTCGATCGTTGCGATTTCAATCGATTTAAATAGACTGCGGCCACTGATTTGGAGGAATTTTCATGGACGATATGACGAGATTGGAGGGTCTTGAGGCGAAAAGGAGCGGATTCTTCACAAAACCGCGCGCGGCTGTCTCGTTGATGTTCCTGCTGAACGGCTTCATGGTCGGCTGCTGGGCGCCGAAAATTCCTGAGTTCGTCGAGCGGCTGCAGCTGACGAAATTCGAGCTCGGCCTGATGATCCTCGTCTTCGGCGTCGGCTCGCTCGTCATGATGCCGCTCGCCGGCGCGCAGATCGCGGTGCGCGGCTCGCGCATCGTCGTGCGGGCCTTTGCGGTGTTGCTGCTGCCGATGATTCTGGCGCTGACGCTGGCGCCGAATGTCTGGACGGCGGCGATCGCACTCTTCCTCTTCGGCGGCTTCATCGGCGCCATGGATGTGGCCATGAACGCCAATGCCGTCTCGGTCGAAAAATCCATGCGCCGGGCGATCATGTCCTCCTGCCATGCCTTCTGGAGCCTCGGCGGCCTCTTAGGCTCGGCGATCGGCGGGCTTCTGATCTTGCGCTGGGGCATTCTCGGCCATGCCGAGGCCTCCACCGCTATCGCCGTTCTTTTCCTGGTCGTTGCATGGCCGATGGTGCTTGGCGACCAGCCGCATCCGGACGAGGCCAAGCCGAAGGCGAAGCTGCCGATGATTCCGCTTCCTTGGCTACTCGGCATGGTCGCGCTGTTCTGTATGGTGCCGGAAGGCGCCGTGCTCGACTGGAGCGCGCTTTATCTCAGCCAGGAAAAGGGCGCGTCCGTCGTGCTTTCGGGCTTCGGCTTTGCCGCTTTCTCGGCCACCATGGCGACGATGCGTTTTGCCGGCGATTTCGTCCGAGACTGGCTCGGCGCCATCAAGACGCTGCGCGTCTGCACGGTCTTTGCCATCGTCGGCATGCTGACTGCCGCACTTGCGCCCAACGCGGAGATTGCGATCCTCGGTTTTGCGCTTTGCGGCATCGGCATTTCCAACATGGTGCCGATCGCCTTTTCCGCCGCCGGCAATATTCCGGGGCTGCAGCCCGGTATCGGCATCTCGGTCGTCACGACGCTTGGCTATTCCGGCATGCTGGTCGCGCCGTCGGCCATCGGCTTTGCCGCCGAGCATGTCGGCTTCTCGCCGGTCCTGATGGCGCTGCCGGTGCTGCTGCTCGTCGTGCTGGCCTTCTCGTCGCTTGCGCGTTACGCTGACGGCATCGGTGGGGGCGAGCATTAATTTCGTCGCTTTTGCTCGCTAACGGGTAGGTCCCGTCCGATCAAAAGAGATTGCCGCAGCGGTTGACAACGACCGTTTCGTGATCCACCTGAAAGGCACCCATTTTCGAGGCCTGCGAGAGCTTTCCATGTCGTCCGCCACCGATTTCGATCCAAAACCGCGCCGTTCCTCCGTTGCCGTCGATGTCGGCGGCGTGATTGTCGGCGGCGGTGCTCCCGTCGTCGTGCAGTCCATGACCAATACCGACACGGCCGATATCGATTCGACCGTGGCGCAAGTGGCGGCTCTTTACAAAGCTGGCTCGGAACTCGTGCGCATCACCGTCGATCGCGATGAAAGCGCAGCCGCCGTGCCGAAGATCCGCGAGCGGCTGCTGCGTCTCGGCATGGACGTGCCTCTGATCGGCGATTTCCACTATATCGGCCACAAGCTGCTGGCCGACCATCCCGCCTGCGCCGAGGCGCTAGCGAAATACCGCATCAATCCCGGCAATGTCGGCTTCAAGGACAAGAAGGACAAGCAGTTCGCCGAAATCATCGAGATGGCGATCCGCTATGACAAGCCGGTGCGCATCGGCGTCAACTGGGGTTCTCTCGATCAGGATCTCCTGACCGCGCTAATGGACAAGAACGCGGCCGAAGGCTCGCCGCTCTCGGCCCGGCAGGTGACGCGCGAGACCATCGTGCAGTCGGCGCTGATCTCGGCCGATCTTGCCGAGGAAATCGGCCTGCCGCGCAACCGCATCATTCTCTCGGCCAAGGTCAGCCAGGTGCAGGATCTGATTGCCGTCTATTCCATGCTGTCGGAACGCTCCGACCATGCGCTGCATCTCGGTCTCACCGAAGCCGGCATGGGCTCCAAGGGCATTGTCGCCTCGTCCGCCGCCATGGGCTATGTGTTGCAGCACGGCATCGGCGACACGATCCGCGTTTCCCTGACGCCGGAGCCGAATGGCGATCGCACGCGCGAAGTGCAGGTGGCGCAGGAACTGCTGCAGGTCATGGGCTTCCGCCAGTTCATCCCGGTTGTCGCTGCTTGTCCCGGCTGCGGCCGAACGACGTCGACGGTCTTTCAGGAGCTGGCGCAGAACATTCAGAACGACATCCGCAAGAACATGCCGCTCTGGCGCGAGAAATATCCGGGCGTCGAGGCGCTGAACGTTGCCGTCATGGGCTGCATCGTCAACGGTCCGGGCGAAAGCAAGCATGCCGATATCGGCATTTCGTTGCCCGGCACTGGCGAAACGCCGGCCGCCCCGGTCTTCATCGATGGCCAGAAGGCCATGACGCTGCGCGGCCCGAACATCGCCTCCGATTTCGAGGCGCTGGTAACCGACTATATCGAAAAGCGATTTGGCCAAAAGACCGTCGCGGCGGAGTGATCCGCCGCTCGAGCTAAGGCCGGATTATATATTGCTCGTCAGCAGCTTGATGCCGGCGAAGCAATAGAAGCCGGCCATGGCGCCCTCGATCCAGCGGCGCGCATTGCGATAGATTTTCAGCGCATGCGGCGTCGAAAACAGGATCGCATAGCCCATGAATACCACGAAACCGGTCACGCCGCAGACCGTGATGATCAGCATCGCGACCGAGCCCGGCGCGCCCTGCGGCATGCCAAGCGCGATGATGGCGAGCCAGGCGAAGATGGCCTTCGGGTTGGTGACGTGGATGCCGTAGCCGCGCAGGACCAGCGATTTGAAGCTGGGCGTTTTCGGGCCTTCGGCGGCCGTCGGCAGTTCTCCATTCGAGCGCACGGCGCGGAATGCCTTGTAGGCGAGATAAAGCAGATAGAGGCCACCGAAGATCTTCAGAACCTCCAGCGCCATCGCATAGGTCTGCAGCAGCGTGGCGAGACCCGCCGCTGCGGCAATCGCCCAGGTCAGCGAGCCGCCGAAGATGCCGAGCGCCAGGGTCATGCCGGCCTTGCGGCCATGGGTCATCGAGGTGCCGATGATGGCCATGATGGCGGGGCCGGGACTGATGACGGCAACGATGTAAGCGATATAGGCCGGCAGGATGTGTGGCAGATAGGAAAGCATTTCGCGCATTGAGAAGTTCCCGAAGGGATTGGCGGGGCCGCGGAGAATTCCGCGGCAACAGGCCAATACGGCACGGGAATGTGTCACAGAATGCAGGGGAAATCACCCGGCGACGCCATGGATTCTTGTGATGGTGACATTCCCGAACTGAATGGATAGCGGGCGTACGTCGCTATCCCGGCTGGATGGGTTTTTTTAGCACCATGAGCCGATGCGCAGCGGAAGATAAGCCGCCAGCGATCAGGCGACACCCTACCCGGTTACGCGGAACTCAGCTCTTGCGGTTTGCGACGAAGCGGGCGGTTTCCGTCAGGACGCTTGCCTTGTCGCCATAGCCGGACAGCAGGTCGGAGGCTTCCTTCACCAGCGTTGCGAGCGTCACTTCCGCCCATTCCTGGCCGTGGAGAGCCACCAGCGTGCCCTTGCCGCGGGCGGCATCCTTGCCGGTTGCCTTGCCCATGGTGGCGGCGTCGGCCGTCAGGTCGAGCAGATCATCGGCGAGCTGGAAGGCGAGGCCGATCTTTTCACCGAATGTCCGGAGGCGTTTGCGGTCTTCGACTGGGGCGCCTGAAATAATGGCGCCGGCCTCGCAGGCAAAGCGGATCAGCGCACCCGTCTTCATCGCCTGTAGCGTGGTGATGCCGTGTTCATCCGGCGCCTCCTTCTCCGCGGCGAGATCGAGCGCCTGCCCACCGGCCATACCGCCGATGCCGGCTGCGCGCGACAGCGCCAGCACGAGCGCCATTTTCCGGTCCGCCGGCAGCGCGGTTTCCGGGGCCGCGATGACGTCGAAGGCATAGGTCAGCAGGCTGTCGCCCGCCAGGATGGCCGTTGCGTAGTCGAAGGCGATATGCACCGTCGGCTGGCCGCGGCGCAGGTCGTCGTCGTCCATAGCGGGCAGATCGTCATGGACGAGGGAATAGCAGTGCACGCATTCGAGCGCGGCGCCGACCCTGAGCGCCGCCTCAGCATCGCCGCCGAGAAGGGCTGCGGATTCCATGACGAGGAAGGGCCGCAACCGCTTGCCACCATTTAGCACGCCGTGACGCATCGCGCTCAGGAGCCGCGCAGGGCGGACGATCTCGTCATTGAGGCTGGCATCGACCAGAAGCCCGTTCAACATGGCTTCGATCTTGCCGGCATTGTCCTTGAGACGGTGCTCGAATGAGGAATGGGTGCTGTCCATGGCCGCTGTTTGGCATGAGAGGCGGTTGCTGGCAACGAGAATTGTCAACAGCCGGGTGGGGAATGGCGCCGCGCTCTGGTCATCGCTTTGCGTAGACGGTATGACGGGTGCAGCATCAGAGCGTTTCCCGGATACATTAAGGGGTGTACCGGGATGGAGCGGCCGTGGACGTCAGACATTTGGACATATCGACGGACAATGAGGGGGAGGAAGCCGAGGTGCCGCAACGCTCCTCCCTGTTGGCGCGCTTCAGAGACCGTCCGTTCTGGCAGCGCATCGTCCTCGTCCTAATCGGCCTCTTGCTGCTGCCCTATTTCTTCATCGTCGCCTATGTGCTGCCGTTCATCCACCCCGTTTCCACTCTGATGATAGGCGATGCCGTCACTCTTCAGGGATATGACCGTCGCTGGGTGCCGCTGGACAAAATCGCGCCGGTGCTGGTGAAATCCGTCATGGTCTCCGAGGACGGACAATTCTGTTATCACGGTGGTGTCGATTGGGGCGAGATGCGGGTGCTGGTCCAGGAAACGCTGCGCGGCAAGTCCACGCGCGGCGGCAGCACGATCCCGATGCAGACGGTGAAGAACCTGTTTTTATGGAACAGCCGTTCCTTCGTCCGCAAGACGCTGGAATTGCCTTTGGCGGTCTCCGCCTCCGCCGTGTGGTCGAAGCGCCGGATGATCGAAATCTATCTGAATGTCGCCGAATGGGGGCCGGGCATCTACGGCATCGAAGCCGCGGCGCGCTACCATTTTAAGGTGCCGGCCTCCAAGCTCACGGCGCGTCAGGCGGCCCTTCTCGCCGTCTCGCTTCCCAATCCGATCGATCGGGTGGCGAGTAAGCCGGGGCGGGGGCTTGGCCAGCTTGCCTCGCTGATCCAGCGCCGCGCGAGGAATGCCGACGCATATATCAAATGCCTTTATGAATGAGATCAGAACTTGTCGTTCGATCGGCTTGTCGTCATCTGGCATTCTTGGCCGTGACATATGGCGGATGACCTGCCGATGACGATCGGACCGCCGGCCTCCCGCGCGTTCGAGGACATGAACCATTTCGAGGAACTCTTCCCCTTCGAGTTCCGACGCTAAAAAGGGAACTAGATCGTGAGCAAGCTGACCCTCTATATCGGCAACAAGAATTATTCCTCCTGGTCGTTCCGGCCGTGGATCGCGCTCGAAGGCTGCGGCATAGCTTTCGAAGAGGTGCTGATCCCCTTCGATTTTCCGGCGGGCAATCCAAACATTCGCGAGGTTTCGCCGACGGGCAGGGTGCCGATGCTGGTGCATGACGGCTTCAAGGTGTGGGAATCGCTTGCCATCATCGAATATGTGGCCGAGCTTTTCCCCGATGCCGGTCTTCTGCCCAGGGATCGGCAGGATCGCGCGCTGGCGCGATCCTATAGCATGGAGATGCTTTCGGGCTTCGGCGCCTTGCGCAATGCCTGCCCGATGCACATGCGTCGCCCCGTGAGCTCCCTCAACCTGCCGGAGGGGGTGATGGAAGACGTGGCGCGCATCGAAGCCATCTGGCGCGAGGCGCGTTCCCGCTCCGGCGGTCCCTTCCTGTTCGGGGCATTCTCCGGAGCCGATGCCATGTTCGCTCCGGTCGTCAGCCGCCTGGAACGGTATGATATTGCCGTCTCCGCCGATTCGAAGGACTACATGGCCGTCATGAAAGCCCTGCCTGCCTGGAAGAAATGGGAGGAAGCCGCGCTGAGGGAAACGTGGACGGTGCCGGAGGGCGAGGCCTGACCGCCTAATTCGGCGTCGATATGTCCGAATCAAGCGCGCCGGGAAAAAATGATACTAGGGACTGGTCAAAGCCCGGTAAGCCATGTATAAGCCGGCCCAATTTCCGAAATTGATGCATGTCTGTTTCGGCCGCCTTGCTGGCCGCGGATATGTTTAGTCCGTACATGGAGTAACGAGAATGGCTGTACCGAAGAGAAAAACGAGCCCGTCCAAGCGCGGTATGCGCCGCTCTGCTGACGCCCTGAAGGCTTCGACCTACGTCGAAGACAAGAACTCCGGCGAACTGCGTCGCCCGCATCACATCGACCTGAAGACCGGCATGTATCGCGGTCGCCAGGTTCTGACGCCGAAGGAAAGCGCATAATTTCAGCGCTGCCTTGGTGGCATGAATTAAAGGCTGGCGTTTCGCCGGCCTTTTTTCGTTGTGATCGGGGGGATGTGTGTGTTGGGTGAGTGAAAAGCCGACCGCTCGTCTGCCCGGACCTCTGATACCCCCTTGTGGGGGAGATGTCACGTCAGTGACAGAGGGGGGTAAATACTCTCGGCAAACTCATGGGCGCTTTCGTCCGCCGTCTTACCTCATAAGCTATCCAGCTTGCTCTGCATGGCGCGGAGCTGTTCCTTCAGCTCGTCGATATCCTTGGCTTCGGCCTTGCGGCTCTCCTTGGCCGGCGGCTTCATGAAGGGCGAGAACATCTGCATGGCCTGCTGGAACATTTCGGTGTTGCGGCGAACCTGCTCCTCGACCATCTGGATCGGCAGCTGAAGATTCTTGCCGAGCGGCGTTTCGCCGAAGGCGCGATTGATCTGCTCGCGCATCTGCGTCTGCTGCTCGGTGAAGGCGCGCATGGAATGCTCGAGGAAGCTCGGCACGACCATCTGCATCTGGTCGCCGTAATAGCCGATAAGCTGCCGTAGGAAGGAAATCGGCAACAGTGTGTTGCCGGTCTTTGATTCCTGCTCGAAAATGATTTGCGTCAGGACAGAATGCGTAATGTCTTCACCGCTCTTGGCATCCTGGACAGTGAATTCTTCGCCCTTTTTCACCATCTCCGCCAGGTCGTCCAGCGTCACATAGGTGCTGGTGCCGGTATTGTATAGGCGGCGATTCGCATATTTCTTGATTACGATCTGGCCCTCATTCTTTGCCATTATCAGTCTCCTGGCCCCGTCTGATTGTATGGAATACTCCTCCACCGCTGAGTGTAGACGCAAAAGAAGCTCGGTGACAATCGCTTTGTGCGATGCGGCAAGCCCAATCCTTTGATTGGATTTCTCACGGGCAATGACGGCTTCGTGAAATCTGTACGCGGGAAATTCTTGCAATTTGACTCCGGCGCAAAGCTTTGACAGTTTCGCCTCATATACGTTCATTTCCCGAGGAGGCTTCCATGAGCAGTTCATCCATCGTCGTCGCCAGCGCGGCCCGCACCGCCGTTGGCTCGTTCAACGGCGCTTTTGCGACCGTTCCGGCTCATGAGCTTGGCGCCACCGCCATCAAGGGTGCGCTGGAGCGCGCCGGCGTCGATGCCAAGGAAGTCGACGAAGTGATCCTCGGCCAGGTGCTCCAGGCTGGCGAAGGGCAGAACCCGGCCCGTCAGGCCGCGATGAAGGCCGGCATTCCGCAGGAAGCGACCGCCTGGGGCGTCAACCAGCTTTGCGGCTCCGGCCTGCGCGCCGTGGCGCTCGGCCTGCAGCAGATCGCAACCGGCGATGCGAAGATCATCGTCGCCGGCGGCCAGGAATCCATGTCGATGGCGCCGCATGCGGCAAACCTTCGCTCCGGCACCAAGATGGGCGACATGAAGATGATCGACACCATGATCAAGGATGGCCTGATGGATGCCTTCTACGGCTATCACATGGGCATCACGGCCGAAAACATCGCGCGGCAATGGCAGCTTTCGCGCGAGGAACAGGATCAGTTCGCCGTTGCCTCGCAGAACAAGGCGGAAGCCGCGCAGAAGGCCGGCCGGTTCACCAACGAGATCGTTCCCTTCACCATCCAGACGCGCAAGGGCGACGTCACGGTCGATGCCGACGAATATATCCGCCATGGCGCGACGCTGGACGGCATGGCGAAGCTGCGCCCGGCCTTCGACAAGGAAGGCACGGTCACGGCCGGCAATGCTTCCGGCCTCAATGACGGCGCGGCTGCCGCCGTGCTGATGACCGAGGCGGAAGCCTCGCGCCGCGGCATTCAGCCGCTTGCCCGCATCGTTTCCTGGGCAACAGCCGGCGTCGATCCGCAGATCATGGGCACAGGGCCGATCCCGGCCTCGCGCAAGGCACTGGAAAAGGCCGGATGGTCCGTCGCCGATCTCGATCTCGTCGAAGCCAACGAAGCTTTTGCCGCCCAGGCTTGCGCCGTCAACAAGGATCTCGGCTGGGATACCTCGATCGTCAACGTCAACGGCGGCGCGATCGCCATCGGCCACCCCATCGGCGCCTCCGGCGCCCGCGTCCTCAATACGCTGCTGTTCGAAATGAAGCGCCGCGGCGCCCGCAAGGGGCTCGCCACGCTGTGCATCGGTGGCGGCATGGGCGTCGCCATGTGCTTCGAGGCGCTCTAGAATCAAAGAAGTAGAGCATGATGTTGTCCGAAAACCGCTCACACTTTTCGGCATCATGCTCCAGGGCGTCTTGAAAGGAATTTTCCAGAAAAAGTGGTGAAAGCGAGCGGGCGACCCGACCTTCGGGCGTTACGCCTCCGCAGCAAAAAAGGGGAGTGGCACATGAGCAGAGTGGCATTGGTAACCGGGGGCACGCGCGGCATCGGCGCGGCTATTTCGATGGCACTGCACAATGCGGGTTACAAGGTGGCGGCGACCTATGCCGGCAACGACGAGAAGGCCCGCGCTTTCCACGATGTGACCGGTATCGCCGTTCATAAATGGGATGTCACCGATTACGAAGCCTGCGGCAAAGGCATAGCCAAGGTCGAGCACGATCTCGGCCATGTCGATGTCCTGGTCAACAATGCCGGCATTACCCGCGACGCCATGTTCCACAAGATGACGCCGCAACAGTGGCACGAGGTCGTCAATACCAACCTCACCGGCCTGTTCAATATGACGCACCAGGTCTGGCAGGGCATGCGCGACCGCAGCTTCGGCCGCGTGATCAATATCTCTTCGATCAATGGTCAGAAGGGGCAGATGGGGCAGGCGAATTACTCCGCCGCCAAGGCCGGCGATCTCGGCTTCACCAAGGCGCTTGCCCAGGAGGGCGCCGCCAAGAACATCACGGTCAACGCCATTTGCCCGGGCTATATCGGCACGGAAATGGTGCTGGCGGTGCCGGAAAAGGTGTTGAACGAGCGCATCATTCCGCAGATCCCGGTGGGGCGCCTGGGCGAGCCCGAGGAAATTGCCCGCATCGCGGTTTTCCTTGCCAGCGATGATGCCGGTTTCATTACGGGATCGACGATAACAGCCAATGGCGGCCAGTTTTTCGTCTAAAGGGATTCCAGAGCGGCTCAGCTTTTCACGGAAGTTCTGAACCGCTCCTGGCCTGAATTTGCCTGCTGTCGCTGTCGTGGCTTGAATTCCAGGATCACGGCTTCCAACGCCACCTGCCGTTTTTTCTCTTTGTCCCGCGCTCTTGCCGCGCTTCCAAGCGCGTAAAAAGTGGTGCCGATGAGCGCGAGTGCTGCAATGCTTGCGATGATTGCGGCCATGGTGCCGTTCCTTTCTCAAAACACTGCTCCCTTCCCGCGACCGATCGCGCGGGAAGAGGATTCTCTCAGAAACTCAGGCTTCAGGAGCCTGCCTCGAGGGCCGGATGTTCGCGACCGAGCCGCCGAAGCGGCCGGTCACAAGCGTTCAAGCCTTAGCGGCAACGAGCCTCGTAGCGATTGCCGTAGCGGTCGCGATAGATGCAATAGCCGCGGCGCTCATGGGAGCGTCCGATAAGATTGCCGACCACGCCGCCGGCAACAGCGCCGACTGCCGCGCCGCCCCAGCTATGGGTGGCCACGCCGCCGATCAGGGCGCCGGTGCCGGCACCGATGGCAGTCCCTTTTTCCGTTGCCGTGCACGACGCTAAAGCGCCGACAAGGGCGATCGCGACGATGATCTTCTTCATGGTGTTAGCTCCCTGGTGTTGTGAAGTTTGAACATTGACCCGCGGATCAGATCCGCCCCATCAATAATAAAATGAGGACAATGACAAGAACAAGCCCGAGACCGCCCGATGGACCGTACCCCCATGCCCGGCTGTAACCCCAGCTGGGCAGTGCGCCGATCAGCAGCAGAATCAGTATGACAAGCAATACGGTACCAAGCATGATGTGTCTCCTCCATGTCCATCGCTTGAATAGCGCCGGCAATCTCGCTCAATCCGGCACTACGCTCCAGCGGCTCCAGCTCGAATCGGTTTCCTAGTGGGCGGAGTTCCTCAATTCTGCAGATAGAAACTTGCGTCGCCGAAAATTGTTCCGGCTAAGAAATAAAAATGCCGGGATGCCGGCTACGGCGCATTCAGCCAGATGTTAACGCGACGGCGCGATGCGGGCATGGAAGGGAGAGGTCGCGACTTGCTCCTATGGTTAAAATACCGTTACAATACAATATGTTGCGGTGAACGAAACGAGAAAAGAAGCATGTCCGTGATTCGTCGGCGATTCGTTCTGCCTTTGGGCTTTGGTTAACGTTGGGGCCTTTCTATAGGTTGCCGACATGCAGTGGGAGCGAAGTTGAGTGGAAGGCAGATGTGCGGAGGAAGGCGCCTTCATGCGCCATTCGGTTCGCGTGGGATTGGCCTGCGAAGAGGTTCTGCCCTTGCCGCTTCCCATATTCCGATGCTGTCCTGGCGAAATACAAATATGTAGCCATGAAATCCCATTTGCGCCGGCCCCGGCCGATGTGCCGATAATCACATCTTTTGCGTGTGTTTACTGAATTATTATATTTGCGCTCGCTAAAAGATTGATCGCAATTCCTGATTCGGCCGGAATTTCGGGTTCAACCATTCAGAGTCCTGTATGTCTTGAATGCGGAAACGCTAGATATCGTATGGAACAAAAGCGGAATCGTGCGGAATTAGTGATTCGTCGCCGATTCGTTCCGGCTTTGACCCAGATCTTAACGAAAAAGATGCTGCTCAAAAAAATTGCATGATTTACAAATAATTAACCATAAAAAGTGTCGATTTTCGCCGGCTTCGGATTCACCACTCGACTCCTTTTCTCGTGGAAAAGACGCGGAAATGAGATTCAGCATTTGGTGTGAATCTTTTCATAGAAATCCATATGTTGTAGTGAACAAAAAAAGAACGACAGCGAGTAAGCGATTCGTCGCCGATTCGTTCTCAAGCTGTTCCCCAATCGTCGGGACTCGCATGAGGTGCAGGATTAATGTAGCTTACGGTTGAGGCCACCAATAATGAAATCGATTGTTGCCGTGGCTGTTTTTTTATTCAGGCCTTGCGTTTGTCGCATATGGTCGTCATCTCTTCGTTTCCTCCTTGGGGAACTTGCTGATCGAAAGACGGTGGTTTCTCGCCCATGCACGGACCAATGACACAGACTTCGCAGCCCATGATCCTGAGCGGACGCGGCGTGACCGCGGTGCTCGGACCGACCAATACCGGCAAGACCCATTATGCCATCGAACGCATGGTGGCGCACGGCAGTGGCGTGATCGGCCTGCCGCTGCGGCTGCTGGCGCGCGAGGTCTATACGCGCGTCGTCGAAAAGGTCGGGGCCCAGCATGTCGCGCTTGTCACGGGCGAGGAAAAAATATCGCCGCCCAATGCCCGCTTTTCCGTTTGCACCGTCGAAGCCATGCCGCGCGAGACGCGCGCCTCCTTCGTCGCCATCGATGAGGTCCAGCTTGCCGGCGATCTCGAGCGCGGCCATATCTTCACGGACCGCATCCTGCATCTGCGCGGTCGCGATGAGACGCTGTTATTGGGTGCCGGCACGATGCGGCCCATCCTCGAACAGCTTTTGCCCGGGATCACCGTCCTGGAGCGGCCGCGGCTGTCACACCTTTTCTATGCCGGACAGAAGAAGATCACGCGCTTGCCGCAGCGCACCGCGATCGTGGCTTTTTCCGCCGATGAGGTCTATGCGATCGCTGAGCTCATCCGCCGCCAGCGTGGCGGTGCTGCCGTCGTGCTTGGGGCGCTCAGCCCGCGTACCCGCAATGCGCAGGTAGCTCTCTACCAGGCCGGCGATGTCGAATATCTGGTCGCGACCGATGCGATCGGCATGGGCCTCAATCTCGATGTCGACCATGTCGCCTTCGCCCAGGACCGCAAGTTCGACGGTTATCAGTTCCGCAACCTCAATCCCGCCGAGCTCGGCCAGATCGCCGGCCGAGCCGGCCGCCACCTGAAGGACGGCACCTTCGGGGTGACTGGACAGGTCGATCCTTTCGACGACGAGCTGGTGCGCCGGATCGAGGGACACGAATTCGACATGGTCAAGGTGCTGCAGTGGCGCAGCAAGACTTTGAATTTTTCCTCGATCGCGGCGCTGCGCGCCAGTTTGGAAGACGCGCCGCGCGTGCAGGGGTTGACGCGGGCGCTGCCTGCGGTAGACCAGCAGGCGTTGGAATATTTGTCACGCGATCTGGAGATAGTCGATCTAGCCAGCAACCCGGCTCGGGTTGAGAAATTATGGGAGGCCTGCGCGCTTCCCGACTATCGGCGCATTACGCCTGCCCAGCACGCCGATCTCATTGCCGCCCTCTTTTCCGACCTGGTGCGCTATGGCACGGTGAAAGAGGACTTTCTGGCCGAACAGGTGCATCGCGCCGATCGGACGGATGGCGAGATCGACACGCTTTCGGCGCGAATCGCGCAGATAAGGACTTGGACCTATGTGTCGAACCGGCCCGGCTGGCTTGCCGATCCGACACACTGGCAAGAAAAGACGCGGGAAATCGAAGATCGATTGTCCGACGCGTTACATGAGAGGTTGACGAAACGCTTTGTTGATCGCAGGACATCTGTGCTCATGAAGCGCCTGAGAGAGAATGCGATGCTGGAAGCTGAAATCAGTGTGAATGGGGATGTCTTCGTCGAAGGGCATCATGTGGGACAGTTGACCGGTTTCCGGTTCACGCCTGTTGCGGGCACCGAGGGGCCGGATGCGAAGGCCGTCCAGACAGCCTCCCAGAAGGCGCTGTCGCTGGAATTCGAGGCGCGCGCCGCGCGTCTGCATGCGGCTGGCAACAGCGATCTTGCGATCAGCGCCGATGGCCTCGTGCGCTGGGTCGGCGATCCCGTGGCGCGCCTGTCGGGGAGCGATCATGTCATGCGTCCGCGCGTCATCCTGCTTGCCGACGAGCAGCTGGCGGGCAATGCGCGCGATCATGTCGCCTCGCGCATCGAGCGCTTCGTGAACCATCACATCAGCACGATCCTGAAGCCGCTCGACGATCTCCAGCGCGCCGAGGATCTGCAGGGCCTTGCCAAGGGGCTGGCTTTCCAGCTGGTGGAGAATCTCGGCGTTCTGTTCCGCCGCGACGTTACCGAAGAGGTGAAGTCGCTGGATCAGGATGCGCGCGCCTCCATGCGCCGCTACGGCGTCCGCTTCGGCGCTTATCATATTTTCGTGCCCGCATTGCTGAAGCCGGCTCCCGCCGAACTCATCACGCTGCTCTGGGCCCTGAGGAACGACGGCCTGGATAAGCCGGGCTATGGCGATCTGATCCCCGTTCTTGCCGCCGGCCGCACCTCGGTCGTCACCGATCCGGGCTATGAGCGCATGTTCTACAAGCTTGCGGGCTTCCGTTTCCTCGGAAAGCGCGCGGTCCGCATCGATATTCTCGAGCGCCTGGCGGATCTCATCCGTCCGCTCTTGCAATGGAAGCCCGGCCAGGCTTCGCGCCCGGAAGGCGCCTATGACGGCCGCCGCTTCACCACGACGACTGCCATGCTCTCCATCCTCGGCGCGACGCTCGAGGACATGGAGGAAATCCTTAAGGGTCTTGGCTATCGCGCCGATTCGGTGAAGGCCGAGGAGGCCACGGCCTTCCTTGCCCAGCAGGATGTGGCTGCGACACCAGCAGCTCCGGCTGCGGAAGCCACGGCCGAGAAGGCCGATCATGACGACGCCGATACTGCGGGCGACGAGCCGGCTAAGGAAACGGAAGCCGTCGCGCAAGAAGCAGCTCCCGCCGCCGACGCCTCGGCTGAACCGGTAGCGGTGGCGGCGGGAGCTGCCGAGACTGTCGACGCTGAAGCCGTTGCCGCGGAACCTGCCGAGCCGAAGCCAGTTCTGCTCTGGCGCCTGGGCGGCCGCAGCGACAATCAGCAGCGCCAGGGTGGCCGTGGTCATGGTGACCGTCGCGGCCAGCAGGGCGAGGGTCGTGGTCAGCAGGGCAATCGCCGTGGTGGTGGCGAGCAGCAGGCAAACGGTGGCGAAGGCAATCGCGAGGGACGCGACCGCCGCGATGGCCGTGACAACCGCAGCGGTGACAAGGGGCCGCGCAGCAACCGCGAGGGCGGCCGTCCGCAGCATCAGGGCAACCGTGGTGAGCGGGGTGACCGTCAGGAGCGTGGCGAACGCAACGACCGGAACGATCGCAACAATCGCGGTGCATCGCAGCCATTACGCTTCGAGGCCAAGCCGCCGCGCAAGGAAAAGCCGATCGATCCCGATTCTCCCTTCGCCAAGCTTGCTGCTCTCAAGGAGCAGATGAAGAAATAGCCCATGACGGATGAGAAACAGCCATTTTCCGGTTCGCGCCAGCGCATCGACAAATGGCTGTTCTTTGCCCGCATGGTGAAATCCCGCTCGCTGGCGCAGCTCTACGTTCAGAACGGCGGCGTGCGGGTGAATGGCGAGCGGATCGCGCAGCCGAGTTTCGGCGTCAAGGCCGGCGACCGTATCGAGCTCTCGCTGGAGCGCCGGGATGTCGTCCTCATCGTGCGTGCCCCCGGCGAGCGCAGAGGCCCTTTCGAGGAAGCCAGGCTGCTCTATGAGGACCTGACGCCGCCGCCGGATGAGACAAAACGCCTCACCCCATTCGAGCAGGCGTTGCGGGCGCCAGGGAGCGGAAGGCCCACGAAGCGCGATCGCCGTGCAATCGATCGCCTGATCCCGGACGACGATTAGAAAACTCTGCCTGTCTCAGGCTGCTTTCCAGATTGTTTGTCCTTGAAATTGGCGGATAAAGTCGATACCTCACCATCAACCTGCCGGTAACCAGCCGGGCGGCACGTTTGTGCGTGATGCATACGTTTGCCCGTTCGGCTCCGCGGGATGGTGCGACGTTCCAGGTTGCGCATCCGCGGAAGCTAGAGACATTCCTGGAGTGCTTCATGACATATGTCGTGACCGATAATTGCGTCCGCTGCAAATATACCGATTGCGTGGAAGTCTGCCCTGTCGACTGCTTCTACGAGGGCGAGAACTTCCTCGTCATCCATCCCGACGAATGCATCGATTGCGGCGTCTGCGAACCGGAATGTCCCGCCGAGGCGATCAAGCCCGACACGGAGCCGGGCCTCGACAAGTGGCTGAAGATCAATACCGAATATGCCGCCATCTGGCCCAACATCACGGTCAAGCGCGACCCGTTGCCGGAAGCCAAGGAGATGGATGGCGAAGAAGGAAAGTTCGAGAAGTATTTCTCGGCGAATCCCGGAAGCGGCGACTGATCGACGGCCGTGACAGGCCGTCGATAAAGGTGTAGTCGATATCGCAGAAAGCGAATCATTGCCGTTGGGTCGCATGGCGGTCAACGTGGCCTTTTTGGCGCGCGCGCAGCAAATTATTGATTTCCTCAGATTTTTGTGATAGGTTCCTCACACTGATCCACAGCGGCATTACGCATGCCCAAAACCATCACGAAAGCAAATCACCAATCCGTACGCGGTTTCCTTGACATATCAACCGTTTGTGTTGTCGGGTCCTAGATCGCGATGGGTGGGTTTCTGTTTGCATAAGTCTGGCTGGACCAGGATGAAGTGACCCGACGGTACGTCCGTCTCATCCGGGCCTGACTGACCCGGCACCCGGCCCAACCGGGCGCGTAACAGGGAGTTTTTGAAAAGAATGACGACCCAGCAGAAAAAACCTTCAGCAGCACGCCATGGCTTCAAGACTGGTGAAGCGATTGTTTATCCGGCCCACGGTGTCGGCACGATCACTGCCATCGAAGAACAAGAAGTCGCAGGCATGAAGCTCGAGCTGTTCGTAATCGACTTCGAGAAAGACAAGATGCGCCTGAAGGTACCGGTGGCCAAGGCCATGAGCATCGGCATGCGCAAGCTTTCCGAGACGGATTTCGTCGAGCGGGCGCTGAAGGTCGTGCAGGGCAAAGCCCGCGTGAAGCGTACCATGTGGTCGCGTCGCGCCCAGGAATATGATGCCAAGATCAATTCCGGCGATCTGCTTTCCATCGCTGAAGTGGTTCGCGATCTTTATCGCGCCGAGAACCAGCCGGAGCAGTCCTATTCCGAACGTCAGCTTTATGAAGCTGCGCTCGATCGCATGGCGCGCGAAATTGCAGCCGTCAACAAGATGTCGGAAACCGAAGCCGTTCGCCTTGTCGAGGTCAATCTCAACAAGGGTCCCAAGCGCGGCAAGGTCGTCGAGGAAGACGATTCCCAGGACGAAGCCGCATAAGGCCAGCGCGCAAATTCCAGCTTCAAAAAACCCGGCCTTCGTGCCGGGTTTTTTCTTTGGAACCTTTTTGCTTCTGCCGCGTTTAAGCCTCGTGTTAGCGGTCGGTGTGGGTGCTCTCCTGTGGGGAGGGGTTTCCAAGCAGGCCGTGTTTATCGACATTCACGAGGACCGGCCTATGCGTTTTCATCCGAAGCCCCCCGGCGATCTGAACATGCTTCAATCGCGAGATCCATTCGCTGAGACCGAACAAGACTAGTCATCGATTATCCGGCGAACCGGATATCGGTTTCCAATTTGAATTTCATTCATTGATTTCCATCCGAACAGCGATGTTCGGAAACGATGCTTGCTGCCCTTTTCGTCGACCGCGGCACTAAAGACGATTTGAGGCCGAACCTAGGAGATGCGTATGACGAACATGTCTGCAGATCGACGCATGATCAAAGTTGCGATGGCTGCTCCCTATCTCGCTCGCGACGAAGAGCATGATCTTGCCATACGCTGGAAGGATCACGATGATCGCGGCGCCCGCAACCAGATAGCAACCGCGCATATGCGCCTCGTCATTTCCATGGCGGGCAAATTCCGCAATTTCGGACTGCCGATGAGCGATCTCGTACAGGAGGGCTATGTCGGCCTCCTCGAGGCCGCCGCCCGTTTCGAACCGGAACGGGAAGTTCGCTTCTCGACCTATGCAAGCTGGTGGATCCGCGCTTCGATCCAGGACTATATTCTGCGCAATTGGTCGATCGTGCGCGGTGGCACGAGTTCAGCGCAGAAGGCGTTGTTCTTCAATCTTCGCCGCCTGCGCGCCAAACTCGCCCGCAGCAATTCGAGCGTTACCGTCCAGTCCATCCATGAGGAAATCGCGGTTGCGCTCGGTGTCAGCCTTTCCGACGTGCAGACCATGGATGCGCGCCTTTCCAGCAGCGATACGTCCCTGCAGGCGCCGTCGATATCGGGCGATTCCGAAAGTGCTGAGCGTATCGATTTTCTCATCAGCGACGAGCCGCTTCCGGACGAGCAGGTTTCCGACATGATCGACGGTGAGCGCCGTCGCATCTGGCTTGCCTCGGCGCTGAAGCATCTCAACGAACGCGAGATGAAGATCATCCAGGCACGCCGCCTCGTCGAAGACGGAGCGACGCTCGAGGAGCTCGGCGCCGATCTCGGAATTTCCAAGGAGCGTGTGCGTCAGATCGAAAGCCGCGCAATGGACAAGCTCCGCAACGCGCTGGTGGATGCCGACCCCCGCATGGCGAGCTATGCTTGAGACAGGTCTTCTCCCGTCCGGGAGAAGATAGGCCGATTGCTATTCCGAAATAATCTTGACTTTGTCGCCTGGCGCAATCGTTGCCCCGGTCGGTAGGGCGTTGATCAATTTGAACAGATCGAGCTTGCGGTCGGTGCCCATCATGCGGGCGGCAAGCGTCGTGATCGTGTCACCGGGCTTGACGGTGACGACGCGGACCCTGAGCGGCTTCAGCGAGGCCGCCTCATCCGGCGTCATGTGCCGGAAACTCGAGCGCAGCACGTCCGCCGTCTGGTTGAGCTGGGCGATGTTCCCCTTCGGTACGGCCGTCAGGAAACGGAAGATCTGCGTACGGTCGCGGATGACCGTGACATCGAAATCCCAGCGATCGGCGGAAGCGCGCGCGGTAGCGGCCGGCATGCCGTTGACGGTGATCGACTGGATCGAGGAGGGATCGAGGCCTGTCACCCAGCCGCTGGAAATATAGTTCGTCAGGTTCTGGTTCTGGCTGTCGGCAACGCCGTCGAAGCGGATGGCGATATCGCCGGGGCCGGTCGCCATGACGGCCTCGACCTTGTTGTCGATGCGGAAATCGGGCGGCACGTCGAAGCGGATGCCGAGACCGCCATGCAGGAAGGTCTGGCCGCGCACATAGCCTTCCTCGGGGCTGTCGCCATAGAGCAGGCCATCGATGCCGTTCAGGTAATAATCGCGGCCGATGTCGCCGACCTTGCCTTCCTCGCCGAATTCGCGGGCATGCGCCTTGGCGAGATCGATGCGCTGCGGCGTGCTCGGGTGGCTCGAAAGGAAGTCCAGGCTCTGGTCGGCATCGGAATTGGCCGACATAAAGCGGCTGTAGTCTTCCATGGCGTTCAGGAAGCGGGCGGCGGCATAGGGATCGTAGCCGGCCTGGCCGAGCGTGCGGATGCCGATCTCGTCGGCCTGGAGCTCCTGCTGGCGCGAGAAGGCGGCGAGGCGCAGCTTGCCGCGCGCGAGCGCCTGCTTGCCGGCAAGATCGCTCGACAGGACTTCCGAGACGACGCGGCTGGCGATGACTTCGGCTTCCTCCCGTTTCTGCCGCTCGATGCCGTGATTGGCTGTCACGTGCGCCATCTCGTGCGAGAGCACGGCAGCGACTTCGGAAGCATCATTGGCAAGCGCCAGAAGGCCGCGCGTGACGTAGAGATAGCCGCCCGGAAGCGCAAACGCGTTGATCGAGGGCGAATTGAGGATGGTGATGCGATAGGACTGCTGCGGATTTTCCGACACGCTGGTCAAGGCCCCGGCGATGCGGGCAACGAGGCGCTCGGTCTTGGCGTCCTTGTATTCGCCGCCATAGCTTGCGAGGATGCGAGGATGCTCGCGTGCACCCATTTGCGCGCGCGGATCGTTTTTCTGCACCTCGGAGACGATCTGCGGATTGGCGGAAGGCGAAACGCTCGGCTGGTAGGATTGGTCCATCACCGTCTGGCAGCTGTCCAGCACCATGGCGGCGACAAGGAGCGGGGCAAGGCGGCGCAAACGGGCTGCGACGGTCACGCTGATCCTTCGTTCTGCTCGTTCGCTCTGCTTCAGTACCAGTGTCCCACTCATTTCGCTGCCATGCCGGCTCGGCGCCAAATCCGGTTGATCGTTACCGGGCTGATCATCGCCGCGCGCCGATAGAGGTTGCTTGCATCCCTATCGATCCGCATCTGCCCGGACGGTCTCCAACCCTTGCTGTAGCCGATTTTGGCATCGGTTGCATAGCGAGACTCCGCTTAAATGTGGCGGCGTTGTATTTTAGCAAGCATTTCCCAGGACTTTCAGCCGCTTCGCACGACGAAATTAAGGCAAAGCCGACGCCGAGATGCTGCGGCGCAATCAATGCTGCAGAAATGTAGTCAATGCCGGAATGTCGCCCACCTTCAGGAAGGTCTCGATGGAGGCGGCAAGCCTGATCGCGCCGCCGTCGACGAAGACGGCATGGTCGGCAAGACGCCGCACCTCGGCGGGATCGTGCGAGACGATCAGCACCGTATTGCCGCTCTCGCTATGCAGGGTTTTCAAAAGTTCGACCATGCCGGAGCGCAGGCCAGGATCGAGGGCGGCGAAGGGTTCGTCCAGCAGCAGGATCGGCTTGTCGCGCACCAGCGCCCTTGCGAAAGCGGCGCGCTGCCGTTCGCCGCCGGAGAGCGTCCCCGGCTTGCGCTTCTCGAAGCCGGGCAGCCCGACGCGCGCCAGGGCGTCCGAGACCCTTTGCCGGTCCTGTACCGAAAGCTTCAATGAAGGGCTGATGCCGAGGCCGACATTGGTGAAGAGATCGAGATGGGCAAAGAGGTTGTTGTCCTGGAAGACGAGTGAGACCGGCCGTTCGGCGGGATGCAGGCCGGTCACGTCCTGTCCGGCAAGCAGGATGCGGCCGCGGTCCGGCTGTTCGAAGCCGGCCAATAAATTGAGAAAGGTCGATTTACCAGATCCCGACGGTCCGGCGATGGCGATGATCTTGCCCTGCGGCAACGCGCAATCGAAGCGAAAATCATGCGTGCCGAGGTGCAGCTCGACGCCGGCCATGGCAATGCCTTGTTCTTTCATGTCGTGGCCGTCAGTCATTTCCCTGGCTTTCATGATCGCGCATGCCCTGGCCGGCCGTACCGGCGATGGTCAAAAGAAGGCAGACCAGGCCAAGGATCAAGGCATATCCATCGGCGTCGTTGGTGCGATAGCTGCCAAGCTTGCTGTAGACCAGCCAGGGCAGGGTCATCAGGCTGTCCGAGCCGAAGAGCGCCACCGCGCCGAGATCGCCGAGCGACAGCGCCATGGCGAAGGAGAGCGCTGTGAAGAACGGCTTGCGCAGACCCGGCCAATCGACGAGGCGCAGGCGGGCAATGCCGTGAAGGCCGAGGCTCGCCGCCAGCCGTTCGGTGCGGCTGACATGGACCGCATAGGCCGGTTCGATGACGCGAATGACGAAGGGCAGAGCCATCAGCGCATTGATAACAACGATGAGGATGGCGGCGAAACGGCTGGGATCGCCCAATGGTCTCAGCGCCAGAAACCAGCCGGTTGCCAGTACGATCGGCGGGACCAGCAGGATCAGCGACGAGCTTCCGCTCAAGGCGAGCGCCAGGCCACGCAGGCTGAGGGTTCTGCGGCGATCCGCCGATATCGCCGATCGGGCGCGAATGATCGCAAAAGATATCAAGACCGCCAGAAGGCCGGCGGCGAGCGCGATTGCCAGGCTCGTCGCGGCCGCTTGCAGAAAGATCGGCTGGCTGGCGAGCTTCGGAAGGTTTGCCTCGAGGCCGGTCACGACGACGGAAGCGAGCGGCAGGCCGAGAAAGAGCATAGCGGCCGATAGCAGTGCGGCGTCGATCCATCGTGCGGCGGGCATCCGCCCATCGATGCGGTGAAGCGCGCGGCCGCTGGTCAACCCATGATCGTCAGGCGCGCGAAACAGCGTCATGGCGCCGAGGACGACGAGGGTGACGGCGATCTGCAGCAGCGACAGCATCACGGCGCGGCCGGGATCGAAATCGAAGCGGAGCGCCTGATAGATCGCCACTTCCAGCGTCGTTGCGGCCGGACCACCGCCAAGAATCAGGACCAGCGTGAAGCTGGTGGCACAGAGCATGAAGATCAGGCCGGCAATACCGGGTATGAGGCCGCGCAGGATGGGCCATTCGATGAAGCGAAAGACCGAGGCGGGCCGCATGCCGAGCCCGCCGGCCACAAGCCAATATTCCGCCGGCACGCGCTCCAGTCCGGCCAGCGTCAGCCGGCAGGCGAGCGGCATATTGAAGAAGACATGCGCCAAGAGGATGCCAGCGAGGCCGTAAATGCTGACGGGCTGCGACAGGCCAAGCGCCATAAGCGTCTGATTGATAAGCCCCTGCCGACCCCAGATGCCGAGCAGGCCGAGCGCGCCGATCAGCACGGGCAGGCCCATCGGGACGGCCATCAGCCGGAGCAGCCATAGCCTGCCGGAAAAATGGGGCTGTCGCGCCAAGGCGCGGGCGACAGGTATGGCGAGCACGACCGATAGCAGGGTCGAGAGTACCGCCTGCAGCAGCGTGAAGCGCAGGACGCGCAGCAAATAGGGATCTGTCAGGGGATTGTTGCCGCCGGATTCGATGCCGGCGGCCAAAAGGACGAGGACGGCGATCCCGACGAAGAGCGCGATGCCGGCGAGGCTGAGCGCCCCGCCGGAAATGGCGCGTCGTCTTTCGGGTGCCGTGAGCATGATCGGGGCGTCAATTGCCGCTGGTTGCGGCCAGCCATTCGTCGATCCAGGCCTTACGGTTCTTGTCGACGTCGGCGGGGCTCATCAGGAAGGTCTTCGACGGCACTACGAGCTTGCTGAAGGCGTCCGGCAGCGGCTCGGAAGTGGCCGAGGCAGGCATCATCCAGTTGCTTGTGGGAATGATATCCTGGAAGCCGGGGGAGATCATGAACCTCAGGAAATCGCGGGCAAGCTCCTTGTTCGGCGAGGACTTGATCAGGCCGGCGACCTCGATCTGGATATAGTGCCCTTCCGAAAAGGCGGCGGCCTGGTAGCGGTCGGTCTTGTCCTCGATGATGTGATAGGCCGGCGACGTCGTATAGGAAAGCACCATCGGCGCCTCGCCCTTGGTGAAGAGGTCGTAGGCTTCCGACCAGCCAGGCGTCACCGTCAGGATGCGGCCCTTGAGCTTCGTCCAGGCATCGGCGGACTTGTCGCCATAGATCGACTTGACCCAGAGCAGCAGGCCGAGACCCGGCGTCGAAGTCCGCGGATCCTCGATCACGATCTTCTGCGCGGGATCGCCCTCGACGAGATCCTTCATGCTCTTCGGCGGGTTCTTGACCGTCTGGCTATCGTAGACCACGGCGAAATGGCCGTAGTCATAGGGCACGAAGACGTCATCCTTGAAATCTCCGGGAACCTTGAGGGCCGAGGTGTCGACGCCGCTTGCATCGAAGAGGCCGGTATCCTTGGCTTCGTCGACGAGATTGGTGTCGAGGCCGAGAACGACATCGGCCTTGGTGCTGGCGCCTTCCAGCTTCAGGCGGGAGAGAAGCGCGACGCCATCAGTGACGCTGACATAATTGATTGTGCAGCCGCAGGTCTTCTCGAAGGCGGCCTTGACCTTGGCGCCGGGACCCCAATCGGCGGTGAAGCTCTCATAGGTGTAGATGGTCAGGGTCTTGTCGGCTGCCTCGGCCGTCTGGGCAGCAAAAGACGTTGCGCCGACGGCAAGAGCCAGTCCGGCGAAGAATGACAATAGCGATCGGTTTTGCACGACAGCGCCTCCTCCTAAGAGCCGGATGATTTTAGGTCTATCGACCTAAAATCAGAATCCGCTCTGAAATCAAATAATTAGAGCATGATGTCGCCCGAAAACCGTTTACACTTTTCGGCATCATGCTCTGGGTTTCGTCTTGAAGGGGAAAAGGGCGCTATGATTTCGTCACGCGTCTAATCCCTCCGCCGGTGTTAGCCGGATCAGGTTCCGCGGGTTGGCCGGTGAAAGCCTCTCAGCCAGATATCCTAGAGGACATCAGGCACCCCGTTAGAGCGTCGGCAGATTTAGCCTTGTGACGAAGGGATGACAAGGGAAATGATTCCCTTGCCGATTGTGGACGGAGACAGGTTACTCGGCGGCCTGCGCGGCCGCCGTCGTGTTGTTGTCGAATTTCTTCGCGGCACCCGGAAGCTGCACGTTCTTCAGCGTCAGTGCGGTCAGCAAACCGATGAAACAGATGCCCGCGGCCGTCATGAACAGCGGGCTGAAGGCGCTCGCATAGGCATTGGCGACAGCCTGGCGGGTTGCTTCCGGCAATGCGGCCATCATCTTCGGCGTCAGCTGCTCGATATCGGATACGCCTGATATCGAGATCCCGACATTGCCGAGCTTGGCGGCGATAATGGCACCGTAGATGGAGATGGCGATCGAGGCGCCGCCCATGCGCGAGAGCGTGACGGCTCCGGTCGCTGCGCCGACATCGCGGGCTGCCGCCGCGTTCTGCACGCCGATGACGGGAACCTGCTGCGCAAGGCCGATACCGATGCCGTGCAGCAGCATCAGCCCGCCGATGACGACGATGGGCGTGCCGGCTGGTAGGAAGGCAAGCGCGCCGAATGCGATGGCGCTGCAGGCAGCGCTCGCGACGGCGAAGGGCTTGTAGCGCCCTCTGGCTGCAATGAGCCTGCCGGCCGACAGCGAACCGCAGACGATGCCGCCGGTCAGGAGAATGAACAGCAGCCCGGCCATCGAGGGCGAAAGGCCCGTCGTCGTCTGCAGGAAGAGCGCGAAATAATTGACCATGCCGATGGCGACGGCACCGCTGGTAATCGAGATGATCAGCAGGAGGCCGAATGTCGGATTGCGGAACAGCGTCATCGGCACGATCGGCTCGGGGGCGCGGCGTTCGATGAAGACCCAGGCGATGGCGCAGATCGCGCCGAAGGCAATGATGCCGAGGCATTGCGGCGACAGCAGCGATCCGAAGAGTTCGGTGCCGTCGGCGGCCAGCACGATGCTCGTCGTCGTCAGCGCGAGAACGATCGCGCCGGCATAGTCGATCTTCGGCCGGCGGGCCGGCTTGCGGTAGGGGAGCATAGTGGCGAGACCCGCCAGCACGACAAAGCCGATCGGCACATTGACGAGAAAGATGGAGCGCCAGCCGAAGAGATCGCTCATCGTACCGCCGAGAACGGGGCCGATGGCGCCCGACGCCATCAGCACCAGGCTGGAATAGCTCTGGTAGCGGGCGCGCTCCCTCGGCTCGAACAAGTCCGCATTGACGGCAAAGATCGATACAAGGATGCCGCCGCCCCCGAGGCCCTGAAGGACGCGTGCGGCGATCAGCGTATCCATCGAGACGGCAAGGCCGCAGACAGCGGAGCCGATGGTGAAGATCGCGATCGCCGTCATCATCACATATTTGCGGCCGAAGAGATCGCCGAGCTTGCCGTAAACGGGCATGACGGCGGAGAGCGAGAGAAGATAGGCCGATCCAATCCAACCGAAGCGCTCCAGATGCCCGAATTCGCCGACGATCGTCGGAAGCGCCGTCGAGACGATCTGGTTGTCGAGCGTTGCCATGAACATGGCGGTCATCAGAAACAGGAAGAGGATAAGCCGCCGCTTATGATCCGCCACGAGCGGCGCGAACGTTGTCTGCATGTCCATGGGGCAAAAAATCCGAGCTTGGCCGAAACGCTGCGCGGTCGATCGAATGCGCGGGACGCCCCGGTTTTCATAGGTGATACATATGTGCCGTTAGCATATAAATGTCAACGACAGGTGAATGCTGTTTGCATGTTTTATTTCTTTGCCGCCTCTGGTATGGTGGAAAGATGACATCTGCGACGAATACACGTGAAATTGAAGCCCAGGCCCTGACCGACGACGCGAATCTCCTGCGTATCGGCCATGCGATGACGCGTATGCGTCTGTTGACAGGTCGCCGCATGATCGGCAGGCTTGCCATCCTGAGCGTTGCGCCGGGGCTCGAGCTTTCACATCTCGACGTGCTCGATGTCGTGCGGCGTGCAGAGTTGACGGGCGAAGTCACCGTCGGCACGATTGCCGAGATGCTGCGGATCGATCCGTCGCGAGCGAGCCGCATCGTTGCCGACATGGTGACGCGCGGCGTGTTGCGGCGCAAGGCATCGCAGGCGGATGCGCGGCGCATCGTGGTGATACTGACCACGCTCGGGCAGAGATTGCTGTCGGAGATCCAGGCGCAGAAATATTCCGTCATCGGCAGCATCTTCGCCGACTGGACGCAGGAGGAGATCGAGAGCTTCTCGCTACTGTTTGATCGTTATGTCAGCGGCTACGAGCAGGTTTTCCAGGCGCGCCTCAAGGAAACGGACGACTGAGCCGTCGTCGCGGCCGTTCTTGCCTATGCTGCTCTTCCCTAGGGACATGACTTTGCGCTATGGGCTTGCCTCATGAGCCAGTCCACTACCTTCACCATCCTGCTCGGCGGCGAGCTTCGCCTGACGGAGCGGTTGCGCGCCGCCATTTCCGGCAGCCGTTTCATCGCAGCCGATGGCGGCATGCGCCATGCGATCGCGCTCGGAGTGGAGCCGGAGCTGTGGGTCGGCGATTTCGATTCCACGCCCGCCGATTTGCAAGCTGCGTTTCCCGATGTGCCCAAGCAGCCCTATCCGACGGCGAAGGCGGCGACCGACGGCGAGATTGCCGTTTCGGAAGCGATTGGCCGCGGCGCTGTGCGGCTAATCCTTGCCGGCGCCATGGGTGGTGAGCGCTCCGATCATGCCATCCAGCACCTGCTTTATGGCATCCGCTTGGCCGAGAAAGGCTTCGATGTCCTGCTCACGTCCGGTGATGAGGAGGCGGTGCCGCTTCCGCCCGGCGATCTCACGCTGGCGCTGCCGGCCGGCTCGCTGTTCTCCGTCCTTGGGTTCAGCGATCTGACAGGCCTGTTCATTGAGAATGCCCGCTACCCCTTGCGCGATTTCCGTTTGCCCTTCGGCGCATCGCGCACCATTTCCAATGTTGCGGAAGGCGACGTGCGCTTCTCGCTCGGCAGCGGCAGGGCGATCGTTCTTGCCCGCCCTTATGATCTCAGCGGAGTCTGATCTTGGCCCCTCCCATTCTGAAACTCGACGACATCTTTCTGAGCTTTGGCGGCGCGCCATTGCTCGCCGGTGCCGCGCTGCAGGTGGAGCCGGGCGACAAGATCTGCCTTGTCGGTCGTAACGGTTCGGGTAAATCGACGTTGCTGAAGATCGCCGCCGGCCTTGTCGAAGCGCAATCCGGCGAGGTATTCCGCCATCCGTCTTCGACCGTGCGCTACCTCGAGCAGGCCCCGGATTTCGCCGGTTACAAGACGGTCGCGGCCTATGCCGAAGCCGGCCTTGGACCTGGCGATGATCCCTATCGCGTTACCTATCTTTTGTCCCATCTCGGCCTGACAGGCGAGGAAGATCCGAACAACCTCTCGGGCGGCGAGGCGCGCCGCGCGGCTCTGGCGCGCGTCATGGCGCCGGAACCGGATATCCTGCTGCTCGACGAGCCGACGAACCATCTCGACCTGCCGACCATCGAATGGCTGGAAGGCGAGTTGCAGAAGAGCCGTAGCGCGCTCGTGCTGATCTCGCACGACCGGCGCTTTCTCGAAAAGGTTTCGACCGCGACCGTCTGGCTCGATCGCGGTACTTCGCGCCGTCTGGACAGGGGATTCGCTCATTTCGAAGCCTGGCGCGACCAGGTGCTGGAAGCCGAAGAGCTGGAGCAGCACAAGCTCGGCAAGCAGATCGAGCGCGAAGAGCATTGGCTGCGTTACGGCGTGACGGCCAGACGCAAGCGCAACATGCGCCGGCTCGGCGAGCTGCAGGACATGCGCTCGCGCTATCGCGGCCACAAGGGCGCTTTGGGCACGGTGCAGGCGGCGGCTTCCGATGCGCAGGAAAGCGGCAAACTGGTGATCGAGGCAGACAAGATCACCAAGACCTATAATGAGCGTACCATCGTTGCGCCGTTTTCGATCCGCGTGCATCGCGGCGATTGCATCGGTCTCGTCGGCCCGAACGGTGCCGGCAAGACCACGCTGCTGAAGATGCTGACCGGTCAGCTGGAGCCGGATAGCGGCACGGTGAAGCTCGGCACAAATCTGGAAATCGCGACACTTGATCAGAAGCGCGAGGAACTCAACCCCGAAGACACGCTCGCCAACTATTTGACCGACGGTCGCGGCGAGAACCTGCTTGTTAATGGCGAGCAGCGGCATGTGACCGGCTATATGAAGGAATTCCTGTTCCAGCCGGAGCAGGCGCGCACGCCGATCAAGAATCTTTCCGGCGGCGAGCGTGCCCGGCTGATGCTGGCGCGCATCCTGTCGCGGCCGACCAATCTCCTAATCCTCGACGAACCGACGAACGATCTCGACATCGAGACGCTCGACCTGCTGCAGGAAATCGTGTCCGGTTTTTCCGGCACAGTCATCCTCGTCAGCCACGATCGCGACTTTCTCGACCGTACCGTGACCTCGACGATCGCGCCCGCCAATCCGGAAGAGCCTGATGGCCGCTGGATCGAATATGCCGGCGGTTATTCCGACATGCTCGCCCAGCGCAAGGGGGCGATCGAGGAGCGCAAGCGGGCGGAAAAGACGGCCGAAAAGCCGAAATCAGCCGAAGCTGCATCGCCGGCCGGCGAAGGCTCGAAGGGCAAGGGCAAGCTTTCCTACAAGCAGAAATTCGCGCTGGAAAATCTGCCGAAGGAAATGGCGAAAGCCGAAGCCGAGATTGTCGCCCGCGAGAAGAAGATGGCCGATCCGAACCTCTTTTCCAAGGATCCCGCAGCCTTCAATCGCCTTGCGGCGGAGATGGAAAAGCTGCGCGAAAGCCTTGTCAGCATGGAAGAGGAGTGGCTCGAGCTTGAAATGCTGCGCGAGGAGCTGGAGGGCTGATCACCTCGGCCAGCTCATCTTATGGGCGTCCTTCCATATAATGAAAACAAAAGGTTGCGTTTGGTCGCGACTGCTCCATTCCCTGTTGTCCAATTCGATAAACCGTTTATACATGAACGCGTGATGCCGGCCCCGATGGCTGGATGATACCCGGGCCCATGCGGGCCCGAGGCGCATGTTGGGGAAGTCCGAAGAGACCTGATTGCATTGCGCCTGATGGCGAGGGTCCTTCGCGGAAAGTTGCAGGCAAATTTTGTGAGCGCATACCGTGATAACGGCGCCTCTTGCCGTATGCGGTTTTTCGAAGGGGGCTTCATGCCGATGCTGCCGCGTGCCGTTTTGTTCAGCTGTGTTTTTGCCGTTTTCTCTGGCGCCCAGGCGCTGGCGCAGGGTGCGCCGCCGGCCGCGCCTGTGACGGTTGCCAAGCCTATCGTTCGCGATGTCGTCGACAGCGACGAGTTCATCGGGCGCTTCCAGGCGGTTGATGAAGTTTCCGTGCGCTCGCGGGTGGGCGGCTATCTGCAGGAAGTGCATTTCAAGGATGGCGCCATCGTCAAGCAGGGCGATCTGCTTTTCGTCATCGACCAAAGGCCGTTCATCACAACGCTGAACGAATCAACGGCCTCGCTCGAGGTGGCGAAATCTTCGCTGACGCTAGCCGATGCACAATTCAAGCGGACGGAATCCCTGTCGACGACGGGCAGCCAGTCGGCCTCGACCCTGGATGACCGCCGTCGCGACCTCCTTTCCGCGCAGGCGAATGTGCGTGGTGCGCAGGCAGCCGTCGATCGCGCTAATCTCGACATGGATTTCACCCGGATCACCGCACCGCTCGGCGGCCGCATCGACCGGCGGCTGATTTCGGTCGGCAACCTCGTGCAGGCCGATCAGACCGTGCTGACCACCATCGTCTCGCTCGACCCCATCGATTTCTATTTCGACGTCGATGAGCGCCGGCTGCTTTCCTATGCCGATGAGGCTCGTAAGAACGGTAGCGCCCTACAGCAGGGCGGCGGCGGGCTCGACGTGACCGTGACGATTGCCGATCAGCGGCAGAAGCCGTTTAAGGGCAAGCTCGACTTCGCCGAAAACCGCGTCGACAACGAGACAGGTACGATCCGCGTCCGCGCCCGCTTCCCGAATCCCGATCTCACCCTGCAGCCCGGCCTGTTCGGACGCGTTCAGGTGCAAGGCTCGAACAGTTATAAGGCGATCCTGGTTCCCGACGAAGCCATCGGCTCCGACCAGAATCAGCGTGTCGTCTATGTCGCCGATACAGCCGGCAATATCACGCCGAAGCCGGTGCGCCTCGGGCCGAAGCTCTATGGCTATCGCGTCATCCGCGACGGCATGACCGGTGACGAGACAATCGTCGTCAACGGGCTGATGCGCATCCGGCCGGGCGCCAAGGTGACGCCGCAGCTGATCGAACTGCCGCAGCAGGCGACGAATGACGAGCCGCCGGCCCAGGCCGATGTACAGGGAACGAACCAATGAGGTTTTCCCATTTCTTCGTCGATCGACCGATTTTCGCATCGGTTCTATCCATCGTGCTACTGATCGTCGGCGGCATCGCCTATTTCCAGCTGCCGGTGGCGCAATATCCCGAGGTTGCGCCTCCCACAATCGTAATTCGCACCTCCTATCCCGGCGCCGATGCGCAGACCATTGCCGATACGGTGGCGACTCCGATCGAGCAGGAAATCAACGGCGTCGAGGACATGCTCTACATGTCTTCCTATTCCAGTGCCGATGGCTCGATGTCGCTGACGATTACGTTCAAGCTCGGCACCGATCTCGACAAGGCACAGGTGCTGGTGCAGAATCGCGTCGCCATTGCAGAGCCGCGTCTGCCCGACGATGTCCGCCGCATCGGCATCACCACGGTCAAGAGCTCGCCCGACCTGATGATGGTCGTGCATCTCCTGTCGCCGAACAATCGCTACGACCAGCTCTACATCTCCAACTATGCGCGCACGCGCATCAGAGATATTCTCGTCCGACTGGACGGGGTCGGCGATGTGCAGCTCTTCGGCGAGCGGCAATATTCGCTGCGCATCTGGCTCGATCCGGAAAAGCTCGCGGCCTACGGCATGACCGCAGGCGATATCGTGCAGGCGCTTCGGGACCAGAACGTGCAGGTTTCGGGCGGTGCGATCGGCGGGCCGCCGGTTTCGGGCACCAATGCCTTCCAATACACGGTAACGACGCAAGGGCGCTTTTCCGATGCGCGGCAATTCCGCTACGTCATCGTCAAGGCGACAGGCAATGGCCGCCTCGTGCAGCTGCAGGATGTCGCCCGCATCGAGCTCGGCGCACAGGACTACGTCACCAATAGCTATCTGAACGGCAGCCCGGCGGTCGCACTCGGCGTCTTCGCCCGGCCCGGCACCAACGCGCTCGCCGCCGCTGCCGATATCCAGAAGACGATGGAGAGCCTGGCGCAGGATTTCCCGCAGGGGCTCGAATACCGCATCATCTATAATCCGACCGAGTTCATCGCCGAATCGATCCACGAAGTCTACAAGACCATCTTCGAGGCGGCGATTCTCGTCGCGATCGTGGTGTTGGTCTTCCTGCAATCGTGGCGGACGGCGATCATCCCGATCGTTGCCATCCCTGTCTCACTGATCGGCACCTTCGCCTTCCTGCTCGCCTTCGGCTTCTCGCTGAACATGCTGACGCTGTTCGGCCTCGTGCTCGCGATCGGCATCGTCGTCGACGATGCGATCGTGGTGGTCGAGAATGTCGAGCGCAACCTCGCGCTCGGCATGACGCCGAAGGAAGCGTCGCATGTGACGATGAACGAGGTGGGCACCGCCGTTCTGGCAATTTCGCTGGTGCTCATCGCCGTCTTCGTGCCGACCGCCTTCATTCCAGGCATCTCCGGGCAATTCTATCGGCAGTTCGCGGTGACGATTTCGGTCGCGACGGCGATCTCCTGCCTGAATTCGCTGACGCTCTCGCCGGCGATCGCCGCGATCGTGCTGCGTCCGCACAGCCACGAGAAATCCAACAATATCTTCGCGCGGTTCGGCCGTGCCTTGGGTGACGGGTTCAACCGGGGTTTCGAGCGGATGAGCCGCGGCTACTCCTGGATCGTCCGCCACCTCGTGACGACATGGGCGGCGCTCGCCTGCGCGCTTCTCGTTTTTGCCGGGCTTCTGGCGGGGACGTGGTACATGGGCCGGGTCGTGCCGCAGGGCTTCGTTCCCACAATGGACCAGGGCTATGCCATCGTCGTCGTCCAATTGCCTGATGGGGCCTCGCTTGCGCGCACCAATGCGGTCATCCAGAAGGCGACCGATATCATCAGCAAGACGCCTGGTATCGCCAATGCCGTCGCCTTTGCCGGCTTCAACGGCGCGACTTTTACCAATGCCTCGAATTCGGGCGTCATCTTCACGCCGTTCAAGCCGTTCGAAGAGCGGTTGAAAACCGGGGACTCGGCGACAAAGATCATCGGCCAACTCTTCGGCAACTTGCAGGGCATCCAGGAGGCCTTCATCATCGCCATTCCGCCGCCCTCGATCCGAGGCATCGGTAATTCGGGCGGTTTCAAGATGCAGATCATGGACCGGGAAAATCCGGACATGCGCCGCATTCTGCCGCTCGCCTACCAGATGATGGGCGTCGCGGCGCAGAACAAGGGCGTCAGCGGCGTCTTCACCACCTTCTCCGCCAACAGCCCGCAATATTTCCTGGCGATCGATCGCGACAAGGCGCGGGCGCTCAATGTGCCGATCCCGAATATCTTCGAGACCCTGTCGATCAATCTCGGCACGTCCTACGTCAACGACTTCAATGCCTTTGGCCGCGTCTACCAGGTGCGGGCGCAGGCCGATCAGCAATATCGCATGGATCGCGAGGACATTCTGGCGCTGAAGGTGCGCTCGGCGACCGGGGCCTTGGTGCCGCTCGGCACGCTGGTCGATATCCGGGATACGACCGGACCGACACTCGTGCAGCGCTACAACATGTATGTCTCGGTCCCCCTGCAGGGCAATCCGGGGCCGGGCGTTTCCACCGGTTCGGCCCTCGACATCATGGAGGGGTTGGCGAAGAACCTCTTGCCTTCGGGCACGACCTTCGAATGGACGGAACTCGCCTATCAGGAGAAGCATACCGGCAATACGGCGGTCTATATCTTCGCCCTGTCGGTCATCTTCGTCTTCCTGGCGCTGTCGGCGCAGTATGAGAGCTGGGTCCTGCCGCTTGCGATCATCCTCATCGTGCCGCTGGCGGTTCTGGCGGCGCTGATCGGCGTGTATCTGCGAGGGATGGACAACAATATCCTGACGCAGATCGGGCTCATCGTGCTGATCGGCCTTGCGGCCAAGAACGCGATCCTGATCGTCGAATTTGCGCGGCAGGCGCAGCTGGAGGGAAAAAACGCTGTCGAAGCAGCGATCGAGGCGAGCCATCTGCGCCTGCGTCCGATCCTGATGACGGCCTTCGCCTTCATTTTCGGTGTCGTGCCGCTGATGATCGCCACCGGCCCGGGCGCGGAAATGCGCCAGTCGCTCGGCACGGCCGTCTTTTCCGGCATGCTCGGCGTGACGCTGTTCGGCCTGTTCCTGACGCCGGTCTTCTACGTCGTCCTGCGGCGCCGACGCCGGCAGGCGGAGGCTGCTGCACAGGAGTCCTCGGCCACGGATGCGGCGGCACAGTGATGCCCAATAGAGCGGCCGAGCGTTTCACGGGAAACGCTCGGCCGATCCATTTTCCGCTTTTGCGTAATTAAATACGAAAAGCCGCCAAATACTTTAGAGATGCGGATTGCGCGGCCGGTATTTCTTGACCAGCCGCTGGTTGGTCTCCTTGGCGCCCGGCATGTTGGCGCTGAGGTAGACCGGCGGATCGCCATCCTTGCAGAGTTCGGCGGCGACGTCGGCGAAGATGGCGTTCAGCACAGTAGCGCCGACCGCCGTCGATGCCGGGCCGACTTTCAGGCCGGTGCCCGGCAGGTCGATCATGGCATCGCCCGGCGGCAGGCCGTTATCCAGCACGATATCGGCGATATCGGCGAGCTTCCTGCGCCCGTTGGCAATGGCGGCCGAATAGGCCAGCGAGGTGATGGCGATGACGGTGGCGCCGATTTCGCGGCCATAATCCGCTGCCTCGAGCGGCGCGGCGTTGACGCCGGAGTTGGAGGCGATGATCAGCACATCGCCCGGCTGCATGCCGTAACGCTCGAAGATCGGCCGGATGAGGCCTTCGGTGCGCTCATAGACCGAGCTGATGACGGCGCCTTCATGCAGCATGGCGGATCCCACGAGCACGGGGATGGTGAAGGCGAGACCTCCGGCGCGATAATGCACTTCTTCCGCCAGCATGTGCGAATGGCCGGTGCCGAAGACATAGACGCGGCGGTCGGCGCGGGCGGCTATGCAAATGGCGGCGGAAGCCTTGGACATGGGTTCGGCAAGCACCTCGCGCAGGGTTTCCAACCGGCCGATGAGGGCGGAGAAATAGCTGTCCGTGACTGCGCTCATGCCGCGCTTCCTCTTTGCGTGGTTCAGGCCGAAGGCTCGCCGGAGATCCAGGTTTCGGTGACTTCGATGCCGTCGTCGATGTGAACGAGATCGGCGCGCATTCCCGGCGTCAGGTGGCCGCGATCGGCAAGCCGAAGGAAGCGGGCGGGATAGGAGGTCGCCATGCGCAGGGCCTTGGCCAAAGGCAGCTCGAGGATATTGACGCCATAGCGGATCGTTGAGGCCATATCGACATCGGAGCCAGCCAGCGTGCCGTCGTCGAGCGTCAGCTTGGAGCAATAGCCGCCCTTGGTGCGATAGACCGTGCGGCCGTTCAGCGTGAAGCTCGGAAGATCGGTGCCGACGAGCGACATGGCATCGGTGACGAAGAACAGCCGGCCTTCACCGCGCTTGGCGCGCAGCGCGACCCTGAGCGCAATCGGCTCGACGTGATGGCCATCGGCGATGATGCCGCACCAGGGTGTGGGATGGTCGATCGCCGCGCCGACGAGACCGGGTGCCCGATGGCCCATCTGGCTCATGGCGTTGAAAAGATGGGTGACACCGCGCGCACCGGCATCGAACCGCGCATTGGCTGCTTCCGCCGTGCAATCGCTGTGGCCGATGCTGACGATGACGCCGCCTTCGCTGAGTGCCTGCACCTGCCGCTCCGTCACCTGTTCGGCCGCGATGGTGACAAGCAGCGTGCCGATCGCCTCGCGGGCGCGGATGAGGGTTCTGACGTCGCTGTCCTCGACCGGACGCATCAGCTCGGCGAGATGCGCGCCTTTGCGGGCCGGCGCCAGATGCGGACCTTCGAGATGCAGGCCGGCGACGCCGCGATTGGTCTTCACGGCCTCGACGGCCGCTTCGATCGCCGCCGTGGTCGTGGCTGCGACATCGGTGATGAGGGTCGGCAGAAGTGATGTCGTACCGTAGGGGCGATGTCCTGCGGCGATCATATACATGGATTTGGGCGAGGGCTCGTCGTTCAGCATGCGGCCGCCGCCGCCGTTCACCTGTGCATCGATGAAGCCTGGGGAGAGCACACCGCCCTTCAGCTGGATCGTTTCGGCGTTATCGGGCACATCGTTGACACCGGTGACGGCATGGATGCGGCCACTGCCGATGACAAGCGCGCTGTCTTCATGAAAGCGGTCGCCATCGAAGATGCGGGCACCGGTAAAGACCTTGTAGTCCATCACATGGTCTCCGTTACCTTGAGAAGATTAGCCGGCTTATCCGGGTCGAAGCCCTTGCGCCGCGTTACGGACTCGACGAGGCGATAGTAGCACAGCAGCGATACCAGCGGGTCGAGAAGGCCGTTGCCGGTGCTCGGCATGCGCAGGTTTATGCCGGCAAGCGGCGCGGTCGAGAAGGAGACGGCGGTCGCGCCGAGCTTCTGCAGGCGCTCCAGCGCCTGGGCATTGTTGGCGAAGGCGGCATCGTCGGGGGAGAAAGCGACGATCGGGAAGCCCGGCTGCACGAGGCGCATCGGGCCATGCATGAGTTCGGCCAGCGAAAAGGCTTCCGCATGCAGGCCGGCGGTTTCCTTGGCCTTCAGTGCCGCTTCGAGCGCGATGGCAAAGGCGGGGCCGCGGCCACCGGTATAGAGCGAGGAAGCGTTGAAAAGCACGTCCTCGGCAGCCTTGCTGTCGATGCCCGAGGTTGCGGCAAGCGCTTCCGGCAGCTTCGCGAGGCCGGCAGACAGCGCCTTATCCTGCGAAATCGTTGCGGTGACGCCAGCGAGCGCGGCGACGGAAGCGATGAAGGATTTCGTGGCCGCAACGCTCTTTTCCGGGCCGGCATTGAGGCCGAGCACGATATCGGCTTCATTGGCGAGCGGGCTGTCGGTGACGTTGACGACGGCGATCGTGGTTGCGCCGCCCTTCTTGGCAGCGGCCTGCAGCGCGATGATATCCGGGCTGCCGCCGGATTGGGATACCGTGAAGTGGATGCCACCGTTCAGATGAAGAGGCGCGCCATAGACGGAGGCGATCGACGGGCCGACGGAGGCGACCGGGATGCCGCAGGAGATTTCAAAGAGATATTTGAAGAAGGTGGCGGCATGGTCGGAAGAGCCACGCGCCGCCGTCGTGATCAGCGACGGGCGGCCCGAGGCGAAAAGCTTCGCAATCTCGGTAAAAGCGGGCTTTTCCTTTTCAAGCAGGGTCGCGACCACCTCCGGCGATTGTCCGGCTTCCGTCAGCATCAGGGATTGGGTCTCGCTCATTGGTCATCTCCAATTCTCAATTCAGCAACAAAATCATAGGCATCGCCGCGATAATGCGAGCGTGTGTATTCAACGACGCGCTGGTCCGCGAGGCGGGAGACGCGTTCGATCAGCAGCGCCGGCGCCCCGGCCTTGACGGTCAGGATCGATGCGGATGTCGGGTCTAGCGTCACGGCCGTCAACCTCTGCTGGGCGCGCACGGGCTTGAAGCCCCTGGCGGCCAGCGCATCGTAGAGCGATCCTTCGGATATGGCTTCTTCGCCAAGGAATTTGATGGGAACGACGGCGCGCTCGATGGCAAGCGGCTGGCCGTCGGCCAGGCGCAGCCGGTCGAGCCGCAGCACGGGCTCGTCGAGGCCGAGGCCGAGCAGGAAGGATTCCTCCGGCGCGGGTGCGCTGACGGTGCGCGAAAGAATGCGCGCTGCCGGTTCGCGGCCGCGCGAGCGCATATCGGCGGAGAAGGAAGAGAGGCGCCAGAGCGGCTGCTCGATGCGTTCGACATGCTGCGAGACAAAGGTGCCGCTGCCGTGACGAGATTCGATGACGCCCGAGGTGAGCAGGTCGCGATAGGCGGTGCGTACCGTGACACGGCCGATCTGCAGGGCGCCGGCGAGATCGCGCTCGCCCGGAAGCGCCGTTCCGGCCTTGAGCAGCCCTTCCTGGATGAGACCGGTCAGCGCCTGCGCCAGCCGCTTGTAAAGCGGCCCGCTCCCGGTCCCGTCGCTGAGGCCGCGGGTGTTCAATTCGGCGATCAAACTGGTTCTATCCATAGCTATCATATAGAACCTATTTAGAACCAATTCACAAGGTGAATCTGGTAGCAGGCAAAAAAGAATCGGCCGGGCGCTTTGGGCGCCCGGCCGACTTTTCAAGGGAGCAGGACATACCCTGCTCAATTCTTGGTGAAGATATAATCCGTTTCCTGCCGCAATACCTCGCCCGGGCGGAGCACGGCATTGGGGAAACCTTCGTGGTTGATGGCATCGGGCCAGATTTGCGTTTCCAGGCAAAAGCCGGCGAAGGGGCCGATCTTGCGGCCATCATGGCCCGGAACCGGCACGTCCAGCTTGAAGCCGGCATAGAACTGCACGCCCGGTTCGGTGGTGCGTACCTCCAGCGAGACGCCGGAATTGACGCTGCGGGCAAGCACGACGGAGCGCTTGGCTGTGCGCTCGCTCGACAGGCAGAAATTGTGATCGTAGAGCGCCTGCTCGCTTCCCTCGAAGCGCTTCATCGGCGCCATCTCGCGGAAATCGAAGACCGTACCTTCGACGGAGCGGATTTCCCCTGTCGGTATCTGCTTGTCATCCGTTGGAGTGTAGTGATCGGCGGCGATCATGATGTCATGGCCGAGAGCATCGTCGCGGCCGTCGAGGTTGAAATAGGCGTGCTGGCAGACATTGGCGAGTGTCGGCTGGTCGGTGGTCGATTCGTAGGTCACCGAGAGTTCGCCATTGCCATGCACCCGATAGGTCGCGTGGATGGTGCAATTGCCGGGATAGCCGGCACGGCCATCGGGATCGACGATCTTCAGGACGACGCGGTCGGTATCGTGTTCGACGATGGTCCAATTGCGCTTGGCGATATTGTCCTTGCCGCCATGCAGGTGGGTGACGCCCTTCTCGTTGAGCTCCAACTGGTACTGCTCACCGTCGAGCGTGAAGCGGCCAGCACCGATGCGGTTGGCACAGCGGCCGGGCGTGGCGCCGAAATAGGAGGAGTGAAGGGGATAATCGGCAAAATTGTCGAAGCCGAGCAGAAGCGAAGGCTCGTGGCCGTCAAGGCGCAGATCCTGGATGACCGCGCCCCAGGACATGATATGCGCCGTCAGGCCGCCACCGACGATCTTGACGCGATAGACGGTCTCTCCATCGGCCGTCGTCCCAAAATGTTCCCGCTGTAAATTGCTTTCCGTCATATCAGCTCATTCACTCCCTATCGAAATGCGAGGCCAGACCCTGCCCCCATTCGCCGCGATCCGCAACCGGTTCGATGGCGAAATTTAGGGGCGGGCAGAGGGGGATCAAGGCTCCGTCTGGCTATCGAGGCGCTACGCTGCACCGGAAGTATGCAATGCCTGTGACAGAACGGTCGATTCTGTAACGGCCCCTCACCCCAGCCCTCTCCCCGCAATGCGGGGAGAGGGCTGGGGTGAGGGGCCTGGTATGAAGATGCAGCAGGACAATGGTGTGAAAAATCCAGGTTAATCCGCTCAGCGCGACAATTCCTTTGTCGCCTTTTCCAGCCCGCCGAGCGTCAGGGAATACACGCGATCGGTCATCAGGCGGCGGATGACGGAGATGGAGGTCCTATAACTCCAATGGTTTTCCTGAACGGGGGTGGCCAGACGCATTTGCGTAGGTGCTTTGGTGTAGCGTGCCTTCACTGGAGGCACCGTGCTGCCAAGACTATTGTAGCTTACGCAGCGTGGCTTCGGCCTCTTTTTTCACATTCGGAGCGATGAACTGATCAGGAAAGGCGAGGGCGGCGTTATAGTCTGCTATCGCCTTCTTTGTGTTGCCAATTTTTGCAAAAGCACTCCCGCGAGCGGTCAGGCACTCGGGGCAGATCGGTCGAGTGGAGAGGGCAAGATCATATTGAGAAAATGCCGAATCGGTCATGTTTTTCTTCAAATATGCATTGCCAATCCCGATCATCGCATAAACATTATCTGGCTGCAGCTTAAGGCAATCTTGGTAGTCTTGGATCGCGCGATCTGGTTCGCCTCTGGTCAACAGGAGGTCAGCTCGTACACGCAGGGTGAGCGGCTTTACGAATTTGTCTTTCATCGCTTTGTCGAAATCCGCAAACGCCTCTTTGTCTTTGTTCAAAGCGGCGTAGGCCTGTCCTCGACTGACAAAATCCGTGCTGAGTTTTGGGTTTAAATCCAATGCCTTTGTATAGTCCTCAATCGCTAGCTCATATTTATTCATAGCAAAATATACATCGGCTCTGTTTTGGTAATATGTGGGGAGCATAACGCCGTCGGGTTCGGTGAGCTGTATGGCGCTAGCGTAATCGGCTACAGCCTTGTCATATTGCATCGCAAAGCCATATGCTCGCGCCCGGTTACTGAAAGCGTCTGACGATTTCTGCTTAGCGAGTTCAGCAGTGCATAGGGCAATCGCCTGTTCACCCCTTGCTGAAAAACACGTCGCTTCCGCCTCGGTTGTAGTGAGCGTAAGGCTGGAAGCAAACGTCATGTCCGGCCAGGTAGATAGCGCCAACATCATGATTATTGCTGTGAAAGCGTTGGTATTAACTTGCATTTGCCTGTTCGCTTTTTTCAAATTTCGTATCTAGCAGATAACGAAAGATCATCTTGATGAGACAGGATCAAGTTGGATAGGTTATGTAAGCTCAATTTTCCGCTGTTATATTGCGTCAATTTATGACGCTCAGCGCGACAATTCCCGTGTCGCCTTCTCCAATCCGCCGAGCGTCAGGGGATACATGCGATCGGTCATCAGGCGGCGGATGATGGAGATGGAGGTCGTATGGCCCCAATAGTTTTCCGGCACGGGGTTGATCCAGATGCATTTGCGGAAATGGCCGGTCATACGGGCGAGCCAGGTCTCGCCAGCCTCCTTGTTCCAATGCTCCACCGAGCCGCCGGGTTGAGTGATTTCGTAGGGGCTCATGGAGGCGTCGCCGACGAAGACGACGCGGTAGTCGGGGCCGAAGGTGCGGATCAGGTCCGTCGTCGCCGTGATATCGACACGCCTGCGGCGATTGTCCTTCCACACGCCCTCGTAAATGCAGTTGTGAAAGTAGAAATACTCCATGTGGCGGAACTCCGCGCGGGCGGCGGAGAAGAGTTCTTCGACGACGCGGATATGATCGTCCATCGAGCCGCCGACATCGAAGAACATCAGGAGTTTGACGGCGTTGCGGCGCTCGGGCCGCGTCTGGACATCGAGATAGCCATGCTCAGCGGTGGAGCGGATGGTGCCGGAGAGATCCAGCTCTTCCGCCGCGCCCTCGCGCACCCAGCGGCGCAGGCGCTTCAGCGCCACCTTGATGTTGCGGGTGCCGAGTTCGACGCCATCATCGAGGTTCCTGAAGTCGCGCCGATCCCAGACCTTGACGGCGCGGCGATAGCGCGAGGTTTCCTGGCCGATGCGCACGCCTTCGGGGTTATAGCCATAGGCGCCGAAGGGCGAGGTGCCCGCCGTGCCGATCCATTTCGAGCCGCCCTGATGCCGGCCCTTCTGTTCGGCCAGCCGCTCGCGCAGCGTCTCCATCAGCTTGTCGAAGCCGCCTAACGCCTCGATCTCTCGTCTTTCCTCTTCGGTCAGGTGCCGCTCGGCAAGTTTGCGCAGCCATTCGTCGGGAATGGCGGTCGGCTCCACCGCTTCTCCATCGGCATTGCCGCTAATCGCCTCGACACCGCGGAAATAATCGGCGAAGACCTGGTCGAACCGGTCGATGAAGCGCTCGTCCTTGATCAGCGTCGTGCGCGCCAGATAATAGAAGGCCTCGACGTCATAGTCGGCAATCCCTTCTTCCATTCCCTCAAGCAGCGAGAGGAATTCCCGGAGCGTTACCGGCACCTTCGCTTGCCTCAGCTTCAGGAAGAAGGGAATGAACAAGCCTCAAGTCCTTTCCTGGCCGATCTCCTCCAGATCATACGGCGTGGTCTGGTAGATCTCGTTGATCCAGTTGCCGAAGAACAGGTGCGCGTGGCTGCGCCACCGGTTCTGCGGGGGGATTTCCGGGTCGTTATGCGGGAAGTAATTGTGCGGCATCTTGATCGGCACGCCCGCATTCACATCGCGGAAATACTCGTCCGCCAGCGAGGTGGAATCATACTCCACGTGATTGAACATGTAGAGCCGGTTGCAGGCCTGTTCGTGCACGAGGCAGACGCCCATCTCGCTCGAATCCATCAGAATCTGCAGGCCGGGCACTTTTTCGATGTCGGCGCGCTTCACCTCTGTCCAGCGCGAGACCGGAATGGCGAAATCGTCGGAGAAGCCGTTGAGATAGACTGAGGAGGGCTTCAGGTTCTGGTGGCGATAGACGCCGAACGCCTTCTCCGTCAGCGTATATTTCGGCACCTTGTGGAAATGGTAGATCGCCGCCATCGCGCCCCAGCAGACGTTCAGCGTCGAATGGACATTGGTGGCCGTCCAGTCGAAGATCTGCTGCATCTCCTCCCAGTAGGTGACATCTTCGTATTCGAGCAGTTCGATCGGCGCGCCCGTTATGATGAAGCCGTCGAACTTGCGGTGCTTCACCTCTTCCCAGGTCTCATAGAAGGCGAGGAGATGCTCTTCGGAGGTGTTCTTGGCCTTGTGGGCGCCGATGCGCACCAGAGAAAATTCCACCTGCAGCGGCGATGCGCCGACCAGGCGCGCCATCTGGACCTCGGTCTTGATCTTGTTCGGCATGAGGTTGAGAAGCCCGATCTGAAGGGGGCGGATATCCTGACGGAACGCCACCGTTTCGGTCATCACCCGCACGCCCTCGTCCTGGAGGGTTTCAAACGCGGGTAGCGTATCGGGAATCTTGATGGGCATTGTTTTCACTCGACCAAATACAAAAAAACCGGCCGCGATCATGAATCGCTACCGGTCCGCACGCGGCCCTTTAGCGACTTATTTAACGTGGCTGCAAGCCGGCCGGCCAAATCACCACAAGGGAAATTTCATAAACCTGCTGATGCGACGGGTCAATGGGCTAACTCCAGGCGCAGGGGCTGCCTCGCCCTTCGAGGCCCTGGCCTTTGCGCTGACGCTTCAACGCCAGGGCACCTCAGGGTGAGGCGGAGAGGATTCGAGCCGAGGCGCAGCAGATCAGACCTCACTCTGAGGTGCGGAGGCTGAAAGCCGGAGCCTCGAAAGGCGAGGGCGGGTGGCCGGCCTATTTGTCATTTCGGAGAAAGGGCGATTGCATTCCCATATTCCAGCAAGTGGCACAGGTTATCTTGTTTGCCCGCGCGCCAAGAAGGCCAACCGTTCGAAAAGGTGCACGTCCTGCTCGTTTTTCAGCAGCGCGCCGTGCAGCTTCGGCAGTGCGCTCTTTGCATCGGCGCGCAACGTTTCGGGATCGACGTCGTCGGCGACCAGCAGGCGGATCCAATCGAGGGCTTCGGAGGTGGACGGCTTCTTCTTCAGCCCTGGCACGTCGCGGATCTCGAAGAATTGCGTCAGCGCCGCATGGACGAGCGCCTGCTTGATGCCGGGGTAATGAACCTCGACGATGCGCGCCAGCGTCTCCATGTCGGGAAAGCGGATATAGTGGAAGAAGCAGCGGCGCAGGAAGGCATCCGGCAGTTCCTTCTCGTTGTTCGAGGTGATGATGACGATCGGGCGGACGGCGGCCCGGATGGGCTCGCCGGTCTCATAGACATGGAACTCCATGCGGTCGAGTTCCTGCAGTAGGTCGTTCGGGAATTCGATATCGGCCTTGTCGATTTCGTCGATCAGCAGCACGCATTTTTGCGTTGCAGTGAAGGCCTGCCAGAGCTTGCCTTGCCTGATATAGTTGCGGACATCGTGCACCCGCTCGTCGCCGAGCTGGCTGTCGCGCAGGCGCGATACGGCGTCATATTCGTAAAGCCCCTGCTGGGCCTTCGTCGTCGATTTGACGTTCCATTCGATGAGGTCGAGCCCGAGGGCCGCGGCCACCTGACGGGCAAGCTCGGTCTTGCCCGTGCCGGGTTCGCCCTTTACCAGAAGAGGGCGCTCCAGCCTTATGGCGGCGTTGACGGCGACCATCAGATCCTTGTCGGCGATGTAGTCCGCAGTTCCTTGAAATTGCATCGGAGGGCTCTCTCAATCTTTCAAGGGCAAGCTAGTTGCAGACCTAATTCGGTTCAAGGCGCGAAACCGTGTATATACGAACGTGATCGCACTGATCTATTGCAAGGATGGACATGGGGGCGGGTGATGGTTAATTGACGGGATGTGCGTCGCAGGGAAGTGCTGATGGCAGTTGAAACGCAAGCCAAGCCGAATATCCAGGGGAACGAGCAGGTCGGATACGATTTGAGCCTCTTCTTTCGGCTGAGGATGATGTTTTCCGCTTTCTGGAATTCGCCCGTCCGCATCAAGATCATTTCGCTTACCGTCGCGCTCTTCGTGATCATCCTGGTCACGGCCTATGTCCAGGTTCTGCTCAACAGCTGGAACGCGCCCTTCTACGATTCTCTGGCAAGGCGTGATATCACCGCCTTCTTCCATCAGCTCGGCGTCTTCGGCATCATCGCCGGCTCGCTTCTGTTCCTCAATGTCGTCCAGGCCTGGCTCAACCAGATGACCGCGCTCTACATGCGCGAGGGCCTGGCGCGGGATCTGGTCAATCAATGGCTGCAGGCCAAGCGCGCGCTTCGGCTCGCCTCTTCCGGGCTGATCGGCGTCAATCCCGATCAGCGCCTGCATGAAGATGCCCGCAATCTCGCCGAAAGCACGACAGGGCTTGCCATCGGCCTGGTGCAGGCGACGATCCTGCTCTTGAGCTTCATCGGCGTGCTGTGGGAACTGTCCAGCGGCATGGTGTTCAAGGTCAACGGCGCAAGCTTTGCGATCCCCGGCTACATGGTCTGGGCGGCGATCCTTTATGCCGGCTCGGCCTCGTTTCTCAGCCAGTTCGTCGGCCGCCGGCTGGTGCGATTGAATGCGGACCGCTATTCGAAGGAGGCCGAGCTGCGCTTTGCGCTCATGCATGCCAACGAGCATATGGCGGCGATCACCATTGCCGGTGGCGAAGAGAACGAGCGGCGGCGGATCAATCTCGATATATCAGCCGTGCTTGGCGTCATCCGCCAGCTTGCCATCGCCAATACCAATCTGACCTGGGTCTCGGCAGGCTATGGCTGGCTGGTGCTGATCATTCCGATCCTCGTTGCCGCCCCCGCCTATTTTTCCGGCGGCCTGACCTTCGGTCAGCTCATGGTGGCCGTCGGTGCCTTCAATCAGGTCAATTCGGCATTGCGCTGGTATGTCGCCAATTTCGGCCCGATCGCCGAATGGCGCGCCACGCTGATGCGCGTCACCGATTTCCGCAAGGCGCTGACGGAAATGGACGACAAGACGCCAATGCCGCATACGCTCGTCTTCGCCAAGGCGGCGCCCGGCACAATGGTGTGGACCGATCTGGAAGTTTCCACCAAGACCAGTGATGAGGCCACGGAGAACGGTTTCTCGATTGCCGAGGGCACCGTCACCATCCATGCCGGCGAGCATGTTATGATCAACGGCGATCACGGCGTGAACCGCAGGCTGCTGTTCGAGGTGCTGGCGCATCAATGGTACAGCGGTTCCGGCACGGTGAGCTTGCCACCGATGGACGATATGCTGTTCATGCCGCATACGCCCTACGTTCCAAGCGGCACGTTGAGAGAGGCGATCTGCTTTCCCGAGGATCGCGACGCCTATGATGATGCCGCCGTCAACGCCGTCATGGAAAGGGTGGGTCTCGGTCGCCTCAAGAGTCGCCTCGACACGCAGGCCCGCTGGGATCGGTTGCTGGATACCGAAGAGCAGAAAGCCATTGGCTTTGCGCATCTGCTGCTGGCAAAGCCGAAATGGGTCATCCTGGATGATGCCCTGGAAGGGCTGGAGGCCGAAGTTCAGGTCAAGGCCTGTGCCTTGCTGGCCGAATTACCCGATGCGACCTTGATCTATATCGGCCGCTCTGAGGCCTTCATACAGGCCATGTCGCCGCGCCTCCTGCATTTGCAGACTTTGGCCCCGCATGAGCATAGCACCGATATGCAAACGCCTCCCGAAACTGCCAGTGTGGTGCAGAAGAATCAGAAAAAGGCCAGTGCGCCATAACGCGAACTTGTAATGTCGCGTCTTTACGAGTTCGATTTGATTTCCATCCGCCCGAAATGCAAAACGCCCCGTCGCGAGGACGAGGCGTTTTCTCATGCGATGATGCGGCTGACCGCTCAGTCCTTGGCACGCTCGACGTAGGAATTGTCTTCCGTGGCGATGACGACGCGGGTGCCGGCGTTGATGTGCGGCGGCACCATGGTGCGTACGCCGTTCGACAGCATGGCGGGCTTGTAGGAGGACGATGCCGTTTGGCCCTTGACGACCGGTTCGGTCTCGGTGATCTCGAGCGTGACGTGGCGCGGCAGTTCGAGCGCCAGCGGAATGCCTTCGTGGATCGATAGGACGCAGGTCATGCCTTCCTGCAGATAGGCCTTCTGGTCGCCCATGGTGTCGACGTCGACGACGACCTGATCGTAGTTGGACGGGTTCATGAAGTGGAAGCCTTCACCGTCTTCATAGAGGTACTGGAAGTTCACGTCTTCGACGAAAGCGCGCTCGACCTGCTCGGTGGTGCGCCAGCGCTCGGAGACCTTCACGCCGTCGACGATGCGGCGCATGTCGACCTGGGTGACCGGCGTACCCTTGCCCGGATGAAAGTTCGCGGCGGTAAGAACGACATAGAGCTTGCCGTCGACGTCGAGAACGTTGCCCTTGCGGACGGAAGAGGCGATGACCTTGACCATAAGACTTCCTTGTAACGCTGCGTTTTGCGTCGTAGAGGGACTGTCGAAATGCTCTCCGAGACGCAGCAATTGTTTGCTTGGGGGCGCAACTACCCTAAATTAATGGAAATTGCCACCCCTAAGGCGGCTGGTGTCCTGAAGAAAGCTAGGAATGAAACCGAAGACGAGCAAAGCGTCCCCCTGGTGGACCCGCAATGTCCATGCGGACCGGCGGCCGTTCCTCATCGGCCGCAATGCCATCCAGGCGGCGTTGCGGGCTTTCTTCGCGCGCAACGACTTCATCGAGGTGGATACGGCAACGCTGCAGGTGTCGCCTGGCAACGAGGCGCATCTGCATGCCTTCGGGACCGAGGCCCTGACGACCGACGGCAGGGCGTCGCCTCTTTATCTGCATACATCGCCGGAATTCGCCTGCAAGAAGCTCTTGGCAGCCGGTGAGAAGCGCATCGCCTGCTTCGCCCATGTCTACCGCAATCGCGAGCGCGGCCCGCTTCACCATCCGGAATTCACCATGCTCGAATGGTACCGGGCAGGCGAAAGCTACGAGATCCTGATGGCCGATTGCGCCGAGGTGCTGGGGCTTGCAGCCGAGGCGGTCGGGGCGAAGAAATTCAGCTATCGCGGCGCGGAGACCGACCCGTTCCTGACACCGGAGCGCATCAGCGTCGCGGCCGCTTTCGAACGTTATGCCGGCATCGATCTCTTTGCCTCCATCGGCCTTGACGGATCGACGGATCGCGAGCGCCTGGCGGCGGATATGCGCCGGGCGGGCATTCGCGTTGCCGCTGACGATCTGTGGCAGGATCTCTTCAGCCGGGTGCTGGTCGAGAAGATCGAACCCAATCTCGGCTTCGGCCGCGTCACGATCCTCGACGAATATCCTGTTTCCGAGGCAGCCCTTGCCCGGCCTTCGGCCAGGGATCATCGCGTCGCCGAGCGTTTCGAGCTCTATGCCTGCGGTGTCGAGCTTGCCAATGCTTTCGGCGAGCTCACCAATGCCGAAGAGCAGCGCCGGCGGTTCGAGATCGAAATGGCGGAGAAACAGCGCGTCTATGGCGAGACCTATCCGTTGGATGAGGAGTTTCTGGAGGCGCTTGCCGTCATGCCTGACGCGAGCGGCATTGCGCTCGGCTTCGACCGGCTTGTCATCCTGGCAACCGGCGCTTCGCGGATCGAGCAGGTGCTGTGGGCACCGGTCGCGGAGTATGACGCATGAATGTGATGCGTCCGATCCGGACCATTGGGGAGCTTGAGCGTGCCGGGCTGGTCGACGCCGATCAGGCGATGGCGCTCGAAGCGGTGGCGGAGCGCTATGCTGTTGCTCTGACGCCATCGGTCATGCGCCTGGTCGATCCGGCCGACCCAGCGGATCCCATCGCCCGGCAGTTCGTGCCTGATGCGGCCGAATTGCGCGTCATGCCCGAAGAGCGCGCCGATCCGATCGGCGATCACGCGCATAGTCCGGTCGAGGGCATTGTGCATCGCTATCCGGACCGCGTGCTCCTGAAAGCCGTGCATGTGTGCCCGGTCTATTGCCGTTTCTGCTTCCGGCGCGAGATGGTGGGGCCGCAAGGGCTCGGCACGCTGGATGGGGATGCGCTCGGTGGCGCCTTTGCCTATATCCGCGACCATAAGGAGATCTGGGAGGTCATTCTGACGGGCGGCGATCCGCTGGTGCTTTCTGCGCGCCGGCTGGAAGAGATTCTCAGGCAGCTTGCCGATATCGATCACGTGAAGATCGTCCGTTTCCACACCCGTATTCCGGTCGTCGATCCCTTGAAGGTCGATGCGGCGCTGATCGCGGCGCTGAAGGCGAGCGGCAAGACCATCTATGTGGCGCTGCATGCCAATCATCCGCGGGAGATGACGGAGGAGGCGCGCGCCGCCTGTGCCCGCCTGGTCGATGCCGGGATCGTGCTCGTCAGCCAGTCGGTTCTGCTGAAGGGCGTCAACGACGATCCGGAGGTGCTTGCGGCATTGATGAAGGCTTTCGTCGAAACGCGGGTGAAGCCTTATTACCTGCACCATCCTGACCTTGCGCCCGGCACCAGCCATTTCCGCCTGACGATCGACGAGGGGCAAGCGATCGTCGCGGCCCTGCGCGGCCGTATTTCCGGTCTCTGCCAGCCGACCTACATCCTCGATATTCCCGGCGGCTACGGCAAGGCGGATATCGGCAGAGGCTCGGTTCGTGCGCTGGGGGAAGGCTGTTATTCGATTTCGGACTATCGCGGCGGCGAGCACATCTATCCGCCGGAAGGCTAAAGCGCATTCCTGCAATCTTATACTTTTACTGACGCTCTGATTGTTATGACGTTTTTCGAATAAAACGTGGTGGCGAATTTTGGTACGTTAACCTTCTTTCACGTCTCAACATTCCAAAGATCGCCATTCCTTAATATTAGTGATTTTAGATATTTATGCTTGAGCCGCGAGTTAGATGGCTTACGCATGGTAAATTTCAATCAGGTAAGTATCGAATACAGCAATTTTCCATGAAGTATAAGTCGGTTGTATTTACCACGTCGCTTAGCGGAATGTTCTATTTTACCTGTTACTTCTTGGCCAACGATAAGACGGCATGACTTCGGTTGTGCTTGCCATTGCCAGAAGGGACTAGACTATGAACCAGACGATTCGCGATTTGCTGGCCAAGTTCGGCGCGCTTCCCGTTGCTGTCGACCAGATCGAAGACGATGCTGATCTTTATGCGACGGGATTGTCCTCCTTCGCTTCCGTGCAGTTGATGCTCGGCATCGAGGAAGCCTTCGACATCGAATTCCCTGACAACCTGCTGAATCGCAAGTCCTTTGCCAGCATCGCCGCGATCGAAAGAACCGTCGGCATGATCCTGGACGGCAGAAAGGTCGCGTAATGAGCGTGGCGGTCGCTTTACTCGAGGTTGGTACGGGTGACGGAGCGGCGGTGCGGGCCGCGCGCGTCGCAGCGATCGCCAGCCAATACGCCGATGCCGTCGATGCCGAAGGCCGGTTCCCGCGCGAGGCTGTCGACGCGATGCGCGCCGAGAAGCTGCTCTCCATTCAGATTCCCGTCGATCTCGGCGGCGAGGGCACGTCAATCACCGAGATTGCCGAGCTCTGCTCAATCCTCGCTCAGGCCTGTGCCGCCAGCGCCATGGTCTTCGCCATGCACCAGATCAAGCTTTCGAGCCTGGTCGAGCACGGCGCCGATAGTGAATGGCACCGCGACTTCATGCGCCGCATCGCTAGGGAACAGCTGCTGCTCGCTTCGGCGACGACCGAAGGCGGGATCGGCGGCAATCTGCGTAACAGCATCTGCGCCATCAAGATCGAAGGCGATACATGCACCCTCGAAAAGGATGCGACCGTCATTTCCTACGGCGCCCATGCCGACGCCATTCTGATTACCTCGCGCAGCCATGCCGAGGCGGCGTCTTCCGATCAGGTGCTGACCTGCTTCCTTAGGGATCAATACGATATCGAGCGCACGGTCGAGTGGAACACGCTCGGCATGCGCGGCACCTGCTCCGATGGTTTCCTGTTCAAGGGCGAGGCTCCGGCCAAGCAGATCCTGCCGAAGCCGTTTGCCGAAATTGCCGCACAATCGATGCTGGCAAGCTCGCATCTGCTCTGGAGCGGTGTGTGGTACGGCATTGCCGCCGACGCTGTTTCCCGCGCACAGGCTTTCGTTCGTGCCGCCGCCCGCAAGTCTCCCGGCGCACCGCCACCCGGCGCGCTGCGTCTGGCCGAAGCCTCCAGCATGCTGCAGATGGTGAAGTCCAACGTCGTCGCCGGGCTCAAAGCCTATGAAGAGGCGAAGCTCGATGCCGATCGCCTGTCGTCGATGGCTTTTGCCGTGGCGATGAACAACGTCAAGATCGCATCCTCGGAGATGATCCTGCCGATCATCAACCATGCAATGCTGATCTGCGGCATCATGGGCTACAAGAACGGTACGCCCTATAGCCTCGGCCGCCACCTGCGCGACGCGCACTCGGCGCAATTGATGATCTCGAACGACCGCATCCTCGGCAATACGTCGACCATGCTGCTCGTCCACAAACAAGATACCAGCCTGTTGGGGTAATCGTCATGGATATGCAGACCTCGTTTCTCGACCGTCTTTTCGAATCCGGTCTTCTGATCGACACCGGCGTTGACGGCCTCTATGGCCGCAGCGGCCAGTTCGAAGACGTCATTTCGGCCTTCGAGCGGCTGATCGATAAGTTCGGCGGCGCCGATGGTGCCGAAGCCATCCGCTTTCCGCCCGGCATGAACCGCGCCTTCTTTGAGACGAGCGGCTATATGAAGAGCTTCCCGCAGCTCGCCGGCACGGTGCACAGCTTCTGCGGTAATGAGCTCGACCATATGAGCCTGCTGAAGTGCATGGAAGTCGGCGACGACTGGACGAAGGATCAGCAGGCGACGGATATCGTTCTGACGCCGGCCGCCTGCTATCCGCTCTATCCGACGGTTGCCAAGCGCGGCGCCATTCCGGAAAACGGCGCGCTCTACGACCTGCAATCCTACTGCTTCCGCCACGAGCCCTCCAAGGATCCGGCCCGCCAGCAGCTCTTCCGCATGCGCGAATATGTCTGCATGGGCAGCGAAAAGCATGTGACGGATTTCCGCCAGAGCTGGATGGACCGCGGTGTAGAGATGATGAAGGCCGTCGGCCTCGACGTGACAATCGACGTTGCCAACGACCCGTTCTTCGGCCGCGCCGGCAAGATGCTTGCCAACAACCAGCGCGACCAGAACCTGAAGTTCGAGCTGCTGATCCCGATCACGTCCGCCGCCAAGCCGACCGCCTGCATGAGCTTCAACTATCACCAGGATGCCTTCGGCACGAAGTGGGGCCTGAACTTTGCCGACGGCAGCGTCGTGCACACGGCCTGCGTCGGCTTCGGCCTGGAGCGCATCGCACTGGCGCTGTTCCACACCCATGGTCTCGACGTCAGGGAATGGCCCGAGAGCGTGCGCAAGACGTTGTGGGGCTGATCGCTTCCATGGCTGCCGTGTTTCAGGGACTGGATCCCGCCGCCTACAAGCCACATGCGCTGCACGACAGCGAGCGCATGTGGCCCGAGACGAACTGCTATATCGATCTCTGGATCGAGGTGCTTTCGACCCTGAAGCTGCCACCGGAAGCCATGCTCGGCTTCACGGTGACACAGGATTTCGAGGGCGATCAGTTCACCTTCTTCAAAGTGCCGCTCGAGGACCTGGAAGCGCTCTACGGCGTGCGCTGCACCGAGCTTGCGATCTACGACAAGGTGCAGAACCACGTCGTCGGGCAGATCGGCCGCGGCCGGCTCTGCCTGGTCGAGATGGATTCCTTCTTCATGCCGGACACGCAGGGCGTCGGCTATCGCCGCGAACACGGTAAGACGACGGTGGCGATCAACCGGCTCGACATGGAAGGCCGCTCGGTCGAATACTTCCACAATGGCGGGTTTTTCAGCCTGTCCGGCGAGGATTTCGACGGGCTCTTCCAGCTGCACCTGACGGATGAGGACCTGCCCTTCCTGCCTTACACCGAATTTGCGAAATTCCCGGAGAAGGCGCCGAGCGAGGCTGCGATCCGTCAGACGGCGCGGCAACTTCTGTCTTTCCATTTTCGCCGTCGTCCGAAGGCCAATCCTATCCGTGCCTTCGCCGAGATTTTCCCCGTGCAGGTGGAAGCGGTCGCCGAGCGGCCCTTCGGTTTCTTCCATAAATATGCCTTCAACACGCTGCGTCAGCTCGGTGCCAATTTCGAACTGGCCGGCAGCCATTTCGACTGGCTTTCGGCCGATTTGTCCGATGCGGCGACAGAGGCGCGGAAAATTTCCGAGGCAGCGAAATCGGTGCAGTTCCAGCTCGCCCGCGCCATCACGCGCAAGAAATTCGAGCCGTTGCGCACTGCGCTTGATCCCGCCGCCGATGCATGGGATTCCATGATGAGCGAGCTTGAACGGAAGCTTTGACCGGCTTCCGTTCAAGCTCGATACGGCTGGGTCATTTCTGAAAATATTGGGGCGGGGTAATCCCCCGGAAGATGTCATGGGCGGGCGCTTGGCGGATCTCGGTGGCGGAATGCGGCTGAGCGAAGGTTGGAATCTGGTATTGACGGATGCAGGCACCTGCATCTCGCCATCCGATGTGCCGCTGACCTCTGGCTTCATCCCCGCGCCCGTGCCGGGCACCGTGGCGGAAGCCTTGGAAAAAGCCGGGCGTTTCGACCGGACGAAGCCGCAGCCTCTCCACGACCGCGATGCCTGGTATATCTGCCGTCTGGTGGATGCCGAGGCGGGTGACGCAGTTTTGCGGCTGGAAGGGCTGGCGACACTTTGCGAAGTCTTCCTGAACGGCCAGCAGATCCTTGTGTCCGAAAGCATGTTCGAGGCCCATGACGTCGACGTCACCCTGCTTGGCGGTGATGAGCTGGCGCTCTGTTTCCGCGCCCTGGAGCCGAAGCTTTCGGAACCTGGGCCGCGCGCCCGCTGGCGGCCGCAGATGATCACGCCGCAGGGCCTGCGGATGGTGCGCACGACGCTGCTCGGCCACATGCCCGGCTGGTGCCCCGAGATTCAGGCCGTCGGTCCATGGCGGCCGGTTTCGCTGCTGCGGCCGAGTGCGCCGGTCATCCGTGATCTCTCCTTGCGGCCGGACCTGCTCGAAAATGGCGAGGGCCGGCTCTATGCCTCGCTTTCGATCGAGGGCGATGTAGCAGAGCTAGTGTTGAAGTGCGGGGAGGCGGAACAGGCTTTCGAGAGGGCCGGTGCCGGCCGCTATACGGCCATCTTGAAAATGCCCGATGTGGTGCCGTGGTGGCCGCATACGCATGGTATGCCGCAGCTCCATGATGTCACGCTTGTCGTCGATGGCGTCGAGCATGCGCTCGGGCAGACCGGTTTTCGCCGGCTGTCGGTCGATCGTGCCGCCGATGGGCAGGATTTCGCTGTTATCGTCAATGGCGAGCGGGTTTTTTGCCGGGGTGCCGTGTGGACCACGGCCGATATCGCACGCTTGCCCGGCGGCCGGGAGGATTACGAGCGCTGGCTGCGGCTGGCGGCCGCGGCCGGCATGAACATGATCCGCATCGGCGGAACCATGGCTTATGAGACACCGGAATTCTTCCGCCTCTGCGACGAACTCGGCCTGATGGTCTGGCAGGATTTCATGTTCGCCAATTTCGACTATCCGAAGAACGAGAAGGCGTTCAATGCCCATGTCGAAACGGAGGTTTCGCAGTTTCTGAGCCGCACGCGCCTGTCGCCGTCGCTGGCTGTTCTTTGCGGCGGCAGCGAGATCCATCAGCAAGCGGCCATGATGGGCCTGCCCGAACAGTTCTGGAAAAGCCCGGTTGTCGAGGAGATCATTCCGCCGCTGGTGCAATCGCTTCGTTCGGATGTGCCCTATGTGGTCAATTCGCCCTCCGGCGGGCCGATGCCGTTTTCTCCGAATGCTGGCGTCACGCATTATTACGGCGTCGGCGCCTATATGCGCCCGCTCGCCGATGCGCGCCGCGCCGACGTTCGCTTTGCCGCCGAGAGTCTCGCTTTCGCGCATGTGCCGCAAGCCCGCACGCTCGGCCAGCATCTGCCGGTTCCTGCTGTCCATAGCCCGCTATGGAAGGAGCGCGTGCCGCGCGATCGCGGCGCATCCTGGGATTTCGAGGACGTGCGCGATCATTATCTTCAGGAGCTTTATGGCTTCGAGCCCAACCGGCTGCGACGGGAAGATCCCGATCTTTATCTCAACCTTTCGCGCGCCGTGACCGGCGAAGTCGCCGAAGAGATCTATGCCGAGTGGCGCCGCCATGGCTCCGGCTGCAACGGTGCGCTCGTCTGGACGCTGCAGGACCTGCTTCCTGGCGCCGGCTGGGGTGTGATCGATTCGACCGCGGAGCCGAAGCCGGTCTGGTACGGCCTGCGCCGCGCCTTCCGGCCAGTGCAGGTGCTGCTGATGGATGAGGGCACCAATGGTCTCGACGTGCATGTCATCAACGAGAGCGACGCGGCGCTAGACGTGACCGTCGAGATCTCCTGTCTGCGCGACGGCCGGCAGATCGTCGTCGGCGGTGGCCGTGATCTGGTGGTCGAGGCGCGCGGCAAACAAAAGATAGCCTGCACTGATCTTTTCGGAGCCTTCTTCGATACGACTTACGCCTTCCGCTTCGGACCGCCGTCGCATGATGTTACGGTCGCGCGGTTGACGGCATCGGCGACCGGCTCTGTCATCGCCCAGGCTTTTTACTTTCCGCTTGGACGCACTAAGGCGTTCCATGATGCCGAGGTCACGGCGTCTGCGGTGCAGGAGGGCGAAGACTGGTTCCTTGATCTCAGCACCGACCGGCTGGCGCAATCGGTGCAGATCGATCTGGAAGCCTACCGGGCCGAGGATGACTGGTTCCATCTTGCGCCCGGCAGCAGGCGGCTTCGGCTGCATCGGCGGGAGGGCGTTCCGGCCGATGTCATTCCATCAGGCCAGATCCGCACGATCGGCAGCCGCCGGATCGTTGAGGTTTGATTGGAGTGGCGGCAAATGCGGAGACCTATCTCGCCCCCTGGCGGGCGAGAAAGCAATTTCATTGGTTTAGGAATTGCGACATTGGAGGTTCGGCATGTCCAAAAGCTTAGCGCAATTTCTAAGCCATTGAAATTGCAAGAGAGGGGGTCCTTTTCTTGTGCCAATGAACCGGAGGCTGATTGCGTCCATGCCCACCCCCGCTCTTGTAAAAACTAAGAATTAGACGAGGGATGAACCCTCGCCTAATCCTAAGTTTTTACTTTCTCGCCCGCCAAGGCGAGATAGGCCCCACCTACGCTAGCCCCAACTACAAAGTCACACCATCCGGACCAAACAAATGGCAGCGCTCGGGATCGATGTGGATGCTGACCGTTTCGCCGGCGCGGATGCTTTGCTGATCCTCCAGCGCAACCGTCAGTGCCTGGCCGCCATGCAGCGTGACATAGAGGATCGTCTGGCCGCCGAGGTGTTCGACGAGATCGACGCGGGCATTGCCGAGCCCCAGACCACGATCGCCGACGTTCAGATGTTCCGGGCGGGCGCCGAGGGTGACGGGCTGTCCAGGCTGGAGACCGCCCAGCCGGCGTGGCAGCCGTACCGTCTGGCCGGCCAGATCGATGACGGCGGAGCCGTCGTCGGAGGCGACGATCTTCGCGTCGAGGAAGTTCATTTTCGGCGAGCCGATGAAGCCGGCGACGAACTTGTTCTTCGGCTTGTTGTAGAGCTCAAGCGGTGCGCCGACCTGCTCGATCTTGCCGCCGTTGAGCACGACGATCTTGTCGGCCATGGTCATGGCTTCGGTCTGGTCGTGGGTGACGTAGATCATGGTGTTGCCGAGCCGCTGGTGCAGGCGGGCGATCTCGACGCGCATCTGCACGCGCAATTCGGCATCGAGATTCGAGAGCGGCTCGTCGAAGAGGAAGATGTTGGGTTCGCGCACGATGGCGCGGCCGATCGCGACGCGCTGGCGCTGGCCGCCGGACAGCTGTTTCGGCTTGCGCTGCAGCAGCTGCTTGATCTGCAGGATTTCGGCCGCTTTTTCGACACGCGGCTGGATATCCTGCTTCTTCATGCCAGCGGTTTCAAGGCCGAAGGCTAGGTTCTTATAGACGGTCATATGCGGATAGAGCGCATAGGACTGGAAGACCATGGCGATGCCGCGCTTGGAGGCGGGGACATCGTTCATGCGGCTGCCGTCGAGATAGAGCCCGCCGCCGGAAATCGGCTCCAGCCCGGCGATCATGCGCAGGAGCGTGGACTTGCCGCAGCCGGAGGGACCGACGAAGACGGTGAATTCTCCCGGCTCGATTTCCAGATCGATCCCGTGAACCACCTGAAGCTCGCCATAGCGCTTGATAACCTTCTGCAGCGATACGCTTGTCGCCATGGGCGCTTCCTCCTTCTTGGTCCTGATGGCTCGCGGGGCAACGTTCATGACGGCCTCCAGCTCTTGTATTTCTTGGCTTCCGGCCCGACGGGAAAGCGGACTTCGGTGCGGGTTTCCGACGATTCATAGAAGGCCGTGACCAGCTCCAGCGCCTGGCGGGCATCGGCCGTCGTCACCGGCAGCGGTCCGCCCGACACCAGTGCGTCGTGGAACAGCCTCATCTGCGTGTTGAAACGGTTGGGGATCGGCGACCAGTTGGCCAGCAGCGCATCGATCTTCGCGCCGATCTCGTCATTGGCGGGGACGATCTTCCAGGGATCCTGGCCGGGGCTGTAGGGCTCGTGGTTGCTTTCGATCAGGACGTTTTCAAAGGCGAGGCGCAGGCGGCTGATCTGCTCCTGCGAGCCGAGCGTGGCGCTGATGGTGGCGAGCGCGCCATTTTCCATCAGCAGGCTGGCGCTGGCGCAATCCTCGACTTCGATATCGTTGACGCGGGTGGCAACGCGGCCGAAGAGACCGGCGATCGGTCCCATCAGATAGGTCAGCATGTCGTGCAGATGGATGGAATGCGTCATCAGCACGCCGCCGAGTTCGGTATCCCACTTGCCGCGCCAGGGGACTGCATAATAATCGGCGCCGCGCACCCAATGCGTCTCCGACGTGGCGACATAGGGCTTGCCGGCAATGCCTGAAGCGATGATGCGCTTGGCCTTTTGGATGCCGTCGCCATAGCGATACTGGAAGATCGGCATCAGCCGGCCCTTGGCCGTTTTCTCGGCAGCGATGACGGCGTCGACATCGGCGAGCGATCCGACGAGCGGCTTTTCGCAAACCACATGCTTGCCGGCGGCAAGTGCCTGCATGATGAGCTGGAAATGCGAGCCGGGCGGCGTGCAGATGTCGATGATGTCGATATCGGGCATGTTCAGGACTTCGGAGAAATCCTTGAGGCGCTTTTCGATGCCGAATTCGTCGCCGACCGCGTTCAGGCGTTCCTCGTTGAGATCGCAAAGGGCCGCAACTTCGTAGCGATTGGCGTGCGGCAGATAGCCTTCGGTGATGTGGGAGCGGCCGATGCCGAGGCCGATGATCGCGACTTTCTTGATGTCGGACATATCGCAATTACCTCTGAATGCTGTTGAGCGATGTAGCCTCGGCGAGCGCCTGCGCCTTCAGCGCCAACTCCATGGCCTTGAAGCAATGTTCCTGACCCATCGCCGTTTCGGTGCGGTCTCTTATGTCGGCGACAAGCTGGCGGCCGTAGGGCAGCTCAACTCCGCTGCAGTCGATATGCTGCATGCCCTTGCGGTCGGTGAGGAAGAGATGATCGGTGCCGGGGCGGCCGGCGACGTCGATATATTTGCGCAGCTCGATCGTGCCTTCGGTGCCCAGAATGAAGAGGCGGCCGTCGCCCCAGGTGGAGAGACCATCCGGCGTGAACCAGTCGACGCGGATGTAGCCGGTGACGTCAGGTGTCCTCACATGGAAATCGCCATAGTCCTGCAGGCCCGGTGTTTCCGGATTGGCGCGGTTGGACACCGTCGCCGACAGAACCTCTGCTTCGAGCGAGTCGGCGAAGAACAGGAACTGCTCGCATTGATGCGAAGCGATGTCGGCGATGATGCCGCCATAGCGCTTGCGGTCGAAGAACCAGTCCGGCCGGGTCGGCTTGCGCAGCCGGTGCGGGCCGAGGCCCGTCGTGTGGATGACCTTGCCGATGGCGCCGGCCTTTACCAACTCGCCGGCCTTGACCGTCGATGCCGTCTCGAAATGCTCGGAATAAAGAATGGAGACGATGCGCGTGGTCTCGGCCTGTACCTTTTTGACTTCTGCAAGCTGGTCCAGCGTCACCATGCCGGGCTTGTCGAGCATCACGTCCTTGCCGTGGCGCATGGCCTCGATGGCAAGGCCCGCTCGCTCGCTGGAGATTGCGGCGCTGACGATCAGCGCGATAGAATTGTCCTCGAGGATTTCTCTTCTGTCGGCGACGCGTTTAGCCTGCGGGAAGCGGCCGGCGAAGACGGCGGCGAGATCGTCCTCCTCGGCGTGAAAGGCGACGAGTTCGGCGCCGGCCCGCAGCATAACGTTGACCTGGCCGTAGATGTGATCGTGATTGAGGCCGATGGCGGCAAAGCGCAGCGCGCTCATGCGACATTTCCTTTCATAGGTTTGTTGGTTCGCAGCCCCGAATCTTGGGTATTCGGGACCGCGGGGTTCATAATCAACGCTTGAGGCCGGCGGTCGCGATGCCGTCGATCAGCAGCCTCTGGAAGAAGAGGAAGATCAGGAAGACCGGGATCAGCGACAGGCTCGACATGGCGAACAGGCTGCTCCAGTCGGAACTTCCGGTGGAATCCACGAAGGAGCGCAAGCCGAGCTGCACCGTGTAGGTGTTAATGTCGGAGAGGTAGATCAGCGGCCCGAAGAAATCGTCCCAGGTCCAGATGAAGGAGAAGATGGCGGCCGTCGCCAGAACGGGAAGCGACAGCGGCAGCATGATGCGCCAGTAGATGCGCCACGGGCTGCAGCCGTCCATCATGGCGGCCTCATCCAGTTCGCGTGGAATGCCGCGGAAGAACTGCACCATCAGGAAGATGAAGAAGGCGTCGACCGCGAGGAATTTCGGCACGACCAGCGGCAGCATCGTCTTCACCCAGCCGAGCTTCAGGAAGAGGATATATTGCGGGATCAGCGTGACGTGATAGGGCAGCATCAGCGTGCCCAGCATCAGGGCGAACCAGAAATTCTTGCCCCAGAAGTTCAGCCGCGCGAAGGCGTAAGCCGCCAGCGAGCAGGAAATCACGTTGCCGATGACCGAAAGCACGGCAATGACGGCCGAGTTCCAGACGAATTTGCCGAAGGTCACCTGGCCGCCGAACCAGCCGCGGGCATAAGAGCTGAAATCGAAGTGCGAGGGGATCAGCGATGCCGTGCCGAAAATCTCGTTCTGGTCCTTGATCGAGCCCGAGAGCATCCACAGCAGCGGATAGAGCATCACGATCGACGCGGCGACGAGCGCGACATGAATGAGGACGGAGAAGAACCAGGGGCGCTCGCGCGGCGGCTTCATGTCTTCGGCAAAATGGGTGAGCTTCGCGTCAGTCATCGTAATGGACCCAATAACGAGCGGAGAGGAAGGAGAAGGCGGTGAAGATCGCGATGATGATTACCAGGATCCAGGCCAGCGCCGAGGCATAGCCCATGCGGAAATAGCCGAAGGCTTCCTGGTAGAGGTAGAGCGTGTAGAACAGCGTCGAATCGATCGGGCCGCCGGTGCCGGATGAAATCACATAGGCCGGCGTGAAGGCCTTGAAGGCGTCGATCGTCTGGACCACCGCGTTGAAGAAAATGACAGGCGTCAGAAGCGGCAGGGTGATCTTAAAGAAGATTCGCGCCTTGGAGGCGCCGTCGAGGCTGGCGGCTTCATAGAGATCGGTCGGGATCTGGCGCAGGCCGGCGAGGAAGATGATCATCGGCGAGCCGAACTGCCAGATGGCCAGGATAATGAGCGTATAGAGCGAATAGTCGGGATTGGAGATCCAGCTTGGCCCGTTGATGCCGAAGGCGTACCAGAGCAGGGTGTTGACGATGCCGTCGGCATCGAAGATCTGCCGCCACAGCACCGCAATCGCGACGCTGGAGCCGAGTAGCGACGGCAGGTAGAAGATGGCGCGGTAGACCGGCAGGCCCTTGATGCCGCGGTTGAGCAGCAGCGCCACCAGCAGCGCGAAGGCGAGCTTCAGTGGCACGGAACAGACGACGTAGAACAGCGTCACCTTCATCGACGACAGGAACTTATCGTCCGCCGTGGCGATCCGCACGTAATTGTCCAGCCCGACCATGTTCGGCGCCTGGAGCAGATTATAGTCGGTAAAGGACAAATAGAGCGAGGCAATCGCCGGCCCGAGGGTCAGTCCGAAGAAGCCGATGAACCACGGCAGAAGGAAGAGATAGCCGGGTGCGTTGCGCGAAAACGCGCTCGGCGCCTTATAGGCGGTTTCCACGCGCAACGGCGCGCGCGCGCCGACGGCCAAGCCGCCGGCAACGCTCTTGCTGTTTGTACCCACGGTATCAGCCTCGCGTAATGTTTGCTGCTGCCTGTTCGGTGAATTTTGTGCCAGCGTCCTGTGTGCTGGATTTGCCGAAAGCGGCTTCCTCGGCGATCTTTTTCAGCAGGAATGCGTTCTCGCCGGCGCCATTCGGCGGAGACGGCGGCAGCGCTCCGACACGCGGCGTCAGCCGGCCGATGTAATCGACCACCTTCTTGCTCGTTTCATCCAGAGCCGGGGTCAGCAGATCGCGGATCTTCGGCGAGGCGGGAACGCCGCGCTCGACGCCGAGCGTCTTTGCGCCGTCCGGGTCTTCCACCAGGTAATTGATGAAGGCGACGGCGGCATCCTTGTTCGCGGATGTTGCCGAAACCGACATCAGCATCGAGGGTTTCAGGTACTGGCCGGGCTTGCCGCCGGCGTCGACCGGATAGGAGACGAGATCGATCTTCTCCTTGACCAGGCCCTGAATAGCGACGAACTGGTTGGAATGGGCGTAGCTGACGGCTGCCTTCTTGGTCACGAGCATGTCGGTTTCAAGGGTCTGCTGATCTAGCGCCTGGACGTCGGCCGGCACGCAGGCGCCGATCTTGCGCATATGGCCCCAGAAATCGAACCATTCGGCTGCATCCTTGGCCTCGAAGGCGAGCTTGCCGTCGGCCGTATAGAGCGCCTTGCCGCGCTGGCGCAGCCAGCATTCGAAAGCGGGCTCGCTAGCGCTTGCATCCGCCGTGCCGTAGAATCCGCGACGTTTCTTGGCGGCCGTGACCTTAGCACAGGCGTCGCCGAGCTGCTCCCAGCTCATGCCGTCTTGCGGCGGCTCGACGCCGGCTTCATTCCAGGCAGCCGTATTGACCACGACCATGGAGGAATTCACGCCGAGGCTGACGCCGTAGATCTTGTTGTCGACCTTGCCGGAATCGATGTTGGCATTACCGAAATCCTCGATCGCCAGGCTCTTGCCGAGATAGGGCGTCATGTCGAGCAGCGCGCCGCGGCGGGCATATTCGAAGATGTAGCGATAATCCATCTGGATGAGGTCAGGCGCGTTGCCGCCTCCGGTCTGCGTTGCCAGACGCGTCCAGTAGCTGTCCCAGCCGAAGGATTCGCCGGCGATGGTGATATCCGGGTTCTTCGCCTGATAGGCTTTCACGGCTGCAAACGTACGGTCGCTCCGCTCCTTCGATCCCCACCAAAGAAGGCGCATCGCGGTTGCCGCATTGGCGCGTGAAAGTCCCATACCGCTGAAGGCGAGTGTGGCTGCCATGCCGGCTAGCAACTGCCGGCGGTCGATCGTCAACGTCATCCTGGTCTCCTCCCCAGTGAACCGATGATTTACGAACTGCTTTGCATGATATAACTATTTGGTTACAAGTTGGATAGAAACGCGACCGCTGTCAAGCGCCAATCGCGTCACGATCAAAACGGGCCTATGCGCGGCGGTGGCATCCATTGCTGCAGCCCCGATCGGGAAGGAGATCGTCCATGGCGGCCAGGGCGCGGCAACAGACTGAAAATAAAGCAGAAGCCGACGCCGACAAGACCGAAAGGATGCGGTCGACGAAGGTATCGCGCAATCCGCAACGCACCCATGCCGCGATCCTGGAAGCGGCGACGGAGGAATTTGCCGCGCATGGTTTCGGCGGCGCCCGGGTGGATGCGATCGCGGCGCGGGCGCAGACCAACAAGCGGATGCTCTATCATTATTTCGGCGACAAGGAGGGGCTCTATCTCGCCGTGCTTGAGGCGACCTACGCGACGATCCGCGATGCCGAGAAGCAACTCGACCTCGCGCGTCGCCGTCCGGAGGAGGGAATGCGGGAACTCGCCTTGTTCACCTGGCGGCATTTTCTCGCGCATCCCGAGTTCCTAAGCCTGCTTGCCACCGAAAATCTGCATCACGCTCACTACCTGCAACGGTCCGAGAAGGTGTCGGTCATGCATTCGCACCTTATCGACGAACTTTCGGATGTGTTGCACCGAGGCGAGGCGGCCGGCATCTTCCGGCCGGCGGTCGATCCCATTTCCGTCTATCTCACGATCGCGGCGCTCGGTTTCTTCTATCTGTCGAACAGGCACACGCTGTCGACAATTTTTGCACGCAAGCTGACGGCGCCGGATGCGCTCAATGCCTGGGGTGAGCATATCGTTGCCGTCACGCTTGCTTCGATCCGGGTGTAGGTGATCCTGACGTGATGGTTTGAAGAAATTTTCAAAAGGCGATTGACAAGGCTGACGACAACGCGCGATCTTGTAACCATATGGTTACATTGCTTAGGTGGCCAAACATTTGCTTTTCCTGGTTCTGGAGGGAATCAGGCATGGAGGAAAATCATGAAGTCTGTCGTACCGACACGATCTATACCCTGCCAGAGGGCGATGCGATTGGCTGACGGTAAACTGCTTCTGCAATGAACTGAATAGCCCCTCACCCCGGCCCTCTCCCCGTTGAATCGGGGAGAGGGAGCGACAGAGCAAGCCAACTCGCTATCTGAATTTCGGGCTGGACATAGGCTGGAAGACTCCCTCGCCCCGCCTGCGGGGAGAGGGCTGGGGTGAGGGGCCATGCACGCTGGCACGCTATGCAAACAGACTAGCCTGACAATCATAGGAGCCGCCCAACATCATGACCGATCCATTGAAAATCAGGCTTGTCGAGGCCGAAGCGTTCGAGCGCCCGGTCAAATTGCGGCTTCCATTCCGTTTCGGGGCGGCGACCTTGCGGGAGGCGCGGCAGATTTTCCTGCGTGTGCGCATCGTGGATGAGCAAGGACGCTCGGCTGAGGGCATGGCCGCCGAGCTGATGGTGCCGAAATGGTTCGACAAATCGCCCGAGCTTTCCAATGCCGACAATGAAAACCAGCTGCGTCGCTCTCTGGCTCTGGCGCTTGAGGGGTTGAGGAATGCGGGCTCTGCGACGGCTTTCGGACTGCATGCAGCCGTCGAGGCCTCGCATCATGCCCGCGCGGCGGCGGAGAAGCTGAATGGCCTGGTCGCCTCCTTCGGTTTGGCGCTCGCCAATCGAGCTGTTCTCGATGCCCTCTGCCGGTTGGAGGGGCTGACTGTCGCGCAGGCGATCAAGGCGAACCGCCCCGGCATCGATGCTTCCACAGCGCGCGATCTCTCGGGCTTCGATCTCCCCGGCTTCTTGTCGACTTTGGAGCCGGCGGCACGCCTTGCCGCTCGCCATACGGTCGGCCTGGTCGATGCCATCGTGACCGGCGATATTCCGGCAAATGAGCGTTTGAACGATGGCCTGCCGGAGAGTTTCGAGGAGGCGATCGGCGCCTATGGCCTGACCTTCTTCAAGGTCAAGGTTTCTGGCGCGCTGGAGGCCGATATCGATCGTCTCTGCCGTGTCGCCGCTATCATCGATGCCAAGGTTCCCAATTACTCGGTGACGCTTGATGGCAACGAGCAATTTGCCTCCGCCGAGGCGGTGGCCGATCTGCTTGCCCGGGTGAAGGCGGAGCCGAGGCTCGAACGGTTTGCGGCATCGATCCTGTTCGTCGAGCAGCCGATCGCCCGTGCGCATGCCTTCGAGAAACCGGTGAAGGCGCTTGCCGCCTTCAAGCCGGTGGAGATCGACGAATCCGACGCCGACATCGATACCTTCGTCACGGCCAGAGGGCTCGGCTATACCGGCATCTCCTCGAAATCCTGCAAGGGTTTCTATCGCTCGCTATTGAACCGGGCACGCGTCGCCAAATGGAGTGCCGAGGACGGCATCCCCTATTTCATGTCGGCGGAGGATCTGACCACGCAGGGCGGCCTTGCCGTGCAGCAGGATCTGGCGCTAGCCTCGCTGATCGGCATGACGCATATCGAGCGCAATGGCCATCACTATGTCGACGGCATGGCGGGAGCGCCGGAGGCGGAGCAGGCAGCCTTCGCCGAGGCGCATTCCGATCTCTACCGTGTCAGCAATGGCCGTACGCGGCTGCGGATCGAGGCGGGGCAGCTTGCGATAGGCTCCGTTATCGCCGCTATCGGGCTTGGTTCGTCGGTCGAGCCGGATTGGGCGGCGATGGAGAGGTCGCGGACGTAGTATTTGGCCATGGTCATGAGGGTTTCACGTGGGCGCCCCGTCCTCGTGCCTGGCCCCTCACCCTAGCCCTCTCCCCGCGCGCGGGGAGAGGGGACGACGGAGCAAGGCATTTGAATTTGCCGCTTAGATTGCGCCACGGATTTGGCAAAGAAAGCACCCTCTCCCCGCGAGCGGGGAGAGGGTTGGGGTGAGGGGCCTTTGCCGAAGTAAATGAAGGCCGCCGAGGCCTCATTATCGTTGTTTGCAGATTGTGGAGGAGCAGATGCAGTCATCGAAGAAACGCTACGTTCTGGTCGGCACAGGAAACCGCGGCGTGACCATGTGGGGCAAGGATCTGGTCGAGCGCTGGAGCGACGAGGTCGAGCTTGTGGCGGTGTGTGATCTCAATGCCATGCGTGCGAAGCGGGCGCTTGAGTATATCGGCGCATCGGTGCCTGTTTATACCGACTTCGATGAGCTGTTGCGCGTCGAGAAGCCGGATCTCGTCATCGTCTGCACCCGCGATTCCACCCATGACGATCTGATCGTCAAGGCGATGGAGGCCGGTGCCAATGTCATCAGCGAGAAGCCGATGACGACGACAGTCGATAAGATCAAGCGCATCCTCAATGCCGAGGCGCGCACCGGCAAGCGGCTTGATGTCTCCTTCAACTACCGCTTTGCGCCGACGGCTGCGAAGATCAAGGAACTGATCAATTCCGGCGTCATCGGCGAGGTCACGTCGGTCGACTTCCATTGGTATCTCGACACCAGCCATGGTGCCGATTACTTCCGCCGCTGGCATGCTTACGTCGAGAATTCCGGCAGTCTCTTCGTTCATAAGGCGACGCATCATTTCGACCTTCTGAACTGGTATCTGGATTCCGATCCGGAAACGGTGGCAGCCTTCGCCGATCTCAAGCATTACGGCCGTAAAGGCCCGTTCCGCGGCGAGCGCTGTCGCACCTGTCGGTACAAGGACGAGTGCAACTATTATCTCGACATCAGCGAGACGCCGCTGCTCGAAAGCCTTTACGAGGAGCCTTCCACCGTCGATGGTTATGTCCGCGACGCCTGCGTTTTCCGCGAGGACATCGATATCCCTGATACGATGGTCGCTTCGATCCGCTATCGCAGCGGCGTCAACGTCTCCTATTCCCTGAATACTTACATGCCGATCGAAGGCCATCACATCGCCTTCAACGGCCACAAGGGCCGCATCGAGCTGCGCCAATACGAGAAGCAGAACTGGACGACGCCGCCGGCGGACGAGATAGTCGTCATGAAGAATTTCGGCGATGTCGAGCGCATATGGGTGCCGCATTCGTCCGGCGGGCACTATGGCGGCGACGACCGGCTGCGCAACATGATTTTGCGCTCCGGCCCGAACGACGAGCTGAAGCAGCGTGCCGGTTCGCGCGCGGGGGCAATGTCCGTTCTCTGCGGTATCGCAGCATTGCAAAGCAGCCGCACGGGCCAGCAGGTATCGGTTGCCGATATCTGGGGCGAGGATGGCGGGTTGAACTTGCTGGAGCCGCGGCCTTAGGGCCGCAGCGTTAAGCCTTCCGGTTTCGAGATCAGCTGCAGCTCGGCAGCTGCTGGGCGTAGATCCGCGTCATGCCGTTAAAGCGCTTGGCGCCGGCAAGAGCGGTTCCATTGCCGCGCCATGATCCCTGCAGATAGCCCTTGGCGCCGGAATAATAGGCGAGATAGAGATCGTAGGAATCGTTCAGCGCGATGCCGGTCTGCAGGTGAGTCTGGTAGTGATACCAGCCGACGAAGTCGATGGCGTCAGAGAAGTTGGTACGGCTTGCCGTCCAGTTGCCCGTCTCGCGCTTGTACTTATCCCAAGTGCCGTCGAGTGCCTGCGAATAGCCATAGGCGGTCGTCGGGCGCTTCCAGGGAATGAAGCCGAGCAGATAGCGTCGCGGCGGGCGTGCGCGCGGCCGGAAGCCGGATTCGGTGTAGATCGTCGCCATCAGGATCGGCACCGGCACGCCGTATTTGCGTTCCGTGCGTTCCGCTGCCCGCTGCCAGTTGTTGAACCAGCCGTCGCGCTGGTCGAAGATCGCGCAGATGTTGCGGGTGCGCGATGGTGCCGTGGCGCAGCCTGCCAGCACGCCAAGCAGCATAACGGCCAGAATGGAAAGGACGCGGGTACGCATTACTAGAACCTCTTCATTGCTGCGCCGCGCGTCTTCCAGGCGCGCAAAGGACGCAGCAACAACTTTGTTGGCGCATGATCCTTTGCAAAAATTCGAAGCCGGACTTTTGCGGTCATGCACATAGAGATTGCTAGCGGGGAATGATTAAAAACGAGTTGTTCGCTTGTGCCGAAATGGGGCGATTTCAGGGTGTTTTCATGGATTTGCTGCGTCGCGTCATGCCATCAGCGCCATGTCTTCGCGGCGGATCTCATAGAGCAGTGGCTTGCCTTCGATGAAGCGGATTGCCTCGTCGACTGCCATCTCGCCGAGGCGGGTCCGTTCCAGCCCGACGGCACCGGCGATATGCGGTGTCAGGAAGACGTTCGGCAGGTCATAGAAGGCCGATGCCGCCTCCGGAATTTCCGGATCGGTGACGTCGATGATTGCGTCGATGCGGCCGGTTTTCAGCACGGCAATCAGGGCCGTCTCATCGACCAGCGCGCCACGCGCGGTGTTGATGAAGGTTGCTCCGTCTTTCATCAGCGCAAGGCGTTGGGCATCGATCATGTGCCGCGTCGCCGGCAGCGAAGGCGCATGCAGCGAGACGATATCGGCTGATGCCATCAGGGCGTCCAACTTGGTTTTCTCTACGCCCAGCGTGGCCGCCTCGGCATCGCCGATCATGGGGTCATACAGCACGATGCGGTAATCGAAGGGCGAAAGCAGCTCGATCACGCGCCTTCCTATGCGAGAAGCGCCGATGATGCCGACGGTGCGGCCGTAATTGCCGATGGCCTCAGCCTGGATCGGCTGCGTCCGCTTGCGATTGCGATCGGCAACATAAAGATCACGAAACTGAAAGATCTTCTTGCCGGCGAAGATGATGGCGGCAAGCGTGAATTCGGCGACCGGCAGGGCATTGGCCTGGGCGGCATGACTGACGAAGATACCGCGATCGAACAGGCTGTCCCCCAGTAGACCCTTCACCGTGCCGGCGGCGTGGACCACCAGCCTCAGATGCGGCGCCTGCGCCAGTGCGGCGGCGTTGATCGTCGGCGACCCCCAGCCAGTGATCAGGATTTCGGTTTCCGCCAGCAGCTTGGCCGCGCGCGCGTCGTCGAAGCGCTGCATCGGCGCTGCATCGAGCACGTTACCGATTGCCCCAAGGCGCTGAATGAGCGCGTCCGGCAGCACATGCTGGGTGCGCGACGGCAGCATGGCAAAGGCGATGGCCGGGCGATCGGAAAAAGATTGCGTCATGGTAGGCGACCTGGCGCCTCGATGGCACTCACCCTGATGCCCTTGTCCTTTACGAGGGCGCGCAGAGCATCGATATCGGGCCTGGCAGGCGGCTTCGTCCAGGCGTGATCGACGGCGGACGTGTCCTTCTCTGCGAGCACGGCCGAGACGAGAATGGTCTCGCCCGCCGGAATCGTGCCACGCAACTGTGGCACCAAGGTCTTCGAGGCGATAAGATTGGTGTTCGGCGGCGCTTTCTGCGCGACACCTTCGCGCGTGATCGTCGAGCCGAGGTCGAGAATGCCGCTGAAATCCTCTTCGCCGATCGCATAAGCGGCACCGGTTACGGATGAAAGCGTGTCTGCTTCGAAATCACGTCTTGCGATGGCGAAGCCGCCTTCGGCCGTCTGCAACGGCCGTGGCGTGGTGATCTTGTGCAGGCGGACATGCCAGGGCGACGAGGGGATGAGCCATGTCTCTACCGACACGTCCGGGTAGGGCGACCATTTGGCGTAGAGCGTCTCGCCGGCGAGCTTTGCCTCTTCATTGGTCTCGCGCACGCGATAGTGCAGGCCGTCATCGGCGAAGGCGAGCATGCTGTCGAAGGCCCCGCCGGTAAAGATGCGCTCATCGCTTTCGACGCTGAAGCCGTAGCGGGCGGAATAGGCGAATTTCGAGTATTTCTCCGCGCCGAAGCGCATCTGCTGGTTTTCCTGGCCGCAGGAGAGAGCGACGACATCGGCCCTGCTGCGCATCATCACCATGCCGGGATGCTTTTGCGGGATGATAGCTGGCTCACTGTCTGGCAGCTTTTCTTCCGCTACCCAGAAGGGATGGGTTTCAGGCAGCGCCAGCGGCAGGAAGGCCTTGAAGGCCCAATAGGGAGAGCCGGCGGAATTATAGTTCTCCGACATCAAGAGGTTGGGATAGGCAAAGCCGATCGGCAGGGTTCCGTCGCGATGAGCAATCGGCTTGTCGGCCCACCAGCGCAGGTGACGGAGGCACAGGCCCTTGATTTCGCCCCATGGCAGCGCCTCGACATCGGCGAAGGCGAGCGCCGACCAGAAGCCGGCGCAGGCGAAGCGATAGGTCAGGCTGCGGCCGAAGGGAATAGTAGCGCCATCGGGCGTGAACCAATGGCGGAAATCCCTGGCGAAGAGGATTGCGCGTTCGCGATAGCGCTTGGCGCGATCGTCATCCACGAGCTTGGAGTAGATCAGCCCATAGAAATGCATGGCGAAGGGAATGTAGTGATCGATGCGGCGGACATTGCCGTCGCGATACCAGCCGTCAGCGATGTAGAAGCCGTCCAGCTCGTTCAGATAGGTTTCGGTCAAGCTGTGGTCGAAGGAGGCGCCGAGCCGGTCAAGCGCGATATCGACGAAGATGCGGAAGAATTTCCAGTTGTTGTCAGCGTAATCGAAGGTGCGCGCATGCTTGAGATAGGCGATCAGATTGTCGCGGGCGCGTTGATCGAGCGGCTCCCAGATCTTTTCCGGCACGAGGGCTAGCGCAAAGCCCAGGGCTGCCAGCTCGACCATGCGCTGGTCGCGGCCGTTGACCGTACCCCAATATTCCGGGTGCTGAGGATCGACACCGTTGGCGAGGCCTTCTGCATAGCGATCCCAATGGCGGAAATCGCCGCCGCCGGCGCCGAGCGGCGCCAGGCCCCAGAGCGGGCGGGCAAAACCTTCGAGATCGGCGGCGGCGCGATCAAAATGCGCGCCGGCGGCGTCGATGCGGACGCGGGCATTGCCTTCCGAAAAATAGGGCAGCAGCGGATCGAACAGGTCGGTCAGCGCGCGGCGCATGTCTGGGAGGGTCTTCAGCGAGTTGCCGGCGAGCGGATTGGTGCTGGCGGGGTCATAGATCATCGGTTGGCCTTCTCGATCGTTTCCGCGGCGGGATTGAGCTTCAGGTTTCGGGTGGCAGCGTGCCCCCGACGATCGGCGGGACGCCGTGGCAGATCTGACGCGCCGGCGCATCGCGGTCGCGGAAGCGCGCGATCATCAGGCCGATGGCTTCCCGGCCGAGCGCTGCGCGGTCGACGCGCATGGTTGCCAGCCGGGGGTTGGTCATCAGGGCGCAGGGCAGGTCGTCGAAGCCGACTATAGCGAAATCTTCCGGCACGCGCAGGCCGGCTTCGGTCACGGCGTCGAGCACGCCGACGGCAATGAAATCATTCATGCAGAAGGCGGCGGTGTAGCCGCTTTTCTCGGCGAGAATCGTAGTCGTGGTGTCATGGGCTTCCTGGCTGGAGCTGCCGCGAAAGTTCATCGGTACGATGCGGCCTTCTGCGCCCTCCACGGAAGCGATCGCCGCCTCGAAGCCACGGATGCGCTCGCGGATCGTCTGGCGATGCGAGCCGGTCAAATGCAGAATGCGGCGGTGGCCGGCATCGAGCAGGCGCTGGGTTGCATTGTAGGCACCGAAGAAATTCGAGGGCGAAACGCCGTCGAAGCGTAGCTTCGGGTCGGTGCCGTTGACGAGCACGGTCGGCGTGCTGCTTGCCTCAAGCCAGCGGCATAGCTCTTCCGAAGGGTCGATGCCGACGAGAAAGAGGCCTTCGGCGCCGGCGGCCTGAAGATATTCCTTCACCAGTTCCGGCTCGGTCCTCGCCTCGCGGACGAGGCGGATGTCGAAGCGCATGCCGCGCTCGGCGGCACCGGCGCGCAGGCCCTCCAGAATGCCTTCGTAGAAAACGCTCAAGCCCCCGGTGACGCTATCGCTCGCAATCAGCGCCAGTCCGCCTGCGGTCGTCTCGGCTGTTGTCTTCAGCGGATAGCCGAGATCGCTCGCGACCTTGAATATATGCTGGCGGATCGTCTCGCTGATGCCGGGTTCGTTGGTGAGGACCCGCGACACCGTCGACACGGAGACGCCGGCGGCAGTGGCAATGTCCGCCTGCCTGATGCGTTTGGAGCGAATATCGTTCATGGCGCAAACGCTATGCAAAATTATGCAAATTTGCAATAGAAAGATTTTTTATTGTGCAGTGCAAAGAAGTTGCATATCCTCGATCCACCTTGTCCGCGAAGGCGTCGGGGAGATCGCCGCGGATGACAACGCAAGAGAAGGAGGAATCTCATGCGCATGAATCGCCGTTCATTCATGGTCGGAGCTGCCGGAACCGCGGCGGGGCTTGCCTTCGGCGGGGGAGCGATGCCGGCATTTGCCGATGCGACGCAGCTCAGGGCAATGTGGTGGGGTTCGCCCGATCGCGGCAAGCGCACGGTCGCGGTGGCAGAACTGTTCCACGGCAAGAATCCGGATATCTCCGTCGTCGGCGAGAGCATCAGCGGCGAGGGCTATTGGGCCAAGCTCGCGACGGGAATGGCGAGCCAGAACATCGCGGACGTTTTCCAGCTCGAGCCGAGCACGATCTCGGACTATTCGAAACGCGGCGCCTGCATGCCGCTCGACCAGTTCGTGCCTTCGACGCTGGATATCGACAGTTTCGGCAAGGACGTGTTGAAGCTGACCACGGTCGACGGCAAGCTTTATGGCGTCGGCCTCGGCCTTAACTCCTTCGCGATGTTCTATGACGAGGACATGTTCAAGAAGACCGGCCTGACGCCGCCCGGTCCGACCACGACATGGGCCGAATATGCCGATCTTGCGGTGGAAATGACCAAGGCTGCCGGCAAGCGCGGCTATTGGGGTGGCCCTTATGGCGCGCGCTACAATTATGTGCTCGACGTCTGGCTGCGCCAGCGCGGCAAGAGCCTCTTTACGGAGGAGGGCGGGCTCGGCTTCGGTGTCGACGATGCCAAGGAGTGGTATAGCTACTGGGAAGACCTGCGCAAACGCGGCGGCACTGTCTCTGCCGATGTCCAGACGCTCGACCAGAACGTCATCGAGAGCAACTGCCTGGCGCTCGGAAAATCGGCGATCGGCATGGCCTATTCCAACCAGCTCGTCGGCTATCAGCTTGTGGTCAAGAGCAAGCTCGCCGTCACGACGTTGCCACGCGAGAAGAAGGACGGCCCCTCCGGCCACTACTATCGTCCTGCGCTGATCTGGAGCGTCGGTGCCACCAGCAAGAACGGTGAAGCGGCGGCGAAATTCATCAATTTCTTCGTCAACGATGTCGACGCCGGCAAGATCCTCGGCGTCGAGCGCGGCGTGCCGATGTCGCCCGCGGTGCGTGCCGCCATCCTGCCGACGCTCAATCCGGTAGAGCAGCAGACGGTGCAATATATCGAGCTGTTGAAGGATCAGGTCGGCACCTATCCCGTGCCGGCGCCGCTCGGCTCTCAGGAATTTGACGCGAACGTCGCGCGCCCCGTCGCCGACCAGCTCGCCTTCGGCAAGATCACGGTCGCCGAGGCGGCGAAGCGGCTGGTGGAGGAAGGTGCGACGAAATTGAAGCGGAAGGGTTGATTAATAGCTGGCTATGTGGATGACGGTCAGGCCAGTTCGGTTCTGCCTTGATTTTGTGCCTGGCCCCTCACCCCAACCCTCTCCCCGCAAGCGGGGCGAGGGGGTTATCGTGCCTCACTTAGCTTCAGTCTCTTTGACGATTGGCGGTTTCGCGATCGTCCCTTCTCCCCGCTTGCGGGGAGAAGGCTAGGATGAGGGGCCAGGCACAAAGGTCCCACGGACTTGAGCGCGCCTGACAATCACCCTCGAAAGACGTCTACTTCCCATCCCAGGGCTTCAGCGCATCCTGCTTCATCTTGCGCTGTTCTTCCGGCGGCAGCTTATAGTCCCCCTTGTAGGGTGCGCTTTCGAATGAGCCATAGGTCGGGTTGGCGACGGCGATCCAGTCGTGGCCGAAATGCGCCTTGTTGGCTTCGAAGACCTTCTGGCGCTCCTCGACGCTACCCTTGTAGTCGTCGGTGAAGTCGCCGAAATTATCGCCAAACATCAGCAGAACGCGGTAGTTCTTGGCGATGAAGGCGCGGCGCGTGCCCTTGGCCGAACCCCAGTCCGGTTGTTCCTTAGCGCTCAGGAAGGTATCGACATTGTCGCCCATTGGAAAACCGAAGCGCTTCATTTCCTCGACGGTCGGGCCTTCCTCATCGGCTGTACGATTGGTGACATAGAAGACCTTCACGCCTTTCGAAGCGGCATATTGGGTAAATTCTACCGCACCTGCGATCGGCTTGTCCTGCTGCGCATTAACATATTGCGTCCAGCTCTGCGGCGTGAAGCCGGTGCCGGCCGTGATATTGTGCGCCTGGTAGGACGAGGTGTTGAGGATGGTGTCATCGACATCGAGGATGATAGCAGGCGGAAAATCTTGGAAATTGCCCGTCTGCTCCACCGGTGCGGCGGTCCAGTTCTTGTCGGCCAATGCTTCGTCGAGCCTGATGCGGCCGAGCGTATAGGCGCCGAGCGCGTTAGCCTGCGCCTCGACCGATGTCTGGTCCCATAGAACGGCATTGAGATTGTCGTCTGGCAATGGTGCCGGCAGATCGGCACTGAGAGCCGGCAGGGCGGCGACAAGGCCAATGGCGGTGATGAGCGTCCTGCGCCCAAAATATCCGTTTCTCACGCTGTTCTCCTTATGCAGAAATCCATGAAATATATCAATGGGTTCTGATGTGTGTCGACATCATGATCCGGGTAAGGATAGTTCGTGCTCGCGAGAAATGTGTCAAGCCTGTGACAGTCATCGCAGCGTTATTTTTGCAAGACTTTCATCCGGACGAAAAATGCCGGAGCTCTTTCGAGCTCCGGCACCCATATAGCATCATGAACCTGGCTTATTTCTTCGCGTCGGCCCAGCTCTTGACCAGCTCGTCGTAGTTGACGGTGACTGGCTTTTCCTTCTCGTTGGCGATCTTCAGCTGTGGAGCGAGATGACCGTTCTTGACGGCGTCGGCGTTCCAATAGGCAAGATCGTGCTCTTCGGCGAGCTTCGGGCCGATATCGCCCTGAACGCCCGCGCGTTCGATGCGCTGCATTACCTTTTCCTGATCGGCGCAGAGCGCATCCATCGCTCCTTGAGCATCCTTGGCACCCGATGCGGCATCGCCGATCGCCTGCCACCACAGCTGAGCCAGCTTCGGATAGTCAGGAACGTTGGTGCCGGTCGGCGACCACTGCACGCGGGCCGGCGAGCGATAGAACTCGATCAAGCCGCCGAGTTCCGGTGCGCGCTTGGTGAAGCTCTTGTCGCGGATGGTGGATTCGCGGATGAAGGTGAGGCCGACATGGCTCTTCTTCACGTCCACCGTCTTCGAGGTCACGAACTGCGCATAAAGCCATGCGGCCTTGGCGCGATCGACCGGAGTCGATTTCATCAGCGTCCAGGAGCCGACGTCCTGGTAGCCAAGCTTCATGCCGTCTTTCCAGTAGACGCCGTGCGGCGACGGCGCCATGCGCCACTTCGGCGTGCCGTCGGAATTCATGACCGCAAGGCCGGGCTTGACCATATCGGCAGTGAAGGCCGTGTACCAGAAGATCTGCTGGGCGATATTGCCCTGCGATGGAACCGGGCCTGATTCCGAGAAGGTCATGCCCTGTGCTTCCGCCGGAGCATAAGCCTTCAGCCAATCGAGATATTTCTGGATCGAGTAGACGGCGGCCGGTCCGTTGGTATCGCCGCCACGCGCGACGCAGGAGCCGACAGGACGGGAGTTGGCATCGACCTTGATGCCCCATTCGTCGACCGGCAGGCCGTTCGGCAGGCCCTTGTCGCCGTTGCCGGCCATGGAGAGCCAGGCGTCGGTGAAGCGCCAGCCGAGCGACGGGTCCTTCTTGCCGTAGTCCATATGGCCGAAGACCTTCTTGCCATCGACATCGCGGCCGGTGAAGAATTGGGCAATATCTTCATAGGCCGACCAGTTGACCGGCACGCCGAGCTCGTAGCCGTATTTGGCCTTGAAGTCGGCCTTGTTCTTCGGGTCGTTGAACCAGTCGTAGCGGAACCAATAGAGATTGGCGAATTGCTGATCGGGAAGCTGATAAAGCTTCTTGTCCGGAGCGGTGGTGAAGCTGGTGCCGATGAAATCGGCGACATCGAGATTGGGATTGGTGACGTCCTTGCCCTCGCCAGCCATCCAATCCGTCAGGTTGCGCACCTGCTTGTAGCGCCAATGCGTGCCGATCAGGTCGGAATCGTTGACCCAGCCGTCATAGAGGTTCTGGCCGGTCTGCATCTGCGTCTGGATCTTTTCGACGACGTCGCCTTCCTGGATGACGTCGTGGGTGACCTTGATGCCGGTGATGGCGGTGAAGGCAGGTGCCAGAACCTGCGATTCATACTGGTGCGTGGTCAGCGTTTCCGAAGCGACCTTGATTTCCATGCCCTGGAAAGGCTTGGTCGCATCGACGAACCATTGCATTTCCTTTTCCTGCTCGGCGCGCGAGAGCGTCGAAAGATCACCGATCTCCTTGTCCAGGAACGCCTTGGCTTCACTCATGCCGGCGTTGGCCGTGCCGGCCAGGGCCAGCAGGGCGACAGCCGTCGTCGTCAAGAGATGTCTTCGCATATATTCCTCCCTACAGGTTGCGAATGCATTTCGGAACGGCCGGACCGCCGGCCGCCGTATCGGTTTGCTTCAGACCAGACGGAAGACGCCGACGGCGTAGACCACGGAAAGAGCAAGAGCCCACCACAGGCTGGGGCCTCCCAGGCCCAGCCAAGCGAGATGGATGAAGGCGGCGCCCAGCAGCGAGATGAACAGCCGGTCGCCGCGTGTCGTTTCGAAGCGCAGGATGCCGAGGCGCGGATTGCCGCCCGGCGAAAAATACTCCCAAACCGCCATGCCGATCAGCAAAAGCAGGATCGTCGCAAAGAACAGTACCGTCGGCAGCGTCCAGGCCATCCAGGAAAAGTCTGTATTCATGGCGGTTTTCCTTTAGACGCGGCCGAGCGCGAAGCCCTTGGCGATGTAGTTGCGGACGAAATAGATGACGAGTGCGCCGGGAACCAAGGTCAGCACGCCGGCGGCGGCAAGCAGGCCCCAGTCCATGCCGGCGGCCGAAACCGTGCGCGTCATGATGGCGGCGATCGGCTTGGCGTCGGTCGTGGTCAAGGTGCGGGCGATCAGCAGTTCCACCCAGGAGAACATGAAGCAGAAGAAGGCGGCGACGCCGATGCCGCTTGCGATCAGCGGAATGAAGATCTTGATGAAGAAGCGTGGGAATGAATAGCCGTCGATATAGGCCGTCTCGTCGATCTCCTTCGGCACGCCCGACATGAAGCCTTCGAGGATCCAGACCGCCAGCGGCACGTTGAACAGGCAGTGCGCCAGCGCCACGGCGATATGGGTGTCGATTAGGCCGAAGGCCGAATAGAGCTGGAAGAAGGGCAGAGCAAAGACCGCCGGTGGCGCCATACGGTTCGTCAGCAACCAGAAGAACACATGCTTGTCGCCGAGGAAGCGGTAGCGCGAGAAGGCGTAGGCGGCAGGCAGGGCGCAGGCGACCGAGATCACCATGTTCATGACGACATAGGTGATGGAGTTGATGTAGCCCTTGTACCAGGACGGATCGGTGAAGATGATCGTGTAGTTGCGCAGCGTCGGCTGGTGCGGATAGAGCGTCAGGCCGCTGACGATCTCCTCGTTGGTCTTGAAGCTCATATTGACGAGCCAATAGATCGGCAGCAGCAGGAAGACGATATAGATCGTCGGCACCAGCCAGGACCAGCGACCTTTTTCGCCATGGCGGCGGCTGACCCGCGCGCCCGTCGCCGTAACGGCATTTGCGGCGGCATTGGACGCTGCCATCTTGTGCATCGCGGCGTCATCGGCCGTGGTGGAGAAGGGTTTGCCGCTCATCGGCTTTCTCCCGCATCGTAATTGGTCATGACGGTGTAGAAGACCCAGGACAGCAGGAGCACGATCAGGAAGTAGATCAGCGACATGGCTGCTGCCGGGCCGAGGTCGAACTGGCCGAGCGCCACCTTCACGAGATCGATCGACAGGAAGGTCGTCGAATTGCCGGGGCCGCCGCCAGTCACGACGAAGGGTTCGGTATAGATCATGAAACTATCCATGAAGCGCAGCAGCACGGCGATCAGCAGGACGCGGTTCATCTTCGGCAGCTGGATATAGCGGAAGACGGACCAGCGGGAGGCGCCGTCGATCTTAGCGGCCTGGTAGAAGGCATCGGGGATGGAGGCGAGGCCGGCATAGCAGAGCAGCACGACGAGGCTCGTCCAGTGCCAGACGTCCATGACGATGATCGTCGCCCAGGCATCGGCGGGATCGGAGACATAGTTGTAGTCGATGCCGAGATTGACCAGCACATAGCCCATCAGCCCGATATCGCTGCGGCCGAAGACCTGCCAGATCGTACCGACGACGTTCCAGGGGATCAGCAGCGGCAAGGCCATCAGAACCAGGCAGACGGGAACGCCGATGCCCTTCTTCGGCATGTTGAGGGCGATGAAAATGCCGAGCGGCACTTCGATCGCCAGGATGACGAAGGAGAAGATCAGGTTGCGGATCATCGAATCCCAGAAGCGGCCGGAATGGAGGATCTCTTCAAACCACTGCGTGCCCGCCCAGAAGAAGACGTTGTTGCCGAACGTGTCCTGTACCGAATAGTTCACCACCGTCATCAGCGGAATGACGGCGGAAAAGCCGACGAGCAGCAGAACCGGAATGAGCATGAACCAAGCTTTGTTGTTCCAGGTCTTCTCCATCGTCAGGCTCCCATCTCGATGCGCCAGGAGTCGGCGTAGATATTGATGCCGGCCGGATCGAAGGCGATGTGCGGCTCGGCCGGCACCGTCTGGTCCTCGCCGATCACGGCGACGATATCCTGGCCGTCGAGCTTGGCGCGGACCACCTTGCGGCGGCCGAGATCCTCAACCTGGGTGACGGTGGCGGGCATGCCCTCGCGGCCGATGCGGACGAATTCGGGGCGGATGCCGAGCTCGGAACGGCCCGCGCGTCTTTCCAGCGGCGCGCCGGGCAGCGCGATCGTGCGGTTGCCTATGCGCGCGCTGCTGCCTTCGATTTCGACGGGCATGACGTTCATGCCGGGCGAGCCGATGAAATAGCCAACGAAAGTATGGCGCGGGCGCTCGAACAAATCGTTCGGCGTGCCGATCTGCACCACTTCGCCATTGTACATGACCACCACCTTATCGGCGAAGGTCAGCGCCTCCGTCTGGTCGTGGGTCACGTAGACCATGGTGAAGCCGAAGCGGCGGTGGAGCTGCTTCAGCTGCGAGCGCAGCACCCACTTCATATGCGGGTCGATGACCGTCAGCGGTTCATCGAACAGGATGGCGTTGACATCGGAGCGCACGAGGCCGCGGCCGAGCGAGATCTTCTGCTTGGCATCGGCTGTCAGCCCGCGAGCCTTGCGGTGGGCACTGTCGGAAAGACCGATCATCTCGATGATCTCATCGACCTTGCGCTTGACGTCGGCTTCCGGAACATGCCGGTTGCGCAGCGGGAAGGCGAGATTGTCGTAGACGGTCATCGTGTCGTAGACGACCGGGAACTGGAAGACCTGCGCGATGTTGCGCTCCTGGGTCGACAGCCGGGTTACGTCCTTGCCGTTGAAGAGGATACGGCCCTCGGAAGCCTGCACCAGGCCGGAGACGATGTTAAGCAGCGTGGTCTTGCCGCAGCCTGAGGGACCGAGCAGGGCATAGGCGCTGCCGTCTTCCCAGCTATGGTTCACTTCCTTCAGCGCATAGTCGGCGTCGGATTTCGGGTGGTCGTTGTAAGCGTGCCTGATGTGGTCAAGATCGATGCGGGCCATTGTCCCTCCTCAGGCGGCTTGTTGCAGGGCGGGAGTGACGGCGGCGCCTTCGATATCGAAGACCATGATGTGGCGCGGATCGATATAGACATCGATCATATCATCGACATCGATATCCTGCACGCCCTGGGTCAGCATCACCCAGCGCTGGCCGGAAACATCGATATGGATGAAGCTTTCCGAACCGGTGATCTCGGAGACGCTCACTGTTGCCGACGCGGCGACAGCTTCCGGCGTTTGCGGCGCCAGCGCCAAATGATGCGGCTGGAAAGCGATCGTGTAACGGCCATCCGGCCGGTCCTGAAGATCCTTCGGCACGGGCAGGCGGATATTGCCGTCGCGCACGAATTCGCTGTCGCGCTTGTCGAGCATGATCGTGTTCAGCGGTGGATCGGCGAAAGTGGTGGCGGTGATCAGGTCCTTCGGGTTGCGGAAGACCTCGATCGTCGGTCCGAACTGGGTGATGCGGCCTTCCGCCAAGGTTGCGGTATTGCCGCCGAGGAGCAGGGCCTCGGATGGCTCTGTCGTGGCATAGACGAAGATGGCGCCGGATTCGGCGAAGATTTTCGGCAATTCGGCGCGCAGCTCCTCACGCAGCTTGTAGTCGAGATTGGCGAGCGGCTCGTCGAGCAGCACCAGCCCCGCGTTCTTGACGATGGCGCGGGCAAGCGCCGTGCGCTGCTGCTGACCGCCGGAAAGGCTCAAGGGGAGGCGATCGAGAAAAGGGCCAAGGCGCAGAAGATCGGCTGCCTTCTTCACTTCCTTGTCGATGGTCGCGGCGCTTTTGCCGCTCAGTCGCATCGGCGAGGCGATGTTGTCGTAGACGGTCATGGCGGGATAATTGATGAATTGCTGGTAGACCATCGCGACGTTGCGGCGCTGCACCGGCTGACCGGTGACGTCGACGCCATCGACATGGATCGTTCCTGCGTTTGGCTTGTCGAGCCCGGCCATTAGCCGCATCAGCGACGTCTTGCCCGAAAGCGTCGGTCCCAACAGCACATTCAGCGTGCCGCGCTGCAGCGTCAGGTTCGTTTCTGCGATATGCGTCTCGCCGCCGACCGACTTCGATACGCCTCTAAGTTCAAGCACGATAAATTCCTTCCATGCGTCGCATATCGATGCTGCCGCGAGGATCGCGAAGAGACTAATCCGTCCGGAAATGCCGTCGCCGGGCGGTGTCTTTTGCTGAGATTATGGTTGTCGGGAGGTGGATTGTGCCGATCTGCCTGCGGAAACATCGCGTCGGCGAGAGTTGCGCCGCACGATGTCAGTGGCGGCGCGGCCGATGCCGCAAACCATGCCGTTTTCCGTATTGATCTGATTTTCGGACAATTATTCCTCCCCTTGTTTCGATTTGCATCCCTCACGCGAAAACCGAAACAAGAATGACGATAAATGAAGATAAAGGAATGTCAAACGAAAACTGGTCGCGTTTCAGCTTCGCTTCATGAATCTCGTCAGAGGCCTATTTTAGGGATAAATAACAAAACCGGTAACCGATTGATCGGCATTGGAAATGAAGCCAGGCGAGCCTTCCGTCGCGGCCCTGCCGTTCGGCCGGTCGAGGCGCATGACTGCTCCTCCGCGTCTGCGGCGCGCGTGTTCTGGCTCAGAGTTAGCCGCTGGGGGCGAGGCTGATAGTTTGGAATGTCTGGGAATGGGCTGAAAAGGGGGCTCGAAAGAACGAATGTCGTACGGTGTTTTCGCGAATGATTATCGCGGCGCTTGTCCGGTCTGCTCCGACTGCGATTTGCTCGAAGCAATGAGGCTGCGGCTGGCCGAGCCTCATAAGGATGCTTGCGCAGAGCCGCCCCTCAAAGGATGTGAGGAGCGGCTTTTTCGAAAGGGGCAGCGCTCAGCGTGCCGCCCAGTTGGCGCCGCGGCGGAAGATGGTTTTCATCTGCGGCACATCGAATTCCTTGGCCTGGTGGCCGAGCGAAGAATAGAAGACGCGGCCCTTGCCGTATTTGCGCTTCCAGGCGACGGGCATGACGACGCCGTCGATCCAGTAGGCATGGTCACCGGTAAAGGTCGTGGTCGCCAGCACCTCGTTCGATGGGTCGACATGCATGTAGTATTGCTCCGACGTGTAGGGGAAATCGGTGATCCCCTCCATGATCGGGTCGTCCGGCCGTGTGATGTTGACCGTATAGTCGATGATGTTGCCGGGATGGGCGACCCATTGGCCGCCGATGATGAACTGGTACTCGACGCTTTCGCGGAACGAGTCGCCTGCGCCGCCATGATAGCCGGCGATGCCGACGCCGCTTTCGATCGCGGCGGCAAGGTTCTTCACCTCTTCCTTCTCGATCTTCGACATGGTGACGATCGGCACGATCAGACTGAGATCGTGGATCGAGGGATCGGCGAAGGCTTCGGTGCTGTTTTCGAGGTAGACCTTGAAGCCGTCCTCTTCCAGCATGTCGCGGATGATGTGGGCGCATTCCTGCGGTTCGTGGCCGCTCCAGCCGCCCCAGACGATAAGTGCTTCACGCATGATAATCCTCCTGAAATTACTTGGTTAGCGGCCGATCTGCCCATCCACCAGAGATTCGGACAGCGGGGCCGGACGCTCCGTTTGCGTCGTGATGGTGACCGTGCGCCCGCTGTCGGAGGCCGCCTGAAAGGCTTCCATGACTTCGAGCACGTGCAGTGCGAGGCTGCCATTGGCGCGGTGCGGCCGGTTCGAGCGGATAGCGTGCGCCATGTCGGCGACGCCCAGCGAGCGGTAATTGCCGTCGGCATAGGGAGCGGTGATTTCGCGCTCGGCGAATTCGCCGCCCTTCTTCAGGAACTCCACAGGGCCGCCGAAACGGTTGGGATCGGGCACGATCAGCGTGCCTTCGGTGCCGTAGACTTCGAGCGGCACGTGCTTGTGGCCGGCAACATCGAAGCTCATGCCGATCTGGACGACGGCGCCATTGGCAAAGGCCATGACGCCAGCGACATGCGTGGGCACATGGACGAGGATGTATTCGCCGTTGCGCGGCTCGCTGGTGATGATGCGCTCCTTGCGCGGGGTAACGGCAAAGCCGGCAACCTGCGAAACCGGGCCGAGCAGGTTGACGAGATCGGTGATGTAATAGGGACCCATGTCGAGCATCGGGCCGCCGCCGACTTCATAATAGAAAACCGGATTCGGATGCCAGCGCTCATGTCCCGGACACATGAAGGTGGCGGTGCCGCCGACCGGGATGCCGATCGCGCCCTCGTCGATGATAGCACGCGCCGTCTGGTGGCCGCCGCCGAGGAAGGTGTCGGGGGCTGCGCCGATGCGCAGGCCCTTGGCGGCCGCGGCATCCGCAAGCGTCTTGCCTTCGGCGAAATTGATGCCGAGCGGCTTTTCCGAATAGGTATGTTTGCCGGCGTCCAGCGCCTGCAGGCCGACGGCGACATGCGCCTTCGGGATGGTCAGGTTGACGATGATCTCGATCGAGGGGTCAGCGAGCAGGGTGGCGATATCGACCGCCTTCAGGCCGAATTCGGCGGCCTTCGCCTCCGCGAGCTCGCGATTGAGGTCGGCCACGCCTTTGATATCGAGGATGGGAAAGGATTTCATGGCGGTGAGATAGGCGCCGGAGATGTTTCCGCAGCCGATTATGCCGATGCCGACCTTGTTCATAGATTTCCTCCAGATGAATTGTCTTTGCTGTCCCTGCGAAATCAGAGGGCCGGTGCCGGTCCCGTCGTTCCCCAGGGCGATTCGTAGAGTTCGCGCAGCGCGACGACCGCGGCGCCCTGCGCCCAGGTCTCGTCGGTCGACTGGTCGAAAACAAGTTCGGTCACGCCCTTGATCGATGGCGGGATCGCCAACGAATAGGCCTCCCGCAGGCTGTCGAGGAAGGGCTGGCCGAGCGCCAGGCTCGATCCGACAAGAATGACGCGCGGCGGGGCAAACAGGGTGACGATGTTGGCGAGCGCCGTGCCGCAGGCTTCGCCGGCACGGATTGCCGCGCTGATCAGCGAGATGTCTTCGGCATCGATCAGAGTCTTGGCATGCGCCATTCCCCGGCCGAGGCGGATGGCTTCGGCGAAGCGGCCGCCGCCTGGCTGATCGCCAAGAATGGCGCTTTCGCCGGCAAGGCTCGCCAATCTGACAGTGCCTTGCGGGCCAATGCCAAGCACGAGGTCGCCGAGATTATGGCTAAGGCCGCCGGCGCCGCGAAACAGCTGGCCGCCATGCAGAACACCGAGCCCCAGCGTCTGTTCCAGCGACACGAGCACCATGTCGTCCAAATCTCTCGCCTTGCCGAACCAGTGGTGCGCCAGTGTGATGGCATGTGCATCGCTTTCAACGATGGTGGTCACGCCCAGCCGCTCGGACATTTCCTTGGCGAAATCGACGCCCGCCTCGCGGAAGATCGGACTGGTGCGGACATGGCCGGTGCGGTGCTCGATGACACCAGGCAGGCCGAGGCAGACGGAATCGATCTCGTCGAGGGCCAGGTTGGCATCGACGACGCAGCGGCGCACGCCATCCTCGATCAGATCGGCAATGACGCCGATCGGCTGTCGGTCGACGCGCAGCGCCAGCGTCAGCGTAGAGAGAACCTCGCCGCGAAAGTCCGTGACGACGAAGACCATGCGGTTAGCGGCGATTTTCGCGCCGACGACGCGCGCGGCATCCGGATTGAGTTCCAGCATGACGCGGGGCCGGCCTCGTGCGGCCGCCTCGCGCAGGTCGCCTTCCGTGCGCGCCAGGATCAACCCGTCATCCAGCAGCGATGCCGTGATCGCCGACACGGTGGTGGTCGAAAGCTGGGTGCGGTCGCTGATTTCGATGCGCGCGATGGAGCCCGCCCGCCGGATCGTATCCAGCACATTGAAGCGGTTTATCGCCCGCATAAGCTCGGGATCTGCTGTTTTCATGAGAATGGCGCCGAATGATGGACCCGCTCGGCTGCGGCCTGGTATTTTTAACGGAATGCGAATTAAATAACCTATGGCCTTTGCCCAATGTCAAGCCATTTCGCGGGCAATCTGCCGAAAATTTAGCGATAGTGGTTGACATTTCGGCAAAGCTCCGTTGAATTATTCCGCATAAGGGAAAAAATATTGAGGCTCTTGGTTCCCTTGGGAGGAGAAAATCATGATCCATCTACGTGGGGCCAAGGCCCTTCGCATCGCAGCCGTTGCTGCGACGACCGGCTTGGCGATCCTGGCCGGCGCGACGGGCGCTGCCGCCGATACCGTCGTCAAATGGCTGCATCTGGAAACCGATCCGAACTATGTTGCCGTCTGGCGCAAGATCGCGGATCAGTACGAGGCCAAGCACCCCGGCACGAAAATCGAGATGCAGTTCCTGGCCAACGAGGCGTTCAAGGCGAAGCTGCCGACGCTCTTGCAATCGAAGGACGCTCCCGATTTCTTCTTCAGCTGGGGCGGCGGTGTCTTGAAGCAGCAGCAGCAGACCGGCACGCTGCTCGACCTGACCGCGGCGATGAACGCCAAGGATAGTGCCTGGCTGAAGAGCTACAATCAGGCGGCGGTGAAAGGCCTGACCTTCGACAACAAGATCAGCGCCGTACCCTACAAGCTCGGCACTGTTTCCTTCTTCTATAACAAGGCGCTGTTCGCCAAGGCCGGCGTCGATGCGAGCGTCATCAAGACCTGGGACGATTATCTGGCCGCGGTCAAGAAGATCAAGGCGGCCGGTATTGCGCCGATCGCCGGCGGCGGCGGCGAAAAGTGGCCAATTCACTTCTACTGGAGCTATCTGGTGATGCGCGACGGCGGTCAGCAGGTCTTCAACGACGCGAAGAACGGCAAGGGCAACGGCTTCAACGATCCCGCCATCATCAAGGCCGGCGAACAGCTAGCCGAGCTCGGCAAGCTCGAACCCTTCCAGCCCGGCTATCTCGGCACCACCTGGCCGCAGGCGCTCGGCGTCTTCGGTGACGGCAAGGCTGCGATGATCCTCGGCTTCGAAAATACGGTTGCCAACCAGCGCACCAATTCCGGTGACGGCAAGGGACTGGCGGCTGACAATATCGGCCGCTTCGCTTTTCCGGCCGTGACCGGCGGTACTGGCCTTGCCACAGATACGCTCGGCGGGCTGAACGGCTGGGCCGTCACCAAGAAGGCCCCGCCCGAGGCGCTCGATTTCCTCGCCTATCTGACCAATGCTGAAAACGAGCGCGCCATGGCGCAGGCCGGGATGATCATTCCGGTCGCCGTCGGCGCGGAAGACGGCGTCAAGGGTCCGCTGATGCATGACGCCGCCGACCAGCTGGCGCATTCGACCTGGCACCAGAATTTCTTTGACCAGGATCTCGGCCCTTCGGTCGGCCGCGTCGTCAACGATGTGGCCGTCGGTATCGTCTCCGGCCAGATTTCGCCAAAGGATGGCGCGCAGCAGGTCCAGGACGCCTTCGAACAGGACCAGCTCTAGCGGCATCCGGCGCCGGCCACTCCCTTGTGCCGGCGCCGGTTTTTCCTTGAATTGCAATCGTCGAGACCGCCCATGACCGATGTCAGCGCCACGACCGCCATGCCTTCCGTCGCAAGAGTAAGGCCCGTTGCGAAACGAAAATCGCCGGCCGCGCGCGGCCGCCTGCCCGTCATTCTGCTGTTCCTGCCGCCGGCGCTGCTGCTCTTTACCATCTTCGTCATCCTGCCGATGGGGGAAGCTGCCTGGTATAGCCTTTATCGCTGGAACGGCTACGGCCCGCCGACCGAGTTCGTGGGCTTGCGCAATTTCCAGGTTCTCTTCAAGAACGGCGCCTTCCTGACGTCGCTGAAGAACAATGCGCTCATCATCCTGGTGTCGATCGCCATTCAGGTGCCGCTTGCCATTTGGCTCGCGACGATGCTGGCGCACCGCATTCGCGGCGTCGTGCTCTTCCGGCTGATCTTCTTCCTGCCCTATGTGCTGGCCGAAGTGGCCGCCGGCCTGATCTGGCGCTTCGTCTATGACGGCGATTACGGCCTGTTTGCCGCAATCGCGCATTTCCTCGGCACCCCGACGCCCTATGTTCTCGCCGACAAGGATCTCGCGATGTATGCCGTGCTCGGCGTGATCGTGTGGAAATATTTCGGCTTCCACATGATGCTGTTCATCGCCGGCATGCAATCCCTAGACAAGAGTGTGCTGGAGGCAGCCGAGATCGATGGCGCCACGGGCTGGCAGAAATTCCGCTATGTGACGCTGCCGCTGCTGGGCTCGACGCTGCGTCTTTCCGTCTTCTTCGCCGTTGTCGGATCGCTGCAGCTCTTTGACATGATCATGCCGCTCACCGGCGGCGGCCCGTTCAATTCGACCCAGACGATGGTGACCTTCCTCTACAATTTCGGCGTTACCCGCATGCAGGTCGGCCTCGGCAGCGCCGTCGGCGTCGTGCTGTTCGTGATCTGCGTTACCCTCGCCTTCGGCTACAAACGGATATTTATGCGCAATGACTGATCTGGCTTCATCCGTTCGACTGACCACCGGCACGAAGATCTATCTCTACGTGGCGCTGACCGTCATCGCCGCCATCGTGCTGATCCCGCTGCTGACGACCGCGCTCGGCGGCTTCAAGACGCTCGGCGATCTCCGCACCAATCCCTTCGGCCTGCCGGCCGAGTGGCATTTCGAGAATTATACCGGTATCCTGTTCGGCGACCGCTACTGGCGGCAGATGATGAATTCCCTGATCATCGCCGTGCTGACGGTGTTCCTGACGCTGTCGGTCTCGGCCATGGCGGCCTTCGCCTTCGCGCATGTGAAGTTCTTCGGCTCGAACTTCTTGCTCAACTATTTCCTCATCGGCCTGATGTTTCCGGCCGCCACCGCCATCTTGCCGCTCTTCATCCGCATCCGCGATCTCGGCCTGCTCAATACCTATTGGGGTGTGGTGCTGCCGCAGGTGGCTTTCGGCCTCGGCATGAGCATCCTGCTCTTCCGGAATTATTTTCGAAACCTTCCGGAAGAATTGTTCCAGGCCGCCTTTGTCGATGGCTGCGGCTATATCCGCTTCTTCTGGCATATATCGCTGCCGCTTTCGCGGCCGATCATCGCGACCGTCAGCATCATCTCCTTCGTTGGCAGCTGGAACAGCTACATCCTGCCGTTGATCATGCTGAATTCGGACTCGATCTATCCCTGGCCGCTCGGCATGATGGTCTATAGCGGCGAATTCGGCACCGAATGGGAGCTGGTGCTCGCCTTCATCACGCTCACCATCCTGCCTACCGTCATCGTCTTCTTCCTGGCGCAGAAGCATATCATCGCCGGCCTTACCGCCGGTGCCGTGAAATCCTGAGCCTAGAGCGGTTCAGCTTTTCATGGAAACTCTGAACCGCTCTATCTTTTTGTTTTGACGCAATTCCGGACGGAAAACCGCTTCGCACTTTTCCTGGAATTGCTCTCATCGGAGCAAACAACATGGCATCCGTCGAACTGCACAACATCCACAAGGCCTATGGGGCGCTGACCGTCATCCACGATATCTCGCTTTCGATCGAGGACGGCGAATTCATCGCGCTCGTCGGCCCCTCGGGCTGCGGCAAGTCCACGCTGCTGCGGATGATCGCGGGGTTAGAAGAAATCACCGATGGCGACGTGTCGATCGGCGGGCAGGTGGTCAACGCCATGACGCCGCGCGAGCGCAACATCGCCATGGTCTTCCAGTCCTACGCGCTCTATCCGCATATGACAGTCGCCGAGAACATGGGTTTCAACCTGAAGCTCTCGGGCGAAACCAAGCCGGTCATCGAACAGCGGGTCAACGAGGCCGCGCGCATGCTCGATCTCACCAAGCTGCTCGACCGCAAGCCGGCGCAGCTCTCCGGCGGCCAGCGCCAGCGTGTCGCCATGGGCCGCGCCATCGTGCGCAATCCCGCCGTCTTCCTGTTCGACGAGCCGCTTTCCAACCTCGATGCGAAGCTGCGCGTGCAGATGCGCTCCGAAATCAAGGCGCTGCATCAGAAGGTGCAGACCACCTCGATCTATGTGACGCACGATCAGATCGAGGCGATGACGCTTGCCGACCGTATTGTGGTGCTGAACCAGGGCCGGATCGAACAGCAGGGCACGCCGATCGAGCTTTACCGCAAGCCGGCCAATCTCTTCGTTGCTGGCTTCATCGGCTCGCCGGCAATGAATTTCCTTGACGGCGTGGTCGAAGGCGTCGAGGGCGTTCCTGCCGTGCGGCTGAAGGACAGCACGCCGGTGCGCATTGCTGGGGAACGCAAGGTGAAGGCGGGCCAGAGCGTGACGATCGGCCTCAGGCCCGAGCATCTGAGCCTTGCCAGCGGCGGCTCACCGCTCACCGGCCAGACATTGCTGGTCGAGCCGACAGGCGCGCAGACGCATGTGCTGTTCGACCTTGCCGGCGAGCAGGTGACGGCTGTGGTCGATGGCGAAGCGCCGGTACGCTATGGCCAATCGTTGAATGTCTCGGTGAGCCCGGAGCAGGTCTACGTCTTCGATGCGTCGAGCGGCCTTGCCCTTTAAGCCTTCACGTTGATGGAATCGACACGATCCGGATAGAAGGCCATGTGGTCCTTGATCCGGCCGACGGATGCATATGGATTTTCATAGCTCCAGATGGCGTTCACGGAACGCTCGCCACCGGCGGGGATGCTGTAGTAGGAGCATTCGCCCTTGTAGGGGCAGTAGGTCTCGTGATTGGTCTTTTGCAGCAGGGATATGTCGACATCCTTGCGGGGAATGTAGAGCACGGCCGGATAGGATGCTTCCTTGAGCGATAGCGCATGATGCGTATCGGCAATCACCTTGCCGGCGACGGAGACGGTGACATGGGCATGCTTTTCCTCGATCGTGATGGGATGATCCGGACCGGGAATTTTAACTGGCCTTTCGGACATTCTTGCTCTCCTCAGCTTTGGTGAATCTCAGGTGGGTTTGGTTCTGTCGCAACCACATTAGCTGCGGCAGAACCAAACTCGCCTGACGATCTCAGTTCAAAGATATAGGAAGCATCCTTCCGATTATCAGGCCCCTTGTGGCCTCTGCATTTTCGGAGCACCCCAGCGCAATCCATCCATCAACAGGCGCACAAGACGCCGAGCGCGATCGTGCCATTCCGGCGAATTGGGCATGGAATAGGCCCCCGAGAGGGCATGCAGCACGTCCGTGCTGTCGACATCGGCGCGGATCGAGCCGGCGGTGACCGCTCTTTCGATCAGGCCGGCAAGTGCGATGGGCACCTTGCCGTAGCTGTCGGCGAAGAGCTTGGAGTTGCTGCTGACGAGAATGCGCAGGCTGTCGGCCATGCCGCGCTTGGTGGCGAGATATCCGACGAAGCGATGCATCCATTCCTCGAGGGCCTGATCGGGGGCAAGTTCGCCGGAGAGCGTCTCGGCCGCAGCACATAGCGCCTCGACTTCGTGACGATAGACCACTTCCACGAGATGCTCCCGGCTGGGGAAATGGCGATAGAGCGTTCCGATCCCGACATTCGCCCGCCGTGCTATATCCTCCAGCGAGGCGGCGGTGCCGTGGCTGGCGAAGGCCTGCGCCGCGACTTCGATCAGCGTGTCGCGGTTGCGCTGCGCATCGGCGCGCAGGCGCCTGCTTTCGCCTGGCAGCGTATCCTTCGGTTCCGGCAACGGCTTGCGCGCCAAAGTCTGCTCCTTGCGGATTGCCGTGGGACGATTTCGGCGTGCCTATTCACACGGCGCGGCGATATCGTCTCCATTGGCGATGTATCGGAGAATTGTTATCGCATTCGGCGCGGAGGCGCCATGACCAGCCCGCGCGGATTGCAAATGACCACGCAGGTTTCGGCTTACGGCGCGCCGAAATGGTTCGGCCCGAAGCTTGGTCCTAAATTCGGCCCCTGATCGAAGCTGGCGAAGGGCGTAGGCGAATTGTCGCGGGCCGGCGGAACGTCGAGGTAGCTCATGATGTTCTCGACGTGGCTGACCTGCGAGCGCAGGCTGTCGAGCGACTTGCCGGTGAGATTCGTGCCGGCCGGCAATTGCGCCGTCAGCGGGTTTTCATAACGGCCGTTGACGCGCAATTCGTAATAGAGATGCGGGCCGGTGGAGTAGCCCGTCGATCCGACATAGGCGATGATCTGCCCCTGCGTGACGCGCTGGCCGACACGCAGAGACTGCGGCGTTGCGGAGATATGGGCATAGGTGGTCTCGTAGCCGCCGTCATGACGAATGCGGACATATTTGCCGTAGCCGGTTTCCCAGGAAATCTTCTCGACGACGCCGTCGCCGGCCGCCTGAATGGGGCTACCCATCGGCGCGCGGAAATCGACGCCGTTGTGGAATTTCTTCACGCCGAGAATGGGATGGATGCGCCAGGCAAAACCATCGCCGAGCGTTCCGTTCGGCACGGGGCGGTGCACCAGCGACTTGGCGATCGAATGGCCGCTTTCATCGTAGAATTCCGAGGAGCCTTCGCTTCCGTCCTTATGCAGGTAGAAGCGATGCGTGTCGCCATCGGCGTGGAATTCGATGAACATCAGCTCGTTGCGGCCGTCATCGGACTTTCGGAAGAGAAGGTCGACGCTGTCGGGAGCATCCTCGAGGCTGGTCAGCGAAACGCCTTTGGCCTTGGCGAGCTTGATGAGTTGCAAGGCATATTCCTTGCTCAGGCCGGATCTCTCCAGCTTGGCGCTGACCGCAGCCTCGTCATTGCCGTCGACGTTTCTGAAATCGACCGCGGCTACTTCCGAAGAGGACGGCGCTTCGGCCTGGCTTTCGCTATAGAGCGTCGAAAACAGCCTGTCGTTGGCCATCGGCACAAAGCCGTTGGCATCGTCGCGGGCAACGACCCGCTCCGGCGTCTTGTCGCCGCTGAGACGGGCCATGATCAGTTTCGGGCGGGCGTTCGGTCCCGTCTTCTCGAGCAGCAGTTCCAGGCTGTCGCCGGGCGAAACCGTATCGGTCTCCAGGGCGCGCTGCAACTCGTCGCCGGCGTCGCTGCCGAGGCCCGCGGAAGCCAGGATGTCCTGCAGTTCCTGCTTGTCCTTGGGCATGGAGACCAGCCGGTGGAATTCACGGCCCTGCTCGCTGGTCGTCGCCCTCGATACGCTGACGTTCAGCGGTACGCCGCGAATGGGGAAGCGGGAGCGTCTGACGGCATCATAATGCGTGGTTTGCGGATAGATGCCGTTGCGGATATCCGAAAGCGACGGTGGTGAGAACACCAAATTGTCGGCACGCTCGCCGCCATAGGCGACATTGATGGCCTCGGCGCTGTTGCGCGCACTTCCGGCCTCGTCGGATTTGAAGACCAGTGTCGTGCGGTGATAGGTGAAGATGCGGGTTTCCCCGCTGGAGAGCTTTTCCGCGACCTGAGCGAAGCGGGCGCCGTCGAAACGCTGCTTTGCCGCCAACCGGCTGCTCTTGTGCATTGCAGGTTGTGGCCGCGCCAGCTCGGCCGTGCGCACAGGCACGGCTTGTTCGATCGTATGACGCGCCAGCAGCGGATAGAGCACAGTTGCCAGAAGGCCGAAGGATGCGGTGCCCGCCAGGCCGATCGCGATCAGGTGGCGCAGATGGGCAGAACGCGGCAAAAACGGAATGTGAAAATCATGATGCGGCCGCGCCTGCATGGCAGCCTCTGCAGGAAATTGAACGCGCAATGGACTTTCGGCCATGAAGTGAGGAACCCTGCAGATAGCGGTGGGCCCAAACTAGGGCAAATCGTGGCGAAATCTAGGCAAATATTACGAGTCGGTTAATTGTCGTGATCATCCACAGATCCAGATTCGCGCGTTCAAAATGATTCGTCAACCGAAGATGGTGTCGTAGAGCAGCTTGAAGTTCAGCAGCAGGATGATGGCCGCAACCGCCCAGGAAAGGATGGCAATGTTTCGGGATACGGTGAAACTGCCCATTTTCTCGCGATTCGTCACGAACTGAACCAGCGGGATGACCGCGAAAGGCAGCTGCATGGACAGGACAACCTGGCTCAGCACCAGCAGATTCGCCGTGCCTTTTTCACCATAGATGGCGGTTACGAACACAACCGGAATAATTGCGAGGCCGCGGGTCAAAAGCCGCCTTGCCCAATGCGGAATCCGCAGCCGGAGAAAGCCTTCCATGACGATCTGGCCGGCAAGCGTCGCGGTAACCGTCGAATTGAGGCCGGAGGCGAGCAGCGCCACCGCAAACAGCGTCGAGGCGATGCCGAGGCCGAGCAGCGGCGACAGCAATTCATACGCCTGGCCGATCTCGGCGACATCGGAGTGGCCGGTGGTGTGGAAGGCGGCGGCAGCGACGATCAGGATCGCGGCGTTGACGAACAGCGCCAGCATCAGTGCGACGGTGCTGTCGATGGTTGCCCATTTGATGGCGTCGCGACGTCCTTCTTCCGTGCGCTTGTAGGCCCGTGTCTGCACGATCGAGGAGTGCAGGTAGAGGTTATGCGGCATGACCGTCGCGCCGATGATGCCCATGGCGATGTAGAGCATTTCGTGATTGGTGACGATCGCTGGCGAAGGGATGAAGCCGTGTAGGATCGCGGCGACCGGCGGAGAGGCGGCGGCAATCTGGATGGCAAAACAGGTGGCGATGACGATCAGCAGCGCGATAACGAAGGCCTCGAGGTAGCGGAAGCCCTTGTTCATCAGGAGCAGCAGCAGGAAGGCGTCGAGCGCGGTGATCAGCGCGCCGCCGATCAGCGGAATTCCGAAAAGCAGCTGCAGCGCGATTGCCGTGCCGATGACTTCCGCGAGGTCGCAGGCGATGATCGCGAGTTCGCAGGCGAACCAGAGCGCCAGATTGACGGGTCGGGGATAATGATCGCGACAGGCCTGGGCGAGGTCGCGGCCGGTGGCAATGCCGAGCCTTGCCGACAGCGCCTGCAGCAGGATCGCCATCAGATTCGACAGCATGATGACGGTAAGCAGCGTATAGCCGAACTGCGCTCCGCCGGCGAGATCCGTCGCCCAGTTGCCCGGATCCATGTATCCGACGGAGATCATATAGCCTGGGCCGAGGAAAGCGATCAGGCGCCGGATCCAGCTGCCGGCATGGGGAACCTTAACGGTCGAATTGACTTCCGGAAGGCTGGGGCGGTCGTCCTCGTCATGGCTCGCGAACTTCCATGCGCGTTCTTGCGCGGCGGCTTCCTGAATTTGCGTCATGCGGGGCTCCGGGGAGGATCGGATTTTGAAGTTACTAAATAAATATGCCACATAACAAATTTATGCAATAGGCTATATTTCATGGTTTTTGCATCTCATGAGCTGAAATCGCGGCTTCATGCCGCCTTTCGGGAAGGCGCCATCGGTTTCCCGGCGCCGGAAGCGATCGGGTGATTTGCTTGATGAGAGAGGAGTATTGCGGATTTGACCGTTACGACCAGGAAGAAGATGTCCCCGTCGACCTGTGCGCCCATCGATTGCAGGCCGCATGCCCGGAAGGGACCGCGATCGCGACGCCCTTGGCGGCGTTTGCCAGGTGGGTGGAGGCTATCCAGCAGCCCAGGCCCGCAAAAGGCCCCCGCTGAAATCGGCGGCAGCGGAGGGCAGTTTCCAGTCAGCGCCTATTCGGCAGCGTCGTGGTTGGAAATGGAATCGCGGACGATGCCATATTCGCTGCCCCAGCGATCGGTCATCTCGGCGCGGATGTCCCAGAGGTCGGGAAAGAAGCGATGGCGGGTGCCGGCCTGCAGCAGTTCGACCGGGCGGCCTTTCAGCGATTTCGAGCCGAGCCCGATGGAGCGCTGGATCAGGTAGATATGGTTGGCGCGGAATTTCTGGAACAGCTCATCATATTCCACCAGCGCCTCGGCGACCACGTAGCTGTCGCCGTGATCATATTTCCCGTCATAAATGTCTGCGACCGTCAGGCCGGCGGCATCGAGATAGTTCGCCTTGAAGGCATGCCAGATGTCCGGCGGCATACGCAGCAGGAATTTGAAGCCGGGCGATTCCTGGCCGCTGCCATTGCCGAGCTGTAGGCGGATTTGCTGATATTCCTTCGGCGACATGGTTTCCAGGAGATCGAGCTGCGCGGTCATCATGCGCATGATCCGGTGCACGCGGCCCATCAGCGTGACGACGCGATGGGTGTTGCGCTCCTCCATGAAGGCGATGACATCGACCAGTGAGTAGGCCATGAGCTTCATCCAGAGCTCTTCGACCTGATGCACGATCTGGAACTGCAATTCGTCGCCATTGACCATGCCGCCAAGCGGCTTCTGGCAGGCAAGAAGCTTGTCGCATTGCAGGTAAACGCCGTAGTCGCGCATTTCGGGCGCTTCGATGCGCGCGTAATAGTCTTTCTTCTGCATCCTCGTTCCCTTTGTTCCGGTTCTCGGCCGTCAAGCATGTTTGCTCTTTCTGCAGAATACGAAATTTCGGCTCGAACATTGTTTCTATTTGTCATCCAAAATCGCAGAAATAGAGTACGATCGATAAATTTTTCTGCTATGGAGAGAACGATGGAATTGGACGCCCTGGATCACAAGATCATCGCCGCCCTCGAAGCCGATGCCCGCATCTCGTTTGCGGTCCTTGCCGATCTCGCCGGCCTCAGCAAGACGCCATGCTGGAAGCGCGTAAAGGCGCTGGAGGAAGCTGGCGTGATCAGGGGATACAGGACACTTCTCGATCCCGCCCGCCTCGGCTTCGGCCTGGAGGCTTTCGTGCAGGTCTCCATCGATGTCGAGCGCTTCGATGCTTTCGAAGCGGCCGTGCGCCGGCATCCGCTGATCTGGCGCTGCCATGCGACGACGGGGGAGGCGGACTATCTCCTCCATATCCTGGCCACCGACATGGCTGCTCTAGACTGGCTGTTGCGGCAGGAACTGAACAGGCTGCCCGGCGTCAGGCATACGGTGACCTCGATGTCGACGCGGGAAATCAAGTCGGACATTTCGCTGGCCGAGGCCATGCGGCATGCGAGCGCCTAATGAGCGGTTTCATCGTGCATGGAGCGGCGTCGTGCGGCTGGCGATCAGCAGCGGTGCAGGTTCGGCGAGCCGCCATGCCATCGGCACCGGCGTTATCGTCGGCATGCTGGCGGCAACCTTCATCGCCACCTTCTTCATCCCGATGTTCTACCGGCTGATCGCCTGGAAGCAGCCGAAGCCGGTTGAGGACGAAGCGATCGATCATCGTCCGCATGCACAGGCGGCGGAATAGGGTTTCCGTGTCACTTCAAGTTTCCGACGGGCTGATGAGCGTGACCGATTTGAAATAGGTCCGGAAGCGCTTCGTATCGCGTGTCAAAAGAGACAGACCGCTGACGGCTGCATGAGCGCCAATGAAGAAATCGGGTAGGACGCCGCCGCGCGTTCCGCCCGATTTTCTATATTGAGCGAAAACCTTGGCGGCGAGGAAAAGTGCTGCCCGCGGAATCGGCTCGATGCGAAGACCGGTCTCGGCAAGCATGTCGTCGAGATCCTCGACCCTGTCGTAACGGACAGAAACTTCGGCATAGACGATATCGTTGATGCACAAGGGGCCGAGAAGGCTTGCGGCATCGAGTTGCGCGAGCGACCAGTCGTACCACACCGGATCATTCGTAAGGATATCCAGCAATATGTTGGAATCGACGAAAATCACGTCAGTCGTCGCCGCGCGTCAACGCCATGATCTCGTCCGTGGTCATTCCTCTTCCGGCATGACCACGGAATTTGCTGAATCGGCTAACCTGCTCCTGCGCGTCCAACGGGACGACGACGATACTGCCATCAGGCATCCGGCGAAAATCGACCTGGCTTCCGGGGCGGATCCCAAGCATGTCGCGAACAGCCTTGGGAATCGTAACCTGTCCTTTTGCTGTTACCGTCGTGCTCATCCGTTCCTCGGTAATAACATTTCAATAAGAGGTATTACTTTTGGAGGTCGAGTTCAAGGCCGCGAGGCTGCTCGCAGCTCTCGCGGTTATCACATCGGCGGCACGGTGCCATTGAGGCCGACGGCGATGCGGTCGGCAGAGACTGTGGAATCGGCGTTGCGCTCGCCTGTGATGAAGACGCCGGCACCGGGCTTCAGATCGGCTTTCGTCGCCGATGTCAGCGTGACGATGGGCGTGCCCTTGGGGATGCTGATCTTGCGTTCGCCGCCCTTGTAGGTGAGCGTCAATGTCGGACCGTCGACGGAGGTCACGGCATTGGCGACCGTGGCGTTGGTCATCGAGCTGTTCGGCGCCGAATCCCAGGGGCGATCGCCTTCGCCGGTTCCCTTCATCGAGGCCGGAAAGATGACTACTTCCAGAGCGCCATTGATGCCGCTGTCGGTTGGCTGCGAGGCTATGCCGACGAAATCGCCCGGCTTGATGTCGCTGACGGCGGCCTGGACGACGCCGCCGACGTTCCGGTCGGATTTCAGCGCGACAGTCACGTCGCTGCCATCTCGGGACTTGACCTTAAGCGTATCGCCGTCGAGGCTTTCCACGGTGCCGCGCACTTTCACGAGCTCGGCGGCATCAGCGTTTTGCAGCGCGGCAAGCATGGCGACGGAAAGCGTCAGCGCAGCCGTGATCAGACGTTTGCGATGCATAGGCATTAACTCCCTTGATATACGGGCCGAGCGATCTATCGGTCGTCTTTGACATGGAGGATATGGAGGGTTGAAATTGATCGGCAGCAGGCCGCGCAATGCGTTTGCGCCATCTGCATCCCGATCCTAGGCGCCGCTTTCATCACTCGCTACTCAAACAAGCGTGAGATGATCGTGTCGTCCGGTACGGCCAGAAATTCTTGGAAAAGGCCTATTATTTCCCAGAACATCAAACAATGCTTAACTTTTACCGTTAGACTGCGCTGGTTATCTCGAATTCCCTATCGCGCTTTTGCGCTGGGCTGGGGAGATTGGAGAACGAAATGACCGCGATTCGTCCGCTTTTGATCGGAATCCTCCTGATTCTGGCATTGGTTCTGATTGCGCTCAGTATCCTGCTGGTCGATCCCGCCCAGCCTGTCCGTCAATCCGAAAGCCTCATTCCGCCGCCGACCGAGTCCCCGCAGCGCCCGTAAGAGCAATGCCGGGAAAAAACGGTCAGCTTGCCGGTGTAAAACGGGCGACTAGGCTGTGGCGATCCCCAGGATAGGTCAGGCGGACATGCGTGATCGGGCCGGCCGCGCTCCAAGTGCGTCGTTCGACCACGAGGCAGGCCGTGCCTTTCTGAACGTCGAGGTTGGCGGCAGTATCGCCCTCGACCGATACAGCGCGGATCTGGTGTTCGGCGGTGCTCCACGGCACCTGGTTGAGCAGCCAGGGGCCGGGCGGCAAGGTCTCGAAATCGGCCGTGGCCGCCTCCGGCACGGCAGAAAGATTGATGACGCGATCTTCCAGGCAGAAGGGGCGCGGGCCGGCATAATGGATGCAGGTGATCTCCACCACCGAGACCGAGCCGACGAATTGCAGCCGGTGCGCATCTTCAGGCCGTCCGCGCCGCTCCGCAAGCTTTATCAGCCTGTGTGAATAAGGCAGGTTGAGGGACAGGACCTCCGACTTGATGTCGTGGATCTCAAGCACGGCGGATTGCGCTTGCGGATGCGTGACGAAACTGCCCGAGCGCTTTCGCCGTTCGATCAGGCCGGCGCGCGCAAGCTGGGTCAGCGCCTTGTTCACCGTCATGCGCGAGCAATCATATTGATCCGCCAATTCCATCTCGAATGGAATGCGGTGCCCCGGCGGCCAGGCGCCGGAGACGATCTGGCCCTCGATATCGGTGAGGATGCGCTGATGCAGGGTTGCATCTTTGCTCGTGGTCATACCGCCCATCTGTTCCGTGTGAGACATGGAATTTCCCGCAAGTTATTTAGGGGCCAATCAATGGGAGGAAAAGCGATATTTAAGCAATGAGTTCAGCCATCGCCTTGCGGAATCGCACCGAGATTGCCTCCCGCTTGATGTGACGACCGCCTTCGACTTGCTTGCGGCCAAGCGCCCAGACTCCGTCAACCTTGACGCCGCCGGCAAATGTCCAGTGATCGAGAATGCGGTCGCCGGAGAGGTAGGGTGCCGCGCTGGTGTCGAGCGAAACGAGGTCGGCATGGTTGCCGACGGCAAGGCCCGCCGGTGCCTTAAGAGCCGCGCCGCCGCCTGCCAGTGCGCCGTCGAACAGCATACGGGCGGTGGAGCCGCCGGTCGCGGCGATGACGTTGCGGGCGCGCAGCGCCAGGCGCTGCGAATATTCAAGCTGCCGCAACTCCTCAGGTACCGAAATCAGGATGTTGGAATCCGAGCCGACGCCGTAACGGCCGCCTTCCTCCAGGAAGAGCGGCGCTGCGAAGACGCCATCGCCAAGATTGGCTTCGGTGATCGGGCAGAGGCCGCCAATCGCGCCGCTCCTTGCCATGCGCCGAGTTTCGTCCTCAGTCATGTGCGTGGCATGGATCAGGCACCAGCGATCGTTCGTCGGGGCGTTATCGAGCAGCCATTGCACCGGGCGGGCACCCGACCAGGCAATGCAGTCTTCCACTTCCTTCACCTGCTCGGCGACGTGGATATGGATCGGCCCGTCGCCGGCGATCGGCACGAGCTTTGCCAGTTCCTCCGGGGTCACGGCGCGCAGACTGTGCGGCGCGATGCCGAGTTCGGCGCCGGCAAGGCGGCTGGTGATCGTGCGGCAGCCGGCCATCAGCGCTTCGAAGCTCTCGATCGAATTGATGAAGCGGCGCTGGCCCTCGATAGGTGCGGCGCCGCCAAAGCCGGAATGGGCGTAGAAGACGGGCAGTAGCGTTAAGGCGATGCCGGTTTCGTCGCTGGCGGCGCCAATGCGCTCGGCCAGTTCGGCGATATTGGCATAATGGCTGCCGTCCTTGTCGTGGTGCAGGTAGTGGAATTCGCCGACGCGAGAGAAGCCGGCTTCCAGCATCTCCATATAGAGCTGTGCGGCAACAGCCTCGACATGATCGGGGGTCATCGACAGGGCGAACTTGTACATGACGGTGCGCCAGCTCCAGAAGCTGTCGTTCGCCGGGCCGCGGACTTCGGCTAGGCCTGCCATGGCGCGCTGGAAGGCGTGGCTGTGCAGGTTCGGCATTGCGGGAACGAGGATATCCTGTCGGTCATCGCCGCTTTCCGCCGCAACATCCGTTGCGATCTCAGCAATGCGACCGCCTTCGAGGGTCAATCGCACATTCTCGTGCCATCCGTCGCCAAGCAAAGCCGTGCGTGCATGAAGTATCGTCATGGTCTCACCCTTTCCTTTCGGACACGGAGTCCAAAATCCCTCTTGTCAGCCTTTCGATTATGTATATACATTATGAGCCAACGAGGAAAGGCGTAAAGCTGATGGGTGGGAACAATTTTTCCGAAGATGGCCTCAAAGATGGCAAGGAAAACGGCGCGGCAAGCCGCCTGTGGCGCAATGCGCGTCTCGCGACCTTGAAAGAGGGTGAGGCGCGGCTCGGCACGATCGAGAAGGGCGCGATCCTGACAAAGGGTGGCCGTATCGTCTTTGCCGGCAGCGAAGCCGATCTGCCCGATACCTCCGGCGCAGAAACGATCGATCTCGAAGGACGCTGGGTGACGCCCGGGCTGGTCGATTGCCATACGCACATCGTCTATGGCGGCAATCGCGCCCGTGAATTTGAGATGCGGCTGGAAGGCGCGAGCTACGAAGAAATCGCCCGCGCCGGCGGCGGCATCGTCTCCTCCGTCAATGCGACCCGCGCTCTCTCTGTCGATGAACTCGTTGCCGTCGCGCTGCCGCGGCTCGATACGCTGCTCGCCGAGGGTGTTACCACCATGGAAGTGAAGTCCGGTTATGGCCTGAGCATCGAATCCGAACTGAAAATGTTGCGCGCCGCGCGCAAACTGGCGCAAGTTCGTCCGGTACGCGTTGTCACGTCCTATCTCGGCGCGCATGCCACGCCGGCCGACTACAAGGGTCGCAATGGCGATTATATTACTGACGTCGTGCTGCCGGGCCTTAGCCAAGCCCATGCCGAAGGGCTCGTCGATGCGGTCGATGGCTTCTGCGAGGGCATCGCTTTTTCGACGGCCGAAATCGCCCGCGTCTTCGATCTTGCCAAATCGCTCGGCATTCCGATGAAGCTGCATGCGGAACAGCTCTCCAATCTCGGTGGCGCGAAGCTTGCCGCCTCCTATGGCGCGCTTTCTGCCGATCACGTCGAATATCTGGGTGAGGACGGCGTCAGGGCAATGGCCGCCTCCGGCACCGTTGCCGTGCTTCTCCCCGGCGCCTTCTATGCCATCCACGAAAAACAGAAGCCGCCGGTTCAGGCGCTGCGCGATGCCGGCGTGCCGATCGCGATCGCTACCGACTGCAATCCCGGCACGTCGCCGCTGACTTCGATGCTGCTGACCATGAACATGGCCGCAACGCTCTTTGGCCTCACCGTAGAAGAATGCATTGCCGGCGCGACGCGCGAAGGCGCCCGCGCGCTCGGACTGCTTGCCGAGACGGGTACGCTGGAGGCCGGCAAGTCGGCCGATTTTGCCATCTGGAATGTCGAAAGCCTGGCGGAGCTCGTCTACCGCATCGGCTTCAATCCCCTCCATGCCCATGTCTTCAAGGGAAAAAGGTTCAACCGATGACTATCGTTCTCCATCCCGGCTCCGTGTCGCTGCAGCAACTGGCGACAATCTACTGGACTGGTGAGCCGGCTAAACTTGACGCTTCTTTCGATGCGGGCATCGCCAAGGCGGCCGCGCGTATCGCCGAAATCGCCGCTGGCAATGCGCCGGTCTATGGTATCAATACCGGCTTCGGCAAACTGGCATCCATCAAGATTGACAGCGCCGATGTCGCGACGCTTCAGCGCAATCTCATCCTCTCGCATTGCTGCGGCGTCGGCCAGCCGCTGCCTGAGAACGTCGTTCGCCTCATCATGGCGCTGAAGCTGGTTTCGCTCGGACGCGGCGCGTCCGGCGTGCGGCTGGAGCTGGTGCGGCTGATCGAAGGCATGCTTGAAAAGGGCGTCGTGCCCGTCATCCCCGAAAAGGGCTCCGTCGGCGCATCGGGCGATCTTGCGCCACTCGCTCATATGACCGCCGTCATGATGGGCCATGGTGAAGCCTTTTATGCCGGCGAGCAGCTTTCCGGCGTGGCAGCGCTTGAAAAGGCCGGCCTGAAGCCGGTCATCCTCGCTGCCAAGGAAGGGCTGGCGCTCATCAACGGCACCCAGGTTTCGACGGCGCTGGCACTTGCCGGTCTTTTCCGCGCCCATCGTGCCGCCCAGTCCGCCCTCATCACCGGCGCCATGTCGACGGATGCGGCCATGGGCTCCTCGGCGCCATTCCATCCCGATATCCATACGCTGCGCGGCCATAAGGGCCAGATCGATACCGCCGCCGCCCTTCGCGGCCTGCTCGCCGGTTCCGTAATCCGCCAGAGCCATATCGAGGGCGACGAGCGCGTGCAGGATCCCTATTGCATCCGCTGCCAGCCGCAGGTGGATGGCGCTTGCCTCGACCTTCTGCGTTCCGTCGGCCGTACCCTCGAAATCGAGGCTAATGCCGTCACCGATAATCCGCTCGTGCTCTCGGACAATTCCGTCGTTTCCGGCGGCAACTTCCACGCCGAGCCTGTCGCCTTCGCCGCCGACCAGATCGCCATCGCCGTCTGCGAGATCGGCGCGATCGCGCAGCGCCGCATCGCGCTGCTCGTCGACCCCGCGCTGAGCTACGGCCTCCCCGCCTTCCTCGCCAAGAAGCCGGGCCTGAATTCCGGCCTGATGATTGCCGAAGTGACCTCGGCTGCGCTGATGTCGGAAAACAAGCAGATGTCGCATCCAGCCTCCGTCGACTCGACGCCGACCTCGGCCAACCAGGAGGACCATGTCTCCATGGCCTGCCATGGTGCCCGCCGCCTGCTTCAAATGACCGAAAACCTCTTCGGCATCATCGGCATCGAGGCGCTGACGGCCGCTCAGGGCATCGAGCTGCGCGCACCGCTGACGACCAGCCCGGAACTGACCCTTGCCATTGCTTCGATCCGCGCCGCCGTGCCTTCGCTGGAAGAGGACCGCTACATGGCAAACGACCTGAAAGCTGCCAGCGAGCTCATCGGCTCCGGCACCCTCAATGCCTCGATTTCAACCGACATCCTGCCCTCCTTGGAGATGTGACATGACCAACCCACGCCATAATATTCGCGAAATCCGCGCGCCTCGTGGTCCGGAGCTCAACGCCAAGAGCTGGCTGACCGAAGCGCCGCTGCGCATGCTGATGAACAACCTCGATCCGGACGTTGCCGAGAACCCGAACGAGCTGGTCGTCTATGGCGGCATCGGCCGCGCCGCCCGCACTTGGGACGATTTCGACCGTATCGCCGCGACGCTGAAGACGCTGAACGAAGACGAGACGCTGCTGGTGCAGTCCGGCAAGCCGGTCGCCGTGTTCCGCACCCACAAGGATGCGCCGCGCGTGTTGATTGCCAACTCCAACCTCGTGCCGCACTGGGCAACCTGGGATCACTTCAACGAGCTGGATAAGAAGGGCCTTGCCATGTACGGCCAGATGACGGCCGGCTCATGGATCTACATCGGCACGCAAGGCATCGTACAGGGCACCTACGAGACCTTCGTCGAAGCCGGTCGCCAGCACTATAACGGCAACCTGAAGGGCAAGTGGATCCTGACCGGCGGTCTCGGCGGCATGGGCGGTGCACAGCCGCTGGCGGCCGTCATGGCCGGCGCCTGCTGCCTCGCCGTCGAATCCGACGAAACCCGCATCGATTTCCGCCTGCGCACCCGTTACGTCGACGAGAAGGCATCGAGCCTCGATGAAGCGCTTGCTTTGATCGACAAGTGGACGAAGGCTGGCGAGGCCAAGTCGGTCGGCCTGCTCGGCAATGCCGCTGAAATCTTCCCGGAACTGGTCAAGCGCATGAAGGCCGGCGGCCCGCGCCCGGATATCGTCACCGACCAGACCTCGGCGCACGACCCGCTGAACGGCTACCTGCCGATCGGCTGGACGGTTGCCGAACACAAGGCCAAGCGCGAGAGCGATCCGAAAGCCGTCGAAGCTGCCGCCCGCGCTTCGATGAAGGTGCATGTCGAAGCCATGGTCGCCTTCTGGGATGCCGGCGTGCCGACGCTCGATTACGGCAACAACATCCGCCAGGTCGCCAAGGAGGAAGGTTTCGAAAACGCCTTCGCCTTCCCCGGCTTCGTGCCGGCCTATATCCGCCCACTCTTCTGCCGCGGCATCGGTCCGTTCCGTTGGGCTGCTCTCTCGGGCGATGCGGAAGATATCTACAAGACCGACGCCAAGGTGAAGGAACTCACCCCCGGCAACACCCATCTGCACAACTGGCTGGACATGGCGCGCGAGCGCATCGCCTTCCAGGGCCTGCCGGCACGTATTTGCTGGGTCGGTCTCGGCGATCGTCACCGCCTTGGCCTCGCCTTCAACGAAATGGTCAGGAATGGCGAGCTGAAGGCGCCTGTCGTCATCGGCCGCGACCATCTCGACTCCGGCTCGGTCGCTTCGCCGAACCGCGAAACCGAAGCGATGAAGGACGGCTCGGATGCCGTTTCCGACTGGCCGCTGCTCAACGCTCTGCTCAACACCGCATCGGGTGCCACCTGGGTGTCGCTGCATCACGGCGGCGGTGTCGGCATGGGCTTCAGCCAGCACTCCGGCATGGTCATCTGCGCCGACGGCACGGATGATGCCGCCAAGCGCCTAGAGCGCGTTCTCTGGAACGACCCTGCCACCGGCGTCATGCGCCATGCCGATGCCGGTTACGACATCGCGCTTGATTGGGCCAAGAAGCAGGGCCTGCGCCTGCCGGCCATCCTGGGGAACTAAGGCCTAGAGCGGTCCAGCGTTTCACGGAAATCTCTGAACCGCTCTATCTCTTTGTTGTCTCGCAATTCCGGACGAAAAACCGCTACGCACTTTTCCTGGAATTGCTTTAGACCAGCCGCACAAGACCGCCGTAGCTTGCGACGGTCTTGTCGGCGGTGATCAGGGAAATGCCTTCAACGAAGGCTTGAGCGATAAGAATGCGGTCGAAAGGATCTTTGTGAATATCGGGCAGATCAGCGACCGCGGCCGCGTGCTGTCCGAAAACCGGTAATTCTTCATATCCGTTTTCGAGCAGATTTTCGTAGAGCCTGCGGGCATTGACCGCAAAGTCGGGCCGCGCCAACCCTGCCTTGATCGCCACCTCCCATATGCTGGCGGTCGAAAATGCAATCGTATTGTCGAGGTCTTCAATCAAGTCGCGGGCTTTTTCCGGCAGTTGCTGGGAAGCGACCGTCGCCCAGAGCAGAATATGCGTGTCCAGGAGAAATCTCATCGATCTTTGATGCTTTTGAAATCATTGAGATTACCGTGAAACATCTCTTCGATTTCATCGGCCATCATGGTGTCGAAATCTTCGGGAACCATGATCTCGCCATCCATGAAACCAATGCGGCGCTTCTTTGGTGCTTCTTTCTCCTCAAGGGGAACAACTTTCACCATCGGCTTGCCCGCCTTGGCGATGATGAAAGCTTCGCCCTTGGCGGCCTTTTCGATCAGTCGCGACAAATGGGTCTTCGCCTCATGAATATTGACGGTTTCCATAGCAGGCTCCGAATGGACTTAGTCCACTAAACTTAGTCTACTGCGAATCGAATTGCAATGATGGGACAGGAATAGATGACAACGCCGAAAATCACGCTTCTCCGCCGCGATAGTCACCGTCGCATGCCCTGGAAAAACGGTGGCGGGGAAACGGTGGAGATCGCCGTTTCGCCTGATGGCGCCGGGCTTGCCGACTTCGACTGGCGCGTCAGTATGGCGACCGTTGCGACGGACGGGCCGTTCTCGGTCTTTCCGGGCATCGATCGCACGCTATCTATTCTCGATGGCGAGGGCATGACCCTCTTCATCGAGGGGCGCGCGCCGGAACGCCTGACGCAGGCAAGCGAGCCGCTTCCCTTTGCCGCCGACACGCCGACCTCAGCGACATTGATCGATGGCACGATTACGGATCTCAATGTCATGACGCGGCGGGGCAGTCATGCGCACAAGGTCACGCGAAATATTGTCGGCGACCACATGGAACTGCAGCTGGCCGCAGATACCACGCTGCTCCTTTGTGATGATGACAGGGGTCTTCGTATCGACGACGGAGACCTGAGCCTTGCGCTTTTCGCTCAGGATTGCGCCGTCATGAATGGTCCGAGGGGAAGGCGCATAAGACTTTCTGGCCCGGCGCGATTTTTCCTGATCGAAATCACAGCAATCTAGGCCGGAATGGGCTGCTCGGAGCTATTCTCGGCATTCCTCGCCCCCGGCTTGTAGGCGCGATAATAGAGATCGACCGCAACAGCAATATTCTTGAACTGCGTATCGAACTGGCCGCGGCGGATCAAAACCGGCCGCGGACGCTTCGATCTCTTCCAGATTTTTGCGACCAGGCCATCGCTCAGACTGCTCTTGCTTTCTGCGTTGACGAATATGGTCGCGGCCTTTGCCGTTCTTGGGTCCATGGTGGCGAAGATCACGCCATCCATATGCTCCCAAGGAATAAAACCGGTGGCAATCCGGATGTCCTGAATGCCCTGGGGACCGATGGTTATCACCGGAGTCATGAAGTCGCGGCGAAAATATTCGTACGCCGCAAAGGCGATGAAGAAAATCAACATCGGCAGCAGGATCATTGCAAGGAAGCGCGCCGGGCCTTCCTTGACCAGCATGGCTGCGAGCGCCGCTGCAAGGAAGCAATAGATCACCAAAATGATTCTGAAGCTGGATTTCGAGTACCTGATTTCGCGAACGGCTGTGATATCGGTATTCAAGCTTACCCCCTCGGCATGTTTGCCGAGCCATAGCATTGTGCTTGCTAAGATGCCATCGGTCGATAGATCAGTGCCCCGCCTTGACACCCACCCGGCTCCGCTATCCTATTTCCACTCCGCAGAGAGGATACCTGCATGAGCGACGACCAGATCCCCGCCGATAGCAAGCTTACGACCTCCAAGCGCCGCTGGGCGGAGGAGGGCAAGTTTCTGACGGGGCGTGTCAGCCGACCGGAGACGGAGCGGCTGCCGCCGGGGCAGCATCTCGTCAGGAACTGGCCGGTGCTCGATCTCGGCGTGCAGCCGCAGGTGTCCTTGTCGAGCTGGCGGCTCGATGTGATCGGCTTCGTGGAGACGCGGCTCAGCCTCGATTGGGCCGCTTTCCAGGCAATTGAGCAAAGCACCCGCGTCAGCGATATCCATTGCGTGACGACCTGGTCGCGCTACGACAATCGCTGGGAAGGGGTCTCGACACGCGATCTCCTTGATCTCGCCATGCCGACGCCCGAGGCGCATCATGTGCTGCTGACGAGCTATGACGGTTATACCACCAACCTGCCGCTATCAGATTTCGCGGCCGAAGATGCGATCCTTGCCACTACATGGGAAGGTCAGCCGCTGACGCGTGAGCATGGCGGCCCGATGCGTCTCGTCGTGCCGCATCTTTACTTCTGGAAGAGCGCCAAATGGTTGAACCGCATCGAGCTCATCGGTGCCGACAGGGCCGGATTCTGGGAGAAAAACGGCTATCACATGTATGGCGATCCCTGGCGCGAGCAGCGCTATTCGGACGATTGACGCCTGCAAGATGCTACCAAAGCAAATCCGGCGGAGATCGCGATTTCTTAATGTCGCCGTGCCAATTTTTGATGGCTCCGGCGCGGGTTTACGGCTTTGCAAGCCGCCATGATAGGCGTATTCAATGATCGTATGATTGCTGCCGGGAAGGCCCGGCTTCCCTTGAACGCCATTCTCCGAAATTTCTTGTCATGACCGTTGCCCGGACCACAGAAGAGCCTTCCGAAGCAAGCTTTGGCCGGCAGTCCCGCATCATCGCCCTGGTGGTTGCCGTCTCCTTTTTCATGCAGATCCTGGACGGCACCATCGTCACCACGTCGCTGCCGCAGATGGCGATAACTTTCGGCGTCGAGCCGGTGTCGATGAGCATCGGTATCACGGTCTATCTGCTCACCATGGCCGCCTTCGTGCCGCTGGCCGGCTGGGCGGGCGATCGCTACGGCGCGCGGCGGGTGTTCCTGGCGTCGATCGCCATCTTTACCGTGGCGTCGCTGTTTTGCGGTCTCTCGGGCAACTTGACCGAGTTCATCATTGCCCGCGCCGTCCAGGGCGTCGGCAGTGCGCTGATGACGCCTGTGGGGCGCATCATCGTGCTGAAGAACGCGCGCAAATCCGATCTGGTGCATGCCGTGTCGATGATCACCTGGCCGGCGCTAACGGCCCCGGTCATCGGCCCGGTGCTCGGCAGCTTCATCACCACCTATCTCAGCTGGCACTGGAACTTCCTGATCAATATCCCGATTGGCATTATCGGCCTCGGTCTCGTCCTGCGCTTCGTGCCGGATCAACGGGAGGAAAAGGTCGCGCGGCTCGATTTCATCGGTTTCCTGCAATCGGCGGCAGGGCTGACCTTTCTGCTCGCCGGTCTGGAATTGGTGGTGCAGGGGACGACGGGATTGGCGCCGAGCATTGCACTCATTGCTGCCGGCGTGGTCTTCTCAGTCATCGCCACCCGGCATTTCATGAAGGCCGATGCGCCCTTGCTCGATCTCTCCGCCTTCAAGGTGCAGACCTTCGCCATGTCGACGCTTTCGGCCGGCACGGCAAGCCGCGTCGCGATCAACGCCACGCCCTTTCTAATTCCCTTGCTCTTTCAGGTCGGTTTCGGGCGCACGGCGATCGATGCCGGCACCTATCTGCTGTTTTATTTCGCCGGCAATCTCGGCATGAAGGCGATCACGACGCAGATACTGAAGGTCTTCGGCTTCCGCAATGTGCTCGTCGTCAATGGCCTGATCTCGTCAGCCAGCATCGGCGGCTGTGCGTTCCTGTCGCCGGCGACGCCGGATCTGTTGATATATTGCCTGCTATTCATCGCCGGCCTTTCGCGATCGATGAACTTCACGGCGCTGAATACGCTCGGCTTTGCCGATATTCATGCCGCGCAGCGCAGTTCCGCCTCGACATTGTCAAGCATGCTGCAGCAGGTTTCGCTGCTGCTCGGCGTTGCCGTCGCTGCCGCCGTTCTTAATCTCTCGCGCATGATTCATGGTGGGGAAACACTCTCGCTCGTCGATTTTCGCTGGGCTTTCCTTGTCGTTGGGCTTATCGGTGCCATCTCCGCATTGCGTTTTGTCAGCCTGCCGCACGACGCCGGCGCAGAGGTATCCCGCCATAAAGTGAAGACCTGATCAAAACCTTCAAATTCTTAACGATATTGAGACGCAAGCCGCTGTAAAAATGGCTCGTCCGTTCCCATATGAATGTCGCTTCAACTCCCATAGGAGGCAGTCTTATGCTGCTCAGAACCCTCGCCATCTCCGCTCTCGTCCTCGGCATGTCCAGCGCCGCCATGGCGGAACAGGCCCATAAGCATCATCCCAAGCGCGTCAATGTCGAGGCGTTCCAGGCCGATGTCGGCAATGTCGATCATTCCAAGGACGCAATTCTCCCGGATGGCACGATCAATACCGACCCGTCGGTGACCGGCCCGATTCGCGCCGGCGACTCCATCTCCCGCCTGCAATGCGCCGCTGCCCCTAACTCCGTCGGCGCTCGTTCGAGCACGTATAGTGCAGGCTCCGCCTCGCTTTGCCCGTAACGGCTTGATGGCTCAAGCTGGCCTGAAGCGCGTCGCGATCTTTCAGATTCGCTTTTCACGCTTTAGGTCTTTGATTTTATGCATGTCGTTGTCGCAAAACCGCTGCACACTTTTACGCGACATGCTCTAGGCCAACTCGATATCCGTCTGCTTGAACTGGTCACTTTTCGACAATAGCGGCTGGCGATAATAACGAGCGCAGGCATAGGTCATGCAATCGTCAAGGCTAAGGCGCGCTGGATGGTCGCCTTGGCCATAACGCTCATAAGCTTCGGTCGTCAGGATGGCGGCGCGGGGCGGCACGGCAAGCAGCTGAATGTTCATGAGCTGCAGAAACGTGCGGACAGCTTCGCCGGCCTCGGTCGGCGACAATCCCAAGGTGTCGGAGAGCAGGATTGCGGCATTCGCTGCAACAAGCGGCGAGGTCATTCGCGCCGTTGCCGGCTGCATGCGGATGGCGAAGGCGCGGGCCTCCTCCTCGTCGGTCATCATCGCCGACAGCACCGAAGCATCGATAAACATCAGGCCTCTCCCGCCGTGCCGGCACTTGCACCTTTGTTGGTCGCTTTCTGCTTGAGATTGCGGCAGAAGGCGACGGCGACATCGGCCAAGGCCGGCTTGGTCAACTCCTCATCCAGTGCCTTCTGCAGCGCCAGCCGCACCGCCTCGGTTTTGGTGGGGGCCTTGGTCAGCGCCTGATAGCGTCGCGCCAGCCGGTCGATGGCATCGTCCTTGATGTAAAGCGGCATAGAATATCCTTTTCAGTTTTGTGGATATCCTTAGGGCGTATCCGTCATCAGAGCAATCGCGTCCCGCAGACCACTTTGCGCTCTTCCTTCACGATATTTAGATGACGAGCATCATCTAACATGATAGCAATGACAAACGAGGATACCGTTTGCTGACCGCGAGGAGATGTCATGCCCGCTATCGATCCCGTCGTTATCGTTTCCGCCACACGCACGCCGCTTGGCCGTTTCCAGGGAGAACTCTCGTCATTGCAGGCGCCAGAACTCGGCGCGCATGTCATCCGTGCAGCTTTGGAGCGTGCCGGTCTTTCGGCAGAAAGGGTGGATGAGGTTCTGTTCGGCTGCGTGCTGCCAGCGGGACAGGGACAGGCACCCGCCCGGCAGGCCGCCCGCGGAGCTGGCTTGCCGGATGCCGTCGGTGCCACCACCGTCAACAAGGTCTGCGGTTCCGGCATGAAGGCGACCATGCTGGCGCATGACCTGCTTCTCGCTGGTTCGGCCTCCATCGCAGTTGCGGGCGGCATGGAATCCATGTCGAATGCGCCCTATCTGCTTGCCAAGGCGCGGGGCGGCTATCGCATGGGCCATGACCGCATCTTCGATCATATGATGCTCGACGGGCTCGAGGATGCCTATGAGAAAGGCCGCTCGATGGGCGATTTCGGCGAGATGGCGGTCGAGGCCTATCAGTTCAGTCGCGACGATCAGGATGCCTATGCCGTGGAGACCCTGTCTCGCGCCCGCAAGGCGCTTGAGACGGGCGCTTTCGAGGCCGAAATCACCCCGGTTTCGGTGATGGCCAAAGGCGGTCCGGTGACGGTTGCCAAGGATGAACATCCGCAGAAGGTTTTGCCCGAAAAGATCCCGACGCTCAAGCCCGCCTTCCGCAAGGATGGTACGATTACGGCTGCCAGCGCCTCGGCCAATGCCGATGGCGCCGCGGCCCTGATCCTGACGCGCCGCTCGGTTGCCGAGCGTGAGGGATTGCCCATCCTTGCCGAGATCAAGGCGCATGCCACGCACTCCCAGGAGCCAGCCTGGTATACCACCGCGCCGATTCCGGCGATCCGCAAGGTGCTCGATAAGACCGGATGGAGGATCGGCGATGTCGATCTCTTCGAGATCAACGAGGCCTTCGCCGTCGTCGCCATGGCGGCGGCAAAGGAACTCGGCATTGCGCGCGATCGGCTCAATATCAATGGCGGTGCCTGTGCCCTCGGCCATCCGATCGGCGCCACGGGGGCGCGGCTGATCGTGACGTTGCTGCATGCGCTGGAGCGCCAGGGCGCGAAACGGGGGGTCGCAGCGCTTTGCATCGGTGGCGGCGAGGCGACGGCGATTGCTGTGGAGCGAATTGGCTGACTGGAGCGATAGAGAGGCTGGTCAGGCACGCCTATCGATATCGCGGTTGTGAGCATGGCCCCTCATTCTAGCCTTCTCCCCGCTCATGCGGGGAGAAGGGACGACCGCGCAAAACAACCAGCCTCTTCATTTTTCTCGAGGACTGTACAGGGCACTTTGAGAGCTCCCTCGCCCCGCTTGCGGGGAGAGGGCTGGGGTGAGGGGCCATGCACATCGTTCCGGCATCAAGGCATTCGCCTGACCTGCCGAAACAGCAACCTCACCCCTCCGACAATTCCTCCAAAATCGGGCAGTCCGGCCGCTCGTTGCCATGGCAGGCGTGGACGAGATGTTCCAGCGTGCGGCGTAGTTCCGTCAATTCCCGGATCTTGCGGTCGATCTCGGTGAGTTTCGTGGTGGCGATGTCCTTGACGTCGGCGCTGGCGCGGCTCTTGTCCTCGTAGAGTGCCAGCAACTGCCGGCACTCCTCCACCGAGAAGCCGAGGCTGCGCGAGCGGTGCAGGAAGCGCAGCTTGTGCACGTCATCGGCGCCATAATCGCGGTAGCCGTTGTCGCCGCGGTCGGGGCGGATAAGGCCTATATCCTCGTAGTAGCGGATGGTCTTGGCCGGCAGGCCGGAACGGCCCGATGCTTCGCCGATATTCATCTCTGTTCTCCCTATTTCGCCAGCCGCAGCCTCAGCGCATTGCCGATGACCGAGACCGAGGACAGGCTCATGGCGGCCGCCGCGATCATCGGCGACAGAAGCAGGCCGAAGACCGGGTAGAGCACGCCGGCTGCAAGCGGCACACCGAGCGCATTGTAGCCAAAGGCGAAGGCGAGGTTCTGCTTGATGTTGCGGATGGTCGCTTCCGACAGGCGGCGTGCACGGACGATGCCGTTGAGATCGCCCTTCACCAGCGTGATGCCGGCGCTTTCCATGGCGACGTCGGCGCCCGTGCCCATGGCGATGCCGACATCGGCTGATGCAAGCGCCGGTGCATCGTTGACGCCATCGCCAGCCATGGCAACGACGCGGCCCTTGGCCCGCAGTTCGTCGATCAGCGCCTTCTTGCCTTCCGGCAGCATGTCGGCGCGCACCTCGTCGATGCCGAGTTCTGCCGCGACGGCAGCGGCAGTCTTGCCGTTATCGCCCGTCGCCATGACGATCCTCAGGCCGCTTTCATGCAGCGCCTTGATGGCGGCGGCCGTGGTCGGCTTGATCCGGTCGGCGACGGCGACAAGGCCGGCCAGTTTCTTGTCGATGGCGACGAACATCACGGTCTTGCCTTCGCCGCGCAGACGCTCCGTCTCGGCCCTCAAGGCATCGGCCGCAACGCCAACATCGGCCATCATCGCAGCGTTGCCGAGGGCGATCGCGGTCTCGCCGACATGGCCTTCCACGCCCTTACCCGTTGCCGCCGCGAAACCGGAGATGTCGACGAATTGCGCTCCGCGTTCTTTGGCGCCCGTAACGATGGCTTCGGCGAGCGGGTGTTCGGAGCCGCGCTCTAGGCTGGCGGCGAGCGAGAGCAGCCGTGCCTCATCGACGCCCGTCGCGACAACGACGTCTGTGAGGTTCGGCTTGCCTTCGGTCAGCGTGCCTGTTTTGTCGACGATCAGCGTATCCACTTTCGCAAAGCGTTCCAGCGCCTCGGCATCGCGCACTAGCACGCCCTCGTGGGCGCCGCGGCCGGTGGCAATCATGATGGACATCGGCGTTGCCAGGCCAAGCGCGCAGGGGCAGGCGATGATCAGTACGGCGACGGCGGCAAGCAGCGCATGCGCCAGCCGTGGCTCCGGCCCGACGAAGGCCCAGACGGCAAAGGCGACGATGGCGGCCGCGACGACGGCGGGTACGAAGACGGCGGAGACGCGGTCGACCATCGTCTGGATCGGTGCGCGCGAGCGCTGCGCCTTGGCAACGAGCTCGACGATGCGCGACAGCGTCGTCTCGGCGCCGACCTTTTCGGCCTGCATGACGAGCGTGCCGTTCCTGTTGATCGTACCACCGGTCAAGGCGTCGCCCTTGGCTTTTTCGACCGGCAGGGGCTCACCCGTAATCATGGATTCGTCAATCGTGGATTGCCCTTCGACGACGGAGCCGTCCACGGGTACGCGTTCACCTGGACGCACGCGCAGCCGGTCGCCGGCCTGGATGTCGTCGACAGGTACATCGGTCTCGCTGCCGTCGGCGCCGATGCGCCGCGCCGTCTTCGGTGCAAGGTCGAGAAGCGCGCGGATGGCAGAGCCGGTACGTTCGCGGGCCTTCAATTCCAGCACCTGACCGACGAAGACCAGCGCGACGATGACGGAAGCCGCCTCGAAATAGACGGGCACGTTCTCGCCGTGCCCTCGGAAGCTCATGGGGAAAAGGCCGGGGGCAAGCGTGGCGATGACGCTGTAGAGATAGGCGGTGCCGACGCCGAGGCCGATCAGCGTCCACATGTTCGGGCTTCTGTTGATGAGCGAGTTCCAGGCACGGCGGAAGAAGGGCAGGGCCGCCCAAAGCACGACCGGCGTCGCAAGCACGAATTCGAGCCATGTGGCGATCGGTTCGCCGATCCAATCACGAATGGGCAGGCCGAGCATTGGACCCATGCTGGTGACAAGCAGCGGCAGCGACAGCGCGGCGCTGATCCAGAGCCGGCGCGTGAAATCGATCAGTTCCGGGTTCGGGCCTTCGTCGGCAGCGGGCACGCCCATGGGTTCCAGCGCCATGCCGCATTTCGGGCAATCGCCGGGATGGTCGCTGATCACTTCGGGGTGCATCGGGCAGGTATAGAGCGTACCCTTTGGTACCGGCTTCGGCGTGGGCTTATTGCCATTGAGGTAGGCCGATGGATCCGCCTCGAACTTGGCCTTGCAGCCGGCCGAGCAGAAATAGAATTTCTCGCCCTCGTGCTTCAGGAAATGGCGCGCGGTGGCGCGGTCGACCGGCATGCCGCAGGTGGGATCCTCGGCGGTGAGATAGCTTTCCGGCGCGGCCTCGAACTTCGTGCGGCAGCCATTGCAGCAGAAATGGAAAGTGCGGCCCTGATAGTCCAGCGATGGTTTGCCGGCGTTCGGATCGATCGTCATGCCGCAAACGGGATCGCGTGTCACTGCCTCCTGCGAGTGATCGTGATGATGATGACCATGGCCGTGATGGCCGTGATCATGTTCGTCATGCAATGTCATATCAAACTCCATTGCCCGGAATCAGGCGTTGGAAAGGTTTATGAACCTTCCCGTTACTGGAAGGTCAAGATAAAAAATAGTGATTGTCGTCCACAGTTCACAGAGCTCCTTTCCTATCGCATCACGCGGGGCGGTGATAAGTTCCGTAAGGCCGATTCAATGAAGCGATTCCAATGCGATATGATTTGACCACACTCCCGATACCGACGCTTCTGCCCGCCGTGGTCAAGGCGGAGGACATGCTGGCACGTCTGGACGAGCGTGTTCTGCGGCATGCCGTGGCGGACGGTTTTCGCGAGCGCGGGCATTTCTTCGATGCCGCGGGTGCCCTTTGGGTCAGCGGCGAGCTGGTGCATGTGGAAGATCTGGTCCTGCACGATGCGCGCATGGATACGCGCACGCCGACCCATGAGCTGACCATCGCTCACGCCGTGCTGCGGACGAGGCGGCGCCTTTGGACCGCCAATCCTTCCTGGGGGCTGGAGGCGACCGGCCTCGCGGTCCTGCGTGGCGACGTGGGGGAGGCTGAAGAGGCGATCGTGGTGCGCCCGACACCTACCGAAGCATCTGAGCCCGATGTGGGAGAGGATGAGGACGACGATTTCGGCGTCGATTTCGCCGAGATCGACGCCATCCTCGCCCGATCCGACAAAGTCCTGAATGGCGGTGTCCCGGAAGCCCGGCCGGCGACGGTCGATGTCCATGATCCGCTTGCACTCGTTCGCGACGAGGATTGGAATGAGGACGAGCGCCTGGAACGCTGGCGCGCCTCCATTCGCGATGCGGATCAGCTGCCGCCGGTTCTTGGCGCCGCCGTGCTTTTCGACGCCTGGGAGCGGATCGAACCGCTGCGCCGGCAGCACTGGCTCGGCGGTTTGCTGGTGAGTGCCTATCTGCGCAGCCGCGGCAAGATCACCTCGCATCTCTTCTGTTTGAATGTCGGCCTGAAAGCGGTCCGGCACGATCGGCGGCGCGCGTCGGACCGCATCACGCGCCTGACGGCCTTCCTGGAGGCCATGGCGCTTTCGGCCGAATCAGGCCTGAAGGAACTCGACCGGTTGTCGCTCGCCAAGCTGCAGATGGAATTGAGGCTCAAGGATCGGCGTTCCAACAGCAGCCTGCCCGAGGTCATCGATATCGTGCTGTCGCGGCCGATCGTTTCGGCGAAGATGATTGCGCGGCATGTCGGCGTTACCTCGAGAGGCGCGCTCAATCTGGTGGCCGAACTCGGCCTGCGCGAGATGACAGGTCGCGGGCGTTATCGCGGTTGGGGTGTGCTTTGACCCGGTCCATCGGCCAACACGCGAGCATATCTTATCTTTGCAGCTACAACCCTAGTTTTTGTCCAATGTAACAGTTTGTTACGCTAAGTCGCGCTAAAATGGACAAAATTTAATGGCCATACCAAATTCCTAAGCGGCTCGATGCAAGCTAGAGTCGCGCCATCGTTATCGGCGATCGCAGATCGCCGAAGGCTCTGAAGGAAGGTGTGTTGATGGCTCGGACGTTTCGGGTCGTAGTGTGGTTGGCGGTCATCGGCGCGGTTGGGTATGGCGCTTATGCGGCCCGCGACCGCTGGCTTGGCCCGGCGGAGAAGCTGCTCGGCTATCAGAATGCCGCAGCGCCTGCCGAGCAGGCGCAAGGCGAACGTCGTGGCGGCGGACGAGGTCAAGGCGGTGGCGGCGGGGGACGGCGTAGCCTTTCGCAGTTCAGCGGCCCCGTTCCGGTGCTGGCCGCCGACGCCAAGACCGCCGATGTGCCCGTCTATATCGATGGCGTGGGTTCGGTAAAGGCGTTGAACACCGTCACCGTGCGGGCGCAGGTCAGCGGCAAGATCGTCGAAATCGACTTCGTGGAAGGCCAGGATATCAAAAAGGGCGATGTGATCGCCCGCATCGACGACGGGGTCTATAAGGCACAGCGCGATCAGGCGGTTGCCAAGAAGGCGCAGGACGAAGCGCTGCTTGCCGGCGCTCAACGCGATCTCGCCCGCTTTCAGTTGATGGTGAAGAGCGCGTCCGGCACGCAGCAGCAGGTCGACACCCAGATCTCGCTGGTGGCGCAATATACGGCGCAGGTCCAGGTCGATGTGGCAGCCATCGAAAGCGCGCAGGCAACGCTCGACTATACGACGATCAAGGCGCCCATCGACGGGCGCACCGGCATCCGCAACGTCGATATCGGCAACCTCGTCAGCTCGTCGGATGCGACCGGCATCGTGACGCTGTCGCAGATCAAACCGATCTCCGTGCTGTTTTCCATTCCGCAGCAGCAGCTTGCCCGCATCAATGCGGCAAGCGCGGCCGGAACGCTCGCCGTGCAGGCCATGGGAAGCGATGGCCAGACGGTGGTCGACAACGGCACGCTGGCGGTGGTCGACAACCAGGTCGACCCGACCACCGGCACGGTCAAGCTGAAGGCGAATTTCCCGAACGATAAGCTGGCGCTGTGGCCGGGAGCCTTCGTCAATGCCCGCCTGCTGGTGGAGACGCTGAAGGGCGTTACCGTCATTCCGAGCGGCGCGGTGCAGCGCGGGCCGAACGGCACATTCGTCTATATCGTCAGCCAGGGCGAGACCGTTGCCATGAAGCCGGTCAAGGTGCGTCAGCAGGATGACACGCAGGCCGTCATCGCCGATGGCATATCGCCGGGCGACAAGGTGGTGACCACGGGCTTCGCACGGCTGCAGGACGGTTCGAAAGTGCAGATTTCGGCCAATCCGGATCAGGTGACGCCGAACGCACCGTCAACGGGCAATGGCGGGCAGCCGGTTGCGGAGAATGAGACGCAGAAGAGCCAGGACAAAGCCAATGGCGGCGAGCGGCCGCACCGTCGGCACAACGGCCAAGGTGGTCAAAGCGGCCATCGCGGCCAGGATGGTCAGCCTGCCGCGGGTGAGGGGCAGGGTGCGGATACGAGCGGCAATTCCGCATCCAACAATCCATCCGCCGCGCCGACGCAGCAACAATGAACGTTTCGTCACTCTTCATCTCCAGGCCCATTGCCACCTCGCTTCTCGGGGTCGCGGTACTGCTGGGCGGCATTCTCGGCTTTCTCTTCCTGCCGGTCGCGCCACTGCCGCAGGTGGATTTTCCGACGATCCAGGTGACGACGCAGCTTCCGGGAGCCGATCCCGATACGATGGCGGCGCTGGTGACCGCGCCATTGGAGCGGCCGCTCGGCCAGATCCCGTCGCTCGCCTCCATGACCTCATCGAGCGCCTTCGGCATCAGCCAGATCACGCTGCAATTCGATCTCGGCCGCGATATCGATGGCGCCGCGCAGGATGTCCAGGCGGCGATCAATGCCGCCGGCTCGACCCTGCCGCGCACGCTTCCCTATCCGCCGACCTATTCGAAGGTGAACCCGGCTGATACGCCGATCGTGACGCTCGCCCTGCGCTCCAACAGCTACTCGATCCGCGAGCTCAGCGATTTCGCCGATACGATGATGGCGCAGCGCCTGAGCGAAGTCTCGGGCGTTGGCGACGTCAATATCCAGGGCGGCGTCAAGCCCGCCATCCGCATCCAGGTGGATCTGCCGCGTCTCGCCTCCTATGGCCTGGCGCTCGAGGATATCCGCACCGCCATCACCAATGCCAGCGTCGCCGGCGCCAAGGGTGCGCTCGACGGCACGCAGCAGAGCTTCACGCTTGCCGCCAACGACCAGATCGTCGATCCCAACGTCTATAAATCCGTCATCGTCGCCTACCGCAATAGCGCGCCGGTGCAGTTGAAGGACGTCGCAACCGTTGTCGAGGGGCTGGAAAACAATCGCGTCGGCGCCTGGTATCAGGGGCAGCCCGCGGTCATACTCGACATCATGCGCCAGCCGGGCGCCAACGTCATTCAGACGGTCGAGAACGTGCTGAAGCAGCTTCCGAAGCTGAAGCAGGCGATGCCGGCCGGTATTTCGCTCGATATCGTCAATGACCGCACCGAGACCATCCGGGCTTCGATCCATGACGTGCAATGGACACTGGTCATCAGTATCGGTCTCGTCATCCTCGTGGTTCTGCTGTTCCTGCGGACGATGACCGCAACCTTCATTGCGGGCGTCGCGCTGCCGCTGTCGCTGATCGCGACCTTCGGCGTCATGTGGTTCGCCGGCTTCAGCCTCGACAATCTCTCGCTGATGGCGCTGACCATCGGCACCGGCTTTGTAGTCGACGACGCCATCGTGATGATCGAGAACATCGCCCGCCACATCGAGGAAGGCGAGAACCCGATGCAAGCGGCATTGAAGGGCGCCGGCGAGATAGGCTTCACCATTATTTCGCTCACCGTCTCGCTGGTTGCCGTCTTTATTCCGCTGCTGTTCATGACCGGGATCGTCGGGCGCATGTTCCGCGAATTCGCGCTGACGCTGACCATTGCCGTCGTCGTGTCAGCCGTGGTTTCGCTGACGCTGACGCCGATGATGTGCGCGCGCATCCTGCGCAAGCCCAAGGAGCGGCAAGGCGGTTTCCTGGCCGGCGCCGATCGCTTTACCGAGCGGCTGATCGAAGGCTATCGGCGCAGCCTCGTTTGGGCCGTGGATCGCAGCAGTCTCATGCTGCTGGTGACGGTGGTGACGCTGGCCGCGACGATCGCACTCTATGTCGTCATCCCCAAGGGCTTCCTGCCGGCTCAGGATACAGGGCTGATCACCGCTGTCATCGAGGCCGAGCCGACCACGTCCTTCGAAACGATGAAGCAGATACAGGCCGATGTCGCCGGCCGGCTGCGCAAGGATCCCGATGTCAGCGGCGTCGTCTCCGTCATCGGCACCAGCGCCAGCAATCTGACGCTGAACACGGGCAATCTCAGCCTCGTATTGAAGCCGAGAAACCGGCGTGAGGCTTCCGCCGATCAGATCATCGACCGCATGCGCGACGAGGTCGCCGGCATGCCGGGCATCCACGTCACCTTCCAGAGCGTGCGCGATATCTCGATCAGCACCCGGGCTAGCCGCGCGCCCTATCAGTACACGTTGACGGCGACGGATACGGCGACCGTGGTCGATTGGGCCGCAAAGCTGGCGCAGCGTCTGCAGCAGAGCCCGAAGCTCATCGATGTCTCCTCCGAGGTCGAAATGGGGGGAGGCCGCATTTTCGTCGATGTCGATCGCGAAACTGCTTCGCGCCTCGGCGTGTCGATGCAGGCTATCGGCGATACTTTGAACGATGCCTTCGGCCAGCGGCAGATCGCGACGATCTACGGCCAGGCCAACCAGTATCGCGTCATCCTGGAGGCTGCACCGCAATATCAGTCGGATCCGAAATCGCTCGACAAGCTCTATGTCGCCGGCGCCAGCGATACGCAGGTGCCGCTCAACGCCTTCACGACGGCGAGTTTCACGACCGCGCCGCTGGTCATCAGCCATGACGAGCAGTTTCCCGCCGTGACGCTCAGCTTCGATCTCGCCAAGGGCGCGTCGCTGAGCGATGCCGTGGCCGAGATCAAGGCGGCGGAGCTGGACATCGGCATACCAGACAATATCCAGCGCAAATATTCCGGCGATGCCGAGGAATTCGCCTCGTCGCTTGCGGGCGAGCCCTGGCTGATCCTGGCGGCTGTCGTGACGATCTACATCGTGCTCGGCCTGCTCTATGAGAGCGCCGTTCATCCGGTGACCATTCTTTCGACGCTGCCTTCCGCCGGTGTCGGCGCGCTGCTGGCGTTGATGCTGTTCGGGCAGGATCTATCGATCATCGCGCTGATCGGCATCGTGCTCTTGATGGGCATCGTGAAGAAGAACGCGATCATGATGATCGACTTCGCGCTGGAGGCGGAGCGCAAGGAAGGTCTCGAGCCGCGCGAGGCCATCCTCAAGGCCTCGATCCTGCGTTTCCGGCCGATCATGATGACGACGCTGGCGGCGCTCTTCGGCGCCTTGCCGCTGGCACTGGCTGAGGGTACGGGCGCCGAGCTGCGCATTCCGCTTGGGATCACCATCATTGGCGGGCTGGTGCTTTCGCAGCTCCTGACGCTCTATACGACGCCGGTGATCTATCTGGCTTTCGAACGCCTGCGTGCCCGGATCGTCGGCCGCACCAGCGGCATGCCAAGCACTGAAATGAACGAATTGGCGGGTGACGAGACATGAATATCTCCGAGCCGTTCGTCAAACGCCCGGTCGGGACGACGCTTCTGGCGATCGGGCTGATGATCCTCGGGATCGTCGCCTATCGCTTTCTGCCCGTCGCAAGCCTGCCGACCGTGGACCTGCCGACCATCGTCGTTTCCGCCAGCCGTCCCGGCGCCGATCCCGCCAGCATGGCGGCGAGCGTTGCAGCGCCCCTCGAGCGCCATCTCGGCACCATTGCCGGCGTCACGCAATTGACATCGGTCAGCTCGCTCGGATCGAGCACCATCATCGCGCAATTCGACCTCTCGCGCAGCGTCGATGGCGCCGCCCAGGACGTGCAGGCGGCGCTGAATGCGGCGGCGACCGACCTGCCGGGCGATCTGCCGACCTTGCCCTCGTTCCGCAAGATCAATCCGGCGGCAGCGCCCGTCCTGATCCTAGCGCTGACGTCGGACAATGTCCCTGCAAGCGCCATCTATGATGCAGCCGACACGGTGGTCCTGCAGCGCATCTCGCAGGTGGATGGTGTCGGCGGCGTTACCGTCAGCGGCGCCGACCAGCCGGCCATCCGCGTCAGGCTCGATCCCGACCGGCTCGCGGCCATGGGCCTTTCGCTCGACAGCGTCCGCACGGCAATCGTCAACGCCAATGTGCTCGGTCCCTTCGGTTCGATCGATGGAGCGGGCGGCGCCTTCTCCGTTGCCATGAACAGCCAGCTTCGCACGCCGGAAGCCTATGGAAGGATGATCGTGCAGAGCGGCGACGGGACAGCGGTGCGCCTCTCCGATATCGCCACGGTCGAAGCGGGTGTGCGCAACAGCCGTTCCGATGCCTGGTATGACGGCAAGCCGGCGGTGCTGCTCAATATCACCAAGCAAGCGGACGCAAATGTCATCGCCACCGTCGATGGCGTCAAGCAGCTGATCCCCGAGCTGCAGCGGCTCATCCCTGCCGGGGTGAAAATATCAATCCTTTCCGACCGCACCACGACGATCCATGCCAGCGTCAACGACATGCAATGGACGCTGCTTGCCACCATCTGCCTGGTCATGGCGGTGGTCTTTATCTTCCTGCGGCGCGCCACGCCGACCTTTGCCGCCGGCGTCACCGTGCCTCTGTCGCTTGCCGGAACCTTTGCTGCGATGTGGCTCTTCGGACTGTCGATCGACAATCTCTCCCTCATGGCGCTCGCCGTCTCCGTCGGCTTCGTCGTCGATGACGCCATCGTCATGATCGAGAACATCTATGCCAATCTGGAAACCGGCATGAAGCCCATGCGGGCGGCACTCGAAGGCGCGAAGCAGATCGGCTTCACGGTCATCTCGATCAGCCTGTCGCTGCTTGCCGCCTTCATCCCGCTGTTCTTCATGGGCGGCATCGTCGGCCGCTTCTTTCAGACCTTTTCGCTGACGCTCGGTTTTACGATCGTCGTTTCGACGCTGGTGTCGCTGACGCTGACGCCGATGATCTGCGGCCATCGCCTGCGCCCGCATGATATCGACGCGAAGCCTGGTCCATTCGGCCGCCTCGTCGAGGGCACATTGGGCGCGATTATCGGATTTTACGGCCGCACGCTGAAAGCCGTGCTGCACCATCGGATGCTTTCCGTACTTGTCATCATCGCCTGCGTCGTCATGTCGGGCTATCTCTACGTCAAAGTGCCGAAGGGCTTCATTCCGCAGGACGATACGGGTTTCATTCAGGGCGGAACCGAGGCGGCGACCGATATTTCCTATCCGGCCATGGTGAAGCTGCAACAGCAGGCGGCGGATATCGCCGCGAAAGATCCGGCGGTTTCCGGCATTGGCTCTTCCGTGGGTGGGGGAGGGTTCTCCAGCTCCATCAATCGCGGGCAGCTCTTTATCTCGCTGAAACCGGAAGCGGAGCGTGCGCCGACGGCCGAGGTCATCGAGCGGCTTCGCAAGCAGCTGATGGCTGTTCCGGGGCTCAGCACCTTCCTATTTTCGCCGGGCGATATCCGCGCCGGCGCGCGCCAGTCGCAATCGCAATATCAGTTCACGGTCTGGGGCGCGAACTATGACGAGCTGGTCGAATGGGCGCCCAAGGTGATGCAGCGCCTGCAGACCCTTCACGAGCTGACCGATGTCGCGACCGACAGGCAGCCCAATGGCTTGCAGGCGACCGTCAATATCGACCGCAGCATGGCCTCGCAGCTCGGCGTCAACATCCAGTCGATCGATGCGGCCCTGAACAACGCTTTCGCGCAGCGGCAGATCTCGACGATCTATACGCAGCGCAACCAGTATCGCGTCGTGCTGGAAGCGGATCCGAACTATGCGCTCGACCCCCATGATATTTCCAGGCTCTATGTGCCGGCCTCCGGCGGCAAACAGGTGCCGCTGAGCGCTGTCGCATCGATCGATCGAACGCTTGCGCCGCTGGTGGTCAACCATCAGGGTCAGTATCCGGCGGTGACCATTTCCTACAATCTGGCGCTCAATACGCCGCTGCAGGTGGCGAACGATGCCATCCAGAAAGCGGTGCTGGACATGCACCTACCCGATACGCTGCATGCGGATTTTGCCGGCGATGCCGCAAGCGTCACGCAATCGTCCGGCAGCCAGCCGCTGCTGCTTCTGGCGGCGCTGCTGACGGTCTACATCGTTCTCGGCATTCTCTATGAAAGTCTGGCGCATCCGCTGACGATCATCTCGACGCTGCCGTCGGCCGGTCTCGGTGCACTGCTGGCGCTTGCTATCAGCGGCACGGAGCTGACGCTGATCGCCTTCATCGGCATCATCCTCCTGATCGGCATCGTCAAGAAGAACGGCATCATGATGGTGGACTTCGCCCTGCAGGGCGAGCGCACTCTCGGCCTGTCTTCGGAGGAAGCCATCTATCAGGCATGCCTCAAGCGTTTTCGGCCGATCCTGATGACGACGCTCGCGGCGCTGATGGGCGCGATCCCGCTGATCATCGCCACCGGCCCGGGCTCGGAGCTGCGCCGCCCGCTCGGCATCACCATCGTCGGCGGCCTTGTCGTGTCGCAGGTATTGACGCTCTATACCACGCCGATCATCTACCTGATGCTTGCCAGGCTGCATGCAAGATGGTCGCCGAAGGCGCAGACTGCGGCGCCGGTTCCGGCTTCGTCGAGCTGACGAACGGATCGCGGATTGCGATCTCCAAAACGACTGGCCCCTTATCCGACCTCCTGAGCTTGTCGAAGGGTGGGCCACCTTCTCACCGAGGGGCAGGGCCATCCCATATGGAATGAGGCTGTTGCCGCATCCCCCTTCTCCCCTCGGGGAGAAGGTGCCGCCAGGCGGATGAGGGGTGCCTGCCAAGAGCACGAAAACTCCCGTATTCAAATCGGTCAGCCCCTCATCCGACCCTTCGGGCCACCTTCTCCCCGAGGAGAGAAGGAACTTGCGGCACCGACGTGCCTCGTATGCGATTGCCCTGCCAAGGGGAGAGGGAACTTATAATGCCAAAGGGCTCCCGCTTATCACGGGAGCCCTTTGATTCAATCGCGAGCGGGCAACCCGCTCGTTAGTGCGTGGCGCTGCCGCTGTCGGTTGCCGCCGCTTCTGGCGCCGTCGGCACGACCTTGCCCTTGAAGATGCGGCGCACCGAGACAAAGAGCAGCGGGATGAAGAAGATGCCGAGCACGGTTGCCGAGATCATGCCGCCCATGACGCCGATGCCGATCGAGTTCTGGCTACCGGAACCGGCCCCGTTGGCGATCGCCAGCGGCATGACGCCGAGGATAAAGGCGAGCGAGGTCATGAGGATCGGCCGCAGGCGCTGGCGCGATGCTTCCAGCGTGGCGTCGATCAGGCTCTTGCCCTGGTTCTGCTGCTCGATGGCGAATTCGACAATCAGGATGGCGTTCTTCGCCGCCAGACCTATGGTCGTCAAAAGGCCGACCTTGAAGTAGACGTCGTTCGACTGGCCAAACAGGGTTGCAGCCAAGAGCGCGCCGAAGATGCCGATCGGAACCGACAGCATGACGGCGAGCGGAATCGACCAGCTCTCATAGAGGGCGGCAAGCGCCAGGAACACCACCAGGATGGAGATGGCGTAGAGCTGGGTCGCCTGGTTGCCCGAGAGCTTTTCCTGGGCCGAGAGGCTCGTCCATTCGTGGCTGAAGCCCGGCGGCAGGGTCGCCATGATCTTGTCGATCTCGTTCATGGCGTCGCCCGAGGAAACGCCCGGCGCTGCTGAGCCCTGGATTTCGACGGCGGAGGAGCCGTTATAGCGCTCCAGGCGCGGCGAACCGTAACTCCATTCGCCGTTCGAGAAGGCCGAGAAGGGCACCATGTCGCCGCTGGAATTGCGCACGTACCAGCGACCGAAATCCTCGGGCTGCATGCGGAAATCCTTGTTAGCCTGTACGTAAACCTTCTTCACGCGACCGCGGTCGATGAAGTCGTTGACATAGGTGCCACCCCAGGCCGCCGACAAGGTCGTGTCGATGTCGGAGAGGGTGATGTTCAGTGCGCTCGCCTTTTCCTGGTCGATATTGACCGAATATTGCGGTGTGTCTTCCTGGCCGTTCGGACGGGTGCCGAAGAGCTTCGGATTCTTGCCGGCGGCCCCGAGCAACTGGTTGCGGGCGGCGATCAGTGCCGCGTGACCGGCACCGTTGATATCCTTGATGAAGAAGTCGAAGCCGCTCGAGCTGCCGAAGCCGGGGATGGCCGGCGGCGCCAGCGCGAAGACGCTGCCGTCCTTGATTTTCGAGAAGGCACCCATGGCGCGGCCGGCAATTGCCTGCGCCTTGGATTGCGGCGTCTTGCGTTGGTCGAAGTCCTTCAGCCGGACGAAGACGATACCGACATTCTGGCCCTGACCGCTGAAGCCGAAGCCGGCGACAGCGAATGCGCCTTCGACATAGTCCTTCTCGGTGTTGAGATAATAGTTCCTCACCTGATCGAGCACGGCCTTGGTGCGTAAATCCGTGGCGCCCGGCGGCAGCTGAATGGCGGTCAGCAGGATGCCCTGGTCTTCATCCGGCAGGAAGGAGCTCGGCAGGCGGTTGAACAGAGCAGCAACGGCACCGCCGATGAGGACGAATACCAGCAGGAAGACGATGCTGAGGCGGATCATGCCGTGCACGCCACGCTGATAGCGATGCGTCGCCCGCTCGAAGTTGCGATTGAACCAGCCAAACAGACCGCGCTCTCTGGCGCCATGCTTGGGCTTTCTCAAAATGGTGGCGCAAAGGGCGGGCGTCAGGATGAGAGCAACGATGACGGACAGCACCATCGCGGAGACGATCGTCACCGAGAATTGCCGGTAGATGACGCCCACCGAACCCGAGAAGAAGGCCATCGGGATGAAAACGGCCGAAAGCACGGTTGCGATGCCGATCAGCGCGCCGGTGATTTCCTGCATCGACTTGATCGTCGCCTCGCGCGGCGACAATCCCTCTTCCTCCATCACGCGCTCGACATTCTCGACGACGACGATGGCATCGTCGACAAGCAGGCCGATGGCGAGCACCATGCCGAACATGGTCAATGTATTGATCGAGTAGCCGAACAGCGCCAGCACGCCGAAGGTGCCGAGAAGCACGACCGGGACGGCGAGCGTCGGGATGAGCGTGGCGCGGATGTTCTGCAGGAAGACGAACATGACGATGAAGACGAGCACGATGGCTTCGAAGAGCGTCTTGACCACGTCCTCAATCGACAGCTTCACGAAGGGCGTCGTATCGTAGGGATAGACAATCTCTACGTTCGGCGGCAGCGTCTGGCTGAGATTGTTGATGGTCGTGCGGACGGCTTCCGCCGTATTGATGGCATTGGCGCCCGAGGCCAGCATCACGGCCAGGCCGGCTGAGGGATGGCCGTTATAGGTGCTCGACGTCGTATAGCTTTCGGCACCGAGCTCGACGGTCGCGACATCGTTGAGGCGAACCAGCGAGCCATTGGACTGGCTCTTGAGGATGATGTTGTTGAACTGCTCAGGCGTCTGCAGGCGGCTCTTGGCCGTGACGGTCGCGTTGAGCTGCTGACCCTTGCGCTGTGGCAGGGCACCGATCTGACCGGCCGAAACTTGCGAATTCTGCGACTCGATCGCGCTGGTGACGTCGCTCACCATCAGCTGATATTTGGCGAGTTTGTCGGGATCCACCCAGATGCGCATCGCATAGCCGGAACCGAAGATCTGCGTATTGCCAACGCCTTCGATGCGCTTCAGCGTGTCGTTGAGCGTGCTGGAAACATAGTCGGCGAGGTCATTCGAGTTAAGCTTGCCGTCGGTCGACACGAAGCCCACGACCATCAGGAAGTTCGACGTCGACTTGGAAACGGTGATGCCCGTGGATTGCACGGTCTGCGGCAGCTGTGCTGTGACGAGCTGCAGCTTGTTCTGCACCTGCATCTGCGCGACGTCGGCATCGGCCTTGTTGGTGAAGGTCAACGAGATCGAGGCCTGGCCCGTCGAGGTCGAGGTCGAGGTCATGTAGTCGAGGTTGTCGATACCCGTCATGCCCTGCTCGATGACCTTGGTCACCGAGTTTTCGACGGTCGCCGCGTCAGCCCCGGAATAGGTGGCGCTGATGCTGACCGTCGTCGGCGCGATTTGCGGATATTGCGAGATCGACAGGGTGAAGATCGACAGCGCACCCGCCAGCATGATGACGATGGCGATAACCCAGGCAAAGATCGGCCGGTCAATGAAGAAACGAGACATTGAACCACCTCACTTCTGAGCGCCGGAGGCGGCTTTGGTATCGGTCTTTTCCAGACCAGCCTGCTCCGTTGACGGCTTGCTGTCGGCGGCAGCCTGCTTTACCTCGCCGGTGGCATCGTCGATCGTCACCGGAGAAACCGTGACTTCCTGCCCGTCGCGGACGCGCTGGATGCCTTCGACGATGACACGATCACCATCCTTGACGCCTTCGGCGATAAGCCAGCTGTTGCCGATGCTGCGCTGAACTTTCAGCACCCGCTGCTGTACCTTGCCGTCGGTGGTCACGAACATGGCGATCGGTTCGCCCTTCGTGTTGCGGGTCACGGCGCGCTGCGGCACCACGAAGCTGTTTTCGGCAATGCCTTCCTGAATGGTGGCGCGAACATACATGCCCGGCAGCAGGATGCGATCCGGATTGGGGAAGACAGCGCGCACCGTGATGGTGCCGACGGTTTCAGCGACGGAGGATTCCGCAAATTCCAGCCTGCCGGTTTCCTTGTACTGGCTGCCGTCTTCGAGCGTCAGATGTACGGAGACATTGTCGCCGCTGGTCTTCAGCCGACCGTCGGCAATGGCACGACGGAATTCGAGCAGGTTGGTGCTCGACTGCGTGACGTCGACATTGATCGGATCGAGCTGACGAATGGTGGTCAGTGCTGTCGTTTGCTCGGCGGTGACGAGGGCGCCGACGGTGACTGCCGAAGCGTCGACGCGGCCGCCGATCGGCGCGCGCATCTTGGTGTAGTCGAGATTGATGCGTGCTGTTTCAAGGGCCGCTCTTGCGGACGCCACGTCGGCGTTCGCCTGAGCCAAAGTGGAAAGCGCGTCATCCAGATTTTGCTTGCTGACCGCGTCCTGCGCCGTCAGGCTCTTATAGCGATCTACCTTCGACTGTGCGCTCGGAACGGCCCCTTCCGCCTTCTGCAGGGATGCGGTGGCGCTGTCATAGGATGCCTGGTAGGAGGCAGGATCGATTTCATAGAGCACATCGCCCGCTTTGACCTCGCTGCCTTCCTTGAAATTGCGGCTGCGAATGATGCCGCCGACCTGCGGCCGCACTTCGGCAACGAGATAGGCGCTGGTGCGGCCCGGCAGTTCGGCGGTAATTGCGACAGATTGCGGATGCAGCGACATCGCGCTGACTTCGGTCTTGACGGCCGGCGCGTTGTTCTGGGCGGCTTTCTGCTCGTTGCAGCCGGCAAGCAGCACCGTCGCGGCGACACCTGCAGCGACTATCGCGACGCGGGTGGCCGGAAAACGGGAGGATACACTTGTGTATGCGGATGCGGAGGTGAGGGAGGCAAGCTTTCGCACGTTGCTATTTCCTGTTGCCTTATTTATAGTACCAACTCGTACAGAAAATATTTATACTGCTTCAAATGTCAATCGCATTCGGCTGTTGGGGTCGAGATGGAAGTGCTGACAAAAGAACGAGCAGGCAAGGCGGATCAGGCCGCCAAGCGACGACCGCGTGGCCGCCCGAAAACGGCGAATGACGACGCGCGCCGCGCGGAGATCGTCGGGGTGGCGCGCACTACTTTCTATGAACTTGGTTACGGCCGTACGACGATGGATCTCGTTGCCGCCAGATGCAGGATTTCAAAACAGACCCTCTACAAGTTGTTTCCGAGCAAGGCCGACTTGTTCACGGCGATCATTGCCGAACACCGAGCATCCATGCTGGCCCTCCCGCGCGATCCCGACGAGAATCTACCCCTTGCCGAGGCGCTTGAGCAGATCTTCATGATCGATATGGATGAAGGCCAGGAGCGCGAACGCGAAGTTTTCATCCATCTTGCCATCAGCGAAGCGCAGCAATCCCCGGAGATTGCGATGCTGTTGCACACCTATGGCGCCAAGCAATCGCAGCAAATGCTTGCCGACTGGCTCAGTCAGCAGCAAAGACGTGGCCTGATCGAGATTGCCGATGTGGCCAGCGGCGCGCGTATGCTGATGAACATGATCTTCGGTGCCATGCTTTCCAAGCCGGGTCATCCGAGCGACTGGCCGGACCGTGAAACGCGGCTGCGCCATCTGCGCCAATGCATCTCGATTTTTGTTGCGGGCGTGCAGCCGCGCAAGGACGCTCGGTAGCCCGTCTGTACGGTAATCTTCCTACACAAAATAACAATGCCGACATGGCGGGTTGAAACCATGTCGGCATCGTTCGAGATCCCGGCGGGAGCCGGAAGGGATTAGAGCGGTTCAGCTTTTCACGGAACATCTGAACCGCTCTATCGCTTTGTTGTCTCGCAATTTCGGGCGGAAAACCGCTATGTACTTTTCCTGAAATTGCTTTAGCTCAGTGTGCCACCACGTTTGCCATGTCCGTACCCTCGTCGAACGAGGGATTCGGCAAGCCATTCGCATACATTTCCTGCAGCACGGCCCCCAGCGCCAGATCCAGGCACCAGACCGGGAATTCCGCATTCAGGGTCTTGGCGCTCTGCCTTGCATAGGTGATGAGCCGAGCGATTGATGCCAGTTCCTTGAGCGAGTCTGGATCCTGGTGCGCTGCTCCGATCGAAAGTACTGCTGTCATTTCATGCCCTCTATTGCCCCGTTCCCGGCGGACGAATCGTGCCCCGTCCGGGAACATGAGCAAACCGTAACGGATGTTTTGCAGCTTGGCGCGTGACATGCAGCGTGACACGAGGCCTGATTGCGGCAAAATCTTGTCTTTGCAATTTCAGGGCGTGAAACGGTTTAAAACGCGAGCGGCGAAAGGGAAGGGCAAGAAATATCCCGGCGCCGGATGCCTGGCCCGATATGGCCTCGGCTGCCGCTGCCGTCCGCAGGACGGTTCGGCACCGGGCCAGAATGTCGGGCCTCACGGCGTGTTTCGGGCTGGCGCAGGTACTATGCCCGTGGCCCTTTTGTCAGGAGGCCGGAGCTCAGTTGCGAAGGCTTGCCGAGATGTTCGCTGTCTGAGGTATATGGTCTGTCAGGGAATCGGACGCATTTGCCAGCGACTTCACCAACATCAGCACAGACTGGCGAACGCTGGGATCGTTGATCTTCATGAACGCCTTGTTGAGGTTCAGGCCCTCTTTCGAGGTCAGGAAGTCCGACAGATCCTCGAGGCCGTTGATCGCGCCGAGGCCGTCCGTGTTCAGCGGCTGTGTATTGTCCTGCTGGAAGAAGAAGGCAACCGGCACGGCCAGCACGCCAGCGATCGCCTGCAGCCGGCTGGCACCGATGCGATTGGTGCCTTTTTCGTATTTCTGTACCTGCTGAAAGGTGACGCCAATCTGCTCAGCGAGCCGCTCCTGACTCATGCCGAGCATAAGTCGACGCGTGCGCACGCGAGAGCCAACATAGGCATCGATCGGGTTAGGTACTTTTGCACTCACTGCGCAATCTCCTCATCAAATAGGGGACCTAGCGGATATGACCTCACCCCAGAGACTCGGGAGTAAGATTCGGGTGCTCTATCTGCCCGCAAAATGTGCGCTAAATGTGGGTAGAATTCAACCAAGAGTCATTTTCTGTAATATTTTGTAATCCCATCGTCATATACCCACAGAAAAATCCGATGCGCATCAATGCGTATCAGCGCGCTAATGCGGATTGAAAATGGAAGACGATTTGCAGTTACGCACCGGGCAGAGGGGATTGTCTTTCGTCGGGATGGAGGCGCGTGCGGCATAGCCGCCCAAGCCACATTGGCCGTCGTCGGCGACGTACCGGTCATACAGCACGCTACGGCCGTCTCGCGAAGGATAGCGAAATATTGCGGCGCGCTCGCCGGCGATTAGCTGCTGCACGGACGCGCAAGTTTTGCCCGACGACTCGTAGCGCGAGATGGCCGATGCGGGTCCGGCCATCGAGATGGTCGCCAGAACTAAGGCTGTGGCAATGATCCTCATGGATGGTCCCCCGGTGAAAGCACTCAATCCAAAATAGTCGCGCTAAGGGAAATGCCAAGATGGGGCGACGCTTCTCGCTGTACGATGATCCGGCTTCTCGTTCGCAGATGTTCCCGTGCGGTTTGTGGATAGGGAAGGCTGCTTTCAGCTCAATGAAAGGTTGGATGTGCATGTCTTTCACGCTTCAGGAGGAAGCCCGCGCTGTATTGTCATCAATCGGCGCCGGTACACAATGGAGAGGAGGACTTCATGCGTGCATCAAGCATTCTTAAATATTCGACGGCGTTGTCCCTTGCGATAGCTGCGGCCGCGCTTGCGGCAACGGCGGCACAGGCGGCAGACAAGATTTCGATCATGGTGGGCGGTTACGAAAAGCAGATCTACCTGCCGGCCAAGCTCGCCGAAGGGCTCGGCTATTTCAAGGACGAGGGTCTGAACGTCGAGCTTCTCAATGAGCCTGCCGGCGTCGATGCCGAGAACGAAATGCTCGCCGGCGCCGTCCAGGGCGTCGTCGGCTTTTACGATCACTGCATAGACCTTCAGGGCAAAGGCAAGTTCGTCGAATCCGTCGTGCAGTTTAGCCAGGCGCCGGGTGAGGTCGAACTGGTGTCGGCCAAGCATCCGGAGATCAAGTCCCCCGCCGACTTCAAGGGCAAGAACCTCGGCGTCACCGGCCTCGGTTCCTCGACCAACTTCCTGACGCAGTATCTGGCCATCAAGGCCGGCCTGAAGCTCGGGGAATTCACCTCCGTTCCGGTCGGTGCCGGTCAGACATTTATCGCCGCCATGCAGCAGGACGCCATCCAGGCCGGCATGACGACGGAGCCGACGGTCTCTCGTCTCCTGAAGACCGGTGAGGCCAAGGTTCTGATCGACATGCGCACGATGGATGGAACAAGAGCCGCTCTGGGCGGGACTTATCCTGCCGCATCACTTTACATGCAGGAGTCGTGGGTCAAGAATCACAAGGAAGATGTGCAGAAGCTTGCGAATGCTTTCGTCAAGACGCTGCATTTCATCAACACCCATTCGGCCGCCGAGATTGCCGACAAGATGCCGAAAGACTTCTATGTCGGTGATAAGGAAGGCTACGTGAAGGCGCTCGAAAACGGCAAGGCCATGTTCACGCCTGACGGTGTGATGCCGGAGGATGGCCCCAAAACCGTCCTCGCCGTTCTCTCCGAGTTTTCCAAGAACGTCCAGGGCAAGTCGATCGACCTGTCGAAGACTTATACGACTGAGTTCGTCAAGAACGCTAAATAGCGCGTAGTATTGTTCCCGGCATTGACCGGGCGCTTCGGGTTTCTCGTCCGATCCCGAAGGTGAAGACAAGCACCGGCAGCCATATTTGTGCTGCCGGTGCCGATGAAATAAAATTGCAATGTCGCCTTATGGAGATCGTGCGCTGAAAGCTGACTGAAAGGTTGCCCACGTTAGGCTCGCTGAGCTTCGTGGAGGAAGCGCCTTTCTAAAGCGTCATGTGGCGCAAGAATTAAAACAGGAGGAGACATTGATGCGTCCATCGCGCGCGTTTTTTCATACCGTAGCCCTTTCCCTCGTCATGACAGCTGCTTCCCTTGCAGCCACGGCCGCCAATGCCGCCGACAAGATTTCCATCATGGTGGGCGGTTACGAAAAGCAGATCTATCTGCCGGCCAAGCTCGCCGAATCTCTCGGCTACTTCAAGGACGAAGGCCTCGACGTCGAGCTTCTCAACGAATCCGCCGGCGTCGACGCCGAAAACCAGCTGCTGGCAGGCGCCGTCCAAGGCGTCGTCGGCTTCTACGATCACTGCGTCGACCTGCAGGCCAAGGGCAAGTTCATCAAGTCCGTCGTGCAGTTCAGCCAGGCACCGGGCGAAGTCGAGCTGGTTTCGGCCAAATATCCGGACATCAAGTCTTTCGCCGACCTCAAGGGCAAGCGCGCCGGCGTCACCGGCCTCGGCTCGTCCACCAACTTCCTGACGCTCTATATGGCGTCGAAAGCCGGCCTGTCGCCGGCCGACGTCACGCCTGTTCCGGTCGGCGCCGGCCAGACCTTCATCGCCGCCATGCAGCAGGATGCCATCCAGGTGGGCATGACCACCGAACCGACGATCTCGCGCCTGCTGAAGACGGGCGAAGCCAAGATCCTCGTCGATCTGCGTACGCTGAAAGGCACCGAGGAAGCGCTCGGCGGCACCTATCCGGCCGCTTCTCTCTATATGGATGCCGCATGGGTCGACGCCCATAAGGAAGAAGTGCAGAAGCTTGCGAACGCCTTCGTCAAGACGCTGCGCTTCATCAACACCCATTCCGGTGCCGAGATCGCCGACAAAATGCCGAAGGATTTCTACGTCGGCGACAAGGACGGCTACATCAAGGCTCTCGACGCCGGCAAGGAAATGTTCACGGCCGATGGCGTGATGCCGGAAGATGGCCCGAAGACGGTTCTCGCCGTGCTCTCGCAGTTCTCCAAGAACGTCAAGGGCAAGACGATCGACCTGTCGAAGACCTACACGACCGAGTTCGTCAAGAACGTCAAGTAAGCAGTCATAACGCCGCTTCCGGCCGGTTCCGGAAGCGGCAGTCCACCGGGCTTTGCGTGCACGCCCCGAAGGCACGCGTCAGGATCAGCACCATGCAACAGGATGAACGCCGCACCCCGGCGATCGAGCTCATCAATGTCAGCCGCCGTTTCGTATCGCCGACGGGCAAGTCGCTGACCGCACTGCGCGATTTCAACATGACGGTCGAGCGCGGCGAATTCGTCGCCGTTGTCGGACCGACGGGCTGCGGCAAATCCACGACGCTCAATCTCGTCACCGGCCTTGCCAAGCCCAGTGCCGGCGAAGTCCGCCTGATGGGTGGACCGGTCAACGGCATCGACAGGCGTGTCGGCTTCGCCTTCCAGACGGATGCGCTCTTCCCCTGGAAGAATGTGATCGAAAACGTGATGTCCGGCCCGCTGTTCCGCGGCAAGTCGAAGGCCGAAGCGGAAAAGATGGCCAAGGACTGGCTTGCCCGCGTCGGCCTTTCGAAGTTCCTGCATCACTATCCGCATCAGCTTTCGGGTGGCATGCGCAAGCGCGTTTCTCTCGCGCAGACCTTTATCAACGAGCCGGAAATCCTGCTGATGGACGAGCCCTTCTCGGCGCTCGACGTGCAGACCCGCACGGTCATGCATGAAGAACTGCTGAAGCTCTGGGCCGAACGCCAGGCCTCCGTCGTCTTCGTGACGCACGATCTCGAAGAAGCGGTCGCGCTCGCAGACAAGGTTTACGTGCTGACCGCCGGCCCGGCCACGGTGAAATCGGTTTATACGATCGACCTGCCGCGCCCGCGCGTCGTCTCGGAAATCCGGTACGAGCAGAACTTCATCGATTATTGCAAGACGATCTGGGACGACCTTCGCGAAGAGGTCGAAACCAGCTATCGCCGTGCCGCGGAAGCGGCATAAGGGAGGATTGATCATGGCAAACACAGCTCTTGAAGCAGGCAATGCCCCGATCTTCCGCGCCGGCACCTCGGACGCGGAAATCGAAGCCGCAGCGCTGAAGGCGCTCACCCGCCGCAAGTATGTCGTCGTGGCCTGGCAGATCGGCATTCTGCTTGCCATCCTTGGCCTCTGGCAGCTCGCTTCCGACCTGCACTGGATCGATCCGTTCTTCTATTCCAGCCCCTATGGCATTGCACTGCGCCTCTGGGACTGGATCACCGAGGGCACCGAGAGCGGCTCTCTCTGGTACCATCTCGGCGTCACAATGGAAGAAGCGCTGATCGGCTTCGTCATCGGCTCGGTGACCGGCGTTCTCGTCGGCGTGGCGCTTGGCCGCAACAAGCTGGCTTCTGATATCCTGTCGATCTACATCAAGGCGATCAACTCGATCCCGCGCGTCGTTCTCGCGCCGATCTTCGTGATGATCATGGGCCTCGGCCTTGCCTCCAAGGTGGCGCTTGCCTTCATCATGGTATTCTTCGTCGTGTTCGCCAATGCCTTCCAGGGCGTCCGCGAGGCCGACCGCAACATGATCGCCAATGCCCGCATTCTCGGCGCGTCCAATTGGAAGGTGACCCGCAACGTGATCCTGCCCTCGGCAATGAGCTGGATTTTTGCAAGCCTGCACATCTCCTTCTCCTTCGCCATCATCGGCGCCATCGTCGGCGAGTTCGTCGGATCGCTGGCCGGTATCGGCTACCTGATCTCGATCGCCAAGGGCACCTATGACGCCGCCGGCCTCTATGCCGCGATCATCCTGGTGATGGTGGTGACGCTCGGCGCCGAATACGTGATGACGCTCATCGAGAACCGCATCACCCGCTGGCGTCCGCAGCAGAGCCTCGATACGCATTAAGCGTTGGTTTTCTGGCACCTCCCAAGGCCAGGGGCCGGGCGTTTTGCCCGGCCTTTTTTGTTTACCGGTAGAAGAAGCTCCCTCTCCCCGCAAGCGGGGAGAGGGCTGGGGTGAGGGGCCGCGGACTATCGATTTGAGGATGAGTAGCGATTGGTTTTGCATGGAAGCGTCGCGGGCAAGATGCTTCTATAAGTTTCGCGAATAGCCCCTCACCCTAACCCTCTCCCCGCTTGCGGGGAGAGGGGACTATCCCGCAACTGCCGCACTCGACAACCAAAGACAGTGACTTAACTTCGCCCTTCAAACAGCCGGCAGACGCACGCTGACCAGCAGCCCGCCACCGGTCGCCTCGCCAAGCGTGACCGAGCCGCCGGCGCCGTCGACAACTTCGCGGACGATGGCAAGCCCCAGGCCGCTGCCTTCCGGCTCCGTGCCCATGATGCGATAGAAGCGCTCGAAGACCTGGGCGCGTTCCGCTTCGGGAATGCCGGGGCCGTTGTCCTCGACCCATAGTAGCGCCGTATCGTCGTCGCGGCCGACGCCGACCGTCACGCGCCCGCCCGCCTGGGTGTAGCGCAGCGCATTGTCTACGAGATTGACCAGCATCTCGCGCAGCATGGTGCCGTCGCCTTCGATATGGACCGGCGTCTCAGCGGCCTCGAGCCCGAGGTCGATATTGCGGCGCAGAGCTTCTTCAGCGAGCGTTTCCAGCACACGGCGGGCGGTTTCCGCGAGATCGATCGTATCGTTTCGCGGTCGGCGGCTGCCGGGCTCGGCGCGCGAAAGCGTCAGGAGCTGGCTTGCAAGACGCGTCACCTGCCGCGTGCTGGAACGCAATGCGGTCAATGCCTCGTCGCGCCTGGCGTTATCGGCTTCGCGCGCCGCCACGCTCGCCTGCGTCGAAATCAGCGCAAGCGGCGTGCGCAGCTGATGGGCGGCGTTCGAGACGAAGCGGCGCTGCGCCGCCATCTGGTTCTGCACCCGCTCCATGTGGTCGTTCAGCGCATGGACGAGCGGGCGAAGCTCGTTCTGCACCATATGGGGATCCAGCGGATCCAGGCGCTGACGGCCGCGTGCGCGCACCGCGTCACGCAGCCGAAGCACGGGCGCCAGGCCCCGCTGCAGGCCGATAATGGTCACCACGCCGGCAAGAAGGACGAGGGCGAGCTGTTTGGTGAAGTCCGAGAGCCACAGCCTGCGACGCATCGCATATTGGCTGTTGTGCGTGACGGCGACTGCCACGGAGATCGTGCTGTCCCGATCGAGGCCGACGACGGGATGGCTCAACATGAGCACGCGGACGCCGTCGGTGCGAAACGTCCTGTCCTCGCCGATCAGATCCCGCTTCGGCCGCGGCAGGTCGGGAAAGCCGGCGACGAGATTTCCCCATGCGGTCACGACCTGATAGAAGACGCGGTCGCCATAGCCGGTGTCGAACATTTCCAAGGCTGCGGGCGGAATGTCGATCTGCACCGTGCCGCTGGCATCGACATGCACGGCCTCCGCGATCACACGGGCCGAGGCAAGCAGCGTGCGATCGGTGACGAGATCGGCTGTCGCATTGGCCGAACGGAAGCTGAGATAAAGGTTGATGCAGATGGCGCCGATCAGCGTCAGCACCACCCAGGCGAACAATTGCGCCCGAAGGCTTGTTGTCAGCGCGCCGGCGACACGACCCAGGATTCCTTTAGGCAGGGAAGCTTTATCACTGCGCATGGCGAAGAAGATAACCCAGGCCGCGCAGCGTCGCGATCTGTACCGTGCTGCCTTCGAGTTTCTTGCGCACGCGATGCACATAGATTTCGATGGCGCTGGTATCGGCGAGGTCGTCGAAGCCGAAGACGCTCTCAGACAGCGTGGTCTTGGTAACGGTCGTGCCGGCCTTCATGATGAGATGTTCGAGCACGGCATGTTCTCGCGGCGTCAGAGCCAGGGATTCTCCGGCCAGATAGAACTGCCGCGTTCCGCCATCGAACAGCAGGTCGCCGACGGCGATTTCGGGAGCGGCACGGTCATGACCGCGGCGAACGGCCGCCCGGATGCGTGCCTCGAGCTCAGCAATCTCGAAAGGCTTGGCGAGATAATCATCAGCGCCGCTGTCGAGCCCGGCGACCCGCCCATCGAGGCTGGCATTGGCCGTCAAAATGATGACCGGCACCTTGTTGCCGCTCTGGCGCAGGCGTTTCAGCAGCGTCAAACCATCCATCTTCGGCAGCGACAGATCCAGAATGACGACGGCATAGCCCGCAACCTTCAGCATATGCTCGGCATCCTCGCCGTCATAGGCGATGTCGACGGCATATTGCGCCTGACGCAGCGCTTTGCCGAGCCAGGACGCCAGTTCGCGGTTGTCTTCGACGATCAGGAGCCTCATGAAGCGACTATACAGTAAGTATCGGACGGGGTGCGAGCATTTCCGGCGGCTTTCCAGTCAGCGCGTTCGAGTCGGATGATTTTAGATCGAAACGACCTAAAATCTGAATCCGCTCTAAAATCAAAGAAGTAGAGCATGATGTCGTCCGAAAACCGTTCACACTTTTCGGCATCATGCTCTAGCGGCTGCCGAGCCGCAAACCCATCTCGCGGACCTCTCTCAGATAGACCTTGCGCGCATAGGGCGGGGTCAGGTTGTGGTCCGCTTCGGGAATGATGGTCAGGCGTATGTCCGGGAAGTATTTCAAGCCGGCGCCGTTCTCGCCGAACTGATCATGCAGATGATCGAGGCCGATATCATGGGCGCTGTAGATCAGCGACATGTCGACACCACGTTTGGCGAGTGTGCGGAAGCCGCCCAACACGGGTCCTTGCGCGGCGGCGAACAAGGGAAAGGCACCGAGCAGCCGGCGGCCCGCTCGCGCTACGCGCCGGCCGAGGCCCGTCGCCATGTTGAGGATGGCGCTTTTCGCATCGATCTGGCCGCCGAAGAGCCGCTTCAGCGTCTCCATCTGCAGGAGCTTTCGGCCATAGGTTTCCAGCGACCGGGGCGCGAAGCGCAGCGCTTCGTCGACCGATCGGCTCTCATCCCAATGGAAGCTGTAGGGATTGACGGTGATCAGGCCCCGGCACCGCGCTTCGCGCAGTGCCGCCTGGAAGGCAAGATAGCCGCCGCTGCAACGTCCCACGACATAGGCCGGCAGCAGATTCCGCTGCTCCAGAAGGTCCAGTGCCTCCTCGACATCCCGGTGCTGCTCGCGGGAATAGAGCACCTGCTCGGGAGCGCCGGAAAGCGGCGGGCTGTCGCCGACATTGGCCGTATCGAAACGCAGCGAGGCGATGCCGTCGCGAGCGAGCGCACGCGCCATGGTGACCGACATCCGGCCCCAGCCGGCATGCCTGTCATAGGCTGTTGTCAGCAGCAGTGCGGTCGCGCCGGCGCGGGCACCTTCGGGTTCGCAGAGAATGCCGAATAGGCGGTTTCCCTTGCCGAAACGCAGCGGCGTTTCATGAAAGCCGTCGCCGATGAGAGGTTCCGCGAGAGGCGAGGCGAGATCAGCCGATGCAGCCGTGCCCGGCTGCGTTGCGATCGACTGCACCCAGGCGACGATTTTTCGGCCGGCTGCGGTCGGCATGACGGCGATGGTGGGGTTCGATACGAGATCGTCATAGCCGTCATAGGCGGACTGCTCTACATCAGCGCCAAGCGTCTCGAGATGGCGCGCGAAGTCCGCATCTCCCGGGCGGCCAGGTCGTGCCAGCACAAGGCAGTTCGGCGTGGCGAGCCGGCCGAGCGTCATCAGGTTCAGCTTCTTGACCGCATCGGCGGCGCTGTCAGGCATGCGCAGGCTAGCGACGGTGACGCCTTCGGTCTGGCGCTGTGCTTCGGGCAGCCCCATGCTTTCGTCGATCATCTTCGACCAGACCGTCAGTTCGCGAAGATAGGCGCGGCCGGAGATAACGGGTGCAAGGAAGGCGATGCCGTCGATGCTGGGCAGGTGTTCGGCAAGCGTGGCGGCGATGGTGCCGCCAAGGCCCTGGCTGACGAGGATCAGGTGCTCGCAGCCGGAAAGCGCTCTCAGTTTCACGGCGGCGGCAAGCGCGGTTTCCTGCCACGGCGTCAGGCCATCGCCTTCTTCGGTGATATCAAGCGCGTCGCCGGTGCCGGCATAGTCGAAACGCAGGCTTGATATGCCGATGTCGGCGAGATCTTCCGCCAGAATGCGCCAGAACTTGCGGACGCACATTTCCTCGAAACCCCAGGGACTAAGAAACAGCACCGCGGTATTGCACGAGGATGCAACGGCCGGCGTAAACAGGCCGACCGTGCCGGCGAATGTTACCGGTGTCGCTGCCGATCTTATATGCTTGCCTTCATTCTCTTCTTCTTCGGCGGCTCCCCAACCAGCCATGATAGTCTCCTCACATCCGGCGTGGCGCCAATAGAGCCAAAGCCTGAGTGGCAATCGGATTGACACGGGCAGGCAGCCGCGCCGCGATCTTCTGCAACACCTCGATATCCTCGGCTGGAACGGCTTTCAGCAATCTGAGCGCAATGCCATAGGCCAGCGCGCCGGCAATGATGGCGCTTACAAGGCCTGCGACGCCGGTCAACGCCTGAACAAAACCATAGGCTGCAATCGCGCACAGAATGGCAGCAACCGTAACTTTTGCAAGGTTGATGAGCATCCCCCGCGTCGATCCTTCGAATTCCATGCGGCGCACCATCAGAAGGCACATGGCTGTAAAAGCCAGGAAGCGCACCAGCGCCGCACCTTCACCTCCGTAAAGGGGCACTGCGACCAGGCAGCCGATGACCATGACAAAGCTGGCAATGACGCCGATGACGGTGCGCTCGCGCACGCGATCGAGCGAATAGAGATATTGCGTGCAGATCTGCATGAAGACGTATGGTGCCGCGGTCAGGGACAGCAACGCCACCATGCCGCCGCTCGGAGCGAAGGGCTGGCCGAAGATCGTCACGACAAGCTCGGGCGCGATCGCCGCAAGGCCGAAGCTCATCGGCAGCGTGATATAGGCTATGCTGCGCGCCACGCCGGCGAAGACTTCGACGGGCAGCTTGTCCGATGCGCGCGCGTGCATCTGTTCGGAATAATAGGGCAGCAGGCTGCCGCTCAATTGTACGGGCAACTGCAGCGCCAGATTGGCGAGCGACAGGCCGACGGCATAAAAGCCGACCGCTTCTATGCCCCAGTAACGCTGCAGGAACAGCAGCTCGATGCGGTTGAGGAAGATCGAGCTGTTGATGAGTTCGATCGAGAGAACGAGCGACGAGCTGATGAGCGCGGAAAGGCCGACGCCGCAGCTGTTCTTGCGTGCGATCGCGATCCTGAGCGTTGCGATGAACATCGGCAGCTGGCCGATCGCATAGCCGGCAAGTGCACCGCTGACGCCGAAGAAAATGGCGCCCACGAGGACGGTCGCAAGCTGCAGCACCGAACTTGCCACCGTGATGCGCAGGAAGGCGCCGACCTGCTGCTCGCCGATCAGATAGTTCTTGCTGTAGGCGCCGAGAGATTGAAGTACGAAAAATACGCCTGTTATGGCAATGACTTCAGACGCATCGCCCGCCCAATGCAACCGCTCCGCATCCCAATAATAGGCGGCATAGCCGGCGAGCAGGATCACGGTTGCGAGGATCGTCGGCTGCAGGAGATAAGCGGCAAAGCCACGCCGTTCTTCGGCCGAATAGCCGTTTCCCTTCAATTGCGGCAGGATGCGCAGCAGGGTGACGCCGGCGCCAAGCTCGGCAATCAGCGCGCCCGTCGTCGTCAGCCACAAAGAGAAGGCGATGATGCCGTTGGCCTCCGGGCCGAGCAGCCGTGCGGCGATGATCGAACAGGCAAAGCCGGTGGCGAGCAGGGTCAATCCCGCCGCCGCGTTCAAAACCGAATTTGCCATTATGCTCTTCGTCATGAAGACTGACCGTTCCTCAAATTGCCGGAACCTATCGCATATATCCGGCTCTTCGTGGGGATACCGTCAGCTCTATTTCATATGCCTTAATATTTAGGGTTTAATGCTGCCCTAAGTTCATTTTTTACTTCGGCTAATATTCATTCCTTCTGATGTTGGTCGCCTGGGGCTTGTCCGGAGGGTTTCATTGTTCAGCCTCATCGTCTGTACGGTCGATCGCTTTGATCAGCTTGAGCGGCTGTTCCGTTCGCTGGTCGGGCAACGTCACCGCGATTTCGAGGTCGTCGTCGTCGATCAGAACGCGGACGATCGGCTGTGCGCGCTCATCGACAGCTTTTCTTCATCCTTCCCGATCCGTCATATCCGGTCGCCAAAAGGGCTTTCGCGGGCACGCAACAACGGCATCGCGGCTGCCGGGGGCGATTATGTCTGCTTTCCCGATGATGATTGCTGGTACGAGCCCGATACGCTTTCGACGGCTGCGGCGCTGTTTTCAGTCCATCCCGAACTGGCGATCGTCACGGGGCGCACGCTCGATGCCGAAGGTCTTGCCTCGGTCAGCCCGACGGGCGAGACGCGGCTGGCGCTGACGCGCTGGAATTATCTGAAATGCGGCAATTCCAACGGCATCTTTGTGCGCCGTGCGGCGCTTTCCGATATCGGCGGTTTCGACGAAGATCTTGGCGTCGGTTCGGAGTCACCCTTTCAGAGCGGGGAGGAGGCGGATTTTCTGCTGCGCGCGCTTGGCGTCGACAGACAAGCGATGTTCTTTCCCGACCTCATCGTCCATCACGATCAGGTCACCAGCGAATATGGCCCGCGGCAGGTGGAGCGCGCACGCAAATATGGGCGCGGCTTCGGCGCGCTGATGCGCAAGCAGGCCTTTCCTCTATATTATGTCTGTTATCGTCTACTGCGGCCGGTCGCCGGCTGGCTGGCGGCGCTGGCGCGCTTCAACCGCGATGCGGCTCGCTACAAGCGGGCCTGGCTCATGGGCATTCTGGAAGGTTATGCCACCTGGCCGCGCTGGCGCAGGAACTGAGGCGACTTGCCTTTCGGGGTCAGGGTTTCGGCATAGACATCCATGTAGCGCTGGGCCACTTCGTCCCACGCGTAAGCGCGGGCATCGCGCAGCAGCTCCTGCCGCAAGGTCAGATCGTCGGCCTCGAGGCGGTCGAACGCCGCGGTCAGCGTGTCGGCGGCCGCTTCCGGATCGGAAAAATCCGAGAGCATGAGAGCCGGATGGGTCTCCGCCATCGCTTTATAGGCCTCGTTGGCGTTCAGCACCGGCAGCAGGCCGGCGCTCATGGCTTCGATCGCCACTAGGCCGAAGCCCTCATATTCGGAGGCCGAGGCAAAGAGCGAGGCGCGCGCGATGATGTTGCGGATCGAGCCGTCGTCGATCGAGACATGCAGCGCGACATTGTGTTCGAGGTCGCGAGCGGCGATTTCCTTTTCCAGCGTCGCGCGATCGAGATCCGATTCGGCGCCGATGATATCGAGATGCCACTCTGTATCGCGGGCTGTCAGCACGATCATGGCGTCGAGCAGATGGTCGAGCCGCTTGTTGACCGAGAAGCGGCCGATGGTGACGATGCGGCGTCGCGCTTCCAGCGCAGCGCAGTTGGAAAATTTGCCGACGTCGGCGCCGTTTTCGATCAGCCGCACGCGGCTGTCGGCGATCTGCGAAAAGAGCCGCGCGTCGGACTGGCTGCAGCAGATAAGATAGTTGTAACCGAGAGCCGAAAGCCGCGTTGCCGTATTGAACCAGACCTTCTTGATGGCGGCATATTTCTGCGTGTGGAAGAAGCCGCCATGCGTGGTGGCAACCATGGGACGCCCATGCATCAGCTTGCCCCAGGCGAGTGCGTCGAAGAAGAAATCGATGGCGTGGACGTGAACGAGGTCGGCATCGGCCAGATGGCGGAAGACCTTGGGTGCCAGCGGATAGCGGCTGGAACCGGACCAGGGAATGCGCACGATCTCGATACCATCGATGGTTTCGCTTGCCGGGAGTTCGCGGCCGGGATCGGAAAACAGGCTGTTGCAGGTAACGACGCGCACGCGATAGCCGCGGGTGACCAGCTGGCGGCAGAGATTGGCAACGACGTCTTCCAGGCCGCCCTTGTTCGGCAGGAACTGGCGCACGACATGCACGATCAGCGGCCCGGCCTGCTTGTTTGGCTGAATATCCGCAACAGCCGATGTCATCGATCCACCTTCGACCCCTATGCCGCGCCACGCACCGGCAATCCGGCGCTGCAGCGCGCCGCTTGTTGATCAGTCGGCAAAGCAGATCATCGGGTCGGTTAAAAAGGGTTTAACTGCGGGCGGAAAGCCCAGCCGTTTCGGGCAAGAGGGTTAACGTCGGGGCGATATGCGAAGGGGGATGAGCTTGTCAGGGGAGTGTGGTGATGCTGGATCATTGTGCCATGCCCCTCACCCTAACCCTCTCCCCGCGCGCGGGGAGAGGGGACTGATTCGGTGTCTGCGGCGCGCTCGTGTCCATGCCACTAAACTCAATGAACCCCCTCTCCCCGTCAAAACGGGGCGAGGGCTGGGGTGAGGGGCAATTCCGAAAGAGATGATGTATTCCAGCCCGAAATCCGGATCTCTCAAAACGCCCGGAAGGTCAGCGTCGTCAGCGAGCGGACGATGCCAGGGATGTTGGCGATGTGGTCGTTGATGAACTTGCCGATATCCTGCTCTTCGGCGATGTAGACCTTCATCAGCAGGTCGTAATCGCCGCTGGTGGAATACAGCTCCGAAACCAGCTCCGTCTGGTAGATGGCGTCGGCGACCTCGTAGGTCTTGCCGGGGGCGCATTGGAGCTGAACGAAAATAGGCTTCATGAGAGTATCCTGCTTCTGTCCGCAGCCGCGGTGACGGCGTGCTTTTATTTTTCGGCCATGATCGCGGCCGGTCTTGTGCTCTATAATGGTCGAAAGCACCGCCGCCATGCAAGTTTTTCTCCAGAGCGGATGATTTTAGGTCTGTTCGACCTAAAATCTGAATCCGCTCTGGAACCAAAGACGTGGAGCATGATGTCGTCCGAAAACCGATCACACTTTTCGGCATCATGCTCTGTCCACCGGATGTCGCTGTAGCCGCTTCCGCAATTTCGAGCATGGCGCTAGATTGGCGTGATTATCTCTGTCGATTGGACCGATTTCATGCTGAATGACCCACGTTCCCATGGTCTTTGGGAAAAGACCGCTCCCCCGCCGCCGGCAACGACGCCGCTTTCCGGTGATGTCTATGCCGATGTCGTGGTGGTCGGCGGCGGCTATACCGGTCTTTCGACAGCGCTGCATCTGGCGCAAGCCGGTACCAGGGTGGTGCTGCTGGAAGCCAATGAAGTCGGCTTCGGCGGCGCCGGCCGCAATGTCGGCCTCATCAATGCCGGCATGTGGGTGATGCCGGATGATCTTCCCGGCGAACTTGGTCCGGTTCATGGCGAACGGCTTCTCGATCTGCTCGGCAATGGGCCGAAGCTTGTCATGGAGCTGATCGACGAGCACGGCATCGCCTGCGAGCTCGAGCGCAATGGCACGCTGCATTGTGCCGTCGGGCCGGAAGGGTTGAAGGAAATCGAGGAGCGCGCTCGGCAGTGGGGAAAACGCGGCGCGCCGGTCACGGTGCTCGACGCGCGGGAGACGGAGCGCCGGGTCGGCAGCTCGGCTTATGCGGGGGCGCTGCTCGACATGCGCGCCGGCACGCTGCAGCCGCTTGCCTATGCGCGTGGCCTTGCCCATGCCGTGGTGAAAGCCGGCGTTACCATTTATACCGGCAGCCGCGTGATATCGACGGAAAGAAGCGGGGCGAAATGGGTGGTTTCGACCGAGGGCGGCAAGGCCAGCGCCGATTGGATCGTGGTGGCCACGGATGCCTATAGCACCGGTCCCTGGGAGATGGTGCGAAACGAACAGGTGCATCTGCCCTATTTCAATTTCGCCACCGTGCCGCTCGGCGACAACTTACGCAAATCCGTTCTGCCAGGGCGGGAGGGGGCCTGGGATACAAAGGAAGTGCTCTCGTCCTTCCGCATGGATCAGGCTGGCCGGCTCGTCTTCGGCAGCGTCGGCGCGTTGCGTAACACCGGCCTTGCCATCCACAAGAACTGGGCGCGGCGGGCGATCAAAAAGCTCTTTCCGCAGCTCGGCGACATTCCCTTCGAATGCGAATGGTATGGCAAGATCGGCATGACTGACAATGCCCTGCCGCGCTTCCACAAGCTGGCGCAGAATGTCGTCGGTTTCTCCGGTTACAATGGCCGCGGCATCGCGCCGGGCACCGTGTTCGGCAAGGTGCTTGCCGGCCATATTCTCGGGCAGATCTCCGAGGCCGATCTGCCGTTGCCGGTGAGCGATATCGTCGAGCCGAGCTTCAGGGCAGCGAAGGAAATGTGGTATGAGGCGGGCGCCCAGGCCGCGCATTTTGTCGGCGCCAGAGTCTAAAGCAATTCGGGGAACCCGCATTCCGGGAAGAGGAAACAAGATGACCACGACATCAGATCTTGCTGCCGAAACCAAGGCCATACTGAGTGAAATCGGCGTATCGGCCGATCGCTACACCGGCGGAACGCTTACGGTCACCTCTCCGGTGACCGGCGCCGAAATCGGTCGGCTCAAGGAGCGCTCGGCCGAAGAGGCGAAGGCCGCGATCGCGGCGGCGCATGAGGCGTTTCTCTCCTGGCGTAATGTGCCGGCACCGAAGCGCGGCGAGCTGATCCGCCTGCTGGGCGAGGAATTGCGCGCCGGCAAGGCAGCCCTTGGCCGTCTCGTTTCGATCGAAGTGGGCAAGATCACCTCGGAAGGTCTTGGCGAAGTGCAGGAGATGATCGATATCTGCGATTTCGCTGTGGGACTCTCGCGCCAGCTTTATGGCCTGACCATTGCCACCGAGCGCTCCGAGCACCGGATGATGGAAAGCTGGCATCCGCTGGGTGCCATCGGCATCATCTCGGCCTTCAATTTCCCCGTTGCCGTCTGGTCGTGGAACGCAGCGCTTGCCATCGTCTGCGGCAATTCCACCATCTGGAAGCCGTCGGAAAAGACGCCGCTGACGGCGCTTGCCGTGCAGGCATTGTTTGAGAAGGCGCTGAAGCGCTACCTCACTGAGGGCGGCGAAGCGCCGGCAAATCTTTCGACACTGTTGATTGGCGGCCGCGATCTCGGCGAGCTGCTGGTCGATCATCCGCAGGTGCCGCTGGTTTCGGCGACAGGCTCGACCGCCATGGGCCGTGCGGTCGGTCCGCGTCTTGCCGGCCGGTTCGCCCGCGCCATTCTCGAGCTCGGCGGCAACAATGCCGCCATCGTCTGCCCGACGGCCGATCTCGACCTCACCTTGCGTGGCGTCGCCTTTTCCGCGATGGGCACGGCCGGCCAGCGCTGTACGACGCTACGCCGCCTCTTCGTTCACGAAAGCGTCTACGACCAGCTCGTTCCGCGTTTGCAGAAGGCCTATGGCTCAGTGACAATAGGCAATCCGCTTGAAGCCGGAACCCTCGTCGGCCCGCTGATCGACCGGCAGGCCTTTGACCGGATGCAGGCGGCTCTTGCCGCCGCGAAAGCGGCGGGTGGCAAGATCACTGGCGGCGAGCGCGTCGAAAACGGCTCTGCCGGGGCCTTCTATGTTCGCCCGGCTCTCGTCGAAATGCCCGCGCAGACCGGCCCTGTCGAGCAGGAGACCTTCGCGCCGATCCTCTATGTGATGAAGTACAGCGATTTCGACAGGGCGCTGGCGCTGCACAATGCCGTGCCGCAGGGCCTGTCGTCTTCGATCTTCACCAATGACATGCGTGAGGCCGAGACGTTCGTATCTGCGCGCGGTTCGGATTGCGGCATCGCCAACGTCAATCTCGGTCCCTCCGGAGCCGAGATCGGCGGTGCATTCGGCGGCGAGAAGGAAACGGGCGGCGGACGCGAATCCGGGTCTGATGCCTGGAAGGCCTATATGCGCCGGGCGACCAATACGATCAATTACGGCCGCACGCTGCCTCTGGCCCAGGGTGTCAAGTTCGACGTGGCATAGCGTCGAGATGAGCAAAGCAGCTTTGAGGCTCTGAGGTGATGTTGTCGGGTGAGTGCGTGTTTGCCGCTTTCACATACGGCCCCTCACCCCAACCCTCTCCCCGCAAGCGGGGCGAGGGAGTTATGGCGCAAAACAAGCCGCTACACGGATGAGAGGCTAGTTGGTTGACTCGATCGTCCCCTCGCCCCGCTTGCGGGGAGAGGGCTAGGGTGAGGGGCTAAGCGCGCGCCCCTACTACTCATGTTCGAGGTGCACCCGTGATCTTCAAATCACGCGATAGCGGGCGTGTCGTTCAGCCAGCCGCCGGTGAAGCCGGCGCGTTCCAGGCCGCCGCGGAGAATCGGCGACTTCCGCATCAGATCCCAGATCATGCCCGTGCGGGCGTTTTCGATCATCATGACCAGCAGGCCCTGGTCGATGGCGACCGAGCGGTCGTCCACCCAGCCTTCGGGGCCGGACCCCTTGATGTTCGGATTGAAGCCGCCGGGGAAACGGCCGTCGAGCAGCAGGTTGGGGTAGGTTGACAGCAGTGCCCTCGTGCCGTCGAGCGCGGCCTGACGGTCGAAAGCCAGGCAAGACAGTGGTCCCCAGGGGGCGATGGTGCCGTCATCGGGGCCGAGCGGAGCGCCGCGGGCGGCATAGCCGAAGACCTTTGGGGCATAGCGAAGGCTATGTTTGGTGCCTGAGGGGTTTGGACCATCGCAGGCAGAAAGACCCCAGATATCCTTCGTATAGCCGGTGAAATGGCCGGGATTGCGTTCCGTGTAATCGCGCTGCACTGATATCGCCGTCTGCGTATTGCGGAAGTAATCGGTATCCTTGTCGGCCACATGCTTGTCGCGGATGCCGCGGAAATCGATCCAGGCATGTGAGAAAAGATGGATGAACAGCGGCCCCGCATAGAGAAAGGGCGTCTCTTTGAACATCATCCAGGTATAGGTCGAGGCGAAGGCATCGTAGCTCGAGGACGGGATCGCATGCTTAGGCGAGGCGAGTGCCAGCACATAGAGGAAGATCGCCTCGTCATAGCCCTGATAGCGCCAGCGCAGGAAGCCGCTCGCGGGCTTCCAGCCCATGCTGATGGTCTGGCCCTTGTTCAGTGCCCAATGCCAGTCGCAACGTTCGTAAAGAAATTTCGCCTGCTTGCGGATATCGCGTTCGGCCTGGCTGGCACCATCGAAATAAGCGGCAGCCGTCAGGACGCCGAGCAGCAGCAGACCGGTGTCGATGGTCGAAAGCTCGCTGTTCCACGCGCGCTTGCCGGTCTCCATGTAGAGGAAGTGATAATAGAAACCGCGATGGCCGGTGGCACCGCGCTCGGTGCCCTGCTGGCTGTTGGCGAAGAAATCCAGGGCGGTCAGCACCCGTTTGGCGGCGTCGGCGCGGCTGATCCAGCCGCGCTCGACGGCGACCGGGTAGCTCGACAGCGCAAAGCCGACCGCGGCAATGCTGCAATGGCTCGTCTTGATGGAGGTATCCGCCACCAGTCCGTTTTCCGGATTGGTGTAGAGCATGAAATAGTCGAACGCCGAACGTTGCAGTTGATCGATCAGCGCATCGTCGATGTCGTGTACCTGTTGCAGCATCTTCTATCCGTCTCCTCGGCGCTCCCGTTCCCTGCTGAACATAGGAGCTTGGATAGTTGCAAATCAAACATGATTAACAATGCCACTCTTTTATGGAGGATTGTTTAAGAGATGGCGAAATGGTCACACCCATCGTTCGGCTACTACCGCCAGGGAGGTTGCTGGCGGTAGCGCGGTGGACTCGTCCCGGTGAGGAAGGAGGGCGTTCGATTTCAGACCTGAGCCTGGCCACCGTCGACGAAGAGCTCGGTGCCCGTGATGAAGCTTGAATCGTCGGAGGCGAGAAAGACGGCGGCCTTGGCGATTTCGTCCGGCTCGCCGACACGGCCGAGCGGCACCTGCGTGGCGAGATAGTCAAGCAGGCCTTGCTGGTTGACCGCGTCCGGGCCGGCGAGATCGACGAGGCCGGGTGTTTTCGTCGGGCCAGGGCTTAGCGTGTTGACGCGGATCTTGCGGTCCTTGAGATCCAGAATCCAGTTGCGCACGAGATTGCGGCTGGCCGCCTTCGAGGCTGCATAAACACTGAAGGCCGGCATCGCCGTGCTGCCGGCGGTCGAGCCGGTGACAATGATGGAAGCGCCATCGGAAAGCAGCGGCAGCGCTTTCTGCACGGTAAAGAGCACGCCTTTGACATTGCGATTGAACGTATCGTCATACTGTTCTTCGGTGATTGCGCCAAGCGGCAGCATCGATCCGCCTCCGGCATTGGCGACGAGCACATCGATCCGGCGTTTCTCAGCCTTCACCCTGGCATAGAGGTCGTCGAGATCGGAAAGGCTGGCCGAGTCGGCCTGGATGCTGGTCGCCTGCGAGCCGATGGCGGCAACGGCGGCGTCCAGCTCCGGCTTGCGGCGGCCGGTGATGATGACTTCTGCGCCTTCCCTGGCAAAACGCTTGGCGATGGCGAGGCCGATGCCGGTGGTGGCACCAGTGATGACGGCGATTTTTCCTTCGAGCTTAAGGGACATCTTCTTTCCAGTTCTCCTGTGTTCGGTTGGGCGGAGTGCCGAACGAAGAGGTATGGACGCCACCATCGTTTCGAAATAGAAAGAAACGCAAACTATCGTTGCAGGTTTGCCGATGTCGAAACGACCGGATTTCGAAGGACTGGCGATGTTCGCCAAGGTAGCCGAGGAGCGCTCTTTCGCGGGTGCCGCCCGAGCGATGAATATTTCCGTCGCCACCGTCTCGCGCGGAGTCAGTCGGCTGGAGGATAGTCTCGGCGTTAGGCTTTTGAACCGCACCTCCCGCCAGCTCTCGTTGACGGATGCCGGGCGGACGCTTGCCGAGCACGCCAGTCAGATCTATTGCGAGGCGGAAAAGGCGGAAAACGAGGCCCGTGATATGGCCGGCACGCCGCGCGGGCTCATCCGCTTTGCCGTGTCGATGTCTTTCGGATTGCACTGGCTGGCGCCGATATTGCCGGATTTTTTCAAGGCCTATCCGGATGTCTCGATCGACCTGCATCTGAGCGACGCTGTGGTCGATCTGGTCGCGGAAGGGTTCGATGCGGCATTGAGGATCGCGGTGTCGCTCCCGGACTCGTCATTGGCGATGCGCAAACTCACCGCTGTCTCCCGCTTCGTCGTCGCCTCGCCGGACTATATCGCCCGCCATGGACGTCCGGCGCATCCCAACGATCTGAACGAGCGTCATTGTCTTGGCTATGCCTATCGCCCCCGCCAGGACGTCTGGCGGCTCTTCAATGCCGATGGGGACGAGAAGGCGGTGACGCCGCGCGGGCATTTGAAAGCCACCAATGTCGACGCCTTGATCCCGATGGCGCTCTCGGGGCTCAGCATCGCGGAACTGCCGGAGTTCGTCGCTGCAGAGTATCTTGCCGACGGAAGACTGGAGCGGCTTTTGCCTGATTGGTCGTTTAGAGGCGGTGGTCTCTATTTCGTTACGCCATCGACTCGAGCGCGACCGGCGAAGATCGAGGCATTGGCGGAATTCCTGACCAAGAGCCTGTCGCAGCCATCCTGGCGCTGGCCGTGTTAACGCACCAGCGCAGCCTCCACGCGCTTCTTCAGCCTCTCCAGCATTCGCCCGAAAATCGTCTCGTCCCCCAGCGCCCTGGCGAGCGTCAACGCGCCCTGGATACCGACAACCGCTTCCTCGGCAAGCGCGCGTGCCTCGAGGCGCGGCAGGCCGGCCCTCTTCAGCGCGCCGGCGAGCGCTTCGATCCAGCGGTGAAAATAGCTCCGGATGGCGCTCGAAAAGCGATCGCGCGTCTCATCCAATGCGAAGGCACCGATCAGGCAGACGCGGCGGCCGGAGCGGAAATAGCTGTCCGTCGTCTCCCACATATTGAGAATGGCGGCGCGAGGTTCACCTTCCTCGAGTGGCTGGAACATTTCCGTGACGAACCAGCTGTCGATATGGGCCATGATCTCGGCCGCCATATCCTCCTTGCCGCCGGGGAAGAAGTGATAGAGGCTGCCTTTCGACAGTTTCGTGCGGGCGGTGATTTCGCTCATCGACGCCCCTTCGTAGCCAAGCTCGCGAAAGACCTCGGCGACAAGGGCAATGGCATCGGGTTTTTCGAAGACGGTGCGCACCATCTCAAAGGCCGAGTTCGGAGAGGCCCGGATGGTCGTCCGGCCGGCGGCCGAGCGGCCAATGGAATTTCCGGTCTTCCGCCTTGATCGGCATGTCGTTGATAGAGGCAAAGCGGCGCTGCATCAGGCCTTCGGCATCGAACTCCCAGTTCTCGTTGCCGTAGGAGCGGAACCAGTGGCCGCTATCGTCGCGCCATTCATAGGCGAAGCGCACCGCGATGCGATTGCCCTCGAAGGCCCAGAGCTCCTTGATCAGCCGATAGTCCAGTTCCCTTGCCCATTTGCGCGTCAGGAATTCGACGATCTCTTTGCGCCCGTGTGGGAATTCGGCGCGGTTCCGCCATTGGCTATCTTCCGTATAGACCTTGGAAACACGCTCCGGATCGCGGCTGTTCCAGCCGTCCTCGGCCATGCGGACCTTGGCGATGGCGGTTTCGCGGGTGAAAGGCGGGACGAGAGGGGTTGGCATGACGGGCTCCTTATAAACCGATTGGTTTCTAATAGACCGATCGGTTTATAAGGTCAAGCGGCAAGGCTTTTGCTCGGCTTGATGGCTCAGCGCGCGAATTTTCGGGCACCGGCGACACAGCCGACGACGGCGATCGTGACGGCGAGCATCGACCAGCTGACGCTTTCCTTGAGCAGTGCCGCCGCAAGCGCGAATCCGAAAAAAGGTTGCAGGAATTGCAGCTGGCCGACGGCCGCGATGCCGCCCTGCGCCAATCCTCGGTACCAGAAGACGAAGCCGATCAGCATGCTGAAGAGCGAGACATAGGTAAGACCGAGCCAGGCCGGGCGGCCGATGCCGTCGATGCTGTGCGGCATGGTCACGACGCAGAGCGCGATGGTAACAGGCAGGGACAGGACCAGCGCCCAGCAGATAACCTGCCAGCCGCCGAGCCGACGAGAGAGCACCGCGCCTTCGGCATAGCCAAGGCCGCAGACGAGAACGGCTGCAAGCATCAGGAGATCGCCGACCGGCGAGGCCGACACGCCCTGTGCCAGGGCATAGCCGCTGACGAGTGCGCTGCCGAGAGCGGAGAATATCCAGAAAGCCGGCCGTGGCCGCTCGCCGCCGCGCAGCACGCCGAAGATTGCCGTTGCCAGCGGCAGCAGGCCGATGAAGACGATCGAATGCGCCGAGGTGACGTGCTTCAGCGCCAGTGCGGTCAGCAGAGGAAAGCCGACCACGCAGCCGAGGGCGACGATGGCGAGCGCGGTGATATCGCCGCGAGCCGGGCGCTTCTCACGAAAGGCGAGCAGGAGGCAAAGACCCAGCAGGCCGGCGATCACGGCGCGCGCGACGGTCAGGAATAGCGGATCGAAATCCATGACGGCCACCCGCGTCGCCGGCAGCGAGCCGCTGAAGATGACCACTCCCGTCAAACCGTAGATCCATCCCGTTGTCGTTTTGTCCATCGCACATGCTCCTTCTTGATGTTCGCGGGTATCGGCGCATTTGCCTGCTCAATCCAGAGACGGTACAGTACAATTCGCGCGAACTGTTATGGTTGAAGGTGCAGTACGGATGGACAATATCTCGACAGCCGGCATTGGCGGAAGTACGCGGATCGAAGGGGTGATGGCGGCGATTTCCGACCGGATCGCCAGCCGCAGCCTGGCGCCGGGTGCGCGGCTCCCCTCCGTGCGTGGTTTCGCCAAGACGATGCAGGTTTCGGTTTCCACCGTGGTCGAGGCCTATGAGCGGCTCGCCGCAGAGGGCACGATCCGTTCGCGCCCGGGCTCGGGTTTTTACGTCTGCGGACCATTACCGCCGTTGTCGCTCACCGAGACCGGGACAAGATCGGATCGTAATGTCGATCCGCTTTGGATCTCGCGGCAATCGCTCGAGGTCGGCGACGATGCTTTGAAGCCGGGCTGTGGCTGGCTTCCCCCATCCTGGCTGCCGCAGACGGCCTTGCGCCGCGCGATGCGGACACTGGCGCGCGGCGATATGGGGGCGCTTGCCAATTATGGGACGCCGCTCGGCCTGCCGCCGTTGCGGCAGCTGCTCGCCAGGCGTCTCGGCGAACATGGCATAATCGCGCCTCCGGACCAGATCATGTTGACGGAGTCCGGCACGCAGGCGATCGATCTCCTCTGCCGCTTTCTGCTCGAGCCCGGCGATACCGTGCTGGTGGACGATCCCTGCTATTTCAATTTTCATGCGCTGCTGCGGGCGCATCGCGCCAATGTCGTCTCGGTGCCGTTCACCCCCACGGGGCCGGATATCGAGCTGTTCGGTCAGGCCCTCGAACGACATAAGCCCCGGCTCTACATCACCAATTCAGCCATTCATAACCCGACCGGTGCAGCACTTTCGCCCGTGACGGCGCATCGGCTGCTGAAGCTTGCGGATGCTTTTGGGCTGATCATCATCGAGGACGATATCTTCGCCGATTTCGAGACTGTTCCGGCGCCGCGTCTCGCCGCCTATGACGGGCTCGACAGGGTGATTCATATCGGCAGTTTTTCGAAGACCCTTTCGGCCTCCGTGCGCTGCGGCTTTATCGCCACCAAACCGGACTGGATCGACGGCCTCGTCGATCTCAAGGTCGCCAGCAGTTTCAGTTGCGGGCAATTGTCGGCGGAACTCGTTTATCTGGCATTGAAGGACGGCAGTTATCGCAAGCATGTCGAAGCCCTGCGGGTCCGGCTTGCAAGGACCATGGCCGAGGTGGCGGCACGCCTTGAGGCCATCGGCATCGTTCCCTGGCTCAAGCCGCAGGCGGGCATGTTTCTCTGGTGCCGGCTGCCCGAAGACCTGGATGCGGCCGATGTCGCTCGCGCCTGCCTTGCCGAGGGCATCATTCTAGCGCCTGGCAATGCCTTCAGCGTTTCCGACACAGCGAGCCGTTTCATGCGCTTCAATGTAGCGCAGGCGACCGATGCACGGATCTTCGCCGTGCTGGAGGCGGCCATGGGCAAGCTGAGGATGCGCGATCGGGCCGTCGATGCTATTGGTTCGACCGGGGTCTAGGCAACCAATAGGGGATATGGGCATCGCGCCGTGCCAAGGCCAGGGATGCCCATATCGCAAGCGCTGTGTGTCTATTTGGCAAACAAGCTGTTGATGTCGGCAAAGGCCTTCATCTCGATGGCGTTGCCGCTCGGATCCTTGAAGAACATGGTCGCCTGCTCTCCGGGCTCGCCGCGGAATCGGATATAGGGCTTGATGACGAAATCGATGTTGGCCTTCGTCAGCTTCTCGGCCGCCGCTTCCCATTCCTCCATAGACAGAACCACGCCGAAATGGCGGACGGGAACGCCGTGACCATCGACGGCATTCGCGGCCACTTCCCCGGTTTCGGCCGGCGCCAAATGGGCGACGATCTGGTGGCCGTAGAAATTGAAATCGATCCAGTCGGGCGAGCTTCGGCCTTCGGGGCAGCCGAGAAGGCCGCTGTAGAAAGTACGCGCCGCGGCAAGATCGTTGACGGGGAAAGCAAGATGAAACGGATGGAGGGGTGCTGCGCTCATGATCGTCTCCTGACGTGCGAACTTGATGCAGCAAAGGTAAGATACATTTTTTCTATGAAAAACTGTATATAGTGATGCTGAGGCATAGGAAAAATTATGAATCATGATTCCGGAACTTAAAACCTTGGTCGCGGTCGCCCGCTTTGGGACATTTGCCGCCGCGGGGGAGCGGATCGGACTCACCCAGGCTGCGGTCAGCGGCCAGATGAAACGGCTTGAGGAAAGGCTTGGCGTGACGTTGTTCGAGCGGACAGGCCGTTCCGCGATGTTGAACGCTGCCGGCTCGAGAACACTCGAGCGGGCCAAAACCATTATCGCGATGTTCGACCATATCGCCGATCCCGCCGATGACACGTCCGGTGGTCAACTCCGTATCGGCGCCATCGCCTCGGTTCAGTCCGCGATCCTTGCGCGATCCCTCGTGCCGTTTCGGCAGCGGTTTGCGAACACCCGCATTCGTATCGTTCCCGGCGTTTCTCTTCATTTGCTCGATTTGATCGATGCGGGCGAGCTCGATCTGGCGGTCCTCATCGAGCCGCCTTTCGGCCTGCCGAAGAACCTCGCATGGCAGCCTCTGCTGCGTGAGCCTTATGTACTGGCGGTTCCAGAATCGCTGGAGGGCGACGATTGGCGGACATTGTTGAGAGAACAGCCCTTCATCCGTTATGACCGCGGCTCCTTTGGAGGGCGGCAAGTCGATCGGTTTCTGCGGGCACACTCGATCGATCCCAACGAGGCGATCGAGATTGACGATATAGCCGGGATGTCGGCTCTGGTCGCATGCGGGTTGGGCGTGGCGCTCCTGCCGATCGTTGATGGCAGCCCGCCTCCTGCCGCGCCGGTGCGCGTGGTGTCGCTCGCCGGAGAAACCTTCTATCGCGAGATCGGCATATTGCAGTCGCCCGATCGAAATCCGGCCAAAATGCACCTCGCCGAATGCCTGATCGATGCACGGCTTTGACGTTGCCGGCAGGGTGATTTCGCCCTTCTGGCTTGCCGGCGCGTCGTCCGATGGGCCGACGGGCTTTTCTCGCGGCTCTTGCCAGGTGGAAATGATCCGTCATAGCTTTGCCACATGGCCGCTTCATTGCGGCTCACATCGGCTATGAAATTCGCTAAATGAGGTTGGTCGTGCGGGTTCTGCTTGTTGAAGACGACAATATCCTCGGATCATCGCTCAAGAAGGCCTTGGAAAAGCATGCCTACGGCGTCGACTGGATGCGCGACGGCGAGTCCGGGCTGGAGGCGGCGGAGAATTCGCATTTCGCGGCGATCGTCCTCGATATCAATCTGCCGCAGCTCAGTGGCATGGAAGTGTTGCGGCGCATCCGGCAGCGGGGGAATTCCGTGCCCGTACTGCTGCTGACGGCGATGGATTCCGTGCGCCAGAAGGTCGAGGGTCTCGACGAGGGCGCCGACGACTATCTGGTCAAACCCTTCGATCTCGATGAGCTGCTGGCGCGCCTGCGCGCGCTCATCCGCCGGCGCGACGGGCGCACCGAAAGCGTCATCCGGTGCGGCGAGGTGGAGGTCGATCCGTCGGCCATGGTCGCCCGCAAGGGTAGTGTTCAGGTACATACCACGGCCAAGGAATTCCATTTGCTGAAGCTGCTGATGGAGCGCAGCGGCCGCTACGTGACGAAGAACGATATCGAATATGCGCTTTACGACGCCGAAAATACCGTCGAGAGCAACACGATCGAAGTAACGATCTACAATCTGCGCAAGAAGCTCGGCACCGATTTCATCAAGTCGATCCGCGGCGTCGGCTACATGATCGAGCGATGAACAATTCCACGCTTACCCGCAAACTGTTTCTGCGCATCGCGCCCGTCGTCGTGGTGACGATCGTCGTGATCGCCGCCTTCGCCTTCAACAGCGCGACGCGGGAAATCGACAATATCTACGATGCCCAGCTGATCGACGATGCCAATGTGATCTGGAGCCTGCTGCGCCGGCCGTTGGAGAAAAATCCGAGCCACGCGGCAAAGCAGATCGACGACATCGACTTCAACATGGATAATCAGCTGGCTTTCAACGAAGACGCCGACGATTATGCGGATGCCCACATGTTTCGGGCCTGGGTCGACGGCAGCATCCGTTTCTACAGCAGCACGGCCTTCCTGTCCGACGTCCCGCAGCAGAAGGTCGGGTTCACGACCCTGACCTATGGCGGCGACGAGTGGCGCGTCTATTCGCTGCCGATCCCGAACACCACCATCGTGATCGAGCTTGGCGAGAAGATCGCGCTTCGCGAAACGCTCGTCTCCAACATCCTGCTCAATCTCTTCTTTCCGCTGCTGATGCTGGTGCCCGTCATCGCCTTTCTCATCTGGCTCGGCATCAACAGCGGCCTGCGCACGATCCACGGGCTCGTGCGGCAGATCCGCACGCGGTCGCCGGACGATCTCTCGGCCATTCCCGTGGAAGGCCTGCCGCGCGATCTGCTGCCGCTCGGCCGCTCGATCAACCAGCTGTTGGAAAAACTCGGCCAGTCGCTGACGTTGGAGCGCCGTTTCTCCGATCTTGCCGCGCATCAGCTGCGTACGCCGCAGGCAAGCGTGAAGCTTCTGCTGCGCATGCTCGAAAATAGCGACAGCGACCACGAGCGGCAGGCGATCATTTCCGATCTCGTCGCCAGCAACAACCGCACCATCCACCTGATCGAGCAGTTGCTTCGGCTTGCCAGGGTCAGCCATCATCCCCTCAATCTGACCTCCGTGACGCTTTACCATTGGGTCGCGTCGCTGATCGCCGAATTCGGCAATATCATCACGGACCGAGAGCTCGACGTGGTGTTGGAGGGGGACGAAAAGGTCCAGGTCAGGACCGATGAATCGCTGATGCGCATGATGGTGACGAATCTGCTTGATAACGCCATCAAATACACGCCCGTCGGCGGGGAGATCAGAGTTTCGATTTCATCGGAGGAGAGTTTTGGCCGCATCTCCATCAGCGACAGCGGTTCCGGCATTCCGCCGCATGAGAGGGAGGCCGTGTTCCAGCGCTTCTATCGGCTCAACACGCTTCATACGGAAGGGGCCGGGCTCGGCCTTGCCATCGTCGCGGATACGGCCGACCGCCTCTCAGCTGCGGTGGAGCTTTCCACGCCGCGTTGGGGGAATGGCCTTCAGGTCGATCTAAGATTGCCGTTGAGCTAAAAGCCAACACAACCCCGATTTTCATTTTCGCATCATTTTCCCCTCATGCACGGCTCATCTGAGGTTGTTAGACGCAACTCAGGATACGGCGAAAGGGTATTTCATGCGGGTGTTTTGCGATTTTGATGGAACCATATCCATCGAAGACGCGACGGATATGGTTTTGTCCAGTTTCGCCGGTGCCGAGTGGGAAGACATAGAGCGGCTGTGGAAACAGGGATTGATCGGCTCCGGCGAATGCATGCGCCGGCAGATCGCCCTCATCGACGCCACCAGATCCGAGCTCGACCAGTTTCTCGACACGCTGTCGATCGATCCGGGTTTCGAAGGCTTCCTGTCCTTTTGCCGCCGTAGCGACCTGCCCGTTACCGTCGTCAGTGACGGCGTCGATTATTTCATCCGACGCATCCTGGCACGCCACGGCGTAGACGGCCTGCCGGTCATCGCCAACGTACTCACCTGTAGCGTCTCCCAGGGCCGCGAATCCTATTCGCTGTTTCCGCCGTTTACGGCAACCGGCTGCGTGTCCGGTGCCGGTGTCTGCAAATGCCGCGTTGTCGATAGCAACGACCTGCAGGTCTACATCGGCGACGGGCGCAGCGACTTCTGCGTTTCCGACAAGGTCGACCTCGTTTTCGCCAAGGCCAAGCTTGTCGATTACTGCAAGGAAAACGGCATTCCCTATGTCGGTTTCGACGATTTTTCCGACCTGCTTCCAAAGATGGAAGCCGTTCTCCCGAGCGTCGAGCGACGCTCCCGTGCACTGCCGCATTTCAAGACGGCGTGAAACAGACCGAGAGGCATTGAATGAAAACGAATCTAGCCGAAGTCCTCAGCGGCGAGGCCGAGTCCGTCCGCTCCGAAGAAGAATTGCGCGCCCTCGAGGAGGCCTATTGCTCCCATGGCGATACGGTTCACTACACGGACAAGCCCAAGTTCTTCGAGGAATGCGAAGGTTCCTACGTCTACGATCGGACCGGCACCCCGTTCCTCGATCTGCAGATGTGGTACTCCGCCGTCAATTTCGGCTATCGCAACGAGCGCCTGAACGAGGCCGCGCATCGCCAGCTCGACCGTCTCCCGCAGGTCGCCTCGCAGTATCTGCATCGTGAAAAGGTCGAGCTTGCCGCGATGATCGCCCAGGACGCCGAGCGCAAATTCGGCCGCAAGGGCCGCGTCCATTTCAACGTCGGCGGTTCTCAGGCCGTCGAGGATTCACTGAAGCTCGTGCGCAATTACACCGGCGGCAAGAGCCTGATGTTCGCCTTCGAGGGCGGCTATCACGGCCGTACCCTCGGCGCCTCGGCGATCACGTCGAGCTATCGCTACCGCCGCCGCTACGGTCATTTCGGCGACCGGGCACAGTTCGTCGAATTTCCCTACTACTTCCGCGGCCCGAAGGGCATGTCGAAGGAAGAATACGGGCACTATTGCGTCCAGAAGTTCGCCCGCCTGTTCGAAAGCGAATATAACGGCGTCTGGGACCCGAAGGCCGGCAAGTCCGAATATGCAGCCTTCTATATCGAGCCGATCCAGGGCACCGGCGGCTACGTCATTCCGCCGATGAACTTCTTCGTCGAACTCAAGAAGGTGCTTGATGATCACGGCATCCTTCTCATCGTCGATGAAATCCAGATGGGCGTCTACCGCACCGGCAAGCTCTGGTCGATCGAGCATTTCGGCGTTTCGCCGGATGCGCTGATCTTCGGCAAGGCGATCACCAACGGTCTCAATCCGCTTTCCGGCGTCTGGGCCCGCGAAGAGATGATCAATCCGGAGATCTTCCCGCCTGGCTCTACGCATTCGACCTTCGCCAGCAACCCGATGGGGACCGCCGTCGCGCTCGAAACGATGAAGATGCTGGAAGAGCAGGATTTCGGCGCCGCGATCATGGAGAAGGGCGCGCATTTCCTCGACGGGCTGAAGCAGCTGCAGAAGCGCCACGCCATCGTCGGCGAAGTCGATGGTCTCGGCCTCGCGCTGCGGATGGAAATCTGCAAGGACGACAGCTATACGCCCGACAAGGCGACGATGGACTGGATGTGCGACGAGGGCATGAAGGGCGACATGCAGGTCGGCTCCAGGACCTACGGCCTCGTGCTCGATGTCGGCGGCTACCACAAGAACGTCATCACCTTCGCACCCAACCTGCTTATCACCCGCGAGGAGATCGATCTGGCGCTTGCGCTTCTCGACCAGCTCCTGACGCGCGCGGCCCGGAGATAAGACGGTGCAACTGCTGCTTCTTCATCTCGATGATGCTTTGGAGTTGCAGCCCGACTTCGTACGCGCGTGCAAATTCGCAGGCGCGTACCAGTACTTCGGCAAGAATGCCGGCCAGCAGGTTCGGCTGTGGGGCAGGCAGAGCGCCCTTGACGACCTCAGCCGGGAGATCGTCAAAAATGGACCGGCGATGCGCAAGGATCCGCAGCTGTGCTTCATGGGATCAGGCGATTTCCATCACATCACGGCATTGCTGCTGGAGGGCGCGCTGGAGCGTCACCCCGGCCCGGCGACGCTGATCCATTTCGACAACCATCCGGATTGGGTGAAATTCGATGGCGGCATGCATTGCGGCTCCTGGGTCAACAGGGCGCTTGCCAATCGCAATATCCAGAAGGTCATCACGATCGGCGTCTGCAGCAGCGATCTCCGCAGCCCGGAGCGCAAGGGCGCGAACCTGCATTGGCTCGGCGAAGGCAAGCTGGAACTCTACCCTTACGAACATCCGCCGAGCCGCGTGCTGGCCGATTACGGCAACGGCGCCAGCTATCAGCAGGAAAAGGGCGCGCTGCACTGGAAATCGATCGCCGAGATCGGCGAGGAGAATTTCATCGACCGCATGCTCAGCCGTATTCGCACCGAAGCGGTCTACGTGACGATCGACAAGGACGTGCTGGCCGCCGACGATGCCGTTACCAATTGGGATCAGGGCCGCATGCGATTGCCCTATCTCCTCTCCCTCATCAGCGAAATCGGCAGCCGTCACCGCATCATCGGCGCCGATGTGATCGGGGATTATTCGACCCCGAGTTATGCTGGCAGTCTTCGGACGCAGTTCATGAAGCGCGCGGAGATCTTCATCGATCAGCCGCGTATGCGTCAGGGCGCCGAAACGATGAGAAACATCAACAGCGCAGCCAATCATGCGCTGCTGGAGGTGCTGGCGGAGTACATGGAATGACTGGCAGCCTGACACTTCCCATGCTGGGACTGATCCTATTCTGCATACTCGCGGAGACGGCCCGCGAAGTTTGCTTCAAGCAGACGGCCGGCGAAGGCACCCTGCTTTCGGCGCTGGCCAAGCCGATCACCTGGCTCGGCATTCTGTTCTGGGCCGTGGAGCTTTTTGCTTGGACGGCCGTTCTGGAGCGCGTCCCCCTGACAATCGCCTTCCCGCTGATGGCGCTGAGCTATGTCGTCATCGTGCTCGCCGGCGCCGTCATCTTCAAGGAAAACATCAACCTGCGCCACGCGACGGGCGTGTTCCTCGTCACCGCCGGCGTGGCTTGTGTGGGAGTTACGGGACTATGAAAATCTTTGCGCACACCCGATGGGATCTCGCGCCGGTTCTGGCGGCCGTCGCTCATCTCGCCTTCGATGTCTATCTGATCGTCGGCTTCGAAAGCCGGCCGCTTTGGCTCTCGGCCGTTCTCGGCTGCCTTTATGCCGTTTCGATCTCCTGGAACATCAACAGCATATCGCACAATTTCATCCATACGCCCTATTTCAAGCCGCGCTGGATGAACTACGGCTTCAGCCTACTGGAGTCGGTCGCGATCGGCTTCTCGCAGACCTATTACCACTGGGTGCACATGCGCCATCATTCCGGCAACAGCGACCGGCCGGACGAGAAAGGCGATACTATCGATCTGCTATCGATCTATCGCCATGGCCGCGACGGCGAGCCGGAAAACGTCTGGTCCTACACGTTCCTGAGCTTCTTTCGCGACAGCCTCGGCGACATTCACAAAGCCATTGCCCGCAACCGTCCGTTCGACGCGGCCTGGGGTCGGTTCGAGCTTTACTTCTTCCTCGGTCTTGCGGCGCTTGCGCTGCTTTATGATTGGAAGGCGGTGCTGTTCTTCGTGCCCTTCTATTATATCGGCAACTGCCTGTCGTCGCTGAACGGCTATTACGAGCATCTGAACGGCGATCCGGACGAGCCGATCGCCTGGGGCGTTTCCAGCCACAAGTCCTTCTACAACTGGCTCTGGTTCGGCAACGGCTATCATGCGGAACATCATTATCGGCCGCGCACGCACTGGACGAAGCTGCAGGCGCTGCACGAACAGATCAAGGACGAGCAGGAGAAGAACGGTACGCATGTGATCAGCACCTGCCATGCGCTTGGCTTCATGGCCAAGGAAAACCGGCAGTCGGAGCTCACTCATGAAGCATGACGAATTGAGCTTCTTCATGGAGGGCTCAAACGGCAAAGGCGTTCTTCTCATTCACGGTCTGACGGGAGCGCCGGCCGAAATGAAGCTGGTTGCCCGTCACCTCAACCGCAGGGGCTACAGTATCTATGCACCGTTGCTCGCCGGCCATGGCGTCGATGCGAAGACCCTGCGCGGAACGCACTGGGAAGACTGGCTGGACTCCGTCGTCAGCGCATCGGAGTTTCTTGCGTCCAGAACGCAGGAAGTCTTCGCGGCCGGCATCTGCGTCGGCGGCAAGCTGGCGATGCTTGCTGCCGAACGGAAGCAAGCGATCAGTGCCGTGGCGATTTACTCTCCCTGCTTCAGTTATGATGGGTGGGACGTTCCCTTCTACTATCCGCTGCTGGCGTCACAGATCGGCTGGCTGTCGCGCATTCCCTTCCTCGACCGTCTGAGCTTCAGCGAGACAACGTCGCTGGGGATCAAGGACGAGCGGATGCGCCGGCTTGTCGAGGGCATGGCGGGCGAGGGCATTCTGGAAAAATTCCCAGGCAAAGGCCTGGTCGAAATGCATCGGCTGGGCCAGACCCTTCGCGGCATGCTGCCGAAAATGCAGACGCCGACGCTGATCCTGCATGCGGAGGAGGACGATCTCGCCAGTCCGAAACATGCCCGTTACATTTCCGAGCATATCGGCGCTCCGCACGAGTTGAAGTGGATCAAGGACAGCTATCACATGATCCATGTCGACCGGCAGCATCGCCAGGTGGCCGATTTCACCGCAGATTTCTTCGAGGCGCGCCATGTCGCAGCCGCTGCTTAAAGTGATGCCACAGCCGGCCGGCAAGCCGGTGGCCGAGGTTCATTTCAGCATCCGCGCCATCGGCCGGGATGCATGGAATGCCTGCTTCCAGGGCCACGTCGAGGACTATGACTGCCTGCTCGCCATCGAAGAGGCTGGTCTCGAAGGCTTCGAATGGCGCTACATCACCATCGTCGAAGATGGACGGGTCAGTGCCGCCATGCCGGCCTTTCTCTGCCTCTATGCGCTCGATACGACGCTGGAGGAGGGGGCTCTGCGGAGATCGGTGCGCAAGGTCCAGCGCTATTTTCCGAAGTTCCTGAAGCTGCGCCTTGCCTGCCTCGGGTCGCCGTGCACGGAAACCGGCGCGATCGGCTTTCATCCCTATGTCGAAGGCGAGCACCGCAGCGCCTTGCTGGCGGAGATGCTGTCCTTTTTCGAGCAGGTCGCCGCGACGGAGCATTGCGGGCTGATCGGCCTCAAGGACATTCCCGAGCCGACATCAGCCGAATTCGGCGCGTTGTTCGCCGCCCGCGGCTATGCCTCGATCGGCGGCCTTCCGACGGCCTGGCTCGATATCGATTTCAAGACGATCGACGAATATCTCGCCGGGCTTTCCTCCGGCACCCGCAAGGACATGCGCCGCAAGATGAAATCCTTCGAGCAGGTGAGGGTGGAGATCCGCACGGATTTCGGCGAGTTCTTGCCTGATGTCATGGCGCTTTATCACGATACGCGCAATCGCAGCGAATGGCAGTTCGAAGAGCTGACGCCGGACTATTTCCAGGGCATTCTCAGCGGCATGAACGGCCGCTCCTTCTGCGCCTTTTACTTCGTCGAAGACAGATTGCTGGCCGCCAATCTCATCGTCCACGACGAGCGCGTGGCGATCGACAAGTTCTTCTGCATGGATGGAGAAAAAGGTCGACCCTACAATCTCTATTTCCTGAGCTGGTTCACCAATCTGCGCTATTGCCTGGCTAACAACCTGAGCCGTTACCAGAGCGGCCAGGCCTATTATGAGAACAAGGTGCGTCTCGGCAGCAAGCTGACCGCCAATGCGATGTATTTCCGCCATCGCAATCCCTTCCTCCAGGGATTGCTGCGGCTGGTGTCGCCGATGTTCTCGACAGACGAGGCGGATGCGTGATGTCGATGCGCTTTTCCTGGCTTGCCGTGCCTGTGCTCAACACGCTCTTCCAATTCTTCATCAAGCATGGGGCGGAGCAACTCAGCGACGGCAGCGTCGAGGGTTGGCTCTGGCAGGCGCTCTCGTCCTACTGGATTCTGGCGGCCATCGCCGTCGAGATCGCCTGTTTCTTCATCTGGATGAACGTGCTTGCCGAGCTCGACCTCAGCCGCGCCTTTCCGCTTTCCGGCGTCAGCTATGTGCTGATCATCGCGACGGGCTGGTTCGTCTTCGGCGAGCGGATCATTGCCCTGCAGGTGATCGGCAGCGGCTTGATCCTCCTGGGGGTCTGGCTGATTGCAGGCGCCAATGTGGCGCCGGGAGAGCAGGATGACTGGCACGTTAAGCGCGATGGTCTGCATAGTGGTGTCGGCAAGGATGGATGATGCCCGGTTCTCACGCTGAAAATCGCCCCAGGGGCAATGCTGCTTTCTCCGGCCTGGCGGACTGGTGCGTGAAGCGCGCGCTGTCGTCGATCGTCACGCGGGGCACCCTGACCGTAATGACGGCGAGTGGCCGGGTGCTGGCATTCGGTGATGGCACCGGCGAGCCTGTTCGCGTCCGCTTCGCCGACGACCGTGCGCAATGGGCATTCCTTATCGATGCCGATATGCGGCTTGGTGAGCTCTATATGGACGAGCGCTTCATCGTCGAGCGGGGTACGCTCTACGATTTCGTGGCGCTGATGCTGCGCGAGGCACAGAACAGCACTCACCCGCTGATCGCCCGCATCATCGATCACGCCCGAACGAAGCTGCGGATCTTCCGCCATCGCAATCTGCCGGGACGTTCCAAGTCCAATGTCGCCCATCACTATGATCTCGATGGCCGGCTCTACGAACTCTTCCTCGATCCGGACCGGCAATATTCCTGCGCCTATTTCGAACATGCCGATCAATCGCTTGATGATGCGCAGGTTGCCAAGAAGCGGCATCTCGCCGCCAAACTCCAGATCAAGCCGAACAACAGCATCCTCGACATCGGCTGCGGCTGGGGCGGGCTGGCACTGCATATGGCCGAGCAGGCGCCGGGCGGCTATGTGCTTGGCGTCACCCTCTCCGAGGAGCAGCACGAATATGCCTCGAAGCGCTTGGCCGACAAGATCGGGGGAACGCCGGCGGAGGTTCAATTCGCGCTAAGGGACTACCGCAGCCTCACCGGCCTTTTCGACAGGATCGTCTCCGTCGGCATGTTCGAGCATGTCGGGCTGGCATCCTATCGCACCTTCTTCCGCAAATGCGCTGAATTGCTCGAGGATGACGGCATCATGGTGCTGCATACCATCGGCTGTTCGGCGACGCCCGGCTTCACGACGCCGTGGCTCGACAAGTATATCTTCCCCGGTGGCTATATTCCGGCACTGTCCGAAATCGTGCCCGAGATCGAGGCGGCCGGGCTCGCCATCACCGATGTCGAGGTGCTCAGGCTGCATTACGCAATGACGCTGGAGAACTGGCGGGCCCGATTCATGGCGCGCTGGGACGATGCCGCCAAGCTTTACGACGAACGCTTTTGCCGGATGTGGGAATATTATCTTTCGACGGCGGAAGCCGCCTTCCGCTTTGAGGATCTTGTCGTCTTCCAGATCCAGATGACCAAGCGAAACGACATCATTCCGCTGACGCGCAACTATATTGCCGAAAGCGAAGCGCACAGCGCCTCAGAAGTTGACGTTGAAGGTTCGGTTCAGCGTAAAGCCGATGATGTTCTGATTGGGTGAGCCGAAGCGCGAGGTGATCGGGCTATCGGCGGCATCGCCGACCAGGCGATTATATTTCTCATAGACCTGGACGCTCCAGGCGGGGGAGATCGTATAGGTCGCCGCCACGGTGAAACCGAGCGACTTCACACCGGCGCCAGCATCGAACGCGCTGATATGGCCATGTCTCGCAGCCTCACCCTCCGAGATGCCGAAATTGGTGCGCATATAGATGTCGTTTGCCATCGACAGCCGAGGTCCGGCCGACAAGAGCCATTTGTCGCCGACAGGCTGAAACCAGTCGAGGGCGAAATCGCCGACCAGGCCGTCTCCGCCCCAAAGCGACTGGCGCAGCTCCGTGCGAAACCGCAGCTTGTTTTCCATCAGCCAATATTGGGCGAAACCGCCGGCATCGAAATTCCAGCGCACTTTTCGCTGGCTCTGCAGGTGCAGGTCGTTGAGATCGAAGCGGTCATCGCGCAGGCCCACCACGGGACCGATTTCGAGGCCGCCGAGATCGAACAGCTGATAGTCGAAATTATCATCCGGAGCGCTGTATTCCTGGGCCTCCCCGAGGCGGTGGATATCGAAGGAAGGCAGTGCGCCGAAGGAATAGCGCTTCGATCCCTCATAATTGGGACCATATTCCACCGTCGCCCCAAGAGTCACGACCCATGTATCGGATGAGGATTTCGCGGCGTCTTCCGCCCTGGATGATGCCGGAAAAGCGCCGACTATGGACGCGGCCAGCAGCCCCATTCCAGCCAGCGTCGACAAGCGAGCGGAGAAAGATGTCCCAACACTTAACACTCTGACAACACCCGATCTCTGATCGCCCTGCCGCAGTACTAGCACAGCTCAAGCTTCCGAAAACAGCAAAAATTAACGAGCAATTATCGCGCTCAGCTTGCGGCCCTAGGACTTTTGCACCGCTTGTGCAAGCGTGGGTGCTGCGCTCCTTCGACCCCGCTGCCGCGTGAGCGAGACATACTGGCTGGGATAGATGAAAAACATGTCATGAACCTGAAGCGCTTGCCGCGCCAAACGCACGACGTTCGTTTTCAGCAAGGTTGGAAGCGACGAATTTTATTCCTAGATAGGCTTTGTCCCATTTTGGACTTTGACCCGTGAAAGAGGCGATGTGAAAGCACGACAGGCAGGTTTCAGCGCATGAAGAATCGGCCATTTGACACGTCGGGCATACCTGAATGGTTGAACCGCCACGAGCCTTTTCTGCTCTTAATGTTTGCTGCCCTTTCGGGCGGAATTCTCCTGTTCATCTATCTGACGGGCGAAGTTCTCGAAGGAAGCACGAGGGGGTTCGACGAGGCGATATTGCTGGCGCTTCGTCAGCCCGCGAACCTTTCCGTGCCGATCGGGCCGGGATGGCTCACCCATGCCGTCAAGGACATCACGAGCCTCGGCGGCACGACCGTGTTGGCGCTGATGACGGCTTTGGTGACGATCTATCTGCTGCTGGACCGCCAGCGGGCGATCGCCATCTTCATCCTCGCTTCGGTGCTTGGCGGATGGGCATTGAGCACGGCCTTGAAGTTCGGTATCGCGCGGCCTCGGCCCGACATCGTGCCGCATCTGGTCGAGGTGCAGGACCTGAGCTTTCCAAGCGGCCATGCGATGGTTTCGGCGGTGACCTATCTGACCCTTGCCGCGCTGATCTCAAGCACGCGCAGCTATCGGTCGACGCGCATCTTCACCGTCGCGGCCGGCATCCTGCTGACATTGATGATCGGCGCCAGCCGGGTCTATCTCGGCGTGCATTATCCGTCTGATGTTCTCGGCGGCTGGTGCGCCGGCGCGACCTGGGCGCTCGGCTGCTGGATCATCGCCCGCCGCTCCATAATGCTCTCGCAAAACGGTGAGGGTTTGCGAAACGATGCTCCGCCTTCAGAGTGAGGGACGGCGCCAGTTCCAGCGCGCCCAACGCAGGATCAGCAATCGACCTCCAGCCGTGTCGCCACGAGCAGCGAATAATCCGTGCCTTTCGGATCGCTGAAGAACATGCTTGTCAGCGCGGCCTGGTTCTCCGCCATGACTTCCTTGGGATTGGGCCTCACCACCTTGCGCTTGCAGCGGCCGAGAGCCGATCCCGAGACGACCATGTCGTTGTCAGTGGCGAAATCGACCGCTGTATAGAGCGTCTTGTCGTAGATTCCGAAGATCGTCGTTCCCTTGAGGAAGGTCTTCTCTTCCGGCTTCAGCGAAAAGGTGAGGATCAGCGAGCCATCCTTGTAGCTGGCCTCAATCGCCTCCGGCTTGGCCATCGGCACCGGTTTGCCGTTGCTGGTGACGTTCGTATAGTAAGCGTATTGCGCGAGTGAATCCCGGACCGTCTTGCCCACGGCCTTGAGTTCGCTCGCCGTGAGCGTCTGGTTGCCGCCCTTGTCGTAATCCAGAAGCACGGAAGAGGAGAATACCTCGTCGAAGTTCCAGACGTTGCGCAATTCGCTGATCGAGCCGTCGGGTGCTGAGACGACCTCGAATTTGGCGTCGATGAAAATATGCGGATGGGCAAGCACAGGCGCCGGCAGAAGCGACAGCATCGCAACCAGCAGGGAAATCTTTGTTTTCATGCGAGCAGCTACCGCGTTTCGTCCGTTTATCCGTTGCGCAGACCTGAACGTCAAATGGGACTGATTTGAGACCCAAGACGTGTTGGGAAAGCCATAGATGCCGGGGAAGAAAACAGGAATATGGAAAGTCGGCTTTTCAGCCAAAATCCAGCCTCCGGCTTGAGCCGTGGCTTCTTCCTATCAGAAAACAACTGAAAACTGGAGCGGGCGAAGGGATTCGAACCCTCGACCCCAACCTTGGCAAGGTTGTGCTCTACCCCTGAGCTACACCCGCTCATTCCCGTCGCGATCCGGGGTAGTGTGTTGGACCGCTGGGCGTCGTCTTGCGGCGACGGGCGCTATATGGCCTAACCGTTTTTCAAATGCAACAGGGAAATGACGAGTTCGCGAAGAAAAATTTCAGCACCCTTGCTGTGATTGGCGGAAAGCCCGGAAACGCCGGGCTTTGTCGTCTCAAAGATTGCAATGAAATTGTGGGCGACGTATCAGGGGCGAACCATTTTCGATTGCGAGACGTCATGACCGAGACCAGCCCGAAAACCCGCGACGATCTTTTCCGATTCCTGGATGGGCTCGGCATTGCCCATGCGACCAAGGACCATGCTCCGGTCTTCACCGTCGCCGAATCGGTGTCGCTGCGCGACGAGATCCCCGGCGGCCATACGAAGAACCTGTTCGTGAAAGACAAGAAGGACAATTTCTTCCTGCTGACCGTCGAGGAAAACGCGACCGTCGATCTCAAGACCGTGCACACGCTGATCGGTGCCGCGAGCAAGGTATCCTTCGGCAAGCCGGAAAAGCTGATGGAATATCTCGGCGTCGTTCCGGGCTCGGTGACGGCCTTCGGCGCGATCAACGATACAGCCAGCAACGTTACCTTCGTCCTCGATGCCGATTTGATGGCGTATGACATCGTCAATTGCCATCCCCTGTCGAACGATGCGACGACGTCGATTGCCAGCGCCGATCTCATTCGCTTCATGGAGGCGACGGGTCATGCGCCGCTAGTCTTGAAAGTCACGAGTTAAGGTACGATTTTAGCGCTAAGATATGGCAGGCGGCTTCTCTTTGGGCTGTCCGCGTGCTTTGACCATTCCATTCGGCGTGCCGCCAGGCGGACTTCATCGGTTCGTTTGGAAAGCATGCTCCTCACAAGACTAAGGATGCCGGCAGGCGGGAGACACTCATGAGCGGTCCGAACAATCCCTATAACGCTTCCTTCGGCGGACAGATGTCGGCCACGGCATCCTACGGCGGCGCGCCGGCCGCGGGCGGCGCTTCGCCGATCAAGGACACGACGACGGCGACTTTCGCCAAGGACGTTATCGAAGAATCGCGCAAGCAGCCGGTGCTCGTCGATTTCTGGGCGCCGTGGTGCGGTCCATGCAAGCAGCTGACGCCGGTTCTCGAAAAGGTTGTCACCGAAGCCCAGGGCCGCGTCAAGCTGGTCAAGATGAACATCGACGACCATCCGTCGATCGCCGGCCAGCTCGGCATCCAGTCGATCCCGGCTGTTATCGCTTTCGTCGACGGCCGCCCCGCCGACGGCTTCATGGGTGCGGTTCCCGAAAGCCAGGTTCGCCAGTTCATCGATCGTCTCGGCGGTCCCGCCGGCGGTGCCGACGATCAGGCGGCCGAGATCGCTGCCGTTCTCGAAGAGGCGAGCGGCCTGCTCGCCGCCGGTGACGTCAATGGCGCGGCCGAACTCTTCGGCGCGGTGCTGCAGGCCGATCCGGAAAATGCCAAGGCGCTTGCCGGCATGGCGGAATGCATGATCGCCGCCGGCCAGAGCCAGCGCGCCCGTGAAGCGCTTGCCGATCTGCCGGAGACACTCGCCAACGATGCCGGCATCCAGGCCGTGGTCAAGAAACTCGACCAGATCGACGAGGCCCGCAAGCTCGGCGATCCTGTCGCCATCGAGCAAGAACTGGCTGGCAATCCCGACAATCACGAGCAGCGCGTCAAGCTCGCCAAGATCCGCAATGTCGAAGGCAAGCGCGAGGAGGCGGCAGATCATCTTCTGACCATCATGCGCAAGGACCGCAGCTTCGACGACGACGGCGCCCGCCGCCAGCTCCTGGAATTCTTCGAGGTGTGGGGCCCGAAGGATCCGGCCACGATCGCGGCCCGCCGCAAGCTGTCTTCGATCCTCTTTTCCTGACGGGCCTGTTTCCCTGGTCGACCTGACGATCGTGCGAAACCTTCCGCGCGATCGGTTGTTAGACGATAGCTGCGGACGGCCGGAAGCATGAGGCATCGGCACCTGGCCACAATGTTCTTGTGTTTTCGGCAGATGAGCCCACATTGTCTGATAACGCGGCGCGGGATAGGCGCGACCGCGAGTGTGTCGTTCCTGTGCGGCCCACTGCGGCCGGCAGCGCGGTGATCTAGCGGGATGGAAAAGATGCAAGTCGGTAATGCCAGATATTTGAAGCCGGGCGATCTGCCCGAATCGGTGGTTGTCTTCCCCCTGTCCGGTGCGCTGTTGCTGCCCGGCGCGCAGCTTCCCCTCAATATCTTCGAGCCGCGCTATCTTGCCATGTTCGATGCTGCCATCGCCGGCAACAGGCTGATTGGCATGGTGCAGCCCGCTCTTTCCGAACCGGCCGAATCCTCCAATCTCTCGCATGTCGGCTGCCTTGGGCGCATCACGTCCATCGCCGAAACCGGAGACGGGCGCTATATCGCCGCGCTAACAGGCATATGCCGCTTCCGGCTGATGGATGAAATCACCGGACATCAGCCCTATCGCACATTCCGCATCACGCCCTTCATCTCCGACCTCAAATCCCATCATGAGGAAGGTACGGTGGATCGAACGGCACTACTTTCGGCTTTCCGGGCCTATCTGGAAGCCAACAAGCTCGAGGCGGATTGGGAAAGCGTCGAACGGGCCGACAATATGATGCTGGTCAATTCGCTGTCGATCATGGCGCCCTTCGATCCGGCTGAAAAGCAGGCTCTCCTCGAAGCGCCTGATCTGAAGACCCGCGCCGAAACCTTCATCGCCATCGTCAAGATCGTGCTGGCCGGCGCCGGCGACACCGATTCCATGATGCAATAGGAGCTTTCTCATGGATATCACCGTCAGCAAGGTGGATCCCAAACTGCTCGAACTGCTCGTCTGCCCGCTTACCAAGGGGCGGTTGAGCTATGACCGGGAAAAGAACGAGCTGATCTCGGAAAAGGGCCGCCTTGCCTATCCGATCCGCGACGGCATTCCGATCATGCTGATTTCGGAAGCGAGACGTATCGAGGATTGAGGCTGGTTCAGTTCGGGATGGTGGAGTAGGGGTAGGGGCCGGCCGTTCCTCTCGGGGATCAATGGAGTGGCAACTTTGCGTCTCCTTCTCGGACAATCGCTTATAAATCGCTAAATCCCGATAGCTGCCATCCAGGCGCCAGCGGTGTTGCACCCTGGCTCCGTCAAATTGTTCGACAAGATCCTGTCCGGTTCTTAAGGGACTGCTCCACAGCCGCGCTTTCGGTCTTCAAATCTTCATGTGCTTTCTTAAGACGTGGATGAATGAGGCGACCTTGGGTTTTCGAAAGGCCGATGGCAACTGGACGGCTTGAATCGCGATCGTTCTTGACGGAAAAGGGATGAGAAGTTGGACCAGCCTTTCCTCCCTGAAGTCGTCAGTTAGAAAGACGTCGGGGCAGATGAAGATACCCTTTCCCGCGCGCGCGGGCACAAGGCATGCAGGAGGGCTATTGGAGATGAAGGGACCAGTCACCGGGACGTGAATCTGCTTTCCTTCAACTAGGAAGGGCCAACGGTTAGGGTCAGGATTGTTTGCATCGCGAATGCAAATGTGACTGGACAATTCGGCAGGATGTTCGGGTTTACCGTGGCGTTGAATATAGGATGGAGCGGCGACAACCAAAAGCTTTGCCTCTCCCAGCTTTCGAGTCATCAAGCTTGAGTCTTTCAACGTGCCGATGCGCACGGCCAGATCGAAACCTTTTTCAGCAAGGTTGACGTATTCATCGGACAAATCCAGCTCGACCGTGACATCAGGATGGGTCACCATGAAATCGAGAGCGGCGGCAGCGACGACCGTTTCGCCAAAAGTCAGCGGCGCCGCGACACGCAACGTGCCCTTCAGGCCGCTTGATGCCTCAAGGGTCATGTCCAGCAAATCGAGTTCGTTTAAAACGCGCCGGCATCCCTCAAGATAGATACGACCATCATGCGTCAATGACATAGATCGGGTAGTGCGATGAAGCAAACTCATTCCCAAGTCGGCTTCGAGTTTTGCGATGTACTTACTGACGAGTTTGCCAGAAATGCCCAGACGAACGCTCGCGGCCGCAAATGATCCCGACTCGACCGCAGCGACAAAGGTTCGCATCCCGTCAATTTTATCCATCCCAATTGCCTCCATTTTGGCGAGACTGAGACGCCATAATCGCCGTTTCGGCGGATAATCGCCAGTGCTAAATTCTGAGAGCAATTAGTTCTGAAGTGCCGCTTTTCGATAGAGGGAGTGCTCCCGGTGGCAAGCAACTCCGATGGCCTATCGATTTTCTTGGAGCGATTTCATCGGCTCTTTGCCGAGTTGTCGTTGGCGTGAACTCCACAGTTTCTATGGCGAGTTCCCGCGCCACCTAGCGCTTACCCAATGAAAGGAATTCGAAATGAGCCCAAAAGAAATAGTGCAGAGCGCAGTAGTGGCGCTGTTCACAGACTTTGATCCACAAGCCGCAGGTCACCTTCTCAAAGAAAACTACATTCAGCACAACCCCGCTGTACCGACAGGTGCCGCTCCTATCCTCGGGTTCCTGCCCGCGCTGAAGGAAACTGGCCTGACCGCTACTACCCACCGTATCCTGGCAGAAGGAAATTTGGTGGTTCTGCATTCGACCTACGACAATGCACAGGCCTTCGGGGGCCAAACCATGGTCGCATTTGACGTGTTCCGTGTCGAAAACGGCAAGGTCGCTGAACACTGGGACAATCTGCAAGCCGCCGTGCCGGCGTCGAAAACGGCAAGTGGCAATTCGATGACAGACGGCGCGACCGACATCCGGGACCTCGCTAAAACCGCCGCAAACCGTGCGCTCGTCGAAAACTTTGTTCATGACGTGCTCATCGGCACGGCGCCGCAGAAGATCACAGATTATGTCTCGACCGAGACCTATATCCAGCACAATCCGATGGTGGGCAACGGATTGGAAGGTTTGGGCGCGGCGCTGAAGGCAATGGCTGCTGCCGGCCAGTCAATGGCTTACACCGAGGCGCATTTGATCGTTGCCGAGGGCAACTTCGTGTTCACCGCTTCGGAGGGCAGCTTGGGTGAAACGCCAACCGCCTTCTTCGACCTCTTCCGCATAGAGAATGGGAAAATTGTCGAGCATTGGGATACGATTTCCGCAATCCCGGCTCAGATGGCCCATAACAACGGAAAGTTCTAGGGAGGGTGCGATGAAATTCCTTCTGTCCATTTCCTTCTTATTTCTGCTTTCAATGTCTGGTGTTGTAATGGCTCAAGAGAAGCATGTCGTCGAAGTGGTGACGATGAACTTGAAGGATGGCGTGTCAGCGGACACGTTCGCGAAAGTCGACAAAGCCATCGAAGATCAGCATGTCAGTAAGCAGCCCGGTTTCATTTCGCGGGAAGTCGCGATAAACGGCCGTCAATGGCTCGTGATCGTGCATTGGAAATCCGCCGAAGCGGCACAAGCATCCATGGACACCTTCGCAACTGCACCCGCAGCATCGCAGTTCATGGGAATGATCGACGCGTCAACAATGACGATGACTCGTTATGACATCGTGAAGCGCTGAACTCGTCGCCCAGACGCGGCTCACCCAACGACTGTTGGGTCGGCCGGTCAGCGTCGTGTTATATCTGGTCGCAGATTTTCTGACACAGCTGGGATCACAAATTGCGGTGTCTGTGAACCACTGTCCTTGGGCACTTTCACCCGGCATTTTCGCGAAGCCTTCGGCGTTGCTGTCTATTCCTATGCTTAGGGGCTGCGCCTCGATCGGGCTTGGCACTTAGTCCAAAACCTTTCCGTACCGCTTGCGCAGGTGGCGGTATCATGCGGATTTGCCGATCAGGCACATCTAACACGGCAGTTCGCTCGCCGCTTTGGCGGCACGCTCGGTCAATTTCGGCGGCAGCTCGTTTGAACATGTCTCGTCGGCCCCCGTTGACAAGCACAATTCTAAAGCCTGCTATCGACAGTCCTTTCGCCAACAGCCGCCATTCCGCTTCCGGCCCTTTCGCAGACATCTGCGGCGAACTACACTCCTCCCATTTTCCCGCACTCAAATCGCCTCGCCAGCCAGCAGCCGCGGATTATCCCTAGCGGTCGTGCCGGCAGCCTGGCCGATGAAGAAGGATTTGAGGTTTGGCAGGCGGTCGACGATCCCAAGCCCGAAGTCGCGGGCGATGCGAAGCGGCGTATTGTCATTGGAGAACAGCCGGTTCAGCACGTCGGTCGTCACCCCCATGCGGAAGGTGTCGAAGCGGCGCCAGGTCTGGTAGCGCTCGAGGATATTGATCGAGCCGATATCGAGGCCGAGGCGATCCGCCTCGACGATGGTTTCGGCGAGCGCCGCCACATCCTTGAAGCCGAGATTGAGGCCCTGGCCGGAGATCGGGTGGATGCCGTGGGCGGCGTCGCCCGCCAGCGCGAAGCGCGGCGCGACGAAGGCGCGGGCAAGCGTCAGGCCGAGCGGGAAGGCGCGGCGCTCGCCGACGGCGTGCAGTGCGCCGAGCTTGTGGCCGAAGCGGCGTTCCAGTTCCTCTTCGAAGAGCAGGTCGTCGGAGGCGACCAGCCGTTCGGCGTCAGGGGTGCGCTCCGTCCAGACGAGCGAGGAGCGGTTGTTCTTCAGCGGCAGGATGGCGAAAGGGCCGGAGGGCAGGAAATGCTCCTCGGCGCAGCCGCCATGCGGCCGCTCGTGCTCGACGGTGACGACGATGCCGGACTGGCCGTAGTCCCAGTTGACCGTCTTGATACCGGCCATGTCGCGCAGCCTGGAACGCACGCCGTCGCAGGCGACCAGGAGCCGCGTTTCCAGCGTGCTGCCATCCGAGAGGGTGAGGGTTGTCTTGGCGTCGTCAGTGACGAATCCGGTGGCGCTGAGGCCATGCTTGATCGTGATGCCGAGACGCTCGCAAGCGCCGCGGAGCGCCCCGACCATGGTCAGATTCGGCACCATATGGGCGAAGGGCTGGCCTTCGGCGACTTCGCCGTCGAAGGTGAGGAAGACGGGGCGCACGGGATCGCTGGTGCGCGAATCGGTGACGATCATGCGGGTGATCGGCTCGGCCTCCGGCGCGATCTCGTCCCAGATGCCCAGGACATCGAGCATCTTCGAGGCGGCCGCGATGACCGCCGATGCCCGCATGTCCTTCTTCCATGCGGTTTCGGGCGCCGCTTCCACGATCATGACGTCGAGGTGGGGAGCTGCCTGCTTGACTGCGACCGCTGCGGCAAGACCCACATATCCGCCACCCACTACCAGCATGTCCAACATAATACTTCCCCGTGTCTTACTGTCACTTCCTGCTCTATATAGAACATCCTGTTCGTGGTTCCTACCATTGGAGTTCAAGCAAAATGTCGCGAGAGACCGAGAAGCTCACCCCGATGGAAACCGTGCTTGCGACGCTTGATCTGGAAACGATCGAGATGAACCTGTTTCGCGGCAACAGCCCGCAGGTCGGCTGGCAGCGCGTCTTCGGCGGGCAGGTCATCGGCCAGGCGCTGATGGCGGCGCAGAGAACCGTGGATGGCGATCGCTTCGCGCATTCGCTGCATGCCTATTTCATGCTGCCAGGCGACCCCTCGGTTCCAATCCTCTATCAGGTCGACCGCCTGCGCGATGGCTCCAGCTTCAACACGCGGCGGGTGCTCGCAGTCCAGCACGGCAAGGCGATTTTTGCGCTGACGGCATCCTTCCAGCTCGACGAGCCGGGCTTCGATCATCAGGGCGACATGCCTGATGTGCCGATGCCGGAGGAGCTGATGGACGAGGAGCAGGTCAAGCAGCGTTATCTCGCCCACGCGCCGGAGAATGTGCGCCGCTACTGGGAACGCAAACGGGCGATCGAAATCAGGCCCGTTTCGATCGAGAGCTATTTTTCCCGCTCGCAGCCAAGCCAGCGGCAGAATATCTGGATCCGCCTGACCGGGCCGGTGCCGGACGACCGGCTCTACCAGAATGCCGTGCTTGCCTATCTCTCCGACATGACGCTGCTCGATGTTGCCCTCAATGCGCATGGCACATCGGTTCTCGACCCAAACGTCCAGGTGGCGAGCCTCGACCATGCCATGTGGTTCCATCGCCCGTTCAAGCTCGACGACTGGCTGCTCTATAGCCAGGAAAGCCCCAGCGCTTCCGGCGCACGCGGATTTACCCGCGGCAGCCTGTTTACGCGATCCGGTGTCCTGATTGCGTCCGTGGCGCAGGAAGGCCTGATTCGTAAAAAGGCAAATGATTAAATAAAGTGCAAATTTGTAAATTTGCACTTTATTTATGCGACAACCGCGCCGCGAGCTGCCGCTTTATTGGCTTCCTGTAATAAATCCGTTATATTTCAATATCTTATAAATGTGTCACGAATCTGGCACGCCCCTTGAATGTGTATACCCGGTCGCTGCTGAAACAATCGTCGGCGGCAAGGAGAGTCGGCTCCATGCCGAGGGTAAACAAAGGATGGGAAACCAGATGAAAATTGTGATGGCCATTATCAAGCCGTTCAAGCTCGATGAGGTCCGTGAGGCCCTCACGGCTGTCGGCATCCAGGGCCTGACTGTGACCGAGGTGAAAGGCTACGGGCGCCAGAAAGGGCATACCGAGATCTATCGCGGCACCGAATACGCCGTCAGCTTCCTGCCGAAGCTCAAGATCGAGGTCGCGGTCGCATCCGAAATCGTCGACAAGGCCGTCGAGGCCATCGCGGCGGCTGCCAAGACCGGCCAGATCGGCGACGGCAAGATCTTTGTCTATTCGATTGACCATGCCGTGCGCATCCGTACCGGCGAAACCGATTCCGAAGCTCTGTAAGACACGGCTGATCAGGGAGTTATTTGCATGTCATTTTCCAAGCTTTCCTCCACCTTGACACGGGTGGGCGCTCTTTCTGCGGCCTTGCTCGCGCCGGCGATCGCGTTTGCGCAGGAGGCCGCTCCGGCCGCAGCCGCTGCGACCGCTGCCGCTCCGGTTCCGGATAAGGGCGACACCGCCTTTATGTTCATTTCCACCATTCTGGTGCTCTTCATGCTCGTCCCGGGTCTGGCGCTGTTTTACGGCGGTCTCGTCCGCGCGAAGAACATGCTCTCCGTGCTGATGCAGTGCACGATGATCGGCGCGGTCGTGATGATCATCTGGGTCCTCTACGGCTACTCTTTTGCCTTCGGCGGCGGCACCAGCCCTTATTGGGGCGGCACGGCCAAGATGTTCCTGTCGGGCGTCTCGACCTCGACGACGGCTGCGACCTTCTCCAAGGGCGTCGTCATCCCTGAATTCATCTTCATGCTGTTCCAGATGACCTTTGCCGCCATCACGCCGGCCCTGATCATCGGCGCCTTCGCCGAGCGCATCAAGTTTGGCGCGGCCGTGCTCTTCTGCGCACTGTGGGCGACCTTCGTCTACTTCCCGATCGCTCACATGGTCTGGGATTCCAACGGCATGCTCTTCAAGATGGGCGCTCTCGACTTCGCAGGCGGCACCGTCGTTCACATCAATGCCGGTATCGCAGGCATCGTCGGCGCCATTCTCGTCGGCAAGCGCGTCGGCTTCGGCAAGGACATGATGGCTCCGCACTCCATGACGCTGACCATGGTCGGCGCATCCATGCTCTGGGTCGGCTGGTTCGGCTTCAACGCCGGCTCGAACCTCGAAGCATCCGGCGGCGCAATGCTCGCAACCGTCAACACCTTCATCGCAACCGCGGCCGCCATCATCTCTTGGTCGCTGGTCGAAACCTTCACCCGCGGCAAAGCCTCCATGCTCGGTGGCGCTTCGGGCATGGTCGCTGGCCTCGTCGCCATCACGCCTGCCGCCGGCATCGCCGGCCCGATGGGCGCGATCGTCATGGGCCTCATCGTTTCGCCGCTTTGCTACTTCTTCGTCTCGGTCGTGAAGAACAAGTTCGGCTATGACGATACGGCTGATGTCTTCGGCGTACACTGCATCGGCGGCATCTTCGGCGCCATCGCAACCGGCATCTTCGCCAGCGCCTCGCTCGGCGGCGTCGGCTATGCCGAAGGTGTCACCATGAGCAGCCAGGTCATCGTGCAGCTGACCGCCGTCGTCACCACCATCCTGTGGTGCGGCATCGGCTCCGCCATCCTCTACAAGGTCGTCGACGTCATCATCGGCCTGCGGGTTGCTCCGGAAGCAGAGCGCGAAGGTCTCGACCTCGCCTCCCACGGCGAAGCCGCATACCACAATTCCTGATCGGAGCTTGCGATGCCGGGGCAAGGCCTCCGGCATCGCTGAACGTCCCGTCGCGACCTGTTTCATTGCAAATAGGCCGCTTTTGGCCCGAACCCCGGTTCGGGCCCTTTTTGTTTGTACAGCTCAGCGCGCCGTAAAAATCGGCGATTCGTAGGCTCGGGGCGCATGGTTAACATGCCATTAACTCTCCTCTGATTAGGTAGAGCTAACCTGCCGGCGAGTGGGCATAGACCGATTCGCTTGCGCTATCGACAAGGAACGGGGCTGGATATCATGGGCAGAAGCAATTCGGCGGCGTTGAGCGGTCGGCCAGACCGTTTATCGCTATCGAGTGTCGTTTGGCGTCAGGTCAAGGGCCTGACGGGCTTCGCATTGCTGTTCCTATTGGCGCTCGCCGTGGCGGCGCTGGCGACCTGGAACGTCATGGATCCCAGCTATTCCTACGCAACCGCCAATGCGCCGACCAATCTTCTCGGTTTTCCTGGTGCTGCCTTTGCCGACATCATGATGCAGTCGCTCGGCCTTGCCTCGGTGCTGGCGCTGCTGCCGATCGTCGCCTGGGCCTTCGCGCTGATTTCCAATCGCAAGCTTCATCGCGTGCCCTCACGGCTCGGCGCCTGGTTCGGCGGCTGCGTCGTCGCGGCCGGCTCGATCGCCTGTTTTCCGGCGCCGCCGACCTGGCCGATCCCGAACGGCATCGGCGGCGTGGTCGGCGATCTTCTCCTGCGCTTTCCCGCCTTGTTCATCGGCACCTATCCGAGCGGCGTCGTGGCCACCATCATCGGCTCGCTTCTTGCCATTCCGGCCATCTGGCTCATGCTCTTCGCCTCCGGCGTAATCGGCGAAAGCCTGGTCGAGGATGAAGAGGGAGAGGAGGATTACGAGGAAACGCGTAGCCGCGCGCGCCGGGTGGGCGATGAAGACGAGGATGACGACTGCGGCGGCTTCCTTAGCAATTTCCTCGCCTTCGGTGCCGTCATGCATGCTTGGTACAATGCCCAGGCCCGCCTTCGCCGCTTGTTCGGCATGGGTCCGCGCAAGCGCCGCGACCACGCATTCGATGCGCCCTATGATTTCAACGACGACGAATTCGGAACCCTGAACGAACCTGTGCGCGCCAAGGCGCCGGTTGCTCGCGGCGATCGTCTCGAGCCCTCCATGGATGGTGCTGCAGCGCGCCGCGTGGTGTCTGCGCCATCGATCAGCCTCAGCGATGACGAGGATGAAGACGAGGATTCGATCTATGAACGAGATCCGCCGCGCCCGGCCGGCATCCTGCCCGATGACGAAGACGATGACTGGCCGTTGACCGCCACCTCACCGAGGGGAGCGGCTGCCGGCCATCGCGTCACCCCGGCCGCGCCGCGCCCGAAGCCTGGCGCGCGGGCCGAACGCGAGGCGCAAACCTCCTTCATCCGCCCCTATGGCTTCCAGCTTCCGGCCGTCCACCTGCTGGCCGAGCCGAAGGCCGTCGCCCGCGATGCGACACTCTCGGCCGACGCGCTGGAGCAGAATGCCCGCATGCTCGAAGGCGTGCTGGAGGATTTCGGCGTCAAGGGCGAGATCATCCATGTCCGTCCCGGCCCGGTCGTGACGCTTTACGAACTGGAGCCGGCGCCCGGCATCAAGTCCTCGCGGGTCATCGGCCTTGCCGACGATATCGCCCGCTCGATGAGCGCGATCGCCGCCCGCGTCGCCGTCGTTCCCGGCCGCAATGCGATCGGCATCGAACTGCCGAACTCGACGCGCGAAACGGTCTATCTGCGCGAGCTCATCGCCAGCCGCGATTTCGAGACTTCCAAGGCCAAGCTTGCGATGTCGCTCGGCAAGACGATCGGCGGTGAGCCCGTGATTGCCGATCTCGCCAAGATGCCGCATCTGCTCGTGGCCGGTACCACCGGCTCGGGTAAATCCGTCGCGATCAATACCATGATCCTATCGCTGCTCTACCGCATGACGCCGGAGCAATGCCGCCTGATCATGATCGATCCGAAGATGCTGGAACTCTCCGTCTATGACGGCATTCCGCATCTCTTGTCGCCTGTCGTCACCGACCCGAAGAAGGCCGTCGTCGCGCTCAAATGGACCGTCCGCGAGATGGAAGAGCGCTACAAGAAGATGTCGAAGATCGGCGTGCGCAACATCGACGGCTTCAACAGCCGCGTCGAGCAGGCGGTTGCCAAGGGCGAGGCGATCAGCCGCACGGTGCAGACCGGCTTCGACCGGCAGACCGGCGAAGCGATCTACGAGACGGAAGAATTCGACCTGAAGCCGATGCCCTATATCGTCGTCATCATCGACGAAATGGCCGACCTGATGATGGTCGCGGGCAAGGATATCGAAGGCGCGGTGCAGCGCCTGGCGCAGATGGCGCGTGCTGCCGGCATCCACGTCATCATGGCAACGCAGCGTCCGTCGGTCGACGTCATCACCGGCACTATCAAGGCGAACTTCCCGACCCGCATCTCCTTCCAGGTGACCTCGAAGATCGATAGCCGCACCATCCTCGGTGAGCAGGGTGCGGAGCAGCTGCTCGGCATGGGCGACATGCTCTACATGGCCGGCGGTGGGCGCATCCAGCGCGTCCACGGCCCCTTCGTCGCCGATGGAGAGGTGGAAGATATCGTCGCCTATCTGAAGACGCAGGGCGCGCCGCAATATCTCGATGCGATCACCGCTGATGACGACGAGGATGATGACGGCCACGGGCCGGCGGGCACCTCCAATCTTTCCGATTCGGAGGACCCCTACGATCAGGCGGTCGCAATCGTCCTGCGCGACGGCAAGGCTTCGACCTCCTATATCCAGCGCCGCCTCGGCATCGGTTACAACCGCGCCGCCTCGCTCATCGAGCGCATGGAGCAGGAAGGCGTGATCGGCCCGGCCAATCATGCCGGCAAGCGCGAGATTCTCGTTCCCACCGAGGCCGATATTCTGGATCGCTGAGGCCACAGGTCCTTTTCGCACCGCATATCCTGGCTACGCTCAGGGAAATTTGATTGTGGCCCACAACCACACATGGGCCGCCGCCGCGCCATGAAGACGCCGATTTTGCGCGCCATGGACAAAGCATGAAGGAGAATTCGATGACCAAGTTTGATGCGCAGCCGTCCAGCCGACTTTCCCTGACCCGCCGGCATTTCCTCGGCGCGGTGATCGCGGTCGGCGCGGCAGGCGCTCTGCCGGTTTCGGCCCTTGCGCAGGCACAGGCCGAAACACAGGCACAGCCAGCGGCAGCCGCCCTCAATCCCGGCATTGCCCAGGCTATTGCCGATCACTTCTCGTCCATCAAATCGATGAAGGGCGGCTTCCTGCAGATCGGCCCGCGCGGCGATCAGATGAGCGGCACATTCTTCATCCAGCGGCCCGGCAAGATGCGCTTCAACTACGATCCGCCGTCCCGCATGCGCGTCATCTGTGACGGCAACAACGTGCAGGTCATCAACGACCAGACGCAGACGCGAAACATGTATCAGCTGTCGAAGACGCCGCTGAGCCTGCTGCTGGCCAACAAGATCGATCTTTCCGCCGACATGGTTCGCGATGTCGATTCCAAGCCGGATCTCACCAAGATCACCCTCGGCAACCGCACCGTCTTCGGCGATTCCACCATCACGATGATTTTCGATTCGAAGAGCTACGACTTGCGCCAATGGACCGTGATCGATCCGCAGGGCAAGACGACCGACGTCATCATCAACAATGTGAAGACCAATGTCGCCTTCGACGACAGCGTTTTCCGCATCGATTATACGCGCTGATCGCTCTCTCTATATTCTGCCGCAGGTAAGTGCCGAATGGCGCTTTCCTTTCCGTTGCTGCCGGTCTAAAGCCTTAGCCTGACTGGGGCGTTTCGCGGAATCGCCGAACCACTCCAGCTGTCTGTTTTGACGCAATTCCGGGCGGAAAACCGCTGCGCACTTTTCCTGGAATTGTTCTTAGGGAAGGGCTTGGGCATGGGTTTATCGATCGCGACCTGGAACATCAATTCGGTGCGGCTGCGCATGCCCATCGTCGAGCAGTTCGTCATGCTAGCCCGGCCCGACATCCTCTGCCTGCAGGAAACCAAGGTTCCGAACGAGCTTTTTCCGTATGCTCCCCTCCGCGCCCTCGGCTATGAACACACTATCGTTCACGGCCAGAAGGGCTATCATGGCGTTGCGATCGCCTCGCGCATCCCGCTGAGCGAGGATCACCGGCAGGATTATTGCAATGTCGGCGATAGCAGACATATTTCGGCGATCTTCGAGCGCGGCGGCCGGCGCGTGCGCCTGCATAATTTCTATGTTCCGGCTGGCGGCGACGAGCCGGATCGCACCGTCAATCCGAAGTTCGGCCACAAGCTCGATTTCATCGAGGAAATGAAGCGGCTGCATGCCAATGCCGAGCAGAACACCTCCGCGATCCTCGTCGGCGATCTCAATATCGCGCCGCTGGAGCATGACGTCTGGTCGCATAAGCAATTGCTGAAGATCGTCAGCCATACGCCTGTCGAAACCGACGGGCTGATCGAGGTGATGAAGCGCGGCGCCTGGCTCGACCTGATGCGCCAGCACGTGCCGGAAAACGAAAAGCTCTATACGTGGTGGAGTTACCGCGCCAAGGATTGGGAAGCTGCCGACCGCGGCCGCCGCCTCGACCACATCTGGTCATCCTCCGATCTCGGCCCGCTCCTGCAGCGGATCGAGATCCTCAAGGCGGCGCGCGGCTGGGATCGTCCGTCCGATCATGTGCCGGTCATGGCGCATTTCAACCTCTGAAAAGGTTCGGCGATACTTAAGAAAATCGGCCGAGAAGCGCAGCCGCCTGCTTCGCTAGGGCGGCGAAGTTTTCACGGATGCGGTTCTGGATCAGCAGGCCGGCGTCCGGATATTCTTCGATCAGCCGATGGAAAAGGGCACGCGTGATGCGGATCACGTCGGATTCCTCGGCGGCAACGGCCGTATATTTCCGCTCTACCAGCGTTACCAGCGCCAGCTCTGAAAGCATGGTGCCAGCCTGGACCACTGCTTCGACCTGCGATTGCCCGCCCGCATCGATGGTGCTCAGCTCAAAACTGCCACGTGTGACGACATAGGCGCATTCGGCGGGAGATTTTTCCCTGAACAGCGTCTGACCTTCGTTCACATGGCGGCGATCGGCACCGAAGGCGATCAGCCGCAGCGGCTCATCGCCCATGCCGTGGAACAGCGGCAGTTGCGACAGCAGTCGGATATCGTCGTTCAGTGCCATGTGTGCGGCCTACGGAATGATCTTGTAGCCGCCGTTTTCCGTCACCAGAATCTCGGCATTGGAAGGGTCACGCTCGATTTTCTGACGGAGGCGGTAGACGTGGGTTTCGAGCGTATGGGTGGTGACGCCGGAATTATAGCCCCAGACTTCTTCGAGAAGGATATCGCGGGTCACGACCTTCTGGTCGGCACGATAGAGATAGCGGATGATGGCGGCTTCCTTTTCCGTGAGGCGGATCTTCTGTCCGTCTTCGGTCGTCAGCAGCTTCTGGCTCGGCTTGAAGAGATAGCGGCCGACGGTAAACGTCGCGTCTTCACTCTGCTCGTGCTGGCGCAGCTGCGCGCGGATGCGGGCGAGCAGCACGGCAAAGCGGAAAGGCTTGGTCACGTAATCATTCGCACCGGCTTCCAGGCCGAGGATAGTGTCGGAATCGGTATCATGGCCCGTCAGCATGATGATCGGTGCCTTGAAGCCGTTCTTGCGCAGCAGTTTCACGGCTTCGCGGCCGTCCATATCGGGCAGCCCGACATCCATGATGAGGAGATCGACAGGCACGGTGCGCGCAGTCTGCACACCCTTTCCGGCGGTGGCTTCCTGCAGGACGTTGAATTCCTCGTAAAGCGACAATTGCTCGACCAACATCTCGCGAAGGTCGTTGTCATCGTCCACCAAGAGAATGGTGCGTGCGGTCATGCCGTTCGGATCCTCGTTCTAATCCCACCTAAGTCCTACGCCAAATTGCATTTTTAGCAAGTCGCGACACGGCTCAGGCTTGGTCGTTTGATTGAAACTGCTATGATTTCAAATGAAATCACACGCAAAGCAAAAACATGTGAGGAAAATGGAAAAGACAAGGGCGGCGGCCAGGCGGACCGCTTCCACCATCGTCGTGCGCCCGGCGCCGGGTCAGAACACGCGGGCGCTGGTGCAGGTGGGGCCACTCACCATGCCGGCGGCAATCGGCAGATCGGGGCGCAGCATCTTGAAGCGGGAAGGAGACGGTGCGACGCCGATTGCTTGCATGAAGCTGCTCTACGGCTTCACGCGCGGCGATCATGTCCGCTTCCTGAAGACGGCCCTGCCGATGCGCCGCATCCGCAAGGACATGCTCTGGTGCGACCAGCCTGACAATGCCAACTACAACAGGCTGGTGAAGGCTCCCTTCAAGCCGGCCCACGAGGAAATGCGGCGGAGCGACGGCCTCTATGACATATGTCTCGTGCTCGACTGGAACGTGACTTCGCGCCGTCGTCATCGCGGCTCGGCGATCTTCTTTCATCTGATCAGGCCGGGCTACCAGCCGACGTCAGGGTGCGTCGCGATCAGCCTCCGCGACATGCGGCGCATCCTTCCCTTGCTGCGTAAGGGGACGATTATCCGGGTTGTCTGAGCGGCAATCCGGGAGTTAAAATGGCAACATCCTCGACTATATAGGTTTTACCGGCGCGCCCGCGCGGGCTTGGCCCGGATCCTTTCTTTCCGAATTTAAAATCACGCCTCATTCCACCCGCCTCTCATCCTTTGGAGACTTATCGTGACCACGCAACCGACAATCACGTTCAATGACGGCAATTCCATTCCGCAGGTCGGCCTTGGCGTCTGGCAGACGCCGGAGAACGTCGCTCCGATGGCGGTCAGCACGGCGCTGAAAGCCGGCTACCGCCATGTCGATACCGCGGCCATTTATGCCAACGAGGATGGTGTCGGCGAAGGCATGCGCCAGTCCGGCGTCGCCCGCAAGGACATCTATCTGACCACCAAACTCTCGAACGAGGATCAGGGCTTCGATTCCACGCTGAAGGCCTTCGACCAAAGCCTGAAGCGCCTCGGCACTGACTATGTCGATCTCTACCTCATCCACTGGCCGTCGCCGCACCGCAACCGCTATCTCGACACCTGGAAGGCTTTCGTCCGCCTCAGGGAAGAAGGCCGCGCCCGCTCGATCGGCGTTTCCAACTTCGCCAAGGAGCACCTCGATCGCATCATCGGCGAAACCGGCGTGACGCCTGTGCTCAACCAGATCGAGCTGCACCCGACCTTCCAGCAGAAGGCGCTTCGTGAAGTGCATGACAAGCTCGGTATCAAGACGGAATCCTGGAGCCCGCTCGGCCAGGGAAAGCTTCTTACCAATGCCGTCATCGGCAAGGTCGCCGCCAAGCACGGCCGCACGCCGGCGCAGGTCATCATCCGCTGGCATATCGACAACGGCCTGATCGTCATCCCGAAATCGGTGACACCGAGCCGTATCGAGGAAAACCTTACGGTTTTCGATTTCAAACTCGATGGGGACGATCTGGCCGAGATCACCAAGCTCGATTCGGCCAGTGGCCGCATCGGCCCGGACCCGATGACGGCAAGCTTCTGATATCGGGCTCACGCGCTGATAATCTGTGGTCTAGAGAAAGCCCGGCGTACAGCACCGGGCTTTCATCTTCCCGGCGGGGGCATGTCCTAACGCTTTTGGCTATCCGCATCGCTGCAGCTAAGCTGCAAGCTTCTTGCGAGAAACTCGACGACCGCGCGCACGCTCGGCAACTGGCCGCGTCGGTGAGTGGTCAGGATCGTGGTGGTGACGCTTCCTGCCGTCCAGCCCGGCAGAACCCGGACGATCTGGCCGTTCTCGATTGCCGACTTGCAGCTCGCTTCCGGCAGGCAGGTGACACCGAGGCCTGCGATCGCTGCCCGCAGCAAGACAAGTGTCTCGTCGGCGACGAAGCGTGAGCGAGGAGAAATGGCGATAGAGCCGCGTTCGGAGTGCTGAAGCTGCCACGTCTTCGCCGTCTGCGAGACGAGCAGGCCGTCATGATCCTGCAACGCCTGCGGATCGGCCGGTGAAGCATGCCTTTCAAGATAGGCGGGGGCGGCCACCAGAATCACGTCGTCAACCGAAACCTGCCTTTGAACCAGTTCGGAATCCGGCAGCGGCGAGAAGTGGCTGCGCACGGCGATATCGAAGCCTTCCTGAACAAGGTCCACGAAGCGGTCGGTGGCATGGAGCTGCAATGTCAGCTTGGGATAGGCAACGGCAAGCGACGGAAGATGATCCGCGAGCACGAATTGGGCTGTAGGCACGGAGGCCGTGATACGAACGATGCCGCTCGGCTCGGCGTGGCGTTGCCGCACTGCGCTTTCAGCCGCCTCGGCCTCGATCAAAGCGGCTGTCGCGTGCTCATAAAAATCTCGCCCCGGATCGGTGAGCATGAAGCTGCGTGAGGTACGGTGGAGCAATCGCGTGTCGAGATCGGCTTCCAGCGTGGCAATGCGTTTGCTGATCGTCGATTTCGGCATGCCCAGCCGCCGTGCGGCTGCAGCAAAGCCGCCATTGTCTACGGCCTGGACGAAGATCTGTAGATCGTTGAGGTTAAGCGCCATCGCAATGTCCACATAAGGAGACTTTTGGTTCGAATTTAATGATCTACCCGATCAAAGTCTACAAATCCATATTGCTGGCATCGAGGTTTGGTCTCGTTACGTCAGGAGAAAATATGGAACCAATACTCTTTTACGGTGTCCCTTCGGGATGCTCCTTCGGATCGATCGTTGCGCTCGAATGGCTCGGAAAGCCCTACAGGCTGTCCCGCGTCGAGATGGTCAAGGAGGATTTCATGAGCGGCGGCTATCGCTTCATCAATCCCGTCGGCGAGACGCCTGCCTTGATCACGAGCAATGGCGCCGTGCTGACGGAAAGCATGGCGATTCTCAATCATCTTGGCGCGGGCGGCATCGATACGGGCTTGGCGTTTGCGCAGGGAACTGAGGAGTTCGACAGGCTCAACCGGATGCTCGCCTACCTCAACACCAGCTTCTTCAGCTCATTCGCTCCGCTCTGGTATGTGTACGAGCATGGCGGAGACGAGGCGGCAAAGGCGGCATTGCGCGCGTATGGAGGCTTCAAAGTGCGCAAGGCCCATGCGGATCTCGACAGGATGCTGGGTGACAAGCCATGGCTGCTGGGGGATCAAAAGACGCTGGCCGACGCTTATTTCCTCGGTATCGCCCGCTGGACCGAGTACCACGACGTAGTGGAACGCGCCGATTATCCCAATATCGCGCGGCTATACCGGCAGCTGGAGGAGGACCCGGCCGTGAAATTCGCGCATGCGATCGAGGACGAGAAGCCGGTGACTTCGGCCGGCGGCTATCTCGGCAATATCGGCGTCGACGATGCGCTGAAGCGCATTCGGCTTAACGCCTGAATTTTTGGAAAGCCGGAAGTCGATGCTTCCGGCTTTTTCTTTGATCGTCGGTCCGGCTTGAAAGAGAGAGCGGTCGTTTCCATCCCAGCGGAACAAGTCGTCACCATAGGCTCTCTGACATTGCCGAACCTAAACAGGGCAGAGGCCTGCACTCGCCGCCCTACCTCCGTTTCCTTTCATGATACTTCTTCAAGAAGGCTGGCGCGTCGCGCGAAGGCAAGGCCCGCGAGTGCGACGCCAAGGGTCGCAACGATCAGAAGAGCGGCGATGATGAAGGTTATCTGCATTCCGGCCGCCACCGCCTCGGCATGCGCCGCTGTGATGTCGGCAACTCCGGAGGCGAATGTGAAGACTGCGCCCATGACGGATGCGCCGGTGATCAGGCCGAGATTTCGCGACAGGTTCAGCATGCCCGAAATGACGCCCCGCTGCTCGGGCTGGATATCAGTCATGATCATGGTGTTGTTGGCTGCCTGGAACAGCGCGTAGTTTGCCGTGACGATGGCGATCGGCCCTATATAGCCAGCCGCCCCGAACCTGCCTTGCATTGCCGAGAGCAGGAAGAGGCCGGCTATCATGCCGACGAGGCCTGTGATCGTCATACGGTGAGTGCCAAAACGGTCGACGATACGGCCTGCCGGTACGCCCATCAACGCCGCAACCAGTGGACCCGCCGACATGATGGCGCCGACTTCAGCCGCGTCGAAACCGAGCGCGGAAGAGAGGTAGAAGGGGCCGACCACCAACGTCGCCATCATCACGGTCGAGACCAAAGTGCTCATCGCAAGGCCTGCCGTCAGCGTCGAATCGCGGAACATGGAAAGGCGCAGCAGCGGTGATTTCACTTTGGCTTGTGCAAGCAGGAACAGTGCTGCTCCGAATGCTGTGGCCAGCAGCAGGCCGATATTTACCGCGCCGAAGCTGCCGCGCCCCATGGTCATTGCCAGCGCATAGGCGGCAAGCGTCAGCGCCAGCAGCAGGGTGCCGATCGCATCCGGTCGTCCCTGCATGGTTTTTGCGTTCGGACGATCCGCCGGCAGGAAATGGGCGGCGAGCAGGAGGTTGGCAATGCCGAGCGGCACGTTGACAAGAAAGATGGTTTCCCAGCCGAAGCCCGCGATCAGGATGCCGCCGAGCGACGGGCCGAGGGTAGTGCCGATCGCGGACATGGTGCCGAGCAGGCCCATGGCGCTGCCCGTCCTTTCCTTTGGCACTGTTCCGCCGACCATCGCCACCGTCAGCGCCATCATCATGGCAGCGCCGAGGCCCTGCAAGCCTCTGGCGGCGAGCAGGAGCGAAAGCGTCGGGGCTATGCCGCAGAAGAGCGAGGCGAGCGTGAAGAGGCTTATGCCGATCAGCAGCAGGCGCCGCCGGCCGAAAATGTCGCCCAACTTTCCGACGCTGACGATCAGCGTGGTGATGGCGAGCAGATAGGCGAGCACGATCCATTGCACCTGCTGGAAGGAGGCACCGAATGCCTGCGCGAGCGTCGGCAGAGCGATATTGGCAATGCTGGTGCTGAGCGAGGGCATCAGCATGGAGAGCGACAGGCTCGCAAGCGCCCAGCGAACCGGGGCAGCGGCTTTGATATGTCCGGATCCGGTCTCGTTCGGCTTTTCAATGATTGGTTTCAACAGCAGCTCCATTTCTGGCGATGTAATAAAAGTCCCGGCAGAAAGGTAGCTTTGCTGGCGATGTGGCGAAAGACGCACCATTTGCACTTCATTCGTGCGTTTGACGCTATATCGGGAAAAACCATGCTATGGTCGCGCCATGTCCACACCCGATCTCAATCTGCTTGTCACTCTGAATGTCCTGCTTGCGGAGGGCAGCGTTGCACGCGCCGCCCGGCGGCTACGGCTCAGCCCATCCGCCATGAGCCGGCAGCTTGCGCGGCTGCGTGAGACGACAGGCGATCCGCTGCTGGTCAGGGCCGGGCGCGGGCTTGTGCCGACGCCGCGGGCGCTGGAACTGCGCGAGAGTATCGGCCGGCTCGTGCAGGAGGCGGAGGCGGCCCTGCGGCCGGCCGAAACGTTAAATTTGAAACAGCTCGCCCGGACCTTCACCATCCGCACCCGCGAGGGTTTCGTGGAGAATTTCGGGCCCGCGCTTATCGCCCGCATCGCCGAGCAGGCGCCCGGCGTGCGGCTCAATTTCACGCAGAAGCTGGACAAGGACAGCACACCGCTGCGGGATGGCACGATCGATATGGAGACTGGCGTCGTGGGCGACGACACTGGCCCAGAGCTGCGGACGCAGCCTCTGTTCCGCGACCGCTTCATCGGTGTGGCGCGCAATGGCCATCCGTTGGGTGCCGATGTGATAACGCCGGAGCGGTATGCTGCCGGCCAGCACATCCTCGTCTCGCGGCGCGGCCTGCAGAAGGGTCAGATCGACGAGGCGTTGGAAGAGTTAGGACTGGAGCGTCAGATCGCAACGATCGTCGGCAGCTTTTCGGCGGCGCTGGCTTTGGCGCGGGCTTCCGACCTGATCGTCAGCGTTCCCGAGCGATATACGGGCAATCTGCGCCTCGACATGCACAGTTTCGCGCTGCCGGTGCCGACGTCGGATGTCATGATCTCGCTGCTCTGGCATCCGCGGATGGACGCGGATTCGCCGCATCGCTGGCTGCGGGGCTGTATCCGTGATATCTGCGCCGAGCGGCGTGCCGGCTAGGTGCGAGGCTCGAAGTCGGCTAGATAATTGCGTAGCAGGCGGTCAAGAGCCTTTCGTTCGCCTTCCGAAAGGGTCGAGATTAAACGTGTCTGCGTTTCGACATGCGCCGTCACCGCTGCGTCGATCAGGTCGAAACCCTTTGGTGTCAGGGATATCAGGAAGCCGCGGCCGTCATTCGGGTTCTGGCTGCGAGCGACGAGACCGGCCCTTTCCAGCTGATCGATACGATTGGTCATCGTGCCCGACGATACCATCATCGTTTCCATCAGGTCGCTGGGGGAGAGCGTATAGGGCTCGCCCGAGCGGCGCAGGGTCGCCAGCATGTCGAAGTTCGCCGCGTTCAGGCCGAAGCGGCCGAAGGTCTTCTCCATCTCGCGCGAGAGATGCAGCGCGAGATTGCGCAGGCGCCCGAAAAGGCCCATCGCCGTGGTGTCGAGGTCCGGCCGTTCGCGGCGCCACTGCTCAAGAATTTTGTCAATGCGATCCATGGCGAAACCTCGCCACAAATTTATCTTGACGTCAAGGTATTTCGTATTATCTTGAGGTCAAGATAAATTTCGAGATCAAGGCCATGAACCGTAATTTCGACCTGATGCTCACCGCCATCGCGCCGGCGATCTGGGGCAGCACCTATCTGGTGACGACGCAATTGTTGCCGGCCGGCTATCCGCTGACGGTCGCCATGTTGCGCGCCCTGCCGGCCGGGTTGCTGCTGCTCGTCATCGTGCGGCGGCTGCCGCACGGCGTCTGGTGGCTGAAGTCGCTGGTGCTCGGCGCCCTGAATTTCTCCATCTTTTGGTGGCTGCTGTTCATTTCGGCCTATCGGCTGCCCGGTGGCGTGGCGGCGACTGTCGGCGCCGTGCAGCCGCTGATCGTCATCGTGCTGGCGCGGTTGCTGCTGGGATCGCCGATCCGCAGTCTTTCCATCATCGCCGCCATTGCCGGCATCGGTGGTGTCGCCCTGCTGATCCTGACGCCGAATGCGACGCTCGATCCTATCGGCATTGTTGCGGGGATTGCCGGCGCCTTCTCCATGGCAGCCGGAACCGTGCTCAACCGCCGCTGGCGGCCGGATGTTTCGCCGCTGACGTTTACGGCATGGCAGCTGACGGCAGGCGGCTTGCTGCTGCTGCCCGTCGCGCTGCTGCTCGAGCCGCCGCTGCCGCGTCTGACCGGCGCAAACATTCTCGGCTTTACCTATCTTGGGCTGATCGGCGCGGCGCTCACCTATATTCTCTGGTTCCGGGGCCTGTCGCGGCTCGAACCGGCAGTGGTCTCGCCGCTCGGCTTCCTCAGCCCGACGACGGCTGTGATCCTGGGGTGGGTGGTGCTTGGCCAGCAGCTCAGCCCGATGCAGATGTTCGGCATCGCCGTCGTGCTCGGCAGCGTCTGGCTGAGCCAACGGGCGCAGCAAAGTCCTGCGACAGGACGCTCTGCACTGGCCGGGAGCCAGCCTGCCACATCGAAACGATAGGGCGATCGCGTTCATCTCTGCAAACAAAAAGGGCGGCTCTGAAGCCGCCCTTTGTCATTCATGCCTTCGAGCAGATCAGTTCCACTCGCGGATATCGACGAAGTGGCCGGCGATGGCGGCGGCTGCGGCCATGGCCGGCGAGACCAGATGCGTGCGGCCCTTGAAGCCCTGGCGGCCTTCGAAGTTGCGGTTCGAGGTGGAAGCGCAACGTTCGCCCGGCTTCAGGCGGTCGTCGTTCATGGCGAGGCACATGGAACAGCCGGGCTCGCGCCAGTCGAAACCAGCCGCCTTGAAGATCTTGTCGAGGCCTTCGGCTTCGGCCTGTTCCTTCACGAGGCCGGAACCCGGAACGATCATGGCATCGACCGTAGAAGCCACCTTCTTGCCTTCGACGACCTTGGCGACGGCGCGCAGGTCTTCGATGCGTCCGTTGGTGCAGGAGCCGATGAAGACGCGATCGATGTTGATCTCGGTTATCGGCGTGCCCGGCTTCAGGCCCATATAGTCAAGCGCACGCCACTTGGAGGTACGCTTGGTCTCGTCCTGGATTTCGTCCGGGTTCGGGACGATGCCCTGAACGGAAATGACGTCTTCCGGGGACGAGCCCCAGGAAACGATCGGCGGCAGGCTTGCGGCATCGAGCTTGACGATGCGGTCGTAATGCGCGCCTTCGTCGGACTTCAGTGTCTTCCAGTAGGCGATCGCCTGCTCCAGCGCCTCGCCCTTCGGCGCGCGGGGCTTGCCCTTGATGTATTCGAAGGTGATCTCATCCGGAGCGATCAGGCCAGCGCGGGCGCCGCCTTCGATCGACATGTTGCAAATGGTCATACGGCCTTCCATCGACAGCGAGCGAATGGCTTCGCCGGCATATTCGATGACGTAGCCGGTGCCGCCGGCGGTGCCGATCTCGCCGATGATGGCGAGGATGATATCCTTGGCGGTGACGCCCGGCGGCAGCTGGCCGTCCACCTGCACCAGCATGTTCTTTGCTTTCTTCTGGATCAGCGTCTGCGTGGCGAGCACATGCTCGACCTCGGACGTGCCGATACCATGGGCGAGCGAGCCGAAGGCGCCGTGGGTCGAGGTGTGGCTGTCACCGCAGACGATGGTCATGCCCGGCAGGGTGAAGCCTTGCTCGGGGCCGATGATGTGGACGATGCCCTGGCGCTTATCGTTTTCGGAATAATATTCCACGCCGAATTCGGCGGCGTTCTTGGCGAGCTGCTCGACCTGGATGCGGCTTTCCTCGTTCTTGATGCCGAGGTGGCGGTCGGGCGAAGTCGGAACGTTGTGGTCGACGACAGCCAGCGTCTTCTGCGGGGCGTGAACCTTGCGGCCCGTCATGCGCAGGCCTTCGAAGGCCTGCGGCGACGTCACCTCATGAACGAGATGGCGGTCGATATAGAGAAGACAGGTGCCGTCGTCCTGGGCGTCGACCAGATGGTCATCCCAGATTTTATCGTACAGTGTGCGTGGAGCGCTCATAGCTACAGATCCATATTGGCATTATCGAAAAGGGGAATAGACGGATCAGGACCGCCGGCCTCGGGTGTGATCAGCGAAGTCGGCTGTTGAGCGCGCCCGAAATCATCGCAAAGAAGCGTGCCGGCAGGCGCTTGTGGTCCTGCAGCACGAAAGCCGTGACGTATCGTCCGTCTCTGCTCATGATCTTACTCATGGCCATGCTCATATCAATTTTCCAAACCTTCGGCAATGGCGACGATAGGCTGTATCGGTACGGCCGGCGCTACAGCGCTGTTGCACTTTTAATCTGCTGCATAATTTTATCCTTAAATCGATCTCGATTATAAGGAATTATGCAGTAGGCCGCACCAATCACACTTGCGCGCCCGGCGGCTGGCCCGCCGCCAAGCGGGGGAAGGCGGAGCGATCGCTGCCCGAACGCCGGCGCATCCAGGCTTCGAGCTGCCTCAGCAACAGTGACAGGCCGATCGTCAAAAGCAGGTAGATGAAAGCGAGGATCGACAGCGTTTCGAAATAGCGGAAATTGGCCGAATAGTAGAGCTTGGCGAGCTGGCTGATATCGGCAACCCCAAGGACTGAAACCAGCGAACTGTCCTTCACCATGGCGATGAAATCGTTCGACAGCGGCGGCAGGATGACGCGGATCGCCTGGGGGAAGACGACAAGCCGGAAGCGCTGGAAACGGCTGAGGCCCAATGCCTTTGCCGCCTCGATCTGACCTTGGTCGACCGCCTGGATGCCGGCGCGGAAGATCTCGGCGATGAAGGATGAATAGGCGATCGTCAGCGCGATGATCGTGCGCCAGACGAAGGGCACGTCGCGGGTGATGAGCGGGCTTGCCCAGCCGGCGGAAACCAGCGGGGAGATGATGACGTTGTAAACGGCGACGAAGGCCGGGGTGCCGACAAAGGCAATATAGGCGAGCAGCACTAGGATCGGGATGCCGCGCACGATCTCGATATAGAAGCGCGCGAGCTGCCGCAGCACGAGAAAATCCGACAGGCCGAGCAGCGCAAGCCCAAGGCCGAGCAGCATCGCGAGCGTAAACGCCACCAGCGTCACGAAGATCGTGACGCCGATGCCGTTCAGCAGAAGAGAGAAAATCTGGGCATAGAGGCCGTTCGCCGCAATTGCGAATGAGGCGGCGATGCCGAGGATAGCGAGGGCGACCAGCCACCAGGGAAAGTCTTCCTTGCCGCGGTGCCCGCCCGGACCTGCCAAAGGTGCCATCAGAGCGGGCTTCCAATATATCGGTCTGCGGGGTTCATTGGCCCATCTTGTAGTCGAGAAACCACTTCTTGTTCAGCGCGTCGAGCGTGCCGTCCGCCTTGAGGCTGGCGATGGCGGCATTGATCGGGGCGACGAGATCGGAGCCCTTCTGGAAGATGAAGCCGAAATCCTCGGAGCCGAGCGGGCCGCCGATCAGCTTCAGGCCGCCGTTGGAAGCATCGACATAGCCCTTGCCGGCCGTGCCATCGGTCAGCACCATGTCGACGTCGCCGGTCTTCAGTGCCTGCACGGTGGCGCCGAAAGTTTCGAAGGTCTTGATGCGCGGGTTCTGCTCGTTGCCGTCGAGGACCGAATAGACGGCGGTGTAGAAGGGTGTCGTGCCCGGCTGTGCGCCGATCAACCCGTCCTTGAAGGCGGCGAAGCTCTTGGCATCGGTGAAGCGCTTCTCTTCACCGCGCACCAGCATGAACTGTTCGGAGCGCATGTAGGGATCGGAGAAATCGACCTTCTGCTTGCGGTCGTCCTTGATGGTGATGCCGGTCATGCCGATGTTGTACTGGCCTTCCGAGACGGCCTGGATCATCGCATCCCAGCTGGTGTTCTGGTACTCGACCTTGAAGTTCAGGCGCTTGGCGATCTCGTTCATCGCGTCATATTCCCAGCCGATCGCCTTGTTCGTCTTTGGGTCGATGAACTGCAGCGGCGGATAGGCATTCTCGGTAACGACGATAACGGTCTCGCCGTTGAGGTTCGGTAGGTCGGCCGCAAAGGCGGCGAAAGGTGCAAGCACGAGGGCGCCGAGGCCCAGAAGGAACGAACGACGGAATGCCATGGAAATCTCCCCGATTAGAGCATGATGCCGAAAAGTGTGAGCGGTTTTCGGACGACATCGTGTTCTACCTATTTGATGCTAGCGCGGATTCAGATTTTAGGTCGATTCGACCTAAAATCATCCGACGCTAGCGTGGCGGAAAACTGTCATATTTACAAAGAGGATGGCAAGGCTATTGCCACGGAAGCGATCATAAAAATGGAAAAGCAACTCTAAAGCGGGCCGCGAATTGAGAAATATTCTTTTCGCTCGGTGCCGACAGCAGACAGCAAAAAGGCGACCCGAGGGCCGCCTTCACGCTTTGCGATCCGTGTGGATCGAAAATTATTCCGCTGCCGGCTCGGCTGCTGCGGCTGCAGCAGCTTCTGCAGCTGCCTTTGCTTCTGCGGCTTCAGCTGCGGCCTTTTCAGCTGCGAGCGCCTGAGCGGCTGCAACCTTCTCGGCTTCGATGCGTGCCTTCTCTTCGGCGAGAGCCTGGCGCTCAGCGTCGTTGAGCTTGCGGGCGCGGGTGCCGGTGTTCTCGACGATACGGGCAGCCTTACCGCGCAGGTCGCGCAGGTAGTAGAGCTTGGCGCGACGGACCTTACCGCGGCGAACGACTTCGACGCTTTCGATCATCGGGGAGTAGACCGGGAATACGCGCTCGACGCCTTCGCCGTAAGAGATCTTGCGAACCGTGAAGTTTTCCTGCAGACCGCCGCCGGAGCGGGCGATGCAAACGCCTTCATAGGCCTGAACGCGGGTACGATTGCCTTCCGTGACCTTCACGTTGACGCGAACGGTGTCGCCAGCGGAAAATGCGGGGAGCGTGCGCTTGGCTTCGATCTTGGCAGCCTGTTCGGCTTCCAACTGCTGAATGATGTTCATAGTATCAACCTCGTTGTTGCTTCAACAGCCAGAGCGCCCTGAACGATCTCTATCCCTGGTCGGACCTTCAAGGTCTCGTCTCGGATATATGCCTGTTACGGCAGGGGCGGATACGTCTGCTTTTCTTTGGTGGTTGATGGGAAATTTCCCATGCCGGGCGCGCACATACCCTATTGTCACGCCTTTGTCACCCCTTGCGGCCGAATTAAGTGGCGTTTGTTGCGGGATCGGGGGCTTGCAGAGGGAATTTATGGTCCGCCGCCGCCTATCGCGCGGGGATCAGGATTTCCTGGGCTTTTTCTTTGACACCGCGTTGAGTGCGGCTGCCGCGCGAACAAGCGCCTTCAACGCCTCGCCATCGATCTCTTCGTTTTCACTGATATCGATTGCCCGTCTCGTATTGCCCTCGAGGCTGGAGTTGAACAGGCGAGAGGGGTCTTCCAGCGAAGCGCCTTTCGCAAAGGTCAGCTTCACAACGCTTTTATAGGTCTCGCCGGTGCAGATAATGCCGTCACGCGACCACACCGGAACACCGCGCCATTTCCATTCCTCAACGACCTCGGGTTCTGCCTGTTTGATGAGTGCGCGGACATGCGCAAGCGTCTTGCCGCGCCAATCGGCCAGTTCCTGAACTCTCTCGTCGATCAGCCGAGAGGCCGACGCTGTCTGCTCCGCTTCGGTCGCGTTGTCTTTTGCCATCCCATTGGCCCTCCTCCGTATCGCTGAACTCAAGACTTATAGTGATATTGGGCCTGCCGATATAGGCGCGATATCGGCAGCGTATTCAAAAACCGCTATGATCCTGCACCTTGCGAGCCAAAACCTGCAACTCCCTGACCTGATCCGCCGCCAAGATGCGCTTCGGTATGAGCCTGTAGAGACGCCGGGATTCATAGAGCAGAATGCAGTGCCGATCCTGGCGGGCCATCAGGAAATCGCTCCATTGCAAACGCGCCTCGCCGAAATCGCTGCTGAAATGCACGCCGTCTTCGCTCCATGAGAGATGGACGGGTTTATGCAGCGTTTTCTGTTCGCGATAGGTTTTTCGGGCTGCTCTGCCACCGAACGTATAAACGGTGAGAAAGGGGATACCGACGATTCCTATAGGTAAGGCGACCGAAAACGTCAGAATGGGAATGATGGCGTCACTGGTATCGACGGCGCTTGCAAGGATAAGCCCGCAGGCGACTACTGCCAGCGCCCACAGCATAACAAGGCGAATGATAGCTGATCGGCTTCTGATATGCTGCCGAAAATGCAGACGAAGAGCAAGAAGCAAATCCTGCGGCGTCAGCTCATAAACGAGCTCTGTCCGCTGCTGATCGTCTTGTCTCAGTTCAGACATGAAGTTTCCTCGATCGCGATACAGCCGATCCGTCCATCAGCGTGATCCGAGGTTGGGTCGCAATTCGGCGGTGATCTTTTCGAGGTTCTTTGGCGTTACCTGCCAGCGCAGCGGATTGTCATATTCGAAATCGGCATTGAAGCGCCGTGTTTCCCGGTTGAACTGGAAGAGCATCTTGATGAAATCGCCACGATGTTCGCGCTTGAGCCATTCCCGATAGGATTTTACCTCCTGTTCGACAGCGTCAGTGAGGAAGGTAACGGCATGGGGAATGCCGCTCCTGTCATAGGCATATCCATAGCTCTCGACCACATCGCCATCGGCATCGATGCCGAAGATCGCCGAAACCTCGACCCAATCAATATTGTCGAGCTTGCCGGAATTGACCATCTCGCGGGCTATCCCATCCATCTGTCCTGTATTTTGAGGCGCCACTTGCGCGGAAGCGGGAGCCGACATCGCGATCGCGACGAGGCCAGCCGGGATCAATCGCGAGAACAGATTTCGCAGCTTCGATGCCATTTTCCCCTCAGTTGACGGTAGTCCACCCATCGCCAATGGATGGAGCAAGGATATGTAGAATAATCTGCACGAACAACTCGCGCTAGGACTGCATAGGAGATAGTGCAGCTTCTCAAAAAGCACATAGGTTCGCAGCCATTATGCTCGAGGGGCGGCTGGTTTTTAAGCTCGAATGCCGAGGAGGGCCGGTGCAACCAGAGCTGGGCGGGTGGTCCCCGGCTTATTTCCCTGATTGCTTGTCCAGCAAATCCGGCCGGCGCTCGCGTGTCAGCTGCTCAGCCTGCTCCCTCTGCCATTTGGCGATCGCCGCGTGGTTGCCCGAGGTGAGGATGGCCGGAATCTCATGGCCTTCCCAGATCTGCGGGCGCGTATAATGCGGATGTTCCAGCAGGCCGCCCTCGAAGCTTTCGTGCAGGCCCGAGAGGTCGTTGCCCATGACGCCGGGCAGGATGCGGACGATGGCATCGAGCAGGATCAGGGCGGCCGGCTCGCCGCCCGAGAGGATATAGTCGCCGATGGAGACTTCCTCGAGGTTGCGGCCGTCGATGACGCGCTGGTCGACGCCTTCGAAACGGCCGCAGACGATGATGACGCCGTCGCCGGCGGCCAGTTCGCGCACGCGCTTCTGCGTCAGCGGCTTGCCGCGCGGGCTCATCAGCAGGCGAGGGCGGCTGTCGTTTTCGCTGGCATGGTCGATGGCGCGGGCAAGCACATCCGGCTTCAGCACCATGCCGGCGCCGCCGCCGGCCGGCGTGTCGTCGACGGTGCGATGCTTGTCGGTGGCGAAGTCGCGGATCTGCACGGTGTCCAGCGACCATTGCCCGCGTTCCATCGCCTTGCCGGCGAGCGACGTGCCGAGATGGCCGGGAAGCATCTCGGGATAAAGCGTCAGTATGGTCGCCCGGAAACTCATGGCGCGGTCACTTCCCAATGAGGGTCACTTCTTCGTCTTGTCCTGCGGCTTTTCCGGCTTGCCGATGAGGTCGTCGGGGCTGTCGATCAGGCCGGCGGCGAGCGGATCGATCAGGAGCTTGCCGCCCTCAAGGTCGATTTCGAGCACGGCGGCTTCGGAAAAGGGGATCAACACGGGGCGCTTGCCGGGACCTTTCAGTTCGAGCAGGTCGCCGGCGCCGAAATCATAGACGCCGGTAACGGTGCCGTAGCCGGTTCCCTGGTCGTCGACGGCTTCGAGCCCTTCGAGATCGGCGTAGAAGAATTCGTCGTCGTCGAGCTCGCCATCAGGCAGGTTGTCGCGCTCGATGTAGAGTTCCAGGCCGTTCAGCGCCTCGGCGGCATTACGGTCGTTGATGCCGCGGAAGCGCACCACGACGACGTTCTTGGCCTCGCGAATCTCAAGCACTTCGAAGCTGCGGCCGTCCTTGCTGTGCAGGTGGCCGTAATCTCCGAGCGCGGTCGGGTCCGACGTATAGGCGCGCGCACGCACCTCGCCTCTCAGGCCCTGTGCCGCACCGATGGTGGCCATCAATACCGGATTTTGCAGTTTCGTCATGGTCTCTTCGCCGATTGCCGGGATTATGCAGCAGATCCAAAATGCTCCAGCGACCTTTGTGTGTGACACGCGGCGCTGTAGTTGGTTCTCTCATAGGCTGAACATTTGCCGATGGGAAACAAAAAACGGGCGGCATGTCGCCATGCCGCCCGTTTTCGACAGTCACAAGGACTGCTTATTCAGAAGCAGCGGCAGCGGCGTCAGCAGCCTTCTGTGCCTTTTCAGCAGCGCGTTCCTGAGCGCGCTTGCCCGGCTTTGCCTTTTCCGGGTTGTTCTTGGCGTCGCGCGTTGCGATGCCAGCTTCGGCGAGGAAGCGCAGAACGCGGTCGGTCGGCTGTGCGCCGTGGTCGAGCCAATGCTTGATGCGCTCGGCCTTGAGTTCAACGCGCTTGGCGTCGTCCTTGGCGAGCATCGGGTTCCAGGAGCCGAGGGTCTCCAGGAAACGGCCGTCGCGCGGCGAGCGGGCGTCGGCAACGACAACGTGGTAGTACGGGCGCTTCTTGGAGCCACCGCGGGCGAGACGAATTTTCAATGCCATGTTCATTCTCCTTAGGCTTTTCGTGACCGCTTCGTTGTGCGGTATGGTTACGTCGCGCTGCTTTTCTCGTGCTGCGTGATCCCTGTTGAAAGCGTCCTGCGTTTTCGGGATCATGCGGCCGGGGGTTACCCTTTGAAATCCGCAGCGATCTGTTCATGATGCCGGATGACTTCCTTGATGACGAAGTTCAGGAACTTCTCGGCGAAATCCGGGTCCAGATTTGCGTCCTTTGCCAGGCGGCGCAGGCGCTCGATCTGAAATTCTTCGCGCGCCGGGTCGGCCGGCGGCAGGTCGTACTTGGCCTTCAGCACGCCCACTGCCTTCGTGCAGCGGAAGCGTTCGGCCAGCATATGCACCAGTGCGGCATCGATATTGTCGATCGACTGGCGGTAGTTGCCCAATTGGGCTTTGACGTCTGGATCAATCATGGGGGTCAACGATCCTTCTCACTTCTTCTTCGGCAAACCGGAGAGGCCCGGGAAACCACCGCCAAGGCCGGGCAGCTTGGCGCCACCAAGCCCTGGCAAACCGCCGCCGCCGCCCAAGCCCGGCAAGCCACCCGGCAATCCGCCGGGACGACCGAGGCCGGCGGCTTCGGCCTGCTTCTGCAGGGCTTCGAGCTGCTTGGGTTCCATGTTCGACAGGTCGGGCATACCACCCATACCGCCGCCGAGGCCCATCTTGCCGGCAAGGCCGCCCATCAGCTGCTTCATCATGCCGCCTTTGCCCTTGCCGCCCATCATCTTCATCATGTCCGCCATCTGGCGGTGCATCTTCAGAAGCTTGTTGATGTCGGAGGCGTCGGTGCCGGAGCCGCTGGCGATGCGCTTCTTGCGGGAATGCTTGAGGAGATCCGGATTGGCGCGCTCGGCCTTGGTCATCGAGGAGATGATGGCGAGCTGGCGCTTGAACAGGCGGTCGTCGAGGCCGGCGGCCGCCATCTTGTCCTTCATGCCGGACATGCCGGGCATCAGGCCCATGATGCCGCCCATGCCGCCCATCTTCTGCATCTGGCCGAGCTGGTCGGCGAGATCGTTCAGATCGAACTTGCCCTTGGCCATCTTGGCGGCCATGGCGGCCGCCTTTTCGGCGTCGATATTCTCAGCCGCCTTTTCAACGAGCGACACGATGTCGCCCATGCCGAGGATGCGGTCGGCGATACGGCGGGGATGGAATTCCTCCAGCTCGCCCATCTTTTCGCCGACACCGATCAGCTTGATCGGCTTGCCTGTCACGGCGCGCATCGAAAGGGCCGCACCGCCGCGGCCGTCGCCGTCCATGCGGGTCAGCACGAGGCCGGTGATTCCTACGCGCTCGTCGAAATTGCGGGCGAGGTTGACGGCGTCCTGACCGGTCAGGCTATCGGCGACCAGCAGGATTTCGTGCGGATTGGACTTCTTCTTGATATCCGCCATCTCGACCATAAGCGGCTCGTCGATATGCGTGCGGCCGGCGGTGTCGAGGATGACGATGTCGTGGCCGCCGAGCTTGGCGGCCTGCACGGCACGCGCGGCGATATCGGTCGGCGACTGGCCGGCGATAACAGGCAGCGTGTCGACACCCGTCTGCACGCCGAGCTGGCGCAACTGCTCCTGTGCGGCTGGGCGGCGCGTGTCGAGCGAGGCCATCAGGACCTTCTTGCGGTCGCGGCTCGTCATGCGGCTGGCGATCTTGGCAGTCGTGGTGGTCTTACCGGAGCCTTGCAGACCGACCATCATGACGACGACCGGGGCCGGCGCGTTCAGATCGATGCCCACGCCTTCGCCGCCGAGCATCTCGATCAGCTCGTCATGGACGATCTTGACGACCATCTGGCCCGGCTTGATCGACTTCAGGATTTCGGCGCCGACGGCCTTTTCGCGGACGCGATCCGTAAAGGAGCGAACCACATCCAGCGCCACGTCGGCTTCGAGTAGCGCGCGGCGAACCTCGCGCAGCGCTGCGGAAACATCGGCTTCCGAAAGCGCGCCGCGGCCTGTCAGTCCATTCAGAATGGAACCAAGACGGTCCTGGAGGTTTTCAAACATCGCTTCTTCCTTATCGATCGCTTGGGATTAGACTTGGCGCAACTTGCGCGGTTCCTCGCCCGAAAACGTCGTGCTTTTCCATGACGAAAACAAGACGCAAAGCCAAAAAGCACCCGAGGGCGCATCGCGCTGTCGGGTGTTGACCTCCGGGATCTCTTTATACCTTTATGGGTCCCGGTCGGTGGCTCGGAGGCTTGTGCTCGTCGCAGATTGCGGGCGATAAACAGGAAAAGGCCGGCAAAGTCAACCCAAGGCGGGCCGAAAAGCCTGAAATGCACGGATGACAGCGTTATATCAATGTCGATTTGACCGTACCATCCTCTTCCAATTGTTATATCGATCCCCGCCATCAAGTGATTCCCCGAGATAGTTCCGAATGAATGATGCAGCCCTGACCGATCTTCTCGCCGCCTGCCGTGCTTACGCCGGTGGTCGCGTCGATGCGCAATTCAATGCGGCGGCGCAGGCCTTCTACGCGAGCGCAATGGCGCAGCCGAAGATCATGGCGCGGGCGGCGCGCGAGCTCAGCCGCCTGCCGCCGCCTGGAGCCGCAATCCTTGCGAATATGCTCGGCACCATCGTCGAAAAGGGTGGGGCGGTGGACCGCAGCGGTGCCGCCGTGTGGGAGCTTTACATGGCGTGGCTGCCGCAGATCCATCGCGGCTTTGCCGGCCGCAAGGAACTGAGCCCGAAGCAAAGGCAGCTGCTCGACGCTTTCCAGCTGCTCGGCCAATCGGCGGTTTCGCATCTTGCCGCCATGCCGCGGGAACGCGAGCTTGCCGCCGGCGACAAGGAGCTGATGGCGCAGCTTGGCGGGCTGCAGGACTACACGCCGGGTGCGGCCTGGGTCCGCCAGATGCTTCTGGGCCGAAGCGACGCCCTGCTGGTGCTGTATCTGCCGAGCCGCCAGGGCTTTCGCCTGCGCTATCAGAATATCGTCAATTGTTTCCATCTGTTCACACTGATCCAGGCGGCATTCGGCGAGACGCTTCCCGGCGGCCGCGCGCCCAACAGGTTCATCATCGACATGGCGCGCTGCGTGACAGTGGCCGAAGATGGCAATGACGAGCCCTGGTGGCGCTATGAGACGGTGCAGCCGGATGAGCGGGGGCTCGTCGAGATTTCCGGAGAGGCATCCGTCGAGACGATTGCCCGCATCGACGGCCGGCAGGTCATCCTGCTTTCACCGCTGGCCGAGGGTGCTGCGTTGTGGGATACGAGCTTTTTCACGCCGCAGCTTTTTGCCATGCCGGCGAACGTCGTGCTGGAGGAGACGCTGACGGCGCTTGAGGTCGAGGAGTGGCTCGGCAGGATCGGCTTATCGGCCGGCGAGGCGACAAGCGCGCAGGGGGTGGACAAGCCATGACCAGCTCATCCGGCTCAGCCAGGAAGAATCCCTATTATCAGGGGCCGGTTTCCGATCATTTCGACGGCGTGCGCTTCTTCAATCCCGGCGGCGTCGAGCCGGGCAGTGCATTCGATCTTTTGCGCTGGCAGTTCGGCGGCGGCCGGGTGCGCTGGCCCAATCCTGTCATCAGCGCCTTTCCTCCGGCAAGGCCGGACCGGCATGTGTTCGGCGAGCAGATGCGGGTGACCATGGTCGGACATGCTTCGATGCTGGTGCAGATTGCCGGGCTGAACATTCTGACGGATCCGGTCTGGTCGGAACGGGTCAGCCCTTTCCGATCCGTCGGGCCGAAGCGCGTGGTGCCGCCCGGCATCCGCTTCGAGGATCTGCCGCATGTCGACGTCGTCCTGGTGACGCATAATCACTACGATCACCTCGATCTCGCAACACTTGCCCGCCTGCAGCAAGCGCATCGGCCTAAGATCGTGACACCCCTCGGGAACGACACGATCATTCGCCGCGCCGTTCCAGACGCCGATATCACCATTGTCGACTGGGGCGATCGCATCACCGTTAAGGCTGATGTGACGATCGATGCCGAGCCCTGCCATCATTGGTCGGCGCGGGGCCTGGGCGACCGGCGTATGGCGCTATGGGCGGCGTTTGTGTTCACCACGCCAGCGGGCAAGATCTATCATGTTGGTGACACCGGCTTTCACGATGGCATCAACTACGAGGCGGCCGCCCGCAAGCATGGCGGCTTCCGCCTTGCGATCCTGCCTTTCGGCGCCTACGAGCCGCGTTGGTTCATGAAGGGCCAGCACCAGAATCCGGAAGAAGCGGTCAAAGGCATGAAGCTCTGCAAGTCGGCCTACGCCGCCGGGCATCACTTCGCGACCTTCCAGCTGACGGACGAGGGGATCGATGCGCCCGTGCAGGCGCTGGATGCAGCGCTGAAGGCCGAGGGCGTGGAGCCGGATCGGTTTCGACCCCTCAGGGCAGGGGAAGTTTTCGATGTTCCGGTTGTGTGAGCATTGATGCAACAAAAACCCCTTCTCCCCCGGGGGGAGAAGGGGTTGCGCGGAGGTCTTGGGGGCATCGAGCCTTACTGCGTAATCTCAGGCTCGACGAGCTTTGCCAGATTGATCAGCGATTCCTGCCAGCCGAGATAGCAAGCCTCCGGAGGGATGACGTCCGGTATACCCGCCTGGGTGATGTTGACCTCGGTCCCGACCAGCACCTTTTTCAACGTCACCGTCACTTCCATTTGGCCGGGCAGGTTGGGGTCGTCGAACCTGTCTGTGTAGCGCACCAGCTCGCCGGGAACGAGCTCGATATATTCACCGCCGAAGGCATGGACTTCACTGGTCGTAAAATTGCGGAACGACATCTTGAACGTGCCGCCGACGCTCCCTTCGAAGTGATGCACGGTGCAGGCAAAGCCGTTCGGCGGCAGCCACTTGGCAAGCGCATCCGCTTCGATGAATGCGCGATAGACCTTTTCCGGGCTGGTGGCGAGGACGCGGTGCAGGCTTATGGTATTCGGCATGGTCATAATCCCTATGGTTTGACGGAGTGGACGAGCCTAGGACGGGCGAGATTTCGGCAATCCGACACTCGGATGATTTTTTCTCAAAATAAATTGTGTCAAGGCTGCTCGGCGGGGTTTTCGTTGCGGTCATAAGGACGGGCCACCCGTCCTCGTGGTTCGAGACGGCCCTTTGGGCCTCCTCACCGTGAGGACTACCTCCTACCCGGCTCGCAACTCGCTCCACCCTCAGCCTGAGCCTGGCGAAGGATCAGCGCGGCCCGGATGGCCCCGGCCAATCTTGAAAGGTGCCATCCATCACGCCCCACTGGTAATTCCCCCGCAATTCCGCCATATACAGCTCGAAAACACTGACGGACATGGCATCATGAGCAATACGGTCGAATTCGCGAGGATGAACGGGCTTGGAAACAAGATCCTGGTCGTCGACATGCGCGGCCGCAAGGATGTGGTGACGGCGGCGGCGGCGATTGCGCTCAGTGCCGATCCGGCGACCCAGTTCGACCAGATCATGGCGATCCACGATCCGAAGATTGAGGGCACCGATGCCTGGATCGATATTCTGAACTGCGACGGCACGAAGGCGCAGGCCTGCGGCAACGGCACGCGCTGCGTCGTCCAGGCGCTTGCGGCCGAAACCGGCAAGAAGGCTTTCACCTTCCAGACCGTCGCCGGCATTCTGAATGCCAGGGAGCATGAGGACGGCACGATCTCGGTCGATATGGGCACGCCGGTCTTTGCCTGGGACAAGATCCCGCTTGCCGAGGAATTTGCCGATACCAGCCGCATCGAGCTGCAGATCGGGCCGATCGACAATCCCGTCCTGCATTCGCCCTCCGCCATGTCGATGGGCAATCCGCACGCGATCTTCTGGGTCGACAAGAACCCGATGGCCTTCGATCTCGATCGCTTCGGCCCGCTGCTTGAAAACCACCCTATGTTTCCCGAGCGCGCCAATATCACGCTGGCGCAGGTGCTTTCGCCGTCGTCGCTGCGCACCCGCACCTGGGAACGCGGCGCTGGCCTGACGCTTGCCTGCGGTTCGGCCGCTTGCGCCGCCGCCGTCAGCGCCGCACGCACCGGCCGCACCGGCCGCAAGGTAACGATCGAGGTCGCCTCTGCTCCCGCGCCTGGCAAACTCACCATCGAATGGCTTGAGAGCAACGATCATGTCGTGATGACGGGTCCTGCCGAATGGGAATGGTCCGGTACCGTCGATCCGGTCACGGGCAGCTTCTCGCGCGATCCGGAGCAGGGGGCTCAGGCGCGGTGAGCGGGGTCGAAGTCATTACCTTCGGCTGTCGTCTCAACACCTATGAATCCGAAGTGATGAGGTCGCAAGCGGAAGCCGCCGGGCTCAACAATGCCATCCTGGTCAATACCTGCGCCGTGACGGGCGAGGCCGTGCGTCAGGCGCGTCAGGCGATCCGCCGCGCGCGGCGCGACAATCCGCATGCGCGCATCATCGTCACAGGCTGCGCCGCGCAGACGGAGAAGCAGACCTTCGCCGAAATGGTCGAAGTGGATGCCGTTCTCGGCAACGAGGAGAAGCTGAAGAGTGCTTCTTACCGCGCTTTGCCGGATTTCGGCGTTTCGGCCGAAGAGAAGCTGCGCGTCAACGATATCATGAGCGTGCGGGCGACGGCGCCGCAGATGATCCGGCATATCGATGGCCATGTGCGCGCTTTCATCCAGGTGCAGAACGGCTGCGACCATCGCTGCACTTTCTGTATCATCCCCTATGGCCGCGGCAATTCGCGCTCGGTGCCCATGGGTGCCGTCGTCGATCAGGCGCGCAATCTGGTCGAGAGCGGCTATCGCGAGATCGTGCTGACCGGCGTCGATGCCACAAGCTATGGCGCCGACCTGCCGGGAACGCCGACGCTCGGGCTGCTTGCCAAGACGCTATTGAAGCAGATCCCGGAAATCCGCCGGCTGCGGCTTTCTTCGATCGACAGCATCGAGGCCGATCAGCATCTGATGGATCTCATCGCCGACGAGCCGCGCTTCATGCCGCATCTGCACCTCTCCCTGCAGCATGGCGACGATATGATCCTCAAGCGCATGAAGCGGCGGCACTCGCGCGCCGATGCTATCAGTTTCATCGAAGATGTGCGCCGTCTGCGCCCCGAGACGAGCTTCGGCGCCGATATGATCGCCGGCTTCCCGACGGAAACGGAAGACATGTTCGCAAATGCCGTCGGCCTGGCGGAGGAGGCCGGCATCGCGCATCTGCACGTCTTCCCTTACAGCCCGCGCCCCGGCACGCCCGCCGCTCGTATGCCGCAGCTCGATCGCGGCCTGATCAAGGAGCGATCCGCCCGCCTGCGCGAGGCTGGACAAAGATTGCATCAGGCCCATCTGGACAAGATGGTCGGCACGCGGCAATGGCTGCTTGTGGAGAATGGCGGACTGGCGCATACGGAAAACTTCACGCTTGTCGCCGCCCCCGGCCTTCGCCCGCGCGACCTTGTGCAGGTCGCAATCACCGGCCACAATGGCAAGCACCTCGACATGCAACTTCTGGCCGCCGACGCGGCCTAATGCTTCAACGGACACTTCATGGCGCTCGGTTTCATCAAAAAAGTCTTCACCTTTGGCCGCGAAAAGCCGGCTGAGGAGCAGGCGCCTGCGGAGGATTTGGCCAGGGTTGAAGCGCCTGTTGTAGATGTTTCGCCGGCTTCCGAGTTTGTTGAGCCTGTGTCACCTCCCTCTGTCCCTTCGGGACATCTCCCCCACGAGGGGGGAGATTGGTTGGAGGATGCCGCGCCGGCTGAGCAAGAGCAAAAGGCTGAAGTTCAAGTAGATACTATTGAAGTAAATGAGCCCGAGGTTGCTGACTCAGATACAGACGACGAAGTCGCAGATTCTTCTGAGCAAGCCGTAAGCGCTGAAATTCATGGGACGTCCGAAGAGCGCCCCATCGAACCGATCTCCCCCCTTGTGGGGGAGATGTCCGACAGGACAGAGGGGGGTGACGAAGCTCCCGCAAGCTCGGAGCCTTCGTCGAAAGACTCCGAACCCTCCTCTGAAACCACCGACACCCCGGCCGAAGCTCCCAACCTCCCCAAGGGCTTCTCCACCGCCGCCTCGGCTCCTGCGCCTGTTCCGGAAGCCCCAAAACAGAAACTCTCCTGGTTTCAGCGCCTGCGCGCCGGGCTTGCGCGTACCTCGTCGCAGCTGACCGGCCAGATTGCGGCGCTCTTCACCAAGCGCAAGCTCGACGATCAGACGCTGCAGGATCTGGAGGATCTGCTGATCCAGGCCGATCTCGGCGTCGAAACGGCGATGCGCGTCACCGATACGCTTGCCTCCGAGCGCTACGGCAAGGATGTCACCGGCGAAGACGTGACCCGCATCATGGCGCAGGAAATCGCCAAGGTACTGAAGCCTGTGGCAAAGCCGCTGCAGCTCGACCTCAGCCACAAGCCGCATGTCATTCTCGTCGTCGGCGTCAACGGTACCGGCAAGACGACGACGATCGGCAAGCTGGCGGCAAAGCTTTCGGGTGCGGGGCTGAAGGTCATGGTCGCTGCCGGCGATACGTTCCGCGCCGCCGCCATCGAGCAGCTGAAGATCTGGGCTGATCGCACCAAATCGGAATTCATCGGCACGAAACTCGGCGCCGATGCCGCCGGCCTTGCCTTCGATGCCTTCCAGCAGGCCAAGGCCAACAAGAGCGACGTGCTGATCATCGATACCGCCGGCCGCCTGCAGAACAAGGCGGAGCTGATGGCCGAGCTCGAAAAGATCGTGCGCGTGCTCGGCAAGCTCGATCCGGATGCGCCGCATACCGTGCTGCAGACGCTCGATGCGACCACGGGCCAGAATGCGCTGAACCAGGTGGAAATCTTCCGCAATGTCGCCGGCGTCAATGGGTTGATCATGACAAAGCTTGACGGCACGGCGCGCGGCGGCATTCTCGTCGCCATCTCCGCCAAGCACAAGCTGCCGGTCTATTTCATCGGCGTCGGCGAGGGTGTAGACGATCTCGAGCCGTTCGAGGCCGAGGATTTTGCCCATGCCATTGCCGGTACGGGGGCTGTAAACAGCCAATGAATGACAAGAACAAATTCGATGACAAACGTGACGACAGGGAAAGTGCCGCAATGACGACCAGCGACAGCGATCTCACCCCAAGTGCGGCCGACAAACATCACCCCATGCTGAAGCTGGTGCTGGAACTCGGGCCTTTGCTGGTGTTCTTTTTCGGCAATCTGCGTGGGGAATGGCTGGTGCAGCATTTTCCGCAGCTGGCAGCCCTCGGCGGGCCTCTCTTCGTGGCCACCGGCCTGTTCATGGCAGCAACCGCGATTTCGCTTATCGTCTCGAAGGTGATGCTGGGCCATCTGCCGCTGATGCCCTTCGTCTCCGGTATCGTGGTGCTGATCTTCGGCGCGCTCGGCATTTACCTGCAGAACGAAACCTTCATCAAGATGAAGCCGACCATCGTCAATGCGCTGTTCGGCGTCGCGCTGCTCGGCGGCCTTGCCTTCGGCAAGTCGCTGCTCGGCTATGTCTTCAATGCCGCCTTCCAGCTTGATGCAGAGGGCTGGCGCAAACTGACGCTGCGCTGGGGCATTTTCTTCTTCGTTCTGGCCGTGCTCAACGAAGTCGTCTGGCGCGGCTCGAACTGGTATTACCTGCCCGACGCCAAGGCTGCGGATAATCTCTGGGTGAACTTCAAGGTGTGGGCGACGATGCCGATCACCATCCTTTTCACCCTGTCGCAGATGCCGTTGATCATGAAGCACACGATCGAGCCGCCGACGGAAAGCGGGAAATGAGCGAAGCCATCGACGCTCAAAGCCGATACCGGCAGCAAAGTTTCTGGTTCATCGCCTGTGCCGTCGTCCTGCTCGTGCAGATCGTGGCTGAATATATGATGGGCCGCGTGCCGATCTGCACCTGCGGCTACGTGAAGCTGTTCGAGCCGGTGGTGAAATCGAGCGGCAACTCGCAGCATATCGCCGACTGGTACACGCCGTCGCATATCATCCACGGCTTCCTCTTCTTCGGGCTCACGCATCTGATCATGCGCGGCAAGCCGCTGTCGATGCGGCTCTTCGTTGCCATGCTGATCGAATCCGGCTGGGAGATTCTGGAAAACTCGCCGATCATCATCAATCGCTATCGGGCGGCAACGATCTCGCTCGATTATGTTGGCGACAGCATCCTCAATTCGTCGATGGATGCCGTGTTCATGGTGGTCGGTTTCCTGTTTGCCCGGCGCGCTCCGGTGTGGGTGACGGTCGCCATCGCCATCTTCTTCGAGCTGCTCACCGGCTACCTGATCCGTGACAATCTTACGCTCAACGTACTGATGCTGGTCTGGCCGGTCGATGCGATCAAGACGTGGCAGGGCGGGATTTAGCTTTTCCCCCTCATCCGCCCTTCGGGCACCTTCTCCCTGAGGGGGAGAAGGGATTAAAGCGCCGATTTCCCCTGCGCCTTCGCTATGGCCGGATAAAGCCCTTCCTTCAGGCTGGTCGGCGTAAAGGGGCCGACCTGCTTGTAGAGGATCGTGCCGTCGGGGGAGACGAGGTAGGATTCCGGAATACCGTAGACGCCCCAGTCGATGGCGGCTGAGCCATTCGGGTCGATGCCGATGGCGTTATAGGGATTGCCGAGCTCGCCGAGGAAGCGGAGCGCGTTCTCGTTCGTGTCCTTGTAATTGATCGCCACGATGTTGAGCTCACCGCTCTTCGCTAGTTCCTTCAACACTGGATGCTCGTCGCGGCAGGGGATGCACCAGGAGGCGAAGACGTTGACGAGCGTCAGCTTGCCCTTGATGGCGTCATCGGTCAGCGCCTGAAGGTTGGAGCCTGCAAGAGGTGCGAGCGCAAGCTTCGGCGCCTTGGTGCCGATCAGGGCCGAGGGAATGGCCGAGATGTCGGTGCCGTGTACTTCTTGGTCATACATGACCTTGCCGACGGCAAAGGCGATGCAGGCAAAGACGATGAGCGGGATCAGCGCCAGCAGATAGCGCGCGGTGCCGCTTGATTTTACGCCATTCTTGTTGTCGGCATTGGCCGTCATTTCGTCTCGCCTTCGGGCATGCGCTGCGAGCGGCGGCGGATGCCGGATGCTTCCAGCTCGGCGAGTTCGCGACGGCGCAGGCGCCCGTCGATCCATGTCCAGGCGATGATGGCGAGGATCATGATCGCGGCAAAGCCATAGGAGCCGTAGACGTAGAAGGGATGCGTCATGCTATTCCTCCCGGCTTGCCATGCGCGCGGCGATGCGGCGCTGCGCGGCGATGCGGCGGCGCCAGATCTCGTTGCGGATCGCCATCAGATGCAGCGCGAAGAACAGCAGCGTGAAGGCGAGCGCCATGATGAGGAGCGGCCGGAGGAATTCCGCGTCGATGGCCGGGCCATCCATGCGCATGATGCTTTCCGACTGATGCAGCGTATTCCACCAATCGACCGAAAACTTGATGATCGGAATATTGATGAAGCCGACCAGGGTCAGGATGGAGGCGACGCGGGCGGCTTTTGATGGGTCGTCCATGGCGCGGTTCAGCGCGATCAGGCCGAGATACATCAGAAACAGGATGAAGACCGAGGTCAGGCGCGCATCCCAGACCCAATAGGTGCCCCACATCGGCTTGCCCCAGAGCGAGCCGGTGACGAGCGCGATCAGCGTGAAGGCGGCGCCGAGCGGGGCGGCGGTCTTGCCGGCGACATCGGCCAGCGGATGGCGCCAAACGAGCGTGCCGATCGCCGACATGCTCATGATCGTGTAGCACATCATCGAGAGCCAGGCCGATGGCACGTGAATATACATGATGCGAACGGTATCGCCCTGCTGGTAGTCGCCCTCGGTCGTGAAGGACAGATAGAGGCCGATCGCGAAAAGCACGGCCGAAATAATGGCCAGCCAGGGAATGAGACGCGCCGAGAAGGCCAGAAACCGCGTGGGGTTGGCGAGGTCGGAAAATCGGCTGATCGCAGGACTGATATCGCTCATGCGGCTTGTTTAACCCGATATGGCTTTTCCGGCAATCGACCGCATTGTCTCAGATCGACGAAACAGTATCTCCGTTAGAGCCTTTCCGCTTTTCTTCGAAACGCGAAAACGCTCTATCCTTTTGTTGTTACGCAATTCCGGACGGAAAACCGCTTCGCACTATTCGTGGAATTGCTCTGATCAATCAGTCGTGTTCCGCAAGGCAAGGGCGGCGGCGGCCGGGCCGATGACGGCGAAGAACAAAGTGAGCGCGGTGAGGATCAGGAACGGCGGCAGGAAGGGTTGCGGTCCCTCGACGGCGGCGTATGTCGCGCTGACGCCGAAGATCAGCACGGGAATGGTGAGCGGCAGAACCAGAATGGAGACCAGCAGCCCGCCGCGCGGCAGCGCCACCGCGACGGCAGCACCGACCGCGCCGATGAAGGTGATCGCCGGCGAGCCGACGAGCAAGGTCAAGGCAGTCGCGCCGATCGCCGTCTCGTTCATATTCATAAAGAGACCGAGCAGCGGCGAGGCAATGACGAGGGGCAGGCCGGTCGCCACCCAATGCGCCGCGCATTTGATGAACACCGTCAGCACGAGCGGCGTTTCCTGCATGACGAGCAGATCGAGCGAACCGTCGTCGCGCTCCGCCTGGAACAGCCGGTCGAGGCCGAGAAGGCTCGCCAGCAGCGCGCCGATCCAGACGATGGCCGGACCGATGCGCGAGAGAAGCTTGAGATCCGGGCCGACGCCGAAGGGAATGACGGCGACGACGGTGAGGAAGAAGAGAATGCCGATCAACGCCCCGCCGCCGGCGCGCACCGAAAGTTTGAGGTCGCGGAGGAAGAGGGCGGTCATGGATGGCACCGAGTATGACGCACGATACCCCCCTCTGTCCCTTTCGGGACATCTCCCCCACAAGGGGGGAGATTGGTGGCCCGCGGCCCCCATCTACCCTGATCAAAAATCGAATTTGCAGAAACTGTGTTGATTGGTTTTGCAAGACGGTGCCGCGAATTCCCAATGATCTCCCCCCTTGTGGGGGAGATGTCCCGAAGGGACAGAGGGGGGTAGCGAAGGTTCGGTAAATTCAGCACCATCGAGCTCATCCCCATACCCCCTCACTCACCTCGGCAAATCCCCTCATCCGCATCTCCTGCGCATTCTCCAATCCCAGCGGCTGATGCGTGGCCGCAAGAACGATGCCGCCATTCTTCTGATGCGCCGTGATCAGCTCCGCAAACAGCCGGTCGGCGGAGCTGTCGAGCGCCGCCGTCGGTTCGTCGAGGATCCAGATGGGGCGGTGGGCGACCAAAAGTTTTGCAAATGCGATTCGCCGCTGCTGGCCGGCGGAGAGGTAGCCGAAGGGAAGATGGGTGATGCCGGCGAGCCCGACGGCGTCAGCGGCTTTATCGACAGTGAGGCCGAAACCGCCCCCCATGTCGCCGAGGAAGGTTTTCCAGAAGGTCAGGTTTTCGGCGACCGTAAGCTCGGATTTCATCGCATTGCGGTGGCCGAGATAGTGGCTGGCTTCGCCCGCAGGCCGGCTCGATTCGCCGTCATTTCCGGTGAATGTGACACGGCCTTTTTCCTGCCTGAGAAGGCCTGCCACAACACGCAGAAGCGTGGATTTTCCCGAGCCGTTGCGCCCGGTCAGGATGAGGGCGTCGCCACCTGCCAAGTTGAAGGAAACATTCGAGAAAATCAGGTCTTCGCCCCGCCTTGCCGCCAGATTTTCAGCGCATAGATGCATTCGCTCAGACTTTCCCCGTTGTCGTTGCCGCAGCGCGCAAAAAATTGTCCAAATTTGCGCTTTGTCACTCTGGCAAGTCTTTACGAAATTATCTATAAGACCTGCAACCACGCCAGCGGTCGGCGTGAATTTCATCCTTGCGCCGAACATAAGGTTTTCTGCCTTACGTGCGGACAGCGGAAATGGCCGCACCCGCATCCTGATGTGCATAAAGTGCATAGGCGTTCGCACGACTGTGTTGGCTATCAGAAACGGGGTATCTCGTGTCTAAATCTCTTGACAGTTTCAATTGTCGTTCCACGCTGACCGTGGGCGGGAAAGACTATGTCTATTTCAGCCTTCCTAAGGCTGAAGCCAATGGTCTGCCCGGCGTTTCCAAGCTGCCTTACTCCATGAAGGTGCTTCTGGAAAACCTGCTGCGTTTTGAAGACGGGCAGTCGGTCACCAAGGACCATATCCTTGCCGTCGCCGAATGGCTGACCAACAAGGGCACCGTCGAGAACGAAATCGCCTATCGCCCGGCGCGCGTGCTGATGCAGGACTTCACCGGCGTTCCGGCCGTTGTCGACCTCGCCGCCATGCGCGACGCCATGGTCTCCCTCGGCGGCGATCCGGAAAAGATCAATCCGCTCGTTCCCGTCGATCTCGTCATCGACCACTCCGTCATCGTCGACGAATTCGGCACTCCCCAGGCTTTTGCCAAGAACGTCGAGCTGGAATACCAGCGCAACGGCGAGCGCTACCGCTTCCTGAAGTGGGGCCAGCAGGCATTCAAGAACTTCCGCGTCGTCCCTCCCGGCACCGGTATCTGTCACCAGGTGAACCTCGAATATCTCGGCCAGACCGTCTGGACCAAGGAAGAGGACGGCGAAACGATCGCTTATCCCGACACCTGCGTCGGCACCGATTCGCACACGACCATGATCAACGGCCTCGGCGTTCTCGGCTGGGGTGTCGGCGGTATCGAAGCTGAAGCCGCCATGCTCGGCCAGCCGGTCTCCATGCTGCTGCCTGAGGTCATCGGCTTCAAGCTCACGGGCAAGCTCAAGGAAGGCGTCACCGCGACCGACCTCGTTCTGACCGTCGTGCAGATGCTGCGCAAGAAGGGCGTCGTTTCCAAGTTCGTCGAATTCTTCGGCCCCGGCCTCGACAACATGCCGCTCGCCGACCGCGCCACCATCGGCAACATGGGTCCGGAATATGGCGCGACCTGCGGCTTCTTCCCGGTCGACAAGGAAACGCTGCATTATCTCAACATGTCCGGCCGCACAAAGGACCGCATCGCACTCGTCGAAGCCTATTCGAAGGCTCAAGGGATGTGGCGCGACAATGATGGTTCCGATCTCGTCTTCACCGACACGCTGGAACTCGATCTCGGCGACGTCGTTCCCTCGATGGCCGGCCCGAAGCGTCCGGAAGGCCGTATCGCGCTGGAAAACATCGCTTCCGGTTTCGCGACCTCGCTGGATACCGAATACAAGAAGCCCGGCCAGCTCTCCAACCGCTATGCGGTCGAAGGCACGGATTTCGATATCGGCCATGGCGACGTTGCCATCGCCGCCATCACTTCCTGCACCAACACTTCCAACCCTTCGGTGCTGATCGCCGCCGGCCTTCTCGCCCGCAACGCCGTTGCCAAGGGTCTGAAGTCCAAGCCGTGGGTCAAGACATCCCTGGCACCGGGATCCCAGGTCGTCGGCGAATATCTCGCCAAATCCGGCCTGCAGGCCGATCTCGACAAGCTCGGCTTCAACCTGGTCGGCTTCGGCTGCACCACCTGCATCGGCAATTCCGGCCCATTGCCGGCGCCGATCTCGAAGACGATCAACGACAAGGGCCTGATCGTATCTGGCGTGCTCTCGGGCAACCGCAACTTCGAAGGCCGCATCTCGCCCGACGTCCAGGCAAACTATCTCGCTTCGCCGCCGCTCGTCGTCGCCTATGCGCTCGCCGGTTCGGTGCAGCTCGACCTGACGAAGGAGCCGATCGGCGAAGACCAGAACGGCAAGCCTGTTTATCTGAAGGACATCTGGCCGACCTCGCAGGAGGTGCAGGAATTCATCCTGAAATACGTCACCCGCGAGCTCTATGAGAGCAAGTATGCCGACGTCTTCAAGGGCGATGCCAACTGGCAGGCCGTGCAGGTTCCTCCGGGCCAGACCTATGCCTGGGACGACAATTCGACCTACGTGCAGAACCCGCCCTACTTCGTGGGCATGGGCAAGAAGGGCGCCGGCGTCTCCGACATCAAGGGTGCTCGCGTTCTCGGCCTCTTCGGCGACAAGATCACCACCGACCACATTTCTCCGGCCGGTTCGATCAAGGCTGCCTCGCCGGCCGGCTCTTACCTCATTGGCCATGGCGTCGGCGTTGCCGACTTCAACCAGTACGGCACGCGCCGCGGCAACCATGAAGTCATGATGCGCGGCACTTTCGCCAATATCCGCATCCGCAACCACATGCTCGGCCCGAACGGCAAGGAAGGTGGCTACACCATCCACTATCCGTCCAAGGAAGAGACGTCGATCTACGATGCGGCCATGCAGTACAAGGCCGAGGGCGTTCCGCTCGTCATCTTCGCAGGCGTCGAATACGGCAACGGCTCGTCGCGCGACTGGGCTGCCAAGGGCACGAACCTGCTCGGCGTGCGCGCCGTGATCGCCCAGTCCTTCGAGCGTATCCATCGTTCGAACCTGGTTGGTATGGGCGTCATCCCCTTCGTCTTCGAGGAAGGCACCACTTGGGCCAGCCTCGGCCTGAAGGGCGATGAACTCGTCACCATCGAAGGCCTGGAACACATCAAGCCGCGCGAGCGCAAGATCGCCAAGATCACCTATGGCGACGGCTCGGTGAAGGATGTTCCGATCATCTGCCGCATCGATACGCTGGATGAGGTCGTCTACGTCAACAATGGCGGCATTCTGCAGACGGTTCTGCGCGATCTCGCCGCCTGATAGGCGTCTGAACTTCTCTTGCACGCCGCCGGGAAACTCTCCCGGCGGCGTCTTGTTTTTCACGGTGATGTGTACGGCGAGACTTCCGGCTCACCCCGGCCTCACCCCATCGTGACTTTGCGTCATCGCGCTAAACTATTATCTCTTGTTTCAGATTTTTCGGGCTTGATGTGGTCTGGTCGCCCCAAGAAGCGCGAGTTGCAGAGCCCGTGTAGGCAGACGGCGCTCGAGATTGGATGCAGAGGTAAGATGGAAATGCGCCTTCGATTTTCGGTTCCACTTCTGGCAGGCATCGCGCTCGCAAGTTCGCTGCATGCGCAGGAGGCGTCGAAGATCAAGGGCGTCGTCGAACTCTTCACCTCGCAGGGCTGTGCCTCCTGTCCGCCCGCCGATGCTGCGTTCCGCAAGCTGATCCGCCAGGGCAATGTCGTCGCTCTCGCCTATCACGTCGACTACTGGAACTATCTCGGCTGGAACGACACCATGGCGTCCAAGGACAATACGGCGCGCCAATACGCCTATGCCCGCACGATGGGCCGCAGCGGCGTCTATACGCCGCAGGCGATCGTCAATGGCAGGGACCATATGAACGGCGCCGATCTCGACGCCATCAACGTCAAGATCGACGATTTCCAGCGCCACGGCGAGGGACTGATAGTTCCGGTGAATGCCGCTACGAAGGGCGACGAACTCGAGATCAAGATCGGCGCCGGTGACGGCAGGGCCAATGTGGTCGTCGTCTATTTCGACAAGGAGCAGATGGTAGCTCCGAAAGGCGGCGAAAACACCGGCCAGCAGATCGCCTACATGCATGCCGTATCGGACGTCGAGACCGTGGGCATGTGGGATGGCAAGGCCATGAACCTCGTGTTGCCCTCCACCGTGCTTGAAAAGGCCGGTCGAAGAGGCCTTGCCGTTCTGCTGCAATCGTCGACGCCTTCGGGCGATCCTGCAGCCATTCTTGGCGCAACGGTTCTGACCATCGGCCCGGACGGCTGAACGGTATTTCTGAATTTCGGCTGACGCCGAAAGGTTCTCTATTTTGGCTGGCGCCAAAAAGGCTCCCTATTTTGGCTGATGCAAAAAGGCTCCCTATTTTGGCTGGCGCCAAAAAGGGGAGGTGCCCGGCGGGGACGCATTCGGGGCTGGGGTTTAATCGACGCGCCCCGGCCGGGCCGTTTGACGCGGCGGCGCCAAACGGCTGCCTATACTTCCTGTAAATTGGGCGTCGTTTTGTCTGAAATGCGGCGCTGCCGAGATGCTTTCGGGCATGGGAAAGAAATTGTGAGCCGTCGGCCATCTTGCAATTTGGCGTGGCTGAGGCAAACTGTCATTCTCCTGTCATGAGATAACCCTTGGGGGATTGATGACTGATCAGCCGGATTTGCGACACGGCGAACACCGTTCCGCCGATACTAGTTCCTCCGTCGTCGATCTCAGAGAATACAAACAAAGCAAGGATCCGCTACCGGTGACCTTCCATCGCCGGGAGCTGGATGCGATTTTGTGGATCTACGGCCGCATGGTCGGCGAAGGCGAATGGCGCGACTACGCCATCGACCATCTGAAAGAGAAGGCGGTTTTCTCCGTCTTCAAGCGCTCCGGCGAAATGCCGCTCTTCCGCATCGAAAAGAATCCGAAGCTCGCCGCCAAGCAGGGCGCCTTTTCCGTCGTCAACACCAACGGCATGATCTTGAAGCGCGGCCACGAGGTACAGCAGGTTCTGAAGGTGTTCGACAAACAGCTGAAGCTGGTGGAGAAGTAGGTTTTCTTCGTTGGGCGCGTGTTCGTGGAGGGTGCTTCACCCCCCTCTGTCACTGTCGTGACATCTCCCCCACAAGGGGGGAGATTGGTTGCTCGCGATACGCTCTCGCCTCAAGCGAACATCGAATCCGCTGAAAATGTAGTTTGTTGATTTGGAAGCAGCGAACGGCAAACTCCCAACGATCTCCCCCCTTGTGGGGGAGATGTCAGCGAAGCTGACAGAGGGGGTATCAGAGGTGCGACATATGCAAAACTCGCGCTATTCCCCAAACAACGTCCCAGGATAAATCGAAGGATCCGGATCGGTGCCGTCGCCTTCGCCCAACGCCTTCTGCATCAGCATGGTATCCAGCCATCGGCCGTGTTTGTAGCCGGTGCCTTTCAATAGGCCGGTTTCAGTGAAGCCAGCAGCGCGATGCACGGCGACGGAGGCGGGATGGGCGCCGCCGATGACGGCGATCATCTGGCGGAAGCCGAGCGCCTCGCAGCGTTCGACGAGCGCATCGAGCAGCAGCCTGCCGACGCCGCGCCCACGGGCCTCGGGTGCCAGATAAATCGAATCCTCCACCATCCAGCGATAGGCCGGCCGCGTGCGGAACGATGAGGCATAGGCATAGCCGAGAAACGCGCCGGTCTCGTCTTCGGCGACGATATAGGGATAGCCCTTTTCACGGATTGCCTGGAAGCGGCCTGCCATCTCTTCCTGGCTCGGCGGCGTGATTTCGTAGCTTGCCGTGCCGTTGAGGACGGAATCTCTGTAGATAGCGGTGATATGGGAAAGATCGTCTGGGGTTGCGCTGCGAAGGCTGACGGACATTGTTTCTGTTGCCTGATCTGCGGATTTGCGACGGCAGTTATCAAATCGCAGCGCCTGTGGCCAGGCAAATAAAAAGGCGGCCGAAGCCGCCTTTCCGGTGCTCATTCATGCTGCGCGATTAACGGCGGTTGCCCATAAACTGCAGCAGGAACATGAATAGGTTGATGAAGTCCAGGTAGAGCGACAGGGCGCCCATGATGGCCTTGCGGCCAGCCACCGTGGCATCGTCGGCGGTGTAATACATTTCCTTGATCCGCTGCGTATCGTAGGCGGTGAGGCCGGCGAAGATCAGGACGCCGATCACCGAGATCGCGAACTGCAGGGCGGACGAAGCCAGGAAGATGTTCACGAGCGTCGCGATGATCAGGCCGAAGAGACCCATCATCAGGAACGAGCCCATCGCGGATAGATCACGCTTCGTCGTATAGCCGAAGAGCGACAGCGCGCCGAAGGAGGCGGCGGTCACGAAGAAGGTCTGTACGACGCTCTGGCCGGTGTAGATGATGAAGATCGACGACAGCGACAGGCCTACCAGCGCGGCGTAGACCCAGAAGGTCGTCGTCGCGGCAGCCACGCTCATGCGGTTGATCCTGAAGCTCAGGAAGAAGACCATTGCCAGCGGGGCGAGAATGACAACCCACTTCAGCGGGCTGAGATAGATCGCCTGGCCGAAGGCCGTGATCTGTCCGTTTGCAAAGGCGAGCGAGAAGGAGAGATAGGCGGCAACACCCGTGATCGCCAGACCCAGCGCCATCAGGTTATAGACCTTGAGCATGTAGGCTCGAAGGCCCTCGTCTATCATCGCACCGGATTGCGCACCGCTCTGCGCCCGGTTTTGGTAATTGCGGAAGTCAGCCATGTTTTCCTCTTTCAAGCTCCGATGTGAGTACGGTGTCGGGTCTTTCAAGCCCAGGCGCCGCTGCGGAGCTCCAGCATGCCTGCACAGAATATGAGGCTTTCGTGCCTCATACACAAGGGTCAAGCGCTCCGGCGCATGTTAAATCGATGTAATATCGAGCCGTTTCGCCGGCTTCTGGTTCATCTCCGTAATGAATCAGAGCTCGCGCAGAACGGGCGCCGCCTTCTGGCCGAGGATGCGCCAGGTACCGATCAGGCCGATGCCGACGGTCAGCACCAGGGCGATGATCAGCGTGGAGAAGGCGACGTCGGGCAGGAAGGCCGATGGCAGGCGCATGATGCGGCTGACGATATACCAGGCGGATGCCGAACCTGCGATCAGCGCGAAGACGGCGGTTGCCGCGCCGAGGATCAGATATTCGTAGCTGAAGGCGCGGATCAGCGTCGCACGCGTCGCGCCGAGCGTCTTGAGGATGACTGCGTCATGCGTGCGGGCGCGATTGCCCGCCGCTAGCGCCCCCGCCAGCACGAGCACGGATGCGATGACCGCCACGGAGGCGGCGGAGCGGATGGCGGTCGCGAGCTGCCCCACCAGCGTGTTGACGACATCGAGCGCGTCCTTGACGCGGACGCTTGTGATGGTCGGGTAGCTATTGGTGACCTTCCGGAGGATCGCGGCTTCCTGAGCGGAGGTGGCCGAAGCGTCGGTCAGCGTCGCCAGCCAGGCATGCGGGGCACCCTTGAAGGTATTGGGCGAGAAGATCATCACGAAATTGATCGACAGCGACTGCCATTGCACCTTGCGGAAGCTGGCGATCTTGGCGGTGACGTTGCGGCCGAGCACATTGACGGTGACCTTGTCGCCGAGCTTCAAGCCCAGCGCCTTACCCTCCTCTTCGGAAAAGGAGACCAGCGGTTCGCCGCTATAGTCCTTGTCCCACCATTTGCCTTCGGTGACTGAGGCATTTTCCGGTACGGTTTCGGCATAGGTGATGCCGCGATCGCCGCGCAACACCCATTGGCCTGCCGCCGGCACCTTCATCTTGGTGACATCCTCGCCATTAAAGGCGACGATGCGGCCGCGCAGCATCGGCGCCTCGACGAGCTTGCCGTTCGGATCCTCGGCGAGCACGATCTTGCGGAAGCCTTCCAGCTCCGGCCCCTGAATATCGACGAAGAAGAAGTTCGGCGCCTGCTCGCTCATACGACCGGTCAATTCGCGGCGCATATTGCCGTCGATCAGCGTCAGGGTCACCAGCAGCGCCAGGCCAAGGCCGAGCGACAGCACGACGGATGAGGTCAGCGCGCCCGGCCGGTGGATATTGCCGATTGCCAGGCGCAAAGCGGGGGAGTGCACGCGGGGGCTGCGGCGGGCAAGCCAGGAGAGAGCGGCGGCAACGGCGCGCAGCACGACGAAAGCCCCGGCGATCGAGATGACGAAGACGACCGCGATGAAACGGTCATAGGCGGTGACGATCGCGAGAGCGGCAAGGGCCGCCATCAGCACGCCGGCGGCCAGCAGATAGGGCCAGCCAGGCAGGCGGCGCGCCTCGAAGCCCTGTTCGCGGAACAGCGCCGTTGCCGGCACCTCGCGGGCATGGCCGAGCGGAGGAATGGCGAAGGCAAGCGTCGTCAGCAGGCCGAAGACGGCAGCAAGCGTCAGCGCGCCCGGGTAGAGCTGCGGTGCGGTTGAAATCGGCAGGAATTCGGCCATGAACTGCGACGCGATCACGGGAGCGATGGCGCCGAGAACGAGCCCGACCGCGATGCCGGCAAATGCAATGACGGCAATCTGGATGAGATAGATCAGCACCACCACGAAGGCCGGCGCGCCCAAGCACTTGAAGGTGGCGATGGTCGTACGCTTCGAATCGAGGAAGGCGCGCACCGCATTGGCAACGCCGACGCCACCGACGATGAGAGCGGCCAGACCGACGAGGGTCAGGAACTGCGAGAAACGCGTGACATTGTCGGCAAGCTGCGGCGCTGCGCGATCGCTGCTGCGGATCGACCAGCCGGCTTGCGGGAAGGCGGCATTGGCGCGGTCGCTGAGATTGCGGATGCCGGCTGCGGGATTGTCCATGCGGATCCGGTAGGCCTGCTCGACGAGGCTGCCTGTCGTGATGAGGCCGGACGCAATCAGGGCGTCGCGGCTGGTGAGCAAGCGCGGCGCAAAGCCGAAGCCTTCGGAGACGGCATCCGGCTCGCTCTCAACCGTGCCTGATATGCGCAGCCTGGTATTGCCCAAGAGCAGGGCATCGCCGATCTTGAGGTTCAGCCGTTCTAGCAGCAGGGGGGCGACCACGGCGCCATAGGTGCCGTCCGTTGCGGCGAGGAGCGTTGCGAGCGGCTGATTGGGGTCGGCCTTGAAGGCGCCGTAGAGCGGGTAGGCATCGTCGACGGCCTTGACCTCGACCAGCGCCTGGTCGGAGCCATCGGGCAGACGCGCCATGGAGCGCAGTCCGGTGGAGCGGGAGACTTTGCCCAGGCTTTGGAGGTAGGCGAATTCCTCCGACGACGCCTCGCGGTTGCGCAGTTCGAACCGTGCATCGCCTGACAGCAGCGATTGCCCCTGCGTCGCGATGGCATCGGTGATCGAGCGGGATACGGAATTGACGGCTGCAATCGCGCCGGTGCCGAGCGCGATGCACGCGAGGAAGATATAGAAGCCGCCAAGCCCCCCGCGCAATTCGCGCAGGGCAAGGCGGAAGGCGAGCGTCAGGCGAAATCCCGCCGCGCTCATGCAATCGCCGCCTGGTTGGCACGCGTGCGGGCGCTGTCGTTCTCGATCTCGCCGGAACGGACGCGGATCTGGCGCGAGCAGCGGGCGGCAAGCGCCGGATCATGGGTGACGAGCAGCATGGTCGTGCCGCGCTCTGCCTGCTGGGTGAAGAGCAGGTCGGCGATCTGGCGACCGGTATCGGTGTCGAGGTTGCCCGTGGGTTCGTCGGCGATCAGGACGGCGGGCGAAGGCGCCAGCGCGCGGGCGATGGCGACGCGCTGCTGCTCGCCGCCGGAAAGCTGGCCAGGATAGTGATTGAGCCGCTCGCCCAGTCCCACCGCCTCGAGCTCCCGCCGAGCGATGTCGAATGCATCGCGGACATTGGCAAGTTCCAGCGGCACGGCGACGTTTTCGAGCGCCGTCATGTTGGCGATGAGATGGAAGGACTGGAAGACGATGCCGATATTGCGGCCGCGGAAATCGGCGATGCGATCCTCGCTGAGGCTGTGCAGGGGCGTGTCGCGGATCAGAAGTTCGCCGCCGTCGAGCTTTTCGAGGCCGGCCAGCACCATCAGCAGGGTCGACTTGCCGGAGCCGGACGGGCCGACGATGCCGACGGCTTCGCCTTCCATGACGGTGAGGTCGATGCCCTTCAGCACATGGACCGAGGCGGCAGCACTGCCGAGCGTCAAATCCGCCTTCTTCAGCTCGATGATGGTTTTTGCCAATGCGAACGCCCTATATATCAGAGAACATCAGAGATAATGGCGGGCGCGACAGGCCCGAGCAGCGAATTTAGGGAATGGATCATGGGTTTTAAAGTTGCTGCGCTTCACTTCGCTGTCATCACTTTCGGTCTTTTGTTTGGCGCGGCGGGCGTTGCGCAGGCCCGGACGATCCAGCTGGTCGGCTTCGGTGACAGCCTGATGGCGGGTTACCAGCTGCCGCCCGGCGACGGATTTCCCGCCAAGCTGGAAGCCGCGCTGAAGGCCAAGGGGCTGGATCTCGCCGTCGCCGATGCCGGCGTCTCCGGCGATACGACCTCGGGTGGGCTCTCGCGCATAGACTGGTCGGTGCCCGATGGAACCGACGGCGTCATCCTCGAGCTCGGCGCCAACGACGCATTGCGCGGCATCCCGCCGGAGCAGACGGAAAAGAACCTCGAGACGATGATCGAGCGGTTGAAGGGCAGAAAAATTCCGATCCTTTTCATCGGCATGCTGGCGCCGCCGAACATGGGGCCGGATTATGCCGACAAATTCAACCCGATCTACAAGCGCCTTGCCGACAAATATAAGCTTGCGCTCTATCCGTTCTTCCTCGACGGCGTCGCCACGCATGCGGATCTGCAGCTCGCCGATGGCATGCATCCGAGCTCCAAGGGCGTGGATGTGATGGTCGAGCATATGTTGCCGGCTGTTATCAGTTTTGTAGGGACGATTGACGCAGGTGCGAAATAGGTGCTTGCACCGACTGCAAATGCGTGATTCCCTACTCGTACCTGCAAGAGATTCGGGGAGTGCTCGTCATGCCGAGACTTTTTACCGCCCTCGAAATTCCGCGCAATGCGGCCATGAGCCTGTCATTGTTGCGCGGTGGTCTCCCGGGAGCCAGGTGGATCGACGTCGAAAATTATCACATCACTCTGCGGTTCATCGGCGATGTCGATGGCCGCACAGCCGATGAGATCGTCGACCGCCTGGACCGGATAGATCGACCTGAATTCCAGCTTCGGCTGGAGGGCATCGGTTCTTTCGGCTCCAAGAAGCCGCACTCGGTGTGGGCCGGCGTATCGCAGACGCCCGACATGTTCGCCCTTCAGGGCGAGATCGAGCGCATCTGCCAGCGCATCGGCCTGCAGCCGGATCCACGCAAGTTCACGCCGCATGTCACGCTCGCCAGATTGAAATCCTCGCGGGTCGATGATGTCGTGCACTATCTCTCCGGGCGCGGCAACTTCTACACCGCGCCGTTTGCGGTCGGGCGTTTCGTGCTTTTGTCCTCGCGGGAATCGGTTGGCGGCGGGCCCTATCTCACCGAAGAGATATTCCCGCTTCACGAGCCGCGCAGCACCTTCCCGGCTTTGGGCAATAGTGCGCTGCAGCCCGCCAAGAGCATGGTATAAACCGTCTCGAAATCTTCGCGGTCGCCGTAGTAGGGATCGGGAATGTCCTGGTTGCTGCCGAGCGCCAGGGCATTGAAGAGATGCAGTTTGCTAAGCGCATCGGCGGATGCCGCCTTGCGCAAGTTCTTCAAATTGTCTTGATCCATTGCCAGAATCAGGTCGAACCTGCCGAAATCGGCAGGTTCGATGCGCCGGGCGCGCTGATCCGAGATATCGATTCCGTGGCTGGCCGCAACCGCGATCGAACGCCGATCCGGACGTTCGCCCTGATGCCAGCCGCCGGTGCCGGCCGAATCGATTTCAAATTCAGCCGCGCGGCCCGCCTTGCTTGCCAGGTGCCTGAATATGCCTTCGGCAAGGGGTGACCGGCAGATATTGCCGGCGCAGACGAAAAGAATCCTGTGACGACCCATGCTATCGTTCAACCGCTAGAGAGGAGTGATGTGTCATGAAATACGAGAAGCTGGACCGGGCGGCAATCGATGAAAATCTTGCGCAACTTGCGGGCTGGGCGCTTGCGGATGACGGCCTTTCGATTGCGAAGACCTTCAAATTCGGCAATTTCGTCGAGGCCTTCGGCTTCATGACGGAAGCCGCCCTTGCTGCGGAAAAATTCAACCATCACCCGGAATGGTTCAACGTCTATTCCCGGGTCGAGGTGAAGCTGACGACGCACGACGTCGGCGGCCTGACCGACCATGACGTCAAGCTGGCAAAGGCGATGGAGAAGGCGGCCGCGCGCCGGCTCGATTGAATCGCGGCAAGCGATCACCATATGTTTACCCGGCCCGGGCGACGGGCCTCGCTAGAGGTGAATGGAATGGATGACATCAAGTATGGGGAAATCCTGATGCCTGGTGATGAAGAGACCCAAAAGGAGCAGGAGAAATCGGTGCGCAGCAAATTCTGGCCGACCTTGCGGAAGGCAGCTCGCCATATTCCCTTTTCCCGCGACGTCGTGGCCGCCTTCTATTGTGCGTTCGACCCGCAGACGCCGACGCGCGTTCGCGGCATCCTGCTGGCGGCGCTCGGCTATTTCGTCATGCCGGTCGATATTATCCCCGATTTCTTTGCCGTCATCGGCTTTTCCGACGATGTCGCGGTACTGACGCTCGCTTTCAGCATGATCAGAGGCCATATCCGCCAGGAACATTACGACGCCGCCGACCGCGCGCTGGAGAACGAGCCCGAGTCCGTGAAGACGGCCTGATGCTCGTTTTGCGGAGCCGATCTGAATCCTCTCGGGTTTCCAGAGATTTATGAGACGTCCCTGATTTTAGCGAGGTCAAATTCTTGCCCGAATCTTTCTGTCTTAAATCGAACCTGCAGGGTGGTACTTCATCATCCGGGTTTTCCAATTCCTTCTGATGCGTTTCAAGCTTTGCGCGATAACTGGATTGAAATGGCACGGAGCCGGTGGCGGCAGCGCTCCGTTGACGGTTTGGTAACCTGAATAAAGTCAAAATAAGGCAGCTCACGAGCACAGGCGTGCGTCAATCGAATCGCCATGAGCTCTGGATCGCAAGAAATCGGCAGGAAACCATGTTTGTAAAAAGCTTCGCAATCGCCCTCTCGCTCGTTCTGGCCGGAACCGGCATCGCGTCCGCGCAGACCAAGAAGCAGAAGCAGACGCAGCAGGCACCGGCAGCAACAGCCGCAGCGCCGGCAGCTCCCACGCGCATCCAGCAGTTCGACGCCTGGGGCGCTTATTCCTATCAGTCCGCCGGCGGCAAGGTCTGCTACGTTCTTTCCGTGCCGACGGCCAAGGCGCCGACGACGGGCATCGACCATGGCGACAATTTCTTCATCGTGTCGCAGCGCCCGGGCCAGAATATTTCCTATGAGCCGCAGGCGATGATGGGCTATCCGCTCAAGGAGAATTCCAAGGTCGACGTCGTCATCGACAACAAGACCTTCGTGATGTTCACCAAGGACAAGGCTGCCTGGGTCGAAAATGCCGCGCAGGAGCCGGCTCTGGTCGCGGCGCTAAAGTCCGGACATTCGCTGAAAGTTTCGGGGACCTCGAAGAAGGGCACCGCGACCTCCTACACCTATTCGCTGAAGGGCGTCAGTGCCGCGCTCAAGCAGATCGAAAACTGCAAGTAAGATCGAAGGCTGAGGGATCACGGAAACGTGATCGCCCTAACGCCGCGACCGTAATGACAAGGCCGGTCAATTCGACCGGCCTTTTGCTTTTGAGGGCCAACCTTCGCTTTTCAGGGAAAGGGATGACGCGAGCGGAAATTAATGCTAAAGGCCGCGCCAACAGCAGGTGTCCGGCCGACAGCTTGTCCCGCCACCGCATGAATCTTCAGATTTCCGTGCCTTGCCCGCATCCGCAGCTATCGTCAGCTTTTGCGGCATCGCCGATGTGAACCGTTGGAATGATCCTATGTCCGCCACCGATGTCATAACCCCCTCCAGGCTCAAGCCGATGCCGGTATCGCAGCCCGTCGAGCTTTCGCCCAAGCCGTCGCTGATCGGCATGACGCGCGAAGAAATGGGCGCCGCCCTCAAGGAAAAGGGTGTCGCCGACAAGCAGATCAAGATGCGCGTCAGCCAGCTCTGGAACTGGATCTATGTGCGCGGCGTCTCCGATTTCGATGCCATGGCGAATGTCTCGAAGGACATGCGTGAAATGCTGAAGGCGCATTTCACCATCGCCCGCCCCGAAATCGTGGAGGAGCAGGTCTCCAATGACGGCACCCGCAAATGGCTGCTGCGTTTTCCGCCGCGCGGTGCCGGCCGGCCCGTCGAGATCGAGGCCGTCTACATTCCGGAGGAAGGTCGCGGCACGCTTTGCATTTCCAGCCAGGTCGGCTGTTCGCTCACCTGTTCCTTCTGTCATACCGGCACACAGCGTCTGGTGCGCAACCTGACGGCGGAGGAAATCCTGTCGCAACTGCTTCTGGCGCGCGACCGCCTCGGCGATTTCCCGGACCGCGAAGCGCCTCAAGGCACGATCATGCCGGCCGAGGGCCGCAAGGTCAGCAATATCGTCATGATGGGCATGGGCGAGCCGCTCTATAATTTCGACAGCGTCAAGACGGCGCTGCTGATTGCTTCCGACGGCGACGGCCTTTCTCTTTCCAAGCGGCGTATCACGCTTTCGACCTCGGGTGTCGTTCCGGAAATCTATCGCACGGGCGAGGAGATCGGCGTCATGCTGGCAATCTCGCTGCACGCGGTGCGTGACGATCTGCGCGATATGCTGGTGCCGATCAACAAGAAATATCCGCTGAAGGAGCTGATGGACGCTTGCCGCGCCTATCCCGGCCTCTCGAATGCGCGACGGATCACCTTCGAATATGTGATGCTGAAGGGCGTCAACGACAGCCTCGAGGATGCCAAGGGACTGATCCAGCTCCTGAAGGGCATTCCGGCCAAGATCAATCTGATCCCCTTCAATCCCTGGCCGGGCACGAACTATCAGTGTTCCGACTGGGAGCACATCGAGAAGTTTGCCGATTTCATCAATTCGGCCGGCTATGCCTCGCCGATCCGCACGCCGCGCGGGCGGGACATTCTTGCCGCCTGCGGTCAGCTGAAGTCAGAGTCGGAGCGCATGCGCAAGACGGAGCGATTGGCTTTCGAAGCAATGATGATCGCCAATCACGGCGAGGATTGAGATTGATGCTTCTTGGACTGCGCAAGCCGATACGCCTCTTGTGGGGCTATGTCGCCGCTTGCGTTCTGATGGGCTTCGTGCTGGCCTGCGCTGCCGTATGGACAGTGCCGGAGACTGCGGCGCCCGAGCTTTTCGTTCTGACCGTCGGGCTGACGAAGGTCGCCATGATCGTCAGCATCCTGCCGTCCCTGGTCGTGATCCCCATCCTCGAATGGCGGCGGGTTCGTCGCTGGTACGGCTATGCGATCTACGGCGCCAGTCTGTCTGCCGTAGCTTCCATACTGATTTCCGGCGGTGTCGAAAGACCGCAGACCCTCAATCTGATCACCATTGCGGTCTGCTTCGCATTCCTGGGCATGGCCAGCGCCACCGTCTATTGGTGGATTGCCGGCCGGTTTGCCGGTCGCTGCCCCGTTCTCAGCGAGCCTGAGTGAAGAAAATCTTCGCCGCGAAGATCGAAAAGACGCCGGCGAAGGTATAATCGAGCCCGCGCAGGACGCGGCGATTGTTCTGCAGCCAGGACGACAGCTTGTCGGCGGCCAGAACGACGATGATGTTCACCGGCACGCCGACGATGATGAAGAAGAAGCCTAGGAATAGCAGTTTGTGCGTGACGGCGGGATCGCCGGTAGTGACGAATTGCGGCAGGAAGGTCATGAAGAAGATGATGACCTTTGGGTTCAACAGATTGACCCAGAAGCCGGTGGAAATATTGGCAAGCGGCGTTCCCTTGGCTTCATCCATCTTCTTGACCGATAGGCTGGAGCCGAAGCGGATCGCCTGGATCGCCAGCCACAGCAGATAAGCAGCACCGCCGGTCTTTAGGATGGTGAAGGCAACGGGCGAGGCGGTGATCAGCGCCGAGATGCCGAAGGCCACCAGGCATGTGTGGACGATGACGCCAAGGGTGGTGCCGAGGACTACGAAAAGCGCGGCTCTCTTTCCCTGCACCAAGGCACGGCTGATCGACAGCGTCAAATCCGGACCAGGGGTCATCGCAAGAAGCAGTGTCGCGACGGAAAAAGCGAGAAGAGTCGATAGGCTGGGTATGAAGTCCATTGGGGCAGCTCCGAAAGCCGGATGGGATCAGTGTCTTCTATCCGGCTTGCGGTTGATTGCAAATCAATCCTTCTTTTCGAGGAAGGCCTTGAATTGATCGGCATAGTCTGGGTGCCAGCGTGACAGCGGCGGCCGGTTCTCGACGATATCGCCAGCGGCCCAGAGCATGCGCCGCTCATCGACGGGTCGGGCGACATCGTTATCAGGGCAAAGAATGTAGAAATCGCCGCGTTTTAGGCTTTCCGCCATGAAATCGACAGTCTGCTCCGGCGTCCAGGCGCCGGCAGGCTTTTCTTGGCGCTCGCCCTTGGTAAGACCGGTGAAGACAAAGCCCGGAATGAGGAGGTGGGCCGATATCTTCGCGCCCTCCGTATTGCGCAGTTCGTGCTGCAGCGCTTCGGTAAAGACCTTCACGCCGGCCTTCGAGACATTGTAGGCGGGATTGCCTGGAGGCGTGGTGATGCCTTGCTTCGAGCCGGTGTTGATGATGACACCCGGTTCGCCATGCGCCAGCATGCCGGGTCCGAAGGTGCGCGTGCCGTTGATGACGCCGAGCAGATTGACGCCGAGTATGGCATCCCAGCCGGCCTGCGCGCTGAAGATCGAGGTCTCCGGACCGATGCCGGCATTGTTCATCAGCACGTGCACGCGGCCGAAGCGCTGCAGGACGGCGCGCTGCAATGCTTCCAGCGCCTCCTTGCTTGCGACATCGGTCTCCACGGCCATGACATGCTCTTCGCCGGTGATCGCCTTGAGCTCCGAGGCTGCTTGGGCCAGCCGGTCGCCGCCGAGATCGGCGATGACGACGCTCATGCCCAGCGAGGCGAAATATTTCGCCGCTGCAAAGCCGATGCCGGATGCGCCTCCGGTAATGACGGCAACATTGGATTTCTTGAAAATCTCTTGAATATCGGTCACGAGCGGTGCCCTCCTCAGGCATTGTTCGGTCGCCGCCGAATATGGTACTTTCGGCAATCAAGTCAAACGCTGGAGGTCGCGCCCGTGACAAAGCATGTGTCCGTAGAAATCGACGAGCAGATGGATGCGTTCATCGGCGAGCAGATCAGCCACGGCAACTACGGTTCGCCAAGCGAGGTCATCGATGCCGCGCTGAAATTATTGCGCAGCCGGGCGGAAATAGAGGCGATTGCGGCGGCGATTGCCGAGGGCGAGGCCTCGGGCGAGCCGGAGGAGTTTGACTTCAATAAATTTATCGAAGGAAAGAGAAAGTTGCGCAATCAGCGATGAAGAAATTAGTCTTCTCGCCGAGCGCGACGTCCGACATCGATCAAATCTACGACTATACCGAGGAGAAATGGGGCTACGAGCGAGCGGACGATTATGTATTCGCTCTCCGTGATCGTTGTCATGCTTTGGTGAAGGGCATCGCACGTGGTCGCAAGGTCAACGGTATCAAACGAGATTATCTCGCTCTCGCCTCCGGCTCACATTTCATCATCTATAAAGACGGCGCTCAAACGGTCACGATCATCCGTATCCTGCACCAGCGAATGAATATCGTTGCGCATCTCTGATGTTGTTCTTGGGAAACAGCTGCTCGCGCGCTTCCCCTTGCGCCACACGATAATCTCGCTAAAAGTTCCGCGATACAGGTTTGCGGGCCTTTTCTCTGGTCCGCCTTGAAACGGAACTCATCATGGCATCACATAAAGACGTGAAGAAAGTCGTTCTCGCCTATTCCGGCGGTCTCGACACCTCGATTATCCTGAAGTGGCTGCAGACGGAGCTGGGCGCTGAAGTCGTCACCTTCACCGCCGATCTCGGCCAGGGCGAAGAGCTGGAGCCGGCGCGCAAGAAGGCCGAAATGCTCGGCATCAAGGAGATTTATATCGAGGACGTGCGCGAGGAATTCGTGCGCGATTTCGTCTTCCCGATGTTCCGCGCCAATGCCGTCTATGAAGGCGTCTACCTGCTCGGCACCTCGATTGCCCGTCCGCTGATCTCCAAGCATCTGATCGAGATCGCCAGGAAGACCGGCGCCGACGCCATCGCGCATGGCGCGACCGGCAAGGGCAACGACCAGGTTCGTTTCGAGCTTTCTGCCTATGCGCTGAACCCGGATATCAAGATCATTGCGCCCTGGCGCGACTGGTCGTTCAAGAGCCGCACCGACCTGCTCGAATTCGCCGAAAAGCACCAGATCCCGGTTGCCAAGGACAAGAAGGGCGAAGCGCCTTTCTCCGTCGACGCCAACTTGCTGCACTCCTCGTCCGAAGGCAAGGTTCTGGAAGATCCGGCCCAGGAAGCGCCCGAATACGTGCATATGCGCACGATTTCGCCGGAAGCCGCTCCCGACAAGGCCACGATCATCAAGGTCGGCTTTGAAAAGGGCGACGCCGTTTCGATCGACGGCCAGCGCCTGAGCCCGGCGACGTTGCTTGCGAAGCTGAACGAATACGGCCGCGACAACGGCATCGGCCGTCTCGACCTCGTCGAGAACCGCTTCGTCGGCATGAAGTCGCGCGGCGTCTACGAAACGCCCGGTGGCACGATCCTGCTCGCAGCCCATCGCGCCATCGAATCCATCACGCTCGATCGTGGCGCCGCGCACCTCAAAGACGAGCTGATGCCGCGCTATGCCGAGTTGATCTATTACGGTTTCTGGTTCTCGCCGGAGCGCGAGATGCTGCAGGCTCTCATCGACAAAAGCCAGGAGCATGTCGAAGGCGAAGTGACGCTGAAGCTCTACAAGGGCAATGTCATGACCATCGGTCGCGAAAGCCCGAAGTCGCTCTATTCCGACAAGCTCGTCACCTTCGAGGACGACCAGGGCGCCTACGACCAGAAGGATGCAGCCGGCTTCATCAAGCTCAACGCGCTGCGCCTGCGCACGCTCGCCAAGCGCAATCTGTCGAAATAATCGACATCTCCCGATGCTGAAAGGCCCGCTTCCGGTCGCCGGAAGCGGGCTTTCTTATGTGGAAAGTGGCGGCCGGAGTTAATCGACCGGCCTCAATTCACGTTCGACTTCGGCAGGCGCTTCGGCCTTCTGCAGATTGCTGCGGAAGACGCAGAGTGCGTCATGCAGCTGAACTTGAAGGTCTTTGTCGAAGCCTTGCGTCGCGTTGCGTTCGACTTCGCAGATCTCCCTGTCGATCTGCTTCAGCTTGGCGTCGGCAGATTCCGAAAGCACGATCCGCTTGGCGCGGCGATCGAGCGGATCGGGTTGGCGTTCGATCAAGCCGCGCGCCTGCAGCTTGTCCAGAAAGGCGCTGACCGTCATCGGCTCCAGCCCCATCCGGGAGGCGATGTCGAGCTGGCGACTGCCGTTGATGGCGGCAACCTGCATCAGTGTCCGCGCTTCGCCCGCCGTCAGTCCGAGCCCGGCGACAAGAATACGTCGCTCGAAGGCCGCCCTGATCAGTCGGGCGCAGTCGGTCACAAGAAAGGCAAGTGAATCCGTATTAATCCTGCTGCTCATAAGCGCTTCCCTACCTACGCTCTTTAATTTTTAGGCCCCACAACGTTCTTATTGTTTTCGTCCTATGAACACAACGGCTTCTGTCCGAAAACGCGCTGCTGCTTGACCGGGTTCCGCAGATTGCTACTCTCGCGCGATTAACAGCGGGAACACCCAATCATGACGCAATCGCTTGTTGTCGGCGCCTTTCTGGCCGCGCTTTTCTATGTCCTCATTCCCGGCCCTGCATTCCTGGCGCTGCTCGGCATCGGTGCAGGGCAGGGGCGCAAGGCGGGTGCATTCTTCGTCAGCGGCCATCTGTTCGGTGATCTCGTCTGGTCCACGCTTGCATTGGTCGCCATCGTCGGCGCAAAGACCATCGGCACCTTCGTCTTCGATCTGCTGGGATTGTTATGCGGCTTCTATCTTGCCTGGATCGGCTGGAGCGCCGTGACCGCCAAGCCGAAGGGCGAAGGCAAGTCGCTCGTCAACGTCGAGCGGCCCTTCCGCCGTGGACTGATTTTCGGCGTCACCAATCCGAAGGGATATCCCGTGGCGCTGGCGACCTTCACGGCTCTTGTCGCAGGCTCCGCCGGCGCGCTGACCTTCAGCGCGCTGCCTCTGCTGCTCGCCGTTTCCCTTGCGGGCTTCATCACTGCCGACCTTATCCTGATCAGCATCATCGGCGCCAGCGCGGTTCGGCGTTTCTATCGCGCCCACGAGCGGCTGATCGTGCGCTGCTCGGGCGTGCTCTTCATGGGCTTTGCGGCGCAGGCGCTCTGGCATGCCACGCCCGGCCTGCTCGGCTGGCGCAAAGTCTGACCGTCCCCATTCAATTTGTTCGCCCCCGCGCCATACCAATTCGGCGGGAGTAGCCTTATATCGTGCTTCGATCAGATGTCTGTCGAAAGGATGCCTTGCATGTCTTCCCTTACCGCCGTCAATCCTGCGCTCACCGAATGGACCGGACATCAGGGGCTGCCGCGTTTCGATGCGGTGAAGGATACGGATTTTGCCGCTGCCTTCGACGCAGCGATCGCCTCGCACGAGGCTGAGATCGATGCGATCGCCGGGAATAGCGAGGCGCCGACCTTCGCCAATACGGTTATCGCGCTCGAAATCGCCGGCGACGAGCTGTCGCGCATCTCGGCGCTTTTCTGGAACAAGGCCGGTGCCCATACGAACGAGACGATCCAGGCGCTGGAGCGCGAGATCGCGCCGAAGATGTCGCGGCATTACTCGAAGATCGGCACGAATGCGGCGCTCTTTGCTCGTCTTGATGCTCTCTGGGAAGGCCGCGAAGCGCTTGGGCTGACGCTCGAAGAGACCCGCGTGCTGGAGCGGCACTGGAAAGGCTTCGTCAAGTCGGGTGCCAAGCTGCCGAAGACCGAGCAGGAGCGGCTTTCTGTCATCAACGAGACGCTTGCGGGCTTGGGGGCGCAGTTCGGCCAGAACGTGCTGGCGGATGAGAAGAACTGGGCGATGCTGTTGTCGGAGGAGGCCGATCTTGCCGGTCTTCCTGACTATCTGCGTGATGCGATGGCGGCGGCGGCCCGCGAACGCGGCGACGAAGGCAAATATGCCGTCACGCTGTCGCGCTCGATCATCGAACCGTTTCTCGCCTCGTCCGAGCGCCGCGACTTGCGCGAACAGGCCTTCAACGCCTGGGTGGCACGCGGCGCCAATGGCGGCAAGACCGACAACCGCGAGATTGTTAGTGAGACGCTGGCGCTCCGGGCAGAGAAGGCAAAGCTGCTCGGCTACGCCAATTTCGCGGAACTCAAGCTCGACAATACCATGGCAAAGACGCCTGATGCGGTGAACGATCTGCTGATGACCGTGTGGGCGAAAGCAGCCGTGCGAGCCGCAGAGGAAGAAAAGGACATTGCCGGACTGATCGCCGAGGAAGGCCGCAATCACGAGGTCATGCCCTGGGACTGGCGGCATTATGCCGAGAAGATCCGGACGCGGAAGTTTGATTTCTCCGAAACGGAACTGAAGCCTTATCTGCAGCTCGAAAAGATTATTGCCGCCTGCTTCGATGTCGCCGGCCACCTCTTCGGCATCAAGGCCGTCGAACAGAAGGGCGTTCCCGCCTATCATCCCGACGTCCGCGTCTTCGAAATCCGCGACCACTCCGACAAGCTCGTTGCCTTGTTTCTCGGCGATTATTTCGCGCGCAGCTCCAAGCGCTCCGGCGCGTGGATGAGTTCGTTCCAGTCGCAACACAAGCTGCCGCTAAAGAACGGCGAGGTCGGTGAGCTGCCGATCATCTACAATGTCTGCAATTTCGCCAAGCCGGCGGAAGGAAAGCCGGCGCTGTTGTCGCTCGACGATGCGCGCACGCTGTTCCATGAATTCGGGCATGCGCTGCACGGAATGCTTTCCGATGTCACCTATCCCACGGTATCAGGCACCGGCGTTTCCCGCGATTTCGTCGAACTGCCGTCGCAGCTCTACGAGCACTGGCTGACCGTGCCCGCCATCCTCAAGCAATATGCCGTCCACTACGAGACCGGCGCGCCGATCCCGCAGGCGCTGCTCGACAAGGTTCTGGCGGCCCGCACCTTCAATGCCGGGTTCAACACGGTCGAGTTCACCTCCTCGGCCCTGGTGGATATGGCCTTCCATACCCGTGGCGCGGTCGAAGATCCGATGGCGGTGCAGGGGGAAGTGCTTGCCGAGATCGGCATGCCGAAATCGATCGTCATGCGCCATGCGACGCCGCACTTCCAGCATGTGTTTTCCGGCGACGGCTATTCGGCCGGCTACTATTCCTACATGTGGTCGGAAGTGCTCGATGCCGATGCCTTCGCGGCCTTCGAGGAAACCGGCGACGCCTTCAATTCCGACATGGCCGCAAAACTGAAGGCCAACATCTACTCCGTTGGCGGTTCGATCGACCCGGAGGATGCCTACAAGGCCTTCCGCGGCAAGCTGCCTAGCGCGGATGCGATGCTGAAAAAGAAGGGGCTGGCGGCCTGATACCCCACCTTCGGCGTATCGCAAGGTCAGTCGCGGAAGGTCAACTTTCGCGACCGATTTGTGCGACCGTATTTGGTTCGGATCGATTTCGCCTTACAGATCAGGATTTGCGCGAAAGCACAGCTAACAGCTCGGCCAGCTGATCGGCTTGAGCATTATCCAGCTTGTCGCCCACGTGGCGCTGAAGCGCCGAGGCATAAACGGTCCATATGCGGTTCCGCATAGCACTTCCCGCCTCGGTGATAACCACCCAGCGGCCTCGTCCGTCCTCGGAAAAGACCTCACGATGAACAAAACCAGCCTTTTCCATCCGATCGAGAAGGCGCGAGAGATTATGCTGGGCGAGCAGCGTGCGCTCCTCGATCTCATAGGGCCGCAATCTGCCGTCCGTGGCCCGCGATAGCTCCAGCAGTACGTCATACCAGCCAAGCGGCGGCAGGTCGGCCGCCTTCAAGTCCCGCTCGATTGCCGCGAGGGTGATTTGCTGAGCGCGCATGAGGTGCACCCATGCTCGCGTGATGGCAAGGGAGGGCTTTGTTGGGATGGTATCTGAACAATCGGACATGGATGCAATTACATCTATATTGACGACTGTGGCAAGTCTGGATATAGATGCAATTACATCTACATGAAACGGAGCCTCTGGGAGATTTGACCATGTCCGACGGAAAGCTGATCCTCGTCAGCCACTACCTCTGCCCCTACGTCCAGCGAGCGGCCATCACACTTGCTGAAAAGACCGTGCCATTTGAAATCTGCTATGTTGATCTGTCGGCAAAGCCCGACTGGTTTCTTGCCATTTCTCCGCTCGGCAAGGTGCCCCTCCTGATCGTGCGGCAGGGCGATGGGTCAGAAACGGTATTGTTCGAAAGCGCGGTGATCTGCGAATATCTCGAGGAAACCCAGTCTGGCGCTCGGCTTCATCCGGCCGATCCGCTGGCACGTGCCCGGCATCGCAGCTGGATGGAATTCGGTTCTTCCATCCTTTCGGACCTGTGGGGATTTGAGACCGCCAAGGATGAGGAAGCCTATGAGGCCAAGCGGAAAGCGCTGATCGAGAAGTTCAGTCGTGTCGAGACCGAGCTGAACGACGGGCCGTTTTTCGCGGGCGAGGCGTTCAGCCTGGTCGATGCGGTCTTCGCCCCCATCTTTCGTTATTTCGAAGTGTTCGATGCCATCACGCCGACGGGAATATTCGATGCGCTGCCGCGGGTCATGGCATGGCGCGCGGAACTGGCTTCACGGCAAAGCGTGCGAGATGCGGTGACGCAGGACTACCCCGATCGCCTCAAGGCCTTCCTGGTGAATCATGATGCGTGGCTGCTGAAGCAGGCTGCCTGACGAGGGCAAAAAAACCCGGCTAAGGCGCTGCATGCAGCTTATGTTGGCGGCATGGGGCAGCGAAGGCTTTGCTGTCGGCCAGTACGAGATTGATGTATTCGTGGGGCGTAAGGGCAAGCTTTCAGCCCCTTTCTTGCCTCCCCCCTTTCGCAATCGCGAAAAAAAGGCTATGAGCGCGCCAAATGCAATTGGCGTGTTTCCTAGACACTGCGCCCCAGCCTCAGAGATTAAGACATATGGCACTTCGCAACATCGCGATCATCGCGCACGTTGACCATGGGAAAACCACCCTCGTCGACGAGCTTCTGAAGCAGTCCGGCTCCTTCCGTGAGAACCAGCGCACCGTTGAGCGCATGATGGATTCGAACGATCTGGAAAAAGAGCGTGGCATTACCATTCTCGCCAAGGCGACTTCGGTCGTCTGGAAGGGCACGCGCATCAACATCGTCGACACGCCCGGCCACGCCGACTTCGGCGGCGAAGTGGAGCGTATCCTTTCGATGGTGGATGGCGCGATCGTGCTGGTCGATTCCTCGGAAGGCCCGATGCCGCAGACCAAGTTCGTCGTCGGCAAGGCACTGAAGGTCGGCCTTCGCCCGATCGTCGCGATCAACAAGATCGACCGTCCGGACGCTCGCCACGAAGAAGTCATCAACGAAGTCTTCGATCTTTTCGCAGCTCTCGACGCCACCGACGAGCAGCTCGATTTCCCGATCCTTTACGGCTCGGGCCGCGCCGGCTGGATGAACTATTCACCGGAAGGCCCAGTTGAAGATGGCCTTGGCCCGCTTCTCGACCTCGTGCTGAAGCATGTGCCGGAGCCGAGTGTCGGCGAAGAAGACGGTGCGTTCCGCATGATCGGCACGCTGCTTGAATCCAATCCCTTCCTCGGCCGCCTCATCACTGGCCGCATTCATTCCGGCTCGATCAAGCCGAACCAGGCCGTCAAGGTTCTGGGCCAGGATGGCAAGCTGATCGAAACCGGCCGCATTTCCAAGATCCTCGCTTTCCGCGGTATCGAGCGTACGCCGATCGACGAAGCCCATGCAGGCGATATCGTCGCTATCGCCGGCCTGTCCAAGGGTACGGTTGCCGACACATTCTGCGATCCATCCGTTACCGAGGCGCTGCATGCCCAGCCGATCGATCCGCCGACCGTCACCATGTCCTTTATCGTTAACGACAGCCCGCTGGCCGGCACCGAAGGCGACAAGGTTACCTCGCGCGTCATTCGCGACCGCCTGTTCAAGGAGGCCGAAGGCAACGTCGCGCTGAAGATCGAAGAAGCCGAAGGCAAGGATTCATTCTACGTTTCCGGCCGCGGCGAATTGCAGCTCGCCGTTCTGATCGAAACCATGCGCCGCGAAGGCTTCGAGCTTGCCGTATCGCGTCCGCGCGTCGTCATGCACAAGGACGAAGCCACCGGCCAGATGCTGGAGCCAATCGAAGAAGTCGTCATCGACGTCGATGAAGAACATTCCGGTGTCGTCGTTCAGAAGATGTCCGAGCGCAAGGCCGAAATGGTCGAGCTTCGTCCGTCCGGCGGCAATCGCCTGCGCCTGAAATTCTTTGCGCCGACCCGCGGTCTCATCGGCTATCAGTCGGAACTGCTGACTGATACGCGCGGCACCGCCATCATGAACCGTCTGTTCCACGATTATCAGCCCTATAAGGGCGCGATCGGCGGCCGCACCAACGGCGTCCTGCTCTCCAACGCTTCCGGCGAAGCCGTCGCCTATGCGATGTTCAACCTGGAAGACCGCGGTCCGATGATTATCGAACCGGGTGAGAAGGTCTATGCCGGCATGATCATCGGTATTCATTCCCGCGACAACGACCTCGAAGTCAACGTGCTCAAGGGTAAGCAGCTGACCAACATCCGCGCCGCCGGCAAGGATGAAGCCGTGAAGCTGACGCCGCCGATCCGCATGACGCTCGACCGCGCGCTTTCCTGGATCCAGGACGACGAGCTGATGGAAGTCACGCCGAAGTCGATCCGCCTGCGCAAGATGTATCTCGACCCGAACGAGCGTAAGCGCTTCGAAAAGGCGCGTACTGCCTGATAGGCTGTTTCGCTTCGAGCCATTCGACCCCGGCCATTGTGCCGGGGTTTTATTTTGCGTGTTCGATTTTTGAGCCCTTGTCCTAAAGGTTAAAAAGTCGTTAATTTTTGTTAATGATCCACGGATAAAGCCTGTGGGCAAGTTCGCCATCTTTATGAATGAGGATGGTTAATTCGCGTAGGTAAGACCAGAGTAGACGTTATGAAGACGTTGTCGATCGATGTTCGGCGGGCAGAACCCCATGATGCCCGGGCCATTTCGGAGGTGCACCGCCAGTCGTGGCAGTACACCTATGCCGGCATCATTCCACATCGCGCCCTCGGCCAGATGATCGAGCGTCGCGGCGAAAACTGGTGGCGCAAGGCGACCAGCGGTCCGGCAACGCTCCTGGTTCTGGACGTTGCCGGCGAGATCGCAGGCTATGCGACGCTCGGCCTCAACCGTGCCCGCGCGCTGCCGCAGGAAGGCGAAATCTACGAACTCTACCTGCGCCCGCAATATCAGGGGCTTGGCCTGGGGCGCATGCTTTTCGGCGAGGCGCGCCGGCTGTTGAAGTCGCTCGGCTGCAAGGGGCTGGTTGTCTGGTGCCTCGAGGAAAATGAAAATGCCTACCGCTTCTATCGCGGGCAGGGCGGCGCTGATTTCTGCGAGGGCATCGAGACGTTCGATCACAGGCAGCTTCGCAAGATCGGTTTCGTCTGGCCCTGAGCGGCACCTACAGCGCCATGCGTCACATATATGACGCGCAAAAGGTCGCTGTGGCGCTTTAAATTACGCAGTAAATCCGCCAGTTTCCCGATGCGTTGTTGCGTTGCGGCATGATTCCTATTATTTGGCTGGCGGCAACCATCCTTATTAGGGGAGAAGCATGCGTATCGACGCGATTTCCATTGGCAAGAACCCGCCCGAAGATATCAACGTCATCGTTGAAGTGCCGGTCGGCGGCCATCCGATCAAGTATGAAATGGACAAGGAAGCCGGCACGCTCGTCGTCGACCGTTTCCTCTATACGCCGATGACCTATCCGGGCAATTACGGCTTCGTCCCTCACACGCTCTCCGATGACGGCGACCCGATCGACGTGCTGATCGCCAACACTCGCCCGCTGGTGCCGGGCTGCGTCATCAATGTCCGCCCGATCGGCGTGCTGATGATGGAAGATAATTCCGGCAAGGACGAGAAGATCATCGCTGTTCCGTCGCCGAAGCTGACGATGCGCTATGACAAGGTCAAGGAATATACCGACCTGCCCGAGATCACGGTGAAGCAGATCGAGCATTTCTTCGAGCACTACAAGGATCTCGAGCCCGGCAAATGGGTCAAGATCTTCGGCTGGAAGGGCTCGAAGGAAGCCGGCGAGCTCATTCTCGAAGCGATCGAACGCGCCAAGAACACCAAGGCCTGATCAGCGGCCTTCGGTTACGGCGCAAAGCCTTCCTATCAAATCCTCCGGTTCGCCCTCGATCCGGAGGATTTTTTTGCGCGCCGTGTCGCCGCTGATGAGGGTAAGCGAAGATTTTGGAATGCCGAGGCTTTTTGAAAGCAGCACGATCAGTGCCTTGTTGGCCTTGCCCTTTTCCGGCGCGACCGAGACGCGCGCCTTCAGATAGCATTCGCCGTCGCTGCCGGCTTCCAGCCCATCGATCGCATCGCGCCCGCCATTGGGCGTAAGCCGCACGGAAAGCCTGACGTGATCGGGAAAGGCCTGCCAGGGCTTGTTCACCGCAGGAACAGGGGGACGATCGAATTCCACATCAGCGAGCGGATGAAGAAGATGATCAGCAGCAGGATGACCGGCGAGATGTCGATGCCGCCGAGATCCGGCAGGATGCGGCGGATCGGGCGCAGGGCCGGCTCGGTGACAGCATAGAGGAAGTTGCCGACGGAATTGACGAACTGATTGCTCGAATTGATGACGTTGAATGCATGGAGCCAGGAAAAGATGGCGCTGGCGATCAATATCCAGGTATAAAGATTCAAAGCCAGATCAATGGTTTGAAATAAGGCGAGCATGTCCGTCTCCAAATTCGCGGTTGACAGACATGTAGACATTGGCGACTAAACGGGCAAGTCCCATGCTCCGAAGCATGTTGAATCATGTTTAAAAAGGCTGGCGTCTCGCTCGCCGCCGCGTCGGAAAGTCTCGTCCCATGTCGTTCGCTGCCAGCGGAGACCGGTTTGCCGCCTTCAGGCACGTTGCCTATACTTATTTCTTCTTCGCGCGGTTTTTGACGGCTTTTGCCACGCAGGTCGTCAGCGTATCCGTCGGCTGGCAGATGTATGAGCACACCGGCCAACCGATCTATCTCGGTCTGATCGGCCTCGTGCAGTTCCTGCCGTCGCTGCTGCTGATCCTGGTGACGGGCACGGCTGCGGACCGCTACAATAGGCGGCGGATTTCCGCGATCTGCATTTTCGTTGGCACCCTCTGTGCGGCTGCCCTGCTGTTCCTGACCGTATCGGGCACCTTCGCGCCGCTGCCGGTATTTCTGATCCTCACGGTCTTCGGCATAGAACGCGCCTTCATGACGCCGGCCATGCAGTCGCTGGCGCCCAATCTGATCCCGCCTGAAAACCTGACGAACGCCATCACCTGGAACTCGATGTCATGGGATGCGGCCGCCATCCTCGGCCCCGTTGCCGGCGGCCTGCTTTACGGCGTCGGTGCCAACGTCGCCTATTTGGTGGCCGTGCTTTTCTTTGCGGCCGGCTCGGTGCTGACCTTCCTGATCCCGAAGCCGCAACAGCGCATCGCGCATGAGCGGCGAAGCCTCAATGAAATGCTCGCCGGTTTCCGTTTCATCTGGTCGGAAAAAGTGGTGCTCGGTGCGGTCTCGCTCGATCTTTTCGCAGTGCTGCTCGGCGGCGCGGTCGCGCTGATGCCTATCTACGCGCGCGATATCCTGACGCTCGGGCCATGGGGTCTCGGCATGCTGCGCGCAGCGCCAAGCTTTGGCGCGATCGCCATGGGCCTTTTCCTGGCAACCTATCCTATCCGCAATCGTGCCGGTATCTGCATGTTTGCCGGCGTCGCCATGTTCGGTGTTGGAACCCTGATCTTCGGCATCTCTCATACGCCGTGGCTGTCAATAACGGCTCTCGCCATCATGGGCGCATCCGACCTGATCTCTGTCTATGTCCGCGAAACGCTGATCATGCTCTGGACGCCGGATCACGTGCGCGGCCGCGTCAATGCCGTCAACATGGTCTTCGTCGGTGCGTCGAACGAGCTTGGCGAATTCCGCGCCGGCACCATGGCGCATTATTTCGGCGCGATCCCCGCCGTTGTCATCGGAGGACTTGGCACGTTGAGCGTCGCCATCCTCTGGGCCACAGGTTTCCCGCAGCTGCGCCGGATCGACAGCCTCAACGCGCCCGACCGCGAGAACGAGCCACAGCCGGCTTGAAGGATTGCGCGATGACAAGGAAGCCGGATCGGTACACTTCGTTTTCGGCGCTTCGCGAGCATGAAACCGATGGCGTCGACTATCGCATCCATATCGAGGATCGATCATCGAATGTCGCCGTCATCGCTCCCCATGGCGGCTTCATCGAGCTTGCCACATCCGAGATAGCGCTGGCGATCGCGGATGAGAGGCTCTCCCTTTATCGTTTCGAAGGGCTCGATGCGGCGAGGCTCCATCATGAGCTGCACGTCACCTCCGAAAATTTCGATGAACCGATAGCAAACGGCTTGGTGGCCAATTCGCCGATCGTCGTCGCCGTTCATGGGCGCACGGATCGGGATGATCCGCTGACGAGTTGGATCGGCGGTCTCGACACATCGCTTCGCGACGGGATCGTCAGGGCATTGCGGCTCAATGGCTTTGCGGCGGCCGCGAGAGTGAAAGGGGAGGCGCTTGCGGGAGCTTCTGCCGCCAATATCTGCAATCGCGGCAGGAGGCAGGCCGGAGTCCAACTCGAAATCCCGAGAGGCGTGAGGGATATTCTCATGAGTGATGCGGAAAAGCTGAAGCAATATGCGAAAGCGATCCGCGGCGCGATCGATGAATTCGATCGTGTGCTTTCGTCAGGCGAGGGCCTTTAGGCGGCCATTGCCTGCTTGCCCTCGAAGACGAGATCGAGGAATTCCGACAGCCAGGCTTTGAGGGCCGCGTCGAAGATCATGCGGCCTTCCAGATGCTCGCGGCCCTGCTGGGCGTTGGGCATGCAGAAGCGATGTTCGCCGTGGACGACCCAACGCTGCATCATGGCGCGGGTGAGCTCGGCATGGAACTGCAGACCCCAGGCATTGGCACCATAGCGATAGGCCTGGTTGGGATAGGTCTCGGCCGTCGCCAGAAGATCGGCGCCATGCGGCAGCTCGAAGCCTTCGCGGTGGAAATGATAGACCATCTGCGGCCAGTGCATCAGCAGCCGGCCCTTTTCCGTCGGCTGCAGAGCATACCAGCCGATCTCGGTCTTGCCGTCGTCGCGGGCCTTTACCTTGGCGCCGAGATGGCGGGCGAGCAGCTGCGCGCCAAGGCAGATGCCGAGATAGGGCCGGTTCTCCTTGAGGGGAACCTTCAGCCAGTCGGTCTCGGTCCTGATGAAGTCGTCCGGGTCGTTGGCGCTCATCGGGCCGCCGAAGACCACGGCGCCGGCATGGGCCTCAAGTGTGGAAGGCAAGGTATCGCCGAGGACCGGGCGGCGGATATCGAGATCGTAGCCTTTCTCCAGCAGCATCTGGCCCACGCGGCCGGGGCTGGAGCGCTCCTGATGCAGGACGATCAATATCGGGCGGCCGGCGTTCCTCGGCGCTTCAATCATCATTGCCTGTCTCCACCCTGGAACCGGGTGCGCGTGCGGCTGCTTCCTGGCGCTTCATGATGCGCTCGCGGTCGGAAATGCCCATGAGGTCGGCGATGCGCCAGATCGCGTGGTCTTCCATCTCGCTGCGCTCGCCATCGGCGTAGACGATATCCCAGAGGATGCCGAGCAATTCCAGCCGCTGGGTGCCGTCGAGATGGCGCTTCAGATCCGAGGTGAAGCGATAGTAATCGACCGCCTCGCTTTCGGCTTCCTCGCCGGCGGCGATCAGTGCGTCGAGCTGGCGGCCGTCGAGACCATATTGCTCCTTCAGGAGCTTGCGCAGCCTTTTCTTCTCGCTGTTCTCGATCTTGCCGTCCGCCTCCATCACTTGGATACAGAGAGCCGCCACCGCGACACGCGGGTCGTCGGGTGCAAAACCGGATCTGGGATGGTCTTGGGTCAGGTTATGAAGAAATTCCTGAAAGCGTTCGAACATGCGTTTCCATTCTCAAAGCCAGCCGAGCAAGATGCTTGGGTCACCATGCCCCTTCGTTTTGTCTTCACGCAATTCCGCTTTTCTTCGAATCGCGGAAATGCTCTATCCCTTTGTTTTACGCAATTCCGGACGGAAAACCGCTACGCACTTTTCCTGGAATTGCTCTAGAACAACTTGAGCCGTGTCTTGGGTTCCGGTTCAAGTTTGCGATCCTTGACGCCCGGATCGTCCGGCGCGCCGCCGAAGAAAGGCCGAGGTTCCGCATCCTGCTGCGCCGGCTGCGGCGCTGCTCCGGGTGCACTCGGCGCGGGCTTCGGCGCGGCGGGCTCCAATTCCATGACATAAGTATCGCGCGCCGGCGATGCAACTTTCGGTGAACTTGGCTTCTCCGCCGAGGTTGCGGTCCCGGCCGCGCGCACCGGCGGCAGCGATTTCAGCGCCGCATCGACCGAAACGGTCGAACCCTCTTCCACCGGGCCTTCGATCTGGCCGAAGGGCGCCTTCCACTCGAAGGCGTCGAGACGGCCCGTGACCGGAGACAGCGGCAGCCATTTGTCCGAGACGAAACCGTCGGCGACCCAGGCCGGATCGCGCGGCGCGCGCAATGCCTGCGCCATCCAGTGCCGGACGCGGCCCTGGTCGCCGGTTTCGGCCTCCTCGATGTCGGCGAGGAGCAGGAAGGCGCCTTCGCGCGCATCGATCCGCGCGGCGGCTTCGGCCTTGGCGCGGGCCTTGCCGAAATCGCCGGCGTCCATCGCCGCCTTTGCGGTCAGCAGCAGGGCTTCGACATTGTTGGGTCGGATGGCTTCCAGCCGTTCGGCGCGCTTCAGGCGGTCGGTGACGGAATCGCCGCTGCGGGCGCGCACGTAGGCCCTGCCGATCTCGGGATGCGGATGCGCCTTCCAGACCTGCTCGAGCATGGAGGCGGCCTTGCGCACCTTGTCTTCTCGGAAGAGCGCCTTGGCCGCGATCAACGCTGCGGGCACGAAATCGTCCACGAGCTTCAGTGCCGCCAGCGCATCGTCGCGCGCGCCGGCCGGATCGCTCTCCAGCCTGTCGTCGGCGCGGGCCGTCAGCAGTACGGCGCGTTGACGATTGGCCGTCGTCTTGTCGACGACATGGGCGACCTTCTGCTGGTCCAGCAGCTTGATGGCATCATCCCAGCGGCCGGCCTGGCTGCGATATTCCAGCGTCGCCTGTGCTGCCCAGGGCAGATAGGGAGCCTGGTCGGCCGCCTTCTCGGCATATTGTCGCGCCGCCTCATGTGCGCCGAGGCGCTTGGCTTCGAGATAGAGACCGCGCAGCCCGAGTTCGCGCGTTTCGGGATCATTGGCCATCTGCTCGAATTTCTGGCGAGCCTCGTCATGCTTGCCTTCGATCAAGGCGGCCTGGGCTTCGAGCAGATTGATGAGCGGCTCCTGATCGGCGCGGATGAGGCCGCGGGTGCGAGCCGCCATTTTCCGGGCGAGCAAGGCATTGCCGGCGCCGGCTGCAATCAGGCCCGTCGACAGCGCCTGATAGCCGCGATCCCGCTTGCGGGCGCGGAAATAGCGGGTAACCGAGTGAGGCGAGGTCCAGATCAACCGCACGAACCACCAGAGGATCATGACGGCCGCGACGAGCGCAATCAGGATCGCGGCGGCGACGATCAGCTTGGTCTGGTAAAGCTGGCCTCCCCAAACCAGTGACAGATCGCCGGGACGATCCGCGAGCCACGAAAAACCATAGCCGAGAGCCAGGACGAGAATGGCGAAGATAAGCAGTCTGATCATTGCTGCGCTCCGTCATTAGAGCCGGCTGATTTTAGATCGAAACGATCTAAAATCTGAATCCGCTCTAAAATCAAATAGGTAGAGCATGATGTCGTTCGAAATCCCCTAACACTTTTCAGCATCATGCTCTAATTCTGTTTCCCGGTATTGGCGATTGCCTTCGACAGGGCGTCGCTCACCAGATCCTCGACTCGGATGCGGGCCTCCAGCGATTGCTTGAAGGCGGCCGAAGCCGATTTGGCGGCATCGGGCAGGCTGTTCCACTCGGTCACCGCGCCCGGCAGATCACCGTTCCTAACCTTGTCCTCGAAGCGGGCGGCGATGGCATCGATGCTGTCGCCGGGCACGTTGCCGACGGGTCGGACCTGCACCAGCGACTTGGCGCCCGACATCAGGCGGCTGCTCCAGCTCTGGTTCGGATCGTCGGTCTGTGCCGTTGCGACGATTGCGGTTGCAACATCGGAGACCTGACGGATCAGGTCGGCGCGGGAGGGAACGCCGGTCTGGGCGAAGTTCTTGAGATCGGCAACGGCTGGATCGTCCGGCGCGACATTGGCGAAGGTGTCAAGCTCAGGCTGGAAGGGGCCGCCGCGGTCGATCGCCGCCTTCAAGGCAGCTGCGGCAATGGCGCGGGCAACGGCGCTTTCCTGGCTCGGTCCGCTCAGTTTCTTTTCGGCGTCGTCGAGACGCTTGCTGACTTCGGCATCGGAAGTAGCCTGGCTCTGGGTCGCCTTGCTGAGATCCGCCTTCAGCTGCTCGACTTCGCCGGTCAGCGAGGCGATATTCTGATCGAATGCCGTGCTTGCAGCCTCGCCCGATCCGCCCGCAGGCGTGCCGTTGGCCGCGCGCGTCTCAAGCGCTGCGACGCGGGCCGCAAGCGCCTCGTCGGGTTTGGCCGCCGGCGCGGCGGCGAGATTGGCGATGCTCTGCTTGAGCCCGTCGATCTCGGCATTCAATGCGGCTATATCGGCGGAATTGTCTTTGGCGGCGCGGCCGCCAGGCAGAAGACCGGCATATTGCAATGCGCCGGCGCAGACGAGGGCGATCAAGCCGCCGACAATGCCGGCCGCGATGAGGCCCGAGGTCGAGCCTTCGCGCGGCGGCTGCTGTGGCTGCCCAGCATGAGGAAGCTCAGGCTCTGCCTGCTGTGTCGTGGTTTGCCGTTCTTCCGGGGTAGAAGCGAAGACCGACTCCTGCGGTTCCTCGGGAAGCGGCTCCTTGTCCGTTTCGAGCGGCATTTCCACTTCATTGGCGGAGGAGGAGCCAAGTTCATCATGACTGCGCTCCGTCACGTCTTCGGGAGCTGCGTCCTGCGCTGTTTTTTCGGCTTCCAGGTCGATCGTGACCGGTTCGTCGTTGGGCTTCGAATGGTTAGGCGGTTTTCGCGATACCATGAGGTCCTCTTTATCATGCGCTGCAACGAAGTTAGACAGACAAGACGATTATGGAAAGGCCTTAGATCAAAATTGCGGCGTTACGCCTGGATCAGGAGCGACAGAAGCCGGTCTTCGTTCGGCATGTCGGCGATGTCGGTCTGGGAATGCATCCGCGCCGGAACAGCTTCGGCGATCGCCTCGCTCAGGCAGAGGAATCGCGTTTCGGCGAAGGCTTCGGGATTTTCCTGGACGAAGGGTAGGCCGAAAAAGCGCTGCGCCGTTTGATGGGAGTAAAGCAGCACGGCATCCGCCCGGGCGCCTGTGAAAAGCCGGCGAAGAACGGCATTGTCGGGAACAATATCCCGCATCCGATAGCATTCCAGGGTGACGAACGGCAGACGCAGCTCCGTCAATCCGGCTTCGAATCCGGCGGCACGCGGAAAGCCGGCGAGATAGAGGAGAGGGCCACTATTCAGATCGGTCGGATGGCTTGATATCAAGGTGGCAAGCTCGGTGCCACCACCTTCGGATATGCTGATACTGCTGAATCCGAGATCAGCCGCCTCCTTGGCTGTCGCCTTTCCTACAGTAAAGAGGTGGCGACCTAAATGCGGCGCCAGGTCCGCATCTAATGTTGCAAGCGCTCGGATTGCTTCGGCACTGGTGACGGCGATGGCGCCCTGCGTACTCCGAAGCGCACGCCCTGCTTCTGCGACATGATGCACGGGTTCCGCGAGCGGCAGCAGGAAGGCCTCGTGTCCCATCTGCGCCAGCCGCCGCATGGTGCGTTCACCCGAATGCTGGGGGCGGGTGACGACGACGCGCATCTTTCGTCAGGTCCAGTCTTCGAAGAAGGTGCTGCCGGCCTCGGCGCGAATCGCCTGGCCGGCATTGATGCCGAGTGCCTCGGCATCGCGCCGGTGGCCCTCGATGGTGGTCGTATGCACCTGCTTGCCGTCCGGAGTGAGGATCATGCCGAAGAAGCGCAGATGGTCGCCTTCGCAGATTGCGTAGCCGGCTATCGGCGTACGGCAGGAGCCGTCGAGCGCGGCCAGGAAGGCGCGCTCGCAGGATACCGCGTCGAAGGTTGGTCCGTCATTGACGGCGGCAAGCAGGTCGTTCATCCTGATATCGTCGATCCGGCTCTCGATGGCGATTGCGCCTTGTGCGGGTGCCGGCGGGAATTCGTCCGGATCGAGAATATCAGTGATGACCTCGACCATGCCGAGCCGCTTCAGGCCGGCGAGCGCCAGCAAGGTCGCGTCGGCCTGTCCTTCTTCCAGCTTGCGGAGCCGGGTCTGGACCGAGCCGCGAAAGGTGATGACATTGATATCGGGGCGCAGGCGGCGGATCAGCGCCTGGCGGCGCAGCGACGCCGAGCCGACGGTTGCGCCGTGCGGCAGCTCGATCAATTTCGGCGCGGTGCGGCCGATGACGGAATCGCGGATGTCCTCGCGCGGCAGATAAGCGGTGAGCGCCAGTCCCTGCGGCAGCTTCGTCGCCATATCCTTGGCCGAGTGCACGGCGAAGTCGAGATCGCCCGAGGTCAGCTTCTCTTCCAGCTCTTCCGTGAACAGACCCTTGCCGCCGATTGCCGCCAGAGAGCGGTCGGTGATGCGGTCGCCCTTGGTAGTGAGAACGACGATTTCGAACATCTCCTCCGGAAGGCCGTGGGCCGCCATCAGGCGGTCGCGCGCTTCTCGCGCCTGGGCGAGCGCCAGTGGGCTGCCGCGCGTGCCGATCCGGAAAGGTTTTGTTTGCATCCGCTTTGATCCGTTGTTACCGACAGTTCCCGTAACCATATTTCCGCTTTACCGCAATCGACCTGTAGGCAACGAACTTTCTCCATGGCATCCGTTCTTCGCATTCTCGGTATCGAAACAAGCTGCGACGAAACCGCTGCGGCCATTGTCGAGCGACGGGATGACGGCACGCCGACGGTCTGTTCCGATGTCGTTCTCAGCCAGCTGGACGAGCATAGCGCCTATGGCGGCGTCGTGCCGGAAATCGCTGCGCGGGCGCATGTCGAGGCGCTGGATACGCTGATCGACGAGGCATTGAAACGCGCCAATGTGTCGCTCTCAGACGTCGATGCCATTGCCGCCACATCCGGCCCGGGCCTTATCGGCGGCCTGCTCGTCGGGCTGATGACCGGCAAGGCGATTTCGCGCGCCACCGGCAAGCCATTATACGCCATCAACCATCTGGAAGGCCATGCCCTGACGGCGCGGCTGACGGACGGACTTGCATTTCCCTACCTCATGCTGCTCGTCTCCGGCGGCCATACGCAGCTGATCCTGGTGCGCGGTGTCGGCGAATACGAGCGCTGGGGCACGACGATCGACGATGCGCTCGGCGAAGCTTTCGACAAGACGGCGAAGCTGTTGGGATTGCCCTATCCCGGCGGCCCGGCAGTGGAAGCTGCCGCGAAAAACGGCAATCCGGACCGGTTCGATCTGCCGCGGCCGCTGGTCGGCGAGACGCGCCTCGATTTTTCCTTTTCTGGCCTGAAGACGGCGGTGCGGCAAGCCGCGACGGCGATCGCGCCCGTCACGGAGCAGGATATCGCCGATATCTGCGCCTCATTCCAAAAGGCGATTTCGCGCACGCTGAAGGATCGGATCGGCCGCGGCCTGCAGCGCTTCAAGACGGAATTTCCGAAGACTGAGGAAAGGCCGTCACTGGTGGTGGCGGGCGGTGTCGCCGCCAATCTCGAGCTGCGCCGCACGCTGCAGGAACTTTGCGATGCCAACGGTTTCCGCTTCATCGCGCCGCCATTGAGATTGTGTACGGACAATGCGGTCATGATCGCCTGGGCGGGACTGGAGCGCATGGCAACTGGGGCGGCGCCTGACGACCTCGATGTGCAGCCGCGCTCGCGCTGGCCGCTGGATCAGAAGGCGGAAACCCTGCTCGGACACGGCAAACGAGGAGCAAAGGCATGAGTGGCAACGAGCAGATCGCAGTCATCGGCGCCGGCGCTTTCGGCACGGCGCTCGCAGCCGTCATCGCATTGACCGGCCGCAGCGACGTCACCCTCGTCGGGCGGAAAGCCGGGTTGATGGCGGATCTTGCCGCCGATCGCATGCATGATGCCGTGCTGCCCGGGATCGAGCTGCCGGATTCGCTACGGTTTTCGGCCGAGGCGGATGCCGTTTCCAACGCCGGCATCGTTCTCTTCGCCATGCCCTCGCAGGCACAGGCCGATGCTGCCCGCCATTATGGGCCTTATCTCGCCAAGGATGCCGTCGTCGTCACCTGTGCCAAGGGTATCGACAAGGTTTCCGGCGATCTCCTGACCGACATGCTGGAGCGTGAGCTGCCGGAGCATGCCATCGCCGTTCTCTCCGGGCCGGGCTTTGCCTCCGATATCGCCAACGGGCTGCCGACAGCCATGGCGATCGCCGCCGCCGACATGACTGTCGCCGAAAGGCTTGCGCAGGCGATTTCCGGCCCGACCTTCCGTCTCTATGCGTCGGATGACCGCATCGGCGTGCAGCTCGGTGGTGCCTTGAAGAATGTTCTCGCGATTGCCTGCGGCATCGTCGAGGGACGGGGCATCGGCGATTCTGCGCGTGCCGCGCTGATCAGCCGCGGCCTTGCCGAGATGTCGCGCTTCGTCGCGGCCAAGGGCGGCAAGGCTGAAACCGTGCGCGGGCTTTCCGGCCTCGGCGACCTCGTGCTGACGGCCACCAGCCATCAATCCCGTAACCTGCGATTCGGTATCGCGCTGGGTGAAGGCAAGGCTGCCGATCCGACGCATGGCGCGCTGGTCGAAGGCGCCTATGCCGCTTCCGTCGCCGCGCGGCTCGCCGACGAACTCGGCATCGACATGCCGATCACCGACGCGGTTTCCGCCATCATCGACGGCAAGCTCGACATAACGACCGCGATTGGGCAATTGATGACGCGGCCGATCACCACGGAATAACTTGAATAGTGGTGCTGCTCTGGATATATTACTGGATATACAGGAGGCAATGATGAGCAGTTCGCAAAAGCGCGCAGTCGAGAACTACCGCACCCGCCTCGGCGAGCGCGGTCTGGCGCGATTCGAGGTGCTGGGGCTCGATGAGGATAAGGCGCTCCTTCGATCGCTGGCACGGCATTTGGCAGAGGATGGTGCCGAAGCGGCCCGTATTCGTGATGTCGTTACTAAGACGATCTCGAAAGAGCCTTCAAAAAAGGGCGGCGTCATTGCCGCGCTCAGAAGTTTTCCTCTCGAAGATGCTGAACTGGATCTCGAACGGCTGCGGACCGAGCCGCGCGAGATCGATCTGTGACGCGCTACTTGCTGGATACCAACATTGTTAGCAATGCGATCAAACCGGAGCCTTCGAAGGCGCTTCTGGTATGGTATGCGGAGCAAGCGGATGATGATTTATTTGTTCCATCTCTCGTGGTGGCCGAGATTCGACGCGGTATTTTGATCATGCCGGTGGGTCGCAGGCGTAGTTTGCTGGAAGCATGGTTTTCAAGCTCTGCAGGGCCGCAGGCAGTATTTTCCGGGCGAATCCTTCCTTTTGACGAGCGCGCTGGATTGATCTGGGCACAACTCATGGCCGAAGGGCGGTCGATTGGGCGCCCAAGAAACGCCTTTGATATGATTATTGCCTCTATAGCGGTCGTGAATGACTGTGTTTTGGCCACGGACAACGAAAAAGACTTTTGGGGTCTGGATATCATCAACCCTCTTCGCGCAGAAACGAGATGACGTCCCGCAAGTAAGGCCTTATCCATCGCCATCAATATTTCGACTTTCTTGGGAGAATTAAACCATGCTTTTCGCCTTTGTCTGCAAGGACAAGCCCGGTCATCTGAATGTTCGCATGGAGACGCGCCCTGCGCATCTGGAGCATCTGAACAAGCTCAATGTCGAAGGAACGCTGAAGATGGCAGGTCCGTTCATGGACGCCGAAGGTAAGCCGAACGGCAGCCTCGTGGTCGTCGATGCCGAGAACATCGAGGTGGCCAAGACGATTGCCGATGCCGATCCCTACACGAAGGCCGGCTTGTTCGAGAGCGTCGAGATCAAGCCGTTCAATTGGGTCTTCAACAATCCGGAGGCATGAGAGATGGCGCACTGGCTTTATAAATCCGAGCCGTCCTCCTGGTCCTGGCAGCAGCAGAAGGATGCCGGCGCAAAAGGCACCGAGTGGACCGGCGTGCGCAACTATCTCGCCCGCAACAACATGCGGGCCATGCAGATCGGCGACAAGGGTTTCTTCTATCACTCCAATGACGGGCTGGAGGTCGTCGGCATTGTCGAGGTCTGCGCGCTGGCGCATCCGGATTCGACCGCCAAGGACGATCCGCGCTGGGAATGCGTCGACATCCGCGCCGTGCGTGACATGCCAAATCCGGTGACCCTCAAGGATATCAAGGCCAATCCGAAGCTTTCGCAGATGGCGCTCGTCACCTCCATGCGGCTTTCCGTGCAGCCGGTGACGGATGAGGAATGGCTCGAAGTCTGCCGCATGGGCGGTTTGGACAATCCACCGGTCTGATCCGGCTAAAGGACCTCGTGAAAACCGATCCTGAGAGTTTCATCCGCAACAATACCAGTCTGATGGCCCCGCCGCATGTACCGGAAATCCGCCTGCATCTTGCAAGCGAAGCGCATGAACTGTGGCTAAGGACGGAGGACGAGCTGGAAGAGATCGGCCTGCCGCCGCCGTTCTGGGCCTTCGCCTGGGCCGGCGGCCAGGGCCTGGCGCGCTATATTCTCGACCATCCGGAAACCGTGACCGGCAAAACCGTGCTGGATTTTGCCAGCGGTTCCGGGCTTGTCGCTATTGCGGCCAAGCGCGCGGGCGCAAGCCATGTATTGGCCGTCGATATTGATCCCTGGGCGGGTACGGCGATCCGGCTCAATGCCGTTGAAAACGGCGTCACCATCGATTTCTCCGGCGATGACATTATCGACCGCACTGTGGATGCGGACGTCATCCTTGCCGGCGACGTCTTCTACGATCGCGATTTTGCTGCGAGCCTCGTTCCCTGGCTACGGCAACTGGTCGGTGAGGGGAGGCTGGTTCTGGTCGGAGATCCCGGCAGGGCCTATCTTCCGAAGGACCGCCTGGAGGCGCGGGCAATCTATCAAGTGCCCGTCACGCGCGCGCTCGAGGATAGCGAAGTCAAGAAAACGACGGTTTGGCGATTTCTTGCCGGTTAAAGACCGTCAGTGCCGGATAACGCAGACGCCCGCTTCGTATGAGCAGGGGTTGTCGGCATAGCGGACATCGATGACTTTCGCCTTCGGCTTCAGCTGGGCCGTGGCGGGGCGGGCATAGGGATTATAGCCGCCATAGCCCAGCACATAGGTTCCTCCATTGGCCTGGTAGACATCCGCCGTGCCGGCATAGGTGCCGGCGCTTGCCGCTTCATGCCGTTCCATGAAAATGATTCTGTCCGGCTGCTGCTGCCCGGTACGCTGCGGGGTCGAAATCTGGTTCAGGCGCACGATGCCGGAATGGTTGCGGTGATGCCACTGGCGGTAGTCGCCCGCCGAGGCCGGCGCGAAGGAAAGAGTGGCTGCCGCTAAAACGAGCACTGCTGCCTTGAAAAGATGCGGCTTCATGATCGCTCCGCTTCGGTCGGTTAATGAAAACTTAACGACAGATTGCGCCAAGATCGCAGCGAAGTCCACGCAAGGGTTGATGAAATGGTAAATGCCCGGATTGGAAAGCTCGTCTCTGCATACTCGCTAAAGTGCAGAGCGATCCGAATCGATTAAATTCGAAGCAGGCATCAATTGTGCTTGTCGATAGGCGTCTGGGTGATTAATGGTCGCAATGATGCAACGCACACTGCATGTCCCTGTGCGCGCGTTGCCCCGGATCACCGGGTTCTAAGCGTATCGTAACGCCGCGAGGTTCTGATGGCGAACGTCACACAAAACCGGCCTCTGTCGCCGCATCTGCAAATCTACAAACCCATCCCCACCATGGTCATGTCGATCGTCCACCGCATCACCGGTGGCGCGCTCTACTTCGGCACGCTGCTGGTCGCCTGGTGGCTGATCGCCGCGGCGACGGGCCAGGGCTATTTCGAGCTGGTCAACTGGATCATGGGCACGATCATCGGCCGCATCATCCTGCTCGGCTACACCTGGGCGCTGCTGCACCATATGATCGGCGGCCTGCGCCATTTCGTCTGGGACCTCGGGTACGGTTTCGATCCCGCCGTCTCGACGAAGATGGCCAAGGCCACGCTCATCGCTTCGATCTGTCTGACCGCGCTGGTCTGGATCATCGGCACCGTCATACGGCTGGGTTGATTGGCATGATCGTTCCCGGAAGCGCTTAGGCGCCTTTCGGGGTCATGCTTTAAAGGATATTTCTCATGGATATGCGCACTCCTCTGGGCAAAGTCCGCGGTCTCGGTTCCGCCAAGGAAGGCACCGATCATTTCTGGCGCCAGCGCCTGACCGCCGTTGCCAACGTTCCGCTCTTTCTCTTCTTCGTCATCTTCTTGATGATCTATGCCGGCGCGCCCTACGCCGAAGTCGTGCATGCGATCTCGAACCCGCTCGTCGCCGTCATCTTCGGCCTGATGGTGATCTCCGCCATCATCCATATGAAGATCGGCATGCAGGTCATCATCGAGGACTATGTCCACGGCGAATTCGGCAAGATCGTCCTTCTCATGCTCAACACGTTCTTCGCGGTCGTGGTGGCGGGGCTCTGTCTTTTCGCCATTCTGAAGATCGCGTTCGTAGGATAATTGCATCATGGCACCGAACTCTTCTGCTCAGAATGGACCCGCTCAGAACGGGAAAGCCTATAAGTATATCGACCACTCCTATGACGTGATCGTCGTCGGGGCCGGCGGCGCGGGTCTGCGCGCCACGCTCGGCATGGCCGAACAGGGCTTCCGCACCGCCTGCATCACCAAGGTCTTCCCCACCCGTTCGCACACCGTCGCAGCCCAGGGCGGCATTGCCGCCTCGCTGCAGAACATGACGCCGGACAGCTGGCAGTGGCATCTCTACGATACCGTCAAGGGCTCCGACTGGCTCGGCGACGTCGATGCCATGCAGTATATGGTCATGGAAGCGCCGAAGGCCGTTTACGAGCTCGAGCACTACGGCGTGCCCTTCTCGCGTAACGAAGAGGGCAAGATCTATCAGCGCCCGTTCGGCGGCCATATGCAGAATTTCGGCGAGGGACCGCCGGTACAGCGCACCTGCGCTGCCGCCGACCGTACCGGCCATGCCATCCTGCACACGCTCTATGGCCAATCGCTGCGCAACAACGCCGAATTCTTCATCGAATATTTCGCGCTCGACCTCATCATGTCCGATGATGGCAGCCGCTGCACTGGTGTCGTTGCCTGGTGCCTCGACGACGGCACGATCCATCGCTTCGCCGCCAAGATGGTGGTGCTGGCGACCGGCGGCTATGGCCGCGCCTATTTCTCGGCGACCTCGGCTCATACCTGCACCGGCGACGGCGGCGGCATGGTGGCCCGTGCAGGCCTGCCGTTGCAGGACATGGAGTTCGTGCAGTTCCATCCGACCGGCATCTACGGTTCGGGGTGTCTCATCACCGAAGGCGCGCGCGGGGAAGGCGGCTATCTCGTCAATTCCGAGGGCGAGCGCTTCATGGAGCGCTATGCGCCTTCGGCGAAGGACCTTGCCTCGCGTGACGTCGTTTCGCGCTGCATGACGCTGGAAATCCGCGAGGGACGCGGCGTCGGCAAGAACAAGGACCACATCTTCCTGCATCTCGATCATCTCGATCCGGCCGTGCTGCACGAGCGCCTTCCCGGCATTTCCGAGAGCGCCCGCATTTTCGCCGGCGTCGACGTGACCCGCGATCCGATCCCCGTGCTTCCGACCGTTCACTACAATATGGGCGGCATTCCCACGAACTACTGGGGCGAAGTGCTCAACGCCGACAGCAACAATCCCGAGCGCGTGCTGCCGGGCCTGATGGCCGTCGGCGAAGCCGGCTGCGCATCGGTGCATGGCGCCAATCGCCTCGGTTCCAACTCGCTGATCGACCTTGTGGTCTTCGGCCGTGCCGCCGCCATCCGCGCCGGCCAGGTCATCGACCGCAACAGCCCGGTTCCACCGGTCAATGTCGCTGCCTGCGACAAGATCATGGAACGCTTCGACCGCCTGCGCCACGCCAGCGGCTCGACGCCGACGGCAGCACTGCGCGAGAAGATGCAGCGCGCCATGCAGGAAGACGCGGCCGTGTTCCGCACCCAGGAATCGCTGGAATCCGGCTGCCGCCGCCTTTCGGAAATCTGGAAGGAAATGCCCGACATCAAGGTCACCGACCGCTCGCTGATCTGGAATTCCGACCTCGTCGAAACGCTGGAACTGCACAATCTGATGGCCAACGCCATCACGACGATCTATGGCGCCGAGGCCCGCAAGGAAAGCCGCGGCTCGCACGCCCGCGAGGACTATACCGAGGGCAAGTTCGCCGGCCGTAACGACGAAATCTGGCGCAAGCATACGCTTGCCTGGGTCAACGAGGCAGGCGACGTGAAGCTGGACTACCGTCCCGTTCACACCGACCTGATCGCCGAAGGCATCGATCCGCACAAGATCGAGCCGAAGGCACGCGTGTACTGATCTGAGAGGAACTGACCATGGTTGAACTCGCTCTCCCCAAGAACTCTCAGATGCGCGAAGGCAAGGTCTGGCCGAAGCCGGTCGGCGCCAAGAATACGCGCGAATTCCGCGTCTATCGCTGGAGCCCGGATGACGGCCAGAACCCGAGCATCGATACTTACTATATTGATATCGACGATTGCGGCCCGATGGTGCTCGACGGCCTGCTCTATATCAAGAACAAGATCGATCCGACGCTGACGCTGCGCCGCTCCTGCCGCGAAGGCATTTGCGGCTCCTGCGCCATGAATATCGACGGCACCAACACGCTCGCCTGCACCAAGGGGCTGGACGAGATCAAGGGCACGGTAAAGATCTATCCGCTGCCGCATATGCCCGTCGTCAAGGACCTCGTGCCGGATCTGACGAATTTCTACGCCCAGCACCGCTCGATCGAGCCCTGGCTGAAGACGGTATCGCCGCCGCCGGCCAAGGAATGGAAGCAGAGCCATGAGGACCGCCTGAAGCTCGACGGTCTCTACGAATGCATCCTGTGCGCCTGCTGCTCGACCTCCTGTCCGAGCTATTGGTGGAACGGCGACCGCTATCTCGGTCCGGCCGTCCTGCTGCAGGCCTATCGTTGGCTCATCGACTCCAGAGACGAAGCCAAGGGTGAACGCCTCGACAACCTCGAAGATCCCTTCCGCCTCTATCGCTGCCACACGATCATGAACTGCGCCCAGACCTGCCCGAAGGGTCTGAACCCGGCCAAGGCGATCGCCGAAATCAAAAAGATGATGGTCGAGCGGCGGGTCTGACCTGCCGTTTCCGTCCATTTGACCGCGAACGAGGAGAGAATGCTTCGGCAGATTTGCCGAAGCGCCCGCGTGGCCCTCCAGGCGAGATGAGATATCGTCCCGTCTCGGATGGGATCGGCGAGGATGCCGAAATTTGCCACTTGCATCCATTTTGGGCGAGGCTGGCGGATTAGCCTTGAAACCACCCGATTCTTGCCCAGCTATCGCCTACGGCAATTTGTAGCGGTATCGACTTGATTAACCAAAGTGAAATACGATAATTCGGACATCATTAAACATGACTTCGCAGATGTCAGCGGTGGACAATCAACTAGGAGTGTGATGATGCAGTTTAGATATGCAGTGACGGCTGCGGCGATTGGCCTGTCGCTTGCCGGTTGCCAGCGCACGGCATACAACAATGACAGTTATTCTGCCCCGCCACTGCAGGCCCAGCCGGTTCCTTCCGTACAATCCAGCCAGCTTCCGCCCGCAGGCGCCGGCAACGGTTCGCAATTCCCGGCTGCTCCGACGAGCGTGCCGAATGCGGCCAATCCGCAGCAACAGCAGGCAATGGCGGCTTCCGCCATGGATGTCACGAAGGAATCGATGGTCGGTAGCTGGAAGGTCAGCAATGGCGGATCGAGCTGCGACATGTTCCTGACGCTGACGAACCTCGGCGGCGGCTCGCGCGGCGGTACGCGTGGTTGCGCGGGCGAACTGACCGCGATGGGTTCATGGGAAGTTTCCGGCAAGCAGGTTCTCCTGAAAAATCGTGACGGCTCGACGATCGGCACGGTCTACAAGACAGCCGATTCCCGCTTTGACGGCTCGACCGCCTCCGGCCAGCCGCTCAGCCTCAGCCGATAAGCTTATTTGAAGGGGCAGCATCCCTTGGATGCGCCCCCATTTGCACAGGCGGATATTTCCCCATGCAGCCCATGCCAGATTACTCGCTCAGCGTCTGCGAACAGCTAAAGGCGCTGACGGCGTCCGGATCCCTCCAAGTGGATTCGGCGCAGATGGATGTGGCGAAAATGCTGGACCGCGTGCTTGCCGATCTCAAGCGGAAGCGGCCCGCGGCCAAATCCAGCGCGCTCGGCTGGATGTTTGCTGCGCGCAAGAAGTCCGCCGAGACGATCAAGGGCCTCTATATTCACGGCAGCGTCGGGCGCGGCAAGACCATGTTGATGGACATGTTCTTCTCCATGGCGCCCTGCCAGAAGAAGCGCCGGGCGCATTTTTTCGAATTCATGACCGATGTGCACAACCGCATCGCGGCACAGCGGCTGAAATTCAAGAACGGCGAGACGAAGCAGACCGATCCCATCCCGCCCGTTGCCGCCGATCTTTATGCCGAAGCCGAACTGCTTTGCTTCGACGAATTCACGGTCACTGACATTGCCGATGCGATGATCCTGTCGCGGCTGTTTTCCGAGCTGTTTTCGCTCGGCTGCGTGCTGATCGCGACCTCGAATGTCGAGCCGGACAATCTCTATCGCGACGGGCTCAATCGCGGCCTCTTCCTGCCCTTCATCGATCTGTTGAAGAAGCATGTCGATATCGCGACGCTGGATTCGCCGACCGATTACCGCATGGAGAAGCTGAACAGCCAGCCCGTCTATCTCACCCCGCTCGACCAGCGTGCCGAGATGGCGATGGATGCCTCCTGGATGCAGGCATTGCACGGGCGCAAGGCGCAGCCGATGGAAATCCCGATGAAGGGGCGCTCCATTCAGGTGCCTCTGGCCGTCGACCGCATGGCGCGCTTTTCATTCGCCGATCTCTGCGACGCGCCGCTCGGGCCTGCCGATTTTCTCGCCATAGCTGAACGCTTCGATACGATCTTCCTCGATCGCGTACCGAAGCTTGGGCCGGATAAGCGCAATCAGACCAAACGTTTCATTATTCTCGTCGACACGCTTTACGATCATAATATCCGCCTTTACGTCTCCGCGGCGGCCATGCCGGAGGAACTGCTGGAAGAGCGGCGGGGCACGGAAGGCTTCGAATTCGACCGCACGGCATCGCGGCTTTTCGAAATGCGCAGCGCAGAATATCTGGCCCAGACTCCGGCCAGGCGTGCCGCCGAGTAACAATTCGGTGACAGAATATCTTACGTTTACGTAAGACATTTTCGATCTAACCGATTGAAATTCCTGATCTCAAAATAATCAATTGCCAATTTCACCCTTTGGGTCTATGCGATTGGCGGCTATTGTGGATGCCTTTCACGGTGTCCCGCCACGGATTTTGATCGCAAAGGATACACCGAAATGGCGCGCAACAAGATCGCACTTATTGGTTCTGGCATGATTGGTGGCACGCTGGCGCATCTCGCCGGCCTGAAGGAACTGGGCGACATCGTCCTGTTCGACATCGCGGACGGCATTCCTCAGGGCAAGGGTCTCGACATCGCACAGTCTTCGCCCGTCGAAGGCTTCGACGCCAATCTCACCGGCGCCAGCGACTATTCCGCGATCGAAGGCGCCGACGTCTGCATCGTCACCGCCGGCGTTCCCCGCAAGCCGGGCATGAGCCGCGACGATCTTCTCGGCATCAATCTCAAGGTCATGGAGCAGGTCGGCGCCGGCATCAAGAAATATGCCCCGAACGCTTTCGTGATCTGCATCACCAACCCGCTCGACGCCATGGTCTGGGCCCTGCAGAAGTTCTCGGGCCTGCCGGCCAACAAGGTCGTCGGCATGGCCGGCGTGCTCGACTCGTCGCGCTTCCGCCTGTTCCTCGCCAAGGAATTCAACGTATCAGTCGAAGACGTCACGGCTTTCGTTCTCGGCGGTCACGGCGACTCGATGGTGCCGCTCGCTCGTTACTCGACCGTTGCCGGCATCCCGCTGACCGACCTCGTCACCATGGGCTGGCTCACCGCCGAGCGCCTCGAAGAAATCATCCAGCGCACCCGTGACGGCGGCGCCGAAATCGTCGGCCTGCTCAAGACCGGTTCCGCTTACTACGCTCCGGCTGCTTCCGCCATCGCGATGGCCGAATCCTACCTCAAGGACAAGAAGCGCGTGCTGCCTTGCGCCGCTCACCTCGATGGCCAGTATGGCGTCAAGGATATGTATGTCGGCGTTCCCACCGTCATCGGTGCCGGCGGCATCGAGCGCGTCATTGAGATCGACCTGAACAAGGCCGAAAAGGAAGCCTTCGACAAGTCGGTCGCAGCCGTTGCCGGCCTCTGCGAAGCCTGCGCCACCATCGCGCCGTCGCTGAAGTAATTTCCGCCTTCCAACAGGGATAGACCCATGAACATTCATGAATATCAGGCCAAGGCTCTGCTGAAGACCTATGGCGCACCCGTCGCGGACGGCGTTGCCATCTTCTCCGCCGACGAAGCCGCCGCAGCTGCCAAGCAGCTTCCGGGGCCGCTTTACGTCGTCAAGAGCCAGATCCACGCCGGCGGCCGCGGCAAGGGCAAGTTCAAGGAACTCGGCCCGGACGCCAAGGGTGGCGTTCGCCTCGCCAAGTCGGTTGACGACGTTGTCGCCAACGCCAAGGACATGCTCGGCAACACGCTGGTGACCAAGCAGACCGGCCCGGCCGGCAAGCAGGTCAACCGCCTCTACATCGAAGACGGCGCCGACATCGACCGCGAACTCTATCTCTCGATCCTGGTCGACCGTTCCGTCGGTCAGGTTGCTTTCGTCGTTTCGACCGAAGGCGGCATGGACATCGAGACCGTCGCGCACGACACGCCGGAAAAGATCATCACCGTCGCCATCGATCCGTCGACGGGTGTGACGGCTGCCAACACGGCTGCCCTTTCCGACGCGCTGAAGCTCGAGGGTGCTGCCCGCGAAGATGCCGCCAAGCTCTTCCCGATCCTCTACAAGGCCTTTGTCGAAAAGGACATGGCGCTCCTCGAAGTCAACCCGCTGATCGTCATGACCAACGGCCGCCTGCGCGTTCTCGACGCCAAGGTTTCCTTCGACGGCAACGCGCTCTTCCGTCATGAAGACGTCCGCGCGCTCCGCGACACGTCAGAAGAAGACGAGAAGGAAATCCAGGCGCACGAATATGATCTCGCCTATGTCGCCCTCGACGGCAACATCGGCTGTATGGTCAACGGCGCCGGTCTCGCCATGGCAACCATGGACATCATCAAGCTCTACGGTGCTGAGCCGGCGAACTTCCTTGATGTCGGCGGTGGCGCCACCAAGGAAAAGGTCACGGCCGCCTTCAAGATCATCACCGCCGATCCGGCTGTCCAGGGCATTCTGGTCAACATCTTCGGCGGCATCATGAAGTGCGACGTCATTGCCGAAGGCGTGCTTGCAGCCGTCAAGGAAGTCGGTCTGAAGGTTCCGCTCGTCGTTCGCCTCGAAGGCACCAATGTCGAGCTCGGCAAGAAGATCATCAACGAATCCGGTCTCAACGTCATCTCCGCCGATGACCTGGACGATGCCGCCCAGAAGATCGTGAAGGCAGTCAAGGGCTGATCGAGATGGCTGCTTCCTTCGTTCCAACGGCTGCTCATTTCCGCCTCGGTGCCTTTGCCGGCACCTGGGGAGGGGAAGAGCGCGTCGCGGCTTCGGCCTGGACGAAGGAAGGTACGGCAACCGCGCAGCTCACGGCCGAGTGTTTGTTCGGCGGATTTTTCGTCGAACAACGCTACGTGCAGACGCGGGACGGCAGCACATCGTTCGAAGCCCGGAACATTCTCGGCTTCGACGCTGCGGATCAGGCCTACAAGCTCTATCAGTTCGATACGGTGGGCTTTACGCCCGCCGCGCCGGCTTCCGGCGAATGGATCGACGACAAGCTTGTGCTGACCAAGGTCTCGCCGCGCGGTCAACAACGCACTCTCTTCCAGTTCGAAAATGAAGACTGCTACCGTATGGGCGTCACTTTCTCGCCCGCCGGCAGCGATACATGGCAGGAGGTCGTCAGCGGCGTCTATCGTCGCGTTGCCTCCGCGTCTTCCAACCTCTCGTAACAAAGGCCTCGCATGTCCATTCTGATTAACAAAGACACCAAGGTTCTGGTTCAGGGCCTGACCGGCAAGACCGGTACCTTCCACACCGAACAGGCGCTTGCCTATCACGGCACGAAGATGGTCGGCGGTATCCACCCCTCCAAGGGCGGTGAAACCTGGACCGGCAAGGACGGCGAAAAGCTGCCGATCTTCAAGTCCGTCGCCGAAGGCAAGGACGCGACCGGCGCCAACGCTTCGGTCATCTACGTACCGCCGGCAGGTGCCGCGGCCGCGATCCTCGAAGCGATCGAAGCCGAGATCCCGCTGATCGTCTGCATCACGGAAGGCATTCCGGTTGCCGACATGGTCAAGGTCAAGGATCGCCTTCTGAAGTCGAAGTCGCGTCTGATCGGGCCGAACTGCCCGGGCGTTCTGACTCCGAACGAATGCAAGATCGGCATCATGCCGGGCTCCATCTTCAAGAAGGGCTCCGTCGGCGTTCTCTCGCGTTCCGGCACTCTGACCTATGAAGCTGTGTTCCAGACCACCAATGAAGGCCTCGGCCAGACGACGGCTGTCGGCATCGGCGGCGACCCGGTCAAGGGCACCGAATTCATCGACATCCTGGAAATGTTCCTCGCCGACGACGAAACCAAGTCGATCATCATGATCGGCGAAATTGGCGGTTCGGCTGAAGAAGAAGCAGCGCAGTTCCTCAAGGACGAAGCCAAGAAGGGCCGCAAGAAGCCGATGGTCGGCTTCATCGCCGGCCGCACGGCACCTCCCGGCCGCACGATGGGTCATGCCGGCGCCGTCATTTCCGGCGGCAAGGGTGGCGCGGAAGACAAGATCGCAGCGATGGAGGCGGCGGGCATCCGCGTGTCGCCGTCGCCGGCGCGTCTCGGCAAGACGCTGGTGGAAGTCCTGAAGGGCTGAGCCTACCTATAGCAAGGCCGGACGGGGCGGCAGCTGTCTGTCCCGTCCGGTTCCGACATTCGCAAGTGCATACCTTTGGCCTTGATGGCCGCGAACGAAATACGGTCGCCGGGGACCCGAAAACCGGCAATGCAAACAAGTTGGGAGACGGGCGAGAGCGCCCGCAGATTCACCATGGCAAGGCAAGAAGCCAACGAGCAGTTTCAGATCACCTCGTTCCTGGATGGCGCCAACGCTGCCTATATTGAGCAGCTTTATGCGCGCTACGAGGACGATCCTTCATCGGTCTCCGACGAATGGCGGTCTTTCTTCAAGGCGCTCGAGGATAGCCCCGACGACGTGAAGAGGGCAGCCAAGGGCGCCTCCTGGCAGCGCAAGAACTGGCCAATCCCGGCAAAGGGCGATCTCGTTTCCGCGCTCGACGGCGACTGGGGCGTTGTCGAAAAGGTCATCGAAACCAAGCTGAAGGCGAAGGCTGAAACTGCTGGCGCGCCGGCCGACGCGACCGACGTCCTGCAGGCGACGCGGGATTCCGTGCGTGCCATCATGATGATCCGCGCCTATCGCATGCGCGGCCATCTGCACGCCAAGCTCGACCCGCTCGGCATCGCCGCCGCCGTTGAAGACTACAAGGAGCTGTCGCCGGAAGCCTATGGCTTTACCGATGCGGACCTCGACCGGAAGATCTTCATCGACAACGTGCTCGGCCTCGAATTCGCGACCATTCGCGAGATGATCGAGATCCTTGAGCGCACCTATTGCTCCACCCTCGGCGTCGAATTCATGCACATCTCCAACCCGGAGGAAAAGGCATGGATTCAAGAGCGCATCGAAGGGCCGGACAAGGGCATTGCGTTCAATCCCGAGCGCAAGAAGGCTATCCTGCAGAAGGTCATCGAAGCTGAAGGCTACGAGCAGTTCCTCGACGTCAAGTTCAAGGGCACCAAGCGCTTCGGCCTCGATGGCGGCGAATCACTGATTCCGGCGCTCGAACAGATCCTGAAGAGCGGCAGCCAACTTGGTCTGAGGGAAGCCGTCTTCGGCATGGCCCACCGCGGCCGCCTGAACGTGCTGTCCCAGGTCATGGGCAAGCCGCACCGCGCGATCTTCCACGAGTTCAAGGGCGGCTCCTACGCGCCGGACGAAGTCGAAGGTTCGGGCGACGTCAAGTATCACCTCGGCGCATCCTCGGATCGCGATTTCGACGGCGCCAAGGTGCACGTCTCGCTGACGGCAAACCCGTCGCATCTGGAAATCGTCAATCCCGTGGTCATGGGCAAGGCCCGCGCCAAGCAGGACATGGGCGCCACCCAATGGGATGGCGACATCATTCCGCTCTCCGAACGCGCCAAGGTCGTGCCGCTCTTGATCCATGGTGACGCGGCTTTCGCCGGCCAGGGCGTGGTTGCCGAAATTCTCGGCCTCTCCGGCCTGCGCGGCCATCGCGTTGCCGGCACGATGCACGTGATCATCAACAACCAGATCGGTTTCACCACCAATCCGGCCTTCTCGCGTTCGTCGCCTTATCCGTCCGACGTCGCCAAGATGATCGAAGCGCCGATCTTCCACGTCAACGGCGATGATCCTGAAGCCGTCGTCTATGCGGCGAAGATCGCGACCGAATTTCGCATGAAGTTCCACAAGCCTGTGGTCCTCGACCTGTTCTGCTACCGCCGCTACGGCCACAATGAAGGCGATGAGCCGTCCTTCACGCAGCCGAACATGTACAAGGTCATCCGCGCGCACAGCACGGTCCTGCAGATCTACTCTCAGCGGCTGGTCAGCGAAGGCGTGCTGACCGAAGGCGAAGTCGAAAAGATGAAGGCCGATTGGCGCGCCCATCTCGAGCAGGAATTCGAAGCCGGCCAGTCCTACAAGCCGAACAAGGCCGACTGGCTTGACGGCGAGTGGTCCGGCCTGCACACGGCCGACAACGCCGACGAGCAGCGCCGCGGCAAGACCGCCGTGCCGATGAAGTCGCTGAAGGAAATCGGCCGCAAGCTGTCGGAAATCCCGGCTGGCTTCCATGCGCACCGCACCATCCAGCGCTTCATGGAGAACCGCGCCAACATGGTGCAGACTGGCGAGGGTATCGACTGGGCGATGGCGGAAGCCCTGGCCTTCGGTTCGCTCGTCGTCGAAGGCCACAAGATCCGCCTGTCCGGTCAGGACTGCGAACGCGGCACCTTCTCGCAGCGTCATTCGGTTCTCTACGATCAGGAGACCGAAGAGCGCTACATTCCGCTTGCCAATCTGTCGCCGACCCAGGCCCGCTACGAAGTCATTAACTCGATGCTGTCGGAAGAAGCGGTTCTCGGCTTCGAATACGGCTATTCGCTTGCCCGTCCGAATGCGCTGACCCTCTGGGAAGCCCAGTTCGGCGACTTCGCCAACGGTGCGCAGGTCGTCTTCGACCAGTTCATCTCGTCGGGCGAACGCAAGTGGCTGCGCATGTCCGGTCTCGTCTGTCTGCTGCCGCATGGCTATGAAGGCCAGGGTCCGGAACACTCCTCGGCTCGCCTGGAGCGCTATCTGCAGCTCTGCGCCGAAGACAACATGCAGGTCGCCAACGTCACGACGCCGGCGAACTACTTCCACATCCTGCGCCGTCAGCTGAAACGCGACTTCCGCAAGCCGCTGATCCTGATGACGCCGAAGTCGCTGCTGCGCCACAAGCGCGCCGTGTCGACGCTTGCGGAGATGGCGGGCGAAAGCTCGTTCCACCGCCTGCTGTGGGACGATGCGGAAGTGATCAAGGACGGCCCGATCAAGCTGCAGAAGGACAATAAGATCCGTCGCGTCGTCATCTGCTCGGGCAAGGTCTACTACGATCTCCTGGAAGAGCGCGAGAAGCGCGGCATCGACGATGTCTACCTGCTGCGCATCGAACAGCTCTACCCGTTCCCGGCCAAGGCTCTCATCAACGAGCTCAGCCGCTTCCGCAATGCGGAAATGGTCTGGTGCCAGGAAGAGCCGAAGAACATGGGCGCATGGTCCTTCATCGATCCCTATCTGGAATGGGTGCTTGCCCATATCGATGCCAAGTACCAGCGCGTTCGCTACACCGGCCGTCCGGCCGCCGCCTCTCCGGCGACGGGCCTGATGTCCAAGCATCTGTCGCAGCTTGCGGCGTTCCTCGAGGACGCGCTCGGCGGTTGAGGGGTTGCGCGATGACGCGTTTTCGTTTGAAAATCGCGTCGTCGCGCTCCAGCCTTCCGCATGATGCGACGGGGGAGAAGATGGCCGTCATGCAGCAACATGCAGCCTATCGCCACGATCAAGCAAAAGCCCGGTCGACCGCTATCGTTGTCCGGACGCCAGCGCTGCGGCGTATCACCCGTCCGCCGGCCCTCTGTCGCCGGAATTCCATCTAACTCATAATGACGAAAATCAGGATTTGAACAATGGCCACTGAAATCCGCGTTCCTACCCTCGGCGAATCCGTCAGCGAAGCGACCGTCGGTACCTGGTTCAAGAAGGTCGGCGATGCCATCAAGGCTGATGAGCCGCTTCTCGAACTCGAAACCGACAAGGTCACGATCGAAGTTCCGGCGCCTTCCGCTGGCACGCTTTCCGAAATCGTTGCCCAGGCCGGCGAAACCGTAGGCCTCGGCGCGCTGCTCGGCCAGATCTCCGCCGGCAACGGCGCTGCCGCCGCTCCGGCACAGGCTGCGGCTCCGGCTGCTCCGGCACCGGCCGCTGCCGCACCGGTTGCAGCGCCCGCCGTTTCCGCTCCGGCTTCTTCCATGCCGCCGGCACCGGCCGCAGCCAAGCTGCTTGCCGAAAACAATCTCTCCGCCGATCAGGTTGAAGGCAGCGGCAAGCGCGGCCAGGTCCTGAAGGGCGATGCCATCGCCGCTGTCGCCAAGGCTGCTTCGGCGCCTGCCGCCGCACCGGCCGCACCCGTTGCCGCTCGCGCCCCGACCGCCGTCGAGGACGTCAGCCGCGAAGAGCGCGTGAAGATGACGCGCCTGCGCCAAACGATTGCTCGCCGCCTCAAGGATGCGCAGAACACCGCCGCCATGCTCACCACCTATAACGAGGTGGACATGAAGGCTGTCATGGACCTGCGCAACAAGTACAAGGACATCTTCGAGAAGAAGCATGGCGTGAAGCTCGGCTTCATGGGCTTCTTCACCAAGGCCGTTACCCACGCGCTGAAGGAACTGCCGGCTGTCAACGCCGAGATCGACGGCACCGACATCATCTATAAGAACTACTGCCACATCGGCATGGCGGTCGGCACCGACAAGGGCCTGGTCGTTCCTGTTATCCGCGATGCCGACCAGATGTCGATTGCCGAAGTCGAGAAGGAGCTCGGCCGTCTGGCGAAGGCTGCTCGCGACGGCACGCTGTCGATGGCCGACATGCAGGGCGGTACGTTCACCATCACCAATGGCGGCGTCTACGGTTCGCTGATGTCCTCGCCGATCCTCAATGCGCCGCAGTCGGGCATTCTCGGCATGCACAAGATCCAGGAGCGTCCGATCGCCATCGGCGGCCAGGTCGTCATCCGCCCGATGATGTATCTGGCGCTCTCCTACGACCACCGCATGGTGGACGGCAAGGAAGCGGTTACCTTCCTCGTGCGCGTCAAGGAAAGCCTGGAAGATCCGGAACGTCTCGTTCTCGATCTCTAAGGGGAGCGTTGGATCATGTCGACATGGCCCATGCGGACGCTGCGCGGATTGATGTGCGCCGTCGCCGCATGGGTGCCAGCGTCCGCTGAAGCGGCCGAACTCGACATTTCCAAGCTCAGCAGCAATCTCGATCTGGCGTCGCTTAGCGACGCCGATCTTGCGACCCGCTCGATCAACGTCCTGCGCATCGGCAAGGTCGAGCTGACCTCCGGGCGCATCGTCGCCAGCGATCCGCTCGTCGGGCCTGACCGTACCGCGCTCACTCGTGCTGTTTCCCCAGGTGATTATCCCGTCACTCTCTATCAGGCTTTCGGCCGCATCGCCGCAGCCGGTATGCGCTTCGCCGAGGGCAAGCCGGTGCGCTGGGAACTGGCCGTGATCCCCGGTCAGGATATCAATTCGCTGAAGAATGACGAATTCTTCGGCTATCCGGTCGATGCCGGTCTCGGCTGCTACATGGATGCCGATACCTATGCGCTGATCCAGGAACGCGAAAAGCAGGTCCAGCTGGAGAAGGCGTCGTCTGACGTCAATTACTATGATGATGTTCTGGCGTCCGAACTCGGCGCCAACAGCGACAACTATGTCATGCATCGGCCGATATCCGGCAAGCGCGGCAACGTCGCCATTTTCTGGAGCGGCTGGGGCGACGGCTTCTATCCGGTTTTCTGGGGACTCGATGCCAGCGGCCGGCCGCTCGTTCTGTTTACCGATTTCGGCGTGATCGAAAATGCCGATGGCCGGCATGAGCCGGGAGGGGAATGACCATGCCGGCTCAGAACATGATGGCACGGCTGGCCTCGATGCCCTTGATAACATTCGCCTGCGCGGTGGCTCCCGCCGCAGTTCATGCGGAGGAATGCGTGCAGGAAAAGGCCGTCTACGTCGATATGGACAATGCCTACGAGTTGCGGTTCGAGCCGATGGGGTCGGAATCTGCCGTCAGCAACAGGTTCAAGCTCGCCGTGCGCAACACCGCCATCGTGGCCGAAGGCATCGTCATGCGCAGTGACGATCAGCTGCGCGCCGATGGCCGGATCATGTTCGAATGCCCCGAGGGCGATGTCACCGGCGCGGATCTTCGGGCCTGCACCGTCTGGCAGGGCATGGTCTACGCCTCCGATCTGAAGGGCCATATCCGGGCATTGCCGGCGGAAGGCGAGAGCGCGGCGGACCGGCTGTTCCTGCCGGCGCTTGGTCCCTCGATCCAGAAGTCGTCGCTGTGGGGCAAAGGGAAAGCGACTGTCGCACCCTGGGACGTCCTCAGCCTGAAAGGATGCAATCAATGACCGACGAAGTACCTGTTCTTCTCGTGACCGGCGGCAGCCGCGGCATCGGTGCGGCGGTTTGCCTGGCCGCCGCCCAGCATGGCTGGGCCGTGGCGGTCAATTATGCGTCAAACAAGGATGCGGCAGAGGCTGTGGTGGGGACGATCGTTGACGCCGGCGGCGAGGCGATAGCGATCGCCGGCGATGTCGGCAAGCCCGAGGATATCAAAGCCATCTTCGCCAAAGTCGACGCGCATTTCGGCCGCGTCGACGGGCTCGTCAACAATGCCGGCATCGTCGACACTATCCAGCGCCTGGACGAGATGACGCCGGAGCGGCTCGACCGCATGTTCCGCATCAACGTCACCGGCTCGATGCTGGCCGCCGCCGAAGCCGTGCGCCGCATGTCGACCCGGCATGGCGGCAAGGGCGGGGTGATCGTCAATGTTTCCTCGATGGCGGCAACGCTCGGCGGCGGCGGACAATATGTCGACTATGCCGCCTCCAAGGGCGCGATCGATACGTTCACCGTGGGGCTTGCGCGTGAAGTGGCGGCGGAAGGCATCCGCGTCAATGCCGTGCGGCCGGGGATCATCGATACGGATATCCACGCGGCCGCCGGCCTGCCGGATCGGGCGCGCGATATCGCGCCGCAATTGCCGATGAAACGAGCGGGAACGGCCGACGAGGTCGCCGACGCCATCCTCTACCTTTTGAGCCCGCACGCATCCTATATAACGGGTGCCGTGCTCGATGTGAGCGGCGGTCGCTGATCGGAACGGATAGGTGACATGCAGTATATTCTCGAATTTCTCGGCCTGATGGCGGTGTTCTCGATCTTCATCGTCGTTCCGGGCGCTGATTTTGCCGTGATCCTGCGCCAGAGCATCGTGCATGGCCGCCGCGCCGCCATGATGACCGGGCTCGGCATGGGCTTCTCGCTGCTCTTCCACATCAGCTATACCATTCTCGGCCTTGGCCTGATCGTGTCGCAGTCGCTCGTCCTGTTCAGCTTGATCAAATGGGCCGGCGTTCTCTATCTCGTCTATCTGGGCATCAAGTCGTTCCGCGAACCGGGCTTCAAGGTGAAGGACGTCGAGATCACCGAGGAGGACCGCAAGCCGGTCTCCGCCTGGCGCTGCCTGGCGACGGGCTTCGTCACCAATGCGCTGAATCCGAAGCCGGTGCTGTTCTTTCTGTCACTGTTTTCGACGCTCGTGCATCACGATACGCCGGCGCTCATCCAGTTCAGCTACGGCATCGGCATGGCGGCGGCGCTTGTCGCCTGGTTCGCAGGCGTCTCCACCTTCTTCACCGTCAAGCCGGTCCGCGATCGCTTCATCGCATCAGGCAAATGGTTCAACCGCATCACCGGAGCGGCGCTCGTCGGCTTCGGCATCCGCCTCGCCTTGGCACGGGCGACTGACTAACAAAGATACAAAACAAGGAAATCAAACATGTCCTACGATGTGATCATTATCGGAACCGGCCCCGGCGGCTATGTCTGCGCAGTCAAGGCAGCGCAGCTCGGCCTGAAGGTCGCGGTCGTCGAAAAGCGCGCGACCTATGGCGGCACCTGCCTCAATGTCGGCTGCATCCCGTCCAAGGCGCTGCTGCACGCTTCCGAAGTGTTCCATCATGCCGGCCATGGCATGGACGCCCTCGGCGTCGAAGTCGCCGCACCGAAGCTGAACCTCGGCAAGATGCTGGCGCACAAGGATGCGACCGTGAAGTCGAACGTCGATGGCGTGGCCTTCCTCTTCAAGAAGAACAAGATCGATGCCTTCCAGGGCACCGGCAAGATCGTCTCCGCCGGCAAGGTCGCCGTCACGGCCGACGACGGCAAGGTGACCGAGATCGAGGGCAAGAACATCGTCATCGCCACCGGCTCCGACGTTGCCGGCATCCCGGGCGTGCCTCTCGAGATCGACGAGAAGGTCATCATCTCCTCCACGGGTGGCATCGCGCTCGACAAGGTGCCGGGCAAGATGATCGTGGTCGGCGGCGGCGTCATCGGCCTCGAGCTCGGCTCGGTCTGGTCGCGTCTCGGCGCCACGGTTACCGTCGTCGAATATCTCGACACCATCCTCGGCGGCATGGACGGCGAAGTCTCCAAGCAATTCCAGCGCATGCTTGCCAAGCAGGGCATCGAATTCCATCTCGGCGCCAAGGTCGTCGGCGTCGAAAAAACAGGCAATGGCGCGAAGGTTACCTTCGAACCGGTCAAGGGCGGCGACAAGGTCGTGCTCGATGCCGATGTCGTTCTCGTCGCCACCGGCCGCAAGCCGTACACGGCAGGCCTCGGCCTCGAAGAAGCCGGCGTCGTGCTCGACAATCGCGGCCGCGTCGAGATCGACGGCCACTTCAAGACCAATGTCGCCGGCATCTATGCCATCGGCGACGTGGTGAAGGGTCCGATGCTGGCGCACAAGGCGGAAGACGAGGGCGTGGCGCTCGCCGAAATCCTCGCAGGCCAGGCAGGTCACGTTAATTACGACGTCATCCCGAGCGTCGTCTATACGCAGCCGGAAGTCGCCTCCGTCGGCAAGACCGAGGAAGAGCTGAAGGCCGCAGGCATCGCCTACAAGGTCGGCAAGTTCCCGTTCTCGGCTAACGGCCGCGCCCGCGCCATGCTGGCGACGGATGGTTTCGTCAAGATCCTGGCCGACAAGGAAACGGATCGCGTTCTCGGCGGCCATATCGTCGGCTTCGGCGCCGGCGAGATGATCCACGAAATTGCCGTGCTGATGGAATTCGGTGGTTCGTCGGAAGATCTCGGCCGCACATGCCACGCGCATCCCACCATGTCGGAAGCCGTCAAGGAAGCCGCGCTCGCGACCTTCTTCAAGCCGATCCATATGTAAGATCGGACGGTCCCGGCGAGACAAGCGCCGGGATTGCAATGCTTGCCTGATGATGCGATGTACGGGGCTCCCGTGCATCGCATCATCCAATCCTTCTCATCAACAAAGCAAGCATGTCACGCCAAATCCCCGCCGCTTACCTATCCCTGAAACTTGCCGTTGCGATTGCGCTCGCACTCCTCGCTACCGTTGCGGCGCCTGTGCATGCCGAAGCGCCGGCCGCGGGCTGGCCGCAGGCGGTCAGCGACCTGCCGGTGGAGCAGGGGATCCGCTTCGGCACGCTGCCGAACGGCATGCGCTTTGCCGTCATGCACAATGCGACGCCGACCGGTCAGGTGGCGATCCGCTTCCGCATCGGCGCCGGTTCGCTGCAGGAGCGTGACGACCAGCAGGGCCTGGCGCATTTCCTCGAGCATATGGCCTTCAAGGGCTCGACCCATGTTCCTGAAGGCGAGATGGTGCGCATTCTTCAGCGTCTCGGGCTGGCCTTCGGCGCGGATACGAACGCTTCCACAAGCTATGGCGAAACCGTCTATGCGCTGGATCTTCCCGAAGCCAATCCCGAGACGGTTTCGACCGGATTGATGCTGATGCGGGAGACGGCCAGCGAGTTGAAGCTCGACGCGGGCGCCTTCGACCGCGAGCGCGGAGTGATTCTCTCGGAAGAGAAGCTGCGCGACACGCCGCAATATCGTGGCGGGATCGGCTTCCTCACGCAGCTGCTGCCAGGTCAGCTCGTGCCGCAGCGCACGCCGATCGGCAAGACCGACATCATCAGCAATGCCCCGGTCGATCTCGTACGGGACTTTTACCGCAGCTATTATCGTCCGGATCGCACCACGCTGATCGTCGTCGGTGATATCGATGCCGCCGCCATCGAAGCCGATATCCGCAACCGGTTCGGCAATTGGGCCGCCGCCAGCCCGGCGCCGATCGATCCTGATCTCGGCACGCTGGAAAAGCATGGCGAACGTGTCGGTACGGTCGTCGTGCCCGGCGGTGCTACGCGTGTACAGCTCGCCTGGACGCGCCCCTATGATGCTTCGCCGGATATGGTCGCCAAGCGTCGCGCGCAGCTGATCGAGGATATCGGTTTCGCCGTTCTCAACCGGCGCCTGTCCCTTCTGGCGCAGCAGCCCAATCCGCCCTTCGTCAACGCGCAGGCCGGTGCGCAGGACTTCTTCAAGTCAGCCCGTGTCGCGTTGATTGCTGCCGATAGCGATTCAGCCAAATGGCAGGCAGCGCTTGCCGCCGTCGATCAAGAACAGCGACGTATTGCGCAATTCGGCGCCGATCAAAGCGAGATCGACCGTGAGATCGCTGAATATCGTTCCACCCTGCAGGCGGCAGCGGGCGGGGCGGCGACACGTACCAGCCCGGATATCGCCGGATCGCTTGCCTGGAGCGTCGGCGAGAACCTGGTTTTCACCTCGCCTGCGGATGATCTTTCGCTATTCGACGCCGCGATGAAGGGGCTGAGCGCGAGCGAAGTCAATCAAACTCTTCAGCGTGTTTTCTCCGGCAACGGCCCGCAGCTCGTACTGCAAATCCCGCAAATGCCCGAGGGCGGCGATGCCGCCGTCGAGAAAGCCTACGCCGAGTCGCGTGCCGTCGCGGTCAGCGCGCCGGAGCAGGCGGCCGCAGTCGCCTGGCCCTATACCAATTTCGGGCAGCCGGGGACCATCGTCGAACGGCGATCGGTCGATGATCTCGGCATTACCATGGTTCGCTTTGCCAATGGCGTCCGCCTGACCGTGAAGCCGACCAAATACCGTCAAGACGAAGTGTTGGTGCGCGCCAATATCGGCCATGGCCGGCTGGATCTGCCGCGGGACCGTCCGTTGCCGATCTGGGCGGCGCCGGCGCTGCCGCTGTCCGGCCTGAATGCCATCAGCTATGACGATATACAGAAGGCTTTTGCCGAAAAGGTCGTCGGCAACGATTTTGCCATCCAGGATGCCGCCTTCAAATTCGAGGGTGCCACGCGGCCGCGCGATTTGGCGGCGCAATTGCAGCTTCTGACGGCCTATGCTTCGGATCCGGCCTACCGTCCGGACGTCTTCAAACGGGTGCAGCAGGCCTATCTGAACAGTCTCGACCAGCTTCAGGCGACGCCGGGCAGCGTGGTCGGTCGCGAATTGCCCGGTCTCCTGCACTCCGGCGATCCGCGCTGGGTATTCCCGAACCGGTCGCAACTGCTCGATGCCAAGCCGGAGGATTTCGAGACGTTGCTGCAACCGCTCCTTTCCAAGGGACGGATCGAGGTCATCATCGCTGGCGACGTCGAGGTCGACGATGCCATCCGCATGACGGCTGAAACCTTCGGCGCGCTGCCGCCGCGCAGCGACGTGCAGGGTCAGGTGGATGGCGCCGATGTGCATTTTCCCGCGCCGACCGTGGAACCGGTCATCCGGCTTCACGACGGTCGAAGCGACACTGCCGGCGCGGCCATCGCCATGCCGATCGGCGATTTTCTCTCGGATCTGCCGAGAGCCGCGGCCGCCAATGTGACCGGGGCGATCCTGCAGAATCGCCTGATCGACCAGTTCCGCCTCGCCGAGGGAGCAACCTATAGTCCGCAGAGCGAGGTCGATCTGTCGAGATCGATTCCGGGCTATGGCTTCGCCTACGCCTATGTCGAGACGACGCCGGCCAAGCTGGATCACTTCTTCGATCTGGTCGACAAGATCGCCGGCGATCTGCGCGGCGGAGACGTCTCGCCGGATGAGCTGACGCGCGCGAAGGCTCCGATCATCGAGGAGGTCAAGCGGTCGCAACAGGCCAACAACTACTGGCTTCAGAATCTGCAGAACGCCCAGACGGACCCGCGTCGCCTCGAACGGATTCGCAGCGGCATCAGCGGTTATCAGGCCGTGACCGCACAGGATGTCCGCGCCATCGCGACGACTTATCTGAAGCCGGAAACCTCCTGGCGGATGAAGATATTGCCGGCCGACGGATCGGCGGTTCGCTGACCTGCCATCTGCCGGCCAAATTGCCGCAGCCGGCGTTTGCCGATCGGGTAGCATCGCAATGTGTGGTAGCCTGCAGACGTCGAATAAGGACGGATGAAACCATGTCTGCAAGGCCTTTAATGGTGAAGCCGCTTATGCCGCATCCGGCGTTGCCGGATGCCGATTGGGCCGACTGCTTCGAACTGAAGATCCCGAACTCGGATCTGACGGCAATTGCCGCCGCCCGAACGATGCTCAGCCGCTTTCCGTTTTGGGTGCGGCTGCTGATACGAGTGCGCGATGCGGTAACAAGCTTGTTCGGCTTGAGATCCAGCAGCGACCATCAGGCGGACGAGCTGGAAAAGATCGGCTTCTTTCCCGTCGTCAGCAAGTCCGACAATCAGGTCGTGCTCGGGTTCGACGATCGGCATCTCGATTTTCGGGTCGTCATCGACGTGCGGAGTGATGATCAGGGGCGTCGGCTGGTCGATGCGACGACGCTCGTCAGGCGGAAAATATTGCTTGGCTGGATCTATCTCGCAATCATCACGCCATTCCACCGGCTGATCGTCGCGACGACGCTTTCCAATTTGGGCAAGCGGATGCGAGCGGTCAGTTCGCTGCCGTGACAGTAAAACCCTGCTTTCGCAGCAGCGTCACCAGTCCCTGGTCGCCGACGAGGTGCAGTGCGCCAACGGCCATGAAAGCATTACCTTTGTCGAGAACCGGCGCGGCGCGTTCGGCCATCACCTTGTTGCGATCGAGGATGATGCGCTGCTCGAAGGCGGCGGTATCGTCGTCCGTGATCTTCTGGTCCGGCTCGATCACCTTCAGCATCGGGATCATCGCGCCGATATTGCCGGCGAGATAGAGGCCGGTCATCGTTTCATTGACGTCGTTGATCTTGTTGCCCAGTTCGAGGGTTTGCATCAGCGACTTCAGATGCAGCGCGATCGGCAGATCGCTCATGGCCTTGGCCTGCTCGGCCAGCGTTTCGAGGCCCACGACCTTCTTGCCCTCGGCGGCGGCATCGCCTGCCAGCTTCTGGTCGAGGAACTTTGCGCCGGTCGCCTTGCGGCGAACCTCGCAGCCGGTCATTTCGAAGGAGCTGGAGATCAGCCAGGGCTGCATGCGCGAGACGGCGGCGAGCGTCAGGCCGCGCTCCTTCAGGCCGGCTTCCAGCCGGGTATTGTCTTCGGGCGACAGATGCTCGCTGATCGTTGATCCGTCGGTCAGCATCGTCAGGGAGGGATTGGAAAAAAGCGCAAGGGCTGCCTTCTTGTCATCCAGGATCTCGTCGGATTCAACGATGATCGCATCGGCTGCCGCAGCGGCGTCGGTAGCACCCTTCGGCATGGTGAGCACGCGCGAATCCGAGACATGCATTGTGCCGAGCAGCCATGACGGCTTCAGGCCGGGCTTTTCGATCTTCCAGAAGATACTCTTGCCATTCTCGACCTTATCGCCGGCGGCGATGATGGAGGCATATTTGGCCGGATCGGTCTTTTGAAGTTCGGCCATGAGATCCCTGCCACCGCAGCTATCTGAGACTGCGCCTTCCGCATGCGCCGGCTGCAGCGTCAGCATCGTCGCGATCAACAGGATCGCCAGCATCAACGGAAAGGCCGTGGCAAGCCAAAGCAGGATATCGCCGAGCGCCGGCTTCGTCGACCGCATCGTCCTGGATCCGAGGGCAGAAATCATCAAAATCTTCCGTTCGCAGAGGGCGCAATCCCTAACGCTCGAAAGCGGCTTTCGGGAGGCATGCCGAGACATGGTTCTGCTTTATGCGCACGAGACGGAGATTTCCTTAACGCAAGGAGTTAATCTTTTCTTACACGCACGAATGAGCCTTACGCCCGCACGCGCGAATAGCCTTACGCGCGGGGATGGGCGCGGTCATAGACCTCGAGCAGGCGCGAGGAATCGACGCCGGTATAGACCTGGGTCGTCGAGAGGCTCGCATGGCCGAGCAGTTCCTGGATAGTGCGCAGGTCGCCGCCTCCGGCGAGCAGATGGGTGGCGAAGGAATGACGCAGGGCATGGGGCGTGGCCGTATCCGGCAGGCCGAAGGCGCTGCGCAGCTTCTGCATGCCGTGCTGGATGATGCCCGGCTGCAGTTTGCCGCCGCGCGCGCCGCGAAAGAGCGGGCCGTCCGCATCGAGATGGTAAGGGCAAATCGCCCGGTAGTGGTCGACTGCTTCGACAACGATCGGCAGCAGCGGCACCAGCCGTGTCTTGTTGCCCTTGCCGGTGATGCGCAGCGAGGTTGCGCCCGGCGGAAAATCCTGCGGCTTCAGATCCAGCGCCTCGGAAATGCGCAGGCCGCAGCCATAGAGCAGGGTCAGCACCGCCGCATCACGCGCGGCGATCCATGGTTCGTCGTGCAGCTGCGATTCGTCGCTGACGACGGTGATCGCCTGCTTATCGGAAAGCGGCTTTGGAAGCGATTTCGGCTGCTTCGGCGAGCGTACCGCGGCAGCACCGGCGGCGTTGACCAAACCCTTCTTTTCCAGGTAGCGCAGCAACGAACGAAGGCCGGCAAGATTGCGCCCGAGCGAACGCGCGCCGGCTCCATCTTTTCGGCGCGCGGCGAGAAAGGCGCGGAAGTCGGCGGGGCGCAGGTCGTGAATATCGGCGATCGTCGCCGGACCGCCGAGATGGCCGGTAAGAAACGTCAAAAACTGCCGCGTATCGCGCTCATAGGCATTCAATGTGTGGGCGGCGAGTCGCCGTTCCCGGCCGAGCGCGTCGAGCCAGCGGCCGCGCTCCGCCATCAACCCTGAGTCGGCGATGATCAACAATTCGTTCAGTGGAAAACCCCTTGAAATTCGGATTCCTTCTGCCACTTTGAGGGAAGGAAGGTTATGGAATCGCTAACTTTCCAGCCGCTCCAGGCATGTTTCCGCATGTGCCGGGGATGCGGCTACACACAAAACGGCATGCAGGCCTGCTTCCAGATCTCCGGTGGTTCGGTGGCTGCATGCGAGGCGCTTGTCATGCTTCGATCATATTCGATTGCGATAGAATATTTCCCAACCATTCAGGACACTTCATGGCACGCCGCGGGTCGATAACTGCACTGGGACAGCTTGCAGAAGCGATCGCTTTGGTGTCCCAGGGCCAGCCCGGGCATATTGTCGATACGTTGATCGCCGAGCGCGGGCAAAAAATCGTGCGCAATCCGCTCTGGCCGTTGATGCGTCCGTTTCTCTACACGCTGCTGCGCTACAACAAGGCGATCGAATTCGCCGATGATGTCGCCAAGCTTTCGGGTTTCCAGTGCTTCGAATATATGAGCGATCTGCTCAGACTCGATATCGGTGTCACGCATGCCGACCGGATTCCCGCCTCGGGCGGTTTCATTCTCGTCAGCAATCATCCGACTGGCATTGCCGATGGCGTTGCGGTCTTCGATCTTCTGAAATCGCGCCGGCCCGACATGATGATCTTTGCCAATCGCGATGCGGTTCGTGTCAATCCGCGCTTTGCCGAAATGATCATCCCGGTGGAGTGGCGCGAGGAATATAAGAGCAAGCCAAAGACGCGAGAAACGCTTCAACTCACCAACCGTGCTGTCGCCGACGGCAAGGTGACTGTGTTGTTTCCCTCCGGCCGCATCGCCTATTGGGCGAACGGCAAGCTCAACGAGCGCCCGTGGAAGACATCGGCGGTGGGCCTGGCGCGCAAATACAATCTGCCGATCCTGCCGGTTCACCTGACGGCGCGCAATTCCGGCCTGTTCTACTGGTTCGCCAAATGGTCGACCGAGTTGCGCGACATGACGGTCTTTCACGAACTGCTCAACAAGCGCGGCGACCGGTTCGATTTCCTCGTCGGCAATCTCATCCCGGTCGAACATCTGGACGGCGATGTCAACGAGGTGACGAGTGCGCTGGAGAAGCATACGGTCTTCGATCTTGCGGCAGACGGTAATGCTACCTTCTCGCCGCTTGTTCCCCCGAGACAGGACGAGGCCCTGGTTTTGCATTCTCTTTAAGACGGGAATCGGCTAAACCCCGGCCATGCAGCTACGCTCCATGTTTGCCCGGAATTATCGCTCCCTGCGCTCGATCCGCATGGATCTCTCCGATGTCAATCTGTTCATCGGCGAGAACGGCGTTGGCAAGTCCAACCTCTACCGCTCGCTGCAGCTGGTGCAGGCCGCGGTTCGCGGCAGGCTGGCGCATGAGATATCCGGCGAGGGCGGCATGTTTTCGGCCATGTGGTCGGGCAAGCGTCGCTCGCATGAGTCGGCGCGCATCCGCTTCGATGTCGAGCTGCTCGACATGGAGCGTGCGGCGACCTTTCGTTACTGGATCGAGGCCGGCATGCGGCCGCCCTGTGCCTCCGCCGGCTTCCCATTGGAGCCGCAAATCAAGGCAGAGGAGCTTTCCGTCGAGGCCGGGCGGCGTCCGGTGACGATGATGAAGCGCGATGGCCCCGGCATTTCCGTGCGCGGCGAGAGCGGCCGCATGCAAGCCCATCCCGAGAACGCCCTGACCTCCGAAACGGCGATCGCGCTGCTGGGCGATGCCGGCTATTTTCCGGAGATCGGCACCTTCCGCCGGGCCGTCGATGCCTGGCGGTTCTACCACGGCTTCCGCACCGATCACGGCTCGCCGCTGCGCGCACCTTGCCTTGCGGTAACGTCACCGATGCTGGATGAGGATGGCGCCAATATCGCTGCCGTTTTCGCGACCCTCGTCCACACGCGCGAGGACACCGTGGAGCTGGACCGGGTTCTTGCTGCAGCGCTCGGCGGGGGGCGGCTCGTCGTGCCCGAACCGCAGGAAACGGCGGATTTCGGGCTGATGCTGCCCGAATTTCCCAATCGCGTCTTCCAGCCGCGCGAATTATCGGACGGCCAGATCCGGTTCCTCGGTCTTGCCGCGGCCCTGATGTCCTACCGCCTGCCGCCGCTGATCGCGCTCAACGAGCCGGAGGCAAGCCTGCATCCGGATATGCTGCCGCCGCTTGCCGACATGATCGCTGAGGCCGCAAGGACCAGCCAGATCTGGATCGTTACCCATTCCGAGGTTCTGGCGCAGGCCGTGCGCGAGCGTTGCGGCGCCAAGCCGCGCCGGGTGATCCGGGAGGACGGGTCCACCTGGATCGACGGCATGCGGCTGACCGGCGAGATCGATGATGACGATGAATAGCGGCTCCGATCTCGTTGCCTGCCCTTTATGCTGTTTCACGAATTCTCTGGTACTCGCGGAATTTGGCGGCAGATGCGACCGGTTTGGGTGGAGGTTCGCGCCAGAAGCGGTCACCAGCTTGTTAAGTCAAACAACCTATCCGGAAACATGGGGCAAGCCCGCTCATGCCGTGTGATGGGAATGTTATGATCTCATCTGCGTCAACATGGCTGATGTTGTGTGCAGCAATTTTGAGGTAGTGCTCCCTCACGATAGATAGCATCAATAGTAGCCTGGAAATATCCGAAATGTGGGATTGGTTCCCTATAGTCTTCTTTCCGCTCAAGCTTCTCGTGTTAGGCACGGGCATGTTCTTCGCCATCAAGTGGCATCGCGATCAAGAGAAGAAGAAATAACGAAACGAGCGGACCGTAAGCGCCCGCCGATTAGAGAAGCGTCGCCCATTTAGTCCGCTTAGGGCGGATAGCGATCATTGATGACGCTGTAGCATAACGCCGGACATTGCCGGCATCAGCAAGCCGTCCGCATTTTGCGAGCGATCGGGTGCCTCTCCCGGGTTTCCTTTTGCGTCCGTCCGGGGCATGGTCTGGCGCAATGAGCAAAGATTCTTCCGATCTGTTCGGTGCGCTTTTCGAGGTCGCGCCCGCAAAACCTGTGATGAGCCGTACGGTTCCCGTTCTCGTGCCGATGCCGGCGCCGAGGGCCTATTCCTATGCCGTGCCCGAGGGCATGGCGGTCGAGCCTGGTTCGGTCGTGCAGGTGCCGCTCGGGCCGCGGCAGGTCATCGGCGTCGTCTGGGACGGCGATGACGATGGCGGGGTCGATCCGAAGAAGCTTCGACCGATCAGCCATGTGTTCGATTGCCCGCCGCTCGGCAAGCACATGCGCGATTTCATCGATTGGGTTGCCACCTATACGCTGTCGCCGCCGGGACTGGTGGCGCGCATGGCGCTGAGAGCGCCGGCTGCCTTCGACCCCGAACCGATGATCGAGGGCTTGCGCTTCGTCGGCGGCCAGCCGGAGCGGATGACGCCGGCCCGCGCCAAGGTGATGGAGATTGCCGCCGATGGACTTTCGTGGACGCGCACCGGGCTTGCGCATGCGGCGGGCGTTTCCACCAGCGTCATCGACGGGCTGATCTCGCAGGGCATTTTCGAGACCATCTTCCTGCCGCCGCCGCCCGTAGTTGCCAAGCCCGATCCGGAATTCACCGCGTCGCGGCTGCAAGGGCCGCAGAAGGATGCCGCCGACGAAATCCTGGCCGATGTGCGCAAGGGCGAATTCGCTGTTTCGCTGATCGATGGCGTCACCGGCTCCGGCAAGACGGAAGTCTATTTCGAGGCCATCGCCGAAACACTGAGGCGTGGCAAGCAGGTGCTGATCCTGCTGCCGGAAATTGCGCTGACCGCAAGCTTCCTCGAGCGCTTCCAGGATCGCTTCGGCGCCAAGCCGGCCGAATGGCATTCCGATCTTGCGCCGCGCATGCGCGAAAAGGTCTGGCGTCAGGCCGTGACAGGCGAGGTGCGGGTCGTGGCCGGGGCGCGTTCTGCGCTCTTCCTGCCCTTCGAGGATCTCGGGCTGATCATCGTCGACGAAGAGCATGACCCCGCCTACAAGCAGGAGGACCGCGTCTATTATAATGCGCGCGACATGGCCGTCGTGCGCGGCCGCATCGGCGATTTTCCCGTCGTGCTGGTGTCGGCCACCCCTTCGGTCGAAAGCCAGGTCAATGGTCAGAGCGGGCGCTACACGACAATCCACCTGCCGACACGCTATGGCGATGCGGCACTTCCCGATCTGCATCTGATCGATATGCGCCGGCATGCGCCGGAGCGCGGCGGTTTTCTTTCGCCCGTCATGATCCGGGCGATCGGCAAGACGGTTGCCAAGGGCGAGCAGGCGCTTTTGTTCCTCAACAGGCGCGGCTATGCGCCGCTGACGCTCTGCCGCGTCTGCGGCCACCGGTTCCAGTGCCCGCAATGTTCGAGCTGGCTGGTGGAGCACCGCTTCCGCAATCAGATCCAGTGCCATCAATGCGGCTATGCCGAGCGCACGCCGGAGGCCTGTCCCGAATGCGGCACGCTCGATCATCTCGTCGCCTGCGGGCCGGGCGTCGAGCGTATCGCCGAGGAGGTGGAGCGGCATTTCCCCGAGGCGCGGACGATCGTGCTCTCCTCCGACATCATGGGCGGCGTCAAGCGGCTGAGGCTGGAGCTCGATGCGATCGCCAAGGGCGAGGCCGATATCGTCATCGGCACGCAGCTCGTCGCCAAGGGGCACAATTTTCCGCTGATGACGCTGGTCGGCATCGTCGACGCGGATCTTGGCCTTGCGAATGGCGATCCGCGCGCCGCCGAGCGGACCTTCCAGCTTTTGTCTCAAGTGACGGGGCGCGCCGGGCGAACCGGTCTCGAGAGCCACGGCTTGCTGCAGACCTACCAGCCGCAGCATCCTGTTATGCAGGCGATCGTCTCGGGCGATGCCAGCGCCTTTTACGAGCGCGAGATTTCGGAACGGGAGAGGGCCATATTGCCGCCCTTCGGTAGACTCGCCTCGATTATCGTCTCGGCCGACACGAGGCAGGATGCGGAGACCCATGCGCGCGGCATGCGCAATGCGGCGCCGCAGGTGACCGGCATTTCGGTGCTCGGCCCGGCCGAAGCGCCGATCGCGCTGGTGCGCGGCCGCCACCGCTTTCGCTTGCTGGTGCACGGCAGGCGCAATTCCGATATGCAGGGGTTCCTGCGGACGATGCTGGCGCAGTCCCCAAAGGAGCGCGGTTCCGTGCAGGTGCAGCTCGATATCGATCCGCAAAGCTTTCTGTGATTGATGTGGCAGATATCCCGGCTGCGCCTTCCCCTTGCAACCCGGATCATGCCATAAGTCGGCCGTCTCAACTGCATGATTTGTGTACTGGCTGATTTGAGGGCGATGATGGAGCTTTATTTTCCGACCGAATTCGGTGAACGGCTTGCCTATTGTTCGGCTGCGGTCACGGCGCTGATCGGTCTCTTCCTGATGTTCGCGCCGGGTTACACCTACCGCTTCCTCAAGCTGCAGGTGAAGGAAGGGCGATCCGAAGCTTATGCCGAAGCCCGGTCGGCCGGCGGCTTCATGGTCGGCTTCGGACTGGTGGCGATCCTCTTGGCGCAGCCGATGATCTATCTCGCGCTCGGTGCTTCCTTTTGCGTGGCGGCGTTCGGTCGCATCCTGTCGCTGATGTCGGATCGTGGCAGCGTGTTTTTGAGTCTTCTCCTTCTGGTTGTGCAGGCTGCACTGGCTGCGCTACCTTTTCTCTATGGGCTAGGCTATATTTGAACCGAAAACAGCTCCGGCGCGGCCATTTTTGCCGGCGCTGTCCCCATGCTTTTCGAATTTTGCCATCATAAATTCGCCCGAATGGCGTATTCGTCGAATACGCGTGTTGCGAGTCTCAATATCCTATGTTAGACGAACCCCGAATTTCGGATGAGGCGGGAGAGCACTCCTGCTGATTTCTGGGGGAAATCAAAACGAATTCAAGGACATGTCGCTTCCGTCACCCGGAAGTTTGGTTCTTGGGTTGAAATCAGGGAATTTTGTGCCCGTGGCAGACACATCCCAGCATGTTTCTGGCGTTGCAGAACGATATGCCTCGTCGCTGTTCGAATTGGCCCTTGAAGAGGGTACCGTGCCGGCAGTGACCGCCGATCTCGATCGGTTCCAAGCCATGCTCGACGAGAGCGAAGATCTGAAGCGCTTCGTCCTCAGCCCGGTCTTTTCGGCCGAAGAGCAGGTCGGCGCGATCCGGGCGCTGGCAACGAAGGCAGGCTTCGGCGCTTACGTCACCAATTTTCTGAAGCTTGTGGCCAGCAACCGGCGCCTTTTTGCGCTGCCGGGCATGATCAAGGCTTTCCGCATCATCGCCGCCCAGCATCGCGGCGAAATTTCCGCCGAGGTCACCTCGGCCCATGCGCTCACCCCCGCGCAGGAAGATGAATTGAAGGCGGCGCTGAAGGGCGTCACCGGCAAGGACGTGACGATTGTCGTCACAGTCGATCCGTCGATCCTTGGCGGCCTGATCGTCAAGGTCGGTTCGCGTCAGATCGATACGTCCCTTCGCACCAAACTCTCCACCCTTAAGCTTGCATTGAAAGAGGTCGGCTGATGGATATCCGCGCCGCGGAAATTTCCGCAATTCTGAAAGATCAGATCAAAAACTTCGGCAAGGAAGCTGAAGTCTCCGAAGTCGGCCAGGTTCTCTCCGTCGGTGACGGTATCGCCCGTGTCTATGGTCTGGACAACGTCCAGGCCGGCGAAATGGTCGAATTCCCCGGCGGCATCCGCGGCATGGCGCTGAACCTCGAAGCCGACAATGTCGGCGTGGTTATCTTCGGCTCCGACCGCGACATCAAGGAAGGCGACACCGTCAAGCGCACTGGCGCGATCGTTGACGTTCCGGTCGGTCCGGAGCTGCTCGGCCGCGTTGTCGACGCGCTCGGCAACCCGATCGACGGCAAGGGCCCGATCAATGCGACCCGCCGTTCGCGCGTCGACGTCAAGGCTCCCGGCATCATCCCGCGCAAGTCGGTTCATGAGCCGATGTCGACCGGCCTCAAGGCCATCGACGCCCTGATCCCGGTTGGCCGCGGCCAGCGCGAGCTGGTCATCGGCGACCGCCAGACCGGCAAGACCGCCATCATTCTTGATACGATCCTGAACCAGAAGGCCATCCACGATGCCGGCCCGGACAGCGAAAAGCTGTACTGCGTCTACGTCGCCGTCGGCCAGAAGCGTTCGACCGTCGCTCAGTTCGTCAAGGTTCTCGAAGAGCGCGGCGCACTGAAGTACTCGATCATCGTTGCCGCGACCGCTTCCGATCCGGCTCCGATGCAGTTCCTCGCGCCGTTTGCCGGTTGCGCCATGGGCGAATACTTCCGTGACAACGCCATGCATGCTCTGATCGGCTATGACGACCTTTCCAAGCAGGCTGTGTCCTACCGCCAGATGTCGCTTCTGCTGCGCCGCCCGCCGGGCCGCGAAGCTTATCCGGGCGACGTTTTCTACCTGCACTCGCGTCTCCTCGAGCGCGCCGCCAAGATGAACGACGACAAGGGCGCCGGTTCGCTGACCGCTCTTCCGGTCATCGAAACGCAGGGCAACGACGTTTCGGCCTTCATTCCGACCAACGTGATCTCGATCACCGACGGCCAGATCTTCCTCGAAACCGACCTGTTCTATCAGGGTATCCGTCCGGCCGTTAACGTCGGTCTATCGGTTTCGCGCGTCGGTTCGTCCGCTCAGATCAAGGCGATGAAGCAGGTTGCAGGCTCGATCAAGGGCGAACTCGCCCAGTATCGCGAAATGGCCGCCTTCGCCCAGTTCGGTTCTGACCTCGATGCCGCAACGCAGCGCCTGCTGAACCGCGGTTCGCGTCTGACGGAACTCCTAAAGCAGCCGCAGTTCTCGCCGCTGAAGACGGAAGAGCAGGTTGCGGTGATCTTCGCCGGCGTCAACGGCTACCTCGACAAGCTGCCTGTCAACCAGGTCGGCAAGTTCGAGCAGGGCCTGCTGTCCTACCTCCGCTCGGAAGGCAAGGAAATCCTCGACACCATCCGTACCGAAAAGGCCATCAGCGACGCGACGAAGGGCAAGCTCACCGCTGTTCTCGACAGCTTCGTCAAGTCTTTCGCGTAATCGGGCCCAAGCTCTAGGACGGACCAAGGATGCCTTCACTCAAGGATCTGAAAAACCGGATCGCCTCCGTCAAGGCGACGCAGAAGATCACCAAGGCGATGAAAATGGTCGCCGCGGCGAAGCTTCGGCGTGCGCAGGAGGCGGCCGAGGCCGCCCGGCCTTACTCGCAGCGCATGGCCGCTGTTCTGGCCAACATTTCGGCTGCTGTCAGCGATGCTGACGGCGCGCCGTTGCTCATGACCGGAACTGGCAAGAGCGATGTGCATCTGCTCGTCGTCTGCACGGCCGAACGCGGCCTTTGCGGCGGCTTCAATTCGCAGATCTCGCGTTTCGCCCGCGACCATGCCCGCAAGCTTCTGGCCGAAGGCAAGACGGTGAAGATCTTCACCGTTGGCAAGAAGGGTTATGACGTGCTTCGCCGCGAATACGCATCGTTGATCGTCGAGCGCAAGGAACTGCGCGACGTCAAGCGTATCGGCTTCGACAATGCCGACGCCATCGGCAAGCGCATCATCGAGATGTTCGAAGCTGGCGAATTCGATGTCTGCACGCTGTTCTACTCCGAATTCAAGTCGGTGATCAGCCAGGTGCCGACGGCGCAGCAGCTCATCCCGGCTTCGGCTCCGGCCATCGTCGAAGAAGATGCGGCCCATAAGGGCGCCGTCTACGAATACGAGCCGGATGCGGCTTCGATCCTCGCGGACCTGATCCCGCGCAACATCTCCGTCCAGATCTTCCGCGCGTTGCTCGAAAACGTCGCCGGCGAGATGGGCGCCAAGATGAGCGCGATGGACAATGCGACGCGCAACGCTGGTGAGATGATCAACAAGCTGACGCTGAACTACAACCGTCAGCGCCAGGCACAGATCACCAAGGAATTGATTGAAATCATTTCGGGCGCGGAAGCGCTCTGAGGTTAGGAAAAGAGGGTAAGAATATGGCTGACGCAGCTACCCCCGCAGGTTCTGTCGGTAAGGTTACGCAGGTTATCGGCGCCGTTGTGGACGTTGCTTTCGACGGCGAGCTCCCGGCGATCCTGAACGCGCTTGAAACCGACAACAACGGCAATCGTCTGGTTCTCGAAGTCGCACAGCACCTCGGCGAAAATTCCGTCCGCACCATCGCCATGGACTCGACCGAAGGTCTGGTTCGCGGCCAGCCGGTCAAGGACACGGGCGCGCCGATCTCGGTTCCGGTCGGACATGAGACGCTTGGCCGTATCATGAACGTCATCGGTGAGCCGGTCGACGAAGCAGGTCCGCTGAACACGTCCAAGAAGCGCGCCATCCACCAGGATGCTCCGTCCTATGTCGAGCAGTCCACGGAAGCGCAGATCCTCGTCACCGGCATCAAGGTCGTCGACCTCCTCGCTCCTTACGCAAAGGGCGGCAAGATCGGCCTGTTCGGCGGCGCCGGTGTCGGCAAGACCGTTCTCATCATGGAACTGATCAACAACGTCGCCAAGGCGCATGGTGGTTACTCGGTGTTCGCAGGCGTGGGTGAACGTACCCGCGAAGGCAACGACCTCTACCACGAAATGATCGAATCGGGCGTCAACAAGCATGGCGGTGGCGAAGGCTCCAAGGCCGCACTCGTCTACGGCCAGATGAATGAACCGCCGGGCGCCCGCGCTCGTGTTGCTCTGACCGGCCTGACCGTTGCTGAAAACTTCCGCGATGAAGGCCAGGACGTTCTGTTCTTCGTCGACAACATCTTCCGCTTCACCCAGGCTGGTTCGGAAGTGTCAGCTCTGCTCGGCCGTATTCCTTCGGCCGTGGGCTATCAGCCGACGCTCGCCACCGACATGGGCCAGATGCAGGAACGCATCACCACGACGACGACGGGCTCGATCACCTCGGTTCAGGCCATTTACGTTCCGGCCGACGACTTGACCGACCCGGCACCGGCAACCTCGTTCGCCCACTTGGACGCAACGACGGTTCTGTCGCGCTCGATCGCTGAAAAGGGCATCTACCCGGCCGTCGACCCGCTCGACTCCACTTCGCGCATGCTCGACCCGCTGGTTGTCGGCGAAGAGCACTACGAAATTGCTCGTAAGGTTCAGTCGACGCTGCAGCGCTACAAGGCCCTGCAGGACATCATTGCCATCCTGGGCATGGACGAACTTTCCGAAGACGACAAGCTGGCCGTTGCCCGCGCCCGCAAGATCGAGCGCTTCCTGTCGCAGCCGTTCTTCGTCGCCGAAGTCTTCACTGGCTCGCCGGGCAAGCTCGTTGCGCTCGAAGACACGATCAAGGGCTTCAAGGGCCTCGTCAACGGCGAATACGATCATCTGCCGGAAGCTGCCTTCTACATGGTCGGCTCGATCGAAGAAGCGATCGAAAAGGCCAAGAAGCTGGCTGCCTGATAAGGCCAATCCATCGGCGCGCGGCATTGCCCGCGCGCCCTTGCCTTGCGAATAAGACAATCGAGAAGTGACGGGCCATGGCTGACAATTTCAATTTCGAACTGGTTTCTCCGGAGCGCCTGCTGCTGTCGGAACAGGTCATCGATGTCGTCATCCCCGCGAGCGAAGGCGAGATGACCGTCATGGCGAACCATGCGCCGACCATGACCACGATCAAGCCGGGCGTCGTCAAGGTGCATTCGGCTTCGGGCAAGAAGCAGGATTACGTCGTTTTCGGCGGCTTCGCCGATATCCTGCCGACCGGCTGCACGCTGCTTGCCGAATCCGCCGTTCCGGTCGAGGACATGAGCCGCGACGAGCTGGACCGCCGCATCAATGCCGCCAAGGCCGAACTCGAAGATGCCGAACATCACGAGCACAAGTCGCGCCTGGAGCACTTCATCATGGAACTCTCGCATCTGCGCGGCTCGATCCCGCAGGATTGATGCGATCCGGATAGTGATGAGTGAGACGAAAGCGGTCCTATGGGCCGCTTTTTTGTTGGAAGCAGGAGGTCATCCCCTTCGAGGTTTCGGCTGCTTACTTCAGGGTGAGGCGGGGCAAATCACAGGGTTGGGTAACATCCGGCGGGAACCCCGGGCCACCTCGTGGTTCGGTGCATCGCCGTTTTCGCTCCGCTTAACGGCGTTGCACCTCACCATGAGGTGGGGCAAGCCCTATGGTGAGCCACGCAAGAGCCCCGCGGAGAGGCACGCAAGACCAGTCCTCACGGTGAGGCGCGAAAGCGCCCTGAGCTTTTCGAAGGGCGCTGCAGCCTCGAACCACGACGACGGGTGGTGAGCGACTGCAACTCCCACCTCTCAAAGCGGAGGCGGTGAGGCGCTTCCTCCCGTCGTCTCACCAAACCTGCTGTCCATTCAACAGAAAGCGGTGAAGCTGTGCCGCCTCGGGAGAGAGCGAGCGGAAGCGCGGGGCGCCGAGATAGTATCCGAATCCGCTCTCGACACGATCGTTGCCGACGGTGACTAGCGCGCCCGACTGCAGATACTCTTCGATGAGGCCCAGGCTGCCGAGCGCTATCCCTTCGCCCCGAAGCGCTGCTTCCACCGCCATGATATAGGTCGAAAAGGATAGGCGCGGTCTCGGCGGCTTGCCCTTCAAGGGGTCGCCGATGCGGCCGAACCATTGGCGGAAGCTGATCCAGTGGGCGTTGGCGCGCTCGTAATCGATGAGATCGAGCCCGGCGATATCGACCGCCGTCAGCGCCTGTGGATCGAGACCGCGGATCGCCAGATAGTCGGGCGAGGCGATCGGCACCAGCACTTCCTTCATCAGTGGTGTCAGGCTCCAGCGGGGATGTTCGCCGGTGGAATAAATGATGATGAGATCGTTGTTCTCCGAGGCGAGTTCGGAATGGACGTCCGTCGTCAGCAGGCGCACGGAGATGCCGGGGCTTTCCTTGCCGAAATCCCTCAGCCGTTGCCCGAGCCAGAGATGCGAGATCGAGCCGCTCGCCGCAATCGAGATGATCTCCCCTGTGCCGGCGCGAAATGGTTCCAGGCTTTCCTCCAGATATTCCAGCGTGGCGCGTACGCGCTGGAACAGCCGTTCGCCATCCGGCGTCAGCGCCAGGTTCCGGCCGCGCCGGGTAAAGAGCGTCGCGCCAAGGTGATCCTCCAGCCCCTTGATGCGGCGGCTGACGGCGGCCTGGGTGATGTTCAGCTCCCGGCCGGCGCGGGAAAAGTTCATCGCGCGCGCGGCCGCGTCGAACACGCGGAAGGCCTCCAGCGGTATTTTCTCCAGCATTGGCGCTCCATAACTTCAGATCATCAATATTCCCGATAATTGCCCGGATTTGAAGATCTGAAATTGTGATGCAGGATTGTGGCATCATTTTCGGCCGCTTTTCCAAGGGGATCCCGCGTGTCCTTTTCCATTTCCGCCATTCCAGACATTCGTTTCGGCGAGGGTGCGCTCTCCGGTCTTCCCGCCGCGGTCAAATCCTTCGATGGCGTCGGCACCGTTCTGCTCGTGATCGATGCCTTCCTGGCGCAGTCGGGCCTTGCCGCCAGGATAAGCGGTGAGCTCGCCGAGGCGGGTGTAAATACGCAGGTCTTTTTCGATTTTGCCGGCGAGCCGAAGCTTGCGCATCTGCATGCAGCGATCGAGGCAGGGCAGGGCGCGGATATGGTGATCGGCATCGGCGGCGGCTCGGCTCTCGATATCGGCAAGATCGTGGCTTGCTGCATCGCCTCCGGTGAGGATCCGATGCATTATGCGCTGGCGGCCAACCCGCTGCCGAAAAACCCGTTGAAGAAGATCATGATCCCGACCACGGCCGGGACGGGTTCGGAGACATCGGCCACGAATATCTTCGCGGGACCTGAAGGCAAGAAGCTCTGGATCTGGGGGCCGGAGACGAAGGCGGATCTCGTCATCCTCGATCCGGCGCTGACGAAGACCTTGCCCGCCAACCTGACGGCATGGTGCGGTCTCGATGCCTTCATCCACGCGTTTGAAGCCGCGACGAACCGGAACACGCATCGCGGTGCGCAATTCTACGCGCATCAGGCGCTGCGGCTGCTGACAGGTGCGCTGGAAACGGCGGTCAAGCAGCCCGACGATATGGCCGCCCGCGGCGACGTGCTGCTCGGCTCCTGCTTTGCCGGCATTGCCATCGACAATTGCGGCACGGCGATCGCGCATAATGTCAGCCATGCGCTGGCGGGCCTTGGGCCGGTCCATCACGGTCTTGCGACCGCGCTCGGCTTCGAAGTGACGCTTGGCTGGCTGGTCGAAGCCGATACTGCGGATCTCAATGCAGCGGCCAAGGCCTGCGGCGTCGAAAATGCCGCTGAGCTGCCGGCTTTTGTCTCCGACTGGATGGACCGCTGCGGCATCGTGCGCTCGCTGCCGGCTGCCTTCAAGCCGTTCGATGAAAGCGATCTCGCCCGCGAAATGCGTGCGACCGAAAACCAGCCCATGCGGCGCTCGACGATCCGCGACGTGACGGATGCCGATATCGACCGATTTGCCGCCGCCGTCATGGCGCTGCCGAAAGGAATTTGAGATGACCAAGAACTACACGCGCGATTATTGGGAAAGCGTTCTCTCCGGCCTCAAGCCCGAAGGACGGCACTTCATCGACGGCGCCCATCGTGCCGCGGCATCCGGCGAAACCTTCATCCGCATCCGGCCGATGGATGGCAAGCCCGGTGCTGAACTTGCTCGCGGCAATGCCGCTGATGTCGATGCTGCCGTCGCCTCCGCCCGCACAGCCTTCGAAAGCCGTGTCTGGCGCAAGAAGGAGCCGCTGGAAAAGAAGAAGATCATGCTGAAATGGGCCGAGCTCATCCGCACCCACGGCGACGAGCTGGCCATGCTTGAGACCATCGATGTCGGCAAACCGGTCATGGCGTCGCTTGGTGTCGATGTTCGCCTTTGCGCCGACGGCATCCAGTTCTATGGCGAAATGATCGACAAGATGTATGACGAGATTGCGCCGACCGGCCCGAATGCCCGGGCGCTGGTGCGCAAGGTGCCGCTCGGTGTCATCGGCGCGATCACCCCCTGGAATTATCCGATGATCATCGATGCCTGGAAGCTGGGACCGGCGATCGCAGCCGGCAATTCCGTGGTGCTGAAGCCGGCGGAGCAGTCCTCGCTTTCGGCGATCCGCCTTGCCGAACTCGCGATTGAAGCCGGCCTGCCCGCGGGCGTCTTCAACGTGGTGACGGGCTATGGCGAAGAGACCGGCAAGCCGCTGGCGCTGCACATGGATGTCGACATGATCGCTTTCACCGGCTCCACTGAAGTCGGCAAGCTGATCATGGGCTATGCGGCGCAATCGAACGTCAAGCGCGTGGCGCTGGAGCTTGGCGGCAAGTCACCGCTGGTCGTGTTCGAAGATGCCGATCTCGATGCCGCCGCCGTCGCGGCCGCCTGGGGCTGCTTCTATAATTCCGGTGAGACCTGCCATGCCTCGACCCGCCTGATCGTGCAGCGGTCTGTGCAGGACAAGTTGATTGCAAAGATCGAGGCGGTCACCCGTTCCGATATCGCGCTCAAGCATCCGCTCGATCCCTCGGCGCAGATCGGCGCCCTGATCGAGGAAGAGCACATGAACAAGGTGCTGGCAATGATCGCAGCCGGCGAAAAGGAGGGCGCGCGCTGTGCCTTCGGTGCCGAGCGGGTCTTGAGCGAAACCGGCGGCTACTATGTGTCGCCGGGTGTCTTCGTCGACATGACCAACGACATGAGCCTGGCACGGCGGGAAATCTTCGGCCCGGTATTGGCCGCTATTCCCTTCGATACCGAAGAGCAGGCGCTCGAGATCGCCAATGATACGATCTATGGGCTGGCCGGTGCCGTCTTCACCAAGGACATGGACCGCGCCCACCGCTTTTCCGAAGAGATCCATGCGGGTACGGTGTGGATCAATACCTACGATATGTCGAACTTCGCCACACCCTTCGGCGGCTTCAAGCAGTCCGGCTTCGGCCGCGACCGTTCGGTGCATGCGATCGATAAATATTGCGATTACAAGACGATCTGGCAGCAGTTCGGTTGAGGTTTGCGGGGAGGTATGACCATGAGCAAGATTGTTTCCATCGAAATCACCCATCACCGCCTGCCGCTCGATCCGGCGTTCAAGGCGAGCTGGGATGGCCGTCCACGCCGGCATTTCGATGCGACCATCGTGCGCGTCGGGGATGACGAGGGCCGCGAGGGTATCGGCTCCGGTGATCTGATGAAGGGCTTCGAGGGACATGAGGACCTGTTCATCGGACAGGACCCCCGACACGTCGAACGCCACTATGAAGTCCTGTCGCATATCAACTTCCACTATGGCCGCTGCTGGCCGATGGATCTGGCGCTGTGGGACCTCTCCGGTAAGATCACCGGCGAGCCGGTCTGGCGGATGCTCGGCGGGCGTGCCAGCCGGGTGCGGCTCTATGCATCCTCCGGCGTTCTGCGCGAACCGTCTGCCATGGCCGATCAGGCTGAGCGCTATATCGACGAAGGCTTTCCGGCCATGAAGGTGCGCTTCTCCTCGTCTTCGGGCGGCCGCGGCGGCTGGCGGGAGGACGTCAAGGCGCTGGAAGCGATCCGCGCCCGCGTCGGCGACCGGCTGGAGCTGATGGTCGACTGCAACCAGGGTTGGCGCATGCCCTGGGATACGACCTTGCCCTGGACCTTCAAGGATGCGCTTGCTGTCGCCAAGGAATTGGAGCGGCTCGGCATCTACTGGATGGAGGAGCCGCTTCACCGCTCCGACCGCAAGGGCATGAAGGAATTGAAGCAGGCGACCTCGGTCAGGATTGCCGGTGGCGAGATGACGCGCGAGCTCTACGAGTTCCGCGATATCATCGAGGAGCGTGCCTTCGACGTCATCCAGCCTGATGTCGCGCTGGTCGGCGGTATCACCGGGTGCAGGCGGCTGGTCTATCAGGCCCGTGAGGCGGGCGTGCAGTTCACGCCGCATTCCTGGACGAACGGCATCGGCGTTCTCGCCAACGCGCATCTGACCGCCGGGGTGGGGGATGCGGCCTGGCTCGAATACCCCTATGACAATCCGGAGTGGAGCGAGGCCCGCCGCGACTATCCGATGGCATCGCCGCTCAAGCATGATGCCGGCTGGCTGGATCTCGGCGTTGCACCGGGGCTCGGGATCGTTCTCGATGAAGAGCGCCTGAAGGCGACACGCATCTAGAGCAGTTCCAGCAAAAGTGCGAAGCGGTTTTGCGTCCGGAACTGCGTAAAAACAAGAGGATAGAGCGTTTTCGCGATTCGAAGAAAAGCGGAAATGCTCTAGGAACCTGCAGCTTGTGCCTTTCCTTGTGGCCCGTCACGCGGTGACGGGTCGCATTACTTTGTTTTCCCGTGTCCGCGCCCACTGAATGACGGGGCGTTCGAGCAGCACATAGCTCAGCGTGCCGATGGCGAAGATGATGGCGGTTGCGATGAGGCTTGAAATTATCCAGCCGCTGAGAACGTCGTTAGAGCCTGCGCCGAAGGATGAGGGAAAGAGCTGCGGCATCAAGGTCAGCACGATATCCTGCCAGATGTAGACACCGAAGGAGACGGTGGCGATGTAGCGGATGAGGCCGTTGTCGAGCAATCTTGCCAGCAGCAGCGATTGCGGCAGCGCGCAAAGCGCGATCGCGGCCGCCAGCGGAAGCAGCGGGAATTGATAGGGAATGCCGAGCCAGGCATAGCCTTCTCCCGCCCCGCCGATCGACTGCGGCAACTGCCACGCGCCCATGATGATCGCGAGTGCTCCGATGATGTCGTAGATCGCCGAGCGGCGCGCCGGTAGGATGGTTTGGATTCCGGCTGCGAGCGCGCCGATGGCGAATATCGCGAAAAAGCCGATGGGGTTATAGCGCGGCATCCATTCCTTGGCGCCGCCCTGGAAGCCATGCAGCCATCCCCGCCCGATGTTGTCGGTCGGAAAATAGGTGACGATAAGCCAATGGCCGATCAATGAGACCGCGATGATGCCGATCCAGAGCAGGCGGCTGACCAGCGCGGAGCGTAACCCCGCTTTCGCGTGGAACAGCAGCAGGAAGCCGATCGGCAGAAGAACATAGCAGGTCGTCTCGAAGGGGATCGACCATAAGGGACCGTCCCCCTGTACCGGGAAAAAGGTGCGCCAATGCCATTGGCTCATCAGGAAGAAGCCGGCGATGTAGCGGCCGACCAGTTCTGCATCCAGCGGAAAGCTGTAGACTGTGAAGCTGATCAGGAAGCCGACCGTCAGGGCAAACCAAAAGCCCGGCAGGATGCGCGCGGCGCGGCGCATGGCGTAGACCTTCAAAGACGGTGGGGGCTTGGCTCCATCCAGCGCCAGCCAGAAGGGCCGCGCAAGCAGAAAGCCGCTGAGGACGAAGAAGACCGAGACGCCGTGATTGCCGAAGCGCGCCAATATGAAGGTCAGATCCAGGTTCGGCGGGATTTTGTAGAAATTCATGCGAAGCACGAGATGGTGAACAAGCACCATCAGACATGCGACGGCGCGCATGAAATCCGCTCCTCCCAGACGTCTTTCGTTCTCCATTCCCGTATCCGCCGAAACTCCCTCTGCACTGGGTTAGGTCATCGCGGCGGTTTCGGCAAGGCGGATACTCGAAAGCACGACGCCCGAACCCATCGTACAAGATCCGGGCGTCGAACCGATCTCCCGTACCTGCCAGAAACGAGAGACCGGGTTCGGATGTTGGAAAAAGGAATCAGGCGGCGATGGAGCGATAGGGGCGCGTTGCGCGCGCCGGCTTCAAGGCGTTGCTCCACCAGTTCAGCCGCGCAATCAAGAGCACCAGCGATTTCCGGGCGTCCAGCGGATTTTCCAGCGTGCCATCCTCGGCAAACCTGCCCCACGGATTGGCGAAGCTGACCGTATCGCGCACGGTGACGGCATGCAGCTCGGCAAAGACGAGCCGCAGCTGCTCAACGGCGCGCAGGCCGCCGGAAATGCCGCCATACGAGACGAAGGCGACGGGCTTGCCGTGCCACGGCTCATAGACGAGATCGAGCAGGAATTTCAGCGAGGCGGTGAAGCTGTGATTGTATTCGGGCGTGACGACGATGAAGGCATCCGCCTCCGAAAGCCGTGCTGTAAGCGCGGCGACGCCGGGATGCTCCCGATCGTGCTGGAAGGGCAGGTCGAATTCGAGGGGATCGATCAGATCGATGTCGATGAGGGGATAGTGTGCCAGTTCCCGAGCGACCCAGTTGACCACCCGGTCACACAGGCGGCCGGGGCGGGTGCTGCCGTAAATGATCGCCAGCCGGGTTCTTTCTGTCATGTCTTGCTCCTACTTTACGCGGTTTGGAGCTCGGGTTATAAAACCTCAAGTAAAGTTGAGGTCAATAGCGTAAAATGGGAAAAATCGAGCCCGGTCAATTTTCCAGGCAGCTGACGGTCGGCGAGGTGGCGGCGCGTAGTGGCGTTGCGGTCTCCGCGCTGCATTTCTACGAGGCGAAAGGGCTGATCGAGAGCCATCGCAGCCGCGGCAACCAGCGGCGATATCCACGCGAGGTCCTGCGCCGGGTTGCGATCATCAAGGTGGCGCAAAGGGTCGGCATCCCACTTGCCGAGGTCCAGGCGGCGCTGGAAGCCTTACCCCAGGGACGCACGCCGACGGCGGCCGACTGGAAGGCGCTCTCGGAAGTGTGGAAAGACGATCTCGACGCTCGCATCGAACGCCTTCGGGGGCTTCGCGACCAGCTGGACAGCTGCATCGGCTGCGGCTGCCTGTCGCTCGACAGCTGTCCCTTGCGAAATCCCTGGGATCAGCTTTCCGAGGAAGGGGCGGGACCGCGACTGCTCGATCCCGCAGAGTGAATCGCACGCTCAGGCGTGAACGCGGCTTTCGGCCATGTAGCTTTCGAGAGCGGCGGCTTCTTCCTTTGAAAGGTAGAGCCCTTTCTTGGAGCGGCGCCAAAGAATATCGGCGGCACTATAGGCCCATTCCTGTTCGACCAGGTAACGCACCTCAGCCTCGTAAAGATCGCTTCCGAAGCAGCGGCCGAGATCGGCAATCGTCTTCGCGTCGCCAAGGATCATCGCCGCCCGCGTGCCGTAGCGCCGGATGAGGCGGCGCGCATGCTGGTCGGCAAGGAAGGGGTAGCGCGATTTCAGCTTGGCGATTTCGGCGTCATAGCCGCGAGCCGGGAAATCGCCGCCTGGCAGCGAGCTCTTGGCAGTCCAGGGCGTGCCTTTCAGCCCGATGGCCTCGCCGATCTTTTCCAGCGCATGCTCGCTCAGGCGGCGATAGGTGGTGAGCTTGCCGCCGAAGACATTGAGCAGCGGAGCCTGGCCTTCATCGCCCTCCACCTTCAGCACGTAGTCGCGTGTCGCCTCCTGCGCCTTGGACGCGCCGTCGTCATAAAGCGGGCGCACAGCCGAGTAGGTCCAGATGATATCCTCGGGTCGCACCGGCTCCTTGAAGTATTCGCTGGCGGCGTTGCACAGGTAGGCGGTTTCCTCCTCTGTGATCTTCACGTCCTTCGGATCGTCCTTGTAGTCGCGATCCGTGGTGCCGATCAGCGTGAAATCCTGCTCATAGGGAATGGCGAAGATGATGCGGTTGTCGGGATTCTGGAAGAAATAGGCGCGCGGATCGTCGAACTTCTTGCGCACGACGATGTGGCTGCCCTGAACCAGGCGGACATTGTGGACCTGGTTCTTGCCGAAGGCACCGGACAAGACATGATCGACCCAGGGGCCGGCGGCATTGACCAGCATGCGCGCGCGAAACCGGCGCTTCTGACCGCTGATCGCATCTTCCGTTTCGATCGCCCAGGTGGCGCCGTCGCGGCGGGCTGAGATCACCTTCGTCCGCGGCATGATCGTCGCGCCGCGATCGGCTGCATCCCTTGCATTCAGCACCACCATGCGGGCATCGTCGACCCAGCCATCGGAATATTCGAACGCCTTGGTGAAGAGCGCCTTCAAGGGCTTGCCGGCCGGATCCTTCTTCATGTCCAGCGTTGCCGTCGGCGGCAGCAGTTTTCGGCCGCCGAGATGGTCGTAAAGGAAAAGGCCGAGCCGGATGAGCCAGGCCGGCCGGATGCCGCCCTTATGATAGGGCAGGACGAAGCGCATCGGCCAGATGATATGCGGCGCCATAGCCCAGAGCACTTCACGCTCCATCAGCGATTCGCGAACGAGGCGGAATTCATAATGCTCGAGATAGCGCAGGCCGCCGTGGATGAGCTTGGTGGCACCGGATGATGTGCCGGAGGCAAAGTCGTTCATCTCGGCGAGCGCGACCTTGTAGCCGCGTCCCGCGGCGTCGCGGGCGATGCCGCAGCCGTTGATGCCACCGCCGATAACGAAAATGTCGTAGACCTGCTCGCTCACCCGCCCCTCCGCAAAGGTCAGCCATCCCCTGAAGATGGAAATCGAAACTAATCCATCTAAAGCGAAACAGATACGAATGTCAAACGAACGTTTCTTGACAGAAACCGAGCCGCTCAGGCCGGCCGGCGGTCGGTTTCGATGAGGCGCACGTCATGTTCCGCAGCGATGGATCGCACGGATTCAATGCTGCATTCGTCGGTGACGAAGGTGTGAACTTGCGATAGGTGGCCGATGCGGACCGGGGCGGTTCGTTCGAACTTGGTGCTGTCGGCGACGAGAATGACGTGCCGGGCATTGGCAATGATGGCTTGTGCCACTTTCACTTCGCGAAAATCGAAATCGAGAAGCGCGCCGTCGGGATCGATCGCGGAGGCGCCGATGACGGCGTAGTCGACCTTGAACTGCCTGATGAAATCGACGGCGGCTTCGCCGACGATGCCGCCATCCGAGCCACGTACGACGCCGCCGGCAATGACGACTTCGATGGATGGGAAAATCCGCAACTTATTGGCAACATTGATATTATTGGTGATGACCATCAGCTCGTGATGGCCAAGCAAGGCTTCGCCGACCGCTTCCGTCGTCGTGCCGATATTGATGAAAAGCGAGCTGTTGTTGGGGATCATGCTGGCGGCGGCGCGGCCGATCGCCTGCTTTTCGGGTGCGGCGATCGAGCGGCGCGCCTCGTATTTCACGTTCTCGGTTCCGCCGGGAAAGATCGCGCCGCCGTGCACGCGCGACAGCACGCGGCCATCGCAGAGATCATTGAGATCCTTGCGGATGGTTTGCGGCGTGACCGAAAAGCGCGACGCCAGCTCCTCCACCAGCACGCGGCCTTCCGCCTTGGCGATCTCGAGGATTTCGGTCTGGCGTCCGGATAGGAACATGGTTTTCGCTCCCTTTCTTTCGTTTTTTCGTCATCATATGATAAAGTGAAAATTCCGCAATTACCGACGCGCGAATTGAGTGCGGTTTAGGAGGTTATCGTGTTTCATCCGAAGCTATTCGAAAATCGCAACGTCGTCGTCACCGGCGCCGGCCGCGGTATCGGGCTGGAAGTCGCGAGGCAGTTTCTCGATTGCGGCGCGCATGTGCTTGTCCATATCGGCCGCAATGCCGATCGTGAATTACCTGATTTCCTGATGGAGGCGGAAGCCGACCGCCGCGCCTTCCTTATTGCCGGCGATTTCGCGACCGGCCACGGCACGCGGGATTTCGTCAGCGCCGCCGGCGAGCGTTTCGACCGCGTCGACGTCCTGGTCAACAATGCCGGCACCATGGTCGGGCGCTTTCCGGCCGGTGAATTGACGGACGAGCAGTATGAAGGGATCGTCCATCTCAATCAGACCTCCGTCATGGAGGTAACGCGGGGATTGCTGCCGCTGCTGCGGGTTGCCGAGCAGGCGGCGATCGTCAACACCGTTTCGATTTCCGCGCTCACCGGCGGCAGTCCCGGCTCTGCCATCTATTCCGCTTCCAAGGCCTTCGTCTCGACCTATTCGAAGGCGTTGGCGCGCGAGCTGGCACCGGACGGCATCCGGGTGAACTGTGTCTCGCCCGGCACGATATCGACCGACTTTCACGAGCGCTATTCGTCCAGGGAGAAGCTGGAGCAGACGCGCAAGTCGATCCCGCTGCAACGCTTGGGCACATCGGAGGATTGTGCGCCCGCCTATCTTTTCCTCGCGGCGCCGACGTTGTCCGGCTACATCACCGGGCAGGTGATCGAGATCAATGGCGGCCAGCTTATCTGCTGATAAAACGGACCTTTTTTGGTTTTCCGTATCTTTTCTGAATCAGCTTTTGGTTTGATAATATTATAAGCATTTCCCTGTATGAGTTCTCACGAGAGGCCGTGATATGTTGTCGTCTCCACCGCAAGGCGGTGCCGCAGAGCATGATGTCGAGGAAATGACTGACAGGGCTCGAAAGGCGAGCGCCCTGCTGAAAGCACTCTCCCATGAAACCCGTCTGGCGATCCTCTTCATGCTCGCCAAGCGGGAAAAAACAGTGATGGAACTCGAGGCTCTTCTCGATCTGCCGCAGGCCGTCGTTTCGCAGCATCTGGCGCGCCTTCGCCTGGACAAGCTCGTCGATACCCGCCGCGAAGGGCGGCTCATTCACTATGCCGTTGCGCATTCGGAAATCTGCGCCGTGGTCGATTCGTTGCGGAAGGCATTCTGTCAGGGCGAATGTTGAGGTCTGAAACAGCCTTGCATGTTGCGTTCACCGGGCTGCCGGTCTAACTCTTTCGCTTCGGGAGAGCGGGATGATCGACAAGCTGGAATTCTTCATCGCGCTGGCGAATCAGAAGCATTTCGGCCGCGCGGCCGAGGAGTGCGGCGTAACGCAGCCGACCTTGTCGGCGGCGATCAGGCAGCTGGAAGACCAACTGGGCGTGATGCTCGTCAGCCGCGGCTCCCGCTTCCAGGGACTGACGCCCGAGGGGCAGCGCGTGTTGGAATGGGCCCGCCGCATCGTCGGCGACAGCCGCACCATGCGCGAGGAGATGCGGGCTGCGCGCAAGGGTCTTGCCGGCCACATCCGGATTGCGGCGATTCCGACAGCGCTTGCCATGGTGCAGAAAATCACCACGCCTTTCCAGGAAAGGCATCCGGACGTTACCTTCTCCATTTTATCGCGCAATTCGCTGCAGGTTTTGAGCCTGCTTGAAAATCTCGAGATCGATGCCGGTATCACCTACCTGGAAAACGAGCCGCTCGGCCGCGTCACCAGTGTGCCGCTCTATGCGGAGCGCTATCATCTGATCACGGCGGCCGGCAGCCCGTTTGCCGAACGCGAGACCGTCACCTGGAAGGAAGTCGGCGATCTTCGGCTTTGTCTATTGACCGCCGATATGCAGAATCGTCGCATCATCAATCGGCATCTTGCCGAAGCGGGCGCAACGGCCAGGCCGACGCTGGAATCCAATTCGATGATCGTGCTGTTTTCGCATGTTCAGACCGGGCGGTGGGCGAGCATCATGCCGAAGAATATTGCCGATTCCTTCGGTTTTCCGGCCGATATTCACAAGATCCCGATCACCGAGCCTGACGCCGAGCATCTCGTCGGCCTGGTCGCCACGCACCGCGAACCCTTTACCCCCCTTGTCTCCGCCTTGTTGCACGAGGCGCGATTGCTCGCGGAAGAGAATAAGAATCGATAGAAAACTCCTATCGAACGACGGGACTGCCTTATTGATCCTTTGCCGTCTCCCTGCGAGCTTATCGTTGTGGCGTGTCGATCGCACGCCAGGAGGAAATGCCGCATAAGCCTTTTTCGAAGATTCGCCTTCGGTTTTCGGAAGCTATGCGCGGGAGGCTGCTAATGAATTTGAATCAGGCCGCGGGCGATATCGCAACCCGGGCCGGCACCATCATCGATCGCATGAAATCGATGGAGGGGCCGCTTTTGCCGATCCTGCACGGGATTCAAGAGGAATTCGGCTACGTACCGCAGGATGCGCTGCCGCTGATCGCCAAGGCGTTGAACCTCTCGCGCGCCGAAGTGCATGGCGTCATGACCTTCTATCACGACTATCGCGATCATCCCGCTGGCCGGCATGTCCTGAAGCTCTGTTGCGCCGAGGCCTGTCAGTCGACGGGCGGTGATGCGATCGCAGAGCGTATCAAGCAGCTCCTGGGCATCGATTTCCATCAGACCACGCTCGATGGCAGCGTGACGTTGGAGCCTGTCTATTGTCTCGGGCTTTGCGCCTGCGCTCCGGCTGCGATGCTCGACGGCGAACTCTATGGCCGCCTCGACGATGAAAGCGCGGACGACCTCGTGAAGGAGGCGCGCCAATGACGCTCACCATCTATATCCCCCGCGATGCCGCTGCACTTTCGCTCGGCGCGGAGAAAGTGACGCAAGCCGTCACGCAGGAAATTGCCAAACGCGGCTTGGATGCGCGCATCGTACGCAACGGCTCGCGCGGCATGTTCTGGCTCGAGCCCCTGGTCGAAGTCGAGATCGATGGCAGGCGCATCGGCTATGGACCGGTGAAGGCCAAGGATGTCTCTGCATTGTTCGATGCCGGGCTCGCCGAAGGCGGCGAGCATCCGCTCTGTCTTGGGGAGGTGGAAAACCTCCCATTCCTCAAAGAACAGACCCGCCTGACCTTTGCCCGCTGCGGCATCACCGATCCGCTTTCGCTGCAGGATTACGAAGCCTATGGCGGTCTAAAGGGACTGCGCCGCGCAATCGACATGGCGGCTGGCGACATCGTCAAGGACGTCACCGATTCCGGCCTGCGCGGGCGTGGCGGTGCAGGCTTCCCGACCGGCATCAAATGGAAGACGGTGCTCGATGCGCCGGGTGACCGCAAATATATCGTCTGCAATGCCGACGAGGGCGACAGCGGCACTTTCGCCGACCGGATGATCATGGAGGGCGATCCCTTCGTGCTGATCGAAGGCATGGCGATCGCTGGGCTGGCGACCGGCGCGACCAAGGGTTTCGTCTATACGCGCTCGGAATATCCGCATGCGATCGCCGCGATGACCGAAGCTGTCGAAATCGCCCGAAAGGCCGGCATTCTCGGCGCTTCTGTGCTTGGTTCCGGCAAGGCGTTCGACATGGAAATCCGCACTGGCGCCGGGGCTTATGTCTGCGGCGAGGAGACGGCGCTGCTGAACAGCCTCGAGGGCAAGCGCGGCATCGTGCGCGCCAAGCCGCCGCTGCCGGCGCATAAGGGCCTGTTCAACTGTCCCACCGTCATCAACAACGTGATTTCGCTCGCCTCCGTCCCCGTCATCCTGGACAAGGGCGCTGCTTTCTACCGCGATTTCGGCATGGGCCGGTCGCGCGGCACGATCCCGCTGCAGATCGCCGGCAACGTCAAGCATGGCGGCCTTTACGAAACGGCCTTCGGCCTTTCGCTCGGCGACATCGTCGACAGGATCGGCGGCGGCACGGCGACGGGGCGGCCGGTCAAGGCGGTGCAGGTGGGCGGCCCGCTCGGGGCCTATTTCCCCCGCGCCTTGTTCGACACGCCATTCGACTACGAAGCCTTTGCGGCCAAGGACGGTCTGATCGGCCATGCCGGCATCGTCGTTTTCGACGATACCGCCGACATGTTGAAGCAGGCGCGTTTCGCGATGGAATTCTGCGCGGTCGAAAGCTGCGGCAAGTGCACCCCCTGCCGTATCGGCTCGACGCGCGGCGTCGAGACGGCCGACAAGATCGCGCAGGGAATCGAGCCGGAGAAGAACCGGGTGCTGCTTGCCGATCTCTGCAACACGATGAAGTTCGGCTCGCTCTGTGCACTCGGCGGCTTTACGCCCTATCCCGTGATGAGCGCAATGACCCATTTCCCGGAGGATTTTTCTCCGGCTCCCTTGATTGAAGCGGCGGAGTAAGATCCATGTCCCTCGTTCCAGAAATCGATTACGGCACGCCGGCCTCCACCTCCGAAACCATGGTGACGCTGACCATCGACGGGCGTGAGATCAGCGTCCCCGAGGGGACGTCGATCATGCGTGCCTCGATGGAAGCAGGCATTCAGGTGCCGAAGCTCTGCGCCACCGATATGGTCGATGCTTTCGGCTCCTGCCGCCTCTGTCTCGTCGAGATCGAAGGCCGCAATGGCACGCCGGCCTCGTGCACCACGCCTGTGGCACCCGGCATCGTCGTGCATACGCAGACCGGCCGGCTGAAGGACATTCGCCGCGGCGTGATGGAGCTCTATATCTCCGACCACCCGCTCGACTGTCTGACCTGCGCCGCCAATGGCGATTGTGAGCTGCAGGATATGGCCGGAGCCGTCGGCTTGCGGGATGTGCGCTACGGCTACGAGGGCGAGAACCACGTCAAGGCGCGCAACAACGGCGACATCAATCTGAAATGGATGCCGAAAGACGAGTCCAACCCCTATTTCACCTATGATCCTTCGAAGTGCATCGTCTGCTCGCGCTGCGTGCGCGCCTGCGAGGAAGTGCAGGGCACGTTCGCGCTGACCATCGAGGGCCGCGGCTTCGGCTCGCGCGTTTCGCCCGGCATGCACGAGAATTTCATCGACAGCGAGTGCGTTTCCTGCGGCGCCTGCGTGCAGGCATGCCCGACCGCGACGCTGACCGAGAAATCGGTGATTTCGATCGGCCAGCCGGAACATTCGGTGGTCACGACCTGCGCCTATTGCGGCGTCGGCTGCTCCTTCAAGGCGGAGATGCGCGGCGAGGAGCTGGTGCGCATGGTGCCCTGGAAGGACGGCCAGGCCAATCGCGGCCATTCCTGCGTCAAAGGCCGCTTCGCCTATGGCTATTCGACCCACAAGGACCGCATTCTCAACCCGATGGTGCGCGAGAAGGTGACCGATCCCTGGCGCGAAGTGACCTGGGACGAAGCCTTTGCCCATATCGCCACCGAGTTCAAGCGGCTGCAATATCAGTATGGCCGCGATTCGATCGGCGGCATCACCTCCTCGCGCTGCACCAATGAGGAAACCTATCTGGTGCAGAAGCTGGTGCGCGCCGGCTTCGGCAACAACAATGTCGATACCTGCGCCCGCGTCTGCCATTCGCCGACTGGTTACGGCCTCGGCCAGGCCTTCGGCACCTCGGCCGGAACGCAGAATTTCGACAGCGTCGAGCATTCCGATGTCGTCATCGTCATCGGCGCCAACCCGACGGACGGTCATCCGGTCTTCGGCTCGCGCCTGAAGAAGCGGTTGCGCCAGGGCGCCAAGCTCATCGTCATCGATCCGCGCCGCATCGACCTGGTGCGCACGCCGCATGTCGAGGCGAGCTATCATCTGCCGCTCAAGCCCGGCACCAATGTTGCCATGATGACGGCGCTGGCGCACGTGATCGTCACCGAAGGCCTGTTCGACGAGAAGTTCATCCGCGAACGCTGCGACTGGTCCGAATTCGAGGACTGGGCCGCCTTCGTTTCCGAGCCGCAGCACAGCCCGGAGGAAACGGAAAAATATACCGGGGTTTCTCCGGAACTCGTTCGCGGTGCCGCTCGCCTCTTTGCGAAGGGCGGCAATGGCGCGATCTATTACGGCCTCGGCGTTACCGAACACAGCCAGGGCTCGACCACGGTCATGGCGATCGCCAACCTCGCCATGGTCACCGGCAATATCGGCCGTCCTGGTGTCGGCGTGAACCCGCTGCGCGGCCAGAACAATGTGCAGGGCTCGTGCGACATGGGCTCCTTCCCGCATGAGCTGCCGGGCTATCGCCACATCTCCGACGATGCGACCCGCGATATCTTCGAAAAGCTCTGGGGCGTGAAGCTCAACAACGAGCCGGGCCTGCGCATCCCGAACATGCTGGATGCCGCCGTGGAAGGCACGTTCAAGGGCATCTACATCCAGGGTGAGGACATTCTCCAGTCCGACCCGGATACCAAGCATGTCGCAGCCGGCCTTGCGGCGATGGAATGCGTCGTCGTCCACGATCTCTTTCTGAACGAGACCGCCAATTATGCGCATGTCTTCCTGCCCGGTTCGACCTTCCTCGAAAAGGACGGCACCTTCACCAATGCCGAGCGCCGCATCAATCGCGTGCGCAAGGTCATGACTCCGCGCAACGGCTATGCCGACTGGGAGGTAACGCAGAAGATGGCGCAGGCCATGGGGCTTGGCTGGAATTACACACATCCCTCCGAGATCATGGACGAGATTGCCGCGACGACGCCGAGCTTCGCGCTCGTCTCCTACGATTATCTGGAGAAGATGGGCTCGGTGCAGTGGCCCTGTAACGAGAAGACGCCGCTCGGTTCGCCGATCATGCATGTCGATGGCTTCGTGCGCGGCAAGGGCAAGTTCATCCGCACGGAATATGTCCCGACCGACGAGCGCACCGGCCCGCGCTTCCCGCTGTTGCTCACGACCGGGCGCATCCTCAGCCAGTACAATGTCGGCGCCCAGACGCGGCGCACCGAGAATGTCGTCTGGCATGCGGAGGATCGCCTGGAAATCCACCCGCACGATGCCGAGCAGCGCGGCATCCGTGAGGGCGACTGGATCCGGCTCAGCAGCCGCTCCGGCGACACGACGCTCAGGGCTTTGATTACCGACCGCGTTGCCCCCGGCGTCGTCTACACGACCTTCCACCATCCGGATACGCAGGCAAACGTCATCACGACGGACTATACCGACTGGGCGACGAACTGCCCGGAATACAAGGTGACGGCCGTACAGGTCTCGCCGTCGAACGGTCCATCGCAGTGGCAGGTCGATTATGACGAGCAGGCCCGGCAGTCGCGTCGTATTGCCGGGAAGATGGAGGCAGCGGAGTGAGTTTGAGCGTGGGGAAAGATACCCCCCTCTGTCACTTCGTGACATCTCCCCCACGAGGGGGGAGATTGGTGACTCGTGGTGCGCTCCCAATCCAAGCAAACTTCGAGCCCGTAGAAATAGCAGCTGATTGTTTCGCGAGGAATGAGCCGCAAACTCCGAACAATCTCCCCCCTTGTGGGGGAGATGTCGCGATAGCGACAGAGGGGGGTATTCCACGCCCCGTCATGCAATGACCAAATTCACGCCCACCACCACCGTCCCCGAAACTGCCCGCCGCAATGGCCTGGTGCGCTCGGGCACCCGCATCGTCCCCGAGGAAGTGCCGATCGCCTTTTCCTATGGCGGCACCTCGCATGCGGTCATGATGGGCACACCCGCCGATATCGAGGACTTCGCCGTCGGTTTCAGCCTGACCGAGGGGATCATTACCGATATCGCTCAGATCGCGGCCGTTGAACCGATCGAGGACGAGCAGGGGATCGACGTGCAGATCACTCTCGTCGATGATGCTGCGGATGCCTTGCGGCTGCGCCGCCGCCATATGGCTGGCCCGGTCGGCTGTGGCCTCTGCGGCATCGAATCGATCGAGCAGGCCGTGCGCAAGGTGCCTGACGTTTCCAAGATCGCCCTGACTCTGACGCAGAAGGATATCGTCAGCGCGATCGCGCTTCTGAACGACGCCCAACCGCTGCATCGCGAGACTCATGCCATTCACGGTGCGGGCTTCTATACCCCGTCCGAGGGCCTGCTTGCCGTGCGCGAGGATGTCGGCCGGCACAATGCGCTCGACAAGCTCTGCGGCGCGGTCATCCGCTCCGGCCGCAGGGGTGGCGAGGGTATCGTGGCCGTGACCAGCCGACTGTCGGTCGAGATGGTGCAGAAGGCGGCGATACTGGGCAGTTCCGTGCTTGTCGCCATCTCCGCGCCGACGGCGCTTGCCATCCGCACAGCCGATGAAGCCGGCATGACGCTGGTAGCGCTGGTGCGCGGCGACGATTTTGAGATTTTCACCCATCCGCATCGCATCATTCCGGGGAGCATCGCCGATGTCGCCTGACGAAACGCCGCATGGCAAGACCGAAACAAGGCTCATCTATATGGCGAACCAGATCGCCACTTTCTTCAAGACTCAGCCCGCAGGCGAGGCGGTTCAGGGCGTTGCCACGCATATCAACAAATTCTGGGAGCCGCGCATGCGGCGCCAGCTTTTCGCGATCATCGATCATGGAGATAGCGGGTTGAGCCCTTTGGTCCTGGAAGCAGCGCCGCTGATCCACAAGCCCGCGCCGGCCGAAGAAATTAAGCCGGCTTAATACTAACATTGATGGTGCATTGGGGTGGAGAGTGGAGGCTCCATCTTCGAATGCGATTCCCGTCGAGGGAAGGGGTGCCGGTCTTTGAGCCAAGGAGGAGTTGTTCATGACGGCTGCTGATACGAATATTTCCGCGAGAACGGCAACGGTGGGTCTGCTCGACCGCGAGCGCATCATCGCCAAGCCGGGCTTCAACCGATGGCTCGTGCCGCCTGCTGCGCTGGCAATCCATCTCTGCATCGGCATGGCCTATGGCTTCAGCGTCTTCTGGCTGCCGCTCTCCAAGGCGCTCGGGACTTCGACGCCACCTCCGGCCGAATGCGCAAGCCTCAATCTCCTGACCGCCCTGTTCACGACGAGCTGCGATTGGCGCGTCAGCGATCTTGGCTGGATCTATACGCTGTTCTTCGTGCTGCTCGGCTCCTCCGCCGCCATCTGGGGCGGCTGGCTGGAGAAGGTCGGGCCGCGCAAGGCCGGCGCGGTTGCCGCCTGCTGCTGGTGCGGCGGTATCGTGATCGCGGCCATCGGCGTCATTTTCCACCAGCTCTGGATCATGTGGATCGGCGCCGGCGTCATTGGCGGCATTGGTCTCGGCCTCGGATACATCTCGCCGGTTTCGACGCTGATCAAATGGTTTCCCGATCGGCGCGGCATGGCGACCGGCATGGCGATCATGGGTTTTGGCGGCGGCGCGATGATCGGCGCGCCGCTCGCGAGCCTTCTGATGAACAGCTTCCGCACCGATGGTTCGGTCGGCGTCTGGCAGACCTTCATCGTCATGGCGGCGATCTATTTCGTCTTCATGATGGGCGGCGCTTTCGGCTATCGCCTGCCGCCGGCCGGCTGGCGTCCGGAAGGCTGGATGGCGCCCGCCGCCAAGAGCTCGATGATCACGACGAAGCATGTGCATCTCCGCGACGCCCACAAGACCAAGCAGTTCTGGCTCATCTGGGCGGTGTTGTGCCTCAACGTCTCGGCTGGCATCGGCGTCATCGGCATGGCTTCGCCCATGCTGCAGGAGATCTTCGGCGGCTCCCTGATCGGCCTGCCCGACGTGAAATTCGCCGATCTCAGCAAGGATCAGGTCGCCACCGTCGCTGCCATCGCCGCCGGCTTTGCCGGTCTGCTGTCGCTCTTCAATATCGGCGGTCGCTTCTTCTGGGCGTCGCTCTCCGACAAGATCGGCCGCAAGAACACTTATTATTGCTTCTTCGTCATCGGCATCGCGCTCTATGTCCTAGCTCCCTGGGCGGCCGGCATCCATAGCAAAGTGCTGTTCGTCGGCGCGCTCTGCATCATCCTCTCGATGTATGGCGGCGGCTTTGCCACGGTTCCGGCCTATCTCGCCGATATCTTTGGCACGCAGTTCGTGGGTGCCATTCATGGCCGGCTGCTGACGGCCTGGGCGACGGCCGGCATCATCGGGCCGGTGGTTGTCAACTATATCCGCGAAGCGCAGAAGGCGGCGGGCGTGGAAGGTGCCCAGCTGTATACTTTCACCATGTATATCCTTGCTGGCATGCTGGCGTTGGGCTTGATTGCCAATTCGCTGGTCAAGCCGCTCTCGGACAAATGGTTCATGTCGGACGAGGAGGTCGCCGCGCTGCGGGCAAAGACCGCTGCCGCCAATGCCAGCCCCACCGGCTCCTTTGGCATCGGCACGGGCGGCTTCGACGGCAAGGCGCTGATCGCCTGGGCGCTCGTCGGCATTCCGCTGCTCTGGGGCGTGTGGGTGACGATCAAGAGCACCTACGCTCTCTTCGGCTAAGCAATCCTTTGGAAAAGGACGAAGCCGCCCCGAAAGGCCGGAGCGGCTTCTTTAAAAAAATCGGCCTGCAAAGTTACGCGGCGAGTTCGTCCGTTTCGTTTTCCTTGAACATCTTGGCAAGGTTCAGGAAGCAGATCATTCCATTCTCTGTCGCGATGATGCCTTCGCAATAGGCGCGATCGAAGGATGCCGTGACTTCCGGAACCGGCTGCACCTGGCTGGAGGCGATCGTCAGAATGTCGGAGACGCGATCGACCAGCATGCCGATGACCATGTTGTGCACTTCGGCGACGACAATGGCGCTGCGCTCGTTGGCAACCGTGCTCTGCATGCCGAGCTTGTAGGCAAGGTCGATGATCGGGATGACCGAGCCGCGCAGGTTCATGACGCCGATGACATCGGCCGGGGCATGCGGAATTGGCGTGGACGGTGCCCAGCCCCGGATTTCACGGATCGTCGTGGTCTTGACGCAGAATTCCTGATCATGCAGCCGGAAGGCAATGATCTCCAGAGTCTCGCCGCTGAAGCTGGTGGAATTGATCGTGGCCATGAACGTTCTTCCCGTTGAACCGTGACGCCGAATCCGACGTGTTCATGCCACGATAGAGCAAGAAGATTGCTCAAACATAAATCTATACAAGCGGTTTCGACTGGACAGGCTTCCAGGGAAGCGGGGACCGCCCTCAGGCGGCCCGCGTCGGGCGATCGAAGATGCGACGGCCGAAGAGGCTTGCGGCCATCTCCACTAGGACGCGGGCGCTCTTGCCGCGGTCGTCGAGGAAAGGATTGAGCTCAACGAGATCGAGCGACGAGACGAGATTGCTGTCGGAGAGCATTTCCATGATGAGATGCGCCTCGCGATAGGTGGCGCCGCCCGGTACGGTCGTGCCGACGCCCGGCGCGATGTCTGGATCGAGGAAATCGACGTCGAAGCTCACATGCAGCAGGCCGTTGGCTTCGCTGACGGCATCGAGCACCTTGCGCATGATGGCGGCCACGCCCTGCTCGTCGAGCGAACGCATGTCAAAGACGTTGACGCCGTGCTCGCGGATTTCCTCGCGCTCGCGCGGATCGACGGAGCGGATGCCGACCTGGAAGACCTTCGTCGGGTCGACCAACGGACGGCCGGCCGGCAGAACGCCCTCTATCTCGGCTTCACCGCAGAAAAAGGCGACGGGCATGCCGTGAATATTGCCTGATGGCGAGGTGGCCGGCGAATTGAAATCGGAATGCGCGTCCAGCCAGAGTACGAAGAGCGGCCGGCCGGCCTCCGCGGCATAGCGCGCCATGCCGGAGACGCTGCCCATGGACAGGCTGTGATCGCCGCCGAGGATCAGCGGAAAGCCGCCCGATGATGCAACGTCATAGACCTTTGCTTCCAGTGCGCGCGTGAAAGCGCCGACGATCTTCAGATTATGGGCCTGTGGATGCTCCGGAAGGTCCGCTGCCGGAACGGGATGCAGGTCGCCGCTGTCGGTGACGCGATGGTCAAGCTCGATCAGCGTGGTTTCGATGCCGGCGATGCGGAGCGCCCTCGGACCCATGCCGGCGCCGCGGCGGCCGGAGCCTTCTTCCAGGGGAACGCCGATCAGGGTAACGGGGGTGGATTGCGTATTCATCGGCATTGCTCCGAGGGTTAGAGCGATTCCGGAAAAGCCAGCAGCGGCTTTGCCCGGGACGGCATGAAAACAATGAGATAGACCAGTTCGGATAGTCCATGAAGAGCCGAACCGGTCTGAATTACGTTGGCGTGCATTATCAATTGTCTGGATGACAGCAAAAAGATGGAAAATTGTCCAAAATCAACTGAGTTTCGACAGATTGATCAGTCTGATTGCGCAGAATGACTAGCATATGGACGATCTTAATGCGACCGTGCCTCCTTCGACGAGACGCTGCGCCGGATCAGGCTCATCAACGGCATCAATACGACCGAATCCAATATCCCGCTGAAGACCAGCAAGATGGGATTTTGACTGTCGTTTCCAGATAGATGCCACCCGCTCTGGTGCTTCGAGGCGTCGGCCCCTTCGACAAGCTCAGGAGTTCAAAGGGCGAGGTGGCCTCTGGCTTGAGCAGATGCTGCGTGATCACCTCAATATTCATGCTCGTAGACGACGCCGGCTTCGCCGGCGCCGTCAGATCCCGCCGCGCCGCGGAGCTTCACGCCGCGTCCGACATTGAAATTGATGATGGCCTTGGTGTTGTTGGAGGCGCCCTGCTGCAGCTCGATATAGGTGCGCTTGTTGATATACTTGCCGGCGCCGACCTGCGCCTGGCCGTTCGCATCGGTCGAGATGTCGAGATCGTCGACGCCGAGATGGCTGCGCAACCCTTCGAACAACGATGTGGAGCGTCCGCCGGCGAGCTGGCTTGCGGCGTCGGCAAGCTGAGCGATCTGCATGGCTGATAGTTTCGACATGGACTGGCCGAAGATCAGCTGCGCCAGTACTTCATCCTGCGGCAAGGCAGGTGAGGAGGAAAAGCCGATCTGCGGATCGGTGGCGAGACCGGTGACATCGACGGTGATGGTGGTTGAGCTCACCGACGATGTCGCCTCCATATTGAGTGCGGGCGTCAGGTCACCGCCGAAGGTGATCTTGCTCGAATCCGTGAAATCCAGCCGGCGGCTGAGGATGGTCAGGCGTCCGCGCCGCATGGTGAAGCCACCGGATACCACAGGCTCCGCCGCCGTGCCGCGCACCGTGATGCTGCCGCCGAGTTCGGCGTCGATGCCGCGGCCGCGCACGAAGATCTGCGAGGGTGCATCGAGTTGCAGGTCGATGCCGAGGGTGGTCGATTTGCTGCGCGGTCCCTCTGGTTTCTGATCCTTGAACTGGGCGTTGACCGCAGCCGGGGCGTTCTTGTGCTTGATGTTGATCTCCGAGAGCGACGCCGGCAGCTTTTCCGGCACCGTGATCGATGCCTTGTTGATCCTCAGATTGCCCGTCAGCATCGGCGCGGTCATCAGCGGACCCTTGACGCCGAGCGTGCCGTTGATGGTCGCCGCCACCAGCGTCCCGTCGACATAGGTCGCGTTGTTGAACTTCATCTGGATATCGGCCGGGAAGCCGCTATCCGGGGCAATGCCGACCGTGCCGCTGCCCGAAATGCTGCCGCCGCTCGTCAGGTTGCCGCTGAGCCGAGAGATGACGGCCTGCTTGCCGTCGAGGCTCACCGTCACGGCAAGGCCGTTGAGGGTCAGGTTCCGGCGGACATCGACCAGCTTAGTGCCGTCGGTGGTGATCGTGCCGGTGACGGCAGGTGCCGCCGTCGTGCCACCGATCTGTAGGTCGATCTTCGCCGTTCCCGTCATGACCAGGCCCTGGGCGGCGAGCTGGCCGGCAAGGGCATCGAAAGGCACGCTGCCGGAAAACTTCAGCGCCATGGCTTTGTCGCCCGCGATGGCGACAGTACCGCCGCCGTTGAGTGCGAGACCGCTCTGGCCGGTCAGGTTGGTGTTGATGGTCACGACGTTGTCGGCGAATTTGCCGTCCGCCTTGATGCCGAGTGCGGCGAGGCCAGCGGATTTCGTCTGGCTCGTCACGGCACCCGACCAGTTTGTCTGGAACACGACGGCGGGCGAGGTCGCCTTGCCGGTGACCGCTACCGTTCCGGAAATGACACCTTCTGCCCCAAGGGTGGGCGCAAAGACATTGGCGAGGCTCGCCGGCAGATTGGCGATCTTGGCGTTGATGTTTAATGTCTGACCGGCGGTGCCGTCGACGGTCACCGAGCCGCCGCCCGTCTGAAGTGTCAGGCCATTCAGCGACGCGGTCCCATCCTTAATGACAATCTTGGTCGGCGATGCCAGCTTCACCGGTATGGTGCGCGGGGCGCCGGCAAATGAGTCGAGGCTCACCGTCGTCTGACCGCCTGACGTCTCGACGCTGCCGTGCGTCGTCAGCGGCGCGTCGTCATAGGTGGACTTCAGATCGAAGTCCGTGCGGCTGCCCTGCTGGGTGAAGGTCAGGCCGAGACCAGTGATGCGGTTGGCGCCGGAGGCGATGATATCCGCCCGGATGCTGCCATTGGCGGAGAAGGCTTTGAGGTCGTCGACGGTGAGCGCGACAGCCGGCTTGCTGATGACGAGATCGTCACGGCGGATGCCATTGCCGCTGGCGTTGATCTTCAGGCCGGTCTTTCCATTGGTGCTGGCGATATCGACCGAGCCCTTGAGATCGCCCTCGGCCTTCTGTCCGGCGAGGGCCGCAAGGAGGCTCAGATCCGGCAGATCGAATGTCAGCGCGCCCGACGGTTCGAAACTCGGCGACAGGTCCAGCTTGCCTTGCAGCTTGTTCGTGCCGATCTCGGCCGATAGCGACGGGATGCTGGTGCTGCCATCCTTTGAAACGGCGGCGGCGGCGATGCGGATCGGCTTGCCGTCGATCGCTCCGCTCGCTTGCACCTTGGCCTGCGGCGCCTTGGGATCTGCGGTTCCCGTTACACCGATATCAAGCGTATCCAGAAGCCGACCCGCCAGCTTGACGTTGACGGCCTTGACGGTCGCGTCGATACCGAGGGCGGTCAGCGGTCCCTTGGCCTTGAGGCCGATATCGGCCTGTCCCTCGGCGTTTGGAATGAGCTTGGAAAGGTCGAGCAACTTGCCTGACAGATCCGAGGTCAGCGACTGGTCGTTGAGCGCGAGATTGCCGTTGATCTCGGCAATATTGGATTTCACCGCAAGATTGGAGAGCGTCATCTTGGCCGGCACCGTGCCGGCGACCTGACCCTCTAGAGAAATCGTGCCCTCGAACTTGTCCGAGACGCCGTCCGGCAGCACGCCGGGCAGGGCGAAGAGCTTGAAATTGCCCGTCAGCGCCTTCGAAGACAGCGTATATTTGCCGTTGACGGTGCCGCCGATGCTGGCGCTTTCCAGCGTCGTATTGTTGAAGCCCATCGTGTCGGGCGAGAGCTGCAAAGGCGCGGTCAGCGCGATCGGCGCCCGGATCAGACGGTTGAGATCGGCGCTGAGGAAGGCGGTCTGGCCGACGACCAGGCGGAGCTGCAGCGGGCCGGACATGGCGGCCAGATTGAAGGCGTCGCTTCTGGCACTAAGGTTTACTTGACCGATCTGCCCCTGCGGTGTGCTGGCGCTGTCGAGAGCTGCCTTCGCATCGATCTTCACCGATTGGGCAGCACCCGTCAGTGCGATATCGACGCGCGAAATCAGGGCGCGGACCTCGCCGTCCTCCATCGGCCAGCGGAAGTCGACGGGGCCGGAAGTGCCGAGCAGATTGGCGTTGAGGCTGTTATTGCCATTGGGATCCAGCGTGCCGGAGGCGGCAAGCACCGCGCTGCCGGTGGCAAGATTGCCGGTCTGGATGTCGATCTTGCCCTTGCCGTCGAAGGTTGCCGAGAGATCGATGGTGGTCTGTCCGGCAAAGAGCGGCCGCATGGTTGGCGGGAGCAGCGAGTCGACGTTGCCGCCGCCCTTGACCTCAATATGATGCAGGCCGTCGGCCGAGAGGCTGTGACGGCCGTTGATGGCGACCGTCGGCTTGCCGTCGAGTGCTGCCTGCAGCTTACCGGCCCAGTCGGATAGCGGACCTTCGCCCGACAGATCAATGTTGATCGCCGGGCCGCCCGGCAGATGCAGAAGGCCCGCCAGCATGCCGTCGCGCGGCTCGGATATCTGCGTCTTCAGCTTCAGCTGGTTCTCGGCCGGCGCAAAGGCGATATCGGCGGAAAGCTTGGCGTCGGGGACATCACGGCGGCTGGCATTCAGCACGAGGCCCATGCTGCTGCTGTTTGCCTTGACGCTGCCATCGGCGGCCAGAACGAAATCCTGTCCGGCGACCGCCTGGCCAATACGAAGATCGGGCAGCGCGATTGCGTCGATATTGACGGCAATGGGCAGCGAAAGGCCGCTGCCGCCCGCCGTTTGCGTTTCCTGCGCGGGTGCCGCCGTCGAAACCGGCAGGCGCTGGAAATCGACCACATCGGCGGCGATACGATCGGCGTGGAACGTGCCCGTCAGCAAGGACAGCGGGGACCAATCCACGGCAAGGTTCTGCACCTTGGCATAGACGCCCTTCGTGTCCGCCACCGTAATAGCACCAACCCTCAGGTTTCCGTCGAGCAGCCCGGAAGGCGCTGCGATGGTAATGGTGCGGTCGGGTGTCGAGGCGAGCCTTGCCACCTGGTCGACGGCATAGGTTGTCGCGGAGGGGACGAGGCCGACAACGAGCACACCCGCGATCACGAGCAAAAGGATCGCCACGACCGCGTAAGCGATCCCGCGCACCAATCTCCCGAGGATTCGAATCAATATGCTCATGAAAGCGACAGTAACCCCAATTTTGTAACCGTGTGCTGAAACGTCCGCGACAACTATACGGCTTGTCAGAAGGCCTGACCGATGCCGGCATAGATGCCATAAGATGTGCCGTCGTCATATTTCTTCAATGGAACAGCGACATCGAGCCTGATCGGACCGAAGGGTGTAGCGTAGCGCAGGCCGACGCCAGCGCCAATGCGCAGATCGGAAAAGTCCGGGAAGGCGGTGTCGGTAACGCTTCCCATGTCGACAAAGGGTACGACGCCGATCGTATCGGTGATCTTCACGCGGGCTTCGAAAGAGGCGGTCACATAGGAGCGTCCGCCGGTTTCGTCGCCGTTGGAATTGTAGGGCGAGATCTCCTGATAGCCATAGCCGCGCACCGAGCCGCCGCCGCCGGCATAGAAGCGCCGGGTGGCTGCAATATCCTCGATATTGTTCGCGCCCAGCAGCGAGCCGGCAGCAAGCTTGCCCGCAAAGACGACGTTGTTGTTGGCGCCGATGCCCTTGTAGCCGGTGATCGAACCCTCGAACGAGCTGAAGATCGTACCGCCCATCGCTTCATAGCTCGGCTTGGCGCCGACAGAAGCGCGATAACCCTCTGTCGGGTCCAGCTTGTTGTCACGCGTGTCGCGAATATATTCGAGCGGGATCGCGACCGTCAGATAGTTGTGCTTGCCGAAGGCGTCGGTGGTATCCGATTCATAGGATATCTCGCCGCCGGCGGAGACGGTATCCTGATCATTGATTTCATAAGCAAGACTGCCGCTTGCCGTCGCGGTATTGGCGTCGTAGGCGTCCGGATGTAGGCTCTGCATCTTGAGGCCGGCCGTGAAGGTCGCCGAAGGATAGAAGGTTGCGGGCCTGACATAGGTGATGCCGGCCGTGTAATCGAACTGGCCGACATCGGTCGTCTCGCCGATGCGGGAGACGGAGCCCTCGATCCGCAGCGAATCCGCGCGGCCGGTCAGGTTGCGGTGTCCCCAATAGCCCTGCAGGCCGAAGCCGTCGATGGTGGAATATTGCGCGCCGACGCCGAAGAAGCGTTGCTTGCCTTCCGAGACTTCAATGGTCGTCGGGATGCTGCCATCAGGCGCCAGCTTGTCGGCCTCGCGGATGGTGACGCTGGAAAAGACGCCGAGTTTTCTCAAGCGGTCCGACGCTTTCTTCAATTCGTCGGGAGAGTAAGGCTTGCCTTCATTGATGCGGGCATAGCGCTTGATGAAATCCGGGTCGACCGATTTCTGGCCAGTAACGCCGACATTGCCGAAGGGAGAGACGGGGCCGCTTTCGACCTTCAGCGATACGTCGACGGTGTTGGTCGCATGGTCGGCGATGACGTCGCGCTTGTCGAGCCTGGCGAGCGGATGTCCCTCGTTCTTGAAATCGGCGACCATCTTGTCGCCGGCCTTCAGGATCGTCAGAGAGCCGGCATCGCCGCCCCGCACGAGCCCGTAATTCGCCGGATCCAGCCTGGCGGCGTCGCCCTGCAGGCTTACTCTGCCGAGCTTGAAGACAGGGCCGGGATCGACGCTGATGGTGACGGCAACGGGCTTTGCGCGGCTGAAGGTCGGCGTCGGCGGCAATGCATCGAGCGGGGTGCCATTGATGGTAATGGTGACCACGCCGCCGTAACGAGCCTTTTCATAGAGGACGGCAATCAGCCGGTCGCGATCGTCACGCGCCTTGACGACGACGCCGAGATCGCCGGATACAGGCTTCTTCTCGTCGGCAATCAGCATCGAGCTGTCGTTCAACGCTTCCTTCAGATCCTTGTCGAGATTGTCGGCCTTGAAATCGACCGTATAGCGAACGGGATCGGAAACCTGGTCCGCCGTTTCGTCCTCGCCCCAGAGCTTTATCCCGAAAAGTTTAAACGCAAAGGCGTTTCCGGCATAGATCGGACCGAGCGCAAGCACTGCCGCAACCGCTGCCACGGTTCCTGCCCGCCGATACGCAATACTCTTCCTCGGTTCAGTTCTTTTATGCATACGCCGCTTTACGGTTACATGAGAACTTACTCAGTTTGACGTTTCCCGGGAGTTAACGCGCGGCCACCATAGAGGCAAAAATCTCTCAGGTGTACCTTTTTGAAGTCAAAAACGTAGAAAATATGCCCATTATTGGGTGAAACGCCAATGTTTCCGCCAGAGCTCTCATGTATTCGAGCGTTCTGAAAAATAGCGTCCAAGGGTTGTCCGGCCATGCGCCAAGCGGGTTTGGCGCCGTTACCACAGCTATTTATCGGCCGGAATCAAAAAGTCCCGGACTTGCGGTCCGGGACTTTCGAAAACTTCGGACTGGGATCGATCAGTAGCCGCCGTAACCGCCGCCGCGCGGGCAATCGTCGATGTAGCGACGACCGTAGCGGTCTCGGTAGTAGCACTGGCCGGGCTGCTCCCGGACGCTGCCGATGACGGCGCCGGAAACGCCGCCGATGGCTGCGCCGACCGCGGCGCCGCGGACGTTGCCGGTGACTGCGCCGCCGATGATGGCGCCGGATGCCGCACCGATGCCTGCACCCTGTTCGGTCGGCGTGCAGCTTGCGATAGACAAGCCGACCAATGCGAGCATAAGAACTTTCTTCATTGACTCTCTCCAACGTTAGTTAAGCCGAACCCCGGCCAACGTCGTCCCATTCTTTTCAGCTCCACCACGATGGGCTGTCTTGCAGTCCTGCAATGATAGAAAATATCGTGCAAAATATGATTGTCCATCGGCTGCCAATGGTTTTTTTGTTGCCGAACAAAGGCTGCTTCGTATCCGGAGAATAAAACGACGGGCGCGAAGCAGAAAATCCGCGACCGCACTAAAGTAGAGGTTGATTGGACTGCAAAAAAGTCAAATGATGCCGCTTGCCTCTGGAGGAGAGGCGAGGAGGAAAATATGGCAAAGGTGACTTTGACGGTGAACGGCCGTTCGGTCAGCGGCGAGTGCGAGGATCGCACGCTGCTTGTCCATTTCATCAGGGAAAAACTCGGCCTGACCGGAACACATGTCGGCTGCGATACCAGCCAGTGCGGCGCCTGCGTGATCCACATGGATGGCAAGTCGGTGAAGAGCTGTTCGATCCTGGCCGTTCAGGCTTCCGGCTCCAAGATCACAACCATCGAGGGTCTGGCCGCCAATGGCGAGCTGCATCCGGTCCAGGCCGCCTTCAAGGAGCATCATGGCCTGCAATGCGGCTTCTGCACGCCGGGCATGGTGATGGCATCGGTCGACATGATCAACCGTCACGGCGGCAAGCTGGACGAAAAGATTGTTCGCAGCGAGCTCGAAGGCAATATCTGTCGATGCACCGGCTATCACAACATCGTCAAGGCGGTGCTTTCAGCCAATGCCGAGATGAATGCCGCCAAACAGGCGGCTGAATAGAGTTTCACCGAGACCGTCTGGCAAACGCCAATGATCGTCGTCTTGGCGTGGTGCCAGGCCCGCAACCCCGATGGGAGGATGTGATGGGCGTGGAAGGCATTGGTGCGCGCGTGGCGCGCAAGGAAGATAAGCGATTTCTTACGGGCAAGGGGCGCTACACCGACGACATGGTGACGCCGGGCATGAAATATGCCTATTTCGTCCGTAGCCCGCATGCACATGCAAAGATCAAAAGTATCGATACGACCGCGGCTTTGGCCATGCCTGGCGTAATCGGCGTGCTCGACGGTAAGCAGTTGCTCGCCGATGGCATCGGCAACCTGATCTGCGGCTGGATGATCCATTCCAAGGATGGGACGCCGATGAAGATGGGTGCCTGGCGGCCTCTGGCGGCCGATACGGTGCGCTATGTCGGAGATGCCGTTGCCATCGTCGTCGCCGACAGTCTCGGTGAGGCGCGCGACGCCGCGGAGGCCGTAGCGGTCGATTACGAAGAGCTGCCTGCCGTTGTCGAGGCGGTGGATGCGCTGAAAGCGGGAGCGCCGCAGATCCATCCCGAAGCGCCGGACAATCAAATTTTCGACTGGGAGCTCGGCGATGCGGCGGCGACCGACAAGGCGATTGCCGAAGCCGCCCATGTCACCGAGATCGAACTCCACAACAACCGGCTTTCGCCGAATGCCATGGAGCCGCGCGCCACGCTCGGCATCTATGATGCTGCCGAAGACCATTATACCTGCTACACGACAAGCCAGAACCCGCATGTGGCCCGGCTGGTCATGAGCGCCTTCTACAATGTCGCCCCGGAAAACAAGCTGCGCGTCATCGCGCCCGACGTCGGCGGTGGCTTCGGCTCGAAGATCTACATCTATCCGGAAGAAATCGTCTGCCTCTGGGCATCGAAGAAGACCGGCGTGCCTGTGAAATGGACGGCCGACCGCACGGAAGCGTTCCTGACCGACGCTCATGGCCGCGATCATGTCTCCAAGGTCAAGATGGCCTTCGATGCGGAGAACCATATCACGGCGCTGAAGGTCGATACGATCGCCAATCTCGGCGCTTATATGTCGCTGTTCTCTTCGTGCGTGCCGACTTATCTTTATGCGACGCTGTTGTCAGGCCAATATGCGATCCCGGCGATCCATGCCAATGTCCGCACGGTCTATACCAACACCGTGCCGGTCGATGCCTATCGCGGGGCGGGGCGTCCGGAGGCGACCTATCTTCTGGAGCGTACGGTCGAGACGGCGGCGCGCGAACTCGGCGTCTCGCCGGCGGAATTGCGGCGGATCAATTTTGTCCGCACCTTCCCTCACCAGACGCCTGTCATCATGAACTACGACGCGGGAGACTACGAGGCCTCGCTCAATGCTGCCATGCAGCAGGCGGATTGGGACGGTTTTCCCACCCGTAAGGCAGCGGCCGCCGCCCGCGGCATGAAGCGCGGTATCGGCATGAGCTGTTATATCGAGGCCTGTGGCCTTGCGCCGTCGCAGGCCGTCGGCGCGCTCGGTGCCGGCGTCGGCCTGTGGGAATCCGCCGAGGTGCGGGTGAACGCAGTCGGGACCATCGAAGTGCTCACGGGCTCGCACAGCCACGGCCAGGGACATGAGACTACCTTCGCGCAGCTCGTCGCCGACCGGCTCGGCGTATCGATCGACAGCGTGTCCATTGTCCATGGCGATACTGACAAGGTGCAGATGGGTATGGGCACCTATGGTTCCCGCTCGGGCGCCGTCGGCATGTCCGCCGTGGTCAAGGCGCTCGACAAGGTGGAGGCGAAGGCAAAGAAGATCGCCGCCCACCTGATGGAGGCCGACGAAAGCGATATCGTCATCGAGAATGGTGAAGTGAAAGTGGCGGGCACCGATAAATCTCTGCCCTGGTTCCAGGTGGCGCTGGCGTCCTACACCGCGCACAATCTGCCCGCCGGCATGGAGCCGGGCCTGAAGGAAACCGCCTTCTACGATCCGGCGAACTTCACCTTCCCGGCCGGCTGCTACATCTGCGAGGTCGAGGTGGATCCGGAGACCGGCAAGACCGAGATCGTGCAGTTCGTCGCGGCCGACGACTTCGGCAACATCATCAATCCGATGATTGTCGAGGGGCAGGTGCATGGCGGCATCGCACAAGGCATCGGCCAGGCGCTGCTCGAGGCCGTGCATTATGACGAGAACGGCCAGCTGCTGACGGCAAGCTTCATGGACTACACCATGCCGCGCGCCGACGATCTGCCGTCGTTCCAGCTTTCGCATCAGAACACGCCCTGCCCGAACAATCCGCTGGGTGTGAAGGGATGCGGTGAGGCGGGTGCCATCGGCTCGCCGCCGGCGCTGATAAACGCCATCACCGATGCGATCGGTAACAACGCGCTGACCATGCCGGCGACCCCGCTCAAGGTGTGGGAAGCGGCGCGGGCTGCTGGCTGAGAGGAGGACAGGACATGTACGCAACGAATTACCATCGCGTCTCTTCGGTCGACGAAGCTGTCAAGCTGCTGTCGAACACGGACGAAGGCAAATACGTCTCCGGCGGCATGACGCTGATCGCCACCATGAAGCAACGCCTGGCATCACCGAGCGATCTCGTCGATCTCAGGCATATCCCTTCCATCAAGGGAATCCGCGTCGATGGCCGCAGGGTCACGATCGGGGCGGCGACCACCCATGCGGAGGTTGCCTCTTCGGCGGCGATCCGCGCCGTTTGTCCGGCGCTCTGCGAGCTTGCTGGCATGATCGGCGATCCGCATGTCCGGCATATGGGTACGATCGGCGGGTCCGTCGCCAACAACGATCCGGCTGCGGATTACCCGTCGGCGATGCTGGCGCTGAATGCCACTATCGTCACCGATCGCCGCCAGATCTCGGCCGACGACTTCTTCCAGGGCCTGTTCGAGACGGCGCTGGAAGGTGCCGAGCTGATCACGTCGATTGCCTTCGACGCGCCGGAAAGGGCGGGTTACGCCAAATTCCCCAATCCGGCCTCGCGCTATGCGATGACCGGGGTCTTCGTCGCCAAGGGCGAGGGAGGCGTGCGCGTTGCTGTCACGGGCGCCGGTGCGGACGGCGTGTTCCGCCAGGGCGACATGGAGCAGGCGCTTGCGGCGAACTGGCTGCCGGACGCGGTTACGGGCGTGACGGTCGATCCGTCATCGTTGCTTTCCGACCTGCATGCAACGGCGGAATATCGCGCCAACCTGGTTAAGGTCATGGCCAAACGCGCCGTGGCTGCCGCCTAGATTCGCCATGAACAAGCCCGGAGCGGCGGGTTTACCCGCCGCTCCGGGGAGAGTGTTTCCAGCACGGTTTCGATTGTCAAATTGATGTGATTGGTTATTCTTGTCTGGAATTGTTCAAAATTAGGGGCCATTTGCCGCAGCGGGCGCGAAAGCAATGCGGAGGGGTTGACGTGTGAACCGGCATTCTCGAAAACGGTCGCACGGTACTGGAGCAGATGATGGATTTCGAAGCATTTTTTAAGGGCGAGCTGGAAGGTCTTCACAATGAAGGCCGCTACCGGATCTTCGCAGATCTGGAACGCCGCCGTGGCAATTTCCCGCGGGCAATCCGGCATACGGCCAATGGCCCTCAGGAAGTGACTGTCTGGTGCTCCAACGACTATCTCGGCATGGGCCAGCATCCGAAAGTGATCGAGGCGATGAAGGAAGCGATCGATCACTGTGGCGCGGGTGCGGGAGGCACCCGGAATATTTCTGGCACCAACCACTACCATGTCCTGCTCGAGCAGGAGCTCGCCGATCTGCACGGCAAGGAATCGGCGCTGATCTTCACCTCGGGCTACATCTCCAACTGGGCGACGCTCGGCACGCTCGGCGCGCGCATTCCCGGCCTCATCATCTTCTCGGATGCGCTCAACCACGCATCGATGATCGAAGGCATTCGCTATGCGAAGTGCGACAAGGTCATCTGGAAGCATAATGACCTGCACGATCTCGAAGCCCAGCTGAAGGCGGCCGATCCCAAGGCGCCGAAGCTGATCGCGTTCGAGAGCGTCTATTCCATGGATGGTGATATCGCCCCCATCAAGGAGATCTGCGACCTCGCCGACAAGTACGGCGCGATGACCTATCTCGACGAAGTGCATGCCGTCGGCATGTACGGTCCGCGCGGCGGCGGCATTGCCGAGCGCGAGGGACTGATGGATCGCCTGACCGTCATCGAAGGCACGCTCGGCAAGGCATTCGGCGTCATGGGCGGTTACATCGCCGCTTCGACCGCACTCTGTGATTTCATCCGGTCCTTCGCGTCCGGCTTCATCTTCACGACCTCGCTGCCGCCGGCGCTGGCTGCGGGTGCCGTCGCCTCTATCCAGCATCTGAAGGTCAGCCAGTTCGAACGCATGCGCCATCAGGATCGCGTGCGCAAGCTGCGTGCGCAGCTCGATGCAGCAGGCATTCCGCACATGCCGAACCCGAGCCATGTCGTGCCGGTCATGGTCGGCGATGCGGCCAAATGCAAATGGATTTCGGATCTGCTGCTCGACGCCGGCGTCTATGTCCAGCCGATCAACTATCCCACCGTGCCGAAGAAGACCGAGCGCCTGCGCATCACGCCGACGCCGCTGCATTCGGATGGCGATATCGAGCAGCTCGTCGGCGCGCTGCACGCGCTCTGGTCGCGCTGTGCGCTTGCAAGGGCTGTCGCGTAAGAGGAGGCGGCTTTCTCTTGGAGCAGTTCCAGCAAAAGTGCGAAGCGGTTTTGCGTCCGGAACTGCGTAAAAACAAGAAGATAGAGCGTTTTCGCGATTCGAAGAAAAGCGGAGATGCTGTGGAGCTGTGCCACTGCACGGCTTCTGCCGAGAATCGGACGGCTGGTGAGCCAGGCTTGCTGTCAAGCTGCTATAAATTGTAAGTTTCTACTTACGCGTTACGCTGCCTTGTCGCGTTTAGCGACGAGTACGGCGGCACGGCTGCGCGCCTCGGCGTCCGCGGCAAAGACGGCATCCATTGTTTCGGCGCTGCCGGTCGCGATCATCTCGTCCATGACGGCTTCGGCGATATCGGCCATTTCCAGGAAGCCGATGCGGCCATCCACGAAGGCGTGGAAGGCGATCTCTTCGGCTGCATTCATGATCGCGCCCTGCAGGCCGCCGCGCTGCAGCGCCGTGCGGGCAAGGCGCAGTGCCGGGAAGCGAACCTCGTCCGGTGCTTCGAAATCCAACCGCGCGAGCTTGGCAAAATCCAGCCGGTCGACGCTGAGCTTGGTGCGGGCGGGGTAAGTCAGCGCATAGCCGATGGCCGTGCGCATGTCGGGACAGCCGAGTTGCGCCAGAACGGAGCCATCCGTATAGCCGACCATCGAGTGAATGACGGATTGCGGGTGGACCACGACTTCGATCTGATCGGGGCGCACGTTGAACAGGTGCTTGGCCTCGATCATCTCCAGCGCCTTGTTGAACATCGAGGCGCTGCCGATGGAGATCTTGAAGCCCATCGACCAGTTGGGATGGGCACGCGCGATCGCCGGCGTGACATTGGCCATCTGCTCGCGCGTCCAGGTGCGGAAGGGGCCGCCGGACGCAGTCAGGATGATGCGCTCCACCGCATGCTGCTGATCGTCCTCCAGTGCCTGGAAAATGGCGCTGTGCTCGCTGTCGACCGGGATCAGCCGGCCGCCGCCTTCGGTAACGGCGCGCACGAAAAGATCGCCTGCCGAGACGAGGCATTCCTTGTTGGCGAGTGCGATATCGGCGCCGCGACGCGCGGCCGCCAACGTCGGCGCAAGGCCGGCGGTGCCGACGATCGCCGCCATGACCCATTCCGAGGGCATCGAAGCGGCTTCGATCAAGGCGTTCTTGCCCGCGCCGACGGCGACGCCAGATCCTGCGAGCGCATCCTTCAGCTCCTGATAGCGCTCTTCGTTGGCGGTGACCGCGAAAGCGGCGCCGCAGGCCTTGGCCTGCTCGGCCAGCAGGCCGATATTGTCATGACCGGTGATCGCGGCGACATCGAAAGCGTCGCGCCCGCCAAGCTGGGCAATGACGTCGAGCGTATTCTGGCCGATGGAGCCGGTCGAACCCAATATCGTCAGGCGGCGACGCGCCTTGCTGCCGGTGTTCATTCAGGTATTCCGCATTTGCTGCTGTTCCCCCAAGGCTCTACAGGGGATTGCGTAGAGCGGCAAGTCCGCAGCCATGCAACCACGTCCCGTCGCGGATGCCCGCAAAAGGCGAAATCGTCGATTTAGTAATATTTTTTGCGGTTTCGTTGAACCAAATGCAAAGTGCCGCGTTTTCCGACCACTCGAACGCGGAGGGTGACGGATGGTTTTCAAGGCAGCAACGTTTCACGGCATGGAGCTCTATCTGGAAAACGAACAGGCCAGACGCTCGGCCCTGGAATCCGCCGTTGCCAATGCCCTCGCGGTTGCGGGCGGAATCGATGCTTCCGATGTCACAGTGACTGCGGCGGGCCAGGAAATCCGCCTGGATGGCTCTGTCGCAACGCAGCAGGAGGTGCGGCGCGCAACGGCAGTCGCCGAATCCATTCCCGGTGTCCGGCTGGTGAGGAACAGAATCGCGGTGGGGTGATATCCGGGCTTTAAGTTCGCATTCACGCTGCGCCCGATGGGGGCTCACGGCAGGGCGATCTTCTACGCGGCGCTGACCGGCAGCCTGGGGAGCCTCCGGACGCGTTCAATTACAAGTAAGTCGGCAGATCGAAGAATAGCTTCGATACGGTTGGAGAATCCGATGCGTGGGTGCCTGTCCGGCAAAGCACGCCTCCCGCTTTCTCGATAACGCGTTTGGAGGCGAGGTTATCTTCGTTGCAGACGATGCTGATACTGGCAAGGCCAGCCTTCCTTGCGATCGGCAATAGAAGCCGAAGTGCTTGCGTTGAATACCCTCGACCTTGTTTCCAAGGGACGACCGAATAGCCCACATGACCCGGCACGTGTAAGGGCAGTTGGGTGGTTCCGGCCAAATAGCGTAATGCAATATAGCCACAAAAGCCCCCATCCCAGATCCAGAACCGGCGGGCAACAAGGCACTGCGGTTCCCGATTCGATACCGCTGTGGCGACGATTTCATTCGATATAGTACGGGCGAGGAAAGCCGATCTGTCTTCCCTGAGTGTCGTCAGTTCGGTTTCGATAAAGGACTTATCATGCTGGCGCCGTGGATCGGGCGACCATCCGCGTATGAGCGCTTGTTCAAAGCCCCGTAAGTTGAGCAGGCTTGGCTCAACAAGGGACAAATCCTTTGCACGCGTTGAAGTTTGATGTTCTTCCAATCTCGATCACGCGATCATCATTTAAGCTGAAAAATGGTGATCTCGACGCGATTCGAACGCGTGACCCTCAGATTAGGAATCTGATGCTCTATCCTGCTGAGCTACGAGACCACTCGGCATGATCCATACAAAAGCAAAGGCCCGAAGCCAAGCCCTTTTGCGTTGCGGAGACAATCTGCTTTCGCAGCGTCCCGCGCGCTGGCTTGCCGCGCGGGACATAAAAGCGAAGCCTCAGGCGTTGAGGCGCTGTTCGGCGAGGCGCACCCAGTAGGAAATGCCGTGGGCGATGGCTTCGTCGTTGAAGTCGTAGGCCGGGTTGTGCAGGCCGGCGCTGTCGCCGTTGCCGACGAAGATGAAGGCGCCGGGGCGGGCCAGCAGCATGTAGGAAAAATCCTCGCCGCCCATCATCGGATCGATGTCCGGGATGACATTGTTAGCCCCCGCGATTTCCTTGGCGACCGCGATCGCATGGTCGGTCTCGTCGGCATGATTTGATGTAACCGGGTAGTTGCGCTGGAACTCGATCTCGGCTTCGGCGCCGTGGGTGGCGGCGATGCCGGAGACGATCTGCTTGAAGCGCTGTTCGGCCAGGTCGCGCATCTCCGGATCGAGCGTGCGCACCGTGCCGGCAAGGCTTGCATCGTTCGGGATGACATTATGCGCGTTGCCGGCATTGAACTTGGTGACGGAGACGACCACCGATTTCAGCGGATCGGCGCTGCGGGAGGCGATGAGCTGCAGGTTGGAAACGATCTGGGCGCCGATGGCGATCGGATCGATCGTCTTGTGCGGCATGGCGGCATGGCCGCCGAGCCCCTTGATGGAGACGGTGAATTCGTCGGTCGCGGCCATGATCGGGCCTTTGCGGATGGCGAAATGGCCGACGGGCAGGCCCGGCATGTTGTGCATGCCGTAGACTTCGGCGATCTCGAAGCGCTCCATCATGCCGTCCTTGACCATGGCGTCGCCGCCGGCGCCGCCTTCTTCTGCCGGCTGGAAGATGACGGCGATATTGCCGTTGAAGGTGCGGTTTTCGGCGAGGTATTTCGCAGCACCCAAGAGCATGGCGGTGTGGCCGTCATGGCCGCAGGCATGCATCTTGCCTGGCGTTTCGGAAGCATAGGGCTTGCCGGTGATCTCGGTCAGCGGCAGGGCGTCCATATCGGCGCGCAGGCCGATCGTGCGACCCGCACCCTTGCCGCGGATCAGGCCGACGACGCCGGTGCGGCCGATGCCGGTCACCACTTCGTCGACGCCGAAGGAGCGCAGTTTCTCGGCCACGAAGGCGGCCGTATTCTCAACGGCATAGAGGAGTTCCGGATGTGCATGGATATGGCGGCGCCACTCGGTCACTTCGCCCTGGAGTTCTGCGGCCCTGTTCAAGATCGGCATGCTGATTTTCCTGCTGCTCAATATCGATTCTGGTTCAACTCACGGATCCGTCGCACGGCCCTATCCAGCTTATCGCGGCCTTTGCGGTGTGCTAACGGGAAATAAAGTCGTCAATCGCCTTTGCCTTCTCATAGCCATATAGGTTAAATAGACGAAGCTTTCGAGAAAATTCCGGACTCCTGAAGGATTGATCGTGCCGACGAAGCAGAATCGTTTGTATGCCGCCCTGCGGCTCGCTCCTATAGCCGCAGCAGCATCCATGCTTTTCCTGTCGACCGCGCAGACGGCCGCAGCCAATCCGCATATTCTCGTCGATGTCGGCACCGGGCGCGTCCTCGACCAGCAGGAGGCGTTTCGCCGCTGGTATCCCGCTTCGCTCACCAAGCTGATGACGACCTATGTGACCTTCCGGGCTATCCAATCCGGCCAGGTCAGGCTCGACACATCAGTCGTCATGTCGAAGCTTGCAGCGGCGCAGCCGCCGGCGAAGATGTATTTCAAGCCGGGCCAGAAGATGACGCTCGACAATGCCATGAAGATGATGCTGGTCAAATCGGCCAACGATCTTGCCATGGCCGTTGCCGAGACAGTCGGCGGCTCACAGCAGGGCTTCGTGGCGCGGATGAATGCGGAAGCCGACCGCCTCGGCATGCGCGACTCGCATTTCATCAATCCGAACGGCCTTCCCGGCAAGGGGCAATATACGACGGCGCGCGATCTTGCGATCCTCAGCGTGGCGCTGCGCCGCGAGTTCCCGCAATATGCCGGCTATTTCTCGCTGGAAGGCTTCACCAACGGCGTGAAGCAGGTGCCGAACATCAATATGCTCATCGGCCGCTTCGAAGGCGCCGACGGCATGAAGACCGGCTTCATCTGCGCTGCCGGCTTCAACCAGATCGCATCGGCGACTCGCAACGGCCGCACGCTGATCTCGGTCGTGCTCGGAACCGACAGCCTGGCGGCGCGCGCCGACGATTCCGCCAATCTCCTGGAAAAAGGATTCCAGAACCAGCTGTCTACCCGCGACACGCTGGCGACCCTCAGACCCGACGCGCCGCTTGCAGCCGATGTCGCCGATGTCACCGCCGACATCTGCAGCACCAAGGGCGCGCAGGCGCGCAGCGAGACCCGCGATCCGTTCGGCCGCACCAAGGTACAGTCGCCCTATATTCATGAAATGGATCACGAGCCCAATTTCGTCTATGCCGGCCTGATCGGCGGCCAGGATGTCGCGACGGCCGCCAAGGGCGACAAGGACGATGTCGCGGCAAGAGGCGACAAGGCGACCAGGGACAGCAAAATCGCCATTTCCGGCGGCGCATCCGGTGTGCCGATCCCGATGCCGCGTCCTACTTTCTAGAGCGATTCAGCTTTTCACGGAGTCTCTGAACCGCTCTGTCTCTTTGTTTTCACGCAATTCCGGACGGAAAACCGCTACGCACTTTTCCTGGAATTGCTCTAGTATCGGATACCGCCCATGAGCGTTTCGCAGCGAAGAGTACCGGTTGCCATCCTGACCGGCTTTCTGGGAGCGGGTAAATCGACCTTGCTCAACCGCATCCTCAAGGACGAGGCCATGCGCGATGCGGCCGTCATCATCAACGAATTCGGCGATGTCGGCATCGATCACCTGCTGGTGGAAAGCTCCGGCGATTCCATCATCGAGCTTTCCGATGGCTGCCTGTGTTGCACGGTGCGCGGCGAGCTGGTGGATACGCTGGCGAACCTGATGGACGCCATGCAGACCGGCCGTATCCGGCCGCTGAAGCGCGTCGTCATCGAAACGACCGGCCTTGCCGATCCTGCTCCCGTCATGCAGTCGATCATGGGCAATCCGATCATTGCGACCAATTTCGACCTCGATGGCGTCATCACCGTCGTCGACGCAGTCAATGGCTTGCAGACGCTCGACAATCACGAAGAGGCACGCAAGCAGGTAGCGGTTGCGGACCGCCTGATCGTGTCCAAGACCGGGATTGCCGGTGCCGTGCCCGAGGGTCAGCTGGAGAGCCGGCTGAAGGCGCTCAATCCGCGTGCGCAGATCCTGAATGCCGATAGCGACGAGGCGGGACGCGCCGCCATTCTCGTCAACGGCCTCTACGACCCGGCTTCGAAGATCGCCGATGTCGGCCGCTGGCTGCAGGACGAGCTGGAGGCGGACGACGCTCATCGTCACCATCATGATGATGATCACGATCACCACGACCATGATCATGACCACCATCACGGCGATCATGGGCACCACCATCACCATCATGCGCATCACCACGGCCACCGGCATCAGCACGCCCATGACGTCACGCGGCATGACGGCTCGATCCGGTCGTTCTCGATCGTCGAGACGCAGCCTATCGATCCGGTGGCGCTGGAGATGTTCATCGATCTGCTGCGTTCGGCGCATGGCGAAAAGCTGCTGCGGATGAAGGCGATCGTTGCCGTGTCCGACCGGCCGGAGCGCCCCGTCGTGCTGCATGGGGTACAGAACATCTTCCATCCGCCGGTGCGGCTGCCGGCCTGGCCCGATCCCGAAGACCGCCGCACGCGCATGGTGATCATCACCAAGGATCTGCCTGAGGATTTCGTGAAGGGTCTGTTCGACGCCTTCCTCAGCAAGCCGCGCGTCGATACGCCCGATCGGGCGGCGCTGCAGGACAATCCGCTGGCTGTGCCGGGGATGCGGTTCTAGTTTCAGCCTTTGAGGTCTGGCAACCCGCCTCGCCCCGGAAGCTCCTTCTCTCCAACGGGGAGAAGGAGGGCATGATTTAAGCTCATATGCGATTGCCCTCATGGTGAGGTGGGAGCGTAGCGACCCTCAAACCAAGAGGATGGCCACCAAGTTTCGCCCATCAGCCCTTGCGGATCACGAAGCGATGGCCGCCATCCGTCTTCTCGTTCGCAAGAAGCGTGTGGCCTTTCTCGTTGCAGAGATGCGGGATATCGATGGCCGCAAGCGGGTCGGTCGTCTCGACGGTCAACGTCGCGCCGCTTTCCATGCCGCGCAGGCGCTTTTCCGTCTTGATCGCCGGGTAGGGGCATTTCAGCCCGCGCAGATCATAGATCCCGTTATCCGAGCTATTCACTCTTGGCCCAGAACTTCCAGAAAGGCGGCTTCTTGGCCTCGGTCTGCGCGGTCTCGACGGGCGGAGGCGGCGCATAGGCGAGCGGATTGACGGCCTGGTTCATCGGGTTCGCCATCGGGATCGGCACATTGGCCGGAATATTGGCCGCTACCACGGGGCCGCTCGGCTGCTGGGCGGTCGCCTCGGGAGCAGCACTCGCCACGCGGATGCTTGCAGTCGACGGATTGGCCATCGGGCTTGCCACCGTGCCGCCCCGCGCAATCTGCTGCGCCGATTGGTTGGATACCATCGATTCCAGATCGGCAACCTTCATCATCTTGCCGGCGGCAAGGGCGGTGCCTGTGGGAGCATAGGCAAGATCGTGACCCTTGCGCTGCTTGGCGACGACGGCCTTGCGCTCGGCTTCGGTCGGATCGTACCAGGCCATGCCGTCATACTTCTTCGTGGCGATGGCATAATCAGCCTGATATTGCTTGTCGTAAGTCGCAAGCGCCACCTGCAGGGCTGGCGGCGTGGTCATGACCGGGCATTTGCCGCCGGCGTTGAACGGCTCGCTGGCCTGCTGGTTGAAGACGTATTTCTTCTCGCAGACCTCGACCTCGGGCGGTCGCTTGGTGACCTCGAAATTGTCGTAGCCGACCTTCAGCATCTTCCAGAAATCAATATTGGGGCTGAGGCGATGCTTCCACATATTCTCCGCTGTCATGCGGAAGGGGAAGGCTTCGAGCTGGATCGCCTTCTGGCCGCCTTTGAAGGCGTCGCGCGCGAAGGCGTAGATTTCCAGCACCTGCTGGTCGGTCATCGAATAGCAGCCGGATGACGAGCAGGCGCCATGGATCATCAGATTGGCGCCGCTACGGCCATTGGCGGCGTCGTAGCGGTTCGGGAAACCGGTGTTGATGGCGAGGTAATATTTCGAATTCGGGTTCAGGTTGGCAGGCGTCAGCATGTAGAAGCCTTCCGGTGCCTGCCGGTCGCCTTCCTTCACTTTCGGGCCGAGACGGCCGGACCAGGCGCAGATCTTGTAATCCGCGATAACTTCGAAGCGATTGTTCTGGTTCGCCTTCAGGATCTCCATCGCACCTTCTTCCTTGAAGATGCGGATCATGATCGGCGAATTGCGGTCCATTCCCTTCTTGGCCATATCGGCAAGGATACGGCTCGGAAGAGGCTGCTCGACCTTGTTCTTGACTGTCGACAGGTCGACCGACGCCGTGTCCAGAGCGTCGTTGCAGCCGGCGAGTGACAGCGCCATCAATGAGACGTAGGCAAGGTGACGGATGCGCATTCTGACTTAGCCCATAAATGCGAAGAGCGGCAGCTTGATCTGTTTCGCCACTCCCCTCGAAGCATGAAACGGAATCATAGACGGCTTATACTTGAAAATTCCTTACCAGCCTATGACCTGCCCGCAGCGCGTCGGCAAGCTTTTCTTTGCCATAATAGCTTCGATAACGGAAATGTGGCCAAGGTTTGGCCTCATTCCCGTTTTTAGCGATCATTTTTTTCGAATACGATTTAGAGATTGCGACCCATGGAAAGGAATTTTTGGCGCCGGTCGTTGCGCAGCTGTTCGCCCGAACGGCTGGAAAGTTCGCCGAGTGCGTTCGCAATCGTATCGCCTGCGGAGGCTATTACCGTGTTGGGATCACGGTGCGCGCCGCCGAGGGGCTCGGGGATGATGCCGTCGACAATGCCGAGGCCCTTCAGGTCTTCGGCGGTGATCTTCATATTCGTGGCGGCTTCCTTCGCACGCGTTGAATCGCGCCAGAGGATCGATGCCGCGCCTTCGGGCGAAATCACGCTGTAGATCGAATGTTCGAGCATGTAGACGCGGTTGCCGACGGCGATCGCGATGGCGCCGCCGGAGCCGCCTTCGCCGATGACGATCGAGACGATTGGCACTTTCACGCCAAGACACATTTCGGTGGAGCGGGCGATCGCTTCTGCCTGGCCGCGCTCTTCCGCACCGACGCCGGGATAGGCGCCTGCCGTGTCGACAAGCGTGATGACGGGCAACTGAAAGCGGTCGGCCATTTCCAGGACACGGATCGCCTTGCGATAGCCTTCCGGCCGGGCGCTGCCGAAATTGTGCTTCAGGCGGCTCTTAGTGTCGTTGCCTTTTTCCTGGCCGATGAGGGCGACCGGCTGTCCGCGGAAGCGGGCGAAGCCTGCCTGAATGGCGGCATCCTCGGAGAATTTGCGGTCGCCGGCCAGCGGCGTGAATTCGGTGAAGAGGGTGCTGGCGTAATCGACGAAATGCGGGCGCTGCGGATGGCGGGCGACCTGCGTCTTCTGCCAGGCATTGAGCTTGGAATAGATATCGGCCATCGCCTCGCGGACGCGGATTTCAAGCCGCCCGACCTCGTCCGATGTGTCGATGCTTTCGTCTTCGCTCGCCAGTTTCTTGAGCTCGTGAATCTTGCCTTCGAGATCCGAGATGGGTTTTTCGAAGTCGAGATAATTGTGCATGAGGTGCGTTTCCGATCCTTTTGCCCGTGACGAGAGACGGCGGCTTCAGCCTGTAGCCGGTCCTAATCCTGTTTTTTTGCCTGTTTGGCAAGGGGGTGATGCGTTTGCACAAGCTGATGAAGGCGTTCTTCCAGTACATGTGTGTAGATTTGCGTGGTCGAAATATCCGAATGGCCGAGAAGTTCCTGCACCACGCGCAGGTCCGCGCCATTGGCCAGAAGATGGCTCGCGAAGGCATGGCGCATAACATGCGGCGAGATCATCGAGGGTGTCAGGCCGGCCCGAATGGCAAGATCCTTGAGATCGCGCGCGAAGACCTGACGCGGCAAATAGCCTTGCTTGGAGGCCGCTGGAAAGAGCCACGGGCTTTCCGGTGCGGGCTGCTTGGCATTCGCCGCAATCTCCGTCTGCAATCGTCCATAGGTTTTCAGGGCCGAAATGGCCGACTGCGACAGCGGCACCAGCCGTTCCTTGTTTCCCTTGCCGCGGATCATCAGGAAGCGGCCCTCCTGATCCAGCACCTTTGCCGGCAGGGAGACGAGTTCGCTGACGCGCATGCCGGTGGCATAAAGCATTTCCAGAAGCACCAGCATGCGCAGGCGCTGCAGCCGGTCTGGTCCTTCGACGGCTGCCTCCTGCTCGGCCTGGGTCAGAAGCCTCGTCACCTCGTCGATGCCCATGGTCTTCGGCAGGGCGCGGCCTTTCTTGGGCGCGTCGAGAATTCCCGTTGGGTCGTCCGTGCGCAGGCCTTCGGCATAAAGGAACTTATAGAACTGCCGCATGGCGGAGAGCCGCCGCGCCTGCGACGAGGGTTTGAAGCCTTGGCTCGACAGGCTGGAAAGATAGGAGCCGAGATCGTTGGCGCCGGCCTCCGTCAGACGGACACCCTGCCCGGACAGGAAGGAATGGAGATCATCGAGATCGCGCTGGTAGGATTGCAGCGTGTTGACGGCAGCACCCCGCTCGGCGCTCATCATCTCCAGGAAGGCTTCCAGGTGCACTCGCCCCAGATCACGCGCGCCGGTTTTTGCGTTCATGGCAGGTGTGTTCATGGTTTCAGCGAGCCAGTGGTCGGCGGGTTGAGGCGCTCCGGCGGAATGCGGATGGTCACATCGCGCGGCTGCGGATCGACAAAGAGCACGAGTGCCCACATCGCTCCATATATCGATCCGGCGATGACCGCGCAGATGACAAGGAAGCGAAACAGGGTTGGCATTCGAAAACTCTCCTTCTCTCCTTCATTTGCCCGGCGATGAGCAATATTATGTCCGCCAAGCGTTAGCTGAAGGATATTGCAGACATGTTTACGATAGCGGCGTCTTGACGCTACCAGCGCATTTGACGATACCGTTTCCAAAGAAATTGTGAATGGGCCGATGAGTGAACAAGTCCTGACCCTTGCCGAAAGCCTCAAAGACAAGGCGCGCGCTGCGCTGGGTCAGCGCAATCTTGTCCTCGTGGGATTGATGGGTGCGGGCAAATCCTCGGTCGGCCGGCTTTTGGCACAGCAGCTCGGCATTCCCTTCGTCGATACGGATGTCGAGATCGAGCGCGTGTCGCGCATGACGATCGCCGAACTGTTTGCCGCTTATGGCGAGCTGGAGTTCCGGGCGCTGGAAACGCGCGTCATTAAGCGGCTCCTCAAGGGCGGGCCGCGTGTCGTTTCGACGGGTGGCGGCGCCTTCATCAACGAGAGCACGCGCCTGCATGTCAAGCGCGGCAGTCTTTCCGTCTGGCTGAAAGCCGATCTCGACGTATTGTGGGACCGCGTCAACAAGCGCGATACACGGCCGTTGCTGAAGACCGAGAATCCGAAACAGACCCTCGAGAACCTGATGAATGCGCGCTACCCCATCTATGCGGAAGCCGATCTTACGGTTCTCTCCCGCGACGTAAGCAAGGAAATCATGGTCAAGGAAGTCCTTGCCGCCATCGCCGAGGGAAAGAAAGCAGAAAGCAAAGTACCATGAATGCGATCTCACCGGCCCCAGCAGAGCGTCTCGTGCGCGTGCCTCTTGGCGAGCGTGCCTATGACATCCTGATCGGCCCCGGCCTGATTGCCCGCGCGGGGCGTGAGATTGCCGCACGGCTGAAGGGCCGCAAGGCCGCCGTCATTACTGATGAAAACGTCGCGCCGCGCTATCTCGATGCGTTGGTCGCCAGCCTAGAGGCTGCGGGCATCCAGGCCTCCAGTCTCATCTTGCCGGCCGGCGAAAAGACCAAGAGCTTCGAGCATCTCATGACCGTTTGCGACGCGGTGCTGACCGCGCGCGTGGAGCGCAACGATGCGGTGATCGCGCTCGGCGGCGGCGTCATCGGCGACCTCGCCGGCTTTGCCGCCGGCATCGTGCGCCGCGGCGTTCGTTTCGTCCAGGTGCCGACATCGCTGCTGTCGCAGGTGGATTCGTCGGTCGGCGGCAAGACCGGCATCAACACCCATCACGGCAAGAACCTCGTCGGAGTCTTCCATCAGCCGGATCTCGTCCTTGCCGATACCGATGTGCTGAATACGCTCAGCGAACGTGAATTCCGCGCCGGTTACGCCGAAGTCGCCAAATATGGCCTGATCGACAAGCCGGATTTTTTCGCCTGGCTCGAGGCCAACTGGAGGCAAGTTTTTGCCGGCGGCGCAGCCCGCATCGAGGCGATCGCTGCGAGCTGCCAGGCGAAATCCGATGTCGTCGTTGCCGACGAGCGCGAAAACGGGCCTCGCGCCCTGCTCAATCTCGGCCACACCTTTGGCCACGCGCTCGAAGCCGCCACCGCCTATGACAGCCGCCGGCTGGTGCATGGAGAAGGCGTCGCGATCGGCATGGTGCTCGCGCATGAATTTTCCGCGCGCCTCAATCTGGCAAGCCCGGACGACGTAAAGCGCGTCGAGGCACATCTGAAGGCCGTCGGCCTGCCGACCCGAATGGGCGATATCCCCGGCGAGCTGCCGCCGGCCGAAGCGCTGATGGATGCGATCGCGCAGGACAAGAAGGTCAAGAGCGGCAAGCTCACCTTCATCCTCACGCGCGGCATCGGCCAGTCCTTCGTTGCCGACGACGTGCCGTCCTCGGAGGTCTTGAACTTCCTGAAGGAAAAGCATCCCTGATGACGATCGAAGGCACGCTGGCTGTATTGTTCGAATATTGGCCCGAGATCGCCTCGATCGTCGTGCTCGTGCTGCTATCGGCATTCTTCTCCGGTTCGGAAACGGCGTTGACCGCGGTCTCCCGCAGCCGGATCCACACGCTGGAAGCCAATGGCGACGAAAGCGCAGGCATCGTGCGCCGCCTCATCGAGCGCCGCGACCGCCTGATCGGCACCTTGCTCATCGGCAACAATCTCGCGAACATTCTGTCGTCGTCATTGGCGACCAGCGTGTTCCTCGGTCTGTTCGGCAATTCCGGCGTGGCGCTGGCGACGGCTGCAATGACCGTCATCCTCGTCATCTTCGCCGAGGTGCTGCCGAAGAGCTGGGCGATTTCGACGCCGGATCGCTTTGCGCTCAACGTGGCCGCGCCGGTGCGGCTGTTTGTCGCTGTCGTCGGTCCGGTATCGAGCTTTGTCAACGCTATCGTTCGCTGGATTCTCGGCATTTTTGGCATCAACCTCTCCAAGGAAGTGTCGATGCTGTCGGCGCATGAGGAGTTGCGCGGCGCCGTGGACCTGCTTCATCGCGAGGGATCGGTGGTCAAGGCCGACCGCGACCGCCTCGGCGGCGTGCTCGATCTCGGCGAGCTGGAGCTTTCCGACATTATGGTCCACCGTACGGCGATGCGCGCCATCAATGCCGATGATCCGCCCGATGTCGTCGTGCGGGCCATTCTCGACAGCCCCTATACGCGCATGCCGCTCTGGCGCGGCACGATCGACAACATCATCGGCGTGGTGCATGCCAAGGATCTGTTGCGGGCGCTGGCGGAACGAAATGTCGAGCCAGAAAATCTCGATATCGTCAAGATTGCGCAGAAACCCTGGTTCGTGCCCGACAGCACCAACCTCGAAGACCAGCTCAACGCTTTCCTGCGCCGCAAGCAGCATTTCGCCGTCGTCGTCGACGAATATGGCGAGGTGCAGGGCATCGTCACCCTGGAGGACATTCTGGAGGAGATCGTCGGCGATATCGCCGACGAGCACGATCTCGACATCCAGGGCGTCAGGCAGGAGGCCGACGGCTCGATCGTCGTCGATGGCGTCGTGCCGATTCGCGACCTCAATCGCGCGCTCGACTGGCACTTGCCCGACGAAGAAGCGACGACGATTGCCGGTCTCGTCATCCACGAATCGATGACCATCCCGGAAGAGCGCCAGGCCTTCACTTTCTACGGCAAGCGCTTCATCGTCATGAAGCGGGAAAAGAACCGCATCACCAAGCTGCGCATCCGCCCCGCCGAGACGGAAGAGGTGAAGGCTCCGTAGGAACTATCTCATCGATGACTACCAACGGACCGCTTCGCCGGGTGCTGCCGGCTCCACTGCCAGCGCGTGCAAGCCGGCATCCAGTTCCGGCTTCAGCAATTCGTTGATCGCCCTGTGGCGCGCCAGGCGCGGCATGCCCGTGAACTTGGCGGAAACGATACGAATTCTTATATGGGTCTCGCCGGTTCCCGTCATGTCGGGCTGATGGCCGGCATGCAGGTGGCTTTCATTGATGACGGCAAGGCGCTCAGGCGCGAAGGCGTCGCTGAGCTTCCGCTCAATGCGGGATTGCAGTGTCGTTTCCATATTCCCGCGTCGACCTCGCTCACGAAAAAAGCTCCCACAAAGCCTATAACATTCCTGTTTGTCAATTCTTGTTGTGGGGTAACCAAGGCCCCATAATTAGGGCGCCATGAGACTTGATTCAAAATATTTCGATCGCATTCGCACCCGCCGTAAGCGCGCGCAGGAGCCCGAGCAGGGTCCGCCGACGTGCCAGTGGGACGGCTGCGACAAGCACGGTACGCATCGCGCCCCGGTCGGGCGCAATGCGGAAGGGCAATTCTTTTTGTTCTGCTTCGAGCACGTCAAGGAATACAACAAGGGCTACAATTATTTCTCCGGCCTCTCGGACGGGGAGATCGCGCGCTACCAGAAGGAAGCCATCACCGGCCATCGTCCGACCTGGACGGTCGGGGTCAACAAGGCTGCCCGCAACAGCCCGCTTCAGTCCGATATCCGCTCCGGCTCCTATTCCCGCGTCCGCGATCCCTTCGGCTTCGTCAAGGAAGGGGAGGGACAGGGCCGAGGTCCGCGTTTCCCGCAGCAGCGCAAGCTGAAGACGCTGGAGGCGAAGGCCTTCGATACGATGGGACTTGGCGCCACCGCCACGGCGCCGGAAATCAAGCGCCGCTACAAGGAATTGGTGAAAATGCACCATCCCGATGCCAATGGCGGCGACCGTGGGTCGGAGGAACGTTTCCGAGCGGTCATTCAGGCTTATCAATTATTGAAACAGAACGGTTTTTGTTAATTCCTGTCCTTGCTCTCCGCCTTCAATCAGGTATGGTCCAAATCGGCTGAAGCTGCGGGCAACCGCGGCAAGGTGCGCATTTGGCTGGCTGCACCTCGGTCAACTTTCCGGACGCGGCGTTTCTTGTCCGGGACTCTGTTCAAGGATGCTCGCAAGCGATCATTTCATCGCGCCGAGATTTTGCTTTAGTCCCGGAGAAGTATCGCCGCTGTTCCGACCGAACGGATGCGGGCAACAAAGCTGCGGCGTTTCGGAAAAATCGGCTGAGTTTGATATGGCAAGGTGAGAGCCACCCGCCCCGGAGACATGATGAGCAAGATTGACCTTGATATTTCCGAAGTTCCCGACACCACCGTTTCGGTCCGTGAAGTCTTCGGCATTGATTCCGACATCCGCGTTCCGGCCTACAGCCAGGGCAGCGCCTACGTACCCGATCTGGATACGGACTATCTCTTCGACCGCGAGACAACGCTCGCCATTCTCGCCGGCTTTGCTCATAACCGCCGTGTGATGATCTCGGGCTATCACGGCACCGGTAAGTCCTCGCATATCGAGCAGGTCGCCGCGCGCCTCAACTGGCCTTGCGTGCGTATCAATCTCGACAGCCATGTCAGCCGTATCGATCTCGTCGGCAAGGATGCGATCGTCGTCAAGGATGGCCTGCAGGTTACCGAATTCAAGGACGGCATCCTGCCCTGGGCCTATCAGCACAATGTCGCGCTCGTCTTCGACGAATACGATGCCGGCCGTCCGGACGTGATGTTCGTCATCCAGCGCGTGCTGGAATCCTCGGGCCGCCTGACCCTGCTCGACCAGAGCCGCGTCATCCGTCCTCACCCGGCCTTCCGCCTGTTTGCGACCGCCAACACGATTGGCCTCGGCGATACCACGGGCCTCTATCACGGCACGCAGCAGATCAACCAGGCGCAGATGGACCGCTGGTCGATCGTGACGACGCTGAACTACCTGCCGCATAACAACGAAGTCGATATCGTGCTGGCGAAGGTGAAGTCCTTCCGTACCGAGAAGGGCCGCGACACCGTTTCCAAGATGGTGCGCGTCGCCGACCTGACGCGTGCGGCCTTCATGAACGGCGATCTCTCGACCGTCATGAGCCCGCGTACGGTCATCACCTGGGCCGAGAATGCGGAAATCTTCGGCGATGTCGCCTTTGCCTTCCGCGTCACCTTCCTCAACAAGTGCGACGAGCTGGAGCGGCCGCTGGTCGCCGAGCATTATCAGCGCGCCTTCGGCGTCGAGCTGAAGGAAAGTGCCGCCAATATCGTGCTCGAAGCCTAAGGAAAAGCCGACACATCATGTCAGGTCGCGGAGATAATTCCAAAGCGAAGCCGGGTGCTCCGGTGGACATGGAGCCGTTGCGCCGGGCGATCACCGGCTGTGTCCGCTCGATCGCCGGCGATGCCGAGGTCGAGGTGGCCTTTGCCAATGAACGCCCGGGCATGACCGGCGAGCGCATCCGCTTGCCGGAGCTTTCGAAACGGCCGACGCTGCACGAGCTTGCGGTGACGCGGGGCCTCGGCGATTCGATGGCCCTTCGGCTTGCCTGTCACGATGCCCGCGTGCATGCCGTCATGGCGCCGCAGGGCGCCGACGCCCGCTCGATCTTCGATGCGGTCGAGCAGGCGCGCGTCGAATCGATCGGCTCGCTGCGCATGAGCGGTGTTGCCGCCAACATCAACTCGATGAATACGGAGAAATACGCCAAGGCGAATTTCTCCGGCATCGAACGGCGCGAGGATGCGCCGGTCGGCGAAGCCATGGCGATGATCGTGCGCGAGAAGTTGACCGGCCAGAAACCGCCGGAAAGCGCCGGCAAGGTGCTCGATCTCTGGCGCCCCTTCATCGAGGAAAAGACCGGCGGTCAACTCGAGAACCTGCTCTCGACCATCAACGACCAGCAGAGTTTTGCCCGTGTCGTACGCAACATTCTGACGGCCATGGAAATGGCCGAGGAATATGGCGACGAACAGTCCGAGCCCGACAGCGATGAGCAGCCGAGCGAAGAGGACAAGCCGAACGGCGAAGACCAGGATAACGACGACGTCAAGGAAGACGAAGGTTCCGATGCGGCACCGGCGGAGGACAGCGAAGCCTCCGACGAGCAGATGGACGACGGCGCGACCGAAGACGGCGGCGAAATCTCCGACGACGACATGAGCGAAGAGGGTGATGAAGACTCGGAAACGCCGGGCGAAACCCGCCGTCCGAACACGCCCTTCGCGGATTTCAACGAGAAGGTCGACTATCACGTCTATACCGAGGAGTTCGACGAGACCACGACGGCACAGGAACTGTGCGACGTGGCGGAACTCGAACGCCTGCGCGCCTTCCTCGACAAGCAGCTTGCGCATCTGCAGGGTGCCGTTGGCCGGCTTGCCAACCGTCTGCAGCGTCGCCTGATGGCGCAGCAGAACCGTTCCTGGGACTTCGATCTGGAAGAAGGTTATCTCGATCCGGCCCGCCTGCCGCGCCTGATCATCGACCCGACGCAGGCGCTGTCCTTCAAGATGGAGCGCGACACGCAGTTCCGCGATACGGTCGTGACGCTGCTGATCGACAATTCCGGCTCGATGCGCGGACGGCCGATCACGGTTGCCGCCTCCTGCGCCGACATCCTGGCGCGCACGCTGGAGCGCTGCGGCGTGAAGGTCGAAATCCTCGGCTTCACCACCAAGGCCTGGAAGGGCGGTCAGGCGCGCGAGAAGTGGCTTGCCAGCGGCAAGCCGCAGACACCGGGCCGGCTGAACGACCTGCGCCACATCATCTACAAGTCCGCCGACGAGCCCTATAGACGCTCTCGCAGCAATCTTGGGCTGATGATGCGCGAAGGCCTGCTCAAGGAGAATATCGACGGCGAGGCGCTGATATGGGCGCATAACCGCCTGCTCGGACGCCGCGAGCAGCGCCGTATCCTGATGATGATCTCGGATGGTGCGCCGGTCGATGATTCCACGCTGTCGGTCAATCCGGGCAATTACCTGGAGCGGCATTTGCGCGCGGTGATCGATCAGATCGAGACGCGTTCGCCGGTGGAATTGCTGGCGATCGGCATCGGCCATGACGTGACGCGCTATTATCGTCGCGCCGTCACCATCGTCGATGCCGACGAATTGGCCGGAGCGATGACGGAGCAGCTTGCCTCGCTGTTCGAAGATCAGACGAGCATGCCGCGCTCGCGCATGCGCCGCGCCAGCTGAGCCCGCTTCGGCGTCCCATGGCATCGGCCTTATGGCCGGTGCCCTCTCCATCCGGCGCCGCCGGCTCTGGGGGCTTGCTGGCCGCTGGGAGATCCGCCTGCGTGATAGCCGCGCTTGCCGGCCTGCTCGCCGGCTGCAGTTTCGCAAGCGATCCCGACGAGGCCGGTCCCGCTGCCATTCAGGCAAGGTTGATTTCTACCTTCAGCTCCGGTTCCGATCAATCACGCTTTGGTGCGCTGGAGTTCCTCGGCGGTCTTGAGCTCAGTTCGGATAATCCGCTTCTCGGCGCCATCTCGGCCATTCGCTTTCGCCCCGACCAACGGCATTTCATCTCGGTGCTCGATACCGGCCACTGGCTCACCGGCGCTGTCGAGCGTGACGAGGCGGGCCGGTTGAAGGGCATCGGTGATGTGCGGATCTCGCCGATGATCGACCGTGACGGCGGAACAGATACCGGTAAAGGGGATTTGGATGCCGAGGGGCTGGCGTTGCGCGGCGACCACGTCCTTGTCAGCTACGAGCAATATCATCGTGTCGATATCTATCCCGATCCGGGCTTCGAGATTTCGCCGCCTGACGGCACCATCCCACTGCCGATCCCGAGAGGGCAGCTGCGCGCCAATCGCAGCCTCGAGGCGCTGATGATCGCGCCAAAGTCGAGCCCGCTTGCGGGAGGCGCCGTCGTCGTTGCGGAAGACAGTCTGGACGATCAGGGCAACATGCTGGCCGCCGTCCTGGATGGGCCGCTCCAGGGCCGGTTTGCCGTTCGGCATTATGGCGACTTCGGTGTCAGCGACGGCGTCTTCTTGCCCGACGGGGATCTGTTGCTGCTAGAGCGGCGTTTCGGGCTGATACATGGCCTTGGCGTGCGTATCCGCCGCATCGCCGGCGCGGATATCAAGCCGGGCGCCGTTGTGGACGGTAATGTGATCTTCGAGGCGGGGAGCAGAGATCAGATCGATAATATGGAGGGCATAGACGTCTTCCGCGCCGCCGATGGCTCCCTGCATCTCATCCTGGTCTCGGATGACAATCATTCGATCCTGCAGCGCAGCCTGATGCTGGAATTTCGCCTGCACGACGAAAATCTTCTCAGCCAGAACTGAAACATGTCGTCGCGCACCGATGCCGGCGCGCTTCGAATCATCTCCGTCAAGCGGTCGGAGCCTGCGACATCGGCTTCAGCACATTCATCAATGCGCCGTAGGGCAGCAGCATGACGAGGCCGACGGTCGTCTTGACCGCGAAATCGCCGATGGCCCAGGAGATCCAGCGCGGCGCTGACGAAGAGAAAGCGCCGAGGACCGGAGCCCATTCGATCGCGAAGGGATCGTTCGGTCCGAAGAAGACGAAGAAGGGCGCGAAGGCGAAGGAGAAGAAGATCAACGTATCGAGCATCGAGCCGATGAGCGAGCCGAACAGTGGAGCACGCCACCAGGCCATGCGTCGCAGGCGGTTGAAGACCGAGATATCGAGCAACTGGCCGGCGAGATAGGCCGAACCGGAAGCGATCGCGATGCGCGGCTGCGCCGTATAGAAGGACAGGGCGACGCCGACGACGAAACCGGCAAAGACAACCTTGCGCGCGGCCTTCGGGCCGAACTGGCGGTTGGTCAGATCGGTAATGAGGAAGGCGACCGGATAGGTGAAGGCGCCCCAGGTGAGGATATCCGCAAGATTGATGCCGGCGAGCGTGGCCTGCAGCGGATACTGCACGAGGATATTGGAGGCGACGACGACCAGCGTCATCAGCAAAACATAGATAATGGTATGGCGTGCCGTCAGCATTTTTTTATCCTGGGTGATGCCACCAGTTGAAGGAAACCGGACATGGAAAAAGGCTTGTCCGGAGATGATCCGTGCAAGCCTTCTAGCCCGTATGATATCGCGAAGCGCTAGAGCTTAGGCAGCAGCGACTGCAGCTTCAGCGGACTTCTTGACGATCTGACGACGCAGCAGGCGTGCGCGCATGCTGAGTTCGTTTTCGCTTGCCTTGATGAGGAAAGCGTCCAGACCGCCACGATGTTCGACCGAGCGGAGCGCTGCAGCGGAAACGCGCAGGCGGTAACGCTGGCCGAGAACGTCGGAGATCAGAGTAACCTGGCAGAGGTTCGGCAGGAACCGACGCTTGGTCTTGTTGTTGGCGTGGCTGACATTGTTGCCCACGAGGACGGCCTTGCCGGTCAATTCGCACATGCGGGACATGGTACACCTACTTTTTGTTTTTCTCGGCCATCGGATAGACGTCTCGGGCAAAGCCCGACGCGCAATCCAACAGGCCATAATTGGAAAGTTGCGGTTCTATAGTCAGAGAGGCCGGCCGCGTCAAGCCAAACCTTGTCTTTTCCCGCAATTCCGTCAAAAAGCTGCTGTTGTCTGACGCTCGCAGCAGGCGAGCAAAGCAACTATATAACTTGCCTGATCCTCGTTGAAGGCCTTGATCATGGTTCAAATTCGGAAGTGGCTTCTCATTTCAGCGATCGTCGCGTCGATGCCGTCGATGGCATTGGCCGATGTGCTGCGGCATGAAACGCGCTATCGCGTTTCGCTGGCCGGCCTGCCGATCGCCAGGGCGGATTTCAAAACGGAAGTCACCGGCAAGCAGTTCACTATCCGCGGCGATATCACGTCCGCGGGCCTTGCCGATCTCGTCACCTCCATCGACGCCAGGACTGATGTGACCGGCGTCGTCAACGACAGCAAGCTGCAGGCGACGCACTACACGCTTTTCTACAAGAGCGGTAAGAGGGAGCGCACTTACGATGTCGCCTATACCAACGGCAATGTGACGTCGAACACGATCACGCCCGAACCGGAACGACCGGACACCTGGGTTCCCATCACGGAAGGCGACCTGAAATCCGTGCTCGATCCGATTTCCGGCATGATCTTTCCGATCACGCCCAGCCTCGACCTCTGCAATCAGACGCTGGCCGTGTTCGATGGCGAGATGCGGATGGATTTGAAGCTGTCGCCGAAAGGATCTCACCCGTTCTCGACTGAAGGCTTCAAGGGCAAGACGGTTGCCTGCGGCGTGCGGTTCACGCCAAAGAGCGGCTATAAGAGCACGCGCAAGGACTACCTCTACCTTGCCAAGAGCGACGGCATGGAGATCTGGTTTGCCAAGGCCGACACCATGAATGTTTACGCTCCCGTCTACGTCCGCATACCGACGCAATACGGGACCGTGACGATTACGGCCGTAAAATACGGCAGCTAGACCACGCTGCTGCTTCACAGAAACGCTTGACGGTTCTCACCATTATTCCTACGCAATTGCTGGTGGAAAACTGCTGTGCATTTTTCGTAAGATTGCTTTAGCGGGCAGGAGATGTCCGCGGCGACAAGCTGGGGGCAGCGATGAAATTTCGTGCGACATTGACGGGCTTTTCGGCCATTGTGATGTGGTCGTTTCTGGCGCTTTTGACGGTGGCCTCCGGCAAGATGCCGCCCTTTCAGTTGCTTGCCATCTGCTTTGCCATCGGCAGCATCCCCGGCATCGTCGTGCTCCTGCTGAGACCGGAACGCCTGCAGCTCCTGCGTCAGCCGGCCAAGGTCTGGATTACAGGCATTGCCGGTCTGTTCGGCTATCATTTCCTTTATTTCACCGCGTTGCGCCATGCACCAGCGGTGGAGGCGGGCTTGATTGCCTATCTGTGGCCGCTGTTGATCGTCGTCGGCTCGGCGCTGCTGCCAGGCGAGCGGCTGCGCTGGTATCATATCGTGGGCGCCTTGATGGGGCTTGCGGGCACGGTTCTGATCGTCGGCCGCAACGGTTTTCACTTCGAGAGCGCCTATGCGGTCGGCTACGGCGCCGCCTTTCTCTGCGCCTTCACCTGGTCCGGCTATTCGCTTATCACGCGCCGTTTCGAGGCCGTTTCCACCGATGTCGTTACCATATTCTGCTTGGCGACAGCGGTTCTCTCCTTTTTCTGCCACCTTGGTCTGGAGGAGACCATCTGGCCCGAGAACGCGGCGCAGTGGATTGCCGTCCTCGGACTGGGTCTTTTTCCGGTGGGCGCAGCCTTCTACGCCTGGGACCACGGCATCAAGAATGGCGATATCCAGATCCTCGGCGCGGCAAGCTATGCCGCACCGCTGCTGTCGACGTTGATCCTGACGCTTTTCGGCTTTGCCGCGCCGAGCTGGGGCATTGCGCTTGCCTGTCTGCTGATTACCGGCGGCGCCGTGCTGGCCGCGCATCGTATGATCTTGCGCCAAGATCGTGCTGAAGGGGCGCAGGCGGAAGCGGCGGAATAGCTCCGCCGCAGTCGCAGCCAGTTCCTTCCTCATTGTCACAGCATTGCGTTCAGCTGAGTTCTTGGGCGAGTCCGATGAGAAGCCCTTCAGGTCCGCGGATGTAGCAGAGCCGATACGCGTCCTTATACTGGACTACTTCGCCTACGAGCTGCGCGCCGTGCGTGCGGAGCCTTTCAAGCGTCTCGTCGACGTCGTCAACGGCGAACATGACGCGGAGGTAGCCGAGAGCGTTGACCGGAGCATTGCGGTGATCCGCGACGACAGGGGGCGTGAGGAAGCGGGAGAGCTCGAGCCGGCTTTGGCCGTCCGGTGTGCGCATCATGGCAATCTCGACACGCTGATCGCCCAGTCCAGTGATACGCCCGGCCCATTCTCCTTCGATCGTGGCCCGCCCTTCGAGCTCGAGACCAAGTTCGCGAAAGAAATCAATCGTCCCTTCGAGGTCTTCGACGACGATTCCGACGTTGTCCATCCGCTTGAGTGCCATGTTTCCCCTCTCCAGAGCGTCGCTTGGGCCTTAAACTCGTAAAGTTGCTAGCTGGAGCATTTTCGCTTTTCTTCGAATCGCAAAAACGCTCTATCTTCTTGTTTTGCTACGCATTCCGAACGGAAAACCGCTTCGCGCTTTTCACGGAAATGCTCCAGGCGAGCAAGACTTATGAGGAGTCTACGGCCAAATCTGGCTGCTATTTCTTGAAGACCTTTTCCAGGAAGGTCACGAGCGAGGGCCGCCAGACATCCATCTCATGCTGAAGGTCCGGATATTCATGATACTCGTGCTCGATCTTTTTCTCGCCCAGCGTTGCCTTCAGGCCGGCGACATCCTTGCCGACGACCTGATCCTTGCTGCCGACCGTCACGGTGAAATTGCGCAAAGCCTTGTTGATCTTGCCCGGCTCGTTAAGCACTGCGTCTACGGTCTTGCTCGGAACGGTCGTCGTGCTGACGCCGCTGAAGGTTGCGACCCAGCCGAAGGTGTCGAGATGCGAGAGGCCTGACACGAGGGCTTGATATCCGCCCTGTGACAGGCCGGCAACGGCACGGCCATCGGTGTCGTTCCGCACCCGGTAATGCTTCTTCATGTACGGAATGAGATCTTCGGTCAGTTCGCGATCGGCCGCCTCGGCATTTGCCGGATAGAAATTCGCGCGGCGGTCGGCGGCGGGGAAGTTCTCGGCGATCGCATTCGGCACGTCGGTTTCCGTATCGGGAATGACGACGATCATCGGCTCGATCTTCTTCTCGGCAAGGAGATTGTCGAGGATCTGCGGTGCGCGGCCCTGGAGAACCCAGGATCCCACAGTATCGCCGAAGCCGTGATAGAGGTAGAGCACCGGCAGCGGCTTGGAGGAATCAGTATAGCCGGGCGGCGTATAGACATACATCTGCCGTTCCGAATCCAGCGCCTTGGAATGCAAGGTCACCAGCCGCAGGTCGCCATGCGGCACGCTGCGGGTATCGAGAATACTGCCGGGCACCAGGATCAGGCTAGTGTTGACCTGCCGTTGCGGCTTCGGCGCATTGGTGCCGGTGTCGATGCTGCGGAAACCGTCGATATTGAAATAATACTCATAGAGATCGGGCTTCAGGACCTCGGATTTGGCACTCCAGGTGCCATCGTCGCCGCGTTGCATGGCGATCGCATCGTGTGAGCCGAGGACGACGGAGACGGCCTTTGCCGAGGGTGCATAAAGGCGGAAGGTGATCGAACCGTCCTTTTCGACGGAGGTGACGAAGTTTTTCAGGGGCTGGGCGGCCGGCGGCGAAGCCGGCGCATCGAGAGCAAGGGCAGGAACGCTCATGACACAGCCTGCCGCGACGAGTAAAGGAAACAACAAACGCACGAAAAAACCTCCTCCAGATGAATCAATTTTCACTCCCCCCGTGTAAAGTTGACGCAGCGCAACGCTTTTTCAAGGCTGGTGCTGCGCGCCGTCTGGCCGCATGCTGCGTGATGTCAATGAAAGGTAAAGGAGGTTCAGCCTGAGGCGGGCTTCCAGTCGGGGGCGGCCATCTCGAAGCTCGAAAATTCGAAGCCGGGCGCGACCGTGCAGCCGACAAGCGTGAATTGTCCGAGGCTTTCGGCCGACTGCCACCAGTTGGCCGGAATGATCGCCTGCGGGCGCTCGCCCTTTGCCAGGTCGATGCCGAGAACCAACTTTTCACTGGCCTTGCCGTCGGCCGAGCGATGCAGGACGAGCGGTGCGCCGGCATAGTAGTGCCAGACCTCGGCGGCATCGTGCACCCGATGCCAATGCGAGCGATCGTCGGCCTCAAGCAGATAGTAGATCGCCGTTGAATGGCCGCGTGCGCCGCCGCTTTCGTCGCGAAACGTCTGCACGTACCAGCCGCCTTCGGGATGCCGCTGCATGGAAAGCGCTTCGATAATCTCCTTTGCCTGCATCAGAAATTATCCTTGCGCTTGCGGATCTCTGCAAAGACCTCGTCATTGCTGCGGCTTTCCATCAAAAGATGGCGGCGGATCGCGGGATCGGCTGCGCGCAGGAACGGGTTCGTTTCCTTCTCCAACGCCAGTGTCGTCGGAATGGTGAACTTGCCTTCCGTCCTCAACGCCTCGATATCGGCGGCGCGCGCCTTCAGCCGCTCATTGGTGGGATCGATGGTCAGCGCGAAGCGGGCGTTGGAGAGGGTATATTCATGGCCGAAATAGACGGCTGTTTCATCCGGCAGAACCGCAAGCTTCTGCAGCGAGGCCCACATATCCGTTGCCGGCCGTTCAAACAGGCGGCCGCAACCCAGCGCAAACAGCGTGTCGGCGGCAAAGAGCAGCTTGTCGTCGGCAAAGTGATAACAGACATGGCCGGCGGTGTGGCCAGGCGTTTCAATGACATTGACCGTGTGGCCGGCAAACTCGAACGTATCGCCGTCGGCGACGGCGCGATCGAGGCCGGGAATGGCGACGGCCTCGTTGATCGGGCCGATGATCTCGCAGCCGAACTGCTCCTTCAGCGCCAGATTGCCCTCGACATGATCGGTGTGATGATGGGTCGTCAGGATATGGCTGATCGTCCAGCCGCGGCGCGCGGCCGCTTTCAGGATCGCATTCGCCTCCGGGGCGTCGATCGATGCCGTCAAGCCGCTTTCGGGATCGTGGACCAAGACGCCGTAATTGTCGGAACGGCAGATAAATATCTCTAATTCCAATGGTTTCATAATTGAAATCATCCTCGTCTTTTCCGTTGGTACAGAATGTAAGCCGTTCGGCCTTGAAGTCCAACGTTCGGCTGATAACATTTGTTTCGATGCATACCGATATTGTCGATCTCCGCCAGTTTTATCATTCCGAGCTCGGTCGCTTGGCGGAGCAGTCGATTGCCATGGCGCTTTCCTCCATCTGGTCGCGTATGCCGGAGGAGCGGCTTGTCGGCCTCGGCTATGCCGTTCCCTATCTCGACCGTTTCCGCGCCGATACCGAGCGCACCTTCGCCTTCATGCCGGCGGGGCAGGGCGCGGTGAACTGGCCAATGGGCTCGGCCTCGTCGACGGCGCTGGTCTTCGATGAAGAGCTGCCGTTGCCGGATAGTTCGATCGATCGCGTGCTGATGGTGCATTCGCTTGAATTCGCCGAAAGCCCGCGCGAGACCTTGAAAGAGCTTTGGCGGGTGCTGGCGCCGGGTGGGCGGCTTGTCATTGCCGTGCCGAACCGCCGCGGCGTCTGGGCGCGCATGGAGCACACGCCGTTCGGCTCCGGCCGGCCCTATTCGCGCGGCCAGCTGACGTCGCTGCTGCGCGAGACCAATTTCACGCCGGGTGCGACGGCCGAGGCGCTGTTCTTCCCGCCCTCCAAGCTGCGCGCCGTGCTGCGGTTGCGCCGGGCTTTCGAGCGGGTCGGCCGTACCCTTTGGCCCGCTTTCTCCGGCGTCATCATCGTCGAGGCGCAGAAGCGGCTCTATCAGGGGCTGCCGGTTGCCGTTCGCGCCTCGCGCCGAGTCTTCGTGCCGGTGCTGGCACCGCGCGGCATACCGACGACGCGTGATGGCGCGTGACGCTTTCGCCGTGGCGGCACACTCGACAAATTTGTCAATCCGCATTAATGCGACGGGGTGTCATAAACCGGAATTTTCCGGTCCTTCCCAAGGTCGATCCCATGAGCATGGAAATGAGCAAGCCCGTCCCGCGTCCCGGCATTCTCGATATCGCTGCCTATGTGCCGGGCAAGGAGCATGCGCCGGGCGTTGCGCGCGTGTTCAAGCTCTCCTCGAACGAGACGCCGCTCGGCGCCAGCCCCAAGGCGATTGAAGCCTTCCGCGGGGCTGCAGAGCATCTCGAGCGCTATCCGGACGGACAGGCCAAGGAATTGCGCCAGGCGATCGCCGATGTGCATGGGCTGAATGTGGCCAACATCCTCTGCGGCGCCGGCTCGGACGAGCTGCTCGGCCTGCTCTGCCACACCTATCTCGGCACTGGTGACGAAGGCATCATCACCGAGCACGGCTTCCTGGTCTACAAGATCCAGATCATGGCCGCCGGCGCGACGCCTGTCACGGTCAAGGAAAAGGATTGCACCGTCGATGTCGATGCGATCCTCGCCGCCGTCACGGAGAAGACCAAGATGGTCTTCATCGCCAACCCCGCCAATCCCACGGGAACCTATGTCCCGGTCAGCGAGATCCGCCGCCTGCAGGCGAGCCTGCCGAAACATGTCATCCTCGTGCTCGACGCCGCCTATGCCGAATATGTCCGCCGCAATGACTATGAGGCGGGTCTCGAGCTCGTTTCGGCAAACCAGAACGTCGTCATGACCCGTACCTTCTCGAAGGTTTATGGCCTTGCCGCACTTCGCATCGGCTGGATGTACGGACCTGTCGATATCGTCGATGCGATCAACCGCGTGCGTGCCCCATTCAACATGAACACGGCTGCCATCGCCGCGGGTGCTGCTGCCATTCGCGATCAGGCTTTCACGGAGAAGGCCGTCGCGCACAATACGCTCTGGCTCGAGAAGGTGACTGCTGCGCTTGAGGCGATAGGGCTCAGGGTCACGCCATCGGTCGCGAATTTCGTTCTCGTCCATTTTCCGGATAGTGAGGGTAAGCGCGCCGCCGAGGCCGACGATTTCCTCACCAGCCGAGGCTATATCGTGCGGGCTGTCCGGGCCTATGGGTTCCCGAATTCGCTGCGCATGAGTATCGGGACGGAAGAGGCCAATCTCGGCCTCATCGACACACTGACAGAATTTATGGGACGCAAGGTATGAGCGCGATCCAGTTCGACCGTATCGCACTGATCGGCATCGGCCTGATCGGTTCCTCCATCGCCCATGACATCAAGCGGCTGGGCCTTGCCAAGGAAGTGGTGATCTCGACGCGCAGCGCCGAAACGCTGAAGCGCGCCAAAGAGCTGCAGCTTGGCGACCGCTATACGCCGTCCTCGGCCGAAGCAGTGAAAGACGCCGATCTTGTCATCGTCTCCGTGCCGGTCGGCGCCTCCGAAAGCGTCGCCAAGGAAATCGCTGCTCATCTGAAGCCTGGTGCCATCGTTACCGATGTCGGCTCCACCAAGGCGTCGGTCATCGCGCAGATGCAGCCGCATATGCCCTCCAACGTGCATTTCATTCCGGGCCATCCGTTGGCAGGTACGGAGAAATCCGGACCGGATGCGGGTTTCCCGGGGCTGTTCAAGGGGCGCTGGTGCATCTTCACGCCGGTTCCCGGCACCGATGAAGCCGCGATCAAGACACTTCGCGATTTCTGGGAAACGCTGGGCTCCCGTGTCGACGAGATGGATCCGGAGCATCACGACAAGGTCCTGGCGATCGTATCGCATCTGCCGCATCTCATCGCCTACAACATCGTCGGGACCGCCGACGATCTGGAGACGGTGACCGAATCGGAAGTCATCAAATATTCGGCTTCCGGCTTCCGCGACTTCACGCGCCTTGCCGCTTCCGATCCGACCATGTGGCGCGACGTCTGCCTGCACAATCGCGATGCCATTCTGGAGATGCTGTCGCGCTTTTCCGAGGATTTGGCATCGCTGCAACGTGCGATCCGCTGGGGCGACGGCGACAAGATCTTCGAACTTTTCACCCGCACCCGCGCCATCCGCCGCTCGATCGTCGAGGCGGGCCAGGATGTCGACGTCCCGGATTTCGGCCGTCATGCCCTGGATACGAAGGAATAGGCCGCCCTTTTACTTTTTCTTCCCTTGATGAGAAGGTTTCAGGCTTCAGATTGGCGGGATCTTGCCGAGCGGGATGAAGCCGCTGAGCGAGAGGCGGCCGCGATCGGCGGTGAGATCGACGGAGACCTTGTCGGCGCCGTTGGCAAGGGCCTTCAGCATCTTCGTGGCCGTCTTGATGATGTTCTTGGCGGCGGGGAGCGTCGTGGTCAGGCTATCGCCCCAGGGGCCGATCTGATTGATCTCCAGCTTGAACTGACCGGACAGGAAGCCTTCATCGTCGAAATTGAAGGGGCCGGAAAGCGTCATGATACGGCCGTCGCCGATATCGATGACGGCCTGATGCAGCACGCCCGCGCTGCCGCGAAGCCCCTCGCGGTCGCTGCCGTCAAGCAGGCCGGCTTTACCTGATAGCGTCACCTTGGCGCTGGTCGATGCGGTCGGCAAGGTCTGCGGAAAGTCCTTGATGACGGCATTGGCGTTTTCGACGCCGATGGCGAAATCCAGGTCGCTGCCGTTCTGGCTGGCATGCATCTCGGTATGGGCGGCGGTGACATTGACGCTCTGGCCGGTGACGGCGGAGACGATGCCCGCCTTCAGTCCATTGATAACGGTCTGAGTCTGCGCAACGCCGCGGCCTTTGGCGACGAGATTCGATTGCAGATCGGTCCATTCCGCCGATACGGTCAGGCCCCCGGTGGTGCGCAATTCGGCGGGAGATTTCAGGCTCCAGCTCACATGGTTGGGCTGAAAGACTGGAGCCGAGGCACTGAGCCTGTCGAAATTGGTGGAGACGCCCCGCGTCTGGTTATCGACCGTTACCGTGTCGCAGGTCAGACCAATGGAGAAGGGGAAGCCGTTGAAGGCCATGTTCTCGCATTTGCCGGCAACGCCGGCGCTGTTCTGCTGGCCAAGCGCCTTCAGGACATTGGTCCTGACGAAACTGGTCGCGTAATACCATCCGCCGGTGTAGAGGCCGGCCAGGACCACCACCAGCCCCAGCAGGACGAGCCACAGACGCTTGCCTCGACCGGTCGTTACGCTCTGGCTTGACGCTGCCATGTTGTTCTCCAATGGTTGTACTGAAGCTTCACAGTGATTTGGCGTTGGATATGGACGAATTTTGGGTGTTTGGCTACGGATCCCTCATGTGGAATCCGGGCTTTGCTTATGACGAACGGGCCGAGGCCCTTATTTTCGGTTACCGTCGCTCACTCTGCGTCCGTTCCTGGGTCCATCGCGGCACAGAGGCGAGCCCTGGCCTGGTCCTCGGCCTCGATCGTGGTGGTTCCTGCCGCGGCATGGCCTTCCGTGTCCCGGCCTCCGATTGGGACGAGGTACTGGCCTACTTGCGCGAGCGTGAACTCGTCACCAACGTCTATCTCGAAAAGACGCTGCCGATCCGGCTCGCCGACGGACGGCGCGTCATCGCCGTCACCTATGTCGTCGACCGCGCGCACAGGCAATATGCCGGCGCGTTGGATGCGGTCGAGGCGGCCCATGTGGTGGAAGCCGCCAACGGGCGCTCCGGGCCGAACGATGCCTATGTCTTCAATACGCTGACGCATCTGCGTGACATGGGCATCCGCGATCACTGGCTTGAACAGGTCGTCGGTGAAGTGGAGCGGATGCGAAAAGCTTCCTAGAGCAACTCCAGGAAAAGTGCGTAGCGGTTTTCCGTCCGGAATTGCGTAACAACAAAAGGATAGAGCGTTTTCGCGATTCGGAGAAAAGCGGAAAGGCTCTAGCCATTCCCTGCCATGCGGGCCGTCGCAGGAGCTCAAACCGCTGCGGTCACCGGCTTCGCCTTACCGAGGTCCGCCAGGCGCTGGGCTGCGGTTGGCGGAATGGGCAAATGCGGGTTTTCGGCGATCGTTTCGACCAGCAGTTCGTCGCTCGCCTTTTCAGTTTCTTCGATCAAACGCGCGAAGAAGGCATCCGGATCCAATCCGGGCTCGATCGGCGGCAGGATGCGTACCTTGAAGTGGCCCGGATACTTGCGGAAGGTCCGGCGCGGCCAGAACAGGCCGGGATGCATGGCAACGGCGACGACGGGTATTCCAAGGTCGCGATACATGCGGGCGATGCCATATTTGTAGACGGGTTCGGCGCCCGGCGGGCGGCGGGTTCCCTCGGGGTAGATGATGAGCTGGCGGCCGGTGGCGAGCTCTTCCCGCGTGCGCTTCAAGACGTCGAACATCACCTTGCCGCGCGCGCTGCGGTCCACCGGGATCATGCGCTGCTTCTTCGCATACCAGCCGAAGAGCGGAATCCACATCAGCTCGCGTTTCAGGATATAGACCGGGTCTTCGAGATAGGGCAGCAGCGCGAAGGTATCCCAGAAGGACTGGTGTTTGGGGGCGAAGATGTAGCTGCCCTTCGGAATGTTCTCCAGGCCCTCGATCTCGAAGGTGGTGCCGACGATCTTTTCCATCAGCCATGTGCTCGATTGCGCCCACGCCTTGGGAATTGCGTAGGCCGCCTTGCGCGGCATCAGGAAATAGATCGGCGTCAGCACGATCATGCGTATGATCAGATTGGCATAGAAGACGGTATTGAACAGTACCGAACGCAAGATAATCATTGAGGCTTTCCCAGCGCACCGGCTTGGCACCGGCATTCGAAGGTCTGCCTACACGATTACGGCGTCAATAAAAAGTCGGTGCGTGGTTTCACTTCGACCTTAGTCATCGTCATCGCTCGGCTGCCGCGAGCGCAAGCCGAGCGGTCGCCCGAGGCCGGTCAGATTGCGGGCGCCCGCGAGCAGCACCTTGGCATATTCGGAGATCATTGTGCGCAATGCATTCGGATCCGTGAGCCAGTTCTTGGTCTTGAGATCGGAGTTGACGACCGGATAGGCGATGAAATCGGTCGACGGATCGACATATTTCAGTTCCGCGAGGCTGCGGGGCATGTGGTAATTGTTCGTCACCACCAGAACGCTCTTATAACCCCTGGCATGGATCCATTTTGCCGCTTCGCGCGCATTGCCGATGGTATCGAGGGCATCATAGCCGATGTCGACGCAGCAGTTGAACAGATTGACGGAGCTCTGCGTCAGCTTGCGGATCTGCGACGGCGTCGTGGTCGGGTGCGCGCCAGATATTAGCAGGCGGTTGCCTGCACCGCTGCGCAGCAACTCGACCGCCTGATCGATCCGCTGATAGCCGCCGGTCAGCACGACGATGGCATCGGCCTTCGGGTCCGGCGGTGGCTTCAGAGTGGTGATCGAATCGGCGAAATGCAGGAAGCCGCCGAAAACGATGGCAACGAGGAAAATGAAGGCGAACCCGCCCCAGCGCAGGAGACGGCGAAACAAACTGCGCCGCACGGCCCTACCGCTGCGGGATTGCTCCTGCAACGGCTGCGAACTCACGGTCTTGCGAGTCGTCAGATCCATGCTCATGATTCGGTACTATACGCCAATTGCGGCAAGGAACGGGCTGGCGGACGGTAAAAAAACATCGCAAAGCGTCAATTCTGGACACTATCCGTCCTGCCGGGATCGGAACGGATCAGATCGATTTCGTAGATCGTGCGCATGACGGTGAAACGCGCGGTCAGCGTTGTCAGCAAGGCGATGATGATCATGGTGGCGAGGATGCCGATATAGCCAAGCGCACCGACGGAGAATGTTCCGAACAGCGCGGTTGCCTGATCGGTCTGCGGTGTGGCGATCGTACGGCTCTGCAGAAGACCGGCGGTCGCGAAGAACAGGGCGGCGAGCGCGCTGCCGGCCGCAGACCCTTTCAGGCTGATCTTCAGGAAATGCTTCTGGAATTCGTTGGCGACGAAGGTGCTTTCGGCGCCGACGAAATGCAGCACTTCGACGATGTGGCGATTGCCTGACAGCGCGCCGCGCGTGGCGAAAACCACCGTCAGCACCATGGCGGTGAAGACCAGCAGCAGCACGCCGGTGCCGATGAGGACCGTCGTATGTGCCATGGAGACGAGCCGGTCGACCCAGGTGCGATGATCATCCAGTGACGCCTGCGGGATCTGCGCCTTGAGCAGGCTGCGCATCGCCTCGAAATCCGGCGGATGGGTCTCGTCGATGGTGATGATGACGAGGCGCGGCACCGGCAGTTCCTTGATGTCGAGACCGGCGCCGAGCCACGGCTCGAGCAGGCGCGCCGTCGCCGCCTCGTCGACGATCTGGCCGGACTTGGTGCCGACGAAGCTCAGCGCGATATCGCGGGCGCTTGCCAGCGTCTTTTCCATGTCGAGATTGTCGTCCGGCTTGATCTGTATGGTGATCTCACGGGAAATCTGGCTCTCCCAGCTTGCCGCCGTCGAGCGCACCATGCTGACGGCGCCGAGCGTCAGGCAGGCGAGAAAGGCCATGATGGCGATGACGACGATCAGCGCATTGCCCTGAATATTGGAGGACGGCACGATCGGCCCGGTCGGGCGCACGCGCATCTCCGGGCGCTTGCGTTCCGCAGGCGGTGTACCTGGCGCTTGCCGTGTTTGCGCAGTGCTAGTGCCTTGAGCTTTTCTGCGAGGGGCGGGCTCAGTCATAGATATCGAGATGCCCCCCCGATAGAATCATGCGCCTGGCCTCGATCTGGTCCATCAGGGCGAGATCGTGCGTGGCAATGACGACGGCGGTGCCGAGGCGGTTGAGTTCCAGAAAGAGATTGAGCAGGCGGCGCGCCATCGGCGGGTCGACATTGCCCGTGGGTTCGTCGGCGAGCAGGATTTCCGGGCGATCGATGAGGGCGCGCGCGATCGCCGCGCGCTGCTTCTCACCGCCCGACAGCACCGGCGGCAGCACATTGATACGTTCGCCCAGGCCCACCCATTTCAGCAGTTCCAATACGTCGGTGCGATAGGAGCTTTCATCCTTGCCGCGCACGCGCAGGGGCAGGGCGACGTTTTCGTAGGTGGTGAGATGTTCCAGCAGCCGGAAATCCTGAAAGACGATGCCGACGCGACGGCGCAGCAGCGGCAATTCATTGCGCGGGATCGAGGAAATCTCCCGGTCGAACATGCGGATCAAGCCACGCGTTGGCTGCAGCGACATGAAGAGCAGCCGCAGCAGGGTCGTCTTGCCGGCGCCGGAAGGGCCGGTCAGGAATTGGAACGATTTCCTCGGTATGTCGAAGCTCAGGTCACGGAGGATTTCCGGACCCATGCCGTAGCGCAAACCGACGTTCTCAAAGTGAATCAACGGGCAGTCCAGTCTTCCGCAGGGTTCAATCAGGCGACTTGTTAACCAACGGCGTTAACAGCCGGTAAACTTTTCTGGAAAGGCGCCCTATTCATGGCGATCTTTGCGAAGCATTAACCATTAAAATTTACGACTGGGCAGGATTCGTTTCAATGCCCAGATTGGCAATGGGCGTCGAAACCATGTGGATCACCGCAAAGGGAGGTCATCATGGGCGCTTTTCGCCACCGTCAACAGCAGGCGGGGATGGTTTATGACCTCATTCCGCCCGAACGCGGATCGGGATCCGGCCAAGCGCATCGCTTCATGCCGAAACCCGATATCGTCGATGCCGAATTCGTGACCGTCTCCGGCGCGCGCGGCAGAACCGCGTCGGGTATCAACATGCGCTATGGCGGTCACCCGCAATCGCGGCCGAAGCCAGCGACGCGCAAGAATGCTCTTGCGCGCATCCTATCTGTCCTGCGCGGTGCGGAAGAAATCCTGCAGCAGGCATCGCGGCGCAGTTTCGTGGCGCTGATCGTCTCTCTCGCCATATTGATCTTCGGCCTTTCAGGCGGTTTTTCGGGTCTGTCCGGCGCGCCCGCCGAGGAAGCTGCCGAACCGCTTCAATTCTCGCATGTGACGTTGACGCCGCGTGACGAGAACGGACTGCAGGTGCTGAAATTGAACGCCATCATCGAAAATGCCAGCGGCGCCACGCTTTCGGTTCCCCAGGTGCGGGCCGATCTTTTCGCCGGCAATCAGCTGGTCAGAAGCATCGTCGTGGATACGCCGATCGATCGTCTCGGACCGCATGAAAGCCGCGGATTTTCGACGCGATTGCAGCATCCCGGTGGAAAAACGCCGGATGTTCGGCTTTCCTTCATGCCTTAGGGGGTGTGTCTGGCCTGCTGAGTGTGCTACGGGCTAAGGCTCGATCGGCGGCCAAGGGCCGCCGCAGCCATGGAGCATGCCAAGCAATGCCTGTCGTACGCGGGAAGAATATCGAGCCGCTTTTCACTGCCGAGCAGATTGCCGAGCGCAATCATGCCATGGCGAAGGAAATCGCCAGCGGGCCGACGAAAGATCTCCTCGTCATTGCCATCCTCAAGGGCTCGTTCATCTTCGCGGCGGACCTGCTGCGCGCACTGCACGACACGGGACTGGCACCCGAAGTGGAATTCATCACCCTTTCGAGCTACGGCGCCGGCACGGTTTCCCAGGGCGTGCGCATCGTCAAGGATATCGACAGCGACGTTAAGGATCGTGACGTCCTGCTGATCGACGATATCCTGGAATCGGGCCGCACCCTGCGTTTTGCCAAGGAGCTGCTTTACGAGCGCGGCGCCCGCAATGTCACGCTGGCCGTTCTGCTCGACAAGAGCGTCAAGCGTCAGGAAGAGCTGGAGGCTGATTATGTCGGCTTCGAGTGCCCCGATTATTTCGTCGTGGGCTATGGCATGGATGTCGCCTACGCTTTCCGCGAACTGCCCTTCGTCGGCGTCGTCACGGGCGACGCCGAGGCCTGATCCTAAGTTAATGCAGGCGGCGTGCCCGCCTGTCCCATTCTGCTCCAGCGATGACGAACCATTAACCACGGAGCCTGATCGCCTGTCCGTCGTTTACCTATCGCAAACGGAATTCTGGTGATTTCGTTCGCGGAACATGACGGACCACGGAGCATAGACCATGGCAAAAATTCTGATCACGGAAGACGAAGACTCGCTTCGCACCTTCGTCGCTCGCGCCTTGCGCTTGGACGGTCACGAGACCGAAGAGGCGGCCGATGGCGCGGAAGGTCTGGAGAAACTGAAGCAGGGCGGCTACGACCTCTTGCTGTCGGATATCCGCATGCCCGTGATGGACGGCATCGAGCTCGCGCATCAGGCACATTCGACCTGCCCGGGCATGAAGATCCTGCTGATGACCGGCTATGCCGAGCAGCGCGAGCGCGCCGACGACCTCATGGAAAAGATCGTCGACGTCGTCGCCAAGCCCTTCGCACTGCCCGATATCCGCAAGGCCGTCGCCCGCGCACTGGCCGCCTGAAGGCTGTCGCCGGTCAGCACAAAGGGTTTGTGCTGGCTCTTTCTCCCGGCCACTTGCGGACGGGTCCGAGATGGCTCTATTGACCCAGATTCAGCAAACGCTCCAGATAGCGGCGTTCTTCGCCCAAGGACGGATTGTTGCTCAGACGTTCGCGAATGGCATCGAGAATTTCGCGGGCACGTTGGGCATCGATGATCTTCGGCACCATGTTTTCATTTGCGCTATCCATAAAGCCACCGCCGTCGCGTGATCGACCAAGTGGGTCGCGGCCGTTCTGATTGCCCTGCCCCATTTGTCCGGGCATTTGCCCCTGACCCTGGCCTTGCCCCTGCTGCTGCATCTGCGCCATGAGTTGGTTCATCATTTCGCGCGTGCCTTTGCGCAGGGCATCCAGCGCCTGTCCTTGGTTCTGCACGGCGCCTTCGCCATTGCCCTCAGAGAGCCGGCCTGATGCGCCCTTCATCTCCTGCTGCGCCTTGCCGTAATTCTGGTTCGGTTTCATGCCCAGCGAGCCCAGGTCTTTCTGCAGCTCGCCGAGCTGTTTGCCGAGATCGTCCTGCTGTTTGCGCAACTCTTTAAGGGCGTCGCGCAGCTGATCGGCTGTCATGTTGTCGGCCGGGTCGTTGCTCTTCTGACCTTGCTGATTTTGGCCCTGCTGATTCTGGCCTTGCTGCCGATCCTGTTGTCCCTGATTTCGCTGCCCCATATCCGGGCGCATCCGATCGTTGAGGCCGGGCATCGGCTGATCCATCAAGCCGTCGCCATCCTCGTTGGGATCGCCGCGCTGCATGCGGTCGCGCATGGCCTGATCGAATTTGAAGGTCTGATCCATCAGCTTCTGCTGATCGCGCATGATGCGGCCGAGCTTGTCCATCTGCTCACGCATCTTGTCGTTGGCTTCGCCTTGCTGTTGCTGCTGTCCGCGCTGCGGCCGACCGGCCTGGAGGCTGTTCATCAGCTGCTGCAGCTCTGAGAGCATCTGCTGCGCGGCCTGGCGATTGCCGGAGCGAGCCAGATTCTCGATCTGATCCATCATGCGCTGAAGGTCCTGCTGGCGCAGGATATTGGCGGCGCGCTGGTTGGGCTGAGCCGGCATGTTGCGCATACGCTCGGCCAGCTCCTTCATATAGGCGTCCATCGCCTTGCGCAGCTCATCGGTCAGCTTCTTGATCTCGGCGTCGGAGGCATTGCGCTGCAGGGCATCGGAAAGCTTCTGCTGGGCATCCTTCAGGGCCTTTTCCGCATCGGTCAGCTGCGCGTCTTCCATGCCGAGTGCGATCTGCCAGAGATAATCGGCAGTATCCTTCAGCGAGGCCTCGTTGCTCGCGAGCTTCATGCGCGTCAAAGCGGATTTGACCACGAGATAATTGCCGAGATCGGGAATCGTCTCTTCCGGCCGGATGGTCAGCGACTTGTTGAGCTCGATCGCCTCCGGCATCTTGCGGGTATCGAGCGCGAAGACCTGGCGCTCCTCGGCCACGGCCGCGGCAAGCGGCTGGCTGAAATTGCGCGATGGCAGCACCATCTCGTAGGGTGAGCTGCGGCCGGTCTGGCCAGCTCCGTCCTTGGCAACCAAAGTAATGCGGACGCGTTTGCCGGCGAGTGGATCCTGCGTCAGATCATGACTTGCCAGAGCCTTGCCGTTGCGACGGTCGCGGCGCGGCATCTCAAGCTTGTATTCGGGCAGGCCGTAAAGAGGGGTTGCCGCGGAATCGGATTCGACCGGTACGATCTCCGCATGCGCTTCCTCGACGCCGTAATCGTCCGTGACCCTGAAGCCGAGCTCCAATGCGCCGTTGGCCGTTGCGTGCGGGATGCCGTCAAAGGTAATTTCCGGTGGCTTGTCGACCACGACGTTGAAGGACCAGGACTTGCCGTTTACGGTCAGCTCGCCGTCCTTTTCAAGCTTGAGGACGTGGGTGCGGGCAATCATTCCATCCGCACCGGGCGCGTTGGCCGGAGCGGGGATACTGGCATTGCTGTTTGCCGCAGGCTGCGCCGCCGGGATTGCTGCCGGTTTGGCGCCCGCCGGGACTTGCTTGCCGGCATCGGCGGCCTGTTCGGGAATTTCGGTACCCTTGTCGCTGCCGACTGCCTGGAACAGCACCTTTTCATCCCCCGACGCGCCCGTGACACGCACCGTGAGTTCGGAGAATTGCGGCACGTTGAGGTTATTGCCGGCGTTGGCGACATTACCGGTCAGATAAACAGGCGCTTCGCCGGTATAATAGGGCGGTGTAACCCAGGCATCGACGCGAAGATCCGGATTGCTCGATGTGGAAGGAGACACCGTGAAGGCGTCGCTGAGTGAGCCGCCGCTATTGGACATGGAAAAGCTGAAGGCCGTCACCAGCAGCAATGCCGGGATGGCGCGCAATGCAAAGCGGTCGTAGCGGGCGATATCCGGTCGCGGCAGGCCGGCATCCAATGCGGCGATGCGCTCGGCCATGCGGGTCTGGTGCTCGCGCCAGAGAGCGCGGGCAAAGGGCGTGTCGAGCGCCGGCTCGTCCTCCTGCACCGTGACGGGCTGGTGGACGAGGCCATTTCTCTCTTCCAGCAGGCGGTCGGCTTCGGTGGTATTCGGCCAACGCAGGCGCCGCAGCGGATAGAGCGAGATGACGAAACCGACGGCGAAGACGGCAAGCATCAGGAAGCGGAGACTATCCGGCGCAATGCGGAAAATGCCGAACCAGGCGACAGACAGGAACAGCGCCAGAATGGATGCCGGCAGCAGGAGCCGCGGCAGCAGCTGCTCCGAGACCAGCACGATCCGAGCAAAGAGACGCTTGACCGCAACCATGCGCGCCAGCGCCGGACGGGTGGCGAAAGCGCCCTTTTTGGAGTTGCTGGGACTGGTCATCGGTCCGGTCTTCTCCCGATCTGACGTTGATGGCCGGAGCACGATGCCGAAAAGTGTAAGGGGATTTCGGACGACATCATGCTCTACTTCTTTGATGCTAGAGCGGATTCAGATTTTAGGTCGATTCGATTTAAAATCATCCGGCTCTGGTAGCCCTTTGGCGCTGGCGCGGCGTCCCACACGCCCGCGCGCGGCGCCCGGCGAGACGCCAATCAACCAAAGATAACATTCTTTGTGGCGAAGACGAGGGCAATGGGCGCGAAAGGCTGTTTTTTCATCGGACTTCGCCGAAACGTGATCGATCGGGCAGGACGGGTATTTTGGCTGCCCTGCCCGAAATTCACGAATCGAAACCGATTATCCCTCGAGCCAAGCCGGGATCGAATCCAGGCCGATTAGCTCCTCATGGGTCCCGCGCGGGCGGATGACATGGAATTCATCGCCCTTGACCAGTACCTCCGGAACCAGGAGCCGGCTGTTGTAGGTGCCAGCCTGCACGGCGCCATAGGCGCCGGCGGAGCCGACGGCGAGAAGATCGCCGGGCTTGGGAAGCGCCATGTCGCGGTCAAGGGCCAGATAATCGCCCGTCTCGCAGACCGGGCCGACGACATCGGCCTTGATGCGCGTGATATCGGCGGCGGCGATCGAAACCGGCCGGATCTCGTGATAGGCCTCGTAGAGCGTCGGGCGGATCAGATCGTTCATCGCGCCGTCGACAATGACGAAGCTCTTGCTGCCGCCATCCTTCACATAGATGACCTCTGTTACCAGGATGCCGGCATTGCCGACGATCAGGCGGCCTGGCTCGGTGACGATCCTGCAGTTGAGGCCGCGCAGCTGGTTCTTGACGATCTCAGCATAGGCGTCGGGCAGGGGCGGAGGATTGTTATCGTCGCGGTAGGGGATGCCGAGACCGCCGCCGATGTCGACGTGGTGGATATCGTGACCGTCGCCACGCAGGGTCTCCACGAGATCGCGCAGCAGCTTGAAGGCATCGTCGAAAGGCTGCAGCTCGGTGATCTGGCTGCCGATATGCATGTCGATACCGGTGACCTTGATGCCCGGCAGACCGGCGGCGCGGCCATAGACGACACGAGCGCGCTCCCAGGAAATGCCGAACTTGTTTTCCTTCTTGCCCGTCGAAATCTTCGCATGCGTGCGAGCATCGACATCCGGGTTGATGCGGAAGGAGACGGGCGCCACCTTGCCGGCGCGAACGGCACGCTGGTTCAGCACTTCCAGTTCCGGCTCGGATTCGACATTGAAGCAGTAGATGCCGGCTTCGAGCGCGACATCCATTTCCTGCGCCGTCTTGCCGACGCCGGAAAACATGATGCGGCTTGCCGGAATGCCTGCTGCCAGCGCGCGGCGCAACTCGCCGACGGAGACGACGTCGACGCCGGCACCCAGCCGGCCGAGCGTCTTCAGCACCGCCTGGTTGGAATTGGCCTTCACGGCATAGCATACCATGGCATCGACATCGCCGAAGGCTTCCGCGAAGACGCGATAATGGCGCTCCAGGGTTGCCGTCGAATAGACGTAGAAGGGAGTGCCGACCGCCTTGGCGATCTCGGGAACCGGCACATCCTCGGCGTAGAGGATGCCGTCGCGATACTGAAAATGGTTCACGGTCGCTGCCTAATCAGAGAAGCGGATCGAGGAGGAACTTCTTGTCTTCGGCGCCCGGCTCCTTCGTCGGCTTGGAGACGTCGCCGCCCTTGGTCGCGTGCGCACTCGGCGGATCGAGAGGGCCTTTGCGGCCACATCCGACCACGGCAAGGCCGACGACCGAAAGCACGACGGTCAGGCGGATGATGTGCGGCATGTTGATCTGCATCGAAATCCTCTTGGGCGGCAAACGCGGAAGTCACTCTTCTTAGCGAAGTTTCCGGGCCTTGTGCACCCTGATTGTTGATTGTGATTTTCGCCGATTTTCTCAGTTGCGGGCGCGCCAGAAGGCGATCTGCTTGCGCACTTCCGAGGGCGCCGTGCCGCCAAAACTTTTGCGGCTGGCGACCGAGGCCTCGACCGTCAGAACGTCGAAGATCTTGTCGGTGATATCGGGGTGGATTGCCTGCAGGTCTGCGAGCGACAGCTCCGCCAGCTCGCAGGATTTGCTTTCGGCAAGCGCCACGGCGCGCCCCGTCACATGATGGGCGTCGCGGAAGGGCAGGCCGGCTTCGCGCACCAGCCAGTCGGCAAGGTCGGTGGCGGTGGAATAGCCGGAGCCGGCGGCGGCCTTCATGCGGGCGGTGTTGATCGTCACGTCGCGCATCATGCCGGTCATGGCGGCAATCGCCAGTTCCAGGCTTTCGGCGGCGTCGAACACCTGTTCCTTGTCTTCCTGCATGTCCTTGGAATAGGCGAGCGGCAGGCCCTTCATGATCGTCAGCAGCGCCACCAGCGAGCCGTTGATGCGGCCGGTTTTGGCGCGCACGAGCTCTGCCGCATCCGGGTTCTTCTTCTGTGGCATGATGGAGGAACCGGTGGAGAAGGCGTCGGACAGGCGCACGAAGCCGAATTGCGGCGTCGACCAGATGACGATCTCCTCGGCAAGCCGCGACAGGTGCATGCCGGCGATGGCGGCGATCGACAGGAATTCGAGGGCGAAATCGCGGTCGGAGACGGTGTCGATCGAATTACGGGTCGGCTCGCGGAAGCCGAGCGCCTTGGCCGTCATGTGACGGTCGATCGGGAAGCCGGTGCCGGCAAGGGCGGCGGCGCCGATCGGCGATTCATCCATGTGCTCGATGGCGTGGCGCACGCGCGAGCGGTCGCGGCCGAACATTTCGACATAGGCCATGCAATGATGGCCGAAGGTGACGGGCTGCGCCGTCTGCAGATGCGTGAAGCCAGGCATGACGCTGTCGGCATGTTCCTCGGCACGGTCGAGGAAGGCAGAAATGAGCTCGGTCAGCGCCTGCTCGCATTTCTGCAGCTCTTCCTTCACCCAGAGGCGGAAATCGAGCGCCACCTGGTCGTTGCGCGATCGGGCCGTATGCAGACGTCCGGCAGCCGGACCGATCAGGGTCGCAAGCCGCGCCTCGATGTTCATGTGGATGTCTTCGAGGCGGCGGGAGAACTCGAAATTGCCGCTTTCGATCTCTGACAGGATCGTGTTCAGGCCGTGAACGATCTTGTCTTTATCCTCGGCTGAAATGATGCCTTGATGGGCGAGCATGCCGGCATGCGCGATTGAGCCGCGGATATCCTGGGCAAACAGCTTCTTGTCGAAATCGATCGAGGCATTTATCTCCTCCATGATCGCCGCGGGGCCGGAGGCGAAACGCCCGCCCCACATCTGGTTGGAGGATTTGGTGTCCGTGCCGTCAGTCATGAGATGCCCACCTGGAGAATGTAATGACAGCAAAGAAGCCGTTTGGTCTGCCGTCCATGAAACTCGTTCTGCTCGCCGCCGTCGCTGGGGTCATTGCCGGTGCGGCAGCGGTATACGTGAAGGAGGCGGGGTATGGCAATGGTATTGGTGAAACGGCCTCGGCCGATCAATGCGGGTCGGCAAGGGATCGTGCTGCTGCCCTGACGCCCTTCACCAAGGGTCAGGTCGCCGCCATGAGCGTGCCGCCGGCACCGATCTCGCTGAAGGATATCTCCTTCAAGGGTGCCGAAGGGCAACCGCTGTCGATCAACAGTTTCGCCGGCAAGACCGTGCTCTTGAACATCTGGGCGACCTGGTGCGTGCCGTGCCGCGAGGAAATGCCGGCACTCAACGCGCTCGAGAAAAGCGTCGGCAACGACAAGTTCGAGGTGGTCGCCATCAACATCGACACGGGCGACGAGGAGAAGACGAAGGCTTTCCGTACCGAATACGCGATCGACAAGCTCGGCTACTACCGCGACAACACCATGGGCGTGTTCAACGTGCTGAAGAAGCAGGGCCTGGCCTTCGGCCTGCCGGTGACGCTGCTCATCGACGACAAGGGCTGTCTGCTGTCAGCCATGAACGGTCCGGCGGCCTGGGACAGCGAGGATGCGAAGAAGCTGGTGAAGGCGGCGGCGGGGATTTAGGCGGTTTGGGTGTTCTTCACCCGCCCTCGCCCTTCGAGGGTCGCCCTTCGATAAGCTTAGGGCTCCCACCTTTGGGTGAGGGCTAATCTATTGCGTTCGCTAACTTTTCACTATTTTCAAATGTGCTTGGTTGGTTAAGCACGGGTTTTGTTCCGCCCTCATGGCGAGGTGCCGTGGCGCCAAAGCGCAGCTGCGGCGGCAGGGTCTCGAACCAAGAGGGTCGGCCCGGAGACCCCGAATGCGATTACCGCGTCGGAATCGGCACTTCGCCGCGGTAGTCATAGAAGCCGCGGCCGGATTTGCGGCCGAGCCAGCCGGCTTCGACATATTTTACCAAGAGCGGGCAGGGACGATACTTGGAGTCGGCGAGCCCGTCGTGCAGCACCTGCATGATCGACAGGCAGGTGTCGAGGCCGATGAAATCGGCAAGCTGCAGCGGGCCCATCGGGTGATTGGCGCCGAGCCGCATGGCGGTGTCGATGGCATCGACGGTGCCTACGCCTTCATAGAGCGTATAGATCGCCTCGTTGATCATCGGCAGCAGGATGCGGTTGACGATGAAGGCGGGGAAGTCCTCGGCGACGGTGATCGTCTTTTCCAGCGAGGTGACATAATCCTTGGCGGTGGAGAAGGTCGATTCATCGGTGGCGATGCCGCGCACCAGCTCCACCAGCTTCATCACCGGAACCGGGTTCATGAAGTGGATGCCCATGAAGCGCTCGGGACGGTCGGTGGCGGAAGCAAGGCGGGTGATCGACAGCGACGAGGTGTTGGTGGCCAGCAGCGCCTCCGGCTTCAGCACCGGACACACCTGCGCATAGATCTTGCGCTTGACGCTTTCGTCTTCGGTCGCCGCCTCGATGGCGAGATCGACCTGGGCGAGATCGTTGAGATCGGCAGAGCCGGAGATGCGCGAAAGAGCAGCCTTGCGTTCCTCGTCGGTCGTCTTGCCTGACGCGACCTGGCGGGCGAGGTTGCCGTTGATGGTGGCAAGTCCGCTTTCGATGCGATCCTGCGCCAGATCGTAAATATGGACCTTGTAGCCGGCCATGGCGGATACATGGGCGATGCCGCAGCCCATCTGGCCGGCGCCGATAATACCGATCGTCTTCAGCGAACTCATTGCCAACTCCCCGGCGGCGCGCTCTTGGCGGTGCGCTATGCTCTTACCCACAAATTTGCCGGGCCATTTCTAGCCCGGCAAAGATTGATAGACCTATAAGAGACGATTTTCCAGTCTCTCGCAACTGCGAGAAAGTCAATCGGCGCGATCACAGCGCCTTTTGCAATTCCGGCAGCGCTTCGAAGAGGTCTGCGACGAGGCCATAGTCGGCGATCTGGAAGATCGGGGCTTCCTCGTCCTTGTTGATGGCGACGATGACCTTGCTGTCCTTCATGCCGGCCAGGTGCTGGATGGCGCCGGAGATGCCGCAGGCGATATAGAGCTGCGGCGCCACCACCTTGCCGGTCTGCCCTACCTGCCAGTCGTTCGGCGCATAGCCGGCATCGACGGCCGCACGCGAGGCACCGACGGCCGCACCGAGCTTGTCGGCAACCGGAAGGATGACCTCGCGGAACTTCTCCGCCGAGCCGAGTGCACGGCCACCCGAGATGATGATCTTGGCGGAGGTCAGCTCCGGACGATCTGAAGAGGACAGCGCATCGCCGACGAAGGTGGAGAGCGCCGGATCGGCAGCAGCCGACACTGTCTCGATCGCAGCCGAACCGCCTTCGGAGGCGGAAGCAAACGAGGCCGTGCGCACGGTGATGACCTTCTTGGCATCGCTCGACTGCACCGTCTGGATGGCATTGCCGGCATAGATCGGACGCTTGAAGGTGTCGGCAGACACGACTTCGATGATTTCCGAAACCTGGGCGACATCGAGCAGGGCGGCGACGCGCGGCAGCACGTTCTTGCCGACCGACGTGGCAGCCCCGATGATCGTGTCGTAGGAACCGGAAAGCGATACGATCAGCGCTGCCAGCGGTTCGGCGAGATTGTTGGCAAGGCTTGCATCCTCTGAAACCAGGACCTTGGAAACACCGGCAAGCTTTGCCGCCTGCTCGGCCGCAGCCTTGGCACCAGCGCCCGCAACAAGCACATGCACATCGCCGCCGATCTTGGTGGCAGCCGTCAGCGCCTTGGCGGTCAGGTCGGAGAGGTGGGTATTGTCGTGATCAGCCAGAAGAAGAATGGCCATGATGTCTAACTCCTCGTTCGGACTGGATTACAGGACGCCGGCTTCGGTCTTAAGCTTCTCGACCAGCTCGGCAACCGAAGCCACCTTGACGCCCGCCTTGCGGCCGCTAGGCTCTTCAGTCTTCAAGACCTTCAGGCGCGGCTCGGTCGACACGCCGAAATCGGCAGGCGACTTCTTGTCGAGCGGCTTCTTCTTCGCCTTCATGATGTTCGGCAGCGAGGCATAGCGCGGCTCGTTCAAGCGCAGATCGGTGGTGACCACCGCCGGCAATTTGACCTCGATCGTCTGCAGGCCGCCATCGACTTCGCGGGTGACCTGAGCTTTTCCCTCGCCAATCTCGATCTTCGAGGCGAAGGTCGCCTGGGCCGTGCCCAGAAGCGCCGCCAGCATCTGGCCGGTCTGGTTCGAGTCGTCATCGATCGCCTGCTTGCCGACGATGATGAGGCCCGGCTGTTCGGCATCAGCGACACCTTTCAGGATCTTGGCGACGGCGAGCGGCTCGACGGCGTCATCTGTCTCGACCAGGATGGCGCGATCCGCACCCATGGCAAGCGCCGTCCTCAGCGTCTCCTCGGCCTTGGCCGGGCCGATCGACACGACCACCACTTCCTCGGCCTTGCCGGCTTCCTTCAGGCGCAGTGCCTCTTCGACCGAGATCTCGTCGAACGGGTTCATCGACATCTTCACGTTCGAGAGCTCGACACCGGAACCATCCGGCTTCACGCGGATCTTGACGTTATAGTCAACGACCCGCTTAACGGGAACGAGAATCTTCATGGAATCCTTCCTTCAACATGACCGCCCGAGAACATGCGCTGTTTAGCGCCATTCCGTTTGTCGAATGGCGACATGGATACGCGTTTTTCCCCCAATTACAACGCTTCCAGGCCGCCCGAGAGACGAAATGCTTGAAAGGCATAAATAACGTTTACGTCAACGTCAATATACAGCGTCTCGCCTGAATGATTTGTGCCGCTACCGATTCTTGCCGGGAACCCAGAGCACGTCGGCGCGGCCGCGATCATTGGCATGCCGCGCTGCGACAAAGAGAAAATCGGAAAGGCGGTTGATATATTTCAGCGCCGTCGGGCTGACGCGTTCGCCTTGCCCACGCGATAGCGCCACCATGAGCCGCTCCGCGCGCCGGGCAATGGTGCGGGCAAGGTGCAGATGGGCGGAAGCCGGGCTGCCGGCCGGCAGAACGAAGGACCTCAGCGGCTCGAGATCGGCGTTGAGCAAATCGATATCACGCTCGATGCGTTCGACCTGATGGTCGATAATGCGCAGCGGCTCATAGGCCGGCGGTTCGTCCGGTTCAGGTGTGGAAAGATCGGCGCCGAGATCGAAGAGATCATTCTGGATACGCATCAGCATGGCGTCGAGATCGGGCAGCTCAATAGTATGCAGCCGGGCAACGCCGATGGCCGAATTGGTTTCGTCGACGGTGCCGTAGCTTTCGACGCGCAGGTCATGCTTCAGCCGCCTCGGGCCGGCGACGAGGCCCGTGGTGCCGTCATCGCCGGTCTTGGTGTAGATCTTGTTGAGCTTGACCATCGTGTTCCCGTGGTTAGAGCCTTTTCGGACGACATCCGGCTCTATTTCTTTGATTCTAGAGCGGATTCAGATTTTAGGTCGATTCGACCTAACATCATCCGGCTCTAGGCGGGGCGGCCGCCGCCCGTCAGCCAGAGCGTCAGCATGATCAGAATGATCGCGACTGCCTGCAGCAGGATACGCAATTGCATCAGCCGGTTCGAAAGGTTCGGATTGTCGCCCTTCATCATGTTCCACAGACCGCGAACGAGAACGATCGCGACAAGTCCCATGACAATGATGGCGGCGGTATAGGTAAAGGTCGACATGGCTCCTCCATCCTCGTCTTCAAAGCGGTTCAACCTTTGACGAATTTGCGAGCCGCTTTATCCCGTTGCTTTTCGCAATCCCGGCGGAAAAACGCTGCGCACTTTTCCTGAGGATTGCTCTAGTCCAGCCGGCGCATCAGACGATAGAAAAGGTTAGCCGGCAATAGCCTTTTCAAGAGGACGCCCTGCTTGGCGGGCGTCGTTACCAGATAATGTGGGCGCGGGCTCCTCACATTCAAAGCCAATTTTAGCACATCATAGACCGCTTCTGGACCCAATTTATGCTTGTTGATCGGGCCGGAGCCGTCCAGTCGCCTGAGTTGCCTGCGGTATTCCACCGCATGCGCCGATCCCTCGAGGTCGATATGTTCGCGGATCTTGGCGAGCGCATTGGCGGTAAAGCGCGTCGCGATCGGGCCAGGCTCGATGAGGCTGACATGGATGCCGCTGCCCTGCAGTTCCATCCTGAGCGTGATCGTCAGCCCTTCGAGCGCGAATTTGGAGGCGGTGTAGGCGCCGCGGAAGCGGTAGGGGACCAACCCGAGAATGGACGAGCAATTGACGATGCGGCCGTGACCCTGGCGGCGCATCAGCGGCAGGATTTGGCGCGTCAGCTCATGCCAGCCGAAGAAATTCGTCTCGAACTGTTCGCGCAGCACATCGGTCGTAAGGTCCTCGACGGCGCCAGACTGGCCATAGGCGCCATTGTTGAACAGGGCGTCGATGCGATCGCCCGTTCGCTCCCTAACCGTTGCAACCGCAGCGGAAATCGTCTCCGGGCGGGTGTAATCGAGGAGAAGCGCTTCGATGCCGTCGGACGCGAGCGGGGCGAGATCGGCTTCGTTGCGCACGGTCGCGAAAACGCGCCATCCGTCGTCGCGCAACGCCCTGGCGCAATAAGCGCCGATCCCGGAGGAGCAACCAGTCAGCAGGATAATGCGTTGTTCCGTCATGGGAAGATGTTTCCTGTACAAACCGGAACTCGTTTCCCATATTCAGGAACCCGATACAATCGACAAGCGGCGGTATCAGTCGGATGAATGCCGACGTTAAGCGGAGATGGAATGCCGACAGCCCTGCGCACGATTTACAAGGTGATTTACGACGCAGTGTTCCATTTCGTCGAGGATGACGGGTTCGCCATGGCGAGCCATGTCGCGCTTTCGACGCTGCTGGCGGTTTTCCCTTTCCTGATCTTCGGCACGGCGCTGGCAAGCTTTCTCGGCGCCAGCCAATTCTCCTCGACGGCGGTGCATCTGATCTTCGACACATGGCCGGAGGCGATCGCCAAGCCGCTCGCCGATCAAGTGGTGCAGGTGCTGACCATTCCGCGCGGCGGCCTTTTGACGATTTCGGTGCTTGCGGCCGCCTATTTCGCCTCGAACGGTGTCGAGGCGCTGCGTATATCGCTGAACCGCGCCTACCGCGTTCCGGAAAACCGGCCGTGGTATTTCAACCGCCTCGCCAGCCTTGGCTACGTGCTGATCGCCGTGCTGATCTTCGCAATCCTCAGCATCCTGCTCGTCGCCGTGCCGCTGGCGCTGAATTACACACGGCTATGGCTGCCGCGGCTCGCCGATATCCTCGAGATCGTCTTCAGCTGGCGGATCTACGGCACGATCTTCCTGCTGCTGGCCGGGCTCATGATCCTGCATCTCTGGCTGGCGGCCGGCCACAGGCGGATCTTCGACGTCATTCCCGGCGTGCTGCTGACCTTGGTCTTCTGGTCGATCGGCGCCGTGCTTTTCGCCTATTATCTCTCGACCTTCGCCAATTATACCGCCACCTATGCCGGTCTGGCGTCCGTGATGATCGTGCTCATCTTCCTCTACATGCTGGCTGTGATCTTCATAATAGGGGCGGAGATCAATGCGGCGCTGATGAAGTTCCGCGTGCGCCGTCTGCTGTTCGGCAAGGTGGCGAGCCGTGCAGCCATCGGGGTGCCATCGGAAACGATACTCTCTGAACCAAGCCCCGAACCAGGGGCCAAACCGGGGCCTGAATCAGAGGCCGATCCGGCGGCGAAGCTCCACCGGTGAGAAACCCTGACGGCGCCATTCGGCAATGCCGGTATCGCCCATGCTCTTGGAAAGCTTTTTGCCATCGCTGCCGACGACGAGGCGGTGGTGATGATAGAGCGGTTCCGGCAGGCCGAGAAGGGTCTGCAGCAGGCGATGGATCGAGGTGGCGTAGAAGAGGTCGAGCCCGCGTACTATATGGGTGATGCCCTGCACGGCGTCATCGACCACGACCGAGAGATGGTAGCTCGAGGGCGCATCGGAGCGCGACAGCACGACATCGCCCCAGGCGACGGGATCGGCGAGGATGGTGCCCGTTTCGCCATCGCCGCTTTCCTGCCAATGGAACTCTCCACCCGCTGCCGCGAGCGCCTTTTCCATGTCGAGGCGCCAGGCATGCTTCACGCCGGATGCCAGCAGGCGCTGCCGCTCGGCATCGCCGCGCTCGCGATCGTCGGGCGGATAGAGCGGCGTACCGTCCGGATCGCGCGGCCAGGGACTGCCCTCGGCTTCGAAGGCGGCGACGCGGGCCTTGACCTCGCCGCGTGTCAGGAAGGCAGGGTAAACGAGGTCGCGCTCGATGAGGGCCTGCAACGCCTCCTGATAGGCTGGGAAATGTTCGGACTGCCGCCGCACCGGCTCCGGCCAGCGAAGGCCAAGCCAGGAAAGATCTGAAAAGATGCCGGCTTCGAAATCGGGTGTGCAGCGCGTCTGATCTATGTCTTCGATGCGCAGCAGGAAATCGCCGCCGGCTTCCGCCGCCATGTCGTGATTGAGAATGGCCGACAGCGCATGGCCGAGATGCAGCGGGCCGTTCGGGCTCGGGGCGAAACGGAATTTCGGCTTTTGACGGGGAATCTCGATCATGCTTTCTTCTGCCACGAATTTGAACCGAGGACTACGAGACGCCATGCAGATCATTCGCGACGAGCGCGATATCGAACGGGGGCTTACTGCCCTGCTGAAGCTCGATCCGCGCCTGCGGCCTGTTGCCGCAGAGGCGGGCACCTTGCCGTTGCGCCTGCGCGAACCGGGCTTCGAAGGACTTGCCCATATCATCGTTTCGCAGGTCGTTTCCCGTGCCAGCGCTGATGCCATCTGGGGGAAGATGATCGCCGGGATGGGGGAAGTGACCGCCAAGGGCTATGCCGGCCTGGAGCCGGAGGGATGGCGGACCTTCGGCCTGTCGCGAATCAAGCACGAGACGCTGGCGCGCGTTGCCGAAGCCGTCGCCGGAGGCAGCCTCGATCTTCACACGCTCAGCGCCGAATCACCTGATAAAGCGCTTGCCGAGCTGACCTCCATCAAGGGAATCGGCCCCTGGACGGCGGAAGTCTACCTGATGTTTTGCGGCGGTCACGCAGATGTGTTTCCGGCCGGCGATGTGGCGCTGCAGGCGGCCGTCGGCATGGCTTTCGGCCATGAAGTCAGGCCCTTGGCCAAGGCAATTGCCCGGGAAGCGGCGGTTTGGGCGCCCTGGCGCTCGGTCGCGGCACGGCTTTTCTGGGCCTATTACGCGGTGAAAACACGCCGGGATGCGCTGCCTATCGTTTAATCGGCGGTCTCCCCGAAATCGCCTTTATGCACTGAATTTATTGGACTTCACAATCCTGTAACAACCGGCCTAATATACAGGTGCAGATGCCGAATCGATCAGGAGGGTTCCTTGACGATTGCAGTTTCCCCGCAGTCCTTGCCGGCGCTCGTGCTGAACGCCGACTACAGACCGCTGAGTTACTATCCCTTGTCGCTCTGGTCCTGGCAGGACGCGATCAAGGCGGTTTTCCTTGACCGTGTGAACATCATCGCGGAATACGATCAGTGCGTGTCGTCACCGAGCTTCTCGATGCGGCTGCCGAGCGTCGTGTGCCTGAAGACCTATGTGCAGCCGTCCCGCAATCCCGCCTTCACCCGCTTCAACGTCTTCCTGCGCGACAGGTTCGAATGCCAGTATTGCGGCTCCCATGACGACCTGACCTTCGACCACGTAATCCCGCGCGCCCATGGCGGCGAGACGACTTGGGAGAACGTCGTGGCCGCCTGTTCGCCGTGCAACCTGCGCAAGGGCAGCAAGCTGCCGAAGCAGGCCGGCATGTTCCCGGCGCAGAAACCATACCAGCCGACAGTGCAGGACCTGCACAATAACGGCCGCCTGTTTCCGCCGAACTACCTGCACGACAGCTGGCTCGACTATCTCTATTGGGATTCGGAACTGCAGCCGTAAGGGCTTTTTGTTGGTGTGAGTGTCGCCTCCGCGGCTTCATGCGAGGAGAGTGCGGCACCCCCCTCTGTCCCTTTCGGGACATCTCCCCCACAAGGGGGGAGATTGGTAATTCGCTGCACTCCTTCACCTCAAGCAAGCATCGAGTCAGCTGCGATTATCGTTTGTTGTTTTATGGGGATGAGCAGCGGCAAGCTCCCACCAATCTCCCCCCTTGTGGGGGAGATGTCGCGACAGCGACAGAGGGGGGTAATCAGAGCCACCTCATATGAGAGGGCTGCCGCTCGCCCGAAAAATCAACCTGCCTTCTTCGCACCCACAAAAGCAATAGCAGCCAGGATCACGCTGGCGATCACATTCCACCCGGCCATCGACAGGCCGAGAATGCGCAGTGCTGCTTCCGTGCAGGAGGGGCCTTTGATGGTGTTCAGCTGACCGAGCAGGTCGCCGGCATTCTGCGTGACGCTGGCGGCCGAGGTGGAGCAGGTGGTCGGGCCTTCCCAGAAGTGCCATTCGACGCCGGCGTGATAGATGCCGATGCCGCCGCCGACCACCATCATCAGGCCGGCGATGATGAGCAGTCCACGGGTAATCCAGGAGGGCAGGCCGGCGACTGCCGTCAGCACGGCGATGATGGCGACGGGGATGCCGTAATAATAGGGCTGGCGCTGCTCCAGGCAGAGCGCGCAGGGGATATAGCCGCCGATATGCTCGAAGCCGAGCGCCGAGCCGATGACGACGATCATGCCGACCGTCAGCAATAGGCCGTAGCCGAGGCCGGCGCGGGAAGAGGACGAAGTCATGGACATGCGTTGGGGGCTCCTTGGTCAGCTCGCCAGGGCAAAATGGAAGACGGCGTATAGGGCGATGAGAATGGCGGCGGCTGCCATGGTGATCTGGCCGAGGCGCTTCTCGATGAAATGGCGGATGGATTCGCCATAGCGGCGCAAAAGGAAGGCCAGGAAGAAGAAGCGCGCGCCGCGGGCGACGATGGCCGAGATGATGAACAGGCCGAGATCGATATGGGCGACGCCGGAGAGGATCGTCACCACCTTGATCGGCGGCAAGTGCGCGAGACCCGATGTGACCAGCAGCAGCAGGATCCATTCATAGGTGATGCCGGCGCTCATCTGGTTGAAGGCGTCGAGCTTGCCGTAGAATTCGAGGATCGGCTTGGCGATGGTCTCAAAGGCGTAATAGCCGAGCGCCCAGCCGGCAATGCCGCCAAGCACGGAGGCGACCGTCGCCGTCAGCGCATAGCGCCAGGCACGCTCGGGCTTGGCAAGCGACATCGGCAGGAAAAGCACGTCCGCCGGAACGAGAAAGATGGAGCTCTCGACGAAGGCGATAACGGCCAACCAGATTTCCGCCGATTTGCGGCCGGCAAGCGACATGGTCCAGTCGTAAAGTCTACGAAGCATAAGGCCCCCTTTTTGCTGCGTTGCAAACCTTTAGGGGGCAGGATTATGGCTGTAAATGGTCGGGGAGTGACGGAAATGGCGGAAAGGCAAAATTTTTCGTGATGGTGTGAGTTCACGGGCTACGCGCTTCTTTGCTTCGACGAGTTGCAAACCGCTGCCTTACCCATGTCGCACGGTTGATATGGAGGGCAACCTGATGTAGGGGTCCCTGCCATCGTAAGAGAATTTGGGTATTCCCTTATTTCCTGTGATTAAGTTCGGAAGTAAGTGCCCCTGAGGTCCGAACATATAATCACCTCCTGCGCACAGATGCGCGAGAGCCTGATAATCAAAATATTTAAAACGCTCGTCCGCCAGAAATGCGGTCTCTCGATACCTGTCACCTGTGATCTTTCCGTAACCGGACGTTTTCAAAAATAGATTCCCGACAGCAGTATTGGTTTTAGCACCCTCACACATGGTGCCGACGATACCGCCCAACTTATAGATTCGCAGGATTTCCGCATCGGCATCCGGCAAACGTTTCATGGCTTCAGACAGATACCAATTCGTGGAAGGGTCATTGGTCATGGTCTTCCGCCAAAATGCGGGAATATCCTCCGCGAAGCAGTTCCATGCTGAAAGAGTCAATATAAGTCCGAGAATGGGAATATGCCTTATTGTTCTGATCATGCCGTGCTCCCCCAGAGATTGCATGTACCAAACATTGATCAACCGTTTCTCGGAGGAAAACACAATACTTCGATGGCTCTTTGAGAGCTTTTATTCACCCAAAGTTCGAGCTCACGACGGGCAAGACAACCAAGCGCGCTCCAGTTCGACCGACGGGTCAGCCGCGAACTCTAAAGGAGATGTAAAATGGGAGCTCGGACTTTGGATATGACCAGCTTTGATGATCTGAGACTTCAACAGGCTATGTTTGAAGTGGTGCCCCATGCCGGAGTCGAACCAGCACTTCTTTCGAAACTCGATTTTGAGTCGAGCGCGTCTACCAATTCCGCCAATGGGGCAACGGGGTACTGACGAGGCGGCTGTCTAGCATGTGACCGGCGGGGCGCGCAAGCCGGGTTGGCAGATATTGCGAGTGTTTCCGCAGGGTTGCGGTTTGGCCCATGGCGTGGGTGGACGCCATGGGCTTTTTGCCGTTTGAGGCTCAGTGAGCCATGGCCGGGCCTTTGCTGGTGGAGCCGGACTTTTGCAGGGTGATCGCCAGGATGGCGGCGAGCAGGCAGAAGGCGCCGGCGACGAAGAAGGCGGGCAGGTAGGTGTTGAGCTCCGTGCGGGTCAGGCCGGCGCCATAGGCAGCCGTGGCCGCACCCAGCTGGTGGCCGGCGAAGACCCAGCCGAAGACGAGGCCGGCTCTTTCGCGGCCGAAACGGTCGGCGGCGATCTTGACGGTCGGGGGCACGGTGGCGATCCAGTCGAGGCCGTAGAAGACCGCGAAGATCGACAGGCCGTAGAAGGTGAAGTTGCTGAAAGGCAGGTAGACCAGCGACAGGCCGCGCAACCCGTAATACCAGAAGAGCAGCCAGCGATTGTCGAAACGGTCGGAGAGCCAGCCGGAGCCGATCGTGCCGAAGAAATCGAAGATGCCCATGACGGCGAGCACGCTGGCGGCTGCGACCGGCACGATGCCGAAATCGCCGCACAGGGTGACGAAGTGCGTCTGGACCAGGCCGTTCGTCGACAGGCCGCAGATGAAGAAGGTGGCGAACAGGATCCAGAAGGTCGAGGTCGTGGAGGCCTCCCGCAGGATCGCGATCGGCGAGGCGAGCGCGGCCTTCAGGTTTCTGGTGGCCGGCGGCGGAGGCGTGATGTGGATCTCACCGACCAGCGGCAGGTTGACGTCCGAAGGACGGTCGCGCATCAGCAGCAGCACGATGAGGGCGGCAACGACGATCATGCCGCAGACGAAGAGCACCGTGGTGCGCCAGCCATAGCGCGTCGTCAGCTCCGCCATCAGCGGCAGGAAGACGAGCTGTCCGGTCGCCGAGCTGGCGGATAGCATGCCGATGACGAGGCCGCGATGCTTGGTGAACCAGCGGGTCGAGACGGTGGCGGCGAGCACCATGGCTGTGAGACCGGTGCCGAAGCCGATGATGATGCCCCAGCACAGAAGCAGCTGCCAGACTTCAGTCATGAAGAGCGAGCCGATGAAGCCGACGGTAATGGTCGCCAGCGCGAAGACGATGACCTTGCGCACGCCGAAATGGTTCATGAAGGCGGCGGCGAAGGGACCCATCAGGCCGAATAGCAGCAGCCGCACGGCAAGCGCCGAGGAGATGGACGAGGTGCTCCAGCCGAACTCGTCCTCCAGCGGCTTGATGAGCACGCCGGGCGCGCCCATGGCGCCGGCCGTGACCAGCATGGTGAGGAAGGTGGCGGCGACCACGACCCATCCATAGTGAATGTTGCGCCGGGCGAGCGTCGAAGCAAGGGCAGTTGAGACCATGAGGGGCGTTCCAATAGGGTTGCGTGTCTTGGCGTCGGGATCGGGAGAGCTTGAGAAAACGCTCGATCGCGGACGGCCAGGGGTAACCGTGCCCACTTCTAGCGTCATGCCGCTCTTCCGGCTTGAACGTTTGTGTAAAGGCATTTACATGATTGCTATCATATTTGTTGCGTATTGATGATGGTCATCATATAAATTGTCAATACAGATTTATTGATGCTCTGATGGAGTTTTTTGATGAGAGTTAGCCGGGAGAAATTCGCCGAGAATCGCGAGAAGATCCTTGCCGTGGCAGGCGAGCTCTTTCGCGAGAAGGGTTTCGACGGCATCGGTGTCGCTGAGATCATGAAGGCGGCCGGGCTCACGCATGGCGGTTTCTACGGCCATTTCGATTCGAAGGACGAGCTTGCCTGCGAGGCGAGCAAGGCTTTGGTGACGCGCTCGCTGGAGCGCTGGAAGGAGGTCGCGGCAAGCTCGCCCGACCAGCCGCTGGAAGCGCTGCTGGCCCATTATCTCTCGCATCGCAATGTGGTCGAGCATGCGACCGGCTGTGTCTTCGCGGCGCTGACGCAGGAGGTCAGCCGTCATGGTCCCAAGATGCAATCCACCTTCACGGGCGGGCTGATGGGGCTGGTCGAGGTGCTGGAAGAGATCGTTCCCGGCGAAACGCCGGAGGAGCGCCGTCGCAAGGCTTTTGCCAGCCTCTCCGCCATGGTCGGCGCCGTCATCCTGGCGCGGGCCATGGACAGTTCCGAACTGTCGCAGGAGTTCCTGTCGGCGACCCGGCAGGAGCTGACGCCGCTGCCGGATGAAAGCAACGGCTGACCTTCGCCTAGTCGCGAAATGCAAGCAACCCGTTCGCCTCGACGATCTCCTTGAACTTGCCGTCGGGCGCGACCGCCAGCAGTTCGGCGCGCAGGGCCGCTTCGAAATCGGCCGCCTTGTCGCCGAGCGCCTGCGGCGAGGTCGACGACATCGAGAAGATGCGGCCGACGATCTCTTCGATATCCCTTGTATATTCCGAGACGATGCCGATCCGTTCCAGATTGCGGAAGGGGGAGGCGAGCAGCATGGCTTCATGCGGCGTCCATTCCTTGCCCCTGCGCATCTGCCGCTCCGCGCTGCGCTCGGGCGAATAGGTTTCCATCAGCGGCTCAAGGATGCCGCGCCAGTTCGGCTCCGCCAGAATGCCCTTATCGTGGAAGAGGACGACGGCGCCGCCGGGCTCGATCAGCCTATCCAGTGCTTCCAGCGTTGCCGGCCTGTCCATCCAGTGAAATGAGCGGCCCATGACACAGAGGTGCAGCTTGCCGATATCCGGGCCGAGATCGTAGGAGGAGCCCTGACGAATGGTGATATCGACGCCGGCCATCTTCGCGCCGGCCTCGACCTCGGCGAGCATTTCCGGCTCCGGGTCCATGGCGGTGACAGCCGCTCCCTGCAGCCGCGCGAAGGCGATGCCGAGCTGGCCGGGACCGCAGCCGAGATCCAGTACATGGCCACCGGGTTTCAGGCCGCTACGCTCGGCGACGCGCTCGATCAGCCTGTCCGGATAGGGGATGCGATAACGCAGGTAATAGGCCGCGGTCGACTGAAAGCGCCGCGCCTCGAAGGGAACCGTGATCATTAGATATCATCCTCGGGGGTAAGGAACCCTGACCTGTTAAGCCTCAACTGTGACCTGCTCGTGAAGTCACTTTTGCGCGATTTGCCGCGTGGCCAATCGGCTTCAGAGGGTGTGAGTGCCCCTCACCCTAGCCCTCTCCCCGCTTGCGGGGAGAGGGGACGATCGAGCAAAACACTCGCGGTCACCGTGGACGGGACGTGGATTTGGCAGGCCCCCCCCTCTCCCCGCATAGGCGGGGAGAGGGGGGTGAGGGGCCAGGCAAGCAGGTGCGGCATCACCAGCGTAACCTGACCAGCCGCAAATCCCAGATCACTTAAATCCAGCAACCCCATGCGGGACATAAGGGCTCTCCAGCGCCTCGATTTCCTCCGGCGTCAATTTCACCTCCAGGGACGCGACGGCATCGGTGATGTGGCCAGGCTTAGAGGCGCCGATGATCGGCGCGGTGACGGCGCTCTTCTGCAGGATCCAGGCGGTCGCCACCTGCGCGCGCGGGATGCCGCGTGCCTTGGCGATCGCGCCGACGGCATCGACGATCTTGCGGTCGGCTTCGAGCGCTTGCGTATAGAGCGTCTTGCCGAATTCGTCGGATTCCGTGCGGGCCGTCGCCTCATCCCAATCGCGGGTGAGCCGGCCGCGGGCGAGCGGGCTCCAGGGGATGACGGCGATTTTCTGGTCTTCGCAGAAGGGCAGCATCTCGCGCTCCTCCTCGCGGTAGAGCAGGTTCAAGTGGTCCTGCATGCTGACGAACTCCGTCCAGCCGTTGAGGCGGGAGGTGTAGATCGCCTTGGCGAACTGCCAGGCATACATGGAGGAGGCGCCGATGTAGCGGGCCTTGCCGGCCTTGACGACATCATGCAGCGCTTCCAGCGTTTCCTCGATCGGCGTCGTATAGTCCCAGCGATGGATCTGGTAGAGATCGACATAGTCGGTGCCGAGGCGGCGCAGGCTGTTGTCGATCTCGTCGAAGATCGCCTTGCGCGACAGGCCGGCGCCGTTCGGGCCGGGGCGCATACGATTGAAGACTTTGGTGGCGAGCACGATATCGTCGCGGCGGGCGAAATCCTTGATGGCGCGGCCGACGATCTCTTCCGAGGAGCCGTTGGAATAGGTGTTGGCCGTATCGAGGAAGTTGATGCCGGCCTCGATCGCCTGGCGCAGCAGCGGGCGGCTCTCCTCCTCCTTCAACGACCAGGCGTGCGTGCCCTTGTTGGGATCGCCATAGGTCATGCAACCCAGGCAGATGCGTGAAACTTCCAGACCGGTCCGGCCAAGCTTTACGTATTCCATCGATATTCTCCGTCCATTCGATTATCCGGCGCAAAGAGGCCCGCCGCCCCGAGGGCGGCGGAATGCGTGCGTCACCAAATTAATCCGGCGGCCAGGCTTGCCGCCGATCGGTGGGTCCGTTCGTGAAGAGCTTCGAAGTATTCTTCAATAAATAAGGCAAATCGTTCGGCAGGGAAGACGGCAATCTCAAATGTTTCCTTGAACCCTGCGGGCGACAGGTGTTAGCTGCACCGCACCATTTTTGGAATTCTGCATGAAATTGCCCCCGCGTGATACTTATGATGCCCTCTATCGCGACTTTCGTTGGGAGATTCCGGCGAAATTCAACATAGGACATGCTGTTTGCGATGCTTGGGTCGAGGGCGAGCCAGATCGGGTCTGCCTCCAGCATTTCAATCCTGACGGCAATCACTTTTCCATGACCTATGGTGAGTTGCGCGATCGTTCCGCCTCTTTCGCCAATGCGCTTACAGCACTTGGCGTGGATCGAGGAGATCGGGTGGCGCTGCTGTTGCCGCAGAGTTTCGAGACGGTCGTGGCGCATGTCGCTATCTACAAGATGGGGGCGGTCGCTCTGCCTCTGGCTTTGCTGTTCGGCGCCGAGGCGCTGGAGTACCGGCTGAAGGCATCAGGCGCATCGGCGATCGTGACCAACCGGTTCGGCCTCGAGCGGCTTCGTCCGATCCGGCACCGGCTGCCTGAACTTGCGCAAGTGATCAGCATCGACGGCGCTGAAGAGGGCGTTGCCGGCTTTGCCGATCTGGTCGCGGCGCATCCGCCCTTGTTCGAGGTGGCCGACACCGGCCCGGACGATCCGGCATTGATGATCTTCACCTCGGGCACGACCGGGCCGCCCAAGGGCGCGCTGCATGGCCATCGCGTGTTGCCGGGGCATATTCCGGGCATGCAGTTCGCCCATGAGGGCTTTCCCAAAGCCGGTGATCGGCTCTGGACGCCATCGGACTGGGCCTGGGCCGGCGGCCTTCTGAATGCGCTGCTGCCGAGCCTGATGCTCGGCGTTCCCGTCGTTTCCTCGCCTGCGCAGAAGTTCGATCCGCACATGGCGTTCCGCATCATGGCCGAAATGGAGGTGCGCAATGCCTTCATCCCGCCGACGGCGCTGCGGCTTTTGAAGGCTGTCGACAATCCGCGGGCGCGTTACGACCTCAAGCTGCGCACGATAGGTTCGGCGGGTGAGGCGCTCGGCCGCGAAACCTTCGAATGGGCGCGGTCGGCGCTCGGTGTCAGCGTCAACGAATTCTTCGGCCAGACGGAGTGCAATTTCGTGCTCTCTTCCAGCGAGGCCTTAGGGGTCAGCCGTGCCGGGGCGACCGGCAAGCCCGTGCCCGGCCATCGTGTCGCGATCGTCGATGCCGATGGTGTCGAAGTTCCGATCGGGGAGAGCGGGCAGATTGCGATCAAACGGCCCGATCCGGTGATGTTCCTCGGCTACTGGCAGAACGAGACGGCGACCGAGGCGAAATTTGCCAATGATTGGCTGCTGACCGGTGATATCGGCCGGCAGGATGCGGATGGCTATATTTCCTTCGTCGGGCGCGACGACGATGTCATCACCTCGTCCGGCTATCGCATCGGCCCGAGCGAGATCGAGGATTGCCTTGGCGGCCACCCGGCCGTGCAGCTTGCCGCGGCGGTTGGCAAGCCGGATGCGGTCAGAACGGAAATCGTCAAGGCCTATGTCGTTCTCATACCAGGCCGCGAACCGAACGAAGCATTGGCGGCCGAGATCCGTGAGTGGGTGAAGACCCGGCTTTCCATGCATGAATATCCGCGCGAGATCGAATTCGTCGACGCGCTGCCGATGACGACGTCGGGCAAGGTGATCCGCCGCCTGCTGCGTGAGCGGGCGATTGCCGAGAGTCTCGGTTCTAACGCTTCGTAAGCGACAGGATCTTTTCGCGTAGCAGCTTCGCCATGTTGCGGGTGCTGCGATACATATGCAGTTGCGCGGTTACCTGGCGGACGTCACGGTCGCCATTCGGCGTCAGGCCGACGATCAGCGTGCCCATATCCTCGCGCTCATGCCAGAAGCGGCTCATGATCGGATGATCCGGTACGGCGCAGGAATCGGAGCGGACGACGTTGGCGTCGTCGAGATGCCATTCCGTCAGTTCGCCCATCAGCAGCTTGCCCGGCGAAAAACGGGCATAGGCCTCGTCATAGGCGGTCTTCCACGTATAGGCCTCGCCGCCCATAATGAGCACGATCATCGAGGCAATGGCCCTGCCGTCGAGATCGATGGTGTGGATGCGCACCGCGTCGATGGCTGCAAGATTGGAAATCGCTTCGCGGGCAAAGGCGGCATGATGGCGATCGGTGACGAGCGCCGAGCGCTTCTTGCCCTTCCAGCCGCTTGCCTCGATTGCCAGGAATTCTTCCATGCGCCTGTGCACGTCGCCCGGCTGACGCGCGACGTTGTAGCTGACCTCGCCCTGATTTTCCAATAAACGCCATTGCCGGCGCATTTCGCGCAAATGCGCGTTTGAGATCGTCCGCTTGAGATAGGCGAGCGCATCGTCGTTGCTCTGAAGCATCGGGCGCTGGAAAGGATTGGCGACCGCGATTGGCAGGTTCCGGCCGATGGCGATGACCTTCGCCATTTGAACGAAGCGGCCGTTCAGGCGCACATCCGGCAGCACCAGCGTCGTCGGCAGGTGCAGTTCCTGCCGGGAGAGCGCTTCGAAGAGATTATCGAGCGTCTCGCCCGCATCCTCCGCATCGACGAGCGGCGTGCCGAGCGGGCCGAAGGAGTTGGACCAGACGCGGATGATCGACGGGCCGATCGCAAAGCCCGGCTTGTCGACGGTGAAGGGCATCAGCAGACGCATGCGGCTGCGCGTGCTGCTGTTGTCGCGCATCAGCGCCAGGCGCACCTGCCGGTCCTCCAGCCGCGGCATGGCGGGCGCCAGAAAACGGCCGGAGAAGAAGACGTTCGGCTCCATGGCGCGGTTGGACAGGAAGTCCAGCTCGTCCTGCAACTCGTAGCCGAGCTTGCCGGGATAGAGGCAGAGTTCGCGGCCGGGGCGGCCGATCTCGACCCGGGCCTCGGCCTTCGGCGTTTCGAAGTGCAGCGCCGCGAGCGTATGCGTCAGGGCATTCACTTGGCTGTCGGTACTTTGGGTGTAGGGAGGGCGTGCCATGATCAGAGAGCCCTCGTTGCCGGTGGCGTTGCGGGGCGCCGGATGAGGGCGAACAGGGTGATGCCGAGCGCGTGGCGGACCGCGATGTGCAGAAGCAGAGCCTCGATCGCCATGGCGGCGGCGCCGGCAATGGCTGCTCCTTCGATGCCGAGATGTGGGATGAGGATGACGTTCAGGCCGATATTGGTGACAAGTGCTGCTGCATAGAGATAGACGCAGAGCATCTGCTTGTCGGCCATGGTCAGAAGCACTTCGGCAGGGCCGACCAATGCCCTTGCGAGGATGCCGGCAAGCAGGATTGCCATGACGATCTGACCATCGGTGAAGGACGCGCCGAAGAGCGACAGCAGGAACTGGCCAGCGGCGAGCACGGCAAGACCGATGGCAAGCGCGGGAAAGAAGGTCCAGCGCGTTGCATCGGCTGCGAAGGCGGCGAGCTTGCTTCGGTCACCTTCCGCCAGGATGGCGGCAAAGCGCGGGCCGATCGCGGCCTTGACGGCAAAATAGACGAAGTGAACCAGCGCCATGGTTTTGGTGGCGGCAAAATAGACGGCGACCTGATCTGGATCGAGGAAGATCCCGACCACCACGACGTCGGAATTGGTGAGGAGGTAGCCCACGCCTTCGACAAGAAAGATCGGAAAGGCGACGGTGAACCACGCGTTGAATTCCGTGGCTTTCGGGCCGCCCGGATAATGGCGGCGCAGGCGGAGGGTCACAACCAGATATTGCAGCAGGACACTGGTAAAGGCACCGGCCAGGGCTGCCGTCATAGCGGTAACCGCATCGCGCGGCGCTCCGCCAAGGACAGCGCCGACCATGAAGAGCAATATCAGCGTCGGACGGATCAGGAAGGTCGGGCTCAAGGCCATGACCGGCCAATGCTTGGCACGTGCCGTCCCGTCGAGAACATCGCCGAGCGCAATCATCGGCACAGCAATCAGCCCGAGGAAGATCGGCAGGATGTAATAGACTTCGATCATGCCGCGGAAGACATAGATCAGGAACGCGCCGATCAGGGCCAGCGTACCCGAGACGGCCACCACGAACAGGCGCGCCGTCGCGTTCAGGCCGCGAATGGCATCGTGATTGCCGCTGGCATCATATTGCGGCAGGAAGCGGATGATGGCGGTCGGGAAGCCGAGACAGGCAAGATTGCCGAAGAGGATCATCAACACCCAGACGAAAACGAAGACGCCGTATTCAAACCGGCCCATCAGGCGGGCAAGGATGATCTGCGACAGGAAGGCGAGGGCGGCGCCCGCGATGCGGATCGTGAAGGCGATCAGCGCCATGCGCTGCGAAACGGCCTTTTCGTCCTGACCAGCAAAGATGGCAGCGAGTTTGCGCAGATACGGCGATAGCGCGGTCCGCAATGCGGACGGCAACATTCTCTCCGCTGTTTGAAAGACCGCCATGATCGATACGCAATACTTTAAGTATGATCCCAACCTCGCGGCAGTCTTGGCAGAGGAGGGTTAAGAATCGGTTCTTTCCGCATGCAAAAATCATCCGTAAGCTGCGAAGAATTGTTCGCTGAGGGGATTCGAGGCAACCTTGGGATGCTGCGGCTCTTAGGGGTGCGATACCGCGCCCCGCTGCAGGAAACGGGTGGCGGACATTTAGCCGAGATGTAGAATCGATCGCATGCCAACGGAGGATCCCATGCTCACGCTCTATGATTATCTGCCATCGCAGAATGGCTGGAAGGCCAGGGTTTTGTTCGGGCTGCTCAATATTCCATATCAAACCCGCCTGGTGTCGATTTTCGAAGGCGAGGGACGCACGGATGCCTTTCTCGCTCTCAATCCGGCAGGCGGCATTCCCGTTCTCGAACTGGAGGATGGGCGCGCGATCGCCGAATCGAATGCGATCCTTACCTATGTCGCCGAAGGCACGCGATTTCTTCCGGCGGACCGCTATCAGCGCGCCAAGGTCATGCAGTGGCTATTCTTCGAGCAATATCATGTCGAGCCGGTCATCGGCACGCTGCGCTTCTGGACCTTGACGGGGCGGCTCGAGCTCAATGCCGTCATGACGGAGGCCAAGCGCGCGGGAGGCCTTCGTGCGCTTGCGGCGCTCGAGCGCGGGCTGAAGACCACGCCATTTCTCGCCGGCGAGGAGTTTTCGATCGCGGACATAGCGGTTTATGCCTATGCCCATCGGGCTGCGGATTGCGGCTTTGATCTCGCCGGTTATCCCGCGTTCACGGCTTGGTCCGATCGTGTGCTTGACGCCATCGGCCCCGGCTATCCGATCCATCTCTACAGTGAAGATCCGCACTCCGCCATCTGAGCACGATCGACCGCTGCCGCCCTGGCTTGGCGTGATTCCTGATTGTCGCAAAAACAAAAATGCCGCCAAACTGGCGGCATTTTGTCATTGCTATCAACCGATAAGGCTCAGACGACTTCGCTGCTCTCGAAGGCGCCGTGGCAGTGCTTGTACTTCTTGCCGGAGCCGCAGGGGCATGCCTCGTTGCGGCCGACGCGGCCCCAGGTTGCCGGGTTGCGCGGATCGCGATTTTCTGGCGCTACAGCGCTCTCACTTGCTAGAGCGAAGGGGGAGAATTCGTCCTCGCCGGTCGTTGCGTCGATGTGGCGGGCCTGCATCGGTGGCGTTTCCGGCTCGGCCGGCTGCTGCACGAGTTCGACGCGCGAGAGCTGGGCCGTCACTGCTTGGCGCAGATTGTTCAAGAGTGCCTGGAACAGCTCGAAAGCCTCGGCCTTGTATTCCTGCAGCGGATCGCGCTGGGCGTAGCCGCGGAAGCCGATGACCGAACGCAGATGGTCGAGATTGACGATGTGCTCGCGCCAGAGATTGTCCAGCGTCTGCAGCACGATGGAGCGCTCGACATAGGTCATGATCTCGGGTCCGAAGCGTTCGGCCTTTTCGGCCGCTGCCTTTTCGGCGGCTTCCGTCAGGCGGGCGCGGATATCGTCTTCGGCGATACCTTCTTCCTTGACCCAGTCATGGATCGGCATGTCGAGATCGAAGAAGTTGGCGACACCAGCCTTCAGCCCATCGGCATCCCATTGTTCGGCATAGGCGCGCTCGGGAATATGTCTTGAAACCAGGTCCTCGATGACGCCGTGGCGCATGTCACCGACGAATTCGGAGAGGTCCTTCGATTCCATCAGCTCGACGCGCTGCTCGAAGATGACCTTGCGCTGGTCGTTCAGTACGTCGTCGTACTTCAAAACGTTCTTGCGGATATCGAAGTTACGGGCTTCGACCTTCTTCTGGGCGCGTTCCAGAGCCTTGTTGATCCAGGGGTGGACGATGGCTTCGCCTTCCTTGAGGCCCAGCTTCTGCAGCATGCCGTCCATGCGGTCGGAGCCGAAGATGCGCATCAGGTCGTCCTGGAGCGACAGGTAGAACTTGGAGCGACCCGGGTCGCCCTGACGGCCGGAACGACCGCGAAGCTGATTGTCGATACGGCGGCTTTCATGGCGCTCGCTGGCGATGACGTAGAGGCCGCCGGCGGCCAGAGCCTGTTGCTTCAGTTCCTTGATTTCCTCGGCGATCCTGGCAATGGCCGCATCGCGCTCGGGACCGGGCTCCACCTCGTGCAGATCGCGCTCGACGCGCATTTCGAGGTTGCCGCCAAGCTGAATATCGGTACCGCGGCCGGCCATGTTGGTGGCGATCGTCACGGTGCCGGGAACGCCGGCCTGGGCGACGATATAGGCTTCCTGCTCGTGATAGCGGGCATTCAGCACTTGGAAATTGGAGAAGCCGCGCTTGCGCATGAGATCGGCGAGAAGTTCGGACTTCTCGATCGACGTCGTGCCGACCAAGACCGGCTGGCTGCGCTTATGCGCATCGAGGATCTCGTTGATGATCGCGTTGTACTTCTCAGTATGCGTACGATAGACCTCGTCGTCCTCGTCGATACGCTGGATCGGCAGATTGGTCGGCACTTCGATGACGTCGAGGCCGTAGATGTTGCCGAATTCTTCCGCTTCAGTCGATGCCGTGCCCGTCATGCCGGCAAGCTTATCGTACATGCGAAAATAGTTCTGGAAGGTGATCTGCGCCAGCGTCTGGTTTTCCGGCTGGATCTGTACGTGTTCCTTGGCTTCCAGGGCCTGGTGCTGGCCGTCGGAATAGCGTCGGCCCGGCATCATGCGGCCGGTGAATTCGTCGATGATGACGACTTCGCCGTTGCGGACGATATAGTCCTTGTCGCGCTGGAACAGCTTGTGCGCCTTGAGCGCATTGTTGATGTGGTGGACGATCGCGACGTTTTCGATGTCGTAGAGCGATTCACCCTTCAACAGGCCGGCATCGCGCAGCATGTTTTCCAGCTTCTCGGTGCCGTCTTCGGAGAAGTTGGCGGACCGCTGCTTTTCGTCGATCTCGTAATCGTCCTTCGAGAGGCGCGGAATGAAGGCGTCGATCGCGTTGTAGAGATCGGAACGGTCGTCGAGCGGGCCGGAAATGATCAACGGCGTGCGCGCCTCGTCGACGAGGATCGAGTCCACTTCGTCGACGATCGCGAAGTTATGGCCGCGCTGTACCATCTGGGCGCGTTCGTACTTCATATTGTCGCGCAGATAGTCGAAGCCCAGTTCGTTGTTGGTGGCGTAGGTGATGTCGCAGGCATAGGCTGCGTGGCGTTCTTCGTCCGACAAGCCGTGGACGATGACGCCCGTGGTCAGGCCGAGGAAACCGTAGAGACGGCCCATGGTACCGCTATCGCGCTGTGCCAGATAGTCGTTGACCGTGACGACGTGCACGCCCTTGCCGGCAAGCGCGTTCAGATAGACCGGCAATGTCGCGACCAGGGTCTTGCCTTCACCGGTCTTCATTTCGGCGATGGCGTTGGAATGAAGGATCATGCCGCCGATAAGCTGCACATCAAAAGGTCGCATGCCGAGAACGCGGCGCGACGCTTCGCGGGCAACGGCAAAGGCGGGTACGAGAAGATCGTCGAGCGTCTTGCCGTCTGCGAGCTGCTGGCGGAACTCAACCGTCTTTGCGGCCAGAGCTTCATCGGACAGCGCGCGCATCTGCTGCTCGAGCTCATTGATTGCGGCTACTTGCGGCTGGAACGATTTGACCCTGCGGTCGTTGGACGAGCCAAACAACTTGCGGGCAATTCCACCTAGGCTGACCATGTGACTGGTCCTTTCTGAGATTTCATCCGGCCGTTTCCTGCTTTATCCAATCCCAAAAAAACGGGAGTATAGCACAAAACGGCCGGAAACTGTTCTGGACGCGAGGTTGCGTGACAGATAAGAGGGGGGTCGATTGATGTCAACGGGATTTGGCCGATACAGAAAGGCCACATTCTCCTGCTGAAGGCTTTTTCACGCCGGAATCACATCTGTCGAGCCGGTCGAGATCACCGAAGGGTTATTTTATGTTGAAGTATAACAAGCTTGCTGCGGTTGCTTTCGCAACAATCGTTACCTTTCAGGCTCCGGTATTCGCAGCCGATGCCAAGGACCCCGTTGTCGCCAAGGTCGGCGATGTCGAAATCCATCAGTCCGAACTCAATCTGGCGATCGCCAACCTCGATCCGCAGCTCGGCCAGCTTCCGGACGACCAGAAGAAGGTCGCAGCGCTCTCGGCTTCGATCGACGTGAAGCTGCTGTCGCAGCAGGCCGCCACCGAAAAGCTCGACCAGACGCCGGACTTCCAGGCCCACATGGCCTATCTGCGCGACCGCGAACTGCACAATGCCTTCTTCAAGGCGCATGTCGCCGACAAGATCACGGATGACGAAGTCAAGGCCCGCTACGACAAGGAAGTCGCAGCCCTGCCGAAGCAGGAAGAAGTTCACGCCCGCCACATCCTCGTAAAGACCGAGGACGAGGCCAAGGCGATCATCAAGGAACTCGACGCCGGCAAGGACTTCGCCGCACTCGCCAAGGAAAAGTCGACTGACCCGAACAAGGCCGACGGTGGCGATCTTGGCTATTTCGGCCATGGCCGCATGGTCAAGGAATTCGAAGACGCAGCTTTCGCTCTTCCGGTCGGCACCTACACGAAGACCCCGGTCAAGACCGATTTCGGCTGGCATATCATCAAGGTCGAAGACAAGCGTAATGCTCCGCCGCCGCCGTTCGACCAGGTCAAGGACCAGGTTCGTCAGCTCGTCATGCGCGACAAGTATCTTGAGCTCCTGAACAAGGCCAAGACGGACACGAAGGTCGTCATCAACGACCCGGCGCTCAGCAAGGCCTATGACGATGCGCAGAAGCAGCAGGACGCGGCACCGGCCGATGACGCCGTCGCACCTGCGGATGGTGCGGCAGCGCCCGACGCCCAGCCGCAGCAGTAAGTCACAAGCAGTTAAACCATCAGGGCCCGGTTTTCCGGGCCTTTCACTGGAGCCGGATGATTTTAGGTCGCATCGACCTAAAATCTGAATCCGCTCCAGAATCAAAAAACAGAGCATGGTGTCGTCCTAAAACCGCCTACACTTTTCGGCATCATGCTCTATCAGGTGGCTCTCATGTCCGGTTCCGTCTCTCCGCTCGCTCCCAAAACCTTCACGGCCATGCCCGCTCTTCGCGGCGTGCGCATGACCACGGCGTCCGCCGGCATCAAGTACAAGAACCGGACCGACGTCCTGCTGATGGTCTTCGACAAGCCGGCTGCCGTCGCCGGCGTCTTTACCCGTTCGAAGTGCCCTTCGGCTCCGGTCGATTTCTGCCGCCAGAACCTCGCGCATGGCAGCGCGCGTGCCGTCGTCGTCAATTCCGGCAATGCCAATGCCTTCACCGGCCTGAAGGGCCGCCAGGCGACGGAACTGACCGCCAAGTCTGCGGCTGCGGCCGTCGGCTGCGGTGAAAACGAGGTCTATCTCGCTTCCACCGGCGTTATCGGCGAGCCGCTTGACGCCACCAAGTTTGCCGGCGTGCTCGACACGATGGCGAAGGATGCCGTCAGCGATTTCTGGTTCGAGGCCGCCAAGGCGATCATGACCACGGATACCTATCCGAAGGTCGCGACCCGCACCGCCGAGATCGGCGGCGTCAAGGTCACGATCAACGGCATTGCCAAGGGTGCGGGCATGATTGCGCCCGACATGGCGACGATGCTCTCCTTCGTCGTCACCGATGCCGATATTTCCTCTGCCGCGCTGCAGACGCTGCTGTCCGACGGCGTCGGCCCGAGCTTCAACTCCATGACGGTCGATAGCGACACCTCGACCTCGGACACGTTGATGCTGTTTGCCACGGGTGCCGCCGCAGCTGACGGGCAGGCGCATATCGATCGCGCCGACGATCCCAAGCTTGCAGCCTTCCGCGCGGCGCTCAACGAGCTGCTCAAGGATCTCGCCATTCAGGTCGTTCGCGACGGTGAAGGCGCCACCAAGATGCTCGAAATCACCGTGACAGGCGCTGAAAATGACGCTGCCGCCAAGCGCATCGCGCTTTCGATCGCCAATTCGCCGCTGGTCAAGACCGCGGCCGCCGGCGAAGACGCCAATTGGGGCCGTGTCGTCATGGCGGTCGGCAAAGCCGGCGAAATGGCGGATCGCGACAAGCTTGCCATCTGGTTCGGCGATGTCCGCGTCGCCGTCAATGGCGAGCGCGACGCTTCCTATTCGGAAGAAGCCGCCTCGAATGTCATGAAGCAGCAGGATATTCCCGTGAAGGTCGATCTCGGCCTCGGCAATGGTTGCGCAACGGTCTGGACCTGCGACCTGACGAAGGAATATGTTGCCATCAATGGCGACTACCGGAGCTGATATTTAGCTGATGCATGCGCAGTCCACGATAAACAAGCTGCCCTTGGTGCGCAGGCTCGAAGCCGTCGGCTTCCGGGCCTGGCCTGCATCGTCAGTGCAGTATGACGGCAGCTGGCAGGTGCGGCTGACGGCCGGGCACCCGTCGAAGCGGTTGAATTCGGTCGTGCCGCTCGATCCCTCGGATCACCGCGATCTCGAAATCCGCCTGGCGAAGGCGCAGCGCAAGTTCGAGGCTTACGGCCGGCCGATGGTGGTGCGCGAGACGCCGCTCGCTTCGCCGAAGCTTATAGACCTTCTGCGGGAGCGCCGCTGGACGCGCTTCGACGAGACCATCGTCATGATCGCCGATCTCGTCGATCTCGAGCTGCCCGATATGCTGGATCATCTGCCGAGCCATGATGTCGGCCGTTTTGTCGATGCGAGCCTCATTGTCGACGAAGCCGACCCCGCTTTGAAGCCGGCGCTGGCGGATGTGGTAAGCAACATCAAGCCGCCATCGGGTCTCTTCGTCATCGAGGATGCCGAGGCCGGGCCGCTGGCGACGACGCTCTGCGTGCAGGACAACGATCTTGCCGGCGTGATGTCGGTTGCGGTGTCGCCGCAGCATCGGCGCAAGGGCCTGGGCATCGAGATCCTGACGTCGGCGTTGCGCTGGGCGCGCATGCGCAGCGCCAAGACCGCCTGGCTTCAGGTCAGTGCCGACAACGCGCCGGCTCTGGCGCTCTATATCCGCTTTGGCTTCCGCGAGGCCTATCGCTATTGCTATTGGCAACCGCCGGGGGGCGCATGAGCGAGGCAGGCCGCAAGATCGTTCTCGTTGCCGCCTGCGCGCTCATCGATGCGGATGGCCGCATTCTTCTGGCGCAGCGCCCCGAAGGCAAGTCGCTTGCCGGTCTCTGGGAATTTCCCGGCGGCAAGGTCGAAGCCGGCGAGACGCCCGAGGAGACGCTGGTGCGCGAGCTCGAGGAAGAACTCGGCATCCAGACGAAGATCGCCTGCCTTGCGCCGCTGACCTTTGCCAGCCACACCTACGAAACCTTCCATCTGCTGATGCCGCTCTACATCTGCCGGCGCTACGAAGGCATTCCGCACGGCCGGGAAGGGCAGGCGCTGAAATGGGTGCGGCCGCAGGGTCTGCGCAACTACCCGATGCCGCCAGCCGACGAGCCGCTGATCCCCTTCCTGCAGGACCTGCTTTAGATTTTGACGGCGCTGCCCCGGAAGCTGCTCCGCTCTTGGACGGAATTCCGCCAGTCTCAGATATCCTTGAATCCGAAGTTTGACTTGGTGAGCTAATTGAGGCTGTTCGCCTCTGACGCTCTCCTATCCGATCACGCTGATCTGTGCCCATTGCGATTGCAATTTTTGCTTGTAAACACGATTGCTTTTTGCTTGTGGCTGTGTTCTTGACGCGGTTTTCGATGACGCGGTCAGAGAAAAGGATTTTTGCAACCTTTTCCTGAAGACCGCCAGTGCGTCCGAGGGCGGCGCATTGCAAACATGGTTAACGAAAATTAGCCATGTAATATCAGGCTTATAGCCCGAATCAGGCCGTGTGCCAGAATTTTACGTCTCTTTAGTTTGCATGTGGATATTAAGGGATCGTTTATGACCTTCTGGCATTGAATTCTCTCAATCAAGCGATTGTTGGGTGCGTTAAAGAAGGCTTGACATAATGGACGACGATTTCTGGAAAGCTGTTCAAGAAAAAGAGCAGTCATATTCCGCGTCGCGCAAAACGGGCGCGTTGAATATCGCTCTGCTGTTCGGGACAGCGGCGGTTGCGCTTTCGCTCATCCTCACGCCGATGCTCTCCGACAAATCGAAGTCACGCGTGCTTGCAAGCGCGCCTGATATCGACAATGTTACCACCGGCTCGATCCCGCAGACGGAAAACGGCAAGCGTTATACCATCCGCCGCAGCGTGCTGCAGCAGGAACCGGGTTCGGTCTGCATCGTCCAGGGTTATGGCGCCGATAGCGGCTGCCAGTAGAGCATTTCCAGGAAAGCGCGCAGCGCTTTTCCGTCCGGAATGCGTGAGGGAACAAAAGGATAGGGCGTTTTCGCGATTCAAAGGAAAGCGGAAATGCTGTTATGCATGAGCATAGCCTGCCGGATGCCATGATGAGCATCGGATTCATCTGTTGTCCAATGCTGGGAGCCCCGAGCTTATGCGTTCCGTATGGCGTATTTTCAATGACAAGACCGGTGCGACGGTCATCGAATATGGTTTGATTGCCGCACTGATGTCGGCGGCGATCATCAGTGGCGTCGGCGCTTTCGGCGGCAGCCTCTCGGGCGTGTTCAACACGCTCTCCAATACGATGCAGAATTCGGCCGCATCGGAAAACTGAGTTAGCTATCGACGGGGCCAGCCAGGATCGCCGGCTATTGCTTCAACTTGTGCTCTTCGACTTTGAGCGCATCCGCCAAGCGCGTCTTGGCGGAACCCGGCCGCAGCGGCTTCTGCTGGCTTTCGTGCGGCGTCCAGCCTGAGACGTAGATGATAGAGAATGTCGCCCTGATCCGGCCGTCCGGATCGGAATAGCGTTCGGCATAGAGTTCGGCCGCACGCAGGAAGAAGGCGCGCGTCAGCGGCTTGCGGCTGCGATCGACCAGCGGATTGGTCATGCCCATGGCGCGCAGGTCGCGCATCAGGGCAAAGAGATTGTCGTAGCGCACTGTGTAATTTTCGGCGTCGATGACGGGCAGGGTGAAGCCGGCACGCTGCAACAAGCCGCCGACATCGCGGACGTCGGCAAAGGGGATGACGCGCGGGCTTGCGCCGCCCGTCAATTCGATCTCGGTCGCGAGCAAGATCTCGCGCAGCTCCTGAAGGGTGCCGGAACCGGGGATCGCCGCCAGGAACAGGCCGTCGGCCTTCAGCGCCCGGCGGATCTGGATGAAGACGCCGGGCGTGTCGTTGGTGACGTGCAGGCTGAGCGGTGAAAGCACGAGGTTTACAGACTCGGCCTCCAGCGGCAATTCTTCCAGCGGGGCCTCGATAAGGGTCTCGCCGGGGGCGGCAAAGCCCGGCTCGTTTTCGATCCTTATCAGATGACCGATCTTCCCGGTCGCCAGAGCCAGGCGTGCGGTAATGCCGGTCGCGCCATGCAGTTCTACGGCTTCGTCGAAATGGCGTTCGGTGACGCCAAGCCGTTCCGCCAGTTCGCCGGCGGCAATATCAAGCAGGAACGCCGCTTTCGGGTCGCCTTGTCTCAAGGCCCGGCGCTTGCGGGCTGCAAGCAGCGATTGGTCGAACACGATTTCCATGGCGGTTTCCTGCGATATCATCAATTCGGCGGGGCGTGGCGGACACGCGCGTTTTCCTTCGCAAAGCCTGCGGGAAAAAGCTAGAGACGAGTTCGGCGCTTCATGGTTGAACTCGTTTTCCAGCGTTTCTCTTGCGCAATTCCGGACGGAAAACCGCTATACACTTTTCCCGAAATTGCTAGTCTCAATCATATGGGGATGATGGGACGCGAAATCACCTTATCTATGCTGGGTGCCGGGCTGAAAAAGCCTTGGGTGGCACTCGCCGATCTCGTCTATCCACCCGCCTGTCCGGGTTGCGGGGTCTCGGTCGGGGCGCATCGCGGTCTATGCCCGGCATGCTGGTCGGGCATTCGCTTCATCGAGCGGCCCTATTGCGAGATTCTGGGCAGCCCATTTTCCCATGATCTCGGTGCCGGCATTCTCAGCGCCGAAGCGATAGCCGATCCGCCTGTCTTTGACCGCCTGCGCTCCGCCGCCGTCCATGATGGTATCGTGCGCGATCTTGTCCTCAGCCTGAAATATCGTGACCGCACCGATCTCGCGCCGATGATGGCCGGCTGGATGCTGCGCGCCAGCGACGGATCGGTTGCCGCCTGCGACGCGGTCATTCCAGTGCCGCTGCACCGGGCGCGGCTGTTTGCGCGTAAATATAATCAGGCCGCCGAACTCGCCCGCCACATCGCCCGCCTTTCGGGCAAGCCGCTGTTTGCCGCAACGCTTCTGCGCGTCAAGCGCACGAGCCAGCAGGTCGGTCTCGGGGCCAAGGCACGGCAAGACAATGTGCGTGGTGCTTTCGCCGTCTCCGAACACCGGGCCGCCGATATATTCGGCCGACGTATCGTTCTCGTCGACGACGTCTATACGACCGGCGCCACGGTCGCAGCGGCGACGCGCGCCCTGAAGAAAGCAGGTGCTGCCGATGTCACGGTTTTGACCTTTGCAAGGGTCGTCGACCATCTTATATGACAATCACTATAGGCTTTTCCGGAGTGGATCATGGCATCCGTCGTTATCTATACGCGTGAATTCTGCGGCTATTGCGCCCGTGCGAAGTCACTGCTTGAATCCAAGGGCGTCGACTATGTCGAGCACAACGCCACCTATTCGCCCGAGATGCGGCAGGAGATGATCGCCAAGGCAAACGGCCACTCGACCTTTCCGCAGATTTTCATCAATGGTGAGCATGTCGGCGGCTGCGATGATATCCATGCGCTCGACCGGGCCGGCAAGCTCGACCCGATGCTGGCTGCCTGATCCATATTGACGAAGGAGAAACCGATGAGCTTCAAGGCTGCCGCCATCCAGATGTGTTCCGGTGTCGATCCTGTAAAGAACGCGGCTGACATGGCGCGCCTCGTGCGCGGCGCCGCCTCGCAGGGTGCCGTCTATGTGCAAACGCCGGAGATGACCGGCGCGGTGCAGAAGGATCGCCCGGCCATGCGTGTCGTCTTGCGCGACGAGGCGAACGATATCATCGTCAAGACGGCGTCCGAGCTGGCGAAAGAACACGGCATCTACCTGCATATCGGCTCGACCGCGATTGCGCTCGATGACGGCAAGATCGCCAACCGCGGTTTCCTCTTCGGTCCCGACGGCAAGCTCATCAACCGCTACGACAAGATCCACATGTTCGACGTCGATCTCGACAATGGCGAGAGCTGGCGCGAAAGCGCCGTCTACCGGCCCGGATCGGAAGCGCGCATCGCATCGCTGCCCTTCGCCGAGCTCGGCTTTTCCATCTGCTACGACGTGCGCTTTCCGCAGCTCTTCCGCGCCCAGGCCGTTGCCGGCGCCGAGGTGATGACGGTTCCCGCCGCCTTCACGAAGCAGACGGGCGAAGCGCATTGGGAAATCCTGCTGCGCGCCCGCGCCATCGAAAACGGCATGTTCGTCATTGCCGCCGCTCAGGCCGGCAAGCATGAGGACGGCCGTGAAACCTTTGGTCATTCGATGATCATCGATCCCTGGGGCAAGGTGCTGGCATCCGCCGGCGGCACCGGCGAGGCAGTCGTCATCGCCGAGATCGACATTGCCTCGGTGAAATCGGCCCATGACAAGATACCGAACCTGAAGAATGCGCGTGAATTTTCGCTGGAGAAGATCGCGACGCCGGCGTCTGGAGGCGTCGCTGCTTGATCCGTTATTCGCTTCATTGTGACAATGCCCATGAGTTCGAGGGCTGGTTTTCCGAAAGTGCCGATTTCGATCGCCAGCTCGCAAGCGGCTTTCTCACCTGTCCGGTCTGCAATTCGGCCGCGATCTCCAAGCTCCTGATGGCACCTTCGGTTTCGACGGCGCGCAAGAAGGATGAGCTACAGACGCTTGCCATGGATGCCGCGCGCAAGCAAGCGATGACCAAGCTCAAGGAAGCGGTCGACGCCATCAAGGCCAATGCCGAGGATGTCGGGACGAAATTCCCTGAAGAGGCCCGCAAGATCCACTATGGCGAGGCGGATGCGCGCGGGATCATCGGCAAGGCGACGCCGGACGAGGCACAAGCTCTCGTCGAGGAAGGCATCGAGATTGCCGCCATCCCCGTATTGCCTGACGATATCAACTGATGCCGGCCGACGCCGGCAGGCATCTCGCCATGTATAATTTCGGGCTGCATGTTTCGGCCTATGAAAGCCCTGCCGTGGAGGGTTTTCGTTTGCGCGAAGCGGCGAATTTCGAGGCGGCTGCGCGTGCGAGTGGCTTCATCGGCCGTTCCGGCTATCCAGGTGAGCAGCAACCCTCCTGTTGGGGCGAACAGGTCTTTCCACGCTTCATCGGAGGCAGCGGTTTTACCACGGCACCATCATCGCTGTCGCTCTGGGCCGATATCGAATCGCTGATGGCATTCACCTATAGCGGCGTGCATGCCGATGCCTTGAAACATGCGCGGCACTGGAATGTCAGGCAGAGCTGGCCGCCGTTGGTCCTCTGGTGGGTGGATGCCGGGGACGTTCCGGAATGGAAAGATGGCGTCGAACGGCTGGAGCATCTTCACGATCATGGAGCGAGCCCAACGGCCTTTTCGTTCAAGCAGTCCTACGGGCCTGATGGCCGGCCTCAGGAGATCGATCGCTTGCGTATTAAGGAGATCGTTGCTCGCAACGCAGCGAGCCAGAGCGAGTTGCTGGCGCATGTGCTGACGCTGAAGGTCTGAGGCACGTTCACAGATGCGCGATCAGCTCGGATTTGTCCGCTTCGCCAGCAGCATGTAGTTGACATCCATATCCTTCGAGAGGTTCCAGCGGTCCTGCAGCGGCGAATAGAAGACGCCGGTGCGGGCGATGATTTCCAATCCATCGGCGGCAAGCGGCTTTTCGATCTCTTCCGGGCGCACGAGCTTCTCATATTGATGGGTGCCGCGCGGCAGCCAGCGCAGCAGGTTTTCGGCAGCGAAAATAGCAAGTGCTGCGGCCTTCATGGTGCGGTTGATGGTCGCAACGAACATCAGGCCGCCGGGGCGCACCATTTTCGCGCAGGTCGACAGGAAGAATTCGACGTCGGCAACGTGCTCGACCACTTCCATGTTCAGCACGATATCGAAGGTCTCGCCGGCCTCGGCCAGCTGCTCGGCGGTGACGGCGCGGTAGTCGACCGTAACGCCCGAGGCCTTTGCGTGCGTCGAGGCAATGCCGATGTTCTTTTCCGAGGGGTCGGCACCGACGACATCGGCACCCATGCGGGCCACCGGCTCGGACAGCAGGCCACCGCCGCAGCCGATATCAAGCACGCGGAGACCTTCCAGCGGTCGGCCGCTCTTCGGATCGCGGCCGAAATTCTCGCAGGCGCGGTCGCGGATGTAGGCGAGGCGCACCGGATTGAACTTGTGCAAGGGCTTGAACTTGCCGGTCGGGCTCCACCACTCGGCCGCCATGGCGGAAAAACGGTCAACTTCGCTCTGGTCGATCGTGCTCTTTGCCGTTTCGCTCATGGTTCACTCCGTGATCTGCGCCGTGCGCATGTTCCGGGGCCTATGTTCCGGGCGAGCGCAAGCAACAATATTTCTCCGTGTGAAGTCGGACGATCGCTGCGCGATGTCAAGGGCTGCAGCCATCGATCGCCTGTGGGGTGTGTCGATCGGCAGCAGCGAATTGCCATCCCGAGGTTGACATGGAGGTATCTTATGGCCGATCAATCGCCGGGCTTGAAATGGACTTTCAGAACCGGAATCGATTTCGATCGACCGGCGTATACAGGAGTTCCTCATGAGACCATTCCGTCTCGCGACGGCTATCGCCATGGGTTGCCTTGCTATTGGCCATGCAAATGCCGGGGACAGCAAGGGGTTTCGCCTGACGATCGATGGTGTCGTGGTGAGTATCAATCCTGGCGACACGTTCGAAGTCACCATGAAGGATGGCCGCAAGGTCCCGGTAGAGCTGCAGCGCAGCGATACGGTGACGTTCACGGGCGGCAAGTTCTCCTTCGATCACGATGGCAAGTTGACCGTCGCAAAGACGGATCTGGGCGATGGCGTGCAGCAATATGCGCTGATGACGCCGATCGGCACCGGTATCATCGTGCAGGCCTATAAAGGCCTCAATCCGTCGAGCAATACCGACCTCGTGCTGCAGCAGATGGTGCAGGAAAGCCTCAACGGCGGCGCCAAGATAACCAAGCAGAGCGCGCAGCGTACGCTCCCGAGCGGCAGCGTCCTGAAGGGCGTGAAGGCGGAAACCACCACGGATGACGATGTGATGGAATATGAGATCGTCGCGACCGGCCGGCCGGAAGGCGGCATACTCGTCGCCACTTTCCTCAACAAGGAAAACATCGACAAGGAAGGCGGAATTCTCGACAAGCTCTGGTCGACTTTAAAAGTTGATTATTAAAGTATAGTTTTGTCGCGCCGGGTGCGTCCCGCTATTGCACCCGTCCGACAAACTCGCTAAGAGACGGCCCCATTGAGATCACGCTTTTCCGGCTACCGAACCGGGAGGGCGATTTTGCATGTCGGGCTTTCCGCATTTCGGCCGCCTGGCGCAGGGTACTGGTAGAGGCACATGGCACGCATCGTGATGAAATTCGGCGGAACCTCCGTCGCGGATCTGGACCGTATCAAGAACGTCGCACGCCATGTGAAACGCGAAGTCGATGCCGGCCATGAAGTGGCCGTCGTTGTTTCCGCCATGTCCGGCAAGACCAACGAACTGGTCGGCTGGGTTCAGAATATGCCGAAAGTCACCGGCGCCGATCATTCCATCTACGATGCGCGCGAATATGATGCGGTCGTCGCCTCTGGCGAGCAGGTCACGTCCGGCCTGCTGGCGATCGCGCTGCAAGCCATGGGCATCAATGCCCGCTCGTGGCAGGGTTGGCAGATCCCGATCCGCACCGACAATGCGCATGGCGCTGCCCGCATTCTCGACATCGATGGCGAAGACATGATCCGCCGCATGAAGGAAGGGCAGGTCGCAGTCGTTGCCGGGTTCCAGGGGCTTGGTCCGGACAATCGCGTCGCGACCCTCGGCCGCGGCGGCTCCGACACCTCGGCAGTCGCGCTTGCCGCTGCCGTCAAGGCTGACCGTTGCGACATCTACACGGATGTCGACGGCGTCTACACGACCGATCCGCGCATCGAGCCGAAGGCACGCCGCCTGAAGAAGATCGCCTTCGAGGAAATGCTCGAAATGGCCTCTCTCGGCGCCAAGGTGCTGCAGGTGCGCTCGGTCGAACTGGCCATGGTTTTTAAGGTCCGCACCTTCGTGCGCTCTTCTTTCGAGGATCCCGATGCTCCGGGCATGGGCGATCTGCTCAACCCGCCCGGAACGCTGATTTGTGACGAGGATGAAATCGTGGAACAGGAAGTAGTCACCGGCATTGCTTATGCCAAGGATGAGGCTCAGATCTCGCTGCGCCGTCTTGCCGACCGGCCGGGCGTTTCCGCCGCGATCTTCGGGCCGCTGGCCGAAAACCACATCAATGTCGACATGATCGTCCAGAATATTTCCGAGGACGGCTCCAAGACCGACATGACCTTCACCGTCCCCTCCGGCGATGTCGACAAGGCGCTCCGCGTTCTTGGCGAAAACAAGGAAAAGATCGGCTACGATGTCGTCCAGAGCGAATCAGGTCTGGTCAAGGTATCGGTCATCGGCATCGGCATGCGCTCGCATGCCGGCGTTGCCGCGACCGCTTTCCGGGCACTTGCCGAAAAAGGTATCAACATCAAGGCCATTACGACGTCAGAAATCAAGATTTCCATCCTGATTGATGGTCCTTACGCAGAACTCGCAGTCAGGACTTTGCATTCCTGCTACGGTCTGGATAAGAGTTGATTCAGGACTGCTGACAACGGACCGTGACGGAGGCGAGTTTCGGCCGGCCCTGACGTGGGCAAGACAGGCATGACATCTTGATTCGGGAGCTAGTGGCGCAATGAGAGACCTTTCCGGCGGTCCACGCGTTCTGCTCAAGCGGCTACGCGAGTTGATGGCGGAGCCGCTGGAGCCACAGGAGCGTCTTGACCGGATCGTCAGCCAGATTGCCAGCAATATGGTCGCCGAGGTCTGCTCGGTCTACGTGCTGCGCGCAGACGGCGTCCTCGAACTTTATGCCACCGAGGGTTTGAACAAAGAGGCGGTCCACCTTTCGCAACTGAAGATGGGGCAGGGCCTTGTCGGTACGATTGCCGCCTCCGCCCAGCCGCTGAACCTTTCGGACGCGCAATCGCATCCCGCCTATCGTTACCTGCCGGAAACCGGCGAAGAGATCTACCATTCCTTCCTCGGCGTCCCGATCCTGCGCACGGGGCGATCGCTTGGCGTTCTCGTCGTTCAGAACAAGGCGAGCCGCACCTATCGCGAGGAGGAGCTGGAGGCGCTCGAAACGACGGCCATGGTGCTGGCCGAAATGATCGCCACGGGCGAGCTGAAGAAGATCACCAAGCCCGGCCTGGAGCTCGATCTTACGCGCTCGGTCACTATTGACGGCGACACCTATAATGAAGGCATCGGCCTCGGCTATGTCGTCCTGCACGAGCCGCGCATCGTCGTCACCAATCTGCTGAACGACGATGCCGACAAGGAGATCGGCCGCCTGGCCGAAGCGCTCGGCTCGCTGCGCATCTCCATCGACGACATGCTGTCGCGACGTGACGTCTCGATGGAGGGCGAGCATCGCGAGGTGCTTGAAACCTACCGCATGTTCGCGCACGACCAGGGCTGGGTGCGCAAGCTCGAGGAAGCCGTCCGCAACGGCCTGACCGCTGAAGCCGCGGTCGAAAAGGTGCAGAGCGACACCAAAGCGCGCATGATGCGCCTGACCGATCCCTATCTTCGCGAGCGCATGCACGATTTCGAAGATCTAGCGAACCGGTTGCTCCGGCAGCTCATCGGCCATTCGGGCCGCACCAGCGCCGAGGGCTTTCCGAACGATGCGATCATCTTCGCGCGCGCCATGGGCGCGGCGGAACTGCTCGATTACCCCCGCGCCAACATTCGCGGCCTGGTCTTGGAAGAGGGCGCGGTGACGAGCCACGTCGTCATCGTCGCGCGCGCCATGGGCATTCCCGTCGTCGGGCAGGCGGCAGGTGTCGTCGCGCTGGCGGAAAACGGCGATCCGGTCATCATCGATGGCGACGGCGGCCATGTCCATCTGCGGCCGATGGCCGATCATCAGCGTTCCTATGAAGAGAAGGTGCGGTTCCGTGCCCGCCGGCAGGAGCAGTTCCGTGCCCTGCGCTCCGTCGAGCCGGTCACCAAGGACGGGCAGCGTATTTCGCTCTTGATGAATGCCGGCCTGCTGGTGGATCTGCCGCAGCTTGCCGAATCCGGCGCCGAGGGCATTGGCCTGTTCCGCACCGAGCTGCAATTCATGATCGCCTCGACCATGCCGAAGGCGGAGGAGCAGGAAGTCTTTTATCGCAATGTGATGAAGCAGGCAGGCGGGCACGTCGTTACCTTCCGGACGCTTGATATCGGCGGCGACAAGGTCGTTCCCTATTTTCGCGCGCATGAGGAAGAGAACCCGGCACTCGGCTGGCGTGCTATCCGGCTCTCGCTCGACCGCCCTGGCCTGCTGCGCACGCAGCTCAGGGCGATGCTGAAAGCAGCCGCCGATGCCGAGTTGAAGATGATGGTGCCGATGGTCACGGAGGTCTCCGAGATCAGGGCGGTGCGCGAGCTCCTGCAGAAGGAAGTACAGCACCTTTCACGCTTCGGACACGGCCTGCCGCGCAAGCTGCAGTTCGGCGCCATGCTGGAAGTGCCGGCGCTGCTGTGGCAGCTGGACGAGCTGATGGCGGAAGTCGATTTCGTCTCCATCGGCTCCAACGACCTGTTCCAGTTCGCGATGGCGGTGGATCGCGGCAATGCCCGCGTTTCGGATCGCTTCGATCCACTCGAGCGGCCGTTCCTGCGCATCCTGCGCGATATCGTGCGCGCCGGCGAGCGTAACAAGACACCGGTGACGCTGTGCGGCGAGCTGGCCGGCAAGACGATTTCGGCGATGGCCCTGCTCGGCCTCGGCTTGCGCTCGGTTTCGATGTCGCCTGCCTCGATCGGCCCGGTCAAGGCGATGCTGCTCGGGCTCGACCTCAAGGCCCTGTCTGATGTCATGGAGACCGCGCTCGATGACAGGCAGCCAACAAGTTCCATGCGGGATATCCTTGTGCGCTTTGCCGAGAGCCACAATATTCCGCTTTAGCGCGATCCTGAAAAGCACGAAGCGGTTTCCAGGCAGGATCATGCGCACCATATCAAAGCAGACATAATAAGAAGAATTGGAGTAGAGGGTGGCGAAGCTCCCCGTTGAAAAAATGCGCGAATTGGAACGCCGTTTCGGCGAGATCGAGGCGCGTATGTCCGCAGGCCCGGCCGCGGATGTCTATGTGAAGCTTGCTTCCGAGTATTCCGAACTGCAGCCGGTCGTCACCAAGATCCGTGACTATGAGCGCGCTCTCGCCGAGGCTGCCGATCTCGAGACCATGCTCTCCGACAAATCGGTCGACCGTGACATGCGCGACCTTGCGGAGATGGAGCTGCCCGAGGTCAAGGAGCGCATCGAGACGCTGGAAAAGGATATTCAGATCGAGCTCCTGCCGAAGGATGCGGCCGACGAGAAGAGCGCGATCCTGGAAATCCGCGCCGGCACCGGAGGTTCCGAGGCGGCACTTTTCGCAGGCGATCTCTTCCGCATGTATGAGCGTTTCGCGGCCGCCAATGGCTGGAAGGTGGAGGTTCTCTCCGCCAGCGAGGGCGAAGCGGGCGGCTACAAGGAAATCATCGCGACGATCAGCGGCAAGGGCGTGTTCTCCCGGCTGAAGTTCGAATCAGGCGTGCATCGCGTACAGCGCGTGCCGGAAACCGAGGCAAGCGGCCGCATTCATACTTCTGCGGCGACCGTCGCCGTGCTGCCGGAGGCCGAGGAAATCGATATCGAAATCCGGCCCGAGGATATCCGCATCGACACCATGCGCTCTTCGGGCGCCGGCGGCCAGCACGTCAATACGACCGACTCGGCCGTGCGCATCACCCATCTTCCGTCGGGGATCGTTGTCACGAGCTCGGAAAAGTCACAGCACCAGAACCGCGCCAAGGCAATGCAGGTGCTGCGGTCGCGGCTGTTCGACATGGAGCGCCAGCGTGCCGACAGCGAGCGTTCCGCCGACCGCAAGAGCCAGGTCGGTTCCGGCGACCGGTCCGAACGCATCCGCACCTATAATTTCCCGCAGGGGCGCGTCACCGATCACCGCATCAACCTGACGCTCTACAAGCTTGACCGGATGATGATCGGCGAGATCGACGAGGTGGTCGATGCGCTGCTGGCGGACTACCAGGCGAGCCAGCTCGCCCAGCTCGGCGAACAGGCATGAGCGGCGGGCAGGGGCCGACAGTTTCCGGACTCCTGCAGGAGGCGCGCGCCCGCTTTGCCGAGGCCGACCTCGACGATCCCGCGACGGAAGCACGCATTCTTGTCGGCGGCCTCCTTCGTCTTGCCGCCACCGAGCTCGTGACGCGAGGTTCCGAGGCGGTGTCTGCGAAGGATGTGGCGGCGGTGCGGGCGGCGATCGCCCGCCGGCTCAATCATGAGCCGGTCCATCGGATTCTTGGCGAGAGGGAGTTCTATGGCCTCTCCCTGCGGCTCTCGGCGGCGACGCTCGAACCGCGGCCCGATACCGAAATTCTCGTCGATACGATGCTGCCATACCTGCGGCGTCTTGAATCCAAGGTCGGCAATATCCACATACTGGATGTCGGAACGGGAACGGGAGCCATTTGCCTGGCTCTGCTTCACGAGTGCCCCAAAGCGACGGGTGTTGGTTCCGATATTTCCGGCGAGGCGCTGGAAACCGCTCGCGGGAACGCGGAGCAGAATGGCCTGGCGGCGCGGTTCAAAATCGCGCATGGAAGCTGGTTTGACGCCATCCACGAATGTTTTCACGTGATTGTCTCAAATCCGCCCTATATTGCGTCCAGTGTCATTTCCACTCTCGCTCCAGAAGTAAAGGATTTCGATCCTCCCGCGGCCCTCGACGGGGGCCTTGATGGGCTGGATGCATACAGGGCGATCGCAAAGGATGCGGCGCGGTTTCTACTCCCGGACGGCATGATAGGAGTAGAGATCGGTTACGATCAGCGTGAAACGGTGACTTCGATTTTTGAAGGAGCAGGATTTTCCCTTGTCGAGGCGGCTCGTGACTACGGCCAGAACGACCGGGTTCTTGTGTTTGAATTTCAACATTAACGCGACGTTTTGCAGCGGATTTGTGGAACCCCTGTTGTTATCGCAAAGAAAAAGCTTGGATTTCCTGAGGAAGCAATATAGGTTGCGCTCACGCGTTGGGCGGCTGGGAATAGGCGAGACGATTCGTTTATCTTGGACAGCCTCGGGGATCCGCTCTTTGGTAAGAGTGTCAAAGGTTGAAGATAACCCAATGCGTGATCAGTTTAATCTGACGTAGTCGAGCGGCAGACCGGCGCTAAAGCGCAGTTTGCTTGCGGCACGCAAGCCTTGGTTCGGGAGTGTCCGAACCGCGGCGGCAGGTGTCGTGTATGATTTTTATCCCAACGAAGAGAATTCAGGTGAAGGATCTATGAGGCCAGGACAGCAGAACAAGCGCGGTCGGGGGCGTGGTAACAACAACAACGGCGGCGGTGGAAATAACAACAATAATTTCAACCGCAAGGGCTCGAACCCGCTGACCAGGACTTACGACAGCTCTGGTCCCGATGTGAAGATCCGCGGAACCGCACAGCATATCGCCGAGAAATACTCGGCCTTGGCTCGCGACGCCCAGAGCTCCGGCGACCGCGTTATGGCTGAAAACTACCTGCAGCATGCCGAACACTACAATCGGATCATTGCCAGCGCCCAGGCGCAGATGCAGGAGCGCTATCAGCGCGACGATCACCACAATTACAACGATCGCGACACGGGCGACCGTGACATCGACGATATCGATGCAAACGAGATCGATGACCAGCCGCAGATGGCGCCGCCTCCAGCTCGTCCGCAGCAGGCAGCTCCAGCGGCCGCTGCTGCAGCTCCGGCTCCCGAGCCGGAAGCTATCAACGGCACAGGCCCGCAGCCGGTAATCGAAGGCATCCCGGCCGAAGTGGCGATCGAGGAAGAAACTCCGGCAGTGGCCGCCACCGAGCGCCAGCCGCGCCGTCGCAATGCAGGCGGCAACCGCCCGCGCCGCCAGCCGCGCCGCAGTGCCGCAGCCGATGGAGAAGGCGAGGGCGAAGCCGCTTCGGGCGAAGCGCCGGCCCTGGCGGACGCTGCCTCGGAATAAGTCGCTCCACTGGAGCGAACTAGGCTAATGACGCGAGAATGCGGAAATGGCGGCGAAAGCCGCCATTTCTTTTTGTATGGCGGGAAGCTCCTTTCGGGCTAATCGGCGCTTCTTCAATTACAGAAGCGGATGGAGCCGCTCCAATTACAGAAGCGGATGGAGCCGCTCCGGCCGGTTTTTCCATTCCGCAACCCTTTAAACTCTTCAAATATCCTCCCATATTCTCCCCAGTTGCCTTGCCGCAAATCTCAATGGCGGAAAGGCGGGGCCTGCCTCTTGAGGGGGCTCAATCTCAATCATCGGTCTGCGCCGGTCAGGGCAGAGCGATTCATGGAGGTCTCATATGAATATTGAAAAATACTCCGAGCGGGTACGCGGTTTCCTGCAATCCGCCCAGACCTATGCGCTTGCGCAAGGTAACCAGCAATTCGCTCCCGAACATGTGCTGAAGGTGCTACTGGACGACGATCAGGGCATGGCCGCCTCGTTGATCGAGCGTGCCGGCGGCGACGCCAAGGCCGCCCGCCTTGCCAATGATGCTGTTCTTGCTAAGCTGCCGAAAGTTTCCGGCGGTGATGGCCAGATCTATCTCTCGCAGCCGCTCGCCAAAGTCTTTGCCGCTGCTGAGGAAGCTGCGAAGAAGGCCGGCGACAGCTTCGTCACCGTCGAGCGTCTGCTGCAGGCCCTGGCGATCGAGCCCACCGCCTCGACCTCGGCCACGTTGAAAAAGGCCAACGTAACCCCCGTTGCCCTCAATCAGGTCATCAACGATATCCGCAAGGGCCGCACCGCCGACTCTTCCAATGCGGAGCAGGGCTTCGATTCCCTGAAGAAATATGCTCGTGACCTCACTGCCGAGGCGCGCGAAGGCAGGCTCGACCCGGTGATCGGCCGCGACGATGAAATCCGCCGCACCATCCAGGTCCTCTCCCGCCGCACCAAGAACAATCCCGTGCTCATCGGCGAGCCTGGCGTCGGCAAGACGGCCATCGTCGAAGGCCTGGCGTTGCGCATCGTCAATGGCGACGTGCCGGAATCGCTGAAGGACAAGAAGCTGATGGCGCTCGACATGGGTGCCTTGATTGCCGGCGCGAAGTTCCGTGGCGAATTCGAAGAGCGGCTGAAGGCGGTGCTCAACGAGGTACAGTCGGAAAACGGCGAGATCATTCTGTTCATCGACGAAATGCACACGCTGGTCGGTGCCGGCAAGGCCGATGGCGCCATGGATGCGTCCAATCTTCTGAAGCCTGCGCTTGCGCGCGGCGAGCTGCATTGTGTCGGCGCGACCACGCTCGATGAATACCGCAAGCATGTCGAGAAGGATCCGGCGCTCGCCCGTCGCTTCCAGCCGGTCATGGTCGAAGAGCCGACGGTCGAAGACACGATCTCGATCCTGCGCGGCTTGAAGGAAAAATACGAGCAGCATCACAAAGTGCGCATCGCCGATGCCGCGCTGGTAGCCGCCGCGACCTTGTCGAACCGCTACATCACCGACCGCTTCCTGCCTGATAAGGCCATCGACCTGATGGACGAGGCCGCAGCTCGCCTGCGCATGCAGGTGGATTCCAAGCCGGAAGAGCTCGACGAGCTTGATCGCCGTATCATTCAGCTGAAGATCGAGCGCGAGGCGCTGAAGAAAGAAACCGACCAGGCCTCGGCCGACCGGCTGAAGCGGCTGGAAACGGATCTTGCTTCTCTGGAAGAGGAAGCCGATGCGCTGACCGCGCGCTGGCAGGCCGAAAAGCAGAAGCTCGGTCTTGCCGCCGACCTGAAGAAGCAGCTCGACGATGCCCGCAACGAACTGGCGATCGCCCAGCGCAAGGGTGAATTCCAGCGCGCCGGCGAGCTCGCCTATGGCGTGATCCCCGATCTGGAGAAGGAACTCCACGCCGCGGAAGAGCAGGATAGTGCCCGTGATTCCATGGTGCAGGAGGTCGTCACCGCCGATAACATCGCCCAGGTCGTTTCCCGCTGGACCGGGATTCCCGTGGACAAGATGCTGGAAGGCGAGCGCGACAAGCTGCTCAGGATGGAAGACGAGCTGGCAAAGTGGGTCGTCGGCCAGGGCGATGCCGTTCAGGCTGTTTCGCGTGCCGTCCGTCGCTCGCGTGCCGGCCTGCAGGATCCGAACCGGCCGATCGGCTCGTTCATCTTCCTCGGCCCGACCGGCGTCGGCAAGACCGAGCTGACGAAGGCGCTTGCCCGTTTCCTCTTCGACGATGACACCGCGATGGTACGTCTCGACATGTCTGAGTACATGGAGAAGCACTCCGTGGCCCGACTGATCGGCGCGCCTCCCGGCTATGTCGGCTATGAGGAAGGTGGGGCGCTGACCGAAGCCGTCCGTCGCCGGCCCTACCAGGTCGTACTGTTCGACGAGATCGAGAAGGCGCACCCGGATGTCTTCAACGTCCTGCTCCAGGTTCTGGATGACGGACGCTTGACGGACGGGCAGGGCCGCACGGTCGACTTCCGCAATACGATGATCATCATGACCTCCAACCTGGGTGCCGAATATCTGACCCAGCTGAAAGAGGGCGATGACAGCGATCTGGTGCGTGAACAGGTGATGGATGTGGTTCGGTCGCATTTCCGGCCCGAATTCCTGAACCGTGTTGACGAGATCATCCTGTTCCACCGTCTGAAGCGCGATGAGATGGGAGCGATCGTCGATATCCAGCTGGAGCGGCTGTTGAAGCTGTTGTCGGAGCGCAAGATCACTCTTGATCTCGATGACGACGCCCGCCATTGGCTGGCCAATAAGGGTTACGATCCGGTCTATGGCGCGCGGCCGCTGAAGCGGGTGATCCAGAAATATGTTCAGGATCCGCTCGCCGAACAGATCCTTTCGGGTCAGATTCCGGATGGATCGCTCGTCAAGGTCACCAGCGGTTCGGACCGGTTGCTGTTCCGTCCGCGCCAAGCGGTGCACGAAGCGGCCTAAGCTGCGGCGGGTGAATACATGCCGTGGCGGTCTTCGGGCCGCCATTTTGCTATTGGTCGTTGCCGATACCGCCGAGGCGGCAACAGATCAGTATGAAATTGGCGGCGCGGCCGAGCTATTTGCTGGCGATCTGCTTCGACTTGTCGTCGGTCAGCAGCGTATCGATGCGCTTGCGCTCTTCCTGGAACTTGGCGAGCGCATCGCCTTCCAGCGACTTGCCGCCGGGAAGGCGAATGCGCAGCGGATCGACCTTTGTGCCGTTGACGATCAGCTCGTAGTGGAGGTGGGGTCCGGTCGCGAGACCCGTCGAGCCGATAAAGCCGATCACTTGACCCTGCACCACTTTCGCGCCTGGCACGATACCCTTGGCGATGGCGCTCTGGTGATTGTAGGAGGAGACGTAGCCGTTCGCATGGCGAATGAGGGTCTGATTGCCGAAGCCGCTCGAATCCCAACTCGCCTTTTCGACGACGCCGTTGCCGGCCGCGATGATCGGCGTGCCGCGGGGCGCTGCCCAATCGACACCGGTATGCATGCGCGCGAAGCCGAGGATCGGGTGGCGGCGCATGCCGAAGCCTGATTTGAAGACGCCCGTCGGGACAGGGTTGCGCAGCAGGAATTGCCGGATGCTCTTGCCGTTTTCGTCGAAATAGTCGATCGAACGATCGGTCGGATCCTCGAAGCGATAGAAGCGCGTGACCGTATCGCCGAACTTGGCATTGACGTAGAGCAGCTCGGAATCGGCCGTCGCCTGTCCCTCGTCGTCGGTGACCGAGAAGAACGCTTCCAGGGAATCCGTCGGCTTCAGCTGTGCCTGGAAATCGACATTGCTTGCAAGCAGCTTGACGATCTGCGCAACCATCTCCTCGCTCATGCCGTAGGAAAGGGCCGCGCGATAGATGCCGTCGTAGACGCTCGGCAGATCGCGCCCGGCCGTCAGCGTGGGCGCGTCATTGTCGAAAGCGGTGGCGATGGCATCGAGCATCGGCGGCGCACTGCCGGCGACGAAATCGCCATGGTCGTTCTGTGCGATAGTGAGAAGATGTTTCGTGCCGCGGTAGAGGCTGGCGCGGATGATCTTGGCCTGCTCGCCCTTCTGAAGGATGCCGATGCGCAATACGTCGCCCCTCGAAACATTGGCCGAGCCAAAGAGCGGCTGGATCTTCGCGGTGATGTCGTCTGCGTCGGCCTTGGGGTAGCCGGCATTGGTCAGCGCCGTGGCGATCGGCATATTCTCGCGGATCGGTATGATGTCGTCGGCAAATTCTTCCGTCTGCGCGGTCACGGCTTCCGGCGCCGAGACCGACATGTTCTCCTCGACGATGCGCGCGGCAAGGCCCGCCGTCAGGTCGACATCGGAATCGTCATTGGCGAAACGGCCCGGGTCGACATAGTAGAGCGCCGAGAGCTGGGTATTGCCATCTGCCAGAACCGAGCCGTTGGAGCGGACATTCTCCTCGACCTCTTCAAGCGACATGGAGCCGGCAAGCTGGAAGGGGATATCCTTGGTCGGAAAGGCCACCGTCTTCAGGCTGACTTCGGATTCCACGTCCGATCCGTAGATGGCGCCGGTCTTGTTGGCCGGCGGCGGTATGTTCTCGTCGGCGGAAAAGATCGCCAGCGGATCGAAGGGCGGGTAGCTTTCGTTGGCGATGCGGTTGGTGGCGAGCGCGATCTTCACATGGGCGAAGGGCTGGCGGCGCACCACCTCCTTGTCGCCGTCGCGCACGACCGTCGATACTTCGAGAATATTGCGGTCTGATGGTTTCGAGGCGATCGCGGTGGAAATCAGGCGGGCACCGCGGATGACCTGATCGTCGGAAGCGTGGTGGCTGTCTGTTGTCGCATAGGCTTCCGCCGGAATGGCTAGCTGCTGGCGGCCGTCGAGTGCGGCAAACAGCGCGACACCCATCAGGATGCTTGAGGTGAGGCCAGTCAGGAAGGTGCCGGAGAGCCAGCGCAGCGAAACTTCGCGCCGGTCCGGCGCCCGCCTGCCATCGGCCAGGATTGGCGGCTCGTTACCGAGCGATCGGAGCATCATCTTGTCCGTCATCATGCCAATCGAGATCCGCTTCCTTATATGCGAGCCGCAGGCTTGGGGGCGAAGATGTGCATATTTATGACAAGGGTGTCAAATCGAGCGGCCGCTTTTTGCAGCGGCGGAGACCCTGTTTCCCGCAAAATACCGAGGCGGGCGCGGCCCGCCGGATGGGCAAAGGCGCCGGTTCATGGCCTGTTTCGCCATCCCAGAACCAGACTCTGCGCTTCCGCAGGGATATCTGTGGGTGTTTTGCAGCGCATTTGTGGCGCCCACAGAGATGTTCATAAATCTCTCATAAGAATCAATCAGTTATTTGTTTTTTGATTTTTTTGAAAATCGGCTGTTGACTTGGTTCGGAGGTA
>NZ_VNIP01000008.1 GCF_008370325.1 Martinezella tropici | reverse complement strand
ATAACATACATTATGGAACTAAAGCGCGTGCCGCCGGATACCGACTAGTCTGTGTTTCAAGTCGCTGCAGAGCCCCAATGATCGGGCTTAGCGAGCAACGTCGTCTGCGCTCACCAGGAGCTTATCGATCCGGCGACCGTCGAGGTCCACCACCTCGAAGCGCCACCCATCTTTTGCGAAGCTTTCGCCCACGTCTGGAAGATGGCGCAGTTCCTGCAGCACGAAGCCTGCGACGGTCTGATAGTCGCGATCGTCCTCGATCTTAAAATTCATGAAATCGGCGAATTCATCGATGGGCATCCAGCCGGACACGAGATAGCTGCCGTCATGACGGCGGACGATGGCCTGTTCGCCGCCGGCATCGGCTTCCTCCTGCACAGCACCGAGAATGGCCTCGAGAATATCACCCGATGTGATGACGCCTTCGAAGTGGCCATATTCGTCATAGACCAGCACCATATGCGACGAGGATCGACGCAGCGCCTTGACGATATCAAGCGCGCTCGAAAGGTCCGAAACGATCGGCACCTGCTTGGCCAGCGCCAGAATATCGACAGCGCCGCCGGAGGTCAGCCCATCGAAGAAATCACGCGTCGTCAACACACCGACGATCTCGTCGGAGCTATCCTTGCGCAACGGCAGTCGCGCCTTTTCGGTGCGGCGAAGCTGCTCTCGGATTTCATCGAAATTGTCTTCGATGTCGATGACCTCCACATCGCGGCGCGGCGTCATCAGCGCTCTGGCATTTCGGTCGGCCAAGCGCATGACGCTCGAGATCATCGCCTGTTCTTCCGTAGCGATAACTCCGGCGCTCTGCGCTTCGGCCAGAACCGTCTTGATTTCTTCATCGCTGACGCCGTCCGCGGCCTTGCCGGATTGACCGAGCGCGCTCAGGACCAGCCTTCCCGAAATGTCGAGAAGCCAGACGAGTGGTGCTGCGGCACGAGAAAGGAATACCATGGCCGGCGCAACCTTGCTGGCAACGGCCTCAGGCGCCCGAAGTGCCACCTGCTTGGGCACCAGTTCTCCAATGATCAGTGACAGGTAGGTGATGGCGACGACAACAGAACCGACGCCGATGGTATCGGCAACCGCAATCGACAGGTCCTGCGCAGCGAGCCAGCCCGACAGCCGGGCGCCAAGGGTGGCGCCCGAAAAGGCGCCGGACAGAATGCCGACGAGGGTAATGCCGATCTGTACGGTGGACAGGAAGCGGCCCGGCTCTTCGGAAAGCCTTATCGCCATTGCAGCGCCGCGGCTGCCTTGGTCTGAAAGGACCTTCAGCCGGGCGGGCCGTGACGAGACGATCGCCAGTTCCGACATGGCAAGCACGCCGTTAAGGAGGGTGAGAACGATAACGATCGAAATTTCGACAAGCAAAGCCGGCCCTTTTTGGTTCATCGGAAAGATAGGTGGCGGGGGCAGCAAAAGCCAGCATGCCATGGGCATGATTTCTCTGGCGCCACCATTAAGAGCGGTTCGCTGAACCTAGCGCATGGCCGGCAGGATATCGGCGGCAAGCTCCTCCATGACCTCGCCGAGCGACCTGCCCTGCGCGATGAGGTTGAAGGCGACGTGATGAATGCCGGCTTCGCGCATCGGCGACAGCGTCTCGATCAGCCCTCGCCTGCCGGTTCTTCCGCCGAGATTGACCTCCTCGTACGGCGCATCGGATTTGTCGAGCAGATCCAAAACCATCGATTGGCCGAAGCCGCGGAAATCGGTGACGACCTTTGTCTGGGCATTATGCCAAAGCCCCAGCCGGTCTTTCTGAACCGATAGCGGGCGGTAGTAGGTCATCCAGGCCTCCGCATGTCTGGCGATCCATTCAAGTGATTGCGACGATGATCCGACAGCCACCATCGGAATGGACGGCTGTTGCAAATGAGGCCTTATGGCGAATTCTTCCCGCACGCGATCGTCGGCGCCGATGATCTTCTGATCAGGACGGAGAGCGGCGGCGAGGCGCTCCCAATGCGATTGGAAGAGCGTCTTGCGGTTCTCGACATCTTCTCCGAACACGTCGTATTCAGTCGGTCGGTCTCCGGAGCCAAGGCCGAGGATAAACCGTCCTTTCGACAGGGATGTCACCGAAAGGGCAGCCTTGGCGATATGGAGCGGATGCCGCAGAGGCAGAACGATCGCGCCCGTTGCCAGGGCGATCCTGGATGTCGAGGCCGCCAAAGCCCCGAGGAAGACCCACGGGTCGGCATGGCCGATCGGGTCGGGATAGCTTTCGCTGTTGAGGGGAACGTCCCTTACCCACAAGGCATCGAAACCCAATCTATCTGCTTGAGCGGCGACATCGAGCTGATCGTCGAACCGCATGTCGGCAAGGGTTCTCTCCTGCGCCGGAAGGACAATGCCGAATGAAAGCCGATCTCTTTGGAAAAGCACGTTGCGCCCTGAATCTTGTTGTGTCTGGCAGGGAGATAAGGCGGCTTGCCATCGGGAAAAAGGGCTGGCGTCGGGTTCTCTTTGCGACAGTGTGACATTCGCTTGGCATAACCCGCCCAAAGAGGCGGACCATGCAGCTTGGAAATGCATTTTCGATTGAAGCTTGTGCCGGCAGCTCAGCTTGCGGCGATGCACTGCTTGACGAAATCGCGCAAGGCCTTCTTTTCCAGGCCCTTGGCGGTGCCCTGGTCATGGCAGGTCTTACGCTTCGCCAGGACTGGATATTTCTGCTGCAGGCAGCTGTTCACCGCGTCCTTGCGAGCCTGGCCCTTGAGGCCCTGCCCTGTCGCATCCTGCCGGCAGGCTTGTCGCGCCGTCCTGATTTCATCCTTGGACGGCATAGCGCCAGGGGATGCGGGGGTGGACGAGGTTGAGGCAGGAGCCGGTGTCGTTGTTGTCGGCGCGGGTGTCGTCGTCTGCGCGAAGACCACGGTTGCCGAGGACAGGGTGAAGAGAGCAGCGGCGGTCACGCTTAGCAGCTTGCGGGTCATGGCATATCCTTTTGCCTGAAGGCCATTCATGTTCAAGCCGCCGACCTCATCGCGAGGCCGGCGTTTTCTTGAACGTTGGCGATCGGCATATCCGTTGCTCGGGCTGCCACTAAATCTGCGACCGGCGGGCGGCCCGGATCAGTAGACGACGACGCCCCTGACGCTCTTTCCGGAGTGCATGAGGTCGAAGCCCTTGTTGATGTCTTCGAGCGGCATGGTGTGGGTGATCATCGGATCGATCTCGATCTTGCCCTCCATGTACCAGTCGACGATCTTCGGCACATCGGTGCGGCCGCGCGCACCGCCGAATGCCGTGCCCATCCAGGTGCGGCCCGTCACCAGCTGGAACGGCCGCGTCGAGATCTCCTGGCCGGCCCCGGCAACGCCGATGACCACAGACTTGCCCCAGCCGCGATGCGAGGCTTCGAGCGCCTGGCGCATCACCCTGGTGTTGCCGGTGCAGTCGAAGGTATAGTCGGCCCCGCCGATCTGGTCGGCGCCGCGCTTCGTCATGTTGACGAGGTAGGGCACGATATCGTCGCCGACCTCCTTCGGATTGACGAAATGCGTCATGCCGAAGCGCTCGCCCCATTCCTTCTTGTCATTGTTGAGATCGACGCCGATGATCATGTCGGCACCGGCAAGCCGCAAGCCCTGGATGACGTTAAGGCCGATGCCGCCAAGACCGAAGACGATCGCCGTTGCCCCCATCTCCACCTTGGCGGTGTTGATGACCGCGCCGATGCCTGTGGTAACGCCGCAGCCGATATAGCAGATCTTGTCGAAGGGGGCGTCGGGATTGACCTTGGCGACGGCAATCTCCGGCAAGACCGTGTAATTGGCAAAGGTCGAGCAGCCCATATAGTGATGGATCTTGTCCTTGCCGATCGAGAAGCGCGAGGTGCCGTCCGGCATCAGGCCTTGCCCTTGCGTCGAGCGGATCGCCGTGCACAGATTGGTCTTGCGCGACAGGCAGGACGGGCATTCGCGGCATTCGGGCGTGTAGAGCGGAATGACGTGATCGCCCTTCTTCACCGAAGTGACCCCCGGCCCGACATCGACGACGATGCCGGCACCCTCATGGCCGAGGATGGCCGGGAACAGCCCTTCCGGATCGGCACCCGACAGCGTGAAATCATCGGTGTGGCAGATGCCGGTCGCCTTGACCTCGATCAGCACCTCGCCGGCCTTCGGCCCCTCCAGCTGAACTGTCATCACTTCAAGCGGCTTGCCGGCAGCAACGGCTACCGCGGCGCGAACGTCCATGGAAATCTCCTACAAAATCAATAGTCTACAGCTAGAATTTCATTTGATTTGTTAGTTAGCTATCCTTGCCCACAAATCAAGTATTTCCCGCCTCATAAGCAGCGATTCTTCCCAGCGATCGGTAGTGTCTTCGCCGTCCCTTCCGGTGATGGCATAGGGTTTTGGCCCCAACTCGCAGGTGAAGGCGAGCGCTGCGTCCTTGCCGGCGCGCTTTTGCCAGCTCTTGAAGCCATATTCCCACCAGCCGAGGAAAAGATCGACCCAGGGCCTGTGATGCGGGAAGGAAATCTCGATCTGGACCTGTTCGCGCGAGGCGACGCGGCCGTGGAAGGCCCAGGAACTGTCCAGTATCCGATGAATAAGCGCATGGTTTTCGTCGGATACCGGCCAGGCGAATTCGCGTCCGACGAGGAAATGGGAGATATCGCCGAGCAGTCGCAGTTCCGGCAGCCGATCGAGCAGATCGAGCGTGAAGAACAGATCCGTCGTCATCCGGTCGCGATGCGTCTCGATCCAGACGTCGATGCCGGCCTCCTCCCCCAGACGCTGCCAGCCCTCCAGCAACGGAATGCAATCCTCCAGCCGCCGCAGCCGCACGTCAGGCTGCAGACAGATGTGATGGACATTGTGTTCGGCGGCAACCTCGAGCACAGGCTTCAGATCGTCGACGGTCTTCGGAAAGCACTGGCCTTCCGCCTGCAAGCTATGCTGCTTGAGCAGGCCAGCGACGCGGGAAACGACATTGCGGTCGTACCAATGGGTGCTGATGCCGTTAAAGCCGGCGGCCGCGATCTTTTCGATATTCTCTTCCAGAGAAAGCTCCGGATGTCGCGCGCTGCGTCGCTCCATGGACCAGAGCGACTGGAATATGAGCAAGTCTTGCATAGGTTCTCCCTGCCAGTGAGCTGCTCAGATCACGAATCCGAAGCCTTTGCCAGTCATCGCGGTGATGGCTTTTGATCATCAGCGCGTTTCATTGCAAAGCCGATGTATTCGCATGCCGCGACCGCCGCGGCGTGATGGTTTTTCATCAAAATACTTTCGGAGGCCTCTCCTTCCCTGATTGCGGTCCCGGCGAACGTCCTGCCACCGTGAGCAAATTTCATCAAATCAATGCTGTCGTTTCGAGCAGACACCGCTGACACTGACCGCATAGTTCATTCACCGGGAGGCACATCATGGACGACACGCTCTACGGCACGCGCGACAAGCGCGGCGACTGGAAGCCCAACAAGCTTCTGCAATATCCGCCTGTTTTCATCTGGCCGGCAAAACCGATCGCCTTTCTGAAATGGTTCTTCGGCTATCCCGGCTACCTGATGCCCTGGAATGTCGTCTATGCCGTCGTCGCAACGCTGCTGTGGCTCTACGCGACGCCCTCCATGGAGACCATGAAGACGCTGGCGCCGGGCTGGATCGCCTATCTCCTCCTGCGCAACGCCGCGCTGGTCTTCCTGTTCTTCGGCGCCTTTCATCTGCGCCTCTATATGCAGAAGAAGCAGGGCACGAGCTTCAAATATAATAGCAAGTGGCCATCGAAGGATAACTCGGCCTTCCTCTTCAGCAACCAGACCGTCGACAATGTGATCTGGACTTTCGCCAGCGCCGTACCCTTATGGACGGCCTTCGAAGTGCTGACGCTCTGGGCTTTTGCGAATGGCATCATTCCCTATGTCGATTTTGCCGAACACCCGATCTATTGCGCCATCGTCATGCTGCTGATCCCGGCATTCCGCGATCTGCACTTCTACTTGGTGCATCGCCTGATCCACTGGCCGCCGCTCTACCACACGGTCCACAAGCTGCATCACAACAATGTCAATCCCGGTCCTTGGTCCGGCCTCGCCATGCATCCGGTCGAGCATCTTTTGTATTTCTCAGGGGTTCTTATCCATTGGATCGTGCCGTCCAATCCGATCCATGTCCTGTTCCATCTGACGCATGCCGCCCTTGCACCTGCACCGGGGCACGCCGGCTTCGACAAGATCGTGATCGGCGAGGAAGCCGGGGTCGATACCCATGCCTATGACCACTACCTCCATCATAAATTCTTCGAGTGCAATTATGCCGACGGTGTGATCCCGCTCGACCAATGGTTCGGCACCTTCCATGACGGCTCGAAAGAGGCCGAGGACCGCATGAACAAGCGCTTCATGGAGCGCGCCAAGAAATACGCGGAGAAGCAAGCGCGTCGCTCCCGCACGAGCTAGCGCGCATGGAGGACGGCCGGATTTTTCCCGGCAGTGCTATCGAACTCTGTAACTTGCCAAGGGAACTGCTTGCTCCATATGCGCATTTGGGCTCTCCCCCGCCGCCAACTTAACTTGTCGTCGATGGCGGCAAATGCCGGAGCCTGAGGCCCTCCTTCCGCAGGCTCCGGCCTTGTCACTTGGCGGTGACTGGGGCCGATATTTTCCGCCGTATAGGTCAGGAATGGGCAGGATCGCGATAGAATCTCGTATCCAGGGCGCGCCTTGCCTGCGTTTCAGGCGCCTGATCGAGAACGTGCGTCATCAGCCCCGAGGCGATGAAGCGGCGGGTTTCATTATTGAGCGCATGTGCGATCCAAACACACTCGCCTCCCCGTTGTTCCTGAAAACGCTGAAGCACCGAGCCGACGCCGAGATTGGCGCCGCCGGCATTATAGACGCCGACGATATCCGCTCCTCCCTGATGAAAAATGATCATGATCGGCGTGGAATATGAAGGGTCATTTCGCGCATGCTTGGAACAAGCCGGGAGGAAAAACGATGCGCAATCAAAGCGCAACGTCAACTTGCTCTCCGAATTAGGCGATGCTTTTCGCACCTTGCGACGATTGCAATGAGGAGGAAGAAATGACGAACTGGGTTGATGCCTGTGCTGCCGATGAAATCGATCAGGAGGATGTTGTCCGCTTCGATCATGCAGGACGAACTTTCGCGATCTATCGCAGTCCTGACGACGACTATTTCGCGACCGACGGCCTGTGCACTCATGAGAAAATCCATCTGGCCGACGGATTGGTCATGGACGACACCATCGAGTGTCCGAAGCACAATGGCCGCTTCAGCTACAAGACCGGTGAAGCCCGCGGTGCGCCGGTCTGCATCAACCTGAAAACCTACCCTGTCAAAGTTGAAGGCGATCGCGTCATGATCGGCATCGGCGCATGAGCGGCGATGCGGGCATTATTATCGTCGGTGCCGGCGAATGCGGCGCACGCACAGCGCTGAGCCTGCGGGAGAACGGCTATCGGCACACGATCACCCTTATCGGCGACGAAGTCCATCTCCCCTATGAGCGGCCACCTCTTTCCAAGCAGGTTCTGCTCGACGAAGCGGGGCCGCAGGCGCCGGCCGTTCTCAGCGATATCGTGCTCGGCGAGCGGGCGATCCGGCATATCGGCGGCGCATCGGCAAGCGCTATAGACACCTTGGGGAAGCAACTGATCCTCTCAGATGGCCGGGCGCTGTCCTACGGCAAATTGCTGCTGACGACGGGTGCGGCACCCCGGCGATTGCCGAACGCGCCCACCGGCGGACGGATATTTTATCTGAGGACGATCGACGATGCGCTTGCACTTCGCCCATGGATCCGAGCCGATATGCATGTGGCTGTGCTTGGCGGCGGCTTCATCGGTCTCGAGGTTGCCGCATCGGCGCGCAGCCGTGGCGCGAAGGTTACGGTCATCGAGTCGCAGGAACGTATTCTCAAGCGCGGCGTCCCGGAACCAATCGCCGAAACGATCGCCGACCTGCATCGGCGCAACGGCGTCATCGTAAAATGCGGTGTGGCGGTTCGCGGGATCGAAGCGGATGAACGACGTGTCGATATTTCCCTTTTCGATGGAGATCTGATCTCGGCAGATGTGCTGGTCGTCGGGATCGGTGCGCAGCCTCGCACCGAGCTTGCCGCTCAGGCCGGCATTGCGGTCGACAATGGCATTGCGGTCAATGAGCGCCTGGAGACGTCGGTGACGGATATCTATGCCGCCGGCGACTGCTGCTCATTTCCGCATCCGCTCTATGGCGGCCGCCGGCTGCGTCTCGAAGCCTGGCGCAATGCTCAGGATCAGGGCATGCTCGCCGCGGCAAATCTGGAAGGTGCGGCGCGCAATTATCACGCCGTTCCCTATTTCTGGTCCGACCAGTACGATCATACACTGCAGATCGCCGGCCTCGTCGATGAGGGTCGCACGGTCGTTCGAAGGGACCTTGGGGATGGCGCCTTCGTCCTGTTTCATCTTGACGGGGAACAGCGGCTGGTCGCCGCAAGCGGCGTCGGTCCCGGCAACAAAATTGCCAAGGACATCAAGCTGAGCGAGATGCTGATTGCCAAACGCGTAGTCCCGCCGATCGAGGCCTTGGCGGCCGACGTGAACCTGAAGTCTCTCTTGCCAAAGGCAGCGTAAGAGATCGCTGTTTCGTCAATTCATGAGCAGGCGACATAAGTGCTTGCCGTCTTTAGGCGCTAGTCGCGGAGGCCGATCTCACTACATCTCTTTCTAGCCGCTGGCGGGCTGGCTGTGACGTGGTCGTCGCATTGTTGGACCGGCAGCATCGCCCAAGAGGAGAATGTTGATGCCCCATCTGATCCTGAAAATGGTGTCGGGACGAACCGAGACACAGAAGCGAACCGTGGCTGAACGCTTGACAAAAGTTATCGTCGAGACGCTCGGCGTCGATGAAGGTTCGGTGTCCGTCGCGATAGAAGATGTCGCTATGGCCGATTGGACCGAAAGCGTCTATGTGCCGGATATTCAAGCCAAGCCCGACGCAATCTATAAGAAGCCCGGTTATGACCCATTTCCATGAGGTATTTCGGGCGTATTTCAGAGAGGCTTTCCGGATAGACGCAAAGCGCCGCCCGAGCCGATATCCAGAGCGAGATGATCGTAGTTTTCGACATTCGGATGCCGCGTCAACAGCGGCGCCCGATGGGTCGCGCTGATGACAAGCACGGAAGCGCCTGACGCTTCCGCTGCCTCTATGCCAGCGGGCGCATCCTCAAAAATAAGACAATCTTCAATGGGTTGCGCTAACATCTTCGCAGCTAAAATGAAGCAATCTGGTGCTGGTTTGCCATTCTGCACATCCTCTCCGGCAATCAGAACCGGCGGCCAGGGAAGCCTGGCCGCCTGAAGGCGAACTTTGGCCAGCTCTCGCGGCGCAGAGGTGACGATCGCCCACCGATCCGGCGGCAGGCTTTTCAAGAAGCCGATGGCACCCGCGATCGGCTCCACGCCGGTAACGTCATCGATTTCGGCTTGGGTGAGGATGCTGACCTCTTCGGCGGGATCAATCCCAGAAAGGCCGAGCCGGGTGATCGTCTCGATCGCTTTGCGGCCGTGAACGGTCGCCAGCAGGCTGACGGCGTCGACGCCGCGTCTTTCCGCCCAGGCGGTCCAGACACGTTCGGCGACCGCAATCGAATTCAGGACGGTTCCATCCATGTCGAACAGGAAGGCGCCGAAGGAGCGGCCGTCGAACGGCATCAGGATCGATCCTCGGCTTTCTGGTTGGATGACAGGCGATCGAGAATGGCCTGCGCAGTATTGGCGTCCGTGACCAGTGCATTGATCATTCCCGATCGTGCCGCTCCGATGATGCCGCTTGCCTTGCCGGGGGTTGCAGCGACTGCGATACAGAGCGGCACCTTGCGCAATTGTTCGGGCGAAGCGGCGATCATGCCCTCCTCTCCATCCCAATGCAGGATTTCGCCAGCCTCGGTGACATAGTGGCGCAGCACGTCCCCGGCCGCGTGGCTCAGCGCCTTTTCGCCGGGCAAAGCCGGCTCGGAAGGGTTGGAGGCATGCGTCAATCCGACGCCGACGATCGCCGCATCCAATCTGTCCCAAAGGGAGGTCACCTGCTGCACGGTAGGGTCGCCCAGAAATGCGTCCCGGAGTTCAGTCGAGGAAATATAAGGCGCATGCAGGAAGTGGGGCACGCCTCCCATCTGGGCTGCCGCCTGGCGGACGAATTCGTTGATCTGGAAGTGCGGGGCTGCCTGCTGCATGCCGCCATTCAGCGCGACCGTGACGATACCGGGCAGTTGCGGCAAGCCCGCCAATGTCACCTCGCGTACTGCCCTTCCCCACCCGATGCCCAGCGTCGAGCCGGAGCGCAGACCCGCCTGCTGCAGAAGCGAGCCGACCGGTGCGGAGAGCGCGCTCAGCACGTTTGACGACGGCGTATCGATTACCGAGGCCGCGCGCAGTTTCAGGCCGTCGGTCAGCGCAGCGCTCAGATCCTCGGCGGGCGAGAGATCGATCACCTCGATCCGGACGATCCCGATCGCCCGGGCTCGCTGCAGCAATCGCGAAACCGTCGCCGTCGATAGGCCGAGCTTCCTGGCGATATCCACCTGCGACATGTCGGACTGGTAGTGCAATTTGGCGACCGTATGCAACAAAGCGCGATTTGCCGCAGCCTCCTGCGATTGAGACGAATTCAGGTTGAAATTCCTTTCTGTAATGTGTTACGCATGCGGTACTTGAGGGAGTTATCGCTCAAAACAGCCGGTTTCGCAACGTTTATACCGCGCATGGGAGCCCTCAATTTCAAGAGCATGCCCCTCTTCGAGGAGTGGAGAAGGCGTGCTCGGACGGGTGCCGTTTTGCAACGGCTGGAGGAAGGATCATATGACGAAATTGACGACAGCGGAGATGCGCGGGTACCAGCAGATTTGTGGTAGCGACGGTGCCATGATGGTGATTGCCTGCGACCAGCGCGGCGGCATGCGCAGCCTCCTGGCCAAGGATCCGGCCGAGCAGGCTGCCATCTCCGACCAGGTGCTGGGCGACACGAAGGCCGATATCGCCCGGTTCCTGGCAAGCAAGGCATCCTGCGTGTTGGTCGATCCGATCTGCGCCGTGCCGGCACTGGTCGATGATCGCGTCCTTCAGCGCGACACCGCGCTGCTGATCGGGCTCGACGCTTCCGGTTGGGATACCTCGCCGGAAGGGTATCGTCTATCGAAGCTGGTCCCTGGCATTTCGGCGCGCCGCGTGCGCCAGCTGGGGGCAACAGGCGGCAAGATCATGGTCTATCTGCGCTCGGATCGGGAAGCGGCGAATGCCCACAATATCCGGATCCTGAAACAGTGCATCGAAGACTTCGCACACGAAGATCTTCTGCTTGTCGTCGAATTCCTGACCTACAAATTCGAAGATGAGGACGAGGTCGACCATAAAGCCAAGTTGCCGTCCCTGATCGTCGGCGGCAGCAAGATCTGCCTGGAACTCGGCGCGAAGGTTTTGAAAATCCCCTATCCGGGATCGTCGGAAGCCTGTGCCGAAGTTACGCGTCTTGCCGGCGACGTACCATGGGCGGTGCTCTCTGCTGGCGTCGACCATGCGACCTTCCTGACACAGGTCGAGAATGCCATGCGCAACGGCGCTTCCGGCGTGATCGCCGGCCGCTCGCTGTGGAAGGATTGCATCTCGCTCGATCGCACGGTGACGAAAGATCGGCTGGAATCGGTCGCGGTGCCAAGGCTTCGCGAAATCCAGGCTGTCATCGCGACGCACTTCAAGGGCACGGGCTCGCACGGCGCTGATCAAAGGCAGCGCGCCAATGTCTGACATCGCCATAGGCGTCGATATTGGCGGCACGAATATTCGTGCGGCCCTCGTCTCCGCTCGCGGCGAGATTCTTGCCAAACTGTCGGAACGAACCCCGGCCGATCCCTTGCAGGTGCTGGAGCGCGTCATCGCAATGGGGCGCGAACTCGACGGAGCCGAAGTCTCGGGGATCGGCGTCGGCATACCCGGGCGGGTCGATGTTGCCAGCCGCGAGATCCTGTCCGGCGGCATCCTCAACCTCGCCGGCCTCGACTTCGTGCCGCGGATCGAGGCGGCCCTCGGAAAGCCTGTCGGCATCGAGAATGATTGCAGCATGGCGCTGATCGCTGAAATGCGGATCGGCGGCGCCAAGGGCTATCGAAACGTTGCGATGTTGACGATCGGCACGGGTATCGGCGGTGCTCTCGCCCATGCCGGTCGCATTTATCACGGGCATAGAGCCGCCGGGCAGCTCGGTCACATCTGCGTATCTCAGGATGGCCCACCCTGCCCCTGCGGCAGGTGCGGCTGCGTCGAGACCTTCAGTTCCGGAACGGCATTGCGCCGTCACATCGCCGAAGCGGGATTGTCCGTCGTGACGATCGGGGAAATTTTCAGCATGGCAGCCGAGGGGAATGATGCGGCGGCGCGCGTGTTGCGCCAATGGGCAGTCCCCTTGCGGGCGGCGCTCGACAATATAGCAGCGACGATGGATCCCGAAGTCATCCTGCTTGGTGGCGGGCTCGGCTGCGGCGCGGCGCGTGCCCTTGCAGACCTGCCGGCGGTCGCACCATGGTTCCGCCCCGCGATATTGCCGGCGAAACTCGCCGACGATGCCGGAGTGATCGGCGCGGGCCTGTCGACTTTCACTGTGGATGCGCCGTCACAGGAAAAGCGGGCACAGGGAAAGCGGGTCGTCCTGGTCAACGGCGTGCCCGCCTCCGGTAAAAGCCGCCTTGCCAAGGCTTTGTCTGAGAGAACCGGTTGGCCTGTTCTGTCCCTCGATGGCATCAAGAATCCGTTCCTACAGCATATCGGACCTGTCGATCGCGACTTCAACCGGACCTTGGGAAAGGCGAGCTACCAGGCGATCTGGTCCGTCATCGCCGAGGCGCCGGCCGGCTCGACCTTCATCATCGATGCCTGGTTCGGTTTTCAGCCGAAAGCGCAGCTCGAAAGCTATATCAGTGCTGCGAAGGTCGGGGATGTCGCCGAGCTTTGGTGCAAGGTGCCGGGATCGGTTGCGGGAGAGCGTTATGCCAGCCGGCTGCAGGATCGATTGCCGGGCCATCCGGGCGCCGACTATGTGCCGGAGCTGATGGCGCTTGCCGATCGTGCCGAGCCGATGGGCTGCGGCGCCGTGATGACGGTCGACCAGACCAAGGAGCCGGACATGGACGCGATTCTGGCTTGGGTTTGGCGCGTGTTCGACCGCGAATAATGTCCGTCGCCGTCCGGATGGACGGCTCGGCTGCGGAATAATGCTGAACGTCGTGCGACGCTATGTCTCCCGGCGGATAATGATATTGCCGCCATCATCGAATTGCTTAAGTATATCAATTGGATAAAAGAAATTCTTTGCAGAAAAAAATTACTTGACGTGCCGCAGTAACCTACTGATTATCGCTGTGCCGGACAGGGGAGGTTCGGCTTCAAGAGGAGGAAAATTATGGAGCGCCGCTCATTTCTCAAGGCTTCGGCCGTGGCATCGCTCGCTACGGGTGTTGCGGCTGTTGCCGGCACCGCCAAAGCTGCAGACAAGAAATTTACGATTGCCCTTATTCCGGGCCTGACGACCGATGCTTTTTACATCACCATGCGCAAGGGCGCCGAGGCCGCGGCCAAGGCCATCGGCGCGACGCTGGTGTTTCAAGGCGGCCCCGATTTCAACCCGGTGACTCAGGTTCCGGTTCTTGACGCGGTGATCGCCAAGAAGCCCGACGCGATCCTCATCGCACCGACCGACAAGGATCAGTTGATCCAGCCGCTCAAGAAGGCGGCGGATGCCGGCATCCCGGTCATCACCGTCGACACCTTCATCGGCACCGGTGTCTACCAGACCGGCAAGGGCGATGCCGATTTTCCGCTGGCCTACATCGCTTCGGACAACCTGCTCGGCGGCGCGATTGCCGCACGCGCGCTGGCGAAAGCCGTCGGCGAAAAGGGCAAGGTCTACGTTTCCAACGTGAAGCCCGGCATCTCGACCACGGATCAGCGCGAGCAAGGCTTCAAGGAGGAAATGAAGAAGTATCCGAACATCACCGTTCTGGAGACGCAATATAACGACGACGACGCCAACAAGGCGGCATCGCAGCTGCAGGCGGTCTTTGCCCGCAACTCCGATCTCGATGGTGTCTTCGGAGCCAATCTGTTCTCCGCCCTTGGTGCCGCCAACGGCGTGCAGCAGGCCGGCCAGACGGGTAAAATTCGCGTGGTCGCCTTCGATGCGCCGACGTCGATCGTCGACAACATCAACTCCGGCCTCGTCGATCTGGCGATCGCGCAGCACCCGGCTGAAATCGGCTATTTCGGCGTGATGGCAGCCTACGCGCACCTGACCGGCAATTCGATCCCGACGGCGATCGGCACCGGCTTCACGGTCATCGACAAATCGAACGTCGCGGACAAGAATGTCGCGAAGTTCATCTACTCCGATTGATCCGGAGATAGTCTGTGCCTCGCCGAAGGGCGAGGCACATCATCCAACGATGATAGAGCGAACTGCGCCGTGATCTTGGCGCGTTCAACGCTTCAGTTTGGACCAGTTCATGACAATCGACAATGCAGAGATCCGCAAGGCGGATCACCACGTGGCGCCGCAGGCGGACCACGGCGACCAAGCAAAAACCATCCTAAACCGCATCGCGCAATTGCGCGCATGGCTCTTTCTTGCCGGGCTTATCGTGACTTTCGAGATCTGGGCGCGGATCGATTTCGGTGGCACGTTCATAGGCTCGAGCTTCAACTGGCAGTCCGTCGCGGTCTTCGCAGTGGCGCCGCTGCTGCTGGCGATCGGACAGACCTTCGTCATCATTTCCGGCGGCATCGATCTATCGACCGGCTTCATCATGGGGCTTGCCGCCGTCGTCGCCGCGCACATCGCCAATATCGCCGGGCTCTACATGCCGCTGCCGATAGCGATGGTATTCGGTATTCTCGTCGCCATGCTGGCCGCTGCCATACCCGGCTTCATCAACGGTCTGCTGATCTCCCGTCTCAAGGTTCCGCCGTTTATCGGCACGCTTGGCATGTTCGGCGTTGCGCGTGGTACGGCCTTCCTGATTGCGGGCGGTACCACTGTGCCGGTCAAGAATTCCTATTTCGCCGAACTCGGCAATGGGCGGCTCTACGGCGTGCCCTATCTCGTCATCGTTACGCTGGTCTTCGTGGTGATCATGCATTACCTGCTGAGCCAGACCCGCTTCGGGCAGCATAATTATGCCATCGGCGCGAATGCGCAGGCCGCGCGCCGTGCCGGCATCGACATCAAGTCTCATCTGCTGCGGCTCTATATTCTCTCGGCCGTTTGCGCAGGCCTGGGCGGCGCTCTCTATGCGGCTCGTTTCACCGCAGGCGCCGCCCAGGCCGGCGAACCCCTGTTGCTCGATAGCGTGGCTGCCGTCGTCATCGGCGGCGCGAGCCTATTCGGCGGCTCCGGCACGATCATCGGCACCATTGCCGGTGCTCTCGTCATCGCCGTCATCCAGTACGGCCTCGTCTTCATGAACGTGGAACCGTTCTGGCAGTTCATCGCCGTCGGCATCGTCATCATCATTTCGGTGCTCATCGACCAGGCGCAGCGCCGGTTCAGCGGAGCGAAACAGGATGAATAGTGCAACTCCCCTCCTCGAGGTTCGCAATCTCTCGCGCTATTTCGGCGCGGTGCGTGCCCTCGACAATTGCTCCATGGTCGTGCGGCCCGGTGAAGTCGTGGCGCTTGCCGGCGATAATGGCGCGGGCAAGACCACGATGATCAAGGCGATCTCCGGCGTCTATCCGCCCACCGCGGGCGAAATCCTGATCGAAGGCAAGCCCGTCACCTTCTCATCGCCGCAGGATGCGCGCGAGAAAGGCATCGAGACGATCTACCAGGATCTGGCGCTTGCCGATAATCTGACGATCGGCTCCAACATCTTCCTTGGGCGCGAACCGATGAAGAAGCTCTTCGGCTTCCTGCCGGTTCTCGACCGGAAGGCCATGGCGGAAGCAGCACGCAAGACGATGGCGGAGCTCGATTTCCATGTGAAGCGGCTCGATGCGCCGGTCAGCAATTTCTCCGGCGGTCAGCGCCAGGCGGTCGCGATCGGGCGTGCGGTTTATTGGAATGCCCGCATTCTGGTCATGGATGAGCCGACGGCGGCGCTCGGCGTGCCGGAACAGCGCAAGGTCGTGGCCCTCATCAAGTCGCTGAAGGCGCAGGGGCGCGGCGTTATCTTCATCTCGCACAATCTGCAGGATATTTTCGCAGTCTCTGACCGCATCGTCGTCCTGCGGCGCGGGATTGTGGCCGGCGAACGCAACATCGCCGATACCAATCATGAGGAAGTCGTCCGGCTCATGATCGGCGGCTAATTCGTCACCGAACCAACCTTCATTCAAAACAAGGTGATAGCGATGATGTGTTGTCGCTATCACCTTGTGCGTAAGGACTTTTGGATTGGTCGTTTGGCACTGCTTGAGCTTTTCCCCGCGCCGAATATTGCCTCGTAACGAGATAGCGGTGTTCGTCAATCGATATGACTGTTGCTGGCCACGTGCCGTGCTATGCGTGATATCTGCTATTCCGACAACCAACATCGACTGGAAGAGCATTCCGGCGAAGATCGCGGGAAACCGAGCGCACGTCTTGGAGGCAGGCAGGAATGAGCAAGACGGATAATATCGTATCCTTCACCGGAGCGCCTCCGACGGCGAACGATATCGCCGCAATCGCGCGGCACAACGCCACGATCGCGATTTCACAGAACGTCGAAGACAAGATCGCCGCCGCCCGCGCAATCGTCGAACGCTACCTGGCGGCCGACCGGCCTGTTTATGGTTTGACGACAGCATTGGGCGCGGGCGTCGACACTCGCCTTGCAACGGACGACCTCATCGCCTTCCAATTGCGCGTGCCACAGGCGCGGGCCGTAGGGGTCGGGGCAGCGCTGCCGCTGGAATCCGTGAGGGCAATGATGGCCGCCCGCGTTGCCGGCATGGCGGCTGGCGGCTCCGGCGTGTCGCTTCCGGTTTTCGCCGGCCTCGTTAAGGCACTCAATGCGGGCTTTCATCCGGTCGTGCCATCGCTCGGTTCGATCGGCGCTGCCGATATTGCACCTTTGGCGCATATGGCACGGGCTCTGTTAGGGGATGGCGCGGCGGAAGTGGATGGCACGATCATGCAGGCACCGGACGCTCTCTTGAAGGCCGGACTGAAACCTCTGCCGATCGCGCCGAAGGACGGCCATGTCCTTGTCGTTGCCAACAGTCTTTCGGTCGGCAAGGCCTGCCTCTGCATCGAGGATATCGAGCGGCTGTTTGATTGGTCGCTTGCGGCTGTTGCGTTGAATTTCGAGGCCTTCCGTGCGAACGTCTCTGCCTTCGACGACCGGGCGCTGGCGGCCAGGCCGGCCTTCGGCCAGCGCGAGGCAGCGGCAAGGCTTCGCGAGCTGCTTTCCGGAAGTTCTCTTCTTGTCGATGGTGCGGCACGGCGCCTGCAGGATCCGTTGAGCTATCGCTGCGCTCCCCAGGTATGGGGCGCCCTCCTCCACGCGATCGGCGAGGCGCGCACCGCAACCGAGATCGAACTTGCGAGTTCCGGCGACAATCCTGTCGTGCTGGCCGACGAAGGGCTCATCCTGTCGCATGGCAATTTCGACATGACGGCCTTCGTTCTGGCATGGGAGCGGCTCGGCCAGGCAATCTCCCATTGTGCAGCAGGGGTGGCCTATCGAACCATGAAGATCATGTCACCGGCCATGTCAGAACTGCCGCGGTTCCTGACGCCGCTCGGGCAAAGTAGAACAGGCTTTGCCACCGTGCAGAAAACAGTCTCGGCACTCGAAGCCGAGATACGCCATCTGGCCATGCCCGTCTCGCTCGCGCCTATTCCGGTTGCGGATGGCGTCGAGGATCAGGCATCGATGGCGCCGAGCGTCCTGACAAAAATCGAAGCGATGATCGAGCGGCTGCGCTATCTCGTCGCTATCGAGCTTGTCGCATCCGCCCAGGCTGTTGATCTGCGCGGCGCTGTGGGCGAGCTTGGCGGCGGGACGCTGCGCGCCTATCTCAAGGTGCGCGAACTGGTTCCGCCGCTGGAGGAAGATCGTGCGCAGGGACCAGATTTTCAAAGACTGTCGGAGTTCATTAAGAACGCCGACCTGATGGAGACGGCTTCCTGATCGATATAGCCGCAAGGTGGTCCACGCCCGTCGCCTTCCGCCGGTCGCCCATGCGGCTTGGATCATTCGTTAAACCGGCGCAGCTGGTGAAAAGGCCTGGAGAACGGTAATGCAGGAAATCTGGATCGACTATTTGAATGCTATCGACGCCAAGGCGCTGGCGCTTTCCGATGACGAAATCCTCGACGCCGTGACCAGGGCGCTCGATGCGCAGGGGCGCGGCGAGACAGTTATCGAGCCTCGCGTTCATCTCGTGCCCGAGAGTTCCGACAAGGGTCATTTCAACGTGCTGCGCGGCTATGTGAAGCCGCTCGACTATGCCGGCGTAAAGGTCGTCGGCGATTTCGTCGACAACTACAAGCAGGGACTGCCCTCGGAAATGGCGGTCCTCAATCTGTTCGATCCGCGCACCGGCGTGCCGAAGGCCATCATCGATGCGACTGCCATCACCGACATGCGCACCGGTGCCGTCACGGCCATCGGCGCACGCCATCTCGCCCGCAAGAATAGCAAGATCCTCGGCCATATTGGCGCGCGCGGCACCTCCTATTGGAACGTGCGGCTGCTCGATCACATCTTCGATTTCGACGAGATCCGCGTGCATTCGCGCCGCCCGGAAAGCCGGGATGCCTTCGCCGCGCGGCTGGAGAAGGATCTCGGCAAGAAGATCATCGTGACGGACAATTGGGAAGATTGCCTGAAAGGCGCCGACATCATGATCGAGGCAAGCCGTCTGCCGGAGCCGACGCCGCTCTTCAAGACCTCCTGGGTCAAGAAAGGCGCTTTCGTCGTGCCTTATGGCACGATGAGCGCGCTCGAATTCGACCTGACCGATATCATGGACAAGGTCGTGGTCGATGATTGGGGGCAATGCGGCCCCGGTCGCCCCTTCGGCGCGCTGCGTCGTCATGTCGATGAGGGTAAGGTGACCGCCGAAACGCTGCATGCGGAGATTGGCCAGATCGTTTGCGGCGCCAAGCCCGGCCGCGAAAGCGATGATGAGACGATCCTCTTCTGGCATCGTGGGCTCAGCACGACCGATGTCGCGCTCGGCGCGGCGATGGTCGAAAAAGCAAAGCGCATGAACATCGGCCAACGCCTTCGGTTTGCGTGACGCGCTATGATGATGTCTCCTGCTCCCCCTCCCGCCATCGCCTGCTCGCGAATGTACAATCTGAGCCCGAAGATATCAGGGCTTTGGGACCGCCTCTTTCATTGGCTTGCGCATCGGTCTGATGTTGAGCTCGAGGTCATTGCCCATGCCGCGCCGGCGCCGCTTTCCGAGCTATGGGCTCGCCCGGATATGGGCGCAGTCTTCATGTGCGGCTTTCCGTTCTCTCGACTTGCGAAAGCAGAGCGTCCGCTGCCGCTCGTGGCGCCTGTATCGCTGGCGGATTGGGCAAACGGGCAAGCCGTCTATGCCAGCCATATCGTCGCCGCACGTGATAGGCCGCTCGCGAAGGCCGATCTTGCAGCAATGCGCTGGGGCTGGACGGTGCGGGACTCGCAATCGGGCTACAATGCGCCACGCGAATTCTTTGCCTCACTTGCCGGCGGACAGCCGGCGAGCAAGACCTTCGGTCCGCTCCTCAATCCGCGCGGCGTAATCGAGGCGATCCGTTCAGGCGCCGTCGATGTCGGTGCGATCGACGCCTATGCTTGCCAGCTGCTGGAGATGCACGAGCCGGACATGATTGCATCGTTGCAGGTCATCGCCACAACGAAGCCGGCTCCCTTCCCTCTACTGGTCGCCTCGCAACAGCAAGCACCCGAAACCGTCGCAGCGCTTCGGGCTGCTCTCCTTGGCGCGCACAAGGACCCGGTAGGGCGCGATATCCTTGGGTCGCTCGGCTTGGCTGCTTTTGCCGAACCGGACATTGCCGCTTATGAGCTGCTGCCTGCGCGGGCGCACGCTGTCGATGAAGCTCTCGGGACGTGGTGAGGCTCGAACGAGCTTTCGTCGTTTTGCCGCCATAGCGAAAGAAAGCAGTCAGTGGGCAGCGCATTCTGCGCTGGTGGCTTGCTTCAACAATTTGCCGGCAGCGATGCGCAGGCATTCCTCGAACGCGGTCAGATCCAGAAAGAGCTGATTCGCCGCGACCTGACGCGTTATGATGATGCCGTCGCGTGCCGCGATGCCGCCGTCGAGCATCAGATTGTCGGCCATATCGAAGTTTTCCAGCGCCATTCCGTCGGGACCGCGATGGCGTCCATCCGGACCGAGACGAACGTCGCCATTGTAAAGTCCGCTCACGCGCTCGAAATGATTTTCAGTGCAGTTGGAAAAGGCGAATGCCGGGCAGCCGCGTGCGCACATGAAGCCGAGCTCGAAGGCTGTGCCGACATCCGCGGCAATACCGCGAAACGGCGTCAGGTTGGCGATGATAAGATCGGCGCTCGACATCAGCTTCTCGTTGATCGCGCTAATGGCAAGACCCCGCTCCCGGCGTGTCTCCGTCTCAGGCACCACCAGATCACCGGGCGAGACGGGGGTAAATCCGTAGCTGCGAGCCAATGCGATCTTGCGATCGAGGATTTCTCTTGCGTTGGGAAGAAAGACTTCGGGGCCTGCCAGATATGCTCTCAATAGCTTTGCCTCTCGACATGATATTGCGCCGCGGGAATTGCGGAACCATATGAAGCCCTATGGCCGATTCAAGCCTCTTCTGCCATAGCCTGAAACATAATTTACGAAATCGCGAAATAGAGGCGATTGCCGTTTCCCGGCCGCTGACGAGGCGCGTATAGTCATGTTCAGTATCGAGTGGCGTCGACGGCCTGTGACAGGTGACGGAATTTGTGGGGTATAAGGAAATGCAATCTTCCATTGAGGCAATTGCCGATTCATCACGTGACGACAGCGGCAACTGGCCGACGAGGCAAAGCAAGATTCTCGATTGGCTGATGAATGATGTGCGCGACCAGCGTTTCATCGACAATATCCTCGTCGAGCTATGCGAAAAGATGCGCGCGTCCGGAATTCCGGTCGCAAGAGCGAGCATGCATTTCCGGACTCTGCATCCGCAATGGCTCGGCGCACGGATTCTCTGGCGTACCGGAATGAAGGAAGCCGATATCGCGACCTTCAGCTATGGTGTCGAGAACACGCCGCAGTTTCTGGCAAGTCCCATCAACGAGATCTTCAACGGCGCGACCGAGGTCCGGCAAGATCTGCAGGTTTCCGGCAAAGATCAGCTGGCCTATCCGTTGTACAAGGAAATGTATGAGGAGGGGCTGACGGATTATATTGCCTGGCCGATTTATCATACGCTTGGCAAGCGTCACATCGCCACCTTCGCCTCGGATGCACCCGGCGGCTTCACCGAGCAGCATGTGACTTTTTTGAGGGATTTGCTTCCGGCCCTGACCATGGTGACCGAGATCAGGTTGAAGAACATCATGGCGCGCACGCTGTTGCGCACCTATGTCGGTCCGCATGCCAGCGAACAGATCCTGGCAGGCGCAACGACACGCGGCAGCGGCGCTACGGTGGGCGCAGCCATCCTCATCTGCGATCTAAGAGATTTCACCACTATTTCCGATATGTGGCCGCGGGACGACGTCATCGAACTGCTCAACGGCTATTTCGATGCCATGGTCGAGCCGATCGAAAAGCATGGCGGCGAGATTCTCAAATTCATGGGTGACGGATTGCTCGCGATCTTTCCGTTGAGCGATCCCAATGCATGTCACAATCTTCTTCTCGCCATCAGCGAGGCGCAGGCGGCTGTCGGAGTGCTCAACGAGGAAAACCGCAAGCATGGCCGCGAAGTGCTGCGCTACGGTGTCGGAGTGCATGTCGGCGATGTCATGTACGGCAATATCGGCTCGCGCACCCGTCTTGATTTCACCGTCATCGGTCCGGCCGTCAACATTGCGTCGCGGCTGGAATCGCTGACCAAGGAGGTCAAGCGGCCAGTGCTGTTGTCGAAGGCATTCGTCGATATGGCCGAATGCCGGCGCGATATGGAGAGCCTCGGCTCCTTCCCTCTCAAGGGTCTCGGCGAACCAGTGGATGTCTACGCCTTCGCGGCAAAGGAGAAGCTGCTGCAATCCGGCTGATCGCCGAAGGCAAATCTCTTGGCGGCGCGGCGATTTGATACGACGCGACTCAGTCGGTTGCAAAACGTGAAATGGTCGGGGGTGCCGCTGCGGACCCAGTTCCCTATATTGTGAAGTGGATCATGACGATAGCCGCCTTATTTTTGGGATCGTTCTGCGCGTACGTACGTTTAGTAGGGGTTGATTCTATCGGCTCGACCATGAGGGTGCCTGCCGCCCCATAATACTCTGACAAGGAGAAAACAGATGAGAAAAATTTTGACCCTGGCGTTTTCAGCAGCATCTTTGATCGTTGCAGGCACGGCGGTGGCACGGGCGGCGGACATGCCGACCACCTATCGTGAAGAGCCGGACGAGCGCAACGGCGTGAAGATCGGCTACCTCGAATGCGAAATCGGCGGCGGTGTCGGCTATGTGCTCGGCTCGGCCAAGGAGGTGGATTGCACCTTCCATTCGACGGTCGGACGCGAGCGCATCGACCACTATACCGGTGCGATCAGGAAGATGGGTGTAGATCTCGGCTTTACGACCCGCAGCCGGCTTGTCTGGTTGGTCTTCGCGCCGACAGCCGGCTATCATCATGGTTCTCTGAGCGGCCTCTATCAGGGCGCCACCGTTGAAGCGACCGTCGGTGCAGGCGTCGGCACGAACATTCTCGTTGGCGGCACCTCCGGCTCGATCCATCTTCAGACCGTAAGCGTGACGGGTCAGCTTGGACTGAACGTTGCTGCGACCGGTACGTCGGTTACGCTGACTTCGGCCGATTGAGGCTTTCGGCCACAGCCTTATCGCATGATATGGCCGCTCCCGCCTGGCGCTGGAGCGGCCATTCTTTTTCGTGCGGACGGCGCGCCAGCGCGGCGCTATAGCTGGAGCAATTCCAGGAAAAGTGCGTAGCGGTTTTCCCTCCGGAATTGCGGAAAACAAGAGGAAAAAGCCTTTTCGCGATTCGAAGAAAAGCGGAAATGCTCTAAGCAAAACCGAGTGATTCATTGGAGCCAGGTTCATGACCGATACCGTCACCGATCGTTTTCTCCGCTACGTTGTCATCGATACGCAATCGGATCCGACCTCGAGCGCGCAGCCGTCCACCGAAAAGCAGAAAAATCTTGGACGAGTCCTCGTTGACGAATTGCTGGCGATCGGCCTTACCGACGCACATCTCGACGAGCACGGCTATGTCTATGCGACCATTCCATCGAATGTCGATAAACCTGTTCCCGTGATTTGCTTCTGCTCCCACATGGACACGGCGCCCGACTTCACCGGCACGAATGTCAAACCGCAAATCCTCAAGAACTACGGGGGCGGCGATATCCGCCTTCCCGGCGATGCTCAGCAGATTATCCTTGTCGACGAGCACCCTGCCCTACGCGACCAGATCGGCAATGACATCATCACCTCGGATGGTACGACGCTGCTCGGCGCCGATGACAAGGCGGGTCTCGCCGAGATCGTGGCCGCCGCCCAATATCTTGTCGACAATCCGGACATCCGTCACGGCACCATCAAGCTCCTGTTCACGACCGACGAGGAGATCGGACGCGGCGTTGACAAGGTCGATCTGAAGAAGCTGGGGGCACAATTCGCCTATACGGTCGATGGCGAAACGGCAGGCCATATAGAAGACGAGACTTTTTCAGCCGACAGCGTCGAGATTGTCATCCAGGGCGTTGCCATTCATCCAGGCTTTGCCAAGGGAAGGATGGAAAATGCCATCAAGATCGCCGGAGCGATCATCGACAGGCTGCCGAAAGACATTGCTCCCGAAACGACCGAGGGCCGGGAAGGCTTCATTCATCCCACTGGCATCAGCGGTTCGATGGAGAAGGCGGCGCTCGGTTTCATCATCCGCGATTTCGACGAGGCGGGTCTTGCGGTCAAGGAGAACACGCTGGAGCAGATCGTCAAGGACGTTATGACCGCCTATCCCGGCTCCTCGCATACATTTACCGTCAGGCACCAATACCGCAATATGAAGGCAATCCTCGATCGCCACCCGCAGATTGTCGAGAATGCCGTCGAAGCCATCCGACGGGCCGGCATGATGCCGGTTCGCGGCAGCATTCGCGGCGGTACGGACGGTTCCAGGCTCTCGTTCATGGGCCTGCCCTGCGCCAATATATTTGCCGGCGGACATGCTTTCCATTCGCCGCTGGAATGGGTCAGCCGCCAGGATATGGAAAGAGCCGTAAAGACGCTCGTTGAATTGGCGAAGATCTGGGCGGAACGCGCCTAAGCGTTCCCGAGAATAGGTATTTTCCTAATCTACCAATCTATGCGAGCGACGTTGTCAAGTGCCTCGCGGCCTCGTCGCAGCATCACGCCAGGCGCATCCGCCGCCTTCGTCAATATGTGGCGGGCACCGGCCAGCGGGTGAAAGCCAACCCCTTCCTCCACCACCGGAGGTGGATCGTCGTCCCTGACCAGGGATGGCTCCGCCTCGGCATATTGCGGATATCCCGAGATCAGCGGATCGCGTGATTCGCATTGCGGCAGGCAGCGATCGAAACGCTCGACGTCACCGGATGCTGCGACACTCGTTTTAACGGCATCGGTGCGCGAGGCGACCTTCTTTGCCGAAGTGCTGTTTTTCGCAGCGGCGAGAGGCGACGGCTGTGGAATCGGCACCGACATCACCTGTTGGGCGGGGCTCGCATCCACCACGACCTGCAACCCATTCGTCGCGACGTGGTCCAGCAGCTCGCCGCTGCTGATCGTAATTCGACCGCTATCATCGATAATGCGCATGGCGCGTTCCGTCGGAGCCGTCTGAACAATCATGTAGAGAGCACCAACCACCGTGCCGCAAACGGCGAGCCCGGAACCCAGCCGCCGGGTCGTCTCGCTTTGGCCGTTCCACCATCTCATAGGCTGCGTATCCATCGATCGCTCCTTAGGACAAGATCTCGCTTGCCCATTTTGACGGGAACTGTGGCGCAGCTTTTACCGAAACATGGCTAATTGCGGACCTTTTGCAAAAAAATGTTGATGAAGGGGTTTGTCCGAGAGAGACGATCGGCAAGGCAGGAGCCGCCGCTCGATCCGTGAGCCCGGAAGCCTCTTTCTCAAACTTTGACCCGGGCGAATCGTCACCCATTTTCCCAAGTGCGTGATTCGCGGAATATGAGGCTCATATTCTCGCCACCACCATCCAGCTTCGGCGACCATGGACTTCATTCATCATTAACCAAGTTGTTCAAAATTACCAGTCATATTCATGTAATCGCTCTATAAAACGAAATTATACTTCGGGGGTATTCTTTCGATACTGTAGCGTTCTCGTCCGGTCTTTTCTACCTCATTGCCAGCAAAGCAAATATGTGATTATTTTATCATATTCTGATGTTTATGCGGGATGTGCTGAGGGGGAATACGAATGCTGAGAATGCTGTGCGGCGCCGGCGTTGCTGCTTTCACAACGATCGCAGCAACGCCGACCGCCATGGCTGCGACCGCGACGGCCAACATGACAGTCCGCATTACCATCCAGGCGCAGTGCCTGATCCAGAGCGCCAACGATCTTGATTTCGGCACGAATGGCGTCATCGCCGCCAATATCGATCAGGCCACCACCATCGGCGTTCAGTGCACATCGGGGCAAACCTACAATATCGGCTTGAGTGCCGGCGCTGGCAGCGGAGCGACGACGGCTGTTCGTGTGATGACCGGGCCGAGCAGCGCAACGATCAACTATGGCATTTATCGCGACGCCGCCCGCACGCAGACCTGGGGCATAACTATAGGTACTGACACCGTCACGGGCACAGGCAATGGCGCGGTCCAGAACATAAACGTCTACGGCCGGGTGCCGCCACAGACCACGCCGGCCGCCGGCGTCTACACGGATACCGTGGCGGTCACCGTCACCTACTGAAAACCCGTCAATTGAGGAGGCTGTCATGCAACGCATGTTGCCATGCATTGCCGCGTCCATGCTTTTTTGCCTCAGTGCCTACGGCATCAACGCGGCGTCCCTGCGCGTGGCGCCCACCAGTCTCGAACTTGTCGCGCCAGCCAGCGCGACCGTTTTGAACCTCGGCAATGACGGGGATCATCCCATCAATGTTCAGATACGGGTTTTCAAATGGAGCCAGGCCGACGGCATAGAGCGCCTGGAGCCGACGAGAGATGTTGTCGCCAGCCCTCCTTCGACGAGGATGAACCCGAACGGTCAGTATGTCGTCCGAGTGATCCGCACGAGCAAGGCGCCAGTCAGAGCCGAAGAGACCTATCGCGTCATCGTCGACGAATTGCCCGACGCGTCACGGACACGGGCCGGCACGGTCACGCTCATCATGCGTCAGTCCATTCCCGTCTTTTTCAAGCAGGCGGATGTGAAGGCGCCAGATGTCTCCTGGAGCGTTGCCCGTCAAGGCAGCGGTCTCGTTCTGGTCGGTAGGAACAATGGCGGCAGCCGCTTCCGGTTGTCGAACCTCACTCTGGCGCAAGGAGGGACGAAGATCAGCAACCGCAACGGGTTGGTCGGATATGTGCTCGGCGGTGCGACGATGCAATGGCCAATCGGGACGACGAAGTCCCTTTCGGGCAGCGCGGTAACGCTACATGGCCAGAGCGATCTTGGGCCGTTCGATGCAAAAGTCGCCGTTAATCAACGGTAGCGCTGGTGCCGTTCTCCTATACATGTGTCTTTCAGTTTCGGTGCTGCGTGCTCAAGACGTGCCCAGTCTGCCGGCGGCGGCCGTGTCCACAGACCAGCCGATCGGCACGCGAGACATCTACCTGGAAGTATTCATCAACAATACCTCGATGAAGATGATCGGTAATTTCAAGCAAGGCCCGAATGGCTCGCTTGCGGCCGCAGCCGCTGAATTGCGCGAGGTCGGCATAAAGCCGCCATCTGATACTGCCGACAACACGCTCATTGAACTCGGCGCTCTGCCCGGCTTGTCGTATCAGGTCGACGAGGAAACCCAGCGGCTCTATGTCCAGACGACCGACAACGGTCGTGCCCCGCATGTCATCGATATCAAACGGCAACAGGAAAGCACGGTGCCTGCGCCCCAGGCAGGCTACGGCGCCGTCCTCAACTATTCCCTCTATGCGAGCTCCAACAGCCTTTTTGAGGGCGGTTCAAGCCTGTTCCAAGGCATATCCGGCTCATTCGATGCCCGTTTCTTCAGCCCCTACGGAACGCTTAGCCAATCCTTCCTGGCCGGCTACTCCAACGGTAGCCTCGATGGAATAACCCGTCTCAATACGACGTGGAGCTATTCCGATGCGGAAAGGCTCCTTACCTACCGCGCCGGCGACATAACGACGGGCGGTCTCTCCTGGACGCGTCCGGTCTATTTCGGCGGCATTCAGTTCCAGCGCAATTTCGCGCTGCGTTCCGATCTGGTGACCGAGCCGCTGCCTGCGTTTGCGGGCAGCGCCGCCGTCCCTTCGACACTCGATATCTACACGCAAAACGTCCGCACCTATTCAGGTGACGTTCCCGCCGGACCGTTCGAAGTGACCAATCTTCCCGTCTTTTCCGGCGGTGGGCAGGCGACCGTAGTCTTGCGCGATAGCCTCGGGCGGGAGACGACGCAGACCTTGCCCTTCTATGCGTCCAATTGGCTTCTGCGCCACGGTCTGCTGGATTTTTCGGCGGAACTCGGTGTCCCGCGGCGAAATTTCGGCACGGAATCGGACGATTACGACGGCCGGATGATGGGCGTCGCCACGGCACGCTACGGATTGACCGATTGGCTGACGCTCGAAGGACATTTCGAAGGGGGCACGGATCTGCTGAATGGCGGTGTCGGGGCCGCCTTTCCTCTCGGTGCCTGGGGCGTGGCATCGGTTGCCGGTGCCGGGAGCAAAAGCGGCTCCCGCACCGGGGCGCTTGTGAATGCCTCGTTTGAGCTCAGCTACGACAGGTGGGCGCTCTATGCGCGCATGCAGCGCGCCTTCGACGATTACGACGACATAGCATCCGTTTCCGCCAGACCGACCGCGAGCACGGCGGATGAATTCACGATATTCAGCGCTGGCGTGCCGCGCGCCATCGATCAGATCACCCTCAGCGTGCCGGCGCCACTGGACCTTTCCAGCCTCAATCTTTCCTATACGAGGCTTGAGAACTCGGACGGAAGCAAAAGCCGGATCGCGGGACTTTCGTATAGCCAGACGTTCAAGCGCGCGACGCTTTACGCCACCGCCTTCACCGACCTTGATGAGCGAAGCAATTTCGGCGTTTTCGCCGGCCTTTCCATTCCCTTCGGCGACAACGTCATAGCGAATACGGGTATTCAAAGCGGGCCGAACGGACTTGACGTGGTTGCCGAGGTTTCGAAGCCGCTGCGGCAGGAGGATGGCAGCGTCGGCTGGCGGCTGCGTACCTCCGAAGGCGAGGATGCCAACCGGGAGGCTGCGATCGGCTATAGAGCGTCATTCGCTGAGTTCGAAGCCGGCGTCCAGCAGCAGAACAACCAGGCACGGGCGGTCGCGCGTATGGATGGTGCCATCGCGGTCGCGGGCGGCGGCGTCTTTGCCACCAACCGGATCGACGATGCCTTCGCTGTCGTCGACGTCGGCGCCCCGGATGTCGAAGTCCAGCAGCAGAACAGGCCTATCGGCAGGACCGGCCAGAGCGGTCGTATTCTAGTGCCGAACCTCAATTCCTATGAACCCAATACCGTTTCTATCGATCCCAAGAATCTTCCCGTCGATGCCGATGTGCCGGCAACCCGGGAAATCGTCGTCCCGGCGGATCGCAGCGGTGTCGTCGTCAAATTCGGCGTGGCGGAGGCACCGCAGGCGGCGCTCGTGACGATCAAGGACAAAAACGGGTCGCTGCTGCGAGCGGGCTTGAGCGGCGCACTGCAGGGATCGGACGAGCCGTTTGTCGTCGGCTATGACGGCCAAGCCTATATTCGCGGACTGCATGCGCGCAACTCGATCGACGTCTCGTTTGAGGATGGGACGAAATGCCATGCGGAGTTCGCTTACAAGCCGCAGCGGGGCGAGCAGGTGATGATCGATGATGTCAGGTGTTTTTAGGATGCTGCGATCGATTGCCCTTCTGCTAGTCTTACTACTGCCTTCGCTGTGCGCTGCCCAGAGCTGCAGCTTCACCGCAACCGATATGAACTTTGGCGCGGTCGATACCTTGTCGGGCACTCCGGTCAATTCGACATCCACGATAAATGTAAGTTGTTCCGGGGGAGTCCTGGATCTGGGCAAGCGACTCCTGATTTGCCCCAATATCGGCGCCGGCAGCGGTGGAGCATCCTCGTCGGCAGCACGCCAGATGGTGAACGGAGCAAGTTCTTTGAACTATCAGCTCTACTCCGATTCTGGGCGAAGCCTGATCTGGGGGTCGAGCACCTGGTCCTATCCGTCACGGGCGCCGGCCTATGCGCTGACAATGGCCCTGTTGAATGGTTCGCTGGTCGGCGCAACCGGCAGCATGACGGTCTATGGCTCGGCGCTGGGAAGCCCGCCGACGGCGGCGCCGGGCGGTTATACATCGAACTTCACCTCCCCTGACACTTCGTTCTATTACAGCTACAGCAGCGCCACCAGCTGCGCGTCGCCCTCGGGAACGGTGGGAACCGCATCGTTCAGCGTCAATGCGAGCGTCGCCGCTAACTGCCTGGTCAACGTCCAGAATGTCGACTTCGGCACGCAGGGCGTGCTGCGAACCAATGTCGACGCCACCGGTTCCATTACGGCAACCTGCACGCCAGGCACAACCTACACGATCTCGCTGAACGGCGGCACCGCGAGCGCCGCACCGACCGCCAGAAAAATGTCGAAGGGGACTGAAACGGTGACCTATGGTCTTTATAAGGATACGAATCGATCGCAGCCCTGGGGCGATGCAAACACGCCAGGAAGCACCGTCGCGGGAAGCGGAACTGGTGCAGGCCAGCTTCTAACGGTCTATGGCCGCGTGCCGCCGCAGACGACGCCATCTCCTGGGATCTATGAGGATACAGTGGTGGTCACGCTCACCTACTGACACGAACTCAAGACGGCGAGCCGGTCAGGCGGCGTTTTCGACACCTGGGCCAGCAGGCCCGCTTTTCACTGCCGACACGATCGCCATCTCCTCAAGCGCATCGGAAAAGCAGACCAGATTACGTCCGTTTCGTTTGGCCTGATAAAGGCGTTTATCGGCAACCATGGTGAGTTTTTCCCAATCCTCAAATGCGCATTGCGCACGCCAGTCGACACCGAAGCTGGCCGTGACCATCAAGCCATGTTCGTCGTTGATGACAGCCTGTGCCAGGGTCTTCCGCAGCCTTTCCGCGGTCGACCGTGCAGATGTTTCACTCACGTCACAGAGGACGATGATGAATTCTTCGCCGCCATAGCGCGCGAACAAATCATTGGGACGCAGGCATGGCCCCAGAATTTCGGCCGTTCTTTGAAGCGCCAGGTCGCCGACAGCATGCCCATGCCGATCATTGATCAATTTGAAATGATCGATGTCGAACATGATGACACCGAAGCCACGGAAGCCTGCTTTCCTTTCGGAAAACAGCCGGCCGACTGCCTCGCCGAGCGCGCGTCGATTAAGAAGTCCGGTCAACGCGTCTGTCTGAGAGAGGCGCCTCAGCTCTTCCGTCATCGCCTTGCGTTCCGTTTCCAGATGCCGCTTGAAACGCTGCTGCTCACGCAGAATATCGAGCCGCTGGAACATTTCGCGCACTTCCCGTCCGGCATGAGGCATTGGCGGTGGCGTCGCGAGGTTGCCTGCAGCAATCTCGTCAATCTGGCCTATGGCGGCAAGCATAGGCCTGAAAAGCGAGCGTCGCAGCGTGTAGGCCAACCCGATGACTACTACGATCGCCATGCCTGCCAACGAGGCGGAAACCAGCATGGCCTTCACAGCTTTCTCCCGAACTCTATCGAGCGAAGTCAGTGCAGTCGTTTCGATGAGCTCCCGCAGGATCTCGGTGGACTTCATTCCGGGAACGTATTTTGCCGTGAATTCGGCCGGTGTCGGCGCGTTGCCGCTGTTCGACTCGAAAGCAACACGCTGGGCATAGGGCAGCGATCCGGCAAAGTAGCTGACCGTCACCTGATCCAGCAGCTGTGCAACGTCCTGTGATTGCAGGGTGGTGGGCGCATAAGTCTTCAGAAGCGCGTTCACCTCGAAGAGGCGGTTCAATTCGCTGTCGAAAGCGATGCGATAGTGCGAACGAGCCTGGCCTTGCGAGGTCAGCATCATGACTACGTAGGATCCCAAGCGTCCTGCGCGCTCCCTCAGCGTCCCGGCCATCGATGTCAGCATGACTTCGGCGCCGGTCTCCGGCGCCAGAGCAATGATCGATCGGCCCGCAACGTCCCGGTAATCCTGCGCCCGGTCCGCCGCAAGGAACATTGCCTGGATCGCCTCTGCGATCTTCGCGCCGCTGCGCTCGTCGCGCGGCATGGCGACCATCGCGTCAACGGTCTGCCTGCCGAATTCCAGTTGTGCCTTGACCGCCATGAACGCGCTGCGCATCTCCGGCGACTGATTTATTTCCGTTCGAAAGAGTGTTTCGAGTTTGGCAATGTCCTTGTCGGTCTCATCACGGCTGGCCTTCAAGGCAGCGGCAAATTGCGGCTGCTCTTCTTGCGAAGCGCCCATGAGACTGTTTGCCGGTCCGCGTTCCCTCGCGATCATTGCAGCCGCGTGCAGCGCCGCGTGAAAACGGCCGAACTCCGTCACTCCCCGCTTGTGATTGATGTAATCCGACAGGCTAAAAGCAATCGTCGAGCCGGCCATCATCAAGCAAACCATGATAACAGCTACCGCGCCGATCCATTGAAGCTGTTGAATTCTGAGCCGTGACAAGAAATTCTCTCCAAAACTACCTTCTGTTCGACAATTACAGCAGATTCATTGAAATCTTCATTTAACGAACAGACTTAAAACTTCTTCATTTTCGAGAGCGGAGAGACCGCAATAGCCAGCCGACGGCGTCTGCTTTCACGTCTTTACGATGACATCCCGCTCGCGGACGCGATAGGGAAGAATAGTGCCGAAAATGAGTTTTAGTCACATTTGTCCGGTTCGCTTGCCGGGGATGCGCCCGGCCGAGGAAACGGACATGCTGATTGATGAAGCCGCCAAGCAACTACCTCGGGAAGGCTTCGGCTTTCTGGCTGTCGAACGGAAGGTCGATGGCGCGCTGATCGGCGGTGATTTCGACGACATCATCGTACCGCCAGGCCACGCCCTGCGGCCTTATGTGCTCTATCGCATCGATCGTCCAACGCAACAGACCCGCGGATAGACAGGGACGATCCACGATGCAGGCAGGCGATCTTCGTCCTTGCCTTGTCGATCCTTTCACGCGACAAACTTGCCATGAGTGTACCGACAGCCCATCCTTTCGACTTCGATCCGACCTATGGCCTGCGGCTTTCCCAGTTGCAGGCTATCGAGATACCGGAAGCCCCACCCGGCTTCGACGATTTCTGGCAACGGCGCTACCAAGCCGCCATTGCCGTCGACCCGCAACCGAAGCTTCGTCACAGCAGGTTGAGTCACGACAACTGGCATGTTTTCGATATCAGCTATGTGTCGACGGGATCGTTTCAGATCAACGGTTGGCTGCTTGTCCCCCGCCATGGTCAGGTGCGACGCGGGCTCGTCGTCGGACATGGATATGGAGGAAGGGACCAGCCCGAATTCGACTTGCCACTGGAAGAGACCGCTGTTCTATTTCCCTGCAGTCGCGGGCTTTCTCTAAGCGCCTGCCCGCTGATCCCATCGGATGCGTCGGGACATGTGGTGCACGGCATCGGACATCGCGACACCTACGTCATCGGCGGCTGCGTCGAAGACATCTGGCTTGCCGTTTCGACCTTGGAGACCCTCTACCCGTGGCTTGCAGGCCATATCGGCTATAGCGGTATCAGCTTCGGCGGCGGCATCGGTGCATTGGCAATTCCGTTCGATGCGAGAATCAGACGCGGCCATCTCGTGGTCCCGACTTTCGGCCATCGTCCGCTGTGGCTGACCTTGCCGACCGTGGGCAGCGCGCAATCCGTTCAGGCCTATCAGAAGCAACATGGCAGCGTTCTGGAAACCTTGCGCTTCTTCGATGCCGCAATCGCGGCAAGCCGGATCACCGTTCCGATGCTTGTCGCGCCTGCCCTTTTCGATCCGGCCGTTGCGCCGCCCTGCCAGTTCTCCGTCGCAAATGCGCTGCAGAAGTTTAACGAAATCTTCATCCTGGATGCCGGCCATTTCGATTATACTGGTGGCGAAGAGCAGAACGCGATTCTGCAAGACAAGGTCGGGCGATTTTTCAAGGTGCTATGAACCGCGAATACCTGCGCTGGTACAGCCCACGGCTGGATCGAGACATGGAGCTGCTGGTGTTCGGTCATGCCGGCGCCAAGGTGTTGGTATTTCCTACGCGCGACGGTCGGTTCTGGGAATATGAGCAGATCGGCATCGTCGCCAGCCTCGCCGACAAGCTGATCGGCGGGCACCTTCAGCTCTATTGCATCGAAGGGCTGGCCAGGGAAACCTTCTACAGCGCTCATCGCCATCCGGCCGAACGCATTCGCAGGCATAAAGCGTTCGAGGAATATATCCTGAACGAAGTCCTGCCGCTGATGGCGCAGAAGAACGCGCATGAGTGCACCATCGTCCATGGCTGCAGCCTCGGCGCCTTCCAGGCCACCAGCCTGGTCTTCCGTCACCCTCACCTTTTCCGCAAGCTGGTGGCTTTTTCCGGCCGCTACGATCTGACGATGACGGTCGAATCCTTCGCTGACCTGTTTGACGGTTACTACGACGACGAAATCTACTTTCACACGCCGACGCATTTTCTGCCGGGGCTAGCCTGCGATTGGCGATTGGAGAAATTGCGCCAGATCGAGATCGTCATCACGATCGGAGACGCCGATCCCTTCATCGACAACAACCGCCATCTGAGCCGCCTGCTGGCCGACAAACAGATCGACCATCGACTGCACGTGTGGGGTGGCCGCGCCCATCGAGCCGGCGCATGGCGCAGAATGGCGCCGCTTTACATCTGATCAGGCGACCGACACCGCGAACCCCGCATATGGCGAGGTCGCATCCGCCAGTGGCATATCAGGCAAGTCCGGCCGGGATTGGCCGCAAAGCCTTGCGCGCACCGTAGTCCCGCTCGTGAGACTTGCGATGCTGCTGCTCGGAGCTTGCGGAGAACTCGACCAGAACGCGTTCCATCATGCCGTCCGGATAGGTTCCGGTGTCGGCTGTCTCGACTTCCGACTGGGCAGTAACGATCTTCAGATTCATCTTTAGTCCTCCGGCTCGGCACGGAAACCCTTGATTCCAATGTTTGTTCCATTAGTATCCGCATAATTGTTAAAAAATTAACTACGTCCGTTAATCAATTCGGGCGCGGCGGTATCGAACTTGAACGGCTCGCTGGATTGGAACATTCTTGCCATCCTGACGTTCAATCTGCGATTGATTGGGGAGCTTGATGTATCCATCCAAATCGCCCTGGAAACGGCCCTGGTTACCGCCGGCAAAACAATCGACATCGATTTCGACTTGAGACCGGCCTCGGGGATCCATCGAGAGCCCGAGTGATTTTCGCATGCCTTCGATCAATCACTATCCAATCGGCTGATAGACTGGAGCAGATCATGGCCATCGTCGTCACATCGATCATTCTGGCACTCATAGGTCTGGCGCTTGGCGGCGGTGGGCTTTGGCTGGTGCTGCTCGGCGGAAGTTTCTTTTATCTTCTGGCTGGGCTCGCCTTTCTCCTGACCGCCATCCTGCTTGCCGTGCGCAAGGCAGCCGCCCTTTGGCTCTATGCAATTTTCGTGCTTGCAGCGCTTGCCTGGGCGATATGGGAGGTCGGTTTCGACTGGTGGCAGCTCGGTCCGCGCGGCGGCCTCATCATTCTGATCGGGCTCTGGCTGCTGACACCCTGGATCCGGCGCCCGCTCGGCTTTCGCAGCCTCGACGGCGTTCACTATGGGGCCAATCCCTGGCCGCTTGCCATCTCTCTCGTCATCGCCATTGTCGTTGCCGTTTATTCGATGACGACCGATCCTCACGATCTAGCCGGCGACTTGCCTACGACCGTAGTGTCTAATGCCCCGATGGGCGGCGATGTGCCTGATGGCGAATGGCATCAATATGGCAGAACCTCCTTCGGCCAGCGCTATTCGCCCCTCGATCAGATCAATCCGCAGAATGTCGCCAATCTCAAGGAGGTCTGGCGTTACCAGACCGGCGATGTGAAGCGGCCCGACGACATCGGTGAGACCACCTATCAGGTGACGCCGCTGAAGGTGGGCGACACGCTTTTCATTTGTACGCCTCACAGCCTGGCGATCGCGCTCGACGCGAAGGATGGCAAGGAAAAATGGCGTTACGACGCCAACGCCGGCATGAACCCCAACCGCCAGCATCAGACCTGCCGCGGCGTCTCCTATTATCACGACGCGACTGCCGCAGGCGGGGCGCCCTGCGCCGACCGTGTTTATCTGCCGACTTCGGATGCCCGGCTGATAGCGCTCGACGCAGCCAATGGCAAAGTGTGCCCGAGCTTTGCCGATCAGGGCACGCTGCATCTTGAGGCCGGCATGAAATACAATCCCGCCGGCTACTATTATTCGACGTCGCCGCCCGTCATCGTCGCCGACAAGATCATCATCGGCGGTGCGGTCAACGACAATTACTCGACCCAAGAGCAATCCGGCGTCATTCGCGCTTTCGATGTCCGGACCGGCACGCTGCTCTGGAACTGGGATTCGGGCAATCCGGACCATACGACCCCCATACCAGTGGGGCAGACCTACACGACGAATTCGCCGAACAGCTGGTCGGTCTCCAGCGCCGATGAGGCGCTCGGCATGGTCTATGTACCGCTTGGCAACCAGACGCCCGACCAGCTCGGCATGGGCCGCAGCGAAAACGTCGAACGCTTTTCCTCCTCGGTGGTGGCACTCGATATCAACACGGGGCAGCTCAAATGGGTGCAGCAATTCGTGCATCATGATCTTTGGGACATGGACGTGCCGGCGCAGCCCGTGCTCTTCGACATGACAAAGGCCGATGGCGGTGTCGTTCCCGCACTGCTCGCCTCGACCAAGCAGGGCGACATCTATGTGCTCGATCGCCGCACAGGCACGCCGATCATTCCTTTCAAGGAGATTCCGGCGCCGGGTGGCACCATTCCAGAGGACCATGCCTCACCGACACAACCGATCTCGGACCTGACCTTCTCGCCGCCCCCACTCAAGGAAAAGGACATGTGGGGCATCTCGCTGTTCGACCAGCTTGCCTGCCGCATCTCCTTTCATCAGCATCAATATGAAGGCCGCTACACGCCGCCGTCGCTGCGCGGCTCCATCATCTTCCCCGGCAATTTCGGCACCTTCAACTGGGGCAGTGTCGCAGTCGATCCGGAACGCCAGATCATGTTCGGCATGCCGACCTACCTAGCCTTCACGTCGCGGCTGGTGCCGCGCGCCGAGATCCCGCCGAAGGGAGCTGGCGACAAGGGCAGCGAACAGGGGCTCAACCGCAACGAGGGCTCACCCTATGGCGTCTATATGGGACCGTTCGTCAGTCCGCTCGGCATTCCTTGCCAGGCGCCGCCTTGGGGCTATGTCGCGGGTGTCGACCTGAAGACCGGCAAGATCGCCTATAAGCATAAGAACGGCACCGTCCACGACATGACGCCCTTGCCGCTGCCCTTCAAGGTCGGCGTTCCCGGCATCGGCGGCCCGATGGTGACCAAGGGTGGCGTCGCCTTCCTCGCGGCCGCGGTGGACGATTATCTGCGAGCCTACGATGTTACCAGCGGCAGGCAGCTCTGGCAGGCACGCCTGCCGGCGGGCGGCCAGGCAACGCCGATGACCTATACGGCCAGCGACAACAAGCAATATGTCGTCATGGTCGCAGGCGGTCACGGCTCCGTGGGAACGAAGCCGGGCGACTATGTGATCGGCTATACGCTGCCATAGGCCCGATGGTTTTGATCAGCTTTTCCGGGAGCGGAATTGGTCTGGTTCGATGTGATCGCCGTCATCTTCGGACGGAGGCTCCCAGCCGAAAACGCTGCGGCCGCCATAGGAGTAGGAGCGGTCGAACTCGCCGGCGACGATCTCCTTGAGATCGGGGCCGGTGACATAGCGCTCCAGTATTCTCGACTGATCATCCAGACGCTTGAGAGCCGACAATTCCTCGTCGCGGCCGAGGCGGCCCTTCCTGACCGCCGATTTCATCACGCTGATCGTCTCATCATAGACCTTCAGCGGCACCGGAAAAGGATGCCGGTCCTTGCCGCCATGGGCGAGGGAAAAGCGCGCAGGATCGGAAAAACGGCATGGCGCGCCATGCACGACTTCGGCGACCATCGCCAAAGCCTTGACCGTTCTGGCGCCGACGCCGGGCGTCAGCAGCAATTCCTGGAAATCGACCGGACCACGGTCGGCCGCGGCGGCAAGGTTTCCATGCAAACGCCGCATGTTCACATCTTCTTCGCGCACGTCATGATGGGCCGGCATGATAAGATAGGGCAACGTCGGCTGAAGCTCGATTTTATTATTTACTTCAGCTTGTCTCTCCAGTGCATTGAATTCACGAATAATTCCATCCGGACCGAGCGAAGCGAGCAAATCGAGCTGTTCGCTGCGGGAACGCTCCGCACGTCGATCGGCGAGATTGATGATCTCGCCCTGCTCGCGCCCTTCGATGGCTGCGTGGGGTGAATCCAGAAAGCTCGTGAGGCCTTCGGATAACCAGTGATAGCGCCGCGCCTGCCGGCGTTCGCCATTCATGCCCTGCTGGATGACGACCCATTTGCCATCATCCGCGACGATGAAGCCATGCAGGTAGAGATCGAAGCCATCCTGCACGGCTGCGCTATCCACTTTCGCGATCAGCCGGCTCTTGGTGGCGAGCGACGCGCCGTCGATGCCAACGCGATTGCCGATATCAACCAGTTCGCCCGGCGTCTTGCGCGACTGCGCGCCACGGCCGCCGCAGACATGGATGCCGAGTTCGCTGGAGAGCGGCGTCAGGCCGCGCTTCAAGGCACCAAGAACGCTTATCGTGATCCCCGAGGAATGCCAATCCATGCCCATGACGGCGCCGAAAGACTGAAACCAAAAGGGATTGGCGAGACGACGAAACAGCTCGTCGCGGCCATAATGCTGCACGACCGCCTCGGTGATGACGGCACCTAGGCGCGTCATCCGGTCTCCAAGCCAGCGCGGTACACGGCCGCCATGCAGGGGAAGGTCAGCTTTGCCAGCTCTTTGTGCCAAATCCTCGACTCTCGTTCTTTGCGGGGGCATTGTAGTCCCCGCGGCCGAGATGCGCCATCCGCAAGGCGGAGCGTTTACCGCAGGGTGCAATACTGGATCGCGATAAAGTCAAGCCGACAGCGCCACGGGCGCAAAGTCCTGCATTGCTCCCGAGAACGGCTTGGGTAACGGCGAGGCATAGGAACTGCGTTTGCTGGTGGACAGACCCAGGGACACCAGGGCCTCGGCCTGCTTGACCGCCGCGGCGACACCGTCCACGACCGGGACGCCGTAGATCGATTGCAATTCTCTTGCGAGATCCGTCATGCCGGCACAGCCGAGTACGATTGCCTCCGCCCCATCCTCCGCAAGCGCGCGTTCGATTTCCGCCCGCAGTTTTCCGATCGCGCCGGAAGACGGGTCCTCGAGCTCGAGAACGGGAATGTCTGAAGCTCGAACCTTCGCCCGCGCGCCCATGCCGTAGCGCTGGACGAGGTTGTCGATGAGGATACGCGAACGCTCGAGCGTCGTCACCACGCTGAAGCGCTGCGCGAGAAAGCCGGCGGTCGCAACAGCGGACTCGCAGAGCCCGACGACGGGAACGTCACAAAACATGCGGGCAGCTTCCAGGCCTGTGTCGTCGAAGCAGCAGATGATGGCCGCGTCATAGCCCGCCGCCTGCCTCTCCCTCAGTTCGCGCAGCATGCCGGGTACAGCTAGCGCTCCATCGTAATAGCCCTCGATCGAAGCCGGCCCCATTTGCGAGGTGGCGGTGATGATCTCGGTGCCTGCGCTTGCAACGGCTCGCGCGGCGACTGCCGCCTTCTCCGTCATGGAAACGGTCGTATTCGGATTAACGAGCAGCAGGCGCATGATCTCAACTTTTCTTGGCTTGGCGGCGGCCGAGCATGGTCATGACTGCAAGCGCCAGCAGGATGATAGTGAAGGAAAAGAGCGTCGTCACCGTTCCGAGCGCATAGAGCACTGGCGTCGTGACGTTCGTCGTCATCCCGTAGACTTCGAGCGGGAGGGTGTTGTAGGTGCCTGACGTCATCAAGGTGCGAGCGAACTCGTCATAGGACAGCGTAAAGCCGAACAGGCCGACGCCGATCAGGCTCGGTGCGATCATCGGCAGCACGACATGGCGGAACGTCTGCCAGGGGCTGGCGCCGAGATCACGGGCGGCTTCCTCATAGGCCGGCGAAAACCGGTTGAAGACTGCGAACATGATCAGCACGCCGAAGGGCAAAGTCCAGGTCAGATGCGCGCCGAAGGCCGAAGAATACCAGGCTGGCGCAAGACCGCCCTGCTGGAAGACCACGCCGATCCCAAGCGAAATGATGATGGATGGTACGACAAGGCTCGCAACCGTCGCGTAGAACAGGAATGTCGATCCGCGAAAGCGGCGGCGAAAGGCGAGCCCCGCCAGCAGCGACACGACGACAGTCACGATCATGACCATCACGCCGAGTATCAGCGACCGCTGGAACGAGGCACCGAAATCTCCGACCGCCTGCTTCTCGAAAAGATTGGCGAACCAATGCAGCGACACGCCGTTCAACGGGAACGTCAGGCCGCCATCCGGCCCTTGGAAGGACAGGATGACGACTGCCGATAGCGGGCCATAGAGAAACAACACGAAAATGGTGAAGAAGATCGCCAGGATGTAGAATTCCAGGCTGCGCTTTTCGCGATTCATCTCAAAGCTCCTTGCGGATATCGACGATGCGCAGGATGGCGGCGACCATCAGCAGCACGACGATCAGCAGCACCACCGCATTGGCGGCTGCCGCCGGATATTGCAGCAGCGACATCTGGTTCTTCATCATCAAGGCGATGGAAGCACTCTGGCCGCCGGACATCACCTGGACGGTGGAAAAATCAGCCATGACGAGCGTGACGACGAAGATGCTGCCAATCGCCATGCCGGGCTTGGCAAGCGGAATGACGACGTTCCACAACACCTGCCAGCCGCTGGCGCCGGCATCGCGCGCGGCCTCGAACAGCGAGCGGTCGATACGCATCAGCGTATTGAAGATCGGCGTCACCATGAACAGCGTATAGAGGTGGACCATAGCCAGCACGACGGCGAAATCGGAATAGAGCAGCCATTCGATCGGCTTTGGAATGAGACCCATCTCGATCAGCGTCGAATTGACCAGCCCGTTGCGCCCGAGCACCGGTATCCACGAGATCATGCGGATGATGTTGGACGTCATGAACGGCACGGTGCAGACGAGAAAAAGGATCATCTGCGTCGAGGTGCGGCGGATATGGAAAGCCAGGAAATAGGCGACCCAGAAGCCGATGAAGAGCGTCAGTGCCCAGACGATCGCGGTGAATTTCAATGTGTTGAGGTAGGTTTTCCATGTAACCCACGAACCGAGCGTATCGGTGTAATTCGTGGTCAGGAATGCCGGATAGAGGCCAGCGAAATCATAATCCCAGAAACTGACGATGCCGATCATGGCGATCGGCAACAGGAAGAAGAAGCCGAGAATGAGAAACAGCGGCGTTGCCTGCAGATAGGCGACGGCCCAGCCGGGTACGGCAAATCCACGCCCGGGCTTCTGAGTTTCCTGCTCCGCATCCGAGGAAGCGATTGTCGCCATGGTCCGGCCTCTCCATTGGTAGGATCCTCTCCCCGTTTTTAAAGGGGAGAGGAAATGATCGATCGCAGCTTAGGCAGCGATGAATTCGTTCCAGCGACGAACCATGTAGCGGTCCTCATCCATGACCGAGTTCCAGCAGGCGACGGCACCCATGCGGGTTTCGAAGGAGCCGCCATCGCGAACGGCGCCCGCCTTCTCCATCACCTTGCCTTCTGGAGAGAGGATATCGCCCTGCGCCGGCTTGCCCTCGATCCAATAGCCCCATTCGTCGGCCGACATGAACTGCTTGGCCGTTTCCATGCAGGCGGAATAGTAACCCTGGCGGTTGAGATAGCCGCCGACCCAGCCCGAGGTGTACCAGTTGATATACTCATAAGCCGCATCGAGCTGCGCACCCTTGAGATGCGAGGCGAGGCCGAGGCCGCCGCCCCAGGCGCGATAGCCTTCCTTGAGCGGCTGGAAGGTGCAGGCAATGCCCTTCGAGCGGACGGCGGCAACCGCCGGCGACCACATGGACTGAATGACCACTTCGCCCGATGCCATCAGGTTGACGCTTTCGTCGAAGGACTTCCAGAAAGCGCGGAACTGGCCATCGCCCTTGGTCTTGATCAGGAAGTCGATGGTCTTGTCGATTTCCGCCTTTGTCATGTTGCCTTTGTCGGCATATTTGATCTTGCCGGCGGCTTCCATGATCATCGCGGCGTCCATGATGCCGATGGACGGGATATTGAGGATCGCGGTCTTGCCCTTGAAGGCCGGATCGAGAATGTCGGCCCAGCTGTTGATCGGACGACCCGTGAGATCGGGACGAATGCCGAGCGTATCGGCGTTGTAGATGGTCGGAACCATCGTCATCCACTGCGTCGGCTCCTTGGCGAATTTCTTCGAGCCCTGCCCTTCGACAAAGCCCACCGTGTGCGGCGCCGTGCCCTGCGCGATGACGCTGTCGGGCTTCAGCTTGCCGTTGATGAAGAGCGGCACGATCTTGTCGTAATATTTGAGCTTCTTGACGTCCATCGGCTGCATGACGCCGGTCGGGAAAACCTTCTTGGCGATCCAGTATTCGATGTCGGCGATATCGTAGCTGTTCGGCTGCGTCACGGCCCGCTGTGCGGCGGCATCGGAATCGGTCGCGGTCATCTCGAGCGTAATGCCAAGATCCGCCTTGCACTTCTCAGCAATGGCATTGATGTTCGAAACGCCGGTGCCGAACTGGCGCAGCGTGATGTTCGATTGCGCCCAGATGGTCGGAAAGCCGGTGATGGCGCCGGAGCCTGCCATGGCGCCGAGAGCGGCAGCGCCGGTCTTCAGCAGCGAGCGGCGGGAAATGCCTTTCGTCGTCTTGGTAGTCTTGGTTTCAGTCGTCATGTCAGTTCCCCTTTTTTTGATGCTTCAGATTTTCATGCGGACATACGGCCGAGAAGGATCGCGTCCTCCTGAGCCCAGCTCAATGAGACGGCATCGCCGACCGCTATGGATTTGGCGGCGTCATCGTCGTTGCTTGCGATCACCGTGAAATCGTCGCTTCCTGCTCCGATAACGGTGATCTTCAGCGTCGCACCGCGATATTCGACATTGGAGACCACGCCGTTGAAGCCGAGGCCTTTACCGTCAGATTGCGAAAGCCGGACACGATCGGTGCGGATGGCGATATCCACGGCTTCGCCGGTCTGGCGCCCCGTTCCTCTTACGGAAAAGCCCTGCCCTTCCGGCACGGCCATGGTGACGAGGCCGTCTTCGCTCGAGGTTACCCGGCCCGACAGGACGTTGTGGTCGCCCATGAAGCGGGCGACGAAAGCCGTTGCGGGATGCTCGAAGACCTCCCGTGGCGAGGCGGCCTGCTCGATCCGCCCGTCATTCATGATGACCATGATATCGGCAAGCGCCATCGCCTCTTCCTGGCTGTGCGTGACATGGACGAAGGTGATGCCCAATGTCTTCTGCAGCTTCTTCAGCTCGGCGCGCATGCGGATCTTCAGGAATGGGTCGAGCGCCGACAGCGGCTCGTCGAGCAACAGCGCTTCCGGATCGGTGATCAAGGCGCGTGCCAGCGCGACCCGCTGCTGCTGACCGCCTGAAAGCTGCGCCGGGCGCCGGGTCGCATAGGCTTCCATCTGCATGAGCTTCAGCATTTCGAGCGCCTTGGCGCGACGCTCATCCTTTGCAACACCCTTCATCTTCAGGCTGAAAGCCACGTTGTCGATGAGGTCGAGATGGGGAAACAGCGCGTAAGACTGAAACATCATCGCCGTGCCGCGCTTGGCGGGCGGGAAGTCCGTCACCACGGTATTTCCAAGGCGGACGTCGCCGGAGGAAATGCCTTCATGCCCCGCGATCATGCGTAGCGTCGAGGTCTTGCCGCAGCCGGAGGGACCAAGGAAGCAGCAATAGGAGCCTGCCGGTATTTTCAGACTGATCGCATGAACAGCCGTGGTGGCCCCGTAGACCTTCGAAACGGACACTATATCGATCTCTGCCGCTTTCGACATCATCTTCCCCTTTGGTTTGGGAAAGACACTGCATCAATCGTGCCAGTTTCGCTGCGGTGCTCTAAATTGCTGAGATATTTGCCTTATTCCGGAGACAAGGAGTTTCTGCCTTTCTGTAGGCAATCCGGTATCTGCTCACCAAATAGGCTATTGTGCTCGATTTGTGCAAATTATTGTATACAATTTAGCGTCGTCTTTGCATAAGATTTCGTTTAACTTCGGCCCGAAACCAGCTATCATTTTTAGCGACCATTCAGGTAACCGAAAATGAATTCTTCAGCAGACGGGCTTCTGACACCCATCGATTCTACAGAGACAGGCGTACAGCAGATCCGTGACGCCATTCGCGACGCGATCGTCGAACGCAGGCTTGCACCCGGCACGAAGCTGTCCGAGAGCGATGTCGGCGGCCTGTTCAATGTCAGCCGGACCCTGGCGCGCGCCGCCTTGCAGGCGCTTTCCTATGAGGGTCTCGTCAGCGTCGAAAAGAATAGAGGCGCTTTCGTCGCCTATCCATCGCCCGAGGAGGCCAGGCAGATATTCGCCGCGCGCCGCCTGGTGGAGCCGGGCATATTGAAATCGGCAGCCGAGCGGATCACCCCGGTTCAGCTCAGGCAGCTCAGACAGCTTCTCTTGGAAGAAGGCCGCCTGATGGGCGAGCGCGGCCAGTCCGCCCGCCGGGCCGAGATCAAGGCTTCTGGCGATTTCCATCTGATGGTGGCGGCCATTTCCGGCAATCTTATCATGCAGCGCTTCATGGAAGAGCTTGTCGCCCGCTCGTCATTGGTGATCGCGCTCTACGGACAGTCGAGCGTCTCCAGCTGCGGCCATTCCGAGCACGGCGACATCATCACCGCTCTGGAGCAGAAGGATGTCGACACGGCCTGCCATCTGATGCTTCATCACATCGCGCATATCGAAGCCGATCTCGATCTGCGCGAGCGCAAAAGCTTCGGCCTGAAAGAAGCGTTCGAGCGGTGAGACGACTGTTTTACAGACAGTCCCGATCGGATCACTGCCTATCGGTTCAAGGGGAAAAGTGCGCATGACGGAAATCCTTTTTACTGGGGCCAGGCCCGCTAACGGCGATCCCATCCTCCAATGTGCGAGGCAGCTTAATGCTCGATCTGGTGATTTCGAATGTCCGCATCGCCAAGCGGGAGGGTTGCCTCGATATCGGTCTCAGGGATGGCAGGATTGCCGCGATCGAGCATGAGTTGATTGCGGATGCGCCGCGTCACGATATGTGCGGCTGCTTCGCCTTCGGCGGTTTTGTCGACAGCCACATCCATCTCGACAAGGCCTGCATCCTCGACCGCTGCTTCATATGCGAGGGAACGCTGGAAGAGGCCGTCCGCGAAACCGCCAAGGCAAAAGCTGCCTTCACGGTCGAGGACGTCCATGCGCGCGCCGCCCGCGTGGTCGAAAAAGCGATCGTCAACGGCACCACGGCGATGCGGACCTTCGTCGAGATCGATCCACGCGCCGGTTATCGGTCATTCGAGGCAATCAAACAGATCAAACGCGCCTATGCCTGGGCGATCGATATCCAGATCTGCGCCTTCGCGCAGGAAGGACTGACCAACGAGGCCGAGACGGAGGGCATGCTGGATCATGCGCTCAGCGACAGAGCGGATCTCATCGGCGGCTGCCCCTATACCGATCCCGATCCCCAGGCTCATATCAGCCGCATTTTCGATCTGGCGGAACGCCATGGTGTCGACGTCGATTTCCATATCGATTTCGATCTCAACCCGTCGGGCTCCGCAATCCCCGCCGTGCTGGCGGAAACGAAGCGGCGGAACTATGGCGGCCGCGTCTCCATCGGCCATGCCACTAAGCTTGCGGCCATGGCGTCTTCCGAAGCAGGCGAGATCGCCAGGCGTCTTGCCGATGCTGGAATCGCGGTCACGATTCTGCCGGCAACTGATCTCTTCCTGCTTGGCCGGGACAGGGATCATCTTATCCCGCGCGGCCTTGCCCCGGCAATGCTGCTGGCAGGCAACGGGGTCGCCGTGACGGTCGCGACAAACAATGTCCTCAACCCGTTCACCCCCTTTGGGGATGCTTCCCTTGGCCGCATGGCCAATTTCTTCGTCAACATTGCCCAGCTGTCGCGGGATGAAGACATCGCCACTGCCTTTGACATGGTCACTATCAATGCCGCGCGAGTGATGGGACGCGGCTATGACCTAAAGCTAGGCGCGCAGGCGGATATCGTTGTGGCGGATGCTGCCGATCCGTTGTCGCTGGTTCGCGAGATCCGGCACCCGATCGCCGGCTGGAAGAACGGCAGGCAGACTTTCATGCACCCGCGGGCGCACCTGCTCACACCAGAAAGCTGGAGAGCATGATGCCGAAAAGCGTAAGCGGTTTTCAGACGGCATCATGCTCTATCTATCCGGCGCTAACAGGCTAGGCCGATCGCGTCGCGATACATCTATCGCTTCAGTTCGCGCTCGAATTTTTCGATCTGCTGAAGAACCCATGGATCATCGGCGGAATGTTGAGTCACGTCCTGCTGCAGCCGCGTTTGGCGGCGGCGCAGAATCCAGTCGACGAAAGCGCGAAGTAGCCGCATGCCTATATCCAAGCTCTTTTCAATATCCGCGAGGCTCGGCCACCAGACCCGAAAGCCAATGGGAAGCCGAGCCTCGACAACCGCAAGGCGTTGCGGCGATTGTCTTTTTGCGCGCGCGAAAATGAACGGTAGCTGAACAATGTTGCACGGTAAAATGGTTTACGCCTATGTTTCTCGTCGGAGGCAAGTGCCCTCTTCCGTGCGATCGACGACGTTTGCTTCAAAGGAAGTGCGGGCATTGATTGCCCAGATTTTCCACTATCCGCCGAGCGAGATTCACGAATGAAAAGCTTTTTTACGCAAGCGTACCGTTATCGGCAAAACTGACCTAGCCGAGAACGAGGACGGCTATTAAGAACGCCGCGTCGCTTCCGATTTCCCCGGAGCGGCACAAGCTTAGCCTCGCCCGCGCGAGGCCTTTTTTCTTTCTTGCTTCCATTTTTGTTCAGCGACGCGGCTCGCCGCCGGGCGCATAAGCCGTATCCTGCTCAAAGGGAAATACGGAGCCGCAACGGCAGCGCATCATATGCTTGCGCGGGTCGAGCGATGGACGTTCGGTGGAAAAGCCGCGAGGCATGTCGTCTATCTTGAAATCCCGGCCGGCAGCCCTGCGGTCGTCGGTTTCGGAAACCTCGGCAAATCCGGTATGAGCGCATTTCGCGCATTCCAGCTTCCGTGAATATCGATCTCGCGCTGCCATTCTCTTCCAATCCGGGACTCACATTCGCTACCTTCTAGCAGTGCCGTCGATGCACTTGAAGGCCGTGAACGATCTGCCTCACAGCTCGATGTCTTCCTCTTCGCAATTGAAAGCGCGAAAAAAGCGCGTCATTTGAAAAAGAGATTGACCTGATGGCAGATGTCAGACCAATTTATCAACCATGACCAAACCGATGCTGACGCCACTTCCCTCCATCGACCGGACGCAGCAAGTCATCGACGCGCTGTCGACCTTCATCGAATCGTCGAAACTACAGGCCGGCGACAGGCTGCCGACCGAGCGCGAGCTGATGGCGGCGCTTTCGGTGGGGCGTTCGACCATTCGCGAAGTGCTTACGTACTTCCAGGCCCTCGGCGTCATGGAGACGCGCAAAGGCAGCGGCACCTATCTGCTGAAGCCGGTTTCCAAGGCGACCATCCACATGCCGCTTTCCCTCGATCCGCCGCATCTGCGTGATGCGTTGTTGCAGACTCTGGAGGTCCGCCGCGGCATCGAATGCGAGGCCGGCATGGTGGCGGCGAGAAAACGCACGGATGAAGATATCGTCATCATCGAAGAGAAACTCAACGAGATGGAGCGCGTCCATATGGCCAAGGGTACGTCCGGGCCGGAGGATCTTGCCTTCCATCTTGCGGTCTACGACGCCACGCACAATCCGCTGTTCCGGCAGCTTCTCGAACAGATGCGCGAAACCTTCGAACGCTTTTGGGACCATCCCTTTGATCGGCAGGATTTCGCCCGCCGGTCCTTCCCTTATCATCGCTCGCTGTTCAACGCGATCGTCGACCAGGATCCCGAGGCGGCGCGGGCCGAAACACTGAAAATTCTCGACGTTGTCGAGGAAGACATCAAGGAAATGTCCAAATGACTGACGGGCTAGAGCCGTTCGAACTTGCGTCCCTTATTACAGCCCATGACGACGGCAATTTCGCCGAGGCCGTGGTGCCGCCGATCTTCCAGACGTCGCTGTTCACTTTCTCCAGCTATGACGAAATGATCGCTTCCTATCGCGGTGAAAAGGTGCGGCCGATCTATACGCGCGGCCTCAACCCGACGGTGCGCATGTTCGAGGAGATGCTGGCAAAGCTCGAGGGAGCCGAGGATGCGCTCGGTTTTGCGAGCGGCATGGCGGCGATTTCATCTGCAGTGCTAAGTTTTGTCGAGCCAGGCGACAGGATCGTTGCGGTCAAACATGTTTATCCCGACGCCTTCCGCCTCTTCGGCACGGTCCTGAAACGCATGAAGGTGGAAGTGACCTATGTCGATGGTCGCGACGAGGAAGCCGTTGCCAAGGCGCTTCCCGGCGCCAAGGTCTTCTACATGGAAAGCCCGACCAGCTGGGTCATGGAAGCGCATGATGTCGGCGCACTCGCCGCCCTTGCCAAGCAGCATGGCGTCGTCTCGATGATCGACAACAGCTGGGCCACGCCTTACTTCCAGCAGCCGCTGAAGCTCGGCGTCGACCTCGTCCTCCATTCCGCCTCGAAATATCTCGGTGGGCACAGCGACGTCGTCGCCGGCGTCGTCGCCGGCTCGAAGGAGATGATCGCGCGCATCAAGGCCGAAGCCTATCCCTATCTCGGCGGCAAGCTTTCTCCCTTCGACGCATGGCTTCTGATCCGCGGTCTGCGCACGCTGCCAATCCGCATGAAGGCGCATGAGGCGGCTGCGATGACGATCGCCAAGCGCCTGCAGGAGCTCGATGTCGTCGAGCAGGTCTGCCATCCGGGCCTGGCCAACCGGCTGCCATCCGGCCTGAATGGCACCTCGGGCCTGTTTTCCTTCATCTTCCGCGAGGGCGTCGATATCCGCGCCTTCGCTGATCGCCTCACGCTCTTCAAGCTGGGTGTGAGCTGGGGCGGACATGAGAGCCTGATCGTGCCGGGCGAAGTTGTGCTGCAGCAGAAGGCGCAGCCGAATTCGGCGCATACTTTCGGCATCAATCCGCGCTCCGTACGTCTCCATATCGGCCTCGAAGGAACCGAGGCCCTATGGAAAGAGCTCGAGGAGGCGATCGCCGCCGCCTCGTGAAGTCGTCAATCTGAGAGGAAAACTTAAAAAGGGGAACCAACATGAAAAGACTGGTAACAGCAGCACTCTTCACCGCCATGATGGCGGGCACCGCCTTTGCCGACACGACGCTGAAGCTCGTGGAAGTGATCACCAGCCCCGAGCGTACCGAGACGCTCAAATCGATCGTCGCCAAGTTCGAAGCCGCAAATCCCGGCACCAAGGTCGACATCATCTCCTTGCCCTGGAACGAGGCCTTCCAGAAATTCGCCACCATGGTCTCGGCCGGCGACACGCCGGACGTGATGGAAATGCCTGATACCTGGCTGTCGCTCTATGGCAATAACGGCATGCTCGAAAGCCTGGAGCCTTACCTGGCCAAATGGGAGCATACGAGTGAACTGACGCCGCGCGCTCTTCAACTCGGCCGCGATGTGAAGAATACAGCCTATATGCTGCCTTACGGCTTCTATCTGCGCGCCATGTTCTACAACAAGAAGATCCTGAAGGATGCCGGCATCGCCGAGCCGCCAAAGACGATGGACGCGTTCGTCAAGGCATCCGAGGCCATCTCCAAGCTGCCAGGCAAGTACGGCTACTGCATGCGCGGCGGCCCGGGCGGTCTCAACGGCTGGATGATCTTCGCCGCCTCCATGGCCGGCGACAACAAGTACTTCAAGGATGACGGCACCTCGACGATGAACAGCCCCGGCTGGGCAAAGGGCATCGAGTGGATGGTCGATCTCTACAAGAAGGGCTATGCGCCGAAGGATAGCGTCAACTGGGGCTTCAACGAAGTCGTCGCCGGCTTCTATTCCGGCACCTGCGCCTTCCTCGATCAGGATCCGGACGCCCTGATCGCCGTTGCGGAACGCATGAAAAAAGATGATTTCGGCGTAGCGCCACTGCCAAAGGGTCCCGATGGTAAATCCTTCCCGACCATTGGTTATGCCGGCTGGTCGATGTTCTCGGCCAGCCAGAACAAGGACCTGTCCTGGAAGCTGATCGCGACCCTTGAAGGCAAGGAAGGCAATCTGGAATGGAACAAGAAGATCGGCGCACTCCCGGCCTACACGGCTGCGGAAAAAGACCCCTTCTACGCCGGCGATCAGTTCAAGGGCTGGTTCCAGGAACTGGCCGACAAGGACACCGTTCCCACAGTGATGCCGACCTATCTTGAAGAATTCGCCTTCTTCAAGGATTCGCTGGCGATCAAGACCTCGCAGCAGGCGCTGCTCGGCGATATTTCGGCCAAGGATCTTGCCGACCAATGGGCCGATTACCTGACCAAGGCCCAGCAGAAATTCCTCGCGAAGAAATAACCTACATGCTCGGCGGCGGAGCGATCCGCCGCCATTCCTGCCCACCTTAAACAGACGGCGCCCGAACGCCGCGAATGGGAACTCTTGCAGATGACTTCGATCACCGACACGCTCGACAGGCGTCACGACCGCAGGCCGTGGCTGAAGCGCCTTGCCGACGCCTCGGAACCCTATCTCTACAGCGCCCCTGCCCTCATCCTCATCATCGCCGTGATGCTGGTGCCACTGGCGATCGGCATATCCTACGCCTTTCGCGACATACAGTTGCTCAATCCATTTTCCGGTGGCTTCATCGGCCTCGAGCACTTTCGCGATCTCTCCAAGGATAAGGCCTTCTACTGGGCGCTGAAGAATACGCTTTGGTGGACCGGCGCTTCCGTGGCGCTGCAGTTCATCTTCGGGCTGATCCTGGCGCTACTGCTGGACAAACCCTTTTTCGGCCGGTCGATCGTCCAGGCGTTGGTGTTCCTGCCCTGGGCCGTTCCCTCCTTCCTCGCCGGCCTCAACTGGTCCTGGCTATTCAACCCCGTCATCGGCCCGATACCGCACTGGCTTTATGCCATGGGCCTGATGAGCGAGCCGGGCAATATTCTCTCAGATCCGAACTATGCGATGTGGGGGCCGATCGTCGCCAATGTCTGGTGGGGTATTCCCTTTTTCGCGATCACCCTTCTGGCAGCCCTTCAGGCGATCCCGCGCGATCTCTATGAAGCGGCATCGATCGATGGCGCCGGCTGGTTCGAGCGCTTCCGCTCGATCACGCTTCCTTTCTTGGCGCCGACCATCGCCATCACGGTGCTGCTGCGCACGGTCTGGGTGTCCAACTTCGCCGATCTGATCGTCGTCATGACGGGCGGCGGCCCCGCGGACCGCACACAGATCGTTGCCAGCTACATCTTCACGCAAGCCTTCAAACGGCTGGATTTCGGCTACGCCTCGGCCATCGCACTGGTGCTGCTCGTCCTTCTTCTCACCTATTCCATGCTGATCATCCTGCTGCGGCAGACACTGATGAACAAGGATTGAGCCATGAGACGATCCGTCCTCCCCACCATTGCGCATCGCCTGGCAATTCTTTGCTACGTCGTCTTCGCGCTCTTCCCGCTCTTCTGGCTGCTCAAGGTGTCGGTGACGCCGAACGATCTGCTCTATACCGAAGGCGTGCGCATGTGGCCGTCGCGCACGACCTGGGAACATTATGCCTTCGTGCTGCAGCACAGCGACTTCCCGACCTTCTTCAAGAACAGCCTGATCGTCTCCGCCTCCACGGCGATTGCCGTCACCATATGCGCATCGCTCTCCGGCTACGCGCTCTCGCGCTTCAAATTCCGCGCCAAATACTGGATCGTGGCGCTGATGCTGCTGACGCAGATGTTTCCGCTGGTCATGCTCGTCGCACCGATCTTCAAGATCCTAACGCCGTTGCATCTGACCAATAGCCTCACCGGCCTCGTTATCGTCTACACGGCCTTCAACGTGCCTTTCGCCACCTTCCTGATGCAGTCCTTCTTCGACGGCATTCCGAAGGATCTGGAAGAAGCTGCCATGATCGACGGTGCAACACAGTTCACGGCTTTCAGGCAGATCATCCTGCCGCTGACCTTGCCCGGCATCGCGGCGACGCTCGGCTTCGTCTTCACCGCCGCATGGAGCGAGCTGCTTTTCGCGCTGATGCTCATCAACGGCAACCAGGCAGCGACCTTCCCGGTCGGCCTTCTCACCTTCGTCTCGAAATTCTCGGTGGATTTCGGGCAGATGATGGCAGCGGGCGTCATGGCGCTCATTCCGGCCGCGCTCTTCTTCCTGCTCATCCAACGCTATCTCGTGCAGGGCCTGACGGCCGGCGCGGTCAAGGGTTAGTCACATGGCATCGATCGATATTCAGAACGTCAAGAAGGCCTACGGCCATGTGCAGGTGCTGCACGACATCGATCTCAGGATCAAGGACGGCGAATTCGTCGTTCTCGTCGGTCCATCCGGATGCGGCAAGTCAACGCTGCTCAGGATGATCGCCGGCCTTGAGGACATCAGCGGCGGTGAAATCCGCATTGCGGACAACCGCGTCAACGAGCTGCATCCGAAGGATCGCGATATCGCCATGGTGTTCCAGTCCTATGCGCTTTATCCGCATATGAATGTCGCCGGCAATATGAGCTACAGCCTGCGGCTGCGGAAGATGGCGAAGGACAGCATTTCCAAGGCGGTCGCCAGCGCCGCCGCGAAGCTCGGTCTCGATCCGCTGCTTGAACGCCGGCCGAAGGCGCTCTCCGGTGGCCAGCGTCAGCGTGTCGCCATGGGCCGCGCCATCGTACGCCAGCCGAAAGCCTTCCTCTTCGATGAGCCGCTGTCGAACCTCGACGCTCGTCTTCGCGAGCAGATGCGAGCCGAAATCAAGAGGTTGCATAGCGATCTTAAAGCGACATCGATCTATGTGACCCACGACCAGATCGAGGCGATGACGCTGGCGGACCGGATTGTCGCCATGCATGGCGGGGTGGTGCAACAGGTCGGCAGCCCGCTTGAACTTTACGACCGGCCGGCCAATCTCTTCGTCGCCGGCTTCATCGGTTCACCCGGCATGAATTTTCTCGACGCAACCTATGAAAGCAATGGCGTCAAGCTCAAGGACGGCACGGTCATCCCGCTTTCGGAGCCGCTAAAATTGTCTGTCGGTACGAAAGTGACGCTCGGCATTCGGCCTGAGCATGTCATGCTGTCGTCGGATCAGTCCGGCATGTCCGCCAATGTCGAGCTTGTCGAGCCCACGGGCTTTGGCATCATCCTGCATCTCTCGTTGCATGGCCTGCCGTTCAAGGTATTCACGCTGGATCGCAGTGCATTGAGCGCCGGCCCGCAGGTGAATGTCGCCTTCCCGCCGCAGCATCTGCATGTCTTCGGCGAGGACGGCACAAGGGCGACATAAGGGCCGTCCTTTCGATCGAGATGATCATGGCGGCTTCGCACTTCGTGAACGGAAAAACTTCGGCACGCCTATAGATAACTCCGGTGTCGCAGAAGCTTCATTCTGATGCGACACTATGTGCTGCTTATGTGGCTAAGGGAGGATGCCATGCCGCTCAACAACTACGCCGTGCTCAAGGGCAGACCCATCAACAATCGATTGGCGACCGGCTCAAGCCCGCATTATCAGGTGCTGGTTTCGGAAAACGGGACGCTGTATCGCATCGCCATCAATGTGCGCTCGCAGGATGGAAGCGAGGTCGAGTTCCTTGTGCGGTCCCGTTTTGAACACCCGATAACCGCCCAGTTGGCGGAGCTACCGGAAGGCTTGCATCCGACATCAAGCCAGCCCGGCGGCGTCGCGCTCGATTTCATCCGCGGCAATCTCATGCAGCCATGGGAACTGAAGCCGCTGCCGATCTCGGCGGCTGGCCCGGACAATGATCTCAACGAAAAGATCGACGCCTATATCCAGCGCGCCATGTCGGACGAACAGGCGATGATCTACGCCTTCGGCGAGACCTGGGGACCGGAAAACAACAAGGCCGACCAGTATTTCGGTTTCAAGCCCGGCCGCGGCATCCATGACATTCATTTCAACCAGGGTAATCCGCCCGGCAAATATGCCTCTCAGAACGGCCCATGGCAGGATGGCGGGCTGATATTGGAGTTTCCCCGCGAGCAACAATGGGTTGCGATCTTCATGAAATTCCGGACGCAGGCTTGGCATTCGGACGATAAGGACGGGTCGCTCATCGTGCCACAGGATCAAGATCATCCGAACTTGCCGCATACGCCGGTCGATCGCGACGCCATACCCACCTTCGACGTGCCGGATGGGCTGGTGCGCATCATCGCTGCCTATGTCAACGACGTGAAGACGCCCGAGCGGGAAACTGTCACCTTGCTCAATACCGCCGACGTGCCGGTCGATCTCACTGGCTGGCAGATCAAAGACAAGCAGAAGAATGCGATGGCGCTCAGCGGTTCGATCGCCGCCGGCGCGACGCAGGTGGTCGAGATCCAACCGCCCGTCACCCTATCCAACAAGGGCGGTATCATTACCCTGCTCAACGCGCAGGGCCTCAAGGTCCACGGCGTTTCCTATACCAAGGAGCAGGCAAAGCAGCCCGGGCGAACCATCCCGTTCCAGGGGTAAGTTTCGGCGGACGCAGAAAGCCGATATCGGGGCATTGTCCGGCGCCCGAGCGCCGGGCTGTCTCTGCCATCAGGCGAAAGGTTCGGTCGGTCCCTTGGATGGCTGGGTAAACCAGCACGGGCCGTCCGCCGTCATATGGATATGATCCTCGAGCCTGATGCCGAATTTCTGCGGAAGGACGATCATCGGCTCGTTCGAAAAGCACATGCCGGGCGCAAGTGCCATCGCATTGCCGCGCGCGATGTAAGGCTCCTCATGGATGTCCAGCCCGAGGCCATGGCCGGCGCGATGCGGCAGGCCCGGCAGCTTGTAATCGGGGCCAAGTGCATATTTTGCCAGCACGGCCCGTGCCGCATCATCGAGGCTGGAGCAGGCAGCGCCCAGCTTAGCCGCATCGAAAACCGCTTGCTGCGCCTCCCGCTCGATCGCCCAGGCGTCTTCGAAGGCGCTATCGCCGGCTTTCAGCTTGTATGTTCTCGTCAGATCAGAATGATAGCCGTCGATGCGTGCGCCCGTGTCCACCAGGATAACGTCATCTTCGCCGAGCGTCTGATCGCCGTCTGCGCCATGCGGAAGCGATGTCGCCTCGCCGAAAGACACGATACAGAAGGTCGAACCGCCATGGGCACCCGCTTCGCGATGCCGCTGGTCGATGAACGCGACCACGTCTGAGGCGCGGATTCCCGGCTTGAGCAAGGCATGGGCCTGCTTATGCACATCGAGCGTCAAGTTCATCGCATATTGGATGAGCGCGATTTCCGCGGGAGATTTGATCCGCCGCAGGCCGTTGATGAGCAATCCGCCATCGGTCAGCCTTTCGGCTCCAAGCTCGGTCGCCAATGCGTTATAGAAATAGAGCGGCATATTGTCGTCGAGCGCCAAAATACCTGAATTTCCGAGCGTGCGAGCGATCAATGCCGCACTGCTCTCCTCTTCCTGCCATTCGAGGATTTCGGCCGGCAGATGCGGCAGCGTCTCTACGCGGCTGCGCTCGAAGCCGGGAACGATGTAATAGAGCGCGGTCGGCGTGACGAGTGCGCCCAGAAACCTCTCGCTCGCATGCCAGACGAGCCCGGTGAAATATCGCAGACTTTCCGTCGGCCCGAGCAGCATGCCGGCCAGTCTATGCGCGTCGAGAAGCTGGCGAAGCCGCGAAAGGCGTTGCTGCCGTTCCTCTTCGGTGATCCGGGGGATGGGATGTTGCCACGACATTTTCACTCTCCTCGATAAACTCGACCTTATGCAGGATGGCCGCGACACTATCGTCGCTGTGGGCAAGATGTCGACAATAAAAATACTGATATTGCAACCGCTATCCACGATTGTTTGTCACTATCGCATATAGGACGTTGGTCTCGCTCGGCTGCCTCGTCGATCGCTAAATTATCTGACAGCGCGGAAGCCCTCTCAATGGTTCACTGTCTCCATCGAAACAAGCGGTGGAGTATCGCCATGCAAGTCGCAAACATCACAATTTTTACCGAGCGCAGCTGTGCCGTCCGCAAGGCCCGGCATACCCCTCTCTCGGTCTTCATCGATATGGTGCGCCTCCTTGCGCGCAAAATTGCCGAGAGAAGAAATCGCAATGCACTGCTTGAGCTTTCCGACGACCAGCTGAAGGACATAGGGCTTTCTCGCGGGCAAGCCGGAAGCGATGTCCATGTTTACAGTCGCTACTAAAAATATGAAGCGGAACGTGCTAGGTTCACGCTATGCAACCGGCTGAAGCGGTGGGATGAGGATTTCGGCATGCTACAATTTTCGACAACGGTGCTGCTGAAGACGAAAAGCGTCCTCATCCGCGATGTTCTCTGCAATGGCGACTGTCGGCATAAGAGCGATGAGGAGTGCGCCCACAAGACAAGCCTCGTCTATACTTATCGCGGCGTCTTCAAGCGGCACGTCGGTCAAAGCGAGGCCGTTTCGGAAGCCAATCAGGTTGTCTTCTTCAATCGCGGCCAGGACTACAGGATCAGCCACCCCGTCGAGGGTGGCGATTCCTGTCTCGATCTCATGATCGACGAGGCCCTGCTGCATGAGCTCGCGCCAAAGGAACAGATACAATTGGGCGAAGGCGTCGTCTTCCGCCGTCAGCGCCGTCGCATCGACCCGCGAGCGCAAGCGCTTGTGGCGATGCTTCGTCATGGGCTCAGCCGCAACATAGCCGAAAGCCTGGAGGGCGAAACGCTGGCGCTGACGCTGGTGCGCCGCTCGCTCGGCGAGCTTACTTCCCATGAGGCGGGCGCAAGCTTCGGCCGGCAGAAACTGGTCGATCGGGCGAAACTCGTCCTGTCCTCCGATCTCGCCCGGCGGTGGACGCTTGCCGAGATTGCCAAGGAGGTCGGCGTCTCGCCGGTATACCTGACACAGGTCTTCCAGCAGGTCGAAGCCATTCCGCTCTATCGCTATCAGTTGCGGTTGCGGCTGGCACGGGCACTCGATCTTCTCGGCACTTACGACGACCTGACCATGCTCGGGCTCGATCTCGGCTTTTCCAGTCACAGCCATTTCAGCGCAGCCTTCAAGCAGACCTATGGGCAGACGCCGGCGGAATTTCAGCGCTCGGCGCAATTGAAGCCGAAGCGCTACGCGGTTCGCTAAAGATTCTGACAGCACCTATCCGGCGATCGATGCTTTCATGATCCTGCCCCGGCAAGGGGACTAATCGGGAAAGGATCACGACATGAAGAGAACAACATGCGCCGCCTGCGACTGCGAACTCGGCGCAGACACGATCAAGGTCAATCTTGGCGGCAAATCGGTCGAGGTATGCTGCGAGGAATGCGCGGCTGCCTTGAAGGAAGCCGGGCAATCGACGTCGGCTGCCGCGAGCGGCAAGGAATAGGAAAGCTGTCGGCCTGCCCCGAAACAGCGCGTCGAGCAAGTCTCGAAAGGAGCCGTACCCAAAGGTGCGGCTCTTTTCATGGCGATAGCGTCACTTGCGCTGGGATTAACGCCTTATGAACAGCAGCAGCTTCGATTCTGGATCCGGTCTTGGTGCGGTTGCAATGTTCGCTCTGCGCGTGGTCCGCCAAGAAAAGTTGTAATGAATTGTTGCCGCCGCCTCCCCTGGCAAACTTCGTTCGCAACCTTCCCCAAGGAGAAACATTCGGAAATGTCGAGACCTATTGCGTTCATATGGCCCCGCTAGCCTCAGCATCAGTCAATGGTAATGAAGGCACTGATCATGAGGCAACAATATATCGTCGCAACTTTGTTGATAACGGCTATCGGCGGCATCGCCGCTTCGGCGCTCGCCAGCGAGCCGGCCGCGACGCCAGACGCTCAAACCACACCCATCGCCGAGATGGCATCGCCACCTCCAGCTCACATGCCGCCAGAGGGTTGGGGTTTCCCCGGTCCGCATCCCCAAGGCCCGATGATGGCTTTCGGCGAAGACATGCCCATGCCGCTGCATGGCCTCCCTCACCCGCCGAGCCCGACCCTGGAACTGGCAGGCAAGTTGTCGGCGATGGAAACCTTGATCGGCATTCGCAGCGCTCAGCTCGATGCCTGGCGGGACTATACCAACGCGCTTACGGATTTTCTGGCCTTCCCAAAGCATCAGCCCCCCGGCCCGCCGCCCGCGAATGGTGACACCACGCGGCAGCTCGATCGCGAGGCCGACAAGCCGACGGAACTCTTTGGTGAACGTCTCGCCGATGGTGCTCTCGATCGTGTTGCCAAGGCAACTGCCCTCAAGGACAAGGCTACCGCTCTTCAGAAGGTTTTGACCGCGGATCAGCTTGCAAAGCTTGAGGATGCCGAACGTTTCCTTATTCCCGGCCCTCATGCATTCCGCTGATCGCAACAGAGGTTCGATCAGGAAAGAAGCCGCTGTTTAGTCGATCCAGATCATTTCCTCTCCACCTCCAATCGATCGAGATCCCCCCGGACGCACCTGTCGATTGGAAGGAGCAGCCCCTCTGGGCTGAATGGTCCGGGAGCGCCCCGCCCGGCGTTCTCGGACCTGTCGTGTGCTGGCGCCAGCCTTCCGACGGGAAACGCAGGCGGCCTCCCTGAAACGTTCCGTTGCCTGCGCAAGGATCAACAAAAGCCAACGCAAAAGACTAATTGATCAGGGATAAAAATCTTGTCGACATGTTCGCGTCCAAGCAAAAGCTTGCCACATATAGCCATAGCGGCCGCACTTGCCGGGACGCTGACAAGCTGCGTCGTCGGCCCGGATTACCGGACACCCGACCTTGCAATGCCGTCTCATTGGGGCAGCAAAGCCAGAACGAAGCCTTCGAAGGCGCCGCAATTGTCTCAATGGTGGAAGCAACTCAAGGATCCGACACTTGATGCGCTGATCGAGGAGGCCATGGCCAGCAACCTGGATGTGGCGACGGCCAAGGCAAAAATCCGTGAAGCACGTGCCACTTACCGCGAGCAGAAAGGCGCATTACTGCCGAGCGTCGAGGGAACCGGTTCGGGAACGCGAACACGTACGTCGGCCGCATCAAGCGGCACAACCGACGCCACGTTCTCCACGCTCTATGACGGCGGCTTCGACGCCAGTTGGGAACTCGATCTTTTCGGCGGCAACAAGCGCGCCACCGAGGCGGCAAAATATGGTGTCGATGCCGCCGACGAGCAGCTACGCGACACCATGCTGACATTGATCGGCGACGTCGCGTCCTACTATGTGCAAGCGCGCGAATACCAGGCGCTGCGCGATCTCGCCAAGCGCAGTGCCGTATCACAACGCAAGAGCGCAGCCCTGACTCACGCGGAGTATCTCGCAGGCAGTGCTACCGCCGTCGACACGGCCAAGGCCGATGCTCTCGCCAGCAGCACTGAGTCGGATATTCCGACCTACGAAATCTCCTATATGCAAGCGGTGCACCGTCTGAGCGTGCTGCTAGGCAAGCCGCCAGCCACGCTCGAGGAAAGGCTCAAGGGCAGCGGGCCGATTCCAAGTCCCAGGATGAATGTCTCAACCGGCATTCCCGCCGATATCCTGACATCGCGGCCGGACGTTCGTCTCGCGGAGAGGCAACTTGCGCAATACACGGCCAAGATCGGTGAGGCCGAAGCCAATCGCTATCCGTCGATCTCGCTGACAGGCGACATTTCTTCGTCAGCCACGAGCATCGGCGATCTGGCGAAGAAATCCTCCATCGGATGGACATTCGGGCCGTCACTGACGGTCCCGATCTTCCAGGGCGGCCAGCTCAAGGCCGCAGTCGATGTCGCCAAGGCGCAGCGAGACCAATATTTCATCGCCTACCAGTCGGCCGTGCTGTCGGCCATGGAGGATGTCGAGAATGCGGTCGTATCTCTGACCCAAGAGCGGCTGAAATACGCCAAGATCGTTTCGTCCAGCAACTCCTATCGCAACGCATCGGATCTCTCGCGCACGCTGAACCAGGCCGGCGTCTCGAGTTTTCTCGATGTGCTCGATGCCGAACGTTCGCTCTACAGCGCCGAGGAGTCCGTCATTCAAAGCAGAGCTTCGATCGCCACCGATTATATCTCGCTCAACAAGGCCCTCGGCGGAGGCTGGGACGGGCAGATCGACGCCTCGAAACCAGCCGTGGTCGACACCAATACCGGCCCACATCTAGCGATGGCCAAGTAGTCTCATGCTGAACACCATGGATCAGAAAGCGCCGGCAACCGCCAGTCCGAAACGCACCAAGGACGCAGCACCTGCCAAGCCTCGGCCACGTAGAAGCATCCGACGACGGCACCTTTTGTTTGTCGCTCTCCTTGCGCTCGCCGCAGTCGGCTTCATTTCTTTCCGCTATGGCTATTTCGATCGGCAGACATCATCCGCCATCACGGCGCCGGTGACACGCGGCAATGTCGAGGAAGCCGTGCTCGCCTCGGGCACATTCAAGCCGGTGAATCTGGTTGCCGTCGGTGCACAGGTCTCCGGGCGGATCACGGCACTTCACGTCAAGCTCGGTGATACGGTGAAGAAGGATACGCTGGTTGCCGAAATCGATTCGACCACGCAAAGCAACGACCTGAAGACCGCGCAGGCCTCCCTCGCAAACGTCAAGGCACAGCGTCAGGAAAGCGAGGCCGATCTTGCGAATGCACAGCTCACGCTCATCCGCCAGCAGACGGTATTCCGCAATCAAGCGGGCTCCAAGGCCGACCTTGATAGCGCGGAAGCGAGCGTCAAGAAGATCACCGCCCAGATCGCGGCTCTCGATGCGCAGATCACCTCTGCCGAAGTTGCGGTCGAAACGGCGCGCGCCAATCTTTCCTACACGCACATCACGGCGCCGATGGACGGCACCGTGCTTGCCATCGTCAACCAGCAGGGCCAGACGGTCAATGCGGCCCAATCGGCGCCGACCATCGTCATTCTGGGGCAGCTCGATACGATGATCGTCCGCACTGAAATATCGGAAGCCGATGTCGTCAAGGTCAGGGCAGGACAGCCTATCTATTTCACCATTCTGGGTGATCCCGGTACGCGCCATGACGCCACGCTGCAATCGATCGAACCGGCACCGGAATCGATCACCAGTGACAGCAGCGTTACCTCCTCGACCACCACCTCGTCCTCCGTCAGCAGTACGACATCGTCGTCCTCATCCTCGGCAATCTACTACAACGGCGTCTTCGCCGTGCCCAACCGCGAGAACTATTTCCGCACCTATATGTCGGCCGAAGTTCACATCGTGCTCGGCGAGGCCAAGGATGTGCTCACCATCCCCTCCTCCGCATTGGGCGCCAAGTCGGCAGACGGCTCCTATGTCGTTCAGACGCTGGGCGACGATGGCAAGCGAAACCAGCGCAAGGTCACCATCGGCCTCAACAACAATGTCTCCGCCGAGATCCGGTCCGGCCTATCGGAGGGCGAGAATGTCGTTATCGGGGAGGCGAGCGCCACGGCGACGAAGAGCAGCAGCAATGGCGGCCCGCCGCCCATGGGATTCTAAGCCGTGCCCTTCCCCATCATCGAATTGCGGCGCGTGCGGCGCGAATACCGGTCGGGCGACCGCACTATCGCGGTGTTGCAGGATGTCGATCTGTCGATAGCCGAAGGCGAGATGGTTGCCATCGTCGGGCCTTCCGGCTCCGGAAAATCGACTCTGATGAACATCATCGGCCTGCTCGATCGCCCCACCGGCGGTACCTACGCGATCGCTGGCGTGCATACGCATAGCCTCGACAGCGATGCGCTATCCCGGCTGCGGCGAGAACATTTCGGTTTTATCTTCCAGCGCTACCATCTGCTTTCGGAATTGACGGCGATCGGCAACATCGAGGTGCCGGCGATCTATGCCGGGCGGCCGACCGAGACGAGACGTGAACGTGCCATCGCACTGCTTGAGCGTCTCGGCATGGGTGAACGCGGCAGCCATCGGCCGGGCCAGCTTTCCGGTGGCCAGCAGCAGCGCGTCTCGATTGCGCGTGCCTTGATGAACAATGGCAATGTCATTCTTGCCGACGAGCCGACCGGTGCACTCGATCGGCAGAGCGGCGAAGAGGTACTGCGCATTCTCGGCGGATTGCATGCCGAGGGGCATACGGTCGTCATCGTCACTCACGACATGAATGTCGCTTCGCGCGCCGACCGCATCATCGAAATTTCCGATGGCCGCATAGTCGCCGACCGACGGACGCGAAACGAAACGGCGGAACCCCAAGCCTCCCTTGCCGAGGCCCGCGCCGGCAGGTCGGGCTGGGGCGAAATGACGGGTCGGTTACTCGAAGCGTTCCGGATGGCGATGCTTGCACTGCAAGCACATCGGCTGCGTACCTTCCTGACCATGCTGGGAATCATTATTGGTATTGCGTCGGTCGTCAGCGTCATAGCGCTTGGCGAGGGATCGCAGCGAAAGGTTCTGGCAAATATCAACAGCCTCGGCACGAACACGCTGGAGATCTTTCCCGGCAAGAGCTTCGGCGATACCCGGTCCGGACGCATAAAAACCTTGGTGGTTGCCGATGCTGATGCGCTGGCAAAGCTCACCTATGTGGCCGCCGTCACGCCGACCGTCTCCACCAGCAACACCGTGCGCTTCGGTGCGACGGAGGCAAATGCTTTAATCAACGGCGTCGGCGACGCGTATTTTTCGGTGAAAGGATCAAAATTGGTCGCGGGCCGGCTGTTTGATTCCGACGGCGTCCAAGGAATGACGCAGGATGCGGTGATCGATCAGAACACAGTGACGGCGCTGTTTGCGGACAAAGGCCTCAGCCCGATCGGGCAGACGATCTTCGTTGGCAAGGTCCCCGTGCGCGTCATTGGTGTTATCGCCGCGCAGCAGGGAGGCTTCGGCTCCAGCGACAATCTTTCAGTTTACCTTCCCTATACCGGCGTACAAGCCCGCTTCCTCGGCGACATGTCGTTGCGTAGCGTTACCGTGCGTGTTGCTGATGACGCCGATAGCTCGACAGCCGAGGCGGCTGTGACCCAATTTCTGGAACGTCGCCACGGCAACAGGGATTTCTTCGTCCTCAACACCGACGATATCCGTCAGACGATCACGAGCACCATTCGGACGATGACTCTGCTTATCTCGTCCATCGCCGTCATCTCGCTGCTGGTCGGCGGCATCGGCGTCATGAACATCATGCTCGTCTCGGTATCCGAACGCGTTGCCGAAATCGGCGTGCGCATGGCAGTCGGTGCAAGACGCCAGGACATCCTGCAGCAATTTCTCATTGAAGCCGTGCTGGTCTGTCTGCTGGGCGGCGCTTTGGGCATTGCAACGGCACTTGGCTTCGGTGCCGCATTCAATTATTTCGGATCCAATTTTACTTTGGTTTATTCGGCGAGTTCAATCATGCTCGCCTTCACTTGCTCCTGCGCCATCGGCCTTACGTTCGGCTATCTGCCGGCGCGCAGCGCTTCGCTGCTCGATCCAGTGGCGGCACTCTCAAGAGACTGATTATCCTGGATAAAATCGTGGTGGCGTTACCGGAAAGCAATCCGGCTTCGCCATTCGTGTTGGGGGCGTCATGGCGAAGCCGGGTATGCGGGGCGATCAAAGCCTGCTCGAGCCAAGCTGCTGATCGACAACAATTTTACATCAGTTGGCGCTCAGAACATTTCCGAATGTTGCTGAAACAGGGCATTTTGACGAATTTTGTTGTCTCGGCTTTTCTATCGCGGAAACATTATTTAGTAAGTTCTATGAGCTTACTGCAAATACTGTCGTTCATAGAATTTCGAAAATCCTACGCAAGTAAATCCTGTTTTGAGGCAAAATTCGGGTCTTTACCCGACCGCTATCTTGGAGCGTGGCCGCATTTGCATGCCGCTGATCCGTTCGGTCTTTTCTGTTTGATCAACCCGCGGTCTTAGTCTCGGCGCTTTTGAATGACACGACTTGCTCAAGCCCCCGCGGCTGGCGGTTTCGCACGGTAATTTCGCCCTCGAATCGGGTGACGATTTCGCGTGCAATAGCCATGCCGAGGCCAGCGCCGGGGAAGGATCTTTGCCTTGCGATATCGATTCGGAAAAAGGGTTCGAACACCTGATCCAATCGATCCTCGGGGATGCCGGGACCGGTATCGATAATCCTCACGACGGCCCGGTTGCCAAGATGCGTGACCGTCACCGTCGCCGACTGGCCATGCGTCGCGGCATTGATGAGCAGGTTACGCAAGGCGCGGGTGACGGCCAGCGGCCCCGCGCAGATCGTCGCCTGCTCCAGATCGCCGCTCTTGACGTTCATATCGATCGCCTTCAGTTCAGTGACGATACCTTCGACAATCCTGTCGAGCCGAACCTGCTCCAGGCTGTCCTTGGAAATCTCTTCGCGAACGAGGCCGATGGCGCTATCGGCAATCCTGTCCAGTTCCTCCAGATCGGCAAGCCATTTGCGCCGCTCTTCATCGTCCCGGATGAACTCAGCACGCAACCGCATCCGGGTCATCGGCGTTCGCAGATCATGTCCAGCGGCGGCAACAAGGCGCATCCGGCTTTCCGTGGCAGCCTTCACTCTTGCTGAGAGACCGTTGAGCGCTTGCGCGGTGGCACGAATTTCGCCCGGGCCGCTTTCGGGTATATGCGGCAGCGTGCCGTCGGGATTGACTGCCGCCACGGCCTGTTCCAACAGACGCAGCGGCTTCATGATCTTGGAAGCGGCAAAGATGGAAACGAGCACGCTGCCGATGATGATGAGGCCGAGCCAGCCGACAAGGATCTTCCAGCCGTCCGGAGGCGGGCCGTGCGGCCCCATCGGCATGACCAGCCAGTTGCCGTCGGAGAGCTTCAATGACGCTATCAACCCACCCGTCGACTGGCGTGATATGATTGCCTCGCGCATTCCGGAGATGCGAAGCAGCGCCTCGGTGAGAAAGCGGGAGAGCTCTTCGTCAGTAGGCCCGCCTGCTGGCATGGGAGCAACGATCAGCCCTGCCGATTCCGCCATGGCGCGATCCTTCTCCGCGAAGGTCGCGAGAACGGCAAGCTGCCGGGCCGTCCCATCGATCGTCATGTCCGGTCGCGGCCCTCGCATGACAAGGCTTGCCACGAAAGACGACGAAATGACGACCAGGACGATGGCTGTCAGCAGGAGTAGCGCCAGGCGCGCACCAAGTGACCTCATGAATCGCCTTTGATAGCCGTTACCGGGACGACGAGCTGATAGCCGCCGTTGCGGATCGTTCTGAAAATGGGATCTTCCGTTGTTTCTCCCAGCTTGCGGCGCAGCCGGCTCATCAGGACATCGATCGAACGATCAGCGGGGTCGCGATCGCGTCCCTGTGTCAAGTCGAGCAGCTGATCGCGCGACAGCAGCCGGCCGGCGCGCTCGAGGAACGCCTTGAGAAGGTCGAATTCGGCACCAGTCAGCGCAATGACCTCGCCGTTATCCTTGCTCACCCGACGAAGTTGCGGATCAAGCACCATATCCGCGAACTGATAGCGCCTTTGCTCAGGCTCCGCCGAAGAGTCCTCGTTCGTACGACGCAGCACGGCGCGAATGCGAGCGGCCAGCTCACGCGGATTGAACGGTTTGCCGAGATAATCATCGGCACCGATCTCAAGACCGAGGATACGATCGATGTCCTCCTTCAAGGCGGTCAGCAGAATGACGGGAACCCGCGGACGGCGGTTTCGCAAATCACGGCAGAGATCGAGGCCGGATCCATCGGGAAGCATGACATCCAGCACCAACAGGTCTGGCTGGCGGCGGTTCAGCGCGTCGTTGCATCCGCGAAGGTCGCTCGCCGTGGCGACACGGAACCCCTGTTCCTCGAGATACCGGCCCAGGAGCGAACGTATCTCGTGGTCATCATCGACGATCAGAATATCCGGTGGGGCGCTGGCGTTCATGGGCTTCATTCCGTTTTCTCAACTCTTATACAAACTATCAATTCGCTGAAAAGAAGGGTTTTGCGGCGCCAGTACGGAATTTTCAGCGCGGGAAACGTTGGTTTACAAAATTCCTGGAGCTGGAAATATTGAGCAATAAAATAATGCTCGGCATAGCAAAACGAGCCGGCAATCAAGATGCCTTCGCTGTCGGAAGCATGCCCTCTGGCTCCATGGCGTGCGAAGCCAGGCACGGCGGGTTGGGTCAGGCGGCTCGCCGCCACTCGACACTCCAGGCGGAAAGTCGTCCCTCGATGGCGCCGCTGTCCATCATCAGGCGAATTTCGATCGGAGCGCGCGGATCGACGACATCAATCGGCACCGCCGCTTCGAATGAACCCGTGCCTTGCGGACAGACCCGCAGCCTCCCCAGCAATTCGGCGGCATGAATTTCTATCGTGAAGATCTGTCCGTAGCAGTCCTCATCCACATCGAAATTGAGCTTCGCATTCCAGTGGCCGGTCGGCAAGTGCAGATAGGGGCCATAGATCAGGCAGCGGGCTCCTCCGGTCAGGTCCACGGGTTCATCCAGGCCCTGCTCCAATCTGTCACCGGAAAAAAATGTCTCTTGCGGCCAGGAGATGGCGGTGCCGAAAGCCCCGGCCTGACCGAACTCCAACGGGTGAAGGACCTTCCTTGCCGTCTCGCGCAGGGACTCGCTGAGTTCGGGCACCTCCTCCTGCGGCGTCAGATATCCCGCGATGACAGCCGCCGCGGCCTTCTCCAGTTTCGGCGCTTCGGCGAGCGACAACTGGCCGGAGGGCGTCATGCCGACATGCAGCAGCGCGTTTGCAATCTGCTCCAAAGTCAGATCGGTGCCGAAATGGTCGTCGATCTTCCTGAGCAGCAGATCGATGCTGCCCTTTTGACTGACGTCGTTGCGGCGCAGGACCAGTGCCGCGGAAGCGTTCGCAAGCGGCTCCAGACAGGCAAGGCTCGCCGACACGGCCCTGACCAGGCCGATATCCCGCTGTTCGGTGGCGCGTGCGAGATAGGAGACCGCATCGATGGGATCTTCGAGAAACAGCAGAAAAGGCACGTTGATCCTGCGGATCAGTTCCGACAGCCTGGCTTCCGGAAATTGCGAGACGAGCACGGCATGCATCCCCGATCGGCTCTGGACGTGTCGCTTGAGATCCTCGATCGTGTCCGTTGCGATGATTGCGTAGTCGCCGAAGGCTTCGCGTGCGAGCGCATGGACGGCGGCGACACCCCAGGAAGACATGACACCCGGCATGCCGAAGGCGAAGAGGATGGTCATACCCAAGCTCTCCCGTGATTATCCATTGAAAAGCGTGTCATAGAGCGCGCTCACTTTCTGCTGATACCGACCCGGCGAGAAGCGTGCCGCCTGCCTCGGGCCGGCCTTGGCAAACGAGGCGCATAGCGCGTCGTCCTGATCCAGGCTGACGATCGCCTTGCGCATCTCCTCGGTATTGTACGGATCGACCAGCAACGCAGCATTTCCGGCAATTTCCGGGATCGACCCTTCCGTGGAGCTCAGGACCGGCGTTCCGAGCTGCATGGATTCGAGCACCGGCAGGCCAAAGCCTTCGTAAAGCGAAGGAAACAGCACGGCGCGCGCGCCTCTGATCAGGCTTATCAGCAAGGGATAGGAAACGAAGTCGAAACGCTGGATCTGCCGTTGCGGCAGGATGCGGTCGTCGGCACGGAGATAGAAGCGGAACCGATCATCATCGATGAGTTGCTGTGTTTCCGCGCCCTTCCATCCCGGAGCGCCGACGATGATGAGCGGCTTGTTCGTCTTTGTCGCAAGATAGGCTTCGACCAGCCGCGAAATGTTCTTTTTCGGCTCGAAGGCACCGAAGAAAAGGAAATATCCCTTCCAGTCGAGATGGAAGATGCCGGCAAGCTCGTTGGCAATCACATCGGCCGGCTTGGCGCGAAGCTGTTCCGGCACGTGAACCGCCTGATAGGTATTGCTGACCCTCGCCTCGTCGGCGCCGAGAACCTTGATGATATCGGCGCGGGAAGTCTCGGACACGGTCACGATATGATCGGCCCGCCGCACGAGGGACCGAAGCATCTTGTAGTGATAGCGCTTGTCGTCCTCGGTCAGATAAGGCAGCCGCAACGGAACCAAATCGTGGATCGTATAGATGTTCAGCGCCTTCTTCGCCGCAATCGGCATGGGATAGGTGCAATGCAGGAGATCCGGCTGGGCCTCGAATTTCATGGTAAGATTGCTGCCGTAGCGCTTGAAATGGTATCTCGCGAGCTGGAACAGGTCGTTGGAGGCGTAAAGCATGCCGGAATCGCCGAGCTGCGCTTGAAGCGACTTCAGAATGACTGTTCCGCTCAGCGGAATCGGAACCGGCTTGATGCCGAATGGCGCGGCAATGCGGCGGCGCAGCCATCGCTTTGTCGCGGAAAGCGCGCCTGGCACACGGGCGCTGGAATCGTCAAACAGCAGCACTTCCCGCAGTATGGGATCCTTCGGAACGTTTCCGGGCATTCCGTGGACGACTCCGGTCTGGTAGCCCAACGCACGCGCCGTCGACATCAGGCTCCTCGTGTAGGTCGCCACGCCGGTGCCCTTCTTCAGCGAAAGATTGAGGCCATCGTAAAGGATCGTCTGGCTCACTCCCGTCTCTCCTTCGGCATCTTGCATCCCTCCCCGTCCTCAGGCCGGCTTGTCGCGGGAAAGGACGAGGAGCGAGTCGTCGGCCCCGTATTTCTCGAGCAGGTCCGCGCAGGTGATGGGGACAGCTTCACCACTGAAGTCGAGACGCCGAAGCGATCCGTAGATGCCGGCAAGCCGCTCAAGGAAACCGCGTGCATCGGTGTAGCGTGCGGGATTGAATTCGACGACAAGCATCGGCTTGTGGCGGGCAATGGTCTCGCCCATTCCCTCGATGATGACTTCTTCGGCCCCCTCGGCATCGATCTTTATGAAGTCGACGCGCGTGCAGGACGCGCTCAACCGGTCGAGCGTTGTCACCGGAACCTTGATGAGGGAGCCATCCTGGGGGTGTGGCAGGAAAGTCTCTGCGACGATCAGGGCGTTCTTCGGCTCGCTATGGGGAACATAGAGAGATGCCTCGCCCGATGCCACGCTGCCGAGCGCCAGCCTCTCGATCCGCGTTCGTCCGAGCAGTCCGTTGAGCTCGACGCTGCGGCGCAGGAAATCCGCAGCATGCGGGTTGGGTTCCACGGCGATCAGTTCGCCCTTGGCTCCGACGAGCTCAGCCAGCAGAAGCGAGTAATAGCCGAAGTTTGCGCCGACATCGATCGCGGTCATGCCGCGCCTGACGTTGCGCGCACAGAACAAGGTCAGCCAGATTTCCCAGAAACCGTCCAGGAGGACATGGGACCCGAAACCCCTGTCGCGGGTATCGATATAGAGCTTGTAGCGGCCGAGCACGCGGACCAGGGCCGTATGGTTCCCGAGATAGGAGCTGCTTACCCGCTGCAAAATGGCAGCCTCGGCCTGATGCCGATCGAAAGCCATCAACTCGTGAAGGTGCAGCAGCGGCGAAGAACTCATCTTATCCCTCTCGATCCGGCCTTGATCCGGCATGCTCGCAATGCAATTCGCAGACCGGGCAACATCATGAAACGTCCTCGATTCCCGCAGCTCTCTCGCTGCTGTCACGGCTTTCGAGCGATATCCTCAGTTTGCCGTCGATGCGGATATGCCGACCGATGCGGCGGACAGTGCAGTTCCCGTGACGCCCTGGAAGAGACCCATGAATTTCTGAATATCGATCGAGGAGGCATTGGAAATGTAGATGATGTCGCGCGGCTGAACCTCGAAGCTCTGCATGGCGAGCAGCGTCGAGCCGTTTTTCAGGTTGAACCGATAGACGATCGGAATCGGTCCACCGCGCCTTAGCAACGGATTGTTCGGTGCGACCATGCGGCGGGCAATGTCGAGCGGCTCGTAACGGAAGAGGAAGACGCCCGAAGCATCTGCGCGGGAATCCTGAAGTCCTCCCGCGCGTGCCACCGCATTTGCCATCGTCAGATGCTGTACGCTGAAGGGCACCTCGCCATTCTGCGCCGATGCGCCAAGGATCGTGTAGGTTGTCGGCTCGCGCACGACGGTGACCACGTCCTCGGGCCGCAATCTTATGTTCTCGCGCGGGTTCTGGACAATCGCGGTAAAAGGCAGGTGCATCGTCCGGCGTCCCCGCGTCAGATAGACGACGCTGTCGTTGACGCTGGCGCGCAACCCTCCTGCCGCGGCAATCGCATCGAGTACGCGATCGCCGGCCGGCGACAGCGCGACACGTGCGCCACCGGCAACCTCGCCTGTAACTGTGACCGTGTTCGAGGCGCTTTGCTGCACCGTCACCAGCGCTTGCGGCTGCACCGCTTTACCGGTAAGGCCGGAGATCACGGCTCGCTCAACGGAGGCAGGCGTCCGGCCGGCCGCGTTGATGCGTCCCACATAGGGAATGCTGATCGTGCCATCGCTATTGATGGTTTGCGGCGGGATCGTAACGGAACTGCCCGTCGCCTGCTGCTGCCCCGAGGCACTGGCTGCCATCCCGAACAAACTTCCAGGCGGGGCCTCCCAAAGGCTGACCGAGACCACGTCACCAACGGCGATCTTCAGGCCTGGATCACGCGCGCCTTCGCCGAAATAAGCCGCCAGACTGGCGTCCGGCCGTGCGGCACTCCTGACCATTGCCGTCGATATCACGTCGACCAGCGCAAATGGTGGCACGGTACGCGCCGCCGCCTCCTCCAATATGCGGGAGGCCTTGGGTCCGGCCTCCGGTAATGCACAGCCCGTAAGAACGCAGGCGAGAACACACAATAATCCGAACTTCAACGGCATCGACAATCCTGAACGGCATGGAGGCAGTTTTGATGAGGCATCATTGCTCGGAACACACTAAGCCGTTCCGACATCGTCACTACGCTCCCGGGTAAACCGAAGGATCGACGACGGGCTGGAGCCATAGGCATGCTTGTAGAGAACGGAGAACCGGCCGGGATTGGAAAATTGCAGGCTCATGGCAAGATCGGTGATGCTCTCGGCCTGGCCTCCCTTGATGGCGCCGTGGGCCGCGGCCAGCCGGTAGTTGCACAGGATTCCCATCGGCGTGTCGCCGCGATAGGTCTTGAACATGCGTTGCAGCGCGCGCGGGCTGCAGCTTGCGGCATGGGCGAGATCTTCCAGCATGATCGCATTGTGCAGATTGTCGCGCATGAAGGCCTCCGCCCTCAGAAGCTGGCGCGGCGCACTTTCCAATGTTCCACGATGGAAGGCATCGGAAAGATTGTGCGGAAGCTTCGCAAACAGCTTGACCAGAAGAAGCTCGCTGTAGGCCTTTGCGAGCATCACCCTTTCAACCGGGCGAGCGGTCATGAGATCCTTTTCGGCCTGACGAAGGGTCTGGTAGAGCCCCTGCGCGCCGCCTTGGCGGAAGCTCACCGGCGCCAGGGCGAATTCCTGCACATAGGGCTTGCCCGTCAATTCCTCGAAGTGCTGCCGGATAACCGATTCCGGAATTTGAAACAGCAGCCAGGAGCTCCGCGGCTTTATCTCCAGCCGCTTGCCGGCGCGGTCGCTGATGCTGGCGACATTATTGGCAGGGATGCGCAGTGATTTATGCATCCGCTTGTGATTGATTTCCAACTCGCCTGCCAGAACGAATACGATGCTGACACGCGGCACGTCCTGCTTCGCAATAGCCTCCAAGCCTGCAGAGTGCTCCGCACTTATGATGGACGTCGACTGAACGGGCTGCTTGCTGAATTTAAAGGAATAATCCCCACTGGATTCCGACGGAACGCCCCATTTCCAGTTTGGTTCAAGTACATCGAGATTGCGAACAATTGCATCACGAGAATACACTTCAAAAGTGCCAACGCATTGTTCGGCAACTCTTTCCAACATCGCCATCCGCTATCCTACTCAAAATCTCAGATTGCATATTCGCAACCGCCACCACATGATTTATCGAGCCAGATTTTTTCTAGCGTTCGTTATGAGGACTTCATGGTCTTGCCCCTTTGACCGTCCCAAATCGTAGGATCATTCATTTTAAGTTGCATTATCAAGAATTAAATTAGCACGACGAATTTTAGCACGACAGTACAGATAATGACGGGGTTATACAGATTCCTACACCTCCATGCGCTTGCTCACAGCCAGCCCTCGGGCACGACGCCATCGGACAAAAATGCCCCTACCGGTATAGCCATTATCCCTGCCATATACTGGCGCTGGCTGCAGAAGTAGTTACTAATTTATGCGCTGCAATCACCGCGCGATGGTTGTGATGGGGGCACATGCCGTATGTCGGTGAAATATGTGGCGAGAATCGCCGCGATTTCGAAAGCAATTAAAAAGCGATTTAATTTCGATTACTCTAATGTATCGCGTGCTTTGACCGGGCGAACCGACAGGATCCGAGATGTCGCGGCATTGTTTCGATAATCGGCGCAAAGATGAGACAATGCTCGACTGACAGGCTTCCGATACTGTCTCATTTTGCAAAATCGGCGGCCGGCGTTTGTCGCCGACGCTCGAAAAAATACAACCAAAAGCAGACAATCTATAATGTGGAGTAGATTCGAAACGCTGTTTCTATGTCATCGAAAACGCGGCCTCGGCCATTTTTCAGGACCAGTGCCGACTTGCACAAATCACCGATCACATTGAGGTTATGTCCCACGATGATCATCGAACGATCCTTGCGTTTGACGAAAAGTTCTTCAAAGGAGCGCAGCTGGAAACGTTTGTCGCCGACAGCAAGCACCTCGTCGATGAGATAACAGTCGAAATCGATGGCAAGCGACATACCGAAAGCCAATCGCGCCCGCATGCCGGACGAGTATGTCCTGATGGGCATGCGTAAGTAGCGACCAAGCTCGCTGAAATCCTCCACCAAATCGCGAATTTCGTCGAATGGCTTGTCGTAGATCCGTGAGAGGAAGCGCATGCAGTCAAAGCCGGTCATCGAGCCGCCGAAGCCGCCGCTCAGAGCGATCGGCCATGACATCGACATGTTGCGCACGACCTTGCCTGATGTCGGCTCCTCTATCCCGGCGATCATTCGGACGAGCGTCGATTTTCCTGCGCCGTTATGACCGAGAACGGCGATCTTCTCGCCACGGCCGATCTTGAAGGTCACGCCATCAAGCACGCGGCGCATGCGCCCGTTCACTTCATACTCCTTGACGAGATCGAATACGCCCACAATGCCATCTTCGTGCCAGGGTGCCTCGGTCCTCGGGACCGCGACTTCCGACGGTGTGATTCGCGCGAGACTGGAAGGAAGATTAGTCATTGCTGGGCCGCATGCTCATAGACCTGGATGACGAAGAAGCGCACAATCCAGAAAATGGCGAAGCAAATCGCAAGCAGCAGAAGGAATGACTGAAGGCGCTTCGGATAGAGCGCATGATCCGGCAAGTTCGGATCGGCTATCCGTTCGAGATAGAGTTGCTGCCGTTGCGCGTCGATTTTTGCGTTCTCCAGAGAAGCAGTAGCCGAGGTCAACATTTTCGCGGCCATTTCCCGCTCCAGCAGCAGCTGTTCGTATTGGGCGATACGCGGAGCCATCGAACCGTCGCTGCCGACGATGCGTGCCCGTTCGTCGCTGATTTGCCGCTCCATCGCCGCTACCCGCGCTCTTAGCGCTTCATTTTGCGGGCTCCGAGGGGCTTGCTCGTCGAGCGCGGCAAGACGCGTCTTGCTGTCAGCCAAATCGTCCGAGAGCCGGGCGATCATGTTGAGGGCCGCGGACGACTGCTTGCCCGGATCGACAAGCGCTTCGCGATTGCGGAAATCCGTTAGTCTCTTCTGCATGTCGGACAGCCTCACCTGGCTGTCATTCACCTCGACCTGCGCATAACGGATTGCATCCCGCCGGGCGCGATCATTCAGGCGATTGATAAGCTCTTCGGCGTGCTGAACCAGGGCATGCGCCAGACGATAGGCATCATCGGCCTGAAATGCCCTGACATTCAGCGTCGTCACGCCGCTGCCGCTATCAGTGTGAACATTGATGAACTGGAGATAATGCTGAAACAGCTCCTCGCTGTTGGCCTCGCGCCAGGGCAGAGGATAGCGGTTGAGAACGTCCGCCTCGGGCCGCGAGAAAATCTCCTTCAGGCCATCCTTTTCGACGAGCGCGTCAACGGCCGCGCGGGACTTGATGAACTCGGTGACGATATAGCTGTCGTCCTGCGCACGAACGAAGCCGGTACTCTGGAGGAAGCCGCTGAGCAAGCCCGCCGCATTCCTGTTCGGGCTGCGAACGACGAACTGCGTCTCAGAAACATACTGATCGGCAGATATGAAGGCATAATAGATGCCGCCGAGCAGGCCGGGAATAACGACGATCAGCAACAACAGCAGCTGGGATCTGACCCATCTCGCAATTGAAAGCGGCCGGGAGACGGGCCGGCCCGTGACGATGCCGGACGAGCGCGCCGTTACCAATGTGACGAAATCGACGAAATCCTTGTTATTCTCGATACGGCTCATCTGGGACCATCAATCTCTCGGAGAATGGCCTGAACCATTCAATAGTCATCTTGCCGAAGCTTCGCGCGCATCGCGGCAGACTTCAGATTTCCGACGCCCCCGACCGTCGCCTCGCCAAGGCGCATGACGTTCGTTGCGGCATTTAGTTTCGCAAGAGATTCCCATATATCCTTTGAAAGTCAAATATAATTCCCGGATCCCCTGATATTTTACATGTGGTATCAAGAATAAGTTGCCTTATGTCGCAATTAATACTTTGGCGACGCGATCCGTATGGCGGGGCGAAATTGCGGCGGTGATAACTGCCATTCAATTCGCCATTTCTCCCTCATTGCTGGTTCAAGGAATTCGGAATGGGAAAGCTTGGAGGCATCTCGAGCCGTGTCAGCAATCGTGCGGGGCCGAATAGTCGCGAGCGTTCGCGGCTGCAAAGCGCAGCCATGAGATATGGACTTACCATCCTGCAGTCGCTGCTCCCCATACCCCCCGAACCGATCCCGCTTAGGCAATCGGTCGTAATCCGGCATTGCAGGTCGCTTCGCTCAAGCGGCCATGAACGCTTCTAGCCTGCATTGGGGGATCTATGCATTTGGATTCGACGATTTTCTCCCAGGATATGCGGGCCTCGACGGCAGACACAGGAGAGCGGCCGTCCTGGCTGCCTGCGGCGAACGCACAACTGCTCGCCTTCCTGACGACCCGACGGCGCTTTCCCCTGATCGGCCCGGCGATTTCGGCCTCTCTCAGGCCGATCGAGCTGATGGCGGGTGCAGCCGCGGATGGTGTCGTGGGTGGGGGGGATGGGCCGCTTGCCCGGATGGCGCGCCTTTATGCGCGCATTCACCGTCTGCCATTCTGGACCGTCGCCGACGGCTTCCTGCAATCCCCCGGCACCAGCATGGCGCCGCCGGTTTCCATCGTCACCGACGATCTCGGAATTCATTTCTCCGCCCACCAGCCGTCACGGCTGGAAACTCTGCTCCAGGGCGGGCCGTGCCATAAGGACATTCGTCGCGCGAACGATCTGCGACAGCGGATCGTCCGCGAGCGGCTTTGCCAAGACAATCATCTGCCGGAGGGTGCAGTTCTCCTTCGTCGAAACCACCGCAGGCGCCTCCTGCTCATTGACCAGGCCGTTGGAGATCGATCCATAGAAAGCGCCGGCGCCGATGCCGGGGCCTTCGCAAGGATGTGGGCCGCAGCGCGTGCCGACAAAAGCGCTGATATCATCATCAAGTGCCACCCCGATGTCGTCGCGGGCCGCGCCAAAGGTTTCCTCCAACCCTATATACACACAGGCGGAGTGCAGTTCGTCGACAAGGCCGTCTCCCTGCATTCGATACTGGATCTGGTCGATGAGGTCTGGACAGTGTCGAGCCATCTAGGCCTCGAGGCATTGTTGCGCGAAATACCCGTCGTGACCTTCGGCATGCCTTCCTATGCCGGCTGGGGACTGACCGACGATCGCGCCGAAGGCGCTGCAGCAATTGCAGCGCGCGCCCGGCGGACACGGAGCGTCAACATCGACGAATTTGCCGACGCGGCATTCCTTCAATATTCCCGTTATGTCGATCCGGTCTCGCGCCATCCGATCACGGCCGAGCAGGCCGTCGAACGGCTGCTCGAATGGCGCCACCACGCTCGCTCCCTTTCGGGGCGCTATCTTTGCATCAACTTCTCGCTCCACAAACGTTCGGTGATGCGCCGTTACCTGAGCAGCCCCAGATCCGAGGTGCGGTTCGCCACCGATCCGACGACCATGCAGATCCAGAATGCCGATACGATCGTCCTGTGGGGAAATGCCGATCCGCCGGAGGAAAGCCTTCTTTGGAAAGGTGGCAAAAGATTGCCGATCATTCGGGTTGAGGACGGCTTCATCCGCTCCTCCGGCCTCGGCAGCTCGCTCGTTCCTCCATCCTCGCTCTGCTTCGACAGGCAAGGCATCTATTTCAATGCCTCAGCCCCGAGCCAGCTCGAAACGATTCTGAACGGAACGAATTTCGATGAGGCGCTCCTCGGGCGGGCAAAGCGGCTTCGGCAGGCGATCGTCTCGATGGGCATCACCAAATACAACTTGCCGCCGCAGGCCGCGCCGGACTATCGCGGCAAGGCCAAGGGCCGGGCGATCGTTCTGGTGGCCGGGCAGGTTCCGAACGACGCCTCCCTGCGCTTCGGCATGGCAAGCCATGCATCCGACATGGAGCTGCTAAAGGCCGTTCGGCGCGCAAGGCCGAAAGCGTTCATCATCTACAAGCAGCATCCGGATCTCCTGGCCAAGGCTGAAGGCCGTCACCCGCCTTCATCCCCATCGATGAATGCTGCCGATCTTATCATTGGCAATGTCGATCTCGACGATCTCCTGCAGGCGGTCGACGAAGTTCACGTCGCGACATCGTTGATCGGCTTCGAGGCATTGCTGCGCGAAAAGCCGGTATGGTGTCATGGCCTGCCCTTCTATGCGGGCTGGGGTCTCACCCATGACACCGTCATATCGCTCCGGCGCAAGCGGCTGTTGAACCTTGATGCCCTCGTTGCCGGCGCGCTGATCCTCTACCCGCGATACTGGTCGAATATCGCCGATCTCCCTTGCGAAGCGGAAGATGTGGTCGCCGAGCTTTATCGCGCGCGCCTGGGGGCGGCTCCCAACCCATCGAGACGGCGCTGGCTTGCGCAAGTCATCCACATGCTTGAGGCGAGAAAATCGTGATGAAGCCGATCATTATGGATATTTCGCGGCTTATGGAGCGGGCGCATTGCCCGACGCCTACAGGCATAGATCGCTACGAGCTTCATTATGCGCATTGGCTGAACGAGCGACGCAAGCACGCCGCCTTGACGAATATCGCCGGGTCTCCGCAATCGTCATGGTTTGTCGAAACGGCCCGCCACGGCGCCGTCTCCGTTGCGACCGAGCGGGCGGACAAACTGGTCTCCACGCTTGCCAGCCGCTGGGCGGTGAGCGAAGTATCAAGCTCCCAGGCCGCCCTCCTTGATCGCATTTTCGCCGCCATCGACGGCAAGATCCGATGGCAGGCGTCGGAAGCGAAGGTGGGTGAAACTTACATCCGAAAACTGCGCAAGATCGCGCATGTCGTCGCCAATCGCTTTGCACATGGGCGGACGCTGCCCGGCAACGCATCCTTCGTCCACGTATCCCATAGTCGGCTGGAACGGACATCGGCTTTTTCCTGGCTCGAGGAAACGGGGCGGAACGGCGTTTTTTACGTCCATGATCTCATTCCGCTCTCGCATCCCGAGTTCGTCCGGCCGGAAGAACCGGAACGTCACCGTCGAAGGATGGCGACGGTGCTGAAGCACGCCTCACTCGTCCTGTGCAATTCCCAGGTGACGGCACGGTCACTGCGCACCTTCGCCCAGGAATGCAACAGCGAGCTACCCTCCATCGCCGTGTTGCCCCCGGGCGTCGAGCAATGCTTCTTATCTCCTCCCAAGGACATGGCTCGCCCGCAAATCCCCTATTTCGTGACGATCGGCACCATCGAACCGCGCAAGAACCACATCCTGCTGCTGCATCTATGGCAATATCTGGCCGAACGCGACGGCCCGATGGCACCGCGTCTGGTGATCGTCGGCAAGAGGGGATGGGAAAACAGCCACATCCTGGCAATGCTCGAGCGGTGTCCTGCCTTGCCCGGGCTCGTCATCGAAGTACCAGGGCTGGAGGATGCCGCTTTGGCGCGGTTGGTTGCCGGCGCCGCCGCCCTCCTCGCCCCCTCGTTCACCGAGGGTTACGGCATGCCGATCGCCGAAGCCATTGCGCTCGGCACGCCGGTCGTCGCCTCCAATATCAGCGCGCATCGCGAGGCTGCAGCCGGTCACCCGGCAATTTTCCTCGATCCGCTTGACGGACTGAGCTGGAAAGCCGCGCTCGATATGATCGCCGCCTCGCCGAGGCACCGAACCAGACCGAGCCAACCAGGTGGCTGGGACACGCATTTCGATGACTTGGAGGCGCTGATGGCGGCCGATCTTTCCGCTCGACGTTATGCGGCCCAACGAGCGCCGCGACGCCTGGAGACGTTATTGCCCTCGCCAGTCCTGCGGTGACCGGAGCGGGAATGACGCACGGCAATGCCGGCGACAAGCAGCAGCAGAATAGATTCAAATCGTCAGAAAGACGGGGAGCAGCGACGTGACAAGTTTTTACGACATCGAGAACTGCTACAAATTCATTCTGGGCCGCGCGATAAACGACGACGAGCGTAATGCCATAGCGCAGAACCTGTTACAGGTGACGGACATTCCGTTGAGTGAGCATCGCCGACGTTTTCTCAGTTCTTACGAGTTCCACCAGCGCCACAGCGAATTGCTGTTCAACAATTTCGTGCCAAAGTCGATTTTCGTTCTGTTTGAAACGAAATACAATTTCAAATTGTATCTTGATTTGCGCCAATACCATATCTCCTTCGGCATCATGAGTGGCGAATACGAGAAATTCGACGTCGAGCTTGTCAAAGCCATTGTGCCTGACACGGGACAATTCATCGATGTCGGCGGCAATGTCGGATATTACTCGCTGTCCATCGCTGCCCACTCCCCATTCAGGGGAACGGTCCTTGCCTTCGAGCCGCAGCCCAAGCTTTGGGATCTGTTCAACCGGTCGATCCTGGAAAACGGCTTTGAAGATCGCATCAGCGTCAGCCAGCTTGCCCTTGCCGACATCCCGGGAGAATTGCCGCTCAACAACGCCGAGGAGACGATCAATGCCGGCGCAACGCGCCTGATCACGAATGCAGCCGACACCAAAGCCGGCCGCATGACGAAGGTCGAGACGCTGGACCAAGTCATCGGAAGTCTGAGGCCAGATGTCATGAAGGTCGATATCCAGGGTGCGGAAAGCCTGTTCCTAAAGGGCGCGCGAAGGACCATCTCGGTGCACAGGCCCTCTCTGTTGATGGAGATCAATCGTGAGATGCTCGCCGTTGTCTCGAAAACGACGCCAGGCGCGATTCACCATCAGCTTGCCGAGCTCGGTTACGGAATCTGGACCAGTTCGCAAAATCAGCTGACGCGGATCGAGACGTCAGACGAGCTCGATCTGAATTTTCAGATCGGCACGGTGGCGAACATTCTGGCAGTCCATGAAGATCGCGCAGAAAGCGTTGGCGAACGCCTTCAGCGCCTCGGATTGATGCTGGCCTCAGTTAAGACCAAAAAGCGGCGACAGCAGGAGGTCGCGCTCTGATCACAGCTGCAATCGGCTTTGCGGCTTCGACCTGAAATGCCCGCTATCGGGACTTTATATGGAGGCCTTATTGAATCAGCGGGTCAATAGTAGCGCAACGACGGACCGTGCGGCATCCGCGTCATTCGAACTTGATATGATTGCGCGCGATATTCACCAGGAAAAGCCCGACGGCCGTGGTGAACAGGCAGCATTTCGTGATGTAGCCGATATCATAGAAAGTTTGCACCGAATCGCCGAAGACACCGGCGCGAAAAAGCTCGAAGCAATGAACGAGGGGGACATAGAGCGCCAGCCTCTGAGGACCGCTCGGCAGCCAAGCCACCATGAAAAACATGCCACAAATCGGCAAGGTGAGATATTGAAATGGCGGCACCAGCTTCTCAACAAACTCGAACCGTTCCGAACCGGCGGCAAAGATGAGCGCCACCGCGAAAGAGAGCCAGGCCATGAACAGCCAGCCCGCCAGCAACAGACCGAGGTTCTGAAAGGGCGGGATGATGCCTACCAAACGCGCAACCGTGTAGACGAGGATGAGAGCGGCAGTCGTACCGGCAGTCTCCAGAAGCGCGCGTGCGATCAGCGCATCGGCCAGACGGATCTGGCGATGGTACATCAAGGGCAGATTTTGGCGCAGGCAAGAGACGGCGTGACCGGTTATGTGGCGCCAGAGTGTCAGCGGCATGTAGCCGCTCAAAACGAAAGCCGCGACCGTCAATCCGTGCGCCTCGTGATTGAGCAGCGTCCACATGATCATGACACCCGTGGTCAGGATCATCGGCTCCAGCGCAAGCCACAGGAAGCCGATGTTTTCCCGCCCGTAGCGTATCAGCATTTCACGCATGATGAGCGCGCCGAGCACCCGCGCCTGGATCTTCAATCCGGTTATGAACTGCGAACGGCCGCGAGTGTTCGTCGATACGTGATGCATGCGGAAGCCTCCTGTTCGCCATCCCGTCTTCACCGGGTGGTGGAACAACGATACCGGCGAAGGCCGCTTGCTCAATCTTCATTGCGTCGGGCCTGGACAAATACCGCCCCCGGCGCACGGATGCCGACATGCAACGGCAGGCAGTCATCAACGGGAACGCAACCATGGCTCTGATAAATTCCGAAACGCAAAGCAAGAAGGTCGACGCAAGGCAAGCTCGGCTGCCTCTCCGCCAGATGATTACGCGATCGATCGTCGGGCCGGCGAAGACGGGAAAGCGCCCCAGGCGTTCGAAACGCCTAGGGGTCTATCTGCTCGCGGTCGTCGGTCCCACCCTCGTCGTGAGCGCCTACTATGCCTTCATCGCCGCGCCGATCTACGTATCCGAAGCGTCTTTCGTCGTTCGCATGGCGGCTCCGCCGTCATCGAACGTCTTCGGTTCGCTGCTGCAGAATAGCGGCATAACGCGCTCGCAGGACGATACTTTTTCCGTGCAGGAATATATCCGTTCCCGTCAGGCGCTGAAGGAACTTGCCGAACGGCTTCCCGTACGTGCTATTTTCGGCAGCCCGCAAGCGGACTGGCTGACGCGCTTTCCTCGCTTATGGGAAAACAATAGCGAGGAACAGCTTTTTAATTACTATTCGAACCGGGTGTCCGTCATTCACAACGACACCACGGGTATCACCGTCCTGCGGACGACAGCCTTTCATGCGCAGGATGCCGCGGACATGAACACCTCATTGCTGGCACTTGGCGGCGATCTTCTCGACCGCCTCAACAACCGCGCCCGCGGCGATGCCGTTCGCTTTGCCGATGGCGAGGTGCAACAGGCGCAGCAGCGGGTCATTGACGCACAGAGAAACATAACGAACTTCAGAAACAAGGAGCTGATGATCGACCCGAATGCCAGTTCCATGTCGATGATCGATCTCATCAGCAATCTGACGTCGGCTCTCGCCAACACGCGAGCACGCCTCGCAGAAACACGCAAGACTGCGCCGGACAGTAACTCCATCCCGTTTTTGACGAGTCAGGCTGCTGCACTGGAGCAACAAATCGAAAGTGAACGAGCCAAAATGGTCGGATCGGATAAATCCGTCGCGCCCAGAATTGCCGATTACGAAAGTCTCGTCCTGCTGCGGGAGTTTGCCAACAAGGCGCTCGTTGCCTCACTCGATGCACTCGAAGCAGCCAGGGCTGATGCGCGCCGCCAGCAGCTGTATCTCGAGGTCGTCGTTCCACCGCAAATGCCCGACGAGGCAGAGATGCCTTATGCGCTCAAGAACGTTACGGTCGTTTTCCTGTCCTTGAGCCTTTGCTATCTGCTGGCCTGGCTCATGGTCACCGCCATCAGAGATCATGAAAGCGGCTGACCTTGCCGGAGCTATGATCGAACATGAAGATGTAGGCCTCGATATTAGTGCCTCTGAGAGGGTTGTCTAATCGCAGCTGGGCGTGTCGCATCGCTTTGCAAACCATGCATTTATTGAAGTTTACTATCACATAAAAACAGAAATGGAGCACATTGTGATCGAAGAGCAATCGAAAACAAGCAATGCAAAGGACATCATCATCGCGGCATATAGAGGCCTTCTAGGAAGAGATCCTGACAAGAACGGTATGAGTTCTTATCTTGAGTTGCTGAAGAAGAACTCAATTTCATATGAAGAACTTATACGGCAAATCAGCACTTCTGATGAATTTAAGACCATACATGGATATATTCACACATATGGTTCCTCCAGAAGAGAGGCAATGGATGTATTTCGGCAATTCAGAAAGTATGAGGGTCCGGGCCGAGCAGGCTTTGTGACCAACTTTCTCGGTTGCGTTTCCAACGTGAACCATGTCGGTCTTGCAAGTCATTCGGGACTGGTTGAATCATTTCCGTTTCCCGGTAATTTTCATGGAGCCGCCTTGGAATGGATCGCGGTATTGCGTTCAGTTCTCGACGCTCGGGAGCGCTTCAGCATGATCGAGCTCGGCGCCGGATGGGCACCCTGGTCGGCAATCGGCTATGCGGCCGCCAAACAGAAAGGCTTAAGCGCTCACGTGACCCCGATCGAAGGGGATCGCGGTCATATCGATTACATTCACCATTCTTTTCGCGAAAACTCCATCCCGGATAGCGATGCCGACGTTATCCATGGGGTCATTGGCGTTGAGGACGGGGTAGCCAGGTTCCCTCGGGCAGCGCAGGCCGGGCACGTCTATGGCGCCGCCGCTGCTTTTTCCGGCGAGGGCAACGATGGGGATGCGTTCGGGACATTCGTGAGGCACCATGGCGGCCTTGTCGCAGAAATTGAAGAGGTCACATGTTATAGTCTCGCAACGATCCTGAATGGCAAAGGGACCATTGATCTCATCCATTGCGATATTCAAGGTGCCGAAGGCGACCTCTTTGAACACCATATCGATGTGGTGACGAAGCAGGTGAAGCGCGTATTCATTGGCACGCATTCCGCTGACTTGGATCGGCGCCTCATCAGCTTGTTTCCCAAGCATGGCTGGGTTTGCGAAGGCATCGTTGCGGCAAAGACCAGGGACGATCCGCACGGGGATCCGATGCTTGCCGCGGATGGTGACCAGGTATGGCGCAATCCGGCGTTCTTCTGATCCAAGTCCTGGTACAGCGTTTCGAACGCCTGCCTCGTGTCGGCGTTTTCGTAAGGACTGCGATGACGCTTGATCATTCGGCAGGCAAGCAGACGATCAGCGACCTGGCACAGCGAATTGATCTTCATGCATCATCACGACCGCTTTTGCGATAAGGACACCAAGTCACCGCCAGACAAGCTCACCTAAAATCAAAATACAATCGTAATGCTAGAGACCTACAACATTCACACTGGCTACTGAGCTTTATTGCACTCAACGTCGAACTGAATTTGGGAACTCGCAGTGAAATTGGCATCAGTTAGGACAACTTGACCAACGCTTGCATACTGGGTCAAGACGACGGTCGAGTCCGAGAGCATCTGCGCCTGTACACTGCTCACCAGCCCAGACATGTTGAGCAGGACCATCGGCGTGCCGCCACCTGGATCTCCTGCGCCGGAGGTGCTGCACAGGTATGGGGAGCCGGACACATTGAAGCTCCCCGTCGCCGAGCCTCCTGCTTTTGCTGAGAAGGTGATCTCGCCATGCAACTTGAAGCCGCCGTTTGGCAACCTCGCCGCAAATCCGCTCGATGTATAGGTCCAGCCTGTGCTACTGCCGCCGCTTCCACCAAACTTCACGACGGGAGTCCAGGCAATTTGCCCAAAACCGGATGCAGAGATGTTCCCCGTCGCAGTGTCTGCTAGTCCACCTACCATGTTGTCGGAGTTGACTAGATTGCCCCACGGCCCACTCAGCGTGAGTTTGCCGATGTCCGTGTTTTGATTGAGGAAAAGCGATGTGCTCGATCCTCCGGCCCACGCGACCGTTCCGCACCAAGTGTTATGCGTGAAGAAATTTGCCTCACCATAACTGGTCGATGCAGAGAAATCGATGCTTGTCCCGCTGCAGTTCCATGTGGTGTCCTTTATATGGAATTCTTGCAATGCGGTCGCTGAGTTGAAATTGAAGAGCCCTCCGGTCAAGCCGTTATCACCATCGACATTGTCAATCCAAAGCGCACGAATGGTGGGAACCGTGTTGTCGGAGCAGAAAAAGCCCTTTGCGTTCGATCCCGTGTAGGTGTGATATTCGACATGCGAGTTCGTGATCTTGAAAACTTGTTGCGCGCCGCCGGAGCCCGTATATCCGCCCCATTTGAAGGCGCAGCCGACGCCACCCACGCCCGGATTGAACTGAATGCCGTCGAGAATGACCGTATTTGGACCGCCACCGGCACCAACAGCCGTTGTCCGCGTGAACAGAACAAAATCATCAGAGTTCGCAAAATCCCCAGCATTATTCATTCCCCAGCGGCCGCCATAAAAATAGACCTCGGGAAAACCGTCAACGACCGAATAATGCGTCCGGCATCGGCCTTGGTTTAGGTTGTAGACATGCGCCGCAATGCCAGCAATGGTCGGACCCCATTTCGTGCAGGTATCGAAGTTAAAGACACTAAGATCTCTGATGGTTATGTTGTAGCCGTCCGTCATCTGATAACCGACCGCACCGGAATTCGGCACTGATGGCGAACCGACGATCGTGATCCGCTCGATTATTCCGGGGCTATGAGAGCCATCGGAAGCAGCCGATAGGACGCAAGTCGAGTTAGCAATAGCTACGCATTTTATCCATGACGTGCCGGCATATCCCGCGTTATAATTTCCGGGCGCGGTAGCGGAGCCCCGTAAGCATCTGCCCTGGGGGATCGTCAGAGCATCCACATAAAATCCGTTTGTGGAGGGCGGTACGAGGACACAGATATTTCCGGCAGCAAACGCGGCGTTGAATGCGGATGTAGCAAGGGTAGTTCCGTCGGCTTTCGCCCCCCATTCTCGAATATCTGCGCCTTCTGCCGGAAATGTAGCGACCCAGCATTTCCCATCGGCACTCGGTACTTGCGCACCACCATCGCCGGAACCGGAATTCATCGAGCAGGGTGAAGATGATGCTATGTAAACAAGGGGCGGAGCATCACCTGCCGCTGCATAGCCGAGACGCATGACAGCGGGAGGCCCACCCGACACACTCATCGCCGACAGAGCGGCGGTATTCGTTGCTGTCTGCACATTGTCGGCGTGCGCTGCAGTGGCAATCAGCAGAAATGTAATTACGGGTAAGATATATCTATAGACGCGGTTTCGCATTTTATAGTCTCCATTGACCAATAGAGATGACGCCGCCGCTATTCCGTAGGGTTTATAGTTTTGTGATAATAAGAAGAACGGATGTGGCAACAAACCCTTGCATATAGAGTTTGATGTGATCGCGATTATGCATCCCGTACGGCGGATAATCGAACAAGCGATCTTCTTCGTCGTCGCCTAGCCTTAAGTCCAATGGTGCAACATCGAATCCATTTTCCTCCAGCGTCTTCTTCAGACGCCGCAGATCTTGACCTCGATAAATCACGTCGACTGCATTATCGATCGTGATCTCGTCAGACAAGCAATTGAACTCCGTTGTATGAACGGCAACGCCGCCTTTTCGAAGCAATTTTGACGACTCTTCTACGAAGTTAATTCCAAGCGCCAAATTCCCTAGATGCTCAAACGAGCAAGAGCTCCAAATAAAGTCGTAACTATCCGGAGTGAACCCCGACAGATCCCGCATATCTGCCGGGTGGAAAGATACTCTGCGTTGGAATAGTTCTTTGCTTAGCAAATAATCTTTATAAAGAGCGTCGAGACCGCTCGCATGCTGATTGGTTCCGGTCCAGTGATCGGCCTCCTCTCCAACAAAAAGATCGGTTGCCTCGATGGTTGCTCCTTGGCTGGCAAAAAGCGAGGATAAAGGTTCAGTTCCGACAGCGAAGCCGAGACCCTTGGAGCCCTCAGTGAGCTTCTTCCTCTCTTGGAGAGCCTGTATTATTGCACACCATTCCCAGAGCTTTCTGTGATGCTTCAGCTCATAACTCCAGTTGGGGTCAATCGCCTTCGCCCATCTTTCGAACCAACCTTCATGGAAGTGCTCATGTCGACAAACCACAGAAGACGGAAGCTGGAATTGATAGAACGTTTCTGTGTCTCCACCCATAAAAACTCTCCATACACAGCATTAATCTCCGAGATCGAGATACTGATCAATTTCGGAATTGAAGCGGACCAAGCCGCCTAACGGACGGCATCGATCAGTTTCGGCCTAGCTGCGATTGGAGCATGACTTTCTCCAACAAGCCCACTCGTTCCAGTGGATCCGCCCCGTCGCAATACGCAACGGCTGAGAGCCCGAGATGGCATGACCGATCGCCGGTATCGCCAAATCTGCCCCGCGTCAGCAGATTGACCGTAACTTTCCCGTGCGACCCGACGATGCCTTCGAACGAAATGTAGGTCGGCCGCTCGACGAGTTGGAAAGAGCACGTCTCGCCTCCGGCATCGGCAATAACGACGATGTTCTGGCTGTGAGCCGGACATTTCGCCTCGAGGTAGATGCGCACGCTTTCACCCTCGGTGAGTTCGCTATCGAACACCAGCCGGGAGCGGCGCTGGCTTGCCCAAACGCCCCAATCTTCCATAGCGAACCAGCCTGAGTCCCGCGCTGCGCGGAAGGTGAGGATCCGTCGGCCTTCGGCAGCGATGCGCAACAGTGCCGTGTCGCCACCTTCGATGATTGTGTTGCGAGGCAGGCTGCAATTCAAAAGCCCAGGCTGGTCTCCAAGGCCAACGCTCATGTCGATCGCCGTCGAGAACAGCTCGGAGCAGAATGCATCCCACGATTTGGGCACGAAATTCTGTTCGATATCGCGCTGCCAGTCGGCCAGATCGTTGCGATCGACAATGACCTGCTTGAAGATGTTATAGCCCTCCTCGACGTTGTAAGGACTAATATAGCGCACGAAATGCCCTCCAACCTCGGGCATCGAGGTAGCGTTGGAGGCGATGCAGGGCTTGCCGTAATTCAGACTCTCACCAATAGGCAGACCAAAGCCTTCGGCAAAGCTCGTATAGGTTGTAAACAGAGAATGCCGGTATAGATATTCCAGCTCGTCGTCCGAGATGTCGTTGAAGATGTAGAGCCAGTCCCCGACATAGCCGTGGGCGGCCAGATGGTGCCGCAGTTCATCGATCTGCCAACCCCATTTGCCCACCCATACGAGTTTCGGTGCCTTGTCGCCCAGTTCGCGGATCAGACGTTCCCAGATGCGGATCTGGTACATATGATTCTTGCGAACCTCGATCGTTGCAACGCAGAGGACATATTCCTCCTCCGCCATACCGAGGATGTTGGTATTGAGTATCCTGGTCTTCTTCTGTGTCTTCCGCAGTTCTGTAGCAAGCGGAATAGCCTTGACGGGCAACTCGAAGTTGAGACGCTCCTTGAAATAGGCTCTTATTTCGGACGCGACGAATTCTGAATTCGCCAGAACGAAATCGCAAACCGAGAATACATCGATCAGCTGTTTTTGGAACTTGTCGACGGCCGCCTGCTGGACATATTCGGGATTCCGGATCTGAATGAGATCGTGAATGAATACGCAGAAACGCATGCCCCTTTCACGAAGCTTCCGCATGGCGTCGTAATGCGGATAGATCCAGAAAGCGCCCGCAACGACGAATATATCATCCTGCGTGGGCCAAACTTCGAAGCGCGCGTCGAACACGGCGGCAATCGCCTTATCGACCATGCCGCGATCGACAATCGGGACGTCGAACTGGCGAACAAGCGTTGCAAGTGCCGCCGGGCTCGCGGCGAGAATCCGATGGCGATCATACTCCGGTATCACCGGGATAACGCGGTAATCCTTGAAAATACCGGACTCGATATGAAGGACCAGGTTGGCAACGACGCGTTGAATTCCACTCAGGCTCTTATTGTGCTGAGCATATTCCATGAGGTCGGTGACGTCGAGCCAGATGGTCTTCACCGCTTTTTCGCTCTCGGCGCTGAAATCGGAAAAGACATCGCCGGCGGCGCCCGCGGCCACGAGTTCGATGACGGCGTCATGGTTGCCGAGGTTGCATTCTACCGAGCGCTTGTAGCTTTCGATTGCTTCGCCCGTGCGACCCATGACCTTCAGCAGGTGCCCGCGCTGCAGGTGAATGTCGGAATCATCAGGGCTGAGCTCAAGCGCCTTCTGGTAGCGCTTGGCTGCCTCACGGTAGTCACCCGCTTCCTTGAGGCAGTTTCCCGCCTGAACCCATATCCCTGTGTCCTCGGGATTGGTCCGCAGATGCTCATCATACAAGTCGGCCGCTTTCTGCCACAGTCTCGAATCCCGCGCCACGTCAGCCTCACCCACGACGTTTCTCATTTCATCCTTGCTGCGAAAAATGTTCATGAAATCTCGCCCGGTTCGTTGGGTCAGGTTGATCGCGATGGCTAAGGGGATTTCGGCGATGGTTCGTCGGCGCTCGCAACTCCGCCGGTTCCTACCGGAGACGGAGAGGTCTATCCCATCCGTCTCCGGCTGCTGAACAGCTCCTCACTCTGTCGGCAGCCCAAAGGTGGGCCTTCCTCAAGCGGCGCGGAGCCCCGCGACGCCCGTTTCTTCCGGCGCCACCCAAGGTTGGCCGGCTTCCGCATAGCCCGTCAGGCGCAGGATCACGTGACCCTTGCAATCGGCCCACAGCGTGGCCGGCAGCACGAGATGACCATTGGTCCAGGACCAGTTGCAACCTGCAGCGAGCTCTTCCGGATGGAGGCCGACGAGGCCGTCAAAGACAACGTCATGGTCGGTCTTGAGGCCATCGAAGATGCGCAGGCTCTCAAACCGCACGCCGAGCGCACGAACCTCGCGGCCGGGAGAGAAGGTCCGCGACACCAGGGTCGCCGTCTTGGCAGAAGCCGGGAAGATGAACCGAGCGAGGTCGCCGTCGATCTGCCCCTCCACGCGTTTGCCGTCGACCAGCATATGCAGGTCCATATCCGCAGCCTGACTCCAGCCGAGTGTCTCAGCCCGCGCGATCAACCGCTCGCGGATCGCCTCGACGAGGACACCGCGGTCGACGAAGGGGCGGGCATAACGGGTGAAGCTTTCGGCCACACGCTGAGCGGCGTCGACCTCGACAAGGCGACCATAAGCCTTGCCGAAGAAAGCGCGATTGCCTACTTCCATGTAGCTCTCGCAGCCCAGGCCCTCGGCCATCAGCACATCATGGCTTTCCAACTCCACGTGCCAATATGTGACCTCGGGCCACTCTTCGCGGACGATCGTCGCGCCATTGGCCAGCTCGCCGACCGGCACGAACACTTCGCCCATCAAGTCCACGCACACCGCATGGCCGCCGGACAGCAGCAGATCGCGAGCGGGCAGGTTATCGCCGAAGGCGCCGGCACGAACCCGGACCGGCCACTCGTTGCGCACCGGCCGCTCGACCCGCTTGTTGCCGATCCAAATGATTGGCCGAGCTTCGCCGGTCGCCGTGATCGCCAGATCGCCAACCCTCAGATCTTCGACGGCGACCTCGCCGCGCGCGGTGAGGATACGCGTTCCGGAAACGAAGCAGGGTGTTGCCACCGGAGTAATGTCTATCGCCGCACCATTCGCGGTGATTGTCAGCGGACCCGCCTGGCCGGCTATGAAAGTGCCGGTCGTGAAACTGGTGCCGGCAACACTGACATTTCCGAGCGGATTATTGCTGCTGTCGAAAAGGCTGATCGTCTGCGAGCCGCCGCTCGAAGTGATGGTGTAGTGATCGACCGATCCGGCCAGCCCTTGAAACTCGATCTTGTCCGTTGCGGCATCGAAACTGTTGATGGTCGTGGACGAAAGATCGAGAACCGCGCCGCCGGCGTTCGCGACGAACGTACCCCCACCGGCTCCGAAGTTGATGGTCGTGCCGTTCAGCGCGCTCACCAAGGCCGTTCCGTTGGTGAACGTGCCGCCATTCTCGATATCGACAGTCAAGCCGCTCAGCGCTCCGAGGACCGAGCCGCCGGCAGCGGTGGCGGTGCCGCCGTCAACGATGACGGTCATGCTGCTCAGGGCGCTAATGCCCGAATTGATGGTAGCGTTGCCGCCCACATAGACCGTGGACGAGCCTAATAGCGCAGCGGTAATGTTGACGGTTGCCGTCGCGCCGGGGGCCACCACATAGTTGGTGTTCCCAAGGACCGAGAGGATAGACAGCGAACTGGTGCCATTAACCGGCGTCGCAACATTGCCTGGCGCGATGTTGCTTACAACTGTTGTCGTCGTGTCCGGGTTGGTGATGGTAAGGTCATAATTTGCACCCACCCCAAGCACGCCCGGGTCGTAGACCAGATTATACTGTACGCCACTCGCAGTGGTAGCACTATAATTGCCTTCCGCCATGTTTCTTGCTCCGTTAAAGTAAACGAGTTTAGAACTAGTCTATGCTCACCCTCATCGCGTGGGACGATGGAGCTTCCGCCCTTCGCACATCTCCTTCCCAACGCCGTAACGTGAGCAACGCCAGAGCATGCAAAGACTACCGGCAGTCTTGTCCGGGCAATCCCGCCACTGCCACACCGATCCCGTCACAACAGTATAAAACGCGACAAAATCTCTATAATCATAGTCTAATAGAGATATTTCCTGATTTTCTCCGAAGCGGAGTTGATTTTCCGAGGCGGACTCACACGCACCATAGCCTCTGGTTGTGAGATGGGTACAGCGTCCATCGGGGTACCTCGCTTACCGTTTAAAGGCTGTCGATGGATCGTTCGCCAGCTTTTTCTCGGATCAATAGCCGATTGTTTCCCAATGCATTTTTATGGATGGCTGGCTCCGGCCGCCGCTGGCGTGGCCTTCCCGAGCATCCGGGCGGCTGGCGTTCTGTAAAGGGGCGCTCTTATCGCTGGATCAACGTGAGCGTGCTGGACGATGTGCTTGCGGCGCTTGCTCGTGAAGCAGATCTCGAATGGCTGATGATCGATTCGACGATCGTGTGTACCCATCAACACGCCGCCGGGCCCACCCAAAGTCAAAGGGGGACGGATGCCGGGGCCTAGGTCGATCTCGGGGCGGGCTGACCACCAAGATCCATGCCACCGCCCATGATCTCGTCGAGATGCTGGAGAAAGCGGGAACTGAAATCGTCATCCCGAGATCGTAAAACTAAGCGAGCCTACGACACTGGACTTTATAAGGAGCGCAGCCGCATTGAGCGCTTCTTCTACAAGCTCAAACAGTTCCGTCGCGTGGAAACCGCTACGATAAGTTGCTTGCAAACTTCATGGCTTCTCAAACTCGTTGCTATCGCCATATGGCTTAAATAGTTAAATCGTCTCCACCGCCTAGTAAATAGGACGAAACAGCATCGTCTTGTCGCGCTATTCTTCTGTCAGGATGCTTCGGCCTCCCGAACGCGATAGCCCATGTCCTCCGCCCGCCTTTCAATAGACATGCGGGCTTGCTGGAGCACCTTGCCAGCATAGACCGGCGGATAGCACCAGTCGTTCCAGGTGCGCGTCGCCGTGTTTGCAAAAGAACCGAACCGCAATACGCCGGGCTCGAGAAAAGACATACGACCACCGAGAGCAAGATAGGTCTCGGTCTGTGCGCCTTCGGCAAGAATGATCGAATGCTGTTCGAGCTCGATATGGTAATACTCGAACGGCACCAGCGTCGCTTCCTGGGTGATCGTCGTACCGTTGAGGAGGAACTTCGCTGGAATTAGCGACTCCTGCAGAAACATGCAACGGTCCGGCGAAACGTAAAGATCCCGGGAGGGGACGTTTTCGGCAAGGGCGCCTGCCTGTATGCGAACCGGAAGGGTATCGCGCGGTTTGTCGATCGCCTTCGGATCGATCCGCCGCCGTCCGACCCATCTGATTTCCGCAACGCCCTTGTGGGTGACCACGAGATCGCCGACCCGCAAATCCTCGACTGGTACATCTCCCTCCGGTGTGCGGATGAGCGTGCCGCGCAGGAAGCAGCTCGTAAACGTCAGTGTGTCGGTGTTCGGATCGTAGGTGTAGGTGATACCGGCCGGTATAGTATAGGAGCCTAACGGTATCGCGTTCAACAGACCACCGAAGAAGGTGACGGTATTGCCGGATTGGGAGACAACGTTCGAGCCCACCACCTCGACCCTGTCTCCCGATTGAACGTTCACGACGTTCGGCGGGGTCGAGAGGTTCAAGCTGATGCTGCCCGGGTTGTATGCGAACAGCCCGCTACCGTTTGCATTGGCAAAATCCACGGTAACACCGTTCAAAAGATCGACAGTAAGCAGGCCTGAATCCACTGTAATACCCGAATTGGCACCTATTGCGTAAGTATAGGTCGAACCGGCCTCGACGTTTGCGAGGCCGGCATCGATGGTCACATTCGCACCGTTGATCGCTTCGATCGTCGTATTTGAAGCCGCGGCGATACCGACGATACTGCTGATATCGACGTTTACGCCATCAACGATCACCGTACCGTTGGCAACCAGATTGAGCTCTATGGTGTCCGAGGGAGTGCCGGCGTTGCTACTATCAATCGTGGTCGTGCCGTTGTTAATTAGGTTGATGCCAATCAAAGCCATGTTATTATCCTCTCCAATAGATTAACATGTTATCTTTCAAGGCAAAATTTACAGTCAGAACTTATAGTTCAGACCGACCCGAACGGCATGGAAATCAAGGCTGGCTTTGGAGTTGAGGGCATCCCCGCCCATGTTGCTGCTGCCGAAATCGACATACTGATATTCGAGTTTAGCAGTGACATGATCGGTGAAGGCATGTTCGATACCGGCGCCCACCGTCCAACCGGCCTTGGTCTTGTCGTCGTCAAAGCTGCCGACGCCGGCCAGGGAGCCCTTGTAGTTGACATGGCCATAGGCAAGGCCGCCGGTGCCATAAAACAAGGTGTTATCGTAAGAATAACCGATGCGGGGACGTACTGTGCCGTACCAGTCGATCTTCGATGAAGCGCTCGCTATATCGCTTCTGAAGGAATCCTTGATGTCTGCGCCCTGGAAATCGGCTTCGAGGCCGATCACCCAGTTAGGATCGACCTGGTAGTTGTAGCCGATCTGGCCACCGCCGAGGAAACCCGAACCCTCGAGCTTGCCAAATTTGCCGAGATAGCTCCCGAAGGAGTGGAAACCAACATTGTCATTGCCACCAAAACCGCCGCCTGCATTCAAACCGACATAGAAGCCGGTCCATGAAAATACCGGTGCTGTCTCAACCGGAGCCTGTGGTGGCGTCGAAACTGAGAGATCGGCCGCATAAACCGCACTCGCCGCTGCCGTTGCCAAAATGAAAGCGGTGGACCCCAAAATTTTGCGCATTCGAAAACTCTCCTCGAAGGAATTCACGAGATTCAACATGTAACTTGCGAAAGTTCACGTCGCAGCCATAATATAGACGCGATTATAGCTGTAAATACGCCGTATCTAATATATATTTGTGAAATGTATGCTTTATTTGTATAGAATTGTCGCAATATGTATTGAATTACGACTTCATCTTTACTTTGGAGTCGCGGAGAAGCCGTTTTGAACCTCCCCGTTGACCTCAATGGTGATGAATCGATTTCACACCGCGTCGTTCCAGGCATCCCGGAATAAGCATGCAATAGTTCACGACATCCTTCTCGATCAGAGAAAGCCGATTGTTTGCGAGGACTTAGGGATGACGCAATCCGATGCGCGCTGTCGCTTTCGATATGGACAGACGCCGGACTAATCCGCAGGTTTTTGCTGCTACTGCAGACACCGATCCGCTGCAGTGGGAGGCTCGACGGGGCGGACCCTTGAAGGTACCTCGAGCCTCCCAACTTCCATGCGCTCTGTTCGTCATCTTCACCAAGGATCCAGCAAAACTGCCTCCGGGCAATCCTGGCGCGAGCATCATGCGACATCGGCCGGACGCTGTGACGTTGCGAAACAAACAAGCATCCAGGTGTTAGGTTGTTGCTTACTCTAATGTCGGCTTTCCAAAGTCAGGCGCAATCAGACTTCTCGCGTCGTTTCCCGTATGGACGATACGGCAGTGGCGGGCCACATCTTTGCAGCTATCGCAACCGCCAAATTGCGATGGTCGGGAGGTTCGGTCGCCTGCAACGTGCATCGGCCGGACCTCCTCGTATTCTCAAGGCCAATTCCTGCTCGATCGGCTTTTGGGCAGCACGGCCCAGGCTGACGAATGGACGGTCGGTTTCGCCGAAAGACTGCGAATTGCTCTTCGTTCAGAACGTCACGAGGATGCCGGCCACCTTAGCGGCCGCGATGAACGCCGCTCGAACCTGCTTCGGCGACGCCCTGCCCGCGACGCCGTCAATGCAGGTCTGGAGCGCGTCTTCGAATGCCTCTCCGTAGCGCACCGGCCATTGTGTCGTGAGGCACTCCACAGCGCGCATGACCGAATCGACAATTTGAACTTCGCCATCATCGTCGAGGCTGATTTTGACCGGCTCGAACGTAAGGTTTCGGAGATTGTCGGAATCCTCGCCGGAGAAATCCTGTCGCTCGTGAAGGGCAGCTCGTTCGATCCCTTCGCATCTTCGCTTCATGACCAGTTTGGTCAGCAGCTTCATGTCGCGAGCGATATCGCCTGGCCTTGGCGCATCATCTTCCGCGGCTGTGCGTCCGAGATCGCTTGCGCTCGCGGCTGGCCGATCCTGCGACTTCGTCAAATTATCTTCCAGATGTCGAGGACCAGAAGTTTCTAAGGGATTCGAGCGAACAAACCGTTCGCCGATATCAGGGTCGGTACCAAAATCCTTAATATTCCGCCCCATGCCAATGTGCCCCAATTAGCGTCCTCAACCCCAGCCCACCACGGACCTACGCAGGCGCAATATGCTGCATCGACAAAAGTATTACTATTTTAAATTAGCAATTTAACATGACAGAAGTAGAGCTCTAAAGTGAGTTTGACCAGTATCCCTAAAACAAAAACTGCGAATACCAGCCATGGAACCGTTTCTGACTTACTTTAGCATGTATAATTATGAAGGCTTTCGCCTAAAGGTTCCGTGAACGGATTTGCATATGAGCCAAGCCACACGTCTTATAGCTACGTGGTTACGGACATGCTCTGGTGGCACTCAACCGAGCACCGCCAACCGCCTTCATCGGATCTCAGTCGAAACACATGCGCTCCGCAGATCGGCCGACTGAACGAGTGAGCATTCACGCCAATCGGATTGCAGAACAAAGGTGGGAAGGAATACGAGAAAATGGGCATCGCCCTGCGCGATGTCATGCGCGGCCACATTGCAAGCGAACAGGAACCGATGTCCTACAATTTTCCGTAGGCGAAATTGAAGGGGCGCACCGAAGTGCGCCGCTTGTTCAGACGATGAAAAAAGTCGATGGCGGAACCTGCAATGCGGTGGCAACGCGGCGAAGTTTCGCCGAATCCGCCTCCGCACCGGCCTCGATTTCAATGATTTCCTCACTGGTGAGACCACAGGTTTCAGACAGATCGTCAACCGTATAACCGATGGCTTCACGCGCCTGCCGCACGGCAGCTGCGATTTCACCATGAGGTACGGTAGAAGCCTTTGAACTATCGATATTATTCGGAGTAATGGACATGAAATTTCTCCTTCCAAAGTCCGCCGGCCAGCTCGTTGCCGGGTGAAGGCAGCTATTGCAGCCATGAGGCATATCGACCTAAACAGACGCGGCCGAACGCTGGGTCAATATAGGCATCAATGCGGCAAGGGCAAGCATGGAAGCGCATAGCTGCCCGTCGCCTGGCTCTCGGCTCATGTCGTATTTTAATATTGAGTGATACCGCCGCACGCCACGGTTACAAAATGGCCGAGTGTTGCTGGAGGCCTTCGCGATCGTTCACTGCCACGAGATCCGATGGATGGGAGCCACCCACGCCGGCGATGGTTACTTCTTGCCCCTTGCCTTGCGTATCTTTCGTTCGGCCGCGAGTAGGAGGCCCTTGAGTTCCGGTTCGCGCACGCGATTGGCCGCTTCGATGAAGGAGACCCATTCGACGCGGCGCTGGCCTCGCTCCGGGAAATCCTGAAGCACCTGGTCGACCTCAAGCAGATGCAGCTCGACGATACAAGGAACGCGATTGCCGTCGGCAAGCTGCTTCAGATAGGTGAAGTAGCCGAAAGGCTTCTTCTTCACTTTTCCGCGCACGCCTGCCTCCTCATAAGCCTCGATGGCTGCGACTTCATGCGGTTTCTTGCCCTTGATCGGCCAACCCTTCGGGACGACCCAGCGTCCGCTTTCCCGGCTGGTGACGACAAGCATCACCGCATCGTCGCGTTCGGCTTCTTTCCTGTAGCAGATCGCAGCATATTGTTCGTGGACGCGGCCATGAAGCAGCGCATCCGCATGGGAAGCAAGTTCTGACAGGAAACTCTCCGAATGCCTCAAGGCCTTATGCTGCGCTGATATTGAAGACGCCATGGGCGGTTACCCGCGACAAGGTCGATAGAGGCAAATCCACCCAAAGGCCGGCAGGCGTGCGCTCACAAAATTCGTCTGCGACACGCTGCCCTCCTATCCTGCGGCTCTGCCGAAATACACAACTGTCAGTGTGATGCTGTGAGCCGTTGCAGTGACAGTTTTATGAAGCCTGCTGTTGATGAGGGCAGTTGCAAGGCTTGTCGCGGTCGATACACGAAACTGTGACCGCCCGGCTGTCGAAACTGAAACGGCCCCGCAGAGGGCCGTTTCGCGCTTGGGAAGATGAAGCGAAGCCTACTCGGCCGCCTGCAACGCAGGCGCCTCGATTTCCTCGCTCAATTGCCCCGCCATGGCGGCGGCAAATTTGGTCTGGTCGAGCTCGTTCTCCCAGCGGGCGACGACGATCGTGGCAACCGCATTGCCGACGAAGTTCGTCAGAGCGCGGCATTCCGACATGAAGCGGTCGATCCCGAGGATCAGCGCCATGCCAGCGATCGGAACCGAAGGCACGACGGCAAGAGTGGCGGCAAGCGTGATAAAGCCCGCGCCGGTGATGCCGGCGGCACCCTTGGAACTCAGCATGGCCACCAGCAGCAGCAGGATCTGGTCCCCGAGCGACAGCGGCGTATCGGTTGCCTGGGCGATGAACAATGCCGCCAGCGTCATATAGATATTGGTGCCATCGAGATTGAAGGAATAGCCCGTCGGGATGACGAGGCCGACGACAGAACGCTTGCAGCCGGCACGTTCCATCTTGTTCATCAGGCCCGGCAGTGCGGCCTCCGACGACGAGGTGCCGAGCACGAGCAGCAGCTCTTCCTTGATGTAGCGGATCAGCGCCAGGATCGAAAAGCCGTTATAGCGGGCCACGGCGCCGAGTACGACCAGCACGAACAGCAGCGACGTGGCGTAGAAAGTGCCGATCAGGAAGGCCAGATTGGCGATCGTGCCGATGCCGTATTTGCCGATGGTGAAGGCCATGGCGCCGAAGGCGCCGATCGGCGCGAACTTCATCAACAGCGCAACCATGCGGAAGATCGGGGTGGTCAGCGCCTGCAGGAAATCGACAACCGGACGGCCGCGTTCGCCGGCGGCACCGAGCGCGATGCCAAAGACCACCGAGAAGAACAGGACCTGAAGGATATCGCCCTTGGCGAAGGCACCGACGATGGTGTCCGGAATGATGTTCATCAGGAAGCCGACGACCGTCGCATCATGGGCCTGAGCCGCGTAATTGCTGACAGCCTTCGTATCGAGCGTCGCCGGATTGATATGCATGCCGGCGCCCGGCTGCACGACGTTCGAGACGATGAGACCAACGATCAGCGCCAGGGTCGAGAAGGTCAGGAAGTAGATGAACGCCTTGCCGACGACGCGGCCGAATTTCTTGAGATCCGACATGCCGGCAATGCCGGTCGTGACCGTCAGGAAGATGACCGGCGCGATCACCATGCGCACCAGCTTGATGAAGGCATCGCCGAGCGGCTGCAGCGATGCTCCAAACTGGGGATAATAATGGCCGAGCAGGATACCGGCGGCAATGGCGGTCAGGACCTGCACGTAGAGATGCCGGTAAAAAGGAAGTTTACCGCGCGTTTCGGCGGCAGCGATGGGAGCAATCATGATGTCCTCCATTAAGCCCAACCGATCTCTCGGCCCTCCGGGCGACGACTAGAATTCAACAGCCTCCGACTGTTCCATTTGGCCTTGCAACATGCGTGCCAATTGAAGAGTATTAACTTAATTATTTGATTTTATTAGATTTAAAATATCGGTGCGAGAGCATGCCTTGAAGCATGTGCGGTGATCCGCACAGATTGAATTGCGATAAGCGCGGAAACATGCACAATATGGTGATGCTACAGCGCGCCGCCACAGATCGACTTTTGACGCCAGAGCAACTTAGCCGGCGCTCCCGCCGGGTTTGGCTCGCGTTCGCGTTCCTATGCGCCGCCATCATTGGGGTCACCCTTTATGGCGCAAGCTTCTATGGCCGTGTTTCCGCGATTGAGACACTGCAGAGGCAGGCGCATACCGACGCCAATCTCAAGGTCGCCCTTTTGCGAGCAGTCCTCGAGCGTCCGCGCGCCTTGCCGCTCTTGCTGGCGGACGATCTGCAGGTACGTGAGGCTCTCGCGGGACGGCGGATCGACGATATCGTTGCCTTGGATCGCAAATTGGAGAACCTCGTTTCCGGCACCAGCGCTTCGGTCCTCTATGTCATCGGCAAGGACGGGATCACGATGGCTTCCAGCAATTGGCGGGAACCCTTGAGCTTCGTTGGCAACGACTATTCTTTCCGCGACTACTTCAGCAAAGCCATGGAGGCGGGAACCGCCGAGCACTACGCGCTTGGTACGATCAGCAATCGCCCCGGTCTCTATATTTCGCGCCGCGTCGGCGATGCCGGTTCGGCATTAGGCGTTGTCGTGGTGAAAATGGAATTCGATCAGCTGGAGGCCGACTGGAGCGAGAGCGGCCGGCCTGCTTATGTGACCGACGAACGCGGCGTCATCCTCATTACCAACCTGCCTTCATGGCGCTTCATGACGACGACGTCACTTGGCCGAGAAGAAGCAGCAGCCATTCGCAAGAGTCTGCAATTCGGCGCCGCTCCGCTCTCACCGCTGCCGGTCAGCCGTCCGGAAACCGTAGGTCCGGACGCGACCATTGTTCGCGCCGTCCTGCCCGGCAGCAGCGCCGCCGAATATTTGCGGCTGACGACCGCAATCCCTTCGACGCCCTGGCAGCTCGGCTATCTCATCCCGACCGATCAGACAATTGCCTCCTCCATGCGCGAGACGCGCTTCCTTGCTTTGACCGTCCTGCTGCCGATCCTTGCCTTCGCTGGCTTCCTGTTGCGTCGCCGCCATGTCTCCGTCATGCAGATCGCCGTCAGCAGGCTCGCCCGCGAGGAGCTGGAGCGCCGCGTTCTGGAGCGCACCGAGGACCTCAGCCGTGCCCGCGATCGGCTGGAAGCGGAGATCGCCGACCACCGGGCAACGGAGGCCAAGCTGCAGGGTGTGCAGCAGGATCTTGTGCAGGCCAACCGCCTCGCCATTCTCGGTCAGGTCGCCGCCGGCGTCGCTCACGAGATCAACCAGCCCGTGGCGACGATCCGTGCCTATGCCGAGAATGCGCATGTCTTCCTCGACAGGAAGCAGACGGAGCCGGTCAAGGACAATCTGTCTGCGATCGCGGCGCTGACCGAGCGCATCGGCACCATCACCGAAGAACTGAAGGCCTTTGGCCGCAAGGGAAGAACGGCGCCCGAGCCGGTGGACATCAGAAGTGCGATCGAAGGTGCTGTCGTCCTGCTCAGAAGCCGGTTTGCCGGCCGCCTCGACGCGCTGAAAATCGACCTGCCGCCGACAGGTCTCCTCGTCGTCGGCACGCGCATCCGGCTGGAGCAGGTGTTGATCAACCTTTTCCAGAATGCACTGGAAGCTCTGGAAGGCCGCGAGCAGGCCAAGGTCGAGGTTTCGGTGTGCGAGACCTCTGATGATGTGGAGATCGTCGTCTCGGATAACGGGCCGGGCATCCCCGCCGCAATCCTCGACCAGCTGTTCACGCCCTTCAATACATCCAAGGAAAAGGGCCTCGGTCTCGGCCTCGTCATTTCCAAGGATATCGTCGTCGATTATGGCGGCCGGATCGATGTCGAGAGCACCGGCGGCGGCACCCGCTTCACCGTCCACTTGCGCAAGGCCACAGCATGAACGACAATTTCCCCGTCTTCCTCGTCGATGATGACAAGGATCTGCTAAGGGCGACGAAGCAGACCCTTGAACTTGCTGGCTTTACCGTCTCCGCCTTCCCTGCTGCGATCGAAGCACTGAACGCGCTGGATGCCGGCTTTGCCGGTGTCGTCGTCTCCGATATCCGCATGCCGCAGATGGATGGCCAGCAGCTCTTCGCCCACATCAAAAGGTTCGACGCAGATCTGCCTGTCATCCTGATGACGGGCCATGGCGATATACCGATGGCGGTTCAGGCAATCCAGGATGGCGCCTATGATTTCATCGCCAAGCCTTTCGCCACGGATCGATTGGTGCAGAGCGTGCGGCGCGCGGCCGAGAAGCGACGCCTCGTTCTGGAGAACCGCGCTCTGCGACAGGCGGCGGAGCAGGCCCAGGGCGATCTGCCGCTGATCGGCCAGACCCCGGCAATTGAACGTTTGCGCCATACGCTGCGGCAGATCGCCGATACGGATGTCGATGTGCTGGTGACCGGAGAAACGGGTAGCGGCAAGGAAGTGGTGGCAAGCCTGCTGCACCATTGGAGCCGCCGCGCCAAGGGCAATTTCGTTGCGCTGAATTGCGGCGCCCTGCCCGAAACCGTGATAGAGAGCGAGCTCTTCGGCCACGAACCAGGCGCCTTCACCGGTGCGCAGAAGAAGCGCATCGGGCGCATCGAGCATTCGAGCGCGGGAACACTATTTCTCGACGAAATCGAAAGTATGCCGCCGGCAATCCAGGTGCAGATGCTGCGCGTGCTGGAAATGCGCGAGGTGACGCCGCTCGGGACGAACGAAGTTCGTCCGGTCGATCTCCGTGTCGTGGCGGCCGCAAAGGTCGATCTCAGCGATCCAGGCCAGCGCGGCGATTTTCGCGAAGATCTCTACTATCGTCTCAATGTCGTCACGCTTTCCATCCCGCCGCTGCGGGAACGGCGTGACGACATCCCCCTGCTCTTTGGCTATTTTGCCGAGCGCGCCGCCAGCCGCTTCAAGCGCGACGTGCCGGCCATTACCACCACCGTGCGTCGCCATCTGCAGCAGCACGACTGGCCGGGCAACGTTCGCGAACTCTCGCACTTTGCCGAACGCTTCGTGCTTGGACTGGAGGCAAGCGTCTTGCCGAAATCCGGCGACGCACCGACGGTCGAGGCAGGGCTTTCATTGCCTGTCCGCGTCGAGCGCTACGAGGCGGAACTTATCCGCGAGAGCCTGCAGCAAAACAATGGCGACGTCAGGAAGACGATAGAGGCGCTGGGTATTCCGAGGAAGACTTTCTACGACAAGCTTCAGCGCCACGGGATCGTCAGGGGCGATTTCGCCGGCCTTGACGGTGACGATCGCAGAAGCTGACGGAAGTGCCGGCCTCTAGGCGCTCGCGAGCCTTAAGTCCGCTACGGAAGCATGCCGTGCCGCAATCTCCGCCGTCCGGTCGAGCACCAGCATGGCCTGATCGATAACGCCTGCAAGGGCGTCCGCGCTCCTGGCAGCCTGCACGACCAAGGGCGCGCTCAGGCAAATGCGAAGGGCGCTGGCTGGCATCTCGCCGAAATCGGCGCAGCGTACGGGCTGGCCAATGCGCACGGCGGCGAACCCATCTTCCTCGATCGTCAGCTCCTTGTAGACGGCTGCGGTCTCGGCTGCGTTCAAGACACCTGCATTGCCAGCGTCGCGCAGATAGAACGAAAAGATCGAAGGGATTTCATCCCAGCGGCGCGCCGACGGCACGCCCCACAGGCACCGCCGATCAAGGGCGCGGCTGTCCAGCAACGCAAAGGCAGGATCATCGGCAAGCCTGGCGGTTACGGCGTCGGCGAAAGTGGAGAGGACGGTTATGACCTGTTCTTCCGGAAGAGCGACGAAGGATTGAAGCTCGAACAAGGCAGCCTTCCAGCGGAGCAGCAAGCCGAAATTGGCGCGCTCGGGCAAGGTTTCCCGCGCTGCCCAACCCTGTGGCCATTCGGCCCTGCCACAATAATCGGCGAGAGCCGCCGGCAGGGGGCGATGTTTAAAACGTTCCGACATCTGCGGTGGGCACAAAAGAACGCCGCTGAAAATCGGTCCGGCAAGAAACTTCGATCCCGTCAGGGCCACCATGAAACCATGGGCGAGGTAGGCGCGGATCGTAGCCGCCGAGAGGCGGAACTGGCAGGCATCGATCATGATGTCGAGCGCGTCGCCGAAACGCGCCTTGAGGCGCAATACGCTATCCAGGCTCGGCGCGAGAAGGCTGGTCTTCGACACATCGGTCACGACGAGCAGGCATCTCAAGCCCGCCGCCCGGCCGAGCTCGATCAGGCCGCGCAATTCTTCCTCGACCTCGCTATCGACACGAAGAGAACCGTCCTTGTTGCGCACGGCGATGGTCGCATTGCGCGTCGCATCGCCGGGCCGCAGCTCCTCGCCCTTTGCAACAGCCTTGTCGCTGCTGACGCGTCCCATGAAGTGGCGGCCGGCGGCAGCGGTCATGACGCCGCTGCCCGTCTCGTTGCCCATCAGCGTGATGGTCATCAAGGCTCGATCATCCTCACGCGCCAGAAGCGAGGCAGCAAAGAGATGGATGTCCGTGCCCGATGTTGCCAGGATCGCGTCGACATGCGGTTGTCCGGCGACCTGGTTGAGACCAAGCAGACGCAGCAGATCGTGGCGCACTCGTCCAATTTCACGCTCATAGATAGCTGCAGCCGAGCCGGTTTCCATTTCGCCGACTAGATCGGCGTAGTAGGTTTCGACTTCGGCAAAGGCGTCGGCGGAAATGGTCGATGCGGTGGAAGAGCCGAAAGCAAGGTCGCTCGGACGAGGTGCCGGGCCATAACCATACATATTGAGGCCGCTGGCTGCATCGCAATCCAGTCGCTCGTCACCGCCGGAAACCAGGCACTTTAAAAGCGCCTCTCTTTTCCCACTCGATTGCTGCGACGACGCGCCTGCGATGACATTGTTGTCCAGGGCATTATCGTCAGCAACTTGCTGCATGGAGAAGCATTCCTTTTGCGTCATCGATGAAACGCATTGCAGGAGTGCCTTGCGTTCTCTGCCGGGCGATAAAGCTTCGGCAGCGGGACATTAGACCCGGCAAGATGGAGCGAGGCTGACTTGGCCACCTCACGAAGATCGCTGGCAAAACCAATAAAAAGCCCGCGATCCGGAGACCGCGGGTTCGAAGAAATAACGAGCAAAACTGCCTGTCAGCTTGCCGGTTCGATCTTGTCTTGCGTCTTGGTCTCAAAGTCGCTGGCCTCGTGGCGCTCACGCAGCTGCTCGGACGGATCGCCCGACATGCGATTGACCATGCGGCCGCGCTTGACGGCAGGACGCGAGTAGACCTGCTCTGCCCAGCGCTGAACATTCTTATAATCCTGCACCTGCAGGAATTCGCCAGCGCCGTACTGCCAGCCCTTGGCAAGACCGCCATACCACGGCCAGATGGCAATATCGGCGATGGTGTAATCGCTGCCGGCGATATATTCGCTTTCGGCAAGACGACGGTCGAGGACGTCGAGCTGGCGCTTCACTTCCATGGCGAAGCGATCGATCGCATATTCGATCTTCGTCGGAGCATAGGCATAGAAATGACCGAAGCCGCCGCCGAGATAAGGCGCGCTGCCCATCTGCCAGAACAGCCAGGACAGGCATTCGGCGCGGGCCGGCTGCTCGGTCGGCAGAAAGGCACCGAATTTTTCGGCGAGATACATCAGGATCGATGCCGATTCGAAGACGCGGACCGGCTTCGGGCCGCTGCGGTCCATCAAAGCCGGGATCTTCGAATTCGGATTGACGTCGACGAAACCGCTGCCGAACTGATCGCCCTCGCCGATCTTGATCAGCCAGGCATCATATTCCGCGCCGCTGTTGCCGAGTGCCAGCAGCTCTTCGAGCATGATGGTGACCTTCACGCCATTCGGCGTTCCTAGCGAATAGAGCTGCAGCGGATGACGTCCGACGGGCAGTTCCTTTTCGTGGGTTGGCCCTGCGATCGGACGGTTGATATTGGCGAACTGGCCGCCATTGGCCTTGTTCCAGGTCCAGATCTTCGGCGGCGTGTATTCGGCAGAACCGGTCATGGGCATCCTCCTGTTTCGGGGAATCACGTTGGGGGTGGTCTTCGATGTAGCGCGCTACAGCTGTCGCACATAGTGACGGCCGTTTATTTTTGCGAGGGGAGATCTTCGGTTTTCAAACAGGTCGCGATCGGAGATGGTGCAACGGCAATGACCGCGTTCCGACGCGTGCTACGGCCGGCGAGGATGAGGCGGAAATCGGTTAAATGTGGCCTGAAACGAAAAAGCCCGCCGCGGGAGGAGGAGCGGCAGGCTTTTTACAAGAACCGAACAGCGAACGGGAGGAGGAGTGCCGCTGTTCCTGCAGTCGTCCCTGGGAGGAGGAGAAGGACGTCTGCAAAAACGAAGGGATGCGGGAGGAGATGCATCGCTTCGATGGAGATGAGAATAGCCGATTTTTGCACACAGGATAGGCATTTCTTTGCAAGGCAGTTATGCGTTATGCGAAAAGCGGCCGGCTTTATCGGTCTGCTTGCAGCCCAGCAAAAGAGCCTGAACCCGTCCTTCCCGGACAAAACAAAAGCGCCTGCTCGGGGGAACAGGCGCTGGCATAATTCAGCTTTATAAGGAGCCGCTGCGGCCGTTAGCGAGCGATCGCTGCGCGGGCAACATTGCGGATTTCGCCGCGATCGATACCCAGGTCATGCAGTTCGCGCGTGGACATACGGCCCAGTTCGGCGACCGTCTGACGATACTTGCGCCAGTTATTGAAAGAGCGTGCTACGTTCATGATGATCCCCTTTCCTTGGGCTTTCGAAGCTGAGCGGCCGTGCTTGGCGCTCCCGTCGCTTCGATGAGAAATATATAGTCGATCCCCTCAGTCTTTTGCAGAGCTAAGAGATCACTGCACCAATGCAGTTATTGCATATCTCGCCCGGAAATAAGGCGGTTCCCAACTCCAATCATCGCTGAGGCCTTTGTGATTTGCTGATGACAGCACCGCCATTGTCTGCGAAAAGAAGGGAGATGAGAGACAGGGGCGTCCGCTTTCCGGCGGGCTGAGAAGCACCCTTCGAACCTGAACCAGATCATGCTGGCGGAGGGAGTCGCTCGGGACCTCGCGAAGTTCAGCACGTCGTCCCTTTGCGTCTCGCCCGCCCGAAAGGGGCGACATGCAACACAAACTTACAGCAGGCACTCTGCTTCATACCATGCGGGCGAACCCGCCTCTGGTGCAATGCATCACCAATTTCGTCGCCATGAATATCGCGGCCAACGTGATGCTCGCCACCGGGGCATCGCCGGCGATGGTACATGCCGAAGAGGAAGCGGGTGAGTTTGCCGCGATCTCCGGCGCGCTGACGATCAATATCGGCACGCTCTCGGCGGGCTGGCTTGCGGGCATGCTGAAAGCAGCGCGGTCGGCAAACGACGCCGGCAAGCCGTGGGTCCTCGATCCCGTTGCCCACTATGCGACAGGGTTTCGTCGCAAGGCGATTGCGCAATTGCTGGAGCTGCGGCCGACGATCATTCGCGGCAATGCATCCGAGATCATCGCGCTTGCCGGCGGCGCGAGCCGCGGCCAGGGCGTCGATAGCCGCGACGCCGTCGAACAGGCGGAAGATTCCGCCCGGCAGCTCGCTGTAAAGCACGGCTGCGTGGTCGCCGTTACCGGCGTCACGGATTTCGTGACGGACGCACGGAAGGCCAAGCGCATTGCCGGCGGATCGCCATTCATGCCGCAGGTAACGGCGCTCGGCTGCTCGCTCACCTGCCTCGTCGGCGCCTTTGCGGCAGCAACGCCGAATGAGCCATTCGATGCGACCGTAGCGGCACTCGCGGTCTTTGCCGTCGCCGGTGCGCAGGCTGGAGCGACAGCCGATGGTCCCGGATCATTCTCCTGGCGCTTCCTTGATGCTCTCGCTGCTCTTACCCCGGAGATTCTCGATCGCGACGCAAGGATATCGGCAGCATGAAAGACTTCGATCTCTCGCTCTACCTCGTCCTCGATCCCGTGCTGTGTGCCGAGCTGGGCATGATCGAAACAACCCGCGCAGCCGTTGCCGGCGGCGCCACGATCGTACAGCTGCGCGATAAGCACGCTCCGACCGCAGCCATAATCGAGACGGGCCGCGCGCTCAAACAGATCCTGCAAGGAACCAATGCCCGGCTGATCGTCAACGACAATGTCGAAGCGGCCATCGCCATCGGCGCCGATGGCCTGCATATCGGACAAGAGGACATGAATGCCGCCGAAGCACGCCGCCTGATCGGGCCGGACATGATCCTCGGCCTCTCGGTGGAAACGGAGGCTCTCGCTACCGCCATAGATACCGGTATCGTTGACTATGCCGGCATCGGTCCGGTCTTTGCCACACAGACCAAGCCCAATCACAAGCAACCGATCGGCTTAGACGGTCTTGCCCGCATCGTAGGGCTCTGCCCGGTTCCATCAGTCGCGATCGGCGGCCTCAAGGCGGAGCACACGAGAGAGGTTTTCTCGGCCGGCACGGACGGCCTTGCGGTCGTATCCGCCATCTGTGGCCAAGCGGACCCGGGAGCGGCGACGGCCCTCATCGCAAACGCCATCAAGGAGGTTCGCCAATGATCCGCAATGTTCTGTCCATCGCCGGCTCCGACCCATCAGGCGGCGCCGGCATCCAGGCCGACCTGAAGGCCTTCTCCGCCCGCGGCGTTTATGGAATGGCGGCTCTGACCGCACTGACGGCGCAGAACACGCAAGGCGTCACCGGCGTCCATCCCGTGCCACCCTCTTTCGTGGCGGACCAGATGAATGCGATCTTCGCCGATATCCGCGTCGATGCGGTCAAGATCGGCATGATCGCCAACGCCGCGATCGCCGACGCGGTCGCGGACATTCTGGCGCGACATCGCAATGTGCCCGTCGTGCTTGATCCCGTCATGATCGCCAAGGGCGGCGCCGCCTTGCTTGCCGCCGACGCCGTCGACGTGCTCACCACGCGGCTGCTGCCACTGGCGACGGTCATTACGCCGAACCTGCCCGAGGCCGCGGCGCTGCTGCACGACACGGAGGCAAGAAATCGCGAAGACATGGCCCACCAGGCGCTTGCGCTTGCAGCGCTCGGACCTTCGGCCGTCCTGGTCAAGGGAGGTCATCTTGCGGGTGGCGAAAGTCCGGATGTGTTGGCAAGCGCCGACCGCCTGACCTGGTTCGAAGCCGAGCGACTGCCGACGAAGAACACACATGGAACGGGCTGTACGCTTTCCAGCGCCATCGCCGCCGAGATCGCCAAGGGCCTGCCGCTCCCCGAAGCCGTCGCCGCCGCCAAAGCCTATCTTGCCGCCGCAGTTGCCGCCGCAGGCCAGCTTTCCGTTGGAAGCGGCCACGGACCTGTGCAGCATTTCCATGCCCTTTGGACGGACGGAAAAGGAGTGGAGAAATGAGCCTGTCACTGAAGGAGCAGATCGTCATCGTTTCAGGCACCGGGCGCGGTCTCGGCGCTGCCATCGCAACGGCCTTTGCTCGGGAGGGCGCAAAGGTTGCCATCAAGGGGTCGTTTGCGGGAGGGACGGAAACCTACGCTAAGCTCTACCGGAGAATCTCACGGTTTAGTTGCGCGAAGTTTTTTCTGAGCCTGGACTGCCGTGAAAAAATTGAAAGAGCCCATGATGAGCACGGCTATTGCGAAAGGTTTTAAGGCGGACGAGAGAGTTGATTGCAAGTCCGGCTGCATGAACCCGCCAAACAGCACCATAAATGCAGCAAAAACCAAAGATTGCAAAATAGCGTATTCGGCCATCCGTCCTAAAGATCTTTCCCTCAAATTCTCTGCAGGGAAGAAGACTGTTAGCCCCTTCATAGCCAGCATAAGGAGCGGGAAAAGCAAGCCAATCTTAAAAAGGTTCACCACCGTTATGTGGTCATCGAGAAGATAAAGAAACATTGGGATGAGAACTGCAGGCGAAAGGTAGAAAAGATAATCTCTTAGGACCTGATTGCGCACGCTTTCATCTCCAAATGAAGGCTATTTAAAAATCCTAGGTTATTGGGCATCGAAGTCAACCGGATTAGCGGCTCTACGCCAATCCAAGAACCCGCTTTCCATAGTCCCTAAGTTCCCCTTCGAATGACATATCGATAGCGGGTGACGCGCTCGATGCCGAGTTCCTTGCACGGAACGGAAAAGGACGTGGCGCGCTTTGCCATGGTGGTCTCGTCCTCAGGTAACGGCCCGGAATGAAAAAGGCGCTGCCTCCAAGGCAGCGCCGATATTGAAGCTTTGCGGCCGGCTGGTTCGGGCCGTTCAAGCCCATCCCATGGTCAGCACGCCGAAGAGGATGACGACGCCGAGCACGATGCGGTAGATGACAAAAGGCCAGGTCGAGAAACGCTCCAGAAAGCGCATCAGTCCCCAGATGGCGACGAAGGAGGATATGCTGCCGACAATCAGCCCGACGATCAGGACAGACCAGGCTTCCATCGGAATATGAGCCTTGTATAGCTCAAAGAGCTCCTTCAAGCCGGCAAGCGCGATGGCCGGCAAGCCGAGCAGGAACGAAAACCGTGCGGCTTCGTCACGCTTCAGGCCGAGGAAAAGTGCACCAGTCAGCGTAGAACCCGAGCGCGAGACGCCGGGAACCAGCGCACCGACCTGGGTGATGCCGACGAACAGGGCATCCATCAGCGTCATCTGCTCGATGCCCTTCCTGTGACGGCTGTAGAGTTCGGCGACCGCCAGAAGCAGGCCCATGACCAGGCAGGCGATGCCGATCACCCAAAGGCTGCGGAAAGATGTGCCGCAGGCATTCAACGACTTCGAAAGCAAGAGGCCTGCGATTGCGATCGGCACCGTTGCAATGACGATGGCGATCGCAAGCCGCATCGCGGGCGAGCGCCAATCCCGTTGCCTGATGGCATCGAGCGATCCGAAGGTGACGTAACGAACATCGCTCCAGAAATAAGAGACGATGGCGGCAAGGGCCGCAAGCTGCATTGCGGCAGAAAAGGCCGAACCTGGATCCTGCCAGCCGAGCAAGGCCGGGACCAGGCGCATATGGGCGGTGGAGGAGACCGGCAGAAGCTCGGTCAATCCCTGCACGACACCCAGTATCGCGATCTTGGCATAGCCCAGGGCAACAAAGCCCGTGTCTACGCCTTGCGTACAAACATCAGCCACGTTTTGATATCCTCAGTTCTTTCGGGGCTTTGCACCGAAACGGTGCGACGAACTAGCTATGAGACTGTTTTGCAACACGAAAATGGCAACGGCTACGGAAGGCGTCACCGCGTTCGCAATAGTGACAGGCCGAGGATATAGCCGAGAAGGCTGAACTCTATCTGAAATTGCCGGCTTTGATTTCCGGGTTTGACGTATTTCTAGCTTTCGTCATCCGGCAGCGACTGCATGTAGCGGATAATGCCGTAGAATGCGATGAGCAAGACCATCGCGCCGGCCGCACGATGAAGCTCGTGCAATATCTCATGATGATGCCTCAATACGAGGCAAACCAGATTGTACAGGGTTATGGCGGCCACTGTCAGAACAGGAGCCAGGAAGATCGCCATATTCCGCTGAATGAAATTGCCCATTACGCACACCTCGTTTGAATATCGCCAGATTCCACAAGGAATGGGGAGGAATTAGGACAACGACCCTCGCCCATCAGCCGTTAAGGCGAACGTCACTTCGTATAGAGCGCGCGCGACCTTTCCAGATGCTTGAGCATCGCCTGTTCTGCTCCATCGGCATCGTTCTTCGCCAAGCGCGCGAGGATTTCCTCATGCTCGACCAGCGTGAACTTTTCCTTGCCGGTCCAGATCAGCATGTCGGTATGATAGGCCTTCAGCCATGCCAGCATGGCCTCGCTGACGGCGGCGAAAATCGGATTGCCGGAAATCTGCGCAATGCGCGTGTGGAACTGCATATCGGCCGAAATGAATTCCTCGGCATCACCCAAGGAAGCGCGTTGACGTTCGATGATGTCGTGAAGATCGGCGATATCTTTTTCGGTGGCGCGCTGCGCCGCTTCGCGCGCCATGCCGCGCTCGAAGAAGATGCGCGCGCTCTTCAAATGTTCGAGTGAGTCGGACGATTGGGAGAGCATGATCTTGGCGGTCAGGTCGACTTGCCGGAAGATCGATTTCGCCGTGAGCTGGAGCACCTTGGCGCGCTCGCCGTGGGAAATGTTGACCAGCCCCATATTGGCAAGGGCCTGCATTGCCTCGCGGATCGCCGGACGTCCCACCCCGAAACGCTCCATGAGGACGCGTTCGGACGGCATCTCGTCACCAGGTTTGAGTTCTCCCGATGTGATCAACCGCTCCAGCCGGTCGAATACCTCATCGGACAGCTTTCGACGTACAATTTGTTCGACAGGCTGGCCCATGGAACCCCGCTTTCCCAAAGCCTTTTCTCCCTTATGCATTTTTGGCCGCCGCGGCGGAAGCCCATACGAAACGTGTTATCGACTGCCGGGTAAAAAAATCGTTGCAGAAGTTGGAATACTCATTATACCAGATTACCAGTTTACGCCACGTGAAAATCGTCGGCGAGAGGAGCATTCAGTCGCTTATGACCATCACCGTTACCTATCGTATCGAAACATCAGGCAGCATCGAGGCGATGGCCCGTAAAATCGCCAGCGATCAATCGACCGGCACTTTCGTCGCGGTTCCCGGCGAAACGGAAGAGCTCAAGGCGCGCGTCGCTGCCCGTGTCACCGCGATTCGCCCGCTTGCCGATACGGAGCGTCCGACCTGGCCGGAAGCCGCGGAAGGGCACGGCCCGATCCACCGCGCCGACGTCGATATCGCCTTTCCGCTGGATGCGATCGGCACCGATCTTGCGGCACTCATGACGATCGCGATCGGCGGTGTCTTCTCGCTCAAGGGGATGACCGGCATCCGCATCATCGACATGAAGCTGCCGGATGCCTTTCGTGATGCACATCCCGGCCCGCAGTTCGGGGTCGCCGGCAGCATGCGCCTGACCGGCGTCAGCGGCCGTCCCATCATCGGCACGATCGTCAAGCCGGCGCTTGGTTTGCGGCCGAAGGAAACGGCCGCCCTCGTCGGCGAGCTGATCGGCTCCGGGGTCGATTTCATCAAGGACGACGAGAAACTGATGAGCCCGGCCTATTCGCCGCTCAAAGAACGTGTCGAAGCCATCATGCCGCTGATCCTTGATCACGAGCAGAAGACCGGCAAGAAGGTCATGTATGCCTTCGGCATTTCGCATGCCGATCCCGACGAGATGATGCGCAACCACGATCTGGTATTGAAGGCCGGAGGGAATTGCGCCGTCGTCAACATCAACTCCATCGGCTTCGGCGGCATGAGCTTCCTGCGCAAGCGCTCCGGGCTGGTGCTGCATGCGCATCGCAATGGCTGGGATATCCTGACCCGCCATCCCGGCGCCGGCATGGATTTCAAAGTTTACCAGCAGTTCTGGCGCCTGCTCGGCGTGGATCAGTTCCAGATCAACGGCATCAGGGTCAAATACTGGGAACCCGACGACAGCTTCGTCGAATCCTTCAAGGCGGTCAGTACGCCACTTTTCGATCCGTCTGACTGTCCGCTTCCGGTTGCGGGTTCCGGTCAATGGGGAGGACAGGCGCCCGAAACCTACCAACGCACCGGCCGGACCACGGACCTTCTCTATCTCTGCGGCGGCGGCATCGTCAGCCATCCCTTCGGACCGGCCGCTGGAGTGCGAGCGATCCAACAGGCCTGGCAGGCGGCGGTTTCGGACATACCGCTGGCCGACTATGCGAGGGATCATCCGGAGCTTGCCGCCTCGATCGCAAAATTCAGTGACGGCAAGGACGCCTAACAGCGATGTCCAGTCTTCCAGCAATGTCCAACCTTCTTCTCAGCTATTATGGCGATGACTTCACCGGCTCCACCGACGTCATGGAGGCCCTCGCCTCGAACGGCGTGCCGACGGCCCTCTTCCTCGGCATCCCGAGCGAGGCGATGCTGGAGCGCATCAAGGATTGTCGCGCCATCGGCATTGCCGGCACCAGCCGCAGCGAAACGCCGCAATGGATGAACGAGCATCTGACGCCTGCATTCGAATGGCTCAAGAGCCTCGATGCCGCCGTATGCCACTACAAGGTCTGCTCGACCTTCGATTCCAGCCCCAAGGTCGGAAACATCGGCAAGGCGATCGAGATCGGCAAGGCGCTATTCAAGCAATCCGTCGTCCCTGTTGTGGTCGGAGCGCCGCAGCTGAAACGCTACACCGCTTTCGGCCACCTTTTCGCGGCTTATCAGGGCCAGGTATTCCGCATCGACAGGCATCCGGTCATGAGCCGCCATCCGGTCACGCCGATGGATGAGGCCGATCTGACCGTGCATCTGAGCAGGCAGACGTCCCTCCCCGTCAGCCTCGCGGATATCGTCACCATCCAAGCGGCCAATGCCAACGATCGGATCGATGCGCTGGCGGCCGAAAAGGCGGGCATCCTACTTCTCGATGTCGACAGTCCGGAAACCCAGGCAGCCGCGGGTCACCAGCTCTGGCGTCTTGCGAGCAAGGGCAACGCCTTCGTCGCGGGTTCCTCTGGTGTCGAATATGCCCTTTTGAATGCCTGGCGCAACGAAGGCCTGATCGAAGAAAAGCCGGATTTCGCCCCTCCGGGCAAGGTCGATCGCCTCGCCGTCGTCTCCGGCAGCGTATCGCCGACAACCGAGCGGCAAATCCGCCGCGCAGCGGCCGACGGTTTTGACGGCATCGATCTCGATCCATTGTCGCTTGTCGGCGAGAGCGCCGAGCGTGCTCTCGACGCAGCGGTCGCTGCGGGCGTGGCCAGCCTCAAGGCCGGCCGCAGCGTCATTCTTCATACGGCTCTCGGCCCGTCCGCCGACCGCGGCGGCGATATCGACCGCATTCCCGGCGCCCGGCATCGCCTGGGGCAGGCTCTCGGCACGATCCTGCGACGGTTGATCGAGCAGGAAAATTTCGGTCGCGCCGTCATCGCCGGCGGTGATACGTCGAGCCACGCGCTCAAGGAATTGCGTGTCGAAGCCCTGACGACACTTCTCCCATTACCGCAAACACCGGGATCGCCGCTTTGCACCGCCCATGGCAGCTACGCGCCCACCAATGGCCTGCAGATCGCGCTGAAAGGCGGGCAGGTCGGCACTGACGATTACTTCGCGCAGATCCGCGATGGCAGGGGATCCTAGCCTCGCCATTTTCCGCGATGCCGTTGGCATACTCATTGACTCATCATACCACTTGCGCTACCACACTCTGAAAGTGAACGAGGTACCAACATGACTGCAATTGCTCTTTTCGGCGCCGGAGGCAAAATGGGCTACCGGCTCGCCAAGAACCTGAAAGGCTCGCGCTTCGATGTGCGCCATGTCGAGGTCAGCGATGCCGGCAAGGCGCGCCTGAAGAATGACCTTTCCGTCGATTGCGTGCCTGCCGACGCCGCGCTCGATGGCGCGGACGTCGTGATCCTTGCAGTACCGGATACGGCGATCGGCAAAGTCGCCGCCAGCATCGTCGACAAGCTTAAGCCCGGCATCATGGTCGTCGCTCTTGACGCTGCCGCCCCGTTTGCCGGCCATCTGCCGCAGCGCGAAGACCTCACCTACTTCGTCACCCATCCTTGCCATCCGCCGATCTTCAACGACGAGACCGACATGCAGGCGAAGAAGGACCATTTCGGTGGCCTCTTCGCCAAGCAGCACATCGTTTCGGCACTGATGCAGGGACCGGAGAGCGCCTATGCTCTCGGCGAGGAAATCGCCAAGGTCATCTGGGCGCCCGTCATGCGTTCGCACCGCGTCACCGTCGAGCAGATGGCGATGCTGGAACCGGGTCTTTCCGAAACCGTATGCGCCTCGCTGCTCGTCATCATGCGCCAGGCCATGGATGAGTGCGTCGCCCGCGGCGTTCCGGCGGAGGCCGCCCGCGACTTCCTGCTCGGCCACATGAACGTGCTCGGCGCCGTCATCTTCAAGGAAGTCGACGGCGTATTCTCCGATGCCTGCAACAAGGCGATCGAATTCGGCATTCCTGCCCTGATGCGCGACGACTGGAAGAAGGTCTTCGAACCGCAGGAAATCGCAGACAGCATCCGTCGCATCACCTGATCGACGTCCCGGGGAGGGCGTCGCCCTCCCCTACTGCCCTGCCGGGAACAGGGCCTGTTTCATAACTGGGAGGAGACCATGAAACTAACACGCAGACTGACACTTGTAGCCTTCACCGGCGCACTGGCGCTGGGCACGGCGATGCCGGCCTTCGCGGCCGATCTGATCGCCATCATCACGCCGGCTTTCGACAATCCCTTCTTCAAGGCAGAGGCCGTCGGGGCCGAAGCCAAGGCAAAGGAGCTGGGTTACGAGACGCTGGTCATGACGCATGACGACGATGCAAACAAGCAATCGGAAGTTATCGACACCGCCATCGGCCGCGGCGCCAAGGCCATCATCCTCGACAATGCCGGTGCGGACGCAACGGTCGCTGCCCTGAAGAAGGCCAAGGATGCGGGCATTCCTTCCTTCCTCATCGACCGCGAAATCAACGTCACCGGCATCGCCGTCGCCCAGATCGTTTCCAACAATTATCAGGGCGCACAGCTCGGCGCGCAGGAATTCGTCAAGCTGATGGGCGAGAAAGGCAATTATGCCGAACTCGTCGGCCGCGAAGCCGATACCAATGCCGGTATCCGCTCGCAGGGCTATCACGACGTCATCGACGACTATCCGGACCTGAAGCTTGTCGCCAAGCAGTCGGCGAACTGGAGCCAGACTGAAGCCTACGCCAAGATGGAAACCATCCTTCAGGCAAATCCTGACATCAAGGGCGTGATATCAGGCAATGATACGATGGCAATGGGGGCGATTGCCGCCCTACAGGCCGCCGGCCGCAAGGACGTGATCGTCGTCGGCTTCGACGGCTCCAATGATGTGCGTGACTCGATCAAGGCGGGCGGCATCAAGGCGACCGTCATGCAGCCGGCCTATGCCCAGGCCCAGAAGGCGGTCGAACAGGCCGACGCCTACATCAAGAACAAGACGGCGCCGAAGGATGAGAAGCAGTTGATGGATTGCGTCCTCATCAATGCCGACAATGCCGATAAGCTTGAGACCTTCGCGCTGAAGAACTGATGCCGGACCACTAGGTTGGAGGGCGCGGCAAAACCGCGCTCTCCGGATGTTTTTCTGCGAGATCGAGGTGCATTGCATGTTGAGGATCAGAGGCGCGCTCGTGGCCTTTGTATTGGCCGCGGCATTGCCCGGCTGCAAGATTATCAAGACACCGACGCCCGAGGAGAAAGCCGCGGCGGCAGCAAAGAGTGCCTTCGATCCCGCAGCAAAGGTCGAGGCTATCTGGCAATCCAAAGTCGTGCCGGGCATCGAGAAGCGCGCAGGCGACATCAAGACGGTATTGCAGGCCATAGCATCGAATCCGGACGAGGCCGGGGCGAAATACGGAAATCCGCGAAAACAGGCTTCATCGCCCTGGACCTATGCCGTCAAGCTGAGCGGCAAGATCGTCGCTGCCGATACCGCCTCCCGCGCCGGAACCCTCGATGTCGATGTGGATGGTGACGGCAAGGCGGACGCGAAGGTACAGATCGGTCCGGCGATCCGCGGCACGGCGCTGCGCGACGCGCTGGATTTCCTGGACTTCAACGAATTCAGGAACCAGATCGAATGGGCTCAATTCGGCAAGGCTTTCAATGAGAAGGTAAACTCATCCTTTCTGGCGGCGCTGCCGCACGACGGGCTGATCGGAAAGACGATCACTGTGATCGGCGCGTTTCCGTTGCCCGCATCCGGCCAGCTTCCTTTAATCACCCCTTCGGCCCTGACATTGGGGCAATGACCATGAGCGAAACGCCAAGCAACGACATCATCCTGCGCCTGGAGGACGTTTCCAAGGTCTATTCCGGCATCGTCGCCGTAAAGCATGCCAACCTCGAGCTGCACCGCGGCGCGGTCAACGTGCTCGTCGGCGAAAACGGCGCCGGCAAATCTACCCTGATGAAGATCATCGCCGGCGTCGAACGGCCGACCTCGGGCCGCATCTTGCTCGATGGCGAGGACGTCTCCTTTGCGAGCCCGGCCGACGCGCAGGCTCGCGGTATCGGCATGATCTTCCAGGAGCTCAATCTCTTCGCCAACATGACGGTGGCCGAAAATATCTTTGCCACCCGCGAAATCACCCGCGGCATCTTCGGTATCGATCACAGGGCGCAAGTCGTAAAGGCAAACGAGTTTCTGGATCGGCTCGATGCCGGCATAGGCGCCGAGACCATGGTCGAGGACCTGCCGATCGGGCAGCAGCAGCTTGTCGAGATCGCCAAGGCCATCTCGCTCGATGCCCGCATCCTGATCATGGACGAGCCGACATCGGCGCTATCCGCGGCGGAAGTCGACATTCTGTTCAAGGTTATCGCGGAACTGAAGGCTCACGGTGTCGCGATCGTCTATATCTCGCACCGGTTGGAAGAGCTGATGCGGATCGGCGATTACATCACCGTGCTGCGCGACGGGCAGATCACCGGCCAGGCCATGGTTCGCGAAATCGATACGAAATGGATCGTCCGGTCGATGATCGGATCGGATGCCAAGGATTTCGCCAGGGACGGTGGCCATGCGATCGGCAAGGAGGCTTTCCGTGCCGAAGAGATCAGCCTGCCGAGACGTACGGGCGGCCTTGCCGTCGATCATGTCTCGCTGTCGGTGCGCGCCGGCGAAATCCTCGGCATCTACGGCCTGATGGGTGCCGGACGCAGCGAATTCTTCGAATGCGTGATGGGCCGGCATATGCATTCGAGCGGGCGGATCTACATCGATGGGGTCGAAGTTCACGCACGCGACACCACCCGGCGCATCCGGCACGGCCTTGCACTGATCCCCGAGGACCGCCAGCGCGAAGGGCTGGTGCAGGTCCTGTCCATCGCCAGCAACCTGACGCTTGCGAGCCTCGGCCGCTTCGCCCGGCTGTTTTTCCATATCGATCCGGGTGCCGAAAAGAGTGCCATTCGCGACATGATCCGCGATCTTTCGATCAAGGCGCCTAATCCGGATTTCGAGGTCACCTCCATGTCCGGCGGCAACCAGCAGAAAGTCGTCATCGGCAAGGCGCTGATGACGGACCCCAAGGTGCTTTTGATGGACGAACCGAGCCGCGGCATCGATGTCGGCGCCAAGGCCGATGTCTTCCGCACCATGCGCAGACTCGCCGGCAAGGGCCTGGCAATCATGTTTTCAACATCGGACCTTGAAGAGGTCATGGCACTTTCGGACCGCATCGCGGTACTCAGCAACGGCAAGCTCGTGACCGTTCTCGACCGAAGCGAAGCGACGGAAGAGGCCATTATCGCGGCATCCGCCAAGGGACACGGACATACAGGGAAACTCGCGTCATGACCGCAGATACGTCCTCCGGCCTTGCGGCCAATCGCCCGAACGGTTCCGTTCTCCTGACGCTGATGAAGCTCAGGACCTTCATCGCGCTCTTTGCAGTGATCATCTTCTTTGCGATCTTCGCTCCGAATTTCACCTCGACCGCCAATATCATCCTGATGTCCAAGCACGTCGCGCTCAATGCGTTTCTCGCCATGGGCATGACCTTCGTCATCGTCACCGGCGGGATCGATCTTTCGGTCGGTTCGATCGTCGGTCTTTGCGGCATGGTGGCGGGCGCCCTCATCCTGAACGGCATCGAATTGCCGATCGGCTATACCGTCTATTTCAACATCTACGAGATCATCCTCATCACGCTGGCCGTCGGGCTGGTGATCGGGCTCATCAATGGCCTGCTCATTACCAAGCTCAACGTCGCACCCTTCATCGCCACGCTCGGAACGCTATATATCGCCCGCGGCCTTGCGCTGCTGTCTTCCGACGGGCAGACCTTCCCGAACCTTGTCGGACGGCCGGAATACGATACGACAGGCTTCGACGTCTTCGGCGCCGGCCGCCTGCTCGGTCTTCCCGTTTCCATCTGGATCCTGATCGTGCTCGCGCTTGCCGCCGCCTATGTCGCCCGCTCGACGCCGATCGGCCGGCACATCTTCGCCGTCGGCGGAAACGAGCGCGCCGCGCGCATGTCCGGCATCCGCGTCGATGTGGTCAAGATCTTCGTCTACATGTTCTCGGGGCTTTGCGCCGCCATTGTCGGCATCGTCATCTCGTCGGAGCTGATGGCGGCGCATCCGGCAACCGGCGAAAGCTTCGAGCTGAACGCGATCGCGGCAGCCGTGCTCGGCGGCACTTCCATGTCGGGCGGCCGCGGCACCATCGGCGGCACGATCATCGGCGCCTTCGTTATCGGCATTCTTTCGGACGGCCTCGTGATGATGGGCGTATCGTCCTTCTGGCAGATGGTCATCAAAGGGCTGGTCATCATCATCGCGGTCGTCGTGGATCAGGCGCAGCGGCGCCTCCAGCAGCGCGTAACTCTCATGCAAATGGCAAAGGCAGGCTGAAATGGCAGAACTCAAGGGCGCTTTGATCGGTTGCGGCTTCTTTGCGATCAATCAGATGCAGGCGTGGCGAGATGTCCAAGGGGCTCATATCTTCGCAATCTGCGACCGCGATCCGGAGCGGCTGAAACTCGTCGGCGACCAGTTCGGCATCGAGCGCCGCTACACCGATGCAGCTGCGATGTTTGCCGACGGCGGGTTCGATTTCGTCGACATCGCAACAACGGTCGCAAGCCATCGCGCCCTGGTGGAGATGGCGGCAGCCCGCAAGATTCCGGCGATCTGCCAAAAGCCTTTCGCAAAGACGTTGAGCGATGCCAAGGCGATGGTCGCGGCCTGCGCTGGGGCCGGCGTGCCGCTGATGGTGCATGAGAACTTTCGCTGGCAGACACCCATTCAGGCCGTCAAGACCGCCCTGCAATCGGGCGTGATCGGCGAGCCCTTTTGGGGACGTTTCTCCTTCCGCTCTGGCTACGACGTGTTTTCCGGCCAGCCTTACCTGGCCGAAGGCGAACGGTTCATCATCGAGGATCTCGGCATCCATACCCTCGACATCGCCCGCTTCATCCTCGGTGACGTCGCTTCGTTGACGGCTCGCACCAAGCGCGTCAATCCGAAGATCAAGGGCGAGGATGTCGCCACCATCCTGCTCGATCATGAAAATGGCGCAACATCGATCGTCGATGTGAGCTATGCCTCCAAGCTTGCGACCGAGCCATTCCCGGAGACGCTGATCGAGCTCGACGGCACGCGAGGCACCATTCGCCTCCAGCAAGGCTATCGCATCGAGGTCAACGGCTCCGATGGCGTCCGCGTCACGGATGCTTCGCCGCGGCTTCTGCCCTGGGCTTCGCGCCCCTGGCATAATATCCAGGAGAGCGTTCTCGCGATCCAGCAGCATTGGACCGACAGCCTTTCCGACGGAGGCGAGACGTCCACGTCAGGCGCTGACAATCTCAAAACCCTGGCGCTTGTCGAGGCCGCCTATGAGAGTGCGGCCAGCAGGCGACCAGTCGATATCGGAGCGATGCTGCGATGACGGTAGAGATCGATCCGTTCCAGCTCTACGGCACGCGCGAGACCGAAACGCCGCCGGTGCGATTGACGTCGGGCAGGCTTGAGGTCGACTTCAAGGATGGTAATCTAAGGTCCATCCGTTACGACGGCGCGGAAGTCTTGCGGGCCGTCTCCTATCTGGTTCGCGATCGTGATTGGGGCACCTATGCGCCCGATATCGACGATCTGCGGATCAATCAGCATCAGGATGGCTTTTTCATCAGCTATGTTGCGCGCTGCGTAGGCCCTGAGAATACCGAACTTGCAATCGACGTCCGGATAGCGGCTGAGGCCGATGAAGCCCTGACCTTCGAAGCGATAGCACTCTCGATGACCGGCTTCGAAACCAACCGCTGCGGCTTCTGCATCCTGCATCCAATCATAGGTGTCGCCGGCATGCCCGTGTCGGTCGAACACGTTGATGGCAGCCGAAAGAGCACGCATTTTCCTGACCTTATCGAGCCCTGGCAGCCCTTCAAGGACATGCGGGCGATTACGCATGGCGTGATGTCGAACGTGACGGCCGAGTGCCGCATGGAAGGCGACCCCTTTGAAATGGAAGACCAGCGCAATTGGTCCGATGCCTCCTACAAGACCTATGTTCGCCCGCTTGCCCTGCCCTGGCCCTATCGAATTCCAGCCGGCGAGCCGATGCGGCAACGTATCATTCTGACCATAGGGGATATGCGGCGTTCGCCCCCCTCTTTTTCCCACACTTCGGATGCAGCGATCACCCTAAGCCCGGGAACAAAATCCGGCGCCATGCCGTCCATCGGCCTTGTCCTTACACCTGAGGAAGTGGATGCGACGCTGGCTGCGCGCGACCGGCTGGCTGAAATCGGACCGCAGGAGCTGCTGTTCCATTTCGATCCGAATGCCGGCCACGGCGCTGACGCCTTCAAGCGGTTCGCCGCGGTTGCCGCGCTTCATGCCGGCAAATCGACGCTGGAAATCGCGTTACCCTGCCGCCAGGCGCCGCTTGTTGAAGCCCAGCAAATCGCAGACTGGATGCGGGCGGCCGGTTTCAAGCCTGATGCAATCGTGATCTCTCCTTCCGTCGACCGGCAATCGACGCCGCCGGGCAGCAAATGGCCCGAGTGCCCGCCTCTTGAAGAAGTCTATGCCGCCGCGCATGCCGTCTTTCCCGATATGCGCCTCGGCGGCGGTATGCTGAGCTATTTCACCGAACTCAATCGCAAACGAGTGCCCGCCGGCACTCTCGATTTCATTACCCATTGCACCAATCCCATCGTGCACGCCGCCGACGACCTCAGCGTCATGCAGACGCTGGAAGCATTGCCATTCATCACCCGCTCCGTGCGCGCCATCTACGGCAACAAGCCTTACCGCATCGGCCCTTCCACCATACCGATGCGGCAGAATCCCTATGGCAGCCGGACGATGGACAATCTCCGCGGCGGCCGCATCGCAATGGCCAATACCGATCCGCGACACAATGCCCGTTTCGCTGCAGCCTTTGCGCTTGGCTATGCCGCCCGCGTCCTTGATGCCGGATTGGAATGCCTGACGCTTTCGGCACTGACCGGTTCTTTTGGACTGATTGCCGGAGAGAACGAACCGTCAGCGGCGGGAACCAAACGGCCGCTCTTCAATGTGGTCTCGACCTTGTCTCACCTTGCCGGCCAACAATGGCATGAGTGCCTGTCGTCCGTTCCGACCGCTGTACTTGCCTTCATCACGGCGCAGTCCGACGGATCGCGGTCGCTCCACCTGGTCAATATCACACCCACTTCACAACAGATCGAGCTGGGAAAATTCCGCCTGGCTGAACAGACCGGAAATAGCAGGCTCATGCTGGATGCCTATAGCACTATTTCGGCGGCCTTGATGGATTGACCTTCAATCGCAGACGCGCATGTTAGTCCCAACAATCGCAATGATTTGGAGGACTGCGTGAAGACGAAGAAGCTGATCAACGAAGGCGCGGCCGCCGTGGATGAGATGCTTGCCGGGATATTGGCGGCCCATCCGCGTCATCTCCACGCCGTTGAAGGGTCGCCACGCTCGATCGTGGCAAACCATGGCCCGCGAACCGGCAAGGTCGGCCTGGTCATCGGAGGGGGATCCGGGCACGAGCCGACATTTCTAGGCTTTGTCGGCAAAGGATTGGCCGATGCCGCCGCCATCGGCAATGTCTTTGCATCGCCACCGCCCGACCCGATCATCGAATGCGCCAAGGCGGTCGACGGCGGCGCCGGCGTGCTGTTCATGTACGGCAACTATGCCGGCGACGTCATGAATTTCGACATGGCGGCGGAAATGCTTGCCATGGACGATATCGAGGTGCGTACCGTGCTGACGACCGATGACATCGCGTCTGCGCCGATCGGGCAGAAGGAGCGCCGCCGCGGTGTCGCCGGCAACGTCTTCATCTTCAAGGCCGCAGGTGCCGCCTGCGATCTGATGTATGGGTTCGATGAGGTCGAACGGGTGGCGCGCTGGGCAAATGAACGCACCTACACGATGGGCGTCGCGCTCTCGCCTTGCTCCCTGCCGCAGACACGCAAGCCGAATTTCGAGATCGGCGCCGACGAGATGGAAATCGGCATGGGCATCCATGGCGAACCCGGCGTCGCACGCGGGCCGATGCGATCGGCGGATGAGGTGACGAGCGAACTCGTCGGCAAGATTCTCGAAGAGATGAAGCCTGCCCGCGGTGATCGCGTCGCCGTGCTCGTCAACTCCTTGGGCTCGACGCCGCTCATGGAACTCTACATCATGATGCGCAAGCTCAAGGCCATGCTCGACGATGCAGGTCTTGTCATCCATCTGTCACTGGTCGGCAATTACTGCACGTCGCTCGAAATGGCCGGCGCCTCGATCACGCTGATGCATCTGGACGACGAGCTACAGCGGCTGATCGACCATCCCTGCGATTGCGCCATGTTCCGTTCCGGCGAGGCTTTGCAATGACGACGGTTACAACGGAGGACCTGAAGGCGCTTTTCGTGCGGATCGCCGAAGCAATGGCACGCGAAAAGGATCGCCTCTGCGAACTGGACGGCGTCATCGGCGATGCCGATCATGGCATCGCCATGGAGCTCGGCTTTACCGCCGCCGCCAAGGCGGTTTCGGAGCTGGATCCGACTACGGCCGATCCGACGCTGGTCTTCAATACGGCGGCAAAATCCTTCCTCAACGCCGTCGGCGCCTCGTCCGGACCGCTCTATGCGACTGCCCTGATGCGTGCCGGCGCGGTCGCCAAGGGGAAGATCTCGCTGAGCGACGACGATATGGTCGAGATATTTGCGGCCTTTGCCAAGGGCATCCAGGATCGCGGCAAGGCCGAGGTCGGTGAAAAGACGATGGTCGATGCCTGGGTACCGGCCGCAGCCGCCTGCCGAGCCGCCCGAGATCAAGGCTTGCCACTTGCCGCATGTCTGGCCGCCGGTCTAGAGGCTGGCGAGGCGGGAGCGGAAGCAACAAAGGAGATGATCGCCGCAAAGGGCAGGTCATCTCGCCTTGGCGAGCGGGCCTTGGGGCATATCGACCCGGGAGCTGCTTCGGCTGTGGTAATCATATCCTGTGTCAAAGCTCACTTCTCTTTAGAATGATGATGACCTCATCATACCAGTTGACATGTTGATAACGATTTGTCAAAACCGCCCTCAGCTTGTTCAGAGGAGGACGGGAGATGGCTATCAACTTCAAATATGCGCGTTGGTTCGGTGCCGCGGCGATTGCAACTGCGGCTCTTTGGACGACCAATGTCGCCGCGGAAGACCTCACATTGTGGACGCTGAACTTCGACAACGGCGCGGCAAACGGCGCGCTGAAGAAGGTGGCGAAGGATTTCGAAGCCGCCAACCCCGGTACTCATATCGAAATCGTCCAGCGCGGCGTCGATGAGCACAAGACCGCCCTTCGTGTGGCGGCGGGCTCCAACAAAGGCCCGGATATCTATTTCAGCTGGGCCGGACTCGGCCTCGGCGGCGAATATGTGAAGGCCGGCCTCTCGCTGCCGCTCGACAAGTACTATACCCAGTACAAATGGAACGACGAACTGCTTCCGTCCGCCGCTGCCTTTGCCGATCTCTACCCCGGCGGCAAGCATGGCGTTCCCTTCACCTTCAAGGGTGAAGCGATCTACTACAACAAGAAGCTTTTCCAGAAAGCCGGCATCACCGGGGAACCGAAGACCTACGAGGAGCTGCTGGCTGCAGCCGACAAGCTCAAGGCCGCCGGCATCCCGGCCTTTACCTTCGGCGGCTCGGTCAACTGGCACGTCATGCGCCTGATGGACGTGCTGCTCGAAACCAAATGCGGCGCCGACAAGCATGACGCGCTGATGGCGATGAAGGCCGACTGGACCAAGGAGCCCTGCGCGACCGACGCCTTCACCGAATTTGCCAAGTGGACCAAGGATTACACGCTGAAGCCGTTCATGGGCATCAGCAACCAGCAGTCCTACACGCTGTTCGTCGCCGGCCGTGCTGCGATGATGCTCGAAGGCGACTGGCTGGTCAGCCAGCTGAACGGCAGCAAGGTAAACCTCGACGATTACGGCATCGTGCCGTTCCCGACGAATACGAACCGGCTCTATGGCTTTGCCGAATACAACTACGTCAGCACCAAGAGCAAGAGCCCGGATCTTGCCGCAAAATTCCTCGACTATTTCCTGTCGACGAAGGTGCAGCAGGATCTTGTCGGCCAGATCAGCTCGATCTCGGTCAACAAGAACGTCCAGTACACCGACCAGAAGCCGCTCGAGGCGAAATGGCTTGAGATCTTCAAGACCTACAGCAAGGTCTACATGAATGGCGACCAGGCCTTCCCGCTTGACGTCACGACCGAATACTTCCGGGTGATCAACGACGTTGCTGCCGGCAACATCCAGCCGGCCGATGCTGCCAAGCAGCTGCAGACCTTCATCTCCGGTCGCACCTGATCTCTCGAGGGAAGCCGCCACTCCGATTGCCAATCGCTGCGGACGGCTTCCCTCGCCTTCATGCCCACGCGTCAGCTGCCGCCGGGAGCAATCAGAATGTCATTCCGCAGTCGAACTCATGATCCCCGCGTCCAGGCAGCGATCCTGCTTGCCCCGGCCATGCTGATCTATGCGATTTTCGCGCTTTATCCGATGCTGAACGTGGTGGTGCTGAGCTTCCAGAAATGGAACGGCCTTGACCCGCAGCGTCCTTTCGACGGCCTTGCGAACTATCAATATATCTTCACGCAGGATCCGGTCTTCTGGGTCGCCTTCCGCAACACGGTGATCTGGACGATCATGTGCGTGATCTTTCCGCCCATGGTCGGCCTATTGCTTGCGCTGAGCCTCAATCAGAAGCTTTTCGCCCGCAATACCTTCCGGGCCATCTTCTATCTGCCCGTCATCATCGCCCCGATCGCCGTCGCGACCATGTGGAAGTGGATGTACGACCCGTTCTTCGGCCTCTTCACCGAAATCCTGACCTCGATGGGCCTGCAGAACTGGATCCAGGACTGGCTCGGCGACAAGGACGTCGCGCTCTATTCCGTCTTCGTCGCCTATCTCTGGCAATCAGTCGGCTTTTCCATGGTGCTGTTTCTCGCCGGCCTGCAGAATGTCTCGCAGACGCTAGTCGAGGCCGCCCGCATCGATGGTGCCGGGCGCTGGAGCATCTTCCGCTACGTCACTTTGCCTGCGCTGCGAACGACGCTGACCATCGTGCTCGTGCTGTCGGTCATCTCGTCGCTGAAGGCCTTCGACATCGTCTATGGCCTGACAGGCGGCGGCCCGGCGCAATCGACGCAGATGCTGGCGCTCTGGGCCTTCACGCAGGCCATGCAGATCTTCGATTTCGGCCGCGGCGCTGCGATCTCGGTCGTACTGCTGCTCATCACCATCGTCGTCGTCATTCCCTATCTGCGGTGGACGCAGAAGCATGAGGAGGCCGAACAATGACGGCAACATCGGCCACATCCATGTCGGACGACTTCGAGACCATCATCCCGGCAAGGCGCAAGCGCGATCCCGTCCTGATAGGTCTGTGGATTGCGCTGCTGGTCGTTGCTGCGATCTGGCTTGCACCTTTCGTCTTCATCGTCTTCACCTCGCTGAAGACACAGGCAGATGTGACGTCAACCGGCGCCTTCATGCCGCCGCTCAATCCGGCCTTCGAGAATTATTCGAGCGCCTGGGGCCGCGGCAATTTCGCCAGCGCCTTCCTGAACAGTTCCATCATCACGGTGATCAAAGTGCCGCTCGGCCTCATCCTCTCGGCGATGGCTGCCTACGCGCTCGCCAAGATCCGGCTGCGGTTCAGCAAGCTGCTGCTGCTCCTCGTCGTTTTCGGCACCATGATCCCCTTCCAGGTCATGCTGGCGCCGCTGTTCACGCTGGTCAATTCGCTCGGCCTGATCGACACTTATCCCGGCGTGATCCTGCCCTATATCGCATTCGGCGTGCCCTATCAGGTCTTCATCCTTCACGGTTTCTTCAAAGGCATTCCGAAGGAGCTGTCGGAAGCCGCCCTCATCGACGGCGCAAGCCACTTCACCATCTTTCGACGGATATTCCTGCCCGTCTGCCTCCCGGTGCTCGCGGCCCTGCTGATCTTGGACTTCGTCTCGACGTGGAACGAGTTCGCGATGGCACTCGTGCTGCTGCAGGACCAGCACATGTGGACGCTGCCGCTCGGGCTCATGTCCTTCCAAGGCCAGTTTTCCAATGATTACGGGCAGTTGAATGCCGCAATCGCCATGACCGTGCTGCCGGCCACCATCGTTTATCTGATCTTCCAGCGCTATTTCGTCTCCGGCCTCACCTCCGGCGCGGTCAAGGGCTGACCGGTCGAACCATCCATACATCTTTCGAGGAGAACATCATGTCCAACGCGTCCGTCGAAAAATGGGGTGTCTTCGAAGCGGCCTTCAACGGTCCTTCGAGCGGCAATCCCTATCTCGATGTGGCATTCGATGCCGTCTTCAGCCAGAACAGCCGCGAGGTCCGCGTGCCCGGCTTCTATGATGGCGACGGCGTCTATCGCGTTCGCTTCATGCCGGACAATGAAGGCGAGTGGTCATTCCGTACACGCTCGAAGACATCAGAGCTGGATGGCAAGACCGGCTCCTTCGTCGCGACCAAGCCATCCGAAGGCAATCATGGCCCAGTCCATGTCCGCAACAAGTTCCACTTCGCCTATGCCGACGGCAAGCCTTTCCTCTCCTTCGGCACGACCTGCTATGCCTGGACGCACCAGCCCCTCGACATGCAGGCCCAGACACTCGAGACGCTGAAGAAAGCGCGCTTCAACAAGATCCGCATGGGCGTCTTTCCCAAGGACTATCCCTATAACGTCAACGAACCGCTCCACGCCTGCTTCGAAAAGGGTGCCGACGGCAAGGAAGACTTCGACCGTCCAAACCCCGTTCTCTTCCGCCATTTCGAAAAGCAGGTCGCAGCCCTTTGCGATCTCGGCATCGAGGCCGATATCATCATGTTCCACCCCTATGATCGCTGGGGTTATTCGGACATGTCGGCCGAGCAGGATTTCCGCTACGTCGCCTATCTCGCGGCACGCCTTGCCGCCTATCGCAACGTCTGGTGGGCGCTTGCTAACGAGTACGACTTCCTTCTCGACACCAAGCCGCTGCAGCAGTGGGACCGCTATTTCCACATTCTCGAGGAGAACGATCCCTATGGCCATCTGAAGTCGATCCATAATGGTGAGCAGACGATGAACTTCGATCATCGCAAGCCGTGGGTGACGCATACCTGCATCCAGAACTGGGATGTAAAGCGCACACAGGAATGGCGCGAGGCCTATGGCAAGCCCGTCGTCAACGACGAGCCGGAATATGAGGGCAATATCATCCAATCCTGGGGCAACCTGACGGCGCAGGAATTGGTGCATCGTTTCTGGATCACCATGACGCGCGGCGGCTATGCCGGCCATGGCGAAACCTATTCGCATCCGGAAGATCTGATCTGGTGGGCCAAGGGCGGCGAACTGCGTGGCGAGGCCTGGAAGCGCATCGGCTTCCTGCGCGACCTCCTGGAGCAGGATGTCGTCAACGGCCTCGAGCCCATGTCCTCTTATGGTGAATGGCCGTGGACGCGTGTTTCCGGCGCGCGCGACGGCGATGTCAGCTACATCTATCTCGGCGAGCATCAGCCCGTCATCTGGTCGACGGGCCTGCCAAAGGACGGCACGGACTATGACGTCGACATCATCGACACATGGGAAATGACGATCACGCCGGCGCAGAAAGTGGAAGCGCCCATCCCGCATCCGACGCGGCACGGCGCGATCGTGCGTGGCGGCAAGGCGGACGCAGCCTTCGGCGTGGAACTGCCGGGCAAGCCATACCAGGCGCTCCGCATCCGCAAGAAGCACTGATCGATCCAGAAGGGAAGAATGTCATGTCCGGATTGACCATCAAGAACGTCAGGAAGTCCTACGGCGCGGTAAACATCATCCATGGTGTCGATGTCGAAATCTCGGATGGCGAATTCGTCATTCTCGTCGGCCCGTCGGGTTGCGGCAAGTCAACGCTGCTGCGCATGATCGCCGGGCTCGAGGATATTACCGGCGGCGAGATCTCGATCGCAGGACGCGTCGTCAACGACCTGCCGCCGAAGGATCGCGATATCGCCATGGTGTTCCAGAACTATGCGCTTTATCCGCAGATGACGGTGGCGCAGAACATGGGCTTTGCGCTGCAGCTTGCCGGTGCAAAGCGTGCCGAGATCGACCAGAAGGTCGGCGACGCCGCCAGGATACTGGGGCTGCAGCCATTGCTGGAGCGTAAGCCCGCCCAGCTTTCCGGCGGCCAGCGCCAGCGTGTTGCCATGGGCCGCGCCATCGTGCGCGATCCGAAAGTCTTCCTATTCGATGAACCGCTCTCCAATCTCGATGCCAAGCTGCGCGTGAAGATGCGCGCGGAAATCAAGGCTCTGCATCAGCGCTTGAAGACGACGATCGTCTACGTGACGCATGATCAGATCGAAGCCATGACCATGGCCGACAAGATCGTCGTACTGCAGGGTGGAAAGGTGGAACAGGTCGGCTCGCCGCTGGAGCTTTACGATCGGCCGAAAAATGTCTTCGTCGCCGGTTTCCTCGGCTCGCCGGCCATGAATTTCCTCGAAGGCAAGATTACCGGCGGCGCATCGCCGGCACTGGTGCTGCCGACCGGCACCCGGATCGAACTCTCCGGTGCTCCGGCTCAGTCGGAGGGCCGCGAGGTCGTTGTGGGCATCCGCCCGGAAGACATTTCCTTTGCCTCGGAAAGCGGCGTGACCGCAACCGTTACAGTCATCGAGCCCACGGGCTCGGAAACGCATGTCGCACTCGATCTGGAAGGCAAGGAGCTGACCTGGGTCATGCGGGAGCGCGCCGAACTGGCCCCCGGCCAGAAGGTTCAGATCTTTCTGAAGACCCCGAACCTCCACTTCTTCGATAAAGCCAGCCAACAGCGACTGTAGAAGACAACCGAAACGCCGGCCGGCACGAATTAGCTGGCGCGCCTTTGGCCGCCGTTCATGACCAGGAAAACCCGTTTGACGAAGGCGTCGCCATCGAACTGCCGGGCGGCACCCTCGGTCGTATGCTCGGGGCGATCGAATATGAAGGCTTCGATATTGACGACGGGCAGGTTGAGGCGACTGCGCACCTGCCCGATCATCGCAGTATGCGTCACCACAAGCTGGCATCCATTCGGCTCGAACCATTCCTGAAGCCCAGTCGTCGGGATAGTCAGCACCGTCAATCCCTGTTGCGACAGAACCGTACCGATGCGGGACGCGACCTGCTGATTGTCGAGACAGATCAGCACATCGGTTTGTGAAGGGGACGGCGCCTGGTTAGCCAGCATCAAGAGACCTCTCGTTCAAACACGAGCGGAATATAATGATTCGTGGCGTAACGGGGTGTTATTAGTTGTTACATTTTGTTTCAGGAGTATGAACCGCTATACCGGCGCGCGAGCGCGGCGGCCGTGCTTGAGGTCGATGGCCGTGTGCCAGACGATCGTCGCGAAGATGATCGCTCCGCCGACAAAAGTGGCAACCGGCGGCATCTCCGAGAAGAATAGCCAGACCCAGAAGGGCGTCAGCACGATCTCCATCGAGCTGATGAGCGCAGCGTCGGCAGCCGGCATCTTTCGCGAACCGAAAAGGAAGAGCACGAAAGCCAAAGCGAAATTCGTCGCTCCGAAGGCGGCGAGCAAAAGCCAGTTTTGAACGGCCACCGAGTTTGTCGAGGCAAAGGGCACGAAGACGATGAAGGTCAGAAGTCCGCTGACAACGCTTGACGGCAGGATCGGGATACTGGGATCCATGCGCGGGATGACGATGATGAGCGCGAAGGTGACCGTCATGCCGAGTGCCAGCAGATCACCAATACCGGTGCCGCCGCCGATTGACGAGGCAACGATGACGGCGACGCCAACGAGGCAGATGCCGCCGGCGATCAAGGTGCGCTTTGCTACTCGTTCCTTCAGTAGAGTCCAGCTGAGAAACGCCGCGATGAATGGCGCCGTCGCATAGATCATCGTCACATTGGCGACAGTGGTCATATAGAGCGCGCCGATGAAGCAGGCCTGGCTGATCGTCTGGCAGGCGAGCATCGCCAGCCCGGCAGGATGAAAGATCGATGCCCATTGCCGCCGCGAAAACCCGCCTTCGAGGAAAAAGCTGGGAATCAGCAGAAATAGGCCGCCGAACAGCGATCGCCAGGCGATCGCCGTCCATATGTCCGTGGTCAGAAGGCGCGCGTAGATGCCGCTGCAGCTCCACGCGAGCATTGCCGTGGCCACAAGTATGACGCCCCTCTCATAATCGCTGGCAAAAGCGGAGCGGGTCGGAAACTGGAATGTCATGTATGGACTCAAAGAATGAGCAGAAGGAACCTGCCCTGTGTGCGCCGATATTTGACATCAGGCAAACGAATAGTAGAGATAGTAGGTATCAGAAATATTTGTGACGTGTCATGCACGAACCCATCGAAAGCGACCTGCTGCGGACGTTTCTCGTCATTACCGAGACATCCAATTTTTCGGCGGCGGCGCAAAGGATCGGCCGCACCCAATCGGCCGTCAGCGCCCAGATTAAGCGGCTCGAGGATACGATCGGCGAGACGCTCTTCGAAAGAGGCGCTCGCGGGGCCGTTCTTACCCGCGCCGGCACTCAATTGCTTCCCTACGCGCAGCGCGTGATCGAACTCCTGAACGAGGCAGCGGCGAATATCCGCACCAAGCCGCTGGACGGCCCGGTCCGGATCGGAATTCCGGAGGAATACAGCCAGACTGTGTTGCCGGCGGCACTGGCCGCCTTCGCTATCAGGCATCCCGCCGTCGAAGTCACCGTCTCCTGCGATTACACGGCACATAACCTGGCCGCGCTGGAAAAAGATGAGCTGGACCTGGCCGTCGTCTTTGACTGGAACAATCAGAGCAAAGGCGAAGTTCTCTGTGTCGACCCAACGGTCTGGGTGACATCGTTGGTCCATCGGGTGCATGAGGCGACACCGCTGCCCATTGCCGTTTATCGGGATTCGACATGGTGCCGCGATTTTGCCCTGAAATCATTGGAGCAGATCGGGCGGCGTTATCGTATCGCCTTCATTGCCGACACGAGTTCCGGCTTGAAGAATGCAGTCTCGGCCGGACTTGCCGTGACGACGCTGTCGCGCAGCAATATTCCGCATGGCTGCCGGGAGCTGACCGCCGATGACGGCTTCCCGCCGGTCGACTCCTCGCGCGTCGTACTTCGCCGCAACCCCTATCATTCGAGCGAGGCGATCCGCGAACTGGCGGAAATGGTGCGCGAGGCGTTTCAGCCTATGTCTGCTCTGCTGCAGCCGTAATGCGTCGGCGCAATCTACGGCGCGTACCGGAGGGGCTTTCGGAAAAGCTGGCACGATAGCTGCGCGAAAATGCCGATGCCGAATTGAAGCCGGTTGCATCGGCAATCTCTGCAAACGAGGCCTTCGTCTCGATAACCTTGCGCCGAGCCGCATTCAGCCTCAGCGCCAGGTAATGCACATGCGGCGGCGCTCCAATACTTTCCTGGAAGAGCGCCTGCAGATGGCGGGCGCTGACGCCGACCCGACGGGCAAGACGTGTCAGTACCAGCGGCTGCTCGATATGATCCTCCATCAGGCGAATGGCTTGAGCAACCCGCGGATCGCGCATGCGCAGGCCGGCCGTCGATGGCGAAAGTTCCGCAGCACTTTGCGTGCTTGCCGGCTCGTAGATGAACAAGCGGCTAACTTCAAGCGCCAGCGAATAGCCCTGCCGCCGCCGGATGATGTCGAGCATGAGATCGACCGTCGGGAGCGAACCGGCGGTGGTGATCCGCTTGCCGTCGATCACGTAGCGATCCCTGACAGCGCGCACCTGCGGATAGGCGAGCGCAAAATCGTCGAAATCCTCCCAGTGGACAGCGGCCGAGACATTGTCCAGCAGGCTCGCTTCGGCAAGCAGCCAGGTGCCGGATTCGACGCCTGCGACCATTGACCGGTGACGTGCGGTCTGCGACAGCTGCATCTTCAACGCCTGCGTCGCGCTGCGCCGCCAATTGTAGCTCCCAAGCACGAAAAGCGGCGCCGTCTCCGAGGTCGGCCGGAAGCTGGAACATGCGGGCACCGGAATAAGGCTGGTCGTTTCCGCGGGCGAACCGTCCGGCGTAAAGAGGCGCCAGCGATAAAGCTCCGCTCCGGAAATGCGATTGGCTCCGCGCAACGGTTCGATCACCGAAGCGATCAAAATCAGGTTCGTCTCCGGAAGGATCAGGAGGTCGATGTCGAGCGTCTCATTGACCGATGTCAGCATTCAGCAATCCTTCGATTGTTCCGAAACTGTATCGAATACCTCCGATAATGCAAAGCATGAAGGCGTCTCATGGCTCGTAATGTCCTCAATACGAGGGAGAACAAAAATGCCTCTTGCGATGAACCGCGATGTCTTCATCACCTGTGCCGTCACCGGCGCCGGCGATACGGTTTCCAAATCCAGCCATGTTCCGATCACTCCCAAGCAGATCGCGGAATCCGCGATCGACGCCGCCAAGGCTGGAGCGGCAGTAGTTCACTGCCATGTTCGCGATCCGGAAACGGGTGCCGCCAGCCGCCGCAACGAACTCTATAGGGAAGTTACCGACCGGATTCGTTCAGCCGATATCGACGTCGTGCTGAACCTGACCGCCGGCATGGGCGGCGACCTGATTTTCGGCGACGTCGAGAGCCCGCTGCCATTGAACTCCAAGGGCACCGACATGGCCGGTGCCACCGAGCGCGTCAGCCACGTTGCCGAATGCCTGCCGGAAATCTGCACGCTCGATTGCGGCACGATGAACTTCAGTCTCGGCGATTATGTCATGACCAACACGCCCTCGATGCTGCGGGCCATGGCAAAGAAGATGACCGACCTCGGCGTCCGCCCCGAGATCGAAGCCTTCGATACAGGTCATCTCTGGTTCGCCAAGCAGCTTGCCGAGGAGGGTCTGATTGAGGACCCGGTCCTCATCCAGCTCTGCATGGGCATCCCCTGGGGGGCGCCCGATGACCTGAACACCTTTATGGCGATGGTCAATAACGTTCCCACAAGCTGGACCTTCTCGGCCTTTTCCATCGGCCGCAATGCCATGGCCTATCCGGCGGCCGCGATCCTTGCCGGCGGCAATGTCCGTGTCGGGCTGGAAGACAATCTCTATGCCGGAAAAGGCATGCTGGCGACCAATGCGCAGCTCGTCGAAAAGGCGGTGCAAGTGGTCGAAGGCATGGGTGCGCGCATCATCGGCCCCGAAGATGTCCGCAAGAAGCTGAAACTGACGAAGCGCTGAGGCCCCGATGACCAAGATCAACAAGGCGGCCTGCATTGGCGGCGGCGTCATCGGCGGCGGATGGATCGCCCGTTTCCTGCTCGCGGGAATCGATGTGGACGTCTACGACCCGCATCCTGAGGCAACCCGTATCGTCGGCGAAGTTCTTGATAATGCTGAAAAAGCCTATGCGATGCTCACCGGCGCTCCTCTTCCGCGGCGCGGCAGGCTTACATTCCGGGATACGCTGGAGGCAGCCGTCGCCGGCGCCGACTGGATCCAGGAAAGCGTGCCCGAGCGGCTCGATCTCAAGCGTAACGTACTGACGCAGATCGATGCCGCCGCAAAGCCGGATGCGCTGATCGGCTCATCGACGTCGGGTCTTCTGCCGACTGACCTGCAACGCGACATGCGCCATCCAGAGCGTCTCTTCGTCGCCCATCCCTATAATCCGGTCTATCTCCTGCCGCTCGTCGAGATCGTCGGTGGCGAAAAGACCAGCGCTGCCACGATCAAGGCGGCGATGGAACGACTGCCGCCCATCGGCATGAAGGGTGTGCATATCGCCAAGGAAATCGAGGCCTTCGTCGGCGACCGCCTGCTGGAAGCGCTCTGGCGCGAGGCTCTGTGGCTGATCAAGGACGATATCTGCACCGTCGAGACGCTTGACGATGTCATCCGCTACTCTTTCGGCCTGCGCTGGGCGCAGATGGGCTTGTTCCAGACCTATCGCATCGCCGGCGGCGAAGCGGGCATGCGTCACTTCCTGGCGCAATTCGGTCCCGCCCTGCAGTGGAACTGGACGAAGCTGATGGACGTCGTCGATCTCGACGATGCGCTTGTCGAAAAGATCGGCCAGCAGTCGGACGACCAGGCGGATGGGCTGTCGATCCGCGAACTCGAGCGCATCCGCGACGAAAATCTCGTCGGTATCTTCCAGAGCCTGAAGGCAAGCCATGGCGGCAAGGGCTGGGGTGCCGGCAAGCTGTTGAAGGATTTCGAACAGCAGCTTTGGGCCGCGGGTGGCGGCGAGAAGCAAGGTTTCGACATCTCAAAGCCGCTGCGCCTGATCGACACGAAGGTCAGCCCGGCCTGGGTCGATTATAACGGCCATATGACCGAGCATCGCTACCTGCAGGTGTTCGGCGACACGTCGGACGCGCTATTGCGCCTGATCGATGTCGATCTCGATTATGTCGAGCGTGGCCACAGCTATTATACGGTGGAGACCCATATCCGCCATCTCGGCGAAGCCAAGCTCGGACAGGCTATCCATTCGACCGCACAGATTCTCTCATCCGATGAAAAGCGGCTGCATGTCTTCCATGCGCTGCATGACAGCGCCAGCGGCGAGGTGATCGCCACAGCGGAACAGATGCTGCTGCATGTCGACGCGAAAGCAGGCAGAGCCGTCGCCGCACCGGAGGAGGTGCTGGCGAAGCTGGGGCCGATTGCCGCCGCGCACGCAGCCTTGACAATGCCGGAGGGAGCCGGCCGTCATGTGGGACAAAAACGCTAGGAGGAAGCGATCGTGAATTTCGGACTCAGCGAAGAACAGGAGATGATCGTCAAGACGGTCAGGGACTTCGTCGAGACGGAGATCTATCCGCACGAAAATGAGGTCGAGCGCACCGGCTTCGTGCCGCCTGAAATCGGAGACGAGATCCGGCGCAAATGCATCGAACTCGGCTTCTATGCCTGCAATTTTCCCGAGGAAATCGGCGGCGCCGGGCTCGATCATGTCACCTTCACGCTCGTCGAACGCGAACTCGGCCGCGGCTCGATGGGTCTTACCGTGTTCTTCGGCCGCCCATCTGGCATCCTGATGGCCTGTGAGGGCGAGCAGCGCGAGCGCTATCTCCTGCCGGCGGTGCGCGGCGAAATGGCGGATGCGCTCGCCATCACCGAGCCGGATGCCGGCTCCGACATGCGTGGCATGAAATGCGCAGCACGGCAGGATGGCGATGATTTCGTGCTGAACGGCACCAAGCATTTCATTTCGCACGCCGATGTCGCCGATTTCGTCATTGTCTTTGCCGCCACCGGTGAGGAAAACACCCACCGTGGCGTCAAGAAGAAGATCACGGCCTTCCTGGTCGACCGCGGCACACCGGGCTTTGATATCGTTAGGGGTTATGACTCGGTTTCCCACCGCGGCTACCACAATTCCATTCTGAACTTCACCGATTGTCGCCTGCCGAAATCGCAGGTGCTAGGTGAAGTGCATCGCGGCTTCGATCTTGCCAATCAGTGGCTTTACGGGACGCGCTTGACGGTCGCTGCCACCTGCGTCGGCCGGGCTCGCCGCGCCTTCGATCTCGCCCTACCCTATGCCGCCGAGCGCAAACAATTCGGCAAGCCGATCGGCGCCAACCAGGGCGTCTCCTTCAAGCTTGCCGACATGATCACAGAGATCGACGCTGCAGACTTGCTCACGCTGTCGGCCGCCTGGAAGCTCGATGCCGGCATCCCGGCCAATCGCGAGATTGCCTCGGCGAAGCTCTACGCCTCGGAAATGCTCGCACGTGTCACCGACGAGGCGATCCAGATCTTTGGCGGCATGGGCCTTATGGACGACCTGCCGCTCGCCCGCTTTTGGCGCGACGCCCGCGTCGAGCGCATCTGGGACGGCACATCGGAAATCCAGCGGCATATCATCAGCCGCGACCTGCTGCGGCCGTTCGGAGCATGAACCCATGATGCCGCGCTCGCTCGACCGCCTGATCCGACCCAGAACGATCGCCGTCTTCGGCGGCAGAGAGGCACGGCGTGTCATCGAGCAATGCGACCGCATGGGATTTGCCGGCGAAATCTGGCCCGTGCATCCGACGCAGGAAAGCGTGCTTGGCCGCCGCTGCTTTCGGTCGGTCGCGGAGCTGCCTGAAGCGCCGGACGCTGCCTTTATCGGCGTCAACCGGACGCTCACCGTCGATATTGTTCGAGACCTCGCTGCCAGAGGTGCCGGCGGTGCCGTCTGCTACGCCTCCGGCTTCAGCGAGGCAGTTGCGGAACTGGCTGACGGGGCGGATTTGCAGAGTGCTCTTGTCAAGGCGGCGGGCACCATGCCGATCGTCGGGCCGAATTGCTACGGCATGATCAACGGACTGGACGGCGCCCTGCTCTGGCCAGATCAACATGGCATCGTGCGAACGGAGCGCGGTGTTGCCATCCTCACCCAATCCTCCAACATCGCCATCAATCTCAGCATGCAGAGGCGCGGCCTGCCCATCAGCTATCTGATGACGGCGGGCAACCAGGCGCAGACAGGCTTGTCGGATCTTGCGGGGGCCGTCCTGGAAGACCCACGCGTCACGGCCGTCGGCCTGCATATCGAAGGCTTCGGCGACATCCGGGCTCTGGAAGCGCTCGCCAGACGCGCCCGAGAGCTAAGGAAGCCGGTCGTCGCACTGAAGGTCGGCAAGTCCGAACAGGCCCAACGCGCCACCGTCTCGCACACGGCCTCGCTCGCCGGCAGCGATGCGGTCGCCGACGCCGTTCTCGCCCGCCTCGGCATCGGCCGCGTCGCGACGCTGTCGGAACTCATCGAAACGCTGAAGCTTCTCCATGTCGCAGGTCCGCTCGACAGCGATGCGATCTCTTCGATGAGCTGTTCGGGAGGCGAGGCATCGCTGATGGCCGATGCGGCCGTCGGCCGCAACATCGAATTCCGCGCTCTGAAACCCGAGCAACTGCCCGCTCTGCGCGCAACCCTCGGCCCGATGGTGACGCTCTCCAATCCGCTCGACTATCACACTTTCGTCTGGGGCGATCAGGCGCGGCAGACGGAGGCTTTCAGCGCCATGTTCGTCGGCGGCTATGCCCTCAATCTCATCGTACTCGATTTCCCGCGCGAGGATCGCTGCGACGGTGCAGACTGGATGATCACCGTTTCCGCCGTTGCCGCCGCAGCAAAGCAGACTGGCGCCCGCGCCGGCATTCTGGCGACCTTGCCTGAAAATATGCCCGAGGCGATCGCTGGGCAATTGATCGAAGCCGGGATCGTACCGCTTTGCGGCATCAGTGAGGCGCTGGCGGCGGCGGATATCGCCAGCGGGATCGCCTGCGCCTGGCAAAAGCCACTGCCGTCGCCGCTCCTCAGGGCAGCGGCCACCACGGGCGAAATCGAGACGCTGAGTGAGGCGCAAGCCAAGGCCGAGCTTGCGGCAGCCGGCCTTGCAGTTCCGCCGGGAAAGACCGCCTCCACATCGGGCGAGGCGGCCGACTGTGCGGAGCAACTCGGATTCCCGGTCGCGCTCAAGGCGCTTGGCGTCGAGCACAAGTCCGATGTCGGCGCCGTCAAGCTCAACCTGTGGGATAGGAACGCCGTCAGGGATGCGGCCGAAGGCATGGCTTCTGTCGCACGTGGCTTCCTCATCGAAAAGATGGTCGATCGTCCGCTCGTGGAACTGATCGTCGGCGCAGTCCGAGATCCGGTCGTCGGCCTGACCCTCACGGTCGGTGCGGGCGGAATCCTCGTGGAATTACTTGAAGATTCCGTCGTTTTGCCACTTCCGGTGACGAAGGCCGAGGTCCTGGACCGGATTTCGCGGCTGAAGGTCCGCAAATTGATCGAGGGCTATCGGGGTAATGCAGGCAGCAGCCTCGAAATCGTTGCCAACGCCGTTCTATCAGCGGCAGAATATGTCGTAAAGAACGCCGCACTGGTTGAAGAACTGGACATTAATCCATTGATGGTTCTACCAGAATCCCGCGGTGTCATTGCTGCGGATGCTCTCATCCGGCGAAGGAGGTAGCAGAAGTTGCAAGACCCCATTCGTACCAGATCCGAAGGCGGCATCCTTGAGGTTACCATCGACCGGCCCAAGGCGAATTCCATCGACCTGGCGACCAGCCGCAAGATGGGGCTGATCTTTCGCGACTTCCGCGATAACCCGGATCTGCGCGTCGCCATCGTCACCGGCGCCGGCGAAAAATTCTTTTCGGCCGGCTGGGATTTGAAGGCTGCGGCTGATGGCGACGCGGTTGATGGCGACTATGGCGTCGGCGGCTTTGGCGGACTTCAGGAACTGCGCGATCTCAACAAGCCGGTTATCTGCGCCGTCAACGGCATCTGCTGTGGTGGCGGGCTGGAAATCGCGCTGTCGGCCGATCTGATCATCGCCGCCGCCCACGCGACGTTCGCTTTGCCCGAGATTCGCTCTGGCACGGTCGCCGATGCGGCATCGATCAAGCTGCCGAAGCGCATCCCCTATCACATCGCCATGGATATGCTGCTGACCGGTCGCTGGCTTAATGTCGAAGAAGCGCATCGCTGGGGTCTGGTCAACGAAATCGTCGTCGCCGACAAACTGATGGACAGGGCATGGGAACTTGCCCGCCTGCTCGCAAGCGGGCCATCGCTGGTATACGCGGCGATCAAGGAAATCGTTCGCGAGGCGGAGGGCTCGACATTCCAGACTGCCATGAACAAGATCACCAAACGGCAGTTTGCGACCGTCGACACCCTCTATTCGAGCGAGGATCAATTGGAAGGCGCAAGGGCTTTTGCCGAGAAGCGAGCCCCAATCTGGAAAGGAAAGTAGAGGCGGCGGCAACCGCAGCATTTTCCCGCATGATCGCGGGCGACAGGCTTCAGGCGGAAGAGGAACCGAGACCTGAAGTGGCTTGCCCGGGAATTTTGTCAACACGGCAAGAAGAAGGAACAGGGGAATGAACGACTACACGAAATATCTGGCAAGCCGCGTCACCGCGGGCGGGCTCAGCCGCCGCGAATTCATGGGACGCGCAATGGCAGCCGGTGTCACTTTGACGCTCGCCGACAAACTCTTTACCGAAAGTGCAATGGCAGCCGAACCGAAGCGCGGCGGCCATCTGAAGCTTGGCCTCGAAGGCGGTGCTGCAACCGATTCCAAGGATCCGGCGAAATTCCTGTCCCAGGTCATGTTCTGCATCGGCCGCTGCTGGGGCGATATGCTGGTGGAATCCCACCCGCTGACGGGTGCCGCCGTTCCCTCGCTCGCAGAATCCTGGGAACCGTCGAAGGATGCCGCCACCTGGACCTTCAAGATCCGCAAGGGCGTCAAGTTCCACAATGGCAAGGATCTGACGATCGACGACGTCGTCGCAACGCTCAAGCGTCATACCGATGCGAAATCGGAATCCGGCGCGCTCGGCGTCGTGAAGTCGATCAAAGAAATTAAGGCCGATGGCGACAACCTCGTCCTAACGCTGACGGAAGGCAACGCCGACATGCCGTTGCTTCTCACCGACTATCACCTCGTCATCCAGCCGAATGGCGGTTATGACGATCCCCTCGCCTCGATCGGCACCGGCCCTTACAAGCAGGTCAGCTTCGAACCCGGCGTGCGCGCCACGTTCGAGCGCAACAAGGACGATTGGCGCACCGACCGCGGCTTCGTCGATTCGGTCGAGATCATCTGCATGAACGATGCGACGGCGCGTATCGCGGCGCTTTCGTCCGGTCAGGTCCACTACATCAACCGCGTCGACCCGAAGACCGTGGATCTTCTCAAGCGTGCGCCGACCGTCGAAATCCTGTCCACCGCCGGCCGTGGCCACTACGTCTTCATCATGCATTGCGATAAGGCGCCCTTCGACAACAATGACCTGCGTCTGGCGCTGAAATACGCCATGGACCGCGAGACCATGGTCAAGAAGATCCTTGGCGGCTACGGCAAGGTCGGCAATGATTTCCCGATCAACAGCACCTATGCCCTCTTCCCCGATGGCATCGAGCAGCGCGCCTACGATCCCGACAAGGCATCCTTCCACTACAAGAAGTCCGGCCACAGCGGATCGGTGCTGCTGCGCACGTCGGAAGTCGCCTTCCCAGGCGCTGTCGACGCCGCCGTCCTTTATCAGGAAAGCTGCAAGAAGGCCGGCATCAACATCGAGGTCAAGCGCGAGCCAGGCGACGGCTACTGGACGAACGTCTGGAACGTCCAGCCCTTCTCCACCTCCTATTGGGGCGGACGGCCGACGCAGGACCAGATGTATTCCACCGCCTATCTCTCGACGGCGGACTGGAACGACACGCGCTTCAAGCGCCCCGACTTCGACAAGCTTCTGCTTCAGGCCCGTTCCGAGCTGGACGAGACCAAGCGCAAGGAGCTCTATCGCGCCATGGCGATGATGGTGCGCGACGAGGGCGGCGTCATCCTGCCGATGTTCAACGATTTCGTGAACGCCTCTACCAAGCAGGTGAAGGGCTATGTCCATGATATCGGCAATGACATGTCGAACGGCTACGTTGCCACGCGCGTCTGGCTGGACGCCTGATGCCCGAAGCCGGGCGAAAACGCCCTCATCTCTGACGCAGCCAGGACCGCGAAAACCTTTCGCGGTCCTCCCGACGTTTCAGGCAATTCCAAAAAAACTGCGCAGCGATTTTCCTGGAATTGCGTAAAACAACAAGAGCGCGAGGCATCGGCCATGTCCAATCTGCCCCCCGGAACCGTTCTGCCCGGGCTAAGGTTCAAGCAGCGTTTTCCGCTGCTGTCCCTCATTTTCGAGCGTTGCCTGCTCAGCATCATTTTGCTGTTTGCAGTCTCCGTCCTCATCTTCGGCGGGCTCGAAGCCCTGCCAGGCGATTTCGCCACCACCTATCTCGGCCAGTCGGCAACACCGCAGGCCGTCGCCAATATCCGCGAGGAGCTTGGCCTCAACCGGCCCGTGGTCACCCGCTATGTGCAATGGCTCGGCAACGCCGTTAAGGGCGATTTCGGCACCTCCTGGGCCAGCAAGAATTCCGTCGGCGAGCAGATCGGCAAGCGGCTTGGAAATTCCCTGTTTCTCGCCGGCTTTGCCGCCTTGATTTCGGTGCCGCTGGCGGTTTGCCTGGGCATGCTAGCGGTCCACTTCCGTAACCGCATGCCCGACAAGATCATCAATGTCATTTCGCTGGCGGCGATCTCGCTGCCGGAATTCTTCATCGGCTATCTGCTCATCATGTTCTTCTCGGTGAAATTCGGTGTCGCGACCTTTCCGGCGACGGTCTTCGACGGCATGAGCCTCATCGACCGGCTGAAGGCGATCGCCCTGCCGACGGCGACCCTTGTTCTAGTGGTGCTTGCGCATATGATGCGCATGACGCGCGCAGCCATCCTTTCCGTGATGTCGTCGGCCTATATGGAGACGGCCGAGCTGAAAGGGCTCTCCGCCTTCCGCGCTATCGTCAAGCACGCTGCGCCCAATGCGCTGGCGCCGATCATCAACGTCATCGCGCTGAACCTTGCCTATCTGATCGTCGGCGTCGTCGTGGTGGAGGTCGTCTTCGTCTATCCCGGCATGGGCCAGTACATGGTCGATGCGGTGACGGTGCGCGACATGCCCGTGGTCCAGGCATGCGGGCTGATCTTCGCCGCCGTCTACATCTTCCTCAATATGACGGCCGATATTCTGGCGATCGTCGCCAACCCCCGTCTGAGGCATCCGCGATGAGATTGAGAGATATTCCTATCACCGCCTGGGTCGGCATCATCGGTATCCTGATCGCCTTCATCTGCGCCATCTTCGCGCCCTGGATCGCCCCCTATGGCGAAACTGAGGTCGTCGGCAACGTTTGGCAGCCTGCCGATCCGCAATATTTCTTCGGCCTCGACAATCTCGGCCGCGATATCCTATCGCGTCTGATCTACGGCACCCGCACGACGCTATTCGTCGCGCTCGCGGCAACAATCATTTCCTTCTCGCTCGGCATCATCCTGAGCTTTACCGCCGCCGTCTCGCGCGGATGGATCGACACGGTCTTTTCGCGCTTCAACGACCTGATGATGTCGATCCCGACGCTGATCTTCGCGCTCGTCGTTCTGGCCGTCCTGCCGCAGAACCTAATCGTGCTGATCCTCGTCATGGCCATTCTCGATTCCACCCGGGTCTATCGCCTCGGCCGTGCCGTGGCGCTCGATGTCGCGGTCATGGAATTCGTGGAAGCAGCCAAGCTGCGCGGCGAAGGCAGGATCTGGATCATCTTCCGCGAGATCCTGCCGAATACGCTGTCGCCGCTGCTGGCGGAATTCGGTCTGCGCTTCGCCTTCTCGATCCTGTTCCTGTCCACTCTGTCCTTCCTCGGCCTTGGCATCCAGCCGCCGTCGGCCGATTGGGGCGGCATGGTCAAGGACAACAAGGACGGCATCATCTTCGGCATTTCCGCCGCGCTCGTGCCGGGTTCCGCCATCGCGGCGCTCGCAATCTGTGTCAATCTGGTGGTCGACTGGTTATTAAGGCGCACCTCCAGCCTCAAGGGAGGGCGTGGCGATGCCTGAGCTTCTTTCCGTTCGCGATCTCAAGATCGAGGCAACCAGCTATCCGCCCGGCGAGCCGCCGAAACGCGTCACTATCGTCGATGGCGTCTCCTTCGATCTTGAGAAGGGCAAGGTGCTCGGGTTGATCGGCGAGTCCGGCGCCGGCAAATCCACTATCGGCCTTTCCGCCCTCGCCTATGGCCGTGGCGGTGCCGAAATCACTGGCGGCCGGGTGCTGCTCGACGGCACCGACATCCTGCCGCTCGGCAAATCCGGTATTCGCCGGATCCGCGGGGCGCGGGTCTGCTACGTCGCGCAGTCGGCCGCCGCTGCCTTCAATCCGGCACATAGGCTGGGTGATCAGGTGATCGAAGCCACGGTGAAGCACCGCCTGATGACCAGGGAGGAAGCCAAGAAACGGGCGCTCTATCTCTTCCGCGTCCTTGGCCTGCCCAACCCGGAAACCTTTGGCGAGCGCTATCCGCACCAGGTCTCGGGCGGCCAGCTGCAGCGCGCCATGACCGCCATGGCGCTCTGCTCCAACCCGGAGCTGATCGTCTTCGACGAACCGACGACCGCGCTCGACGTCACCACGCAGATCGACGTGCTGGCGGCGATCAAGCACGCCATCGAGGAGACGCATACGGCAGCGCTTTACATCACCCATGACCTTGCCGTCGTCGCGCAGATTTCCGACGACATCATGGTGCTGAGGCACGGCAAGACGGTGGAATATGGCAGCGTCCAGCAGATCATTGAGGAGCCTCGGCAGGATTATACCCGCGCTCTCGTCAATGTCCGCCAAGAGGCAAGGGCGGAAGCCGACGACCAATCGAGCGCGCTTCTAAAGGTGGAAAATATCAGCGCGCAATATTCCAATGGTTTCAGAGTATTGCACGATGTTTCTCTACACGTTCCTAAAGGACAGACGCTGGCAGTGGTCGGCGAATCCGGCTCCGGCAAGTCGACGCTCGCCCGTGTCATCACCGGCCTGCTGCCGCCGAGCGACGGGCGGATTTCTTTCGACGGCAAGCTGCTGACGCCGGCCCTGAAAAACCGCTCGCGGGAGGAATTGCGACGCATCCAGCTGATCTACCAGATGGCCGATACCGCCATGAATCCACGCCAGACGGTGCGCGATATCATCGGCCGCCCGCTGACCTTCTATGACGGCCTCCGTGGTGCTGCAAAGACGGCGCGCGTGAAGGAGCTGCTGGATCAGATCGAGATGGGTAATGGCTTCATCGACCGTTATCCGGCCGAGCTTTCCGGCGGCCAGAAGCAACGCGTTGCCATCGCCCGCGCGCTTGCGGCCAAGCCGGAGCTCATCCTCTGCGACGAGCCGACCTCGGCACTCGACCCGCTGGTTGCCGAAGGCATTCTGAAACTGCTCTTGAAGCTGCAGGAAGAGGCTCATCTCTCCTACGTCTTCATCACCCATGACATCGCTATCGTTCGCGCCATCGCCGACAGCGTCGCGGTGATGCATCGCGGCAAGCTTGTTCGCTTCGGCCCGAAATCAGAGGCGTTGTCACCACCCTTCGACGATTACACTGACCTGCTGCTGAAATCCGTGCCCGAGATGGAGATCGGCTGGCTGGAGCGTGTGCTGACGACGCGGAGGATGGCAAGCGCTGGAAATTAAGTGCTTGGCACCTCCGACCTCAAACCTGGATTTGAGGACGTCGTTGCGAAAATTGGTGCCATCAATACTCTGCCGGCACCGCATACACTTCGGCGGATGGATCTGCGAGGAACGAACGCACCGTGGGTGGCAGCTGGCGCGAGGATAGCGGCAGAGGCCCACAGCGCGAGAGAAGTTCACGCAAATCAGGCTCGGCGCCGACATGACGCCAGATCATCCGCGAGGCATAGGGGAGGTTTTCCTTTCGCCAGGACACACCCATGGTCGTGCCGCGCAGATAGACGCGCTGGTGTTCGTCGAACGGCAGGAGGATCGTTTGCGACAACATGGAGTTCGGGCCGATGACACGCTCGGTGATGAAGACCCGATTGCGATAGAATGCCGCCAGGCCGACATATTTTGAAAACTGCTGGATGCCGTTTCCAGGGTCCCGCAGGCGCTCCATTGATTTGACGTGCACCAGCCCGCCCTGCTCGATAAGGCGACTGCAGGAGCATACGACCATTCCAGGCCAAGACGGCGAGCGATGATAGGTCTGATAATAGCCAATATGGCGTTTCAGGGCAGTCAGATTTCCCGGAAACGCCTTTAAGAGCTCCGAAGTTTCGTTGAGACCGAGCGCCGGTCGCCGAAGCAGTTCCCGAAAGAGCTTGGGAGCGAGACCAAAGTCGGCTGCGTCGAGATCGAAATATTTGGCAATGCGCGCCAGATTATGGGCAGAGGGTTTCGTCTGGCCGTTGATATATCGGTTGAATTGCTGCCGATTGATATCGACCGCGCGGCACAGATGCGAAATGGAACGCTGCGTGGCACAGGCAATCTTGAGGTTCTCGACCAGGTGGGTCATCGGTAGCTCCGTCTTGATGACGCTAGCGTAAACTCGCATAAAGAAGCGTCAAGTCGCGAAATTGCGCGAGCCGGCCCGACCTCTACGTTTCCCCCTTAGAAAACTGAAAAGAGGGAACTGCAATGACGCATCAAAAGGATCAATCTACGCAGCTGAAAATCGGCCGCCGCCACTTCCTCGGCGGTGCCGTTGCCTTGGGCGCTTTGCCGAGCCTCACCGCGGGATTTTTGATGCCGCGTGATGCTCGTGCTCAGGAAGCTAAGCATGGCGGCCATTTGAAGCTCGGCCTCAAGGGCGGCGCCACCAGCGATGCGCTCGATCCCGCAACATACAGCGCCTCCGTCCTGTTCGTCATTGGCCGCCTCTGGGGTGACACGCTTGTCGAATCCGACCCCAAGACCGGCGCGCCCTTGCCGTCGCTGGCAACTTCCTGGACGCCATCGGCGGACGCATCCGTCTGGACTTTCAAGATCAGGAACGACGTGCAGTTTCATGACGGCAGCAAGATGACCGTCGCAGATATCGTCGCGACGCTGAAGCGGCACGCTGACAAGAATTCGCAGTCCGGTGCTCTGGGGCTGATGGCGTCGATTACCGGTATCGAAGAAAAAGCGGGCGACCTTGTCTTGACGCTTTCGGAAGGCAATGCGGATCTGCCCCTTCTCCTGACCGACTACCACCTGATCATCCAGCCGAAGGGTGGCGTGGAAAAACCTGCGGCGGCCATCGGCACCGGTCCTTACATTCTGAAGAACTTTGAACCGGGCGTTCGTGCCTCCTTTGAGAAGAACCCCAAAGACTGGCGCGCCGATCGCGGCTTTGTCGACAGCGTGGAAATACTCGTCATCAACGACAACACCGCCCGCATCGCCGCTCTGGCGTCCGGCCAGGTCCATTTCGTCAACAATGTCGACCCAAAGACAGTCGCGATGCTGAAGCGCGCACCGAATGTCGATATCGTCCGCAGTGCCGGCAAGGGCTTCTATAGTTTCCTGATGCATTGCGACATCGCGCCTTTCGACAACAGCGATCTTCGGCTTGCGCTGAAATATGCCGTCGATCGCCAGTCGATCCTCGACAAGGTCCTAGGCGGCTACGGAACGATCGGCAACGACTATCCGGTCAATTCCAATTACGCTCTCGCGCCAACCGATATCGAGCAGCGTCCATATGATCCCGATAAGGCCGCCTTCCACTTCAAGAAATCGGGCCTCGATCGTCCAATCCTGTTGCGTACGTCCGACGCAGCCTTCCCGGGCGCCGTGGATGCGGCGATCCTGTTCCAGCAAAGCGCCCGCAAGGCCGGGATCACGATCGACGTCAAGCGCGAACCGGAAGATGGCTACTGGACCAACGTCTGGAACAAGCAGCCCTTCTGCGCCTCCTTCTGGGGCGGCCGCCCGACACAGGATTCGCGCTATTCCACCTCCTATCTGTCGACTGCCGAATGGAACGATACACATTTCAAGCGGCCCGACTTCGACAAGATGGTGCTGCAGGCAAGGTCCGAGCTCGATGAAGCCAAGCGCAAGGAACTTTATCGACATCTGGCCCTGATGGTGCGAGATGATGGTGGTCTCATCCTGCCCGTTTTCAACGACTACATCATGGCCGCTTCGAAAACGCTGAAGGGATATGTCGACGATATCGGCAACGATATGTCCAACGGCTACATCGGCAGCCGCGTATGGTTTAATGCCTAAATCTCTTCGGGATATATGACCATGTCAGACCGCAGCTTCACCATCATCGAAAATCAGTGGATCACCCTGAAGGACGGCACGCGGCTTGCCGCGCGCATCTGGATGCCCGACGGCGCGGAGAGCGATCCCGTGCCCGCCGTCTTCGAATTCCTGCCCTACCGCAAGCGCGACGGGACAAGCCCGCGTGATGAATCCACGTACCCCGTCTTCGCTGCAGCCGGGATCGCCGGCGTCCGCGTCGATATTAGAGGCTCCGGTGAATCCAGTGGGATCATCGACGGCGAATATACCGAGCTCGAGCTTGCCAACGCCTGCGAGCTTATCGCCTGGATCGCGGAGCAGCCCTGGTCGAACGGCTCGGTCGGCATGATGGGCATTTCCTGGGGTGGCTTCACCTGCCTGCAGGTCGCGGCCTTGAAGCCTCCCGCGCTAAAGGCGGTGATTTCGATCGCTTCCACAGTCGATCGCTATAATGACGACATCCACTACAAGAACGGCTGCCATCTCTCCGCCCAGCTCTCCTGGGCGGCGACCATGCTTGCCTACCAATCGCGTTCGCCCGATCCAGCCATCGTCGGCGACGACTGGCGGGACATGTGGCTGCAGCGCCTCGAGCAGGAACCCTTCTTCATGGAGGAATGGCTCCAGCATCAGCGCCGCGACGACTTCTGGCGGCATGGTTCGATCTGCGAAGACTTCGCAGGCTTCGATATTCCCGCCCTCGTCATTGCCGGTTGGGCGGATGGCTATCGCAACACGCCGCTGCTGGCTGTCGAGGGTCTTGGAGATACGGCGAAAGCGCTTGTTGGACCATGGGTCCATAAATATCCGCATTTCGCATGGCCGAAGCCGCGCGCCGATTTCCACGGCGAAGCGATTGCCTGGTGGAACCGCTGGCTGCGTGGCGAGCCCAACGGCGCGGAGACCACGCCATCGGTGCGCGCCTACATTCTCGATTCGATAACGCCAGCCACGCGCCGCGATTTCGACCCCGGTTTCTGGATCGCCAAGAAAGAGTGGCAGCCGCCTGACATGCAGTGCTTCTATGTCGAGCAGTTCGGCACCTTGATGGAAGGCATGCCGATCCCCCACGCGCCGGAACATCCCGTCTATCTGCGCTCACCGCTCGACACGGGCACGGCCTCGGGCGAATGGTTCACCCTGAAGCCGGATGCGGAACTGGCGATCGATCAGCGCCTCGATGACGCCGGATCGCTGACCTTCCAGACCTCGCCGCTGGTCGAGGATTACGATTATCTCGGCCGCCCCGTCGTCACATTGACGCTCAGATGCGACGCCGAAACCGCCAATCTCTGCGCAAGGCTCGTCGACATCCATCCGGACGGCACGGCAACGCGCGTCTCCTTTGGCGTCCTCAATCTCGCCCACCGTGACGGCAATGCCGCACCGGAGCCGCTGAGCAAGGGCCAACAGGTCAGAGTGACCTTAACGCTCGATGCCTGCGGCTATCGTTTCCGCAAGGGGCACCGCATCCGCCTGTCGCTGTCGACAGCCTATTGGCCCATGGTTCTGCCGCCGCCGGAAGATCCGGGGCTCACGATCGACATTGCCTCGATCGGTCTTGGCTTGCCTCTGCTTGGGACGCATGAACTCATCGACGTGAAGCAGCCCGACAACCCCGATCCGCTGCCGAAATATATCGAATATGCGCCGGCCTCGACGAAACGACAGGTGGTGCGCGACCTCTCGTCCGGCCTCACGCGCTATGAAATCCACGAGGATACCGGTCTTTTCGAACATCCCGGCACCGGCCTATCGACACGGCAGCTGCGCGAGGAAACCTGGTCAATCGCGCCGGATGACCCGCTGTCGATGTCCGGCATCTCGACCTGGACTTGCGATATGCGACGCCCCGACTGGTTTGTTCGCACGGTCGCAACATCCTCCATATCCTGCACGGCAACGGAGTGGATCATCAGCGCCTCGGTCGTTGCCTATGAGGGCGCGACCGAGATCTTCAGGAAGATATTCGAAGAGAAGCGTATCGCCCGCGACCTGATGTAGGTCAACGCTGGCAGGCAAACCGGCTTGCCGCCGCGCAGATGGCGGCAAAGCCGGTACGCGCGCCATCGCTCATGTGTCTTGCCCGCAGCCAGGCATGCACCATTTGCGGCTCCTCGCGGAACCAGACTTCGACGCCTGCCTGCGCCAGACGGGCCGCGTAGTTGCGACCGTCGTCGCGCAGCGGATCATAATGGGCCACGGTGATGAAGGTTGGCGGAAGGCCGGCCACGGAAGACAAAGCGAGCGGCTCGGAGACGGGATCGGCTGATGGAGCCTGCAGGATGCTGCGATAGTAGGCGACATCCGCGGTCGTCAGCCCCGGCGCGTCGGCCATTTCCTCGTAGGAACCGGAGACGAGATCGCCACCGAGTGCTGGATAGATCAAAATCTGGCCGACAATTCCAGAAAGCCCCTCGGCGTTCGCGCGCACCGCCAATCCCGCCGCCAGATTGCCTCCGGCACTGTCGCCGATCAGCACGACCGACTTCTTCTCGGCCAGCAGCTGTTTGAGGACGCTGAAACAATCATCCGTCTGTGCCGGCCAGCGATATTCCGGCGCCAGCCGATAATCGACCGAGATCAGTTCAGCGCCGGCGTGATCGGCAATCTCGGCGCAGATGGCATGATGGCTCTCGAGCGAACCGATGACGAAACCGCCGCCATGGAGATAGAGCAGGTTCGTTGCCGTACGAAGATTAGCGGGCCTGTAACGCCGGACCGGGATCGTTCCGGAGATGAATTCATCCCTGGTGTCCATGCCCTCGGGCAAGGGGCGATCGAAGCGCGCGCATAAGGCATCATACCATCGGCGCTGCTGGGTGATCGAAGCCGTTACCGCATCCGGCGGATAGAAGGAATCGCAGATCTCCATGAACTGCAGGATGCCTGCCTCGCTCGGCATGGGACGCTCAGCGGTAGCCATCGGATATCCTCGATTCGCGTGCATTGGCCAAGGATAGCGCGCGGTTGCGATCGAATGCTTATCTGCCTACGGCCAGTACCGCCGCGATGACGACATTCACCTTGCCTGATATTGCTCGTCCGTCACATGCTCCAGCCAATCCACCACCTTGCCGTCGAGATGCTCGTGGATGGCGATATGGGTCATGGCTGTCGTTGGCGAAGCGCCGTGCCAGTGCTTCTCGTCCGGTTCAAACCAGACGATATCCCCGGGCCGGATCTCCTCGACCGGGCCGCCTTCGCGCTGAACGAGACCCAGGCCGGCGGTGACGATCAAGGTTTGGCCGCGCGGGTGGGTATGCCACGCCGTCCTCGCGCCAGGTTCGAAGGTGACGCTGCCGGCCGCCGCCCGGCGGGCGTCATTGGCAGCAAATAGCGGGTCGATCCTGACCGTACCGGTGAACCAGTCGGAGGGGCCTTTGCCAGAGGGTTGCGTGCCGTTCTTCTTGATGTCCATGATGACGTCCTTTCTGAGATCGGCTGCGATGGCGCGACCGTGTGGGAATTAATTTAGCTCAGGATTCACGGAGCGGTAGAGGGCCGTTCACGCATAGACTTATGAATAGGGACGATAAATCGCCTTCGAGTTGGAAGGTGTGGCAAGCGTCTAGGGTGACCGTGCAGCCATGTTTATCGCGACATCAGCGCGCGGATGCTGCGGTCTGCCGATTGCAGCAGCTCGAAGGCTTCGTAGCGCTGCTCGTGCAATGCTTTAACGACGCCTTCGGCTGGTTCGAACCGTTTCACCAGTCGCGACATGGTAGCCATGGCTTCCACCAGAGAGCCGCAATGTCCGCCAGCCGTAGCGCCGAGCATGGCGGCGCCGAGAAGAACGGGCTCCTCAGTATCGGCGACGGCGACCGGCCTGCCGGTCGTATCCGCCAAGAGCTGTCGCACGAGGCCGCTCTGGGCCGCACCGCCGCTGGCGATAATGAGATCGCAGGCAATGCCATCCTCGGCCAGCTTTTCGAGCAGCTGCTTGAGCCCATAGCCGATGCCGCAAAGGCCGGCGACATAAAGAGCGATGAGATCGTCAACGCCGGTTTCCAGCCCGAGGCCGGAGATAACGGCGCGAGCGTCCGGATCGGCGTAGGGGGACCGGTTGCCGAGAAATTCGGGAACGACCTGGATGGATTGGGCGAGCTTCACGGCGTCGGACGCGTTGGTGCTCGTCTTTATGGTCTGCCGGTCCAGCCAGGCAACCAGCGACAAGCGCTCCGCCTCAGCTTTCTTGCGCGCCTCGCCGGATGCCGGATGCATGGTAACGAGATGATCGATCGCGGCACCAGCGGCAGATTGGCCGCCTTCGGTCAGCCACAGACCGGGCACCATCGCCGAATAATAGGGCCCCCAGACGCCATCGACGAACACCGCCGCTTCACTCGACGCCATCGAGCAGGCGGAGGTGCCGAAGATATAGGCGAGCCTGTTCCGGACATCAGCTTGGCCGTCCGGTCCCTGTCCGCCCAGCGTGCCGACGCCGCCGGCATGGGCATCGATGAGCGATGCGCCGACCGGCGTGCCAACGGCGAGGCCGAGATCGCGGGCGGCGGTTTCATTCAAGCCGTCGCCCAGCGCCGTACCCGGCTCGACGATCTCGGTTCCGATCCGCACAAAGCCTTCGTCGGCCAGCTCACCAAGGTCGATATCCTTGAAATATTGCGCATCCCAGCGCTTCTCATGGGCAAGATAGGTCCATTTACACGTCACCGTGCACACCGATCTCAGCAGCGAACCCGTCGCGCGCCAGGTCAGATAATCGGCAAGATCGAAGAAATGATCGGTTGCCGCAAAGGACTGCGGCAGGTTTCGCTTCAGCCAGAGCAGCTTCGGCGTTTCCATCTCGGGCGAGATGCGGCCGCCGACATAGCGCAGCACAGCATGATTGCCGGCATTGATCTCCGCCGCCTCGCCGGCCGCGCGATGATCCATCCAGACGATGATGTTGCGATCGACATCATCAGATGCTCCCACAGCCACGGGCCGGCCATCCGCCTTGACCGCGACGAGCGAACACGTCGCATCAAAACCTATGCCGGCAACCTCGTCAGCCGCGATCTTCGCCGTTGCGACGGCCTCTTTGACGCTGCCGCAAACAGCTTGCCATATCTGCTCGCTCGATTGTTCGACGATGCTGCCGGCCTCGTGCCAGATGGTGATGGGCCGCTTGGCCGCAGCCAGCAGACGACCATGCGCGTCGAAAATCCCGGCCCGGGCGCTGCCGGTGCCGACATCGATGCCGATGAAATAAGGTGCCGTCATTAGAGATCCGTACTCAAGGGCAGGATCACCAGATCCCGGATTACGATGTTGCGCGGTCTCGATAGCATGAAGAGCACCGCTTCCGCCACTTCCGTCGCCTCCATGAGGCCGCCGGCGGCGATCGCCTCGTCGAGCTTTGCCTGTGGCCAATCGCTGATCAGCGCCGTCACCACCGGCCCCGGCGCCACGGCGCCGACGCGGATGCCATGTTTGGCGACCTGACGCCGCACCGTGTGCGTAAATGCCTGCACGGCATGCTTGGACGCCGTATAGATCGGCTCCCAGACCACCGGCACCAGACCGGCAATCGAACTGGTCATGATGATGTCGCCGGTCTTGCGCTCGATCATGTGCGGCAACACCATCCGGACCGAACGGAAGGCCGCATTGATATTCAGATCCAGCATCCGGTCCCAGGCATCGGGATCGCCTTCCGCGACCTCGCCGCCGATATAGGCGCCGGCATTGGCATGGAAAATGTCGAGCTTGCCGAACCTGCCGAGAATCTGCGGCATCATGGTCGCCACGCTCTCAGGCTTCAGAAGATCGACGACGACGGGATGGGCATTCGGACCCAGTTCGGCGCAAAGGCTTTTCAGGCTGTCCTCGGCCCGGTCGACGAGGGCGACGCTGGCGCCCTCGTTCAATAGCGATTTGGCGCATTCCAGGCCAATTCCAGACGCAGCTCCGGTGATGGCGGCAACTTTGCCGGCAAAATCCTGTCTCATAGCAATCCTTACCTTCTTGAAGAAATCAGCCGCGCCCATGCGAGGCGCGGGAACGACGGGCCAGCGAGTCGACGATGACGGCAATGGCAAGAACTGCGCCTGTGATCATGTAGCGAAGCGCCGACGACAGATCGAGCATGGTGAGGCCACTGGCGATCGACTGGATGACGATGATGCCGAGCAGTGCCGAATAGGCGCTACCACGACCGCCGAAAAGGCTGGTTCCGCCGATGACGGCCGCCGCGATGGCGTTCAGATTGACGTCGCCGGTGCCTGCCTGCTGGCTGGCCGACGCCAGGCGCGCAGCCGCCAGTACGCCGCCAAGGGCTGCGAACATGGCGCAAAGAACGAAGGCGCTCGTATAGATCCGCCGCACATTGATACCGGCGCGGCGCGCCGCTTCGCGATTCCCGCCGACGGCGGACATCGACCGGCCCCATTGCGTGCGCGTCAGCGCATAATTCATGACGATGGCGAGCACCACGAACAGGGCGAACATCCAGGGAATGCCGCGATCCTGATTAAGATAGAAGGCGACGAACTCCAGCGCCACCGTGATGACGGCCGCCTTCGCCAGCAGGCCCCCCGTAGACGGTGCGGAAAGATTTGCCTGCTTGCGTCGCCGCACAGTGCCTAAGCCGGTAACCAGCAGGACCGCACCCGGAATGAGCGCGAAGACATAGGCAAGCGGATGGGGAATGACCAGGAGCTGGCCGAAATTCACAATGGCCGAGCCATAGGGCAGATTGATCGAGCCCGTCGCGCCGAGCAGATAGAGCTGCATGCCGAGTACGGCCAGTAGCCCCGCCAGTGTGGCGACGAAGCTCGGCATTCCCAGCCGGTTGAACAGCACGGCATAGATGGCGCCGATGATGCCACCGACAATGAGAGCCGCCAGGATCGCCAAGGCGACCGGCCAGCCCTCGTTCACCCAGAGCATACCGACCATGGCCGAAGCGAAGCCACTGATTGAACCCACCGAAAGATCGATCTCGCCGACCATCAGCACGCAGACGATGCCGAGCGAGATGATGCCGACGGTCGAGGCGTCGAACAGCAGGTTGGCAAGGTTATTGCTGGAGAGGAAGGTCGGGTTGAGCGTGCCGAACACCGTCCAGATGATGACGAGCCCGACGACGACGGGCAGCGAACCGAGATCGCCGGAACGCACCTTGTCGATCGACGAGCGGATGGTGGCCGCAAGCCCGGTATCATGGTTGACGCGAACGTCGCTGCGGTCGAGCAGCAGGGTCGATTGCTTGCCGTTCTCGCTCATGGCTGGCCCCCTTCTCTGAGCTCCTGTTGCGCCTGGCGGCGCACGGCACGTCGCGACACGGCGTTTTCCGTGGCCCCAGTGATGGCGCTGACGAGTTCCTGGTTCGAGGCGTCTGGATAGAAGATCCCGTTATTGCGGCCGAGACGCAGGACGACGATGCGGTCGGCAACGGCGCGCACGTCCTCCATATTGTGGCTGATCATGATGACACCGAGCCCCTTGTCGCGAACGCGCTCGATGAGGTTCAGCACCTCGGCGGTCTGTGCCACGCCAAGCGCTGCGGTCGGCTCGTCGAGCATGATGAGCTTCGGCTCGAGCAGCAGCGAGCGGGCGATTGCCACCGTCTGCCGCTGGCCGCCCGAAAGCGATGCGATCGGGATGCGAACGCTCGGGATGCGTGCCGCCAGTTCGTTGAGCAAGGTCCAGGCGCGAACCTCCATCGCGGTTTCGTCGAGCTTCATCGGGCTCAGTTCCCGGCCGAGAAAAATGTTGGCGACGACATCGAGATTTTCGCAAAGTGCCAGGTCCTGGAAGACCGTAGCAATGCCGAGATCGAGCGCGGTTGCAGGATCGCTAAGCGTCACCTGCTTGCCCCCGAACGTGATCGTGCCAGCGCTCGGCTGGTGAACACCGGCCAGAACCTTGACGAGCGTCGATTTGCCGGCGCCATTGTCGCCGACAAGCGCCACGACTTCGCCGGCATGCACATCGAGGTTGATATCCGTCAGTGCCGAGACGGCGCCGAAGTGTTTGGAGATCCCTTTGAGGCTGAGCACAAGCTCGCCCGATGGGGCTCTATGATCGGAAGCGTCACTCATGACTCGCCACCTTCTCGGGTTGAAATGCTATCGGATGCGTTTTGCCTCCGGCCGCCGAAGCGACCGGAGGCTGGGAGGAGCAGCTCTTAGCTGCCGATGCCGAGCTTCTTGCAGCCATCGGCATAGCGGTCGATGCAGAGCTGGTCCGGCGTCTGGATCGGCTTGCCGTTGACGGTCTTGTCGATGATCTCTGCCTTCAGGTTTTCGGACGTGACCAGGGCCGGTGTGAAGAGCTTAGTCGGCGTGTCGAAGAGCTTCGTATCGGCCTTCGGCGCCTGGCCCGACAGCAATTCGATCGCGACATTCGCGGCAGCAGCGGCGACGATCTCGCTCGGCTTGGAGATCGTATTGTACTGGTCGCCGGAAATGATGAGCTGCAGGCCGGCGATGGTCGCGTCGTTGCCCGTCACCGGCGGCACCGGATCGAAGCCGGCAGCCTTGAAGGCGGCGACGGCGGCACCACCCGTGCCATCATTGGCGGCAACGACGCCGTGGATCTTCTTGCCGAAACGCGTGATCTGGCCGCTCGCCCATTGCTGCGCCTTCGGCGGTGCCCATTCCGGCGTATCGAATTCCGCCAGCACCGGATAGCCGCCTTCGGCCAAACCGGCATGGATGCCCTTCTTGATCAGGCCGGCGGCCGCATCGGTGGGCGAACCGTTGATTTCGAGGAGCCCGCCATCCCCTGCCTTCACATTCTTGGCCTTCAGATGATCGACCAGCGACTTGGCGATCATCTTGCCGATCTCTTCATTGTTGAAGGAGACATAGTAATCGGCGGCAGCCGACGGGATAGGACGGTCATAGGCAATGACCTTCACGCCCTGGCTCTGCGCGAGCTTCACCAGCGAAGCGGCGGCTGTGGAGTCCACCGGGTCGAGCACGATGGCCTTCGCACCCTGCGAGATCGCCGAGTTGAACTGCTGCTGCTGGCGCGAGGCGTCGCCATTGGCATTCTGATAGATGACCTTGCAGCCGGCGCAGAGCTTCTTCATCTCCGCCTGGAAGCCAGGGAAATCATGCTCTTCATAGCGTGTGGAGCTCTGATCGGGCATCAGGAAGGCAACGGTCGCGTCCGTCACCTTGGCGGACTGCGCGAAGGCCGACGTACCGGCCAGAAGACCGACCGCGAGCGTGGCTGCGCCGGCGATTTTCAGTGCGAAATGGTTCATTGGAATTTCTCCGTTCCAAATAGTAATGGTTTCCCTCGATCATCACGGCTGTCTGCACGCGATGCTCTTGTTTGGTTGTCCGCCGGCAACGGCCATCCGGCCGGCACGGCGATAAATTTTGGACAAGCCTTCCCCTTCGGTCGGCAAGGATGCCCGCCCGTTCGCTTGTCCGGAATTCTGTCTCTCCTCCCTGCCCTCCCTTTTGTTAGGCGGCCTCCACCGCGCGTGCGTGCTGTGCCAAGAGCGATCGGAACCGGGAGGGCGCCATGCCCTTCTGATCCAGAAAACGCCGATTGAAGTTCGAAATGTTGTTGAAGCCTGCGGCAAAGCAGATGTCGGTGATCGTCATTTCAGCCTTGCTCATCAGCAGATGGCAGGCAAAGTTGATGCGCAGCCGATTGACATATTGCACCAATGCCATGCCGGTATGGCGGCGGAAGCTGCGCGAAAAGGCGCTCGGGCTCTGGCCGGTCAATTCGGCCAGATCGCATTCGCTGAACGGCTCGGTCAGATGCGCGTTGATGAAAGCAAGAGCCTGGTTGACGCCGGCCGACATGAAGCCGGATGGGTCCGGCTGATAGCCGGCGCTGGCGAGCGTGCGCGTGCCTTCAGCCCGGCTCATGGCGTCAAGAATATTCATGAAGAGCTCGATGCGGCGGATGCCTGACGCCTCAACCAGTTCGCCGAGGATCGGGCCGACGATCGCGGCAGTCGCGGGCGTAAAGAGCGCACCACGGCGGCTCGTTTCCAGAATGCCGGCGCAAGCCGACAATTCGGGGAAGACCCTGCTGGCATCGGCGAAGAAGGATTCGGAAAATTGCAGCACGCGGCAGCGCAGAGGCAGGGTGACGCCGGCTGGCACGTCGCTGACCCAATTATGCGGCAGGTTCGGTCCCGTCAGCACCAGATTGCCCGGCTCGAACTCACCGATGAAGTCACCGATGAAATATTGGCCCGTCGTCGCGACGACATGATGGATTTCATATTCGGGATGAAAATGCCAGCGAACCGTGCGGTAGGGATAGCCATGCTCCCAGGCCTTGAAGGATTCTCCGCTGCCGATCGCGACCACTTCCAAATCGGGATTCATCGGCGAGCCTCCTTTCATCCGTCCGCATTCGTTACGGTTACGGGCGCCTCCTCCCAGAGGCCATCGCGTCTTCTATGTGGTAAACCTACCTCTCATAGCCGCCTGCCGCTACTACGCCTTGTACGCTTGACCGATACTTTTTTGACATGAAGGGCAGCATCTTTGGTCAAATGTGCAGTGCGGCATGACAAACCGCATCGCCAGAACGGCTTTATCCGGCCGCAAGCGGGATCAATCGAGATCGTCGCGAATGCAAGCCTTGAACTGTCCGGGTGCGACCTCGCGCAATTGGGGGACAGTCGTCGCGCAGGCGTCCAAAGCGTAAGGACAGCGCGTGCGGAAGACGCAGCCGCTCGGCGGATTTGCCGGGCTTGGAATATCGCCCTTCAGGATTTGCCGGTCGCGCCTGCGATCCGGGTCCGGCGACGGGATGGCTGACAGCAACGCGCGCGTATAGGGGTGCCGTGGTCTAGCGTAGAGGTTAGTGCTCGCGGCAACCTCCATGATCCGGCCGAGATAGAGCACGATGACCCGATCACAGAGATATTCGACCACGGCGAGATCATGCGAGATGAACAGCATGGTGAGCGCGAGGCGCTGCTGAAGGCTGCGCAGCAGATTGATGACCTGCGCCTGAATGGAAACATCCAATGCCGAGACGGGCTCGTCGGCGACCAGAAACTCCGGTCCGAGCGCAAGTGCGCGCGCAATCCCGATCCGCTGGCGCTGGCCGCCGGAAAACTCGTGCGCATAGCGATTGATGGCATCCGCCGGCAGATCCACCTGTTCGAGCGCCGCTCGCGCGCGATCCAGCCGATCGAGGCGGCTGCCCACACGCTGGATCTTCAGGCCCTCCGTCAGGATCTCGCCGATGGTCATGCGCGGCGACAGGCTCGCGAAGGGATCCTGAAAAATATACTGCATGCGCGGCCGCATGCGCCTGAGTTCACCCGTGCCGAGCCTGGTCATTTCCGTGCCGTCGAAGCGCACGCTACCCGCCGATGGCTCGACCAGCCGCAGGATGGACCTGCCGATCGTCGTCTTACCGCTGCCGGACTCTCCCACGAGCCCCACCACTTCGCCTTTTCCGATATCGAAGGAGATGTCGCGAAGTATGGCAAGCTTCGTGCCGCGAGAAACATAGTCCTTGGCAAGATCGCGAATGGAGACGAGCGCTTCGACCATCTAAATCTCCCGCCAGCGGATGCAGCGGCTCGCATGGCTTGCGTCGACGGCATCGAGGGACGGCACCGCTGCGCTGCAAGCCGGGATCGCATGGGCGCAACGTGGTGCGAAAGCGCAGCCTGAAGGCATCCGCGTCAGCCCCGGCACAACCCCGGGAATAGCGTATAGCGGCTCGCCTGCCTGCCGCATCCGCGTTGCCTCGCCGAGGCGCGGCATGGAGGCCAGAAGGCCGCGCGTATAGGGATGCCTCGGATTGCGGAACACAGCTTCCGTCGACCCTTCCTCGACGATCCGGCCGGCATACATGACCGCGACACGATCGGCGATCTCCGCCACCACGCCGAGATTATGCGTGACGAACAGGATCGCCATGCCACGTTCCCGCTGCAGCCGCTGCAGGAGATCGAGGATCTGCGCCTGTATCGTGACGTCGAGCGCCGTGGTCGGCTCGTCGGCGATCAAAAGTACCGGATCGCAGGCAAGCGCCATGGCGATGGTAGCGCGCTGGCGCATGCCGCCGGACAGTTCATGCGGATATTGCCTGACGCGACGTTTGGCATCGGGAATTCCGACGCTCTCCAGCAGCGCGATCGCCCCGCGCATCGCGGTTGCGCGATCAGCCTTGCAGTGGATGCGGATCGGTTCGGCGATCTGATCGCCGATGGTCAGCACCGGATTGAGGCTCGACATCGGTTCCTGAAACACCATGCCGATATCGCCGCCGCGGATCTCGCGCATGTGCGTGTCATCTAGCATAGCAAGATCGCTGACGATGCCCTGCCTGTTCCGCAACCAGATGCTGCCGGCTGCGATCTTCCCGACATTGCGCGTCAGAAGCCGTATCACGGAAAGGCTCGTCACCGACTTGCCCGAACCGGATTCGCCCACCAGCGCCAGCGTCTCGCCGGCGTCGATGGTCAGGTCGATATCGCGAACGGCAGTCAATTCACCGCTGCGGGTGCGAAAGACCGTCCTCAGTCCCTTTATATCGAGAATGTGTTGGGCAGCCGGTGTCAGCATGCTCAGAGCAGCCCGGTGTTCTTCAGGATCGTATCGATCCTGGTCGTTTCCCCCGCATTCAGAGCCGCGCGCGGGCGGGGCATGACAGCGGTATCGATGATGCCGAGGCTTTTCATCGCTGCCTTGAAGGCGCCGATGCCGGCCGCACCGCCGCTGACGCGCCCCTGTGCCACCCAGACGATCTCGAACAGGCGGCAAAGCCTTTCCTGCTCGCGCCGGGCCACCGCCCAGTCGCCGCGCTGTGTTGCATCCCACAGCCGGACATAGCCATGCGGGTCGACATTGGCGATGCCGGGCACCACGCCATGTGCGCCCATCAGAAGCGCATTGTCGACGACGATTTCGGAGCCAGTCATCAAAAAGATATCTTTGTGATCGGCAAGATCGAGCAGCGCATAGCGGAAATTGCCGTCGTCACCGCTGGAATCCTTCAACCCGATGATGGTTCCTTCCTTTGCAAGCGTCACCACGGTCTGGCGCTGCAGCTTCACATGCACGCAGACCGGGATGTCATAGGCGACGAGCGGTACATCGACGGCATCTCTTATATAGCGGAAGTGATCCAATATCTCGGACTGGCTGGTCACCGTGTAGAAGGGAGCGGTGACGACGACGGCATCGGCTCCGGCCGCCTTGGCGATTTTCGAATGCGCGATCACGCGATCGGTCGTAGGGTCGATGACGCCGACCAGCAGCGGCACGCGACCGTTCACGACCTTGGCGGAATGCTCGATGATCTCGCGCCGCGTCTTTTCGTCGTGAAAGACGACTTCGCTGGTGGAGCCCAGCACGAAGACGCCGTGGCACCCGCCATCGATCAGATGCTCCAGCACCCTCGTATAGGATGGGTAATCCACGGTGAAATCGTCGTTCAGCGGCGTTACGACGGGAGGCACCACGCCCTTGAATTTGCTCATTGTCTCTTTCTTTCTTGGGTTCAATGAAGCTCAGCGCGCGGATCGAAGGCATCCCTCAGTCCGTCGCCGATGAAATTGATGGCAAGGACGGCCAGAACCAGTGCTGCGCCGGGAAACAGCCATTGCCAGGGATATTGTTCGAGAACGGCGGCTGAGCGCGCCGCATTCAGCATGTTGCCCCAGCTTGCCGCGGGCGGCGCAATGCCAAGCCCGAGAAAGGAAAGTCCGGCCTCCAAAAGGATCGCGTTCGCTACCTGCGTCGTAGCGTAGACCACCAGAATATCGATGCAGTTCGGCATGCCGTGGCGCAGCAGGAGATGCGGCAGCCCTGCCCCCATGCCGCGCGCGGCGGTGACGAAATCACGCTCGCGCAGTTCCAGCAGCCTTGAGCGCACCATACGGGCAAGCAGTGGCCAGGACAGAAGCGATATAACTGCTATCGTCGGCAGAATGCCGGTACCGGTGATGGAGGCCAGCACCAGCAGGAAGATCACCGGCGGCAAGGTCATGACCAGGTCGACGAAGCGCATGCTGAGCGCATCCGCCCAACTGCCGGCAAAAGCCGAAACGAAGCCGAACAGAAAGCCGATGACGACGGAAATGACAGTGGAACCTGCCGCGACCATCAGCGATATGCGGCCGCCTTCGAGCACTCTGGCAAAGACATCGCGTCCGACGCCATCCGTTCCGAACCAGTGCGTCGCATTGGGCGGCGCGTTCATGGCCAGAAGATCGATATCGTTGGGCTGGAACCACCACCATAGTGGATATGTAACGATCAGCAGCAGCAGCGGCACGGCGATACAGACACCGAAGAGGGCCGCACCATTCAGCCGGAAGCGGTCGAATGCCCGGGCAAGCGGGCCATGGCTTGGTCGTTCGGTTCGCGTCAGCATCGCTCAGCCCACCTTGATGCGCGGATCGATCACCGCATAGGCGAGATCGGTCAGTAGATTGACGAGGATGACGCAGGCGCCGATGACAAGCGTCGCTCCCATGATGACCGGATAGTCGCGCGATGTGACCGCATCGACGAGCAGCAGGCCCATGCCCGGCCAGTTGAAAACGCTTTCGACGAAGATCGCACCGCCGATGGCGAGCCCAATGGTCGAGCCGATGACCGTCACCACAGGCAGGAGCGCATTGCGCAGGGCGTGCTTGACGATCACCCAGAACTCGAACACACCCTTGGCCCGCGCCGTGCGCACATAATCCTGGTTCAGGACTTCCAGCAGCGACGCTCGCATATAGCGCATGATGAGCGCGGCCTGGGCGATCGCCAGAAGCGCAGCCGGCAGAATGAGATGCCAAAGCAGATCGCCGATGGAGAAATCTTCGCCGGGCGTCAGCATACCGCCCGAGGGCAGCCAGCCGAGACGTACGGCGAAGATATAGAGGCCGAGGAGCGCGCTCAGAAAGGCCGGGCTCGATATGCCGGCCAACGCCAGGACGGAGAGCGAGATATCCGTTAGAGAATTGCGCCTGACGGCGCCGATAACACCTGCGGCAATGCCGGCGATGATCGCCATGGTCAGGGCGGTGCCCATCAGCAGCACCGTCGGGCCGATGCGCGACAGCACGAGCGTCAATACCGGCTGATCCAGCCGCTTGACGGAATAGCCGAGATTGCCCTGCAACGCCTGCTGCAGCCAGCCGACATACTGCTGCGGCAGAGGCCGATCCAGCCCGAGCCGCTCACGCAGATCGGCCATGGTGGCTGGAGACAGAGGCGTGCTCGGGTCGATATAGGCATCGATCGGATCGCCCGGCGTCAGCCGCAGCAACACAAAGACCAGCATGCTCAAGGCGACGAGCATGCCGATGCCGATCACGAGACGCCTGAGACCATAGTGAAGCATATCGAACCTACGTTTCGCGGGGATGCGCCGGCCACGGAGCCTGCGGCCGGTTCAAGACCTAGTTTGCGAGCTTCCACGCTTCCGGACGGGCGATGTAAGGGCCGCCGCCGGGTGCCGGCGTCCAGACGAAATCCTTCACCTTGGATGAAACCACGCCATAGCGGTTCGCCACCCACATGGTCGCCCAGGGCAGGTCCTTGTTCATGGCCTTGCAGACATCCTGATAGTGCTGATCGCGCTTGCCGGCATCCGTTTCGGCAATGGCTGCATCGAGCGCCTTGGTCAGATCGGGAATGCGTGCGCGCACCACATTGGCGCCCGCCGGCGGGATCTGCTTTTCGTTGAGCCCGGTATTGATATTGCTCGGATCGGGTCCGTTCTGCAGGCCGGCATAGACGAGCTGGAATTGCGATATATCGGCATTGGGGTTGAGTACGATGCCATTATAGGTCGGTGCATCGACGGCGCGCGGCACGACATTGATGCCGACCTGCGCAAGCATTGCCTGCACCGCCGCCAATACGTTCGTTGCAAGCGGCGTGTTGTAATAGGTCAGCAAGGTGATCGGCTTGTCGCCATTGATCTTGTCCCAGCCGGCCTCTTCAAGCAACTGCTTGGCCTTGGCCGGATCGTAGGGATAGACTTCGATACCATCCGGAACCAGCTGATTGGCGACATAAGCGCAGTTGGCCGGTTTTGCCGCTCCGCCATAGAGACTCTTGATGATCGCATCGCGATTGATGGCATGCATGACGGCCTGCCGGACGCGAAGATCCTTCCAGAGCGGCGAATCCTGGTTGAAACCAAGATAATTGACGACGAAGGAATCGCCCTCGATGACCTGGAAGGACTTGTCGCCCTTGAAGGTCGGCACATCGTTGGAATCGACATAGGTGAACTGGATCTCGCCTGCCCGCAGCGCCGAGATCGCCGCGGCCGGATTGGCGAAATAGCGATTGATCAGCCGATCGAGAACGGGCTTTCCGCCGCGATAGTCGGGATTGGCGGTGAGTTCGACATACTGATCCTGCACATATTTGACGAATTTGAACGGCCCCGTCCCGATCGGCGACGTCGACCACCAGGTGCTCTTCGCGAGCTGATCGGCCGGCACGGCAGCAAGCGCATGCTCGGGTAGCACCATGATCTTGGCCAGGGTATCCAGCAGGCTCGCGGAGGGCGCGGAAAGCTTGACAACGAGGGTATGATCGTCAGGCGTCTCGACGGATGACAGGAGTTTAAATCGGGCGGCAAAGACCGAACCGGTCTTGGAATTTGCCGCAAGATCGATAGTGAACTTGACGTCCCTGGCGGTAAAAGCCTTGCCATCATGCCATTTGGCGTCGGCAAGCTTGAACGTATAGGTCAATTGATCCGGGCTCACCTCATAGGATGAGGCAAGCACGCCGACAATCTTCTGCAGCTTTTCGTCGTAGCTGACCAGCGGTTCGAAATAGATGCCAAGCCAGGTGAGACCGGCGGTTGCCGCCAGCGGATTGAAGTTGCCCTGAAAGCCGCCCGGACCGACATCGAAGCCCCCTGACATGGTTGCGGCGGCGGCCGCGGCCATACCGCTCAAAACCGGCATTGCGGTCGCCGACAACAACGCTCCCAACGCGATCGCCGGCAGATGAAAAGCTTTCCTCATTGCAATTCTCCTCCCTTGTTTGTGGTCGCTATTCTTTCTTGTTGTTAGCGATCACCTGCGAAATTCCCTCGTAGTGACGGTCGAGGCGCATGCGCACCTCCTTGAGGTTTTTGGATTCCAGCGCATCGACGATCGCCTCGTGGTCACGCCAGGTGGCCATGGGATCGACATTCTCCAGATCGAAAAAACGGGAGGCCTTGTAGAAGGCGAGCCAGAACACATCGATCAGGCGAACGAATGTCTCGTTGCCCTGGCAGCGAAACAGCAGCCGGTGAAAAAGCTGGTCGTCCTCGGCGAAGGGCTCGCCACGCTCGGCATGGGCACGCATTCGGTCGGTGGTAGCGCGCAGCTCGGCCAGGTCCTCCGGCCCGATCATCTCGAGGGTCTTGCCGATCAGGCCGACTTCGAGCGTGCGACGGATTTCCAACACCTCCTCCATGTGCCGCAGCGCATCGCCGAGGCCATAGGCGAGATTGTCCAGCAGCGGCCCAAAGGAGAAGGCCTTGACGAAGATGCCGATGCCGCGGCGCGTCTCCAGCACACCGAGCGATTCCAGCGCCTTGATGCCTTCGCGCAGGGAATTGCGGCTGACGCCCAATTGCACCGCAAGCTCACTTTCGGCCGGCAGCATCGTACCGGCCTGAAGACCGTTATCCGCAATGTAACTGCGCAGGCTTTCCTGCACGGAGACATGCAGCAATGGCGCGCGCGTCAAAGGCTGCATCACTTTACCGGCCATAGAACGGGACTCCCATAGAGATCGGCAATGATCCTATGAACTTGTAGGATATCCGTCAAGTGGACAGGTAAATGAACAATATCCGGCAGGCCCGATCCGAGGTAGTGCCGGCGCTCAATTCGCCACGTGCGGCACATCCGGTTCCGGCAAACGGACGAGCTTGCCCTCCTCGGCCTTGTAGAAATACTGGCTGGCAACCAGCCACCCCTTTAGCGGCCGCAGCGGCGGAATGCAGGTCGCCAGCATGAACGGCCCCGTCACCAGGAATTGGACCCAGATCGGTGCCGAGAAGGCAACCTCCAGCCATACGCCGAGAAGCACGCTCGGAATGCAGGCAAAACAGATGACGAAGAAAGCCGGCCCATCGGCGGGATCCGCAAAGGAATAGTCAAGGCCGCACGCTTCGCATTGCTTGCGCAGCGTCAGAAACCCATCGAACAAGCGCCCTTGTCCGCAACGAGGGCAGCGGCAACGAAGGCCGGTCTGAACCGGGCTCATCGGAGGATATTCGGTATCCATGGCGGCATCACTCCTGAATCAACATTCTCAGGCATGCAATCAATATCGATATTGCATGCATTCAATATAGCTACAATGAATGCCTGCAATGAGTCCATCTGGCAGAGTGACGCAGGGGGCCACTCGGCAAGCGACGAAGCATCACCACTGAGCCGAAGCTTATGGTCGGTCTGGATCGGCAGCGAATTGTAATGTGGGCCTAGAAGAATGACGCCGCCATTTCCGGCGGCCCCTCCAGCGCATGCGCCATGAAGTCCAGCGCGTCCTTCAAAGCCTCACGGCCTATCGGGCCACCGAGGCAGACACGCACGGCTTCGGGTGCGGTGCCCTCCACCGTGAAGGCATCGCTTGCGACAACGCCGATGCCCGCATTGCGCATATGGCTGGCGAAGGTGGCGCGCGTCCAGCCATTGCCCAACGGCAGCCAGATATTGAAGCTGATGGGATCGGCGCGATAGCTCTGAGACGGCAATATGTCGGCCACCATCTTTTGGCGGGCGGCTGCCTCCGCGCGAATGAAACGCAGAATGCCATCGGCGGTGCCGTCAGCGATCCAGCGTGTTGCAAGCGCCATATTGAGCGGCGACGCCATGACGTTGCTGCTCCGCATTGCGCTCACGAAAGGCCATATCGACTTGGTGTCCGGCGCCACGACGAAGGCAAGGCGAAGCCCCGCGCCGATACACTTCGCCAATCCTCCAATATGCCAGGTCACGTCCGGTGCGACTGCGGCCATTGGCGGCGGCGCGTCCAGCGGAATGAAACCATAGGCATCATCCTCGATGATCGGTACGCGATATCTGCGGGCGATGGCGGCAATCGCCTCGCGGCGCTCGAGCGGAATAGTCAACGTCGTCGGGTTTTGCAGGATGGGATTGAGGTAGAGCGCCTTCGGTTGCCGGCGTTGGCACTCCTCGGCAAAGGCGTCCGGTAGAATGCCCTCCTCATCCATCGGCAGACCTGCGAGATTGAGCTGGAGCTGGGCCGCGATCGAGCGCATGCCGGGATAGGTGATATTTTCCGAAAGCACCGTTTCGCCGGGCTTGGCCAACAAGCCGAAGATCGCCAGCATCGCTGGGTGGGCACCCGGCGTCACGAAGATGCGTTCCTGCGGTGGAGTCAGCCCACGCCGGCCAAGCCAGGCGGCGGCGGCTTCCTTGTCCACGCCCGAACCGCCGAAGCCTTGATAGCGCAACAATGGAATGAGATCGGCCGCCACCACGGACAGTCCTTCCCGCATGCGGTCAATGAGATCCGCATCGTTCGGCTCCGGCGGCAGGTTCATCGAGAGGTCGATCACCAGAGCACGGCGCGGATCCGAAGCGGCAGCCCGGATCGAGCCACGGCGCTCCCGCTCCTGTCTTCCGGTCACGAAAGTCCCTCGTCCGACATGGGAATCCACCAGGCCGCGCTTCTGCGCCTCGACATAGCCTCGCGCCACGGTCGTAAAGTCGATGTTGAGGCGCTCGGCAAGCACGCGCTGCGGCGGCAGCCTGTCGCCCACGGTCAGAACGCCGCTGCGCAAATCCATTTCGATCAGGTCGGCGATGGCGATGTAGCGGGGACTGGAGGAGCGGCTGAGATCGGGATGCCAGTTTTTCATTTCATGCTCCGCAACGGGATCGGCCCCCGACCGCAACCTGACTGATATTGATCGCATATTGTTGCATACAATTCACGTCAAATGGAACCATTGATCCCGATTTTGTCTCCGACACCATCATATGCCGCGACATCTCCAATTGAATGGATGACGATAACATTTCGTTTCAGGAGAGGCCGCCAGCGCAAGGCGTGACCGGATGGAACGAAATTATCCGGACGATAAATGGCACGCCGGCCCCAGCCGGCATGCCGATCATCTGGCGGAAAGCCTTCAAACAAAGGCCATGCAACTCATTTCTCTTGAGTGCGAGCCACTTTCGCCTTCGCTTGATCATCCATGAGTTCGTACCACATGGCGTTGAGGACGGCGAATGCCGCGGCGAGAGGAAAGCCGAGAAGCCAGGCAAAGTACCACATAAGAAATCTCCTTCAGGATCAGTAGGCGTGACCGCTCTTGTCGTTGACCGTCTCCTCGTCGACCTTGCCCCACAGCACGCGATAGACCCACGCGGTGTAAGCCAGGATCATCGGCAGAAAGATGATGGTGACGACAAGCATGATGAACAGCGTCAGGTGGCTGGACGATGCATCCCAAACGGTCAGGCTCGAGCGAGGATCGAGCGAGGACGGCAAGAGGAAAGGAAACATCGATAGACCCACGGTCGAGATGATGCCGAAGATGGCAAGTTTGCTGAAGAGCAGCACGGTGACCTCGCGCCGGCCAAGCATCGCAAGCAAAGCCGCCGCGGCACCGACGAAGCCGAGAACCGGAGCAATCATCATCCACGGATGGGCACTGTAATTGACGAGCCATGCCCCGGCACTGTGCTCGACCGTCTTCAGAAGTGGGTTTGACGGTCCTCCAGCATCGACGGCGCTTGCAATATGATAACCATCGATGCCCATCCACAGGAACAGGCCACCAAGCGCAAACAGCACGATGACCGCCAGGGCCGCCAAAGTGCCATAGCGGCGAGCGCGTTCGGCAACGATGCCATCCGTCTTCACCTGCAGCCAGGCCGCGCCATGCATGACGAGCATTGCGACCGACAGAAGGCCACAAAGTAGAGCATACGGATTCAGAAGAGCGAAGAACGACCCTTCATAATAGATGCGCATATCATTATCGAAGCGGAAGGGCACGCCCTGCAGCACATTGCCGACGGCGACGCCGAAGATCAGCGACGGAACGAAACCGCCGATGAAGAGTGCCCAATCCCAGCCCGCCTTCCAACGGGCGCTGTCGCGCTTGGAGCGGTATTTGAAGGCAACCGGCCGCAATATCAGTGCAAACAGGATGGCGAACATGGCGAGGTAGAAGCCGGAGAAGGACACGGCGTAGAGCGGTGGCCAGGCGGCGAAGATGGCGCCGCCGCCGAGAATCAGCCAGACTTGGTTGCCTTCCCAAGTCGCGCCGATCGAGTTGATGGCTATGCGCCTCTCCGTGTCGGTCTTTGCGACAAATGGCAGCAACGTGCCGACGCCGAGGTCGAAACCGTCGGTAACAGCAAAGCCGATGAGCAGCACGCCGAGCAGCAGCCACCAGATGATGCGCAGGGTTTCGTAGTCGATCAATTCATGCAGGATCATGGCAGGTCACTCCGCAGCCGGAACGAGGTTTTCGGAAATCAGCTTGGCCTCCGGCTCGTCATCCGGTTCGGGGCCTTTGCGGATCGCTTTGATCATCAGCGTCATCTCGATGACGATGAGGACCGTGTAGAGCGCTGCAAAGCCGAGGATGGTCAGGAGCACCGTGCCGGCGCCGAGATTGGAGACGGCAGCCGCCGTCGGCAGCACCCCCTCGATGATCCAGGGTTGACGGCCGAATTCTGCAACGACCCAACCCAGCTCGATCGCGACCCATGGCAACGGGATGGCGAGGACCGCAATCCGCAACAGGGTCGGATATCGATCGAGTTTCCGCCGCGCCGAGAGCCAGAAGAAGACCGTCATCAGCAGGATGAAGAACATGCCGAGGCCGACCATGATGCGGAAGGACCAGAAGAGCGTCGGTACATGCGGAATGGTATCGCGGGCGGCCTGGGCGATCTGCTCTTCCGTTGCCTGGCGCGGATCGTCGACATAGCGCTTCAAAAGCAGCGCATAGCCGAGTTCATGGCCGATATCCTCGAAGGAAGTGCGGGCACTGGCGACGTCCTGCGAAGCCTCGCCCGGCGTTGCCGGCTTGGCCGCACGGATCTTCATCAGAGCATCATAAGCCTGGATGCCCTGGCGAATATGGTCCTTGGCCTGCGCCTCGAGCTTGTCGATGCCGGCGATTTCCGTCGTCAGCGACCGTGTGCCGATCAGACCCATGGCCCAGGGAATGTGGATGGCATAATGGGTTTCGCGGGCCTCCTGGTCCGGAAAACCGAAGGCGGTAAAGGCGGCCGGCGCCGGCTCGGTCTTCCACATGGCTTCGATCGCCGCGAGTTTCATTTTCTGGTGCTCGGTCGTCAGATAGCCGCTCTCGTCACCCAGCACGACGACCGACAGCGCAGAAGCAAGGCCGAAAGACGCGGCAACGGTCATCGAGCGCTTTGCGAGCTCGATACTGCGACCATTCACGAGATACCAAGCCGAGACACCGAGCACGAAGACCGAGGCACAGACATAGCCGGCCGAGACGGTATGAACGAACTTCGCCTGCGCCACGGGGTTGAATAGGACATCGAAGAAGCTGACGATCTCCATGCGCATGGTCTGCGGGTTGAGCGCCGAGCCTGCCGGATTCTGCATCCAGCCATTGGCGATCAGGATCCACAGCGCCGAGAAGTTCGATCCCAGCGCCACCGCCCAGGTGGCGACCAGGTGGCCGACCTTGGATAGCTTGTCCCAGCCGAAGAAGAACAGGCCGACAAAGGTCGCCTCGAGGAAGAAGGCCATCAGCCCTTCGATCGCCAGCGGGGCGCCGAAGATGTCGCCGACATAATAGCTGTAATAGCTCCAGTTCATGCCGAACTGGAATTCCATCACGATGCCGGTCGCAACGCCGAGCACGAAGTTGATGCCGAAGAGCGTCCCCCAGAACTTCGTCATCTGCCGCCAGATCTGGCGGCCGGTCATGACATAGGTCGTTTCCATGATGGCAAGCAGTACGGAAAGGCCGAGCGTCAGCGGCACGAATAAGAAGTGATACAGCGCCGTCATGGCAAACTGCAGGCGCGATAGCGCCACGATATCTAGTTCCATAGTCTTTCTCCCACCCCCTACGGTGTGTCTGACAGGAATGCGACGCCATTCGACGCGCCGCGGGCATGTTGGGTACCCCTCAATCCGGTCGCAACCGATCGAGGAGCATTTCGAATTCCGGTGTGTCGCGCCGCGCGCTGGTGGCAATACGCCCGCCGTCCAGAAGCACGATGCGGTCTGCCAAGGCGGCCTCGCGACGAATATGCGTGGCGACGACGAGGCTCCGCCCTTCGGCAGCCGAGGCCAACCGCGCAAGCACAGCGCGGGCCGTCGTGGCATCGAGGCCTTCCGTCGGCTCGTCGAGCAGCCAGAGCGCGGCGTCTCGCAGTAGAAGCCTTGCGAGCGCCAGTCGGCGAAGCTGACCGCCGGACAAGCCGCCACCGCCTTCGCCGAGACGGGTCGAAAGGCCGTACGGCAGCGCCTCGATCTCCTCAAGCAGGCCGGCCGCTGCGAGCGCGCCGCGCAACTGGCTATCGTCGGCACGAGCGTCCGCTAGCTTCAGATTGTCCCTTACCGTGTCCTGAAACAGCTCTGTGCGTTGGGTCAGCATCGCCGCGGACAGGCTCGCCGCCGAACCGCTGGCAGCGGCGATCTCGCCGGCGAGCAGGGCCAGCAAGGTCGACTTCCCAACACCGCTCTGCCCGACGATCGCCATGCGCTCGCCTGCAGAAAGTGACAAAGAGACGTCCTTCAAGACGGGATGAGCTTCATCATGACCAGCCGTGACACCGGCAAGCTGGAATGCATAGCCTGCCTGTGGTTCGATAGGTTGCAGCGGCCTAACGGCCGGGTTCAGTCGCGGCGCGATACGCCTTGCGGCGAGCAAGGTTCGCCCGAGCTCGAGAGCTCCTCGCCTCATCGCGGCAAACGGCTCGGTGGCGGCAAAGGCAATCAGCAGTGCAAAGGCCGCCGCAGGCGCACCGATCGTCCCCTGCTTGGAAAGAAAGGCGACGGTCAAAAGCGTTGATGTCAGCAACAGGGTCGAGCCAAGCGAGAAACCGGCTGCGACGGCGCTATCGATGCGGTTCAGATCATTATCGGTCATGGCCAGGCGCGCGTCGGCTTCGGCGATGGCGGCGCGCTGCGCCTGTAACTGCCCGACCATTGCGAGATCGGTCTGGCCGGCGACAAGATCGATGGCGCGTGCGCGCAGCGCTTCCATCGCATGGGCGCGACGACGGCCCGGCTTTAGAGCCAGACGTCCTGCAACCAGCGAAAGACCAAGACAGAGCGCGACGAGCCAGACTCCCGCTATCAGCCCAAGCCACGGATCGATGAAGCTAAGGGCGATCGTTACGGCGATTGCGGCAAGGACGGCGACAGCTGCCGGCACCAGTACGCGCAGGTACAGGGAGTCGAGCGCATCGACATCATTCGTCAACCGGAACAGCAGCTTCGCCGGCCGGCGGATCATTGCTGCCGCGGCGCCCGGCTCTGCCCAGCCGAGGAACAGCCGCTCGCGCAGGGCCGCGAGAACCCTCAGCGTCGCATCATGGGTCACGAGCCGTTCGCCATAGCGGGCGGCCGTGCGGCCGATCGCAAGCATGCGTATGCCGGCCGAAGGCGCGAAGACATCGAAGACCGCGGCAGTTGCAACTGTCAGGCCGGCAAAAGCCGAAGCGGTGATGAACCAGCCGGACAATCCCAACAACCCGCCGCCGGCGAGCATCGCCAACACGGAGAGTGCAGCGCCAAGGGCCAGGCTCGCACCCCGCTCGCGCCAGAACAGGCCGATGAGCGGAAGCAGCGTTTTGAGTGAGCGCGTCATGCAGCCACCTTTCGTCCCTACTCGCCGAGCCGGACGATGCGATGCATCCGCGCGGCAAGCACCGGATCATGCGTCGCTACGATCAGGACCCGCCCTTCGGCGAGTGCGAGCAGCGCATCCGTCACGGCAGCGGCGGTTTCTGCGTCGAGATGCGCGGTCGGTTCGTCGGCAAGAATAATGTCGGCACCTTCGTCCACCATCATGCGCGCCAGTGCCAGTCGCAGCGCCTCACCGCCGGAAAGGCCAAGCCCTCCCTCGCCGACCGCCGACACCCGTTCCGGCGTAAAGACGTGATCGAGAGCAACGCCTTCGAGAGCCTCGGCGACGGCTGCGGCATCGATGCCCGGGCGTCCGAGCGCTACATTCCGCTTCACGCTGCCTGCAAAAACGTGTGGCTGCTGGCCGATCCAGGCCATGCGACGACGCAGTGCGTCCGCGGTCTCGTCGCGCAGCGGAATGCCCCCGATCCGGATGACGCCGACATCCTGCCGGGCGAGACCGGCGATCAGCGACAGGAGCGTCGTCTTGCCTGAGCCGCTTGCGCCCCACAGCGCCACATGTTCTCCAGGCGCGACCATGAGATCAAAATGATCGATCGCCGCGTCCCACTCCGGTCCATGCCGGAAGACCAGACCTTCGATCTCGACCGATGCATTGCCGGTGGATGCCCGTGTTTGCCGATCGCTGCCGCCGACGATCGTTTGCTGCGGCGAGGCCAACTCCTTAAGAGCCGAAAGTGCCGCCTCGCCACTGGCGCGGTCATGCCAGACGGCAGATAGTTCGCGCAGCGGCTCGAAAAAGGCCGGCGCAAGCAGGAGAATGAACAGCCCTTGTGTCAGAGTAAGGCGGCCTTCCCAGGTGCCGATCTCGATCGAGCCCAACAGACTGAAGCCGACATAGACGGCCGTTGCGGCAACGCCGAGCGCGGCGAAGAATTCGAGCACCGCCGAAGACAGGAATGCGATCCTCAATACCGCCATGGTCCGGATGCGCAGCGACTCCGCGTCGCCGCGCAGGCGCTGTGCCGTCACATCGACGGCGTCGAGCGCGCGGATGGTCGCGAGGCCGCGCAGACGGTCGAGCAGGAAGGCGTTGATGCCACCGGTTTCGGCGAGCTGTTTTTCGCTGGCAGCCTTGGCGCGCCAGCCGATCAGCGCCATGAAAATCGGGATGAGTGGCGCGCAAAGCGTCAGGATCAGGGCCGCAAGCCACGAGATTGGCAAAATGCAGGCGAACATGACTAGCGGCACGATGCTCGCCTTCACGCGGACCGGGCGAAACCGTGCGAGATAGGGAACGATCGCCTCCGCCTGCTCGCCCAGAACGCTTGCCGCCATGCCGGATGCCGGCCTGCCGCTATCGAGGGGCGAGCGTAGGGCAAGCGCCGTGGTCGCAGTGGCGCGCCGAAGACTCAACTCGCGACGCGCGGCCCGAAATGCCAGCCGACCACCAGCCGCATCCAATCCAGCGCGCAGAACGCCAACGCCTGCAACGACGGCTGCCGGGATCGCGACATCAGCAACGCCGCCGCCTTGGCTGATCGCACCCACGCCGATGGCGAGCATGGCAGCCTGCCCGATCCAGCCGAGCGACGACAGACATTGCAATGTCGAAGCCAGGCCGAGACCACGACACTTTTCGGTCGTCCAATCAGCTGCGGCACCTGCAGCAACTGGGCTCCCCGCCGAAGCGGGATTTGCGGCCTGGCGTCTTTCCAACATTCCATCGGTGGCGGAGGAAGCTGTCACGTGAGCCCGTCCTTTCCAATATATGCCATCAAGGAGGGTCCGCCGACGTATGATGACCGACGGGTCTGCATCGCAGACACCTTGGTCTTCGTCGAACCCAGAACGCACTTGCCGCAATCGACGATATCGGAGCCCCAATATGACTGGCTTTCCGCCTCTTGTCAGCGACAAGAATAGCATGGCCGTCTCGCCGATGGGTTGAGCCCGCAGCAAGTTGTTCGCGAAATGGTTCTAAAACAAATTGTGCAGTGCGCAAAAGCGTGCAGGATGTCGCAGGGCACCTATCCGACGATGGCAGATTGACGCAGAAGCCAATGTTATTTCTGCGGTCTGGCCACGACGGCACCCAGGCAATAGCCGCCCCGCCTTTTTGCAACGCAGCAATTCGAAGACGTGCTCCGTTCTCGGAGGAGACGAGATTAAATCTGTGCAAATGGCAAAGCGCGCGGCCATTGAAAGCACGGATGGCGGCCAAATGGCCTCACTCGGCTGACAATCATCGCCGAATCAACGAGCAAGCGTCATACTGCCGTGACGGCCGCCGCGATCGCAGACAGAGTTTACCGAACGCTTCGGCATAGACTTGGGGAGAGTGGAATGTACGAGAAAATTATCTGCGCAATAGGACTTGGATCCCGCGAGCGCGCCGAGCGTCTATTGCGCACCTCCCACGCCCTTCTGTCGCCGGGCGGAGAGCTGATCGTGGTTCATGTGATCGAGCGTTTTCCCTCCGGCAGCGAAAGCCCGGACAATTGGGCCGTGTCCGTCATCAAGGAAGCGGAAGACAAGCTCGATGCGCTGTGCAAGCGTCTCGGCATTGCCGCGTCGATAGAAGTCCGCACCGGCGCCGCATCGAGAACCCTGCTGACGGTCGCGCAGGAGCAGAAGGCCGATCTCATCGTGCTTGCAACCCATACTTCCGATATTCTCGACCGCATCTTCGGCTCGACTGTGGAATATGTCATCCGGCATGCGGAATGTTCGGTCCTCGTCGAGCGCGCCGACAAATTACATGATACTGCGGCGAAAGAGGTCAGAACGAAAAAGGCATAGCCTCTCGCGAGGTCGTCCGGCCCACGGGTTTCCCCGAGGGCCGCGCCGAAATTACCATTTGCGCCCCAGCGCCGCAGTGCTACATATCCGCTCCCTTTCGATATCCAAGACGAGCTGAATGACTGAATCCGCCATCACCTTGAGCATTGCCGGCCTGACGGCCCTCGGTGTCGTCACACGCCCGTTCCGCTGGCCGGAAGCGATCTGGGCGGTTCTCGGCGCGGCGGTTCTCCTCGCCTTCCGGCTGATCGGCCCGACCGACGTCTGGGCGGGTATTTCCAAAGGTTTCGATGTCTATCTGTTCCTGATCGGCATGATGCTTCTGTCGGAGCTGGCGCGGCGCGAAGGGCTTTTCGACTGGGTTGCCGCCATCGCCACCTCGCATGCCAGGGGATCGCCCCGCAGGCTGTTTGTACTCGTCTATGGCGTCGGCGTCGTCGTCACGGTCTTTTTGTCGAACGACGCCACTGCCGTGGTGCTCACGCCGGCTGTCTATGCCGCATGCCGGGCGGCGCGGGTGAAGGATCCCATGCCTTACTTGCTGGTCTGCGCCTTCATCGCCAATGCCGCCAGCTTCGTGCTGCCGATCTCCAACCCAGCCAATCTCGTTATCTTTGCCGGCGGCGAAATGCCGCCTCTATCCCGATGGATGCAGACCTTCCTTCTGCCGTCGATCGTCTCGATTATCGTGACCTTCGGCTGCCTCTATTGGACACAAAGGCGCGCGCTGGCCGAAGACACGATCGCACGCGATGTCGAAGAACCTTCCCTTTCGCACACGGCCCGGCTGGCCGGATGGGGACTTGTGGTCACCGCGCTCGTGCTGATCGCCGCATCGGCCATGAATTTCGACCTCGGAATACCGACATTTGCCGCAGGCGTCATCACCACGGTCATCGTTCTCGCGCTCACGCGGCAAAGCCCGATGGAGACGATAAGCGGCATAAGCTGGAGCGTATTGCCCCTGGTGGCGGGCCTCTTCGTGATCGTCGAAGCGGTCAATCATACCGGCCTGACCGCGCTTCTGTCCGAAAGACTTGCATCGCTTGCCGCACAATCCCAGACGCAGGCGATCGGAGCCGCCGGTTTTTCGGTCGCGATCATCTCCAACCTCGTCAACAATTTGCCCGCCGGCCTTTTCGCCGGCAGCGCGGTACAGGCGGCCCATGTTCCCGATTCCATTGCCGGCGCGGTATTGATCGGCGTCGATCTCGGCCCCAACCTTTCGGTAACCGGCTCGCTTGCCACCATCCTCTGGCTCGCCGCCCTTCGCCGGGAGGGGCTCCACATGGGCGCGCTGGCCTTCTTGAAGATCGGTGCCATTGTCATGCTTCCGGCGCTGATCCTCTCGCTTGCAACGCTCGCACTGATCTGACGGCAAACAACATCGAGTTTATAGACGACCGGTCGATTATTTGTTATCGGACCGCTTATGGTGACAAAGAAGAAATCGGAGCTCACTCGGAGCCATATTCTCGCGATCGGGCGGGAATTGGTTCTGCGCAAAGGTTTCGGGGGCGTCGGCCTGAAAGAGCTGCTCGAACAGAGCGCCGTACCGAAAGGGTCGTTCTATTATTATTTCGCATCGAAGGAAGCCTTCGGCTGCGCGCTGTTGAAGCAATATTGCTCTGACTATACGGAACGCCTCGATGCGCTTTTCGGCTGGAAGGGCAACGGGCGCCAGCGTGTGATGCACTATTGGAATGCCTGGCTCTCCGATGGCGGCAGCGCAAGCCTTGCCGACCGGTGCCTGGTCGTGAAACTTGCCGCCGAAATCGCCGACCTCTCTGATAACATGCGCGTGATCTTGCTCGGCGGCGTCGAGGATCTCATTCGCCGCCTCACCAAGACGATCACCGAGGGACGTGAGGACGGTTCCATTTCATCATCCTGCATCCCGGAAAAAACAGCCCGTTCACTCTATAGTCTCTGGCTCGGGGCGGCGATCCTGGCGAAGCTCGGCAAGGATAAGACGCCGCTCGACCAGGCCATGCTTGCCACTGAACAAGCCCTTACCGCACCCGGCGGCCTTTGATCCACGACAGGACCAGCATGTCAACACGCAAGGAATACAAAATGCGCAGTGCCATCCACGATGTCTTCGGCGACCCGGCAGACGTCCTTTATCTGGCCGACATGCCGCTGCCGGAGCCGGGTGCGGGAGATGTGCGCATTCGCACCATTCTTTCGCCGATCCATAATCATGACCTTTGGACGGTGCGCGGCGCCTACGGCTACAAACCTATATTGCCGGCGATCGGCGGCAGCGAGGCGGTCGGCTTCGTCGATGCCGTCGGGCCTGATGTCGACAAGACGCTGATCGGCAAACGCGTCGTTGCCGCCGGCGTGCATGGCACCTGGGCCGAGCAGTTCACGGCGCCGGCCGCCAGCCTCGTCCCCGTGCCCGACGTCATTACCGACGAGGCCGCGGCACAGCTGATCGCCATGCCGTTCAGCGCCATCTCGCTTCTGGAATCCCTCAATGTCGAACGCGGCGACTGGATCATCCAGAACGCAGCGAACGGTGCGGTCGGCAAGACGCTCGCCATGCTGGCCCGCAGCCGCGGCATCCATATGATCAATCTTGTTCGGCGCGACGGCGGCATTGACGAACTGTCGGCATTCGGCATCGAGAACGCCGTGTCGACCGCCACCGCCGACTGGAAGATGAAAGTACGCGCCATGATCGGCGATGCCCCGATCCGCGCCGCGGTGGACTCCGTCGGCGGCGTTGCGAGTAACGACCTCGCCGATCTTTTGGGTGAAAACGGCCTGCTGGTGTCCTTCGGTACAGCGGCCGGCAAACCGATGCAGATCGCCTCGAGGGCTGTCATCTTCAAGCAGCTGACGATCAAGGGCTTCTGGGGTATCAAGGTCAGCGCCGCCATGTCGGCCGACGAGCGCCGGCGGCTCATCAGCGAGCTGATCGCGCGAGTCGCGTCCGGCGAGGTCAAGCTGCCGGTGGAAGCCGCCTATGACATTACGGAAATCGCACAGGCGGTGAAGTCTTCATTGGCACCCGGCAAGGCAGGCAAGGTTCTGCTGAAGCTGTAATTTCACTATGGCAACGCTCGCCGCCTGCAGGCTTTGCGGGCGGCGTAAGCTTGAGCGTTGCCCTGCGAAGGCAGGAGCCGGCGGGCATAACGCTCCCGCAAGAATCTGCAAATTGGCTCTTGTTCCTCTAGTAGCTAGAGGATGTAGCAATGGTTCCGACAGCAAAATCGGAACCAGAAGATGACGTCGACAACACAACAGAGCCGCTATCGCGTGGAAGGCATGGATTGCGCTTCCTGCGCCGCGAAAATCGACACGGCCGTTCGACGCCTGCAGGGCGTGGAGGACGTCTCCGTCTCGGTCACTGCGGGTACGATGACAGTCAGGCACCAGGGCGATCCCGACCTGCTGCCGAGCATTGCAAAGCGCGTCTCAGGCCTGGGCTACAAGCTTTTCCCGCTTGCGCAAAGCAACGTTCCCGCGCCGAAGGTGGCGGCGGATGATCATGCCTGCGGCTGCGGCCACAGTCATCATGATCACAAGCCGTATGCTCACGATCATGACCACGGTGATCACAGACATGGTACAGCTGGCCATAAGCACGATCACGCAGGACATGGCCACGCCTCGGAAGAGGCGGATGCGGCGATGGCCGGCCTTCACGGGCACGACCACGGCCCGACCTCGAGACCCTGGTGGAAATCGGCCAAGGGCCGGTTGACCATCGCGACCGGCTTCGCCGTGGCCGCTGCCTGGGGTATTGGCAAGCTCGTTCCCGCACTCGACGCCTGGATCTTTACCGCCGCCATGCTTGTGGGCCTGTTGCCGATTGCCCGGCGTGCCTTCACGGCCGCAAGGGTCGGAACGCCGTTCTCGATCGAAATGCTGATGACGATCGCGGCCATCGGCGCCGTTATCATCGGCGCCAGCGAAGAGGCGGCAGCCGTCGTCTTCCTGTTCCTGATCGGTGAGCTATTGGAAGGCGTAGCGGCCAGCAAGGCGCGCGCCAGCATTCAATCGCTGACGGATCTGGTGCCCAAGACCGCCCTGCTCGAGGAGAATGGCAAGACCCTTGAGGTCGAGGCCGAAAGCCTCGCCATCGGTGCCCTCATCCTAGTGCGCCCTGGCGACCGCATTCCGGCCGACGGCGTGATCCTTTCCGGCGAAAGCGCTGTCGACGAAGCGCCGGTGACCGGCGAAAGCACGCCGGTGCGCAAAGGCGCGGATGCAACCGTCTTCGCCGGCACGGTTAACGGCGATGCCGCGCTGCGTATCCGCGTGACCGCCGCAGCATCCGACAATACCATCGCCCGCGTCGTCAAGCTGGTCGAGGAGGCGCAGGAATCGAAGGCTCCGACCGAGCGTTTCATCGATCGCTTCTCCCGCTATTACACGCCCGGCGTCGTCGTTGTCGGCGCGCTCGTTGCCGTTATCCCACCGTTGTTCCTCGGCGGCAGCTGGGGCGAGTGGGTATACAAGGGCCTGGCGATCCTGCTGATCGGCTGCCCCTGCGCCCTCGTCATTTCGACGCCGGCGGCGATTGCCGCCTCGCTCTCCTCCGGCGCCCGGCGCGGCCTGCTGCTGAAGGGCGGAGCGGTGCTCGAAAATATCGGCAAGGTCACCGCCGTCGCTTTCGACAAGACGGGCACCCTGACCGAAGGCAAGCCCAAGGTCACGGATATCGTCGGCCTCGGGATGAGCGATACGCAGGTGTTGCGCCTGGCAGCCGCGGTCGAAACCGGCTCCAGCCATCCGCTTGCCCGCGCAATCCTCGACCGTACGACGGCAGCCGGAACGGATATCCCTCAGGTCATCGATGCGAAAGCAATCGGCGGCAAGGGTGTGAGCGGCACGGTTGATGGTATCGACGTATTCCTCGGATCACCGCAGGCGGCAGGTGAAAAAGTGTCGTTGACCCCGGAGCAATTGACCCGGATCGGAGCACTTAACGACGAAGGAAAGACCGTCTCCGTTCTCATTGCCAAAGGTATCGCCGCCGGCCTGCTCGCCATGCGCGACGAGCCGCGTGCCGATACGGCCGCCGGCCTCAAGGCCCTTGCTGATGCTGGCATCAAGACGATCATGCTGACGGGCGACAACCAGCGCACGGCTGAGGCGATCGGCAAGACGCTCGGTATCGAGGTTCGCGCGCAACTGCTGCCCGAAGACAAGCAGCGGATCGTCGGCGACCTGAAACGGCAGGGCTTGCGCGTCGCCAAGGTCGGCGACGGTATCAACGATGCGCCTGCGCTTGCCGCGGCCGATGTCGGGATTGCCATGGGTGGAGGAACGGACGTTGCGCTCGAAACGGCGGATGCCGCCGTGCTGCACGGCCGCGTCGGCGACGTCATCGAGATGATCGACCTCTCGAAGCGGACGATGAGCAATATCGGCCAGAACATCACCATCGCTCTCGGCCTGAAAGGTGTTTTCCTGGTCACCACCATTATCGGCATTACCGGTCTCTGGCCGGCGATCCTCGCCGATACCGGCGCTACGGTGCTGGTGACCATGAATGCCTTGCGCCTGCTCGCCGTCCGAAACCGCCAGGTAGCCGCCTAAACCATCTGCGGGCGTCGATAAGCACGGCGGCGCCGGTTTTCCGCCGCCGTTGAACCGCAGCTGGATCAGAATTTTCGGACGGTGAGGTAGCGGCGCGGCGAAAGGCCGAATGCCTTCCTGAACATGGCGATGAAGCTGCTGGCGTTTGCATATCCCAGGCTATCGGCCACCTCCGCAATCGGGTTACCCGCGCTCAGATGTTCAAGCGCGAGCATCAATCGCGCCTGTTGACGCCAATTGGCAAAGGACATGCCCGTTTCGGCGTTGAAAAGACGCCTGGCCGATCGCTCGGATATGCCTGCCTGCTGCGCCAGCGCATGAAAGGTTTCCTCGCTGGCCGGATCCTGCAGCACGGCGTCCGCGATGCGGAGCGCGCGGCGATCTGCCGGCATCGGCAGATGCAGACTTTCGCGCGGGGCTGCTCGCACCTCATCCAACAGAACAGCCGCGAGGCGACGCTGCTGCGGAGTAAGCCTTTCCTCCCAGCGCCATGTGGTCGCGCGACGAACCAGCGCTCGCAACACATCGCTGACGCTCAGAACGCATGGCGTCGTCGGCAATCCGGCGCTGGCCTCCGGTGTCAGCAGGATACCCCAGCCGCTCAGCACGCCGTTGATCCCTGCCTTGTGCCTCACACCGGGCGGAATCCAGCCGGCACGCTGCGGCGGCAGCAGCCACGAGCCCCCAGGCGTATCGACGCGCACCAAGCCGCTCTCGATGCAGAAGAGTTGCCCGCGCGTATGCGCGTGCCAATCATATTCCTGAGTGCCGAGGCGGAAGGCGCTGCCCGGTTCATCCGATCCCCAGAAGGCGATGAGCGGTGGCCCGTCGAGACGGTCGCCAATATCTTCGATGCCCATGTTCTGTTTGGCCGTTTCGCAACATTTATAGTCCGGATGTCGTTACCACGTCTCGGTCGTGGTACGCTATTCTTCCCTGGCAAAATCAAAGTCGAATAGTGAATGGAATAGAGAACCTATGCAGGACTTTCATGTCGTCATCATCGGCGCAGGCCTTGGAGGCTTGTGCCTCGCCCAGGGATTGAAGCGCGCCGGCATCCGTTTTGACGTGTACGAGCGCGATCCCGCACCCGATAGCCGCTTGCAGGGCTATCGCATTCGTATCGATGTGAGCGGGCAACGGGCGCTGGAAGCTTGCTTGCCGCCCGCACTGTTTGACCTGTTTCGCGCAACTGCGTCCATCAGCCCGCGGGCAGGACGCTTCCTCACTCCACAGCTTCTGCCGGTCACGGGCCGTACGCCCATGAGCTGGGATACCGGTGACGACGAGGATGAAGACGATGGTGACCAGAGCGTCAATCGCCTCACCCTTCGCGAAATCCTGCTATCGGGGATCGAGGACAATGTTCATTTCGGGCACGCGCTCACGCAGTATCGTACTTTGGACGATGGGCGTGTCGAGGCATTGTTCGAAGAAGCCGCACCGGTTTCCTGCAATCTTCTGGTCGGCGCCGATGGCGTGAACTCGCAGGTGCGCCGGCAATTGGCGCCCTATGCCGAGCCGAACGATACCGGCTCGATGTGTGTTTACGGCAAAAATGAATTGCCGCTCGCAGGCGCCGCCGACATGCTTGAGGATGGCACGACGGTGATCTTTGGCGATGGCTTCACGGCCATCTTCGATCTTATGCGGTTTGATGACGATTTTTCGAACCTCTCCGCCAATCTTGCTCCCGATTGCAAGCTGACGCCGACTTCCGCCTATCTCTACTGGGCATTGATCGGGCCACGCCGGCGACTGGGTCTGGAATCCTACGATCTCACGCTAGACCTACCGGTATTGCTCAGGACCGCAATGCGTGGCTGGCATCCGGAGCTCAGGCAGATCATCAGCCGGAGCAAGCCTGCGGCGGTCGCGGCACTTCCCGTCAGAACAGGGCGCCCCGACGCTCTTTGGCCGTTCGGCGCGGTAACACTTATGGGAGATGCCATCCATGCCATGAGCCCGGCGGGCGGACTGGGCGCGAACACCGCGCTCGAAGACGCGCGCATGCTTGCTCAGATTCTTGCCGACGCCGGCAAGGAGACAAGGACGACCTGCACCGCACTGCTGGATTACGAGGCAGACATGCGTGAACGGGCGGGTCGTGCCATCGACGCCTCAGAACGAGGTGCCGCGATGCTCTTCGCCACCATCACCGACAAAATTGCTTGAGGAAAATGCCATGATAATCGACGCAACCACCTTCGAAGTCCACGATGTTTCGCTTTGGCCGATCGTGCGCCAATCCGCGGGCTCCGCGCAGCCAGGTTACTCGAAACAATGGGAGCGGGAAATGGACGCGCTGCTCGCCATCGCGATGCCTTTCGTCGTCATCATGGAGGGCGACGAGCAGGCCGAGGAGCATGATGATCGCAAGGCGCGCGGCATCTGGCTGAATAAAAACAAGAGAGACCTTGCGACAGTCTGCAAGGCGGTCATCGGCATCGAAGCAAGCGCCATCAAGCGCGCCGCCATGCAGGTGCAGATGAGCCTTGCGACGAAAGCGTTCGGGATGAGAATGGAGATCGTCGCCTCCCGGGAGGAAGCCCTGCAGCTTGCGGAGCGGATTCTCAAGCGAACGGACACGGCAACCTCTCTCGCCGGTTAGCCGAAGCGATAACATAGGCCGCCTACAGGGCAGAAGCGGGCCGGATCGAACGAACGCAGAGCCCGCCGATCCGACCTTGCCGCTACGCGGTCCTCAGGATGCGGACCGCCGCAGGAGTGTGGCCTCTTTCCAGCCAAGCTCCGGCGCGATCGATGTCACGAAATCATGGATGATCTGCCGATATTCCTCATCATGGAATTCGTAAGGCAGCTCCAGCCGGAATTCGCTGACATGGGGCAAGATCGGATCTTTGCGCAGACGCTCCAATATCTCATCCGACGAGCCGACGATGTCGCGGGCGAAAAGCGTGCGCCGCTCGCCCTGCGGTGAAAGTGTGCGCTCGTGGCGGCCGGCGGCGTAGTCCGTATAGCGCTTGCGGGTGATCGCATCGGCGCTGTCGAACGGCACGATGACCCGGCCGAGCGCCACCCTCCTCGTATCGCCGCCGGAGGCGCGATAGGTTTCCAGTTGACGGGACTGCGCGACGAAAAAATCATCCGTCTGCTCACCCGTGGTGACATTGCCGATCAGCAGATTGAAGCCGTTGCGACCGGCCCATTCGGCAGACCGCAACGAGCCGCCGCCATACCAGATGCGATCGATCAACCCTTTCGCATAGGGCTGGAGGCGCGGACGCTGCGGACCGAACGGCGTCTTGATAAGCGTATCGTGATTGCCGACATACGTCCCCTTCAGATTGTCGGCAAAGCGCAGCACCCGCTGATGGGAAAAATCGTGGTTCTCCCAATCGCCATCGAAAGCAAGCGGCCCGATCAGATCCGCATGCAGCGGACGGCCGGCGCTGAGGCCGATGTTCAACCGGCCCCGCGACAGCACATCCACCGTCGCCAGATCTTCGGCAAGCCTGTAGGGGCTTTCATAGCCGATGGGTATGACGGCGGTACCGAGCTCGATGTGGCGCGTTCGCTGCGTCGCGGCAGCGAGAAAGGCGCTCGCCGAGGAAATGCCGGGTTCAAGATGGCGCTGGCGAACCCAGGCGCTGTTGAATCCCCTCTCTTCCCCGTATTCGAGCAGTTGCAGGGTCTGTTCCAGGCCGGCGAGCGGATCTTCATCCGGATAGTTGCCTGGTGTGAGGAAGCCGATATGGCTGATCGATGGGGCTTGGCGGCTCATGCGGCTGTCTCCTCAAAATTTCGGCAGGCCCGGCGGATTGGTTTCCGATTTCGGCAAGGCTTCTTCCGCAAGATGCCAATGATCGAGGATCTTTGCGTAGGTGCCGTCCTTGATCAGTCCGTTCGTCGCAAGCGTCAACGCCGCCGCAAGACCGCTGCCCTTGCGCGTGGTGATCGCGACATCCGAGCGATCCGGCCAGCCGGCGCTCAGCGTGCCGACGCGTTTGATGTTCTTGTCGCGAGCGGCGATGTAGACGAGCTGGGCGTGCGGCTGCACGATGACATCGGCGCGATTGGACCGGAGAGCCAGAAGGCTTGCCGCCTCGTCGTCGTAATATTGCAGCTCGATCGGTTTCAGGCCGGCCTTGACGTCCTCGTCGCTCCATCTCAGCAAAATGCGCTCTTGGTTTGTGCCAGCGCCGACGATGATGCGCAGGCCGGCCGCATCCTTCGGCTCCTTGATCCCAGTGATCTTACTATCCGTCTTGACGAAGAAGCCGTGCAGGCCCTGTCGGTAGGTGGAGAAATCGAATTTTTCCTTGCGCTGCTCGGTGACGCCGACATTGGAGATGACGGCATCATATTTGCCCGAGGTCAGTCCCAGCGGCCAATCGATCCAGGCGACCGGCACGAGCTCGAGTTTGAGGCCGAGAGCATCGGCAACGACATAGGCATAATCCGGATCGGCGCCGACCACGGTCTTCGCGTCTGTCGCATAGGTCGCAAGCGGCGGGCCGCCGGGCGCGACCGCGACGGTGAATGTGCCTGACGTGACAAACTTGAAATCCTTTGGGATGGCGGCGACCGCCGCTTCGTCTTTCACCGCGTGGATGCGTCCGGGCTGCGCCGGGCTCAGATCGAAGTCTTCGGCTGCCGTTGCTGGAGCAAGGCCGGTCAAGGCAACAGCCACTGCGGCGGCTAGTGTAGTTCTGAAAGTCGTGCGGATAGTCACGGAACCTGTATCTCCATTTGAGATGAATGGGAGCGGACCGGCGCGGGCCCCACCGGCGCCGGTCCGCCCGACCAACATTACGAGCCGCTCTTCGGCAGGCCCGCAGGGTTGGTCTTGGATTGATCGACCGCTTCGGCGGTCAGGCTCCAGCGCTTCAGCACTTCACCATACTTGCCGTCCTTGATCAGATCGTTGAGTGCGAGGGTGACGGCATCGGCAAGGCCAGCGCCCTTCTTCGTCGTGACGGCGATTTCAGCCGTCAGCGGCCAGCCACCGGAGACGGTGCCGACAAGCTTCCTCGTGCCGTTGATGGCGGCCTTATAGGCCTGCGTCGCATTCGGATTGAACTCGACGTCTGCACGACCGGACTGCAGCGCGAGATCGGCGGCGGCGCGATCATCGTAATACTGTACTTCGATCGGCTTCAGGCCGGTTGCCACATTCTGCCGGTCCCATTCGAGAATGATCTTCTCCTGATTGGTGCCGGCGCCGGTGATCACCTTGAGACCTGCAACATCCTTGGGCTCCTTGATCGAGGTGATCTTGCTGTCGGCCTTCACGTAGAAGCCGAGCACGTCCCTGCGATAGGTGGAGAAATCGAACTTCAGCTTGCGCTCTTCCGTGACCGTCACGTTGGAGATGACGGCATCATACTTGCCGGAGGAGACACCGAGCGGCCAGTCTTCCCAGGCAACCGGCACCAGCTCGAGCTGCAGACCGAGGGAGTCGGCAAGCAACTGCGCGATATCGGGATCGGTGCCGACGACGGTCTTCGCGTCGGTCGCATAGGTAGCGATCGGCGGATCCCACGGGTTGATCGCGACCGTGAACTTGCCGGGATTGACGAACTTGAAGCCCGGCGCAATCGCCTTGATCGCCGCTTCATCCTTCTCGGCCCGGACGCGATTGGATGTGTCCGGGCTCAGATTGAACTTTTCGGCCGCACCTGCTGTCGTGCAGCTCATCGCTACCGCCGTCAGCACGCCGGCAGCAACATATTTCGCTCTCTCAATGAATGTCATTTCCCTTCTCCTTTTCAATTATAGGTTGTTTATGTCGTTATCGTTACCCGGACGCCTGCTGCGCCAGAGCGTCGAATGCCTGCTTGCTGCTAAAGAACCTTGGCGAGGAAGGCGCGGGTGCGCTGATGTCTCGCATCGTTGAAGATCTGGGTTGGTGAGCCCGTCTCGAGGATATGTCCGCCTTCCATGAAGACGACGGTATCCGCCACCTCGCGGGCGAAACCGATTTCGTGGGTGACGATGACGAGGGTCGTGCCGGTTCGCGCCAGCTCCTTGATCACGTCAAGCACTTCGCCGACGAGTTCCGGATCGAGCGCCGAGGTCGGCTCGTCGAACAACAGCACCTTTGGCCGCAGCGCCAGGGCGCGCGCGATAGCAACGCGTTGCTGTTGGCCGCCGAAGAGCTGTCGAGGATAGGCATCAATCTTGTCGCTGAGACCGACGCGGGCAAGCAGCTCCTGCGCAAAGGCAATGGCCTCCTCGCGGCTCAATCCACGCACCTGGATCGGCGCCTCGATAATGTTTTCTAAAACAGTAAGATGCGGGAACAAGTTGAAGTTCTGGAAGACCATACCGATGTCCGTCCGGCGCTTCAGAATATCCTTCTCCTTGAGCTCATAGAGCACGTCGCCCTTTTGCGTATAGCCGACGAGCTCGCCATCGACAGAGATGAAGCCGCTGTCGACGCGCTCAAGATGATTGATGGCGCGCAGCAGCGTCGATTTCCCCGAGCCCGACGGGCCGATGATCGCCGTCACACTGCCCGCCGGCAGGTTGAGCTCGATATCGTCGAGGACTTTCAGAGTGCCGAAGCTCTTCGAAATGCCATGGATGCGCACCGCACCGCCCTTGGCACGCCAGTCGGCAGCGCTCCTCTGGTTCCCGAGGGTCACTCCACTTGCTTTCGCCAAAGGTGCGGCCGGCGCGCGGCGCAGGCGCTGAAAATAGGATTGGAACGGCAAAGGCGTCGGATTACGCACCGCGCCCTTCGAGAAATAGCGTTCGATATAGTGCTGGGCGATCGACAGCACCGTCATGATGACGAGATACCAGACCGTCGCCACCATCAGCAGCGGAATGACTTCCAGATTGCGACGATAGATGACCTGTACCGTGTAGAAGAGCTCCGGCAGGGCGAGCACGTAGACCATCGACGTGCTCTTGGCGAGACCGATGATCTCGTTGAAGCCCGTGGGAAGGATGGAGCGCATCGCCTGCGGCAGGACGATGCGAAAGGCTTGGCGGCGGCGTGACAGGCCGAGGGCGGCGGCCGCCTCCAACTGGCCCTGATCGACGGAGAGGATACCACCGCGAACGATTTCGGCGAAAAAGGCGGATTGATTGAGCGTCAATCCGAGAAAGGCTGCCGCAAATGGCGTCAGCAACTGCGTGGTCGGATAATCGAAGAGGACCTTATCGGTGAAGGGAACGCCGATACTAATGGTTTCATAGAGATAGCCGAGATTGTTTAGAACTAGCAACAAGACGATCATTGGGATCGAACGCAGCAGCCAGATATAACCCCAAGAGAGGCTCGCGAGCAGCGGCGATTTCGATACGCGCGCCAGAGCCAGCGCTGTGCCGAGGATAGAGCCTGACACCGCTGCAAGCGCCGTCAGAAGCAAAGTCCGGCCAAGGCCAACCAGTACCGGCTCCGCAAAGAACCATTGGGCAAAGACACCCCAGCCCCAGCGCGGATTGGTGAAAGTGGAGTAGAGGGCGACCGCGATGACGAACGCGGCAAAGATCGTGCCGGCCGTGCGTCCGGGATGTCTCGCCGGCACGATGCGATAACGCGAATAGTCAGTCTTCGTCTCGGCGGCTCCAGTGCCTTGATCGACACCTGCAAAATCCGTCGTCAGCGCCATGATGCTTACCCCTTATGATTGTGATTGATCCTATTCGCCGTTATCGGCCGGCAGCGGCCAGTCGCTGCGGCGAGCCGGAGGCTTCGGCGACATAGGACAAGGCCAGATGGCTGATATCCTTCTCGAAAGGCAGGCTCTTGTAGATCTCCGGATCGACCGAAGTGTCGAAGAGCGCGGTGTAGCCATTGGTCAAATAGAGGCCAACCGCCTCGGGCTGGCGGAAACCTGTCGTCAGATAGATGCGGCGATAGCCCTGCCGCCCCGCCTGCGCTTCCAGCTCTACCAGCAGCTTCCGCGCCAATCCCTGCCGTCGCAGATCGTGCCGGGTCCAGATCCGTTTGAATTCGGCGGTCTGGTCGTCATAGTGCTTGAAGGCTCCGCCTCCGATCGTTTCGCCATCGCGCAACAGAAGCAGGAAATTGCCATCCGGTGGCGCGAAAGCCTCCGGCGGATAGCGATTAAGTTCGGCAGCCGCCCCTTCGGCATTGAAATAGTTGCCGTAGCGGCTGTCATATTCATGGATCAGTTCGTCGATCAGCGGCTTGGCACGTGGATCGAGCGGGGTCGTATAGAGAAACGTATCGCTCATGTCGGTCGTCACCTGTTGTCATCCGCGAGGAAAATCTCGGCGAGCCGCCCCCAATAACGGGCAGCGGGCGCAATGATCGCGTCGTTGAAATCGTATTGGGCGCTGTGCAGAGGGGCGCTATCGCCATTGCCGACAAAGAGATAGCTCCCTGGCTTCGCTTCCAGCATGAAGGCGAAATCCTCGCTTGCCGTCCGCGGCCGGAAATCCGCTTGGACGGCCCCAGTCCCGAGCGTCTGCAAAGCGACAGTGCGGGCAAAGGCGGTTTCATCGGCATGATTGACCAGTGCCGGAAAGCCGAGACGGTAATTGACCTCGGCCACCGCACCGAAGCTTTCCGCCTGCGCCCGCGCCAGAGCGGGAATCCGCTCCTGCAGCCTCGCGCGCACCTGTTCGCTGAAGGCGCGCATGGTCAGCTTCATCTCGACGCTTTCGGGAATGACGTTCGAAGCGGAACCCGCGTGAATGGATCCCACGGTCGCAACCGCCATATCCTGCGGATCGATATTGCGGGAGACCACGCTCTGAAGTGCCATGATGAAGGAGGCTGAAGCCAGTACGGGATCGACCGCACGATGCGGCTCGGCGCCATGACCGCCCTTTCCGACGATCTTGATCACGGCCTGGTCGACGGAGGCCATCGCCGGGCCGGCAACGAAACCGAACTGTCCCGTCGGGACACCAGGCCAATTATGCAGCCCGAAGACCGCATCGACCGGGAAGCGATCGAAGAGACCCTCCGACAGCATTTTGCGCGCGCCGGCGCCGATTTCCTCGGCCGGCTGGAAGATCAGCCGCAGCGTGCCGCTGAAATTGCCGCTCCCGGCGAGATAGCGGGCCGCCGCCAGGAGAACCGACGTATGCCCATCGTGGCCGCAGGCGTGCATGACGCCGGGGTTGCTGCTGGCATAGTCGAGCCCGGTCGCCTCCTCGATCGGCAGCGCATCCATGTCGGCACGGATGCCGAGGCTACGTTTGCTGTCGCCCCGCTTCAGGGTCGCGACCACGCCCGTACCGGCGATACCCGTGGCAACATCGTAGCCCCAGTCCGCAAGCAGCGACGCAACCTTCTTGGCGGTGCGATGCTCCTGAAAGGCGAGCTCGGGGTATTGATGCAAGTCGTGCCTGAGCGCGATGATCTCATCGAGATAGGCGGCGATCCCTGTCTCGATTTGATCGGCGTCCAAAGGGGGCGTGATGATGGCGTTCATGGCGATCGTCCGGGCTCAGGCGCCCACGGCCTTTGCGGGTTCGATGTCATCTTGCCCTACCGCGTAACGGCTTTCGCGGAACGGCAGGCCAAGATGATCGCGCAGCGTCTCGCCTTTCAGCGTAGGGTCGAAGTAGCCGCGCTCCGTCAGGATCGGCAGGACATGTTTGGAAAAATCATCGAAGCCTTCGCCGATCACCGGAAAGCCGAGGATGAAACCGTCCGCACCTTCCTCATCCACCCAGCGGATGATCTCGCTGGCAATATGCTCGGCGGTGCCGATGAAGGAGGTTCGCGGCGTTGCCGCATCCAGCGCCACCTCACGCAGGGTGAGCCCCTTTTCCCGCGCCGTCTTCTTGATCCGATCGGTCGTGGCGCGGAAATTGTTGCGGCCGATGTCGCCGAGATCAGGGAACGGCTCATCGAGCGGATAGACGCTGAAATCATGATGATCGAAGAAGCGGCCGAGATAGGCAAGCGCCTCCTCGATGGTGACGAGATTGCGGATTGCCTGGTATTTGGCGTCCGCCTCCTCCTGCGTCGCGCCGACGATCGGGCCGATACCGGGAAAGATGCCGACATCGGAGGCACTACGGCCATGTGCGATCGCGCTCTGCTTGACCTGCTTGTAGAAGGTCTTGGCATCTTCCAACGGCCCGCCATTGGTGAAGACAGCATCGGCATGCTTGCCGGCGAGCCGGATACCGGAATCCGAGGCCCCCGCCTGGAACACCACCGGCTGCCCCTGCTTGGAGCGACCGATATTGAGGGGACCTTCGATGCGGAAGAACCGGCCCTTGTGGTTCAGGCGATGCAGCTTGGATTTGTCGGCATAGACGCCGGTCTCGCGATCACGCACGAAGGCATCGTCGTCCCAGGAGTCCCACAGGCCCTTGATCGCATCGAGATATTCGTCGGCGATCTCGTAGCGCAACTCGTGCTCCGGATGTTCGCGGCTATAGTTGCGGCCGGAACCTTCAAGCGGCGATGTCACCGCATTCCAGCCGGCACGGCCGCCGCTGATGAGATCGAGCGAGGCAAACTGCCGGGCGATGGTGAAGGGATCGCTATAGGAGGTCGAAACCGTGCCGACCAGCCCGAGCTTCGTCGTAAAGGCGGCGAGCGCGGACAGGATGGTCAGCGGCTCGAACCGGTTGAGGAAATGCGGGATGGATTGCTCGTTGATATAGAGCCCATCGGCGACGAAGGCGAAGGCAATGCCGGCATCTTCCGCCTTGCGGGCGGTCTTGACGAAGAAATTGAGATTGGTGCTGGCATCGGCTGGAACGCTCGGGTGCTTCCAGGCATTCATGTGGCCGCCCGGGCCTTGCAACATGATACCGAAGGTGACGTGTTTTTGAGCCATGATGATCCTCCTGGGACAGGCCGCTCAGGCAACGAGGGAAAGGCGTTCTTTGGCGAGCAATTCTATGGAGTTCAGCCGTTCGGCCGCGGTCAGGGCCGGCGTGTCGAGCACGAATTCCTCGACACCGTAGCGGCGATGGAGAGCGTCGAGTTCGTCGCGGATCTGCGCCGCCGTGCCGTGCAGCACGCTTGGCACCTTCTCTTCGGTTCGAAAGTCGGAGAAGCCGGCCTGGCGCGCGAATTCCGCCGCCTGTTCCTGGGTGCCGACATTGACGCTCTGGCCGTTGGGCAGGAAAAGCTTGACAATGCGCAGCTGGCCAACGCGCTCGCGGGCATGCGCCTCGCTTTCAGCGGCGAAGGCGGCGAGCGCCAGGATCGGCACCTTGCCGCCGCTCGCATGCTCATAGGCTTCGAAGGTTTTCCGCAGATTTTCCGGATCGCCGTTCAGGTGCCCGGCAAACACCAATCTCCAACCCTTCTCCGCCGCTAGCTTCGCGCTTTCGACGCTGGCGCCAAGCAGGAAGCGCTCGGGCGAACTTGGCGGAAAAGGCGTCGCCAGCGCGCCTTCGGAATGGGGATCGGCGGCGAGGTAGGTGTTGATGTCGGACAGCTGCTCTGCGAATTCCGGCTTCTTCTCGGGATCGAAAGCGCGCTGCAGCGCGCGGGTCGAAAGCGGAAACCCGCCCGGCGCCTTGCCGACGCCGAGATCGATGCGGCCGGGCGCCAGCGAGGCCAGGAGATTGAAGGCCTCCGCGACCTTGTAAGCGCTGTAATGCTGCAGCATCACGCCGCCGGAGCCGATGCGAATCTTCGAGGTGCGGGCGAGAAGATAGGCGATCAGAACTTCGGGTGCCGAACTGGCGAGGTTCGCCATGTTGTGGTGCTCGGCGAGCCAGAAGCGGTGATAGCCAAGTTCTTCGGCCCTTATGGCCAGGCGCGTCGTAGCGCCAAGCGCATCGGTGGCACTCAGTCCCTGTTCGATCGGGCTCTTGTCGAGAAGGCTAAGGAGATAAGACATGCCGTTTCATCCATGTTTGCGTCCGATGCCGACCAAGGAACGCTATAGTCTATAAAAAACATAGATTTTAAGTTATATAAGAAACAGCTTTCTTTTTCTTTCGCCGGATGCGGAAAAAATCGGCAGTTGATCAAGGGGATGTGCGTGAAACCGTAACAAATGGCGCCTCGCTGGGCGTTAGGTGACAGCTTTTACCTTTGGAAAGGTCACAGCCGCGAAATAGCTGCCTGGATGCAAAATCCAGGGAAACGCGCGGCCAAGCCCGCAGTTTGGCTTACATAGTCGCCGGACGCTCCAGTATGGATACGACGCATCGATCCGCCGAAACCGCTCAGACTGCTCGCACCTCGGCGAGCCGCCTGAGTGCGTAGTCGTCCTGCCAGCAAACGGTGGCTTCCCATGCGGCAGACGCTTGCGCAGCGATATCATAGGCGTCGTCGTCGAGATCGGCAGCATTGTCGGGCAGCACCAGATCAAGGTCGGGGACATCGACGTGGGACTCATCCCAGTCGATCAACGCGACGCGATCAGCAGTCATGCGGATGTTGCCAGGATTACTTGGGTTGCCGTGGACGACGCATGTCTGACGCCCGACAAGCCGCGCCCACGCTGCTCGACATCGAGCAACGCCCTCCGGCGGCATCGCAGCAAGGTTGACCCTCGTTCCGGTTTCGGCATGCAGGAGGTCGGTGGAAGATTTCCAACCGGGGCGCTGCGGCCAGTCCTTCGTCAACCGATGCAGCTTGCGCAGCGTATCGGCGACGCGACGCCAGTCGGACATGGTCTCTGGCGGTCCGCCCTCGATGTATTTCATCACCACCAGACCGTTCGCGAACAGGCGTCCGTCTGTCGTCGGGATCGGCGCTGGAACGATCATACCCGCACGCTCGAGGTGTTGGAGCAGCTCGGTTTCCCACGCGAGATCAGCGTCGGCCCTGGAGCCAAGGCGACCGACCGCAATCTGCCCATGGACGCGAACGCTCCAGACGTCGTTGGCAACGCCGCCAGTGAGCGGTTCGATGCGAACCGCGTCTTCACCCCACTGCCCGAGTGCTTCCCATCCCATTGGCGATACCTTGGCGGCGATACCCTTGGCGGCGTAGTTGGTGCTTCGCTTAATCGACCGCAGGCGCGAGCAACGTCAATTAACTCGAGCTTGGCAAGCTCCGCAAGTCGACGTTGCTATGTCCGCTTTAGGGATCTCCAGCAGCCTGCCATGCCTTTCAAGGCTGTGATCCCTCGCCATCGAATCCGAGCTTTGCTAACAAGGCGCCAGCGGCGCAGCGCTTACGCGGCGACGCTACGAACCGGGAGAATCCTGAATGCCGTACCATTTCCTCGTCACTGGTCCCGAAGACGCCAAGGTCAACATCGTTTTCGCGCATGGCGCGGGCGGCGCAATGGACACGAAATGGATGGAAGCTATGTCCGCGGCGCTTTCCAGCAAAGGCTTGCGAATTATCCGGTTCGAGTTCGACTACATGTCAGCACAGCGCTCTTCGGGGAAGCGGTCTCCGCCGCCCCGGGCAGAGCTTCTAAACCAGGAATTCAAAGCCGTGATAGATGAAGTTGGTTCAAAAGGGACACTCGTGATCGCGGGGAAATCGATGGGCGGACGTGTGGCGAGTATGATCGCGGATGATCTAAGCAATGCAGGAAGGATTTCTGGACTACTTTGTCTTGGCTATCCTTTCCATCCGATAGGAAAACCTGAGAAGCTGCGAACCGCCCATCTCGCAGGCATGAAGACGCCTACTCTCATCTGTCAGGGAACTCGTGACCTATTCGGATCGCGGGAAGAAGTCTCCACGTACGAGCTCTCCAAAATGATCGAGATTCTCTGGCTGGAGGATGGAGACCATGACTTCACGCCACGAAAGGCTGTATCCGGTCTCACGTCCACCGAGCATATCGCAACCGTTGCCGATCACGTAGCTCAATGGGCCGCTGCACTGCGTTGATCGATAGAAGAATAGGCTACCTCAAGCCGAGATTTGCAGGCACTCCGCTGGCGAGATCAAACACCTGATTCAGGGCGGCCCCTTCAATACCTGCCTCATCCGTCTCGGATGCCGGCTCCAGCGCGACTCCTTGCTTTTCCTCGGCAGAAATATGCCGTCGCTGCGCGCATGATGGATTGAGACAAACAATTCCCATTATAGTCTATAAAAATAGTTTGTTATTCCTGTCGATCCTCTCCCCTTCTTCGCTAGGCTTTACACATCGCACTCAGGGAACCGCCGGAGAATCCCGATCCGGCCAAGGGGACACACATGAAGTTCAAGACATTGATCGCTGCCGCTGCCATGGGCCTCGCCAGCATCTGCGTGGCAACGGTCGCTGCAGCGGCCGACAAGAAGGTCGTCGTCGCCTATCAGACGGACGCCTTGCCGTCGTCCGTCGCGATCGCCAACGGCGAATTCGCCAAAGAAACGGGCTACGAGATCGACTTCCGCAAATTCAATTCCGGAGCGGAGATCTTCGCTGCCATCGCATCCGGCGATGTCCAGATCGGCTACGTCGGCTCAAGCCCGTTTGCGGCGGCCGCTTCCCGCGGGCTGGAAGTAAAAGCCTTCTACCTGTCGTCAATCTCGGGCGTCGACGAAGCTCTCGTTGTGCGCAACGGCTCGGGCATCAACACACTTGCCGATCTGAAGGGCAAGAAGCTTGCGGCAGCACCTGTCTCCACCGACCACTATCAGCTGCTCGCCCTCATCAAATCCCTCGGCCTGACGGAAAAGGATGTGCAGGTCTTCGCCATTCCGCAGCCGGAAATCGTTGCCAGCTTCAATCGCGGCGATATCGACGGCGGCTTCGTCTGGGATCCGGCACTGACCGAGCTGAAGAAGAACGGCAAGGTATTGGTGACATCCAAGGACGTCGCCGACAAGGGCGCTCCCACATTCTCCGCCTGGGTCGCAACCTCGAAATTCGCGACCGACAACCCGCAGTTCCTGAAGGCCTATGCTTCAGTGATCAACAAGTACTACGCCTCCTTCGCAGCCGACAAGGCTGCATGGGGGCCGGACAGCGAGAATGCAAAGGCGCTTGCCAAGCTCCTGGGCGGCACGGCCGATCAGCAGGCTGCGGCGCTGAAGAATCTCACGCTGTTGACGCCCGATGTTCAGGCATCCGCGGGCTGGCTTGGCGGTGGCGACAAATCGGGCGCGGCCAAGATCCTGAAGGACACGGCGACATTCCTGAAGAGTCAGGGAAAAGTCTCCGAGGTCCTGCCGAGCTATGGCGCATTCGTCACCGCTGACGCACTTACCAGCGCCAGCAACTGATCCTCCCCGGCGCCGGCGCGCTCGTCGCGTCGGTGCCGCACTTTTTTGAGGGCCCCATGCTTCAAGTCGACCATGCCAGCGTTTTCTTTGCAGCGCGTGACGGCAGAACCGTTCACGCGCTCGACCGTGTCTCCTTCAACATTCCAGAGCGCGGCATTGTCGTGGCACTTGGCGCTTCCGGCTGCGGCAAATCCACTTTGCTCAATGCGATCGCCGGCTTCCTGCCGCTATCGGAGGGAAAGATCACGCTCGACGGCAGACCCGTCTCCGGACCCGGCGCCGATCGTGGCGTTGTCTTCCAGAAGGATGCGTTGCTGCCATGGAAAACGGTGATCGACAATGTCGCTCTTGGCCTGCAATTTGCCGGATTGGGAAAGCGGGAACGCCGGGATCGCGCATCCGAGCTGCTGCGGCTCGTGGGCCTCACGGATTTTGCCAATGCCCTGCCCTATGAGTTGTCGGGCGGCATGCGCCAGCGTGTCGGCATTGCCCGCGCGCTCGCCACCGATCCGGACATCCTGCTGATGGACGAACCCTTCGGCGCTCTCGACAGCCTGACGCGCGAACAGATGCAGGAGCTGCTGGTGTCGATCTGGGCCAGAACCGACAAGCGCATCTTCTTCATCACGCATTCGATCGAGGAAGCGCTGTTTCTCGGCACCGAAGTATTGGTCATGTCTCCACGGCCAGGACGCGTGGTTGCCCGCTTCGAGCTCGATTTCGTGCATCGCCTTGCCGAGAGCGGCGACACGAGGGCGATCGTCACGTCGCCCGAGTTCGGCAATCTCCGGGAAGAAATTCGCGCCATCCTCCACAACGCCGATAGCATCAGGAGCGCGGCATGAGCGATATCATCGAGACCCGCCCGATTTCAGGCTCTCAGAAAGAGGCACAACCGAAGCTGGTTCGCATTCCCGGTTTCGGCGTCGGCGACAAGCCCACCGTTACCATCAGCATCGCCACGGCAATCGTCTGTCTTGCGCTATGGTGGCTGGTTGCGAAGCTCGGCCTGGTGTCGCATCTTTTCCTGCCCCGCCCGGACGAGGTATTGACGCAGATCGGCGTCGTCTATCGTGACGGCTATGCCGGCGCCTCGCTTTCCGAGCACATTTTGGCAAGCCTGTTCCGCATCGCCGCCGCCGCGGCCATCGCAATTATCGTCGGCATTCCCGTTGGCTTGCTGATGGGGCTCAACCGATGGGCGAAGGGGATTCTGGATACGCCGATCGAATTCTACTGGCCTTTGCCTCCGCTTTCCTATCTGCCGCTGATGATCATATGGCTCGGCATCGGCGAGACCTCGAAGATCACGCTCCTCGTGCTCGCCATGTTTGCACCGATCTGCCTCTCCGCCCAGGCCGGCGTGCGTTCACTGCCGCTCGAACGCGTCAATGCCGCCCGGTCGCTGGGCGCAAGCCGGCTGCAGCTCTTCTTCGCCGTCGTGCTGCCCTCGGCCCTGCCGGAAATCCTGACGGGCGTCCGTATCGCCTTCGGCATCGGCTGGGGAACGCTGGTGGCGGCAGAACTCATCGCCTCGACCCGCGGCATCGGCTTCATGATCATGTCGGCATCGCAGTTCCTTGCCACCGACGTCGTCTTCGTCGGCATCGGCATCATTGCGGTCTGTGCATTCACCTTTTCGGCTGCCGTCCGCATCCTCGAAGCTATGCTCGTTCCCTGGAAGGGCAAGCTTTAACCACGACGAGCCGTGAGCCTATGTCGCTCACGGCTTTCCTCATCATCAAGTCTCATCGTTGGATTCAGAAGACTGACAGGCACGGGCATGAGCAGCAATTGCGAATTTCTCTGGTATATCCCCAACGACGTCAAACCGGGCCATCGCGGCGATTCCGCCGTCGAAAACCACAATAGCCTGGAGACGCTGACCAGTCATGCCAAGGCGCTGGAGGATCATGGCTGGAAGGGCGCACTGATCGGCACCGGATGGGGCCGCCCCGACACCTTCACCGTCGCAACTGCCATTGCCGCCCGCACCACCACTTTCGAGCCACTGATTGCGATCCGCCCCGGCTATTGGAGACCGGCACATTTCGCCTCGGCCGCCGCCACGCTGGATCACCTGAGCAGCGGCCGCGTGCGCGTCAACATCGTTTCAGGTAAGGACAATCTCGCCGCCTATGGCGATAGCGAAGGCGACCAGGCGCATCGCTATGGCCGCACCAAGGAGTTCATGCGGCTTATCCGCAAGCTCTGGACGGAAGAGAATGTCTCCTACGAGGGCGAGCATTTTCGCGTGAACGACTCCACCGCCGCGCCGCGCATCCAGCCTCGTGGTGATCGCCTGCATCCCAAGCTCTATTTCGGCGGCGCGTCGGATGCCGCCGAGCGCGTCTCCGCCACGGAGGCCGACGTCCAGCTTTTCTGGGGCGAGCCATTCGCCGACATCGGTGAAAGGATCAGCCGGCTCAAGACATTGAGCAAAGAGCTTGATCGAGACCTCCCGCCACTGGAGTTCGGGCTGCGCATCACGACGCTGGTTCGCGACACGACGGAGCAGGCCTGGACGGACGCTGAGGCGAAGGTTGCCGAAATGGCCAAAGGCAACGGAGTTCGCTGGAACGATCATCGGCAATCAGTCGCCGTCGGCCAAAAGCGGCTGTTCGATCTCGCCGCGCGGGGCGACGTGCTCGATGATAACCTCTATACCGCGCCGGGCAAATTCGGCGGCGGAGGAGCAGGCACCACCTGGCTGGTCGGCTCGGCCGAGGATGTCGCCCGTTCTCTGCGCAAATATCGCGATCTTGGCATCACGCATTTCGTCCTTTCTGACACGCCTTATCTCGCGGAAATCAAGCGACAGGGCGACCAATTATTGCCGCTCTTGCGCGAGTACGTTTCGGCATGATCGAGCGGCGTCCATAACAAGCATAAGCAAGGCCTGAAAACATCTTCCCAGCCTTTCCAAGCCGCTCTTTGCCGCGACCTGGCTCGGAATACCGGTTTCCACGACCCATACGATTACGGGCGCCATCATCGGTGTCGGAGCCGCCCGTCGAGTCTCGGCCGTACGGTGGGGCGTTGCCGGCAACATCGTGATCGCCTGGGTCATCACGCTTCCGGCTGCGGCCGTGATCTCGTCGCTATCCTATTGGATCATTCAACTCTCTCGCTGAGCGGCTCACGATGAGGAGCAGCGCTTAACGCGCGGAACCGGAGAGCGAACTCTGACCTCTTTTGTCGGTGATTATACCGCCGTGAGGGTTTTATTGCGCTTGCGATTTATTTATAGGCAAGGCTAAATATCTTCACCACTTTCTTAGCCTTGCGAAGGTGAGCCATCTTGACGAAACCGCCTGTAGCCCCGGAAAGCCGTCTTTCTTCCACCGAAGTGGAGACGCATGCCGAGGCCTTTCAGAAAAGCCGCGACGATCGACGCACGGAATTGATGGAAGATTACGTCGAGCTCATCGCCGACCTGATAGAGCATGCCGGCGAGGCACGCCAGACCGATATTGCATTGAGACTGGGGGTAACGCAGCCGACGGTCGCAAAGATGCTCAAGCGTCTGGCCGAGGAAAACCTGATCACGCAGCGCCCCTATCGTGGCGTCTTCCTGACCGAGGAAGGTCAGCGCCTGGCGGTTGCGACGCGGCGAAGGCACGTGGTTGTGGAAGCCGTCCTCTGCCGTCTCGGCGTCGATCCCGATACCGCGCGAAATGATGCCGAGGGTATCGAGCATCATGTCAGCGAAAAGACCCTCGAAGCGTTTGAACGCTTTTTGAAGACCTAGCGGTTGCAAATATCACGCAGATTCGGCGGCTCATGGCACCGGAGAGCCTTTTTGGGCACAGTTTTAGCAAGAATGAATTGAAAATAAGCCGCGATTGATCGTCCGGCTTGACCCAATATCCGATGTCAACGCAAGCTTTACAAATGCTCGCTAAGCAGAACTTGGCGAACCGCCGGCCTTTCTATTTGGCATACTGATTTATTACCGGCGCAGGGAATCATGATGAACGCCCAGGATCTCAGCAGCACCATTTTCGACCTTGCCCCCGTCGCCATGTGGCTGGAGGATTTCAGCGGCGTCAAGGAGCAGTTCGAACTCTGGCGCGCGGAAGGTGTCACGGATCTGCGCTCATATTTGCATGCCGACGTACAGCGCGTCGCAGCCTGCTCGCAAAGGATCAAGCTCCTTGCCGTCAATGCAAAGACACTGGAACTCTTCGAAGCGCCATCCTTCGAGGTGCTGGCCGGCGGGGTTTCCAGGGTGTTTCGGGACGAAATGCTGCAAAGCCATGTGAACGAGCTGGTCGCCCTCTGGGAAGGCAGGACCGAATTTTCCGGTACGGCGGTCAATTATTCGCTTGGTGGCAGAAGGCTCGATATCCAGCTTCGCGGCGTCATCCTGCCGGGGCATGAGTCATCCTGGAACAGATTGCTGCTGACCACGGAGGACGTGACGGCACGCGAGGAAGCAAGGCGCCTTGAGGAGCGGCAGCGCCGCTATGCGGAAGGCCTGTTCGAGCACTCGCCGGTGTCTCTTTGGGTCGAGGATTTCAGCCGTATCAAGATCTTGCTCGACGAAATCCGCGATCGCGGCATCGTCGACTTTCAGGTATTTCTCGACGTGCATCCGGAATTCGTACAGCAATGCATGAGCGAGATCAGCGTGCTCGATGTCAATCAGGCGACGCTTGACCTCTTCTGCGCTGCCGATCGTCAGACCCTGCACCACCGGATCGGCGAAGTATTCCGCGATGACATGGAAAAGCACTTTCGCGGCCAATTAGTTGAGCTGTGGAACGGTCGCCTTTTCCATCAGCGTGAGGTGCTGAACTATGCTCTCGACGGATCGGAGCGCCACGTTCTCCTGCAGTTCTCCGTCTTTCCCGGTTATGAGGACGACTGGTCGCTGGTGCAGGTGGCTCTCACCGACATTACCGCGCGCAAAAAGGCGGAAGCCTATCTCGAATATCTCGGCAAGCATGATGTGCTGACCAGGCTCTTCAACCGCGCCTTCTATATGGAGGAACTCAACAGGCTGGAGCGCAAATCGCTACGGCCGGTTTCGGCCATCATCATCGATCTCAATGGCCTCAAGGAGGCCAACGACGAGAGCGGGCACGATGCCGGCGACGCATTGCTGCGCCGGATGGGCGAGGTGCTGAACAGCGTCGTATCCCTGCCGAACCACGCCGCCCGCATCGGCGGCGACGAATTTGCCATTCTCATGCCCGGCGCGGATGACGTCACGGCTGCCGCGATGGTCGAGACCATCAACGAACTGCTGAAGATCAACAATCAGTTCTATTCCAGCGCGCCGCTCAGCATCTCCATCGGCGTTGCAACGAGCCAGCCCGGCGAGTCGATGGAATCCATGATCAAGCGCGCGGATCTCGGCATGTATGAGCAGAAGAAGGCTCACTACGCCGCTGCCGCCACGGGCGCACATCAGGCAAAGCACGGCGCTTGACGCGCCGGACCTGGAAGCTGATGCCGCAATCAGTTGAAATAGCTGATTTTCACGCGCCCGATGATCGGGAACAAAATCCGCGACGTCTCATTTGGCCTTCGGGAAAAGAGGGAGCTCTGAAATGGAAGATCAAACGACCAATGTCGTCGTCGCTACCCGGACCGCGCTCGATCAGGCCGCGGCACTCGCCGTCCACTATGGCTTTTCGATCCTCGGCGCCATCATTCTTCTGATCGGCGGCTGGATTCTCGCCGGCATTATCAGCCGCTCGGCCTATCGCGTCATTTCCCGCATTCGCGGCATCGACGAGACCCTGGCGAGTTTCTTCCAGAATGTCCTGCACTACAGCCTGTTGATACTGGTCTTCATCACCGTTCTGGGACAATTCGGCGTTCAGACCGCCTCCATCATCGCCGCTCTCGGCGCTGCCGGCCTGGCGATCGGCCTGGCGCTGCAAGGCACGCTGCAAAATATCGCAGCCGGCATCATGCTGCTGATCCTGCGGCCATTCCGGGTCGGTGAATATATCGAGACGGCCAACGTCAAAGGCTACATCAGGGATATCGGGCTCTTTGCGACGGAAATGAAGACGGCGGACGGCCTCTATCTGATGGCGCCGAACTCCACGCTCTGGAATACCCCGATCATCAACTACAGCCGCGAACCGGATCGCCGTCAGGAATTGTCCGTTGCCATGGGTGAAAATGTCGACATCGGCATTGCTCGCAAGACCATTCTCGACGTCTTGAAGGCGGATCAGCGCATCAGGAACGCCCCCGCGCCGAAGGTCTATCTCGACGATCTGGCCGTTGATCAGACCGTCTTGAACATCGAATATTGGACGATTACTGCGTCATGGACCGATGTTCGGCATGATGTCGTATCAAGGCTGAAGGCCCGGCTCGCCGGCCCCGACATCACGGTCAAACCACCCACCGAATCTGCGGGGCCGGTCAATTGACCTTTTCATGCTGAGCCTGCCGCCGGCAGGGAGCTGAACCAGCGGCAGGCTTCGCGAGGCTATAGCACCTCGAGCAAGATCGGTCTCTTGCCTGCCTTAAACTTCCATGAGTGGCGTTTGTTCCTTAAGCGGTATCCCGGCCACACCTTGACCAAAATGCTTTAGGCGTTTCGAAGATTGCCGTCATTGACACGGCTGCTTCGCGCCAAAAGCGGTCACCGCACATTGTCGACCTGATAGCGCCCAGACCGCGCAACACTACTGTCCGGCAAACACCACTTCGTCCCAAGGTGGGCGCGCCGGGAAAACCTCATCGAGAAATGTCAGGAATGCTTTGACATTCGGATTGGCGCGGCGGCTCTCTGGCCAGAGCGCGATCATGCTGGAGCGGTCGACGGCGAAGGCGGCGAGGATAGGCACGAGTTCGCCGCGTTTCACATATGGCGCGGCGATGTAGGTTGCAGAGATGCCGACGCCGCCGCCGGCGACGAGGACAGCGGCGACACCATCGCTTGTGTCCACCGTGATCCCAATCTCTGGCGTGGCCTCGAAGACTTGTTTTCCTGATGCAAAGGGCCAGCGAAGTGTTTGGCCCGAGCTCTGGAAGCGAAAATTGACGCAGTCATGCCCCGCTAGTTCGTCAGGATGTCGAGGCGTACCTCGTCGTCTCAGATACTCGGGCGAAGCAAAGGCGCAAAGGCGATGCGGCGCAAGCCGTCGGGACTTCAAACGGGAGTCGACCAGTGCTCCAACCCGAATGGCGACGTCTATACCCTCTTCGATCATGTCCACGAACTGATCTCCCAGGCGCAGATCGATTGCGAGTTTCGGATGGCGTGCGCGCAAGCGAGGGAGCGCCGGGCCGAGTATATGGACGCCGACCGGAAGTGGTGCGGATATCCGGAGAATGCCGGACGGGTCGGCGCGGGCAGCCATTGCGGCCTGCTCGATATCCTCGGCTTCCCGCAAGAGACGCAACGCGCGATCGTGCAGATCGCGGCCCTCCGGTGTAAGCGTCAGAGAGCGCGTGGTACGGAGGAATAGGACAATGCCGAGCTGCTGCTCGAGCCGCTGGACGCTTTTGCTGACAGCCGACGGTGACACCGCGAGCGCGCGGGCTGCCGCCGTGTAGCTTCCAAGGGATGCGGCCCGCGCGAATGCAATCAGGCCCGTGAGACGTTCTATACCGATTTGTGCCATGATGGCATGAGTAAAGCGAATATCGGCCCAATTATCAATCGAGGCAATTGGAATTACTTTCTGGCCATCGGCGCAATCGAGCGCCTCCAAAACGGAGCTAGAGCGATGGGCACTCGATCAAATATCTCGGATACCCTTTCAGGCAAGACCATACTCATCGTCGGCGGCACCTCGGGGATCGGCCTGGCCGCAGCCACTCAAGCCAAGTCTTTCGGCGCAAAAGTCATCGTGGTCGGATTTGACGCCGAACGGGCAAAAGAAGCCGCACAACAACATGGCCTCAGTGGCTGGAGGGCGGCCGATGTGACCAAGCGCGCCGCCATCGAATCCGCGCTCGCTGATATCGAGCATATCGATCACCTCGTCTTGCTGGCCGGAAGCTTCGTCGTCGGCAAGGTGCTGGAAGTCGACGTCGACCATCTCCGCCGCGCGTTCGAAGAGCGCATCTGGGCGGCGATATATACTCTTCGGGCACTTGGAGACCGCCTCGCCGCCGACGGTTCGGTGACATTCATCTCCGGAGCACTGGGCGATCGGCCGAATGCCTATGGGACCGCCGTTCTCGCTGCCGCTTCGGCGGCGATGGAAGCATTGGCACGCGGCCTTGCGTTGGAACTCGCGCCGCGCCGTGTGAACACCCTTTCGCCGGGTCCGATCGATACTCCACTGCTCGGCAAGGCGCTTGGCGACGGTCGCGACGCCTTTGTCGAGGGCCTTAAGGCAACATTGCCATTACATCGTCTCGGGAGCGCTGAGGAGGCCGGGGCGGCAGTCGTGTTCTTGATGGCGAATGGCTGGATGAACGGCGCGACGCTCAACCTAGACGGGGGATCGCGGCTGGTCTGAAGGCTTTTCAGCATTGCGAGCCAGAACTCTCTGAAATTTGTCGCTCGGGTTTTCGAACCCTCAAGAAGGAATTCGCTGAATGTCGACTGACCCAACGAAGACAGCCCTGACCTTTTTCGGCCACTGGAACACCGGCCACATCGACGAGGCGATCGCCATGCTTTTCGAAGTCGTGCTGTATGACAATGTACCGTTCCCGAATATTGTCGGGCGAGAGAACGTCCGAAAGTTTCACCGGGATTTCGGAATTGGAACGACATTTACGGTTGATTGGACGGTGACACAGATCGCAGCGGCCGGAAACGTCGTCCTCAACGAACGGCTTGACGTCTTTCTGCATGGGGGCGGTGGAAAAATCATACTTCCGGTCATGGGGACGCTTACGGTCGTGGAGGGAGCGATCACCGTATGGCGCGACTATTTCGATCCCTCTGATTTCAATCGGCAGTTGGCTCTAATCGGGAAATAACTCAATGGAATGTATTGGCTGCTTGGGGCCTCAGAGCGGCCATTTTGCAATGCCCGCATTGCGCAAAAGCGGTCATCAGTTACTGCATTTGTTTCGCAAACGCTCGCATAGTCGTTCGCTAAGCGGAGGCTTTACCGGTTCGCCCTACCATTTGACCCGGTAATCGACGCGCAGATTGCCGGCCGGCGTCAAAGTCTCCAGATCGGCGAAGGATGCCGAAAACTTGAGGTTCGGCGCCAATGGCTGATGAAACGAGACCGTGCTGGAAAAGCTGCTGCCCACATCCCTCAGATTGCCGACTGCGGAAAACGAGGTTCCCGTCCATGGAATAGCGACGGTGACGGCCTGCGTCGCCGTGATGGAATTCGCAGCGTTTCGCGATCCTGCGTAATTCAGGTTCAGGGAGCGGGATGTGCTCATATCCAGGTTTTCGGATATCGTCCAGCTCCGCGAGCGTTCGAGGCAAAGGGTTCCCGTGCTGTTCAGAGTATCGACCCTCAAGGCGACTTCGCGACGCCATACGGTTGAAAATCGCCTGTGATCGTCGATCGCCGTGCCCCATAGCGTCGCCAGGCTGCTGCTGCGCAGGATCGCGCCGCTCGTGGTGCTACCCAAGCCGAGATCCATGCCCGCGCTGACGTCCCAAGCCATCGGCAGCCGAAAACCAAGCGTCGTCTTATATATTCGCGGCGCGACCTTGACTGGCGACCAGATCATCAGATCGCTGGCTTTGGACACCTGCGGCAGGCTGACACTCGCGAAAAGACCAAGAACGCCACGCAGGACGCGTTTTGACTTGAAGCCCATGCTAAAGCCCGAATTTTCCTTGCCCGGACGCGACAATGTCCAGGGCGCACTGAGACAACAGCCAGACACGGAACAAGGCCGCATTCCGGCTTCGGATTGATTTTGTTCGCTTAAGCGCCAGCAAATCGCAGCGCATCGGAGCCACAAGATGACGGCATCCGCTCGAAGGGAATGACGCCGCTCCAAATCAAGCAGCTCCCTTCGTGCAAAAGACTCCCATCCGAGGCCGCGCTTGTAAACCCCTCCGGCCGATGTTTTTTGCTGCGTTGCACACATGTCGCACCCGCGACTTGACGGCATGAAAGCGACATCCCCGCAACGGCCTGAAAAAACTGCCTTCGTCGGCCAGCCATGCCTCCAATGACGGATGATCACATTCCCGCGATCGGATGCCGGCCGCGATCGAGCGCTGACGAGACGGCAACCTCCCTGGCCGTACCCTTTACTGACAAGGTGATGGATATCGGATAGCTTTCCTCTCGAAAGGAAACATCGTTGCGCATTCCGCCCATCATCGTCACAGCACACATTCACCCTGAAGATCTCGCTCCCTTCAATCGCCTTCGCCAGGAGAACTTTCCTTCAGAAGGGAACTTTCTTGAGGCCCATATGACGATCTTCCACCATCTTCCGGGGCAGCATCTCGCACGCGTGCAGGAACTGGTCGCAAAGCTCATCGAGGATCGGAGGGCGCCTGCGGCCATTGTGAGCGGGGTACGCCACCTCGGCGCCGGCGTCGCATTTGCAATCGACAGTCCCGGCCTGCTCGATCTGCGCGCTGAAATGATGAGGCTGTTCGGATCGTGGCCTGGGCCTCAGGACCTGCAGAGGTGGCGACCGCACATTACCATCCAGAACAAGGTGCCGAGAGCGAGGGCGGATGCGCTTTTCTTTCAACTGCGAGAGGAGTTTGAACAGCGCCCGATCAGGATCACCGGAGTTGATCTCTCCAGCTATCTGGGCGGCCCGTGGCGGCATGAAACCACAGTGCCGTTCAAACCCTCTGCGGCAGCCAACTAAGCATCCGTTTTCCAAATCCGCATCAAACCTGCGCTTGAGGTGTGACCTCGCTCAACAGCCAGTCCTGGAACAATGTCGCAGTTTCGTTCGTCTGCTTCTTTTCCGGCATGACGACGTAATAACTGTTCTCGGTCGGCATCGGCAGATCGAACAGTGGCAGAAGCGTGCCAGCCCTCAGCTCTTCCTCGATGAGATAGGTCGGCAGAAGCGCTACGCCGAGCCCAGCAATGGCCGCGGCGATAATCATGGAAAACTGGTCGAAGCGCGCGCCGGGATAGGCGTTCTCGGTCGGCAGCTCCTGCAGATCGAACCATTGAGCCCAGAGCTTCGGACGCGTCGTCAGATGCAGCAGCGGAGCTCCCGATAGTTCCTCTGGCGAGACAAGACCCAGCCGTCCGGCAAGCTCCCGGCTGGCAACGGGCAGCACGGTCTCGTTGCAAAGAAAGGTGGCAACCGCGCCGGCCCAGGCCGGCAGGCCATAGTGAATGGCGAGGTCGAAATTATCCTCGTCGAAGCTGAACGGCTTGGAGCGCGATTCCACGGTGACGGCGACATCGCGATGTTTGTCGAGAAACCGGCCGAGGCGGGGCACCAGCCAGCGCGTTCCGAAGGTCGGCAAGGTCGCGACCTTCAGCGATAGTTTCATCTGGCCGGCGGCAACGGCGCCGATCATCAGCCGCTCCGAGCGCAGGAGCAGATCCTTGACCTCCGGCAGCAGCCGAAGCCCGGCCTCGGAGAGTACGACGCGCTGACGGACGCGCTCGAACAGCTTCAGGCCCGTCTGCCGCTCCAGGTCGCTGATCTGCCGGCTGATGGCGCTTTGCGTGAGATTGAGTTCTTCGGCGGCACGCGAAAAATTCTGATGCCGCGCCGCGCATTCGAATGCCTGCAGATTGACGATGTCAGGGATGAGGCGTCGGCGCATAGTCATTCCATTTTCGCATCAAGTTAGAATTCTCTCTCACAACAGCGGATGCCGAACAAGAGATATTCTGCCAAATAGGAATGACATAGTCTTTCAGGAATAGATCGCACATGAAGCTTGATCACGTCTCGACCAGCGATATTCGCAGCGCTTTTTCCGTCGCCATGTCGGCGATGTATCGCGAAGAAGTTCCCGCCTACGGCACGCTCATGAAACTAGTCGCCCGCGTCAACGACGAAACGCTGGCGGCAAACCCCAAACTGAAGGAACGGCTGGAGGCGACCGATTATCTCGATCGCATCTCCGAGGAGCGGCATGGCGCGATCCGGCTTGGCACCGCAGCGGAGCTGGCAATGATGGCACGCGTCTTAGCCGTCATGGGCATGTACCCAGTCGGCTATTATGATCTTTCGACCGCTGGCGTGCCGGTTCATTCGACCGCATTTCGCCCCATCGGCGATGCAGAGCTGAAGCGCAATCCCTTCCGCGTCTTCACCTCCCTGCTGCGGCTCGATCTGATTGCCGATGAAGATCTTCGCAAGGCGGCCGCTGATATTCTCGCACGGCGCCGGATCTTCACGAACGGTGCCGTAGCACTCACCGAGAAGGCCGAACGGGATGGCGGGCTGACCATGGCCGACGCCAGCAGGTTCGTCGACGAGGTGCTGGAAACCTTCCGCTGGCATGACGAGGCCAATGTCGATGCCGGCATGTATCATCGGCTTCACGACGCCCATCGGCTGATCGCCGATGTCGTGTCGTTCAAGGGACCGCACATCAATCATCTGACGCCGCGCACGCTGGATATCGACCAGGTGCAGGCGCTGATGCCGGACTATGACATCGCACCGAAAGCGGTCGTCGAAGGCCCGCCGACGCGCAACTGCCCGATCCTGCTGCGCCAGACTTCGTTCAAGGCGCTCGAGGAGTCAGTTTTCTTCCGCAACGCCGATGGCGTCTGGGAAGCCGGCTCGCACACGGCCCGTTTCGGCGAGATCGAGCAGCGCGGCATTGCGCTGACACCAAAGGGCCGCGCGCTCTATGACAGGCTGCTGGATCAGTCGCGCAAGATCGTGCGCCCGGCAGCCGACGGATCGAATGCACGCGACTATGAAGCCGCACTTGCTGAGAGCTTCGCCGAATTCCCGGATGACTGGGCGGCAATCCGCGCCGAAGGCCTCGGCTACTTTACCTATTCGCTGACGGCCAAGGGCAAGGCCGCCGCAACGAGGCACGGTGATATCGAAACCTTGATCAATCAGGGCCTCGTCCAGTTCGACCCGATCGTCTACGAGGATTTCCTTCCCGTCAGTGCCGCCGGCATCTTCCAGTCCAATCTTGGTGACGGCGCGCAGCAGGAATTCGTCGCCAGCCCGAACCAGCAGCGCTTCGAAGCCGATCTCGGCATGAAGGTGCTGAACGAATTCGACCATTACGCCGGCATCGAACAGGCATCGATCGACGCCTGCCTGCGGGCCTTTTCCAAGCAAGACGCCGCCGAGTGAGGCGATGCGGCACTAGGCGCTGCTCGTTATCCGGATCAAAGACAAGTGGAGTTTCATGAGATGAACATCGCAGCAAAGACCCCTTCCGTCGCAGCCGAAGCTGCCGCCATTCTCGAAAAGCTCGGCGTCGACAAGGCGCTTTATACCGAGGGCAACATGCCCTCCCACTCTCCGGTCACCGGCGAGAAGATCGGCAGCCTCAAAACCGTTTCTGCCGACGAAGCGGCAGGCAAGATCGAGAAGGCCCATGCGGCATTCCGCGCCTGGCGCCTCGTGCCGGCCCCGAAGCGTGGCGAACTGGTGCGCCTGCTCGGCGAAGAGCTGCGTGCCGCCAAGGACGATCTCGGCCGCCTGGTTTCGATCGAAGCCGGCAAGATCCGTTCCGAAGGCCTCGGCGAAGTGCAGGAAATGATCGACATCTGCGATTTCGCCGTCGGCCTCTCGCGCCAGCTTTACGGCCTGACGATCGCCACCGAACGTCCGGGCCACCGCATGATGGAAACCTGGCACCCGCTCGGTGTCGTCGGCATTATCTCCGCCTTCAATTTCCCGGTCGCGGTCTGGTCGTGGAACGCGGCGCTGGCGCTGATCTGCGGCGACGCCGTCGTCTGGAAGCCCTCGGAAAAGACGCCGCTGACGGCGCTCGCCTCGCAGGCGATCCTCGATCGTGCGCTTGCCCGCTTCGGGGACGCGCCGGAAGGCTTGTCGCAGGTGCTGATCGGCGATCGTGCTATCGGCGAAATCCTCGTCGACCATCCGAAGGTGCCGCTCGTTTCGGCAACCGGCTCGACCCGCATGGGCCGTGAAGTCGGACCGCGGCTTGCCAAGCGTTTCGCCCGCGCCATTCTCGAACTCGGCGGCAACAACGCCGGCATCGTCTGCCCCTCAGCCGATCTCGACATGGCGCTGCGCGCCATCGCCTTCGGCGCCATGGGCACGGCCGGCCAGCGCTGCACGACGCTGCGCCGTCTCTTCGTCCACAGAAGCGTCTACGATCAGTTCGTTCCGCGGCTGAAGAAGGCCTATCAGAGCGTCTCGGTCGGCGATCCCCTGCACTCCTCCGCTCTCGTCGGCCCGCTGATCGACAAGGCCGCGTTCGACAACATGCAGAAGGCGATTGCTGAGGCGAAGGCTCATGGCGGCACGGTGACCGGCGGCGAGCGGATCGATGTCGGCCATGCAGACGGCTATTACGCGAAGCCGGCGCTGGTGGAAATGCCGAAGCAGGCAGGCCCGGTTATGGAAGAAACCTTCGCGCCCATCCTCTACGTCATGCCCTATGACGATTTCGACGTTGTCATCGACGAGCACAATGCCGTCGCCGCCGGCCTCTCGTCTTCGATCTTCACGCGCGACATGCAGGAATCCGAGCGCTTCCTCGCCGCCGACGGATCGGATTGCGGCATCGCCAACGTCAATATCGGCACGTCAGGCGCTGAAATCGGCGGCGCATTCGGCGGCGAGAAGGAAACCGGCGGCGGCCGCGAATCCGGCTCCGACGCCTGGAGGGCCTATATGCGCCGGGCGACCAACACCGTGAACTACTCCAAGGCCCTGCCGCTGGCGCAGGGTGTCTCCTTCGACATCGAGTAAGCTCCATGACGGTCGCCACCAAAATCGAGGAGGCGGGCTTTAAGCCCGCTTCACGCATCGCCTCTATCGGCGTTTCCACCATTCTTCAGATCGGCGCGCGCGCCAATGCGATGAAGCGGGAAGGCCTGCCTGTCATCATTCTTGGCGCCGGCGAACCCGATTTCGATACGCCTGACAACGTCAAGGAAGCGGCCAAGGCGGCCATCGATCGCGGCGAAACGAAATATACAGCGCTCGACGGCACGCCGGAGCTGAAGAAAGCGATCGCCGGAAAATTTAAGCGCGAGAACGGTATCGACTACGCACTCGACGAAATCACCGTAGCGACGGGTGCTAAGCAGATCCTGTTCAACGCCTTCATGGCATCGATCAATCCGGGCGACGAGGTCATCATCCCGACGCCCTATTGGACCTCCTATTCCGATATCGTCGAGGTCTGCGGCGGCGTGCCCGTTCTGATCCCCTGCGATGCCAACGCTGGTTTTCGCCTCAAGGCGGATCAGCTCGAAAAAGCGATCACGGCGAAGACGCGCTGGCTGCTCCTCAACTCGCCGTCTAACCCATCGGGTGCTGCCTATTCCAAGGCCGATTATCTGCCGCTGATCGAGGTGCTGTTGCGCCATCCGCATGTCTGGCTGATGGTTGATGACATGTATGAACACATCGTCTATGACGGTTTTCAGTTCACCACGCCCGTTGCGATCGAACAGAGCCTCAAAAGCCGGACGCTGACGGTCAACGGCGTTTCCAAGGCCTATGCCATGACCGGCTGGCGCATCGGCTATGCCGGCGGCCCAAAGGCGCTGATCAAGGCCATGGCGGTCATCCAGAGCCAGGCGACATCCTGCCCGTCTTCCGTCAGCCAAGCCGCGGCCGTCGCCGCACTGAATGGCCCGCAGGATTTTCTTGGGGGTCGCAAGGCAAGCTTCCAGCATCGGCGCGATCTCGTCGTCGGTCGGCTGAACGCTATCGAGGGTCTGGATTGCCTGGTGCCGGAAGGTGCCTTCTACACATTCTCGGGCTGCGCTGGCGTGTTGGGAACGACAACGCCATCCGGAAAATCCATCGCAACAGATGCGGATTTTTGCGCCTATCTGCTCGATGACGCGCATGTCGCCGTCGTGCCCGGCTCGGCCTTCGGATTGTCGCCTTATTTCCGCATTTCCTATGCGACGTCGGAAGCGGATCTCGTCGAAGCCCTCAATCGCATCGAACGGGCCTGCGCGGCTCTCCGGCGCTAGAGCAGCTCCAGCAGAAGTGCCGAACGGCAGTACGCGCGGAATTACGTGAAAACAAAGAGATAGAGCATTTCCGTAATTCTGTTTAAAAACGGGAATGCCCTCGTCATCACGTAAAACGCCGGAAGCCTTCGCATCATGATACCACGCCTCGTTTCGGCGAAAGACAGTTTGCAACATCAGATCGGCGCATTTGCCCGCCGACTGACGGCACTCGACTTTCAGGGTGATGTCGAGACGGATGACGGGGCACGGACGGTGGCGTCGACCGACAATTCCATTTATCAGGTCAAGCCCGCCGCCATTCTCTATCCGCACGGCGCGGGCGACCTGAAAATCATCGCCAGAGCCATATCCGAGCCGGCTTTTTCCGACCTTGCCGTCGCGCCGCGCGGCGGCGGAACCGGGACCAACGGTCAATCGCTGACCTCAGGCATCATCGTCGATTGCTCCAGGCATATGAACCGAATCCTGGAGATCGACCCGGTGCGAAGGATTGCCCGCGTCGAAGCCGGTGTCGTCAAGGATCAGCTGAACAAGGCGCTCAAACCATACGGGTTGTTCTTTGCGCCTGAGCTTTCCACCTCCAACCGCGCCACCATCGGCGGCATGATCTCCACCGATGCCTGCGGTCAGGGCTCGTGTCTTTACGGCAAGACCAGCAACCACGTTCTCGGTCTTCGTGTCATACTCTCGGATGGCAGCGATTGGTGGTCACGCCCGCTCGTTGAGACCGAGCTGGACGAGATCAAGGCGCGAGACGACCGGATCGGAGAGATTCACAGGGTCGTCGATGGCATCGCCACAGATAAAAGCGAGCTGATCGCGGCGACATTCCCAAAGCTCAATCGTTACATGACCGGCTACGATCTCGCCCATATCCGGCGCGAGGACGGCCGCTTCGATCTCAATGCGGTGCTGTGCGGCTCGGAAGGCACGCTTGTGATGATCGCCGAAGCCGAACTCAACGTGCTGCCGCTCCCGGCGCAATCAGCGCTCATCAACATCCGCTACGATGATTTCAACACGGCGCTCGAGGATGCGCGACGGCTGGTGGCGCTGAAGGTTGCTTCGGTCGAGACGGTCGACGAAAAAGTGCTGAGTCTCGCAAAGGCCGATATCGTCTGGACCGGCATCGCCCGCTTCTTTCCGGAGGATGCCTCCGGCTCGGCCAGCGGCATCAATATCGTCGAGGTGCTGGCCGACGATCGCGATGAGCTGGAGCGCAAGCTGGTGGATGTCGCCGCCGCCCTTGATGACCGCTCTTCAGCGCGCCACAAGGGCTATACAATCGCACGCGAAAAGGCTGAGATCGAAGCAATCTGGTCGATGCGCAAACGCGCCGTCGGCCTGCTCGGCAGTGTGGACGGGCCGGTGCGTCCAGTGCCCTTCGTCGAGGACACCGCCGTTCCGCCCGAGCATCTCGCTGCCTATATCCGTGAATTCCGAGCCCTTCTCGATGCCGAAGGGCTAGATTACGGCATGTTTGGCCATGTCGATGCCGGCGTGCTGCATGTCCGTCCGGCGCTTGATCTTACTCGGGCCGACCACCAGCCGCTCGTCCGCAAGATCAGCGACGGCGTCGTTGCCCTTACCCGCAAATATGGCGGGGTGCTCTGGGGCGAACATGGCAAGGGCATTCGCTCGGAATATGTGCCTGCCTACTTCGGCGATCTCTATCCGAGCCTGCAGCAGATCAAGCGCCTCTTCGACCCCAACGATCGCCTCAATCCCGGCAAGATCGCCTCGGCCTCGTCTCGCTCGCTGCTGAAGATCGACGAAGTATCACTGCGCGGTGACTTCGATCGCATCATCGGCAACGATATCCGCGCCGCATTCGATAACGCAGCCTATTGCAACGGCAATGGCGCCTGCTTCGATTTCGAAGCCACGAGCCCGATGTGCCCCTCCTTCAAGGCCACGGGCGATCGGCGCTATTCGCCGAAGGGCCGCGCGGCGCTCATGCGCGAATGGCTGCGCCTGCTGGCGGAACGACAGGTCGACCCGCGACGCGAGGCCGACGCTCAACGCCGCACCAACCGTTTCGGCAATCTCTTGCGGCGAGTGGTCAACTCGCTCAATCCGGCCAATCGCGGCGACTTTTCCCATGAGGTGCGGGCGGCGATGGACACCTGCCTCGCCTGCAAGGCCTGCGCCGGCCAATGCCCCGTCAAGGTCAGCGTCCCGGCTTTCCGATCGAAATTCCTCGAGCTCTATTATGGCCGCTATGTCAGGCCGTTGAAGGACCCGATCGTGGCTGCCATCGAGACGACCCTGCCGCTGATGGCGCGTTTCAAACCCGGCTACAATCTGCTCACCGGGTCGACCGCCGGCAAGGCCTTGATGCGGTTCGCCGGTCTCACCGCCCTTCCCGCCATGCCTGCGATATCGCTGGAAAGGGAAGGCGTTCGGCTCGGCGTGCGGATCGCCACGCCGGAACGTCTGGAGAAACTCTCCTTAGAGGAGCGCGCCCAAGCGGTCGTCATTGTTGCCGATGTCTTCTCAACCTATTTCGATCCAGCCGTCGTCATCGCAGCACTCAAGCTCGCCGTGAAGATGGGCTTCAAACCGTGGCTCGCTATATCGCAGCACAACGGCAAAGCCCTGCACGTGCATGGCTATCTCGGCCGCTTTGAGAAAGCGGCGGCGAAATCGCGTGATTATCTCGATCGCATCTCGCAAATGGGCATCCCGCTTGTCGGCATCGATCCGTCGATGACACTGACCTATCGCAGCGAATACGCCGCTCTGCCTTCCGCCCGGCTGCAGGCGCCGGTGCTGCTGCTTCAGGAATGGCTCGCGGCCAATCTCGACCGATTGCCGCCGCCACGGGCTTTACCGCAAGAGCGCTTCACGCTGCTTGCCCATTGCACGGAAAAAACAAACGCTCCGGCCGCCCTCAAGCAATGGTCTGTGCTCTTCGGAAGATTGGGTATCAAGCTCGATATGCCCGATACCGGCTGCTGCGGCATGGCAGGCACCTTCGGCCACGAGGTTCGCAATCGCGCCATCTCGGAAAAGCTCTACGCGATGAGCTGGCAGGACAGGATTGCCGAAAACGGTGATCAAATCGTTGTCATGGCGACCGGCTTTTCCTGTCGTTCCCAGGTTGCTAAGATTGATCGCCAAACCATTCCACATCCGGTCGAGATCCTCGATCGACTGAGTGACTAGTCTCTGTAAAGCAATCTTCAAAGGCTAAAACACATGTGGCGCCCGAAGGCGCCACATATAAAAACAATATGAAGAATAGCCGCTTAGACGGCTTCTCTCATCCTGATCTTCTCCAGGCTGTAAACCTGCCCGAAGCGATTGGCGAGGAAATCGCCGAGATCGATTTCCTCCTGGCAGACGAAGCCCTTGGCGGGCAGCTTGCCCTGTGCCAGCAGATCCAGCACGGTGGTGATGCCGGCTGCCGTGGTGATCTGGATGGCGCTCATCTTTTTGCCGGCAACAATGCCCGCATAGACCTTGTTGGCATAGGTTTCCTGCATATAGCGGCCCTCGCGCCAACCGCAGACGGTGACGAAGACAACGACCACATCCTGCATGGTGGCGGGCAGTGCGTTTTCGAACAGATCCTTCAGTATGTCGCGGCGGTTCTTGAGGTTCAGGTCGTTGAGCAGCGCCTTGATGATGGCCTGATGACCGGGGTAGCGGATGGTGCGGTAGTTCATCGTGCGCACGCGGCCGGCCAGCGTCTTGGCGAGCGTGCCGAGACCGCCTGACGTGTTGAAGGCCTCATAGGTGACGCCGTCGAGCGAGAATTCTTCGCGCTCTTCCATGGCCGGCACGGTCACGAGCTTGCCTTCGACGATGGCTTCGCAGGGCTCGATATATTCGTTGATGAGGCCGTCGGTGCTCCAAGTCAGATTGTAGTTCAGGGCATTGGACGGATATTGTGGAAGAGCGCCGACGCGCATGCGCACGCTGTCGAGGCTGTCGAAATGCTTGGTAAGATCATTGGCGACGATCGAGATGAAGCCCGGTGCCAGGCCGCATTGCGGGATGAAGGCGGTGTTTGCTCCCTGGGCCAGCTCTTCCACCTTTTTCGTCGTGGCGACGTCTTCGGTGAGGTCAAGATAATGAACGCAGGCCTCGAGTGCGGCTTCCGCGACGAAACCCGTTAGATGGAACGGTGCCGCCGACAAGACTGCGAATTTGCCCTTCAGCACGCCGACGAGCCCGGCGCGGTCGGCGATATCGACGGCGGCGGTGGAAATTGCAGGATGGCGGTCGATTTTATCAAGCTGCTCCTGGCTGCGGTCGGCGACAACGACCTTGTAATCGCCCGTTTCGGCCAGCATCAGAGCGATCGCCCCACCGATCTTGCCTGCGCCGATGACCACTATGTCTTTCATATGACTCCCCTGCGTTTCATTGATAAGATTTTTATAAGTGTAGGCAGGCGCTGAACGATTCATAGCGACGAAAAATGCATTTCGTTGTATGAATCCATACAAAACGACGAAGCAATTTTACAGAATGTAGGAAGTGCCATGCAGGTCACCGATAAGGACCGCGAATTGATCGCCTTGCTCGGCCAGAATGCCCGCATGCCGGTGGCAACGCTCGCCAAAAGGCTGTCGCTGTCGCGCACCACCGTTCAGGCGAGGCTCGAACGGCTGGAGCGAGAAGGCGTGATTTCAGGCTATGGCGTGCGGCTGTCGGAGACCTATCTGTCAGGCCTCATTCGGGCACATGTGCTGATCACAATCGCACCGAAGGCGCTGTCGGCGGTGACGGCGTCACTGGGTGCAATCCCGGAGGTTACGACGCTTCATTCCGTCAGCGGCACATTCGATCTGATCGCCATCGTCGCGGCGCCATCGATCTCCGAGCTGGATCAGCTGATCGACGAGATCGGCACGATCGATGGCGTCGAGCGCACCTTGTCGTCCATCATCCTTTCGACGCGGATCTCGCGCTAAAAATAAGGGTCAGCCGAGCGCTGCCGGCTCCATCTCGGGCGTGGTAGACAACACTGCCTCCTTCAAAGCCCGCGAATAGGGGTGCTGCGGATTGTCGAGGACGGTGCGCGCCCCGCCCTGCTCGACGATCTCACCCTTTTTCATAATGATGATGCGATCGCTGATGTAGTAGGCGGTCGCCAGATCATGGGTGATGTAGATGATCGAGAGCCCGAGTTCTTTTTTCAGCTGGCCGAACAGATTGACGATCGCCATTCGAAGCGAAGCGTCGACCATCGAGACGGGCTCGTCGGCCACCAGCAACCGCGGCTGCGGAATGAGCGCCCTGGCGATTGCCGTTCGCTGCAATTGGCCGCCCGACAGCTCATGCGGAAATCGTCCCTTCACCTCGGCAAGCGTCAAGCCGATATGGGTAAGCGCCTCGTCGGCCATGCGCTCGACATCGGCTCGGCTTGGCCTCACGCCGGTCGGCGCGAAGTTTCTTGCCGTTTCGAAGAGATACCGATCGACCCTCTTCAGCGGATTGAACGCCTCGAATGGGTTCTGAAGGATCGGCTGCACCTCTCGCATGAAGGCGCGGCGTTCGGCTCTTCCATGAATCGCGACTGGTTTGCCGCGAAAAGTGAGATCACCCGATGTCGGTGCCGTCTGGCCGAGGATCATCGAGGCGATGGTGGATTTGCCGGAGCCGGACTCGCCGACGATGGAGAGGATCTCAGGTTCCTCTCCCAGGCTCAGGCTGACATCGTTCACCGCTATGATCTGGCGTCGGCTGAGCATGCCGCCCTGACGGTAGATCTTGCTGACATGCGCAAGTGAAAGAAGATCGCTCATCGCCCTCCTCCCGTCACCGCGAAGCAGGCAACGCGCCGATCCGGCTCTACCGCCACCATCGGCGGTACTTCGCGGCTGCAGATGTCCATGCGCTTCGGACAGCGGGGATGAAAACGGCATCCTTCCGGCGGCATGGCGAGATTGGGCGGCCGGCCCTCAAGCGAGGGGCGCGTCGAGGCATCGCCGATCCGCGGCAGGCTTGCGACCAGATGCTGCGTATAGGGATGCAAGGGCAGCTGGAAAAGCTTGCGCGTCGGCGCCTCCTCGACCAGCCGGCCGGCATAGACGATGCCGATACGATCGGAGACAGCGGCGTGAACGCCCATGTCATGGGTGACAAACAGGAAGGACGAACCCATTTCGCGCTGAATCTCGCGGATCATCTGCAGGACATCGCGCTGGACGATGACATCGAGCGCCGTCGTCGGCTCGTCGGCAATGATGAATTCAGGCGTCAGAATGGTCGCGAGCGCGATCGTCATGCGCTGGCGCATGCCTCCGGACAATTCATGCGGATAGGCATCGAGGAGATGGGCATCCAATTTCAGCCGCTGGAGGTGGGCGCCAACCCGGTCGAAGAAGGTGGCGCGATCGGCCTTCATATGACGGAAGGCAAAGTCGATGAATGAGTGCCGGATGCGCCGCACCGGATTGAGCACGTTCATCGAGCCCTGCATGATATAGGATAGATGACGCCAGCGAAGCGATGCCCGCTGCTCTGGCGTCATCGCATAGATATCCTGCGTTCCGCCATTGAAGTGAAATTTGACCGCACCGGAGACGACGCGAAGCGGCGGCCGGATTGCGCCGGCAATCGTCTTGATCAGCGTCGTCTTGCCGCTGCTCGATTCACCCGCAACCCCGTAGATCTCGCCGCGACCGATCGACAGGCTGATATCATCCACTGCACGCACTTCGCGATCGACGCCATAAAGGAAGGCCCGATAATAGGCTTTGAGGTTGTTGACCTCGACAACAGCCTCCATGCCTAGCCTCCCATCCGGTTCAAACGACTGCGCGGATCATTGTATTCATTCATCGACATCGACAGCAGGAAGAGCGCCATGAACAGCACCACGATAGCGGCCACCGGTGCCGCGACCCACCACCAGGTGCCGGCGATCAATGCCGAATGCGCATTGGCCCAATAGATCATCATGCCCATGGTCGGCGTTTCGATATCGGTGAAACCGAGTACCGAAAGCGTGATCTCCATGCCGATCGACCAAATCATGTTGTTCATCGTCGTGGCAAAGACGATCGGCAGCACATAGGGCAGATGCTCCTGAACGAGGATCTTGGACATGCTCATACCGGAATAGACGCTCTGCGTGGTAAACGGCCGCGTTTTGAGGCTGATCGCCACCGAGCGGATCAAGCGGGCATCATAGGACCAGCCGAGTGAGGCCATGACCACGATCAGCACCGTCCAGGTCATTTCGTCCTTGAGCACGAAATAGAACAGGATCAGCAGCGGAAACTGCGGAACGACCATGATGCTGTCATTGATCGCCATCAGCACGCGATCGACGGTGCCGCCGGCATAGCCGGCCACCAGCCCTACGACCAGCGAGATGATGCGCGACAGAAAGGCAACGCCGATGCCGAAATAAAGCGTGTTGCGAAGCGCGACGGCCAATTGCCAGAAGACATCCTGGCCGCGCGATGTCGTGCCCAGCCAATATTGTCCATCCGGCGACATGTCGGGCGGCAGCAGATAGAGATCGGAAGGGCCGTAAGGCGAGAAATAGGACAGGATCACCATTCCGACGATCACGGCAAACAGCAGCAGACCGCAGAGGAATTCCATATTCTGGCGAGCAAGGTCCCGAACGATCGTCAGCATGGCCTACTCCACCTTGATGCGCGGGTCGATCAGCGGACCCAATATGTCGATGATGAACACGGCCGCGGCGACCCCGACAATCGACAAAGCGCTGAGCCCCAGAACAAGGCTGTAATCGCCGGCATGGACGGCCGAAATCAGAAGATTGCCGATACCGGGATAACCGAAGACGATCTCGGTGATGACGGTGCCGTTGAAGACGGCGCCGAGCGACATGGCAAGGCCGGTGAACTGCGGCACCATGGCATTGCGGGCGATGTAGGAGCGCAAAATCCTACGCTTCGGCACGCCGCCGAGCTCGGCGAAGACGACATAGTCCTCGGTGATGATATTGGAAACCAGCGCCCGCATGCCGATGAGCCAGCCGCCCGTCCCGACAAGGATTAGGGATAGCGCCGGCAGGAGGGAGTGGCGCAGAATATCGAGCACCAGCACAAACGACAGCTGCAGATTGGTGTTCATCTCATAACCGCCGTTGATTGGCAGGATCGGCCAGATGTAGCCGAAGAGGATGATCAGCACGAAGGCCAGGATATAATAGGGTATCGGCTGCATGGCGATGAAAACGAGACTAACCGCCTTCAGCACCGTATTCTTGCGATAATAGCCAGCCAGCGCGCCGATCATATTGCCGATCAGGAATGTGATGATCGTGGAAACCGTCATCAAACCGATCGTCCAGGGTAGCGCCCTTGCGATGATGGCGGAAACCGGCGTGGGAAATGCCGAGAGCGACGGCCCGAGATCGCCTGTCGCAAGGCGTCCCCAGAAATGCAGATATTGCTGCCAGATCGAGCCTCCGACACCGTAGAGTTCCCGCAGGGACTCGCGCATCAGTTCGACGGCGCGGGGATCCGATTGCCCCATCTGCTGAATGGCCCCGATGCTTTCCTCGACCGGATCGATCGGTGTCAGATGCGTGATGAAGAAAGTCGCTGATATGCCGAGGAAGACGACGAGCAGAAACTGACCAAATCGTTTCAATACGAAAACTGGATAAGACGTCATTCCGTCGTTTTCCTTACTGCTCGCACTTCATCTCTTATCGAAAAGATCGCCGGACCCGTTTCGCGCCCGGCGACAGGTGCCCGACGCGGCGCATCTGCCGCGTCAGGGTTGGGAGAATTAAGGCTGCGCCGGCTTGAGCTTCACCATCATCAACCGCGAGTTCGCCCAATTGGGAACGGGGTCGGTGTAGGGATCTGCTATCGTCGGATAGCCCTTCCAGTAAGTCGTGTCCATCGACGTGAAGACGTTGTAGGACATCAGGGGAATGGTCGGCATTTCACGGGCGACCAGCTTCAGATAGTCCTTGCCGAGTTCGATGCCCTTCGGATCATCGGCGCTGACATGGCGAATGTTCTCGATGATCTTGTCCAGTTCGGGATTGGACCAGCGCTGCCAGTTGCGCGGCGCCTGGTTCTCACCCTTCTTGGCGACGAATTCGGAATGCCAGCTGTCGAGGAAGAAGGACAGGTCGGGATCGCCGCCCCAGGTCTCGACGCTCCAGGCGATGGCAACCTGGTAGCTGCCGGGCTGTAATCCCACCTGCCAGAGATTGGTGGTCGGCGCGGCCTTGGAGTCGATCCCAAAGGCTGCCCATTGCTGGGCAATCAGCGTGCCGGCGCGGGTGAAGACCGAGCGGGTATCACCCTCAACCGTCAAGCGGATCTTGAATGGCTGGCCATCAGGCGTCATCCACTTGCCGCCCACCTTCTTGAAGCCTGCCTTTTCCAGAAGCTCGGCGGCGGCCTGCGGATCGGGCTTCCACCAGCCATAGCCGAAGGCAGCACTGATCGCTGCCGGATCGGTCGGGATCTGATCCTTGAATTTCGGCTGCTTGCGCAGGATATCGGCGATCTGCTGGCCGATCGTCGGATCATAGGGCTTTATCTTGCGCTTGCCGGTATCGACCTCGAAATTCTTCAGCCAATCCTGCATCGGCGCCTGATAGTCCGTCATGGCGATTGCCGTCGGCGGAACGCCGAGGGCGGAAAGCGTAGCTGCGCCGCGGTAGCTCGCCATGTCGACGGCCTTGATATCGATGAGCAATGCCAGGGCCCAGCGCACATCGGCATTCTGGAACAGCGGATCCTGATTGTTGAAGATCACCGCGGGCAGCGTCGGATCGGGATGAGCGAAGGGGAAGCCGGGGAACCAGCTATCGACGGTCTTCGACTTTTCCTTCAGCGTGAACATGCCTTCCGGCGTGTTGTCGTGAATGATATCCAGATTGTGCTCGATCTGCGCGATGGTCCGCTTGTCCGGCGGGCCGGGGTCGACATAGCTCACATATTTCGGAGCCGGCTCGCCAAAGCGGGCAAGCGAGGTGCGCTGCCAGTCGTCACGCTTCTCCCAGGTATACCACTTGCCCTGCGGATCGTAGGCCTTCAGCTTGTAGGCGCCGAGCGAGACGGGATTGGCGTTATCATAACGAACGGGATCGGCAACCTTCTCGAAGACATGCTTCGGCATGATCCACGCGCCGTTCCAGCGAACGGTGAAGATGGCGTGAAAGCGCGAATTCGGCTTTTTCAGCTTGAAGACGACGGTATAGGGATCCGGCGCTTCGACACTGGCGACCTGCACCGAGAAAGCGGCGCTCCAGTTCATGCCCGGATGATCCATCTGCGTCTTGACGGTGTAGACCACATCGTCGGCGGTAAATTCGACGCCGTCGCTCCAGTAGATGCCCTTGCGCAGCTTCACCGTCATCTGGGTGAAGTCGTCATTATATTGCGGCTTGTCCGCAGCGAGCGAATTGTCCCAGGCAGAGCCGCCCAGGCCTTTTTCCGGATCGATGTACCAGAGCGTATCCATGGTCAGCTGCTGCAAGCCGGTCGAAACGCCGCCGCCGCCATTGACCCAGATATTGAACCAGCCCGGATTCTTGATCGTCCCCTCAGGGTTTTCGACGATCAAGGTCTCCTTGCGTGGCAAGGCGGTATAGTCTTGAGCCTGGACTGTCGCGATAAAGCCGAACGTGGCCAATGCGACGCCGAAAGCAAGCTTCTTCCACTGCTGCATGATCTCCTCCCTTTGTTGTCGATTGCCAGCGCGTCCGAACAGGTGTCGGGCGCGTCGCTCTTTCTTCCCCTTATGCTTTCAAGGCCAGCTGGACCGCCTCCTCGCGATCAGCGCCCACCGGCCGTCATACCGACAGCCGGATTACCGTGTATGACAATGGTTTCAACGTAGCGCGAAGGCGACCGTCTTCCACTTTCGCGTCACTCGTACTTGTCGGTACGACAGCGTTTGGCTGCCTCGCCGTGTTGACCGCCTGCAGATCGCTGTGCACCATCTCATGCTGCTCGACGACGCGGGCTCCGGGAAATCCTTCGAGACGGGTGTCGAGATCGAGCGCGCTGTCCGGATGACGGTTGACGACAAACAGGGTGACCATTTTGCCAAGGTCGTCATGCACGGCTGATACGTCGAGATAAGGTACGTCGTCGGCCTCGTCGCTGTCATAGGTCGGGCCATCGGTGATGAGACGCAGCGCATAACCGCGACCATATTTCGAGGCGAAATAGAGCGGGTAGTAAATGGTCTGCCGCCACGCCGGTCCGCCGTCTTCCGTCATGATCGGCGCGATGACGTTGACGAGCTGGGCTATACAGGCAATCCGCACGCGGTCGGAGCGGCGAATGAACGTATTGAGGATGCCGCCGACCTGCAGCACGTCTTCGAAATTATAGACATCCTCGAGCAGATGCGGCGCATCCGGCCATTCGTCACGAGCAAGGATCTCCTTGTCCTGCTGGTTGGAATGGTACCAGACGTTCCACTCATCGAAGGAAATGCCGATCGTCTTCTTCGACCGCTTCTTTGCCTTGATATAGTCGATGACGCCGCCGATGGTGACGATGTAGCGGTCGAGCTTTTCGGCCTTGGCCAGATAGTTGAGCGTGTTCTTTTCGCGATTGGCGAAATACATGTGCAGCGAGATATGATCGGCGCTGTCATAGCACTGGTCCAGAACCTGCGCTTCCCAATCGGGATAGGTCTTCATGTCGGAATTAGACGAGCCGCAAACCACCAGTTCGAGAGATTTGTCGAAGCCGCGCATGGCCTTTGCGGTTTCGTCGGCCAGGCGGCCATATTCATAGGCAGACTTGTGACCGACCTGCCAGGGACCATCCATTTCATTGCCGAGGCACCAGAGCTTCACGCCATGCGGATCGGACCAACCGTGCTTGCGCCGCAGATCCGACCAGTAGGTGCCGCCCGGATGATTGCAATATTCGAGGAAGTTTCTCGCCGCATCCAGGCCGCGCGAGCCGAGATTGACCGCGAGCATCGGCTTGGTATTGGCCTTCTTGCACCAATCGACGAATTCATTGACGCCGATCTGGTTGCTCTCACGCGTCCGCCAGGCGAGATCGAGACGCACCGGCCGTTCGGAACTGGGGCCCACCCCGTCTTCCCAATTATAGGCGGAAACGAAATTGCCTCCGGGATAGCGGCAATAGGGTGCGTTGAGCTCGCGCACCAGCTCGATCACGTCCTTGCGGAAGCCGTTCTCATCGGCGGTCGGATGACCGGGCTCGTAGATGCCCCCGTAGATCGCTCTGCCCAGATGCTCCAGAAAAGCGCTGTAAAGCCGGTCGTCGATGTCGGCAATTCGAAAATCACGATGGACGATCACATGCGCCTTCACGGCCTTCCTCCCATATATATCATATATTTCGTTCTTATACCTTGATCTTGATATACTTTTGGAAGGCCGTCAACGCTTTTAAAGTGGAAAACAACTTGAAAGTCGTAATGGCGTTAATTTCCTGATAGAGAAACAGCTTGCAAAAACAAATAGTTATTAAAAATACGACTTATCGGAAATTTATCTCGATCATATGCTATATATCATAATTTATGATATATACTTATGCCAGATCGACGCGCATCAGAATATCGCGGCCATAATTGCCGAAGCCACGACCGAAAATATTGACGCCCCCTGTGTTGCGGGCGTCGTCGGCAATGCCGATGCGCAGCCGGATCGAGGAATGCTGGCTGATGGCGAGATCGTCGATGGTCACATCAGATACGGCAACGCCGTCGATGAACGTGCCCTTCTTCGAGATTCGCCAGGTCTTGAGCTTTCCGTACTGAGAACCTTCCAGCTTCCACCAGCCCGGTGTGAAAGCGCCGCGCTTGTCGCCGTAGTCACCGGGGGACGTCCATGTACCGGCGGCGACGCCGTTGATCCAGACAGTAATGTCGGACGGCCAGTCCGGATTGGTGCCCGGCACCTCGGACGACAGCTCCATCGAGAATTCGATGGCATTGACATTCCGGTTCAAGATCTTGGCATTGTTCGGGAATTTATACTCGACATGGCCGCGGCCGAACCAGAGAAGACCGGCCTGCATGCGTTGCGGATCAAGGAAATAATCGGGAACGTCGAGGAGGCCGATCACGCCTTCGGTCGAACAAAGGCCGCAAGGCGCATGCGTCTCGCAGCTCGTATAAAGGCCGATCGGCATGGCGACCTCGATTACGTCCTCGTCGTGCTTGAAGGCCTGGTCCTCGAAGCTCAGCAGGATTTCATCATAAAGCGCGGTACAGATCTTCTGGTAGCCCTTGCGCGCTTTCGCAGCCTTGGTCTCGACAAGACCGGCTTCCTCCAGGATCATGATAGCCGTTGCGACGGTAGATTGCGGCAGATCGAGTTCCCGAGCAATCTCGTTGACGTTCATCGAACCTTTGGCGCAGAGCAGTTTCAGCATCTCGACGCGGGCCGGCGCTGAAAGTGCCCTGAAGACTGCGGCGTTCTCGCCCGCATAAATTGTCAGAAAGCCGCGCTGCATAGAATCCCGAATACCCCAATCAATGGATATCATTTATATCAGGATTTTTGATTTCACAAGAGATATCGGCCTTTGGCGTCTTCCATGCGAATAGAAAGACGCCATCAGGTCATTCCTGCCATATAACTCCTGGCGATGGGAGCGCCACCCGCACCTCGGGTGCCTACGGGATCATTTGCATGTTTCTATGCGTTTCAACGCCGCCGTAATGCCTGATAGCGAGTAGGAATAGCTTGTGGCGGTGCCGCGTCTGGACGTTGCCTGCAGTTCCAATTGCGCGCCGCCCTTCATGGCCCTGATCATGGAAGGTTCCTGGGTTTCATCCCTCACCCAGCCGTGGCGGTCTTTCGTGAACATCGGAAAGGTCTTGTCGCCAACCGCAGCCGTCATTTGCGTGCCGTCTTTCAGATCGTAGCCCATCGCGGCTTCGGGAACCAATTTGTCGCTGGGAGACAGGCGCGAGACGATGAAAAAATTGTCGCCATGGTCGACACTGGCGGGTTGCTGCGCGACCGGCCTCGACAGCACATAGCAACTGACACTATCGCCGGATTTATAAGAATATGCGCCCCAATGATCGAATTGATCGATACGGACGGGCACTTCCGCATGCGCAATACCGGCGCCGAATGCGACGAAGACCAGAGCGGGGGCGAATTTTCTAGTAAACATAGTTTCCTGCCATTTCTTGTTTCAAGGACGTTGAAAGCGAGAGAAGCACTCACACGCGCGGCAGTTTCGGTGTGGTGCGTTATCCGATTGTTAATGTCTTCGTTAAAATTTGTTCATGTTCGGCGACACGCAGGAAACCATGATGGAGAAGAACGCAAGCTCTATCGGCATTGACGATCAGTTCACAGATTGTGCTGTTCCATCCACTGCATCCATGCACATATAGCCGCCTGAACCTACGGCCTTTGTAAGCTATGACATGAAGACCCAGGCAAGCAGGCCCTCGGACGGGCGTCATATGTGTCTGCATGGACATGTATGATGCAACATCGAGCCGGCAAACCGGATATAGCAGGATGATATCATGAAGAAGATCGGTTTCCTTTCATTCGGCCATTGGACGCCATCACCCCAATCGCAGACGAGATCGGCAGGCGACACGCTCCTGCAATCGATCGATCTCGCTGTCGCGGCCGAGCAATTGGGGGCAGACGGCGCCTATTTCCGCGTGCATCACTTCGCGCGCCAGCTTGCCTCGCCATTCCCCCTGCTGGCAGCAGTCGGTGCCAGGACCAGCCGCATCGAAATCGGCACGGCTGTTATCGACATGCGCTACGAAAACCCGTTCTATATGGCGGAGGATGCGGGTGCCGCCGATCTCATTGCCGGCGGGCGGCTGCAGCTCGGCATCAGCCGCGGCTCGCCGGAACAGGTGATCGATGGATGGCGCCACTTCGGCTATACGCCGATGGATGGCGAGAGCGACGCCGATATGGGACGCAGGCACACGGAAGTGCTGCTCGATCTCCTGCGCGGTGAAGGATTTGCGCAACCCAATCCCCGCCCGATGTTCCCTAATCCTCCCGGCCTCTTGCGCCTCGAGCCCTATTCGGAAGGCCTGCGCGAGCGGATCTGGTGGGGCGCAGGCTCCAATGCCACGGCAGTATGGGCGGCAAAGCTCGGCATGAACCTGCAGAGCTCGACGCTCAAGGACGACGAAAGCGGCTTGCCCTTCCACGTTCAACAGGCCGACCAGATCAAGCTCTACCGCGAGGCCTGGAAAGAGGCAGGACACAAGCGCGAACCACGCGTTTCGGTGAGCCGCAGCATCTTCGCTTTGGTGAACGATCTCGACCGTGCCTATTTCGGCAGCAGCGGCAAGGACGCCGACAAGATCGGCTTCATCGACGAGAAGACGCGCGCCATCTTCGGACGCAGCTATGCGGCCGAGCCCGACGTGCTCATCGAGGAATTGGCGAAAGATGAGGCGATCGCCGCAGCCGATACCCTGCTCCTGACCGTGCCGAACCAGCTTGGCGTCGAATACAACGCCCATGTTATCGAATCCATTCTGACCCATGTCGCTCCGGCGTTGGGATGGCGATAAGGCAATTCCTGGCGCGGCGTTCGGATTGCATAAACCGGCCTCGGCTGCCCGCGAAATTCGACTTTCGCGGGCAGGCCTCCAAACGCGCCCGCCGGAAAGCAGGCGCTTTGCAGATCAGGCTATGGCATTCTGGCGTCGCAAGACATGCAGTGCTGCCAGCACCAGCAATGCCATGAGCGTGGAGAAGCCCACCAGTGGCCATGCACTTTCGCCACCCAGCGCTGTCACCGCCAGCGTACCGACGATGCTGACGATCAGGCTCTGGATGCAGAAGTAGAACGCCACGGCCGATCCGGCGATATCACCGAATTCCGCAAGCGCTCCGTTCGCTGTCACCGATGCCGCAAAGACGATCCCAAGGGCCATGATCCACATTGGCAGTACGAAGCTTGTAAAGGACGGCGAGCCGTAGACCTGACCAAATACCAGACCAGCCGCGCCAATAAGAAGCAGTGCCATGCCCCGCGCGACACAGCCTGCAACACCCCACCGCTCGACAAATGATCCAGCGAAGCGCGCTGCCGCGATCATAACGACTGCGACCGTTGCGAATGCGATGCTGAAGCCGAGTTCCGAATAGCCGGCCCGGCCGATCAGCACGCGTGGTGCCGTCGAGAAGAACACGAAGAATGTGCCCATGCCCGCGCTGAAGGCCAGCGTGTAGGTCCAGAACGGGAAGCTTGTGAAGATCGGCCAAATGGAGCGGCGTGGCCCTCTCGAACCTGCAGGCCGCGTTTCACGCCACCTTGCCATGGCGTTGATCGTCGCGGCCAAGGCCAGAAGTGCCAGCAGCATGAAAATGGCACGCCATCCGAACCGATCGGCGATCATCGCGCCTGCTATGGGGCCAAGTGCAGGCACGAAGGACAATATCGCGCCAAACGCGGCATAGATGATCGCCTGCTCCGGCCGATTGCCATAGACATCCCGGACAGTTGCAAAGGTTGCAACCAGTGTCGCCGAGGCTCCGATGGCCTGCAGCAGCCGGCAAAAGACGAAGGCAGCCGCCGTCGATGAGCCAGCCGCTCCGAGAGAGGCTCCAGCGAAGAGGATCGCCCCGGCAAGCAGCACAGGACGACGGCCGATGCGATCCGAAAGCGGACCGAACAGGACCTGCCCGAGGCCAAGCATGATCATATAGAGGCTCAGCGTCAGCTGAATGACCGAAGGCGTCGTGTTCAGGATGCCGGGCATCGATGGAACGACGGGAAGGTAGATGTCCATCGCCAGCGAGGCGAGAATGTCGAAAGGCGCCATCAGCAGCAGTGCCGCCGGCAGCGAGTAGGCCCATGACGGGCGTATGTCAGACATGAGAAAATTCCGCTCGAAAGAGAAATCGGGCGGCGTCTGCCACTGGGGTCCAGTTGGAATGAGTTCGACAGCACGCCGCAACAACAAGAAGCTGTTGCGGCTTATCTATCTGCTGACTTTAGGGTCCCCATGCCAATAGCTCCGTGGCGCGATAGGTAGTGATGGATCAGCCTTTAGCAGACGCCATCAAAACGGACAATGATGTTGCAACATGCGTATGGTCTGCAACCTGCCGATATAAGGAAGCTCGCAAGCTAACACGTCGACCACTGCTCGAAGTCAATACCTCAACCGGCCCCTAGCGTCTGCCTGGGGCCGATTTAATTGCGCGGCCTATCCCGGCATCTCCTCGATTTCGCCAATCAGCCACTGGCGAAACACCTTCATCGATGCCGTTTCCGCCCGCGATTTCAATCGCGTCAGCCAATAGCTGCCGGTCGTCGCCGTAATCTGGAACGGCTGCATGATGCGCCCGGCCTCGATGTCATGAGAGAACATCGCGACGGGCACGAGCGCGACGCCGACGCCACGCGCGGCGGCCTCCACCAGCGTCAGCGACGAATCGAACATCCAACCGCGAAGATGAGGAGGCTGCAGGCCGGCGACCCTGAACCAGAGTGACCATTCATCGATCCGGTAGGAGCGCAAAAGCTCGACCTCGGCAAGATCGGCCGGGCTGCGCAACCGCTCGCCGATATCGGGTCTGCAGACCGGGGACAGCGGCGCATCCAAGAGATGGATCGCTTCCGTTCCATGCCACGCGCCGTCGCCGAAGCGCAGGAAGAAATCGAGCCCATCGAGCACCATGTCGGCGCGATTGTTGTTGGTCTTCAGACGCAGATCGACATGCGGATGCTGTGCCTTGAAGCTGCCGAGGCGCGGCAACAGCCAGCCGATCGCGAAAGTGCCGACGACGCCGATCGTCAGGATCTCGGCAAAATTCCCCTCCTCCAGCTGGCTGAGCGTGGCGCTCATGCGCCGAAAGGCATCGGTCAGCACGGGTAGCAGCGCATGGCCTTCATCGGTCAGGGCAAGGCCGCGCGGCAGGCGCTTGAACAGGGTCACCCCCAGCACGTCCTCCAGCGCCTTGACCTGATGGCTGATGGCCGTCTGCGTCACCCGGAGTTCGAGGCCCGCCCGCGTGAAGCTGCAATGCCGCGCCGAGGCCTCGAAAACGCGCAGCGCATTCAACGGCAGCTGTGAGATGTCCATTTGTGTCCTAAGACCAAGTTTTTCTCATGTCTAAGCCCAGAATTGATCGTTTGTCTAGGGTATGTAGCAACGCCATAGTCTGGCTCGCAAGGTGATTTGCAGGATCCTAATGACGTCCACGGAGCCTGAGACGCGCCTCTTTTGCTCAACATCAATCGAAGTGGAAACAAGATGACGATCTTACTGTCACGCCGGCAAAGCCTTGCCGGCGGCTTGCTCGCGCTGCCTGTTCTGGCAGGGATAAGCGGGGTTGGACGCACCGCGGAGGATCATTCCGGCGAAGCGCGGCTTGCAGCGATCGAGAGCAAGCATCCGGGCCGCATTTGTGTCAGCATTCTCGATATGGCGAGCGGCAAGCACATCGAGCACCGCGCCGGCGAACGCATCCTGATGTGCAGCACCTTCAAGGCGCTGGCGGCAGCCCTGGTGCTTGCACGCGTCGACAAAGGCGAAGAAAAGCTCGATCGGCGCATTCGTTACTCGGAAGGCGACATCATCGGCGGCTCGCCAGCAACCAAGTTGCACGTAGGCGACGGCATGACGGTGGCAGAACTCTGTGCCGCAGCCGTCACGCTCAGCGACAATGCTGCTGCGAACCTCCTGCTTGCAAGCTTTGGCGGCCCCAAGGCGCTAACCGCCTTCTGCCGAAGCCTCGGCGACGAGATAACCCGCCTCGACCGCATAGAGCCCGCGTTGAATTACCACGACGCGCCGGACGACCAACGCGACACGACGACGGCGGCCGCGATGCTGGAGAACCTGCGGCGGCTTCTGTTTACCGACGTGCTTTCGGCGGCCTCGCGATCGCAACTGGCCGCATGGTTGATCACCAACAAGACGGGTGACGCCCGCCTGCGCGCCGGTGTCCCTAGGGATTGGCTGGTGGGCGACAAGACGGGGACGAATGGCGACAAAGCCGGCAATGCCAACGACATTGCGGTGCTGTGGCCGTCGAACCGCGCGCCGATCATCGTGACGGCTTATTGCGAGGTACCGTCGATTTCAGCCGACGAACGCAACGCCGTCATTGCCGAAATCGGTCGTATCGCTGCAGCGATCTGAGACTACCCATCATCCGTCAGCATGAGGATATCATCTTGAATATACATGCCATTTCGCTGCCGAAACTCGGAATAATCACCTCCTGCCTCTTCTATGGCGCCGGCGTCCACGCCGAAGGCATCGATCAGAGCCGCCTGGAGCGGGCCGTCAACGAGACCATTCGTCCGCTCATGAAGGAAAACGATGTGCCGGGCATGGCAATTGCTGTCACGGTCAAGGGCAAGCGCTACGTCTTCAACTACGGCGTCGCCTCGAAGGAGAGCGGCCAGAAGGTAACGAACGATACGATCTTCGAGCTCGGTTCCATCAGCAAGACGTTCGCGGCAACGCTTGCCTCCTACGCCGAAGTCAGCGGGAAGCTGTCTTTCTCCGACAAGGCGACGAAATACATGCCGGAGCTGGCAGGTACGGCCTTCGACAAGATCAGCCTTCTTGATCTCGGCACATACACGGCCGGCGGCCTGCCCCTGCAATTCCCGGACAGCGTCAGCAATGAGGGAATGACCGCCTATTATCGCAACTGGCATCCGTCCTTTGTGCCCGGTACGTACCGGCAATATTCCAACCCCAGCATCGGCCTGTTCGGCTATCTGGCCGCGCGGGTCATGGGCCAGCCGCTCGATATGCTGATGCAGGACAAGGTCATCACCGGCTTCGGGCTCAAGCACACCTATGTCCACGTTCCAGCCGCCGAGATGGGCAACTATGCGTATGGCTATTCGAAAAAGGGCACGCCAATCCGCGTCGGACCCGGCGTTCTGGACACGCCCGCCTATGGCATCAAGACCACGGCATCCGATATGCTTGCCGTTCTCGAAGCCAATATGGATGGCTCGAAGCTCGACGGAACGTTTCAGCGGGCAGTCGAAGCGACGCATGTCAGCTACTACACCGTCGGCAACATGACGCAGGGGCTTGGCTGGGAAATCTATGCCTATCCGACGACGCTTGCGCGGTTGCTCGCCGGCAACTCATCCGACATGGCGCGCGAGCCGCACAAGGTCACACGGCTCGACCCGCCGCAGCCGCCGCGCAAGGATGTGCTGATCAACAAGACAGGCTCGACGAACGGCTTTGGGGCCTACGCGGCCTTCATTCCCGTCCGCCAGGTCGGCATCGTCCTCTTGGCAAACAGGAACTTTCCGATCCCCGCCCGCGTCTCCGCGGCCTACAAGATCCTGGCGGCAGTCGAGAGCCTGCCCGGATCGAACGCGGCACAGTAGAGAGTGGCTTAAGGATTAGTCAGCTTCGACAAACGGCCGGCCTTCGGAAAGATATCGAGGCCGGCCTCGTATTTTATGGATTGCCAGACGACCGTCGCGAAACAGCATCCGCCTGGGAGGCCTCTGTTCCGTTGAAGAATTCCTGCAGGAGGCGGGTAATGCGCTCTGGCGATGTACCCTTGGCGTATTCTTCCTGCATCCGGCGTCTGACCAATATTTCCAAGACTGACATGTCTTTCACCTCATAATTCCGGCGCAGGGAAAATGTCGCTCTCAATGGCGCGGGAGGCAAGTTACAGTTTTTTCATGATCTTAGCGGCTACCCGGTAAAGCGCCTGCCGCCCATTTACCGCTCCCCGGCTCCCGCTCTCTAGCCGGCGGCGGGTTTGACCGAAGCGTGACCGATCTGCCACTTGCCAAATGCCGACGTATCGTAGAATTGAAAGCGGCCAATCGGTCGGTTGTTTGCGCTTCCTTAACTTCCGTGCTTTAGCGGGCCACACCCCGACCTTTGGATGATGTCGCCTGCAAGGAATGAATAATGCCCATAAAGAAAAGCTCTGCCTCTGACGTTTTCCAGCGCAAGATTTCGGATTTCTGCGATATGCGGCTCAAGCCGCTGCTTCAGCCGCGTAGCTTCGAGAATATCAAAGGCTTCATGATCGGCCTGATCGTTTTCCAGTCGCGCCCTCCTCTTCGGGCAGGCCGCGTCGACTGGCTGGAAATCGCCTCTCTCTGCGGCATGGACGAGGAGATGAGCCCGGAACTGAAGCGCGCGGCCCAGCCCGGCTTCGACGCAATTCTTCGCTGGCTCGGAGCCGCGAAAACCAGCACGGCACGTAAGTTGCCCGTCGCCTCGAAGCGCCCTCTGCGGGTTCCCGCCAAGCCTATTTCCGTTCAGCCTGTGCGTCGTCTGGCTTCCTAGAATGAACTGCGTACCGGTCGTCCACGGCCGGTACGTCCTTTATCCGCCTCGGCAGAATACAAAACCCCACACAGCATCGAATACCGATCCAATCGGCAAGGCCTGCTGCTAAGACGCAGCACCGCCCTCGTCCGGCGACCGTTTTTGTTGCGACGCGACGACTGATCGACGACGGCCGGATGCTTTGAAGACTGGCGCGCCGGGCGTCGGTAGTGGCTGAGAACGGCGATGATTATCAATGCCGACACAGCTTCAGGCAGCAATTGACCATCAATTCTATAGAGAAAGGAATGAAGACGCGACCGCATCCGTAAAAACGAAATGGCTTTTCTCGAACCCCCGCTTTGAATACGGCATCGTGGCGCCGAATGAAATCGGAGCCTGCCCATGAACGCGCAATTGCACCATATCAACGCCAAGCATCCCGAGGCGACCTTGTTGGAGACCGAGCAACAGGCGCTGGCCGTCGCGCAGGAGCTTGCAGCGCGCTTTGCCGCCACCGCTTCGGAGCGCGATAGCGAAAGGTTGCTACCCTTCACCGAAATGGACGCACTGGCTCTATCCGGACTGCTGGCGATTACCGTTCCCGAGGAATATGGCGGCCTGGATGTCTCCAATGCCACGCTGGCGGAGATCACCGCGATCCTGGCTGAGGCCGACGGCTCGATCGGGCAGATCCCGCAGAATCATTTCTACATCCTCGAAGCCCTGCGCATCGACGGCTCTGAAGATCAGAAGCGCTATTTCTTCGGCCGCGCATTGGCCGGCGATCGCTTCGGCAACGCCCTCTCCGAGCGCGGCACGAAAACGGTCGGGCACTATGATACCCGCATCACCCGCGACGGTCCCGGCTATCGCATCAACGGCCGCAAGTTCTATTCGACTGGTGTTCTCTTTGCCGATTGGGTCACCGTCTTCGCGCTTGATGAAGCCGACAAGCTGGTCATGGCTTTCGTTCCCAAGGGCACGGAAGGCATCGAAATCATCGACGATTGGGATGGCTTCGGGCAGCGCACGACCGGCAGCGGCACCACGGTCCTCAACAATGTCTATGTGAATGCCGACCATGTCGTCCTTCATCACAAGGGTTTCGAGCGACCGACGACGATCGGCTCGGTCGGCCAGATCATCCATGCCGGCGTCGATCTCGGTATTGCCCGAGCCGCCTTTGCCGAAACGCTTGACTTCGTAAAAACCCGATCGCGCCCCTGGATGGATAGCGGCGTGGAGCGCGCGAGCGACGATCCGCTGACGATCGCCAAGGTCGGCCAGATCGCCATCCGACTGGAAGCCGCAACCGCAACCATCGAGCGCGCCGGCCGCAAGGTCGACGCCGCGCAGGTCGAGACGACCGAAAAGAGAGTGGTCGAAGCGACACTCGCCGTTGCGGCAGCGAAGGTGCTGACGACGGAAATCGCGATCGAAGCGACGAACACGCTGTTTGAACTTGCCGGAACAGCGTCCGTGAAGCTCGACCTCAATCTCGACCGTCACTGGCGCAATGCCCGCACGCATACGCTTCACGACCCCGTTCGCTGGAAATATCACGTCGTCGGCAACTATCACCTGAACGACGTCATCCCGCCGAAGAACGGCGCGCTTTGACGGATAGACGAAAGCCCCGTCGCAGGCGCCGGGGCTTTCATACAATCAAAGGCATAAATCGGGAGCGCCACTCTGAAGCCAGTTAGTGCCGATCCATATTGATTTCCATGGGCTGACCGGCGGACGCCGCAAGACTTTCCAGACCGGTTGCAACGACCGATACCCTGAACACGCCGTCGAGATTCTTGTCAAAGATCGCACCGACAACGATATCGGCATCGGCAAAGACTTCGTCGCGGATGCGGCTGGCGGCCTCATCGACCTCGAATAGCGTCATGTCCGTCCCGCCGGAAATGGAAATCAGCACGCCCCGCGCGCCTTTCATGCTCATATCGTCCAGAAGCGGGTTGGAAACGGCGGCGTCGGCCGCTTTCAATGCGCGGCCCGGCCCCGACGCTTCGCCCGTTCCCATCATCGCACGCCCCATTCCCCGCATTACGGATTTGACGTCGGCGAAGTCGAGGTTGATGAGACCTTCCTTGATAATCAGATCCGTGATGCAGCTGACGCCCGCATACAGGACCCGGTCCGCAGTCACAAAGGCATTTTCGAAGGTGGTCGTGGCATCCGCAATGCGAAATAGGTTCTGATTGGGAATGACGATGACAGTATCGGCACTTTTGCGGAGTTGCTCGATGCCCTCGTCGGCTGTGCGCATGCGCCGGTTGCCTTCGAACGTAAAGGGCTTGGTGACGACACCGACCGTGAGGATGCCCGCCTGCCGCGCGACCTGAGCGATGATTGGGGCAGCGCCCGTGCCAGTGCCACCACCCATTCCGGCCGTGACGAAGCACATGTGCGTGCCCTGGAGATGATCCATGATCTCATCAATGGATTCCTCAGCGGCGGCTCGCCCGATTTCCGGCAGGGAGCCTGCGCCGAGACCTTCCGTCACCTGTGCCCCAAGTTGTATGCGTCTTGTCGCTTTCGACGTCGCAAGCGCCTGTGCATCCGTATTTGCCGCGATAAATTCAACGCCCTGAAGTTGTTGCGCGATCATATTGTTAATGGCGTTGCCGCCGCCACCGCCGACACCGACGACGGAAATCTTCGGTATCACCCCGGAAAGTGGTGTGCGGATGTCAGCCATGAAGGACTCCATTGGATCAATTTCATTCTCAATCGCGATCGCCTGCCCTTGTGGAAAAGGGCGTTGCAGCGATTCGCGAGAGAAGAGATCCTAGCGAGGAACGTGTGCGCATTGCGGCATGTGCGGACCGCCCTCCCCAGAATAATGAGTCGAGCACAGGATTTATGAGCCGGACATCAAAGCATGAATTGTCCGGCATTGCGTGAAAACCACGGCTGGAGGCGCGCAGCTAGAGCTGCGGAGTGTTCCAACCCTGGCCAGCACCACACCAGAACCAACAGCGTTAACCGATTTTGAGTGCCGGTGACGTCATCACCGGCGCAGATTGCGAGCTCCCCACTTTTTAGGCTGCACCGTGTCTTTGCCCAGGTATTCAGCTGTAGAGGCTGACCTCGGGAATCCGATCATTCAGCACGAATTCACCGACTTCCTTGGCCTTGTAGAAGACCGGATCGTGCAACGTATGGGTCCGCACGTTGCGCCAGAAGCGATCGAAGCGATATTTCTCCGCGGTCGAACGCGCACCGGTGAGCTCGAAGACGCGCGAGGTGATATCGAGCGCGACGTGGGTCGCATGCACCTTCGCCGCATAGGCTTCTGCTGCCGCCTCGCCGCGCTCCCGCGCCGTCGCCTTGTTTCCTCTTGCGAGCGCCTTCTGAACCGCCGCCGCGGCGCTGTCGGCCAGCGCGACGGAAGCCTTCAGGGCAGCGGTGAACTCGCCGACACGTTCGAGAATATAGGGGTCGTCCGATGCACGTTCGACGCCGGATGTGATCCACGGCCGCGTCGTCGTTCGGACATAGTCGACCGCCTCTCGCAATGCGCCTTCAGCCGTGCCGAGATAGAAGTTCACGAAAACGAGCTGAATGAGGGGCGTGTTGAAGGTTGCGAGCACCGGCGCTTCGCCGCCGACGGTTGCTGCCCTGTCCAGATCCTCTTCATAGACGGGAAAATCGTGGAATTCGACACTGCCGCTGTCCGACAGTCTCTGGCCGAAATTGTCCCAATCGTCATTGGCCTTGTAACCGGCCCGATTGGTCGGAACGGCAAAGCCGACAATCTTGTCATCAAGGGCGGCATTGGCATTGATATAGTCGGATACGCGAGCGGCCGTCGAGAAGGATTTGCGGCCATTCAGGACATAACCGTTGCCGCGGCGCGTCAGCACGAGGCCCGGATCGCGCGGATTGACGGCGGCGCCCCAATAGAGGCTGTTGCCAACCGTCTTGCTGCCGAACTCCTGCGCTCGTGCCTCGTCGAAGGCCCAATAGACATATTGGCTGTTGACGTAGTGATAGCCGAGAAGCTGTCCGATGGAGCTTTCGCCGCGCGCAAGGATGCGCACCAGCTGCAATCCATCCACCCAGTCGAGACCGCCACCGCCGATCTGCTGTGCGTGCAGGGCGTTCAGCAGCCCCGCATTCTTCAGTTTGACGATTTCGCCGAGCGGGGGCCGTCCCTCGCGGTCAAGTTCTGCAGCTCGCTTCGAAAGATCCGCGGCAATCTCTTCGGCTCTGGCAAAGAGGTCCTCTCGCGTGGTGTTTCGATTGCTCGCAAAGACGACGTTGGACTGGCTCATGATGTGAACTCCGGTTTAGTAACGTAATCCGGCGGGATCAGAGGACTCCGCCGAAAGATCGAAGTCGGCAGCTTAAAAAAGCCTGTCCGGTATCCAGCTTGCGGTCACCGCATCGCTCGCGCTGAAGGCGGGAACTTTCTGTGCCAGCTCCTCGATCGTCTTGACGCCGGCCGCCCGCAGACCTTCCTGCGTCAGCAGCGTCGGCTTGACGGTGATCTGATGCGGAACCTCTTGGCCCGCCACCTGTAAAGCCGCGGCACGGATGGAGACGGCGCCGACCACGGCCGGATTGGTCGCAACCGTCGCGACCCAGGGGCTGCCCGGCTCGGTGATCTCCTGGATGTCCGCGGTCGACACATCAGCCGAATAGATCTTCAGCTTGCCCGTGATGCCGAGATCCGTAGCGGCGAGCTTCACACCCCGCGCGAATTCGTCATAGGGAGCGAAGACGACTGATATATCGGGATTGGCCGTCAGCACCGCCTTTGCCTGGTCGGCGGTCGACGTCGCCGTCGTATCGCTGACATTGCCGAAGCGGGCCTTCTCGATGACCCCCGCGTTCTGTTTCTTGAACGTGTCCCAGACCTCGTTGCGGCGATCGAGCGGCGCGAAGCCGGCAACATAGACATAGCCTGCTTTGAAGCTGTCGCCGTTATCCTTGACCACCTGCTTCAAAGCGAGATCGGCAAGCTCGCGATCGCTCTGCTCGACCTGCGGGATCTTCGGATTGTTGAGATTGACATCGAAAGCGACGACCTTGATGCCCTTGTCGAGCGCCTGCTGGACGACATCGCCAAGCGATTCCGGCAGGCCGTGATCGATGACGATAGCGGAGACGCCGAGATTGATTGCCTGGAGGATCTGCTCGCGCTGGGCGGCGGCATCCTGACGGCCGGGGAAGACGCGCAGGTCGATATCGAGCGCCTTTGCCTGTGCTTCCGCACCGGCCTGATAGGCCTGGAAGAAGTCGCCAGCGGAGATATAGCTGACCAGAGCAACCTTCACGCCCCCCTTGTCGAAGGGCGCAGGCGCGCCGTTGACCCCGGCTGCCAATGCTGCCTGCATCAAAAGAAGAGGGGCAACGGCCGACAATGCGAGCCGTGTGATAAATTTCATCGTCGCGATCCTCACGATCAACCGAAAGCGTCGTCTGACGGACAGATCGCCCTGCGACGCATGCAATTATTAGATATAATCTCTATGTTTTTAGTAGATTAAATCGTCCGATTTTGCCTGCCTTCGGAGATTCTTTGTTCGCCAGCCGAATAGATCGCGGCAAGGACGTGCCTCGCGAATGGGCCGGCACTTGGAGCACAATCCCGACATCGGAAATGCATACGGTTTGGTGCCGCCAGCCCACATCATCGCAAAACCCGATGCAGCGAGCGAAAGACGACATCATGGAAATTTCCATATGTGTCACCGTTTTGGAAAAACGTTCCTCCGTAAATCGTTAAATCTATCTATTTTGTAATCTATTGGCATTTTGGATTGCTGGAGAGGTGCTTTCATGACCAAAGGACAAGCGACCGGCCTCGGACGCCGGGATATTTTGAAGTTGACGGCCGTAGCCGGGACCGCGCTTGCGGCTTCGAGCATCCTGTCGAAAACCGCTGCCGCTGCCGACGACGCATTGTCGTTGAAAGGCAAGCGCATCGCCATCAGCGCGACCGGAACCGACCATTATTTCGACCTGCAGGCTTACAACGCGCAAATCGACGAAGTGAAGCGGCTGGGCGGCACGCCGATCGCCGTCGATGCCGGCCGCAATGACGGCAAGCTGGTGTCGCAGCTGCAGACGCTGATTGCGCAGAAGCCGGACGCCATCGTCCAGATCCTCGGCACGCTGAGCGTCATCGATCCCTGGCTTAAAAAGGCCCGCGACGCCGGTATTCCCGTTTTGACCGTCGATGTCGGCTCGACCAATTCGCTGAATAACACCACGTCGGACAATTGGGGCATCGGCAAGGACCTGGCGCTGCAGCTCGTCTCCGACATCGGCGGCGAAGGCAATATCGTCGTCTTCAACGGCTTCTACGGCGTGACGCCCTGCGCGATCCGCTATGACCAGCTCGTCAACGTGGTGAAATACTTCCCGAAGGTGAAAATTATCCAGCCGGAGCTACGCGACGTCATTCCGAATACGGTTCAGGACGCTTTCACCCAGATTACCGCGATCCTCAACAAATATCCGGAGAAGGGCTCGATCAAGGCGATCTGGTCGGCCTGGGACATTCCGCAGCTGGGCGCCACGCAGGCTCTCGCGGCCGCCGGCCGCAACGAGATCCGCACTTACGGCGTCGACGGCAGCCCGGAAGTACTGCAGCTCGTCGCCGATCCCAATTCGCCGGCGGGCGCCGATGCTGCCCAGCAGCCGGCGGAAATCGGCCGCACCGCCATCCGCAATGTCGCCAAGCTGCTGTCTGGCCAGACACTGCCGCGCGAGACCTACGTCCCCGCGCTCTTGGCCAACAAGAGCAATGTCGCCGACGTGATCAAGACGCTCGGTATCGGTTGATCTGCAAACGGCGATGCGGATCGCACCGCATCGCCCTTCAATACGAGGGGCTTCCTTTCATGACCGCAATCGAACGGGCGACTAAGGCAGACAGCGCGTCGGATATTCTGCGCTTCGATGGCATCGTCAAACGCTTCGGCGGCGCGCAAGCGTTGGCAGGAGCGTCGCTCGCCATCACGAGCGGCACCGTGCACGGACTTGTCGGGCAGAACGGCGCCGGCAAATCCACGCTGATCAAGCTCCTGGCCGGCCTACACACCCCGGATGAGGGCCGCATCGAGATTGACGGCCGGGTCTATGATCGCCTGACGCCGCATCTCTGTGAAGAGCTCGGCATTCATTTCATCCACCAGGATCGGCTGCTGGTTCCGACCTTTACCGTCGGAGAATCGCTTTTTCTCGGGCGGGAAATTCGCCTGGGCAAGACGCCCTTCCTGGATCGCCGCGCCATGCAACGCCGCGCTGGCGAACTCCTCGCCAATTATTTCGGCGTCGATCTGCCGAGGAATGCATTGATCGGCGAGCTCTCGACCGCGGAGCGGCAGATCGTTCAGATCACCCGCGCGCTGCTACACAAGCCGAAGGTCCTTGTCTTCGACGAGCCGACCGCGGCGCTGGTGCGGCAGGAGGCCGAAATCCTGTTTCGCCTGATCCGACGTCTGCGCAGCGAAGGCGTAACCATCATCTACGTCTCGCATTATCTCAACGAAATCGAGGCCCTGTGCGACGATGTTACCGTTCTGCGCAACGGTGTCGACGTCGCTTCTCTGACAAGGGGCGAGATCTCGGCCGGCCGGATCGCCAGTCTGATGGTCGAGCGCGACATTGCCGACATGTTTCCCAAACGGAAGGTCGAACTGGGCGAGGAAATCCTCAAGGTCAAAAACCTCTCGGCAACGGGCCGGTTTCATGACGTCAACCTCTCGCTGCATCGCGGCGAGATCCTCGGCATTACGGGGTTGCTCGGCTCGGGAGCAAAGGATCTCGTGCGGACCCTATTCGGATTGCAGACGGCAACAAGCGGGACGATCGATGTCGATGCGCGCGGCCTGAAGCTACGCAATCCGGTCGAAGCCGTCGATCACCAGTTAGCCCTGGTGCCGGAGGACCGGCGCGGCCATGGCGTGGGTCTGGAGCTCAGCGTGCGGGAAAACATCACGCTGTCGAGCCTTGGCCGCTATACGCGCTTCGGTTTTCTCAACCGCAAGCGGGAAAGCGACGATACCGACGAGCTGATCAAGCGGCTGCAGATCAAGACGGCCGGCCGTGAGGCGCTGGTGCGCACCCTTTCGGGCGGCAACCAGCAGAAGGTGGCGATTGCCAAATGGCTGAGCCGTCGGTCGGAGATCTATCTGCTGGACGAGCCGACCGTCGGCGTCGATATCGGCTCGAAAATCGAAATCTATTCGCTGATCGGCGAGCTTGCTGCGCGAGGTGCCGGTGTGATCGTGCTGTCCTCGGATCTCCAGGAGCTTGTGGGCATTACCGACAGGATCCTCGTGCTGTTTCGCGGTCGGGTCACGCGCGAACTGATCTCCTCTCAGACCACAACAGATGAAGTACTGTCGGCATCGACCGGCGCCCTGGAAGGATTGCGCCATGTCGGCTGATATACAATATGCCTCCCTCCCCGAGCCTGTGACGGCGAAGGCGCTGCCGACCGGCGGCAGGCTTGCGGCTGCGGCCTTGCGGTTCGGTTCGCTGCTTGCCTTCGCAGCCATCCTCGCGATTTTCGCGCTGACCGCGCCTTATTTCCTCACGGTCGGCAATATCGGCAACGTGCTCGGACAATCGGCCATTTCGGGTGTTCTCGCCATCGGCCTGACGATCGTGCTGATAGCAGGCGGCTCCAATGTGGTCACGGGCGGCATAGACCTCTCGCTTGCCGCCAATATGGGGCTGAGCGCCGCAATCTACGCAACCCTCATCCAACTCGGCTTCAGCGACCTGATCGCCGCAGCGGGTGCGCTGGCCACCGGGTTGGCGATCGGCATTGTCAATGCGCTGGCGATCGTTTTTGCCGGCATCGTGCCGTTGCTGGCGACGCTCGCGGTGATGAATATCGTTGCCGGACTGGAGCTTGTTCTCACGCAGAACACGGTACTTCCGGCCTCGACTGACCTCCTGACCGTTCTTTCATCTTCGGACGGCTTCGGTATTCCGATCCTTGCCTATGTGCTGATCGGCTTTACCATCATCGTCACGGCGATCGTGCAATTCACTCCGCTCGGCCTCAGGCTCTATGCCGTCGGCGAGTTTCCGGAGGCCGCACGCGCCGCCGGATTACCCTTGAAAAGCCTCATCGCCGGGGCTTTCATCGCCAGTGGCCTGTGTGGCGGCATCGCCGGCATCCTGTCGGTCGCCTATCTCAGCGGCAGCACCACCGGATCGGGCGAGATGCTGCTTCCCGTCGTCGTCACCGCATTGCTCGGCTCGGTCTTCTCGCGCCGGCTCGTACCGACCATCGGCGGCACGCTGATCTCGACGCTGTTTGTCGGCTTTCTCATCAACGGCTTTCAGCTGCTGAACCTGCCAAGCACGCTGGTCAGCGGCGTTCAGGGCTTGCTGATCCTCATCGTGGTTTCGGCCACCACCCTGTTGCGCAAGCGAGAGATCTGAGCCATGACCGCTGCCATCGCTCCGACACGATCATTCGCCGGGCTCGCCCGTTATGGGCTCATTATCGCCCTTGTCGTCGTCTTCTCGTTGTTTTCGACCGTGGCGCCGACGTTTCTCAGCGTCGGCAATCTGCAGAGCATTCTCTTCAACAACTTCACGCTGCTCGCCATCGTGTCGATCGCCATGACCTTCGCCGTTGCCGCTGGCGGCATCGATCTTTCGGTCGGGACGGCAGTCGATTTCGCAAGCTTCGCCTTCGTTTCCGGTATTCTTGCGGGCCTGCCCGTGCCGCTGGCCGCTCTGGCGGGCCTTGGCGCCGGAGCCCTGGTCGGCGCCGTCAATGCAGTCCTGATTTCGGCGATCGGCGTGTCGCCATTCCTGGCAACGCTCGGAACGCTGTTCATCGGCCGCAGCATCCAGCAGCTGCTGACGGATGGCGGCAATCCGGTCTATCTGCCGCCCTCGGGTGTCCCCGCGGCTTTCCGCTTTATCGGCCATGGAACGATTGCCGGCCTTCCTGTGCCGCTTCTGATTGCCATGATCATTATCGCGGGCGCGGCCCTTCTGTTTGCACGCATGCGCTTCGGCCGAGTCGTGCTTGCCATCGGCATCCAGCCGCGCACGGTGCGCTATTCGGGGATCGGACTGGCAAAGCATGTTGCCGTGACCTTCATTCTTGCAAGCACGATTGCTGCCTTTGCCGGGTTAATCCTGACGGCGACGGTCACCGTCTATATCCCCTCCTCCGGCAACGGCTTCATGCTGAACGCCATCGGCGCCACCTTCATCGGCACGACGTTTTCGCCGCTGGGCCGGCCGAACGTCGCCGGCACGGTGCTTGGGGTTCTGCTCCTAAGCATCGTTGCCAATGGCCTGCTGCTGACGGGCCTGAACTTTTACTGGCAGCAGGTCGGCACCGGCTTGCTGATCTTCGCCGTGCTCGCCTTCAGCTTCGTCAACAAGAGAGCCGTCGGCGCCTGAGCGCCGGCCGAACGATACAATCGCAGGAATAGCAAAATGACACGCCAAATCAGGCTCAATGCCTTCGACATGAATTGCGTCGGACACCAGTCACCAGGCCTCTGGCGCCATCCGCGCGACAAATCCTGGACCTACAAGGACCTCGATTATTGGGTCCATCTGGCAAAGACGCTGGAGCGCGGCAAATTCGACGGCTTGTTCATCGCCGACGTGCTCGGGGTCTATGACGTGCTGAACGGCAATGTGGAGGCGGCCTTGCGCCATTCGGCACAGGTGCCGGTCAACGATCCGCTTCAGCTCATCCCGACCATGGCCTATGAGACCGAGCATCTCGGTTTCGGCCTGACGGCTTCGCTCTCCTTCGAGCATCCCTATACCTTCGCCCGGCGCATCTCCACGCTCGATCATCTGACGAAGGGGCGCGTCGGCTGGAACATCGTCACCTCCTATCTCAACAGCGGCGCGCTCAATATCGGCCAGTCGGCCCAGACGCAGCATGATGATCGTTATGCGCTGGCCGAGGAATATCTCGAAGTCTGCTACAAGCTCTGGGAAGGCAGCTGGGAAGACGACGCCGTCATCCGCGATCGCGAAGCCGGTATCTTCACGCGGCCGGAAAAGGTGCACCCGATCCGCCATTCCGGCAAGCATTTCAGCGTTCCCGGCATTCATCTCAGCGAGCCGTCGCCGCAGCGCACCCCCGTGCTCTATCAGGCGGGCGCCTCCAGCCGCGGCAAGGATTTCGCCGGCGCGCATGCCGAGTGCATTTTCGTGGCGGCACCTTCAAAAGCAGTCCTGAAGCGCTATGTCGCCAATGTTCGCGAGGCCGCCGAGCGTGTCGGACGCAATCCCCGCGAAATCCTTTCCTTCAACCTCCAGACCGTCATCCTTGGCGAGACGGATGCCGAGGCGCAGCGCAAGTTCAACGAATACCGTCAATACGTTTCGCTGGAAGGCGCGCAGGCTCTGATCTCCGGCTGGACCGGTATCGATTTCGGTCAGTTCTCTCCTGACGAGGTGCTGCGCCATCGCCATACCAATGCGGTGCAATCCGCCGTCGAGACCTTCACCACCATCGATCCGGACAAGGAATGGACGGTGCGGGAGATGGCCGATTGGGTCGGCATCGGCGGCTTCGGTCCGGTCTTTGTCGGTTCGCCACAGACTGTCGCCGACCTCATGCAGGAATGGATCGAGGATACCGACGTCGACGGCTTCAATCTCGCCTATGCCGTCACCCCCGAAAGCTTCGAGGATGCCGTCGATCTTCTGGTACCGGAGTTGCAGAAGCGCGGCGTCTACAAGACCGAGTATCGCGCGGGCACCCTGCGAGAGAAGCTCGGCGGCAGCGGCCCAAGACTCGCAGCACCGCATCCGGCGACCGGCTATCGTAATCTTGGGAAAGCTACGACCCTATCCAGACGTGCCGGATAGGCTTTAGGCAAGGGACTCTGCGAGCTTCCGCGGTTGCTCGCCTTGGACAGAGACGAGAAGATGCTTCGTCTCAGCCGCCCCAGGTCTGCTCGAGCACGCGAACCCAGTTCTGATGGGCGATCTTTGCGAGCGCCTGGTCGTCAAAGCCATGCGCGCGCAAGACGTCGATCAGCTTCGGCAGGCCGCTCGCATCGCCGAGCGCTGCGGGAATGGTCGTACCGTCGAAATCGGAACCGAGCGCGACGTGCTCTATGCCAATGCGCTCGGCAATGTAAGCGGCGTGGCGAACGAGGATGTCGAGCGGCGTATCCGTGTTTCTCACGCCGTCGTCACGCAGGAACAGCACGCCGAAATTGATGCCGACCAGACCGCCGGTATCGCGGATCGCGTCGAGCTGCTTGTCGGTCAGGTTGCGGCTGTGTGGGGAAAGCGTATGCGCATTGGAGTGCGAGGCAACCAGCGGCGCATCCGACAATTTCGCGATATCCCAGAAGCCCTGCTCGTTCATATGCGAGAGGTCGATCATGATCTTAAGCTCGTTGCAGGCGCGGATCAGATCCTTGCCGGCATCGGTGAGGCCGGGGCCGATATCCGGCGTCGAGGGAAAGCGGAAAGGCACGCCATGAGCAAAGACGTTCGAGCGGCTCCAGACGGGTCCAAGCGTGCGCAGGCCGACCTGATACAGGACGTAAAGGGCATCGAGATCGGCGGCGACAGCCTCCGCGCCCTCGATATGGAAAATGGCAGCGAATTGGCCTTCGGCAATCGACCGCTTGATATCGGCGGCCGAACGGCAAATCTTTACGGCTCCCTCGGACCGACCCTCGATCGCAAGCAGAAGCCGCGCCATGGCCAGAGTTTCGTTCAACGCGTCGGGCTGGGTAGGCGTGGCAAAATCGGCGTTTTCGGGCTTCGGCTGATCCGGCGACGGAATGAATGGCGACGGAATGAATATGGCACATAGCCCGCCTGCGAGGCCGCCGCGGCGAGCACGGGGCAGATCGATATGCCCGGGAGCTTCGCCATTCAGGAAGGCATCGACGGAATTCAAGCCGCCGCGCCGCAGCCGGAGCAGCACGTCGTTGTGGCCATCAAAGACGGGGATTATCGAGGAGTCGGTCATGTCTCATTCCAAAACTGTGGTTGATAGCCGCGTAGACAAATTTGGCGGGACGGGCAAATGCAAACTACGCACGAAAAACGGAATGGTTGCTCGCAAAGCGCGCCGGTGAGGAGCTCCGCGAGGATATGATGGAGACCGGACCATGCCAAGCCTCGTTATGTGCGGCATAGAGCTATCGCCGAAAGACAGCAACGCCTTCAATCGAATACCGGTACGACATTGGTCTGCAGCGCCGCCCGAAGGCAGTCGGCGCTTGCGCAACTCTCGATCGGCCCGCCATCCCGAAGTCGCTCGATATGTGCCGATACGATACGAATCCACACCGCCTGTGCCGTAGTTTAGAGCAATTGCCACGCGAATATGAGGTTGATAACCCGCAGGACTTGCCTTTTCGAAATCGCGCTGCAAATGAAGAGGTTTGGCATCATCAGGTAGCTAAGGATACGGCGAGGTGCAATATGTCGTTTCGCTGGAGAAAAGATAGCCCGAAGCAGGCTTTGGACCTTATTCCTGTTGAAACAAGCGGCCATCTATCTGTCGACATCATGAGTGGCCGTTTGAAGGTGGTGCTCATGTTTTATCCCGACGGTATTCGAGGAGACCGGATTGTCTGATTTGCGGCGCGAAGAACAATCCGCATCTGCGTCCATCGAGGCGAAGGATCGGTCGTGGCGCGAGGACAGAAGGCCCCAGCCGTCTGATCGGCGACGCTTTCCGCGACCGGAAAAGCCGGCTACCGATGAAACGTTGCCGCCACCGGCTTTGCAGCCGCTGCGGTTTTCAACGCGCGAGCTCGAACCGGCGGCACAATTTGCTGCCTGGCAGACCTATGTCGCACCGCTGGTCGACATCCGCCCGCCGGACAATATCTCGCCGGAAACCGGCTTTCCCGCGGACCATGTGGCCTGGAATCTCGGTGGCATGCTCATCGTTCAGCAGGATACGCCTCCTCACAGCTACATGCGCTCACAGGCGAAGGTAAAAGCCAACCTCATCGATCACTGGCATATTTCCGTCCTGAGCGATGGCCGGACGTGGACGGAGGTCGACGGGCGTGTGCTGGAAGGCGAGCCGGGCAAGATAGAATTGCGCTCTCTCGGGCATCCTTTTCGCGGACGATCGACCGAGGCGAAAACCCTCTCGCTCTTTCTGCCACGAGCATTGCTGTTCGAGGTTCCCGCCCCCGTCGAGATCGAAAACAACATCGCCCTTTCTGGGATCTTCACGGGCATGCTGATCGAATATCTCGACAGCATCGCGGATAATCTTCCTCGCTTTGCGGCGACGGACCTGCCGCATGTCGTCCAGACGGTGCGCAACATGATCGTGGCATCCGTTTCGACATCGGCCGCCCAATCGACGGGCGTCGAACAGCATAGCACTCTTGCGGTAACGGAGCGTGTCCGGCGGTTCGTCGAAAGCAATCTTGCCGCAGGCGATCTGACGGTGGAGCAGATATGCCGGCAGCTCGGCATATCCCGCACCAGGCTTTACCAAATCTTCGAGCAATATGGCGGCGTGCATCATTATATCCAGCGACGCCGTCTCCTGTCGGCCCATGCCGCGCTCAGCGATCCGGCGAACCGGGAGCAGATCCTCGATATAGCCTTTGGTGTCGGGTTTTCGTCGGCAGCACACTTCAGCCGGGCATTCAGCAAGGAATTTGGCTACAGTCCTCGCGAAGCAAGAAATCTCACCATTCCACGCTATCTTGGACAAGTCGCCTCGCCGGGATCGCCAGACAGCACCCATTCCTTCGAAGAATGGCTGAGGACCCTCGGCTACTATCACTAGAGACGATGGATTTTGACATCCCATAAACGCGCGCAAAGCGGATTGCTTCGCGCGCTGGGCGATACATTCGCCTCCGCCATCTCGGACCTGAGCCGCCGGATCGCACTTCAGCAATTGCGAAAATGGACGCTGCTGCAAGTTTCAGGATGCACGGCTAACGACATGTTGCGCGTAACCTATTAGAAAAGAAGCATAATAATCGTTTGGACACCAAAGCCTTGGTGGGTGGCGAATGTACCCTCCGTCCGCCAAGGCAAAGCTTTAGGGAACATAGCAATGGTATCGACTCGCCAGACAATGAACATCAGCAAACCTCAACATCCTTCCACCGACGCCTATCGCGCCGTCGAACGCGAAGAAGTTCTTGAAGTAGCGTTTCGCGATTTCGTACAAATGGTGCTTGCTGCCGGCTGGAATGAGCCGGAAGTCGCTTTGACCCTCGCCGACATCGCCGACGACTATGTCATGGCTCTCGCTGGTAGAGTTGCCGAAAAATAGTGTTGCGTACCCGTCCGTGCCCCGCAGGGGTGGGCACGAACGGCCAGCAGCAACTCTTCAGCATGCCGCCGGCGCCACCGCTCACCAAGAAGGCGGCTCGCCGGCGGCACGAGTTCTACCCACCAACACGGCAGGCATGCCTCCTTCATGCGGCGCCCTATCCGGGCGGGACTTGAAGAAAGCGAATAGTGATGAAAGTCAGGCAACATCTCTGGTTTCGGCGTGATATGGAATCAGCGATCGAATTCTACGCGACGCTTATTCCGAATTCGGCAACCGGGTGGATCTCGAACATCTTAACCGATAATCCGAACGGTCCGGCCGGCAGCGTGAAGTTCGCAGGCTTCACACTCGGCAACCGTTCCTTCATGGGCTTCGAGGCCGGGCCATTCGATCGCTCCGAGCATTGCTCTTCCATCATCTTCGAATGCGCAACGCAGGCCGAAGCGGATCGTTTGCGCGATGCTCTGGAAAGGGACAGTTCGCCGGACAGACGCAGCCCGGTGGTAGATCCCTGGGGCGTGTCCTGGCAATTCATCGTGACGTCGCAAAGCGATGACGTCGAGGCGTCAGTCATATCCGACAAGACCAACGGCGCTGTTCCTGCGAAAAAGAAGTTCGCCGCCGCCTGAGGTTGGGCGGCAAAGCTCAAGAGCAGCAACGGCGCATCCTTTTAGCCAGTCGAAAGGATGCGCGGCCGCTAAGGTAAGCGGAAGTCGATCCACACTCGGCTTCCGCTTACGCTATTTCGGCTATCAGTTGAGAGCCGGGCAGCCGCTCCGATTGGCGAAGACCATGCGGTCCGGCCCGCCATCATTCCAGCCACGAACGACGATACGCCGCCCATTGCTGTCAATTGAATCGATGCGCCGGAAGCCTTCGGCACGGGCGGCTCGCATGAGCTCGCGCCGGCTGCAGCCGCGATCACGGTCCCAATCGCGATCCCGGTCGCGGTCCCAGCCGCGCGGCGGGCGGTTCCAATCACGGCCCTGGTCACGCTGCCAGGGCGGCGGGGCATAGCCGTCATCGCCGCCATAGTACTGTGCCGAGGCGACAGAGGTCATCAGTTGCAGCGCGGCCAGCCCGACCAGGGCGACACGCGATACTCGTACGAAACGTTCCAACATTTCCCTTACCCCATTTTCTCTTATGGACGAGGCAGAGATACACCAACTCGCCTGAACTCTGCCTGAACGCCTCCGGAGCCTGATCATGGCACACCGTCGGACGTCAAGGGGACTATCGACGGAATAATCGTTGGCGGCCGCGCAGCTGCGCTCGCAATTTCCTCGACAGCCGGCAGAATTCAAGTCTTCGAGATTTCACGCCATTCAGCCGGCATTATCGCAAAACCACCGCACATTTTTGCGCGATCTGCGTCAGGGGGTACGATCTCCATCCCGCCAATCGGTAATGGCCGAATGGACCGACTGGGACAGAAGCATTGCGCCGGCGAGACAATAGAGCAGCACGATAATGGCCGTTTCTATGATCAGCGGCAAGAAAGCAAAACGGGCGCCCGGGCTGTCTTCCTCCTCAGGAAAAAGATCCGGCAGGCCAAGAATCATGGCCACCAGCGGCGAGGCCAGGATCGCGACGAAGGCGGCGGCATGAAACCAGAGGCGCAGTCGAGGTAACTTTCCCGCCGCCCAGAAAGCCAAAAGCAGCGCGCCGATGTTGCAGATCAAGCCAAGCAAGACGGCAATCTCTGGCGGCAGGATCGAATCGTCGTACATGAATTCCCAATCCCCTGATGCTACCCAGATTAGTAGCACGCATACGAAATGACAACTTGCTCACAAGCTGATGCCGTCACCACTATTCGGACTTTCGGCGCATCGCCACGGATTATGGACCGCATCGACAGTCGAACCTCCGCAACGCAGCAAACCCGATACCGGTCTAGCCGACGCGTTCGCCTCGCCCATGTCCGAATGTTTCCGCCAGGTGGAATTTATGGGAAATCTTATTGCTGAACGTAAGAGGCCGCGCCGCCTTCAATACCGGCCTGACATCGCGGCTCCGCTATCCAGACGGCAATATCCCTAACGCTCGATGCCGGTGATCGTCGGTTTGAATATGATGGTTTTCTCGCCGATATCTCCTTCGTCGGCGACAGCTCGGCGAACCAACTGCGCGGCCATCTCGCCCATGGCGCGCCTTGGCGAACGGGACGTGGCGATCGGCGCCGGCAGAGAGCCGACCAGATCCAGCCCATTGAATCCGGCAATCAGCACCTGGCCGGGAACCGCAATACCCAGCTCCATGCAGGCGAACAATCCGCCGCTCGCCATGTCGTCGTTGGAATAATAGATGCAATCGATATCGGGCACCGCCGCGAGCATTGCCGTCGTGAGCTGCTTTCCGAGCGCGATCGAAGAAAAGGCATCGTCGATCCGCTGCTCGATGAAACCCAGGCCGTGCGTGCGCAATACACGTTCGAAACCGGCCTTGCGCTTGCCGGCACGCAGATCTTTTTCTAGCGCGCTGCCGACATAGCCGAACCGCCGGCGACCGGCGGCAATGAGCGCTTCGGCCATGTCTTCGCCCGCCGCGCTATGTGACAGCCCGACATTGAAATCGATCGGCGCGCCATCGAGATCCATGAGCTGGATGACCGGAATATTGGCGCGGCGGAGCACGTCCACCGTTTCTTCCGGCTGGTCCAGACCGGTGACGATGATGGCGCAGGGCTGCCAGGAGAGCATATCGCGGATGATGTCGCGCTCCTTTGCCATGTCATAGTCGGATATGCCGAACACGGCCTGCATGCCGGAACCATCGAGCCCGGCGGAAATACCGGCAAGGATCTCCGGGAAAACAATGTTCGACATGCTGGGAACGACGACGGCGACCAGATTGGTGCGCTGCGAGGATAGCGAAAGCGCTAGTCTGTTGCCCACATAGTTCATCCGCGTTGCCGCCTCGATCACCCTGTCGCGCGTCTCGCTGGAGACGTCGGCAACGCCACGCAGGGCGCGCGACGCCGTCATCTTGCTGACGCCCGCTTCGGTCGCGACTTCTTCCAGAGTGGGTTTGCGCATCCCCAAGCAACCCTCGATGAACCATAGCGGCTGGCATGACGCCGCTCTTCTTCATAGAATGTTTCTACGAAAAGGCAAACAGCCTCCTATTGACAATTATAGCGAAATTTGTGGTATGTTACCGATACCGGTATCGGTAACATGAGCTGAAAATCGCAGAGGTAACACCGTGCAGAACACGAAGAAGGCCGCCGTCATCGGCCTGGGGTCCATGGGGTGGGGCGCTGCCCTGTCGCTTCTGAAAGCGGGCTTTAGCGTGCGCGGCTGCGATGTTCGCAGCGAGGTTCTCGCCCGTTTTGCCGAGAACGGCGGTACGCCCTGCACGACGCCGTCGTCAGCGGCAGAAGACGCCGACGTAATCCTCATCTATGTCGTCAACAGCAAGCAGACCGAGGACGTGCTTTTCGGGCAGAACGGCGCGCTGGAAACCGCGCGACCTTCGACGGTATTCCTGCTCTGCGCCACCATGGCCCCGAGCGCCACGACTACCATCGCGGAAAGGCTGGAAGCAGCAGGCATGCTCGTCATCGATGCGCCCGTATCCGGCGGTCACGTTCGCGCTCTTGCGGGCGAGATTACCGTCATGGCATCCGGCACGCCGGAAGCCTTCGATCAGGCATCAGCGGTGCTCGATGCCATTTCGGCTAAAGTCTTCCGGCTGGGCGATCGCCCTGGCGCCGGCTCGCAAGTCAAGATGATCAACCAGCTGCTGGCAGGCGTGCACATCGCCGCGACAGCCGAAGCCATGACCCTTGCCGCCAAGGCCGGCATCGATCTCAAGACGCTCTATGAGGTGATCCGCGTTTCCGCTGGCTCGTCCTGGATGTTCGAGAACCGCGGCGAGCACATCGTTTCAGGCGATTACACGCCACGCTCGGCGGTCGACATCTTCGTCAAGGACCTCGGCATCGTGACATCGGAGGCCGGCAGGGCTGGAGCCGTCACCCCGCTCGCGGCAACAGCGCTTGAGCTGTTCGTCGAAGCATCGCAAGCAGGCTTAGGTCTTGAAGACGACGCAGCCGTTGCAAAAATCCTGGCCGCCAAGAGCGGCGCCAGCCTGCCGGGCGTGAAAGGTTAAACCATGGCGCTCCTGCTCGGCTGCATCGCGGATGACTTTACCGGGGCGACCGACCTTGCCGCGCTGCTCGCGCGCAGCGGATTGCCCGTTTCGCTGCGGATCGGCACACCGCCGGAGAAACGCGACCGGAACGAGACGGCCGCCTTTGAGGTCATCGCCTTGAAATGCCGGACATCGCCGGTCGACATTGCCGTGAAGCAGGCCCGGCAAGCTTTGGATTGGCTGAAGGAAGCGGGAGCGAACCGCTTCTTCTGGAAATACTGCTCGACATTCGACAGCACGGCCGAAGGCAATATCGGTCCGGTCGCTGAAATGCTGATGGCTGAGACGGGTGCGGCCCAGACGATCTACTGCCCGGCCTTTCCTGAGAATGGGCGCAGGGTCTTCATGGGCCATCTTTTCGTCGGCGAGCAGCCTCTGTCGGAAAGCCCGATGAAGGACCATCCGCTGACGCCAATGCGCGATTCAAGCCTTGTGCGGCTTCTAACGCCGCAAGTAGCTGGCGCTGTCGGCCTTGCCAACCGCGACGTCGTCTCAAGAGGTCCGGCAGCGCTGAAAACAAGACTGGATCAACTCAAAGGCGACGGCATTCAACATGTAATCGTCGATGCCGTTTGCGACGACGATCTCCGCACGATCGCGGCGGCATCCTTCGATATGCCGTTGCTGACAGGCGGCAGCGCGATCGCCGGCCAGCTTCCACGTTCTTACATGGAGCATGAGCTCGCAGGTCTCTCGCAACATCGACAGGCAGTGCCAAAGGTCGCCGGCGGTTCGATCGTCCTATCCGGCAGCTGCTCCGCGATGACGCGGAGGCAGGTTGCCAATTATGCCGGCAAGGTCGCCAGCCTGCGGCTCGATCCGATCGCGCTTGCAGAGGAAGGCGCCGGTACAGCGCTGGAATGGCTACGTCAGCAATCCCCCGATGCGCCGAAACTCATTTACGCCACCGCCGAACCCCACGAGGTGCGGCAAGCTCAAGAGCGGTTGGGGCGGGACAAGGCGGGCCGGATCGTCGAGGACGCTCTTTCCGAGATCGCCCGCACAGCCTTCGATTGCGGCACGCGCCGCTTCGTCGTTGCCGGCGGCGAGACCTCCGGTGCTATCACGCAGGCGCTAGGCGTCACGCATCTGGCGATCGGCCCGGAAATAGCGCCAGGCGTCCCCTGGACCTTCGCAGCCATCGGTGAAGAAACCGTCGCCCTCGCCTTGAAATCGGGCAACTTTGGCGAGGAAACCTTCTTTACGGACGCTTTCGGCAGACTGGGGGCCACATGAGCGAAGAAGCCTCATTGCGCGAACAGATATGCATGATGGCCAAATCGCTTTACGATCGCGGCCTGACCGCCGGCTCCTCTGGCAATATTTCGGCCCGGCTCAGCGACGGGCGACTGCTGGTGACACCAACGGGCAGCTCCTTCGGGCGCCTCGATCCCGCCCGCCTCTCGCTCTTCGATGGCGAAGGACGCCTGATCGGCGGCGACAAGCCGACGAAGGAGATGCCGCTGCATGCCGCCTTCTACGAGACGCGGCCGAAAAAGACCGGCGCCGTCGTCCATCTTCATTCCAGCCATTCGGTTGCGCTCTCGATCCTGCCCGGCGTCGATGCCGACAACATGCTGCCGCCGTTGACGGCCTATTCGATCATGAAGCTCGGCAAAGTAAAACTCCTGCCCTATTTCATGCCTGGCGATCCGGCCATGGGCGATGCCATCCGCGGCCTTGCCGGCAAACGCAGCGCCGTGATGCTGGCGGCACATGGACCTGTCGTTTCGGCGAAAGATCTGGAAGCGGCGGTTTATGCGATAGAGGAACTGGAAGAGACGGCAAAACTTGCCATGCTGACGCGCGGAGCCAATCCTTCGCTACTGACGGATGCGCAGATCGCCGATCTCGTCCGCGCTTATGATGTGGAATGGGACTGAACATGACGCGCTTTTCGGCCAATCTGGGATTCCTGTGGCAGGAGCTTTCCCTTCCGGATGCGATCCGCGCCGCCAAGGCCGCCGGCTTCGATGCCGTGGAATGCCACTATCCCTATGACACTCCCACCGAGGCCGTGCGCCAGGCATTGGAGAAAACCGGCCTTCCCATGCTCGGCCTCAACACCGCCCGCGGCAATGTCGCGGCTGGCGACAATGGACTTGCCGCCATTCCGGGCCGCGAGGATGAAGCCCGTCGTCTCATCGATCAGGCGATCGATTATGCAGCTGCGATCGGGGCACGAAACGTGCATGTGATGGCCGGCAAGGCTGGCGGCGACGAGGCGCGAGCCACCTTCATCGGCAATCTGCGCTATGCCTGCGAGCGCGCCGGTAAGGTGGGGGCGACCGTGCTGATCGAGCCGCTCAACCACCGCGACGCGCCGGGTTACTTCCTGCAGACGGCGGATCAGGCGCTCGGCATCATCGCTGAAGTGGGCGCCGATAATCTCAAGCTGATGTTCGACTGCTATCACATCCAGATCATGCAGGGCGACCTAGAGCATAGGCTGCAAGCGCATATGGCCGCAATCGGCCACATCCAGATCGCCGCCGTTCCGGACCGGCGCGAGCCGGACCACGGGGAGATCGATTACCGCCACATTCTGCAGTTCCTGGAAACGCTTGGCTATGACGCACCGATCGGCGCGGAATATCGGCCGGCCACCACGACGGACGCAGGGCTTGCCTGGCTGCAAGCATACAGATGAAAGAACGGCCAGCATCCCGGATGCTCGACGGCCTTTAAGGAAATTCACTCGGGAATGATCCCGAAGACTGATATCAGCCTGGAGCGGTTTAGCTTTTCATTGAATCCGTGAACCGCTCCGTCTGTTTGTTTTCTCGCAATTCCGGACGGAAAACCGCTACGCACTTTTCCTGGAATTGCTCTATTGGGAGGAAAAGCCGATATGCATGTTTTGATCCTGGGCGCTGCGGGCATGGTAGGCCGCAAGCTTGTCAACCGCATTGCCGCCGAGCCAACCGCTCTTGGACGGACCATCGATCGCCTGACGCTGGTCGATGCTTTCCAGCCGCCGATGCCGGAGGCGCTTGCATCCGTATCCAAGGCTTTGACGATCGACCTTGCAACACCGGGTGTTGCGGAAAAGCTCATCGAAGACCGTCCGGACATGATCTTCCATCTCGCCGCCATCGTCTCCGGCGAGGCCGAGGCCGATTTCGACAAGGGCTATATGGTCAATCTCGATGGGACTCGGGCGCTCTTCGAAGCCATCCGCCAGCAGGGACTGAAATCCGCCTATACCCCTCGCGTCGTCTTCGCCTCTTCCATCGCCGTGTTCGGCACCCCTTTCCCCGAGATTATTGGCGACGAATTCCTGACCGCACCGCTGACGAGCTACGGCACTCAGAAGGCGATTGCGGAGCTCCTGCTCGCCGATTACTCGCGCCGCGGCATTTTCGATGGTATCGGGATCCGGCTGCCGACCATCTGCGTGCGGCCCGGTGCCCCAAACAAGGCGGCGTCGGGCTTCTTCTCCAACATCCTACGCGAACCGCTTGTCGGCAGGCAAGCCATCCTGCCTGTCAGCGATACGGTACGGCACTGGTTTGCAAGCCCACGCGCAGCCGTCGGTTTCTTCGTGCATGCCGCAACGCTCGACACAGCGAAGGTCGGGCCGCGACGCAATCTCACCATGCCCGGGCTTTCGGCGCTCGTTTCCGATGAGATCGATGCCCTGCGTCGTGTCGGCGGCGACAAGGCGGTTGCGCTCATCCGCCGCGAGCCCGATCCGGTGATCGAACGCATCGTTTCCGGATGGGCGACGCAGTTCGACGCCAAGCGTGCGACCGATCTCGGCTTCAAGGCCGAACAGAGCTTTGACGAAATCCTGCAAGCGCATATCGAAGACGAACTTGACGGGAGGGTCGCATGACGGAGGTGTCATCGGGCACAAAGAACGCAATCGCTTTGGTGACAGGCGGCGGCACGGGCATCGGCCATGCCATTGCCAAGGCACTCGGCTCGACCGGCTTCAAGGTCGTCATCTCCGGACGTCGTGCCGACGTTCTCGAAAAGGCGGCTCGCGAACTCGCCAAGGAAACGGGGGCGGAGTTTCTTGCGATCGCAGCCGATGTCAGCGACCCCAATTCGGTCCGCGGCCTCTTCGATGCCATTGCCAGCCGCTATGGCCGCCTCGACCTTCTGATCAACAATGCCGGCATGGGCCTTCCGGCCGTGCCGATGGAGGAGCTGAGTTTCGAGCAGTGGAACGCCATCCTCGGCGCGAACCTGACCGGCGCGTTCCTGTGCACACAGCAGGCCTTCCGATTGATGAAAGCCCAGGTGCCGCAAGGCGGCCGCATCGTCAACAATGGCTCGATCTCTGCGACGACACCGCGGCCGCATTCCGCACCCTATACGGCCACCAAGCACGCGATCACCGGCCTGACGAAATCGACGGCGCTCGATGGCCGCCCTTTCGATATCGCCTGCGGCCAGATCGATATCGGCAATGCGGCCACCGATATGACGGCGCGGATGAGCGGCGGCGTATTGCAGGCGAATGGCGAGATCGCAGCCGAACCGACGATTTCGGCAGAGCACATCGCGCGCGCCGTCGTCTACATGGCCACGCTGCCGCTCGACGCCAACGTTCTCTCGATGACCGTCATGGCGACGAAAATGCCGCTTGTTGGCAGAGGTTAAATAGACAATCGGCAGCGTCGTGAACACGACGCTGCCGATATTACGAATTGGCGTGTGGGCTAGATTGCCGGTCGCGCCGAAGGCTTGACCTGCCTTCGCTCGATCAGGCCACCGACGCTGAAGATCAATACCTCGATTTCCGTGTCGATCTTGTCGCCATCAAGCAGCCGTACGACGTCGTCTATCCCTGATACGGCTTGGCCGTCGATGGCAAGCAGGTAGTCACCCTCCTGCAAGCCGCCCTTTTCGGCCGGACTATCCTTCTCGACACGGCGCAGGCGCACGGCGGTCGAATGCGTGACGCCGGCCTCCAGTGCGACGCGCCGATGCAGTTCGACCGTATCGGCGGCAATGCCGATATAGGCGCGCCGGACATGGCCAAAGCGCAGGATCTCGGACACCACATGCTTGGCCGTGTTGGAGGCGACCGAAAACGCGATGCTCTGCGCACCTTGGATGACGGCGGTATTGACGCCGATCACTTCGCCAGCCGATGAGACCAGCGGGCCGCCGGAATTGCCGGGATTGAGCGCGGCATCCGTCTGGATAATATCTTCCATTAGGCGACCGCTGGCCGCGCGCATCGACCGGCCGAGTGCCGACACAATGCCTGCTGTAACCGTCCATTCGAAGCCGAGCGGATTGCCGATGGCAATCGCAATGTGGCCGCGCTTCAGCGATTTGGAATCGCCAAGTCTCGCCCAATTGCCCGGCCAATCGTTAGCGCGGATGAGCGCGAGGTCTGTATCCGGATCGCGCCCGAGCACCCTTCCCTCGACGGTTGCCCCTTCCGGGGTCTTGATGCGCACGGCTTTCGCGTCGTCGACGACATGATTATTTGTCACGACGAGGCCGTCAGGCGAAATGGCGAAGCCGGAACCATGCCCGGCACGACCACCCAATCGCTCGATCCGGCTGACGGCCGGCCCGACGAGATCGACTGCACTCGATACCGATTGGGAATAGGCATCCAGCAGCCCGGCATCGGATGACGGCTGGATGTCGCGATCAATAAAGCCCATGAAAACTCCCTCGACGCGGACGCGTCGCATAGAGGAACGGCAGCAACTGTTAGAAAGCAGGAGGCTGTCGGTTCGACAGATTGAAACAGTGACTACTGAAATGAGGAGAGATCAGGCCAAGTTCAAGAGCCACACATGGCGGTGCGTTTCTGAGCCGGCTCTTATCTCATGCGCCCTGAAACAGTCTGTTGACGGTTGCCGCTGCTCGCCGTCCGCCATGTATTCCGGCCGTTGGCTTTGGCTCGGTAGAGGGCACGGTCCGCTTCCTGGATCAAAACCTCTCCGTTCTCGCCATTCTCCGGCGCCGCCGAAACGCCGATGCTGATACCGATATCGACGGTGGCACCCTCGATGCGAAAAGAGGATTTGAAGGCGGCAATGCAGCCCTTAGCCACATCGGCGATATCGCCCACTTCCCCGGTCATCAGGATGGCAAACTCATCGCCGCCCAGGCGCGCAACCATATGGCCTCTGGCTGCACCGCGCAGCCGCTCGGCCACCATCTTGAGAACTTCGTCGCCTGCGGCATGCCCGAACGTGTCATTGACCGGCTTGAACCCATCGAGATCAAGGCAGAAAACAGCGACGCCCTTTCCATTGTTCATCTTCAAGGCTTCATCGAGGGCTTTGTAGAAGCACATCCGGTTCGGCAATCCGGTCAGCATGTCGTGCCGTGCCAGGCGATTGGCTTCGGCCTCCGCGAGAATGCGATCGCTGACATCGGCGATGGTCAGCAGGAGGCGGCGTTCCAGACCTTCATGGAGCAGCCGAACGTAAACGAGCACGTGGCGTTCCGTCCCATCGGCCACTCTCTGTCGCCAGACGGTTCTCGCCTCACAATCGCCTTCGAGTTCGAGAAGCCCATCTGCAAAGCGATCCGCCTCGCTCTCGACATGCATGTCGCACGCCCTCCATGAGAGCAGCGTCGCTTTCGCAAAGCCATAGAAGTCGATCGCCGCCCGGTTGACCTGAAGGATCTGCAGACTACTGCCATCGCACAGGAGCATCGGCATCGGATTGGCATCGAAAAGCTGGCGCAACCGCTCTTCGCGCTGTTTCAACTCGCTGATGTCTATCCGCATGCCGATGGCTCCGCCGTCGGGCGTGCGCCGATCATCGTGCCGAAGCCATCGCCCATCCTTGAGCTGCTGCTCCTCCTGTGAAACCGGCTGGCGAAACTTTCGCATGCGCTGCTTCAGCCACATATCCTTGTCTTCGACGACCTCGGGCATGCGGCCGCTGGCAAGGCTGATCTTCAGAATATCTTCAAAAGCGATGCCGGGTTTGAGGTGATCGGCGACGTCCGGATAAAGCTCCGCATATTTTTCGTTCCATAGAACGTAGCGATCACTCGCATCGAAGACGCAGACAGCTTCCGGCAGCATCTCGATCACATATCGAAGGCGCAGATTGGCCTCTCTCGCCGCCACCGCGGCATGGCGGTCTTCGCTCTCCGGTTCGATAAGAACCGCCGTCAGCTTTCCTGACGCCGAGGGCCAAGCCAGGACGCTGACCCGGCAGTCCCGTCGATGACCAGCGCCCGTCACGAGCAATGGCTGCGAGGCAGCAGCAGGCAGTGGCCAGTCCGGTATCAAATCCGAGACGGATAGGTCGCGGGGCGCATCCGAAAGGACAAAGAGCTCTCGAGCTTGCGCATTGGCGAAGATGATCGAGCCGACGGCGTCGAGCACAAGTGCCGCCATCGGACACGCTTCCAGGAATGCGACGATTTCCGCGTCCAGCATCTTCTCCAAGCGGGCCTTCAAATTTATCCCCAGGCCCGATTATAACACCGGATGGTAAAGGAATGCCGTAGATCATGGCAAGACGTACCGCGCCTCTAAAATCGGCGCGTCATCCGCCGACGATCGAAATCAGTCCTTGTCTTCCTTCAACAGCCGAACAAGTTCACGCTCCTGCATCTCGATGGCCTGCGTGATGAACCGCAGGACCACTTGCTTTTCCGCTGCGGAAAACTGCTTCAGCATCCGCAAGCCGGCTTCCTGGATCGGGCCATAGCCCTCCTTTCCCAGCCTGATCGCTTTCTCGGAAGGGGCGACCAGCACACGACGCCGATCGTTCGGATCGGGAATGCGATGGACAAGGTCGCGGGCCGAAAGGCGATCGATCAAGGCCGTGACCGATGGCGGCGCAAGGCCGATGGCCTTGGCGACGGCGTTTGCGGGTTGCGGCGCGCGCATGATCGCGCTGAGACAGCGTCGCTCGGCGCTGTTGAGCCCATGCAGCTTGCCGAAGGCCTCGTCGAAGCTTTCAGTCGCCTCCTGCCAGCGCATGCAGGCGAATTCGATGGCTTCCGCGAGATATTGCTTGTCTTCATTTGACTTTTGTTCGTTCATCAAATAATTCATTCATCAAACTATTAGAAGGAAGAACCAATGTGCCCCATCGCCGAGCATGCCGCAACTGGCAATCGAGCAATGCATCCGGAAACGATGATCGGCATATGCGGCGCAGGCGTTGGCGGGCTGGTGCTTGCACTCCGACTGGCAAAGCTCGGCTTTCGTCCGATATTGTTCGAAGCCCGCTCAAAGGAAGCCGCCTTTTCGGAAGGAGAATTTCTGACGCTCGCCCCCAACGGCCTGAACGGGCTTCGGGCAGTGGACTGCTACGAGGAGGTATTGCGCCAGGGATTGGAGACCCGCGCCATCGAGCTCTGCAATGCGCGAGGGAAACGGCTCGCGCTCGTGGATCAAAGCGATCACCTTGCAACCTTCGGCACGCCCGCCGTGACGATCAAACGCGGCGCTCTGGCCAGTATTCTGATCGAGAAGTGCCTGGCGGATGGCGTTATCGTGCAGTTTGGTCGTCGCGTGACCAGGGTCGACAATCACGCGCATGCCGTAACGCTCGCCTTCTCCGAAGGTCCCAGCCTTGCGGTCGACGTGCTCGTTGCCGCCGATGGATTGCGATCCTCCGTCCGCGCGCAAATATTTCCGGATTACCCCTTGCCGCAGTTTACGGGCCTGATCGGCGCGGGAGGGATCATCGACGCAGACATACCGGATACGGATGGCATAATGCGCATGACCTTCGGAGAGAAGGCCTTCTTCGGTTATATCAAGACGGCATCCCATCCGGTTTACTGGTTCGATTCCTTCCCCGCCGACGCGCCGGATGCGCTACGCACTATGGAGCCTGAGGCGCTGGCTGCCCACCTTCGCCAGATGCATGCGGACGATCCGGAACCCACCATGTCGATCCTGCGCGCGATCGGCAGGATCGAGCGCAGCTATCCCATTTTCGACATGCCACAGCTTCCGATCTGGTCCAAGGGGCGGATGGCGCTGCTCGGCGATGCCGCCCATGCGATCGGCCCGCACGCCGGCCAAGGCGCATCGATGGCTATAGAAGATGCCCTGGTCCTGTCCGCCTGCCTCGCCGATACGCTCGACTACGGTGCGGCCTTCGCCCGCTATGAAGACCTGCGGCGCCCGCGCATTGCCCGCGTGGTGAAACTTACTCGGCAAAATGCCTCGCGGAAACGAAAAAGCAGTCGGTTTAGCCTGTTTCTGAGGGACCTGCTTCTTCCCCTCTTCATCCCGATCAGCATCAGGGCTAGCCGCAAATTGTTTGCGTATCGAGCCGATCTCGCCCCACTGCGTGTAAATCATTCCATAGATCGAAAGAACGCCGCCTGAAGCCTGCCGAACTTATTTTCGCGGCCAGGCCAGCCTGCTCCAATTCGCGATGTAGAACACCACGGCGATGAACATTCCGGATCCGATCAAGTCGAGCCGGTGGTGGCCGAAGAGGAACAGGCCGAGAAGAGCCAGTCCGAGCGAGGATGCGATGAGGAAAAGAGATGGGATCACGCTTATGATGCGCGTTCCCGCCTCGCCTTCGGCCTCAATGCCGCTACCGGTGATGTGGCCGCTGGAGGCGGGCGATCTGCTGCCGAGTCTGACGGTGACCTGCCCTCTCCTCGCGCCGATCCTGCCTCTGGTTTTCCTCCCCGACGTCAGAAGCACGAGCATCATCGACATGACCATGCTGCCGAATGCCCAGGAAAAAACCGTGCATGCCGCCATGGCGGTCGCGTTCGCATAGGTCCGGTAGAGGTGGACTGCCAAGGCTCCCATCCCGATAGCGACAGCAAGAAACAAGGAGCCGACGATCAGGAATGTGATCCTGCCGGATAGTTGCGTTTCGCCCGCCATATGACCTCCCCGTCGATCCCATGCGCTCAGACCGTCGAAACTAGAAGAATGCCTGCGATCGTCAAACGCCGGCGCAATATTTGTTGAACTTGCCGCAGCCGTCGGCAGGACCTTTACGAAGCCGCTCCCAGGCATAGTTAGCTGCAATATCGAAGAATGGAGGTATCCCATGAGGATTTCGATATCCGCATCTGCGATGGTCATCGTCACTCTGTTTGCTGTGCCCGTCGAAGCTGCCGGCATCGATTGCGCCAAGCCTGCCTCGACAAGCGACCATATGATTTGCCAGGACAAATCGCTCCTCGCGCGGGATAAGATAATGGGCACGCTGTATGCTTCCGCCCTGAAGCATGACGATGCGGGTAAGATCCGGGAACGGCAACGACGCTGGATTACGAAGGTGCAGTCCTGCGGCGATGTGGCTTGCATCCGGCAGGCCTATGACGACCAGATCAGCTTTCTCCAGGCGACACAGGGCGGGCGAAGCGTGTCAGCGGATTTCACGTCAAAAGGCCCAGGCGGCAACCAGGGCGACCTTGCGATCTTCGGACCCGTCGATGGTCTCGTCGCAGTTTTTCTCACCTCGACCTATGTCGGCCCGGGCGGCGGCGCAGCGGGCGATGTCAATGCCGATGGCATGGATGGTGTTGTTCCGTTGGAGAAAGAACACACCCAGCTTTCCAGAGACGGGTGCAAGGTCGATCTTGATCGCCTCAATGCAAAAACCTGGCGTGCGTCACAAACGGGTATCTGCAACCTTGCCGACGGCGTGACCTTGCAGGGAACCTACCGCAAACAATGAGATGATCTAGTTCGCAAGCAAGCATTGTAATCCCTGCCTGCCGTAATATACGGCGTCACGAGGGCCCCAAAAGGTGCCTTTAACGGTTCTCCGCTCACGAAGGCACCCGCACGCTTCATCCGGCAGGAGGTGCAGTCGCCAGGCAGAAACGCGCGGCCACTTGAAGAGCTCGACAAAAGGATGGAAAATACCCGAAGGGGTAAACACCAACAAAAGCGGCAATTTCCCCGTCACGCCAACGGCAGCTCGTGACAAGCAACAACGCCAACCGAACGCCGATATAGAAAATCCCCACCCACTCATGAAGACAATTTCAGGCACGAATCTCGAACAGGCCAAATCGCATAACCGGCGTGTCGTGATCGAGGCCATCCGCACCAACGGGCCGATGTCACGCGCGGCAATCGCCCGCATGACGGCACTGACCACCCAGACGGTTTCGAACATCGTGGAGGAACTGGCGCGCTCGCACCTGGTGATCCCGCTGGAGGCACAGAGGATCGCGCGCGGCCAGCCGATCATTCCCTATACCATCAATCCGACCGGCGCTTATTCCATCGGCCTCGAGCTCGGCCGCCAGCGCGCAGCCGGCGTGCTGACGAATCTGTCGGGCACGGTCTGCGCCCGCATCGAGCGCCATGTCGACAGGCCCGCGCCGCAGGAGGCAATGCCGGTCTTCGCCGCCATCGTCCAGGATCTGCAACAAGCCTTCTCCTTTGATCGAGGCCGGCTGCTTGGCGTCGGCATCGCACTGCCCGGACGCTATGCAAATGGCGGCGTGACATCGCTCAGCCCGCTCAATCTGCCCGGCTGGCAGGATTTTCCGGTTGCCCGCGAGCTGGAATGGCTCATCGATCTGCCCGTACTCGTCGAAAACGATGCGATGGCGGCAGCGATCGGCGAGCGACTTTATGGCGTCGCGCGCGGCCTTGGAAGTTTCGTCTATCTCTTTCTTGCGAGCGACGGCGGCATCGGCGCCGGTATGTTCCTCGACGGTCATCTTTATAAGGGCAGTCGCGCCAATGCCGGCGAAATCGGCCACATCATCGTCGAGCCGCATGGCAGGCTCTGCACCTGCGGCAAGCGCGGCTGCCTCGATCGCTATGTCTCGCCATCCGTCGCTTATGAATGTCTGGGCATCGAGAATGCGCAGGAGCTGGACCCCGACGATCTGGATGCACTGATCGCAGCAAACGGCCATGGCCTGAAGGTATGGCTGGAACAGGCGGTACAGCCGCTGCGCCAGACGATCGACTTTCTCGAGCTTGCCTTCGATCCGCAGACGATCGTGCTTGGCGGCAGTGCACCGACATCCTTGATGACAGGGCTGGCTGAAAGCGTCGAACCGCTCCACATCCCAGTCAACCCAACGGAAGAGCGCAGCATTCCGCGGTTGATGATCGGCGCCAGCGGTAAAGATACCGCCATTTTAGGCGCGGCGGCCCTGCCCGTCTTTTCCGAAACAAATCCGCAGTTCGATGTCCTGCAGAAGCCGTTGACGCATCGCACCGTTACTCAGCCTTGAACGGCTGGGCATACCGCCCTCCTTGCATTTCATTAATTTAACTCAGGCGCGACCAACATGGGTCGCGCCTGAGGGCCACGCATCAAGCTGTCAGAATTGATGCAGGCCATACAGCAGCGGCATGGTGCCGGCCAATGCCTTGAACCGCTCCCAGGATTTGGCCGAGGGCTTCGTCCAGCCTGTTTCGGCAAGTGCTGAGAGGCGCGGAAAGACCAGCCGGTCGAAGATGGCCCGGTCGGTCATCGACTCCGACCAGATGCAAGCCTGAATACCGCGAAGCTTTTCTTTCTGTGCGTCCGTCCAGCCACCGATGGGATCGAAGGTGTAGAGTTTCTCCGGATCCGAATGACCTGCCCAGCTTGCGCCAGGCTCGTCCCAATCGGGGCGCATCGCCATATCGAGATAATAGACCTGCCCCGGGCAAACCACGATCTCGTATCCGCGACCGGCAAGCTCGGCCGCGACTTCGACGTTACGCCAGCTGCAGAGATAGCTCTTGTCCTTGTCGATCCTATCGCCATGGGCAGCTTCTTCCCAACCGCCCGTCACGCAACCCTTTGAGGCAAGAAATGCCTGGATGCGCTCCAGGAATTCCGCCTGCAGAAAGGCCGCGCCCGAGCCGTGAATATCGTCGGCTCCATGCGTATTGGTGATGACGTTCAATCGCTTGGCATGTGCTTCCGCAACGTCATCGCCAGCGAGTTCTCGCAGCCTCGCCAGCGCCTCCGGCGAACCGGACCAGGCGCCGAGGGGAACCTCGTCGGCACCGATATGGATCGTCTTGAACGGGAAGAGCTCGATCAATTCGGAGAGAATGGTTTCGACCACCTCATAGGTCTTCTCGCGCGCGGGGTTGATGCAATTGTCAGGGAAACCCTGGACCGAGTAATAGCTGCCAGCCTCGTTCGGATCGCGAAGCTCGGGGATTGCCTGCTGCATGGCATAACAATGGCCGGGCATGTCGATCTCGGGCAGGATCTCGATACCGAAGCCCTTGGCGTAGCTCACGATTTCGCGCACAACGGCCTTGGTATAATAGCCACCGGTGCGAGCCGGGCTCGAGCCGAGAAGAGGCGGCATCGGCAGGCCATGGCCACGCCACGCACCGATCTCGGTCAGAGCCGGATAGGCATCGATCTCGACACGCCAGGCTTCATCATCCGACAGATGCCAATGGAAGCGGTTGAGCTTGTTCCAAGCAAGCACTGCCATCAGCTTCTTGATTTCAGCCGAACCATAGAATTGCCTAGCGACATCGAGGTGTAAGCCGCGCCAGCTCATCGCTGGCTCGTCGACGATCTCACCAGCCGCAGGGAAATGGAATGCCTGCGGATGCAGACGCGCGCCGCGCCAGATTTGGCCGATGGTAACGAGACCATAGACGAAGCCGGTCTGCGCGCTCGCTTCGACCGCTATGGTTTCGGGCGAAAAAGCGAGTCTATAGGCCTCGGCGCCCAGACCCTCGACATGGCGCAATTCCACCGGCACGGCACCTTCCGCCTCGGAACGGATCAGTCCTTCGGCCGAAAAGAGGTGCTCGACAAGAGTCGTGAAGCTTTCAGCGGCAGCCTGCGCTTCCGGCACCGTAGCCTTCAATACAAAGCCTGCCGGCAGCGGGCGGCGGGAGGATACGGCAACGCGGTTCGGCCAGGGAATGATCGACAACGGCACTGGCGGATTGGACGGCACCGGATAGATTTCCGCGCCGCGCTTCAACGGCGCATTGCTTGACGATGCGCGCGTCGGCTCCGTGCCAAGTGAAACCGTGGTGCCATCGGGAAATGCGAGATAGGCGCTATTGGCGCCATCATTCCAGTGACGGAACTGCCAGCTTAAGGCGCGAACTATGATCGTCCATGTCTCGCCACCAGCCAGCACGAAGCCTTCGGGCGGCTGGAACTCGGTAAAGTTGGAAAGCCGCTTGGTCACCGTCGCGCCTTCGACGATGCCGGCCGGGTCGACGCGGCCGGGGCCGCTGACGCAGAGCGAGAAGCCCGAAAGCGGCTGCGATGACAGGTTCTTCAGCCGCAGGACATAGGAAAATTCCTTGTCGTCTGTCGGCGGGTTCCAGGTTGTTTCAAGCCGCAGAGCCAGGGATCGCGGTGTGGACATGGGCATTCTCTCTTCCTGAAGGTATCGTTCAAAGCTTGAGCATGCCGACATAAATGCCGGGTGCGGAATTGGGGATCTGTATCGCGCCGACCGTCTTCTCGTAGAATTCCGACGGGCCGACATCACCGATGACCGTATAGGCGTAGCCCATGGCCTTCTGGTCGTTGAGGCAGGCAAACAGCAGCGCACGGCCGATGCCGAGGCCGCGAACGCTTTCGTCGACGCCGGTCGGGCCGAAGAAGCCGCGAGCAGTCGCCTCGTGGCAGGCAAAGCCAACAAGCTCCCGATTGCGAGTGGCGATGAAGCAGGTCGGCGGCTGGCGGGTCATCGCCACCGTCGTCTCGCTTGCCCATCCCTCGCTGAAATGTTCGGCCACCCAGCCGGTGATCAGCCGCAGTTCCGGCGGCAGCGCGCGGCGGATGGTAACGCCCGCCTTCGCCATGCGCTCCGGCGATTGCGTGTCGACCGGCAGGGTCGATAGATTGACCAGGTAGTCCAAGGGGAATTCCTCCTAATTCGATGTGACAAGCGCACGCATGAAATGGTTGTCGCCGATCTGCTCGACCTCGGTCGAGACCGGCCGGCTGAGCGCGCGGATCTTCTCAGCCTGTTCGAGGAAGCGAGCGCTGCCGCCGGTCACGAACCTGCGGCCACCATCCGGCACCGCCGAAAGCAGAAGCTGCGTATAGGGGTGCTTCGGATCGGCAAGGACTATGTTGGTCTTACCCCACTCGACCATCTGGCCGGCAAACATCACCACGATCTCTTCGGCAACATGGGCAGCCGTCGCGATATCATGGGTGATGTAGAGCATGGCGAGATCGTTTTCCCGCTTTACCCGCGCCAGCAGATCAAGAATGTCTTTGCGGATCGAGACGTCGAGCATCGACGTCGGCTCGTCGGCTACCAAGACGCTCGGCGCGACCGCCAATGCCCGGGCGATATTGACGCGTTGGCGCTGACCGCCGGAAAGTTCGTGCGGAAACTTCTGCCGCGTCACCGAAGGATCGAGTCCTACGCTCTCAAGCAGCTTCGCTATATCCTCATCGCGCTCGGCCTTCGGCTTGTCCTCGCCATGCAACTCCAGTGGCCTCGCAATGTGATGATTGATCGTGAAAGCCGGATTGAGCGATGAGAATGGATCCTGAAAGACCATCTGGACATCCTTGCGGTACATCCGCTCTTCCCTGCCCGACCCCCGTGCCGTGCGATCCTGTCCTCGGAAGAGGAGCCTTCCGGCCGTCGGCTCGTCGAGCCGGGCAATGATGCGGGCACATGTCGTCTTGCCGCAGCCGGATTCGCCGACCAGAGCCAGCGCCTTTCCCGCGAATAGCGAGAAGGAGACGCTCTTTAACGCATGCACGGAGCCGAAATGGCGTTGGATATCATCGAGCCGGATGACGGGTTCTGCAGTTACGGGCTGTATCTGCGGTTTCATGCGAGAACTCCGGAAGAGTGGGCACTGGCCGGAAGCTGCGGAATGGCGTTCCAAAGCTTGCGCGTATAGTCATGGACGGGCGACTGGCTGACCTGAGCGACGTCGCCGACCTCGACCAGCTCGCCCCTCAGCATGACGCCGATACGATGGCAAAGCTGCGCCATCAGATGCAGGTCATGGGTGATGAAAAGCACCGAAAAGCCGTAGGTCTGCTGCAGATCGAGAACCTGTTCCAGGATCTCTCGCTGCACGACGACATCGAGCGCCGTCGTCGGTTCGTCCATGATGATGAGTTCGGGACGCAGCGCCAGGCAGATGGCGATGACGATGCGCTGGCGCATGCCGCCGGAGAACTGATGCGGGTAATCGCTGATGCGATGCGGAGGGATGCCGACCAGCTTGAACATCTCTTCGGCGCGTGCACGCGATTCCTGACGCGAGCATCCGGCATGGCGATGCAGCACGTCGTGGAACTGCGCCTCCACCCGCATCAGTGGATTGAGCGAATTCATGGCGCTCTGGAATACCATGCCGATGCGCTTCCAGCGGATTCTCTGCAGATCGCCCTCCGGCATCTTGAGCAGATCCCGCCCGTCAAGGCGGATGCTACCACCGCTGATCCAGGCTGGCGCCTTGGAAAGCCGCGTGATCGCATAAGCGATCGTGCTCTTGCCGCAGCCGGATTCGCCGGCAAGGCCGAAAATCTCGCCGCGGCCGATATTGAAGGACACGTCCTTCACGGCGCGGAAGTCGCCCTTGTCGAGCAGATAGTCGATGTTGAGGTGTTCGATCTCAAGCAGATTATCGCTCATTGGCCAGACCTCATCATACGGTTGCGGGCACGCGTCAGGCGGAACCAGCGGGTCAAGGCCGGGCCGGAACGCAATTGCGGATTGGCGATTTCGTCGAAGGTGAAGTTGATCAGCGCCAGACCGAGCCCGGTTAGCGCGATGCCGATGGCCGGCACGCCGATATCCCACCAGGCACCGACCATGATGGCCGATGCATTCTGGGCATTGTAGAGCATGGTGCCCCAAGCGACCTTCAGCGGATCGCCGAAGCCGAGATATTCGAGTGTCGTCTGGGCAACGATCGCGTAGATGATGCTGCCGACGAGGTTGATGCCGATGAGCGGTGTCAGGTTCGGCAGGATCTCGACGAAGATGATGCGCCAGGCAGGCTCCCCGATCATCTTGGCGGCGGTGACGAAATCGCGGTTGCGCAGCGCCATCGTCTGCGACCGCGTCATGCGCGCACCCCATGGCCATGACGTCAATGCGATGATGGTCATGATCGTCACCGGTCCGACCGTACCCGCGAAGGAGGCAAGCAGGATGAGGAGCGGCATGTTGGGTATGACCAGCACGGCATTGGTGGCAAGATCGAGCACGGCGTCGGTCTTGCCGCCGGTATAGCCGGCGATAAGCCCGATGGCCGTGCCGAGAATGGTAATGGCGATGCCTGTCGCAAAGCCGACGGAAAGCGAGCTTCTCGCCCCCCAGACGAACTGGCGATAGACGTCACGGCCCATCTTTGTGGTGCCAAAGACATGTTCGACGGATGGCGGCTGATGCGAGCGGCCGACGCGAGCGCCGGGTTCGCCCGGAGCGATGACCGGAGCGAAGATCGCCATCAGGCACAGCGCTGCAACGATGACGAAACCGACAAGCGCCTTCTTCTGGCTGAAAATGGATCGCAGCGAAAAGCTCATCGGCCTGCCTCCTTCAATCGCGGATCGACGAGACCGTAGATGATGTCGACAAGGAAATTGGCGCCGAGCGTTGCAAGCGTCATCAGCAGCAACTGCCCCTGGATGACGGGATAGTCGCGCGCCACGCTGGCGGTAAACAGCGTCAGGCCAAGGCCTGGATAATTGAAGACGATCTCGGTGACGATCGACCCGCCGAAAACGGCGCCAAGCATCAGCGCCAGATTGGTGAGGACCGGCAACAGCGCATTTCGCGCGCCATAGCCGAACATGACGGCGAGAGTGCTCAGCCCCTTAGCCCGCCCCATCGTCACGTAATCCTCCCCAAGCACGACGATCATCGACGAGCGCATCGTCGTCTGGAACTCGCCGATCAGGAACGGAGATAGGGTCAGCACCGGCAGGATCGCATGCATGAACACGCTGCCGAAGAAGGTGAAATTGAAGCCCGGATCCAGGTTGGGATCATAGGCATATCCCACGGGAAACCAGCGCAGCGACACCGCAAAGATGAACAGGGTGGTGAGCGCAACAATGACGGGCGGTATCGAGAACAGGATGACGGCAAGGGGCGATACGATCGTATCGAACCGCCCGCCGCGCCTCCAAGCGGCGATGGCGCCGAGCACGACGCCGACGCACAGCGAAAAGATGATCGCCGTTACCACAAGGAACAGGGTCCACAGCGTGGCCCGACTCAACACCTGCACCACCGTCTGCGGATAGTATTTGACCGAAACGCCAAGATCGAAGGTAGCGAGGCCTTTAAGATAGTCGAGGAACTGCATCATGATCGGCTGATCGATCTCGCCGAAACGGGCCTTGATCGCCTCCACGGCCGCGGGGGTGGCCCGCGGCCCGAGCTGGGCGACCATGGCGTCGACGGGACTCCCTGGCATAAGCCGGGGAAGAATGAAGTTCACGACGATCGCGAAGGCCAACGCCACCGCGTAGACGCCGAGGCGCCGGCTTGAAACACGCATCTCTGCTTCCTTCGCTTTGGCCTTATTGGACCGGCTTCAGACGCAGAAGATGCATGAGACGCATGCGGTTGTTGTCGTGGTTTTCCGGGTTCATCACCGGATCCTTGTCCGTGACCCAGCCGGTGAAACGCTTGCTGGAATACTGGTACCATGTCGGGCCATTGAAGACGGGAACGACCGGGAAATCGTCGGCGATGACAACCTGAATGTCGTTGAAGATCTTCTTGTGATCATCATCGGAAGACGACTTCAGATACTGATCGAAGAGCGCATCGAGCTTCGGGTTGGAGTAGCGTGGCGCGGCGACGGTGAGCTTGCCGGCATAGGCCGTTGACAGGCTCTGATAATAACCCTGGAACGGGGTGGCACTGTCGGCGCGCGAGTTCATGACGACATCGAAGCTGCCATCGAGGAGCTGCTTGCGCCACTGCTCGTATTCGGGCGTGGCAATGGAGGCATTGATGCCCGCGGCGCGCAGCCCTTCGACGGCGATCTGCACCGCGTCGATCCAGTCGGTCCAGCCGTTCGGCACGATGATCGGGAAGGTGATCGGCTTGCCGCTCGGCGTCGTGCGGAAGCCGTCGGCACCCTTCTTATAGCCGGCATCGTCGAGAACCTTGTTCGCCTTGTCGGTATCGAAGCCCATGAAGGCGTCCTTCTCGCCTTCGGCGGCCTTATCGCGCCAGGATTCGAAGCGCGGCGGCAAGCCGCTGGCGTGCAGGTTGACGACCGGATAGCCGAAGCCGGCAATATCGACCATCGACTTGCGGTCCATCGCCAGGCTGAAGGCATGACGGAAGTTGAGGTCCTTGAAAGCCTCGAGATTACCGGCATTCGTGGATTTGAAGTTCATCTCGAAGGCAACGGTTTCCGCTGGCGGCTGCCAGTAGCCGTTGTGCTGCGGATCGAGCGCGACGAAGGTCTTGTCGATCTGCGGCAGGAACGAGCCGATCCAATCGACGGTGCCTTCCGGCAGCAGCGCCAGCATCTGGTCGTTGCCCGAGATCTGCGGCAGACGCAGGCAATCGACGTGCAGCGCCGCCGCATCCCAATAATTCGGATTGCGGCACTGCTCGTAGACCTGCGGCGTAAAGCGGCGAACCTCGGTCATCGGACCGGATCCGACGGGCTTCTCGTTCTTGAAGGCGACCGGATCGGCAACGTCCTTCCAGACATGCTCCGGCACGACGGCGAGATCGGCCAGGGATTCGGGGAATTGAGAATTTACGGCCTTGAGGTTGATCTTCACCTGCGTCGGCGAAGGCGCCTCGACGGAAGCAATCGTTTGGCCAACGCCGACGGTATCGACGGCGGGGTTCTTCAGCATCAGATCAATCGTGTATTTCACGTCGGCCGAGGTCAGCGGCTGGCCGTCCGACCACTTCACGCCGGGACGGAGATCATAGGTGATCGACATCAGATCATCTGAGAACTTGTAGCTGGTCGCGAGACGCCAGACCGGCTTACCGCCATCATTGGCGTTGAAGATGACCAGCGGCTCATAGATGAAATCCACCGTGCTCTGGCGGCGCCCGGCCAGATCGAACGGATTGAAGTTGCTAACCCAGCTGGTCTGTTCCTCGATATGCATCGTCAGCACGGATTCGGCCGCCGTGGCGATGCCGGAACCGAACGCCAGCGAGGCGCCCAGTGCCGCCGCTGTCCAAGACGTCCGGTAGAAGAGATTGCGCAGTGTCCTTTTCCTCATTCCCATTTGTCGTTCCCTCTCGTTGTTTTCGAGTAGTCAATCAAATTGATTTAATCGTGAGTTTTGAGACTCGTCAATCGCTGATTGGAAATCAACAGGGATCGATTGGACGTGATGGGACGCAGCCGCCGATGAGGCGGTGACCTCGAGCAATTGGGGTTTGGTAAAATCGTTGCGGTTCGCCGCTGGCCGTCTGCAGCGGAAAGGCGAACAGGGCATTGATGCCACATGCCGATGATATGGAACGCCACCCCGATGCCGACACATTGAGAGGCGGCATCGAAAGCGCGGGAGTTAGGCGCGGGGGAAATCTATCATCGAACGGCCGCCACCGCGGCATTCACGGATATGACGATGCAGTCGCAGCACCATTGCGATCGAAATCGCAATACAATCTCCGCTCAGTCGAGCGGCTTGTAAGCCACGACGTCCATCTCGACCTTGACGTCGACCATCATCGGCGACTGAACGGTCGAGCGCGCTGGCGGGTGATCGATGAAATGTTTCTCGAATACCGCATTAAAGCTCGAGAAATCACGGGCATCGTCCAGCCAGACATTGACCTTCACGACATGCTCGAGCGTGCAATCGGCAAGCGCAAGAACATCCTTGATATTGGCGATAACTTGCTCGGTCTGGGTCACGATAGTGCCGGCGACGATTTCACCATTGATGGTCGGCACCTGGCCCGAGACATAAACAAAGTCGCCGGCGCGAACTGCCTTGGCGAAGGGGCGCCGCTGGCCGCCAGCCTGATTGTCGGCAACATCGAAACGGATCAGCTTGTTCTTGCTCATAATATATTCGGTCTCTCTCTATTGTCGAAGCCGCGGCCGCTATTGCCTCATCATTGTGAGGAGCGGCCAGCTCCTTTGGCATCTTCATTATCCGTCGCGGCGCTGCCACGCTAGATCGTTTCGTGTCGTTTTATGAGCATTCGCAGGCATTCCAAACCTGGCTCAACTAAAACATGAAGTTCACCGCCATTAGAAATTAAAGTTATTTCAAAATGTTACGGTAGAAAGTTACTATGTCGTCGGATCGAACGATGAAGTCGGCACACTGGAGATGCGATCCAAAGAGCATATCGCGTCCTTTTGTCAGTCCCTGCCCCGATTGCCTTTTCTCCTCTGCGCCTGATAAGACAGGAGCATATTTCGTCATATGATTGATTGACGTTCAGGAGGAGTTGTCATGGCAGAACTCGCGCAATTGCTTGCGTCCATCCGCATCCCGGATCTGGTGGGAAAACGGGTGTTGATCACAGGTGCTTCGACCGGCATCGGCGCTGCCGTCGCACGGGCCTTTGCCGCGCAGGGGATGAAGGTCGGCCTTCATTTCAACGCGAGCCGCGAACCGGCGGAAAAGCTGGCGGCTGAAATCAAGGTCAGCGGCGGCGTAGTCCATCTGATCCAGGGTGACGTCTCGCAAGGTGGCGAGACCGAACGCGTCGTCAAGGATGCGGCCGAAGCGCTGGGTGGCCTCGATGGACTGGTCAACAATGCCGGCGGCATGCTGGGACGGCTTCCCACGGCTGATATGACGGATGAGCATTACGACCGGGTGATGAACCTCAACGCCCGCTCCGTGCTCGCGGCATCCCGCGCGGCCCACACCTATCTCAAGCGACAGGGTGGCTTCGTGATCAACACGACTTCGATTGCCGCGCGCAATGGCGGCGGCAACGGCGCGATCCTCTATGCAGCCTCCAAGGGGTTCGTCTCAACGATCACCCATGGTCACGCCAAGGAATTCGTCAACGACAAGATCCGCGTCAATGCGGTAGCACCTGGCGTGATCGCTACGCCCTTCCACGAACGCTATACCAACGACGAACAGATGGAAATTCAACGCAAGACGATCCCCATGGGCTTCGTCGGCACGCCGGAGGATTGCGTCGGCGCCTATCTGTTCCTCGCCTCCGCAACGCTGTCCGGCTACATCACCGGCCAAGTCGTTGAGGTCAATGGCGGCCAGCTTATGCCATGACAGCGGCCGATCGACTTCATGCGCCGGACAATGCTAGTCTTGCCCGGCGCGGCGGCATTCCCGTCGCAGAAGATGGAGCGCATGCGAGATGGCAAAGACGCCCATTCAGGACGACATCAAAACCTCGATCGAACTGACGCATCCGGAGCGGGTCTATTGGCCCGACGACGGGGTTAGCAAGCAGGATCTTCTCGATTACTACGCTCTGGCCTGGCGGCGCATGGCTCCTTTTGTCGTTGATCGCCCTCTCGCGCTGCTCCGCTGCCCTGATGGCATCGGCGGGCCACGATTCTTCCAGAAACATGCCTGGAAAGGCATCAATCCGCATATCGAGGAGATTGCCGATCCCGAAGACAAGGATGCTGCAAAGCTTCTGAAGATCGAAGACTTCGACGGACTGGCCGCCCTCGTTCAGTCGGCGGCACTGGAAATACATCCCTGGGGCACGACCACCCGTCATTGGGAAAAGCCCGACATGATCATCATGGATCTCGATCCGGGCGCAGACATCGCCTGGGGCAAGGTCACCGCCGCGGCGAAGGAAATAAGGGAACGCTTTTCCGCCCAGGGATTGACGTCATTCCTAAAGACCTCGGGCGGCAAAGGCCTGCATGTCGTCGCGTCCCTTAAACCGCAGGCAAACTGGCAGCAGGTCAAGGAGGCGGCCGAGACAATGGCGCATGCGATGAGCGCCGATAGCCCGCAGACATATTTGTCGGTCGCCAACAAGGCAAAGCGGACCGGCCACATCTTCGTAGACTACCTGCGCAACGGCCGCGGCAATACCGCCGTTGCCCCTTATTCGACACGCGCAAGAAAGGGCGCCGCGGTTTCGATGCCGATCAGATGGGAGGAGTTGGACGGCAAGATCGGTCCGGCTTCTTTCACCGTTGGCAACGCAGCCTCACGTTTGAGCCAATCGACCGCCGATCCCTGGGCCGAGTTTTTTGCGGCAGCATCGCCGCTCAAGGTCTGACGCTATAGAAGAAACGGGACCAGCGCTGGCGTGCTGGCCTTGTAATCGGCATAAGCCGGACCGAAAGTCTCACTCATCCAGCTTTCCTCGATGGATACGCGTCGCAACACGGCATAGAGCACCGCGACGATCGCAAGGACGGCGGCGATATCGCCGCGTGCAATTGCCGAACCGACGATGGCGAGCATCAGACCGGAATAGATCGGATGGCGGACAAGAGCATAGGGGCCGGAACGGATCAGCGCGTGATCCTCCTTGAGCGTAATCACGCCGCTCCAATTGCGGCCGATGTGGTAACGGGCCCACACGGCGAAGAGCAGTCCGGCGACCGTCAACGCCGCGCCGATCGTATAAAATGTCAGATCCTGCGGGATTAGACGAAACCGCAAAGGCCCTAGCCATGAAGGATTGGCTACCAGAAGGAAAGCGCCGATCCAGATCGGCGCAGTATTGCCAAGCCGCGATAAAGGGTCTTCCTGGCGTACGGTTTTCTTGACGCCGACGGACGCAAAGAGCCAGATCAGCAGCCAGATGACCCAGCACGCGGGAATGAATTGATAAAAGAGCATCGCTCACGCCATATCTTTATCCAGCTCCGGATAGTGCCGGAAAATACCGTCCTCATTGAAGGGGATGCGGCGATCGGATTGAAGATAGCGAGCAATATTGGGCAGCTTCATGACAGCGGCGTGCAACGCCGTCAAATGCGGATAGTGCTGGCCGAGACGGGCGGTCGCGCGTGGAAAAGCATAGCGCAATCCCTCGTGGATCTGGAACAGTGAGAGATCGACATAGGTCAGGCTCTTGCCGAAAATATGGTTCGGTCCATCCGGGTTTTGCTGCAGCACACGCTCGAAATATCCGAGGAACTTCGGAATACGATTGTCGATGAATTCGGCGGCACGGGCGTTGGCCTCTTGCTTCTGATCCTCGTAATATTTCGAAGTGGCGATGGGATGATGCGTATCGTGTACCTCGGCGACGAGATCGGTGATGGTCAGTTGCAGGCCATTCAACACATGGCGCTGCCCTTCGTCCTTTGGTGCAAGACCGAATTTCGGGCCGAGATACATCAGAATATTCGCCACATGCGGAATGATGACGTCGCCGTCCTTTAGAAACGGCGGAGCAAACGGGATATTGGACCCTTCGCCATTTTTCATGACCGCCAACATGGCCGGCATTCCCTGCCCTTCGATAGCCTCGCCACGGCAGATATCGACATAGTCGGCACCGGCCTGCTCAAATGCCAGTCGGACGAATTCGCCACGTCCCTGGATGCCGTCCCAATAGTAGAGTTCATAAGGCATTCGGCTTTCCCTCCCGAGAATTGAAAACGGCCACCAGCAACGATCGGCGTGAAGCACTGGCTGGCCTCGCGCAGAAATCTAGCGCCGGCATTTCGGAACGGAAAGGCGTCGACGATCGCAACCCGGCGAAATGACGTCACATCACCGGCCAATGCACGCCAACCTCAGAATTCGGCCTTCACACGCCGCCTATGAATGCGCCCGGTGTTCATGACGTTTACGTGTCGCGGCCGCCTTCTTTGCGGAAGCCGAGCGCTCGGATGCTGGCCGTTTTGCGGCGGCGCGTCCGCCGATCTTGCCGCCCTTCTCGGAAGATTCATGACTTTCCGGATGGCCCCGGCCCGAGCCGGACTTTTTGCCGCCGCCGCTTTCCTTGTTTACGGTCGCCCAGGCGCGACGTTCCGCCTCTCCATGAGAAACGCCGCGGTCCTCATAGCCTTCCTCGATATGCTCGGCTTTCCGCTTCTGCTTGTCGCTATAGGCGGATTTATCTCCTCGTGGCATGGTCTTTCTCCTCACTATGGAAGAAAGACCAACACGCCGTCACGGAAAAGGTTCCGATACGTGGCCGGGAGAATTGCGGTTGGCCGATAACGGCCATAAGCGCCACTCATGCCGTGGCGTCACCCGGCGTTTGGCTGATGCCGGGAAAAACATGCCGACGGAGCGGTCGATGATCAGGATGAGGATCAGTGCCGCCAGAAGATAGATCGCCGCAAGCACGAGAAGGGACGTCACATCACCACCTCCGCGCTGCCAACAAAACACAAGTGACGGCATACCGCGACGATCGTCGCAACAGTCATTTCCAGATCATCGATATGGCTGCGGCTCATCGCGTGGCTCCCTTTTCACTTGGTAGCATCGCTGTGTGACAACTATTTCGCGATCGGGACCCAAAATACCGAAATTACTGCGAATATTGTGCCTGCGGCAGCACAAGAAGAAAGGCGGCTCGATGTCTGCCATCGAACCGCCCTCGTCTTCACCGCACTTCTAAAACCGGCGCGCGCTCACGCCTTTACAACTGCGGCTTTCTTCGATGCCTTCTTTGCCGTCGGCTTGGCGATCACCTTGCCGGCGGCGGCCGCATGCTTGCGCTTGGGCTTGAGTTTAGCCTCGCCTCCAACAGCGATGGCGACACTTTCGTCGAGCGCGACGCGCTCACCACTCGCCCGTTCCCAATGTTCGACATCTCGGCCGAAGGGATGACCCTCCTCCTCCCAGATGGCATATGCGCGCTTCTTGATCCATTCATCCCGAGATTCCAACATCTGCTGTTCTCCGTTCGCATCATTGAACATGGTTTTGATGAACAATGCCCGTTCTTGAAACGCGGGCTTTCACGCCTCCCCCGAGCACCGAGACGCCATGACTTTATAAAATGCCAAGCTCGTTTTCTTCGGTCTCGGCTCTCGAACCGCAGTGGCGCTTCAAACAAGAAACAAGGTTACCGTGGGGGACAGTAGCGAAGCAGCCGAAGCACCCTAAGTATGAAGGTGCCAACAACTGTCTTCAATTAAAAATATCTAATAGGATGAGTTTAAGCACCATAATCGCCCAAGGATCTGCGATCGCAAACCCGCTCATTGCAGCTTTTGCGGGCAAAGATATACTCGCGCCATGATCGACCTGGTGGATGCCCATTGGGGCCAAATTCTCGCTGTCCTGTCCATTACGTTGGGGGCAGCAGCCGCAATCCATGCGGCAATGACCAAAGAGGATGTTCGCGCGGCGATCGGCTGGGTCGGTGTCGTTATCCTGTCGCCCATCATTGGCGCCGCGCTCTATGCTTTCGCGGGCATCAATCGCATCCGGCGGGCCTCGCTCAGTTCACAGCGGGACGCACTTTTTCGCAAGGATGCGAATGGAGAACTCTCCAGCTTCGATGCCGAGGACCACCAGGTGCGGCGGCTTTTCGGCGAGCGTTTCGGCTCGATGAAAACGCTCGGCGATCGCGTCGTCCGCTATACGATGAGCACCGGCAACACGATCGAAATGCTGACCAGCGGCGATGCCGCCTATGGCGCGATGAAAGCCGCGATAGATGGCGCCGAACGCAGCATCCTGATGGAAACCTATATTTTCGATCGCGACCCGATCGGCCTGCGCATCGCAGACGCCCTGATCGCCGCCGCCAAACGCGGCGTCAGCGTGCGCGTGCTGATCGATGCCGTCGGCGCCCGCTATTCGGTGCCGAGCATCATGGGCTATCTCAGCGAGGGCGGCGTCGATGTCGACGTCTTCAACGGCAATGTCATCATGGGCCTCAGACTGCCCTACGCCAATCTTCGCACCCACCGCAAGATTCTGAGCATCGACGGGCGGATCGCCTTTACGGGCGGCATGAATATCCGCCAGGGATTCACTCGAGAATTTGCCCATGACCATTGCGCCCGCGACATGCATTTCTGCGTGACAGGCCCGGCGGTTGCCGATCTCTTCAACACCGCCGCCGAGGACTGGCGCTTTACCACCGGCGAGGTCCTCAGCGGAAACGAATGGCGTATTGCGGCGCCCTCCAATGAGCCGGGAGCGCCGGTCTTCATGCGGGTGGTCGCCTCTGGTCCCGACCGCAGCGTCGAGACCAACCACAAGATGCTCATCGGCGCCTTGTCGGTGGCGCGTAAATCGATCCGCATCATGTCGCCCTATTTCCTGCCGGATCGGGAGCTGATCAGCGCCTTGGTCACGGCAGCCCGTCGCGGCGTTGAGGTCGACATCGTCGTGCCGACCGCCAACAATCTCGTGCTTGTCGACCGCGCCATGACGGCGCAGTTCGACCAGATGCTGAAGAACTATTGCCGCATCTGGCGCGCCGAAGGCCCGTTCAATCATTCGAAGCTGCTGGCGATTGATGGAATCTGGGCCTATGTCGGCTCTTCCAATCTCGATCCCCGCTCCCTTCGGCTCAATTTCGAGGTGGATCTGGAGGTGCTCGACCGCGGCTTTGCCGGCACGATCGATGCCCATATCGGCGCAATCCTGGAAACGGCGCGTCCGATCGATCTCGAAAAACTGCGGGCACGTCCCTTTGTCGTCAGGCTGATCGAGAAGGTTCTCTGGCTCGGTTCGCCCTATCTCTGACGGTCGAGCCTCATGGACAATCTGCCCCTGTCGCAGCCTTTTTACATGACAAGACCAATTGTCGCTTCTTATACTCCCTTGCATGTGCCCGACATGATCTGATCAAAGAACGGTCGACGGATAGATGAAAAAGAAGAAAGAAAGTCTCCGTGCGAGCATTCTGGAAAGCCTGAAGAGCCGAAACAAATCGCGCTCCAAGCCGGCCGGCAAGCCTGATCGCCCTGAGGGCACGCTGATCGCCTCCTACAATGTCCATAAATGCGTCGGCGCCGACAGGCGCTTCGATCCGGAAAGAACCAGCCGGGTCATTCATGAAATCGATGCCGACATCATCGGCCTGCAGGAGGCCGATACGCGTTTCGGCGAACGCACGGGCATCCTCGATCTGCGCCGGCTCGAACGTGAGACCGGGCTGATCCCGGTGCCTGTCGCCGGCGTTACCAAGGCACACGGCTGGCATGGCAATGTCGTTCTTTTCAAACAGGGCACGGTGCGCGACGTGCATCAGATAAGCCTGCCGGGGCTGGAGCCGCGCGGCGCCCTGATCGCCGAACTGGAACTGGCGCGCGGCGGAAGTCTCAGGATCATCGCCGCGCATCTCGGCCTGCTGCACCGATCGCGGGCGCAGCAGACCCGCTTGATCGTCGACCTGATGAGCGACGGCGGCGAGATCCCGACCATCCTGCTCGGCGACCTCAACGAGTGGCGGCTGGGCGACCGCTCATCGCTCAATACCTTCCAGGCCGCCTTCGGCCCGCTCCCTCCCGCTGTTGCAAGCTTTCCCTCGACGCTGCCGCTTCTGGCGCTCGATCGCATCATGGCAAACCGCCGCGGCATGATCTCGGCGGTCGAGGTGCATGACTCGCCGCTGGCGCGGGTTGCTTCCGACCACCTGCCCATCAAAGCCGTCGTCAGCCTGGAAACACTGGAGAGTGAAGCCGAAGCACGATCGCAGACCGCATAAAGCAGGCCGCGCAAAAGTGTGCAGCGGTTTTGCGACAACGACATGCGCAAAATCAAAGACCTAAAGCGCGAGAAGCGAACCTGAACGATGGCGATGCGCCTCAGGCATCATCGATATGCTTCGTGTTGACTTCGCATATATAGGGGATGACTGCCGGAAAATGATCTTATAACCTGCTCGCCGAAAAGACCGATCCCGGAGACAATCATGCTGAAAACTCTATTGCTGACTGGCGCCGCCGGCGGCGTCGGCCAGGCAATCAGGCCGCTTCTGTCGCAAATCGCCGAGAGCGTCGTATTGTCCGATCTGACGCCGATAAGCGATCTGCGTCCGAACGAGCGTTTCGTTGCCTGCGACCTTTCCGATCGGGGCGGCGTCGACGCCATGGTCAAGGGCATCGACGGCATCATCCATCTTGGCGGCATTTCGGTGGAGAAGCCTTTCGACCTGATCCTGCAGGGCAATATCGTCGGTCTCTACAATCTCTACGAGGCGGCGCGCGCCGCCGGCAAGCCGCGCATCGTCTTTGCAAGCTCCAACCACACGATCGGCTTCTATCGCCGGGACGAGCGGATCGACAACAAGGTGCCGACGCGGCCGGATTCGCTCTATGGCGTTTCGAAGGTGTTCGGCGAAGCAGTCGCGAGCCTCTACTTCGACAAGTTCGGCCAGGAGACGCTTTCGGTACGTATTGGCTCCTGCTTTCCCGAGCCGCGCAATACGCGCATGCTGGCCACTTGGTTCAGCGTCCGGGATTTTCTCTCCCTTTGCGGCTGCGCTTTCGACGCCCCAAGGCTCGGGCACACGATCGTCTACGGCGCCTCCGACAATGACGAACAATGGTGGGACAACAGCAACGCTGCCTTCCTCGGCTGGAAGCCGCGCGATAGCGCTGCGCCGTGGCGCGCCGAAATCCTGTCAAAAGCGCCGCCGGAGGATCCCAACGATCCGACCGTCATCTACCAGGGCGGCGGCTTCGCTTCGTCCGGCCATCCGGAGGACTGACCCTCGGGCAATTCCAGGAAAACTACGCTGCGGCTTTCCTGGAATCGCTAGAAAACAACGAGATGGGGCGGCTCAGAGATTCGGTGAAAACCGCCTCAGCCGCCGTTGCGGAACAGCTTCCAACGGGTCGGCCTGAAGGCGATGCGGTTGCGATCCAAAGCATCCGCCTTGTTCGGCGGCAGCTCGATCTCGATAGGATCGTGCTCGGCACCGATGTTGATCTCAAGATGGCGGGTGCCTGCCACGCGCCTGCTGGCTACGAGCAGACCCGCGATCGCACCGCCATCGCCGTCAGGAAGCTCGATATCGTGAGGGCGGAAATAGAGAGAGGCTTCGCCATCGGGCTCATGCGGCGTGCTGAGCCCGAGCGGCTTGTCGTCGAACCAGATCTCCCCGCTGGTGATGCGCACCTTGAGACGGTTGGACTGCCCGATGAAGCCGTAGACGAAAGGAGAATTCGGCGTGTCGTAGATCTCGTCCGGCGTTCCGACCTGCTCGATAGCACCCTTGTTGAGCACGACGACGCGGTCTGCGAGTTCCAGCGCCTCTTCCTGGTCATGGGTCACGAAGACGGTGGTATGGCCGGTCCGGTCATGGATTTCCCGCAACCACTTGCGCAGGTCCTTGCGGACCTGAGCGTCGAGGGCGCCGAATGGCTCGTCCAGAAGCAATACGTTCGGCTCGACCGCCATGGCACGCGCCAGTGCCACGCGCTGGCGCTGGCCGCCGGACAGCTGGGCCGGATAGCGCTTCTCCAAGCCGTTCAGCTGCACCAGCTCCAACAGCTCCAGGGCACGCCGGCGAATTTCTTCACGCGGCGGACGACGCGATGCCGAGCGGACTTTCAGGCCGAAAGAGATATTCTCCAGCACGGTCATGTGCCGAAACAGCGCGTAGTGCTGAAACACGAAGCCGATATTGCGCTGCTGCACCGTCTTTCGCGACGCATCCTCTTCGCCGAAGAAAATCTGCCCCTCGGTCGGCGTCTCCAATCCGGCAATCAGACGCAGCAGCGTCGTCTTGCCGGAACCCGATGGACCAAGAAGCGCAATCAATTCGCTCGAGCGAATATCCAGGGACACATCATGCAATGCGGGAAAGCGACCGAATTCCTTGCGCAGGTTTTGAACGCGAACTTCCATCAAGAATTCCTTTAGTGACGCCGGCTGGCTGCGATCTCTTCGCTATAGCGCATTTCCAGCAGCGTCTTCAGTATAAGTGTGACAAGGGCAAGCAGGGCCAGGAGCGTGGCAACGGCGAATGCCCCCGAGAAATTATATTCGTTATAAAGAATTTCGACCTGCAAAGGCATCGTGTTGGTTTCGCCACGGATATGACCCGAAACGACCGAAACCGCTCCGAACTCGCCCATGGCGCGGGCGTTGCAGAGCAGCACGCCGTAAAGCAAGCCCCATTTGATATTCGGCAGCGTGACATACCAGAATGTCTGCCAGCCGTTCGCCCCTAGAGAAAGCGCCGCCTCCTCGTCCGCGCTGCCTTGCTCCTGCATCAGCGGGATCAGCTCGCGCGCGACGAAGGGAAACGTGACGAACATCGTCGCCAATACCAGGCCCGGAACCGCAAACAATATCTGTATGCCGTGGCTCTGCAGCCAGGGGCCAAGCGTACTGTTGGAATTGAACAACAGCACAAAGACCAGGCCTGATATGACCGGCGATATCGAGAAAGGCAGATCTATCAGGGTTGTCAGAAAGGCTTTACCCTTGAATTCGAACTTAGCTATCGCCCAGGCGGCTGCAACACCGCAGACAAGGTTCAAAGGCACGCTGATGCCGGCAACGATCAGGGTCAGCCGGATCGCCGCGAAAGTCTCCTCGTCGACCAGGGCTTCGAAGAAGGTCTCCACCCCCTTGCGGAAAGCCTCGACGAAAACGGCAGCCAGCGGCAGAAGGACCATCAATGTCAGGAAGGTCAACGAAATCAGCACGAAAACAATGCGCGCGACGCGGCTTTCGGTGATGACGGAATGGCCCGTTTCGACGGTGGCAGAAAGATCATGCGCCATAGCCATACCTCTTTCTGCTCCAGGACTGGATGAGGTTGATGATCAAAAGCATGGTGAAGGAAATAAACAGCATCAACGTCGCGATCGCCGTCGCTGCTGAATAATTATATTCCTCCAGGCGAATGACGATGAGCAGCGGCGCAATTTCCGAAACATAGGGCTTATTGCCGGCGATGAAGATGACTGATCCATATTCGCCGGCCGCGCGCGCGAATGCCAATGCAAAGCCCGTCAGCGCCGCCGGCGCAAGGCCCGGCAGCAGCACGCGGGTTATCGTCTGGAAACGCGACGCGCCGAGGGTTGCCGCCGCCTCTTCGACTTCGCGGTCGATCTCCTCCATCACGGGCTGCGCCGTGCGCACCACGAAGGGCAGGCCGACGAAAATAAGCGCGATGATGATGCCGACCGGGGTGAAGGCGATCTTGATGCCGAGCGGCGTCAGGAACTGACCGATCCAGCCATTCGGTGCATAGAGCGTCGTCAAGGCAATGCCGGCAACCGCCGTCGGCAAGGCGAACGGCAGATCGACCATGGCATCGAGGATACGTTTGCCCGGAAAGCGATAACGCACCAGCACCCAGGCAAGGATAAGCCCAAGCACGGCATTGACGAGTGCGGCGATGAAGGCGCCGCCGAAGCTCATACGCAACGCATAGAGCGTGCGCACATCAAGAGCCAAAGCCCAGAATTTTTCCCAGCCGAGAGCGCTGCTCTTCCAAAGCAAGCCCGACAGCGGAATAAGAACGATGAAGATGAGCCAAGCCAAGGTAACGCCGAGCGCCAATCCGAAGCCCGGAATGACACTCGGCTGCCGTAACCGCCACCGTTTGCGGGTTATAGAATGCATTCAGTCTTATTGTCCCGGCTTGTAGATCTGATCGAAGACGCCCCCGTCAGCGAAGAATTTCGGCTGAGCTTGAGACCATCCGCCGAAATCGTCAATGGTTGCCAGCTTCAAGGCCGGGAAACGGGCAACATCCTTGGGGTCTGCCGCTTCCGGCTTGATCGGCCGGTAATAGTGCTTGGCGGCGATCTTCTGACCTTCATCCGAGTACAGATAGTTGAGATAGGCTTCCGCGACCTTGCGCGTGCCCTTGGTGTCGACATTGCCATCAACAACGGCAACCGGCGGATCGGCGCGGATCGAGACGGACGGGGTCACGATCTCGAATTTGTCGGGGCCGAGCTCATCGAGCGAGAGATAGGCTTCGTTTTCCCAGGCAAGTAGGACATCGCCGAGGCCACGCTGCACGAAGGTCGTCGTCGCGCCGCGCGCGCCGGTATCGAGAACCGGGACATGCTTCAGGAGCTGCGCGACATATTCCTGCGCCTTGGCATCGTCGCCGCCATTGGCCTGCTTGGCCCAGGCCCAGGCCGCCAGAATATTCCAGCGGGCACCGCCCGACGTCTTCGGGTTCGGCGTGATGACTTCGACGCCATCCTTGACCAGATCCGCCCAGTCCTTGATGCCCTTGGGATTGCCCTTGCGAACCAGGAAGACGATGGTCGAGGTATAGGGAACGGAATTGTTCGGGAACTTGGTCTTCCAGTCGGCGGGAATCTTGTGCGTCGCCTTGGCTATCGCGTCGATATCGCCTTCAAGCGCCAGCGTCACAACATCGGCGTCGAGACCATCGATGACCGAGCGGGCCTGTGCGCCGGAACCACCATGCGAAGCCTTGATATTGATGGTTTCGCCCGTATCCTTCTTCCACTTGGCAGCAAAAGCCGCGTTGAAATCCTTATACAATTCACGCGTCGGATCGTAGGAAACATTGAGAAACGTCTTGTCCGCCGCCCAAGTCGGCGCGACGGCCGCGACCGAAAAACTGCCGATCAGAACTGCGGTGGCGAGAAGCCGGGAAAGCTTTATCGTCTGCATGGATGCACCCCCTTCGTTTGTCCTTAAACCCTACCAACTTGGTCGTATAAAGTAACGAAGACCGTTCCCGTTTTAAGCAACTCCGGAGAACAGCATCCCATAGAATCTCAAAAAGTGAAATCACATTCCCGAACAGCGGACAGGACGCGATCCAAGCGCCCGCCCTCTCAGGCGATGGAGTCGGACATGAAGACCGAATAGAGCTCGTCGGCGCTCCTGGCCTGCCGCATCGCCGTCAGAACGCCCTCCGTCCGCAGCCGCCTGGCGATCGCGGCAAGCACATTCAGATAGTCGCTCCGGCCGCCTTCCCCGAAAAGCAGCACGAATGCCCATTCCGTCGGAATATCGTCTATAGCCTCGAAATCGACGGCATGGGCAAAACGCACCATCAATCCGCGCGGTCTGGTCATACCGGCAATGGCGGCATGCGGAACGGCAACGCCATTGCCAATCCCGGTCGTACCCAGCTTCTCGCGAGCCTCCAGCACGCGCAGAACCATTGCCTCATCCAAGCCGAAGCAGCTGGCCGCCTTCGATGACAGCATCTGCAGCGCCCGCCATTTGGTCGGAGCTGCCAATCCGACAAAGACGTGTTCGGGAAGAATGATCGTGGAAAGGTCCATGGTCGCACTCAGGGTCAAGCAATCGGTCGTTCTGAAATGATTTTCATTGCCGCAAGATCGAGGCTAGGCCACCTCGATAACGGATCCGAAGTCTTGATGGCCTCAATCCGGCTCGCGCAGGCGGTAGCCGACGCCCGTCTCGGTGGTGATATAGTGTGGCTGATCAGGAATCTCCTCGATCTTCTGCCGGAGCTGGCGGACATAAACGCGCAGATACTGCACATCGGCCGCCGGTCCCCAAATCTGCTTCAGCAGGAACTGATGCGTCAGCACCTTGCCGGCATGCTGGGCAAGCACGCGCAGGATGTCGTACTCCTTCGGCGAGAGCTTGATCTCCTTGCCATCGACCTTGACGATGCGCTTGACGAGATCGATGGAAAGGCCGCCGGTCTGAAAGATCGCCTTCTCGCCCTGCTGCTGCAGGCGATGGCGCAGTGCCACGCGAATGCGGGCCGCAAGCTCGTTGACACCGAAAGGCTTGGTCACGTAGTCGTCGGCGCCGCTTTCGAGCGCCTTGACGATACCCGCCTCGTCCGTGCGACTCGACAGAATGACGACCGGGATTTGCACCCCATCCTCGCGCCATTCCAAGAGCAGATCCTGGCCCGATTTGTCGGGAAGGCCGAGATCGAGCACGATCAGATCGGGCTGGTCCTCGTCCACCGATGCTTGGGCGGATGCGGCGCTCTGCGCCTCGTTGACGACGTAGCCCTGGGCACCGAGACCAACGCGCAGCAATTTGCGGATCGGCGGCTCGTCATCGACGACGAGAATCTTGACGGCAGTGGTGTTCATTTCAGTTCATCCAGCTTCGGGACATCTGTTGGTTTCGGCAGGCGGATGGTGAAGACGGCCCCCTGCCGATCCGTTCTGTTACCGGCGGCGATCGTGCCGCCCATCGCCTCGATGAAACCGCGGCAGATGGAAAGGCCAAGGCCGGTGCCGGCGCGCACCTGATCTCCCTTGCGCACGCGATAGAACGTATCGAAGACGCGTTCGAGATCAGCAGGTGGAATGCCCTGCCCTTCATCCATGACCCTGAAGACGATATTGTCGATATCGGCCCAGGCTTCGAGGCGGATGGCCGATCCCTCCGGCGCGTATTTGGCAGCATTGTCGAGCAGATTAAACAGCACCTGTTCGAACAGTACCGGATCGACCTTGACCATCGGCAGATCGACGGGCATCTGCACGTCGACGCGATGATGAGCCAGGATTTTTTCCGCCCGCCGCAACGCACTGCCGACGATATCGCCGGCATAATGCAGCGCATAATTCGGCTCCATTGCGCCGGACTCGATCTTGGTCATATCGAGCAGATTGGCGATGAAACGGTTGAGCCGTTCCGATTCATCGATGACGGTCGAAAGGAGATCAACCCGGTCCTCGTTCGGCAGGGTTTCCAGATAATCACGCAAGGTGCCTGCTGCTCCAAGGATAGCGGCGAGCGGCGTCTTCAAATCATGCGAAATCGAGGTCAACAGCGCCGAGCGCAGCCGGTCCGCCTCGACGGCGAGTTTGGCCCGGTCGACATCGGCCACCAGCTGCACGCGCTCGATGGCCAGAGCCGCCTGATCGGCGAGAGCATCGAGCAGCCGCTGCTGTTCCGGCGTCAGAAGCGGTCCGTCGCGACGATCGCTGTCGAGGCCGATGACGCCGACGGCTGTTCGGCCTGTGCGGAGCGGAACGTAAAGGCGCTTGGCGCCAGGCAAGGTATCGGCGCCGCGGCCTGCCGCATGATTGTGCTCCCAGGCCCAACGCGCCGCGGCGATATCGGCGTCGTCGAGCGTATCGTCAGGCGGATAGCCGGCCTTGACGGCGATCGTGCCATGCTCCGGTAAAAGCAGCACGACCCGCAGCTTCAGCATCGAGGCCAGCTGAAAGGCGGTGGCCCAGAGAACATCATCGAGCGTGCCGGTGCCGGCGAGCTTCTTGGAGAAGAGATAAAGGTCCTCGGTCGTCCGAGCGCGTTGCCGCGCTGCCGCCGCCTGCCGTTGCACCGTCGCCGTCAGATTGCTAGCGATCACCGCGACGCCGAGGAAGAAGAAGAAGGCGAGCACGCTTTCCGGATCGCTGATCGTCAGCGTATAGCGCGGCGGCAGGAAGAAGAAATTGAAGGCGAGAGCCCCGAGAAAACAAGAATAAAGCGCCGGCCGCAGGCCTTGCGTGACTGCGCTGGCCAAAACCGCCATCAGGAAGACCAGCGCCAGATTTCGCACATCCAGCACCTGGTCGAGGATGACGCAGAAACCGAGCGCTATGGCGACATAGAGCGTTGCCAGAATATAGCCACGCAGCTGGAAGGGGGGCGGCGAAGGCGCGACCTTGACGCCGCGGCTTGCGACCTGACCATCCACTTCGCTGCCGGAAATGACGTGGACGCTGATATCCCCGGCCCTGCGGATGAGATCATAGGACACCGACCGGCGGGACCAATCGCGCCAGGAGCCGATTTTCGGCGAACCGATGACGATGTGGGTGACATTGTTGCTGGCCGAATGGCGAAGCAGTTCCTCCGCCACCTCGCGGCCCGGAAGGGTAATTGCTTCACCGCCGAGCTGTTCGGCGAGCCTGAGCGTTGCGGCAATCGTGTCTCGCTGCACCTCCGTCAGACCGATCGAGCGGTTGGTTTCGACATAGACGGCAGCCCAGGGTGCTCGCAGACGCGACGCCATGCGGGCGGCATAGCGGACCAACGATGCCGAGCGTGGGTGATGATCGATGGAGACGAGTACGCGCTCGCCGGCAGCCCAGGGGCCAGGGATCGCATGCGCCTGCATATGGGTCAGGAGCTGGTCGTCGACGCGCTGCGCAGTCCGCCGTAGCGCCAGCTCGCGCAATGCCGTCAGGTTGCCGGGCGTGAAATAGTTGGTCAGTGCGCGCTCGGCCGTCTTCGAGACATAAACCTTGCCGTCATGCAGCCGCTTGATGAGATCATCCGGCGTCAAGTCGATGATCTCGACATCGTCGGCCATGTCGATGATCGAATCCGGTACGGTCTCGCGCACGCGGATGCGGGTAATCTGCGAGACGACATCGTTCAGGCTTTCGACATGCTGGATGTTCAGCGTCGTATAGACGTCGATACCGCGATCCAGGAGCTCCTTGACATCGAGATAGCGTTTCGGATGCCGGCTGCCCTGCGCGTTGGTGTGGGCGAGTTCATCGACCAATACCAGTTCGGGACGGCGTTTCAGGATCGCGTCGAGATCCATCTCCTCGAGCGACCTGCCCTTATAGTCGACATTAACGCGCGGAACGATCTCGAACCCGTCGAGCAAGGCCTGCGTCTCGCGACGGCCGTGGGTCTCGACGACGCCGACCAGGACATCGACGCCGTCGGCGATCTTCGCCCGGCCGGACATCAGCATCTCATAGGTCTTGCCGACACCAGGGGCCGCACCCAGAAAAACCTTCAAGCGTCCGCGTGTCTCGGCCCGCGCTTTTTCGAGAAGCGCATCGGGGGAAGGCCTGCTCAACATGTCGCGGCTTTCATCTGCCATTCGCGGGTCGTCTTTCCTGATAAGGTTGAGACGGCACTAACCGTCTCAACCTCTTCAACTTATTGAGTCATAGAAGCATCGAGCGACTGGTTCAATGCCAGCACATTGACCACAGGCTCGCCGAAAACGCCGAGCTCGCGCGGCTCGATGGCAGCATCGACGAGCGACTTGACCTTGGCCTCGTCCGTGTTGCGGGCCTTGGCCACGCGCGGGATTTGGAAATAGGCATCTTCAGGCGAGATGTCCGGGTCGAGGCCGCTACCCGACGTGGTGAGCAGATCGATCGGAACAGGCGTATTCGGATTCTGCGCCTGCAATGTCGCCGCATCCCCCTTGATACGGGCGATCAGGCTCGAATTGGTCGGACCGAGATTGGAGCCCCCGGAATTGGCGGCATTGTAGGGTGCGGAAACCGATTTGGTCGGATCGTTCGGGTCGGCACCGGTCGTGGCCGAGGGGCGGCCATGGAAATAGCGGTCGGTCGTGAAATTCTGACCGATGAGGCTGGAGCCGATCACCTTGCCGTCCTTTTCCACCAGACTGCCATTGGCCTGGTGGGGAAAGAGCGTCTGGGCGACACCGGTCATGGCAAGCGGATAGGCAAGGCCGGTCAGAACGGTCGCAGCGACGATCATGACGATCGCGGGTCTGATTTGTTTCAACATGAGAGAAACTCCTTAGGCGAGGCCGATGGCGGTAATCGCCATGTCGATGGCCTTGATGCCGATGAAGGGAACGATGATGCCGCCGAGGCCGTAGATCAGCAGGTTGCGGCTGAGCAGCGCGCCGGCGCCAATCGGCCGGTAGCGGACACCCTTCAGCGACAGCGGGATCAGTGCGACGATGATGAGCGCATTGAAGATGATGGCCGAGAGGATGGCGCTTTGCGGCGTCGCCAGTCCCATCACGTTCAGCATCTTCAGCTGCGGATAGAAGGCGATAAACATTGCCGGGATGATGGCGAAATACTTCGCGATATCGTTGGCGATGGAGAAGGTCGTCAGCGCGCCGCGGGTCATCAGCAACTGCTTGCCGATCTCGACGATCTCGATCAGCTTCGTCGGGTCGCTGTCGAGATCGACCATGTTGCCGGCTTCGCGGGCGGCAACCGTGCCGGTGTTCATGGCAACGCCGACGTCGGCCTGGGCGAGTGCGGGCGCATCGTTCGTGCCGTCGCCGCACATGGCGACCAGCTTGCCCTGCGCCTGCTCCTGACGCATCAGCGCCAGCTTCATCTCAGGCGTTGCCTGGGCGAGGAAGTCGTCGACGCCGGCTTCGGCGGCAATCGCGGCCGCCGTCAGCGGGTTGTCGCCCGTGATCATCACTGTGCGGATACCCATGCGGCGCAGTTCCGCAAAGCGTTCGCGGATACCGCCCTTGACGATGTCCTTGAGATGGATAACGCCCAGCAGGCGACCGTCGCGGGCAACGGCAAGCGGCGTGCCGCCGGCCTTGGCAATCTCGTCGGCGATCGCCTGCAATTCCCGCAGCATCTCGCTCGATGTGCGCGACATGACGGCCGTGCCTTCGGTTGCACCATTAGCTGCGCCCTCGACATAGGCGACGACGGCATCGACCGCACCCTTGCGGATCGACGAGCCTTCAAGGTCGACGCCGCTCATGCGGGTCTGGGCGGTGAAGGGAACGAAGGTCGCCTTCAAGCTCGTCATGTCGCGGCCGCGGATCGCATATTTCTCCTTGGCAAGCACGACGATCGAGCGTCCCTCAGGTGTTTCGTCGGCAAGCGAGGCAAGCTGTGCGGCATCGGCGAGGTCCTGCTCGCTGATACCACGGACGGGGCGGAAGGCGGTCGCCTGACGGTTGCCAAGCGTGATCGTGCCGGTCTTGTCGAGGAGCAGCGTATCGACGTCGCCGGCGGCCTCGACAGCGCGGCCCGACATGGCCAGCACGTTGAAGCGCACCAGGCGGTCCATGCCGGCGATACCAATCGCCGATAGCAATGCGCCGATGGTCGTCGGGATCAGTGTCACGAACAGCGCAACGAGCACGACCGTCTGGATCGAACCGCCGGCATAGGCGGCGAAGCTCGGGATGGTGACGGTCGCCAGCACGAAGATCAGCGTCATGCCGGCCAGCAGGATGTTGAGCGCGATTTCATTCGGCGTCTTCTGCCGCTCGGCACCTTCGACCAGCGCGATCATGCGATCTATGAAGGTCGAACCGGCAGCAGCCGTGATGCGGACGCGGATTTCATCCGACAGAACCTGCGTACCGCCGGTGACCGCCGAGCGGTCGCCGCCCGATTCACGGATGACAGGCGCCGACTCACCGGTAATCGCGGCTTCATTGACGGAAGCGACGCCTTCAATGACTTCGCCATCAGACGGAATGATATCGCCGGCTTCGACCAGAACGACATCACCGACCTTGAGGCTTGTGCCGGGCACCATCTTGTAATCGGTGCGGCTGCTGCCGACCAGAAGCTTTGCCTGGGTTTCGGTGCGCGACTTGCGCAGCGAATCCGCCTGGGCCTTACCGCGACCTTCGGCAACAGCCTCGGCGAAATTGGCAAACAACACCGTGAACCACAGCCAGATATTGATCTGCAGCGAGAAGCCGAGATTGCCGCCGCCGGTGATGAGGTCGCGCAGGAAAAGAACAGTCGTCAGCATCGAAACGACGGCGACCACGAACATGACGGGGTTCTTGGCAAGCGTGCGCGGGTTCAACTTCTTGAACGAAGCGCCGATCGCCGGAACGAGAATGCGAGAATCCAGAATACTCGCTGATTTTAACTGGCTCATAAGAGGCTCCAGCGTGAAGAGGAAAACGTCAGATCGGAACGCAGCCGATCAGCCGATTAAAAATCCGAAGACGACAAGGCCGAGAAACAGGGCAACCATCGCCAGCAAGATGGCGTCGGACGCGCAGGTCATTCCGGCCGGGCCACGCCCCCTGTCGAAGGGGCGTGGATCGATGACTTTTCTAAGCTTGCCTAGAAGCGGTTGGCTCATCGCCGTCATTCCTTAAAAGGTCTGGCCCGCGATCATCGCCAGATGTTCGACGATCGGTCCAAGCGCCAGCGCCGGGAAGAAGGTCAGGCCGCCGACGATAAGGATCGTGCCGACCAGCAGACCGACGAAGAGCGGACCATCCGTCGGGAAGGTGCCGGCCGAAGCGGGAACCGTCTTCTTGCTGATCAGGGAGCCGGCGATCGCAAGGGCCGGAACGATGACGAGGAAGCGGCCGATCAGCATGACGATGCCGAGCGTGATATTGTACCAGGGCGTATTGCCGGATAGGCCGCCGAAGGCAGAGCCGTTGTTGGCCGCCGCCGAACTATAGGCGTAGAGGATCTCGGAGAAGCCGTGCGGACCGGCGTTGCTGACCGACGCGACGGCAAAGGGCAGCACGGCGGAAATCGCCGTGAAGATCAGCATGCCGGCAGGCAGGCAAAGCACGGCAAGCATTGCCATCTTCACTTCCTTGGCCTCGATCTTCTTTCCGAGATATTCCGGCGTACGCCCGACCATCAGGCCCGCAACGAAGATGGCGATGACGACGAACATCAGGATGCCGTAGAAACCGGCGCCGACGCCGCCGACGATGACTTCGCCAAGCTGCAGGTTGATGAGGGGGATCAGGCCGCCGATCGCGGTGAAGCTGTCGAGCATGCCGTTGACCGCGCCGCAGGATGCGGCGGTGGTGATGACCGCGAAGAGCGAAGAGGCAGCGATCCCGAAGCGGACTTCCTTGCCTTCCATATTGCCGCCCTGGATGCCGAGCGCATGAACAAGCGGATTGCCTGCCGCTTCAGCCCAATAGGTAACGATCACGCCGGCGATGAACAGTGTGCCCATCGCAGCCAGGATCGCCCAGCCCTGCCGCTGGCTGCCGACCATACGGCCGAAGACGTTGGTAAGCGATGTACCGATGGCGAAGATCGCCAGCATCTGCAGGAGGTTGGAGATCGCGTCCGGGTTTTCGAACGGATGCGCCGAGTTGGCATTGAAGAAGCCGCCGCCATTCGTGCCGAGCATCTTGACGGCAAGCTGCGAGGCTACGGGACCGACGGCAATCGTCTGCTGCGCGCCTTCCAGCGTCGTTGCGTTGACATAGGGACCAAGCGTCTGCGGCACGCCGAGATAGACGAAAGCCAGCGTCAGAACGATGCAGATCGGCAGGAGGACATAGAGCGTCGCGCGTGTGAGATCGACCCAGAAATTGCCGATCGCCTTGCCGGAGGCGCGCGCGAATGCGCGGATCAGCGCAATGGCGATGGCAATGCCGGTTGCCGCGGAAACGAAGTTCTGCACGGTGAGGCCAGCCATCTGCACAAGATAGGACATCGTGCTTTCGCCGCCGTAGTTCTGCCAATTGGTATTGGTGACGAAGCTGGTCGCCGTATTGAAGGACAATTCCGGCCCGACCGCGGTCATGCCGGCCGGATTGTACGGCAGGCCGCCCTGCAGTCGCTGCAGCGCATAGAGGACGAGGAAGCCGGCAAGGCTGAACAGCAGCATCGAGACCGAATAGGTCGTCCAGTGCTGCTCTTCACGCTCGTTCGTGCCGGCCAAACGATAAAGCCCCCGTTCCACAGGACGGAGGACGAAGGAGAGGAAGGTGCGCTCGCCGGTAAAGACACGCGTCATGTAACCGCCGAGCGGTTTGATGAGCAGGAGAAGGATCCCGATATAAATGAGGATCTGAAGCCATCCGTTGAAGGTCATGGAAGTAACTTTCCCTATGAAGCGCTGTTAGAAGCGCTCGGGGCGAATGAGAGCATAGACCAGGTAGACGGTGAGAAAGATCGTCACGCCGCCGCCGAGAATGTAATCGAGAAGCATTGCCGTCTCTCCGACTAGAGGCTGTCGCAGGCCTTGGTATAAGCGACGCAAAGGAGGAAGAATAAAACGCCGATCCCGACAAGAATAATGTCCATCATCGATCGCGAATCCTTGATTGTTATTGTTGATGACAGAAAAGATCCGGAGCGCTCCACATGAAGGCGCCTATTTTCAATCTGCCGAGGGGAAGAGCACTTCGCGTGTATCTTCGCCACACAATATGCGACCGAACCGCATTAAGGTTCGAGACGGGCGGATAGGAGAAGATATAAAAATCTTATAAATGCCCACGGGATTGTCGAGACGAGCGGAGATGTCTCTATCCCGCGCCTGGACCGCACGCCCAAGACAGTCGACAAGGGTATGGCGAGACATAAAGCGGGCCCGCGTCACGCTTGATGCAGTTTCCGACCAGTGATTTAGTCAACGACCTAGCGATAGAGTTTTTGCAACACGATTCATGACTATTCGACCCCCAGACAAAGAAATGCGAACCAGTGACCACCAGCATCAGACATATCGCGAAGCTCGCTGGAACATCAGTCTCGTCGGTCTCGCGCGTGCTGAATAATAGCGGCTATGCCTCTCCGGAGCTGCGGGAGCGTGTGGAGGCTGCCATTCGCACTCTCAACTACACGCCAAGCAAGGGAGCACGCATGCTTCGCGGCGCACCGAGCCGGATGATCGGGCTGATGCTGCCGTCGATCGACGTGCCTTTCTTCGGCATCCTCGCGCATGCCATCGAACAGGACCTGTTCCGGCGCGGCTATCAGACGCTGATCTGCAGCACGGCCGAAAATATGGATCACGAGGCACGCTACATCTCCATGCTGCTATCCCAGCGCGTCGACGGCGTCATCGTGGCAAGCGCCTTCGGCAGTACCGACCATTTCGAAGCGCTGCGCGACGCGCAGATCCCGATCGTCGCCATCGACCGCGAGCTCACCGGAATTGCCGACGATGCCGTCATGGCCGATCATGAGGAGGGCGGGCGCTTGATGGCCCGCCATCTGATCGGCCTTGGCCATCGTCTGATCGGCATTGTCGGTGCGCCGGCGCATAGCCAGCCGGTCCAGCTTCGCCTTCGCGGCATCACGGCGGAAATGGCCGAAAACGGCATAGCACCAGCGGTCGTGACCATGGCCGAGGAACATAGCTTTGCGGCGACCTATCCTCTCGCAAGGGAATTGGTGGCCTCCCGGCCCGAGGTGACGGCCATTATCGGCACAACAGATATTTCGGCGATCGCCGCAATTCATGCCATTCAGGACCACGGCCTTTCCGTACCACGCGACTATTCGGTCATCGGCTTCGACGATCTGCCGGAGGCGGCCTATGTCTTTCCACGCCTGACGACCGTCGCGCAGCCGATCCGCAGCGTCGGCGAACAGGCAGCCCTGCGATTGGAGGCCCTGATCGAAGAAGAGCGGGCGAATGGCGAGCCGCGAAAGGACGCCATCGTCAAATTGCCTGTGACTTTGATCGAGCGCGATTCCACCGGCCCCGTCCGCAAATGAATATATGCCGCCTTCAGGCGGCATTCAGGGCCGGACGATGACCTTGATCTCGCCGGTCAATGGCGCGCTGCCGACCACGCTCGCCACCTCTTCGAGACCTATGGTCTTCGTGACAAGCGAATCCAGTTCCAGAATGCCGCTCGCCACCATGGCAGCAGCCCGGGAATGGGTGAAGGGATTGAGATAGGCCGGCCTGATCTCGACTTCGTTGGCAAGCAGATCGAATGGCAGAACGGGCACTTCGAGGCCTGCCGGCGTGACGCCGAAGAGGACGAAGACACCGCCACGTCGAGCCATCCGCACGCCGGTCTGCAGCGTTTCGGGAACTCCGGCGCATTCCATGACGACATCCACGCCACCATGGGTCGCATCCTTGACGGCGGCAACCGCGTCCACCGCCGTCGGATCGAGGGTCAGCCTCGCCCCCAGCCGCAACGCCGCCTCGCGCCGCGATAGCTGCCTCGTGATCAGGATGATCTGGTCCGCACCGGCAAGACGGGCCAGCTGCACCATGAGCAGGCCGATCACGCCGCCGCCCAATATAGCGACGCTGTCGCCCGGGCGGATCTTCGCCTTGTCGATGGCATGGATGCAGCAGGCCAGCGGCTCGCAAAAGGCGCCATGGACCGGATCGAGATCGGGAGGCAGCGTGAACGCCTGGCCGCAGGGAACCGCGACATGGTCGGCAAAGCCGCCGTCCCGCGTCACCCCAATAGCCTTCAGATTGGCGCATAGGTTCGGTCGCCCGCGCCGGCAGGCAGGGCAGGTGCCGCAAGCAATATTCGGGTCCACCGTCACGAGCTCTCCACCCACGAAGGACGAAACGCCCTCGCCTACCTCCTCCACGAGACCACAGAATTCATGGCCCAAGGCCACCGGCATGGCCGTCGGATATTCGCCCTTGAACATATGCCGGTCGGATCCGCAGATGCCGGCGGCCAGAACCCGGACGATGATATCTCCTGGTCCGGCGCTCGGCTTTTCCACATTGCGCATGGCCATGGATCCGATCGATTCCAAACGGACTGCCCTCATTCTCCTCCTCCGAGCATAAGGTTCGATTTCCTGATCCTATCGCGCAGCTCTCGGCGACACCATAGCATCCAATGATATGCGTTACCGCCTAGCAGCCGACACATCAGGCACATGCATGCTGCATCGCCTTCACATCCTTGAGAAGCGTTGGCATGTCAGGGATGCCGTCCGTCGCGGTCGCACCTCCCAGGCAACGGGCGGCGGCGGCATGGGCGGCAGCGCAGATGCGCTCGACGGGCCAATCTTCATGCAGGCCGTAAAGTACGGCGGCACAGAAGGCATCGCCGGCGCCGACCGTACTGACGATTTCAGCCGGATCAATCGGCCGCGACCTGGAAACAATAGGCGAGCGCCCCGGCGCGAACCAGAAGCAGATTTCCGGGGCGTGAATGATCGCGCCCCTGGCGACGCCCGCCGCCAGCAGCCGCTCACCGGTCGTCAGCAGCGCGGATTCGATCAACTCCCCCCTCCCGTCGCGTACGGTCACGCCGGTTGCCCGCCCCGCCTCGACTTCATTGATGACAAGGAAATCGCAATAGGGCAGAGCTGCACCAACCTTCGCCGCAAACTCCGGATCTTCGCTGGAGACGAAATCAACGCAGGTGGTCAGGCCGGCATTGCGCGCGGCCTCCAGCAGGCGTGATGCCCCGGATCGGCCATCCGCATCGATGCCGTCGAGACCGGGCAGTAGCATGAGATAGCCGAGGTAGAACAGCCGATAGCCGGCGTCCGCAAAGACGGCAGGCGAGACGAGCGCATCCGTCACTGCATCATTGGCGCCGCCATGATAGAAGAAGGTACGGTTCTGCCCCGGCACATTCATGACATGCGTATGCGCCGTCGCACGGTCGGCAAGCTCCCGCAGACCGATTACATCAATGCCGGCGCTCTGAAGCCGCGTCTTGACGATCTCTCCGTCGATATCCACGCCGATGCAGCCGGCGGCGGCGAGCTTTCCGGGAAAGCCGAGCGAGGCGAGGTCGGTAACGACATTGGCTGCCCCTCCCCCCACGCCCACGTCCTGATTGACGATGTGGGCGAGATTACCCTGCTCGGGCCAATAGGACAGCGTATGGACACGATCGACGATGAAGTTTCCCGCGCAGACAATCCCTCCCTTGTCCTGCTTCTCGCCGCCCCGAACCTCCTCCCCGGTCCGCATCAGCCACCTGCCTCATTCCACAGGGGTCTGAGAGGCGGTTCATCCTCCTCGATCGCGGCGAAACGGCCGATCGGCTCCAGAAAATAGTTATCGCTGTTATCGTCGTTGACTTGGCTGACCTCGCCGACGAACACAGGCCCGCCGCCCTTTCGGCCGTAAAAGCGATGATAGAGCCCAGTTCGGATCGTGACGCTCTGGCCGGGTGAGAGAACCAGCGGCTCCCACGCGGCAAGTTTCCTTGGCAGACCATCGACCGGAACGGTCACATGATCCTTCAGCACATTGCCTTCGGCGTCGGTCGCGGCAAATTCGATCACCAGATCGCCGCCGGCCCTGTTGATGATGTCTTCCATCTTGGCTTGATGACGATGGGTCGGCGTCACCTGCCCTTCCTCGACGAAAAGCAGCTTCTCGGCATAGGTACGCTCGCCTTCGACGCCGACGATGCCGTTGCGCAGGCAAAAGAGCACAAGGCCACACTCGGCAAATCGGCCGGAGCCGAAATCCGTGACGTCCCACCCCAATTGATGGGCACGCAGATAGCCCGCCGCCTCCGGATTGGCGGCGAAATCCGCCTCGGTCCAGTAGCCCCATTCCGGCAGGGACCATCGCCAATACTCTAGGGTTTTGCCTGCGCGCCGCAGCGCCTCGTTGATCTCGGAGCGCTTCATCGTGTGGACGCTCCTTCATAATCGACCGGCACGACGATATTCTCATGGCCGGATTTCAGCGCCGCCGTCAGCACCGCGTGATGCGCCTGCGCTTCTTCCGGCGTGGCACAAGTAAAGCCATTGGCGTTTCCGCCAGCCAATTCATCGACGAAAGCGGCCCACATTTGCTGGATGGCATCGGCAAAGCCGAACTCGAAGATCTTGCCTGTTATCGCCGGGAAGAGCGAGCCGTATCCAAGGTCTTCGGTGCTCCAGGCCTGAGCGCCGCCATTATAATCCATCCACTGCCATTGCCGCGGCGCTTTCGTGGTGAAGAAGGCGCTCTTCTTCATGCCGAGGATTCGAATGTACCAGGTATTGGCCTCGCCTGGCGCGATGCGCCACGTCTTCAACACCATCGGAAAATCCTGGTCGCCCGTGTTGACGCGAGCGCTGATCGTCGCATTGTCCCAGGTCGTGCACGGCACCATGCCGCCCTTGCCGTCCGGGCGCTCCGTGATCTTCTTGACCAGCTGCGCATGTAGTGTCTGTGGCCGCCAGCCGAGCCGCAAGGGCACATGCAGCACATGCATGCCGAGATCGCCCATGCAGCCATAGTCGCCGTTGATATCGGCCATGCGCTTCCAATTGATCGGCTTCTGCCTGTCTATGTCGGACGAATGCAGGAACCCTGCCTCGACTTCAAGAATATCGCCCATCTCGCCGCTTTCGGCGAGCGCAATGACCTTTTGCGCTCCCGGAAAGAACGGCATTTCCGACGAGCAGCGAACGAGAAGCTTCGGGTTTTCTGCCCGCACCGCCATGATCTCCCGGTTCTGGGCCGCATCCATGCCGAACGGCTTTTCGCCGAGCAGATGCTTTCCGGCTTTTAGGACATCGATATAGAATTGCTGGTGAAGCACATGCGGCACGGCGCAATAAACCGCGTCGACATCCGGATTGGCAAGCAGCTCCTTATAATCGTTGGTGAATTGCCGGACCGACGGCACGTTATCCTTGAACCAGTCGAGCAGTGCCGCATTGGTGTCGCAGACGGCAACGATTTCGGGCCGCGCCCTGGTATCGGCAAGGTGCAGCCAGCGCGCGGCGGCACTTGCGAATTCGCGTCCCATCAGGCCGCAGCCGATGACGCCGAAGCGGAATGCTCTTTTCATGTCTCCTCCTCCCCAGGATATATCAGGCGAGATGCCTGGAGGCGTCTTCGGGTGAAGCGCCCTCATGGACGATTGCCATCAGGGCGCGCGTCATGCCAGCGGGATTGTTGTGCTGGATGACGTTGCGACCATAGACGATGCCGTTGGCGCCTTGCTCCATCAACTGTTTCGTGCGGGAAAGGATTTCCTGATCCGAGACGCGGCCGCCACCACGCACCAATACGGGCAAGCCTTGGGCAATCTCGATGACGCGGTGGTATTCCCGCACATTGTCACAGGGGTCGGCCTTGATGATGTCGGCGCCGAGTTCGGCGGCCTGGCGCACCAGCGGCAGGATCTTGTCGATCGCACCATCGACCATATAGGCGCCTTTGGAATTGTCCTGCATGACCAACGGTTCGACCATCAACGGCATGCCGTAGATCTCGCATTCGCGTTTCAGGCTGTTCACGTTGCGCACGCAGGCGCGGTAAACCTCCGGCTGATCCGGTAGCATCAGAAGATTGACGACGACGCAGGCTGCATCGAGTGCAACAGCCTGCTCCACACCCCGGTCGATCATCTCGGAAAACAGTGCGGAGGGCAGCGGATTGCCGTAGATATTGGCGATATCGGTCCGCAGCACCAGAGCCGGGCGATGTTTGCCGGGGATTGCCTGCAGAATGGGCGCGGTACCCGGCGGAAGCTGGATGGCATCGGGCGCGGCATCGGCAATAACCTTGATCGCTGTTCGCATATCCTCGATGCCGGCGAGAAAGGTCCGTTCATTGAACATGCCATGATCGATGGCGACGTCGAAGCAATTTCCGGATACGCCGAACAGGCGGTTGAGCCGCGCCGATTTCATTAGTTCCTCCCAATGTGGTAACGTTTCCACATAGGCACATTAGAGGACAGATTTGGCGAGTCAAGGCGAGCGCCGCGTCGCATTCGACACCCGCACGACTTCTTCAGGTTTAAAGGATGGGAACCATCAGTTCCTGGATAGGACCAGCCGCCCGCGATCCCTCACGGGGCGGCTCTCTGCGGAGGCCGCGTCGCTTAGTGCAGCTCCGTCCCCTGGATCGCGGAAAGCACCCAGTCCGAACCCGGCTTGCGCACGAAGGTCCACAGTTCGGTCGTTTCCGAAGGATTGCGATCGTCGCCATCGACGAGTTTTCCCGTCGTGCGGTCGACCACGGCATCGATGCTCGAATAGTGCATCGCGAGCGTTGCATATTCGGCATTGTCCTCGCGCCAGGCCTCGGCAATATCGCCCTGCAGCAGGCGGACATCGGAAACGCTGTTGCGCACACCATTCGTCGCGTTTTCCCCAAGCTCTTCGGCCAGGTAGGACATCGCCTCCGGCGTGGTCAGGCGGCGCAGCGTGGCATAGTCTTCCTTGCCATAGGCCGATTGGACTTCGGTCAGGAGATGCTCGAAGCGATCGAGATCGGCCTGCTGCAGCCCGATCTCGTCATTGGCTTGGCGTGCTTTCTGCGCGGCCGCCGCTCCGCCGCCGATGGACGGGATGGAGAAGGAAGGACGCTGCGAAGGGCTCGCATTGTTCATCGGATTCACATTGTAGGATGTGCCCGATCCCGGTGCTGCATATTGTGTGCGCTGGCGGTTTGCGAAGAACCGCATGGCAAAGCTGATGAGCAGCACGATCAAGCCGATCTGCAGCAGCATGCCGAGGAAGCCGAATCCGCCGCCGAAACCATGGCCGAGCAGCATGCCGAGAAGACCGCCGGCGATCAGGCCGCCGATCATCGACCCACCGAAGCCGCCGAAAAGGCCCGGACGTTGGGGCGCGCCAAGCGGCGGCTGGGTCGTCGTCTGCTGCTGCGGCCGCTGCGTCATCGTCCGGTCAATGGGTGCCGCCTGCGTGGGCGCTGTCCTCGTAATGGCCGGCGTATCGAAGGTACGCGTCCCACGGCTTCCAAATCCGCTGGATCCAGCCCGACGCGCGTCGGCGGCGTCAAAGGTCGCTACCGACGAAGCGGCGGCAAGGACGACGATTGCTGCGATCTTGGCAAAACGCGGTACTGCACTGAACATTGGCTCTCCTGTCATAGGGCAGAAAGACTAATTGGCCCGAATATGGGGATGCCGGTTCACGATTGTAAGGTGCGATTTTAAGTTGACGCAGCTTGAAAATCTCAATCCTGAGCATGCCGATTGCGCGAGCGTGCGGATGATTGGCCGCAACCTCCGGAGACGACGCTAGTCTTCATCAGCACCTTCGGTCAGACCGTCATAGACTTCCATCAGCGCATTGGTGATTGCCTGCCCGAGCGCATTGCCGGCCGCGCGGACATCATCGTCCGTGCCGTCCCGCGCGGCTCTTGCCAGCTCAAAGCCCTCATTGCTGATGATCTGCTTCGCAACCTCGATGGCCCAAAGCCCGAAATCGCCACGATTGTCTACCTTGATCTCGTGTTCCATTGCCTGTCCCATTCACTCATCATGAGCAAGCCTCTATAGCCCCTCCTTGCGAAAGACCAGCCTCGATTACGCCGCCACAGCCCGGATCCGCGTGGCGAAAAGGCGCGCTGGAGTTCCCGATTCCGGCCTTTTCAGCAGATTCGCATGCGTCTCCGGATGCAGCCAACCGCTCTCCCGCTGGCTGCCCGCTTGTTCTTCAACTGGAAAATCACCCGCGGAAAGCATCCGAAATGGCTTCAATACGTCGGAAATTGTGGAAATGCAGGCATTCTCGGCCTTTCCGGGCAGGACCCCAGGTGACAATGGGCACCGGCAATGGAAATGATTCCGGCGTCATCAATGCGGGGGAAGCCTCATGACCACTACCAATGAAATCGCAGATCAGATTGCCGCAGAGCATAAGCTCACCAAAGTTCAGAGCAAGGCAATCGTAGAAGCCGTCTTTGCAGCTATCACCGGAGCCGCCACTTCCGGCGCCGAAACCTCGATTCCGGGCTTCGGCAAGTTCAAGGTCAAGGACACGCCGGAGCGCGAAGCACGCAATCCGGGAACGGGCGCAACGATCAAGGTTGCCGCATCGAAGAAGCTTGCCTTCACGCCGGCGAAGGCGCTGAAGGATGCGCTCAACAAGTAATCGCAAACTCAATCGTTTGAGCTCAAGCGGCTGAAAGGCTGGCTCGTTGAACGGGTCGCCTTTCAGCCCAGCAGAGCTATTTCCCAAGGGACGCCAGATCGAAAACACCTCGGCAAGATCGCTGACCGAGTGGTCGCCGGTATCTACATCCGGTGCAGTTTCATTTGCCGCTGCTCGGAGAGTTTTGGCTTTTTCCCGCGTAGTTTTCCCTTGGAGCAGGCGAGCGCCACTCCCAGCGATCCGCACGGCTTGTGGCTTCAACTGACCTTGCTTTCGCGAATGCGATCGGCAAGATCCAGGAAATTCTGACGCATGCGGCGCAAGGTGAAATCGAGACCGAACAGGCGGCCCGTTTCGCTAAAATCCATCGATTGAGCCGCCTCGGAGCGCTGAAGAGTGCTGAACGCGGCCTCGAAAGCCCCGTCGCCAGCCGAAAGCACCTCTGGATCGATCTCGCCGCCGGCACGCAGCGCCCGGCCGCACGCTTCCGCGAAGCGGGCCTGAGCCTCGAGCACTCCCCCTGCCTGCGGTCCGATCGCTTCGACGATTGCCGGCGGGAAAGGCGTTTCAACGATGTGGCTGACATAGGTCATGTCGTTGCGAATTCGCCAGAGCGAACGTGGGATGGCTTCCGAAATTCCCTCTTTCGTCAGCCAGAAGGCGCGTTCGCGCTGCGCGTCGGTCAGAAGCGCTTCCGTCGCCATCAAGGACTGGCGCAGCGCGATATTGGCTTGCGAGGCGGAGACCGGTTCACCCTTTTCGACCGCTGAAGCAAGAGTGCGCAATATCTGCGCCATGACGTCGAGAGCCGATCCGAAGCGCTCGAGCACCATGGTCCGGGAGCGCGTCGGCAGGATGAAGAGGCTGGCGAGCACACCGACGACACCGCCCAGGGTAATCTCGGCAATGCGGTCGATCACGAAGATCTCGACTGGAACGGCGGCGGAATGGGTCAGCATGACGATCGCTGCCGTCAGCCCTGCATTGCGCAGGCGAGGCACGCGTGCCGCCACGAAGCTCGAAAAGCCGACGACGCAGATCAGCGCGATCCCGATAGCGAGCGGCTCTTGCGGTGTCACGAACACCGCCACACCTCCAAGTAGCGCCCCGGCGACCGTCGCCACCAAGCGATCGGCAGCCATGCCGGCCGTCGCGCCAACCGAAGCTTGCATGACGATCAGCACAGTGAAGACGGCCCAATAACCTTGCTGAAGATGGAGAAACTGGGAAATGGCATAGGTGATCGTGCAGGCGATCATCACCCGCAGCGCCTGCACCGCTGCACGCTGGGTTTGAATGAGGGATGTTTTGGGTTTTGACGGAGGTTGGCTTTGGCGAGATATAGGCTCGGTCATCGCGCAACTTTTCGTCTGGAAACGTATGCTGACAATGGCCGTTTGGGTCTTGCCCCTCCCCTTGCTGCAATGCCGCCGATCGCCGGGTGAACCCGGCGCTCAAGATGGCAGCGTTCGACATAATATGGAAGATCCCTGACGAACGGCAACCATCAGCAGATTACACGTCTCCTGCCACGCTCCCGCCCGGAAGCACGGTCCTTGGCCGATGGTCACGGATCAGATTTTGAGCTCAAACCGTGGCGGATGCCGCAGATGTCGGCGTCGTCTCATCAACGAGAACCTGCCGCAGCCGTGCTTCCTGATCGGGCGAAAGCGAGGTGCGCAGCAGCCTTGCATGCTCGCCCTTGAACTCGGCAAGCACCTTCTCCGGCTGAACCTTGCGGATCAGCAAGAAGAGGGCGGAACTTTGCGCCGGAATGGTCTCAGCCAGGCGTTTCATGAGATCGTCGTCGATGCCGTAATCGGCCATCGATCCGGCGAGAGCACCAGAACCGGCGCCGATTGCGCCGCCGACCACAAGTCCGGCAAGAGGATTGAGAAACAGCAGGCCAACGAGCGATCCCCAAAGGGCACCCGAAAGACCGCCGCTTGCGGCGCCTGCCGCGGTCAGATTGACGCTCTGCTTGAGACGAACCTTGCCGGACTCGTCACGGACGGCAATGACCGCATCTTCGAGGTCGATCAGATATTCCTTCTCGAGCTGGACGAGACGGTTGAGAACGGCGTCCGCTTTGTCGGCATCATCGAAACCAAGCACTATAAGTTCTGACATCGAAATCCTCCGGGTCGTGGTGTCGGGACAGGAACTAGGCCCTCAAGCCGGTTAGTGAACAGCTGTGCTGATCAACCGGTAAGGATGAGTAGCATTGAACTGCGAGATCATTGCGACAGCCTGCTGCAGCAATTCTTCAGCTTGTTCGGGATCGTCGCGGGCCAGTTCGTCGGCATTGACGCGGATTGCTTCTGCCATGTTGGTGGAAAGTGCGGCAAACTGCTTGTTGCCCTCGACAAGGGCCTCAAGCGCCGTGCCTTCCAGCGTCCGGGCGACATCGATGAGAATTTCCTCGCGCTCTTCGATGCTGAGATCTTCGATGGTTTTGGCTTTATCTTCCATTTTGGTTACTCACTCTTCATAGACGTGATGGCAACCGAGCTCATGAAGCCTCGGTTATTCCTCACGTAGGAAGACGCAAATTCGGGTTCAAGGTTCCCTAGATCGACCCGGTATCGGCGAAATCGTGATCTCGTCGATAGGAGATGGACCTTCGCCACACGCAAAGAAAGATATCACCCTTGCCAATGCGGAACATTGTGGCCGTCGCACGGTTCGATTGATGTGGCCGGACACCTCTCCATTCGGAAAGGTTTTCGTCCGCGCTGCATTCGGCCCACGCTGCATTCGAAATGACGCGAGCTCTTGCAAACCAGACGAACAGGGTAATCGACATGACGGATCCGCGACGAGAAAACCGCAAGACGACGGCTGAGCGCAATACGGGCTCTCCCAGCCATCGGCCGGTGGCAGCCAATCAGACCAAAGGTGAACTCGACGCTGCGTCGGAGCACGCCAAAGAGCGCGGTCCCGACGATCTGCCCAACATCGAGGCAGCGAAGGAAGCGGTGCGTCAGCACGACGATGCCTTCATCGTGAAAAGCGATCTTGAAGACGCCGACGAGCGCGAGGCTTCACCGGCCCCCCGCGAACAACCGTGAAATTGCGCCGGGCCGCCTGTCTCCACACCATGCTAAAAGTAAACTCGAGGAGATCGCCATTATGGATACCGATGAGAACGCCCGCGTTTGGGAACTGGTCGAGAAGATCGGTTTCTGCATGCTGACCACTCAAACGTCCGGCAGCCTGCGCGCCCGACCGATGGCCGCACATCCCGAACCGATAGAGAATGCAATCTATTTCCTGACCGATGTCGCCGGCCACAAGGATGAGGAGGTCGCCCGCTGGCCGAATGTCTGCCTGGCCTTCGCTGACACGAAAGGCCAGAAATATGTCTCGATATCCGGCACGGCGGAAGTCAGCAACGACCGCGAACGGGTGGAAGACCTCTGGACGACAGGTGCGAAAGCCCGGTGGCACAGCGCCGACGATCCCTCTATCCGCGTCTTGAAGGTGACTCCTTCTTTCGCCGAATACTGGGACAGTCCCGGAACCATCATCAGCTACATCAAGATGGCCGCTGCCGCCGTTTCGAATTCGAAGCCCGACATGGGCGAGAATGTGAAAGTCGAGCTTTAGAAGCGATAGATCACCCGCGAGCCATGCCGCGCCAACCAGGGCCGGCATGGTTCGCTCGCGCAGAGCCCGAACCGGCGGGCATGAACTCCTATTCTTCCCATTCCTCTTCATCGGCCGAAAGCAGATCCACCAAAGCTGCCACGTTGCCGGCGGGCAGGTGGCGGCCTTCGCCGATCAAAGCCTCATCGCTGTTTACCCAGGCCCAGGCCTCGGACAATTCCGTCGGCGTTGCGCCTGTTGCAACAATTTCGGCGATAAGGGTCTCGTCCACAGGGCCGAGTACGGAGGTGACGTCTTGCGAGGTCAATGTCATGTCCTGCTCCTCTTCCTGTTTGCCAGACCATGAACATCCTTAAAATATAGAAACTCGAGGATAAACTTCCACCCACGATCAGGCTATGAACACACGAGATATTCTCGCCAACGAACTGAAATAGATGAGTAAATACCCGGTCGTCGGCAACGGAAAATCTTATCCAGTCGTCGCGCAGCGTTTGTTCCGCAATTAAGCGACGGCTTCTCAGACGATCAAGAAATCGGTCCAAGATCGCATAAATCGCCTGCTGATCAGAAAGTCGGGCCAGCCGCGCCGCCCTTCAGCGTGAAATAAGCAAAGGCTGCTACGAAAAATGCAATGACGGCCAGGATCGCCAGCAGACGCCTGAGCCAAGGAGGCGTTTGCCTCGGCGGTTTTGGCTTAGGACGACGTTCAAACTTGATGACATTATCGGACATGACAATCGATTAGCGAAGATCAAACAGTTTGCCAATCCGGTATGGACGTCAGGGGTGACGTTTCCAAAAACGGCCGGACAAAGCGCTCAATTCATCCCAACATTCAATCTTGTCTGCAACGCCGCGGGGGCTGTGGTGGCGGATATCCGATTGAAATCCACCAACTTCTGAAGGTGCCTCTTGAATATCCTCAATAAAATTCGCCCCTGGACGGCGCAGCAGCGTGCATTGATTGTTCCGTTTCCGGCAGAACAGGATCTGGCCGAACGCAAATCCACGTCAACCACCGCCGATGGTCCGATCGTCGCCTTCTTCACCGAAGGCAGTTTTTACGAACATGAAAAGGATCGCATGGTCCGTTCCGCCGAGCGGATCGGACTGAGCGTTCAGGCGATGCCCGTACCCAGCGCGGGTAGTTGGGTGTTGAATGCCGGGCTGAAACCCGGCTTCCTGCTGCGGGAAAGGGCGAGGCTGCGCGGGCCTATGCTTTACGTCGACGTCGATGCGGTCTTCCATCGCAATCCCTGGCCGGAACTTCGTAAGCTCGAATGCGACCTTGCGGTCTATTACGAAGGCAATGCACGCCTGATCAGCGCGACGATTCTCATTAACGATACGCCTGGGGCGGCACGGCTCATCGAGCGCTGGCGGGAAGGATGCCTTGCCAAGCCTGACGTGTGGGACCAGCTCGTTCTCGAGCAGATCATCACCGAAGATGCCGCAAGCGCCAAACCGCAGTTCCAGGTGGTTAAATTGCCTGTGTCCTTCTGCTGGATATTCGATCGGCTCGAAAATGAGCCTGCCAGCGAAATCTTCATCGAGCAGCTGCAGGCAAGCCGCGAGGCGACCAAGCGCAAACGCTGGTTCGGCCGCATCGGCAAACGCCTGAAGCGTCGCCGCGACCGGGTCGAGGAAATCGAGCGCATCCTCGGCAGTCACGATTGAGGCACACTAGCCAGTTGGCGCTTTGACTTCTGCAATCAACGGCAAGCTGCCGGCGGCATGATCACAGCATGTCGCCGAGCGTCCAATGGTTGTTCCATCTGATATCAATCTCGTCCTCGACATTCTGATACCGGATGTCGGTGGAAAGACGCAGTCGTTGCCGCCTGTCCTGGTTGGTGGTCGATGCGTGAATCATGAAGGGCGAATGGAGCATGACGTCGCCCGCCTCATAATCGGCGACCAGCCAGCGCGTATCGAAGCGTTCCGCCATATCGGGCAGATCCTTGGAAACCCAGCCGCCTTCCGTCATGTTGCGGTTATAGGCACTCACGCGCTCCTCGGGACCGAGATCCTTGTTCTGTTCGCTGAACTCGCGCTCCATCTTGACGCCGATGGCATGCGATCCCTCCAGATAGGCAAGGCCGCCCATTTCGACGGGGATATCGCCGATCGGTATCCATGCCGTCACGATCCGGCTCGTTCCGCCGCGCAGATAGACAAGATCGTAATGGGCCGGCGTCGCCGTCGTCGTTCCCGGCCGGACATGGCGCATGATCTTGCGCTTATGCAGATAGGAAATGCCCGACAGGAATTCGTCCATGAAACGCGACATGCGAGGCTGCGCGCAGAAGCCCTCATAGGCGACCGAACGGACGAGCGACATCAGGCAACGATCGACGTCCCTGCCTTCGGGTGCCGCAACAGACGCGATGCCATCCCTCGGATCCGTTCCCTTCTCGATCAGCCCCGTCGCCGCCATATGGCCGAAAACCCAGCCACGAAAGTCGATGACGTCTTTGCGCGGCAGGAAGCCCTTGAGCCACACATAGCCATTCTCTTCATAAAGGCGGCGGATTGCCTGAACGCCGATGCCCGGATCGGTCGGCGTCAGATAACCGAGCCGATCGGGCGCGGTGGAAAGAACCTTCCCGTTGGCGACAAGATTGAGCTCGCGCTCACCAGATTGCATAGCCTGCATGGAAATCGACATTTCACTCGCCTATGGCTCGATGTGATTGCCCATTGAATCTAGCAGTCAGCGATGGTTCATTACATGGACGAAAATCATACTGGACTTTTCGCTCATCATGAGACCGACAGAAGCCGTCTACCGATCACCACTCGCGGCCGCCGGCGGATTAACCATCACCGGCAGTGGAAGGCAGCATGCAATGCACGCCGTCAAGGCGCGGAAGCTGCCGAGCTACGCGGTGGTTCTCGTCGAGAATGGCCAGGGCTTTCTCGAGACCGAGGCTTGCGGTCGCAGGAGCGTGAAAGGCCCGGCCCTCTTCTGGCTCTTTCCAAACCGCCAGCATTCATACGGCCCGGATGCAGATGGCTGGAACGAGCGATGGGCGCTTTTCGAGGGCTCTCTGGTGCGGGACTTTCTGAGGCTGCGCCTCATCAGCGAACAGGACCCGCTCGTCGACCTGCGCAATCTCGATCGCATCCAGCGCTTTTTCGGCGGCATTCACGCCGATCTACTCGAAGATTCGAACCTTGCGAGAGCCTCGGCGGCCGCTTCGCTCCACCAGATCGTCATCGTGGCGGCGCAGCAGGCCGGCAAGACCACGTCTTCCCTTCAGGAAGGAGCGGATATGGGCGAAATCATCGAGGCGCTTCGGCGCAGGGCGACGCAACCCCTCGATATCGCGGCCTTCGCCGCCGAATATGGAATGTCGCCCGCGACATTCCGCAGAAGGATCGCAAGGGAAGTCGGACTGCCGCCGAAAGGCTTTCAGCTTAGGGTGCGCATGGATCATGCCAAGGAACTCCTGGCAACGACAGACGACAAGATCGAGATCATCGCCGCCAAAGTCGGCATTGACGATGCGTTCTACTTTTCTCGGCTGTTCCACGAGCGGGAAAACTGCACGCCGCGCGAATTTCGCTCGCGGTTCAGGAGGAGCTGAACGGTCGAGACTCCGCCCGCCTCGTCGCGACAAACGGTTCACCGCGCGGCCGCGCCGCCGGATGGAATTCCGTTTCAGATTTGGCAGCCGGAGTATCCACTCCCAAATCCTGGTTCGAACATGGTAGCCTGTTTGCCGGTGCTGATGTCGCTGAGCCTGATCTGAAGGCACAGCCGATTATCGTTCCTTAAGCGTTACCCTTTGAGAGCGGACAAGAACGCCCGCTCCTCATCAACGTTCGAAAGCGCGAGGAGTCCGTCATGAATTTGAAAGACGCAACATTGTTCCGGCAAGCCGCATTGGTCGGCGGCGACTGGATCGAGGCCGATCCATCCAATGCGATCAAGGTCGACAATCCGGCGACAGGCGAGATCATCGGCCTTGCTCCCAATCTGGGCGCCGCCGAGACCAAGAAGGCGATTGCGGCGGCCGAAGTCGCGCAGAAGGAATGGGCCGCCCGCACCGCCAAGGAACGCTCCGGCATCCTTAGACGCTGGTTCGAGCTGATGATGGAAAACCAGGATGATCTCGGACGCATCCTGACGGCCGAACAGGGCAAGCCGCTGCCCGAGGCCAAGGGTGAGATCGCTTATGGCGCAAGCTTCATAGAATGGTTTGCCGAAGAAGCTCGCCGCGTCTATGGCGACATCATCCCCGGCCACCAGAAGGACAAGCGCATTCTGGTCATGAAGCAGCCGATCGGCGTTGTCGCGGCCATCACCCCTTGGAATTTCCCGAACGCCATGATCACCCGCAAGGCCGGTCCCGCCTTTGCCGCCGGCTGCGCCATGGTGCTGAAGCCGGCCTCGCAGACGCCGTTTTCGGCGATCGCCATTGCGATCCTCGCCGAACGCGCCGGCCTGCCCAAGGGCCTTTTCAGCGTGCTGACCGGCTCCGCCCGTGCCATCGGCGCCGAGATGACCGCAAGCCCCATCGTGCGCAAACTCACCTTCACCGGTTCGACCGAAGTTGGTGCCGAGCTTTACAAGCAGAGTGCGCCGACCATCAAGAAACTAGGGCTGGAGCTCGGCGGCAACGCACCTTTCATCGTGTTTGACGATGCCGATCTCGATGCTGCCATCGAAGGCGCGCTGATCGCCAAGTTCCGCAACAACGGTCAGACCTGCGTCTGCGCCAATCGTCTCTATGTGCAGGACGGCGTCTATGATGCCTTTGCCGACAAGCTCGCAAAAGCCGTCGGCGGGCTTAAGACCGGCAACGGCTTCGACGAAGGCATCAATCTCGGCCCGCTGATCGACGAGGCAGCCCTTGCAAAGGTCGAGGAGCATGTCGCCGATGCGCTCTCCAAAGGTGGCCGCATCGTTGCCGGCGGCCATCGCCACCAGCTCGGCGGGCGTTTCTACGAGGCGACGGTGCTGGCCAATGTCACGCCGGCGATGGCCGTTGCTAAGGAAGAGACGTTCGGACCAGTGGCTCCCCTCTTCCGCTTCAAGGACGAGGCCGATGTCATCGCTCAGGCTAACGACACCGAATTCGGCCTTGCCTCCTATTTCTATGCCAAGGATCTCGCCCGCGTCTTCAGGGTCGCCGAAGCGCTGGAATACGGCATGGTCGGCGTCAACACCGGCCTGATCTCGACAGCCGAAGCGCCGTTTGGCGGCGTCAAGCTTTCCGGCCTCGGCCGCGAGGGTTCGCGCTACGGCATCGAGGAATTCACCGAAATCAAATATGTCTGCCTCGGCGGTGTCGCCTGAGTTCAAAGACGATTGCCGGGAGCAGGTTTATGGCACCTGCACGAGGCGGCCGCTGCCTCTGATCTCTGAGCGTCGCAGGACCGGATGCCCGTATAACTCGATGTTGCCGCTTCCGCTGATCGATATATCCGCATCGGCAGCAGCGGCAACCTCAGCGTCGCCGCTGCCCCGAACCCTGATCTTTACCGATTGGGCGGCCAGATCTTTCAATCGGGCAGCACCCGAGCCGGAAATCTCAAGGTCGACCGTGTGCGCGCTGCCCGTGGCGGAGACGCTGCCACTTCCGGATATGCTCAAACGCAGATTGGATTGATCGAGCTGCGACAAGGCGAGATCGCCGCTGCCGCGCACCTTCCAATCGGTGACGAGCGGCCCCGACAGGCTGACTTCGAATTTGGAGCTGGACCAACCCGGATCGCAATCCAGGCTCAGCCTGCCGCCTTGCAGCCGCACATGATCGAGAAGTGCTGGATCACCGTTGATGACGGCCTCCGCCTTTCCGCCCGGCTGATACTGAACGGAGGCCGGAATCTCGATCGCCAGGCTGCCGTTGGAGCTGAAAGGCAGGATAACCTGCCGGCTGCCGGATGCAACAGATCCGCAACCGGATTGCATACCACCCCACCAATGCCCTGCATTGGCCCAATCCGGCCCGGAAAGCCCGATGCCGAGCGCAAGAAAGACGAATGCACAAATCAGTCCGGTCGTCGCGACAGTCGCCAATTTCCCGTTCATTGTCCATTTCCTCCAATGGTGTGCAGTCCGCCGCTCAAGCTCGACCCTCGTCTACCTGCGCCAAGCGGAAATGCAGGCGGGCATATTGCCCAAGCATACGGATGCCCAAACTCAGCCCCATCAGCAGCAATGCGCCGCCGCCGACGAAGCAGCTCACCAGCCCGGCACCGATAAGCAGGCGGGCTAGCATGCCGACGGAAGGCAAGCCGATATGGAACAGCACGGTCGTAACGATGATTTTCAGACCGACCGCGCCGACGGCCACCAATGCGATCGCAAGGCCGAGTGTCACGAACGTCGCCGCAAACAGCAGGGGCAGCAGGAAGAAGATGTCGACGATGGCGAGGCCGGCCAGCGCCATCATGGCAGCCAAAAGATTCGGCACGCTCCAATGCGCCTCCAAGCGGCGCAACCCGACATCCGCCCGCAACTCCCGAGCGATCCTGCCCGGATCGCCAAGCGCTGCGGCAACCTCCTCCTCGCTTCGGCCGGAAGCCTCGGATTCAGCAAAATGGGCTGCGTAATCGGCCATAATATCGTCGACCTCATGCGGCGGCAGGCCTGCAAGCCCCAGCCTCAACGTGCGCAAGAAAGCGTCCCTGGTCATGGCAAATCCTCAAGAAGTTTATCGACGGCACCGGCTAGCGAGCGCCAGTCGCGGCGGTGTGCTTCGAAAATCGATCGGCCAAGCGGCGTGAGCCGATAATACTTGCGCGGCGGACCATTGCTCGATTCGACGATGCGGGTGGCGACCAGGCCGTCATTCTGCATTCTGCGCATCAGCGGGTAGATGGTTCCCTCCCCCATCCCAACGGCTGTGACCAGCGTGCTGGCGATCTCATAGCCGTAGCTTTCGCCCCGCGACAGCACGGCCAGGACGCATAGATCGAGAACGCCCTTTCGCAATTGAACTTGAATCGAGTCGGTCATGAACGCCTCTGTTTACAAGACGAATATAACAAGCTACCTGTTTATGCAAGATAGCTCGATGGCTTTCACAGGCGGTAGAATGCCGCCTTCGCGTCATGGGGTTTACAGACCGGCTCGCCTTGCTACCGCAGCCCATAGCGCAGCGTATATCTCTGGTTAAATGGAGCAGTTGTAATGATCCGCTTTTGCCTTGCCCTCGCGGCCGCACTCTCTCTTGTCGCGTCATCGGGATATGCGGCAGGTTTGAAATTCATTCACATACCAGGTGATGCGGAAAACCCGGCGATCGACGCCGCCATGTGGTCTCCCTGCGCAACCCCTCCCACAAGAATAACGATCGGAGGGCGGGCAATGCCAGCAACGCCGGATTGCCCGATTGTGGGTGAGGCGTTACCGCTTATCATCATCTCGCACGGCTATGGCGGCTGGTACCTAGGCCATCACGACACCGCAGAAGCGCTTGCCGACGCTGGCTTTATTGTCGTTGCCATCAATCACCCGCACGCCAATCATGACGACATGAGCCGGGCAAACGGCCTTGGCGTATTGATCGAGCGTCCCGCCGATATCAAGCGGACTGTCGATTTCATGCTTGATGCCTCCCCCGATGCCGCAAGGATCGATCCACAGCGGGTCGGCTTCTACGGATTTTCCCAGGGTGGGTATACGGGCCTCGTCGTCGCGGGAGCCAATCCGGATTTCACCAAGCTGCCGCCACGCTGCGCAGATCCGAAAGCAGCCGGCTGTCCGCCAACTGGTCAAGCTCAGACTCCCAGGCGAGAACCGCCACCGCAGTTGCTAACCCACGATCCCTGCATCAAAGCAATCGTTGTAGCCGACCCATTGAGCATCGTATTCCCGACCGCCGACAGTGTGAAAGATGTCAGAGTTCCGCTTCAGCTTTGGGGCTCAGAACTGGGAGGGGGTGGTGGAGCATCTCCCGAAAATGTCGCAACGCTTGCCCGCCTACTGCCGGAAAAGCCTGACTTTCGTGTCGTCCCCAATGCCGTACATTTGTCGTTTCTGACGCCTTGCCCGGAAATAAGGCCATCGTCTGATGCCTGCACCGATGCGCCAGGCTTCGATCGCGCCGCGTTTCATAAGCAATTCAACGCCGCAGTCGTTGCATTTTTCCGCCAGCATCTGACGCAGCAGTAACGGTAAACATATCGGAGCGCGAAGAGGCATGTGGCGTGGAACCATACGCAGACATTATGTGCGTTGAAACTCGCCCGCGAATCCGATCAGATCAAATCATGGCAAAAGCGATACACATAGCGGCGGCCCTGGTGCTGCGCCCGGATGGGAAGACATTGCTCGTGCGCAAGCGCGGCACTATTGCCTTCATGCAACCCGGCGGTAAGGTGGAACCACAGGAGACGGCGGAATCTGCGCTCGTCAGGGAACTCTTCGAAGAGCTGGGCCTTGCGGCAGAGACGAAGGATCTGACTTTCCTCGGCCGTTTCGAGGCGCCAGCTGCCAACGAACCGGACCACATCGTCGTTGCCGATATATTCCGGCTGCATATGGGCGATTTGGCAATCACGGCAGCGGCAGAGATCGAGGAGATCCGCTGGGTATCGCCCCACAATCCGGGACATATAGCTATGGCTCCCCTGACCGAGCATCATATCCTTCCCCATTATCGCCAGCAGACCATGTCCGCGAGCCGATGATGCGGCTTCACCCGCCCGTTCACCGATGCGCGGCAGACGCTTTGCTCGCGGGCGGATCAGCCGCCAATTGTACGCCGCTGTACATGGACCGAAAGTGAAATTTAAATATTGTAACAAAATGAAAAATTAAAAGATTTCAACTTTAGCGGTGAGCATATTTACTACGAATATGATAATATGCGCAGAATACATAAGGCCCTCGTTATTTTAATTGAAAGTAAAAACAACTTTAGATACATGAGTAAAAAACACGACGTGAGGCCGAAAATGAAAAGAGAAAATACTGCCAGCCACGAGAGGTTTATTGAGCTGACAAGCAAGATCGTCTCGGCCTACGTTCTCAGCAACGCGACCGCGCCGGAGGATTTGCCGAAGCTCATCATAGACACCTATGCCGCGCTTACGGGTTCTCGGCAATCTGAGCCGTCAGCATTGGAAAAATCGCTGAAGCCGGCGGTGCCGATCAAGAAATCCATTACCGATGAATATCTGATCTGCCTGGAAGACGGCGGGAAGTACAAATCGCTGAAACGGCATCTCAACACCAAATACGGCCTGACGCCCGAAGAATATCGAAAGAAATGGGGCTTGCCGGCGGACTATCCGATGGTCTCGGCGACCTATGCAGCCACACGATCGACGCTGGCGAAGAAAGCTCTCCTGGGCCATACCAAGAACGCGACCGATATTACGCCAGATGCTGAACCGGTTCGACGGCAGCGGAAAGCCGGCTGACTTGGAGCAGTTCCGCTTTTCTTCGAATCGCGGCAACGCCCTATCCTCTTATTTCCCAGCGCATTCCGGACCGAAAATTACTGCGTGCGCTCCTGGAAATGCTCTAAGAACGTTTCGCTCCGCCTTCGCGTGGCCCGTCCCGACCGCACCTCGGCGATAATTGCGCTGCGTTGTGCGATCAAAACGCCGCAGGATCAGGAAGTTTCGATCGTCTTGGCATTGACGGTGATTGCACGACCGGCAAACCAGCCGTTAATGCCGGCGCCGAGGCCGAGCAGTACGAACAATACGGAGCTCCAGGCGAAGCTTCCGGTCCAGCCGTGGATCATGCCGACAACCAGCGGGCCGATCGCGGCAAGCAGATAGCCGACGAACTGCGCCATCCCGGAGAGATGGGCCGCCACATGCGCGTCGGGCGACCGCAACACGATGACAGTCAGTGCCACCGCGATCAATCCGCCCTGCCCGACGCCTTGCAGCACGGCCCAGAACCAAACAGTCCAAAGCGGCGCAAAGAGCAGGCCCAGCAGTGCTACGACCGCGATGAGGCAGAGAATGACATTGATGGCGCGCTGATCCCTTCCCTTGACAGCGATATGGGGTGCGACGAGGCACGCGGCAGCCTGCACCATGACCGAGGCAGAAACAATGGCGCCGGCCGTCACGCCGTCGAGACCGCGTTCGCGCAGGATAGGCACGAGCCAGCCGAAGATGCAGTAGGCAAGTGCCGATTGCAGCCCCATGAAGAATGTCACCTGCCATGCGATGCGATCCGACCAGAGGCCGATGACACGAAAGCCGCTGCGGCGCACCTGGCTGCGCGTCCCAATCACCTGCGGCAGCCAGAGAAATCCGACCACGAGTGCGGGCAGCGCCCATGCAGCAAGCGCACCACCGAGCGATCCACCGAGAGCATGCTCGATCGGAAGCGTGAACCCGGCGGCACTTGCCGCGCCGGCGCATAGCGCCATCGTATAGCAGCCCGTCATCAGGGCGGCCTTGTCCGGGAAATCGCGCTTGACGAGCCCAGGCAGCAGGACGTTGCCGATGGCAATGCATGCGCCGGTCAATGCCGTTCCGAGGAAAAGCAGGGAAATGGAGGAAAATCCGCGCAGCGCCGTGCCGAGCGCAAGCAGGAAGATGACAGCAAGCAGGACGCGCTCGGTTCCCATACGCTGCGCGAGCCTTGGCGCAAACGGCGAAAACAGCCCCATGCAGGCCACGGGCAAGGTCGTGAGGATGCTGGTGCCGAAAGCCGAAATGCCAAGCTCGGACCTGATTTCCGGCAGGAGCGCCGATGCGCTCGAAAAGACTGGCCTGAGATTGAACGCGATGAGCACGAGACTTGCACCCAGCAGAAACCTGCCAATCGGCGACTTGCCTCCATGTGGCTGCGGTGCAGGAATTTCATCGGCCTCGGCATCGATCAATTCGAGCGAGGCAGCATTTTTCGAAGACATGGTCATGACATCAGCAACCGATCAAGAGTACCGACGACTGGCGCCATGAAGCGGCGTACGGCGGCATCGGCCGCTTCAGGATTGCCGGTTTCGATAGCGTCGACGATCGCGATATGCGCCTGCATATCCGGCTCGGGAATATCCTCGCCGAGCGTCGCCTCGATGGTCTCGGCAATGGAGAGGGAGAAGAATTCATAGATCTCGATCATCGCCCGGTTCTGTGAAACCGCGACGACCGCCTTGTGAAAGGCAAGGTCACGCTCGATAAATGCAACCCTGTCACCGCCGGCATAGTTTCCACGCGCAACCAGCAAGGCGCGCAGCTGCGAAACAGTTTCCGGCGTATGGCGCAAGGCAGCGAGCCTTGCAGCCTCGACCTCCAGCGCAAGCCGCGCCTCGAACTGATCGCGCAAGCCGGCGCGCCGCGCCATGTCGAGGGGACGGCTGACATCCGTCACCGAGCGCACATAGGTGCCCGACCCCTGCCGCGTCTCGAGATAGCCTTGGGAGACCAGCACCCTCACCGCCTCGCGGATCGTGCCGCGGCTGACCGACAGCATCGATGAGAGGGAGGCTTCATTCGGCAGCTTTTCGCCGACGACCCAACGTCGGGCGGTGATTTCGCTGCGAATGGCTTCGACGGCATTGTCCGCAAGAGTGGTTTTGGTTAGGGCGCGCATGATCGAACATCATCAAGTCATCAGATGACTTGATGACTTAGCGGACAGATGGCTTCCCGTCAATGCCGGCTGCCGAAAGAGGCAGGATTGCTAGTTGTGTCGCCTAGCCTTTTCGAAGAAAAGCAGCAAGGCAAGGCCAAGCAGACCGGCGGCAGCACCGATAAGAGCCGTTCCGGAATAGCTGCTGATCGCTGTGCCGATGGCGAAGAGAAGAGCACTCAAGCCTGCACTCAGGAAGATATTGACCGATATGAGCGCGCTGCCGAGACCAGGGCGCTCGGCAATCAAATCCTGCAGATAGGTAATGGGAATGCTGATGAGCGCTGCCGCTCCGATCCCGCTGACGAGGGTCAGCGCATAGACGTGCCAGGGCTCGTAAGCCAATCCAAGCAGGACCAGATAGACGACATAGATGATCGTGCCGATCGCCAACGCCGTGACATGGGTCATGATCCGCTGCGCGCGCCCCCACGCGATGATGAAGACGACTTCGAGAAGGGCGACGATCCCGACGAGGATGCCAATATCGGCCACGGTTCCGTGCGCCGCGCCGGTAACGATGAGCGGCAGAATGGCGCCGTTGACATGCAGCGTACTGGTGATCAGCGCCACCGCGATCAGGCGCACGAAGACCGGCGGCGAAATGACTTCGCCCAATGCCGCGAGATAGGAAAGATGGTGCCCCGCTGCCTTGTCGATACCGTCCTGGCGCGGAAGGAAGACGGCGATCAATCCGAAGCAGACCGCGCAGGCGAGACCCGCAAACAGATAGGCCGGCAACATGCTCGCCGAATGTGCGAGCAAGGCGCCGGTTATTCCGGGCACCAGAACCCAGGAGAGCGAGATCATCGCCCGAACGCCGGAATTGACCGTAGCAACATCGTTGCGCTCCATTCCCCTGGTCGCAATGCGGACATTGGCGAAGAGAAGCGAGTTGAGAGAGCCGTAGATCGGCAGGAAAAACAAGGCACTAAGGACGAAGGTCGCCTGCGCCGGAACGGCATAGACGGCGCCGTACCCCAGCACGCCGAAAATGGCGACCATCAGCATCATCACGCGATATTCACCGAGCCGATCCGCCAGATTTCCAAGCAGAATACTGACGACAACATTCACGGCTGCCGCGCAGAAGATCAACGTCGAATACAGCCCGTTGCTGAGCCCTAGCTCGCGGATTCCCACCACCGACTGATAAGGCGATGTTGCGGCTCCGGCAAAACCGAAGGCAAAGATGGCGAGCATGCTCACCCGAATGGTCGGATCGCGGAAAACATCAGGAAGAAGGCGGGTCATCGGCGGGTCGAGGATTTGGAAAATCACGCCTTCATCCGAGGCGTCGGATATCCTTCCGTCAAAGCTGCTCGAGATGCAAACTGTTGCATCGCGCTTCGCCCCCTCGGGCGTGGCTTGTCCACATCATTCATCATATCAATCGCATCGTGAGGACCTCAGCCGGGCATCGCGCGCGAATAGGCAGCCAGGATGAAGCGCTCTGACTGGAACAGATATTTCTCCAGCGCGTCGGCGGCGCTCGCGGGCGCACCTTGCTCCAGATGCGCAAGGATGGCCGCATTCTGGCCGACATAGGGAGCATGCAGATATTCGGGATCGCGGATAAGGCCGAAGACGAGGCGCAGTTCCAGGGAAATCTGGGCATAGAAGGCCGAAAGCCTGGGACTGTCGGCAAGCTCGACGATGGCGGCATGAAAGGCGATATCAGCGCTGCCGACCTCCAGCCACTCGCCACGATCGCGATGCTGGACAGCGGCATCGATGGCAGCACGCATCTTGTCGACGCTCGGGTGACGATGATGTGCATTGGCGAGCGCCGAGCATTCGATCAGGCGGCGAATATGGAAGATGTCCATGATCGTTGAGATGCTCGGGGTGGAAACGAAGACGCCGCGGTTGGCCTCGTGACGCAGCACGCCCTCTTTCGTCAGCAGCCGGAAGACTTCGCGCAGCGTGTTGCGCGAGACCTGCAGCTCCTCGCAAAGAGCCGCCTCGGACAGATGGCTGCCCGGCGACAGCGTGCCGCTGATCACGCGCTCGCGGATGCGGGCAGCCGTCAGTTCCGCAAGCGTCGTCTGCCCTGTCTCCGCGACGGCCGTCGGCTCGATGCTTGCAAGATTTGTCTGCTTCATTTGCTCTCCCAGCGCATGCGCTCAATCGTCCCCGACGCCTGCCTATATCAAGCATTCGCCGGAAAGCGGCGACCCCATGCTTGTCTACGGCTGCCGAACTGCCCCACGGCAAGGTCGGGTAGACGATTTTGCGCAGATTTGCCCCATTTTTGCTTGGCAATACGAAAATTGTTGAACAATATAGACCAGATTGTTGTTTGATGCTATCTCAGCCCTAACAAATATAATGGGAACGCGGATACAGATGTTCATGAGACGCTTGTTTTGTAGAAAAACATCGCCTGCTTTCGACAGGCCGCAACGGGTATCGGCATGAACATGCTAGTAACCCGTTCCGACAGCGGCCTCGGCGAGCGTGTCTGCATGATCGATGCAAAGTATGACGCGGCTATCGTCCCGGATGCCATGAACAGCCTGCCCAATACCGAGGTAAGCGCATGACGACCGCTACAGGCGAAAACAAACCGCTTCTGTCTGTAGCGGATCTGACCGTGCGGTTCGGCGAAAACCGCGTGGTCGAGGGGCTTTCCTTCTCGGTCGAGCCAGGCAGAACGCTTGCGGTCGTCGGAGAATCCGGCTCCGGCAAATCCGTGACCTCGCTTTCGATCATGCGCCTTGCCGATATGATGGGCGCACGCTTCGAGACGGGCAGAATCCTCTTCAACGGCAAGGACCTGCTGAAGCTTTCGCAGAAGGATATGCGCTCCGTTCGCGGCAAGGAGATCGCCATGATCTTCCAGGAGCCGATGACCTCCCTTAATCCCGTCTTCACCATCGGCGACCAGATCTGCGAGGTCCTTCTCCTTCACGAGAAAATCGGCAAATCCGCCGCCATGAAGGAAGCCCAGCGCCTGCTCGAAATGGTGCGCCTGCCGGATGCGGAGGCGCTCTTGAAACGCTATCCGCATCAACTCTCCGGCGGCATGCGCCAGCGCGTGATGATCGCCATCGCCCTCGCCTGCCGTCCCAAGCTTCTGATTGCCGACGAGCCGACGACGGCACTCGACGTGACTATCCAGGCGCAGATCCTCAACATCATGCGGGACCTGCAGAAGGATCTCGGCATGGGCATGATCTTCATCACCCACGACATGGGCGTGGTTGCCGAAATGGCCGACGACGTCGTGGTCATGTGGAAAGGCAAGAAGGTCGAAGAAGGCCCGGTTCGCGAGATATTCGCCAATCCGAAGCACCCCTATACGAAAGCACTCTTGGCTGCGGTGCCGAAGCTTGGCAGCATGACCGGCCAGGATTTTCCGAGGCGCACGCCTTTGACCGTGCTCGACGGCGGCGAACCGAAAGTCGTCGGCGAGGAGCGGGTACAGAATACCGCCCGCTACGACCAGCCGCCGCTGCTGTCGGTGCGCGACCTCTTCGTGCGTTTCGACATAAGAAAGAACTTGTTCGGCCAGGTCACGCATCGCTGCAGCGCCGTCCAGAAAGTCGCTTTCGACATTCATCCGGGCGAGACGCTGGCTCTCGTCGGCGAATCCGGCTCCGGCAAATCGACGATCGGCCGCACCATCCAGCAACTGCAGAAGGCGCGCTCCGGCGAAATCACCTTCAACGGCAAGAGTTTCGCCGCCATGTCGCAGCTCGAGCGTTTCCGCCTGCGGCGCGACGTGCAGTATATTTTCCAGGATCCCTTCGCTTCGCTCGATCCGCGCAAGACGGTCGGCTTCTCGATTGCAGAACCGATCAACACCCATGGCATCATCTCCGGATCGAAAGAGGTTCGCCACAGGGTGGACGAGCTTCTGGAGCGCGTCGGCCTGACGCCGGCTCATGCCGATCGTTATCCGCACGAGTTTTCCGGCGGCCAGCGCCAGCGCGTCTGCATCGCCCGCGCCCTTGCTTCTGATCCGAAGCTCATCATTGCCGACGAAGCGCTTTCCGCCCTCGACGTGTCGATCCAGGCCCAGATCATCAATCTACTGATGGACCTGCAGGCCGAGCGCGGCCTTGCCTATCTGTTCATCAGCCACGATATGGCCGTGGTGGAAAAGATCAGCCACCGCGTTGCCGTGCTCTATCTCGGCCAGATCATGGAAATCGGCAGCCGCCGGCAGGTCTTTGAGACGCCGATGCACGCCTACACGCAGCGCCTGCTCTCAGCCGTGCCGATCGCCGATCCGACGCAGGAACGCAGAACCGCGCTGATCGAAGGCGAGATCCCTAATCCCGTCCGCCGCGTCGGCGACGAGCCGCCGATCCTGGCTCACGAGGAAATCAATTCGGGCCACTTCATCGCCAGGAGCGCCTGACCGACCACCAACCATCGCATCGATCTGAAGAGGAAACAGGGTCAATGAGAAAAATGAAATGGGGATTGAAGACCGCTTTGACAGCGCTTGCCCTGTCGAGCGTCGCCATCACTGCCGAACCTGCCTTTGCGGCGGGCAAGCTTACCGTATCGTCGTCGCAGGATCCCGGCAGCTGGGATCCGATCGATACATTCCTTGTGGCATGGGCGGCCGTCTCGACCAATATTTTCGATGGGCTGACCTACCGCGGCCCCGACCTCAAGTTGGTGCCGGGCCTTGCCGAATCCTGGGAAGAACTGGATCAAGGCAAGCGTATCCGCTTCAAGCTGCGCCACAACGTCAAATTCCATGACGGCGAGCCCTTCAATGCCGAAGCGGTGAAGTTCACCTTCGACCGCCTGCTCGGCGAACAGGGCGCCAAGGGGCCGCAGCGCTCGAACTATACCGCGATCGAGAGCGTCGACATCATCGACGATTACACGGTCGACATGAAGCTGAAGACGCCCGATCCTGTGTTGCTGACCAAGCTTGCCGGCTATGGCGCGATGATCGTGCCGCCGAAATACATCAAGGAAAAGGGCGAGGATTATTTCAACCTCAACCCGGTCGGCACCGGCGCATTCAAATTCGTTTCCTATACGCCGAAGGTGAACATCAAGCTTGAAGCCAATCCGGATTACTGGGGCGGCGCGCCGAAACTCTCCGAGCTCGAATATCGCTTCATCAGCGAACCGGCGACAGCCGTTGCCGAGCTTCAGGCTGGCCGCGTCGATATCGTCATCCCGCCGACCATTCCGATCGGCATGCTCCCGGTCATCCAGGGCGACTCCAAGCTCGAAATCGCCAGCGTTCCCGGCCCGACGGTCGATGCGCTGCGCTTCAACACTCGCGACGGCATCACCGCCGATCCGCGCGTGCGCAAGGCGATCATCATGGCCGTCGACCGCGACACGATCGTCAAGTCCATCCTCGCAGGCCAGGGAACCGAGATCGTCAGCTTCCAGAATTCACTCTCCTTCGGCTACGATCCCGACCTGAAGCCGCTTCCCTATGATCCGGCAGGCGCAAAGAAGCTGCTCGCCGAGGCCGGCGTGAAGACCGGCGCTGCACTGCAGATCGACATTCGCGGCAATGACGCGACCATGAACGAGGTGGCGCAGGTCGTGGCAAGCTATCTGCAGATGGTCGGCCTGACGGCGACCATCAAGCCTTACGAGACCAACGTTCTGCTGAACGACATTATCCCGCAGGGCAAGACCGGCGCTATGTTCCAGCAGAAATGGGGCGGCTGGACCTTCGACTACGACAACACCGCCTATTCGATGTATCACTCCGGCGAAAAGTGGAATCCATATGAAAAGGATGCCGCTCTCGACAAACTCTTGGAATCGCAGCGTCCGCTCACCGAGCGCGCCGAGCGCGAGAAGGTGCTGAAAGACATCGGCAAGTACGTCGCCGACAAGGCACTCGAACTGCCGCTCTACAACAGCAATGCGATCTATGGCGTCAGCAAGCGGGTCAAGGGCTTCGTGCCCGCACCCGATACCCGCATCAAGCTGAACGAAGTCACTGTCGAATAATCATAAAAAGGACGCCGCCGGCTTGGTCGGCGGCGTCATCCGAAAGCTCTCGGGGTAAGAACGTGGCCGGTTTTCTCATCAAGCGATTGCTGCAAGCGATTTTCGTCGTGATCGCCATCACCCTTCTCGTCTCATTCGCCATCCGCCTGACGGGCGACCCTGCTCTGATGATGTTTCAGGGTGGCGGCAGCATGACGGAAGAGGATCTTGCGCGCATTCGCGCCGCCCTCGGCACGGATCAGCCCTTCCTCGTCCAGTATCTGACCTTCCTGAAGGGGCTGCTGACGCTCAATTTCGGGCGCAGCTTCACCGGCGGCACGCCGGTCTCCCAGCTGATTGCCAACGCCCTGCCCGCAACGCTGCTGCTTGCCTTCATTTCCATGGTGGTGTCGATTGCGCTGTCCATCCCGCTCGGGATCAAGGCGGCCACGGCGCGCGGCAAGACGGCGGACCAGATCATCCGCGTTCTCTCGCTGCTTGGTCTTTCCTTCCCGAATTTCTGGCTGGCCCTCATGCTGGTCCTCTTGTTTTCGGTTACGCTCGGCTGGCTGCCGCCAAGCGGCATGGTCGGGATTTCGAGCTACGTCATGCCAGCCGTGACGATGGGCGTCATCCTGACGGCGACGAATGTGCGTCTGGTGCGCACAGCCATGCTGGAGACGCTGCAATCGCAATATATCATGGTCGCGCGCGCCAAGGGCCTCAGCGAAAGCAAAGTTCTCTACAAGCATGCATTGCGCAATTGCGCGATACCACTCATCACCTATTTCGGCATCCAGTTCGGCGGGTTGCTCGGCGGCATCGTCGTCATCGAGCGCGTCTTCAACTGGCCCGGCCTTGGAACGCTGGCGTTCGATGCCGTGGGTGCCCGCGATTACCCGGTATTGCAGGGCGTGATCACTGTGCTGGCGCTCTTCATCGTCGGCGTCAACCTTCTCGTCGACATCGCCTACGGCCTTGTCGATCCCCGTATCCGCACGGAGTAACGCCGATGGCTGCCACGATCTCACGCCGTTCGCGCTTTCTCAATTTCGAATTCATATTCGGCGCATTGCTCACTGTCGTTATCTGCGTTGCCGTTCTTCTCTCCGACGTTCTTTTTCCCGGTGGCGCTGAAAAGATCGACCTGATGGCGAGGCTTGCCAAGCCCTTTGCCAGCCTCGCCCATCCCTTCGGCACCGATCCGCTCGGGCGCGATGTGCTGGCCCGTGTCGTTGCTGGCGGCAAGATATCGCTGACCGTCGGCCTTACCTCAGTGATCGGCGGCGTGGCTCTCGGCGTGCTGATCGGCCTTGCCGCCGGTTACTATCGCGGCATATGGGATATGCTGCTGATGCGCTTCGCCGATATTCAGCTCGCCATGCCCTTCATTCTGCTGGCGATCACTTTCATCGCCATCGTCGGCGGCAGCCTCACCAATACCATCATCCTGCTGATCGTGTCGCAATGGGTGCAATATGCCCGTCTGGTGCGCGGTTCGGTGCTGAGCCTGCGCGAGCGTGAATTCATTCTGTCGGCGCGTGCGATCGGCGTCAAAGACCGGCGCATCATCTTCCAGCATCTGCTGCCGAACCTCATCGGGCCGGTGATCGTGCTGATGACACTGAACATCGCCAACAATATCCTGCTGGAAAGCAGTCTCACCTTCCTCGGACTGGGCGTCGACCCCACCATTCCGAGCTGGGGCGGCATGCTCGCCGATGGCCGCACCTATCTGCAGACGGCGTGGTGGGTCAGCCTCTTTCCCGGTCTCGCAATCCTTTTGACCGTGCTCGGCCTCAATCTCCTCGGCGACTGGCTGCGCGACAGCCTCGACCCGACTGGCAGAACGACAAGGTAAGACGTCATGACCCTGATTTTCGAAAGAAGCTTCGAGCGGACGCTTTCGCAGCTCGTCGTGAATGCCAAAGCCGGCCAGAATTTCGAGGCCTGGACCTTCGATGACAGGCAGAGCCGTCAACAGGCGGAGCGCATGCTCAAGGAAAAGGGCGTCAAAGCGCGCATCCGCAGCGCCTACAAGCCTCTGGTGAACGCCTTTATCGAAGCCATCGATCTGCAGGGTGTGGATGCGATCGAGATCCGCTACCCGGTGCATCCCAATGCGCCCGACAATCGCTTCCGGCTGGAAGCCTATCCGCTTGCGGCGATGGTCGGGGATCGCAAGATCGCCTTCGTCGCAAGAGCCGATAGCGACTTTCACTATGACGTTCTGCTGAAAAGCAAAGCCGGCGAAGAGCGCCAATTGAAGGTGCTGGTGCCCAATCGTGTCCATATCGATGCGGTGGGTGAAACGAGCGTTTCCCCGACTGGCTGGCTGGTGCGCGACGGCAATGCGACGGACGAACGGCTGGCTACGGACTACGAAGAGCTTTTCGAGGAGACCATCGCCGCACTTTCGCGCTTCGATTGGGGTGCGACCGAGCCCTACTTCGAAGAGCTCAATATCCGCGTCGCCTTGCCGGCATCGGATGAGGCTTTGCCCGTCGGCGACGAAGTCATGAGCCTCAGGGAAGCGCTGCACGAGGATTTCTACTTCTCTCTGCTCGAATTCTTCCAGAAGAAATCCGGCCGGCCGCTGGGCGACCGTGGACTGAAGCCGGGACAGATCGTTCCGCAGATCCTGCCATCGTCATGCGAAATCTCCGTGAAAGTGGAAACGCAGCCGCTGACCTCCCGCTTCTGGGACGGAGCAGAGCAGCAGCTCGAGACGGCAATAGAACCTCTGGCCGTGCAACAGATCGAAGCCGAGCTTGGCGGGATCGGCGGTGAAGCATTCGAGGCGGTTACCCGCTCCGGCCGTGCCGTCAGGGCACGCTATATCAAGGGCCGCGATGCGGCCGTGATGATCAGTGGCGGGCAGCACGCCAATGAGACTACGGGCGGCGCGGGTGCGTTGCGTGCCACACAACGGCTCGCCGGGATCGAAGGCGCGCATTTCACCATCTCGCCGCTGGAAAATCCGGACGGTTACGCGCTGCACCAACGCCTGCGCAAGGATAGCCCGCGCCACATGTATCATGCCGCCCGCTATACCGCACTCGGCGACGATCTCGAATACCGCACCGAGGAAAACGCCGGCCCATATCTCTACGAGAAGAAAATCCGCTTCCAGGCGGAGGCGCTGAGCGGTGCGCAGCTTCACGTCAACCTGCACGGCTACCCCGCACATGAATGGACGCGTCCGCTTTCAGGTTACGTCCCCCGCAATTTCGCCATGTGGACGCTGCCGAAAGGCTTTTTTCTGATCGCCCGCTATCATGCCGGTTGGGCGGCTCAGGCGGAGCAACTTCTGGACAAGGTCACCAGGCACCTTGGCGCCATCCCCGGCCTACTGGACTACAATGATCGTCAGATCGCGCTCTACGAAATCCATGCTGGCGAAACCGGCTTCCGCATCATCAACGGTTTCCCGTGCCTTGCCAATATCGACGACCGCCATACGGTGCCGATGACGCTGATCACGGAATATCCCGACGAGACCATCTACGGCGAGGCCTTTATTGCCGGTCATACCGCGCAGATGGAAACCGTGCTTTCGGCCTACAGTGCCTGGCAGGAGATCATGGCTTCGAGCTAACCAGAATAAGTTGAGCGCACCATGTCCAGAAACGCGGTCATGGCACTGGATGTATAGGCGTCCGAGCGGCGCACGAAAAGCGTATCCACCAGCGATCGCTCCGGCGGAAGTTCATGGATCGCGATCCGGTCCTCCCTGCAGGCGGCGGCGACAACACCCTTTGGCAGCAGCGTGACACCGACGCCCGCCGACACGCAGCTGATGATCGTGTCGAGGGAGCCAAATTCCAGCGGCTTCGATGTGACGAAGCCCATATCGGCCAGAAGCGACTCCAGCCGCTGCCGATAGGAACATCCGATCTGGAAGACGATGGTCTTCAGATCGGCGATATCGGCCAAATCTTCCATCGCACGAATGGCAGGTGAGGTGACAAGAACGAGCTCTTCGCGAAAGACCATTTCGTGATCGAGATCGGGATGGCTGACAGGCCCCGCCACGAATGCCCCCTCGACCTTGCAGGCAACGACATCGTCGATGAGCTTGCGGGTTGTGCCGGTGGCAACAACAAGGCGCACCTGCGGATAGGTCTTGGCAAATTGGCCCAAGAGCGGCGACAATCGCAATGCCGTGGTTGTCTCCAGGCTGCCGATTGCGAGCGTTCCGCCCGGCGAGCCGTCGTCCTGAGCCGCGGTGCGCGCTTCGGCCAGAAGCTTGGTGATACGGCCGACGAACGGCAATATGCGTTGTCCCGCCGGTGTAGTCGAAACGCCCCTGGCATGCCGCTGAAACAGGCTGACACCCAGCTCCTCTTCCAGCGCCCGGATGCGCGCCGTTACGTTCGACTGGACCGTGTGCAGCTCCCGTGCCGCCCGGTTCATGCTACCGTGCCGCGATACGGCTTCGAAAACCCTGAGATCGGACACATCCATCTTACCTATCTCCTTTAGAGATAACTCTTCTCATAATTATTCAATTTTTATGATATAAGCGAAGGCGTATTCTCTCAAGCACCAAAAGCTTGAGAGAATTTCCATGACTGATGCGACGATACCTGACAGCGAACGGAACCATCAGGATGCCCAGAAGGCACGGCGCGCCATACTTTCGGCATTCTGCGCCTGCCTGATCGGCATCGGGCTTGCCCGCTTTGCCTATACGCCGCTTCTGCCTGTCATCGTCGATGAGCATTGGTTCGAGGCACCGGCGGCGGCCTATCTTGGTGCGGCAAATCTCTCCGGCTATCTGGTCGGCGCCTTGCTCGGACGACCGGTCGCTGCGCGTATTTCCACCGTCTTGACGCTCAGGATCATGATGTTTGGCGCAACCGCTGCATTCTTCGCCTGCGCGTTCCCGTTAAGCTTCCTGTGGTTCTTCGCCTGGCGTTTCGCGGCCGGCCTTGCCGGTGGCGCCTTGATGGTCCTCGCAGCGCCGACCGTCTTGCCACTGATCGCGCCGTCGCGCCGAGGGCTTGCAAGCGGCGTGATTTTCATGGGCATCGGCGCTGGCGTTGCCCTGTCGGGCACGCTGGTTCCCCTACTGCTACAACAAGGGTTACGTGAGACGTGGCTCGGCCTCGGCGTCCTGTCGCTGCTGCTCACGAGCATTGCCTGGGCCGGGTGGCCCCGCGAAATCGCCGACCATTCCGCACAGCCCCGCCATGCCACGCATGTGTCGAAGCGCTGGACACTGCGCGCGCTTTATATCGAATATGCGCTGAATGCCGCCGGCTGGGTTCCGCATATGATCTTCCTCGTGGATTTCGTTGCCCGCGGCTTGGGACATGGCCTGCAGGTCGGCGCGGAATACTGGGTGCTGTTCGGCCTCGGCGCGACCATCGGCCCCATTCTTGCCGGCCATCTCGCCGATCGCACCGGTTTTGCCGCGGCGCTGCGATTTGCCTTTCTGCTTGAAGCCTTCGCAGTCGCCATCCCGGCCCTGGGTCTCGGACAGGCTTGGCTTATCGCTTCGAGCCTGATCGTCGGCGCATTCGTGACCGGCACGGTTCCCTTGATGCTCGGCAGGATCGCGGAATTATTGCCGCACCATCCAGCGCAGCAGAAGGTCGCCTGGAGCCTGGCAACCGTATTTTTTGCACTGTTCCAGGCTGCCGCGGCTTACGGACTTTCCTTCGTCTTCGCCCGAACCGGCGGAAATTATTACGTGCTCTTCTTCATCGGAACCGGTGCCATGGTCCTCGCCTTGACGATCGACCTCGCCGTCGCGGTGTTGGTTCGCGGCCCACGGGAGCGCACCCAGGGTCATGACGTATAACAATAGGAGAACAAGACATGACAAAGCTTTTGACTGAAATTACCGGCCGCGAAAACATGGTGGGCGATGGCGGTGCCCTCGATGCACTTATCGGCTTCTACCGCGCTTTCAATGCCGGCGACCTGAATGCCTTGGCCGCCAACTGGGCCGATGGCGACAAGGCAAGCATGGACAATCCTATCGGAGGCATTAGGCGCGGATGGCCATCGATCCGCGATGGTTATTCAAAACTGTTTGCGGGAAAGGCGAACGTCCGGGTCGCATTCCACGATTTTACCAGCCAGGGCGGCGATGATTGGCATCTGTTCGTCGGACGGGAAAAAGGAAGCTGCGTCACAGCTGAGGGGAGCATTGAACTTCGCATTCGCACCACGCGCTGGTTCACCAAGATCGACGGCCTCTGGCGGCAGCTTCATCATCACGGCTCCATCGAGGAACCTGCCCTGCTTGCAGCCTATCAGCAGATCATCTTCGGTGCACCGCTGGATCGGCCGGCGTAGCTTTCGTCGTAAGATTTTAATCACACGGGCGATATCATGCCCACATGGTGCCAAAGTTTCAGGCGAGTTGAGGTTCATGAGGCGTTTTTTGCTGTTGCTCGCCAGCCTGTCCATCACCTGTCTGGGCTCATTTGCGCCGCCGGCGCATGCGGAGGGATTCGTCCGCGCCGATCATCAGCAAATCGTCGATGGCGAGGGCGATCAGCTCATCCTGCGCGGTCTCGGCCTTGGAGGATGGATGGTGCAGGAAGGCTACATGATGGGCCTTTCCAATCTGAAGGCGCAACACATCATTCGCCACCGCATTTCCAAGCTCATCGGCGAGAAAAGGACCGAGCAGTTCTATCAATCCTGGCGCGACAATGGCGTAACGAAAGCCGATATCGATGCAATGGGCGGATGGGGGTTCAACAGCGTGCGCCTGCCGATGCACTGGAAATTGTTTATCAAGAATAGAGGCAGCAAGGGTGCATCAAAAGATATCGTTTGGAACGAAGAAGGTTTTCGGCGGATCGATGCGCTGATCGGCTGGCTGAAGGCCAACGATATGTATCTGATCCTCGATTTGCACGCAGCGCCCGGTGGCCAGGGACATGATATCGCCATCTCGGACCGTGATCCAAACAAGCCATCGCTATGGGACAGCAGCGAAAACCAGGCGACGATGATCGCCCTCTGGAGCGAGATCGCGCGCCGCTACAGGAACGAACCGACGATTGCGGGATACGATCTGCTCAACGAACCGAATTGGGGCTTCCAGGACAAGAGCGACAAGGGCGGCTGCCGCGAGGCTGAAAACCGGCCATTGCGCGACATCTATCAGCTCACTATCCACGCCATTCGCGCGATCGACACTAACCACATGCTGATCATCGAAGGCAATTGCTGGGGCAACAATTATGCCGGCGTGCTGCCGATCGATGATCGCAACACGGCGCTCAGCTTTCACAAATACTGGACGCCGACGACGCAGGAATCGATCGAACCGTTCCTGAAGCTGCGCGAGCAATATGATATGCCGCTCTGGAACGGCGAATCCGGCGAGAACAACAATGACTGGTATGCCCGCGCCGTGGCACTGCAGGAGAAGAACGGCATCGGCTGGTCGTGGTGGCCTCTGAAGAAAATCGGCGCGGGCAACCCGCTCGAAATCAAGGCGAATGCAAACTACCGCCGTTTGATTGCCTATCTCCGCGGAGAGGGCAAGAAACCTTCGGCCGAACACGCCTTCGCGGGATTGATGCAGCTGGCAAACGACAGCCGTTTCGACCGGAACATCCGTCATCAGGGCGTGATCGACGCATTGATGGGGGCCTCGCGCAGACCAGGCATGCCCGATTAGGGTCGTTTGGTCATTCGCGCAGCTGAATTCGCCCTACCCCACCGCGTGCCGGATCGTTTTCGACAGGCGCAAGAGGAATCGAGGCCTCGACGAGGCAACGAGCTTCCATGAAAGAATTGCTTTTGCCATATGGCGAGGAAGGATGCCGACGGAAAGAAACCAGGCAGCCAGCATCGCACGGCGCCTTCTGGATGCATTCATCTTCAGGCTGGCGACCGCTCCGGCGGCGCCGAGAGAGAGCCGGGAATCCTCAGCAACAGGATGTTGTTCCCTGTCGATGCAAAGCGATGCGAGACGTTCCTCCAAATGCACCGGATCGCGCAGACCGGCATCCTGAGGTACTTCCAGGCCGATCTCCGCCGCCTGATCCGACAGGGCCTCCAGCCGGCGAAAATCATGCTGTATGCGCCAGCGCGCGCGCCGGCCGAGCCTTTCCGCAAAGACGGAATGATTGGCGCCGTGAATACGATAGGCACCCAGGCAATCATCGATGGATGTCACCTCGCCATGCAGGGGCGCAACCGTCGCCAGATATCCGTCGGCGCCCTGTCGAAACTTCTTTTCCGGAACGGGCATCACCCTATCGAGAACCGAGCGGTTGAATGCCAGGCCGCTCGTGACGGTCGTCTGATAGCGCCCCTTTCGCAATAGCTCCGGGGTGACGTCGCCGGAATCGAAAGGTAATTCCGCAGGTGGAAACACGTCCTTCACCTGCATGTATTCATCGACGATATGCAGCCTGAACTGCATCTGGGCAGTCTTCTCTTCCCAGGCTTCGACGACCTCCGACACCGCATTCGGATAGAGATAATCATCCGCATCGAGAAACAGCACGATCTTGCCGCGACTGGATGCGAAGCCTGTATTGAATGCCGCGGCATGTCCGCCATTCACCTCTCTGAGACAGGTCTTAATTCGTGAGTCATAAGCGGCAATGACATCGGCTGTCGCATCCGTCGATGCATCATCGACGACGATCACTTCGGCATTGTCGTAGTCCTGTTCCAATGCGCTATCGATGGCGCGCCTCAAAAAATGGGCGTAATTATAGTTGGCGATAACGATGGAAACGGGAATGCGGTCTTGGATGGGATACATCGCATTGAACCTCGCAGATCTGCTTTGGCCGCGGCGAACCTTCTCATCAGGTCCTGTGATTGAACCCGCTGACAGCGGGATGGGTATGGCGCACGAGTGGCGTCAACGAATATCTCAAGCAGCGGCTGTCAGGATCGTATCGATCCGCCCTGCATTCCCGAGCCTCTTCAGTTTTATGGCTTTTGAATGACCGGCACTCCTGATTTGAATGCCGGTCGTTCCATCCGCTACGCCGTCGTTTCAATTTGCCTCGCAGCGTTGGGTGGCCGAAGAGCTTGCGGCGCATCCTCATAAGCCTTTTGCAATTCAGCATTTTTCAGCGCCGGGACCGTCGCCCGTTCGCCTGCAAGCCCCGCCACGGATACCTCGATCATCGTTCCGCGGACATTACGGCCTGTCGGCGGACAGTCACGATTTTCGACCCTTCTGGAACTGGAACCAAAATCGGATCGTGCTCAGCGCACGCTCGACCTTGCGGCGCGAAACCCGCGCAAGATTGCGTCCGCCGAGGAACTGGCACAGGCGGCAAGCCTCAGTCCTTGCCAGTTCAACCGCGTCTTCCGCAGCGAAACCGGCCAGCACCGGGTGCGTAAACAAGAGGAAGCTCTTATGGAGCGACAGGACCTGCCAAAAGCAATGCGCCGCAATCACACGTTCAAAGGCGGCGCCACCGTTGTCCGACGATGTGAGTAGGCTTCAAACACCAAGACATATTGCAGTGTTTACATTGACTGCTTGGAATGACCTTGCACGCCGTGCCACCGTTTCGCCATCCATTTCCCTGCATAAGAAATGATGCGATGGCTCTGCGGTAGTCTCAACACTTCGGAGACTTCCTGTTTGATCACGGACCGAACAGGAAGCTTTAAAGCCAATCGATGATTGCAAGATCAAAGCCCGCTCGAAGCGGGCCTTATCATCTACTCAGCGGCGCTTGCAGCCTTTGTCTTGCGAGCGCGCTTCGGCTTTACCGCTTCTACCGCGACCGGCGCGGCAGCTGCGGGAGCAGTCTTTGCCCGAGTGGCCCTTGGTGCGGACTTGCTTACGGCAGGCTTGGCAGCCGGCTTTGCCGCTGCAGGCTTGGCCTTTGCCTTGCCCTTCGAAGCAGCTGCCTTGCCGTCCGTCTTTGCCGCATTGAGAAGTGCGACGCGACGCTTGCGGTTCTGTTCGAGCGCCTGCTGGAAGCCGACATCATTTTCCGCATGATAAGCAAGATCGTCGAGGAACTCCGCGACGTCCTTGACCGCATCGACGACGACATAGCTCAGTCCATGGCCAGCATTGATGGAGTCACGACCGACCGTCACGCCAAAACCGCCGGGCACGCGCTGGAACCACGTGGAGCGCCACTTCTTGAAGCCGGAGCTATCGCGCTCGTACTCCTCCAGATATGCCTTCTGTTCCGCTACTCGTGCACGAAACGTATCAACGACATTCCGTGCGCCAGCCTTCGGCTTATCAGCCTTCTTCGAAGACCATTTATCGAGAAAGTTTGCCATTAGTCTGCTCTCTTCAGGTTAGCGTTCCTTGCCAAGCCGCCGTTGCTCATGAGGCGATGACGGAGCTCCTCCACATGGATGCCCGCACAAATGTAAAGGATAGATGTATAATGGCAACATCATCCGTTATTATTATCGATAATTGGACCCCCGCGGCTGCGCTATTTGCCGCTCTTTGAAAGCCAGGAAGCACGAATCGTGCGGTTTTCCCTATTGTGAGAGTGGCCGCATCATCGATTGAGCAGCGTGATCCATGTTATCGCGATCATGATTTTGAGCTCGACAAGTCGGTGCTGCGATCGCATGCCCGTTGGAAATACTCTATGGCGTTGCCGGAAATCAGCGGGAATATCTGGAGGTCAAGTGATGCCGGCTTTTGGCTTTCATTGCTGCTTTGCTGTCCGGCAAACTGATATCGCTTCGCCAAAATGGCACCGTGAGCGCAGGTAGGCAAGCTTGCTCCCCCCATGTTCCTCCCAGCCCCAGCGCATCATGCTGCGCGCGTCTATTCCTCTTTGTACCGCCCTCAGCATCTGATCGTTGGGATCGAGGATGGAACGTCATTGCACCGCCGTGATCGAGGTTTTCATAGCCTTGTGCCCACATCTCCGAACAAGACGGTCGCGGCGTTGACGACGCCATCAATCGGCAGCTTGTTATGCGCATCCCCTGCATCACGCCGACGCCTGCACGAACAGCATCATGATCCCTAGCCGGCACTATCCGCACCGGCCAGGGATCATGGATTATCAGGCCACCCGCTTCAGCGCGTCACCAAGCATGGAGACGATCGTCTCGATCTCAGCGCGCTCGATGATCAGTGGCGGAGAGAGCGCGATGATGTCGCCCGTCACGCGGATCAGCAGGCCCTTCTGGAAGCAATCGACGAAGACGTCATAGGCGCGCGTGCCGGGAGCACCATCGCGCGGCGCGAGCTCGATGGCACCGACGAGGCCAAGATTGCGGATATCGATCACGTGCGGCAGGCCCTTCAGCGAATGCAGCGCATTCTGCCATTCGTCCGCGAGCTCGCTTGCGCGCGTCAGCAGGCCTTCCTCTTCGTAGATTTCCATGGTCGCGAGACCGGCGGCACAGGCAACCGGATGCCCCGAATAGGTATAGCCGTGGAATAGCTCGATCTGGTTTTCCGGGCCGGTCATGAGGCCATCATAGGCCTTGCGGCTGGCAAAGACGGCGCCCATCGGAATCGTGCCGTTGGTGATGCCTTTCGCAGTCGTGACGAGATCGGGAACGACACCGAAATACTCCGTCGCAAACGGCGTACCGAGACGACCAAAGCCGGTGATCACTTCATCGAAAATCAATAGGATGCCGTATTTGTCGGCAATCGCCCGTAGTCGCTCCAGATAGCCCTTCGGCGGCAGGATGACGCCGGCGGAGCCGGACATCGGCTCGACGATGACAGCGGCGATCGTCTCAGCGCCATGCAGCGCGACCAGCCGTTCCAGATCTTCGGCAAGCTCCACTCCATGAGCCGGAAGACCCTTGCTGAAGGCGTTGCGCTCGATGTCGAGCGTATGGCGCATGTGGTCGGCGGGGATTTGCGGGAAAACGCGACGGTTGTTGACGAGACCGCCGACAGAGATGCCGCCGAAGCCGACGCCGTGATAACCCTTTTCCCGGCCGATAATGCGGGTGCGTGTGCCCTGCCCGATCGCGCGCTGATAGGCGATGGCGATCTTCAGCGCGGTGTCGACGGATTCAGAGCCCGAGCCGGTGAAGAACACGCGGTCGAGCCCGGCTTCCGGGCCGCCCGGCGCGTGTGCAGCGAGCTTTGCGGCAAAATCGAAGGCGATCGGATGACCCATCTGGAAAGTCGGGGCAAAATCCATGGTGGAAAGCTGGCGCTCGACGGCCTGCGCTATCTTCTTGCGGCCGTGGCCGGCATTGACGCACCAGAGGCCCGCCGTCCCATCAAGCACCTTATTGCCATCGACATCGGTGTAATACATGCCGTCGGCGGCTGCGAGCAGCCGGGGTGCTGCCTTGAACTGCCGGTTTGCCGTGAACGGCATCCAGAAATTGTCGAGAACAGGGGTATTGGGATGGGTGATCTTATCCATTGTCGCCTCCATTGCGCTGTCTTTGACATCAGCGATTTTCCTGTTCCGAACAAGTCCTTTTCTATCTACATTTAAGTTATTGATTTTGTTTCATCGGCATGAAATGTTTTCGATATTTCGAACATCTGAAACCCGAGGCCGTGATGTCCGTCGATATCGGCAATCGTCTGCGTCATCTGCGTCTGGCGCGCAATCTTTCGCAGCGCGAGCTTGCCAAGCGCGCCGGCGTGACCAATTCGACAATCTCCTTGATCGAATCCAATTCGGCCAATCCATCCGTCGGCGCGCTGAAGCGCATTCTCGATGGCATCCCGATCGGCCTTGCCGAATTCTTCGCCTTCGAGCCGGAAGCGCCGAAGAAGGCCTTCTATGCAGCCGAGGAATTGGTCGAGATCGGCAAAGGCCCGATTTCCTATCGCCAGATCGGCGAAAACCTCTTCGGGCGCAGCCTTCAGATCCTGAAGGAGTGCTATCAGCCGGGCGCCGATACCGGCAAGGTGCCGCTGGTGCATGAAGGAGAGGAAGGCGGCATCGTCCTGTCCGGCCGCCTGGAGGTAACCGTTGACGATGAACGACGCATTCTGGGTCCGGGCGACGCCTATTACTTCGAAAGCCGCCGGCCGCATCGCTTCCGCTGTGTCGGCCCGGTTCCTTGCGAGGTCATCAGCGCCTGCACGCCTCCGAGTTTTTAGATGCAGTAGCTGACGATCGCCTGGAAGATAGGACCGGACCGCAAAAGGGGGTTCGCCCCTCGTAAACGGAACGCTTTCACGGCCGGTCCCGCAGTCCTGCAGGCCGTGCCTGCAAGAGGCGGCGCTTTTGCGCACGCATTGCGGCAATATATGGGCGTCCGCTAAAGAATATGCAGCTAGATCGAATCGCGCGATATATGGTGCATCGATAGTGATCCCAGGCGACCATCAGGACCTGCCATTGAGGGCTTCTGACCAGCAAGGCATATATGATGACCGCAAGATCAATCCCCCACGCATTCATTCAAACTGCCCGCCTCCTGCTTCGTCCCACATCGGCGCCTGACGCCGAACGCGCGTTCGAAATCCAGAGCGACTGGAATGTGACGCGCATGCTGAGCAACGCCACCTATCCACCAGGCCGGCAAGATATCGAAAGCTGGTTTTCCAGCCACGGCCAAGAATGGGTCGACGGCACGGCTTACCGCTTTGCCATCGAGCAGGCGGGAAGAATGATCGGTGTCGTCGATGTCGATGGCATCAGCGGCGTCGAGGGCAGCCTTGGCTATTGGCTGGAGAAATCGGCCTGGGGCAAGGCCTACGCCTTCGAGGCGGCACAAGCACTGATCGGTTTCGTCTTCCACGAAGCCGGCCTGACGAGGCTCGAATCCGGCCATGCATCCGACAATCCCGCATCGGGACGAGTGCTGACGAAACTTGGCTTCGCACGGATCGACACCAGAGAGCTTTTCTCGCGCTCGCGACGCGAAACCATCATTCAATGCTGCTATATGCTTGAAAAGGAATGCACCCATCCTAGCCTTTAGGCTAATCGCTGGGCGCAACGAAGCCTTGCCTTCGAGCCTCCGACACATGAAGGAAAGGATCTGGCGACTACGAGGAATGTCCCTCGGCCGAGGTTCCTTCAGGCGATTGCTTGGGCGGAACATTGCTGTTTTGCTCAGCACGATCGCGATGCAAGGCCGCGCGGGCAAGCAGCATGAACGTGACCGGCGTCGTGACCGTTATGAAGACGCCGATCAGCAGCTCATGGATGACCAGCGACCGTGTAGAGATCGAAAAGAAGATCATCGAGGCGATCATGATCGCGCCGATGCCGCCGCTCGTTCCTAACGTCGGCGCGTGGATGCGCTCGTAGAACGTTCCAAGCCTCAGGAAGCCGATCGCACCGACGAGCGTGAGGAAAGCACCGAGGATGAGCAGCCCGCCAACGGGGATTGCAGCCCACAGGGGCAAGTTTTCAAACGGCGGATTCATTCGATCACCTCTCCGCGCATCAGGAATTTCGCGAGAGCAACGGTTGCGACAAAGCCGAGCACGCCGATGACGAGCGCTGCCTCGAAATAGACGACACGCCCGGTGCCGATGCCGAAGGTCAGCAGCAGCAGCATGGCGTTCACATAGAGTGTGTCGAGTGCAATGATGCGATCCTGCGCGCGCGGTCCACGAAACATGCGAATGGAAGCAATCACCATCGCAGCCACGATCATCAACTGTGCAGCCGCCACGGATATCTGGATGATCATGGCGCTCATGCGAATATCTCCATCAGCAAGCTTTCATAGCGATTGGTGACCGTGTCGCGCCATTTCGCCTCATTCTCAAGATCAAGGACATGCAGCAGCACGGTATTGTCATTGGAATCATATTCCAGCCATGCAGAGCCGGGCGTGCTGGTGAGGATAACGGCAAGGAGCGCAAGTGGAATCTGATCTCGCACCTGGAGTTCGAGGACAACAAAACCCGGATTCGTCTTGCGAGAACGACCTCTCAAAATGATCCACGCAACTTGCAGATTCGATTTCAAGACGTCGACAATAACGCGGAAAAAGAGTTTGGGCAGCAGATACCACTTCCGCAGCCGCGGCTTTTCGGGCTGCAACGATGCCATGCCCCAGGAAGCGAAAACGGCGACAATGACGCCGAGAACAAGCTGACCAAGCGTGAAGCCGTTCAGCAATAGCCACATCAGGATCAAGCTCAGTGCCAGAAACGGATAAGGCAACATCATAGGCCCCCCGCTTTGCTGGCTTCAGCTGCGGCAGTTGCCGACGCAACCACCGCATTACGGACAGCATCGACATAGACACTGGGATCGCTAAGCGTGCGGATGGTCGCATCCATGTACTGCATGACGGGACCGGCCCAGATGGTCAACGCCAGCGTCAAGGCCAGCAGTCCCATGACAGGCAATATCTCGATGACAAGCACGCGTGGAACCGTGCCCTCGAGCGAGCTCCAGAATGTACGTGTGCCGGCGCGCGTCATCGCGATCAGCGCGGCAATGCCTGAAAGGATGACGAGCAGGATCAAGGTCCAGACGGCGGCGCTCGGCGGAATGCCGATCGCGCCTGTTCCCATCATGGCGGAGAGCATGGCAAACTTGGCGACGAATCCGGAAAGCGGCGGCAGACCGGCAAGCAGGATGCCGCAGGCGGCGAAGCAGATGCCGAGCATCGCCATGGTGCCGGGCATGGTTACGCCATCGCCTTCCGTCGGCTCCTTCTCCTCGGCATCGCCATAGGCTTCCATCGTGACGGCGAGAACGCTGGCGCCCGCATCCTGCCCGCGCTCGACGAGCTCGATCAACATGAAGAAGGCGCTGATCGTCAGCGTCGAACTGACAAGATACATCAAGGCGCCGGACGAAATGGAGCCATCATTGATACCAATCACCATCAGCAGCGTGCCGGACGAGACGAGCACGGAAAAACCAGCCAGCCGACCAAGCGCCTGCGACGCCAGCACGCCGACCGTGCCGAAGATCAGCGTTGCCATGCCACCGTAAAGAAGCACGATAGCGCCGAAGCCGGCGGACGGGCCGGTGCTGAACAGGAGCATGGTCAGCCGCAGAATGACATAGATGCCGAGCTTGCTGAGAATGGCAAAGATGCCGGCGACCGGCGCCGACGCCGCGCTATAGGCCGTCGGCAGCCAGAAGCAGAGCGGCCACATGCCGGCCTTGATGAGGAACGCAATGCCGAGCACGCCGGCGCCGGCCTGCATCAGCATGCGGCGATCGGCCGACATTTCCGGGATGCGTACGGCCAGATCCGCCATGTTCAGCGTTCCCGCCGTGCCATAGATCAGGCTGACACCGATGAGAAAGAGCAGCGCGGCCGCGAGGTTGACGGCAATGTAGTGCATGCCCGCCTTGACGCGGAGAGGCCCGGAACCGTGCAGGAGGAGTCCGTAGGAGGCCGCCAGCATGATCTCGAAGAAGACGAAGAGGTTGAAGAGATCGCCGGTCAGGAATGCGCCGTTGACGCCCATCAGCAGCAGCTGGAACATGGTATGGAAATGTGCGCCGACTGCATGCCAGCGCGCCAGCGAGAATATCAGCGCAGCAACGGCGACGATGGATGTCAGCAGCAGCATGAGTACCGAAAGCCCATCGAGCACGAGCACGATGCCGAAGGGCACGCTCCAGTTTCCAAGCAGATAGGCACGCTCCAGGCCTGCCGGTCCGCCTTCTGAGTGAAAGAGCGCAAGCGCAATGCCCACCAACAGCACCGTGGCCGTCAGACTGATGAGCGCCTTCAGCGTACGCGAGCGCTCATCGATGAACACGAGCAGTGCGCCGGCAATAAGGGGCACAAGGATCGGCGCGATGATCAGATGATGCGACCAACCTGTCATTTCCGATCGCTCCTTCCATCAACATGGTCCGTGCCGGTCAGGCCGCGCGAGGCAAGCAGCACGACGAGGAACAGCGCCGTGGTCGCAAAACCGATGACGATCGCCGTCAATACCAGCGCCTGCGGCACGGGGTCCGCCAGCGCATGCGTCGCAGTGCCGTCGCCAAGCAGCGGCGGCACATTCGTCTTCACGCCGCCGACGCCGAAGATGAAGAGATTGACGGCATATGAGAGCAGCGACAGTCCGATGATGACCTGGTAGGTGCGCGGACGCAGGATCAGCCAGACGCCGCAGGCCGTCATCACACCGATCGCAATGGACAAGATGAGTTCCATCAGTCCCCCTTTGCCTTGTCGGCATCCAGCGCGCGCAAGCGGTTGATACGCAGCGACTGGTGCGCGAGAGCCACGAGGATCAAAACCGTGGAGCCGACGACCAACAGGAAGACGCCGAGATCGAAGAGAAGCGCGCTTGCCGCCGGCACCTTGCCGATCAACGGCACGTCCAGATACTGGAAATGCGATGTAAGGAAGGGATAGCCGAAGAACCAGGCGCCCATGCCAGTGGCGGTTGCGACCAGAAGCCCGGCTCCCATCCATCGCAGCGGCAGGATGCGGATGCGATCTTCCGCCCAGCGTGTACCGCCAGCGAGATATTGCAGCAGGAAGCCGACCGAGAGCGTCAGGCCGGCCGAGAAGCCGCCGCCCGGCGCATCATGCCCGCGCATGAAGATATAGACCGACAGGGCGATCACGAAGGGGAACATCCACTGCATGATGACCGACGGCACGAGCAGATAGTCGCGCACGGTATCGCCGGCCGAACGTTCGGGCCGCTCCTCGTCGAAACGGTTCTGGATCTGCTGCTGTTCCGGCATTTCCATACTGTCGGGCGCCGGGCGGAAACGGCGCAGCAGTGCATAGACGGTCAGCGCGACGACGCCGAGGACGGCGATTTCACCCAAAGTATCGAAGCCGCGGAAATCGACCAGGATCACGTTGACGACGTTGCGGCCGCCGCCCTTCGAATAGGCATTTTCGAGGAAATAATTCGCAATGGCGTCGGGCACCGGCATGGTCATGACAGCATAGGAGACGAACATCATGCCGACGCCGCAGATGACGGCCAGTGCCAGATCGCGGAAGCGGCGGAAACGGGCGCGCAGGTCGACCGTATCATCGATGCCTTCCGTCCGCTTCGGCAGCCAGCGTAAGCCCAGCAGGATGAGAACCGTCGTGACGATCTCGACGAGAAGCTGGGTGATGGCAAGATCCGGCGCGGAAAGCCAGACGAAAGTCATGCAGACGATCAGCCCGACGCCGCCCAGCATCACGAGCGCGACAAGCCGGTGATATTTGGCAAAAAAGGCGGTGCCGATCGCAAGGCAGATACCGATCGCCCAGATGGAGGCAAAGACCGGATCGGCGCCCGAAAAGGCAAAATGCTTCGCCTCGAAGCCCGACAGATAGAGCGGCAGCAGGCCGGCCGCAAAGCCCGTTGTCACCACCCAGCGAAGCTGCGGCTGCAGCTTGCGCGTGCCGATCCGCTTTTCGGCCATTCTCGCCCAGTGCCAGGAAACCTCCACCAGCACGCGCTCGAAAATGCGCTGCCCCTTCAGGCGGCGGAAAATCGGCGGGCCATCGTCGCAGCGCGACAGATAATCCTTGAAGACGAAATAGAACACTGTCCCGCCGACAAGTGCGATGATGCTCATGACGAGCGGCAGATTGAAGCCGTGCCAAAGCGAGAGGCTGTATTGCGGCGTATCGGCATTCAAAACGCTGACGACGGCTGCCTGCAGGAAGGGCGCGACCGAAAGAGCCGGAACGATGCCGACGACAAGGCAAACGACGACCAGGAGCTCGATCGGGAAGCGCATCGAGCGTGGCGGCTCATGCGGCTTGGCGATCGGCAGGTCTGTCGGCGCCGGACCGAAGAAGACCGTCTGAATGAAGCGCAGCGAATAGGCGACGCTGAAGGCGCTTGCAAGCGTCGCCACATAGGGAAGCATGCGATCGAGGATGGAATCGGCATGGGTTTCGATCGCTTCGGCGAAGAACATCTCCTTCGAGAGAAAACCGTTGAGCAGCGGGACGCCGGCCATGGCGGCACTCGCGACGATCGCGAGCGATCCTGTAAACGGCAGATAGCGGAACAAGCCGCTTAAACGACGCATATCGCGCGTGCCCGTTTCGTGATCGATGATGCCAGCCGCCATGAACAGCGATGCCTTGAACGTCGCGTGGTTCAGCATGTGGAAGATGGCGGCAACCGTGGCAAGCGGGCTGCCGAGGCTGAGCAAGGTGGTGATGAGGCCGAGATGGCTGATCGTCGAATAGGCGAGCAGCCCCTTCAGATCCTGCTGGAACATCGCGAAATAGGCACCCAGCAACAGCGTGGTGATGCCGGCCGCGCCGACGATATAGAACCATTCGTTCGTACCGGCCAGAACCGGCCAGAAGCGCGCCAGCAGAAAGACGCCCGCTTTCACCAGCGTGGCGGAATGTAGATAGGCCGAGACCGGCGTCGGCGCCGCCATCGCATTCGGAAGCCAGAAATGGAACGGGAATTGCGCACTTTTCGTCAGTGCTCCCAGCAGGATGAGTATCAGCGCAGGCAGGTAAAGCGGATGATTGCGGATGATATCGCCCGAAGCCAGGATCTTATCCAGATCGTAGCTGCCGACGATATGGCCGATCAGGATCAGGCCGATCAGCAGGCAGAACCCGCCGATCCCGGTGATGGTCAACGCCATGCGCGCGCCATCACGGGCGGCGGCGGTGTTGTGCCAATAGCTGATCAGCAGGAAGGAAAAGATGCTCGTCAACTCCCAGAATATCGAGAGCAGAATGACATTGCCCGAAAGCACGATGCCGAGCATCGCCCCCATGAAGGCCAGCAGGAAGGAGAAGAAGCGGGGAACCGGATCCTCTTCCGACATGTAGTAGCGGGCATAGACGATGACGAGAAAACCGATCGCCGTAATGATGACCGAGAAGAGCCAGGCGAAACCATCCAGTCTGAGGCTGAAATCGAGCCCCAGCTGCGGCAGCCACGCGATGCTGTATCGCACCACGCCGCCATCCCTGACGGCGGGATAGAAGCTCGCGGAAATCAGCAGCGCCAGAAATGTGACCGCTCCGGCGATCGAGGCCGGACCGCGCCGCGACTGCGTGCGCAACAGGCAGAGGGAAAGGAGACTTCCGATAAACGGCAGAGCCAAAAGTGCTAGAATGAAAACCGGCCCGCTGGTTATCCCAAAACGTCATTCCTTCGTTTGGCCGGATAACGTCAGACTGCCGCGGCAGCAAAACCCCTAGAAATCCGGTGAATTATGTCCTATATGATAGATATTGCCCAATATGGGCAGCTTTGAACCCTGCGTCAAGGTTAAGATGGCGATGATTTTGACACCAGCGCTCTGCCGGGCGGCCCGCGGCTTTCTCGATTGGACGCAGATGGACCTTGCGGACCGCTCTGGCGTGTCGCGCAGCACGATCCGCGACTATGAAGGCGATCGCCACAGCCTGCATCGGGCGACGGAAGCGCAACTGCGATTGGCGCTCGAGACAGGAGGCATCGCCTTCTTCCGGATCGAAGGACACGAGATCGGTATCTGTGCCAAGGCTCCCACGGCGGATGCACCCGCGCCGACGCATACCGAAAGCTGCGAGATCCTTTCGGCCGCCGGCGAGCGGAACCAGGCGACCGCTCCGAAAACAGCACGATAGCGCCCACCACAGGTGCCTGAAACGGGGCTGATAAGCCGCACCGTCTATGCCGGGGTTCCGCCGCATGTCGAATATCGCGTTACGAAGGAAGGGGACAGCTTGCGCCCATTGATCGAGTTTGCCGAAGTTTGAGGCAGAGAACGATTGATGAGTCAGTTGCCCCGGACTTAGGTGCCGCTATAAAGTGACCTGCGGGATCGCGCATATAACGATGTCATCTGCTACCCGGCAGACCGTTTGACCGGCATGGGGGAAGAATGAAAGCGATCGCGCTTGGCATAAGGTTTGTCCTTGAACTTTGCATTCTCGCGTCACTTGCCGCATTGGCCGCGCATCTGGCAGTGCCGTTGTTGATCCAGGCGCTGATGGGGTTAGTGTTCTGCGCGGCGGGCGCCGTCATCTGGGGCACTTTTCTCTCCCCTAAGCGGAAATATGAAATCGGGCCGGCTGGACGACTGATACTCGAGGCCGGATTCTTTCTAGGCGCGGCTTTGATCCTGAATTATGTCGGCTGGCCGGCGTTGGCGATCGCACTGATCGTCGTCGCGGCCGCTGATCGGATCGCTCTGGCGCTGCTTCCATAAGCCCCTCGGCGCCAGGCCCCTGCTTCACTGTGAAGTTCTGCTTCATGGTCCATCGACGTTATCGCCAATAGTCGACCGCAGGAAGCGGCCATACACTCGGCTTGCAATCTGGAATTAAGCCTGCATTTCGAGGCCCTCAAAGCCATCGAGGTCCCGGATGCGACGATTGGAAGAGAGCGACACAATGCGAGATGCGATATTTTCCCGACGTGGAATCCTCTTGGCGGGGGGTGCGCTTACCATAGGCGCCGCTTTCGGACAGCCGTTTAAAACCGCCGCAGCTGAACTCGGCGGAGCTGACTCCGAGCCGACATTTTGGATGGATTCGGCGATGCCCGAGGTTAGGCATCGCATGATCGAAGCGAACGGTATCCGGTTGCATGTGGCCGAACAGGGTGAGGGTCCACTCGTCATTCTCTGTCACGGCTTTCCCGAATTCTGGTATTCCTGGCGCCATCAGCTAGGCGCGCTGGCGAAGGCGGGGTTCCATGCAGTGGCGCCTGACTTGCGCGGCTATGGGTGGAGCGACCGTCCGGAAGCTATGGAGAAATATACGATCCTCCATGACATCGGCGACATGCTGGGGCTTGTCGATGCCTTAGATGCCAAACAAGCCGTGATCGCCGGCCACGACATAGGCGCTGCGATAGCATGGCAAACGGCACTTCTGCGCCCCGATCGCTTCCGCGCAGTCATCGCGCTCAGCCCGCCGTTCCGCTCGCGGGGCTTTGGCGACGCGGGACCGCCGACGACGCTCATGCCACAAACCGAGGATGCGGTGTTTTACCAGCTCTACTTCCAGACCCCCGAGGCGGAGGCGGCGCTCGGTCGCGATCTACGCCATACGTTCCGTTCCATGTTCTACTCCCTCTCGGGCGACAGCCCGCCGTCGACGGGCGCTGGAGGGTTTACCGCCGGGATGGTGCCCCGGAATGGGGATTTCTTCACCAATCCGGTTTCGCTGCCTTCCTGGCTCGGGGAGTCCGACATCGACTTCTATGTCGAGGCATTCTCGAAAAGCGGATTCCGCGGCTCCCTGAACTGGTGGCGCAACATCGATCGCAGCTGGGAACTCATGGCCGCCTTTGGCCGAGCAACGATAACCGTTCCGGCGCTCTACATTGCGGGCGACCGCGACATCATTGTCGAGGCGTTTCAGCCGATCATTGCCAAGCAATCGGCAATGGTTCCCAAGCTCCGGCCAGCGGTCATGCTGCCGGGCTGTGGCCATTGGACCCAGCAGGAACGCGCGCCGGAAGTGAATACCGCCATGATTGACTTCCTTCGGAGTCTTTAGACGAAGGAAGACCGGCTCGGCATCCCGTCCACGGTGTTGGAGGCCGCGCGGCAGCTTGACGAACGAAATCACCAGAAAGGAGTTCACATGCCGGCGCAGATCCTATTCCTAACCCATCTCGGCCTGGCCTATGTCCCGTGGCTGCTTTGCTTCGGCGTATACATTTGGCCCAGGCTCAAAACGATGGATCACGTCGATGCGCAAAGGGCAATTGCGACCCTGCACAGCTTCCGCTTCTTCGGGCTCGCCTTCTTGCTTCCCGGCGTAGTTGGCCCCAATCTACCTGCAGGCTTTGCCACATTCGCCGCCTACGGCAACTTTGCCACCGGGCTCCTGGCCATGTTGGCGCTGCTCGCGGTCAGGATACGCTCGTTATTTTGGCTGTTCGTTGTCGCCTTCAATCTCGTCGGGGTAGCTGACGTTGCCTTCGATTTTTATCACGCGGTTCAGGTCGACCTTCCTGCAGTCGCAGGCGAGCTAGGTGCCATGTACGCGTTCCCGATCATCTACGTGCCACTACAGATGATCACGCACGTCGCGGCATTCTATCTGCTCGCGCGTTCTCGACCGAACGCAGCTTCTTCCCTCACCGGTGATACGGTTGCATTCTAGCGCTTCAACTTGCCTTTCAAACGATGTTCTGTGCCCGCTTTCGCACGCCCAGGCAGCATATGCCGGGAGCAGCACAGAGTTGGAAATCAGGCTTGACCTCAACTTACGTTGAGGTTGCAGGATGTCGTCACGCTGGAGGTTCGTGATGTTGAAAATACTGAGAGATGAGGATTTGGACAGTGTCGCGCTCATGCCGGTCGCTCTCGGCGCGTTGGAAACGGCCTTCCTCGCCAAGGCATCCGGCAATATCGTTTGCCCCCCTCGGCATCACGTCTCGTTTCCCGGCAGCGGCGACCTTGTATTTACGGTCGGCGGTATACTCGGGGAAAAGCCGCTTGCCGGCTTCCGCGTGTATGAGACGTTCAATGGGCCGGAGCATTCGCAGATCGTTGCCGTCTGGTCCGCGCATGACGCCAAACTCAAAGGGATTATCCTGGGCGAACGGCTTGGCCAGATCAGAACGGGAGCGATCGGGGGCATAGCCATACGCCATCTCAGCGATCCAAACGCCAAAACCGTTGGCATTGTCGGCAGCGGCGCTCAGGCCCGGACGCAATTGATTGCCGCTGCCGCCGTTCGAAACATAATAAGCGCCCGCGTCTTCAGTCGCGATGAGAAGAACCGCAGGGCTTTCGCCGAGGAAATGCAACGCGAATTGGGCATAGCGATAGAACCCGCCGACAGCATTGCAGAAACCGTAGCGGATGCCGATATCGTACTTTGTGCAACGGCCAGCCATGTGCCCGTGCTTCACGCGGCGGATTTGAAGGCCGGAGCGCACATCAATACGGTCGGTCCGAAAACATTGCAGGGACACGAGCTCGGACTGGACATGGCCGATGCCGCGCATGTGATCGTCACGGACTCCCTCGAACAAACACGAACCTACGCCTCCCCTTTTTTCCTTTCCGGATCGCCGCATGAAACCCGCATGCGAGACCTTGCCGACATCGTCGCGAACAGGGCTCAGGGCCGGACATCGGCCTCCGATACGACACTTTTTTGCTCGGTTGGCCTGGCGGGAACGGAGGTAGCCGTCGCTTCAGCCATATTCGACGTGCTGTGAAGATACATGACGCCGCACGGCATGCTGAACACGAGGATCTTATCAGCCTGCTGCCGGCGCCTGTCCGATCGATTGCGGCTCACCGATCTCCACCGCATGGCCATCGGGATCATAAAAGCGGAATACCCGCTGCCCCCATTCCTGCAGCTCGACGGGATGGATGAGATCGACATGCGGGGCTATTTTGGCGAAGGCCACATCCACATCGTCATGTTCGAAATAGAGAAGGATGTTTCGGCGCCCATATGGCTCCGATGTTTCCGCGACTTTCTTCCAGACCGTTTGCTCCAGCGCTTTTCCGTCATGAATTGCAAAGCCGGTTTCAAAGAGCACGAAACTCCCGAAATCGTTCAGGATCTTGAGACCCAGCAGGTCGCTGTAGAACGTCTTCGAGCCAGCGATGTCGCCAACGAAGGGGATTGGATTTACGAAACGCATCGCCAGGGCCGATTTGATGGAGAGGATGAAAAACAATCTTCAAACGATTTCAATACATATCGGGACAAATGTCGATAATTCTGACCACTAATCCCATCTCACCCGGAGCCGGAGGCCGATCCATGACAGAAACCCAGCGAACCATGATCGTCCTGGATTCGGGAGAATCCCGCTTCCAACTGCGCGCAGGCGCCTTGATCCGCTCGAACGATCATATCCTCATTCACCGCACACTCGCAGATAAGCTCTGGTCTTTACCCGGCGGCCGGGTGGAATTTCACGAGGCGGGCGCCGAGACACTTGCCCGCGAAATCGAAGAGGAAATCGGCTGCACGGCCACCGTCGGCCCCTTGCGCTTCATCATCGAAAACTTCTTCGAACTTTCCGGCAGGCGGGTTCACGAGGTCGGCTTTTATTACGAGGCAGAGCTCTCGCAACCGCTTCCGTTTCATGAAACGGACATCGTGCATAGGGTGAAGGACGGCAGTGCCGAGCTTGAATTTCGCTGGGCACCGTCCACACGAGCCGGTCTCAATCAATTCGAGCTGGTACCACCGACCTTGCGCGATCTGATCGAGACTACGCCGACCGGCATTCGACATTTCGTGCGCCGGGACGCTGTCTGAGCGGTAGCGATGGGCAAAGATTGCAACGATAACAGAATAGCCGCATAAACATGCGGACATCTCTGCCAGGCTCCCGATAGGCTCAAATCTTCAGGTCTCCATCCGATGCTGCGCATCGCCATTCTCGGAAATGCAGGCGGTGGGAAATCCACCCTCGCCCGTAAATTAGGCGAGAAGCACGCAATTCCCCATTTCGAGATCGACACGTTCCTTTGGCGAGAAGGCTGGGTCCCGGCACCACTTGAAACTTACACCGAACAGCACGAGCGGATCATAGCCGGTGAGAACTGGGTTATCGATGGATTGGGGCACCGGAACTCAATCCCGGCACGGATGGATCGCGCGACCGAGATAATTCTCATCGACATGCCCCTCTGGATGCATTTCTGGCTTGCCGCCGAGAGGCAGATCGCGTGGCATTCAGGCAAGCTCGAGCACTCTCCGGGCGGACTTTCGACCATGCCGCCGACACAAGATCTGTTCCGGACCATATGGGAAATCGAGCAGGACTGGATGCCCGGCATCCGCCGAATGTGCGCTGAAAGGCAGCATGCCGGCAAAAGGCTCACACGGATCCAGAACATCGACGAATTGAATGCATTGGTGACCGCATCGAACCCGGTTGCGCCATTTTCTGCGGGACAGTGAATGGCGGTTTGTTGCTCGTCTGGCCGACGATTCTAGAAGAGGTGCGCTCACCCGAAGATTAGGTGTTGACCTAAGTTTCAGAATCCTTATACTTAGGTAAATGCCTAACAAAAACCTGTCCATCGAAAGCACTTTCAGCGCACTCTCCGATCCGACGCGACGAGCGGTGGTTCAAATTCTGAGCCGTGCGCCTGCAACAGTCTCTCAGCTGGCTAGTTCCTTTGCCATGGCACTGCCGTCGTTCACTCAGCATCTCGGCATTCTGGAAAAGGCTGGCCTCATCGTTTCGAGAAGGGAGGGGCGAACGCGTATCTGTTCGCTGAATCCAAAAGCCTTGCAGGATGCGGAGGATTGGCTGGCGTCATATCGGCGTCAATGGGAAGAACGCTTTGACCGCTTCGAGACGCACCTGGAAAACATGAAGAAGGAGAAATCGGATGAGTGATCACGCCAAAAGCAACGTCTCGGACTGGGCTTCCTGGCCTTTGGAAAGGGAAATCGTCATTGCCCGTGTCGTTGACGCGGACCGAGAAACGGCTTTTCTCGCATGGACCGATCCATCGCAGATCGTGAAGTGGTTCGGACCCGATGGGTTCGGTATCGAAACACATGAGATCGACATCCGCTCCGGCGGCCGGTGGCGATTTGATATGGTCGCTCCGGACGGCACTCGCTTCTCCAATTGCATGGAGTTTCTGCGGATCGAAGCACCAAAACTGATCGAAGCCAATCATGGCACGGATGCCGATGACGACCCGGATCGCTTCCGGATGCTGATTACTTTCGACGAACAGGATAACGGTAAAACGGTCGTCACCCTGCGCCAGATGCATCCGACACCGGAGCGCCGCGCCGTCGTCATTGGATTCGGTGCAGCTCAATACGGCGCTCAGACCTTGGACAAACTTGCAAATCACGTCGCGGAAAAATCCAGCGTTTCGGCTACCAGGAACTGACCATCAGGAATGCCGAGGCCATAGACGAAATCTGAGTCGGCTCGCTCTTATCGTCCTCGGCAGCAACTCCACCACATGAGCCCTCACCCGAGCGCCTCGAAACCGTTCCTGCGAGCAGCATTCGCAGGAACAGCGGCCGCAAAAACCATTCCAACAGATCTGCGATCTTTGAGATTATCTTCTTTGCCTTCATGCCCGATGGATTCTAGCTTCGACCTGAATGACGAAGGTGCCATCTGGAAAGATGGCAACAGGATCACTTTCAAAGAGGAGCAACCATTGACCCTTCGCACCGCGCCATCAGCTGTCGAAACATCGCTGCCGACGCTCGATCTCCAGCGCTTCTACGCCTCGCCATCGGAACGCCAGGCATTCGTCGCGGAGCTTCGCACGGTGCTCCATGATCACGGCTTCTTCTATCTGACGGGCCATGGCGTCGATCCGAAGCTGATCGAAAACGTCGTCGCCACTGCGAAGCGCTTCTTCGCACTGCCGCTCGAAGAGAAGCTCAAGATCGAGATGGTGAAGTCGCCGCATTTCCGAGGCTACAATCGGGCCGGACAGGAGCGTACCCGCGGCGAACAGGATTGGCGCGAGCAGCTCGACATCAACACCGAGAGCGCTCCCTTCGAGATCGGGCCGGATACGCCGGCTTGGCGGCGGCTGCAAGGCCCCAACCAGTGGCCGGAAGCGCTGCCGGAGCTCAAGCCGCTCCTGCTTGCCTATCAGGCAGAGGTGACGCGCATCGGCATCGGTGTACTGAAGGCGATCGCCGCAGCTCTCGGCCAGCCGGAAAATGTCTTTGCCGACATTTATCAACCGCAGCCCTCACAGCTTCTGAAGATCATCCGCTATCCGGGCCGCGATGTCGCCGAAACGGATCAGGGCGTCGGCGCCCACAAGGACGGCGGCTTCGTGACCGTGCTACTGCAGGACACCACGCCCGGCCTGCGCGTGCGCACGGAAGACGGCGTCTGGATCGACGCGCCGCCGGTGCCCGGCACCTTCGTCATCAATACCGGCGAATTGCTGGAACTGGCGACGAATGGTTTCGTACGCGCCGATGTGCATGATGTCGTCGCACCGCCCGCAGGCGTCGAGCGCCTCTCCGTCGCTTTCTTCCTGGGCTCCCGACCGGATGCCGCGATCCCCGTCATCGAATTGCCGGACGAGTTGAAGCGCGCCGAACGCGGCATCTCGGTCGATCCGCTCAACCCGATCTTCCGCGAGGTCGGCCAGAACCAGCTGAAGAGCCGGTTGCGGTCACACCCGGATGTCGCCCGCGCCCATTATGCCGATCTGCTGGCATCGGAACAATCGGCTACGACTGGTTGAGGGGCAAGGTCCGGACGCTCTGCATTAGGGCCTAGTGCTGGCTATCCGGCACGACGACGCGCATGCCATCGACGACGCTGCTTGCAAGGATCTGGCAGCTCAGGCGGCTGTTGGCCGCCGGCTCCATGACGAATTCGATCATCGCCGCCTCTTCTTCGGAAGGCGGCGGCAGGAGATCGAGATGGGGCTGCTCGACATAGCAATGACAAGTGCCGCAGGCCAAAGCGCCGCCGCATTGCGCCACGATGCCATCGATACCGCTCCTGACGGCAGCGGCCATCACCGTCTCGCCATCCTGGGCTTCCACGCGGGTCTCGCGACCGGCGGAATCGATGAACACGATTTCACACATTGTATTCTCCATGCTTTCGGCGAAACCGATCATGCGGCAACGAGCCTGATGTCGAGGCGCTTCGGGCCGCGTACCGACAGCCCGCGCTTGTAGGCAGGGCGTTCATCTAGCAGTTCGATGGAACGGGTCCGCTGCAAGAGCGTCGAGAAGATGATCTCCATATCCAGCCGGGCAAGGTGATTGCCAAGACAGAAATGCGCGCCGCCGCCGAATGCCAGATGGCGATTGGGAGTCCGCTCGACATTGAACCGATCGGGCGCATCGAACTGTTCGGGGTCGCGATTGGCCGCACCATATAGCAGGCCGACTTTCGTGCCTCTCGGCAGTCGCTCGCCGGCAATCGTCTTTTCTTCCGTCAGGTAGCGATGAAAGAATGGCAGCGGCGACTCGAAACGGAACATCTCCTGGATGGCGGTCGACATGATGCCCGGCGTTTCCCGAAGTTTGGTCAAAGCATCGGGATATTGCAGCAGCGCATGCATGCCGCTGCCGAGCACGTCGATCGTCGAGCCATGGCCCGCCATCAGGATCAGCATACAGGTGGAGACGAGCTCGTCTTCGGTCAGCTCACCGGCGACATGCGCCTCGGTCAACCGACAGAGAAGATCGTCACGCGGGTTGCGCGTGCGGTCGGCGATGAGCTCCCTGAGCAGCTCGTAAAACTCCGTCGTTGCTCGTTCGGCGAGCGCCTTGCGTTCAGCACTGCGATCGACGTCGAAATATTGCACGACCTCTTCCGACCATTTGCGTAGCTGGCCGGCATATTCTTCCGGCACGCCGAGAACCGAACCGATGATATGCCCTGGAACCTGCGAGGCGAGATCCTCGACAAAGTCGATCGTGCCGGCTTGCAGGAGACGATCGAGCAGCCGATCGACGAAATCCTGTATCATCCCGCGCTGGCGGGCGACGAGGGCCGGCGTGAATTCACGAAACACCTTGCGGCGCAATCGGTCATGAATTTCGCCATCGGAATCCAAAAGGCTGAATTGCACGAAGCGCGAATGGTTCGGCATGTCATGCCAGTTCTGTCGAACCTTCTGTTCTCGTATCTCTTCCGGGGAGAGAAAGAACTCGAGCGAGCGCACGAGCGTCTTGTCGCCGGCGGCAGCGGCAACATCCTGATAGCGCGACAACAGCCACATGTCGAAATGCTCGTAATAGACCGGGCCCGGGCTGGCACGCAGCGCGCGGTAGGAGGCATATGGGTCGTCCGTGAACGCCTGCGAGAGCGGATCAAATACGGGGGTTGCCATCGACATGATCAGGGCCTCGTTCATTCTGGTTCGCCGGGCACAGATTACAGCGTCGAACGGTGAAAAGACATGGATGCGAACCGCAGCTATATGGATAAAACTCTCATCTCCGGATAAGACTTGATGGCATGACCGATGAAGCAATCCCGGACGATATTTCCCCTCTGGATGACGTCTTCTTTCAGACGCCGGGCAGGCTGTCCCGCGCCCTCCCCTATGCGCTTCTCGCCGCCGGGCGGCGCATCTGCACGCCTGCAGAAATGCCGGTCGCCCATCGTTTCAACCAGCATACTCTCATCCTGACCCTCAGCGGAAAAGGCCTGTTGCAGGTCAACGGCCTGTCAAATTTCCTGCATGAAGGAACGATTGCCTGGCTGGATTCCTCGATGCTGTATTCGCATCGCTGTGAGCCGCATCATTCGCACTGGTCCTATCTCTGGCTGGGGTTCGCAGGGCACGGGCTCGATACGCTGTTCGACAGTCTGGGCGTGATCGCCAATCCGGTCTTTGGCATTTCAAACCCGCGCGATCCGCAGGCGCTGGTCGAAGGCATCCTCCGGGAGGTGGAAACGGGCAGTTTCCTCTCGGACAGCCACTGTTTTGCCCTGCTCGCGCAATTGATCTCGCTTCTGGTTTCCGAGCGCGCGGAACATGGCGAGCTGAGCGGCGCGGTCCAGCGATTGCAGCGGGTCGTGGAACTGGTCCGCGCCGACCTCACCCACCCCTGGTCGGTGGGTGAGCTCGCCATAGCCGCCAATCTGAGCCAGGCGCAGCTGTTTCGCCGCTTCCGTCAGAGAATGGGGACAACGCCTGTCGATTGGCTCCGTCACGAGCGCGTAAACGCTGCGAAGCGTTTGCTTGTTATAACCGACGAGCAGATCGGCAGAATCGCCGCCCAATGCGGCTATCCCGATCCTTTCCACTTCGCCCGCGACTTCAGGAAGCTGGTTGGCGTCACGCCGAGCGAATTCAGGCGGCAGGGTCAGAGCGCTCGGCCACGCGAACCCTGATCGAACAACGCGTTCTGTTACGGTATAGGGAGAGACTCTCTCCCTATCATTAGCCCGGATTGGCTCAGGCCACACGACGCGATAAAAGCCTGGCGTACATGCAAAATAGTCTGAAACGCATATCGCGTCTCTCGTCGGAGATTGAAAAGTGACAACCGAACAAAGCGTCCTGCGCATCTCCATTGTCGTGACCTTCGTTCTGGCGGCGGCCGGTATTGTCTTCGGTGTTCTCTCCGGTTCCTACGCGATCGTCTTCGACGGCGTCTATGCGCTCACGGATGCGAGCATGACGATCGTTGCGCTGATCGTCTCCAACCTGATCGTATCCTCCGCGACGAACACGGCGTCCGGCGGCAGGTTCGCCAAGCATTTCACCATGGGCTTCTGGCATCTCGAACCCATGGTGCTCGGCCTCAACGGCGTCCTTTTGACGGGAGCAGCGGTCTATGCCTTGATCAACGCGATCGGCAGCATCATGGCCGGCGGCCGACATCTCTCGTTCGATCAGGCCATCATCTATGCGGTGCTGACCATGATCATCGCCTTCCTGATGGCTGCTTATGGCAGGCGTGCAAACGAGACGCTGAGATCCAGTTTCATCGCACTCGATGCCAAGGCCTGGGTGATGACGGGCTGCCTGAGCGGGGCGCTGCTGCTCGCCTTCATCTTCGGCTTCTTCATTCAGGGAACGAGGCTGGAATGGATGTCGCCCTATGTCGACCCGGCCGCGCTCGCGCTGGTCTGTCTTATCGTCATCCCCATGCCGATCAGCACCATCAAGCAGGCATTCGCCGATATCCTGCTCGTGACGCCTTCCGATCTGCGGGAACATGTCGACCGCGTCGCCACCGACATCGTCCGACGCTATAATTTCGAATCCTATCGCTCCTATGTCGCCCGCGTCGGCCGCGGCAAGCAAATCGAGCTCTATTTCATCGTGCCGCCGGACGGGCCTGCGAAGAAGCTGGAGGAATGGGACCATATTCGCGACGAGATCGGTGAGGCGATCGGCGACGAAGGTCCGGACCGTTGGCTGACGATCGCTTTCACGACCGATCCCGAATGGGCCGACTGAGCGCCGGGGTGGATGTAGCGGAGGCCTGGGTTAGCATGGCAAGCGGACGCCTTCGCTCTTCGAACCGAGAGTATCATTTTCAACTTTGCTTAGGCGCCTTCGGTGTCTGCCGCCGGGAGGGCGCCGGTCGGTATGCGCTTCTGCCCTGAGCGAAGCACGAGGCTCTGAACGCGGCTGGTAAGCGGTTTCTCAACACCTCTGAAGAGTAGCAGAGCAAACAGGGCGGCTACGAGCGTTGCGAAGACAACGAACAAGCCAAGGGGAAGATATCCGCCGAGCGCTTTTGCCCAGACGGCTCGCATTGGCCGCAGGATAAAGGGGTGGGCAAGATAGAGGCTATAGGAGGCATCTCCCAGGGCGACACCCCATAGGACGAGCTTCCTCTGAGGCAAGACCGGGCCGATTGCGGCCGCAAGAACGAATAGCGCGGCGGGCAAGCCGCTGCGCAGGAATTGCGGCAAGGCCGCATCGCTCCAGGGCGCGGAGATGCGCACGAAACCGAGGAGGCCGATGGCCATGAGCGCGAGCGCGGCTGCGCCGCCGATCCTGATGCCGCTGCGAAAGATCAAGGCGACATAGACGCCGAAGAGAAACTCCAGAATGATCGGGTTCGTCCAGAAGGCTATCTGGACATGGCTAGGATCGACGAGCCTTCCGACAAGCGCCATGCCTGCCATCAGCACCGACAGCCAGACGATACCCAGCCTTATCGGCAGCAAGAGTGCGGCCGCAAAGAACACGTAGAACAGCATCTCGTAGTTCAGCGTCCAGGCGAGCGCGAGCACCGGCCTGATCTCGTCCGCACCGCGCCCGGACGGAATGAAGAAATAGGATGCCAGGACATGAGACACGGAGCCGATGGGAACAGTCAGCAGCGAGGGTGCTACGAGCGCGCCGATAAGCATAAGGCTCGTCAGCAGCCAATAGAGCGGGATCACGCGGGCGCAGCGCCGCAGGAAGAAACGCAATGGAGCGCCGTTCTTGCCGAATTCCGAAGCAGCGGTGTGGGTCATGATGAAGCCGGAGAGGACGAAGAATATGTCCACCCCGAAACCGAGATTCCATGCGGAGCCATCGACCGCTGCACGCCCTGTCGCCCCTGCCAGCATCTCGGTCTCGTGCAAGGCGTGAGAAACGACGACGGACAAAGCGGCGAGCGCGCGCAGCACCTGAAGATTCGACAGCAGGCGAGATGACTTGCCGGCATCACTGCCGGCGGCCGAACCCTCAAGTATTTCCCTATAAAATCCCACCAGAAATCTCAGTAAATATCGTCTTGGATCTCCATTATGGCCCCAGACGATATAACAACTCGTCGCCGCGCGCTAAAATCGGCAGCCTTGCTTTAAATCATAGTTATTCTTCAGTTAAGCTTGCAGGCGCGATACAGGTTAAGCGGTGGCCAGGATTATATGTGCCTGAATTTTCGCAGCAACTTCGCCATTACCATGTCTGTCGGCGATCGCGGATGCGACGTAGTCGGTTGCAGCCTCCAGGCTTCCCGCTTCCCTGGCCTCGATTTCGTTGCGAAGAAGCGTTCCCTGACAATAGGCAACGGCCGGAAGGCCCGGCGAGGATGCACGGCTCTGTTCGGCTCTCGTTTCGATCACCACATCGGTGAAGCCGGCATTTTCGAGATCGCTGCGAATCCGATCCACATCGTGATAGCCATGCGGGGTGCGCGCCAGAAAGCGCGGAGGATCGTTCGGGAAAATCCGGGCCAGCGCGTTCGTCACGTCATCCGCGAATATGTTCTCCTCGATGCGATCCCAGACGTTGAACAGGAAATGTCCACCGGGCTTCAGAACGCGCTTTGCCTCGCGATAGGCAGATACACGATCTGGAAAGAACATCGCGCCGAACTGGCAAAAGACGAGATCGAAGGCCGCATCTTCAAACGACAGCGTCATGGCATCCGCCTGCCGCCAAGTGATGCGGCTGTCGGGAGCCTGCCGCGAAGCGGCATAGTCGAGCATCGGCTGATTGAGGTCGGTGACGACATAGCTTGCATCAGGGGACAGCCTGGGCGCCAATGCGCGGGTGACGGCCCCGGTTCCAGCGGCAATTTCCAGGACGGCGGTCGGCGCTAGCGACGCTGCCCGTTGTGCAAGATCAGCGGCGTAAGGCTCGAAAATCAACGGCACCATATGGCGGTCGTAATTTTCCGGAATCGAGCCGGCGAATAGCTTGTCCGTCTCCAACATTGCCATGATCCCCTGCGCGCCTCACAGGCCATTACATTAGCATATCGCAACGGGGGCGTCATTCAGCGTCGTACAGGTACAAGCCGCGCGAAGCCGATCCAGTCAGCCCGCATCACCGCGCGCAAGTACGTCCAGAAGCTGGCTGGTATTGTCGATCGAGAATTGTATGCGCTCGCCCGGCCATACAGACTCGGAATAGGAGATCGGCGTGCCCTTGAGATCGACGTCCACCTTTCTCGACACAGCCACCGGCTGAGACATGGACTGGCAGAGCTGCTTGGCCTCCTCGCTTGTCGGCAGACGGACGATAATATCGGTGCGCAGGCGGATATAGTCGGGGATGCCGTATTCAGCCAGGATGACGGTGACGCTGCGCCCGCTGCGCCGCGCTTCGTCGAAACCCGGAAAGCGGCGCACCGGATAATAGGCATGCGAATAGTTGATCGGCTCCTCGTCGGCAAAGCCGCGCCGGACGATATGATAGACAGGTTCGCCATGGGGAAGCCGCAAGGCCTCTGCGATCATCTCGGAGGCAGGAACCACCTCTTCATGAATGGCCTGTCCAAGCGGCTCCCTGCCCTGATCGAGTAGGTTCTGGGAAAAGCGGGTGCGTTCCGACAGGCGGTAGTCGAGGCGACTATCCCTGACAAAGGTTCCGCGCCCCTGCTCCACCAGCACGAGCCCTCGGCTTTCGAGACGGGAAATGGCGCGCCTTATGCTGTGACGGCCGACGCCGAAACGTTCCATCAGGTCGGATTCTGTCGGAAGCTGCGCCTTGGGCAACAGCCGTCCGGTCAGAATATCCTCTGCAATATCGCTCTCGACCTGTTGCCATTGCCCGTGCGACGACTTTTTCTCCATGCCTGCCTTCCGAATTCAGCTATGTCATTCGAATGTCATATATCGACTACAGCATCGTTTTTCAATCTCCGTTCAATAGCCGAAATCCTGTGAACAACTGCTGAAGCTGATTCAGCGATTATGTTTTGGCATTTAGCCATATCTCCTTCACACGCGTGTCATTCGTAGTGATTAGATAAATATCCGAATGTTTCACTAGTCATTCGGATATTGAGGATAAGATGGTAGGGCTTAATCGTCGGCAATTCATCGCGGGCACGACCGCAGTCATCGGCACATCGATCGCTATGACCGGCAGGGCCAGGTCCGCCGATGCGGCTATCGAGATTTCGAGCACCTGGGGACCCGACAAACCCTTTCAGAAGGTTGTCGACGCTTTCAACGCCAAGCAGCTCGGCGTGACGGTTACCAACCGGTTCGATGGCGATTACGAGGCAGTGACCGCCAAAGCCGTTGCCAGTATCGCCGCAGGCCACCCGCCAGCCATGATGGTCACGGGCTGGAAGTTCGGCTATTTCGCCAAGCGCACGCTCGGCGCCCGCGACCTGCGTGAGATCAATGCCGCGAAGGCCGAAGCAATCCTCGCCAATTTCCGCCCGTCGGTCCTGCCGCTGGTCACCATCGACGGCGCCGTCATCGGTCTTCCCTGGGCGCTGTCGACGCCGATCACCTATATCAACAGCGACATGTGGAAGGCTGCCGGCCTCGACCCCAATCTCCCGGAAACGCCGGATACGAAGTGGCTCTACGAAAGCGCGCGCAAGCTCGATTCAGCGCTCAAGGGCAAGCATCCGACCTATCGCTCGCCGATCTCGCTCTCCAACAACGAATGGACGAGCCAGTCCTTCATCCAGAATGCCGGCGGCTTCATTATCGATCCCGATGGCAAGCTCGCTCTGAACAGCCCAGAAGCCATCGCTGGCATGAGCGAATATTGCGCACCAGCCCATGAAGGCCTTTGGCTGCCCGTCAGCGACAAGGAGCAGACAGCCGCATTCCAGTCCGGCGCTCTCGCCATCTGCACGACCAGCTCGACCGCCGCCATCACCTTCCCCTTCGGCGCTGCCAAGGCCGTCACGACCAAATTCCCGGGGCTCACCGGACATCAGCGCAAGATGAACAGCGGCGGCAATTTCCTTGCCGTCTACACGCGCAACAAGGAACAGGCGGAAGCTTCACTTGCCTTCCTTGAATTCTGCGCATCGAAGGAAGGCCAGACGATCTGGTCGCAAAACGGCTATCTCAACACGTCCGTGCACGACGTTCCGCTGATCAACGAGTTCATGAAGCCGGCAGCCGCACAGCTCAGCGATGGGCTGACCGCGGAGACGATCTGGCCCGGCAAGCGCGGGCTCGAAGGCCAGGCCGTATGGCGCAAATGGGTTTCGCGCATGCTGCTCAAGGAAACGACTGTTGCCGACGGCATCGAGGGCGCTCATGACGAGCTTGCAGGATTGATTTCGGCTTAGGTTCTGCATCATGCCATTTCGTTTTCGATCGCTGGCCCCCTACCTGTTCGTGGGGCCAGCCGTTCTTGCCATAGCAGTCTTCCTGTATGGCCCACTGATCGCGTCGATATTGCTATCGGTGGTCGACTGGAATCTGCTGTCGGCAGACATTCGCTTTGTCGGCGTCGACAACTACGGCTCCATTTTCGACAATCCCGACTTTCGCATGGCCGCGTGGAATACGCTGCTCTATTGCGTCGTCCTCATTCCTGCCGAGATCGTCATCCCGCTGATCTTTGCTGTCATGCTGCATTCGGTGCGCAAGAATCCCTTGCAGGGGCTTTATCGCGGCAGCCTGTTCCTGCCGACGATCGTCGCCTATTCGGTCGCCGGCGTTGCCTGGTCCTGGCTGTTCAATCCGGTCAACGGTCTCTTCAACGAGTTGCTCGGCCATTTCGGCTTCCCGCCGTCGCGCTGGCACACGGATCCGAACCTTGCGCTCCTCTGCGTCAGCCTCGTCACCTTCTGGAAGACCTTCGGCCTCAACATGCTGCTGTGGCTGGCGGCACTCGCAAACCTGCCGCATCAGTTGCGTGAGGCGTCTGAGCTCGATGGCGCCGGCTCGACGCGGCATTTCTTTGACATAAGCCTGCCGCTGATGACGCCGACCGCCTTCTTCATCAGCGTTACGACCCTCTTCCATGTGCTCGATGACATCGTCGGCGTCATCGATGTGCTGACCCATGGCGGACCAGCGGGCAGAAGCTCAAGCCTGCTTTATTTCCTGTGGCAACAGGGCCTGTTGTTCTTCCAGTTCGGGCCAGCCAGCGCCGTCGCCGTCATCATCATCGTGCTCGTGCTCGCCATCACATGGCTGCAATTCCGCGTCAGCGAAAAGCGGGTGCACTACAGATGAGCGGCATCGGCCATAGACTTCATAGGTTGCTCTTGCACATCGTGCTCATGGCAATCTGCATCGTCACCGTGTTTCCGCTCGTCTGGATGGTGTCTGCTGCCTTCACGCCCAATGACATGATCATGGCCAGGGCCGTGCGCTTCTGGCCGGAAAATCCGACGCTCTCGAATTTCACCATTGCCGCAAGCCGTCATCCGATCTGGATGTGGCTGTGGAACTCCATGCTGACCGCAACCCTCATTACCGTCGGGAAGCTTGCTCTTTCCGTGCCCGCTGGTTTTGCCTTTGGACAGTTGGAATTTCGAGGGCGGCGGACATTGTTCTGGTTCGTCATCGCCACCATGTCCTTCCCGAACGTGCTGGCGATCATTCCAACCTATATCGCCGTGGTGAAGCTCCAAGCCTTCAACACTTATGGCGCGATGATCATCCCATCCATCCCCTATATCGGCTTCTACGTCTTCTACATGCGCCAGGCGTTCCGGTCGCTTCCCGCTTCGATATTCGAGGCGGCGCGCATGGACGGAAGCGGGTTGTGGCGGCAATTCATCGAGATCGGCGTGCCGAATGTTATTCCGGCTATCGCAGCTCTTTCGGTGATTTCCTTCATGGGTGCCTGGAACATCTATCTCTGGGGCCAGCTCGTGCTGGATGATGCCTTCAAGAAGACGCTGACGACCGGGATTGCCGCATTTGCCGATCTCGAAGGCGCCGAACGGGCCTGGGGGCCGCTGATGGCGACAAGCCTGTTGTCGATCGTCCCCGTTCTCTTGATCTTCCTGCTGGCACAGCGTTTCATCGTGGACGCGCTGGCACCAGGCGTTGACGACAGATAGGCAGAAGCATGCCCCGAGTAATCGTTATCGGATCGGTAAACCACGATCGCATATGGCAACTGGATGCCCCGCTTACTCCTGGCGGACGGATACAGTTTTCGTCGCAGACAACCCGTCTCGGCGGCGGTGCCTTCTATACCGGCCGGCAATTGCTGGAGCTGGGCGCCGATGTCGCCATCGTCTCGCGATTGATGCGGGATGAGCAAGGGCAAGCGGCGCTCAAATCACTCACCACGGACGGCTTCGATACCGAATACATCATGATGACGCCCGGAAAGACGGCACCGCTGGAAATTTTTCTCGAGCCGAGTGGAGAGCGGACGATCATCGCACCTGCCGGCAGATCGCAACCGCTCACAGCAGCTGGAAAGCTGTCAGGAGCCGGCGCTTATATCAATGCGCTCGTCCTTGACGAAAACCTTGTCGAACAGATCGGCGCCCAGCCGCTCGTTCTCACGCAATTTCCGTTGCGTCCGGCAACGCCTCGCCCGTCAGACTTCGTCATTTCCTCGCGCGACGATGTCGCGGATGACCTCGCTCTTGCCTGGCAGCGCGCCGGCCAGATCGCCGGCTCGCGCCTGAAGATGCTGGTGCTCACGAACGGCACGCGCCCAATCACGCTGTTTGATGGCTCGCAGGCCGTTGAGGTCGCACCGGCGGATCGCGTCGACACAACAAACACCATCGGCGCCGGCGATCGCTTTGCAGGCTCTTTCCTCTTTGCCTTGCTGGAAGGAAAGGCGCCAGCGGCAGCCGCACGGGAAGCAAGCCGCATCACGGCGGAATGGCTACGCCGGCGCGGCGACTAAAAATTTCAGGCCGCCTCAGAAAACACTCCTTACATCTGAAAACGTCGTGGACAACTCATTCGAATGAATATAGTAGTCATTCGAATATTTAAAGGCTTGCCCTACGAATCCCAAGGCCCGAGGAAAAGATGATGACTAAGGAGAAGACTGGCAATCCGGTCAGTGTGTCCTATACCCATGCGCAGGCGCTGGAAACTCTCGCCGCCGGCCGGCCGGCAAACATCAAGGCTGTGGCCGAAAAGGTGCTCGACACTCTCGGCGGGGTCGATGTTGTCTTGAACCGCACCGGCCTTGCCATGCTGCCGCTGATCGATACCGTTCGCAGCACCGCATTCCATCTCGGCGAAGTCCTGGTGTCCGAAGCACATATCCGCGTGCCGGATCGCGACGTTGAAGGCTATGGCGCAATCGTCGGCGGGGACCTCGAACATGTCATGGCAATGGCGGTCATCGATGCGGCCATCGCCGCCGGCCACCAGACCGACCTTATCCTCGAGCTCCTGAATGCCGAACGGCGCCATCAGGAGGAAGAAGACCGGCAGTTACTGCAGAAAGTCGAAGCGACCCGCGTGCAGATGGAGACATTCTGACCATGGCACACAATCTCCTGCCGACACTGGACGATATCCGCACCAACACCACGTTCGAGGAACTCATGTGGGCGCTGAGCCGTCCCGGCCAACTGCGCGAGCTGCCCGCCGAGGGCTTCTGGCCGCTTGCCGAAAGCCTGCTCGATCGCGAATGCAGCTTCCATGCGGCAAACGATCCGTCCCTGGACCTGAAGATGGCCGCAACCGGGGCAAGGCGGATGCCGCTTGCCGATGCGGATTATGTCTTTGCTGTCATCGGCTCCGCTGAAAACGTCGAGGCCTTGTCGACATTGCGCATCGGTAGCCTCCTTTATCCGGATAACGCCGCGACTTTGTTTGCTCCCGTACGATTTGGCTCCGGGCAGCGACTGCGCCTTACCGGCCCCGGCATCAAGGACAGCATCACGATCGAAGTCGACGGCATCGATCCCGCCTTCTGGCCGATGCGCGGCAAGGCAATCCGCTATCCGCTCGGCTGGGATCTCTATCTCGTCGACGGCAAGCGCCTGCTCGGCATCCCCCGTTCCACGAAAATCGAGGTACTCTGATGGCCTATGTGGCAACCCGCGGCGGCGAATACGCCATCGAACAGGCGGAACGGCTTTTCCGTGCCGATCTCGGCCCGATCACGCCAGAGCGCGTCGAGGCCGTTCGCACCGGCCTTCCCTATCTCATCGACCGGTTGATGGGCGAGGCATCGCTTTACGAACCCGATCTCGCAGCCCTGGCGCTCGCGCAGGCCGGCGGTGATCTCTATGAAGCGATCCTGCTGCTGCGCGCCTACCGCACGACGCAGCCTCGTATCGCTGTTGCCGAACCCGTCGACCAGCCGGATCTTCTGACGGTCCGACGTATCTCGGCCGCCTTCAAGGATATTCCCGGCGGCCAGATCCTCGGGCCGACACTGGATTATTCCCATCGCTTGCTCCAGGTTGACGTGCTGCAGGGCAAGAACTATGTGCCGGAACCTGTGATCCCGGCTGCCAAACCGGCGCCTGCGACCCAACCGTCACTCACCAGCTGGCAGAAGGCGCAAGGCCTTATTCCGGATCATCCGATCGAAACGGTCGCCCCCGATGAAATCCCCGATCTGACGCGCGAGCCGCTGCTCTTTCCGGCGGCACGCGCCCACAAGCTGCAGAGCCTGGCGCGCGCCGACACCGGCGGCACGCTGGCGCTCGGCTATGCGACCATGCGCGGCTATAGCGCCGTGCATCCGACCGTCAACGAACTGCGTCTGGCCTATGCCCCGGTTCGCCTGCGCCATCCCTCCGGCACCGTCTTCAGCGCCGGGCGCGTTCGCGTCAGCCAGACCGAGGTCATCTCCAAGGCGAAAGAATTGCAATTGGGCTTCTCCGCGACCTTCGGCTGGAACGAAGTGAAGGTGATCGCGGCGGCAACGCTCGATCTGGCTTCCAACCAGCCCAACCCGCATCCGGCCGCCAACGAGGAGTTCGTTCTTTATCACACGGAGCCGGTCGAAAGCTCCGGCTTCTGCATCCACTTCAAGCTTCCGCACTACGTCACGTTCCAGTCGACGCTGGATGCGCTGCGCCGCGTCAAGACGGACAAGGGTGCTGCCGCCGCAAAGCCGGCCGTTACAGAAAAGCTTGCCTCGCAACAGGAGGAGGTCGCGCTATGAAACTTCAGGAATTGACCAAGCCCTGGATGGCCTTCAACTACGGCTTCCTCGATGAATCCGCCAAGCGCGAAATGCGCCGCCGCATTCTGAAAGCAATTGCCGTCCCCGGCTATCAGGTGCCCTATGCGAGCCGCGAAGTGCCGATCGCCCGCGGCTGGGGAACCGGCGGCCTGCAAGTGACGCTGACACTGCTCAAGCCCACTTCCGTCGTCAAAGTCATAGACCAGGGTTCCGACGATTCCGTCAACGCCAGCAGCATCCGCAAGTTCGTCGCGCGGGTCGGCGGGGCGGTGGAGACGGAAGACACGATGGCCGCGACCATCGTCCAGTCCCGCCATCGCATTCCGGAGGAGAAACTGCGCGAAGACCAGGTCCTGGTGCTGCAGGTTCCGAACCCCGAGCCTTTGCGCCCGGTGCAGCCGGATATGTCCGTGGCGCGTGAAATGCATGGCGATGCCGATTACGGTCAGCTCTGGCTGGTGCTCTACGAACAGCTCGTCAAATCGGGACGGATCATGCAGGGGTCGAGCTATCCGAGCATGGTCAACGGCCGGCATGTGATGACACCGTCGCCTATTCCACGCTGGGACGTGCCGAAGCTCAATCAGGCCGACCACCTGACGATCCTGTCTGCCGGCCGCGAAAAGCGCATCTTCGCCGTGCCGCCCTATACGCGCGTCGAGCCGCTCGTTTTCGACGACGTGCCGTACCGCGTCGAGGATCACCAGGACAAGACCTGCTACCGCAGCAACATCACCGGCTTCTTCATGAACGAGCTTCCGCAGGAAGACGGCTCTTCGCAATACGAACTGTCCGACAGCCATTTCGGCGTGAAGCACATCCGCAAGTCCGAGGCCGAACCGATCGAGATCGGCGAAACCTGGTACAACAATGGAAGGATGGATTGATGGCCGCGCTTGATCCCACTCAATCGGCAGCGTTGACCCGCCAGCCGCCGCGGCTGATGATGGCCGAGCCCATCCTGACGATGCGCGGCATTATGCGCAACTATGGCGACGTCACTGCCCTCGGCGGCGTCGATGTGACGGTCTATCCGGGTGAGGTCCTCGGCATCGTTGGCGAATCCGGCTCCGGCAAATCAACCCTTCTGAGGATGATGAACCTTGAGGATACGCCCGATACCGGCACCTACGATCTCGCCCTCCCCGGCCACGAGGGCCGCAACCTCTTCACGCTCGATCGCTTCGAGCGGCGGATGCTGCGCGCGCATCATATCGGCATCGTCTACCAGAACCCGCATCTGGGCCTATTGATGAACCACACCAGCAGCGGCAACGTCGCCGAGCGCCTGCTGATTGCCGGCAATCGCAATTTCGCCGAGCTGCGCGAACGGGCGCGCCAGTCGCTCGACGCTTCGGAGTTTCCGATCGAGCGCATGGACGCCCGGCCGAATGAACTTTCCGGCGGCATGCAGCAACGCGTGCAACTCGCCAAGGCGATTGCGCTCGAGCCGGCCGTACTGCTGCTCGACGAGCCCACGACCGGTCTCGACGTCAGCGTCCAGGCGCTGGTTCTCGATACGCTGAAACGGCTGCAGCGCGAGCGTTCCATCACCATGATTCTGGTCTCGCATGATCTCGGTGTCATCCGCACGATGGCAGACCGGGTTATGGTCATGCGACGCGGTAAGGTCGTGGAACAGGGCCTTGCCGACCAGATCTTCCAGGATCCGCAGCACGCCTACACGCAGCAGCTCGTCCACGCCAAGCTTTGAAGGAAACACCAGAGATGAATATTCAGGTTTCCGCCCAGCAGGCCCTATCCCCGGTGCTGCGCGTCCAGGGTCTTTCGAAGCAATTCGAAATGCACCACCTCAAGCGCACCCTGTTTGCCTTCGAGAATATCGATTTCGACCTTCACGCAGGCGAATTCATCCTGCTCAAGGGTGAGAACGGCGCGGGCAAATCGACGCTGCTGCGCACGCTCTATCGCTCCTACCTGCCGCGCGCCGGCCACGTCTACTATCACACGCATGAAGGGATTATCGATCTCGCGACGGCCGCCGACGTCGACATCGCCGTGCTGCGTCGCCGGGAAATCGGCTTCGTCACCCAGTTCCTCAACGCGCGCCCGCGCGTTGCGGCCGAAGAGATCGTCGCCGAGCCGCTGAGGCTTGCGGGCGCGGCGCATACCGAAGCCCTGACGGAGGCGCGGCGCTGGCTCGATGCCTTCGGCGTCAAGAAGCAGCTCTGGTCGGCCTATCCATCGACCTTCTCCGGCGGCGAGCAGCAGAAGGTCAATCTGGCCCGCGCGCTGATCCTGCCGCAGCGCCTGCTGCTGCTTGACGAGCCGACGGCGTCGCTCGACCATTCAGCCCGCCGCGCGCTGGTCGAGCGACTGGCGCAACTCAAGACGTCCGGCGTTGCGATGATCGGTGTCTTTCACCATCCGGACGATGTAAAGGCATTGATCGACCGGGAATTGCATCTGGAAGCCATCAAAATCGAGGACGAGCAGGACGATGTGGCTGAATAATTTTGAAATTGTATTGCAGGACCGCGTGATCGAGCGCGGCGCTATCAGGATCGAGAATGGGCTGATCGCCGAGATCAGCGAAAGTCCGGTCGAAGGGGCAGAAATAGACGGCCACGGCCGATTTCTCCTCCCCGGTTTCGTCGACATGCATGGTGATATGATCGAAAAATGCGTGGAGCCGCGCGTCAATGTCCGCATGCCGCTCGAACTTGGCGTCTACGATCTCGACAAGATGCTCGCCGCCAATGGCGTGACGACAGCCTATGCGGCCGTCGCCTTCACACCCGCAACTTATGGCCATGTCCGCTCCATCGAGCACACCCATGCGATGATCCAGACCCTCGCATCGATGAGAGACGAGCTGCTGATCGACCATCGCGTCCATGGCCGCTTCGAGGTGACCTTCCTGCCCGCCCTGAACGAAGCAAAGACGCTGATCGACGCCGGTGCGCTCCACTTGATCTCGCTCATGGACCACACGCCGGGACAAGGGCAATACCGCGATATCGAACTGCATATCGCCAACACGGCGAAGGTGAGGAAGATCAGCGAGGCCGAAGCGGCCGAGCTCGTGAAGCAACGCATTGCTGCCCGCTCCGAACATGGCGATAGCACGGACATCATCAACGGCCTGTCGGAACTGGCGCGCGAGCATGGCGTCGTGCTGGCCTCCCATGATGACGACACCGTCGAGAAGGCGGCGCTTCTGCACAGCCTTGGCGCGGCAATCAGCGAGTTTCCGATCAATATCGCGACGGCCACCGAAGCAAGGCGGCTGGGATTGGCGACGGCTATGGGCGCGCCGAATGCGCTGCGCGGGCTTTCCTATTCGGGCAATCTTTCCGCTCGGGAAGCCTATGAAGCCGGCTTGCTCGATATTCTTGCGAGCGACTATCACCCATCGGCCATTCTGCCGGCCGTGATCGCGCTTGCGGAAATCGGCAAGGGCGGCCTTCCGGCCTCAGCCGCATTGGCAAGCGCTAATCCGGCAAAGGCACTCGGCCTCAATGATCGTGGCCGCATCGCCGAGGGGCTGCGTGCCGATCTGGTGATCGCCGAACGTGGCCGCGTGCCGCGCCTGCGCGGCACGATCCGTGGTGGCAAGATGGTCTGGTCCGACGGTTCCATCAAGAGCTTCTGATCCACATGGCAAGGCCGGCTCGCACTCCACGCCAGCAAGCGGCGCCGGCCATCAGCGGGAGGGTATTTCCCTCCCGCCAATCTCCATAGCTCACATTGCCTTCTCCGGATGCGGCGATCCTTCATAGGCGCCCCAGATCGATTGATCGAGATTGATCGTGGCGCCGGTCATCAGGCCGGATTCCTCGGACGACAGGAAAGCGACAGCGCGGGCGACCTCCGCCGGATCGACCAGCCGGCCGAAGGGTTGCGCGGCGGCGGCTTTTGCCAGCCAATCCTCCGCGGCACCATGATATTCGCGTTGAATGCGATCCTCGCCATCGCTCGACATCCAGCCGATATTAAGCGCGTTGACCCTGATGCGGTTTCTAAGCAGCGCGAAGGCCGTATTTCGGGTCAGCGTGTCGAGCGCTCCCTTGGAGGAGCAATAGGCGCTGATGAAGGGCTGGCCGGCCATCGACGACATCGAGGAGATGTTGACGATGGTGCCTTCGATGCCATTGGCGATCATGTCCTTGATCGCGTCCTGCATCAGGAAGAAGGGCGCGCGCACATTGACAGCGAACATCCGGTCGAACAGTTCCGGATCGGTGTCGAGAATGGTGCCGCGATCGGTGATGGCGGCGACATTGACGAGCGCATCGATACGGCCGAATTTCTCAACCGCCGTGGCGATGACCTTGCGGCAATCCTCGACTTCGCCGAGATCAGCCGTCACGAAAGCAACCGGTATTTTGTAGCGGTCCCCGATCTCGCGTGCCTTGGCCTCGCCCTTGGCGGTGCTGCGGCCGCAGATCGTCAGGCCGGCAGCGCCGCGTTCGGCAAAGAGACGCGCGACTTCCGCGCCCAGCCCCTGCGTGCCGCCGGTCACGACGGCGAATTTTCCATCCAGTCGGCTCATCGGATCTCAAGCCTCCTTGCGTGCGGCATGGTCGGCGATCAGCTCGGCGAACCGCCTCGCATCCGTACCGGCATCGATCGCCTCGGCCATGAGCCGGGCCTGGGTCTTCGGCGCAAGACCACCGACCGGCGGATCGCTGTCGAGATTGGTCGGGAAGGCATAGCCCTCGGCCGTCGATGCGATCACGTTGGCGACGTCTATGCGGCTCAGTGTGCCGGCATCGAGAGCGGCGACAAGGGCAGGATAGACCGTCACCGACATGCGGCTGCGGTCGACGCTCTCCATTGCGCGACCGAAGGCTGACGATACCTGTAGGAGGTTTGCCATGCGGTAGATGTCTTTCGAGACATTGTTGCCGGCCCCATGCATGACGGCCGGATTGAAGAAAACGGCATCGCCCTTCTTGAGCGGCAATTGCACGTGATGTTCTGCGAAGTAAGCCTGGAACTCTGGCCGACCGAAAGCGATGTAGCCTTCGAAGAAGGTCTGCGAATAGGGCAGGAACAGCGTCGGCCCGCTTTCGAGCGGCATGTCGCAATGCGCGACCGCCCCCTGCAGCGTCAGCAGCGGCGAAACCGCATGGATATGGCCGGGATAGGCCTGCATTTGCTGCGGCGACATGAAGCCGAGGTGATAGTCACGATGCGGCTTCTGTGCAGTCCCGCCCGGATTGACCCGGTTCATTTGCGCGGTCATCTGGTAGCCGACGCCGAGCCAGGCCTCCGACACCATTGCGATGGCGGTCGAAGCATAATAGCGGGCAAAATTCTCCGGATCCGCCAAGCAGTGTTTCTCCAGCGCATTCCAGATGCGATCATTAGCGCCGGGCTTTGCGAAGTGATCGCCGGCGCCCCTGCCCTTCTCTTTTTCCTCACGAACGATGGCTTCGAATACGGCAGTCGCGCGGTCAACAACTGCTGTATCCGGCATGGCGTTCTTGACCACGATGATGCCTGGGCCTGAGGTGAATGCCTCGACCCACTCGGCCATCAGGGCACGGCGTTCGTCTTCATTCTCCGCGGCATTTCGAACCTTGTCGCCATCATAGATCAGGATGTTTTTCTCGACCTCCGCCGCCAACGGCCAGTCTGCCGGATTGGCGGTCTTTTCGATCAGGGTCTTGAAAGTATCGAAATTGCCGCAATCAGCCGAAAGCCAAACTTTCTGGCTGCGCCGGCAGCTAAGCGTCTGAGCGTCCATGGTGATCTCCTCCCAAAGTGACGTTGGACTTATGGGATTGATCGTAGTCTTGGGCCGGCCTATGAGAAAGGCATAAAACACCTCAAAAACACCTCGGAAAGAACCGCCTTGAAGCCGCCTTTCCCATTGAAAGACATCGCGCTGCAGGCCGGGCTCAGCCTTGCAACAGTCGACCGGGTCATGCATGAACGCGAAGGCGTCCGCGCCGTTACCCGCGCACGGGTCGCGGCGGCAATTGCCGAGCTGGAGCGGCAATATGTGCAATCGGGTTTGGCCGGCCGGCGCCTCGTCATCGATGTCGTCATGGACACGCCGCAGCGCTTCTCCGCAGCTGTCCGCGAAGCCTTCGAAGCGGAATTGCCGGGCATGCGGCCCGCCTCGTTTTCCGCGCGATTTCACGTGGCCGAGACGATGAGCGAGCAGGAGCTTCTATCGATCCTGCGCGCCATCCGCCGGCGCGGCAGCCACGGTGTCGTCCTGAAAGCGGCCTCGACACCCGCCATTGCCGATCTTGCTGGCGAGCTCATGGCGGCAAAGATCCCGGTGATCACGCTAGTGACCGATCTGCCGGAAAATTCCCGTATCGGTTATGTCGGCATGGACAATCGTGTGGCGGGTGCGACCGCCGCCTATCTGCTCGGCCGCATGGCGGGAGAACGGGCAGGCAAAGTGCTGGTGACGCTGTCAAGCAGGCTCTTTACCGGCGAGGACGAGCGTGAGCGCGGATTTCGCGATGTTCTCGCCGAGCGCTTTCCTCATCTTTCGGCCGTCCGGATTTCAGAAGGATTCGGCGTCGACCGCAGGACTGAGCTTCTTGTCCGCGATGCGCTGGAACGCGAGCCGGAAATCCGCGCGGTCTATTCGGCCGGCGGCGGCAATCGCGCCATCTTGAAGGCATTTGCCGAAGCCCGGCGCGAATGCACGGTCTTTGCGGCGCACGATCTCGATCAGGACAATGTCAGGCTGCTTGCCGCCTGCGAGATCACCTTCGTCATCCACCATGATCTCCGTCACGACGCCCGCAGCGCCTGCCAGCTCGTGCTCGCCTATCACCGCATGTTGCCGGCCGATTTCCAGGTGGCGCCGTCGCGGGTCGCGATCGCCACGCCCTTCGAGCCCGCAAATTGAAGCACGTCGCAATTTTGCACGCTCGTCGGCGGCCGTATACGAAAGGAAATGAAGGCTATTCGATCGCCGCGATCTCCAGCTCCTCCTTGCCAAGGCTGACGACATCGCCAACTTTCTTTCCCATCAGCAGCCTTGCAACAGGGGAAACATATGAAATCGATCCTGCCCTGGGATCGGCTTCATCCTCTCCGACGATGCGATATTTCTGCACACGGCCGTCTTCCCGGCTATAGGTCACTGTGCTCCCGAAGACGACAACGTCAGACGAACCGGGAGCCGTGACGACCTCGGCCGTGCGAACCCTTTCCGCGAAATAGCGTGCATCGCGCAACGGGATGGCGGTCTGCCGCCGGCGTTCATTGATATCTTCAATGGCATTTGCCGTGTCATAGGCTTTTCGCGCTTCCTGAAGCTGCAGCTCCAGCGCCTTCAATCCCGCTTCGGTAACAAGATTCGGATGCGAAGAAATAGGCCGATCGGGCAGCACGGTTTCCGCCGCCGCTTCGGCACTTTCTTCCTTCATGAACGCTGTACTCAATTTCAAGCTCCATTTCGACGCTTTGTGCTCTTACGATATCTCCGACGGTATCCCGCCGGCCCCTGAACGGGTCGGCCTGAACAACGAAGACGACTGGCAAATCAGCCTTATACTATAGACCAGACAGCAACCTCGGAGAAATGCAATGGCCGACAGAAAGCTGAGGTCGCCGACAAAGGCGCTGTCCACGCAGCCGGCATCGGAACCGCGCCTGCTTTCCGGCGGCAATCCGCAGATCGCCAAGGGCGATGGCGACGCGCCGGTGCAAGCCTACATCGCCGCCATGCCGGGCTGGAAGAGCGAGATCGGACACCGGATCGATGCGCTCGTCGTCAAGGCAGCCCCCAATGTCCGAAAGGCGATCAAATGGAATTCGCCACTCTATGGCATGGAAGGCGATGGCTGGTTCCTGGGCATCCATTGCTTTACGAAATACGTCAAGGTCGCCTTCTTTCGCGGCGCATCGCTGCATCCGATCCCGCCTGGAGAGTCCAAAAGCGAGGAGACCCGCTATCTCAACATACATGAAGACGACACGCTGGACGAGGAGCAGCTTGCCGATTGGGTGAAGCAAGCGAGCCGGCTGCCCGGTGAGCATATGTAAGTCTCCGCGGACTGCGGGCGCGACGGTACCCCTCCGAACGACAGGCGCAAAATGCGAGATGACCGTTGCAACAGCGGTCAGATCGATTAATCTTCAACCATTCATTAGTGACGGGTGCAAAGTACCACTTTCGCGAGCTTTGCCTATAAATCATCAACTTGGGAGAGATCGATGATCAGCTTCGGTGTTTTGACAACATATATATTGGTGGTGCTCGGTCTGATGGTCATTCCCGGGCCTGCGACGCTACTCACGCTTGCCAGGGCCGTCAGCGGCGGCAAGCGTGCCGGGCTGGCAACCGGCCTTGGCATTGCCGTCGGCGATCTCCTTCATACGATGATGGCAACCTTCGGATTGTCGGCGCTGCTTGCCACATCCGCGCTGGCCTTCGAGATCGTCAAATATGCCGGTGTCATCTATCTGATCTATCTCGGCTTCAAGGCCTTCATCGAAAAGAGCGGCATCATCGACGTATCGACAGCGCAGGCCATCACCCCCATGCGCGCGTTCCGGCAAGGTTTCTTCACCGAAATCCTCAACCCGAAGACGGCCCTTTTCTTCCTGGCATTCCTGCCGCAGTTCATCCATCCCGAAAGCGGCTCCGTCATCGCGCAATTCGCGCTGCTCGGCGCCATCTTCGTCGCCCTCAGCATCGGCGTCACGTCGCTTCTGGCGATCGGCGCCGGATCGTTCGGCGGCTGGCTGCGCCGCAGCCGCACCATCGGACGCTGGCAGGGAAAGGTCATCGGCACAATCTATATGGCCCTCGGCGTGAGGCTTGCCCTGCAGCAGCAGTGATGCGATTTCGTGAACCGGTTAAAGACTATGCCTGATGTCTCGGCATGGGGTCCTCACAATATGGCGAAAGAAGCCGCGCGGGCGCTCATGAGAACGGCCGCGCGAGTGAGCTTCGGACAAGATTACCATCAGCAATGTCCTGCCGGTGGCTGAAATATTGCCTAGCGCGCGCTGATCGGCAGCGACTATATCCAGATCGCCCGATTGACAGCGGCTATGCCATCGCTGCCGAGCAGGCAAAATCCGGCGCCCGAAAGCGCCGGGTTCCCGAGTATCCTCGAGCTTAACGGCGCGATCCGAAAGGACGAAGCGCCATGTGGCGGTTGACATCCTTGTAGAGCAGGTAGCGGAAGGGACCGGGACCGCCGGCATAGCAGGCTTGCGGGCAGAAGGCACGCAGCCACATGAAGTCGCCGGCCTCCACCTCGACCCAATCCTGGTTCAGACGATAGACGGCCTTGCCTTCCAGCACATAGAGGCCATGCTCCATGACATGGGTTTCCGCAAAGGGAATGACGGCGCCGGGCTGCAGGGTGACGATCGTCACATGCATGTCGTGACGCAGGTCGGAGGGATCGACGAAGCGGGTGGTCGCCCAGCCTCCTTCGGTGCCCGGCATGGCCGACGGGGTGATGTCCTTCTCGTTGAGGATAAGCGGCTGCGGATGATCCAGTCCCTCGACAGCCTCATAAGCCTTGCGAATCCAATGGAAGCGGGCATGCGCGCCCGCGCGGTTGTGCAGCGACCACTTCAGCCCTGGAGGCAGGAAGGCATAGCCGCCCGGCTGGAGGACATGCTTGCCGGAAAGCAGGGTCAGTTCGATCTCGCCATCGACGACGAAGAGAACGCCTTCGGCCTCGGCATCCTGTTCCGGCCTGTCGCTGCCGCCACCCGGCGCCACCTCCATGACATATTGCGAAAAGGTCTCGGCGAAGCCCGAAAGCGGCCGGGCGATCACCCAGCAGCGGGTGTCGTTCCAGAAGGGCAGATAGCTGGTGACGATGTCCTGCATCACCCCCTTGGGGATGACGGCATAGGCCTCCGTGAATACCGCCCTCCCCGTCAGGAGATCGCTCTGCGGCGGATGACCGCCAAGGGAAGAATAGTAGTTTCTTTGCATCGTCTGGACCCTTCATTCTCATGGTTTCGCGGAGGCTGCGGCATACGCCTCCGCCATATAGCGGATTACGCCACAAGCGGAAATGCGCGTCACGCGCCCCCGCTTTCTCAAGCAATTTCACGATCTTGTCGTAGCCGCGGCTGCGCGCATGTTGAAGCGGCGTTACGCCATCATTGTCGGCCAGATTGACGTTTGCGCCGGCACCGATCAGCAGTTCGACGATCCGAATATGAGACGGACCCCCGTCACTGAGGATGATCGCCTCCAGCAGGGCCGTCCAGCCGAGCCGGTTGACGTGATCGACATCGACCCCTGCCTTGATCAAGGTATCAACCGTTTCGACATGGCCGCGCTCGGACGCGGGAATGAGCGCCGTGCCGCCATAGCGATTGATGCTTTTGAGATTCGCGCCATGGGCAAGCGTGAGCTTGAGAATGTCGAGATGGCCGCGGGCGCCGGCATAGAGATAGGGGCTGTCCTCAATCTCGTCCTTGGCATTGACATCGGCGCCGGCCTCGATCAGCGCCCGCGCGGCCTCCACCTCGTTGCCATGCGTCGCGACAAGCAGTGCCGTCGCACCGCTTGCGTCCCGCGCCTCGATGGCAGCGCCGTTGACGAGCAGTTCCCGGATGGCGGCGACGTCGCCCGCTGCGGCCGCCTCGTGTAATCGAAGATCCATTGTATCGCCGAAGGCAAGGAAAGGGGTGCAGACAGCCGTCAGGAAAAGCCAGGCCGACAGCAGAAATTTCAACATGCCTCATCCCGTTGGTGTTTCTGTCTGAACCTAGCAGGGAACTCAGCTTCGGAAAATCGAATATCCAAGCCGGGACCGCTGAGAAAATGAAAACACTTTCAGGATTTTCCATTGCCATGACCGAGCCATAGCCTCACCGTCTTCCTCGCCAGCCCTTGTCCGCCACCACGACCGAGGGAGGGATGGAGCCAATTTCAAGCCGCACGCAGAAGCCCTGGCCGGTGTCGAGGAATAAAACTCTTCCACCGTGAATCTCGGCCGCCTTCTTAACCAGATTCAGCCCAAGGCCAGCCCCGGAGGAACTGGCATTGATGCGGCGAAACGGCTCAAAGACACGATCGCGCTCCGCCAGCGGTATGCCTGGACCTTCGTCGCAGACATCGATCGTGCCGGCGGCACCGACCCGGACGACGATCGCGCCTTTTCCCCCCGCATGATCGATCGCATTTCGGATCAGGTTGACGACCGCCATCTCGATCGTCGAGGTCTGGATCACGAACACCGCTTCCTCGGCGCTTGGCTCGAAGTCGAAATCGTAGCCCGCGTCCATCGCGATCGGCGCAAGGTCGGCTGCGATGTTCTCGACCACGATATTCAGATCTTTCTTTTCCGCACGCAGCTCGACAGCGCCGATGGCCTGCATTTCCAGCAGTTGATGCGCCACGCGGGAGAGGCGGTCGATATCGTCCCGAAGCTGATGGCTCACCTCGGCCTCGGGGAGAAGATCGGCCCGCGTCCGCGCAATCGCAATCGGCGTTCTCAATTCATGCGCGGCGTCGGCGAGGAAGCGATTATGCCTTTTATACCCTTCATCCAGCTTTGAAAGCGCATGGTTGAACGCGTCCACCAGCGGAATGATCTCGGTCGGCACCTTCGAACGCTCAAGCCGGGCTGAGCGAGTATCGAAATCGATCGCCTGCGCCTGTGTTGCCGTTTCCACGAGGCCGCTCAGCGACCGGCCTACGGCGCGTGGCGTGACGAGCAGCGTTGCGATACCCGTGAGCGCCAGTATGGGAAACACACCGATGACGATGACGAATGCCAAAGCCGGCAAGACCCTGACCCATTGGATTTCGCCATGCGGACCCTTGGCGACCTCGACACGCATGTTGATCCATACATTGAGGCCATCATTGTCAAAGCCTTGTTCGGTGGCCGCCACGATCTGCAGCTTGCCGACGGAAGTCTCCCGGTTCTCGACCGTGGCATGCGCGCCGTTGCCCGCTTCCACCCTCGCCCGGTCGATCGTCCAGGGAAAGCTTTCCTTGAAGGCGGCTGTCGGTATCTTTCCATATTGAAAGAGGATTCCCTTGTCGTCGCGGACGGTGAACCAGAGCTCCGGATAGCGCTGCTTCAGCTCGATGACCTCCTGCGTCTCGGCCACCTGCAGCTGCCCGTCATCGTCCTTTGTAACCTGTTGCGCGACGACGCGGACGGCCTCTTCGTTGGCATCCTCCAGCTCTGGATTGATGATCCACATCCATCCGACGAGAAGAACAAAAAAGAGAACGAGAATGAAGGCCTGCAAGATGATGAGGCGCTTTATCAGTCCCCACCGCAACGACCGGCTGCGTTCTGATTTCATGCTTTGGTCCGGATGAGATAGCCAATGTTTCGAACGGCTCTGATCTCGACCGTGGCTTCGGCCATCAGGAGCTTCTTTCGGATTCGCGAGATGTGCGCGTCCAGGGCATTCGATCCGATTTCGTCCTCCAATGCATAAACCGCCTCGATCAGGTTCGGCCTCGTGACGATACGGTTCGGACGGCGCATCAGCGCCTCCAGCACCAGATATTCGCGTCTGGGAAACTCGACAAGAGACCCGGCAATGGAGATTTCACTGCTTCGCGGATCGACACTGAGATTGCCGAAACTCAGATATCTGTCGGAAAGTGCCGGGCCGCGTCTCTGGAGAGCTCGCAGGCGGGCAAGCAACTCCTCGATGGCGAAAGGCTTGGCAAGATAATCGTCGGCACCACTATCAAGTCCGTCCACACGATGGTCGACAGTGCCGAGAGCGGTCAGAACGAGGATCGGCACGGGATGCCTGCGTTGACGAAGCGCAGCAACGAGATCCAAACCCTCGCCATCCGGCAGGCGACGATCCAGGACCAGGACATCATAGGTCCCGATGCGGGCCATGGCCTCGGCATCGGCAATCGTGCGGACGTGATCGGCGAGCACATCGCGGCGCCTCAATGCTTCGAGCAGCGCTCGAGCCATCTCGGGCTCATCCTCAAGAAGCAAGATTCGCAATGACGTTTCCCCCAAAGAACGGCGCTTGCCATCCTTCGCCCCAGTGACAGCCGAAGATTGCAGCTACATTACACGCAGATTTACGAAGTGGTACCGCGTTGCGCCGATTGTTGCCGGCAGCGCTGCGGGGACGTGATCAAGGCGCCGGTCGCTAACTTTCCAGCAAGCGCGCCAGCATCCGCCTGATGTGATCCTGGCCGCCAAAGAAAATCGCGGCGACGACAATCGTCCGACGTTCCTCGATCGGCAGAAACCAGACCGCAGCCCCGTCAGGCCGCAGGAAGCGAATGCCGGGAAGGATATTCGATCGCAATGTTCCGATGTGAGGCGTCTCGACCAGCCGATCGATTGCCAGACGAAGCTTGCGAATGCGATCCGCGGCACGCTCCAGAGCTTCCTCGGGCCCATCTCCGAGGTCAAGATAGGCCAGGAACAGATGATCGAAGATCAGCTCGAATTCTCGATCCGCGTCTCTCGAATATTCAAGATTCCACACGAAGAGCGCGCCGCTTCTTTTCGATCATGCTTTCGATCCGCTCTTCCATGTCCGTTACAGAGATCTTCGGCCCATCCACCCGTCGCCGAATGAGCATGCGGAGCGCCTCCGTCTCCGCCGCCTCCGCCTCGGTTTTTTGCCGAAGCAGCTCCAAACCCTGCTGGAGAACGGAGCTCAAGCTGGAATAGCGTCCCGTCTCGACGAGCGAGCGGGCAAATGCATCCTGCTGATCGGTCAACGATATCGACGACTTGACGCTCACTGGCTATCTCCTTCAAGCGTTAAAGTGCGACCCAGTCGCATATATGTCAAGGCGTCGAATCAAGAAGCCCTCAAGCGTTGGGCCTATTGCCGGCGTTTCGCCGTATCGTTGACGCCGCCCAGATCCGGCGCCATCCCATAGCTCATATTCTTCATCTGCTGGATGACGCGCGCCATCTCCTCGTCATCGAGAATGGGAGGCTCGCCGAGCGTCAATGCCTGAACATAAAGACGCGACAGGGTTTCGACCTCGATGGCAAGAGCAAGCGCGGCCGCCGGCGTCTTGCCGAGCGAGATCTGCCCATGCTGACCAAGCAGGCAGGCGAGCCTGTCCTGCAGCGCTTCGATGGCCGCATCCGAAAGCGCCTGGGTGCCGAAGGTGGCGTAGCGCGCGCAGCGGATCGTCGTACCCCCGGCGACACCGGTCATGTAGTGGAAGCTGGGGATGGTCTTGTGGTGCACGGCAAGCGTGGTCGCATAGACCGAGTGGCAGTGGAGGACGCATTCGATATCCTGGCGGGAGGCAAGGATATCGCGATGAAAGCGCCATTCCGACGACGGCCGGCGTTCACCCCCGTAACTGCCGTCAAAATACATCTGCACTAGGTCCTTCGGCTGCATCACATCATAGGGGAGAGATGTCGGCGTGATCAGGAAGCCCTTGGGATTGCGCACGGACATGTTGCCGGCCGTTCCCTGGTTGATGCCGGACGTGTTCATCCGGCGGCAGATCGCCACCATTTCCTCGCGCTGGGCGTTGTCGTCGTAAGTCGTCACGATATTTGCTCCATGGTCTTGATCAGCGCCTGCCAGCGGCGCTGATAGGATGAAAGTTCGGGAAAGTCGGAAGTATCCGGCGCTTCGGCGGCGAGCGGCGCGGGCGAAATGCGCTTTTCATGGGCGGCGAGCATGGCAGCGCCCGTCGCCGTACCGGTCGTGCTGCGGCTCACAAGCACCCGCCGGTCGGGCAAAAGGGCCGCAACAGCGGCGCCATAGAGAGGCTCGACGACAAAATTCCCGTCGAGCACCACTGTTCCCGCCTCAGGCAGATCACGGATGCAGTCTGCGGTCAGCAGCGCCGAATAAAGTACGGCGAGCGTGAAGCGGACGCCCTCATCCTCTGCAAGCGGCCCCTCCAGGCGGCCGCGGTGCGCCGTGCCGGGAAAGAGCCCGTCGTCCGAGCCGAAGGTCGGCAGCGCAAAAGTGCCTGAGGCAACGATCCTCCGCACTGCCTGCATCGAGGCTGGGCCTGAGGCCTTCGCGGCAACGGCGGAAAATTCGCGCCCGCCCATGGTCAGCATGCCGGGCATCGGATTGCCGAACACATCGGCATTGCAGGAATGACCGGGCAACTCGATATCGAAATCAACGCCGAGGCGATCCGTGAGCGCGACGATCCATGTGCCCGTGGAAATGACCATGAAATCGGAGAGATCGGCGGCCTGGTAACGGTAGAAGTTCGCCGAGGAGTCGTGCACGCCGCACAGGATGCGCGTCGTTGCCTTCAGGCCACAGCGTCTGGCAAGCTCCGGCTTCAAGGACCCAAGCGTTTCCCAGGCCCGCCGCATCGGCGGCATCAGTCGCTGCCAGCCACGGCTTGCGACGAGCGCGGCCGGCCAGCCATCGGCCGACGCCCAAAGATGCGACTGCGCCGCCAGGCTCGTAACCTCGCTTGCCAAGACCCCGGACAGGCGGAAAGCCCAATATTGCGGGGTGGCGAGATAGGCGCTGGCAGCCGCGAATGTCTCCGGCCAGTGCATTTCCTGCCAGAGCATTTGTCGCGCGAGATGCGCCGCACCCAACATGATGGCGCTCGCCCTTTCGCGATAGGGACCGACGATCGTCCTGTAGTAGGCGTCGACATCGGCGGGTATGGGCTGCTCGTAGTCGATCATCGGCATTGCCGCACCCTGCCCATCGACCAGCACGCCCCCGGAACCATGCGCGCAGGTGACGATCGCGCCTATGTCATACCGTTTGCCCAATGCTGCCAGGCTGTCGATGAGCCAGGCTTCGAGTTCATCGAGGTCGTGATGGCGATAAGGCAGTCCGTCCTTGACCTTGTTCGGCGTCGATAGCGTCTCCAGCACACGACCGTCGTCGCTTGCCGCCGACAGCTTCACATTCGTCTTGCCGATGTCGAAAACCGCAACGATGCTCATTTCGGACCGAGAAAACGTGTTGGCAGCAGCCCCATGAGATAGGGCCGCGCCGTCTGAACCATGGCGACGAAGATGAGAATGCCGCCCCATATCGCGACCGTCAGATAGTTGCTGAGGCCGAATTGGTTGAAGCCCGAGGATATGACCTGCAGGATCGCGAGCGCCAGCATCAGGCCGCCGGCCGTGCCGAAGCCGCCGAATGGATCGACGCCGCCGAGCACGGCCGCAAGGATCGTCACCAGCAGATAGGATTGCGCATAATCCGCGCTTGCCGAATTGAACGTCGCCAGCATGACCAAGGCGGCGAAGAAGCAGATAAGGCTCGACATGACATAGACACCGACCAGTACCCGCCGCGTGTCGATCGCCGAATAGCGCGCCGCTTCGATATTCGAACCGATCATGGCGCAGGCGACGCCGAAGGCGGTACGCCGCAATATGAGGCTGACGATGACGGCGACGACGATCAGCAGCAGGAAGATCATCGGCACGCCGACAATTGTGGTCGTGCCGATACGGCTGAAGCCGTCAGGTATGCCCGACAGTGCCATGCCGCGCGTGAGATAGATGCTGATGCCGTCGATCAGCGATTTCGTGCCGAGTGTGATCAGGATCGGATGAACGCCGGTATAGGCGATGAGCAGACCGGTAACGAAGCCGATGAGCAGGCACAATGCAAGACCGGCGACAAGCGCCAGAGCAATCACGGCAATTGCCGTCCCGGTGCCGCTATCAGGCGTGATCAGGCTCTGCATGGTGAAAGCCATCAGCAGTGCGCACTGGTTCGTCGTCGCGATGATCGCCAGATTGAGGCCGCCCGTTATCAGTGGGGCCATCATTGCCAAAGACAGAAGTCCGAGCAGCGGTAGCTGGTACATAAAGGACTGCAGCGTGCCGAGCGAAGCGAAGTTCGGAATGAACAGGGAGAAGCCGGTGACCAGAAGGATCAGCAGGACGACGAGCCCGGTATGCGCGCCTGGAACGCCCGCCCGCACGCGCGCCATCAGGTCCGCGAGGCTGCTGTTGAGATTATAGAGAAGCGGATGCTCAGCCATTGGACGACGCTCCGGCGATGATGCGGTGGCGGCGGCCCGGACGCGAGCTGATCACGGTGATCGAGGTCGAGACCAGAATGGTAATACCGATGACGATCTGGAAGAAATAGGAGGAAACGCCGAGCAGGTTGAGCCCGTTCTGCAGGACGGCCAGCAGCACGATGCCGAGCAGCACGCCGGGCACGGTGCCGATGCCGCCCGTCAGGCTGGCGCCGCCGAGCACCGCGGCGGACAATACCGCAAGTTCGGTATTGTACATGGCATTGGGCACGCTTTCGCCTACCCGGTGCGCCTGCAGCAGGCCGGCGATCGCCGCCATCAGTCCGAGATAGCCATAGGCGACGAATTGCAGGCGGCCGATATTCATGCCGATGCGCCGCGCGGCCTCGCCATTGCCGCCCATGGCATAAAGCTGACGCCCGACCGAAGACCGTGTCATCCACGCCCAGGTGAACAGCGTCACCACCACCATGGCGACGATCGGCAGCGTCACGCGGACGATATCGCCCGATGCCGTCTCCATGCGCCAGAACACGATGCGGTTCGTCCACCAATCCGGCAATGTGTAGATCGATTTGCCGCCGGAGAAATACATCAGCAATGAGAAGCTGGCGCTCATCATGGCGATCGTGGCGATGATTGACGTGATGCGCACGTAGTGGACCAGCAGCGCATTCAGGCAGCCGAGGCCGATGCCGATCGCCAAGCCGCAGACGATGACGGCGGGCGCGGAAAATCCGAACTGCGTTGCCAGTAATGCCGCGCAATACTGCGCTACTGAAGCAGTTGCCGCGAAGGAGATGTCGATACCGCCCGAAACCAGCACGACGAAAAGGCCCATCGCCATGATCGCCTGCACCGAATAGGTTTCGAGCAGATCGATGATATTGGCGAGGGTCAGAAAGTCTCGCGCCGTCAGAGAGAAAACGAGCACCACCACAGCGATGACGGCCAGCAGCCATGTTTCCGGGCGACGTTTCAATTGCGCGACGAAGGATGATCCGACCGTCTTGCCGTGCTCATGCATAGATACGCTCCTTCATATCGGCCTCACTGACGTTCCCGGGCACCGCTTCGCCGACGATGCGTCCGGCGCGCATGTGCAGGATGCGGTCGCAGGTCGCAAACAGCTCGGACACCTCATCGGAGATGAGGATGATGGCGACGCCCTGTCGTGCGAGATCGGCCACCACGTCGTAGATCCCTTGCTTGTTCTTGATATCGACGCCAACGGTCGGGGAATCGAGGATCAGAACCTTCGGCCGCGTTGCGAGCCATTTTGCCAAAACGACACGCTGCTGATTGCCGCCCGAAAGCGTCTGTACGGCACGATCGGCCGATGGGACCTTGATGGCGAGCCGCTTTACCCAATCTTCGGCAAGCTGCCTGCGCGTCCTGTCGGGAATAAGCCCCAGCTGGTTTGCCATGCCCCTCATGACCGCAAGCATGATGTTGTCGCCGATCGACTGCTGCAGGATGACGCCGAGGCTCAGCCGATCCTCGGAGACATAGGCGATGCCGGCGCACACCGCGTCACGATTGGAGCGAAGCGTAAGCTGCCGGCCCTCGAGGTAGATGCTGCCGCTTTCGGCACGATGCATGCCGAACAGCGTCAGGGCGAGCTCGGTGCGGCCCGATCCCAGCAATCCGGAAATGCCAAGCACCTCGCCGCGGCGCAGAGTGAAATCAATATCGGCGAACTCGCCGCGGCGCGACAGACCACTGACTTCCAGAACGGGCTGAGCTTCGCCCATGTCGCGAGCGACGATTGAGTGATCGATATCGAGCCCGGTCATCAGATGCGCGATCTTCTTCTCGCTCATCTGATCGGCAGGCCAGGTTCCGACCTTGCGGCCATCGCGCATCACGGTGACGCGTTCGGCGATCTCGACCACCTCGTCGAGCCGGTGGGAGACAAAGACGACAGCAATGCCATCCGCCTTGAGCCGTCCGACAATATCGAGCAGACGGTCGACTTCCGCGCGCGTCAGCGATGCCGTCGGCTCATCCATGAAGATCAGCCGCGCCTCGGCAGCAAGGCCGCGCGCGATGGCAACGATTTGGCGCTCAGCCACCGAGAGATCGGACACCACGAGATCGAGATCGAGCGCAAAGCCGAGCCTTGCCAGCACGACGCTGGCCTTCTCACGCATCCGTTTCCAGTTGACCGGCTTTACAAGCCGGTCGAGATGGCTCTCGACGGCGATGTTTTCGACAACGGACAGGTTGGGAAAGAGGGACAGGTCCTGAAAGATCACCTGGATTCCCAAAGCCTTGGCGCCGGCCGGATCCAGCGGCAGAACCGGCTTGCCTTCAATCTCGACCATGCCTGCCGTGGGCGGATGCACGCCGGCCACGGTCTTGATAAGTGTCGACTTGCCGCAGCCGTTTTCACCGACAAGGCAATGGATTTCGCCGGGCCGAACATCCCAGTCGACCTCTTCTAATGCGCGCACGCCGCCGAACCGCTTGGACAGCCCGGTCAATCGCAGAAAGGGGATATCATCGCTCATCGATCCACTCCGATTGAGGTGGGTCGGCCGGCGGCGGCATCTACGCCAACCGCCGGCCCTCGGGAGGAACAGCCAGAGCTTTTCCGCTTTTCTTCGAATCGCGGAAAAGCTCTATCCTCTTGGTTCCTTACGCATTCCGGACGGAAAACCGCTGCGCACTTTTCCTGGAAATGCTTTAGAGACCAAGCGCTACGAGCCGGTCGATATTTTCCTTATCGAGCGACTCCAGCTTCTGGGCCTGGATGAGCTTCTTGTCCGGATAGACGCGAACCTTGCCAACGCCGGTCAGCTCCATATTGTCGGTCGGCTCCTTGCCGGCGGCCAGCAGAGAGGCGAGCTGGACGAAGATCTCGCCTGCCGTCATCGGATTCCAGATGAAGCCGCCGCGGATCGTGCCGGACTTCACGTATTTGACGCCCTGCCCCGGCGAGAAGCCGCCGACCAGCACGATCGACTTCGCCTTTTCGCGATCGTCGAGAACACGCGCCGCACCGATCGGCCCCTGCGAGCCGAACGTCAGGATACCCTTGAGATCCGGGTGAGCGCGCAGTTGATCCTGCGTGGTTTTGATACTTTCATCCAGGCTCTCGGCCACGCCGAAGCGATCGCCGAGCATCTCCATCTTCGGATATTTCTGCTTCTGGTAGGCGATCGCCGCATCCGCCCAGGCATTGTGCAGCGGAACCGTTAGAGAACCGACATAGACGATGTATTTGCCTTCCTCGCCCATCTGCTTGGCGAGCAGGTCCATATGAGCCTGGCCATAGCCTTCGATGGTCGTCAGTTCGAAGTCCCAATCCGCTTCCTTCTGGCTTGGGCCTTCATGGGCCAGCACCTTGATGCCGGCAGCCCGCGCACGGCCGAGAACGGGATCGAGCGCTGCGGAATCATTCGGTACGATGCCGATGACGGCGACCTTGCGGGCAATCAGATCCTCGATGGCACGCACCTGCTGCGCGGCATCCGCCTGTGTCGGCCCAACCATCCAGGCATTCGCCTTGAATTCCGGTGCGGCCTTCTTGATGCCGACGTCCATGGCGTTGAACCAGGGAATGCCGCCGATCTTGACGACGACGCCGACCTGCGGCTCGGCCGCCTGTGCGACGCCGATCGTAGCGCCAAGCGTACCGGCAACGACAGCGCCGCCTATTCCGGTGAGTATGGTTCGTCTTGTAATTTCCATTTTTTTCCTCCCAGTTTCACGTTACCCGCCTCCTCAAGCGGGCTCCGCGGCGTCGAACCGCGGATCTCGACGGCGCAGCGCAGGCGCCGTGTAACCGGTTTTCCGGCAGAGCCGGTCATGCGCCGCAAGAGCAGCGCCCAGGCCTGTTCGGCCATTTCCTCAATGGGCTGGCGCACGGCCGTGATGCCGGGCGCGACCAGCTGCATCCATTCCATATCGTCGAAGCTCGCAAAGGCGAGGTCCTCGGGCACGGAAAGCCCGATCTCCGCCATGGTGCGATAGGTCAGAAGCGTCGTGCCGTGGTCGAGCGAAAACAGCGCGCCCGGCAGCGGACGACGGCGAAGCCGCTCTTCGAGACGCTGCGCGCCATTGGCATCATCAATGCCGATCTCCAGCATTTCGACATGCATGCGCTTGACTGCCGCCCGCACGCCCTCCCAGCGTTCGCGCACATTGCTGATCGAAAGGCTGCTGCCGACAACCATGCAATCACGATAGCCCTGTCCATCGAGATGTGCGGCGATCGCGCCGGCGGCCGGACCGTTATCGACCGCAATCAAATCGAACCCGGCTGCATCCGGTATGCGGTCAGCAAGGACGACCGGCGCGAAAAAGCCGGTCGGCAGGCGTTCGGCAAAGGCGCCGTCGCAGGGAATGACGATCAGACCCGCCGGACGCCAGGCGCGGATCTTGCGCAGGCGATCGGCCTCTTCCTCGGCATCGTTGCGTGCTGACACGACAACCAGATCGTAATCGTCGAGGCGCGCCAGATGCTCCAATGTGGAGACGAAGGAGGCAAACATCGGATTGGTGAGATCCGGCACGACGACGCCGACAAGCTGCGTCTTGCGCGAACGCAACCGCGAGGCGCCGAGATCGACGACGTAGCCGAGCTCGCGCACGGCATCATTCACGCGCCTGGCAAAATCGGCGGAGACCGTCGGCTTGCCGTTCAGAACATTCGAAACGGTCGCCACCGAGACGCCCGCCCTCTCGGCTACCATCTTGATGGAGGGAGTTCGCGATTTCGACACTTTGCCCTCCTCCACTAACAATCTCCGATTGATATTACGAAAACTCTGGTGAAACGTTTTATTGTAAGCTAAACCTGTATAGACGCGGTGTCAACGCGACCAATTCAAGTATAAAACGATTCATGTCTTTCGCATTGCAGCAATTTCCTTTGCACCCACGAAACCGGGAGGACGATCATGAACAAGCTAGGAGTTCACGCGCTGGTCTGGGAGGCCGGCTGGAGCCGCGACGAATGCGCCCGCGCAATCGCAAAGAGCGCCGAGGTAGGCTATGATTTCATCGAGGCGCCGGCGCTCGATCCCAGTCTGATCGATCCCGAATTCACACGCCGCCAGCTGGAAAAGAGTGGTATCGGCATCAATTTCTCGCTCGGCCTCGATTTCGACAGCGACATTTCAAGCGGCGACAAGGAGAAGGGGCGGCGCGGCAAGGAAAAGCTGGAACAGGCAATCGCCGTCTGCCGCGATTGCGGCGGCGAATATATCGGCGGCATCCTGCATTCGGCCTTCGGTAAATATACCGAGCCGACGACCGCCGCGGGCGTCGCGCAATCGGTCGACATTCTGCGCGAGGTGGCCGAGACGGCGGCAAAAAGCAACATCACGCTCGTTCTGGAAGTGGTCAACCGCTACGAATCCAATGTCCTCAATACGGCCGCCCAAGGCGTGGAAATGTGCAAGCGCATCGCCATGCCGAATGTGAAGGTGCACCTGGACGTCTACCACATGAACATCGAGGAATCGGATATTCCGGCCGCCATTCTCGAAACCGGCGATCATCTCGGCTACTTCCACACCGGCGATTCCCATCGCGGCTATATAGGCTCGGGCACGATCGATCTCACCGGCGTGTTCAGGGCTCTTGTCCGCTCCGGCTATAAGGGACCCATCACCTTCGAATCTTTCTCCTCCCGCGTCGTCGGTCAGCCGCTCGAAGGCATTCTCGGCATCTGGCGCAACCTCTGGGATGATGGCCGTGACCTTGCCGAACATGCCCTGATGTATACGAAGGCGCAGCTCAAGGCCGCTCAGGAGGCCCAGCGTCAAAGCCAGCAGCGCAGCCGCCTTCCGTGATGGCTAAGAACGCCCACAATCCCTTCTCTTCAAGGGGGGGAAGGGATTGCGCGGCAAAGATTTTATCTCACATACGATTGCCCCGTCGCCTTTCGGGGAGCCGCTTATTCAGGCCGAAACCCCTTTGCTTTGCAGGGGTGATTGATGAACCACGATCCGCGCGTGATAGGGGATGCGCTCGTAGAGGTCTATGACATCCTGGTTGACCAGGCGAACGCAGCCTGATGACGCTGCCTTGCCGATCGAGCGCCATTCCGGCGAGCCATGCAGACGATAGAGCGTATCCTTGCCGTTCTGGAAGATATAGAGCGCGCGGGCACCCAGAGGATTTTTGATACCCGGGTCCATGCCGCCATTGGCAACCGAATATTTCGCAAGTTCCGGTTTGCGGGCGATCATGTCGCCCGGCGGTTTCCAGCGCGGCCAATGCTGCCGCCAATGAATGATCCCCTCGCCTTCCCAGGCGAAGCCGTCGCGGCCGATGCCGACGCCATATCGCATGGCAGTGCCGCCGCGTTCCACGACATAGAGAAATCTCGACGCCGTATCCACGACGACCGTGCCGGCCGGCTCTCCGGTCGGATCAGGAACGCGCTGCCGGTAAAATTTCGGATCCAGCTTTTGATAAGGTATCGCCGGAATGACATGGCCGCCATCAGCCAGCGAGGCATAGCGAGCCTCGAGTTCCGGATCCGGCGCGATCGTGCTCTCAGCCTGCGAAGCGACGGGAACGACGGGCGGCATGCGAGCCGGCGCGGCGATCGGCGTCGGAACCGGGGCCGTCGTGGCACACCCCGCAAGCGATGCGGTGGCGGAGATGGATCCGAGTATGAAAGCTCGTCGTGAAAGAGTCTTTTCGTTCTTGGCTGAGCGCATTTCGGTCCTGATATTCCTCGCGAATTGGTGCCACCCTTTCAGGCAATGAAAACTAAAAGGGAAGCATGTCTAATCATCCTATGGCGATAACCCCATAGCCAATTGCGATCTGTGATGGCAAGTCCGCCGACACGATGACCATACGGCTCGCATTTTCGGGACTGGACCTGACCTCACATCGAACCGTCGCGGGGGACGATCTCGTGTTTGCCGATGCCGGCTGGCGTCAATCCGCGCGATACGGTAACGCCAGCTGCCACATCGAAAGCTGTTCTCAGAGGTTCCGGGAAGACTCCGTACCGGATTGATTTTGCTGACGGGGCTTGCGCTCGTCATGCACGGTCAGATCCCGTCGCGCCCGCGCGCTCGCGGCTTCGATCGGCTGCGCCTTCCCCTGCTCTGCGATAGCTGTCCGCGCCCGCTCGATATCGACCATGTAGTCACGTGCCAACGGCAGAGCAGAGATATTTTTGGTCAGCTGTAATTGCCAGTTCATATGACCCATGCGGAGGAAGGCAAGCTCGGATCCGATCAGATAGAATTCGAACATCCGACAGAACCGCTCGTCATAGAGCTTGGCCAGGGTGCTCCTGTTTTTCATGAAGCGATCCCGCCATTGCTCGAGAGTCTTGGCATAATGGAGACGAAGGATTTCGATGTCGGTCGTCCAGAGCCCGGTTTTCTCGACCACGGACAGGACTTCGGAGACCGCCGGCGAGTAACCGCCTGGAAAGATATATTTTGCGATCCAGGGATTCGTGCTGCCCGGCCCGTCAGCCCGGCCGATCGCATGGATCAGCGCAACGCCATCCTCCTTGAGCACGGCGCGGATCTTGTCGAAGAAGGTCCGGTAGTGATTGATGCCGACATGCTCGAACATGCCGACGGAGACGATGCGGTCGACGGGCCGCGTCCAAGACCGGTAGTCCAGCAGCTCGAACGTCACCATATGCTCGAGACCGGCGTCCTTCGCACGCGCTTTTGCCGCCAGCAGTTGCTCTTCCGAAAGAGTGAGGCCTGTTACCCGCGCTCCGAATTCTCGGGCCAGATAAAGCGCCATGCCACCCCAACCACAGCCGATATCCAGAACCTCGAGGCCTGGACGATCGAGCATGAGCTTCGATGCGATATGCCGCTTCTTCTTGAGCTGCGCCTCCTCGAGCGTCTCATCGCCGACAGGGAAATAGGCGCAGGAATATTGCCGGTCGTCGTCCAGCATCAGCGAATAGAGCCGCGCATCGAGATCGTAGTGATGGGCAACATTGCGCTTCGAGCGTCCGGCGAAATTCAACTGGTCGAGATGCCGGCGCAGCCAGCGAACCTTGTCCATGACCTTGCTGAAGGGATGGGTGCCGCCCCCCTCCATATTCAGGACGAGCAAGTCCATCATTTGAAAGAGATCTCCATCGCCCGGCTCGACTTCGTCGTCCATATAGGCCTCGCCGAGCGCCAGGGCAGGATTGAAGAAGAGGCGACGCTTTGCGCGGGCGGTTTTTATTTTCATCGTTGCACGCGGTTCCGATCCCGTACCGAAATCGCGCGTGGAACCATCGGGAAAAATGACCGTGAGTGTTCCGATTTTGATCAAGCTGGAAAGAGCTGCTTCTAGGAACATGAAAACTACCTGTTTATCGTTTCCTTGCGGGCGGCTCCGCGGCCCGAGGGCGGCCGAGAAACCCGAGACGGTATTTCAATGCGGAAAGCGTACTACCTAATCTGGTAGAATAGCCAGATCATTTGCGACATCAAGGTTGCGTAGACTTGATTGTGATAATGCCCACGCGGTTGTATCGCCATCGTCGCCAAGATCGACGCGATGACGAATTCAGGACCTTCGGTTCGCATCTGCAAAAGCATCGCCTCTGCGTGGGACTAACGTATTCCCGGAAAGGCGTTCAGCGGCTTTCCTGCCGAAATTTTCGTAAAAACAATGGAATGGATCGGCCCTGAGAGGCCATGAAACACGCCAGCCTCGTCAGCGAACGAGACTGGAGCATGATGAAACCAGCCGCTCTAATGGCCGTTTCTATCCGAATGGAAGCAGACGAGCCTGCCGCTCTTCCATCGAACGGAACGCCTACCAGCAGGTAAAGCCGGCATCGACATTGACAATGGTGCCCGTCATCAGGCTTGCGGCGCTCGATGCGAGAAAGAGGACAGCGCTGGCGACTTCCTCAGGCGCGCCCATCCGTCCCATCGGCGTGTCGGCAAGCCAGATCGGAATGCGATCGCGATTGGCCTCGACCGCCATGACCATCGGCGTCTCGATATAGGTCGGGGCGACGGCATTAACCCTGACGCCGTGCTCAGCCCATTCGGCCGCCATCGAACGCGTGAGATGATGGACCGCAGCCTTGGACACATTATACGGCGTCTGCGGCTGCGGCCGGTTGCAGATGATTCCGGACATCGAGCCGAGATTGACGATGGCGCCACGCTTCATCGCAACCATGTGACGGCCGAAGGAACGCGAGCACCAGAACACGCCGTTGATGTTCACATCCATCATGCGCAGCCAATCGGCATCCGTGACGTCCTGCGACGGGATGCCGCTCTGGCCGATCCCCGCATTGTTCACCAGGATCGTCGCGGCGCGGCCGCCATCGGCAAGCTCCGTGGCGATCGCTTCCATGCGCGCGGAGTCGGTGACATCGCCGATCCGCAGGTCGATGTCGTAACCCTTCTCCCGCAAGGCGAGCGCCTCTCGGGCGTCGGCCTCGGCGCGCTCGATGACGACGATGGCCGCCCCGGCCTCGGCCAGCGCCTCCACGCAGCAAAGACCGATCGCACGGCCACCACCGGTGACCACCGCCCGCTCGCCGTCAAGGCGAAATTTCTTCTGGTAGCTCATGATGCAGCTCCTCAGATGTCGAAAGCGCTTGGCAGGACCACGACGTCGCGGATCGTGACGTTGCGCGGACGCGTCAGCATGAACATGATCGCATCGGCCACTTCCTTGGGTTCGATCAGAGCGCCGGCCTCCTTGGCCTTGCGCAGGTTTTCTTCCGGCCAATCGGCGAGCAAGGCGCTGATCACGGGGCCTGGAGACACCGAACCGACGCGGATTCCGCTCTTCAGAAGCTGACGCCGCATCGTTTGTACGAAGCATGTCATCGCCCATTTCGATGGCGAATAGACAGGCTCCCAAGGCACCGGCGAATGGCCCGCGACCGAGCTGGTGATGATGATGTCGCCGGTTTCCCGCTCGATCATATGCGGCGCCACGGTCCGGACATTCTTGATGACGACATTGACGTTCAGGTTGAGCATCCGGTCGATGGCATCGAGATTGGCTTCCACCAGGTCACCGCCGATATAGGTGCCGGCATTGGCATGCAGGATATCGAGATGATCGACCTTGGCGAGGATGCCATCCAATAGCGAGGCGCATTGTTCAGTATCCAGCAGGTCCATGGCGAGCGGGATAGCCCTCTCTCCCAGGCGCTCGCAAACCGACCTCAATGCCTTCTCGTCACGATCGACGAGAACGACCGTCGCTCCGGCCGCGATCATGGCCTCCGTGGATGCCAATCCGATCCCGGATGCCGCACCGGTCACCGCAGCCACTTTTCCCTTCAATTCGTCCATTCTCTCCTCCTTGGATTAAACTTCTATCGTTTCCCTGTACCGCAGGCGGCGTGGTAGTCCGCAAGGCTGCAGGTAACCCGCCAGATCAGGACCTCCTCTGGGTCCAGCGGCGCATCGGCGAAATGTCGCGCGGCAGGCATGTGCTGCCAGAACAGCGGCAGCGGTATGGTCTGTCCACGCAGAGCATCACATAGTTTCTCGACGGCGGACTGGGCGTCCGCCGAAGCCCAGTAGTAGCGGATGCGGTCGGACAGCGAATAATGCCGCAGCCACCGCTGCTCACCTTCGGTCCCGTGATAGTGCTGGCTCCAATTCTTCGGATGAGCCAGCATCAATGCTTCGATTGCGGCATGGAGCGGCCGCTCGCCATAATCGGGCAAGAGATCGGAAGCGATCAGATCCAGCCCGTAGAGGGCCTCACGCAGCACGAAAGTCAGTTCGGGACCGACCTTCAGGATGGGAAATCCATCCTCCACGAGAGCCGACAGCGGCGCAGTACCCTGGTAGTCGGTCGAGTGGGCTTCGAAAACGAATTGCGGCTCGTCGGTCAGTACCGACTTCAGCTCGGCTATCTTGCTGCGGTCGTAGACAATGACATTGTGATTGCCGAACTCGACGCCGGGCTGGACGACCAATCCGATGGCACGTCCAAACGCCTCGTGCAAACCCGCTTCGTCAAACACGCGACGATGGACATCGATCGTCTTGCGAGCCGCCGAGGCGGCCGTCGGCTCGATGGCCGTTAAAGCATGATCGGCGCCGCCCGGCGGCGGGACCTCCGTGCCGATCACATAGAGGGGCATGGCACCGCCGCTCCTCCGTGCCGAAGCTTCAGCCACATCAGCAAGGCGTGCCGCGCGATGGGCAGTGGTTTCGTCGTCGAGCGCCGCAGGCTCGCCCTTGCAGCCCATCGAGGCGTCGAGATGGATCTTTCGGAACCCGGCATCGACATAGGCGGCGACCATTTTCTCCGCCTCGGCCATGGCTTCTTCGGCAGGGCGATCCCGCCATGGATTTGGGCCAAGATGATCGCCACCCAGAACGATGAGCTGTTCCGGGCAGTCCTCCTCCTTGGCGATCCGCTGGACAAGGGCGGCGAAGTCGCCCGGCGTCATGCCTGTATAACCGCCCAGATGATTGACCTGGTTGCAGGTCGCCTCGATCAGCACGGTGCTCGCATGCACTCGTCCGTGCCGGAGCGCAGCTCTAAGCACAAGCGGGTGCGCGGAGCAGACAGAGGTGATGCCCTTCGGCCGGCCTTCGGCTCTCAGCATTGCCAGTTGATTGAGATGGACCTGCATCAGGAGTGCCTCGCGGTGGTGGCTATGAACGCATCGAGTTCCGCGCGGGTGCCGGCACCTTCCATCGGGCCGACGACGGTGACATTGCGAGCGCCGGCAGCCGCCGCATAGGTCAGGGCATCTTCTGCCGACATGCCCAGGCGGCGGCAGGTGAGATAGGCGCCGCCGAAGCAATCGCCGGCCCCAGTCGGATCGATTTCCTTGACGATAAAGGCCGGAGCATCGATGCGCTCGCTTTTGCAGTTGAAATAGGTCGCCCCATCCGCTCCCCGTTTCAGCACGATCTCCTTGACCCCCATGTCGAACAGGCGGCGGATGGCATTCGCCTCGCCCTCGACCCCGGCCGCCCGCTCCAATTCCTCTCCGGATGGCAGCAGTAGATCGGCAGCGGCGACGAGCCTGGCAAAACGTCGTTCGGTGTCCTCGTCCAGCTTGAGTTCCTTGCGGATGTTCGGATCGACGGAGAGCGTGCCGCCACGAGCCTTGACGATATCGACGGCCTTGTCGATCACCTCGCATGCGCTCGGAACCGACAGCGCCGAGCCCATGACATGCAGATGGCCGCTGCGACCGATGAGATCGCGGACACCTTCGCTCCATCCGAAACGCGCGGCGGCGGACTTGGCGATGTTGTAGACGAAATCGCGGGAGCCATCTCCGCGGTAGCGAACAAAGGCGCTGCCTGTCGGGTAATCCGGATCAATGGATATTGCCGAGATATCGACGCCATCGCGCTTGAGCCTTTCGATATTCACCCGGCCAAAATCGTCGGCACCGACAGCGCCGATCATGGCCGCGCTGCCACCGAGCCGCCCGCATTGCGAAATGAAAATCGCCGGCGCACCGCTGGGGAAAGGCCCGATGAGCGGCTGGGCTTCGACGAACCCATCGCCGACGGTCGTGGCGACGATCTCCACAAGAATTTCCCCGACGCATACCGTGGGGCCGAGCTGGTCAGGAGCCAGTGCTGAAGTCATCGCAGTCATGCTTTCGATACCTGTTATTGTCAAACCGCCGCGCGCTGCTGCATGCCATCGTCACCGCTGAACTCCTCGTTTTCCAACGAAAGGAAGCGCTGGTGAAGCATGCATGCCGCTCCGAATGCGGACCCGAATTCAGCGTCTTGGTCAACGACGATTTCGGGATTGGGAAAGGGAATATTCTGGCCTTCGGACATATGGACCGCCACGCGGGCGGCAACCATCGGATAGAGAGATGCCACCGAGCCGCCGAGCACGATCCTGCCGGGGTCGATCAGCCGACAGGCCTGCAACAGCGCATATGCCAGATGACGTGACCATGTCTCCGCAATATTGACGGCCGCCGGAACGCGATCGCGAACGCCGACCAAAAAGTCCTGCAGGTCGGCGTCATTTCGTCCGACGGCCTCGCGATAGTGCCTGATCAGCACTTCGCGCCCGATCAGCTGTTCGAATTTTTGCCCGCCGCTTCCGGACACGAGAGTATGGCCGATCTCGCCGGCCAGGCCATGGCCGCCGCGAAACAGCTTGCCGTCGATGACGATCCCGCCGCCGACGCCGGTCTCCATGAGCAGGAAGAGCGTCACGCCTGCGATGCGGCTGCGGTAGCTGTCCCCTATCGCAAAGGCATTCGCATCATTCTCTATCGCGATCGGAACCTTGACCGGAAATGCAGACCGGCAGATTTCCTTCAACGGGACGTCTCGCCATCCGAGAATTGGCGCAAGGCTTACCGAGCCATCGGGCCGGATATGAGCCGGCGTCGAAATGCCCAGCCCCCTGCACAGCGCCATCATCTCCTTTGTCGTATCGCCAACGATAAGGGCTACGCCATGTTCGACAGCCCTCTCGACCGTCGAAGACAGCGTATCGAAGGCAACCTTGCGGCAAACCCTGACTTCGGCGGCAAGATCGATAACGACAGCGGATATATGTTCCACGCCGATCTCGATGCCGACAAAAAACGCGGCATCGGGGATGAGTTCCAGCATGATCCCCGGCCGCCCCGCGCGCGATTGCTCGCCACGCCTGCTGCCTGCCTCCAGCTCATGAACAAACCCGCCTTCCGTCAACTCGGCGACGATCTCACCAGAGGACGAGCGGTTCATGCCGAGCTTTCGCGCCAGATCGGCGCGGCTCATGCCGCGATGGCTGTAGATCGCCTGCAGGGCCGCGACGAGATTGCTCTGGCGAATTCTACGCGGCGAGCTTCCGATGGAGACGGTGTCGTTCATGTTCCAATCCCTTCAAATCGACCCACGCCAACTTACACGGCCGGAGCGGGTCACACGAAGGATTATCAGGGACGAGCGCTTGTGGCACGCCGGCGCCTGGCCTCGTCATATTTGAGCTCGATATAACGCTTCGCATGGGCGGCAAGAGGATCGTTGTCGGTCCATGTGTCGCGCCAGATCGCGCAGGCGAGCGACAACCCCTCATCGACGACAGCGGTCGAAAAGCTTTCGAATACGATGTCGCGCTTGTAGTCGATATCAAGCAGGGCATCGAAAATCAGGTCGAAATCGATAACGCCGTCGCCGAGATAGCCTCGATTGCTTTCGCCGATGTGGAAATAGCCGATCTTGTCGCCGGCCAGGCGGATTGCCGCGGCGGGATTGGCTTCCTCGATGTTCATGTGGAACGTATCGAGATGCAGGCGAACATGATCGGAGCCGGTCTCGGAGATGAATTTCAGCCCTTGCGCGGTCGTATTCAACAGATTGGTCTCGAACCGATTCACGATTTCGAGGACAAGATCGACCTTTGCTTCCCTGGCCACTTCAGCCGTCGCCGCAATGGCGGCGACGCTGTTGTCCCAGCCCTTCCTTGTTGGCTGGCGATTGTACTTGGTATGCGCGGAATAAAGGATCCCACCCAGCTTGTTGCCACCGATGTCTCTGACTGCCCGCACCGCGTCGGCCAGCATCCGCTTGCCATCCGCGACGGCCGAAGCATCCTCGCTCGACACATCCTTGTCGAGCGGCAACCCCATCGTCACGCCGATCTCCACGTCAAGCGACTGCGCGAGCCTTGCGAGCCGGTCCAGGTTGAATTTTTCGGGGCGAAGATAGGCGAACTCGATGGTTCCGTAACCATGCTCGGCCGTCTTTTGCAGGGCCGTTTCAAGCCCTTCCTGGGTTTGGCCGCCCGTCCATACAAATGAATGGATTCCCAAGCGTCGCATCGTCGTAACCTCGTGATTTTTCGTCCAAGCCTCATCCAGAATTAAGTTACTTAGTATGGCGAAGCAACAAATAAATTCGGCGAAGCGAAGTTTGATTTAGCGAGAAAATCTCCGCTTATGCCAGGATGAATATTCTTACGTTTCTCCATCGACCATTATCGACAACCAAAACAACGAGATAGCCCCATAATTTGCATGTTAAAGCAACAAATATTGCAAACGACGAAATTTCGAGCTAAGAATGCCCACGGCGAATGATCTCGCTGTAATCTGGGAGGATTGAAATGAGATACGCTATGAAAGCCGGCGCCATCGCGCTGACGCTTAGCCTTGCTGCCGCCGCTTCGCCGGCCCGGGCAGACTTCTGGTCCGACGCCGGAGCGAAATTCAAGGGCGTGACGCTGCATGGAGTGACCGAGTCCACGCCACCTTCCAACTTCATCAAGGATGTGCTGGCACCCGAATTCGAGAAGAAAACGGGCATCAAGGTCGAAATCGAAACGACGTCCTGGGATCAGATGTACGACAAGGCGATCAAGGACATGGAAGCCGGCACCGGCATCTATGACGTCGTCTATATCGAGCAGGACATCGTCTACTCCTATATGGCGCGGAACTTCCTGACCGATATCACCAAGGCGCTGAAAGATCAGCCGGATCTGAAGGCACCGACCTACGATGCCGCCAATTTCACCAGCTTCTCCAACTACTTCAAGGACGCGAACGGAGATCTTTACGGCGTTCCGATGGAGGCTTTCCTCAAGACCTATCTCTATCGGAAGGATCTGTTTGAAGATCCGGAAATTCAGGCAGCTTTCAAGCAGAAGACAGGTCATGACCTGAAGCCCGCGACGACCCACGAGCAATATACGGAAATCGCTGATTTCTTTACCCAGTGGGGCAAGGATCACAATATGCAGCTGTGGGGCTCGACGGCGCAGGCCCATACGGGCCATCCGGCCTCCTGGTACGAGTTCTTCGAAACCGTTGCGCCGACCTTCGGCGTCTACAATTGGGGCATCGATGCGCAGAAGGACTATGCCGCGACCGTCGAGCATGGCGGCCAGATGAACAGCGACAAGGCGAAAGCCGCGCTGAAATGGTGGCTGCATCTGCGCGACATCGCGCCGCCGGAATCCTCACAATCCACATGGACGGAAGTCGCCACGACCTTCGCCGCCGGTCGGGTGGCGCAGGGTCTGGTCTATGGCGAGAACGCGGCCTGGATCGCGACCGATTCCTCGCAGTCGAAGGTCACGGGCAAGGTCGGCTTCGCCCTGCCTCCGCTCAAGCCGGGCGTGCTCGAGGCCGCCGAAGCCGGCAAGGGTTATGTCGGCTATTATGACGGCGGCGCCTTCGGCCTGCCTGTCACCTCCAAGAACCAGGAGGCCGCCCTGCTCTTCCTGCAATTCATCGGCCAGAACGATGTGCAGCCTGACTGGGCGATTGCCGCGCCGCGCGTCACCAATACCGCAACCTTCGACGACCCCAAGGTCAAGGCCATGGATATCAAGCTTGGCGGCTTCTATACGATGCTGAAAGATCAGGGCAAGCTCTTCGCCGGCGCTCCGCCCTATCCGTTCCACGCCCAGGTGCGCGAAGCGACCGCCCCGATTTTCTTCGACATCCTGACCGGCAAGATCGGCCCGGACGAGGGCCTCGACAAGATGGCGGCAAAGACGGAGGAAGAGCTGACCTCGCTCGGCTATCGCAAATAGCCTTCCCTTCCGAACGAGCAGGCCGCGGTGGATAGCGGCCTGTCTTCCCGTCGCTGCAAAACGGGCACCTTAGCAACCGCCACAGGGGGATAGGGCGATGCATTCACAGAAGCTCGGCTGGCTCTTGCTGTCACCAACCATAGTGATCCTCGGGCTCTTCGGCATTTTTCCGTTCGTCTATGTCGTCTGGGTTTCCTTTCATGCGTGGAATCCCTTTGCAGCCAATCCCCACATGGTCTTCAACTGGGCGGAAAATTACCGCAAGGTCGTTTTCGATCAGCAATTCCTGGCGTCCCTGGGCATCACGGCGGCGTTCGTTTTCTTCGCCGTAACCTCGGAAATCGTGCTCGGCTATGTGCTCGCGCAGGCACTCCTGAAGGATTTCCCCGGCAAAGCGGTGTTCCGCACCATCCATACCCTGCCGTTGATCATGGCGCCGATCATCGTCGGATCGGTTTGGAAGCTGATGACGACACCCTCCATCGGCATCATCCCATATTTGCTGCACAGCTGGTTCGGCTTCGATCTCAACATCGGCCAAAGCGCGCTTGCGGCTTTCATCGTTACGGTGATCATGGACATCTGGCATTGGACGCCCCTGGTGACGCTTTCGCTGATCGCCGCTCTGGTTTCATTGCCGCCGGACCCGTTCGAGCAGGCGCAGATCGACGGCGCGGGCAAGAGCCAGATCTTCTGGCACATCACGCTTCCGATGATCCGACCGGCCCTGATTGCCACCGTCTTCATCCGGCTCATGGATGCGCTGCGAACCGTGGACGAGGTGCTGATGCTGACCGGCGGCGGCCCCGGCTCCGCGACGCGCTACATCGGCGTGCACATCTTCAGGGAAGTCTTTCCCAAGACGAACTACGGCTATGGTTCGGCCATCTCGGTCGTCGTGCTGTATCTGACCATCGTCGTCTGCTGGCTGCTCTATGTCAGCCTGATTGCGCCGCGCGCCAGGAAAGGTTGAAGCGATGAAGACCCGCAATCCCTGGCTTCTGGTCATCATGTGGATCGCTATCAGCTTTGCGACCCTCTTTCCGATCTACTGGCTCTTCGTCATCTCGGTAAAGCCGACAGTCGAGCTGTTCTCGACGCCAGAAGTCATCCTGAGAAGCCTGTTCTGGAAGAACTATACAGACGTGCTGAACAATCCGACGCTGCGCGGCTATATGCTGAATTCGCTGCTCATTTCCTCGGGCAATGCGCTGCTGGTGACGACGCTCGGCTTTCTGGCCTGCTACGCGCTTTCGCGGTTCGACCTTGCCGGCAAGGAAAGCATCTTCTTCTGGACGATCACCAACAGAATGGCGCCGCCTGCCGTATTCCTGCTGCCGCTCTTCCTGCTGCTGACGCAGGTCTACAAGATCGGCAGCTTTTCCTTTGCGGATTCGCGGATCGGCATGATCCTCGTCTATTGCTCGTTCAACCTTCCCTTCGCGATCTGGACGCTTCGCCCGACCGTTGAAGGCATTCCGAAAGAGCTTGACGAGGCAGCCTATGTCGACGGCGCAAGCACATGGACCGTTCTATCGGACATCATATTCCCGCTGGCACGGCCGGGCCTGGCGGTGACGCTGATCCTGACCTGGGTATTCGCATGGAACGAGTATCTGCTCGCGGCGACCCTGACCAATTTCAGGGCGCGCACCTTGACGACCGGCCTTTCGGAATATGTCACGACGACGGGCACCCAATGGGGGATCATGGCGGCAATATCGGTCTTCACCCTCATTCCCGCTCTCATCGTCTTCACTGTCGTGCAGCGCCACATCGTTGCGGGCCTGACCTTCGGTGCCGTGAAAGGATAACGCCATGTCTTCGGAATCCGGAAGCGACGAGCGCAAGGCGGGGTTCCTGCCGATTGAGACGAATTGGTTCGACCGGCTGTTCATCTCGGTCGTCATCTGGGTGGCGTTGTCGCTGCTCTGGATGCGCTTTATTGAACCATTGGGACTTTCGGTCTGGATAGCGACGGCGATTTCCGCCGTGCTCGGCGCCTACATCATCCGGCGCGGGTGAGGCAATGAATGCCGGCAACGGCGACGAAACACGGCATGCACTGCGGCATCCGGGAGGAAGACATTGGCAAACGTACAGATTAGCGACGTCACGAAGAAATATGGCGCCCTTCAGGTCATGCACGGCGTCAGCGTCGATATCGATGATGGCGAATTCGTCGTTCTTGTAGGCCCCTCCGGATGCGGAAAATCGACGCTGCTGCGCATGGTCGCGGGCCTTGAGACGGTGAGCGGCGGCGATATCAGGATTGGAGGCCGTATCGTCACCAACGCTCCGCCGAAGGAGCGCGACATCGCCATGGTTTTTCAATCCTACGCGCTCTATCCGCACAAGACGGTCGCCGAGAACATGGGCTTTCCCCTGAAGATGGCGAAACGCCCCAAGGCGGAAATCGACGAGAAGGTGCGCCGCGCCGCCGAAATCCTCGATCTCTCCCGTTACCTCGATCGTTATCCGAAGCAGCTGTCCGGCGGCCAGCGCCAGCGCGTCGCCATGGGCCGCGCCATCGTCCGCGATCCGCAGGTCTTCCTCTTCGACGAGCCTCTTTCGAACCTCGATGCCAAACTTCGCGTGACCATGCGGGTCGAGATCAAGGAATTGCATCAGCGGCTGAAAACAACCACCATCTACGTCACGCACGACCAGATCGAGGCCATGACGATGGCCAGCAAGATCGTCGTGATGCGCGACGGGCGGGTGGAGCAGGTCGGCAAGCCGCTGGAGCTATATGATTTTCCCGCGAATATTTTCGTTGCAGGCTTTATCGGCAGCCCCTCGATGAACTTCCTGAAAGGCCGGATCGGCAATCGCGACGGCCGGCAGGTCGTCATTACGGAGCAAGGCGTCATTCTGCCGGTGGAAACGGTCAACGCCGAGGACGGCAGGCCGGTGACCTATGGAATTCGGCCCGAACACATTACTATCGGCGATGGCGGAATCCCGGTCGAGGTGTCCGTATTCGAACCCACCGGCTCCGAGACGCTGATCTTCGGCCGCGTCGGCGGAGTGCCGATCGATGCACTCATTCGCGAGCGGATCGAAATCGCGCCGGGGCGAACAATGCATTTCCGTATTGACCCGCGCCATGTTCATATCTTCGATCAGGAAAACGGCAAGAGATTGTAAGAGGACGTTCTGATGAATTTCGAAGGGAAGAGGGTGATTGTCACCGGCGCAGGCAAGGGCATTGGCCGCGTGACGGCGGAAATACTTGTGAAGCGCGGGGCTCGCGTCGTGGCCTTGACCAGAAGTGCGGCTGATGTCGCCTCGCTGCGCGACGAACTGGGCTGCGAGGCGATCCAGATCGATCTTGCCGACGCCGAAAAGACGCGGCAGGCGGCACTGGCTGCACTTCCGGCGGATTATCTGGTCAACTGCGCTGGGACGACCGAGCTGCAGTCATTTCTCGACACCACGGTCGAAGCCTTCGACCACCTGTTTGCGGTCAATACCCGCGCCCCGATGATCGTGGCGCAGGAATTCGCCCGCTCGTTGATCGAAAGAGGCCTTTCCGGCGCAATCGTCAATGTATCCTCCGTCGCCGCCTTCGTCGGCATACCGGACCATGCGGCCTATTGCGCCTCGAAAGGTGGGCTGGACGGCCTGACGCGTGTGATGGCGAAAGAGCTGGCGCCAAAGGGCATTCGCGTCAATGGCGTCCATCCGACAGTCACGCTGACACCGATGGCCATCAAGGCATGGAGCGACCCCGAAAAGGCAGCGCCGATGCGCGAACGGATCCCGCTCGGCCGATTTGCCGAACCTGCTGATGTCGCCGAGGTGATCCTGTTCCTGCTTTCGGATGAGGCGGCCATGGTCAACGGCATTTCGATGCCGGTCGACGGCGGCTATATGATCGCCTGAGATCGCGTGCCGCGGACAGCAGCAAACATTCACGAGGGAATGTTTCGGCTCACCATCAACGACGATCCTCATGCTGCAAGGTCAGCCCGACACGCGTCGCATCTTTCTGCACGGTCAAGCGATCGCGGTCTTCTTACTGCACGCGCCCGATATATTGAGCCATCTCGATCAAGCGGTTGGAAAAACCCCATTCGTTGTCGTACCAGCCGAACACCCTGAGGAGGCCGCCGGCGGAAAGCGACATTTCCGGTCCGCTTATGACGAAGGATTCCGGGCGGCCGCGCAGATCGACCGAAACCAATGGCTTCTCGATCCAGCCCAGCACCGGCGATCCCTGGGCGACATGCTTCAACCTTACGCGCATGGTGTCCAGGTCCGACACGTTCCGAACAGCAACCGTCAGATCGATCGCCGAGACGCTGGCGGTCGGCACGCGAAGGGCGCGGGCTTCGATGAGACCGGCGAGGTGAGGCAGCACGTCGCCGACGATCGCATGTGCACTCGTGGTGGTGGGCACCATCGAAAGGGCGGCCGCGCGACTGCGCGACAGCTCCGAGCGCGGCTGATCGATTGTCGGCTGGCTTGCCGTGTAGCAATGGACCGTGGTCATCTGACCACCGATGATACCGAATTCCCGGTCGATGACGCGCAGAAGCGGCGCAAGCGCATTCGTCGTGCATGATGCGTTTGAAATCACGGCCTGGTCGCGGAAGGCTTCCTCATTCGCCCCCAGCACCAGCGTCACATCGGCTGCTGCGGAAGGGCCGGAAATGAGAACTTTCCTTGCTCCGGCTGTAATTCCTCGCTGTGTCACCACCCGTGATTTGGCATGACCGGTACACTCCAGAACAACGTCGATGCCGCGAAGATCGAGTTTGCTGATGTCGGGAGCATTGTGAAACGGTATCGACACCCCGCCGACGACAAGAAGCTGGTCTTCGAAGGAGATCGGCTCGGTCCACGGGCCGTACACGCTGTCAAATTCAAAGAGATAAGCGCATGTCTCCAAATCGGCGATGTCGTTGATCAGCGCGACTTCGATATCGCGACGATCCCGCAGGAGAAGGCGCAGGACGGAACGCCCGATCCTGCCAAATCCGTTGATTGCAATTCTTAATGGTCGGCCTGACATGCGAATCTCCACCTACTCGATCGAGCGGAAAGTGTAGACGACATCACCGCCTCAGGCCTCCCCCAAATGCGCCAAGTCAGAAGTCGACTTCGATTGCCACGCCTTTCGCCAAAGCGAGCTCGACGGCGGCTGAAGCAACGGCAAGATCCTGAAGGCCGACACCCGTACCATCGAACAGCGTGACCTGATCCTCGGAGGTTCGACCGGGATGCGTTCCGTTGATCACGGCGCCGATTTCGACGATGGCCTCTTTCCGGATCAACCCCCTTTCGATCGCGTGCTGCGTCTCGCCGATCGTTATGGCCTGAGCGACTTCATCGGTGAAGACGGTTGCAGCAGCGAGGAGCTCAGCCTCGACCTCCTGCTTGCCTTTCGTGTCCGTGCCCATACAGGCGAGATGCGTGCCGGCGCGGACCTGCGAAGCTTTGAGAAGCGGAGCGAAGGACGAGGTGATCGAGATGATGACATCCGATTCAGCTCCCAGCCGATCACGATCGACTGCCTCGAAGGGAAGGCCCTCCTCCTTGGCAACCTCCTCCAGACGGCTCAGCATGTCGGGATGCGGGTTCCAGGCGAGGATCTTCTCGAATGCGCGCTGCTCGAGGGCTGCGCGTAACTGAAACGTCGACTGGTGACCCGCACCGATCATGCCGAGGACCTTCGCGTCTTTTCGGGCGAGATATTTGATCGAGATTGCCGATGCGGCAGCCGTCCGCAGCGCAGTCAGCAAGTTGCCGCCCACCACGGCACGGCATTTTCCGGTATCGGCGTCGAACAGGAGGATGGTGGACTGATGATTGGTGAGGCCTCTGCTTGCATTGTTTGGCCAGAACCCGCCGGACTTGAGGCCAAGCGCCAGGCTCTTGCGATCGAAGCCGGACTTGAAGCCATATAGCGCATCGGCGTGCCCGATCGCCTCCCGGATCACAGGGAAATTATAGGCAGATCTGTTCGCCATCGAGGCGAAGACTTCTTCGACCGCCTTGAGGCAATCGGAGGGCGTGACCAGTTCGGCAATGGCACTTTCGGGAATGATGATCATGGCGCTTCCGCTTGGTTTGTCGGGGGCCGAAGCCCCCTATTGCATCAGTAAGCCTTGCCGCGGGCCGACACCGGCCAAAGCGTTTCCACCTTGCCGTTGCGCACGCCGACATACCAGTCGTGAACATTGCAGGTCGGATCGCAATGGCCCGGAACCAGGCGGAGCTTTTCGTTGATCTTGAGAACGCCGTCCGGATCTTCGATAACGCCGTGCTCGTCGGAGCATTTGATGTATTTCACGTCATTGCGGCCGTAGACAAAGGGCAGGCCTGAGTCGACCGATTGCGCCTTGAGACCGGCATCGCAGATTGCCTTGTCGGGCTTTGCATGGCTCATGATGCTCGTCAGGATGAAGAGGGCATTTTCCCATTCGCCGTGGTCGATCCTCTTGCCATCCTTGTCCTGAATGCGGCCGTAATCGGCATCCATGAACGCATAGCTGCCGCACTGCAGCTCATTGTAGACGCCCGAATTGCTCTCGAAATAGTAGCTTCCCGTGCCACCGCCGCTGACCAATTCGGGTTCTAAGCCCTCGGCCTTCAGCGCTTCGACAGCATCCTTGACCTGAGCAATGGCCGCATCGAGCTTCGCCTTTCGGTCTTCATATTTGTCGATGTGCTGCATCGCGCCCTGATAGGCCTGGATGCCGGTGAACTTGAGACCTGGCGCCGCATGGATGGCATTGGCGAGCTCGACGACGGCCGACGTCGTCGTGACGCCGCAGCGTCCGGCGCCGCAATCGATCTCCACGAAACATTCCAGCGTTGTACCGTATTTCTGCGTCGCGCTCGATAGCTCCTCGACATTCGCGAGGTCATCGAGGCAGACGATGATGCGTGCGCCGTGCTGGGGCAGAAGCGCAAGACGGTCGATCTTTGCCGGATCGCGAACCTGGTTCGAGACCAGGACATCCTTGATGCCGCCGCGCACGAAGACTTCAGCTTCGGAAACCTTCTGGCAGCAGACGCCGATTGCACCGCCAAGCTCCTGCTGGAGCCTGAGGACGTCGACGGATTTATGCATCTTGCCATGCGCCCTGTGCCGCATGTTGTGTGCCTTGGCATAGTCGCCCATTTTGCGGATGTTGTGCTCGAGCGCATCGAGATCGAGGATTAGGCATGGCGTCTGGATTTCGTCGACGCTCATGCCGGGAAGAGCCGGTACGTCGTAGCCGACGTCCATGCCGGCGAATTTCGGTTCCATGTTCATTGCTCTTTCTCCCTTACTGCCAAGGCAATGTGTCGAGGTCGACGTTTCCGCCGGTGATGATGACGCCAATGCGCTGACCGGCGAAAATCTTCCTGTTCGTGATGATCGTCGCTAGCGGGACAGCGCTTGAGGGTTCCATGACGATCTTCATCCGCTTCCAGATGAGCTTCATGGCGTCGACGATGTCCTCTTCGGATTCCGTCAGGATATCGGCCACGTGGTTTCTGACGAAATGCCAAGTCAGCTCCTTGAGCGGCACCTTCAGACCGTCGGCCACTGTATTCGGCGCGTCGTCGGCAATGATGTAGCCTGCTTTGAAGCTGCGGCAGGCATCATCGGCCTGCTCGGGTTCGGCCGCATAGATCCTGATGTTCGGCGCGAGGTTCGACAAAGTGAGGCAGGTCCCCGACACCATGCCGCCGCCGCCGATCGGCGCCACCACCGCATCGAGCCCGTCCACCTGCTCGATCAGCTCCATCGAGCAGGTCGCCTGGCCTGCAATGACGCGAGGATCGTTGTAAGGATGCACGAATTCGGCACCGGTCTCAGCGACGACCTCAGCAAAAACAGCCTCGCGCGAGGACGTCGAAGGTTCGCATTCGACCACCCTGCCGCCATATCCCCTGACGGCATCCTTCTTTGCCTGCGGCGCTGTGCGCGGCATGACAACGGTGCAGGGAATGCCCCGCCGCCCGGCGGCGTAGGAAAGGCACGTTCCGTGGTTGCCAGATGAATGCGTTGCCACGCCGCGGGCCGCCTGCTCATCACTCAGGCCGAAGACGGCGTTGGATGCGCCACGGGCTTTGAATGCGCCGGCTTTCTGGAAGTTCTCGCATTTGAAGAACAGTTCGGCGCCAACGAGCGAGTTGATGAAGCTCGAGGTGAGGACCGGTGTGCGATGGATGTGGGGCTTGATGCGCGTATGTGCAGTCACCACATCGGCCAATGTCGGTATGTACATCATATAGCTCCTCAGGCTGCAGCCTGAATCTTGGATTGGTGGTCGTTGCGATAATGTTCCTGAGCGGCCGCAACGCCCGAGCCGAGTTTGACGTCAAGACCAAGATCGACCATGGCCATCTCAGCCGCCGCTATGCCCGCCAGAGCCATGACGTCAGTCAAACTGCCGAGATGTCCGATGCGGAATACCTTGCCGGCGACCTCGCCCAACCCGGTTCCGAAAGCGACATCGTACCTTTTCGCAGCATGGGCAACGATCGAGGTGGCGTCGAAACCCTGCGGCGTGCGGATCGCACTCACTGTGTCGGAATAGAGTTCTTCGCTTCTGGCGCACAGATCGAGACCCCATGCCCGAACGGCGGCTCGAATACCGCCGGCAATACGCCGGTGTCTTGCAAATACATTCTCCAGTCCTTCGGCGAGCAATAGTTCCGTCGACAGTTTCAGCCCGTTCAGAAGGCCGACCGCCGGAGTATAGGGATAGGCGTTGTTCGCATAGCTCTTCGCCATATCGCGAATGTCGAAGAAGGTGCGCGGAAGTTTTGCATGGTCGACGGCTGCCAGGGCCTTCGGGGAAAAAGCCGTGATCGCCAGGCCGGCGGGCAGCATGAAGCCCTTTTGCGAACCGGTCACGGCGATGTCGACGGACCATTCGTCCATGCGGAAATCCATCGAGGCGATGGAGCTGACACCATCGACGAATAATAAGGCGGGATGGCCGGCGGCGTCGATCGCTCGGCGGATGGCTGCGATATCGGATTTGACGCCGGTTGCCGTCTCGTTGTGCGTGACCAGGACAGCCTTGATTTCATGCGCGGTATCGGCTGCGAGAACTTCCTCATAGCGATCTGTAGGAGCGCCGCCGCCCCACTCGGCCTCGATGATATCGACCTCGAGGCCATGACGCTGGCACATATCGATCCAGCGATGGCTGAACATGCCGTAGCGTGCGGCCAATACGCGGTCACCCGGGCTGAGCGTATTGGTGATGGCCGTTTCCCATCCACCGGTTCCCGTAGACGGAAATACGAATATGGAGGCCTTTTCGGTTTTGATGACTTTCTTTACGCCGGCAAGCGCCGGCCGCAGAATTTCGCCGAAGAGCGGGGAACGGTGATCGAGCGTGGGCATGTCCGCAGCCTTGCGAAGGACTTCGGGCATATTCGTCGGACCGGGGATGAAAACCGGATTTTGCATATACATCTGGGTGTCCTCCTAACGTTGAGAGATGGATAGCATGTCCGACACAGGAGATAAATTTTTTTGAAATCATTTTTCAAAACACATTAAATATCGATATTATATATGAAAAACAGTAATTTGACTTTTTCCATTGGCCAATTTAGTTTTTCAGAGCAGAATTTTCTCTGCAAAGAGACTTCTCAAGGAGACGATGACCGATGGTAGCCGAAATGCGCCGGCGAGGACGTCCAAAGGCCTTCAACGGTCCTCAGACACAAAATACGATCCAGGCGCTCGATCGCGCATTGGACGTGCTTGATGCGCTTTCGGCGCCCGAGGGGATGACGCTCTCGGAGCTCGCCGGGAAGCTCGGCCAGTCCGCAGCGACCATGCATCGCGTGCTCGCGACCCTGGAGCGACGCGAATTCGTCGAGATCAGCCCCGATCGCCAGGTATGGTATATCGGCCCGGAGGCATATCGGCTCGGCTCCGCGTTTCTCCGGCGCACCAACGTCGTCGAGCGAAGCCGTCCGATCATGCGGGAGCTCATGCTGGAAACGGGCGAGACCTCCAATCTGGGTATCGAGAAGGACGGAAATGTCCTGTTCATCAGCCAGGTGGAGACCCACGAGTCGATCCGGGCGTTTTTTCCCCCAGGAACGCTGTCGCCGCTGCATGCCTCCGGCATCGGCAAGGCGTTGCTGAGCACCTATGACGACGATCGCCTCGCCACGCTTTTCAGAAAAAAGGAACTGGAGCGCTTTACCGAGAACACCATGCGTTCCTTCGAGCAGCTGCGCGAGGAGCTGCAGAAGACGCGGGACCGCGGCTACTCCTTCGACGACGAGGAGCGAACCAAGGGAATGCGCTGCGTCGCTGCGCCTATCCTGAACGTGCATGGAGAAGCCATAGCGGGCATTTCCATCTCCGGACCGAAGCATCGCCTTCAGGACGCAGACATCCACCGGATCGGCGAACGTGTGAGGAGCGCTGCCGCAATGGTATCCCGCCGTCTCGGCGCTCCGTAAGATCGAGCATCCCCACCATGGAATCCACAGGCAACTAGTTGGCGGGTGAGCCGTTCCGGGTGGAGACGTCTGTTCCATCGCTAGACCCGAAAGGAAGGATGTTGTGCAGATGTAGTTTTTAGACTACAACTCACTTCATGATTGAGTTAAAGCAAACGGCGACCTTCGCAAAATGGGAATCTCGCCTTAAGGACAAGCGAGCAAAAACCATCATCGCGGCGCGACTGATGCGGTTGGCCGAAGGCCTGCCGGGCGACGTCGAACCGGTAGGTGAAGGCGTTAGCGAACTGCGGATTCACTACGGTTCCGGATATCGCATCTACTTCCAGCAACGCGGAAATCTCCTGATCGTGTTGCTATGCGGCGGAAACAAAGGATCGCAAGCCCGCGACATTGCCACCGCCAAGAAACTGGCTAAAGAATGGAGTGCACAAAATGACTGAAAAACTATCCACTTACGACCCTGCCGCCGCACTGGTGGACGACGAAGAAATCGCCGCTTTCATGGCGGATGCTTTTGAAACTGGCGATGCGGCCTACATTGCCAAGGCACTTGGCGTTGTCGCCCGCGCCAAAGGCATGACCGAAATATCACGCAAAACCGGGCTATCCCGAGAACAGCTCTACCGCTCGTTTAGCGAACGCGGAAACCCAACACTCAAGACAACACTTGCAGTGATGCGCGCACTTGGCGTTGACATCACTGCCAAGGCCCATACCGCACATTGACCTTATCCTATGGCCCCAGGTCGTCATTGTCCCATTTGCGCTAAAGGCTGCTTGGGACAACGATGAGCCTCTTGTAGATCAAGGCCCGGCGCAAAATAAGTTGGCTTTGCCACCGCGAGCGCTATAGATTGGATGCAACGTCATGTTGTCCGATCGATGTCGTTGTGGACATTTGGCAGTCTTTTCCGCAAGTCCATCTCCAGAGCGCAACTCGACTCGCTTGGAAATAGTCTGAAAAACTAGAATGTCTTTCGCAAATTGCAGGGAAATCCGGCTCTAGCGCCCGGAGCCTTTAAAAGCGCACAATCTCCCTCGCCACGAAACGCCGGTCACAGGCGCTTCTCGCGCCCGCATCGGAGGAGATGCGGGCAAGCCCCATGACATTCATGAGCGCCTGAAACGCTTAGGGAGGAACGATGCTTGAACGACTTTTCAAATTGAGTGAGCACGGCACGTCCGTGCGCACCGAACTCATCGCGGGCGTGACGACGTTCTTGACGATGTCCTATATCATCTTCGTCAATCCGGACATCCTGTCGACCACCGGCATGGACCGCAATGCGATATTCGTCGCCACCTGTCTTGCCGCGGCACTGGGTTCCATCGTCATGGGGCTTGTTGCCAATTGGCCGATCGGCATGGCGCCGGGCATGGGGCTCAATGCCTTCTTTGCCTTTACCGTCGTCGCCACACTCGGATTTAGCTGGCAGCAGGCACTCGGCGCGGTCTTCATCTCGGGCGCCATCTTCGTCTTGCTGACGGTCACCGGCGTGCGCAGCTGGCTGATCGCCGGCATCCCTCGCTCGCTCAGAAGCGCGATCGCCGCCGGTATCGGTCTCTTCCTGGCGATCATCGCGCTCAAGAGCGCCGGCATCGTCGTTGCCAACAAGGCGACGCTCATCGGCCTTGGAGATCTGAAACAGACAGGCCCGCTTCTTGCGATCTTCGGCTTCTTCGTCATTGCCGTTCTCGACGCGATGAGAGTCAGAGGCTCGATCCTGATCGGCATTCTTGCCGTCACCGTCCTCTCCTGGATCCTCGGCGTCAGCCAGTTCCACGGCATCGTTTCAGCTCCGCCATCGATGATGCCGACCTTTCTGCAGCTCGACATCGTGGGCGCCCTCCATGGCGGCCTGATCCACATCATCCTCGTCTTCGTGCTCGTCGAGGTCTTCGACGCCACCGGAACGCTGATCGGTGTCGCCAAGCGCGCGAAGCTTCTCGAGGAAGGAAAACCAAACCGCTTGAGCAGGGCGCTGCTTGCCGACAGTGCGGCCATCGTCGCCGGCTCGCTGATGGGCACCAGCAGTACGACAGCCTATGTCGAAAGCGCCTCGGGCGTCCAGGCGGGCGGCCGCACCGGCCTGACGGCATTCACGATCGCCGTGCTTTTCCTGGCGTCGCTGTTCTTCTCACCGCTCGCTGGCTCCGTTCCCGCCTATGCAACCGCACCGGCCCTGCTCTATGTCGCCGGCCTGATGATGCGCGAGCTGACCGAGATCGAATGGGACGACCTGACCGAGGCGGCACCGGCAGCGCTGACGGCACTCGCAATGCCGTTCACCTACTCGATCGCCAACGGCCTTGCCTTCGGGTTCATCAGCTATGTCGTCCTGAAGGTCTGCACCGGGCGTTGGAAGACGCTTCATCTGGCGACGCAGATCGTTGCCGCCCTGTTCATCGTCCGCTTCGCCTTCTTCGCGAACTAGCCAAAACGGTGCATGTCAAGGGAGCCGGATCGCCCGTTGCGATGGTCCGGCTCCCAATCTGTTTGCAAGATCTGCCTGCTTATCCGGCAAGATAGCTAGGGCCTGAAATGCCGCGCATCTCACGGATGGGCAATTGCCTGAAACGACCGGCGGGCGGCTGTACGTCGCAGGCAGGATGAGAAGCGAGATATTCAAATGGTAAAGGGGCGCCGGAATTGCGGCGCCCCTTGCTTCATTTAAACCCGTTCCGCGATCAGCGGATCAGAAACGGCTCCCCGAAGAAATGCTCTTCCAGATTGACACCCTCGCCGCCCCGGTCGACGACGGCAAAATCCGAGACGCCGTCGAGAGGTGTGAGGATGCCATGCCAGACATTGCGGCCGATATTGACGCCCTGCCCCGGCTTCGTCCGGAAGGCCAATGGCTCGCCCGGTCCATTTGCGGTTTCCCGCGCGACGACGACCAGGAAGGGATTGTCGCTCAGCGGTATGAAGGCCTGGCTGCCGAGCGGATGCCGCTCCACCATCTGCAGTTCCAGCGGCAGCTTGTAAGGCTCGCCACGCAGCAGACTGATCATCGCACGCGCTTTCTCCCCGGTCGTCTCGACTTTTGCCAGATCATGGTATCGCACACATTTCCCGGCATTGATGGGGTAGTTATAGGCCCCTTCCATCTCTATCACCTCGCCGAAGGGAAAGAAGGCGACACGCGTTAACGGCTGAATCTCGATCACTTTCATACACGCTCTCCTCATTTGTGCTCTTGAAGTGCAATGGCCGACCTCATGCGGCGCTCCGCTGCGTGCTCCGATCCAGCCCTTCTCCATCGGGAAGCATGGCGACAAGCCGCAGGAACGCGATCCGCTCCACTTGCCGGCAGGCGGCGGCGAATTCGGCGTCGCGATCGTTCTCGATCCGAGCTTCAAACGCAGCGAGGATCCCGGATTTCGTGTGATCCCGCACGGCGATGATGAATGGAAACCCGAACTTGGCGACATAGCGGTTATTGAGATCGGTGAAACGCGCCCGCTCCTCGTCCGTCAACGCATCGAGCCCAGCGGAAGCCTGCTCTTCCGTAGAGCTCGTCGTCAGACGCTTCGCCTGCGCCAGCTTGCCGGCAAGATCCGGGTGGGCGACCAGTACGCCCAGCCGTTCCTCCTCGCTTGCCGCCCGGAACTGGAAGGCGAGCGCGGCATGGAGCCCGATCGCCGTATCGTTTGCCGGCGAAAGTTCATCAGCGAAGGCGCGGCGTGCGATCCAGGCCGAATGCTCGAAGACGCCGCCGAAGCGCTCGACGAAGGCGCCCTCCGGCATTTGCGAGGGCCGCTCCGAGACCGGCCTTGGCGGATGCGTCTTCGCCCAGTGCTCGGCGATATCCACGCGGCGCGCGATCCAGACCTTTTCGTGGCTCTGGACGTAGTCGATGAAGCGAGCGAGTGCCATGATGCGGCCGGGCCGCCCGATCAGACGGCAATGCAAGCCGATGCTCATCATCTTCGGGCTACCGGCAGCACCTTCGGCGTACAGCGCGTCGAAGGAATCCTTCAGGTAGTTGAAGAACTGATCACCGCTATTGAAGCCCTGCGGCGTCGCAAAGCGCATGTCGTTGGCATCGAGCGTATAGGGAATGATGAGCTGGTAGCGACCGCCATGCTCATGCCAATAGGGAAGGTCATCGGCGTAGGTGTCGGAGATGTAATCGAAACCGCCCGCTTCCGTCACCAGATCGACAGTGTTGACCGAGCAGCGGCCGGTATACCAGCCGCGCGGCCGCTCGCCGGTAACGATCGTATGCTGGCGGATCGCCTCGGCGATCGCCGCACGCTCCTCTTCAGGCCCCATATCCTTATGCTCGACCCATTTGAGGCCATGCGAGGCGATTTCCCAGCCAGCCTCTTGCATGGCGGCGACCTGCGCCGGCGAGCGCTTTAGCGCGGTTGCAACGCCGTAGACGGTAACGGGCAGCTGCTTCTCGATGAAAAGCCGATGCAGGCGCCAGAAGCCGGCGCGGGCGCCATATTCATAAATCGATTCCATGTTCCAATGGCGCTGTCCCGGCCATGGAGCAGCGCCGACGATTTCAGACAAAAAGGCTTCGGACGCCGCATCGCCATGCAGCACGCAGTTCTCGCCGCCCTCTTCATAATTCAGGACGAACTGCACGGCGATGCGCGCCTCGCCCGGCCACTGAGCCGCCGGCGGCGTCCGGCCATATCCGTGCATGTCACGGCAATATCGCATGAAACACTCCTCCAAATGTCGTCGACGGCAAATGTCTAACCGCAAATCGCACGCGCTATTCCCCTTGGAAATTTTGAAAGTCTCGAACGTTACGGCTGCTTTTCAGGGGAATAGGCCTGTCGGATAGTGGAGGCAGGAGCGCTACGTTCGGGAGAAAAACATGCAGTCTCATTCGCCAGAAGCCGGCCAGCTCACGACCCACGTGCTGGATACCGCGCTCGGCAGGCCCGCAATGGGTCTACGCATCGATCTCTACCGGGTCGAGGGCGACACGCATCGCCATCTCAAATCCGCCGAGACCAATGATGATGGCCGCTGCGATGCGCCTTTGCTATCAGGCGAAAACATGAAGGCTGGCACCTACGAGCTGCGCTTTCATGCCGGTGACTATCTTGGCCGTTCTGCCGATGGCCCGATGTTTCTGGACGTCATTCCGATCCGCTTCGGTCTCGCAGACGAAGGCGCGCACTACCATGTGCCGCTGCTCCTTTCGCCCTACAGCTATTCCACCTACCGCGGGAGCTGAACGATGACGGCAGCAAAAATCCGTTCCGAACTGCGTTTCATCCTCAATGGCCAGGACATTGCCCTTAACAACGTTGCGCCGGACCAGACCCTGCTCGACTGGCTGCGGCTTTCCCGCTCGCTGAAGGGCACGAAGGAAGGTTGCGCCGAGGGCGACTGCGGCGCCTGCACGGTGCTTGTGGGACGGCTGACGCCGGCGGGCGGCCTCGCCTATGAAAGCGTCAACGCCTGCATTCGCTTTCTTGGCTCGCTCGACGGCTGCCATGTCGTCACCATCGAGCATCTGGCAGCCAGCGACGACCATCTGCATCCGGTGCAGCAGGCGATGGTCGATTTTCACGGTTCGCAATGCGGCTTCTGCACACCGGGCTTCGTCATGTCGCTCTACGGGCTCTGGATGCAGACGCCGAACCCGACGGATCAGCAGATCGAAACGGCACTCCAAGGCAATCTCTGTCGCTGCACCGGCTACGAGCCGATCCTGCGCGCCGCGCGGGCCGTTTCCAGTTATGGCGGGACCGAGAACGATCCCCTGCTTATCGAGCGTGAAACCATGACCGCGCGGCTGAAGGCTCTTGCCGATGGTGCGCGTGTCCAGATCGGCGAAGGCCGCCATCGGCTGATCGTGCCGGCTGGCCTCGATGATTTCGCAGAGGTTCTCGAAGCGTCGCTGACCGCGACGGTGATTGCCGGCTCCACTGATGTCGGCCTTTGGGTCACCAAGCACATGCGCGATATTTCACCCGTGATCTTCATCGCCGGGCTTCAGGAATTGAAGTCGATCACCGTGCAGGATGGCATCATCTCGATCGGTGCGGGCGTCACCTATTCCGAAGCGATCGCGACGCTCTCCCAGCACATTCCTGCACTCGGTCCGCTGATCGCCCGTATCGGCGGCCAGCAGGTGCGCAATATGGGAACGATCGGCGGCAACATCGCCAACGGCTCGCCGATCGGCGACACGCCGCCGGCCTTGATCGCACTTAACGCATCGCTGACCTTGCGTCGGGGCAAGACCCGCCGCACCACAGCACTCGAGGACTTTTTCATCGCCTATGGCAAGCAGGACCGCCAGCCGGGCGAATTCGTCGAAGCCGTGCATGTTCCGGTTCCGGCAGCGGACGAAAAATTCGCGGTTTACAAGGTGACGAAGCGGCGAGATGAGGACATTACCGCAACGCTCGGCGCCTTCCGCCTGGCGCTTGCCGAAGATGGTACGGTCGCAGAAATCCGGATCGCCTATGGCGGCATGGCGGCGACGCCGAAACGGGCCTTCGCCGTTGAGAAAGCACTGCTCGGACAGCCCTGGAACGAGGCGACGGTGGAAGCGGCGATGGAAAAATACGCCGAGGATTACGCGCCGCTGACCGATATGCGCGCCACCGCGGAATACCGGTCGCTCGCGGCGAAGAATCTTCTATTGCGTTTCTACCTGGAAACGACCTCCCGTGCGGCACCGGCTCAGGTGTCCAGATATGAGGCTGCATAGGCCATGAACAAGCATGCTTCCGATATCAAGGCCGAAACCATCGTCGGCGGGGTTCACACCAGCCCGCGCCACGACTCCGCCCACAAACATGTCTCCGGTACGGCCGTCTATATCGACGACATTCCCGAACCGACAGGCACGCTGCATGCCGGCCTTGGCCTGTCAACCGTCGCGCACGGCATCCTAAAATCGGTCGATCTCTCCGCGGTGCGTGCAGCGCCCGGCGTCGTTGCCGTACTGACCCATGAGGACGTGCCCGGCGTCAACGATATCTCGCCCTCCTACATGAACGACGACCCGGTGCTTGCCACCGGCAAGGTCGAGTTCCACGGGCAGCCGATCTTCTGCGTGATCGCGGAAACGCGCGAGCAAGCCCGCCGCGCCCCGCGGCTGGCCAAGATCGAATACGAGGAACTGCCGGCCGATATCGATATTTGGGATCTCGACGTTTCGACCCACTGCCAGGTCGTCACGCCGCTGACGCTGAAGCGCGGCGATGCGGCAGCCGCGCTTGAAAGCGCACCGAGGCGGGTGACGGGCCGCATGCGGCTCGGCGGCCAGGATCATTTCTATCTCGAAGGCCAGGTCTCGCTTGCCGTGCCTGGCGAAGATGACGAAGTCGTCGTCTATTGCTCCACCCAAGGCCCGAGCGAGACGCAGCATATGGTCGCCCATGCGCTGGGCGTCCCGAGCAATGCTGTTACGATCGAGGTTCGCCGCATGGGCGGCGGCTTCGGCGGCAAGGAAACGCAAGCAAACCAATGCGCCGCGATTGCAGCAATCGCCGCCAAGAGGCTGAAGCGCGCCGTCAAGGTCCGGCTCGACCGCGACGAAGACATGGTGGCGACCGGCAAGCGGCATGATTTTGCCATCGACTACGATGTCGGCTTCGACCACGACGGCCGCATCCTCGCCGTCGATTATACGTTCGCGCTCCGGGCCGGCTTTTCCGCCGATCTCTCAGGCCCGGTCGGCGACCGTGCACTGTTCCACTGCGACAACGCCTATTTCTTCCCGCATGTTCATGCGAAGTCGGCGCCGCTTTATACCAATACCGTCTCCAACACCGCCTTTCGCGGCTTCGGCGGCCCGCAGGGCATGGTGGGAGCCGAGCGCGTTATCGACGAGGTGGCCTTCGCCGTCGACAAGGACCCGCTCGACATCCGCAAGCTGAATTTCTATGACGCGATGGGCGTCGATGGCGAACGCAACCTAACCCCCTATCACCAGACCGTTGAGGATTGCATCGTCCAGCGCATCGTCGCGGAGCTGGAGGAAAGTGCCGATTATGCCGGGCGCCGTAAGGCCATCGCCGAATTCAATGCGAAGAGCCGCATCGTCAAGCGCGGCATCGCGCTGACCCCGGTGAAATTCGGCATCTCCTTTACCAAGACGGAATCGAACCAGGCCGGCGCGCTGGTGCATGTCTACAGCGACGGTTCCGTGCACATGAACCATGGCGGCACGGAGATGGGACAGGGCCTGCACCTGAAGGTGGCGCAGGTCGTGGCGGAAGAGTTCCAGATCGATCTCGACCGGGTGAAGATCACAGCGACGACGACAGCCAAGGTACCGAACACCTCGCCGACCGCCGCCTCCTCGGGCGCGGATCTGAACGGCATGGCGGCGCAAAACGCCGCGCGCCAGATCAAGGATCGGCTGATCGCCTTCGCGGCGGAAAGCCATCAAGTGCCCCGCGAGCAGGTGGTGTTTCTGCCCAATCGCGTGCGGATCGGCGATATCGAGATATCCTTCCCCGAACTTATCAAGAAGGCCTATATGGCCCGCGTCCAGCTCTCGGCGGCTGGCTTCTACAAGACACCGAAGATCCATTGGGACCGCAAGGCCGGCCGTGGCCATGCCTTCTACTATTATGCCTATGGCGCGGCCTGCTCAGAGGTTTCCATCGACACGCTGACCGGCGAATACGTCGTCGAACGCACCGATATTCTCCATGATACCGGCCGCTCGCTGAACAAGGCGATCGATATCGGCCAGGTCGAGGGTGGCTTCATCCAGGGCATGGGCTGGCTGACGACGGAGGAGCTCTGGTGGGATGGCAAGGGCCGACTACGCACCCATGCGCCCTCCACCTATAAGATCCCGCTTGCATCCGACCGCCCGAAGATTTTCAATGTAGCACTGACCGACTGGTCGGAGGCCTATGAACCGACGATCCATCGGGCGAAGGCAGTGGGCGAGCCGCCGCTGCCGCTCGGCCTGTCGGTGTTGCATGCTCTTTCGGACGCGGTGGCGAGTGTGGCCGACCACAGGATCTGCCCGCGCCTCGATGCGCCGGCAACGCCCGAGCGGGTGCTGATGGCGATCGAGCGTCTGAAGGCCGCGCAAAAGGAGTGAGGTAATGTCCGTCGCCTACGAAGATATCCGGGATTTTCTGCGCCGTGAATCGGCGTCGATCCTGGTCGAGGTGACTGGCGTCGCGGGCTCGGCACCGCGCGATACCGATGCCTGGATGCTCGTGTCGGAACGGGCGATCTTCGCGACGATCGGCGGCGGGACCCTCGAATATATGGCGATCGACCAGGCGCGCCGAGCCTTGCGCTCCGGCCTTACCGCCGAGCCGATAAACGTGCCGCTCGGCCCGGAGATCGGCCAATGCTGCGGCGGCCGGGTTGGACTTGCCTTCACCGCGCTCAATCCTGAACTTGCAAACGACCTTATCGCCCGCAGCGACCGGGAAATGGCCGCGCGTCCGCATGTCTATGTTTTCGGAGCCGGCCATGTCGGTGATGCCCTCGCCGCGGCACTTTCACTCGCGCCGCTGCGTGTCGTGCTTGTCGATACGCGGGAAGATGAACTGACCGCCTCCAACGTGCCGCGCATTGAGACTTGTCTCACGGCCATGCCGGAAGCCGTGGTGCGCGACGCACCTGCAGGCAGCAGCTTCGTCATCCTCACCCATGATCACGCGCTCGATTTCCTGATTGCCGCCGAGGCGCTCAAACGTAACGATGCCGCCTATGTCGGCATGATCGGCTCGAAGACGAAACGCGCCACCTTCCGCAACTGGCTGTCGCGCGAAACCGGCCAGGCGGAACTTTTCGATCGCCTCATCTGCCCGATCGGCGGTACGGCGGTGAAGGACAAGCGTCCCACGGTCATCGCGACGCTGGCCGCTGCCGAGATCATGACGGCAGCGCTGACCTGGGCCGCCGATCACGCAAGGCTTGCGGGCAGCGTCAGCCGCTAGAAATTTCCGAAATGACCTCAATATCTTTGCGTGCGGTATCGTAGACCCACGTGGCTCCCCAAATTTGGGCTGGTCGAGGGCAACTAATCCAGGCATTGCCCATCATTGGATAATGGGTAACTGCTTCAAGGGATTCGCGAACGGCGCGCCAAGCGGTTCGAAATGGCGCTCATTGGCCGTCAAAACCGTAAGGCCGTGCGCAGCAGCAGTTGCGGCAATGGCGATGTCCTCGAAGCCGGGGTCGTGAGCACGCGCCCGGTCAAGCATCAGGCCAGCATGTCTCGCTTCCTCAACTCCGAACGGCAAGATGCGGCCGGCATAGAAATGTTCGACCGCTGCGAGCCAGCGGCGCAGGTGCTCCGCTTTCGTCGTCGCCCCGATTCTGACCGCTCTAGCGATGCCGGCTTCGATCTCGGCGATGGTGATTGCCGAAAGATAAAGCCGGTCGCTATTGGCACGCATCCAGCTCGCAAATGCGTCAGCGCCTACGTTGCGCTTGTTCGGCGCATTGGCCGACACGATATTGGTGTCCAGCAGATACAAGATCAGAAGCCGTTTTCACGCAATGCGCGGGCGGGCTTTCGCGATCGCTCGGGAATATCTGCCGGCTCGCCGGGAAAGGCCAAAAGCAGATCGGCGAAATCAGGCACCTTGGAAACCCGCTGCCATTCTTCGAAGGAAACCAGCACTGCTTCCTTTCGGCCATGGCGGGTAATAACGATCGGCTCACCGGCCACGGCTTGATCGACCACAGCGGAAAGCGTCGCCTTTGCATCCTTGAACTGGATTTCCTTCATGGCCTTTCTCCATATGACTACTGGTAGTCATATATGATTTCGCTGGTTTGATTCAAGCGGAGATCAATCTGTCGCCTTCGGATCAGGAGGCCGCAGCCGCCGGCTCGTCCTCGAGCAGCTTGCCAATGAGCCGCTGACAGCGCTCCGCCATGAAATCGATCATCAGGCGCACCTTCGGATCCTGAAAGCGCTTATGCGGGTAGATGGCGGCGAGCTGAACCGGAGCCGGAGGGCTCTCCTTCAGGATCTCGACGAGTCGACCTTCCTTCAGATAGGCCTTCACCTCGAACAGCGGCTTGTTGATGATGCCGCGGTCTTCCAGCGCCCATTGGGTAAGCACGTCGCCATCGTCGCTATCATAAGGACCAGCGATTTCGAATTTACGGGGACCTTCCGCTGTCACCAGTGTCCAATAATACTCCTTCGAGCCGGGATAGCGCAGGAGAAGACAGTCATGCTTGTCGGCAATCAGAGAATCGGCGGTCGGCGGCACGCCGCGCTGCGCGAGATAGGCCGGCGACGCGCATAGCACCCGTTCGCAATTGAGGATGCCGCGCATGCGCAGGTTCGAATCCTCCAGCACGCCAAGCTTGAAGGCGACGTCGACGCCTTCGGCCAGGATATCGACATTATGGTCCGACAGGCGCACGCGCACCTCGATATCCGGGTACTTATCGTGGAATTCCGGAATGCCTGAGGCGATCAGCCGCCGGCCGATGCCGAGCGGCGCGGTGATCCTCAACGACCCCTTCGGATTGCGCGAGAGATCGGCGATTGCCGCCTCGGCCTCATTGACAGCCTCGATGATCTTTACGGCCTTTTCATAGAAGACGCGGCCATGCTCGGTCGGCGACAGTTTGCGCGTCGTGCGGTTGAACAGGCGCACGCCGAGATGACGCTCGAGTTCCTTGATGCGATTGCTCGCGACCGCAGGCGTAACGCGCTGGTCGCGCCCTGCCGCTGAAAGGGTACCGAGTTCGACCACGCGAACGAAGACACGCACATTATCAAGATAGGACATGGCACCTTTCTACCACATCGGCGTGCGGAGCGAAGCAGGGGTCATCTTATAGATTTTTTTGAAAGTGTTGGCGGATTAACCGGGATTTTCGAGAAAATCGAGCGATGGCAAACAGTCCCGTAAAGATCGGGAGGAGTTCCCATGTATGAATATGCCATCGCCTGGGACTGGCTAACCTTTGCCGTCCGCTGGTTGCACGTCATTACCGCGATTGCCTGGATCGGCTCGTCATTCTATTTCGTCGCGCTCGACCTCGGCCTGAAAAAGCATCCGGCCTTGCCGCCTGGAGCCTATGGCGAGGAATGGCAGGTTCATGGCGGCGGCTTCTATCATATCCAGAAATATCTGGTGGCGCCGGCCAATATGCCGAACCATCTCGTCTGGTTCAAATGGGAGAGCTACGTCACCTGGCTTTCGGGCTTCGGCATGCTCTGTCTCGTCTACTATGCCGGCGCAGACCTCTACATGATCGACCCTGCCGTGCTCGACGTCTCGAAGCCGGTAGCAATCGCCATTTCGCTCTGCTCGATTGCTGGCGGCTGGCTCCTATACGACCTGATCTGCAAGTCGCCCTTCGGCAACGACAATACGCGGCTGATGGTGGCGCTCTATTTCATTCTGGTTGGGGTGGCATGGGGCTACACACATCTGTTCACCGGTCGTGCGGCCTTCCTGCATCTCGGCGCCTTCACGGCGACGATCATGTCGGCCAACGTCTTCTTCATCATCATCCCGAACCAGAAGATCGTCGTCGCCGACCTGATCGCCGGCCGCACGCCCGACCCGAAATATGGCCGCATCGCCAAGCAGCGCTCGACGCACAACAACTACCTGACGCTGCCGGTGCTGTTCCTCATGCTGTCGAACCACTATCCGCTGGCTTTCGGCACGCAGTTCAACTGGATCATCGCCTCGCTCGTCTTCCTGATGGGCGTCACGATCCGCCACTGGTTCAACACCCGTCACGCCAATGCCGGCAACCCGACCTGGACGTGGATCGTCACCGTTGTCCTGTTCATCATCATTATGTGGCTCTCCACGGTGCCGAAGATACTCACGGGCGAAGGAACCGCCATCAAGATTTCGGCTACCCAGCAGCCCTTCGTCACGGCCGAGGCCTTCCCGAAAGTTCGCGATACGATCATGGGGCGCTGCTCCATGTGCCATGCGAAGGAGCCGAGCTGGGAGGGCATCATCGCGCCGCCAAAGGGCGTCGTCTTCGAGACCGACCGCGACATCGCCGCCCACGCCCGCGAGATCTATCTGCAGGCCGGGCGCAGCCACGCAATGCCGCCGGCCAACGCCTCGCATATTACCGACGAGGAGCGCCGCCTGCTCGTTTCCTGGTACGAAAGTGCCATCAATGGGGAGAAGACCCAATGAATGAAATCCTGATCCGTGGCCGTGTGCTGACCTTCCTTGCCGAGCCGCAAGGCATCGATGATGCCGCCTCCTACCGTTATATCGAGGACGGCGCCGTCTACGTTCGTGATGGAAAGATCGTGGAAGTCGGCTCCTATGGCGACATTCGCAAGCTGGCCGATGCCGGCATCAGGATCGCGGACCATCGCCCGAACCTTATCCTGCCCGGCTTCATCGACACGCATCTGCATTTCCCGCAGACGCAGGCGATCGCTTCCTATGGCGCGCAGCTGCTCGAATGGCTGAATACCTATATTTTCGTCGAGGAGCAGAAGTTCGCTCGCGCCGCCCACGCGGCTGAAGTGGCAGACCGCTTCATGGACGAGCTCCTGTCGAATGGCACGACGACGGCGGTCGCCTACTGTTCGGTACACCCGGAAAGCGTTGATGCGTACTTCACGGCTGCCGAAGCACGCGGCATGTGCCTGATCGGCGGCAAGGTGATGATGGACCGCAACGCACCGGATGCGCTGCGCGATACGCCGCAGCGCGGCTACGACGAGACGAAGCGGCTGATTGCGAAATGGCATGGCCGCGGCCGCGCGCATTATGCGATCAGCCCGCGCTTTGCCATCACCTCGACGCCCGAGCAGATGGAGATGAGCGGAGCCCTCGTCACCGAGCATCCGGACTGCTATGTTCAGACGCATCTCTCCGAAAATCGCGACGAGATCGCCTTTGCCACCTCCCTTTATCCCGAGGCGAAGGACTATACGGATATCTACGCCCGCTATGGTCTGCTCAATAGCCGCACGCTGCTCGGCCACTGCATCCATATGAGCGAACGGGAGGTTACCGTGCTGGCGGAAACCGGCGCGGTCGGTGTCTTCTGCCCGACCTCGAACCTCTTCCTTGGCTCCGGGCTTTTCAACGCCGCACAGTTCGACAAGCGTGGCGCGCGCTGGTCGGTTGCGACCGACGTCGGCGCCGGCACCAGCTTCTCCATGCTGGAGACGATGGACGAGGCCTACAAGGTGCTGCATCTGCAGGGACAGCGGTTGACGCCGTTCAACTCCTTTTACCGCATGACGCGCGGCAATGCGTTGGCGCTTGGCCTCGAAAAGCAGATCGGCTCGCTGCAGGCGGGCGCGGATGCCGATATCGTCGTGCTTGATTCCAGCGCCAAGTCGGCCATGGAATTCCGCATGCGCACCGCAACCTCGCTGGCCGAGGAGCTCTTCATCCTTCAGACGATGGGCGACGACCGCAACATCAGAGAGGTCTATGTCGCCGGCAAGCCGATGAAAGCGAAAGATGCAAAGCAGCAGGCGACGGTGAGTCAAAGATCGGAAGCCGCCCTGTTCGCATAGGGATTTCCATGCGACTTCAATCTCTCTGGGAAAAATGGGCATCAGGCCCGATGGATAAATAGAGCGCGCCTTCGCCTGGCCACGGATCTGCGGATCAGCCCGGCGCGGCGCGCATTTTCACCAGTGAGAATATTATTCCAAAATCATTTCGGAATTTAGCAAATCACTATAGGCTGGGTTCGACTCGGCTGTGCATGCGCTTTGGGAGAGTTTGCCGCGCCGCCGAGCAAGACAATCCGATGAAGAAAAGCCGACATGCCCAACAGAACCTCGCCGCTCGTCGCGTTCCAGTCCAGGACATTCCGTTCGCTCTGGTCGGCAACGCTCATCTCCAATCTCGGCGGGCTGGTCGAAGGTGTCGGCGCCGCCTGGCTCATGACCAGCCTTGCGACGTCTCACGGCATGGTGGCGCTGGTCCAGTCCTCCACCACGCTGCCTGTCATGATCTTTTCGCTCGCAGCCGGGGCGCTGGCCGATAATTACGACCGAAGACGGATCATGCTGATCGCGCAGATGCTGATGCTGTGCGTATCCGCGACGCTGGCCGTACTTTCCTACACCAATGCCTTGACGCCCTGGCTGCTGCTTAGCCTCACATTCCTGATCGGCTGCGGCGGCGCCTTGCACAATCCGTCCTGGCAGGCCTCCATGGGCGATGTCGTGCCGCGCGACCACCTGCCGGGTGCTGTCGCACTCAACAGCATGAGTTACAATCTGATGCGCAGCATCGGGCCGGCAATCGGCGGCGTCATCGTGGCGGCGGCAGGTGCTGCTTTCGCATTTCTTTTCAATGTCTTCTGTTATTTCGCCCTGATCTTTACATTGTGGCGCTGGGAAAAGGCGCCTGACCGCAACGCCCTGCCGCGAGAACCCTTCGGCAGTGCTATGTCGGCCGGATTTCGCTATGTCCTGATGTCGCCGAATCTGCTCAAGGTGATGTGCCGCGGCTTCGCCTTCGGCCTGACGGCGATCGTCATTCTCGCGCTGCTGCCGCTCGTCGCGCGCGACCATGTGCATGGTACTGCCATCACCTATGGCATCATGCTCGGCTTCTTCGGCTTCGGTGCCATTTGCGGGGCATTGCTGATCGGCCGCATTCGCGATCTCCTGAGCAATGAATGGGTGATCCGCGGCGCCTTCTTCACGCTGGCAGTCAGCTGCATCTTTCTGGCGTTGAGCAATCAGGTGTGGCTGAGCTGCCTTCTCCTCATGCCGGCAGGTGTCGCCTGGGTGCAGGCCTTCTCGCTGTTCAACGTCACCGTCCAGCTTTCGACCCCGCGCTGGGTCGTCGGCCGTGCGCTTTCGCTCTACCAGACCGCCACCTTCGGCGGCATGGCCATGGGAAGCTGGCTCTGGGGCGAACTGGCCGACGCCCATGGTGTTACCGGCGCGCTCTTCATCGCCAGCGCCGCTCTTGCCGTAGGCGGCCTGCTTGGTATCCTGCTGCGCCAGCCGGACTTCGAATCCTTGAACCTCGATCCGACCAACACCTTCAGCGAACCGCAGCTCCAGCTCGACCTGCGCTCCCGAAGCGGCCCTATTCTGGTGATGGTGGATTACAGCATCGATCAGGAAGACGTGCCGGAATTTCTGGCCGTCATGGCGCAACGACGCCGGATGAGAATCCGGGATGGGGCAAAGCAATGGTCGCTGCTGCGCGATCTGGAAAAGCCGAACACCTGGACGGAAAGCTACCATCTGCCGACCTGGATAGACTATGTCCGCCACAGCCAGCGCCAGACGCATGCCGATGTCGAGGTCGCCGAACACCTCGATGCTCTGCATCGCGGCGATCAGCCGCCGATCATCCACCATATGATCGAACGGCAGACGGTGCCGAGGCGTGATGACATGCCCTTGAAGCCCTATCTCGACGCAACTTGATGACGCTTACGGCTGGGCGCCAGCCCGATCGTTGACATCACGGTCGACGGGAATATCGACGGGGTAGGTCAACCTTGCGGGACAAAAAGGTCACACCGTGCGAGCGTTTACCGACAACGCCGCCTTTAAGTTGCGGATGTTCCACAGCCGCATATTGAGCTGTCACGCAAATCGTCTATTTTTCCGCGCTGCAATCGTAGGCGCAAAGTCGGACCCCAGGATTTTGCGAGGTCGCCGCCTCGCCCTTGGTTTGCGGATGCCTACGCAACCATTCGGAGTTTCAGGCAGACAATGACATTCCCGACGATTAAGCTTCCCCAGAGAGCTCTCATGCTGGCTCAGGGCGTGATTTCAATGCCGAGAGCCGTCTACTTCTCACTGCCGATATTGATCGGCCTGACCGTTTTCATGGCGGTTTCCGAAACACCCGGCATATTGAGGGATTGGACGATCAACCAAAATCCCGTCGTGCTCGATAGTGGCGATATCCGCGATGGAAAATGCTCGACCCAGAAGGGCTTCTTCACCGGGTGTTCCGCGCATCTCAATTATGCTTATAAGGGCCAGAACTACAACAAGGATGTCGAGATCATGTTCGTCGACATCCATGCCGGCGACTATGAAACGGACCTGGTGATCTCCGCGGATCACCCGGAATTGGCGACCCTCAGCCTCGGGCTTGAAAAGCTCTGGAACCGGATCATCACGCTAGCCGTGTTCGTTGCCCTGCTCGGCGGCGCCTGCATCGCCATGATCTTCCAGCTCTTGCGCCTCTGGCGAGTTCGCGGACAGTTGCGCCAACCCGCTCAATTGGTGCCGGTTCCCGTGGAGATCACCACGTTTCAGCGCAAAGGCAAGCGATTGATGGTGACCTATGCGGATAAGGTAGCCGATAGACGGACTGGAAGAGCGGCACATACACGTTTCGAACCGGGACAGGAACCTCTTCTCGTCGGCGAAAAGGGCGGCAAAGCCGTGGGCCTGGCCGTCTGGCATGGAAATGCGGCGCTCCCCGTGCTTCTCGATCAGCGCCTGGAGCGAATTGACATGACGGCAGACGAGCGCGCCAGCACTCTCGCGCCACTGGCGGACGAGCTGGGCGGCCATCCGCCGGAGCTCATCGCACAAAGGAAAAAAGGCCCGTCCATCCTGGCGCGGCTCGCAAGGTTCCTCCTCGTCATACTCCTGATCATCGGCGGCGTGCTCGGCTACTGGCTCTGGTATGTGACCAGCGCCAGTTCGCAATTCACGTCGCCAGCCATGGATCTCAACAATATGATGCCTGCTCCCCTCAACCGCTGGGGCTGCGATCAGCTGAAGAAGCGCTTCGGCGATCAACGCGCACCCTTCGGCTGCGTCGCATCGGACTATACCAGCTGGAAGTGACGTTGAGCCGATATCGATGGCGCCTGGTCTCGATGGGCCGGTTTCGATCGGGACGGCATCGATGGATGCGGTTTCCTTAAGGAGCCGCGTCCATACACGGTGCCTCGGGCGTTACTCGATGGCTTCAAGCATGCTGATGGTGCGCCGCTTCCGGGCAGGCTGGGAACAATGATCGGCGAATGTCGTTTGACTTCCATTGTCGAGTTGGAACTTAGACGACTTGGAGCCGCATATGAGCCCGCGTGCGCAATGGAAAGGGTATCTGAAATTCGGAGAGGTCAGCTGCGCCGTCGCCCTTTACGCGGCGGTCTCGACCTCGGAGCGGATTTCCTTCCATACGCTGAACCGGGAAACCGGCAATCGCGTCAGGCGCGAGTTTATCGACAGCCAGACCGAAAAGCCGGTGCCGCGTGACGACCAGGTCAAGGGCTATGAGCTCAACAAGGACGATTTCATCGTGCTGGAGCCAGAGGAGGTCGCCGCCGCCGTGCCGGAAAGCGACAAGGTCCTGCACGTCAAGGCTTTCCTGGCGTGCTCGGATATCGACGATGTTTATTTTGACCGGCCCTATTACCTCGCTCCTTCCGCGTCGGCCAGCGAGGAAGCCTTTGCGCTGATCCGCGAGGGCATGCGCAGAAAGAAAGTAGCCGCCATTGCCCAGGCTGTCCTGTTTCGCCGCCTGCGAACCCTCATGATCCGCCCGCACGGCAAGGGGCTGATCGCTACCACCTTGAACTTCGATTATGAGGTTCGCTCGGCAAGAGACGCTTTCGAGGATGTGCCCGACATGAAGATCAAGGGCGAGATGCTCGATCTTGCCAAGCATATCATTACCACGAAGGAAGGCAGCTTCGACGCCAGCGAATTCGACGATCGTTACGAAGCAGCTCTGACGGAGCTCGTCAAAGCCAAGATCGAAGGCAGGGCGATCCCGCAACGCAAGCCGGCAAAGGTCGCCAAAGTCACGGACCTCATGGAGGCCCTGCGCCAGAGCGCCGGTGCGGATAGCCGCAAGGCAAGTCCGAAGCACGCCTCACAGAAGGCCGGCTCGACCTCTCGCAAGGCAGAGAAATCGCACACCGCATCCTCGTCCCGGTCGCAACGCAAGGCGGGCTGACGATGGCATTGGAAACCTATAACCGCAAACGTGATTTCACGAGAACGACCGAGCCGAAAGGGCTGGCAAACAAGGGAAAGCGGAGAGCCTCAGGAGACAGCTTCGTCATCCAGAAACATGATGCGCGCCGGCTCCATTATGATTTCCGCCTCGAACTCGATGGCGTCCTGAAGAGCTGGGCCGTGACCAAGGGGCCGAGCCTCGTGCCGGGCGAGAAACGGCTCGCCGTGCAGACCGAGGACCATCCGCTGGATTACGGCGATTTCGAAGGCACGATCCCGAAAGGCGAATATGGCGGAGGCACCGTCCTCGTCTGGGACAAGGGCTCCTGGACGCCGCTTGGCGATCCCCATAAGGGCCTGAACAAGGGACATCTCGAATTCGAGCTCCATGGAAAAAAGCTCGGCGGCCGCTGGCACCTGATCCGTATGGCGGGAAAGCCACGCGAAAAGCGGGAAAACTGGCTGCTGATCAAGGGGGAAGACGATGCGGCTCGCCCGGAAGGGGCACCCGACATCCTCGATGAGCGGCCGGAATCGGCGAAAACGGGGCGCGTCATCGACGAGGTCCAAGGCGAAAAACCGGGCTGGTCCTCGAAGACCGGCAAGATCGATCGCAGGAGGAGCCGGACGGCGAATGGCGCCGCTGAGGAAAAAACGGGCAAAGCCGAACCGGAAGCGGATGCGAAGACTGTCGATCCATCGTCCTTGAAGGGAGCCAGGAAGGCTCACTTGCCGGCCTTCATCGAGCCGGCCCTGGCAACGCTCGTGGCAAAGCCACCCTCGGGCGCGCGCTGGCTGCACGAAATCAAATTCGACGGCTATCGGCTCCAGGTCCGCATAGAGGCCGGGCGCATCAAGCTGCTCACCCGCAGCGGACTCGACTGGACCGGGAGGTTCGGCAAGGAGATCATCGCCGCCTTCAAGGACCTGCCCGTCGGTACGGCGATCGTCGATGGCGAACTGGTCGTCGAGCCGACGGCCGGCGCCTCGGACTTTTCAGCACTTCAGGCGGACCTCAGCGAAGGCCGCAGCGATCGCTTTGTCTTCTATGCCTTCGATCTCCTCCATCTGGATGGCTATGATCTCGGCTCTTGTCCATTGGTCAGCCGCAAGGAACTGCTGCAGAAGATCATTCCATCCGAGACCGGCATACTTCGCTTCAGCAGCCATTTTGACGAAAATGGCGAGTTGCTGCTGAGCCACGCCTGCCGGCTGAGCCTGGAAGGGATCGTCTCGAAGATCGCCAACGATCCCTATCGCCCCGGTCGCGGAAAGACCTGGGTCAAATCGAAATGTTCGTCGAAGCAGGAATTCGTTATCGGCGGCTGGGTTCCCTCCACAATATTGAGAAAGGCGATCGGCTCACTGGTTCTCGGCGTCTATGACAAAGGCAGGCTCGAACATGTCGGTCGCGTCGGAACGGGCTACACGCACGTCGTTGCCGAGCAGCTTTTCAAAACGCTCGGCCGCCTGAAAGCGGAGAAAAATCCCTTTGCAACGAAGCTGACGGCGGAAGAAAATCGCGGCGTCCGCTTCGTGCGGCCCGAACTGGTGGCGGAGATCGAGTTCCGTGCATGGACGGCCGATGGCCATCTGCGTCACGCCTCCTTCCGTGGCTTGAGAGAGGATAAGAACCCGCTCGATATCGTTCGGGAAACACCGAAAACCACCACCGGAACTTCAGCCGAAAAGCCTGTCCGCAGCAGCGTATCCTTGACGCATGGCGACCGCCTCTATTGGCCGGACGAGGGCGTGACCAAGGCAGGACTTGCGGATTATTACAGCGAGGTTTGGCGTTACATGGGTCCCTTCGTCGTCGGCCGGCCTCTCGCACTTGTACGCTGCCCGAACGGCATCAGCGGCCAGCACTTTTTCCAGAAGCACGCCTGGAAGGGCATGAACCGGAACATCGCCCTGGCGAAGGATCCGCAGGATGAAGAGCCCTATGTGAGTATCAGCGATCTGAACGGCCTGATCGGCCTCGTGCAGGCGGCCGTTCTCGAGATCCATCCCTGGGGATCGATGGTCGGCAACTGGGAAAAGCCGGATACGATCATCATGGACCTTGATCCGGGGCCGGGCGTCGCCTGGACTGAGGTCATCGCCGCCGCGGAAGAAACCGGCGAGCGGCTGAAGCGGGCCGGCTTGGTCCCCTTCATCAAGACTTCGGGTGGCAAGGGGCTGCATATCGTCTGCCCGCTGGTCGCCAAGGCCGAATGGCCTGCCATCAAGGCCTTCACAAAGGATATCGCCGATGCGATGGCGGCCGACAGCCCCGAGCGCTACGTTTCGACCATCACCAAATCGAAACGACGCGGCAAGATCCTCGTCGATTATCTCAGAAACCAGCGCGGTTCGACGGCGGTCGCACCTTATTCGACCCGCGCTCGCCCGGGAGCCGCCGTCTCCATGCCTCTATTGTGGGAGGAACTAAGTCCCGCCATCGGTCCGGACTACTTCACCGTGCCCAACGTGGCAACGCGGCTTGCCGCGCTTCGGTCGGATCCCTGGGCAAACTTCAGAGCGGCCGCCGAGCCGCTGCGCCAATCTCAGGCAAAACGTGCCTCATGAGGAAGGGCATTTGTCCTGCGGACGGGAGAAATTGCTCGGACTATCGCTTCTTTGCGCCCTTCTCCTGCGAGAGGCTCTTTCGAAGCGCATCCATGATGCTGATGACATTGCTCGGCGCGGCTTCCTCCTCCATCTTCGCCTTGGCGGGACGCTTGCGGCCCTTCTTCTTGGAGGCGATAATCTCAAGCAACTTTTCCTGGACGGGGTCTGAGACCATGGCGGGATCCCACGGCTTCATTCGCTCTTCTATGAGCTCCTCGACCAGCGGCATCAACTTGGTGTCCACCGATTTTGATGCGATATCGCCGAAGTAATCCCGATCGTCGCGAACCTCGTCGCCGAAGCGCAGGGTCCAAAGCACGATGCCCTTGTCTCGAGGCTCCAGCATGACGGCGCGTTCGCGGCGGTACATGACGAGCCGGGATATGCCGACCATGCCGCTCGCCGCCATCGCGTCGCGGATGACGCAGTAGGCCTCCTCGCCGACGGGATCGTCCGGCGTCAGATAATGCGGCGTATCGAACCATATCCATTCGATGCCGTCGCGCGGCACGAACATCTCGATATCGATCGTCCGCGTGCTTTCCAGGGCGACAGCATCGAGCTCCTCGTCCTCGAGCAGAACATAGTCATCCTCGCCACGCTCATATCCCTTGACCTCGTCGTCCTCATCCACTGCTGTGCCGGTGACGGAATCCACATATCGGCTGACGATGCGATTGCCTGTCTTCCTGTTGAGCGTATGGAAGCGAACCTTCTCGTTGTCGCTGATTGCCGGCGCCATAGCGACCGGGCAAGTCACGAGCGACAGCTTGAGATAGCCCTTCCAGAACGAGCGCGGAGCCATGAATTTTTCCTCCAATACGAGAAGGAGGAACGGTCTTTGCCCCGCATGGTTCCGCCCGGCCGGTCCATGGCTCCCGCCGCGTCCAAAAGGCAACTCGACCGGATCGGCAGGTTTGCCTATAATCCGAGACTGCTCCGGATCGCTTCAAACCGCGAGCGAGGGATTTGGCGGGAACAGCAAATCATGGATCAGCTCAACAGTACCGCCACGATGCTCTTTTCCAGCAGGGATCGCGGCTGGACGGGATTGGAGGCGAATTTCCTTCATCTTCAGGCCGGGCGCACCCATGTGCCGGGATCGCAGACGCATCGGCTGGGCATTCACTTCGGGCGAGCCGTGAGTGCTTTTTGTCAATGCGACGGCCTGCAGCATCGCCGCCGGCAGAAACATGGCGATATCGACGTCGTTCCGGCGGAACTGGATGGCTGGTGGGAAGATGACCGCGATTGCACCATTCTGCGTCTGAATATTCATCCGGAGCTTCTTCAATCCGCCGCTCTCACGCTTGGCCGAAACCCTGATACGGTTTCGCTGACACCAAAGTTCCAGCTTCGAGATGCCCGGCTGGAATCGATCGCCTGGGCCATCAAGACCGAAATCGAGGCACCCGTACCGTCAGACCGGACCTATGCCGAAGCGTTAGGGCTGGCCTTGGCGATCCGCCTGGTGGAAGGCAGCGGGCAGGAAGCGGCGGACATCACTGCGACCGGCGCGGTGTTGACGAACAGGCAAAAACGCTGTTTGGCGGAGTTCATCGAAGAGCATATCGACCGGTCGCTGTCTCTTGCCGACCTGGCAGAGGTTGCCGGGCTGAGCGTATCGCATCTGAAGCCGCTCTTTCGCGCCGCATTCGCAATGCCGGTTCATCAATATGTTCTGGCACGCCGGGTCGAGCGTGCAAGATTGCTCATCCTGTCCGGCGACATGCCCCTTGCCCAGATCGCGTCGGCGAGCGGCTTTGCCCATCAGAGTCATATGACCCATTGGATGCGGCGCATTCTAGGCCTCACCCCGGGAATGATAAACCGGCTGCATTCCTAAAGCGTGCCGTCGCGATCTTTCAGATTCGCTTCTCGCGCTTTAGGTCCTTGAATTTGCGCATGTCGTCCTCGCAAAGCCGCGACACACTTTTGCGCGACATGCTTCGATTGTCGTCCGAACCTGCAACTGACCATCCGAACATGTGCGATCCGACGAGCACAGACGGATAGGCTGGAGAGGTATCGACAGGAGAAGACCCCATGCATGCAATTCTAGGCGCCAGCGGAAAAGTTGGCCGCACGACCATCGCCTCCCTGCGCGAGGCCGGCGTTCCGGTTCGGGCCATACTGCGAGATCCCTCGAAAGCAAAGGAATTTGCCGAACTCGGCTGTGAGATCGCCATCGCCGAGATAAGCGATCATCAAGCTCTGACCGGAGCGCTTCATGGCGCCAGCGCCGTCCAGGTCATCTGCCCCGTCGACGTTCGCGCGGAGCAGCCCCGCACGAGCATGATGCAATTGATCGGATCACTCGCTACGGCCTTGGCTACAGCCAAACCACAAACCGTTCTCGCCATTTCCGACTACGGCGCACAACACGATTCCGGAACAGGCGTCACCTTGATCTTCCACGCTTTGGAAAAGCGTCTGCGAAAGCTGGATTCCAGGCTTATCCTCTTGCGTTCGGCCGAGCATATGGAGAATTGGGCTCGTCTGGCAAAGGCCGCGGCCGAGAGCGGCCGATTGCCGAGCTTCTACCATCCGCTGACCAAGGCTCTCCCGACCGTCTCCGCCTTCGACGTGGGCGCCATCGCTGCCGATCTTCTTCTGGAGCGGACGGATGCAATTGAGAGAATTGTTCATGTCGAGGGGCCGCAACGCTATACGCCGGAGGGCGTTGCCGCTGCCATAGCATCTTTGACCGGCCGCGACGTTATCGCTCAACCGCTACCCGAGGCCGATTGGCAAATGGTTTGGCAGAGAGCCGGCCTGTCCGAGGAATACGCACGATTGCTGGCCGAACTCTATATCGCCCACAATGCCGGCCGGATCGACGCGGAAAGCGGCGTCGGCGAAATCCGTCGAGGGACGACCGGAATGATCGACGTGTTGCGGCGACTTCTCAAGAGCTGAGAGCGCATATCGCTGTCAATGCGTGCCACCGCTGCCCTCCTTCAGATCCACATTGCTAAGGATCAATGCAAGTGGAATGGCACAAAGCACAATCAGCATCAGCACATGGAACACGTCGATATAGGCGAGATAACTCGCCTGGGTCTGCACCTGCTGCCCGATCCAGGCGGTCGCCTGCGCCCGCGCATCCGCCACTGTCGCGCCCTTCTCGGCAAAATAGCGCGACATGGTCTGCAGCGTCTCCTGATAAGCCGGTGAGGATGGCACGACATGCTCCACAAGGCGGCTCTGATGCCATTGCTCGCGATGAGCGAGCACATTCGACGCGACGCACACACCGATCGAACCGCCGATATTGCGGGCTGCATTGATCATGGCGGACGCCTGGTTGGTTTGCTCCGGCTTCAGGCCGTAATAGGAGGCGGAGGTGATCGGGATGAAGATCAGCGGCAGGCCAAGTCCGATATAGAGGCGCGACCAGACGAAGAAACCGAAGTTCAGGCCGGGATAGAGCCGCGTCAATTGCCACATCGACACGGCAATGATCGCTGCGCCGATGGCAATCAGATATTTCGGCTGAACCAGCGAATTCACGCGCCCAGCGACGAACATCATGACCATGGTGACAAGCCCGCCCGGCGACAGAGCGAGCCCGGCCCAGGTCGCCGTATACCCATAGTTCTGCTGCACGACTTGAGGAATGAACTGCGTCGTCGCGATCAGTATGGCGCCGGTCGCCATCATGACGATGAAGCAGGACCCGAATTGCCGGGTGCCAAGCAACCATCCATCGATGATCGGGTTGGCCTTGGTCAGAACCCATGGGATCGCGAGGAGAAACGCAAGAACGCATATGGCAATCATCACGATTATAAAGCCCGAGCCGAACCAGTCATCGGTCTGGCCTCGATCCAGCACGAGTTCCAACGAGCCGAGAAAGGTCGCTACCAGCAGAAAGCCGACAAGATCGAAGCGGACTCCTTTTCGGCGAAACTCCTCGCGCATGCGCTGCGTTTGAGGGGTCTCCTTCAACAGGGCATAGACAAGGGCGAAGGCGAAGATGCCGACGGGGCCGTTGATGAGAAAACACCAGTGCCAGGAAAGATTGTCGGAGAGATAGCCGCCCAATGTCGGCCCGATGACCGGTGCAACGACCACCGCGACGCCGAAGAGAGCGAATGCCTGTCCGCGCTTTGCCGGCGGAAAGGCATCCGCAAGGATCGCCTGCGAGGTCGGCACCATGCCGCCGCCGGCAAAGCCCTGGATCATGCGGAACACCAGCAATGTTTCCAGATTCCAGGATAGGCCGCACAGGACGGAAGCGATCGTGAAGGTCGCCAGGCACAGGAGATAGAACCTGCGACGGCCGAACCGCTCGGCAAAATAGCTGCTGGCGACAAGCACGATCGCGTTCGAGACGAGGTAGGTCGTGACAACCCAGGACGCCTCGTCGGAGCTGACGGCGAGACCGCCGGAAATATAGCGCAAGGCGACGTTGGCGATCGTGGTATCGAGGACCTCCATGAAGGTCGCGAGCGATACCACGATGGCAATCAGCCAGGGATTCGTGGCACGCGCTGAAGACGCCCCTGCCTCGCCTGCCGTTGCGCTTGCGCCGCTCATCTCAGCTCCTCGGGCGCACCGTCACCGTCGGCACCACGGACATGCCGGGGCCGATGGCGACATCTGCGGGCCATTTGTCGACGATGATCTTGACCGGCACGCGTTGTGTGACCTTGACATAGTTGCCGGTCGCATTCTCGGCCGGCAGCAACGAGAAGGCCGTTCCGGAGCCCGGCTGGACGGATGCCACCTTGCCGTGGAGCTTATGATCCGGATAGGCATCGATCGTAAGCTCCACAGGCTGGCCCGGCCGCATGTCCGTCAGCTGCGTCTCCTTGAAGTTGGCCGTAATCCAGATTTCGTCGGGAACGAATGTCGAGATCGCCTGCCCCGCATCGATATACTGGCCCTTGGCGCCGGTGAGGCGCACGACGCGGCCCGGCTGGGCCGCGGTGATCGTCGTATAGCTCAGGTTCTGCTGTGCCTCCTCCGCCTGCGCTTGCGCCTGTTTCAGGCTGGCGAGTGCGCTGGATTTCTGGGCTTCCGACACGGTCTTGCTCTTCAATGCGGAGGTCACGTTCGCCTGCATCTGCGCAAGGCTTGCTTGATCCTGCTGCAGGGTCGAAGTTGCCTGTTGAACGGCCTGCACGCTGCCGGAACCGGTCTTGACCAATTGCTGCTGGCGATTGGATTCCTGCTGCGCATACTGGAGGGCAGCGGTGGCGGAATTCTGTTGCGCCCTGGCAACGTCGACGGAAGCATTGGCCGCTTCGATCTGCGCACCGGCGCTATCAACGGCCGCCTTGGCCACCTCCACCTGGCCATTCGCCTGATCGAGTGCGATCTGATAGTCGCGCGGCTCGATCCGCAAAATGACATCGCCGGCCTCGACGTGCTGGTTGTCGGTCACGGGAACTTCCGCGACATAACCGGAAACCTTGGCAGCCACGGAAAAGCTGCGCGCGCCGACGAAAGCGTCGTCCGTCGACTCGTAAGGATAGAAATAGATCTTCCAGCCGAACCATGCGCCAACGATCAGAGCCGCCAGCACCACAATGCCGGAGAGAATCCAGAAAGGATGACGACGGACGAATGAAGGCCGCTTTCCCTCCGAGGAACCGTTTCGACGGTCCGCATCGTCAACCGGCTGCTGTTTTGGCCGATCCGGCTTGGTTTCCATGATATTGGGTTGATTGTCAGCCATGACATGACCTTTGCTTGTTGTCGTGCGGGGTTCAGCTCCCGGTCAATCGGTTGAAACGATGGTCAAAGCCGCAAAAAGCGTCGGATCTTTTTCAGATCCCGGACGAAGGCGAGCCGGCTCTTTTCCTTTTCATCCTGTTCCCTGATCCGCAAAAGTGCCGAGGGATGAATGGTCACGAGAACATCGGGCTTTCCCGGGGAATGCAGGATATGGCCACGGTCGCGCATGACCTTGACCTTCGAACCGAGCAGTGAGGAGACCGCTGTCGCACCGAGTGCGACGACCAGTTTGGGCTTCAGGAGCTCGAGCTCGGCCCCGAGCCACCAGGCGCAACGCTGCACCTCTCCGGCATTGGGCCTTGCATGCAGGCGCTTCTTGCCGCGCATCTGATATTTGAAATGTTTGACGGCGTTGGTGACGTAGCAGCGATCCCGGTCCACGCCCGCCTCCTCGAGGCACTGATCGAGAAGCCGGCCCGCCGGTCCGACGAAAGGCCGCGCGGCCAGATCCTCCTTGTCGCCGGGCTGTTCACCGACAAGCACGATATCGGCCGTATCAGGGCCTTCGCCAAAGACGAGATGGGTGGCGTTGCGATAGAGATCGCATCGCGTGCATGAGCGAGCATCGTCACGCAGTTCATCGAGAGTTTCTGCGTCCGCATGTTCATATGCCAGCGAGGGACCTGTACCGGTCAAAGGAAATCTATCGAGCATTGGGGGGCTCGCAATGGTTCCAGATTCTACGACGATCAACTAATCGCCGTTCTCTTTGTTCCATCTCCAGCTGTCCTCCGCAGGGGAACCCACGTCTCCGCCGCTCGTTAGGACAATGAAACCGTAAAGAACGGAGGTACTCGTCATGAACAGCGACAGCAAAATAGGCTCCTTTGCGCTGAGCGCATTTTTCAACGACGAATACGATGCGGAGGCAGCAGCCCAGGCACTCATGGATGCCGGCATACCCAAGGACGCAATCACTATGACACCGGGCAATCGACCGGATACATCGCCGATCGATCACATGGGCTTTCTCGACGCACTGACTGGCATCTTCTTCCACGAGGAACAGCGGGCCGCCTATGCGGCAGCTCTCGAAAAAGGCGGCACGCTGGTTACCGTGCAGGAAATGAACGAGGCGCAGCACAATATCGCCCTGCCGATCCTCGCCGAGAAGGGTCAGATCAACCTCAACGAACGAGAGGGTGACGGCTGATCCGTCCACCTCGCCGTGCGGGACCAACCGGCACCCGCTACGGTTCGCGACCGCCTATAGACGGCGGCAAGCCAAAGGAGAAAGCCATGACGGAAACAGAAATCCACGACATGTTTGTCATCGGCCTGCGAAACGCCCATGCGATGGAAAACGAAGCCTTGCGCATGATGAGGCCACAGCTGCCGCGCATGGAGCGCTATCCCGCAGTGGCGGCAAAGCTCGAACAGCATATCGGCGAGACCGAAGATCAGATCATCCGCCTTGAGCATATCCTTGAGGAAATGGATGAGAATTACTTGAGCGTCAAGGACATGATCCTTTCGTTCATCGGTGCGACAGCCGTCATGAGCCATGCAGGCTTGGGTGACGCGGTGTTGAGAGACGCCTTTGCCGATTTCGCCTTCGAAAACTATGAAATCGCCGCATATAAATCGCTGCTGACGATCGCGGATGCCGGAAACTTCAGTGAAGCGAAGGATGCATTGCAGGCAAGCCTCGCGGAAGAACAGTCGATGGCCAGATGGCTGGACGACAATCTGCCTTTGGTCACGCAGAAATTCCTGCTGATGTGGGAAGGCGATGGGCCTCTTGGGACGCAGAGGTGATCTCCGGCCGAATTTAACCCATAGGAATTTGCAAGGCCTTGCTTATCAACTCGACGGGCGGCCCGGCAGGTGCTCATCGCTTGGGATCTTCTGCGCGTCCATGAACCCGTGCGCCCACTTGTCTCGGCGGTGGTCGCCTTCCGGAAATGGGTTATTGTCGCCGGTCGCGCCCTTTTGAAAGGCCTTCCTGCCGAGTTCATAAGCGTCCGTTTCGGAAATCTTATCGTCGTTGCTCATGGCCGATATCCGCCAGTTGTCATCAAACGCGCATCAAGGCAGGCGATCACGAAGGCTGGTCTGGATGCCTCGACCGGAATCCGATGCGAAACGGCTGCGACGCAGCGCTCCCTCGCATGGGCGTAGGAGGAGCCTCTTTCGCACGGCCATCGTCGTGACAGGAAATGGATTGCGTCTTCCGGCCCTTGGACGGTCTGGCAACCCTTATCTCCGGCAGCAAGGCGGACTGGCGCGTTCCAAAGCATTTTAAATTCGACATCAATGACTTCGTGCATTTGATCCTCCCATTTCACGGAGGTCCCTCTCCTTTGTAAGAACCGCAGACGCGGCCGTTTGTTCCTGAAGGCCGCCGCGATCCGGGATGCTTTCACGAGATTCTTTCGCTGCGATTTGGAAACTTTTATCGGCCTAGAATGTTCTGGACGCCAGGTCCCGTGAGGCGAACGCCAGTTCTTGTCCCGCCTTGCGGTTCACGCGAAACCACCTATAAGCGATTAACGCATTCTGGATTGATGGATGGACAATTTGACGGCCCCCTATAGCCAGATGTTCAGGGGCAAACGGCTTTTGATCGTGGAGGACAGTTATTTCCTCGCCGACGAGGCACGGCAAAAACTGCAAGAGCTCGGCGCGATCATAGTCGGACCGGTCGATGACATCGAACACGCCGTCGAACTCATTGAGGTAGGCGCCGCGGATGTGGCAATCCTGGATTTGCATCTGGTTACGGAACGCGCCTTTTCTCTTGTTGAGCGGCTTGAGAAACAGAGGCTTCGCTATGTCTTCGCCCTTGGCCACGAGCCGGCGGGCGCAATGGCGGATTTTACCGGCTTCGTATTATGCAAGAAATCAGTTGCCATGGAGCACATCGCCAAGGCTCTGTTCGGCAACGGAAAACGGGACATCTAACGCTATTCCCTGGATTACGCGATGGGAGCGCGAACGCCGTTAGCGCCTATCCTCATCAAGGCGGGCGGCCAATTGCTGCCGTGCCCGATTGATCCTGCTTTTCACCGTGCCGATCGCGCAGCCGAATTTTTCCGCCGCGGCATCATAGGATCGACCTTCTATGACAACATATTCAAGTACCGCCCGATAAGGCTCAGGCAGGTGATTGCAAGCCTCCTCCAGCTCCTTTGCCCGGATGGTCCATTCTTGTGACGGTGGGGCGATGCCATCGCCGGAAACACATTTCCTGCTACCCGGAGCCTCCCGCTTCGCAATACGGAACTTCGTGCAAAACGTATTGCGCATGATGGTGAACAGCCATGATTTCAGTCGGGTGCCGCGATCGAACTGATTGAGATTGGCCAATGCCTTCGCCAGCGTCTCCTGAACCAGATCATCGGCATCACTGGTATTTCTGTGAAAGGTCCGCGCAAACGCGCGAAGGGCTGGAATGAGTTCGACTATTTCGGTTTGCAGACCGGTTGGTCGAGACAGGTCGGTCACAACTTTCCTCCTTGGCAGGTTCCGATGAGAACGCCTCCTCGCCCGCATTGCATGCAGCACCCGATCTCGTTCAACGCCTGCCATGCGCGACGAAAATCGGCATCCATGCGGGTGCCGGCCCAATCGCCATTGGTCTTGATTTGAATAGTCTTTGCTTTTCGCTGTACGTCGCGATGCGTCTTCGGGATGCTTTGAATTGACTCTCGGGCTTTAGGCCGTTTGCATCTTGCTGGGAAACGGTTGTATTCCGAGCTTGTTCCATCCGATTTCAAAAAATCGCTGGATGTCGCTAGGGAAGAGATCGGAAAAGAAGCGAGCCGATGCGGAATTCGATCACCGTTCGATTGTCCCGTTGCGGCGAATCTTGCGTTGAAGAAGCAAGATGCCATAGAGCAAGGCTTCCGCGGTCGGTGGACAGCCCGGCACGTAGATATCGACGGGAACAACCCGATCGCACCCGCGCACGACCGAGTAGGAATAGTGATAATAGCCGCCGCCATTGGCGCAGGAGCCCATCGAGATAACGTAGCGCGGCTCGGGCATCTGATCGTAGACCTTGCGCAGCGCCGGAGCCATCTTGTTGCAAAGCGTGCCTGCGACAATCATTAAGTCCGACTGTCTCGGACTGGCCCTTGGCGCCGCACCGATGCGTTCGACGTCATAGCGCGGCATCGACATCTGCATCATTTCGATCGCGCAGCAGGCGAGCCCGAACGTCATCCACATCAGCGATCCCGTGCGCGCCCAGGTGACGAACTCGTCCGTGCTGGTGACAAGAAAGCCCTTGTCGGCAAGCTCGTTATTGATCGTCCCCAGGAATGGATCGCCGCCTGGAGCCTCGCCGGGATATTGAAAATCGCTGATCACAGGACGGTCTTTGAAGGAAGACATGATCCGTTCTCCATAGATACCCCTAACTTCCTTGGGGCCGGCTTGTTCCGGGCGCAGAAATCCAAAAACTTGGAAACAATTGCGCTGCTGTTGAGTTTGAAGGCGACAATGCAGCAATCGAGGAGCAGAGCCCATGAAAAGCCCAGACTCCATGAGAAACGGTGCTCAGGAACTTGCGAAGGAATATCTGCGGCTCGGCGGACGCAGGCTTCTGGTCATGGATGACAATATCCTGTCGACCAACAGCTGGGAAGCGGATCCCCCGGAGGCCGAGACCTTCTGGAAACGGGAGATCGAGATACTCGAGCCAAGGCAGCGCAGCGAGGTCATGTCGTTCCTCCCTTCCATCAACGTCACCTAATGGAAGGTTCACCGGCTTTGCGACAGCCGACGCTGAAGACGAAAACACGTCGACCCAGGCATGGCTATGAATAGATGACAAAGACAGGTGCGATCCGTATCGGTATTTCAGGCTGGACCTACGCTCCCTGGCGTGGCGTTTTCTATCCGCAGGGCACGACGCAGAAGCGCGAATTGGCCTATGCCTCCCGGCAGTTTCCTTCCATCGAAATCAATGGAACATTCTACGGGCTCCAACGTCCCGAGGCCTTTGCGAAATGGCGGGACGAGACGCCGGATGGCTTCGTCTTTGCCGTCAAGGGCTCTCGCTACATAACCCATATGCGCAAGCTGCGCGATGTCGAGACGCCGCTCGCCAATTTCATGGCCTCGGGTTTGCTGCGCCTCGGACCGAAGCTTGGCCCTATTCTCTGGCAGTTTCCGCCGCGACTGCGGTTCGACCCGGACCTCTTTTCCGCCTTCATGGCAGTGCTGCCGAAGGACACCCATGCCGCGGCCAGACTTGCCAGGCGACGCGATGCATGGATGGACGGCCGCGACTGGCTGGAGACGGACGAAAACAGGCCGCTGCGCCATGCATTCGAAATCCGCAACGAGAGCTTTGCGCATGCCGATTTCATCGGGCTGCTGAGGGAAAACAAGATGGGACTCGTTTGTGCCGATACGGTCGAATGGCCGTTGCTGATGGATCTCACGGCCGACTTTGTCTATTGCCGCCTCCACGGCTCGAAAGAGCTCTACGTCAGCGGCTACGATGACAAAGCCTTGGATATATGGGCAAAACGGATCAATGCCTGGGCGCACGGGCGCGAGCCCGCCGATGCCAACCGCGTATTGAAGCCACTGAAGCCGTCTGCTAGGGGTCGCGACGTCTATGTCTATTTCGACAACGACGTGAAAGTCAGGGCACCGATCGATGCCCGACGGCTGGGCGAGCGGCTCGGGCTTGCCTCACCCGTCGAAGCCATGTCGCCCCTTACACGGAAGCGGCCGCGCAAGCCCGAGGTTACAGAAGGGCCCCGCCAGCATTGGCCGGGCCGATGACGTTCTCTTCACCACAGGAGAAAGGCGCCGGCTCGGTTCGGATCACTCCAGTCGGCCCCATGCCGGGTCCCACTGCACACCCTCGGACAGTTCCACATAAATGGGCCTGAGCGTTTCGCCGCTCATCTTGTTGCGCGCCGCCATAAAAGCGTCATTGGGTTCCAGTTCTTCACCGGGGAAAACGACATCGTCTTCGCCGGGCAGTGTTTCCTTGGGTAGGAAGCCCCTGATCTAATCGCCGGAATGATAGAATTTGACGATAATGGAGCCGGCGGCACCTCATTCTTGCGATATCGCCGGTAGGTTTCCATCTTGCACCTCCTCACATCGGTGGGCAATTGTCGAATTGACCATGATCCGAACTATCCGGCCTCGGCTTGGTTCCCGAAGCCTTTGCCCGATCAGATCTGCGACCGTATGCCCGGTTGCTTCCGGGCGCGAATGCCCTAACTAGCGGTAGTCGACACCCTTCATCCGAGGCTGACATGACCGACGATGTCTTGCTGACATTCAATGCCGGATCCTCGACCTTGAAAATCGGGATCTTCGAGCTTGCGGGCCTGCAGGCGCGCAATGTCGGCCGGGGAAAGATCGACTTCGATCAAAGCTCATTGATGCTTCGCTATTCCATCGGAGACGGTAAATATGAGAAGCCGGTCAAGGGCGATAACGATGCAAACTTCGTCTCCGTCGTCGCCGAAACCCTGGAGCATATGCTCGCTCACCTTCCGGGCGGGTTGCGCGCGGTATCCCATCGCGTCGTCCATGGCGGCATGATGTTTCGGGAGGCAACGCTGCTCGACGATGCCGCGATCGACCGGATCGAGAAACTCATCCCCCTTGCCCCCCTGCATCAACCGCAGGCGCTCGGTGTCATCCGGTCGATCGAAAAGCTTCGACCGGAGGTTCGACAAGTCGCTTCGTTCGACACGGCCTTCCATTCGTCGCAGGCCGACCTTGTCCGGCGGCTGGCAATCCCCCGCGCGATGCATGATAATGGCGTGCGCCGGTATGGCTTTCACGGCCTTTCCTACAAATACATTGCTTCACAGCTTCGGCAGATCGATCCGGCACGCGCCGGGGGCAAGGTCATCGCATGCCATCTCGGCAGCGGTGCCAGCCTCTGCGCCATGGAGGACGGTATCAGCCGCGATACCAGCATGGGGTTTTCGGCACTGGACGGGATCCCGATGGCGACACGTCCCGGCTGGCTCGACCCGGGCGCCCTGCTCTATCTGATGAGGAGCGGGATGCGGCAGCCGGAACGGATCGAGGACTTTCTCTACCATGAATGCGGCCTGCTCGGCGTTTCCGGCATCAGCGGCGACACGCGCGTTCTGCTCGAAGACAACGGTCCGGAAGCCGCTGAAGCCATAGATCTGTTCTGCTTGCGCATATCGGGCGAAGTCGGCCGGATGTGCGCGACGATCGGCGGCCTCGATGCTCTCGTCTTCACCGCGGGCATCGGCGAAAACCAGCCGCAGATCAGGGCCGGCGTCGCACGGAGGTTGCAATGGTTGGGTATTGAGATCGAAGACGACGCGAACCGGCGCAACTCGACCTCGATCAGTACGGCCTCCAGCCAAGTGAAGCTATTCGTGATCCCGACCGATGAGGAACAGGTGATCGCCGATGAGGCCGTCGCCCTTATCGCGTGACGAAAACGAGGAGACGGAAATGAATGCAGTCACCACGCCGCTCTCGCCCAAAGAACTTTCTCTGATCGACCGCTACTGGCGGGCCGCCAACTATCTCTCCGTCGGCCAGATCTACCTGATGGACAATCCGCTGCTGCGCGAGCCGCTGAGGCCCGAGCACATCAAGCCGCGACTGCTCGGCCACTGGGGCACGACGCCTGGGCTGAACTTCATCTACGCCCACCTGAACCGCGTCATCAAGGCGCGTGATCTCGATGTCATCTACATATGCGGACCGGGTCACGGCGGCCCCGGCATGGTCGCCAATACCTATCTTGAGGGCACCTACAGCGAGATATATCCGGATATCTCCGAGACTGCGGATGGAATGCAAAAGCTGTTCAAGCAGTTCTCCTTCCCCGGCGGCATTCCAAGCCATGCGGCACCGGAGACGCCGGGCTCCATCCATGAAGGCGGCGAGCTCGGCTATGCGCTCGTCCATGCCTACGGCGCGGCTTTCGACAATCCCGACCTTGTCGTTGCCTGTGTCGTCGGCGATGGCGAAGCCGAAACCGGGCCGCTGGCGGCAAGCTGGCATTCCAACAAATTCCTCAATCCGGCGCACGATGGTGCAGTGCTGCCCATCCTCCATCTCAACGGCTACAAGATCGCCAATCCGACGATCCTCGGCCGGGCAAGCGATAAGGACCTGCGCGACCTGTTTTCAGGTTATGGTTACCAGCCGTTTTTCGTCGAGGGGCACGAGCCCGCTGCAATGCATCAGGCGATGGCCGCTACATTCGATCAGGCGTTCGACCGCATCCGCGGCATACAGAGAAACGCGCGCGAAAAGGCATCGCCCGAAGGAATGCCGCGTTGGCCGATGATCGTGCTGCGCAGCCCGAAAGGCTGGACAGGCCCCAAGGAAGTCGACGGCAAGAAGGTCGAAGGCTTCTGGCGGGCGCACCAGGTGCCCGTCGCCAATTGCCGCGGCGACGAGGGCCATCGCAAAATCCTCGAAGACTGGATGCGCGGCTATGATCCCGACGATCTCTTCGACCGCGAAGGGCGGCTGAAGGCCGAGCTGCAGGCGCTGGCGCCGGAAGGCGAAAGGCGCATGGGCGCCAACCCTCACGCCAATGGCGGGCTGCTTCGCAAGGAGCTTCTGGTTCCCCCCATAGAGGACTACGCCATCAAGATCGGCGAGCGCGGCAGCAAGCAGGTGCAATCGACGGAGGTCCTCGGCCACTACTTGCGCGACATACTGAAACTCAACGACGCCTCGCAAAACTTCCGCGTCTTCGGCCCGGACGAGACGGAATCGAACCGCCTCGGCAGCGTCTTCGAAGCCACCGATCGTGTCTGGATGGAGGCCATCGAAGACTATGACGTCCACCTCGCCCCGGATGGCCGGGTGATGGAGGTTCTGAGCGAGCATCTCTGCCAGGGCTGGCTGGAGGGATACCTGCTGACCGGCCGGCATGGGCTCTTCTCATGCTACGAGGCCTTCATCCATATCGTCGATTCCATGTTCAACCAGCATGCCAAATGGCTGAAGGTCTCGCGCGAGCTGCCGTGGCGCAAGCCGATCTCATCGCTGAACTACCTGCTGACGTCGCATGTCTGGCGGCAGGATCACAACGGCTTTTCCCATCAGGATCCCGGCTTCGTCGATCTCGTCGCCAACAAGAAGGCCGACGTGGTGCGCATCTATCTGCCACCGGATGCCAATACGCTGCTCTGGGTTGGCGATCATTGCCTGCATACATACGACCGGATCAATGTCATCGTCGCCGGCAAGCAGCCTGAATCGCAATGGCTGAGCATGGACGAGGCGAGCACCCACTGTAAGGCCGGCGCCGGCGTCTGGGATTGGGCGAGCTATGAGGATAATACAATCGCTCCCGACCTCGTCATGGCCTGTGCCGGCGATGTGCCAACCATGGAGACGCTTGCCGCTGTCATGCTATTGCATGAGGCGATCCCGGACTTGAAGATCCGCACCGTCAACGTGGTCGATCTTCTTGCCCTGCAGGATCCCGAACAGCATCCACATGGCCTCGAGCATCAGGCATTCGACGAGATCTTCACCACCGACAAGCCGGTGATCTTCGCCTATCACGGCTACCCCTATCTGATCCATCGGCTGACCTACAGACGGACCAATCACGACAATATCCATGTGCGCGGGTTCATCGAGGAAGGCACGACGACCACGCCCTTCGACATGACAGTGCTGAATGAGCTGGATCGCTATCATCTTGCGCTTGAAGCGATCAACCGCGTGCCGGGTCTGGCCGAAAAAGTTCCGGATGTCGTGGATGGCCTGAAGGCAAAGCTCATCAAGCACCACGACTATGTCCGGCGTCATGGCGAGGATATGCCGGAAGTTCGCGACTGGCGGTGGAAGCGGTAAGGCTGGAACGGCCCAGCGTTTCAGGGAACCACCGGACCATCAGGATTTGGCCGCGTGCTCCGGTTTTCCCTTTCGCTTGGTCGATGCCATGTCGCGAAGTTCCTTTTCGCTCATGGAGTCGACCATGCTCTTCGATGCGCCTTTCAACTCGCTCTTCTTCCTCTCGCCGCGTTTGGCGGCGAGCGCCGCACCGGCTGCCATTTGTTGCGATTTCGACTTTGCGGGCATGATGAGCCCTCCTTCGACTTGTTTCCGATCTCGTTTTCCTATCCGGCGAAGCGCACCAGCAGGATGACCAGCACCACCGCGGCGAGGCCGCCGATGAATATGACGCGCTGCCACCGCCGTTTCAGGATGATCTCGCCTTGGCGAACATCCTCGGCGCGAAGGTGCGCGGTTCGTCCTTATCCAAATCGTCTTGGTCTTTTCCGTTCATAGCAACCATCCGGCGGGCGCCTGATTTCGGCGGCCATTCGTCTCGTGCCCATTCATCTCGTGCTGGGCACGGCCGGCGCTGAAACGCCGGCCGCGGAAGACTGACAGCGCCTATGATTGATAGGTGCCGACGAGACTCGCCTCTGCCAGCGTGTGTTTCTTCACCTTCTGCCACATTGCCTCTGCCCCGACGGCATCCGGAAGCGTAACCCTCGGCACATCAAGGGCGGCGAGCCGAAAAATATAGCGATGAGGGGGATCGCCGCGCGGCGGCCGCGGACCGTCATAGCGGGCATTGCCGAAATCGTTCCTGTAAAAGCGGAGCGCCTGCTCCTGCATCGTATCGACGCTTTCGGCCAGCCCAGTCCATTCGGCCGGAATGTTGGCAATGCCGCAATGGCAAAACGTGCCGCTCGGCGCGTCCGGATCCTCGACGATCAGAGCAAAGCTCTGGGTTTTATCGGGAGCGCCGCCCCAAGAGAGCGGAGGAAATAGATTCTCGCCTTCTAGCGCGTATTTGCTCGGCATCGGCTCGTCTTCAGCAAAGGCCTTGCTGATCAACGTCAAAGCCATCAGGATGCTCCTTTCTGTCGTGGATTCATGCGTTTGTGAAGTTCTGGACATAAGGTGCAACCCATCAGCGCTATGTTTGTTCCCCGCGCGGAACATTCATGCTCAAGCGCGGTTCTGTGCATCCAAAACGGAGGAGAAAGAATGACGGATGAACGGTTCGAATGGATCAGCAAGCGAGCCTACGCCATTTGGGAGGCCGCGGGACGCCCCTGGGGATGCAACCACCTCCACTGGGAACAGGCGGCCGCGGAACGCGAGCACATGGAGCGAACGCGAGCATCCACCGATGGCGAAGAAGTGCTGATAAGGCTTCGGCGGAAAGTTGCGACGCTCGAAGCCGAGAATGATGCCTCTCCGAAGGACCGTAACGTCGGATAGTTTCTATACGCAGGAAATTTCCCGCAGAGGCAATTTCCTGGCTTGTATTGGTTGGCGAACGGCTGGCGCAGAGCGCAATCACCGTCGCTTCGCAAGCTTTTCACCTAATTCTGCGTTCCGTCGCGGCCCGGCTGGGCCGGCGTGCTCTTGGTGCCCTGCTGATTGTTTTCCGGCCGGTCGGTTGGCGCAGGCTGGGCCGCTTGTCCGGCAGGCGTAGTATTGTCGATCGTGCCACCCTGCGGCTGTCCACCGGAGGAGCTTATGGTCGGCGCCGTATTCTCCGATTTATTCGGCTCGATGTAACGGCCCCATAGTTCAACGCCGGCCCACACGATTGCGGCCAGAACCAACGCCGTGACCAACACGGTGAAAAGACGCACGCCGCGCACGCCCTGACGAGCCTCGGTTGCGGATATCGGCCTCTTTGGTTCCTCAGATGCCATTGTAAGCCTTCGTTCGTTGCAACTGCCATAGCGGCCTAACCTCAGCGCTGCCAGATGGTTCCATCGCGCGGCGCCGCATCCGCTCGGCATCGGCCGGAACAATGCGCATAGCCGGACGTTAGCCTTATGAGGCTGCAGATCGTGCCAAGCGGACGCGATGGTGCTGAAGAATATGGAGATTTTTCCGCTTTCTCTCCATAGCCAACGAAACGGCAGGCGAGCTTCCCACCCATCCGATCCGCAGCCTTCCCGGCATCTGGGAGGTCGAAGAGTGATGGACCTCTCAAGCCGGCTGGTTTTCGATCGCAGTGGACGACGACCCCAATCGGAAACGTTTTTCGCCACGAGAACTTCATATCGTCATCGAGGTGAACAATGGCAAAGAATATCACCAACGCAATGTCGTCGACGGCTACCTCATCGACTTCGACACCATTGTTTCAACGCAGGTTCGATTGGCCGCGCCATTTGAATAGCTGGACCCTGCCCAGATGCCGCCGCGTCCTGCTGACGACGGCGATAGCGGTTGCCGTTTCCTCGACCTTCGCACTCGCACAACAAGGGCCGAACGACGACCGATGCAAGGCTACGGACACCAATCGACAGACCGAAAACAAGCAGACCGGCGACGCGCAGGCAACTCCAACGCCGGACAGCAATCCAAGTCAGAAGCTGGCGGACTGCGACGGCGTTCTCAAGCCGCCGGCCGTCGGCGATAGCCAAATGGAAAAGCCCGCGCCAAAGGTCGGCAATACTCTCGTCATCAAGCCGAGCGATCCGCGAAATGGCCAGCAGAACAGTCAACAGCCCAGCAAATGAGGATGCATCCCTACGGCTTCGGCTCCGGTTGTTCGATCGGCCCACTGGTCACGGTCGAATCCCGGCTGTCGCCGGCGGTAAATGGCTTGATGACGAGAATGGCCAGTACCGATGCGATCATCAGGCCAAAGACTACGATCAATAACATGCGCATCTCGGCGTTTCCATCTATCGCGCCTTGCGAACGGCAAGGTTGCTGTCGTGTCCGACGATGCCGCCCGCCTGACGGGAGATCGCTTCCGCGCGCTGCTTGGCTTCGTGATTTTCGACGGATCCTTCGATGATGACTCGTCCGCGGCTTACGGTGACGAAAATGCCTGCGGTATCGAGCAGCCCATCCGCTTTCAGCCTGCTTTCGATTTCCGCGCGAATTTCGGCATCGGCCCTTTCATGTTGCCGTGCTGAAGATGCGCCCTCCTCAACCTTCAGCGCCAAATCATCGAGTTGCTGCGATTGGGGGCCGGATTGCACCTCGGAAATCCTGAAGAAAACTTCATCGACCTCCTGTTTGCGGCGCCGATCGCATTCGGCCGAATCCTCGCAGCGTGCATCGTCCGTGCCCGGTTGCGGCGGGATATCCTGTGCCGCCCATGTTCCGGCTGCGCCGCTCTCCATAACGTCTCCGGAGCCGCCGGCCGCCTGATCGAGCGCTTGCAGGGTGCGAATATCGGCGCGATCCGGAGGATCCCTTGCCTTTTTCGTATTCTTGATCTCGGTCATTGTTTTCTCCCATGTTCGATAGGGAAAAACCTTTATCGCCCGGGAATGTTCCGATCTTGATGCCGATGGTCACGTGCCTGTCGTCAGCATCTCGAAGGATACGATCCTGTGATGCTCCCGGAGAGACGCAAGCAGTTGCGCACCGCCGGCATCCAATCCAGCCTGCCTCCATCGCACCTCGTAGGAAATATGCGCGGTGGCCTCCGTCGGCCCCATCGTCTCGGCGAGAAAGGCGAAGGCATATCCGCGCGGCTCGAGCGCCGTTTGCATGTCGGTGACCGCAACGCCGGCATCACGCGGAAGCTCGATCACGAACCGCGCCTTTTGCCGGCGCGGTATCAGCTTGTCGAACCATTTGAGGGGCGATAGCACGATAAAGGCAATGACGGCGCCGGCGGAACCGACGACCAGTTGTCCGCCACCGATACACAGGCCGATCGCGGTCATGATCCACGGGGTCGCCGCCGTCGTCACGCCGGTCACCAGATCCCCGCGCTTGAGGATGGCGCCGCCGCCGATGAAACCGACCCCGGTCAGTACGCCGAGGGGAAAGCGCAGCACGTCCATCGCGGCGAATGACTGCGGTGTCTTACCCAATGTCGACAGCAGGAGATTGGCCTGGATCATCGTCAGGCAGGCTGCCAATCCCACCAGGATCGTCGTGCGGAATCCTGCCGCGTGGCCGCCAGCCTCGCGGTTTATGCCAACCAAGGCACCGGCTGCCGTCACCAATGCGAGCCGAACGACGATATCGAGCCAGCTCGGATCGAGGGGCATATTATCCATCAGATTCGGCACGGTATTCTCCGGAAAAAGACCTTGGCGCAATTCTCTCATGTGAGAACCGTGCTGCGGGCTTTTCGTTCCGCGGCGTCACCCTTCCGAACCCGACGGCTTTCGATCGTGGACCTCTAACAATGCGGGATCGTGAGAACGACCGTCGTGCCTCCGCCCTTGCGGCTGTCGATCGTGGCGTGGCCGCCATGTGCCTCGGCTATGGCCCTGACGACGGCAAGACCAAGGCCGGATCCCCCGCCCCTTCTTGTCCTGGCGTCGTCAGCTCTCCAGAAGCGCTCGAATGCCCGCTCGCTCTCAGTGGTCGTCATGCCCGGTCCATTGTCCGAGATCATGATGACACACAGGCCCTCGATCCCCTGCGAGGTCAGGCGCAATTGCGACCTGGGAGCGTAGCGCGTGACATTGTCGAGGAGTGCGAGCACGGCCTGGCGGATGCGCGCCCGATCTGCCTCCACCACGATGCTCTGCAAATCGGCGTCGATTTCGATACCCGCGCTGGCGAGCGTCGGTAAAACGGAATCGACGATATCGCCGATCTCCTCCCCGACATCGAAACGCGACTGCTGCAGCTCCATGCGTCCGGCATTCATCAGCGAAAGTGTCCTGAGATCGTCGACGATACGGGTCAAGGCATCGATATGTCCGATCAGTCCGCGAAACACCTCCTGGCTCGGTTCAAATATCCCGTCTGCCAGCCCTTGCACGCGGCCGCGCAGGATCGTCAAAGGCGTGCGCAGTTCATGCGCGATGGCCGAATTCGAATATTGCAGCTCCTTCTCCGCCTTCTGCAACTGCTCCGCCATGCGATTGAAGTCGCTGATCAGCCGATCTGCCTCGCCGAAATTGCCTTCGCCCGTCGCACGGCCGGCAAAGTCTCCGTCCGCGATGAGGCGCGCCGCCTCCGTCACCGCCGTCAGGGGCTTTACGAGGCGCCTGGCAAGCCGCCATCCGACATAGGCGCCGATCGCCTGACCGATCGCCACATTGATACCCAGGACAATGAAATCGCTCACTGCCCAGTCGTCGGGATATCCGGAATTCTTGAACAGCCAGTCGTAGACCCAGCCATAGATCAAGAATCCGAAGAACATGACCGACAGGGCGACGAAGGCCACGATCGTCGTCGACCAGATGATCTGCCGATTGAGGCTGTTGCTAACCGAAATCGCCAAGGCGGTATCCCACTCCCCTGACGCCGTTGAGGAGATCGCCGACGCCGGCGGCATCCAGCTTCTTGCGCAGTTTGCTCATATGGCTGTCGACGGTTCGGTCGAGCGCATCGCCCTCGGGCAGGCAGGCATCGACGATCTCGCCCCGCTCGAAAGCCCTATTGGGAAAGCCCGCCATATATTCGAGGATGCGGAACTCGGTCCGCGTCAGGCTCAGCGGAACGCGGCTCTTGCCGTCCTCGACCACCGCCATATGCGCCACCGGATCGATCGCCAGCCTGCCGATCCGCAAGACCTTGTTGCTCGCATTGCCCGAACTGCGTCTCAGAACGGCGCGCGCCCGCGCCACCACCTCGACGGGATTGAACGGCTTGACCACATAATCGTCGGCGCCGGAGCGCAGCCCATGCAGCTTGTCGAGATCGTCGGCAAGCGCGGTCACCATGATGACCGGCGTGTCGCCGCGCTGGCGGATGGTGGCCAGCACCGTGTGGCCGTCGAGCTTCGGCAGCTTGACATCGAGGACGACCAGGTCCGGTCTCAGCCGCTGGTGATGCGAGAGCACGATCTCGCCATCGGCCGCCGTCAGCACGCGAAAACCCTCGCGCTCGAAATAGCGCTCGAGAATGTCCGAGATTTCCGCCTCGTCCTCGACGATCAGTATCAGTGCATTTTCCATCCGCACCTCCTTCCCGAAGAAGAAACGCCAGACAAGGCCTCCGCGTCAACGCTCCCGCGCCCGCCTTCACGAAACCTCCACAAAATGTCGACCAAAGGCCAACAGTGCAGATGTTTTCTTGCACGCAGAATTCAAAAAGGCATTCAGGATCTTAGTTTAAGCTTCAACGGACCACGGCGGATCCATGTGGAACTCGAATCCGAATATCGAAAATCTCAGAAAAATCCGCGACTGGTTGGTCACTCTGCGCCAAGAGATTGCCTCATCGACGGTGGCCGAAAACGACTTCTCCAAAATAGACAACATTATAGACAATAGACAACATTATAGACGCTCAAAGACAGATCGATGCCATCGACCGTGCTCTGAACGACGAAATCAGGACTATCGATCCCGATCTTTGGAAAAAATTAGGATCGCTTTAGCTCGTGGGGGTGTCATCGGCCATTTCATGGCATCCGTTCGGCGAGGCGGCTCTGGGAGCAAGCCCATCTCAACCTCACCTATCGCTGGTTCTGCCGCCTTGGACCGGATTGCAAGGGTCTCGGATCACTCCAGCCTAACGTTATTCAAGATGTCACCGAGATACCACGCTAGCGCCGCAGCATATAAGATCTCAAAGTCTTGCACGTCGAGACCTTCACCTAACTCGGTGAGACGTCAGGGCCGCCGGCGGCTCTTTGAACCAAGCGGGCAACCACTTCAGTACGGTTCTGCGCCTGCAACTTACGCATTATGTGTTGCAGATGCATCTTCACAGTATGCCCGGACAAATTGAGTTTTCCTGCAATGACCTTATTTGAGCAGCCGCATTGCAACTCCGCGAGGACATCCGCCTCCCGGGGAGTGAAATCGGCAATCGCCAGATACTGTGTCCTATCGTCCAAACTCTTTTCGGCCTCGTTTCTGGCCGGAATATGCTCGTTTGAACCGTTTGTAACAGCTCCCAATAGCTGCGGACAGAATGTTCCTCCCGCCAGAACGAGGCGGAGACCGGCAAGGGCAATGTCAATGGGAAGTGACGTCGAAAAAAAGCCGCGGATGCCCATCTTGAGCGCCTGATGAGCTATGTTGACGTCATCCGTACCTAAGAGCAACGTGATAGGAGCCTCAGGAAAACGTATAGCAATTGCGGCGAGATCATCGCGCAGGCTTGCGCTCTCAACGCCTCTGCCGGCCAGATCTAGTGCAATCAAACGCACCTCAGCTCCAAGGGCCCTATCGAGACTCTCGGTCGAGATCATATCGATAAAATTCCACCCGGCGAGTTCATGCTCAAGAAGCTTCACCACGGTCGTCCGCGCCAGTGTAGAATGTTGAATAACGACAATAGTTGGTACATTGCGCCGCACCTGGCGCTTAATTTTTGCACTGTTGGACACCTGCGCGCTCCCCGGAATATTTGCAGACCAACAGTAACGCATATTATTCCTGCTCTCGCTTCATGTCATGACAGAAAAAAGAGGTATTCTCGATATCAATAGTCTTATCTCTCACGATAATTCTCATAGTCTACGAGACCTCAACGAGAGACAACCAACGCCTGTAGAACACGTTGAAATAGCTATTTATGAGGACATGCGGAGTCGACCTGTCGCTGTAGGCATCACATACTTTCGCGGAATTCGCGTGCTATAAGCAAGTCAACAAAGCTTTCAAACACACTGAAAAGACAATCGATCTACTACAGACGCATACAGGAAGGGTCGTTGGATATAACAAGCTGCCGATCAACCTGGGTTTGATTCCCTATCTCAACCCAAAGCAGCGGTGATCGACGACAATGCGGATAAGAGCATGGTCGAATGTTCGCTACCTTAGTGAAGCGCGTTCCGCGCCATATCGGTCCAAGAGGCGAAAGCCTGAGCAGACGAAGCGATCCAGTATGTGGCTGAAAAATGGCGGGAAGAACGGTTTCGCGCAATCGAGTCTGCGCAATGCTAGCGGGAATTCTATCCGCTAGGTGTGCATGAAGCTCAGAATGTCGTCCACGAGAGCCGAGTGGGCGTCCGTGAGGTTGCCGCCTCCGCCGTGGCCCCCGATGCCGGCCAGCTGAAGCGCATGCTGATCATAGAGAACATGATCGATCTGTTGGGCGTCCGCCGTCCCACCGGCGGGAACGGCAATGTTAATGGGATGGAAATAGGCGAGATTGACGTCCACCATGCTGCCGGTTGACGATCCGATCCCGCCGCCGCCACCCTCATGACTGCCGGTAAAGATCGTCCCTGACGACATGTTGAAGCCACCGCCGTCGCCGCCTATGCCTGCAATCTGCATGGTGCCCTGATCAAAAATTGCGTTGTTTGTCTGATGAGCCTCCGCCGAGCCGCCTGCCGCGCCCACGGCGATGTTGATCGGTGAAAAAATGGCCACGCTGACGTCGACCATGCTGCCGACGAAAAATCCGTTGCCGCCGTGGCCCGCATAATTGTCGCCAGTAAATGTAAGTGCCGTTCCCGGGCTCATCGACGCATCATGGCTTACGATGTTATGGTCCCCGCCCGAGCCGCCGATGCCGCCAATCTGGGTTGCGCCCTGCAGAAACAAGGCATTGTTCGATTGGTCAGCGTGAGCCACCGAGCCCGGGCCTGCGGCAACGGCGGCATTCACGGGGGCAAACAGTGCGACTTCTGAACTTACGAGGCCGCCGTAGAAGAGACCATTACCCCCGGTGCCCGCATGATTGGCGTCACCGCCGCCGATGGCAACATTGCCGCTTCCGCCATTCCCGCCTATCCCAGCCATTTCGGTCGGATGCTGATTGATGAGCGCATCGTTGCCCTGGAAGGCGTCGGCACTCGAATGAGGTCCTGCAATAGCGGCATTGGAGGGCATGAAAACGGCCAAAGCGTTGCTATCGATCACACCCTCGCTGATCCCGTCACCACCGCTGCCGGCTGAATTGTAGCTCGGACCAGAAGCAACATCCAATGGAAGCCAGGTCGGCACCAGCGCCAGATGCCCCGCGGCCAAACTGGGGGCGAGGTTTTGATCGGTGCCTGTTTTGGGCAAGTCTTCCGATATGGGACGAACTTCCGTCATTACCGTCTCCATTCCGCGATCAACCGCACGTCCACCAAGCAAGCAGCATATGCAGCCTGAATTGTTCAGGGCATTGTGCATCTGAAGGTGAGAAAAACAGAGCCTGCAATTCGTCTACATCCCATCGGCTAGTTCCGTAGCCATTTGGCTGTCATGGATGCGGCACCCGCTATGCGCGTTTAAAAGCACTAAATCCACCTTTGGATGATAGGTTCGACGTCGCGCAAACCATCTTTCGCGGCGGAAAACACTCGTTTTTCAGTCATCGAACAGGATCTTCTCGCCAAGCGCAGTCTGATCGGAACTCCCAGAATTTAGCCGTTTTGCCGGATGGCCTTTGCTTCGAAGAAGAGCGTCGCTTCGACCAGGTCGCAGACATCATCATGATCATGCCACCCAACGCCAACTCACGAACCAACTAAGCCAGAATAACGCTCCGCCACCTCCAACCATACGCCCGAAGGAACGTCGCCGAATAGCTAGATAGCTCGCAGATCAAATCGCGGATAATATTTACCTGCGGTTGTATTGGCTGGCGATGAGATGCTGGATACCCACGCCGTAGAACAAACTCGGACGAAACGAAGTAGAAGGAGGGACATCAATGCCTATTCCACAAATGTCTGACACGATTCAACTCAACGATCCAAATGCGGGCGATGCCAGTGCCGGTAATGGCGGCGGTGGCTACAGCCATGGGAATATCGACTACAACCCGGTTGCGTATGTCGCCAATGTCCAAACGGTCGATGGAGCATCGACCGATCTGCACAACGGCGATCATGTTTGGCAGACGGCGGATTGGACCGCCGGCGGTGGCGGAAGTGGTGGCTTCACTCAAGCTCAGAACGGCTTCCTGGCGGCGGTTACGAACACTGGCGCCGGCGGCGCGGGGGGAGATTCCCACTCCGACGGCAGTCAAGGAAGCTCGAGTGGCGGCGACGTGGCGGCGGTGAGCGCGGCGACGACCGGGACACAATATACGCAGCTTCTGGCTGATCAGCATGCCACCATCCTCGCGGGCGTCGGCGGCAATGGCGGTAACGGAAACATCGCTCGAGGCGGTGATATCTCGTCAGCATTGGTTCACACGGATCCTGAAACGACGACGGTGAACAATGCTCTCGATCATTTCGTAAACGACTTCGGCCATATCGATCTCAGCCATCTTGGCTCATGAAACCCAGATCCTGAGGGTCGCCGGCTCCGGCCGGCGACCTCATAGGTTGCAAAGCCAGCCGGCAGCCTTTTCTTGTCAGTATCAAGTGCAGCGAGATCTGATATGGTAACGCTTTCCATGAAGCTATCGCGCCCACAGACACAGCTCGTTGTTGCGCTCCGGGCTTGCGCCGGAGCCTTCGGGTTGGTTTTCCTCTACAGCTGCGGCTACAATCTCTTTCTTCTGGCGCCTTCCATCTATCTCCTGCAGATCTATGACAGGGTCCTGTCGAGCCGAAGCGCCGACACGCTCCTGATGCTGACGATGATCATCGCTGTTGCCGTGCTGGTCGGATCCACGCTGGATATCGTGCGCAGGGCGGCTCTTTCGCGCATCGGCAGCTGGCTGGATCACAGGTTGCGGCCGATGGTGCTCACCGCATCATTCGAATATGCCGCTCGCGCCGATGCAGGATCCGCCACGGAGTGCTACAGGGACCTCGCCGTACTGCGCCAGTTCCTCGATTCACCGGCCAGCTCGCTTTTTTTCGACGTTCCCTGGGCGCCGGTCTTCCTGCTGCTGCTCTTTCTTGTTCATCCGCTGCTTGGGACCATCGGTCTCTTAAGCGCAGTTGCACTTCTGCTGTTTGCGTTCCTGACGGAACTGGCGACGCAAGGGCCGCTTGCCCGCGCCAATCTTGCCCTTTCGAGGAGCTATATGCGATTTGCGAGCGCCCTCAAGAACATCGAGGTGATCCGGGCCATGGGCATGCAGTATGGCGCGGCGCTGGCCGTCTATCGCGATGCGGAAACGGCAAGAAGGGCGCAGGACATCGCAATGCATCGCACGGAGATCATTCTCGGTTTCTCCAAAGCAATCCGCACGCTCGCGCAGATCCTCATGATGGGATCCGCTACATGGTTGGTGCTCGCGAGCAGTAGCAGTCCCGGAATCATCTTCGTCGCGAGCTTGCTGCTCGGGCGCGGGCTTGCACCAATCGAAGGCGCAATCGGGGCATGGCGCTCCTTTACGTTTGCGCGGAATGCCTTCAATCGCTTGAACAGGATGCTGATCGCCGTTGCAGCGGAACGCGATCCCCGAACGGTGCCGCAACCCGAACCCAATGGCCTCGTTCTCGATAACGTCGGCTATACACAGCCATTCGCCAACAGGCAGATATTGACCGGTATCACATTGCGCCTTGCGCCGGGCGATTGCGTAGCGCTCATCGGCCCATCGGGGTCGGGAAAATCGACACTAGGTCGCGTCATAGCCGGTGTGGTGCAGGCAACGAGCGGATGTGCTCTTCTTGGTGGGGTCGATATCTCGGCTCTGCGCCTTTGCGGAGGGACCCACCATGTCGGATACCTGCCGCAGGACATCGAACTCTTCGGCGGAGCAATCAAGGATGTGATAGGCCGGCTTGACGGAGGAGATCCCGTCAAAGCGATCGATGCCGCGAAGCTGGTTGGATTGCACGAAGCGATCATGCGGCTGCCTCAGGGCTACGAGACCGATATCGGCGAAGGCGGCAACCTGCTCCTTCGAGCTCAGCGCCAGCAGTTGGGACTGGCACGGGCGGCCTATGGAAACCCATCCCTTATCGTTCTCGACGATCCGAACTCGAGCCTGGACTATGACGGCGAACGCATGCTGTTCAGGGCAATTGAACGCATGAAATCCAGGGGGATGACCGTCGTTATCATAACGCACCGGATGGGGATCCTGCCGGTCACCAACAAGATTGCCATCATGCGCGGCGGGACGGTGGCTGCCTTCGGCGACAGTGAGCAGATTTACGACACCTATCTTCAACCACCATCTCGAACGGGAACGTAGGGAGGGACGCTGCCATGACCCTTGTTCACCTGGACGCGATGCTGGCGAGGTTTTCAAATTCGTCAAGGACAGGCCAGCGGTTCGCTCAACGATCGACGGCGACGTCCAAGCAACAGGCCTATTCGCCGGTGATCGACGCGAAACAGCGCGGCCCCGCCCCTCCTTCGCCCATGCCGAGGCTCAGAGGCGTTGTTTGGACGGGTAACCTGTTGATCGGCTTCTTTATAGTCGGATTGGGAATCTGGTCGGTTCTGGCACCACTGAAGAGTGCTGCGATTGCACCGGGCGTTATCGAACCGGAGTCCAGCCGGAAGACCATTCAGCATCTGGAAGGCGGAATCGTGCGACGGATACTCGTCAAAAACGGCGATGCGGTCACGGCCGGGCAAATCATTATAGCACTCGACGATACGAAGTTTCGCTCGGAGCGCGACAGCATTCAAGGGCAGCTTTGGGACGCCGAAGCAAGCCGCGCCCGTCTGCTTGTGGAGCAGACGGGCGGTGACCATGTCGCCTATCCGCAGGACCTCGGGGCGGCAATGGACCGAGATCCTTCGGTCGGTGCGATTTTGACCGGGCAACAGAAAATCTTCGAAGCGCGGCGCCAGGTCATGCAGGCGGAAGTCGGGATCACCAATGAAAAAATCGCGCAGGTGCGGCAGGAAATCGTCGGACTTGGCGCGCAGAAGGCAGCGCTGGCCGACAGAGCCGCAATCTCGCAGGAAGAATTGGATCAGGTTACGCTCCTCAACGCCAAAGGACTGGAAAGAAAGAGCAGACTTCTCAACCTCCAGCGGGAAAAAGCGGATCTGGATGGCCAGCAAGGTCAAGTAGATGCGCAGATCTCGCGCGCCTATCAGGTGATCAGCGAGTCACAGGCCGATCTCGCAAAGCTCCAGAGCGACCGGTTGAGCGAAGTCGCACAAGGCATGCGCGATACGGAAGGCCAGATCATGCAACTGCGCGAGCGCTTGCGGATGATCGACGACCAACTTTCAAGGACCGATATCCGTGCTCCCGACGATGGAACAATCATGAACCTGCGCATCCACACAGCCGGTGGGGTGATCGGCGCGGGCGAACCGCTCGTGGATCTTCTCCCACGCGCCGATCGCCTTGTCGTATCTGCCCATATCAGACCGGAAGACATCAATCTCGTCCATGCGGGGCTCGAGGCACGGGTTCACCTCCTTCCATACAATCAGCGGCGTGTTCCACTCCTGAAAGGTCGGGTCGAGTATGTATCGGCGGACCGTCTCACCGATACGCAGAGCGGCCAGCCCTACTTTGCCGCGATAATCCGTGTAACGGACGAGCGGTTGGCGAAAATGAGCGATGTCGAACTGATCGCGGGCATGCCCGCACAGACGCTGATCGAAACGGGCAAAAGCAGCGTGGCGTTCTATGCCATCAGACCGCTCCTCGACAGCTTCAACAGAGCATTTCGTGAGGACTGAAGCGGTGATGGGCAAAAGAAGATTCGACGACGACCAGATTACGGGCATTCTGATGGAACACCAGGCCGGGGTGAAGGTGGCAGATGTTTGCCACAAGCACGGCATCAGCGAGCCAACCTTCTATCGGTGGCAATCCCTGCAGTTCGGAAATGCCGGTTTCGATGCCAAAAGAGTGAGAGCACTGGAGGAAGAGAACCAGAAGCTCAAGAAGCTTCTGGCCGAAGCCATGCTCTCAGCGGCAACGCTGAGCGAGATGCTGGCGAAGACGTCGAAAGGGTGAAAGCAACCGGATCCGGTTAGCTTGAGTGAAATTCGGACAGCGCTTGATCGATTTTCGCCATCACATCTGCTTGCAATGGGCCTTTCGCCAGGACGCCGGCATTTTCCTCAACTTGGGCAACCGTGCGAAAGCCGGGAATTGGCAGCGTGCGCGGTGAGCGCGCCCATAGCCATCCAAGCGCACCCTGCGTGAGCGTGCGGCCGTCTTCAGTCAGTAGTTTTCGGACCGCCTCCAGGCGCGCAGCAAATTCAGGAGCGATCTTACCATCCTTGAAGTAGACCATCCAATCGAGACTTGCACCACGCACGTCCTTCTCACCGATGCTTTTATCCGGGGTGAACTTGCCGCTGAGCAGGCCCATGGCGAGCGGACCGCGATTGATGGAAATCAGGTCATTACGCTCGACAATCTCGATCATCGCCGGAACCGGCTCGAAGACGTTCATCGTATGCTGGATCGACACGAAACCTGGCCGATGCACATGACGTGCGGCGCGATCCGGATAGTCCGTGCTCCAGCCGAAAGCATCGATCTTACCCTCGGCCCTCAACATTTCGAGTGTCGCAAAAACCTCATCCGAGGCTTCGAGCGAAAAATCGTTGAGATGGAATTGCAGCAGGTCCAAACGCTCGCGGCGCAGACGGCGCAAAGACGTCTCGACGGATTGACGGATAAAAGCGGGATCGGCGAAGGCGCCTGTCGCTTGTTTGGTCTTCTCGTCTGTAGCAAAGCCGAATTTGGTGGCGATGATGATGTCGTCTCGATCGCCGATCGCCCTGCCGACGACCTCTTCGGAATGCCCAGCGCCGTAGTTCGAGGCGGTGTCGAAAAAGCGAATGCCAAGATCCACCGCCCGCTCGATAGCGCGAACCGATTCATTATCATCGACTTCGCCCCAGCCAAGTGGCACGTCGCCGGCATAAAACGGACCGCCAATCGCCCAGCATCCCATGCCCAGGCGTGGAATTTCTCGGCCGTTCCAGAGAGCCATTGTGGTCGCGCTACCGGCTTTGGTCAGCATGTCATCCTCCGCGATCGTCTGACGTTGCAGACAGAAATAGGGAGAGATGGCCGCGTGATAAACAGCCAAATCTGCAGGGTATTTTTCATCGATGAAAAACAGCCGTGGCAGCGTCTACGGAAACCAGCGCCATATCGGCCTGCCGTCACGACATGAGAGGCTTCAGCTGGAATAGTCAGGAAGCTATGGCGCCGCCTGTGTGCCACCCATCCCCGGCAATGGCGCTGCTAGGATTCGTTTTCCGAGCGGATATAGACCTGCAGCGTGTAGCCGATATGCTCGGTCATTAGTGCCTTGGCACGTTCGAGATCGCGGTCGAGGGCAGCTTCCATCAGCGCCGTGTGATGTTCGATCGCCATGGCGTCCTTGAGCGCCGCCACCGCCTTCTCATAGCCGGCGGAAAGGCCGGCGGTCGCGCGCTGTGTCGGCGCCAGACCGAGGAAACGGTGGTGGCGCCGCAGTTGATCCGTGATGGTGGACTGGAAGCGCTTGAGCCAATTTGATGTCGCAGCGCTTACCAGCGCAGCATGGAAAGCGGAATGCTTCTCATCCCACTCGTCGGCCATCTCCTCGGAAGCGGAATCCGGCACGATCTTGCAGCGCGACAGGCGGTAGTGCGCCGTGACAACGGCAGATTCCCAATCCGGGCCGCCTTTTTCGATCGCTTCCATGAACAACGGCAGTTCGATGACCATTCGCGCGCGCATCAGATCTTCCAGTTCCGCCCTGGAAACAGGAGCGACCGCGAAACCACGATTGCTGACGGCCGTCACCAGCTTCTCGGCTTCCAGCCGCGACAGCGCCTCGCGAAGCGGAGTCCAGCCGACACCGTAGGCCTCCCGCAAGGCGCTGAGCCGCAAGGATGCTCCGGGCCTGAGCTTGGTATTGAGGATATCGCGTCGCAACAGCCAATAGGCCGCCTCGGTCTTGCTCAACGCATCCATGTCCTGCATGCGGCCTGCCTTTCCTCCGCGAAGTCCGAATTATATATAAAATTCCCCAATGCAGGAATATATATATCAAAGGCGTGGATAGTGCACATCATATATCTGAATTTGACAGGCTTGCAGCAGTCGCTATGATCCCTTGCCAAGAGAGCCGAAGGAACACGGCTCCTCGTCACATCCGGGAGGAAAATATGCTGAGATCTACATCTAAATGGCTCTCCGGCCTCGTCGTTGCCGGCGCGTTCGTTGCCAGTGTTGCGACGGCATCGGCCGAACCGATCAAGATCGCAATCGCCAATTTCGGCGAACATCCGCAGCTCAATGCTTCGATCGCCGGCTTCAAGAAGGCGCTCGCCGACAACGGCTTCGTCGAAGGCAAGGATGTCGTCTACTCCGAGAGCAATACGAGCTTCGACGCCTCGCTCGTTCCGCAGATGATCGCCAAGCTACAGTCCGAACATCCGAAGCTGATATACACGGTCACCACGCCCGTGTCGCAGATCGCCAAGAAGGCGCTCGCCGGCTCCGGCATTCCGATCGTCTTTACGGCCGTCACCGATCCAGTCGCCGCGAAGCTCGTGCCGTCCTGGGACGCAGGCGACGCTGGCATCACCGGCTCGAGCGATCTGCAGGACATCTCCGCGATCCTGACCTTTACCAAGAAGCTGCTTCCGAATGCCAAGCGTCTTGGCATTCCCTACAATCCGGGCGAAGCCAACGACGTGGCGCTGCTCGACAAGGTCAAGGCCGCCGCTCCGGCAGCCGGCTTCGAAGTGGTTCCCGTCGGCGTCGACAATGTTAACGACATCCAGCAGCGCATCGCCTCGCTCGCGGGCAAGGCGGATGTCATCTACACGCCCGCTTCCAACCTGTTGCAGCCGGCAATCCCCGCCGTTGCCGCCGCCGCCCGCCAGGCACAGATCCCGATCGTCAACTCCGACGACGCGGCTGTTCGCAACGGCGTCGTTCCGGCAAGCTTTGCCGTCAACTACGAGCAGGTTGGCGAAAACGCCGGCAAGATCGCCGCGCAGATCTTGAAGGGTGCCGATCCGAAGACGATCAAGCCCTCCGTTCCCGCCTATAAGGACCACGCGCCGCTGATCAACAAGACCGTGTTGAAAGCCTTCGGCGCCGAGGTTCCGGCTTCGCTTGCCGATTGCAATTGCTTCACGAAGTAATAGGCGGCATCTTCTACTGCATAATTCCTTAAATCGACATCGATTTAAGGAAAAAATTATGCAGCAGATTAAAAGTGCTACAGCGACCTTTGCGCGTCACATGTGACGCGCGGCGCTGTAGGGTCAATCCGATCCATGGCGGCGTCAAGGACGCCGCCATTTCATAACCCTATACTGCAGGGGAGGCACGGATGCTTGATATCAAATCCGCGCGCAAGGTTTTCTACAGAGGCCAGCCCGACGAAAAAGTCGCGCTCAACGGCCTGACGCTCTCCCTCAAGACTGGCGAATTCGGCGTCGTCATCGGCTCGAATGGCGCCGGCAAGAGCAGCATGCTGAACGCGATTTCGGGCGCCCTCAGCCTCGATTCCGGGCAGATCCTCATCAATGGCAATGACGTCACGGGCATGCCGGTCCACAAGCGCGCCGCGCGCCTGGCCCGCGTGTTCCAGGATCCGATGAAGGGAACCGCCGCCAGCATGACTGTCGGCGAAAACATGCTCCTGGCGGAACTGCGCGGCAAAGCCAGAGGATTTCGCCCCGGCCTGAATCCCGCCCGTCTTGCCGCCTACAAGGAGCGTCTCGCTGTTCTCGGCCTCGGCCTGGAGAACCGCCTGGATACGAAGGTCGAGCTGCTTTCGGGCGGCCAGCGTCAATCGCTGTCCCTCATCATGGCGGTTGGCGGTTCGCCCGATGTGCTGCTGCTCGATGAACATACCGCAGCGCTCGACCCGCGCACGGCCGATATCGTCATGCAGGCGACGGTGCGCACCGTCGAGGCGCTGAAGCTGACGACATTGATGGTGACGCACAACATGCAGCACGCCGTCGATTTCGGCGACAGCATCATCATGCTCGATGCCGGCCGCGTGCATCTCGAAATTGCCGGGGAAGGCAAACGGCGCATCACCGTGCCCGAACTGATCGGCCACTTCGCCGTCAAGACCGACCGAATGCTGCTGGTGAGCTGACAACATGATGGATTTCATTCAGACAACCGTTTCGAGCTTCGTCTCGCTCATCCCTGTCACCCTGGCGCAGAGCTTCATCTTAAGCTTCGTCGTCCTCGGCATCATGATCCCCTTCCGGATGCTGAGCTTTCCGGACCTGACGAGCGAAGGCGCATTTCCGCTCGGCGGCTGCGTCTGTGGCATTCTGCTGGCCGCCGGCATCGCGCCGCCGCTCGCCATCGTTGTCGCCTTCGTCGTCGGGCTGGCCGCCGGCTGCTGCACGGCCATCATTCACTTACGCTTCCGCATTCATACGCTGCTTGCCGGCATCCTGATGTCGACCATGCTCTACAGCGTCAATCTCGGCATCATGGGCAAATCGAATCTCTCCGTCTTCGGCTCACCGACGGTATTCGACTGGGTGCCGTTCACGATCCCGGGCTTCCCGGCGAGCAAGATCGTGGTCGCCGGCATCCTCGCTGTTATCGTCCTGATCGCCCTTAATCTCTATTTCAAGACGGAAAAGGGTACCGCCATGCGTGCCGTCGGCTCCAATCCCGACATGGCCGAGGCGCAGGGCATCAATGTCTGGGCCGCAACCATCGGCGGCGTCGGCATTGCCAGCGCCTTTTCCGCCGCCAGTGGCGCACTGATGGTCCAATCGCAGGGCTTTGCCGACGTCAACATGGGCATCGGCATCCTGATCAACGGGCTTGCCGCCCTGATGATCGGCGAAGCCTTTACCGGCAAGCAGACGGTGCTGCGTCAACTGCTGGCGCCCTTCGTCGGCTCGATCATCTACTACCAGCTCGTCTCGCTCTGCCTCGCGGCCGGCATGCCGCCGCCGAACCTGAAGCTCGCCACGGGCCTGTTCGTGCTCATCATGCTGGCGCTGCCGAGCATCCGCCGCAGCCGCGGCGGAGCGGCCACCCGAGAAACCATTCGCGAATAAGTTACGAGGCAACGACCTATGGACAGCCTTCCCGATCTCGCGGCCGTCGAGGCCATGGACGAGGCCGATCCGCTGCGCGTTTTTCGCAGCCGCTTTGCCCTGCCGGCCGGCATCATCTATCTCGACGGCAATTCGCTCGGCGCGGCCTCGCACGAGGTCTTTGCCGAAGTGCGCCAGGCTGCCATGGAGGAATGGGGCAACGGCCTGATCCGCAGCTGGAACAGTGCCGGGTGGTTTCATCTGCCGCTCGAACTTGGCGACCGTATCGGCCGGCTGATCGGCGCAGCCGAAGGCCAGACCGTTGTCACAGACTCCACGTCGATCAACATCTACAAGACCCTGCATGCAGCGCTCGCGATGCGGCCTGGCCGCAACGTCATCGTTGCGGAGGGCGATAGTTTCCCCACCGACCTTTATATGGCGGAGGGCGTGGCTTCGACACGCCCTGCCCTAACGCTCCGCCTCGAGGGCCGCGATGCCGGAAGCATCGAGGAACTGATCGACGACAGCGTCGCCGTCGTCCTCGTCAATCACGTCAACTACAAGAGCGGCGAGCTGCGCGACATGGCGGCGCTGACGAAGCGCATTCAGGCGGCGGGCGCGCTGGTCATCTGGGATCTGTGCCATAGCGCCGGCGCTCTGCCCGTCGATCTCGACGGTGCAGGCGCCGATTTCGCCGTGGGCTGCACCTACAAATATCTGAATGGCGGCCCGGGCGCGCCAGCCTTTATCTATGCGGCAAAGCGCCATCATGCGTCGATCGTCCAGCCGCTCAGCGGCTGGTGGAGCCACGCGCGCCCCTTCGCTTTCGAGCGAAGCTTTGACGGTGACGCCGGCATCAAGCGCTTCCTGTGCGGCACGCAGCCGATCCTGTCGCTGCGAGCGCTGAAGGGTGCGCTGGCCATATGGGATGACGTGGACATGACGGCCTTGCGCGCGAAGAGTATCGCGCTCACGGAGCTCTTCATCCGGTTGGTCGAAGCCAAATGCGGCCAATATGGCGTCGAACTGGAGACGACTCGCGACAGCAACAAGCGCGGCAGCCAGGTCTCCTTCAAGCACGACAACGGCTATGAGATCATGCAGGCGCTGATCGAGTGTGGCGTCATCGGCGACTTCCGGGCGCCATCGACCCTGCGCTTCGGCTTCACACCGCTTTACGTCGGCTATCGCGACGTCTGGCGCGCCGCGACGGTGCTGGAGGAGATCCTGAGCAGCGGATCGTGGAAGGATGCGCGCTTTGCCGTGCGTTCGGCGGTGACCTGAGCCGCAGTGGCCGACAGCCGGAAAGAGGAACTGGACATGAGCTATTTCAAGGTCACCGATTGGGACAGCGCCTATACCAACGGCGCCTATATCGTCGACGGTGACAGATGGCCGACTGCCTGGGTCGAGCCGGCCAAAGTCTTCCGCGACAGCCTAGCCTCGACCGGACGGGCAAAGCTCGATCTTGGCTATGGCCCGTCGGCGCGCAATCGCTTCGATCTCTTCCTGCCCGAAGGCCGGCCGAAGGGATTGGTAGTCTTCGTCCACGGCGGCTATTGGCTCCAGCTCGACAAGAGCTATTGGTCGCATCTTGCCGCGGGCTCGATTGCGGCCGGCTATGCCGTCGCATTCCCTTCCTACACGCTTTGTCCGGAAAATCGCATCGGCGAGATCGGCAGGGAGATCGCGGCAGCGATTACGGCTGCTGCCCAGCTGGTCGACGGCCCCATTATTTTGACGGGCCATTCGGCCGGCGGCCAGCTTGTCGCCCGCATGATGACGACGACATCGCCGCTCAGCGAGGCCACCCTCAGGCGCGTCCGCCACGTACTTGCCATTTCCGGCGTGCACGACCTGCGCCCGATCATGAAGCGCGCCATGAACGAGCAGCTTCGCATCGATGTCGATGAGGCAAGAGCCGAAAGCCCAGCCCTGCTGGAGCCGCTTGAGACCGTCCGCCTCACCTGCTGGGTCGGGGGTGCCGAGCGCGCGGAATTCATCCGCCAGAATGCGCTCCTCGCCAATATCTGGACCGGGCTCGGGGCGGCAACGGCGGTCGTAGTCGAGCCGGACAAGCACCATTACTCGATCCTGGACGGCCTTATCGACGCCGATCATCCGCTGACGCGAACCCTGCTTGCGGAATAGCAATCTTCCGGTTTCCGCGGGAAATGCCCTCGACACTCTCGAAGCCGAGGGCATTGTATTGTCAGCCTTCGACGGGCGCATTCATCGCCCAGAGAACGCCGAATGGATCGCGCAGCTGGCCCCAGCGATCACCCCAGAACATGACCTGCGGCTCGACAACAACCTCGGCCCCGGCATCGACGGCGCGCTTCCACCAGCTATCGAGGTCGTCCACGACGAGCTGCATCACGAAAGACTGCGGCTTCTCCAGCGCATGGCTGTACTCGGGAAAGGCGTCACCCAACATCACCGAGCTGCCGTTGATATAGAGATGGATATGCATGGTCCGGCCTTTTTCGTCGACCGGAAACATGAAGGCTTCCTCCGCACCGAAGGCGCGCTTGTAGAATTCGGCAGCCTTCGTGGCGCCGTCCACCGTCAGATAGGCCACGACGCCGCCACGAACCGGCACGCGAGGCTGCTGGGATTGCGATTGTTCTGTTGCATCGGTCATATAAGTCTCCTTGGGAACGGTTTTGCATATCCGCCCTTATCGATGGGCTGTTCCAAGGACGTTGCGCAATCACGGCTTCCGACAGTGGCTGTTGAAGTTTTTTATTTTTCTGGGCTTGGTCTGCTCAGCCCTCTCGCGCGTCATCCATGCGCCGGCTTTCGGGGGTACAAAGCGCGCCTGGGCCGGGTCTCACCGAGAATTCGCATCAGAGCATCCTCGCGCGACATCGGACGCCCCAGCAGGAAGCCCTGCACCTCATCATAGCCTTCGGCCCGCAATTTCGCCAATTGCGCCTGCGTCTCGATGCCTTCGGCAAGCGTTACCGCATTGAAGCCTGAGGCTATGCCGACCACGGCCCGCACGATCGCGAGATTGCCGGGATCGGCCTCCATGCCGGCGACGAAACTGCGGTCGAGCTTGATCTTGTCGAAGGAGAAAGCGCGCAGATAGCTGAGCGACGAATAGCCCGTGCCGAAATCGTCGATGGCGATGCGAATGCCAAGCTCCTTCAGCGCGCGCAACAGCGACAGGCTTTGCTCGACCTCGGAGAGCAGGATGGATTCCGTAACCTCGATCTCCAGACGCCCGGGGCGAAGACCGGTCTCGTCAAGTGCCGAGACGACGGTGGCCAGCAGGTTCGCATGACGGAACTGATAGACGGACAAGTTGATGGCCACCTTCAGTTTTTCGGGCCATTCCACTGCAGTCCGGCAAGCTTCCCGCAGCACCCAGTCGCCGATCGGCACAATCAATCCCGTCTCCTCGGCAACGGGGATGAACTCGGCCGGCGAGATGAGCCCGCGCCTGGGATGACGCCAGCGGATCAGCGCCTCGAATCCTGAGAGAATATCTTCGTCCAGCCGGATGATCGGCTGATAGTGGAGTTCGAACTCATTGTTCTGCAGGGCTTCCCGAAGCTCCAGAGTAAGCTGGTGGCGCCGTTCCGCTTCAAGCCGCATCTCGGTCTGGTAGAACCGGTAGGTCGAGCGGCCGCTGCTCTTGGCCGCATAGAGCGCCAAATCCGCATCCCGCATAAGGACATCGGCGTCCCTGCCATGTTCTGGCGCCACGGCAATGCCGATACTGCATGTCACGTGCTCGCGGACACCATCAAGGTCGAAGGGTGCCGAAAGCGACAGCAGCAGCAAATCGGCGAAGCGCTGGGCGCGCCCGACATCCGTCATCCGCAGAACCAGCGCGAACTCGTCGCCACCCAGGCGCGCCACCAGATCGTTTCTCTCCGCAAGCTGCTGCAGGCGTTCGGCAACCTGGCGCAAAAGCATATCGCCCGCAGCATGTCCCTTGCTGTCATTGATATGTTTGAAATGATCGACATCGATGTAGAGCAGCGCAATCGGCTTTTCTGGCGTAGCAGCCGCCACCTGCCGCACGATGTTCTCGGAGAAGAAGGCCCGGTTTGGAAGGCCGGTCAGGGAATCGTGCATGGCGAGATGCGCAAGCCTCGCCTCGACGCTGCGTTCCTCGGTCACATCCTGGGAAATGCCGAGAATATAGCGCGGTGCCTGCCCCGTCGGCGCGGGAAGCGCCCGCTTCGCGGTCTTCAGGATGCGCAAGGCACCATCCATCGTGTGAATGGTTTCCTCAAAGTAGACGGTTGCCGCGGTCTCGAAGGCAAGCTTGTCCTGCTCCCGGAAAATCGCCGCCTGCTCATCGGAAAATATGGCTCCCTCCGGCTTGCCGAGCACATGCTGTGCCAAGTGACCGACAATGCTGCCACATGCCTCGTTGAACAGAATAAAGCGGCCATCCCTCTCCATGTCCTTGACAAAGACGCCGACGGGGAGATTGTCGACGATGCTGTCGAGCAGCGATTGGGTGGCATCTACTTGCCGTCGCGCGGCATTGACCTCGGTGCGATCCTGCACGATCGCCAGGATTGCCACCCTGCCGTTGAAGCGGATTTCCCGCCCGTAGGTCAGAACTTCGAATGTCTCGCCATCGGCCTTCAGATGCGTCCAGCGCTGCGCTGTCTCCATGTCGGTGCGCTGATGCACCGCGTCCAGCATGCGCTCCCGCTCCGCGGACGGCCGGATGTCGAGTACGGTCATAACCGCGAACGCAGCGTGACTATAGCCATAGAGATCGCGGGCGGCATCGTTGACGATCAGGAATCTCAGCGTCTGCGGGTCATAGACCCACATCGGCGACGGATGCGTCTTGAAAAGCGATCGAAAATCGTCGTTCGGGGCATCGAGCCAAACGGAGTTCATAGGAAGATCGACCTTGCCAATTCGTGTTCTAAGATCTGCGAATTGACGATTTATGACCGAAAAACTTAAATAAAATCAAAATCCTAAGCCAGCTTAAACTTTAAGCAAACAGCCCATCAAATATGCAACCGATCACTTTCCCTTATCGGATGCCGACCGACAGACGAAAGGTCCCGCAAACATCGCCTTGAAGGATCAGAACCATATCGTTCGCTGCCGATCAAAAGATAGAAGCTCAGCTTCGAGCCTCATTGACGTCTCAACTGCTTAACCGGCAATCGGACCCTGTCACAAGCCTATGGCATTCTGCGGCCATTGTTGCAGCGGCTCATGGAGGGCAAAGCGCTCTCGCAGGGCCATAGACGGCGCCTATATTGAACACAGTGAGATCATCAAGGCGTTGATACAACGCGACCGAATCGCCTACGTCTATCGCATGAACCGCCATCCGCAGGCAGGCCGGCAATTCATCACGCCAAAGGCTGTTTGAGACATCCATTTCATAACGGACGCATGACATGAAAAGACAGACGCTCGACACCGGCTGGACGCTCTCGCGCCCTCGCGCACCCTCAAGCGCACCGGCCCTGCCCAATTCGGTCCCCGCCGCAGTGCCGGGCAACGTGCATCTCGACCTGATGGCGGCACAGCTGATCACCGACCCCTATCTCGACGTCAACGAAATCTCGCAGGACTGGATCGGCCGCTCAGCCTGGCGCTATCGTCTGGCCTTCGACTGGGACGGCGAGGATGCCGAGTGCGTGGATCTTGCCTGCCTCGGGCTCGACACGGCGGCACGCCTGGAGCTGAATGGCGCCCCGCTTGGCGAAACCCGCAACATGCATCGCAGCTACCGCTTCGATATCGGCAACCACCTGAAAAACGGTCGCAACGAGCTGATCGTCGATTTCCAATCGGCCTACGAGCATGGCGAGGAGGTACGCAAGCAGCTCGGCAGCGCCGCTGATATCCCGCAAAATTATCCCGGCCCAGGCAATCTCATCCGCAAGATGGCCTGCAATTTCGGCTGGGACTGGGGTCCGACCGTCGTTACCTCCGGCATCTGGAAGCCAATCCATATCGAGAGTTGGTCGAAGGCGCGCCTCGGCAGTATCCGCCCGGAAATCACGCTGCAAGGCAGCCAGGGCGTTGCCCGCCTGCATGTCGAGATCGAATGGGCCGACAAGGGCACGGATAGCGTGGCGCTCGTCCTCTCCATCGGCGGCAAGCGCGTGGAAGTGCGCGTCGCACAAGGCGAGACCCACGCGCTGATCGAATGCCGCATCGACAATCCGCAGGTCTGGTGGCCGCATGGCATGGGCGGCCAGCCGCTTTACGATCTCGACCTGCAGCTGCTCGGCTCGGATGGTGCATCACTCGACGGCTGGAAACGGCGCGTCGGCTTCCGTTCCGTGCGGCTCGATACGACAGCCGATGAGATCGGCTCCGCCTTCACTCTCGTCGTCAACGACGTGCCCGTCTTTGCCCGCGGCGCCAACTGGATCCCCGACGATTGCTTCCTGCCGCGCGTGACGCGCGAGCGCTATCGCGACAGGATTGCCCAGGCCCGCGATGCCAACATGAACATGTTGCGCGTCTGGGGCGGCGGCATCTATGAGACCGATACGTTCTACGAGGAATGCGATGCCGCCGGCATCATGGTCTGGCAGGATTTCCTCTTTGCCTGCGCCACCTATCCCGAAGAAGAGCCCGTCTACAGCGAGATCGAGGCGGAAGCGCGCGAGGCGATCGCACGGCTCATGCCCTACGCCTCGCTGGTCATCTGGAACGGCAATAACGAGAATATCTGGGGTTATTTCGACTGGGGCTGGCAGGATGTGCTCGGCAATCGCCCCTGGGGCGCCGGCTACTACCTCGACCTCCTGCCGAAGCTGGTCGCCGAGATCGATCCAACCCGGCCCTATTGGGCGGGCAGCCCCTATTCCGGTTCCATGGAGATCGCGCCGAACGCGGACGAGCATGGCTGCAAGCACATCTGGGATGTTTGGAACGAGGTGGGCTACGAGGCCTACCGCGACTATATTCCGCGCTTCTGCTCCGAATTCGGATGGCAGGCACCGCCGACCTTCGCAACCCTTGCCCAATCCGTTCGTGAGAAGGATCGGGCGCCGGCCTCGCCGGGCGTGTTGCATCATCAAAAGGCAACAACCGGCAACGACAAGCTGCTGATGGGGCTGGAGGGCTGGTTCCCACCGCCGGAAAACTTCGATGACTGGCTCTTCGTCACTCAGCTGAACCAGGCACGCGCGATCAGCTACGGCATCGGCCATATGCGCTCGCACCGGCCAACCTGCATGGGCACGATCGTCTGGCAGCTCAACGATTGCTGGCCGGTGACCTCCTGGGCGGCCATCGACGGCGCCGGCAGGAAGAAGCCGCTCTGGTATGCCTTGAAGCATAGCTATGCGCCGCATCTTCTCACCATCCAGCCGCGCGGCGATGGCCTGGCCGCAGTCGCAGCCAATGACGCAACCCTGTTCTGGCGCGTGCCCTTCACGGTCGAACGCTTCGACTTCAACGGCACACTGCTTGCCCGCCATCACGTCTGGCGCATCCTTTGCGATCGCTTCGAGAATACCGATATCGAGATCCCGGCCGAGGTCGCGACACCGGGCGATCCGCGCCGCGAATATCTGCGCGCGCGCCTTGGCGATGCCGAAGCCTGGTGGTTCTTCGAGAAGGATATGAAGCTGCAATATCCACAGCCCCGCTTTGACATCGAGAGCACCCAGACGACGGACGGCATTACGGTCACCATCACGGCGCAGTCGCTCCTGCGCGATATCTGCCTGTTCGTCGATCGCATCAGCCCGAATGCCGAAGTCGACGATATGCTGATCAATCTCGCGCCCGGCGAAAGCAGGACGTTCAAGATCAAAGGCATCTCGAAGGAAGCCTTCGACGACGCCGATCTGTCGGCCGTCCTCCGCACGGCCAACCAGGTCGCCGAGCCTCCGCACCACTGAAACCGGGCGCTCTCCCACGGAAAAGATCCGGCGCATCGCGCCGGATCGGACCTCGCATCTGCTGTAAACCGTCACAAAAGATTGCACGGGTGAATGACGAATTGCCTCCTATGATCAGGCGCCGCCATATGATCTAGTGCCCCTCATCCGATCCATGAATCAGCGAGACACCGCTTATGTCCTCGGACTCCAATCGTAGCTTTCAAACGCCCCGTCGCGAAGAACTCGGCCTTATCACGCTCGGCAACACCGCCGGCCTTTCGGCCTCGGTCTTGCCGAACGGCACGCTGTTTTCGATCGATTTTGCCGACCAGCAGGGTGGCGTCATGATCAACCAGGTGCTCGGTTCGCCCATCTATGGTGGCATCGGCCGGCTTTATCTGCGTATCGGCGGTGCGAAGCCGGAGACGGCCGAAATCGTAGGGCCAAAGGCTGCAGTGCAGTTCGGCCACGGCGAGAGTGGCTTTTCGTGGAGCGGCGAGACGGCCGGTGTGAAGCATACGGTCAGCCTGCGGCTGCACCCGAGTGAGACCGCATGGTTCTGGCAGGTGTCGCTGCTGAACAGCACGAGCGCCACCATTTCGGCCGATCTCGTCCTTCTCCAGGATGTCGGTCTCGGTGATCGCGGTTTCCTGATGAACAGCGAAGCCTATGCCTCGCAATATATCGATCATCACATCGCCAGCCACGCCGCCTTCGGTCCCGTCATCATGAACCGCCAGAACCTCAAGCAGGGTGGCGGGCGAAATCCTTGGCTCGCACAGGGTTGCCTCGAGGGTGTGGCGGCTTACGCGACCGATGCAATCCAGCTCCTCGTGCCCTCCAAGCGCGACGACGGCGTCATGGTGCCAGACTTTGGCGACAGCCTGCCCGGCACACGCCGCCAGCACGAGGTCGCTTGCCCGGCGATCCAGTCGAAGCCGCTTGCGCTCGCAGCCGGCGACACCACCACGACGACCTTCTTCGGTCTCTTCATCGCCGATCATCCGGCCGCGTCCAGCGATGCCGACCTCGCCCATCTCGATGGCCTGCCGAAGCTTCGGAACGAGCTCGTGGTAGACACGATATCGGCCGCGCAGTCCGCGCGCAGTCTCTTGCAGGACGCGCCCCTTGCCGAAAGCGACGACCTCGATCAAGCCACGATCGATACGCTCTACCCCGAGCGGATGCTGGAAGAACATGCGGACGGAAAACTCATCTCTTTCTTCGTGCAGGATGGGCCGCACAACAGACACGTTGTTCTCCGTGAAAAGGAGCGGCTTGTGGCCCGCCGCCATGGCGCCATCGTCCGCAGCGGGCAGAACATGCTGCTCGACGATCAGACGCTGGCTGCCACCTGCTGGATGCAGGGCATCTTCGCCGCGCAGCTGACCATCGGCAACACGTCCTTCCACAAGCTGTTCTCCGTTTCCCGCGACCCATACAACCTGACGCGGTCGAGCGGCCTGCGCATCCTCGTCGATCTCGGTGATGGCTGGCGCCTGCTTGGTGTACCTGCGGCATTCGAGATGGGCTTGAGCGATACACGTTGGATCTACCGCCTTCCCGGACGCACCATTTCAGTATCGGCAATCGCCTCCGGCGACGATCCGGCGATACAATGGAGCGTTTCGGTGGAAGGCGAGGCCTGCCGCTTCCTCGTGTTCGGCCACATCGTCCTCGGCGAACGCGACTATGAGGCCGTGGCGAACATCGCCGTCGATACGGCGGGCAAGCGCATCTCCTTCCGGCCGCAGCCATCCTGGCTCTGGGATCGTTACCCGAAGGCCGGCTATCACCTCGTCACTTCGACCCCGGATGCGTTCGAAGCCGTTGGCGGCGACGAACTGCTCTATAGCGACGGCGTGGCCCGCAACGGTCCGTTCGTCGCGCTGAAATCGCGCCCGACGAAGGCATTGCGCTTTGCCGTCACAGGTTCGATGACCGATCCGGATGCGGCCGAAGCCCTTGCTGCGCGCTATAGCGCCGGCGTCGAAAGCGAGGAGATGCTGGCACCGGCAGGACGCTTCTGGAGCCATGTAACGCGTAACGCGCGCATCGAAGGCGATGGCCGCGATGTGGCGGCGCAAGCAGTGATGCTGCCCTGGATCGCGCATGACGCCATCGTCCATTTGAGCGTGCCGCATGGGCTCGAACAATATACGGGTGCTGCCTGGGGAACGCGCGACGTCTGCCAGGGGCCGATCGAATTCCTGCTTGCCTACGAGCATGACGAAGAGGTCCGGCAGATCCTCTCGACGCTCTTTTCCGAGCAGTATCGCGATCGCGGCGACTGGCCGCAATGGTTCATGCTGGAGCCCTATGCCAACATCCGTGCCGGCGAAGCGCATGGCGACATCGTCGTCTGGCCGCTGAAGGCGCTCTGCGATTATATCGAGGCGACCGGCGACATCACCTTCCTCTCCAAAACGGTTCCGTGGCGCGCCGACGACACGATGCAGCTGACCTCGGAGCACGCGACGATCTCCGATCATGTCGAAAAGCTGCTGGAAACGGTGCGTAGCCGTTTCGTGCCGGGCACGAGCCTCATTCGCTACGGCGAAGGCGATTGGAACGACAGCCTGCAGCCGGCCGATCCGCATTTGCGCGACTGGATGGTGAGCAGCTGGACGGTATCGCTGCTCTATGAGCAGCTGGTGCGCTACGCCAACATCCTGACGCTCGCCAGCCGCAACGAGGAAGCGCAGTCACTTCAGGCGACCGCCGTCGCCATGCGCGCCGATTTCAACCGACTCCTGATGCGCGACGGCATTGTTGCCGGCTACGGCGTCTTCGATCCAAGCCATGACGGCGTCGAGTTGCTGCTGCATCCGGAGGATACCCGCACGGGCCTGCATTATTCGCTGATCGCGATGACGCAGCCGATGATCGGCGGCCTCTTCACGCCGGATCAGCGCCATGCCCACATGAAGCTCATCCGCGAGAACCTGCTGTTCCCGGACGGCGTCCGGCTGATGGAGAAGCCGGCGACTTACTCGGGCGGTCCGGAAAAGCTCTTCCGCCGCGCCGAGTCCTCGTCCTTCTTCGGTCGCGAGATCGGGCTCATGTATGTGCACGCGCATCTGCGCTACTGCGAGGCCCTTGCCCTCGACGACGATGCGGAGGCCGTGTGGCAGGCGCTTGCACTCGCCAACCCGATCGCCGTCAGCGGCCGGCTGGAACATGCGTCGCTCCGCCAGCGCAACACCTATTTCAGCAGCAGCGACGCGGCCTTCGACGACCGCTATCACGCATCGTCGGAATGGGCGCGCGTCAAGGCCAGCGATATCGCCGTCGACGGCGGCTGGCGCATCTATTCGAGCGGTCCCGGTCTCTATACCAAAAGCCTGATCGGCAATGTCTTCGGCTTCAAGCGGCAATTCGGCCAGCGTATCCGCAAGCCACTATTGCCAGCTTCGATCGGCGCCTGCGAGGTCAAGCTGGACTTCTAGGCTTGACCTCATCAAAACAAACAAAAGGGAGCCTCCGAGCCCAGCCACTAAAGTAAATGTGGGATCGTGAGAACCATCTTTAGCGATACTCCTTATAACGCCGGTTATCGGGAGTATTGCTCGTGCCGCAGATTTCTTCGGACGATCCAAGGCAGCTTCTATTGCCCCAACCCTTCCGGGGAGTGAACGTCAGCTTTTGCAAGAACCCGCATTGCCCGAACTCCGGGATCCCCCGCAGATGTGGAGGATCAGACAGTTCGTGCACGAGGCTGACGACAGCAATCACGGCGGCATTCGGTCTAGTCAGACTTTTTTGACGCCGGCTTTCCACGAATCGCAGATGGCGATGACTCTTTTCACCTCCTTGAAACGTCGTTGTTGCGACCGTCGTCGTGCGGTCGAAACCGACCCGAACGAGGATTGAGAAATGGATCTGGAAGGAAAGCGAATTGTGGTCGTCGGCGGAAGCCGCGGCTTGGGAAGAGGGCTCGCCGAGGCATTCGTTGCTCGCGCCGCCGAAGTCACCGTGGTTGCCCGAAACGCGACGGCCGTGCAGGGGCCGGCTGAGCAAGCGGCCGTCACCGCCATATCGGCTGATGCAACTGATGTCGACGCGGCGCGGCGGATCATGGAGCAGACGCGACCTGATGTCGTCATCATGAATGCCGGTGCGGAACCGCCCATGGAGCGGATCGACCGCATTGGCTGGGAGGCATTCACGACCAACTGGAATGTAGACGTCAAGGCCGCGCTGCATTGGGTACAGGCGGCCCTGACCTTGCCAATGGCGCCGGGTGGGCTCGTCGCCCTGGTCTCCAGCGGAGCCGCCGTGCAGGGGTCGCCGCTATCGGGAGGTTATGCCGGCGCCAAGCGCGCGCAGTGGTTCATTGCAAAATATGCCGATGGCTTGTCGGCGGAACTTGGCCTGGGTTTGCGGTTCAGGGTCATCGTTCCCCGGCAGATGTTCGTTGGAACCGGTGTGGGCGATACCGGCATCCGGGCCTATGCCGCGAAGGCGGGTCGGACATTTGCCGAACAGGCCGCCACCTGGCCGCACATGACGCCGCGGGCTTTCGGTGATACGGTCGCCGAACTGATCGGCAAGACGGGCCTCGCTGAGGCCATGGTCTATGCCGTGCGTGGGGATACGGGTGTGACGGTCATCGAATGACGGAAGATGCAGCTCCCGGGGCCGAAGAGAGGAAAACTCTGCTCGCAGACCTGGCCAGGGAAGCGGATGCGCTTCGCCCACAGCTGCATCGCTATGCTGCTCGTCTGGTGGGTTCGGTGATCGACGGCGAAGACGTGATTCAGGACGCGTTTGCCAGGGTATTTGCGACGGCTGGCTCGATCCCGCCGGGCACGCCGCTGCGACCCTGGCTATTTCGCATCGTCCACAATCGAGCCATAGATACCCTGCGCCAGCGCAGTACGCGCCGGTCGGAGCCGCTTGAGATGGCCTTTGATCTGGCCGATATCAGCGCCGCCGGCCCGGAGGACGCGCTGATTCGGCAGGACACGGTGCGGGTTGCCCTGGGTCATTTTGCAGAATTGCCGGTGCCGCAACGCAGCGCGGTGATCCTCAAGGATGTGCTGGGAGAGTCGCTTGCGGATATCGCAGCGCTGCTGGAACTGAGTGTCGATGCCGTCAAGGCCCATCTGTCGCGCGGTCGGGCAAGATTGCGCGCGATCTCCGACGTGCGGTCCGAGGTTGCGCCGTTGCCAAGTCCCGAAGCCCTGAACTTTGCAGCGCTCTTCAACGCCCAAGACTGGGACGCGTTGCGTCGCTTGCTGGCCGACGACGTTCGGCTTCGCCAGGCGCGACGGCCGGAAATCTCGGGTGCCGCCGACGTCGGTCGATTTTTTACCTATTATGCCGAATATCCGCCGGTCAGGATCGAACCGGCCTGGCTGGAAGGCCGGGAAATATTGCTTGTATCGGCCGAGCCGTCGGGCGGTCCTTCCTATTTCATGCTGCTCGAATGGCGGGGGCAAAAGATAAGCCTGATCCGCGACCATCGTTATGCGACTTATGTCATGGATGGTGCTAATGTCATGCCGGCCGCATCGCGGTGACCGATACTGGTCGAGACGAGCTTTGTCGCGGTCCGCTATGCGCCAACGGCCGAGGCCTCTGGGCAATTTCGCGCGACAAGCGGTCGCCGCCAAACTGATTGCCCGAATGAGGTGTTTGGGGCCAAAAATCGCGGACAGGCATTTCGCTAGGACGACTTTGGAACAAGGAATCCTATTCTCATGAGGAGGCCTGGCTCCCGACCATTTTTCTGTTCCTCAGAGAATCTCGAAGAGCCCGTATTTAACGCCGCCTGGAAAGCGGCCGCCCTTTCCGAGCGGCTCCCTTTTTCACTGAGCTGTGAGCGTTAAGCCGCTTCGTCCCAGACCGGCGCCAGACCGTCGGGGCTGACGATGCGGCCGCTCGGCCGTGCGAGTGCGTGGATAGCAGCCATTTCATCCTGCGAAAGCGCAAAGTCGAAGATGGCGGCATTTTCCGCTGCGCGGGCTTCCGACACGGTTTTAGAGAGGACGATCAACCCCTGCTGCACGATCCAGCGCAGAACGATCTGGGCGATCGATTTGCCGTGCCGGCCGGCAAGGTCCTGCAGCACCGGATCGGAAAGCACGTTGCCATCCGCCATGGCGTAGTAGGCGGTCACCGACATGCTGAGGCTGGCGGCGGTCTCGAGGATAGGCGATTGGTCGAGATAGGGGTGATATTCCACCTGGTTGGTGGCGAGCGGCAGGTCGCTGAGCCGAACCGCCTCGCGCATCAAGGCCCGGTTGAAGTTGGAAACGCCGATATGGCGAACCTTGCCTGCCTTTGCGACCTCGTTCAATGCGCCGATCTGCTCGGCCAGCGGCACCGCGTCGTTCGGCCAGTGCAGCAGCAGGAGATCGACATAGTCGGTCTTCAGCTTCTTCAGGCTTTCATCCACCGAGGCAATGAAAGCATCGCGCCGATAACTTTCGATCCAGACCTTGGTGGTCAGGAACAAATCGCCGCGAGCAATGCCCGAACGAAGGATCCCGTCGCCGACGTCGGCCTCGTTGCCATAGATCTGGGCGGTATCGATGTGACGATAGCCATTGCCCAGAACATGCGCGACCATGCGTTCTGTATCAGGACCCGGCATACGGAAGGTGCCGAAACCAAGGGCCGGAATGGATGCGCCATTGGCGCTGACGATTTTCATGAATGATCCTTTCGATTGAAGGTTTGATCAGGCGGCGGAGGAAACCGCCTGTGTCACGGCAGTCGAGCGGCGGTCGAGCGCGCCGCTCCAGAGGGTCAGCACCAGGGCAGCGACGACCAGGATCGCGCCGACCCAGGGCGTGGCGCTAAGGCCAAGAGAGGATTCCACCACCAGACCGCCGATCCAGGCGCCAGCGGCAATGCCGAGATTGAAGGCAGCGATATTGAGCGCCGAGGCGACATCGACGGCGGCGGGGCGAACCTGCCGGGCCAGCTGGACGACATAGAGCTGCAGGCCCGGAACATTGGCAAAGGACAGGAAGCCAAGCGCCGCAAGCGTCGGGATGGCAAGCCAGGGCGAGACTGCCGTAAAGCTGAAGAGGACAAGCACGAGAGCCTGAGCGACAAAGAGCCACGTCAGCGCGCGGACCGGATTGCCATTGGCAAGACGGCCACCCACGACGTTGCCGATGGCAATAGCGATACCGTAGAGCACGAGGATGAGGCTCACGGCGGAGGCGGCAAAGCCGGTCACTTCCTGCAGGATCGAGGCGAGGAAGGTAAAGGCGACGAAGGTGCCACCATAGCCGAGCGCCGTCATGGCAAAGACGATCAGCAGCCGGCCGCTTGCAAGTACGCGCACCTGCTCACCGATGCTTGCCGGCGGCGCCTTCTTCAGGCTGGACGGCAGAAGCAGCAGGATGGCGATAAAGGCGATGATGCCAAGGCCTGCGACGGCTGCAAAGGTCGCGCGCCAGCCGAAAGTCTGGCCGATAAAGGTGCCGAGCGGAACACCTGTGACGATGGCGACGGTCAGGCCCATGAACATCATGGCGATTGCGGAAGCGCGGCGGTTTTCCGGCACGAGATCGGCGGCAATCGTGGATCCCACAGAGAAGAACACGCCATGGGCAAAGGCCGAAAGCACGCGCGCAACGAGCAGCGGCGCATAGCCCGGGCTCAAGGCCGCCATGCCGTTGCCGACAATGAACAGCGCCATCAAACCGAGCAGCAGCGGCTTGCGCTCGATGCGGCCGGTGAGCGCGGTTAGGATCGGCGCGCCGAAAGTGACGCCGAGCGCATAGACGCTGACGATGAGGCCGGCGAGCGGCAGGTTGATGTGAAGGTCGTTCGCCACGGTGGGTAAAAGGCCGACGATGACGAATTCGGTTGTGCCGATCGCATAGGCAGCGATCGTCAAGGCAAAGAGAGCCAGAGGCATGAGATCATCCGATCAAATGGCACCCGGTAGCTGCGGATGCGCGAGTTCTTGTTCGGGAAGAATATGGCGTAGCGACATTCGAACGATAATCGGCTATATCAACTCAACACTTGTGAATTGAATTCAAAAGAATGAGTTGCAAATGGACAATCGCGCCGGCGAGATGGATGTCTTCGTTCAGGTGGCCACCCTCGCCAGCTTTTCGGCGGCTGGCCGCAAGCTGCGCCTTTCACCCTCGGCTGTCAGCAAGCTCGTCACCCGGCTGGAAGAGCGGCTGGGCACTCGCCTCTTGGTTCGCACCACCCGCTCGCTGCAATTGACGCCCGAGGGAGAAATCTATCTCGAAAAGGCACGAACGATCCTGGCCGATATTCAGGAAGCGGAGCGGATCGTGGCATCAGGCGGCGCCACGGTGCCACGCGGCCCGCTGCGTGTCAGCGCCTCCGTCGCCTTCGGGGTTTGTTGTCTGGTGCCGATCATTCCCGATTTTCTGGAGTGCTATCCCGAGATCGAACTCGACATCTCACTCACCGACAGCGTCATCGATATCGTCGGCGAGCGGGCCGATGTTGCTATTCGCGCCGGCATCTTGCGGGATAGCTCGCTCAAAGCTCGCAAACTCATGGACAGCCGCCGCATCATCGTCGCGGCCCCCTCCTACATCGAGCAAAACGGCCGGCCGACAACGCCGGATGAGCTCGATCATCACAACTGCCTGACTTTCAACTTTCGCCCGACCGCCGAAGGCTGGCCCTTTCGCGATCCGCAGAGCGACAACCATTTCGTCAAAACCGTGCAGGGCAACCTCCAGGCAAACAACGGCCCGACCGTTCGCAGCCTTTGCGTTGCGGGAATGGGCCTTGCCCGCGTCGGTCAATTCCACGTCCAGCCGGATCTCGATGCCGGCAGGCTCGTGCCCGTCCTCGAAGATTTCAATCCAGAAGACATCGAGCATATCCATGCCGTCTATGCCGGCCATGAGCATCTGGCCGCCCGCATCCGCGCCTTTATCGACTTTCTGGTTAACCGAATCGGATAGAACAGGCCGGATATTCAAAGGCCGGAGGCGGATTTGGAAACGGCGCTCTATCTCCCGATCAAGTCATTTCTCGAAGCGGCCGGCTATGCCGTGAAAGGCGAGATCGGCGGCTGCGACCTCGTGGGACTGAATGACGACGAGCCGCCTGTCGTCGTCATCTGCGAGCTGAAGATGAGCTTCAATCTCGAACTCATCCTGCAGGCCGTCGATCGGGCTGCGGCCAGCGATGAGGTCTGGATCGCCGCGCGCGTTTCGGCAAGGGGCAAGGGACGTGAGGGCGACCGCCGCTTCCGCGATCTTTGCCGCCGGCTCGGCTTCGGCATGCTCGCCGTATCGGACAGCGATGTCGTGGACATCGTCGTCAGCCCCGTCTCGCCGATGCCCCGCAAGAATGTACGCCGCAGGTCACGCCTTGTCGAGGAACATCGCCGGCGCAAGGGCGACCCGGCCCTTGGCGGCAGCACGCGCAAGCCGATCATGACCGCCTACAGGCAACAGGCGCTTGCCTGCGCCGCCGCGATCGAAAACGGTATGCAGCGCCCCAAGGACATGCGGGAAGCAGCACCGAAAGCGCCGCAAATTCTGAGAGATAACGTCTATGGCTGGTTCGAGCGCATCGACCGCGGCATTTACGCGCTAACGGAACTGGGAGCAGAAGCCCTCAAGAGATGGCCGGCACAGCAAAGCTGAATGTGGAAAAATTCCGGCTGAACAAAATTAAATTTATGTAATGTCTAAAATTTTTGCAATAAAAACATGATCAATATTTAATTTGTAAAAGTTAGTTGGCGGATCATATTACTCGTCAGCGCCAATTCAGATTTATACTTTGCATCCCGGAGTAAAGGGAAACAAAGGCTCCCGAAACGAATTGGCGCGGCCCAATCCGACGCCTGTCCCGGACATGGACAAGACGCCAATTCGCCAACGACCTCGCAAGGGACTTCTGCCATGTCATCTCTTCTCCGCAAACATCGCACTGCCGCCCTCGTAGGCGCCGCCATTATCGTCGGCGCCGGTGCTTTGCCCTTTGCCTTCAGCACGTCCGCTACCGTCGCCGCTGCAGCCGAGCCTGCCGGCATCATCGCGCCCGGCGGCTCTTTCGCTCCGATCGTCGACGCCGACAAGCCGGCTGTCGTTACCGTCACGACCACGATGAAGGCGACCGATACCAGCGCCGACGGCAGCAATTCGCCGATGGACGAGCAGTTCCGGCAATTCTTCGAAAACCAGGGCATCCCCTTCCCGAAGCAGACGCCGCATCAGCAGCAGAGCCAGCGCGCCATGGCGCTCGGTTCCGGTTTCATCATCAGCCCCGATGGTGTCATCGTCACCAACAACCACGTCATCCAGAACGCCGTCGACATCAAGGTGACGCTCGATGACGGTACCGAATTGCCCGCCAAGCTGCTCGGCGCTGACGCCAAATCCGACCTTGCGGTCTTGAAGATCCAGGCCCCGAAGCCGCTCGCGACCATTGCCTGGGGTGATTCCGACAAGCTGAAGCTCGGCGACCAGATTCTGGCGATCGGCAACCCCTTCGGTATCGGCACGACCGTCACCGCCGGCATCGTCTCGGCCCGTGGCCGCGACCTGCACAGCGGCCCTTATGACGACTTCATCCAGATCGACGCTCCGATCAATCACGGCAATTCCGGCGGGCCGCTGGTCGACCGCGAAGGCAATGTCGTCGGCATCAATACCGCCATCTACTCGCCGAACGGCGGCAGCGTCGGCGTCGGTTTCGCCATTCCGTCCGACGAGGCCAAGGCCATCGTCGCCAAGCTGGAAAAGAACGGCTCGATCGATCATGGCTATCTCGGCGTCGCGATCCAGCCCGTGACCTCCGATGTCGCCAACGCCATGGGCCTTTCTCAGACCCAGGGCGCGCTCGTCGCCAGCGTCAATGACGATACGCCGGCTGCCCGCGCCGGTATCAAGAGCGGCGATATCGTCACCGCGGTCGGCAACGAGGCCGTCAAGACACCGAAGGACCTGTCGCGGCTCGTCGCCGATCTCGCCCCCGGCGACAAGCGCTCGGTCACGCTGTGGCGCGATGGCAAGAGCATGGACGTCAATGTCACCATCGGCGGCAATGACGACAGCAAGCAGGCCGCCAACGACAATGGCGACGGCAAGGTGCAGCCCTCCAACCAGCCGAGCATCGGGGTCGGTCTTGCCAACCTGACGCCCGATGTTCGTGAACAGTTGAACCTGCCGCATGGCGTCGAGGGCGCCGTGGTTGCCAGCGTCAACCCGGACAAGTCGGCTGCCGCAGCCGGCATCCAGACCGGCGATATCATCGTCTCGGTCAACGATCAGCCGGTCCGCAACGCCCATGAGGTGCAGACGGCCGTCGCCAAGGCCGGCAAGGATGGTCGCAAGTCCGTCCTGCTCCTGATCGAGCGCGATGGTAACAAGACCTTCGTTGCCGTGCCGTTCTCGGCCGCTTGAAAAGCTGAAGCATTTTCTGATCGGCCCGCTTCCTCCCAGGGAGCGGGCCGATTGCCGTTGCGTCATCAAAAGACCCTGACGTTCCATAAGGCCTATCGTTGCCCGCTCTACCGGCTCAAGCAGGCATGCTCGACCGTCTTCTTCGGCCGAACGATCTGAAACGCTGAATTTCCACAGAAGAGGCAGCTCGGTTTTGACATAGGACTCTTTTTGTCCAAACTCTGCCTTTCTGATGGTACAAATAGCGCCGGGGCCGGTTGAAACAGCCCAGCGGCAAGTTTAAACCTCGCCGGCAAGATCAGCGGCTGGAGCCTCGAAACAGGAATAAGCGGCGGCAGGAGTTGGAGTGACTGATCCATACGATATTCTCGGCGTTGCGCGCGATGCGAGCGAAGAGCAGATCAAGGTTGCCTATCGCAAGCGCGCGAAGGCAGCCCATCCGGATTCCGGCGGCGACGCGGAGGCCTTTGCCAAGCTGCAGAAGGCCTACCAGCTGCTTCTCGATCCCGTGCGCCGCAAAGTGTTCGACGATACCGGCTATGATGTGGAATTGACCGACGCCGTCGACCTGCAGGCGCTGGTCGCCATCGAAAAACTCATTACCGAGATGGTGCTCGACGAGCGCGAACCGGGAACCTTCGACCCGGTCGCCAAGATGCGCGCCAGTCTTCTCGAAGAAATTCGCAAGGCGAATTTCAGCAAAAGCGAGCTTGAGCGTCATTCCAGCCGCATCGGCCTCCACCTCGACCGGCTTGGCAAGCGTCCAGGCAAGGATGTGGTCGGCCACATGCTGCGCGCCCGCATCAAGGCGATCGCGACCGCCATCAGCGAAACGGAAGCGAAGATCGGCGCCAGCGAACGTGCCTGCGACATGCTCGAAGGCTATCTCTACGTGATGGACGAAACTCGAGAAGAGCTCGATGCAGCACCCGAGATCGAATGGGACGAGCCCCAGGTCCGCTCCGCCGCACAGTAGCAATGGTGCTTTTTGGGTCGTCCCGAAGGGGCGGATTTCGCGTTTGCCTTGATGGTGCGATCATTTTGGCAACACAATGTTGCAATGCAACAATCGTCCCTAGACAAATCGAGGGGCTGGCCTAGATCAAGCATCCGTAAGCCGTCCTGCCGATCGGGCAATAGCGGCACGGCAATTTGCGGACGTCGGAATCCCGGCTCCGAGATCTGGACGACGAGGTATATGTTTGCTGATTTCCGAAGCGGATGAAATCGTCTTTGAACATTTGAGCGAAAACCGGTCGCGGGCCGCCTTGAGGGGCGCCTTCTGGTCGGCACTCGACACGATGATCCCGACGGCCCTCAACAGCCTAGTCTTCATTGTCACGTCGCGCTTTCTTCTGCCGCAGGATTTCGGCCTGGTCGCGCTCGCCTTCGCCATCGTCAGCTTTGCCGCCGGCTTCGGGCCGACGGCCTTCGGCGAGGCATTGATCCAGCAAAAATCCATTCGGCGTAGCCATCTCGACACGGTTTTCTGGCTTTCCTTCCTCTCCGCGGTCATCCTCTATGCCGCGCTGTTCCTGCTTTCACCCCATCTTGCCCATTGGGTCGGACATGACGAGATCGTCACCCTGCTGCTGATCATCGGGCTGAAAATCTTCTTCGACATGATGATCATCGTCCCCAATGCCCTGATCGGCCGGACGATGTCCTTTCATCTGGCGGCGGCGCGGACCGCGATCGCCACGATCGTCTCGGCGTCCATCTGTCTCGCGCTGATCTTCGCGGGCTTCGGTCTATGGGCGCTTGCAATCGCCCAGATCGCAGCTCCGGCGGCCGCCTGCGTCGCGGCATTCTGGGGGGCAAGATGGCTGCCGGGTTTCAGGATCAAGCTCTCGAGCCTGCGCGAATTGCTGCATTACGGCATCTATGCTTCGGGCAACCGCTTCCTGCAGACCATGAATCTCGACCAGCTGATTATCGGCACCTTGGTGAGCCCTGCCGCTCTCGGTATCTACAATTTCGCCCGGCGGCTCTACGAGATGCTCAATAATGTCTTGTCGGGCGGGCTGAATTCAGTCAGCCACGTGCTTCTCTCCTCCCTGCAGCACGACAAGGAAAAGGTGCGCGAAGCCTTCCTCATGGCGACTTTCGGTTGCTCTCTGGTATCCTTCCCGGCCTTCATGGGACTTGCAGCCGTTGCCGACGATGCCATTCCCCTGATCTTCGGACCGCATTGGGCGGCCGCCATCTGGCCGGTCCGTTTCTTCTGCGTGATCGGCCTGATGGCCGGGATAGGTGTCATCCAGGCCTCACTGATCACGAGCCAGGGCAGGTCCGACTGGTGGTTCTATTATCAGCTTGTGCGCAACGTCGTCTCGATCCTCACCGTTCTTCTTCTCCACAAATATGGCGTGGCGACCGTCGTCTTCGGGCTCATGGTCGGCGTGCTGATGCTGTGGCCGGTGACACTGTGGATGGTCTCGCGATTGATCGGCCTCAGCATTGCGGAATATTTCGGCCAGTTCCTGCGGCCGATAGCCGCCTATCTCGGCATGCTCGTCGCGGTGCTGGCAACCTCGTCGGCCTTGTACGACTGGTCGCTTGCAGCCCGTCTCATCTGCGAAGTCCTGGTTGGCGGCCTTACCTATTCGAGCCTTATCCTCCTCCTGTGCAAGGAGAGGATCCTCTTCCTCGCGCGGACGACACTGCAAGGTCGCCGCGCAAAGGCATAGTAGCAAGCCATGGCGAACGGCACATCGAAGCCCGGCAAATCCCGGATGGATATTTTCGGTTACCGCAATAGCAATGGCAAATGTCGGAAAGGCGCATCATGACATTGGTTACGTTCATCATTCCCGTTCGCCACCAGGCCAACTCCAATGATTGGCCCGCGCTGAAACGGCGGCTGTCACAAACGATCGCCTCGATCTCCGGACAATCCAACAGCAACTGGCGCGGTGTCGTGGTTGCCAATGAGGGCGCCGATCTGCCCGATCTGCCGCCGAATTTCTCGGCGGAGCGCGTCACATTCCCGCCGAACCAGCTCCACGACATCAATGGCGCCGACCGGGAGAAGGTCTATGACGCATTCCGGCTGGACAAGGGCCGCCGCGTTCTGAGCGGCATGCTTTCGGCGCGCGACACCCGCTTCTTCATGATCGTCGACGACGATGATTTCGTCAGCGCCAACATCGTCGACTTCGCCGCTAAAAATACCAACGCCAACGGCTGGAAGATCGATCGCGGCTATCTCTGGAATGAAGGCGGCCGGCTGCTGCTGCACCATAACGACTTCGCCAATTACTGCGGCACGTCGCTGATCATCCGCTCGGATCTCTACCGATTGCCGGCAAGTTTCGCAGACGCCGAGGTCGACTACATCAAAACCATGCTCGGCAGCCATGTGCGCATCGGCAAGGTGCTGGCCGATGCCGGCTCTCCGCTCGGATCCCTCCCCTTCCGTGGTGCGATCTATCGGGTCGGCCATGCCGGCGCCCACAGCAAATCCTCCGGCCTGATCAGGACCCATTTCCTGAACCGGTCGGTCCTCACAAGTCCCCGTCAATTCTTGGGCAATCTTTCGCGGGTGCGTCCGCTCGATCGAAACTTGAGAAGCGAGTTCTTTGGCGTGCGCGCCGCCGGATAGCTGCGGCGCAATCCTTCCGCTCAACGAGGTTTCGATCAATGCCGGCTGACGCAACGAAACATAGATACGCCGCCCTGGATGCGATGCGCGGCCTGGCGGCCTTCGCCGTTGTCGTCTACCACCTCGATCGGCCCTATGCTCCATCGGCCTATATCGCGGTCGATTTCTTCTTCGTACTCAGCGGGTTCGTGATCGCCAGAGCCTACGGCGAAAAGCTCGCCGACGGCATGACCGTTCTTGCCTTCATGAAGGCGCGCTATGCCCGCCTCTATCCGCTCTTCCTCATCGGCAGTGTCTACGGCCTTGTGCAATTGCTGCTGCATTGGCAGGCGGCAGGCGTCGGGCGTGCCGATCTTGCCGCAAGCATCCTCACGACGGTTTTCATGCTGCCTTCGCCGAGCTTTCTGACCCGATCGGCCGGTGACATCTGGGCGCTCTATCCGCTGAATGGTCCGGCCTGGTCGCTCTTCTGGGAATTGCTTGCCAACCTCGTATTCGCGCTCGCACTGTTCAGGCTGAAAACGCGAAGCCTCATCCTCATTGCCGCCGCATCTCTGGCGCTGCTGATCGGCTCGGCCTTCTACCATAAATCGCTCGATCTCGGCTGGGAATGGCGCTCGGTGGACGGCGGCTTTGCCCGCGTCTTCTTCTCCTTCACGCTTGGAATGATCATCTATCGGCTGCGAAACGGCACGGCGCTTGGCTGGACCATGAACAGCTATGCGGCCCTGCTGCCGATCGCGGCGATCTCAGCCTTGCTGTTTCTTCCGACCTATTCGCTGAAATATGCGCTCGTCTTCTGCATCCTGATCTCGCCGCTCATCGTCCTTGCGGGCACGATGCTCGAATTGCCGGCCAGCCTGCAGCGGCTCGGCATCTTTCTCGGCTATCTCTCCTACCCGATCTACATGTGCCATCGCGGTTTTACGGAGATCTACGGGCATTTGATGCGCGACATCCATCTGCCGCAGCCGATCTACATCGCGATCTATCTCGTCGCGATTTCCGTGATTGCGCTCCTTTCGGCAAAGCTTGCCGCGATCCTGGTAAAGTATGCGTCACCCTGGAAAGACGCACCTAAAAGCATAGGCGCGACTTCGAGCCGATAACATTCCCCGTCACGCATGGACGGCAGCGAGTGCAATGGCATCCGCAACCTCCTCGCGCCGCTCCGAGAGATTGGCCGTCGCCACGCGCAAATGGCTGCTGGGCAGAATGGAGAATTTGGCGCCCGGATGCACCGCGATGCCCCTGGCGGCAAGCGTTACCATTGCAAAAGGCTCCGACGAGACCGGTATCCACGCGCATAACCCCTCACCATGGCGCGCATTGACACCGCGCTCGCCAAGCGCGTCGATGAGGCCGGCCCGGCGCTGCCGATAAGCCTGCCGGGCATGATCGAGACAGGCAGCCGTCGCCGGATCGCGCAGCAGCCAGGCGGCGGCCGCCTGCAGAATACGGCTGGTCCAACCAGAACTGAAGCTGCGATAGGATTGGATCTGGTCGATGATCGCCCGTGAGCTCGACAATACGGCAAGGCGCAGATCCGGCCCATGCGTTTTGGAAAACGACAGGATATGGATGACTCGATCGGGAAAAAGATTCCCTATCGAATGGCGCGGCGCCGTCGAGATATCGGCGATACCATCGTCCTCCACGATCAATGTATCCTTGTCGCGAAGGATTTCGGCGATCCTTCCCATGCGCGCCGCGCTCACGCTCTGGCCGGTGACCGAATGGATGCGCGGCTGGAAGATGAAAGCGACCGGGCGATACCGCAGCGCCTCCTCCAGTGACGAAGGCAGCGGCCCCTCCTCGTCGCATTTCACCGGAATGATGCGCGCACCGCGATCCTCGAGAATATCGAGAAGGCGCATGCCTGTGGGGTCTTCGATCGCAACGGCAGCACCGGGCATGACCAGGGCGTTGATTACGGTATAGACGGCATTATAGCCGCCATTGGTTGCCAGGAACGCCTCCGGCTCGTAAGGCCACGTCTTCCTGACCTGCTCCTCCAGCTCCGGCAAGATCCGGCTGCGTTCGTAGCTGTTGAGATTTTCAGCCGACGCCCCATAGGCCATCGCCGCCTCCAGCTTCGGCAGCAATCGCACGTCGGGAACGGCGGCGGTCAGGTTCAGGGCGTCGGAGCCATAGTCACCGACGCTTGCAAGCCGAGCCGGCTTGGCGACGAAGCGATCGCCGCTGACCCATGTGCCGTTCCTGCCGCGTCCGCTGATGATCTTCTGGCGCCTGAGCTCGCTCCAGGCTTCGGACAAGGTCGCCGGACTTATGCCAAGGGCAAAGGCAAGGTCGCGGATGGGCGGCAATTTGGTGCCGACCGGCAATGCGCCGGCGCGAATGAGCGCGCTTGTCTCCAGCGCGATACCACGAATGGTCCGATCGCTCAATTTTTCGGCAAACCATTCCGCGTCCCGGTCTTCGCTCATTTTCGCACCATTTTTAATGTTCAATAACGTAATAACATTTGATCGACTTATATTGAACATTTACTCGTTGAGAAAACAAGTTTTCCCGCGAGTGAATTTCATGGCCCTTACTCTTCGCCTTGCCCTCCGTGACTGGGACTATATGACACCATTGGTCCTGGGTGACGTCTCCTCCCCCAAGCTCGACATCAAGGTCGACCGGGTCGGAACGCTGGTCTCGCATGTCGGCAGGAGCGACGCCTATGATGCGGCCGAAACCTCCTTCAGCCGCTACACGCAGATGCGCATCGACGGCGACGAGAGCGTCGTCGGCATTCCGAACTTCATCATGCGCGGCTTCCGCCACCGCTGCGTCATCACCACCAGGGACAGCCCGATCACGAGCTTCGCCCAGCTGGCAGGCAAACGGATTGGCGTCACCGGCTGGCGCGACTCCGGCAATACCTGGACGCGCGCAGCCCTTCGGCGCGAGGGCGTGGGGGTCGAGGATGCCATGTGGTATGCCGGTCGTCTCACCGAAGCCCATCCGATCACCGATCGCCTCGACGGCTTTGGTCGTCCCGGCCGCATCGAACCGGCACCCGGAGAAAGGCCGATGGTGGACCTGCTGAAGGAAGGGTTGCTTGACGCGATTTTCACGCCCTTCATGCCGGACGGCTATTTCGCCGGCAATTCCGGCTTCCGCCAGCTCCTGCCGGATTTCCGCGCAGCCGAGCATCGCTATTTTGCCGACGTGGGCTATGTACCGGGCATGCACCTGATCGGTTTCAAGGCGGAGTTTGTCGCCGAGCATCCCTGGGTCATGGCCGAACTGAGCGCTCTCATCGATGAATCGCAGCGCGTCTGGCTCGGCAAGCGGCGCAAATATGCCGACACCACGCCCTTCATGCTCGACGAACTGCTGAAATCGGCGGTCGAGCTACCGGAGGGTTGGGATGCGAGCGGCTTTGCCGCCAACCGCAAGATGATCGCCGATTTCGCTGGGGAATTGCACATACAGGGCATCCTGCCGCGCCTGATGACGCCGGAGGAACTCTTTCCCTTCGACGTCGACGGCAGCAGGACAAGCGCCGCCTGACCATCGCTTCAAATCAGAGACACAAAGCAAAAAGGGGAATGACCATGTCGCTGAAGAAAATGACCTACCTCGCCCTCGCAAGCCTGATGATGTCGGGCGCAGCCTTCGCTGAGGATGCGGGCCTGCCGAAACTTTCGGTCAGCAAGGATCTGCAAGCCAAGCTGCCGGAGGCGATCCGCACATCAGGCAAGATGATCTCAGTCAACAACGGCTCCTTCCCTCCCTATGAAATCGTCACCGGCACCAAGCTGACTGGCGCCAGCGCCGATCTCACCGATGCGATCGGCGAAGTTCTTGGCGTGAAAATCGAGCATGAGAGCGTCAGCGGCCTGCCCGCCATCCTCGCCGGCATCAATTCCGGCCGCTACCAGTTCGCCTTCGGCCCGATCGGCGATTTCAAGAGCCGCGAGGAGGCCAATGACTTCGTCGACTGGGTGCAGGAATTCGTTGTCTTCGCTGTCCAGAAGGGCAATCCGAAGGGCATTACCTCGCTCGATAGCGCCTGCGGCCAACGCATTGCCGTCATGGCCGGCGGATCGGCAGAAAAGGTCATCCAGGTCCAGGCCGAGAAGTGCAAGACCGACGGCAAGGGTGCGATCGAGGTCCAGTCCTTCACCGATCAGCCGAGCTCGATCCTCGCCGTCCGCTCCAAGCGTTCCGACGCCTTCTTCTCCTCGCAGGCGCCGCTCACCTACTTCGTGTCGCAGGCCAACGGCCAGCTGGAACTGACCGGCGTCGGCCAGAAGAACGGTTTCGAGGATCTCTATCAGGGCGCCGTCGTGCCGAAGGGCTCGCCGCTCGGACCCATCCTCAAGGATGCCGTCAAGCTTCTTATGGACAATGGCACCTATGCCGCCATCATGAAGAAATGGGGCCTTGAGAACAACATGATCAAGGAACCGGGTGTCAATCTTGGCGGGACATTGCCGAAATGAGTAGCAACGCCGGAAACATCGCATCGCCATCCGGCGATGCGTCCGAACGGGACGTGGCGAATGCCCATACACCGTTCCCCAAGGGCCGCGTGGCAGCCTGGATCGCAACGCTATTGATCGCTGCCTATTGCGGCTGGTCGGTCGCCCACAATGAAAACTTCGGCTGGCATGTCGTTGCCCAGTATTTCTTCGATCCGGTCGTCATCAGCGGCCTTTATGTCTCGCTCGGCCTGACGGTTGTCGCCATGGCGCTCGGCATCGCCTTTGGCCTGCTTTTGGCGATCGCCCGCATGTCGAAGGATAGGCTGGCAAGCTCGCTCGCCTCCCTGTTCATCTGGTTCTTCCGCGGCACGCCGCTGCTCGTGCAGCTGATCTTCTGGTACAATCTCTCGACGCTCTTCCCGACGCTGTCGATCGGCATCCCCTTCGGGCCGACCTTCGTCAGCTGGGACACCAATTCGGTCATCAGCCCTATGACGGCAGCGATTGCCGGCCTGGCGCTCAACGAGGCCGCCTATATGGCCGAGATCATCCGCGGCGGCCTGCTTTCGGTCGACAGGGGCCAGTTCGAGACCGCTGAAGCCTTTGGCATGACGCGCATCCGCGCGCTGCGCCGTATCATCATCCCGCAGGCCATGCGCTCCATCGTGCCGCCGACGGGCAACCAGCTTATCAGCATGATCAAGGCGACCTCGCTCGTCAGCGTCATTGCCATGGCCGATCTGCTTTACTCCGTGCAATCGATCTATAACCGCACATTCGAAGTCGTCCCGATGCTGCTCGTCGCCGTTATCTGGTACCTGCTAATCACCTCGGTGCTGAATATCGGCCAGAGCTATATCGAGCGCTACTACAGCCGCGCCGACCGCCGCACCGGCGGGACGAAAGTGGCAACCGAGAGCGCGCCAGCGCTCGTGCCGGCACAGGAGGCGGGCCAATGAACGTCGCCACAAACACTGTTGCCAACGTGGCGCCGCTGGTGCAGGCGCGCAACGTCCATAAATCCTTCGAAGATCTCGAAGTCTTGAAAGGCATCGACCTCGATGTGATGCCGGGCGAAGTGGTCGTCATCCTCGGCCCTTCCGGATCCGGCAAATCGACCTTCCTGCGCTGCATCAATCACCTGGAAGCGATCAATCGCGGTTCGATCGAAGTCGATGGCGAGCAGATCGGCTATCGGCTGGCCAAGGGCAGGCTGGTCAAACTGTCCAGCCATGCGATCGCGCTGCAGCGCCGCAAGATCGGCATGGTGTTCCAGCAGTTCAATCTCTATCCGCATATGACGGCGCTGCAGAATGTCATCGAAGCGCCGATCGGCATCCATGGCGAAAGCCGGAAGCAGGCGACCGAAAACGCGCTGGCACTGCTCGATCGCGTCGGCCTTTCGGCCAAGGCTCACAACTATCCGCGCCAGCTTTCCGGCGGCCAGCAGCAGCGTGTTGCGATCGCCCGCGCGCTGGCGATCAAGCCAAAGCTGATGCTGTTTGATGAGCCGACCTCGGCACTCGATCCAGAGCTTGTCGGCGAGGTGCTGTCGACCATGCGCGACCTTGCCAAACAGGGCCTGACGATGATCGTCGTCACCCACGAAATCGGCTTTGCCCGCGAGGCGGCCGACCGCGTCGTCTTCATGGATGGCGGCAAGATTGTCGAACAGGGCAAGCCGGAGGATGTGATCGGCAATCCGCAGCATCCGCGCACCAGAAGCTTCCTGTCGCGCTTCATCTAGCGCGACACATATATCATTAGTGAAGCCCGCACGCTCTATGGCGGATGGCGGCTCAAGCGAACCATTGGAATAGCCATGACCCTCGACAACGATTTCGCCCGCCTTTCCGATTTCGAACCGATGAAGGCCGAACTGACCGGCATCCGACAGCATCTCCACGCCAACCCCGAGCTCTCCTTCGAGGAAGCGGAAACCGCGCGTTTCGTGGCGGAAAAGTTGGAAGCCTGGGGTTATGAGGTGACGCGCAATGTCGGTGGCCATGGCGTCGTCGCGCGCATGACGGTCGGGGCAGGCAAGAAGAGCATCGCGATCCGCGCCGACATGGACGCCCTGCCGATCACCGAGCAGACCGGGCGCCCCTATGCCAGCAAGGTGCTGGGCAAGATGCATGCCTGCGGACATGACGGCCACACGACCATATTGCTAGGCGCGGCCGAATATCTCGCCCGCACGCGCCGCTTCAGCGGTACGGTCAACCTGATCTTTCAGCCGGCCGAGGAGGCAGGCGCGGTGAGCGGCGCTCCAGCGATGATCAAGGATGGCCTCTTCGAACGCTTCCCCTTCGACGTCATTTTCGGGCTGCACAATCATCCGGGTGCCCCGGAAGGCACCTGGCTACTGCGCTCCGGCCCGCTGATGGCCGCCGCCGACACCGTCGAGATCACCATCACAGGCAAGGGTGGCCACGCCTCGCGGCCACATCTGACCATCGACCCGGTCGTCGTTGCCTGCAATCTCGTCGTCAGCCTGCAAACCATCGTTGCCCGCAGCGTCGATCCGACTGAGACCGCAGTCGTCACTGTCGGCGCCATCCATGCCGGCGAGGCTTCGAACGTCATTCCGGAAAGCGCCAAGATGTTGCTCACCGTCCGCTCCTTCGACCCGAAGGTGCGCGGGCTGCTTGAAGCTCGCATCCGTAAGCTGACGCAATCAGTTGCGGAAGGCTACGGCGCTAGCTTCGAGATCGACTACACCCACGGTCATCCGGTGGTCGTGAACTCGGAAAAGGAAACCGAATTCGCGCGCATGGTGGCCGAAGAACTGGTCGGCGCCGACAAGGTCACTACCTGTGGCCTGATCCCCGGCAGCGAAGATTTCTCTCATTATCTCGAGCACAAGCCAGGCAGCTTCCTACGCCTCGGCAACGGCATCGACTCCGCCATCCTTCACAGTGCCAAATATGATTTCGCCGATGAGAGCCTCACCGTGGGGGCTGCCATGTGGGCACGGCTGACGGAACGCTATCTCGACGCCTGAAGCGATAGAAACGACGGCCCCGGCTATAGATCGGGGCTGGTTCTTTTTTTCTGTGACAGGAAGAGCGGGAATGCCGGGGCCTTCATCGCGGGCCTCACAGCCTGCTGGTGTGGCGCGACCCGGCCCCGAAACGATTACTTGTCGAGAGATCCGAGACTATCGGAGGTTGCCGGCGCAGTATTCATGGGCGTTTCAGCCCCAAGTCCGGTCTTCGACGGCACGCTTTGAGCTTGCATCAGCCGCCATTCATTTTCCAGGCGATCAATCACATACGTAGGAATTTCATCTCTTACGTTTTCAAACTCTTGCATCACGACCTCCATTGCCATGCGTTCTTTGCATGACATGGAAGAGTTTCCTTGTAAATCAAGGTATTAAATTATTTAAACGATTGAAATTATTTTAATCGTTTGAAATATCTTCACCTGTGGAAAAGAACGGAACAGCGTTAACATGCGCGTGCAAAGATGATCGGTTTGCGAGGGATCACCGGCCGTCTCGGCTGATTGCCGGCAGCTTCAAATGAGCGTCAAACTCCAGATCCCGCGCACGCCAAATCGAATCGTGCTGCTCGCGCATTGCGTCGGCAGCGTCCCGGACCACCTCGGAAATCTGTATGAGCTGCCTGGCCAAGGGGCTCGTCTTGCGCCAAATCATGCCGATCGTTCGCGACGGCTGCGGGCTCTGGAAGCGCACGGTCGAGACCGAAGCCGAACGCGTTTCCACCGCGACGGCCATCTCCGGTATCAGAGTGACGCCGATGCCGGCGCTGACCATCTGCACCAGCGTCGATAGCGAGCTGCCATCCATGAGCTCCCGAGGAACGGCCGACTGTATGTTGCAGAACGACAGTGCCTGATCGCGGAAGCAATGCCCCTCCTCCAGCAACAATAGCCGCATTTCGCGAAGCGCCTCCCGGTTGGGCACCGGCTTGCCCTCATCCTCGCTGGGCCGCACCAGCACGAAGTTTTCGGCAAACAGCGGTATTTCCGTCAGCGACGGCTCGGATACGGGCAAGGCGACAATGGCGGTGTCGAGCCGACCTTCCTCCAGTTCCTCCACCAGTTTCGACGTCAAGGTCTCGCGCACATGGATATCGAGCCCGTCATATATGCGGGAGAGATTGCCGATGATGCTCGGCAGCAGATACGGGGCGACCGTCGGAATGATACCGATTCGCAGCCGGCCGACAGGCTGGTTGTGCGATGCGCGCGCAAGGTCTCCCAGCTCATCGACGGAGCGCAGGATATCGCGCACGCGGATCGCGAACGCCTCTCCGAAATTGGTCAGACGTACCTGGCGCGCACCTCTTTCGAAAAGGTCGGTGCCGAGCTGCTCCTCCAATTCCTTGATCTGCATCGACAAGGCGGGCTGGGAGATGGCACATACGTCGGCCGCGCGCCCGAAATGGCCGTGCCTGGCCAGGGCTTCGAAATAGCGGAGCTGCTTGAGCGTGAAATTTGCCATAAGCTCATCTTATCGTGCCAATCAGGAAATCCAACTTAAATTAATGGAAAGCCTTGGCTATAGTGCCGCGGCAGAGATGAGATGCGGCCGCCTGTCATACGAAGCTCATATTGAGAGCATTGACTGCGTTCAGTTCATCGATGCGCGGACTGTTGGGAAAGCGGGGCATCAGGCTTGTCGGTTTTCCGCGAATCCGCTCTATGCGAGGTCAGTACAACGAGAGATTTTCATGCGTCGGACATGCCGCCGTCACGCTTGTCATAAAACCAAACGACTTCCCGAGAGGGTCATAAAAACTATCCTCCGGTCGTCACAGCCCAAATCATCGTAAGGGAGACTATTATGGATACAAAAGTCGAAACTGCCGGCAAGTGTCCGTTTCCGCACGGAAACACAAGCGTTTCGGCCCGTTCGAACCGTGACTGGTGGCCGAACCAGCTGAACCTCAAGATCCTTCATCAGAACTCCGCGCTGTCCAGCCCGATGGGCAAGGCATTCAACTATGCCGAGGAATTCAAGAAGCTCGATCTGGAGGCCCTGAAGAAAGACCTTACCGCCCTCATGACGGATTCGCAGGACTGGTGGCCGGCCGACTTCGGTCATTATGGTCCGCTCTTCATCCGCATGGCCTGGCACAGTGCCGGTACCTACCGCACCGGCGACGGCCGCGGGGGCGCCTCTTCCGGCACGCAGCGTTTTGCGCCGCTCAACAGCTGGCCGGATAACGTCAACCTCGACAAGGCCCGCCGCCTGCTGTGGCCGATCAAGCAGAAATACGGCAACAGCATCTCCTGGGCCGATCTCCTGGTCCTCACCGGCAACGTCGCGCTGGAATCCATGGGCTTCAAGACCTTCGGCTTCGGCGGCGGCCGCGAAGACGTCTGGGAACCGGAAGAGGACATTTACTGGGGCGCGGAAGAAACCTGGCTTGGCGACAAGCGCTATAGCGGCGACCGCGATCTGGAAAACCCGCTCGCTGCCGTGCAGATGGGCCTCATCTACGTCAATCCTGAGGGGCCGAACGGCAATCCGGACCCGCTCGCAGCCGCACGCGACATCCGCGAAACCTTCGCCCGCATGGCAATGAACGACGAGGAAACCGTTGCCCTCATTGCCGGCGGCCACACCTTCGGCAAGACCCATGGTGCAGGCGATGCCGCCCATGTCGGCCCCGAGCCGGAAGCAGCCGGCATCGAGGAACAGGGCCTCGGCTGGAAGAGCAGCTTCGGCAGCGGCAAGGGCGGCGACACGATCGGCAGCGGTCTCGAAGTCACCTGGACCTCGACGCCGACCAAGTGGAGCAACAACTTCTTCTGGAACCTCTTTGGCTATGAATGGGAACTGACGAAGAGCCCGGCCGGCGCGCATCAATGGGTGCCGAAGCATGGCGCCGGCGCCGGCTCGATCCCGGATGCACATGACAAGTCCAAGCGTCACGCGCCATCGATGCTGACGACCGACCTCGCCCTGCGCTTCGACCCCGCCTATGAGAAGATCTCTCGCCGCTTCTTCGAAAACCCGGACGAGTTTGCCGATGCCTTTGCCCGCGCCTGGTTCAAGCTGACCCATCGCGATATGGGCCCGCGCGTCCGTTATCTCGGCCCGGAAGTGCCGAGCGAAGAGCTCATCTGGCAGGACCCGATTCCGGCTGCCGGTCCCGCATCGATCGATCCCAGCGATGTCGCTACCCTCAAGGCCGAGATTGCCGCATCGGGTCTCACCATCCCGCAGCTGGTTTCGACCGCCTGGGCTTCGGCTTCCACCTTCCGAGGCTCAGACAAGCGCGGCGGTGCAAACGGTGCCCGCATCCGTCTTGCTCCGCAGAAGGATTGGGAGGCCAATCAGCCGGCCCAGCTAGCGTCCGTGCTGGCAACGCTCGAAGGCATCCAGAAGAAGTTCAATGATGCCCAGACCGGCGGCAAGACAGTATCGATTGCCGATCTGATCGTTCTCGGCGGCTCGGTCGCTATCGAACAGGCGGCAAAGAAGGGCGGCCATGACGTGGTTGTCCCCTTCGCTCCGGGCCGTACCGATGCATCGCAGGAACAGACCGATGCCGAGGCCTTCGCCGTTCTCGAGCCGATCGTCGACGGTTTCCGCAACTATCAGCGGCGGGCCTATACCGTCTCTTCGGAAGAGCTGCTGATCGACAAGGCACAGCTGCTGACGCTGACTGCTCCGGAAATGACGGTTCTCGTCGGTGGCCTGCGTGTGCTGAACGCCAATGTCGGCCAGAGCCAGCACGGTGTCTTCACCGAGCGTCCGGAAACGCTGACCAACGACTTCTTCGTGAACCTGCTCGACATGGGCACGGAGTGGAAGGCGGTTTCCGATGCCAAGGACGTCTTCGAGGGACGGGACCGTACAACCGGCGACGTCAAGTGGACCGCAACGCGTGCCGATCTTGTTTTCGGCTCGAACTCCCAGCTGCGCGCGCTCGCCGAGGTCTACGGCCAGGCCGGCGCCGAGAAGAAGTTCGTGCAGGACTTCGTTGCTGCCTGGACCAAGGTGATGAACGCCGACCGCTTCGACATCGCTTGAAGTGAAGTAAAATAGTTCCGGACGCGACCAGCTTCAGGTCGCGTCCGGTTGACGAATGACCTCCGTGCGCGGCCGCGCAGCGAGGACATCATGTTGGCAGCATGCTCCCATACGCCGGCGGGCTATCGCCATGTCAGCTGGCTGGGCGCAATTGCAGCCGGGAAACGCCGGCTGCGACATTCAGGCCGGTTCCGGCCTCGCCGCTCAGCGGCTGCAGTGCAAAGTTCTTGGAATTGCCGCCGACCAGCGCGTTGGCTCCGAGACCGAGGCCGACGGAAGCACCGGCGGATGCACCGACATAAGTGCCTGCCAGGGCACCATCGCCGACACGCGTGGGCGCGGTGTTGATGACGACCCAGCTCAGATAGGTCTTGCGGGTCACGCCGATATCGATCCCGAGCTTGCCGATCGCGCCCGTATAGCGTTCGACCTTGCCGGTTCGCTGTTTGAAGGTGCAGCTGACCTGCTTGTTGGAACCGATGATCATGCCGACGCCGCCTGCCACTTCGCAGGAAAGCGTTCCAAGGCGTTGCCGGGGCTCGGAGGCGACTTGCGCCGATTGCCTTTTCGGATGGTGTTGGTGGCTGGCGGCGGAAGCGGCGGAACCGAAAGCCACGGCAATGGCCGCAGCCGCGATGGTGATCTTTTTCATGACGTCTCCTTCGGCGGTTTGGGCGCCGCGGTCGACCCGGACGGCGCAGGGGAACTCGACGAGCCGATCTCGATGGAAGATCCGCGATCAGCCTGGATAACGATGTTGTTGATGATGCGGGTCCCAGCATATTCGCCGGCGATCGCAATGGCTTGCTGCCGTGCCCGATCGGACGGTGCAACTCCGGACAGGACGATCGCTCCCTCCGCGGCGCCAACCTCGATGCGGCAATCTTCCAGTCCCTCGGCATAAGCAATGAGGCACCGGATCGCCGCGCAGATCGCACCTCGATCCGGTGACGTCGTCAGCGATGAAAACTTGGCCAGGAAGAGCATCGGAAGCCTCGACAAATCGCAAGAACAAGTGTTTGCCCGCCATATGGCGTTAACGGCGCGCGTTCCCGGTCAGCTTTCCGGCTGCATCCTTGACTGCGCCTTTGACACGGTTCTTGTCCATTTCCTGTCTCCTAGAGCTGTTTCAAAAGAGGCAGCGCGGGCATTCCCCGAAACCATGAACAATGAAGTAGGGCGGCAACGCCTGCGCGTGTAGAGCAGAAACGACCAAACTACTAGTAGAAAAAAGCCTTTTTGAGGCCAGAACTGCCCAGACAGGGCGTTCCGGTTCACATTCGGCGACTGCGACGCGCCTACCGTTGCCATTCCTCGTCTCGCTATTGGCAACTTAGATTGGAGGAATGATCGATAAGAGAAGCCGAGGCTTACCGGGGCGTTATCCACGCGCAGGCAGGAGCGGCTTCGCGCAGCAATAGCGATGGGGCAAGCGAATGACTCGGAATCGTCAGCGCATCAAGGGTCACCGTCTGCTCTGTCGACAGGCGGACATCGAGTGCGCCAATATCCTCCTCCAGCTGCTCCATGCTCCGCACGCCGATAACGGTGGACGACACGGCTGTACGCGCCATGACCCAGGCAAGGGCGACGCGAGCAGTACTCGTGCCAAGCTCGCCGGCGACGCGGATCAGGGCATCGACGATTTCGAAATCCTCCTCGCCGGGCGTCTGCGCCAATTGCGCCGCCTGACCCGACCTCAGCCGCGCATTGTCGGTGCGCGTATATTTTCCGCTGATGAGCCCACCGTTCAACGGCGAATGCGATACGACACCGAGCCCCAATCCGCGCGCCATCGGGATGAGCTCGACCTCGAAGAGCCTTGCAGCAAGCGAATATTCAATCTGCAGGCCGATGAACGGAGGCCAGCCGTGGGATTGTGCGAGCAGATGCGCATGCGCCACCTTCCAAGCCGGCGCATCGGAGATGCCGAAATAGCGCAATTTTCCCGATTGAACGAGATCGTGCAGCGCCGCGAGTATATCCTCCAACGGAGCCTCTATGTCCCAATTGTTCAGCCAATAGAGATCGAGATAGTCTGTGCGAAGCCGCCGCAGGGCCTGTTCGAAACCATCGATCACCGCTTTGCGGCCTGATGTTTCGCCGTTCCGATCGGCATTGAACCTGGCAGCAACGACAAGCCGATCGCGCCTGACCGAGTTCTGCGCAAAATAGTTGCCGACAACCATCTGGCCACCCGCTTTCAGATCGCCGTTGCCGGTGTCGAGATAATTGCCGCCGAGATCGAGATAGCGATCGAGGATCACCGCAGCCTTATCGCGCGAATGCCCGGCGAAATGGTCATCGAACGACATAGTTCCGAGTGCAAGCGGACTGACGCGCAACTCCGAATGCCCGAGCGCGGCGTAATCACCAAGATGCATGCATTATCCCCCACCGGCGCAAGCCGATACATATTCGTTACGATATGTAAGATTGCCGAACAAAGGAATTAAGCCGCAATTTGCGATTTTACAATTCGGGAATCCGGATAATGGGGTCGGTTGCGCTCTCAGAGCGCTTGCCACGCTGGACTCAACTTTCAAGGGTGCGAGGATTTCTCCAACGGCAGCGCGCGGGAAGGCCAGGGATTGCGGCCTTCCCGCAGCCAGAAAAGCGTATCGATCCAGAAGCTGCTGGCATAACGATCATGAAACAGGCCGAAATGGCCAATCGCATCGCGACCGAAATCGGCCGGCCTCAGCAGCACCGACACGCGTTGCGCGCCGGTATAATAACTCAGCGCGCGGCGGATGGCCGGCATCGTGCCGAGTTCGTCGTCCGAAACCGCAACCGCCAAAATCGAAGCTTTGACCGCCACCATGCGACGCAGCACGGCCTCGCGCTCGGCTTTCGGATGGCTGCGCTCGAACCGGCGCCCGCGGAAGCTCCATTCATTTGCCACGCCTTTCGGCAAATCCTCCAGCCAGCCAAGCCGACGGCCGGGAAAATAGCCGTAGATCGCAGTCATTGCGGCCATGGCGACATGCCATTTCAGGAACAGGGCGGCGCGCCTGCCGGGCATGTAATCGCCCCACCAGGCATATTGGGCGCCGACCGTCAGCATTCTGTCGATCATCGGGGCACTTTCGGCCAATCCCGGCAGGAAACCGCCGACGCTATGACCGACCACCATGAGCGGGCCGCTGCGTCGATAAGCAGCCATCATCAAAAGCGCGGCGTCAAAATCCCGCTGACCCCAATCCCGCCAACGATAGCCTGAATCCCGCATCCGCTGCGGGCGTGACTGACCGATGCCGCGATAATCGTAAGTCAGCACATCGAATCCATGCCCGGCCAGAAACTGCGCGTAACGATGATAGTAGCGCGCCAGAACGCCGGTGGCGGGATTGATAATGACGCTGCCTTCCGGCCTGTTCGTCCCGGCCAGCCAGAGATGGCCGCCGAGAGCGACACCATCCCGGCAGGGAATGGAAATCGGCAAGCTGCTTGCATCCGCAGATGGAATTACTTGTTCGCTCATGACCGCCAAGATGGGGTGATCGCTGCGTTGTGTATATTCACTACTCGGTATACGTTGGGCCATGAGAGACAGATCCCAGCCGACACGCGACCGTATTCTTCAGGCCGCCGGAAAGCTCTTCCACAGCGACGGAATCCGCGCCATCAGCGTCGACGCCATCGCCGAAAAGGCAGGCGTCACCAAACGCACGCTCTATTATCATTTCCGCAGCAAGGACGACCTGATCGCCGCCCATCTGCAGGCACGCGACGAGCCGAATCTGGCTCTCTTCAAACGCTGGTTCGAGGAAACGGACGGCGACATTGCCGAGAAGGTCGCCGGCATTTTTCGTCATCTGGCACAATCGGCGCGCAGCGCCAAATGGAAGGGCTGCGGCTTCCTGCGCACCTCGGTGGAACTCATCAATCTTCCCGGCCATCCGGCCCTTGTGGTTGCCCGCGCCCACAAGAAGCGCGTCGAGGATTGGCTGGGTTCGACTTTCATGGAGGCTGGAGCCGGCAATGATGCCCTGCCGCTCGCGCGCCAGATCATGCTGCTTCTCGACGGTTCATTTGCCGTGGTCTTGCTCCATCGCGATCCAAGCTATATGGAAACTGCCGCGGATGCCGTGGAGCGACTTATTGCCGACCGATTAGGCGCGGCATAGGCAACCACGATCAATGATACTTCAGCCGTTCCCGTCCAAGAATGGCAGGCGCGTCGACACCGGCAATGGGCTGGGAGAGATCGCTCGAAATGTCGCCGGCCAGCTGCAGGTCGAGATATCGTGCGCAGCAGACACGCAGGAACGAGGTGAAATTGCCGAGATCGTGGCCAGCATCGATCGATTCATGGTGCAGCTTGGTAATGAGCTGCACCACGTTCATGCCGTCACGCTGGGCGATTTCCTCCAGCTTCGACCAGAAGAAGTTTTCCAGCCTCACGCTGGTCACCATGCCGTCGATGCGCAGGGAGCGCGTAGTGCTTTCCCAGAGCCTGGCGTCGGCCTTGATGAACAATTCGCACATGCGCGTCTCCCCTCAAAATTTCAGGCGGCGTTTGCTGCCGACAGTGCGTTGGCATCGAGCACGGCCATGAACTGCCGCAGCCATGCCGGATGCGCCGGCCAGGCCGGTGCGGTGACGAGATTACCGTCGGCGACTGCGTCGTTGATGGCGATATCGGCATAAATGCCGCCGGCAAGCTCCACTTCGGGGCGGCAGGCGGGATAAGCCGAGCAGGTGCGCCCCTTGAGGACGCCCGCGGCGGTCAGCAATTGCGCGCCGTGGCAAATGGCGGCAACCGGCTTGTCCGCCTCGAAGAAGTGCTGAACAGCCTTGATGACATCGGGGTTCAGACGCAGATATTCCGGCGCACGACCGCCGGGAATGACAAGCGCATCGTAATCCTCGGCATGGATGCTGGCAAAAGTCGCATTCAGTGCAAAATTATGACCACGCTTTTCGGAATAGGTTTGATCGCCTTCGAAATCATGAATGGCGGTTGCCACCGTCTCGCCGGCATTCTTGCCGGGGCAAACGGCATGAACCGTATAGCCACAGGCAAGCAGCGTCTGGAACGGCACCATGGTTTCATAGTCTTCGGTGAAATCACCTGTTATCATCAAGATCTTCGCTGCTGGCATCGTCTTCCTCCCTCAAAACCAACGGATGGCACTCTATCAAAGCATCTGCGGTCGCGGGTATTAGGCGAATACTACACGCAGTTTATGACCTTGCTTGCGGCATCGGCGATCAGCTGATGTCCGGGATCGTGCAGGCTTCGCCGCCGCCAAAGAGGCGGGAGCGTGTCAGAAACCGCTTCTCCCGGCCGTTATCGAGCGAGAACATGCCGCCGCGCCCCGGCACGACGTCGATGATGAGTTGCGTATGCTTCCACGCCTCGAACTGGCTGCCGCTGATGTAGACCGGCACGCCGCCGATCTCGCCGAGCTTGACGTCGTTGTCGCCGACTATGAATTCGTCTGCCGGATAGCACATCGGTGACGAGCCGTCGCAGCAACCGCCCGACTGATGAAACAGGATATTGGGATGGTCTTGCTGTATCTCGCGGATAAGCTCGAGCGCCTTGTCGGTCGCAAGCACCCGCGGCTCGGATCCATTATCGTCCATGATGATCCTCCATCGTCGATATGCGGATGCTTGAAGGCCCCCAGCTTCCGCTGGGAGCCTTGATGGCTTCGTTGGGAGGTCTCAGAAGAAGCCGAGCGCCTTCGGGCTGTAGCTGACCAGCATGTTCTTGGTCTGCTGGTAGTGATCGAGCATCATCTTGTGCGTCTCGCGCCCGATGCCCGATTGCTTGTAGCCGCCAAAGGCTGCGTGAGCCGGATAGGCGTGATAGCAATTCGTCCACACGCGGCCGGCCTGGATTTCGCGGCCGAAGCGATAGGCGCGGTTGCCGTCGCGGGTCCACACGCCGGCGCCAAGGCCGTAGAGCGTGTCGTTGGCGATTTCGAGCGCTTCCTTCTCGTCCTTGAAGGTCGTGACGGAGACGACCGGGCCGAAGATTTCCTCCTGGAAGACCCGCATCTTGTTGTGGCCCTTGAAGATGGTCGGCTTGACGTAATAGCCGCTCGACAGCTCGCCGCCGAGATCGGCGCGACCGCCGCCCGTCAGCACTTCGGCGCCTTCCTGCCTGCCGATATCGAGATAGGAAAGGATCTTCTCCATCTGCTCGCTCGACGCCTGGGCGCCGATCATGGTCGCGGAATCCAGCGGGTTGCCCTGCTTGATGGCTTCCACGCGCTTGACGGCCCGCTCCATAAACCGATCGTAGACCGACTCCTGGATCAGCGCGCGGCTGGGGCATGTGCAGACCTCGCCCTGATTGAGCGCGAACATCGCAAAGCCTTCGAGCGCCTTGTCGAAGAAATCATCGTCTTCGGCCGCGACATCGGCAAAGAAGATGTTCGGCGACTTGCCACCAAGCTCGAGCGTGACGGGGATCAGGTTCTGGCTGGCATATTGCATGATGAGCCGGCCGGTCGTCGTCTCGCCGGTAAAGGCGATCTTAGCGATGCGCGGGCTGGTCGCCAGCGGCTTGCCGGCCTCAAGGCCGAAACCATTGACGATGTTGAGAACGCCGGGCGGTAGGAGATCGCCGATGAGCTCGGCCCAGACTAGCAGCGAGGCCGGTGTCTGCTCGGCCGGCTTGATGACGACGCAGTTGCCGGCGGCCAGTGCCGGCGCAAGCTTCCAGGCCGCCATCAGGATCGGGAAGTTCCAGGGAATGATCTGCCCAACGACGCCGAGCGGCTCATGAAAATGGTAGGCGACGGTATCGTGGTCGATCTCGCCGATCGAGCCTTCCTGGGCGCGAATGCAAGAAGCGAAGTAGCGGAAGTGATCGATGGCGAGCGGAATGTCGGCCGCCATGGTTTCGCGGATCGGCTTACCGTTGTCCCAGCTTTCCGCCTGCGCCAGCACTTCCAGCTTGTCTTCCATGCGCTGGGCGATCTTCATCAGGATATTGGAACGCTCGGTGGTCGACGTCCTGCCCCATTTATCCTTCGCCGCATGGGCGGCATCGAGGGCGGCGTTGATATCCTTTTCGTCGGAACGCGGTATCTCGCAGATCTTACCGCCGGTGATCGGCGTGATGTTGTCGAAATACTTGCCGCCGATCGGCTCACGCCACTCGCCGCCGATGTAGTTGCCATATTTCAGCTTGAACGGAGATTCGACGATCTTCTGATGCAGCATGCCATCCTCCCTTGGTCGGCAGGTCCGGTCAACGAACCCAATGGGAGAAGTCTGAGTGCATATGCTTTCGGACGGTAGTCCCTTCGTATCATGCTGCAGCGCACAGTGTCGCAACTCTGCGACATCTGCCCGATCAAATGCTCCGTCCTTAAAGGTCAGTGCAGATTGAGCCGGTTCATCTTCCGATGCAGCGTCGAGCGGCTCATGCCAAGCGCCGCGGCCGCCTGCGAGACATTGCCATTGGCGCGCGAAAGCGCCCTGAGCAGGGCGGCGCGTTCGGCCTCCAGGAGATCCTCATTCCCGGCCCCCTGCTCGCGCAGAACATCGGATGCGGGAACTCCCGCCGCAATGCGATGATCGTCGAGTTTCAGCGCAAGGCGGGCCGCCCGCGTCGCGCCGAGCACGAGATCGTTGCGGTCGACGGCGAGCAGCGCGGAGGTGGAAGCCGTATCCGTCGGCACCATGACGAAGCGTGCGCCGGCGAAAGCGCTGCGGAAAAGATTGAGCTCGATCCGCATCGCCGCATCGCGCACGGTCTGCGAGAGGATCGCCAAGGTCGCATCGTTGACATCGTCGCGGCAGGTGGAAATGTCGAGCGCGCCGGCAAGCTGGCCACGGTGATCGCGGATCGGAGCCGTCGTGCAGCTTAGATTGATGTTGGAGGAAAAGAAGTGCTGATCGCGAAAGATCGCAACGGCCCGCTCATCGGCAAGCGCCGTCCCGATGCCATTGGTGCCAATGCTGGCCTCGGTCCACACGGAGCCGGTCCACAGGCCAAGGTCGTGGAATTCCTTGTCGTCGCCGGCAACACCACGGCGCTCGAGCGCGATGCCGTCACGATCGGTCAGAAGGAGGCAGCAACCGGCCTTGCCGACCGCAAGGAAAAGACGGTCCAGTTCGTTCGAGGCTTCGGCGGCCAACCGCTGCGAACGCTCCAGCGCCGCCTGGAACTCCCAACCGGCGAGGCGCATCGGCAAACGCTTATCTTCCGGTGCAAGACGATGCATAGTCATGCAGCGCCGCCAGGAGGCTACGACCGAAGAACTTGCCGCGGCCGATTGCGCGGACGCGTAGACCTGATCCGCATGCGCGGAATATTCGTGCATCTGGCTCCTCCCACCGAACGCTGCCTCGATTGTCGCTAAAAAAAGCAGCCGAAGCAATCCTCCCCTCGCCTTGCGAGCGCGGCTGCGAAATTCCGCCGCTATCTCATTGGTAAAAAGTCTTTTTTAGCCCCGCTCGCCTCTTCTGCCGCCATCACGATATTCAGGAAAGTGAAACCGGGCCGCAGGATGTCCAGCGTCCTCGCCTTTCGCCCGAGCGCCCGAAATGCGTGCCGCTCGACGCTAGAGCAACGTGGCATGACGGCTTTCAGGCACCTGTCAGCGTGTTGCTGTAGCAGCCTTACACCAAGGGAAACACAGCGTAAGGCCGTCTTCGCGAGCATCAGCGAATGATCGGCAGCAATGGGAAGTCGGCTTTATGCAGGCATGGCAACGGAAGCAGGAGGTCATGAAAGAGGCGCTGGAGCATTCCGCGAAAACCTGTCGCAGGCGCCTGATCGGGGGCGTCCGATGTTTCCTCAGCACCCCTGCCATCGCGCCTCCCGAAAATCGCGCATTTCTCGAACGCCCAATCGCCATCATCGCCCTCTTCCTTGCCCTGTCATTGCTCGTGATGGTGACTTCAGACTACCCCTTGGGCGTCTGGATGAAGTCTTTCCCCGAGCAATTACGCGGGATGGCGAAATGGATCAGCAGCCTCGGCACGGGGCTGCTGGTGCTCTCATTCAGCGGCGCCTTGCTGATGTTCGCCATCCTCGCCCCCGCGCATAAATTGCGGAAATCGGTGCGAACCGGCGCAGATCTCATCGCCACCGCCGCTGCATTCGTCTTCCTGGCGGTGGCCGGTGGCGGCATCGTCGCTTCGCTCGCCAAGAACATCATCGGCCGCGCCAGACCGGAACTTCTGCAGACGAACGGCGCCTTTTATTTTCGACCCTTTGCCTTTCACGCCGACTTCGCATCCTTTCCCTCCGGACATTCGGCAACCGCCGGCGCCATGGCGATGTCGCTGGCGCTCGTCTTCCCCCGCCTTCGCCCCATATTCATGCCGGTCGGCGTGCTGATCTGCCTGTCGCGCCAATGGGTCGGTGCGCACTGGGCAAGCGATACGCTGATGGGCTGGGGCGTTGGCGTCGCCTTCGCACTGTGGCTGGCGCATGCATTCGCGCGGCGGCGTCTCCTCTTTGCCTATGATTCCAATGGCCGCCTGCGCCTCGGAGAGCAATACAAGGCAATCCTGGCCGTTCGGCGGGCTTTGATACGGCGCATACCGATGGTCGGCAAAAAGGCGACACCCGCGGCAAAGACATGTCCGTCACAGTCCCGCCCCGCACCCCAAACCTTTGAAATTCGGTCCTGACCCCAAGGAAACGCAGTTCTTCGGCATGGCTGGCAGGCCCGCAGACCGGCACGCTGCAAATGCCCTGCTTTCCTCATCTGAATGCAAAATGATCGAACGCAGCGACGGATTTACCGATCGCAGCCGTTTAAGCGCTGAAGGGATAACAGCGTCAATCACCTCCATGACGAATGAGGACATCATGAAAAAGATCATCTTGCTGGCTTTTGCAGCAACCGCCTGCTTCGCCGCGATCTCGCCGGCCGAGGCTCGCGACGGATGCGGCATCGGCTTCCATCGCGGCCCCTATGGCTATTGCCGCCCGAATGGACGGCCGGTTGTGGTCGTGCCTATGGTTCCGGCCTATGGCGTGTTTTATCCCGGCCGCGGCTACTGGGACGGGCACCGCTATTGGGTGCACCGCGAGTGGTGGCATGGCGGCTGGCGCTATCGCTGAGCCCTTTTCCCCTGAAAGTGCGGCCGGGTCATGAAGGCCGGGCCGCATATCGACCGGCACCTCGATTGCCTTTCTCCTTCCGATCCTCCTGTAGCCTGCTCTGCGATACAAACCTCACGCTCTTGTGTTGGTTTGGCATGGCAGCACCCCGAAACGTGCAATTGACGACGGTCGCTCAACCGGACAAAGTTGCGAATGGACCGGGGCACGGAAAACGCGACGCCAGCATGAGCAAAAGCAATATCAGCGAGCATCAAGGGCCGATCATCGTCTTCGACGCCATGTGCGTGCTCTGTACCGCCAATGCCCAGTTCGTGCTTCGCCACGATCGCATCGGCCGCTTCCGCCTTACCTCCATGCAGAATGAAACCGGCGCTGCTCTTTATCGCCGCTGCGGGATAGACCCTGCCAATCCGGACAGCCTGCTCATCGTGGATGGTGCGAAGGTGCTGCGAGACAGCGACGCCGTGCTTTCGATCTATGCCGGCCTCGGCTGGCCCTGGAAGGCAACGTCCGTCTTGCGCCTTGTGCCTCGCATGCTGCGCGACCCGATCTATCATTGGCTTGCCCGCAATCGCTATCGCATCTTCGGCAAGCGTAAGACATGTTGGCTGCCGACACCTGAGCAGGCTAGCCGCATCCTTTGAAAAAGATCATCGTCTTCGGCGGCTATGGTGGGTTCGGCGCGTATCCAGCCGTTCACTATCGGTGCGGGCAGCAGCCAATCGATTGACCCAACCGGCCAATTCGCGGACGATAGTGCACGCGAAACCTGTTGGCCTATTCAGGCAGGACGATCTCTAGCGATCGCCCGCCAGGCAGCCGAACATGCGAAAATCATGAAAGGCCTCCTTGAACCGCGCCTTCTGCCGAAGCGTGCCTTCATATTGGAACCCTGCCTTTTCAAGAACCCGATCGGAGGCCGCATTTCCCGGCAATGTCCAGGCCTCGATGCGATTGAGCGACAAAACGTCGAAGCCGCATTGGACGACAGCCCTTGCCGCTTCACTCATGAGCCCTTTGCCCCAGGCGGAGGGATGCAGCTCGTATCCGAGCTCGGCACATCTGGCGCGCCGGTCGATGCTGTTGAAGCGGATGGCCCCGAGCAAATGGCCGGAAGCCCGATCCTCGATGATCCATGTACAGCCCGCGCCCTTGGGGAAGATTTTGATCATCCATCGAAGGGAGCGCTCGATCTGCGCCTTCTTCGGCGTATCGACCCAGTTCGAGAACCGCGTGACCTCCGGAATCGAAATCATCGCATGAAAGTCGTCGCAATCATCCATGCTCGCTTCGCGAAGCCGCAGCCGGTCGGTCACAAGTGTGGGAAACTTGTCTTTTGGCGGAACCACTCTTCAGTCTTTCAGGAAGTTGGCGAGAATGATCTCGCGCCAGACACGTGTGGGCGTTATCCAGGCATCCCATGCATTGTAGTTGCCGGAATAGATAACAGCGGCAATTCCCGAATCGGGCATCAGCCAGAGCCTCTGACCGCCGTTCCCGAAACCCGCACGCCAGGGGCGTGGATTGGCAAATGCCGGCGCGGGCGCATCCCCGCAAAACCACAACATACCGTAGTCCAAACCATCGCCGGTCGAAATCGCCGGCATGAAGGATCGCGCGATCCACTCTTCCGAAACGATCCTCTGGCCGCTCCACATGCCCTTTTGCAGAAGCAGCATGCCGATCTTCAACAAATCGGGCGCCGTCAGGCGTAATCCGGACGCCGCCGATGCCACGCCGTCATATCCCGACGACCAGTGGAACTTTGAAATATCCAGCGGCTCGAAAAGGGCGGTTCGCGCGAAATCAGGCAAGCGCTTGCCGGTACCCCGCTCGATGATGGCGCCGACCAGCGCGACGCTGCCGCCGGAATAAACCCAACGTGTTCCCGGCTCTGCGATCATCGGGCGCTCCAGAACGAAGCGATAGCGATCCGGCGCGTTTTCCATGGCCATTTCGCTGTTTAACGGGTCGGTGTAGGGACGATCCTCGTCCCACTCCATCCCCAGCGTCATCGTCAGTGCGTGGCCGATGGTGATCTTGGTGCGTACGGCGTCCTTGGCGAGATCGCCATATTCCGGAAACTGCTCGTAAAGGGGTGCGTCCAGCGGCGGCACTAATCCCTTGTCCAGCGCGATGCCGTAAAGGAGACTGACGATGCTCTTGGTCACCGAGCGGAGATCGTGCAGCGTGTTCGCATCGAATGCGACGCTACCGAGCGGAGTGCCCCAATCTTCATCGGAACCAACACCGTAATACTCCATGAAGACCTGCTGGGAACGAGCGGCGAGTACGATATGCAGATCGCGCAACAAGCCGGATTCGATGCCAGCCGCAAACTTGCGGTGAAGGGCCGGATCAAAGCCTATCGACTGCAGGATCTCGCTATCCGAAGTATTCTGCGTCATGCCCATAAATCGCGCCCTCCATTTATGCGATTTCCAGCCCCAAGCTACAATCGAGACGCGTGTTCGACAAGGCGTCAAAACCGGATTTCGACGCCATATTCGCGCCCTTTAAGATCAGCTCTACCCTCTCTTCAGTTCTTCCCCCGGCTCCATCGCAAAGGCCGCCACAGTCCTGTTGCGCCCGTCGAGCTTTGCCTTCAGCAAAGCTCCGTCGGCGCGGTTGATCAATGTCTTGGCAGGTCCGGAAGCCGGGGATGAGGCGATGCCGACGGAGACGGAGAGCGGTCCGACGATGCGTGCGCGATAGGAAAACGGCGTGGCGAAGACGCGTGCGCGCAGTCGCTCGGCAAGCGCCAAGCCCACCTCGTCGGCCATATCGGTGGCAATGACCGTCAGCTCCTCTCCGCCGAAACGATAAACCATGCCGGCTTCGGCGACCGTGTCGGCAACGATCTGTCCGACATGGCGCAACACTTCGTCGCCGGCATCGTGGCCGAACTCGTCATTGAAGCGCTTGAAGTGATCGATGTCGATCATCATGCAGATGACCGTGCGGGCTGAATGATCCCGGTAAAGATTGTTCAGCATTTCATCCAGGGAGCGCCTGTTGAGCAGGCCCGTCAGCGCGTCGCGCACGGCAAGATTGATCAGCCTGTCGCGCAGCTGCAGGTTTGCGATGGCAAGGCCGATATTCTCGGCGATCAATTCCAGGTAGAGCCGCGGCGCGTCGGCCGCAGTGGCATCCTTCGATCGATCTTCGAAATAAAGCAGGCCGATCGCCTCGCCGAGCGCAGTCAAGGGCACGCAAAGGCCGGGTACGCCGGAACCATCCAGATGCTGGCAGGGAATATCATTGTCCTCGACATGGCTGGCATGCGGCCGGCCGCGTCGCAGCCCCCAGCAGGCCGAAGCCGGAAAGGAAGTCTCGGTATGGACCGGCTCCAGCCACCGGCTGACCTCCGTCAGCGCCGTCCTGCTTTCGTTCATCGTGTAGAGGCATCCGGCGATGCCCGGAAAGATCTGCGGCACGAACAGCGCGACGACTTCGGCAAGCTCGTTCTGAGCGTAGCAGGCCTGCAGGCGATGCATCATCTGCAGGATGAGATCCTTCGTCTCCAGGTCGCGTTTGCGTTCGGCGTCCAGCCGGTTCCGCTCGAGACCATTCTCGCGGAAGATCTGTATGGCATCGTTCATCTCGCCGATTTCGTCGCGGCGGCGGTCTGTCGGCACTTCGACGGCATAGTCCTGCTTGGCCAACCGATTGACGATACCGGTCATGCGGATCAGCGGCAGGGCAACCCGGCGCCGCAGGATGAAATAAAGCACGCCGAGAAACACCGCCGCAGTCAAGGCAAGCATCACCTTGGCGACATCGGCCCAGAAATCGCTGCGTGCCTGCGCGCTGCGCACAGCCGCTTCCGTGCGCGCTGTTGCCATGGCGCGAAATTGGCTGACGCTGTTGAGGAGCGCCATCTGGATGCGTTCATGCTCCGGGCCGAACAGGGCGTCGCGCGCACCTGTCTGATTTCCGCCGGTATAGCCAGCTACCGCCGCTTCCTCGATCTTATCGAGCGCTTCCGCATTGGTTGCCACCTGCTCGGCAACCTGAAGCTCGGCGTCGGGAATGCCCAAGCCGCGCAGGGCATTGAGCGCCGTATCGCGCCGCCGCTCCTCGCCCTCGTCGATTGTGAAAGCATCGAGATGTCTCGCCTCCCCGCGCATCACGTAGAGACGAGCCTCGTCCGTCGTTTCCTCGGCTGCGAGCGCAAGTTCCTCGCCCATGCTGGTCAACAGCAGATGCTGCTCCACTGCCTGCCTTTCCTGGATAGCGCTTCGGGCCGAGAGGATGAATGCCACGGCAGACAGCACGGTCAGGACGACGGTGATGCCGTAGGCCCAATTCGTAATCGTCGTAATTCTCATCTGCCGTTCCCTGCGCCTCGCTCATGCATTCCCGAAGTACTCCTGTCGTCGAGCCTTCAGTTATGACGTCAGCCTCTATGATAAAGCGTGAATAAGCGGCGAAGAAAGCCTAATGCGGACCTCTGGAATGCACATCCCCGCCAATCCAATCCACGACCATGGCGAATGGCCGGATTCCGACACCCCAATATTTTCAAGCCGCTCTCTCACTCTTTTGGGCACCGGCCGATCGGCATTGGTATCCTCTGACGGGAATCTCGGTTGCAGCTGAGGGCCGCCTCCGAGACTCCCGGCTGTCGTCAGGGGTGAGTACGACAGCGCCGACAACAAATCGACTTTCAAACCAGCAATCCATAGAGTGGCTGGAAGGTGGAAAACACAAGGTTAAATTCCACAAGTAACTGCCCTGTTTTGGGACATCCATCGCAAAAAGTTCAGGTGCATCCTGGCCAAGGTTGGCCGCACCTGAAGCAATTGTTGTTCAGATCTCGCACAGTGTCGATGAAATCGACTTTCGAACTTAACCAATTTTCCTGAATAGCTCCTAGCGCCCTGCACAGTTTCTGCAAGGGTCGATGGCAGCGTCGCGCCATGAACAACACGACCCTTACCTCCACCGCCCCGCCCGTCCGCCTGCCGCATAGCCTCCTCAAGGAAGGCTGGTGGTTGGTGGCTGATCATCCCCCTCAGTCCGACCCGTCCCTTCCGTGCGCCAAGATCATAGCATTAGCCACAACCGAACCCCTTGCACAGAGGCGATACCGATGAGCTTATCCGGCGCCTCGACCCTTCCCGCCAATTCCGCAAGCAACTCCAATCGAAAATTCCTGATACTTCTTGTTCTCCTAGTATTCGCCGACTTTTTTCTTTTCGGGAAAAAGCCCGGCCTCAACCTTTTCCTTTTTGCCAATATCGTCGGCACGGCTCTGCTGATCCGCCCCCCAAAATCCCTGTCCCTTCACAAGGCTGCCGGGCTCTTGCTGCTCAGCCTCGCTGCATCGATGCCGCTCATCGAGACCACTTCCTGGATGGGCGTCGCCGTCTGTCTGCTCGCTCTTGCCTGCGTCTCGCTTGGCGCCAGCAGATTGTTTCCTCGGCAATGGACGCACTTGCCGCTCGTCCTGCTTCGCTTCCTCCTGGACGTGCCGGCACGGCCTTTCCGTCGAGCAAGCTATCGCTGGCTACAACACCTGCAGAAACCGTCATCGCAAGGCGTGCGGCATCACCTTCGCGGCTGGATTATGCCGTTGGGTTTTGCCGCGGGCTTTCTTGCCCTGTTCGCAATGGCCAATCCACTGATCGACAAGACGCTGCGCAACATCGACCTCACCTTCCTTCTGCAATTGCTGAACCTGTGGCACATCGGCTTCTGGCTTGTCGTCGCAGCTTTCGTGTCGCTGCTGCTTTATCCACGCCTGGCGCCGCGCCGCCCTCATCGACGCGAAATGCCTGATATCGTCACAGGAGCCGAGGATGGGCTGTTCGGTCATGGCGCCTTGCTGCGTTCGCTTCTCGTATTCAACGCGCTGTTTGCTGTACAGACGCTACTCGATCTCACCTATCTCTGGGGCGGGGCCAGCCTGCCCGACGGCATGAGCCATGCCGAATACGCCCATCGCGGTGCCTATCCGCTGATGGTCACCGCAATCCTCGCTGCCATCTTCGTGCTTGTGGCGATGCGCCGCGGCGGACCGGGCGACAGAAGCGCTCTGCTGCGCACGCTCGTGCATCTATGGATCGCGCAGAATATCCTGCTCTGCCTTTCCTCCATCCGGCGTCTCGACCTCTATGTCGAGATCTATTCGCTGACGGAGCTGCGCGTCGCGGCCGGCATATGGATGGGTCTTGTCGCGATCGGCCTCTTCCTCATATTCCTGCGCATCCTGTTTCACCGCTCCAACGAATGGCTGATCGCTCTCAGTTCTGCGATGCTGGGCATCACGCTTTACGCCGCCGCGTTTACCGATATCCCCGCCTTCATCGCCCGCTTCAATGTCGCCCATAGCCGCGAAATATCGGGCGAAGGCATGGTGCTCGACCTTAATTATCTCGCAGCTCTCGGCCCGGCAGCCATCCCGGCACTCGATACCTATCTGGCATCACTGCCTGCCGACAGCGAACAGACTATGGCTGTCCGCAGGGTGCGCGACGTGCTTCGATGGCAGCATGAGGGTCGCTCGCTCGACTGGCGAAGCTGGACATATCGCTCCGCCCGCCTCGACGACTACCTCAAGAATCATGCGGTACTTGCAAGATGAGCGCGAAACGAAGAAAACGTGCAAGTGAACCAGGACCCGCATCGCATGGCCCAGCGCATTCTCGTCGCCGACGACGAACCCAACATTCGCGACGTGATCTGCTTCGCGCTCGATCGCGCCGGTATGAAGACGACGACCGCTCGCAACGGGACGGAGGCCATGATGGCCTTTCACAAAGGCGGTCTCGATCTGATCGTGCTTGATGTCGGTATGCCTGAAATGGATGGGCTGGAGGTCTGCGGGCGCATCCGCAAGACATCGAGTCTTCCGATCCTCTTCCTCTCGGCGCGCGACGAGGAAATCGACAGGATCCTCGGCCTGGAGATCGGTGGCGACGATTACGTCACCAAGCCCTTCAGCCCGCGCGAGCTGGTTGCCCGGGTCCGCACCATCTTGAAGCGAAGCGGCCATGGCTCGGAGCCGGATGCGACCAACGGTGCCGTTTCCGTTGGATCTCTGCGGCTCAATCGCGGTGGCCGCACCGCCAGTTTCGCCGATGTGCCGCTTACCTTGACGGCGCTCGAATTCTCGATCCTCGATACGCTGCTGTCGCGCCCCGAGATCGTCTTCAGCCGCGATCAACTGATGGAAGCGGCCTATGGCGCTGACATGCAGGTCGCCGACCGCACCATAGACAGCCATATCCGCAATATCCGCGCCAAGCTTTCAGCGGCAGGCGGCAAAGGCATCATCGCGACGGTGCACGGCATCGGCTTCAAGCTGACATTAGGCATGGAAGGAAGCGCCTGATGCGCGCACCACAGGTGAAGCCGAAATGGCGGCCGCCGCTCGCCCTCATCGTCTACGCCGTGCTTCTGACGGTGATGACGCTGCCGGTTATGACCGTCATCTGGTTTCGCGTCGTGCGGGCCGCCTCCGGCGCCATGGCGCCGGCCGAGATTGCGACACTTGCCGCTGTTCTGATCCTGACCTTGCTCGTCGCCTACGTCCTGACACGCACGCTGACCGTGCCCATCAACGCATTGATCGCCCGCACGGACGAGATCGCCCGCGGTGGACGGTCGGCAATCCGGCCGCTTGAAATCTATGGCACGCGCGAAGTCGCCACCCTCTCGCAGAGCTTTCTCGACCTTGCCGGCAAGCTGGTCGACCATTCCGATTATGTTCGCTCCTTTGCCGCCCATGTCTCCCATGAGTTGAAATCTCCCTTAACCTCGATCAAGGGAGCGGCGGAGCTGCTGCGCGACGATGACAACAGCGATCCGATGAGCTTAGAGCAGCGCAACCGCTTCCTCGAAAACATCATCGCCGATACCGAACGGCTGGACAGGCTCTTGTCGCGCCTGCGGGAGCTGGCGAAAGCCGAGCTGCCATCCGAACCGGGGTCAAGCAGCCTTCGCGACATCATAAGCCAGCTTAAAACGCAGCTTCGCCAATTGTCCGTTATCGATGAGGGAAGCGCCGACGAGGTGCTGGCTCTGCCCGGCGAGGCCGCCGGCATCATCTTTGCCAATCTGGCGGAGAACGCCTCTCAGAACGGCGCCACAAAACTTGCGATCAAGGCAAGCGACGAAGGGCGAAGGATGACGATCCAAGTGCGCGACAATGGGCGCGGCATTGCCGATGGCAATCGGGAGCGCATCTTCGAGCCCTTCTTTTCGACGCGGCGAGATGATGGCGGCACCGGCATGGGCCTCGGCATCGTCCGGGCCATGCTCGCCTCTCATGGCGGCAGCATCGAATTGCTGGACAGCAGCAAGGAGGGCACAACGTTTCAGATCGTCCTGCCGCAAATCGCCTGAAACGGAATTGAAGCGATCTGCAATGATCTAGCGGCGACAGCAAAAAGCGACCGATGGCTGAAACCATCGACCGCTTTGTCTTTCAGGAGCGCGAGCTTACGCCGCCTGTGACTGCGACTGGGCCTCCACGGCCATGGCGCGCGCCGTCACGAAATCGATCTTACCGGAGCCGAGGACCGGCACCTTGCCGACGATGACTTCGGCTGGAACCATCATTTCCGTGGCGCCCTTCGATTTGGCGAATGTCAGGAAATCGCTACGAGCCGCATCCGGCGCATCGGTCAGGAGCACGAGACGCTCTCCCTTCTTGGCGTCCGGCACGGCCGAGACGACGCTCAGCGCACCGGGCCAGAGCTGCGCGGCAAGGGTCTCCACCGCGGCAAGCGAGATCATTTCGCCGCCGATCTTGGCGAAGCGCTTGGCCCGGCCGCGGATCTTGACGAAACCGTCCTCGTCGATGGTGACGATGTCGCCGGTATCGTGCCAGCCTTCCGGCAGCGGCTCGAGGACGCCGGGATTGTCTGCGCGCAGGTAGCCGGCCATGATGTTGGCACCGCGGATCAGAAGCCGGCCGCCTTCGTCAATGCCGGGAACCGGCTCGAGCTTCCATTCCATGCCCGGCATGATCTTGCCGACCGTTCCTGTGCGGTTGTACATCGGCGTGTTCAGCGAAATCACCGGGGCTGCCTCGGTCACGCCATAGCCTTCCAGGATGCGCAGGCCGAACTTCTCCATATAGACCTCGCGGGTCGACGCCTTCACCGGCTCGGCGCCCGAGAAGATGTAGCGGATCGACCTCAAGTCATAAGGATGGGCGGTGCGTGCATAGCCGTTCAGGAACGTGTCCGTGCCGAAGACGATGGTTGCGTTCGAGACGTAGATCAGCTCCGGCACGATGCGGTAGTGCAGCGGCGACGGATAGAGGAACACCGGCACGCCCGAGACCAACGGCAGGATCGTGCCCGCCGTCAGGCCGAAGGAGTGGAACATCGGCAGGATGTTGAACACCTTGTCGCCGGGGTGGAAGTCGATGCGTGAAGCCGCCTGGGCGGCGTTCGACAGGATATTGCGGTTGGTCAGCACGACGCCTTTCGGCGCGCCTTCCGAACCGGAAGTAAAAAGGATGACGGCCGGATCATCGGCGCTGCGTTTGACCAGCGGCCGGTATTTGCGCAGGAGGCCGGCGATCTTGTTCAGGAAAGTGATCTGCGTGCGCAGCTCATCGAGCCAGACGAACGTCACCTGTTTTTCAAGCTCTTCGACCACCGGGCCGAGCTTGGCCTGGGTGATGAAGGCGCGTGAGCAAAGCACATGCTTGACCTCTGCCGTCCGGCAGGCAGACAGGATATTGGCAGTGCCGGCGGTGAAGTTCAGCATGGCCGGAACCTTGCCTGCCGACATGACGCCAAGCACGGTCGCAGCCGTGCCATTGGCGTTCGGCAGCATGACGCCAAGCGTCTTCTCGTTCGGGAACATCTTACGGAACTTCGCACCGAGCACAGCAGCACCGGTCAGGAGCTTGGCATAGGAGAGTTTGCCGGCAATCGGATCCTCGACGGCGAGTTTCTTGCCACCGAATTCGTGTGCGCTTTCGATGACGCGGCCGAGGACGGTGTTGTTCGTATCGGCCGTGCGGAACATCAGCGTCGACATGATCTGGTAGAGAGCGACACCGGCGGCGACGCGACGCTTCCTGCCCTTCAGCTCCGCCGGAACGTCGAGCTTGACCGGCTCGAGGATCGTCACCTTGACCTTGGGGAAGAGACGGCGACGAACATGGCTCGAGGTCAGATAGGAGGCATAGCTCTTTTCCAGGCCGTCGATGCGAACCGGCACTATCATCGCGCCGGTCTTGTCGGCGACCATGGCGGCGCCATCATAGACCTTCATCAGTGTGCCGGTGACGGTCAGGCGACCCTCGGGGAAGATGCCGACCGGGCTGCCGTCCTGGATGACCTTGATCAGCGAGCGCGTCGCCATCGGCTTCGTCGGGTCGAGCGGCAGGAACTTGCACATCGTCAAAAGCGGCCGCACCCACCATTTCCTCGCGAAGGCATAGTCGATGGCGAAGACAGGCTCTTCCTCGGTGATGGCGAGCGCCAGGGCGCCATCGAGCAGGCTCACATGGTTGAGCGCGATGATCGGCGCGGGACCGGCCTTGCGGATGTTCTCAAGGCCCTCGACCTCCAGCCGCATGAAGGCGCGGAAGATGATGGAGATGAGATCGCGGAAGGCATTGGTCGGCAGCATTTTCAGCATGAGCCAGGCGATGACGATGTTGAGGGCGGAGATGCTGAGAATGACAACCGGAACCGAGAGGCCAACGGCCTGCAGCACGGCCACGAGCGCCAGGCCGACGGCGATGAACAGAGCCGACAGCACATTGGCGGCGCCGATGACGCGGGCGCGACGATCCTCGTGCGCCCAGCTCTGCATGGCCGCGAAAGTCGGAACGGCCAGGAAGGCACCGCCGATCGCCATGCCGGCGAGGTCGATGGCGACACGGATGGTCTTCGGCCCGGCGAAGAAGGCGAGGATGGTTTCGGCATGGGCGGTCGACTGAAGGCCCCAGAGGTTCCAGGCAAGATCGAGACCGAAGAGCGCGACGATCAGCATGCCGATCGGTGCGGGAAGCAGCACGATGCGGCCGGCGGCCATCCAGCCGGCAATGGCAGAGCCGATGGCGACGGACACGGCGAAGATCGCCAGATAGGCGGGAACGACGATTTCCGAGCCGCCGAGAATGTCGGTCACCATGACCGGCAGCATCGACATGATGAAGGCGCCGACGAACCAGAACCAGCAGTTCATCAGCGAGGCACGCCAGATGCGGCTATCGGCACGAAGTTCGTTGACCAGCCTGTAGCTGGAGCGCACGACATTGGTGTCGACGATGAGATCAGGCGCCTTGGAACCGGTCGACGGGATCATGCGCGCCGCAAACCAGCAGAGGATGGAAAGCCCCATCATCATCGGGCCAAAGATCCAGACATTTTCGCCTTCGCGGAAGGCGACCGCCGCAACCATGGTGCCGGTGAGAATGGCGATAAAGGTGCCGCCCTCGATCCAGGCATTCGCCTTCGGAAGATCCCGGCTTTGCAGATGATCCGGCAGGATGCCGTATTTGATCGGCCCGAAGAGCGAGGAAATGACGCCGAAGCCGAAGAGGGCGAGCATCAGGATCCAGATGGAGGAGAAGGCGATGCCGACGACCGAGATCGCCGCCACGCCAAGCTCGCATCGCTTCAGAAGCTCGGCCATCTTGGCCTTGTCGTATTTGTCGGCGAGTTCGCCGGCAATCGCCGATAGCAGCAAAAACGGCACGATGAAGATGCCGCCGGCAAGCGTCACCAGCGCCGCACCCTCTGTTGCCATCTGCGCGAGAATAACAAAGACCAGAGTCTGCTTGAGAAAATTATCATTGAAGGCGGTAAGGAACTGCGTCCAGAACAGCGGCGCGAACTTCCTCGATCTCATCAGGTGTTTTTGCATGGCGTATCCCTCATTCAGCCAACAAGACGCCACAGAGTTGTTACGCAAAGATTGAGCGCGAATTCAACCCTGCAGCGTCGTTAACAAAGATTAGTCCTGACCGTCGCGATTGAACTTAACCAAGAGCTTCTCCGTACGGGCATCCTCCACCTTGCGGATCAACTTGTCGGCTTCGCTGTTATCGCGGATCGTCTTGGTGACGTTGACCGCCGTCTGCACCAGCATCAGGATGCCCATGGCGAGATAACCTTTACCCCAAAGATCGATCGGCATCATGTAAAGACCGACGAACAGCATGAAGGCGGCCGCGCCGAAGGAGATGTAGGAGAAGCTGACCCAAGCCTGGGAATGTTTCTGGAAGCTGTCGTTCATGACCGTATCCTCTCTGATGTGTCTGGTCTATTCGGTTTCAGGCTGCTGAATTCATGCGCTCGCGCAGGCGGGCGAGCACGTCGTCGGCCGAAGAGCCGAGCGGTGCGCCGAAACCGGCATTAGCGAGTTTTTCGATGACGATTTCGGGCCGGCTCGCGGCGTTCATTTCTTTCATGGCCAAGGCTGCGACCTCGCAGCGGTTCTGATAGGCCTGGAGGCGGGCAAGCGTTTCCTCAGCCTCATCGAGCGTTGCCAATCCGGAATTATCGTCGCACGCGGCATTGAGCTTCTGCGTCTGCTCGGTGGCACGCGCCAAGCGCTCGCCGCGCCGCAATTGCTGCAGCCGCGTTTCGGACGCGCGAACCGTGGCCTTCAGCTTGCCGATCGTCTGAGTGAATTGCGCCTGGGCCTTCTCGGAAGCATGCCGCTCGGCTTCGAGCTGGGCGATTGCCTCGGCCGCTTGCCGGGCAAGCTCATCACCGTCCTTCTGAAGCGCGGCAACCGCGCGGTTTTCCAGGTCGCTGATGCGAGCGACGATCGCCGCATGCTGGATCTTTTCTTGCTCATTCTGTGCAACCGCGATCGCGACCGCACGCCGCGCCGACTGAATGGCGCTGGCCGCCTCGCGGATCTGCTGTGCAAGCAGGGGCACGGCATTGCGATCGATGAACGCCTGTTCCGCATCATAAGCCCGGCCGCGAATGAGCGTCAGAATTGAATTGAACATTTGTCGTCTCCCATTTATGAACGATGTTCATGAACTGATGTATGCCAGAATCATGAACGACGTTCAAGAAAAATTTTGAACAACGTTCAAAAATCGGATTGGAATTGATAATGGCGAGAAAAACCCTGGAAAAGCGCGAGGATCTGAAGCAGCGATTGATCGAGGCCGCGCGCAATCGCATCGCGGCCGACGGCCTTTCCAACCTCCGGGCGCGCGATGTCACTCAGGATGTCGGCTGCGCCCTTGGCGGCCTTTATACGGTCTTTGCCGATCTCGACGATCTCGTCATTCACGTCAATTCCGCGACGCTGAAGGCACTCGAGGCGTCCCTGACGCTGGCCGAAGTCAAAGATCACACGCCGACGGACCAGCTACGGAATCTGGCGCGCGGCTATCTGCGGTTCGCGGTCGCCCACCGCAATCTATGGAAGGCGCTCTTCGACCACCGGCCGCCGGATGATCGCCCCAGCCCTGAATGGCATCTGGAAGAGCATATGTTCCTGATGGGTGTCATCGCCGAGCCACTCGCGGAACTGCAGCCGACCATGCCGGAGACGGCGCGTGCCATCCGCGCGAGAACCCTGTTCGGCGCCGTGCATGGTGTCGTCAGCATCAGCCTCGAAGGCCGTTTCGTCGGCCTGCCGGTCGAAAGCCTGGAACGGGAGCTGGACGATTTCATCCTGACGGTTGCGACAGGAGCCGCGGCGAGACAGGCCTAAGCAAATTCAGGTGGGTTCAGGGATTCGACGGCGCGTAGGTTCTGATATCGCCGAAGGCATAGCCACGTTCACGAAGCGAACGGATCAACGTTCTCAGATTATCCTGGCCGTTGAACTGATCCTGGAACATTTCGTCGTGCATCAGCAGGATCATCTTTCCCCGTTGCGTGTAGCGGCCGTATTGGAAGAGATGATCGATTTCGCTGACGAGATGGTCCACCGATTGGACCGGCTTGCCATCGTCGCTGTGCACCCACTCGAAATCCCAGCCATAGAGATAGAAGCCCGCTTCGGCGACCAGCTCATAATCCAGCCACTCGCGCTCCCATTGCGCGACGTTGATGGACAGATCCTCTCTCGCGACCGTGGGAAGCCGAAAGACGTCCCTGCCCGGCAGCCGCGCATGCACGACCGGCGTCAGGCCGAGTACCTGGTTGGCATGGCGCATGTCCGCAACCACTGCCTGGGTATCGGAGTAATATTTCCTGTAGCGATTGTTGGCGTGGCTATAGCTGTGGTTGCCGATGGTCACGAGCGGCATGGCCTTGGCTTCGGCAAGCAGATCGCGCCCGGACGGAATGGTTTCGACATGCAGGCCGACCATGAACAAGGCCGCCGGAACCTTCTCCTCGCTCAGCACGGCGAGGATGTTCTTCGTTCCCGGTAAGGGGCCGTCGTCGAATGTGAGATAAATCGTCTTGTCGGCCGCCTGGGCACCGATGGCGCATGCTGCGAGGAAGATGCCGGCAAGCAGCCATGAGAACACGGCATTCCGTTGATTGTCCAATCCGCCCAAGCCAATCGCCTCCCCGCATGATCGGCGCAAACTGGCATATCGCATCGGCCAAGAAAAGTGCCGTGCCGCGAACACGACAAAAGCAAAGGGCGCTCTACCCATTTCTGGGGAGCGCCCTTGCTTTTTAACCCGGACAGCGAACACCGGCTCGACACGGAAATGTCAGCGGCAGGCCATCGATACAGGTGATGGGCTGCAGATAATCGCGAATCGTACCCTTTGCAAGGGCAAGCTTCGAAAAACTTCGCAGCTCTGCCACATGGAAAGACCATGTGGCATCATTCGCACACATGCGCGGTGTTGAGGCTTGCCTCAGGCGGCCTTCAAGGCCGCATCGCGCGGGATCTCGACATCGATCTCCAGCATGGAGACGTCCTTGTCGCGATCCATCTTCACCTGCACCTTGTCGCGATCGACCTGGACATGCTTGGCGATGACGGCGAGGATTTCCTCCCTCAGCACGGATACTAGATCCGAGCCCACAGAGGCGCGCTCATGGGCAAGAAGGATCTGCAGACGCTCGCGCGCCATGGGTGCAGATCTCTGCTTGCGGAACAGTCCGAAAATGCTCATGCGGCCCTCCTTGCGAAGATCTTGCCGAAGATACCCCGCTTCTCGCCGGGGATGGTGATCGGCACCTGCTCGCCGGCAAGACGGCGTGCGGCATCGAAATAGGCAAGCGACGGCGCGCAGCGCGCATCGGCAAGCGTAACCGGCGAGCCGAGATTGGAGGCGCGCAGGACGTCGGTGCTTTCCGGGATGATGCCGAGCAGCGGGATGGAGAGGATCTCCAGCACGTCGTCAACCTTCAGCATGTCGCCGCGTTCGGCGCGACCGGCATCGAAGCGGGTCAGCAGCAGGTGCTTTTCCATGCGCTCGCCGCGCTCCGCCTTCAGCGTCTTGGAGTCCAGCAGACCGATGATACGGTCGGAATCGCGCACCGAGGAGACTTCCGGATTGGTGACGACGACGGCGACATCGGCGTGGCGCATGGCAAGGGTTGCCCCGCGCTCGATGCCCGCCGGGCTGTCGCAGATGACCCAGTCGAAATAGTTCCTGAGCTCGTTGATGACACGCTCGACACCCTCGGGCGTCAGATTGTCCTTGTCGCGGGTCTGCGAAGCCGGCAGCAGGAAGAGCGTTTCCAGCCGCTTGTCGCGGATCAGCGCCTGCGGCAGCTTGGCATCGCCATGGATGACGTTGACAAGGTCGTAGACGACGCGGCGTTCAGCACCCATAACGAGATCGAGGTTGCGCAGGCCGACGTCGAAATCGACCACAACGACCTTTTCGCCTCTCTGTGCCAGAGCCGCTCCCAGTGCGGCCGTCGAAGTTGTCTTTCCAACTCCGCCCTTGCCTGATGTGACGACGATTACCTTGCCCATCTCGCTCTCCTGTTTTGGCCGGCTTCGGCTCAGATTAGTTTTTCGGCCATGATCGTTTCGCCATCCAGCCAGAGCTGAACGGCCTGCCCCCTGAGGCCGGGTGATATGTCTTCCGCCATCTTGTAGATGCCATCGATCGCCAGCAGCTCGGCCTCGAGCTTGCGGCAAAAGATTCGCGCCGAGGCATTACCGATCGAGCCCGCCATGGCGCGACCGCGAAGGGCGCCATAGATATGGATCGATCCGCCCGCGATGACTTCCGCGCCGGACGCCACCGAACCGATGACGGTTACGTCACCTTCCGGAAAGATCACCGACTGGCCGGATCGCACCGGCTCGCGGATGATCAGGGATTGCGTAACCGCGCGAACTTCCGGAGGCGGCGCCTTGGGCTCGCTATTGCGGCGCTCTACGACCGGATCGGCCTCGTTGACTTCGAAATCAGCAGCCGGACGCCCACCCTTCAGGATCGGCGGCATGCCAGGCCCGGCGATCGACGGACGGCCGCCCTCGATGCCCATGATGCTGACATTGCGGGCCGAAAGCTCTGCGATCAGCTCCTTGAGCTGCGCCTTGTCGATCGGCAGGTCGGTGATATCAAGCACGACCGGCCGCCCCAGAAAGAAGCCGGCCGAACGGGCTGCGAGGTCGTCAAGCCTGATCAACCACTGGTCAAGCGGAAGATCCGGCGAAAGCATGACCGCAAGAAAGGAGCGGCCCTTGATACGGATCGAACGAGCGTCTGTTAGCACTTTGGTCATCTATGTGAATAAATCGTTGATCCTGTGTACCGTTGATATGGTTAACAAGTGGTTAACGCGGGCTTCCGTTCGAGCCCGAACCGCCCCACAAAACGGCGATGCTCGCAAGCGCCGAAGGCTCGCTGGAACTGGGGGCATAGATGCATGGAGCAGCGAAAATCGCAGCTCCTGCAAGGAGAAGAATGATCGGTCTCATGTGATCCTCCACGCGCAAAGCAGAGGCTGCTTTGCTTGATATCCGATGTGATGAAAATTAACGATTCGGCGCGCTGCACCTTCCGGAGCGGCGCGCAATATCGACGCTTGAGCGATTCTCAGGCGAGCTTCAGCTCGACATTGATGTTGCCGCGGGTAGCCTTCGAATAGGGGCAGGTCTGGTGAGCTTCTTCCACCAGCGTGCGTGCCAGCTCAGGCTCGATGCCGGGCATGCTGATGGTGAGGCGTGCCTGCAGGAAATAGGCGCCTTCCGTGGTGCCGAGATCCACTTCGGCATCGACGGCGAGATCGGCCGGCAGCTTGATCTTGCGCTTGCCCGCAGCAAGGCCCATTGCGCCGATGAAGCAGGCCGACCAGCCGGCGGCGAAGAGCTGTTCGGGATTGGTGCCGGCATGAGCGCTGCCGGGAGGCGAAAGCTTGATATCCAGCTGGTTGTCATCGCTGCGCGCGAAACCGTCACGGCCGCCGATGGTGTGGGTCTTGCCGGTGTAGAGAACCTTGTCGATCTTGGTCATGGAACACTCCTTTGTTGCGTTGCCCGCCCTGTTGTGGTGTGGGGCACCGTCTGTTGACGGAGTTGTTTTTGATGGATCGAGGTATCCGGCATGTTTCCGGAATCGCCGGAAGTGTTACAGAACGTAGGCCCATGCAGCCTGGATACACTTGCTTACAAATCGCCCAAAAATCTTTTGGGCCGATCAGGAAATGACGACTTCGGCCGCCAGACCGCCGCCCTCACGGTTATAGAGCCTGACGGAGCCGCCGAGCGTCTGGGCGAGCTGCTGGGCAATCGCCAGACCAAGCCCGGTGCCGCCGGTGTTGCGGTTGCGCGACTGCTCCAGCCGGAAGAAGGGCTGCATCGCCGCCTCTATCTGGTCCTGCGGAATGCCGGGACCGCGATCCAGAACGGTGATCGCAACCTGGCCCGTATCCCGCCGCTCCACGGCGATTTCCGCCGCACCGGCAAACTTCAGGGCATTGTCGATGAAATTTGTGAGAATGCGACGCAGGGCATGTGGCTTCGTCGCCGCCGTTCCGTGGATCAGGCCGAGAATCTCGACGGACTTGCCGGTGTCCTGATAGTCGTAGCAGATGCTTTCGATGAAGGAGGCAAGATCGATTCGCGCGCTCTTCTCGCCATTGCCGTGAGCGCTGCGCGCATAGGCGATCCCATCCTGCACCAGACGCTCGATCTCGCCGAGATCCTGCAGCAGCTTGGTCTTCTCGGGCGAATCATCGGCAATATCGGCGCGCAGGCGCATGCGTGTGATCGGCGTCTGCAGGTCGTGCGAGATGGCGGCGAGAATCTGCACACGCTCCTCGAGATAATGCGCGATCCGGTCGCGCATGGCGTTGAAGGCCTTGGCGGCATGGGCCACTTCGCTCGGTCCACGGTCGCTCAGTGCCTGGCTCTTCTTGTTGGGATCCAGCGCATCGGCCGCAGCGGCAAACTCGGCAAGCGGACGAATCGCCTGGCGAACGGCAAACCAGGTACAAAAGACGATAAGCAGCATCTGGACGATGAAGACATATGGCAGCCATGCCGCGATCGGCATGACGCCCTTCGGCGTGACATCGATCGTCAGCGGACTGCCATCGCTCAAATTGAGATGCGCCTGCAGGCGCATGACTGGCCCCGGGATCGATTCCATGCGGATGGGAAAGCGATGGCCGACCGCCTCCTCTATCTTGGCGGCGATCTCCGCGCCGTGCGCGGAAGTATCAGGTACACCGGGCAGACCGTTGCCCAGCTCGAAATTATAATTGCCGCGGCTGAGCCAATCGACGAAATTCGCCCTCTCATCCGCCGGCAGGCGATCGAGCACCGCGATCGACGTCGCGACGTCGTTCTCCAGCGTGCCGAGCATGACGGCCTTTGCCGACATGTAACGCTCGATGTAGAGCACGCTGAAGGACAGGCCGTAGGCGATCGCCAGGCCGGCGAGCAGGATCAGAAAAATGCGCGAACGCAGGGTGCGGGGCCACCATGGCCGGTGACCTGACAGGTCCGCCACGGTCATGAGCGAAGCTCCGTAATTTCGACCGGAACCGAGAAGACATAACCTTCGCTGCGAACCGTCTTGATGTAGATCGGCTCACGCGCATCATCGCCGAGCCGCTGACGAAGACGGCTGACGAGCAGGTCGATGGAGCGATCGAAGAGATCAGCGTCGCGGCCCTGAGTCAGGTTCAAGAGCTGGTCGCGATTGAGCACCCGCTGCGGGTGATCGATGAAGACGCGCAGCAGCCGATATTCGGCGCCGCTGAGCGTGATCTCGGTGCCGTCCTTGTCGAGCAAATGGCGGCCGACCGTATCCAACCGCCAATCCCCGAACACCAGCATCTGGCCGACTTCGCTGATCTGCAGGTTGGGCGGCAGCATGCGGGTGCGGCGCAAAACCGCCTTGATGCGTGCAAGCAGCTCGCGGGCGGCGAAAGGCTTTGCCAGATAATCGTCCGCGCCCATTTCCAGGCCGAGAATGCGGTCCATCTCGTCGTCACGCGCCGTCAGCATCAAGATGGGCGTCGCCTTGTGCTTTCCGGCGCGAAGCTCGCGACACAGCACCAGACCGTCGTCACCAGGCATCATCACGTCGAGCACGATCAGATCGACCGAATTGGCCTCGAGGAAACTGCGCATCTGCCGGCCGTCGGCGGCCGTCGTCGCCCGCAAGCCATTCTTCTTCAGATAGCTCGACACCAGTTCGCGGATTTCCCGATCGTCATCCACGATCAGGATATGGTCGACATGATCCATTTCGATTTCCCACTCATCATCGTAAGCATCAAGCTACGAATATTCATTCCCTGATGGAGCCAGCGACCGAGGGCGCCAGCTTGCGCCAGCGCCCCTTTCGCACACTATCGCCGAACTAGAAACGATCAACATCTATCACAGCCTGGGCGAAAGCCTGCGGGGCTTCCTGAGGCAGATTGTGCCCGATGCCGCCGGTGATGGTACGATGCTCGTACTTGCCCGAGAACTTGCCACGATAGGCCGAAGGTTCCGGATGCGGCGCACCGTTGGCGTCACCTTCCATGGTAATGGTCGGGATCGAAATCACCGGGCCGGCGGCGAGCTTCTTTTCATAGGCATCGAACTTCGCCTCGCCTTCGACGAGACCAAGCCGCCAGCGGTAATTGTGGATGACGATATCGACATGATCGGGATTGTCAAAAGCGGCCGCCGAGCGATCATAGGTGGCATCATCGAAAGCCCATTGCGGCGAGGCGGTGTGCCAGATCAGCTTTGCGAAATCGTGCCGGTTTTCCTGGTAGCCGAGGCGGCCGCGCTCGGTGGCGAAATAGAACTGGTACCACCAGGCAAGCTCGGCCTTCGGCGGCAAGGGCTTGCGGTTGACCTCCTGGCTGCCGATCAGATAGCCGCTGACCGACACCAACGCCTTGCAGCGCTCGGGCCAAAGTGCGGCCATGATGTCGGCGGTGCGGCCGCCCCAGTCGTAACCGGCAACGACAACCTTTTCGATTTTCAGCGCATCGAGAAGCGCGATCATGTCGGCGGCAAGAGCTGCCTGCTGGCCGTTGCGCGGGGTCTTCTTCGACAGGAAGCGGGTGGTTCCATAGCCGCGAAGATAGGGAATGATGACCCGGTAGCCGGCCCCGGCCAAAAGCGGCGCGACATCGACGAAGCTGTAAATGTCATAGGGCCAGCCATGCAGCAGCAGGACGACCGGACCATTGGCCGGGCCGGCTTCGGCGTAACCGACATTGAGCACGCCGGCATTGATCTGCTTCAGCGCGTCAAAGGAAGTATGGCTTCCGGCCTTGATCGCCGGCAGGGTCGAAGCGGAAGCCTTTTCCTCAGCACCAGCGATCGCGGGCAGGCCGAATTCGGCGGCTGCAACGGCGACGGCGGCAATACCAAAGAAGCGGCGGCGATTGTGATTGATTTCCTCAGACATCTGTCTCTCCTGTCGATTGGATCGTGAGGCTGAGAAAACCAGCCGCATGTATCGCCGATGTGTCGCCGGTCGCATGGTTTTGAATGACTATGTAGCTTCCGAAGGCGGAGATACAGTCTGATACAATCCACTTCCTTTGATCGAGCAATGTCCGGACGCCCCTGAAGCGCCGGTAAAGATCACATCGGCATCCTTCAGTTTGTATCGCAGTGTATCGAAGCCGAAGACATCGACGTTTCGGTACATTCTCCCATCTAGTCGGACACATTCGAGATACGTCGCCAACGGCAGATGGCGTCACTGCTGAGCACGGCCCGTCGCCGTTAGCAGCCGGTCAATCGTTTCTAAAGGAACAAGACGATGACGCTTCTCATCATTGCCTATCTCGGCGGTGCGCTGACAATCTTCAGTCCGTGCATCCTGCCCATCCTGCCCTTCGTCTTTGCCCGCGCCGGCCAGCCCTTCGTCAGGAGCACGCTGCCCATGCTTGCCGGCATGGCGCTCACCTTTGCCCTTGTCGCAACTCTTGCCGCGATCGGCGGCGCATGGGCGATCCGCGCTAATGAATATGGACGCCTTGCGGCAATCGTGCTGCTCGGCCTCTTCGGCCTGAGCCTGATCTCGCCGCGCATCGCGAGCGCCCTGTCGCGGCCGGCCGTCGATCTCGGCAACAATCTCCTGAACGCCGCCGGCGCGCATCGCGCAACGTCGAACGCCAGAAGCTCTTTTGTGCTCGGCATTGCGACCGGCCTGCTCTGGGCACCTTGCGCCGGCCCGATCCTTGGGCTGGTCCTGACAGGTGCTGCATTGAAAGGCGCCAATCTGCAGACGACCTTTCTGCTACTTGCCTATGGCGCCGGTGCTGCCACCTCGCTTGCCGTTGCACTCTTTGCCGGTGGCAAGATCTTTGCCCGCATGAAGCAATCACTCGGCCTCAGCGAACGCATCCGGCAGATCGCAGGTTTCGCTGTTCTCGCCGGCGTTGCCGCCATCGCGCTCGGCCTCGATACCGGCCTGCTGGCTCGCCTCTCCTATGCAAGCACCGGCTCCTTCGAACAGGTCGTGCTGGAAAAGCTGCACCCTAAGACCTCAGCGCCGGAGACCGAGGTTGCGAGCAACGGCACCATGAAGGTTGCGACAGACGCGGCACGTCCGTTCCACAGTGATCTTCCCATCGAAGGCACCGCCCCCTCGCTCGACGGCGCCGTGACCTGGCTGAACTCTGAGCTGCTGACCACGGCCGAGCTTCGCGGCAAGGTCGTGATCGTCGATTTCTGGACCTATTCCTGCATCAACTGCATCCGCACCATTCCCTATGTTCGTGCCTGGGCGGAAAAGTATAGGGATCAAGGCCTCGTCGTCATTGGCGTCCATTCTCCCGAATTCGCCTTCGAGAAGAATGTCGACAACGTCAAGAAGGCGATCGCCGACTTCAAGATCGGCTATCCGGTCGCGATCGACAACGACTACCGCATCTGGCGCGCCTTCGAGAACAACTACTGGCCCGCCCTTTACATGATCGATGCGAAGGGGCAGGTCCGCTACCAGCATTTCGGCGAAGGCAACTATCGCCAGACCGAACAGGCGATCCAGGACCTTCTGCGCGAGGCGGGCAGCAACATGGCCCAAAGCGGCCCGGTCGTTCCGGATGCAAAAGGTGCGGAAGCAAGCCCCGACCTCAGCCATATCCGCTCGGGCGAGACCTATGTCGGCTACAAGCAGGCAACAGGCTTTGCTTCTCCGGAAAGCGTAAAAGCGGACGCCGCAGCCGACTATTCGATTGCCAATCCCGACCTAAATCAGTGGGGACTGGCAGGCACATGGACGGTGGGTCCGGAAGAGGCAACGCTCGACAAGGCAGGCGGCGGCATCAGCTATCGCTTCAGCGCCCGCGACCTGCATCTCGTCCTCGGGCCGTCGGCAGACGGAAAGCCCATCCGCTTCCAGGTGACCGTAGACGGAAGGGCGCCCGGCGCCGACCACGGCTCCGATATCGACGCCGGCGGCAATGGCACCGTGACCGAAACCAAGCTCTACCAGCTCGTTCGTCAATCCGGTGATGTCAACGCACACAACTTCGAGATCCGTTTCTTCGACCCTGGGGTCCAGGCCTACGCGTTCACCTTCGGCTGAAATTTCCTCTTACCCCCAAGCATGAACCTCAACTAACAGGAGTAACACCAATGAATACTCGTTTTCTCTCCATCGCTGCCCTTGGCCTTGCCGCAAGCACTTTTGCCTTTGCGGCGCAGGCAGCCGAGATCAAGAACATCGTCATCGTCCACGGCGCCCTTGCCGACGGCTCGGGATGGCGCAAGACCGCCGAGATCCTTGAAAAGGACGGTTTCAAGGTTACGGTCGTGCAAGAACCGATCACCTCGCTCGCCGACGATGTCACTGCCACTAACCGCGTGCTCGACCTTCAGAACGGGCCGAGCCTGCTCGTCGGTCATAGCTATGGCGGCATGGTCATCACCGAAGCGGGCAACCGGCCGGATGTCGCAGGCCTCGTCTATGTCGCCGCGTTCCAGCCGGACAAGGGCGAAAGCCTGATCAGCCTCGCAAGCTCCAAGCCTGCCGGCGGCATGAACATCCGCGAAACCAAGGACGGCCAATATCTTTATCTCGATCCGGCGGCCTTCGCGGCGGACTTTGCTGCCGACCTGCCGAAGGACGAGGCCGATTTCATGGCGAAATCGCAGGTCTTTGCCTCGAAGGCCGCCTTTGCCGCCAAGGTCAGCGATCCGGCCTGGCGGGCGAAGAAGAGCTGGGCCATCGTTGCAACCAACGACCGCTCCATCAATCCCGAGCTTGAGCGCGACATGGCAAAGCGCGCCGGCAGCGACGTGACCGAAATCAAGGCAAGCCATGCCGTCTTCGCCTCGCAGCCGGAAAAGGTTGCCGCCGTAATCGAGAAGGCGGCCAAGGACGCCGGCAAGTAAGGTCAGACTGGCGGCGGCCTCATCAATGGGGCCGCTGCTTGCCTTTATGGGATCGTATCGACTGACTTCGATCCCGGAGCCGACAGGCAATAGAACGAATCTTTCGCCGGCGATCAGCGGGACGCATTCTGCTCGCGGATCAGATCGATCAAGGCCCGCAGCCGCGCCGGCATCTGGCGCCGCTGCGCGAAATAAAGACTGAGCCCCGGATAAGGCGGGCTCCAATCCTCCAGCACGGAGATCAGATTGCCCGCAGCTATATGGTCGGCGATGGATGCTTCACTGATGTAGGCGAGCCCCGCCCCAGCGAGGGCAGCGCTCAGCATCAGGTCAGAAGCGTCGAGAGTGAGGCTTCCCGGCGCGTCGATCAACACGGCCTGACCATGCCGCTCAAATTCCCAGCGGTAAAGCCGGCCGCCGGCCATGCGAGCGCGGATGCAACGATGCTTGAGAAGATCACCGGGAACAAGCGGACGCGGCCTGTCGCTGAAATAGGCGGGTGAGCCGACGACGAGCGAGCGCAGCGTCGGAACGATGGGTATTGCGATCATATCCGTTGGCACGGCCTCGGCAAGCCGAATGCCGGCATCGAAGCCCTTGCCGATGACATCGATCAAGGCATTGTCGGTGACGATTTCAATGTCCACGTTCGGATGGCGCCGCCCATATTCGAGGATAAGGGGAACCAGCAGCATGCGCGCCGCGCCAGGCGCCATGTTGAGCCGAAGCGTGCCGGACACCGATCCTGACGACACGCCAGCATTCTCGATGGCCCTGTCGATCGCAGCAAGCGCCGGCCCGATCTCCGCCACCAAGCGCTCACCGTCCTCAGACAATGTCACGCTGCGCGTCGTCCTGTTGAAAATCCGCACGGACAGACGCTCCTCCAACGTCGCGACCGCGTGGCTGAGCGCCGACGAGGACATGCCGAGTTCGCGGGCGGCCGCACGAAAGCCGCCATGGCGGGCAACCGCGGCGATCGCCTCGAGCTCCGTCAGGCTTGCCTTCATTGCGCGATTTTCCTTATCAGCCTGTTCCACATTGTCCTGCTAGACCGATCAAATAGCGCATCTTACCTCTCTGGTGAAGACAAAGGAGACGCTCATGCGCACCATCGACACCATCTATATCAACGGCAGCTTCGTTCAGCCCCATGGCACGGAGAAAGCCCCTCTTTTCAATCCGGCCACGGAAGAGCAAATCGGCACCGTGCACCTTGGCGACGAGAAGGATGTCGACGCTGCCGTTCGCGCCGCGAAATCAGCATTTCCGGCGATGTCGCAAAGCTCGAAGGCCGAGCGTGTTGCCATGCTGCAAAGCCTGCACGATGCGGTCGCGGCAAGAGCCTCCGATCTCACCGACGCCATGCGCGAGGAATATGGCGCGCCGGCATCCTTCATCGGCTTCTCGGTGACGCATGCCGCCACGGCGTTTCTCCACATGGCCAAGACGCTCGAAAATTATGAGTTTCGTCGTCACATCGGCCATGCGGAAATCGAAATGCGCCCCGCCGGCGTAGCAGCCGCGATCACGCCGTGGAACAGCAATTATGGCTTTATCTGCAGCAAGCTTGCCACCGCCATTGCCGCCGGCACGACCATGGTGATCAAGCCCTCCGAGATGAGCGCGATCCAGACGCAGCTCATCACCGAATGCCTGCACGCGGCTGGCCTGCCGAATGGTATCTTTAATATCGTCAATGGCTACGGCCATGTGGTCGGCGCCGCCCTCAGCGCCCATCGCGATATCGCCAAGATCAGCTTCACCGGCTCAACGGTGACGGGGCGCGCAATCCTCCAAGCCGCCTCGGCGGCCTTGAAGCGCGTGACGCTCGAGCTTGGCGGCAAGAGCCCGAACATCATTCTCGACGATGCCGATCTCGATCTTGTCATCCCGCAAGTGTTGGCTGTCGGATTTACCAATAGCGGCCAGGCCTGCATTGCCGGCACCCGCATTCTCGCGCCGGAAAGCCGGCTGGCGGAAATCCATGATCGTCTGACCCAAGCGGTTGCGACGTTCAAGGTGGGTGATGCAGGCGATCCCGCCGTCAGAATCGGCCCGATGGTCAGCGAGAAGCAGTGGGATCGCGTCCAATCCTATATCCGCCTCGGCCAGCAGGAGGGTGCCCGGCTGATCATAGGCGGAGAAGGACGTCCCGAAGGGCTCGATCGCGGCTGGTTCGTTCGCCCGACCATCTTCTCCGGCGTCAATAATGACATGAGGATCGCTCGCGAAGAGATTTTCGGACCCGTGCTTTGCGTTGTCCCCTACCGCGATGAGGCACATGCGCTCGAAATCGCCAACGATACGGTCTACGGCCTGCAGGCCTACGTCTTCTCCTCCGATATCGCCAGGGCAAAGCGGATTGCCGAGCGCATCGAAGCCGGCCGCGTCGTCATCAACGGCGCACCGCACGAACCGCTTGCTCCTTTCGGCGGATTCAAGCAGTCGGGCATCGGCCGGGAATTCGGCACTTACGGTCTGGAGTCATTCCTCGAACCGCGTGCGGTGCTGGGTTGATGGGACAGAGCCCAGGGGACCTTAATAGGTCGTCCGGGCTTTCCTCGAACTGCTAGTGGAAGGTCCTGGCCCACCAGCACCTGACGGGCCAACAAGGCCTCCCCCGGCGTTCAGGTTCTCGTTAGAATCACGTTCTATCTTTGGAACAGTTCCAATCTAAGGAGACCCAATGCCTGCCAGATCTGCCTATTCCATCCCGCAACGCATCCTTCACTGGCTCATGGCCTTGCTGATCTTTTTTAACCTCCTGTTTCCCGACGGGATGAATGCGTGGCGGCATCTGGTCCGTAACGGCCAGACGCCCTCATCAGCCGACATTGCCAGCGCCAATATCCACGCTTATGCCGGCATTGCCGTCCTGTTGCTCGCCATCCTACGCCTTGCAGTCAGATTTTCGTCCAACGTCCCCGCCACGCCGGATGGTCAGCCTGCCTTCCTGCACTACCTTGCGCAGCTGACGCATGTCCTGCTCTATGTGCTGATCTTTGCGATGCCGCTGTCGGGTATGGCAGCCTACTATCTGGGGATCGATACGGCGGCATTCGTTCATGGCGGGCCGATCAAGTCCCTTCTCTGGATCGTCGTCGTCCTTCACATCCTCGGCGCGCTCGTCCAGCACTTCTATTTTCGATCGGACGTGCTGCGACGCATGACGATCGGCTGAATTGCCCGCGAGATTGGCGGCCTATGCTCCCAGAGCGCCAAAATGCTTTTCGAAGGAGAACAAGGCGGTCGGCAATGTGCTTCCGCCTTCCAGCGCCAAATCCGCAAGGATTTCGCCGACCACGCTCGTAAACTTGAAGCCATGGCCGGAACAGGCCGAAGACACGACGATATCAGGCTGTCCCGGTACATGATCGATGAGAAAATCCTCGCTCGGCAGCATGGTGTAGCGGCAGGTCGTCGCCCGCACGCGAAACGAGGCGGCATCCGGCAGACGCTTGCTGGCGAAACTGTCGAGCAGATCGGTGTCGGCGTCATTGACCGGCGGATTGGGCACGGTCGGGTCGATCGGTTCCCGGAAATGCGCATGGCGGCCAATTTTTACGCCGTCCACGCCGATCGCGGGGAAGCCGAAATAAGAGCCGCCGGCGCCCTCGTCGCGCAGGAAGCAGGGCATGCGTTGCGGTGCGGCAACGAAGCCGTCCTTCGGCTGATACCAGGCAACCACCTGCCGGATCGGCTGCGCATGCACCTTCAGCTGTGGCACGAGTTCGGCGATCCATGCACCGGTTGCAACGATCACCTTGCGGGCGCGATATCGTCCCGTCGAGGAAACGACCGTCACGCCCGTATCGTCGGGCTCGATGGAAACGACGCGTTCGCCGAAATGCAGGATCGCACCATCCTCCGCTGCAAGCCTCAGATAGCCCATAATGGTAGCCTCCGGCCTGATATAACCGCCCTGCGGATCGAGCAGGCCAATCTCGCCTTCCTCCAGCGCAAAAGCCGGAAACCGGCGCTTCATGGCATCCCGGTCAAGTATTTCATGCGGCAGTCCATGCATGTCGCAGGAGGCGCGCGTGCCGCTGACGATCTTGCTGTCGGGCGCGCCGATTTGCAGCACGCCCGTCACGGTCAGAATTTCGGCCCGCAGCCTTGCCTCCAGCGAGCGCCAGTTTTCATAGGCCCGCTTCAGCAGGGGAACATAGGATGGATCTTCGAAGTAGCCGAGCCGGATCAGACGGCTGTCGCCATGCGAGGAGCTGAGCGCATGGGCGGGGAAATGCGCCTCGATCCCGATTGCCTTTGCGCCGCGAGCGGCGGCAAAGGACAATGCAGCACTTCCCATTGCGCCGAGCCCGACGACGGCAATGTCGTATTGCGCAGACATATTATGCTCCAGCTTCACTTTCGGCAGGCGGCGCGATCTGAGCGATCATGGTCCGCAAGGCTTCCATATCTGTATTCAACGGGCGATCGTCGCCATAGAGAGGAACCCGCGAGCGGACTGCCGCGTAGAGGCGGTCCGTCCCCGGCGCTCTCGCACCCTTCGAAACGAGGAAATCATGCGCCTGTGCCGCCGCCATCAGCTCGATCGCCAGGATATATTCGGCATTGTCGAGGATCGCGAGCAGCTTGTTGGCGGCCGCGGTCGGATGGGCAAGGAAATCCTCCTGAAGGCCGGAGGTCAGGCCGCCATCGAGCGATGCGGGAGCTGCCAGCCGCCTGTTGTCATTGCTCAGCGCCGCCGCGGTATATTGTGCGATCATGAAGCCGGAATGGCTGCCGGCATCGCTCGCCAGGAACGGCGGCAAGCCGCTGACCAGCGGATTGACAAGGCGATCCGTCCGGCGCTCGCTCATGGCAGCAATCTGTGCAACAGCGATTGCCAGACTATCAGCTGCCTGCCCAAGGGCTGGCGCCACCGCATGCGCCTCGGAGGAGACAACCGGCTGCTCCGGCGTGCCCGAAACGGCAGGATTGTCCGTTACCGAGGCAAGTTCCTGATCGACGATGCGCGCCGTCAGTTCGAAGACGTCCCAGGCCGCGCCATGGGCGTGCGGGACCGACCTCAGACTCAGCGCATCCTGCGTCCGCCGGCCGAGGGCAGCAGCAACGAGACCGCTGCCATGCAGACGGCTGCGCAACCTGCGCCCGACCTTGGCGATGCCGGCCGATGGGCGGAGCGCCAGCACCTTTTCATCGAAAGCGGTCATCTGGCAGCCTACGGCCTCCAGCGTCAGGGCGGCGATGGCGTCGGCCCAATCAAGCAGACGTTCGGCACGGGAGATGGCAAGCGCCGACAATCCGGTGGCGCAGGCTGTGCCGTTGACGAGGCTCAGACCTTCCTTGGCACCAAGCACCAGAGGGCTCAAACCGATTGCCGCAAGCGCCTCAGCGCCGCTCATGGATTTGCCTTTTACGGTTGCCCGTCCTTCGCCGATTAAGACGAGAGCGGTGTGGGCATTGTGCGTGAGATAGCCGGCAGAGCCCTTGGAAGGAACTTCCGGAATGCAGTCGCGTTCGAGAAACGCAGCCAGATGCCGGACGATCTCGGGCCGCACACCGGAATGACCATGGGCGAAATTGGCGATCTGCGCTGCGATGATCGAGCGCACCTCGCGGGCCGGCAAAAGCGGGCCGACACCGCAGGCATGGCTCAAGATGATGTTGCGCGACAGCCGGCTCTGGGAATCCCGATCGACCACCGTATCGGACAGGGCGCCGACGCCGGTATTGACGCCATAGGCGCGCACGCCCGTTTCGACGATCCGCTCGACGATGCGGCTTGCCTCGGCAACGCGTTCCCAAGCAGCATCGGAGAGAGACAAGGGCTCACCGGCACCGACCCGTGCGACGTCGCGCCAGGAAATCGGCTTATCGATGGTGATGGTCATTGCCGGTTCCGAAATGGCCGATGAACTGGCGGAAAGCCGGCGACGCGCCGCCGCCGAACATCTCGTCCGGCGTACCGCTGCTTTCGACGAGGCCTTCTTTCATGAAGACGACGCGATTGGAGACATTGCGGGCAAAGCTCATCTCGTGGGTAACCACCAGCATCGTCGTGCCCTCTTCGGCAAGCGAGCGCATGACGCGCAGCACTTCGCCGACGAGTTCTGGATCGAGCGCCGAGGTCGGCTCATCGAACAGCATCAGCTTCGGCTTCATGGCAAGGGCGCGGGCAATCGCCGCGCGCTGCTGCTGGCCGCCGGAGAGATGCGCGGGATAGGCATGGCGCTTGTCGGCAATGCCGACCTTTTCCAGCAGCACTTCGGCCTCGGCGACGCACTCGGCGCGGGGACGCTTCAGAACGTGGACCGGACCCTCGATGACATTCTGCAGGATCGTCATGTGGGACCAGAGATTGAAGCTCTGGAACACCATGCCGAGTTCGGAACGGATATGATCCACCTGCTTGTGGCTCGCCGGATAGCTTTTGCCGTTCTTGTGGATCATGCGGATCTGCTCGCCATCCACCCAGATCTCGCCATCCGTGGCGATCTCGAGGAGGTTGATGCAGCGAAGGAAGGTCGATTTGCCCGAGCCGGAGGCTCCCAGCAGCGAAATCACATCGCCATCCTGCGCATCGAGCGATATGCCGCGCAAGACCTCATGGGTACCGAAGCTCTTGCGGATGTTGCGGACGGAAAGTCGGGTGACACCTGGCATGATTTGCCTGCTCCAGTAAGCTTTAGGCCTTCAGCGCCGGCGGAATGGCGCGGCGATGACGGGACAAGGAATATTCCAGCAGGGCCATGGCCTGCAGAATGACGAAATTCAGCACGAGGTAGATGATCGCGGCGCAGATGAAGACTTCCATCGTGCGATAGGTCTGCGAGATCAGCCGCTGGGCAACGCCCGTGACCTCCCAGACGGTGACGAGGCTCGCAAGCGCCGTCGACTTCATCATCAGCACGATCTCGGTCGAATAGGCCGGCAGCGCGTGCCTGAAGGCGATCGGCGCGATGATGCGGCGAACGAGCAGAAGGCCGGACATGCCGATCGAACGCGCCGCTTCGATCTCTTTCGGCGAGACGGCACGGATGCCGCCGCGGAAGATCTCGGCCGAATAGCCGGCGGTGCAGAGCGCCAGCGACAGGATGGCGCAGACGACGGGCTCGCGCAGGAACGGCCAGAGGAAGGAATAGCGGATGATGGAGAATTGTGCCAAGCCGTAGAAGACCAGGAACATCTGAATCAGCAGCGGCGAACCGCGAAACACGAAAATATAGCCCTTGGCGAAACCGGAGAGGATCGGGTTGCCGCTGACGCGCATGGCGACGATGACGAGAGCGAGAAGGCCGCCGCAGAGGATCGACAGGGAGAAGAGCAGTAGCGTCATCGGCACTGCCTTCAGCAGCGTGACCATTGTGCTCGAGAGAAAATCGAAGTCCATGTCTTCCTCCTCAAGCCTGGCCGATGGTCGCAGCCGGCATGCTGCGATTGGCGCGTCGTTCTGCCCTGTTGAAGATGCGATCCGACAGGCTGGTCAGGACCAGATAGAGAATACCGCCAGCAATGAAGAAGAGGAAATACTGGCGGGTGGAGCCGGCAGCAACCTGGCTGGTGCGCATCAGTTCGGCAAGGCCGGTCACGGAGATCAGCGCGGAATCCTTGAGGCTCAGCTGCCAGACATTGCCGAGGCCGGGAATGGCGAAGCGCAGGACCTGCGGTATGATGATACGCCGCAGGCGCAAGCCGCGATGCATGCCTATCGCTGACGCCGCCTCAAGCTCGCCCTTGGAAATGGCAAGATAGGCGCCGCGGAAAACTTCCGCCTGATAGGCGCCGGAAATGATGCCTACGGCAAGCGCGCCCGCAGCAAAGGACGGCAGGCCGAGAAAGCCCTCATAGCCGAGCCATTTGCCGATCGACGTCACAGCCGATGAGCCGCCGAAATAGATCAGATAGATGATCAGGAGTTCGGGAACGCCACGAAAGACGGTGGTGTAGATGTTGCCGAGCGTTTTCAGCACCAGATTTCCGGAGAGCTTGGCGAAAGCGATGATCGCGCCCAATACGGCCCCGATGGCCAAAGCCGTCGCCGTGACGGCGAGCGTCATCAAGGCCGCCACGAGCAGCAGAGCGCCCCACCCGTTCGAGCCGAAGCCCAGCAATTGCAAGCTTGCCATAGATCCAATCCCTGTCCGTGGCAGTTTCAGGCGTCAGGATATCATACGGCCTCCGGCCGCAAAGCCGGAGACCGCCGATAGCGGCCCGAAGGCCGCGCTCGTCATTGCGGGCTGACGTCGACCTTGAACCACTTCATCGACAGGGTCTTGATGGTGCCGTCGGCAAGCGCCGATTTGATCGCCTCGTTGAACTTGTCGCGCAGATCGGTATCAGCCTTACGGACGCCAAGGCCTTCGCCTTCGCCCCAGATGGAGCCGGCGATTTCCGGGCCGGTGAAGGCGAGCGAATCGTTTGCGCTTGCAAAGGCGTTCGCGAAGTAGACCGCGTCGTCAAAGCCGAGATCGATACGGCCGTTCTGCAGATCAAGATCGCGATCGGCGCCGGTCTTGTATTCGCGGATCGTCGCGATCGAGCCGAAATTGTCATAGACGAACTTGGCGTAGACGGTTGCGGCCTGAATGCCGATCGTCTTGCCCTTGAAGGCTTCCTTCAGGACGTCGATTTCCTTGACGCCGGTCTGGCCGGGGGTCATCTTGATCGTGGTGCCGGTACCTGCGGCATTGGCAAGCGGGCTATCCTTGGCGGTCGCGAAGGCAGCGGGCGTCGCGGCATAAGGAACGGTAAAGCCGATGACCTGCTTGCGCTCGTCGGTGATCGACAGCGCATCCATGATCACATCGAACTTGCCGGCGTTCAACGCCGGGATCATACCATCCCAATCGGAGGCGACGAGCTTGCAGTCGATCTTGGCGCGTTCGCACAGAACCTTGGCAAGTTCTGGCTCGAAGCCGCCGAGCGTGCCGTCGGCATTCGTCATGTTCCACGGGGCGTAGGCACCTTCCAGGGTGATCGTCGCCGTCTTCCAGTCCTTGGCAACGGCCGGTGCCGCAAACGCGGCGGCAGCCATGACGCCTGACAAGAGAATTGCACTGAATTTCATCGTGTAGAGCTCCTCTGAGGTTGAAAACAGGCCTTGCAGCACTTCCTACCGATCTTCGCCGGCTTGCCCGCTTTCCCAATTTATTTTTAGGATTGATTGCGAGGTTGTATAGGGTACCATATGAGATAATTTATGATATGCAAGTGGGAAAGTTGTTTTTCGAGGCAGATTCACTCGGTGCAAAGGGAATAGGCAATGAAGCGCTCCGGCGAGATGAAACGCGAACTGGCGGAAAACGACGCCGCGCCTCTCTATGCCGGGGTCAAGCAGATGATACTCGATCGCATCCATAGCGGCGAGTGGCCTCCCAAATATCGCGTCCCCTCAGAGAACGAACTCGTTACCGAACTTGGCGTCAGCAAGATGACAGCCAATCGGGCGCTACGCGAACTCGCCAACGAGGGCGAGCTGGTTCGCATCCAGGGCGTCGGCTCCTTCGTCGCCGAACGCAAGGGCGCATCCGCCTTATTCGAGGTGCGCAACATCGCCGAGGAAATCGCCGAACGCGGCCATTCTCACCAGGCAACGGTGATCGTGCTGGCTCGGGAAGCCGCATCCCCCGACGTTGCCGATGCGCTGGAACTCGACATCGGTTCACCAGTTTTTCATTCGCTGATCGTTCATAGCGAAAACGGGGTGCCGGTCCAGATCGAGGACCGGCATGTCCATCCGGAGGCCGCTCCCGACTATCTGGAGCAGGACTTTATCGACATGACGCCGAACGCCTATCTTTCGGCGGTCGCGCCCTTGAGCGGCTCGGAGCATGTGGTCGAAGCGGTGATGCCGCAAGCCTGGGAATGCAAGCTGCTGACCATCCTGAAAACCGAACCCTGCCTGACGATCCGCCGGCGCACATGGTCGGCGCGCGGCGTCGTTTCTACGGCGCGGCTGGTCTACCCAGGGAATCGCTACCGGCTGGAAAGCCAAAGCAGCAGATCTTCGGACCGCTAAGTTGTATATGGAAGATAGGTCTTTCTTTCTATCGAAAGGAGCGGTGCGGTCGACTTCCTGCGTGCTTGAAAAAGGCAGAGCTACGAGATCTGCTGCATAAGCTCCACGAACAGAGCACCTAAAATCAAGCCCGAAACGGTAGCGAGCACTTTCAGGATCGCACGCTCGATCCGCAGACATTTCTTCGGCAGCACCAGGGCAAGCGTTTCACTTGCCGCTGCGATCGATAGGCACACCAAGGCAACGATGCGACGGTCGTCGGGGTAAGCCATGACGAACAGGAAGCCCAGAAGGCCGAACGGGACGATTCTGTCGACATTTGCCAGCGTCATGAAGGGATACCTCGCCCGAACCGGGACGACCGTGGTCACAACAATCAGGCCGAGGACGGTCCAGGCAAGGGCATAGGCGAGCAAACTGAGGTCCATGCGAAATCATAACAACACATGCAGCGAGTTTTCAAGCGGGGCGCCGCATCCCGCCATCCACGGGTGAAATATCCATGCGAATATTATGTCGCGGCACGTTGGCGGCTAATCCGTGAGGATCTTCGGCAAAGGAGAATTCAAATCCTCGCACGACACCTCGACGACATCAGCATCGTCACAGGCTGCTAAGCAGCAGGCTGGTTTCGCTATTGGCAACGCCGTCGATCATCCGCACTTCGCGCAGGACCCGGTCGAAGTCCGAGAGGCTGGTTGCGCGGATATTGGCCACCAGGTCCCAATTTCCGTTGGTCGTATGCAGCGAATAGATCTCGGGCAGGCCACGCAGCTTGCGGATGACCTGGGTCGTCGATTTCCCAACGACTTCGATCATCATGACGGCGTGGACAGTCTGCTCTTCATAATCTTCGCGCACCCGTACGGTGAAACCGAGAAGCGTGCCGGTCTCGATCAGACGGTCCAACCGGTTCTGCACTGTACCGCGCGCGACACCCAAGGCATCCGACAGCTTGGAGAGGGAGGCGCGGCCATCGGCGCGCAAATGCGCTATGATGCGTCGATCGAGATCGTCCGGAATATATTTGGCAAGCGCCATTGCGTAATCCCGTTTTGCCTTTTCCGCCAAAAATACTGAGCAATTCGTACAACGCAATACCAGAACTGACACAGTTTTGCGATTTCAGTCAATCGATCCGCTTGTTACCCTATGGGAAACAAATTGCATTGAGGACATGGCGATGACCGCACCGCTTCCTTCGGAGAAAGCCTTCATTCCCTTCGTCAGCGTCGAGAATATGATGCGGCTCGTCCATCATGTCGGCATTGAAACCATGTTGGTCGAACTCACCGACGCCATCGAGGCGGACTTTCGTCGCTGGGACCTCTTCGACAAGACTCCCCGCGTCGCCTCCCATTCGCATGACGGCGTCATCGAGCTAATGCCGACCTCCGACGGGGCGGTCTACAGCTTCAAATATGTGAACGGCCATCCGAAGAACATGGCTCAAGGCCTGCAGACCGTCACCGCCTTCGGCCTGCTGGCGGAAGTCTCGACCGGCTACCCGGTACTATTGACCGAAATGACGCTCCTGACGGCCCTGCGCACGGCGGCGACCTCGGCAATGGCGGCCCGCCACCTGGCACCGGCCAATGCGCGCCGCCTCGCCCTGATCGGCAATGGTGCGCAGGCGGAATTCCAGGCGCTGGCGATGAAGGCGGTTCTCGGCATCGAGGAAGTCCGCCTCTACGACATCGACCCGAAGGCGACGGAAAAGACCGTGCGCAACCTCGGCAAGACAGGGCTGCGGCTCGTGCCCTGCACCTCGGCCCAGGCCGCCATCGAAGGCGCCGACATCATCACCACCTGCACGGCCGACAAGCAGTTCGCGACCATTCTGACTGACAATATGGTCGGCGCCGGCGTGCACATCAACGCAATCGGCGGCGACTGTCCGGGCAAGACCGAGCTCCATCGCGACATCCTGCTGCGCGCCGACACCTTCGTCGAATATCCGCCGCAGACGCGCATCGAAGGCGAGATCCAGCAGATGGATCCGGATTATCCGATCACTGAACTCTGGCAGGTCGTCGCCGGCCAGGCGCAGGGCCGCAGCAGTGAGCGGCAGATCACCCTGTTCGACAGCGTCGGCTTTGCGATCGAGGATTTCTCCGCCTTGCGCTATGTGCGCGAGAAGCTGAAAGGCACGGACTACTTCCAGAAGCTCGATATTATTGCTGACCCGGACGACCCGCGCGACCTGTTCGGCATGCTGCTGCGGGCCGGCTGAAAAAATCGATGGCGATCGCATTCGTGACCGCCATCGAATTCATCCTTTCATTGCCTCGGATGCTTTCAGCCCTTGCTGCCCGACGCAATCAGTGTCGGCTCCTCTACCCTACCGCTCAGCGAGAAGGCGAGCAGTGCCGACAACAGCATCAGCGCCCCGACGATGAACATCGGCAGTTCGTAAAGGCCGGTCGCATCCTTGACGACGCCGGTGATATAGGGCGCGGCAAAGCCGGCGATGTTGCCGATCGTGTTGATCAGGGCGATGCCGGCTGCCGCCGCCGGCCCGGTCAGAAAGCGGGACGGAATGGCCCAGAAATTCGGCAGGGCGGAAAAAATCGCGCAGGCCGTCAGCGTGATCATGACGATCGTCGCCTCAGGCGAACCCATGTAGAGCGCAGCCGGAATGCTGAATGCGCCGATCAGGGCCGGAACGCCGATATGCCACGGCCGCACGCCGCGCCTGGAGGCATCGCGGCCCCAGAAGAACAGGGCAATGGCTGCCGGCAGATAGGGAATGGCCGTGATCAACCCCTTGTCGAAAACGTCGAATTTGGTGCCGAACTTCGTCTCGAAACCGGCAATGATGGTCGGCAGGAAGAAGGCCAGCGCATAGAGGCCATAGATCAGGCCGAAATAGATCACCGACAGCAGCCACACGCGGCCGTCCGTTAGCGCGAAACCGGTCATCTTGCCATGAGCGGCCGCCTTGGCCTTTTCCTCACCGGCAAGCTCCCGATTCAGCCAATCCTTTTCCGTCTGCGTCAGCCACTTGGCATCGTCGGGCCGATCCGCGAGATAGAACCAAGCGACGATGCCGATGATGATGGCGGGAACGGCAACGCCGAAGAACATGACGCGCCAGCCTTCCAAGCCGAAGAGACCGTGCATCTGTATGAGCATCGCCGCAAAGGGCGCGCCAACGACCGTTGTCAGCGGCTGGGCGAGGTAGAACAATGCCAGGATCTTGTTGCGATGTTTGGCGGGCACCCACATGCTTAGGAAAAGGATCGCGCCCGGAAAGAAGCCGGCTTCGGCAACCCCGAGGAGGAAACGCAGCACGTAAAGCTCCGTCGCGCTCGATACCCAGGTGAACAAGAGCGCCACGATGCCCCAGCTCACCATGATGCGGGCAAGCCAGCGACGGGCGCCGTATTTGTGAAGCGCCAGATTGCTCGGGATCTCCAGCACGATATAGCCGAAGAAGAAGATGCCCGCAGCGAAGCCGAACTGCGCCGCCGTCAGCGCCAGATCCGTCGTCATGCCGTTCGGGCCGGCAAAGGAGATCGCGGTACGGTCAAGGAAGTTGATGAAGAACATCAAGGCGATGAACGGCACCAGCCGCTTCGATACCTTGGCGATGGCCGAACGCTCGACCTGTGACATTTCCTGATTAGCAGGCTGCAATAGAAATCCTCCCCCCAGTCCTGAAACCCAGCGGCGCAACGATCCGCTTGCGTCGCTGACAGAACGGAAACTCCGACTTCCCTTCCAGTCCCTGCCTTCGGCCGCATGCGCCTTCGAATGACCTTGATCTCTAGCGGTATGGACAAGCCGCAAGCAAACGATTTAATCTCCCTGTCATGTGAGGAAAAATCACATCACGCTATCGCAGGACTGCACAATGAGTGGCCCTCTTCCATCGTTGAATGCCTTGAAGGCTTTCGAAGCGACCGCGCGGCACAAGTCGATGACGCTGGCAGCCGACGAGCTTTGCGTTACGCATGGCGCGATCAGCCGGCATATCCGCGGTCTCGAACAGACGTTGGGTGTCATTCTCGTCAACCGCCGGGCCCATTCCACCGAGCCGACGCCTGAAGGGCTGCGGCTGGCCGAGGGTCTGGCGAGCGCCTTCGGCCTGATGCAGGCGAGCGTCGAGCGTGTTCGCCCCGGCCCGCTGACGCTTTCCTGCTCCTCATCGATCATGATGGGATGGATCATTCCCCGCATCGGCCAATTCCACGAGCACCATCCGCACATCGCCCTGCAATTCAACATGAACTACGATCAGGTCGATTTCGTCCGGGACAAGATCAGCCTCGCGATCCGCTCGAGCATCATCGAACCGCCGAAGGATGCGATCATCCGCGAATTGGGCGGCGAGGCGATCGGCCCGGTCTGCTCGCCGGAATATCTGAGCCGCTCCGGCATTCGTTGCCCAGGCGACATGGAGAATGCGGCACTCCTGTCCACACGCACGCGCCCGCAGGCCTGGAGCGACTGGCAGGCGATCGCGTGTAGGACGGATCTGCAGCTCGCGTCCCAGTCCGCATTCGACCATTTCTACCTGCTGATCCAGGCTGCCGCCTGCGGTCTCGGCATTGCTGTTGTTCCGCAGATGCTGGTGCTCGATCAGCTCGCCTCGGGGCGGCTGGTGGCACCGTTCGGTTTCCTACCTGGACCTAGGCGCATGGTGCTGTGGATCGCCCCGCATATTGCAGGCAGGCCAGACGCATTGGCGCTCGAGCGATGGCTGACGGCCGAAATGCATGCAAGGCCGGACACCTGACGTTTCCGATCGGGGCCGGCTTGAAACACATTGAAATCGCCGAATTTTCTCTCTGCACTTCGCCATGGGGAATATGCTATGAATCCTTGCAAGCATGAGCGAACCGGACAATTCTTGCAGGCCCGGCTATCGCTCGAGGGAGGGGCCATCCTGAACATCGTGGCAAATCATACCGGCGAAATGGCAGCGCTCATCTCTGGCCTCGATTGGGCAGCGACCAGTCTCGGCCCTCGATCGGCATGGCCCTCCTGCCTTACGGTCGCAGTCGATATCATGCTGTCGTCACAGGCCCAGATCGCCGTATTCTGGGGTGAGGACTTCGTTGCCCTTTACAACGATGCCTATGCCGTCACCATAGGCAACAAACATCCGCGGGCTTTGGGACGTCCCGCGCGAGAAAACTGGGCAGAGCTTTGGAGCGATCTGGAACCGCTTCTGCGTTCCGTCTTGCAGGATGGCAATACGGTCGCCGCCAAGGACCGGCCGTTCTACATCGAGCGCCACGGCTATCCCGAAACAGTCTATTTCGACATTTCCTATTCGCCCGTTCGCGATGCGAACGGCAAGGTGTTGGGGGTCTTCTGCATCGTCAACGAGACGACGGAGCGCGTTCGCTCCGAACAGGTATTGCGCGAAAGCGAGGAACGGATCCGCGCCGTCATTTCCCAGTCAGCGACGGGAATAGCCCAATGCGAACTCGACGGCCGCTTCGTTCAAGTGAACGGACGCTTCTGCGAGATTATCGGCTACTCCGAGACCGAGCTTCTCGGCATGCGGATGGACGACATCACCTATCCGGACGATCTACGCGAGAATATGCGCCTGTTCGAGACGCTGCTCGCGACCGGTGAAAACTTCGAGATCGAAAAGCGCTATATCCGCAAGGACGGCAGCCTCGTATGGGTTGCAAACGCCGTTTCTGGCTTGCGCGACAGCTCGGGACACATCCAGCGGGTCGCGGTCCTCGTCACCGATATCACCGAACGCAAACGCGTACAGGAAGTGGAGCAGCGTCTAGCGGCTATCGTCGCCTCGTCGGACGACGCCATCCTGAGCATTGATCTCAACATGATAATCACAAGCTGGAATACCGGCGCTGAAAGGCTTTACGGCCACTCCGCCGACGAGGCCATCGGCACGTCGGTGATGATGCTCGTTCCCGACGACCGCAGTGACGAAGAGCCGGCTATCCTCGCCCAGATCCGCGCGGGTCAGAAAGTCGAACCCTATGAAACCAAGCGACGCAACAAGAACGGCGAACTTGTCGACGTCCTGCTCAGCGTCTCTCCGATCTATGACGCTTACGGCCGGATCGTGGGGGCTTCGAAGACCGCCCATGATATCAGTGCGAAGAAGGAAGCCGAACGCCTGCAGACGGTGCTGGCCGGCGAACTCAATCATCGCGTCAAGAACGTGCTTGCAACCGTCATGGCCATATCACGCCAGACATTGGGACGCGACGAGATCGACAAGGTGGCCGTCGAGACATTCGAGGCGCGGCTGGCTTCGATGGCGCGCGCGCATGACTTGCTGATCCACGGCAAATGGGAGGAAACAGACCTTTTGGCCGTCATCGGCCAGGCACTGTCGCTCTACCCTAAGGAGAGGTTCGAAATTTCCGGTCCGGCGATCAAACTGGCGCCGCGAACCGTTATCTCCATATCGCTCGCGATGCACGAGCTTGCTACGAATGCCGCCAAATATGGCGCGCTGTCGGTGCCTGATGGCCGTGTCGCCATCCGCTGGTCTCTGGAACCCGGCGAAACCAACCGGCTGAGCCTGCGCTGGCAGGAAACGGGAGGGCCGACCGTCAAACCGCCCACCCGCAAGGGGTTTGGCTCCAGGTTGATCGAAAGCCTGCTGGCGGCCGAACTGAACGGCCAGGTCAATATCAGCTACGAGCCGAGCGGCGTGATCTGCGAGGTACATGCCGCGACAGGCATCGGCCAGGATCAGGCCTGACAGAGAACTGCCTGAATATGCGCAGAGCAGGCCGCTTGTTCAGCGCGGATTTTTCGGCCGCGTCGCAAGCACATTGCGGATCGAGAAGCTCGAATGGATCCGCAGCACTCCTGGCATGGTCGAAAGAATATCCTTGTGGATGCGCTCGAAATCGCCGGGATTGGCAACCTCGACGCGCAGGAGATAATCGGACCCGCCCGTCATCAGGAAACACTCCTTGATCTCCGGATGCCTGCGCACCGCCGCCTCAAAACGATCGAGGTGATCCTCCGTCTGCCGCTCGAGCGTAATATTGATGATGACAGCGATCGTCGCTTCCGCCTGGGAGGTATCCACCAGCGCCGTATAACCCCTGATGACGCCGGCCTGCTCCATCAGTTTGATGCGCCTGAGGCAGGCCGACGGCGACAATCCCACCTCTGCAGCCAGCCTCGCATTGCTGACACGGGCATCGAGCCTGAGCAGGCGGAGAATATTGCGGTCGATGGTATCGAGGGCCGGCACGTGAATTCTTTCAAAAATTCGCAGTTCATTTCAATATCAACGCAATTACACAATAATCAATCGCTGTTTGATAGGCAATTTCACGATTATTTCAATAATCTGCCCTTGAAAGACGAGGGCGGACATGGACGGCGGCATAGTGGATTTGCAGGCGCCAAAATTGGCGATCGACAGCGGCGCTTGTGGTTATCTGACGATCGATCTGGCGGCCCTCTGCCGGAACTACGACAAACTGTCCTCCGTCGTTGCGCCGGCGCGCGCAGCCGCAGTCGTGAAGGCCGACGCCTATGGGCTTGGTGCAAGCCAGGTCTCCAGGGCTCTTTATGGGCATGGCTGCCGGCATTTCTTCGTCGCCCACTTCATCGAAGCGCTACGGCTGCGTCCGCAATTGGCCGGCGATGCCACAATCTTCGTGCTGAATGGCCTGCTGCCCGGCAACGAGGCAGCTTGTGCCGATGGCGGCATCGTGCCCGTGATCAATTCGCTCGATCAGCTGCGGCAATGGGCCGATATCGCACGCGCCTTCCAGCGCAGGCTGCCGGCGGTTCTGCAGTTCGATACCGGCATGTCGCGGCTTGGGATACCGCCGGAAGACAGCGCCGCCGTCGCAGCCCATCTGCGGATATCCGACGATCTCGACATCCTGTTCGTCATGAGCCACCTCGCCTCCGCCGACGAAGCCTACAGCCGGCAAAATGCCGATCAGCTCGCCGAAATGTGTCGCGTCGCATCGGAATTCCCGAGCTACGACATCTCTTTTGCGAATTCCGGCGGCATCTTCCTCGGCGGCGATTTTCACGGTGTGTTGGCACGGCCGGGCATCGCCCTTTACGGCGGTGCTCCGACGAGCGGCCAAACCAATCCCATGGAAGCCGTCGTCCGGCTCGATGTCGCCGTGGTGCAAACCCGAACAGTCCCGGAAGGCGCGCGTGTCGGCTATGGCGGCGTGCACGTGACGAAAGGCCCGACCCGACTTGCGACGATCGCCGCCGGCTATGCTGATGGCCTTCCGCGCAGCCTCAGCGACCGTGGCGCGGTTTACTATGATGGCGTGCGGCTGCCGATCGTCGGCCGCGTGTCGATGGACAGCACGACGATCGACATCAGCGCTCTGCCCGAAGACGCGCTCTCTTTCGGAAGCATGGTGGAGGTTCTCGGAGATCACCAGAGCTTGGAGGATCTTGCGCGGGACGCCGGCTTGATTTCCTATGAGATCCTGACCAGTCTCGGCCACCGCTTCCACCGTCAATACCGCTGACCTTCCCAATGCTCATTTCTCTCTGAGGACATCATGAAAGTCGTCGTTCTGGGTGCCGGCATCGTCGGCGTCACATCCGCCTATCAGCTTGCCAAGGCGGGCCACGAGGTTACGGTCATCGACCGGCAGCAGGGGCCGGCGCTGGAGACGAGTTTTGCCAATGCCGGCGAAGTCTCCTTCGGCTATTGCTCGCCGTGGGCGGCACCCGGCATTCCCGCAAAGGCGCTGAAGTGGCTGTTCATGAAACACGCCCCGCTTATCCTGCGACCGAAGGTCGATACCGCCATGCTCTCCTGGATGGTCAGGATGTTGTCCAACTGCACCTCCGAACGCTACGCGATCAACAAGAGCCGGATGCTGCGCCTTGCCGATTACAGCCGCATTTCGCTGGCCCAGCTTCGCCAGGAGACCGGCATCGCCTATGACGAGCGCATGCAGGGCACGCTGCAGCTGTTCCGCACGCAGCAGCAGCTCGATGCATCGGCAAAGGACGTCAAGGCTCTTGCAGCCGACGGCATTCCGTATGAAGTGCTTGATCGCGACGGCTGCGTTCGTGTCGAACCGGCGCTCAAGCATGTGCGCGAGAAGATCGTCGGCGGCCTGCTGACGCCGAAGGACGAGACCGGCGACTGCTTCAAGTTCACCAATGCACTTGCGGCTAAGTCCATCGAGCTCGGCGTGCAGTTCCAGTATGGCACGACCATCAAGGGGCTCGACGTTGAGGGCGGCCAGACGCGCGGCGTCATGACCGATCGCGGACGGATGGATGCCGATGCGATCGTCACAGCGCTCGGCAGCTATTCTCCGCTCTTGCTGAAGCCGCTCGGCATCAGTCTTTCCGTCTATCCGGTCAAGGGCTACTCGCTGACGATCCCGATCACCGATGCATCGCGCGCGCCGGAATCAACCGTCATGGACGAAACTTACAAGATCGCGATCACCCGCCTCGGCGATCGCATCCGCGTCGGCGGCATGGCTGAAATCTCCGGCTATACCAATGATCTCGGTCTTGCCCGGCGCCAGACGCTCGAACATTCCGTCACCGATCTCTTTCCCGGCGGCGATGTCGCCAAGGCTTCCTTCTGGTCGGGCCTGCGGCCGATGACGCCGGATGGCACGCCGGTCATCGGCCCGACAAAGATCAAGGGGCTTTACCTCAACACCGGCCACGGCACGCTTGGATGGACGATGAGTTCCGGCTCGGCGCGCGTCATCAGCGATCTCGTTAGCGGCCGCAAGCCTGATATTGACGCCACCGATCTCGCGATCAGCCGCTACGCATGACATGGCGGGCTCAGCGCCCGCCCACTTCGCTCAATGCCTTGGAATGCGCGGCAGGAAGATCGTGAACAGGCCGAGCAACGGCAGATACGAGCAGAGCGTGTAGACGAAGGGGATGCCATGCGTGTCGGCAAAATCTCCGAGAGCCGCAGCCCCAAGTCCGCCGGCACCGAAGGCGAAGCCGAAGAAGATGCCGCCGATCAGCCCGACGCGGCCGGGAATCAGCTCCTGCGCAAAGACGACGATGGCCGGGAAGGCTGAGGCCAGCACGAGGCCGATGACGACAGTCAGGACGCAGGTCCAGAACAGGTTCGCATAGGGCATCATCAGCGCGAAGGGAATGACCCCGAGAATCGAGAACCAGATGACGAAGCGAGCGCCCAGGCGGTCGCCCACCGGGCCGCCCATGATCGTTCCGACGGCGACGGAGCCGAGGAAGAGGAACAGCATCAGCTGCGCATCGCGGACATCGAGATGGAACTTATCGATGACGTAGAAGGTGAAATAGCTCGAAATGCTCGCCATGTAGACGTTCTTCGTCGCCGTCAGCAGGATGAGGATGGCAAGCGCCCACATCGCCTTGTTGCGCGAAATCGGCAAGGCGCGGCTTGGCGCGGGACGCGCCGACTGCTGGCGACGGTGATTGACGAACCAGTTACCGACCCAGCTGAGGACAATGAAGCCGATGACGGCCAGCACCGAAAGCCAGGCGACACTCTTCTGGCCGTGCTGCAGAACGAAAAATGCGGCAATCAGCGGTCCGATTGCCGAGCCGGCATTGCCGCCGAGCTGGAAGAGCGATTGCGCCAGGCCGTGGCGCCCGCCGGACGCCAGGCGGGCAACGCGCGAAGCCTCCGGATGGAAGACGGCAGAACCGAAGCCGATCAAGCTTGCAGCGATCAGGAGAACGCCGAAACTGCCGGCATAGCCAAGCAGCAGCAGGCCTGCAAAGGTGCTTACCATGCCCACAGGCAGCGAATAGGGCATCGGCCATTTGTCAGTGACGATGCCGACTACCGGCTGCAGCAGTGACGCGGTGATCTGAAACATCATCGTCAGCAGGCCGATCTGCACGAAATCGAGCGCATAATTCTCTCTGAACATCGGATAGAGCGATGTCAAAAGCGACTGCATCGTATCGTTCAGCAGATGGCAGGTGCTGACCGCCATAACGATCGATATCGTCGTCTTTTCATATCGGGCCTGTGTACCCGAAAATGCCGCAACCATGGGAGGATTCCTTGCCTGTGCCGACTGCCTTGCCGACCATATTGTTTCCTCCGCCTCTAACACGGCTTGCGTGTGTCCTTCTTTCGTGTTCTGGTCCAATAGTTTCTCGATCGGGCCAAAATGGAAAAGCTATCGAAACAGTTGCTGGCAACCCTCGACAACGATCATGTGCAGAACATGCGCTGGATGGAGGATTCGCCCGCGGATGTGCTCGTCCATAGTGCCGAGCCGCCGCAGGGCTATACCGTTCCGTGGCACCATCATCGCCGCACCCAATTGCTTTGCATCTTCGCCGGCGTCGCCCTGATCGTGACGGCGCGCGGCCGCTGGATGGTGCCGCCCGGTCATGCCCTGTTCATCCCTGTCGGGCTGGAACATTCGATCGAGATCCTGAGCGATGTCAGCATGAAATCCGTCTACGTGACGCCACGCGGCCAGCCGTCGAAGGATGAGGCTCCGCGCGTCGTCGAAGTCACGGATCTCGCCCGCAGCCTGCTGTTGGAGGCTATTCGGCTGCGGGAAGCACCGGTCAGTCATCGAAAGGCAAGACTGGTCCTGTCTCTGCTCGTCGAGGAAATAGCGACGCTGCCGGAACGGCCCCTCGGCCTCCCCTTCCCGTCCGACCGTCGGATGGCCGCGCTCTGCCGCGACTATCTGTCCAATCCGTCGCCCAACGCCAGACTGGACGATTGGGCCGAGAAACTTTCGGTGAGCCGCAGGACGTTTACACGGCAGTTTCGCAGGGAAACCGGCATCAGCTTCACGACCTGGCGCCAGCAGGCGAGCGTTTTTGCTTGTTTGCCGCAGCTTGCCGAAGGTCAGCCGGTCACCAATGTCGCGCTCGAAGCGGGTTACGAGAGCGTGGCGGCGTTTACGACCATGTTCAGGCGCATGCTCGGCACCTCGCCGCGCAGCTATATGGCCAATCGCTGGACCCTTGAGCGGCAATCGGCCTGAAGCCTCCCCTTGAAATGATCCGGCGCTTCCGGCAAACAGCGCTGAAGAGCGAGGGCAAACATATGCGGCATATTCACATCGTCGGTATCGGCACGGGAAACCCTGAACATCTGACCGTGCAGGCGATCAATGCACTGAATGCCGCCGATGTCATCCTTATCCCCAGCAAGGGGACGGCCAAGAGCGAGCTTGCCGACGTCAGGCGAGAGATCTGCCAGCGCTATGTCACCAATCCAGCCACGCGCTTCGTTGATTACGACGTACCGTCACGTCAGACCGCAGAGCGCAGCTATGTACAGAGCGTCGACGAGTGGCACGAGGCAATTTCCGCGACCTATGAGCGGCTGTTTCTGGAGCATCTGACGGAAAGCCAAAGTGCTGCCTTCCTCGTCTGGGGCGATCCGGGCCTTTATGACAGCACTTTGCGCATTCTCGAGCGGGTCGTTGCTCGCGGCAATGTTGCCCTCGACTATAGCGTTATTCCCGGCATCACCAGCATCCAGGCTCTGACCGCAAGCCATCGCATCCCGCTCAATCTCGTCGGCAAGCCGGTGCAGATCACCACCGGCCGGCGGCTAAGCGAAAGCTTTCCAGGCATTGCCGAAACGGCCGTCGTGATGCTCGATGGCGAGCAGGCTTTCAGCAAGATCGACGATCCCGACGCCTACATTTATTGGGGAGCCTATCTCGGCACCAGGGACGAGATCATCATCGCCGGCCGGCTGGCCGACGTTTCCGAGCGCATTCTTGCAACGCGCGCCGAAGCTCGCGCGCGGCACGGATGGATCATGGATATCTACCTCATGCGCAAGGGGCACGATTTCGACGATCGAGACTAACGGCCAGGTGCCAAATCGTTTGCCCGCCGATCCGGATTGTGCAAGGAAATGTCCCCTATGAAGGGCAGTCTTATGGTTGCGGCCGATGCTGAGACGGTAAAGGGTCAAGCGTGCCTCTCAAACGAGACGGCCGATCGTGACCCTTTGGCATCGTCCCTGCCTTCCATGGTTCGCGGTGCCTGCCCCTCCTTGAGCGCACCGATGCAGACGGGCGATGGGCTGCTCGTGCGCTTGCGGCCATCGACGCCAGGCCTGACGATTGCGCAGTTTCACGCTTTGGCCGAGGCTGCTCAAAAGCACGGGAACGGCCTGATCGAGATCACGGCGCGCGGCAATCTTCAGCTCCGTGGCATGACATCGGAAAGCATCGCCGGACTGGCCGCCGATATTGATCGTGCCGGCATCGTGCCGGAAAACGACGTTGCGATCGAAGTTCCGCCGCTCAGCGGCCTCGATCCATCGGAAATCGCTGACGCGCGCTTGCTCGCCGAACGCCTGCGAAGCGCGATCGATTCACTCGATCCCAAACCGCGCCTGGCTGCCAAGCTTGCCATTATCGTCGATGGCGGCGGTCAACTCGTTCTGGACGAACTCTCGGCAGATATCAGGCTGAAGGCTGTCAAGGTCAGTGACGGCCGTCAACTGTGGACGCTCGCCATCGCGGGAACGGAGGCAACAGCAACACCAATTGCCGCACTGCCGGACGCACAAGCAATTGCCGGTGTCATCACGCTGCTGAAAACCTTGGCCGCAATCGGACCCCGTGCCCGAGGTCGCGATCTGGACGCCGCGTCACTGCAAGCGCAATTTCCCTTCTCTCCCGACCTCGCCCGCAATGAAACCATCCAGCCGGCCCCTCCTGTGGGCGTCATCCCGCTCGATGACGAACGCTCTGTGCTCGGACTACGTCCAGCCTTCGGGCAGATCTCCGCGCAACACCTCATTTGCTTTCTCGACGCGGCGGAGGTGGCGGGAGCGCGTGAAATTCGGACAGGATCGGAACACAGCCTGCTGCTGCTCGGCCTTCCGCTTGAACGGATCGAAAGTATCCTGGCTGCCGCAGCCGATTGCGGCTTTCAGACACGCCCCGGTGATCCGGCAAATTATGCAATTCCCTGTGCCGGCGCCGGCGCATGCGCTTCCGCGTATTATGCAACGAGAGAGGCCGCCGCCGATCTGGTCGAAGTGGGAGCTGACCTGCTTGACGGCTCGCTCAAGGTGCACCTGTCTGGCTGCATAAAAGGCTGCGCCCATCCCTCGCCGGCAATGCTCACCATCGTCGGTGCTGCAACGGGCTATGCTATTGTCGTAAATGGGTCATCATCATCAGAGCCCGTGGCTTACATCCACAAGGAAGACCTGAAATCGACGCTGGCTGCGCTCGGGCAACTGGTACGGAACAACAAAGCTGCTGGCGAATCGGCGCAGCAGTGTCTTAAACGGCTCAGCCGGGACGCAATCGCGACGGCTTTACGACAGGGATAGAAATGCCTGACTATGACTATATCCGCGAGGGAGATGCGATCTATGAACGCTCCTTCGCGATCATCCGCAGCGAAGCCGATCTCACGCGTTTTCCCGAAGCCGAGGCCGATGTCGCAGTCCGCATGATCCACGCGTGCGGACTGGTGGAAGCGGCAGAGCATTTCCTGTTCTCCCCCGATTTCGTCACATCCGCCCGCAAGGCGCTGTCTGCTGGCGCGCCGATCTTCTGTGATGCCGAGATGGTCGCCCGCGGCGTCACCCGCGCCCGCCTGCCGGCCGCAAACGAGGTGATCTGCACCCTGCAGGATCCGCGCACGGCCGAGATCGCCAAGACCATCGGCAACACACGCTCGGCTGCTGCCATGCAACTTTGGACCGACCGGCTTGCCGGCTCGGTCGTCGCCATCGGCAACGCGCCGACCGCCCTCTTCCACCTTCTGGAAATGCTGCGCGATGGCGCGCCGAAGCCGGCCGCGATCATCGGCATGCCCGTCGGCTTCGTCGGCGCGGCGGAATCGAAGGATGCCCTTGCCGAGAATTCCTATGGCGTCCCCTTTGCCATCGTGCGCGGCCGGCTTGGCGGCAGTGCCATGACGGCAGCCGCCCTTAACGCTCTTGCGAGGCCGGGCCTATGAGTGCGCCATCCAATGGAAGCCTGATCGGCGTCGGCACCGGCCCCGGTGATCCGGAGCTGCTGACGGTCAAGGCCGTCAAGGCGCTGGAGCGTGCCGATGTCGTCGCCTACTTTGCCAAACAGGGCAGAGGCGGCAACGGACGAGCCATCGTCGGCGACCTGCTGAAAGCGGACGTGACACTGCTGCCGCTCTACTATCCCGTCACGACCGAGATCGATAAGGACGCACCCGACTATATCGGCCAAATCACCGCCTTCTATGACGTCTCGGCCGAGATGGTGGCGGCTCATCTGCGCGAAGGCAAGACCGTTGCCGTGCTCAGCGAAGGCGATCCGCTCTTCTATGGCTCTTATATGCATCTGCATGTCCGCCTTGCCGATCGCTTCCCGACCGAAGTCATTCCCGGTGTAACGGCCATGTCCGGCTGCTGGTCGCTGGCCGGATTGCCGATGGTGCAAGGAGACGACGTGCTCTCCGTGCTCCCGGGAACCATGGCGGAAGCCGAACTTACCCGCCGGCTTGGCGACACCCAGGCGGCCGTCATCATGAAGGTCGGCCGCAACCTGCCAAAAATCCGCCGCGCACTCGATGCCGCCGGCCGGCTTGAGGAAGCGATCTATGTCGAACGCGGCACGATGGCGAACGGCGCCATGACGCCGCTTGCCAGCCGCGACGATGCCGAGGCACCCTATTTCTCCCTGGTTCTTGTGCCCGGTTGGGAAGGAAGACCATGAGCGGGCGTCTCTATGTGATCGGCACCGGCCCCGGCAACCCCGCACAAACGACGCCGGAGGCATTGGCTTCGGTTGCCGATGCCCATGAATTTTACGGTTACGGTCCTTATCTCGACCGCCTGACACTTCGCAGCGATCAGATCCGCCAGGCATCCGACAATCGCGAGGAGCTGGACCGCGCCAAAGTGGCGCTGCAGCGGGCCGCAAGCGGCGTCAATGTCTGCGTCGTTTCCGGCGGCGATCCCGGCGTCTTTGCCATGGCGGCGGCGGTCTGCGAGGCGATCGATCATGGCCCGGCGGAATGGCGCGCGGTGGACCTGGTCGTCGTACCGGGTATTACGGCCATGCTTGCCGTGGCGGCGCGCATCGGCGCGCCTCTCGGGCACGATTTCTGTGCGATTTCGCTATCGGACAACCTGAAGCCCTGGCCGCTGATCGAAAACCGGCTCCGCGCAGTCGCCGAGGCAGGCTTTGTGATTGCGCTTTACAATCCGATCAGCAAGGCGCGGCCCTGGCAGCTCGGCAAGGCCTTCGAGATCGTGCGGGACGTATTGCCTCCAGACACGCCGGTCATCTTCGGCCGGGCCGCAGGCCGGCCAGACGAGCGCATCACGGTGGCGCGACTTGGCGACGCTGAGGCCTCGCAGGCCGATATGGCGACCTGCGTCATCATCGGCTCGGCCGAGACGCGCGTCATTGCCCGCGAAGGACGTCCGGATCTGGTCTATACGCCGCGCTTCATCAGGGAAGAGACGAAATGATCGATCCGATCGAGCGCAGCGTCCACTGTTTCGACCACCGGCAAGCCGGCGGTCTCTGCGCGCTCGACCATAATCGCCTTGATTCCGAGCTGCCTTGCCGCCTCGATCTTTCCGTAAGTCGCGTCACCGCCGCTATTCTTGGCGATGACGATTTCGATTCCATGCCGTTGCAGCACATCCAGCTCGTCTTCCAGGCGGAACGGACCCCGGCTGTGGATATAGCTGACATGCGGCACGGTCAGCGGCGGCTCGACGGGATCGACGCTGCGGACCCAATAATGGTGTTGCGGCGCCGCGTTCGCCTGATGCGCCTCCTGCCGCCCCGTCGCCAGGAGAACGCGCAAGGGTGCTGTGCCGAGCGCGGCTATGGCCTGCGAAACGCTATGCACCGACAGCCAGTCGTCGCCTTCGACCGGCAGCCAGGCGGGACGGCGCAACGCAAAGGCCGTCACAGCGCATTGGGTAGCCGCCTGCGCGGCATTGGCGGAGACGCGCGCCGCGAAGGGATGGGTTGTGTCGATCACCAGATCAATCTTTTCATCGCGAAGATAGCGAGCAAGGCCCTCCGCTCCGCCGAAACCGCCGCTGCGCACCGGAACGGGCTGCGGGGCTGGGTCGGCAGTTCTGCCCGCAAGCGACAGGACGACGTCCAGATCGGCGCGGGAAGCAAGGGCTGCCGCCAGAGCTCGGGCCTCCGTCGTACCGCCGAGGATCAGAATGCGGGCCTTGCCCATGGTTGAGACACCTTCAGTTCAACGCTGGCTTACTCTTATCGGCATCGGCGAAGACGGTCCAGCCGGCATCGGCGACGAGGCCAAACGGCTGATTGCCGAAGCGCCTGTAGTCTTCGGTGGAGCCCGCCATATCGAATTGATGAGGCCTATCATCACCGGGGAGACCCAGACATGGCTCTCACCATTCGAAAAATCCGTCGAGGCGCTGCTTGCCCGGCGCGGGGAACCGACGGTGGTTCTTGCCTCCGGCGATCCGTTCTTCTACGGCGTTGGGGCGACACTTTCACGACGCATTGCGGCTTCTGAAATGACCGTCATTCCGGCTCCCTCCTCCTTCAGCCTTGCCGCGTCGCGCCTCGGCTGGCCCTTGCAGGACACCACGGTTCTGTCGCTTCACGGCCGGCCCATCGACCTCATCCGGCCGCACCTGCATCCCGGCCGCAAGATCCTGGCGCTGACATCCGACGGAAAAGGGCCTGCCGAATTGGCCGCCCTGTTGCAAAGCTCAGGGTTTGGTCAATCTCACGTCACGGTTCTGGAGGCGCTGGGCGGACCGGATGAAAAGATCTCTCGGCAGAGTGCGGCCGATTTTTCCCTATCCGGCATCAACGATCTCAATCTCTGCGGCATTGAAGTCAAAGCCGACGTCGGCGCGCGGATTTTGTCGCTGAGCGCCGGTCTTGCCGACGAGTTTTTCGAGCATGATGGCCAGATCACCAAGCGGGAGATGCGTGCAATCACGCTATCGGCGCTCGCGCCACGCCACGGCGAGCTGCTTTGGGATATCGGCGCCGGCTCCGGTTCGATCGGCATCGAATGGATGCTGGCCGATCCTTCGCTGCGCGCCATTGCCATCGAGGCATCGGTGGAGCGTGCGGCGCGAATCCGCCGCAACGCTACGAATTTCGGCGTGCCGAGCCTGATCATCGTCGAGGGAGAGGCGCCGAATGCGCTTGCTGGCCTGCCGGCACCGGATGCGATCTTTATCGGCGGCGGTGGCAGCGATGCCGGCGTGCTTGATGCCGCCATCGGCCAATTGAAAAGCAGCGGCAGGCTGGTCGCCAATGCCGTTACGACCGAGATGGAAGCCCTCCTGCTCGCCGAACAGGCACGCCGGGGCGGCTCGCTGATCCGCATCGATATCGCGCGCGCCGCGCCAGTAGGCCGCATGACCGGCTGGCGGCCGGCCATGCCGGTGACGCAATGGTCGTGGACCAAGCCATAATTCAGAACGAGGTAGAGCGATGACAGTGCATTTCATTGGCGCAGGCCCCGGAGCGGCGGACCTGATCACGGTGCGCGGCCGGGATCTGATCGGAAAATGCCCCGTCTGCCTCTATGCCGGCTCGATCGTTTCGCCGGAACTGCTGCAATATTGCCCGCCGGGCGCGCGCATCATCGACACCGCGCCGATGTCACTGGATGAGATCGAGGCCGAATATCTGAAAGCCGCAGCCGCCGGCGAAGACGTCGCGCGCCTGCATTCCGGCGACCTCTCGGTCTGGAGCGCTGTCGCCGAGCAGATCCGCAGGCTTGAGCAGCACGGCATCGACTATACGCTGACCCCAGGCGTTCCTGCCTTCGCCGCTGCAGCCTCGGCGCTCGGGCGCGAGTTGACCATACCGGCCGTTGCCCAGAGCCTGGTTTTGACGCGGGTCTCCGGCCGAGCCTCGCCCATGCCGAACAATGAGACGCTGGAAAAATTCGGCGCGACCGGGGCAACACTTGCCATCCACCTGGCGATCCACGCACTTCAAAAGGTCGTCGAGGATCTGACGCCGCTTTATGGCGCCAATTGCCCGGTTGCGATCGTCGTCAAGGCATCCTGGCCCGATGAGCGGATCGTTCGAGGCACGCTTGCCACGATCGAGGCAAAGGTCGCCGCCGAACCGATCGAGCGCACGGCATTGATCTTCGTCGGCCCATCGCTTGGCGCCAGCGATTTCCGCGAAAGCTCGCTTTACGACCCGACCTACCAGCGTCGTTTCCGCGGCCGGCAATAAAGCCGGATACCGTTGCAAATCGCCTCGAAATTTCCTCTAGTCGATACCAACAAACGGCGGGGAACGAGGATCAGGACATGCAGCGCATTACCATCACCATCGATGACGATCTTCTGGAAACGATCGACACGATCAGCGCGCAACGAGGCTATGCCAGCCGCTCGGAAACCTTGCGCGATCTCGTTCGCGATGCCGTCACGCGCGCGCAGCCGAGGGTTGACAGGGAAGCCAGATGCTATGCGGCGCTGACCTATGTCTATGAACACGAAACCCGCGACTTGTCGCGCCGGCTGACGACGGCGCAACATCATCACCACGATCTTTCAATCTCGACGCTTCATGTACACATCGACGGGCATGATTGCCTCGAAGTTTCGGTGCTGAAGGGCAAGGCGGAGGAGATAATGACCTTTGCCGACAGCGTGGTGACGCAGCGCGGCGTGCGCTTCGGGAACCTGCACATCATCCCATCGGACCATGGCGCGGAGCACCCCGAAACGCATTCGCATGATTGAACGAGTGGGCCAGTCGTCCGCGGATATGAGTTGCCCGCGGACTACCGCATCGATCAGAGCTGGCCCGTAATATAGGCCATGCTCTCCTTGAGAGCGGCAACCGGCTCCTTCAGGGCATGGACTGTCGGGGCAAAAGGCTCGAAGGATGCCGGACCGACATAGCCGGCAGCGATCAACGCCCGCAGTTGACCGACATTGTCGAGGCGATCTTCGGCGTCGACGAGAACGCGATGCGGGTCGCGCATATCGGCAACCGAAACATTGGGATCGCTGACGCCCGAAATATGGACGAGACCCGTCAGCTCGGGGAAAATTGCGGCCTCGCCGGCAAGATGATGGTGGAAGGTATCGTGAACCAGGCAGAAGGTGGATTTCGCGCCAAGCTCTTCGATCGCGGCGGCCGCCTCGCTCTTCAGGCGCAACGAGCAGATCTCGAAGCCGAGCGGCTCTACGAGACCGATGATACCGACTGCTTCCAGCATCGGCTTCAGCGCCGATAGCGACTTGCGAAGATTGGCGCGGCGCACCTCCGGATCGCCGCCGCTGCCATCATTGACCGGAACGAGAACGAGTGCCCTGGCGCCGCAATCGCGCGCATAATCGATCAGCTCCGCCGCCTCCCGGGCGCGCTCGTCGTTCCATTCATTGAACCGCTGCAGCGCGTTGATGGAGATGATTGTGACGCCTTCGCGCGCCGCAAGCTCCTTGACGGCCGTTGCCGGCGTGCCGTCGAGGATCGCATTTCCGGCAAGATCGTTGCGGATCTCCACATTATCGATGCCGAGCCCTTTCGCAGCGGCGAAGAACGCTTCCAGCTTTAGGGACGGCGCGCACATATGATTGAGCGCGAAGCGAATGGAACTCATGATGGGCACTCCTCCTCAAGGCGTCCGGCCGCAAGAGACATTCCAAATAGCCGCGCCTGCTTCTCGAAGGACTAGCCACATTCATGTCATTCTTCCATCGGCCCCAACCATCATTCTTGATAGAATTCTCGGCGAAATGATGAAACTCCATCATAAATGCTAGAGCAATTCCGGGAAAAGTGCATAGCGGTTTTCCGTCCGGAATTGCGTAGAAACGCTCTAGATGTTTTCCGAAACAAAGATTTCAAAAGGCAGAAAGCTTTGTCCCGGCACGGCCGCCTCATCGCTTTCGACGGACTTGATCATCAGGCTCATCAGCTCCTTGCAGAGCGCCGGCAATGGCGTTCCGATCGCCATGGCGACGACGTCGTCAGCCAGAGCCGCCTTCGATTCCGGCGTCAACTCGTTGACGACGGCGATCAGCTTGCCCGATAAGCGCTCTTCGCGAATGGCGGAAATGGCGCCCTCCATGCCGCCACCGCAGACGTAGAAACCGATGAGATCGGGGTGCTTCTGCAGGAGATCGAGCGTCGCCTCATGGGTGATCTCCGGCGTGTCGAGATTGATCAGCGTATCCAACACCTCGAATTCCGGGGCATTTTCGCGAAAATAGCTGCGAAAGCCGATTTCACGCAGCTCATGGCCGAGGAAGCGATGGCTGCCGACGAAACAGGCGACCTTGCCCGGGCACCGCGCCGAGCGCGCGATGATCCAGGCCGCCGTGCGCCCGACTTTGCGGTTGTCGACGCCGATATAGCCCTGGCGTGCCGTGGTGGAGAAGTCAGACAGCAGGGAAAAGACCGGAACGCCTTTTTCCTTGAGCTCTTCGATAGCCGCCGTGACGGCCGGATAATCCGGCGCGACAAGGGCAACGGCCTGACTGCGAGCAGCCATCGTCTTCAATTTCTCGACGATCGCCGTCGGCGTCGACGCGGTTACGAAGTCGACCTGTGCATTAATGCGCGCGGTCGTGACGGCCTGCGCGGCTGTGGCGATCTCCTTGGCGAAAGCCTGATAGAAAGCCTGAACCGGCTTCTGCAGGACGAAACCCAATCGATATTGCGGCAGGTCCTCGAAGACACGCTGACGCAGCAGACCGACGGCGTGATAGCCGATTTCCTGCGCCGCCTCGTAGACCCGCCTTGCCGTTTCCTCCCGCACGCGATGGCGGCCGTTCAGCACGCGATCGATCGTCGCGACGCTGACGCCGGATGCCTTGGCAAGATCCGATATGGTAGGGCGACGCATGGCTACTCCTGAGATATATCATCATTCATGACGTCAGAGTTTGATATGTTTTGATAGATTCCATCATTCATGCATTGAGGCAAGCGAAAAGTCGATCTATCGTTTTCGGCATCGAGGGCGGTGCGCTGTTGCACATCGCGGGAGGCAGGAATGACGACGATAATCAAGCGTGACTACGATCTGCTCGGCGCAAGCGGCAGGCTGGCGGTGGAGACCGGACTTGCGGCTGCCGAATGGTATCACACGGATATCGCGCGCAAAGACATGAAGGCGCTGATGCAGCGCTCGGACGCGCCTGGTATCCGCGACACCCTCATCTGGCTCGGCAGCATGGTCGTCTTCGCAGCACTTGGTGTCTACTTCTGGGGATCCTGGATCTGCATTCCCTTTTTCTTCGCCTATGGCGTGCTCTACGGCTCAGCCTCCGACAGCCGCTGGCATGAATGCGGCCACGGCACCGCCTTCAAGACGCGCTGGATGAACGACGTGGTCTATCAGATCGCCTGCTTCATGATCATGCGCAATCCGGTCACCTGGCGCTGGAGCCATGCGCGCCACCACACCGATACCGTCATCGTCGGCCGCGACCCGGAGATTGCCGTCATGCGGCCGCCGGATCTTCTTCGCCTCATCCTGAATTTCTTCGGCATCCTCGACGCCTGGTACGCGATGGTCGACATGCTGCGCAATGCTAGCGGTGTTGTCAGCGCCGCGGAAAAGAACTTCATTCCCGAGATGGAGCAGCCGAAGGCCATTCGCATCGCCCGTATCTGGCTCGCCATCTATGTCGTAACAATTGCAACCGCGATCGCCATGGGCTCGATCCTGCCGCTGATGCTGATCGGGCTGCCCCGGCTTTATGGAGCCTGGCATCACGTTCTGACCGGCCTGCTGCAGCATGGTGGCCTTGCCGACAATGTCATCGACCACAGGCTGAATAGCCGCACCGTCATGATGAACCCGGTGAGCCGCTTCATCTACTGGAATATGAACTACCACGTCGAACATCACATGTTCCCGATGGTGCCCTACCACGCGCTGCCGAAGCTGCATGCGATGATCAAGCATGACCTGCCGGCCGCCAATCCGACCATATGGTCCGGCTATCGCGAGATGATACCGGCATTCCTGCGGCAATTGCGCAACGAGGACTATTTCCTGAAGCGCGAGCTGCCGCCGACAGCGCGACCCTATCGCGAGGAATTCCACGGCGAGCTATCGGCTGCCGCCGCTCAATAAAACCGGACATGCAAAGGGAGGAAAACATGAGCAATTGGATCGAAGTCTGCGCCGCTGACGCGATCGACGAAGAGGACGTCATCCGCTTCGACCATGACGGGCGAACCTTCGCCGTCTATCGCAGCCCCGAAGACGATTATTTCGCCACCGACGGCCTGTGCACACATGAGAAGATCCATCTCACGGACGGCCTGGTCATGGACAACATCATCGAATGTCCCAAGCATAATGGCCGCTTCGACTATCGCACCGGCGAAGCCAAGGGTGCTCCGGTCTGCATTAATTTGCAGACCTATCCCGTCAAGGTCGAGAACGGCACCGTCTTCATCGGGCTCTGAGGAGGCAAGCATGGCGAATTTCGTCATTATTGGAGCTGGAGAATGCGGTGCACGTGCCGCCTTCGCGCTTCGTGAAAAGGGATTTAGTGGCGATATCACCCTTATCGGCACCGAACCGCTCGCCCCATACGAACGCCCGCCGCTTTCGAAAGGCGGATCGAGTGAACCGCCCGAGCCAAAGTTTATCGCCCTTTTGGAGCATTACCGGGAGCAATCGATCGACCTGAGGCTCGACACGACGGTGACAGCGATCGATCCCGCCATAAAGACGATCAGGCTCGCGGACGGAGAAGCGCTCAGCTACGATAAGCTGCTGCTTGCAACCGGAGCCTCGGCACGCGGCTTTCCCGGTGTCGACGGTGTATCGCAGCGCATCCGCGTGCTGCGCACACATGCGAATGCCGTGGCCTTGCATGCCGCTCTTTACCCCGGGCAGCATATTGCCGTTATCGGCGGCGGTTTCATCGGCCTTGAGCTGGCGGCAACGGCGCGCACGCGCGGTGCAGACGTCACCGTCATCGAAGGCCAGCCGCGTGTATTGAAGCGGGGGGTGCCAGAAGCGATCGCCGAAGCGATTACGCAGCGTCATCGCCAGGAGGGCGCCGATATCCGCTGTGGCCAGGTCATCGAAGCCATACAGGAAGACGCCGGCAAGGCGATGGTCAGGCTGAGCAACGGCGAAACAATCTCCGCCGATCTGCTGCTCGTTGGCATCGGCGCCTTGCCGAACGTCGCGCTTGCAGCCGGAGCCGGGCTTGCGATCGACAACGGTATTGCCGTCAACGAGCGGCTGGAAACCTCCGTTGCCGACATTTATGCGGCAGGCGACTGCTGCTCGTTTCCGTTGGCGCTTTACGGCGGAAGGCGTGTGCGCCTCGAATCCTGGCGCAATGCGCAGGAGCAGGCAAACCTCGCCGCCGCCAATATGCAGGGAGAAGGCGCGGAAATATCCGCCGTGCCATGGTTCTGGTCCGATCAATATGACCTGACATTGCAGATCGCCGGCCTGGCGGATGAGGCGGTCACTCATGTGCGGCGCGACCTTGATGACGGGGCCTTCATCCTCTTCCATCTTGGTGTTGACGGGCGGCTGCTTGCCGCCAGCGGTATCGGCCGCGGCAATGCCATCGCGCGTGACATCCGCCTCGCCGAAATGCTGATCGCGGCGCGTGCGCATCCGGATCACACCGCGCTGTCGGCAAGCTCCGTCAAGCTGAAGTCATTGCTTGCTGCATAAGATCGCCGTAGGACCTTGACGAAGGACGCCGAAGCATAAATGTCTTCCCCTCACGGCAAACGGGGAAAGCAATGAAGATACTCGGCATTTCAGGCAGCCTACGCAAAGGCTCTTTCAACACGGCCCTGCTCCATGCAGCGGTAGAACTGGCGCCAAGCGGCGTCGAGCTGATCGCCCGCACCATCCATGGCGTGCCGCTCTATGACGCCGATCTCGAGGCAGCGGACGGCATTCCGGAAAAGGTGCGGGAACTTAAGGAGCTGGCCATATCGGCCGATGGGCTGATCCTGTTTACGCCGGAATACAACAACTCGCTTCCGGGCGTATTCAAGAACGCCATTGACTGGATGAGCCGCCCCTCTACCGATATCGCCCAGGTCTTCGGCGGAAAGCCGATCGCCGTTCTCGGAGCCTCGCCCGGCAATTTCGGCACGATCCTCAGCCAGAACGCCTGGCTGACGGTTCTGCGTACGTTCGGTGCCGATGCATGGTTCGGCGGCAGGCTGATGGTGTCGCGGGCCGGCAGCGTCTTCAATGAAGAAGGCGAACTCATTGATGAGAAGGTCAAACACAATCTGACAACCTTCATCGAAGGTTTCAGCGCCTTCATCGCGGATCGCAAGAAAGGCTGACGGCTGCTATCCGGCGGGACCGGAAGGCAAATATTGATCCTATGATTGAAACGGCGAATAGCCTAATGTGACCGTGGCGCCGGGTTCCGGCGCCTCCGGGGCCTTGCACATCTTCTTCCTTCGAAAATCATGAAATCCAATAGAGCCGGTTACGTCTTCACGCTGTTGGCCATCAGCATCTTCGCCATACAGGACGGTATATCCAAGCATCTCGTCAGCGCCTATCCGCCGCTTCTCGTGGCAATGATCCGCTATTGGGCCTTCATGCTTTTCGCCATCGCCATGGCCTCGCGCGCACCCGGGGGCTTGCGCCGTAACGTCAGGACCAAGCGGCCTATCCTGCAGATTGCCCGCGGCCTACTGCTCGCGGCACAGATCGTCGTCGCCATCTCATCCTTCGTCATCGTTGGACTGGCTCACTCCCAGGCAATCTTTTCATCCGGCCCGCTGATGGTGGCGTTACTGTCCATACCGATCCTCGGCGAGAAGGTCGGCTGGCGGCGATGGCTGGCGATCTGCTTTGGCTTCGTCGGCGTTCTGCTGATCCTGACGCCGGAAAGCGGCGTCTTCGACGCGCGTTTCCTGGTGCCGCTATTCGGCGCACTGCTGTTTTCGCTCTATGTCGTCCTCACCCGCTATGTCAGCCGCGAAGACGGCGCCATGACCAGCTTTTTCTATACGGGCGTCGTCGGTGCTGTCGCGATGAGCTGCATAGGGCCATTCTTCTGGACGACGCTCGCGCCCCATGACTGGATCTTCATGGGCATACTCTGCCTGACGGGCGTATCGAGCCACTATTTCCTCATTCGCGCCTACGACCTGCTCGACGCCGTGGTGATCCAGCCATTGACCTATCTGCAGCTCGTCTTCTCCGCCATCATCGGCGTTGCCATATTCGGCGAAAAACTGAGCGCGCCCATGATCCTGGGCGCGCTCATCGTCGTGGCGGCGGGCATATTCACGATCTGGCGTGAACATGCCTTGGCAAGGGCCCGGCTCAAGGCCGGCTAGAGCAATTCCAGGAAAAGTGCAGAGCGGTTTTCCGTCCGGAATTGCGAGAAAGCAAAGGGATAGAGCGGTTCAGAGATTCCGTGAAAAGCTGAACCGCTCTAGGTATGAGCGAACTACGCGTCCACCTGGGCGCGCGGCTGCGGCTCGGTGTAGTAGCTCACATATTTCTGCCGATAGCGCTCCGTTCCGCCGAAATCACTGTAGCGCGGCAGTTCCGACATGTCGGTCTTGTTCAGGATGACGCCGAGGATACGTGAGTTGATCTGCGGCTCCTGCTCAAGCACGTCGCGAACCAGATTGGTCGGCGTCGCACCCCACTCGGTGACGAGCAAGAACGCATCGACCTGTGGTGCGAAGGCCTTCGCATCGATGATCGGCCCGAGCGGCGCGAGATCGACGACGATATAGTCGAACATCTTGCGCGCATTTTCCATGAGCTGCTGCATGCCCTGCGACGACAGCAGTTCGCTGGTGTGCAGCAGCTGATCGCGCACCACGACCGGCAGGATGGCAAGCTTGGTGCGTGGATCGACCTTCACGGCATTCGTCCAGGGAACTTCGCCGAGCACGGCTTCGATAAGCCCGGCCTGCGGCGGAGACTTCAGCGTGCGGCTGAGGCCCGGATTGCGCAAGTCGGCGTCGATCAGCAGCGTGCGCTTGCCGCTGCTGGCAAGCAGGGCGGCGAAATTGGCTGCTGTCGTCGACTTGCCCTCGCCCGGCAGCGCCGAGACGACGCCGATCACGCGGTCCGCGCGACCTTGCAGCATGACATCGCTGGCGAGTTTGGCGTTCCTGAGGGTCTCCGCGAAGATCGAGCGCGGCGCCTCGACCGAGATGCGCATCATCCGCTCGAAGGTAACGCCCTGCTCCGCCTCCTCGGCGGTCGCAGGCTCCTGACCGACATTCCCCTTGCGCCGCTTCTTCTTGCCGCTCGCCTGTTGGCCGAGCAATGGCAGATAGCCAAGGAACTTTAATCCAAGCGCGGAGCGCACGTCGGCTTCGACGCGGAAGAACCGATCGCGGAACTCCTGGAATGCGGCCACGCCGCAACCGACCATCAGCCCGAGGATCACGGAAAGCGCCATGACAAGCGTCTTCTTCGGGCTCGACGGCGCTGTCGGCACGCCGGCAACCGAGATGACGCGCGCCTTGGCGATCGGGAAGGATCGCTGCTGGCTCGCCTGCTCGAAGCGCCCAAGGTAGGATTCATAAAGGCCTTTCAGCGCCGTCGCCTTCTGGTTCAGCTCGTTCAGGTGAACCAGCGACTTGTTGGCTTCGGAATTCTTGCCGACGACATTTTCGATGCTTTCGCGCAGCGATGCTGCCCGAGATTGCGCCACATCATACTCGTTCTTGTAGCTCGCGGTGAGCTGCTGAAGTTCCTGGTAGATCTGCCGCGTGATGTCCTGCCGTTCGGCGTGAAGCGCAACGGCCTGCGGATGGGTGGCGCCGAAATTCTGCGTGATGTCCTGTTCGCGTTTTTGGACCGCGAGGTAACGCGTCTTCAGATCCTGCAACACCGAATTGTCGGTCGAACTCGACGAGATGGTGGCATTCTTGACGGCGTTGTCGGGACCTTGGTCGATGATCGACTTATATTGATTATAGCGCGCGGCAGCGCTGGCCGTATCGGCCTGGGCGATAATCAGCTGCTTGTTTAAATCGGAAATCTGCTGTTCCGACATCAGCTCGCCACCGGTCGAGGTCAGCCCATTGTCGGCCTTGTATTTCTCGACTTCGAGCGAAGCCTCCTGCGCGCGCTGGCGCAGGTCGTTCAGACGTTCCTGCAGCCAGACGGATGCACGTTCGGTCGCATCGAAATTGGCGTTCAGCTGATCGGTCAGATAAGCGTTTGCATAGGCGCTCGTGATCATGGCGGCGAGCCGCTTGTTGGTTGAACTAAAGGAGACGGCGACGACCGAGCTTCGCGTGACGCGCTCGACCTTGAGGCTCTCCTGCAGGACGGCGGCGACTTTCTGCCGCTGGGCCTCGCGTTGCTCTTCGGGTGTCATCGGCGGACGGGCCGGCGTAAAGACGCTGACGATCAGGCCGATACCGGATTTGAGCAGCGCCGCAGGCGACATCGGCGGATTGAGCAACGTGTTATTGTCGGCAAGACCGGCCGTATCGACGACACGCAGCGCCATCTCGTTCGATTTCAGGATTTCGACCGCGCTGGCGATTTCCATGTCCGCCTGCTGGCTGCTGGCCGCGGGCGGCTGATCCTCCGCATATTTCGTCATGTTTTCGTCGAGCAATATCTGCGTCATCGAGGTGTAGCTCGATGTGGCGGTCAGCAGGTAGGCGACAGCCAGAATGACGAAAGCGGCCACGGCGAAAATAATGGTGCGGATGCGGCGCCCAATGACCGCCATCAACCGATCGAGATCGATGAAGCCATCCTGCGATTCCGCTTGCGGAAGAGCGCTGTGGAAAGTGAAGTTCTTCTGATGCATGGCGACCACCTTGTCGGAGAAGCCTGAATGAAAATAAGCCAGGCCTGCGGCCTTCTCGGCCGCAGGCCACGATGTGAACAGGCTTAAGCGGCGGTCATCTGCGCTTCGTGCGAGACGACCAGGTTGCGGATCGAGTCATAGACCAAGCCGCCGATATCGGCGCGAGCCAGCGCGAAGGCGACATTCGCCTCGATGAAGCCGTGCTTGGACCCGCAGTCGAAAGTGCGTCCGTTATAGACCTGGGCATGGAAGGACTGCGTCTCGGAAAGGCGCAGCATGCCGTCGGTCAGCTGGATCTCGTTGCCGGCACCACGCTCCTGACGGGCCAGAATGTCGAAGATCTCAGGCTGAAGAATATAGCGGCCATTGAGGTAAAAGTTTGAAGGCGCCTCGGACGGGTGAGGCTTTTCGACCATTTTGGTCACGGCAAAGCCGTGCCGAACCGCAGCGCCCTTGCCGATGATGCCGTATTTCGACGTCTCTTCCGGAGCGCATTCCTCGACGGCGACAATGTTGCCGCCGACCTCGTTATAGAGCTCCATCAGGCCGGCCATGCAGCCGCGCATGCCGTAGCACAGCATATCGGGCAAAAGCAGCGCAAAGGGTTCGTTGCCGATCAGGTCGCGGGCGCACCAGACGGCGTGACCGAGACCGAGCGGGGCCTGCTGGCGGGTAAAGCTGACGGCGCCCGCCCGCGGCAGAAGGCGCTCCAGCTCGGTAACCTGATGGCTCTTGCCAGCCCGCTGCAGGGAGGAAATCAGCTCCGGCGTGTCATCGAAATGATCTTCGATCGCCGACTTATTGCGGCTGGTGACGAAGACGATGTGCTCGATGCCGGCTTCGATGGCTTCATCGACGGCATATTGCACGACCGGACGATCGACGATCGTCAGCATTTCCTTCGGCATTGCCTTGGTGGCGGGCAGGAAGCGTGTTCCGTTGCCAGCAACCGGAATGACTGCTTTTCTCACACGATGCTTGGGGTCCATGGCTCTATCCTTTGTTAGAGTGAGGGCCTGCGCCCATATTGGGCAGGGGCGAGGTAAGTTGGGAGGTAGGCGTCGCCTGGCCGCCGCTCCGCAGAGATGCTGCCAGGCGACGAAAACGGGCAAAGATCGGCATGCTGAGATGGCGCACCGCCCGAGGGTTGAGGCAGGCGATCTTCAGCATGGTCTGCAGCTCGCGCTCCTTGATGCTGTCGACCAGCTTCAGGAATGCGATGACTTCCTTGAGATTGCGCGTGCGCCGCCGCTGCGCGGCAAGGGCCGCCGCACCGAAGGGATGTTCGGCGAAGAACCTGGCATCGGCGGCAAGCATGGCCTCCACATGTTCCTTTTTAAGAACACGCGAGATCGAGCCATCGCGAATATAATAGAGGTAGCCCACCATCGGCTCGACGACACAGGCGCCGCCCCGGGCAAGGGCGGAAGCAAGGAAAATATAATCCTCGCCGATCCGCAGGGTTTCATCGAAACGCAGGCGATGCTTCTCGATGAAGGCACGCTCGAAGACCGGCTTCATATAGCCGAAATTGTGTTCCGAACGGAAAATCATGTTCGAGGCGATGAATGTCGCCAGCGTCAGCAGCGGAATGCGCGCCAGCATCGCCTCGGGGAACATCGGAAGCGTCGTTCCGACGTCCTCGCGAATGACGTCGAGATTGTCGACCGCGATCTGCGCCTCGGCCTTTTCCGCCCGGGCGATCAGGCGCGCCATGCGGTCCGGCCGCAGGGCGTCATCGGAATCGAGCACGGCTGCCCAGCGACCGCGAGCCGCGTCCAGGCCGGCATTGCGGGCAGCGCCCGGCCCGCCATTGCGGGCCATGGCGACGAGACGAACACGTGGATCGGGATGGTTGCCGGCGATCTCCCGCGTTCTATCCGTCGAGCAATCGTCGACGACGATCACTTCCATGCTGACGGCGCCCTGCGCCAGCGCGCTGTCGATGGCGCGCTCGAGGGTTTCCTCGGCATTGTAGGCAGCGATGACGAAGCTGACATCGGGGATGAAATCCGTCATTGCGGCGCCTTCTCCAGACTTCCATATTGCTCGATTTCGCGAACTCCGAAGAGGCCGCTGACGACACCGGCATGCATGATGCCGCGCAGGCCATAGCGATGCCGCTTGATGGGAGAGGCCGCGAGCAGTGCGGCAGCGGCAAAACAATAGGCGGATTTCGTTCCGGCGAGCGCAATCGCGCGCCAGCGTCCGAAGCCGGTCGCGGCCTCCAGCAACATGCGCCCATGCGTCTGGCCCATCCGATACCGGCGCTTCGACAGCCAGGAAACGGTGGCGCGCTTGTTGGGAACGGGTTCGTAGACCAGCGCATCCTCGGCATAGGCGATCCTGCCGCCCGCCTTGTGCATATGGATGAAAAACTCGGTGTCTTCGCCGCCGCTGCGGCCAAGCGCGATGTTGAAACGCCGTCCGGCAAGCGAAGGCGCGCCGCGACGCAGCAACACATTGCAGGTGTAACCTGTGACAATCTCTCCCTCCACCCAGACAGGCAAGGTCGAATGGAAATCGCCGCGTCGCATCCAGGCGGGCGCGCTATTCGCGTAGACCGCCTGGACGGGGCCGAGAACGGCATCGGCGCCGGTCGTGTCGGCCGTGATGAGCAATTCCGCCAGCCAATCTTCCGACGCCGTCTCGTCATCATCGATGAAAGCGATGAAATCGCCGCTTGCATGATCCAGGCAGGCATTGCGGGCAATCGAGATGTTCGATGCCGGGCAATGGACATAGACGATCTCAAAAGGCACGGCCGAACGCATGGCGTCGACACGACCGCGCGCGCTTGGCGTGACATCATTGTCGGCGACGATGATGCGGACAATCGCGCCGGTGGGAATGGCAAGCACGGCGAGCGACAGCAACGTCTGGTCAAGCTCTGCCCGACGGTAGGTGCAAACAGCGATATCGATCCTTATCGGGCGTCGATGGACTTGTGTCATGACGCGATCCTGCGATTGCGGAAGCTGAAGACTTCCATCCAGAACCCCATCGACCAGGCGAAATGCATGACCATGGCCGAGATGGCGGCGAGCGGGCCGTAAGGGTTCTTCTGGCCGAGAGCGATCCAGAAGCCGTAAGCGATGCAGGCGACGGCCCAAAGGCCGACGGGAATGACCGCAATCCAGTTGAGCACGGCCAGGAAGGCGCCGATGAAGATCGGCACGACCGCCAGCGGCAGCATCTGGCGCAGGCTCGGCAGGCTGCGATGCTTGAGGATATTGCGCGCGCGGCCACGGCCGTAGCCGAGATACTGCTTGAAGAGCGTCGGGACGCTGGCGCGCGGATAGTAGGTCATGGCCGTCTTGTCCGTGAGCCAGATCCGGAACCCTGCCTTGTGCAGCCGGTAGTCCAGCTCGGCATCTTCGTTGTGGCTGAAGGTCTCGTCGTAGCCGCCTACGGCGCGGAAGGCGGCGACCCGCATCAGCGCATGGTGCCCATGCTCGGCCCAGTGGCCCTTGGCGCCTTCGCGATGTTTCGAGCCGCCGTTGCCGAGCTTGGAGTTCTGCGCCACGGCCGTCGCCTTCTGGAAGGCGCTGAAGCCCATGGTGCGCATGGCGACGACAACGGAATCAGCGCCTGTGGCGCGGGCTTCCTGAGCCAGTGTCTGGCAGTAATCGGCCGGATAGTCGCCATGAGCGTCGATACGGATGAAATAATCATAGTCGTCGCCGAAGGTTTCCATGGCGAGATTGATGGCGGCACTCTGCAGCCGCTTGGGATTGTCCAGCAGCAGGATGCGCGGATCTTTCACGGCAATCTCCCGGACGATTTCGCGCGTGCGATCGGTGCTGCCGCCATCAGCCACCACGATCCTGGCATCGAGTTCGTCCAGAGCCTGCCCGAGCTTGTCGATCAGCGGCTCGATGTGTTTTTCCTCGTTGAGGCAGGGAATAACGATTATGCAACGCGTGTCCCCTGAACTTCCGTTCGTCATTGCAATCCACCTCTATTGCGATGCAGTTGTGAGAGGGCCTTTATTTCGGCGATCTGTTCGTTAGCGCGCGTCAGCGACGCCAGCCGCTGCACCAGACCATGACAATCGGCGCGATCGATCATCCACTGCTTGCGATCCTGCGACGCCACGGCGTCGAAGGCGGCAACGTAACGTTGCTCGTCCATCCCGCCCAAGAGTGCCGCCAGCTGCGTGGCGTCGGCCGCATCGAGCGTAAGCCCGATCTTTCGGCTTGCCAGAAAGCGTGCCGTCTCGGTGCCCTCGATGGCGATGGGCACGGCACCGTAGAGGCCACCCTCGTAAAGCCGGTTCGGCAGCAGCCAGCTCGAATTGAGGCCCTCTTCGAAGAAGTCGATCGCCCAGGAAAACTGGACATCGTTGTAGATCGCCTGAAGGTCCTCGGGATTCTTGTAGGCGCCGGCAAAATGCATGAACGGCGCTTTGCGCACGAAGCCATCGAAGTCGTCAAACTCCGAATAAGCGGGCCGGCCCCGCAGCACGATCTCGAAACGCCCGTCCATCCGGCGGGAAAATTCATCGAGCAAGGTCAGCGACTTCCGGCAGCGAAGCGCGCCGAACCAGCCGATCTTCCATGGCTTGCCTGCAGCCGGCGGGCGGACAACCGGCGCGACGGCGCTTGCCGCAGGTTCAAGTGCGAGCACCTTGTTTTCGAGCAGCATAACCGGCAGACGCAGGCCGGAACGCGGCCGGAAGTAGCGCTCGACAAAGGCGGGAGAACTGGTGATGAGCAATGCCGCCTGCGAACCGAAATGGCGCTCGGCGCTGCGAAGTGCGCCACCCACCACATCATTGCGCAGCAGCAGCCGATGGATATCGAGGCATTCATAGACAATCGGCATATCGCCGCCGAACACGGATTTGGCGCGATTGGCCAGCGTCAGCATCTCGAGATTGCGGCCGATAATGACATCCGGTCTTGCAACGGAGCGCAATGCGCCGCGCAGCTTCGCCGCCGATCTGGCCACCGCGGCTACACGTTGCGCAAACTGAGCGTCCTGCGTCTTGCCGAGCTCGATCGGTTCGACGCCATGGATGGCGGCAAGCGCGTTGTCGTCGCGCCGGAAGCCCGCCAGCGTCACGAGCGCCCCGCCGGCCTGCAGCATCAGCACCCGCCTGCGCACAGCCGGATCGGCAAGATCGTGAACGAAATAAAGAATATGCAGCATCAAAGTATCCGCTTTTGCGCCCGGCCGAAACCGAGCGCCTGGTATGGTTGGTGTTGCATCCTGGCATCGCAACCGACCGCGCAAGGCACCGCGCGACCGGTCAGGTTCAATCGATCTTGCAGGTGATCGATTCCGGGAAGAGGCATTTCTCGCCCGCTGCGGTAAAGGCAACGCGCTTGATCTGCATGGCGGCCGGCTGGCCGGAATAGGCAAACTTGCCCATCCAGGCACTCAGCGTGTCCGTGCCCCAGAGGCTGAAGAAAATCTTCTGGGCATTGGTCGGGATCTTCGAAGGATCGGTGACCTCCTGAACCAGCTTGCCGTTCACATAGTAACGCAGGCGGTCCTTTTCCCAGACGAAGGCATAATCGTTGAAACCCTGATCGGCACCGCCGGCAACCGGCACCAGCTTCTCGTTGCCGCCCTTGGCCGAGATATATTGGTTGACCTGGACTTGACCGGGATTCTTGCCAAGCACTTCGAAATCGATCTCGTCATGCGGCTTCTTATCGGTCGGGCCGATATAAGTGAAGAAGGCGGAGTTGAGGCCAGATCCGGCAGCGGTACGATAGCGCGCCTCGTAGGTGCCGTAGCCGTAGCGCTTGGTGGTCTGAATTTCGCCGCAGGCGTAGTCCCGCTGACCGGTCTTGGACTGGATGAACTGCAGCTGCAGCATTCCGTCCGTAATGCTCACCTGTTTGCGCGACCAGGTGCAATTCTGAAACGGCCCATTGTTCCAGCCGTCCGAGATGTACCAGCGGCTGGTGTCCAGTCGCTCAAAATTGTCGACGAAGGATCCCGCCTTCGGCTGATCATCCTGCGCGGACACGGCCTGCGGCAGGAAGCAGGCACCCAAAAGGGCGATTGAGACAAGACCAAGTCTTTGCGCGTAGCTCTTCGATGTCGTCATGGCATCACCTTTGCTCGGAACGCGCACGCCGATCTTCGGCGGCGCGGATCTGGACGGCACGGGCTTCGGCCAGTGGGCGCGTCCGGCTGCCGGTCAGCAGGTTATAGAGGCTTGGCATGGCGGAACGCGCCATGCCATTCGTCAGGGGCAGCAGCAGCAAGGCAAGCGCTGCCGCCAGAAGATAGAAGATCGGGTAAAGTTCGCTGCCGCCGCGCTTCCAAAGAACCCAGAGACAGAAAAGCAGCGGATAATGGGCACAGAAGATCCAGAAGCTGAGGCTGCCGGTTCCAGCCAGCCTCTGCCCGATACGGCTGCGGATGAAGATCGACGATAGCGCCCAGAACCCTGGAATGCCGACGATCACCATCAGATTGCGGCAAACCTCGAGCCACAAGGGCAAACCGGGTCCTGCCATATAGGCGGCGGTTGCCAGAAGTGCCGCAAGCGCAATGAAGCCGGGACCGATCAGCGCGACATAGCGATCCATGGCCGTCACGTCGACGCGATAGAGGCTGAGATAAATCCCGAAGCTGAAGCTGAAGAGGATCGAGTTCCGCAGCACGATGCCGATCGATACCGGCCATGCTGCGATGAGAAGCAGGAAAACCAGTGTCAGCAATGGCGCACGGCTGATGAGAAAAGCAAGGATTGGCGACAGCAGGATGCAGACGAAAAGATCGCGCAGGAAGTAAAGCGGCAGATTGATCGGCGTGCCGTCGATCGCAAACAGAAGAGTCGATAGCGTATGCGGAGTAGATTCCGACAAGTCAGGCAGATATCCATCGCCAATTCCGTAGTACTGGAGGATAAGGACGGACACAAAGAACGCACTATTCCACAGCATGAAAGGCAGAATGACTGTCTTTGTCTTTCGGCGAATAATCTTCCCATAGTCTAGCGATGTCGTGCCTTGGCGAAACAACAGGTAACCTGAAATCGCGCTCAGGCAGGGCACGCCGACGCGGAACAGGCTGTCACGAAGGAACACCCGCAGCCAGTCGAAAACGCCATATGCGCCGTTGAACGGGCTGGTACGCATATCGAACGGTATATGGACAAAGATGATGCCCGAGATGAGCACGATACGCATGAGGTTTATCCGCGAAGACACGTTGGCAGTCACATTCACGATGTCTGTCACCTCTTCTTCGTGCTGCATCCCCCCTTGCAGCTATTTCGTTCAGAGCATTGCAGAGCTCGCAAACGTAACCTAGGGCGATCTTTGGAAAGGGAATATGGCGGCGCAGCAAAAATGGGCGAAAAATGATACTCCACACCGCGTTGGAACAACCCTTTTGGACCGCTCGAAAGCTCAAACAATTGCTTTGCGCAGGAGAAAAATCGTGTGGAAAAAAGGGTTTAAGGAAAACTGGGCATTTTTTAATGCCGACTTCACGCAAGGTTTTCAGCGTAGCTAGATTTTTACCGGAGGGTGAAGATTTTTTGCAGCGCAGCAGAGTTTGCAGTGCGAAGCATGACCAAAATACGACACTATTGCAATCGATATGGGAATATCGATCCGCACCGCTCTTCTCATGGGTGTAATGCCGTCCAATCCTGAGAACCAATGTGTCACAATAGATCACTAGGGGGCAATTCGGCATCGCGCATCCGGCAGGGATAAAGTTTGAGAAATCTCCGCCTTCGACATTGCTCCCTACCGAATGGACGCTACCTGTTGGCGTCGCGGCGGCATCCATCACCGGGCAAACAGCCGAAGATTGGCGATGGATGCAGCCGAGAAGCCGATGGTTACGTCCCCGGGGATGAGGCCGCAAACTCTTGGATTGAAAACCGTAAAGGCGGGAAAATGGCGTCTCTCACGATTGTTATTCCGTTCTATCAGAAGCAACCGGGCGTTCTGCAGCGCGCCTTGAAATCGATATCCCGGCAGACGTTTCAGGATTTCGACATTCTCGTCGTCGATGACGCATCGCCGCTTCCGGCGGAAAAAGAGCTGCAGTCGCTGGGCGCCGACGAGCGCGCCCGCATCCGTGTCATTCGTCAAACCAATGCCGGACCGGGCGGGGCGCGCAATACCGGTCTCGACAACGTGCCGGCCGCCAGCCGCTTTGTCGCATTCCTTGATTCCGACGATGAATGGGCACCCGAGCATTTGAGCAATGCATTCGGGGCACTGACACGTCATGACGCCGATTGCTATTGGGATTCCATCGACGGAGGCGAAGAGTTCTACTATCATTTCAGCATCGCCGAACTCGCAAAGTCAGCCGATATCGTGCGGCTGTCGGACAAGCCGGCCGTCATCGAGATCCCGAATGTCGCCAGCGTCATGCTGCAGGACTGGAGCTTCCTGCATATGTCCTGCATGGTGATCGGCAGACCTCTCTTCGAAAAGGTGCGCTTCGAGCCTACGCTCCGGCTGGCGGCGGAGGATGTCCTTTATTTCTGCGACTGCATTCTGGCGGCCAAGCGCGTGCTGTTATGCGAAAACGCCGGCGCGCTGCGTGGCGAGGGCGTGAACATTTTTCACAGCATCGACAATGATTCCCCGCAATTCCTGCGTCAGCAGTTCAACACCTGGACGGCGCTCAACACGCTGGAACAGCGATTTTCACGCCGACCTCAGGATGTCGCTGCCATCCGCCTTTACAAAAATCGCGCCCGTCGCCAGGCACTTTGGAGCCAGGCGCGGCAACTGCGGCAGCGGCGCCTGCCGCAATTTGGATTGCTCGCGAAATGGGCCTTGCGCGACCCCGCAATTTTGCAAAGCGCGATGCAGCTTGCCGTCGGCAAACTTGCGCCCTAGATTTTGCACCGCAGCATAAGCTGTGCATGCCGCATCCAAGAGCCATCGGCATGTCCCCGTTATCGTTTGGTCAGCAAGGAGTCCTGCATGAAGCCGTTCCACTGGGAATCCACCCATGGCAATTTCGGTGACGATCTCAATCTCTGGCTCTGGGATTTCCTGCTTCCCGGCCTTCGCGACGTTCATGAAGAAACGTTGCTGGTCGGCGTCGGAACCGTTCTCAACACGGAAATCCTGCCAACCGACGGACGCAAGCTCGTCATCGGCAGCGGCTTCGGCTACGGTTCCCTTCCCGACATGCGCGACAGGTCGCAATGGGACATCCGCAGCGTCCGCGGCCCCCTGACGGCGGAAAAGATCGGCTTGCCAGCCGAAATGGGCATCGTCGATCCCGCCGTGCTGGTGACGGAAATGCCGGAATTCCAGAACATTTCCAAGAACGGCCGGCGCACCTTCATACCGCATTGGGAATCGGCTGCCGCCGGCCTCTGGCCCGAGATCTGCAAGACCGTCGGCCTTTCCTATCTCGATCCCCGTGGCGAGGCGAAGGCCGTGATCCGCGAAATCGCAGCCTCCGAGCTGATCGTCGCGGAATCGATGCACGGCGCCATCCTTGCCGATGCCTTTCGCGTTCCGTGGATCGCGGTCAGCTCTTCGCGATCCATCAACAGCTTCAAATGGAACGACTGGGCACGCTCACTCGGCGTGACCTATGCGCCCAAGCACATCCCCGTTTCCACCCGCGCCGAAGCGATCGCCAAGGGCGCCAAGTTCTGGGGCGTCGGCTTCGAACGCAGCAAGCAAGCTGCCGCCGAACTCGAAAAGCAGCGGTACGGGGAAAATATCATGCTTGCCGATCCCGAGCAGACCACGTTCCGGGTCATGGCAAAGCAGGCGCTTGCCGTGCCTTCGGCCCTGGCTCTCTGGCAGGCCAGCAAGGCAAAGCCGCAGCTGAGCAAAGACGCAACACTTGCAGCCTGCAAGGAACGCCTGCTCGGCGCGATCGAAGGCGTGCGACGCGATTATCTCTAAAGCTATTCTAGGAATAGGCGCGCAGCGGTTTTCCGTCCGGAATCGCGAAAAAACAAAGAGATAGAGCGGTTTGGCGATTCCCTGAAACGCTGAACCGCTCTAAGTTTCCGAGCGATCCCTATTCCGGAGCGGCCTGCAGGAGATAGCGCAGGCCGTTCGCACCGGAATGGGCGATGGGCGCACCGCCACGCTTGCGGAAACGCTCCGTCTTGTCCGCCAGGATGCCGCCGGCGATCGCCGGAACGGCGACGGGATGCGACAGCACATAGGCCGCAGCCGAGAACAGGCCGGATTGCGATTTGATATCGAGGAAATGCCGCAACTCGTAGCGGTCGCGAATATGCTGCTCGTGGCGGCGGATCACGGCTGCATCCGCCGAAGAAAGGCCGCCCTTGGCAAGGATGGCCCGGTCGGCCTCATAGAGCCGCCGTAGATCCTCGGTCCTGTGGCTGCCGCTCAGGGAATCGCTGCGCACGACCGCGCCATAGCCGCAGCTATGGATGATCTTGTAGCGCGCGGCTTTGGCCAGCGCGCGCACATAGAGATCGTAGTCTTCGCCAAGGCGCAACGCTTCGTCATAGCGCAGGCCATGCGCATCCAGAAAAGACCGCCGCATCAAGGGCTTGAGAAAACCGATCTCGCCGCGACGCACGCCCCGCTTGGAAATATTGCCCTCGACGAAGGCAACGAGATCGAGAAAGCGCGGCTTCGCATCGAAGTGATCGAGCCTTGCATGGGCATCCGGAACCGTATCGGCATTGACGAAGGCGATATTGTCGGCGACGAAATCCCAATCGTCGGCGGCAAGCAACGAGGCGAAACGCCCCGGGAAGAAGAAATCGTCGGCATCGAGAATACCGATCAACGGAGCCTTGGATATCTCGATCGCGTGATTGCGTGCGGCCGCCGGACCGCGGTTCTTCTCGAATTTTCGGATTGTCAGCCTGCCGCTGTTATCGTCGGCGCTGGCGGCCGCGGCAGCGGTTCCGTCCGTCGAACCGTCATCGATGACGACGACTTCAGCCACTTCCGGCTCCCGAAGAGCCGAGGCGATAGCCAGCCCGATGGTATCGCTGGCATTTTTTGCGGCGATGATTACGCAGACGCCTTTTTCTGCACTGTCGGTCACGTCAGCCTCCAATGGTTCTGCCGGAGACTTAGGACATGGCTTCGATCCGACAACCGCCGGACCGGCAAAAGATCTGCCTGACAACTCGACTTAGGGCCGACTTAAGGTTTGAACGGCTCGGAGCGCTTGAAATTGGATGGGGAAAGGCTACCGACCTTCGTATCCTCCTGGCCCGGCGCGAGCCCCTTGTCTTCGGTCAGGAAGGCATGGCGCGACCTGCGCTCTTTCCAGACGAGATAGAGCACACCGAGAAAATAGCCGATCTGCAGGAGGACGGCACAGATGATCGTTTCGATCAGCGTGGTCCAAACAGAATTCGTCAAAAAGTACGTTGCGATGGCAAATACGATCAGCGTGCCCAACATGCTGACAAAAACGCGCGGCGCGTACATAATCTTACCTCGCCCGCTGAGCTATTATGGAAAATGCGATCAAGGTCTTTCCTCCCTTATCAGACCCTAACACCAAATATATTTTATGATTCATTGAGATTCAACCAAGTCACAGTGATCCGTTGCGAATTGAGACGATCCTAACGCTGCGCCTGTTAAAACTACGCCTCGATTATAATTACAATTGAATTTGTTCATCTTTCTCTTTGCAATTATATGGATACGTAGCGCCAACATACAATTATTGCGACAGACGCGGTCGGCCATATGCCCCTGGCTTCCTCATCAATTCAATCAACTTTTATTACAAAGTCCTGGAAAAGCCGCTATCAGTATGTGCACCGCAAAACATTGCTGCACTGCAATATATCCTGTGAAGAAGTCAGGATGGCATCAAGATAGCATATAGCTGAAGCGAGAACGACCAGAAGCTTTCGAAACCAATGATAATGAACAACTTACTCTTCACCACCTATAATGTCCTTAGAAACTGTCGACTATGGGGCAACAGAGCTATCAACCTTGCCATTATACGAGGTTTGATACAGTACAACCCATCCATTCTTGATCACTGATTTAAACCAACTCACCATTGATGCGGTAAATATATACCGCCATGCCATATCGCTACAAAAGTTTGGCTTAAAAAGTCCAATTCCCAACCTACACTCCGTTCATCCCGGCTCTAGTTACGCGTCCGAGCATTCCCGACCAATCGTCAACATGAATGGAGTTTTCTCTATGAAATCTGCGACGAGATCGGCCACATCGGCTTTTTTCAGCGCCGCGGAAAGCGACGTCTTTCCGCCAACTGGTGGAGTATTGAAACGTGTTTTCGACGTCTCTACCGCAATGACCGCTCTAGTTCTCATCAGCCCGCTCTTCCTGATGCTGATGCTGCTGGTGAAACTTACAGACCAGGGTCCCGCCTTTTACGGCCATCGCCGCGTCGGCCATAGTGGCAAGAGCTTCCGCTGCTTGAAGTTCCGCACCATGGTCGTCAACGGTGACAAGGTTCTGCAGGCCCATCTGCAAGCCAATCCGAAGGCAATGGAGGAGTGGCGCGCAACGCGCAAGCTGCAGGATGACCCTCGCGTCACCGTCGTCGGCGCAGTGCTGCGCAAGCTCAGCCTCGACGAACTGCCGCAGCTGATCAACATCATCCGCGGCGAAATGAGCATCGTCGGCCCGCGACCGGTCGTGGAGGACGAGCTCGAGCTCTATGAGACCGCCGCGATCTATTATCTGCAGTCCCGCCCCGGCCTGACCGGTCTATGGCAGGTCAGCGGCCGCAACGACGTCTCCTATGCCAGCCGTGTCGCCTTCGACACGCATTATGTGAAGAACTGGTCGCTCAGCAGCGACATGAAGATCATCGCCAAAACCATTCCTGCGGTCTGCCTCTCGCGCGGCAGCTATTGATGATGACCGGCAGATACCGCGGGTCATCTCCTGCGGTTTTCCCGCGCTCGGCGGGGCTGCCAACCACTAACAGGGAAGATCCTGCATGATTGAATTTCGGCCTTTCAAGAGGCTTGTTCGCGTGAATACATCTCTTCGATGCGCAGCTTTCGTCGCTCTCAGCCTTTGCGCAGCGTCCGTCTCGGCGTCAGCCGACAATCTGCCCGGATATCATCTGGGCGTCATGGACAAGCTGCATGTGCGCGTTGCCGAATGGCAGACCGCAGAAGGCGCCGTTCGCGACTGGTCCTCGATTTCAGGCGACTACACAGTAGGCCCCTCGGGCTCGATCTCCGTTCCTTTCATTGGCGACATGCCCGCGATGGGCAAGACCACGGACCAGATCGCAGAGGCCATCGGCCTCGGGCTGCAGAAGCAGTTCGGCCTGCGTGATCGCCCCTCGGCTTCGGTCGAACTCTCCCAGTTCCGCCCGATCTATCTTTCAGGCGAGGTGCAGAATCCGGGCGAATATCCCTTCGCGCCCAATCTCACCGTGCTCAAGGCCGTCAGCCTTGGGGGCGGCATGCGTCGCGCCGATGCCGGCCAGCGTTTTGCGCGGGATTTCATCAATGCAAAGGGCGACGCCGTCGTCTACATGGCCGAGCGCGGCCGCCTTCTGATGCGCAAGGCGCGCCTGCTGGCCGAACTGGCCGGCAAAGACGAAATCGACGTTCCCCCGGAACTCAAGCAAACGCCGCAAGCAGAAAGTGTGCTTGCAAGCGAGCGGGCGCTAATGCAGACCCGCGCCGAGCGCATGAGGAACCAGCTGAAGACCCTGGAAGATCTGAAAACCCTTCTGCAGAACGAAGTCGAAGCGCTTTCGAAAAAGAACGAGACGCAGAGCCGTCAGCTGGACTTGGCAAAGGCCGACCGCGACAAGGTCGAAAGCCTAGCCGAACGGGGGCTTGAACTTGCCTCCCGCCGGATCTCCGCTGAACAGCGCGCATCCGATCTGGAGGCCACCCTTCTCGATACGGAAACGGCGTCGCTGAAAGCCAAGCAGGACATCAACAAGGCCACCCAGGACGAGAATACCGTGCATAACGATTGGCAGAGCTCGCTGGCCAAAGATATGCAGGATACGGATACGCAGCTGGAAACCCTGCAGCTGAAGCTCTCGACCAGCCAGTCGCTGATGCAGGAAGCGCTTGCCCAATCCTCGGATGCAAGCAATCTCGATCCTAGCGGCCAGAGTGTGAGCATCTCCTACACGATCATTCGCGACGAGAACGGCCAGTCGAAGGAAATCCAGGCCCAGGAGAATACGCAGGTATTGCCCGGTGACCTCATCAAGGTCAGCACCGGTCTTGCCATGCGATAAGGGAAGTCGATGCGGATAGCCAAATCGATCTTTGTTCGTCCAGGCAGCAACGTCACCTATGGCACGGTGGCGATTGCTCTCTCCTTCTTCGTTTTCGCCTATTCCTCGCGTTTCGGCCAGCCTTCGATCCTGCTCTATTACGCGCTCTGGTTCCCGCTGGTCATGATGGACTATCGCAACGTGCTCGGCAGCTACCAGAAGCAGCTCTGGCTTTTCGCCTTCGGTGTTTTCACCTGCCTGTCGATCTTCTGGTCGGTCGTGCCCTCCGTGACGGCGCGCGCGGCGATCCAGTATATGACGCATATCTTCTGCGCCCTGGTTGCCATGCGCACGCTCGATATCCGCACGCTGGCACGCGGCGCGATCGCCGGCACCAGCATCGTGCTCATCTATTCGATATTGTTCGGCTATTATGCCTATGATCCGATCGATGGAACCTACAGCTTCGTCGGCGCCTTCGACTCCAAGAACCAGCTCGGCTTTAATGCCTCGATCGGCATCTATTTCGCCTTTACCGCCGTCTTCGTTCTTGGCGAACGGCGAATCTGGATGCTGGGCGCGGGAATTGCCGGCCTGCTATCCGCTTATTGCCTGCTTGCCTCGCAATCGGCAACCTCTGTGCTGACGACCGGGCTGGTGGTGGTCCTATGCGTGAGCCTGCGCGTAATCCTGTACCTGTCGCCCAGACAGCGCAAAAGGCTGTTTGTGACCGTGGCCGTCTCCGGCGTTGTCCTCGCGGTTGCCGGCGTCTATCTCGGCGCGGTCGACCTTGTGCTCGGCGCCTTCGGCAAGGATTCCACGCTCACCGGACGTACCTATCTCTGGCAGCAGGGCATCGCCGCCGCGCAGCAGAACCTCTTCTTTGGGGTAGGCTATCAGGCTTACTGGGTCCAGGGCTTCTCCGAGCCCGAGCGACTATGGGATGAGTTTTTCATCGCTTCGCGAGCCGGTTTCCATTTCCATAATACCTATATCGAGACCGCGGTGGAAACCGGGCTCATCGGCGTATTCCTGCTCGCCTCGATCCTGCTGACGGCCTTCATCGGCCATATCAGCCGCTTCCTGAGCGACATCAGAAACGATGAATCCTACATCCTTCTGGGTGTCGCTACCCTCTTACTGATCCGCTCTTTCGTAGAGATCGATATTCTAAATCCGTACCATGTCGGCTCCTTCCTGTTCTATTTCACGGCAGGAAAACTCTCCATGCGAGCGCGAGCGCGCCTAAACGCGCCACTGCCCGCCGGCGATGACCGGATGCAATTCGCGACGCCTGTAAACTGGGAGCCGCGGACGGGCCAATGAAAACGCTCTACGGTATCCAGTATCTTCGTGCCTTTGCCGCACTCGCCGTGGTGTTCTTCCACGCCGCCGAGCGCAGCGGCGGCCATTTTCGCATCGGGGCTGCCGGCGTCGACGTCTTCTTCGTCATCAGCGGCTTCATCATGTGGACCATGAGCGAACGCCGTCCCGTCACGCCGCTGCGCTTCGTGCTGGATCGGCTGCAGCGCATCGCGCCGTCCTACTGGATCGTCACGGCCATCATGATCGGCGGGGCAGTCGTCGGCCTGTTTCCGAACCTGAAGCTGACGACAAGCCATATTTTCGGTTCGCTGCTGTTCATTCCTCTCCGCTCGCCAAACGATAGCAACGAGATCTGGCCGGTCTTGGTTCAAGGATGGACCCTGAACTTCGAGATGTTCTTCTATGTCATCTTCGCGGCCTGCCTGTTCCTGCCTCAGCGCCTGCGTCTCGGCAGCCTCATCGGCGTCTTTGTCGCCTTCGTCATCGCCGGTGTGATCATCCATCCGCAATCGCCGTTGCTTGTCACCTATACGAGACCGATCATTCTCGAGTTTGTGGCGGGCGCGGTTCTCGGGCAGCTCTGGCTGAAGGGAAATATCCCGGGATTCGGCCTCGGCCTTGCGCTCATGGTCGCGGCGATTGGCGGCTTTGCGGCCATTGAAATTCTTAGCCTCGAATTCAACGAGATAACCTGCGGTCCGCTCGCCATAGCGTTGGTACTGGGCATGGTCTCGGTCGAGCGCAGCGGTAGGCTGCCGCAGATTGCGCCGCTCACCTATCTCGGCAACGGCTCCTACTCCATCTATCTGTGGCATACGCTGGCAATCTCGGTCGTGGTAAAGCTCGCGGCATCGACACCGATCCCGTCCGATGTGGTCGCCTTCCTCGGCGCTATAGCAGGCACAGTGCTCGGGATATTTGCCTATGAGCTGGTCGAAAAGCCGCTGCGCAACCTCTTGCGGAACTTCAGCTGGCGAAGGGCCCGCCCCTCGCCAGCCTGATCGCAGACCGACCACCGGATTGGTGGCAATGGACCGGAGCGGTTCAGCTTTTCACGAAATCTCTGAACCGCTCCATCTCTTTGTCGTCTCGCAATTCCGGACGGAAAACCGCCGCGCACGTTTCCTGGATTTGCTCTAAAGCCGCCGCCGCCGCAGCTGATCGAAATAGACGATAACGATGATCAGGGCACCGGTGATGATGCGCTGCCAGAAAGAATTCAGGTTCAATAGATTGGCGCCGTTGTTGATGGTCGCCAGGATGAATGCGCCGATCAGCGGGCCATAGACCGAGCCGACCGCGCCGAACAGGCTGGTTCCGCCGATGACCGACGAAGCGATCGCCTGCAGCTCCCAGCCATCGGCCTGGGTGGCATTGCCGATCGCGATGCGCGAGGCAAGCAGAACACCGACGAAGGCGGCGCAGGTTCCCGACAGTATATAGGCGAGATAGATCATCCAATTGACGTTGACACCGGAAAGCCGGGCCGCTTCGCGATTGGAGCCGACGGCGAAAAGATAGCGGCCCCAGCGGCTCAGATGCAGGAAAATGACGGCTGGAATCGCCACTAGGATCACCATCCAGAACAGGCTTGGAATCCCCAGGAAGTCCGAAACGGCGAAATTGGTGAAATCGTCATTGACGATATTGATCGTCGAACCGTTGGTGATCAGCAGGCCGATGCCGCGCAGCGACGTCAGTGTCGCCAGCGTGATGATGAAGGGCGGCAAACCCATGCGCACGATGCCGAAGCCGTGGAACGCCCCGATCAGGACCCCGAATAGCAGGGTAATGAGGATCGCGGCCCATACCGGAAACCCGGCCTGGAGCAGCCAGGCGATGATGACGGTGCAAAAGCCAACGATCGCGCCGACGGAGAGGTCGATGCCCGCCGTGATGATGACGAAGGTCTGGCCAAGCGCAAGAATGGCCGTCATCGAGCCCTGACGCATCAGATTGGTGATGTTGAGCGGAGTCCAGAACTTGTCGGTCCAGAAGCCCAAGAGGATCCAGAGCGCCAGCAGGAGCAGGATCAGCGTCAAGCTGAAGAGGATGTTCATCTTGCGCCGCGGCGCAACCGTCGGGCCTTCTGTCGTATTCGCGGCCATTTTCTTGTTCTCCCTCTTTCGACTTGTTTGTTGTTCAGACGCCGATCGCCTCGCCGAGGACTTCCTCATGCGTTGCCGCATGGAAATCATGGCTGGCGACCAGCTGGCCTTGGCGGAAAACGTGCAGGCGATCGGCGAGCTCGTAGACCTCGGGCAGATAGGATGAGATGACGATGATGCCGGCGCCGGCGCGAAGCAGCTTGGCGAACAGCCGGTAGATCTCCGCTTTAGTCCCGACATCGACGCCGACCGTGGGCTCGTCGAAGATAAACAGCTTGGCGCCGTAGCTTAGCCATTTGCCGATGACGACCTTCTGCTGGTTGCCGCCCGACATGGCGGAGACCAGAACCCGCCTACTGGGTGTCTTGATGCTGAGATCGCGGATCTGCTTGTCGGCATTCGCAGCCTCGCTCTTGTTGTTGATGATCGGACCATGGCTCAGCCGCTTGAACACCGGCAGATTGATATTGAGACCAATCGGCAGGTTGAGGCAGAGCCCCTGATCGCGGCGGCTTTCCGGCGCAAGAGCGATGCCGAGTTCCATCGCGTCGCGTTCGCTGCGGATATTGACCTTGCGCCCCTGCCAGTAGATTTCCCCTGCGGAGAGCGGCTGACGCCCATAAAGACCGAGGGCGAATTCGCTGCGCCCGGCACCGATCAGCCCATAGAGCCCGACGATCTCGCCGGCGCGGACAGTCAGCGAAACATCCTCGAAGCCGGGGCCGGAGAGGCCGCGTGTCTCGAGGATAGTGTCGCCGATCGGAATCTCTTCCTTGTGGTAGATCTGCTCGATGGAACGATTGATCATCAGCTTGATCAGCTCGTCCTCGTTGGTTTCGGCAATCGCGCGGGTGCCGACATGCGTGCCGTCGCGCAGGACGGAGACCCGATCGGCGAGTTCGAACACCTCTTCCATGCGATGGCTGATGTAGACGATCGTCACGCCCTCGCTCTGCAGGCGGCGGATCAGCTTGAATAATTGCGCCGATTCCTGACGTGTGAGATAGGCGGTCGGCTCGTCGAAAATCAGGAACTGCGTGCCGCGCATCGCAGCTCTCGCGGTCGCGACCAGCTGCTGCTGGCCAATCGTGAGCGAACCCAATAGTTCGCCGGCCGGCAGCCCGAAACCGAGATCGTCGAGCACGGTCTGCGCCATGGCCACCATCTGCTTCTTGCGCATCAGGCCGAAACGATTGACCTCGTCGCCGAGGAAAAGATTGGCTGCGACCGTCAGGTGCGGGCAGAGCACCACTTCCTGATGCACGGCATTGATGCCGCGGGCGATCGCCTCATTGGGCGTTGCGAGCGCAACGGGATGGCCGCACCAGAAGATTTCGCCTGACGTCCTGGTGATGACGCCGGTCAGAAGCTTGATGAGCGTCGATTTGCCGGCACCGTTTTCGCCGACGATGGCATGGATTTCACCGGCCAGAAACGTGATCGTCGCCGGTTTCAGCGCCTCGACATAGCCGTAGCGCTTCTGCAACCCTTTCAGTTCGAGGATGGGCGAGCCCGCTGGAATGCGGTTTGCTTCCGTTTTGACGGTGTCGTCGTGTCGATGGCTGATTTCTTCAAGGCTCGTCATGAGGTCTCCTTCCTCGCATCGCTGCGCGACCGCCTAGAGGGCGGCTGGACGAAAGGCCGCGCCCGATCTCTCGGGCGCGGCCTCAAGCCTTACTTGACCTTAGGATTGATCAAAGCATCGATCTTCGGATCGCTCATATTCGCCTTGGTGACGAGATTGGCGCCGGTATCGACATTGGCTTCGACCTTTTCCTTCTTGGAAGCGGCGAGCGCCGTCTTGATGCCATCGTAACCCATGCGATAGGGGTCCTGCACCACGAGCCCGGCAAGAACGCCCGACTTCAGGAAGCCGACGGTCTTGTCGTCATTGTCGAAGCCGATGACCTTGATCTTGTCGCCGAGCTTGTTTTCAGCGATCGCCTGGCCAACGCCCTGCGCCATGATCAGGTTGGAAGCGAAGACGCCGACGAGCTTCGGATTGGCCGTGATCAGGTCGGTCATGATGTTGAGACCGGTGGTTGCCTGGCCGTCTGCATATTTATCCGCAACAACCTTGAGGCCCGGATACTTGCTCTTGAGCTCCTCCAGGAAGCCCTGGCGGCGCTGGTCGAGCGAGCCGACGCCCGGCAGGCTGGTGATGATGGCGACTTCGCCCTCTTCCTTGCCAGTCATTCCTTTGATCGCGGCGGCAAGGCCATCGGCGGCGATACGGCCACCTTGGACGTTGTCGGTGGTCAGGAAGGATACGAAGGCCTTGGAATCGGCGGCAGAGTCGATACCGACCACCGGTACGGACTTGGCGGCTTCATCCACCGGCTTGCCGAGCGCTTTGCGTTCGGTTGGCGCGATCACGACCGCTGCCGGCTTGCCGGCAACGGCATTTTCGAGAATGCTGATCTGACCGTTAATGTCGGATTCCGATTGAGCGCCGAGCTCCGGCACCTTCACGCCGAGATCCTTGCCTGCCTGGCGAGCGCCGGCAAGAACGATCTGCCAATAGAAGGACGTCGTATCCTTGACGATGATCGGGATTGTCACGTCGGCCGCGAAGGACTGCATGGGCATCGCCATGGCGATGACGGCAGCACCGGCAAGGCCGGCAAAACTGCGGCGGGACAAAAGTGACTTGGCAATTTTCATCTGCTTCTCCTCTCAACGCGCTCTCTCTCCTGCACACCTGCCGCTGAACGCTTACGGCTGGTATCGCGACGCCTTGCGGCGTCACGCATCGCGCGGCGGAAAAGCCACCGACGCCAAAACAGGCTTTCCTCCTCTACGAAGCCGTCTCTCCGACGGCTCGAAGCTCCCAATCTGCTGGAGCGGTTTAACGCTCCACCTGCTATTTCAACGCAATTCCGGACGGAAAACCGCTACGCACTTTTCCTGGAATTGCTAGACCCGGACCGCCTCGTCTCCCAACGGCGGCGCCACCAGGGTCAATCCTTCGAACTCCGCATAGAAACTGTCGGGAAGCCGGGGCTCCACGAGCTGCATGTTGCGGACAAGACTTTCCGGTTTCGCCGTGCCGATCAGCACCGAGGCTACGCAAGGGCTGCGCAGCGGAAACTGAAGCGCCGGCTGGGCAAGCGGTACACCATGCTTGCGGGCGATGTCTTCCATAGCCCCAACCTTGGCCAGGATATCCGGCGTTGCCGGCAGATAGTCGAAATGCGCGCCGGGCACGGGGCCAGTCGCCAGAATGCCGGAGTTGAAGACACCGCCGACGACCAGCGATGTTCCTTTCTTCTCGCAAAGCGGCAACAGCTCGGCAACGGCCGAGCGGTCCAGCAGCGTATAGCGACCGGCAAGCAGAATGCAGTCGATATCGGCCGCATGCATGACGTCCAGGCAGACCGGCACCTCGTTGACACCAAGACCATAGGCCTTGATCGCGCCGGATGATTTCAGCGCCTCCAGAGCCTTCAACCCGGATCCCAGGAGCTGCCCGAGGTAACGCTCGTTGAGTGCCTTGCCGTGGGTATAGCCGCCGATATCGTGGACATAGAGAATATCGATGCGATTGAGACCGAGGCGAGCATAGCTGAACTCGACCGAGCGCATGATACCGTCATAGGAATAGTCATAGTCGGCATCGAAAGGCAGCGGATCGACGTAGCCGTAATTCGGCACCTTGTCGCTCGGCACCGGCCGCATGAGGCGACCGACCTTGGTCGACAGTACGTAACTGTCTTCCGGCTGATCGCGCAGAAAATCGCCGACATGGCGCTCGCCAAGGCCGAAGCCATACCAGGGTGCCGCGTCGAAATAGCGGATGCCGCTATCCCAGGCCGCCTGCAAGGTCTTCATCGCCTGATCGCGAGGGCAGGCACGATAGAGACCGCCCAGCGCCGCAGCACCGAAGCTGATCTCCGTGACCTCGAGGCCCGTCCTGCCGATTGTTCTTCTCTGCATCACCTCTCCCTTGTGATGACGATCATTTCAATTTCGGTGGCATTAACGGAGGCTCTCGACATCCATCGCCATTGATTTTGTTTTTTATCTACAATAAACATTTTGGTGTCAACGAGGAAATCATGGGGACCGTCACGGGAGATGGCGGAAACAGCAGTTTCGACATAACTCCTGCAATTGACTGCCATCGGGACATGGTTCAGACAGCGCCGCCGGTAAAGAGCGGCGATGATACGCGAGGGGGAAATGGCAAGGCAAAACACGCTCTTCAAGGAAGCCTACAATCGCTATGCGGCCAGCCTGAAGCTCCATACCGAGCTGCCGAGCGAGCCTGAAATCGCGGCCGAACTCGGCGTCAGCCGCAGCACGGCGCGGGCGATCCTGATGCGTCTCAGCGACGCTGGCATCATTCTCTGGAACAAGCGGCAGAAGACGGTGCTGCGCCTGCCGACGGATGCTGATTTCTTCCCCAAGGAAGAAACCGATTCACTGCACGATATCATCGAGCGCAGCTTCATGGTGCGCATAATGTCCGACGAAGCCCAGCCCGGCATGCAGATCAACGAGCTGGAGCTGGCGCGCGAAATCGGCACCGGCACGTCGGTCGTTCGTGAATTTCTTATCCGTTTCAGCCGCTTCGGCCTGATCGAGAAGCGGCCGAACAGCCACTGGATTCTCAAGGGCTTCACCAGCGAATTCGCGCTCGAACTTGCTGACGTGCGGGAAATGTTCGAGCTGCATTCCGCAGCCGAATTCGGCCGCCTGCCTGCCAATCATCGCGCCTGGGAGGATCTCAAGGCGATCGAGCAGGAACACCGCGAGCTACTCAAAGATTTCGACGCGCATTATCGCGATTTCTCGCGCCTCGACGAAAGATTTCACCTTCTCATCCATCGCGCCTCGAAGAACCGCTTCATCACCGAGTTCTACGACGTCATCGCCATCATTTTTCACTATCACTATCAGTGGAACAAGGCTTTCGCACGCGAGCGCAATGCCCGCGCCGTAGTGGAGCATCTCGACTATATCGAAGCGCTGCAATCGCGCGACCAGCAAAGGATCAATGCCGCCTGCCGCCAGCATCTCGCTTCGGCACGGCAGACGCTGCTGCAATCGATCCCGCAAATCCCAGGAGAAATTGCCGGCTCCGCCGCATGACGACGGGAGCCGGCAGCTTGCTTATTTCGCGATGAAGCTCAGGCTTTGGCTGGCAAAGCGCGGTGAGGCAACCTCGAGCTTGATGGCGCCTGCCTTGCCCGTCGCCTGCAACCAAAAGCCCGTGGTCCCGCCCTGGAATGCCACCGTTTCCGGCCCGATAACCTTCGCCGGACCTTCGACCTTGATCGTGATGGCCTCATTGAGAAAAGGCAGACGCGAGCCGGCCTGATCGAGCGCACGCACGATGACGCGCACCGTATCCGTATCGCGCTCGCCTGTGCGCAATGTATCGGCATCGGCTTCGACCTGAAGCGACGTCGGCAGCGGATTGGCGACCATATGCTGCTCGACAACCTTTCTGCCGCCGATATAGCCGGTGAAATGCACGTCTTCCCACTCCATCCCCCATACACCGAGTTCGTCCGGTGTGAAGGAACGGTGATCGAAGACGACGGGAGGATGCGGCAGGTGCGGGAAAGTCTCCCGGTCCGGGCCGAGGCGCTTGGTCAGCGAGCCGTAACGCAGTTCGACCTCATCGCAATTGGTGAGCACGATCAGCGGCAGAGCGCCGCCGATATTCCGCTCGCCGCGCGCCCAGATCGTCACCGGCTTCATGACGATCTCTTCGGTGGGTTCGCACTGGCTGGCATAGACATAAGCGGCGAATTTCGGCTCGCGGAACATATCCATGACGCCATGGTAGCAGATCCGGTCGCCGGAGCCGAAATCGCTATGTGTGTTGTAGTCGAACATGCACCATCCGATGGCGCCCGATATCGATGGGTCGCCGTAGGCGGCATTCAGGACCTCCAGATGCCGGCGCACATGCTCGGCCTGACGCTGCTCCTGATCGTAGATTTTCGTCGGATACATATGGCCGCCGAATTCGGTGATGAGATAGGGCACGTCCCTGGAAAGGCCGGTATTTTCCTGCTGCGGCCTCAGCGGCATGCGCGGCCGGTTGGCACCCGGCAGCTCCTCGTTGCCGAGGATGAAATCATTCATGGTGTAGACGTCCTCGAGCATCTCGCTCTCGGTGATATAACGAACGCCGCCGGTCTGGCGCGTCGGATCGAGCTCGCGCGCCAGGCGGTTCGTTTCGGCGTAGAAATCGTGGGAATCCTGGGACTCGTTGATGCGTACGCCCCAGATGACGATCGAGGGGTGGTTCCAGTCGCGCTCGATCATGCGGCGCACGTTGCGGATCGATTCCTGCTGCCATTCCTCATCGCCGATATGCTGCCAGCCGGGGATTTCCTCAAAAACCAGAAGGCCGATGCGGTCGCAATGGTCGAGGAACCACTTCGACTGGGGATAATGCGAGGTGCGCACGATGTTACACTTCAGCGTCCGCTTCATGATTTCGGCATCACGCTCCTGGGCGGAACGACCCATCGCATAGCCGACATAGGGAAAGGCCTGATGGCGGTTGAGCCCGCGCAGCTTCAGCTTCTTTCCGTTGAGCAGAAAACCTTCGGCAGTAAAGCTTGCCGTGCGGAAGCCGAACGTCGTGGCATGACGATCCGCCCCGTGATCACTCGCAAGTGCCACCTCGGCCGAATAGAGGACGGGATTGTCGAGATCCCAGAGCAAGATGTCCGCAAGGCCATCGAAGTTGAGCGCTACGCTTTCGCCGGAGGTGACCGCCTGCCCCGAGGCGATGGCCGCGCCATCGGCGGATCGCAATGTAACGGTCACCGTAACCTTGAAAGCGAGACTTTGCGGATTGGATATGTCGCAGCGTACGGTCACGGATTTGCGGTCGGAAAGGACGTCGCCGGTCTCGACCTTGATGTTGGCAACCGAGACGGGATCGGCCAGCTTCAACCAGACATCACGATAGATGCCGGCATAGGTCAGGTAATCGATCCGACCGCCGAAAGGCGGAATCTCCGGGTTCTCGCTGCCGTCGATCTTGACCGTGATCAGGTTTTCGCCCTGATGCAGGCGGCCGGTCAGGCGCGCCTCGAAGGGCGTATAGCCGTCCTTGTGCGCGACGATCTCTTCACCGTTCAGATAGACGACGGCGTCCGCCATGGCAGCATCGAAGATCAGCGATATCTCGCGCCCGGCAAATGTCTCGTCCCACTTCACTATCTTCTGATAGGTGAAGGCGCGCTGATAGGATTTCTCGTCGAAATAGTTGAGGGGCAGTTCGACTGCCGTGTGCGGCAGAGTGACGCTTTCCCCTTCCTGCGGGCGGCCGACATCTCCGGGCGAAAATCCTTCATGAAACGTCCAGGATTCGTTGAAGGCGACAACAGAACGCATATTCAATCCTATCGATTTAGCCCGTCGCAGCGGGGACGAACAGATGTTGCTTGGAAATCAGGCGCACGGCGAGGAAGGCACAAGCGCCGCGGGGCGATATGTATACAGGCTCGCCACGGACAGGCAATGCGACCGGTTGGCGGATTTCGATTTTCCTGAGGTCGCTTTTCCCGGGCAGGCAAACGGCGGCGACCCCAGCCGGCGCGCGACTTATCGGTTTCGCCCGTTCTTCGCCTCCTCGACCGGGCTGCGCACCGCGGCATACATGCCGGTGGTGCGGAACTCCGTCGGATTGATGCCGTAGATGCGGCGAAACACCTTGGAAAAATAATTGGCATCATCGAAGCCCGACATGATCGCGACTTCCTTGACCGGGATGAAGGCAGCCTTCGTCAGCAGCTTCGCCGCACGCTGCATGCGCTGCTGCAATACGAATTCCGCCGGCGGCACGCCTTCGTTCTCGGCGAAGACGCGCGAAAAATGCGCGCGGCTGAGGCCACCCACCTTCGCAAGCTCTTCGACCGGTAGCGGCTTGTCGAGATTGGCGTTAATGTAGTCGATGACAATCTGCATGACGGAGCGGTCGGCAGCAAAGGCATGCGAGCCGAAGACGTCGTCATAGAGCGCCATGGCCGCCTCATAGGCGATCGCCGAAGCCGAGGCGGGCGTCGTGGCGCCCTTGACGAGCCGCAGGCCGCAATCGGCCAGCTGATCGATGGTCGCCTGCTGCAGCTTCAACACAGGACCGGCAGCGGCCAGGATCAGGCGATGGATGCGCAACGCCTCCTCACCATTCATCGAGATCCAGAAATATTCCCAGCGCTCACCCTTCTCCAGCCAGTAGCGATGATTGTGCGGCACGAGCACCAGCAGCGTATCGCCCGCATTCACACGATAGTTGCGGTTTTCATAGCGCAATCGACCAGTGCCGCTGATCGTGTGCTGAAGCACGGTAAACGGCGTCTGGCCGCGCCGGCGGCCGTCCCAATCATAGGGTTCGTCGTGCCGGATTTCGTATCCGGCGCTGGTCGGCATGGCATGCAGCCGGTGACGGCCGCGCGGCAGCGAAACCGTCCGCATAACCTGTCCGTTATCGATCAATTCCTGCAGCACAAAATTACCCTTGAAAGCATAATAGTTCTCTGTTCGGCTGGGTGATTATAGGCATAATCCCCGCCAGAAAACAGCGCTTGACCGCCGTTGAGGATCGGCGATTGAAGAAAAAGACACGATTTCGGCCTATTTCGCAACCGTTGCGATCATAGGGCGAAATGCCCGTTTTCTCCCCTGCCGCTGCTTGTTCTACCGACTTGAAGGTGAGGATCATGAGTTTCAAAATCGCTATTATCGGCGCAGGCAGCGTCGGTTTCACGAAAAAGCTGTTTACCGACATTCTCTGCGTGCCGGAATTCCGCGATGTCGAGTTCGCGCTGACGGATCTGAGTGAGCACAATCTGACGATGATCAAGGCGATCCTCGACCGGATCGTCGAGGCCAACAAGCTGCCGACGCGCGTCACCGCCACCACAAATCGCCGAAAGGCGCTGGAAGGCGCGCGCTACGTCATCAGCTGTGTCCGCGTCGGTGGATTGGAGGCCTATGCCGAGGATATCCGCATCCCGCTGAAATACGGCATCGACCAATGCGTCGGCGATACGATCTGCGCCGGCGGCATTCTCTACGGCCAGCGCAACATCCCCGTCATTCTCGACTTCTGCAAGGATATCCGCGAGGTCGCCGAGAGCGGTGCCAAGTTCCTGAACTATGCCAACCCGATGGCGATGAACACCTGGGCGGCGATCGAATACGGCAAGGTCGATACGATCGGCCTTTGCCATGGCGTCCAGCATGGCGCCGAACAGATCGCCGAAGTGCTCGGCGCCAAGGACAAGCGCGAGCTCGACTATATCTGCTCGGGCATCAACCATCAGACCTGGTTCGTCGATCTGCGCCTCAACGGCCGCAAGATCGGCAAGGACGAGCTGATTGCGGCCTTCGAGGCGCATCCGGTCTATTCGCAGCAGGAAAAGCTGCGCATCGATGTGCTGAAGCGTTTCGGCGTCTATTCGACGGAAAGCAACGGTCACCTGTCCGAATACCTGCCCTGGTATCGCAAGCGCCCGGACGAGATCAACAAGTGGATCGACATGTCGGACTGGATCCATGGCGAGACCGGCGGCTACCTGCGTCACTCCACCGAGACGCGCAACTGGTTCGAGACGGAATTCCAGCAGATCCTCGACAGTGCCTCGCAGCCGATCGACGCTAGCAGACGCTCGAACGAGCATGCGAGCCATATTCTCGAGGCGCTGGAAACCAACCGCGTCTATCGCGGCCATTTCAACGTCAAGAACAATGGCGTCATCACCAATCTGCCAAGCGATGCCATCATCGAATCGCCCGGCTTCGTCGATCGCTTCGGCATCAACATGGTGGCGGGCATCACGCTGCCCGAGGCGTGTGCCGCCACCTGCATTTCGTCGATCAACGTCCAGCGCATGTCGGTCCATGCCGCCATCAGCGGCGATATCGAACTGCTGAAGCTTGCCGTTCTGCACGACCCGCTGGTCGGTGCCATCGCCACACCGGAGGAGGTCTGGCAGATGGTCGACGAAATGGTCCTCGCCGAGGCGCGCTGGCTGCCGCAATACGCGCATGCCGTTGATGAGGCGAAGGAGCGCCTGTCGCGCGGCAAGGTCAAGACGCGCGATTGGAAGGGTGCGGCAAGCCGCAATGTCCGTTCGATCGAGGAACTGCGGGCGGAGAAAGCCGCGCTGAAGCAGGCCGGCTGACGAACATACAGATCGGAAGATAGGTACTGCGGCGGGGATCTCAGGGGATATTTCCCGCCGTAGGTCAATCGTCTTCCGTTTTACCGGAGGAGCGCGACACCTCGATTGGAACGGTCGCGATATTGGGAGAGAGAAGAAGATGAGACATTTTCGACCGATCGGCCTTCTGGCCGCATTGACGATTGCCACATCCGCGATCGCCATCAGCGCCTACGCGGCCGAACCGACAGTGCCGCCCGTTCCGCCAGTCTTTCCGGCGGAAGGAAAGATCAAATATGTCGAGCGCAATTCCATTTTGGAATTCAAGGCGCTGCCGGAATACCACGAACCCGCCTGGGTCACGGAGAAGTTCGTGAAGGCCGGCAAGCTGCCACCCGTCAAGGATCGACTGCCGAAGGAGCCGCTTGTTTTCAAGACCGGCAATATGCCTGACGGCATCGGCGTCTATGGCGACACGCTGCGTCATGTCATCGGCGGCAGGCCCGAAGGCTGGAACTATGGTGCCGGTCAGACCCAGGGCTGGGGCGGCATCGACATCGCTCTTTCGGAGTGCCTGACGCGCACGGCTCCGCTCTTCCAGGTCGAGGCAAAGGATACCGAACCGCTGCCGAACCTTGCCAAGAGCTGGGAATGGTCGCCGGACGGCCACAAGCTCACCATGCACCTGATCGAAGGCGCGAAATGGTCCGATGGCGCCCCCTTCAACGCCGACGACATCATGTTCTACTGGGATGACGAGGTCATCGACCCGAATGTCTCGCCGCTTGGCGGCGGCGCATCGCCGGAAGCATTCGGCGAGGGAACGACGCTGAAGAAGATCGACGACTATACGGTCGAATGGACCTTCAAGGATGCCTTCCCGAAGCAATATCTCTACACGATGGCCTATCCGAGCTTCTGCCCAGGCCCGTCGCATATCCTGAAGCCGCAGCACCCGAAATATTCCAAGAACACCTACGATCAGTTCAAGAACGCGTTCCCGCCGGAATATATGAACATGCCAGTCATGGGTGGCTGGGTGCCGGTCGAATATCGTTCCGACGACATCATCGTCCTGCGCCGCAACCCCTATTACTGGAAGGTCGACGAGAAGGGCAATCAGCTTCCTTACTTCAACGAGCTGCATTACAAGCTCTCGACCTGGGCGGACCGTGACGTGCAGGCCGTTGCCGGCTCCGGCGACCTGTCGAATCTCGAGCAGCCGGAAAATTTCGTCGCCTCGCTGAAGCGCGCCGCGCAGCCGGATGCCCCGGCTCGCCTCGCCTTCGGTCCCCGCCTCATCGGCTATAACCTGCAGATGAATTTCTCCGCCAATGGCTGGGGCAATCCGGACGACCGTGCTCAGGCAGTACGTGACTTGAACCGCAACGAGGACTTCCGCAAGGCCGTGACGATGGCGCTCGATCGCAAGGCGCTCGGGGAGTCGCTGGTCAAGGGACCGTTCACGGCGATCTATCCGGGGGGCCTGGCTTCCGGCAGCAGCTTCTATGATCGCAAATCCACCGTCTATTACCCGTTCGATCTCGCCGCAGCGAAGGCCGAACTGGCAAAAGCCGGGCTGAAGGACACCGATGGCAATGGCATCGTCAACTTCCCGGCCGGCGTCAATGGCGGCAAGGATGTGGAGATCACCCTTCTCGTCAGCAGCGATTACACCACCGACAAGAGCCTTGCCGAGGGCGTCGTCAGCCAGATGGAAAAGCTCGGGCTGCGCGTCATCATCAATGCGCTGGTCGGCCCCAAGCGCGACGATGCCAACTACAGCGGCCGCTTCGACTGGATGGTACGACGCAATACCACGGAGCTTGCCTCGGTCGTGCAGAACACCGAGCAGCTAGCGCCCGTCGGCCCGCGCACGAGCTGGAATCACCGCGCCCCGGAAAGCGGACAGCTGGATCTGATGCCCTTCGAAAAGGACATGGTCGATGTCGTCAACAAGTTCACCGCATCGAAGGACAATGACGAGCGCGTGGCCTTGATGAAGCAGTTCCAGAAGATCTCGACGGAGCATCTCTACAATATCGGTCTGACCGAATATCCGGGAGCTCTCATCATCAACAAGCGCTTCTCCAACGTTCCTCCCGGTACGCCGATCTTCCTGTTCAACTGGGCTGAAGATTCCATCATCCGCGAGCGGCTCTGGGTGGCGGCAGACAAGCAGGGCAAATACGAGCTGTTCCCCGAGGAACTACCGGGCGCTCCGGGCGGCGCCGGCCCGATCAAATAAGGTTCCAACCGACCCGATGGCAGCCGGCATGACCCCGGCTGCCATCGAAACCTGAAGCATTCCAGCGATCAGCCATCGCCGGGCAAACATGAACCGCTGGCACATATCGTCCTCATCGGATCGAGATTGTCGACAGCATCAAGAGAAGCGAACCGTCCGATGTTACGATTCCTGCTCGTTCGCATAGCATCCGCCATTCCCGTGCTCCTGATCCTGAGCGTGGTGACCTTCGCCATCATACAGGCACCGCCGGGCGACTATGCCGATTACATCCGCTCGCAGCTGATAAACCAGGGCGGCGCGTCCTTCGAACAGGCAGATGCGCAGGCGCAGGCTTATCGCCGCGAGCACGGTCTCGACAAGCCGATGGTCGTCCAATACTTCAACTGGATCGGCGGCATCGTCACCAGAGGCGATTTCGGCTACAGCATGGTCTACAACAAGCCGGTGGCCGATGTCGTCGGCGAGCGCCTGCCGCGCACCCTGGCATTGGCGCTCGTGTGCCACATCCTGGCATCGATTCTCGGCATCGGTTTCGGCATCTGGGCCGCAACGCGGCAATATAGCTGGATCGACAATCTGCTCGCCGGCGTCTCGTTCCTCGGCATGACGGTGCCGCGCTTCCTGATGGCGCTGATCATCGTCTACATCCTCGTCTTCCAGCTCAACGTCTCGGAGATCGGCAGCTTCTTCTCGCCGCAATATGGCGGCGCGCCATGGTCCTGGGCCAAATTCGTCGATCTCGTCAAGCATGTCTGGCCGGTCGTTGCGATCGCCACGTTCGGCGGCCTTGCCTACAATATGCGCATAATGCGCGGTAACCTGCTGGACACGCTGAATGCCCAATATGTGGAAACGGCGCGCGCCAAGGGCCTTTCCGGCGGCGCCGTCGTCATGCGCCATGCTGTGCCGAATGCGCTTCATCCCCTGATCATGTATCAGGGTGTCGTCCTGCCCTACATGCTGACCGGCGAAATCGAGACCGCGATCATCTTCACGCTGCCGACCGTCGGACCGGCGATCGTCGGTTCGATGGCCGTCGGCGACGTCTACGTGACCGCAACCTTCATGATGGTGCTTTCGGCAACCCTCATCATCGGTAACATCATCGCTGACGTGCTGCTTGCCCTGCTCGATCCGCGCGTGCGTCAACAGGGAGGGATCCACTGATGCTTGCTTTCAGCAATTCCCCGCCGCCGCCCGAAGAGAAGATCAAGCAGAAGAGTGGCAACGAGAGCTACATCGCGCTGGTCTGGCGTCGCCTGAAGCGCTCCTGGACCGGCATGGGCGGCCTGACCCTCGTCGTTCTGCTCCTGCTGATGGCGATCTTCGCGGAATTCGTCGCACCGCTCGATCCGAAGGCGACGGACACCGGCTTCGCGCCGCCGCAGGTCATCAGCTTTCACGACAAGGATGGTAATTTCGTCCTCCAGCCTCGGGTCTACGCCCTCGCCGAGACCAGCGATCTCGATCCCGTAACCTTCCAGCCGATCGTCGGACCGGATTACGATCACCCTCGCCTGCTCGGCCTCTTCGTCAAGGGCGACCCTTACCGTCTCTTTGGCCTGATCCCCGGCGACCGGCATCTCTTCGGCGCCACGGACGGCGGTCCCGTCCATTTCCTCGGCACGGACAAATTCGGCCGGGATGTGCTGTCGCGCACCATCTACGGTTCGCGCATCTCTTTGATGATCGCCTTGACGGTCGTTGCCATCGTCACCGTCGTCGGCACTGCGGTCGGCATGATATCGGGCTATTTCGGCGGCACGCTCGATGCCTGGATCCAGCGTTTCGTCGAAGTGGTATTGGCCTTCCCGCAGCTGCCGCTCTACCTGGCTCTGACCTCGCTGATCCCGGTGACGGCTCCAACCAATGTCTTCCTCGCCTTCGTCATCGTCGTCATGTCGGCGCTCGGCTGGGCGCAGATGTCACGCGAGGTGCGCGGCAAGACGCTGGCTCTGGCGCGCATCGATTATGTCCGCGCGGCCATGGCGGTCGGCGCGACCGATCGGCGCATCATCCTGCAGCATATTTTCCCGAATGTCATGAGCCACGTAATCGTGACCGTGACGCTCGCGATCCCGAGCGTAGTGCTGCTGGAATCCTTCCTCGGCTTCCTCGGCTTTGCCGTCAAACCGCCGCTGATCTCCTGGGGTCTGATGCTGCAGGATACGTCGACCTATTCCGTCATCGGCTCCTACCCCTGGATCCTCACCCCCGTCGCCTTCGTTCTCGTCACCGTCTTCGCCTTCAATGCCCTTGGCGACGGCCTGCGCGACGCGATCGATCCCTATTGAGAGGAGAACGGATATGGCTCTTGCACTCGTCAATTCCTTCGCCCCCGACACGCGGCTCGATGCCGCGAACAAGACAGCCTCGCCTGTCATCGACGCCCGCAACATCGCCGTCAAGTTCAAGGTCGAGGACGGCATGGTCGATGCCGTCAAGGACATCACCTTCCAGCTTTATCGCGGCGAAACCATTGCCATCGTTGGTGAGTCCGGCTCGGGAAAATCGGTGACGGCCCGCACAGTGATGGGGCTGCTGACCAAGCGCGCCGTGGTTTCGGACAAATCCGTCGTCCATTACGACGGCAAGAACGTGCTGAAGTTCTCCGAACGCGCGCGCCGGCAGCTGCGCGGCGACCGCATCTCGATGATCTTTCAGGAGCCGATGAGCTCGCTCAATCCGATCTACACCATCGGCAGCCAGATCGTCGAAGCGATAAGGGTTCATCGCAAGGTCAGCCGCCGCGACGCTGAGAAGCGGGCTCTCGACCTCTTGAAACAGGTGCAGATTCCCGATCCGGAAGCGCGGCTGAAGCAATATCCGCATCAGCTCTCCGGCGGGCAGCGCCAGCGCGTGATGATCGCCATGGCGCTCGCCAACGATCCGGACGTCTTGATTGCCGACGAACCGACGACGGCGCTCGACGTCACCGTCCAGGCACAGATCCTCAACCTCATCCGCAATCTGCAGAAGCAGCTCGGCATGGCCGTCATCCTGATCACCCATGACCTGACGGTCGTGCGTCAGTTCTCCGACTATGTCTATGTGATGCAGCATGGCGAAATGCGCGAGCACAACACGACAGAGGCGCTCTTCGCCAATCCGCAGCATCCCTATACGCAGCACCTGCTGACCTCGGAACCGCGCGGACAGGCAAAGCCGCTGCCGCCGAACTGCGACACCGTCCTCGAAGGCAAATCCGTCAAGGTGGCGTTCATGCTGCGTCACGGCAGCTTCTTCAAGCCCGACATGCGCGAACTCGTCGCCGTCGACGGCCTCAATATCGATCTGCGCCGACACGAAACGCTCGGCCTGGTCGGTGAATCCGGTTCCGGCAAGACCACCTTCGGCCAAGCGCTGGTGCGGCTGATCGATGCCGATAGCGGCGAGATTTTCTTCGACGGGCAGGCAATCCATGGCCGCTCGCGCGCCGAAATGCGGCCGTTGCGTTCGCGCATGCAGATCGTATTCCAGGACCCGTTCTCGTCGCTCAATCCGCGCATGACCATCGGCCAGATCATTTGCGAGGGGCTGGTGGTCAACAACCTCGGCGCCAACAAGGCCGAGCGGCTGGAGCGCGTCAAGGAAGCGCTCGTCAGCGCCGGCATGCCGGCCAACATTCTCTCGCGCTTTCCGCATGAATTTTCCGGCGGCCAGCGCCAGCGCATTGCGATTGCCCGCGCTATCGCGCTCGAGCCGGAATTCATCCTTCTCGACGAGCCGACTTCCGCGCTCGATCTCTCCGTCCAGGCCCAGATCATCGACCTGCTGCGAAAGCTGCAGGACGAGAAAGGTCTGAGCTACCTATTCATTTCCCACGACCTCAAGGTCGTCCGCGCCCTTTGCCACCGCGTCATCGTCATGCAGCACGGCAAGATCATGGAGGAAGGGCCGGTCGAAGAGGTTCTGTTGCATCCCAAGACCGCTTACACCGAACGCCTTGTCAGAGCGGCGTTCGAGGTGGCTTCATAGCATTCAGGAGATTTTGACATGACAGGCACTCCCAAGATCACATTCATCGGAGCCGGCTCGACCGTCTTCATGAAGAATATCATCGGCGACGTCTTGCAGCGTCCGGCACTTGCCGGCGCGAGGATCGCGCTGATGGACGTCAATCCGCAGCGGCTGGACGAAAGCGCGATCGTCGCCCGCAAGCTCGCCTCGACGCTCGGTGCTTCCGCCACGGTCGAGACCTTTACCGACCAGCGCAAGGCGCTCGACGGTGCTCATTTCGTCGTCGTCGCCTTCCAGATCGGCGGTTACGAGCCCTGCACCGTCACCGATTTCGAAGTGCCGAAGAAGTATGGGCTACGCCAGACGATCGCCGACACGCTCGGCGTCGGCGGCATCATGCGTGGCCTGCGCACGGTTCCGCACCTTTGGAAGATCTGCGAGGACATGCTCGCCGTCTGCCCGAACGCGATCATGCTGCAATATGTAAATCCGATGGCGATCAACACATGGGCGATCGGCGAAAAGTACCCGACGATCAAGCAGGTCGGTCTTTGCCATTCCGTGCAAGGTACGGCGATGGAACTGGCGCACGATCTCGACATTCCCTACGACGAGATCCGCTATCGTTCCGCCGGCATCAACCATATGGCCTTCTATCTCGAATTCGAGCATCGCCAGCCTGATGGTTCCTACCGCAATCTCTATCCCGATCTCGTGCGCGCCTATCGCGAAGGACGCGCGCCGAAGCCGGGCTGGAACCCGCGTTGCCCGAACAAGGTGCGCTACGAGATGCTGACCCGGCTCGGCTATTTCGTCACCGAAAGCTCCGAGCATTTCGCCGAATACACGCCCTACTTCATCAAGGAAGGCCGCGAGGACCTGATCGAGAAGTTCGGTATCCCGCTCGACGAGTATCCGAAGCGTTGCATCGAGCAGGTGGCCCGCTGGAAGAGCCAGGCGGAGGAATATCGCACGGCGGAAAAGATCGAGGTCAAGCAATCGAAGGAATATGCCTCGTCGATTATCAATTCGGTCTGGACCGGCGAACCTTCCGTTATCTACGGCAATGTCCGCAACAATGGCTGCATCACGTCGCTGCCGTTCAATTGCGCGGCGGAAGTTGCCTGCCTCGTCGACGCCTCCGGCATCCAGCCGACCTATGTCGGCGACCTGCCGCCACAGCTGACGGCCCTCATCCGCACGAACATCAATGTGCAGGAGCTGACAGTCAAAGCCTTGATGACCGAAAATCGCGAACACATCTATCACGCCGCGATGATGGACCCGCACACGGCAGCCGAGCTCGATCTCGACCAGATCTGGTCGCTGGTCGACGAGCTGCTGGTAGCCCATGGCGATTGGCTGCCGGAATGGGCGCGCGGCAATCGCAAGGTTCAGGCCGCTTAAAGCTACTCTCTCCCGGCTTGCGGCCCAAAGGCCCCGCGGCGCTGCCGCGGGGCCTTATGTCTTTGGCTGAATTGAAGAAAGTGAAAGTCCAAAACGCGAGCGAATGCTACCGCGATAACGGATGGAAAAGCATGATCGACTGCGCTACAGCGCTTTAAATCTACTGCATAATTTTATCCTTAAACCGATTTCGATTTAAGGAATTATGCAGTAGAAACACTCGCAGTTTGGAGGAGACGAACGACATGGCGAGCTCAGATACATTCACCACCGGAACATTCGTCGGCCGCATCTGGCGCCCGGATGCGCAAGGCCCTGCCCTCGTCACCGTCCGAAACGGCACGCTTTTCGATATCACGTCGAAAGAAGCGCCGACCATGCGCGACCTGCTGGAGATGGACGATCCGGTTGCCTTCCTTCGCGCGCAGAAAGGCGAAGCCGTCGCCAAGCTCGACGACTTGCTGGCCGGCAACGCCGATCTTTCGTCCGTCCATCTTCTCGCACCCATCGATCTGCAGGCGATCAAGGCCTGCGGCGTCACCTTCGCCCGTTCGATGCTGGAGCGCGTCATCGAAGAGCGTGCGGCCGGCAATCCGGACCTTGCCGAAGCGATCCGCGGCAAGGTGACCGCGCTGATCGGCGATAGCCTGCGCAATCTCAAGGCCGGCTCCCCCGAAGCCGCCAAGGTCAAGGCGGCGCTGATCGAGGAGGGCGTATGGTCGCAATATCTCGAAGTCGGCATCGGGCCGGATGCCGAAGTCTTTTCCAAATCGCAGGTCATGTCCTCGGTCGGGCAAGGTGCGGATGTCGGCCTGCATCCGATCTCCAAATGGAATAATCCCGAGCCGGAAATCGTGCTTGCCGTCGACAGCCGTGGCCAGGTCAAGGGCGCCACTCTCGGCAACGACGTCAACCTGCGCGATGTCGAAGGCCGGTCCGCGCTGCTGCTCGGCAAGGCCAAGGACAACAATGCCTCCTGCTCGATTGGGCCGTTCATCCGCCTGTTCGACGAAACCTACACTCTCGACGACGTTCGCAACGCCGATCTCGACCTGAAGGTCGAAGGCGAGGACGGCTATGTGCTGCATGGGCGCTCATCGATGAAGGAAATCAGCCGCGATCCGCTCGACCTCGTCTCCCAGACCATCGGCCGCCATCACCAATATCCGGACGGCTTCGTCCTGTTCATGGGAACGCTTTTTGCGCCCGTCGAGGACCGCGACACGCCCGGTCAAGGCTTCACCCACAAGGTCGGAGACATCGTCACCATTTCCAACGACAAGCTCGGCGCGCTGCGCAACCGCGTGCTGCTGTCGACCGAATGCGTACCCTGGACGTTCGGAGCTTCGCATCTGATGCGCAATCTCGCCAAGCGAGGATTGATCTGAGGCCTTAGAAATCCGGATTGGGAGCGGTTCGGCCGTTCACGCAGGCTTGCCGCTTTCCTTTCATCGTATGATCGAGATTGATCGGCACGATCATCTCAATCCCGGCCGCAACACCGGCAAGAGGAATGTAGCCGACGACGACCGTGCGCGAGGCGTTGAAGCAACCATACACCGTATCAGCCAGCTGAATGGAACAAAGTGCATGCAATTATTGTATGCATATTTTGATTGCCTGTGCCGCATATTCAGGCGCAAATGGGAAAATCTGAATCTTTGAGCAGCGCTTCAATAGCGCTATGCCATTCCAATCGCTATCATATTTTTCATTTTGATAGTTTGGCATGGCACTTGCTTCTGTTATTGCATGCGATTATCGCATGCAATAAGGAGAGACAGAAATGCGCAATTTTTCATTTATGTCCCGCGACATCAGCCGCCGCGGTTTCCTCAAGGCTGGTGCCGCAGGTGCTGCTTTCGCGGCCACCAACTCCTGGTCGCCGGCGCGTGCGAGCGATCCGCAGGTCCTGAATTACCTGTCCTGGCCTGGCAATGCCGATCCGTATCTGATCGCCGACTTCGAGAAGGAGAACAACGTCAAGGTCCAGATCAAGGAATATGTCGGCGGCGACCAGATGCTCGCCGTCATCAATCAGTCGCCGCCCGGCTCATTCGACGTTGTGCTTGCCGACGCCGAATACATGCATCTGCTGCATGAGGCGGATTTCATCGAGGAGATGAATCCGGACGATTATCCGCTCAAGGACTACTGGCCGGAATTCCAGAAATTCCCGCTGCACTGGTTCGACGGCAAGCTCTACGGCGTGATGACCGACTTCGGCTATCTCGGCCTTTCCTACAACATCAAGGAATTTACCGCCGATGAGGTCAAGTCCTACGCGGCGATGTGGACGGAAAAGGCAAAAGGCAAAGTCGGCTTTTTCGACTGGTATCTGACGTCGATGGGCGCGATCAGCCTTTCGAACGGCAACCGACCGCCTTTCGACATTGCCGAGGACCATTTCGGCAAGCTGAGGGAAAAGCTGTTCTCGCTAAAGCCGCAGGCATCCGGCTTCTACACCATCGCCGACATCTTCTCCTCGCTCACCAACGGCCGCGCTCAGCTCATCCCGGGTATCGGCGAATGGATCACACTTGGCCTTCGCCAGAACGGAGTGCCGGTCGACACGATCATTCCGGACGAAGGCGGACTGCAGTGGACGGAATCGCTCTCGATCGTCAAGGGCACGCCGAAGAAGGATCTGGCCCGCAAATTCATCCAGTACACGACCTCGCCGGAGGGACAGGTCAAGATGGCGACAAAGGTCGACAACAAGAAGTCGATCCCCTCGATCAAAGGCTGGGAACTGCTTGCCAAGACCATGCCAAAGGAAGCAGAAATCCTGCGCCTCGAACTGAACAAGCCGAACGTCATGGACGAGTACAAGGCCAAGAAGATCGCCCTTCGCCAGCTTCCGACGCAGCAGTCCATCGAGGACTGGAACGATGTCTGGAGCGAGTTCAAGTCCGCCTGACCGGGGAAGGGAGCGCTTCAAGATGCATTTAAGTCCAACCCAAGCGAAAGTGGTCGCGATGTCAGGCGGGGACGCAAGCCCTGCCCGGCGCACGGCCGGTTCGCCTGCGGCGGTGCCCGTCATCCTGGGCGTTCCCGTCATCGCCTGGCAGGCCGTGTTCTTCGCGGCCCCGCTCGTTTTCCTTGTGGTCGTCACCTTCTGGACGGTGCGATCGTTCAAGCTGCAGCCGGCCTTTTCCTTCGACAACTGGCAGAAGGTGCTTTCGTCCACGCCCTTCCAGAGAGCTCTTGTCTATACGGCCGAGGTCTCGGCGCTTTGTGCCGCGCTGACGCTGGTGGTCGCACTGCCTGTCGCCTATACGATCGCTTATCGCTTATCCCGCCGGCTCAGGGACCTTGCGGTCGCGGCACTCGTCGTCCCGGTTTTCTCGAGCTACCTGCTGCGCATCTATGCCTGGCAGATCGTGCTCAGCCCCGGAGGCATTGTCAACAGCCTGACCCGGCTTGTCTTCGGCATCGAGCTGCCGCTGCTCGGCGGGCAGTTCTCGCTGCAGATCGGCCTCCTCACCGCGACCCTGCCGGTTGCGGTTCTCATCCTCGTCCTCGCCTTTTCCGGTGTCGACAGGGCCTTGATCGAGGCGGCCGCCAATCTTGGATGTCGGCGCGTCCGGATCATCTGGCATGTCCTGCTGCCGTCGATCCGCAACGCCGTGCTCCTGGCAGCCTCGACAGCCTTTCTCATGTCCTTTGGCGATTACATCAGCCCGGTCTTTCTGACGGGCAGCAAGCCGCCGACCCTTTCGATCCTGATCGTCGATACCGTAAAATCCGGATCACAATGGCCGCGCGCCTCGGTGATCGGGGTCAGCATGCTGGCGATCCTCGTTGTCGTTCTTCTTGCCCTCAACTGGCTCGGACGAGAGCGACGCGGCCGGAAAGGAGCCCGCTGATGTCGACCAGATCCACGACCCTGCTATCGCGCGGCGCGCAGTATGTTTTCCTGGCGATGTTCTTCGCATTCATTGCCACGCCGATGCTGGTGATCATCATCTTCTCGTTCGACCACAACCGTTTCCCGACCATTCCCTGGGGTGGTTTCAGCCTCGAATGGCATCGCGCGGCTTTGGAAGACGGCATGATCCAGTCGGCCTTTTTCAACAGCGTGACGGTTGCCGTATCGACCGCCATGCTGTCCACGCTTCTCGGCTTCGCAGCCGCCTATCTCGACTATCGCTATGTCTTCCGCGGCAAGGCTCTGTTCGACCTGCTGGTCGCGATACCGCCGGCCGTACCGGCCAGCATCCTCGGCATGGCCATGCTTGCTTTTCTGTCGCGCCTCGGCCTGTTCGGCAGCAAGACGGCGATCGTCGCCTGCCATGTGGCGATTGCCACATCGTTCTCGATGGCGATCGTGCGATTGAAGCTTCGAGACTTTCCGCGCGATCTGGAGCCCGCGGCCTGGAACCTCGGCGCCTCGCCGTTTGTAACGCTGTTTCGCGTCGTCGTGCCGTTCTGCAAGCCAGCGCTGATCGCATCCTTCTTCCTGACTGCAGCCGTTTCGTTCGACGAATTCCTGATCGCCTGGTTCGTGGGCGGGACGGTCGAGACCTTGCCGGTGCGCATCCTCAATCTCCTGCAGGGTCAGGTTAATCCCAAGATCAATGCCATCGGCACCATCGTTCTCCTCATCAGCATCACGCTGGTGCTCATCGCCCAACGCTTCGTCGGTGTCCGCCCGGGTCGCCGCGCCAATAATGAAGGATGATGCCATGACGGATGCCTTCCTATCCCTGAAAAAGCTCGACATGCAGTATCCCGGCCATCATGCCGTGCGAGGCATCGACCTCGATATCCGGTCCGGCGAGTTCATCGCCCTGATGGGACCGTCCGGCTGCGGCAAGTCCACGACGCTGAGGCTGATCGCCGGGCTCGAAGAGCCGACGTCAGGCGAAATCTCCATCGGCGGCAGGCCGATGAATGGGGTTCCGGCCTTCCAGCGCGAGACACCGATGGTCTGGCAGAGCCTTGCGCTTTTTCCGTTCCTGAACGTCGTCGAGAATGTCGAGTTTCCGCTGCGCATGAAGAAGCTCGGCCCGATCGAGCGACGCAGGCGTGCCATGCAATGGCTGGATCGCATGGGGCTTTCGGCCATGGCCGAGCGCGATATCAGCCAGCTTTCCGGTGGCCAGCGCCAACGCGTGGCGATCGCTCGTGCGCTGGTCACCCAGCCGCCGGTCCTTCTGCTCGACGAGCCGCTCTCGGCGCTCGATGCACATCTGAGGGTCAGAATGCAGACGGAACTTTCGCGGCTGCACAAGGAACTCGGCATCACCTTCATCTACGTTACGCACGCGCAATCGGAAGCCTTTGCGCTCGCCGACCGCATCGTGCTGATGAGCGACGGCCTGATCCAGCAATCGGGTCGACCACAGGACGTCTATCGCGAACCGGCCAATGCCTTCGTTGCCGAGTTCATGGGAATGAACAATATCCTGACCGGGACCGTCGCGGGACGCAGCGGCGACCATGGCGCAATCGATACGGACGCGGGGCGTTTCGAAGTGCCCGCCGGCACGCTGCCGGCCGCCGGCCGAGCAAGTTTTGTTATCGCAGCCGACCGGATAGCGTTGCGGAACAAGGCACGACCGGACATTGCCAACCAGATCAGGGGCAATGTCATCGGCATCGAGTTCTTCGGCTCCACGCAGACGGTCTTCGTCGAAGCGGAGGGCTCTGAATTCCGCGTGCAGAAACAGCAGCACGAACTCGATGCCCTCGACCTCGCTCCGGGTCGCGAAGTCTTTCTTACCTGGCAACCCGACCATGCCTGGGTTCTGCCGCAGCATGCATGAACAACAAGGAGGAAAATACCTGATGAGTTATCGCGAGGAATTCATGAAACGGGCGGTGGACATATCGCGCCGCGCCCTGAGTGAACCGGGAACCGAACCCTTTGGCGCGGTCGTCGTCAAAGATGGCAAAATCGTCGGCGAAGGTCTCAACCACTCGCTTGCTCATTTCGACCCGACCTCTCATGGCGAGATCGAAGCGATCAAGGACGCATGCCGGACGCTGAAATCCGTCGATCTGACCGGCGCGGACATGTACACCTCCTGCGAGCCGTGCGCAATGTGCGTGGCGACGATGGAAGTTGCAGGCATTTCGCGGTTGTTCTACGCATCGTCCATGGCGCAGGCCGGAACGGCATTCGAGAAGCTGACGAAGACCGAGCGCCATCCGATCGACGTCGATAAAGTGCGCGCCGCCTCGGGCGCCCTGATCGGCGATCGCGACATGCCGTCCGAACAGCATCTCGAGGAAGAAGCTACAGGCATCCTCGAAGCCTGGGCAAGAATGAAGAAGGGCCAGTGAAATGAAGCATGCGCAGAGTGGTGCGACGTCGCGGTCGGTCAACGACCCGACCGCGAAGGGCAAGGGGCCGCCGGCTATTGAGGACATCACGGTGAAGCCCATGCCCGCGTCGCGGACGGAAGCCGTCCAGGAGGCACTGAGGCAAGCGATCATCGAACAGAAGCTCAGGCCTGGCGCAAAACTTCCTGAAGATGCGCTTGGGGAAACCTTCGGCACTAGCCGCACCATTGCAAGGGAGGCGCTGGGCCGCCTTGCCGTGGAAGGACTGGTCGACTTGAAACCGAACAAAGGCGCATTCGTCGCCAACCCGACGCTCGAGGAAGGGCGGGATATCTTCATGGTCCGCCGGGGGCTGGAGCAAACGGTCACCGGCCTGCTGGCCGGCAGGCTGAGAGCCGACCAGATGACGCAGCTGAAAGCCTTCAACGAGAAGGAGCGCAGCGTTTCGGGCGTGGACGAGAAGGAGTCGATCCGTCTTGCGGGCGAATTCCATCTCCTACTGGCGCGGATGACCGGCAATCAGCTTCTGATCCGCTACGTCACCGAGGTCGTGTCGCGTTGTTCGCTCATCCTTGCCATGTATGGACGGCCGCATTCGGCCGATTGCGGCGTTGACGAACACGCTGAGATCATCGCGGCGCTGGAGCGCGGCGATGCGCCGAAAGCATCGCACCTGATGGACCATCATCTCGAATCTGTCGCAGGCCGTGCCATGCTCGAAGCTCGGGCGGAGCACGATATCCGCGAGCTCCTGGCACCCTATGCCGCGCGCATCAAAGGAATGACCGAATGAATATGAATGCACGGCCGACCGACGGCGCGGCCCGCACAAGCTTCGACTTTGCCACGCTGTCCGCGCGCGAGCGGTACAAGCTGATGATCGGTTCGATCATCCCCCGTCCGATCGCGCTCGTGACGACGGTCGACGAACAGGGACGGATCAACGCCGCGCCCTTCAGCTTCTTCAACTGCCTGTCGGCCGACCCGCCAATTCTTGCGATCGGTGTCGAAAACAATCCCGACATGTCGTTCAAAGACACTGGTCACAACATCCGCATGACCGAGGTCTTCACCGTCAACATCGTCTCCTTTGCGATCGCCGAGGCGATGCATGTCTGCGGCGCGAAATTTCCGCGGGGGATGGACGAATTGAAGGAGGCAGGCCTGACAGCGATGCCCGGTACCAAAGTCGCCTCCCCCTACATTCTGGAGGCTCCGGCCGCTTTCGAGTGCCGGCGGCATGTGACACTGGAATTGGGTAAATCCCGGCAGATCATCATGGGTGAAATTTTGTTCGCCCATTATGCCGAAGGCATTGTGGATGAGAGGCTGCATATCGACCCGGCAGGGATTGACGCAATCGCCCGGCTCGGAGGTGATACCTGCGCCACTATTCGCGACCGCTTCGATATGTTGACCCCGAAGCTCTGACGACGTTGAATATTCTACCGAGTTCTCGGACTCGGTAGACCTGGTAGAGCATTTCCAGGAAAAGTGCGCAGCGGTTTTCCGTCCGGAATGCGTTGGGAAACAAGAAGATAGAGCGTTTTCGCGATTCGAAGAAAAGCGGGAATGCTCTAGCCAGGGAAGAGGTGGATTTTCTAGCCGTTGATAGATCCGAATTTGCAATGCCGTGCTTCGCTTCGCCGGTCTTTATTCCATTTCCGATACGAAACGATGTCCGTCTTCATCAGTCGGTTGCAGGCGGAAATTCCGGCAGTATGTTTTTAACCACGCCCTTTAATCGCGCTTACACGATCACGTGATAGTTCATGTGATGCAGCGCCTTGCGGACATGATGTCTCCTGCAGTCCCTCCGACATGGTCTTTCCCTATTCACATCTCGGACTTCTCATGTCGCTCCATCTCGCGGCTGGGCATGTGCGCGCTCAGACCTCTTCCGTATTTGCCGTAACTGCGTGCTTCCTTGTTGTTGCTCTCTTGCTGACAAGCCTGGTGGCGCATGTTGTTGCAACCATGACGCGCTCGATGAATGATATCGACGATGCCCGGGCTGGCCGCGCGGCCGAAGCCGGAATTGCGGCGCTGGTGTCGCGCCTTAGCGCTACCATCAGAGATAACGCCGTATGGGACGATGCCTACAACGCCATCGGCGCTGCAACCGCCGCTGACTGGGCCTATGCAAACTGGGGAAAGGTCAGCGCGAACTATCCGCTATATGATGGCGCGATCGTAATCGGCCCGGATAGCGCTGCACTTTCCGCCTATATCAAGGGCAAACCGATCCAGCCCCAAGATCTTTTCGGCCATGCGTTCGACCGTCAAATCGAAGCCGCCGCCGGCCCGGGCCAGGATCCGATCGTGAATTTCGTGAAGACGGAAAACGGCATTACTCTCGTGGCGTCACAAGCCATCCAACCGTACACACCCGGCGTCGTGCTTCCGAAGCTAAGCGTGTTGAGCTTCACCAAGGACCTGACGCCTGACGTCCTGGACACGCTATCGGACGAACACGAGCTCGAAGGATTGCATCTTACGCTCGCGCCCGAACACGACCTCCTCAACTGGCCGATCAAAGATATGGATGGCGCCGCAATCGCTTATCTCGTTTGGCCCGGCAAAGCGCCGGGAACTGCGGCGCTGTCCAAGGTTTTCCCTTATATCGCGATGGCCGTCGTCATTCTTGTCCTTTTCCTCGGCGGCGTTCTTTTGGCCGGCGCGTCTGAGGCGCGGCGTCTGCGTCAGCTCGCGCAAACTGCCCACTTTGAAGCCAGCCACGATAGTCTGAGCGGTCTGCTCAACAGACATGGGCTTCTTAACGCGCTGGATAGCATGAACGCATCGGTCACGACGCCGCTGTCGCTCTATCTAATCGATCTCGATGGCTTCAAAGCGGTCAACGATGCCTGGGGGCATGCCGTCGGGGACGATTTGATCCGCATGATCGCCCAGGCGCTACCGACGTGCCACCCCGAAATTCTCGCCGCCGGAAGGCTTGGTGGCGATGAATTCGCACTGGTGCAGGTTGGGCATGCCACGTGCGGCGAGGTAGAGAAATCTATTCTCGCGCTGTTTGCGGAACCCTTCAAGATCGATGGGCGGACAATCGAGGCGGACGCCAGTATCGGAGCGGCGATCTGTGCGGGAAACGTAGCGCCCCTTGAGCTTCTGCGCAGAGCCGACATGGCGCTTTATCGCGCCAAGGAAAACGGCAAGGGTCACGCGGTCGAATACAGTCCCGGCCTCGATCAGGATCGTCAGCGGATCGCTGAAATGGAAGGCATGCTGAGACAGGCCATCAACAGCGGCGCAATCGAACCCGTCTTCCAGCCCTTGGTCTCCGCGGCAACGGGCATGACCACCGGTCTCGAAGCGCTGGCGCGCTGGCGCAGTCCGGCGGGAAGCATCAGCCCCGAAATATTCATCCCGCTTGCGGAAAAATCCGGCCTGATCGATGCTCTCGGCATCCATATGCTCCGAACCTCCATCGCTTGCGCGAAAAACTGGGGCGGCCTGACGCTATCGGTCAATGTGTCGCCAATCCAACTGTGCAATCCGGATTTCGGTGGGCAGGTGATCGCTGTCCTGCAGGACTTTGCTTTCGATCCGACCCGTCTCACCTTGGAAATCACGGAGGGTGTTCTCATTACCAATCCGGATCAGGCGCGGCGGTCGATCAATCAGCTCAAAGGCATCGGCATCAGGTTTGCGCTTGACGACTTCGGGTGTGGTTATGCCAGCATCGGCGCATTGCGGCAATTTGGGTTTGACCGCATGAAGATAGACCGTTCGCTGGTATCCAGCGTGGAAGATGGGGGAAACGGGGTTGACGTTCTTCGTGCAACAATCTCCCTTGCGACGGCGCTCGGAATTCCAGTGACCGCGGAAGGTATCGAAACCGCCAATCAAGCAGCGATACTACGCGCCGCCGGCTGCGATCAGCTTCAAGGATATATGGTCGGCAAGCCGGTCCCAGCAGATGAAATCTCGCGAAGATTGTTTCGCGAAGATCAGTCATGGGAACATGCGAGCGTCGAATCCAACCGTTCTGTCACGCGCGGGTGATGATAAGAGTTCCGGATCGCTTGCCTTCCACCTCCATGGTGATTGCGATAGCTTCGCCGAGCGGGCGCTCAGACGAACCGAGCCATCTCTTTCCATCGTCAGATGGACACGAGATTTTCCTACCGAAAGCGAGCAATCATGGCGATCGTTCGAGGTCCCTAGTTGCGCAAAGTTTGAGTTGACCATCCTTGATGGCGAGGCGACACTTGCAACCCGCAGCAAGGCAGGAGGAAAAACGATGGACGAGCCAGACCGCTGGCGCCATATGGCAAGCGCACCGAAAGACGGCAGTCGGATCCTTGTCACGATCCGCTCGTCCGAACAGGGGCCGGCAGAAGTTGACCTCGCATATTGGTCGAATGGCGATCAGTTCGGCACGGAAGGCTGGCGCGCCTCTGATTCCTCGCCCGGCCGCATCGTCGAATATGCCGAGCCGGAATTGAAGTGCTGGATGCCGATGCCCTCGGCCAATCTCAATCGCACCTCGATGCCCTCGCCCTGGGAAGGTGATGACACCCAGCAGCTCGACGGGTCGGGGATTTAAGAACTCGCACCTGCAGGTCGCGAAGATTAGATGACAAGATTGCGTCAGCGAAAGCGACTGACCTCGGTCAAGGATTTTCGACGAGCAATGAACTCGCGCAGAATGGCCAAAAAGAAAGCCTTGCTGAAGCGACCGATCGGTGGCTCCGGTTCGAGATAGAAGGAACGGCCGATGACGTCGCTGTTAAACTCTTCAAGGATGATCCAGAGACGGAGGTCGACATCAAGGCCGGCGCGACGTTTCTCCGTCGCCGGTATCTCGGCGGCGAAGCGCCAAGCCTCGGGCTGTTTGGTCGTGATTGGGAAAAACAATACGAGATCACCGTCTCCGCGAGGTATGCGCACGCCTACGACAACCGGGCGGTCTTACGGCCCGCGCTTTCACCCTTTCCAGCTTCACGGCTCCAAAGATAGGGATAGTGGATAACGGCTGCGGTTTGAATGTCGTCGTAGCCGCTCACCGGCTCGCCTCGTCGCTATCCGCATAAGCTTCGACGGCGGACTCGAATTCGGCAAGCAAAGTGTCAGACATGGTATCGATCGTGCCGGCTGCCCGAGCATCGGACTGACGCATGAGGCGTTCGTAATCCTCGATGTTGAGCAACACGAGTCGAGGCTTGTTGCGCTGTGTGATCGTGACGGGATGACGAAGCGCCTCGGCGATGATGTCGCCGGATTTGCGCGACAGATCGCTCGTCGTATAAGAACTGATTTGACGTGCCAAAGGATATTCTCCGCGATCGCGTTAGGTGACCGCAAATATAACGTCTCGCGAGACGAAAATCCAGCAATTACAGCAATGCTGTAATTGCTGGAAAATAACACCGCATCGCTGAACGGTTGTCGATCTCCACCTACAGCTTGCAAAGCGAGCCTCGAAGTTCAGATCCAATCAATAGCAGACTTGCCGCTCTGCCTCGTATCGGCCGTAGAGCGACCTCAGTTTGGTCCGTTGGGCGTTCGACATGCTCTTGGAAAAGTCGCTCAATGCCCAAAACATCGCGATCCTTTCCAGCTGCGTCGGATTATTCATTCCGCATCGAAACAAGCTGACCAGCGCAGCGGCAAACCCCTCGCGGCTGTATTGAGTATCGTCGAACCAGCTCTGCCGCGTCACTAAGTCAAATACTCGCTTTATGACTTCGAGCTCGTTTTGCGACAAACCGCCTTGTGCAAGACGTTTCAACCTTTCCATGATCCTCTCCACCGCGAGACTGCTAGCAGCTCCACGTAAGCTCGGCATGAGCAGAGACTGCTCAATGCCGGTTGAGTTTCCCTTAGAGCGTTTTGTTTCTGCGCAATTCCGGACGGAAAACCGCTATGCACTTTTCTGGGAATTGCTCCAGGCTTTTTCAGCCATCGAGTGCGCCCATAGAACTTGTGGAATGGGCCATTCCACCCGGCAATGTGAAGCATTATGAGGCTCGACGCCGATAAGCCCGATAAACGCCCGACAGACGATTGTCTTTGCAGGCGTGATCGGGATCATTTCACAACGCCTGTTCACGGCCAAAGTCAGAGCCAGTTCAACGAACGGCAGATGCCGCAGGCAATCGCGAGCCATGCAATAATAATTGCTCCAAACATCATAAGTGCGACCCTCATATTCCCCTGAGGTTCCTTGAAATCCGCTACGATACCTGCCGTGTTGGCAGAGCCTACTTTTCTCGCGGGCCACCCCACCCTGGTCAGCATTCTTCGGAGCAAGCCGGCTTTCTTGACGTTTCTGTGTGTCAGAGCTGTATCAATCAATGACATTAGAAAGACGAGAACCTGCTAGCAGTGACCATGCGTATCACCGACAAGCCCGTTCAGATGCCCGCCGGAGAGCATCGGGAACTCGCTCTCCAAAATCGAAAGAAGGGCAGCTTGCGCTTCCTTTATTAGGAACACGGCCTGCGGTGCATTGAGATCACTCGCGATTCCACCGGCATACTGCATCATTTTTACAAGCGCCAAGATCTCGCCCGGACGTTCCTGTTCCCCAAAATCGCTCACTGTTAAAAACCCCGCCAAAACGATCTGATAGAGCGAGATTGGCATATTTCGATTGATGACGGGCGTTGCAAAAGCGTTGCACACGCAAAAACTGTATTCAGAATCAGCTACATGCGATAAAGTTGTGGAAAGAGCTTGCGCCACAGCGGCGTCGCATTGAAAGACCAGTCCGGCACGCGCGCCTGCAACAGCGCTTCGGCAATTGCGCGCAGAAGCTCGATCGCATCCTGACGCTTCTGGTCGGTCCACGCTTTTGCGACAAGTGCCCTCACCTGCGTTGTATCCATACCGGCGGCTTCGGCAACGCGTTTCCAGGTCCGATCCTTGAAGAATATATGCCGGGCTGCCTGAGAGAGCCGCAGAGCTTCTTGCCTGCCGATAAGGTCTTGGCCAATCGCGGCTTCGATTGTCGCATCGACATTGACCAGCGGCACCGACAAAGCGGGGTAGCCCAATTCCGCTGGGCCATGAAGAAGAGCGACGTCCGCATCCTCCTCGCGGCACCCGGAAGCATAGTCGCCAAAGATCCGGCCAATGCCGACCATGCCGTAAGCCTGGCACTCGACGGCGCGGAGCGCTCCCATGCTGGCTGCCCCAAACACGGGGATCCCTTGGGAGAGGGCAAAAAGTAACTCCTTGTGCCACACCGGCGCGACGAACTCGAACTGACCGTCGATAAGGCCGATGGCGGCCGCGCCGTCCTCAAGTGCTCTAACGATGTCGCCTTGGCATGCCGGCGGTCGTATGACCATCGTGCTGTCGGCATATGCTTTGGCATCGGGCAGGCTCGGACCTACGAAGATCACTTTCACAGGAAACCCTTTGACAATGCGCGGCTGCCGAAACGAATTCGGCGATCCCCGTCCGGATGTTCGAGTTGCGGCGCGAAAACCTTTGCGACCGATGCCGGCAACCATTCGGGTGCCAGCTCGATTGCATAAAGCTGGTCAATACCGCATCCCGACAGAGTTTCGACAAGCTGGTCGAGCGCATCTTGCGTAGACTCGGCCGACGTCGTCGGCAGTTCGTTCAGCTTCGTCGTGCATCGAGCCTGGAACGCTTGCAGATGGGCGGGATCGGCGCGGCGTGAGAACAGCTCCGGGACAAGATCATCTCTGGCACCGGCGATGAACGTCATCCGCGACTGCACGGCCTCGGAAATTGCCCGGGATGCGGCCACATCGGGGAGCAAGGATGCTCCGGCGCCCATGGTCAAGTCGACATATCTCAGCGAGCCGTCATCGCCTTTCGGCCGCAGCAACGCGACGATGGAGGCAACGGCTAGATCGCTCGTCACATCGAAAAGGGCGAGATCGAAGTCTGCCGAGAAAATCTTCTCCAACATCTCGCGAATACCCTCATCTTCGATGCTTTGCGGATCTATCCGGCGTGCGTACCGATCCGCCGGCTCGCCGACGTTCCAAAGGACGCAAGCATCCCGCTCTACCCGCTCCAGCAACCCGTGCAGGACTGCCTCGTGCCAAGTATTCCCCGACGCCAATCCGTCCGATGATACCCAAAAGCGTGGGTTGACATGCGTCCGGTCAAGATGAATGGCCTCGAAAGGTACGAATATCGGGGCGTTCTTCGCCAGATCGCGGGCTTGAGACCAGCTGATCTGTTCACCGGTCTCTACCGGTTCCGCGCCAATCGCCAGCAGATCATCCAAGCAATCAACCGCATGCCCGCCGGAGGCAAGATCATCCTGACTTGCCATCAACGCTGAACAGAAAGGCCGGGTCGCGACCGATCGCTCGATCGCTTCCATCACGGCGGATGTTTTCGCAGAGACGTCGTCCAGACCTTTTCCCTGAGCGATGACGATCGCCTTGGAATTCGGGGCGTAGGCACACCAAACGGGAATGCCTATGCGATCGAGCTCGGTCTGGCGGCCAACACGAGTTATGCCAAGCCGCTCCAGATACGGCCAAACCCTAGACAAGGTTTCGTCGGGTGGGCACATCCTAAAATTGTTCGACACGGTTAAACGAGCGCCTAGCCCTCATAAAGGCCTGAGGCCGCGGAGCTTGCCGACCTTAACGCCACAGCGAAATCGACATCTTTCTCCACTCTGACCCCTTTGGCCCGCCACGATTCAGCCTTCGCCAAATCGCCAGACAACCGCCGCGTGTACCGGACGGCAGTCCCTTTTTCGAGGTCAACCAGCCAAAGTCCCTTTTCGCCCTTAATCCCAATCAAAACTGCGCCTGCCATTATCTCTTCCTTTCAAAAACCGGCCTTCAGTAGGCCCTCCCTATAATGCTCCGTCTGCCACTTTTCCTTGTTTGGAATCATGGCAAGCCATGCCTCAAGATCGAAATTCGGATTGTCGCGCAAGGCGCGCTGTCGATACATCTTGGCCTTCGCAAGATCCCCCTGCATTGCCCAGCTTGCCGCCGCGAGCCTGCTTGCAGGTCCTGGATCTCTCATTTTGTCCAAATAGGCCAATGCTTCGGTATAGTCTCCAAGGAAATAGCTGGCTCCTGCTGCGGTCCAATAATAGTAGTCCGGGGCAAGCGGATTGAGATCGAGCGCGGTTGCAACCTTCGCCAATGCCGCTTTCGGATTGGCGCCATGGGTGAGACTGTCGGCGTGGCTGCAAATCACATCCGCATAGTGCGGGCTAAGGTCTTCAGCATTCGACAAGGCCTCGAGGCTGCCGTCGATATTGCCACGGTAGAGCCGGGCTACGCCGATTTCCTTGAAGCCTCCGGCGAACTGGCTGTCATCACGGATTGCATCCGCCGCCATTTTCTCCGCCTGATGCAACAGCTCGCCATCACCGCGGGCCGTCAGGACCCATTCCATCGTCAAGGTTCTAGCGATGCCTGCAAGAGCCGCGGCAAAACCCCGCTCATGCTCGAGAGCCTGCTTGAAATGCTTGCGCGCGCGGCGGACATTCTGAAGGCCTAAGCGAGATAGGCATTGCACGCCCTCGAGATAGGCAAAATAGGCCTGAGGCTTGCAGCTAAAATCGGAAACTATGTGGTGGAAGGCGCCCACACGCTCGATGAGGGAATTCTGGATGGCAGTGGCGATCGCGTTGCGATGTTCCGTTATGGCCGCGCTATCCAGCTGGACGCGCGTTGCCCAGACAATTTCGTCCCGCGGCATGAAAATCAGCTGCGCGAAAAGGCTGTCGCCTGTCCTCTTCGTATCGAGCGCGTAGACCACATTATGCTGCTTGAGGAGCCCGGCCTTGTCATTTGAGGAGCGGATCTGCTCGGCGGTATAGGGAGCGACTACGGATACGCTTCGATCGACGCAAAGACTGATCGTCAGGTCCTCGATAACCGCATTTGCGACCGATCCGGCTCGCTCCGAATCCTCCAGCGTCTCAGGCGGAAGCAAGGCGATACGCGGTATTTGGCTGTCGGCGGCAACCGGAAGCATATCTTGAGCCGGATGGTTTGAATTCGGATCCTTCGGTCCGACAATCAACTGACTGTAAGACGTGATTTTCTCGCCGAGCGCCACCCTGACCTCATCATCGGTCTGGTCCCTGTCCAGCAGAAGCATGGCTGCGCGCTTCAATTCGCCGCGATTTTGGGTCCAGGAGGGTTGGCTCATTGTTTTGAAGAATTCCGCTCGCAGCTCCCCCGCAAGCCGTGCCCGGACGTCGCGTACCCAGACGGCCACGGATCCGGAGCCATTGCCGTAAGCGGGCAAAAAATTCTTGGCAACGGCATCGGCGAGCGCGCTAAGCCTGGCAACGCCCGACGCATTTTCGACGGCATCCAGATCGCACTGCAATGCATCGACGTTCAATGCGAGGCTCGTCGCAACACCGCTGACCAGCGGCCTGGATGATTTGGACGTCGCAGTCGCCAAACGCAGAAGGGTCGACCTCAAATTGGCGCCGGCAGCCTGAAGGTCGCCAGGCCAGAGAAAAGCCGCCAGATCCTTCCGTGGCATCGATCGTCGGCAATCGTAGAGATAGGCAAGCATGAGCAGCGCCTGTTTTGGCACGTTCATGCGATCACCCTTCTCATCATAAAGGGCGCAACTGCCGAGTGTCGTTAAATGAAATTTCATCTTCTAGATCAGCGCTCGTTGTCGGGTTCGGTCGGTTGATTGCACAAAAGCGAGCACCCTTGCCCGCAACCGCTTGTCATCAAGCGCGGATAAAGCCGTCTGCAGAGCGCTCTCATGATGTTTAGTAAAACGAAAATTAGCTAGCCTCTCCGTCGAAGGAAGGGCGTTATCCGATGTGCTTCTGAAGAAAAACGTGACCGGGATACCGAGCACTTCCGAAATGCGCAGAAGGCGATCGGCACCGATTTTTTCGATGCCGCATTCGTATTTCTCTAGCTGCCGAGGACTTATGCAAAGCCTCTCGGCCAATACACCCGGCGCAATGGACAATTCTTCCCGGCGCAGTCGAATGCGTGATCCAACGTCAACATCGAGCGCATCCGGCTTTTTGTCCATGAAGAAACCGTCAGAAGAGAAACTACTTTCATGTTCGCAGCTTTTACTGAAATTCACAACCTTCCAGCAGAGTATTCAAAATCAACTTTGCGCTGTGTTAAAAGATTCCGATTGCTATTCTGAAAAGCTAGTAAAATCCCTGATTACGGTGATTGATAGCATGGTAACCTGCGCCAAGTATCGATAAAAATAGTTTTGAGTCCGCAAAGCGCGTCTGTCGGTGCCCCAACACTACTTTAGCGGGTTCGATTTCCCGGATCGCTGAAATCTAAATCGAGGCAACGACCAAGCGTCGAACGGCGGGCAAGTCGCCTTAGATGTGCCGTGCCCGTTCCATGCTCACCTTTCGTGCAGCGCGCCCTAAATCGTCCATCGCTAAAACATATCTGCGAATCGGATCTTCTGACCATCAAGGTAGCCATGCTCATAAGCTTTGGCCCGTTCGCTCCCGGCGGGATAGGGGTTCTCTTTGTTTTCCGCCTCACGCTTTCCAGCTTTGATTCCCTGCTCATACGCCTCTTTCTCGCTTTCTGAAGGGGCGAGAGGGGGCAATTGCTGAGGGTAATATTGTATGGGGTTCGGCAACCCGAATCCGGGCGCGCAGACCGGTGCAGTCATTGGCTTTTGCGGGCACATGGTGAATTCCTCCTGATACTGAAACGCCATTTGCGATGGACGGTTCCCCCAGGTCGCCAAACAGCCGCACTGTCATTTTGCGGGACGGCCTGCCGGTGAACCCTTCGATGCCAAACCAACACTGGCCTTCATGAAACTTTTTGATTTTTAAGCCGTTGTCGTGCTTATGACCGGCGCTAAATCCAAACAGAAATCGGTCGACGGTACCAAACAGCATGGTGCCAAGAGGTCGCGCCAAGGGAAGGCATCGACTATCGAGGTCGAGCCCCCACCAAGTTTCATTGAACCCGATCCGGAGTTGACACCCGAAGAAGCAGAGCAGGCGCGTAAAAGGTATTTGCTGAGGCGCTTCTGGATGAGCGCGCGAGGTTATTGGGGCCACGGCGGTGATGGGCTCGCGTGGCCGTGCTCAATGGGCCTATTGATCCTGATCGGCACCAATGTCTGCTTCCAGTATGGGATCAACATCTGGAATCGCGCAATTTTTGACGCGATAGAGCAGCGCAACGCCCATACCGTATATTTTCTAAGCGCTATGTTCCTGCCCCTCGTACTCGGAAGCGTGGCTCTTGTCGTTGTCCAAGTATCGCTGCGAATGGCAATTCAGCGCCGCTGGCGGTCCTGGCTCACCACTGCGCTCATCGCGCGCTGGCTGGCAAACGGCCGCTACTATCAGCTGAACCTTATCGGTGGCGATCACAAGAACCCGGAGGCGCGCATCGCGGAGGATTTGCGGATTGCCACGGAAGCGCCGGTGGATTTCATCGCCGGTGTCATTTCCGCCTTTCTGTCAGCCTCGACCTTCATCGTGGTGCTCTGGACGATCGGCGGCGCCCTGACCCTGGCAATCGCAGGTTCGACAATCACTATTCCTGGCTTCCTCGTCATCACCGCGGTGCTCTATGCCGCGATCACCTCCAGCTCGATGGCGGTCATTGGCCGCCATTTCGTCCACGTCTCCGAAGTCAAAAATCAGGCAGAAGCCGAATTTCGCTACACGCTGACGCATGTGCGGGAAAACGGCGAGAGCATCGCATTGCTCGGCGGCGAAGAGGAGGAGCGTAACGACCTCGACAAGACCTTCGCCAACGTGCTCAGGCAATGGGCGCTCCTTGCGCACCAACATATGCGCACTACACTAGTGTCGCAGGGGTCGAGCCTGTTCGCGCCTGTCGTGCCGGTTTTGCTTTGCGCGCCTAAATTTCTCGAAGGCAGCATGACGCTCGGACAGGTCATGCAGGCAGCTTCCGCCTTCGCCATCGTTCAGAGCGCATTCGGATGGCTGGTCGACAACTACCCACGCCTCGCCGATTGGAACGCCTGTGCACGGCGCGTCGCTTCGCTGATGATGTCGCTCGACGGGCTTGAGCGCGCGGAAAAGAGCGACACGCTGGGCCGCATCAAGCATGGTGAAGCCGAAGGCGATGCCATGCTCAGCCTGAACGATCTCTCCGTGTCGCTGGACGACGGCACCGCCGTGGTCAAGGAAACTCAAGTCGTGATCGAACCCGGAGAGCGGGTGCTCGTAGCCGGAGAATCCGGCACAGGAAAGAGCACGCTCGTGCGGGCCATCGCAGGTCTTTGGCCGTGGGGTGGCGGCAGCGTCAACTTCCACGCCGACAGACGTTTGTTCATGCTGCCGCAGCGGCCTTACATTCCTTCCGGGACACTTCGCCGGGCGGTCGCCTATCCCCGCGCCGCTGACAGCTGGACAATGGATGAGATCAAGACAGCTCTTGATAAAGTGGCACTCGATTATCTGAACGACAAGATCGAGGAAGAGGCCCCATGGGACCAGACATTGTCGGGCGGCGAAAAGCAGCGGCTCGCATTTGCGCGTCTCCTGCTGCACGATCCCGATATCATCGTGCTCGATGAAGCAACATCGGCACTCGATGAGAAGAGCCAGGACAAGATGATGGAGATGGTGATCCGTGAATTGCCGAAGATCACCATCATAAGCGTGGCGCATCGCGCCGAGCTGGAAGCCTTCCATAGCCGCAAGATCACCCTGGAGCGACGCGCGGGTGGCGCAAAGCTTGTCAGTGACATTGATCTCGTTCAGCGCGGGAGAAAACGGAATCTGTTTTTGCACCTCCTGAAAGATCGGCGTTCTCTACCGAGACACAGCGTGACCCAGAATAAAGCGGCACGACGCCAGAACAGAAGTTGATGTCAGCCCGGTCGGGATTTTGGAAGAGCTTGGGAAGCCCCAGTGAGAAGTCGTGTCTTGGCGTTCGGGACAAGAGCAGTTCATCGACGAGATTCTACCAACCAAACAGCAGCGCCGCCCCACTTTGCCTGTCGCCGTTCTGCACGACTTGCGTGTCGGTATTTCTTCCAAACTGGAAGATGCCATAGGAGTTGTCGCTGCCGTTCTGCTGCAGGGTCGCGGAATGACCACTGCCTTCCTGGCGGACGATACCGAGATTGTCTCGTCCATTCTGCCCGATGCCGGCAAGATTGTTTCGGCCGAGCTGACGGATATGAGCGCCCCCACGCAGCCCGTTGTAGAGCGAATAGGCCCGCAAACCGAGGTCCATCGCTTCGGCATCCTGTGTCGTCCGAGGCGAAAGGTAAAATGCGATCGAGCCGCCAGCCATGGCAGGGCTTGCCTGCGCCGAAATGCCAAGCAATACAGCAACGGTGGCGATTCCTAGAGTGTTGGCGAGCTTGCTATTCATGATTGCCTCTCCTGATCCGGCCGTCATCAGCCGATGCGCCACTCTGGCAAAACCAAGCTGAACCAGGTCAGAAGACATTGTTCAGCAGCCATTTAACTGCGCAGATAAAGGAAGACGGAAGGAGCCCAAACCATCCATGGGCTTGGGGTTCGATTGCAGCAACCAGACAAAAAGAACCATCCAGCGGTTCAGGAAATCGCTGAATGGCTCCACTGCATACTCCCGCGCGATTCCGGACGGAAAGCCGCTGCGCGCTTTTCCTAGAATATCTTTAAAAGACGCCAGTCACCTGTTTGCTGCAGCTGACATTCGCGCCAGGGGCCGTCACCTTGAGCTTCACATCGTAAAGGGCGCCGCCCGCGCTGACACTTATTCGACCGAGCGACGTCGTGCGGCCGGCCACCGCTGAAAATTCACCGCCCTGCTGGACGTTCGAGGAGCCTCCCTCCCCTCCGCCGGATACGCTGATATCGTAGGTGCCGCTTATTTCCCTGTCGGAATGTACAAGCGGCTCCAAGAATATTGTATCACCTTGAATCTTCTCGCGAATTTCGCAGCGAATTGGCGCCGTGCCCGAGCTGTCGGTATCGAGAACGGCAGCGCTCGCGCCAGCGGCGATCAATCCGGCGAGCGTCATCGCTGCGGTGATGGGAAAGCGTCTGCCTGAGTTAACCATGGATTGCCTCCTTGTCGTGGCAAGAACGAGGCCGGGAACCACAGGTCCCGGCCCGTTGCGTAAAGGTCAAGGGCAGGTCTGGACGAACGCGGCAACATTCCCGTTGCCGCCTTGGCTCACATCGGCATTGCAACCATGCCCGACCTGGACACCGGCTGCGATGTTGCCGTTGCCATCCTGCGTCAGAATAGCGGTATGATTTGAGCCAAACTGTCCGATGCCGGCCACGTTGCGGTTGCCGTACTGATAGGTGGCTCCGTAGTTGTTGTCGCCCTCTTGCCCGACGGCCGACAGATTGCGATTGCCGTATTGCTGGCCGATGGCGGTATTGTAGCGTCCATCCTGATAAAACCGAACACGGTTCCTGTGGCCGTTCTGCGCGCCGCCGGCGGAGTTCTGCCAGCCATACTGTTCGATGCGCACGTCGTTGGCCATTGCCGGGGTGATGACGATAGCGCCGACGGCGAAAGCAAGAAGCGTGCGGATAATGGACTTGCGGATCATTTTGACCCCTCCTTCGATGCGGACGTGACCGCGGTTGAACGGCTCCTTTGTAGGCCTCGTGTCCAGAACGGATGCTGAAGACAGTGTTCATCCAAAATTCAGCGATCTGCGTCATCCAGAGCAACAGGCGAGGAAATCACGGCCATGTGTCACGTTACGGCGGAATTTTTCCCCGCCTGTTCGCTTCTTGAAAGCGGAGCTGGAGATGGCAGCATCCATTACAGCTGAAATTTTGGACACAATGCCGAAAGTATCGCTCACGCGTTATCTTGAAATTGAAACGATAGTAACCACATATATACTTAGGCGTGAAGTTCACGCTAAGTGTAGCCAACACTAGGCTTCTTATTGGGAGGAAGTTGTTATGGCAATCTCTCTGATGGAAAGAAAAAGAATGCTGGATTGGGTAAACCTGCTCCTGGCGGCGTGTCTGTTTGTCTCCCCGTGGATCTTCGGTTTCACAGCTGAGATGATACCCACTTGGAACGCATGGATCGTTGCCGCCCTGTTGGGCGTGTTTGCGGTTGCTGCGCTTTCAGTATTCGCTGAATGGGAGGAATGGGCCAGTCTGGTACTCGGTCTTTGGCTGATTGCATCTCCCTGGCTGCTTAGTTTTGCCCCCAATGCAAGCGCGATGTGGACGGATACCGTTCTCGGCGTGCTCATTGCCGGTGCATCACTCTGGGTAGTCTGGGATGTTCATCATCCGCATGCCCACGCTTAACTACGGACACGAGCCTGATATCGATTAGATCTGCTGCATAAGGCGGCAGTATCTAGCGACCGTCCAGCTGGTGTCAGTCCAAGCTTTGAAACAGGTTCCGCCTTCGTCCTGGGTGAGAAGGCGGATCGAGAATGGATCATGAGCACCGCTAGCACTAATGTGAATCAATGTTAGCGGGTCAGACCTCTATAGAACCAATGTCAGCTTCCAGGCACTTCAGACTGCTTGGAAGCCCCGGTTCAGTGTTCCACCGTCACGAGCCGACTACGCGCCCCTCCATGGCAAGACTTTACCGCCATGGGCGGGCATCGTCTTCAACATCTCCACGTTCGAAATCGTCGATTGCTCCGGCGCAAGGAATGACGACTATCTAATTTAAGGAATAGGCGACAAAGGCAACGAGATTTGATAGGTTTATGACCACCGGTTGCGGTTCGACGTATAGATTGGAACAGCGATGGAGAGAAAGAGGATTGCCATGTCTTACCGTTTTCTTCTGAACTGTCTGCTTCCCGCCGTTGCTTTACCAGTTGTCGCCTTTGCACAGGAAGGTGACGTCACGGCGGGAGCCACCGTTTTCAAGAAATGCGCCATCTGTCATATCGCCGAAACGGACCAGAACAAGATCGGCCCCTCGCTCAACGGTCTGTTCGGCAGGACGGCTGGAACACACCCTAATTTTGCCTATTCGCCGGCCATGCAGGAGGCGGGCAAGGGCGGCCTTGTTTGGAACGAGACCTCGCTCCGCGACTATCTGCACGACCCCAAGGCGAAGGTGAAGGGTACGAAAATGACCTTCGTCGGGCTGAAGGACGATACCGAGATTACCAATCTGATCGCCTATTTGAAGCAATACTCCAAATAGCGAGTTGCCACCATCCGGCCGCGGCGTTGGTGCACTCCATGCGGTTCCGCTGGATTAAACCACTACTTTTGCCGCAATTGCCCGGGTGATTTGTTCATGAGATAATACTAAAACGTTTCGCGATCAGATTGTGGAAACGTTCTCGGCCGAGTCAGGGAGGAGACGATGGCTGTCGTATTGATTCTCGTTCTGCTGGTGGTGGGATCAATTGCATTCCATCTGCTGAGCCCCTGGTGGTGGACGCCGATCGCGTCGAATTGGAGCTATATCGACAACACGATTGTCATCACGTTCTGGATCACCGGCTTCGTTTTCGCAGCCGTTGTGCTGTTCATAGCCTATTGTGTCTTCCGTTTCAGACACCGCACAGGAAGCCAGGCGGCATACCAGCCCGAAAACAAGCGGTTGGAATGGTGGCTCGCCGGAGGAACCGCAATCGGTGTGGCTGCGATGCTCGCACCGGGCCTGTTCGTGTGGAATCAGTTCGTCACGGTCCCGGCCGGTGCCAGCGAGGTCGAAGTCGTCAGTCAGCAATGGCAATGGAGTTTCCGGCTGCCGGGCGCGGACGGGCGCCTTGGGCGCGCGAACACGCGCGATGTTACTCCGGACAACCCGCTCGGTTTGGACAAGAATGATCCTGCGGGTTTGGACGACGTCATCGTCGAAGGCGGTGAGTTGCATATACCGGCCGGCAAGTCGGTGAAGATGCTTCTGCGCTCGATCGACGTTCTGCACGATTTCTACGTACCGGAATTCCGGGCAAAGATGGACATGATTCCCGGCACGGTGACCTATTTTTGGTTCACACCGACGCGAACGGGAACCTTCGAGGTTCTCTGCGCGGAGTTGTGCGGCGTTGGTCATCCGCAGATGCGCGGCACCGTCATCGTCGATACCGACACAGCCTATCAAGCCTGGCTGCAGCAACAGCCGACTTTCTCGAAATCGCTGGCCTCGGCGCAAAAGTAAGTGCCATGCGCAGCTGAGGAGGAATACCGCATCGGAGGAAACAGGGAGGAAGGAATATGGTCGAGATTGGTTCCGGCATCGAGCAGGTCATCCGGCCTGCTGAAGTCGAGGATGTAGAGCTTTATCATCCGAAAAGCTGGTGGACGAGATATGTCTTCAGCCAGGATGCCAAGATCATCGCTATTCAGTACTCTTTGACCGCCATCTCGATCGGCATGGTGGCGCTGGTGCTGTCCTGGCTGATGCGGCTGCAGCTCGGCTTTCCCGGCTATTTCTCCTTCATCGATGCGGAGCATTATTATCAGTTCATCACCATGCACGGCATGATCATGGTGATCTACCTGCTGACGGCGCTGTTCCTCGGCGGCTTCGGCAACTATCTGATCCCCTTGATGCTCGGCGCGCGCGACATGGTGTTTCCCTATGCGAACATGCTGAGCTACTGGCTCTATCTGCTTGCGGTCATCGTGCTGGTCGTTGGCTTCTTCGCGCCCGGCGGGCCGACGGGCGCCGGCTGGACACTCTATCCGCCGCAGGCTCTTCTGTCGGGTACACCGGGAGGGCGCGACTGGGGCATCATTCTGATGCTGTCATCGCTGATCCTGTTCATCATCGGCTTCACCATGGGCGGGTTGAACTATGTCGTCACGGTGCTGCAGGGACGCACCCGCGGCATGACGCTGATGCGAATGCCACTGACGGTATGGGGTATATTTACCGCGACCGTCATGGCGCTTCTTGCCTTCCCGGCGCTCTTCGTCGCCGCTGTCATGATGTTATTCGACCGCTTGCTCGGCACAAGCTTCTTCATGCCCGCCATCGTCGAGATGGGCCAGCAGTTGCAGCAAGGAGGCGGCAGTCCCATCCTATTCCAGCATCTGTTCTGGTTCTTCGGGCATCCGGAGGTCTATATCGTTGCCCTTCCTGCCTTCGGCATCGTCTCGGATCTGATCAGCACCCATGCGCGCAAGAACATCTTCGGCTACCGGATGATGGTCTGGGCGATCGTCATCATTGCGGCCCTGAGCTTCGTCGTGTGGGCCCATCATATGTATGTCAGCGGCATGAACCCGAACTTCGGGTTCTTTTTTGCGACCACGACCTTGATCATCGCCATCCCGACGGCGATCAAGGTCTATAACTGGGTGCTGACGCTCTGGCGCGGCGATATCCATCTGACATTGCCGATGCTGTTTGCCCTGGCATTCATCGTCACATTCATCAATGGCGGACTGACCGGCCTCTTTCTCGGTAACGTCGTCGTCGACGTGCCGCTATCCGACACCATGTTCGTGGTTGCTCATTTCCATATGGTGATGGGGGTTGCGCCGATCCTGGTGATCTTCGGCGCAATTCATCATTGGTATCCGAAAATCACCGGTCGCATGCTGAACGTAACAATGGGCCAAATCCACTTCTGGATCACCTTTCTCGGCGCCTATGCGATCTTTTTCCCGATGCACTACCTTGGCCTCATGGGCGTGCCGCGCCGCTATTATGAGCTGGGCGAAACGGCCTTCATTCCGCCGTCGGCGCATACGCTGAATATGTTCATCACCGTTGCTGCGCTGGTCGTCGGCGCCGCGCAGCTTCTGTTCCTGTTCAATCTCGCCTGGAGTCTTCGCTGGGGCAGGCAGGCGGGCGGCAATCCATGGCGGGCAACGACATTGGAATGGCAGACGCCGCAAACGCCGCCAGCCCACGGAAATTGGGGCAAGGAGCTGCCGATCGTCTACCGCTGGCCGTATGACTACAGTGTTCCCGGAGCGGATCAGGACTTCCTGCCGCAAAACCAGCCGGCCTCGAGCGGGCCGTCAGAAAGGGCGTTGTCATGAGCGCCATTCTCATCTTCATGGCGGGGATTGCCGGCATCATCGCCTGGTGGATGGCAAGGCAGCGGCTGACCTCGAAGCCCTGGCTGGAAACGGGCCTGGCAGGCGATGCGCCCGACATGCGTGGATCATCGGCGACCACGGCGAAAGTCGGGCTCGGCATCTTTCTTGCCGTCGTCGGCGCCTTGTTCGCGCTGCTCATCAGCGCCTATCTTACGCGCCTCAGCGGCACCGACTGGTGGAGCATTCCGATCCCTCGGCTGCTTTGGGTGAATACGGCCGCCCTTGCCGCCAGCAGCGTCGCGCTGCAGTGGGCGAAAACCGAAGCCCGCCTCGACCGCAGCGAGATGCTGAACACTGCTCTTGCGGTGGCCTTCGCACTGGCGGTTCTCTTTCTGGCTGGACAGGTTCTGGCGTGGCGGCAATTGGTTGCGGCAGGCTACGTGCTCGCCGATAACCCATCGAACAGCTTCTTCTACATGATCACCGGACTGCACGGCCTGCACATTCTGGGCGGGCTTTTCGTGCTCGGGCGGACGACGATCCGCGCCCGGACCAGCACCGCGGTGGCGAAAGTCCGCCTGAGCGTGGATCTCTGCACCATTTATTGGCATTTCATGCTCGTTGTCTGGCTGATCCTTTTTGCGCTCTTTGCCGGCTGGGCAAATAGTTTCGTCGATCTCTGCCGTCAATTGGTCAGTTGAGGAGCCTCGATGATGACCGAATCCATAGAAAGACCGACAAGTGATCCACTTCTGCCGCCCGTGGGACTGCGCGGCGTCGCGGCTGACCTGTCGTCGGACCAGCGAGCGTTCAAGAACGTCTCCTGGGGCAAGGCGATGATGTGGATCTTCCTTCTGAGCGATACCTTCATTTTCGGCTGCTTCCTGCTGGCCTATATGACGGCGCGCATGTCGACCATCGTCGCCTGGCCCAATCCCAGCGAGGTTTTTGCGCTCACGATCGGAGGCAAGGAAATCCCGCTGATCCTGATTGCCATCATGACCTTCGTCCTCATCAGCAGCAGCGGCACGATGGCCATGGCCGTCAACTTCGGATACCGCCGCGATCGCCGCAAGACCGCCGCATTGATGTTGGCGACGGCGGCTCTCGGCGCGACATTTGTCGGAATGCAGGCATTCGAATGGACCAAGCTGATCAGGGAGGGAGTCCGCCCCTGGGAAAACCCATGGGGAGCGGCGCAGTTCGGTTCGTCCTTCTTCATGATCACCGGCTTCCACGGCACCCACGTCTCGATCGGAGTCCTTTTTCTTCTGATCATGGCACGCAAGGTATGGAGGGGAGATTTCGACCAGGAAAGGCGGGGGTTCTTCACCAGCCGCAAGGGCAGTTATGAGATCGTCGAAATCACGGGACTATACTGGCACTTCGTCGATCTGGTCTGGGTATTCATCTTTGCGTTCTTCTATCTGTGGTGAGGATGGCATCATGACACAGGCGCAGGCACATTCCGGGCAGCAGCATCCGATAAAACTATACATGGTGGTTTGGGGACTGCTTTTCGTCCTCAGCACTTTCTCCTACCTTGTCGACTATCTCGGCATTCAGGGCTATCTCAGATGGTCCCTGATCCTGCTGTTCATGATCCTGAAAGCGGGGCTGATCGTCGCCATTTTCATGCACATGGCCTGGGAACGGCTGGCGTTGATCTACGCCATCCTGGTTCCGCCGGTCCTGGTGCTTGTCTTCGTCGCTCTGATGGTGTCGGAATCGCACTATACGGCGCTTACCCGGCTCGCCTTTTTCGGCGCCGGTCCGTAGCGTGCCCAGCACCATCTGCCAACCATCATCCTTGAAATAAGGTCGACTTTGCCTGGACGGATGAGCAAGCCCACCGTTCGCCTTAGATGTTGCTTTGTGAGTCGTGAAGCAACTGCTCTGGACCAGGATCAGAGGCAGGCTGGGTCATCATGAGATCGACCAAGCCATGGCGCAAGCCACAGGCCGGCGGGAGACCTACGGCCTCGTCAAGGACGCGACGCCATAGGTCGAGCCGCTCGACACCTCGATCTCAATGCGTGGCCATCGACTGCGGCTGGTTGAGGCGGCTGCGGACGGCGGTCAGTTCCGAGGTCGTATGGTTGAGACGGTCGGCAAGCACGCGCATGATCTCGACGGCCATTTCCGGAAAATCGCTGAGCAGCTTCAGAAAATGCTCCTTGCTGATCTTCAATGCCTCAAGCCTGGAGGTAGCCTTTACCGTGGCGGTGCGGGAGACGTCACAGAGGATAGCGATTTCGCCGACGATGGAATTCACGTCGACTTCGGCAACCTTGATCTCGCCGGCCGGGCTATCGACGAGAATATCAGCAGTTCCGGAAAGAACAACGTAGGCGGCATCTCCCTGATCACCCTGATGAAACAGGGTTTGGCCAGCATTATAGCTGACGCGATCGGACGTAAACGCCAATAGTTTCAATTTCGCGGGCGCGATGCGCGAAAAAATCGGCACTCGCTTCAGCATTTCAACTTCGTCTTTTAGAAGCATGAGCTTCGGTACCCCCAGTGTTCGGCCCCAGACGCCACTGTCGAGATAGGATATTACGATAACAGTTCTTTGAACATACCGTTTTTCTCTAAAAGATCGGTTGTAGAGCCGCTTTCGACAAGGCTCCCATGATCGAAGACCAGAACACGGTCGAACAATTCGGCAAAGCTCGGATTGGACAATACCCAGATGATTGCCGGCGCGTATCCGTCGCTGTCGAATTCGCCCAGGATGGCTCTCGCAATCTGGTCCTGAACGCGATGATCGAGCGCCGGCAGCGGACGGTTGCAGATGATGTAATCCGCACGTTTCAACAGCGCGCGGCCGAGATTGAGCTTCTGGCGCTGCACATTCGTCAGGCGCTTGCCCCCCGAGCCGACATCGAAATCCAGGCCGATCGACAGGACGCTGTCATGCATGCCGAGGCGGCCAAAGACATCATACATGATCTGGTGGATGCGCTCCGGGGCATTGGCCTGCTGATGGGCGATGCGGCCGAACAGCACGTTGTCCATCAAGGTCGCCGACGCGGTAAAGCGTTCCGGATCATAGCGCTCGATGACCTTGGTAAGATCGGCCGGGATGTTCTCGTAGAACTTCGCCCGCGCCTGGACGATTTTTTCCATCAGAATCTGGGTCAGAAGACCGAAGCGGTGACGCGGTTCGATATAGGAGAAGCTCAGGCGGATGATGGCCGCGCGTTCATCGTCGGTCGCCGCCTCATATCCCTTGCCGTTCAGCTTCTGAAGCAGTGCCTCGTAGGTCGGAATATCCTCCGCCGTCATGAAGGTCAGCTGCTGGAAGAACGGATGATCCGGCGGCAGGTCGGTGAAAAGCTCGACCGCGTTTTCGGCAATCTCCAGGCCCATGTCGTAGAGGTCTGACACGAGCCCGGTTTCGGCGAATATCTGCCGGAAATAAGGATGTGCAGCCAGCTTGCGATTGGTCATCTGCGGCCGCTTCAGCGTGCCGAACAGCAGATTTTCGCCGACCGTCGCCTGCGGATTGTACGCGTCGAACTGGAAGGGGACGACGAGGTCCTCGAGCTTCTCTTCCTCAAGCCGCGACCGCAGTGCCTGACGCAACTCGACGATGCGCGACGTCAGATCTTCGTGTGCTGCCGCATCGACATTCGAGCGCAGCGCCATGTCGAAGATATCCTGAGACATGGCAACAGCATCGAGAACCGGGCGGATCACCGAATAGATATCATCCGGCCCGGTGGCGCCAGCAGCCGCATAATCGACCCAGTCGCCGTTGAGATCGAATTCCGGATTGGCGGCACGGCGCGCTTCCATCACACGCCATTTGGCTTTGGTAGCCTCGTCGTCGGTATAGACGGGAGCGATGAGTGGCGCATGCTTGAGGCCATAAAGCAGATTGCTGCGCAAGGTGCCATGGAAGAAGAAAGTCTCCGACGAGGCGTAGGCAATGCGTCGCCCGGTTATCGATTCCGGCAATTCGAGGATATCGCGGCCATCGATCGAGACGCGGCCGCTGTCCGGCCAGATCAGGCGCCCGAATGCCTCTGCCAGATATTCGCCGCCCGCACCGCTGTCGCCAACGATCGCTACCCTTTCCCCGGGATTGATTTCGACCGAAACATGATCGAGCACGCGCGCGCCGCTATCGTCGACGACGGTCACGTTGGTGGCAACGAGGGAATGAGTGATACGCCCGGCGGGCGCATGCGAGAGGACCTGGATTTTCGGATCGATCAAATGGTCGACGCTGAACTGCTCGACCACCTGATTGTATTTGACCTGAACGTCCTGACGCGACTGGTCCCAATCGATCAGTTCCTTCAGCGGTCCGGGGAGGTCCTTGTAGGCATTGATGACGGCGACGAGCTGACCGATGTCCAATCGGCCCTGCAACGCGAGGAAACCGCCGATCAGATAGAACAGGAAGGGCGTGACCTGCGCGAGGAAATTATTGATGAATTTCACCAAAAACTTCCACTGGTAGAGATCGTAGCGGATCGAAAAGATCAATCCGAGCCGATGGGCGATATCGGCGCGCTCTAAATTGGTGGTGTCGTTGGCATGGATGGTGCCGATGCCATCGACGATCTCGCCGACACGGCCGGAAAGCTCGCGCGCCGTCAGCTGGCGCTGGCGGCCAAGCTCCAGAAGCCGCTTGCGCATGCGGGGAATGACGATTGCCTGCACCGCGACAATGGCGGCGGCGATCATACCGAGCCAGAAATTCTGCATGATGATGAAGACGAGCGCCGTCACTGCCTGGCCGCCGAGAAGGGCGGGCTGCACGAAGGCATCGCCGGTGAAGCCGCCCATCGGCTCCACTTCGTCCTTGATCATGGTGGCGATTTCCGCCGGTTTCACCCGCTTGAAATGGATCGGGGGGAACCGCAGCACGCGATCGATCAGCTCGAAGCGGATGCGCCGCAGCATGCGCTCGCCCAGCCGCCCCTTATAGGTATTGATATAGAGCTTGAAGAGGCCGTTGAGGACGACGAGCGCCAGGAACACCATGCTCAGCGCAACGAGCATCCACATGCGGGTCAGTTGAATGCCCTGAAAAACCTCGATATGGCCGAGCAGCGGCACATCGAAAGCGATGTGCATGAACGTCTGGGTCTCGCCAGGATGCTCGAAACCCTTGCCCTGGATCGGCCCGTTGACGATCTGCTTGGGCAGGTCGAAGGACAGAAAGTACGGGATCATCGACGCCGCAACGACCAGCAGTATCCAGATCTGCTCCAGCCGGGTGTTCGACCAAATGTAACGCGCTAGGCTTTTTTCCATTGCTTACTGCAGGCTTTCAGATTCAACGCCCAGCGCCGGCCTGATGCCGGCACCGATGTTGCAGAGATGCGGGAAGATTTCGTTGCGGATACGTGGCCCCATTGTGAAAAGGGGAACCGCCCGGTCCTTCGTCCACGCTCCTCCCGATTCATCGATTTTTCGATTTATATCACAAGATTGCAGGAATCCAGGAGGATAAAACGACAGGATGCCTCCGATATCAGCCGCGCCTTCCTCTATGTGATTTGGCGCAGGATAGCCGAGGTTCTGGCGGCACCGCCGAGATCGATGTCCGGGCTGCTCGGCTTGGGCCGCGACAGCGCGGTCTTCACGGCTGCGACCAGCAATTCGGTCGTCAGCCCCGCCTCCGGCAGGGCCAATGCCAAGCCCAGTCTTTCCAGCCGCTCGGCCCTGACGGATTGCTCCGTTTCGCCGCCAGCCGTGAAGGGAACCAGAATGGCGCGGCAACCGGCGACGAGAAGATCACCGACCGTATTATAGCCGGCTTGCGAGATCGACAGCGCCGCCCCCCGCAGCAGAGATGGAAAATCCTTGCGGAAGCGAACAAGCTCGACATTGCCGGGCGCGTTCCTGGCGAGATCGTCATAATCCTGTTCGGGCAGGTTCGGCCCGGCGATCAAAAGCCAGCGGCGATCGGTCGCCACGCGGCTCGCCGCCTCCAGCGATGAGCGGATGAGATCACGCCCGACGGCGCCGCCGCCGGCCGATACGACGATATCGAAGGTTTCGGCAGGCTCCGGCGGCAAGGCAGGCGCGACAAGGCCGGTATAGGCAATCTTATCGGCGATCGCCTCGGTCAAGGGAAAGGTTTCCTCCAGCCGGACGAAATGCGGGTCGCCGTGAACGAGCACGCCATCGAAGTGATCGCGAAGCAGGCTGACCGTCTCTTCGTCCCGGCCCGGCTTTTTCTGTTGCTGCAGAATATCGCGCACCGAGGTGTAAAGCCTCGGTTTCGGATCTGCCTTGGCAACGGCGTCGAGCAGCGGCAGGAGTTCGAAACGCATCTGTCTGCGGCCGAAGGGAAAGGCCTCGATGACGACGACATCGGGTGCAGCCTGCCGGAACGCATCCAGCAGCAGATCGCGGCGGCGCGACAGAAAATCTTCGCCGACGGGATTGCCAGCCTGATCGGCCAGGCCGGAAAACCCGGCGCTGCTGGCGACGACGGCAGGCAATGTGACCGAGGTGACATCCGCTGCGGGGAAGCCATTCACCGGTATGCCGCCGGTGACGACGGTCACATGGCAGCCATCCTTCGCCAAGGCACTGGCAATGCGGCTGGCACGCGCCAGATGGCCGATGCCGAGCAGATGCTGAACGTAGAAGAAAACGCGCAAGGGTTGGGAATGCGGGGCCGTCATGCGGATTTCCGCCATTGATCTTCCCTTTGCCACTGCTCCTCGAATAGCCGCGTCAATTGCCGGATGCTGGCATGATAGTCGAAATGCTCGCGCACCCGCCTTTCGGCCGATTCCGCGAGCTTATGGCGCAGCGCCGGGTTGCGAATGGCCGTTTCCAGCGCCACGGCGAGCGCCTGCGGATCCTCGGATGGAACGACAAGGCCGTTCTCGCCATCCTCGATCAATTCGGGAACGCCAGAGACATTGGTGGAAACGCAGACAAGACGCTGGCTCGACGCTTCCACGAGCACGTTCGGCAGGCCGTCGCGATCGCCATCGGCCGCAACGCGGCAAGCAAGCGCGAAGATATCGGCCTGACGATAATGGGCAAGCACATCCTCCTGTGCCAGCGCGCCCTTCCAGGTGAGGCGATCGGCAATACCGAGCGTGTCGGCCAATGTCTTCAGCTTTGCCAGCCCATCGCCGCCGCCGATGTGGGTAAAGCGCCAGTTGAGATCGCCGGGCAACAGCGCCAGCGCCTTCAGCAAGACGTCGTATCCCTTCTTCTCCACTGCGCGCCCGACGCTGAGAATGAGGGCGGGATCGGAGGCGTCCGTGCCATCCCGATCGGAATGATCGCCGGCGAAGGGAGCGAAGCGATCGAGATCCAGGCCATGATAGCTCAGATAGACTTTGTCATCCGTCTGGATCAGATCGCGCATGTGCTCGAAACCGGTGCGCGTGCAGGTCACCGTCCAGCGGGCTCGACCGAGCTTTTCCGAAAGCTCCCAGTCCGGCGACGTCCAGATATCCTTGGCATGCGCCGAGCAAGTCCAGGAAATGCCTGTCATGATGCTGGCATAGGAAGTTACCGAAGCCGGCGTATGGATGAAATGCGCATGCAGCCATTCGCCGCCATCGGGCCATTCATGCGCCAGAACCAATGCCTGGCCGAAGCGCCGCACCCGGTTTGGGGTGATGTCCCGCTTCAGGTCGGCCCAGAATTGCTTCACGAGCGGCCTGAAGCCCGGCTTGCCGATGCCTGCAAAGAAGGCCCGCAGCACCCTTAGCGGTTCGTTGCGCAGATATTCCGGCAGATAGACGACACGCGCCTTGATCTCGTCATGGACGGGATGGCGCTTCTTGTCCGTCGGCTTGCGCATCGAAATCAGCGTCAGGTCGAAGCCGGCCTCTTCCAAGCCAAGCAGTTCCTGCGCAATGAAGGTTTCAGACAGGCGAGGATAGCCCTTGAGGACCACCAGTATTTTCTTCCGCATCGACAGCTTCCGATGATCTATTCGGCAACGATCGACAGCGGCGTATAGCGCTCGCGATCATCGAACCACTCGCCGATGGTGCGCGAAATATGCACCAATCCTTCCAGGCGCATGTTGCTGCTGCTCGCCGAAGGCGGCGCGCGGTTCGGCAGGCGCTTCAGGGCGGCGGCAAGCTGCCTCGGATCGGCGGATTCCTCCGGCAGCAGCATATCGACGAGGCCGAGCTCGCTGGCACGCTGGGCGCGGATCAACTGTTCCTCGCGCGGGCGGGTGCGCGGAATGATCAACGCCGGCTTGTCGAAAGACAGGATCTCGCAATAGGTGTTGTAACCGCCCATGGCGACGACGGCCTTGGCGCCGGCGATCAGCTCTTCCATCTTGTTGTCGAACTCGATCACCTGCAGACAGTCGATCTTGCTGGCGCGCTCCAGGAGCTGGCCGCGCTCCTTGGCCGGCATATAGGGACCGAGGACGATCAGCGTCTTCTGCGTCAGGGAGCTGTCCTGTTCGAAAGCGCCGACGACATCGCTGACCAGATCGGCGCCATCGCCGCCGCCGCCCGTTGTCACCAGGATATAGTCCTCGTCGGGCACATGTTCGGATTTCGTGCCCAGGGTGGAAACGCTGCGCTGCAAGAAGCCGACAAATTCCATCTTCCGGCGCACGCCCGTGGGCACGTCGAGCCCGATAAGCGGGTCATGGAAATCCGGCGGACCGTAGACCCAGACGCTGTCATAGAACTGATCGATCTTCTGCAGCACGTTGTTTTTCTTCCACTCCGCCTCCAGCAGGTGCGGCGCATCCATGACATCGCGCATGCCCAGGACGAGTGTCGTGCCGCGCGCCTTGAGATAGGTCAGCGTCTCCTCGACCTCGCCCTTCAGGCCCAAAGGCTCCTTGTCGACGATGAAAACATCCGGCTGAAAGGTTTCCGCCGTATGGCGGATGATCGACTGCCGCATCTTCAGCGTTTCCTGCAGCGCGACATGGCTCGCCATCGACGTATATTCGCCGTCACGCAGCTTGATTACGCTCGGAACTTTGACGAAATCCACGCGAGACCGATAATCGAACGCCCCGGCAATCGTCGCGCCGGAGATAATCAGCACGTTCAGCCCGCGATAATCCTCCACGAGCGCATGCGCGATCGTCCGGCATCGCCGCAGGTGGCCGAGACCGAACGTATCGTGGCTGTACATGAGGATTCGAGCATCTTCTAAGCGCCGCTTCATTGGCAAAACCTCTGGGGGTAAAAGTCATACGCGGTTTGTCGGCAAACGACATCCGCGACCGCTCCTCGAATTGCAATCCTGTCTTCGCCATTCACCCTGCTATTTGTAGGGATCGGCGGCATCGCGCAACCCGTCTCCTAAAAAGTTGAACGCCAGAATAACCAATATCACGGGGATCATCGGAAAAAGAAGCCATGGATAGAAGGCGATCACGCTGACGTTCTTGGCCTCGGTCAGCAGGATACCCCAGCTCGTGATCGGCGGCCGAAGGCCCAATCCAAGGAAACTTAGGGCAGTTTCGCCGAGAATCATGCTCGGAACCGAAATCGTCGCAGTAGCAATCAGGTGCGACATGAAGCCGGGGACGAGGTGACGGCCGATGATCCGAGGCGTGCTTGCACCCATCAGTTGCGCGGCAAGCACGTAGTCCTCCTCGCGCAGGGATAAGAGCTTGGAGCGCACGGCGCGCGCAAGGCCGGTCCAGTCCAGGATGCCGAGGATGATCGTGATGCCGAAATAGACGATGATCGGGCTCCAGCTCACCGGCATGATCGCCGCCAGCGCCATCCACAATGGCAGGCTCGGCAGCGACTGCAGCACCTCGATCACACGCTGCACGAGAAGATCGAAAAGACCGCCACGATAGCCGGCGAGCCCCCCGATGACGATGCCGAGCGCGAAACTGATCGTGATACCGATCAAACCGATCGTCAGAGATATGCGCGCGCCATAGATGATGCGCGACAACACGTCGCGACCCAGCCTGTCCGTGCCGAGCAGGTACATTTGGCCGCCGACGGCCGGGCAAACCAAATGAAAGTTCGAATCCACCAGTCCCCAGAAGCGATAAGCATCGCCACGGCAAAAGAAGCGGATCGGCTGCACGTCGGAAGGATTGTCGGTGTAGATCCGACGCAGCGTGTCGATATCGAGCGTCATCTTGCGGCCGTAGACGAAGGGGCCGACAAAATTGCCCTTGTCGAACAGGTGGATCATCTGCGGCGGCGAGTGGATATAGTCGACATTGCGAGTATGCAGCTCGTAGGGCGCCAGGAATTCCGCAATCACGATCATGCCGTAGGCCAGCAAAAGGAAGATGCCGGATGCCAGGGCAAGCTTGTGGCGCTTGAATTTCCACCACATCAGTTTCTTTTGCGACGCCATGTAATAGCGTTGCTGGCCTGCGGACATGGCTTCGAACTGATCCGGATCGAAATCCGCATTCGAGACATAGTGCTCCAGAGGGGCACCGGGCTTTGGCAGGGATACGCTCACTTTGTGCTCCTGCCTTGCAAGCGGATGCGGGGATCGAGAAAGCCAAGGGCGATATCGGAGATCAGTACGCCGATGACGTTGAGGAAGGCCAGGAACATCAGGAAAGAGCCGGCGAGATACATGTCCTGGCTCTGCAAGGCCCGGATCAGCATCGGGCCGGTCGTTTCCAGAGACAGCACGATGGCGGTGATCTCAGCGCCTGAAATGATCGACGGCAGGATCGACCCGATATCGGCGACGAAGAAATTCAGCGCCATGCGCAACGGATATTTCACCAGCACCCTTAACGGATGCAGCCCCTTGGCACGGGCGGTGACCACATATTGCTTCTGCATCTCGTCGAGCAGATTGGCGCGCAGGCGGCGGATCATGCCCGCCGTCCCGGCCGTGCCGACGATGATGACCGGAATCCACAGGTGCGACAGGATCGAGCGGGCCTTTTCCCAGCTCATCGGCTGCGACAGATATTTTTGATCCATCAGATGGCCGATCGATACGCCGAACCAGACATTGGCGAAATACATCAGGATCAGCGCCAGCATGAAGTTCGGAATGGCGATACCGAGCAACCCGAAGAAGGTCAGCCCGTAATCGCCCCAACTATACTGATGAGTGGCGGAATAGATGCCGATCGGGAAGGCGATCAACCAGGTCAAAAGGATCGTCGTCATCGACACGAGGATGGTCAGCCAGAGCCGGTCGCCGACGACCTCCGAGACCGGCAGCTGATATTCGAAGGAATAGCCGAAATCGCCGTGCAGCATGCCTCCGGCCCAGTGCAGATATTGAAGCGGCAAGGGCTGGTCGAGCCCGTATTCGTGGCGAAGATTCTCCATGTCCTGCAGATTCGCGGTGTCGCCCTGAGCGCGCAGTTCCGCGATCTGGCTATCGAAGAAGTCGCCAGGCGGCAGCTGGATGATCGTAAAGACCAGCATCGAGATGACGATTAGGGTCGGGAGCATCACCGCGATGCGCCAGAGGATATATCTAAGCATTCGGACGATCCTCCTTCATCCAGAAGGTGTCCGGCATGTAGACGCCGAGCAGGCAGGTCGGATCGAAGCCGTAGAGCGCCTTTTCCGGCACATTCTGCATGCGGGCCGAATGCACGATCGGCTGGAAAGTGCCGTTGACCAGACCGATGGAGAAAACCTGGTCCGTATAGATCTTCAGCATCTTGTGCCAGACCTCGGCCCGCTCGAAGGAGGAGGCAGCCTCTTCCCATTCGCCCAGCAGCCTGATCAGCTCGGCTGCCTCCGGCAGGTCCGGAGCCACGCCTTGCGTCTGGCGCGACAGATAGTACATGCCCCAGAGCGGCCATTGCATCTGGTCGTTGGTCGTCGGTGCCAACTCGCCCGGATTCATGTCGGCCGTTGCCACGCCGTTGTCGAGGCCGTACCACAGCGACATCAGAATGCGGCCGCCCATGGCGCGGCTGCGGAAAATATCGCGTTGCGATACGCGCGTGAAAAGTGCAATGCCGACCTTGCGCCAATGATCGGTAACCAATTCCAAGACGTCCGTATCGAGCGTACTTTCGCCCGGTGTCTCGACAGTGATTTCCATTCGCCGGCCATCTGGTAGCAAGCGGACACCGTCTTCATCCCGCTTGCCAAGGCCGGCAGCGTCCAGAAGAGCATTGGCCTGGTCGGGATCATGTTCGATCCAGGCAGAGGCATACTCAGGTTTGAAAAGCGGGCTGTCGGGCAATACCGTGTTGGCGCTTGCTGTTCCGAGACCGTAGAAGACAGCCATATTGATCTCGTGACGATCGATCGCAAGCGACAGCGCTCTGCGCACCCGAATATCGCGCAAGAGGTCGCGCCAGACAGCGTCGGCGCTGTTCAGATTGGGGTACAGGGCGACACGCGACCCACGCGCCGCTTTCCAGAGATTGACCTTGAGCTTGCTCGGATCGCGCTTCTCCGCCTCCTTCAGGAAGGTATAGTCGTTGAAATCTATGCCGGTCGCCTGCAGGTCGCTTTCTCCAGCGCCGGTCTTGGCCGGAATGATCGATGACGAGCTAATGTCCAGGATCATGCGATCGATATAGGGCAGCTGCCGGCCATTCTCGTCGACACGGTGGAAATAGGGATTGCGCTCGAACACGAACTGCTCGGCCGGCGGCGGCGTCGTGTTCTTCCAGGGATCGAGCACCGGCAGATTGGGGTTTTCCGGGCGGTACGAGCGGCCCATCTTGATATGCAGATCCTGCCATTTCTTCGCCCTGTTCTCCTGCATCAGCGAGGAAAGACGAATCTTGTCCTGGTATTTCTTATGGAACTGCTTGAGATAGTGGGCCGGCCCGGCAATGACGAGCGGCTGCGGAGCGGCAAGGATCGGCAGGAAATCCGGATTGGGATCATCCCAGGTGTAGCGCACGGTCAGCTCGTCGAGCATCTCGAAATTCGGCAGGCTTCCATGCGGACGCAATTCGAGCGCGCCACCGCCCGGCGTCAGCTCCTTGTTGAGAATGACGTCCTCCCACCAGTAACGGAAGTCGTTGGCGGTAAACGGATGCCCATCGGACCATTTGTGTCCGTCACGCAGCTTGAAGGTGAAGACAGTATCGTTGACGGCGGAAAAGGATTCCAGAATATCCGGCTGCAGCGTCAGGGTGCGATCATAACCCACAAGGCGCGTATAGCCGTAGATCGTCATGAGACGGATATCGTTCTGACTTCCGATGATGGTGCGGATGGAGCCGCCGTAGCGGCCTGGCGTGCGCCCCATGGCGGCGACGTTGACGACGCGCGGAAATTTCGGCAGCCGCTTCGCAAGATGCGGCATCTGACCGGCCCGCAGCCAATCGGCGAGATAGTCCGGCTCGTTGTCGACTTCCGCCGCGGCAAGAGGCGGCGGCAACATGGTGGAAGCCAGCAGGCCGAGAAAGGTTCGCCGCGTTACCATTTGCGCAGCTCCTGGGCTTCGACGCCCCGGCGGGCGCGAACGAAATGGCCGCCGCCCAGATCCGCATAGGCAAGCTCCCCGTCCGTGCTTTCCGAGAACTGCGGCCCCCATTTCTGTTTGGCGGCCGGTCCCTCGCTGTTCAGGGCGGAGAAATCCAGAGGCCTGTCGAGATCGGGGAACGGGACGGCGGCAAGCAACGAGCGCGTATAGGGATGAACGGGATCGCGCAGGATGATTTCGCGCGGCGCGATTTCGACGATGCGCCCCCGCGCCATGACGGCGATCCTGTCGGCCATGTAATCGACCACGGCAAGATTGTGCGAGATGAACAGGTAGGTCAGGCCGAGTTCCTTTTGCAAATCCTTGAGGAGGTTCAGGATTTGCGCCTGAACGGACACATCGAGCGCCGAGACCGGCTCATCCAGGATGAGAAGCTTCGGCCCAAGTGCCAAGGCGCGCGCAATGCCGATGCGCTGGCGCTGGCCGCCGGAAAAGCTGTGCGGGTAGCGGCTGAGAAAATGCTTGTCGAGGCCGATCGCCTGCATCAGCGCCTCGACCTTCTCCTTGCGCTCGGCGCTGTCGCCATGCCCATGGATCTCCAGGGGCTCGCTCAGAATATTGCGGATCGTCATGCGCGGAGAAAGGGACGAAACCGGATCCTGGAAGACCATCTGTATCTTCGTGCGCAGATCCATCAACTCGTCGCTCTTGACGGACAGCACGTCGATCTTGCCGCTGCCGTCGTCGAAGCTGACGGAACCGCTGTCGGCGGTGACACCGCGCATGAGGATCTTGCTCACCGTCGTCTTGCCGCAGCCGCTTTCGCCGACCAAGCCAAGACATTCGCCGCGGCGGATATCGAAGCTGACATTATCGACCGCACGGAACTTCGTGCTGTCCCGCCGGCCGAACAGGCCGCCGGCCTTCGACGTATAGGTCTTGGTCAGGTTGCGCACGCTGAGCAGAACATCGGGTGCCGTGCCGGCAGCCGGCGCACCGTGGGCGATCAGCTTCTTCTTGCCGGAGAAGGTGCCGAGATTGACAGGGACATCCCGAAGAGACTTCAGCCGTTCGCCCGGCTTCATGTCGAAATGCGGCACCGCCGACATCAGGGCCTTCAAATAGCGATGCTGCGGCTGGCGGAAGATCGTTTCGACCGGCCCGGCCTCCATGATTTCGCCGTGATAGATGACGACGACCTCGTCGGCCATGTTGGCGACAACGCCGAGATCATGGGTGATCAGGAGCATTGCCATGTTGAAGGTCTGCTGGAGGTTGCGCAGCAGCCCGAGAATTTGCGCCTGGATAGTGACGTCAAGCGCGGTCGTCGGTTCATCGGCAATCAGAAGCGCCGGATTGCAGATCAGCGCCATGGCGATCATCGCACGCTGGCGCATGCCGCCGGAGAGCTGGAAAGGATACATGTCGAAAGTATGGTAGGGATCCTGAAAGCCGACGAGGCTCAGCATTTCCTCAGTCTTCTCGCGCTGCTCCGACCTGCTGATGCCGGGGCTGTGAATGCGGAGCACTTCGCTGATCTGGTTGCCCACCGTATGCAGCGGCGACAGCGACGTCATCGGCTCCTGGAAGATCTTGGCCATGCGCGCGCCGCGCAGCCTGCGCATGGCGACGCCGTCACGCGGTAGTTGGAGAAGATCGGTGGTCTCGCCGTCGAGCGGGTCGGTAAAAAGGATCCGCCCCGTCGCCGTTGCCGGCGTCGGCAGGATGCCCATGATCGACTGGCTGATAATGGATTTGCCGGAGCCGGACTCGCCGACGAGCGCCGTGACCTTGCCGGGAAGCACCCTCAAACCGGCGTTTTTGACGACACGCAGATTGTCCCCGTAAAGGGAAAATGAGACGTCGAGGTTCTCAATACGCAGTAGATCAGTCCCTGACGCCATACATATTACTTCCCGCTCACATGACCTTTGTGGCCTTAAGCGGCACACTAACGTAGGGCATAACGGGTGTCTAGCTGGTCAAAGCGCTACAAAGACTGTAAAAAATCTGTCGTCTTTCCAGTGATATATCGGCCTATGCTGAACCAGGCGGCGGCCGAGGTCACTGCGTCAGATTTTCGACTTGAACACGGCCTTCGAACTTCTTGGCATCCCTGTGCAAGAGGATAACCTGCTCGGCTTCGGAGAGCCCATCGGCCGCAGTATCGTGGAAAACTTCCACCGTACCGTTGGCAATGGCGGCTGCCATCGGAGAGACGACGGTAAAGCGCTGACGAACGCCGCGCAGCTTCTCTTCGCCGAGCGTTCCCCACTCGCAGTCGGTGTAGCCGGAAAAGGCCTGGCTTGCGACAACCTCCGTTCCATATTTCTTGGTCAGGGACTGCAGCCGCTCCACCTCGTTGACGGCGGCACCGAAGGCCGAGAACGTCAACCGGTCCTTCAATCCGACATTGCCGAACATGACGTTGCCGACGTGCAGGCCTATTCCGTAACGCACCTCGCTCAAATTGCGCGACTGGCGATCCTTGTTGAGGGCAGCAACGCGGCGCTGCGCCTCGAAGACGGCCGATAGCGCCGCCTCGCAGGCCACCTTGGACGGATCCTTATGGCGGCCGCAGGGATAGACCGCCAGGAATCCATCGCCGAGAAAGCTCATGATCTCGCCGCCATTGCGGTTGAAGGGCGCTGCGATCGCGTCGAAGAACTCGTTCAGCGTATCGATATAGGCCTGCCGCCCTTCCTTCTCGGCATAGACAGTGGATTGCCGCATGTCGCCCATGACCAGCGCCGCGCGGATCGTCTCGCCGTCGCCGCGGCGGATCTGCCCGTTCAGCACGCGCTTGCCGGCATCGCCGCCGAGATAGGTGGTCAGCATGTTGTTGGCGAGCTTACCCAGAACCGCCATCTTGGCCGCCATGGCGAGATGATTCTGCATGCGCATCAGCGCGCCGATCATCTCCTCGCTGAAGCCGCCGATGCTGTCGGTGGACCAGGAGCCCATCATGCCCTGGACAGAGCCCGCTCCGAAGGTCTGCACGAAGGCCATGTAGTCGGTCACTTTCTCCTTGCGCAGGTCCTCGAAAATCGGAAACTCCACCGCCCCATCCACATCGATCCGACGACGCAGATGGAGGAGATTATTGGAGAGGAGATAGTAATAGGGGCTCTGCACGAAGCGTTCCGGCTTATCGTTTACATGGCGATAGCCTTCGATCGTCAGACCGCCGGCGCGTCGCCAGGTAAATCCGAGAGCGTCATAAAGCGGATGCAGCATGGAAAAGGTCAGATGCACGCGAATGAGCGGCATTCCCGTCGCCGCCATGCGCTCGCAGAAGCCCCGCACGATGGTCTCCAGGTTTTCGCCGGTCAGCGCCGCCTGCGTCAGCCATTCCGCCACTTTATCGAGAAGAATATCGGAAACACTCGAATGAATAGTCATTATCCCCGCGGTCCATCTTGAAATGCCTGATGTTTCGTCCCGGCCATGGAATGCCGCCATCTCCGCAACCCCCGGCCTATCGGCTTGAGGTCGGACAAAATCATCATGCGACAGCGTCGATGCTTTCCTTCGTCAGGTCTTGTCAACGCCAGAAAGTTCGGCTGCATTTCTCCCGCGCCCCCGCATATGAAATGCAGCAAAAGACAATCGCCGCAAGCAACGACTCTCGTTTTGTTCTCTTTGAGATAAGGCGCATACGACGCTGAAACAATGGGTAAAAACGAAGCGGATCGATAAAAATCGCGACTGCGACCTGAGCCCGCCAGTCGCGTCACCGCTCCATCGCGCGAAAATCACCCACCCGCAGCAAGCGCGGGCGGCCTCTTTTCACGCAGGGCCATTGCCGCCATTGCATACCCGCCGCTCGCACCGTCGATGAAATGCATATGGTCGCGCATGAGTGGGGTCGGCACGAAGCAGGTCATCAGCGCGCTGTCCTGCCGGTGTAGCCCAAAGCGGCAGACACCTTCGGCCTCCGCCTGCAGCAGACGCGCCTCGATGCGCTTGAGATGCCCGGCATCGACGTCGATGGTCATTTTCAGCCCATCATCGAATTTGCGAAAATCGGAATTTGCCGCAAGGTCCCGCCGATAGATCTTGGCATCGAAGGTCGCGGCCCTGATGCCGAACCTGTCGAGAATCCAGACGAGGACGATCTGCGCATCGATGGCCAGCTTCCGCCACCAGCGATCGGCGGGAGCGGCCACGGCGCGCGCTTCGATATCCGCGCCGCCGAACCTCAATACCGGCGTCGGTCCTTCGACCGGCACAGGATGGCCGTCGCGGTTCTGCTCTGCGGAAATGGCAATGATATCGGCGACCAGCCGCTGAAACCTTACGTCGTTGCCGGCATCGCCGGGAATGGCGATGATGGAGACGATCTCGCCATTTTGCGCCTTGATCGGGTTCCAACGGCAGGAAAGGCCGGTCAGATCCGGCTCCGCCTTTGTCGGCAGCGCCTCGACGATGAATTGCCCCGCCTTCATCTGCTGTTCCGCCCAGCTCGTCCCGCCGCCGGAAAACATGGCATAGGAAACATGGTCGCTCGGGCTGAAGCGTGCGACCCGCACGTCCAGGCCCTCGCCGCGGATCACCGTCATCGGCACCAGGGCCGTGCGCAGATCGAGCTGCAATTCCTCCATCACCCAGGCCCGGACGGCCGCCAGCGCACGGCGAACCCGCTCCTCGCCCGACGGGGGGATCGCCACCAATGCACCATCCCCTCCGAAGGCGAAGGGATAATCGCCTCTCTCCATTGCGTTGAGCACGGCTGATATCACGCTGGCGCCCGCCATGTTGACGGATTTGTAATGGCCGGCGGCGATCGCCTTCGTCGAGCTGACGATATCGGCGATCGCAATCATCCAGTCGTCCGGCAGCGGCTGATAATTGGCGCTGTCAGTCACGCCCTCGAAACGAGTGAAGCCCGTGAGTTTATGGAAGAAATCATCTTTGGGTGGCTCGACCATGATATTTCCCCCTTCAGTGAGCGCCGCGACAATCTATCCCTACAGCAAAAGCGCCGAAAAACCAGCGGGCCGTCGACGCCGCGATGCGGGCCGTGCTACTCCGGTCGAGGAAGAGGCACAAGACGCCAAGGATATTTGAAATACTATGAGCCGCCTGGATAGTTTCATTCGCCGCCTGAGCGCACAGCGCGACATCCTCAATGCCGTTGCCGACGAGGTCAGAACGCTTGATGGTCCCGTGCTGGAACTGGGCCTCGGCAATGGCCGCACCTTCGACCACCTGCGCGAACTTTTCCCCGATCGCCGCATCATCGCATTCGATCGGGCGGCCAATGCCTACGGCCCGTCCATGCCGTCGGCCGACAACCTCATCCTCGGTGAAATCAAGGATACGGCCAGAGGCTTCGTCGGCGCGAGGGCCTCGCTTGCCCATGCCGATATCGGCACTGGCTACGAGGACAAGGATGCGGTGACATTGACCTGGCTGCCCGGGATCATGGCCGGTGTGCTCGCTGCAGGCGGGATTGCCGTCAGCGGACTTCCTCTCGATCATCCGGATCTTCAGGCACTGCCCCTGCCCGCGGCCGTCAAGCAAGGGCGCTATTTCATCTATCGGCGTCGCTAATTTCAGCGCAGAAACAGAACATCGAACTGCTCGCCTTCGCTGGGCAGTTCGACGACTTTCATGGTCTGCTCGCCATCTTCGAAAAATGCAAGGCATTCGCCGTAGTGCCTGGCGAGATCGGCAACGAAAGCCTTGGCCTGATCCTTGCCATAGAAGGTAGGGGTAAATTCCATATAGAGCGGCACCTTGCGTGCCATCAGTGCCTGCATCGACCGGCAGGCAACCGGCTCATAGCCTTCGATATCCATCCAGATCAGGCCGATATCGGCGGGATGGATACCGGCCTGCTCCAGAATATCGGGAACGGGCAGGACGGGAACCGAGATTTTCTCGTCGCTTGCGCTTTGGCGCAACGCGCTGCTTTTGCCGTGATTCTTGTGATTAAGATAGAAGTCGAGCTGCCCACCGCGATCGCCAGCGGCACAATTGACCGCCGTTACCATCTCCTGCAGGCCGTTATCGGCGATGTTGATCGTCAGCAGCCGGAAATTGCGCGGATCCGGCTCGACGCTGACAATGCGGTCATAGGCGCCGCTGAGGGCAAAATAGCAGGTTTGCGTACCGATATTGCCGCCGAGCTCCAGAAGAACAGAGCCTTTGCGCACCAGGCCGTGCTCGCGCAGCACGCTCAGCAGCCGGTCGACATGATCGCGCTCGAAATGCCCTTTGCGAAACACCTTGCGGCCGATGTAATCGGCCGGCGAGAAGCTCAGGACATGGTCGCCGCAGTCCACCGTCATCGTCTTGACGCGCGGACCGAGCGCGCTGACGAGAATGTCCCGACCCAGGCGCGTGTCGAACAGGCGAGTGGCGATCTGATCCCGTTTCCTGCGAAGGGCGCGGCGCCAGTATTTTCTTGTGAGCATCTTGCGGTCGAACATGTCGAGCATCCCTACACCAGGACCGTTCCGTTGCAAACGGAGAAGATCGGCCGATGCGCTGCCGGTGCCCTGTCCGGAACGTCAGGCAAAGCGGCCGCTCGTTTCCTTCGAAACGATATAGACCCGCAGAGGCTCGCCGCGGCCGCGCACGGCAATCTCGCGGCTTTCGATGCCCTCCATATCGACCTCCGAAAGTCGGGCCACCGGCTCGGAAAAGACGAGCGCGCTATTGAATTCCTTGGCGGCGCTTTCCAGGCGGCTGGCGACATTGACCGTGTCGCCGATCGCGGTCACGTTCTTGACGCTGCCATACCCCATCGAGCCGACTACGGCCGAGCCGCTATGAAGCCCGATGGCGATTTCAAGTGGAGCGGCCAGTTCGTCGGCCAATTCCGCGCTGAGCTTGTCGATCTCCTGTATGATCGCGGCCGCGGCCTTCAATGCCTGACGGTTTGCCTCCTTCGGCGTGGTGCGCAGGCCGAAGAGCGCCATGGCGCCATCGCCGATGAACTTGTCCATACGGCCGCCATTCTCCTCGATGATGCGGCCGACGATGGCGAAATAGCGGTTGAGCAGGAAGACGATGTCGAAGGGAAGACGCGATTCCGTCAGCGAGGTAAAATGGCGCAGATCGCAGAAGAAGACGACGATCTCGCGCTCGCGGCCGGGGCTGGCGGTCTGGCTATAGACGGGGATCGTCGCCTCGGCCATCGGTGTCAGGAGCGGGAGGACGCTGACATTGCCGGTGGGGCGCAGCTGGCAGGCAAGCCTGACATCCGGCGTGGCGCCGATCCGGTTCAATGTCTTCTGCTCCAGCGGCTCCGGCGGCGGCAGGTTTTCCGCCCCCTCGATGATCTGAACACGGCAGGTGGAGCATTGGCCCTTGCCGCCGCAGACGGAATAATGCGGGATGCCGCCAAGGCGGCTTGCCTCGAGCACGCTGAAGCCGCGCGGCGCATGCACGACCTCGCCGCCCGCATAGCGGATGGCGATCTGATATTGCCGCTCACGCAATCTGCGATGCGCGCGGAAGCCGAAGAGAGCGACGATCGACAGGCTGAAGACCCCATAGAACCCGGCACGGTAAGGCCATAGGGTCTCGGCCATCTGACTGCCCGGCACAGACCCCTTCTCGCCATAGCTTCGCATGTCGCTATAGTAGCCGCCTCGGTAGCCGCGTTCGTCTTCCCGGGCAGCCTCGTGCGTCACGGTCTTGCCCATTGCGGCAAAGCCGAGCAGGGCAAGAACCGGCAGGACGATGGCGAGCGACAGCATTACGGGCGCAATCGCCATGTACCAGGCACGGTAGCGCAGCCAGAAATGAACACCGATGCAGCCGTGAAGCCAGACGATCAGAAGCAACAGCGACTGACGCACACCGTTGACCGGCGATGTTACCCAGAGGCTGCGCACGATGGCGCTGTAGGTGTCGTGATAGCCGTAAACCTCATGCACGATGCGGGTGCCGACGATGTGATCGATCAGGAGCAGCGGCACCAGCAGGCCCGTGACCATCTGGAAGGCCTCGCCGGCAGGCATGACGAGCGTGCGGCGCCCGTAAAGCATCCGCAGCACGAGCAGAATGTGGACGATCAGGGCTCCATAAAGAAGCACGGTTCCCACGGGATTGCGCCAGACGGCCATGAACCAGTGCTGTGCGTGTTCTGCCACGCCGAGTGAAATCAGCCCGAGGGCGTGATTGGCCAGATGCATGATCACGAAGGCGAACACGATCAAACCGGAGCCAAGGCGCAGCTTTCGCACGAGGCGATCGGACATTATTGGCTTTCTTGCCTCGATGGTCATCAAACCCAATGTATATTGCCCGTTCACAACAGGTGGAAAAACGGCTATCGCCTATTCATCTACAGCGCCGCCCGTCATATATGACGCGCAAAGGTCGCTGTAGCACTTTTAATCTGCTGCATAATTTTATCCTCAAATCGATTCCGATTTAAGGAATTATGCAGTAGCCGCAACGCCGCACACTGTCGAGGATGCGGCTTTTTGAAGCAGGGACCTTATTGTCACGCAACCGGTCGGAATTCGGGCAATTCTCTCACAATTCGGGCTCGTACCATCACTTAATCGTCAACCACGTGCCGGCAGTATGAAAATCGCCTTTTACGCCCCCTTGAAATCCCCCGGCCACCCGGTTCCGTCAGGCGATCGGCTGATGGCGCGCCAGATCATCTCGGCGCTGGAAATCGCAGGACATCAGGTCGACGTCGCTTCCGAATTGCGAAGCTTCACACCGACGCCGGAAGCCGATCCACGCATGGAGATCGCCCGGCAGGCGGAAGGCGAAGTAGATTGCCTGCTCGAGCGCTGGCAGGACGAGAGGGCGCCCGACCTTTGGTTCACTTACCATCCCTATTACAAGACCCCCGACCTTATCGGCCCATCGATCGCGAGAAGGCTCGGCATTCCCTATGTCACGGCGGAGGCATCCTATTCCCGCCGCCATGATGAAAACGGCTGGGGTGAAAACCAGCGCCTCATCGCCGATGCCGTACGGCTTGCCGCCGTCAATCTTTGCTTTACCGAAAGGGATCGGATCGGCCTTGAGGATGCGATCCCGGATGGCCGCTACGAACGTTTCCTGCCCTTCATCGATACCGCGCCCTTCGCCCGCTCGTCCTCCGATCCGCGACGGCTGATTACCGTGGCAATGCTGCGCAAGGGCGACAAGTTCGACAGCTACACCATACTTGCTAAAGCGCTAGATCTCATCCGCGATCAGGATTGGACCTTGACCATCATCGGCGATGGGCCGATGCGGACCGAGGTGAGATCACTGTTTTCCACGTTCGAGGAGAGACGGATAGAGTGGCGCGGGGAACGCTCCACCTTGGAGATCGCCGAGGAGCTTGCGAGCTCCGGCCTCTATGTCTGGCCCGGTTGCAATGAGGCCTATGGCCTTGCCTATCTCGAGGCACAGGCGGCGGGCCTACCCGTGATCGCGCAGGCGACGGCCGGCGTGCCGGAAGTGGTGATGGCGGGCAAAACCGGATTGCTGACGCCCGAGGGCGATCTGGAGGCCTATGCCGATGCGATTTCGCAGCTTCTCGGCGATCAGCATCAGCGACAGGCCATGGCGGACGCAGCCTACAGCTTCGTTCACCAGGAACGTTCCTTGAGCGCCGCATCGAAGCGGCTAGAAACCATTCTTCGAAACTATCTGGGAGATATTCATTATGAACGATAGAGCCGAGTGGCAGCCCTTGCGCGAGGAGTTGCGGCGCTGGAGCGCTGCCGGGCGAAAGGCAAAGCTATGGTTCCGCGACGACGACGCCATCGAGCCGACCCCTGCCCTCGATCGGCTTCTATCACTTTCCAATCGGTTCGACGTGCCCATGGCGCTCGCGATCATTCCGGGACCGACAGGCGAGGCTCTGGCCGAACGGCTGGAGGGCGAAAGCCGCATCACAGCGACAGTGCATGGCTGGACGCACCAGAACTATGCTCCCGATGATACCAAGAAGCAGGAGCTCGGCCTGCACCGGCCAAAGGCTATCGTGCTTGATGAGCTTCATCGCGGCTTCGACAAGCTGAAAGCCCTGTACCCCTCACAATTTGTTCCGCTGCTGGTGCCGCCATGGAACCGGATCGACGATGCGCTGCTGCCGCATCTCGAACCTTTCGGCTATCGTGCCGTCTCGGTCTTCGGGCTGGCGAGGCAGGCGCCCATCAGCCTAATCAACACGCATATCGACATCATGCGATGGCATGACGTGCGTGGAGGCTTGCCGCATGCTGAAGTGATCGGACGCCTGGTGGAGGAGCTTCAGAACCGCTTCGATGGCAATGACGAACCGATCGGCGTGATGACCCACCATCTCGCCCACGATGATCTCGCCTGGGATTTCGTCGAGGCATTGTTTGCTGAAACGGCCGGCCATGCCGCCATCGAATGGCGGCCGGTCGGCAATTTCATCAGTTAGAGCATTTCCAGGAAAAGTGCGCACCGGTTTTCCGTCCGGAATGCGTAAAGGAACAATAAGATAGAGCTTTTCCGCGATTCGAAGAAAAGCGGAAAAGCTCTAGCGCAATTCCAGCGAGCGCAGCCGTCGCGGCAAGCTTCAGAGCTGCAGCGACTGCCCGTCAAAGGCGACGAATGCGCCGGGGAAGCTCTGCTGCGCATCGCGCTGCATGTCGTCCAGCTCGCGGTCGGTGCGGCCGGGAGCATGGTGAAACAGGGCCAGCCGCTTCGCGCCGGCCTTCTTGGCGAGCTTGATGCCCTCTTGCCAGGTGGAATGGCCGAAGCCCAGATATTTGGGCATCTCGGCTTCGAGATAGGTCGCGTCATAGATTACGAGATCGGCATCGGCCATCAGGGCGAGCGCTGCCTCATCGAGCTTGCCGGCCATATGCTCGGTATCGTAGACCATGGCGATGACCCGGCCCGACCATTCGATGCGGTAGCCGATGCAGCCGCCCGGATGGTTCAGCCTGGCCGTGTGCATCACGATGCCGGGATGCGGCTTCAGCGTATCACCGGCGGCGAAATCACGAAAGCTCATCTCGGCACGACAGATATCGGGTTCGACGGGGAACCATGGCGGCCGCATGAACTGGCCGATCAACTGCCGGGTCGTCGTCTTGCCGGCAAGATGGCCAGACCAGAGATCGACACTGACCCTCGGATCATAGATGGCATTGAAGAAGGGCAGGCCGATGATGTGGTCATAGTGCGAATGCGTGAAGAAGAGATCGATGTCGCGGACCCCTTCCTTGGCCAGATAGGCCGCCGCTTCGCGCAACCCCGTCCCGGCGTCGAATAAGATATGCCTGCCATCATGCCGTAACTCAATGCACGACGTATTGCCGCCGTACCGCTCAAATTCCGGTCCCGATACAGGGATGCTTCCCCGCACGCCCCAAAATTTCAGCTCGAAACTATCGTTGTTCATGGAAGTTTTTACACCATTCCCCTTTCGGTCAAAAAAAGCACACTTTTGCTATTGTGCGAAGCCAGCAATTTCCAAAAGTCGTGCGGTGGTAAAAACTGGATCTAATATCGTTCGATCGATACAGATCGTTGGGCGAACGAACACCGCCGACGGATCGGATAGACCTAATATAGGTATGGCTTGACAGAATAGATAAGGGGCCGGGCTTGACGCTCCGGTTCGAGGGTCAGGCACATGATCGTGATCTTGACGGAAAGAGGCCTTTGAAAGGACCAAGAATCGCGGCGGTCGTCTGCTTACAGCGTTGCGGCCGACCGCGCCGCCTGTTCGTAATATCCGGACAATGCCCTGAGATGCGAGGCGATATCGGACAGGCCATCCTGCGACAGGCCGGAGACCTTCGTCGCCTCCACCAGCAAGCGCTCGCGAATTTCGGTATAGCGCTTCAGTGCATCCAGGCCCTTGTCGGTGACCCGGATCGTCTTTTCCTTGCCGGCCTTGCCGCTTTTGACAAGCCCCGCCGCCTCCAGTTTCTTGATGGCGTAGTTGGCGACATGCGTGTCCTCGATATCGAGGACGAGGCAAAGATCTGCGAGCGTTTTCGGCCGGTCGCGATGCCGCACGGAATGAATGATCAGGATCTCGACCGGCGAAAGGCCGGGCACGCCGGCCGCGGCCATGCACCGCACCAGCCATCGATTGAAGGCATGGGAAAAGAGGATCGACCCGTATTCCAGCTCCGACAGGGCCGGCGAGCTACCGCCGGCAAGATGGGCTGACGAGACGATCAATTCGCGTCGTTCACTCTTTTCCTCGGACGTCACCTGAAAACTCCTTCGAACCGGATCAAGGCCCTGCAGATCAACAGGCCGAGCGGTCGATTGACGCTCGGCTCCAGCATTACATTGCTATTCGTCTCGCTTTCCATACCCGCCACCCGTGGGGGTGACGACCGTGAAGGCCTCGCCCGCCTCGAGAACCGTATGGGCCGAGCCGATTAGCTCCTCGATCCTGCCATCGTTGCGACGGACATAGTTGCGGCCTGTCTGTCCGGCTTCGCCGCCCTTGACGCCGAAGGGCGCTACGCGCCGATGGCCCGATAGAATGGCGAATTCCAGCTTTTCGCGGGTGCGGATGGTGCGCTGCGTGCCGCTGCCGGCATTCCACTTGCCGCGCCCGCCGGAATTCGGGCGAATATGGAAATCCTCCAGCACGACCGGAAACCGCGTCTCGAGGATTTCAGGATCGGTCAGGCGCGAATTGGTCATATGCGTATGAACCGCATCAGCGCCATTGAAGCCTGGCCCTGCTGGCGCGCCGGAGCAGATCGTCTCATAATATTGATAGGCATCATTGCCGAAGGTCAGATTGTTCATCGTCCCTTGGGCTGCTGCGAGTGCCTCGACCGCGCCGAACAGGCAATTGGTCACGGCCTGGCTGACCTCGACATTGCCGGCAACGACGGCGGCCGGATATTCCGGCGTCAGCATCGTACCTTCGGGGATGATGATGCGGATCGGCCTGAGGCAACCAGCATTCATTGGAATATCGGCCTCGACGAGAACGCGGAAGACATAGAGCACGGCAGCGCGGGTCACCGGCCGCGGCGCATTGAAATTGTCGGGGCGCTGCGCCGACGTACCGGTGAAATCGACCGTCGCCTCGCGCTTGTCCTTGTCGATCGAGATCCTGACGACGATCTTGCAGCCCTGATCCATTTCGTAGCTGAACTCGCCATCCGACAGACGGTCGAGGACACGGCGCACGCTTTCCGCCGCGTTGTCCTGAACATGCCCCATATAGGCATCGACGACATCTTCGCCGAAGTGGACAATCATCTTCTTCAGCTCGGCCACGCCTTTCTCATTGGCGGCGACCTGTGCCTTGAGATCGTTGATGTTCTGCGCGAGCGTACGCACCGGATAGCGCGCTCCCGTCAGCAGCTTGGTAAGCTCTTCCTCACAGAAACGGCCGCGATCGAGCAGCTTGAAATTGTCGATATAGACGCCTTCCTCCTCGATATGGGTAGCAAGCGGCGACATCGATCCTGGCGAAATGCCGCCGATATCGGCATGGTGGCCGCGGCTGGCGACCCAGAAACGGATCTTCTCACCCGCGTCGTCGAAGACCGGGGTGCAGACCGTGAGATCGGGCAGATGCGTGCCGCCATTATAGGGCGCGTTGATGAGGAAGACGTCGCCGGGATGGATGACGGCGTTTTCGCGGATCGCGGTCGCGACGGACGCATCCATCGAGCCGAGATGAACCGGCATGTGCGGCGCGTTGGCAACCAGATTGCCTTCCGCATCGAAGACGGCGCAGGAGAAATCCAGCCGTTCCTTGATATTGACCGAATAGGCGGTGTTCTGCAGCGTCATGCCCATCTGCTCTGCGATCGACATGAAGAGGTTGTTGAAGATCTCCAGCATGACAGGATCGGCTTTGGTGCCGATGGCGTTGCGCTCCGGCAGCGCCTTGATGCGCTTGAGGACGATATGATCCTTGATCGTCAGCTGCGCCTGCCAGCCGTCCTCGATGACGATCGTCTGATTCGGCTCGATGATGATGGCCGGGCCGGTCACGGTCTGGCCGGGCTTGATCGCCTGGCGCAGGACGATGGCCGCGTCGTGGCTTTCGCCGCTTGAGTAGAAGGAGGTGCGCCGTGCGGCTTGTGCCTCACCTTCGGCAGCGGCCTCGAGTTCCACTGCGATATCGGCAGCCGCGCCGCCGATCGTTTCAATTTCCACGGCCTCCACGACCAAGGGCTTGCCTTCGGCAACGAAACCGAAACGACGCTTGTGCAGCGTTTCGAACTGGCTGCGCAGTCGCGAGGGATCGTCGGCTTCCGGAAAGGTCGTCTCGACCGCCAGCAGCGTATCGGTGCCAGCATAGCGGATATGGGCGCGCTGGACCGTTTTGATGTCGCTCGTTGCGACGCCCTGCGCTTCCAGCTCGGGCACGCATTCGCCGCGCAATTCGTTGCCGAGTACCGCGATGGCGGCAGGTGCGGCGTCATCAAGGGAAACACCCAGCGCCTTCTGGCGCGTTGCCCTGATATCGGCAAGCCCCATGCCATAGGCGGACAGAAGGCCGGACATCGGATGCAAAAGTATGCTCTTCATTCCGAGCGCATCGGCCACCAGGCAGGCATGCTGCCCGCCGGCACCGCCAAAGCAATTGAGCGCATAGCGCGTCACGTCATAGCCGCGCTGCACCGAGATTTTCTTGATTGCCTCGACCATGTTGGCAACGGCGATGCGGATGAAGCCATCGGCGACGTCTTCCGGGCTGCGGCCATCGCCGATCTCGGCTGCAAGGGCGGCGAACTTGGCGCGCACCGTCTCGACATCGAGCGGCTGGTCCTGGTTGGGACCGAAGATCGAGGGGAAGAATTCCGGTAACAGCTTGCCGGCCATGACATTGGCGTCGGTGACGGCCAGCGGCCCGCCGTTGCGATAGCAGGCCGGCCCCGGAAAAGCGCCGGCGGAATCCGGGCCGACGCGGAAACGCTCGCCATCGAAATGCAGGATCGAGCCGCCGCCTGCGGCCACGGTATGGATGAGCATCATCGGCGCACGAACGCGAACACCGGCCACCTCCGTCTCGAAGGCGCGCTCGTATTCGCCGTCGAAATGCGCCACATCGGTCGAGGTGCCGCCCATGTCGAAACCGATGACATTGGCAAAGCCTGCCTGCTCACCGGTCTTTGCAAGCCCGACCACGCCGCCGGCCGGACCGGAGAGGATCGCATCCTTGCCCTGGAACATATCGGCCGCCGTCAATCCGCCCGACGACATCATGAACATGACGCGCGCGCCGGTGCGCTCGACATCGAGCTCATCGCAGACCTGGCGGATATAGCGGCCGAGCACGGGTGACAGATAGGCGTCGATGACGGCCGTATCGCCACGGCCGACGAGCTTGATCAGCGGCGAGACCTCATGGCTGACAGAGACCTGCTCGAAGCCGATCGATCTTGCGATCCTGGCAACGGCAGCCTCGTGCGCCGGGAATTTATAGGCATGCATGAAGACGATGGCGACGGAGTGATAGCCCTTGGCGAGGAGGTCACGCAGCGCCGTTTCGGCGGCCGTTTCGTCCAGAGCGAGCTCGACGGTGCCGTCGGCAAGCACCCGTTCCTCGATCTCGACGACATCTTCATAAAGCGCTTCCGGCTTGACGATCTCGGTCGCGAAGATCTTCTTGCGCTCCTGATAGCCGATGCGCAGCGCATCACGGAACCCCTTCGTCGTCACCAGCGCAAGGCGTTCGCCCTTGCGCTCAAGCAACGCATTGGTGGCGACGGTGGTGCCCATGCGAACCTCGCCGATCGCACCTTCGGGAACCGGCTCACCCTTGCCGAGACCGAGATGAAGACGAATGCCATGAACGGCCGCATCACGATAGGCCTCAGGATTTTCCGAGAGGACCTTGCGGGCATGGAGAGCGCCGGACGGATCACGCCCGACGACGTCGGTGAAGGTACCGCCGCGGTCGATCCAGAAATCCCAACGACCCGAAATGTTCTCCGACAAATCCGCCTCCAGCAGAATAACGATGATAATATATCGATAAATCGTCAACGTTTTGTCGTCAACATGAATTACCGGTGCCGGCGGCCGGGTACGATTTTTGTCAGCATAACACCTGCGGCGAGCCCGATCTAATCCTCGAAGCGGCCCGTTCCCTCGCGATCGTGATCATATCGTCTCGCCAGCGGAAACGGCGGCAGCCAGGATTCGCGGCGGACGGTCCAGAGTTCGTAGGTCGGCTTCAACTGATCAGGAGCATCGAGAGACCCGAGGTTCACTTCGATTTCGTCCGCACTTCGCGAGAAAACGGGCGAGCCGCAGTGCGGGCAGAAAAATCGGCCGGCGTAGTCGCGTGTCTCGCCTTCGATCGTCACCGCATCCTCGGGAAAGATCGCGGAGGCATGGAAAAGCGCGCCGTGATGCTTACGGCAGTCGAGACAATGACAAATGCCGACCCGATAGGGGCGCCCCAATGCGACAATCCGCACCTTGCCGCACAAGCAGCCGCCGGTAAATCGGTCCATCTTGCACCTCCTCAAAACAAGCAGGAGAACTGTTTACGACAAGCGGAACAGTCGCCGCAACCGCAGGCGGCTGGTGGAGAAGATATAGGGTTTCATTATAAGGCCGCGCTCCATTGGAGCACAGCCGGAGTAGATGCGCTAATGCAATCCACCGACGCCGAGCAGACGCTCGACCGCGCCATGATCCGCCGCCAGAGCTTCGGGCGTCCCCTTCCAAGCAAGCCGACCGCGCTCCAGAATGATCACATCGCTTGCAAAATCCAGTGCGCTCTGGATGCGTTGCTCCACCAGCAGGATCGTCATGTCGCCTGACTTGGCAAGCTTGGCGAAGGCGGCCATCAGTTCTTCGCAGATGACGGGCGCGAGCCCCTCCAGCGGCTCGTCGAGAAGCAGGGCGGAAGGGCGGCCGAGGATCGTGCGGGCCGTCGACAACATCTGCTGCTCGCCGCCGGAAAGCTGGCTGCCTAAATTTCTGCGACGCTCCTTCAGGCGCGGGAACATGTCATAGGCTTCCTGCAAGGCACTCTTCGGCCGCCCCTTCAGCCCAACGGAGAGATTTTCCTCCACCGTCAGCGTCGGAAACACATCCCGCGTCTGCGGCACGTAGCCGAGCCCCTGATGGGCGCGCCGGGCGCTCGGCAGGCCGGCAATATCGGCAGAGCCCAGCCGGATGCGGCCATCATAGCGTCGGGTCTGGCCGGCAAGCGTCGCAAGCAGCGTGCTCTTGCCCATGCCGTTGCGGCCGAGCACGGCCAGCCGGCCGCCGGCCGGCACGGAAAAGGAAACCCCTTCCAGCACCCGCGTCGGTCCATAGCCGGCCGATAGATTTTCCACTTCAAGCGGCGTGGCCGGCATTGGCGTAGCTCCCGAGATAGGCTTCGCGCACACGCGCATCCTGTGTCACGTCTTGCGGCGACCCGTCGAATATGATCGTGCCGGCAGCCAGTACCACCACGCGCTTGGCGAAGCGGAAGACGAGGTCCATGTCGTGCTCGATCATCAGCACCGCGAGATCGGCGGGCAGATCGGCCAGCGCCTGCTCGATGCGGCCCGTATCGCTCTGCGGCACGCCGGCGGCGGGTTCATCCAGCAGCAGCACCTTCGGCTTGAGGGCCATGGCGACGGCGATCTCGAGCAATCGCTGCTGGCCATAGGCAATCTCGCTGACCTTGCGATGCGCGAGAGATGCGAGACCGAGCGTGCTGAGTAATTCCTCCGTCTCGGCCATGACGTCGCGCATGGCGAGGAAGTTGCCGAACATGCGGCCGGATCGGCCGGTCCGCTGCAGCACCGCCATGCCGACATGCTCGGCCGGTGTCATATCCTGAAATAGCCGTGTCACCTGGAACGAGCGCACCAGCCCGCGCCTGACACGGCCGATGGCATTGACCTTGTTGACGTTCTGCCCGCTGATGCGGACCTCGCCGGAATCCGCCGGCAGATTGCCCGTCACGAGGTTGACGAAGCTGGTCTTGCCGGCGCCGTTCGGGCCAATCAGGGCCACGCGATCTCCCGGCGCCATCGACAGGCTGACATTGTTGGTCACCGTCAGACCGCCGAACGCCTTTTTCAGATTGCTGACCTCGAAAATCGCGCTCATGTCCGCGCCTCCCTGCGGCGGGCGACATAGGCGGCGGCCGTGCCGTAAATACCCTTGGGCGCGAAGAGAACGACGAGGATCAGAAGCGCGCCGACGATGGTCAGCCAGTGGAAGGGATTGGCGGCGGAGACGTAATCCTCGAAGAGCATGAAGATCAGCGTGCCGACAAGCGCACCGAACAGCGAACCGGTGCCGCCGAGGACAAGCATGACAAGCGCCTCGGCCGATTGCGTGAAGGAGAGACTGTCGAGGCCGACGACCTGCGTCGAGATCGCGGCCAAGGCGCCGCCGATGCCTGCAACGGCGCCGGAGATCATGTACATCTTGATCAACGCCACTTTCGGTGAAGCACCCATGGCGCGGATGCGCAAGGGATCCTGCCGGATGCCGCGGCAGAGCATGCCAAAGGGCGAACGCACGAGAAAGCGCAGCAGCACGAGCGCGATCAGCAGCAGCGCGACGCCATAGAGGTAGGCCGTATGCCCGTAAAGATCGAACTCGAACGTGCCGAACAGTGGATCGGCTGAAATGCCCGACAACCCGTCACTGCCGCCCGTCCAGCTCGATGCCTTGTTGGCGAATTCGTGGAAGAGATAAACCAGCGCGATCGACAGCACGAGTTGCGGCAGTCCATGCGCTCGCAATATGACGACGCCGCAGATCAGGCCGGCAACGGCTCCGGCGACGATACCGGCAAGCGTCATCAGCAATGGATCGTTGATGCCGTAATGGGCGGATGCGATGCCGGCGGCATAGGCACCGGCACCGAACAGCGCCGCGTGGCCGAGGGTCGCCACGCCACAATAACCGGTGACGAGATCGAGCGACAGAACGAGAAGCGCGATCGCGATCAGACGGGTGAGAAGAGCGAGGTTATCCGGAAACAACAGGTAGCCGGCGGCAGCCACGAGAATAATGACCGCAACTGCAATCAGATCCTGCCCGAATGTACGATGTCTGCTCACGATCGGTGCGGCCTCTCTTTCAAGGGTCAAAGCCATGTTACTTCATTCTCCCGGCAAAGCCGCGCGGGAAGACGCAGACGATGGCAATGACGGCCAGATAGAAGAAGAATTCCCCATATTCCGGCATGAGATAACGCCCCGTCGTATCGATGCAGCCAAGGATGAGGCAGGCAAGCAATGCGCCGGAGATCGAGCCGGCACCGCCGACGGAAACGACAACAAGGAACGTCACCATATAGCGCAGGGCATAATAGGGTTCGACCGGCAGAAGCTCCGCACCGACGACGCCGCCAAAGGCGGCCAGCCCAACGGCAATGGCGAAGCTGACCGCATAGACGATTTCCGTCCTGACGCCGAGCGCGGCCGCCATCGCGGCATTATCGACCGAAGCGCGCAGCTTCACGCCGAAGGAAGTCTTCTCGATCGTGTACCACAAGGCCAGAGCGACGATGAGGCCGCAGACGATCGCGAAGATGCGATGCGTGCCGATGGTACGGAAGCCAAGATCGACGGAGCCTTGTAGGCTGCCTGGCAAGGGAATGGTCTTCAAGGTCGGGCCGAAGACATAATTGGCGATACCGATGATGCAGAAGGTAATCCCGATCGTCATCAGCACCTGCGTCAACTCAGGCGCACCATAGATGCGCCGGTAAAGCAGACGCTCGATCGGGATCGAGATGATGACGGTGCCGACCACGGCCAGCAATACGGCGGCAGCATAGCCAAGTCCCAGATCATGCGCGGCATAGGAGGCGATATAGCCGCCGATCATGGCAAAAGCGCCGTGTGCCAGATTGACGACGCGCATCAGCCCCATGGTGACGGAGAGGCCAATGGAGATGACGAACAGCACCATGCCATAAGCGAGGGCATCGACTGCTATGCTGAGCACGGTTTGCATTGAAATCGCTGGTCCGGTTGTTGTAGCGCGACCGCCGTCGTCACACGCCTGAACGGGTGTCTCCACTCAGGCGTGTGAAGCTTGGAACGCTTACTTCGCAGCAGCAAGGCCTGGATCGCCCTGCTTTTCGAAGGTCTGGATTTCCTTGTTGTAATACTTACCGTCATCGCTCTTGGCGACTTCACGCAGATAGATGTTCTGCGTGATATGCCGGCTTTCCGGATCGATGGTAACAGGCCCGCGCGGGCTGACCCAGGACAGGCCCTTCACGGCATCGACAGCCTTCTGCGCATCCTGCTTGCCGCCGGTCGCTTCGATCATCTTGTAGATGACATGCATGCCATCGAAAGCGCCGACGGCCGGGAAGGTCAGCTCAGCGGGATTGCCGATCGCCTTGCCGGCGGCCGCGACGAAGGCCTTGTTTTCCGGCGAGTCATGCGAGACAGCATAGTGGAAGGTCGTCTGCATGCCGAGAGCTGCGTCGCCGAGCGCCGGCAAATCGGATTCCTGCGTCAGGTCGCCCGGCGCGAACAGCTTGATGCCAGCCGTTTTCAGACCATTCTCATTATAGGCCTTGACGAAACCGAGTGTCGTCGGACCGGACGGCAGGAAGGCAAAGACGCCCTGCGCGCCGGAGTCCTTGATGCGCTGCATGATCGGGCTGAAGTCATTGGTCGAAAGCGGCATGCGGATCGCCTGCACCACTTCGCCGCCCTGTTTCTCGAAACCAGCCTTGAAGGCATTCTCGGCATCGACTCCCGGACCGTAATCGCTGACGACGGAGATGACCTTCTTCACGCCGGCATCAAAGGCGACCTTGGCGATCGGGGTCGAGGTCTGCCAGGTGGTGAAGGATGTGCGCACGACAAGCGGGCTCTTGGTGACGATCGCCGAGGTCGCGGCATTGAAGATCACCATGGGCACATTGGCCTGCTTCAGGATTGGCGTCACAGCCATGGCATCCGGCGTGAAGTAGAAGCCGGCGAGATACTGGACCTTCTCCTTGACGACGAGTTCCTGGGCGAGCGACTTCGATTGGGCGGGATCAGCCGCAGGCAAATCGCGGTAGATCACCTCAACCTCGTCATTGCCGACCTTCTTGCCGTTGACCGCCATATAGGCGTCGATGCCGGCCTTGAAATTCTTGCCCTGCAACGCAAACGGACCGGAAAACGGACCGATGACGCCGACCTTGATAGTGTCGGCATAGGCAGCGCCGCCAAGAGCAACGGCCGCGATCGCGGCCAAGACAAACCGTTTCATTTTTCTCCTCCCGGCAGCCGTTTCTTATGCCGCCCTTGATCGTTTAAATTCCGATCATCACCAATTTCTCATAGGAAAAGGTGATGTAAAATGAAATAAATGCTCCCATCCATGCTTATCTGGTTATGATTAGCTGTAAATATCCTACTCCGCTGCAGTTCCCAGGCGCTTGATCGAGCCGATCAATTGCAGCGCATGGCGAAGCGACGCAGCCGCTGCTACCACCATGGACGGCAAAAGCAGCCACTCCAATGTCCAGGCGGCACCGGAGCGCTCCTGCTCGTGCACGAGCGATTGATGAATGCCCGAAAGCTGCACGGCATTGAAGCGGGCAAGCGTGACCAACGTTTCGGCGGCGACGGGGTTCTGCTTGTGGGGCATGGCGGAGGATCCGCCGCCGCCGGCAAGCTCTATCTCGTCGCCCGCCTGCGCCAGAAGCGCTGTATCCTGGCCGATCTTGCCGAGGCTGCCGGAGATCATGGACAAGAGCCCGGCAAGCTCGGCAATGCGTCCTCTCTGGGTTTGCCACTGCGGCTCATCCGTCAGCCCAAGCGTTTGTGCCAGCGAGCTCCTGATTTCGGCCGCCTTCGGCCCGAATTTTTCCAGCGTACCGGCCGCCCCGCCGAACTGCAGCGGAAAAGTCTCCTGCGTCAGCCGGTCGCGATATTGATCAAGCGGATGGCGCCATGCCCGCAGCCGGTCGGACACGGTGATCGCGATCGCGGCCTGCATCCGGGTGTGGCCCATCAATCTGTTCGATCCGAAACGCTCTTCCAGTTTGGAAAGAGCTGACGATACCGCAAAGAGACGTCCGCTCAGGATGAAAACCGCTGCCTTCAGCCGCAACATCAGGCTGGTGTCGATGACGTCCTGGCTGGTGGCGCCCAAATGGACATGTTTGTCGGCTTCCTCGCCTACTGCCTTGCGCAGCTGCCGAATAAGATCCGGCACGACGACGCCATCCGATGCCGTTGCCGTCTTCAGGCTCCGGAGATCGGGCTCGAAGGCGGTGCAGACTTCTGTGATATGGGCAGCCGCATCCTGCGGGATCAGGCCATGCTGCGCCTCGACCTCTGCAAGCGCCGCTTCGAAAGAGAGCATGGCGCGGATATCGGCCTCGGCCGAGAAATACGTCGCGATCTCCTCGTCACCGAGGAGGCCGGACAGAAAGGGATGGTCGAAGGGAGAAACGCTCATGGCCTATATATCGAGGAAAACCGTTTCTTTGTCGCCCTGCAAATGGATGTCGAAGGTGTAGACGGAGCCTTCCTTCTCGGCAATCAGCGTTGCGAGGCGATCCCTGTGCTCGATGCGCGCAAGCAAGGGATCCTCGGCGTTGGCCTCGGTCTCTTCTGGGAAATACATGCGTGTGTGCAATCCGATATTGATGCCTCGCGCCACGATCCAGACAGTGATGTGCGGCGCCATCTTGCGGCCGTCCTTGAAGGGAACGCGTCCCGGCTTGATCGTCCCGAAACGGAAAACGCCGTCGGTCGAACTGGTCGGACAACGCCCCCAGCCGGTAAAATTCGGATCGGCCGTGCCGCGCAGTTCCGACGGGCTGTTGTAAATCCCGGCGCTGTCGGCCTGCCAGATTTCGAGCACGGCATCCTTGACCGGCGCTCCCGCGCCATCGATCACTCTTCCCATCACCGTGATGCGCTCGCCGAGCGTCTTGTCGTTGACCATGACGGAGCCGAGATCGGTTTCGTAAACGCCGCCGATCTCGCTATAATTCGGCGTCAGGCCGATATGGACGTAAGGCCCTGCCGTCTGCGACGGCGTTTCCTTGAGGTAGCCGAGATCCTGTACCATCAATTGCCCTCCAGCCGGTTTTCGAACAGGGTCGACCGCCGACCGCGCAGCACAATATCGAATTTATAGGCGCGGGCATCCATCGGGATCGTGTTGCCCCAGTCGAGCGGCGCAATCAGCTGCTCGATCGCCTGTTTGTCGGGGATCGTGCCGACGATCGGACATTTCCAGATCATCGGGTCGCCCTCGAAATACATTTGCGTGATCAGCCGCTGCGCAAAGCCATGGCCGAAGACGGAGAAGTGGATGTGGGCCGGCCGCCAGTCGTTGACGCCGTTCGGCCAGGGATAGGCGCCGGGCCGGATGGTGCGGAAGGCATAGTGTCCATCGCCATCGGTGATGGCGCGGCCGCAACCGCCAAAATTCGGGTCGATGGCGGCAAGATAGGTTTCCTTCTTGTGGCGATAGCGCCCGCCGGCATTGGCCTGCCAGAATTCGAGCAGCACGCCCGGTACCGGCCCTCCGCGCTCGTCGAGCACACGGCCATGGACGATGATCCGCTCGCCGATGGCGCTCTCACCGGGCTTGGCGAAATTATGGATCAGGTCGTTATCGAGCTCATTCAGTATGGAATGCCCGAAAACCGGCCCGGTGATCTCGGATATCGTGCCGTCGAGAGAGAGCAATGCGCGCTGCGGCGACCGCAGCACGGAGGTCTTGTAGCCGGGCGCAAAAGCTGGCGGATGCCAGGCGCGGTCTCTCGCGAAAAAGGCGCCAGTCTCGGGCTTGCTGTTGCTTCTATCGGACATGTCTGCCTCGCTTCATGCCGCCTGTTCGGCGTCCATCTGTTCGAAAACCTGCTTGGCGATCTTGATCGCGTGGTTGGCCGCCGGCACGCCAGCATAGATCGCCACATGCAAAAGCGCCTCGCAAACATCGTCGCGGGTCGCGCCGGTATTGCGCGTAGCGCGCACATGCATGGCCACCTCGTCATCCTGACCGAGCGCGGCGAGCAGGGCAATGGTCACGATGGACCGTTCACGCAGGCTCAGCGTCGGGCGCGACCAGACATGCCCCCAGGCCGCTTCGGTGATCAGTTCCTGGAAAGGCCGATCGAACTCGGTCGACCCCTGCTGGGTGCGGTCGACATGGCCGTCGCCGAGCACGGCGCGGCGTGTCGCCATGCCCTGCAGATAGCGCTCGGACGGCGCGGTGGGGTCATTCATCAGGCTTGTTCTCCACGCAGGACGACGTCGACGAAGGCACGGATGACTTCAGTCAACGCCTCGGGTTGTTCGACGCAGGGGATATGACCGGCGTCCTTGATCACTTCATAGCGCGCATTCGGAATGAGCTTGGCCGTCGAGAGCACCACATCGGGCGGCGTCGAGCCGTCCTGATCGCCGACGATGCAGATGGTGGGCACCGCAATCTTGGCCGCCGCTTCCGTCAGATCGGCATCGCGAAGCGCGGCGCAAGTGGCAACGTAACCTGCGACCGGCTGGCGGATCAGCATGTTGCAATAGCCTGCGAAGCCAATGTTTTCCGGGCGGCGGAAGGCGGGCGTGAACCAGCGCTCCATGACGGCATCGACGATCGATTCGATGCCGTCAGCCTCGACCTGTGCGATACGGGCATTCCAGCTTTCGGCAGTGCCAATCTTATGGGCGGTGTCGCAGAGGATCAGCGCCCGCACCAGATCCGGGCGACGCTGATAGAGCGACTGCGCGACCAGTCCGCCGACCGACAGGCCGCAGATGACGGCGCTCTTGACCGAGAGGAAGTCGAGCAGGCCGGCAAGATCGGTGGCATGATCCTCGATGGAATAAGGCATCTGGCCGAGATCGGAGAGACCGTGGCCGCGCTTGTCGTAGAGCACGATGGCAAAATCGCCTGCCAGACGCACGATCACATCGCGCCAGATCCGGAAATCGGTGCCGAGCGAATTGGCAAAGACAAGCACCGGCTTGTCAGCGGGACCGCCGATGATCTGATAGTGGATCGTGACGTCGTTGATGCGGGCAAACTGCACTGGAAATCTCCTCGGCCGTGAGATTGGATGTATAATCTGGTTAGGTAAAATGATATTTCTTTGCTCTACGATAACTCCGGGGTTATGAGTGAGCATGCTCGACGCGCGCATCAAGTTCCGCCATCTGCAGACCTTTGTCGAGGTTGCGCGCCAGAAAAGCGTGATCAAGGCGGCCGGCCTGCTGAATATCAGCCAGCCGGCGGTGACGAAGACGATCCGCGAGCTGGAAGAGGCGCTTGGCGTTGCCGTCTTCGAACGCGACGGGCGCGGCATCCGCATCACCCGCTACGGCGAAGTCTTTCTCCGCCATGCAGGCGCGGCACTCACAGCCCTTAGGCAAGGTCTGGACTCCGTGTCGCAGGAGCGCTCCGGCGAAGCGCCGCCGATCCGCGTCGGCGCGTTGCCGACGGTGTCCACGCGGATCATGCCGCGGGCGATGGAATTGTTTCTGAAGGAGGAGACTTGGAGCCGCATCAAGATCGTCACCGGCGAGAATGCCGTGCTTCTTGAGCAGTTGCGTATCGGCGATCTCGACCTCGTCGTCGGCCGGTTGGCAAGCCCCGACAAGATGACCGGCTTTTCCTTCGAGCACCTCTATTCCGAACAGGTGGTCTTCGCCGTCAGGGCAGGCCATCCGCTGCTGTCCGACAGGCGATCACTGTTTGCCGATCTCAATCGCTACACGATCCTGATGCCGACGCGAGGCTCGATCATCCGGCCCTTCGTCGAAAGCTTCCTGATCGCCAATGGTGCCGGCGGATTGCCCAACCAGATCGAGACCGTTTCCGATTCCTTCGGCCGCGCTTTCGTACGCGCGAGCGACGCCATCTGGATCATTTCGGCTGGCGTCGTTGCCGGCGATGTCGATGACGGGCTGCTGGCGCTCCTGCCGATCGATACCAGCGAGACGAAGGGACCGGTGGGATTGACCATGCGTACCGACGCCATCCCCACCCTTCCATTGTCGATCCTGATGCAGACGATCCGGGAAGCGGCAAGCGAGGTTGCCAAGAAGCTTTGACGCGGGCTTACAAAGCAGGGCGATTTCGTATGAACTGAAAGATGCCCCTCACCCCAGCCCTCTCCCCGTTTTGACGGGGCGAGGGAGCGACCTCGCCAAGCCCCTTCGCCCCGCCTGCGGGGAGAAGGTGGACTCGAACAGTGAAGCGGAGCGAACTGTAAGAGGACGGATGAGGGGCTTACCTATCCGTATGCGATTGCCCTGCTTCAGAACGGCAGGCCGACATAGTTCTCCGCGAGCGCGGTCGAAGCGGCGCGCGAATGGGTGAGATAATCAAGCTCGGCTTCCTGGATCTTCTGGTCGAAATCGCTGGTATCGGGAAAGCGATGCATCATCGTCGTCATCCACCAAGAGAAGCGGACTGCCTTCCAGACACGGGCAAGCGCTCGCGCGGAATAGGCATCCAAGCCGACATTCGAACGATCCTGATAATGCTCGGCAAGACCAGAAAACAGGTAGTGCACGTCGCTCGCCGCCAGATTGAGACCCTTGGCGCCGGTTGGCGGCACGATATGCGCGGCATCACCGACGAGGAAGAGACGACCGAAACGCATCGGTTCGGCCACGAAGGAGCGCAGCGGCGCGATCGATTTCTCGAAGGACGGTGCCGTGACCAGAGCCTCGGCATGATGGGCCGGCAGCCGGCGCCGCAGCTCATCCCAAAAACGGTCGTCGCTCCAGTCCTCGACCTTCTCGTCGAGCGGACACTGAATGTAATAGCGGCTGCGCGTTATCGATCGCATGGAGCAAAGAGCAAAACCGCGGGGATGATTGGCGTAGATCAGCTCATGATTGACGGGCGCCACCTCGGCCAGCACGCCGAGCCAGCCGAAGGGATAGACCTTCTCGAAACTGCGAACCGCCTTTTCCGGAACCGATTTGCGGCTGACGCCATGAAAGCCGTCGCAGCCGGCGATGAAATCGCAATCGATGCGATGGGAAATGCCGTCCTTCTCATAGGTCAGATGGGGCGTATCGCCATCGAAACCGTGCGGCTGGACATTGGCAACGCTATAGATGGTCGCAGCACCGCTTTCCTCGCGGCGAGCCATCAGGTCGCGGGTCATCTCCGTCTGGCCGTAAATGACGACCCGCTTGCCGCCTGTGAGACCATGAAGGTCGATGCGGTGATCGCGGCCGTCGAAGGCCAGCGAGAAGCCATCATGCGGCAAGCCCTCGGCATGCAGGCGGGCACTCGCCTTCGCCTCGTCCAGCAACCGGACGGTGCCTTCCTCAAGGACGCCGGCGCGCACGCGGCCAAGAATGTAATCCTTGCCGACGCGATCGAGAATGACGTTGTCGATGCCGGCCTCCGTCAGCAACTGGCCAAGCAGCAACCCGGACGGCCCTGAACCGATAATGGCGACTTGAGTGCGCATCGTCTCCTCCCATGCGTCTATCTTGCTTCAAGTCTCTTCGGCGCGTGGCAGGTCCGCAATGGACATTTCGGTCATGAAATTGCACAAATCGAACATGACGAGGGAGGAGAGCTGTGACGAAGACTGTGCCGACCTATGGGCTCTATGGCGAAAATACCGGCCGAAAGCCTGATTTCTGGCTGCATTGCGAGACAATCCCCTCCCGCAGCAGCCTTCATCATTGGGAGATCCGCCCGCACCGGCATGAGAGCTTTTTTCAGATCTTGTACATAGATGCCGGATCCGGCGACGCAATCTTTGACGGAATTCCCCACGCCATTACACCGCCTGCCGTCATTACCGTACCGCCAAAGATCAATCACGGCTTTCGGTTTTCGCGCGATATTGACGGCTTCGTCATCACGGTGCTGATCTCGCACCTGAAGGCGGCGCCGGGCGATCGCAGCCGGCTGGGTGCATGGCTTGCCGATCCGCATTTGACCCTGCTCGACACCCGCAACGAAGATGCCGCCCATGTTGCCAGCACACTGAAACGCCTGGGCGAGGAGTTCGCCAGCCACCGCAACGGCCGCAACGATCTGCTCGATGCCTATCTGACGTCCGCCTTGCTGCTGACGGCGCGCATCGCCCAGAAAGCCGATGAGGGATCAAATGCCGGCGATGGGGGCGAACGCCGGATGGAGATGCTGCAGGGCCTCATCCAGCGCCACTTTCGCTCGCACAAGCCGGCCGCCTTCTATGCCGAAAGCCTCGGCATCTCGCCGGCCCATCTCAGCCGCATCGTGCGCAGCCGGACGGGGCACGGCGCGCACGAGTTGATCACACGCAAGCTGCTGGACGAAGCCAAGCGCGAACTCGTCTTCACCTTCGCGACGGTGCAGGAAATCAGCTATCGCCTAGGCTTTGCCGACCCCGCTTATTTTTCCCGCTTCTTCGTCAAGCAGACCGGACAGACGCCCCGCGCCTGGCGCATTGAGGAGCGGGAGAGGCTGGGAATGTGATGGTTACGGCAGCACCAGCCGCAGTGCCTTCTGCGTCTCCTTCAGTAGCGGCAGAAACCTCTCTGCCATGTCGGACCCAGGAACATAAGCAGCCGGAGCACCGATATTGATTGCCGCCACGGTCTGGCCGCGATCGTTTTCCACCGGCACGGCAATCGAGCAGAGGCCGATTTCCAGTTCCTGGTCGATGACGGCATAGCCCTGGCCTCTCACCCGGCGGAATTCCGCCATCAGCTCCTCCGGATCAATCTTGGTATTCGGCGTGTTCGCCTTGAGATCGGTCCGCTCAAGCACCGAACGCGCCTCGCTTTCCGGCAAAGCGGCAAGCAGAACGCGGCCCATCGAGGCGCAGAAGGCGGGGAGGCGGCTGCCCGGTGTCAGGTTGATCGACATCACCCGGCGCTGGGAGGCGCGGGCGATATAGACCACCTCGGTTCCATCCAGCACCGAAGCGGAAGCGTTCTGCCCGGCGCGTTCGGCAAGCTGATCGAGATGCGGCTGGATGATGGTGGGTAGCGGCGTCGCGGCCAGATAGGCGTGGCCGAGCCTCAGGATCTTCGGCGTCAACGTGAAGAATTTGCCATCGTAAACAGCATAGCCGAGCTCGGAGAGCGTCAGCAGCGAACGGCGCACGGTGGCACGATCAAGCGCCGTCAGCTTCGATGCTTCGGCAATCGTCAGACGCTGCCGTGTCTCGCCGAAGGCTTCGATGACTTTCAATCCCTTGGCAAAGCCGCTGACGAAATCCGTTTCGCGCATCTCACATCCTCAATTCGATGCCATTTTGTGCGATATATGAACAAATGTCAAATAACGCACAAAATTATTGCCGTCCGGTGCATGCTGATCTATTCGAAGGAAGAGGACGGGGCGCCATAGTCCGCCCGCAACGGCAAACGGGAGTTTCCGCATGGACAAGACAATTGCGAGCACGGCGGCCGCCGTCTCGGACATCGGCGAAGGCGCAACCGTCATGATCGGCGGCTTTGGCGGCTCCGGCGCGCCGATCGAACTCATTCATGCGCTGATCGACAAAGGCCCAAGAAATCTGACCGTCATCAATAACAATGCCGGCAACGGCCGTATCGGCATCGCCGCGATGATCGATGCCGGCATGGTCAGGAAGATGATCTGCTCCTTCCCGCGCTCGTCGGATCCGCGCGCCTTCACCGATCGCTATCTGGCGGGCGACATCGAGCTGGAACTGGTGCCCCAGGGGACTCTTGCCGAACGCATCCGTGCCGGCGGCGCCGGCATTCCGGCTTTCTACACTCCGACTGCCTATGGCACCGAACTCGCCAACGGCAAGGCCACAGCGGAATTCGATGGCCGCCACTATGTTCAGGAGCGCTGGCTCAAGGCCGATTTCGCCATTGTCAAAGCCCATGTCGGCGACGTGCAGGGCAATCTCATCTACAACAAGGCCGGTCGCAACTTTAATCCGCTGATGTGCATGGCCGCGACCAAGACGATCGCGCAGGTCTCGAAAATCGTCGCCGCCGGCGAGCTCGATCCCGAGCACATCGTTACCCCCGGCATCTTCGTCAATGGCGTCGTGGAAGTCGCCGATCCGCAACAGGAAGAAAATCTCATTCGAGCCGGAGTGGCATACGTATGACTATCGACACACGCGAAGACATCAAGCTCTCCAACGCGCAGATCGCCTGGCGCGCGGCGCAGGATATCCAGGATGGCGCCTATGTGAACCTCGGCATCGGCTTTCCCGAAATGGTCGCCCGTTACCAGCCTCCCGGCCGCCAAGCGATCTTCCACACCGAAAACGGCATTCTGAATTTCGGCGAGCCGCCGGCGGAGGGCGAGGAAGATTGGGATCTGATCAATGCCGGCAAGAAGGCTGTCACGCTGAAGCCGGGCGCGTCCTTCTTCCATCACGCCGATAGCTTCGCCATGGTGCGCGGCGGCCATCTGGATGTCGCGATCCTCGGCGCCTATCAAGTGGCGCAGAATGGCGACCTCGCCAACTGGCGCGTCGGCACCAAAGGCGTGCCTGCCGTTGGCGGGGCCATGGACCTCGTGCACGGCGCCAAGCAGGTTTTCGTCATCACAGAACATGTGACGAAGGACGGAAAGCCGAAACTGGTGGAGGCCTGTACCTTCCCGCTGACCGGCGTCGGCTGCATCACCCGGGTCTATACGAGCCATGCGGTCATCGACATTGCAAAGGAAGGTTTCATCGTGCGTGAAAAACTCGCTGCCATGACTATGGACGAGCTGCAGGCGATGACAGGCGCTCCGCTCCATACAGACCGTGCCGTTGCCGATCTCGTCGTGCCGACGCTGTAAAGCCCGTTGCGATCTTTCAGATTCGCGCGCAATGCTTTAAGCTTATAATATTTCGCATGCCGACATCGTAATTCGCCGCCTTTGCGCGTTATGCAGTAGGGAGAAGACCATGACCGAAGCCTTCATCTGTGACTATATCCGCACGCCGATCGGCCGCTTCGGCGGATCGCTCTCCTCCGTTCGTGCCGATGATCTCGGTGCCGTGCCGTTGAAGGCGCTAATCGAGCGCAACGGCTCGGTCGACTGGGAAGCCATCGACGATGTCATCTACGGCTGCGCCAACCAGGCCGGCGAAGACAATCGCAATGTTGCGCGCATGGCAAGCCTTCTGGCCGGCCTGCCGATCTCAGTGCCCGGCACGACGATCAACCGGCTTTGCGGCTCGGGCATGGACGCCGTCATCGCAGCCGCTCGCGCCATCCGCGCCGGCGAGGCGGATTTGATGATCGCGGGCGGCGTCGAAAGCATGTCGCGAGCGCCCTTCGTCATTCCCAAGGCCGAAAGTGCCTTTTCGCGCAATGCCGAAATCTACGACACGACCATTGGCTGGCGTTTCATCAATCCCGTGATGAAGAAGCAGTATGGCGTCGACTCTATGCCGGAAACCGGCGAGAACGTCGCGGAAGATTACAAGGTCAGCCGCGAGGATCAGGACGCCTTTGCCGTTCGCTCGCAGGCAAAGGCCGCGGCAGCGCAGGAGAACGGCCGGCCTGCCAAGGAGATTACCCCGGTGACGATCCCGCAGCGCAAGGGCGATCCGATTATCGTCGGCAAGGATGAGCATCCACGCGCAACCACAATGGAAGCGCTCGCCAAGCTCGGCACGCCCTTCAAGAAGGAAGGCGGCACGGTGACGGCCGGTAATGCCTCCGGCGTCAATGATGGCGCCGCCGCACTCATCATCGCTTCCGAAGCAGCCGCCAGGAAATACGGCCTGACGCCGATTGCCCGCATTCTCGGCGGTGCGGCCGCCGGCGTTCCCCCACGCATCATGGGCATCGGCCCGGTTCCGGCTTCGCGCAAACTGATGGCCCGGCTCGGCATGCGCCAGGAACAGTTCGACCTCATCGAACTCAACGAAGCCTTCGCCTCGCAGGGGCTTGCCGTGCTGCGCGAACTCGGCATCGCCGATGACGACGCGCGCGTCAACCGCAACGGCGGCGCCATCGCGCTTGGTCATCCGCTTGGCATGTCCGGCGCCCGCATCACCGGCACCGCCGCCCTGGAGCTGAAGGAAACCGGCGGCCGCTATTCGCTCTCCACCATGTGTATCGGCGTCGGCCAGGGAATTGCCATCGCGCTGGAACGAGTCTGATTTTCCAATCGGTTTTGGTCCGTCGCTTCAAAGGCGGCGGACCGGCTTACTGCCCGCGATTGGGGCAAATCAAGCCGGCAATTGCCGATGCCATCCGGAACGGCAAAGGCTCTGGCGCGTTTTCCTGCTGCTCAGTGGGATCGATTCATGCCGTCACGCCAGAAATTCTCAAAATTATTTCCTTCAGGCGCACTTACCCTTCCCATTGCCCTCATCCTGTTGCTGTCGATCGCGCAAATCGCCTTCGCAGCCGAAGGGCAAAAGGCCAGCCATACCTCCGAAGGGCTGTTTCTGGTGCAGATCGTTCTGCTTGTCGTATCGGGCAGATTGCTCGGCGAATGGATGGTGCGCATCGGCCAGCCGTCGATCATGGGCCAGATCATCGCCGGCATCATTCTCGGTCCTTCCCTTTTCGGCCTGGTGTTTCCAAATGTGCAGGCAAGCCTCTTTCCACCGGACCCAGGCCAGAAAAATATGACCGATGCGATCGGTCAGCTCGGCATCCTCTTCCTTCTGCTGCTGGCTGGTATGGAAACCGATCTCGGCCTGGCAAAGCGCCTGCGCAAATCCGCCGCAGGCGTCTCGCTCACCGGCATCGTCATTCCCTTTGCCGCAGGTTTCGCCCTGGGGGAGCTCATCCCGGACACCTTGCTTCCCGATCCCGAGAAGCGGCTCGTCACATCTCTCTTCCTGGGTACGGCCCTTTCCATCTCTTCGGTGAAGATCGTCGCTTCCGTGGTGCGCGAGATGGACTTCATGCGCCGGAATATAGGTCAGCTGATCGTCGCCTCCGCCATCATCGACGATACTGTGGGCTGGGTGATCATCGCCATTACCTTCGGCCTCGCCGAAAAGGGCACGGTCGATCTCCCGACTCTGGCGACCAGCGCGATCGGCACGTTGGCCTTCATGGCCGTCAGCTTCACCATCGGCAGGCGGATCGTCTTCGAAATCATCCGCCGGACCAACGACAATTTTCGCAGCGACCTCCCCGTGCTCAGCGCCATCGTCGCGATCATGGGCACGATGGCGATCATCACCAATCTTATCGGCGTCCATACCGTGCTCGGCGCCTTCGTCGCGGGTATCCTCGTCGGTGAATCGCCGATCCTTACCCGTCAGATCGACGTGCAGCTTCGCGCGTTGACGACGGCGCTTTTCATGCCCGTCTTCTTCGGGCTGACGGGCCTGCAGACCGATCTCACCGTGCTCGCCGATCCCGCCATATTGTTGCTGACGGCCGCCGTCGTCGTCATTGCCAGCATCGGCAAGTTCGGCGGAGCCTTCGCCGCCGCCAAGATCAGCGGCTATTCGGGATCGGAGGCCCTCGCGCTCGGCTGCGGCATGAATGCCAGGGGATCGACGGAAGTGATCGTCGCAACCATAGGCCTGTCCGTCGGCGTTCTGGACGAGAAGCTCTTTTCCGTTATCGTCGCCATGGCCGTCATCACCACGATGGCGATGCCGCCGACGCTGCGTTGGGCGTTGGCACGCCTGCCGCTGCCCGAAGAAGAGCGCGACCGGCTCGAGCGCGAGCAATTCGAGAGCGAAAGCTTCCTGGCGAATTTCGAACGCATCCTGTTGACCGTCGACGGCTCGCAAAGCAGCCGCCTTGCAACCTGGATCGCCGCCTTCTTCGCGGTGACGCGCAAGATGCCCGTCACCGTTCTCGACGTGCGCAAGCCGAAGGATGCCGGGAGAGAGCCGGAGATGGCCGCCACCGAGGGACCGCCGTCACAAGCCCGGGCCATTGCCGAGGATCTGCGCCAATGCGCTACCGATCTGTTGTCGTCGGCACCGCCTGACAAGGACATGGCCGCTCAAAGCGATATCCACGTCACGGTTCGGGAAAAGGACGGCGAGCTCGAAACCATGCTCGGCGACATCTCGGACACCGGCCACGACCTTCTCTTCACAGGCGTCGAGCCTTCGATGGGAGAGGACGGTCGCTTCAGTGAGGCCCTGCAGGTCATGACCTCGGCGTTCAAGGGAACCTCCGCCATCGTCACGGCGCGGGGGGCGTTGCCGGAGCGGCCCCAGGACCTGCGAATCCTGCTCCCCGTCAGCGGCACGGAGCGCTCCGTCAGGGCGGCGGAATTCGGACTTGCCGTTGCCAAGGCGACAAACGCCCATTGCGCCCTGCTGCTGATCGTGGAACCGCGGCAGGCGAGAGCCATCCAGCGCATCAGCGATCACGGCAACGATAATTGGGACGTTATCAAGTCAGTCGGCGCGATTGCCGATTACTATGGCGTCAGAATCGAAAAAGTGGTTCAACAGGGGCCTTCGCCCGAGCTTTCGATCCTGCGCCATGCCCGCAGCGGAAAATACAATCTCATTGTACTCGGCGTGAGCAAACGGGCAAGCGGCAGCCTTTCCTACGGCGGCGTTGCAGACACACTCCTGCAAACGGCCGATAGGTCATGCATTTTCATCGAAACCGACCTGTCTTCTTCGCAGACAGTTCGCGAATAGCTCGACCCCTCAACGCCCGGATAGATCAAGGGAATCAATAAAGGGCATCAGCACTATTCATTGTTCGAGCGCAGCGCCGTAAGCCATACTGGTCGGCAGCGCGATTTTTTTCCGAGCTTGATGATGTCCGAACTGGCCCTTTCGCATGACCATGAAGAAGCCGATACGCGGGAGGGATGGAAAGTCGTTGCCGCCACCCATGTTCTGACAGCCGTGACGTTCGGAGCCGCCTATTCCTTTTCTGCCATCTTCCCTGGGCTTGCCGCGGAATTTAGTGCCTCTCGCGGCGAGATCGCTTTCGTCTTCTCCATTTCCGCCTTCCTTTTCTACTCCTTGGGGGCAATTGCCGGACCACTTGCCGATAGATGGTCGCCGCGCAGCCTGGTTCTTCTGGGGTTAGTGGCCATGATCCTTGGCTATATCGGCGCCACTCGTGCCGGATCTCTCCTATCGCTTTATATCTGGTATGGCTTTGGCATCGGGTTTGGGATCGGCCTGTCTTACGTTCCAGCCCTTGGGGTTGTGCAGTCCTGGTTCATCCGCAAACGAAGTCAGGCCTCGGGCATTGCGACAGCGGGCCTGGGCATCGGCACCCTCATTCTGCCTTTCGCGGTCGGCCAGGCACTTCCGTCCATCGGCTGGCGCGGATGCTTTGTCGCCCTCGCATTCATCCTTGCGGGTTTTGGGGTGCCGGCCGCAATGGTCATGCGCAAAAGGCGCGACAATACCAATCCGCTCTCGCCTCAGGCAAACAGCTATGCAAATGCTTTCGCTATATGGCGCGACAGCAAGTTTTGCCTTTTCTATATCATGCTCATCCTGTCGTCCTTCTGCACCTTCATTCCCTATGTGCATATCGTGGCAGCCACCCTGGACATGGGTCTCTCGCTTCAAGATGGAACCATTCTCGTAAGCCTCATCGGTGTCGGTAACGTCATCGGGCGCTTTTTTCTGGCCGGCCTCGGCGATCGCCTCGGTCGCCGCCGGCTCTTGGCATCGCTGACATTCGCAGTCGCGGCCTCGTTTGCCCTGTGGGCATCGGCAACTGGCATGATCCAGCTGGCATTGTTCGCGTTGACCTTCGGCATGAGCTATGGCGGCTGCGTCGGGCTTTATCCGGCTGTTGCCGCCGATCTGTTTGGGACGCGCCATATCGGCGCCGTCCTCGGATATCTCTATACGGCTGTGGGTATCGCAGCCTTGATTGGCCCAACTGCCACGGGTGTCATTTTCGATCACACCGGCAGCTATTTAGGCCCCATTGTCGTAAGTGGCCTAGCCGCCTTCATCGCCGGTTTCATAGCGCTGCGCCTTGACCATAAGTAGCTCTGCTATCAACGGCAGTTTCTGAACCTGAGCGTCGGGATCTATAACTGGGCCGCAATGGCAGCCTTGTCGATGATCGACCAGACGTTCCGGATTCGGCCGTTCAGAAACGCGTAGAAGACGTTTTCCGAAAACTGAATCCTCCTGCCGTTCACCGGCATGCCGAACAGCACCCCCGTTGGCGTACAATCGAACTGCAGACGGCTGGCGACATGCGGCGGCTCGCAAATCAACAGGCGGATGTCGAAATGAAGGTCGGGGATTACCAGGAAATCGCCCTTGAGCATATCGCGATAGCCGGATAATCCGACATAGGCGCCGTTGTAATGAACGTCCTCATCGACAAACCTGCCAAGGTTCAGCCAGTCCTGCCGGTTGAGGCAGGCGATATAATTTCGGTAGATCTCGGAGAGGTTGACGCTCATCGCGCTGCTGCCTTTGCGGTGACGCTGAGACCGGCACCGGCGCTCAGGCCGATACCTGCCAGCGTCGATGTCCCGCATGCCTGACCGCAATCGGATGCTTGAGCGGTGGCGCAGGCCGGCCGATATGGTATCCTTGAACGGCATCGATGCCAAAGGATTTGACGAGATCGAGCTGCTCTTCGTTCTCGATCCCTTCGACAAGAATGCGATGCCCGCGATTGCGCACCAGGCCGATGATATCTTCAAGAAGGATCTTGGCACCGTCGCTATTTACCGCGTCGTGAAGAAACGATTTGTCGATCTTCACGGTTTCGAAATCCATCAGGCGAAGCCAGGATAGACCGGCAAAGCCCGTGCCGAAATCGTCCAGCCAGAATTTGATGCCAAGCCTCTTGAGATCCTGAACGCTGTCAAGCACGTCGGGACGTATTTCCATGTCGACGCCCTCGGTGATCTCGAACGCAAGCCTATGCCCGGAAACACCGGTCTCGGCCAGAATGGCAGCTACCTGTGCCGCAAAGCCGGGAGCGCGCAATTGGATCGGAGAGACGTTGACGCTGACCGTTTCGACCACGTCGCGGGACAGCAGTTCGCAGCACGCCCGCCTGATCGCCCAATAGCCCAATTCGATGATGGCTCCCGTTCGCTCGGCCACCGGAATAAAGATCGCAGGGGAAGAGCTCGAACCATCGAGCAATTGCAGGCGCATCAGGGCCTCATAGGCACCTATTTCTCCCGTATCGAGATATTGGATCGGTTGATAGACCAAAGAGACAAGGTTCTGCTGGATGGCGATCTTCAGTATGGCCGCGATGTTCTCGCTCGCATCCCCACCCGGAAGCTCGTTCGGATCGAATATCCTGGCACAGTTGCGGCCGCTCGCCTTTGCGGAATAAAGAGCGCGGTCGGCTTCATTGATGATGTTTTCCAGTTTCGTGCCGGTCGCGTCCCTCGTGACGGTCGCACCCACGCTGACGGTAACGTGCCGGAAGCCGTCGAGGCGCTGGGCATGAACGATATCGAGCGCCTCGATCCCTTGGCAAATGGCTTCCGCCAGCGCCAGTGCGTCCGATCCGCGCTCAAGATCAAGTATGACGATGAACTCTTCGCCGCCGTATCGCCCGACGGTCGCACCCAGAGGAGCCACGATATCCGACAAGGCATTGGCGACGGTGATAAGGCAATGGTCGCCTTCCTGGTGCCCGTAATAGTCATTGTATTTTTTGAAGAAATCGACGTCGACCAACAGGACCGCAAATGCCACACCATCTTCGCGCCAGTGCTCCCAGAACTGCTTAAGCCTTATATCGGCCGCCCGACGGTTTTCCATTCCGGTAAGGGAGTCCGTAATGGACAGGCGCAGAAGCGCCTCCCCGCGTTCCGTCGCCTGGCGCTGCTGCAGTTCGGCTTCTCTGGCATTGAGGAAGACGTTGAAACGTTCCTTGTTCAATTTCCAGTTCACATAGGAGGTGAAAACGAAACAACAGAGATAAAAGGTCGTAAAGGCCAGGCAATAGGCCGGGCTGTAGTGAAACTCGGCAAGCGACAGCAGAAAGATGGCGAAGATTATTCCCGATGATGCGAGAGCGAGAGCAAATTCGAGGCTGAAGAACAGATTGACGCCCATCATGAAAATGGCGCCGAAGGCAGCATAGTAGGAAAAGGCCTCGGCATTGGCGGTCTGCAGCGTCGGCACGAGCCAGACGACATATCCGAAGACCACAGCGCCCGCACATGTCGTCTCGAGCTCTCCGGCGCGACGCTGGCGCGCGAACTGGATCTCCAGAGTAAGAAGCGAGACGCCGCCGATGAAAAAACGCGCCGGGATCGTCACATGGGAGACGTCGGGAGTGAATATCAGGTCGGTGATTAGGAAAAGAAGATAGACCGGCACCGCAAGCCAAAGGCCGCTGCGAGCCAGAGCACGACGCGCCTCGTTGCCATAATCCTTGTAGAGCGCACGAAGCTCGCCAGGATTGCTCATCAAGCGAGCCTCTTTCCAGCCAAGACCGCTTCCTCCCGACAATCGACGCATACTCATCATCACCCAAGTTAGCCGAGACTTCATGTCCACCGCTTTACCTTTGCGTCGCTCGACTGAATCAATCACTCGCTTCACCAAGGCGGCTAATTTGATCCGTTTGATAACGACAGCGTTGCCGCAGTGACATTAACAAAACCATAGCGCTCATTTTTTATCTGAGATATGGTTTGCGGAGTGTTCACGGACTCGTTTAAAATTGAAACAATTTCAAACTGCTCTTGATGGCTATAGCCTCGTTACCGCGCAATCCATCTCGGAACATGCGAGATCATCGGGTAACAATCTTACAACCGAACAAATTAAAGAGGGCGAAGCCGAACTCGCCCTTATTCTCTCATTGACACAGCAGGCATTTGAAGCGAGCGCGCCGGTTCAGGGCACCATGAAAGCCTTGACGGAGCGCCTGCAGACGTTGAAGAACAAGGTAACGCCCCTGACCTGGACGCATCTCGCCTCCATTGCGCAGACGCATCCCGTTTCTTCCTTCCTGCTTCAGGACCCTCTGACCCGATGGTCCTTCGAAAAGCCGCGCGGTTATAGCGGCGATGCCTACCTGCTGGACTTCATTTATGAACATCCAGCCGTCGCCGAACAGGTGAAGGAAGCCTCAGCGCTCGGCGCCGAAGTTTACGATTTCACCCGGCAAGCCGCGTCCGCCGTTGCGGTGCGGGAGAGGCGTGATCTTCTGGCGGCGCATGTCGATGCGGTGGCCGAGAAGAACGACAAGGCCGAAATCCTGGCGATTGCTGCTGGCCACCTTCGTGAAGCGGAGCTTTCCCAGGCTCTGCAAAGCGGCAGGCTCAAGCGTTGGATCGCGCTCGATCAGGATCCCGTCAGCGTCGGGACCGTGAGTTCGGCCTTCCATGGCAGCTGCATCGAAGCGATCAACGGCTCCGTCCGCACCATCCTGGGGCGCGCGCAGAAGCTCGGCACATTCGATTTCATCTATGCAGCCGGTCTTTACGACTATCTTGCCGAAAGCGTCGCCGTTCGATTAACGGAGCGCTGCCTGCAGATGCTAAAACCAGGCGGCAAGTTCCTTCTCGCGAATTTCGCAAAGGATATCGGCGTCGAAGGCTACATGGAAACCTTCATGAATTGGCCATTGATCTGGCGAACGAACGAGGACGTGCAGTCGATCATCGACAAGGTCAAGCACCCGGTCACGGATGTTTCGGTCACGCGTGGTGAAAACGGCGGCGTCATCTACGCGGTCCTGACCGTGTAGCCCGCAAGGCATTGCAATTGGCTAAGCCGCGTTGCGGCTTGGCCGGCAAAGACGGAATAAAGCAAAGAGCAGAAGATAGACCACGATGATGGCTGCGAAAGCCGCGGATGTCGCTGTTTCCTGCGCAAAGATCTGCTTGCGCAGCATATAGCCCGATGCCAGAAACGGCGCATTCCAAACAGCCGCACCGAAGAATGTCGCGATGACAAAGCCAGGTACTGGTAAGGCAAGCACGCCTGCAGGAAACGCCATATAGGCCCTGATCACCGGAATGAGCTGACCAACAAACGCCGCCGATATCCTATGGCGACGGCAATGGCTCTTCAGTCGCCAATACCTCTCATCTTTGATATCCAGATGCCTGCTCATCTTCATCACGAGGGCATCTCCACGTGCGGCCCCCAACCATCGACCCATTCCATACCAGACCAACGAGCCCATCGTTGAGCCTATAGCCGTGATGGCAATTGCAGCGGGCAGATCGCCGGAGCTGCTAATGTTCAACATGCCAAGCATGATGAACATGCCGATGGACGGTATGATCGGTAGAAGCTTCTCGATCGTCGAACACAGCGCAAGACCAAGCAACCCCCATGAGGCGAGATGCGGCACGATGCCCAATAGATCGGATGGATCGCTCATCTGCTGGCAACCGAACAATAAAGAGGCTTGCGCCGGACAATCTTGTAGACTCTCGCGGGTGGGAAGTTGCGCAGCACTTGGCCATGCAGCGTTGCCTTGAAACCGAACCGGTCAAGCAGCCTATGCGGCACCGGACAGCGAACGCCATATGTGAACTGGTATAGTGCGCCACCGTCGCGCAATCTCGACAAGACACCGGTCAGAATGGCCATGGCTGTCTTCGGCGACATGTTCAACAAGGGAAGCCCGCTGATCGCAGAGCCGAACAGCACACCCTCCGGCAAGTCTGGAGCGTCCAGCCGGGCCGCATCGGCGCAGACAACCCGTGCGGTGGGGAACCGCCGCCGAAGCATGTTGGCGAAATTATCGGCATACTCCACCAGCGTCAGATCCCTTTCACAGACCCCGCGGGCAAGCAGGGCTTCCGTGAAGACCCCCGTTCCGGGACCAAGCTCCAGAACGGGTCCAGCTGAGGGATCAATTTCGCTGGTGATAAGATTAGCCAGCATTCTGCCGGAAGGAGCTATCGCACCAACCATTCGTGGATTGGTTAGCAGAGTTCGCAGAAATAGCGACGTGTTCGACATGTGGTCCCGCCTATGGAGCCTTAAGAGATTCGCCTGTACGGCAGGCTCTTCCTTACGGGGCGCCAATTGCGGGAACATTGCATCGGAGGGGCTGCAACATCATCCACCTGCTGCGGGGAAGCTCAGCCGGAAAGCCGCACCGCCGGTCGGTCCCTCCAGGACGATAATCCGTCCGCCGTGAAGTCTGGCAATTTCCTGGACGAGGTTGAGGCCAAGACCGAACCCCTTGCCGTGTCCCTGGAAACGATAAAACGGCTCGAAGATGCGGTTTCGTTCCTCCGGGGGAATGCCTCGGCCTTCATCGGCGACCGTAATGCCGGTCGCACGACCGACATGGACCGTTATCCGGCCTCCGCGACCGCCATGCTGGATCGCATTCTGCACGAGGTTGGCAACAGCTCGCTCAAGCGCCGCCCGATCGCCGAGAATTTCAACCACGTCCTCATCCCTAGTGAAACATGGCTCGTAGTTGGCGGCAATGGCGAGCGGCGCCAGCTCGGAAACCACGTGCTGCGCGACTTCGACAAGATTGATCGCGGCCGGCTCGAAACGGTGGTTGAGGCGCTGAAGATCGAGGAACTGTTCGGCCAAGGTCGCAAGGCGCACCGTATCCTCGAAAATCCGCTCCTTCAGCGGGCCGGGCGGCAACCCATCAAGACGCGTCTGCAGGATCGCGACGGGGGTCCGCCATTCATGGGCAAGATGGGCGAAAAGACGCTTCTGCCGCTCATAGCCTTCATCCAACCGGCCGAGCGCGTCGTTGACGGCTTCGACAAGCGGCAGGATCTCCCGCGGAACATCATCCACCGGCAGCCGTGTGCCCTGACGATTGATGTCGATCTGCCCGGCGCGGGCAACGGCAGAGTCGAGCGAGGAAAAAGCGCGGCTAACGACCAACGGCGCGGCGACGATCGTTGCGATCCCCGTTACGATGAGAAGCGGCAGTAGGGCGCTGAAGAATACGATGCCGACGGCCGTGACGATACGAACGGTCGATACGCTGCCGTCTACGCCCGTGAGCACCTGCACTTCGCCCGCCGGGGATCCGACCCATTGCAGCCGCGCGGCAGGCACGGTGCCTGCACCGAGATTGCTGCCGAAACGGGCCTGCCCGATGCCATCGAGCGCACCGCCGATATTCTGATAGGCCGGCGGAACGCTGCCATCGGTTATCATGTCACCGCGGCGATCCCGCACGACGAACCAGAGCCGCGGCAAATCGGTGCGTCGCGCTGCGAGCGCCGGCGTCTCCTTCAGCATCAGCGTGCCATCTTGATCCCGGACGATCGACTGCGCCACGGCGTCAATGGTCTCGTCTTCCGGCTGAAGGGAGATGAAGCTGCCGGTCATCCAGAGGGCGGCGATGATGAGAACCGCGAGAACGGTCAGAAAAATCGCCTGCAGGGCGGACAGTCGCGAAACGAGGCGCCATCGCAAGGAAGGTTGGCTGGCGCTCATGACGTCCTTCTCATGAGATAGCCGATGCCGCGAACCGGATGAATTTCCAGGCCGGACTCCAGGGAGGCGAGCTTACGGCGCAACCGGGAGACATGTGCATCCAGCGTGTTGGACTGGATATCGTCCGCAAAGCCATAAACAGCCTCCTCCAGCGCGTGGCGCGGCACGGTGCGCCCAATGCGCCGCGCAAGCGCTTCGAAGACAAGCAGCTCCCGTCGCGGCAGCTCACACCGCTCGCCATCGATCAGCACGTCATGGCAACCGAAATCATAAGATAGCCTGCCGAAGCTCACTACCTCGCTTCGCACATCACCCGGACGGCGCATGATGGCACGCAATCGCGCCAGCAGCTCTTCCATAGCAAAAGGTTTGACAAGATAGTCGTCGGCGCCGGTGTCGAGACCACCGATGCGGTCTTCGAGTTCGCCGCGCGCGGTCAGCACGATCACAGGTGTCCCAACCCCAGCCGCACGCAGCCTCGGAACGATCGACAGTCCGTCTCCATCCGGAACCTGGCGGTCGAGAAGAATGACGTCATAGGGGAGACTTCTCGCGGCTTCCTCGGCATCAGCCAGCATCGATACATGATCGACGACGGCGTCGCGAGCTTCCAATGCAGCGCTCAGCGCCGATGCCATTTCCGGCTCGTCCTCAAGTAACAAAATCCGCAATGGCCAGCCCTCTCATCAAACAATTGTATTGTATTGGGCGGATTGCGGGAACATTGCGGCGACAATCTTGCGCGACAGCGTTACGGCTGCAGAGACCGCACTCCACCCGCCATCGAGCAGAGCGTTATGTCAACGATCATCGTCCGCGCCACGGCAGGGGAGAACATCAATCGCCCTCCCCGCTGATGGCGGCGAAACCACTTTATTGGTAACCGGCGGCGCACGGAACCATTCGGATCTGCGCCGCCGATCATGCTTTTTATACCCAGGATGCTGTCGGCTAAGGGTATTTCCGAGCCAACATCGATCGGCGGAATAGGATGAAGCGCTCGTGCCCATCCGTTCCAACCTAACCGAAGCGGCGCAGGTGCAGCGCCAGGGAATTGGGATGGTTCAGAGTGTCCTCCCGTTCTGGCAGACCAATGTCACGAAGCTGATGGTTCGACAGTTCGGATACCTGCGCGCGCGTCTGTCGCTGCCTCCAGACGACAAGCAGCAGAGCCTTTGCGGTCCTCCATGCGCCGAATTTCTGATATAGTTCATCGACCGTCGCCGTCAAACTGCCAGCAACTAAAAATTGTGAATGCGTCATTGTCCTTCCTGGCGCAATTACGCAGCCAGGTCCTCTTGAAGCTTGACCGGCTTCAGGAGCGAGCGCGCAAAGCATGCGCGGATTCATTCCCTAGGTAGGTCATGGTGTCATTATGGGAAAAGTGCCTAAACGGCGGTAGATAAAGCTTTTATCGGCTTTAAATAAAAGCTCGTCGTGTGGTCGGCATGGTGCACACCAATCCAGTAACGAGCATTCCGCCGGAGACGTATGTAAACATTCGTGTATGATGCATGTCACGCCTCCTCTGTTTGATTTGCGGATGAGCATATAATACGCGAGATCGGAGAATCGGCAACCCCACAATTTCGAATTGCAGGAATCCCGAGCCTGGTGTTGCGCCGGCGCAACAGAAAAACGGGCTTCGTTTGCAACGAAGCTCTTCGCCGAAGCCTCGCTAGAACGAGTTGACGATATCGCCGCCGGTGCGCATTTGCTGGACCATGATATGGGCATGGTAGTGCATGGCACACTTGATCGCGTAGATTTGCAGAACGATCGGAGAGCGGCGATGCCGCAAGAGGTTGATAAGCCGCCGGCGATAGACGACGCGCAGATCCGCTTCCTTCACACGGCGCATCAGGCGAACGAAAATTCCGGCCGCCTCCATCGCCCATGTTGCGTTGAGAACCAGCAACCGCAAAGGATGGCGGCGAAGGTGTCGTAAGCGGGTGCTTTCCGGTTCGATATGGGCATCGATGTAAAGCGCATCCAGCCGGTCGAAGTAAGCCGCCGGTTGATGCAGATCGCTAAGGACGGAGAGATATCCATCCCGCAGCGTTTCCCGCGAAAGATTGAGCGGAATGACGTTGGTGCCGAAGGCGGGCGGATCATCGTGATCGAGCCTCCCCTCCTTGGCGAGACGCGTATAGAGCGGTGTCTTCGGGATCGCCGCCAGCATGCCGATCATGGCGTTGACGATGCGCGCATCCTTGATGAAGACGCGCTGCGCATCGAAGATGGTCGCGTCGTCGCTGTCGAAGCCGAGGATCATGCCGCACCAGACTTCCATGCCGGTCTGCTGGATCGCGTGGATCTTTTCCAGCATCGTGCCGCCCTTGCGCAGGTTCTGCAGCTTCTTGGTTTCCCGCAACGCCTCCTCGTTCGGCGTCTCGATGCCGATGAAGACGACGCGGATATTGGCGTCGACCATCAGCTGCATCAGCTCCGCATCGTCAGCCAGATCGATCGACGCCTCGGTGAGGAACGTCATCGGATAATGACGTCTTTCCTGCCAGGCGACGACATCGCGCAAAACCTCCTTGATCGCCTTCTTGTTGCCGATCAGATTGTCGTCGACGATGAAGGCCGTATCCATTCCAGCGGCTAGCAGGGCCTCGATCTCGGCGATGACCTGCGCGCTGGCCTTGATGCGCGGCTTGCGGCCGAAAACCACGATGATATCGCAGAAATCGCAGGTAAAGGGACAGCCGCGCGAGAACTGGATGCTGCCGACGGCATACTCGTCCATCTTCAGGAGGTCGAAGCGCGGCACCGGCACCTTGCTCATATCCGTCTTGTCTGACTGTTCGTAGCGCCGCGCATGGTTGCCCTGCCGCCATTCAGCCAAGAATTTCGGCCAGGTTTCCTCCGCCTCGCCGATGAAGGAGACATCGACGAGATTGCTGAAATAGTCCTCCTTAACCGTAACCCAGGGTCCGCCAACGACGGTGAAGCAATTGCGTCGTTTGAGCTCGGTCAGGATTTCCGTCATCCGGAAGCGCTGGACGATCATGCCCGTCAGCGCAACGATGTCGGCTCTCTCGCAAAGATCGTAGTCGATCGGTTCGATATTCTCGTCCACGAGGGTAACGGCATGGTCCGCAGGGGTCAGCGCCGCAAGCAGCGGCAGACAGGCGACCGGCAGGTTGGCCTTCACATCGAACAGCGGCAGCGCGTGTTCCATGCCCCAATAGGAGGTTTCGAAACGCGGATTGATGATGACGATATGAGCCATTGAATATGCCGCTCCACGACTTTGAAAATCCGGTTCGGTATTACGCTGAGCTTGTGTCCCGTCCGCATCTGCCCGAGGCCGCCCTTCGGCGGCGAGGCTGGTTTTGGCATCCAGGCGGCTGTTTTAGCAGCCGTATATGAGCTGAGGATTAAATTTCGCCCTGCCCGCAGCGGGAGGTCGGACTCCCACGTCTTCCCTATGCCACCAAAGCACTGGAAAATTTTTCCGGCCGCGATGTCGAAATCAACGCCAGACGATCGTCTTTATTGCAGGCGCGTTGTGCGAGACGAATTCCTGGTCTTTCCCCGCGCTGATCGAGCTGGCTGAAAGGAGCTGCAAAATGAATTCGTCCTATCGTTGGGTGATTGTCGGTGCCGGTGCGCTGATGACCTGTGTGGCGCTCGGCGCGATGTTTTCCTTGGCGATCTTTCAAGTGCCTATTGCCGCCGACACCGGCTGGTCGCATGCCGGTATCGCCGCCGCCATGACGCTGAATTTCCTGACGATGGGCCTGGGTGCCTTCGCCTGGGGTGCAGCAAGCGACCGTTTCGGCATCCGCATCGTGGTGATGATCGGGGCGCTGCTGCTCGGGCTTGCGCTGGTCCTGGCGAGCCGCGCCGGCTCGCTGCTGCAATTCCAGCTGACCTACGGCATTCTTGTCGGCCTTGCGGCCAGTGCCTTTTTTGCGCCGATGATCGCAGCGACGACCGCATGGTTCGACAAGGGAAGAGGCCTGGCGGTATCGCTGGTATCAGCCGGCATGGGCGTCGCGCCCATGACGGTATCGCCTTTCGCCCGTTACCTTATTTCCGCCTATGACTGGCGTTTCGCCATGCTTGTCATCGGTATCATGGCGTGGGTCCTTCTAATCCCGGCGGCACTGCTGGTGCGGCGCGCGCCCGTTCTGGCGGAGACATCCGGCTGGGGCGGGCAGGCGGAGGAGAAAATGCCGCTCGGCCAGATCTTCCGCTCGCCGCAATTCATCGTCCTTGGCGCCACCTTCTTTGCCTGCTGCGCGGCCCATTCCGGACCGATCTTCCATATGGTCAGCTACGCCACCATCTGCGGCGTAGGCCCGATGGCTGCGGTCAGCATTTACAGCGTCGAGGGACTTGCCGGTCTTGGCGGCCGCCTGCTCTACGGCACGCTTGCCGACAGGCTCGGCGTCAAACCGGTGCTGATCGCCGGCCTGCTGGTACAGGCGGCAGCACTTGCCACCTATCTGCTGGTCAGCGAACTCGGCGAGTTCTATGCGCTGGCGGTCGTCTTCGGCAGCGCCTATGGCGGCGTCATGCCGCTTTATGCAGTGCTTGCGCGCGAATATTTCGGGCCCCGCGTCATCGGCACTGTCTTCGGCGCGGTATCGATGCTTTCGAGCATCGGCATGGCGGCCGGGCCGCTGATCGGCGGCTGGATCTTCGATAGTTTCACCAATTATTCCTGGCTGTTTATCGGCTCGTCCATGGTCGGGTTGGGGGCCGCCGGTATCGCACTTGCCTTTCCGCCGATGCGACGCCTGCGGCTGCAGCCGGCATGAGATAGGCCCGAAGCCGTGCGGACACAGACCAGCGACCGCTGGCACGTGCGGCATATTTCAACACGGCCGACGCCAGTCTTCCTGGCGTCGGCCTCCTGACATTGGTCGGCCGCGATGCCGACGGACAGCGATATATTCGTATTTCTTGATGCTTTACGCACAGTTTTCCATAAGCGACAGCGGTTGCAGGCATTGCAATTTTCAATTTTTAGCCAACACTCGCAAATGCATCAGGTGCGTGATCTCTTGGGGAGGAAATCGGGAGAACACCCACTGGCGCGACTTTCCGCGCCCATCGGCAGGAAAGTCCTGCGTAATGTTATCATGGGGGACATGACACCGGTCTTTTGACCATGTCCCTGGTGCAATTGGGAGGATTGATTCATGGCAACCACGTCCGCGGCCGAGACGAACGGTCGAGGCATGACCAGGGAAGAGAAGAAGGTCATCTTCGCCTCTTCGCTCGGTACAGTGTTCGAATGGTACGACTTCTATCTTTATGGGTCGCTGGCCGCTTTCATCGGCGCGGCCTTCTTCAGCGACTATCCGGAGGCGACCCGTAATATCTTCGCCTTGCTGGCTTTCGCCGCGGGCTTTCTCGTCCGGCCATTCGGCGCCCTGGTCTTCGGACGCATCGGCGATCTCGTGGGACGCAAATATACCTTCCTCGTCACGATCCTGATCATGGGCCTCTCGACCTTCCTGGTCGGCGTTCTGCCCGGCGCGGCGAGCTGGGGTATCGCCGCACCCGTCACACTGATCATCCTGCGCCTGCTGCAGGGCCTGGCGCTTGGCGGTGAATATGGTGGCGCCGCCACCTATGTCGCCGAGCATGCGCCTGACAACAGGCGCGGCTACTACACGTCGTGGATCCAGACAACTGCAACACTCGGCCTGTTCCTGTCGCTGATCGTCATCCTGGTCGTTCAGAACGCCCTCGGGAAGGATGCCTTTGCCGCCTGGGGCTGGCGCATTCCCTTCCTGCTGTCCTGCCTTCTGCTGGCCATTTCCGTCTGGATACGCTTGTCGCTTAGTGAATCACCGGCCTTCAAGAAGATGAAAGAAGAAGGCAAGGGCTCCAAGGCGCCGCTCTCCGAAGCCTTCGGCCAATGGAAGAATGCAAAGATCGCCCTTATCGCCCTGCTCGGCCTTACCGCCGGTCAGGCGGTCGTCTGGTATGCCGGACAGTTCTACTCCCTGTTCTTCCTGCAAAACGTGCTGAAGGTCGATGGCCAGTCGGTCAACATCATGATCGCGATCGCGCTTCTGATCGGCAGCGGCTTCTTCGTGGTCTTCGGCTGGCTGTCCGACAAGATCGGCCGCAAGCCGATCATCATGGCGGGTCTCGCTTTGGCGATCCTCACCTATTTCCCTCTGTTCAAAGCGTTGACCCACGCGGCAAATCCGGCCCTCGCCCAAGCGGAACAAACCATCCGGGCGACGGTGACGGCAGCTCCCGGCGATTGCACATTCCAGTTCAATCCGGTGGGAACCGCCAAGTTCAACAATTCATGCGATATCGCGACGTCCTTCCTGTCGAAGTCGTCCGTACCCTATACGATTGCCGAAGGCCCAGCCGGGCAGCCGGCAACCGTCAAGGTCGGCGACGCGACCATAGCCTCCTACGATGCAGCGGCGGCAGGTGCCGGGGCAGCGGCGAAGAGCGCTGCATTTACGCATGACATGAGCCTTGCCCTGCAGAAGGCCGGCTTCCCGCTCGCCCGGGATGCCGCCAAGGTTCCGGACGCCAAGCTCGACGCCTTCATCGCCGCCAACCCGGAGCTCGGGCTGAACGCCGCAACCGTGCGGGCGGGCGACAAGACGGTGACGCCCGTTGCCGATCTCGTGAAGGCAAAACTGTTGACGGTGGATCAGGCCGGCGGCGCAACTGAGATGCCGGTATATACCATCGCCAATGGGGGCGCCTTCAAGATGGTTGCCGATCCCTCGGCCATCAATTGGCCTTTAACCATCCTGATCCTGACGATCCTCGTCATCTACGTGACGATGGTCTATGGCCCGATTGCCGCAATCCTGGTGGAAATGTTCCCGACCCGCATCCGCTATACCGGCATGTCGCTGCCCTATCATATCGGCAATGGCTGGTTCGGCGGCCTGCTGCCGGCAACGGTCTTCGCCATGAGTGCCGCCACGGGCGATATCTACTACGGGCTCTGGTACCCGATCGCGATCGCTGCGATGACCCTCGTCATCGGCCTCATCTTCGTTCGCGAAACCAAGGGCGTTGATCTCAACGCCATCAAGTAATCGCTCGAAAACCCGGCCTGCGCTGTTGCGGGCCGGGCTCTTTTTCCGCTTGCCTTAGGAGGCCTTGCTCGACGCGCGTTCAGGCACCGCAAAGAGCGTGCAGCAATAACAAGAAGGAAAAGAGCACCATGAGGCCGGCCAGGACATGGTGCAGGATCGGCCAGATGTGTCGGCTTGTGGCGAAGCTCGGCCGGGTTGCAAGATAAAGAACTGTGTCCATAAAGACTCCTGGCGCATATATCCGAACGGCGAAACGAATACCGTCACGATTGCGGAAATCCGCGATATCGGAGCCTTTATATTGTTTATAAAATTAGTAGACTAAAGAAAGAGTTTTTCAGCTCTCTTGGCATTTCGGACAAATTAAACTCACGCGCTACAGGACGACATATCGCCTGATTGATCCCGCCGCCAAACGACTGGCATCGCGAATAAAAGCTAAACAAAACCGAATGAAAATTTATTCTATAGAATAAATCAACAAAGCAAGGCCGATCCTTGTGATTGGGCGGCAGTGGCTTACGAGTGTCGCAGACAATCATCGAGCCTGCACGCATGCCCTTGCTGGATATCCAAAATCTCTCCCTTGCCTTCGGCTCGACACAGGCCTTGGCGGGTGCGTCGCTGACCATCGACCACGGCGAAGTCGTCGCGCTGATGGGAGCCAACGGCGCTGGAAAATCGACTTTGGTGAAGATCCTATCTGGCATTCACCGCGCCGATTCAGGCAGGATCTTGTGGAACGGCAATAATTATAACGCCGACAGTCCAGCCGAGGCCGTAACCCAAGGCATCGTTACCGTACACCAATCCACCGACGTCGTCGGCGTGGCGGGCCTTTCGGTGGCAGACGCCCTTCTGCTCAATCAATTCGTCGATGGGCGACAGCCCTTCTTCCTGTCCAAGCGCTCGGTGCGGCGAAAAGCTGAAGCCATCCTGTCGGAAGCTGGTTTCGACCTGCCGCTCGATCGAGATTTCGGCGACCTCGGCACGGCGGACCGGCAGATGATTGCCATTGCCCGAGCCCTCTCGAACAAGGCACAGCTTCTGATCCTAGACGAGCCGACGGCAAGCCTTTCCGCGCGCGAGACGGGCCGCCTTTACGATATCGTCCGTCGGCTGAAAACGCGCGGCCTCGGCATTCTCTATATCTCGCATCGAACCGCGGATCTCGACGCGCTCGCCGATCGCGTCGAGATCCTGCGCGGCGGCCGCAATGTCGGTGCCTTCACCCACCCCATTGATTTCGACGCTGCCATCGAAACCATGATCGGACGATCGATGACGGCCGCCCGTCCGCATCGCCGCGAACGGTTCGACCGGACGTTGCTGGAGCTTCAGGGCGTGCGGCTGCTTGCCGGCAGCCCGCCGATCGACCTCAAACTCCATGCCGGCGAGGTCGTGGCGATTACCGGCGTTCTCGGCGCGGGCAAGAGCCGGCTTCTCTCGGCCCTTTTCGGCCTCGAACGCTTCGCAGCCGGCAACACTCTGCTCGATGGCGCCCCCTTTGAGCCCGCCTCGCCCGCGGAGGCGATCGCGAGCGGTGTCGTCATGGCCGCCGCCGACCGGCATCGCTCCTCGCTCATGCCGCTGGACTGGCCGGGCGAAAGCATCGCCTCCACGATCAGCCTGCCGCACCTGAAGCAATGGTATCCATCGGGCTTCCTGTTTTCGGGGCGAGAGACCCGTGAAGGAAAAAAGGCCATTCGGCGCCTCGGCATCAAGGCGTCTGGTCCAGACGCATCCGTCTGGTCGCTTTCCGGTGGCAATCAGCAAAAGGTCGTGCTCGCACGCTGGGAGGCGGAGCCGAGCCGCCTGCTGCTGCTCGACGAACCCTTCCAGGGTGTCGATGTCGGCGCTCGCCAGGACATTATCGCCGCCATCCGCGCCCATAGCGATCGCGCCACCCTGATTGCCACATCCGATCCGGAAGAGGCGCTCGAAGTCGCCGACCGGGTGCTGCTGATGGAGCACCACACACTGAAAGATGTCGCTCACGCGAGTGCCGGCGATCGGCAGAACGAGGAATATGCCTGATGAGTGAAGGAACCGTCCAGATCCCCGAGCGGAAGGCAGTAGACGGCGCGATATCGCCACGTGAATTCATACGGCGGGGAGCGGTATTTTTCCTCCTCCTTGCCCTCGTCATCATCTTCAGCATCGCCCAGCCGGCCTTCATCAACGTCAACAATCTGATGAGCATACTGCAGGCGGTTTCGGTCGTCGCCATCATCGGCGCGGGCGTTACCGTGACGCTCGCCATCGGCGGTTTCGATCTATCCGTCGGCGCGGTCGCCGCCTCGAGCGTCATGGCGGCGAGCTATGCCATGATCGTGCTCAATCTCAACGCCTATGAGACAGTGCCCCTGGTTCTTGTCTTCGGCGCGATCGTCGGCCTCGTCAATGCTTTGCTGATCGTCCGGCTGAAAGTACCGGATCTACTTGCCACGCTCGCAACCATGTTTCTTTTGACCGGGCTGCAGCTGATCCCGACGGCCGGGCGCTCGATCTCGGTGGGCCTCATCCTTCCCGATGGCACGACGGCAGCGGGCAAGGTCGACCCCGCCTTCCTGGCGATCGGACGATCGAGCGTGTTCGGCACCATCCCTTTCCCCGTCATTCTCATGCTGATCGTCGCCTTCGTGCTCTATGTCCTCACCGAGCGCACACGTCTTGGCCGCCTTCTCTATGCGACCGGCGGCAATGAAGCCGCGACCAGGCTCGCCGGCGCCAATATCGCCCGCCTGAAAACCTTTGCCTATGTGCTTTCGGGCACTCTAGCCTCGCTTGGCGGCATCATCGTCACAGCGCGCGTTGGCCGTGGCGACGTCTCCTCCGGCGCCTCGCTGCTAATGGATTCCGTGGCCGCCTCGCTCATCGGCTTTGCCGTGCTTGGACTGCGTCGTCCCAACGTTCTCGGCACAACGATCGGTGCCGTCTTCGTCGGCGTGCTTCTGAACGGGCTGACGATGCTGAACGCACCCTATTACACGCAGGATTTCATCAAGGGCGCCGTTCTCGTTGGTGCGCTTGCACTTACCTATGGGATCAGCCGCAGCAAGGCGTGATCTACACGTGAGCCGACCGATCGCCGGCCCAGTGAAAGATCAAGCCGCACGTCGATGCGGCTCGAACCAAACAGCTCTACAGCAGCTTTTCCAAGGTGATCGGCAGGTCGCGAATACGCTTGCCGGTCGCGTGGAATACGGCGTTGGCGATCGCCGGCGCCACGCCGACGATGCCGACTTCGCCGACACCCTTGCCGCCGAGCGCCGAGGCATTGAAATCCGGCACGCCGACGGAGATCACCTGGATATCCGGAATGTCGGAATTCGTCGGCACGAGGTAGTCGCCGACATTGTTGTTGACGGTTCGCCCGTTGCGGGGATCGACCAACCCCTCTTCGAGAAGCGCCTGGCCGATGCCCATGATGATGCCGCCGCGCCACTGGCTTTCGACCAGCCTGGGATTATAGAGGCGGCCGCAATCGAAGGCGGAAACCATGCGGGAGACACGCACCGTGCCGAAATCCTCGTCGATCCGCACTTCGGCGAAATGGGCGCACCAGCTGTGCATCGAATAATCGCCCATGGTCGGCCCCTGGACCCTGGCCATAGTGGTCCAGGCCTGGAGCTGCTCCTGTGCGTTCGCACCATCAGGCAGGGTATTGCGCCGGACTTCGATCTCCCCGCGCTTGAGCGCGGACATCAGCTCGGCCAGAGTCAGCGACGGCGTTTCGCCACGGGGTGCCGCTATGCGACCCCCGGCGAAGTTCAGCGTATTCGCACCCGTCTCGCGGAACGGCGAGTTCGCATCGCTGAGCGCAAGGCCGATGAGTTCGTCGCGTGCTGCGACCGCAGCCTTGTGGACGGCCCCCATGATCGATCCGGCCAGCATCGAACCGCCGGCGATCGCCGAGCCCGGCAGGCGAGAATCACCGAGATGGACATCGACCTGATCGACCGGAACGCCGAAGACTTCTGCGGCACTCTGGGCAAGGATCGTATAGGTCCCCTGCCCCATGTCGATGGCACCGCTGATGACCTCGATCCGGCCGTTTGCGAGAATGCGGATCATCGCCTCGCTCGGCGCGCGGATGACCGGGAACGTGCCGCAGCCGATGCCCCAGCCGATCAGCGTCTTGCCGTCGCGCATCGAGCGCGGCGCGTGGCTGCGCCGCGACCAGCCGAAGGCTTCCGCACCTTCGGTCAGCGCCTCGCGCAGCCGGCGTGTCGACCACGGTTTGCCGGACTGATAGTCGTGATCGGCATAGTTCTTCAGCCTGAGCTCGAGCGGGTCCATGCCGAGCTTGTAGGCCAGTTCCTCGACGGCGCATTCGATGCCATAGGCGCTCGGATTCTTGCCGGGACCACGCAGGGCACCGGGCGTCACGCTGTTGACCGGCACGACGCGATGCTGCGAGGAGAAGTTCTCGACCCTGTAGAGGATCGACGTTGCCGCTCCCGTCTGTTCCGGCCAATCCGCATCGAGCGAGGTTTCGCTGGCGCCGCGATGGACGATCGCCTGCAGGATGCCATCCTCCGTCGCGCCAAGCGCGATCTTCTGTCGGGTTGCAGCACGCCCGCCATAGCTGGTGAAATTCTGCGGCCGGGTGACTGCGAGCTTGACCGGCCGGCCGAGCTTTCTGGCCGCCGCGATCGCAACCGCGCCATAGGCGAGCGGCTGTCCTTTTGAACCGAAGCCGCCACCGATGAAAGGCGAGATGATCCGGACATTCTCATAGGGCATGTCGAACCATTCGGAATACATGCGCGCCATGCCATGCGACCACTGGCTCGGCTCCCAGATGGTCAGCTGGTCACCGTCCCATTTCGCGGTCAGCCCGTGCGGCTCCATCGCCACGTGATATTCGCGCGGAGTGGAATATTCCGCTTCGATCCGCACCGGAGAAGCGGCAAGTGCAGCCTCGGCATTACCCCAGGCAACCGAAAGCGGCTCCATGAGCTTGCCTTCGCCCGCATTCGGATCGTTGAGATCGGCGACGTGCTTACTCTCTTCATAGGTGATACGCACCAGCCTGGCGGCCTCCGTCGCCAATTCCCGGCTTTCGGCAATGACGGCGGCAATCGACTGGCCGTTAAACTGCACCTCGCGCGGCAGCGGATAATACGGGCCGTCGGCGGGCTTGTTGCCGCCCCAGTCACCGGCAAGCTTGAGACCGAGATCGTCCTCTGGTGTCAGCACCAGCAGCACGCCCGGGATCGCAAGTGCTGCCGAAGCATCGACCTTGATAACGCGGCCAGCCGGAATCGTGCTCTGGATGAGGACGGCATAAGCGAGGTTTTCGACCGGATATTCCAGGGCATAGGTCGCCGTGCCCGTCACCTTCATCTTACCTTCGAAGCGCGACTGACGACCCCCAACCGTACCGTCGGAAGCATCGCCATGTTTGCGGGGTTCCATCATGGTCATGCAAGACCTCCCATCTTCAGAATGGCGCGGGCGATGACGCGCGGCGCGAGTTCGATCTTGTAATGGTTGCCGCCATGCGCGACGGCACCCTCCATCGCGAGACGGCTGGCCTTCTCCACGAGTTCAGCATCAAGAGCTTTGCCGACGAGCGCTTGCTCGACGGCCCGTGCCCGCCAGGGCCTGGTGGCGACGCCGCCGATTGCCACGCGAATATCGCGCACGGTCCTGCCATCAGCTTTAAGCTCCAGGCCAACGGCGGCGCTTGCCGCGGCGAATTCATAGGACTGCCGGTCGCGGACCTTGATGTAGGTGGAATTCCTGGCAGCGGCGGAAGCGGGGATAGTGATGGCGGTAATGATCTCGCCGCGTTGCAGGACGGTTTCCTTGTCCGGCGCGTCGCCAGGAACGAGGAAGAAATCGTCGACGGTGACCTTGCGGCTATCCGTCTCCACCACGGCGTCGAATGCGACCAGAGCGACCGCCAAATCACCGGGATAGGAGGCGATGCATGACGCGCTCGTCCCAAGCACGGCGTGATTGCGCGTGATGCCGCCGATCGCCGCGCAGCCGGAACCGGGATTGCGCTTGTTGCAAGCGGAAAAGGTACCCGGATCGCGGAAGTAGGGACAGCGCGTCCGTTGCAGGAGATTACCGCCGATCGTCGCCATGTTGCGAAGCTGGGCGGACGCAGCCAATGCCAGCGATTCCGAAACAGCCGGGAATGCCGCGCGGATATCTTCGTGGTCGGCGACCTCGCTCATTCTGGCAAGCGCGCCGATCCTGGCACTGGCCGTATCGACCGCTATGCCGCTCATGCCGGAAAGATGGGTGATGTCGATTACCAAGTCCGGCTCGCTCACCCCGCATTTGGCGAGATCGAGCAGCGTCGTGCCGCCGGCGAGGATCATCGCACCGGCCTGCTGCGCCGCCTGACCGGCTTCGGCTGCAGATGTGGCGCGCAGATAGGAAAAATCTCGCATCATGCCACCTCCGCTGCCTGGCGCACCGCCGCAACGATGCTGTTATAGGCTCCGCACCGACAGAGATTGCCGGACATATATTCGCGGATTTCTGCATCCGAGCCGGCATGTCCCTCTTGAATGCAGGCGACCGCCGACATGATCTGGCCGGGCGTGCAATAGCCGCATTGGAAGGCGTCGTGTTCGATGAAGGCGGCCTGCACCGGATGCAGATCGCCGGTGTCTGCGGCCAGGCCCTCGATCGTCGTAATCTCGCGGCCCTCGACCTGCGCAGCCAGCGTCAGACAGGAGAGCACGCGCTTGCCGTCGACATGACAGGTACAGGCGCCGCACTGGCCTTGATCACAGCCCTTCTTAGTGCCTGTGAGCGAGAGATGTTCACGCAGTGCATCGAGCAGGGTGACGCGCGGCTCGAGATCGAGCTCACGGCGCTGTCCATTGATGTCAAGCGCGATATGGATCGTTCGTGTCATGATAAGCTCCTGCCATCGTCACGAAAATGAGACCTACGAAAACTAGTAGCGTCTGTTCGTCGGTCTATCGGTTGCTCTATGATTTTTCAGGAAGACGAATCGCCAGCATGTCCTCACAATAGCCGGCTCATCGGAATTAGACGTAGGACGCCACCAATAAACGGAGGCGCCTCCGTTTAAATTAATGCCTGGCTTGTTTTCGTCAAGCCCCGACAGACGCGCAAATCTTGAACCGATTGGAAGATGAAGAAAGAGGCGGCACCGACAGAGCCCTTGCGATTTGTCCTCTATCCTCCGCCACTGCGTGCCGGTGGGATCAGGTGATCGATCAATGCCCATTCCCGGTAGGTCAAATCACTTGAAAAATGAAGCGCATTTCAGTTATGCTCAAATCGAGCAATAGTAGCCCAGATCGTCGAACCCCATTTTGAGGCAGCACCAGAAAGAATCACAACCCGCTGTTATCGCTCAACTATTTTTAAATCCGACTCTCAGGGACAGGCTCGGCCGCTTGTGAATTCACTTAAGGAGGATTTTTCATGATCCATGAAATGCGCATCTATACTTGCTTGCCCGGCAAGCTGCCAGCGCTCCAGGAGCGTTTCGAAACGGCGACACTGGCGATCTGGAACCGGCTCGACATCCGCCCCCTCGGTTTCTGGACGACGATGATCGGGCCGTCCAGCAACGACCTCATCTATTTACTTGAATGGCAATCGCTAGAGGAGCGCCAGCGGAAATGGGCGGAATTCGTGGCTGATCCGGCCTGGAAGGAGGCTCTGGCAAGGAGCGAGACGTCAGGCCCGATCATTGCCAATATCACCAGTTCGATCCTGCAGCCGACTGGATTCTTTCGCCCCTTTATCTCCCTCGAGGCCGATGGCTGAAGACGGATAGAAGATTGATGGGCCTGGCGTAAAAGCCGGGACATGCCCGGCTTTCAAAATCTTTTCGAAAGCGTGCCTGCCGCGTTCAAGTCAGCCGTTCTGGTCGCCGCTATTGTATGCGGCCGGCTCCTGTTCTTTTTCCTTCAGCACGTCCGTCAGCTTGTTGACTCCTTCAAAACCGGCGACAGCGGCGGCGGCCTTCGTCAGGAAACCGGCATTCGGGTCAACAGCCTCAACGGCCTCGTCGGCAGCCACGGCACCTGCAACTTCTTCAATCAGCTTTCCGATACCCATTTCAAGCTCCTGAGCGTTGTGAGTCAGCCGCAAAGTCGCGGCGATCAAGCGTTGCGAACGCCTCGCAGCGGATGTTTGGAAGGTCACCGCAAGCGACCTTTTCCTCCCTGGGGCGAGGCATGGATTTCCCCGGCCCCTGCCATTAGGCAACCAAACTGAAAGCGGCCTTAGCCCAAGATGAAGCGAACGTCCAATCTCTACCATGCCTGCCCGCCAGGGCTTGACGACCGCTGCCGTCAAGCCGTCACATCAGCCTAATAGGTCTATGTTAAGCCCTCCAGAATTTCAAAAAAATGCCAATCCATTAAACCTGGGAAATTTCATGTCATGACATTCTCTCGCCGCGTTACCGCTCTTGCCGCATCATTTCTTCCCTTCCTTTTTGCACCGGCCTATGCCGATTCCGACGTGCTGTGGAAGATCGTGCATGACAAATGCCTGGTGCAGACTGCACCTTGCATTTCGGTGAATACGGTCGAGCATTATGCGATGCTGAAGGATCTGCGGGGCGTTGCGCAATTTCTCCTGATTCCGACCGACAAGATCACCGGCATGGAAAGCCCGGCGCTTCTCGATCCGGCGACGCCTAATTTCTTCGCCGATGCCTGGGCCGAGCAAGGCGATGTTGATTCTCGCCTGCCGCGCCCCGTCCCGCGCGACGGCATGAGTCTCGCTGTCAACGCGCTACAAGCCCGCTCGCAAAACCAGCTGCATATTCATGTCGATTGTTTGAGCGCCGATGCACGGGCTGCCCTGAAAGCGGACGCCGACAAGATCGGAATGGACTGGGCAGCTCTTCCGGATGCGGTCGCCGGTCACAAATTCGCGGCGATCCGCGTCAAGGGCGAGACATTGGGTGATTTCAATCCGTTCCTGGCTCTCGCCAAAACATTGAAGGACCCGGCAAAGGAAATGGGCGATCACAATCTCGTGGTGACCGGCGCCAATTTCGCCGATGGACCCGGCTTTATCGTGTTGACGGACGTGGCCTTGCCCGGCATGGGCGGGGAAGACGTGCAGGATCACAGCTGCGCGATCATGCATTAAAAACAAAGAGATGCCGCAGACTTGGACTTGCCGTTCGGATACTGCTCCCTTGTCGATCGGAGGGCGGACGGCTGATTTATGAACCCAGCCTCTAACAGCTATCACGATTCACACCCTAATCTTTTAGGAGAAATGAATTCAATGTTATAGTCCCGGGTTGTGAGCCTGAGTCACGCGTCATCCGCTTGTTGAGCGTTCAGATCATCGCACGGCGCCTGGCATGGAAGGCTCACGATCGAAAGCCTCAGGAGGCGCTTCATGAATCTTCAGATCAATAGCCAGTCATATCAGGTCAACTCCGACGGAGACACGCCGCTCCTTTGGATCATCCGTGACGAGCTGGGCATGACCGGCACGAAATATGGCTGTGGGCTGGCGCAATGCGGCGCCTGTTCGGTTCTTGTCGATGGAGAGGTGGTGCGCTCATGCGTGACGCCGCTCGATAACGTCGTCGGTCGCCAGATCACGACGATCGAGGCGATCGAAACGGATCCCGTCGGCAAGCGGGTGGTCGCTGCCTGGGTCAAGCATCAGGTTCCGCAATGCGGCTACTGTCAATCGGGACAGGTCGTCGCGGCAACCGCGCTCCTCAAGCAAACACCCAATCCCTCAGATGACGAGATTGCCGCGGCGATGATCAACCTCTGTCGATGCGGAACCTACAACGCAATTGAAGCGGCGGTCAAAGACCTCTCCTCGAAAGAAGGAGAAACGCTATGACCGAGACCAGCCGCAATCTCGTTCCGGAAGATGAATTCCCGACCGGATCTCCGGTCAACATCTCACGCCGGCATTTTCTCCTGACCTCCGCTGGGGCCGCGGCGGGTGCCTTCGTGCTCGGCTTCGGCGTTCCGGTTGGTCAAGCACGGGCTCAGCAGGCGGCAAGCCCAATGCCTCCAGGCACCCGCGTTCCCGCATTTCTCGAAATCCGTCCGGATGGCACCATCCGCCTCATGAGCCCCTTCGTTGAGGGCGGCCAAGGCGTCTTTACGGCGATGGCCCAGATCGTCGGCGAGGAGCTCGATGCCGACCCGAAAAGCTTCGTCGTCGAAAATGCGCCGACGGGCAGCGATTACCTGGTCGTCTATGGCAAGATGCGCATCACCGGCGGCAGCATGTCAGTGCGCACGAGCTACGAGACCATGCGCAAGCTCGGCGCTCTGGCGCGCAACATGATCCTGCAGGCTGCCGCCAAACGTTTGAATGCGCCCATTGCCGAGCTGACGACAGAGCCGGGCCGCGTGATCCATGCCGCATCAGGACGCAGCCTCGCCTATGGCGATGTCGCCACCGAGGCGCTGGATCTGCCGGTTCCCGCCCCCGAGAGCGTGACACTTCGGGACCCGAGCAAATTCCGCTGGATCGGCAAACCGGTCGAGCGGCTGGACATGCATGACAAGTCAACCGGCAAGGCAATCTACGCAATAGACTGCAAGGTCGACGGGATGCTGCATGCCGCCGTCCAACACGCCCCGCGCCTTGGCCTGATCATCGGCAAGATCCGCAACGAAGACCAGCTCAAGGCCATGCCGGGCGTTCATTCCGTCCACAGCCTGCCCGGTGCCGTCGCCGTCGTCGCCGAACGCTGGTGGAATGCCAAGCGCGCGGCCGAGGCAGCACAGGTCGATTGGCGCGAACCTGGCGCGGATGCCAATCCTGCCTTCCGTTACATGCCCGCCGATTTTTCGACGGCAGCCTTCAACGATAGGCTCGCCAACGAGCCCGGCAACGGCAAGGAAGCAGAGAATGTCGGCGATATCGCCAAAGCGTTCGACGGTGCCAAGACCGTCGTTTCGGCCACTTACAAGAGCCAATATCTTCATCATGCGCAGCTGGAGCCGCCATCGACTTTGGCGCGGTTCAATCCGGACGGTAGTCTGGAAGTTTGGATGCCCAACCAAGCGCCCGAACAATTCCAGGCGGATATTGCCAAGCTGACCGGGCTCGATCCGTCGAAGGTGACGGTACACAGTCCCATTCTGGGCGGCTTCTTCGGACGACATTTCCTCTATCCATCCGCCAATCCCTATCCGCAGGCCATCCAGTTGGCTAAGGAGGTCGGGCGGCCGGTCAAGCTCATCTGGAGCCGCGAGGAGGAATTCCTGCGCGATCCGATGCGCCCGATGGCAGCCGTGCGCTTCCGCGGAGCGCTCGACACTAGCGGCATGCCGGTGGCACTCGAGGCCATCAGCGCCTGCGAAGGGCCGACGGAAGGCGTTTTCGGTCACAAGGAGGATTCGCTCGATCCAACGGCTCTTGAGGGCCTGACCGGAAAATCCTATGCCATCCCGAACTACCGCATCGCCCAGATCTATGTGAAAAACCCGACGATGCTTGCCTACTGGCGCTCGGTCGGCAACTCCATGAATGACTTCTTCTATGAGACATTCCTGGACGAGCTGGCCGACAAGGGCGAGCAGGATCCCTATGAGATGCGCCTCAAACTGCTGCAGAAGAACGAGCGGCTGAGCAATCTCTTGAAAGCGGTCGGCGATCTCTCCGGCGGCTGGAAGCGGGGTCCCTTCACAGCAGACGATGGTTCGCGGCGGGCGCGGGGCATCGCCATGGCCTCTCCCTTCGGCAGCCATACGGCGGCGATCGCCGAAGTCTCCATCCGCAACGGACAGGTCGTCGTACACGACGTCTGGGAAGCCATCGACCCTGGCAGCATCGTCAATCCGGCGATCATCGAGGCACAGGTCAATTCGGCAACCGCGCTCGGAATGTCGCAGGTGCTGATGGAGGAAGCCGTCTACAAGAACGGCGAGCCCGTCGCCCGCAACTACGACCTCTATCCGATCCTGCCGCCAGACCGCATGGCCCGTGTCCACGTCCGTATCGTCGAAAGCGGGGCGGAGATGGGCGGTATCGGTGAGCCGGGACTGCCAGCCATCCCGCCGGCGGTCGCCAATGCGGTTTCCACGCTGACCGGCAAGCGGATACGCAGCATGCCTCTCTCCAACTACACCTTCGAAAGCTGAGGCGCGGCAAACGCTGCGCCAGGCACAGTTCCGGCTCTCGGACCGCTCCGGTCCGAGAGCCGGCGTGGTTGCCTCCTTCAATAGCCAAATCCGAAATCCCGAAGCAAAGACATGAGGGCACATTCTTGAAGAGATTTCTTCTGGTTCTTCTTTTGATTGTCGTGCTTGTGGCCGGCGGTGTCGCGTGGTTCGTAACCCGCAAGCCGGCATCTCCCTTCGATAGCGTCGCCGCAGCGCAAACACCTTCACAGGAGCTGCTCCAACGTGGCGAATATGTCGCGCGTCTGGGGGATTGCGTTGCCTGTCATAGCACGCCGAAGAGCGCACCCTTTGCCGGCGGGCTGGAAATGGGGACGCCGCTCGGCGCCATCTTTGCCACCAACATAACGCCGGACAAGGAAACCGGCATCGGCGATTATACGCTCGCCGATTTCGACCGCGCCGTCCGCCAGGGCGTTGCACGCGACGGACATCGCCTCTATCCGGCAATGCCCTATCCCTCCTATGTGAAAATGAGCGACGACGACATCCGCGCGCTCTACTCCTATTTCATGAACAGGGTCGAGCCCGTTGAGCAGGCGAACAAGTCCTCCGATATCAAGTGGCCGATGAACATGCGTTGGCCGCTCGCGCTCTGGAACGCGGTCTTTACCGAAAGCGGGACCTATCAGCCTAAAGCCGCTGGCGATGATCAGTGGAACCGAGGCGCCTATCTCGTCCAGGGACCCGGCCATTGCGGCAGTTGTCACACGCCGCGCGCAATCACCATGGCGGAAAAAGCGCTCGATGAAAGCAGCCCGCTTTATCTTTCGGGCGCTCTTCTCGATGGATGGTATGCCCCGAGCCTGCGCGGCGACCCGAATACAGGCCTCGGCCGATGGACCGAAGAGGACATATACGCCTTTCTCAAGAGCGGCAGGAATGGCCATGCCGTCGTCTTCGGCTCGATGGCGGATGCGTTTAACAATTCTACCCAGTTCATGACCGATGACGATCTCAAAGCCATCAGCCATTATCTGAAGTCCCTGCCAGGCGACCCGGCACGCGACGGCACCCCCTGGCAGTATGACGAGGCCACGGCCAAGAACGTCGCCCTGCCCGCCCGTCAGCAAATACCCGGCGCGCAGACATTCGTCGCGAAATGCAGTTTTTGCCATGGCATCGATGGTCGCGGAAAGGAACAATGGATCCCGCCGCTTGCCGGATCCGCCGCATCGCTCGCAAAGGAAAACGCCTCTCAAATCAATGTGACCCTTAACGGCTCCAGCCGCGTCGTGGCGAACGGCATTCCGGACGCCTATCGCATGCCGCCGTTCAGGCAGCAGCTTTCGGACCAGCAGATCGCCGATGTCCTGACCTTCGTGCGTTCATCCTGGGGAAACCGCGGCGGGGCGGTCGCGCCTGTTGACGTGAACTCCTTGCGCGAGCATACCGATCCGGCAAGCAGCAGCCCCATCATATTGCAGATGCGGTAATTTCACGTAGCAAGCCGGCCGATTGCGGCCAAATGAACCCTTGCGGAGGCCCGGTCATGGGTGAAGCATTTCCCGCTACATCGATGCCCGACCGTGACTGGTGGTCGGCACTCTGGCCCGATCCGCAGGGCATGCTCCAAGCGCTCGGCATCATGCCCGGCATGACGGTTCTCGATCTGTGTTGCGGCGATGGATACTTTACGGCGCCGCTGGCGAAACTCGTCGAAGGAAAGGTCTATGCGCTCGATCTGGATGAAAGCATGATCGAGATGGCGAGAGCCGAAACCGCGCGACAAGGGGTATCCGTGCAAAAATGGATTCACGCCGACGCGCTGGACGTGGCAGGGCACCTTCCCGAAAAGGTCGACTATGTCCTTATGGCAAACACGTTCCACGGCGTTCCCGATCAGCCGGCCCTCATTCGCGCCGTTCGTTCCGTGCTCGCTCCAAAGGGATTGTTCGGCATCGTCAACTGGAAAACATTGCCGCGCGAGGAAACCATGGTGCTTGGACAGCCACGCGGGCCGAGGAGCGAGATGCGCATGCCGCCTGCAAGGCTTGCCGCTGTCGTCGAAGCCGGCGACTTCATATCGCAAGCCACGATCGAGCTGCCGCCCTATCACTATGGCTCCGTTTTCCGCGCCCTGTAGCCGGCCCTCGATCTTTATCCTTGGCAAACGGTTCCACGCGGCAATGGCTGATCCCCACCGGAGGTGGGAATCTGATGCAGCTTAGTTAAACGCGGCGGCCCGCGTCTTGCGAAGCGACAATGCGATCAATAGGCCGGCGGCCGCGGCGACAGTTCCTGCCAAAAAGACGCTATCATAACCGGCCCTGTCGGCCAGCAGGCCGGCAAGCGGCCCGGTCAACCCATAGGCGAGATCCTGGAAGGCGGAGAAACCGCCGAGGGCCGTACCACGCAGATGCGGATCCACCAGCCGGACGACCTCCCGACCCATGGCCGGAAAGATCATTGAGCATCCGAGCCCGGTCAGAAATGCACCAATCAGCGCAAGAATGGGATCGTTTGCATTCCAGATCAGGAATTGGCCGATCGCTTCGACGGCAAGCGATATGGCTGCGACAGGCAAACCACCGATACGATCCGGCAGATGACCGAAGAGCAGGCGCACCAGCACGAAGCCGCCGCCGAAGGCGGTCAGACCCAGTCCGGCATAACTCCAGCCGCGATCGTGGAAATAGAGGGTGAAAAAGGCGCCGATCGCCGCAAAGCCTATGCCCTGCAGGCACACGATGGATCCATGCAGCCATATCCGATTGATGACGCTCCAAAGCGGTGGCCGCTTCGCCGCGGGATGTGGCGCAACGCCGGGAATACGGGAGATCGCCAGCAGGCCCAGGAAGGGAAGAGCGGCACTGACCCCCATTGCACCGGCAAAGCTGAACCGATCGAGCAATACCAGTCCGAGGGGGCCGCCGACGGCAAGAGCACCGTAAATCGCAGCCCCGACCAGAGCGAGCACCCTGCCCGAACGCGCAGGACCGACGAAACCGATGCCCCAGGCGATCACGCCGACAGCCACCAGGCTTTCACCCAGGCCAAGGAGCAGGCGGCCGGCAAGAAGAAGCAGAAATGACGGTATCGGCGCACCAACGACCAAGCCGGCGACCAGCGATATCACCGCACCGGCCATATAGAATGCCAGCCCTCGGACGACTGCAACCTTGGCGCCTCGATGGTCGGAAAGGCTACCGGCGTAGCCGCGCGTCAGAATGGTCGCAAGAAAGGCGATGCCGACGCCGAGCCCGGCCCAGACATTGCCGAGCTTCAACTGCTCGGTCACGTAGATCGGCACGATCGGAAATGTCATGCCGACGCAAAGATAGGAGATAAAGAGAATGACGCTCAGCAGCAGAAGGCGACCGCGCGCCGGATCATGTGTCGATTGAAAAGCCATGATGGTCTCCAGGCTTTCCTCGATCGGCGAAGGCATAAAAAAACGCACTCCGACCATCGAGGATCGTTGAGTGCGTTGCTTGACGTCAAACGCTTACGGCCAGCGGACCGGCTGGTTTTTCCAATAGGCGCTTGTCGAAAGGGTGTCAACACAGCGTTGTACCGGAGCGCGCGGCCATGCTGCCTCGCCCCTCATGGACGCTTGAGGCTTTCGAGATAGGCGCAGAACATATCCGCCACGGCATCGCCATAGGCTTCGATCTCCTGCGCTGTTTGCGGGCTCTCTGAAAGCTGCTTTCCCATCGCGCTGAGCGTCGTGGTGATCAAGTCCGCCGCCAGGATGCGGGTCGCTTCATCGATCCCTGGCAAGGCTTCGCGCATGAACTGCTGCAGGATACTATCTCCGGATGACCTCGCCTCATGCGCCTCCGGTGCGTCGCGATAAAGCGGTGCCGCGTCGTTGAGCGCAACACGCATGGCGGCCTCCTCGCATTCGGAGCGGATGAACGCATGGACGAGGGAGCGTAATCGATCCAGCGGCGACGTCTTGGTATCTTCGAGGATGCGGCGTAGCAGGTCCGACGTCTGCCGCCATTCGTCACTCTGCAAGCGGAAGAGGATCGCCGCCTTGTTGGGGAAATATTGATACAAGGATCCAACGCTGACGCCGGCCTTTTCAGCAACGCGTGCCGTGGTGAAACGTTGGGCGCCCTCCTTTGCCAAAACCTGAGCCGCGGCACTCAGGATTGCGGAAACAAGTTCGGTCGAGCGAACCTGCTTCGGCTGCTTTCGCGAGGAAATCCGGGCTCTTGGACGATCCGTCATATCGGTACCTGCCAATGCGAATAGGAAAGCTGGCGAATTAATCGTATTTTGCGTCCCATGCAAATCGAAGAACATGGCGATGAAAGCAGCGGACCGGTAACCAGATCGATGGAGGCCGAAACCCTGGCAAAGACGTTCTCGCATGTGAGCCGGGGCCTGGTGGAAGCAGCACTTGCCGGCGCGAGCGACGCAGAGCTCGTTATTCTCCTCGGCCGCACGCTGAATGCCGTGGGTCTCGACATTTCAACGATCGAGGTCGCCTGTGATGCCGTCGATCCGGAGAGAGTCCAGCATTTCATTCGCTGGCGGCGAGACGGCGAAGGCACCGAAGACGATATCCTTGCCGGCAAGATCTTCGTTGACATGCTGGAGGAGGATGCAACGGTTCTTCGCCTTAATGCCACCAGCAGCCGCCTCGCATCCATTCCGCAGGGCGGAGCAACGGACGCCCTAGCCTTTGCCAATCATCTTGCCCCGGATGTCACGCTCGGTTTCTTCGACGACGTGATGAGCCTGTTCATCACCGAACGCCCCGGCGGATTTTCAACGCCGGAGGTAGAGCTGCTGCACCTCGTGACGCCGGTCTTCGCACTTGCTCTCGGAGCCCGATTGAATGCTGCTGCCGCCCGTGTCCTGCTGCAGACCTATCTCGGGCGCAATGCCGCAACCGCCTTGCTCGACGGCCGCGTGGGTCTTGGCGAAGTCGAGCAAATTCGGGCGATCGTGATTTATTGCGACCTGTTCCAGTTCACCTCGCTGACCGAGCGGCTGGATCCCCGGTCTCTCATCGATCATCTCAATCTGTTCTTCGAGACGATCACCCGGCCTATGTCCCGTGCCGGCGGTCAGGTGTCCGGCCATATCGGCGACGCCGTCGTGATGTTCTTCCCCATTCCGGACGCCGGGAGTGAACGGCCGCTCTGTGCCACGGCGGTGGAAGCCGCGCTGGAAGGGCTGCGGGCACTGGAGCTCGTCAATGCCATGCCGTCGAGAAAGACGGCGCCGCCATTGCGGGCGCGGATCGGCATCGATATCGGCGAAGTCGTTCACGGCAACATCGGTTCGGCGGGCAGATTTTCGTTTGCGATCATCGGTACGCCGGTAAACCGCTCGGCCCGATTGCAGGCGCTGGCCAAGGAGCTGGACGCAGTCATGCTGATGACAGCTGATATCGCCGAGGCGGCCGGCGTCCAATGCAGGTCTTTCGGCAGCCACGGCTTGAGGGGCTTCGACCATCCGGTCGATATCGTCGGCTTCGATGCCTCCGGCACCTCCTGAAATGCGAATGGCCGCGCCGAAAAGATTGCGCTCACGTAATCAGCGTTGCCTATTTTGCGATGGATTTTCAATCGGATACACACATCTCACCCGCGACATCCGTGAACGCGATTAGAAAATGCGATGAATTATTCGTATTTTTGTCGCCAACAGAGACTTCAGCCCTGAACGGAGAGAACCATGACTACACTGATGAATGCCCCGCTCGCTCCATTGCTCGATCGCCTGTTCGAGGAAGCGGATGCGGCGTCGCCGGCGACAACGCCATCGGTTGCCGCTTACTGGAGCGGCCTTTCCAGCGAGGAACGCGCGCGTCTGGTGCGCAGCAAAACCGACTATCTCGATTTCTATGCCCGGTTGAAGGACATACCGCTCGCCATCTCGCGGGAGGCAGGCAGCTTGCTCTACATGCTGGCGCGAAGCACCGGTGCCCGGACCATCGTCGAATTTGGAACCTCCTTCGGCATCTCCACCCTCCATCTTGCCGCCGCGCTGCGGGACAATGGCGGCGGGCGCCTGATCACTACCGAATTCGAGCCCTCCAAGGTGGCGCGGGCGCGGGAAAATCTAGCAGCCGCCGGCCTCATCGATCTCGTGGAAATCCGGGAAGGCGATGCCCTGCAGACGTTGAGCTCCCGCCTGCCCGATACCATCGACCTGCTGCTCCTCGACGGCGCCAAGGCGCTCTATCCCGACATTCTGAAGCTGGTGGAGAGCCATCTCAGGTCGGGAGCCCTCGTGCTTGCCGACAATGCCGACTTCTGCCCCGATTATCTGACCTGGGTGCGCTCGCCGGCAAGCGGATATATGTCCGTAGCTTTCGCCGAGGATATCGAACTGTCCATGCGGCTCGGATGATGCCGTTCACAGTGCAAGCGCGCGCCTGGCGCGCTTGCACCACCCGTCCTGCATTCACTGCCGGACGCGGGTGACGGCTTCCACATGGTGGATTGTCTTTGCATCGCGGCCGTCATGCCGCCGTATGAACGACCCTGAACTGCGAACGCCTGCAGAAAACCAGCATTTCCCGCTCGAAACTTTCCACCGCAAGCACGACCCATGGCTCGAAGTGGCCGTTATGAGCGCGCGCCCTTCTTCGGCTATCCATGTCGAGCATTCCACGCAATGCCCAATCTACCAACACCATCCCATCACTCTTACCCTGCCGGGACCCCTGAACCATCCGACGATCGACCTCAGTCGCATTCGGCGGCATGGCCAACAGTAAATAAGTAAACCCTGATCGATGGAAAGGTGAACAAACGTTGTATTAAGGTTTGAAACATGCGTTCGGTCAGTATCGTCCCATTCCGGCGACACTAACGCGCGCCCGCCTTTGCCGAACGGCGAAAGAGAACGGCAAATAACAGCTTACCGGAACATGAAGCGCGTCACGAAGCGATCGATCGCTCGCGAATTCGCTTCCACCCAGCGCCAGATCAGCGCCATGCTCAACATGGTCAGAAGCCAGCCGAGCATCACATCCGACAGGAAATGAGCACCGAAAATGACGCGGTTGAACGCCACGAACAGCAGGCATGGCGTCAGAAGCAGCGCGGCAATCAATCTGCCTCCGGCTGGCACGAAAACCAGCAGCGAGAGCCCGGCGGCAGCAGCAGCAGCCTCGCCGGAAGGGAAAGAACAATTGCGTGAACAGGCGGCCGAGAACTGCCATACCGGGGTGAAGTCCGCAGTGCCGCCGAACTCGATGAGATCGCGGGGACGCACGCGTCCGATTGCGACTTTCAACGTCTGCACGATCAGGAGCGGCCCGGCGGCGAAACTCAAAAGCACGAACAAGGGCTTGTGCGGAGGGCAGAACCGAAGCCGCCTCGGCAGGAAGACATGGAGAAGGACAATCACCGCCATGGTGCCCAGAAGGTAAGGCTGGCTTTGGCGGCTAATGTCCCGTACCGCCTTCAGGAATGGGTTTTCCACAAGCCAGAACACTTGCCCATGAGCGAACAGGCGCGCAACGGCCAGATCGAGTTTGGGAAAGACCACGAAGACAAAACTGGTCCAGACGATCATCATGCCGATGACCGCAAGCTCTCCATCCGTGGTCGCGCCGGTCTCCGATCTACTCAAGCGCCCGGACGCGGAGTTCCAAGAATGCAATGCAAATTTCCACATGCCGTATCTCCCGAGGCGGAACGGCGGCAATCTGAATCGCGATTGTCAAGAATTGGCGAAGATTGCATCAAGGCTGCGTCCAGAATCGATCGTCGGGCCGCCGGAAGACTGTTTGGAAATTGCGGAAGCGGGTTTTGTCCGCGATAGTGCGAGTCAGGCGGCAGAGCCGCAAAGGAAAACGAAAGAAAATAGGGCACTAGGGTGGACAACAGTCTCGTTCTCATCGTGGAGGATGAACCAGCTATTGCACAGATATTGGAAGGCTATCTGACACGCGACGGCTTTCGCACGGTCCGTGCCAGCGACGGCGAAACCGCACTTCAGCATCATGCGCTTCTAAAGCCCGACATCGTGCTCCTGGATGTGCGCCTGCCGAAATTGGACGGTTTCGGGGTACTTGGTCGCTTGCGCCAGGCCGGTTCGACACCCGTCATCATGGTGACAGCCGTTGCGGACGACATAGACCGCCTGAGCGGACTGCGTCTCGGAGCCGACGATTATGTCGTCAAACCCTTCAACCCGCAGGAAGTCGTTGCCCGCGTCAGGGCGATTCTGCGACGAACGCAAGGTGACCGGGCGGAAACCATTCGGCGTTTCGGCTCCATCGAGGTCGATTTCGGCAGCTATTCCGTCTTCGTCATCAAGGATGGGCGCCGCATTCCATTGCTCCTGACGCTCAGCGAATTCCGGATTCTCGCCTACATGATCCGCCATCCCACGCAGGCTTTCGCGCGCGCCGACATTCTCGATGCCTGTCTGCCCGAAAGCGAGGCCTTGGTCCGCACCGTCGACACGCACGTTTCCAACCTTCGGCGCAAGCTGGAGGACATGGGACAGAACGGCTTTTTCCCTGCCGTGCGCGGCGTCGGCTATCGTTTTTCGGATCCCAGATGAAGATACCAAAATTTCCTTGCCTGCCGCTGGCCACGCTTACGGCCATCGTCACCGCCGTCATGTTGCTCCTCAGCGTCGGCCTGACATATCTGGAGGTCAACTGGTACGCCTCTTATCTGGAACAGGGCATCACCGACGCCCTGCCGCCAAGGGCCGCAGCGGCCTACAAAATGCTGAGCGAGAACAAGGTTCCGGACGGGGATTCCCTCAGGCTCCTGTTTGAGCACCTCAATTCGCTGACGGAACCGACGGATTTCAAGGTGCAGCTCTCCGTGCTGATAGGCGGCCTGTTTTCTGCCCTGCTCTGCGCCCTCATCGGCGTCTACCTGGCGCGGCGCCTTGCACGCCCGCTTGAGGAGCTCACCTCGGCCGCGGGAGGCCTGAAGTCGGGCGATTTCTCGGTTCGCGTTGCCGCCTCCCATCGCGGCACCCGCGAGGTTGCGATCCTTGTCGAAACCTTCAATGCGCTCGCAACAAGCCTGGAGACGATGGAAGAGAAGCTGCGCTTCAACAATATGGCGATCGCGCATGAACTGCGAACCCCACTGACGATCCTGCAAGGATCGCTGCAGGGCATGATCGACGGCATTTTCCCGATGGACCGCAAGATCATTTCCGACCTTCTCCTTCAGGTCGAAGGTCTCGGCCGGATTGTCGAGGACCTGCGCACCCTGTCTCTGGCCATCGGCCAGAAGCTGGTGGTCGAGCGCCGGCGCATCGATGCATCGCAATTGGCCGAGACGGTCATTGCCTCGGCAAAGCCGATGCTGGACGCAAGCAAGCTACAGATTGAAACGCATCTGCAGCCCGCCTGGACCTCGGCTGATTCTCCTCGCCTGCGACAGGCGCTTCTGGCGCTTCTCGAAAATGCCTGCCGCTATGCCGCCGACGGCGGTTGGCTGCGATGCGAAACCGAGCGTTTGCCGGATGAAAGCATCGTCATCCGCGTGCTCGATCGCGGCCCGGGATTTCCGCAGGACATGGACGCCGTCGCCGTCAACCCATTCTGGCGGGGCGATTCCTCGCGTTCACGGGCAACTGGCGGCACAGGGCTGGGGCTATCCGTCGTGCAGGCAATAGCAGTCGCCCACGGAGGACATCTGGAATTTGCAAACCGGCCGGAGGGTGGCGCCATGGTCGCAATCCATCTGCCTGAAGGCGTCGAGCAGGAAAGAGCGCGGGAGTCTTCGCAATAAAGCAATTCCGGGAAAGCGCGGTTTTCCATCCGGATTGCGTGAAAGCCCAGAAATAGAATGGTTGAACCCGACTGCGCGACTGCCTCCGATGATCAATGGAAGAGCTCGCCGATACTGTAAAACCACGTTTTTCTCTGACTGCGTCAGAAATTCTGGATATGACGCCATCAGGCGTCACGGCGATCAATGTCTCTCGATTCATGCAACGGCCCGGCAGATCTGGTTTCGCCGAACCATCTGCGCCGGAATTGTCAAGGTAGCGTCAGCCTTTCATGGGGCATGACAAGAGACGTCGGCACCACATCACGAAGGCACCGAGAAAGGCGGCAACGGGACTCCGCCCGTCACGCCAACGCGGACGCGCTGCGTCGCAATCAGAAGAGAGCGCCCGCGAACAGATTCTCATCGCTGGCCGGGGCTGGTCCGCTTTCGGCCACAGGGTTCACCACGCCGAAGATGCCGGCGTGGATCTCACGTTCGGCGGCCATGGTATAGATCTTGAAAATGCGCTCGGAAATAGCAGCTACAGGCGCTTCCAATCCGCTCCTGCCGGCAAACGCCCGGCGCGCAAGTCCGGCCTCGCTGGTGCAGGAGGCCAGTGTTTCCCTGATACCGGAACGGAAATCCAGGCTGGCGACGATTTCGGTCACCTGCGAGGTCATGGTCTCGCCGCACTGGCGCAGTTCCTGCACGTTCAGATCCATCGACGCCCCCGCTTCGCCGATATGGACAAGCGCTGCATCGATATGGCTGCCGAGACCGGAAGAGTTTTCCGGCTCGCCGGCCTCCCGCCAACCCTTGAGGCCGGTGGTCTGCGTTTCAAGCTTGCCGAGCCCGACCAGTATCTTCTCGGCATCCTCGTCGAGCAGCGATGCAAACGACCGCAATTCCCCGGCGACGACATTGATTGCCCGCCCCTCCTCGCCAAGCTTGCCGCAGCGCAGATTGGTGTTGAGCGCCATGTATTGGATATCGCGCCGGACGAGCTGAATGGTCTGAATGCTTGCAGTCAGCTCCTTGATCATTTCGGATGTCTTCTCGCTGAGAGTGTTTGCTCCGGCCGCGGCGACGTCAATGCGATCGACAACCGTCCTGGCGGCGGAAAGATCGCCGCGCAACGAATGGATCGGGCTCTTTCCGTCCTGACCGCTCTGCGACATCATCGTCTGGTAGAGGTTAAGCAGCGTGCCGATATCGCCGCTGAAGCCGCGGATGTTGTCGACGATCTTGGCGGTCTCGCGATCGAACCCCTTGGTCGTCTCGCCGAGCAGGTCGAAGATCAGCGTCATCGTCAATTGCGAGAGGCGCTGGCGGTCGGAGGCGGAAAGATCGGCCGGAGCTTCGGACGCGAGATAGGCCTCGGTCATCATGTGTGCAGCTTGGCAATGCTCGACCCTCTGCCGTGTGATATCGCCGATCTGCATGGCCGAAAGCGTATGGGCGACCTTGTTCTGGATCTTGCGCGCCAGGCCGGCAACCGTATCCGCCAGCTCCGAAAGATTGCGTCGCTGGACCTGGGTCTCCTCGGCATTCGACACGAGACGCTGGGCAATGGACGGTATGCCGTTCAGATGCTGGGCCAGCGACCCATCCTCACTGGCGGCGGCGGTTTCGATCTGCGCCTCCAGCGAACGGATCTGCAGCGACAGCGCCTTGACCTCCTTGGTGGCGAATTCGATGCGCTCGACGATTTCGCTGGCGAAGCTCGAAAAATCCGGAATGCGCGCACCCGCTATTTTGGCGGTCGCAGCGAAGGTTCTCAGATAGCGTAGCGTTTCTTCCATCGAGAGCACATGCTCGGCAAGCGATTGCCCGGTCTGGCTGATCGAGACCACGCATGCGTGACGCCGCGCTTCGGCCGGTGGCAATTTGTTCAGGAGATCCACCGTTTGGAGAAGGCGAGCCGTCGCTTCGGTCGCATTCTCCTCCTTTAGGGAACTGCCGATGTGTTCCAGCACGCTGACCAGTTTGGCGAGCGCTTCCGTAACAGTGATGAGGACCGCGTCCCCATCCAGGAAGCGCTGCTCGATCTGCAATCGGGCGCTTTCCAGGCGATCGACGAAACTGTCCGTCGAAGGAATAAATTGTCGGCTTATCGCTGCATGCGCCATACTGTCTTGGACTCCGCCTAGAACCATTCCGGAAAACTAAGACGAACAGAAAAACACGGGGTTAACGCCGAGGACGAAACGGCGACATTGCTGCATTGCTGCAATCCGGATGCGGCGCCGGAAAGCCCTGAGCGGATACTGGAGACCTTGCATTTCCGCCTCGATATTACGCTGACGACAATCCGAAAGATGGTGGTTTGAAGCCAGCTCCTTCTTGCGGGAATCCCACTGATAGCGGTCTCGAGCGGCGAAAAGAACCAAAGCCTTGCCGCGCCGACCTTTCGCCGGCGCGGCGAGGCTCGATATCAACCGAGGAAAGTGCGAATTTCGGCTGCGATCTCGGCTGCATGCGTTTCGAGGGCGAAATGGCCGGTATCGAGGAATTTGACGATCGCGTCGGGGATGTCCCGACGGTAGGCCTCGGCACCGGGCGGCAGGAAGAACGGATCATGCTTGCCCCAGACCGCAAGCAGACGCGGCTTATAAGTGCGGAAGTAGTCCTGAAAGGTCGGATAGAGCGCGACGTTGCTCTTGTAATCCCCGAAAAGATCGAGCTGCACTTTCTCCGCACCCGGGCGCGCCAGATAGAAACTATCGAGCGAATAGCCGTCCGGGGAAACCCTGGCGGCATCCGGGACGCCGTGGGTGTATTGCCACATCGTCGCTTCCGGCTGCAGGAAAGCCTTTAGCGCATTGCGGTTTTCCTCCGAAGCCTCGCGCCAATAAGCCTCGATCGGGTTCCAACCATCACTGAGGCCTTCCTCATAGGCGTTGCCGTTCTGGGAGATGATCGCCGTGATCCGTTCCGGATGCTTCACCGCCAGCCGGAACCCGGTCGGCGCACCATAGTCGAAGACATAAACGGCATAGCGGTCGAAACCGACGATCTCCGTGAAGCGGTCGATCGTCTCGGCAATGCTGTCGAAGCTGTTGTTGCCTTTCGGCGCATCCGATTGTCCGAAGCCCGGCAGATCCGGCGCGACGATATGGTAGCGATCGGCCAAGAGCGGAATGAGATCGCGATACATGTGGCTGGAGCTTGGGAAGCCATGCAGCAGCAGGAGCTTGGGCGCACCGGGCGAACCTGCCTCGCGATAAGAAACTTTGACACCTTCGACATTGACGGTGCGATAGTTGATATCAGCCATGATAAGGTCCTTTCATAACCTTCCTAGTCGAATTTTTCGAGTTACGAATCCAGAATTCGGATGGTGGTGGCGGCCTTCCAGACATGAACGATGGCGATGGCAGAAGCCCCGCAGCAAGGCGGAAGTCACCTTTTCCCTGCCGCGCCATTTCGCCCGGGCATCCTGACACGAACAATATCTGTCTCTTCCGAGAGCATCGGCTCCTCCCTATGGCGAGAATAGTAACCATTCAAATGACGTTAATAGGGTTACGCCCGATATGCGTAACTTGTCAAGAGGCTTTTGACAGGTTATATAGCACCCATGTTTTCGCGCGGCCGCTCAGCATCCTGCCGGCCGGAAAAGGAGTAGCCGATGGGCAACCACTCGCCCGCCATCTTCATTGGCGACACGCTGGGACTGGATTTCCTCAATTCGGTCGCAACGCCTGTGGATGTGCCGATCGACTGGATCGACGACGGAGAGGGCCTGCTGCGCTGGCTGGAACAGGCACGCCTCGTCCCGCCGGAGACGCTTACGGTCATGCGCGAACGGGCCTTGCCCGGCGAGCTCGACAAGGTCGCCGATCAGGCAAGAAGCCTGCGTGAATGGTTCAGGAGCTTCGTGCTTGCCCGCAAGGGAAGGCCGCTGACATCGGATGTCTTGAACGAACTGGAGCCGCTGAACCGCCTGCTGGAACGCGACGAAGGCTTCGCCCGGATCGTCGCAAGTCCGGCGGACGAAAACGGTAAATTCAGCTTTCAGCCGATGCGGAAATGGCGCTCGCCCGAAGCGTTGCTATTGCCGATCGGCGAAGCGCTGGGGCGCTTCGTCTGCACGGAGGATTTCTCCGACGTGAAGGCCTGCGAAGGCCACGCATGCACCTTGCTTTTCGTCGACCATACGCGCGGCCACCGCAGACGCTGGTGCAGCATGGCGATGTGCGGCAACCGCGCCAAGCAGGCCGCCCATCGGCACCGGCTCAAACAGAGCTGATGCCGATGGGCATGCTTGGCGCGCGAAAAAGTTGAAAGGTTTCGTGCGACGATCAGCCGGAACTGAGCGCAGCTCGCTCCGGCGCAACCACCGCTGAAATCCGACAGCGATCTATAAGCTCAGACCGGATCTTCCCGGTGCAGATCATGGATGGCGACGGCATCGTCGCTGAAGGGCGGCAGCAGCCATTCGCTATGGCGCAGCGTGCGCTTGGTATCCTCCAGCCCCATATCCCAATGCTCGCGCATCGAGGTGCCGGAGAACTCGTAGTCCTTGGCGTGGCCTTCGTAGTTCTTGTGCTGATAGATCAGATGCACGATGTTGACGACGCCGGCATCGGAATAATCGGCGATCAGCTCTTCTTCTTCCGGGGTCAACTGATCCTTGGGAACACGCTTCAACGCACCCAGGAGCTTCATCTTCAGCCCGTGAATGCGCTTGAAGTTGTCGGTGTTCTGCCGTGTGCGGCTGGAATACATGATGTCCTTATGGCGTGACAGCACGTCCGGCATGCTGCGCGGCAGCACGCCGCGGGCGCTGAACAGATCCACCTGGAACACCAGCGAGCTGCGGTCTTCTTCCTGATCGAGCAGATATTGCAGCGGCGTGTTGGAGACGATGCCGCCGTCCCAATAATATTCGCCTTCGATGCGGATGGACGGCAAGGCAGGCGGCAGGGCGCCGCTCGCCATGATGTGCTCGGGGCCGATGCGAATATTGTCGGTGTCGAAATAGACGAAATTACCAGTGCGGACATTCACCGCGCCGACGCTGAAGCGCTTCTTGCCATCGTTCAGCAGGTCGAAATCAATCAGCATCTCCAGCGTCTTCTTCAGCTCCGCCGAATCGTAGAAGCTGGTCGCACCTTCGGCTCCCGGCAATTCAAGCCAGGGATTGGGGAAACGCGGCTTGAAAAAGCCGGGCTGGCCCATGGTCATCGTCATCCACGAGCTGGTGCGGTTGCGGATATCGCGGAAGAAATCGCCTTCCGGCGTATAGGCCCATATCTTGCGGCCGGAGATGATCTGCCAGAATTGTTCGAGGCGCTGCAGGCGCCGGCTCGGTTCGTTGCCGGCGATGATGGCGGCATTGACCGCGCCGATCGAGACGCCCGAAAGCCAGGTTGGCTCGCATCCCGCTTCGGCAAGTGCCTGGTAGACGCCGGCCTGATAGGCGCCAAGCGCGCCGCCGCCTTGGAAGACCAAGGCGACGCGGTCATATTGCGCGGCTATTTCCGGGATGGTCGGCGCAGCCGCCTTGGTGTTTCGTTCGAGCACGGTCCGTCTCCACTATGGTCTAACAGTAAGCTTTCAGTTACCTGCGCTCGGCGAGATAGTCGTGAACGACTTCGCCAAGCCCAAGCGTCAGATCGGCGGTGAAATGAACGGCCGAGACCACTTCGAGAACCGGCAACCGCGCGACATCGGCCATGACATGCGGCCTGAGATCGAGGGCGGCGGGTGAGGTCCAGGCTTCCTTGATGGTGATATCGGTCAGATAGTAGCGCACCAGCTCGCAGATGCGCGGGGTGGCATCGACATGCGGCACGATCTTGATCAGGAAGTTGGGTTCCGACAGAGCGGCCAGAAGTGGTCCCTGATCGACCGGCCTATGCTTGTAGCCCATCGTTCCGGTGGCGCAGAGAACGCTGCCGTAATGCAGCGTACCGACGATGACCTCGCCTTCGTTGACGATCTTCGGATTGGCCAGCTTCTTGGGAAAGCCCCAGATCTCGCGGCCACCGGTGATCGGCGCATCGTCATCCAGATACATGGAATGGACATAGCCGCCTTTTTGTCCGCGATACGTAACCGGGATGACCTGTCCGGTCTCTGTATAGTCGCCGAAGCCGGTGGAGTCGGGCATGCGGATGAATTCGTATTTCACCAGCGGCTCGTCGATTTCGAGTGGCGCGGGCACGACGGCCTCAAGCGCCTCGCGCGAGGTTCGGTAGGTGATGATGATATATTCGCGATCGAAGAACCGGTAGGGTCCGGGGGGATAGGAAGGATTGGTCAGCGGCATCGCATAGGCATGCTTCAGAATGTCTTCGACCTTCATCTTATTGTCCGTCGTTGGAGGAAATCGCCGGGCGCCGGTGCGAAAACTTGCACGGTTGCGTGACAGTGAAGTGTCAGCTACCAAATGGTTGCGTGGGAGCAGACCCGCCACTGTTATCAAAGCGACATATCCGGCTGGCAGTGTGCGCTCATCTTGAGCATTTCCCCTTACCCAACCATGTCATAGCGATTGCGGGAGTAGCATAATGGGTTCGTTGATTTCGAAGAATGCGCTGGTCACCGGTTCGACGAGTGGTATCGGCCTTGCGATCGCACGCGCCTTTGCCGCCGAAGGCGCGAATGTGACGATCAACGGCCTCGGCGATGCCGATGCGATCGAAAAGGAACGGGCTGCCATCGAGGCCGATTTCGGCGTGAAGTGCCGCTACTCCGGCGCCAACATGATGAATGGGGAAGAAGTCACCGCCATGGTGCATGAAGCCGAGGACGCCTTCGGCAGCCTCGATATCCTCGTCAACAATGCCGGCATCCAGTTCGTGGCCCCGATCGAGGAATTTCCCGACGATAAGTGGGAAGCGATCATCCGCATCAACCTGCTGGCCGCCTTCTACGCCATCAAGGCTGCCATTCCCGGCATGAAGGCCCGCAAATGGGGCCGCATCATCAACACGTCCTCGGCGCACGCGCTGGTCGCCTCGCCGTTCAAATCGGCCTATGTCTCGGCCAAGCACGGGATCACCGGCCTCACCAAGACCATCGCACTCGAAGCCGCGCAGGACGGCGTCACCGTCAATTCCATCGCGCCCGGCTATGTCTGGACGCCGCTCGTCGAGAAGCAGATCCCCGAGACGATGAAGGCGCGCAACATGACGGAAGAGCAGGTCAAGCACGATGTGCTGCTCGCCGCCCAGCCGACAAAGGAATTCGTGACCGTCGACGAAGTTGCCGCCATCGCGGTCTTCCTGTGCAGTGAGGCCGCGAAACAGATTACCGGCACGACGCTTTCCGTCGACGGCGGCTGGACTGCCGAATAATAGCCAGACATTGCCGGCACATGTTCGAGGAGCGGGCCGGCTTCCGGCAGCCGAAGGCTGCAGTAGTTACATGAAAACAGAGCAGGAGGCGCACAATGACCGATGAAACACAGGATCGGCTCAGCCGCATCAAGGATGAGATCGTCGATAGCTTCGACGAAGAGCTGGAGATGCAGCTCGAGGAGGACCGGCTGGACGAGCTGGTCGCAGAGGGCCTTATCGACGAAGGCGAGGCGACGCTCGACCGCCGCGTCTATTTCCGCGAACTCTTCCGCCTGCAGCACGAGCTGGTGCGCCTGCAGGACTGGGTGCAGTATAAGAAGCTCAAGGTCGTCGTACTGTTCGAGGGCCGCGATTCCGCCGGCAAGGGCGGCGCCATCAAGCGCGTCACCCAGCGCCTCAATCCGCGCGTCTGTCGCGTGGTAGCGCTGCCGGCGCCAACCGAGCGCGAACAGCACCAATGGTATTTCCAGCGCTACACGGCCCATTTGCCCACCGCCGGCGAAATGGTGCTGTTCGACCGCAGCTGGTATAACCGCGCCGGCGTCGAGCGCGTCATGGGCTTCTGCTCGCCCGAAGAGCTGGAAGAATTCTTCCGTTCCGTGCCGGATTTCGAGCGCATGCTGGTTCGCTCCGGCATCATCCTCCTCAAATACTGGTTCTCGATCACCGACGAGGAGCAGGAATTCCGCTTCAACATGCGTATTCAGGATCCGCTGAAGCAGTGGAAGCTTTCGCCGATGGATCTGCAGAGCCGCGTGCACTGGGAAGAATATACCAAGGCGAAGGAAGAGATGCTGGAGCGCACGCATATCCCGGAAGCGCCGTGGTGGGTCGTCCATGCCGTCGACAAGAAGAGGGCGCGTCTCAACTGCATCGCGCATCTCCTGAACCAGATTCCCTACGAAAACGTGCCGAAGCCGGAAATCGTCCTGCCCGAGCGCCTGCGGCATATCGATTACCATCGCACGCCGGTTCCGCCGGAAATGTACGTGCCCGAAGTCTACTGACTGGGAACGTTGAGGGCCCGTCTCCGACGGGCCCTCAACTCCTGAAGCAATTCCAGGAAAAAGCGGTTTTCCGTCCGGAATTGCGAGACAGCAAAGAGTTAGTGGCTTAGGGGTTCCGTGAAGACTAGATCGCTCTAACTCCGCCCGCCTGCAAGCAAGGCCGGCTCACGGTCAGACTGGACGATAGGCCCATTCGGATATGGCGCCCAAGCCCAGCCGCCGCAAGAGCTCGTAGGCAACCCTCCGGTTGATAGGATTGTGCAGCCTGAGGACTTTCGAGCCAAGAAAATCCATCTCGGCATGCTCGAACGGCAGGAGATGTCGTGCCCTGCCAAGTGCGGCCCGATAGAACTCATGAAAATCCCGGCGGCAGACATAGGTCTTATACTTCGTCATGCAGAAGGCGGCAAAGGTATCGCTGTTCCTGCGCAGAAAATCGGAGACGCCGACCGTCACCTCCGGCCAAGCCGGATTGAAGGTGTCGTCGAAGGCGATGATACCATGATCGGCCAGCACACTCTTCGCCAACCGGCTGTCGGCAACGATGTGGCGAAGCAAATGTCCTCCGTCGACGCTGAAAAAACGAACCTGCCCAACCTTGTCGATAATAGCCTGCGGATCGAGCCTGGTGCTATCGCCGGTTATGACGAGTTCTTCATCGACGGGAATGCCCAGGGATCTTCCGTTGTCGAGGAAGCGTTGATATTGCGCACCATCCGCTTCTATGTCGAAAAGGTCGATCGCAAGCACATTGTCATCGGGTGCGCTGATCTTGCGCAGCAAAAAATAGGACCGCCCATAATAGACCCCGATTTCGGCGAGGCCGCCGTATAGTTTCTCCTGCCTTTGCTTTTCGATCAACGACAGGAAGACAAGCGCATCCGGCGGGTCGATATAGCCATCGATTTTCTGAAGATCGCGAAACACAAATTTTCGAACGCCCGATTTCAAATGTAACCTCACTGGTTTTCTTCATGCATTTCGCCGCCGAACGTCCACATCGATGGGGACCAGTCGGCCGAAAAATTCATCGTTTCTGCAAGGACCGCGCGCAGCGAAGTCGCAAGCTTTCGAAAACTGGGGTGGGACTGTGTCAAGACGAGCGCAACTAGTGGATATAGCGACGTTTCTGTCGTATTTCGGATAGTGATGCGCGGGTTGGATAGTTCCGGCCTATATCAGCCCCAATATCGAAACCGCATCGCAGACAATGGCGAATAGCGAGCCGGCACCTTAAGTGATGTATAATGTGAGTCTAAAATTCACATCATCGGCCGAGGAGACCGTCATGACTGCGCCGCACCCCTCGAAAACGCATATCGGCAACCACGCCCTCCATCCCGAAACCCAGATGCTGAATTACGGCTACGACCCCGAGCTGTCCGAGGGCGCGGTCAAGCCCCCCGTTTTCCTGACCTCCACCTTCGTCTTCAAATCGGCCGAGGACGGGCGCGATTTCTTCAACTACATATCCGGCCGCAACGAGCCGCCGGCAGGTAGAGGCGTCGGCCTCGTCTATTCGCGCTTCAACCACCCCAACAGCGAAATCGTCGAAGACCGTCTCGCCGTCTACGAGCGGACGGAAAGCGGCGCGCTGTTTTCCTCAGGCATGTCGGCGATCGCCACCACGCTGCTGGCCTTCGTCCGTCCCGGCGATGCGATCCTGCATTCCCAGCCGCTCTATGGCGGCACGGAAACGCTTATCGCCAAGACATTCCTCAATCTCGGCGTTTCGGCGGTCGGGTTCGCGGACGGTGTCAGCGAGACCTCGGTAATGGCGAGTGCGGAGGAAGCATTGGCCAAGGGCCGAGTGTCTGTCATTCTTGTGGAGACGCCCGCCAATCCGACCAATAGCCTGGTCGATATCGCCATGATCCGCCGCGTCGCCGATGCGATCGGCAAGAAGCAGGGCCACACGCCGATCATCGCCTGCGACAATACCCTGCTAGGCCCGGTCTTCCAGCGGCCCATCGAACATGGCGCCGACATTTCCCTTTATTCCCTGACCAAATATGTCGGCGGTCATTCCGACCTGATCGCCGGCGCCGCCCTCGGCTCCAAGGCCATCATCAAACAGGTCAAGGCGCTGCGCGGCGCGATCGGCACCCAGCTCGATCCGCATTCCTGCTGGATGCTCGGCCGATCACTGGAAACGCTGCAGCTCCGCATGGAACGGGCCGATAGCAACGCCCGGGCCGTGGCCGATTTCCTGCGGGATCATCCGAAAGTCGAGCAGATACACTATCTACCCTATACCGACCCCGCATCGGCCACGGGCCGGACTTTCGCCGCCCAATGCAGCGGCGCAGGCTCCACCTTCTCCTTCGATATCAAGGGCGGCCAGCCGGCATCGTTCAAATTCCTGAATGCGCTGCAGATCTTCAAACTCGCCGTCAGTCTCGGCGGCACGGAATCGCTGGCCTCCCATCCGGCAACAACTACGCATTCCGGCGTTCCAGTGGATGTGCGCCATCGCATCGGCGTGCTGGAATCGACGATCCGCCTGTCGATCGGCATAGAGCATCCAGACGACCTCGTCGCCGATCTGGCATCCGCACTCGAAGTCGCATGATGGAGATCCTGCGATCTACGACGCGGATGAACGCTGCAACGATCAGCTATGCACGGTCAGGAGGTTCGCATCCCGCGCAAGGCACCACCGGCCATCGGCCTCCTTGCGCAGAAGCGTGAGTGTGTAACCCGATTGTTTGATGGCATCGGCGCCTGGCGGTGTCATCGTGATGTCGATGTGGTTGCGAATGAAGGCCCAGTCGCCGAGCACGCGCAATTCGACGATCTCGCTGGTGCCTTCCATCTTTACGCCGTCCTTGCCCTTGGCGGCGGCGGCGAAGGCTTGCTTGCCAAACGGCTCTCGGCCCGGCACCATGAAGACGACATCATCAGTCATCAGCCCTAAAACGGTTGCCGTATCGCCCGCCTTGCTTGCGGCGATCCAGGTTTCCACAACTTTCCGGATTGCCTTTTCGTCCTCCGTCATTCCGAATCTCCTCCATAGGGCAGCGCCGCGTTGCAACAGCGGCTGCGTTTCAACTCGTGAGGCGAGAACTATTGGACGGAGAAAATCGGCATTGCCTATGCTCAATCATCCGGCCAGGTTTCAATATCCGGATTAACGATATAGAGCGCTCCGTCATGCCGGACATAGCAGATAGCGAGACTTCCTTGCCGCAGACGAACCGGCCTATTCCGGCTCATCCTTGGGCTTGGCGGCGCGCAGAGCATCGCTGAGCTCCATTCTGGCCGTTCCGATCAGCTGCTCCATGGCAAAGCGGGCAGCATCTGGACGGCGCATGCGGATCGCATCTAGAACATCCTGATGCCGGGCGATGGCATATTCGTGCGATTGGCTCGCCCTGTTGGTGAGACGGAAACTTGCCAGCAAGGCCGCCCGAATGGCGGTGGCGAATTGCCGGAAAACCCAATTGCCGCTGGCATTGATGATGGCAGTGTGAAACTCCAGGTCCGCCTGGCTCCATGCCTCGTTGTCACGGGCATTCGCGGCGACCATATCCTCGAAAGCCTCCGCGATTTGCGCAAGCTGCTTTGCGGTAGCATTGGCGGCAGCCTGTGCGGCGGCGGCAGGCTCCAGCACCTGCCGCGCGTCGAGCAGGGAATCGTAGAAGCTGCGGTCGTTGCTGAGCGCCAGCGTGGCGTCGAGAACCAGCGGATCCAGATAGTTCCAGTTCTCCCGCGGCAACACCGTGGTGCCGGCGCGGGTACGCGAACGGACCATTCCGAGTGCCGAGAGATATTGCATGGCTTCGCGCAGGCTGGTGCGGCTGACGCCATAGAGCTCAGAGAGCTCGGCTTCATTGGGCAGGATCGAACCCTCCGCAAGAGCACCAGACACGATCTGTCCGATGAGTTTCTTCAACAGTTCCTCGCGCACGGTGCGCTTTCCCTGTTCAGGCGCAGCCCCACCCCGCGTCGTGCGCAAAGACCCCAAACGCGTACTCATCACCTGTACTCCCTTCCGCTTGCCCGGTGGCGATCATGAGCGGCACCACGTCCAGGCATCAATGCGCAACTGCAAGCCCGGCAAACTTCTCCCAAGGAATCTGATCGTCATAAGCGGGCGCGATGCCCTGCCGCCGACGAGCGCAGATTGTCAAGCAGAACGGCGATCAGCAGAATGCAGCCGCGCACGAGATATTGATAGAAGGCCTGGATGTTCAGCAGGTTCATCACGTTCTCGGCGATGCCCATGATGAGGACGCCGACAATCACGCCGGTCATCGCCGCGCGGCCGCCTGCCAGCGACACGCCGCCGAGCACGCAGGCGGAGATGACGGACAATTCGAGCCCCGTTGCCGCATTCGGCTGGCCCGACGTGATACGGGAGGCGAGCAGAATGCCGGCAATGGCGCAGACGAGACCCTGCAAGGCGAAGATCCAGATCCGCATATTGACGACATTGACGCCGGCAAGTCGCGATGCCTCGGGATTGCCGCCGATCGCAAGCGTGTTCTTGCCAAAAACGGTGCGATTGAGCGCGAAGCCGAAGATGATGAACAGCAGCACCATGATCCAGATCGGCGTCGGCACTGTCAGGAAGCGCGACAGCGCCAGCTGATAGAAAGCCGGATCGTTGATGCCGACGGCACGGCCATCCGAAGCGATCAATGCCAGACCACGAACGATCTGCATCGTGGCGAGCGTCGTGATCAAGGCGTTGATGCGGAACTTGGCGATGACGACGCCATTGACGAGGCCGACAAGACCGCCGCAGACCAATGCCGCCAGCAGGCCGACCGGGATCGAGCCGGTCGAGTTCGACACCATCACGGCGATCATGCCCGAGAAGGCGACGGTCGAGCCAACCGACAGGTCGAAGTCGCGCGAGGCAAGGCAGAACATCATCGTGCAGGCGACGATGCCGATCGTCACGACCGACTGCAGCAGACCGAGCATGTTGCGCTCCGTCAGGAAGCTCGGAACGAAGAGCGACACGATCACGAAAGCGATTGCGAAGATCACCACCAGACCCTGTTCGCCAAGAAGAAGCTTTTTCAAAGAGTTCATCGCTACCATTCCTGAATTAGATTGTGCCGGCGGCATTCTTATCGGGCAGCGCCGCGGTCAGAATGGCGCGTTCGTCGAAATCGGCGCGGGCGACATTGGCGGCGACGCGGCCCTGGCACATCACCATGATGCGATCAGAAATGCCCATGACCTCGGGAAGCTCGCTGGAGATGACGACGATCGCCATGCCGCCGGCGGCAAGCTCATAGAGGATTTCATAGATTTCCGACTTGGCGCCGACATCGATGCCGCGCGTCGGCTCGTCGATGACGAGCACCTTGACCCCCTGTTCGGAAAGCCAGCGCCCAAGGATGACCTTCTGCTGATTGCCGCCCGACAGATTGACGATATCCTGCCGACGCGAGGGCGTGCGAACCCGGAGCTTGGCGATGAACCGATCGGCGACCAAGGCTTCTTTCTTCGGATTGAGGATGCCGAACGGCGAGAAATGCCGCCTTGACGAGATGGCGATATTTTCCTCGATCGACCGACCCTGAATGATGCCATCGAACTTGCGGTCCTCGGGGCAGAGAACCATGCCGGCGCTGATGGCAGCCTTCGGATTGTTCGGTGCGACGGCAATACGGTCTATCGAGACACTGCCCTGGTGACGATGATCGGCGCCATAGAGAAGGCGGGCCATCTCGCTTCGGCCGGCGCCGATCAGGCCGAAGAAGCCCAGAATTTCACCCTTGCGGACAGAGAAGCTGACAGGATTGCGAAGCTTCGAGCCCGACAATTGCTTGACCTCGAGGCGCACCTCGCCGAGCGGCCGTTCCCGCCAGTTCCAGATATTGCTGATCTCCCGGCCGACCATCTGGGCGATGATCTGATCCCGCGTCGTATTGGCGATGTCAGGATGATGCGCCGCGAGCTTGCCGTCTCGCAGCACGGTGAGGCTGTCGCAGAGCCGGAAGATCTCATCCAGACGATGCGAGACATACAGAATGACGGTGCCGTTAGCTCTCAGACGGTCGATCAGCGAAAACAGGATTTCGCTTTCGCGAGAAGATAGCGACGAGGTCGGCTCGTCGAGCGCAATCACCCGCGCATCGACCATGACGGCCTTGGCGATCTCCACCATCTGGCGGGCGCCGATCGACAGCGAGGAAACCTTGGCTGCGGGATCGACGTCGATGCCGATTTCCTTGAGCTTGGCGCGGACGGTCTCGACCAGCGTCCTGCCGTCTATAACGCCGGCCTTGCCGGGAAAGCGGCCGAGCCAGAGGTTCTCGGCTACGGTTAGTTCCGGTACCAGCTGCAGTTCCTGGTGAATGACGACCACGCCAGCATGAAACGCGTCGCGGACGGAGCTGTAATGCTGCTCCACCCCATCGATGACGATGCTGCCCGCATCCGCTCCCTGATCGCCGGAAAGAACCCGGATCAGCGTCGACTTGCCGGCACCATTTTCACCCATCAGCCCATGCACCGCGCCTCTTTCCACATCGAACGAAACGTCGGCCAGTGCCTGGACGCCGGGATAGCCCTTGGAAATGCCCTTGAATTCAAGGAAAGCCATGCTTGCTCCATCGAGAGAAGGTCCGGCGGCGGCAATAGGGGCCGCCGGACGGAAATCATCCATAAGGGATGATCATTCGATGCCGAGATCCTTGCGAACCTTTTCGTAATCGCCGCGCAGCGCGAGGGAACCGGAGGTCAGCGTCAGCTTCGGCGGCTCCTTGCTGTTGGCGATCCAGTCATACATATCGAGCGCGGTCTCGTAGCCATGGCGCTTCGGCGAGATGATGACCGTGCCGAAAAAGCCGGTCGCGGCAGGCTTCTTGAACTCGTTGATCGCCGAATCCGCGCCGCCGATACCGACGCCGATCATGTTGGCGGCAGGAATGCCTACCGATTCCGAGGCACGCACGGCACCGAGCACGGCTTCGTCATTGAGGCCGAAGGCGACCCAATATTTGACGTCGGCATGCTTGTTGAGAACCGTGGTCGCGGCGTTGAGCGCCGCTTCCGTGTCGGTCTTTGCCTGCGGCGCGTCATAGATATTCGCGGCCGGGAAGCCTGCGGCCTTCATGACAGAGATCGCGCCTTCGACGCGGTCGACGGCCGTCGGCAGCTGATCGTAGGAGACGCGGATCGCACCGACATTCTTCATGTCCCAGCCGCGCTTCTTGATTTCATCGATTATCGCCTGCCCCACGGTCTCGCCGATCTTGGTGGCTGAGATGCCCATATGCGGCACATCCTCGAGCGGCTTGCCCTCGGCATTCACCAGGCGGTCGTCGACGGTCATCAGCTTCAGCTGGTTGGCGGCAGCCTTGGCGACGATGCCGGGGCCAAGCTTGACGTCGGGCGTACACACGATAAAGCCCTGCGCGCCTTGCGCGCCGAGATTGTCGATCGCCGACTGAACCTTCTCGCCATCTTCGGCGCCGATCTTGACGAGCGTGAAGCCCTTCTCCTTGGCGGCCTGATCGGCAAATTTCCACTCGTCCTGGAACCAGGGTTCCTCCGGCTGCTTGACGATGAACCCGATCTTGACGTCTTCCGCAAGCGCCGAGCCGGCGGCCAAAATGGCAAACGCGCCCGCAAGGATGGCTGCTTTGAAAAAGCGCATGGTCTCTCTCCCTAAAATCTTGCTCTGCCACTGGTCGGCAGCAAAATGTGAATAGGAAAAAACATCATACCAGTCAATATTTATGTATGATTATTTATTCTGTCTCACCGACATGAACCGAACTTGGCATCTGAAAACGGCACGTTCTCGCCGAAAGCAAAACGCCTATGCATGAGAAACTGGCGGTACGGGAAAAATAAATCCTATATATATGTTGACATTAAAAGGCGCGAATATAGGGCGCCCGACCATTCGGGATCGGCCTTGATGGCGAGGGGATGGCAGCCGTTCAATGAGCATCATCGATTTGCAGGACGGTTTGTTTTCGGTTCGCGCATCGACTTTGGGCGGCATATTGCTCGACTATTCCTGGACATTGGACAACGACAAAATTGCGCTTCTGAGACCGGCGCCGGATGATGCCAGTGCGTCCTCTTCCGCCTGCTATCCGCTGGTCCCCTTCGGCAACCGCATCCGGAACAACCGCTTCACATTCGAAGGACGCGACTACCTGCTTCGGCCGAATACGTCGGACCGTCATTATCTGCACGGTGACGGCTGGCAGGGGGAATGGTCCATTCTCTCCCGCAGCGGCAACGAATTGCAGATCGGCTTTCGCCATCAGGGGGAAAATACGCCCTATAGTTACGATGCAAGGCAGACAATCGCCCTGTCATCCGAAGGGCTGACGCTGCAGATGAGCGTGGAGAACACCGGCGCGGATGCGCTGCCATTCGGGCTTGGCTGGCATCCTTATTTTCCGATGACGCCGCAAACGACGCTTTTCGCGCCAGCGCAGCGATTTTGGACGGAGACCGAGGGCTTCTTGCCGGGAGAACGCGCCGCTGTTCCAGCGGATCTCGACTTTTCCGGGCCGTCGCCGCTTCCTCGCCGCTGGGTCAACAACGGCTTCGAGGGCTGGAGTGGCGAAGCGCGGATTGCCTGGCCGGAAAAGCGCGCCAGCCTGCGGCTGACTGCCGGCGCGTCGATTAGGCATGCCTTCCTCTTCGTCCCCGACACAAACTTCAACCCGGCCTTTCGCCACGACTATTTCTGCTTCGAGCCGATGTCCCACCTTGCAAACGGCCATAACCTTCCGGATCTAGGAGGTCTGAAAATCCTGCAGCCTGGAGAAAGCCTTGCAGGGTCGATCCATCTGCAACCACGAAAATATCCGGAATAGCCCGCGGCCGCTCATCGCTCAAATTTCCGGACCAATCCGAAAGAGGAACACCGAATGCCAAATCGCCTTTCCGGAAAAAGGATCTTCGTTACTGGAGCCGCGCAGGGGATCGGTCTGGCAATCGCGGAGGCTTTTGTAGCTGAAGGCGCGCATATCTTTCTCATTGACCGCGATGAGGCCCTTCTCGAACAGGCAGCCGCCAAGCTGAAGGAACAAGGAGCCGTCGTCGGCTATCAGGCGGCCGACATTACCAATGCCGCCGCCATGGGTGCGGCCGTTGCCAAGGCAGCGGCGGAAATTGGCAGCATCAATGCGCTGGTCAACAATGCCGGCGTCAACGTCTTTGCCGAACCGCTGCAGATGACGGACGAGGATTGGGAACGCTGCTTCGACATCAACCTCAAAGGCGCCTGGAATTGCTGCCGCTCCGTTCTGCCCGGGATGATCACCTCGGGCGGCGGTGTCATCCTCAATATCGCCTCAACCCATGCCTTCACCATCATTCCGGGCACATTCCCCTATCCGCTTGCCAAGCACGCGCTTCTCGGCATGACCAAGTCACTGGGGATCGAATACGCGTCGAAGAATGTGCGCGTGAATGCCCTGGCGCCTGGCTACGTTGCGACACAGAAAGTCATCGATTATTGGAACGGCTTTCCCGATCCGGAGGCGGCAAAGGCGGAGACGATGAAGCTTCATCCGGGCGGGCGCATCGCCGCGCCGCGGGAGATCGCGCTTGCCGCCGTTTTCATGATCTCGGACGAATGCCCCTTCATGAACGCGACGTGCCTGACCGTGGACGGCGGCCTGAGCGTGCTGCAGCATCCGTGATGCTGGCCCCGGCACTGCCGGTGCCAACCCGGTCCAATACGGCAAACACGGAATATGCTATCGCGACCTGAGCTGGGCAATCGACAGCATGAGGTCCGCGCTCATGCCAACTCCGGAGCCACGGTTTAGGATGGCCGATGCAGGCGAGGCGGAATTTGCGCCGTTTGCCGCGTCATATACGGCGGAGAAGCGCTTCAGCAGGTTGTTCACCTTGCCGGCATCATGCAAATCCTTGACCGGAAAAAGCTTCTCCAGCATCTTCGCCTGGCGGCTCACATCCATGTTCGACATGGATGCCGGCAGCGAGTAGGTCGTCTTGATCACATTGTAAAGCGCCGGATCGGACATGATGTCATAGACGGAATTGATCTGCGGTGCCTTTCGCTGGAAATAAAGCGCGAGGCGGACACCGTCGTTGGAGGCGCCCTGCTGCGTCTCCAATGTCTGATGGAGGTAGAGATCGTCCGTGGCGAGGCGCGCGCCCTTGTTCTGCCCCGACCCGATCTTCGCAGTCGTCAAGTTACCCTTGGCGTCGAAATTGAAGACATTTACCATGGCCTTGAACTTCGCGCCTGCCGGCGTGTTCAGGAATCCCTTGGCATCTTCAGGATCGGCGGTGAAGGCCTTCTTCAATGTCGCCTTGTCGACCGTCTTCGGGTCGATATTATTGGCAACGAGAATGAATTGCGTCAGCTTCTTGTCCGCCAGGAGTTCATCGACGGTATCGACCTTGGCAATCGACTTGCTGAATTCAGTCGCCGCGTCTTTCGCATCCTTGATCGCCTTGTCGCGCATCTCACCCGTCAGCCCGAACGTCTTCGCCTTAGAATAGGCGGAAATGAAGCTGTTGATCGAGCTCTTCGACAGGGCCGTGACCGGATCCCGGAGATTACCCTTGCTGTCGAAGTTGAATGCCTTGGCAAGCTCGACATACCTCTCGTCCTTCAGGGAGCTGACATAGCTCTTGCTGTCATAGGGATCGCTTTCCAGGATCTTGCGCAATTGCTCCCGCGAGACCTCGTTCTTGTCGATCCCGAAAGCGCGGAGCGCCATGTCCTCGATCGTCGGTAGATCCTTGCTCTTCGTGTCGTTGGCGGCGAAGAAATCCTTGATCGTCTTGATCTTGCCGACCGCCGACTTGTAGTGATCCTCCGCATCCTTGAACAAGGCCTGCTTGGCGCCCTTGGCCTGCTGCAAATATTTGATGGAGATGTCGTCTATGGCTTGCGCCGATTGCGCGGGCTGCCCCGCCGGTAGCGTTCCGTCGGACGCGAAATTGAAATGAGCGACCATATCCTTCATGCCGGAGACATCGGCATAGGTGGGATTGGCGAAAGCGAGATTGAATTGAGACGGCGTAAGGTTGGCGCTGAGGCCGAAAGCCTCCTTGATATAGGAGAAAAGCCTGTTGTCGCCGGTGATGTCGGTCAGCGATGCCACCTTCGTGATTGCCTGGCGGTAATAGTCGTCGTTGCCGACAGCCATGGTCGGGGTCAGTAGGCTCGGGACCGTATTATTATAGCGAGAGATCATCGCTTCTTTCTGCTGCGTCGTTTGTGCGGACACAGCAGAAAGCGTTCCATCATCGTTGAAATTGAACTGCGACGCGATCAGCTTATAGGTTGCCTGAGCCGAGGCCGAAGAGAAGTTTCCTGCCTGATTGACGAAGCTGTTCGGATCGCTGACATCACTGGTCAGAACCGACTTGAGAAACGACTTCGATATATTATCCGGATTGATGCCATGCGCCCGTAGGACGTAGTCTCTCATCCTGCTGCTGTTGACGATATCGTCGACATTCGACACCTTGTCGATCCAGCTGCTGTAGAATTTGCTCTCCTTCGTTGCCAAAGTTGCTTCATTGGCGAAAGATTGCTCATAGAGCCCGATCGTATCGCTTTTCTGGGCATCGCTCTGAGCCGTCTGATTCTTTGACTTGCCACCGAAGTTGAAAGCTGCGGCAAATTGCCGGTAGCGGTTATCGGTCAATTTGTTTGCGAAACTGTTCGGGTCGCTGAGGTCGCTTGCCAGAACCTTCTTCATGAAGGCCTTGGCATAGGTCATGTCTTCCAGGCCATAAGCCTTCATTGCATAGCTGTAGAGCTTATGGTCGCTGACGAACTCATCGACATTCTTGATCTTGCCGATGTGCGCATCATAATATTGCTGGTCGCTTTTGACCGTTGCCTGCCGAGCGACGCCCGCAAGCGTCGACGCCATATCCTTTGTCGCGGTCACATAGCCGAGATACGTTGAAATCATCGATCGCCCCCACAGCGCAATTCACCAACATTCGCCCCAGGATCGACTATCGCAACCAGACCTTGCGCGAGGCTAGATCGCAATCTGCAGGCATTGCTTTCGGCGCCCTCGCCCATCGCAGCGACGGCGTTCCTTTAGGCCGCCGACGAGATGAAACGGAGCTGAGTGCGACGGCACGAATTGCCGCATTGCGCTTGCGATCGGCCTGCCCTATGACTGCGGACCATATCCGCGAAATGCGGTGGTGGGGACAGGAATGCGGAAGACGATTTCGCGAACATGGCAGTGGAGCGCGCGCATCCTTTGCGCCGTGGCGCTGTTGTTTGTCGGCTTCGCCCATCAACCAGTCGTCGCCACGGCGGATGAGATATCCCCGCTGGAGCTTGCCCAATACCGGCTGCCGGATGGATCTCTGCCCATTCTCTGCATCACCTACAAGGATGCCGACGGCAAGGTACACGGGAAAGCCTATGCGCCCGGATGCGAGGCATGCCGGATCGCCTCGTCCGCGATGCTGCCCGCACCTCCGACCAATATTTGCGAGCGCCTTGCCTCTCCGCGCGGAGAGACGGTCATCGCAAAATCGGAGGCCTTCCGCCGGCAGCTTTATCCGCCGAACACAGGCCCAAGAGCACCACCCATCCTCGACATCCTTGGCTGAACCGGCGTTGCGGCTCTGACCGTGACGCCCGCCGTCAACGCTGCCGCATGCGCGACCATTGGTCGTGAAATCTGAGGATTGGTGTTCCCAGCTGTACTTTGCCGAACGTGGCGGGCCGATTGGTCCGGCTGGCTATCGGTAGCAAGCTCACCCCAAACGGCGAACCATCGCCGCTCCTCCTCAGATCGACCGCTTGTGGCAGCCTGCCGATCTTCGGAGGATTTCATGTCTGCCTTTACCGCTGCAGAGCCTACAGCCGCAGCAACCCACAATATCTCGCTCTATCGCGCGATCTGGCGCTGGCATTTTTTCGCTGGTCTTCTCGTCATTCCGTTCATGCTCAATCTGGCGATCACCGGGTCGCTCTACCTGTTCAAGGATCAGATTGCCGATACCTTCTACGCGCACCGCTACCTCGTCGCCGAGACCGGCACGATGCTGCAGCCGCAACGGATCGCCGATGCGGCACTTGCGGCCTTTCCAGGCGCCCGCGCAACCTCCTATCACGAACCGTCGGCTCCAAACCGCTCGGCCTGGGTGACGCTGTCAAAGGACGGCCAATCGACCATTGTCTACGTCAACCCCTATGACGGCAGCATTTTAGGGTCGGTCGGCTCGAAGCAGGAGTTCGGCTGGGTCGTCAAGCGCATCCACAGCCTCGAATATTTCGGGAAGTGGACCAACCGTATCATCGAAATCGTCGCGGGCTTCGCCCTCGTCCTCGTGGTCACTGGCATTTATCTATGGTGGCCGCGGCAGCAGACGGGCGGTGTACTCACCGTTCGCGGCACCCCGTCGCGGCGCGTCTTCTGGCGCGACCTGCATGCCGTGACGGGTGCGCTTGCGGGCATTCTCATCTTCTTCCTGGCCTTCAGTGGCATGCCCTGGTCCGGCTACTGGGGCGCCAATGTCAATGCCTGGCTGACCACTCACAATTTTGGAACACCGGCAGCAGTCTGGGACGACGTTCCGAAATCGACGAAGGTCACGCAGGATATCGTCAGCCGGCCCGGCTGGGTGGTCGAAAACGCGCCCGTTCCGTTGTCCGATATCGCGGCGGCGCAGTCGGCAAAGCCGATCGGACTGAACAAGGCTGTGGAGACCATGCACCGCCTGGGCATGATCGCCGGCGCCGACCTTGCCATCCCGACGGATGAGACCGGGGTCTATACCGCCAGCCATTATTTCGGTGATCTCCGCAAGGAGCGCACTGTTCATATCGACCAATATTCCGGAAGGCCGCTCGTCGATATCTCCTATGATCAGTATCCGGCGCTCGGCAAGGCGATCGAATGGAGCATCAATGTCCATCAGGGACAGGAATGGGGCCTCTTCAACCAGCTTCTGATGCTGGCTGCTTGCCTGGCCATCATCCTGTGCTGCGCGACCGCCGCGACCATGTGGTGGAAGCGCAGGCCAACAGGTCGCCTCGGCGTACCGCCGATGCCGCCGCAAAAGTCCGTCTATGTCGGCCTGTGGTTCATCGCCATCGTTTTCGGCGCGGCCTTTCCGCTGACGGGAGCCGCCATCGCCGTGATGCTGCTGATCGACCAGCTCGTGGTTCGTTTCGTGCCGCCGCTCCGGCGCTTCTTTTCCTGACGAGATCAGGCGGAGCCGTCGGTTCCGCCTGCTACTCCTTTTCTGGATCAAGGATATCGATCATGTTGAAACACGCTTTTGCTTCCGCCGCCTTCGGGCTGGCATCTCTGCTTTCCGCCAGCGCCTTTGCCGACGATATCAAAGTCGGCGATCTCACAATCTCCGCTCCCTATGTTCGCGCCATGGTGCCGGGTGCGCCTGTCGGCGGCGGCTATATGACCATCACCAATACGGGCAATACCGACGACCGGCTGGTCGCGGCCAGCTCGCCACGCGCCGGAACAGTCCAGATACACGAGATGAGGATGGACGAGGACATCATGGTGATGCGCGAGCTTGCCGATGGCCTGCCCATACCGGCTGGCAAGACCATTGAGCTCAAGCCTGGCGGCTATCACGTGATGTTCATGAAAGTCACCGACCGCTTTATCGAGGGCCAGACGGTCAAGGCGACGCTCAAATTCGAGAAGGCGGGCTCGGTCGACATCGATTTTCCAGTCGGATCGTTAGCGGCGAACAAGGAGACATCCCATGTCAAATAGACGACGCTTCGCCGCAATGACCGTCGCGCTGGCGCTCATCGTCGGCGCAGGGGCCATCGGTTACGCGACATTCCTCCGGATGCCGCAGGCGCCGGCGGCAGGCAGTCTCGGCGCTGTCTTCACGCTCACGGACGATCGCGGCCAGCCCATCACCGAAAAGGCGCTTTCAGGTCATCCCTCACTCGTCTATTTCGGCTATACGCATTGCCCCGATGTCTGCCCGACCACGCTCTACGATATGGCCGGCTGGCTCAAGACGCTTGAGCCGGAGGCCGATCGATTGAGGGCCTATTTCTTCTCCGTCGACCCGGAGCGCGATACGCCCGAGATCATGCACAGCTACAGCGGCAACTTCACCGACCGGATCACGGGCATTACGGGTGATCCGAGCGAGATGCAGAAGGCCATCAAGGGCTGGCGCATCTATGCCAAGAAGGTCCCCACTCCGGATGGCGGATATACCATGGATCATACTGCGTCCGTGCTGCTCGTCGATGCCGGCGGCAACTTGAGGGGCACGATCGCCTATCAGGAAAATACCGATGTCGCGCTGCGGAAGATCCGAAACCTGCTGCAGCAGGAGTAGGTCCGTGACGCTCGATCGTCGCTGGAAGAAGACAATTCCGTCCGACAGGCCTGCCGGCGAATGTCAGTGACCCGCCGATCGCCTTCGCACGCCCGCGGGCCTTCCGCGGGTCATCAACAGGATAAGGAAACCATATATGTCCTCGATAAAGAAAATGCTCCTCGCCGCTGCCGCAATCAGCATCGCGTTTGCCGGCCAGGCCATGGCCCATGCCCATCTGAAATCCGCCGTTCCGGCGGCCGACGGTACGGTGAAGACTGCACCCTCGGAACTCGACCTCACCTTTACCGAAGGCCTCAACCTGAAATTCAGCGGTATCAAGGTGACCGGCCCCGACAAGGCAGCCGTCAAGACCGGCGAAGGCACACTGATGAACGGCGACACGACACTGATGGTGCCCGTGAGCGACAAGCTTGCGCCTGGCAAGTACACGGTCGAATGGCATGTACTCTCCACCGACGGGCACAAGACTAACGGCACCTATAGCTTTACGGTCGCGCCCTGAACGATCCCGAAGCCGTCCGCGGTCACGCGGGCGGCCTCGCTCTCGGCGAAAGGGATATCGTTCCGTCTGACCTTTCGCCGTCCGGCAAAAGGCTCACGACGGGCTGGCAACGCAACCCTGCAGGAAGATCGCCGCGCACCCCGCCGCGCGGACCTGGATTTCTTCGTCATCCGGTGCTTGCCGCTGGCCCAGCATGACGGCCCTTTGCGGCTCCATCGTCATCATTCCCCGCAAGAAGCCGGCCGCGAGAGAGATATCGGAGATCCTAATCGCTCCCTTGTCGCGCTGGCTGCGCAGCCAGACCTCGAAGACCACGGCCGAGGCCCTGATCGCCCGCTCATAGAAGGACGCCGCGATCTCGGGAAAGCGATCGGCTTCGGCGACCGCCAGCCGATTGATGGCGATCGTTTCCGGATCCAGCGCCAGACGGCCATAGGCGATCAGGATTTGCTCGAGTTGGTGATGCAGGTCCGGATGCTTCAGGAGGCCCTGATCCACTTCGACGTTGAAACGGGCGATGCGATCCGTAATCACCGCATTGAAAATCTCGCCTTTGCTTTCAAAAAGCCGATAGACCGTCTTCGTCGAGACTCCCGCGCCCTGCGCGATGTCGTTGATGCATGCCGAAGCATAGCCCGCTTCCAGAAAGCGCTTTCGCGCAGACGAGAGCACGATTGCCCGAGTATCGTCATCACAACGGACCTGCGGGCGCCCTCGTGGTCGTTTCGTGGTTTTTGGATTTAGGACCATCAATATTTTCCAAAATATAGTTGACTTGGATTTTATAGCGCTTATTTTGGAAAACATCAAGTTTCCAAATTGAACTTGGCCGCTACCCCTGCCCGGCAGCGACCCCTGTCAGGAGCAAGTACATGGCTAACAATCTGCATATCGTGACCTCCAAGGACGCGCCCGGCGAAGCGCAGGAAAGTGTCGAGGCAAAGGCCAAGGAAGGGGTGACAACCGAACCCCGTCCGGAGACGCCAAAGGGACCGGCAGCCGGCGATGCCGCCGCGAAGCGCAGCAAGATGCCGCGGCGCCTGATGTACGGCGTAGGTGCAATCGTCATCATCGCTGCCGCGGGTTATTATGGCCACGATTACTGGCAAAATGGCCGCTTCGAGATATCGACCGACGACGCCTACGTGCAGGCCGACAATAGTTCGATCGCCCCGAAAATCTCGGGCTATCTGGCGGAAGTCCTGGTCAGGGACAATGAGACCGTGAAGGCCGGCCAGCCGCTCGCCCGCATCGACGACCGCGATTTCCGCGCAGCGCTCGACCAGGCAAAGGCCGATGTCGCCGCAGCGCAGGCAACCATACAGGCAGAGCAGGCCTCGCTGGATATCCAGCAGTCGACGATCGCAGCCGGACGCGCGACGCTGGATGTGGACAAGGCCAACGAAACCTTCGCCGAACAGAACAACAAGCGCTATGCCAGCCTCGCCTCCAACGGCTACGCAGCCGTGCAGACGGCCCAGCAGGCCGCGTCGCAGATCGCCGCGGCGCAGGCTTCCATCGTCCGGGACACCGCGACCTTGGAAGGTGCGATCAAACAGGTCGAACTTTTAAAGGCCCAGATCGCGCAGGCGACAGCCGCGCTGCAAAAAAGCGAGGCGATCCAGCATCAAGCCGAGCTGAACCTCTCCTATGCGACCATCATTGCTCCCGTCGACGGCACGATCGGCAACCGCACGCTGCGCATCGGCCAGTATGTTCAGGCCGGAACGCAGCTGATGTCGCTCGTGCCGACCAATCAAGCCTATGTCGTCGCCAACTACAAGGAAACGCAGCTGACGAACGTCCATGCCGGCCAACCCGTCGATATCGAAGTCGACATGTTCCCCGGCAAGACATTCCACGGCCATGTCGACAGCCTTGCGCCTGCCAGCGGGCAGGAATTCGCCCTGCTGCCGCCGGACAATGCGACCGGCAATTTCACCAAGGTCGTTCAGCGAATTCCAGTCAGGATAGCGCTAGACGCGCAGACCATGGCGAGCGGTGAGCTGCGCCCCGGAATGTCCGTCGAGCCGAGCATCAACACCAAAGCAGACGCCGCACAGCGGAACTGACGGCGGGAGCCACACAATGTCTACGATTACAATGGATGGCCGTCCGATGCCGGCCGCAGCGGCAGAGCCGCGTGCATCGACAAGAGAGTGGATCGCGGTTCTGGCCGGCATGATCGGCGCGTTCATGGCGATCCTGAACATCCAGATCACCAATGCCTCCCTCCTCGATATCGAGGGGGGCATCGGCACCGGGGTGGACAATGGCGCCTGGATCTCGACCTCCTATCTGATCGGCGAGATCGTCGTCATTCCGCTCACCGCCTATCTCAGCAGCGTCTTCTCGTTTCGCCGTTATATCCTAGTGAACTCGGTGCTGTTTCCGCTGTTGTCTCTGTCATGCGCCTTTGCCCACGATCTCGGAACGATGATCGTCCTGCGCGGCCTGCAGGGATTTGCCGGCGGCGTCCTGATCCCGATGGCCTTCACCATGGTGCTGACGAAGCTTCCAAAGCCGCAGCAGCCTTTGGGGCTGGCGATCTTCGCATTGTCCGTCACCTTCGCGCCAGCCATCGGCCCGACCATCGGCGGTTATCTGACCGAGAATTACGGCTGGCAGACGATCTTCTTCATCAATGCTGTCCCGAGCGGAATCATGGTGGTGGCGCTGGCGCTGACGCTGGACAAGCAGCCGATGCAACTGAGATTGCTGCGCGAAGGCGACTGGGCCGGTATCGTGACGATGGCGATCGGCCTGTCGGCCCTGCAAACCGTGCTGGAAGAGGGCAATAAGGACGACTGGTTCTCTTCGCCCTTCATTGTCAGGCTCAGCATCGTCGCGGCCGCATTCCTCACCCTTTTCATCGTGATCGAGCTGAAGGTCTCGAAACCGCTGGTGAAACTGCGATTGCTGAAGCAACGGAACTTCGGGCTTGGCGTGCTTGCCAACATTCTCGTGGGCGTCGCGCTGTTCGGGACAGTCTACATATTGCCGCAGTATCTGGGACAGGTGCAGAGGTACAATGCCGAGCAGATCGGCAACGTCCTTGCCTGGACCGGATTGCCGCAATTGCTGCTGATCCCGCTGGTGCCGCTGATGATGAAGCGGGTAGACGTGCGCTGGCTTGCCTTCTTTGGCATCGCGGTCTTTTCGCTGAGTTGTTTCATGAACGTTACGCTTTCGGCCGACAATGCGGGGGACCAGTTCTTCATCCCGAACATCATCCGTGCGATCGGCCAGGCGTTCGTCATCACTCCAGTTACCGCTATCACCACGGCCGGCATTGCCCCTGCGGATGCGGCAGCCGCCTCCGGCCTGACGAACATGCTGAGAAATCTCGGCGGCGCGGTGGGGACCGCCTCCCTTGGGACCATCCTGACCAAGCGCGAGCAATTTCACTCCAACATCATCGGCCAATCCGTGACCCTTGCTCGCGACGAGGTTCGTCAACGAATAGACCAGATGACAAATTATTTCCTGTCACACGGCGTTTCGGATCATCAGGCGGCCCAGCAGAAGGCGGTCATCGCCCTTGGCCAGGTCGTCAAGAGACAGGCGCTGATTATGGGATTCAGCGACACCTTCGCAGTCATCGGTGTGGTGCTTGCCATCGCAGCCATCACGATGCTGTTCACCAAGCGCCCGCAGACCGGCGGCGGCGGCGCTCACTGAGGGATGCGGGTTCACGCAATATGCACGAATGCTATACGAGCGAACGGAGCTACATTCGCTCAGCTCTTGCTACCGTCACCATGTGCATTATCTCGCCTTCGATAAGCCGATGGGTTGATGCCATGGCGTTGCAGGCGGGCATAGAGGCTGCGGCGCGGCAGTTGCAGCGCTGCAGCGACCTCGGCGATGTCGCCCTCGAACCGGTCGAGCGCTGCCCGCAAGATGCTCGCCTCGAACTGATCCATCTGGTCGGAGAGACCAAGTTCCGAAGCGGGCCGGTGCTGGGCTGACGTCAGGCCCAGAACTACCTGGGTTGCGTAGTTGCGCAATTCGCGAACATTGCCCGGCCAATCATCAGTTAGAAAACGCGCCTCCATCGCGACATCGATTTGTGGTCGCGCAACACCGTGCTGGCGCGCGGCATCGTCGAGAAAGGCACTGAACAATAGGCCGATGTCGGCGCGGCGCTCCCGCAAAGGCGGGATGCGGATCCGCACGGTCTCCAGCCGATAGAGCAGATCGGCGCGGAAACGGCCCTCGGCGACCAAGCCATGCAGGTCGGTCTTGGTCGCCGCGACGATCCGGAGATTGACGGGAGCCGGCCCGCCGGTCGACGAGGGCAGCTCGCGCTCCTCGACCACACGCAGAAGCCGTCCCTGGAGCATGGGCGACATGCTGTCGATTTCATCGATAAACAGCGTGCCGCGATCCGCCTCCGCGATGCGGCCACGCCGGGCGCGATTTCCGAACAGGGTTTCGTCGGCGATCGCATCCGGCAGGGCGGCGCAATCGACCGCGACGAAGCCGCGGGCATGCCGCCTGCTCCAGCGATGGATGAGGCGCGCGACGAGTTCCTTGCCGGTGCCGGTTTCACCCTCGACCAGAACGTCCACATCGGCGACGGCGACCTGGCGTATCGTTTCACGCAATCGCGCCATGACCGGCGTCTGGCCAAGAAGCGGCGAAGTATCTTCCGCTTCCGCAGCGGCCTGCCGCAGGCGCCGGTTCTCCAGCACCAGACGCCGCGTCTCCAGCGCGCGGCGCACGGAGGCGATCATATGATCCGTGGCAAAAGGCTTGGCGATAAAATCATAGGCGCCCTGCTTCAAGGCACCGACCGCCATGGCGATATCGCCGTGCCCGGTCATCAGGATGACGGGGAGGTCGGGATCGCGCGCCTGCACTGCCTCGAGGAGGTCGTGTCCGTCGACGCGAGGCAGGCGGATGTCGGTGACGATCACACCCGGCAGCGCAACGGCAAGGCTTGCCAGCGCCGACTGCCCGTCGCCATGCGTCTCAACCTCGAAGCCGGCTATGGCGAAGGAATCGCTGAGAGCGGCATTGAAAGGGCCGTCATCCTCCACCAGCAGCACTTTCTGCGGCGCTTGCAGGGTCATGCCCGCCCCATCGTAACTATGAAGGCCGCACCACCGAGCGGCGACGGGCCGATTGTCAATGATCCGCCGAGATCGTTCATTATGTCCTGAGCGATCCCGAGCCCAAGGCCCAGTCCATCGGGCTTGCCCGTCATGAAGGGACGGAATATCTCCTTCGCCAGGGCCGGGTCGATGCCCGGACCATTGTCGGCGACCGTCAGCCTCACAGCATTTTTCTCCATGTCGTCGACGAACAAGGCGACATGCGGATCGACACCGCTCGACACCGCATCGATGGCATTCTGCAGTAGATTGACGAGAACCTGTTCCAGCCGCACCCGCTCGGCCAGCACCCGCGGCTGGCCTTGTGGCGGAAGATCCAGCCGCACGCCTGCCTTGCGGAACCGGTTTCCAACCAGCAGCAAGGCGCCGGCGATGATGCCATCGAGCGGTTCCGGTCCGGCCGCATGCCGTCCCCGGCGCGAGAACCGCCGCATTTCCTGCGTGATCGTTCCTATGCGCGCCGTCACGTCGACCGCGGCATCCAAATTGGCGCTGACACGATCAAGGCGATTGGCAGCGAGATGGTGGCGGGCATTCTCGGCCAAGGTGCGGATGGTTGCGACCGGCTGGTTGATTTCGTGCATCAGCCCCGCCGTGATCGAGCCGACGGAGGCGAGCCGGTTGGCCTGGGCAAGTTCCTCGCGAGCATCGCGATAGCGGTCCTCGGCGCGGGCACGTTCGGCTATCTCGTCGCGCAGCTCGGCCGTGCGCGCAGCGACAGCCTCCTCAAGTGCCCGCCGATCGGCAGCCGCCCGCGCAACGCGGGTGATGCGCCACCAGATCGCAGCCCCGATGACAGCCAGCCCGAGGATGGCGGGCAAGGCCAGCAGCCAGGCCTGTGCACTGGCCTCCTGCAAGGCCATGCGCGTATCGAGAAGATGCAGAAGGCGCAGACGTGTGCCGGCAACCGGCTGCTCGGCTGCGACCATGATCTGATCTCGCGGTCCGCGAATGCGGCCGGCATCTTCCACACGGTAGTTCCCCGGCCCTAGCGCCGCGTCTCGATACTGGCCGCTCGCGACGATGCGGGCGCGGTCTTCCGCCGATAGCGGCGCGAGCGCGGTCAGCACCTGTGACGGGTCGGATGCGGCAAGGATGATCTGGTGTTCGTCGACGACAAGCGTCTTCCCCGGATCATTCGCCCAAATCCGCGACACGGGTTCGAATTCGAATTTGACGACCACGACGCCGGCCGGCGCGGCAGCATCGCCGACCCTGCGCGCGATAAACAGGCCGGGCCGGCCGCTGATTGCACCGGCGCCATAATATTCCGCCATGCCGTCTTTCATCGCTTCGGAAAAATAGGGCCGGAAACTGAAATTCTTACCGACGAAGCTATCTTCGGTCGCCGCATTTGACGCGGAAATGACCAGCCCGGTATGATCGACCAGATATATGATATAGGCACCGGTCTGATGGGCGAGAAAGCCGAGCTTTTGGTCGAGCCGACGAGCCGCATCGGCGGTGGGGCTTGCAAGAGCCTCACCGAGGTCGCGATATTCGCCAAGCACGATCGGCAGCAGCCGGAAACGAGCCAGTTCGCTGTCGACCAGGCGGCTGTGCTGCACAGCAAGCCCGGCGGCCTCCGCTTCCAGCTGCGCCAGCGCCTCATGGCGCGACAGAGAGAGCGCAGTAAGCCAAATGCCGGCTGCGACAGCCACAGCAGCCACCGCCAAAAGCAGAATCCGTCTCAATCCAAACCCAGTCATTTGTGCAGAATATTGCACAAGCCTCGAAATTGCCATGCAGAATCTTGCGCAAATAATGGCAAGAACCAAGGTGAGATCATGGAAATATGAAATATTTCAATGTGGTATCATGGATGTCCGATAGGCCTCGTCTCCGGCATTTCCGCACGCAACAATGGCGCCACTGGGAGAGTGATCCTCGATAAACAATCGGTATTGGCCCCGTTCCGCCTCGCAAGGACGAGCCGGCGGGCAAGCGCATATGCGGCCTCTCTCAAAATCCGTCGTCCACAGCAATCATCGCGATGGCGACGACCGAAGCGACCAAGGGAGGAGAGGCTCAATGCTGGATACATTACAAGACCCCATCGAGACGACGGCAGCGGCGGATGCCGCCGGGAAACGCAACCGTCTCAAATCGATCATCGGGGGCTCGACGGGCAATCTGGTCGAATGGTTCGACTGGTATGTCTATGCCGCATTCGCACTCTATTTCGCTCCGCATTTCTTTCCCGCCGGCGATCAGACGGCGCAGCTGTTGAACTCGGCAGCGGTCTTTGCCGTCGGCTTCGTCATGCGGCCGATCGGCGCCTGGATCATGGGGCTTTACGCCGACCGTAAGGGTCGAAAGGCCGGCCTTGCGCTCTCCGTGACGCTGATGTGCGCTGGTTCGCTGATCATCGCGCTGACACCGGGATATGAAGCAATCGGCGTGGCAGCGCCGGCGCTTCTGGTCCTTGCCCGCCTGATGCAAGGCCTGTCAGTGGGAGGCGAGTATGGCGCCTCGGCAACCTATCTTTCCGAAATGGCCGGCCGGCAGCGCCGCGGTTTCTTCTCGTCGTTCCAGTATGTCACCCTGATCTCGGGCCAGCTCCTCGCCATCGCCGTCCTCATCATATTGCAGGCCTTTATGACTGCGGAGACGCTCAATGCCTGGGGATGGCGCATTCCCTTCTTCGTCGGCGCGGCGCTTGCCGTCGTCGTCTTCTGGCTGCGGCGCGGGCTTGCCGAAACCGAAAGCTTCAAGAACCTGCGTGCAGGCGATGCACAGAAATCCGGCTTCTGGATGCTCATCACCCGGCATCCGAAGGAGACTGCGATAGTGATGCTGCTGACCGCCGGCGGCACGCTCGCCTTCTACGCCTATTCGATCTACATGCAGAAATTCCTGGTCAACACCTCCGGATTCAGCCGGGAAACGTCGAGCGAGATCAACGCAATCACGTTGTTCATCTTCATGCTGCTGCAACCGATCGCAGGCGGACTTTCCGACAAGATCGGCCGCAAGCCGCTGATGATCAGCTTCGGCCTCTGCGGCGTGCTGTTCACCTATCCGATCTTCTCGACCCTCGAAACCACGAAGGACCCGCTGATCGCGGGGCTGCTCGTCATGGGCGCGCTGATCATCGTCACCGGCTATACCTCGATCAACGCAGTGGTGAAGGCGGAGCTGTTTCCGGCGCATATCCGCGCCCTCGGCGTGGCACTGCCCTATGCCCTGGCCAATACGCTGTTCGGCGGCACGGCCGAATTCGTGGCGCTGAAGTTCAAGAGCAGCGGCTGGGAGCAGGGCTTCTACTGGTATGTAACGGCAATGATCGGCATCTCGCTCGTCATCTATCTCTTCATGCGGGATACGGCCAAAAACAGCGCCATTCGCGAGGATTGATCCGTCCGGCCAATGGAAAGAGGGATCCTGATCACAGGATCAAGAGAACATGAGCCGGCGGGGCCATCGATGATGGCCCCGCCGGTGCGGGCCGAATACGAGATCGCAGCCGCTAGTGAACCGAAGTGCTGCTCTTCCTGCGCCCATTCAGCAGATGAATGAACGTGATGCCCTGCTCCAGCAGAAGCTCGGCGGCCTTCAGATCCTTCGGGTCGAGATCCGACGAACAGCCGCGAAGATTGCATGCGAGAAAGAGGGAATTAGTGGCGGCCAGCGCATCGCCATCCTCCTCCGCCTCTTCGGCCGCAGCCTGCAGTACATCCGCAACAGCCGTCATAAGGTCGGCGCGCTCCTGCAGGTTCATTTCGTCAAGGCTTTTGGTGATACCATTCATGACGTATCCTCCGCACGCGAATATCTCCGGCATCAGCCGGAGCGGCGCAGCTTGTAACTGGACATGGTAGAAATGCGATTGGTAAGCCAGATATGGCGATGAAGGCGCCAAGCGGCAAGGCATGGCTTCCATGCCAAGGGCGCATGGCATTGCGGCTGGCTCACCAGGCGCGATGTGGCGGCAGCGGCCGCTCACGCAGATCGATCTTAAGTGCCGTTGTCCTCGGGACGTTCTAAAGGTGTAGTATCCAATCGTGATCCGAATGGAGCTTTTCAAGTCACACCCGTAAGCCAACCCTTTCCAAAGCCGAAATGAACGGGCACGGTCGATATTATCCTATAGTCTGATTGAAAAACGAAAAACTTGCTGCCGGAACGCATCGGAGACCGATCGATCTCCGATGCGGGGCATCTCGATTAAAGCCGCTCAGCGCGGGCGGCGGATCGCCCGCAGTTTACCGCTGCCGCCACCGCCGGCATAGAACCGGTCCTTGCCGTCGGATTCGAGGCCGGAGACGCCGGTCCCTTCGGGCATTTCAAGCCGCTCCAGCACTTCGCCCGTCGCCGGATCGACGCGGCGCACATCGCTTTCGTCGCCCTCCCAAGTGCCGTGCCACAATTCTCCGTCGACCCATGTGACGCCGGTGACGATGCGGTTGGATTCGATAGTGCGCTTGATGGCACCGGTTTCGGGGTCGATTTCGTAGATCTTGCGGCCGCGATGCTGCCCGACCCACAGGCTGCCGTCACTCCAGGCAAGACCTGAATCGCCGCCGTTGCCGGGTGCGGGAATGGTGGAAACTATATTCCCCGTCCCGGGATCGACCTTATGAATCTTGTCCTCGGCGATCTGATAGAGATAGCGTCCGTCGAAAGCGGTGCCTGCATGAGACGCGACATCGATCGTGCGCACCTGTTCGCCGCTCTCCGGATTCAGAGCATGCAGCTTTTCGCCAGAGGCGAACCAGACGTGCTGGCCGTCGAAGGTGACGCCATTCACGCGGGGTGCGTTCTCGAAGGGACCGTATTCGCGAATGATTTCTGCTCGGGACTTTTTCATGCTTCCATCCTCCGGTCAGGATTGGTTGAGTGTCGATATGAGAGAACTTAGTCGCTCGGCAGCGGCCCAGGGAGTAACAATGTTGTCGGGAAGCCGACAACCGGCGGCATCATCCAGCGGCAGGCCCTCCCGTTGCCGACACTTTGCACCATGCCAGCCGCGGCAAGCGCGTCGAGAGCACGCTGCACCGTGCGCGGGCTTGTTCCCAGTGCAATCGACAATGCCGAACTCGACCAGGATTCTCCATCCGAAAGCAGAGCGAGCAGCGAGCCATTCTCGACCTCGACAGGCGGCGCCAGCACCACGACATCGCTTTCCCCGCGCGGCGTCAGCGCAAAGCCGCTCGGCGTCGCGCTGATATCGGCCAGTGGCTCCAAGGCGGCGCGAAGCCTCCCGATTTCGACCCTCAGTCGAGCCCTGTGGGATTCGTCGGCATGGCGAGCGCGGAACGCACGGGAAAGCAGGGTAGAACGCGGCACATCGGCAGGAGCGGCCTCGGCAAGCACGCGCGCCAGGGCAAAGAGCACCGGCCGGCTCGCAAGCGGCACGATTTCGCCGCCGCTGCGCACAATATTGCGACAGGCATCGACGACCAATGTTCCGGACGCCAACAGGGCCTCGACCTCATCGAGCGACAGCAATTTTTCCTCGCCCTGGGCTACCAGACGCGCGGCTGGGGCATCCAGAGCACGTGCCGCGTCGCGCACCTCGATCGCAAGTGCGGGGATCGCGGCCTTGCTGGCCGCTTCTGTGGCGCGGGCAAGGGCGGCGCGGGCCGGCGCGATCCGCAGGCGGCGGATGGCGATGCCGGCGACCGCCAGTTCATGGCTCGCCCTTGCAGCTGGTGGCAACGGCGATGGATCGAGCTTCGCCAATAGGCGTTCGGCCTCGTCCAGATGACCGACAAGCAGCAGACGGCGTATCTGCAGGTTGCGGGCATGGGCGGCATTGATGTGGTCGCCATGTTTTTCGAGGGCGGCCCTTGCCGTCTCCAGCGCCTTTTCCGGCCAGCCAAGGTCACGTGACACGAGGGCAATCTCGGCTTCGGCCACGGTGCACCGCGCACGGGCGACAGCCTCACGCGGACCGAAGGCGCGCGCAGCACTCTTCAAGAGCGTCTTGGCGCGGGCAAGATCGCCGAGCTGCGCCATGGCAATGCCGCGCAGCGCCAACGCCGGTGCATCCTCGCGCAGCGACACACGCTTCAGCGCGCCCAGCACATCGCCGGCAGCAAGCGCCTGAGCGGCCGCGACGATCAGCGAGTCCATCGAAATCCCGTCACACTTGTAACTCCCACCCCTTACGCCTCCAGCGGTAAGTTATCGCATATCGGCTGGCAAGATGCAGCGCCGACAAGGACGACCTGACAGACAAGAGGAGATGAACCATGACAACGCATAAGACAGGAACACGCAAGGAATGGCTTTCGGCACGGCTTTCGCTGCTGGAGCAGGAAAAGGAACTGACGCGGCGCAGCGACGAGATTACCGCCCGCCGGCAGGAATTGCCCTGGGTGAAGGTGGAGAAGGACTACCGGCTCGAGACCGAGAAGGGCATTGTGCCTCTCTCGGCCCTCTTCAAGGGAGGCTCGCAGCTTCTCGTCTATCATTTCATGTTCGGGCCGGACTACACGGCCGGCTGCCCATCCTGTTCGTCGATCGCCGACGGTTTCAACGGCATCGCGGTCCATCTTGAAAACCATGATGTCGCCTTTTCCGCAATATCCCGGGCGCCGCTTACCAAGCTCTTGGAATTCAGACGGCGCATGGGCTGGACGTTTGATTGGGCCTCTTCCGCCAACAGCGATTTCAACCATGATTTCAATGTCTGGTTCACGCCGGAGGAACAGCGCGACGGCGGCATCGAATACAACTACCGCCGCGAGCCGCCGATGCCCGACGCTCAGGTGGGCAAGACGATGCAGGAATGGGAGCCGCGCGGCAGCGAAGGCCCGGTCGAGCTAATGGCGTCAATGACGGGGACGGATGTCGCGACCTACACGCGCGACCGGCCCGGCGTCAGCGCTTTCGCGATGCAGAATGGCGACATTTATCACACCTACTCGTCCTATGCTCGCGGGCTCGACGGTCTCTGGGGCATGTACCAGTGGCTCGACCGCGCGCCGCTTGGCCGCAACGAGACCGGCGTATGGTGGAGGCACCACGACCGATATGGAGCCAACTGATGTCCGTCTCGTCCGAAATCGGTGAAAGGGGCGACCGCACCGCCGCCCCTGCCCTGCCCGTCATCGCCGGCCGCTTGCTGGCTTTGGCCGCCGCGCCGAGCTTCGCCCTGATGACGGTGCTATCCGCTTATGGTTCAGCCGGCGACATGATCTGTTCCACACAGGACAGCTCGATGCTTGGCGGCATGGTGCCGATGTATGTGCTCATGACCTTCTTCCACTGCGGCCCCTGGCTGAGGCTGCTCGCGAGAGATGGAAATGGCGCCCGTATGTTGGGCTAGAGTCTCGGCCGAACTATGCGAGATTCTTGAGGTAGAGGGAAAGCAGCTGGGTCTGCGAGGAAATGCCGAGCTTGCGATAGACGTTACGCCGGTGGACCTTCACCGTCCCCGTCGAGATATTGAGCTTCAGGCCGATCGATTCCGACGAATGCCCCTGCAAAACGAGCTCGACGATCGCGGTTTCACGGCTTGTCAGATTGAGATCCCGCCAGACCGCTTCGGCTGGCGGGATGTTTTCGTTCTGACCCGACTTTCGCCTCGTCCTGCTACCGGCCGCCAGCTGCACATCGAAGCGCGAGGCTAGGCCGGACCAATAATGTCTCACCATGCTTGCGACGAGCGGCTCGACCTTCTTCAGCGTCGCAAATTCCGCAGGCGGAAAAACCCCGGTCTTCTCGCGTCGCATTAGCGACAGGACAACAGTGATGTCGTCGTCGGCATTGACGAAGAAGCCGATCTCCTCGGCCAAGCCGGTCTGCACATAATAGGTTCGGTAGTACTCACTGGAAAAGAAGCGATCCGGCGCCAGCTCCCGCATCCTGAGCACGCCTTCGCGGCGTTCGCGCGCCGTGTGATAGAAAGGATCCAGTAGATAGGGGCCTGCCTGATAAAGCGTGACGAAGACGATATGCTCCTCGTGATCGAAGGTACTGTAGAGGTCGATCGGCCGCTCCTTGCCGCGATAGGCGAAGACGACCACGTAGTCGAACCGCACCAGCGCCGCCATCATCTGACGGAACGTCTCTCCGAATTCGGCATCCGCCATCGTCGATCGCCCAATTGTGGCGCTGAAGGCGGTAAACAGCCCTTCAAGGTCGATGCTCATGTGACGGATCCCCTCTACCGCCCCGCGCTGACAAGCGCAGCCCTATATACACCTTCCACGAAGCATCTTGCACGGAAATACCTCTTTCGGGGTATATACCTCGCGGGAAGCCCGGGCTTACTCTTTCCTTAACGACGGTGGCAATAAGGCAGATCCAAGACTGCCGACCAACCGCAGGGAACAGACGTGGCATCCGCTTCAACGAACGATATCGAATTCCGTTCGGTCACGAAGAACTATGGCGCCGTGACCGCCGTAACGGACATCAATCTCAATGTGCCCAAGGGTGCATTCCTGGCACTTCTCGGCCCCTCCGGCTGCGGCAAGACGACGTGCCTGCGCATGATCGGCGGCTTCGAACAGCCGAGCGAAGGCACGGTGCTGATCGACGGGCGCGAGATGAACGGCGTTCCGGCCTACCGGCGTCCCGTCAACATGGTGTTCCAGCATTATGCGTTGTTTCCGCATTTCAACGTCGCGCAGAATGTCGCCTACGGGCTGAAGCAGATGCGACCTAAGATCGGCGCGGCTGAAATCGACCGGCGCGTCGCCGAAGCGCTCGAGATGGTGCGCCTCGGCGGCTTTGCCAAGCGCCGCATCCATGAAATGTCCGGCGGGCAGCAGCAGCGCGTCGCCCTGGCGCGCGCCATCGTCAATCGCCCTTCCGTCCTCCTGCTCGACGAGCCGCTTGCCGCGCTCGACAAAAAGCTGCGTTCGGCCATGCAGATCGAGCTTCAGACGCTGCAGCGCGAACTCGGCATCACCTTCGTTCTTGTCACCCATGACCAGGAAGAGGCCTTGTCGATGGCCGATATCGTCTGCGTGATGAGCGCCGGCCGCATCCGCCAGCTCGGCACGCCTCAGGAGGTCTATGACCGGCCCGCCGACCTCTTCGTCGCCGATTTCGTCGGCAAGACCAACCGCATCGAGGCGACAATGGAGGCCGATGGCGAAACGCTTCGCCTCGCGGATGGCTCGGCGCTTTCGGCCGGCAAGCGCCTCGCACCGGGAGCGGCAATTGCGGCCCTGCGCCCGGAAGCGATTCATCTCAGCCGCGACATGGCGGCATCCGGCATGTCCTTCAAGGGCACGGTGACGCATCGCATCTTCCTGGGCTCGTCAGCCGAATATGCGGTCACCGTTCCAGGTCTCGGTGATTTCCTCATCACCTCGGATCGCCGCAGCATGAACGAACGCGATCTCGTGGGTCCGGGCGAAGAGGTCTTCCTCGGCTTCGACCCCACAGCCTTACATGTCTTTCCAGCATCGAATGCATAAGCCAAAACAAGGGAACAGCATCATGAGCAAGGATTATAAGGACAATCTTCCGATTTCAGCCGAAGGCTTCATGGACGAATTCATGCGCCTGAAGCGCGGCTCGATCAGCCGTCGCCACTTCCTCGGCATCACCGGCCTCGGCCTTGCGACGGCCGTGCTGTCGCGCGTTCCGGGCGCACTGTCGACGCCCGCCTATGCCGCCGGCGAACTCGGCACGCAGATGTCGATCGCAACCTGGCCGAACTATCACGATCCCCAGACCTTCGAGAACTTCAAGGCGGCAACCGGCGTCGCCGTCGAAGTCAACGTCTTCGGCTCGAATGAGGAAATGCTCGCAAAGCTCCAGGCCGGCGCCTCCGGCTGGTCGCTCTTCGTGCCGACCAACTACACGATCTCGACCCATCACAAGCTCGGACTCATCGAGGAGCTCGACCTTACGAAGATCCCGAACTTCAGCCAGGCGACGGAAAGCCCACGCTTCACCAAGGAAGGGCAGATCGACGGAAAAACCTACGCCGTACCGAAAAACTGGGGCACGACCGGCTTTTCCGTCAACACGAAGAAGATCAAGACCAAGCTTTCAAGCTGGAAGGATTTCTTCGAGATCGCGCAGACGGACGCCGACGGCCGCGCCATGGTCCACGACTATCAGCTGACGACCATTGGCAGCGCGCTCGTTTCCCTCGGCTACGACTTCAATTCGATCAAGCCGGAAGAACTCGCCAAGGCCGAGGAATTGCTGATCAAGGTCAAGCCGCATCTCTTCGCCATCAATTCCGACTATCAGCCGTCGATGCGCTCGACCGACGCCTGGCTGACCATGTGCTGGACGAATGACGGCGCGCAGCTGAACCGCGACATGCCCGAACTTGCCTATGTGCTCGGCAAGGACGGCGGCGAGATCTGGACCGATTATTACGCCATTCCAAAGGATGCGCCGAACAAGGCGGCCGGCTATGCCCTGCTCAACTATCTGATGGATCCGAAAAACGCCGTGAAGGAGCACATCGCCAACGGCGCACCAACCACCGACAGCCGCGTCATCGAGCTCCTGCCGAAGGAAATCACCTCGAACAAGATCGTCTATCCGGATGAGGCCGCGCTGACGCCGCTCGAATTCGGTGCCGCCGTCACTCTCACCGATCCGAGCCGTGCCGAGCTGATGGCCCGCTTCAAGTCGGCCTGATCGCCCTCGCCCAACTCCGGTCTTTGCCGCCATGGCGGCAAGGGCCGGCTTCGTGCCTAGAACCGGCGGATAAAGAACCTTCCGATGCCCCTTAACCCTGCCACCAAACGGCGCCTCGTCACTGCTGCTCTTGTCGGTCCGGCAAGCATCTGGCTGTTCGTCTTCCTGGTGCTGCCCTTCATCGCCATCATCATCTTCGCCTTTGGCGAGCGTGCGCCGGAAGGCGGATACCAAGCAGCTTTCACCTTCGCGCAATTCGCCAATCTCGGCTCGCGTTCGGCCGCCTTCATCAACACGCTGATCCTTGCGCCGATCGGTGCGGCTGCCTGCCTGCTCGTTGCCTATCCGGTCGCCTATTATCTCGCCGTCAAAGCCAGCCCGCAACGCCGCCTGCTGCTCGTTTCGCTTGTTGTCGTTCCCTTCTGGACCAGCCTGCTCGTGCGCACATACGCCTGGATGTATCTGCTCGGCGCGCGGGGCATTCCACATCTGCTCGAGTTTCTGGGGATAGAGAATGTCCGGCTCATCAACACGCCGGGTGCCGTGCTGCTCGGCATCGTCTACGGCTATCTGCCGCTGATGATCATGCCGATCTACGTCAGCCTGGAAAAGCTCGACCGCCGACTGCTGGAGGCATCCGCCGATCTTGGCGCCAAGCCTATCTCGACCTTCTTCGGCATCACGCTGCCGCTATCCTTGCCCGGCGTCATGACCGGCGTCGCTCTGGTGACGATCCTCTTGCTCGGGGAATATCTGATCCCGCAGCTGCTCGGCGGCGGCAAAGTCTTCTTCATCGGCAATGCGCTCGTCGACCTCTTCCTGCAGTCGCGCAACTGGCCATTCGGATCGGCGATCGCCGTAACGCTCGTTGCAGTCGTCGTCGTCGTGCTGCTGGTTGCAATGCGCATCGCCTGGCGCGTCGCGGGCACTCGCCAGGTGGATCTCGTCTAATGCGCGCGCTCGTCACTTTCGTCTATCTGTTCCTGTATACGCCGATCGCGCTCGTCGTCTTGTTCTCCTTCAATGCTGGCCGCAATGCGAGCGAGTTCACCGGCTTTTCGACGCAGTGGTATGGGCGGGCGCTGTCCAACACTTTCCTGATGGAAGCGCTGCAGAACAGCCTCATCATCGCCTTTACCAGTGCAGCACTCGCGGCGATCTTCGGTACGATGGCGGCAATCGGACTGGAGCGGCTCGGCCCGCGCGCCCGCGCCGTCTTCGACGGGCTCTTTGCAGCGGCGATCGTCGTGCCGGGTGTCGTCATCGGCATTGCGACGCTGGTGGCGCTGGTCGAGGTCTTCGGCATCATCAACCCATTGATCGCGGCCATCTGGCCTGGCGATCAGCCGCCGAAATTCGCACTCGGCTACGGCTCGATCATCGCGGCACACGGCCTCTTCACCATGGCGCTGGTAACAATGATTGTAAAGGCGCGCATCGCGAGCCTCGGGCGCGATATCGTCGAAGCCTCCGGTGACCTCTACGCCACGCCGCTGACCACCTTCCGGCAGATCGTCTTGCCGCAGATCATGCCGTCGATCCTCGCCGGCTTCCTGCTCGCCTTCACCTTTTCCTTCGACGATTTCATCATCGCTTTCTTCGTTGCGGGATCGAATACGACGCTGCCGATCTATGTCTTCGCCTCGATCCGCCGCGGCGTCACGCCGGAGATCAACGCGATCGCGACCATGGTGCTGATCGCGTCACTCTGCCTCATTCTCATCGCGCGTTTCCTGATGCGTGAAAAGACAACGACAAACTGACCAGGGAAAACACATGATACTCAAGGATCGGGTCGCAATCGTCACCGGAGCCGGCTCCGGCATCGGCCGCGCCGGCGCGCTGATCATGGCGCGCGAAGGCGCGCATGTGATCGTCGCCGATATCGATTTGGCCAATGCCGATGAAACCGTGCGCCAGATCGAGGAGACAGGTGGGAATGCGGAGAGCCTCGTCGTCGACGTTATGGACGATCAGGCGCTCGAGGCGGGGATCGCGAAGATCGCCGCGCGGCACGAACGCATCGACATCCTGCACAATCACGCCGGCGCTCAGGTCGCGGGCAATCTGGAAGAGGTTGCGGTTTCCGGCTTCGATACGTCCTGGAACCTGAATGTCCGCGCACATTTCATGGCTTCGCGTTTTGTCATGCCGATCATGAAGAAGGCCGGCAAGGGGGTGATCCTCAACACCTCGTCGTCATCGGGCGTGCTCTATGACCGCGAGATGATTGCCTACACTACCTCCAAGCACGCCGTCATCGCCATGACCCGGCAGATGGCCGGCGACTATGCCCGCTTCGGTATCCGCGTCAACGCGCTCTGCCCCGGCTGGGTCGATACGCCGTTCAACGTGCCGTTCATCGCGCAGATGGGTGGCCGCAGCGCCATCGAAGACTATATCGCCGAAAAAGTACCGCTCGGACGCTGGGCCGACGTTTCGGAAATTGCCGAGCCGATCCTTTTTCTCGTTTCCGACCGCTCCTCCTACATGACGGGACAAATCCTCGTCGTCGATGGCGGCGAAACGGTTGTCTAGGCTGTGACGTGATCGAATGCGGAGGCTGCCATCAGCTTCGCTTGGCGGGGAGATGGTGCAGTAGCGATTGACACGCCTGCATGATGTGATCGGTCAAAAACGCGGCGGCTTTTTCCACGTCACCCGTTTTGCAGATCGCCAGCAATTCGCGATGCTCGCGATCCGCTGTTTCCTTGCCGTGCGACAGGGTGAGCTGTACCCGCAGGTAGCGTTCGAGCCGGTCGTTGACGGAGCGGATCGTGCTGACGAGATAGGGTCTCCGGGCGTCTTCATAGAGACAACTGTGAAACTGCCAATTCAGCTCCGACCAGCGTGCGACGTCTGCCTCCCTGGCAAAGGCGTCGCAATAACCTTGAGCCTTATCGAAAGTCTTCTCCGTCATGAAGGGCATGGAGAGTCTCAACGCATTCGATTCCAAAATGGCGCGGACCTCGAAAATCTGCGCAATCTCGGGTTCTGAAACACTGGTGACGATCGCCCCTCTGTTGCGGTGGAATTCCACTAGCCCTTCGGCCTCGAGCCGCTTCAGCGCCTCGCGAACGGGGATCTTGCTGACATTGAAGAGACGCGCAACATCGTCCTGGCGGATCGGTTCCCCCTCGTCAAGCGAGCCGTCGGCGATGGAATCCCGGATGAATTTCAGGATCACATCGGATGTGCTCGGCGCCTTCCCCAGATTGGGTATCTCTTCGATATTGAGAGGCATTCAGTCGTTATTCCCCGGAAACGTCTCAGGATGATTGAAGGCTTTAGTGCCGCAATATCTTCTCAATATCTCGATCTCCTTTAGAGGCGCAAGGCGGCGGTCTGTCTATCTGATGGATGGGGCGCGTGCGCCGCTAGGGAACCTTGACGGCCTTCCTGAATCGTATACGTTATACGAAAATATCTGAAAGAGGCTGGAGCAGAAATGCGTACATCGAAAGTCGTTCATGTCGTCAGCTGTCACGCTGAAGGGGAAGTCGGTGATGTGATCGTCGGTGGGATCGCCCCTCCTCCCGGAGCGACCGTCTGGGAACAGTCGCGCTGGATCGCTGAAGACGAAACCTTGAGGAATTTCGTTCTCAACGAACCGCGCGGCGGCGTTTTCCGCCACGTGAACCTGCTGGTTCCGCCGAAGGACCCGAAGGCCCAGATGGCCTGGATCATCATGGAGCCGGCCGATACACCACCCATGTCGGGCTCGAACTCGATCTGCGTTTCCACCGTTCTGCTCGATACCGGCATTATTCCGATGCAGGAGCCGATCACCCGCATGGTCCTGGAAGCGCCGGGCGGCCTGATCGAGGTGAAAGCCGAATGTCGCAACGGCAAGGCCGAGCGCATTCATGTCCGCAATGTCCCGTCCTTCGCCGACAAGCTCGATGCAAAGCTCGAAGTCAAGGGCATCGGCACGATCACCGTGGATACCGCCTATGGCGGCGACAGTTTCGTACTCGTGGACGCTGCCTCGATTAATGTGAGCCTTCAGCCAGATCAGGCGCGCGACATAGCCCGGCTCGGCGTGAAAATCACCGAAGCGGCCAATGAACAACTCGGCTTTAGCCATCCCGTCAACGACTGGAACCACATCTCCTTCTGCCAGATCACCGAGCCGGTGCAGATGAAGGATGGTATCTTACGGGGGAAGAACGCAGTCGCCATTCGTCCCGGCAAAATCGATCGCTCCCCGACCGGCACCGGCTGTTCCGCTCGCATGGCCGTTCTGCACGCAAAGGGTCAAATGAAGGTCGGCGACCGGTTTGTCGGGACCTCGCTCATCGATACCGAATTCCACTGCAGCATCGACGGCGCCGTCGAGCTCAACGGTAAATCCGCAATCAGCCCGATCATATCAGGCCGCGCCTGGATCGTCGGCACGCACCAGCTGATGGTCGATCCGGATGACCCCTTCCCCGCCGGTTACCGGCTGTCGGACACCTGGCCGATGGATCTTTGAACGGGGAAATACCAGTATAGAAGGCATTCACCAGAATGCCTTCTACGCAACGTCATGGCTGATGCTCATCAGAGCCAGTTCGGCAGGCCGGTAGCAACACGCCCCGCGACAGCAGCTTCCACGCAATCGGCGAGGCTGCCGAAGCGAACGGTGCGACCGCTGAGGCCCGGACCATAATGCGCGTATTTGCCTGAATTGGTCATTACGGCGCGCGTTCCGGGCGGAAAGACCGGCTCCGAAATCGAGCACCAGCAAAGATCGGGCAGAACCTGCACGCCGCTGTCGCGCAGCCTCGCGAGCGTCCCATCCGCCTCGGCAGCCGTAATGACCTCGCGTCCTGCAGTGACGATGACCATTACCTCAGGCAGTCGGTGCCGGCCCGCAAACGCGTCGGCAAGCGCACGACATTCGGCAAGCGAGGCGTGCGGGCTGCCGATGGCGACAAGCTCGACTGCTTCCGGCCCCTCGTTCAGTATCTTCCAGGCGGCAGCCATGTCGGCGCGCGTAATGGCGAGGCGATCGGCATTTGGATTAAGAGCATCGGCAGCCTCGGGCGTCACACCTTCGACATGCAGCATGGGTGCTGCCGAAGTCGTACCGAAGGCGGCGCAGAGTGCCTTCAGGTCGTCGCGCGACGGATGACCGGCGGCAAGGCCGCGCAGCAATGGAATGCGATCGGGAGACGCCTTTCCCGCGAGATAGCCGATGAGCGGCCAGAAGGCATCGTCGCGACCTTCGGGAAGTTCAACGTCGAGGATACGCGTCGCCTTGCGATTTTCATCCAGATATACGCCCGAAAGCGGGGCGCGGCCCGTCAATGCGATGCAGAGGTCGAGGAAATCGGGATGCTTGGCCGTGCGCGCGGCAAGTACGCTGTTGGCGAAAATGACCGCGTTGGATTCCGCCCAGCCGATGGCCTCGCCGGCGCCCGGCGCGCTATCGAGCAGATAGGGCGAGCAGGTGAAAGTTGGACGGCAGCCCATGCGCACATAGGCGTCGGCAAGTCGCGCGGCGGGATCGCCAAAATCCTCCGGCACGCCCTGCGAACGCCAGTTGGCACGATCGACCGAAATGGCGTTCATCGTGGTTGGCACGCGCACGCGCCCACCAAGCTCGGCCATTTTTTCCGCGAAAGTCAGGTTGGCCGGACTTGCATAGATACATCCATCGATATGCCCTTGCGTCACGTCGATGAGGGAGGTGGCACCTTGCTGTGCAGCCATGGCGGTCAGGATGCGCATAGCCTGGGCAACCGCAACACCCTCGCCGCCCTCCAGCATGGACCGATCGGCTTCCGTCAGAGAAAGCCCGGAGGTGGCGGGCGGCAGAAGGGGAATCGTCTCGCCGTCCGCCACGACGGCTGCAGTTTCGATCCGGATGGTCTTTGCATCCGACAAGCGCGCAAAGACATTCGGATGGAGCCGCACGACCGGTAGCTGCCGACCAAACATTTCGGCGGCGACAAGCGCGCCGAGCGTCAGCACATCCTCAGCCTCGCAAAAGATTAAAGCAGCGGGCGCGCGGCCTGTCAGCGCGAGATCGAGCAGCACGCCGGAGCCGGTACAGGAGCCGCGGCTCGACGGCATCATCAGGACCGCGCCAGTGAGACATTCGCCGTGCAAGGGATGATGGATATCGATGACCTTGCCGGTGGCCGGATCCACCCCGCCCCAGAAGCTAAGTGCTTCCTGCGTGACGACGACGCGGCCCTCTGCCGTGCCGCCCATGATGCTGCGAGCCGATGCCATGTCGTTCATTTCACCATAATCCATATGCAAGAGGGTCGTGATCGCCGATGCGAAGGCCGCGTCGGCGTGCCTGTTTGCGTCAGAAGCGTTGCGGGGAGAACGGATCAAGGTCGATGGCTGGTGTCCGCCCCGTCAGAAGGTCGGCGACGAGACGCGCTGTGCCGGCCGACTGGGTCAAGCCCAGATGGCCGTGGCCGAAGGCATAGATCACATCCGGTGTCGCCCTGGCACGGCCGATGGCAGGCAGGCTGTCGGGCAGTGATGGCCGGAAGCCCATCCATTGCACGCCACCCTCCGGCTTGAGACCGGTCAGGAAGGTGCGAGCCTTCTGCAGCATGGCATCGGACCGGCGAAAATTCGGCGGCAGCTCCAGCCCGCCCAGCTCCACCGCGCCACCGACACGAATGCCAGTCGAAAGCTTGCTGACAACGAAGCCATGGCCACCGAAAGTTATCTGCGTGCGCAGATCGAAGGCATCGGCCGGCAGCGTCGTATTGTAGCCGCGTTCGGTCTCGAGCGGAATGTGCTCGCCAAGCGTTTTGGCTATCCGGTGCGAGAAGGCGCCGGCGGCCAGAACGACCTTGCCGGCCTGGCGCAGCATCCCATCCGTCGCCACCGCTTCGATACCACTCGGGATCGTACGGAGCGCCGATATTTCCGCCGTCTCGATGACGCCGCCGCGACTGCGAAAGTGTGCGGCCAGCGCGAGCGTATAAAGCTTGGGATCGGCAATCGAATACCAGCCGGGCGTGAAGGTGCCGAGGGTGAAACGCGATGCCAGCCCCGGCTGGATCGCCGCCATCTCGTCGGCCTTCACATGCTGGAATTCGATGCCGTGGTTGCGGCGCACGTCCCAGCCCGACAGCGAAGCGCGGAATTCCGCCTCGCTTTCATAGACCTGGAGATTGCCCTCTTTGCGCAGCATGGAAAGCGTGTCCGTCGCGGCAAGGAAAGGTTCCAACTCGGCCTTGGAAAGATCCATCAGGCTGGTCTGCGCCGCCGTCGAATGGGCAACGCGCGAGGGCTGGCAGGCGCGCCAGAAACGGAACATCCACGGCGCGATCTTGAGCGCATAGGCAGGCGGCACCGACAGCGGCCCCAGCGGATCGAGGAGCCATTTCGGCGCCTTCTTCAAAATGCCCGGGGAGGCAAGCGGCAGGATATCCGTGAAGGCGAAGGCACCGGCATTGCCAGCCGAGGCCCCGGCGGCCGGCCCCTGACGATCAATGACGACAACGCTCAAGCCACGCGACTGGGCCGCAATCGCGGCGGAAAGGCCGACCACGCCGGCCCCGATGACGATGACGTCCGGTCTCGCCATCAACGCACGCTCGCGAGAAACTTCTGCGTCTCGGGATGCTGCGGCGCGCCGAAAATCTGCTCGGGCTTGCCGATCTCGGCCATGACGCCCTGATGGAAATAGGCGACGCGATCCGAGACATCGCGAGCAAACGCCATTTCATGCGTCACGCAGATCATGGTCATTCCCTCCTCCGCCAGCATCTTCAGCGTATCGAGCACCTCGCCGACCAGCATGGGATCGAGCGCCGACGTCACCTCGTCAAACAACATGTATTCCGGCGACATGGCAAGCGCCCTTGCAATCGCCATGCGCTGCTGCTGGCCGCCCGACAGGCGCGTCGGATAGATGGAGAGCTTTTCCGCAAGACCGACATGGGTGAGCTGCTTGACCGCCATCTCCTCGGCCTGCTGCCGGCTGAGGCCGAGCACCTTGCGGGGCGCCAGCATGACGTTTTCCAGCACGGTCAGGTGCGGGAACGCATTCCATTGCTGGAAGACGATGCCGACCCTGCGGCGCAGCTTGTTGAGGTCGGTCGATTTCGCATGCACTTCGGTGCCGTCGATGCGGATGTAGCCGGAATCGATAGGTTCCAGACCGTTGATGCAGGTCAGAAGCGTCGACTTGCCGGAGCCAGAGCCGCCGATGATGGTGACGACCTCGCCCTTGCTGACGGTAAGGTTGATCCCTTTCAGCACTTCGAGCGGGCCGAAGGACTTGCGGACATTTTCGATCTCAATCATTGGGGGACCACCGTTTTTCGAGATAACCGCCGAGGCGGGCGATCGGGAAGCTGATGATGAAGTAGATCACGCCGCAGATCATCAGGATCAGCAGCGGTTCGTGTAGGCGGGTCACGAGGACTTGCGAGGCGCGCAACAGCTCGATCAGCCCGAGCCACAGGACCAGCGCGGAATCCTTCATGACGCCGAGCGAAAGCCCGATCCAGGACGGAAGCGCGACGCGCGTGGCAAGCGGCGCCACGATATAGCACATGTCTTGCCGCCAGCTCATGCCGAGCGAGCGTGCGGCGCGGCGGGTATTGGGCGGGACGGCAGCAATACCGCCGCGCACGATTTCGGTGCAATAGGCGGCCGTGTAGAGCGACAGCACCACGCAGGACGTGGTGAACGGCGCCCAGCCGAGCTTCAGGATCGACTGCAGCGCATTTCCGAGGACCAGCTGGATGAGCAGCGGCACCGAACGAAACACGTCGAGTACGAAGGTGAGCGGCGCCGACCAGATGGAACCGGCCTGGACGCGGATCACTCCGAAGACGACTCCAAGGATCGTGCCCGCAAGAACGGATACGCCGGTGACCAGAAGCGTCATCCCGGCGCCCTTGGCCAGGAAGAGGAGGTCATTCCAGGTGAGTGCGGTATCGAACATCTCTCACCTCTTTCAGTAGCGGAACATGCGCCAGGCGGCGAGCCGGGCGAGGAGCGTGACCAGCTTGGCGATCAGGTAATAGATCACGGCGGCGAGCGCGAAGAATTCGAAGGTACGGAATGAACGCGCGTTCAATTCCTGCGTGACGCCCGCAAGATCGGTGTTCATGCCGACGGTCACGCCGAGCGAAGTCATCAGGATCGCCCAGACCATCTGGTTGGTGACGGGCAGGAAGGCGATGCGCAGCATCTGCGGCAGGACGATCAGCCGGAAGGCTTGCAGCGATGTCATGCCGAGGGACCGGCCGGCGCGCGTTTGCGTGTCCGGGATGGCCTTGAGCGCACCACGGAAATTCTCGGCGAGATATCCGGCGTTGTTGAAGGCGATACCAACAAGCAGCGCCGTATAGGGGCTGAGGTGAATGCCGAAATTGCCGAGCCCGAAATGGGCCATGTAGATCTGGAAGAGCGCCGGCGTATTGCGGGCGACCTCGACCCAAATCGAGGCGATACCGGTCAGCAGGCGGCTGCCGGAAAGCCTGAAGAGCGTGAGCGCCAGGGCGCAGGCAAGGCCGATCGCCATCGACAGGATTGCGATCTGCAGGGTGACCACCGCGCCATCGAGCAGCTGCGGCAATACCTTGAAGGCCTGATTCCAGTGGAAGGTGTAGCTGAACATGAACGTCCACCTTTCGGAAAGGTCGAACGGCGCGGCCATGAATGGCTACGCCGTCGTTGAGAGCGATCCGATTAGCGATAGACGCTGTTCACCGTCAGGGATGGCAAGGCGCCGCCGACCCACTTCTCGTAGAGCTCGGAATAGCGGCCCGTGCGAACCTGCTGATTGATGAAGAGGTTGAGATAATTGATGAGGCCGTACTCTTCGCGATTGGTGAAGAGGGAGACGTAGTCCGTTTGGAACGGCGCCTTGCCGACGACGGAAATGCCGGCGAACTTGCCGGACTTCACGGTTGCCTGGGCAACGGTCGAGGTAGAAACGGTCGCGTCGAGCTGGCCTTGGCTGAGCGCCAGGAAGACGTCCGCTTGCGTCTGATAGGGACGGAACTCACCAGTGCCCCAAGCCTTGACCTGCTTTTCGAGCGCGATCGCCTCGAATGTTCCGGCAGTCGCGCCGACGATCTTGCCCTTCATATCCTCGAAGGACTTGATGCCCGACTTGTCGTTGGAAGTAACGGCCATTTCGAAGGCGAAATAAGGAACGGTCATGCCGACGGTTTTGGCGCGCTCAAGCGTATCCGACGTCGAGGCAACGCCGATATCGACGCGACCGGACATCAGCGCTGGAATGCGCTCGGGGAACGGCGTTTCGACAATCTCGGCCGTGACGCCGAGCGCCTTGGCGAGATCATTGCAATAGTCCACGTCGAAGCCGATCGGATTGTTGTTTGCGTCGCGCGAGCCCATGGGCGGGAAGTCGAGCACGACAGCGCAGCGCAGCGTTCCCGAGGAAATGATGTCGTCCAGTTTGTCGGCCTTGGCCGGCGAGATGGCGGAAGCGGCGGCCAGAAGGCCAAATGCGATGACCGTTTTTTTCATTAGAATCTCTTCTCCCAGTTGGCGGCCATTTGCGGGCCGCGGTCACTAAACCCTTTTTATGGCCCTAAATCAAATCGAAAATACATGTAGTATACAAAAAGAATTTACGATCGTGGGAGATCAACACCTGATCGCTTGCGTTCGACGCCGGATATGCGTGCAAGGCGGCGTGGGTGCGTCGGCCACGATCTCGGCGGCGCCGGGACGGGCGAAGTCTCCGTTTCCTTTGACGAGGCGCTGAAACACAAATCGGCGGCGTTCGTTTCTATGTCTATTTTTGTATTCTTTTTGTATTTATAATTTTCGCCTCTATGATGCCGGCAAACCAACCATGGGAGAATTCAGATGAGCGACGTCACCCACCTGACGCCTGATGCGCTGCAAAGCCGAGTCGTGGCAATCCTTTCGAAAGCCGGCTTCAATGCGCAGCAGGCCGGCGCGATCGCGCGGGTCATCGTCGCCGGCGAGCGCGATGCCTGCAAATCCCACGGCGTCTATCGCATCGAAGGCGTGTTGCGCGCAGTCAAAGCCGGCAAGGCACGGCCGGATGCCGTGCCGGTGCTGGAACAGCGTGAGGATTCCGCCATCGTACGGGTGGACGCCAAGAGCGGCTTTTCCAATGCCGCCTTCGAGCTCGGCATGCCGGTGCTTGCCGATCAGGCTCGCCGCTTCGGCGTTGCCGCACTCGCCATCAACGACTGCACGCACTTCGCCGCGCTATGGCCGGAGGTGGAAGCTCTGACGGATCGGGGCCTCGCCGCCTTCGCCATGTGCCCGAGCTATTCCACGGTGGCGCCCGCCGGAGGTACAGCGCCGCTCCTCGGAACCAACCCCTTCGCTTTCGGCTGGCCGCGCCTCGACAATCCACCTTACGTCTTCGACTTCGCGACTTCGGTTGCCGCGCGTGGCGAGATCGAGCTGCATCGTCGGGCCGGCAAATCTCTTCCGGAGGGCTGGGCGCTAGACGCTGACGGCCAGCCGACCACGGATCCGGAGGCTGCGCTAGCCGGCGCAATGCTACCGTTCGGAGGCCACAAGGGTTCGGCCATCGGCACGATGATCGAGCTTCTGGCCGGCGTCATGATCGGCGATTTCACCAGCCGCGAAGCGCTCGACTATCTCGGTTCGACGGCCTTTGCCCCGCGTCACGGCGAACTCATCGTCGCCTTCTCACCGGAGGCTTTCTCGGCCGGCCGGCCTGGAAATCCGCTCGTCCGCGCCGAACTGCTCTTCGAAGCGATCGCCGGCCAGGGTGCGCGTCTGCCCTCGCAGCGTCGCTTCGCCGCCCGCGCCCGAGCGGAACAGGATGGCATTCCGCTGACCGCAGAGGAAATCCGCCAGCTCGACCACCTGCAGGAACTCGGCCTCGACGCCGTAGCTTGAGCAACATCGAAATGTAAATGAAAGCCAACGTAAGATAACAAGAAAGAGGCCCATTCGGGCCTCTCGCATTTGGGCTTAGGCTATTGCGGCCGCTTAGGCCTTGTACTTTTCCACGGCGCCCGGAAGCTTGCTCCACTCGGCATACCAAGTATTGAACAGCTTGAGCTGCGCCTCGACATAGCCGCGCTGGCTGTCGTTCAAGACGTCACTTTCGTTGAAATGCAGCTCATATTCCTTATCGCCGTTCAGCACCATCATGTGCTTGAAGAAGAGAACCAGATCCGGACCTTCATCGAAGGATGACAGGACGGCGAGCGCCTGCTCGAGTTCGAGCGCGCGCTGCCGCGCATCGACGTTGCCCTTGGCTGCGGCCTGCGCGAGGTTGCAGAGATGAATGACTTCCCTGGGCAGGACGTTGCCGATGCCGGTGATGGCGCCGGTCGCACCGCAATTGACGAAGCCGTGGAAGACGGCCGTGTCGACGCCGATCATCAGCGACACGTCATCGTCGCGGCTGGTGATGTTCTCGGCGGCATAGCGCATATCGGCCGGGCCGCCGAACTCCTTGAAGCCGACGAGATTGGCATGTTCGGCGCGCAGTGCGAAGAAAAGGTCGGCACGCGTTGCAAAACCGTAATAGGGGCTGTTGTAGATGACGGCCGGAAGATCGGGGGCGGCCGACAGGATCGCCTTGAAATGCGCCTTCTGGGCAGCGATGACCGAACCGCGCGACAGCACGCGGGGGATCACCATCAGCCCCTTGGCGCCGACCTTCTGGGCATGGGCGGCGTGGGCTACGGCCGATGCCGTATTGACGGCACCGGTGCCGACGATGACGGGCACGCCCGCCTTGACCAGCCGCTCGACGCCCTCCATGCGCAGTGCGTCCGTCAGAAGCGGCCAATCGCCCATCGAGCCGCAATAGACGACCGCCGACATGCCCTCGGCGATGAGCTGCTTGCCCTTGCGCACGAGCGCATCGAAATCAGGGCTGCGATCGGGTTTGCACGGGGTCATGAGCGCCGGGATCACGCCGGAGAAAACGCTGGATTTCATCTGTCTATCCTTTTGGCTTTTGGGGTGGATCGGCAACCAGCCCAGCCGCATCCGCCGCCGCGCCTCACCGTCTTTGCAGCATTGATATATCTTTGTATTTATTTTGTCGACAAGAAATATGCAACTAAAGCCGCACGTCGAGGCGATCTCCACGCACCAGCAATTTCTGAATCTGGGCGACGATCTGTTCCGCATGTTCGCGCGCCAGACGCTCGGCAAGCTCGATATCGCGCGCCGCGACGGCCTCAATGATTTCATCGTGCTCCTCGACGAAGCGGCGCGGCAGCCGGTCATTGTAGGATTGATAGTAGAGACGAAGGATACGCCGGCCCTCATTCAACAGACGCGAGAAAAGGCTGGTGAAATAGGAATTGCGGCCGGACTCGGCAATTGCAAGATGCAGCGCGGCGTTGGTGGAAATCATGGCGAGCGCATCCTGGGCCTCGACGGCGGCGGCGAAATCCGCCTGAAGCGCGCGCACGGCCTCCAGATCTTCCGGGCGATGATACTTCGCCGCAAGTTGCGTGGTGACCCGATACATCAGCACCAGCGCATCGAAATAGCTGTGCATGTTGAGAAAATCGATCTGCGACACCATGGTCGAACGGTTGGGCAGCGTATCGATCAGCCCCTCGCCCGCAAGCCGCACCAGCGCTTCGCGGATCGGCGTGCGCGACATGCCGAAACGTTCGGAAAGCTGCACCTCGTCGATGGGGCTGCCAGGCGGCAATTCGAGATCCAGAATCTCGTCCCGCAGGATATCGTAGACCACCTTCACGCCGGAGCCGCGCTTACGTTCGTTTCGGAGGCTTGTTTCATTATCCATAGCTAGCTGACCTCTTCTTTCTGCGTGAGAAATAAAGGGGCATGCCGGGTAAATCAACGGCGCTTTGCCAGCCTGAAATCAGGTAGCGTTACCCGTTGCGCGAACCGGCTGGGCCGCCTTGGCCATTTCTTGCAAGCCGTCTGCGAACGATCGCCGCGTGCCAGCATGCGCCTGGATCAATCCGTCATCGTTGAAATCGTAATTCGGATTGTACAGCGGCGGCGAATCCCTCCCGTTACCGTGGAAGCGCGATAGAGCGGTTGGTGTTACCACGCCTCAAAGTCGCGATGATGCCCGTGCCGCCGATACCCTCTACCACCTCGTCGAGCCCGAATTCCCGAAGCCTAGAGGCGACGAAAGCCGCAGTCTGCTGTTCTTCGAAACAGAATTCCGGATGAGCATGGAGATGCTTGAGATCATGGTTAATGCTTCATTTAATTGAAGCTATATCGCGCTTTGCTTCCGCTGCTGCTACATGCTTTAGCTGCAGCTTTCTCGGATATCGCGCATGGACTTTCGCGCGACAGCGCCGTTATGTGTATCGCGACGATGACCCGCCGGCAAGCCAGCCGTTGTCGTTATCTCCAGGTTTCGATATTGCCCTGCTTAGCGACGGCACCTGGCATAGAAGCGGCCTGATCCTGCACGCGCGTCCCGCATAACTTCTGCTGGCTTGCCTTCGAACCTGGACACCGGGTAGCCGGAGAGGCCACCCGCGCCCCTGCCCTATTGATCGGTGCATTGCTGCTCCATGACAAATCCAGCCCGAATAGTGGCCACCGCCGGATATCCCCTTCCAAATTTACGTCCATGGAAGGTCTCTCAACACGCTTCGAGCACGGATCGCCGGCATCCCTCAAGGGCGAGCCTCGGAAGCAAGAATGATGGCGGAACAGCGCGCGATAGTCTGCGTATTGGCCAATGCCGTTTCCGAGAGAAAGCGCGCCTAAAAATTGGCGGAGTTGATCGAAACCATGCTTCGCATCAGGATTGGGTGAATCGGTGAAGAAGCCAGCAAGCGATCGATCGTGCGCATCTCCTCGCTGGTCGGTCGCCATATGAAGAGGAACGAAAGAGGAGGACCGTCGCACACCTCGCGAGCGAAGTGAGGTTCTCATGGCTTGCCGATTTAAGAGAAAATGCGCCGCGTACCCGGTACTTTTCGCGGCTCGACGCAAGCTATCCTCTCAATCATGAAAATCCCGTTAACCAAACTTGCTGTGAGAGACGCCACCTCATATATGGTCGACAGCTTGGCATGAGGCGAGAAGACGCAGGCGGATTTCTTTGCCGTCTCGTCAAAATCACTTCACAATCAATCCGTAATGGATTTGCACGCAGAGGAACGATTTCATGGAAGAACCCTGGACGACCGATCGCGAGCCGATCATTGCGACCGAGCTCGATGTCAAAAAGGCAGCTGCGATCAACGCGCTCCTGCTTCGCCCTATCGACATCCTGCCCATCAAAGCCGGCGACCTGATCCGTCCTTTCGCGCTCGGCCTTTGGAATGAAATCCGCCCCCTGCTGAAGCCGGACGTGCCGGTCATGTCGCTTCGCCGCGCCACCAGCGCATTTCTTCATTCCAAGCGATATTACCAGGCCTGCGCGCAGCCGAATTCAATGCGTCACGATCTCGCCGGCATTCCGGTCGAACAGCTTTCAACGGAAGACAGGCTTGCGGCACAGCAGCGCCTGATCGCACTCCGCCAGACGCAGGACAAGACGAGCGCTAGTCACGACGAACCAAGCCCGCCACAGCCGGCATTGAGCAAGGCAGAGCTAATTCGGGCATCCCTTCTCGGCCGAAGCAAGCGCACGGATCGCGTCGCGCGTTGATCCGCCGGGCGGACCGCCGCGTCCTCCGCAGCCCCGTTGACTTCTTCGCGAACCTATCACAGCACTGCTCGTCTTGAATGCCAGCGGCCTAGATGCCGATGAGCGCCAGAACTTGTCCATTGCCCGATCGACCGGTGTGGTCCGCGGACTACCGATCTTTTAAGTCGCCTCGCCTCAATCTCATTGCCATCGTGGCGCCATGGAACAAATGGTGTCAGTAGTCCGCGGACTACTCCTCACCGAAGGCTGCACAGCAGCCCGCGGATACCAACACGAGCGGACACGGCAAGAATATCAAGGGAGCAAACTCGCCGATCAGAGTGAACGGCGGCCTTCGAATGCGAAAAAAGCAGTCAAAAACTGCCTTTTGTTTAAGCATTTGTAAAACGGCCACGAATCGGAGCATATTATAACTGCGTAGTTCAGCGGCATTCCGTCACAATTGCGCAGTTAATTGGGAAAACAACCATGCAGCCGAGTCTCGTGCTCCAAGACGATCAAGAGCATTTACCAACGCTTCTGGCAACAGATGCGCAAGAGCTGTCTTATCAGCTCCAACAACATCAGGCAAAGCTCTTTCCGCCTCAGTCACAGAAAACGATGCGGATGTTTTCGCCAGCTGAGGCCGCCGCATTCATCGGCATCGGGGAAGGTTACCTTCGCCAGATCGCAGCCGAAGGCCATGGGCCGGATCCGCTTGCCAACGGGCGGCGGCTCTATACGGCCGAAGACATGGATCGGATCCGCAGAGTTCTCGACGAACGAAACGGAACGCCAAAATATGTGCCCTGGCGCCGAGGGGCCGAAAAGCTACAGATCATCTCGGTGATGAATTTCAAGGGCGGTTCCGGCAAGACGACTACCGCCGCCCACCTCGCGCAATATCTGGCGTTAAGGGGCTACCGCGTACTTGCCATCGATCTCGATCCGCAAGCGTCCCTATCCGCACTGTTCGGGCACCAACCCGAGATCGACGTCGGTGAAAACGAAACGCTTTATGGCGCCATCCGTTATGAAAACCCTCGCCCGATTACCGATATCGTTCGCTCGACCTATACGCCTAATCTGCATCTGATCCCCGGAAATCTCGAGCTCATGGAATTCGAGCACGAGACGCCGCGCGCAATGGCGGCCGGCAGGGCCGAGACGATGTTCTTTGCCCGCATCGGCGAAGTCCTGACCGGGATCGAAAGTTTCTACGATGTGGTGGTCATCGATTGCCCGCCACAACTCGGCTTTCTGACGATGTCGGCGCTTTGCGCCGCGACATCGATCCTCATCACGGTACATCCGCAGATGCTCGACGTTATGTCCATGTCGCAGTTTCTGACGATGACCAGCGAGCTCATGTCCGTTGTCGAGAGAGCAGGGGGCCGCACCAGCTATGACTGGATGCGTTACCTCGTGACGCGCTTCGAGCCAAACGACGGACCGCAAAGTCAAATGACCGGTTTCATGAAGGCGATATTCGGCAACCGCATGCTCCACAACGCGATGGTCAAATCGACGGCCGTTGCCGATGCCGGCGTCACCAAACAGACCCTCTACGAGGTCGAGCGTGCCCAGTTCACCAGGGGCACCTATGACCGCGCTTTGGATTCCCTCAATCTCGTCAACAGCGAGATCGAGACGCATATCCGCCTAACCTGGGGAAGGAAATAAATAGATGGCGCGCAAAAACCTGCTTGAAATCTCAGCGCCGAATACAACCCGCCCGGAGGCACCGGCCGCGAAGGACCATCGCCCGATCGCCGGCTTCCTGCCGCAGGCGAGAGGTTCCGGACCCGTGGGCGGCATCACCAGAACACTCGGAAACATCACAGAGAAGATGGAACGAGCCAGCGATCTCGAACGGCAACTGGCGGAAGGTCAGACGGTCGTCGATATCGATCCCGAGCTTGTCGACGGATCGTTCGTTACCGATCGTCTCGAAATAGATCCCGTCGTGCTTGGTCAACTCGTCGAGCAGATACGCGAACATGGCCAGCAGGTTCCGATCCTCGCGCGCCCGCATCCGGAGACCCCCGGGCGTTTTCAGGTCGCCTACGGCCATCGTCGACTGGCGGCGACAAAAGAGCTCGGCATCAAGGTGCGCGCCGTCGTGCGTCAGCTCACCGACGATCAGCTGGTGGTCAGTCAGGGCCAAGAGAACAGTGCCCGCACGAACCTATCCTATATCGAGCGCGCGTTGTTCGCATTGCGCCTCGAGCAGCGCGGCTTCGGTCGCGATGTCATCATGGCCGCACTCGGCGTGGACAAGGCGGCTCTCTCGAAGATGCTCATCGTTACCAGACAAGTGCCTCTCGCTCTCATCAGCGCAATCGGCCCTGCTCCCGACATCGGCCGCAGACGCTGGCTGGAGCTGGGAGAACGTCTCGAGAGCGTCGCATCGGAACCGATCATCACGGAGTTGTCCGCGGACAACCATCGTCGGATGTCCAGTGACGAGCGCTTCCAGCAGGCAATGGTTCTTGCAATCGGCAAGCCGGCATCCACCAAGGCGGCGGCAGCGCCATCATCGATAGCCGGTGTTCCGGTGACATTTAAGCGAACGCCGGCGCGTGCAACCTTTGTTTTCGATAGCAAGGTCGCGCCCGGTTTCGATCAGTTCGTACAGGAGAGGCTGCAATCTCTCTTCAACGAGTTCCAGGAAGGAAAGGATACGTAACCCGCAAAAGAAAAAGGCCCCCAAACGACGCCGTCGTGGAAGCCCTTCTCTGATCTTAAGCAAATCGAGAATCGCACTTCCCCGAATCACAGTCAAGAGTCTTTGGCATCGTTTTGGTGAGCAAACTTCTTTTGCCACAACGTAGGTGAAAGAAAATGGAAGCCGAACATGTGACGACGCCTTTTGGGCGGCGGCCGATGACGCTTGCCATGTTGATAGCTCAAAGAAGAGCCGATCATGGGAAGTCAGTCAGGTCCGTCGACAAGTGGAAGATTTATCGTGCGCTCTGCGAAGCCAAGCCCTTATTAGGCGTGACGGATCGAGCGCTGGCCGTACTGAATGCTCTTCTGAGCTTCTATCCGAAGAACGAACTCTCGGATGGCGCCAACCTCATCGTGTTTCCCTCGAACGCCCAATTGTCGTTGCGCGCGCATGGCATGGCGGAACAGACAATCCGCCGCCACCTCGCCGCCCTGATCGCCGCTGGGCTTCTTGCCCGCAGGGATAGCCCCAACGGCAAGCGCTATGCTCGCCGGAACAGGGCAGGGGACCTCAATGAGGCCTATGGTTTCTCCTTGGCGCCCCTATTGTCCCGTACCGAGGAGATCGAGCATCTCGCCGCCGAAGTCGTTGCCGAGCGATTGCACGTGCAGAGTTTGCGGGAACACATCAGCCTCCACCGGCGTGATATCACCAAGCTTATCGAAACCGCCATTGCCGAGGATATTGAAGGCCCCTGGGAAGCCGTCCATTTGGGCTTTCGCGCGCTTATCGATGACCTTCCGCGTTCGCCGAACGTGGCCCAGTTGGAAACGCTGCTGGAGAAGCTCGGCCGTCTGCGCGACGAAATCGTCAACCGATTGGAAACACGTGCAGAAACTACGAAACTAGGCGCCAATCCCTATCAAAATGAGCGGCACATACAGAATTCAGACTCCGAATCCCAAATTGAATCTGAAGCCCCGTCCACGGAAAACGCCTCCCCACGAGGCTTCGCTCCGAGGACAACTCCGCGTCTCCTCAACATTCCCCTACCCTCTGAAACCCGAATGCCGGTGTCTCATACACTCAACAACAGTCATTCGGAGATTGGCACAGGAATAGAATTGAAGTCCTTCCCGCTCGACCTCATTTTGCGAGCATGTCCGGAAATTGCCGCCTATGGTCCAGGCGGACAGATCAAGAGTTGGCGCGATCTGCTCGCCGCTTCACTCATCGTCAAATCGATGCTTGAGATCAGCTCAGGAGCCTACGGGGAGGCCTGCGCAGCTATGGGAACTGAAAACACCGCGACCGTCATCGCCTGCATCCTCCAACGTGGTTCCCACATCAACTCCGCCGGCGCCTATCTACGCGATCTGACGCGGCGAACGAAGAAGGGAGAGTTTGCCATCGGTCCGATGCTCATGAGCCTTCTGCGGGCGAATACGGCCCCAGCCATGCGGAAGATCGCTTAGCATGTTCCGCAACAGTGGTGGGGGCCTAACGCTCGGTTCCAGTTGGCACCACGACGGACCAACTCTGGCGCTGCGTGTGGCTCAGGATATCTCGATGCTTCCGCAGCGAACGGTAAATTACTCTATATCGCATTTCTCAACTGGAGGGCACCCGAGCTATAAGCATGGAGTCGGAAAGGGTGGACATTTGCCAGCAAAAAGGGCATAAAAATACAGAAATTTGCCGGCGGTATGGGTACTTCCCTTAGCGAATTCGATCGTTTCGACTGAATTTCATCGCTCGCTAGTAGATTGATTTCATTGAGGTAAATTCGTTGTCGGAAGCTATATCAGACTTTCGTACCGCTACGCCTGTGCAAATTGCGCGATGGAGACAGGCTGTTCGTCTGCCTGCCCGATCGCCACAAAAACAGGACGTTGCAGTCCCATGCCCGTCGCCACTGATCCTCCGGCCCTGATTTTCCGCAATTGTGATTATGCTGTCGTCATTGCTGGTCGCAAATCGGTATCGGCCGTGGTGGCGGTGCCGGATGATCGTTCTTGTATTGGGCGATGATCGGTTCCAAAGTTTCCTTCGGCCAAAATTTCGGAGTTCCGATTTCCTTCAGGCAGGGCTCGTTCCAATACAATCCGGACTGTGCGGGAGAGCGCCCGGCTGCAACGGCCTTGGCGACTGCCTTGATGTCCGAGGATTCAGGATAGATGTAGAGGGTCGTTGGATTGTCCTTCACCATGGAGATGATCTGATTGGCGTCCGATGCCGACCAACTCGTGCAGCCGTCGCTGCGGCCGCCCGCATATTCCACCAGCTTTCCGAGCGGAACATATCCGTCACGATTGGCATAGGGGCTCTGCGGATCCTTCTTCATACAGATGCCGGCAACTTTTGCAGCCGCATGGCCGCCGATCGCCCGGGCGCGCGCATTGGCGGTTTCACCAACACCGTCGAATTGCACGAAGGTGCGAAGGAAAGCAGCATCCTTGGTTTGGGAAACCCGATAGTAACCCTTGAAGGTGGTTTTCGTTTCTTCCGTCACATAGGAGCCGCCGGTCGTCAGGTTCGAATCCATCGCGTTGCCGAAGTTCCTGGCGCACATCCGGCCGTTGCCGAAGTCGACGACCCCCTTGAGATCGCGGCCGCTGCCGTGGCCCGATGAAACCACGCGGAATGTCTGCGTCGCCTCGCAGACGATGTAGAAACGGCCCGCCGATTTACCGTCAGCCGGATTGTTCGGCCGGGTTGCATCCATCGCGAAATAGCAAGGGTTCCTGACCTTGCCTTCGCCAATCTTCTGCATGTAGAGCGCGCGCGCTCTCTGCAAAATCGGTCGGGCGATCTGACCGTCGCCTTCGCCGACATAGGCATTCAGCCATGCCGGAAGATCTGGTTGGCGCTCCGCGGCAAGAGATTGCGATGTTGAAGGGATGATGATGGTAAGAGAGCAAAGGCTGAGCATCTGGGCGATGCTTCGAATGGCATATCTCAACCGCACGAAATTAAATCTCCTGTCAAAATATTCTGGATCCACATGTACCACTGCCCGCAACGGCGATCTTAGCGGTCCGCCTGCCCCACAGGCCTGACTACCATGCGCTCAGATCCAGAAATCATAATTGTGCGCTGCTTTGCTGAATGACGACCTAACAGACGGGAAATCCCGGCGGTCGCAGAAAGATTATTTGCCCGCCCTTAATTTCCTCATCCGCTTCGCGTCAGCATTCTTCACCGATCGCGGCGCAAATATGGCTGAGTTTATCGGACGGATTGCATTGAAGATCCCAGGCCCGGGATTGAGCAATTCCCCAAAATCGAGCGGACAATAGCTGATGCTGACGTAGGCTTTGGCCTGTCGCCCGAGGGGTCAATTCCGGCCGATGGTCAATCGACAAATTCAACGCCTACGCCCGGCTTTACCATCCTTGCCAGCTCTTCCACATCCCAGTTTGTCAGGCGGACGCATCCATGAGAGCCGACTTTGCCGATGAGTTCTGGAGCCGGCGTTCCGTGGATGCCATAAGTGGGTTCGGTCAAATCGATCCAGACCGTACCGACCGGATTGTTCGGCCCGCTTGGCAGCTTCAGGATCCTCTTGTTGTGACCCTGTTGAAAATTGATCTTCGGATTGTAGATATATGGCGGCAATCGAGCGACGCCCTTGACCTTGTGTGTTCCTGAGGGGGAGGGCGATTCCTCGCTGCCGATAGTGGCTGGGTAGACCGTCAACAACGACCCATCTTCTGCAAAAGCGAACACCTGGCTCAACTTTCTGTGGACCTCGATCCGCTTCACCACACCGGTCTTCGCCTCGCCGGGGATCACAACCATGATAGTCTCACCGGGGGCAAAAGACGCGGTCGGATTGAGTGCTTTCAGGAGAGCGATGTTCATATGGAAACGTTCGGCTAACTTCTCGGCGATGCTTGTATAGCCGAGGCGATCCATTTTGGCTTGCTTGGCATAGTCCTTGGGAATGCTCTTCACCAGATCCTTCCCGTCGTCCGCTGTTATGGCATATGCCTGAATGATGGGTATCTGATCTTCAATGCGCCGGAGTACTTCTGGATCGAGCTTTCCGTCGGCGGGAAGCCGCTGCAAAGCTTCAAATCCTGCAATTGCTTTGCTGAGGTTCTCTCCGGCGTAGCCATCGATAGCGCCAGGAGAAGAGCCGGCTCGATCCAGCAGGACCTGGAGCTTGACAATTGCCGCGTCAGGCTTCTTCGGCTTCTCGCCCGGCGCTTCGGTCTGTATGGACGTCATGGTGGCGCTATTGACATCCTGAGCGGTTATGGGAGCGGCGACAGCCGGACCTGAAAATATCAAAGCGATAGAGATCGCAAGACAGCTCAGCGCATGGGTCATGTCTTGAAAATCATCGTCCGCGCAAGTTGTTCCGTCGGCTTGTAGACGGATCCGAATGGTCGATTTCGGCGGCTTCGAGATCAATGCCCTTGATCACCTCGATTGCGCCGCAGGACTTGCGAACATCGCGCAGCACGAGATTAGACATGGTGGTCCTCCTTTTTGTCGAGATTCGTATCCGCGCCAAGGTCGGTGCTTTCCACGCCGGTAGGCGCCAGATCGTCCCTTCCTTCGGTGCCCAAGATGAGGCTGGCGGCACCGATCAGACCCGCATGGCGTCCGAGCTGTGCGGCAACGATCGGAACGTCGCGATAGGCGGGCATGGCGCGCTCGCGAACCGTCGCCACCATTTGATCGTGCAGAAGATCGAAGCCATGCGAAATTCCTCCACCCACGACCAGCACGTCGGGGGAATAGAGATGAAGCAGGTTGGTGAAGCCGATCCCCAACCACCGCGCCTCGGTATTCAGTAGCTCCAGTGCATCGGCGTTGCCCTTTCGCGCGGCATCGACGACATGTCGTCCGGTCACTTCTGCATCGGCGGCGAGCTTGCGCAGCATCGACCCGTCTGACGGCCTGGTGCGGGCGGTTGCCCGCCTGCCGAGTGCCGTGCCGGAGGCGACGGCCTCAAAGCAGCCGACGGCGCCACAAAAGCAACGCTCGCCCTCATTCGTGATCGTCATGTGGCCGATCTCCGCAGCCAGGCCACGTCTGCCGTGCAGGATCCGGCCATCGGCGATCACGCCACCGCCAATGCCGGTCGATACGGTGACGAACACCATCGATCTCGCACCATGACCGGCGCCGTATCGCCATTCGCCGAGCGCTGCCGCGTTCGCATCGTTTTCGAGCCGTACGGGAAGCTGGAAGTGGTTTTGGAGAATGTCTGCCAGTGGAACCTCGTACCATCCGACCAGGGTCGGCGCCGCAATGACGACACCGGCGTCCGGATCGAGCGGGCCTGGCGCGCCGATCCCGATCCCGATCGGAGAAAGATCGGGCGTTTCCGCCAGCACCGTTTCCGCCAGCAGTTCGATCTGTCGGATGACGGCCGCAGGCCCTCCAGCCGCGTCCGTCGACAGCGAGGAGAACGCCAGAAGGCATCCCACGTCGTCGACGAGTGCGGCGCGCAGCTCAGTTCCACCAAGATCGAAGGCAAGAGCGACCTTTTTCACGAAACCCGGCTCTCCAGCCCATGCAGCCAGGCGATCCGGTCGCCGAGGTTCTTGTCGCCGAATGCCAGCGATCCGAGAACGACGGTCTGCGCCCCGGCTTGGCGCAAGAGCGGCACTGTCTGCTCGCGAATGCCGCCATCAGCGGCGAGGATCACCTGCTCCTCACGACCGGCTTTCCTCAGCAGCGAGAGGGCCTCGATCAGCCGGTCGCAGGCCTTTTCGGAGAGGCTTTGTCCCTTGACGCCGATCAAGGTTCCGAGCAGCGTCACGAAGGCGACGTGATCGATGAAAGGCTCGATCGCAGAAACGGGCGTTTCGAGCCGCAGCACCACGCCGGCTTCGGCTCCCAGCTTTTTGGCAAGCGCGATTGCGCGCAAGCCGGCATCGCCGTTTTCGGCATGGACGCTGATCAAATCAGCACCTGCCTCTATGAATTGGCGCGTCTGCTCCTCGACGATTTCAGCCTCGACCATGAGATGCACATGGATCGGCTTGGCGGTCGACTTGGCGATGCGCGCGACAAAATCCGGAAAGAACAGGAAGCCCGGGGTAAAGCGCGCATCGGCGACATCGATGTGATGCAGGTCGACATAGGCTTCGATACGCTTGAGATCGGTTTCCATATTGGCAAGATCGGCCGACCAGAGCGAGAACTCGCCGAGAAGCCTGTTGCGGGGAAGCGCTGCGATAGCCGCCTGGCCTGAAAGGGGTTTGGACGTCATGATGGAACGAAGCTCCGGATTGTTTTGGATGCTAGAAAATGCGCGATGGCATCTTGGACCTCGGCAAAATGCCTGTTCTTGTCGACAGCCTTGGCAGTGACTTCGACAAGGCTTGCGGCCGGAATGACATTGGCGAGCGTCTGCGCGCAGGAGAGCGGATGGATCGCGTCCTGCCGGTTGCCGATAATGAGGGTGGGCACGGCAAGGGCGGCGGCGGCTGTCTGCGGCACATTCGGTCCGTCAGCGGCGATGTCAGCCAGAACGGAGGCAAAGGCGACGGCATCTGGCCTGTCGAAATAGCCAAGCAGGGACGAGAAGTTGTCTGGCGCTTCGGAGGCGATCCGTCGTCCCATTTCAGAAGCGATAAAGCGGCTTTCGGCCTCCTCTACCGGATGCGAACGGATCAGGGCTGCAACGGCGCGTATCGGTTCGAGATTGTCCGGCGATGCGCCGAAGGTCCAGGCGGGGCGCACGAGAACGAGCCCGGCGATCCGGTGGGCATGACGATGGGCAAGATGCAGGGCAATGGCCGTTCCCATCGAAATGCCGCCGACGATGAAGCGGTCAAACCCGTATTCGGTGGCCGCGGCAAGAACGTCGTCGGCAAACATACGGATCGAAAAGGGTCGCGTATTGCCGAGCGAGGATGCGCCATGTCCGCGGCACTCCAGCGTCAGCCGGCGCATACCCGCAGCTGGGACATTCTGCGCCACCTGCGCCTCGTCGCCGCCAAGACCATGTTGGAAGATGATGGGAAGCCCCTGACCGTCCTCATAGGCGGCAAGTTCCGCGTCGCCGCGCTTGAACGATTTCTTTTCCATCAGATCAGCGCCTTGAGAAAGTCGGCAACGCCGGATGCTTCGGCAGCTGAAAGACCATGCGTCACGAGCGGGCCATCGAAATTCACCGAGCGCAGCCGCGCGATGAAGTCGGCAAAATCCACCACCCCTTGCCCGGCGGTTGCAAAGCGGCCATCGCCGTGACGATCCTTGGCATGCGCCAGGGCGATATGGCCGGCCGAGATTTCGATCGCCTCTTCGACGATCGCCCGCGCCTGTGCCGGTGTCGCCTGTTCGAAGAGATTGGCGGGATCGAGCACGATGCGCAACCGCCGCGACCCCATCTCGCCGATCAGCTGCCGGGCGTCACTTGCCGACGTGACGATATTGGCCTGTTCCGGCTCGATGCCGAGATCGACGCCGTGCCGTTCCGCCAGCTCCAGAGCCTTCGACATTTCCGCCGACATGTCGGCCCAGGCGGATGGGTCGCCATTGTCGGGATGATAGGCCCATTGGTCGTTCGGGTCGCGCGTTCCGGTGCAAAGCGTCACCAGCGGGATGGAGAGTGCCGCCGCCGTTTCGATGACGACGGCGAGCTGGGCGAGACCCGCTCGACGTATGGCAATCTCCGGATGAGCCATGTTGTAGGTGCCTGACAGGGCAGCAAGCGAAATGCCCGTCGCCTCGACGGCCGCCCGGATTGCTGCGACCGTCGTTTCCGAAACGGCATCGGGCATGGAGGGGAGACCGCAGCAGGCGAGATTGAACTGCGCGCAAGCATAACCGCTATCGCGCACTGCCGAGAGAACGCCGAGCGGCTCCGTTCCGGGAAAGGTCTTGGCGAAGATTCCGATCTGCATCAGACCGCTCCCGAAACCGATGCGAGTTCGACGCGCTCACCCCGTTCCACCGATCGGGCGATCGCCACCATCGCGCGAATGGACGCCAGGCCATCCTCGACATTGGCGCCGCGCATCGGCGCGCCCTTCAGCGCCGTATCGGCAAGCCCTTCCAGCTGCCGGCGGAAGAAGTGGCCGTCCGCGCCGAGCGGTTTGCGGCTCGTCGCATCCTTCTCGTGGAAGATCTCTACTTCGCTCGAGCGGAAGTACCAGGGATTGAAGGTCTTTGCGAGAACCGAGCCGTTCTCGCCGTAAAGCTGGAACCCTTCATGCCAATCCATGCGCACGGCAACCGTCAAGTCGAGATGGCCGAGGGCGCCATTGGCGAACTCGGTCTCGACGAACCAGCAATAGGCACCGGCACGTTCCAAAAGTCGGGCGCGAACGGCGACGATCTCACCGCAGAAGAAGCGCGCGGTGTCGACCAGATGCGAGCCATGCGCCAGCATGAAATATTGCCGGAGATCGGCCTTGGGATTGCCTGATGGTTTGCGCGCAAGCTTGCTGGTGACGGGCAGAGGCTGTACCGCATCCGTATTGGTATAGCGGTGGGTGGAATCGCAATACCACGCCTTCATCGCAAAGATCTGGCCTATGTCGTCGCGCACGAAATCACGCGCTGCCTCGAGCGCCGGATCGAAGCGCTTCATGTGCCCGACCTGCAGGATCTTGCCGGATCGGCGCACGGCCTCGGCAAGTTGCTGCCCTTCCTCGACCGAAACGCCGATCGGCTTTTCGCATAGGACATGCTTTCCGGCTTCGAGCGCCTTCATGGACATCGGCACATGATAGGCGTCGGATGTCGCAACAATCACGGCTTCCAGCTCAGGATCGGCGAGCATGGCATCATAATCGTCGTACATCTTCTGCGGTTCATAGGTCGCGCCCATGCGAGCCAGAAGATCGGGTGCCGCGTCGCAGATCGCATAAAGATCTGCATTCTTCGCCTTGACGCAGGATTCCAGATGCGCGAACTGCGCGATCGGGCCACAGCCGAGGACTCCGACGCGAAGACGGCGACTTTCCTTTTCGATCATGGTTCCCTCCCAGGAAGACTGGCGACCCCCATACCTCGGCGCCAGTATTTGCACATGTTTCATAAAAATTTGTCGCGCGTCAATAAACGAGACGCCTTAACTCAATCCAGGACGCATCATTCGGACGTACCGAAGCGCGGCGGGCGGGCGACGTGTCAGAGAGGATCGGGGAATATGCCTGGCAATTCAAAAACTAAACTCGGCATTGGCGTTATCGGCCGCGGCAACATCTCGATGACTTATCTGAACAATGCAGCGCTATTTGCCGGCGTCGAACTGCGTGCGTGTGCCGATATATCTCCTGACGCGGTCGCGCTGCGTGCTCGCGAATATGGCATTCGTGTCCTGAGCGTCGACCAATTGCTTGCCGAGTCCAAAATCGACCTCGTGCTCAACCACACGATTCCGGCCGTTCATTTCGTCGTCACCATGTCGGTCCTATCGGCCGGCCATAGAAGAAGCCGTGGCGACTTGGCGTTCCTTCGAGGGACGCGCGAACTAGAGCAATTCCAGGAAAAGTGTATAGCGGTTTTCCGTCCGGAATTGCGTAGAAACAAAAGGTTGAGCGTTTTCGCGATTCGAAGAAAAGCGGAAAACGCTCAAGATGGATCGGTGGCTACGCTTCAAGCCGATTGTCGCATGACCAATGTCCCATCCAGGGTGACCTTGTGCGTGATCGACCGCACCGGCGCATCCACGTCGCCCAGCAGCGTCAGCAACGCATCGACGCTGTTTGCGGTCATCGCGGCGAAATCCTGTGCCATTGTCGTCAATGGCGGGCAGGTATAGCGGCTCAAGGGATGGTCGTCATGGGCAGCGACACGCAGATCGTCTCCCTTTTTTCGCCCAACCCTCAGCCGGTGCGCAAAGGCTGCCGACATAACCCCGAAGGCGAGACGATCATTTGCGCATAGAATAGTTTTGCGTGGCAGAGCCTTCGCCTGGAGCAGGCTATCCATCTGCTCGTATCCGATGCGTTCGAATTCCCATGTGTAGGTGGCGTTGGTCTCGATCACCAGCGGCTCGTAGCCTGCGGCCTCCATCGTGGCGATATAGCTTGCCAGCCTCTCCGGTGAATTATGATTGACATGCGGGATGTCGAAATAGGCCGGCGCTTCCCCGGATCGGCAGAGATATTCCACGATCGTCGCCATGCTCTGGTAATTGTTGTTGCCGATGAACGGCGTGTTCCCTTCGATATAAGTATCGAAGTAAACGATGGGCAGGTTCTGCGCGAGTTTTTCAAAGGTGCGCGGATCGGATTTCTGCCCCAGCGGTGCGACAAGCGCCCCTGCCACTTTCAGCGACAACATTGTGTTGACCGCTTCGGCTTCCAGCTCCGGCAATCCATGCGACGAGAACACGATCGGCCAATAGCCTTCATTGCGCAGCCGCAATTCCAGACGATTGACCATCTCGGCGTAAAAGGGGTCGGTGAGGGCGGGAACCAGGATGCCGACATTGCGGGTCCTCTTGCGATTGAGGTTCCGCGCATAAAGATTCGGCTGGTAATCCGACGAGCGAAGCGCCGCCTCGATCAACGCCCGTGTCGTCGGCTTCACACTGGTCGGATCATCGAAATACTTGGAAAGGGTCGGGCGGGAGACGCCGCAGGACTTCGCGAAGTCCTCCATCGTCCTATGCGTCAATTTTTCCATCAGGAGCCGACCGCTTTTCCAATCGTTCGATCTAGCGGAGCGGTCCAGCTTTTAACGGAATCTCTGAACCGCTCCATCTTTTTGTCTTCTCGCAATTCCGGACGGAAACCGCTGCGCACTTGTCCTGGAATTGCTCTGGTGATCGTTATGCGTCTCCAGGGAAAGAGGCGCAATCGGAGACGCAAATTCCGGGTAATTTCTTTTCACTTTCATGTCACAATAAAAGATGACATGCGGAAAATTTATTAATTAACGCGTTAGCGCCTAGCAGGGAAAAATCGCGCACATCCGGCACATCGCGTTCGGCCGGTAGTCGACGCCGGATTCCACTATTCGCTTGCGATGCTACTGAATGCTGAAGGGAAAATATTTGGCGTTGATCATGTCATAGGTCCCGTCTGCCTTGATGGACTTCAGTGCCGCATTCAAGCGTGCAAGCCGCTCGCCGGCGGGGCGACGGCTGCGGAATGAAAGATCGCTTTCGGAGACCGCGCCCGCCTTGATCAAGGAGCTGGCGATCGCCACGCCGAGCCAGCCGGCGCCGCCGATGATCCCAATCTTTCTTGATCCGCTCATGCTGTCGTTTCTAGCTTGGTTTGTAGCCGTGGCGCGAGAAGAAGCGGTCGAGCTCCCGTTGCTGCGGAATTTGTCCGGTATAGATCGTGATGTATTCCGGAATCCGCTTCATGCGCACGGCGATGTCTTCCTTGGACTGCATCGAGATGTAGCCGATCTGAACAAGGTAGGTCGTCCTGGCGCGGGCGTCGGCGGAACCGGCGTCATAGCCGAAGCGGGTGAACATTTGCAAGAGCGCTTCCATGCGTATGTGGTCGGCGCGACGAACCTCCTCGAGAATGTCCGTGGACTGCAAGGCCCAGCTGCGCACGGCGAACTCGAACTGAGAATCGAACAGGTCCTTATCGAGCCAGCAGTCGAAGACATTGAGCATCGCCTCCGCAACCGACTCCGCATATGCCTCGGACTGCTTGACCAAATTCCCGGTATTCTTGTCCCGCCATCTGCTGACCAAGGCGCTCAGAAGCTCTTCGCGATCCTTGAAAAACCAATAGAAGCTCGTGCGCGAGAGCTTGAGCTTCTTCGCTAGCGGCTGGATCTTTACGGAATCCACTCCGGAATCGATCAGGGACGAATAGGCGGCCTCCAGCCACCCCTCCGGAGATCCCCGCCATCCGCTGTCGCTTACACCCTGGTCCATCGCTCGTCTCCTATCAAATTACGGCAATCTCGACAAGAGAAATGTACATTAGTGTCTAAGCAAAGGACGCTTATGTTTTCTTTATTGACATATGTGTACATTTTCATTTAGCGTCATGCGACGTTTCCAGTCCGGAGCACGACGCATGTCGAACGATCCTCTCCTCCAGCCTTATAAATTAAAGCATCTGACGCTGCGCAACCGCATCATCGTGACCTCTCACGAACCGGCGTACCCCGAAGATGGCATGCCGAAGGAACGGTATCGCGCCTATACGGTTGAACGGGCCAAGGGAGGTGTCGCCCTGACAATGACGGCCGGCTCGGCCGCCGTCTCGCGGGACAGCCCTCCGGTTTTCAACAACCTGCTCGTCTATAAGGACGAGATTGTTCCGTGGATCCGTGAGATGACCGACGCGGTTCACGAACACGGCTCGGCGATCATGATCCAGCTTACACATCTCGGTCGCCGCACGCGCTGGGACAAGGGCGATTGGCTGCCCATCGTGTCTCCTTCCCACCAGCGCGAAGCCTCGCACAGGGCTTTTCCGAAGAAGATCGAAGACTGGGACATTGAGCGCATCATCAAGGATTTCGCCGACGCTGCCGAACGCATGAAGGCCGGCGGTATGGACGGCATCGAACTGGAGGCTTACGGGCACCTGATCGACCAGTTCGTCTCGCCGCTGACCAACGAACTCGATGGGCCGTACGGCGGCTCGCTCGAGAACCGCATGCGCTTCTGTCTTGACGTCTTCAAGGCGATACGGAAGCGGGTAGGGGACGATTTTATTCTCGGCGTTCGATACACCGCGGACGAATGCCTTCCCGGCGGTACCGGCAAAGAAGAGGGCATCGAGATTTCGAAGCGGCTGCGCGACAGCGGCCTGATCGACTATCTCAACGTCATTCGCGGCCATATCGACACCGATCCTGGTCTCACCGATGTCATTCCCATCCAGGGCATGGCGAACTCTCCGCATCTCGATTTCGCCGGCGATATCCGTGCCGCGACGAACTTTCCGACGTTCCACGCGGCCAAGATCCCGGACGTGGCGACCGCCCGCCACGCAATTGCGGCAGGCAAGGTCGATATGGTCGGCATGACGCGCGCCCATATGACGGACCCGCATATCGTTCGCAAGATCATCGAGAAGCGCGAGGACGATATTCGTCCCTGCGTCGGCGCCAACTACTGTCTTGACCGCATCTATCAGGGCGGCCTTGCCTTCTGTATTCACAACGCGGCGACCGGGCGCGAGCAGACGATGCCGCACATCGTCGAGAAGGCCGAACTCCGCAAGAAGATCGTTATTGTGGGCGCGGGACCGGCGGGGCTCGAGGCGGCGCGCGTGTCCGCCGAGCGCGGTCACGACGTCGTCGTCTTCGAGGCCGCGAATAATGCCGGCGGTCAGATCCGTCTGACGGCGCAGAGTGAGCGCCGCCGCGAGATGATCAGCATCATCGACTGGCGCATGAGCCAATGCGAGAAGCTTGGCGTCACCTTCCACTTCAACACCTGGGCGGAAGCCGGGACCATCACCGCCGAAAAACCTGATATCGTCATCATCGCGACCGGTGGTCTGCCGCATACCGACGTTCTCACGAAGGGCAACGAACTCGTGGTTTCGTCCTGGGACATCATCTCGGGCGACGTGAAGCCAGGCACGAACGTACTCGTCTTCGACGACGCCGGCGATCATGCCGGTCTGCAGGCAGCCGAATTCCTCGCGCAAGCGGGTGCAAAGGTCGAGATCATGACGCCGGACCGGTCCTTCGCTCCGGAAGTGATGGCGATGAACCTTGTTCCTTACATGCGCTCGCTGCAGAAGCTGGACGTCACGTTCACGGTGACGTTCCGGCTGGAATCGGCGGAAAAGAGCGGCAACCAGATCATCGCGACGGTCGGGAGCGACTACGGCGGCGTCGCCAAGGAAAGGGTCGTTGACCAGATCGTGGTCAATCATGGCACGATCCCGCTCGACGAACTGTACTTCGAACTCAAGCCGCACTCGCGAAACCTGGGCGAGACCTCGTACGACCAGCTTCTTGCAGGGGAGCCGCAGTCCGTCGTCCGCAATGAGGAAGGCCAGTTCCAGCTCTTCCGGATCGGCGATGCGGTCGCCGCGCGCAACACCCACGCCGCGATCTACGACGGTCTCAGGATCGCGAAGGATCTTTGATGTGTCGGCCGGCCAAGTCGGTCGGCCGATCTTTCATAAGGACGAGTCTTTACGTCGCGACCTGGCAGTGAAGAAGAGCCGCGTCCTGCCTATGTAAAATGTCGAAGGCGATGCCATTCGATGGAAACCGTCCTGATGCCGCCCTAGATTTTTTAAGGGGTGTACGCAGCGCGAAAGCGGGGAGCCGATGCACATAGATGGAAGATGTCATTGTGGGTTTGTTTCGTACAAGGCGGAAATCGACCCCGAGAAGGTGTCGATCTGCCACTGCACAGACTGCCAGCGACTGACCGGGACGGCTTATAGGGTCACCGTGCCTGCGCGACGCAAGGCATTTGAGATCACAGGTGGAGAGCCGAAACTCTACGTGAAATTCGGCGATAATGGCCGTCGCCGGCTTCAGTACTTTTGCCCGAATTGTGGGTCGCCGATCTACACGACCGGAGAGCTTGAAGATGCTGACGAGGTAGGCATTCGCCTGGGGACGATAAACCAGCGATACGAGCTCCGACCCCAATCGCAGAGCTGGTGCTCGTCTCGGCTGGCTTGGATCGACACCATAGGAAATCTTCCCGGACGGCCAGGCGATTAGCACGATATTGGGCTCCTGTCGCTTCGCGCCTTGAAAGCGGGCCGCACCGATCCTCGCCGGTCAGCGATCGATGACCAGATCGCTCAGAGGTTTCGAACAGCAGGGCAGGAACATACCGGCGTCGATTTCCCGCTGCCTGATACCGCCATTGTGGTTCATTTCCACCGAACCCGAGACGAGCTTGGACTTGCAGGTCCCGCACATGCCGTTGGAGCAGGATGATGGAAGCCTGATGCTGCCTTTCTTCGCGGCTGCCAGCACGGTCTGATCGGCGGAGACTTCGAGCATCCGCTTCTGCTTCGAGAATTCTACTTGGTAGATCTTGCCCGCAGGCTGTGCCTCGATGTCGAGGCCGGGTTCGTCGATGACAGCTGCATCGAAGCTCTCTTCGATATAGTTCGACGCAGGAACGTCAAGCGCTGCTGTGATCGAGCGGGCCGCCGCCATGAATGGCGCCGGACCGCAACACATGACGACCCGCTCGGCGATGTCAGGAACGGCAAGCTTCAGGAACTCGGATGAGATTCGGCCGGTCAAACCTGGCCAGGCGCGCTCGCCAGCGACTGTTTCCGGCAGGAATTGCAGTCGTAGGCCTTTCATGCGGGCTGCAAGACAGGATAGTTCACTGCGAAAGATGAGGTCCAGTGGCGTACGAGCCGCATGAAGAAACACGATGTCCGCCGGCTCGCAGCTATCCGCCAAGTCACGGGTGATCGACATGACAGGGGTGATGCCCGAACCGCCTGAAAGCAGCAGGAGCTTCGTTCCCGCCACTTTCGGGCGGATGAAGTGCCCGAGCGGCCCCTGACCCTTGACCGTCATGCCGGGAACCATGTTGTCATGCAGCCAGTTCGAGACCTTGCCACCAGGTACCCGTTTGACTGTCACGGTGAACGCATTATTGCGATAGGGCGAGGACGAGATGCTGTAACAGCGAGCCTCGCCTTCCGAGCCCGTCGGGAAATCGAACAGGAAGTACTGTCCGGCATCGAAGTTGAAACGCTTGCCTTCTGGAGATGCAAACGTGAAGCTCCTCACGTCATGCGTTTCCTGATGCACGTCGACGCAGATGAGGGTCTCGTCCCGTTCCGGATCCCAAACGTCGGCGTGGGCCCTTTGCATCTGTGTGAACTCAATACCCATGGGCGCGCATCCGATCGATATACCAGGCCGCGAACTTGTCGAGATTGGTTTCCGAGAACCGGGAATAGGGACCTGGCTGATAGGCCGGGTCGAGTGTGCCGGCGTGCGAGCGGGCGACGAGATCCGCATCCTGGTCGGTCGTTGCGATCCAGACGTCGGTCAGCTTGTCGAAATCGTAGTCCTTGCCTTCGACGGCATCCTTGTGGACGAGCCACTTGGTTCTGACCAGCGTCTTGCCGGCGGAGAGTGGAATGACGATCGCGACGACCGCATGGTCGCCCATGAAGTGGTTCCAGCTATTGTGACCCCAAAGATGCGTATCGCCGAGGTCCTTGCGGGTCATTTGACCGAGGAGCTTCGATGATGCCGCCGTCGCATCATGTGTCTGGGATTCGCCGGCACCGGCGATGATCAGGCGCTGGGTCCGGAAGTTTGTCGCGCAGTCGACGAGCTGCTCGACCGCGGCCGACGGAAAGCCATCGGCTTCCCAGGCCTTCGTCCGCTCGTCGTAGAGCCGGAAATGCTCCTCCGCCTGTTCGCGATCCTCAGGATTCAGCGTCTCCGGGTCGAAACCGAAGTCGAGATCGACGAAGGAAACG
>NZ_VNIP01000007.1 GCF_008370325.1 Martinezella tropici | reverse complement strand
GAGAAACAAAGGAAAGTTTTCCTCAGGGGCCTCGAAAAAGTTTGTCCAGACGGTCAAAATTTCCATGCCTGGCGCCTTATCGCCAGCTTCTGACGATTGAGCCCCTTTCAAACCCAACCATCATGCTCATTGGAACCTTCGGACAGCGATACGAACCGCCGATACGCAACTGGCGCGCAAGCCTTAGAAAAACCGAGATTTTACATGAGCTTTCTGCTATATATTAGAGAAGGGAGGAAACAATGCACACAACAAGACCGGAAAGCATTATCGAAGTCAGTTTCGACAGCGCCAATGGCCGACGCGCACTCGGCATCATGAGCATGCGCCAAGCGTTGGATCTGCCCGACCTGCCGAGCTTTACCTATACGCATCCAGATCCGCTGAAGGCAGCGGCCGGTATCGTGTTGAGCCAGGAAGAGCTCAGGAAATTCTTGACCTGCCACTGAGCAGGCACCGTTCGCACGGCACGTCGATCGTGCATCCGCACGATTGTCAAATAATCGCGCCTATTCAGGCCGCTTTCCTTTCCATCACCGCCACCGGCAATAGAACAACGGCATTCAGCCCGCCTCCTTCCCGATCCTCGAGACAGAGCGCACCGCCATGCGCATCGACAATCTGGCGAACGATCGCAAGGCCCAGACCGCTGCCACCGAGATCGCGGTTGCGCGATTCTTCCAGCCGCACAAAGGGTTCGAGCACTTCCTTGCGCCGGTCTGCCGGAATGCCCGGCCCACGATCCCCTACAATGATGGCGGTCTGCTCTCCGCGGCGTTCGACGGCGATATCGGCTCGGCAACCGTAGCGCAGCGCATTGTCCATGAGATTGTCCAGCACGCGCACCAGGGCGGTCTCGGTCATGGTCACCGCGATCGGCTGCCCGATCGGCGCGAAGACGACAAGGTCCTGCCCGTCCTGCCGCTCCGCCAGGTGGCCGCAAATGGCTGCATCGAGATCGACGATGGTCTTGCCGTCCGAAACGACGGTGCTGCGGGCAAAGCCCAGGGCATCCTCCACCAGCCGCTGCATGGCTTCGACATCGGCAATCGCCCGATCACGATGCGGCGTGTCGGGCATCATTTCCATGCGCAGGCGGAAGCGGGTGAGATAGGTCCTCAGATCATGCGAGATCGCTCCGAGGATGAGGGTACGATTATTGACCAGGGCGGCGATGCGCAGTTGCATGGCGTTGATCGCCTTGATCAGCATGCGCAGCTCGCAGGCTCCCCTTTCCGGAATATGAACCGGCTGCAATCCATTGCCGATCGAGTTGACGGTACGGGACAACCGCGTCAAGGGCCGGGTTTCGCGCGCCACCGCGACAATGGCGATGACCGCGACCAGCATGCCGAGGATGCCCGAGATAAGGCCGATGGGAATTCCGTGCAATCGCACGGTCGGCGTCTCGGGAAGATTGAAGACCGCAATCTTGCCGCTAGCAACGCCGATCGACACTTCTATGATCCGGTCCGGCGCACCGACCGAGAACCAGCCCTGCGGTCTTTCCGCCAGCGAGCGCATGTTGAAGTAACGGTTGCCGAAGGCGATATTGGCGAATTCGCGCGCCAACTTGCCGGTGAGCGTCAGATCCGAAGTCGCGTTCTTCTCACCGGCTGCCGGCGCATCGGCGAGCCGGATCGCCAGACCATTGGAATTCAGCGCCCGCACGGCGATCGGCTGCGCCTCGGGCGGAACGGCATCGAGAAGACGGACCGCTGTCTTGACCTGCATGGCAGGCGACAGCTCCGGATTGAGCGACGTATCCGGCTTCAGCTGGGCGGCGGCGAAAGCCGCGAGCTGTATGACGAACAATGCCACAGCGACGATCATGATGATGCGGGCGACGAGACCGAGTTTCAGCATGGCTCAGACATCCTTGACGTCCGTGGTGAGGAGATAGCCGGCATTGCGCACGGTGGTGATGATATGGGCGCCCTCGGGTAGGCAATGACCGAGCTTGGTGCGCAGGCGGGAGATCGTGACGTCGATGGTGCGATCGAAGGGATCGGCGCCGCGGCCGCGTGTCCAGTCGAGCAATTGCTCGCGCGACAGGACACGCCGTGGCCGTTCGAGAAAGCAGACGAGCAGATCGAACTCCGCTGTCGTCAGATGCACGACGCGTTCGCCTTGCATCTCGATGACACGGCCGTCGAGATCGACGGTCAAGCCGGCGAAACACTTACGGCGTGACGGGATGCTGGCATCTTCCGGACGTTCCGGCCCGGATCGCCGAAGGATGGCGCGGATGCGCGCCAGAAGCTCGCGCGGATTGAAGGGCTTGCCGAGATAATCATCGGCGCCCATTTCGAGGCCAAGGATGCGATCGATATCTTCCGTCTTCGCCGTCAATATGAGGATCGGCACCTTGCTGCGGGCACGAATGCGGCGGCATGCCGACAAACCGTCCTCTCCGGGCAGCATCAGGTCGAGGATGATCAGATCGGGAAAACCCTTGGACAGAATGCGGTCCATGGCGGCGGCGCTGTCGGCCGTCTGCACGGAAAAACCCTCACGGCTCAGGAACTCCTCCAGGAGCGCCCTAATCTCGCGGTCGTCCTCGACCAGAAGAAGCGATGCGGAAACCATGGCCCTTCCATGCGGGGCGAGAGGTCGTTTTGGCAACAGGGAAACGGCCGGCGTTACAAACTGTAACAAATTTCCCGCCTTTTGAAAAATCCCAGCAAAAGAAGCAGTGCAGGTTTCCGGGCAAGCGCGATCCCTCCGGAGCGAAAGGCGGCAGCCTTGCCGCCTACCCGACCCCATCGCCCGCTCCGGCCCGCGACAGGGCTCGCATCCACGAAGTGCGAGCCCTGTCTGCCTTTCAGCCTTACCTGCTCCCTGATAATGCGATTTGCGTCCCCGCCGCCGCCATGCGAAAGGATGTCCTTACCGGGCGCAACGCCCGGCCGCAGCAATGACGATCGCGAGGCAGAACGGGTGAGCCAGCGGCAATCACCGCAAAGATCCGGCAAGGCGGCGAAGCGCGCCCAGGAGCCCGAAGGCAAGCGCGTGACCTTGCCGCGGGCGCTTTCCAAGCTCGGTTATTGCTCCCGCACCCAGGCGGAGGCGCTGATTGCCGCCGGCCGCGTGAGCGTGGATGGCCGGAAGATCTCGGATCCCGCCACCTGGGTCGATCTGGAGCATTCGAAATTCGCGGTCGATGGTCGAGAGATATCAGCGGAAAAGAAGCTCTATTTCATGCTGAACAAGCCGCGCGGGCTGGTGACCACCCGCGATGACCCCGAAGGGCGGCCGACGGTCTATGATTGCCTCAAGGAGATCGATGCCCGGCACCTCGCACCGGTCGGACGGCTGGACAAGGCGAGCGAAGGGTTGCTGCTCTTTACCAATGATACGGTGCTCGCCCAGACACTTCTCGATCCGGTCAGCCATGTCGGCAAAACCTATCACGTGCAGGTCGACCGCATCATGGATCAGGAACAGCTTGCGCGCATGGAGCGCGGCATCGTCGACGACGGCGAGCTTTTGACCGCGATCTCCGCCCGCCTGCTGCGCGCAGGCGACCGCAACGGCTGGATCGAGGTGGAGCTCAAGGAGGGCCGCAACCGCCAGATCCGGCGCATGCTGGAGGCACTCGGCATCGAATGCCTGCGGCTGGTGCGTGTCGCCTTTGGCGATATCACGCTCGGCAATCTGCCGAAGGGCGGCGTGCGGGCCTTGACCGAGGCCGAAATCCTTGGACTGCACCGGCGCGCCGGAATGAAGGTCAACAGATAGAAGGCGGAGTGCAATGCAACCCCACGACTTCTGGCAGGAGCTGCATGCGCCAGGCAGCTTCGACCCAATGGAGAAGCGAGCGGATTTTCATGTGGCCGAACTGCCGGACGGACGTCAATTGCGCCTGCCGATCCGCGTACTCGCCGATGGCGAACACGCGCTGGCATCGCTCATTGTCAATCAGGCGAGCTTCACCGTGCTGGAGGCGCTGGGAGCAGCGCTGGCAGCGCGGATCGCGGCCCTTGATGTCGATGTGGTCGCCGGATTGCCGACGCTTGGCCTGACGCTGGCAGCAGCGGTGGCGCGCGCGCTCGGTCATGCGCGCTATGTGCCGCTCGGAACATCGCGCAAGTTCTGGTATCGCGAGGAGTTGTCGGTCCCGCTTTCCTCGATCACTACGCCAAACCAGGAAAAGCGTCTCTATATAGACCCGCGGATGCTGCCGCTGCTGGAAGGAAAGCGCGTGGGGCTTGTCGACGATGTCATTTCCAGCGGTGCCTCGATCGTTTCCGGGCTTTCTCTCCTGGCGTCCTGCGGCATCGAGCCTGTCGTGATCGGCGCGGCCATGCTGCAATCCGAACGCTGGCGCGATCGTGTCGATATGGGCGGCAAGCAATGGAGCGAGCGGATCGTCGGCGTCTTTTCGACGCCGATCCTCGAGCGAAGTGAGAACGGCTGCTGGCGCCGGCCGAACTGACCGCTTTTCGCCGCCGCAACCACGCGACTGGAGACGGATTGCGTATTATATATGGGAAGACCGTTCCGATTCCGGCCGCAATGCGCTAAGGGTCCGCTCAAGAAGCATCCGTCGGGCGGATGCACGAGCCTGTTGGTGGACACGTTGCGAATTCTCTCCGAAGCCCATTTTCCGGAATTGCCCAACTACTATCGCGGCAAGGTGCGCGAGAATTACGATCTGCCCGATGGCAGCCGCATCATCATCAGCACCGATCGGCTCAGCGCCTTCGACCGCATCCTCACCTGCATTCCCTATAAGGGCCAGGTCCTGACGCAAACCGCGCGCTACTGGTTCGAACAGACGCGCGATATCTGCCCAAACCACGTGATCGACTATCCGGACCCGAACGTCGTCGTCGGCAAGCGGCTGAACATTCTCCCCGTCGAAGTCGTCATCCGCGGCTATCTCGCCGGCACGACCGGTACCTCGATCCTAACGCTCTACAAGAAGGGCCAGCGGGAAATGTACGGGATTACGCTGCCCGACGGCATGCGCGACAACCAGATCCTGCCGGAGCCGATCATTACGCCGACGAGCAAGGAATTCGACGGCGGTCACGACGAGCCCCTGACGCCGACCGAGATCGTCGAGCACGGGCTTCTGACGCAGGAGCAATGGCGGACGCTATCGGACTATGCCCTTGCTCTGTTCGCACGCGGGCAGGAGATTGCCCGCAAGCGCGGACTGATCCTCGTCGATACCAAATATGAGTTCGGGACCGACGAAAACGGAACCATCATTCTCGCCGATGAAATCCATACGCCCGACAGCAGCCGCTATTGGCTGGCCGACAGCTATCAGGAGCACTTCGAAAAGGGCATGCGCCCGGAAAGTTTCGACAAGGACTTCGTGCGCGCCTGGGTGACCGAGCGCTGCGACCCCTACAAGGATGAGATTCCGGAGATTCCGAGCGAACTCGTCGAACAGACGTCCAAGGTCTACATCCGCGCCTTCGAAGCGATAACAGGCACGCCTTTCGTGCCTGACGATCGCGAAGCAACACCGCGTGACCGGGTTCGCGCAAGCCTCGGCCGTTATTTCCCGTAGGAGACCGTCTGAACGGTCGTTTCGCTGAATCGACACGCCGAAACTTCCCGGAAGTTGCGGCGGCGACGGAGTTTTGCGCCATTCACATCCCTTGATTGCGGATGCGAGGGTATGTTTTTTGCAACACTTCAGATTTTTTTTACCGATAAGCTGATATTTCGCCCGATCCTACATATGTTCGCTGCCGAGAATTCGTAAAAGCCACTGTGCTATTGCTAAACTCGTTGCTAGATTGACGCCGACCGCTTCGGGTCATTGTTTGTATTGAGTAAGACTGGAGCGCCGGAACATGGAGTCATGTCGACTCCGTCAAAAGACACTGAATCAGTAAATTGAATTGTGGGACAATGTGATGGTTTCCATTCGTACTGCCGCCCCCGCCCTGCTGCTTGTTTTGGCAGGCTGCGTCAGCGGCCCAGACCATAAGCCACCAGAAATGCCTCTCCCGGCCAAGTTCTCGGAGGGCGGTACGAAGGTCAACGGCGATATCGCCGGTTCGCAATGGTGGACTGCTTTCGGCGACTCCAAGCTGAATGCCTTCGCCGCACAGGGACTTGGCCAAAACCTCAACATCCAGCAGTCGCTGGAACGCATCAACCAGGCTGAAGCGGCGGTCGTGACCGCAGGCGCCGGCGGTCTGCCGAGCCTGACGGTTGCCGGCGACCATACGACCAGCGGCCAGAAGGGTTCGCTGCGCACGCAGACCGAAACGCGAAACAGCACCGGCGGCACCGCCTCGGTTTCATGGCTGCTCGATCTTTGGGGTCAGTATCGCCGCGCAACGGAAAGCGCCAACGCCTCGCTCGATGCCGCCTACTCCAACGTCGATACTGCACGCCTGACCTATCTGCAGGATCTGGCCAACAGCTATGTCAACGCTCGCTATTATCAGGCGCTCGTGGCGATCGCCCGGGAAAACCTGAAGTCACGGCGCGACACGCTTTCGCTGACCAAATTCCAGCTCGAAGCCGGTGCTGCCTCGCGCCTCGATGTCGTCCAGGCCGAAGGCCTCGTCAACTCGACACTTTCGACGATTCCTGGCTTCGAGATTAGCTATCGTCAGGCGGTGCACCACATCGCAACGCTGCTCAACGTGCCTTCGTCCACGATCATCGCACAGATGCAGGGCGGCGGCAGCCAGCCGGTATTCCGCGGCAGCGTCCGCACCGGCGTGCCGGCCGATCTCATCCGCAACCGTCCGGACATTCGCGCTGCAGAGCGTAATCTTGCCGCTGCGACCGCCCAGATCGGCGTTGCGGAAGCCAAGCTCTTCCCGTCGATCACGCTCAGCGGTGCGATCTCGCCGTCCTACATCCATAGCTCGTCCACGAGCGGCAGCCTCACCAGCTGGTCGTTTGGCCCGGCGCTGAACCTGCCGATCTTCGACGGCGGCACACTGCGCGCCGGCGTCAAAAGCGCGGAATCTTCCAGCCGCGAACAATACATCGTCTGGCAGCAGACGGTGAGGACCGCGATCCAGGACGTTGAAAACGCCCTGTCGGCTGTCACCCGCGATGCACAAACGGTTGCGGCTCTGCACGCTCAGGTCAAGTCCTACCAGGAAGCGCTGCAGCTCTCGACCGCCAGCTATAAGGATGGTGCGTCTTCGCTGCTCGACGTTCTGGACGCGCAGCGCAACGTGACCAGCGCTCAGCAGAGCCTTGCCCAGGCTGTGCAGCAGAGCGCCGTCGACTATATCTCTCTGAATGTCGCCATCGGCGCCGGCTATGTGCCTGCAGGCAAGGCAACCTTGGCCGCAGCTCCGGCCAAGGTCGTCAAGGTCGCTGCCAAGAAGGCGAACTGACAAGGTCGCCCGGTCCGCCGGGCACTTTGCTTGAACCGGAAAAGCTTAAACCGAAAAACCGCCGCATTCCCTGCGGCGGTTTTTCTTTTGATACCGCACAGATGATAAAGTTTCAGTGCTGAAACTGAAAATGGCGCGCCCCGCTTCCGCAAGAGCACGCCATCGCTAAAACAAAAAGGCCGGAATAACCCGGCCTTTCGCCATCCGCTATCACATCAGTGCCAGTACATCCGTGGTCAAAGGCAATGCGGAACTGCAGCCAGATTGATCATGAAAGGTTAACCAAAGGTCAACTTCACTTTCGAGACCACGATGAACGGAAACGGCTCGCTTTGAAGCGCGCCAGCCGCCATCGGCTGCATGACTGAACCGTATATCGTCAGGCAAGGCGGCAATTTCAAGGCCACCTTTCAATTTCTCCGATCGATCTCTCCAATGACTGCAGCCAGTGACCCGCGATCCTGAGCCGCAACCAGGCCATGTCAACGAATCCGGCAGATTTTCAAGCAGCCGTAAACCATCGTTCAAGCTGCATTCATACGAATACTTCTAGAATACATGCAAAGATTGAAGGCTGGCCACGAAATCCTATCAGATTCCGTGCATGCGATGGCCTTCATCTTGCCGGAATTGGAAAGTCTTACCGAATGGCGCTGGGGTAGGCGCATGAGATGCGGAAGACATTCGTTGGCGGTTCCGCGACAACGGTGCGCAAAGGGAGAGTATTCATGAGGTTCAAGGTTCTTGCCGCAAGCTTGCTGGCCGCATTCGTTGCGCTGCCGGCCATTGCGGAAGCTGCGGAGGGCTTTGCCACCGCAAACGTCAACATGCGATCAGGTCCGAGCACTGCCTATCCGGCGGTGACGATGATCCCGGTCGGAGCGCCGCTGCAGATCAACGGCTGCCTCAACGAGACGCCCTGGTGCGATGTCTCGTTCTATGGCGGTCGCGGATGGGTCGCCGGCCGCTACATCCAGGCCACCTATCAATCACGCCGCATCTATGTCGGCCCGCAATATTATCGGCCGCTCGGCATTCCGACGGTGGTTTTCAATTTCGATGATTACTGGGGTCGCTATTATCGCGGCCGCGACTTCTATCGTGACCGTGACCGCTGGCGGCGTGGCCCCGGCTGGGTCGATCGTCGGCCCGACCGCGGCTGGGATCGCGGATCGGACTGGGATAACGGGCCGGACCGCAATTGGGACCGCCGTCCCGACCGCAATCGCGACTGGAATGATGACTCGGACGGCAACTGGGACCGTCGCCCCGATCGCGACTGGGATCGGCAGCGCGACGACAATCGGAACGGGGGCCGCAACTGGAGCCGGCAGCGGCCGGACAACAACCAGGACTGGGATAACCAGCCCGATCGCCGGCGCGACGACAACCGTCCCCGCCCGGAACCCCAACGGCAGCCGCCGCAAGCTCAGCCACAACCTCAGGCTCAGCCGCAGCCGCAGCCGCAGCCGCAGCCGCAGAACAATCCACGACAGGATACGCGTGCGCCAGGTCCCTATAGCCCGGATCATAAGGACTGCCCGGCTTCGGAACCGAATTGCCGGATGTCCGTAAGGGGTTCAAACCGCTAGGCAGTTCCAAGAAAGGTGCGGAGCGGTTTCCGGCCGGAATTGCGAGAAAACAAAGAGATGGAGCGGTTCGGAGATTCCCTGAAAAGCTGAACCGCTCTAACGGCGCCTTGAGGATTCCGCAAAATCAAAGCCAGCGATCTTGGAGATCGCTGGCTTTTTTGATGCGCTATCCATCGAGGGCGGCACTTGCCGACGCACCGCCCGCATCCGAATAGATGCTCGAGCAAGCGGCATTCAAACGGAAACATCCTGAACGGAATCTTTTGGCGCGCCACTAGAGCAATTCCAGGAAAAGTGCGTAGCGGTTTTCCATCCGGAATTGCGTAACAACAAAAGGATAGAGCGTTTTCGCGATTCGGAGAAAAGCGGAAAGGCCCTAGCGGCTCGCAAGGCTCGAACGAGCAAACGGCTTGAAAATGCCGACCGGTTTCAGTGCATCTTGAGGTGCGCTTCACGCGTCGCCGAGATGAACATTTCCCGCGCCTCTTCGGCAGACTTGCGACCGTCGATGGCTGCCCGGCAAATGCTTCTTGCTGCAACATACAAAGGACCGCGCCGATCGGGCCACAGGTTGGCCATGCAATTCAATGCATCGGAAGGACCGGTCACTACCTGAAAACTGCCATGAGCAAAACCGACTTCAATGGGATCGCTCCATTTGACGTGCCGCATGAATACTCCTCCTCACGCGCTACCGATTGCTTGGAACCGTCTTCCACGACGGCCACATGACAACACTATAACCCCGATCAGAATTTTCGAAAATATGAAAGATTTCGAGCTTTCCGCGACATATCGGGCTTATCTGATTGGACAAATACGGCTCGGATGACATGCCCGGACGGCCCGAATGCGATGAATTTCTCACAAGCCTTTTTTGGGAAAGGTGGGATGCATCGCATACGATTTATTTCTCACGGGCGATGCGTCTTGCCTCGTCCGGGGAAAACCCCGCCCGGCGGGCGAGCCGTTCCATGCCGAATATCCGGTCGATCTGATCGACCAACCATAGTTCGAAACGTTTCCACATTGACACAGCCTCCTCCACTGCCAACCCTGCGGTCGTAGCGGCCCACGATGTCTATCGCGCCATTTCTATCGCGCCATTTTATCGCGCTGGGCCTGCCAATTTCCTTTCAGCGAAATTGCGGCGGCCTCTGCGCATTGGAGAGCAGCTCCTGCTTCGTAGCAAAGTCGCCAAACAGCTTCTTCAGCCGGGCTTCCTCCTCCTTGCAAAGCCGGTGGCGGCGGGCGAAATCCTGGACACTCCAGACCTCCCGCAACCTGCTCCTGTCGACTTCCTCCATCTTGATCAATGAACTCATGTGCTCGCCCTCTTTGTTCTTGTCATTTGTTAATGTCCGAAGGGGCGAAAAGTTCCCTCTGCGGCCCGCCGGCAGGGGGCCGGAGCGATGCGGCGGCCCGAGCCGGAATTGTTCTTAATCCCTCCTTAAATCGCCGCATTTACAGTTCAGGCGGACTTGATGTCTTCACGAGGGTTCGTGAACAAACAGCGGGCAGCAGCCTCGACAGCCGATATCGGCTCTCTGGCGATGCGGCCTGCCCAAGGCGGCCGAACGAGCACAAGAATTTCTACCGCCGCTGCGACCAGCCTGATGGAAGACATAGGAACACTGAGGAATACTGGGCACCGAGGTACAACCGGCCGGCAATGGCAGATAAGAAGAAATCACGCCAGAGGATAGAACCATCCTTTTCCAGCGGCCGGGAACGCATCGATGACGGATTCAATGCCGGCGAGCGCGTCGTCGGCAGCAGGCGCTCGGCCAAGACATATTACCAGGAGCCGGAACCCGACGAGGATGAAGACGAGGACGAACCTGTGGTCCAAAGACCTCGCCGCGCCCGCAGCCGGCGCAAACCGGCGCGGCGCGCGCGTCCGCGACGCGGCTTTTTCGGCTTCATCCGGTCCACAATCTATTGGGGTCTGGTACTTTGCCTGTGGGCCGGCATCGGCCTTGCAGGCCTTGTCGCCTATTACGGCTCGCGCATGCCAAGCGCCAGCACCTGGTCGATCCCCGAGCGGCCGCCAAACGTAAAGATCAACGATCTCGACGGCACCCTGCTCGCCAATCGCGGTACGACGGGCGGCGAAGCCGTGGCGCTCGGCGACATGTCGCCCTACATACCGGAGGCGATCGTCGCCATCGAGGACCGCCGCTTCTATTCCCACTTCGGCTTCGACCCGATCGGCCTTGGCCGTGCGGTCGTGACGAACGTGCTCACCGGGCACGCCGTCCAGGGCGGCTCGACGCTGACGCAGCAGCTCGCCAAGAACCTGTTCCTGTCGCCGGACCGCACGCTGGAGCGCAAGGTGCAGGAAGTGTTGCTGGCGCTGTGGCTGGAACACAAGTACACCAAGGACCAGATCCTGACGATGTACCTGAACCGCGTCTATTTCGGCTCCAACGCCTATGGAGTCGAGGCGGCCTCGCGACGCTACTTCAACAAGTCGGCAAAGGACGTGAACCTCGGCGAAGCGGCGATGCTCGCCGGCCTGGTCAAGGCACCCTCGCGGCTGTCGCCCGCCCGCGATCCCGCCGCCGCCGAGGCCCGCGCGCAGCTGGTGCTGCAGGCGATGCATGATCAGGGCTTCATTTCCGAGGCCGACATCAAGACCGCCATGTCGCAGCCGCCGACCCGTTCGAAAAGCTATTGGACGGGTGCCGAGAACTATGTCGCCGATATGGTCATGGATCAGCTTCCGAAGCTGATCGGCAGCGACATCAAGGAAGACCTGATCGTCGACACCACTCTTGACATGTCGCTGGAGGAGAAGGCCGAGAAGGCGCTGGAAGATGTGCTTGCCAAGGACGGCAAGAAGCTGAGCGCCTCGCAGGCCTCGCTCGTCTCCGTCGACGCGACGGGCGCCATCCGCGCGCTCGTCGGCGGCCGCGACTATGCGCAGAGCCAATTCAACCGCGCCGTCACCGCCAAGCGCCAGCCGGGTTCGGCCTTCAAGCCGTTCGTCTATACCGCCGCACTGGAAGCAGGGCTGACGCCCAATTCGATCCGCAACGACATGCCGGTGAAAATCGGCAACTGGGCGCCCGAGAACTACGAACAGCGCTATAGTGGTCCCGTGACGCTTGCCACCGCAGTGGCCCAATCGCTGAACACGGTAGCGGCCCAGCTCGTCGCCGAGGTCGGGCCGGATCAGGTCATCAAGGTCGCCCGCAGGCTCGGCATCGAATCAGACTTGCAGGCCAATGCCTCGATTGCGCTTGGCACGTCCGAAGTGTCGCTGCTGGAACTGACTTCCGCCTATGCCACCTTCATGAATGGCGGCTTCAAGGCAGCGCCGCATGTCATCACCAAGGTGACGACCGCTTCCGGCAAGGTGCTCTACCAGGCCAATACCGACAATCCGCAGCGGGTGCTGAACCCGGATATCGTTGCCAACATGAACGCCATGATGGCCGGCGTCATCGCCTACGGCACCGGCAAGGCGGCCCGCATTCCCGGCTGGCAGGCGGCCGGCAAGTCGGGAACGACGCAATCATTCCGCGACGCGCTGTTCGTCGGCTTCACCAGCCATCTGACGACAGGCGTCTGGTTCGGCAATGACGACGGCAAGTCGATGCGCAAGGTCACCGGTGGCGGGCTGCCGGCCAAGGCATGGAAAGAGTTCATGGTCGCCGCGCATAAGGGCATCACGCCGACGCCGATCTTCGGTGGCGGCCAGATCATAGACAACGGCCTGCCGATGGCGCAGGCACCGAATGGCGACCAGCCGACGACGATCGGCAATATCATATCGGGCATCGCCGACGGCGGACAGGTCGTGCAGCAACCAACACTGCAGCAGAGGCCGATCCAGCCGCAGACCGTCAACCAGACCGCGATCAATGAAGACCCGCAGGATCTGCCGCCGGCGAACCTCGCCGACGACACCAATCCCTACAGTTCCTACCCTTATGACAGCGGCGATATCCCGCCGGCGGATATCGGCGACAACGGCGTTCCGGTCGCAACGGCGCGGCCGCATCGCTCCTCGCTGCTCGACGTCATCCTGGGCCGATAAAATCGCAATTTTGCGCCCGCAGCGCGGCGTGTCATATATGGCGCACCAGAGAGGGATGCCGGACGCAGATCCGGTCGATTCGACCTGAAATCGTCCGGCTCTGAAGTCGCTGTAGCACTTTAGATCTGCTGCATAATTTTATCCCTAAATCGATCCCGATTTCAGGAATTATGCAGTAGACGCTTGCATGGCCGCGGCAAGGCTGCTCTGATACGCGGTCGCGTCAAATCCACGTGTCCTCGGCGCACATGGGGCTGGGTGGAATTTGCGCGACAAACCATTTGTTTTGCTGGATTTCAGGCAATTTCCTGCCTTGCAGTCAGTAAAACCGCTACTTATATACGCGGCATCACCGCAGTCATGGCTGCGCAATCCTCAAGACCATCCCGTAAGGGGCTGTCAATGGAATGCCTGACAGGGGTTCCGACAGCTTGCTTCAAGGAGAGAATGACATGGCAAAAGTAATTGGTATCGACCTTGGAACGACAAATTCCTGCGTCGCCGTCATGGACGGCAAGGACGCGAAAGTGATCGAAAATGCCGAAGGCGCCCGGACCACCCCCTCCATGGTTGCCTTCACCGACGATGGCGAACGTCTCGTCGGCCAGCCGGCCAAGCGCCAGGCTGTCACCAACCCCACAAATACCCTCTTCGCTGTCAAGCGCCTGATCGGCCGCCGCTACGAAGATCCGACCGTCGAGAAGGACAAGCACCTTGTTCCCTTCAACATCGTCCGGGGCGACAATGGCGACGCCTGGGTAGAAGCCAACGGCAAGGGCTATTCGCCCGCACAGATTTCCGCAATGATCCTTCAGAAGATGAAGGAAACCGCCGAATCCTATCTCGGCGAAAAGGTCGACAAGGCCGTTATTACCGTTCCCGCATACTTCAACGACGCGCAGCGCCAGGCAACCAAGGATGCCGGCAAGATCGCCGGTCTTGAAGTCCTGCGTATCATCAACGAGCCGACGGCCGCAGCGCTCGCCTATGGCCTCGACAAGAAGGACGGCAAGACCATCGCCGTTTACGACCTTGGCGGCGGCACCTTCGATATCTCTATCCTGGAAATCGGCGACGGCGTCTTCGAAGTGAAGTCGACCAACGGCGATACCTTCCTCGGTGGTGAAGACTTCGACATGCGTCTCGTCGAATACCTCGTTGCCGAGTTCAAGAAGGACAACGGCATCGACCTCAAGGGCGACAAGCTGGCGCTGCAGCGCCTGAAGGAAGCCGCTGAAAAGGCCAAGATCGAACTTTCGTCCGCTCAGCAGACCGAAATCAACCTGCCCTTCATCACGGCAGACGCCACCGGCCCGAAGCACCTGACGCTGAAGCTGACCCGCGCCAAGCTGGAAAGCCTGGTCGACGATCTCGTTCAGCGTACCATCGCGCCTTGCAAGGCAGCGCTCAAGGATGCCGGCGTCACCGCCGCTGAAATCGATGAAGTCGTTCTCGTCGGCGGCATGAGCCGCATGCCGAAGGTACAGGAAGTCGTCAAGCAGCTGTTCGGCAAGGAGCCGCACAAGGGCGTCAACCCAGATGAAGTCGTCGCTCTCGGCGCGGCCATCCAGGCCGGCGTTCTGCAGGGCGATGTCAAGGACGTTCTGCTCCTCGACGTGACCCCGCTGTCTCTCGGCATCGAAACGCTGGGCGGCGTCTTTACCCGTCTGATCGAACGCAACACGACGATCCCGACGAAGAAGTCGCAGACCTTCTCGACCGCCGATGACAACCAGTCGGCCGTGACCATCCGCGTCTCGCAGGGCGAGCGCGAAATGGCTGCCGACAACAAGCTGCTCGGCCAGTTCGACCTCGTCGGCCTGCCGCCGGCACCGCGCGGCGTGCCGCAGATCGAAGTCACCTTCGATATCGACGCCAACGGCATCGTTCAGGTTTCGGCCAAGGACAAGGGCACCGGCAAGGAACAGCAGATCCGCATCCAGGCGTCCGGTGGTCTCTCCGACGCCGACATCGAAAAGATGGTCAAGGATGCCGAGGCCCACGCTGCCGAAGACAAGAAGCGCCGCGAGGGCGTCGAAGCCAAGAACCAGGCTGAGAGCCTGATCCACTCCAGCGAGAAGTCGCTGAAGGATTACGGCGACAAGGTCACGGAAGCCGATCGCACCGCGATCTCCGACGCGATCGCAGCGCTCAAGACGGCAACCGAAGCTTCCGAGCCGGACGCCGAAGACATCAAGGCCAAGACCCAGACGCTCATGGAAGTTTCCATGAAGCTCGGCCAGGCAATCTATGAGGCCCAGCAGGCGGAAGCTCCTTCGGCCGATGCCTCCGCAGCCGGCAAGGACGATGTCGTCGATGCCGACTACGAGGAAATCAAGGACGAAGACGACCGCAAGCGGTCTGCATAAGCGCGAACCGAAAGGTTCTCGATGAAACTTAGCTCCGGCTGCCTTCGGGCAGCCGGAAATCCATTTCCGGGGTTCTAATCCTTAATATGGCAAAAGCGGATTTTTACGAGACATTGGGCGTCTCAAAAACGGCGGACGAGAAAGAGCTGAAGAGCGCCTTTCGCAAGCTGGCGATGCAATTTCATCCGGACAAGAACCCGGACGACAGCAATGCCGAGCGGAAGTTCAAGGAAATCAACGAAGCCTACGAAACGCTCAAGGATCCGCAGAAGCGCGCAGCCTATGACCGCTATGGCCACGCCGCCTTCGAACATGGCGGCATGGGCGGCGGTGGCTTCGGGGCCGGCTTCGGCGGCGGTGGCTTCTCCGATATTTTCGAGGATATTTTCGGCGAGATGATGGGCGGCGGCCGCTCGCGCGGACGCTCCTCAGGCGGCCGCGAACGTGGCGCCGATCTTCGCTACAATATGGAAATCTCCCTTGAGGAGGCCTTTATCGGCAAAACGGCGCAGATCCGGGTTCCGACCTCGATCACCTGCGATGTCTGTTCCGGCTCGGGCGCCAAACCCGGCACGCAGCCGAAGACCTGCGGCACCTGTCAAGGTTCCGGGCGTGTCCGCGCGGCCCAGGGCTTCTTCTCGGTCGAGCGCACCTGCCCGACCTGCCATGGCCGCGGCCAGATCATTCCCGATCCCTGCACCAAATGTCATGGGCAAGGCCGCGTAACGGAGGAGCGTTCGCTCTCCGTCAATATTCCCTCCGGCATCGAAGACGGTACGCGCATTCGCCTGCAGGGCGAGGGCGAAGCGGGCCTGCGCGGCGGACCGGCGGGCGATCTCTACATCTTCCTCTCCGTCAAGCCGCATGAATTCTTCCAGCGGGATGGTGCCGATCTCTATTGCGCCGTACCGATCTCGATGACGACGGCGGCACTCGGTGGCACCTTCGATGTCGCGACGCTCGACGGCACCAAGTCGCGCGTCACCGTTCCCGAAGGGACGCAGGTCGGCAAGCAGTTCCGCCTGAAGGGCAAAGGCATGCCGGTGCTGCGCTCCAGCCAGGTCGGCGATCTCTATATCCAGATCCAGATCGAGACGCCGCAGAAGCTGACCAAGCGCCAGCGCGAGCTGCTGCAGGAATTCGAGCAGATCTCTTCGAAGGACAACAATCCCGAATCGACGGGCTTCTTCGCCCGCATGAAGGATTTCTTCGATACGTTCAGCGACTGACCTACTGGACTAGGTGGCGAATCAAAAGTGTTTCACATGAATCCGGCCGATCATTCGGCCGGATTTTTTATTTTTAGGGACGAATCACCCGCAATCCAGCGAATCAGCCCCAAGTCAGCGGATCGAGCCGAAGATAGAAGGCGAGCCGCTCGCGATCGGGCTTCGAAATGTCCAGGGTCTCGAAAAGAATGGAGAAGGCCTGTTCGCCCTGAGCTGATGTCGCCCAGATCTCCTCGGCATTGGCAATCATCAGCGCAAGATCGACATAGCGATCCGCCTTCCCGGCCCGGCCGAGATCGATCAAGCCGGTGCATTGCAGGCTATGTGGGTCGACCATGAAATTCGGCATGCAGGCATCGCCATGGCAGAGAACCCCGTCGATGGCCTCCTGAGCGAGCCGCATGGGCAGATCGCGCTCGACGCGATCAAGCAGTTCGCGGGCTGATCTATCCCAATCCTCGGGCGGCAGAAAATCCTGATTCACCGCATCGCGTGTGACCACATCCGCCGCCTTTGCGAACATCAGAGATAGGCTGCGATCAAAGGTACATTGATCCGCGGGCAGCTCGTGAAGAGAGTTCAGTTGCCGCACCATCGACGGCCAGGCTTTCAGCAGCGCATCTCCATCCAACTCAACTGCTGGCACGCCAGGAATGGTGGTCATGACCAAGCACGCGCCTTCCTCCGCCTCGCGCCAGTCGATGACTTCAGGCACGGCAATGCCCTTGCCCTCTAGCCAAAGCAGCCGGTCGCGCTCGCCGGCAAGATCCGCCGACCGGGCTGACGGTGCGATTTTCGCGTAGGCGAGACCATCCTCGCGTCGAAAGACGAGATCCCCCGATTCGCCCGCTTTTACGCGTGTCCAACCGATATGCGTGTGCGCGAGCAATGACTTTGCAAATTCCAATTGATGCGCCCTTCACTCAAAACTTCTCCGAGCATGGCGATATAGGTAGCGCGGTCTGTGAGTGCCAGAGCCCGATTGCAGCCATTACGCCTTCGTCGAGAACGGAGAAAAGCGGCAAAAACCTTGCACTCGCGCGGGGTTCGGCATACCCCTCGCCCATTGATTACGAATCCCAAGGACCGATGCCGAACAAGGTTTCCATCTCGCGCCTGAAGCTTACCGACTTCCGCAACTATGCGGCGGCGGCGCTGACGCTTGACGAGCGGCATGTGGTGCTGACCGGCGACAATGGCGCCGGCAAGACCAATCTCATGGAAGCAGTCTCGCTGCTGTCGCCCGGGCGCGGCCTGCGCCGCGCCGCCTATGCCGATGTCACCCGGGTCAATGCGCCAGGCGGATTTTCGATCTTCGCCGAGCTTGAGGGCATGGAAGGCACTGTCGAGATCGGCACCGGCATCGATACGACCGACGAATCAGCCGCGCGCAGACTTCGAATCAACGGCACGCCGGCCAAGACAGTCGACGAGCTGACCGATCATCTGCGTGTTCTCTGGCTGACGCCGGCCATGGACGGCCTGTTCACCGGCGGCTCCTCAGAGCGCCGCCGCTTCCTCGACCGACTTGTGCTGTCGCTCGATCCTGCCCATGGCCGCCGGGCTAGCGATTTCGAGCGTGCCATGCGCAGCCGCAACAAGCTTTTGTCCGAAAGCCGGTTCGATCCCTCCTGGCTTGCCGGCATCGAGGAACAGATGGCGAGCCTCGGGATCGCCATGGCGATCGCGCGGCAGGAAATGCTCGGCCTTCTCTCGCGGCTGATCGCCGAAACGCGCGAGACCACGCCTTTCCCCTCGGCAGCGCTCGAGCTCTCCGGCTTCCTCGACGGACAGTTTGACCGGCCGGCCGTCGATCTGGAAGACGCCTATGCCGATATGCTGCGCGAAGGGCGTTATCGCGATGCAGCCGCCGGCCGCACGCTGGATGGGCCGCATCGGGCCGATCTTCTGGTTCGGCATCGCGAAAAGGACATGGAGGCGGAGCGCTGCTCGACGGGCGAGCAGAAAGCCCTGCTCGTCGGCCTTATCCTTGCCCATGCGCGTCTGGTCGGCAACCTAACGGGCTATGCGCCGATCCTGCTGCTCGACGAGATCGCCGCCCATCTTGACGAGGGCCGGCGTGGGGCGCTCTTCGATCTCATCGACGGGCTCGGCGGCCAGGCCTTCATGACTGGCACGGACAAGTCCATGTTCTCGGCCCTTGGTGAGCGCGCGCAATTCTTTACCGTGGCGCATGGCGGCATTACGAAATCCTAGCGCCTCCTCCTCCCCGATTGTGGTAGACTCGCGTCCATGGATCTTTTGACCTCAGACGAAATCGCCCGCTATCACCGCCATATCCTTCTGCCGGAGGTCGGCGGCGCCGGCCAGCAGCGATTGAAGGCAGCGCGCGTGCTTGTCATCGGCGCCGGCGGTCTTGGCGCGCCGGTACTGCAATATCTCGCTGCCGCCGGTGTCGGCACGCTTGGCATTGCCGATGACGACCGGGTTTCGCTGTCCAACCTGCAACGGCAGGTCATTCACGATACCGGCACGATCGGTGAGATGAAGACGCAGAGTGCGGCAGACGCCATCGCGCGGCTGAACCCGCATGTGCGTGTCATCCGCTTCGAGGAGCGGTTCAGCGCCGATACCGCCACGCGACACCTTGCCGGCTTCGATCTCGTCATCGATGGCTCGGACAATTTCGACACGCGCTATGCGGCTGCCGATGCGACCGAAGCAGCGCGTTTGCCGCTGGTGACCGGCGCTGTCGGCCGATTCGATGGGTCCGTGACGACGCTGAAGCCTTACGAAAGCGACGCGGACAGCAACCTCAATCCGCGTTATCGGGATCTCTTCCCGGCACCGCCGCCGGAGGGCCTGATTCCGAGCTGCGCGGAAGCGGGCATCATCGGCGCCCTGACCGGCGTCATCGGCACGCTGATGACGATGGAGGCGATCAAGCTCATCACAGGCATCGGCGAACCGCTGATCGGCCGCCTGCTGCTCTATGACGGGCTTTCCTCGCGCTTCGAAACCGTACGCTATCGCCGCAAACGCGCTCGGGTCGCGGCGGAATGAGCGAAATCACGTTTCGTCGCCTTGATGAGGGCTTCGACCGCTGGGATGCGTTGCTGGATCTCATCCTGGCATCCTTCGCCTATATGAACGGACAGATCGATCCTCCCTCCTCCGCGCTTGGCCTGACGCCCGAAACGTTGAAGCTAAAGGCAAGCAGCGAGATCGCTTACGTCGCATTCGAAGGCAAACAGTTAGCCGGTTGCATTTTCTGCCGACCGGAGACGGAAAGTCTTTATGTCGGTAAGCTCGCCGTGCTGCCGACTGCGCAGGGCAAGGGCATCGGCAAACGCCTGCTTGACCTGGCCGAGACAACGGCTCGGGAGCTTGGCCTTAAGACCCTGAGGCTGGAAACGCGGATCGAGCTGATCGGCAACCATGCCACCTTCGCCGCCTGGGGCTTCCGGAAGACTGCCGAAAACCGTCACGCAGGCTTTGATCGGACGACATCGATCGAGATGCGCAAGGCGATAGCCTAGAACATTTCCGCTTTTCTTCGAATCGCGAAAACGCTCTATCCTCTTGTTTTTACGCAGTTCCGGACGCAAAACCGCTTCGCACTTTTGCTGGAATTGCTCTAGCGCATCTTCCGCCGACGTTTGGAGCCTTCACGCCTCGCGGGGCGGGATGCGGGTAATGCGGGCACCCATGGCGTTCAGCCGCTCCTCGATGCGCTCATAGCCACGCTCGATCTGTTGGGCATTGTTGATGACGCTCGTGCCCTCGGCGCACATCGCCGCGATCAGCATCGCCATGCCGGCGCGAATATCCGGGCTTTCGAGCTGGGCGGCTCGCAGCTTGGAGGGGCCGGCGACGATGGCGCGATGCGGATCGCACAATACGATGCGGGCACCCATGGCGATCAGCTTGTCGACGAAGAACATGCGGCTTTCGAACATTTTCTCGAACATCAGCACGACACCATCGCATTGCGAGGCGGTGACGATGGCGATCGACATGGTATCGGCCGGAAAGGCCGGCCAGGGCTGGTCTTCGATCTTCGGAATATGGCCGCCGAAATCAGGCTGGATCTTCATCTCCTGACCGGAGCGGATGATGAGATCGTCGCCATCGATCTGGCAGCGGATGCCGAGGCGCTCGAAGGTCATCAGGGTGGAACGCAGATGCTCGACGCCTGCACGGCGGATGGTGATTTCCGAGCCGGTGACGGCAGCAAGGCCGATCAGTGAGCCAACCTCATTGTGATCGGGGCCGATGCGATGCGATGCACCGCCGAGCCGCTGGCCTCCATGGATGGTCATCATATTGGTGCCGACGCCCTCGATCCGAGCGCCCATGGCAATCAAGAAACGAGCAAGATCCTGCACATGCGGCTCTGAGGCGCAATTGCGCAAGATCGTCGTCCCTTCAGCGAAAACCGCGGCGCAAAGCGCATTTTCCGTTGCCGTCACGGATGGCTCGTCAAGGAAGACATCGGCGCCACGCAGCCCTTCCGTGCGGAAGCTGTAGACGCTGTTGACCTCGATCTTGGTGCCGAGCTGCTCCAGCGCCAGGAAATGCGTATCGACGCGCCGGCGACCGATGATATCGCCGCCGGGCGGCGGCAGGGTGATCTCGCCGCAGCGCGCCAGCATCGGACCGGCAAGCAGGATGGAGGCGCGGATGCGGGCACAGAGATCGGGATCGAGATTGGCGGGCCGAAGCTCCCGCGCTTCAATTTCGAGCTCGTTGCGACCGAGCCAACGCACCTTGGCGCCGACGGATTGGATCAGCTCCACCAGCGCCTCGACATCGCGGATGCGTGGCACGTTGCTGAGCTCGACGCGTTGATCGGTCAGAAGCGATGCGGCGATGATCGGCAATGCGGCGTTCTTGTTGCCGCTCGGCTCGATCTCGCCCGACAGCTTGAAGCCGCCCTCGACCACATATTGAATCCGCTCATGCGGCAGCGCCCGCGCCATGATTTCCGCCCTTCCTGATTTGTGTTTGCGGTCACCTCTGGGCCGACTTTATGACATGCGCATGGCCGGCGAGAGGGAACTGAGATGAAATTTGCAGCCTGGTATTCAGCCCGGTTTCGACGGGCGAATCAGGACGCTTCGATCACCGAAACGGCAGCACGCGATTGGGCGGGCGATGACCGTCGATGAAGGTGCGGATGTTGATGATGACCTTGTCGCCCATGTCGATTCGGCCTTCGAGCGTGGCCGAACTCATATGCGGCAGGATCACCACCTTGCCCTCGTTGGCAAGCTTCACCAGCTTCGGATTGACGGCAGGCTCATTCTCGAACACGTCGAGGCCTGCGCCGGCGATCTTGCCCTCGCGCAGAATCTTGATCAGCGCCGTCTCGTCAATGACGTCGCCGCGCGCCGTATTGACGATGTAGCTCGTCGGCTGCAGCAGCGCCAGGCGGCGCGCCGAGATCAGATGGTAGGTGGCCGGGGTCGAGGGGCAATTGACCGAAACGATATCGACGCGGGCGAGCATCTGGTCGAGGCTGTCCCAATAGGTCGCCTCCAGCTCGTCCTCGGTCGCGGGATTGACGCGCTTGCGATTGTGATAATGGATCGACAGGCCGAAGGCCTTGGCACGGCGGGCGACGGCCGTGCCGATGCGCCCCATGCCGACGATGCCGATGCGCTTGCCGTGGATGCGGCGGCCGAGCATCCAGGTGGGCGACCATCCGGCCCACTCGCCGGGATTATCGGTCAGCACGCGCGCACCTTCCGCCAGACGCCGCGGCACGGCGAGGATGAGCGCCATGGTCATGTCTGCGGTATCTTCGGTCAGCACATTGGGCGTATTGGTGACGGTGATGCCGCGCCGGGCGGCAGCCTCGACATCGATATGATCCGTGCCGTTGGAGAAACTGGCAATGAGCTTCATCTGCGGGCCTGCTTCGTCGATCACCTCTGCGTCGATACGATCGGTGACCGTGGGCACCAGCACATCGACCGATCGGACGGCCTGGATCAGCTCGGCCTTGCTGCGCGGGCGATCGTCGATATTGAGCTCGGCATCGAAGAGTTCGCGCATTCGCGTCTCCACCGCATCCGGCAGTTTGCGCGTGACGTAGACCTTCGGTTTTTTCTTCGTCGTCATGGCGAGCGGCGATGCCTTGTTCAGATGTTCTTAACCAAGAAGCAGGATAATTTTCCCGTTCCGGGCATTTCTACCAGACCCGCAGGCGAAGACAAACAAAACTCGCTGACGCGATCCGGGGATTTGCCGCTCACCGGAGCGAAAGGTTGCCGGAACGGCGCCTTTGTCATGACGAACGAACGGAAATCCCATGCGTGGCAAAGTATTGAAGTCCTGCGCCATTTTCGCAATCGGCCTGATGATGGCCGCTGCGTCAGCGGATCTTGCCGCCGCCCAGGCGGCCAAGGGGCCGAGCGGCCTGCCGCTGCCGCGCTTCGTCACGCTGAAGTCGAAACGCGTCAATCTGCGCATCGGGCCAAGCGCGGATTATGCCGTGTCGTGGCTCTACCTCAAGCAGGGGCTGCCGGTCGAAATCATCCAGGAATATGATAATTGGCGGCGCGTGCGCGATGCCGACGGCACCGAGGGTTGGGTCAACCAGTCGCTGCTGTCGGGCCAGCGCTCGGCGATTGCCGCTCCCTGGATGAAGGGCAAGGGCAAGGCCGTCTTCGTCAACATGCGCCGTGAGTCCCAACCATCCGCCGCCGTCGTCGCCAAGCTTCAGCCCGGCGTGATGATGACCGTCAAGGAATGCACCGGCGACTGGTGCCTCGTCAGCGCCGACGGCACCGAGGGCTGGGTGGCGCAATCCGAGATCTGGGGCGCTTACCCCGGCGAAGCCTTCAAATAACCAAACCCGAATCGTTCCACGATGAATGCAGCCGCGCGATTTTTCCGGCGCAGTGATATATCCGGTATCGCAAAGGGAGAGCGGCGATCTTGGGTTATGTGCTTGGTGTTTTCGGCGTTGCCATCGCCACGTTCGTTTCGACGAACATAGATGACATCTTCGTTCTTCTCGGTTTCTTTGCCGATCCTAAATTCCGCTTGAACCAAATCGTCATCGGTCAATATCTCGGCATCGGCGCGCTCTATGGCTTCAGCGCCGTCGCCTCGCTGCTCGTCCTCGTCATTCCGGCCGCCTATGTCGGCCTGCTCGGCCTTGCTCCGATCTATTTCGGCCTGAGGCGATTGTGGGAGAACTGGAACGGCGTCGAGACGGGAGATGATGCGGAAGATCACCAGAAAGCCTCAGCCGGGCACGGCAATATCGTAGCCGTCGCGCTGGTGACGATTGCCAATGGCGGCGACAATATCAGCATCTACACACCGCTCTTCGCCACCCGCTCCGCTTACGAGATCCTGACCATCGGCTGCATTTTCGCAGCGCTGACGGCTATCTGGCTAGGCGCGGCCCACTCCCTCGTCAATCATCCGAAGCTCGGCGCACCGATCAGGCGATACGGACACAGGGTCGTGCCATTCGTCCTGATCGCGCTCGGCATCCTCATCCTCTATGAAGCGGGAACTGCCACACTCTTTCGGTGAGAGGCCCTTTGGCAGCTTCATTAGCAAAAGCCGCCCAGCGATTTGCTGAAGGCGGCTTCCATGATCTGCAGATTAGGAATCTGAAGACGACTTCGGTCAGAGCAGCCCGAATTCCCTGGCGGCTTCCGAGAGCGACCGCATCGGCCGCGGGCCGATCTGCTCGATGACGATAGCCGCGGCAAGGTTGCCGAGCTTGCCGCAATCTTCCAGGCTACGGCCCTGCGTATAGCCGAACAGGAAACCGGCGGCGAAAAGATCGCCCGCACCGGTCGTATCAACGCGCTCCTCGATCGGGTGGGCATCGACCACATAGCGTTCATTGCCGCGCACGATGACGGCGCCGTCCTTGCCTGTCGTCACGGCCGCAATCTTGCAATCGGCTGATATCAGCGTCAGTGCCTTCTCGAAATCATCGGTCTCGTACAACGACAAGGCCTCGTCGCGGTTGGCGAAGACGATATCGACGGTGCCGGAACGCATCAGGTCAAGGAATTCGTGCCGATAGCGGCCGACGCAGAAGCTGTCGGACAGTGTCATCGACATTTCCCGGCCATTGGCGTGGGCAATGCGGGCGCAGTCGCGGATAGCTTCCTTGGCGCGCGGTGGATCCCAAAGATAGCCTTCGAAATAGGTCACCTTGGCATCGGCGACGACCCCTTCCTCGACGTCTTCAGGCCCAAGTTCGACACAGGCGCCGAGATAGGTGTTCATCGAGCGTTCGCCATCCTCGGTGACGAAGATCATCGAACGGGCGGTCGGCGGGAAGGTCCCCTTCGCCTTGGTTTCGTAATGCACGCCCTGGGCGCGGATATCATGCGCGAAGATCTGGCCGAGCTGGTCTTCGGCGACCTTGCCGAAATAGGCTGCTTTACCGCCGAAATTCGCGACACCTGCCGCCGTGTTGCCGGCACTGCCGCCCGAGGCTTCCAGAGCCGGGCCCATGCGCGAATAAAGCAGCTCGGCGCGCTCGGCGTCTATGAGGTTCATAGCGGCTTTGGTGATCGTGTTGTCGATCAGGAACTGATCGTCGCAACGGGCGATAATGTCGACGATGGCGTTGCCGACGGTCAGTACATCGAAGCGAGTCATCTATTGGAGGATCCCGGTATTGGTGATAGCCGGTATCCGGTATTATCGGTTTTTCCGAAGTTTGGAAGAAAAATCAGCGCCGCCGCGGCCAACTAAATCCCGATCAGTCATTTGCCTGTCACTTTCTATCTCTAAATGCTTATCTAGCGGCTGGGATGGGAAGCTCACAAGGCTTCCGAGCCAGTCTGGGAAGGAATGATGCCTTCCGCCTCACCGGTACGCGGGCCGACCACGGATGAACTGGCGGCATGTGCACCGGGGGGATTTTCCGGCGGGGCCGGACACACAAGCGGGCATTGCCCGCTTTTTTGTTTTTACGGGTTCTCACGCGTCCAGCGCGTCGCGATCTTTCAGATTCGCTCCCTGCGCTTTAAGCTCTTGATTTTGCGCATGTCATCGTCGCAAAACCGCTGCACACTTTTGCGCGACATGCTTTGAGCAAGCTGCTACAACTCCCGGATCGCCCTTCCCGAGCCACGATTTTCACGGCCCTCGCCTGGCATGTCCGAAATCCTCACCGATGTCCTTCCGGTCTTCCTGCTCATTCTCGTCGGCTGGGTCATCGTACGCACCGGCCTGTTGAAAGCGGAGGTCGGCGAGGCGATGAGCGAGTTCGTCTTCAAGGTCGCCGTGCCGCTCTTGCTGTTCCAGACCATCGCCGAGGCGAATTTTCGCGGCGCTTCACCCTTTCGGCTATGGATCGCCTATTTCTCCGGTGTCGCCGTCACATGGACTGCCGGCCATATCGTTGCAACGCGGATGTTCGGGCGGGATGCACGCATCGGCGTGCTTGCCGGCGTCTCATCCGCCTTCGCCAATACGATTTTCATCGGCCTGCCGCTGGTGGGACGCACTGTCGGGCCGGACGGCGTCATGGCGATGTCGATCCTGATTGCCGTGCACCTGCCGACCATGATGATCGCCGGCACGCTGTTGATGGAACAGGCCGAGCGCAAGGAGAATGCCGGCGCCGGCCGCAGCGCCGGCGAATTGCTACGGCAGGTCGGCAGGAACCTGGTGCGCAATCCGCTTGTCATCGGGCTTTTCTGCGGCCTCGTCGTTCACCTCACAGGCATTCCCATCCCCGCGACGCTCGGCACCGTGGTCGACAGCATCGCCAACATCGCTGGCCCGGCGGCGCTGATCTCGCTCGGCATGGCGCTGCGCCAATACGGGCTGTCGGGCAATCTCGGCATCACCAGCGTGATTGCCAGCTTCAAGCTGCTTCTGCTGCCCGCCTGCGTGCTGGCGGCCGGTTTTCTGCTCGGGCTCAGCCCGGAATGGCGGGCAGCACTCGTGCTCACTGCCGCCGTTCCCACAGGTGTGAACGCATGGCTGATTGCCAATCGCTTCGGCGTCGGTCACAGTCTCGCCGCCTCGACGATTACCTTGACGACAGCGCTCGGGGCATTCTCGGTGTCGCTCTGGGCCTATCTGCTCGCCTAGCGCCGGTCCGGACGCGCCGATTCGCAATGGCATCTCTCCGCATTCGGGGAAGCAGGCAGGAAAATGGTCATAGTTTTGCGCATCCCGGCCTTCCCACCCGGAGCGCAGCAAAGGATGGCACATGAATATTGCAGCTCCGCTTACCAATCCAGCGTCCGCCTATTCGCAGAAAGTTTTCGTGCTGCAGGGCGGCGGCGCGCTCGGCTCTTATCAGGCCGGCGCCTTTCAGGCGCTCAGAGAACAGAATATCGAACCGGACTGGATCGCCGGCATCTCGATCGGCGCCATCAACGCCTCCATAATGGCCGGCAACGTGCCGGGCGAGCGGCTTGAGAAGCTGCGCTCCTTCTGGAACAAGGTCACCATCCAGCTTCCCGTGGACCTCCTGATGGAGCGACAGCGAGAGACGAACCCTTTCTATCGCACCGTCAGCAGCTGGTGGGTATCGACCTTCGGCGTGCCCGGTTTCTTCTCCCCCTGGCAACTCCCGGCATGGTTTCAAGCGCGCGGCTCGGCGGGTGCCACCAGCGTCTACGATACCGAACAGTTGCGCCAGACGCTGCTCGATCATGTCGATTTCGACCGGATCAACCATGGTCCGGTGCGCCTCAGCCTCGGCGCGGTCAACGTGCGCACCGGCAACTTCGCTTTCTTCGACAACCGGGATATCAGAATAGCGCCCGAGCACGTCATGGCGAGCGGCGCGCTGCCGCCCGGCTTTCCGGCGATCAAGATCGGCGGTGAGTATTATTGGGATGGCGGCCTCGTCTCGAATACGCCGCTCACCTACGTGCTGCGCAACGGCGCCGCGATCGACACGGTCGTCTTTCAGGTCGATCTCTTCAGCGCCGTCGGGCCGCTGCCTCAGGATCTGGAGGAGGTGGAGGAACGGCGCAAGGACATCACCTATTCGAGCCGCACCCGGCTCAATACCGATCTCTTTCTGGAGCGCCATCGCCTGCGTCGCGCGATATCGGAGCTTTATGCCCGACTTCCCGAAGAGGCCAAGGCCGATCCGGAAATCAGCAAGCTGGAGCAGCATTGCTCCGATTACGGCGTCACCATCATTCACCTGATCTATCGCAACAAGCAGTTTCGCTCGCATTCGAAGGACTACGAGTTTTCGGCGCTATCGATGCATGAGCATTGGGAGGCCGGCTTGCGCGATGCCCGCAAGGCGCTGGCCGCGGAAGACTGGCGCATTCCTCCGAGTGCCGTGGATGGTCTCAAAGTCTTCGACCTTGATCAGAGGACGAGATCACGCCGCCATTCGGTCTGAACAGCAACACGAAAACCCGGCTCTGACGGCCGGGTTTTCAATCCATCATTCAGATTATCTCAGTTCGTGGCGGCCGGTGCGTTCGGATCCGGCAACGGCACCTGCGTATCGGCGAGCGTGCGCAGATAGGCGATCACGTTGGCGCGGTCCTCTTCCTTCGGCAGGCCGGCAAAGCCCATAGCCGTGCCGGCGACGAACTTCTTCGGAGCCGCGAGGAAGTGGTAGAGATGATCGTAGGTCCACTTTTCCGAGCCGCCCTTGGAAAAATCCTTCATGCCGGCCGAATAGGCAAAGCCCTCATGCTCGGCGACAGGGCGGTCGACGATAGCCCAGAGATCAGGACCGACCTTGTTCGGTCCACCCTTTTCTCCCGAATGACAGGCCTGACACTTCTTGAAGATGGCTTCGCCGGCCTTGGCGTCAGCCTTCTGCAGCAGCTGGGCGATCGGCGTTTCCGCCTTGGCGGCCGCACCCTTGTCACCGCCCGCAGCCGGTTCTTCGGTCGCAACAATGGCGAAACCGGGCTTTTCCGGCGTCTCTGAATGGAAAATAAATCCTGACGCGAGCGACACGGACTTCAACACGAACAGCGTGGCCAAAAGCGCCCCGACACCCATGTTCACGTAGGATGAATTCATCTGCTATGCTCCCCTCGCCGCCAGCATCCTCCGCCGGCCCATCTTGAATTCGCGCGAAACCTATGTCTTTTGGCTGTTTCTTGCAACTCTGTAAACGGCCTCCACAGTGAGACGTTTTGACACTTTTCCCTCGGGAATAGAAGGCCCAACAATGACTGATTCAAATTTAGACAAGACGCTGGTCCTCATTCCCGCCCGCATGGCCTCCACGCGCCTGCCGGGCAAGCCGCTCGCCGATATTTGCGGCCTGCCCATGATCGTACAGGTTGCCAAGCGTGCGCGCGAGGCGGCGATCGGTCGCATCGTCGTCGCCGTCGACCATGCGGATACCTATGCCGCGGTCGTCAATGCCGGCTTCGACGTCGTCATGACGCGCACCGACCATCAATCCGGCTCGGACCGCATCTACGAGGCGCTTCAGGCCGTCGACCCCGAAGGCCGCGCCGAAATCGTCGTCAACGTGCAGGGCGACCTGCCAACGATCGATCCCGACACCATCCGCGCCTCGCTGCGCCCGCTCGAAAACCCGGCCGTCGACATCGCTACGCTGACCGTCGAGATCAAGGACGAGGAAGAAAAAACCGCACCGAGCGTCGTCAAGGTCATAGGCTCGCCGATCTCGGAGAGCCGCCTGCGCGCCCTCTACTTCACCCGCGCCACCGCGCCCTATGGCAAGGGGCCGCTCTATCATCACATCGGCCTGTACGCCTACCGCCGAGCCGCGCTGGAAAAATTCGTCAAGGCCGGCCCGTCGCCGCTGGAACTGCGCGAATCGCTGGAGCAGTTGCGGGCGCTCGAAGCCGGCATGCGCATCGATGTCGAGATCGTTGACACGGTTCCGCTCGGTGTCGATACTCCCGCCGACCTCGAAAAGGCCAGACGCATCCTCTCCGCCGCCTCTCTTTGACGGCAGTCCTCCAAAGGCAGTTCCATGATCAGCAAGACCAACAAGATCTCGTTCCAGGGCGACTACGGCGCCAATTCCGACATGGCCAGCCGCGACATGTTCCCGACCATGGAGCCCTTGCCCTGCCAGACCTTCGAGGATGCCTTTTCCGCCATCGACAACGGCGAGGCCGATCTCGGCATGATTCCGATCGAAAACACGATCGCCGGTCGTGTTGCCGACATTCATCATCTGCTGCCGGAATCGCGCCTGCATATCGTCGGCGAATATTTCATGCCGATCCGCTTCCAGCTGATGGTGCTGCCGGGGGTCAAGAAGGAAGAGATCCGCACCGTGCACAGCCACATCCACGCGCTCGGCCAATGCCGCAACATCGTGCGCGCCAATGGCTGGAAGCCGGTCATCGCCGGCGACACGGCAGGTGCGGCCAAGCTGGTGCAGGAAACCGGTGACCGCAGCATGGCGGCGCTGGCGCCGCGGCTTGCAGCCGATCTCTATGGCCTCGAGATCATCGCCGAGAATGTCGAGGACACCGAAGACAACATGACGCGCTTCGTCGTCCTGTCGCGCGACGAGAACTGGGCTGAGCGCAGCTCGCCGGACGAGAAGATCGTCACCACCTTCGTCTTCAACGTCCGCAACATTCCGGCCGCCCTCTACAAGGCGCTCGGCGGCTTCGCCACCAACGGCATCAACATGACAAAGCTGGAAAGCTACCAGCTCGGCGGCCGTTTTGTCGCAACGCAGTTCTATGCCGACATCGAGGGCCATCCCTCCGATGCGCATGTGCGCCGCGCGCTGGAAGAACTGCGCTTCTTCTCCGAAAAGGTCCGCATTCTCGGCGTCTACAAGGGCCATCCGACGCGGGGCGATCTTTAACATCCGGCGCGAACCCGGGCCACCTCCTGGTGAGGTGCGGAGCTCGAAGAGCGAAGCCTCGAACCACGAGGGCCGATAACAGTATCCTTGTGACTTCCAACCGCTAGCTATTCTGCGGCCTTGGTAACGACCTCGATGCGATGCCCGTCCGGATCGATGACGAAGGCGGCGAAATAATTCGGCCCGTAATGAGGTCGAAGACCTGGTGCGCCATTGTCCTTGCCACCATGAGCCAATGCGGCCTTATGAAAGAGGACGACGGCCTCGCGGCCCGGCGCGGCAAAGGCGAGATGGAAGCCTGGGCCTGGCGCATGAGCCTCCCTGCCCCTCAGTTTGATGGCGAACTTATCGCCTCCACCCAGAGGACCGTATCCGATCGCCTGGCCGGGATCGCCTGGGTTCAAGTCTTCCCAGACCCTGACATAGCCGAGCGGCGCGAAGGCGGCGTCGTAGAACGCGGCGGATTTTTCGATATTCGACACGCCAAATGAGATGTGATGTAGCAATTGGCCCTCCTTTGGCTCCAAGTGTATCGATCAGTTTCTTTTGCAAACGCTGGAAGTCAATGCGGACGATTGGCATGACTGCATGGCAAGCCACTTTGATGAAACGATCTCCGGCGTTCGCCGCTAGCCCCTCATCCGGCCTTTCGGCCACCTTCTCCCCGCCTGCGGGGAGAAGGAATAGACGCACCTACAGCCTGCCTTCCATCATCGAGCTTGGCGAGGACCTGAGGTCGTCCCTCTCCCCGCGAGCGGGGAGAGGGTTAGGGTGAGGGGCAAGCAGGGCGTGGAATTCACTTATCCGGCTCACAAACTCTCAGGCGATGGCCATCGGGATCGAGCACGACGAAGGTCGGGCCGAAATCCATCGTCGTCAGCTCCTGCGCGATCGGCAGGCCGCGCGCCTTCCAATCCTTGTAATGCTGTTCGACGGCACCGGTGCCTTCGACCATGAAGCCCAATTCGCCGCGGTTGCCGATGGCCGAGGGCTGCGGCTCGACGCTGCTGCGGCGCCACAGACCGAGGCTGAGGCCGTTGTCGAGCGCGAAGGCCACGAAATTCGGCGACGCGAAGGTCGGTTCGCGGCCGAACAGGTCGCGATAGAACGGCGTGCTTTCGCCGGGGTCCTTGACGTAGAAGATGATGAGATTCGGGCTGGTCATTTGGATATTCCTCTTGTTTGGATGGATATGAAGGCATGCGGATGCGATCCGGCGGGCGGTGCTGAGCCTGCCGGTAGAAGGGCAATGGGATCGTGTCAGTAAGTGAGCCTGGAGTTGAAGCGGATCAGCTTTTCACGGAATCTCTGAACCGCTCTAATTCTTTATTGTCTCGCTATTCCAGACGGAAAACCGCTCAGCACTTTTCCTGGAATTGCTCTAAGGATGCGCTCAGTGCATCCGGTCTTCCTCACGATAAGGGGCGCGGCCGTCTAGGAAGCCCAGGTCGCGCTTTACGGAATTCGGCGTTTCCTCGATATCGAGGCGATCCCAGCGGCGGGTAAAATAGCCAAGCGCAATCTGCGAGAGGCGAGCGGGCCATGCCGGCATCGAAAGATTTTTGTCTTTGCGCACCTCGACGCCGCCGTGATGCGGTTGCTTCGTGGTGATGACAACGTTGCTTGCCATGATCGGTCCTCCTTCCTGATTGGATGGTGCCCATAATAGTCGCGCCTACTGACAGTTTCTGGCAGTAGTGTGCGTTGGCGGATCAATCGTGGACCATGCCCTCACGAGCGTGCCATTCCCGTGCGAGCGCGATGCGGCGGCGAGGGTAGCGAGCCTCCAGCACCGCGAAATCGACAATGCGGTCGGCGCGGAAATGGCGAAAATCCTGGCGCAGCTCGCACCAGGCCATGATGATGCGCGCATTATCGAAATAGCCGAGCGCGAAGGGCCAAATGCGCCGGGTCGAGATGGCGCCGTTCACGTCGCCATAGGTCAATTGCACCATGCGCTCGGTGCGGATCGCTTTGCGCATGAGGGAAAGATCGGCCTTGTCCTCCGTTATCCGGCGCGTGGCGACGACCACCGCCGCCTGGTCGATCGCCTCGCGCATCTCGGCGGGCAGCACAGCGGCGATCTTGGCGAGGGCGTCGGTTCCGGCGGCCGCCAGGCGTGCATCGGTCGCGCGCGCCACCCATCTCGATCCCAGCACCAGCGCCTCGATCTCATCCTGAGAAAACATCATCGGCGGCAGGATGAAGCCCGGCTTCAAAACATAGCCGATGCCGGGTTCGCCCTCGATCATGGCGCCCTGCGATTGCAGACTGGCGATATCGCGATAGAGCGTACGCAGGCTAACGCCGGTCTCCTCCGCCAGAACGGCACCGCTGACCGGACGTCGGTAGCGCCGCAGCGTCTGCAGCAGCGTCAGCAAGCGTTCGGAGCGGGCCATGGCGGGATAGTCCTAGCGCTTCCATTCCACCCAGTCGCGCATCAGGCGATGGGCAATGGCGCCCTTGGGTGGAGAGGTGTTGCCGGAGGCCGAGACGCGGTCGAGCATGGCGAGCGTCTCTTCCGGGGTGAACCAGCGGCAATCCTCGAGCTCGGCCTCGTCCATATGGATTTCCGTCGACCTGGCTTCGGCATAACAGCCGATCATCAGGGAATGCGGCATGGGCCATGGCTGCGACGCATGATAGCGCACGCGGCCGATATGGATGCCGGATTCCTCATGCGTCTCGCGGCGGACCGCATTCTCGATGGTTTCGCCCGGCTCGACAAAACCGGCGAGACAGGAATACATGCCCGGCGCGAAATGATGGCTGCGGCCGAGCAGGCAGCGATTCCTTTCCTCGTCGATGCAAAGCATGATGACGACCGGATCGGTGCGCGGGAAGATCATATGTTCGCAGGCCGTACACACCCGCTTGTAGCCGCCGATGCGGCTTTCCATCGCTGAACCGCAGCGGCCGCAGAAGCGATTGTCACCATTCCAGCGGATGAGGCTCATGCCCTGAGCGGCCTCGCCCAGGATTTCACCTTCGAGCAGCAGATCGCGCCAGAGCGCGCGCATGTCGGCGGGCTTGTACTGGCTGGCAAGCTCGTCGGCATTGACCCGCACCGGCACGGCAAGCCTGGGCTCGCCGGTTTTGCGATAGCCGAGCAAGACGGCTTCCTCCCAATTCGGATCGAGCTCCTGCAGCTCATAGCGGGCAAACAGCGGGTCGAGCACCTGCCCGTCATGCTTCAGGACAAGCCGTTCCTGGGCGAAGGCCAGGATATGCGTGCCCTCCTTGGCAAGCGCATGCTTGATCGATTCCTCGTCGCGATGCTCGGCATCCCGGTTGAGCTGGTTTTCCGCAAAGGCGGTGAGACTGCTGGCTTCCGGATGCGGCGCATCCGAGGAAAAGATGGAATGGCTCATTGTGAAAGCGTTTCCCGCAACTTGGCTATGAGGCTGTTCATGTCTTCGTCGGAATAGGGTTCCGCCTTGCCGTAGCCCCAGACGGGACCTGGCCAGTTGGCATCACCTTCGAACCGCGCAATGACATGAACATGAAGCTGACGGACGATATTTCCAAGTGCCCCAACGTTGATTTTTGTCGCCCCTGTCACCGTCTTCAGTGCGCTTGCGACCTTGTCGGTTTCGAAGGTCAGCAGGATCCGGTCGAGCGGCGTCAGCTCGAAGACCTCCGATTTGCCGGGCCGGCGAGGGATCAGCACGAGCCATGGCCAGCGGCGATCCTTCATCAGTCGCACGTCGCAAAGGCCGGTGATCGCGACGGAAACGCTGTCATTCGCCAGACGGTCGTCGAGCGTAAACTCCTTCAAGGGGGCATCCTCCATTGTTTTATCAAATGTTTAGCAGTTTTTTTTGGCCTTGGCTTGCTTTTGATGGCGATATTGCCGATATGTGCATCCGGGAGGTTGGTGGTGGACGAGCCACTCGCCAACCGGGTCAGGTCCGGAAGGAAGCAGCCCTAACGAGCCCGGCACGGGTCATCGTGCCAGCCTCCCACCCTTTCCGAAAGCAAGACCCGGCTTTCGCCGGACAATAAGCTAGGCACCGGGCAAAAAGCAGGGCGATGAGCGACAGCGAGCGACAAGCAAAAGATGCCGCCTCGACCGGCACCGGTTACCGGGTGCTGGCCCGCAAATACAGACCCAAGGACTTCACGGATCTAATGGTCGGCCAAGAGCCGATGGTTCGCACGCTGACCAATGCGTTCGAGACCGGCCGCATCGCCCAGGCCTATATGCTGACCGGCGTGCGCGGTGTCGGCAAGACCACCACTGCCCGCATCCTGGCCCGCGCCCTCAACTACAAGACCGCTGCAGTCGATCGGCCCACCATCGACCTGCGCGAACCCGGCGAGCATTGCCAGGCGATCATGGAAGGCCGGCATGTCGACGTCATCGAGATGGACGCCGCCTCGCATACCGGTATCGACGATATCCGGGAAATCATCGAGCAGGTGCGCTACCGGCCGGTTTCGGCCCGCTACAAGGTCTACATCATCGACGAAGTGCACATGCTGTCGACGGCCGCCTTCAACGGGCTGCTGAAGACGCTGGAAGAACCGCCCGAGCATGTGAAGTTCATCTTCGCCACCACCGAAATCCGCAAGGTGCCGATCACGGTCCTCTCGCGCTGCCAGCGCTTCGACCTGCGCCGCATCAGTGCCTCCGATCTCGTCGGGCTGTTCACCACCATCGCCGGCAAGGAAGACATCGAGGCCGAGCCGGAAGCGCTCGCCATGATCGCGCGTGCCGCCGAAGGCTCGGCGCGCGACGGCCTGTCGCTGCTCGACCAGGCGATCGCCCATGGCAGCGGCTTCGTGGCTGCCGATGCGGTGCGGGCAATGCTCGGGCTTGCCGACCGCGCCCGCATCGTCGATCTCTTCGGCCATGTCGTCAAAGGCGACGTTTCGGCAGCCCTTGCCGAATTCAACAGCCAGTACGAGGCTGGCGCCAATCCTGTCGTCGTCCTGACCGATCTTGCCGATTTCACCCATCTCGTGACCCGCCTCAAATATGTGCCAGATGCCGCCGACGATCCGTCGCTCAGCGAAATCGAGCGCACGAAAGCAGCGGAATTCGCGCAAGGGGTCGCCGTAACCGCACTTTCCCGCATCTGGCAGATGCTTCTGAAAGGCATTACCGAGACGGAGAATGCCTCCCGCACCGCCGGCGCCGCCGAAATGGTGCTGATCCGGCTCGCGCATGCCGCCCACCTTCCCGCGCCCGAAGATGCGGCACGCAGGCTTGCCGAATTCGCCGACGGCAATGGCGGCTCCCGCCCATCGCCGTCGGCGCCGATCGGTAATGGTGGCGGCAATGGCGGTGGAGCAGCGGTTTCCTACCAAGGCAACGCCATGGCACGCGCCGTCGAAACGCCGGCGCCGCGCCCCATGCCTTCCGCCCCGGTCGCCATGTTGCGCGCCGTGCCGAATACCCAGCCGGATACGCAAGCCATCGGCCGCATCGAGCAGAAACCGGCCGAAGCGCCGAAACCGCTCGTGCCGGTCAATTCGATGGCCGATATCGCCGAACTTGCAAGCCAGAAGCGCGATCCGAAGATGAAGGCGCTGGTGCGCACCTTCGTGCGCCCGGTCAGGCTGGAGCCGGGCCGGCTCGATGTCAGCCTGGCGCAGGGCGCTCCCGGCACGCTGCTGAACGAGCTTGCCGTCAAGCTCAAGGAATGGACCGGGATCCACTGGATCGTCAGCCTCAGCCGCGAGGAAGGTCAGCCGACTCTAGTCGAAGCTGAGGCCAGTGCCCAGAAGCAGCGGGTCGCCGATGCGCGCCAAGACCCCGATGTCGCCGCGATCCTGGCGCAATTTCCGGGCGCAAAGATCATCGACGTGCGCGTGCGGGCACCCGAGACGGACGACGAAGAGGAAGCAGCTGCCCCGCCGGCAGTAGCCGAATCCGTCGATGGCGACATCCTGCCGGGCGACGATATAGAATTCTAAGGGTAAGATAGAAGGCAGCGGAACCGCTCGGCTCGACGACCGTTGCGGCCGACGGCACATCTGAGCCGATGGGAAATAGAAGCATAGAGCAGAAGGACCAATGACGATGCGCGACATCATGGGCATGATGGGCAAAGTGAAGGAAATGCAGGCCAAGATGGAGAAGATGCAGTCGGAGATCGCCGACATTCGCGTCGAAGGCAAGGCCGGCGGCGGCCTCGTCACAGTCACCGTCAACGGCAAGAGCCAGATGCTGGGCCTCAAGATCGATCCGTCGCTCTTCAAGGAAGACGATGTCGAAATCCTCGAGGACCTGATCGTCGCGGCTCACAAGGACGCCCAGGAGAAGGCCGAGGCACTGGCGGCCGAAAAGACCCGCGAACTGACCGCCGGCCTGCCGATCCCGCCCGGCTTCAAGCTGCCGTTCTGAGGCCGGCGTCCTATCCGATCACCGGGCGGCCGCCTTGCGGATGAGATCGCGGCCGATCGCCTTTGCAGGTTCGTTTCGCAGCACCAGCGACGTCGTTACCGCGCCATGACGGGCAATGGAATCGACGATGGTTTCAAGGTCCGATGGTGTCGGCACGAGAACCTTCAACAGAAAGCAATCCTCGCCTGTCAGCCTCAAGACCTCGATAATCTCGGGCATTTCCGAAAACTGCTTCAGATAGGGCCGGATATGTTCATGCGTCGTCCGCAGCCGGATGACAGCCATCATGCCGAGCCCGATGGCGGCGGGATCGACGACCGCTCGGTAGCCGGCAATGACGCCGCGCTCCTCCAGCCGCTTCAGCCGCTCCGAAGCTGCCGGCTGCGAAAGGCCGACGCGGCGGCCAAGCTCCGACACCGAGATCCGTCCGTCCTGCTGCAGGATCTCGATGATCGACAGATCCGTCGGATCCAGCCCTCTTTCGATACTATCCATCCCTCACCTTCAATTTATCGGCTGGCGAAAGCTTTATCCGATGGATTGCAATGTCAATCGATGAAACGACATGTCAGCTTTTCTCCATGAGGGATTATGGAGAAAGGACAGATATGAGCAACATCATCACGCTACCGGGGCTCGGCGGCTCGGGCGAAGGCCACTGGCAAACGCTTTGGGAACGGGATGATCCGACCATGCGCCGTTTCCAGCCGTCGAGTTGGGACAGACCGATCCTCTCGGATTGGATTGCCGCGATGGAGAGGGAGATCTCGCGCTCCAAAACGCCGCCGATCCTGATCGCGCATAGCCTTGCCTGCCAGCTGATCGCCCATTGGGCTCCGTCAACGACTAGCGCGATCCTTGGCGCATTTATGGTGGCCGCGCCCGACCCTACAGGAGAAATCTATCTTGCGGAGGCCGGCAGCTTTGCCAATCCGCCACTGCAGCGGTTGCCCTTTCCATCCCTGCTCGTCGCCAGCTCCGACGATCCGTTCGGGTCCTTCGATCATGCGCGTCGCAGCGCCGATACCTGGGGCAGCGCCTTCGTCGATATCGGGCCGCGCGGCCATATCAATGCGGCATCCGGGCTGGGCGATTGGCCCGAAGGCAAGGCAATCTTTGGGCGTTTTCGCACCGAGCTTGGCTGAGCGCAAATCTGGCGTTTGGAAAAGACGGGCCGGAGTGCTATCTCTGGCGCAAATCTTCCAGATATCTTCCAGTCTGCCTGATCGGAGGAAATGCGCTGAGCCTGTCGATGTTGCTTGTTTTTGCCGGTGCATTGTTCATTGCTGCGGGATCGCCGGGGCCAAGCATTGCCGCACTGGTGGCGCGCGTGCTGACGAAGGGTGCGCGCAACGTGCTGCCCTTCCTTTCCGGCATGTGGCTTGGCGAGGCGATCTGGCTGACCTTTGCGGTTGCCGGCCTTGCGACCATCGCCGAGACCTTCCATCTCGCCTTCGTGGCAATCAAATGGCTCGGCGTCGCCTATCTGCTCTATCTCGCCTGGAAGATGTGGTTCGCCGCCTCCGATGCGACCGAGGAACAGCTGCCGGATGCACAATCGCCCGCTAGGCTCTTCCTCGCCGGCTTCACGGTCACCATGGGCAATCCGAAGATCATGGTGTTCTATCTGGCGCTGCTGCCGTCGATCATCGATCTGCATGGCGTCACGATCTCCGGCTGGGCCGAGCTGGTGGCGACGATGTTTGCGGTGCTTGTCATCATCGATCTTTCCTGGGCGATGCTGGCGGCCAAGGCCAGAACCTTCCTCAAGAGCCGCCGTGCCGTGCGCATCGCCAATCGTGCCAGCGCCGGCACCATGGCGGGCGCGGCCGTGGCGATCGCCATGCGATGAGACTGGAGGCCGGCATCGCCTCCAGCACGACCCAGCTCGGCAATCATAGCTCGCTATGGGAAACGGCCGGAATTTTCATCCATCAACCGTCCCTTCCGTGATTCCGTTTCGTGAGCTTATGAGCTAAAAGCCTCCCATGGCAAAGCGAGTCACTGGCCCCGAAATCGAAAAACTCATCCAGCTTCTGGCAAAGGTGCCGGGCCTCGGGCCGCGCTCGGCGCGTCGTGCGGCGCTGCATCTGATCAAGAAGAAGGATCAGCTGCTCGGGCCGCTCTCCCATGCCATGGGCGATGCCTATGACAAGGTGAAGATCTGCTCGCGCTGCGGCAATGTCGATACCGTCGACCCCTGCACCGTCTGCACCGACGAGCGGCGCGACCAATCCGTCATCATCGTCGTCGAGGATGTGTCCGACCTATGGGCCCTGGAACGATCAGGCGCGATGAACGCCACCTATCATGTTCTCGGCGGCGTCCTGTCGCCGCTCGACGGCGTCGGACCCGACGATCTCAACATCCGCGGATTGATAGCCCGTGTCAGCGAAGGCGGTGTCCGCGAAGTCATCATCGCCGTCAATGCGACGGTCGAGGGGCAAACCACAGCACACTATATCACCGACCAGCTCGATGGCCTCGAGGTCAAGATCACCCGCCTTGCCCATGGCGTGCCTGTTGGCGGTGAACTCGATTATCTCGACGAAGGCACGCTGGCGGCAGCGCTCCGGGCGCGGACGACGATTTGAGACGGAGAGGACTGAGTATGAGGAGAGTGCGCACCCCCCTCTGTCACTTCGTGACATCTCCCCCACAAGGGGGGAGATTGGTGGCCCGTGGCACCGGCCTGCCTCAAACGAACATTCTATCCGCAGAGACCGAAGAACGCTTCACCGATAATAGCGGCAGCGAACTCCCAACGATCTCCCCCCTTGTGGGGGAGATGTCGCGACAGCGACAGAGGGGGGTATCGGCGGCTCCGCACGCGCGAAAGCTGCTTTCCCTTCTCTGCATCCTCCTCACCCTCCTCCCCCTGCCCGTGCTCGCCGCTTCCAAAGCCGATGTCGAAGCGCAGTTCCAGGCCTGGATTCAGAAGGACCTCTGGCAGGAAGCGCGAAAGGCCAGCATTTCCGAAAAAACCTTCCAGGCCGCCTTCGCCGGCGTGACGCTGAACTGGGATCTGCCCGATCTTGAGCCGCCGGGCTTCCCCAAGCCTAAGGAACAGGCGCAGAGCCAGGCCGAATTCTCTTCCCCCGCCCCCTATTTCAACGAGGGGCGGCTGCAGAAGCTGGCCACGACCGGGCGGAGCCTTGCCTCGCAATATGGGCCGGTGCTGGGGCGGATCGAGAAGACCTACGGCGTGCCGGGACCCATCCTGCTCGCCATCTGGGGCCGCGAGACCGGCTTCGGTATCGCCAAGCTGCCGAACTCGGCGGTCCAGGTGCTGGCGACCAAGGCCTTCATGTCCACCCGCAAGGACATGTTCCGCACCGAAATCATCGCAGCATTGCGCATCCTCGACCATGGCGACGTCACGCCGGATCAGTTCAAGGGTTCCTGGGCGGGCGCCCTTGGCCAGCCGCAGTTCATGCCGACCAACTATCTGAAATATGCCGTCGATTTCGATGGCGACGGCCATCGCAACATCTGGACCTCCGTGCCTGATACGCTGGCATCCATAGCCAACTATCTGATCCAGAAGGGCTGGCAGCGCGGCCGCGGCTGGGGCTACGAAGCCACGATCCCGCCGGCTGTCTCCTGTGCCCAGGAGGGGCCGGATCTCGCCAAGCCGATCTCGCAATGGGCTTCGCTTGGGATCAAGCCGGTTTCCGGCAAGGCCCTCCCGGCGGACGAAATGCGCGCCAGCGGCATGATGCTGGTGCCGGCCGGCCGCGACGGGCCGGAATTCATCGTCACGCCGAACTTCTACGTCATCAAGGAATACAACAACTCCGACCTCTACGGCCTCTATATCGGCAATCTCGCCGACCGCATCGCCTATGGCAGCGGCGCCTTTCAGGAAAAATGGGGCGATGTCGGCAAGATGCTGCGCTCTGACGTCGCCAATATGCAAAAGGCTTTGGAGCGCAAGGGATACGACGTTGGCGGCACCGACGGCCTGCCGGGCTACAAGACGCGGCGGTCGATCGGCCAATGGCAGGAAAAGAGCGGCATGAAGCCCACCTGCTATCCCGATAGTTCGATGCTCGGGACGCTGAAATAGGCAGCGGAGCAGGTTTCAGTGCGAATGCCTTGCAATTTGCCGGAAACGGGCTTATATCCGCATTCAAATTCTTGATCGTGTGATGAAGAGTGGGCCGCAAGGACCCGCTCTTTTTTATTAGCACGATCTTCCAATGCATGAACAATGCAGGAGTGAATGCTTGTCGGACGTGACAAACGCAGACAATACCAATGAACCCAGGCTGATCGTCGAAACCGGCCTTGATCAGCGCGTTGCCGCCATCATCGAGCCCGTCCTTGTGGGCATGGGCTTTCGCCTGGTGCGCGTGCGTCTCCTGAACCAGAACGGCCTGACGCTGCAGGTCATGACCGAGCGCAACGACGGCACCATGACCGTCGAGGACTGCGAAGAGGTCTCCACGGCCATTTCGCCGGTTCTTGATGTGGAAGATCCGATCGATAAGGCGTATCATCTCGAAGTGTCTTCGCCGGGTATCGACCGCCCGATGGTGCGGAAATCGGATTTCGAGCGCTGGATCGGCCACATCATCAAGTGCGAAACGTCGATCCTCGTCGATAACCGCAAGCGTTTCCGCGGCAAGATCGCCGCCGTCGACGCCGACGGCTTCACGATCGAACGCGACCAGGTTGCCTATGGCGAGGAGCCCAGGGTGACCATTCCGTTCAGCACGCTGGCCGAAGCCAAGCTGATCCTGACGGATGATCTCATCCGCGACGCGCTGCGCGCCGACAAGCTGGCGAAAGCCGAGGCTGCGAACCAGAACGAAGCGGACGAAGAAGAATAACCGATCAACGAACCGCCTGACGGAACGGGAACCCAAGGGCAGGAAGACGGAGACTAAAGACAATGGCAGTCAGTGCGAACCGGCTAGAACTTCTGCAGATCGCAGATGCAGTGGCGCGCGAAAAGGTCATCGACCGCGAGATCGTGCTTGCCGCAATGGCGGACGCGATCCAGAAGGCCGCGCGTTCGCGTTACGGCACGGAATCGAACATCCGCGCCGACATCAACCCGAAGACGGGTGAGATTCGCCTTCAGCGCCTGCTCGAAGTGGTCGAAAAGGCCGAAGATTATTCCACGCAGATCCCGCTGGAGCTGGCCCGCGACCGCAACCCGGACGCAGCCCTCGGCGATTTCATCGCCGATCCGCTGCCGCCGATGGATTTCGGCCGTATCGCCGCCCAGTCGGCCAAGCAGGTCATCGTGCAGAAGGTGCGCGAAGCCGAGCGTGACCGCCAGTTCGACGAATTCAAGGATCGCGTCGGCGAAATCGTCAACGGCACAGTCAAGCGCGTCGAATACGGCAACGTCATCGTCGATCTCGGCCGTGGCGAAGGCATCATCCGCCGCGACGAAATGATCCCGCGCGAGAACTTCCGCTACGGCGACCGCGTCCGTGCCTATGTCTACGACGTCCGTCGCGAGCAGCGCGGCCCGCAGATCTTCCTGTCGCGCACGCATCCGCAATTCATGGTCAAGCTCTTCACCATGGAAGTGCCTGAGATCTACGACGGCATCATCCAGGTGAAGTCGGTTGCCCGCGATCCGGGCTCGCGAGCCAAGATCGCCGTCATCTCGAACGACTCGTCGATCGACCCGGTCGGCGCCTGCGTCGGTATGCGCGGTTCGCGCGTTCAGGCCGTCGTCGGCGAATTGCAGGGCGAAAAGATCGACATCATCCCCTGGTCCAACGAGCCGGCGAACTTCGTCGTCAACGCGCTGCAGCCCGCTGAAGTCGCCAAGGTCGTTCTTGACGAGGACGCAGAGCGCATCGAAGTCGTGGTTCCGGACGAGCAGCTGTCGCTCGCCATCGGCCGCCGCGGCCAGAATGTCCGCCTCGCCTCGCAGCTGACCGGCTGGGATATCGACATCATGACGGAAGCCGAGGAATCGGAACGCCGCCAGAAGGAATTCAACGAACGCACCAACCTGTTTATGGACGCGCTCGACGTGGACGAAATGGTCGGTCAGGTTCTGGCCTCGGAAGGCTTTGCCGCCGTCGAGGAACTGGCCTATGTCGATCTCGACGAAATCTCCTCGATCGATGGTTTCGACGAAGACACTGCCCAGGAAATCCAGACCCGCGCCCGCGAATATCTCGAGAAGCTCGAAGCCGAGATGGACGAGAAGCGCAAGGCGCTCGGCGTCTCCGACGAGCTGCGTCAGATCAACGGCATGACCGCACAGATGATGGTCGCTCTCGGCGAGGACGGCATCAAGACGATCGAGGACTTCGCCGGCTGCGCCGCCGACGATCTCGTCGGCTGGAGCGAGCGCAAGAACGGCGAAACGAAGAAGTTCGAGGGCCTGTTCTCCAAGCTCGAAGTCTCGCGCGTCGAAGCCGAACAGATGGTCGTGCAGGCCCGCCTGCTGGCCGGCTGGATCACCGAGGCCGATCTCGCCGCTGAGACCGAAGAGGTCGCGGAGGATGAGACCGAGCAACAAGCATGACGATCACCGAAGGCCCCAGCGCACCGGTCGAGGACGATGGTCTCGGCGATGACGGCGCAAACGGCCGCATGTGCATCGTGACACGCGAAAGCGGATCGCCCGATGAGTTGATCCGCTTCGTCGCCGCTCCCGACGGGACCGTTGTTCCCGATCTGAAGCGGCAACTGCCGGGACGCGGCTGCTGGGTCAAGGTCGACCGGGCGCTGGTGGACAAGGCAGTGGCAAAGAAACTGTTTTCCCGCGCCTTGAAGGCGGAGGTGACGGCACCGGCCGATCTCGGTGCCATCGTCGACCGCCTTCTCCTGGCGCAACTGGCCGGGATGATGCACATGGCGCGCAAGGCGGGCCGGTTCGTCAGCGGGTCATCAAAAGTTGATGGCGCCGTTCGCAACGGTTCGGCAATTGCCGTGTTCCATGCGATCGCCGCCGCCGCCGATGGCGTCCGCAAGATCGACCAGGCACGAAAGGCCTGGCATCTCGGTATGGAAACCGAAAAGGAAATACCCTCCTTCCGTGTCTTCACGGAGGCGGAAATGGAAGAACTGATGGGCCAGAATGCTTTTATCCATGCCGCAGCGCTTGCAGGGCAGGCGGGTGAGGGTGTAGTGAAGCGCGCAAACCTGCTCGAACGGTACCGCAACGGCGGTCAGTCCCGGGCAACGGGCGGCGCTGGCCGGCGAAAACAATGACGCGGTCACCGGCCTCTGCCGGACGCCTCATTAAGGTACATGCATTGAACGACAGGGTCTGACGGACGTTTCCGAGCCCTGTCCGAAGGAACAGGAACGGAATGACCGACAATCAAGACGACAAGACGCTGAGTGTTTCGGGTAAGAAGACCCTCACCTTGAAGCCTTCAGGCGTAAACCAGGGCACCGTGCGCCAGGACATGGGCCGCGGTCGCACCAAGGCGGTCGTGGTCGAGACCCGCAAGCGCCGCCCGCTGCGTCCTGAAGACGAAAAGCCAATCACGCCGACGACAGCTGCGCCATCGGTGACGCGCGTCGCGGAACCCACGCCGCAGCCGCCGCGCCCGCCGCAGCCGGCTCCGCGCATTCATCAGCCTGGTGGCCAGCAACAGCGGCCGGGACAGCCCAACCAGGGTAATCAGCAACGCCCGCAGCAGGAACGCTCGTCGCGCCCAGTGGTTCTGAACCATCTGTCCGCCGATGAAATGGATGCGCGCCGTCGCGCACTTGCCGACGCCCAGGCCCGCGATGCCGCGGATGCCGTGCGCCGTGCAGAGGAAGAAGCGCGCCGCCGTCAGGAAGACGAGGCACGCCGCATCGCCGAACAGGCCGAAGCTGCCCGTCGCGCCGCCGAAGAGGCTGCCCGCGCTGCCGAAGCCAAGGTCGAGACCCCCGCACCGGTGGAAGCGCCGAAGCCGGCGGTCCAGGCGCCTGCGGCTCCCGTCGTTGCGCGTCGTCCGGATGCGGCCCCTCAGCCGGCGCGCCCTGGCGCTCCTGCCGGCGAGGCACCGGCCAACCGCCGTCGCGTCAATGAAGAAGAGAGCGATCGCGGCCCGCCCCGTGGCGCTCCGGCCCGCGGCAAGGTCACGCGCCCTGAGCCGGCAAAGCCGGTTACCACGCGTCCGAAGACCGAGGACGAACGTCGCCGCGGCAAGTTGACGGTCACGACGGCCAATGTCGACGAGGACGGCTCCGCCCGCGGTCGCTCGCTTTCCGCCATGCGCCGCCGCCAGGAGAAGTTCCGCCGCAGCCAGATGCAGGAAACGCGCGAAAAGATCTCGCGTGAAGTCGTCCTGCCGGAGACCATCACCATTCAGGAACTGTCGCAGCGCATGTCCGAGCGCGCGGTCGACGTCATCAAGTTCCTGATGAAGGAAGGTCAGATGATGAAGCCGGGCGACGTCATCGACGCCGATCTGGCCGAGCTGATTGCCAGCGAATTCGGCCATACGGTCAAGCGCGTTTCGGAATCCGACGTCGAACAGGGCATCTTCAACGTTGCCGACGAGGAAGGCGAGCTGGTTTCCCGTCCGCCCGTCGTCACCATCATGGGTCACGTCGACCACGGCAAGACCTCGCTGCTCGATGCCATCCGCCATGCGAACGTGGTGGCCGGCGAAGCCGGTGGCATCACCCAGCACATCGGCGCCTATCAGGTCGAGCAGAATGGCCAGAAGATCACCTTCATCGACACCCCCGGCCACGCCGCCTTCACGGCAATGCGTGCCCGCGGTGCCCAGGCGACCGACATCGCCATCCTGGTGGTTGCGGCCGACGACAGCGTGATGCCGCAGACGATCGAATCGATCAACCACGCCAAGGCGGCGGGTGTTCCGATCATCGTCGCGATCAACAAGATCGACAAGCACGAAGCCAATCCGCAGAAAGTCCGCACGGAACTGCTGCAGCATGAAGTCTTCGTCGAATCGATGGGCGGTGAAGTTCTCGACGTGGAAGTCTCCGCGAAGAACCGCACCAACCTCGACAAGCTGCTGGAAGCCATTCTGCTGCAGGCGGAAATCCTTGACCTCAAGGCCAATCCGAACCGTACGGCCGAAGGCACCGTCATCGAAGCTCAGCTCGATCGCGGCCGTGGCTCGGTCGCCACCGTGCTCGTGCAGAAGGGTACGCTGCGTCCCGGCCAGATCGTCGTTGCCGGCGACCAGTGGGGCCGTGTCCGTGCGCTCGTCAACGACAAGGGTGAGCATGTGAAGGAAGCAGGCCCGGCCATGCCGGTCGAACTGCTCGGCCTTTCCGGCGCACCGCAGGCCGGCGACAAGTTCGCCGTCGTCGAAAGCGAGAGCCGTGCCCGCGAGATCTCCGAATATCGCCAGCGCCTCACCCGCGACAAGGCGGCTGCCCGCCTGTCGGGTCAGCGCGGCTCGCTCGAGCAGATGATGACCCAGCTTCAGGCTGTCGGCGTGAAGGAATTCCCGCTGGTCATCAAGGGCGACGTGCAGGGCTCGATCGAAGCCATTGCCGGCGCTCTCGACAAGCTCGGCACCGACGAAGTTCGTGCCCGCATCGTCCATTCGGGCGCAGGCGGCATCACCGAGTCGGATGTCTCGCTGGCGGAAGCTTCCAATGCGGCGATCATCGGCTTCAACGTCCGCGCCAACGCGCAGGCACGTCAGTTTGCCGAGCGTCAGGGCATCGAAATCCGCTACTACAACATCATCTACGACCTGGTGGATGACGTGAAGGCGGCGATGTCGGGCCTGCTCTCTCCGGAGCGTCGCGAAACCTTCCTCGGCAATGCCGAGATCCTCGAGGTGTTCAACATCACGAAGGTCGGCAAGGTCGCAGGTTGCCGTGTCACCGAAGGCAAGGTCGAGCGTGGCGTCGGCGTTCGCCTGGTGCGCGACAACGTCGTCATCCACGAAGGCAAGCTCAAGACGCTCAAGCGCTTCAAGGACGAAGTTTCGGAAGTCAATGTCGGCCAGGAATGCGGCATGGCCTTCGAGAACTACGAAGATATCCGCGCCGGCGACACCATCGAGTGCTTCCGCGTCGAGCATATCACCCGTACGCTGTAAGCGCGCTTTCGATTTGCTAGAGATCAAGACCGCCGGCCCGAACCGGCGGTTTTCTTTTGCGCATTACGAGCAGGACGCCGCTTTCGCAAGGATTCTCGGCTTCTGGCGGGCCGAGAAACCTGTCCAGCCTTGACCTTTGCGCCGGATCGAGTCATTTGACCCGCTTTATCGCGTCCAAGGGACGCTGCTAACGGAACAACCATGACCAAACCAACTTCTTCCGCGCCTTCGCAGCGCATGCTTCGCGTCGGCGAGCAGGTGCGCTCAGCGATCACGCAGGTTCTGCAGCGCGGCGAAGTGCGCGACGACCTGATCGAGCGCACCGTGATCTCCATTTCCGAAGTGCGCATGTCGCCGGATCTGAAGATCGCCACCGCCTTCGTGACCCCGCTCGGCGTCACCAACCACGGCGCCGTCATCGAGGCGCTGAACCGCCATGCCAAGTACATCCGCGGCCGCCTCGGTCCGCAGCTTCGCCAGATGAAGTACATGCCGGAAGTTCGCTTCCGCGACGATACGAGCTTCGACAATTACAAGAAGATCGACGAACTGCTGCGCTCGCCCGAGGTCAGCCGCGATCTCGAAGACGATAACGATAAAGATCAATAACAGAGACAGAGAATGTCCAAACCACGCAAGCCCAAGGGCCGCCCGATTTCCGGCTGGCTCATCCTCGACAAGCCGGTTGATTTCGGCTCGACGGAAGCCGTTTCCAAGATCAAGTGGCTGTTCAAGGCGCAGAAGGCCGGCCATGCCGGCACGCTCGATCCACTCGCATCCGGCATGCTGCCGATCGCGCTCGGCGACGCCACCAAGACGGTCCCCTACGTCATGGACGGCCGCAAGATCTATGAATTCACCGTAACCTGGGGTGAGGAACGCGCTTCCGACGATCTCGAGGGCGAGGTGACCGCCAGCTCCGACAAGCGCCCGAGCGAAGAGGACATCCGTGCGCTGCTGCCGAACTATACCGGCGTCATCCAGCAAGTCCCACCGCAGTTCTCCGCCATCAAGATATCCGGCGAACGCGCCTACGATCTCGCCCGCGAGGGCGAAACAGTTGAGATCCCCTCGCGCGAAGTCGAGATTTTCCGCCTGACGCTGCTCGCCTGCCCGGACGCCAACACGGCGCATTTCGAAGTCGAGTGCGGCAAGGGCACCTATGTACGCGCACTTGCCCGCGATTTCGGCCGCGATCTCGGCTGCTACGGCCATATTTCCGGCCTGCGCCGCAGCTTCGTCGCGCCCTTTGCCGAAGAGGCGATGGTACCGCTTGCCGATCTGGTGGCGCTGGAAGAGATCGAGGATGCTGACGAGCGGCTTGCAGCCCTCGATGCGCTGCTGATCGATACGGCCGAGGCTCTTTCTTCGCTGCCGCATCTTGTCATCAGCGACGATCAGGCGCATCGCCTGAAGATGGGCAACCCGATCCTGGTACGCGGCCGCGACGCGCCGGTTGCCGAAACCGAGGCCTATGCCACGGCGCGTGGCAAGCTGATCGCAATCGGCGAGATCGGTCAGGGCGAATTCCGCCCAAAGCGCGTGTTCGGCTAGTTAAATTCAGCCAGAAATAGCGCTATTGCGGGGCAATGGCGATGCGATATGCTCCCCAACGGGCCATCCATGGCCCGTTCAAAGGGGGCAAACATGCGCAGAGTTGCATTCGGAATACTTGCATTCTTTTCCCTGTTTCTGACAGTTGCAAACGCCCAATCCGCCGAGCGGTGGGCCGGGCTACCGCCATTTCCGCCAATGCTGCAGCCGAAAACGAGCGGCATGGCCGATGTCAACGACATCAAGATGTATTATGCCGAATATGGTGCGGGCGACCCGATCCTCTTCATCCATGGCGGCCTCGGAAATGCCGATGTCTGGGGCGCTCAGGTTGCCGATTTCGCCAGGGATCATCTCGTCATCGTTGCCGACAGCCGCGGGCATGGCCGCTCGACGCGCAGCGAACAGCCTTTCGGCTACGACCTGATGACTTCGGATTACGCCGCGCTGCTCGACTACCTGAAGATCGGCAAGGTGACGCTGGTCGGATGGTCTGATGGCGGCATCATCGGCATCGACATGGCGATGAAACATCCCGAAAAGCTGACCCGCGTGATCGCCCAGGCGGCCAATGTCACGACCGACGGCGTGAAGCCCGACGTCATGAGCAACAAGACCTTCAATGACTACATCAATGCCGCCGGCGAGTATTACAAGAAGCTGTCGCCGACGCCTAACGAGTATGATGCCTTTGTCAACCAGATCTCGCAGATGTGGGCGACGCAGCCGGCATGGACCGCCGTCGACCTTGGAAAGATCACGGTGCCGGTGACGCTTGCCATCGGCGACCATGACGAGGCGGTCAAGCTCGATCACACGCAGGTGATGGCGAAGGAGATTCCGGGCGCTAAGCTCGTCATTCTGAAGGACGCCAGCCATTTCGCCATGCTACAGGACCCGGAAGGTTACGATGCCATGATCCGCGACGCCATGGCGGGGCGCTGAACGGTCGGGAAATCTGCTGGGAGGTGAACCCCTCTTTCCATTGACGCTCATTTGGTTTATAGGCAGCGCCAGCATCAGGCATGCCTGATTGCATTCGCGGCCAATGCTGGACGACATCCCGGCGTTTGGCGACTTCAATCTCCTCTCATAGAAAGGACCATCCGATGTCGATCACAGCTGAGCGCAAGGCTGCGCTGATCAAGGAATACGCTACCGTCGAAGGCGACACCGGTTCTCCGGAAGTCCAGGTTGCGATCCTGACCGAGCGCATCAACAACCTCACGGAACACTTCAAGGACCACAAGAAGGACAACCACTCCCGTCGTGGCCTTCTGACGATGGTTTCCAGCCGGCGCTCGCTTCTTGATTATCTCAAGAAGAAGGACGAAGGCCGTTATACCAAGCTGATCACCAGCCTCGGTATCCGCCGCTAACAGAATCTCCGGCGGGCGTTCTGCTGAACGTCCGCCGGTTGCTTATGAGGGGTATGAAACCCTCGAGACTGTTTCCCTCGCACCTTATGTCGGTGCGAAGCGAAGCCGACGGCAGGCCGGATGGGCCGGTGCTGCCAACAACAACCGTTGACCTGTCATGGGGCAGGATTGCCGGATGCTTTCAGCCGAAGCTTCATGCTTCGGCCGATCTTCGAAAGCCTCTCGTTGTCTTGCCCGTGATGCGTCACATTTCGTGCGGTTGAAGATGCGCCCTGCCGAACTCGTCGGCGACGGCGCCTTTTCCCGCATAGTGCAAGGACAAGATATGTTCGATATCCATACCGTCGAAATCGAGTGGGCAGGCCGCCCGCTGAAGCTCGAAACCGGCAAGATCGCCCGCCAGGCCGACGGCGCCGTCGTCGCCACCTATGGCGAGACCGTCGTGCTCGCGACCGTGGTTTCCGCCAAGGCGCCGAAGCCGGGCCAGGACTTCTTCCCGCTCACCGTCAACTACCAGGAAAAGACCTACGCAGCCGGCAAGATCCCCGGCGGCTACTTCAAGCGCGAGGGCCGTCCGAGCGAAAACGAAACCCTCGTTTCCCGCCTGATCGACCGCCCGATCCGCCCGCTTTTCCCGGAAGGCTACAAGAACGACACGCAGGTCGTCGTCACGGTCATCCAGCATGACCTCGAAAACAATCCCGACATCCTGTCGATGGTTGCCACCTCCGCAGCCCTGACGCTCTCGGGCGTTCCCTTCATGGGTCCGGTCGGCGGCGCTCGCGTCGGCTACATCAACGGCGAATATGTGCTGAACCCGCATCTCGACGAGATGGACGAATCGAGCCTCGACCTCGTCGTCGCCGGGACGCAGGACGCCGTTCTGATGGTCGAATCCGAAGCCAAGGAACTGCCTGAAGACGTCATGCTTGGCGCCGTCATGTTCGGTCATCGCGGCTTCCAGCCTGTGATCGACGCGATCATCAAGCTCGCCGAAGTCGCCGCCAAGGAACCGCGCGACTTCCAGCCGGAAGACTATTCCGAGCTCGAGAAGGAAATGCTCGGCCTTGCCGAGGCCGAACTGCGCGACGCCTACAAGATCACTCAGAAGGCCGATCGCTATGCTGCCGTCGACGCCGTCAAGGCCAAGGTGAAGGCACATTTCCTGCCCGAGGAAGGCGAAGCCAAGTACACGGCCGAAGAAGTCGGCGCCATCTTCAAGCACCTGCAGGCTAAGATCGTTCGCTGGAACATTCTCGACACGTCCAGCCGCATCGACGGCCGCGACCTGCAGACGGTTCGTCCGATCGTCTCGGAAGTCGGCCTCCTGCCGCGCACGCACGGTTCGGCGCTGTTTACCCGCGGTGAAACGCAGGCAATCGTCGTCGCCACGCTTGGCACCGGCGAAGACGAACAGTATGTCGACAGCCTGACGGGCATGTACAAGGAGCGTTTCCTGCTCCATTACAACTTCCCTCCCTACTCGGTTGGCGAAACCGGCCGCATGGGTTCCCCGGGTCGTCGCGAAATCGGTCACGGCAAGCTCGCATGGCGCGCTATCCGCCCGATGCTGCCGACGGCGGAACAGTTCCCCTACACGCTGCGTGTCGTTTCCGAGATCACCGAGTCCAACGGCTCGTCCTCGATGGCAACGGTTTGCGGCACCTCGCTCGCTCTGATGGACGCCGGCGTTCCGCTGGCCAAGCCCGTTGCCGGCATCGCCATGGGTCTGATCCTGGAAGGCGATCGCTTCGCCGTTCTTTCCGACATTCTGGGTGACGAAGATCACCTCGGCGACATGGACTTCAAGGTCGCCGGCACTGCCGACGGCATCACCTCGCTGCAGATGGACATCAAGATCGCCGGCATCACCGAAGAGATCATGAAGGTCGCTCTCGGCCAGGCACAGGGCGGTCGTGCCCACATCCTCGGCGAAATGTCCAAGGCAATCACCGAAAGCCGTGGCCAGCTCGGCGAATTCGCACCGCGCATCGAAGTGATGAACATCCCGGTCGACAAGATCCGTGAAGTCATCGGCTCGGGCGGCAAGGTCATCCGCGAAATCGTCGAAAAGACCGGTGCCAAGATCAACATCGAAGACGACGGCACCGTCAAGATCGCCTCTTCGTCCGGCAAGGAAATCGAAGCGGCCCGCAAGTGGATCCACTCGATCGTCGCAGAACCGGAAGTCGGCCAGATCTACGAAGGCACGGTCGTCAAGACCGCCGACTTCGGTGCCTTCGTCAACTTCTTCGGCGCCCGCGACGGCCTCGTCCACATCTCGCAGCTCGCTTCCGAGCGCGTTGCCAAGACGCAGGACGTCGTCAAGGAAGGCGACAAGGTCTGGGTCAAGCTGCTCGGCTTCGACGAGCGCGGCAAGGTTCGCCTGTCCATGAAGGTCGTCGACCAGGCGACCGGCCAGGAAATCCCTGCCGACAAGAAGAAGGACGACGCGGCCGAATAAGCTGCGCCTTCATCCACGTTCCGGGGCGCGGGATCTTTTCCGCGCCCTTTTTATATTGAAGAGGGTGGCCGGTTCGGTTTTGCCGAAATTAAGTGCCCGGCCCCTCACCCTAACCCTCTCCCCGCATTGCGGGGAGAGGGGACTAGACCGTGTTCGACGCCGCCTTAAAGCAACCAGGCGCTGACTTACTCCGTCGTCCCCTCTCCCCGTCCCGACGGGGAGAGGGTTAGGGTGAGGGGCAAGCACAGGGACAGACACCCACCCGCAAACCCAAATAACGAAACCCACGACGAGACCACGCCCATGAGCCGCGATGCCCTGAAGACCCTGTTCCATCCCTTTGCCTCCGGCACTGTCGACGCGCCCGGCGAAGGTCAGCGCATCTTGTTTCTCGGAGCCGAGGCGGGCTTTGCGCTGCCGGAAGGCTTTGCGGCGGAGCTTTCGGCCGTCCAGGGCTTCCGTCCCTTCTATCGCCAGCTACAGGCGCAGCGGATCAACGTGACGCCGGAGATCGAAGGCGAAGGCTATGACGGCGCGCTGGTGCTCTGCGGCAAGCACAAGGGCGAGAATGAGGATCATATCGCCGAGGCGCTGGCGCGCGTAAAGGAAGGCGGCCTCATCCTCGTTGCCGGCGGCAAGGAAGATGGCATCCAGCCGCTGCGCAAGCGCATCGAAGCCTTCGGGCTCCAGATCGAGCATATGCCGAAATATCACGGCGTTGCCTTCTGGTTTGCGCGTCCTGCCGACATCAAGCTATTGACGGCGCAGCTCGCAAAGCCGGCGACGCTCGTCGACGACAGCTTCACCACGGCGCCCGGCATGTTCTCGCATGACCGTGTCGATGCCGGCTCCGAACTGCTCGCTTCGCGCCTGCCGACCGACTTTGCCGGCGATGCCGCCGATTTCGGCGCCGGCTGGGGCTACCTCTCCGTCGAGCTCGCAACGAAATCGCCGAGGATCGAGCGCATCGACCTCTACGAGGCTCATTACGGCGCTCTGGAGGCCGCACGCGCCAATCTGCTGTCGCACTGCCCGAAAGTCGCCCAGCGCTTCTTCTGGCACGATCTGGCGAGCGAGCCGGTCAAGGACAAATACGACCTGATCATCATGAACCCGCCCTTCCATGAGGGCCATGCCGCCGAGCCTTCGCTTGGCCAGGCGATGATCAAGACGGCCGCCTCGGCGCTGCGTGGCGGCGGCCGGCTGATGCTGGTCGCCAATCGCGGCCTGCCCTACGAACCGGTACTGGCCGAGAATTTCAGGGAATTCGGCGAGACCTGCCGCAATGCCCGCTACAAGGTGCTCTGGGCAAAGAAATAAGCGAAGAAGGCGGCCAAAGGGCCGCCTTTCTTTTGCGAGACTCAGCTCACGCTGCTTGGCGCCGCAGAGTACCTCCGGGGCTCTTCCTTTACCATCTCTACCGTCATCCTCGGGCTTGACCCGAGGATCCACGCACAAGCGTTCCAATCGGACGCATCATCTCCGGTTGAATCACAAACGAGAATGCGGCGCGAATCGTTGTTACAATGCCCACGGACGCGGCAACGCACACGGGACTTGTATCTGGATCCTCGGGTCAAGCCCGAGGATGACGAAGTGCGGGTATGCTGCGGTGGCAAACAGATCACGCCTCACGCGACGCCCTTGCAGCCCATTCATGACTCAGCGCGGCATAGACATATTCGTCGCCCCAGACGCCATTGAAGCGGTCGTTTTCGATCAGATGTGCCTCGCGGCGCAGGCCAAGCCGTTCGACGACGCCGATGGAGCCGGCGTTCTTCGCATCCAGGCGTGCGAAAATCCGATGAAAGCCGAACCTGCCGAAGCCGAGGGTGATGATGGCTTCAGCCGCCTCCGTCGCGTATCCCCTCCCGGCATGGGCGGGGTTGGAGGTATAACCGATCTCGGCTTGAAGTGCCGCCTTGTTTGCGAATGTCAGGCTGACATCTCCCACCAAAGCACCGTCCTCCCGCCGAATGGCGGCACATAGCAGCGTATCTCCATCTTCGGAGAAAGGGGAATTCAGGCTGATATCGAAACGCTCCCTCAACACTTCAGGTGAGGGAGGATCGCGGTAAAGAAAACGATAGATCTCCGGCAGGGAGCGGTAGGCGCTATAGGCTTTAAAATCCTCGGGCACAAAGCGGCGAAGGATGAGGCGTTCGGTCGATGCGAGGGATTTTGCGTCGTTGGACATCATCGGGAATCCTTGGAAGGGATATCCGGAAATGTGGTCCTCCCGACCAAAAAGGCCGAGAGGACGATCAGATCAGTACGCTTACTCGGCGTCCGCGCTCGACAGCGTTTCCAGCGTCGGCATAGAGGTGATGTTGTAGCCGGCGTCGACAAAGTGGACTTCGCCGGTGACGCCTGCTGCCAGATCCGACAGGAGGTAGAGCGACGACGAGCCGACCTGGTCGATGGTAACAGACTTGCGCAGCGGCGCGTTGCGCTGGTTCCACGACAGGATGGCACGGGCATCGGAAATGCCGGCGCCGGCGAGCGTGCGGATCGGGCCGGCGGAAACGGCGTTGACGCGAATGCCGCGCGGGCCGTAGTCGGCGGCGAGATAGCGAACGGAAGCCTCGAGGGCGGCCTTGGCGACGCCCATGACGTTGTAGTTCGGGATCACGCGCGTCGAACCGTTATAGGTCAAAGTCAGCATGCTGCCGCCTTCGGTCATCAGATCGGCGGCGCGTTTGGCGATCTCGGTGAAGGAGAAGCAGGAAATCACCATGGTGCGGGTGAAATTCTCCCGCGTGGTGTTGGCATAGAGCCCCTTCAGCTCGTTCTTGTCGGAAAAGCCGATGGCGTGGACGATGAAATCCAGCCTGCCCCAGCGCTCCTTGATCGCGTCGAAGACGGCATCAACGGAGGCCAGATCCTCGACATCGCAAGGCAGCAGGAAATCCGAGCCGACTTCGGCTGCGAGCGGCTTGACGCGCTTGCCAAGCGCCTCGCCCTGAAAGGTGAAAGCCAGTTCCGCGCCTTCGGCTGCAAGCGCCTTCGAAATACCCCAGGCAATCGAGTGATTGTTTGCGACGCCCATGATGAGGCCGCGCTTACCCTGCATGATTCCCGTCATTGCCTTATCCGTTGTAGCGCTGGAACACGAGCGTGGCGTTGGTGCCGCCGAAGCCGAAGGAATTCGAAAGAGCGATGTCGAACTTGGCGTTGTCGATGCGCTTGCGCACGACCGGCACGCCTTCGAATTCCGGATCGAGTTCGGTGATATGGGCGCTTTCCCCGATGAAGCGCTCCTGCATCATCAGGATCGAATAGATCGATTCCTGAACGCCTGCCGCGCCGAGCGAGTGGCCCGTCAGCGACTTGGTCGACTGGATCGGCGGGATCTTGTCGCCGAAGACTTCGCGAATCGCGCCGATTTCCTTGCTGTCGCCGACCGGCGTCGAGGTGCCGTGGGTGTTGATGTAATCGATATCGCCCTTCACGGTGGCGAGCGCCTGGCGCATGCAGCGCACGGCACCCTCGCCCGACGGCGCTACCATATCGTAGCCGTCCGAGGTGGCGCCGTAGCCGACGATCTCGGCATAGATCTTGGCGCCGCGGGCCTTGGCATGTTCCAGCTCTTCCAGAACCAGCACGCCGGCGCCGCCGGCGATGACGAAGCCGTCACGCTTGGCGTCATAGGCGCGCGAGGCGGTTTCCGGGTGGTTGTCGTTGAAGTCCGAAGACATGGCGCCCATGGCGTCGAAGAGGTTCGACATGGTCCAGTCGAGATCCTCATGGCCGCCGGCGAACATGACGTCCTGCTTGCCCCACTGGATCATTTCGGCGGCATTGCCGATGCAATGTGCCGAGGTCGAGCAGGCGGATGAGATGGAGTAGTTGACGCCGTGGATCTTGAACCAAGTCGCAAGCGTTGCCGAGGCGGTCGACGACATCGACTTCGGCACGGCGAAGGGGCCGATGCGCTTCGGGCTGTTGTTCTTGCGGGTGATGTCGGCCGCTTCGATCAGCGTGCGGGTCGACGGGCCGCCGGAGCCCATGATGATGCCGGTGCGCTCGTTGGTGATATCACCTTCCTCAAGGCCGCTATCGGCGATCGCCTGCTTCATGGCGACATGATTCCACGCGCCGCCCTGCGACAGGAAGCGCATGGCGCGGCGATCCACCAGATCGGTCGTGTCGATCTTCGGCGAACCCCAGACCTGGCACTTGAAGCCGTGCTCGGCGAAATCGGGAGAGAAAGAAATGCCGGATTTGGCGTCGCGCAGCGAGGCGGTCACTTCTTGAGCACTGTTTCCAATCGAAGAGACAATACCCAGACCCGTAACAACTACCCGTCTCATGTCGATGACCTTTTCTAAAACGTCTGTCTTTGTGGAGGCGGCGGCGCCGCGGTTCAGGCAACCTTGTCCTTCGACAGGCCCACGCGCAGGTCCGTCGCCTGATAGATGACCTCCCCGTCAGCCTTCAGCCAGCCGTCGGCGGTGCCGAGCACCAGACGGCCGCGCATGACACGCTTGAAGTCGATGCCGTATTCGAGAAGCTTCGTATCCGGGCGGACCATGCCCTTGAACTTCACTTCGCCCGTCGAAAGCGCCATGCCGCGGCCGGGTTCGCCGAGCCAGCCGAGGAAGAAGCCGGTCAGCTGCCACATGCCGTCAAGGCCGAGGCAGCCGGGCATGATCGGATTGCCGGCAAAATGGCAGGGGAAATACCAATCATCGGGGCGCACGTCGTATTCGGCGCGGATGAAGCCCTTGTCGAAGGTGCCGCCGGTCTCGGAAATTTCAGTAATGCGATGGACCATCAGCATCGGCGGCAGGGGAAGCTGCGCGTTGCCCGGGCCGAACAGTTCGCCGCGGCCGCAAGCCAGGATTTCCTCGTAATTGAAGCTGGACTGTCTCGTCGTCATAAAAAATCCGTTTCCCCCGCATGAATGCCGATGGATGTGAAGCTTTAGTGCAAGATGGACAGAAAATGAAGCGAAAGCATCGCATTCTCATTCATCCGTTCGATCGACCGCACTAGCCGTTATGTGGTGGTCGCATACAGGAACGCCAGAGCCGCGACCAGAGCGAATTGCGCCAAAAGCCGGTTTTTTGCGGCTTTTGAGCACCTTCCCACCCCATTGAAACTATTGAAAGCAATCAAGGCAAAAGTTATATGGCTTAGTAAAGAATTATAGAGATTAGGAATCTGGAGTCCCTGAATGGCGGAAGAGGCCGAAATCGCGATCGAAACCAGGCTGCGCCATGTCGGCCTGAGGCCGACCCGACAGCGGATTGCGCTGGGAGACCTTCTCTTCGCCAAGGGCGACCGCCATCTGACGGTGGAGGAGCTTCACGAGGAAGCCGTTGCCGCCGGCGTTCCGGTTTCGCTCGCCACCGTCTACAACACGCTGCATCAATTTACCGAGGCTGGCCTGATCCGCGTGCTCGCCGTCGAAAGCACCAAGACCTATTTCGACACCAACGTCTCCGATCACCATCACTTTTTCGTGGAAGGCCACAATGAAGTGCTGGATATTCCGATCAGCAACCTGACGATCGACAACCTGCCCGAACCGCCGAAGGGCATGGAAATCGCCCATGTCGACGTGGTGATCCGCCTGCGGCGTAAGCGGCAATAGGCAATAGGCAATAGGCAATAGAATTGTTTCCCGGCCATCCGCTATTGCCTATTGCCTAACTCCTACTGCCTCCCCTCCCGTTACATCACATCATCCGGATGCCGACCTGGCTTGTGATGATAGGTCGGGAAGGTCCAGCCGAACCAGAGCGCGCCGCCGCGCACCGCGAAAGCCGCGATTACGCCCAGCCCCGCAGATGCATAAAGCGGCAACATCGTCGCGTTGGCGGCCGTGAAGACGCCGGCGCCGACGAGCGAGGCCGTCACATAGATCTCTGGGCGCAGCAGCACCGAGGGCTCATTCGCCAGCAGATCGCGCAGGATGCCGCCAAACGTCGCCGTCAGCGCGCCGGTGACGATGGCGACAGTGGGCGAACCCGTTGCCGCCATGCCCTTGGCAGCCCCCATCACGCAATAGGCCGACAGTCCCACCGCATCGAGCCAGATGAGCAGCCTGTAGCGCGATTCGAACAGATGCGCGGTGAAGAAGACCAGGACGCCGACCACGGCACAGATGATGATATAGGTCGGGTTCAGCACCCAGAAGACCGGCACCCGGCCAAGGACGATATCGCGCAGCGTACCGCCACCGATGCCGGTGACAGCGGCCAGGAACAGGAAGCCGATCAGATCGAGCTGCTTGCGCGAAGCCGCGAGCGCGCCGGTTGCGGCAAAAAGGGCGACGCCGGCATAATCAAGAAACGAGAGAAGCGACATCGAAAACTCCAACGAGGCGCCGGCGATTTTCCCGGAATGAATCACGACGGCAAGGGCCGCGCAAGCCGGCTGATGTAAAGATATCGCAGCGGCTGCGGCTGTTATCGTGGCCGTAACGGCGCTTCGAAGAGGAATCCCCCGTGAAATCCCTGCTGATCGTGATCCTCAACCTTATCGCATTCGTGATCATGCCCGCCGTGGCCGAGGCGCAGCAATCGATCCTGCAGGATCCCGTGGCATTCGAGAAAGACCACTTCACCAAGAGCTGCGACGGACAGGCGAGCTTCGGCGATCATTTCGCCACCCAGCAGGACATCAACAATGACAAGCTGATGGATATCGTCGTCAACGAGGGCGAGATCACCTGCAAGGGCGAAAAGGGACCCTACTGCACGGACGAGGGCTGCCCCTATAATTTCTATGTCCAGGTGGCCGAGGGTGGCTACCTGCTCGTCGCCACGGCGCGGATCTACGGCTATGATTTCATCCAGCGCTTCGGCAACATGGTGCTGGTCATGAAAATGCATCCGCACTTCTGCGACCGCAAGGACGGCGAGGACCGCTGCGAGATCACCGTCCGGGTCCGCAGCGTCAAATTTGTCACGATCTCGAAGAAATAGGCTTTACGGCCCGGGTACGTCGTTATTACCGCCCGGGCACGTAGCTATTACGGCCCGGACACGTGGTCACTGTCCGGGATAGAGCGCCGATGTCCGGCCGACGGCGTAATAGCCGACCAGGCCGACCCATTCGCGCAATCCCGTCGCCAGCAGTTGCGCGTTGCGTGAGGGCTGGGTGAAATCGAGGCCGGGCGTTTCCTTGCCGGTGCTGCGGTAATCGACCGGCCAGGGCACGACATCGATGCCCTGCTTGCGGAAGATGCCCATCGAGCGGGGCATGTGGAAGCCTGATGTGATGAGCAGGCAATTCGAAAGCCCGTTCTGCTCCAGCAATTCCTTCGTGTTGACCGCGTTCTCGAAGGTGGTGCGCGAGGTCGTATCCGCGACCATGCGGTCTTTGGGAATACCGAGTGCCGTAAAGAAGCGCTCGGAGATGACGGCATCGCCCTCATAGGTGCCGCCGATCGAGCCATCGCCGCCCGAGATGACGATGCGCGCCTGCGGATATTTCTGCGAGAGACGCAGCGCTTCGACGAGGCGATCGCCGGCCGAATCGAACTCATAACCGCCACGCGCGGTCGTAACCTCGTTCTGCGTGGCGCCGCCGAGGACGATCATGCATTTGAGATCCGCCGGATCGGCGGCGGCGCGCGGAAAGCGTTCTTCCAGCCCCTGGACGACATAGGCGCCCGCCGTCGTATAGAGCGAGACGAACAGGATAAGCACCGACAGCAGCGAGGAGACAATCACGGTGGCGCGCCAGCGCAGGAGAGCGGCGATGAAGGTCAGCAGGATGAAAAGGAACGCCAGCGACAACGGCTGACCGAAAATCCAGACAAGTTTCGAAAAAACGAACACGGCATATCCTTAGGCTTGTCGGCAAAACGATTCGTTTTTCTCCCTAGCAGATTTTTGTGCACTGCAATGTGGCTATTTCGATCGCCGCACCATCGACGCCGAAATAACGAAGCGCTGATTGAAGCGACGCTGCAGCGGACGGGGGATGAAAAGCGTCGATAGCGCCAGGACGAGGGCGACCATCGACACCAGCCAGAGCGCGTGTGCACCAAAGGCGCCGGCCAGAAGCGCGCCGATGATGGCGCCTGAGATCATGCCGCTCCAGGGCACGATCTGCACCGTCCAGAGAAAATCCCGATCCCCCAGCAGGAAACGGCCAAGACCGCGTCCGAAGCGCGAGAGCGCCCCGGTGACATAGGTGAGGCCGATCGGCAGGCCTTCGATATGCTCGACAGTAGCATTGACCATGCCCATGGCAAGCACCACCAGATAGAACTGCACCAGAACCAACGACGGTTCCGCAAAGCCCGCGGCGGCTGCCAGAAGGATGCTGACGCAGGCAAGCACCACGAAAGCTCGCCGGTCCGCCGCATGAGCAATGACGATTCCGAGCGCGTTGCCGATGATGAATGTCAGGATGGCCGAGAACAGCACCGCCGCATGGCCGAAATCCCCCGTCCCCAGCGCAATTGCTGCCCGCGTCGTGTTGCCAGTCATGAAGGACACGAAGTTGCCCGTCAGCATTAGGCCGACGGCATCGGTCATCCCGGCCAGAAAGGCAATCGAGGCAACGAGCAGAAACCCCGTCACCGTGCGGCGGGTCTTGATAAGGCGACGGCGGCGCTGTCTGGTCATGGGGCGAATCGAAGTGGGTTAAGGAGGAGCGGAGGCTAGCATGAAGTTGGGGGGATGCGGAGGATGGATTAAATTATCGATACGCTGAAAACAGAAAGGCTTATTTAGAGCAGCCTCTTCTTTGCAAATGCTCTGCCGGAACCTTGCCGCCGCTGTCACGTGGCTTACCTCTGAGATATCTGACCCCTGTCTATCTTTTGGAAGGCTCCTTACGGGCGACCTTAAGAGAGCAGTGGATAAGCGGCGTGGCAATTCTACACGCCATACGGGAAGATGATACTATCCCGCCTCAATGCTAGGAGGCGTGCGGTGATAGAGCAAGCGATTACGTGGGAATGCCGTTCGCAAGGCATTGGGAAAACGACCCTGGAGCCAAACGAGCTGATACCTTGGCTCAACGATGAGATGGCTTTCTGGCGCGACCTGCCCGGAATTGATCAAGACTATGTAAGCGCTAACCGCAACTACGGTTCCCCCGGCATTGCCCAAGGCTATCAAAGACGGATAGGCGCAATACTCAGTAGCCTCAGGGACAATGATGCTAGCGGCTTCAACTCGTTCATCCAAGCTGCCGAGGAACAAAAAGCCGTTCTCTCGAAGGGGAAAATTGGCCAACAAATTGCTCGCCTGATCGCAGAGCAGCAGCTGCATTCCGCTCAGATGCTTGCGCTTGTGTTCTCGGAAGGAGTGGTTACCGCACGAGCGGAAATCAAGGAGGCGTACGGCCTTCTCAAGATCGTTCTTCAGTTCAATCCGAACGTGGCAACTACTGCTGACATCGTCTCCGCCAGTGAAAGCCTGCGGATTGCAAGCAACACTGCCACATCCATGAAGCAAGCCCGGCTGGACGCCGAAGTCAGCTTAGATGAGATGCGGGACGCCTTCGCAAAGTATGTTGACGAAAAGACCAGAGAGCTAAATGATTTGCATGAGCTCTATGAAAAGCATCTGGTACTACAAGGACCATCTCGGCACTGGCAAAAAGTTGCTTCAACGGCAAACAGATACGCTTTCTTCGCCCTTGTGGCTTTCGTGGTCTTGCTGGCTGCTCCCGCGTTATTGATCGCATTAGAATGGTCAGCAGTTTCAGGCTACATTGACCACGTTTTGGATATCACCAAAGGCACTATATCCGTGGCTTCCCTCGTTGTGTTCACGGTGCCTGTGTTGGCATATGGCTGGTTGCTGAAGCATGTGAGCCGAATTTTTGCTCAGAACCTCTTAATTGCGTCCGATGCCGAGCACAGGAGGGTGATGGCCATAACATTCTTAGGTCTGGCTAAGCGGAAGTCTGTTGGAATTGCGGAACAGGATAGAGCGCTTATTCTCAACGCGCTTTTCCGGCCAGCGCCTACCAGCCCACAAGAGGAGGGCCCGCCTTTGGGGCTGCTAGAATTCATAAAAAAATAGAGCATTTGCATGGTGGGCAATACTACTCGGCCATGAGCGTGCCTGACCGCCTTCGTTAAATAAACCCACCGGTTGCTGTACCCTTGCGCCGTGTCTCAGCGGTTCGCTCTTCGTAGACTTCAGTCCAAATGCGATAGGTGTTCGCCACCATGCTCTCCAACTCATCAAGTGAATAGAGCACCGCGCCCTTATCGCTATAGAGTTGCGCCGTTCGCCCGCCGTCATCGTTCACGCCGAAGCGGACAATCCCGAGGTTGACTCCAGCAAAGTCGTCATCGGCAGCACGAATGCGTTCATGCATTACCGAGAAGGCAAAGCGCCGTCCCGCCTTGGTAAGCCCCTTGGTTCGTCTTGGGTCGATGAACAAAGAGTAGGGCATACCGTCAATGGCGAAAACCGAGGGAAGCCAGAAGTTTACCTTGCGGCCAATGCCCATCGCCATCGGGAAAAAGTCATGATGCCGGCCCGCGATGTTGTGTTGTGCAGCAAACTCGTGGAGCGCTTTCGCGATCTGCTCATTGCTCTTGAACTCGTCGCCCGACTTGCAGGATCGAATCAACCGCTCCCGGATTTTCTCAAAGGGCGTAGGGGGCGTATCGCCAAACATTGCTGGCTGAACATTGAAGATATCAGCAAAGCAGGCGCGAACGTGTTTGTAGGAGAAGGTGGAAAACCCCGTCTTCATCTTCCACAACTGCGCTCGTTGCACCACATCAGGCAGTGGAGCAAGCCGTGCCAAGTCGGTGTCAGGCAAAAGGAGTGTCGTCAAGAGGTTCTCCAGATAGTGGTTCTGGACCGACTGATACCTTATGGTGACGGAATCGGTCTGCAATCACACTATCCGAGATTCTCATCCCGAACGCAACTCCCGCCCGCCCCTGCTCCACGATGTACCACCATGGAGAGTCCTTGGCGTGGGACAAATCAACAAGACGACCCGTAGGCAAGGAGCCATATGAGCCTAGAACACGCCGAATAAGATTCACGATCTCACTATCTTTAACGTCCTCGATGCGACGGCACTCCCCAGTCAGTGGGTCTTGCCCAGTCGCACGGAACTGAATTGCTTCTCGGCCCGCCTGCTTGAATGCGCGATAGACCGTGGGATGGACAGGACCATACTGCCATGCCTCAAAATAACCGGAAACGAGAGGCGATTTGGTTTGGACAAGATGGATGCCGTGGGAGAAATAGAGGAGCTTTTGCAGTTGGATGTGTCCCAGCCGTAAATCACTCCTGCTCGCCTCATCCAGCATGAGGTTGGCAACAGCTCTGGGGTCATATCCGGCGCTCATAGCATTGCGCTCTTCATCTCCAATTCGTGAAGGCAGCCTAGAATGGATTCCCAGCCGCCGCGAATCACAAGTTACTAACGGGGGATTTCTCGAAGCTTAATCCCCAGAATCGCATGGGTACTTTCTTGAGCACTCAACCCGACGGTCATGCGGCGCATCTATCTGATTGTCTTACGGAATTTTCATCGGAAGAGAATTTGGTGGAGCTAAGCGGGATCGAACCGCTGACCTCTTGCATGCCATGCAAGCGCTCTCCCAGCTGAGCTATAGCCCCATCAAGGTGGTGCCGTTTGACCGGCCCTGGGTCCCTTCCGAGCGCTTCGCCCGTCGGGGTGGCGGCTTATTACTTCTGGTTTTTGCAGATAGCAAGCCGAAAAATTCGGCCCGGGAAATTTTTCTTGGTTCCCGGGCCGATAGTCTTTGCGATCAGACGTCGTCTTCGTCACCGGTGACGCCGATGATATCGCTCATGTCGTCATCGTCTTCATCTTCGTCGGCTTCGAGGAAGGTATCGTCGTCATCGTCGCCGATTTCGACTTCGTCATCGCCCATATCCGGGATATCGTCGCCGCTTGCCGCTTCGTCGGCATCCTCGAGCGACACCAGTTCGACTTCGGTGTTTTCGGTATCGACTTCGGCCACTTCCTCTTCTTCCGGAACTTCCTTGGAAGCGGAGGTTTCCTCAAAGAAGGACAAGGGCCAGGATTTGCCGGTATAGGGCGAGATCACCGGATCCCGGTTCAAGTCATAGAACTTCTTGCCGGTATCGGGGTCGGTACGTTTTGTTCCAAGTTCCGCTTTCGCCACTGTCAAAGCCTCATGAATGGCCGAATGAAAATTCGGCAATGCCGGGGAAGCCGGCGTTTTAAGGGAAATATCAGCCGGTCCCCTTAATCGTTGCGGCGGTTTCTGTCAAAGCTAAACTTCATGCCGCTTCGCACGCGGTTTTCACGCATTGCGGGATGACTGCGCAACAAGCCTGTGCTAGCCAGCCAATGTGAACCGCAGAACATCTGGCCAAGGACGATAGCAGCCAGCACAGAATGCGGATGGAATACCGGCATCGCAAAGGAATTGCCCATGCCGCACGATACTCTCCCCCATCCAGCCGTGGCACGCCGCTCGGCCGGCCTTTTCGGCACGATCCGCATTCCCGGCGACAAATCCATTTCCCATCGCTCGCTGATGTTCGGCGGCCTTGCTTCGGGCGAGACGCGCATCACAGGCCTGCTCGAAGGCGAGGATGTGCTTCATACCGGCAGGGCCATGCAGGCCCTTGGCGCTACGATCCAGAGGGACGGCGATGCATGGATCGTCAACGGCACCGGCAATGGCGCTCTACTGACGCCCGAGGCACCGCTCGACTTCGGCAATGCCGGCACCGGCTCCCGCCTGACCATGGGCCTGGTCGGTTCCTACGATTTCAAAACGACCTTCCTCGGCGATGCTTCGCTGTCGAAACGGCCGATGGGCCGTATTCTCGATCCGCTGCGCCGCATGGGGACGCAGGTCAGCGCCGCTACGGGCGACCGGCTGCCTGTTACGCTACATGGGCCAGGTGTGGCCAGCCCACTGACCTATCGTGTGCCGATGGCCTCGGCGCAGGTCAAATCCGCCGTGCTTCTGGCAGGACTCAATGCACCTGGCATTACAACCGTGATCGAGCCCGTCATGACCCGCGACCATACCGAAAGGATGCTCGTCGGCTTCGGCGCATCACTTGCGGTCGAAACCGATGTGGCCGGGGTCCGCACCATCCGCCTCGAAGGCCAGGGCAAGCTCACCGGCCAGACGATCGACGTTCCCGGCGATCCGTCTTCCGCCGCCTTCCCGCTGGTGGCGGCCTTGATCGTGCCCAACTCCGACATCACCATCCGCAACGTGCTGATGAACCCGACGCGCACCGGCCTCATCCTGACGCTGCAGGAAATGGGCGCGAATATCGAGGTCATCGACCGGCGCGTCACAGGCGGCGAGGATGTCGCCGATCTCGGCGTGCGCTCCTCAACGCTCAAGGGCGTCAGCGTGCCGGCCGAGCGTGCGCCGTCGATGATCGACGAATATCCCGTGCTGGCCGTCGCGGCCGCCTTTGCCAAGGGCACGACGATCATGCAGGGGCTGGAGGAGCTGCGGGTGAAGGAGTCCGACAGGCTCTCGGCCGTCGCCGAAGGATTGAAGCTCAATGGTGTCGACTGCAGCGAAGGCAGGGATTCCCTAACGGTTCGCGGCAGGCCAGACGGCAAGGGCCTGGGCAGTTCCAGCCGAGGTGCGGTCAAGACCCATCTCGATCATCGCCTCGCCATGAGTTTTCTCGTCATGGGGCTTGCCAGCGAGCATCCGGTTTCGGTCGACGATTCGGCCATGATCGCCACCAGCTTTCCCGAATTTTTTGCTATGATGACAAGATTGGGCGCGACGATCGAAACCGGGGGCTAATAGGCCGCGCCCAGCCCAGGGCAGTGAGGATGCGCCGCCGGACTTCGTCGCAGCCCGATGGAAGGCATTATCGGCATTGAAATCGATATCGAGACGATTGACGGCAAATGGAAGGTGAGCCAGAACCGGCCGCTAGCTGACCGACAGGCGTCGCCGAAGGCCTCGGGGCGCTCGATCTTACGGAACGGCGGAAGCGGCCGAACCGGTGCGTCGCTACAGCAGATAACGAAAGACCGCGCAGGGACGGAAGAAGACATGATCATTGCCATTGACGGGCCTGCGGCTGCCGGCAAGGGAACCCTGGCGCGCCGGATCGCCGAAACCTATGGTTTTCATCATCTCGATACCGGCCTCACCTACCGCGCGACCGCCAAGGCGCTGCTCGATGCCGGATTGCCGCTCGACGACGAGACCATCGCCGAAGGCATGGCGCGCAAGGTCGATCTGGCCGGGCTCGACCGAACCATTCTATCCAGGCACGAGATCGGCGAGGCCGCCTCAAAGATCGCAGTCATGCCGGCAGTCCGCCGGGCGCTGGTCGAAGCGCAGAGACGTTTTGCCGAAAAGAAGCCAGGTGCGGTGCTCGACGGCCGCGACATCGGCACCGTCGTCTGCCCGGATGCGCCGGTGAAACTCTATGTGACGGCCTCGGCGGAAGTCCGCGCGCAGCGGCGCTACGAGGAGATCGTCGACGCCGGCGGCAGCGCCGATTACGACGCCATTTTCGAGGATGTGAAACGGCGCGACGAGCGCGACATGGGCCGCACCGACAGCCCGCTGAAACCGGCTGAAGACGCATACTTGCTAGATACCTCAGAAATGAGTATAGAAGCGGCGTTTCAGAAGGCAAAGTCGATCGTCGACGCCGCTCTGAGCCGAAATGCATGAAAATATGAGCGGCTTTCGCGCGCCCCGCGCCCGGAACCGCCGATTTCAAGATAGCCTGACATTCCGTCCAAGCGCCGGATAGCTTTCCTTAAAGGGAAGGCGGACTGGGGTCAGGCCCGTTTAACGCGAACCACCGGCGCGTCAGTGTCCAGATTGCATAATATGGACACGCCAGGAGATTTTATGTCTGTAACTTCCCCCTCTCGCGAAGATTTCGCGGCCCTTCTCGAAGAATCCTTCGCCAAGAACGATCTGGCTGAAGGCTATGTCACCAAGGGCATCGTCACCGGCATCGAAAAGGATGTCGCGGTCGTTGACGTCGGCCTCAAGGTCGAAGGCCGTATCGCACTGAAGGAATTCGGTGCACGCGCCAAGGACGGCACGCTCAAGGTTGGCGATGAAGTCGAAGTCTACGTCGAGCGCATCGAAAACGCGCTTGGCGAAGCTGTTCTGTCGCGCGAAAAGGCTCGCCGCGAAGAAAGCTGGATCAAGCTCGAAGCCAAGTTCGAAGCTGGCGAGCGCGTTGAAGGCGTTATCTTCAACCAGGTCAAGGGCGGCTTCACCGTCGATCTCGACGGCGCTATCGCCTTCCTGCCGCGTTCGCAGGTCGACATCCGTCCGATCCGCGACGTGACCCCGCTGATGCATAACCCGCAGCCCTTCGAAATCCTCAAGATGGACAAGCGCCGCGGCAACATCGTCGTTTCGCGTCGTACGGTTCTGGAAGAGTCCCGTGCCGAGCAGCGTTCTGAAATCGTTCAGAACCTCGAAGAAGGCCAGGTTGTTGACGGCGTCGTCAAGAACATCACCGATTACGGTGCGTTCGTTGACCTCGGCGGCATCGACGGCCTGCTGCACGTCACCGACATGGCATGGCGCCGTGTGAACCATCCGTCGGAGATCCTGTCCATCGGCCAGCAGGTCAAGGTACAGATCATCCGCATCAACCAGGAAACCCATCGTATCTCGCTCGGCATGAAGCAGCTCGAGAGCGATCCGTGGGATGGCATCCAGGCCAAGTATCCGGAAGGCAAGAAGATTTCCGGTACCGTCACGAACATCACCGACTACGGTGCGTTCGTCGAGCTGGAGCCGGGCATCGAAGGCCTCATCCACATCTCGGAAATGTCCTGGACCAAGAAGAACGTTCACCCCGGCAAGATCCTGTCCACGAGCCAGGAAGTGGAAGTCGTCGTTCTCGAAGTCGATCCGACCAAGCGTCGTATCTCGCTCGGCCTGAAGCAGACGCTGGAAAACCCGTGGGCAGCATTCGCTCGCAACCATCCGGCTGGCACCGAAGTCGAAGGCGAAGTCAAGAACAAGACCGAATTCGGCCTGTTCATCGGCCTCGACGGCGATGTGGACGGCATGGTGCACCTCTCCGACCTCGACTGGAACCGTCCGGGCGAGCAGGTCATCGAAGAGTACAACAAGGGTGACGTCGTCAAGGCTGTCGTTCTCGACGTCGACGTCGAGAAGGAACGCATCTCGCTCGGCATCAAGCAGCTCGGCAAGGACGCAGTCGGCGAAGCAGCAGCTTCCGGCGACCTGCGCAAGAATGCAGTCGTTTCCTGCGAAGTCATCGCAGTCAACGACGGCGGTATCGAAGTGAAGCTCGTCAACCACGAAGACATCACCTCGTTCATCCGCCGCGCCGATCTGTCGCGTGACCGTGACGAGCAGCGCCCTGAGCGTTTCTCGGTTGGTCAGGTTGTCGACGCTCGCGTCACCAACTTCTCCAAGAAGGACCGCAAGATCATGCTGTCCATCAAGGCTCTGGAAATCGCAGAAGAGAAGGAAGCCGTTGCTCAGTTCGGTTCTTCCGACTCGGGCGCTTCGCTCGGCGACATCCTGGGTGCGGCTCTGAAGAACCGCAACGCCGAATAATCTTCGGTAGAAGCCTGGAAACAAAAGACCCGCCGGAGCGATCCGGCGGGTTTTTCTTTGTCGGTTCAGCCGCGCCTATACCGCCGGCTGTCCCAAGGCAGCCTAAAGCGCATCGCGATCTTTCAGATTCGCTTCTCGCGCTTCAGGTCTTTGATTTTGCGCATGTCGTTGCCGCAAAACCGCTGCACACTTTTGCGCGACATGCTTTATTCCCAGGCCACCATGCGCCGATAGAAATCAAAAGCGTGGTCGTGCAAGGGGTCACGCGACGGCTGCGGCAAGGCAAGCTGTTCCGGTCCGGCCCCGTTAAGAGGAGAAACAAGCCCTGCGTCCGCTTCGTCGGAAGCCTCTTCAGCCGCTTTCGGCGATGGTTGTTCCGCTTGAGCCTCGTCTTTATCCTGCTGCTCAGCCGTCTCTTCGTCCTGGGCGTCGCCGCCTTCCTCATCGTCGACGGGATCGACGCGATTGAGCAGTTTCGATCCGCCGGCCTTGGCAGGGACATCAACAGGCAAATAGTTCGTCACGACAAAGGGGACGCCGAGCGGCAGGGGTACGGATAATCCCGTCTGCTCCGCAGCCTCATACATTGCCATCGGCGCCGCGGACGACGGCTGCGGCCTGCCGGAAAGCGCGGCGGCAGGCGCCTCGAGCTGATCCGTCAACGATACGGGTATCGCCATTGCCGATGCCAGGTTTCTAGTACTTGCATCGACGGATGGCGGCTGTGATAGCGGTTGCGTTGCCGTATTGGCGGTCAGTGCCTGTGCGATGAATTTCTCGACGGAGGGCGCGGGATTGCTGATGATCTGCTCAAGGTCAGAACTGATTGCCATCGCGGGGGGGCCGATAACGACCTGCAGCCCCTGCTTGATATCGGCTTGAATCTGCTGGATATCGCGCGGCACGGGCGGCGGCGTCAGCGGCGATCTGATCAAGGCGATTTCGGTCGGAAGTTCGGCCTCGTCGGCGATCGCGGTCAGCAGTGCTACCACGGCAAGGTCATCGACAAGGGACGCAAGCTGCGAAGCCGGGTGCGCACCGGCGGCAACGCTGCCGGTAGTGGCAGCTTGCGGGGCGGCCGGTGTTGCGCTTTGTGTGGACGTCTGGGCCGGAACCGCCTGGGCGGCGGCCGGCGCGGCTTGCGTGGGAACACTCGGTTGTGGCGTCTGCAACGGCGCGGACGGCGGCTGGGCCGCGGACTGCATTGTCGTGGGCGTGGGCGTGGGCGTGGGCGTGGGCGTGGGCGTGGAAGGCATCGGCTCTTCTGCGGCGGCCGCAAGGGCTGTTGCCATTGTGGCCAGATCGGCCGCTCGCTGCAGCGGGGTCGAGGCCGGCACCTGCGGGACCGGCGCTTCCGTCCTGCCGGCATTCTGACCATATGAATTGACGACAGCCTTCAGCACGGCATCCGGTTCTGCCGCCGATGCCTGTTCCAAGCTCAGAGCCATCTGAACAGCCTGCGGGCTTTCCGGGTCCTCCAATGCCGCAGCCAAAAGCGGCAACGGCACCGGTATCCTCATCTGCGCATCCATCCGCTGCTGCGCTACGGCGAGCTGCGGCGGCGTCAGGCTGCCGATTGCGGCGGCAACGCGCTGCGCATAGGCCGTATTGTTCTCGCCCGGTTCACGGGAAACATTCACCACCTCGCTGGCAACGTCGATCGCGGAAAGGAGGCTGTCGAGCATGCGCTCGCGGGCCGCAACCAGCAGCATGTTCAGCCTGCCCTCGACGCTGGCATTGACGGTACTCGACAGAACGGCGAGCGGCGTTGCCGCCGTCTGAAGCCCGGAGGTTTCAGCCGTTGCGACAATCGGCTTCTCAATGGACACACCCACAGCGGACACGGCACCAACGGGAAGCAACATGACATGCTCCTTTGTCTGGCAAGGCGACGATGGAAGCGGGAGGCAGGTTCAATAAAGGTCCGCTCATGCGGCCGGTACATTTCCTAGCGCCGGATAACCGAAGTGGCGAGGCGCGAACGCGCAGAACTGGAAACCGGCCACAAAATAGCAGCCGAATACTTAACAGATCACTAAATAAAAAGGCCGACGCCACGTCCACGGCACCGGCCTCCGAGTTTCACCTTTTGAGCGAGCTATCAGCTGTGCGCGAAGATATCCGCCTCTTCCCAGCCGAGAAGATCGAGCTTGGCGCGGGTCGGAAGGAAGGCAAAGCAATCATCCGCATAGTCCATGCGGCCGTCGCGCAGCAGGCGTTGCGTCAGCTTCTCGCGCAGCGCGTGGAGATAAAGCACGTCGGAGGCGGCATATTCGAGCTGTGCCGGCGACAGCGTTTCCGCCGCCCAATCGGATGACTGTTGCGCCTTGGAGATATCGACGTCGAGCATCTCCTTGAGATTATCCTTCAGACCGTGACGGTCGGTATAGGTACGGCACAGGCGCGAGGCGATCTTGGTGCAGAAGACCGGCGTGGTGGTGACGCCGAACGTATGGAACAGGACGGCGATGTCGAAGCGGCCATAATGAAAGATCTTCTGGCGCGCGGGATCGGCAAGCATGGCGACGAGATTAGGCGCCTGCTTTTGGCCGGCGGCAATACGGATGACATCGGCGGTGCCATCGCCCGACGAAAGCTGCACGACGCACAGCCGGTCGCGGCGTGGAATGAGGCCGAGGGTTTCGGTGTCGATGGCTATGGCGCCGGTGTAGCGGGCGGCATCTTCGGCGGAAATATCACCTTCGTGATAGCGGATGGTGGCAGCCATGAAATTCTCCCGGCTCTGTCTTTCGGAATTCGCTTTTCGTCCGTTCTATAGAACAGACGAGGCGATAACGATACCGGATAACGATGTGGGCGCCGTTCAAAATGTCGGCGGCGTGTTGATCCAGAGCAATATGGTCTCGCCATCATGCCGATTGCGCCAGGAATGATAGCGGCGGCTTTCGAAATAAAGGGAATCGCCGGGCAGCAGATCGAAAAACTGGTCGCTGTCGAGCACCAGCTCCAGACGCCCGGCAAGGACATGGATGAACTCCTCGCCCTCGTGTCGATAAGCGCCCTCGCTCGCCGCGCCCGGCGCAAGCACGAAGCGATGGCAATCCATCATCGTTCGGCCTTCGGCGAGCAGTTGGACGGTGACGCCGGGTGTCGTCTCGGGCCAGGCACGCCATTCGCCGGACCGGATGAGCGCCGGAACGTCCTTGCGCTCCTCGCCCGAAAGGCGCGACACCGTCGTTCCGTAGTACTCCGCCAGGTCATGAAGGGTCTTGAAGCTGACGCCCTGAGAGGTGCGCTCCAGGGTCGAGAGCGTCGAGGACGTCATGCCCATATCGGCGGCGACCTGTTCCAGCGTCTTGCCGGCGGCATGACGCAGCGAGCGAAGTCTGCGGCCGATATCCGAGGATGCCGATTGCTCGCCATTCTCCAGACCCGCCGCATTCCCTTCCTCAGTCTCCAGCGCCTCGCGGATCGCCGCTGGATTGAGGCCGCGCTCGGCGCGGAACCACGAAATGCGCTTCAGCCGCGCCACGTCCTCAGCGCTGTACTGGCGGTGCCCGGTCTCGGAGCGGGAGGGTACCACCAGGCCCTGGCTTTCCCAGAGCCGCAAGGTGGAGGCGGATACGCCGGCAAGACGCGCCGCTTCCGCCACCTTATAGCGCACGGGGTAGCGCTCGGGCTCGATGCTGCTCATTCGCCAATTTCCCTGATCTCTTGTCTTTCGATCCGTCTAGAGCATTTCCGCTTTTCTTCGAATCGCGGAAACGCTCTATCTTCTTATTTCCCAACGCATTCCGGACGGAAAACCGCTACGCACTTTTCCTGGAAATGCTCTAGCATGGATGAAGCGCCTTAGCGCGCCTTAAAAATACGCGAGGCTGCATGCGAGCCTTTGGCGCCTTCTTGTCATACGCACAAAATCCCGCTTGAAATCTTGCAGGAAAAATGTAGGAGTTTTGTAAATAAATTGCAGAACTTCTGCAAGATAATTCGAAACTGCTTTCTGGGAGCGACTACCATGACTTTGACCGAGCGGAAGAACGCCGCCATTTCCCGTGGCGTCGGCATGACGACGCAAATTTATGCCGATCGTGCTGAAAATGCCGAAATCTGGGACAAGGAAGGCAATCGCTATATCGACTTTGCCTCCGGCATCGCCGTGGTGAATACCGGCCACCGGCATCCCCGCATCATTGCTGCCGTCAAGGAACAGCTCGATCGCTTCACGCATACCTGCCACCAGGTCGTGCCCTATGAGAGCTATGTACATCTTGCCGAACGGCTGAACGCGATCGTCCCCGGCGATTTCGCCAAGAAGACGATTTTCGTGACGACGGGCGCGGAAGCGGTCGAAAACGCCGTCAAGATCGCTCGCGCCGCCACAGGCCGCTCGGCCATTATTGCCTTTAGCGGCGGCTTCCACGGCCGTACCTTCATGGGCATGGCGCTGACCGGCAAGGTGGCGCCCTACAAGGTCGGCTTCGGCCCGATGCCGGGCGACGTTTTCCATGCGCCATTCCCCGTGCCGCTGCACGGCATCAGCGTCGAACAATCGCTGGCGGCGCTGAAGAAGCTCTTTGCCGCAGATGTCGATCCGCAGCGCGTGGCCGCCATCATCCTCGAACCCGTGCAGGGCGAAGGCGGTTTCTATCCCGCGCCGTCAGCCTTCATGAAGACGCTGCGCGAGATTTGCGACCAGCACGGCATTCTGCTGATTGCCGACGAGGTGCAGACCGGCTTTGCACGCACCGGCAAGATGTTCGCGATGGAACACCATGAGGTGGCAGCCGATCTCGTCACCATGGCGAAGAGCCTTGCCGGCGGCTTTCCGCTTGCCGCCGTCACCGGTCGCGCCGAGATGATGGACGCGCCCGGGCCGGGCGGCCTCGGCGGCACCTATGGCGGCAATCCGCTCGGGATCGCCGCTGCCCATGCCGTGCTCGACGTCATCGCCGACGAGGGCCTGTGCGACCGCGCCAACCAACTCGGCGCGCGACTGAAGCAGCGACTGGAATCGCTGCGCGACAAGGTGCCTGAAATCGTCGACATCCGCGGCCCCGGGTTCATGAATGCCGTGGAATTCAACGATGCGACGACGAAGCTGCCGAGTGCGGACTTCGCCAATAAGGTGCGGCTGATCGCGCTCGACAAGGGGCTGATCCTGCTCACCTGTGGCGTCTACGGCAACGTCATCCGCTTCCTGTCGCCGATCACCATTCAGGACGGCGTGTTCGGCGAGGCGCTCGACATTCTCGAGGCGTCGCTGATCGAGGCAAGCGCCTCTCGCTGATCGTCGCCACCCGCATTTTCTTAGTTATCCGCCCGTGCGGCCTGCCGGGCGAAACCTGTCGGAGTGCATAGCATGTCCTTTACAACAGCAATGACCAAGCATGTCCCCTTCTCCTCGCGCTTCCTGCGCGCCGCCGGCTATATCAACGGCTGCTGGACGGCCGGCGGGGCGACGAAGACCTTCGACGTCATCAACCCTGCCACCGGCGAAGTGCTCGCCTCACTCCCCGATATGGGAGCGACTGAGACGACGGCTGCCATCGATGCCGCCTATATCGCCCAGGCCGCCTGGGCCGCCCGCCCGGCCAAGGAACGGGCCGCAATCTTGCGCAAATGGTTCGATCTCATGGTCGCCAATGCCGATGAGCTGGCCGCGATCCTGACGGCCGAAATGGGCAAGCCGCTGCCGGAAGCCAGAGGCGAGATCCTCTACGCCGCCTCCTATGTCGAATGGTATGCGGAAGAGGCCAAGCGCATCTATGGCGAAACCATTCCCGCCCCCTCGAACGACAAGCGCATGGTCGTCATCAAGCAGCCGGTCGGCGTCGTCGGCACGATCACGCCCTGGAACTTTCCGGCGGCCATGATCGCCCGCAAGATCGCACCGGCCCTTGCCGTCGGCTGCACCGTCGTCTCGAAGCCCGCCGAGCAAACGCCGCTGACGGCGATCGCGCTTGCCGTGCTTGCCGAAGAGGCGGGTGTTCCGGCCGGCGTTCTCAACATCATCGTCGGCATCGACGGCCCGGCGATCGGCCGCGAGCTTTGCGGCAATCCCAAGGTGCGCAAGATCAGCTTCACGGGCTCGACCGAGGTCGGCCGCATCCTGATGCGACAGTGCGCCGACCAGATCAAGAAGGTCAGCCTCGAGCTCGGCGGCAATGCGCCCTTCATCGTCTTCGATGACGCCGATCTCGACGCGGCCGTTGAAGGGGCAATGGCTTCGAAATACCGCAATGCCGGCCAGACCTGCGTCTGCGCCAACCGCATCTATGTCCAGTCGAATGTCTATGACGCCTTTGCCGCCAAACTCGCTGTCAAGGTGGGCGAACTTTCGGTCGGTGACGGCTTCAAGCCGGGAGTATCAGTCGGGCCGCTGATCGACGAACAGGGTGTCGCCAAGGCGGAAGATCATGTACGGGATGCCGTATCGAAGGGTGCCCGCGTCGTCCTCGGCGGCAAGCGCATCGAAGGTGCCGGCACCTTCTTCGCGCCGACCATCCTGACGGGCGTCGAGCGGAGCATGAAGGTGGCACGCGAGGAGACGTTCGGCCCGGTGGCACCGCTCTTCCGCTTCGAAACGGTCGAGGACGTGATCGCACAGGCGAACGACACCGAATTCGGCCTCGCCGCCTATTTCTTCGCCGGCGACCTCAAGAAGGTCTGGCGCGTCGCCGAGGCGCTGGAATATGGCATGGTCGGCATCAATACCGGCCTGATGTCGACGGAGACGGCGCCGTTCGGAGGTATCAAGCAATCGGGCCTCGGCCGCGAAGGCTCGCGCCACGGCGCCGACGACTATCTGGAAATGAAGTATCTCTGCATCGGCAATCTATAGCCGGCAAATCAAGTTGAGGTAATGTGAACGCGGCCCTGCCACAGCCGGGCCGCGCTCAAGCGGCCAGTATAAAAGGCGCCGGTATCGAGATTGAGCCTGAGACCATGGACTTCGGCCTGCTGGATCGGTGTATGGCCGTGCACGATCAACTTCGGCAGCGGCTGCGCGCTATCATGGAAGCGCGAGCGGATGAAGACGAGATCATCGTCCTGCTGCTCGGAGATCGGTCTGTCCGGATCGATACCGGCATGAACGAACAGCACCTCGGGCGTGTCCAGCAGGATCGGCAGGCGGCGCAGAAAATTGACGTGATCGTCGGGCAGCCAGGTCCTTATGAAGGTATCGAGCTGCTTCTGCTTGGGATATCTCTCTCTCAGTTTTTGGATATCCACCCCGTAGGACGCGAGCGTCGCATCGCCGCCGAGCGCCACCCAATCATCGAGCGATATCTCGCCGTCGATATAGGCAAGCATGGCCATCTCGTGATTGCCGGTCAGGCAAATGCGGTCGAAGCCATTCGGCGGCGGCGCCATCAGGCGGCCGACCACCTGCGCCGAGGCCGGGCCGCGATCGATGAAATCTCCGAGCATGATGATGAGCTTTCGGCCCGGCAGCCCTGCCGCATCGGCGAAGATCTTGCGCTCCAGCGCGCTTAGGAGATCGTAGCGGCCGTGGACATCGCCGATGACATAGGTGGGCATGTCAAGATGCTCGAGCCACTCTCGGCGCCGACGAGGGCCGAAGCCATTAGCCATTTTTTCGCGTATCCTGGACGCCGCCATGAAACTGCCTTTCGAGCGCACACCCCGGAACGCCTCAACTATGTCTGCAAAAAGGACTCAAAAGCGACGATTCTTTGCCAAAAAAGCAGGAATCGCACCATGATCGATATCGCGACCGGCCAAGGCCTGCGACAGCGGATTGCCTTGCGGCAAAGCGTCCCGAATGGCGCCTTTATGCATGGAGAAAGTTGACAGTGCGTATCCGCAATCCTATCGCGCTCGCCAAGCCGGCGAAATCGGCACGGCATCGGACTGGAACGTCACACCCATGGCGCCTAAACTTATCGTGAAGCCCTGATGGATCCGACGACAGCGCTCCAACTCTGCCGCTTTCTTCACGATGCGTCGCTGATGCTTCTATGGGGTGCGAGCGCCTATCTCTGCCTGCTCGTGCCGAAAACGCTCGCGGACATCGTCTGGCGCATGTTCGCAAGGGTGTCTGTCGCAGCGACCGCCATTGCGGCCATGACGGTGCTGGCGGCCCTCCCCGTGACGACGGCGAATCTCGGCAATGGATGGAGCGATGCGCTCGATGCCGGCATGATCCATGACGTGCTCCTCCAGACCACGGTCGGGCTCGCCTGGCAGGCACAGGCGGTTGCCGCCGCAGTCATGGTCGGCGCCTTCCTGCTGCCGGAACGCTGGCGGCGACGCGGACTGGCGCTGGGTTCGGGGCTGGGGCTCGCCTTCCTTTCCTTGACCGGACACGCCTCGATGCAGGAAGGCTGGCTGCGGCAGGCGCATCGGGCCAATGATGTCCTGCATGTGCTGACCGCCGGCGGCTGGCTGGGAGCGCTGGTGCCGCTGATCCCCATTCTGCGGCTTCTCGACCGCGCGGATTGCCGGGCGGAAGCGCTGCTGGCGCTGCGGCGTTTCTCCAATGCCGGGCATGTCGCCGTCGCGCTCGTCATCGTCTCCGGCGTCGTCAACACGATGCTGATCCTGAAACGGCTGCCGACGGACTGGTCATCACCCTACCAGAGGCTGCTTACCATCAAGGTCGCGCTGGTCGCCGCCATGGCGCTTCTGGCGATCGTCAATCGTTATGTCTTCGTTCCCTGGATCGGCCGCAACCACAGCCGCGCCCTGAAGGCGCTCAGGCTTGGAAGCATCGCCGAGATCGTCATCGGCATGGCGGTGATCGGGCTCGTCGCCGTCTTCGGCATGCTGGAGCCGGTGTAGGTTAGGACGCAGATCCGCGCGGAGAACCGCCGAGCGATTTCACCACCGCGCGAACAGCTTCGGCATCGCTGGTCGCCGGCCTGTACTCCAACCCCACCCTACCGCGATAGCCTTGGGCGAACAGCCAATCCAGCCGCTCCGCCAGATCGATGTGGCCGGTACCGGGATCGCCTCGACCGGGATGATCGGCCACATGAAGATGCACGATGCGGTCGATTCGATCGCCGACTACTTCGCGCGTATCCTCGCCCATGACTGCCGAGTGATAAAGATCGTAAACGATGCCGATTTCGGCGCGGCCGACCTCGTCGACAATATCGAGACCCTCCGCCGTCGAAGACAGGTAATAGCCGGCATGATCGATCTTCGTGTTCAACGGCTCGAGGCCGAGGCGAACACCTGACCCTTCGAGAATATCGGCGCCAGCGTTCAAAGCGGCGACGAGGGCTGACCGCTGCTCGGCACGCGAAAATTCCGGCAGATCATCGCCGGCCTGCGCGATCAGAACCGACGCGCCGAGGCGCTGCGCCACGCCAACGGATTCGCGCAAACCCTCTAGCCACGCCTCTTGGTTTGCCGGATTCGTCAGCGCGATCATTGGCTCGGCGACGATGCCCGAGACCGCAATGCCGGTCTCGGCAACGGCCGCGGCGATCGCATCAAGATCCTTGTTCGTCCAGTGCCAGAATTCGACGGCATCGAGCCCCGCCTCATGCGCCAGCCGGATACGATCCGCAAAGACATCGCCATCGCGCGCGAACAACCACTCGATACAAGCCGAAAACTGCCGCATTGAAATCTCCTCCCGCATTCCCGCCAGCAATGCGCGGGATGAGCCGAGACCGCAAGAGGGCGTCAACGCGCAATCTGCGGAGGGCGCCGTGCCGATGAATCGATGGCTTCCACGTTTATCGCAGAGAGCACGCGCATGTCTCGCCGGAAATCGGAGGGTGTCATCCCGGCGATGTGGCGGAAGGATTTGTTGAAGGCGCTGATCGAGCCGAAGCCGCTGTCCATGGCGACTTGCAAGACGTTAGCGCCGTCGCGCATCAACATCGCCTGGGCGCGCGAAAGACGCAGCAGGCTCACATATTTGGCGAGCGTCATGCCGGTCGATTTCTTGAAGAGGTTCATGGCGTATTTCGGATGGAGATGCGCCGCCTTGGCAATATCGACCGTATCGATGTCATCCAGAAAATTGGCGGCGATGAAATCGCACATTCTCGCCAGGCTGCGCGAGGACTGCGGATGGGTCTGTTCGTTCATCAGGCTTCCCGGCTTCTCCGGCACCATGCGATAAGGTTCGAAAGCGATGCGCTCCAGGCGCAGGAGAAGCTCGGCAACGGCGTGCTCTGCCCTGGCGCCGTCATTGGACATGACGTACCGGTGCCATCGGGCAAAATTTTCGTCGTCGGCGGCATCGGTCGCCGAGCTTATCAAAGCCTGCCCGCGAATGAGACGGCCGGAAATATCGAGCGGCAACCGCAGGCGGAAGAAATGCACGAGCGGCAGATGCGCGCCCGCATAAATCGAATCGTCGGACAGGTCGTCCAACTGATGCGGCTGTCCGCCCCAGAAGAGGCAGATCTCACCGGCTCGCAGAGTAAGCTCGTGATCGCCGATGCGGTAATGCACGGTCCCGCGGACGATGTAATTAACTTCCACCTGCGCGTGCCAATGCGGCTTTGCCATCGGCAACGGGTGGTTATGGAACATCTGCAGGACATTTGGGAGCCCTTCGACGCTGCTCGCACCCGGCTGATAAACCGCCCGTTGACCTACCTTACTTTTCGCCAAGTCGATGTTCCCTTTTTAGGAGACAGAAGCGTACCGGCAGCTAGTTTAAGCGTGTTCTCTTGAGAACGGCAATTGAAAAGGGAGGATTTTCAATGCGTTTAAAACTTGCTGGAGCGACGGCGCTTGCTGCCCTGCTCGCTTCCGGTTCTGCCTATGCGGAACAAACGACCGTTACGGTCTGGAGTTGGAACATCGCCGCATCGGCGCTGAAATCCACCGTGGAGGGGTTCAATAAGAAATATCCTGACATCAAGGTCGATGTTCAAGACATCGGCAACCCGCAAGTCTTCGACAAGATGCTGGCCGCATGTGCTGCCGGTGGCGATGGCCTGCCTGATGTCATGTCGATCGAAAACCATAAGGCCTCGATCTTCTGGAACCGCTTTCCGGACTGCCTGACCGATCTGACGAAGCTCGGCTACAAGGACGACCTGAAGAAGCAGTTCCCGGATTTCAAGCGCGCCGAACTTGAAGTCGGCGATGCCGCCTATGCAATGCCCTGGGATTCCGGCCCGGTCACCATGTTCTATCGCCGCGATTTTTATGAAAAGGCGGGCGTCGATCCGGCAACGATCAAGACCTGGGACGATTTCATTGCCGCCGGCAAGAAAATCTCCGCCGCCAATCCGGGCGTGATCATGACGCAGGCCGATCTCAACGGCGACACCGAGTGGTTCCGCATGCTCGCCAATGAACAGGGCTGCGGCTATTTCTCGTATGACAGCCAGAGCATCACCGTCAACCAGCCGGCCTGCGTGAAAGCCCTGGACAAGGTGAAGGAGATCAAGGACGCGGGCTTGATGAGCGCCGCGAACTGGAACGAGAAAATTCAGGCGAACACTGCCGGCAAAGTAGCGTCGCAGCTCTATGGCGGCTGGTATGAAGGCACCGTCCGCTCCACCTCGCCGGATCTTTCCGGCAAATGGGGCGTCTACCCGATGCCGAGCATGACGGCGGACGGCCAGCATGCGGCCAATCTGGGAGGCTCGTCGCTCGCAATCGCCAGCGGCTCCAAAAACAAGGAAGCCGCCTGGAAATTCCTCGAATACACGCTTGGCACCAATGAGGGCCAGGTTACCATGCTGAAGTCCTTCGGACTCGTGCCATCGCTGCTGACGGCGGTTCAAGATCCCTTCGTCAACCAGCCGCAGCCCTATTGGGGCGGGCAAAAGGTCTGGGCCGATATCCTCGCCACACTGCCGAAAATCCGCCCGAGCCCCGGCACCCAGTATTTCAGCGACGCCGATGAAGTCATAAAGGCTGTCCAGACGAAATACCTCGCCGGCGGCTATCCAAACGGCAAGGCCGCGCTCGACGATGCGGCCCAGCAGATCGCCTCGGCAACGGGTCTGCCACTCGCGAAATGAGTGACACTGCCGGGCGCGCATCCCAAGCCGCGCCCGGCATCCCCGCCGCCCTAGAGCCGAATGATTTTAGGTCTGTTCGACCTAAAATCTGAATCCGCTCTAGAATCAAAGAAGTAGAGCGTGACGTCGTCCGAAAACCGCCTACACTTTTCGGCGTCACGCTCTAGGGCGGCGGGGATGCGACGTCACGCGTCATTTCCCTGCGCATAAAGGAGAAGGCTTTCATGCGGTTGCGAAACCGGAGCGCCTATGCGTTCCTTGCACCCTATCTTCTAGTGTTCGCCGCTTTCTGGGTCTGGCCGATCATCGATTCGTTCCTGATCTCGTTCCAGAATACCCGGGTTAATCCGTGGACCTTCAATCTGTCGCTCAATTGGGGGCGGCTGTTCGGCGACCCGGCCTTCTACAACGCGCTTGAAAACACGCTGATCATCCTGATCGTCCAAGTACCCGTCATGATCACGCTCGCCACGGTCATGGCGGTGCTGTTGAATTCACCGCTGTTGAAGGCACGTGGCATTTTTCGCTTTGCTTTCTTCGCACCCGTCGTCGTTGGAGAGGTGGCCTATGCCGCCGTCTTCCGCCTGATGTTCAACGTCGATTTCGGTATCATCAACAAGCTCCTCAGCTCGGTCGGCTTCGCGCCGGTGTCGTGGTTCGCCGAATCGCATGCCGCAATGGTGCTCATCATCATCGCCGTCACCTGGCGCTGGGCGGGTTACAACGCCATCATCATCCTTTCCGGGCTGCAATCGATCCCCGAGGATGTTTACGAGGCTGCGACCCTCGACCGCGTCAACCGCTTCCAGCAGTTCATCCATATCACCCTGCCGCTGTTGAAGCCGATCATTCTGTTCTGCGTCGTCCTGTCCGTCATCGGCACCATGCAGCTCTTCACCGAACCATATCTGATCACCAACAGGGGTGGTCCCGGCGGCGGCACGGAAACGCTCGGCCTGTTGCTCTATCGCCAGGCCTTCCAGTCGACCAACTTCGGCTATGCCTCCGCGATCGCCTACACGATGGCGGCGCTCGCCGTGGCCATCTCTCTTCTCAATCTCTGGGTGGGGCGCGAACCGAAATGAAATCGAAGTCCAAATCCACTCTGATCCGCTCGATCGCCTTGCACGGCCTGCTGGCGCCGCTCGCCATCATCTGGCTGTTTCCGCTCTGGATGATGTTCGTCTTCTCGACCATGCCCGATTACGGCATTTTCAGCCCCGGCATCATCCTGACACCATCGACGGGTTTCATGGACAACGTCCGGAACCTGCAGGCCGACACCAACTTCATCGGCGCGATGACGATCTCAATCGTCGTTGCCATCACCTATACCGTCCTGTCGGTGCTGTTGACCTCGATGGCGGGATGGGCTCTGGCGCGCTACCAGTTCGCCGGCCGTTCGGGCGTCATCGGCATCATTCTCGGCACGATCACGCTGCCCTACTCCGTCGTCGTCATCCCGCAATTCATCATGGTGGCACGCGATTTCGGGCTGGCCAATTCATGGGTCGCATTGATCGTACCGCCGCTCTTCAATTCGCTCGGCGTGCTGTTCATGCGCCAGGCCTTCTCGATGATGCCGGGCGAGCTCTTTGACGCCGCGCGCGTCGAGGGCGTCAAGGAATGGCAGATCTTCCTGCGCATCGCCCTGCCGCTCGCAAGGCCAACCATGGCGGCGCTCGCCATCATCCTGTTCCTGGCCTCCTGGAACAACTATCTCTGGCCTCTGCTCATCAACTCCCGGCCGGGAATGATGACCGCGCCCGTGGCGCTCGGAACGCTGATCGGCCTCACCAGGGTCTCCTGGGGCGGGATCATGGCCGGCGCCGTGATGCTGACGGCGCCGATCCTCATCGTCTTCATTCTCCTGCAGCGCCATTTCATCGCCGGCATCGCCGCCGGCGCAATCAAATAATTCCGGGAGACCCGTATGGCTGAACTTTCTCTTACCAATATCGTCAAACGCTACGGTTCGCTGGAAATCATCCACGGCGCCAATCTCGACGTGAAGGATGGCGAATTCGTCGTCTTCGTCGGGCCGTCGGGATGCGGCAAGTCCACGCTGCTACGCATGATCGCCGGGCTGGAGGACATTACCGGCGGTGAACTGAAGATCGGCGGCCGGGTGGTCAATGACGTGGAGCCCGCCGATCGCGGCATCGCCATGGTCTTCCAGTCCTATGCTCTCTACCCGCACCTGACCGTCGAGCAGAACCTCAATTTCGGCCTGCGCATGAATGGCAACCCGAAGGCCGACACCGACCGCCGCGTCAAGCAGGCGGCCGATATCCTGCAGATCAGCGAGCTGATGCAGCGCAGGCCGAAACAGCTCTCGGGCGGCCAGCGCCAGCGCGTCGCCATCGGCCGCGCCATCGTGCGCGAGCCGCAGATCTTCCTGTTCGACGAGCCGCTGTCCAACCTCGACGCCGAGCTGCGCGTCCAGATGCGCGTCGAAATCTCGCGCCTCCACAAGAAGCTCGGCACGACGATGATCTACGTCACGCACGACCAGATCGAGGCCATGACGCTGGCCGACAAGATCGTCGTGCTGCGCGGCGGCAACATCGAGCAGGTTGGCGCGCCGCTCGATCTCTATGACGATCCGGCAAACCAGTTCGTCGCCGGTTTCGTCGGCTCGCCGAAGATGAATTTTCTGCAGGCCGAGGTCACGGACAATCAGCAGGGCCGTATCGCCATCGTGCTCAAGGGCCAGCGCAATGTCCGCCTGACGCTGCCGATCACCTCGGCAAAGCTGGAGGTCGGCCAGCCGGTGACGCTCGGCGTTCGCCCGGAACATTTCCTCGAAGCAGGGCGCGGCGAGGTCGACATGATCGTCGACGTCGATGTCGCGGAGCATCTCGGCAACACCAGCTACGTCTACGCCAATATCGAAGGTGGCGAGCAGCTCGTCATCGAACGCGAGGAGTCCCGCAACACGGGCAACCGCGACCAGCTCACCGTGGCGCTCGCGGCCGCCAAGACATTCCTGTTCGACAGCGCCGGCAACCGATTGCGATAGGCGCTAGAGCCGGATGATTTTAGGTCGGGTCGACCTAAAATCTGAATCCGCTCTAGAATCAAAGAAGTAGAGCGTGATGTCGTCCGAAAACCGCATACACTTTTCGGCATTACGCTCTAGCCATCCTCCCAAGACAGCATGCAGATTTAGGAAAGGATCGTTCCATGACCACTGAGACACCCATCCGCTGGGGCATTATCGGCCCCGGCAGGATCGCACAGACTTTTGCCGATGGTATCGCCCATTCCCGCAGCGGCAAGCTGGTGGCGATCGCCAGTCGCAACCCGGATAAGCCGGGTCTCGGCGACGGTTTCCCCGGCGCGCGCATCGTCAATGGCTATGAAGCCCTGCTCGCCGACAATGAGATCGACGCCGTCTACATAGCCACGCCGCACACCGGCCATGCCGAATGGGCGATCAAGGCGATCCGCGCCGGCAAGCATGTGCTCGTCGAAAAGCCGATCGCGCTCTCGGCCTTCGATGCCGAGGCCATCTATTACGAAGCCAGGAAGGCCGGTGTCTTCGCCGGCGAAGCATTCATGTATCGCGTCCATCCGCAGACGGCGAAGCTGATCGAACTCGTCAAGAGCGGTGTGATCGGCGATCTGCGTATCATCCGCACCTCCTTCGGCTTCAACATGGGCAAAGTGAATCCGGAACACCGGCTATTTGCTAATGAGATGGCCGGCGGCGGCATTCTCGATGTCGGCGGCTATCCAGTCTCGATGGCACGCCTAATCGCCGGTGCTGTCGACGGCAAGCCATTCCTCGATCCCGACAAGGTGTCGGGCGTCGGCCATCTCGGCCAGACGGGCGTCGACGAATGGGCCTCCGCCGTCTTGAAGTTCCCGAACGACATCATTGCCGAAGTGTCCTGCTCGATCATGGCGAACCAGGACAACACATTGCGCATCATCGGCTCCGAAGGCCGCATCGAAGTGGCCGACTTCTGGTTCGCCTCCGGCCATAAGGGCGGCATCGGCAAGATCGACGTGATCAAGGGCGGCGAAACCCAGACGATCGAGGTCAAGGAAGATCGCTGGCTCTATTCCTTCGAAGTCGATGCGGCTGGCGATGCCATCCGCGCCGGAAACAAGGAATTCGCCTATCCCGGCATCAGCTGGGCGGATTCGATCGGCAATCTCAAGGTTCTCGACCAGTGGCGCGCGTCGATCGGCCTCGAATATAGTGTCGAGAAAGCAGCGCACAGGACGAAGAACATCGCCGGCGCGACCGTTACCAAAGGCAACAGCATCCCGAAGCGCAGCATTCCCGGCATTTCCAAGCCGGCATCGCTCGTCACGCTCGGCTTCGAATTTTTCCCGAATTTCGCAGCCGCCTCGCTGACGCTCGACGCCTTCTATGAAGCCGGCGGCAACGCCTTCGACACGGCCTATGTCTATGGTGGCGGCAAGACGGAAAGCATCTTCGGCGACTGGCACACCAGTCGTAAAGTTCAGCGCGAGGAGATCGTGCTGATCGGCAAGGGCGCGCATTCGCCGCTTTGCTACCCGGACATGATCCGCAAGCAGCTCGACCAGTCGCTGAACCGACTGAAGACCGACTATGTCGACATTTACTTCATGCACCGCGACAATACCGACGTTCCGGTCGGTGAATTTGTCGATGCCATGGATGCCGAGGTGAAGGCTGGCCGCATCCGCGGCATCTTCGGCGGCTCGAACTGGACGCGCGCCCGTTTCGACGAGGCGATCGCCTATGCCGAAAAGAACGGCAAGACGGCACCGGCGACACTTTCCAACAACTTCTCGCTGGCGGAAATGCTCGATCCGATCTGGGCCGGCTGCGTTGCCGCCTCCGACGACGAGTGGAAGACGTGGCTTAATGCCAAGCAGATCCCGAACTTCGCCTGGTCGAGCCAGGGCCGAGGCTTCTTCACCGACCGTGCTGGCCGCGACAAGCGCGACGACGAGGAATTGGTGCGCGTCTGGTATTCCGACCGTAATTTCGGCCGCCGCGATCGGGCGATCGAGTTGGCGCAGAAGCTCGGCCGCAACCCGATCCACATCGCGCTTGCCTATGTCGTCGCGCAGCCCTTCCCAGTCATCCCGCTGATCGGCCCGCGCACCGTCGCCGAGCTGGAAGACAGCCTCTCCGCGCTCGACATCAAGCTGACGCCGGAGCAGGTGAAGTGGCTTGAAGGCTGAGATAGGGCTAGCCGGCTGGTGACGTTCACAGTCGGCTGCTGACTTTAGATGTAAGAAATGAAAGCAGCCCATTCGGAAAGCCGGATGGGCTGCTTTTATATGCGAAGAGAACGTCGCCACGCACCACCTTCTTCCCTCGGGGAGAAGGGTTTACGGCACTAAACATGAACGATCAGGCGGCGAAATCGAATGTCTTGGTATCGGCCCCTTCGAGACGCAGCAGATAGGCCTTGCGCTCGAGACCGCCGGCAAATCCCCGGAGGTCGCCGGCCGATCCCACCACGCGATGGCAGGGTGCGATGATCGAGATCGGGTTGCGGCCATTGGCGGCGCCGACGGCGCGGATCGCCTTTGCCGAGCCGATCTCGCTGGCGATCTGGCGATAGCTGCGTGTCTCGCCAAAGGGGATGGCGAGTAACGCCTGCCAGACCTTCTGCTGGAATTCCGTTCCGACAAAATCGAGCCGCAGATCGAAGGCCTGCCGTTCGCCAGCGAAATATTCACGGAGCTGCCGCTCAGTTTCCAGCAGCACGGGATGGCTGTCATCCTCGCCCACGATCAACAGCGGCACGCGGCCCGGCCGATCATTGTCCCAGAGGATCGCGGCAAGCCCATCATCGCTGCCGACGAGCTTCAATGCGCCGACGGGCGAATTCACGATCCGATAGACATAGTGCTTTTCTGCATTTTTCGGGGCTTTGGTCACGCCGATATCCTTTCTTTCAAATTGCGCTCATGGCATCGGGCGAGATTGCCTCTGATGGAGCGCTGATGTCCGTATTGGACCTCAAATGAGGCTCTCCAGCCACCCGAAAACAGATGGCGGGCAGCGAAATCCCGGCATTTCCGGATTCATGCGGCCAGCCTCAAGATGACGCACGCAACAGGCTCGGACTTGGGAAAGTGGCTGGGATTGTGTAAAACCGTAGAGAGACAGATCATCCAGCATGCGGAGCCCGATATGACAGTTCGCCCGCCGCGCAATTTCAATCCATCGCAAACGAACGAGACCGGCCTCGGCATCCTCGAATATGAGATGATGTCGGAGCGGGCAAGCTCGCTAGGCCGCCACGGCATGAAGGTCGAGGCGGCGCTTGCGGCATTGCAGGAGGGTGAGGCAAAAGGCAAAGAGGGCGTGGAGTACGAGCGGCTGGTGGATGCAGCAGCGGAAGCCGCCTGGGGAATGTTCATCCACCGCGAGATCTGCGGACTGCGCAACGGCCGCGACGTCATCCAGCGCTACGGCATTCCCAACAAGGTGCTTGCCCGCCTCGGCGCCAGCCCGCGTCACCCCTGAATATCAGGATTTCAGGATTGCCTGGAAGCGCGGATCGAAGGCATGGCCGATCGGCTCTGCCGCCGCACCGCGCGCCACCGCCCAGGGGTCGGTCATGCCGAGCTGCAGGCGCGGCAGCAACCGGTCCGGGCGATCGGCATTGGAGGGTAGGAGAGGCTGCATGGCGGCGATCAGCCGCGTTGCCAGCGCCGGGGGTGCACCGCCGCACAGAATCACCGTCTGTGGATCGAAGATGGTTTCGATGAGCTGCACGCTCCAGCGCAGATCGACCGCCGCCCTTTCGATCCAGGCGAGAACATCGGGGTCATCGGCGGCGGCGCGGGCGTCTATCAGCGAATAGATATCCGGCGCCATCGGATCGACGCTGAGGTGATCGTAGAGCGAAGCCAGCGATGCGCGATGCTCGAGCTGGGTCTGCCGTCCGCCTGCCATCAACAGCGCCATGCCGATTTCGCCGGCATTGCCATGGGCGCCACTGTAAAGCTCGCCGCCGAGGATGAGCCCGGCACCGATGCCATAGCCGACATAGAGGCAGACGGCGTGGTCGAGCCCATGAGCGGCACCAACCATGCGCTCGGCGGTCGCGCAGGCCGCGGCGTCGTTCTGCAGGGTGACATTGAGGCCGGTGCCGGCCGATAGAGTTTCGAGCAGGGGGAAGCGTTGCCAGGCGCCCATCATCCAGGGATTGTCGGCATCCTCCTGCTCGATGCCGAATGGGCCAGGCATTGCGGCACCGAGGCCGACAAGGCGCTTCTCTGCCTGCGCGACGCGCTGCCGAAGCTCAGCACGCACATCTTCTATCAACTGCAAGACGACGGGCGTGCCCGTTGCCGGTCCGCCGGCAGGGAGGTTCGCTTCCTTGCGGATGAGAACATTGCCGACGAGATCGACTGCTATGGCGCGGGTGATGTGGCGGTCGATCTGCAGGCCGATGGCGAAGGCGCCTTCCGGCACCAGGCCGTAGGGTGTCGATGGCTGGCCGCGGCCGCGGCGCACCGTTTCCCTAGAGGTCACAAGCCCGTCGTTTTCCAGCTCCTCCATGATGTTGGAGACCGTCTGCTTCGTCAGGCGGGTGGCGCGGGCGAGATCGGCGCGGGAGAGCGCGCCATTGAGCCGCAGGGCATCGATGATCACCCGCCGGTTATGGGCGCTCGTGCCTTCGTGGTTCGTTCCGCTCGTGGCCCTGATCGGGCGATTTTCGTTCATCTGCATTTGCCTCTTGACACCAATAGAATATTGAAGAACAAATTAGTCAAGACAATTGACTTAAAAGAAACCGCAGAGTTTCATCAGGGAACGCAAGCGAGCCTTCGGGCTCCAGAGACGCGCCGATCGATGTTCGGCAGCCAGCCCGGCCAATTGCCTGCTCGACAACCGATGGCGACGCTTCAGCCGCCATTGGAAAAATCGCGTGACTGTCAAAAACTGGAGGATGGAATGTTGAAATCATTGAACAAGACATTGCTCGGCGCAGCGCTGATCGGCGCCTCCTTCGCCTCGCATGCCTTTGCCGAAACCACGATCAATGCTCTTTTCATGGCGCAGGCTGCCTATAGCGAAGCCGATGTGCGTGCCATGACGGATGCCTTCACCAAGGCCAATCCGGACGTCAAGGTCAATCTCGAATTCGTCCCTTATGAAGGCCTGCACGACAAGACGGTGCTCGCGCAGGGCTCCGGCGGCGGCTACGACGTCGTGCTCTTCGATGTGATCTGGCCGGCCGAATACGCGACCAACAAGGTTCTGGTCGACGTGTCCTCGCGCATCTCCGACGACACGAAGAAGAACGTGCTCCCCGGCGCATGGACGACTGTCCAGTATGACGGCAAGTACTATGGCATGCCGTGGATCCTCGACACCAAGTACCTGTTCTATAACAAGGAAATTCTGGAAAAGGCCGGCATCAAGACGCCACCGAAGACCTGGGACGAACTGAGCGAACAGGCCAAAGCCATCAAGGACAAGGGCCTCCTGGCAACGCCGATCGCCTGGAGCTGGTCGCAGGCCGAGGCCGCGATCTGCGACTACGCCACACTGGTGAGCGCCTATAAGGGCGACTTCATCAAGGACGGCAAGCCGGACTTCCAGACCGGCGGCGGCCTTGACGCCTTGAAATACATGGTCACCAGCTACAAATCCGGCCTCACCAATCCGAACTCCAAGGAATTCCTCGAAGAGGATGTCCGCAAGGTGTTCGAAAATGGCGATGCCGCCTTCGCGCTGAACTGGACCTACATGTACAACATGGCCAACGACCCGAAGGACAGCAAGGTCGCGGGCAAGGTCGGCGTCGTGCCGGCGCCGGGCGTTGCCGGCAAGAGCGAGGCTTCCGCGGTCAATGGCTCGATGGGCCTCGGCATCACCTCGGCCAGCAAGCATCCGGACGAAGCCTGGAAGTATATCAGCTTCATGACTTCGCAGGCGACGCAGAACCAGTATGCCAAGCTCAGCCTGCCGATCTGGGCATCGTCCTATGACGATCCGGCCGTCACCAAGGGCCAAGAAGAACTGATCGCGGCCGCAAAGGTCGGCCTTGCCGCCATGTATCCGCGTCCGACGACGCCGAAGTATCAGGAACTGTCGACAGCACTTCAGCAGGCGATCCAGGAATCGCTGCTCGGCCAGTCTTCTCCGGAAGATGCGCTGAAGTCGGCTGCCGAGAATAGCGGTCTCTGATAGTCTTACCGGGCGGTGCTAGAGCGGATGATGTCGACCGAAAACCGATCACACTTTTCGGCATCATGCTCTCGTCACCGCCCGCCTCTTATCCTCCATGAAGAATGAAAGAAGGGGCCTGCCATGTCCGGCACCTCTATGACAACTCGCGCCTGGCTTTTGATGCTGCCGCTGCTCGTGGTGATGATCGCCGTCATCGGCTGGCCTCTCGTCGATACGGTCGGCCTTTCTTTCACCGATGCAAAGCTTGTGGGAACCGGCGGCAATTTCGTCGGCGTCGACAACTATACGAAGATGCTGGTGAACTCCAATTTCCAGCGCACCCTAATCACCACGGCCTGGTTCGCGATCGTCTCCGTCGCCGCCGAAATGGTGCTCGGCGTGCTCGCCGCCCTGCTGCTGAACCAGAATTTCAAGGGCCGCGGCGTGCTGCGCGCGCTGATGATCCTGCCCTGGGCGCTGCCGACAGTCGTCAACGCGACGCTCTGGCGCCTGATCTACAATCCCGAATATGGCGCGCTGAACGCAGCGCTCACACAGCTCGGCCTCATTGATGCCTATCGCTCCTGGCTCGGCGAGCCGGGCACAGCGCTCACCGCACTCATCGTCGCTGACTGCTGGAAGAATTTCCCGCTGGTAGCGCTGATTGCGCTCGCCGCCCTGCAGGCCGTGCCGCGCGACATCACCGCCGCGTCGCTGGTCGATGGCGCAGGACCGTTCAAGCGTTTCCGTTTCGTGATCCTTCCCTATCTCGTGGGGCCGCTGATGGTGGCGCTCGTGCTGCGCACCATCGAGGCCTTCAAGGTCTTCGACATCATCTGGGTCATGACGCGCGGCGGCCCGGCAAACAGCACGCGCACGCTGTCGATCCTCGTCTATCAGGAGGCCTTCTCCTTCCAGCGGGCAGGCTCCGGCGCGTCGCTTGCCCTCATCGTCACGCTGCTGGTCACGGTGCTTGCCGCCGCTTATGCCGCCCTTGTCCGCAAGACTGCAGGGAGTGCCGCCTGATGGAACGCAAGAGCCCGCTCTTCACCTGCTTCATCTATGTCTGCGCCATTCTGCTCGCCGTCGTCATCCTGGCGCCGATCGCCTGGCTCTTCATCATGAGCATTTCGCCGGCTGCCGATCTTGCCGCCAAGCCGCTGCGCTGGTGGCCGCAGACGGCGGATTTCTCGCGCTACAAAGTGCTGCTGTCGACGCTGGAAAACAGCGAGGGAGCCGCCTTCACCTCGTCGCTGCGCAACAGCATCGAAGTGGCCGGCATGGCGACCATCGCTGCCATCGCGCTTGCTATCCCCGCCGGCTGGGCCGTGTCGCGCACGCCGTCTGTGGGATGGTCGCTTTCGATAGTCATCGCCACCTACATGCTGCCACCGGTGGCACTTGCCGTGCCGCTCTATATGGGCCTTGCCCATCTCGGTATGCTGAACAACGTCTTCGGCCTGGCGCTCGTCTACCTGACGATCCTCGCGCCATTCACGACCTGGTTGATGAAATCCGGCTTCGATTCCATTCCGAAGGAAATCGAGGCTGCGGCGATGATCGACGGCGCCGGGCTGTTCCAAACTTTGAAGATCATCACGCTACCACTTGCCATGCCCGTGATGGCGACCTCGGCGCTCTTCGCCTTCCTGCTTGCCTGGGATGAATTCTTCTATGCGCTGCTCTTCACGTCAGACCAGCGCGCAAAGACCCTTACCGTCGCCATCGCGGATCTCGCCGGCGGCCGTGTCTCGGATTACGGACTGATCGCGACTGCCGGCGTGCTGGCCGCCCTGCCGCCGGTACTGATCGGCCTTGTCATGCAACGTGCCCTGATTTCGGGCTTGACCAATGGCGGCGTCAAGGGATGACCATGACCAAAGAGAAAACACGCCCCGAAGGCCTTGCCGCCATCGACCGTGAAATGGCCCGCCAGCACACAGATGCGCTCGCCTCCTTCGAGGCCGCCGCCGATATGGCCGCCAAGGCCACCGCCTCGCTGAAGCGTACCGGCAAGCTCTTGCTGCTCGGCATGGGCGGCTCCCACGCCGTCAACCGCGCCGTCGAGCCGCTCTATCGCGCAGCCGGCGTCGATGCGATCGCCCTGCCGCTCTCCGAACAGCTCGGCCAGCCGCTGTCGCTGGATGGCCGGACGATCTTCATGACCTCGCAATCCGGCGAAAGCGCCGAGGTGCTTCGCTGGTTCAACGAGACGGGCGGCACCGCCGATACCTTCGGCCTGACACTAGAGGGCGGCTCCTTCCTCGCGAAAACGGCGCCTTCTCTCGTCGGCGCGGGCGGCACAGAGCTTGCTTTTGCGGCAACCCGCAGCCTCACCGTCACCTTCGCGCTGCATCTGGCAATCTTCGCCGCGCTCGGTCAGGATCCAGCGCGCGCCTTGGCCGTGCTTCGTGCCGCGGAGACGCTCGATATTAAGCCGGCTCTCGCAGTACTCGCCAATGTCGCTACGGTCGTCACATCAGGCCGCCGCCTGCAGGGCGTTGCCGAGGCGCTGGCGCTCGGCCTCACCGAACTTTCCCGTCGTCCCTGCTTCTCGCTTGAAGGCGGGCAGCTGCGCCACGGTCCGATGGAAATGCTTGGTCCTTCGATCGGCGTCGTGTTGTTCCGTGGCAATGATGCGACGGCCGGCCTCGTGACGGCCATGGCCGTTTCCGCGCTCGAAACCGGCGCGCCGGTTATCGTCTTCGATGGTTCCGAAGAAGAGCCGGTACCCGGCTGCGTCACCCTGCGCTTCAAGCCGGAAACCGGCCTTGCCGCCATCTTCCAGATGCTGCCCGTCGCGCAATCGCTGATGATCGCCTTTGCCGACGAGCTGGTGGAAAATGCCGGCACGCCGGTGCGCTCCACCAAGATCACCCGGAGCGAATGAATGAAGCCGCTTGCAGTCATCGGCAACGTCAATATCGACCTGATCCTCGGGCCGGCGGCACCATGGCCGAAGGCCGGCACCGAGATCATCGTCGATCACGACGAACTGCGCGTCGGCGGCCAGGCGGGCAATAGCGCGCTTGCCTGGGAAGGCCTCGGCGTCGATTACGAAATTTCCGCCAATGTTGGCAACGACCAGTTCGGGCGCTGGCTCAGCGAGGCGTTCGGCGCGCGCAGCAGCAAGTGGCCTGTCAGACCGGAGGGAACCACGCTCTCGGTCGGCATCACCCATCCCGATGGCGAGCGCACCTTCTTCACAACACGCGGCCACCTGCCGCGTTTCAATCTGGACGACGTGCTGACGGTGCTCGACGGCGAACGGCTTGCCGGCGGCTATGCGCTGCTCTGCGGCGCCTTCCTCACCGAGGATCTCACCCATGACTACGGCGCCCTGTTCGACTGGACCGACAAGCATGGGATCACAGTCGCGCTCGATACCGGCTGGCCACTCGACGGCTGGACGGAGGCGAATCGCGAGGCAACACGACGCTGGCTCTCCCGCTGCGGCGTGGCTCTCATGAACGAGGTCGAGACCACGACACTTGCGGGCACGGGCGATCCGGCGGAGGCCGCGCACGCGCTCCATGCGCTGATGCCTCAAGGTGCCATCTTCGTCGTCAAACGCGGCCCGGACGGCGCGCTCGCCATCGATGGCGACGGCAGCCTCGCTTCAGCCGCAGCGCCACGCGTCACGGTGGTCGATACGATCGGCGCCGGTGATGTCTTCAATGCCGGCTTCCTGGCCGCCCTTGCCAGCGGCGAACCGACTGTGGCCTGCCTTTCGGCGGGGACAGCGGTCGCATCCCGCGCCATTTCCACTCTGCCGCGCAGCTACGGCCCGGCCAAAGCATCCGAGGAGGCCGTTTAATGAGCGCGCTCGAAATCCAGAACATCCGCAAGAGCTACGGCGAAGTGGAGACGCTGAAGGGCATCGATATTTCGCTCGAAAGCGGCGAATTCCTGGTGCTGCTCGGCTCGTCGGGCTGCGGCAAGTCCACGCTTCTGAACATCATCGCCGGGCTTGCCGAGGCGACGAGCGGCGATATCCGCATCGGCGATCGCTCCGTGCTCGGCGTACACCCGAAGGACCGCGACATCGCCATGGTGTTCCAATCCTATGCGCTCTATCCGAACCTGTCAGTCCATCGCAACATCGGTTTCGGCCTGGAAATGCGCAAGGTGCCTGCCGCCGAGCGCGACAAGGCTGTGCGCGAGGCTGCGAAGCTGCTGCAGATCGAGGCGCTGCTGGAACGCAAGCCGAGCCAGCTTTCCGGCGGCCAGCGCCAGCGCGTCGCGATCGGCCGGGCGCTGGTGCGCAAACCGGAAGTCTTCCTCTTCGACGAGCCGCTCTCCAACCTCGACGCCAAGCTGCGCATGGAGATGCGCACCGAGCTGAAGCGCCTGCACCAGATGCTGAAGACGACCGTCGTCTATGTGACGCACGACCAGATTGAGGCGATGACACTCGCAACCCGCATCGCCGTGATGCGGGACGGCCGGATCGAGCAGCTCGGCACGCCGGATGAGATCTACAATCACCCGGCAACGCTTTATGTCGCGACCTTCGTCGGCGCACCGCCGATGAACCTGCTGAACGCCACCGCCGACCAAGGTTCGCTCCGCATCGACGGAACCTCGATCACGCTGCCGATGCCGGCAGCGAAAACAGGGATCAGCCAAGGACAGGAGTTGGTGGTCGGTATCCGGCCGGAAACCCTGCGTCTCGATGAGCACGGCACGCTTGAGGCGATCTGCGAAGTGGCGGAACTGACCGGCCCGGAGCTGATCGTGACCGCGAAGGCGGGTTCGCAGCGGCTGATGGCCTGCCTGCCGCCGCGCACCGCGATCGCGGAAGGACAGACATTCAAGCTCGGCTTCGACGCGAGCTCGCTGCATCTCTTCGACCGCACCACCGGCCAACGCTGCGACTAGAGCATTTCCGCTTTTCTTCGAAACACGAAAACGCTCTATCCTCTTGTTTTTACGCAGTTCCGGACGCAAAACCGCTTCGCACTTTTGCTGGAACTGCGCTAGGCCTTTAAACCCAGGCATATGATCGCCCGGGGTGGCACGCGGACTATTTCAGTTGCTGGATGCCGCCCATGAAATTTCAGTTCGCGTAATGTTGCCGCAAGGAAGAGACCCGAACCTGACGATACAACCATCGTCGGGAAAGCACCGTGTTTCGACAATTCCAGCGCCGCGCGCGATGGCCTTTCGTCGGGCTTCAATTGAGCAATGTCGCCCTCAACGCCAGCCATGCCTCCGCGACAGTCCTATATCCCTGGATCATGTATGACCTCACCCACAGCGTGGTGTGCATGGCACTGGTGGCCTTCGTGAACGGCGTCGTCCTCCTGATCGGCATGGTCTTTGGCGGCTATATCGCCGAGATGCTCGGGATCCGCTACACCGCGCTCATCTCCGCCAAGGTCGGAATGCTGACGTCCCTGCTGATCGCGGCCCTTTACACGGCGGATCTCCTGCATCCTGGCACTTTCCTCATTCTGAGCTTCACAGGCTCGATCCTCGACGGGCCGGCGACCGTCGCCACCGAAGCCAAGGCGCCGGAAATTGCCCGCTTTTCGAGGCTGTCTTCGGCCGCCGCCAGCTCCGTCGACGATATGATCGATGGCCTCATGCTGCTGACGGCGTCCGCGGCCAGCGCTTTCCTCATTGCCGTCATCGGCCCGAAGGATGCGGCGTGGTGGATCGTCACGGGCAATTTCATTGCGATGATGCTCCTGTCCTTTAGCCTGCCAAGCTTCCGTCTCCGTCCGGCGCCGAGACTCGGCGACATCGCTAGCGCCGGGAAACGGCTCCGCGATTCGGCCGTGTCGCTGCCATTCGCGCTTTGGGGAAGCGCGGCGCTCGGCTTCTTCATGACGCTGCAGATCTTCGTCGTACCGGCCGCCTTGCGGCTGCAGGGTGAATCGGTGGCGTGGCTTGGCCTCTTCATCGCGGCATCGGCGACAGGCACGATCATGATGAACCTGCATCTGGCATCGCGCCATGCCACGCCGAAGCCCGCCTCCGTCGTTTGCGGGGCTCTCCTTGGCCTGGCGCTCTCGATGGGCATTCTGTGGGTGGAGATTTCGCCGCTGACGATGATGCTCTCAGGTCTCGTAGCCGGACTGGCCAATGGTTGGCTCTCGCCCGCCTTCGTCGCGATTCTGCAAATGAAGGCGCCGCGCAATTGCCGGCCCCATGTGATGGGTCTTTCCTATTCGGTCGTTTTGCTGTTTCTGCCGCTGGAATACATGCTGACGGGCACCGCGATCGGCCTGACCTCATTCCGCACCACCTGCATCCTCCTGGCCTTCCTGCTCTCGCTGGCGGCCGCCGTCGCCGCGGCCTGGCTGGAATGCATCCAGAATGACCCGTCAGCAAGCTAAGTATTGAAGATGCTGCGGAGTTCGGTTGCGCCGGATTGATGCGACAACGTCAATCGTCGCGTTTTCGACAACACTATTTCGATTCATGGCCAAGCCTGGCAGTCCCACCTATTCCTAAAATATAGTTAAATAAATCCGCTAAAATATCAAAAAATACTTGATAATTTTTTGATATTTCAAAAGCCTGCAATGTATCCGCAATTCTCACGAGCAAAATGACCTGCATCTCCCAAGGCCAATCCGTTTCCCAAGACGGGCAGCACCGGAGAGAAGTAGGAACCGTTTCCGGTTCTCCAACGCAAACAGAGACCTTGCGAGCGCCAAGACATGGCGCATGGGTTTCGTATGGAGTTATCAATGTCTCTCAGCGCAAAAACGATTCCGTTCACGGCTTTGGCTCTGGCGGCCGCGACCAATGCCTTCGCCGCCGATCTCGCCACCTACCAGGCTCCGGATGCCTCCGCCTATGACCGCCCGTCGGCCTTCCAGTGGAGTGGCGCCTATTTCGGTGCGCATGGCGGCATCGCCTCGCCGAAACTGAACCCTTTTGCCAGCGGCAAGGGTCTGACCGGTGGCGTGCAAGCCGGCTACAATTTCCAGGTCGGTCCGGGCGTTCTGGGCGCCGAGTTGGAGGGCTCATACCTCGGAAACAACGAGATACGCGTACCGAACGGCAAGGTGGAGGAACGCTTTCGCGGCGCCGCCAAGGCGAAGGCGGGTCTGACTTTCGATCGCACGCTCATCTACGGGACCGCCGGCTTGACGATGACGAAATTCGAGGGCGGCAAGGGCGTTTCCGCTCCCGGCGGCTGGAAACAGGGATATCTCTTCGGCGGCGGCATCGAACAGGGCTTCGGCGGCGGGCTATCGGCCAAAGTCGAATACAACTACGTCATGACCAATGATGTGTCCACGACGACTTCGACCGGCAGGTCGAAGACCGATGTACATGACCATGTCATCAAAGCCGGCCTGAACTATCGCTTCTGACCGGCGAAATTTACGGAGGTCGGCATGCTTTTTTCAAGCCAGGGCATGTCTGACGGGGAGCGGCGAAGGATGATTGATCAAACCCCGAATCGGTCCCCTCGCCGCTCTTAATCCTCTTTAAGCCGGCGGCCCTGTCGTCAATCGAACGCTTGCAAGACGATACCGATGAAAAAAATCGATCGACAAACGATCGGGTGAAGGATGCAGCCGAATGAGAGAGCAAGTTCCCTGGTTCCGCGTCAAGGCCTATGGCTACGGAGCCGGCCTGTCTTGCCACTGGCAGGACTGTGTCGCAATTTCGATCTACTCGCTCATATTGGTTGCGGTCATTTCCGCCATCGCACTCTGTGCGGACAACCACCCAGTCGCCTATGCCGCGGCAATCGCTATCCCGACGGCAATACTGGTTTTCATCATCTGGTGAAGAAGCGATGCCCCATGATGCCGGCGATGGAGCGAAATCGACGAAACCGAGCAGAATTGATCTCCGACTTGGCGAGAACATCCTTGCGGATCGGAGCGTATCGGGCTTGGAAAACAGGTTCGTGAACAGCGCATCTCGTGTCTCCCGCCGGCCGAGCCTGGCATCTTCCGCTCCTCAGCCGCAAGGCGAGCGGAGACGATCCTGCGATTTCCGTTGACTGCCCAGCCGACGAGCCAACCATTCATTTTGATGGAATCCGAACGGGCTGCGGCCTTTGCCGCCGGCATGGCGCCCGTTTGCCATAGACATGCCGGCCTGACGCGTTTACTCCATAGCCGGCTATCTTTGCCGCCATGTCATATGCCTATTCGCCGACGTCAAGCTCGCATCGAACCGGTTTGCGGAGAACCACGAGCTGCTCGACATGCCGGATTTTCAGCGACGAGCCGAGCACGACAGCGAGCGAGGGATAGCCGCGATGAACGAAAAGCGTGCAATCAGGCTATAAACGCGAAGCTGCATTTCCCGTCGCGGGATCCTGCGGCTTGCGGGATTTATTCGCACTCGAGCGAGGGCTGGCGGAAGCTGGTCACGTACCAGTCGGATCCGGAGCTTCGAGTATAGAAGGTATAGAAGCATTCCGTCTGCTCGACATAACCTGGCGTTTCGCTGACTTCGTATCGCCTGCCGCGGCGCGTTTCTCTGACTTCGCCGCTGGACTGACCCGGCACCACCTGCGTCTTCCGCTTGCGCCATTGGTACGCGCGCTCGCCCGAATGCAGATCGTAAACATTATCCGGCGGGCCATAGTCGAGCATGACGCTGCTGATCGGTGCGCCGATATAGCTCTTCATGATTTGGGAGGCGCAGGCCGACAAGATCAAGAAGACTGTAAGCGCGGCAATACCAACCGGAAGCCGCTTCATGCGAATGGCAGTCATCAGAACGTCCTTTGCAACTGGGTAGATCGCAGGCAGGGGTACGTCTCATGGATTACGGCAGCATTGCGCTTTGCGACATCAGCCATTTTTTGTCGGACGCCCAAGGATCTGGCGATACCTTCCTTGCGGAAAGGCTGCGCCAGCTGGCCCGAGAAAACCTTTAGCGATGCGAAACGGCGGCTGGCGCT
>NZ_VNIP01000006.1 GCF_008370325.1 Martinezella tropici | reverse complement strand
TCTGCCGGAGCATTTCCGAGCACCCTTCGTCGATCCGCTGACGGCGACAGGGCCAGCCGTTCTGAAAATCTTCGACCATCCCGACATCTATGCCGGGCAAACGCTACCGATCATCGGGGACGTTCTATCACCGGCCGAGATGATCGAGACCTTCCAGCGCGTCACGGGCCGGAAGGCTGTGTATGCATCCGCCTACACCCCTGATGAGTTGGTTCGTCATTTTCCGGAGTTCGGGGAAAATCCCGAGCTCGTTCGAGAAAACATCGGCATGGCGGAATACGCGGTCGAATACGGATATTTCCGGAAAGACCGGGATCTCTCGTGGAGCAGGCGGATCAATCCCTCCAGTCTCACCTGGGAGCAGTTCCTGGTCAAGACCGGTTGGGACGGCAGCAGAAGAGCGTTTGGCCTCGCTTAATCGAGGCGGAAAGGTCAGGATCCAAAAAAGACTAGGCCGTGAACCCATAAACGACCACCTTCGGCTCGATGGCCGAATGTCCGAGATGGGCAGGAAAGCGGACATTGCGCCTACGGCAACGCCGAGCTGCATAGCAAACGTTGTGCCGCGGCGCCGTTCGCAAAAAGGATGGCGTTTCAGGAAACGTCGTGCGCAGCCTTCCGTTCAGTCGGTATTACCCTTCGACGGCCAACGTCGTCAGCCGTTCACGCAGCCAGCGTTTTGTCGGATGGTTGGTGGTCCGGTCGTGGACACCCTCTTCCTCGAACCGCATCCCAGCTTAAGTGGAAAACATCATGATTTCACCCTACACAATAAACATCCCTGACGAACGGCTCGCCACGATCAGAGCCAAGGTCGAGGCTTATGACTGGAGCCAGCTGCCGGATGCGGGGGGCTGGTCAGCGGGGGTCGGGGTTGATGACCTCAAGCGGCTCGCCGCGTATTGGCGGGACAGCTACGACTGGCGTGTGGTCGAACGGCGCCTCAACGCACTCCCCAACTTCACGGCCGACGTGGAAGGCGAGCACCTCCACTTCGTTCATGTGAAAGGCGACGGCTCCAAGCCGCCCGTCCTGCTTCTCCACGGCTGGCCGGGCTCGTATCTCGAGTTCGAGCGGCTGTTGGAGCCGCTCGCAGCGGACGGGCACGATGTTGTCGCCCCCTCGCTTCCTGGCTTCGCGTTCTCCAACCCGATCACGCGCCCGATCGGCCCGCGGCGGGCTGCTGCGCTCGTGCATGGGCTGATGATCCAACTCTTCGGCGACGCGCGGTATTTCATTCAAGGGGGCGATTGGGGCCACGGCATCGCGGCCTGGGCAGCGCATGATCGACCGGACACTCTGCTCGGCATCCATATTAACATGATGACCGTGCGTGCGGAGGATGCCGCTCCGACGACCGACGAGGAAAAGTCCTTCGCCGCCAAGCGGGCCGCGATTGCCGATTGGGAGAGGGCCTACTTTCACGAGCAGGAAACCCGTCCGCAGACGCTTGGCGTCGCGATGGCCGACAGCCCGGTCGGAGCGGCGGGCTGGATACTCGAAAAATTCGGCAAGTGGGCCGATCTTCCGACAACCGCCGATGGCGCCCCGGACATATGGAGCAAGTTTTCCGAGGAGGAACTCCTCACCAACATCATGCTCTACATCGCGCCGGCATCGTTCGTGACTGCAACCTGGATCTACTACGGCAGCCGGATTGAGGGGTCGCTGATGCTTCCGGCCGGCACCCGCATCCAGGTGCCGACCGGCGTTGCGGCCTTTCCTGATCCGGTGTTCTTGCCGCCGCCGCGCTCGTTCGCGGAGAAAACCTACAACATCGTGCATTGGACCGACATGCCGCGGGGCGGGCATTTCGCCGCGCTGGAAGAGCCGGAACTGATGCTGGCCGACCTGCGAGCCTTTATCGCGACGGTTTCGGGAGCGCGCTTTGGCTGCTTTCGGGACCATGGATTGACTACCTGAACGTCTTCAATTGGGCGATAGCCGACAGTCCGCTTTATGAGTCTACGTCCTAGGAAAGCCGGATTGCGTTACTCGACGTCTTCGCCACTGCAGCAAACCGCATTGCTGCTTTGCAAAATCCGCATTCCTAGCAAGCTACCAATAATGATCCAATCGATTATATCGATTTAAGCGGCTTCGGGATTCCGCGCTTCTTGCGGGCGTCTCGGCAAGCCGCTGCCAGTCCTTCTTTCGGCCCGTTCGGGCTTTTCGCCCGGGTCGCTATCGAAGCCTGGCAACAACAAGAACCGAGGATAAAAAAAGTGGCTGGCTCAGCAACAAGCTCTGTGTCCACCAGCGCCCGTGCATCCGCACGCCAAGGCCAGGGCAATTACCAATTCGCGCTTATCGCACTCACCTCACTCTTTTTCATGTGGGGGTTCATCACCTGCCTGAACGACATTCTGGTCCCGCATCTGAAGAGCGTCTTTCAGCTCAATTACACTCAAGCGATGCTCATCCAGCTCTGCTTTTTCGGTGCATACTCCATCGTATCGCTGCCGGCCGGAGCGCTTGTGAAGCGCATCACCTATAAGTGGGGCATCGTCGTCGGCCTCACGATTGCCGCAGTCGGCTGCGCCCTGTTCATCCCGGCCGCCAGCTATCGCGTCTATGCGCTCTTCCTGGGCGCGCTCTTCGTGCTCGCCACCGGCATCACGATCCTGCAGGTTGCCGCCAATCCCTATGTCACCGTATTGGGACCGCCGGATACCGCCGCCAGCCGGCTGAACCTGACGCAGGCCTTCAATTCGCTCGGCACGACGATTGCACCATACTTCGGCGCGATGCTGATCCTGTCCGCCGCGACCGTTGCAGCGGCCAACGCTACCCCCGAGCAGATCGATGCCATGCGGCTTGCCGAAGCCGGCGCGGTAAAATTCCCCTATCTGCTTCTCGCTGTCGCCTTTCTGGTGCTCGCCGCCGTCTTTGCTGCGTTGAAGCTGCCCGAGGTCGAAGATGAAGAAACCGTCGAACCGATGCGCGGCGGCGGCTCCGCTTGGCAGTACCGCCATCTCGTGCTCGGCGCTGTCGGAATTTTCCTTTATGTCGGCGCCGAAGTCAGCGTCGGCAGCTTCCTCGTCAACTTCCTGAGCCAGCCCGATATCGCCCATCTCTCCGAGGCCGATGCCGCCCACTACGTCTCTTACTTCTGGGGCGGAGCGATGGTTGGACGCTTCATTGGTTCGCTGATCATGCGTCATATCGATGACGGCAAGGCGCTCGCCTTCAACGCCGCCGCGGTCATCATCCTGCTCGTCGTCACCGTGCTGACAACAGGCCATGTCGCCATGTGGTCCGTGCTGGCAATCGGCCTGTTCAACTCGATCATGTTCCCGACGATCTTCAGCCTGGCTCTGCACGGCCTCGGCAAATATACGAGCCAGGGCTCGGGCATTCTTTGCCTTGCCATCGTCGGCGGTGCGATCCTGCCGGTCATCCAGGGCGGCCTTGCCGATACGATCGGCATTCACCTCGCCTTCCTGATGCCGATCATCTGCTACGTCTATATCGCCTTCTACGGGCTCAAGGGCCACAAGCCGGCCTGAGACTGACATAACTTTGCGCTCCGCCGGTTTTCTAGCGGAGCGCAAGGGGCTTGATCCAAGGCGCACCGCTTGGCATCGTGCGGCGCAACAAAACGGGAAGGACAGGCCTCATGAAAGCACTGCTGCTCATCGACATCCAGAACGGCTTCTGCCCCGGCGGGAATCTCCCCGTGCCGGATGGGGATCAAGTCGTGCCCGTCGCCAACAAACTCATCGACAGCGGCAAATACGATCTGATCGTCGCTTCGCAGGACTGGCATCCGGCCGGCCACGGCAGCTTTGCTTCCTCCCATCCCGGCAAGAAACCCTTCGAAATCGGCACGCTTTCGGGCAAGCCGCAGATGATGTGGCCAGACCATTGCGTCCAGAACACCAAGGATGCCGAGTTCCACCCTGCCTTCCACCTCGATGCCGTCGATTTCATCCAGCAGAAGGGCCAGAACCCCGCGGTCGACAGCTATTCCGCCTTCCGCGACAATGACCAGGCAGCCCTTACCGGACTGGCGGCTTATCTGCGCGACAGAGGCGTCACCGAGCTCGATCTGTGCGGGCTGGCAACGGATTATTGCGTGAAGTTCTCCGCGATCGACGCCGTCGAGATGCTGCCTGACGTCACCGTCCGCTTCATCGAGGATGCCAGCCGAGGCATCGATCCAGCCGGCGTTAAGGCGGCGATCGACGAAATGCGAGCCCGTGGCGTCGCGATGATCAGCAGCAAGGATGCGCTTGCGTAAAATCGCATCGGCCAGGCTAAACCTTCTCTAAACAAAATGGTGCAAGCTCTTCCCGATCGATAGAACGGTTCAAATCTTTGAACCGTTCTATCTCGTTGTTTTCACGCAATTCCGGACGGAAAACCGCTTCGCACTTTTCCCGGAATTGCTCTGAGATATCGGGACCTCTAGCGTGCAGTCGATTGTCATCAACGGGCGTTTCCTCGGCCAACCCTTGTCGGGCGTGCAGCGCTTCGCGCGCGAGCTCACTTTAGCGCTCGACCGCAAGATTTCCGCAGGCACACTGCCCGCCTTATTGAAAAGCGCGCGCTGGCGTCTGGCCGTACCGCGCAACACGCCCATCGATATCAGGCTCTCCTCCATCGAAATCGACAGCTTCGGTTCCGGCCCTGGCCACGTCTGGGAGCAGACATCGCTGCTTTCGCGCTCGCGCGGCAGCCGGCTGATCGGTTTCGGCGGCAGCGGCCCGCTCCTGCATCGCCGCCAGGCGGTCGTCATCCATGACGTGACGATCTTCCGCCATCCGCAATCCTTCAAGCGCAGCTACCGCCTGCTACATGCTGCGCTTGGCACAGTGCTGACGCGCACCGCCAAGATCAGCACTGTCTCCGAATTCTCGCGACAGGAGCTCGCCTCCGTGTTCCGGGTTCCCTCAGGCGGCATCGACGTCGTCTACAATGCCGTCGATCACTATGCCACGATCGAGCCGGATGAGGCCGTAATGCAGCGGCTTGGCCTGAAGACGAACGGCTTCTTCCTGCTTGTGGGAACGATGAAGCCGAACAAGAACCTCGACTTCGCCATCCGCGCTTTCGAGACGCTCGAGGATGACAATCAGAAACTCGTGGTCGTCGGCGGCTCCGCGCCGACCGTCTTCAAATCGGATGACCAGCAGTCAAACGGCAGCATGCTCTTTCCGGGCCGCCTTAGCGATGCCGAGATCGCCGCTCTGGAGCGACATGCCACCGCTTTTATCTTCCCGAGCCTCTATGAAGGTTTCGGCATCCCGCCCCTGGAAGCGATGACGCAGGGCTGCCCGGTGCTCGCCGCTGATATCCCCGCCGTGCGCGAGGCGTCGGGTGATGCCGCGCTCTACTTCGACCCCTTCCGACAGGATGAACTTGTTGCCGCCATGCACCGGATCGCAACGGACGACGCACTGCGCCAGGATCTGCGCCGGCGCGGCCATGAGAATGTCACCCGCTTCTCCTGGGACGCCAGCGCCGACCGCGTGCTCTCTATTCTCGAAGATCTCTGAGAGACTTCAGGATCGGTTCTGCGACCGGAACATGGTGGCGAAGTAGCTATAGAGGCCGAGCAGGCAAAAGAGCGCGCCGCCGACCACGCCGAGCGACACCGATATCCAGAGCGAATAACCGAAACCGGCCGTCGCCAGCACCGGCACCGCAAGACCAATGGCGGAGAAGACCACCGGCGGCCAGACGAAATCGAAGGAAAGAGACGCCATCACCCTCACGCCGATCGCCATGGCGCACACAGCGCCGATCATGCCGCCGGCCATGAGTGCAACATCGCTGTAGGAGCCGAGGTAACCGCCGGCCAGCGTGCCGGCATTGAGCAGCACGCAGTCCAGCGCCGCGAGCAGGAAGATCGTCCGTAGCCGATGCTGCAGATGCGCCGGCGTCGGCATCATATTGGCGGTCAAGGCACGGCATGTCGCAAGGCCGATGACGAAGGGGGCAACTGCCAGAAACTCCTTGCGCAAACCGGCGGCGATGACCAGTTGCCCCACGGGCTGCAGCAGGGCGAAAATGCCGGCCGCAGTCATGAGCGTAAGGCCGGTCAAAAGCGAATAATATTCCCCAAGCTGCTTGGCAAAGGCCGGCGTTGCCCCATCACGATCATAGGTCGTGACGACATCGGGATATTGAATGGCCTGCAGGGCGGAGACGATCAGCACAAAGGGGCGCTGCAGCAGATCGAGCGCCAGGAGCGCACCAGCTGCGGCCCCCGCTCCCAACGTGGCTGTGAGAATGGATTTCAATCCCAGCGGCGTCAGCATGCCGATAACGGAGGCGCTGGCCGCAACGCTGCCATAGACGAAGTGCTTGCGGAACAGCGCTGGCTCGAAAGGTGCCGCCTCGCGCAGGCTGCTACGGGTCAGAAAGACCGCCAGGAGACCATAAGCGCCGTAACCCGCCATTAGGCCGATGACGGTGCATGTGAAGGTCGGGGCGACAGCAGCACCCGCGAGCGTGCCGGCTGCGAGAATGGTTGCGCGCGAGCCCTGCAGCCGCGAAAAGATACGAAATTCCTGGCGGAAGCGCAGCATGGTGAGGTGCAGGTCGCTGCCGCCCTGGAAGATCGCAACCAGGCCGCCAAGCACGGCAATCTCCGCCGATACGGAAAAGAAGATCGATGCAGAAGCCGCAATCAGGCAGATCGCCGAGCACGCCGCAAATTCGATGGTCAATGCCTTACGCTCTCGGGCTTCGCTACCAGACCCCTGTCCTGGATAGAAACGGCTGCAGGCAAAGCGAACCCATTCGAAACAGAAAATCGCTGCGAACTGGCTGATCGAGATGAACAGCGAATAGGCCGCGTAATCCGCCGGAGCCAGCAGATGCGCCACCACGATCAGCAGCCCGAAGGCAACCGCCGCCTGATAGAAATATGCAGCCAACGCCACGATCTTTGCCATGCCGGCAGCTAACAGCAAAAGATTGAGGAAAGCGCTAATCTCTGGAGACGAAGCTGACCCAACGCCCAAACCTGGTAAAAAATGCCGGCAGCGTCATGACATCATGCCGATGATTTCCGTCTCACCTCCTCGCTCATCCAGGCAATCACCGTCTCAAGAGCAGAGGACTTCCGATAACGCGGCCAGACGAGATAAAAGTCGGAGGGGCCGCTCAGCGATCCCTGAATTATCTGCGTCAGGCGGCCTTCCGCTAGGTCGCGCGCAACGAAATCGCGATTCGCAAGCACAATGCCCTGCCCAGCAATGGCGGCCTCGATCGCGTGCGATGTCTGACTGAAACTGATCCCCTTGTAGGATGCCTGCGCAGTCTGCCCTAGATGCCTGTCGATGAATTCGGGCCAGGAATTGTGGGCATCATGAAGGAGCACGTAGTCCGCAAGCTCCTCTGATGTTTTTGGCGGCTTTCGATCATGCAGCAGCGCCGGGCTGCAAACGGCAATGATTTCCTGTTCGAAGAGCAGCTCGGTCGCAAGTCCCGGCCCAAAGGGTGGTCGCCCATAACGGACCGCAAGGTCCACTCCGTCCGCCTGGAAGCTCGATACGCGTTCCGTCGCGAGGATGTGGAGATCGAGATCGGGGTGACGGGCTGTAAAATCCGGCAGGCGTGGGATCAGCCATCTCGATGCGAATGTCGGCGTGGTGCTGATGGTGAGCCTGACGGGTTGCGGGTTGAGGTCGCCAGTCGCGCGGGCAATGATTTCAAAGGCGCGCCTGATGTCGGCAATATAGCCTCGCCCTTCACCGGTCAGAGCCAAAGTCCGCGGCATCCGCTCGAACAGTTTTACGCCGAGCTCGGCTTCCAGCCCTCGCACCTGCTGAGCGACCGCGCCCTGAGTAACCCCGAGTTCCTCGGCCGCCAGCCTGAAACTGCAATGACGCGCAGCCACCTCGAACGCTTTCAGAGCGTTCAGAGAAGGAAGTTTAACTGGTGAACTATTCATGCGATAGTTATTCTACTGACAGATAAGAGTTTAGCTGCTTAGCGTCCGCGCCGAGAAGATGATATTTCATCGGCAGATTTAGGGCAATCGGTCCTGCCGGAGCAAGACGACGAAGGAAGCATAGATGTCGATAGAAAAAGTGGCAATTATCACTGCGGGCGGCAGCGGCATGGGTGCAGCAAGTGCCAGGCGCCTTGCCGCCGATGGGTTCAAGGTCGCCATCCTCTCGTCCTCCGGAAAGGGCGAGGCTCTCGCTCAGGAACTTGGCGGGATCGGCGTTACCGGCTCCAACCAGTCCAATGACGATCTCAAGCGTCTGGTCGATGCAGCGATGGAAAAGTGGGGCCGGATCGATGCGCTCGTCAACAGCGCCGGCCACGGTCCGCGCGCTCCGATCCTCGATATCACGGACGAGCAATGGCATACCGGTCTCGACGTCTATCTGATGAATGTCATCCGCTCGGTTCGTCTCGTCGCTCCCATTATGCAGAGGCAGAAGTCCGGCGCCATCGTCAACATCTCCACAGCATGGGCGTTCGAGCCGTCGGCAATGTTCCCGACCTCGGCGGTATTCCGGGCCGGCCTTGCCTCCTATACGAAGATTTTCGCTGATACCTATGCCGCCGACAATGTGCGGATGAACAACGTCCTGCCAGGCTGGATCGATAGCCTGCCAGCCACCGAAGAGCGCCGCGACAACGTGCCGATGAAGCGCTATGGCACCAGCGCCGAAATCGCCGCCACCGTCGCCTTCCTGGCTTCAGACGGTGCCGGCTACATCACAGGCCAGAACCTCAAAGTCGACGGCGGATTGACCCGCTCGGTCTGAAGTCTCGCAAAATCGAGTTTATGCCACTTTCGTTCCCACGGACTATGTCCCTGGGAACGGCTCCCTTTTTCCAAAGGAGCGGCACCGAAACCGAATTCGGCCGGTCTCGGACGATGGCATCCTCCAGGCTGACACCGAATGCCCTTGAATTGCTTTTTTGCACTGCACACGTTAGAAGGGCCCGCAAAATTCAAGGGATGGAATGGGCAGTGTAAGGCGGCGCTGCCTTGGGAGGAGTGCCACTATGGAGATCGTCAACACGATAGCCGCTCTGCGCGAACGGCTCGGCGAACATCGCGCGGCCGGCAGGCGCATCGGCCTGGTTCCCACAATGGGCTACCTGCATGCAGGCCACATGGGACTCGTTTCCCGCGCCAAGGCCGAGAACGATATCGTCGTCACCTCCATTTTCGTCAACCCGCTGCAGTTCGGCGCCAATGAGGATCTGACGAGATATCCGCGCGATCTCGAGCGTGACAGCGCCATGCTGCGTGGTGCCGGCGTCGACTTTCTCTTCGCCCCCAGCGTTAGCGACATGTATCCGCGACCGATGGAAACGGTGGTCGACGTGCCGAAGCTCGGCACGGAGCTGGAGGGCGCGGTTCGCCCCGGCCATTTCGCCGGTGTTGCCACAGTCGTCACCAAGCTCTTCAATATCGTCCTGCCCGACAGTGCCTATTTCGGCGAGAAGGATTACCAACAGGTGGCGATCATCCGCCGCATGGTCGAGGACCTGGCGCAGCCCGTTCGTGTCGTGCCAGTGCCGACCGTTCGTGATGTGGATGGTTTGGCCCTCTCCTCGCGCAACCTCTATCTCTCGAAAGAGGAGCGCGCCGCCGCCGTCATCGTTCCTCAAGCATTGGCGGAGGCCGAGAGGCTCTACGATCTCGGCGCGGATGATCCCGCAGCACTCGAAGAAGCCCTGCGCACCTTCATCGAAAAAGAGCTGCTGGCAACAGCGGAAGTCACCGCCGTTCGTCATCCCGACACGCTGGAGCCGCTGACGACCTTGCAGGGACAGCCTATTCTCATCGCGCTTTTCGTGCGCATCGGCACCACCCGCCTGCTCGACAACCGGGTCATCGGCCGCAAGCCATCAAACAACGAAAAGGCCGCCTGAGATGAGCACTGTCGGACACACCAAGCGCATCACGCCCGCCGCGATCGAGGCGATGAAGGGCCAGCGCCCGATCGTCAGCCTAACCGCCTATACGACACCGATCGCCCGCCTGCTCGATCCGCATTGCGACCTGCTGCTGGTCGGTGATTCCCTTGGCATGGTGCTCTACGGTATGGAGACGACGGTCGGCGTCACGCTCGATATGATGATCGCCCATGGCCAGGCCGTCATGCGTGGCGCCAAGCATGCCTGCGTCATCGTCGACCTGCCCTTCGGCTCATACCAGGAATCAAAGGAGCAAGCCTTTCGCAGTGCCGCGCGCATCCTGAAGGAAACCGGCTGCGACGGCGTGAAGCTGGAGGGCGGCGAGGAAATGGCTGAAACAGTGGCGTTCCTGACCTCTCGCGGCATTCCGGTCTTTGGCCATGTCGGCCTGATGCCGCAGCAGGTAAACACGACCGGCGGCTACCGCTCGCTCGGCCGCTCGGACAAGGAAGCCGACAAGATCCGGCGTGACGCCAAGGCGATCTCACAGGCTGGCGCCTTCGCAATGGTGATCGAAGGCACGGTCGAACCGCTCGCCCGCGAGATTACCGCCGCTGTCACCATTCCCACCATCGGCATCGGCGCATCGGCAGCCTGCGACGGGCAAATCCTCGTTTCCGACGATATGCTCGGCCTGTTCAACGATTTCAAGCCGCGCTTCGTCAAGCATTTCGCGGAGCTGGCGCCCATGGTTTCGAAGGCGGCCGAAGCCTATGCCGAGGAAGTAAAGGCCCGCACATTTCCCGCGCTGGAACACACGTTCCAGCCAAAGAAATGAAGCTGCCTCAGCCCTTGGGGGGCTCCTTCTCCAGCAGATAGATCGCCTCGCCGAAATCCTCCATTTTGCTCATCAGCGCAGCATGAGCATCCCGCAGGCCCTGATTGTAATAATATGGCCCGATCTCGGCGGTGAAGAAATCGAGCAGGAATTCGGCGGGCAACGAGCCGAGCGTCTGGTCCAACTCATCGGCGAAATAGCGCTTGACGCGCGCAACCATGGCTGCCTTCTCCTCCTTCGAAAAGGTGATCTTCTTCATCTTTCCATCTCTCATTTTGCGAGCGGTCTCAAAGCGCTGGATCAAGGAAATCAATCGATCCATCAAGTAAATTCAATTGCTGGTCCGGCGCGCACAGCTTACACGTCCCGCTATTGAATAGCGCGGAAGCAAATGCGCAAGGGTACAACGTCGTCGTTCCCCCTGCAGGATCCGCGCCCCCGACCCGCATCCGGAGCAAAACCGGTTTTTCCACAAAGGACAGAGCGGACCATGAGTCGCGCGGAATTTCTTGACGGGTTGAAGGGCGGCATTCCCGTCGGCCTCGCCGCAGCGCCCTTCGGCGCCCTATTCGGTGCGCTGGCGCGCGACCAGGGCATGTCGCTCGGCGAGTTGACCCTGATGAGCGGTACCGTCTATGCCGGCGCCAGCCAGATGGTCGGGCTGGATCTCTTCGGTAACCATGTCCAGGCTTGGCTCATCGTGCTGTCGATCCTGGCCGTGAACTTCCGCCACGTGCTCTATTCGGCGGCGATCGCCCGTTATATCAGGCACTTTTCGGCGGTAGAGAAGTTCTTCACTTTCTTCCTGCTTGTCGATCCGCAATTCGCCGAAACGATCAAGCGTCATGAAAGCGGCAAGCCCGTGACTTTCGCCTGGTATATCGGCTTTGCCGCGGTGATCTATGTTCCCTGGGTAGTGGTGAGCCTGGTCGGCGGTCTTCTCGGCAGCCTGATCGGAGATCCGAAAGCCATCGGTCTCGATATCCTGCTGCCGGTCTATTTCCTCGGCATCGTCATGGGCTTCCGCACGCGCGACAATTTCCTGCCGGTCGTTGCTGTCAGCGCAGTCGCATCAGCCATAGCCCATCGCTATGTCGGCTCGCCCTGGCATGTCAGCATCGGCGCATTGGCAGGCGTCGCGCTGGCTGCAGTGCTGCCGCCGGTGAAGGCGAATCGCAAGCCTGATATCGCGCACGAAAGCCACGAGGTCTGACCATGCTCGATTTCAATCCGCACATGGTCTTGCTCATTCTGGCCGCAGCCGTGGTGACCTTCCTGACGCGAATCGGCGGCTATATCCTGATCGTCAAGATGACCCGCATTCCGCCGCGCGTCGAAGCCGCGCTGAATGCCGTACCCGCCGCGGTGCTGACAACGCTCGTCGCCCCCGCCTTCTTCATCGGCGGCTGGGACACGAAGGTGGCGATGTTTGCCGCCCTTCTCGTCGGACTGCGCTACCCCTCGACCTATATGCTGGTCGCAGGATGGATCGTCGTCATGGCGTGGCGCCATTCCATCGGCGTTTGAGACACGAAAGACCCCATCCCGTTTCGAAGCGGGATGGGGTTCATGTTTCTTAGTGGTTGAGCTTGATCGTGGCATTTTCCAGCCATGCCCTGATATCGTGATCATGGATCAACGGCATCAGCGCCTCGCGCGTCTTCGCGTGATAGTCGTTCAGCCAGTTTAGTTCTTCATGCGTCAGCAGCTCGACGAGAACCAGGCTGCGATCGATCGGGCAGAAGGTCAGAGTCTCGAAACCCAGCATCGGCATGTCACCACCTTCGATCTCCTCCGGATCGTGGATATAGATCAGGTTTTCGATGCGGATGCCGAAATGACCCGGACGATAGTAGCCGGGTTCGTTGGAAAGGATCATCCCGGGAAGCAGCTCCTGCACAGCGAGCCGTGCGATGCGTTGCGGCCCCTCATGCACGGATAGATAGGAACCGACGCCGTGGCCTGTGCCATGGGCAAAATCGACACCCGCCTTCCAGAGCGCGATGCGCGCCAGCGGATCGAGATCGCAGCCACGCGTGCCCTTCGGGAAGCGCGCCGTGCTGATGGCGATCATCCCCTTCAGCACCAGCGTGAAGAGGCGCTTCTGCTCTTCGGAAACGGCGCCGATGCCGACCGTGCGGGTAATATCGGTCGTGCCGTTGATATATTGCGCGCCTGAATCGATGAGGAACAGTTCGCCTGCCTGGATCAGCCGGTCGCTCGCCGTCGTCACTCGGTAATGCATGATGGCCGCATGCTCGCCGGCACCCGAGATCGTGTCGAAGGAAATGTCCTTCAGCGGGTTCTGCATGCTTTCGCCAACGCGGGCGCGGCAGGCTTCCAGCCGTTCCGCCGCGGCGATTTCCGTCACCGTCCCCGGCTTGCTCGTCTCCAGCCAGTAAAGGAACTCGACCATGGCGGCGCCGTCCTGAAGGTGGGCGGCGGCTGATCCGTTGATTTCAGCGGCATTCTTGCAGGCGCGCGGCAGCTTGGCAGGGTCATTGCCCTCCACAACCTCTCCGCCCTCGCGACGGATGATATCGGTTAAGGCATAGGAGGCGAGATCCGGGTCGACCAGGATTCGTCCATTGTCCGCTGCCGCAGCGGCCAGACGCTTGGTAAGTTCGGACGGCGGCAACTGCTTGCAGATCTGCGTGAGGTAAGCTTCTGCCTCGACCTTCGTCTTGCGCTTGTCGAGGAAGAGTTCGGCCTCACCCTCCGCATAGATGATGGCACGCGCCAGGGGGTGCGGCGTGTGCGGCACGTCGCTGCCGCGAATATTGAAGATCCAGGCGACCGAAGACGGATCGGTGATCAGCACCGCCTTGAGGTTCTTTTCCTTGAGATTGCCGGCGATGGTCGCAAGCTTGTCCTTGGCCAGCACGCCGGCCTGAGCGATATCCTGAATGATAACGCCGCCGAGCGGCTCGGCCGGCCGATCCGTCCAGAGCTTGTCGAGCGGATTGTGGGGCAGGAAGACGAGCTTGCCGTCGATCTCGGCCAACGCCTTTTCCAGCCGCCGCACTTCCGCGCCCGTATGCAGCCACGGATCGATGCCGAGCCGGAAACCCTTCTTCGCATGCCGCGGCAGCCAGATATGCGGCGGCTCGTTTACCAGATCGCCGCCGGTGAAAACGCTGCGGTCCACCTGCTCGGCAAGTTGCGTCACATAGCGGCCGTCCACGAAAACCACGGACTGGGAGTGTGTGATAAGCGCAACACCTGCCGATCCGGTGAAACCTGTAAGCCATGCCAGGCGCTCCGAGCATTTGGGCACATACTCGCCCTGATACTCGTCGGCACGCGGCACGAGGAAGCCGTCGATGCCGAGATCACCGAAGGCGGCACGCAAGCCAGCGACGCGCTCGCGGCCGAATTGCGGAGTGGAATTGACGTCGAAAGACTGAAACATGAGCTGATCCGAGACTGGTGGAGAATCCGTGAAACCGAATAGTGCCAGTATGTTAGAGCATGATGGCCGGAAGCGCGACGTGATTTTCGATCATGGCGACGATATGCGCAGCAACGGCGCTATCTTCCTCGTGATAACGCACAACCCGGTCCCCGGCTGTTAACGAATCCGCCTATTTCGTGAGCATCGCCGACCAAATATGACAACTTCACGGCAGAAAGCATGCATATCACGCATAGCTCCCATGAAGCTGCCCCCCTGCCACGCCGGCGAGCGAGTCGCTATATCCGCCGCATCAAACGGGGTTCACGACGAACCCACTCGAACCAAGGACTTGAAGACAATGCCTATCACCCGCTCCGCATATGTTAGCCCGGCGCTGGCTGGCGAGCGTCGCACCGTACGCCATTCCGTCGGCTCGCTTCGTCAGCTCGAAGTCGAAACCGCAAAGGCAATCGGCGCAAGCCGCGGCGGTCGCCGCTAAGAAGTTTACGAGCTACGCGTTCTATATCGATCGCAATCCGGTTCTCCTCCTCCCTCCCGGATCGCAATCGGAACGCTTAGAGCCCGCTTGAGCACTCCTCCTCCACACGCTCGCGGGCAAGATCGGTGAAAGTCGATCTTAAGGCGGTGCTTCGGCACCGCCTTTTTTATTACCTGCAATTGGGATAGCGGGAAGTGACCGGCTCAAGGCCGGTCGAGATGGATGGTGACCCAGCCATTGCGCCAGATCGTGCGCACGTGCCGGAGATTGGCGCCGTTATAGGCCGCCAGAACCTTCCAGCGCTGCTCGGCCAGGATACCTGATAGTATGACCGAGCCGCCCGGCGCCAGATGTGCTACAAGCTGCGGCGCCATCTTGATGAGCGGCCGCGCCAGAATATTGGCGATGATCAGATCGAATGGTCCATGACGGGAAAAGGCCGTGGAATGAAAGCCGGGCGCCGTCTCCAATGCAACGCCGGAAGCGATCCCATTGCTGCGGACATTCTCCCGGGCGACGCGAACGGCGACAGGGTCGATATCCGTCGCCAGAACAGGAATGTTGCGCAGCTTGCGCACGGCGATCGCCAGCACACCGCTGCCCGTGCCGAGATCGAGCGCATTGCGCACGCGGCGGCTCGCAAGAACCTTCTCGATCGTCTCCAGGCAGCCCGCCGTCGTTCCATGATGGCCCGTACCAAAGGCCTGCCCGGCCTCGATCTCGATGGCAATATCGCTGGGGCCGACCTTGTCGCGATCATGCGAGCCATGCACGAGGAAGCGGCCGGCGCGCACGGGCTTCAGTCCTTCCAGTGACTTGGCGATCCAGTCGATATCCGGAAGTACTTCCTTTTGAATAGCGAGCTCGGCGAAGGTGGGCTTCAGGAGCGCTTCGAAACGACCGAGCACCTCCTCTTCGTCCACGGCATAGAGATAGATCGACGCTTCCCAAATATCGTTCTTTTCATCGATTTCCGTCGTTGCGATCGGCAACTCTTCGTCTTCGAATACCGGCGTCATCAGGTCCAGGATCTGCCCGGCCTTCTCCTCGGTCGTCGTTACATAAAGGCGGATTTCGCTCACTCGTCGCTCTTTCTCGTTTTTATTCGGCCCAGTCGATCCAGGGCGGTCTCGGCGTGTCATAGCCGGCGACGCTCCGAAGCAACGTCCGACGGGCCGAGCCAAAGCGCAGAAATAACGGCGCAAACAGATTGCGCACCGCAATCGCCAGCGGATTTCTCATGGTCACCAGTCGCGTCAGGCCGTAGGTCTGCTTCAATACCAGCTTCACGGCGGGAATTCTCAAGGCCGAATACTCCTGTTCGCGGCCTTCCGCAATGAGCCACGCAAGCCAGCAGGCATCTTCGATGCCGAGATTCATGCCGCGCGCGCCGGCTGGCGAATGGATATGAGCGGCATCGCCGACTAGGAAGACATTCCCTTTCGCCATCGGCTCGACATGGCGGAAGTTGATGCGAAATTGCGAGGCCCAGATCTTCCTGGCAATGGCAGCCGGATGAACGATGCGGCTTTCGAAATCCTCCAGCGTCGAGATATAGCGGATGACGTCGGCCGTAACAGGCAGGCGCCCAACCATGCCGGGATCGAAGAGCGAGATCTCGGCGTAATGCGTATCGATTGGCCCTGCATAGCGAAAATCGGCGAGATAGAAGAAAGCCTCCAGCGCCTTGCCTGGGAAGCCAGCACCAAGCGCCTTACGGACGGCCGAATGCGCGCCGTCAGCACCGATCAGGATATCCGGCCGAACCGTCTCCGACGTACCGTCGATCCGGCGCAGTGTGATCTCCGGTTTCTGAAAGTTCGATATGGCCTCCGCAACCACCGCGGTCTGCCATTCGGGCGAGATGTCATGAGCCGAAAGCGCCTCCATCAAAAGGCGCTCGGTGGCGCCCTGCGACAAGCCGCAAATGGCGCCGAAGCGGCCTTTCACCTCTCGAGTATCCAGCTGGACAAGGATCTTCTTGTCCGAGCGGATACGAAAACGCTCTATCGGCTGGGCGGCGGCAAGGATGCGCTCTGCAACGCCGGCGGGAGACAGCAGCGTCAGCGTGCGGGCGTTGACGCCAAGCGCCCGGCTCTCCTCCATGGCCGTCGGGCCGGCGCCATCGTCGATGATGCGGGGCCTATAGCCGCGTCGGGCGAGTTCAAGCGCGGCTGCAAGGCCGACTGGCCCTGCGCCTGCGATCAGGATGGATCTGGATTTTTCCCGTTCGCCAAACCCCTCGCCCATGCAGGCCCTATCCCTTCTTGATCAGGTTCTCCAGCTTCTTCGTCGCCACGTCCGGGTCTTCTTCATAGGCGATGGTTCCGGCAAATCGGCCCGCCGAATCCAGCAGGAACACGGAAGCGGTATGATCCATCGTATAGTCGCCATTCGGCTGTTTTTCGTCCACCGGCACTCTCTTGGCGTAGACTCGGAAGCCCTTGACCATGTCCATCACCTTGGCGGGATCGCCGGAAATTCCGGTGATGCGCTTCGATACATTGGAGACGTACTGGTCCATCATGGCGGGCGTATCGCGCTCAGGATCGACGGTGACGAAATAGGCGTTAAGCTTGCTGCCATCCGGATCGACCTTCTGCAGCCAGCCGTTCAGCTCGAACAGCGTCGTCGGGCAGACATCCGGGCAATGCGTATAGCCGAAGAAGATAGCCGACGGTTTGCCGCGAAATGCCTGTTCGCTGATCGGCTGGCCGCTTTGCGAAACGAGCGTGAAGGGCACGCCATAGGGACCGGATGCCGCCACCTCGGGCGACTTGCCTCCACCAAAGCTCAGCCAGCCCAATATTCCGGCCACGATCAACACGGCCACCCAAATCGCAATCCGTACGCTTCTCATGACTGCCTTTCCTCACCAATTCCGGCGACCGCACCCGAAAGGCAGCGCGCCGCTCTTCAGCCGATGTAATGGCTCGACGTGGAGGACGCAATTCAAGAAGATGTTCGCAAGTGGCCGAAATCGTCGCAGCATGCGCTTCAAGGTCTCTCAAGCTCTGCTTGCCTTGCTTCCCTGCTTCGCTCAGGCTCGATCAGACAAAATCTACGATCATGTTAAACCAATCCTAACCTGTCCGCGCCAACATCTCTTTCAAAGGTCGAACTCGACTTCGCCCGCCGTCCGAAAACGCGGCAAACTCTTTATTTCAGAAGGGCATGACGCCCGCCGGAAAGCCAGGCGTTTTGCGCCGAAGCACCGGATGCTGCCGCTGCCCAAGCCGCTCCAGCCGATCTCTTTTTCAATCGCGAGCGTCGCTTGCCGGCGATGCCAATCGGGAAGTTCTCGAACATGACGAACACCATCAAGCAATCGGGCGCCTATCTGGAAATCGTCTCCTTCCATCTCGGCGACCAGGAATTCTGCATCGACATCATGGCTATCCGCGAAATCCGCGGCTGGGCGCCGGTGACGCCGATGCCCCATACGCCGCCTTACGTGCTCGGCCTCATCAACCTGCGCGGCGCAGTTATCCCGGTCATCGATATGGCCTGCCGCCTCGGCATGAAGATGACGGAGCCTTCCGAGCGTTCGGCCATCATCGTCACGGATATTGCCGGCAAGCTCGTCGGGCTTCTTGTCGAGCAGGTCTCGGACATGATGTCGATCAAGAGCGAAGACCTGCAGCCGGCGCCGGAAATTGTTCCGGAAGCACAGCGCGCCTTCTGCCGTGGCATCGTGGCGCTGGAAAAGACCATGGTCTGCTTCCTCAACCTCGATACGGTTATTGCTGACCAGCTGGCCCAAGCCGCCTGATTTCAACAAGTTAGAAATTACCCCTTAAAGATCGCCCTGAAGCTCGGCTCCAGGGCGATCGTTTTTCATATAACCGGCTTTGGCAGGGGTGTAGCCAATGATGCCGGTCTTGCAGGCCGTGAACAGGGGCAAGAGTCGCCTCCGTGTTCGCTTTCAAAATTGCATCAAAAAGGTGCAAACCGAAAGCAACCAGAAGCAATTCGACAACCCAAGAGTACGACTTTTTTTGGTACTATCTCTTCATCAGTTGTGATTGCGGTATCCTGGTAATGACAAGCATCTCGCGCAGAAGTCGCGTTTCGCTTTAATTAGGCTTACCCTTCTTCCATGTAACCTGCTGACCAAACAGAGGTATCGTCGAAATCGCCATCTTGGCTGAACCATCCACCAACTGGCGTGAATGGATGAGGTAGATCAACGTGTCGTTCTTCTTGTCGTAGATCCGGGTGACGACCAGTTTCTTCCAGATGAGCGACAATCCAGCACGAAACACCTCTTCGCCGCTTTGCGACAGGTTGATATCGCCGATTTCGATCGGTCCTGTCTGGCGGCAGGCGATGGAATTATTGGAGGGATCCTCGAACCAGTTGCCCTTGCGCAGCCGGTCGATAACGCTGCGATCGAAATAGGTCACATGGCAGGTCACGCCGGTGACTTCCGGGTCCGGCACGGCATCGACCAGAATGTCATTGCCCGTCCAATCCACGCCGACCTTGCCGACGACCTCGGCGGAAGCGGAAACAGGCGCGATGGCCAGAAAAGACGCGGCAATGGCGGCAAGCAATTTCGGTAAGCGCATCAATCATCCTCCAACAGCGGCCGCTGGGAGCAAAAGCGGCATGGCTAAAGTAAGACTGCCGATGAACGATGCAAGACAAGGCTGGCAAACCGCATCGAATACAGCCGGGACGCCGTCGCCGAAGCGCCGGCGTCTCAACGGAAACTGAATGCGCTCCAGCTTACTTCTAGCTGATCGCGACTGATCCGGTCTCCAACAGCGATTTGAGGTTCGACAGAATTTTAGGCCAGCCGCCCGACACAGCCTCGATGAATTTGGAGTTCTCCGCGTCGATCGCATGGGTGACGGTCAACTTCACGGCGTTATCCGCAGGCTCCAATTCCATTATGCAGCGCGACCAGCCTTCGGCTTTCAACTCCGGGCGAAATTCATTGCGCCATTTGAACGCCAGGCGCCGAGGTGGATCGAACTCTGCAATCTCTCCGGTGTCGGCGACGCGACCATCCGGAAAGAGCATTTTCCACGGTGCACCGACTTTCCATTCCGTGTCATGGACCATGTCGAACCAATATTGCCTGATGAATTCCGGCGTAGTCAGCGCCGACCAGAGCTTCTCCGGCGTGGTGCGGATGAAGGTGGCGTAGACGAACTTGCTTCCGGTCATGTCATTTCTCCTGGTTTGAATAGTCGCTCTCGGGGCGATTATTGGCCGCCCTCGTCTTCCAACGCCTTCTTCAGCGCCGAAAGCGCGTTCAGATGCCGGCGTTCGAACTTGTTGATCCAGCGCTCGGCGATGCCGTTGATCGGGACTGCGTTGATGAAATGCAGCTTCACGCGGCCATGCTTTTCCGAGGAGATCAAATTGGCCTCTTCCAGAATGGCAAGGTGCTTGGCGACCGCCTGGCGGCTCATATCCAGATCCTCGCAAAGCGCGTTCAGAGTCAGCCCGTTGCGCTCATAGAGCCTGTCGAGCAATTGTCGCCGGCTGGCATCCGCCAGCGCCTTGAAAACGGCATCATCATTCACGGATACGGAACCATTTAGTTGACTGTTTCTGTTTTATAAGCAACCAAATGGTTGCCTGTCAAGCAATATATGGAATGCACAATCTCATTCAGCCTTGATGCCTGGCAGCTTGGTCAACGGATTTCTGCAACGAGCGATTGACAACCTTCGCAGCGCGACGGATCATCCACCCATGATCGCAAACCGCACCATCACGATGCATCTCACCATCTCTCCCTTTGCAGGGCGAGTGGAAGCTGTGTTGCGCTGAGCTGACCGCGATCCATCTCAACCCTGCCGAGGCGAGCAGGGTTGAAGTCTCCTTGCTCTCCTCCCCCCGACATCAAAGGAGAGCCCATGAATTCCGACCAAGACGACCCAAGCAAGCGACGACCAGGCAAAATCGGTCCGATCGAGATTCGCGCAACGCGGCCATCGGACGCCGAAGCGATAGCGGCGATCGCCAATCTCCCCGGTTTCCGCGCCGGCACTTTGCGCCTGCCCTTTCAAAGCCTTGAGGAAACACGGGAATGGCTGGAAAAGCCCGCCCCGAACTCAGTCCGCCTTGTCGCGGAGGTAAGCGGACAGGTCGTCGGCAATGCCGGCATGCAACGCCTTGCTGGCCGGCGGATTCACACCGGCAATATCGGTATGGGTGTGCATGACGATTTTGCGGGCTGCGGCATCGGATCGGCACTGCTGGGCGCCCTCGTCGACGCGGCGGACAACTGGCTTGCGATCAAGCGTCTGGAACTGACCGTCTATGTCGACAATGCGCCGGCGATCCGGCTCTACGAGAAATTCGGGTTTGAAACCGAGGGCCGGCTGCGCGCCTTCGCATTCCGCAACGGCGAATATGTCGATGCATTCACGATGGCACGCCTGAAATTCTAAGCATTCAAGCGCGGCGGATCGCAATTCCGCCGCCTTCCATCATCCACCAATCAAATCCAGCCACTCGTCCTCGGTCATGACCTGGACATCGAATTCACGCGCCTTGTCGAGCTTCGAGCCGGCGCCCGGTCCCGCTACGACGATGTCGGTTTTTTTCGAAACCGAGCCGGAGACCTTGGCACCGAGGCTCTCCGCCTTCGCCTTGGCCTCGTCGCGCGTGAACTTTTCCAGCGAGCCGGTAAACACGACCGTCTTGCCGGCCACAGGACTGCCTGAGGTCACCGGCTGCTCCGCCTCTTGGGGGCGAACTTCCTCCAAGAGCTTCGCAATCACCTGCGTATTGCGAGGCTCCTTGTAGAATTCGACGATGGCGCGCGCCACCACTTCGCCGATGCCCTCGATATTGTTGAGGTCGTTCCATGCGTCGCCCGCAAGCGGTGCTGCCTCCTTCATGCCAGCTTCAAAGGCATCGTAAGTTCCATAGGAACGTGCGAGCAGCTTGGCCGTCGTCTCGCCGACATGGCGGATACCCAGCGCGAAGATAAAGCGATGCAAGGCGATCTGCCGCCGCTCGTTGATCGCGGCATAAAGCTTGCCGACACTGACCTTGCCGAAACCGTCAATATTCTCCAGCTTGGCAAGCGATGCCTGCTGACGTCTCTCCAGGGTAAATATGTCAGGCGCGGTCTTTATCTGCAGCGCCGGGTCCTCACTCTCGAAGAAGAAATCGATCTGCTTCGAGCCCAGGCCTTCGATGTCATAGGCGTTGCGCGAGACGAAATGCTTGAGATGCTCGGTCGCCTGTGCGCGGCAGATGAAGCCGCCAGTGCAACGAGTGACCGCGTCGACCTTGCCGGTCTTGTCGTTGATATCGCGCACCGCGTGGCTGCCGCAGACCGGGCAGACTTTGGGGAATTCGTAGGGCGCGCTCGATGTTTCGCGCTTTTCCAGCACGACATCGACAATCTGCGGGATGACATCGCCTGCCCGCTGCACGATTACCATGTCGCCGACGCGGATATCGCGGCCATCGCGGATCGGCTCGCCCTTGTTGCCGATGCCCTTGATGTAATCGGCGTTGTGAAGGGTCGCATTGGTCACGACGACACCGCCGACGGTGATTGGCTCAAGCCGCGCGACCGGCGTCAGCGCCCCTGTGCGGCCGACCTGGATGTCGATGCCGACCAGACGCGTGAATGCTTGTTCCGCCGGGAATTTGTGCGCCGTCGCCCAACGTGGCGAGCGCGAACGGAAACCGAGGCGGGCCTGCAGTTCCAGGCTGTCGACCTTGTAGACGACGCCGTCGATATCGTAATCGAGATCAGGCCGCTGCAGGCCGATCTCCTCGTAGTGACCGAGAATGTCGGCAACCGAACTTAGCCGCTCCATCAGCGGATTGACCGGGAAACCCCAGGATTTGAAGATCTGCACCATGCCATATTGCGTGTCGGCCGGCACGTCGGACATCTCGCCCCAGGCATAGGCGAAGAACTTCAGCTTGCGGCTGGCGGTCACTTTGGCGTCGAGCTGACGCAGCGAGCCTGCGGCCGTATTGCGGGGATTGACATAGGTCTGCTTGCCCTCGGCCTCCATCTGCGCGTTCAGCGCCAGGAAATCGCTCTTGGCCATATAGACCTCGCCGCGCACCTCGACGACAGAGGGAGCGCCAGCTGGCAAAGTCTGCGGGATTTCCTTGATGGTCCTGATATTGGCGGTGACATTTTCACCGGTCGTGCCATCACCGCGCGTCGCGGCGCTCACCATCCGGCCATTCTCGTAGCGGATCGACATCGAGAGCCCGTCGATCTTCGGCTCGGCAGTAAAGGCAATGGAATTGTCCGGAAGGCGGCCGAGGAAGCGATAGACGCTGGCGACGAAATCCTCCACGTCTTCCTGCGAGAACGTATTGTCGAGCGACAACATCGGCCTTGCATGGACGACGGGCGCGAAGGTCTCGGACGGCGCGGCACCGACTCGACGCGAAGGGCTGTCGGCGCGAATGAGGGCCGGAAACCGGGCCTCGATGGCATCGTTACGCCGCTTCAGCGCATCGTAATCCGCATCCGAAATCTCCGGAGCGTCCTTGCTGTGATAGAGCGCGTCGTTGCGCGCAATCTCCGCAGCCAGATAAGCAAGTGCCGCGGCCGCTTCCTCTTCGGTCAAATCCTCGACGGGCTTTTGTTCGGTGCTCATGAATCTACACTCCCGGATTTCGGAAATGTTCTAGAGCACTTGGAGGAAAAGTGCGAAGCGGTTTTTCCGTTCGAACCGGGTAAAAGAAAGAGAAAAATCAGACGATCAAAGGGGTGGGCGATCAGCCGTTGCCTGCGAGCAAGCGTTTGGCGGCCGCCCTCGCCTCTTCCGTCACCGAAGCTCCTGCGAGCATGCGGGCGATTTCCTCGGTGCGGTCCTTCGGCTCCATGGTGGCGACGCGCGTGGAAATCTTTTCAGAACCGTCCGCAACCGGTCCCTTGGAGATCAGGAGATGCGTCGCGGCGCGTGCGGCGACCTGCGGTGCGTGGGTGACGGACAGCACCTGCACGCGGTCGGAGAGGCGCTTCAGCCGCTGACCAATCGCATCCGCGACGGCACCGCCGACGCCGGTGTCGATTTCGTCGAACACCAGGGTCGGCGCCGAACCGCGATCGGCGAGCGCTACCTTGAGCGCCAGTAGGAACCGCGATAATTCGCCGCCGGACGCGACCTTGGTGATCGGCCCGGGGCGTGTGCCGGGATTGGTCTGCACATGGAATTCGACGACGTCAATGCCATCAGCCGTGCCGGCTTCGGGATCGCTGGTGATCTCCACCATGAAGCGTGCCCGCTCGAGCTTCAGCGCCGGCAATTCCGCCATGACGGCCTCAGCCAAGGCCTCGCCAGCATGGCGCCGCTTTTCCGAGAGGCCGCGTGCTGCCGCATCATACTCTGCCTTGGCAGCGGCAAGCTCCGCGGCAAGCCGCGCCAGCCGCTCCTCACCTGCATCGAGATCGGCAAGATCCGAAACCATGCGCTCGGCCAATGCCGGCAGTTCTGTGACCGGCACCGAATATTTGCGCGAGGCGGCCCGCAGCCCAAACAGGCGCTCCTCGACCCGCTCCAGTTCGCGCGGATCATATTCCGTCTTGCGCAGCGCCGCCTCTACTTCCATCTGGGCGTTGGAAAGCTGGTCGAGAGCGGCATCGAGCAGCGCCACCGTATCTTCCAGCAGCCCCGGCGCTTCATGGCTCTTGCGCTCCAGCCGGCGCACCAACGACGCAATATGCGGAACGGGCGAGGCATTGCCGTTGAGAAATTCCGAAGCCTCCGCAATATCGCCGGCGATACGCTCGGCCTTCATCATCCGCGAGCGCGTTTCAGCCAGCTCATCCTCCTCGCCATCCTGCGGCGAGAGCTTTTCCAGTTCTTCGACGGAGGCGCGAAGGTAGTCCGCCTCGCGGGCGGCCTTCTCCACCTGCTCCCTGTGCTTCTTCAAGGTGCGGTCGGTATCGCGCCAGACCCTGTGAAGCCTGCCGACCTCCTGCGCCTCTTCCGCAAGGCCGGCGAAGGCATCCAGCAATGTGCGATGCGCGTCCGTATCGACAAGCGCGCGATCGTCATGCTGGCCATGGATTTCAACGAGAAGCTGCCCGATCTGGCGCATGAGCTGGACGCTGAGCGCCTGATCGTTGACAAAGGCCTTGGTGCGGCCGTCGGCGGACTGGACGCGACGGAAGATCAGGTCGCCGTCATCGTCGATGCCGTTTTCGCGCAGGAGCTTGCGGGCCGGATGCTGTGTACCGACATCGAAAACCGCGGTCACCTGGCCGCGGTCCTCTCCATGGCGCACGAGGCCGCCATCGCCACGCCCGCCAAGCGCCAGCGACAGACTGTCAAGCAGGATGGATTTGCCCGCGCCCGTCTCGCCGGTCAGCACCGAGAGCCCGGATTCGAAGACAAGATCCAGCCGCTCGATCAGAACGATATCGCGGATCGAAAGCTGGATCAGCATCTGCGCTCAATCTCACGTCCCAAGAAGAAGTTTCTTGCCCGCTCTGGAAATCCACGAGCCCGAATTTTCGCTCGGCTCCACGCCACCCTTCTGCAGCAGCTGATAGGAATCCTTATACCAGCGGCTGTCCGGATAGTTGTGGCCGAGAACGGCGGCTGCCGTCTGTGCTTCCTGGACGATACCCATCGCGTAGTAAGCCTCGACCAACCGCGCCAGTGCTTCTTCGATCTGGTTGGTGGTCGGATATTGCTCCACGACAATGCGGAAGCGCGAGATTGCCGCGAGGTAATCCTTGCGCTCCAGATAGTAGCGGCCGATCTGCATTTCCTTGCCGGCGAGCTGATCCTTGGCGAAGCGGATTTTTTCCTGCGCATCGCTGACATATTGCGACTTCGGATAGGTGTTGACGAGCTTGGTCATCGCCTCGATCGTCTGTTGTGCCGCACGCTGGTCCTGCGTCACGTCGACGATCTGCTTGGCAAAGGACGCGCCGACCAGATACTGGACATAGTCGGCATCTTCCGAGCCGGGATATTGCTTGAGGTAGCTGTTACCTGTCTGCACCGCATCGTCGTAACGACCTGTGCGGTACTTGACGAAGGTGCTCATGACAAGCGCCTTGCGCGCCCATTCGGAGAAAGGCTGCTGCTGGTTGATGGCGTCGAACTTCTTGCCGGCTTCCGTCATGTTGCCGGCCTTGATGTTGGCCAGACCCTGATTGTAGAGCATTTCCGGAGGATCGGTCTCGACACCGAGCTTGGTGATGTCGATATCCTTTTTGGTATTACAACCCGTCACCACCGCACCGGTACCGGCCAGAAGGAACGATACGAGCAAAGCCCGTGCTGTGATATTCATGCGTTCAGACCTTGCAAAACCCATCGGATAACTGTCCCACTAGCCGTCGTTGCGGAGACGGCGTTCTCTCGCTGGCGTTTCTAGCCGTAAAAACACCATCAGGGCAACGCATTGATGATGCATTAACGCATTTTTGTGGCAAAGGCCGCATATCCGCAGTCTTTAATGCCTGTTTTAACAGGGAATTCTCATATCGGCCCACATACGCGTTCCGTCTTGCAAAGACTGACGGCAAACCGCGCGACTCACCTGTCAAAAAAAGAGCCGCCCCTCATCGGAGCGGCAGCTTTCTCATCCAAATTCCGCGGCGTTACGCCGACCAGGGAGCAAACTCAGGCGCATTGACCGGCACGAATTCGCGGCTGTGAGCGCGCTGGCGCGGAGCCGAGGTTTCGACGACGTCATAGACGCTGGCATCGCTGAGCAATGCCTTCAGGGCATTCGCGTTCATGCGGTGGCCGCCGCGGTAAGAGCGGTAGCAGCCGATGAATTGCGCGCCGGCCAGCGCCAGATCGCCGACGGCGTCCAGCGTCTTGTGACGAACGAATTCGTCCTTGGCGTAACGCAGGCCTTCGACATTGATAACGGTGTTGTCGTCGGAGATGACGACGGAATTTTCCAGCGACGAACCCAGCGCATGACCCGACGCCCAGAGGCGTTCGACATCGCGCATGAAGCCGAAAGTACGGGCGCGCGACAATTCGGTCTTGAAGGTTTCGGCGGTCAGGTCGCCTTCCCACTTCTGCCGGCCGATCAGCGGGCATTCGAAATCGATCTCGACTTCGAAGCGCGTGCCGTCATACGGACGGAATTCGCACCAGGAACCGCCGGCTTCGATGCGGACCGGCTTGGTGACGCGGATGTAGCGGCGCTTGACGCCGAGCGACACGATGCCGGTCTGCTCGATCGCCTCGATGAAGGGATAGGAGCTGCCATCCATGATCGGCATTTCAGCACCGGTCACTTCGACGACGACGTTATCAAGACCGACCGCATAGATCGCGGCCATCACATGCTCGACCGTGGCGACGGAACGCGCCGGAGAAAAACCGAGAACGGTGCAGAGATCCGTATTGCCGACTTGCGAGGAAACGGCGCGCAGTTCGGTCACATCGCCATTGTCGTGCAGGCGCTGGAAAACGACACCGGTGCCGGCTTCGGCCGGATAGAAAGTGATCGACACATTGGCGCCTGAATGAACGCCGATACCAGAAAGTGTCACAGGGTTTGCAATGGTGGTCTGAAAACCAAGCAATCCGATTGCCATATAGTTCTGCCTTCGTCTGTCTGATCCAGGCCGGGCGGTCATCTTCGGACGCTTACCCTTATCGCCGGTTCAGTCTGTTAACTATGCCGCGCGCACCACATACATTCGTCATTGAATGTGAGTCCGCAGGCTTGCTTGGTATCTACATACGCGCCGAGGCATCGCATTCCAAATCACTGTTTCTTTCGTTTTGTTACGAAAGCAGCCAATTGAATTTGTTGGATAATTTCAAATATGGCAACAGGTCTAAAATAAGGAAATCCGGGGTCTTTCGGCCCCGGATTTCATCAAGATGGTTAGCAACCTATTAAAAGGCCGTCCAGCATCAGGTCAGTTCGACTGCCGGCGCAGGAACGCCGGAATCTCGAGCTGATCGTCCTCATGGTTCGTCATGCGCGCCTGCGGAACCTGACGACCCTGATCGTCGAGCGTGCCGCGACGCGGAGCGTAGAGGCTAGCTTCCGGCGACGGTGCGCGGCGCTGCGGAGCCGCGTTGTGCGCCGGAGCCATCATATCGTCGAAAGCCGGGTCTTCTTCGCGGCGGCCGAGCGAATTGGTGATTCGCTTCAGCAGACCCATCGGACCCCGCTCTTCGGAAGCCTGAGCGGCGGCCGGCTGGGCGCGGTGTTCCATCTCAGCCTTAACGACCGGCGGGAAATCCTCGACCTTCGGCATGCGGACCTGCTCGGGAGCCTGGCGGATGACCGGCTGCTGATGCATGACCGGTGCCTGCTGCTGAGGCTGAGGCTGAGGCTGAACCGGAGCCTGACGGACCGGCTGGGCTTCCGGGGCTGCTGCGAAGATGCGGCTCTGCGGACGGAAGTTATCTTCCGGCGCTGCGGCCTGCGGCATCACCGGCTGCTGCTGGACATGGGCCTGACGACCCATCTGGAATTCCAGTTCGCGCTCGAGATCGGCCTCTGCTGCACGAATGGTCTGGGCAACCGGATCGACAGTGCGAGCAGCCGGAGCGGCAGCCTGTGCGGTCTGGGCCTGCGCGACGTGGGCAGGCTGAGCTGCGGCCGCTGCCGGAGCGGCGGCCGCGGAAGGACGCATAGCCGGCTTCGCTGCCGGGCGGAATTCCATGCCTCTGTCGGCTGCTTCGTTCATCGCGCGGTCGATACCCGTTGCGACGACGGAAACGCGGATGATGCCCTCAAGCGATTCGTCGAAGGTGGCGCCGAGAATGATGTTGGCGTCGGGATCGACTTCTTCGCGGATGCGGGTCGCAGCTTCGTCGACTTCGAACAGGGTCAGGTCACGGCCGCCGGTGATCGAGATCAGCAGGCCCTGGGCGCCCTTCATCGAGGTTTCGTCGAGCAGCGGGTTGGCAATGGCGGCCTCAGCGGCCTGCATTGCGCGGCCCTGGCCGGAAGCCTCGCCGGTACCCATCATGGCGCGGCCCATTTCGCGCATGACCGAACGAACATCGGCGAAGTCGAGGTTGATGAGACCTTCCTTCACCATCAGATCGGTGATGCAGGCAACACCCGAATAGAGAACCTGGTCGGCCATCGAGAACGCATCGGCGAAAGTCGTCTTGTCGTTGGCGATACGGAAGAGGTTCTGGTTCGGAATGACGATCAGCGTGTCGACCGACTTCTGCAGTTCCTGGATGCCCATCTCGGCGAGACGCATGCGGCGGCCGCCTTCGAAGTGGAACGGCTTGGTGACGACGCCGACCGTCAGGATGCCCTTGTTGCGAGCCGCCTGCGCGACAACAGGTGCTGCACCCGTACCCGTGCCGCCACCCATGCCGGCGGTGACGAAGCACATATGCGTGCCGTTGAGATGATCGATGATTTCATCGATGCATTCCTCGGCGGCTGCGCGGCCGACTTCCGGCTGCGAACCGGCGCCGAGACCTTCCGTGACGTTGACGCCGAGCTGGATGATCCGCTCTGCCTTCGTCATGGTCAACGCCTGCGCGTCGGTGTTGGCGACGACGAAATCGACGCCCTGCAAGCCTGCCGTGATCATGTTGTTGACGGCATTGCCGCCACCGCCACCAACACCGAATACGGTGATTCGCGGCTTAAGCTCGGTGATATCTGGCTTATGCAGCTTGATAGTCATTGTACCCGTTCCTTCTCTTTATGGCCGCATCGCCACGCCGGCCAATTCACTCGATTTCACTTGCCTGACGCTTACCCGGAGAACCTCTCCGGATCAGGCACTCAAAAACTCTCCTTCAGCCATTGGCCGACACGGCCGATCCGGCTGTTGTTACCCCCAAACGACGAGAGCAGACCGCTACTCGGCGCATGTGTCTCCATGTCTGCGACCTGCGGATAGATCATCAGACCGACCGCCGTCGAAAAAGCCGGCCCCTTGGCCGCCGTCGGCAGGCCGGATACGCCCATCGGGCGGCCGATGCGGACATTGCGGGCAAGAACGCGGCGCGCCACGTCGGGCAGGCCGGTCAGCTGGCTGGCGCCTCCCGTCAGGACGACGCGCTTGCCGACGATCGGGCTGAAGCCCGAACGCTGGATACGATCGCGAATGAGTTCGAGGGTTTCCTCGATGCGAGCCTTGACGATGCGCGACACAAGCGCCTTCGGCACCTGCGTCGGCTGGTCACGCTCGTCTTCGCCGATCGGCGGGATGGAAATCAGTTCACGCTCTTCCGAAGAATTCGCGAGCGCCGAGGCATGGACCACTTTCAGCCGCTCCGCATCCTCGATGCGAGTGGAAAGGCCACGGGCAAGGTCCGTTGTGACGTGATGGCCGCCAAGGCTGACGGCATCGGTATGCACCAGCTTGCCTTCGGCAAAGACCGAGATCGTCGTCGTGCCGCCGCCCATGTCGATCGCGGCGCAGCCAAGCTCGACTTCGTCATCGACGAGAGCTGCAAGACCGCTGGCATAAGGCGTCGCCACCATGCCCTCGACCGAAAGATGGGCGCGGTTGATGCAAAGCTCCAGATTGCGCAGCGCTGCGCGCTCCGCGGTCACCACATGCATGTCGACGCCGAGCGCGTCGCCGAACATTGCCAGCGGATCGCGGATGCCGCGCTCGCCATCGAGCGAGTAGCCCGTCGCCAGCGAATGCAGCACAGCGCGTTCCTGGCGGATCGACTGCTGACAGGCGGCGGCCAGAACCTTCTTGAGGTCGTTGGCCTCGACTTCCTGACCGCCAAGATCGATGGTTGCGGTATAGATATCGCTGCCGAGACGGCCGGCCGAGACGTTGACGATCAAGCTGTCGACGGTCAGTCCAGCCATGCGCTCGGCAGCATCGACGGAGAGCCGGACGACGCTTTCCAGCGCGTCGAGGTCGGCGATGACGCCGGTCTTGATGCCGCGCGAGCGCTGGTGGCCGATGCCGATGATCTCGATATTGTGCGTGCGGTTCGGAAGAACCTGGCTCTCCTCGCGCGGCGTCAGCCGGCCGATCATGCAGACGACCTTCGTCGAGCCGATGTCGAGGACCGACACGATGTGCGACCGCTTCGAAGACAGCGGCTTCAACCGAGGCAGGCCGAAATGGGACGAACCGAATAAGCTCATGTATCCTGCCCTGCTTTCTTCAAAGCCTTGTTTCTCGCATCGACGGCGGCCTGACGACGAACTGCGGCATCCGGGGTTAGTTCTATTGCGGTCCGATCATCGAGACGGAGATCGACGGCGGCGATATCGCGATCGAGAAGGTTTTCGTTCTTGTCGAGCTTGGTGAGGCGCGCGAGCGCGCCGTCGATATTGTCTTCCGGCAATTTGATGATCACGCCATTGTCGAGATAGAGATCCCAGCGACGCCCGGCGACGCGGACGAAGGCCTTCACATGGCCACGGACATCCGGCCACTTGGCAAACTCGTCCTCGACGGACGCGGCTGCGGTTTCAGCGTCACGACCGACGAAGAGCGGCAGCTTGGCGAACTTGTTGTCTCGCAGCGGCGCGATCACGCTGCCGTCCTTCTGGATCAGCGAAAGCTCGGAGCCGTGCTGCCAGATGGCATAAGCCTTGCGCTCCGTCAGCTTCACCTCGACCGCCCTCGGATAGACCTTACGAACTTCCACATTTTCGACCCAGGGCAAGTTCGCGATCTTCAGGCGAGCCGCGTCGGCATCAAGGGCAACGAGCGAGGTCGTGCCATCGAGGCCAAGCAACTGCAGGATCTCGATTTCCGAGGTCTCGTCGTTACCGGAAACCTTGACGTCCTCGATCGCGAAGCCGGCAGCAGAGGTCGTTGCCTCCGCAACAGCCTGACTGTGACCACCGACAGACATGCCGTAGAGGCCAGTCGCCGCAAAGAGAGCGAGAACCGAAACAGTGCCCGTGTGTGCGGGGATATTGATGCGACCCGAGCCGAGGCTGACCAGGAAGCGCACGACGCGGCGCAGCGGACGCGGCAGGACGAATGCGTCCTCGACATCGTCGATGGCGAGCGGGACGCGATGACGGGACCGCCTCATATTTTTGACCGTCAGCGCAAACAAGACGCGTCCTCCACCATCCACCTGAGAAATTCACCAAAAGAGTAGCCGGCATGCGCCGCCATTTCAGGCACCAGGGAGGTAGGAGTCATGCCGGGCTGGGTATTGATTTCCAACCAGACAAGTTCACCCTCTTCGGAAAAGCGATCGTCAAAACGGAAGTCAGATCGACTAACACCGCGGCAGCCGATAGCTTCATGTGCCCTTAACGATAATGTTTGTATCTTTTGGTAAAGATTCGGTGAAATTTCCGCCGGCAAGACATGTTTTGACCCACCTTTGGCGTACTTGGCGTCATAGTCATAGAAGCTGTGACCAAGCGGCACGACCTCGGTAACACCGAGAACCTTGCCATCCATGACGCCACAGGTCAGTTCCCGCCCATGGACATAGCGCTCGACCAGCACCTCGTCGCCGTAGCGCCACTCGGATGACGTGACGATCTGCGGCGGATGCGCCTGATCTTCCTTGACGATCACGACGCCGAAGCTCGAACCCTCGCGCACCGGCTTGACGACGTAAGGCGGCTTCATCGGATGCTCGCCGACGATAGCAAAGCGATCCATCACAACCGAGCTGGCGACCGGGATACCGGCGGCGGCGGCAACTGTTTTGGCCCGCGACTTGTCCATCGCAAGCGCCGAGGCAAGCACGCCGGAATGCGTATAGGGAATCTGCAGATATTCGAGGATACCCTGGATCGTGCCGTCCTCACCAAAGGGACCATGTAGTGCATTGAAGACGACGTCGGGCTTCAGCTCGGCCAGACGACTGGCAACATCACGCCCCACATCGATACGGGAAATCTGAAAGCCTTCGGCCTCGAGGGCATCGGCGCATGCCTTCCCCGAAGAAAGGCTGACAGGCCTCTCCGAGGAAAATCCGCCCAAAAGGACAGCCACATGCTTGCCACCCATCAATACCCCCGACTTCACGGTCTCTGCTCTGCGTTTGCCGGGCCTCGCCTAACAGCGATTCTCGCCCCGCTTTCAATAGGATGATTAGAACGACATTAAGGTTAATGAAGCGTTTACTTTCGTTAACTTTCGGCCGCTCCGCCGATGATCGAATGGCTCGAATCAAACCGACCCAAAGAATTCTGCCATTAGAATCAGAGAGTTGCTACTTTTGAAATCGCTACATTTAGATTTTTTAAACAAAGAGGCCCGCATCGGGCGTCCCGATGCGGGCCTGAAGGTATTAAAATTGCTTCGATTTCACTCGCTGTCGTCGACCAGTTTCCAGACGAGTCCGCCCAATGCGCCGCCGACGATGGGAGCGACCCAGAACAGCCAAAGCTGCTGTAGGGCCCAGCCGCCGACGAACAGTGCCTGGCCCGTCGAACGGGCCGGATTGACCGACGTATTGGTGATCGGGATCGAAATCAGGTGGATCAGCGTCAGCGTCAGGCCTATGGCGATCGGCGCGAAGCCGGCCGGCACCTTGTTGCTCGTCGAGCCCAGAATCACGACGAGGAAAAACAAGGTCAGCACGATCTCGGCCACCAATGCCGAGACCAACGAATAGCCGCCCGGCGAATGTTCGCCATAACCATTCGCCGCAAAACTACCGAGTTGGAAATCGGCCTTGCCGCTGGCGATCAGGTAAAGCACGGCAGCAGCCACGATGGCACCGACAACCTGCGCGACGATATAAGGAATGAGCTGCCCGCCCGGAAAGCGGCCAGCCACCGTCAAACCCACCGAGACGGCTGGGTTGAAATGCCCGCCTGAAATACCGCCGACCGCATAGGCCATCGTCAGCACGGTCAGACCGAACGCAAAAGCAACACCCAGAAAACCGATACCGAGGCTCGGAAATGCCGCCGCGAAGATTGCGCTGCCGCAGCCACCAAATACGAGCCAAAACGTCCCAAGAAACTCAGCGATGAGTTTTTTCTGCATGAAACCCTTCTCCTTTGCCCTCAACCAAAGCGAAAATCGGCCACCTATGAAAAAAACTCCGGGTAAGGACTCGCCCAAAGCACGCCCACTTAACGGCAAACGTTCGCCCAATTGTTTGCGAATCAACAATTGCGGCTAAATAGTAGCACACAACCGCTGATTTCTTGCGCATTTGACGTTTGCGCTGAACAAAAATTACGCTAAGGACACGCCTTACCTAATAAGGAAACCTTAGCATCCTCTAAATTGGTGGGATTATGACTGACGCGATATCTCCTTTATCGCCGACCCCCTCGTCATCGAACAATGCTGTTGCGAATTCCCCGGCACGTGTTCTGATCGCGAGCCTTATCGGCACAACGATCGAATTTTTCGATTTCTATGTTTATGCAACGGCGGCGGTTATCGTCTTCCCGAAGCTGTTCTTTCCGGCAAGCGATCCGACCTCGGCAACGCTGCAGTCCTTCGCGACCTTCTCCATCGCCTTCTTCGCGCGTCCGATCGGCGCGATGATCTTCGGCCATTTCGGCGACCGGATCGGCCGCAAGGCGACGCTGGTTGCGGCTCTGATGACCATGGGCCTCTCCACGGTCGTGATCGGCATGCTGCCGACCTATGAGTCGATCGGCGTTCTCGCACCCGTGCTGCTGGCACTTTGCCGCCTCGGCCAGGGTCTCGGTCTCGGCGGCGAATGGGGCGGCGCGGTGCTGCTGGCGACGGAAAACGCGCCTGAAGGCAAGCGCAGCTGGTACGCCATGTTCCCGCAACTCGGCGCACCCATCGGCTTCATCCTGTCGGCCGGCCTTTTCCTCATCCTGCGCGAAACCATGGCCGATGCGGATTTTCTCAACTATGGCTGGCGCGTTCCCTTCCTGATCAGCATCGTTCTGGTCGCCGTCGGCCTCTATGTCCGTCTGAAGATCACGGAAACCCCGGAATTCCAGCGCGCCATTGAAAAGGAAGAACGCGTTTCCGTTCCGATCGCGGTCATCTTCCGTTCGCATTTTCGCAGCCTCATTCTCGGCACCATCATCGCGGTGGCGACCTTCGTGCTGTTCTATCTGATGACGGCATTTACGCTGAGCTGGGGCACTCGCCCCCCGGGCAACGGTCCGCTGCCGGCCGGTCTCGGCTACTCGCAAGGCCAGTTCCTCGTCGTCCAGCTCGCGGGTGTGGTCTTCTTCGGCCTGATGATCCCGATCTCCGGCCTATTGTCGGATCGCTATTCGCGCCGGCTGGTTCTGATCCTGACGACGATCGGCATTTTCATCTTCGGCCTGTTCTACTCGTCGCTGCTGACGGCCGGCCTTTCAGGCGCCTTCGCCTGCTCGATCATCGGTCTTGCGCTGATGGGCTTCACCTACGGTCCGATCGGCGCCGCGCTGGCGGCACCCTTCCCGACCACCGTGCGCTACACCGGCGCCTCGATGACCTTCAATCTCGGCGGCATCGTCGGCGCGTCGCTGGCTCCCTACATCGCCACATGGCTCGCGACGACCTATGGCCTGGTCTATGTCGGTTACTATCTGGCGGCCGCCGCGCTGCTCTCGCTGATCGGCATCCTGCTCTCGGGCAACGACGAAATCTGAGGACTTCACGATAACCAATTGAAAAGGCCGGGTGAAAACCCGGCCTTTTTTGTTGAATCATTGTCTGAAGTTTAAGCCGATTGGCAGCGCAAGCCTACTCTGTCGTGACACCTTGGAACGGGCGAACCTCCCGGCCGGGCATGAAGTAGCCGAGACGCTTGATTTCCCACTCCAGTTTGATGCCGGATTTCTCGAAAACTTCGCGGCGCACCTGCTCGCCGAGATATTCCAGATCGTAGCCTGTTGCCTGCTCCATGTTGATCATGAAGTTGCAATGCAGCGACGACATTTGCGCGCCACCAATGACGAGACCGCGGCAGCCCGCCTCGTCGATCAGTTTCCAGGCGGAATGACCTTCCGGATTCTTGAAGGTCGAACCGCCGGTCTTTTCCCGAATCGGCTGCACGGTTTCGCGATGGGCGCGCACGGCATCCATCTCAGCGCGAATCTTGGCGCGATCTTCCGGATAACCCTCGAAAAGGACATGCGTGAAGATCAGGTCTTCCGGCGCATCCGAATGCCGGTAGCTGTAGCCCATCTCGGCATTGCTTAGCACATGCTTGTCGCCCTTGCGGTCGATCGCATGCACTTCGACGACGCGTTCGCACGTTTCGGCGCCATTGGCGCCAGCATTCATCCGCGCGGCACCACCGATGCTGCCCGGAATGCCGTAGTAGAAATGAAAACCACCGATGCTGTTGTCCATCGCCATGGCCGCGACATGCTTGTCGGGGCAAATGGCGCCTGCCAGGATGCGATTTTCGCCGGCAAGCTCGACGGAGCCGAAGCCCTTGGCCGAAAGCCTGAGGACGACGCCCGGAATGCCGCCGTCGCGCACCAATATATTCGAGCCCACGCCGACGACCGTCAGCGGTACGTCTTCCGGCAATATCTTCAGGAAGGCGACGAGATCGTCCGTGTCATGCGGCTGGAACATCAGTTCCGCCAGTCCGCCGGCGCGGAACCACGTAACACGATCCATCGGCGCGTCCGGCGTCAGCCGGCCCCTGATGTTCTTTACACTGTCGCCGAGCGACGCGAGAAGCTTTTCCCCATTTACCTGTTTCATGCGGACTTACCCGAGAGGCCTTCCAATTCCTTTGGCAATGACGCTGCCCAATATGTGATGCTGCCAGCCCCCAACAAAACCACAAAATCACCCGGTTGCGCAATCTCTGCAACCATGGCGGCAAGATCTTCCTGCGATGGCAGATAGCGCGCATCGCGATGGCCGCTAGCCTTGATGCGCGAAACCAGTGTCTGCGAATCAGTACCTTCGATGGGATCCTCGCCAGCCGCATAGACGGGCGCCAGGAAAATGCTGTCGGCATCGTTGAAGCAGGCGGCGAACTCTTCGAAGAGGCTCGACAGACGCGTATAGCGATGCGGTTGATGAACGGCGATGATGCGGCCGCTGCAGGCTTCGCGCGCGGCTTTCAGCACTGCCTTGATCTCGACGGGGTGGTGACCGTAATCGTCGAAGATCTTCACGCCGTTCCATTCGCCAGTGAGCGTGAAGCGGCGCTTGACGCCGCCGAAAGACGCCAGCCCCTTGGCGATCGCCTCGCTGGAGATCCCCAGACGGTTAGCAACGGCAACGGCCGCCGTCGCGTTGGAGATATTGTGACGGCCCGGCATCGGCATGACGAGATCCTTGATCTGGATCACCTTGCCCGTGCGGCGCCTGCGGATTTCGACGTCGAACACCGAGCGCGTGCCGTCGATGCGCACATTCGAGAAACGCACGTCCGCCTGCGGGTTTTCGCCATAGGTGATGACCTTGCGGTCCTCGATGCGCCCGACCAGCGACTGCACCTCCGGATGATCGATGCACATGACGCCGAAACCGTAGAACGGCACATTCTCGACGAACTGCCGGAAGGCGGCACGGACGGCATCGAAATTGCCGTAGTGATCGAGATGCTCCGGATCGATATTCGTGACGACGGCAACATCGGCCGGCAGCTTCAGGAAGGTACCGTCCGATTCGTCGGCCTCGACCACCATCCACTCGCCGGCGCCCATGCGCGCATTCGTACCGTAGGCATTGATGATGCCGCCGTTGATGACCGTCGGATCAAGTCCGCCGGCTTCGAGCAGCGTCGCCACGAGAGACGTCGTCGTGGTCTTTCCGTGCGTGCCGCCAATGGCGATGGCGTTGCGGAAGCGCATCAATTCGGCCAGCATTTCGGCGCGGCGCACCACCGGCAGCAGCTTTTCGCGCGCGGCGGCGAGCTCGGGATTGCTCTTCTTGATCGCCGTGGAGACAACAACGACTTCGGCATCGCCGAGGTTTTCCGCCTTGTGGCCGATATGGACCGGAATGCCCTTGTCGCGCAGCCGCTGCACGTTGGCGCTTTCCGATTGATCGGAACCCTGAACGCGATGGCCGAGGTTATGCAACACCTCGGCAATACCGCTCATTCCGATACCGCCTATACCGATAAAATGCACAAGGCCGATTGCCTTCGGCAGCTTCATGCGCCTGCCCCCTTGAATTGCTGAATTGAACGTCCCGCGGCAATAGCCTCAACCATGTCGGCAAGCAAGTTTGCCGCATCCGGCTTGCCCGCCTGCTTGGCTGATGCTGCCATCTTTGCGAGCTTTTCCGGCATGGTCATGGCGCCGCGCAGGATGGTGGAAAGCTTTTCCGGCGTGAGCTCCGATTGCGCGATCACCTTGACGCCGCCGGTTGCCGCCAGCGCAGCCGCATTGGCTGCCTGATCGTGATCGAGCGCATGCGGATAGGGAACCAGGATCGCCGGGCGGCCGATGACTGCGAGCTCGGAGACCGTGGAGGCACCTGAGCGGCAGAGAACCAGATGCGCAGCGCCGATGCGCTCGGCCATATCGGTGAAGAACGGCGCGACATCGGCGCCCATGTCAAGCTTTCTCGTGCAGCTGTTGACCGTCTCCATATCCTCGGGGCGCACTTGCTGCGTGATCCGCAGGCGCTTGCGCAGCGGCTCCTCAAGCAGGCTGATTGCCGTAGGCACCGCCTTCGAGAAATACTGCGCGCCCTGGCTGCCGCCGAAGACGACCAGATTGAACGGATCGTCCGGTCCCGACGGCACATAGGGACGCTTCGAAGCCTCGATGACGGCCGGGCGCACGGGGTTTCCCGTCGTGACTGTCTTCTCGGCAAATGCGCCGTTGTCCGTGAGAAAGCCGCCCGCAATGGCGCGCACGCGCGTCGCCAGCATCTTGTTGGCGCGGCCCATGACAGCATTCTGCTCATGCAGCATGGACGGCACGCCCATGCGCGTGGCGGCAAGAAGCGGCGGAACTGTCGGATAGCCACCGAAGCCGACGACGCAGACGGGCTTCAGTCTCTGGATCAGCTTGCGCGCCGCGCGCATACCGGTCCACAGCGTCCAAAGCGCGTTTGCAACCTTCAGCGGGTTCTTCGAACCGATCGTCGCCGAGGGTACGACATGGATCTCGTCGGCAGGAAACTTGCCGGCATAGCGTTCGGCGCGGCTGTCGGTGACGAGGTGCACGGAATAGCCGCGCTCCTTCAATTTATAGGCCAGCGCCTCGGCCGGAAATACGTGGCCGCCGGTTCCGCCGGCGGCTAGAAGGACAATGCCTTTACTCATAATTTTCGCTCCCGCGAACACCCCATTACTCGGGGCATCTCCCTAATATAGGAAGCCGCCACGGCCGCGTCATCGACGCGGGCCAAGCCCCCCTCATAGACCGCTGCTCCCTGAAAAGCGACCGGAGAATGAGGAGTAGGCAGGAGATATCGAGAGCAAATGGCAGATAGTCCCAAGACGATCACTCCGCCGGCAGTCCGTGCGTCACGCGGAACAAGGTGCGATCCTGCGCGCGCTTTTCCGGCCTATGACGCGTCAGCGCCAGGATGAAGCCTGCCGTCACGCAGATCGCTGTCATCGACGAACCGCCGTAGGAGATCAGCGGCAGCGTCATGCCCTTGGCCGGCAGGAGCTGCAGGTTCACGCCGATATTGATGATCGACTGAATGCCGATCTGCAGCACGAGGCCGGCAACGGCGAAACGATTGAAATCGTTCTTTTCCTTATAGGCGTGCGACAGGCCGCGCAGCACCAGAACCGCGAAGATGAGGACAAGCACCATGCAGAAAATGACACCGAATTCTTCGGCAGCCACCGAGAAGATGAAGTCGGTATGGGCATCCGGAATGATGCGTTTGACGATGCCTTCGCCGGGGCCGACGCCGAACCAGTTGCCGTGAACGATCGCTTCCTTGGCGGTATCGACCTGGAAAGTATCGCCCTCACCCGTCATGAACTTGTTCACGCGTTGCGCCACGTGATCGAAGACGTAATAGGCCGCGACGAAACCGCCGGCGCCAAGGCCGCCGAGCACGATGATCCACAGCCAGGGCATGCCCGCCATGAAGAACATGCCGCCCCAGACGGCCGTCGTCAGGATGGTCTGGCCAAGGTCCGGCTGGGCGACGAGCAATGCGACGACTATGCCGAACAGGATGATGGCGAAGAGATTGCCCGGGATTTCCGGCTGGCGCGCATGTTCGGAAAACAGCCAGGCGCAGACCACGACGAAAGCCGGCTTCATGAATTCGGATGGCTGGATCGACAGGGCCGCGATATTGACCCAGCGACGCGAGCCCTTGACCTCGATGCCGAAGAAGAGCGCGAAAAGCATCATCGCCAGCGAAACGATCAGCAGGATGACCGCCGTGCGCCTGACCTGTCGGGGCGTCATGAAGGAAATGCCGATCATCGCCGCGATCGCCGGAACGAGGAACAGGGCGTGGCGTTTGACGAAGTGGAACGGCTCAAGCCCGATACGCTCCGCCACCGCGGGCGAGGCCGCGAAGGAAAGCATGAAGCCGATGCCGATCAACAAAATGAAAAGGGCGAGAAACACGCGGTCGATGGTCCAGAACCACTCGGCCAAGGCCCCACGTTCAACGCGGCTTACCATATCATTTGCCTCCAGCTGCTGAACCGATCAGCATGGTGACACCCTCGATCGCAGCCACATGGCTGACGAAGGCGTCGCCCCTGACCTCGAAATTCTTATACTGATCGAAACTTGCGCAAGCCGGTGACAACATCACCGCCGCGGACGTATGTTCGTCCTTGTCCGCATCGGCTGCCGCATGCGCGACGGCCCGCTCCAGCGTACCGGAAATTTCGTAGGGCACCTGCTCCCCGAGCGTTGCGGCAAAGGCAGGCGCAGCCTCGCCGATCAGATAGGCCTTGGCTATGCGCGGAAAGAGCGGCGCAAGCGTCGTGATCCCACCTTCTTTCGGCAGGCCGCCGGCAATCCAGTAAATATTCTCGTAGCTCGAAAGCGCGGGTGCCGCCGCATCGGCATTGGTCGCCTTGGAATCGTTGACGAAGACCACTCGGCCGCGCCTTCCGACCGGCTGCATGCGATGTTTGAGGCCGGGGAAAGATTTCAACCCAGCCCGAATTTCTTCGGCGGAAACGCCGACGGCAAGACAGGCGGCGATTGCCGCCGCGGCGTTCTGTGCATTATGGCCGCCGCGCAAGGTCTGGATGCCGTCGAGATCGGCGATCTCGCTTGCCGCACCGCTCGATGCCTGCATGATATGGCTGCCTTCGGCATAGAGGCCGCTTGCCAACGCATGCCGGCGCGAAATCCGCATCACATTGCCGCCCGCCCTTTCGATGCGATCGGCAATCAAGGAGGAATGACTGTCGTCGATGCCGACAACGGCAACATCGCTGCCCGCGACCAGCCGCTCCTTGATGTCGGCATAGTGCTGCATCGTGCCGTGCCGATCGAGATGATCGGGCGTCAGGTTCAGCAGAATGCCGGCGGAAGGATTGAGCGTCGGCGCCAGATCGATCTGGTAGGAAGAGCATTCGACCACATAGAAGCGGCCGGCCTTCGGCGGATCGAGGGTCAGCACGGCTGTCCCGATATTGCCGCCGAGCTGCGTGTCGCGCCCGCTCGACTGCAGAATATGGGCGATCAGCGCCGTCGTCGTCGATTTGCCGTTCGTGCCGGTAATGGCGATGAAGGGGCAATCCGGGGCATGTGCCCGCCGCTCCCTAACGAAAAGCTCGACATCACCGATGATCTCGACACCGGCGGCATGAGCGAGATCGACCGTCCAATGGGGCTTCGGATGCGTCAGCGGCACGCCGGGCGACAGCACGAAGACGGACTGGCTGTTCCAGTCGATCGTCCTGAGATCGGCAACCGCTATCCCATCCGCTGCCGCCTTGGCCACGCTGTCCGGATTGTCATCCCAGGCCGTGACCTCGGCGCCACCGGCGACGAGCGCACGCGCCGTGGCGAACCCCGAGCCGCCAAGGCCGAAGAGAGCAACCTTCTTTCCGTTCAGCGTGGTGACAGGGATCATCGATGCCTCACCGCAGCTTCAAGGTGGACAGGCCGATCATCGCCAGGATGACCGCAACGATCCAGAAACGCACGACGACCTGGCTTTCCGTCCAGCCCTTCTTTTCGAAGTGATGATGGATCGGCGCCATGAGGAAGACACGGCGCTTGGTCATCTTGAAAAAGCCGACCTGAATGATGACGGAAAGCGCTTCCAGCACGAAAAGACCGCCGATGATCGCCATGACGATCTCGTGCTTGGTGGCGACGGCGACCGAACCGATCATGCCGCCAAGCGCCAGCGAACCGGTATCGCCCATGAAGATGGCGGCGGGCGGCGCATTGAACCAGAGGAAGCCGAGGCCGGCGCCGATAACCGCGCCGAGGACCACCGCCAATTCGCCCGTGCCGGGCACGAAATTGATCGCCAGATAGTCGGCAAAGACGAAGTTGCCGGCCAGATAGGCGATAACGCCGAAGGAAGCCGCGGCGATCATGACCGGCACGATGGCAAGCCCGTCGAGACCATCGGTCAGGTTGACGGCATTGCCGGCGGCAACGATGACGAATGCACCGAAGAACACGAAGAACATGCCGAGGTTGAGCAGCAGGCTCTTGAAGAAGGGGAAGGCGACAGACGAGCCGAAGGTCGAACCTGCTGGGCCGGAGGACAGCGCGGTCGTCATCATGAAGTAGACGGCAATAGCGGCGATGACGAATTCGATGCCAAGGCGCGCGCGGCCGGAAAAGCCTTTGTCACTCTGCTTGGTCACCTTGAGATAGTCGTCATAAAAGCCGATCGCGCCGAAACCGAGTGTCACCAGCAGGGTGGCAACGACATAGACATTGGCAAGATCGGCCCAAAGCAGCGATGAGACGACGATGCCGGCCAGAATCATCAGCCCGCCCATTGTCGGGGTGCCAGCCTTCTTGAAATGCGTCTGCGGACCATCGGCGCGGATCGGCTGCCCCTTTCCCTGGCGCACGCGGAGCGAGGAGATGATTCGCGGCCCGAAGAGGAAGACGATCAACGCTGACGTGAACAGGGCACCGCCGGTACGGAACGTGATGTATCTGAACAGATTGAGGAATCTGAAATGAGTACTGAAAAAATGAATATGGTCCGACAGTTCGGCAAGCCAGATCAGCATAAGAGCCCTTTCTAAAGCCCCTGATGGGTGTGAGGGCCCGTGTCGGAAAATGCGGGAAACTTGTCAAGCAAGCCCGCCACGATCTTTCCAAATCCCAGCCCCAACGACGATTTCACCATCAAGACGTCGCCAGAGGCGACTGAATTGAGCGCGAATTCCGAGAGCTCCTCCGTCGTCTCGCGATATTCGACATGAACACTTTCCGGCAGCTCATCCCTTAAAGCCGCCATCTCCGGACCCGCCAGCCAGACATGCTCGATACCGGCCGCCAGCAACGGTCCGGCAAGGTTGGCATGCACGCGCTGGGCATAGTCCCCCATTTCCAACATGTCGCCGAGAACGGCGATGCGCCTGCCCTGCCGTCCGCCCGCCCCCGCATGCGGCGAGGTCGTCGCCAGCAGCGCGATGGCGGCGCGCATGGATGCGGGATTGGCGTTGTAGCTTTCGTCGATCAGCGTGAAGTAGCCGTTGCCGATCGCACGCTTGTGGCGCTGCCCCCGGCCCTTTTCCGGCTGCAGATCCGCCAGGGCATCGACAGCCTCGTCGAGATCGGCCTCCACCATCATGACCGCACCAAGCACGGCAAGCGCGTTTTCTGCGATGTGGCGGCCCGGCGCGCCGAGCGCCACTTCCATGGTCTCGCCGCCGATCGTCAGCCAAAGCGTCGAATTTTCTTCCGAGGCATTGAATTCCGCAAGGCGCACATCGGCCTTGGCGTGCTGGCCGAAACTGTGCACATGCTCGATGCCGGCCTCGAGTGCTGCACGTTCCAGCATCTCGAACTGGTCGCTGTCGTGATTGAGAATGGCGTGGCCACCCGGCACGACACCCTCGAAAATTTCCGCCTTCGCGGCTGCGATCTCGCTGATGCTGTTGAAATTGCCGAGATGAGCAGGGGCAATCGTGGTGATGATCGCCACATGCGGCTGCACCATCTTGACCAGCGGACGAATTTCCCCGGGATGGTTCATGCCGATTTCGAAAATGCCGAAATCCGTATCTTCAGGCATGCGCGCCAGAGTAAGCGGGACACCCCAATGGTTGTTGAACGAAGCGACGGAGGCATGCACCTTGCCGGAGGGTGTCAGCGCGCGCCGCAGCATTTCCTTGGTCGTCGTCTTGCCCACCGAACCTGTAACGGCGATGATCTTGGCCTGTGTACGCTGACGGGCGGCGACGCCGAGCCGCGCAAGGGCCGCCAGCACGTCGTCCACCACGATCTTCGGTACGGTCAGTCTGCCCATTGCCGGCAGACGCCCCTCGCTGATTACGATAAAGGCCGCGCCATTCGCCATTGCCAGATTGGCATAGTCATGGCCGTCGACGCGATCGCCCTTGATCGCAAAAAAAGCCTCGCCGGGCTGAATGGAACGACTATCTATGGAAATGCCCGTAATGCCCTCCGGGAGTGCTCCGAAAGAGCGGCCCGAGATTGCGGCGATCATATCCTCAGTTGTCCATAACCAGCTCAAGACTTCAAATCCTCCAATGCTTTGCGCAATTCGGCATGGTCGGAGAACGGCAGCGTGACATTGCCGATTGTCTGACCTTCCTCATGCCCCTTGCCGGCGACGATCAGCGTGTCGCCGGATACCAGCATGCCGGCCGCCGTGCGGATTGCTTCGGCGCGATCGCCGATCTCCGTCGCACAGGCAGCAGCAGCCATGATCTCCGCACGGATCGTTGCCGGATCCTCGGAACGCGGATTGTCATCGGTAACGACGACAACGTCGGCGAGACGGCAAGCAATCTCGCCCATGATCGGCCGCTTGCCGCGATCACGATCGCCGCCGCAGCCGAAGACGACAATGACGCGGCCCGTCGTGAATGGCCGCACCGAATTCAGGACATTTTCGAGCGCATCCGGCTTATGAGCGTAGTCAACATAGGCCAGTGCGCCGTCATGCGTGTGACCGACAAGCTCCAGGCGACCGGATGCGCCGACAAGCTTTTCCAGCGCAGCCATGGCGACCGGCGCCGTGACACCAGTCGAAATGGCAAGGCCGGCGGCAACAAGCGCATTGGCGATCTGGAAATCCCCAGCCAACGGGATATGAACTTCGAAGATATCGTCGCCGACATGCACCTCGGCGATCTGCTTGTGGCGGAAATGCTCGACGCGCTTCAACGTCAGGAAATCGCCCTTGCGCCCGACGGTGCGCACATCCTGCCCGGCCTCGTGGGCAGCGGTGATGGCCTGAGCCGACCAGGCGTCGTCGGCAAAGATCACCGCGGGAGAGCCTTTCGGAAGCAGATCCCGGAACAGCCGCATTTTGGCGGCCATATAGTCCCCGACTGTCGGATGATAATCCATGTGGTCGCGGCCGAGATTGGTGAATGCCGCGGCAGCGAGCTTTACGCCATCGAGTCGGAATTGATCGAGACCATGGCTGGAGGCTTCCATCGCCGCATGTGTCACACCTTCATCAGCGAGATCGGCCAACAGCTTGTGCAGCGATACCGGGTCAGGTGTCGTCAGCGCACCATATTCGTTGCGGGTCGGCGATACGACGCCGGTCGTGCCGATCATGGCAGCCGGATGACCGGCATAGGCCCAGATCTGACGCGTGAAGGAAGCAACCGAGGTCTTGCCGGCGGTCCCCGTCACCGCCACCATCGTTTCCGGCTGCCGTCCGTAGAAGCGCGATGCCGAGACGGCTAGAAACCGGCGCGGCTCGGAAACCGAGAGCACAGGCACGCTGCCGGCATCGACCCCGTGGCCTGCAACCACGACCGATGCCCCGCGCGAAACGGCATCGGCGATAAAACTCGCCCCATCAGCTTTGGTCCCGGCCACGGCGACAAATGCCATGCCGGGCGACACCTTCCGGCTGTCGGCGGAGATCCCGATTATCTCAAGATCGCCAAGTGTCGCGCCAATCTGTGTGTTGAGTTCCGGAAATGCATTTCCGGCAATATCCCGCAAGTTCATCGAATGTACTTTTCGCCTTCTCGATCAGTCCGCCCCTCGCGAATCGACGTGTGTATTCTTTCACGCTTAATAAGACACCAGCAAGGCCGAGTTGCCGTTTCCAAAACTTGGCTGGATGCCGAGGATCGGTGCGGCCCGGGCGATGATGTCGCGCGCGATCGGCGCCGCGGTATAGGCAGAGATCGTGCCGCCATGCTCACCGGTCTTCGGCTCGTCGCAGAAGGTCATGATGATGTATTGCGGATTATCGATCGGGAACGCGGCCATGAAGGTGTTGAAGTTCAGCGTATTGGAGTAGCGGCCGTTGACCACCTTGTCGGCCGTACCGGTCTTGCTGCCGACATCGTAGCCTGGCACGCGGGCAGCGCGGCCCGATCCCTTGGAGCCATTGAAATCCAGCAGAAAGCGTACGTTGTCGCTCGTGCTCTTCTTGACGACGAGCTTGGCGATCTCATCCGCCTGGTCGACGGTGCGAGGCAGGAAGGTCGGCTCGATCAGTTTGCCACCGTTGACGAGCGCCGCACCGGCGACGGCCGTCTGCAATGGCGTCGTCGAGACGCCGTGGCCGAAGGAGATCGTGATCGAATTGATCTTCTTCCAGACGCGGGGCTGTGTCGGCATCTTCACCTCAGGCAGTTCGGTCTGCATCTTGGAGAGCAGGCCAATGCGGGTGAGGAATTCCTTATGCGCGTCGATGCCGACCAGGTCGGCGATCTTCGCCGTGCCGATATTGGACGAGTACTGGAAGATTTCCGGAACGGTCAGCACGCGATGCTGGCCGTGGAAATCTTTAATGGTGAAGCCGCCGATGCGGATCGGGTTGGTGGCATCGAAGGCATCGCGCAGCGTGACCTTGCCGGAATCGAATGCCATTGCCATGGTGAAGGTCTTGAAGGTCGATCCCATTTCGAACGTACCGTTCGTCATGCGATTGAGCCAGCCTTCAGCGGCACCTTCGTTCGGGTAGTTCGGATCGAAATCAGGCGCGGATGCCATGGCAACCACTTCGCCCGTGTGAACATTGATCACCGCCGCGCCGGCACCCTTCGCCTGGAAATTCTTGACGGCGTTGACGACGGCGTCATGGACGATGTCCTGCACGCGCAGATCGATCGACAGCTTGACCGGCTGCAGCGGCTGGTCGTTGGTCATGCCCGCGGCGGCGAGATCGGCGAGCCCCTGGTCGTCGATATATTTCTCCATGCCGGCAACGCCGCGGTTGTCGATATTGACGTAGCCGAGAATATGGGCCGCGGTCGAGCCGCCGGGATAAAAGCGGCGCTTCTCCGGGCGGAACCCGATGCCGGGAATGCCCAGCGCCAGGATCTGGCTTTGCTGTTTCGGCGTCAGCTGCCGGCGCAGCCAGGCAAAATGCGAGCTCTTTACCGAAAGCTTCTTATAGGTGGACTTCGCATCGAGATCCGGCAGGACCTTGCGCAGCTCCTCGACGGCTTCATCCGGATCGATGATCTTGTTAGGCTCGGCAAACAGCGAGACGGTGCGGATGTCCGTTGCCAGAAGAGCACCGTTGCGATCGACGATGTCGGGCCGCGACGCCATAAGCCGATCGGGCGGCAAAATGCTTGACGTCGTATCCGGCGGCGTCATCGCGAACTGGGTAAGACGAGCACCGATCACACAATAGACTGCGATGAAACTTGCCACCAGCAGAACGACGCGGCTCTTGGCTTGGGTGGCCTTGCGCTTGCGCGCGCCTTCGAACGTCGAGCGCGAAAAGCCGTCGCTCGGTCGATTGTTGCCGTCGGTGGAGAAGTGCGCCTTGCTCTTCAGAACCATGATGCGAGAAAGAAAAGACATTATTCGTCCACCGATCCCGTTGCGATATTGTCGATGTCTGGTTTCTTGCGCTTCGCCAAGGCGGGTGCCTTCGGCCGCGGCGCAGGAGCGGCGGCCACATCCGCGATGGCCTTCCTGATCTGCGCGTCGGTCGTATCACTGTTCTTGGAGGCTGCGGATGCATTGCCCTTGACGGGCTTGCCGCTCTTCGGATCGTTGGATGCCGTCACCGTCGGCGGCGGAAGCTGCGAGCGCAGCATCGGCATCTCGCTCGGCTGGACGATCGCGGTCGAAAGCGTCGGCTGCAGCTGCAGCTCGCCACTATAGGCGTTGACGAGCTTTTCAAGACGGTTCGGCTGCGAGACCAGCGCCCAGTCCGCCTTCAGAAGTTCGATCGTGTCCTTCTCGAGCTTGATTTCAGATTCGAGACGACGAACCTCTTCCAGCTTCAGCTCGGCCCGATGCTTGATCGTATAGGTCACGCTGGCCATGGCCGTCATGACGCCGATCAGAACGATGTCAAAAGTCTTTAGCATCTCAACCTCCGAGCTTTCCGAGACTGGCGAGATTGGGCAGATCGAAGATCGAGAGATCGGCAGCTTCGGCTGGCGCGGCGGTCCGAAGCCCCGCACGCAGCTTGGCCGAGCGAGCGCGCGGATTGGCCTCCGCCTCGGCCTCGCTCGCTGAGATCATCGACTTGCCGACCGGCTCGAAGGTAGCAGGCCGCTCACTCACGATCGGCATGTGGCGCGACCCGGCGGCGCGGCCTGAGCGATCGGCAAAGAACTTCTTGACGATCCGGTCTTCCAGCGAATGGAAGGTCACGACGACAAGGCGCCCGCCCGGCTTGAGGGCGCGCTCGGCTGCAAACAATGCCTGGGCCAACTCGCCGAGCTCGTCATTGACGAAAATGCGCAAGGCCTGGAAGACCCGCGTCGCAGGATGAATCTTGTCCTTCGCCTTTCGCGGCGTCACGATCTCGATCAACCCGGCCAGATCGCGAGTGGTGACGAAAGGAGCCTCCGCACGCCGTTTCTCGATCGCATGCGCGATACGCGGCGCCTGCTTTTCCTCGCCAAGGAACACAAAGATGCGAATGAGATCGGCGAGCTTGGCGCGATTGACGACATCGGCAGCCGACACGCCGCTTGCCGACATGCGCATGTCGAGCGGACCGTTCTTGTTGAAGGAAAAGCCGCGCTCGGCCTCGTCGATCTGCATGGAGGAAACGCCGATATCGAGCACGACACCATCAAGGCCACCTGCCGGCGCATGATCGGCCAGCCGGGAAAACTGCGATTGGATGAGATTGAGATGACCGGCATGGGCCGAAACAAGCGCCTGCCCTGCCGCAATCGCCGTCGGATCGCGATCAAGCGCGATCACATCGGCACCGGCGGCAAGAATAGCCGACGTATAGCCGCCAGCCCCGAACGTTCCATCAAGGATGATCCGGCCGGGTGCGGGAGCCAGCGCATCGATCACCTCGGAAAGAAGAACCGGAATGTGACGAACCGGTCCGCCACCGGCATCAGAAGAACCTCCGCCTGAATTCGCCGCCATTCCGTTTCCCCGCTCTATTCCGAGCGCCTGCCCGCCAGCCTGCGCTCCTCTCGTGCTTGCGCCTGCAAGGCCAGGAAGGCCTCCGGTCGCCACAATTGAAAATGATCCGCTCGCCCGACGAAAGTCACTTCGCCCGCAATTCCGGTGAAGTCGCGGATGAAATCCGTGACCATCAGCCGCCCTTCCGCATCGAGCCTCATAAAGACCCCGCCCCCATGAATGAGGAGCGACATCTGGTTTGCCGCCGGCGAAAACGGATCGTCCGCCGCAATCTGCCGCTCGAAACGATCGAGCAGATCGAGACCGCCGACACTGATCGCCGGAAACACAAAATCCTGGAAACAGTACAGCTCCTGGATATTGCGCTCGGCCAGCACGGAACGAAACGCCGCCGGCACGGAAACCCGCCCCTTGGCATCGATCCGGTTGGTCGCATTTGACAGGAAGCGGTTCATGACGCGAAACACCCGTCCCCCATGACCCGCAAGCAGCTACACGCTCGCAGGCACAGCCAAAATCGGACACAGCTTCGCAAGCCGAAAGAGCGGACACCCCTTCGACACTTCCGGAACGGAAGCAATCACGGCCTTGCGATGATTGGGCACTAATTTGCCCGTATGCAGTGTTCTTTTGGGATACCATGGGACCATATGGGCGTCAATGGGATGAGGCCACGTCTGGCATGGCATCAGCTCGAATATTCATAAGCCGTTAAGTTTAACGAAAGGTTAGGATCGGCCTCAGCCAACGCCCCGAAACGGATTGTTTTCACAGGCGAAACGCCCCGCCTGCCAAGGCCGCAAGCCCTCGAAATCCAGGGCACATCGCCACTCTCGAAATTATTTGCGGAAAGCGGGAAACACGCCTTTCCGAAAAGCGCGATGATTTGCCAGTTGGCCTGTAAGCCGGGTTCTGTATGGCTCCGGCCGAGGCCGGAACGTGGCAGCCATTCATCTGGGACGGCGCTTGCGCGACGCCTCATGCAACCCACCCGGATGACCGGCCCGGAAACGGGCTGGAACGCTTGCGCGCCCCGCGTCATCCCTATTCGGTTTTGCTCCCGGTGGGGTTTTCCGTGCCGTCGCTGTTGCCAGAGACGCGGTGGGCTCTTACCCCACCCTTTCACCCTTACCCGGCGCAAAGCCGGGCGGTTTGCTTTCTGTGGCACTTTCCCTGAGGTTGCCCCCGCCGGACGTTATCCGGCACCGTGTTTCCGTGGAGCCCGGACTTTCCTCACCTCATCGCCTTTCGGCATTGATGAAGCGCGGCTGCCCGGCCAACTGGCACTGGCTCATTAACCGAGACCGACCGCAATTGCCACCGAAATATGCAGCTTCGTGAGCGCTAGATGTCAGTTGCGGAAATGCGCTGAAAAATCCGTGCCGTAGCCTTGGTCCTTGATTCGGCCTGCGAGCAACAGCTCCGCCCCCAGCCTGCCGATTTCGTCGGAGCTCTTTGCAGCCGTGCCGCAGCCCCCAGTCAGAACCGCCACGCGTGGCGACGACGTATAGCCGATCATCGGATACCCCGTCGGCGAATAGGAAACGGCGCAAGAATTGGTGAAAGCCGCAGGGCGCTTCACACCGGGAACGAGCGCGTGGAAGATTCGCACCAGGTGTTCGCGGGCTTTGTCGCGCCCAGCCGTGCGAAACCAGGCACGCAATTCCGCCTCGGTCTCGAATTGAAGATCATCGGGATCGCCGCCAATCTTGATGTAATAATTGCCGTCGGGATAGCGGATCGGTGGCAGCATATAGATGCTGTCCACATCATTGGGCGTCACGGATATCAGCGAGGGCATGCCGGAAAGAGCCTCGGCTTCTGCTTCGCTGACCTCGAAGAAGGTGACCGTGCGACCATAAACCTTCATCTCAACAGGTCGCGGCAAGAGATTCTCCGCAATGGAGAAACCGCCGGCGGCCAGTAGGATTTTTTCCGCGCTGAAGGTCTCGCCCTCTGCTGTCGTGACGACCGCCAGACCACCCTCGTCGCGGATCGATAGTGCCGTCTGCTTGATGACCCGGGCGCCGGCTTTTTCCGCCAGCCGCGACTGCGCCTTCACCAGCCGGCGCGGACTGATATGGCCTGCCCCGCGCGGTTCAAAGACGCCTTCGCTTCCCGATGCAAAGGAGAAGAACGGGAACTTCTTCTCAAGCTCTGCGTCGCCGAGGATTTCGGTTTGAACACCGAGCCGACCCGCAGCTTCGACGACATCGCCGACATAGGTGGTCTCTCCTCCGCGTTTCGGACCGGTGACCAGGCAACCGACCGGCGCATAGAACTGAATGCCGCTATCCCGTTCGATTTCCGCATAGCGGCTGATCGAACGGTTCGCCAGGCGAGCCCAATCGGCATCGGGATCGATCGTCCGGGTGATACGGCCCTCGTCGTAATGGCTGCCGAAGACGCCCTGATGATTGGCGCGATCTTCGGGTTCATCCGGCCCGATGACGGCAATACCGTCGGTTTGCCTGGCCAGGTGACGGGCAGCGGCTGCTCCCATCATACCCCGGCCGACGACGATGAATCTGAAATCCGCTACCATACCATGATCCTCGCAAACAACAGCGATTCGATAGCATAGAAGACGAACCCGCCCTACCCCGTAATTCCTGACTCAGCGGACGTCAGTCCAGAAGCGCCAGCACCTTGCCGCAATAGCGCTTCGAAATCGGATTCATGCGCGTGGCGCCGTGGCCAGCATTGTATTTGAGGATGGTATTGCAGGTCGGACCGCCGCCGAGATCCTGCGCCATGGCCAGGTATTTCATGCCGAATCTGATATTCGTCTCGGGATCGTAGAGCCCCTTGGCCCCTCCGGCATATCCCATCAGCCTAGCGGTTGCCGGCTTGATCTGCATCAGGCCGATCTCGCCGGCACTGCCGCGGGTTTTCGGATTAAAATTGCTTTCGATCTTGATGACGGCGGTCGCCAGTTCAACGGCAACGCCGTTCTGCTTGGCATATTTGGCAATCAGGAAGGAGTAACGATTTTCTCGTGCGAAGGAGGTTTCCGCATCACGCAATTCGGCGGGAACGTTTGGCATCGGAAAGCCGGTGGTGCGGCTGACGATCTTGAGTGGAACCGTTTTCTGCTTTGCGCCACGCTGGGCCGCAAAGGCGCAATCATATCCCGCCAGCAGCACGCCCACGCATGCTGCAGCCGCAACAATCAAATTTTTCATGTAGTCTTTTGTCTCCAGGGGTGGGACCGCGGACAGCACACGCCGTCACGTCCGGCTGGAGGCAAAAAGAGCCGCCGGATTGCACAGTCCCCATTAGTCGTCTACGGCCGCGCGACACACAAACCCAGACGGCGCGACCGCCGTTCAGCGAGCGTCGTTAGACCAATGCAATGCGGAGATAATAGGGAAAAGATGTGGCGTAGCAGGGAGTTACGCATTTTCGCATCAATAGCCGGCTATAAACATAGCAGGCGGCGGCGGAAAGGCTACGAATAGCGGGGCAGCGCGGACAGAAGGCGATGAAGCGTATCGATCGTGGAAAAATCGGCAATGCCATCCACACGCTCCTGGCGGAAATGGCGCTGAAAGGCTTCGACGTCCCCCTTCAGCTTCTCCGAGAATTCTCCCGTTATTTCAGTGCTGTAGCCATAAAGCGACAGCATGGACTGCAGCGCCTCGATCGGTTGACCGACATCGCCCTTCTGGAAGAACCTTCCGCCGGTGATCGGCGTCGGTTCCACCCAATGTCCCACCCCTGCCTTAGCCAGCTCCGCCCAAGGGAATTTCTCGCCCGGATCCACCTTTCGCACGGGCGCCACGTCGGAGTGTCCGAGCACGCGTTCCGGCGCGATTGCCCAGCGTTGGCCGCAATCGCGACACAGTTCGACAACCGCTTCGACCTGCGCATCGGGAAAATCCGGAAGTCCGCCCGGATGGCCGGCATTGGCGATCTCGATGCCGATCGACCGCGAATTGATATCGATATCACCATGCCAGGAGCTTTTGCCTGCATGCCAAGCGCGACGCTCTTCCGGAACAAGCTGCACGATGCGGCCGTCCTCGAAAACGAAATAGTGGCTCGACACCTGGCTCTCCGGGCGACAGAGCCAATCAAGAGCACCCTCGGCCGTGCCCATGCCGGTATAATGCAGAAGAATGATATCGGGCCGGCACTCGTCCCGCCGCTCGCCATGGTTCGGCGAAGGCTGCACGTGGGCGCGAGTGAAATCGGCCTTAAATGCACTCATGCGGCGCGGCGTTCTTTCTCGATCTCGGCATAAGCCGCATTCAGGGCTGCCATTCGCTCGTTGGCAATGGCTTGGAACTCTTCGGGAACCCCTCGCGACACGAGACGATCCGGATGGTTCTCATAGACGAGGCCATGATAGCGGCGGCGGATCGTCGGAAAATCGTCCTGCCGCGATACGCCGAGCACCTTGTAGGGGTCACGGCCACCGGCACTCACATGGCGGGCCATGATCTGCTCGAACCGCTGTTCGCTCATATGGAAGATTTCGGCGACATGCTGAAGGAAGGCCATCTCCTTCTCATGGATCAAGCCGTCGGCCTTGGCGATATGGAACAGCCCGTCCAGCACGTCTTCCAGCACCGGGCAATTCTTCGTGCAGGTCTCGCAAAGCGAGGACAGCCGCTCCGCATAGGCCTCGTAACCGGCGACATCCTGACGCGCCAGATTATAAAGGCGTGCGACATTCTTGGCCTGGTCGGGAGGAAATTCGAAGATCTCGCGAAACGCGTTGATCTCATTTTCCGTCACCACGCCGTCAGCCTTCGCCATCTTGGCCGAAAGCGCGATGATGGCGACGGAAAAGGCCACTTTGCGCCGGGTTTCCGGATCACCTTCGAACACGGTGCGAATAGCTTCGACCACCGCGGACAGGGCATTGCCGGCAGTGCTACCGATAGCATTCAGCAATTTTTCCCAAAACGACATGGTGGTTCCAACGGCCTCTAAACAGTAGAACACCTTGATCAAATTATGGTTGCCATTGCAAGCAGTCCATTCGTCGCAAGGCGGAAAACTCTTTTCACAATTTGGTAATGATTGCGTACTTCGCACCTCATCCAATTGTGCACGATCTGCCCTCCAGCGGCAAAACAAACCGCGGATTTCTTAAATTCTTTACTTTACACCCATGCCCGGCTGTCGCATCCATTCCCACCGCAACCATTGAAATGAAGCAGCTTGACTGCAAGGAGGATCTCCATGGCCAAACAGAAAGTCGCAATGCTCACCGCCGGCGGATTGGCGCCCTGCCTTTCTTCCGCGGTTGGCGGGCTGATCCAGCGCTACAGCGACGTGGCACCTGATCTCGACATCATCGCCTATCGTTCCGGCTATCAGGGCGTGCTGCTCGGAGACAGCATCGAGGTGACCCCGACCATGCGCGAACAGGCCTATCTGTTGCATCGCTATGGCGGCTCGCCGATCGGCAACAGCCGCGTCAAGCTCACCAACATTGCCGATTGCGTCAAGCGCGGTCTGGTTAAGGAAGGCGAAAACCCGCTGCGCGTCGCGGCCGAGCGACTGGCTTCCGACGGCATCACCATCCTTCACACGATCGGCGGCGACGACACCAATACCACCGCGGCGGACCTCGCCGCCTATCTCGGCGCTAACGGCTATGATCTGACCGTCGTCGGCCTGCCGAAGACTGTTGATAACGATGTCGTGCCGATCCGCCAGTCTCTTGGCGCCTGGACGGCAGCCGAGGTCGGCGCGCATTTCTTCGACAATGTCAGCAACGAACAGACCGCCGCGCCGCGCACGTTGGTCATTCATGAGGTGATGGGCCGCCACTGCGGCTGGCTGACGGCCGCGACGGCGCGCGCCTATATCCAGAAAACCAGCGCGAACGAATATGTCGAAGGCTTCATGATGAATGCCGAATTGAAGCGCATCGACGGTCTTTATCTGCCGGAAATGCTGTTCGACATCGAGGCGGAAGGCGAACGTCTGCGCGCCATCATGGAAAAGACCGGCCAGGTGACGCTGTTCGTGTCGGAAGGTGCTGGACTCGGCGCTATCGTCGCCGAACGCGAGGCCGCCGGCGAAACCGTCAAGCGTGACGCCTTCGGCCACGTGAAGATCGATACGATCAATGTCGGCGGCTGGTTCCAGAAGCAGTTTGCCGCAATTATCGGCGCCGAACGCTCCATGGTGCAGAAGTCGGGCTATTTCGCACGCTCCGCCCCCGCAAATGGCGAAGATCTCCGCCTGATCCAGGGCATGGTCGATCTCGCGGTGGAAAGTGCGCTTAACAAGGTATCGGGCGTCACCGGCCATGATGAAGGACAGGGCGGCAAGTTGCGCGCCATCGAATTCCCCCGCATCAAGGGCGGCAAGGCATTCGACATCACGCAACTATGGTTCGCCGACGTAATGGACCATATCGGGCAGAAATACACACAAGCCTGATTGATCGGCGATCAGTCGGCCTGATCTGTGATCAAGCGGCCCGATTCATAATCAGGCGGCCCAATTCATAATCAGGCGGATTGACGGATCGCAAATCCGGTGTCTTTGCTGGCAGCGGAAGAGGAATAGAGGAGGATTCCATGTCCATCGAAACCTGGCTCGCTTTCGCCGCCGCGTCCTGCATCATGCTGGCCATACCGGGTCCGACCATTCTCCTTGTGATATCCTACGCACTGGGCCACGGCCGCAAGACGGCCTTGGCAACGGTGACCGGCGTCACTTTGGGCGATTTTACGGCAATGACCGCCTCCCTGGCTGGCCTCGGCGCCCTTCTCGCCACGTCGGCGGCATTGTTCACGATTCTCAAGCTGATCGGCGCGGCCTACCTCGTTTTCCTCGGAATCAAGCTGTGGAGAGCGCCGATCGTGACGGGTCCGCTGGGCGACAATGACAATCTCCCTGAGGAAAAACCGTTAAAAATCATGTTGCACGCATATGTTGTAACGGCGCTCAACCCGAAGAGCATCGTGTTCTTCATCGCCTTCGTGCCGCAATTTCTTGACCTATCGAAGCCATTTCTTGAGCAAACGCTTATTTTGGAGGCGACCTTCCTCACTTTGGCAGCCTTGAACTCGCTCATTTACGTGTTCGTAGCCGACATGGCACACGGCTTCATCCGCAAGGCAAGCGTGCAACGTGCCGTCAACAGAACGGGTGGCACCCTGTTGATTGCCGCCGGTGCCGTGACGGCCGGATACCGCCGGATGGCCGCCTGAGGCGGTGCAGGGTTGCGGGCCGATCACGGATAGGTTAATGGGGATTCATAATTTTATCGATCCTGTGGCCGAATTTGGCGGCTCTGTGGCCGAATTGCATCGAAATTAGGTTTGATTTTCGAAAGTGACAGAATGGTAGCGATCGGATTTCCCAGCCTGAAGCGCAGCGTTGCCTTTTCGGCAATGATGTGCGGCGCTCTCGCCGGGTGTGCAAGCACTCAGCAGCAGACGTCTCAGGCAGAACTCCCGTCGGCACACACCAACGTGCCGCATCCAAATACGACCCTGACCGCAACCGGCACTGCCTCGTCTACGGGTGGCGCGGCAATGGCCGCAGTAGCGCCGGGATTCATCGGCCCGCGGCAGCCGCAGCAACAGGTAGCACTGGCAAAATCCGGCCGTGTTGGCCCAGGCACGGTAAACGCCGCTCCCGGCGCCGTGAACCAGCAGCAGATCGATGCAGCTCGATCACGTTTCGGCACCCCGGCGGCAAACGCCCCCAACCAAGGAACGGTCGCAATTGCCGCGGCGACCGGCGTGCCTGCCGCCAATACCACGACAGCCGCGGCCTATGCCGCATCCGACGTGCCGCTCGTGCCTTCCGTGGTCGCGATCCCGATGCCCAATCCGGCACGCCCCGGCGACGCCGCCCTGACGCCGGTCTCGGCCTCCGTCGCGCAAGGTGAACCGACCATTCCGATGACGTCGGATATTGCCGCCATTCAGGTCGCCGTACCGACGCCGCGTCCCGGATCCGAAGCGCAGGCTGAAGTCGCGTTCGCAACGCCGGCACAGATCGGCCAGCCGCGCTATGCGGACAACCGCATGCATTATGACTTCAATTTCGACAGCAGCGGCCCGACTGTCGTTCCCGCAGTGGTGACGACCCGGAATTACGATTCAGACGTACCTGCCGAAGAAAAGAGCTACGTCTCCAAGCTCATCCAGAAATATGCCAAGCTCTACGAAATCCCGGAATCGCTGATCCATCGCGTCGTTCATCGCGAGAGCCGCTATAATCCGAAGGCGTACAACCGGGCCGGATATTTCGGCCTGATGCAGATCAAATACAATACGGCCAAATCCATGGGTTACGAAGGCCCGGCGTCCGGCCTGCTCGATGCGGAAACCAACATCAAATACGCCGCAAAATATCTGCGCGGCGCTTGGATGACGGCAGACAGTAAGGCCACAAACAAGGAAACCAATGCCGTCCAGCTTTATGCACGTGGCTACTATTATGATGCCAAGCGCAAGGGCCTGACAGATGTCGCCAACGGCAATTACTGATTTCATCAAGGCATTTTGAAAGTCGGCTTGGAACGGTTCGGCATTTCACGGAAACGCCGAACCGTTCGGTCTCTTCGCTTTTTGCGCAATTCCCGGGAAAAACCGCTGCCAACTTTCCTGGCCTCGCTCTAGCTCGAGGCCGGCTTTATCACATCCATGATCCGTTTCAGCAGGATTTGCGGCCGGTAGTCCGCCCAGGCTGGCGTCAATCCCATCCGTACGACAACCAGATTGGCGGACGGAACGATGGCCACCGTCTGGCCGTCGTGGCCGCTCATCCAGAACGTATCTGCGGGCAGACCGTATTGCGCATTCGAGCCGCCGGGACCCGCAAGCCAGGCCTGAACCTGAGAATAGACACCTTCCGACGCCTTTGTCGGCGTACGCATGGCGCCGACAAAGCCCTCCGGCAGCAACCGATGCCCGTTCCACACGCCGTCCTGAAGCAGGAACTGACCGAAACGCGCCCAGTCGCGAGCATTGGCGTAGAGATAGGAACTGCCGACAAAGGTCCCGCGCTCATCGGCCTCCAAAACGGCGCTGTACATGCCGAGCGGTCCGAAAAGCGCTTCGCGCGGATAGGAGACGGCGGCACTCAGATTGGGCAACCGATTCATCCAGAGGCGTGAAAGCAGGGTTGCGGTGCCGCTTGAATAGCTGAAGCGCTCGCCTGGCGCTGCGACCTGACGCGCACCGGCCGCGACGCTGGTCGTATCCGGCTCGAGATAGAGCATACGTGTCACATCGGACACGCTGCCATAGGACTCGTTGAAGACAAGACCGCTCTCCATGGCAAGGAGATCGCTGAGCTTGATATTCCTGCGCTCGTCCGCGCTCCATTGCGGCAACAGGTTTTGATCGTCGAAAGACATGCGTCCCGCCATCATCAGGCGGCCGATGATGGCGGCATTGACTGTTTTCGTCATGGACCAGCCGATGAGAGGTGTCGCCTTACTGAAGCCGTCGCCATAGTTCTCGGCGACGATATGCCCGTCCTTGACGACGACGACCGCCCGCATGGCCGGCCCGGCGAGATCCGGGTTCGTGACGATATTGGCAAGCTTCGCGCCCTGCTCGCCCTGGCCGACGTTGACCGCATCTCCATCGGGCCATAGCGCATCGCTCTTCGGTGCCTTGATCTTGTTCAGGAAGACCGCACTGCGAGCCGCCTGCAAATCGCCATCGGGGACCGCCGTGCAGCCGAGCGCCCCGCGATAAAGCGCATAGTTCGGTGCAAACAAACCAAGGAAACGGGCGGTCACGACGCCTTCGTCGCGATCGACGGAAACCCGAATGAGCTTCAGCGCCGGATTGCCGGGGGCCTGCACGTCTTCTTCCAGCACCTTATCCGGGTCGCGTTTTGCCACGAACGTGTTCGAGCAGACGATCTTTGCGGCATAGCCATCACCAACCTTGAGCAATTCCGGCGGGTAAAGGGAAAGCCCAATGGCTCCGCCAGCGACAATGATCAGCAGCAAAACAATAAGAGCCGCGATCATTCTCGATATCAAACGCATGTCACACACCCTCCAAAAGGTACGCGGAGACAATCAGGAAACGCAGCAATATGAAAGGCCTATGATGGCTGCCGCACCTTAAATATGTGCAAGGGTGTTTTTCCGCCGGCTCTGCCAACAGCCCGCGTCATCAGACTGTAGCATTGCCGGGTTACACGCCCTGAACTTCACAAATCGGTGACAAGACTCAGATGACGGAATTCGCCCCGGATGCCGGTCTCCAAAAGAACCGGAAACTCAAGGACGCTCTCCTGCAGCATAAGGCGCTGTCCAAGGCCGGCCTCTCCGAGCGCCTCTTCGGAATGCTGTTTTCAGGCCTCGTCTATCCGCAAATCTGGGAAGATCCGGATATCGACATGGAGGCGATGGAGCTTCAGCCGCATCACCGCATCGTGACCATCGGTTCCGGCGGCTGCAACATGCTCGCCTATCTCTCGCAGAACCCTGCCTCGATCGACGTCGTTGACCTGAACCGCCATCACATCGCACTCAACAAGCTGAAGCTTGCAGCCTTCCGCTTGCTGCCTGGTCATGCTGATCTGGTGCGCTTCTTCGGCACGCCGGACGTTACCGCCAATAGCCAGGCCTACGACCAGTTCATCGCATCGCGCCTCGACACGGCAACTGCCGACTATTGGGACGGTCGCGACCTCTACGGCCGCCGCCGGATCACGGTTTTCAATCGCAATATCTATAAGACCGGCCTTCTCGGCCGCTTCATCGGCGCAGCCCATATGCTGGCGCGCCTGAATGGCGTTCGTCTCGACAAGATGACGCAAGCCCGCACCATGCGCGAACAGCGCCAATTCTTCGAGGAAGAGATCGCGCCGATCTTCGACAAGAGGGCCGTTCGCTGGCTGCTCGGCCGCAAAAGCTCGCTCTTTGGTCTCGGCATTCCGCCGCAGCAGTATGACGAACTCGCAAGCCTTGCGGGCGACGATTCCATTTCCGCCGTGCTGAAGCACCGTCTTGAAAAGCTCGCCTGTCACTTCCCGATGCGCGACAACTATTTTGCCTGGCAGGCGTTTGCGCGTCGCTACGCCGCCCAGCATCAGGGTCCGCTGCCAACCTATCTCAAGCCGGAACACTATGCCGCGATCCGCGCCAATGCCGACCGCGTCGACGTGCATCACGCCAATTTCATCGAGCTTCTGGCCTCCAAACCGGCTGCCTCGCGTGATCGCTACATCCTACTCGATGCTCAGGACTGGATGACCGACGAACAGCTCAACAATCTCTGGGCCGAAATTACCCGCACGGCGCGCGAAGGCGCGCGCGTCATCTTCCGCACCGCCGCTGAAAAGAGCATCATCGAGGGTCGCCTTTCTCCGGCGATCCGCGACCAATGGGTCTATTTCGAAGAACGTTCGCAGGAGCTCAATGCACGCGATCGCTCGGCCATCTACGGCGGCTTCCACATCTACGGGAAAAAAGCGTGAGCCAGGCGGATACGGGCATAGAAACCAGCGATAATAACCATGCCAAGCTGATGGACGGCATGTACCGCTATCAGCGCCACATCTATGACCTGACCCGCAAATACTACCTGTTCGGCCGTGACCGCACGATCGAGCACCTGAATGTGCCTGCCGGCGGCTCCTGCCTGGAAGTGGGCTGCGGCACCGGCCGCAACATGTTGCTCGCTTATCGCCGCTTCCCTTCCGCCCGCTTCTATGGCCTCGACATCTCCCAGGAAATGCTGATTTCGGCGGGAAATAATTTCCGCGGTCTGAAGCAGATGCCGGATTTCCGCGTCGCCGATGCCACAGCCTTTTCACCCTCTGATTTCGGCGTCGGCGGGTTCGACCGCGTGATGATTTCCTATGCGCTGTCGATGATCCCGGACTGGAAAAGCGCAATCGATGCTTCGCTCAATGCTGTCGCTCCGGGCGGCGAACTGCATATCGTCGACTTCGGCCAGCAGGAAGGCCTACCGGGCTGGTTCAGAGCGCTTCTGAAGGGTTGGCTGAAGAAGTTCCATGTCGATCCGCGCGCCGACCTTCTGACCGTGCTTCAAGACAAGGCCCAGGCACGCGGCATGTCCGTGAAGACCGAAAGAATCGGTCGCGGCTATGCCTGGCGCGCTGTGGCAAGCAAGCCCGGCGCCTGAGCGACGGCGGATTCCAGCGCAAAATCCGTCAAAGAATGCGCCAAACATAAGAATTTGCTTGAAGATAACGCATTTTTTACGTTGATATGGTGAATAAAGTGGCAAGACCAGCCGGCAACGGTATGGTCTGCCGCTCTTTCGGATTCTCGGGGACCATATTACGGAAGCCAAGCCTTGGGGCAGCAAGATCACTCGCGCCATAACGGGTTACGCATGCGCTGGCTTCTGGCATGTCTACTGCCGCTCGCCCTCTTCTTGAATGGCTGCACGACGGGCTATGACGCCCTTTCGACGGCTGCCCTTCCCAAAACCAGATTCAGCGATACGAAACCACAGGATTTCGGCCGCGACCATCCGCAGCGCCACCCCATCCATGGCATCGACGTTTCCAAATGGCAGGGCGATATCGATTGGAAAACCGTGAAGGGGTCGGGTGTTGCCTTCGTCTTCATCAAGGCGACGGAGGGCAAGGACCGGATCGATCCGCGGTTTACGGAATATTGGCAGGAAGCCAATGCCGCCGGGCTTCTGCACGCGCCCTATCATTTCTTCTATTTCTGCTCTACCGCCGACGAACAGGCCGATTGGTTCATCCGCAATGTGCCGAAGGATACAATGGCGCTTCCGCCTGTCGTCGATGTCGAATGGAACCCCGGCTCGCCGACCTGCAAGACCAGACCGGCTCCCGAAACGGTGAGAACGGAAATCAAGCGTTTCATGGATCGCCTCGAAGCCTATTATGGCAAGCGCCCGATCATCTATACGTCGGTCGATTTTCATCGCGAAAATCTTGTCGGTTACTTCAAGGACTATCGCTTCTGGGTCCGCTCGGTCGCCAAGCATCCGAAGGAGACCTATGCGGATCGCAGCTGGGCCTTCTGGCAGTATACGTCGACGGGGGTCATACCCGGCATCAAAGGTCCGACGGACATCAATGTTTTCGGCGGTTCCGAGCAGAACTGGCAAAACTGGGTGGCGGCAGTAGAGAAGCAAGGAAATTCTTAAGGCCGACTCCACTTCACTCTTGCTTATGTCACAATCTTCTGTGAAAGCGACCCTATTCTATCACCTGGGAAGGATCGCTCATGGATCGTCAAACCATTCGACGCAGCGCTCTTGCGTTGCTCTTCGCTTCAGCCATGACCGGTACGGCAATGGCACAGAGCGCTGCTCCGGCAGCCGTGCCGCCCGCGAGCAGCGACGCAACTCCAAAAGTCGCCTGCGGCGGCGATCTCGCCGCATTCCTGGCCGGCGTGAAGGCCGAGGCGATTGCTGACGGCGCGGATGCCGCCGCCGCAGACAAGACGCTCGCTGGCGCGCAGATCGACCAGAAGGTTCTCGCCATGGACCGCAGCCAGGGCGTCTTTCGCCAGACCTTCCTCGAGTTTTCCCAGCGCACCGTCAGCCAGGGCCGCCTCGATATCGGCCGCCAGAAGATGAAGCAGTATGCCGACGTCTTCGCCAAGGCCGAGCAGGATTATGGCGTACCTCCCGGTGTCATCACCGCCTATTGGGCGATGGAAACCGATTTCGGCGTTGTGCAGGGCAATTTCAACACTCGCAACGCCCTGGTGACTCTTTCTCACGACTGCCGTCGTCCCGAGTTTTTCCGTCCGCGCCTGATCTCATACATCGAGATGGTACAGCACGGTGATGCAGATCCGAATACTACGACAGGTGCATGGGCTGGTGAAATCGGCCAGACACAGATGCTTCCTCCATCGATCATCAAATACGGCGTTGACGGCGACGGCGATGGCCATGTCAATTTGAAGACGAGCGCGCCTGACGTCATTCTGACCACAGCTAAATATATACAGAGCCTCGGCTTCCAGCGCGGCCAGCCATGGCTGCAGGAAGTAACGGTCCCGGACAATCTTCCCTGGGAAAAGTCCGGCATCGGCGGCACGCTGACGGCTGGTGATTGGTTCAAGCTCGGCGTTAAGCCGCGTGACGGCAACACCAATTTCGGCTCTTTGTCGGCTGCGCTTATTCTGCCGCAGGGTCGCCAGGGTCCGGCTTTCCTGGCCTATCCGAACTACACCAATGCCTATCTCGGATGGAACCAGTCCTTCGTGTACACGACCTCGGCCGCCTATTTCGCCACGCGCTTTGCCGGTGCCCCGCCCTATAACAAGGGTACGCCTGAGGCAGGCCTGAACGATGTCGACATGAAGGCGCTTCAGACCAAGCTCGTGGCGCGCGGCTACGATGTCGGCAAGATTGATGGCATTCTCGGCTCCGGCACGCGCGTCGCCATCCAGAAGGAGCAATTCCGCCTCGGCATGCCGGCGGACGGCTGGGCGACAACGGTGCTGCTCAACGCGCTTTGAACTCTTTTGCATCCCTATCGAAAAGGCGGCCTCGAGCCGCCTTTTTGTTGCGCGGAATTCCGCCAACGCCTCCCAAGCCAGCTGCCGCATATTTGGCAGAAAACGGGTGGAACCCCAGCCCTCTCCCGGGTTACATGGACCGAACGGGGGAGACGACAATGAGTAACGAAAACCGCATGAGCGCCTTGACCTGGGGGCTGCTTCTATTACTCGGGCTGATCTGGGGTGGTTCGTTTTTCTTCGCCCGTATTGCGGTCCATCACGTTCCGCCCTTTACGCTCGTTCTTCTGCGCCTGTCTCTGGCGGCGCTGGCGCTGCATCTCTACCTTGCCGGCCGCTTTGGCATCTACCAGGTATTGCGGACCCAATGGCGACAATTTCTCCTGCTGGGGCTCATCAACAATGCCGTGCCGCATACCCTTATCTTCTTCGGTCAGACGCAGATGGGCGCCGGTCTCGCCTCCATCCTCAACGCAACCACGCCGATCTGGACCGTCCTGATCGGCAACCAGCTGACGACCGACGAACGCCTCACTCCGGCCAAGCTCATCGGCTGTTTCATCGGACTGATCGGGACGGCGGTACTGCTCGGACCAAGCGTCACCACCGGCGGCTCGGTTCCCTTCTGGGCGTTATCGCTGCCGATCCTGGCCGCGATTTCCTATGGTTTTGCCGCAATCTACGCCAAGCGCTTTAAGGGCATTGCCCCACCTGTCGTCGCGGCCGGTCAGTTGACCGGCTCCTCACTGATCATGCTGCCGGTCGCTGTGATCGTTGACCAACCCTGGTCTCTTGCGGCGCCGCCGGCAACAGCGATCGCTGCCATCCTGGGCTTGGCGCTGCTATCGACGGCTTTCGCCTATATTCTCTATTTTCGCATCATGGCGCTGGCCGGCGCTACGAACGCTTCACTGGTGACCCTGCTGGTGCCGCCAAGTGCACTTCTGCTTGGCTTCCTGTTTCTGGATGAACGGCTTGGCTTCGCCGAGATAGCCGGCATGGCGCTGATCGGCGCGGGTCTGCTCGTCCTCGACGGCCGGTTTTATGCATGGATGAAACACGGCATAAGAACGCGCGCGACATGATTGGCTGCTCCATCGGGTAGCCAGCGGTCACAGCATGTTAATACTTATTCACAACCCGTCACTTTAACGGCAACCTGAATTTTCATAGTAAAATCAAAATACTGCCGCGATTATCTGAATCGAAACACCAACCCCATGCCGCGCCGCAGCATCGAATTTGCTTTCCAAACAACATATTTTCGACATAAAATTTAACGGCTGACTGAGGAGGAAGACATGGGATTGACGCGATCCATCAACGTCCTAGTGGTCGGTGCGGCCTTCGCTTTCGTCGTGACGATGCTTTTCATCTGACGGCTTTGGCAAAATTCGCAGACGATCAAACTCCGAAAAGCTAACAAAACCTCTGTTTCATTAGAGAAGCGCATGCCCTAGCTGGACATGCGCTTTTTCATGATCAAATCGCGCGAAATGCTCAGGCGGCGGCACCGGCGCGTGCATTCACCTTGCGCTGAAGACCAAGCCGTTCAAGGACGGCTGAGACGAGCGCCGAGCGGTTCATCGTGTAAAGATGAAACTCATGAATGCCTCGGCGTATCAGATCCTGGATCTGCTCGGCCGCGACGTCCGCGGCGACCTTCGCGCGTTCCTCGACATTCTCGTCCAGGCCGTCGAAACGATCATCAAGCCAGGACGGAATGCTGGCGCCACATGCGCCGGCAAAGCGCTTGAGCTGGGTGAGGTTCTGGATCGGCATGATGCCGGGCACAACGGGGATCCGGATGCCGGCCGCGCGAACACGATCATGATAGCGCTCGAACGCGTCATTATCGAAGAAGAACTGGGTCAACGCCCGGTCGGCGCCATTCTCGGCCTTGCGCTTCAGCATGTCGATATCTGCAGCGGTATCGCGGCTTTCCGGATGCTTTTCCGGATAGGCGGATACGGAGATATCGAAATCGCCGCGCTCCCGCAAAGCTCCCACCAGTTCGGCGGCATTGGCATAACCGCCGGGATGTGGTTGATAGGCCGACCCCACCCCACCCGGCGGATCGCCGCGCAACGCGACGAAACGGCGAACGCCCGCAGCCAGGAACTCGTCGATCACACGATGCGTATCTTCGCGCGTCGCACCGACACAGGTAAGATGCGATGCCGTCGTGAACGGCGTTTCATGGATCATCTTGCGTACGGCCGAAAGCGTCGGCGCCTTGGTCGAGCCGCCTGCCCCATACGTGACTGAAACGAACTCAGGCTCCCAGTCGCTGAGCTCTTCAACAGTATTCCACAGTTGCTGTTCGGCCTCTTCCGACTTCGGCGGAAAGAATTCGAAGGAGACGCGGATACCGTCACTAAGGCTTTCGGATCTCGAGGACATGTCAAACTCTCCCGGCAAGAATGGGGGACGACTGGTGGCCTTGGTTTGCTGCCATCAACAGCCGCGGATCGCGCGCCAGCCAGATGCTGACTGTCAGCGCCTGACCGCCTTCCCTCCCCGAATGGAGGTGCTGCACGCGCTCGACATCCAGCCCTACCAGCTTCAGCCAATCCGACATGGTCTGATCCGAGAAGCCGAGACGCAGATGCGCATGCTCGTCGCGCAGATATTCAAGTCCATGAGGCGCGAGATCGATGATGACGAGGCGGCCGCCGGGCCGCAGCATTCGCGCCGCCTCGGCAACAGCGATCTCCGGCTGATCGAGGAAATGCAGCACCTGATGGATGGTGATCAGATCGAAATCCTGCTGCTCGAGCGGCAGGTTGAAAATATCGCCATGACGCACCGAAGCGGCGGTGATGTTGGCGCGATCGAGATTGGCGCGGGCGACCGCCAGCATATCGCGGCTGGCATCGATGCCGACGGCGCGACGGTAGTGGCCTGCCAGGAGCTGCAGCATCCGGCCCGTACCCGTACCGAGGTCGAGGAAAGAATCGATCGGCTGCGGGCCGATCAGCTCGATCAGCGCCTTATCGACATCCTCGTCGGCGACATGCAGGCGACGCAACTCGTCCCATTCGGCGGCATTCCGGCTGAAATAAGCCTGCGCACGTTCGGCACGGATGCGCTTGACCGAAGCAAGGCGCTCGCCGTCGCGCAGCAGGACGGTATCCTTCTCGGCGGTGTGACGCAGAAGCGTACGCGCCAAGGTCACCGCCTTGCCTTCCTGCTTCAAGCGGAAATAAGCCCAGGCGCCTTCCTGATAGCGATCGATCAGGCCGGCCTCGCCAAGCAGCTTCAGATGCCGCGAGATGCGGGGCTGCGATTGGCCGAGAATCTCGGTAAGATCGGTGACGGTCAGATCACTTGCCACGAGCAGTGCCATGAGACGCAGCCGCGTCGGTTCGCCGACCGCCTTCAGCACGTCAACAACTTCATCCAAGCCGAGCTTCACCACATCCGTCATTCGACACCCAATCAAGATATAAAGATATCTTTATGTGATTTGAATGGACTCCGCAAGGGGCTAATCACCGAAGAGGCCGGCAGGGCGTCGGGAATCTGTTAGTTTTTGTCGGCTGGGGAATATATGCTTCCTGCCCTACCGCAAAGAAAAACCCCCGAAGGTTGATGTCCAACTTTCGGGGGTCAGTCCCCTGCCGGGGTTCTAGACAGCGGAAAGACAGCAAACTTATCGTGTCAGTCGCTTGTGCGCCTGGCTGCCCGGATTGAGAGCATCGGGGCCGAGGCGGCGGATCTTGTCCTGCTCGTAATCTTCGAAATTGCCTTCGAACCATTCAACATGCCCTTCGCCTTCAAAGGCCAGGATATGCGTGGCCAGGCGGTCGAGGAACATGCGATCGTGGCTAATGATGATGGCGCAGCCGGCGAAGTTTTCGAGCGCGCTTTCCAGCGCCCCCAGCGTTTCCGTATCGAGGTCGTTGGTCGGTTCGTCGAGCAGAAGTACGTTGCCGCCAGCCTTCAACATTTTGGCCAGGTGAACGCGGTTGCGCTGACCGCCGGAGAGATTGCCGACCTTCTGCTGCTGGTCGCCGCCCTTGAAGTTAAAGGCGCCGCAATAGGCGCGCGAGTTCATGTCGAACTTGCCGAGCTTGATGATTTCGGCGCCGCCGGAGATTTCCTCCCATACGGTCTTATTGCCGTCAAGCGCGTCGCGGCTCTGGTCGACATAGCTGAGATGCACCGTCTCGCCGATGCGAATCGAGCCGGCATCCGGCTTTTCCTGCCCGGTGATCATCTTGAACAGGGTGGTCTTGCCGGCGCCGTTCGGGCCGATGATGCCGACAATACCGCCAGGCGGCAACTTGATCGACAGATCGTTGACCAGCGTGCGACCTTCGAAGCCTTTGGTGATACCCTCCATCTCGACTACCACCTGGCCGAGACGCTCGCTGACCGGAATGATGATCTGCGCATCACCCGGACGCTGATTTTCGGCGGCATCGACCAGCTGTTCGTAAGCGTTGATACGCGCCTTGGACTTGGCCTGACGGGCTTTGGGACTGGAGGCGATCCATTCCTGTTCGCGGCTGATTGCCTTCTGGCGGCCAGCTTCTTCGCGGGATTCCTGCAGCATGCGCTTGGCCTTGGCCTGCAGATAGGCGGAGTAGTTGCCTTCGTAGGGAATGCCACGGCCGCGGTCGAGTTCGAGAATCCAGCCGGTAACATTGTCGAGGAAGTATCGGTCGTGGGTGATCATCATCACGGCACCCGGATAGTCGCGCAGGTGCTTTTCCAGCCAGGCAATGGTCTCAGCGTCGAGATGGTTGGTCGGTTCGTCGAGCAGCAGCAGGTCCGGCTGCGAGAGAAGCAGGCGGCACAGCGCGATACGGCGGCGCTCGCCGCCGGAAAGGCTGGTGACTTCGGCATCACGCGGCGGGCAGCACAACGCTTCCATCGCCATCTCGACCTGGCTTTCCAGATCCCAAAGATTCTGGCTGTCGATGATATCCTGGAGCTTGGCGGCCTCTTCCGCAGTCTCGTCGGAATAGTTCATCATCAATTCGTTGTAGCGATTGAGGATTTCGGTTTTCTTGGCGACGCCTTCCATGACGTTTTCGAACACCGTCTTGTTGGGATCGAGCTGAGGCTCCTGCGCCAGGTAGCCGATGGTGGCGCCTTCGGCCAGCCAGGCTTCGCCGGTATATTCCTTGTCAAGACCGGCCATGATGCGCAGCACCGTCGACTTACCCGCGCCGTTCGGGCCGAGAATACCGATCTTGGCGTCGGGGTAGAAGGAAAGATGGATGTTCTCGAGGATCTTCTTGGCGCCATAGGACTTATTCAGTCCGGCCATATGATAAATAAACTGACGTGCCATAGCTTGGGTTACTCCACGGGCGGATAACATTGCGAATTGTGCCGCTATGTAGGCGAAACCCCGCCCTCGGGCAACGGCGAAACCTTGTCCGAGGGCATTATCCGCGTCACAAAACCCGGAAAAGCTTAGAAACCGGCGGCGTCCACCACGCCGCGGTCGCAGCCGAAGGCAGTGCTGCCTGCGCTTTGGATCAGTTTGGCGAGCCGCGGCTCGTTACCTTGCTGGGGTTCGATCGCATCCTCCGAGAGGCCGATGGTGAGTTCCGAAATCATCCTGACATCGCCGACACGGCGGCAGCTCATCTTGATGCGCGCATTGGCGCCCTCGCCGAAGCTCTGGTCGAAGGCAGCCTTGATGCTTTCGGCATCGAGTTCCTTGCCGATATTCTCCGCGAAAAGATCGCGCACGGACGACGCATTGAGCTCGGCGATCAGACCGGCGGCGATGGAAAAATATTTGTCGGCGCTGAGCTTCGTGCAGGTGCCGTGCTTGATCCATTCATGCCGCTCGAGGCCGGATTGCGTGCCCGGCATTGCCTTGTCCAGCTTCGCCTTGACATCCTGCGACAGCTCCACCGCCGGCAGATCCTTCCAGTCGCGGCCGCGATCCGCCTGCTTCAAATCCTCCGAAACATCGCAATATTCCTGCCGCATCGGCCAGAGACCATGCAGCGAGAAGTTCTTGGCATCGTAATCGTTCGACGACTGGTTCCGGCACTCCGCCTTCTTCTGGTTCGTCGCGCAAAATGCCGGCTCCCAGCTTGCCGCCAGGATAAAGCGTGTTCGCCCGCGGCTATGCTCCTGCGCCATGGCGCTCGCGGCCGTCCCGACCGAAAGAAATACAACTGCAAATACCCGAAGCAACTGCTTCATTTCTGCCTCCAATAAGAACATTATAGGAACAAATAAGCAGTTTGATTGAGCGGACGCAATCCTGAATCGTAGCACTCGGAAAGATTTATTTCTGTGTGCTTCGGCACCTATCCATTGCAATCGGCGGGATGATAACCTTTCGTCCGAATAGGGAGGACCGAATGCATGTTCGCGGATACGCAGCGCCTGAATAGCCCGACGGGCGCGAAGATTGCCTATCATCACGTGCCGGCAACGGGAGAAGCACGTGGCATCCTGCTGATATCGCATGGTCTTGCCGAACACTCCCGCCGCTACGAAGCCTTTGCTGATGCGATGGCCAGCCAAGGCTTCCATGTCTACGCTCACGATCATCGCGGCCACGGCGAGACCGTTGCCCATGAAGCGCCTATCGGCCGCTTCGCGCGAAGAGGTGGAGTGGACCATGTCATCGCTGATGTGCTCGCCATGCGCGAGCTTGCCGCAAGCGCTCATCCCGGACTGCCGATCATCCTGTTCGGCCACTCCATGGGTGGATTGATCAGCCTCAACACGGTCGTCACGCATCCGGACAAGTTCGATGCCGTCGCCGTGTGGAATTCCAATTTCAATGCGGGCCTTGCGGGCCGCACCGCCCAGCTCATCCTCAAGACGGAGCGCATGTTCAAGGGATCGGATGTTCCAAGCGGCCCTTTGCCGAAGCTGACCTTCGGCGCCTGGGGCCGGTCGATCGCAAATCGCCGCACCGACTTCGACTGGCTTTCGCGCATTCCCGAGCATGTGGACAGATACATCGCCGATCCGCTTTGCGGCTTCGATGCTTCCGTCTCGCTCTGGCTCGACATATTGGAGCTTACCTTCCGGGCACCGCAAAAGATCTATCTCGACCGGCTTCGACGCGATATGCCCATCCATCTCGTCGGAGGCGCCAAGGATCCGGCAACCGATAATGCGAAAGCGATCTCCTGGCTGGCAAACCATTTGAAAAGTGCCGGTTTCTCTCATATTACAACCGAGATCCATCCCGACATGCGGCACGAGACGCTTAACGAGATCGGCGCCGATGAAGCCATTTCCCGCTTTGCCGATTGGTGCAAAGAGGTGACGGCAAACATCTGATTCTCATGGGAATTCTGCAATGAACACCTCCAGCGGCTCCTCGATCCGATTGCCGCAATCCGAGCTGACCTTCGGCTTGTCGATGATGTTTCTCTCCGTCGTCCTCGCGCCGATCATCGACATCTTCTCCAAGCTCGCCGCAACCACGATCCCGCCTGCGGAAGTCACCGCCGCCCGCTTCATCCTTCAGTCGCTCTTTGCGCTGCCGATGATGGTGATGCGCGGGCAATGGGGCGTGTGGACATGGCAGCGCAGCGGCGTCCATGCCATTCGTGCCGCGGTGCTGACGCTGTCCATGGTGTCGTTCGTATCCACGCTGCAGGTGATGGAAGTGGCCGATGCCATTGCCATCTTTTTCGTCGAGCCGATGATGCTGACCATTTTGAGCAGCATCTTCCTCAAGGAAACCATTGGCTGGCGGCGCTACACCGCCTGTGCCGTCGGCTTTTTCGGCGCGATGCTGATCATCCAGCCGAGCTTTCAGGAAGTCGGCTTCATCGCCCTGCTGCCCGTCGTCACCGCGCTCTGCATTGCCGTCTACGTCATGATCACGCGCGTCGTCTCTCATAGCGAGGATGCCTGGTCAATGCAGTTCCAGACCGGCCTTTGGGGCATCGGCTTCAGCCTGATCCTGCTCGCCATAGGCCGGGTGACGGAATCCGCAATCCTCGATCCGGTCATGCCGGATCTGGTTGCCACGCTCTACCTGCTCGGCGTTGGGGCCACCGCGGCGGCTTCCGGCATCTTCACGGTGCATGCCTATCGCGCCGTGCCGGCCTCCACGCTCGCACCGCTGCAGTATTTCGAGATCGTCTCCGCCACGATCTTCGGCTGGCTCGTCTTCGACAACTTTCCGGATGCGATCAAGTGGCTCGGTATCCTCATCATCATCGGCTCCGGCCTGTATATTCTCTGGCGCGAGCGGCGCTTTGCTTCCAAGCCTGTATCCGATACATCTGAAACAGCATTCACGCCCTGAGCGGGAGAGCGGACCGACATGACAGAGCAAAAGACCAGGAAACCTCCGCTTTTCGGTATTCGTGTCATCGAGCTTGCCCGCGTGCTCGCAGGCCCATGGGCCGGACAAATGCTGGCCGATCTCGGCGCCGATGTCATCAAGGTGGAAAACCCCGACGGCGGCGACGACACGCGCCAATGGGGGCCGCCTTTCGTCGAGGGCAAGGATGGGGAAAATCTCTCCGCCGCCTATTATCATTCCGCCAATCGCGGCAAGCGCTCCATCACCGCCGACCTCAAGACCGAGGAGGGACAAGAGCTGGTACGCCGGCTGGTGAAGACAGCCGACGTGGTGATCGAGAATTTCAAGCTCGGCGGTTTGGTGAAGTACGGGCTGGATTATGAAAGCCTGACAACGATCAATCCCCGCATCGTCTATTGCTCGATCACCGGCTTCGGGCAGACCGGCCCCTATGCCAACCTCGCAGGCTATGACTATATCGTTCAGGGTATGTCCGGCTTCATGTCGATAACAGGCGAACCGGATGGCCAGCCGATGAAGGCGGGCGTCGCGATCGCCGATATTTTCACCGGCATCTACGCGGTTTCCGCGATCGAGGCGGCCCTGATCCATGCGCTGAAGACCGGCGAAGGACAGCTCATCGACATGGCACTGCTCGATGTGCAATCGGCCGTACTTGCCAATCAGAACATGAACTATCTGATCTCGGGCAAACCGCCCGTGCGCCTCGGCAATGCCCATCCGAATATCTCGCCCTATGAGGTCGTGCCCACCGCCGACGGCTATCTTATCCTTGCCGTCGGCAATGACGGGCAGTTCCGGCGCCTCTGCGCCATTCTCGGCATGGAGACCAATGCCGACGACGAACGCTATGCGACCAACAAGGCCCGCGTCGCCAATCGCAACGAGGTGCGCGCCTTCGTCTCGGCGGAAACGCTGAAGTGGAACAAGGCGGACTTGCTGAAAGCCTGCGAGGACAATGCCGTGCCGGCCGGCGCCATCAATACGATCGAGGACATGTTCGCCGATCCGCAGATTGTGGCGCGCGGCCTAAGAATCGATCTCGAGGACGGCGCAGGCACCGTCATTCCGAGCGTGCGTACGCCGATCGTGCTGTCGGAAACGCCGTTGGTCTATACGCGGCCGAGCCCGCGTCTCGGCGAACATCAGGAGGAAGTTCTGGCCGAATTGGCCGAACTGGAGGGAAAGGCGAAGACATGAAGCGAACGGGCGGGCAACTCATCGTCGAGGCTTTGAACGCAAATGGCGTGCGGCGCATGTCCTGCGTGCCGGGCGAGAGCTTTCTTGCCGTGCTCGACGCGCTGCATGATAGCGATATCGAGGTGCTCGTCTGCCGCCAGGAAGGTGGTGCTGCGATGATGGCGGACACCTGGGGGCGTTTGACCGGCGAACCGGGCATCTGCATGGTCACCCGCGGCCCCGGCGCCACCAATGCATCCGCCGGCCTTCATATCGCGCGGCAGGATTCGATCCCGATGATCCTGTTTATCGGCCAGGTCCAGCGCGATGCCCGCGAACGCGAAGCCTTTCAGGAGGTAGAATTCCGTCGCGCCTTTACCGAATTTGCCAAATGGGTCGGCGAGATCGACGATGCCGCCCGTATTCCGGAATTCGTCACCCGCGCCTTCGCGGTCGCGACATCGGGGCGCCCCGGTCCGGTCGTGCTGACCCTGCCTGAGGATATGCTGCGCGATGAGGTCGAGGCGCCGGAAGCGCTGCCCTATGCCCCGGTTGCCGCTCATCCGGGCCGCAGCCAGCTTGCGGACCTTGGCCAGCGCCTCGCCGCCGCACAGCAACCAATGGTCATTCTCGGCGGCACACGCTGGAACGAAGAAGCGGTTGCCGGCATCAGGCAATTTGCCGAACGTTTCAAGCTGTCGGTCGGCTGCTCCTTCCGCCGGCAGATGCTGTTTGACCATCTGCATCCAAGCTACGCCGGCGATGTCGGCATCGGCATCAACCCGGCGCTGGCAAAGGAAATCAAGGAAGCGGATCTGCTGATCCTGCTTGGTGGACGTCTCTCCGAAATGCCGTCCTCCGGCTATACGCTGGTCGATATCCCCTACCCGCGCCAACAACTCGTCCACATCCATCCCGATCCCTCAGAACTCGGCCGCGTCTATCGCCCGGACCTGGCAATCTGTGCAAGTCCGGCGGATTTCGTGGCGGCACTGGCGGACCTCGACACGCCAACCGAGACGCGCTGGGCAGAGCGGACCGAGCGCATGCACACCGCCTATCTTGCCTGGTCGAAGACACCTGAAAACAGCCCCGGCGCGGTTCACATGGGCCGCATCATGGATTGGATCGAAACCAACACGGCTGATGATGCGATCTTCACCAATGGCGCCGGCAATTATGCCACTTGGCTGCACCGCTTCCATCGCTTCCGTCGCTTCAACACGCAAGCGGCTCCGACATCGGGCTCGATGGGCTATGGCCTGCCGGCGGCGGTGGCGGCAAAGCAGCTGTTTCCCGAGCGTGAGGTGGTCTGCTTTGCGGGTGACGGCTGTTTCATGATGCATGGCCAGGAATTCGCGACCGCCGTCCAATACGGCCTGCCGCTGATCGCTTTGGTCATCAACAACGGCATGTACGGCACGATCCGCATGCACCAGGAGCGGGAATATCCCGGCCGCGTCAGCGCCACGGCGCTCGACAATCCGGATTTCGCGGCCCTTGCCCGCGCCTATGGCGGTCATGGCGAAACAGTGAAGGTGACGGAAGAATTCGGCCCGGCGTTCGAGCGGGCGCGTGCGAGCGGCAAACCGGCAATCATCGAGATCGCACTCGATCCGGAAGCGATCACGCCCTCCCGCACCCTGACGGAAATCGCCCAGACAAAAGGCCGATGAGCGCGAGCCCACCGGCCTTTCAACAATATGTGGAACCGACTTAATCGAGAGCTGCGGTCACGATGAATTCGACCTTGTACTTCGGCGCTGCGAGCTTGGCTTCGCTGGTCGCACGGGCCGGCGTGTGGGCCGGATCGACCCAGGCTTCCCAGGCGGCGTTCATTTCGGCGAAGTAGGAGATGTCCGAGAGGTAGATGAGCGTCTGCAGGATCTTCGACTTGTTAGTGCCGGCGGCACCCAGCAGGCGGTCGACTTCGGCCAGTGCCGACTTGCACTGATCCGTGACGCTTTCGCCTTCGCCAACCTGGCCGGCGAGATAGACGGTGTTGCCGTGGATGACGGCGCCGCTCATACGGGCGCCAACGTCGATACGCTTGATGCTCATGGTCTTCTCCTGATGTTGTTCTTCGACAGGTAAACAGGGCACGGCCTGCGGTCTGCCCTGTAATCAAAAGGCCGGGTAAAGACCCGTTCAGCCGCGAATGTGATGCGTCTTCTGATAGATCGCGGTCGAGCGTGCGCCGGAGCGGCAATAGCCGAGCATCGGGCGCGGAAACTCGTCGAGCGCATCGACCATGCCCTGCACGGCTTCCTCGGTGACGCCCATGGGGCCGACGGGCACCTGGGTGATTTCCAGGCCGAGTTCCTTGGCGCGGGCTTCGATGACGCCAAACGACGTCTGATCCGGGCTCTCACCATCGGGACGATGGCAGACGATGGACTTGAACCCCAGAGCCTTGATCTGGTCGAGATCCTCTACGGTGATCTGGCCGGACACCGAGTATTCATCGTCGATCGGGCGGATATCCATGGTTTATGTCCTCTCTAAAACCGTGGCCTTGATCTACGCCGCGACAAGGCGAGCGTCAACCGCGAGGCACTCTCAAACGAAGGCAAAGTTGAGCATGAAATTGCGGGCTTCGCCTGGCTGGAGAATATTGAATTCGTCCACCTCCTCAAGCTCCGCGCGCGAGACCCACCGATGAGAAACCGGCTCGATACCGAGCACATGCGCAGGCGCGCGCTGGTTGCGCCAGACCTGCAGGAACGGCAGCGTGTCGGTACCAAAGCGCACCCTCAAAGACTTGCCGCCGATGGCCGCGATGGGGCCTAGGCTGATTTCGGCCCAGTCCTCCCCCTTGTCCTGCGCCGGCACGCAGAAGATATCGCCGCCCTCTTCGCCAAAGGTCCATGGAAAGCCGCCATTCTCCAGCATCTGCCCGGTGAGGCGCGTGCCGCTATCGAACCATTTGCCGCCGATGTTCATGTGGTACATCAGGAAGACTGGCATCGCCTCCGTACTCGTATTGACGATGCGGTCGGCAAGCGAGACCTCGCCGGTTGCGCCGTCGATCTGCCAAAGGCGTTCCAGCCTTGCGGTGCGGCGTTCAGCGGTTATGACATCGATATCGGCGCGGCATTCCGCATTGCCGTTCTCGAATTTGGTCCAGAGAATTTTGGCCGGATGAGAGGAAAAGGATCCATGAAGCGGATAGCGCCCTCCTTCGAAGGCTCCCGTCATCGGCTCGGGATGGCGGATATGATCCGGCCCGCAGGTGAAGAGGAAGCCTTGCACGGAATGACTGATGCGCGGATCGCCATCATCGGGAACGGCGCCTCCGGGGGCAAGATTGTTGCCCTCGACGATGCAGGCGCCGATATCCAGGACAGAGCCCTCGTCCAGCGTCAGTTTCGGCCCCTTGGCCGCCGAAAAATCCATCATCTCCAGCATCCTCCATGACTTGCGCTGCCGACGAGCATTGTCCCGCGATGGAGCGCCGCTGAAATAAACGGTGATTTGGCTTACCGAATGTTAACTTGAAGCCTTGATCACAGAAATTTTTATATTTTATTCAGCATGATAATCTAAATTTCCATACTGGCGTCAAAATTGCCATGTGTGTGTCAGCCGAACGACTACCCCGAGGATTCGACAGACGTGAACCGCTTTGTAAAATTGAGTTTTGCCCTGGCAATGACTGCCACTGTGTCCATGCTTGCGCTCACCAATGCGCAGGCACAATACTATCGCAGCGGAAACAGCAACACGGTTCTCGTCACTCCCGACGGCCGGATCCTCGATCAATACCCTTACGGCGGCGGCTATTCCATGGCGCGCGACGGGCGCGGCCGACGGGTTCTGATCGACGCCTACGGCAACGTCGTCGCCACGGAGATGAAGGCAAGCACCTATTATCCTCGCGCGCCTGCTCGCGAGACCTATAATGATAATGGGTACGACAACGGCGGCCGCTATGGCGACACCCAACTCTCCAGCAACGGCGGGTACCAGGATTATCGCCAGTATCGCACCGACAGCTACGACAGCGGCGACCAACAGGATCGCGGCGTAGTGACCGGCGGAATTCCGCGCGATGGCGATATTCAGCGTCAGCCGCTCGACAATCAGCCCCTGCCGGGCAAGAACCAGGGCCAGACGAACCAAAGCGGCAGCGATTATGCTTCGATAGATCCACAGCAGGGCGCACCGGATATCGTCAACAAGCCGCCGGCCGAGCCCGTCATCACGCTCAAGGGCAAGTCGAAGATGGAGATCACCGCGCTTGAGGTCTTCCTCTCGCGGCAGGGGATTTCACCCGGCGCCATCGACGGCCGCATGGGCGCCAACGTCACCAAGGCGATCTATGCCTATCAGCAGATGACCGGCCAGACTCTCGATCCGAACAATACCGACGCAATCCTCGAGCAGCTGCGCATGTCCGGTGGCATGCCGATCATCAACTACACGATTACGGCTGCCGACGCCGCCGGCCCCTATGTTGCGTCGATCCCGGAAGATTATGCCGCGAAGTCCCAGATGCCTTCCCTCGGCTACACGTCGACGACCGAGATGCTGGCGGAGCGCTTTCATATGGATGAAGGCTACCTGAAGGCGCTCAATCCCGGTGTCGATTTCACCGTGCCGGGCAGCACCATCAAGGTTGTCAATACGGGTCCCAGCAAGACGGGAGCGGTCGCCAAGATCCTGGCGGACAAAGGCCGCAAGCAGGTTTTCGCCTACGACGCCAACGGCACCTTGATCGCAGCCTATCCGGCCAGCATCGGTTCCGCCGACACGCCCTCGCCCTCCGGCACGGTCACGGTCGAGCGCGTCGCCTTCAATCCGGGCTATACCTACAATCCGAAGATCAACTTCCAACAAGCTGGAAACGACAAGATCCTCAACATCCCACCTGGCCCGAACGGCCCGGTTGGTACGGTCTGGATGGCCCTGTCGAAGCCAACCTACGGTATTCACGGCACGCCAGATCCTTCGCGGATCGGCAAGACGCAGAGCCATGGTTGCGTGCGCCTCACCAACTGGGATGCGACCGAACTCGCCAAGATGGTCAAGCCTGGCGTCGTCGTCGAGTTCGTGGATTGATTACCAGACCGGGCTTCAATGAAAAAAGCCGCCGGGTGACACTCGGCGGCTTTTTTTTGTTTGTCTTAAAGTGCCCGACGCGCTCCTGCTTGCATCCATCGCGAAGAGAAGGCGGGCAGCGTATTAGAAACAATCCCTGAACAGCGCCTTGGTATTTTCTAAGGTCATTGCCACTGGATTACCGCCGGCGCTCGGATCTTCGATTGCCATGGCGGAGAGTTCGTCGATCCGGTCAGGCGCGATGCCCATGGCAGACAGACTTTCCGGCACGCCGAGTTCCGCGCGCAACTGCAGCACATAGTCATAGAAGCCGTCGAAACCGCCCGAAATTCCGAGATAGGCTGCGGCGCGCGCGATCTTGTCCTCGATGACCTTGCGGTTGAAGCGCAGGACGGCCGGCATGACGACGGCATTGGTCATGCCGTGATGCGTGTTGTAGACGGCGCCGATCGGATGCGACAGTGCGTGGATGGCGCCGAGACCTTTTTGGAAAGCGACGGCGCCCATGGCGGCGGCACTCATCATATTGGCGCGCGCTTCAAGATCCGTCCCCTCGCGATAGGCACGCGGCAGGAATTCCTTGACCAGCCGCATGCCTTCCAACGCGATGCCGGCCGACATCGGATGGTAGAACGGCGAGGAATAGGCTTCCAGGCAATGAGCAAACGCATCCATGCCGGTGCCGGCGGTGATGACCTTCGGCATGCCGACGGTTAGCTCGGGATCGGCGATGACGACGCCGGGCAGGAACTTCGGATGGAAAATGATCTTCTTCACATGCGTTGCGGAATTGGTGATGACGCTGGCACGGCCGACTTCCGAGCCGGTACCGGCGGTCGTCGGCACCGCGACGATCGGCGCAATGCCTTCGACGCTGGCGCGGGTCCACCAGTCGCCGATATCTTCGAAATCCCAGACCGGCCGACTCTGGCCGGCCATGAAGGCGACGCACTTGCCGAGATCAAGGCCGGAGCCGCCGCCGAAGGCGACGACACCATCGTGACCACCATCCTTGAAAGCCTTGACGCCGGCTTCGAGGTTCTTCTCATTCGGGTTCGGGTCGACATCGGCAAACAGAGCCCGTCCGAGGCCTGCATCTTCCAGAATATCCAGGGCCGTCTTGGTGATCGCCATCGAGGCAAGTCCCCGATCGGTGACCAGCAGTGGCTTCTTCATGCCCAGGCTCTTGCAGGCGTCCGCGAGCTCCTTAATGCGGCCGCGGCCGAGCTTGAAGGCGTTCGGATAGCTCCAATTGGCTGAGATAGTGCTCATGCTGTTACTTTCTTCAGGTGATAGGATTTCGGACGCGTCAGATTGTGGAAGCCGATGATCGAGAGCGAGCCGCCCCGGCCGGTTTCCTTGACGCCGGTCCAGCACAGAGCCGGATCGAGATAATCGGCGCGGTTCATGAAGACGGTGCCGGTTTCAATCTCGCGGCCAATGCGCGAGGCACGCTCGACATCCTTGGTCCAGAGCGATGCCGTCAGGCCGTAAGGGCTGTCGTTCATCAATTCCAGCGCTTCCGCATCGCTCTTCACCTTCATGATGCCGACGGCCGGACCGAAGGTTTCTTCGCGCATGAAGGCCATGGAATGATCGACATTGACGAGGATTCGCGGAGCCAGATAGGCGCCGCCGTCGTCGGCCGGGAACAGCTTCGGGTCGACCAGCGCCTTGGCACCCTTGGCGACGGCATCGGCAATCTGTTCGCGCACCACCTTGGCGAAGCGCTTGTGCGCCATCGGCCCGAGCGACGTCTCAGGATCAAGTGGGTTGCCGAGCTTGTAGTTCGAAACCCAGGCGACGGACTTTTCGACGAAGGCGTCGTAGAGCGATTCATGCACATAGATGCGCTCGATGCCGCAGCAGCACTGGCCGGAATTATAGGTCGCCCCATCCATCAGCGTGTCGACGGCAGCATCGAGATCGGCGTCCTCCATCACATAGCCCGGATCCTTGCCGCCAAGCTCCAGCCCAAGGCTGGTGAAGGTGCCGGCAGCGGCACGCTCGATCGACCGGCCGCCTTCGACGGAGCCGGTGAAATTGACGAAGTTGAAACTGCCGGCCGCAATCAGCGCCGAGGTCGTTTCATGATCGAGGAAGACATTCTGGAAGACGTCGGCGGGAACGCCGGCCTCGACGAAAGCCTGCACCAGCCGCTCGCCGACGAGCAGGGTCTGACTTGCATGCTTGAGAATAACGGTATTGCCGGCCATCAGCGCCGGCGCGACCGTGTTGATCGCGGTCATATAGGGATAGTTCCACGGCGCGATGACGAAGACGACGCCATGCGGCTCACGCTCGATGCGGCGCGCAAAATTCGCGCTATCCTCGACAACCAAGGGTGCCAGCGCATCGGCGGCGATCGACGCGACATAGTTCGAGCGTTCGTTGAAGCCGCGATACTCGCCGCCATACTTGATCGGGCGGCCCATCTGCCAGGCAAGCTCCGGCACGACCACGTCGGCCATATCATTGAGCCGGGCGACGCCCTTCAGCACGAGCTGGACACGATCTTCCAGCGGGCGGCGAGCCCAATCCCTCTGCGCTTTACGGGCGCGTGCCACGACGTCCTTGGCAGCATCCAGCGACAACGCCGAACGTTCGGCATAAACCTCTCCGTTCACGGGGGAGACGCATGTGATCATGGTCATGATCGAATTCCTGCTTTCTTCATTATCAATGGATTGCCGAATGTCCCGCCGCCGGCAAAAACATCCAGGCGCCCCGCCCGATCATAGAATGGAAATCGGGCACGGGGCAGATCGCAAAAGCCTTACGCTCTTTCGAATCCGCGCGCCACTTCCCAATCGGTGACGCGACGATCGTACTCCTCCTGCTCCCATTCGGCAGCGCGGGTATAATGATCGATGACATCGTCGCCGAAAGCCGCGCGCAGCATCTTCGAAGTGGTCAGGGCCGTGGCGGCATCGCGCAAGGTGCGCGGTATCTCGCGGACTTCACGCGCGCCATAGGCATCGCCGACGAACGGTGCTTCGAGCTCGAGCTTGTTTTCGATCCCGTCGATTCCGGCCGCAATCAGGGCCGCGAAAGCCAGATAGGGATTGAGGTCCGAGCCGCCGACGCGGCACTCGATGCGGATCGACTTGGTATCTTCGCCGCAGAGGCGGTAACCGGCCGTGCGATTGTCCTTGCTCCAGATCGCCTTGGTCGGCGCAAAGGTGCCGGCCATGAAGCGCTTGTAGGAGTTGATATAGGGCGCCAGGAAATAGGTGATCTCGCTGGCATGGGTCAGAAGCCCCGCGACATAGTGCTTCATCATCGGCGACATGCCGTATTTGCCGCCCTCTTCGAAGAACATTGGGCTCTTGCCGTCGACACTCCACAGCGACTGATGGATATGCGAGGAGCTGCCGGCAGCGCTATAGTTCCATTTCGCCAGGAAGGTGATCGCCTTGCCCTTCGACCAGGCGATTTCCTTGCAGCCATTCTTGATGACGGCGTGGCGGTCGGCCATGGTTAGCGCATCGGCGTAGCGGACGTTGATTTCCTCCTGCCCCGCCGAAGCCTCGCCCTTCGAATTCTCCACCGGTATGCCCGCCCCTTGCAGGCCGGTGCGGATCGCCCGCATTACCTCTTCTTCCTTGGTGGTCTGGAAGATGTGGTAATCCTCGTTATAGCCGCTGGCGAGCTTCATGTTGCGATAGCCGGCTTCGCGCGCGCTGTCATAACTCTGGTCGAACAGGAAGAATTCGAGCTCCGAAGCCATGTAGGCCTTGAGGCCCATGGCTTCCAATCGCTTCACCTGCTTCTTCAGGATGGCGCGCGGAGAATGCGGCACCTCCTCATGGGTATGGTGGTCGAGCACATCGCAGAGGACGAGCGCTGTACCCTCCAGCCAGGGAATGCGGCGCAGCGTCGCGAGATCGGGCTTCATCGTATAGTCGCCGTAGCCCTTCTCCCAGCTTGTCGACTTGTAGCCGGAAACCGTTTCCATCTCTATATCGGTCGCCTGCAGATAGTTGCAGCTATGCGTTTCCTTCCAGGCGCTTTCGATAAAGAATTCCGCCTGGAAGCGCTTGCCCATCAACCGGCCCTGCATGTCGACCTGACATGCCAGAACCGTATCGATGCGCCCTTCGGCCACATCCTGTTTGAGGTCGTCGAACGTATAGCTAGTGCTCATGATTTGGTCCGCCTGAAAGATAGAAGAGTGATTGGCCAGCGGCCCTGTCGGGCACTAACCCGAAACCACTCGTCGAGTTGGAGGGGCCGCGCCTGCGGCCCCTGTGGGATTGAGATGAATGAGGATCACACCTCGCCGACGGCCCGCTCGGCGGCGGCGATGTCAGCCTGACGCTTGGCGATCACGTCACCGATCGGCGGCCCCTGGAAACGGCGCCTTTCAAACGCGAACCAAATGATTGCAGTCAGAACCAGGAAGCCGATGGTGATATAAAGCGCCCACTCGTTCGGCGGTTGCACGCCGATGACGAAGATGATCGCCATGGCGATGATCACCAGAACCGAAACGAACTTATAGACGCCGATCCCCATGTTCCACGGACCCATCTTCGGCCATTTCGCAGTTCCGATCGCCTTGATGCCGAGGACGATCGGCACGGTGAAGGAGAGGAAAAGGAAGATGACCGTGCACGACACGACGATGGTGTAGGCCGACGAGCCGGCAATCGTAACCAGCGAAGCGCCCCAGACGAATAGGACAGCAAGGATCGCGGCCGTCCAGATGGCGATGGAAGGCGTGCGAAACGTGGGGCTGACGCTCGCGAGCGATTTCGAGAACGGGAGACCGCCGTCGCGCGAGAAAGCATAGATCATGCGCGACGCCGATGTCACGGTCGCAAGGCCGCATAGAAGCTGCGAAATGAAGATCGCGACGTAGAGTATATTGGCGACGACAGGATTAGTGATGCTGTTGATCGTCCAGAAGAAGACATTCCAGCCCTGTTTCGACGCCTCATTCATGTCCGGGATAGCCAGCAGGAAGGCAAGCAGCATGATGTAGCCGAATAGCGACGACCACCAGACCGAGGAAACCATACCGCGGGGCACCGAGCTAGATGCCTTGACTGTCTCTTCGGACGTATGCGCCGATGCGTCATAACCGGTAATCGTGTAGATCGGCAGCAACAGACCGAGCGCGAAGATGTACCACACATTGTCCGTCTTCGGCCAAACCGAGGAATCGCCTTCCGGCGTGCCGGAATAATTGGTGAAGGTCCAGATGCGGCTGATATCCCAGTCCTTCACGCCGATGAGGCAGACGATGGTCAGCGCGATCGCGGCGGCGAAGATCAGGTAGCCGGACATATCTGTCAGCTTTGCCGTAAGCTTGATGCCGAAGTGATTGATCAGCGCCTGCAGGCCTGTGATGATGGCGACGAAAATGATCTGGTTGGCAAACCCGGCCGGGGTACTGGTGTCAACGGCAATGCCGAACCAGCCGGCGATGGAACCGCTGAAGAAGCCCCAGGTGCCGACATTGATCGCGCCGAGCACGGTGATCAGGCCGAGAAGATTGAGCCATGCCGTCAGCCAGCCGGTGAACCGGTTGCCGAGGATCGAGCCCCAGTGATAAAGCCCGCCGGCCGTGGGATAGGCAGAGGAAATCTGCGCCATGGAGAGCGCGAAGACGCCGGAGATCAGGCAGCCGAGCGGCCAACCGATACCGATTGCAGCACCGCCTGCGCCCGATGTGGCCTGCGCGAGCGAGTTGATGCCGCCTGACAGGATGCAGATGATGGAGAAGGAAATGGCGAAATTCGAGAATGAACTCATGCGCCGTTCCAGCTCCTGGGCGTAGCCCATGGAGTGCAGGATATGAACATCCTGCTTCTTGTCTAACTCTGTGTAATCAGACATGCCATTCCCCCTAAAGCCGGGTCGTCCGCGGGATTGCGGAGAACCATGTGTCACATGAGCCGCTGGCTCTTGCCATGCGGCCCGATCGCAGTTGAACTGCTCCCCGGGGTCTTTTTCTTTTATGCTCAGGCTTCCAGACTGTTCTGGATAAGCCCTGTCAGATAATCGGCCACGACCCCTTGGCCGACGTCATCTCGAATGAGGTCGTTGCGGACCTCGATCATTACATTATGCAGGCTGTTGGCGATCCCATGCAGCTTCAGCGTATGGGTGACGCCGTCTTCAGGCCCGTAAGGCTGGTTGCGTTCGGTCCGGTAGAGCGGCGCTTCGGCCGCCGCATCCAGCATGCGATCGGCCAGCCAACGGTCCTCGTCATGCAGAATGCCGAGCTCCACCGCCCGAGGCTTGCCATTATAGACCGGCGTGAAGCTGTGGATCGTCACGATCACGGCTTTCTGTCCGCGCGCAGCCCTGTCTTTCAACAGGGTCCTGATCCTGTCATGAAACGGTATGTAGAGGCCTTGCGTGCGTGCCCGCCTGTCTGCCTCGGCCAGGTGCTGGTTGCCGGGAATCGTATAGATTTCGCTCGTTTCCGGCATCGCGCCGGCACTTTCCGGCGGCCGATTGCAATCGTAGATCAGGCGCGAGAAACGCTGAAAAACCAGCGTCGCATCCAGGCTGGCGGACATTCTTCTTGCAACCGCCAGTGCGCCCGGATCCCAGGCAATATGACTGGAAAGCGCCTCGGCGGAAAGCCCGAGATCCCCGAACTGTTCCGGCAAATCGCGGGAAGCGTGCTCGCAGACAAGCAAAATCGCGCTGCTTCCATCCGGCCTCTCGACCGCGACACAATCGCCATCCGCCTTCGTCAGAATGCCTTGCTGCGCAAGCATCGGAGACGCCCCATTGCCGATCAATAAAATCTTTATAAGAAAAGAATTCTTCAGGTTTTCGCCGCTGTCAATCGAAAACTGAAATTATTTCTTCATTTGTGACATTGACTCGAAATATGACAGCGTTGTTATATCCTTGCAGGAAAGCGGCATAAGACCGTTCCGGGGAGCAAAAATCGAGTGAACACTGCGTCAAAGACAGTTTCTGACGTGATCAACGCGCGCTTCGAGACACTGACGCGCGCCGAAAAGCAGCTGGCTAAGAGCCTGCTCGACAACTATCCCGTTTCGGGGCTTGGCAGCATCACGACGGTTGCCGAAAATGCGCGCGTTTCGACGCCAACGGTCGCGCGCATGGTGCAGAAACTCGGCTACAAGGGCTACCCGGACTTCCAGGCCCATCTTCATCAAGAGGTCGAGGCGACCATCTCCAACCCGCTGACGAAGCACGATCGCTGGGCATCGAACGCGCCGGGCACGCATATCCTCAATCGCTTCGCCGATGCCATCATAAGCAATCTTCGCCAGACGCTTTCGGATATCGATACCGCGACATTCGACGGTGTCGCGAGCCTGCTGTCCGAAAGAAAGCGCGGGCTCTATTTCGTCGGCGGACGCATCACCGGCGCGCTTGCCGAATATTTCTTCACCCACATGCAGGTCATCCGCCCCAATACGACGCTGCTCTCCTCCAATTCCAGCACCTGGCCGCAATATGTCCTGAACATGAATCCCGGCGATCTGCTCGTTATCTTCGACATCAGGCGCTACGAACAGGAAATGGTCAATCTGGCAGCCGCCGCCCGCCGGCGCGGCGCCGAAATCATCGTCTTCACCGATCAGTGGGCGACGCCCGCTGCCAAACACGCCAAGCACACGTTTCGCGTGCAGATCGAGGCGCCCTCTGCCTGGGATTCGTCGGTTGTCACCCTCTTCATCGTCGAAGCCCTGATCGAAGCAGTGCAGAGCTCGACATGGGACGAGACGAGCGAGCGCATGAAAACGCTCGAAGGCCTTTTCGAACAAACCAAGCTGTTTCGCAAGCTGAGCTAAAGGGGAATGAAACTATAAAATAGGCGGAAAGGAGCAGTGTGAAATGCAGCGACTGTCACACTTGTCGATTAGAAGCAAAATCAACCGCGTTTTCAGTAAACGCAACGCTTTGAAGCCGTCACACAACCTTCATGTTACGTCATTAACAGCAACGCCAGGCACTGAAAACCCAAAAGGAGGAAATACAGTGATCTCGAAAATTCATCGTCTTCTGACCATCTCCACAGCGATGCTCGTCGCTTCGACGGCTATTGCCGCCGCGGAACCGAGCGCCGATCTCATCGCTGCCGCCAAGAAGGAAGGCACGCTGACCACCATCGCTCTGCCCCACAACTGGTGCGGTTACGGCGATCTGATCGCTGCGTTCAAGGCGAAATACGGCATCGAAGTCAACGAACTGAATCCGGATGCTGGTTCGGGCGATGAAGTTGAAGCAATCCGCGCCAACAAGGGCAACACTGGCCCGCAGGCTCCTGATGTGATCGACGTCGGTCTCTCCTTCGGCCCGACCGCCAAGAAGGAAGGCCTGCTGCAGCCTTACAAGGTCTCCACCTGGGCTTCCATTCCGGACAGCGCCAAGGATGCCGACGGCTTCTGGTACGGCGACTATTACGGTGTTCTCTCCTTCGTCACCAACAAGGATGTCGTGAAGAACCCGCCGAAGGACTGGGCTGATCTGCAGAAGTCGGAATACGCCAACACCGTTTCGCTCGCTGGCGACCCGCGCACCTCGAACCAGGCCGTTCAGGCCGTTTATGCCGCTGGTCTCGCTGCCGGTGAAAAGGATGCCGCCGAGGTCGGCGCCGCCGGTCTCGACTACTTCGCCAAGCTGAACAAAGCCGGCAACTTCGTTCCGGTCATCGGCAAGTCCGCTTCGCTGGCTCAGGGTGCAACCCCGATCGTCGTTGCTTGGGACTACAACGGTCTCTCTTGGCGCGACAGCCTGAACGGCAACCCGCCGGTTGACGTCACCGTTCCAGCTTCGGGCGTTATCGCAGGCGTCTACGTCCAGGCGATCTCGGCTTTTGCTCCGCATCCGAACGCTGCTAAGCTCTGGATGGAGTTCCTCTATTCCGACGAAGGCCAGATCGGCTGGCTGAAGGGCTATTGCCACCCGATCCGGTTCAACGACCTGGCAAAGAACAAGAAGGTCCCGCAGGAACTTCTCGACAAGCTGCCGCCGGCTGCCGCTTATGAAAAGGCTATCTTCCCGACGCTCGACGAGCAGGCCGCCGGCAAGACCGCCATCACCACCAAGTGGGACTCTGTCGTCGGTTCGAACGTACAGTAATCACAGCTGACTTGACCTCCCCGCTTCGGCGGGGAGGTTTTCCATTTTTTGACGCCGCGGATTGGGCCAATCATGAGCACCGTCACAACATCAACGGTCAGTTCCACCCCCATGATCAACAGACGCGTGGTTGTCGACTGGCTGGGTATCGCGCCCTTCTTGATCTTCGCGCTGCTGTTTCTGATTATGCCGACGATCTACCTCGTCGCCGGCGCTTTTCTGACGCCGGATGGGAGCTTTACGCTCAAGAATATCGCCGACCTGTTCACGCCGACGATCATGAGCGCCTATTTGATCAGTATCAAAATCTCGGTCGCTTCGGCGCTCGGCGGTGCGATCATAGGTTTTTACCTTGCCTGGGCGCTCGTGCTTGGCGGCCTTCCTCCCTGGATCCGCCACGCCTTCCTGACCTTCTCGGGCGTGGCATCGAATTTCGCCGGCGTGCCGCTGGCCTTCTCGTTTATCGCGACGCTAGGCCGCCAGGGCCTAGTCACCATATTGCTCGCTCATTTCGGTTTGAACCTTTATTCGACCGGCTTCAATCTTTTGAGCTTCCTCGGCCTTACCATCACTTATATGTACTTCCAGATTCCCTTGATGGTACTGATCATCACGCCAGCACTTGATGGCATGAAGAAGGAATGGCGCGAAGCTGCCTCCATTCTCGGTGCAACCAACAGTCAATATTGGCTGATGGTCGCCTTGCCGATCCTGTGGCCTAGCCTGCTGGGCACGACGCTGCTGCTATTCGCCAATTCTTTCGGCGCCATCGCGACCGCAATTGCGCTCACCGGCAGCTCGCTGAATATCGTTCCGATCGTGCTCTATGCGCAGATCCGCGGCGACGTGCTGCACAACGCCAATCTCGGCTATGCGCTGGCACTCGGCATGATCGTTATCACGGGCATATCAAACATCATCTATATCTTGATGCGCATGCGCGCTGAACGGTGGCAAAAATGAAGCTGCAAAAACTCTTTGCCTGGATCGCGGTTGCCATCGGCCTCATCTATTTCCTGGTGCCGCTCATCGGTACGTTGGAATTCTCGCTGCGCATGCGGCGCGGCGCCTACAGCTTCGATGCCTATGCTTCGGTCTTTTCGGATTTCACCTTCCTGACCGCCTTCGGCTTCTCGATGTTGATGGCACTTCTGACCATCATCTTCGGCATGCTTCTCGTCGTGCCAACCGCATATTGGGTGAGATTGCGGCTGCCGCAACTTCGCCCCCTTGTTGAATTCATCACACTGATGCCGCTGGTCATTCCCGCCATCGTCATCGTTTTTGGTTACCTTCGCCTCTATAATTCGTCGTCGATCCTGCCGCTGACGGGCTATAATTCCACGACGAACATTCTGCTTGTCTGTTCCTACATTGTTTTATCCCTGCCCTATATGTATCGTTCGGTCGATACGGCGATGCGTACCATCGATATCGGCACGCTGACGGAAGCAGCCGAAAGCCTTGGTGCAAAATGGACAACCATCATGTTCAAATGCATCTTTCCAAATGTCATGAGCGGTGTGCTTTCCGGAGCGTTCATCACCCTTGCGATCGTCATGGGTGAATTCACCATGGCGTCGCTGCTCAACCGTCCGGCGTTCGGGCCCTATATGCAGCTCGTCGGCGCCAACAAGGCCTATGAGCCGTCAGCGTTGGCGATCATCGCGCTCGCTGTGACTTGGCTCAGCATGGCTCTTCTCCAGTTGGTCTCCCGTTTCTCAAAATCCGCTCCGATTAAGGCGTAAGGTCCCGCTATGGCTTTTCTCGAACTTACCCACATCAAGAAGTCCTTCGGCGATATTCACGTCGTCCATGATTTCAATATGCAAATCGAGAAGGGAGAATTCATCTCCTTCCTCGGACCGTCGGGCTGCGGCAAGACGACCGTACTGCGCATGATTGCCGGCTTCGAGACCCCTACCGCCGGCAGCTTGACGATCAACGGCAAGGATCAACGCCACTTGAAGCCAAACCAGCGCAACATCGGTATGGTCTTCCAGGCCTATGCGCTGTTCCCGAACATGACGGTCCATGACAACGTCGCCTTCGGCCTCAAGGTCGCCGGCATGGCGAAGCCCGACATCGACAAACGCGTCAAGGAAATGCTTGCGCTCATCAAGCTCGATCATCTCGCCGGCCGCTACCCCTATCAGATGTCCGGCGGCCAGCAGCAGCGCGTGGCACTGGCCCGCGCCATCGCCGTCAAGCCGCAGGTCCTCCTGCTCGACGAGCCGCTCTCGGCCCTTGATGCAAAGATCCGCGTTTCGCTGCGCGAGGAAATCCGCGCCATCCAGCAGCAGCTCGGCATCACCACCGTTTTCGTGACCCACGACCAGGAAGAGGCCCTGTCGATCTCCGATCGCATCGTCGTCATGAATGCAGGCCGCGCCGACCAGATCGGCACGCCGTTCGAGATCTACAACACGCCGGCAACCCGCTTCGTCGCCTCGTTCGTCGGCACGCTGAATCTCATTGAAGGCAAGGTCGTCGATCCCGTCAGCAACCGCATCATGATCGGCGACCAGGGCGTGACCTTGAAGCAGTCGGTTACGGCCTACAAGCCGGGCGATACGGTATCGCTCGCTCTGCGTCCGGAGGCCGGCTCGCTGGCCGAATCGGCCAAGGGCGATACCGCTTTGACGGGCGAAGTCTCCTCGGCGCACTTCCTGGGTTCGGTCATCCGCACACGTATGAACGTCGCCGGCAACACGATTTCCTTCGACATGTTCAACAGCCCCGGAATGATGCCTCCGAGCGTCGGCGAAAAGGTGACGCTGCGCTTCGCCTCTTCCGACCTGCTCGTCATTCAGGATTGAGCACGCCTCTGCGCCGCAGGGGAACTTTGAAAAATTATTCGCAAACGCCGGGTCAAAAGCCCGGCGTTTTTCTTTGATTTCCACGAGTGAAAACATCTATAGTCCACGCGTTCTCAGGGCGGGGTGCAATTCCCCACCGGCGGTATGGGGAGTTTCCTCGAGCCCGCGAGCGCCTTCCGGTTTTCGGAAGGGTCAGCAGATCCGGTGAGATGCCGGAGCCGACGGTATAGTCCGGATGGAAGAGAGCAAGCAGGGTCGCACCTCCTCCGCGCGGGGAGCGTTGCGTTCATGCGTGTTCGCCCAAGGGATAATTGACAACAACCCTTGAAAGGCAAATTCATGACCATTTCGATTTCTACCCAGCCGAGCCGCGTTGCGATCATTCGGGCCCGCTGGCATGCCGACATCGTCGATCGTTCGGTCGACTCCTTCGTTGCCGAATGGCAGACGACGGAAGGCGCACCGCCGATCGACATCTTCGACGTGCCTGGCGCGCTTGAAATTCCGCTGCACGCACAAACGCTTGCCCGCAATGGACGTTATTCCGCGATCGTTGCCACCGCTTTCGTTGTCGACGGCGGCATCTATCGCCATGAATTCGTCGCCAATACGGTTCTTGATGCCATGATGCGCGTCCAGCTCGACACCGGCGTGCCGATCCTCTCGGCAGTCCTGACGCCGCATCACTTCCAGGAATCCGAAGCGCATATCCAATTCTTCAAGGAACATTTCATCATCAAGGGCCGTGAAGTGGCGAGCGCTTGCCGCCATATTCTTGCGGAACGCGCCAAGTTGCTTCCCGCAGTCACGGTCTGAACCAGCATTGGTGGAGGCGCGGCTGAGGCCCGCCTCCATATCCACAAGGGAGAAACGTCAGTGACCGTCCTACGCATCATCCCAAACCTGCCCGCCGCCGATCCCGACACGGCCCGCCTTTTCTACCATGACCTGCTCGGCCTCGACATCGTCATGGATCACGGCTGGATCCTCACCTTCGCCTCCGAAGCGGCAACCGTGCCGCAGATCAGCATCGCAAGCGAAGGCGGCTCCGGCACGATCGTTCCCGATCTCTCGATTGAAGTCGACGATGTCGATGCGCTTTATCAACGCGCCACATCCTTGGGCTTCGGCATATTGTATGACCTGACGGACGAGCCTTGGGGCGTTCGCCGCTTCTACGTCCGTGACCCCTTCGGCAAGGTGGTCAATATCCTCTCTCATCGCTAAGGCGAAGATGGCGAGCCACTTTGGCCCCAATATGCGCCAAGCCTGCTTGAACTGTTACCGCAGATCCACATTGAAGGTGATCCGCTCCGCCGACCACATCGACTCCGAATAGGTAATCGGCACGTCGTCCGCATCCGCATCCAGCTTGCGGGTGATGAGCAGCGGCACGGATTTCGGCTGCCGGAGAAGCCGCGCCTCTTCCGCCGTTGGCATCCGCGCCTCGATCTCCGTCGACAGTCGCTCGTAGTCGGTGACGCCGTAGCTGGCAAGTGCTGCGGAGATCGTTGGGTGTTGCAAGCGGGCCTTGTCGAAATCGGGAAAGCGCTCGGCCGGGTAGTAAGAATCCCCTAATTCTATGGGCACGCCATCAGCCGTCATTACACCGCGTCGATGAATGACCGATGAGCCAATCGCCAGCTTCAAATAGGCAGCGACGCGCTCCGTTGCCGCTACGATCTCGTGAACGAGCAATTCGCCGCCCGGCTCGAAGCCTTGCTCGATCAGATTTTTATGAAAGCGAGTACGCTTAGACAGCGTATAGTCGAGCACACCCCTATGGACGAATGTCCCTCGCCCCTGCTCGGCGCGGACCAACCCCCGCTGTTCCAGATGCCCCAGCGCCTGGCGCACGGTAAAGCGGCTGACGCCGAAGCGCTGCATCAGCTCCGGCTCGGCCGGCAATTTCGCTCCTGGGGCAAAAGTCCCGGCGGCAATATCAGCCGCCAGGATTTCACCGATCTGATGCCAGAGCGCGCTGCCGCCCTTTCTATCGATCGTCTCCATGTCAGACACGCTTCTCGAGCCGGAACAAAAGCTTGTATTCGGCCGGATAACTCAAGGCATCGAGAATGCTCGGATAATATTTCCGATCCTTCGATGCATGCACGAAGCCGTCATAACCGAAACGCTTGACGGATACGTCGAAGCCAGCCGCAACGAAGGTATCGATATAATCCTGTGGGGACCGATCCTGCATCGGCGCATTGCTGTTATTGCCGATGAGTTCGAGCCACTTAGGCCAGAGCGGCATTTCATTGTGGCAACCGGTCACAGCATAGTAGACGCCGCCATTCCGCATGATCTGGAACATCTGTTCGGCATGCTGTTCCAGCTCCGGCAGCAGATAGATCACCTCATAGCTGAAGGCGACATCGAAGCTGTCGGCGAAGGGCGACAGGTCCGTCGTCACATGAAACTGCAGCGGCATGTTGCCGACGGCAGCGACCGCAGCAGCCACGGACTCCGAAGCGATATCGATACCGACGCCGCGTCGGAACGGCCGCATGCCATAAAGCAAACGCAGGAAGCCGCCGCGGTTGCAGCCGAAATCCAGGACGGTCTTCGAGGAGAAATCCCGCTCCGGCACTGTCTCGATGAAGTGCCGCCAATAGGGGCTGTGCGATTCCGCCATTTTCGTATCGCCCTGCGGATCCTTGTGCCACGTGGCATAAGTCGTTGCTGCGTTTGCCATGATGTGCTCGCTGTTGGAGTGGACTGAGCTTGAGATAGCACAGCTTCATGACATCGGCATGAATTCGTCCGGACGACTGGAGTATTATTTCACGCTTCATGCCAATCGATCCCACTACTGCGCGCAATCCACCATCCATTGCACGCCAAACCGATCCGTCAGCTTGCCGTAATAGCTCCCCCATGGCTGGACGGCGAGCGGTGTCGTCACGTTGCCGCCTTCAGCCAATCGCGCAAAAATCCTGTCGGTACTGCCGCGATCATCCATGACAAGCATATGGGCAGACCCGCGCATCGGCTCCGCGTCGTGGTTGTCGGAGGCGAAGAACAGCACGCCCGGCCCCTCGAACCGCGCATGCATCACCCTGCCTTGCATCGTATCATCAACAAGCGGGATCCCATTCGCGCCGTGCCGCAGCAAAAGCGTGACTTGGCCAAGCTCACAGGCAGTGTAGAAGGCAAGCGCTTCCTCGCAATGCGTCGTAAAAAATAGATAATTGGCGAGTTGCATGTCCTGCCTTCCTTTTGTTTCGGATTAAAGATAGTTCGTGCGCCGGCCCGTCATCGATATGAAGCTGCCGTAGAAGACGGCGGTAAACATCCGGAGCGCTTAGGCAGCTGCAGCACCCTGAATGGCGCCGACCAGGTCCGCGTTGCTATAGCTCTGTCCCGCAATGCCCCAGGCGCCCTCCGGCGCATAGACTATATTCGACCAGATATGTTCACGCTTGATCCGCCCTTCGGCCGCCTGCTCAACGACATCGGTCGCCCTTGCAATGAAGGCACGCTTGGCTTCGGCGGTCGCGAGTGCGATTTCAGGCAGTTTGAGTTCGATGAAGGCCGCGGCAACAGGTTTTCCGGCCGCCAGCACGTGCCCAGCCGGAAGCACATTGATCGAACCAACGACATTGGCCGTCATGAATTCATTCCCGGTCAATCCGGCAACATCGAGGACTGCATCCTTCAATCCGGCAAAAGCTCTCGCCTGTGCTTCCGGGGAAAGCAGACCTTCGGGTACGGTAAGCGTAATGGGCATGGAATATCTCCTTGTTGGACCTGTGATGGCAAATGATATATACCGATCACTCTTTAACGATACACACCGATCACTCTCTATGCAAGCAATAAAGAGAGATCACTCTTAATGGAGGCAGCGATGCGCTACAGCGCCGAACACAAACAGGAAACCCGAACACGGGTGGTCGCGGCTGCAGGGCAGGTATTTCGAAAGGAAGGTTACGGCGGCGCGGGCATCGATGCTCTGACCAAGGCAGCCGGCGTTACCAACGGCGCCTTCTACGGACACTTCAAGTCCAAGAGCGAAGCGTTTCGCACAGCCGTCGTGGAAGGCTTGGAGGAGTTGCGCCAAGGAATCTTGGCGCTTAGGGAAAACCAGCCGAAAGATTGGTTGAAAGCGCTTGCCAGCTTCTATCTAGGCTACAAACGGACCTGCGATCTTGGCGACAGCTGCACGCTGCCGAGCCTTTCCCCCGATGTCATGCGCGCCGACGAGGAAACGCGCGACGCCTATACGGCGGAATTGAGAAAATTGATCGCGGATGTCGCCGCCGGATTGCCAGAAAACACGAGCTCTGCCGAATTAACGCCGGAGGATCGTGCGATTCTTCTCCTCGCAACGCTCAGCGGCGGCGTCACCATTGCTCGCGCAGTCTCAGATCCCGCCCTTTCCAGCCATATCGGCCAAGTCATAGAGCGGGCTGCATTGGCAATAGGAAATCCCTCCAAGCCGCACGGCGAATGACCGATCGCGACATGCATGCGGCAGGAGGCAGCCGAGACGAAGCTTATCGCTCCGTCTTGGCAGGGCCATTTACGCGCGGATCGCCTTGTCGTTCGCGTCGAAACGATGCATCTGGTTTGCATCCGGCGTTGCATAAACCATCTCGTCCGGCTCGTATTGATGTTCCCCGAAGAGACGCGTAGTGAGAAGGCCGGTGGTCTCGGATTCGAGATAGATGATCGTGTCGGCACCGAGATGCTCGACGTGGATGACCTTGGCGGCCCATGAGCCCTGATCGCGCGACAGCGTGATATGCTCGGGACGGATGCCGACGGTCTTGGCGCCGCTTTGGCCCAGACGCTCGGCCGCAATGAAGTTCATCTGCGGTGAGCCGATGAAGCCGGCAACGAAGGTGTTGGCCGGGCGATTGTAAAGTTCCATCGGTGAACCGATCTGCTCGATCGCGCCGGCGTTGAGCACGACGATCTTGTCGGCAAGCGTCATTGCCTCCACCTGATCGTGGGTGACATAGATCATCGTCGCCTTGAGGCTGCGATGCAGGCGGGCGATTTCGAGACGGGTCTGGACGCGCAGTGCCGCGTCGAGGTTCGACAGCGGCTCGTCGAAGAGGAAAAGCTCGGGCTCCCGAACGATGGCGCGGCCGATGGCGACGCGCTGGCGCTGGCCACCGGAAAGCTCCGATGGCCGGCGGGCGAGATAGGGTGCAAGCGACAGCATGCTTGAAGCCTTCTCGACGCGGCTGTCGATCTCGGCCTTCGCAGTGCCGGCCTGTTTGAGCCCCAAGCCCATATTATCCTTGACGGTCAGGTGCGGATAAAGCGCATAGGACTGGAAAACCATCGAGATGCCACGCTTGGCGGGCGGCGTCACGGTCACATCCTTGCCATTGATCAGCACGGCACCGGAGGTCACGTCCTCAAGGCCGGCAATGCTGCGCAGAAGGGTCGACTTGCCGCAGCCGGAAGGACCGACGAAGATGACGAACTCCCCGTCCTTCACCTCGAGGTCGATGCCCTTCAGCACGTCGTGCGAGCCGTAGGCCTTGCGGATGGATTTCAGTTGAAGCGATCCCACAGTCTTTTGTCCTTATAGATAAACAGGCTTGCCCGTGCGCACGCTCTCATCGGCGGCGAGGCATATGCGCAGCGATTGAACGGCATCGGCCATATGGCGATTGAGGTCGAGATCCTCGCGGATAGCCTTCAGCATGAAGGCCTGCTCGAAGTCGCAGAGCTCCTGGTGGCCCGGTTCGCCATCCATGTGCAGGTCCTGATCCGGCCGGATGAACTGGCCGTTCGGCCCTGTCTCGGCGCTATGCAGCCGGATGACCGAGGTCTTCGTATGCATATCGATATCGTCGGACTTGGCGTTTTGATCCATGACGATCGACACCGATCCGTTCGGCGACATCACGTCCTTCACGAAGAAGGCCGTCTCCGAAATCATCGGCCCCCAACCGGCCTCGTACCAACCAACCGAGCCGTCCTCGAAGATCACCTGCAGATGGCCGTAATTATACATATCCGGCTTAATCTCTTGTGACAGCCGCAGGCCCATGCCACGCACCTCGACGGGCTTAGCGTCGGTGATCTGGCACATGACATCGACATAATGCACGCCGCAATCGACGATCGGCGAGGTCGTGCGCATCAATGCCTTGTGCGTCTCCCAAGTCGGGCCGCTCGATTGCTGATTGAGGTTCATACGGAAGACATAGGGACCGCCGAGCTTGCGCGCTTCGGCGATCAGCCGCATCCATGAGGGATGGTGGCGCAGGATATAGCCGATCGCCAGCTTCTTGTTGGCCTTCCGCGCTGCCGCGACGACGCGCTCGGCATCTTCGACCGTGGTCGCCAGCGGCTTCTCTACGAAGACATGGCAGCCGGCTTCGAAGGCCATGACGGCGAAATCGGCATGGCTGTCGGAATAGGTATTGATGGAGCAGAGATCCGGCTTCAGCTCCTTCAATGCCGCCTCGAAATCCGGATGGATCGTATATCCTCGCAGTTCCTCAGGCAGCTCCGGCCTGGAGCGGTTGACGAGGCCGACGATCTCGAAGCCCGGATTGTTGTGATAGGCCAGCGCGTGGCTGCGGCCCATGTTGCCAAGGCCGGCAACGAGAACGCGGATCGGCTTTTCGGATGAGTTCACTTGACTGCTCCGGAGGTAATGCCGCGAATGAGTTGGCGTGAAAAGATAACGTAGAGGATGAGGATCGGCAGGATCGCGAGCGTCAGCGCCGCTAGCACCGCATTCCAGTTGGTGACGAACTGGCCGATGAAGATCTGCGATCCGAGCGTCACCGTCTTGGTTGCCTCGCTCGGAGCCAGGATCAGCGGGAACCAAAGATCGTTCCAGATCGGGATCATGGTGAAGACGGCGACCGTTGCCATGGCCGGGCGGACGAGCGGCAGGACCAGACGGAAGAAGATGGCATATTCGCTGAGGCCATCAATGCGGCCGGCATTCTTCAAATCGTCGGAAACCGTCCGCATGAACTCGGACAAGATGAAGATCGCCAGCGGCAGGCCTTGCGCGGTATAGACGAGGATCAGCGCCGTCAGCGTGTTGACGAGACCGGCGGCAACCATGCCCTGCAGGATCGCGACCGTGCCGAGCCGGATCGGGATCATGATGCCGATTGCCAGATAAAGCCCCATGACCGTATTGCCGCGGAAACGATATTCCGACAGCGCGAAGGCGGCCATGGCGCCGAACAGCAGAGTGAAAATGATCGAAACGATCGTCACTATGAAGCTGTTCTGGAAATAGGTCAGGAAATCCCCCTGTTTCAGAACGGTGTCATAGCCGATCATGCTGAAGGAGGATGGCGTCGGGACGCTCAAGGGCGCGCGGAAGATCGAGGCGCGATCCTTGAAGGAGTTGATGACGGTCAGGAACACCGGAAAGATGGCAACCAGCGTATAGGCGATGAGCGCCAGGTGCACGAGGCCGGTGCGGACAAGGGACGTGCGTGCCTTGGACATGGTCGCGCTCCTCAGAACTGATAGCGGCGGATGCGCCGCTGCACGATGAAAAGATAGAACGAAACGCCGGCCAGAATGATGAGGAACATCACCGTCGCGATCGTCGCACCCATCGAGCGGTCACCCAGCTGAAGCTGGAAACCGAAGAAGACGCGGTAAAGCAGCGTCCCGAGAATATCGGTGGACCCATCCGGCCCCGCCAAGGCGCCCTGCACGGTATAAACCAGATCGAACGCGTTGAAATTGCCGACGAATGTCAGGATCGAGATGATGCCGATCGCCGGCAATACTAGCGGCAGCTTGATTTTCCAGAACTGGCTCCAGCCGGTGATACCATCGCATTCGGCCGCCTCGATGACCTCTTCGGGGATATTGAGCAGTGCGGCATAGATCAGCATCATCGGGATGCCGACATATTGCCAGACCGAGATCAGCGCGACGGTAATCAGCGCCGTGCTCGGCCTGCCGAGCCACGGGGCGAAGAACGATTTCAGACCTATGATATTCAGAAGCTCGGGCGCAACACCCCAGAGTGGCGAGAGGATCAGCTTCCAGATGAAGCCGACGACAACGAAGGAAAGCAGCGTCGGCAGGAAGATGGCCGTGCGGTAGAAGGCGACAAAGCGCAGCTTCGGCAAAGACAGGAGTGCAGCCAAAGCCACACCGATCGGATTCTGCACGCACATGTGAATGACGAAGAAGATCAGGTTGTTGCGCAGCGCATTCCAGAAATCATGCGACCAGCGTTCGTCGCCGAACAAAACCTTGAAATTGTTCAGCCCGACGAAGACGGACTGATTGTCGACGACATTGTAAAGCGACAGCCGCAAGGTCTCGATCAGCGGCAGGATCATGACCGCCGTATAGACGACAAAGGCCGGGAATAAGAAGACGAGGATGTGCCAGCGCTTGGAGCGCCTGATCGGCATAACCTCAATGGCATCTGATGTCGCAGCGTCGCTCATGGCTTTCTGCCTGTTTTTCTTGGCTGCATGCCGACGCAGCAGCTCTAAGGTTCAAATCCACCCGCAGTTACGGCTTATGGCCGAAGTGAAACGGCATCGGGTGCGTCGAATGCAAAGGCGAGGCGATCGCCGGCTCGATTATCGAAACCATGAAAAGGGCGAGGAGCCCGTAAGGTCCCTCGCCCGCATGAGGCAACTATTTACTTGCCGGGCTTGTACCAGCTGTCGAGGCCCTTCTGAAGCTTCTTGGCAGCATCGTCCGGTGTATCCGTGCCGTTGATCACGTTTGCGGATTCGGTCCAGGTTTCATTTTCCAGATTCGGCTTACCGCGCGACAGGATCTGATAGGTGGACCGAACGGTCGACTTGTGATTGTCACGCCAGGAAACGAATTCCTGCGCTAGTGCATCACTCATCTTTACCGGATGCGAGTTCAGGCTGAAGAAGCCAGGTAGCGAGTTGGCATAGATGTTGGCAAACTCGTCGGAAGCGACCCAGCTCAAGAACTTCTTGGCTTCTTCCTGATGCTTGCTCTTCGTGTTCAAGCCGACGCCGATGTCCGGATGGTCGGAGATATAGGCGGTGTCGCCAGCCTTTGCGACCGGCGGCGGGAATGCGCTCATCTTGAACTGCGCCTGGGTGTTGAAGAGAGCAATTTCCCAGGAGCCGGCCGGATAGATCGCAGCTTTGCCGAGCGTGAAGAGGTTCTGACTGTCAGCATAGCCCTGAGCTTCGAAGCCGTCGCCGAGGTAGGGTTTCCACTTGGCCAGTTCCTTGTAAGGATCGACCCACGGCGCGTCCGTCAGCTTTTCCTTGCCTGATATCAGCGCCTTGCGGCCGTCTTCGCCCTTCCAGTAGTTCGGGCCAATGTTCTGATAGCCCATGGTTGCGGCTTCCCAGAGATCCTTCGTGCCCATGGCCATCGGGATGTAGGTGCCGTCGGCCTTGATCTTATCAAGAACAGCAAAAAACTCGTCGCGTGTCGCCGGGACCTTCAGGCCGAGCTTGTCGAAGGCATCTTTATTGTAGATGAAGCCGTGGATGACGGACGCCATCGGCACGCAGAAGGTCGACTTTCCATCGTCGGTGGACCAGGCGGCCTTGGCGACGGCAGAGAAGTTTTCCAAGCCCTTCAGGCTCGTCAGATCGGCAAGATGCTTCTTGTTGAAAAGGTCGAGCGAGGCGTCGAACGGACGGCAGGTGATGATGTCGCCTGCGGAGCCGGCGTCGAGCTTGGCGTTCAGCGATGCATTGTATTCGGTCGGAGCCGTCGGCGAGAAGACGATCTTGATGCCCGGATTCTTCGCTTCGAAAGCCGGGATGATTTTTTCCTGCCAGATCTGCAGGTCGTCGTTACGCCAACTTTCAACCGTCAGCGTCACATCGGCTGCATGCGCTAGGCTGACCGAGGTCAGCAGGCTCGATGCAAGAAGCAAGCCTTTCAGAACATTGGTTTTCATTTCCCTCTCCTGTTTTCCACGCCATAGCAAGGCGCTGTTCTCGATCTGAAAATCCGCTGGCCTGTCCGAGGAAACGGTCAGCGCCCCATTGGGATCGCCAATATTGCCGACCCCTCATGCAAAGGCTTCAGGGGCGCTCTGCCCGATCAGCCGGATCGATTGCCGCCCGCCGCCACCCGGGCGGAGACGCTGCAAGAACCATGCGGGAAATTCACGACGAACGCCGAAGCGAGATCCTCCTGATCCGAACGGTAGGGACAACGACGAGATGCACGCCTTTGATGCCCACCTACCGGCTGCTGTTCTTTTGGCGGCTTTGCCGACGTCCGTTCGCATTGTTCCCTTGTTGCGAATTAAGGCCAAAAAAATACCAATTGTCCAGCCGATTTTAACTTTCACATACAAAAATATCGACGGAAACAAATTATCCCATGTATTTCAGTGGGATACGAGCCAGTAAAAATGAGCACGCCACCTATTGGTAAATGGTATTTTTTTGGTATTGTATTGAAAAGCGGGGAACATGCGGCATCCGGAGGCATGATGGGGCAGTTTGCAATTGGTATCGACGGCGGCGGGACAAGTTGCCGGGCAGCGATTATAGACGGCACCGGACAAGTACTCGGCACCGGCAAGGCCGGCGCGGCCAATATCCTTTCCGACCTGGAAAACTCGTTAATCCACATCGTCGCCTCGGCAAAGCAAGCACTGATCGATGCAAAGCTGGACCCTGAACTGCTAGGGAAACTACCTGCGGTCATCGGAACCGCCGGAGCCAATGTCGGAAATTATGGCAAACGGGTCGAAGGCGCCCTGCCCTTTGCAAGCACTCGCGTGGTCACCGATGCGACGATTGCGCTTCAAGGTGCGCTCGGCGACGCCGACGGGATCATCGGCGCCTTCGGCACCGGCTCCGTCTACAATGCCCGGCGCGATGGCAAGAGCTGGGGGATTGGCGGTTGGGGCTTTATCATCGGCGATCAAGCCAGCGGCGCACGCCTTGGCCGCGACCTGCTCGAACGAGTTCTTCTCGCGCATGATGGGGTGATGACGGGCTCGGCGCTGACGGCATCGATTATGGCTGAATATGGCAACGATCCGGAACGGATCGTCGAATTTGCTCACGTATCGAAGCCCAAGGATTTCGCACGCTACGCTCCAATCGTGTTCGAATATGCCGGCCTGGAGGATGTCGTCGCCATCGATATCGTCAAGATGGCGGCGAGATCCATAACCGAGAGCCTTGACGCATTGCTTTGGCCGGGATGCCCTTCGATCTGCCTTCTTGGCGGCCTTGCCCAAGCCTATCGTCCCTGGCTTGATGAACGGCACAAGGTGATTCTCGCCGAACCCAAGGGCGATGTCTTGCGCGGCGCCGTGGAGCTGGCAGCAAAATTGCTGCAGGGTGGAGAAGGATCCAGGGCATGACCGAAGATTTGAGCGCGATCTTCTCGCCGGAGCGCCTTTCGGGAGGCGGCACGGGTCCGCTGTATGTCAAGCTGCGGCGCACGCTCGAAGAGGCAGTGAAGATCGGAAGGCTGAAACAAGGTGACGCACTTCCGCCGGAGCGCGACATCGCCGAATTCGCCGCGGTCAGCCGCGTCACCGTGCGCAAGGCAATCGACGATCTCGTCGCCGAAGGCATCCTCGTCCGCCGCCATGGTTCCGGTACCTTCGTCGCAAAACCAGTTTCCAAGGTGGAGCAGCGGCTGTCGCAGCTGACGTCATTCACGGAGGACATGGCCCGACGCGGGATGACCGCTCGTTCCGAATGGCTGCACAAGGGCGTGCACACACCCTCTCCGGACGAGATGATGATTCTCGGCCTTGCGGCCGACACGAAGGTATCGCGGCTGAGCCGCCTGCGCATTGCCGACGATCAGCCACTCGCGATCGAACACGCCAGCGTCTCCGGTGAGTTCCTGCCGGATCCGTCGGTGGTAACGACATCGCTCTATGCGGAACTGGAAAAGCGGCAGGTGCGCCCGGTTCGCGCCGTTCAGCGCATATCCGCAACCAATATGAAAGAGGCCGATGCCGAGCTGCTCGGCGTCCCCGTGGGAGCCGCAGGCCTCTCGATCGAACGCATCTCCTATCTCGGCTCCGGCCGGGCAGTCGAATTCACGCGATCGCTTTATCGCGGTGACGCCTATGATTTCGTCGCGGAGCTGACGATAGGCGCGAACTAGCGCAAATCTGCGAAGCAGAAAGAACTTCTGGAATCAAAAAAACGCCGCCCCAGCTTGAGCAGCCGAGGCGGCGTTTTTATGCGGAATCACATTCTAAGCGAAACAGGTCAAGCCTTTGAAAGGACTCGAAATCAGGCCGCGTCGTCCACGTCTGCGTCGCGCTTTTCAGGCACATAGTTGAGAACGGGGCCTAGCCAACGTTCCACCTCGGCAACAGGCATGCCCTTGCGGGCGGCATAATCTTCCACCTGATCGCGTTCGACCTTGGCTACACCGAAATAATAGGACGACGGATGACCAATGTAGATGCCAGAGACGGATGAGCCCGGCCACATTGCATAGCTTTCCGTAAGGGTCACGCCCGTTGCCGCTTCGGCATCGAGCAAACGGAAAAGCGTATCTTTCTCGGTATGATCAGGCTGCGCTGGATAGCCAGGCGCCGGGCGAATGCCGGCATAGGCTTCAAGAACGAGTTCTTCGCTCGAGAAGTTTTCGTCCGTAGCATAACCCCAGAATTCCCGCCGCACGCGCTCATGCATCCGCTCGGCAAAGGCCTCGGCAAAGCGATCGGCCAGCGCCTTGACGAGGATCGATGAATAATCGTCATTCGCCCGTTCGAAACGCTCGGCGATGGCCACTTCCTCGATGCCGGCAGTGACGACGAAGCCGCCGACATAATCGCCCACACCGCTTGAAACCGGCGCCACGAAGTCCGACAGAGCCACATTCGGTCGGCCATCCCGCTTCGACAGCTGCTGGCGCAGCGTGTAGAAAGTCCCAAACTCCTCACTGCGGCTTTCATCCATAAACAGCTTGATATCGTCGCCGAACGCACCCGCCGGCCAGAAGCCGATGACCGCGCGCGGGCGGAACCAGTTCTCCGCGATGATCTTTTCCAGCATCGCTTGCGCATCGCTGTAAAGCTGCCGTGCCGCCTCGCCCTGCTTCTCATCCTCCAGAATGGCTGGGAAACGACCCTTGAGCTCCCAGGTCTGGAAGAACGGCGTCCAGTCGATATATTTCGCCAGCTCGGCAAGATCGTAGCTCTCGAACACCTTGGTGCCGAAGAACTGCGGCCTGACGGGCTTGTAGCTCGACCAATCCACCTTCTCGGCATTCTCGCGCGCCCTTGCGATCGGCAGACGCACCTTCTCGGCCTCGCTGCGCGCATGCGCGGCAGCGACCTTGGAATATTCGGCTCGGACAGTATCGACATAGCCCTGGCGCGCTTCGGATGACAGCAAGGCCGATACGACACCGACGGCGCGGCTGGCGTCCGTGACATAGACCGTCTGCCCGCGATGATAGCTCGGATGAATCTTCACCGCCGTATGAACGCGGCTGGTGGTGGCACCACCGATCAGCAGCGGAATATCGAATCCCTGCCGCTCCATTTCCGAGGCAACATGCACCATCTCGTCCAGGGACGGCGTGATCAATCCAGATAGACCGATGATATCGACTTTTTTGGCGACAGCGATTTCCAGGATCTTCGTCGCCGGCACCATGACGCCGAGATCGATGATTTCGTAATTGTTGCAGGCGAGAACGACGCCGACGATGTTCTTGCCGATGTCGTGCACATCGCCCTTGACGGTCGCCATCAGTACCTTGCCGGCCGAGTGCCGTTCACCACCACCGCCATTGGCAAGCTTTTCGGCTTCCATATAAGGCAGCAGCACGGCAACGGCCTGCTTCATGACGCGGGCAGACTTTACCACTTGCGGTAGGAACATCTTGCCCGAACCGAAAAGGTCGCCAACGACATTCATACCGGCCATCAAAGGCCCTTCGATCACATGCAGCGGCCGCTCGGCGGCCTGACGTGCTTCCTCGGTATCGGCTTCGATATATTCGGTAATGCCATTGACCAGCGCATGCTCGAGCCGCTTCTCGACCGGCCATTCTCGCCAGGAAAGATCCTGCGCCTTGGCCTCCTTGCCGCCAGCACCACGGAAGCGCTCGGCAATTTCAAGCAGGCGCTCCGTACTGTCAGGCCGGCGGTTGAGCACGACGTCCTCGCAGGCCTCTCGCAATTCGGGGTCGATATTGTCGTAGACCGCAAGCTGACCGGCATTGACGATGCCCATGTCCATGCCCGCCTGGATGGCGTGGTAGAGGAACACGGCATGCATGGCCTCGCGGACAGGTTCATTGCCGCGAAACGAGAAGGACAGGTTCGACACGCCACCGGAAATATGAACCAGCGGCATGGTCTTCCGGATCGTCCTCGTCGCTTCGATAAAGTCGACGCCGTAATTATTGTGTTCTTCGATGCCAGTCGCGACCGCGAAGATATTCGGATCAAAGATGATATCTTCCGGTGGCAGGCCCGCCACTTCCGTCAGCAGCTTGTAGGCACGCGAGCAGATCCCAACCTTGCGCTCATAGCTGTCTGCCTGCCCCTGTTCATCGAACGCCATCACGATGACGGCCGCGCCGTACATCCGCATCAATCGAGCCTGCTTGAGGAAGTTCTCTTCGCCTTCCTTCAAGGAGATCGAATTGACGATAGGCTTGCCCTGCACGCATTTCAGGCCGGCCTCGATGATCGAAAACTTGGAACTGTCGATCATCACGGGAACACGCGCGATATCCGGTTCAGCCGCGATGAGATTGAGGAATTCCACCATCGCCTTCTCTGAATCGATCAGGCCCTCATCCATGTTGATGTCGATCACCTGCGCACCGTTCTCGACCTGATCGCGGGCAACGACAAGTGCTGCCGCATAGTCGGCGTTAGTGATCAGCTTGCGGAATTTCGCCGAGCCGGTAACGTTCGTGCGCTCGCCGACGTTGACGAAAGGAATGTCCTTGCTGAGCTCGAAAGGCTCCAGGCCGGAAAGCGCCATGAAGGGACGATGCTCGGCGAGCTTGCGCGGTGGATACTTGGAAACCGCCTGAGCGATCGCGGCGATATGCTCAGGCGTCGAACCGCAGCAGCCGCCAACGATATTGACGAGTCCTTCGCGCGCAAACTCTTCGACCTGAGCCGCCATCATCTCGGGCGTTTCATCGTACCGACCGAATTCGTTCGGCAAACCGGCATTCGGATAGGCGCAGATGAAGGTATCCGCAGCTGCCGAAAGCTCCTGCAGATGCGGCCGCATGGCATTGGCGCCGAGCGCACAATTAAGGCCGACAGTAAAGGGGCTGGCATGGCGCACGGAATTCCAGAACGCTGAAGGGGTCTGACCTGACAACGTACGGCCGGAAAGATCGGTGATCGTGCCTGAAATCATAACAGGCAAATGGATGCCCTTGGCCTCGAAGCGCTCCTCACAGGCGAAGATCGCAGCCTTGGCGTTCAGCGTATCGAAAATCGTCTCAATCAGAATGATATCGGCGCCGCCATCGATCAGACCGTCGATCTGCTCGCCATAGGCCAGGCGCAAATCATCAAAGCTGACAGCACGATAGCCGGGATTGTTGACGTCGGGCGAGATCGAGGCCGTACGATTGGTCGGGCCGATGGCACCGGCAACGAAACGGCGCTTGCCGTCTTCTCGCTCCGCGCGGATCGCCGCGCGGCGGACGATCTCGGCGCCCTCCTTGTTGAGGTCGTAGACCGCACCTTCCATCTGGTAGTCCGCCTGCGCAATGCGGGTGGAGGAGAAGGTGTTGGTCTCGAGGATATCCGCACCGGCTTTGGCATAGCGATAATGAATATCTTCAATCGCATCGGGCTGGGTCAGGATGAGGAGGTCGTTATTGCCCTTCTGGTGGCACGCGCAACCGATGAATCGATGGCCGCGAAACTGATCCTCGTCAAAGCCGAGACCCTGGATCTGCGTGCCCATGGCGCCATCAAGCACGAGTATCCGTTCGCTCGCCGCATTTCGCAAGGCTTCGAAAATCTCGCCGCCATTGCGCTTCGCCGTCTCGGAACCAAAAAGAGTGTCAAACATAAGCGAATTCCTCTGGCCTGATTGCGACTCCGCAACCAGATCACATAAAGATATCTTTATGTCAACATATCTACGCTCATGTTCGATGTAGTGCAAGCACGCCTCTTCTATAGTTGTGTTCTTTCAGGAAAAGACAGACCGGACGAATTGGGGCCCGACCATGGACAACGCGAGGGTAACGACACAGTTTCATCCCATACGCCATGACAGCGCTTTCGGGCGGCGCTATACGGCTTCTGGAAAAGAATCCAAGGAGGACGGCATGAACATACAGGTTGAACCCGCAACGCTCGGAAACTGGAGCACCCGCGCCTACCACAGGCGCTGGCTGCTCGATCAGGCCGATGCGCTTTTCAATTTCTTCCAGTATCGCGCCGTCAATCCCAAGGGCGGATTCTATGAGATGGACGATGCCGGCAAACCGCTGGATAAGGCCAATCCCGTACGCGGTATCCACTCGACGGCGCGCATGGTGCATTGCTTCTCGATCGGGTCGCTGCTTGGTCGTCCCGGCGCAAACGAGATTGTCGACAATGGAATGAATTATCTATGGAACCATCATCGTGACACGAAACATGGTGGCTATGTCTGGTCCCTGAACAATGACGGCCCGGTCGATTCCAGCAAGCAGGGTTATGGTCACGCTTTCGTGCTGCTTGCGGCGTCTTCTGCCAAGACAATCGGACACCCGCTGGCCGACGGCATGCTCGCGGATGTCACGGAAATTCTGAATACGAAGTTCTGGGAAGCAAAGCATGGGGCAATTGCCGAGGAATTCAACCAGGACTGGTCGCTGATCGACGGCGGCAGCTATCGCGGCCAGAATTCCAACATGCATTTGACGGAAGCGCTGATGGCCGCCTTCGAGGTCACAGGCGAAAAGGCATATCTCGACAAGGCCGAAAGCATCGCGGATCTCGTTATCCGGCGTTCGGCTGGATCTGTTGGCTGGCGTGTTGCCGAGCACTTTAACGCCGATTGGGTGCTCGACAAGAATTATCGCGGCAATGAGATGTTCCGGCCGTCGGGCACGACACCGGGGCATTGGCTGGAATGGGCGCGACTTATCCTGCAGCTTTGGTCGCTGGGGGAGAAACGTCACGACTGGATGCCGGACGCCGCCAAGGGCCTCTTCTCGCAATCCATGTCCCTGGGTTGGGACAATGATAAAAGCGGCTTCTTCTATACGCTCGACTGGGAAGATACGCCGGCCAAACGCAACAAGCTCTGGTGGCCTGCCTGCGAAGGTGCAGGCGCCGCTCACTATCTGAATGAACACGTTCCGAGCGACTTCCACGAAGAAAGCTATCGCAAGATTTGGAGCGTGATCGGCCGGGCGTTCATAGATCACACCAATGGCGGCTGGCATGAAGAGCTGACAGAGGGTCTCGTTCCGGCCCACACGCTGTTCCCGGGCAAGGGGGATATTTACCACGCCTTGCAGGCATGCCTGATCCCCCTCTTCCCGGCAACTGGCAGTCTCACCAAGGTCATCGCCGAGGCTGGCGGCAAAATCTGAGATTGACGGCGGCGCCCGATCCAAACCCGGCGCCGCCTCAGCCTTCTATGCGAGATTGAGGTTGTGAAGCTCGTGACCAAGCGTCAGAGCCAATGCCTCGACAACGAGATTATGGTCTTCACGCTGCGGAAGGCCAGAAACGGTAACTGCGCCGATGCAGCCGGTGCCATTGACGAAAATAGGGAAGCTGCCGCCGGATGCGGCATATTCGGCGCTTGAAAGCCCATTGTCCTCGATCGTTTTCCCCTGCTGCTGCAGCCGCAAAGTGCTGGCATAGCTGCTGCGGAAATAGCGCAAAACCATGTTGCGTTTCCGGCGAATCCAATTGGAATTGTCCGGGGTGGAGCCGGGTAACGCAATGTAGAAAACCGGCATCGAATGCAGCGTAATATCGATGGCGACGCCCAGATTACGCTCGCTGGCCAGGTCACGCAGCAGCTTGCCGAGCACCCAGGCGGTCGAAAGATCGAAAGCGTCGAAGCGCAGCGTTTCCTCTTGCAGCTCGATACGAGCAAGGTCCTGATCGATCGTCATGGAAAGCCTTTCCTAAAAATGGATCGGCCTATCAAACGTGGAGAAAGTGATTTGTCCACCTATCTCTTCGGGACTTCGAAACCAAGCCGCCATTTTTGACCGATGAAGAGATCATACTCTTCCGGCTCGAACGCCTCGAAGCCTCCGCCGGGATAGAAGGTCAATTCGCCGACACGGACCCACTCCGCCGATGCATAGAGATCGACACGAACGAAATCGATATCATGCGCCACGGTTTCAGCGACATGGATCATTTCATCCAGCCGCGGCGGTCGCGCAACTTCGCCTGGATAAAGACCAAGATAATCCCGATCGTAAAACGGCAGTTTCTGCCAGTCGGGCGTATAGTTGCAGGAATAGCCTCGACCATTCTCACGTATGTCGATCTCGATATGAGAAACCTTGCCGTTGAAGGTAAAGAGCCGATAATCCCAGGGAACTCTGCCATCGACGAGCAGCATGCTTTCTATAAGAATGCGGCGCTTCAATTGGCTGTAAGCCCACTCCCTGTTGTAGGAAGCATGATCGATCAATAGCCACTCAGCCGAGGGATCATTCTTGAGAAGCCGGTCCACATCCGCCTCTCCATAAAGAAATCGTCCCACCCCACTCGCATGGGTCGGCTTGACAACGGCAGGCAAAGAAATTTCCGCCCAATCCACGGAAGCCAGGTTGGTCCCGACCCAAAGCGTGGGAATGACATATTGGCTGCCAACCCGTTCCGCAATCAGCAGCTTGGCGTCGGCCTTGTCCACGAAGCGTGAAAAGAGAGGATTGCGATCGTAGAGTTTCCGCGCCTGCACCTTATCGGTAAAGGTTTGAGGTGATGTCAAATTGGGGAATTTGCCACGGATGGTACGATATTTCAGAGCACAATAAGCCCTGTCCGGCAAAGGCGACATAAGCCGCCACAGGAGATTGTGCATCCGCTCGCGCAATCCCTTCTGCAGATATCCCGGAATGAGAAATCCATCCCCCTCAGCAGCTCGATCTGTCATAGCAGCCATCTTGAATTTCAACTAGAACGCAAGTGAAAACTATCAGGCCGCCTTTAACACAAGGTTATGCGTCGGCCTTCAAGATAGATGACCATGAGCACGTCTGCATCCAATCTTCTTAGAAGCTCACTGATAAGCCTGGCAGCAACATCCATTTCGCTGGTAGCAGGCTTCGCGAGTAGCATCATCGCCGCCCGCCTGCTCGGCCCTGCCGGATCGGGCAAAGTCGCCTATGCATTATGGGTTGCGACGGCGGCCGCAGCGCTGGCAGACATGGGCCTGCCCCAAACCTTGCTGCGCAATGCAGGGAGCCTTTCGGGCAATGGCGACGCATGGAAAATATTGGTCCGTACGGCGCTGCGCAGCTTTCTCATATCCGTCGGCATGATTACCGCGGTTATTCTTCTCTTTACCGCAATTACTTACGTTCACCGCGATGCATGGCATGCCTGGTTCTGGCTGGTCACCGGGCTCTTGTTCCTGAGCTATGCGTTCCATGTATTCTCGACCGCCGTGGCACGTGGAAGAAACCGCTTCGGGCAAACGGCCCGCACGACTTTACTGGGCGGAACGATGCAAGTTCCGCTTGTCTTCGCCGGAGCCTGGCTGCTAGGCCCGACTGGCGCCTTGATCGGCTATGTCGCCCGATATCTGCCGCAGGCGTTGAAATTGCGAGGCTATATTGATCCCGCTTCAAAATACTCGCGGAACGCGCTCACACCGGAAATGTTGCGCTATGGCCGGTACATGTGGCTTAGCGATCTCATCGAGATCCTCGTCCTCTCGCGCATAGAGTTCCTTTTTCTCGGTATCTTTCTCTCTCCGACCAGCATTGGCTACTTCGCGGCGGGCCTCGGCCTGGCCGGACTCATTGAACAGGCCATGCTCCAGATATCGCCGGCATTGATCGTCAATTTCACCGAGGCACATGCGCGAAATGACCAGCAGGCGCTTGATGCGGCGTATCAACGTGTTATCCGTATCGTCGCCCTGATCATGCTGCCGATCAGCCTTGGCGGCGCAACCATCATGCCCGAACTTTTGCCGCTGATCTTCGGCGACGCCTTCGAGCCTGCCATTCCCGCAGCGGCTACCCTACTGGCTTTTGTCTCGCTTGCCGGCATGTCCGTAATCCCGTGGGGTATAATCGGCGCTTCCGGTCGCAGCGCTGTTTTGTTGCGCATACAGATCGCAAGCGGCATATCGACGATAGTGTTGCTGACCGCTCTTGTGCCTCTGCTTGGACTCGAGGGTGCTGCTCTAGCTCGGGCGATGATCGTCATATTGACGTTTACGCTGCTTGGCTTGATGGCTTGGAAATATGTCCGCGTTGCTGTCCCTATCGCGGCCTTGGCAAAAACGATGCTCGCAGCTCTTCTTTGCGCGAGCGCCGCAGGTCTCGGCGTTTACAGCCTCGACGGACTTGCGGCGCTTGTAGTCGCCATTCCCGCCGGAGCAATCACCTACATGCTAGCAATCCGCTTTTTGCGCTTGGTTACACCCGAAGACGTGCAGATTTTGATGGATACGGCGGCGGCGAAGTTGCCGAGAGCATCACGTCCATTCGCCGACAGACTGCTCAATTTCCTCGCTCCGAGCTAATAGATCACTGTGCTTAAAAGACGGCGGCCAAAGTCTGCCGGGCAACCTCGTCCCAGGTCATTATTCCATCGCGGAAAGCCGTCGAACGTCGCATCGCCAGTGCCGCGTCGATCTTCTCTCGCCAGGCAACCTCGCCGTGAAGACGATATGGAATGCCGTTGGCACGTTTAAAGGGAACAAGATCAGGCAGCAGGATCGGCAAGCCGCAATAGCTGTACTGTGCGAGCTTCAGGCTTGATTCAGCGAGATAAACCTCATCGGCTGTGAGCCGATAAGGCGCAATGCCAAAATCCGCATGCTGCAGATAAGGAACGATGCTTTCAAAGTCCCGCTCGCCGTAGATCGTGATATTTGGTTGAGCCCAGCCGCTCCATGCTGCGCCGAAAACGTGAAAATTCACATCAGGAGCAGCCGCCGCCACGGCAGCGACGGAAGCCTGATCAAAGAGCATATTGCCGATGGAAATCGCATTGCGGCTGCCGGGTTGATATGGTGACGGCTGCTCGCGATCAAACAGTGCGGCGTCGACACCTTGAGGAATGACACACACACGCCCCCCCGGTGGCAGCATCGCCCCCAACCTTTCCGAAGGAACGCAAACCGTGTCGAAGCATCCAATCTGAGCGGCCTGAATCTCTTGCAGCACTGGTGCTGCGCCTATGCTGCGCAGCAGGTCGCGGCAAAAATACAAGGTGCGAGCTCTCGAATTCAGCCTTTTAACCTTGTTAAAGAATGCGAGTGCCGAACCACTTTCGATCACGACCAGATCTGCATCGGCGATTGCGCGCCGCGCAAAAGTCGGGAGATAGCTGCCATAGAGCCGAAAGAATGCTGCATTTGTTACATTCAGAAAGCGGTTGCTGGAGCTGAAGGCATGGAACGGAGGAAGATAAGCACCTGCTCTCAAGTTAGCAGCGATAACTTGAAATCGGTTCGCCTGGTCTTGGGACAGCGCGCGAAAGCGTGAGCGATCCTTCAACAGGGTCAGCCAGCTATGTCCTATAGTAACAAAATCGACCTTATCTCCCTGTTCGGCCCAGCAGGACGCGATGAAGTGGATCGACGCCTTGCGGTAGCCGCGCAGAAACGCGTGCGACGTTAGAATCACGATCTTCCGTCGTTGCTTGGCCTCGCTTATGGCCAGCTCTGTATCCCCATTTGCCAAAGGCGGTCCCCAACAGCGACCTTTCGCCGGTTTGTCTCATGACCGACATCAAAACGTCGTTGAAGTTGCGGCGACGAACAATCATGTCCGGGGCGCTGATAGCCGCAACCAAGCCCAATCCATGGGGATATGAACCGCAAAGCGTCTAACAGGCGGTTAAAGTAGCACCATCAATCAACACATTAATAGGTTGTGGTTCTCGTGGATTTGATCAGATTTGATTCACGAACCATCGATCTGCCTTTAGGTCGCGCAAGCTCTCGCTTGCCTGCAAGAAGCGAACAGGTCATTGATAAAGCTGTATGAATGTCCCGCCAGAGGAATACTCCTGCATGAATGCAAAATACGCACTGCCCGCCATCCTGGCCTGCACCTGCGCAGCAACGCCAACTCTGGCTGACAACCCGGCGCAGATGGTCCTGCACGACGGCTTCGACGGTACGGATTTCGCGCCGTCCGGTCATCTTTATTATCGCGATAACTTCGAGCAGAAAGCGGGGGCGATTGAATTTCAATCGGAGGTCAAGCGGACCGGCGCCGGCGCGCTGAAGCTGAGTGTCAAACCATTCTGCCCGCCCGGTAAAGCGAATTGCAGCGAAAGAGCGGAGATCTGGGAGCGTACCAAATATCGCGTACCCTACGATGAGGGAGTTTGGTACGGCTTTGCCGTGAAATTTGCCGATCCCATCCCGTCCGGCGATCATCGTTATCTCATTGCGCAATGGAAACGGGAAATCGGGCCGAAGGCAGAGGGAGATTTCAGCCCCTTCCTGGCCCTGCGGCTGAACAACGGCAAGCTTTTCGCCACAGTGGAAACCAACTACGTCGCACCGACCAGGAACGGCAAATCCAAGGGCGATGGTGAAATTTGTGGTGACGGCGAAACGCCTGTTTGGTTCCGGCCGGACACCAATCAGATGCGTGCCTTGGTCGCGACGGATGATAATTGGAATGACGGCGACGGTGGAGAATTCACCAGTTGCACCAACGCAATCAAGGTAATAAATCGCGGCAACAAGCTACCAACTCCTTCTTCCGGCTGGATCGACTTCGCCATCTACAGCAAACCCGGCCCGGATGGCTCGGGTCATATCGAAATATTCGCTAACAATAAATGGATCGTATCGGTTACCGGCCACATAGGACATGCAGACCACGGGCTTGGAAAGAATCAATACTTTAAATTTGGCCCATATCGCGCCGCCGATACTACGGTTTGGACTCTCTATTATGATGATTTTCGCCGTTCACCGCATTGCGCTGATGTATTGTCGAACCCCGGTCTGTGCCCCATGAAGTGAGATGATAGATGAAGGCACTCCCATCGTTGATAAACGTCGCTGGTGAACGCTGCAAAAATCGCTTTTTTAGCAAATTCCGCCGAACTTTTTCTCCTTTCGTTAGTTATCTTCTTTCGTGAAGGAGGTGACCGAAATGCTTACTACCCATCGCGACTGCAAACAGCACGTGAAGAGGAATGCAATACCATCCCTCGGTGAAATCGAAGGTAGGGTCGCAGTTCTGGAAATTGTTGCTCAATCTGCGTTGACGCACGTCTTTGACGAAGGAGAAGTCGATATTGACGCTGCATTGCTCGCACAAATTCGCAGAGCCATGCATCACAAGTGCAAGGAACTGAAACTCGACGGAGAAGACACGGCATCGGCACTTTCGTATGCCGAGGAGTTGATCGAGGCCGCAGTCAGGGCGTCCTATCCAATTCACCAATAATGCCTTCCAGACCGAAGCTCGCATTATCCCTTCTAGTGGCGCTGGCAATTACGCTCGGCGTCCTTTTGTTTGTTGCGCCACACGGCATAAAGGACAGGCTTACACATCCAACAGCCCGGCCTGAGCATCAGACTCTGCAATGATGTGCCGTAAAGAACCCTTGTCACATTAAGAGACACGCTACCTGTTCCATATCAGGCTGACGTTAACGTCGAGCAATGAAGGCGGTTGCAAATTTCCAAAACCAAAGCAGTGTTTGCTTCACCCCAAACTGATCTCAGCTCCAACAATGAATGGTGTAGCGAATGTCTATGATGGTCAACGCGCCGCTTTACCCTGACGACATTGATGTCCTCGCAGGCGCACTCTTCGCCTGGTGCGCGGAGCGCAGTATAAGACTGCAAAGTCAGGAGGGCCTGTCCGCGGCCAACGTGGCTATCGATCTCTACAATGCCGGTTATCAAACCCAGGACCAGCTTCTGGGCGCTCTGTACGACCATGAGTTTCATTGATGATCAGGTCCAGCACCCATCCATCCTAAAAATCGCGATATAGGACGATCTATATCGAACAGAACGGTGGTACCGTTTCAGTTACAGCAAGTTCTGAGCTACCGTCTCATCTTTCAAAACATTGGCGATGCAGTCCCGCTCTTCAAGGATGCCGGACCATTCGTCCCGACGGTATGCCGAATCATATATTAGCGTAAAAGGCCCCTCGTAGCCGGCGGCGGTGGAAAGCTTGACACAACGAATATAATCCTCGGCATCAAGGCCAGCTGCGGAATAACGCCCCTTTGCGTGGCAAAGCTCGGCGCGACCCATGATCCTCGCGAGATCATCGTATTTTCCGGCACGCTCCCAATTGCCGAAGTCCCCGTTGAGACCGACCTTGCCGTCCAATGCATCAAGAAGTTGGTTGACCTCCGCCGGGCTTGGTAAGAGATCAAACCAGTTTTCGGCTCAATTGGCGACACCCTTGAAGAGCGCTTGCCGCGCAAGGAATGCGAGTTTTGACGGAGATTACAAATAATAGATTGAAATCACAGGAAAATATTGCACTCTGCAGTCCGACGAATTGAAGCGGATAACCTCAATCCACCTGCTTGGACCTCAAAGAACCGCTGCCATGGACGATAGAATTCAATCGAAGGAAAAGCTCAAGCTGATGCGCACGAGTTCGCTGCGGCAACGATATCGCGGTTCGGACGATGCAATGAACAACGAGTGGATTCGGCAATTTATCGTCGCCAACCTTCCAGTCCTGCCCGTTCCCCGCATTACGGACATTCGTCTGCATAAAGCAGGCCCGCAAAGCGGGTTGCGACGCCTCGCCGAGCGGGATCCGCAATTCGGTTCACCCTATTGGGCGCATTATTGGGGAGGAGGCCTGGTTCTGGCGCATTACCTTCTCGACAGGCCGGAAAGCGTGGCCGGCCGTCGCGCGCTGGATCTGGGGGCCGGCTCGGGAATCGTCGGGATTGCAGCCGCAAAAGCAGGGGCCGCGACAGTCCATGCCGCCGACATCGATCCCTATGCCATAGCGACGATCGAGCTCAATGCGGCACTCAATGGTGTAGCGATCAACACGATGCTCGCGGACTTGACGCAAGGCGAACCGCCCGAAGTCGATGTCATATGCGTCGGAGATCTTTTCTATGAAGCGGCTCTTGCCGAGAAAGTCATAGCGTTTCTGGATCACTGCCTGGCACAGGGAATTGACATCTTGATCGGTGATCCCTGGCGCGCGCATCTGCCGAAATCGCGACTTCGGCTTTTGGCGGAATATGCAGTCCAGGATTTCGGCGAGGACACCACAAGGACGTGCCCGGCCGGCGTCTTTGCATTCGAGTGACCACAAGTCACCGAGCAGAGATATTGATGCATCGCAACGATTATGCGGGTTCGGACCGCAATCGTCGCTGCAAATCAGGCGTTCATCTTGGCGCGCCTGCGGTTTCCGCGCTCCAGTCGTTTGGCCAGTTCGGCAAGTTCCGGGCTTGCCGCATCGAAGACAGGCCGCGCATCATCCGGCAGCCAGTGGTTTTCATGCTTGGGTGCTTGCGGTCTTACCCGATCGAGCCGACCAGGCGCATTCGGCATCATCGGGGATATGCGCGACCAATCCGGCTCCTGCAATATCGGTGAGCCGGCGAGAAGCGCGCTGGCAAGATTCTGGAATTCGCTCTGAATGCGCCGCTCGGCCGTGCGGCGCACCCGCCCCGTCCGCGCGCAGAAATCCCGGAAGGATCCGGCAATATGCGGCGCAGCAAGGCAAATAGACCAGCGCGAAAGCAGGATGCGCCGCTCCTCGTCCTGTACGTGAATGCGCAGCCATTCCTGCAAGACCTCCTCCGCCCGGCTGATCGCCGCGGCACTCGGACGATAGCGGATGCGGATATCGGCATGGTCCGTCGGCTCTGGCAAAACCTCCGGCCAAAGCGTCCGCATCCGGTCAGGGCGAACGCCTCGCACATCGAGATGGACCATCGTGTCGGCAGCCTCGACGAAGCGGGCACGGACGATCAGGCTCAAATCAGCGATCTCGGCCGCGTAACTGGACAGGTCATCAAACTGCAAGGCAAATCGGTGCATCAAGTCGTTTCTCCAATTCCTGATAGATCAGCGTGCGCAACGTCGCGCGAATAGGCCAAGGCCGTCGTGCGACCGCATCCGTGCGCAAGGAAGCAAGTGCGATATCGTCGAAGGCGCCTAGTAGATCGCCCGGACGCTGCAGCGCCCAATCCTGGCGCTGCGCAAGGACATCGGACACCGCACCGATCGTGTCCGACCAGAGTTCGTCCCGATTGCTCCCGGTCTGCCGGATGCACCGCAAGACGAAAACCAGATGGCCATCGCCATAGCGACCCCGGATTTCCTGCATCGTCCCGCGCGCGTGACTTTCCGCGGGGGCGCGTCGCCGATGGACCGGAACCAGCTTGATGCCGAGCCCATCGAGAAGAAGATCCAGCCTGCCTTTGGTCATGACAGCTTAACTCCTTTCCTCACTGAATTTGATGCTTTTCCCATTCCAGCAAACGGATCAGGCAACGCCCGCGGCAGTGGCAGGCTTCGGTTTGAAGAAGGCTTCCGCCTTGAAAATTGCCTCGACCCTCGCCCCATCTCGCAGCATCGGCGTATTGAGATAGGCGACCATCGCCTCGCCGGCGGCAGCCTTCGCTGCATCCTGCGTCGCAAAAACGATCGGCTCGCCGCGACTATCGCGGACTATCTCGTTTGTCGCTCGATGCACCTTGCGGATCCAACCGTGATGACCGTCGGCAACGGCTTCAGTTCCGATTTGAAATTCGTTCATAGCAACCTCCTCCGGCCGACGGACCGGATCTGTCTGTTGAGTGTTCTGTTGGGTTTCGATGGGAAGCGTTGGTGATCGTCAGCCCATTTCGACGAGACGTGCCGATTTCTCGGCACGAGTATTTTCGTCTTCAGCGACCCGAAAGTGGATCTGATCCCCTTCCGGCGCACCACAATCTTCATTCTCGCCATATGAGCATGACGATCTGCTGATGATTGATTTTACCGCTACCAGCATGGTGCCGAAGAAAAATGCTGCGCCCACGCAAGCCAGGAAGCCCTGAAGCAATTCGCTCATGACAATCTTCCCAGATCCGGCGCTTCATTGACTGGCTCGCCAAGGGCTATTTCCAATGGCACGATCGCGAGATCGCAGTTCTCGCAATGCAGTTCGATAACTTCCGCAATCGACAGGATGCGCCGGCAACCGGGGCAGCCCAAGAAGCAGTCGAAATATCCCGCGCGGGACGATGCCCTTCTACCCCTTCTGCCTGTGGTCATACCGTCACCTTTCAATACATCCGGCCTAAAATCCGCGGATCGGTCCGCAGCAGCTTACGCCGCAGGCCCCTTGATAAACACCAATTATGTTGATAATAAAGATGATGTCAACATGATTTATGTTGTAAATTTTGCAAGGGTCGAAAAATGCAAAAATCCATGGGCGAACGACTGAAGGCGGCCCGCGAAGCCGCAAATTATCCATCAGCCACGAAGGCAGCGGAAGCGCTCGGCGTGAGCCTGTCCACCTATCGCGCGCACGAGAACGGGCAGAACGAGTTCAATGCAGAAATCGCCAATCGCTACGCCAAGAAATTCGGGACATCTGCCGGCTATCTCCTGACAGGAGAAGGGCCGCGCACGGTGGCGCGTGTGGCGCCGACCATCGTCACCTCATTCGATCCCGACGTGCAGGATCAGGACGGATTTGCCGAAGATGGCGAAGAGCACAGCTATAGCCGCGAGCATTGGACGCCGCAGATCGCAGGCGCGATGCCGGAAGTCGATGTCAAATTGGGAGCCGGAAGCGGCATTATTGGCGAAGTCATCAACCTTCCTGTCGGCTCCGGTAACGTCGCGGGGCATAAAATCGTCGCGGAATGGCTTATTCCCACAGGCTATTTGAGGAACGAGGCAAAGGCCTCGCCGAACCATACCATCATCATGGAAGTCGTCGGCGATTCCATGCAGCCGACCTACATGCCGGGTGATCGCGTCATCGTCGACCTCTCCCAGAACCAAATGACGACGGATACCGTCTACGCCATCAGCGACGGCTATTCCGAACCGCAGATCAAGCGCCTTCAGCGCGTGCCCTTCACCCACCCCAGCCAAGTGAAGATCATTTCGGACAATCCTGCCCTTGAGACGTTCACCGTCGAGCTCGAGCGACTGACAGTCATCGGCCGCATTTGCGGACACATTGCCCGCAAGTAGCTAATCCGCATAGACTTAGAAACACTTTTGGTGTCGTCCTTAATTGAAACAACATAAATAATGTTGACACGTATTATGTTTATGTGCAGTATCCATATCAAGTGCCGTCGGCCCTGAAAGGATTGAGCCCGCGCAAGACGTAAAGCTTGCGCGAAGTCAGCGAAACCGGACAGGCCACGGTATCGATATTCGATCCGAAGAAATATCGAAAGGAGATTGCCGTAATGCTCGGAGCACCGCTTCATATCTCGCCGGGGTCAGCCGGGACTTCGAAAGCCGCTGATTTTCAGGAAGCAAACGCCTTCCCTGCATCGATTGCGCAAATGGAGGTATGATCATGCAAGCCAGCCCCGCCTTCTCCTGCGAATATTCATTCGACGAGCTCAGCATTCGCCTCTGCGATCGCTGGGAAACCGGGCTGTTGCTCTATGGCCGCGCTGAATTGACCTCTGCCGGAGATGATTATGAAGACGAATTTTACGTCTCGGCTATCCGCCTCGATGGTGGCGCGAGATTGGCGAGACCGAGCCTTTCGAACGCTGCCAGCAGCTTCGAAATGGAGCTATTTCGACGGATCGCTGCGGTCATCGAAGATGACAGGACGCATGCCGGCCGCCACGCCGCAGAGCTTTTTGCCAATGAGCTGGAGCAATGCCGGCAAATCGATCATGATGAGCCCCGCAAGCTTGAGCAAGAGCGAATTCTCGAACAACTGATGTAACCGGAAGCATGTGACAATCGCAACCAGACCGCGCGGGGTCATAGATGGAAATCTCACAAAGCGAGTTCGAACAAATCCGCCGGCTTGAGGAAGAATTGCATCGTCCTGAAATTCGGCAATCCGCACGCACGGTGGCAAGCCTCCTCGCGAAAGGCTTTGTCGAATTCGGGAGTTCGGGAACGATCTACGATGATAGGGACGAGCTCATCATGCATCTAGCGGCGGAAAAAACAGAACCGCCCTCACAGCCCGTCATGGCGCGCGATTATACCTTTCGGTCGATTTCCCCTGACGCCGTCCTCGTCACATATCGAAGCGTTCGATCTGCAGAAGGAGACAAACCTGCCCGACATGTCCTGCGAAGTTCGATTTGGCAGCGCATCGATGGTCGATGGCAGATGATATTTCATCAAGGCACGCCGACAATGCCGGATGACTGAAGCCGGCAAATTGTATGACCTGCGCTTCAATACACCCACCTGCTCCGTCGATGCGGCTTCCATATAGGCAGTAGTCGACGCTAAAGCTTCTGCTCTGGCTGCGAATGCCATTCGGCACCATAATGCGCATGAACATTTCCTCTGTACTCCATTCGAGACAAGCCATTGCGTTTAGAGAATACGCAACCAAACCATCAACATGGAAGACCCTATCGTTGACCGAATTACGCGCAGAAAAGCCGGAGGATATTGACGCCATCCGCAAAGTCACCATCGCCGCCTTCGACGGCGCGGAGCATAGTTCCGGCACGGAGGCCGCAATCGTGGATACCTTACGAAACGCGGGAGCGCTGACGGTTTCACTCGTCGCCATGGAGAATGACCAGATCGTCGGGCATGTGGCCTTTTCGCCCGTCGCCATCGAATCCGGAGCCGAAAAATGGTACGGCCTCGGCCCGGTCTCTGTCCGGCCCGACCGGCAGGGCCACGGCATTGGAAAGGCGCTGATAGAGACAGGACTGGCCCGCCTGAAAGAGCACGGCGCCAATGGCTGCGTCGTCCTCGGCGATCCCCGCTACTACGCCCGCTTCGGCTTCACGAGCGACCCTGCCCTGCGCTACGCCGACGTGCCCGCCGAATATTTTCAGCGCATCGTATTCGAGGGAGCTGCGCCAACCGGCGCGGTCGCATATCACGCCGGATTCGATGCGGCATAGAGCAGTCGGCTGCCACATGGCGTCCGCCCGAAACAGGCAATTCGCCCGATGAAGACCACAGGTCATTGAAGAGCCCCCAAATGGCGATGGGCCGCTCATGGCACCGCCCTGAAAGGGACTTGGCTCTATTGAGTTGGTAAAGCCTCGCAATCCAGCACGATAATATACGAATTAATGGGACGATTACACCAATTGCGCACTCGCATAGGTAAAGGGCGGATGCCAATCTAGTGTAAATTACAGCCTCTGAATGAGGAGCGGACCGTGGAAGCTATTATTCCCATCATCCAATTCATTGCCCAGAACCTTGAGAACGTTAATCCAAAGATCAGCGCCGCGATTCTGGGTGTCGTTGTTCTCGTCTTGACGACATTTCTTTCAATTCGCAAGCCGATGCCGGCAGCCAGTCCAACGCCCGTGATACCTCCACGAGATGGAGAAGATATCGACGAACTAAAGGAGGAAATTGCCGAAGTAAGGGAGACTGCCGCTGAGAGGGCACGTCAAATTGAAAGCATGGCAGAAAACCCCAAATTTTCTACGGCTGAACATCTCTATTTCAATGTCAATGGCGTAGCCAACGCTGCCTTTATACTTGCCGTCGGCTTTTTGATTTTCGAGTCGTGGACGCTCAAGCAACGGCTTTTGCGTCTGACCGATCAAGTAGCAGCGAAGGTACCTTCCTTACAAAGACCCGTGATCCGCGGGCTTTTGGATACAGGGCTGGCCGATATCGGAAACGAGCTTTCAATGCTGTTGGCAGCACTAGCTGTCACAATCATCATTTGTGTTCTCCTCGTTTCGATCGCCCGCGCAAGGATCGGCAGGTCGTTCGCGATAATAAACCGCTCGTTCCAACTATCACTTCTAGTTGTAATTGTAGCTTTCGTTACTGTGGTGCTCGTCTTCTCGCTACCACAGAGCTGACTATCATATCGACCTTGCAGCCCACAGGATGGCTTTGCCTATGGGGAAACATATTCGCGCGAGAATTGCACACAATTAGAAAGCTGAGCGGTCAAAATCATCATGATGCCCCGTTGGTCAATAAGTATCTTTGACCATAGCGTAACGACAAGCCAATTCACCCACAACGCTCCAACACAGGAGGTTAAAATGGAAGTGGTGATCGCATCACGCGATATTTCAGCAATTTTCCATGTAAGCCATTGAAAGAAATGGTGGGCCCGGAGGGACTCGAACCCCCAACCAAGCGGTTATGAGCCGCCGGCTCTAACCATTGAGCTACAGGCCCGGCGCGACAAAAACTTCGCGCTTGCGACTCCGGAGCAATGGTTCCCCGCAGCCGACTTGGCTCTAACCCAATTTCTCTTTTCGGACAAGGGACTGCCGTAATAGCTTCACAATCAATCCGCAAAAGCGAATCCCGAGGAATTATCAACCAAGGAACGAACCATGCTTCTGACGAAAACCAGAGATTTTGCTCTTGCCGCTCTTGTGAGCGCCGCTTTCTTCGTGCCTGCGGCTGCAGCCTTTGCCGAAGACGCCAAGCCGCGGGAAGCCGTCATCACCGTCACTGGTGAAGGACATGCGGCCATTGCGCCGGATATGGCCGTTGTAACGCTGTCGGTCGTCCAGCAGGCGAAGGCAGCTCAGGATGCGCTCGACCAAAACAGCAAGGCCATGGGCGCCGTACTGACGACGCTGAAGGAGAGCGGTATTGCCGAACGCGATCTGCAGACCTCGGGCTTTTCGATCCAGCCGCAATATACCTATCCGAACGACAAGGACGGCCGTGGCCAGCCGCCGGTCCTGACCGGCTATCAGGTGACGAACGGCCTGACCGTTCGTGTGCGTGACCTCTCGAAGCTCGGCGGCCTGCTTGACCAGGCAGTCAAGCTCGGCATCAACCAGGGCGGCGATATTCAATTCACCAACGACAAGCCGGATACGGTTCTTGAAGAAGCCCGTAAGAAGGCCGTCGCCGATGCCGCCGCCAAGGCGAAGACCCTGACGGATGCCGCCGGCGTCAAGCTTGGCCGCGTCATCGCGATCCATGAGGGTGGGGTCGCTGCTCCGCCGCAGCCCTACATGCGCAGCATGGCCGCAGCAGCGCCGATGGATAAGGCTGTTCCGGTCGCAACCGGTGAGAACGAGTACAACGCTTCGGTGAGCATCACCTACGCGATCCAGCAATAGAGCAATTCCAGGAAAAGTGCTGAGCGGTTTTCCGTCCGGAATTGCTAGACAACAAAGAGATAGAGCGGATCAGAGATTCCGTGAAAAGCTGAACCGCTCTTGATCAAAACAAAACCGCCCTTCGCTCAAATCCATTTCGGACCGAGCAAAGGACGGTTTCGCGGCCCCCGCCAAAAAAGGCGAAAAGGTCAACATGAAGAGCGGGCGCCTTGCGCGCCCGCAATGCTTATCAGCGGCCAAGCAGCGGGCAGCCGCGAACATTGGCAAACATCATCGTATCCGGACCGCGGCGACCGAAGCCATCGACGATGACGCGGCGCGGCGTCACATCCACGACGCGGGCACGACGCAGACCGTAGCTGCGGGCAACGTCGATAGCCTGACGCGGGTCGCAGCCGCGGCGGTCGAAACGCGGCGGCGGCCGATCATAGTCTGGCGGTGGCGGGCGATGCCGGCCGGGACCGACATAGATATCAACGCCCTGCGCGGCAGCAAAATCCGCCGTGCCCGACAGAGCAGTCACTGCGACCGCAAGGGTGACCCCCAGCTTTGCCAGCATTTGTTTCATTATGTACTCCGTAAATCAAAACCGCCCTCATCTCCGCAGTATTTGCCGAGCGAACGAGCAAGAGGTAACGATGCGACACTGAACGAGCTCAGAATCAGCCACTCATCCAATATTCAGCTACAATGAACGCTAAAATGACACCAGATGGCCAATAATAGCACAACGTAAATAATAAAGCCGCCTGCCTTTCGGCGGCGGCTTCGAATCCGTCGAATAGATGTGGAAAACTTCGGTGCGCTGCGATCAGCGGCGGATCAGCGGGCAACCGCGCACGTTTGCGAAGACGACGCGATCCGGACCACGGCGGCCGAACCCTTCGACCACGACGCGGCGCGGCGTGATGTTGTCGATGCGGGCGCGGCGCAGGCCCATGTCGCGTGCCTTCTGAACGGCGAGGCCCGGCGAGCAGCTGCGGCCGCGATAGTGGTCATAGCGTGCCTGCTGGATGCCGGGATGGAAATCGTTAGCCGATGCGGTGACGGCCGTTGCGGAGATGGCGCCGAGAGCGATGAGGGCTGCAATACCTGCCTTGGCGAAAAGATTGGTCATGGTGTTTCTCCTTCAAATCCTTGCTGCGGATCGTTGCAATCCCGTTATCGGGCCGGTTAATGACCGACACCTTTGGGATTGAGGGCACGTTAGGTCAGCCAAGCTGAACCGAACGCGAATTGGCCGTTCAGATTGTATTCAGGACGCTTAACAACCGGTTGACGCGAGGTATGCAAAGGGCTCAGGCAGAAAAATGCAGCACGATTTCACGCCGGTGCGGCCGGTCGCGGTGCTCGAAAAGATAGATCCCTTGCCAGGTGCCGAGTGCCAGCCGGCCGGCCATTACCGGAATTCCGATCGAAACCTGAGTCAGCGCCGCCTTGATATGCGCCGGCATATCGTCCGGCCCCTCCAGCGTATGCACGATCCAGCGCATCGAAGGATCGGAGGATGGCGGCACGAGCCGGCTGAAGAAAGCCTTGAGATCCGTCTTCACATCGGGATCGGCATTCTCCTGAATGAGAAGGGAACAGGACGTATGGCGCACGAAGACGGTCAAGAGCCCCTCGCCGCCGCCCGCCACTGTCCGAACGAATTCCGCCGCCTCCTCGGTGAATTCGTAGAGCCCCTGCCCGTGGGTGGCGAGCGTAACAACGGTTTGCGGCATGGCATTTCCCTGACGTGGCGATGGCACTCCGCATCAGGTCGGGCGCAGTGGCCGGAATGTCAAGTCCGGCCACTGCCTACCGCCTATAGTGCAACGGCGATTTTGAAGCCGCCATAGATCATGCGCTTGCCATCGAAGGGCATGTTTTTCATTTCATGCTCCAAACGCGGATCGGCCATGACCTTTGCCATGATCGCGTCGCGGCTCTCCCGCGATTCATAGGTGATCCACGAAAACACCACGACCTCGTCTTCCGTCGCCTGCACCGCACGCGGGAAGGAGGTGAGTTCGCCATAGGGCACGTCGTCCCCTATCGCCTCGACATAGCTGAGCGCACCATATTCGCGCCAGACCTCTCCGCCTTTGCGCGCCAATGCCTTATAGGCCTCGATCTTGTCTTTCGGCACGGCAACAACAAAACCATCGACATAGGACATTTTTGCCTCCTTTGTTTTATGCTCACCTTTGAAGGACGATCGAGAATGACCGGATCCGACATAGGTTCAGCACTTTTTCGATTCAGCGCTTTTCGCCTTCGATTTGATCAGATCGGACGGACAAGAATTCGCACAGTACCCATCCGAAGGGACGTCAATGGAGATAGAATATAGCGACAATCCAAATCTCGGAAATGAGGCGCTCAATGCCCTATGGGCATCTGCCTGGGAGGCCTCCTCCGCGCGGGATTTCCAACCGATCTTTTCCAGAAACCTCGCCCATGTCGGCGCATTCGCCGACGCGAGGCTGGTCGGTTTCGTCAATGTCGCTTGGGATGGCGGCATTCACGCTTTCATTCTCGACACCTGCGTCGATCCTGCATTTCGGCGACAGGGCATTGCGAGCTCCTTGGTCGAGCGGGCGAAAATCCTGGCTCGCGAGGGCGGCGCTGAATGGCTGCATGTCGATTTCGAACCACACCTTACCGGCTTTTATCGAAAACTTGGTTTCGCCTCCACCGAGGCCGGCCTGATAAGATTGCGCGATTGAGGCAGGCGCCCTAATCCGACGAGCGGATTTGCGAAAGCAACCAATTGCGAAACAGCACTGCCGCTGGATTCAGCAAGGCGTTCGGTGGATAAAGAAGATTGTAGCTGACGGCGGCCGGCTGCACCTCGACGAAACACCGAACCAGCGTCTTCTCGGCGAGATCGCGAGCGACCAGCGAGCTGCGAACAAGAGCGAAACCACGGCCTTGCCGGCAGGCTTCAAGCATGGCGGCGAAGGAATCGAACAACGGCGCCTCCTCCACCGCCCGCGCGATGTCAAAACGCGGAATTGCCTCGCCATTGTTCCCGCCGGTGATCTGCTCGTACCAGCGTTGCCAATCCAGTATCGTATGCCGCATGCCGGCATAACGCAGCAGCGGCGCGGCCCTTATGCCCTCGCGTGGCGGCAATCGTTCCGATAGCTGCGGCGAACTGACGACGAACTCCTCGTCCGTCAGCAGTTCCTCCTGCGTGAGGCCTGCCTCGGCACGGCCAAGCCAGATTGCCAGATCGGCACCGCCAGGCTGGAAATCGGGGCGCTGATAACCGACGGCCATTTTCACTTCGATTTCCGGATGACGCTGGCAGAAATCCGGCAGGCGTGTCGCCAGCCACTGGCTCGAAAATTCCGGAGTGACCGAAACGGCGATGCTGCGAACCGAGACGCTCGCGCGCGCCTGGTAAAGTGCTGCCTCCAGTTCGGCAATCGTTCCAACGACTGCCGGATGCAGGCGCGCACCCAATGGCGTCAGTCTTGCGCCGTTTCGGCCTCGGTCGAATAACCGCCCTCCGATCCATCCTTCGAGCTGAGCAAGCTGATGGCTGACGGCCGTCTGCGTCTGCCCGATCCGTTCCGCGGCGCGACCGAAGCCGCCGGTTTCAGCGATCGCGCAGAATGTCTGCAGCACGGATAGCGGTGGAAGCGGTCTCTTTCCCATGAAAATCTCGCATACATTGGAGCGCAACGCTTCATTATACACCACGTTATTTTAGGGGCATATGTCTATTCTCGAGAGCATTTAGGTCGAGATCAGATGAATATCCTTCATGATTACCGCGCCAAGTCATGGATAACGCGGCTTCTGTTTCGACAAAGCAACGGTGAAAAATGGCCGCATGCGAAAGGCAACGGCAAGCGGGACGTATTGCCTTTGGCAAACAGGCATTTGCTACGAGATGTCGGGCTGGACAGCCTTGCACAAGTGCATCGGGGCGATGAAGGCCGTTAGCCCCTGAGCGTCTTCACCTTGGTCAGATCCGGGAAAAGCCGCATCCAGAGCAGCACCACGAATATGGTGCCGAGGCCGCCGACAATGCCGGTCAAGACCGGCCCAAGCACGCTCGCAAGCATGCCGGACTCGAATTCGCCAAGCTGGTTGGACGTGCCGATGAAAAGTGAATTCACAGCATTGACGCGGCCGCGCATGGCATCCGGCGTGAGAAGCTGCACGAGCGAGCTCCGCACGACGACACTGACGGTATCAGATGCACCGACGACAAAGAGCGCGGCGACGGATAGCATGATATTGCTCGAGAGCGCGAAGACGACGGTGGCAACGCCGAAAATCAGCACCGCGAACAGCATCTTCTTGCCGACATCCGTCTGCAGTGGCCGGCGTGCCAGCCAGATCGACATGGCCAGCGCCCCGATCGCTGGCGCGGCGCGCAGGAGGCCAAGTCCCCACGGCCCTGCATGCAGGATATCGCGCGCAAACATCGGCAACAGCGCCGTTGCACCGCCAAGCAGGACGGCGAAGAGATCGAGCGAGATCGTCCCCAGCATGACCGGCCGGCTTTTGATGAAGGAGACACCGGCAAAAACGGAGCTCAGCGTCATCGGTTCGCGAGATGGAGCCTGTCGCTGCTCAAGGCGGATCGAGATGACATTGATGCTGGCAATGACATATAGCCCGGCGGAAGCGGCAAAGGGCGCAACAGGGCTGACGCCATAGAGCAGGCCGCCGAGCGACGGACCGATGATGAAGGCCGTCTGCATCATCGAGGTGGAGGTGGCGATGGCCACCTGCAGCAGCGAGGACGGCACGATGTTGGGCAGTAGCGCCGCCATTGTGGGACGCTCGAAGGCCGTTGCCGCCCCCATGACGGCGACGGCCGCCAGGATCCCGGCGGGACTTATCCAGCGCTGCCAGACGGCCACGGCCAGCACCAGTGCGGTCAGCGCTTCGATCAATTGGCAGGCAAGACCGATGCGTCGCCGATCGAACCGATCGGCGACATGACCGACCACGAAGGTCAGGATGACCATGGGCAGGAATTGGCACAAGCCGACGAGCCCGAGGAAAAAGGCGCTGTGGGTCTGGTCATAGATCATCCAGCCCATGGCGACGGTCACGGATTGAAAGCCTATCGAGGAAAAAACGCGCGATGCCGCAAAGGAACGGTAACCAGAGTGCCCGAGCACGCTCGGCCGGTCTTGAGTCTGCAGGGTATCCATCGGCCTTCTTCGTCCGCCTGCGCGGATGCGCGGAGACTTGCTTTTCAATCGTTCGAAATCTATCGAAGCCCCTGCTCTGCCTGAACAAGCGGCTTGTCAACCAGGTTTTTGCCGTCGTTGCGAATTCGTTGCAGATGTCAGATCAAATCGCGGTGAAGAAGGGCTGAGAAGCCCCTGTGTGGCCGTGATCGACCAGATGGCGGCCAGCTCCGCCGCAATTGCATCGACCAGCCTTGGAATGTCGCTGCGCGCCTCGTCGTGCATCGCCTCGGCGACGATCAGCACGGAGCGCGTGTCGTCGCGCACTGCAGACAGGCCGCTTTGCCGATTGGTCCAGCGCCGGGCATGCGCCTGCCCCACCGCATCCGCAAAAATCACCTCTTTCGGTTCCGGGCGCTCCGTCTCGCCGGAAAAGGTCAGATAACTTTCGCTGCCGTCGGCATGCCGCACTTCGAGATCACCAGATATTTTCGCGAGATCCAGAGCGGCGACGGGAATGGCAAAGGCAATCGAAATGGCATTGCAGAGATCGACGAGCGGGTGTAGCTGCGGCAACGATCCCTCCTGGCGAAACCGGCGAAGCAGCGCCTCGGACGCACAGCGATATTGCGTCGGCTTCAATCCCATCTTCGAAAACGTCCGCCGCCAGGCCTGTATTTCTGGCATCTCGCTTTCGCTACCCTGCGCCAGCCGCTCGGCGGCGATCGTATGATATCCAGCGATGCGATCCGTAACATCGACATCGGAACCGATCCCCTCGGCGAACAGCACGCCGGGAACCAGTTCGGGAAACTCGCTCCACATCTCGTTCGAATGGCGGAAAAACATGGGCATCTCCTTCTGCATATTTTTGCTTGGCGCCGCAGAAAACCCCGTCGTCACTATCAGGTCTTGAATAAAATTGCGGAGGTCTCAGCCAATAGCCGCGGCATAGGCACCTGGCGAAAGGCCGAAGTTGCGGACGAAAAGGCGCGTCATGTGACTCTGATCGGCAAAGCCGCTGGCAAAGGCCGCTTCTGCCAGGGACGTGCCCGCGGCAATCAAACGCCGGGCTTCCTGAATCCGACGTTGCAGGAGATAGGCGTGAGGTGTGAGCCCGGTTGCGTTGGTGAAGGCGCGCAGGAATTGGAAGTGACTCAACCCGCACAAGCCGGCGAGTTCGGCAAGGGTCAAAGGAGCGGCAGGATCGTCATCGATCAGATCACGCGCCCGGCTGATGGCCGCTGGAACTGCGGCGTCACGCGAGCCGCCTGTCCCCTCGCGCATCACGGCAGCGACGAGCAAGAGCAGCAAACCATCCCGCAAGAGCACGTCCTGCGGTGCGTTGCTTATGACGAGCGGAAACAAGGTTTTGAAACATGCAGCCATCTCGCTGTTGCGGATGACGGGCGACGGGAACTCCGCCGCTCCAAACCGGCCTTCCCCGATGTCGCGCATCAGATCGCCGATGAGGAGAGGATCGAAATAAAGCATGGACCAGGCGCGGCTCTCGCCGACGGGCATGCCGTCATGCACCTCGTTCGGGTTGACGCTGATGACGTCCCCGGCTTCGGCCCGTACCATCCCTCGCCCGCTGAGCGATGCCTGTGCGCCGGCCTCGATAATGCCGATTCCGAACTGATCATGCGTATGCTTGGGAAAGCTGTGGTCCGTTTCAGCCCTGACAGCCTCGATGCCGGCGACATCGGAGCGATATATCTTAAACTGAGAGGACCTCATCCGCACCGTCTCCTATCCCGCCAATATCGCTGCGCCAGCGATGGCAGCGGCGCCCAGCATCGCTTTTAGACGGTAATGTCGCGCGCCCGCGATCGGGAAGCAAGGTTCAAGCGCCTCCGGCCGCCCTGTCGTCTTCCGCCGTCACCAGTGCCGCCTGCGTGTTGCCGGCAACCGCGGTCGGCAGCGGCGTGCCGCGCTTGCGCTCTCGCGCCAGTGTCAGCAGGCCGGAAAAGATGATGAGGACGATGCCGACGGCCATCGCCATGTCGATGCTGTCGTTGAACAGCAGGTAGCCGAAGGCGATCGCCCACAGCATCTGACTATATTGCGGCGGCGCGACCAGATTGGCGGGCGCCATCTGCGCGGCGGTCAAAAGCAAGACGCTACCGAACGCGCCAAGCAGGCCGTAACTCGCCAGAAAAATCCATTGGGTCGGCGTCGGTAAGGTGACCTCCGAAAGCATGAGGAGGCCGCTGACGATAAACGTTCCGAAAAGGCCTGCACCATAGAGCGAGATGCGCTTCTCCTTCGTGCCGAGGGCGCGATTGATGACGATGGAGATTGCTGCGGCGAGGCCGCCGATCGCCGCGCAGAGATGGCCGACGGAAAGTTCGCGGAAACCGGGACGCAAAACGATCAATACGCCTACAAAACCGAGAATGACGGCCGTCCAGCGCTGCCAGCGCACATCTTCCTTGAGAAAGATCACCGAGAGAATGGTGACGAAAGACGGCAGCAGAAACAGCAGTGCAAAGGCTTCCGCCATCGGCAGCTTGGTGAAGGCGATGACGGAGCAGATGGCGCCGGTCGCGCCGCAGACGAAGCGCAGCAGCCACAAGGGACGGTTCGACGTCCGCACTATGTCAAGCCACTCGTCCTCCCGCCGCTTCAGGAAAGGCACCGCGGCAAAGCCGAACAGCGCGCCGATGAAGGCGACCTGATAGGAAGGAATGACCCCATGCAGGATTTTGATCGAGGCATCGCTGAAGGCGAAGACGCCATAGGACGCGAATGCCACAAGGACACCACGCAGGGTGGAGCGGCCAGCGGCCGCGGAACTGGAATCGACTGTAATCGAGGACATCGGAATCGTTGGAAAGTGCGATGGGAGGACACTGAATCAGGTAGATACAGGCAATTATATGATGAAATGAGCTGAATTTCGATTGGCTGGGAATAAACTATTGTTTCAGACACATCAGATAAGCTGCTTGGCGGATTAGTTCGTTGGAAGATTGAGGTTTTTCCATTGATCTTGTGGTATGGGGGCGCCAAGGCGATACGCAAAGGATACCACTTTCATCGCACCGCTATCGACGTTACATTTCACCCCAACATAGTGATAGCCATCGGACGTTCGATACACCGCCTTGTCCGTCTCTATACTCCGGCTGGCGCTTCGGCTCTCGGAAGAATGCGGCAAACCAAAACGCAGTATATGTAACCCAGCGGCGTTAAGTTGAGCCGCACCCTCGGAGTTGCAAAGTTGACTTATCCGCATTTGTGCGGAAAGTTGCTTCCATTGCGCTAAAAAGCCCTTTGGAAGTCGAGAAAGCTCATCCGCTGAGTACAATCGCTTGGCTTGAACAAACTGCCCGGCAGAAGCGGCGAAACCCGCTTTTGGAGACGCAGCGGCGCTCGCCTTTTGCTCTCCCTCTGTGGGCTTGGACGGAGAGGTCTGCCCGCGTTGCTCCAGCGTTGGCTCGATCACGAGCCCTGTGCCACCCTCCGTTGGCGAGTTGCCGGGCGAATTTTTCGCCTCGCCCGTTTTCGGTTGTCCGGATGCCATGACGCCTGGAACAGTCACGTTTGCGGCATCCTTCCTGGACTGAAGCTCATCGGATGGATCAACTTTAGTGTCCGACGACGAATCTGTGGCAAGCACTTGCGGTGTAGATATAGATGCCGACTGGCTTGGCTGGTCGGAGTTTAAGGAACCCATACCCGATTCATTGGGCTCGCCTCGTTCCGAAGGCTCAGAATTTTGCAGTTGAGAGTTGGAATCGGCTGTAGTCGACTGCGGAATCTCAGACTCCGAAGTTGTAGGATTCTCGGTCGCTTGCGCGGCAACTGGCGAATCTTTGTCGCCAGCAGCGGCAGATGTCTGAGATTCCTTCAGCGGTTGGCTATCATTTATTTTAGGCGATAGAGTTGCGTTCTCCACTTTAGATGCCGAAGACGAATCCTCTTTATTCAGATCTTCGTCCTCGGAATTAGCCCCCTTTTGCTTGGGATCAGGATCCGACGGCCTCGGTTCGAGAGGTTTTTCCTTTGCTTCGGGCGGCGTCTCCGTAGCCGAAGCCTGCTGCTCAGCCTTATCGACGGGCTTGTCAGCGCCGGGATCGTCAGGCTTGGGTGCAGGCTTCTCCACCTGCTCCACCGGCTTGTCGGCCTTCGCTTCGTCGAGTTTGGCTGGAGGCTTTTCCGCAGCTTCCTTGCCCTGAGGATCGGATTGTTTTGGCGGCTGTTCGTCCGCTTTCTTTCCCTGCGGCTGCTGCGGCTCCTGTTGGGTTTCGGCCGCCTGCTCCGCCGGCTTCTCGTCAGGTTTCGGCATCGGCTTCGGAGGCTGATCAGGCTTCTCGTTCGCCTTCGTCGCAAGCTCCTGCTTTTCCTCCTGCTGCGGCACCAGCTCGACATTGACGCTCTGCTCGGGCTTCGCCTCCGGCGGTGCAGGCAGCAGCGGCAGCAGAAAAATCGCGACAAACAGGACGTGCAGAAGGATCGACAGGACAAAGCCCGGCCTTATTTCCCTATCCCGTTTTTCCGCAGCCTTTTCCATCGTTCAGCGGAAGGCTCGCGAAGCGAAAGCAATCAGGCGAAAACAACGCATCGATTCATTCGATCCTTACTGGCAAACAGATCAGAAGACTTTTCGGTCGCTGACATATGGTACCCGACCACGCGCCGCGAAAGAGGCATCTGTCGAAATCGAACTTGTCAGGCCGCCGCGCGATCCGCAATGGCGCAAAAACAAACCTGTGTGATCGCATAGCGCGAAAGCCTGCGCATCCACCGTTAGAAGAATTCGTCCAATAGCCGATAGTAAGCCATCTTTTCGGCTTTCGGTTCAAAATTGCCATAGACCTTCAAAAACTCGGCAACCAATTCTTCCCCGAAATTGTATTCGATGCTGCCACAGACAAGCGCAATATCCTGATGACGATCCGCAATACCGAGACGGCCGCAATCGATAAAACCGCTGAATCTATCGCCATCGGCCATGAAGTTCGGAAGGCAGGCATCGCCATGGGTGACGACGAAATCCTCTGTTGACGGTCTCTTGGCCTCAAGCTCACGGAAAAGATCCTCCGCCGACCTTCCCAGCCGGGTCTCGTCGAAGTCATCTTCATCGACATGGCCGGCAAGCAAGCGCGCTCTTGCCGTTTCAATTCTGTTCTCCAGTCGATGATCGAAGGGGCAGGCAGCGATGTCGATGGCATGCAAACGCCGCAAAGCATTCGCCAGAAGACGCACGCGTTCGACTGGCGGCGTCAGTTCCTCGCTGACGAGATCGCTGCCTGGGAGCGCGCTCATCAAAAGCCATTCCCGCTCGCCGTCGCTCTCATGGGCAATGACGTCCGGGCAGGCAAGACCCTGGGAGGCGAGCCATCGCAGCCGGGCAACTTCATCTGTCAGCTCGCCCAAGGGATCGACCAGCTCGGTCTTCAGATAGACAGGCGCGCGTCCATCGGCCTCAAGCCGAAAGACATGGGCCGAGGAACGGCCGAGCGCATCCTGCCGCCATTCATATCCAGCCAACGCATCGCGTAGCCGCATTGGGATGGGTGTTTCCATGAATTGCGGCTTGCTTGCCATGATCAGACCCTTGATGCCTATATCATCAATGAAAAGCCCGGCTCACTTTCGCGAACCGGGCCTGATTTCATAAGCTGCCAATGCAACTCAGCTGTCGAGGAAGCTTCTGAGCTTGCGGCTGCGGCTCGGATGCTTGAGCTTGCGCAGGGCCTTGGCCTCGATCTGGCGGATACGTTCGCGCGTGACCGAGAACTGCTGGCCCACTTCTTCGAGCGTGTGGTCCGTGTTCATGCCGATGCCGAAGCGCATGCGCAGCACGCGTTCTTCGCGCGGCGTCAGCGATGCCAGAACGCGGGTCGTCGTTTCGCGCAGGTTTGCCTGGATGGCGGCGTCGATCGGCAGAAGCGCATTCTTGTCCTCGATGAAATCGCCGAGATGCGAATCTTCTTCGTCACCGACAGGCGTTTCGAGCGAGATCGGCTCCTTGGCGATCTTCAGCACCTTGCGCACCTTTTCGAGCGGCATGGCGAGCTTTTCGGCCAGTTCTTCCGGCGTCGGCTCCCGGCCGATTTCGTGCAGCATCTGGCGCGACGTGCGGACGATCTTGTTGATCGTTTCGATCATGTGCACCGGAATGCGGATGGTGCGCGCCTGGTCGGCGATCGAGCGGGTGATCGCCTGACGAATCCACCATGTGGCGTAGGTCGAGAACTTGTAGCCGCGGCGATATTCGAACTTATCCACCGCCTTCATCAGGCCGATATTGCCTTCCTGAATGAGGTCGAGGAACTGCAGGCCTCGGTTGGTGTACTTCTTCGCGATGGAGATGACGAGGCGCAGGTTGGCTTCGACCATTTCCTTCTTGGCGATGCGCGCTTCGCGCTCACCCTTCTGCACCATGTGAACGATGCGGCGGAATTCCGAGATCGAAATACCGGTTTCGGTCGCAAGGTTCTGGATCTCCTGACGGATATCCCGAATGGTGGTGTTCTCGGCCTTGGCGAATTCCTTCCAGCCGCGCGCGGCCAGATTGCCGATCGACTTCATCCAGTTCGGATCGAGCTCGGCGCCCTGATACTGTTCCAGGAAGCTGTCGCGCTTGACGCCATAGGATTCAGCAAGACGCAGCAAGCGGCCTTCGTTCTGCACGAGGCGCTTGTTGATGTCATAGAGCTGCTCGACGAGAGCGTCGATGCGGTTCTGGTTCAGCGACAGAGACTTGACCGACTTGACCAGCTCATCCTTGAGTTCCTTGTAGCGGCGCTCCTGCGCGGAAGACAGCGTGCCGGAAGCCGACAGACGCTGTTCGACCTGCTGATCCTGCAGCTTGCGCAGCTTCTTGTAGGTTTCGGCAATGATATCGAGCGTCGTCATCACCTGCGGACGAAGCTCGGCTTCCATCGCGGCGAGAGAAAGGTTGGATTCGTCCTCGTCCTCTTCCTCCTCCTCGATCGGGAGGCCTTCGCCGCCGACATTGGTGATGTCGTCGTCGCCTGAGGGCGCGCGGCCGCGGCGTGCCTTTTCCTTCTCTTCGGCAGCCTTGCGGTCAGCCTCGATCTTCTCGGGGCTCTGGAACTGCGGCGCAGCCTTGGCCTCAGGCCCGGAATAGGTGGTTTCGAGATCGATGATCTCGCGCAGCAGCGTCGTGCCTTCGTTGAGTTCGTCGCGCCAGATAATGAGCGCCTGGAACGTCAACGGGCTCTCACAGAGACCGCCGATCATGGTTTCGCGGCCAGCCTCGATGCGCTTGGCAATCGCGATTTCGCCTTCGCGCGACAGAAGCTCGACGGAGCCCATTTCGCGCAGATACATGCGCACCGGGTCGTCTGTGCGGTCGGTCGGCTCTTTCTTCTTGGCGGTGGCCAGCGCGGAACCAGTCGAAGGGGCGAGTTCACCGCCCTCGCTGTCGTCGTCGCCGCCGGCATCGTCGTCGTCGCTCGTTGCGGCGCCAGCTTCTTCGACATCCTCGTCCTCGATGACGTTGATGCCCATGTCCGAAAGCATGGCCATCGTGTCTTCGATCTGCTCGGACGTCACCTCTTCGGACGGCAGGACGGCGTTGAGCTCGTCCATCGTCACGTAGCCGCGCTTCTTCGCGGCCTTGATCATCTTCTTGACCGCGTCATCGGAAAGATCGAGAAGCGGGCCGTCCGAGGTGCCGTCGCGTTCGACTTCAGCTTCTTCGTTCTCTTTGACCTTGGTTGCCATCTCTATATCGTCGCTTTCCCTGACGCTGCAAACTTACACGCGGTGAAACATTCACTCTGACTGGCGCGCCCTGCACCAGCCGCGATTCACCGACGAACACCTAACGGAATGACCTTTAATGCCCGATTAACCACGATCACCGCCACCGGAGTGCAAAGCTGGATTGCGTTTGGATTTCCGGCCATGATATCAGGTGATCCGCTTGCTCCAGTTTACCGTTCTTTCCGAAGTTAAACGGTGATTCCCAGAATTTTAGTTCTCGTCAAGCTTTTCCAACAAAAAAGCCCGTTTAATGTGCGAAAAAGCCTTATCCACAGGCCCTGGCGCGCCACAATCAATTGCTTCCCGTATTTAGGAAGTCCCCGCACGATGACAAGAGCATACTGAACAAAGCCTCACATTTCCGGCATCGGCAGGTATTGCCGCCGCCGGAAGTGTGTTCAAATGGCATCAATTCCAGTCCATTACAACCTTGCCGGAATTGCCTGAACGCATGGCTTCGAAGCCATCTCGAAAATCATCGATGCCTATACGATGGGTGATGACCGGCGATACATCGAGACCGCCCTGCACGAAGGCGATCATCTTGTACCAGGTCTCGAACATCTCGCGACCATAGATGCCCTTCAGATTCAACATTTTGAAGATGACCTTGTTCCAGTCGATCTCGAAACCGGCTGGCGCAATGCCGAGAATAGCGATTTTACCGCCATTGTTCATCTTGTCGATCATGTCGCGGAAGGCGGGAGCGGCGCCCGACATTTCCAGGCCAACGTCGAAGCCTTCAGTCATGCCGATCGATTTCATCACATCGGCGAGGTTTTCCTTGGAAGCATCAACGACGTGATCGATGCCGACCTTGCGGGCGAGCGCCAGCCGGGTCGGATTGATGTCGGTGATGACGACCTTGCGCGCGCCCGAACGCTTGGCGACCATCGCCCCCATGATGCCGATCGGTCCGGCGCCGGTGACGAGCACGTCCTCGCCGACCAGGTCGAAGGAGAGCGCGGTGTGGACCGCATTGCCGAACGGATCGAAGATCGCGGCGATCTCATCCGGGATATCGTCGGGAATCGGCACGACGTTCGATTCGGGAATGCAGACGAACTCGCCAAAGGAGCCGGGGCGATTGACGCCGACGCCGAGCGTGTTGCGACAGAGATGCCCCCTGCCCGCCCGGCAGTTGCGACACTTGCCGCAGACAATGTGCCCCTCGCCGGAAACGCGCTCGCCGACGTGATATTTCGTGACGGCAGAACCGATCTCGGCAATCTCGCCGCAGAATTCATGCCCGACGACCATCGGCACGGGAATGGTCTTCTGCGCCCATTGGTCCCAGTTCCAAATATGAACATCCGTGCCGCAGATCGCCGATTTCTTGACCCGAATGAGAACATCGTTCGGCCCGACCTCGGGAACCGGAACATGCTCCATCCACAACCCGACTTCCGGCTTGGATTTGACCAACGCTTTCATCATGTTCGACATGATCGGCTCTCTCCAACCAATTCAAATGATTCCGAGTTCTTTGCCCGCTTCCGCGAAGGCCGCGATCGCTCTTTCGACATCAGCTTTCGAATGGGCGGCCGACATCTGCGTGCGGATGCGCGCCTGGCCCTTGGGCACGACGGGGAAGGAAAAGCCGATGACATAGACGCCCTTCTTCAGCATCAGCGCCGCCATGTCCTGTGCGAGCTTCGCATCGCCGAGCATGACGGGGATGATCGCGTGATCGGCGCCGGCGAGCGTGAAGCCGAGCTTTGTCATCTCGCTGCGGAAGAGTTCGGCATTGCCCCGGAGCCGAGCCCTCAGCTCGCCGCCGTTTTCGATCAGATCGAAGACCTTCAGCGAGGCTGCGGCGATGACGGGCGCCAAGGTGTTGGAGAACAGATAAGGGCGCGAGCGCTGCCGCAACCACTCGACGATCTCGCCTCTGGCGGAAGTATAACCGCCGGAAGCGCCGCCAAGCGCCTTGCCGAGCGTACCGGTGATGATGTCGACGCGCCCCTCGACGCCGCAATATTCGGCAGAACCGCGGCCATGCGCGCCGACAAAGCCGACCGCGTGGCTGTCATCGACCATGACCATCGCACCATATTTCTCCGCCAGGTCGCAGACGCCGCCGAGATTGGCGATGATGCCGTCCATGGAAAATACACCGTCGGTCGCAATCAGCTTGAAGCGGCTCCCCTCGGCCTTCTTCAGCTCCTCCTCAAGTGCTGCCATGTCGTTGTTGGCGTAACGGAAGCGTTTGGCCTTGGAAAGCCGGACGCCATCGATGATCGAGGCGTGATTAAGCGCATCCGAGATGATGGCATCCTCCTCGGACAATAGCGTCTCGAACAGCCCGCCATTGGCATCGAAGCAAGAGGAATAGAGGATCGTCGCTTCCATGCCGAGAAAGGTCGAAATCCGTGCTTCGAGCTGCTTGTGCTCTTCCTGCGTACCGCAAATGAAGCGCACCGAGGCCATGCCGTATCCATAGCGGTCGAGCGCCTGCTTTGCCGCCTCGGCAAGCTCCTCATTGTCCGCCAGGCCGAGATAGTTGTTGGCGCAGAAATTGAGGACGCGCGCACCGCCAAGGACAGCGATTTCACCGGCTTGCTTTGACGTGATGACGCGTTCGGCCTTAAAGAGCCCGGCTTCTTTCAAGCCGGCAAGTTCGCTGCGCAGATGTGAAAGGAATTCTAAGGTCATTGCCACATTCCAATGCTGGTCACAGTGCCTAACGAACCAAGAAATAACATAGGACTGAGCCTCTTGCTGCATCCAGCAGCGGCAAAAATGCGCAACGCCGTGGCGTCCGCGCGATAGGATGCGGGTTCGATATTATCTGTCGAAATGAGCTGGACACGGGCAACTTCCCGGCTCGTCCTCGTCGATCGACATTGCAAAAATTACTTGACTGAGTCCATTATCATACGGCAGATCGATCGTCATTGTATGATAAGGTGAAATCCATGAGCTTACTTCACAGATTTTCCCTCGAGGGACGGGTCGCTCTTGTCACGGGCGGCGGACGCGGCCTAGGCTTTGAAATGGCGAAGGCACTTGCCGACGCGGGAGCGCATGTCATCGTCAATGGACGCACGACCGCCACATTGGACAATGCTGTGGAAGCTATTCAGGCAACTGGCGGCTCCGCCGAAGCCGCTGCTTTCGACATTGCCGACCGCGAAGCACAGCGCGCGGCGATCAGCACCATCGAGAAAAATCACGGCCGGCTCGACATATTGATCAATAATGTCGGCGCCCGCGACAGGCGCTCCCTGGCCGACTTCGACGACGAGGCGATCCTCGCTTTGCTCAACACGGATCTCGCCGCCTCGATCATGCTCTCGCGCGATGCCGCCCGCCTGATGAAGCAAAACAATCATGGGCGGCTTATCTCGGTCACCTCGATCAGTGGGCAGGTCGTCATGCCCAGCGACTGCGTCTACCCCGCTGCCAAGCAAGGGTTGACCGGCCTCATGCGCGGCATGGCCGTGGAGTTTGGCCCGCATGGCATCACCAGCAATGCCATCGCCCCGGGCTGGTTCGCAACGGAAACGAATGCGGCCATGGTGGCGAATGAAGAGCTGATCCCCTTCGTACGCCAACGCATCCCCGTTCAGCGCTGGGGACGGCCCGACGAGATTGCGGGTGCTGCGCTGTTCCTCGCCAGCGACGCCGCCTCTTTCGTCAACGGCCATGTCCTGACCGTTGATGGCGGGATGACCGTGCGCATGTAGCGGTAAGACTTCAATGATTTCCGATGTGGCCGAAAGATATCACCGTCCGGCTGCATCCGCGATGACAGCGAGGAACGCATCCCCGTAGCGTTCGAGCTTCGACTGGCCGACACCGGAAATCCCGAGAAGCGCCTTGTGGTTCTTCGGTCGCTCCGTCGCAAAGGCGATCAGGGTCGTATCCGGAAAGACGACATAGGGCGGCACGCCCAATTCCTTGGCGATCCGGGTACGCTCGGCACGCAATGCATCGAACAGGACCTGCGCCTCGCCGGTGAGGCCATGCGCCGGCTTCTCCGATCGTCCCGCCTTCTTGCCGCGACGGCCGGTCTCGGGCCGATCCTTGCGGAAGAAAACCTGCTGCTCGCGCTTGAACACCGCCCTGGCCTGCTCCTCAAGCTTCATGGCGCCGAAGGCGGTATGGTCGATGCTGACAAAGCCGTTCGCCAATAATTGCCGGAAAATCGATTGCCAGGTGCGGGCGGGAATATCCTTTCCAGCGCCGAAAACGGGCATATCGACATGGCCGAAACGTTCGGTCTTCTCATTGACCGTACCCATCAGCACGTCGATGACATGGCCGGTGCCGAAGCGTTCGCCGGTACGATAGACCGCCGCCAGCGCCTTGATCGCCGTCTCTGTGCCGTCCCAGGTTTCCACCGGCTTGAGGCAGGTATCGCAATTGTCGCAACCTCCGCCATGGGCCTCCCCGAAATGCGCGAGGATGGACTGCCGCCGGCATCCTGCCGTTTCGCAAATGGCAAGAAGCGCATTGAGCTTTGCCCGCTCGACACGCTTGATCTCCTCGGATGCGGCGCCCTCGTCGATCATTCGCCGCCGCTGGATGACATCGGCCATGCCATAGGCCATCCAGACATTCGAGGGCAGGCCATCGCGCCCGGCGCGGCCTGTCTCCTGATAGTACGCCTCGACCGAACCCGGCAGATCGAGATGGGCGACATAGCGCACATTCGGTTTGTCGATGCCCATGCCGAAGGCGACAGTCGCCACCAGGCACAGGTCTTCCTCTTTCAGAAATGCATCCTGGTTGGCGTCGCGAAGCGCTCGGTCCATGCCGGCGTGATAGGGAAGCGCGCGAACGCCCTGCCCGTTCAGCCACGCGGCCGTATCCTCGACCTTGGCGCGCGAGAGGCAATAGACAATGCCGCTGTCGCCGCGATGGCCATCGAGGAAGCGAAGCAATTGCTGGCGTGGCTGATCGCGCTCGACAATCTCGTAGGCAATGTTCGGACGATCGAAGCTGGTGGTGAAGACCTTGGCATCGTCGAGAGCCAGCCGCTCGATAATGTCGTCGCGTGTATGCGGATCGGCCGTTGCCGTCAGCGCGATGCGCGGCACGCCGGGAAAGAGTTCGGCAAGCCTGCCGAGATCACGATATTCCGGCCTGAAATCATGCCCCCATTGCGAGACGCAATGCGCCTCGTCGATCGCAAAAAGCGCGATCCTGGCTTTGCCGAGCATCTGGCAGAAACCTTCCGTCGCGATGCGTTCCGGCGTCACGTAAAGCAGATCGAGCTTGCCCGCGGAAATGGCCCTATAGACTTCGCTCGCCTCCTCGCGCGACAGGGAGGAATTCAAGGCGGCAGCGCGGATGCCGAGCTGCTTCATCGCCTCCACCTGATCCCGCATCAGAGCGATCAAAGGTGAAACGACGATGCCGACACCATCGCGGCAAAGCGCGGGGATCTGGAAACACAGCGATTTACCGGCTCCGGTTGGAAACAGCACGACCGCATCGCCACCGGACACGACATGTTCGACGACCTGCTGCTGCTTGCCGCGAAAGGCGGAATAACCGTAGACGTGCTTCAGGACATCGAGCGGCGCGGGCGCATCGATGCGATCGCCGAACAATACGTCGTCTGCGGAAAATCGCGGCTCTTGTCTTTCAGGCTGTGGCATCTATTCCCTATTTTCCGGCTGCACCTTTGACGCGGCCGGAAAGCACGCCGAAGCCATCGATGATCGCCTCCTGATTTTCCAACCTTATCGCTTCGAGCTGAACTTCCTGCAAGGCGCGCATCAGCTGCTCGATCAGCTCGCCGTCGCCGTCTTCCGTTGCCTCGGCAATCGCGCCCTGCAATTCGATCTTGTGCCAGCGGAGCGCCTTGGAACGCTTGTGAAGCGCAAGCGCCTGGCGGTAGCCTTCGCGCGCGTCTTCCATGGCGGCCTCCTCGGTCGCCGTCCACAGTCGGGCATTGCGGACCTGCTGGTCGAGGCCCTTTAGCAAGGTGCCGAAGCCTTGCTCCTCCAATTGCTCGATCAATCGCTCGCGGACGAACTGCGGCCCGACCATGGCCGCAGCGATCCCGAGAACCGCCGACCACAGGCGCTGCAATTCGCGGCTCTCGTAATCGATCGCGGCAATCTCGTCATACTCGTCCTGCAACAGCGGCGGATGATTGACGATGGTCAAGGCGAGCACGCTTTCGCGAAGACTCGGAATGTCCTGATGTCCCTTGATCATGGCCGAGCGAGCCAGACGATCGGATGCAGTCGTCGGCATTGAGGGAGCGCCGCGCGCCTGCCCGCCGCGACCGCCGAAGGAGCGGCCGTTGCCATCGCGCGAGAAGCTGCGCGCCTGCTGGCCACTGTTCCGTTGGAATTGCGGCTGAAACAACCCATTCAGCCGCTCACGCATGTTCTGCTGATAGTGACGGCGGACATCCTCGTCCGTGATGACGGAGACGATGCGCCGCAGCCGCGCTTCCAGCTCCGCCCGCGCTTCCGGCGTTTCGAACGTGCCGCTGCCGGCTTCCCTCGACCATATCAGATCGGCCAGTGGCTTTGCCTGCGCCAGTACCTTGTCGAAGGGCGCCCGCCCGTCATGTCGGACGAGATCGTCGGGATCCTTGCCATCGGGCAGCAGCGCAAAGCGCACGGTGCGGTTTGGCTTGATATGCGGCAGCGCCAGATCGGCGGCGCGATTGGCGGCGCGAATGCCGGCGCCATCGCCATCGAAGCAAAGGACCGGCTCCGGCGTCATCTTCCAGAGAAGATCGAGCTGGCTTTCCGTCAAGGCTGTTCCCAGTGGCGCAACCGCATTCTCGACGCCGGCCTGATGCAGCGCGATGACATCCATATAGCCTTCGACGGCAATGATGGTGCCGGCGCCATCGGCACCCTGTGCCGCACGGCGGGCGCGCGTGAAATTGTAGAGTACATTGCCCTTGTGAAAGAGCTCGGTCTCGTTGGAGTTCAAGTATTTTGCCGGCGCGTCGGGCGACATGGCGCGGCCGCCAAAGGCAATCACCTTTTCTCTGGAAGAGAGAATCGGAAACATGATGCGGTCGCGAAAACGATCATACGAGACCGGCACGTTCTCGTGCACGACAAGGCCGCAGGCCTCCATTTGTTCCTTCAGCACGCCCTTGCCGGCGAGATGTTCTTTCAGCGCGTTGCGGCTATCGGGCGAATATCCGAGGCGGAAGGTCTCAATGGTCCGGCCACTGAGGCCGCGATCGCGCAGATAGGCCCGCGCCCGTGCGCCATTGGCTGTCTGCAGCTGATCCTGGAAAAACTGGGTCGCCATCTCCATGACGTCGAGCAGCGACGTGCGTTCCTTCTCGCGCTTCGCCTCCATCGGATCGGCGACCGGCATGGGAACACCGGCCATATCGGCAATCTGCTGTACCGCCTCCGGAAAGCTCAAACCCTCCAGCTCGGTGAGAAAACGAAAATGGTCGCCCGTGACACCGCAGCCGAAACAATGATAGCGCCCCTTGCGATCCTCACAGTGGAAGCTCGGCGATTTCTCGCCATGAAAAGGGCAGCATGCCCAATAATCCCCGCGCGGCACATTGGTCTTGCGTCGATCCCACGTCACACGACGACCGATCACGTCCGAAATCAAGACGCGGTCGCGAATCTCGTCGAGAAACGTATTGGAAAATCGCATGGCTACCTCTGGCTTGTCCCATATAAACAGGAATGAGAGGCATTGCCACGCCGCCTGGATATCCACACACGGTATTCACAGGCCTTTACCGGCGATTGCCTTGCTGCCCTCGCGATCACAACTCCGTGAAGTGACGTCCGGTTTTGCCTTATCTCCGGCCGCCCCAAATGCCGCCTTCGACCCGCAGAAGATAACGCAATTGTTTCCTCCGCAGGGGAAAGTCGACCTCTCGGTGAGCAACTGAGTAACTGATTGGTGCACGAAAATATGCGAAAAAGCAAAGACTTGCACAGCCTGAAGTCGATACGCGCAAGCAAAATCCACACTGTGGACAATCAATGGATGCAAAAGAGCTGCAAATAGGCGACACTCTCCGGCGGCGCATTTACGGCATTGTTCGTAAGCCAAACATTATTTTTTTGTAATTTGATTGTTGATGTGCTGCGCAATAGCGTTCTTCCCACAGGGCGAGACAAGCCGGCGAAGTAACTGCTTCGCGACACGACATGCCGAGACGCCCCGACGAACGGGAAGCCAACAGGTACAGGGCTTTCAGTTTAGGAGAGGAAATGCGCATTCTGATCGTACCCTTGGCAGCCGCAGCCGTCTTCGCCACAGCTACCTACAGCTCGGCCACGATGACCGGCGGCGCTCACGACAAGAATGTGCTCTACGCCGGCGCGGGGTATCAGTTGCCGGCGGATATGAAAGTCCCTGCCCTCACGGTAGGCGTAAAGATTCAAATGTCCGGACTGCCATCGCAGGCACTGGCCTTGCCCCAGGAAGTCAGGATCCTCAGATAAGTTCACCAGATACTCAGGTGGGGCACCATCCCTACCCCCGGCGCCGCCCCACCTGAGTGCCTTTGCAAAAGACGTTTGATTTTTGGGCCCCACCCTGCGTCATCAAACGCCTGCAAAGCGCAAGAAGGCAGGAGCTCCCCCAGCTCCTGCCTTCTCTATTTTCTAGCCATCTCCAATTTCACGAAACAAAAGCAATGAACATGCGTTGCGGAAACATTCTGGTTCCGCATGCGTGAGTATCTTGACGCAACAATCTCGATGGATATCTTTCATTATCTGCGCATATGCGATCTTAATGATTATCTACTCAGACATTTTAGAATTTTGCTCAGTTCAACGGAGACGGCTACATGTCTTTATCCGCAAAGGAACTTGCTCAAGACCCTGATTTTTTCACGGAAATCCTCAGCTATACTCGAGAAATTATATCCACTTATGATGAAAATCAGCGTGTATGCTCTGTTTTTGCTTCGCAGCAGCGCTGGTTGATGGCGCTCGCAGGCTTTGGCCTCTATTGCGGCGGCATCGACGGCGAGCCGCCCGGCATACATGCCAGCCGTTTTGCCCGTTATATCGTCGAGCATGAGATCGCCAGCTACAATACTGCGCTCAGTTTCATTCAGGAGATGCTGGCGCTCGGCTTCCTGCGCTATCTGCCCGTCGCTGCCGATCGGCGGGCACGGCCGATGCAGCCCACGGAAGCGGCAGCAAAGCAGCTTGCGAAATGGGTCAGCATTCATCTTTCCGTGCTGGATCGATTGGATGGCGGCAAACGCAACGCTCTGTTTGGCAAACAACCGGAACTCATCCGCCTGCTGCAGCCCGAAATCTCCGCCGGCATCATCGAAAGTGACGACCTGCGCCGTCCGGGAGAAACGTTTAATCTGTTCACCTGGGCAAATTCGGGCGGCATCATCATGGACTACTTGATCTCCCGCGTCGGGATGATCAATCCGACAACGCAGAAAGCGATCATCGGGCGGGTTGCCTTTACCGACCTCTGCAGCCGCTTCCTCATCTCCCGAACCAACGCAAAACGGCTCATGAACAAGGCCATAAAGATGCAAAGCGTCGGATGGACCGGACCTTCGGGGCGGAGCCAGCTCTGGCTGTCCAACTGCTTCATCCAGGAATATTGCAATTATCAGGCGGGAAAATTCGCCATCATAGACGCCGCCTGGCAAAACACCCTCGGCCTGCGGCGGGCCGGCATGCCGAGGGCGAAGCAGAGTTTTACTTTAGCAGTTCCTTCAAGATAGCAGAGGCCTTGGCGAAATCCATCTGACCAGCATAGCGCTCGCGCAGGGCGGCCACGCACTTGCCCATGTCCTTCAGGCCCTGCGCGCCGAGTTCCGCAACGATCGCGACGCAGATCTCGCGCACTTTTTCTTCGGAAAGCTGCTCGGGCATGAAACCCTGGATGACGGCGATTTCCTCTCGCTCCTTGTCGGCCAGCTCCGGACGACCGCCGTCGATATAGATCTTCACCGATTCCTCGCGCTGCTTGATCATCTTGGCGAGCAGCTGCAGGATTTCATCCTCGCTCGCCTGCTCCTTGCCGAGGCCGCGATTGGCGATATCCTTATCCTTGATGGCTGCAAGGATGAGACGAACGGTCGAAAGCCTCGCCGTATCCCTGGCCTTCATGGCGTCCTTCTGGGCGTTGGAAAGGGTTTCGCGGATCATGTCTTTTAACTCCTTGAAGCAGGCCGGCGACGATCGTCCCGGCCACTTATGTCATGTTGTTGTCTCTTAGACCAACAGTGTCGATCAATGCAATTGCGCCCGAGAGCCCGAATTCCTTGATGGGAAAGCAAAAGCGCGCATTGACCGGCTCGCCTTGTTTAGCTATGTCCATCACCTGCACATTAGATCGATAGGAAGATCTCAAGCCGTGACGCGCGTCGCCGGCTGTACCTTGCTACAAACATGGCGGAACGCCGGTCTCTTCAAGACCGCGCTCGACGCCGGAAACGGGATGACTATGACCGCCACAGCCCCATGGACCACTGAAAAGCCGACCGCTCTCCTCGTTCTTGCCGATGGCACCGTGATCGAAGGCAAGGGCATCGGCGCGACCGGCAAGGTCCAGGCCGAAGTCTGCTTCAACACGGCGCTGACGGGTTACGAAGAGATCCTGACCGATCCCTCCTACCTCGGCCAGATCGTCACCTTCACCTTCCCGCATATCGGCAATGTCGGCACGAACGACGAAGATATCGAAGATTTGACACCCGCTGCCCGCCACGGTGCCGTCGGCGTCATCTTCAAGGCCGACATTACCGATCCCTCGAACTATCGCGCCGCCAAGCACCTGGACCAGTGGCTGAAAGCGCGCGGCATCATCGGTCTCTGTGGCATCGACACCCGCGCGCTCACCGCCTGGATCCGCGAGAACGGCATGCCGAACGGCGTGATCGCCCACGATCCGAACGGTGTCTTCGATATCGAACAATTGAAGGCGGACGCCAAGGCCTGGAGCGGCCTTGAAGGTCTCGACCTCGCCAAGGTCGCCTCTTCCGGACAGTCCTCGCAATGGTCGCAGACGCCCTGGGTCTGGAACGAAGGCTACGGCGAACTCGGCGCCGATGACGCCAAATATCACATCGTCTGCCTCGACTACGGCGTCAAGCGCAACATTCTGCGCCTGTTTGCCGGCCTCGATTGCAAGGTCACGGTCTTGCCGGCGACCGCTTCGACGGATGAAGTCCTCGGCCTCAATCCGGATGGCATCTTCCTCTCCAACGGCCCCGGCGATCCGGCGGCAACAGGCGAATATGCCGTTCCGGTCATCAAGGATCTGCTGAAGGCGGAGATCCCGCTCTTCGGCATCTGCCTCGGCCATCAGATGCTCGGTTTGGCGCTCGGTGCCAAGACCGCGAAGATGCATCAAGGCCATCACGGCGCCAACCATCCGGTCAAGGACCATACCACAGGCAAGGTCGAGATCGTCTCCATGAACCACGGCTTCGCAGTCGACTCGAAGTCGCTGCCGGAAGGCATTGAGGAGACTCACGTTTCGCTCTTCGATGGCAGCAATTGCGGCCTGCGCGTCGCGGGGAAGCCGGTCTTCTCCGTGCAGCATCACCCGGAAGCCTCTCCCGGTCCGCAGGACAGCCATTACCTTTTCCGCCGCTTCGTCAATCTGGTGCGCGAAAAGAAGGGCGAACCCGCCTTGGCAGAGCGCGCCTGATAGCGTCGACCGCCTCGAGCATTCCGCTCTTCTTCGAATCGCGAAAACGCTCTATCTCCTCGTTTCCTTATGCATTCCGGACGGAAAACCGCTCCGCACTTTTCCTGGAATTGCTCTAATCACATGAGAAAAGCCCCGGATTGATAATCAATCCGGGGCTTTTCTCTTTGTGCGTCAAGTTGGGAGGTCTTTTCGTCACATCGGCTCGATTTCCTGAACTCACGCCTGCAGACGGCGCTGCTTGACCACTTCAAGCTCGCTCATCAGGATTTCCTCGAGGAACTCGAAATCGGATTGTCCGAATTCAATGAGGCCAAATCTCAGCTTATAGCCCCAATTCTTGTCCTGGGTGAAATCGAGCCAACCCAGCAGAGGGCGAAGCGGCTGTTCGGGCGCGTCCAGCCAGTCCACATCCTTGCGGTAGGCCTTTCCGCAGCCCATCTCGCCAAGGTAAGGCTCGCCCTCACGGACAAAACCGATGGCGGTAAAGCTCTGAAAGCCGTCCCTCTCGCCCATTTTGACGGATGGGGAGTAGTAGACGATGCCGTCACCCGGCTTGATGCGCATCAAGGGAGCTCGCTTGCCGTGGTTCACCTGCATGAAACCATGCTTGCGCCCAATGCGTACGTGCTCGGCACTTGCCACCGCTAGCCAATAGGATTTCTGCCCCGGCTCCGGCCGCCGGCGAGACTCGTTGGCAGATGGGAAAAGACGAACCATCTTGCCCTGATCAAAGGAATCTTCCCGCGGGAAAGGCGCGGCATCGATACGATCGCTTGCGTTGAATGTCATGGTCATCTCCCGTGATTGGTATGAGATGACTATAGACGATCATGCCGTCAATTTTTGTCAGCAGTCTCTCGATCCGAGATCCGCTATCAGTTGGCAGCCTTCTCGGAGCGCACGAGCATGTAGAAGCGCGCGCACAGCATCGCCGCCGCGGAGGCAAGACCGAGCAGGAAGCCGAACCATATGCCGATGCCGCCCAAGCCGAACCGAAACGCCAGCAGCCAGGCGAGGAAGAAGCCGATCGGCCAATAGGCGATCAGCGCCAAAATCATCGGCACGCGCGCGTCCTTCAGCCCGCGCAACAGACCGCTGGCAATCGCCTGCAGCCCATCGACAAGCTGGAACAGGCCGGCCACGACAATCAGCGGCGCCGCATAGGCAAGCACCTTCGGCGCGTCGGCCGACGTGACGTCAAGGAACCAGCTTCCCAGCCAGGATGGCGCGGTCGCGAACAGGATGCTGCCGCAGAGCGCAATGCAGCTCGAAACGATAAGCACCACGATTGCCGCACGCTTCAGGCCGAGATGATCGCCCTGGCCGTGCGCAACACCCACCCGCACGGTCGCCGCCTGGCTGAGACCGAGCGGAATCATGAAGGCGATCGAGGCCCACTGCAAAGCGATACCGTGAGCGGCTAGCTCGATCGTACCGATCTGGCCCATCAGCAGCGATGCAGCGGTGAACAGGCTGACTTCGGCCAAAACCGTGACGCTGATCGGAAAGCCGAGTCGAATGACATCCCATAAAGCGTGCCAGTCGGGCCGCCAGAACCGGACGAAAATCTCATACCGGCGCGTGTCCTCGTGGCTCTGAACATAAGCAACGATGAAGAGGAACCCAGCGGTCTGCACAGCAACGGAAACGATAGCCGCACCATGCAGTCCCATGGCCGGCAAGCCGAAATGACCGAGCACCAGAATGTAGGCCAGCACGGCGTTCATCACCAACATGGCGATGGTGACCTTGAGGATGATGCCGGCACGGCCGATAGCGCTCACCAGCGCACGAATGACGTTATAGAGCAGCCCCGGCAGCAAGGCGAAGTGACCGATATCGATATAGCCGCTGGCCAGTTTCGCAACATCGGGCTTCTGTCCCGCCGCCAGAAGAATTTGCTCGGAATAGAAAAAGGCGGGTTGCACTATTACCCAGTAAGCCGTCACGACCCAAAGACCCATGCGCAGCGCACGGCGTACCGAGGAAACGTCGCCTTTACCGTAGGCCTGCGCCACCAGCGGCACGACGGCGATGGAGAAGCCCGAACCGAAAATCAGAATCGTGAAGAGAAACTGCGCGGACAGCACCATTGCCGCCAGCTGCTCGGCACCGAGCCGACCGACGATCATAACGTCCGTGGTGTTGATGCCGAGCTGCGCCAACTGCGCACCGATCAAAGGAATGCCCAGCGCAAGCGTAGCGCGAACATGCGCCGACCACGAATTATCATTGTCATGCGCGGACGGGCGCGCAGTTACCGGCATATCCATTACGAAAACTCGATTGCTAGGGTCGCGCGAACCGCCCTACCCAAGGGTGCGCAAGCCTGTCGACTTATCGCAATCGGCGTTAAAAAGCCAGCCGACAAACCTATAATGCTAAAGAATTCATCATGGCATCAAAATATCTGATGATTTTTTAGGCCGCTTCACCCGCCTGCGACTGGGCAACCACTTTCGGCTCTGTCTTGCGGACCTTGGTCAAAAGCACGATCAGCGCCGTCGCGACCAGGATTGCGCCCATGATGAAGGGCGCGCCTGCAAAGATCACCGGCGCCGTCGGCGCGGTATAGTATTGGAACAAATAGGGGAACAGCACGGGTCCGACGATGGCGGTGATGCTCGTGAGACTGCCGAGCGCACCTTGCAGTTCGCCCTGCGCGGAGGGTGGCACCTTGCTGGCGGCAATCGATCGCAAGGGCGCATCCGCCACGTTTTCGATGACGGTCAGAACGACGACCGCATACACCATCCATCCCTGCCATGCGAAGGCATAGCCCACCAGGCCGAGGCAGGAGAACATCAGCCCGAGCAGCGCCGTCTTCCACTCACCAAGCACGGGCACCAGCCGCGGCAGCACCAGGCCCATGGCGATCGCGGCACCGATCCCATAAACAGCGAGCGACAAGCCGATCTGTCCTTCGCTCCAGTTATAGCGATAGGAGGTGACGAAAGCCCATACGGCCGGATAGACACCATGCGCCAGCCAGTTCAGGAACATGACGACGCAGACCCAGCCAATGCCGTGATAGCGCCGCATCTGCCTGAGAGCCCCGAACGGATTGGCCCGTGTGATCTCGAAGGGCCGGCGATGCTTTGCATCCAGCGTTTCTGGCAGAAGGAAATAGGCACCCACGAAATTCAGGAACGCCAGCGCCGCAGCGCCATAGAAAGGTACGCGCGGACCGAACTCGCCAAGGAAGCCGCCGATGACCGGGCCGAGCACGAAGCCAACGCCGAAAGCCATGCCGATCAGGCCGAAATTCTTCGCGCGGTTCTTGTCATTGCTGATATCGGCGATATAGGCCGAACAAGTGGAGAAGCTCGCGCCGCTGATGCCGGCGAGGATGCGGCCGACGAACAGCATCCAGTAGGTGCCGGCAATCGCGCAGATGAAATTGTCGATCGCGAATGTCAGCACGGAGGCCAGCAGCAGCGGCCGACGGCCGAAGCGATCGCTCAGATTGCCGATCAAGGGCGAAAACAGGAACTGCATGGCGGCATAGGCGAGCAGCAGCCAGCCGCCTTCCGTCGCCGCCGCACTGACCGACGCACCCGTCAGCTCTTCCAGATATTTCGGCATGACCGGCATGATGATTGCAATGCCGATGACGTCGAGGAAGAGGATAAGGAAGACGAGGAACAGACCTCGACGAGCGAATTTCTGGTCGATCATGGAGATGCCTTCTGGCGGCCCCGCCTCCATGAAAGAGACAGAACGTGAACGAAAAACCGGAGCATTCCCATACATAAAGATTTTGGTAGAAACAATCCGTGAACGCTTCAATCTTATTGATTTATTGACCGCTTTTTTTGATCATCGGCACAAAAGCGACTAACCGTCGCGACCGCGACGCTGCTCGCGGTTCAGAAAGTCGACGAATGCCCGAAGCGGTGCAGGCATGTGCCGGCGGCTCGCATAATAGAGAAACGGACCGGAAAAGACCGTATCCCACTCCTCGAGGATGGGGACCAGTTCTCCGCTGGCAATCTGTGGCGCAAGGAACTCCCGAAAGGTTCTGATGATGCCGAGTCCGGCCGCGGCCGCGCTGCACTCGATGTCGATCGAATTTGTCGCGACGACCATCGGCGGCGCAATGAAGATCGTCTCCCCATTCCGTTCGAACTCCCAGGGCACCACCGAGCCGCTTAGGAAACGATGACGGATGCAGCGATGCTCGAGTATGTCGCGCGGATGCTGTGGCGTGCCGTTTGCAGCCAGATAGGCGGGGGCAGCCGCTGTGACATAATGTTGCTGTCGCGGCCCGATCGGCACGGCGATCATGTCTTTTTCCAGTCTCTCGTCGTAGCGGATGCCGGCATCGTAACCGGCCGCCACCACATCGATGAAACTGTCTTCGGCGACGATTTCGACTGATATCGCCGGATATTCCTTCAGGAAACGGCTGATGATGTCGGGCATGACGACCATGGCGGCGACGGTCGGCACATTCAGCCGCAAGATTCCCCCTACGCTGTCGCGAAAGCTGTTGATATCATCGAGCGCAACGGCGATCTCGCTCATGGCGGGCGTCAGGCGCTCCATCAATCGCTCCCCCGCCTCCGTCGGCGTTACGCTTCGAGTGGTACGGTTGAGCAGGCGCACCGCCAGCCTCTCCTCCAGCCGTCGCACCGCTTCGCTCAGCGACGACGCAGAGACGCTACGTTTTCGTGCCGCTTCGCGAAAGCTGCGCTCGCGGGCAACAGCGGTGAAGGCAACCAGATCGGCCAGCGGCAAATCATCCATTGTGCGAAATTCCAAACAGCCCGTTTCGATTTACCCGGATTATCGCACAGAGAGCAGCGGAGTAAAACACTAATAGAGACCTCTGGAATGAGGACGTGCCTTCGAGCAAGGAGAATAACGATGGAAAAGCGTCAATTGGGAAAAACCGGACCGCAGGTATCGGCGCTCGGTCTCGGCTGCATGGGAATGTCGGGCATGTATGGCCCATCCGACCGGGCCGAGAGCATCGCCACCATCCATGCCGCGCTCGATGCCGGGATCAACCTGCTTGACACGGGCGATTTCTACGGCATGGGCCACAATGAGATGCTGATCGGCGAAGCTATCAAAGGGCGGAGGCGAGATGATTTCCTGCTGAGCGTCAAGTTCGGCGCCTTGCGTGATCCCACCGGCGGCTGGCTCGGCTACGATGCCCGACCGGCGGCAATCAGGAATTTTCTCGCCTATTCGCTGCAGCGTCTCGGCGTCGACCACATCGACATCTATCGCCCTGCCCGCCTCGACCCCAATGTGCCGATCGAAGACCAGATCGGCGCGATGGCAGATCTCATCAAGGCCGGTTACATCAGGCATATCGGCCTGTCGGAAGTCGGTGCAGACACGATCCGCCGTGCCGCCGCCGTTCATCCGATCGTCGACCTGCAGATCGAATATTCGCTGATCTCGCGCGGCATCGAAGACAAGATCCTGCCGACTTGCCTCGAACTCGGTATCGGCATTACCGCATATGGCGTTCTCTCCCGCGGCCTCATCAGCGGTCATTGGCAGAAAGACGGTGCGCAGAAAGGCGATTTCCGCACCTTGAGCCCGCGTTTCCAGACGGGAAACGTGGAAAAGAACCTGGAGCTCGTGGAAGCCCTGCGAGAAATCGCCGAGGCGAAGGGCGTCAGCGTCGCCCAGATTGCGATCGCCTGGGTCGCAGCACGGGGCAAGGAGATTGTGCCGGTCATCGGCGCCCGCCGCCGCGACCGCCTCACGGAAGCCTTGGGAGCACTTTCAGTCGGATTATCGGATATCGATATGGCTGCGATCGAGCGCGTGATCCCTAAGGACGCCGCCGCCGGCGGCCGCTACCCCGAAGCGCAGCTGGCACATCTCGACAGCGAGAAGTGATGAACCGAAGGGCTTGCCCGCTCCCGATATACCGGGAGCGGGCAAGCGAATTCAGACGGGATTGTTCAGCGTATCGCAATCGCTGAGCTTGCCGGAATCAAAGCCCTGCTTGAACCACTTCATACGCTGCGCCGAGGTGCCGTGGTTGAAGCTGTCGGGAACGACATAACCCTGGGTGCGCTTCTGCAGCGTATCGTCGCCGATCTGCTGCGCGGCGTTCAAGGCCTCTTCGAGATCGCCAGCCTGCAATATGCCCTTCTGCTGCGTGAACTTGCCCCAGATGCCGGCAAAGCAATCGGCCTGCAGCTCGATCCGCACCGACATCTTGTTCGCATCCGCTTCGCTCATGTTGCGGCGTGCCTGATTGAATTTCGGCAGGATGCCGAGCAGATCCTGAACATGGTGGCCGACTTCATGCGCGATCACATAGGCTTGCGCGAAATCGCCGGATGCGCCGAACTGGTCCTTCATCTGTTTGAAGAAGGCCATGTCGAGATAGACCTTCTGGTCGCTCGGGCAATAGAAGGGACCGGTGGCCGCCGAAGCCTGACCGCAAGCCGAAGGGAAGCTGCCGGAAAACAGGACAAGCTTTGGATCGGTATAGGTCTGGCCCATCGACTTGAAGATGCCGGTCCAGGTGTCTTCCGTATCGGCAAGAACAGTCGCAACGAATTGCTTCATCTCGTCATTGGCCGGCTGAGCCCCGCCGCTGTTGCTGGAGGTGCTCTGCTGATATCCGGAACCGCCGCCCTCCAGCATGCCGCTCTGCTGCAGCAAGCCGATGACGTCGACGCCCATGGCTCTGAGGATCAGGAAGATAACGATCAGCACAATAATGGTGCGGAAACTCAGGCCGCCGCCGCCGATCCCACCGCCGGGGAACCGGAAGCCGCCGCCACCGCCGCCCATGGGCGATGAGCCGCGTTCGTCCTCGATATTGTCGGATTGCCGACGCCCCTTCCAATCCATAGCACACCTCCTGGCGATGCCTAAAATCAAAGTCCCTTGAGGCATTTATATATCCAGGAAGTGTAACAAAGCCAGTTGGCTATCGACAGAAGATCAGCTTAAACGGCGACGGCGCCATATTTCTTTCGACATCAGCCATAAAAGCGCGAAGCCTATGCCCGCCGCGACCAGGAGCGGGGTAATTTCGTCGCCATCGAAGGCTACCTTGTCCATGATGCGGCCTGGAATGAGCGTAAACGCGCCCGCGCCGACAATACCGCCGAAATAAAGGCCTCTCACGATGCGCTTATGAACCTCGATATTGTGTTTGCGGGCATTGACGATGGCACCCCAGCAACCGAACAGAACGTATGTCGAAATCAGGTGAATGGGGCTGAAGCCGTAAAACATATTGATCTGGTGAATAAAGAAGCTTGATAGCGCCGTGATCACCATCAAGGCCAGCCATATCTTGCCGAGCAGACGGTGCCTCGGCGTCCCCTTCGGCCTGACAAGAAGATAGGTGCCGAGCAAGGCGGCGGGAATGACGGCCGCGACATGGATCTGGATCGCGATCGGGGCATCGAGAAGCGGCTCGAGAGTCATCATCTGTATCCGGTTGAGTTTGCCGAGCCTTTCCGCGATAGTGCTGTTCTCTCAATCGAAATTGCGCGAAAGAACGGAAAATCTTCGTGGATCACACCTTTCTGCAATCCACGCTTCGCGAATTGCGGATCATTCAGCGTTCACCGCGTTTCTGGGCGACCTTTGTCACGATCGTCCTGATCTTTGCTCTCACCGGCCCTTATGGCACCTTTGCCCGACTGATGCCTGGAGCCCGGCTCGGCTATTGGTTTGTTCTTCACGCCATGGCCTGGTCGATCGCGATCGTCTTCTCCGTGGCCACCGAAATCCTCCTGCGCAGGCATGTATCGAACATGTTCGCCCGGATGCTGATTGGATCCATCCTTGCCGCATTGCCGATAGGCTTCGGCATCACGCTTATCGACCTCGCCTTCTTCGGAGATGCGCCCAGCGTGATCGGCAGCCTCGGCAAATCCCTTGGCTCCATACCCCTCTGCGCCCTCTTCTGCATCCTCTCCTATATGACCATGCATCGGCAGTTAGCGATGGCAGCCGCAGGCTCTAACGTTGCGGAAACGAAAGCCTCGTCCGCCCCGATGGCCACAGCCTCCCAACCGCCGATTCTCTCACGCCTGAAACCGGAAAATCGTGGAGCGCTGATCAGGCTCACCGTGCGCGACCACTATACCGAAGTCATGACGACACGCGGTCGTGAGCTCATCCTGCTGCGCTTCGGCGATGCTCTTATGGAAATCGGCAATATCGACGGCGTACGCGTGCATCGATCTCATTGGATCGCGACCGATCATGTCGCTCGCCTGAAACGCGACAACGGCAAGCTTTTCGTCATCGCCCGCGACGGTGTGGAGGTGCCTGTCAGCCGCTCCTATGCCGAAGCTGTCCGGCATCGCTTCGGTTAATGGCGGCAAAGCCTGCAGAATTCATGTCGATTCCGCGATTTATGGGGTTCCGTTTGCAAATACATTTGCCTATAAGCCGCTTCTAGCCTGAAAATATTTGCCCATGCGCCCCGGCCGGTGACCTCCCACCCTGGCCGGTTTTTCGCGCAACGAAAAAACGGATGAGAGCCCATGCCGAAGCGTCAAGATATCAAATCGATCCTCATTATCGGTGCAGGACCGATCGTTATCGGACAGGCTTGCGAATTCGACTATTCGGGCACGCAGGCCTGTAAGGCGCTGAAGGAGGAAGGCTACCGCGTCATCCTCGTCAACTCCAACCCGGCAACGATCATGACCGATCCGGGCCTGGCGGACGCGACCTATGTCGAGCCGATCACGCCTGAGGTCGTCGCCAAGATCATCGCCAAGGAGCGCCCGGACGCGCTGCTGCCGACCATGGGCGGCCAGACGGCACTCAACACCGCCCTTTCGCTGAAGCGCATGGGCGTGCTCGACCGTTACAATGTCGAGATGATCGGCGCCAAGCCCGCCGCGATCGACATGGCCGAAGACCGCGCCCTCTTCCGCGAAGCCATGGCTCGCATCGGGCTGGAAACACCGCGCTCCATGCTGGCAAACGCCACCGACATCAAGGACGCTGACCGCAAGACGCACGAGGCCGAGCGCAGCAAGCTGAAGGCATCGCTCGCAGGTGCCGAGCTCGACAAGGCGCTCGACGAACTTGAAAACCAGTGGAACCTCGGCGAGAGCGACCGCAAGCAGCGTTACATGAGCCATGCCATGGCAATCGCCGCCCAGGCGCTCGACCATGTCGGCCTGCCCGCCATCATCCGTCCCTCCTTCACGCTCGGCGGCACCGGCGGCGGCATCGCCTATAACCGCTCTGAATTCTTCGAGATCGTCGGCGGCGGCCTCGACGCCTCGCCGACCACGGAAGTGCTGATCGAAGAATCGGTCCTCGGCTGGAAGGAATTCGAGATGGAAGTCGTCCGCGACAAGGCGGATAACTGCATTATCATCTGCTCGATCGAAAACATCGACCCGATGGGCGTCCACACCGGCGATTCGATCACCGTCGCTCCGGCGCTGACGCTGACGGACAAGGAATACCAGATCATGCGCAACGCCTCGATCGCGGTCCTGCGCGAGATCGGCGTCGAGACTGGCGGCTCGAACGTGCAGTTCGCCGTCAACCCAAAGGACGGCCGCCTTGTCGTCATCGAAATGAACCCGCGCGTGTCGCGCTCCTCCGCGCTCGCCTCGAAGGCCACGGGCTTCCCGATTGCCAAGATCGCTGCCAAGCTCGCCATCGGCTATACGCTGGACGAGCTCGAGAACGACATTACCGGCGGTGCGACGCCCGCCTCCTTCGAGCCGTCGATCGACTACGTCGTCACCAAGATCCCGCGCTTTGCCTTCGAGAAGTTCCCTGGCGCCTCTCCGGTTCTGACCACGGCGATGAAGTCGGTCGGCGAAGTCATGGCGATCGGCCGCACCTTCGCGGAATCGCTGCAGAAGGCGCTTCGCGGCCTGGAAACCGGCCTGACCGGCCTCGATGAAATTGAAATCCCCGGCACCGAGGAAGGCGAAGGCAGCCGCAACGCCATTCGCGCCGCCATCGGCACGCCGACGCCGGACCGCCTGCGCATGGTCGCTCAGGCGCTGCGCTCCGGATTGAGCATCGAAGAAGTGCATGAAGGCTGCAAGATCGACCCGTGGTTCCTCGAGCAGCTGAAGAACATCGTCGATATGGAGGCTCGCATCCGCGAGCACGGTCTGCCCGAGGATGCCGCCAATCTGCGCATGCTGAAGGCCATGGGCTTCTCCGACGCGCGCCTTGCAACCTTGACCGACAAACGGCCGAAGGAAGTGGCGGAACTGCGCAACCGGTTGAATGTGCGCCCGGTCTTCAAGCGCATCGACACCTGCGCGGCCGAATTCGCCTCGCCGACCGCCTACATGTACTCGACCTATGAAATGCCATTCGTCGGCGCCGCCCGTTCCGAAGCTGAGGTTTCCGATCGCAAGAAGGTCGTCATCCTCGGCGGCGGTCCGAACCGCATCGGCCAGGGTATCGAATTCGACTATTGCTGCTGCCATGCAGCCTTCGCCCTGAAGGATGCAGGCTACGAAGCGATCATGATCAACTGCAACCCGGAAACGGTTTCGACCGACTACGACACCTCCGACCGGCTCTATTTCGAGCCGCTGACGGCGGAAGACGTAATCGAAATCCTCAGGGCGGAGCAGGAAAAGGGCGAAGTGGTCGGCGTCATCGTGCAGTTCGGCGGCCAGACCCCTCTGAAGCTCGCCGAAGCGCTGGAAAAGAATGGCATCCCGATCCTCGGCACGGCTCCGGATGCGATCGACCTTGCCGAAGACCGCGACCGCTTCCAGAAGCTCTTGATGAAGCTTGATCTCAACCAGCCGAACAACGGCATCGCCTACTCGGTCGAGCAGGCTCGCCTCGTTGCCGGCGAAATCGGCTTCCCACTGGTGGTGCGCCCATCCTACGTCTTGGGCGGCCGCGCCATGCAGATCATCCATTCGGAAGGCCAGCTCCAAGGCTATCTGCTTGATACGGTGCCGGAACTGGTGCCGGAAGACATTAAGCAGCGCTATCCCAACGACAAGACCGGCCAGATCAACACGCTGCTCGGCAAGAACCCGCTGCTGTTCGACAGCTATCTCACCAACGCCATCGAAGTCGACGTCGACTGCCTGTCCGACGGCACCGACGTCTACGTCGCCGGCATCATGGAGCATATCGAGGAAGCCGGTATCCATTCCGGCGATTCCGCCTGCTCGCTGCCACCGCGCACGCTGTCACCTGCCATGATCGACGAGCTGGAACGCCAGGCAAAGGCCATGGCCAAGGCCTTGAACGTCGGCGGCCTGATGAACGTCCAGTTCGCCATCAAGGACGACACGGTCTACGTGCTCGAAGTCAATCCGCGCGCCTCGCGTACGGTGCCCTTCGTCGCCAAGACCATCGGCGCGCCGATCGCCAAGATCGCGGCCCGCGTCATGGCCGGCGAAAAGCTGGACGCGACCTTCGCGGCCTACGGCGAAAAGCCCGATCCGCGCAAGCTGAAGCACATCGCCGTCAAGGAAGCGGTCTTCCCCTTCGCCCGCTTCCCTGGTGTCGACATCCTGCTTGGGCCGGAAATGCGCTCCACGGGCGAAGTAATCGGCCTCGACACGGATTTCGCGCTGGCCTTCGCCAAATCGCAGCTCGGCGCCGGCGTCGAACTGCCGCGTGACGGAACGGTCTTCGTCTCGGTTCGCGACGACGATAAGCCCCGCGTGCTGCCCGCTATCCGCATGTTGACTGAATTAGGCTTCAAGGTGCTCGCAACCGGCGGCACCCAGCGTTACCTGGCTGAAAACGGCATCGAAGCCACGAAGATCAACAAGGTGCTGGAAGGCCGTCCACATATCGAGGACGCCATCCGCAACCGCCAGGTCCAGCTCGTCATCAATACGACCGACAGCAACAAGGCGATCTCGGATTCGAAGTCGCTCCGCCGCGCGACGCTGATGCAGAAGGTGCCCTATTACACCACCATGGCCGGCGCCGAAGCCGCTGCCATGGCGATCAAGGCACTGAAGGCCGGAAACCTCGAAGTCCAGCCGCTGCAGAGCTATTTCTGATGGTGTGATTCGGCTGCGACGGGTGTGAAGCAGGATAGCCGGCTCACATTTGTCGCGGCCCCATCAGGCGATCAGGCGGACAAAGAGCCTCAACAGGAGCCTTTCCTTAAGTCTTCGAATTTTCTGGCAATCGTCTGTCGCAATCTGCTATAGATGACAAAATAACGGCTCTGAATGGTTCCGAAGTACCGCTTCGGGACCTGTTTTCTTTTGTGTCTGCAGCAGAGCAACACAGGGAGTGAAGGACAAGAAAAATGGTTGAAAAGGTACCGATGACACAGAACGGGTTCGTCAAGCTGCAGGAAGAGCTGCGCTGGCGTCAGCAGGAAGAGCGCCCGCGGATCATCGAGGCAATTGCGGAAGCACGCGCCCATGGCGATCTCTCCGAAAATGCCGAGTACCATGCGGCCAAGGAGGCCCAGAGCCACAATGAAGGCCGCATCACCGAACTCGAAGACCTGACGGCACGCGCCGAAGTCATCGATCTTACCAAAATGTCCGGCTCGAAGATCAAGTTCGGCGCCAAGGTGAAGCTCATCGACGAGGACACCGAGGAAGAAAAGATCTATCAGATCGTCGGCGATCAGGAAGCCGACGTGAAGGCCGGCCGCATCTCCATCTCTTCCCCGATCGCCCGCGCCTTGATCGGCAAGGAAGTCGGCGACTCGATCGAAGTCAACGCGCCCGGCGGCGCCAAGGGCTACGAAATCCTCTCCGTCACCTGGGGCTGATCGCCCGTGCGCGATCGCGAGTCAGCGCATGCCAGCGATCTCAGCGAGATCGAAATCATCGCAACGAATTTCAAACGCCGGCTTTCCGGCGTGACCTCGACGATCGTGCAGCTGATCCCCAAACAGGTCGAGCTTGGCTATCATATCGCCACGCTCGGCCCGGGCCTGCCGGAAGAGCTGCCCAAGCTCGGCTGGCTTCGACTTCCGGGGCTATGGAGCAGGCCACGCCGTTGCCGCGTGCGCGTCTGGCATGCCCGCCGCAACAACGAAATGCTGGTGGGCTTGCTGCTGCGCTCCGTGCTGCGCATGCCTCTGAAGCTGGTCTTTACTTCGGCCGCCCAGCGCCGCCATACCGGCTATACGCGCTGGCTCATCCGCCGCATGGATGCCGTGATCGCCACCAGCACGCGCTCCGGCAATTTTCTCGAGGTACCGCACACCGTCATTCAGCACGGCGTCGATCTCAACCGCTTTCATCCACCGGAAAGACCCGATGACCGCATGGCGGCAACCGGCCTGCCCGGCACCTATCTGATCGGCTGTTTCGGCCGCGTCCGCCATCAGAAGGGCACCGATCTTTTCGTCAAGGCGATGATCGAGCTGCTGCCGCGCTATCCGGGCTGGACGGCCGTGGTCTGCGGTCGCGTGACGGCCGAGCATCGCGGCTTCGGCGACGAGCTGGAGAAGATGGTGGCCGACGCCGGCCTTTCCGACCGCATCCGCTTCATGGGCGAGGTCGACGACATCAAGCCCTGGTATCGCCGCGCCACTCTCTATGTCGCCCCGTCCCGCAACGAAGGCTTCGGCCTGACGCCGCTGGAAGCCATGGCCTCCCGCACTGCCGTCGTCGCATCCGATGCCGGCGCCTATGCCGAGATGGTCGTCCCGGGTGAGACCGGTGCCGTCGTGCCGGCCGGCGATGGCGAGGCTCTGACCAGAGCGATCGCCTTCTATCTGGCAGATCCGGAGGAAACGCTGCGCCAGGGCGAGAATGCCGTGCGCCATGTGCGTAGCGAATTCGCACTGGAAAAGGAAGCCACCGCCATCGGCGACGTCTACAAGCGGCTACTCGTCGCCAACAAGTGAGCGCTCGATCAGCGACCGAGATCGATTCGGTTGCGCTGGATGAAATCGACCATCGAACGATCGTCCACCATGTCTTCCTCAATGCTTTTGACGACCGACAAGACCTTGTCCCGGTATTTCGTTGCGCTGCTATCGTAGGCCCATCCGCGCGCGAGCTTCTCCATCAGCTCCTGTCGGGATTTCGTATAATAGTGGTTGAGCTGCAGGAAGCGGTTCGAATAGAATTCGGGGGACTTCCGAGCCCGCCGCGTAAAGCGCTTGCCGGCGTCATTGGCCGTCAGATCGCCATAGGCCCGCGTCCGGAACTGATGCACGCTGACTTCGGTCACCTCGCATGGATCGACGATACATTTGAAATTGCTGACATTTTCCTTTGATGTCATCGGATCGGCGCCGCGCATCGTATAATTCAGCGTCAAAGGCCCATCCGGCGGCGTCTCATGGCCGCTGGTCGCAAACATGTGCCATGGCAACGAGACATTCGGAAAATCGCCGACCGCTTCCAGCGCCTGCTCGACGGTCGCCGCATCCTTCGGCAAAAGGAATTCGTCGACATCGATGAATGCCATCCAGCGGTAGTCGCCGCCAAAATTCAGGATGGCGTGCGCAAAGGTGATGACCTGGCCGTTCAGCACGGCCGATGTTGCCCCATCGCGCATCCGCCCGGCCCAGGGGATGATCGTCAGCGCATCTTCATTCAACAAGCTTCGAAGAAATGTGCAGGTCTCGTCCGTGGAGCCGTTGTCATAGATATAGAAATGACGAATACCAACCGCCCGGTGGAAGCGCACCCATTCCTCGATATAGCGCGCCTCGTTCTTGACACAGGCGGCGATGGCGATGCCATGGCGTCCGGCCTTCGCCTCGGGCGGATCGATGGTCAGCTTCTTGGCATCGGACGCTTTGGGTTTCAGCCAGCGCATGAGCTTCATTCCAGCAACCTTATTTTCAATCCACGCATGGGCGTCGTCATCTTCGGCAAGCGTCACACCGTCGATTTCATGGCGAACCGGTCGTTGTAACCGAAATCATATTTCAGCAATGCGGAAATGGGAGAATAGTTGACGAAAGAGACACCGCGCTCGGCGGCGATCTGCCGTGCGAGCACGAGATGCTCGATGATGCGGCCTTCAGCCCGCGCAATGCCCGAAAAAGCCATATCGCCGACGGTCTCATAAAAGCGCGGCTCACCCGCGTTGGAAATATCGATCCCCAGAAAACCGACCTGATGCTGTGCGCAGTAAAGAGCGAATTGCAGGGCGGATACCGCGACCGACCCACCCAGAAAAACGCCGCGATCCGGCGAGAGTGAAAAGCCTGCCGAACCCTCGGCATTCAGCTGCACATATTGCAGCTTCTTGAGGTCGTCGAGCGAACGGCGACGGGCGCCGTAGGGTTTGCGGATATCGTCGATCAGGATGATGGTCTTGTCCGCCAGCCAGCTCTTGTCGATCTCGCAAAGCGCACGCAGCACCGCGACGGAAAACAGACAGAGCGAACCTGGAGCGACCTTCTCGCGCAATAGATCGATGTGTCGCCAGACGAAGCGCTCATCCTCGACCGCAATCGCCAAAGGCTCGGCGATCGGTTCGCCGGTCAGCCCTATAGCGCCGTTCAGAAGAATGGCACTTCTGGCTTCCAGGCCGCTTAGGTCGCAACCACGAATGGATGGACCGGAGCCGACAATATAGATTGCATTGCCACAACGTTCGCGCAGCCGATCCATGCCGGCAAGGCTTGCGACTTTCGCTCCGCGATAATGCACCTCGCTGACGCTTTGGCTGCGCACGATGCTGAGCCCTGGAAACCAGTCCTGCACATGCGCCAGCGAACCGCCCAGGAAAAGGCGCACGCCGGACTTGATCAGCGACCGGTGCCAAGGGCGATCCGCCATCCGCCTAGAGCTCCACCAGGCCGAGCTTCTTGACCTGCCGGATCGTCAGCATGGTGCGCACGGTATCGACATGTTCGTTCGCGGTTAGAACTTCGATGACGAAGTCCTGGAAGCGGGTGAGATTTTCGGCAACGCAGTGGAGAAGAAAATCGCTGTCGCCGGAAACCATCCACGCCTGCCGCACCAGCGGCCAGGCGGCCGTCGCAGTGGCGAAAGCCTTGAGATTGGCCTCCGATTGATGCTTGAGGCCGACCATGCAGAAAGCCACGAGATCGAAGCCTAGTTTCGGGCTGTTCAGCATGGCATGATAGCCTTCGATGACGCCGGCTTCTTCCAGCTTGCGCACCCGCCGCAGGCATGGTGGCGCAGAAATGCCGACACGGTCTGCCAACTCGACATTGGTCATCCGTCCGTCTCGCTGCAGTTCCCGCAGAATCTTGATATCAATGGCATCGAGTTCAGCGCGAAGCACTTTTATTGCCTTTCTTTAATTCCCCTTCGCCAGCTTCTATATAAGGCAGGAAAATACGCAAGAAAGTTTCTCTTGCGTAACCGATTCTTACACTAAATCCATTTGCTCTGTGTGTAATGCAAGGCTGCCCTTGAATAAATGCATAAGGCAATCATAAATGAAGCGGCGGACCGTGAAATCGCCTGCTTTGGAACGTTTGAAGCCGCGGTTTCCCGATCGCTGAAATTGAAAGGACTGACTATGCCTGCCCGTCACACGAAGGTGCTCATCATCGGCTCCGGCCCCGCCGGCTATACCGCCGCGGTTTATGCCGCGCGCGCGATGCTGCAGCCGGTTCTGATTGCCGGTCTGGAACAGGGTGGCCAGTTGATGATCACGACGGATGTCGAGAACTATCCGGGCTTTGCCGATCCGATCCAGGGTCCGTGGCTGATGGAACAGATGCTCTTGCAGGCCCAGCATGTCGGCGCCGAGATCGTCAACGACCTCGTGACCGAAGTCGACACCAGCCAGCGTCCTTTCGTCGCCCGCACCGATAGCGGCCAGGTCTGGACCGCCGATACCCTCATCATCGCCACCGGCGCCAAGGCAAAGTGGCTGGGAATCGAGAGCGAGCAGCATTTCCAGGGCTTCGGCGTTTCCGCTTGCGCCACCTGCGACGGTTTCTTCTACCGCAACAAGGACGTGATCGTGGTCGGCGGCGGCAACAGCGCCGTCGAGGAAGCGCTCTATCTCTCCAATATCGCCAAGTCGGTGACGCTCGTGCATCGCCGCGATTCCTTCCGCGCGGAAAAAATCCTGCAGGAGCGCCTGTTCGCCAAGGCAAACGTCAAGGTTCTCTGGAATACCGAGGTTGCCGAGATCACCGGAACCCCGGCCAAGCCGCCGATGCCGCCGTCCGTCACGGGTGCGCGCCTGCGCGATATCCGCACCGGCGCGATCACCGAAACGCCGATCGACGGCGTCTTCGTCGCCATCGGCCATGCACCGGCGACAGAACTCTTCAAGGGCAAATTGAAGCTCAAGGATAATGGTTATCTCTGGACCGCTCCGGATTCGACCGCGACCAGCGTCGAAGGCATCTATGCCGCCGGTGACGTGACCGACGATACGTTCCGGCAGGCGATCACGGCAGCGGGGATGGGCTGCATGGCGGCGCTTGAGGCGGAACGCTACTTGACCGGGCACATGCCCGTCGCCGTGGCTGCGGAGTGATGCAGCCGATGAGGGGAAACGGCATGCCATTGGATTGGGACAAGCTGCGTATCTTTCACGCGGCTGCCGAAGCGGGTTCGTTCACGCACGCGGCCGACAAGTTGCATTTGTCCCAGTCCGCGATCAGCCGGCAGGTCAGTGCGCTCGAGCAGGACGTCGGCATCAAGCTTTTCCACCGCCATGCGCGCGGCCTGATCCTGACTGAACAAGGCGAGCTGCTTTATCGCACGGCTCACGACGTTCTCTTGAAGCTCGAGACGGTCAAGATGCAATTGACCGAGACGACTGACAAGCCGAGCGGCAAGCTGCGCGTGACGACGACCGTCGGCCTCGGCCAGGGCTGGCTCACCGACAAGATCCAGGAATTCCTGCAGCTTTATCCCGACATGTCGATCCAGCTCATCCTCGACAATGAGGAGCTGGACGTAAACATGCGCCATGCGGATTGCGCCATCCGGCTGCGCCAGCCCCAGCAATCGGATTTGATCCAACGCAAGCTCTTCACCGTCCACATGCACGTCTATGCAGCCCCCTCCTACATCAACCGCTACGGCGAGCCGCAGTCGGTGGAGGCTCTGGACGAGCATCGCATCATCAGCTTCGGCGAGCCGGCACCGAACTACCTGCTCGACGTCAACTGGTTGGAGATCGCCGGCCGGTCGTCCGACAACAAGCGCGTGCCGCATCTGCAGATCAACAGCCAAACGTCGATCAAGCGCGCATGCCTGCTCGGCATCGGCATCGCCGTTCTGCCTGATTATATCGTCGGTCGCGATCCGGGCCTTATCCAGCTCGCAATCAATGCGGACGTACCGTCCTTCGATACATATTTCTGCTACCCGGACGAGATGAAAAACGCGGCTAAGCTCAAGGTTTTTCGTGATTTTATCGTATCGAAGGCTCGTAACTGGAATTTCTAGTGAAGGTAAGTCACTGATAACGAACTCTTTTTATGACTAATATATCAGCCACGCGTATTATGCATAGCTGATATGCACAAAATAGAGTTGAAGCCTGCCCATTTAACTACCATATCGCACATAGCTGATGCACACGGTGGCTTTTCCTCCCAGTTCCACCGCATTGGCTGTTCCCCTCTGGAGGTTTTTGACCTTCATACCTATAGGGCCCTGGTTTACTCCGGCGGCCCTTTTTTTTGCCTTTTTGGTCCTGCCGTTGCAAATGCATAACTGCCATGCACAAAAAAGCATTGCGCACTGCACAAATTAGCATCATAACGCACATAGCTGATGCACATGGTGGCTTTTCCTCCCAGTTCCACCGCATTGGCTGTTCCCCTCTGGAGGTTTTGACCTTCACACCTATAAGGGCCCTGGTTTACTCCGGCGGCCCTCTTTTTTTGCTCAATTTCTAAGCATGCGCGCCAGCGGCCCTGCCAAAAATAATATTCGGCGCAGCTCTTGATATATCGGAATCTGTCGATACATAAATCGGGATTATTCGATATTGCTTGGTAAACACCATGGACAAGAACGAGATATTGAAGGCCTTGGCCAATCCGGCCAGGCTCGAAATCCTCAACCACCTCAAAGATCCGGAGACCCATTTCCCGACCCAGGAGCACCCGCTGGAGCTTGGTGTCTGCGCCAGCCAGTTCGAGCGCTGCGGTCTCTCGCAATCCACCGTCTCGGCCCATCTCGGCACGCTCCAACGCGCCGGCCTGGTGACGACGCGGCGCCTCGGCCAATGGATTTTCTATAAGCGCAACGAAGAAACCATCGCCGAGTTTCTCGAAGCGATGCAGAAGGAACTCTGAACATGCCTCTTGCACTCCTCGTTCTCGCGCTCAGCTCCTTTGCCATCGGCACGACCGAATTCGTCATCATGGGGCTGCTGCCGGAGGTGGCCTCGGATCTTACAGTCACCATTCCGCAAGCCGGTTGGCTGGTCACCGGCTATGCGCTGGCCGTCGCCATCGGTGCGCCGATCATGGCTGTCTCGACAGCCCATTTGCGCCGGCGATCCGCGTTGATCGTGCTGATGGGCTTCTTCATCCTCGGCAACCTCCTCTGCGCCATCGCCCCGAACTATTGGGTCCTGATGGTCGCCCGCATTGTCACCGCCCTTTGCCACGGTGCCTTCTTCGGCATCGGTTCGGTCGTCGCCGCCAGTCTGGTGCCGGAAAACCGCAAGGCCCGCGCCGTCGCTTTGATGTTCACCGGCCTGACGCTCGCCAACGTGCTCGGCGTTCCCCTCGGCACGGCATTCGGCCAGGCTTTCGGCTGGCGTGCGCCGTTCTGGATCGTCACGCTGCTCGGCGTCGCGTCCATCGCCGGCCTCGTCGCCGTGCTGCCTAGGAACGAGGAGGCCCGCGAGGGCAGCCTTGGCCGCGAAATCGCAGCATTGCGTGGCCTCGGCCTCTGGCTGGCGCTGCTGACGACCGTTTTCTTTTCGGCCGCCATGTTCGCCCTTTTCACCTATATCGCTCCGATGCTGCGTGATGTCACCGGTGTCTCGCCCGAGACCGTAACCTGGACGCTGCTCTCGATCGGCGTCGGCCTGACCATCGGCAATCTGATCGGCGGCAAGCTGGCGGACTGGCGCCTTGGCACCACGCTTGCCGGTGTCTTCTTGGCGATCGCGGCAACATCGGCGATCTTCAGCGTTACCATTCATTCCCTCGCCGGCGCCGAGATCACGCTCTTCCTGTGGGCCGCAGCAGCTTTTGCCGCTGTACCGGCACTGCAGATCAATGTCGTCAACTTCGGCAAGGATGCCCCGAACCTCGTATCGACCATCAACATCGGCGCCTTCAACACCGGCAATGCGCTCGGCGCCTGGGTCGGCGGAATGCTCATCGATGACGGCTTTTCGCTTTCGCAAGTGCCGCTCGCTGGTTCAGCCATGGCAATCCTGGGCTTCCTCACCGTCTTGCTGACGTTTGCTGCCATACGTCCCAGGAAAGAGGCACTCGCCTCCTCCTGATCCCCTTCTCCTCCCCCCTCATAGAAAGGACGACCCATGACCAAATTGTTCGAACCGACGAAGCTCGGCGATATCTCCATCGCCAACCGCATCGTCATGGCACCCCTGACGCGCAATCGCTCTCCGAATGCCGTGCCGAACGAGCTGAACGTCAAATATTACGCCCAGCGCGCCACCGCCGGCCTGATCATCACCGAGGCAACGGCAATTACCCATCAAGGTCAAGGCTATGCCAACGTTCCCGGCCTCTACAGCAAGGAAGCGCTCGACGGCTGGAAGAAGGTGACGGATGCGGTGCATGCCAATGGCGGCAAGATCGTCGTGCAGATGTGGCATGTCGGCCGCATCTCCCATACGACCCTGCAGCCGGATGGCGGCAAGCCGGTCTCGTCCACCTCCAGGCGCGCTGAAAATTCGAAGACCTATCTGGTCAACGGCGACGGCACAGGCGGCTTCACAGACGTTTCCGAACCGCGTGCGCTCGAAACCTCGGAAATCCCGGGCATCGTCGAAGATTATCGCAAGGCCGCCCGTGCCGCGATCGATGCCGGTTTCGACGGCGTCGAGATCCACGGCGCGAACGGCTACCTGATCGACCAGTTCCTGCGCGGCAACGTCAACGACCGCACCGACCAGTATGGCGGCTCGATCGAGAACCGTGCCCGATTCCTGTTCGAAGTGGTCGATGCCGTCACCAAGGAAGTCGGTGCGGGCCGCACGGCAATCCGCATTTCGCCGGTCACGCCATCGGGCGATGCCAGCGATCCGGCCCCGCAGCAGCTCTTCACCTATGTCATTGAGGGCCTGGCGAAGTACGGCCTCGCCTACATCCATGTCGTCGAAGGCCAGACCGGCGGCAAGCGCGATTTCCTGCCCTTCGATTACGATGCTCTGCATGCCGCCTATAAGGCCGCGGGCGGCAAGGCTGGCTGGATGGTCAACAATGCCTATACCCGCGAGATGGCGATCGAAGCCGTCGACAGCGGCAAGGCCGATGTCGTTGCCTTCGGCAAGCCGTTCATCTCCAACCCGGATCTTGTTCGGCGCCTGAAGGAAAACGCACCACTCGCCCAATGGGACCAGGCAACACTCTATGGCGGCGGCGCCAAGGGCTATGACGACTATCCCTCGCTTGAAGAAGCTGCTTGAACCAGTTCCTGACAGGTCTTGATATCGATAGAACACCCTCGCAACGCATATTGCGGGGGTTTTTCATTATCTGAGCTTGAAGGGCGGCGCTTATGCCGCTTGCAAGCAACCGATGGACGCCAGGCTTGTCCGGACAGCCTCGTCGATCGGTGTATGCGGCTCTTCGCCGAGCACAGCCAGCAGCTTGTCATTCCTCATCTGCAGCGGCACCTTCCACAGGTAGCTCATTTCACGCAGTTCCCGCATGAATGGCACGAAGGGTGCGGCCAGCGGCACTATTATCCAGGGAAATGCCTTGACCTTCACCGCATGCCCGAGCACACGCCGCACGGCATCGATCATCTGCCTGCCATCGCCATCCCAATGGCCCCGCATGTGATAAACCGCGAAAGCAGGCAGTTCATCCGCCTTCTCGATCAGCCGGATCATCGTCTCGGCGACATCGGGCAGGTAAGCCCATTGATGTCCGAGACCGGCCCTGCCCGGATAGGTGATGGAGCTGACCGGCTTGCCCGGTGTCACCATGGCCTGCGAGAACCAGCTATTGGCACGAGATCCACCAAAGAAATCGCCGGCGCGAACAATGATGACAGGCGCGTCGCCCTGCTCTGCCGCCGCTTTCAGGCGCCGCTCCATTTCAACGCGAATGGCGCCCTTGCGGGTCTTCGGCCGCTGCGCGCTGTCCTCGCTGACATGAGGGAACACATCGGGGCCGAAATTATAGACCGTTCCCGGCAGCACGATCCGCGCACCGACTGCCTTGGCCGCTGCAATTGTATTGTCCAGCATCGGCAGGACGAGCTTGCCCCAATTGCGATAGCCAGGTGGATTGACCCCGTGCAGGATAACATCGGCGCCTTGCGCAGCCTTCAGGACATCTTCGGCCTGCATCGCGTCGCCTTGAACCCAGTCGAAGTCCGGCTGGCGGCGGGATGCCTCGACTGCATTGCGGTTCAGCGCCCGAATGTGCCAGCCGCGTGCGGCGAGCCCCTCGGCAACGGCGCCACCAATGCCGCCGGTGGCGCCAAGTATCAGGGCCGTTTTCCCATGCTTCATCTGATTGTTCATGATCATCTCCATCGGTTTCGATGGGCTGACTATGTGGAAATATTGCGATAAACGAAATTGCGGAAAAATATGCAGATGATATACATAAATGTATGGAATCGTCATCGGAACCAAGCTGGGATTTCTATCGCACCTTCCTTGCCGTGCTGCAGCACGGTTCGCTCTCGGCGGCTGCTCGCGATCTCGGCCTGACACAGCCGACGGTCGGCCGTCATATCGATGCGTTGGAAAAGGCGGTCGGCGCCGAATTGTTCACGCGTTCACAGCAGGGCCTATTGCCGACCGATGCCGCCCTCGCTCTGAAACCCTATGCCGAGACGCTGGCCAGCACGGCTGCCGCCTTGCTGCGGGCTGCCTCCGGTTCGAAAGACAAGGTCAGCGGTACCGTGCGCGTCAGCGCCAGCGAAGTCATCGGAACGGAAGTGTTGCCAGCGATCCTTGCCGAACTGCAGGCAAAATATCCCGACCTCATCATCGAGCTGTCCGCTTCCGACGCAGTGGAAGACGTGCTGCAACGTGAAGCCGATATTGCCGTGCGCATGGTCGCGCCGGCGCAGGAGGCGTTGCTCGCGCGCCATATCGGCACCATCACCCTCGGCCTTTTCGCTCATCGCAGCTATATCGAGCGGCATGGCAAACCCGAATCCCTCGAGGCCCTACGCCGGCACAAGCTGATCGGCTTCGATCGCCAGACTGCCTACATACGAATGATGCAGAAACGCTATCCGATGCTCGACGGGATCTCTTTCAGCTTCCGATCCGACCATAGCATCGCATTGCATAACGCTTTGCGCGCCGGTATCGGCATCGGCTTTTACCAGATCCCCTTGGCAAGACGCGACGCAAACCTGGTGCGCCTGTTGCCCGAGATCGAATTGTCGCTCGACACCTGGATCGTCATGCACGAGAACCTGAAGACATCGCCGCGCTGCCGCGTGACATTTGACGCGCTGGTTGCTGGTTTGCTGGATTATATCAAGGGCAACAACGCGAAGGAGCTGCCTTGACCATGGGAGCGGCGGTGGAACTGGTGCCATATGACCCGAACTGGCCGGGTGACTTCGAGCGCATCCGCGAGGGGCTTCAACGATTGCTGGCACCCTATGCCGTGACGATCGCGCATATCGGCAGCACATCCATTCCCGGCCTCGCGGCAAAACCGCTTATCGATATCGACATCATCCTGCGCGGCTCCGCCGACATCCCTGCCGCGACACGGATTCTTCTGGACCAAGGCTACGAACCGCGCGGCAACCGCTATGACGATGAAGTCTGGGCATTCATGCGGCGCGACGGCAAGCCGCCGGAGCGCGTCTATCTTTGCCCGCCAAACAACCGGACGCATGAACGCAGGATGATCTTTCGGGATTATCTTCGGGGGCACCAGGCGGAAGCGGCCGCCTATGCGAAACTGAAGCTGGAGCTCGCCGAAACCTACCGGCACGATGGTGACCGCTATACCGCCGAGAAGCGTCACTTCGTCGAAGCGATCATCGAAAAGGCAGTCGGCGAACGGCAGGCCTAGAACAAGAGCGCAGCGGTTTTCCGTCCGGAATTGCGGACAAGCGAAGAGACAGGGCGGTTTGGCGAATCTCTGAAGCGCTGAACTGCGCTAGACACCAGGCGCCGTATCGACCGGCGGGAAATGCTTCTGGCCGTCGAGAACCTCCGTTTCCGGACGGTCGCCGCCATCGGCATATTCTTCATGCCACTTGCCGCTTTCGTCCTGCCAGCTGATTTCAGCCGAGTCGCCCCCGACTTGCTGTTCAGCCGCAACGATCCGCGCGGCCTCCACAGCTTCGGAATGCGTCGGAAACGCCTCCGAATAAACATCGCGGAAACGATAGGCCCATCCACCGTCATGCGGCACGATTTCGTAAACGACCTTGACCATTCAAACCCTCCTTCTCATCTGCCAAGACCTCTGAATCCGGACATTGCCGGCAGGATCGCGTGCATCTGAGACGGGTTTCGAGGATGCCGCGGCATTTTGGTTGGGCAGACCTATCCGCGCAGTATTCCATTAAACCGCGCCAACTGCAAATTTCGGCTCCTGCCTGGGCGCTTGATGTGCGAAATCATTGCTTTAGAGTGCAACCGTGAATCGGCGCAAAGGTTAGGGCAAGGTTGAGAAAGTGACCATAGCAAAGTGGTTAAGGCAGGAAAGAGCGCTGTTGATCGCATTGGCAATTGCCGTCATTGCCTATGTCGGCGAGCATTCCGTGCTCGAAATGGGGCAAGCGGCATCGATGATCGCAGCAGGGGCATTGATCGCAACGATTGTGCTGGCCTCCATGCGCGTCGCGCATCATGCCGAAACCCTTGCCGTCAAGGTCGGCGACCCCTATGGCACGATGATCCTCACCCTGTCGGCTGTTGCCGTCGAAGTCATCATCCTCGCCATCATGATGAGCGGGGAAAGCTCGCCGACGCTGGTGCGCGACACGATCTATGCCGCCGTCATGCTCGATATCAACGGCATCCTCGGCCTCGCCGCCCTTCTTGGCGGACTGAAACATGGCGAACAGCCCTACAATGACGATTCCAGCAGGACCTATGGCGTGATGATCCTGACGGCCATGGGAATTTCGATGATCGTGCCGGAATTCATCCCCGATGCGAAATGGCACTACTACTCGGCCTTCACCATCGTTGCGATGATCGCGCTCTATGCGCTGTTCCTGCGCATGCAGGTGGGCCAGCACAGCTATTTCTTCAGCTACAGCTATCCCCGCACCGAAAAGAAGCTCGCGGCGGCGGAAGACGATCACGACGAAGAGTCTACGACCACCTCGGTCGTTACGATCCTGATCGGCGTCGTAGTGATCGGCTTGCTGGCGGAATTCATGTCGGCTTTCATGAATAACGGCCTCAAGGGCACCGGCGCACCGCCCGCCATTGCGGCCATCGTCGTCGCGGCGATTTCGGCGGCTCCGGAAATCCTGACGGCATTGCGCGCAGCCCTGCGCAATCGCATGCAGGCGACGGTCAATATCGCGATGGGCGCCTCTCTATCGACTGTTATCCTGACGGTGCCTGTCATGGAGGCGATTGCGCTCTATACTGGCCAGCCCTTCATCATGGCCATGTCGCCGGGGCAGACCGTCATGGTGATGATCACGCTGATCGCCGCCGCCATCAATCTCAATGATGGCGAAACCAATGCCATCGAGGGCATGACCCATTTCATTCTCTTCGCAACCTTCATCATGCTGACCGCACTCGGACTTTGATTCCGATTTCAATGGCTTGCGCCGATTATCGGATTCATATTGCGAAACGCTTGAATCAATTGATGAACCCGAAACCATCATGCTGAACGCAAAAAGCCCGCCATTTCTGGCGGGCTTTGCACTTGAACGATTATGGGCCGCTTACTTGCAGGCCGCGCAGAAGCGCTGGATGCGGCGGCAAGCTTCCTCGAGCAGCTCTTCCGAGGTCGCGTAGGAGATGCGGAAGTTCGGGCCGAGGCCGAAAGCCGAACCGTGCACGACGGCCACACCTTCCGATTCCAGCAGCTCGGATACGAAGTCCTCATCGGTCTCGATGACTTTGCCGGTCGGAGCCGTCTTGCCGATCAGGCCGGCGCAGGACGGATAGACGTAGAAGGCGCCTTCCGGAACCGGGCAGGAAATGCCCTTCGCCTGGTTCAGCATCGATACGACGAGATCGCGGCGACCTTCGAAGATCTTCTTGTTGCGCGGAATGAAGTCCTGCGTACCATTCAGCGCTTCGACGGCAGCCCACTGGGCGATCGAGGTCGCGCCCGAGGTCTGCTGACCCTGGATCATGTCCATCGCCTTGATGAGCTGCAGCGGACCGGCAGCATAGCCGATACGCCAGCCGGTCATGGCATAGGCTTTCGAGACGCCGTTCATCGTCAGCGTACGGTCATAGAGGCTCGGCTCGACTTCGACCGGCGTGGCGAACTTGAAATCGCCATAGGTCAGGTGCTCGTACATGTCGTCGGTCAGGACCCAGACATGCGGATGCTTGACCAGCACATCCGTCAGCGCCTTCAGTTCGGCATGCGAATAGGCGGCGCCCGACGGGTTGGACGGCGAGTTGAACATGAACCACTTGGTCTTCGGCGTGATCGCCTTTTCGAGATCGGCGGGCTGCAGCTTGAAACTGTTGGCCTGCGTCGTCGCAACGAAAACCGGCGTGCCGCCGCAAAGCGCCACCATTTCCGGATAGGAAACCCAGTAAGGCGTAGGGATGATGACTTCGTCGCCCGGGTTCAGCGTCGCCATGAAGGCGTTGAACAGGATCTGCTTGCCGCCGGTGCCGACGATGGTCTGCTCGGGAGCGTATTCCAGATTGTTCTCGCGCTTGAACTTGGCGGCGATCGCCTTACGCAGTTCCGGGATGCCGGCGACCGGCGTGTACTTCGTCTCGCCACGATTGATCGCGTCGATGGCGGCCGTCTTGATATTATCGGGCGTATCAAAATCCGGCTCACCGGCGCCGAGGCCGATCACGTCGCGTCCTTTTGCTTTCAGCTCGCGCGCTTTCTGAGAAACGGCGATGGTGGCAGAAGGCTTTACACGGGAAAGAGCGTCGGCAAGAAAGGCCATGGTGATCGGTCCTGTTCGGTTGAAAATGGCAGAAAGCCTGCGGACCAGTTTTCTGCGCTAAGCTCTATGTCGAATATGGGCCGACGTTTCAAGCACAAAGGCGTCACAGTGGCTTTATTTCATGGCTTTCAGGGCCGCGCGCCTACGCTTTTCTTATCCGGCTAGAAGCCTGATTGAGAGAGCTCGTACCGCTTTTTGCGCGGGCCGCATCGACAGCGGCCAGGCATCGCCAAGCTGTGCGAACTTGAATCATCACGCGAAGCGCCTGAATCAAACTCTGAAGACGGCGGAAATTTCCAATATGGATCAGATGCTTGCTCAACATTGACTTCTCGCGACGCCAGCCGGATGTGCCTTGCACGGGAAATGCCACCGCCTGCAGACGGGATCGAGAGATCCTAAAAGCCCCTCTCGCCGGAAGAGAGAACACAAAGACGTTATCCGCTCCGCAACCAGCCTTGAACGGCAACCGAACGGTCCCACCTTGCAAAAGCGAACCTATTGGGGAGGTCAGCAAATGCGCGCTGCCAGAATGGGAGTAGGCAGAATGGGATTTTCGACCACCTTGATGGCCTGCGCCCTGCTGACAGCGACGTCGGCGCTTGCCGAACCTGCGGAGACCATCAAGACGCAGAAGATGGACGTCAAGGTCGAAACGATCGCCACAGGGCTCGAACATCCCTGGGCGGTCGAAGTGCTGCCGGATGGCGCCTACCTTGTGACCGAGCGCCCAGGCCGTATGCGCCTTGTCCGCGATGGCAAGATCGCCGCTCCCCTATCAGGCCTGCCCGAGGTCTATGCGCGCGGACAGGGCGGCCTGCTTGATGTCGCGCTCGATCCGAAATTCGCCAGCAACCGCACTCTCTATTTCACCGCCTCGGTGGCGGGCGACGGCGGGAGCGGCACCGCCGTCTTTCGTGCCCGACTGTCACAGGACGAAAAACAGCTGACCGATGTGAAGCGCATTTTCCTGATGAACAAGCTGTCGCGCGGCAATATCCAGTATGGTTCGCGCATCGCGATTGCCCGCGACGGCAGCCTCTTCGTCAGCCTTGGCGATCGAGGTCAGCAGGATCGCGCCCAGGATTTTCAGGACGATGCCGGCTCCATCGTTCACATCGATGTCGACGGCAGCATCCCCGCCGACAATCCGTTCAAGGACGGCAAGCGTGCCCTGCCGGAAATCTGGTCGAAAGGTCATCGCAATCCGCAGGGCATCACTTTCGACAGCCAGACGAACAGGCTCTATACGGCCGAACACGGCGCCAGGGGCGGCGATGAGATCAACACGCCCGAAGCCGGCAAGAACTACGGCTGGCCCGTCATCTCCTACGGCGTCAATTATTCCGGCACGAAAATCGGCGTCGGCACCGCAAAGGCCGGCATGGAGCAACCCCGCTTTTATTGGGACCCTTCGATCGCACCCGGCGCCATCGCCGTCTATCGCGGCAAGATGTTTCCCGAATGGAACGGCGATTTCCTCGTCACGGCCCTGAAGTTCGAGCTGCTGTCACGGCTGAGCCAGGACGGCAAGGGCAAGATCACCGAGCGGGAACGCATGTTCGACGATAAATTCGGCCGCCTGCGCGATATCACGGTCGCCCCCGACGGCGCCCTGTTGATCACCACCGATGAAGAGGATGGCGCGCTCCTGAGGGTTTCAAGGGCTGCAAGCTAGCTCCAAGCGCTGCGCTTCCAACGCCTTTCGCCCTTGCCCGGTGCAAGAGCAGCTGCTAACGGTCGCCTCACTCTTTCTCCCCTTCCCGCAGGATGCAGATGTCTCGCATACAGGCGAATTTGTTGTTGTTGGTTGCCGCCGCGATCTGGGGCGGTGGTTTCGTTGCGCAATCGACAGCCATGAAGGCGATCGGACCCTTCTGGTTCATCGGCTTGCGATTTGCCGTTGCCACCCTGGTCGTCCTGCCTTTCGTTTGGATGGAAAAAAGGAAGGCCGCAAAGCCGCTGACACGCAGCAATTGGCTCACTTTTCTGCTCATCGGTGTCACGCTTTTCGGGGGTGCCGCGACCCAGCAGATCGGGCTTCTGACGACGACGGTGACGAATTCGAGCTTCATAACCGGCCTCTACGTGGTCTTCGTACCATTGATTGCCGTTATTTTCCTGCGCCGGTCGCCCCATTGGATCATCTGGCCGGCAGCGCTGATGGCGCTCTGCGGCATCTACCTTCTGTCGGGCGGCTCCTTCTCACGCCTGACAACAGGCGATTTCCTGACCGTCATTTGCGCGCTCTTCTGGGCGGCGCAAATTACCCTTGCCGGCTCGGCCGTCAATGAAACCGGCCGGCCACTTGGTATTTCCGCAACGCAATTTGCCGTCACCGCCGTTCTCGCCCTGGTCGTCGCGATCGCCGTCGAACCGATCAGCTTCGCCGATATAAGTGCAGCGCTTGGCGAGATCCTGTATGTCGGCATCTTTTCATCCGGCCTGGCTTTCGCGCTGCAGATCATCGGCCAGCGCTATACGACCGCTCCCCAGGCTGCGATCTTCCTTTCTTCGGAAGCATTGTTCGGGGCTTCGCTCGGTGCTTTGCTGCTGGGCGAAACCATGGGTCCGCTCGGCTATGTCGGTTGCGCCCTGATGTTTACCGCGATGCTTGCGGTCGAACTCGTGCCGGAATTGACCCGCCGTCGCCATGCTGCGGCGTAAAAAAGCCCTGAAATGCATGCTTTCGTCGGCTTTCGACAGACTTTGCTGAAATTTTTCCGAACAATCGAAAATGAGCGTTCGCACCGGCCGATTTGGGAAAATTTCATCAAAACTATATCGCGAGCGATGGAAAAACCTTAGAAACTTGTTTCGAAGTGGGAAAAATTGCGAATCGCAATAACACAATCGCATTACACTATTGTGCCTCTTCCGATACGTTAAAAAACTTTTGCTTGCCAATTTGCCATAAACACAGCACTCTCAACGGTGTTCGGGCATTTTTAGAGCATGGGAAGTCCTAATAGAATTGCGCGCCGGAAACGCTAATATTCCGGTCAGCTTGATCGAGAAGCGGGGTGGCAAACATCGCATCGAGATCATGCCGAGTTACGGGGACCTTTTCCTTCAAAATTCGAGAACTGCCTGCAAGCGCCCGCAAGGGTAAGGAAGTAATGCTGCCCGTGTGGATGGTGGGCAGAGAGAAAAGGACCTGAGGCATGGCCGAGACTGGCACTGTAAAGTTTTTTAATACCGATAAGGGCTTCGGTTTCATTAAACCGGACAAGGGTGGCGCGGACATCTTTGTACATATTTCTGCAGTTCAGGCTTCTGGTCTGGCAGGATTGTCGGAAAACCAGAAGGTAAGCTTCGACACGGAACCGGATCGCCGCGGCAAGGGACCGAAGGCCGTCAATCTGCAGATTGCAGGCTGAGACGCCTTAACGGCTATCAATTCGAGTTGAGGCCCGGCAGCGATGCCGGGTTTTGTCATTCAGTCTGTATTCAGTTTGTCCCGTATAGTCTACCCCATGAAAGAGCGGGAATGACAGTCATCCCGCTTCCGTTATAGGATAGGCCAATGACCATACTCGGCAAAACGCTCGTCATGTCCGCCGTCGCCGCGGCACTGACGGTAACTTCCATGAGCGCCGCGTCCGCCGATGAATGGCGTCATCACAATCGCGATGGATGGGCGCTCGGTGCCGCCGGGCTGGCTACCGGCCTGATCGTCGGTTCTGCTATCGCCAGCCAGCCGCGCTATGTCGAGCCGGCACCGGCCTATGTCGACCCGGGCTACGACGCGCCTCCCTCTGGCTACTACTATCGCCCAGCACCGCGCCGCGTCTATGTCGAGCGCGACGTCAGCTATTATGCGCCAGCGCCGGCATACGGTCTGCGTCCCTGGTCGTCCGCATGGATGCGTTATTGCTACGACCGCTATAGAAGTTTCGATGGCCGCACCGGCACCTATGTCGGCTTTGACGGCATGCGCCATTTCTGCGCGGCCGACTGATAGGTGATCGGCTACTGAGGAGCCAAAGCGCTGCTTTCGAGCGGCGCTTTTTCACAATCCGCGCAGGAAGGGATTGGTGCGACGCTCGTCGCCGATCCGGCTGCCTGGCCCGTGACCGCAGATGAAGCCGACCTCATCACCCAGCGGAAAGACCTTGTCGCGGATCGATTCCAGCAACTGCTGGTGATTGCCGCCAGGCAAATCCGTTCTTCCGATCGAACCGTTGAACAGCACGTCGCCGAGATGGGCGAACCCCTGCTTGCGATTGAAATAGATGACATGGCCGGGTGCATGGCCGGGGCAGTGGAAAACCTCGAACTCATGCTCGCCGAAGGAGAGCTTGTCGCCCTCCTTCAGGAAGCGGTCCGGAACGACATTGCGCACGCCGGTAATGTTGAACATCTTGCCCTTGGCCTCGATGTCCTCCAACAGGAAACGATCGTCCTCATGCGGGCCGATCACCTCGATCCCAAGCGCCTCGCGCAGCTCGTCGGCGCCGCCGGCGTGATCGATATGACCATGGGTCAGCCAGATCGCCTTCAAGGTGATGCCGTTCTCACGTACGGTCTGCAGGATGATATCGACATCGCCGCCCGGATCGACCACGACGCCCTCTTTGGTCTCCGGATCGAACAGGATGGTGCAATTCTGTTCGAAGGGAGTCACCGGAATGATACCGGCCTGGAGCATGCCCATGGAGCGCCTCGTCTGTTTGATCGTCCTGCTGCGGATATAGCCGCAAACCTCCGGCAAAACAGCCCCTGCCGGCTTCAAAGCGGTGCGAAAGCCGGTCTTTGGCTTGAGAAATGGCGAATAAATATAAAGAATTCAAACGCTTAAATGTAGGTTCATTCGACGACAACACGATCCAGGCAGGCCAGCCGGAACACTGAAGCACCCGAAGCGTTGAGGATAGGTCTTTAGAGGCCAGAAGGAGAGAACCAATGTCCTTGAAGAGAAACATGCTGCTGGCCGGTGTCATTCTTGCCGCCAGTGCGGGCCTGGCCCAGGCTGAAATGTCCGCAACCACCGCCACCGACATCGAAGTTCGCTCCGGCCCGGGCGCGGAATTCCCGACCGTCGGCGTCGCAACGCGCGGATCCGAGGCGACGCTGGATGGCTGCATCGAAGGCAGCCGCTGGTGCCGTGTCGATGTTAACGGCATGCGAGGCTGGGTCTATGCCCAGTATCTCAGCGTCGAACAGAACGGCGCGTCGGTTGTGGTCCAGGACCATCGTGATGATCTCGGTATTCCCACCATCACCTACGAGCAGACCGATCCCGTAAGGACCGGTAGTGTCCGGACCGCACGGCCTGCTCCGGATGACCAATTGCTCGGCCCCGTCGATCAGGGCAATGTGGTCGCGATCACGCCACCTGAGGAAATCCGAACCTATATCGACGACAATCCGGTCGATGCGGTCCAGCTGAACGGCGACCTGGTCGTCGGCGCCACGGTTCCGCAAAGCGTGGAAGTACATCGCATTCCGGATTATCAGTACAGCTATGTCGAAGTGAACAACCAACCGGTCCTGATCGATCCGGGAACGCGTCGCATCGTCTACGTCTACCGCTGATTCGCCCGCAGGGCCGAACAGGATGGCGAAATTGGCTTGCGACTGACCGGCCGCAAGCCCACATCGCGGATTTCCCCTGAAATTATTGCAGAATTCTCCCGTTTGGGTTGCCCTTCTATTTGCAGCGATCCTTGCTTGATGTAATCCTAATACCCACTGAGGATTATCGCCGCTTCCTGCTGTAGCAATCCGGGACGCGACGAGAGGGGATCCGGGAGTGTCTTCCGGAGCAATGGGAGAAGGGTAGTCATGGAAAGTTTAGGGCCTATCATCACACAATTGATAGCCGGTGCGATCGGTGGCAACGCCGCGAGCGCCGTTTTGAAGCAGGATGGGATAAATCTTGTCGCAAGAACCATCGCCGGCGCCATCGGTGGCCTTGGCGGCGGCCTGATCCTTAATCTGATCGGCAGTGAAGCGCTTACCGGCCTCATCGCGCAAGGCATATCCTCACTGGTCGCCGGCGGCGTGCTTTCCGCCATTGTTGGCGCGGTTCTCGGCCGCAAGTCGTAAATTCATCAAATCGCACAGGCCGGCGGAGCAACTCATCCGGCTTGTGCGGATTTCTCATGCTGGTCCACCGGCACCAGCCTCCGTCCATCCGCGTTTCGGAGTGGGATGACACGGAGTATGTCGGCAAAGCCGGCACTTGCCGGATCCGCGTCGAATGCCGCGCCATTCGATCGTATTTAGGCGGCCTCTTTTCCCGCCATGGTCCGCAACGATTGCCCTCACTGTCACACCAAGGGTTGATTATCGTTTCCACCGCGCTCTATCCACGAGATGCAGCAAGGGAAAATACGAGATATATTGGAATTTTGCGGGGCCGCGCGCGTAATTTTCCGATGCGGCAACGTCGTTTGCACCGTGCAGCAATTGTGCGAAAACAGTCGATGGCGTAAAAATGTGTCAACGAAGCTGACATATTTTTGCGTAAGTTTCCCGGATGCTCCAAAATTGGAAAGGAAGTGCCAGCGTGCCACGACAGATGAGCCAGAACGCGGCAAAGATCGAGCTGCTGGAAACACCGATGCAGAATGCGGGAAGCGTCGATTTCGAGGTGATCGAGCTGCTTTTCTTCGCCTACCGCGATTTCGTTTCGGATCCGGACCAGATTCTCGTCAAGAGCGGCTTCGGGCGCGCTCATCATCGCGTCGTCCATTTCGTTAACCGCGAACCCGGCATGACCGTTGCGGACCTTCTGGAAACGTTGCAGATCACCAAACAGAGTTTGGCACGGGTTCTCAAACAATTGATCGATTCGGGTTATATTCGGCAGGTTGCCGGTCCGGAGGATCGGCGGCAGCGCAAGCTATACCCCACGCGGGCTGGCCGCGATCTGGCTCTGGCGCTGGCCGAGCCGCAATCGCGCCGCATTGAACGGGCATTCGAAGGCGCGTCGGAAGCGACGCGCGAAAGTGTGAAACGTTTCCTGAGGGGAATGCAGACCGAGAAGTGACGGCAATCCAAACCCGCGGGGGCCGGCGCGGAATGCCTCATCTCAATCTAGGGGTAGGACAGGATCGAGACGGATCGAATGACGATAAAAACAGCAATCTCGGATGATGCAGCACATCTTCTGGTCGTGGATGACGACACGCGTATCCGCGCCCTCCTCAACCGTTACCTGATGGAGAAGGGCTTCCGGGTAACGGCTGCCGCCGATGGTGCCGAGGCCCGCCGCAAACTGGAAGGGCTCGATTTCGACCTCATCATCATGGATGTGATGATGCCCGGCGAATCCGGGATCACGCTGACATCGAGCCTGCGCGCCATCAAGAACATTCCGATCATCATGCTGACGGCGCTTGCCGAAGCCGACTCCCGCATAGCGGGCCTCGAGGCCGGCGCGGACGACTATCTGCCGAAACCCTTCGATCCGCGCGAGCTGGTGCTGCGCATCAACAACATACTTCGGCGCAACACCCCCGCCGATTCCCCGAAGATCGAGCTCGTCATGTTCGGCCCCTATACGTTTTCTCTGACGCGCAAGGAACTCAAGAAGGCGGCGGAACTCATCCGCCTGACCGACCGCGAGCAGGAAATCATGCTGCTCTTCGCGAAGCGCGCCGGCGAGACGATCCCGCGTCATGAGCTGATCGGCAGCGATGCCGAAGTGGGCGAGCGGACCATCGACGTGCAGATCAACCGGCTGCGTCGCAAGATTGAAGACGACCCGGCCAACCCTATCTGGCTGCAGACGGTGCGTGGCATAGGCTACCGCCTGAGCATAGACTGAGATCGGCCCGCGGGATCAAGCGATGGTGACTTTCGATTCGATCAGGCGCGACCAGGACCACACGCCCTCCAACGGGCTCCGGTGGCTGACGCGCTGGCTGCGCCGGTATGTTCTCCCAACCGGCCTTTATGCCCGCTCGCTGCTGATCTTCATCCTGCCGATGATCATCTTGCAGGCGGTCGTGACCATCGTCTTCATGGAACGCCACTGGCAGATGGTGACGCAGCGGCTGTCGATGGCGACCACGCGGGACATCGCCGCCATCATCACCATCATCCAGACCTATCCGCAGGATGCCGACTATTCGGCCGTGACCCAGATGGCGCGCCAGAAGCTCGATCTCGCCATTTCGATCGAGCCCGGCGGCGAGCTGCCGCCGCCCGCCGAGAAACCCTTCTTTTCGATCCTCGACGGCATTCTGAGCGATGAGATCCGCGATCAGATCAACCTGCCCTTCTGGATCGATACCGTCGGCAATTCCAGCCTGGTCGAGATCCGCATCAAGCTGCCCGACAAGGTGCTGCGCGTCTTCGCCAAGCGCAGCCAGACCTATGCCTCCAATACTCATATCTTCATTCTGTGGATGGTCGGCACCTCGTTGGTGCTGATCGGCATCGCAGTGCTTTTTCTGCGTGGCCAGATCCGCCCGATCCTGGCGCTGGCCCAGGCCGCGGAAAGCTTCGGCAAGGGACAGCGGCTGGAAAACTATTCCCCCCGCGGCGCCGACGAGATACGTCGCGCCGGCCTCGCCTTCATCCTGATGCGCGAGCGCATCGAACGGCAGATCGAGCAGCGCACGGCCATGCTCTCCGGCGTCAGCCATGACCTGCGAACGGTGCTGACCCGTTTCAAGCTGCAGCTCGCCCTTGTCGGCGACAATCCCGATCTCGTCGGCCTCAGCGAGGATGTCGAGGACATGCAGAGCATGCTCGAGGGCTATATGGCCTTCGCCCGCGGCGAAGCGGAGGAAGATGTCGGCCAGTTCAAACTTAGCGACATCCTGGAAAAGATCCGACAGGACTTCACGCTGCATGGCAAATCCATGAGCTTCTCGATCGATGGCGACGATGAGATCTCCGTCCGGCCCAACGCCTTTACGCGCCTGGCGACCAATCTCGCCACCAACGCCCGCCGTTATGCCAACAGCCTCCGCGTCGAGGCCCGGCACAGCGCCAAATGGCTGACGATCGTCTTCGACGACGACGGACCCGGCATTCCTGTCGAAGCGCGGGACGACGTCTTCAAGCCGTTCTTCCGGCTGGATACCGCGCGCAACCTCGACAAATCAGGCACGGGCCTCGGCCTTGCCATCGCGCGCGATATAGCCCGCAGCCATGGCGGTAACGTCACGCTCGGAGACAGCCCGCTCGGCGGCCTGCGCGCAACGATCCGCATTCCTGCATGAGGGGGACATTTTATGCCGATCGATATTGATGGCATGCACTGGCTGAACACGCCGCCGCTGTGGGAAATGAACCAAGGCCGGCTGTTCGTCCGTTCCGCCAGCAAGACCGATTTCTGGCAGGAAACCTATTACGGCTTCCATCGCGACGACGGCCATTTTCTCGGCATGCCCCGCCGTGGCGATTTCACCGCCGAAGTGACGTTCATCGGACATTATCGAGAGCTTTACGATCAAGCCGGCCTGATGGTCCGCCACGACGCCAGGCATTGGATGAAATGCGGGATCGAATATACCGACGGCGCCAAGCATTTCAGCGTCGTCGTCACCAACGGGAATTCCGACTGGTCCGCTTTCCGGCTCGATCACGACTTCGACGTCATGTCCGCGCGGGTCACGCGCAACGGCGACGCCCTCTTCATCCAGTATCGCACCGACCGGATGAGCGAATGGCGCATGGCAAGACTCACCTGGTTCGATCCGACGCTGGAGGACGTATTGGTCGGTCCGGCCTTCTGCTCGCCGCAGCGCGAAGGCTTCGAGGCGGAATTCCTCGGTTTCAGCCTGACCGATCCTGTGTCAAGGGATATTCACTGAGCCTCTTTTCCCCGCGATCCGAAAGGAAGCGGTCGCTCACATCATCCTTTTGCCATTCGGCACCGGCTGGGTCACTGCGGCAAGAACGATCGCTCCCGCCTCATCCTCGAAGCCGAGGGTCAGCACTTCTGAACGCACCGGTCCGATCTGGCGAGGTGGAAAATTGACCACCGCAAGCACCTGCCGCCCGACGAGGGCTTCCGGCGTATAATGCACGGTGATCTGCGCGGAGGAACGCTTGATGCCGATCTCCGGCCCGAAATCGATCCTGAGCTTGTAGGCGGGCTTGCGTGCTTCCGGAAAGGTCTCCGCTTCGATGATCGTTCCGACACGGATATCCACCCGTTCGAAATCGCCATAGGTGATCTCTTCCGCCATGCCCTGCCCTTTATCGAAAACCTGAAACAGTTCAGCGTTTCGTGGAACTGCTGAACCGTTCCATCTCTTTACCGCTATGCACTTTTCCTGAAATTGCTAGCCGGCCAGTTCCTGCGCCCGCTTGCGTGCCGCTTCCAGGGCCGCATCGAACAATGGCTGCATGCCGTCTTCCGCCATCAGCACACTGAGCGCCGCAGCGGTCGTCCCGCCAGGAGACGTCACGTTCTGGCGCAGGCGCGAAGCGTCGTCGGGAGACTGGTGCAACAGCTCACCAGCCCCCGCGACGGTTTCCCGTGCAAGCCGCATGGCGAGGTCCGCCTGCAGGCCTAGCTTCCGGCCCGCCTCCGCCATGCATTCGACGAGATAGAAAACATAGGCTGGCCCGCTGCCCGAAACCGCAGTCACCGAGTCGATGTCTGCCTCGTCAGGCACCCATTCGACCGGGCCGGACACTTTCAACAGGTTGTGAACCAGCTGCCGCTGGTGATCGCTCACTTCAGCATTCGCGAAAGCGCCGGTCACGCCGCGTCCGACCATGGCGGGCGTATTCGGCATGGCTCGCACCATCGCCGCCGCTCCGAGGTGCTGTTGAAGCGAGGAGAGCGTCTTGCCCGCAGCGATGGAGACGACGACCGTCCCTTCGCCCACAAGCGATTTGAGCGGCGGCAGAACCGCATCCATAAGCTGGGGTTTGACGGCGATGAAAAGAACACCGGCCGTCACGCCGGCGGGAGCTTCGGTGACATGGCTGGCACCCGCATCCGCGATCATTTTCCGCATCGCCTCGGCCGGATTGGGATCGACGATGATGACCGACGACCCCGGCACACCGTTCTTCAGCCATCCCGTCAGCAGGGCGCCACCCATATTTCCCGCGCCGATCAGCATGATCGGCCCGGAGGATACGAATGCACTGGCGGATTGTTGACCTGTCATGTCACGCTTCGCCCACCGTTTCGAAAAGCACGGCTTCCATGGCGCGGTTCGCGTCGAGCCCGGACCATACCACGAATTGGAAAGCCTGATAGTAGGCCTCGCAAGTGTCAAGCGCATTGGAAAGCAGCACTTCCACCTGCCGGTTGGTGGGCTCGGCCCCACCGGACAGCAGCAGCGACTGCCGGAAGATGACGATATCTTCCTGACGCCAAAGATCGAAATGGCCCATCAGCACCTGCCCGTTGATGCAGGACAAGAGCTTGATCACCTCGTTGACACGCGGATCGGGAACCTTGACATCGAATGCGCAGGCTATGTGCAGCGCCTCGAACTCCTCCATCCAGGAAAAAGAGACGTGATAATCGGTCCATCGCCCTTCGACGGTCATGGCGATTTCATCCTCGCCCGACCGCTCGAACGACCAGTCGTTATTGGCAGCAACGAACTCGATCATGTCGACCGGATTCGATTGTCGTTCGACTTCCATTTCCATAAGGCTCATGCAGCACCTTCTTGACCGGAACGATTGCAGTTTTCCCGTGACCCAACACTGAAAGAACGCAAACAGTTTTACTCCGGAAACATATTCGGGATGATGTTGAACGGCTGCCAGACTAACGCTTCCACCATGCCCGGGGCTTACCAAGTCCGTTTCGAATCATCATTTAAAATCAGTGTATAGTGGCGTGCCCGGCATGCCAGCCCCTGATCATCGATTTTGGAAACGGCACTGTGGAAAGCTCTTCCGACGTCTATTCAGAAGGGAGTCATAACCGACTCTGGCGATTGGCTTTTTTGCCTATGTCCACAAGTGGAAAAACAGACGGAAATTTTCAGAGGAAAAAGGTGCGGCAAGCGGGTGCCGCACCGGTCAGCGGGCGGAAGATTGAACTTACTTACCCTTGGAAGCGAGCTTGGCTTCCAGCGCTTCGATTCTCGCGAGCAACGCATCGTTCTCATCGCGCGCCTTGATCGCCATTTCGCGAACGGCCTCGAATTCCTCGCGCTTGACGATATCCATGCTGTTCAGCCAACGCTCCGCATGGGCATTGAAGGCCGTCTCTATCTCGCGGCGCACGCCCTGGGCAGCACCGGCGGCATCGGTCATCAGCTTGGCGAATTCATCCAGGATTCGGTTCGGTCCAGTGCTCATGGCAGTCTCCTTGCGGCCGTCGGCCCTCAACGGTCAGGCATCGATATGGGCCAGATAGTGCTGAGGTAAGATTTCCAAGGGGCCGATGCAAGCAAATTGAGATAGGACGGGACAATGCAGCTCCGGATCACGGACGCGGCAACAAACGACTTGACCGATTCAGTGGCGAACGCCATGTTCCGCGCATATTTGGATACTTAGCATGGTCCTTTTCCGAAATGGCACGGTGCTTTCGGGAACATGCTGCAACGGGCCTGACGATCTTGCTGACATCCGCCAATCTCGCCGCCATCCTGCCTTTTCCGGATATCGATCCGATTGCTATCAACCTTGGCCCCGTCCCGGTCCACTGGTACGGGCTTGCCTATGTGGCGGGCATCCTACTCGGATGGCTCTATGCAAGGTGGCTGGTCGACAGCGGCAGGCTGTGGCTGAACGACACCGCGCCGATGACGCGCCAACACTTGGATGACTTCATCCTCTGGGTGGCCTTCGGCATCGTTCTGGGCGGCCGCATCGGCTATATTCTCTTCTATGATCTCGATCAGGTAATCGCCAATCCGATCCGCGCGGTTCAGATCTGGAAGGGCGGCATGTCTTTCCATGGCGGTTTAATCGGCACGACCATCGCCATGTTTTTGTTTGCCAAACGCAACAAGATTCCGGTTTGGAGCCTGTTCGATATCGTTGCGGCAGCCGCGCCGGTCGGCCTCTTCTTCGGCCGCATCGCCAATTTTATCAACGGCGAGCTTTGGGGCCGGGCCACGGACGTCCCCTGGGCGATGGTCTTCTGCAGCCCGCATGTGATCGCCGCCCATAACGGCGTCTGCCCTGCAGGTCCCGACCCGCGCCACCCGAGCCAGCTTTATGAAGCCGGCATCGAAGGCATCATTCTCTTCCTTGTTCTCTTCTCCCTCACGCGCTGGGCGCTGGCGCTGAAGAAACCGGGCACGGTCAGCGGTATTTTTGTCATCGGCTACGCCTTCTCGCGTATTTTTGTCGAATTCTTCCGTCAGCCTGACGAGCAGCTCGGCTATCTGCTCGGTACGAACTGGCTGACCATGGGCATGGTGCTGTCGCTTCCGATGGTCGCCATCGGCCTTTGGGCTGTGATCCGAGCGCGGAAGGCGGCGATCAAGCAGATGGCATGAGGTGGGGTTCAATATCGCGTGGCCTTTTCAAAAAGGCTCCCTGCTTGTCAGGGCCACGCATTAGCGAAAGCATAGAATGACGACGGCGCTCGGGGAAAAAATCAAAACCATCATCCGAACCAACGGGCCATTGAGCATCACGGATTATTTTTCGCTGTGTCTCGCCGATCCGGTGCATGGTTATTACAGAACGCGCGAACCCTTCGGCCAGTCCGGCGACTTCGTCACGGCACCCGAAATCAGCCAGCTATTCGGCGAGATGATCGGCGTCTTCATGGTGCACGCCTGGCAAAGGCATGGAACGCCGGCCGCGGTGCGCCTTGTCGAAATCGGCCCTGGCCGCGGCACGATGATGTCGGACATGCTGCGCGTCATCGGCAAGCTCGCGCCGCCGCTCTACGATGTCATGACGGTGCATCTCGTCGAGACCAGTGAACGCCTGCAGGGCTTCCAGCGCCAGACCCTGGAAGCCTATGGCGCAAAAATCTCCTGGCACACGGATTTCGCTGAAGTACCCGAAGGTTTCACCCTGCTTGCCGCCAACGAGCTCTTCGATGCCATTCCGATCCGTCAGTTCGTTCGCACCGCCAATGGCTTTCGTGAGCGCACCGTCGGCCTCGACGCCAACGACGAACTGACCTTCACGACGGGCGTCGCCACGCTCGATCCCGCGCTTCTTCCGGAAGGCGGGCTTCCGCCGATCGGCGCCGTGTTCGAGATCGCCCCTGCCCGCCAGGCCGTCATGACGACGATCTGCGACCGGCTGGCGACGCATGGCGGCACGGCGCTCGCCATCGATTACGGTCACATGGCGACGAGCTTCGGCGACACGCTGCAGGCCGTGCGCATGCATGAATACGACCCGCCGCTGGAACATCCCGGCGAGGCGGATCTCACCAGCCATGTCGATTTCCAGCACCTGGCGCAAACGGCGCTCGCCTCCGGCATCCACATCAACGGCTGCTGTCATCAGGGCGATTTCCTGGTCGGGCTCGGTCTGCTGGAGCGCGCGGCCACCCTCGGCCGGGACCAGGATGCGGCAACGCAGGAGAACATCCGCGTCGCCGTAGAGAGGCTCGCAGGCGCCGGCGAAGGCAAGATGGGAGAGCTTTTCAAGGTGCTGGCCGTTTCCAGCCCGGCGATCGACCTCCTGCCCTTTCGCCCTGTCGGCTGAAACCCCACTATCGATCCCACGGATTGACAGTGCGCGTCGGGCTGGGCCAACATCCCCGCCGAGATCGAACTGCTTCGCTGCGGCTGCGTTATGTCAAGCACGACAGGCAAAACCAGATATCAAGGGACGCTCCAGTTGCCGACACCACTTGCTAGCACACTGCTGAGCGCCGCCGAGGCTGCCGGCATTCGCCATGGCTATTTCACTCGCGTCGGCGGCATTTCGGAAGGCCTCTATCGCGGATTGAACGTCGGTCTCGGCTCGAACGACGATCGCGACCACGTACAGGAGAACCGGCGCCGCGTCGCCGGCTGGTTCGGACTTCCGCTCGATCAGCTCGCCACCGTGCATCAGGTCCACTCTCCCGATGTCGTGACGATCGGTGCACAATATGACGGCAGCCGGCCGCAGGCCGATGCTATGGTGACGGCGACGCCGGGTGTCGCGCTTGGCGTGCTCGCGGCCGATTGCGGTCCCATCCTGTTTGCTGATCCGGAAAACCGGGTCATCGGCGCCGCCCACGCCGGCTGGAAGGGCGCGCTGACCGGCGTCCTGGAAAACACCATCGATGCGATGGAAGCACTTGGCGCAAGACGCGAGGCAATCATTGCCTGCCTCGGCCCCTCGATCAGCCAGTCGAGCTATGAGGTCGGCCCCGAATTCGTCGAGCGTTTCCTCGCCCACGATCTCGGCTATGCGAGATACTTCGCCCCTTCGCAGCGAGACGGCCACGCCATGTTCGATCTGCCGTCCTTAACCGTCGATCGCCTGCGCAAGGCCGGCGTCACGGCCGAAAGCCTGAACCTCTGCACCTATCCGGATTCGGAACGCTTCTTCTCCTATCGGCGCACGACGCATGCCGGGGAGCCGGACTACGGGCGACAGATTTCCGCCATCGCCATCGGGGAGGTAGCTTGATATGGCCCTGCATTTCGAACGCAGCGAATACGATGCTCGTCTGGCGCGGCTGCTGGCGAGGATGCAGGAAGAAAAGCTCGATGCCATGCTGCTCTTCGCCCAGGAGAGCATGTACTGGCTGACCGGCTACGACACGTTCGGCTATTGCTTCTTCCAGACATTGGTCGTCAAGGCGGACGGCTCCCTGACCCTTCTCACGCGCTCGGCCGACCTGCGCCAGGCACAGCTCACATCTGTTATCACCGACATTCGCATCTGGGTCGATCGCGTCAACGCCGATCCGACGCTCGATCTCAAGGAGCTTTTGTCTGATCTCGATCTTCTCGGCACCCGCATCGGCATCGAATACGATACCCATGGCATGACCGGCAGCGTCGCCCGCCTGCTCGATCGTCAGCTTGCCAGTTTCGGCCAGATCGCCGACGCCTCCTACATCATAAGCCGCCTGCGCCTGACCAAGAGCCCTGCGGAAATCGCCCATGTCGAACGTGCTGCGGCACTGGCCGACGATGCCCTGGATGCCGCCCTGTCTCTGATAAAGCCCGGCGCGGACGAAGCCGATATCCTCGCCGCCATGCAAGGCGCCGTCTTTTCCGGCGGCGGCGATTATCCCGCCAATGAATTCATCATGGGCTCTGGTGCGGAGGCCCTGCTCTGCCGCTACAAATCCGGCCGCCGCAAGCTGGACGCCAATGATCAGCTGACGCTCGAATGGGCCGGCGTCGACGCCCATTACCATGCCGCCATGATGCGCACGGTCGTCATCGGCAACCCCAGCCATCGCCACCGCGAACTCTACAGCGCCTGCCTGGAAACCCTGCAGGCGATCGAGACGATCCTGATGCCGGGGCACACCTTCGGCGACGTCTTCGACATGCATGCCAAGATCATGGACGAACGCGGCCTTGCCCGGCACCGGCTGAACGCCTGCGGCTATTCGCTCGGTGCCCGTTTCTCGCCCTCCTGGATGGAGCATGAGATGTTCCATATGGGCAATCCGCAGGAGATCCAGGAGAACATGTCGCTTTTCGTGCACATGATCATCATGGATTCCGATAGCGGCACGGCGATGACCCTCGGCCAGACCTATCTGACGACGTCGCAGGCGCCGAAAGCCCTTTCCCGCCACCCTCTCGAATTTCTTAACCGTTAGGGGCGTAAGATAGCGATCCTGGACGGTCAGGCCGTCGGGAGAAAGGATCGCGTCGATGGGATTGGTCAGGATAACGTTGACTGTCGCCGGCATTTGCCTCGCGCTCTCCGCCTGCAATACCACGGACGCACTGACGCCGCCCGAGGCGATCGGCGATGTCGGATCGAGCCCGGTTACGCAGCGCGATGTCGAGCGCATGGCCGCGACACCCCAGCGTCGCCAGACCTATCAAAGCTCTCAGGAAAGCTACGGTTATCAACAGCAGACCTCGCAGCAGGCGTATCAGCCGCAAAACTACGGCGGCAGCGGTACGCTCGACGAGCAGGCATCGGCACTACGATCGAACGGCACCAATCCTTACGCCTCCCGCCCGCTCGACGATTCCCGCGCCGCATCCATCGCTCCGGCCAATAATCAGTTCTCGCAGGCCGACGAACAGCGCGAGGCCGATCGGCGCCTGTCAGAAGATCCGCAACCACCACAACAACAGCAGCAGCAGGAACAGGCTGCGGATGAGCAGCAGCCGCAACAGCAGCAGGCATCATTGCCGCCCGCAGCCGCGGCCGGAGGCAACAGCATCCGCTTCTTGCCGATCATCGGTGCTCCCGTCGATGCCGTCACGCCGCTGTCGCGCCAGCTCGGCGCCGACGCTCGCTCCCTCGGCCTGACGATCAAGAGCTCCAGCGATTCCAGCGCCGCCTATATTCTCAAAGGCTATCTCTCGGCCTTCGAGGACGGCCCGCAGATTTCCGTGACCTATGTGTGGGATGTACTCGATGGGAACGGCAACCGCGTGCACCGCATACAAGGTTCGGAAAGCGCGCCGCTGAAACGCGGCGACCCCTGGTCGGCCGTTCCTGCGACCGTCATGCAGAAGATTGCCACCAAAACCATGTCGGAATTCAATTCCTGGCGCGAATCCAACGGTGGATAGCCACAAGCTTTTCAGAAATATGAAAGCTAACGCGCCTCTCCCTCTTGCATTCGAGAGCAAGGCGGTTAAAAGCGCGGCTATCAGGTTGGTAACAGGCGGACCACAATGAAGGTTTTCGCAGGCAATTCGAACCGGCATCTTGCCGAAGCGATCTGCAATTATCTCAACGTTCCCTTAGGCAAGGCCAGTGTCCGGCGCTTCGCGGACCAGGAAATCTTCGTCGAAATCCAGGAGAACGTGCGCGGCGAGGACGTATTCGTCGTCCAGCCAACCGCATTCCCGGCCAACGACCATCTCATGGAACTGTTGATCATGATCGACGCCATGCGGCGCTCTTCGGCGCGACGCATCACGGCGGTTCTTCCCTATTTCGGCTATGCTCGCCAGGATCGCCGCGCCTCCGGGCGCACGCCGATCTCGGCCAAGCTGGTGGCCAATCTGATCACAGAGGCCGGCGCCGACCGCGTTCTCACGCTCGACCTGCACGCGGGCCAGATCCAGGGCTTCTTCGATATACCGACGGACAATCTCTATGCGCTGCCGATCCTGACGCGCGACATCAAGGCGAATTACGATATCGGCAACGTCATGGTCGTCTCCCCTGATGTCGGCGGTGTCGTGCGCGCCCGTGCGCTCGCCAAGCGTCTCGACTGTCTGCTGGCGATCGTGGACAAGCGCCGTGATCGCCCGGGTGAGTCCGAAGTGATGAACATCATCGGCGAAGTAGCCGGCAAGGATTGCATCCTGATCGACGATATCGTCGATTCCGGCGGCACGCTCTGCAACGCGGCCGACGCGCTGCTCGCGCGCGGTGCGGCAAGCGTCACCGCCTATATCACGCATGGGGTGCTCTCGGGCGGCGCCGTCACGCGCGTGGCAAACTCGCAACTGAAGGAACTGGTGATCACCGATTCCATTCAGCCGACGACCGCCGTGCAATCAGCGCCCAACATCCGCGTCATCACGACGGCAAGCCTCATCGGCGAAGCCATCAACCGCACCAGCCAGGAAGAATCGGTTTCGAGCCTGTTCGACTAAAGCACTTCCAGGAAAAGTGCGCAGCGTTTTTCCGTCCGAAATGCGTTTGGAAACAAGAAGATAGAGCGTTTTCGCGATTCGAAGAAAAGCGGAAATGCTCTAGGCTCGAACGATATTTCAGACGGCCTTCGCTCCCGCCGGATGCGCCTGCTTCCATGCCAGCAGACCGATTCCGATCAGGCCGGAAACGAAGACGGCCGCACCCGATCCCATGATCGAAGGTCCGATGCCGAACCAGGAAAACAGGCTCGGCGACATCAGGTAGGCCAAAAGCAGGCCCGTGAAGATCGCGCACATCAGCAGGCGATAGACCTGCGCCAGCCTGTGCGGCTCGCTGCGCGTTTGCATCAGATGCAGCATGGCAAGATTCTCAAACGGACCGTTGATCGCCGCAAAGCAGGCGACGATCATCAGCCATATACGGTCATGCATCAGCGGCAGCAGGAAGACCCCCGATCCGAAGATGAGCTTTGCCGCGATGATCCAGATTACCGGCCGGCGTGGCTTGACGCTGCTCAGGATCAGATTGGTCGTCAGGTTGCCGACGCCATAAGCGGTCATCATCAGGCTGTAATCGGTCAGCGGATCGGCGCTGGTTTCGCGCAAATGCAGGATCATGCCGAGCAGGATTCCCATGGCCCAGGCAACATTTCCCATCAGATTGGTGAGCAGGCCATAGAGGATTGCCGCATGGCCGCGAGCCGCCCGCCATCCGCCGAGGACACCATCCACGACAGCTGCCATTCCAGAAAACTCGCGCCGGCGCTGTGCTGCCGGTAGCCTTGCTACCGCCAGCCAGACCGCAAGCGCCGAAAGCACGAAGGTCGCTGCCGTCACGGTGAAGAATTGAGATTTCGGCAGAAACCCGTTCACCAGCGCGATCAGGCTCGGACCGAGAATGCGCGCCATGCGGCGGGTGGCGTCGAACAGGCCGTTGGTCGCGTGCCGGACGTCCGGATCGACCGCAATCGTCGGCAGCGTTGCCTGCAGCGACGGATCGAATGCGGATGTGAGCAAGGCAATGCACCCGGCGAGCACCACCAGCAGCGGCAAGCTCATCAAATGCAGAAGCCCGGCAAGCGACAACATCAGCAGCAGGGCCGCCCGCACGAGATCGCTCGCGATCATCGTGGTGCTGTGACGCCAGCGATCCGTCACGATGCCGCCGAAAAGACTGCCGATCAGCAGCGCGCCGGATTGCAGCGCGGACACATATCCCGCATCGCTGCCGACGAAATCGGCCGCGATCCAGACGACCGCGACCATGTAAAATTCGGAGCCTGTCGCCGCCAGCACCTGACCGGCCCATAGAAGAGAGATCGAGCGCTGGCTGAGTGGCTTCAGGACAAACATGATCGCATTCTGATTTGGGAGTGACTTACTTCACGACCTGACCGTTGACCGACACGTGACCATCATCGGAAAGATCGATATCCCAGCGCGAGCGTCCATCGGCGTCCGTTTTGGCAAAACCCTTGGCCATCATCAGGCCCAAAGAGACCTGAGAAAGGTCGGCCTTGGTCTTTGCTGCCTCCTGGATGGCGGCGATCGTCTTGTCGAGATCGCGAGCAAGAACCGTCATCTTCATGGCGACGCGATCCTTCTCGGCCAGCCAGCCGCGCAAGCTGCCGGAAGCCTCGACATCATAGAGGCCGGAAACGGCGCTGATCTTCGGGAAGTTGATGGTCATCGTCCCATCAGGGAACATGGCCTTCTGCAGCTTCTCGTCTATGGCCTTATCGCTGTCCGGCTGCTTGAAATTGGTGTCCTTCAGGACATTCATCATGGCGGTAAAGTTCAGGTTCGGCACCTGCACCTGGATATCGGCCGTATCGGGAATGAAGGCGACATAGTCTTCGGGCATCATACCCGTTTCCAAGGTGAGCTTTTCTGCACTCAATCCGAAATCGGCGTTCATGGCATCGGCAGGCCCGGCGATCTTGAAGGAGTAGCCCATCTTCTGCAGCCCGCCATTACCGAGCGGCGTCGTAAGCGCGATGTCCTTTATGGCAACGGACTCATCGAAGGAACCGACGATCGGCATGGCATTCATAACCAAGGCCTTGAGCGCCTCGCTGTCCTTGTCCGAAAGCGTCTTCTCTTCCTTGTGCTCGGAGACGAACTGCAGCAACGAGTTCACCGCCTTCAAGGGCAGTTTCGTCGCACCCATGTTGAAATCGATCGCCGCGATCTTGACTTCGCCCAGCGTCTCGTCGTCCGACGAGATCTTGTTGTAGAGCGACTGCAGACTACCGTCCATCTTGATATCGAGCCTGCCCGGCTCACCGCTATCGGCCGACGACAGCGTATAGGTGATGCTGTCGGCGGTAGCGTCGTTCTTCTGGACGCTATTGTTTTCATCGGTCGTCTTGGTGGCGACGGTAATGCCTTGCCCCTTCATATCCATCGAACGCAGATAATGAAGCGCGGGATCGAAAACGCCCTTGACGGTGGATGAGGCCAATGCGTAGCGAAACTCGCTGTCGAGACCCTTGCCAGGCTCGGAACGGGCCGTCACGTCCATGGCATTGTTGCCTTCGATATTCCAAAGCCCGCTGTCGAGCGGCGTCGCCAGCATCATCAAAGGCTTGAGGCCGCTGATGTTGAAGCCGCTCACATTCAGCTTGTCGAGCAGCTTCTGCAGATCATAAGTGACCTCATAGTGCGTACCGATCGGCTTGACGGAGATTGCACCGCTCTTGGCGATATCGTCAGGCAGGAAATAGGTCAGGTTGCCATAGAGATCCTTCGCACCCTGTTCGCTGACCTCAGCCGCCTGCACACCGCCAATAACGCCGGCAGCGACGACAGTCGCTGCAGCAATCGCTTTGAAACGCATAATTCACCCCCAAATATGATGGAAAAGAAATGTGAAAATCCGAAAAGGACCGATCGGCCTTTCGAATGAAACTCTATTGCCGCCCCGATACATGGCCCGCTCCCTAGACATCAAGGCTTCTTCATCACCTGACCATTGACCGTCACCGTCCTGTCTTCATCCATCGCGATGTCCCAGCGCAGGCGACCGTCGGGATCGGTCTTGGCAAAACCCTTGGCGGCAAGCAAGCCAAAAGAAACTTTATTCAGGCGCGGTTCCGCCTTGGCGGCATCCTGGATGGCGGCAATCGTCTTGTCGAAATCGCGCGCCAGGATCGTCGCCTGTAGTGAATAGCCGGCATGCGGCTTGGTCGAGCCCTTCAGCGCGCCGGAAATCTCGACATCATAGACGCCTGAAGTGGCGCTGATCTTCGGAAACTCCAGCGTTCCATAGCCACTCGGGAACATCGTCCGCTTCAACGCCTCACCGGAAACCGGCGCCGCATGCGGGCCGATGGCGTCGAGGCCGGTATCGATAAGACCCGCGAAGTTGATGTTGGGCACGCCGAGCTGCACGTCGAGCGTTGACGGAAGGAATGCCGAATAAGTCACCGGAACGAGATCCGCATCCGGCGTGAACTGCTCGGCCCGCAGCTCCAGATTGACGTTGGAGGCCTTGGTCAGGCCGTCCATCTTGAAGCTGTAGTCGATGCGCTTCACGCCGACCTTACCCTTGTCGGTCGCCACCAGGACACTGTTGAGGGTGACGGTCTTGTTGAGCGATCCGAAAACCGGCAGGGCGCGGTGCACCAGCTGCTCGAACTTCTCGCTGCCGCTTTCGGAAAGCTGCTTGGCCTTGACGTGCTGAACGAAGAAGTGGATGAGCGCGCGCAGGTCCTTCGCCGGCAGGCTGGTGGCGGTGAAGTGCGTATCGACGCTGTCCGCACTGAAGGTGATCGGCGAACCATCCGGCCGCATGGTGACCCGCTCGTTCAGGTGCTGCAGCGTCCCCTGCAATTGCAGGTCGACCTTGCCGGCTTCGCTGCTGTCGGTGACAGTATGAGCAAAGGAGAGGCTGTCGATGGTGGCGTCAAGCTTGCGCCCGCTCCTGGGGCCGGTGCCGACGCTGGAAAATTTCACACCGCTGCTCTTGATGCCCATTGACCGCATCATCTCGATCGCCGGATCGAAAATGCCGTCGAAGGAGTTGGAAGCAATGGAATAGGCAAGGTCGGAAGTCGGCGAATGCAGGGCGACATCGAGGCTGTTGTCGCCCGTCAGGTGCCATCTCTCCTGTTCGACAGGCTGCGCGAAGAGGGAGAGCGGCTTGAAGCCCGTGACCGAAAAGGCGCGGGAATTGATCTTGTCGAAGAACTTCGCGAGATCATAGACGATCTCGTATTGGTCGCCCACCGGCTTGACGGTCACGAAATCGCTGCGGGCAAGGTCCTGCGAGAGCGATTGGGTGAGGATGTTGCGAAGTTCCTTGGCGCCCTGCTCATTGACCTCGGCCGCCTGCGGCGCGCCGGCAAGACCTATGGAAAAAACGGCGGCGGCAATAACCCTAGAGCGCATGCCCGACCTCACTTTCTGACCCTGATCGATTGGATTCGACTGTTGATGGGGCCGACGGTATATGTCAAGGCGTTGATAGACATGGTATCCCAGGCTTGTCTCGGCCGTTGCAATGCCACCACAAAGCTTCGCATTCCGGGGCGCTTGCACCTTTGGCCGCTTTGTATTATACGCCACGCGTCCGCGTAGACACCCTTGGAGGCAACGCGGATGAGGTAGGCACGCCCTCCTCCAGTTCAGCTGACACGGCACTGGCCGATCGGATGAACTCTCCAAATAACCTCGAAAGGAATAGCTATGAGCCACGAAAGCTACGAGCTCAAGGCCGAGGCGCGCGAACGGGTTGGTAAGGGGTCCGCCCGTGAACTTCGCCGCAATGGTCTCATTCCCGCTGTCATCTATGGTGACAAGCAGGCCCCCATTTCCATCGCTCTCAACACCAATGAGGTGACGAAGCGCATCCATGCCGGCGGTTTCCTCACGACGATCGCAACGATCGACGTCGACGGCAAGAAGATCAAGGTTCTGCCGAAGGACTACCAGCTCGATCCGGTCCGTGACTTCACGGTTCACGTCGATTTCCTGCGCGTTTCCGGCAACACCGCGGTCACCGTCGAAATCCCGGTTCACTTCGAAAACCACGAGAAGTCCCCGGGCCTCAAGGCTGGCGGTGTGCTGAACATCGTTCGCCACGAAGTCGAAGTTCATTGCCCGGCCGATGCGATCCCGGAATTCTTCACCGTTGACCTCTCCGGTCTGAAGAGCGGCGACAGCATCCATATCTCGGCCGTCAAGCTGCCGAAGAACGTGACCCCGGTCATCGCCGACCGCGACTTCACGATCGCAACGATCGTTGCCCCGGCAGCCGGTCTTGCTGAAGAAGAAACAGAAGGCGGCGAAGAAGCCAGCGCCTGATTGGCATCTTCAACCTGAAGCATCGAAACCCGCCTCCCTTTTTTGGGGAAGGCGGGTTTTTCATGCTCGAAAACAAATATTAGAGAAAGTAAAAATATAAACGTCTTGAAATCTATACTATCGTTGATTTCCATTAACCCCAGAATTTCAGCAACATTTAACAGATTCATGAAAATCTACGCGAAAGAGTTGTAGAAAGCGGCACCCCAAGATCCGCCGGTCTATGGCTTGGGGAGCAAACGGAACAATGAGCCATTCGGTCGAAAACAGGTTTTTCGCGATCGTCTGCGGTGCGCTGCTGGTTTTCGTAGCGCCGCTCTTCATCCTTTTTCTTTTCCTGTCGTCCGAACGCGCTGAGAAGGAAATCAAGGATCATATTACCGTCCTGCTCGTCGCCAATGCCCAGGCGCTTGCCAAACCGCTGTGGGATCTGGATGAGGATAGCGTTACCCAGATCAGCGCAACGACGGTCGCCGAAGGCGCAATCGTTCGGGTCAATGTGCGCGATCTCTCCGGCCAGCTCGACGTCACGCAATCCACCATTCCGAAATCCTACAAGGGCAATCTGGAGTCCGTCGCGCGGCCGATCGTCTACAACGGCGTGGACGGCACCAAGAGGCTCGGCACCATCACGGTCTTCTATCCCCAGCTCGGCCTCTTCGATGGTTTGAAGAACGAGGAAATCGTCTTCATTTCCATCTTCATCTTCGCCGTGCTGACGGTCTTCGGCGCGGCGCTGATCGGCAACCGCATTTTCGTCATCCAGCCGCTGATGCGCCTGACGCATGCCATCGAAGCTACGCGGCGGCTCGGCTCTCGCCATCATGTCGACTGGCAGTCGAACGACGAAATGGGGCGGCTCGCCAGCAGCTTCAACGATATGCAGAGCAAGCTGCAGCGCGACGAAACCGAACTGAAGCTTGCCCATCGCCGCGCCACCGATACGTATAATCTGACGCCCGCCATGCTTTTCTCCCTCGACAAGGACGATTGCATCGCCGCCGTCAGCGACTACTGGCTCGCCGCAACCGGCTACGGCCGCGCCGAAGTGATCGGCCGCGAGTTTGCAAGCCTGGTCCTGCCGGAATCGCGGGCGCGATACGCCGAGCGCAAGAACGGCAATCCCGATACCGCCGCCCGTCTTGCGGTCACCGTCAAGTTCCTGTGCCGGAACGGACGGGTGATGGATGTCCTCATTCTGGAGACCACCGCGATCCAGGACGGCCTGTCGCTTTCCGTCATGACCGATGTCACCGAACTTAAGCAGTCCGAGGACAAGAACCTCCGGCAGGCAATCACCGATCACCTGACCGGCCTCCTCAACCGTCAGGGCTTCGAGACCGCGTTGGACGCCAAGATCAACGAGGCCGATCTGCGCAAACGCGAACTTGCCTGCCTCTTCATCGATCTCGACCGGTTCAAGTGGATCAACGACAATATGGGCCATGCCGCCGGCGATGCGGCCCTGCGCGAGCTCGTCTCCCGCCTCCAGACGTGCCTGAAGTCGGGTGACATCGCCGCCCGCCTGGGCGGCGATGAATTCGCGATCCTGCTGCTGGCGGAAAATGCCGAAGCGAGAGCTATGGACATGGCCTCCCGCATCGCCGAGATCTTCGAAGCGCCCTTCCATGGCGATGCGCGCCTCAGCGCCAGCATCGGCATCGCCATTTACCCGCGCCATGCGGCCAATGCCGCCGAGCTGCTGCTGAAGTCCGATATCGCCATGTATGCCAAGAAGCGCGACGGCAAGAACGGCGCACAGATCTTCGACAATGGCATGCTCGACGACTCGCGCCGCCGCGCCGAACTGGAAAGCCATATCGAGGCCGGCCTCGCAGAGGACTGGTTCGAGGCCTATCTGCAACCGGTGGTAAATATCGACGATCGTTCGATCGCCGGCTTCGAGGCGCTGATGCGCCTGCACCACCCGCAGAAGGGTATCCTGCCTCCCGCCCGCATCATCGAGGTTGCCGAAGAGACCGGCTCGATCATTCGCATCGGCAACCGCATCATGGAAAAGGCGATCGCTGATTTCGCGCGCCTATCGCGTCTCGACGGCATGCAGGACACCTACCTCGCGATCAACTTCTCGCCTCTGCAATTCGAGCCCGAACTGCCGCTGCGCATTGCCACTCTGCTTTCGCGCTATGACGTTCCCGCCTGGCGCATCGTCGTTGAAATTACCGAAGCCGTGCTCATGGACGACAATCCGGAGACGCGCATGGTCATCAACGAGATCTGCCGCTACGGCTGCCGCATCGCGCTCGACGATTTCGGCACGGGCTATTCGTCGCTCAGCTACATCAATCGCTTCCCGGTCGATATCATCAAGATCGATCAGTCCTTCATCCGCGCGATCAACGATACCGCATCCGATGTCAGCGCCAAGAGCCGCATGCTCGTCGAAAGCATCACCACGCTATCGCACAAGATGAACTGCACGGTCATCGCCGAAGGCGTGGAAACCGAAGAGGAATGCGCGACCCTGCGCACCATGGGCATCGACTACGGCCAGGGCTATCTGTTCTATCGGCCGATGCATCCGGACACCCTGGCAAAGACGCTCGTCAGCCAGCAGCAGGATTATCCTTCCCCCATAGCACAGGCGTCATAGCGATGAGAAACCGCATGCGAAAGCCGCTGCTCACGATTGCAATCAGCCTGTTTTCGCTATCCCTTTTCTCTCCCGCTCGCGCCGAAACCATTCATTTCACCACCGAGGAATATCCGCCCTTCAACTATCGCGACGGCAAGACGGCTGTCGGAGCCGTCACCGAACAGGTGCAGAAGGTGATGGCCGATATCGGCGCCGACTATACCATCGCCATCATGCCCTGGGCGCGGGCCTATAATCAGGCGCTGGCGGAACCCATGACCTGTGTCTTTGCGACCGCCCACAATGAAGAACGCGATCCGCTCTTCAAATGGGTGCAACCGTTACTGATCGATCGCAATATCCTGATCAAGCATAGCGGCTCGAAGATTGCCGCCACTACCATCGACGAAGCCAGGCAATATCTCGTCGGCACCTGGCGGGAGGATTATACGGAGACGATACTGCGCCGGAACAGTTTCCCGCGCATCGACGTGGGCAGCGATTTCAAGGCCACGCTCAAGAAACTGATGAGCGATCGAATCGACCTGATGCCGATTTCGGAATTCTATTTCGACAAGCTGAAAGCCCAGGGTAATGCGGTGGAGAAGGTGACCATCCTTTCCCAGCAGCCCATGGGGATCGCCTGCCAGAAGGACTTCCCAACCGACCTTTTAAACAGGATGCAGGCTGCGCTGAATGCGCTGATCGCCGACGGAACGCAAAAGCAGATTTTCCTGAAGTACGGCCTCCACCTTGGTGACTGACCGCATCCCGCCTTGACTTTGCCGTCAAATCGCTGTGGTGAAGGGCATCGGTATTTTCCAAGGGGTGAAGCGCATGCTTCTCATCGCGGGCCTCGGCAATCCGGGCGCCAAATATCAGGGCAATCGCCACAATATCGGCTTCATGGCCGTGGATGCGATCTACCGCCGCCACAGCTTTTCGCCCTGGTCGAAGAAGTTCAAGGCGGAGATTGCCGAAGGCGAGCTCGGCGGCCAGAAGGTGCTGCTCATCAAGCCGCAGACCTTCATGAATCTCTCCGGTGAAGCCGTCGGCGAAGCCATGCGCTTCTACAAGCTCCAGCCCTCCGACCTGGTAGTGATCTACGACGAACTCGATCTGCCGGCCGGCAAGGCGCGGCTGAAGACCGGCGGCGGCCATGGCGGTCACAACGGCATCAAGTCGATCGATGCTCACTGCGGCAAGGACTATCGCCGCCTGCGCCTCGGCATCGGCCATCCTGGCGTCAAGGAGCTCGTGCACAATCACGTTCTCGGCGATTTCGCCAAGGTGGATCAAAGCTGGCTGGAACCGCTGTTCGACGCACTTGCCGACAATGCCGACATGCTGGTACGCGGCGAGGATTCGCAGCTGATGAACAAGATCGCGCTTGCCCTGGGCGGCAAGGCGGAAGAAGGCGCCCCGAAGCCACAGAAGAAGGCGCCGGCCAAATCCCATATTCATCAGGCACGCAATCACAGCCAGCCGAAGATCCCGGAAACCGGCCCCATGGCGGAAATGCTGAAGAGGATGTTCGGCAAGAAGGACAATTGAGATGTCGGAGACAGCAGTCGAAGATACCGCAGATATCGTCATTCGGTCGGTCGTGATGGCGGACCTGCCGACGCTGCTTGCACTTTACCGGCACCTGAACGCCGAAGATCCGGTGCTGGAGCTAGGACTGGCGGATAACCGCCTTACGGAAATCCTTGCCCATCCCGGCATGACGATCTTCGCTGCCTTTGACGGCGATACGGCCGTCTCTTCCGTGACGCTGGTCGTCATTCCCAATCTCACGCGCGGCGGCACGCCCTATGCCTTGATTGAGAATGTGGTGACCCACGCCGATTACCGTCGGCGTGGCCTCGCCGGCACGGTCATCCGCAAGGCATTCGCAAGCGCCTGGGAAAGGAGCTGCTACAAGGTCATGCTGCTGACCGGCTCGAAAAACCCCGCAACGCTGCGCTTCTACGCCAATTGCGGCTTTACGCAGGACAAGACCGGCTTCCAGGTCCGCCGTCCCTTGGCTACCTAGAACATTTCCAGGAAAAGTGCGCAGCGGTTTTCCGTCCGGAATGCGTTGAGAAACAAGAAGATAGAGCGTTTTCGCGATTCGAAGAAAAGCGGAAATGCTCTAACGGCAGCAACCGCTCCTATTCTTCCGGCTCGGTCGTGAACATCAACGGGAAACCGGCGCTTTTGGCAAGATCGACCGCCTCCTGCGCCTTCGTCTCGGCAATATCCCGCGCACAGACCATGACCACGCAAGTGCCGAGCTTGTGCGCCGTCATCATGACGCGATAGCCAGTCTCCTCGCTCATGCGGAAGACGGCCTTCAGCACCATGATGACGAATTCCCGCGGCGTATAATCGTCGTTCACGAGAATGATCTTATAGAGCTTCGGCCGCTCGACCTTCGGCTTTGTTTTAGTCTTTGGTTTCAGGACAACGTCATTGTCACTCATCGGCATCACCGTTGACGACAGAGAAAGAGGCTTTGGGTTAATAGCGGAATTATAGTGCAGCGCACTACACCGTTCAAGGACGACAGCGTCTCCCAGGTAATGCAAAGGAGCATTCGAGCGACTTCCGCCTCTCTTTCAGCAGAAAAAAGCCTCCTTGCCCGCACAAGACTTGACCCGCAACGACCCTTCCCCCATAGGCACTGCAAAGATTTTCAAGATATGGACAAGGTGCCATGGGTTTCAAATGCGGTATCGTCGGGCTGCCGAACGTCGGCAAGTCCACTCTGTTCAACGCGCTGACCAAGACGGCGGCGGCGCAGGCGGCGAACTATCCGTTCTGCACGATCGAGCCGAACACGGGTGAAGTCGCGGTTCCCGATCCGCGCATGCGCAAGCTTGCAGACGTCGCCAAGTCGAAGGAGCTGATCCCGACGCGCATCTCCTTCGTCGATATTGCCGGCCTCGTGCGCGGCGCATCGAAGGGTGAGGGCCTCGGCAACCAGTTCCTCGCCAATATCCGCGAAGTCGATGCCATCGTGCATGTGCTGCGCTGCTTCGAAGACAGCGACATCACCCATGTCGAAGGCCGCATCAATCCGGTCGCCGATGCCGAGACGATCGAGACCGAGCTGATGCTCGCCGACCTCGAGAGCCTCGAGCGCCGCACCGAGCAGACACGCAAGCGCGCCACCGGCAAGGACAAGGAATCCATGGCGATGCTGCCGATCATGGACGCGTCGCTTGCATTGCTGCAGGAAGGCAAGCCGGTCCGCACGCTGCTCTCGAAGCTGGATGCCGAAGAAACCCGCATCCTCAAAAGCCTGAACCTGCTGACCTCGCATCCGGTGCTCTACGTCTGCAACGTCGCCGAGGGCGATGCCGTATCGGGCAACGAGCACACAGCAGCCGTCGCCGCCATGGCAAAGGAGCAGAATTCGGAAGTCGTCATCATTTCCGCTGCCATCGAGGCGGAAGTGGCGCAGCTACCGGAAGAAGAAGCCATCGAATTCCTCTCCGCGCTCGGCCTTGACGAAGCCGGTCTCGACCGTCTGATCCGCGCCGGCTACAAGCTCTTGCACCTCATCACCTACTTCACCGTAGGACCGAAGGAAACGCGCGCATGGACCATCGAAACGGGCACGAAGGCTCCGCAGGCCGCAGGCGTCATCCATTCCGATTTCGAACGCGGTTTCATCCGCGCCAACACGATCGCCTATGACGATTATATCGCCTACAACGGCGAAACCGGCGCAAAGGAAGCCGGCAAGGCCCGTGACGAAGGCAAGGAATACGTCGTCCAGGACGGCGACGTCATCCACTTCCGCTTCAACACCTGATTGCTTTTCAGATGCCGGCGCCTAAGCAATTCCAGGAAAAGTGCGAAGCGATTTTCCGTTCGGAATTGCGTTAAACAAAAGGATAGAGCGTTGTCACGATTCGAAGAAAAGCGGAAAAGCTCTATCTCAGCGCCGGCAATCTCGCCTGTATGTCTGCAGGCAACCGCCGCACGATGACACGGCGCAGATCGGTCCAGCCGATGCCGATCACGAGCACGACCAGCCCTACGATCATCAACACCAGGAAGCCGACCTTATCGAGGCCGGCATTGTTGTGCCTGAGGATGGCTGCCGTCGCCAAGCCCAGCGATACGAGGCCGGCGGTCACGAAAGCGCGGCGATCGATGACAAGCCCGATCAGCATCATCACCAGAACCGCCACCAGGACGGTCACCGCCTGCAGATAGCCCCCGAAGAGGGCATCGGTGAGATTGGTGAAGACGATGCCACTGCTGGCGAGCTCGAGGCGCAAGGCCAAGAGGATCGTCGAGTAGAGCAAGGCCGGCGCCGTTGCGAGATGCAGCCAGAAGGCCACGTCGGACCGGCGCGTCACTCTCTGCGGATCGCTGAGATCATAGCGCATTGCCAATGCAAAGCTGCCAAGAGCGGTCACCAGCAAGATCATCATCGTCTGGATGGGGTAATCTGCTGGCACATTCGAAGAGCCAGTTACCGTGCCGGCGACATAGAAGACCGCGGCGAGAAACAGGCCGAACAGCGAAAACAGGAATAAGGCCAGCGACAGCGGCACGCGGTAGCGCCAGTAAAACAATGCCAGCGACAGCGGGAATGGTGCCACCAGGACGATTGCGCCGATCGTAAAATTATCGCTCAGCGTCGGTGTGGAACTCACATAGCTCATCACCATGTAGAAAACCCAGACAACGAGCGCGACGGTCAAGACCACGGCCGGAAGCGCCAGCCGCTGGCGGCGCACCAGGATCTCGGCGAGGACGACGATTGCCAGCAAGGGCGCATAACGGTTCGCCAGCCCCCATAGCCCGATGAGCAGAACGACGAGACCGATGGTGATGAGCACATCGTGAAAGCCTCGCACGAAACGCGGCGCTTCCGTATCTTCCAGAGGATTGGGATCATCCGGAAAACGCGGTGCCGAGAGACCCTGTCCGGTCGGCAACGCACCGATGTTCTTGTCCGCCAGATAGGGCAGCAATCGTTCGGCCTGACTGGAGGAAATGATCCCCGCGCCTGCTGCCTCTTCCAGTGCGACTTTGAGTTCGCTCATTCTAGCTCTCATATCATCTTGCCACGACCCAAGCCTCAACATATCGCCGGCATACAATCAAGGGCTGTCGGCGGCCAATAGACAGTCATCGTCGTCCCTCCCTCATATTGCCCGTGAAAATACTTGCGCCACCACAGCCGGCTATGCCATTGCCGATAAACGAGACGTGGAGGACGACAGAAGACATGACGAAATTCGTCTACGAAGACTTTCAGCCGGGACGAGAATTTCCGCTCGGCCCAAAACATGTAACGACGGCGGAGATCATCGAATTCGCCAAGGAGTTCGACCCGCAACCGATGCATCTGGATGAGGAAGCAGGCCGCGCCAGCATTCTCGGCGGCCTCGCCGCATCCGGCTGGCATACATCGTCCATGTTCATGCGCATGATGTGCGATTCCTACCTCCTCGCCACCGATGCGCAGGGCGCGCCTGGCATCGATTTCATGGAATGGAAGAAGCCGGTTGTGGCTGGTGATACCCTCTCGGGCCGGTCCATCGTCGTCGAGATACGCCCCATGCGTTCTCGTCCCGGCATCGGAATCGTCAAGTTTCGCCACGAGGTCGAGAACCAGCGCGGCGAGCTCGTTTGCCTCGGAGAAAATGCAACGATGATCCGCATGCGCGCCGGCGCGGAGATATCCGCATGAAGATGAGCGAGCTTTATGCCATCGGCGAACGCATCGAAATCGGCAGCCATACCTTCACGCCGGAAGGTATCGTCCACTTCGCATCACGCTTCGATCCGCAGATCTTCCACATGGATGCGGAAGCGGCGAAGCAATCCCTGTTCGGCGGGCTCTGCGCCTCCGGTTGGCATAGTTGTTCCATGTGGATGCGCATTTTCGTGGATTACTGGAAATCCGAAACGGCGAGATTGATCGCCGAGGGCAAGACACCGCCCAATCTCGGCCCCTCGCCCGGCTTCAAGAACCTGCAATGGCTGCGGCCGGTCTTTGCCGGCGACACGATCAGCTATGGTGTCACGATCCTCGGCAGCCGGCCACTCGCCTCGCGCCCCGGCTGGGCGCTCTATACGCTCGCCTGTGACGGCGTAAACCAGCATGGCAACCCGGCGCTGCGCTTCGAAAGCACCGTGCTGGCCTTCGAATAGCGACGGCGGAGCCGTCGTCGCGGCCCCGCTCGTCTGATGAGCACACTCAGTGTCCGGCGAATTCCACCAGCGTATGCACCGGTACATCAAGCTCCTCGAGCTTCTTGCGGCCGCCGAGATCAGGCAAATCGATCACGAAGCAGGCGGCGACGATTTCGGCGCCGATCTGCCGCAGAAGCTTCGTCGCGCCGACGGCGGTGCCGCCCGTTGCGATGAGATCGTCCACGAGAATGACCCTCTCGCCCGGATTGACGGCATCGCGATGCATCTCCATCTCGTCCACGCCATATTCCAGGCTGTAGGCGATGCGGACGATATCGTGCGGCAGCTTGCCCTTCTTGCGGATCGGCACGAAACCGGACGACAATTGATGCGCCACGGCGCCACCCAGAATGAAGCCGCGCGCTTCCATGCCTGCGACCTTGTCGATCTTTGTGCCGGCATAGGGATGCACCAGCGCATCCACGGCGCGACGGAATGCCCTGGCATCGCCAAGCATCGTGGTGATGTCGCGAAAGATGATGCCGGGCTTGGGATAGTCCGGAATGGAGCGGATGCTGGCAGCGAGCTCCGAAGCAATGGTGTTCATGAAGTAAGTACTCTCAGGCTATGATAGGGCCGGCCGCACCCTATCAAGACCAGCGCTCTATACCAACAAAAAAGGCGGCCTCGACGGGCCGCCTTTTCGTTGAAGCATCACAATACTCAGTGAGCGCCGGCCTTGGCATAGACGGAGCGCTTGGTGAGATAGATCAATATCGAGAAGATCAGCAGGAACACCATGACCATGAAGCCGAGATGCTTGCGGTCTTCCAGATGCGGTTCGGATGTCCACATCAGGAATGCAGACACATCGCGCGCATACTGATCGACCGTCTGCGGCGCGCCATCGTCGTAGGTCACCTGCCCATCCGAAAGCGGCTTCGGCATCGCAAAGGTCGCGGCCGCATCGAAATACGGGTTGTAGTGCGAGTTTTGCGGCACCTTGAAACCGGCCGGCGGCTCTTCATAGCCAGTCAGCAGCGAGTAGATATAGTCTGGGCCGCCTTCCTGATACTGGGTGAAGATATCGAAGATGAACTGCGGGAAGCCGCGTTCGACTTCACGCGCCTTGGCAAGCAGCGACATGTCTGGCGGCACCGCTCCGTTGTTTGAGGCCGCGGCAGCCTCGTCGTTCGGGAACGGCGAGTTGAAATGGTCCGACGGCAGTGCCTTGCGGGTGAACATCTCGCCCTGGGGGTTCGGCCCGTCCTGCACTTCATAATTGGCGGCAAAGGCCTTCACCTGGGCTTCCGTATAGCCGAGATCTTCCAGTGTGCGGTAAGCCACCAGCTTCATCGAATGGCAGGCAGAACAGACTTCCGCATAGACCTTGAGACCGCGCTGCAGCTGGGCCTTGTCGTAAGAGCCGAACGGGCCGGCGAAGGTCCAATGCTGCTCGCGCGGCTCCTTCAGCGGATAATGCGGCGTTTCGTTCTCTGCGGCAGGTTTCGTCTCCGCCGCCATGGCGGCTACCGTCAAGGAGCCGCCGATCAGGGCAAGCGAGAGGAGGCCGGCAACAATCTTTTTCATCGTTTTCTTCCTTCCAACCGCTCAAGCGCTCATCGCGACGGCGTCTTTTTTATCGCCGCCCTGCTTTTCAAGAACCGCCTCCGTAATCGAATTCGGAATGCGCCTCGGTGTCTCGACTATGCCAAGCACCGGCATGACGACGAGGAAGAACAGGAAGTAGAACAGCGTCGCGAACTGCGCAGCCGTGGTGTAGATGCCTTCCGCCGGCTGCGAGCCGAGCCAGCCGAGCAGGACGGCGTCGGCAATGAACAACCAGAAGAACAGCTTGTACCACGGGCGATAGACGGCCGAACGAACCTTCGACGTATCGAGCCAGGGCAGGAAGAACAGCACGATGATCGCACCGAACATCGTCAAGACACCGCCGAGCTTGGAATCGATCGGCCCGATGTTGAAGGTGATCGAGCGCAGCATCGCATAGAACGGCAGGAAGTACCATTCCGGAACGATGTGGGCCGGCGTCTTCAGCGGATTGGCCGCGATGTAATTGTCGGCGTGGCCGAGGAAGTTCGGCAGATAGAAGACGAAATAGGCGAAGACCAGCAGGAAGATGGAGACGCCGAGTGCATCCTTCAGCGTCGCATAGGGCGTGAAGGCCACGGTATCCGTCTTCAGCTTGACTTCGACGCCGGTGGGGTTCGTCTGGCCGGTCACATGCAGCGCCCAGATGTGCAGGATGACAACGCCCGCAATCATAAACGGCAGCAGGTAGTGCAGCGAGAAGAAGCGGTTGAGCGTCGGATCGTCGACGGCAAAGCCGCCGAGCAGGAAGGTCTGGATCCAATCACCGACCCATGGGAAGGCCGAGAAGAAGCCGGTGATAACAGTCGCACCCCAGAAGGACATCTGGCCCCAGGGCAGAACATAGCCCATGAAGGCAGTCGCCATCATCAAGAGGTAAATGATCACGCCGAGAATCCAGAGGATTTCACGCGGCGCCTTGTAGGAGCCGTAGTAGAGACCGCGGGCGATGTGGAGATAGACGGCCACGAAGAAGAAGGACGCGCCGTTGGCATGCATGTAGCGCAGAAGCCAGCCGTGGTTGACGTCGCGGACGATCTTTTCGACCGAATTGAAGGCGATCGCCGTATTGGCCGCGTAATGCATGGCGAGAACGACGCCGGTCAGGATCTGCAAAAGCAGCATGACGGCCAGCATGGCGCCGAACGTATAGGCATAGTTCAGATTGCGCGGGACCGGATAGGCGATGAAACTATCATAGACCATACGCGGCAGCGGAAGCCGCGCGTCGACCCATTTTTCGAGCCCTGTGGATGGCTCGTAAGACGAATGACCACTCATGATTCAGCTCCCCCTCAACCGACCTTGATCTTCTTTTCCGACGTGAACGCATACTGCGGTATGAAGAGGTTCTGCGGCGCAGGCCCATGGCGGATGCGACCGGCAGTATCGTAAACCGAACCGTGGCAGGGACAGAACCACCCGCCATATTCCCCTGCCTGACCGAGCGGAATGCAACCGAGATGGGTGCAGACGCCGATCATCACGAGCCAGTTTTCCTTGCCCTCGCCTGCCGAACGGGCAGCATCCGTTGCCTGTGCGTCAGCCGGGAGGTTGGCATTGCGAGCGACCGGATCCTTCAGGTCCGAGAGCTGCGTACCCTTGGCATCGTCGATTTCTTTTTGCGTGCGGTTACGGATGAAGACGGGCTTGCCGCGCCACTTCACCGTCAGGGACATGCCAGGCTCCAGGCTCGACACGTCGACTTCGATGGATGCAAGAGCGAGTGTCGATGCGTCCGGCCGCATCTGGTCGATAAACGGCCACGCGACGGCAACTGCACCCACAGCGCTAGCCATACCTGTCGTCAAATAAAGGAAATCGCGACGAGTCGGCTCGCCGGTGGACTCAACTGTCGTACTATGCTCGCTCAAGGCTGCACATCCTCTTCCCGCAAACCACGGCAAAACCGTGGTACCCCTCTCACTAACGGCGAATCATCGCGACCATAATTCCGCCATAGATTCCTCCGTAACCCGCTGCGTTCTAAGCTTCATCGCAAATTATGTCCAGTCTTGGCAAGGGGAGAGGGCACAATGTCGCGGCAAAATCGCGCTATGGCGTCGCAGGCCCGAAGCTTAAGCTCCCTCTCGCGGCAGCCCGAGGTTAAACGCATGAAAAAACAGTGGATTCACATAGTATTTTTTCGTATCGCATTGCAAAATAAGCAATAATTTCAACGCTGCATTGCAAAAACTGCCACGATCATCGCATCTTCGTTCTATCGTCGGCATGAGCCTTTACCTCTTAAAACCAAATGGATTTGTCTTGCGATTTGTGGACGATTGTCACCGTTGCCTTGTGCCGTCAAAGCATCGGAACATGAAGCACGAGACCTTGCCATGAGACACACGATTTATTGCGTTCTATGCGTTCTCGCCACGCTGGCACTGGGAATCCTTGCGGCGCGCTATGTCGCCGATTCCTGGTTGCTGGCCTTCTTCGAAAGCCTGCAGACCCACATAAGCCTCTTTGCGATCCTGCTTGCCTTGATCACATTCGTCTTCAAGCGTCACTGGTACGCGCTATTCCTGACGGCGGCCGGAACCGTGCTGCTGGTCCATTCGGTCCTCATGCTCCAGGAATATTCGGCATCTTCCCTCGTCGCCTCGGCAGAGGCAGGCGGCGGAAATTTCAGGCTCCTATCGTTCAATATCGAGGACAGCAATTTCGAAAACGGCGCCCGCATCGCCGATTTCGTTATCACCTCGAAAGCCGATGTCGCCGAAATTTTCGAGGCGGGACCAATCCTTTCCGAGATGGACCGTATCACCAAGGTCTATCCTTACCGCATCGGTTGCGGCGTAATGACCACCGACTGCGACTCCTTGCTGTTGTCGAAAAGGCCGTTCCGGAGCCAGCTAATGCGCAGCCTCGGCAGCCTTTGGGACAATCGCTTCATTCTGGCCGCCATCGATATGGACGGCCAGCCCGTGAATTTCGCCTCCGTTCATCTGAGCAAGCCCTATTTCGATGCATTCCACCAGATCGAGCTCGGTCTCCTCGCTGCTGCCCTCAACGACGTGAAAGAGCCATTGATTCTCGCAGGAGACTTCAACGCGTCGGTCATCGCTCCCGACATGCGCGATTTTCTGGCCGCGACCGGCCTTCGCCATGCCTTTCCCGAACCTGCGACCTGGCCGATCGCTTTCGGTCCCTACGGTGTCAGCATCGATCACGTCTTCGCCCGTGCGCCGCTTCGGCTGATATCGGTCAAGCAGATTCGCGACGCGATGGGCTCGAACCATTTTGGCTTGATGACGGAGTTCAGCGTGCCTCGCACCGGTGGTTCAAACGACGCCGCAATCAATTAGGCCCGATGCCAGTCAATCGGCATCCGCCGCGATGAAGCCGCCGGACTGGCGAGCCCAGAGCTCGGAATAGAGGCCACCGCGGGCAATCAGCTCATCATGCGTCCCCTCTTCGATGATCTTACCCTTGTCGATGACGATTAGCCGGTCGAGCTTGGCAATGGTCGAGAGCCGGTGTGCGATGGCGAGAACCGTCTTGCCCTTCATCAGCCTATCGAGGTTGGACTGCAGCACGGCCTCGGCCTCCGAATCCAGCGCCGATGTCGCCTCGTCGAGCACGAGGATCGGCGCGTCCTTCAGCATGACGCGCGCGATCGCGATGCGCTGGCGCTGACCACCTGAAAGCTTGACGCCGCGCTCGCCGACATGGGCGGCATAGGCAGTGCGTCCCTTCTGATCCTCCAGAGCGGTAATGAAGCGATCCGCCTCGGCCTGTCGCGCCGCTTCCACCATCTGCTCGTCCGTGGCATCGGGGCGGCCGAAAAGGATGTTGTCGCGAACGGAGCGATTGAGCAGCGCCGTGTCCTGCGTCACCATGCCGATCGCGCCGCGCAGAGATTCCTGCCGCACGGCGGCGATGTCCTGGCCGTCGATCAGGATACGACCGCCTTCAAGGTCGTAAAAGCGCAGCAGCAGATTGACGAGCGTCGTCTTGCCCGCACCCGAGCGGCCGACGATGCCGACCTTCTCGCCGGCAGCCACATTGAGGGAGAAATTGTCGATGACGCCGCCGCCCCGCCCATAATGGAAGGTGATGTTGTCGAAACGGATTTCCGGGCCGGTGACGGCCAGATCCTTGGCATCGGGCCTATCGACCAGACCGATGGGCTCGGAGATCATTTCGGCCGAATTCTGGATCGTGCCGAGATTGCGCATGATGGCGTTGAATTGTGCCATCATACGGCCGAAGAGCATGTTCAGCCGCAGCACCATGCTGAGCGTGAAGGCGACGCCGCCGGTCGAAATGTAGCCCGAAAGCCAGAGATGGACAGCCAGCGCGCCGATGGTGGTGATCATGACGCCGGAGAGCAGCGCCAGCGACGAACGCACGCCGGTCAGCAACCGCGTAAACGGCATGACGGCCGCTTGAAAGCGGTCGAAGCCATTGCGGATGTAATGGTCGTTCTGTTCTTCGCGGCCGAAGAGCTTCAGCGTCTGAATATTGGCATAGGCATCGACCATACGGCCGTTCAGCATCGAGGAGGCTTCGGCCGCGTTGCGCGCATGCCGGCGAATGCGCGGCACGAAATAGCGCGCAAGCATGGAGAAGACGCCGATCCAGACCGCGATCACAAGCGCGAGCCGCCAATCCAATCCACCGACCAGTGCGATGGTCGAAGCGGCATAGATGATGATGAACCAGACCACCTGCAGCAGCGAGACAACGAGATCGCCCGTCGCCTGCCCTGCCGACCAGACTTTGGTGACGACACGGCCGGAAAAATCATTCTGGAAGAACTCAACCGATTGTCTCGCCACATGCCGATAGGCCTGCCAGCGCACAAGGTTGAGAAAGCCGGGCACGACCACCTGCTCCTCGACCAATGCGCCGAGACTGACGACCACGAAACGCACGACAAGCACGACGAAAACCATGCCGAGCAGCGTCGCGCCGTGGCCGGCAAACAGCCCGCTCCACCCCTCGCCCGGCTTCACCTTGTCGAGAATATCGACCAGATGTCCGACGAACCAGAACAGCGCCGCCTCGAGCATAGCCACGGCACCGCCAAGCACCGCCATTGCCAAGAAGGGACCCTTGGCCTGGCGGACATAATACCAGATGAAGGCGCTAAGCGACCGCGGCGGCCGAAGATCGCCGCTGCGGTAATAGGGATCAATCCAGGTCTCGAAGAGACGGTATACGGAGCGGATGAGCATGCCAGCGATATAGGGAATTTCCCAAGCGACGCAAAGGAAATGGCCGCGTGGCAAAGGTTATATTTTCGTTAGAATTCCGCCGAGCGTCCACCTCTTGCGTCCTGCAAACGGAAAGGGCGGTTTTCGCCGCCCTTTCTCATCTTTATTGCGCTGCCGCCTCGACCTCTTCGTGATCGGCCAGGAAGCCGCCGGATTGCCGGCTCCAGAGTTCGGCATAGATACCGCCATTCTGGACCAGCTCCTGGTGCGAGCCCATTTCGATGATTCGGCCCTTGTCGAGAACGACGAGGCGGTCCATCTCGGTCAGCGTCGACAGGCGGTGGGCGATGGCGATCACTGTCTTGCCGTGCATCAAGGCGAAGAGGTTTTCCTGGATCGCCGCTTCCACTTCGGAATCGAGCGCCGAGGTAGCCTCGTCCAGCACCAGGATCGGCGCGTCCTTCAGGAAGACGCGGGCGATCGCGACACGCTGTCTCTGGCCGCCGGAAAGCTTGACGCCACGCTCGCCGACCTGCGCATCCAGTCCCGTGCGACCCTGCATGTCGACCAGGCCTTCGATGAAGTCCCAGGCATTGGCGCGCTTGGCCGCCTGGATGATTTCCTCATCGGTCGCATCCGGACGGCCATAGGCGATGTTGTCGCGGATCGAGCGGTGCAGCAGCGACGTATCCTGCGTCACCACGCCGATCATCAAGCGAAGGCTGTCCTGCGTGACGCCTGCGATATCGTGGCCGTCGATGGTGATGCGGCCACTCTCCAGATCGTAGAAGCGCAAGAGCAGGTTCATCAGCGTCGTCTTGCCGGCACCGGACCGGCCGACGAGGCCGACCTTTTCGCCGGCGCGGATGTCGAGGCTCAGATCCTCGATCACACCCTTCGCCTTGCCGTAGTGGAAGCGGATGTGGTCGAAGCGGATCGCTCCCTGCTTGGCCGCGATCGGCGAGGCAGCCGGCTTGTCGATGATATCATGCGGCTTCGTCATCATCTCCATGCCGTCATAGACGGTACCGATGTTTTCGAAGAGCGCCGAGACCTCCCACATCACCCATTGCGACATGCCGTTGACACGCATGGCAAGGCCGATGGCAATAGCGATGGAGCCGACCGAGATCGAACCGCTGAGCCAGAACCAGATCGACAGAGCCGAGACGATGAACAGCGCCGCGCAGTTGTTGAAATAGACCGAGGCGTGGAACAGCGTCACCTTGCGCATCTGCTTGTGTACGGTATCGAGGAATTCCTCCATGCCGGCCCTGGCATAGGTCTCCTCGCGGCCCGCATGCGAGAACAGCTTTACCGTGGCGATATTCGTGTAGCTGTCGACCACGCGGCCCGTCATCGTCGAGCGCGCATCGGCCTGCTGCGCGGCGATCTTGCGCAGCACCGGCACGAAATAGGCAACGATCGCGACATAGACGCCGAGCCAGACCAGGATCGGAATCATCAGCCGCCAATCGGCAGCTGCAATGACGAGGATCATCGACAGGAAGTAGGTGACGACGTAGACGAAGACGTCGAGGATCTTCATGACGGTTTCGCGCACGGCAAGCGAAGTCTGCATCACCTTGGTGGCGACTCGGCCCGCGAACTCGTTGGCGAAAAAGGTCATGCTGTGGCGCAGCAGGAAGCGATGCATCTGCCAGCGCGCAATCATCGGATAGTTGCCGAGCAGCACCTGGTGCATGATGAAGCTGTCGAGGATCGCCGCAGCCGGCAAACCGATCAGCACCATTGCCTCCATCCAGAACAGCTTGTGCCATTCCGTCTGCAGGAAGGTCGCCTTATCCGCATGTGTCAGCCAGTCGACGATATCGCCGAGGAACTGGAACAGCGCCACCTCGCCGATCGCGATCGACATGGTGAGGATGCTCATGGCGATCAGCCACGGCAGGGCCGGCTTGGAATAGTGCCAACAGAAGGCAAAGAGGCCCCGCGGCGGCGTATCCGGCACCTCGCTCGGGAATGGATTTAGTCGGCGTTCGAACCAGCTAAACATTGAAATGCTCCAGAGACTCGACCCTTCGACCACCCACTGCACTGAAAGATCGCAGACTCATATGGTGGCCGGGTGATAAAACAACGAGGCCATGCCGGCCGCGTAATGACTTAAAGAAGGGGGGTACTTGCGAATACGCGCCTTGTAGCGCCCGTCAGATCCGTGGATTCACGGCCCGGAGGCGCATCATCACAAACAAGATATCCATCTGAGCCTCCTTCTTTCGCAAGTTGTAGAGCGCTCGTCTTTTAGCGCGACTTTTTTTGTTTGAAAAGCGAAATATGCCTGAAAAATGGGCTAAATCCTTCAATTCTGTTTATGAGAGGCATCACAGAAATGAAGGGCTCGCGAAAAACGAAGACAAATCCAGCCGGTTTCGCTAGTTGCAGCGCATGACCAAGCTCCGCATCGCCCTCTATCAGCCCGACATCCCTGGCAACACCGGCACGATCCTGCGGCTTGCCGCCTGCCTCGGCCTCGGCGTCGACATCATCGAGCCGGCCGGCTTCGACATATCGGACCGCAATCTCAAGCGCGCCGGCATGGATTATCTTGCCGCCGTCAGCCTGACCAGGCACGTCAACTGGGAACGCTTCGAGGCGTGGCGGCGGGAAAGCGGACGGCGGCTGGTGCTTGCCTCGACGAAGGCGGCACAGCGCTACACGGATTTTGCTTATCGCGACGACGATATTCTCCTCTTCGGCCGCGAAAGCGCCGGCGTGCCGGAGCATGTGCACGAAAAGGCCGATGGCCGCGTCCTGATCCCCATGGTCGAGGGCCAACGCTCCATCAATGTCGCGATGTCGGCCGCCATGATATCGGGTGAAGCCTTGCGGCAAACGCAATGGCTGCCAGGCCTCACATCGAGCCTGAATATCGCACCCGAATAGGCGTTGGCACGCCGGATAAAGTGTGAGAAGCTTCTCTCTGGAATGCTCTAACTCAGGCAACCTTGGCGAGGTGACCCATGTTCCAGACGGCATTCACGCTTTCCCTGACGCAGTTCGCACGTACATTGAGCCTCCCCGAACGGCTCCAGCATTCCCCTGTGCGCAATCTCGCGCTTGAAGGCCTTCGCCAGCGCAACCTCGCTCTCGATGCGCTGTTTTACGACGTCACGGTCATCACGCCGGAGGAAGCCTTCTACATCAGTGACTCGCTCGCCGCCGAAGGCGCGATCATGATCGTTCCGCCCAGCGGTCTTGGGGCGCTCACCCTCTGCGAAACCATCGATGAATTCGTCTTGCGCGGTGGCGGTGATGCCCGGGCGCTCGCAGTCGCCGGCATCGGCGGTTCCGCGCTCGGCGCGGCCGCCTTTGCCCGCAACGTGGCCGATGCGATCGACGCACCGGTCGCAGTCGTCGTCTCGGGCTATGGTATCGCCGATGTCATCACCGAAGCCTTCGGCGGATTGTTTTTCTTCGGACACCTGAAAGGCCTGCGGCCCTTTCTCGAAAGCCTGGACGACCTTGCCGGCCGCCCCAAGGTCGGGGCGCAGGCTGAGGCGACAGCTGCCCGCGCCAGTCTCGATACGAGAACCGTGCAGGCGCTTCTCGCAGACTCCCGCTTTTCCTTCCGCCTGCTGACGGGCCATTCCAAGGGAAACCTCGTGCTGTCAGCCGCACTGCATAACCTCTGGAAACAGGACGAAATGCGGGTCGCCGAACTGGCGCGACATACCAAGATCGTGACGATCGGCACACGCATCGCCATGCCCCCGATATTCACCGATGTCGTCGATGTCATGGGCGAGTGGGACTGGTTCGGCGAGATCAATTCCCGACGGTTCATCCACGCCGATCAGCACGTCGCGCATGCATGGCATCACACGAACACCGACTTAGGCGGCCACCTGCCGGTAACCATCACGCTGATGGAAATTCTTGCGGCATCGCCCATCGTCGAAGATCAGAAGACCGGGGAACGCCAAGCTGCGAACCTAGGTGCCGTGGCCGAACCGCCGGCAATGCCAGAGACAAGGTCTCCCTCACCTCCGGCTCCGGGCAGCGGCAACGCGACTACGATCGAAAAGGTCAAGAAAGCTTTCTCCGCCGGGCCTATGCCAAGCGCTCAGCCGCCCGCATTCGGCCGGTCGGATGAGGCACAACCACCCGAGCCGCATTGAGCGGGTGACGCATCGCCAGCCAGCCGCGGGGAAACGAGAACGCACTTCGGTGGCTATCACCCGCCGATGCGGGCACCATGTCGTTCAGGTCAATCCGCTGAGGGCAGGCGCCGCATGGTGAACTCGATGCGATCGCCGTCGACCTGACGCCAGCTTTCGACTTCGGTCCAATAGGCAGCTTTCGGGAATTCATCAAACCATTCGCGCGCCTTTTCACGCGCTTCGGGGCGGCTTAGACAAAAGGTCTCGCGAACGAATTCGCTCTTCCCGCCTGCAGGATGTTCCTGCCGGTAACGGAATATTCTGCGTCTCAACCCATCCAGGGGCGGCGGTGCAGGTATCCTCATGATAAAACCTCGCCTTTGAGAGAGGGAACATAATACCGCATTGTGAAATTTGCGAGTCGATTCTCCTGCGACGTTGCTGCACTGGCTGCGCCGCAATCTTGCTGATATTCCAACTCACGATACATACAGTGCGAATCGCGGGCCGCCGGCTGCTCGCACCGTCGGAGAGCATGCATGGAACGACCCAATCTTCCCAAGGGATTACCCGAGGATATTGAAGAAAAGAAAGAGGCAGCACGACACTGGTTCGAAGGTCTGCGCGACACGATCTGCGCGGAATTCGAGCAGCTGGAGAACGAGCTGACTGGTCCCCTTTCCGACCAGGAGCCCGGCCGCTTTGTGGCCAAGGACTGGCAGAGGGACAAGGGTCAGGGCGGCGGTGGCCGCATGTCGATGATGGAAGGCCGGGTCTTCGAAAAGGTCGGCGTCCATACCTCGACCGTCCACGGCGAATTCTCTCCAGACTTTCGAAGCCAGATTCCAGGCGCCGAGGAAGATCCCCGCTTCTGGGCCTCTGGACTGTCGCTGATTGCCCATCCTGTCAACCCGAACGTGCCGACCGTGCACATGAATACCCGCATGGTCGTCACTACGAGCCAATGGTTCGGCGGCGGTGCCGACCTGACACCGATGCTCGATCGCCGGCGCACCCAGGAAGATGCAGACAGCGCGCTCTTCCACCGCGCCATGCAGATCGTCTGCGACCGTCACGCCGTCGCGGACTATCAGCACTACAAGAACTGGTGCGACGAATATTTCTTCCTGAAGCACCGCAACGAGCCGCGCGGCATCGGCGGCATCTTCTTCGACTGGCTGCATTCTTCGGAAGAAGCCGGCGGCTGGAATGCCGATTTTGCCTTCACCCGCGACGTCGGCCGCGCCTTTACGATGGTCTACCCGCGCATCGTCCGCTCCAATTTCAACGAAACATGGACGGAGGAGGACCGCGACGAGCAATTAATTCGCCGCGGGCGCTATGTGGAGTTCAATTTGCTGTACGATAGGGGTACAATATTCGGATTAAAGACGGGCGGCAATGTGGAGTCCATTCTTTCGTCTCTGCCGCCGGTGGTGCGTTGGCCCTGACGCAGGTCGCGCAAGAGTGGCGGCGCTTTGCGATAACGACATGCAAAAAGCAGGCGATGCGGAGTGTATTGGGCGAATCTGGAAGCGACACGCTTTAGATATCCGACGGGAGTTGATCGGATAATGCCCTAAAATCGGCGGGGGAGTGCCTAAGTGACCTAATGCTCGTTTCAATCGGAGGAGGTTGTAATGGCAGCAGAGAAACACGTCACGGAAGCTTCGAAAGAGCAGAAACTTTCACGCACGGTCGATAGTCCGGAATTTGTCGTCCGGCTGGCCGAAGATATGCGGATCCGCAGCGGATCCGACCTGCCGCTATCCTGCTTCGTCGAGCAGGTGAGAATGCAGCTGGCGGGTAAATCGCCGAACGACATCGCCCGCTTCGCGGCCGACCGTTCGGCAAGACAGCCACCGGTTACGAAGTATCAGTCGTCGGACTGCTTCAAATCCTGGGCGATGCCGGATTGAAATCCGGAAGACAGCCGCCGGCAAGCGGGAGGCTTGCCGCCGGCAGAAACTTTTTTCCGCCCACCGCGTTTAGCCTCATGTCCTTCGGCCCCTATGCCTGTGGCATGGAGGGACCGAAAACTATTGGAGAGATGAGGAGGAAGATATGCGACTGTTCGAATGTGGTACGCTGGTGCCCGGCTGCTCCTGGCATACTCGCGCCAAGGACGATGCCGAAGTGGTTCGCCGCGCCGTCGAGCACATGCGCGAAGCGCATGGCGAAACGATCATCCGCGAAAACATGGTCGACAATATCAAGGCCCGCATTCGCGACGAAGCCAATGCGGCCTGATTAAAGCATGTCGCGCAAAAGTGCGTCGCGGTTTTGCGATAACGACATGCGAAAAATCAATAGCTTAAAGCGCACGGAGTGAATCTGAAAGATCGCGACGCGCTTTAAAGCCAACAACGGGCCTCGATATCACGCGGCAGTCAATTCCTTCAGTCGGGCGAGAAGGCTCGCCCGGTTCATCTTGAAATTTCCGTCGAGCCATTCCTGCTCGAGCTTGCCAAGAAGTTCACCCACACGCGGCCCGGCGGCGACCCCTGCGGCCAGTGCATCCGCGCCGCTGAGCGGGAAAGCGGGTCTTTTCCATTTTGCCGCTCGTTCCAGCAGCTTACCCAGCCGCGCGGCACGCCCCATTTCCTCGAAATCGCTCTCAGCCTTGCTCCGCGTAATCACCAGCGCCAGCTTCAGGCGAACCGCGATGCCCGATGGGTCGTAGCGATAAAGCAGGCGGTCGAAGGCCGCTTCGGAAATATCGTCCTTGACCACGGGCGCATTCGCCCATGCCTGGAGATAGGCGCCTTCGGCTTTTGAAAGACGTAACCGCTCGGCAAGCTTTGCAAGTCTTGCGGCATCCGGCGGCACGATGGCGGCAAGCCGCAGCAGCGGCTCCGCCGGCCAGCCGAGCGCCTGCTCGGTGGCGACAAGCCCCGGAATGGCGTCTATGCCCCATTTCTCGGTTTCCGGCAGCACTTCGGTCAATATGCCGATCTGGCGCATCCAGAGCAGCGCCCTGCCCGGATCCTGAGCCGCCAGAAGCTTCTTCATTTCAGACCAGACACGCTCGGCCGAGAGTGTTTCGATCTTAGATCGTGCCGCGGCACAGGCGCGCAAGCCGTCCGCATCCGGTCTGCCGCTGCCGTAATAGGCGAAGAAACGGAAGAACCGCAGGATACGCAAGTAATCCTCGGCGATCCGCGTCGCCGCATCGCCGATGAAGCGAATATTGCGGCGCTCCAGATCGGCCAGCCCGCCGACGAGATCCACCACCTCGCCATCAGCGGACGCATAGAGCGCATTGATGGTCAAGTCGCGCCGCTCGGCGTCCGCCTGCCAATCACGGCTGAAAGCGACGCGGGCGCGGCGCCCATCCGTCTCCACATCGCGCCGCAAGGTGGTGATTTCGAACGGTTTTCCATCGATGACGAGGGTCACGGTGCCATGTGCGATGCCCGTCGGCACCGCCTTGATCCCCGCCGCTTCGGCTCTTTCGACGACGGCTTCCGGCAAGAGAGTGGTCGCGATGTCGATATCGGCAACCGGCAGCCCCATCAGGCTGTTGCGCACCGCCCCGCCGACGACACGCCCCTCACCACCATCGGCATCGAGCAACGACAGCACCCGCTGCAGCGCCTTATCGCGAAACCAGGCCTCACCGGCAACGGACGTCATGTATAGAGCCTTTCATAAAGCGTGCGGACGATGCCCGCGGTAATGCCCCATATCATGCGCTGACCGTAAGGCATGCGGTAGAAATACCGTTCGCTCCCCTGCCAGAGCATCGTGTCGGTGACATGGTGGCTGGGATCCATCAGGAAGGAGAGCGGCACCTCGAAGGCATCCTCCACCTCTGTCGGATTGAGAGTCAGATCGAAGCCGGGCTTCACGACCGCAAGAATGGGCGTAATGCGAAAACCCGTGGCGGCCAGATAATGCGGCAGCCGCCCGACAGGCTCGATGAAGATATCCGCCAGCCCGATCTCCTCGCCCGCCTCGCGCATGGCGGCCATTTCCGGCGAGGCATCTTCCGGATCGATGGCGCCGCCCGGAAAGGCGATCTGGCCGGAATGCTTGCGCAGGGTGGACGTCCTCAGTGTGAAGATGACCTTGGCATCGTCGCCGCTGTCGATGACCGGTATGAGTACCGCGGCATCCTTCAGCTTCAGGTCCGCGACCTGCGCGATGGTCTCCGGATTAAGCAGATGATCGCCGTGATCGCGCCAGGCGAGATCGATCGGGCCGCCGCTCTGGTTGAGGGCGCGGCGCCGGAATTCATCCGCGGAATAAAGGGGAAATTCACTCATCGAGTCAGCGCATCCAGTTCGGCAACCGGCATGACGGGGAAGATCGTACCCCCGGAGCGCACGCAGAACATCTCGCGCCCGGCAATTTCAACGGGTTCGCCGAGTTCGACGAGATCATACATGACCGCGCGCGTCACCAGAGCCTCGAGACGTCCGCGGACATGCAGGTAGGGCTTCAACTCGTCGTTCTCACCGCGGATGACGAAGCGGATAGGATGATCCCTGCCCGCCTCGACGACATCGCCGACATTCGTTCGGAATGTCAGCACGCGCTTGCCGTCGCGCTCCGTCACGCTCATCTCGACAGCCACAAAAGGCGCGTCGACGACGCGAATACCGACCTTTTCCACAGGCGTGACGAGATAGGTCTTCTCATCGGCATCCTTGCGAAGGACGGTGGAAAACAACCGTACCAATGGCGCGCGGCCGATCGGCGTGCCCAGATAAAACCAGGTGCCGTCGGCCCTGATTTCCATGTCGATATCGCCGCAGAACGGCGGATTCCAGCGATCGACGGGCGGCAGACCCTTTTTACGGCCGCCACTATCGCCAGCCGCGCGCGAAATCAGCGCCGCGAGGCTCGCGGCGTCGCCCGTTGCCTTGATTTCCTCGGTTGCCATTCTTCTGTCCCGGTTGGTCGTTAGTCACGAATATGACAGTTCTCACGAGATAGTCATTTGAAACGTGCTTGTCAGCCGTCTTGGTGGCGATAAGTTGTATTGATTATGAGGCAAATGTGTAACGTCTGCGAATCACGCGCACCGTTTTTCTGCCATTGGAGACGCAAATGGGCATGATCAAATCGTCCGAAACGAGCCTCGACGAGCAGGCAATCATCGCATCCGCCGAAAAGGCGCTTGGCGATATTGCCGCCGTCCGCCAGGAAGTGTCGAAGGTCATTTTCGGCCAGGAAAGCGTCGTGGAAAACACGCTTCTAGCCGTGCTCGCCGGCGGTCACGCACTGCTCGTCGGCGTGCCGGGCCTTGCAAAGACCAAGCTCGTGACTACGCTCGGCGCAGTCCTTGGCCTAGCCTCCAACCGCGTGCAGTTCACGCCCGACCTGATGCCCTCGGATATTCTCGGCTCCGAAGTGATGGACCAGGACGAGAGCGGCCGCCGCTCCTTCCGTTTCGTCAAGGGTCCGGTCTTCGCGCAATTGCTGATGGCCGACGAGATCAACCGTGCCTCGCCACGCACGCAGTCGGCCCTGCTGCAGTCCATGCAGGAATATCACGTCACCATCGCCGGCCAGCGTTATGACCTGCCGGCTCCATTCCATGTCCTCGCGACGCAGAATCCTTTGGAGCAGGAAGGCACCTACCCGCTGCCGGAAGCCCAGCTCGACCGTTTCCTGCTGCAGGTCGACGTCGATTATCCCGAGCTTGCCGACGAGCGCCGCATCCTGCTGGAAACAACGGGCTTGAGCGAAGCCACACCGCAGGCGGTTATCGATGCCGAGCGCCTGTTGGAGATCCAGCAGCTGATCCGGCAGATGCCTGTTAGTGACGGCGTGGTCGATGCGATCCTGTCGCTGGTGCGTTCCGCCCGTCCGGGCCAGGGCAATGCTTCGACGGACAAGCACGTCGCCTGGGGTCCCGGCCCACGCGCCGGCCAGGCCATGATGCTGTGCGCCCGCGCCCGCGCGCTCTATGAAGGCCGCCTCGCGCCGTCGATCGACGATGTGCATGCGCTGGCCGAACCCATATTGGAACACCGCATGGCGCTGACCTTTGCGGCCCGTGCCGAAGGCATGTCCGTGCGCGACGTCATTGCAGGGCTGGTCAAGCAGTCGAGACCATGAGCCGGATGTCGAGGAGAGTATAGCGCGTGGCATCCATCGGACAGATCGTCAGACCGACCTCAGGCAACGATGCCCTCTCCCGAGCCCGTAGTCGCGCCGCACTCGTGCCGGACTGCCTTGTCGAAGCCAAGCGCATCGCCAATACTGTCATCGCCGGCTGGCACGGCCGGCGCAAGCGCGGGATCGGCGAGAATTTCTGGCAGTTCCGCCCCTATACCGAAGGTGAAAGCCTTTCGCGCATCGACTGGCGGCGCTCGGCCCGAGACGACCATACCTATATCCGCGATCATGAATGGGAAGCCGCGCACACGATTTGGCTCTGGGCCGATCTGTCGCCGTCCATGATGTACAAATCGACCTACGGCCACGCCTCCAAGGAGAGCCGTGCGCTCGTCCTGATGCTGGCGCTGGCGGAAATCCTTTCCCGCTCCGGCGAACGCATCGGCTGCCCCGGCATCATGGAGCCGGTTTCCACCCGCAACGCCGCCGAACGGCTGGCGGCAGCCCTGATGCACACACCTCTCGAAGGCGGTCTGCCGCAGACGGCGATGATCCGCGGTTGGAGCGATATCGTGCTGATCGGCGATTTTCTCGACGATGCCGACAGCGTCATGGGCAGGATCGGCCCCTTGGCGCGCCGGGGTTTGCGCGGTCATGTGATCGAAGTGGCCGACCCTGCCGAGGAGCTCTTTCCCTATAGCGGGCGGACCGAATTCAGCGATCCAGAGACGGGTTCGAAGCTAATTGCCGGCCGCGCCGAAAACCTGCGCGACGACTATCGACGCGCCTATCTCGCCCGCCGCGAAAATCTCGGCCAGTCGCTGCGTCATCTCGGCTGGACCTTCGTCAGCCACCGCACGGACCGGCTGGCCTCCGAAGCGCTGGTCGCGGTGCACATGTATCTTTCCGGCATGCCCGCCAGGGTAGCCTCCGGAGGGCAGCCATGAGCGGTCTCTCCTTCGCATTCGCCTCTCCCGCCATCCTCGGCGCCTTGATCCTGCTTCCCGCGATCTGGTGGCTGCTGCGCTTGACGCCGCCGCAACCGCGAACGGAGGTCTTCCCGCCGCTGCGCATTCTGGCAGCCATCCTCAAACGCGAGGAAACGCCGGCGCGCAGCCCGTGGTGGCTGACGCTGCTGCGCATGCTGCTGGCCGCCCTCGTCATCCTCGCCATCGCCAATCCGATGTTCAATCCGCGGACCAATACGCTGTCGAGCGGCGGTCCGCTGGTGCTGATGATCGACAATAGCTGGGCGAGCGTCTCCGACTGGGAGCGTCGTGTCCGGACGGCTGACGCGCTGATCGACGATGCGGATGCCAAGAGCATTCCCGTTTCGATCGCCTTCACGGCCGAACAAGGCAACGATGCGACGCCGGGTGCTGCGACATCGGCGCGTGACAAGCTGCATGCCATGAACCCGCGGCCGCTGGTGCCTGATCGCGAGCGCGCTGCCGACGCTGTGAAGGCGGCGCTCAACGGCACAAAGCCCGGCACGATCGCCTTCATCTCCGATGGCGTCGAGAGCAAGGACAAGGACGACATCGTCAGCCGGCTCGCCGCGCTGCAGCCAAGCGAGCTGCGGCTGATCGAAGGCGATGGTCAAAACATCATTGCAATCACCGGCGCGACCAATACCGCCAACAACATGACCGTCACCGCAACGCGGCTGAATGGCACCGCCCCGGTGCGCCTTGGGCTGACCGCGCAGGACAACCAGGGGCGGCCGATCGCCGCCGGTTCGCTTGACTTCGCCGGCGGCCAGACCGTTGCCACCGGCTCCATTGCCGCTCCTTTCGAGATGCGCAATGATTTCGCCCGCATAAGCCTCGACCGGCAGGCGAGCGCCGGAAGCGTCTATCTGCTCGACGATGGTTTTCGGCGCCGGCGCGTGGCGCTTCTTTCCGGTCAGGCCGCCGACGAATTCCAGCCGATCCTGTCGCCACTCTATTATATCCAACGCGCCCTCCAGCCCTATGCCGACCTGACCCAGCCGAACAGCGCCGATCTCGCCAAATCGATCCCGGAGCTGCTCACCGGCAATCCCTCGGTCATCATCATGGCCGATGTCGGCCGCTTGCCGCAGGAAACCTACGCGCCGCTACAGAAGTGGATCCAGAATGGCGGAACGCTCGTCCGCTTCGCCGGCCCACGCCTTGCCGCAGCACCCGCCGACGATCCGCTCGTGCCCGTGACGCTACGGCAGGGCGAACGTACCTTCGGCGGCGCGCTTTCCTGGGCCGAGCCGCAGCCGCTCACCGATTTCCCCTCCTTCGGCCCCTTCGCCGGCATGCCGAAGCCCAAGGATGTGCTCATCAAGCGGCAGGTTCTGGCCGAACCGACACCGGATCTGGCCGAGCGCACCTGGGCAAGCCTTGCCGACGGCACGCCGCTGGTGACCGAAAAGCAGATGCAGGCAGGCCGCATCGTTCTCTTCCACGTCAGCGCCGAACCGCAATGGTCCGACCTGCCGATATCAGGCGATTTCGTCGAAATGTTGCGCCGGATCGTGCAGCTGTCCCATGCCGGCGGCGTCACCCCGGCGGACGGGGCCGCAGCCAAGGGAAGCGAAGCAATGCCGCCTTACCGGCTTCTGACCGCAAAGGGCGTGTTGACCAGCGAAATCGGCAGCGCGCGCCCGCTGGAGCCGAACAGCAAGAGAGCGCCGATCACAAGTTTCGACAATCCGCCCGGTCTCTACGGCTCCGAAGAAGGCTTTGTCGCCCTGAACACGCTGCCCAGCGGCACGCAACTGAAACCGCTGGATGCATCGGCCGCGGGCTCGGCTGCACGGGAGGGCCTTATCGGCGGAGAAGCCTGGTCGGCAAAGCCGATCCTCTTCACCCTCGCCTTCCTGATCCTGCTGGCTGACAGCATCATCGTATTGTTCATGAATGGCGCCTTCCCGCGCCTCGGCAGATCGGCAAAGACGATGGCTGGGGGCGCAGCGATGCTGCTGCTGGCGGCCTCGCTTGCCATCTTCCTGCATCCGGCAATCGCGTTGGCCGATGATGCAAAACCCGGCGACGACACCATTTTTTCACGGCTGGACAAAACGCATCTTGCCTATGTCGTGACCGGCGAAACGGAAGTCGATCATATCTCAGAGCGCGGTCTTGCCGGGCTTTCCGACTACCTCACCTATCGCACGACACTCGAGCCCGGGCCTCCGGTCGGGCTGGACCTGACCAAGGACGAATTGGCCTTTTACCCCCTCATCTACTGGCCGGTTTCAGCGACCGCACCGATGCCTTCTAACGACGCCATCAACCGCATCGACGCCTATATGCGCAATGGCGGCACCGTGCTGTTCGATACCCGTGACGCCATCGACACGATGGGCGATACCTCGACGCCGAGCCCGAACGGCCAACGGTTGCAGCAGATCCTCGCCAATCTCGATATTCCGCCCTTGGAGCCGGTGCCGGCGGGACATGTGCTGACCAAATCCTTCTATCTTCTGTCGAGCTTCCCCGGTCGCTATGCCGATAGTCCGCTTTGGGTGGAGGCGCGGCAGGATATGCGCCGCGACGCAAATGCGGTCGCGACCTCCGACGGCGTGACGCCGATCATCATAACGGGCAATGATCTTGCCGGCGCTTGGGCCGTCGATGAAAACGGTTCTCCGCTGCTGCCGACCGTGCCGCCGGACGAAACCCAGCGCGAATACGCCTACCGCACCGGCGTCAACATCATGATGTACATGCTGACCGGAAACTATAAATCCGATCAGGTCCACGTTCCGGACATCCTGCAGCGCTTGGGGCAGTAATATGAATATCGGTTTCGCCCCATTCCTCCCCTGGCCTATCCTAGCCGCTCTGGCGGTGCTGACGCTCGCCATTGCCGCGCTTGCGATCTTCAGGCGCCTTCGCGGCGGCTGGATCCGTGCCCTGGCAGGCATTGCCCTCTTGGCCGCGCTCGCCAATCCCGTGCTGATGCAGGAGGATCGCGAGCAGCTGACGACCATCGTCCCAATCGTGGTCGACCGCAGTCTAAGCCAGCAGACACCGGAACGCTCCAAGATGACGGATGACGCTCTGGCGATGCTCAAAGACCGGTTGGCACAATTCCCGCGCATGGAGCCGCGCATCGTCGAGGTGCGCGATCCGGCGGAAGCAGAATCTCCATCGACGCGGCTTTTCTCGGCGCTGTCCTCGGCAATCGCGGACGTGCCGCCCGCCCGCATCGGCGGCGCCATCTTCCTCACCGACGGCCAGATCCATGATATCCCCGGTGTCAACCAGCAACTCGGCTTCGACGCACCCATCCACGGGCTGATCACAGGCAAGCCGGGCGAATTCGATCGCCGCATCGAAATCGTGCGCGCGCCTCGCTTCGGCATCGTCAACGACGAGCAACAGCTCGTCTTTCGTGTCGTTGACGATGGCAAGAGCCCAGGTGTCACGGCAGCGGTCACGGTCAAGATGAACGGTGACGAAATCGCCACGCTGCAGGCAACGCCCGGCCAGGACACGCCCTTCAGCTTCAAGGTGCCCCGCGCCGGCAACAATGTCCTCGAATTCGCCGTCGCCGAGGTGCCTGGCGAGGTCACGGCGATCAACAATCGCACCGTCCAGCTGATCGAAGGCATCCGTCAGAACATGCGTGTTCTGCTCGTCTCGGGTGAGCCGCATGCCGGCGAGCGCGCCTGGCGCAACCTTCTGAAATCGGACGCCTCGGTCGATCTCGTGCACTTCACCATCCTGCGTCCGCCGGACAAGCAGGATGGCACCCCGATCAACGAATTGTCGCTGATCGCCTTCCCGACGCGCGAGCTTTTCGTCGACAAGATCAATTCTTTCGACCTGATCATTTTCGATCGCTACCAGGACCGTCAGAACGTCCTGCCGACGATTTATTATGATTACATGGCGCAATATGTCGAAAACGGCGGCGCCCTGCTCGTAGCCGCTGGTCCGGAACATGCCGGCGGCAGTTCGATCGCGCTGACGCCGCTAGCTTCCGTGCTCCCAGCCGAGCCGACGGGCCAGATGATCGAGAAGGCCTTCTATCCGCGTCTGTCGGACCAGGGCCGGAAGCATCCCGTGACACGCGGCCTGGATGGATCCGACACCGAGCCGCCGCATTGGGGCCGCTGGTTCCGCAGCGTCGATGTCGAACGGCCGCAGGGACAGACCGTGATGGTCGGCGCGAATAACAGTCCCTTGCTGGTGCTGAACCGCGTTAGCCAGGGCCGTGTCGCCATGCTGCTTTCCGACGAAGGCTGGCTCTGGGCGCGCGGCTTCGAAGGCGGTGGTCCGCACGTGTCGCTCTATCGCCGCATCGCCCATTGGCTGTTGAAGGAGCCGGCGCTGGAGGAGGAAGCTCTGACGGCAAACGCCGCCGGCCGCACGCTGCAGGTGACGCGCCAGACCATTGGCAACGATCCCGGCCCCGCCACGATCAAATCGCCATCCGGCAGGACGCAGACCTTGCCGCTGAAGCAGACGCAGCCGGGTCTCTATCAGGCCGAAAAACACATGGATGAAATCGGGCTCTATCAGATCGCCAACGGCAATCTGTCGACGCTTGTCCATATCGGCGCCATCGATGCTCCAGAATTCAAGGCGATGATCTCGACGGCCGAGACGCTGAAGCCGCTGGCGCAGAAGACCAAGGGTGTCGTCACCCGGGTTGCCGGCGCCAATGCCGGCGTCACCGTACCGCAGGTCCTGCCGGTGCGCGGCGCCGTTCGCGTCGCCGACAACCAGCGCCTGACCATCCGCATGACCGACGAAACCGTGCTGAAGGGCATCAATACCCTGCCCCTGTTTGCGGGTTTTGCCGGCCTTGCCGCCCTCCTCTTTGCCTTCTCCGCCACATGGTGGCGCGAAGGACGGTGACCGTGATGAAAATTGACGTGACCGATGCCCCAAGCGAAAGCGAACTCGCGGCCATCGGCGAGGGATTGACCGCCTTCAATGCCGCCGATGTCGGTCCCTCCGAGCGCCGTCCCCTAGCGGTTCTGATCCGCGACGAGACCGGCAAGACCATTGGCGGGATTTCCGGCTACACCGCCTGGGGATGGCTGTTCACCGCATGGCTCTTCGTGCCGGAAAGCCTGCGTGGGCAGGGCATGGCCGGAAAGCTGCTGGACGCGGCGGAAACGGAGGCAAGCGCGCGCGGCTGCTTTGGAGCCTGGATCGATACGTTCAATCCTCAGGCATTGCGGGCTTATCAAAGACAGGGCTATGCGATTTTCGGTGAATTGCCGGATTTCCCCGCTGGCAGAAGCCGCTTCTTCCTGCAGAAGAAGCTATCGCCCCGCTGATACCTGGCGGGGCAATAGTTTTCGTTTTCAACGCAAAGCCTTAAACGGCGATCGCGGTCAATTGCATGCCGTCGTCCTCGTCCTCGTCTTCCGTCGTAACAGCCTGAGCCGAATCATCGCGCCATGCGATCGAGCCGTGCAGCCGCGCATGCACGTCGGCTACGGTTGGGACGACCAACACCCGATTGGGATCGACGGGACCGGGGAAAGTCAGCGCATTATAGGCAACCTTCTCAAAGCCGAGCGGGCCATAGTAAGGTGGATCGCCGACGAGGATAATGGCTTCCGAACCCTTGCGCCTGGCGGCCTCGACGGCAATCCGCACGAGCTCGCGGCCGATGCCCTTGTTCTTGTGGGAGGGGCGTACGGCAAGCGGGCCGAGCAGATGGCCCTTGACCGATCCGGCAAGCACCGGCGTCATCCGCACGGAGGCGATCGTCTCGCCATCGTCGGCGCAGATGAAGGACAGAGAACGGTCATGCGGCCCCTGTTCGCGAATGCGAGCCGCAGCGCGCGTAAACCGGCCCGGGCCGAACGCTTCTTCGTTGATGATTTCGATGACGGCGTCGTGCGACGCATCCTCAGTGAGGTAGACCAGATCGTGCTTGTACATTAGACCAGTGAAACCAGATAGACGGCCATATTGTTCCCGAAAGCGCTCGTGGAGCGTTCAAGATCATCGGCGTCGTCGCAGGCTTCTGGCTACTTTCATGACAAGGGTCCTTAAACTGTGAAAAGCCGGATAGCAGGAAATATCCGGCGCGTCCAATGCAAAATACATGATGGCGTTTATTGATGCGAGATCGTGTCCACATCCTGGCTTTCCACGCATAACGCCGGCGTCCGAAGCGTGCCCGCCATGCATGCGACGCAGTGTTCATCATTTACCGCCTCGAAATCCAGCGGACATGCCGTATCTCTTCTGTAAATTGTCAGCAGTTTTCCCGAAAGGATCGAGCAATGGGCATGTTGGTGGACGGCGTCTGGCATGACGTCTGGTACGATACCAAAGAAACGAAGGGCCATTTCAAGCGCGCCGCGTCGCAGTTCCGCAACTGGGTGACCGCGGATGGCAGCGCTGGCCCGACCGGCACCGGCGGCTTCAAAGCAGAAGCTGGGCGCTATCATCTCTATGTATCGCTCGCCTGCCCCTGGGCGCACCGAACCCTGATTTTCCGCAAGCTGAAGAAGCTTGAGGAGCTGATCTCCGTCTCGATCGTCGATCCGCTGATGTTAGAAAATGGCTGGGAATTCAAAGGGAAGGACGGAGGCACGGTCGACCATCTCTTCGGCGCGGGCAAGCTCTGGGAGGTCTATGTCAAGGCCGATCCAAATTATTCCGGCCGGGTGACCGTTCCCGTTCTCTGGGACAAGCAGACCGGTACGATCGTCAACAACGAATCGGCCGAAATCATCCGCATGTTCAATACCGCCTTCGATGGCTTGACCGGCTCAAAGGCGAATTTCTATCCCGCCGATCTCAGCGCCGATATCGATGCGTTGAACGAGCAGGTTTACGACACAGTCAACAATGGCGTCTACAAGGCCGGCTTTGCGACAGCCCAGGAAGCCTACGGGGAAAGTGCCCGACGCCTCTTCGAAACCCTCGATATGCTGGACCAGCGGCTTTCGACGAAGCGCTATCTGTTCGGAGACCGGCTGACAGAAGCCGACTGGCGGCTGTTCACGACGCTCGTCCGCTTCGATGCCGTCTATGTCGGCCATTTCAAATGCAACATCCGCCGCATCGCCGATTATGCCAACCTCTCGGCCTATCTGCGGGACCTCTATCAGATTGCCGGCGTTGCCGAGACGGTGAACCTGACGCATATCAAGAACCACTATTATCGCAGCCACAAGACGATCAATCCGACAGGCATCGTGCCGATCGGCCCCGATCTGGACTTCGATCGTCCGCATGGCCGCGAGCGATTGGCAAAAGCCGCGTGACTTGAATGCCGGTGGCTACCAGTGATTGGAAGGAGCTTCCGCTCCTTCCAATTCTCTCAGCCTGCGACAGGTTGCCTTCGTTGTTCCGGGCGGCAGCGCATCGAGCGCAAAGAAGCCGCTTTCGACGATCTCGCGATCCGGCTTGCGCGGCGCGGTCTGGGTGACCTCGACACGATAGAAAACGACGTGGTCCCGTTTGCTGGTGCGATTGTTGAAATAGACGTGGAAGAGCTGCGGCTTGCCCGAAATCACCAGATTGCCTTCCTCGCGCAGCTCCTTCTCGAGCGCCTGCTCCACCGTCTCATGACGCTCGACGCCGCCACCGGGCATATGCCAGCCGGCGATATAGGAATGCCGCACCAGGAAAACTCTCCCCTCCCCATCGAAGCAGGCGGCGCGCACGCCAAGCGTCATGCTGCGCGTCAGGCCGAAATAGACATGCAGCGCCCGGCCGAACAACCGCACCGCCAAACTCTGCTTTTCGTCCCTCGAAATCTCGTCGCTCATGCGTGAAACCCAATACCCCGATCCGCAATGACGTTGGGGATGTATTTGTTTTGACAATAGAGTGGGCTATGTCTCATCCCATGTTCAAGCTCGCGCATATTTCCGATGTTCACCTTGGTCCGCTGCCACGCCTTTCGATCAGAGAACTCGCCTCCAAACGCATTACCGGATTTGTGAACTGGCACCGGAACCGGCGCAAGCACCTTTTTGGCGGTACGCTCGATCTCCTTCTTGACGACATCAAGGCGAAGCAGGCCGATCATCTGGCCGTAACCGGCGATCTCGTCAATCTTGCGAGCGGCATGGAGATCCAGACCGCAGCCGCGTGGCTGAAGACAGTCGGCGATCCCTTTCATACCTCCGTCGTTCCCGGCAATCACGATGCCTATGTGCCCGGCGCATATGAAAAGTCCATGCGCGCCTGGTATCCCTATGTCAGGGGCGACCGCGCTCCGGCCGAATGGCAGCAAGACCAGCGCATTTTTCCCTATATGCGCATCCGGGATCAGGTAGCGCTGATCGGCTGCTCGACCGCCGTCGCCACGCCGCCTTTTGCCGCCAGCGGCTTCTATTCCGCCCGCCAGGCGCGCGAGACGGTGAACATTCTGCGCGCGGCCGGAGATGCGGGGCTCTTTCGCGTGGTCATGATCCATCACCCGCCGATTCGCGGCGCGACCAGCTTCTACAAGCGCATGATCGGCATCCGCCGCTTCGCGGCGGTCCTCTCGACGGGCGGCGCGGAGCTGGTCCTGCATGGGCACACGCATCTCAACACCTTGCATTGGCTGCGCGGCCAGATGGGCCTGGTGCCGATCGTCGGGATCGCTTCCGCCTCGCAAGGAGTTGGCGGCTTGAAGCCGCGCGCTGCCTACAATCTCTTTACGATCGACGGTCGTCCGGGCGCCTGGGAGTTGAAGGCCGAACGCTACAGCCTCAACGACAACGGCGATGGTGTCGATCCGGAAGGCATCGATATTCTGGCGACATGATCGGCATTTTAGGATGTCACGCGCATCGTTTCGTTGGCGTTTTCTAAGATACGGAGCTACAATCGTGCTATCGGAATCCTGGGAGGATTGGATGGGTTTCAAGGCCGCGATGAAAAGCTCCTCGACTGTGGCGATCGCTGCCGGATTCTTGTTTGCCGCCAGCCTGCAGGCCGTCGCCGCCGGCTCCGAAAGTGACGAAACGGCCCCGCCACCTAAGAGCAACACCACGACCAAATGCACTGACGGCAAGGTTTGGGACAAAGACAAGAAGGAATGCGTAAAGCCGAAGCAAAGCGGCTTCAATGACGATCAGCTCTTCCAGGCGGCGCGGGAATTCGCCTATGCGGGCCAGTATGATAACGCCATCACCGTCTTGAAGCTCGCAAGGGACCAGGACGATCCCCGCATCCTCAATTATCTCGGTTATGCCAATCGCAAGGCGGGCAGAATGGAGCTCGGCATGAGCTACTATCGCAAGGCCCTGCAGCGCGATGAGAATTATATCCTCGCGCGCTCCTATATGGGACAGGCCCTTCTCGAGCAGGGCGATGTTCAGGGCGCGCGCGTCCAGCTGGTCGAGATCCGCGATCGCGGCGGCGAAAACACCTGGGCTTATCGCTCGCTGCTGCAATCGCTCAAGGGCCAGATCACCTATTGAGGCAGTGTGGGTCAGCGCATACGCAGATCACCGCCCAGAGAAAGACAGTTAAGTGCGAGTGTTTTGAAGGCTTGCGAAACGGCACGGAAATGGTTCATACCAACACAGGACGAACATTCTGCTCGCATCACCTTTTCCAAGGGAAAGATCACTATTTGCGGAAGCACGTCGTCCATGTGATAACCTCCAACGCTTCTTTGGAAAGACCATGCCAACGCCGGTAGCAGCCATCGATATCAGACGCGATCTGGTCGGCCTTCTTCCGAAGCTTCGCCGCTTCGCGGTGACGCTGACCGGCGATCTGACCGAGGCGGACGAGCTCGTCCAGAGCGTCTGTCAGCGCGGCATCGCCAAGTTCCATCTGTGGAACAGCGGCGGCAAGCTGGAGAGCTGGCTCTACACCATGGCTCGGCATCAATGGGTCGACGAAGCGCGGCGCCACAAACTGCGCCCTGCCGGCAAGGGCAATGCCCTGGAACAGGGCGACCCGGCATCCGGAACACATTTAAATCCGGTTGAAGCCGGAGAAGCGCATCGCCTCGTCACATCTTTGCCCGAAGGACTTGCCAGTGTCTTCCTGCTGGTCGATGTCGAAGGGCACAGCTATAAGCAGGCGGCCGATATCCTCGGCATTCCGCTGTCGGCGGTGATGTCGCGACTCTCCAGCGCTCGTCTTTACCTTGCCTCTCAAGGTCACAGTCGCTCGCCTCGAAGGTTTTAAGCATTGCAGGACATGAAAAAAACGCCGCTCGAAGTCCGCTTGTCCGCCTTCATGGATGGCGAAACGAGCCGAGAAGAAAAAGAAGAGCTGGAAAAGCTCATCGCTTCCGATCCGAATGCACAGCGCATATTCGATGAGCTGAGGCACGGTTCCGATGTCGGCCGCAAGGCTTTCGACGAGGTTTTGAAAGAGCCCGTGCCGCTTGCGCTCGTTCGTTCCATCAAGAGCGCCCAGCCTCCGAAGACTCGCGACCCTTCTCCCCGTCTCGCCAGGCCATCCCTGAAATTGGCGCCGAACGGCAGGCAGTCGCTGGCGGCAGCCCTGATCCTCTTCGCGGTCGGCGGCGGCATCGGCTATCTTCTGGGCACGCAACCTGCCAATGCGCCGGAGGCGGCACCCGTCACCCCGGCCCAGGTCGCGACGCGAAACTGGCTGGATGACATAGCCGCCTATCATCGCATCTATTCGCGCCAGCCGCGCCATATGGTCGAACTGCAGGCGAGCGAACTGGATGAAATAAGCAAGTGGCTGGGCAGCACGGTCGGCGTCAAATTCAATTTCCCGGATCTGGCCGCCGATGGCCTTGTCTTCCAGGGCGCGCGCATGTTCATCGCCGGCGGCAAGCCCGTCGGCCAGCTGATCTACAAGAACCTCGATGGCGATGTCGTCGCCGTCTGCTTTACCAAAGCCGACGGCGTCGCCAACGACACCGATTTCAGCGAGACCATCAAGGACGATATCAGCATCGTATCCTGGCATCGCGATGGCGCGACCTACGCCGTCGTCGGTCCTTCCTCGGATGCGATGCTTGACCAGATCGCCAACAGGGTATCGTCGGAGATCTGACCGCCCCCTCTCCTTCTTTGCAGCTTGCGGCCGAACGCTCGCCGATGGATAATGATCCTGCGGCAATCATACGAGTCCGATATTCTTGCTGGAGTTTCGACATGTCCGACGTTCTGCTGACCATTCCGGAAATCGACAGGCGCATTGCGGTGATAAGGGAAAATCTTCGCGAGCTGATCGAGCAGGCCGCCGCCTTCTCCGGCGCAGCCGACGAAGAACGGACGTCGGAGCGGATTGCCGAACAGGAAGAAGAGCTCGAGCGCCTGACAAAGCAACGCGATGAGCTTACCAAGGGCAAACCCTGAGCAAGAGACACCACTGAAGCACATGTCCCGGACGATTTCGAAGCAGGCCGCTTGGGCGCGGATGGCGCTATGAGTCGCAACGCTGAACGATGACGGTACAATTGCTGCTGACATTGGCGCCGATACACGCTATAGAGGTTGCAGCGACCTATGAGGAGAGCACTCGGATGAAAAATCACGGCACAGGAAATCACCGCTGAAAAGCAGTGCCGTGAAGGGCTGCTTTATCGGCCCGATCATCAGATTGCTATCTTTCGCCCGCGGAGGGCACTCATGTTTCGTCGCTTTGAAGAGCTTGTCGATCCATTTCAGGATCATGACGGGCCCCAACCACCATCCAACGCCCGGCACTATCTCCTAACCAATCTTCGCCCGTTCCGCACGGTCATGGCGATGAGCCTCAGCCTGACCGTGATCGGCGCCGTCATCGAGATCTGGCTCATCGGCTATTCCAGCCGGCTGGTGGATAATCTGGCCATCGCTCACCGGGAGGATTTCTGGGCATCCGAAGGGTTGGGCCTGCTCGCTGCGGCCGCCCTTGTGCTGATCGGACGGCCCCTTGCCGGATATCTCCGCGAAAGCCTTGATGACATCGCATTCCGGCCGAATGCCGAGACCTTGTTTCGCTGGCGCGCCCATCGTCACGTCCTTCGGCAATCCGTCGGCTGGTTTCGCCAGGATTTTTCCGGTCGCATTGCCAGCCAGGTGCGCGACATCGGTACAGCGGCAACAGGCGCCGCCTATGCCGTGCTGCACACGCTGTCTTTCGTCACAATCTACGTGGCCGGCTCGCTCTGGCTGATGGCCTCGATCGACCCGCGCCTGATTTGGCCCCTCGCCGTCTGGCTCCTCTGCTATCTCGGCCTGATGGCCTATGTCATCCCTCGCCTGCAGAAGGCTTCCGCGCAATACCAGGGAGCCTATGCCGAATTGACGGGCATGCTGGTGGACAGCTATGCCAATATCGACCTCATCAAGCTTTTTGCCGATGCCAAGGCGGAAGACAAAGAAGCCCGTCGTCGTTTCTCTCAAACGCGCGAAACATTCGTCCGGGTGCAGAGGCTCGAAGTGCTTGTCAATTCGAGCATGCTCTTCCTCGGCAGCTTCCTCATCGTCGCGCTCGTTGGCTATGCCGTCGTCCTCTGGCAATCCGGCGGCGCGCAGCTGGGGCTGATCGCGGCATCGCTCGCGCTGAGTTTCCGCATAACCGGCATGGCCGAATGGATGCTGGATGCGGTCTCCTCGCTCTTCGCCCATCTCGGCGCCATGCGGCAATCACTGTTGACCGTCTCGCAGCCGCTCGCGATTACCGATGCGCCGGACGCCAAACCGCTTGCCATCACCAAGGGCGAGATCGTCTTCCGGCAGATCACTCATCACTACGGCAAGGGAGATGGCGGGCTGGACGGCGTTTCGCTTCGAATTGCGGCAGGCCAGAAGGTCGGCCTTGTCGGCCGCTCCGGCACCGGCAAATCGACGCTGGTCAATCTGCTGCTTCGCTTCTTCGATCCGGAGGGCGGCATCGTCGAAATCGATGGGCAGGATGTTCGGCAGGTGACGCAGGATAGTCTGCGCCGGCAGATTGCCGTGGTCGGCCAGGAGGCATCGCTCCTTCACCGCTCCATCCGCGATAACATCGCCCATGGCAACCCTCGCTTCACGGAGGATACTATTCTCGCTTCGGCCGAGAAAGCGGCCGCGAGCGGCTTCATAGCAAAGCTGCGGGATCAGCAGGGACGCACGGGCTTCGACGCCCATGCCGGCGAACGCGGCGTCCAGCTCTCCGGCGGTCAAAGGCAACGCGTGGCGATCGCCCGCGCCATCCTCAGGGATGCCCCGATCCTGGTGCTCGACGAGGCAACCTCCGCCCTCGATTCGGAAGTCGAAGCCGAAATCCAGGATACGCTTTATGGCATCATGGAAGACAAGACCGTGATCGCCATTGCGCATCGCCTGTCGACCATCGCGCGTATGGACCGCATCGTCGTGCTGGACCAAGGACGTATCGTCGAAGACGGCACGCATTCGGAGCTGATCGCCCGAAACGGCATCTACGCGACACTGTGGTCCCATCAATCCGGCGGCTTCATCGAAGATGACGAGCCGGCAGTCGACTGACGCGCAACAAAAAGTCCCCTCGAAATGAACTGCCCCCCGAAAGTTGGACACCAACCTTCGGGGGGCAGTTCAGGATCGGGGGGCTTTTTTAAATCAGCAGTGCAGAGGCCGTTTCAGCCTTACGCCGCCTTTATGGCGAGCACACGGTTCGCCGCCGAGACGATCGCCTCGAGAGACGCCGCGACGATATTGGTGTTGATGCCGGCACCGAAGAGCTTACCGCCCGGATAGGAGACCTCGACATAGGAGATCGCCGAAGCGTTGGAGCCATGCTGCAGCGAGTGCTCGGAATAATCCTCGACGGACATCGGGATGCCGAGATAGATCGAGAGCGCATTGATGAAGCCGTCGATCGGGCCGTTGCCCCTGCCCTCGATGCGCTTCACCTCGCCATTATCGGTGATTTCGGCCGCGACGATGCGCTGCCCCCTGTGCTCGGGGTCGGCGAAGGTGTGATGGTCGGCGAAGCGGAGCCGCGCATCGGGCTGGGTCACATAACGCTCGATGAAATGCTCATAGATACGCTTGGACGGCAATTCCTTGCCTTCTTCGTCGGTGATGCGCTGGATCTCCTCGCGATATTCCACCTGGAGATTGCGCGGCAGGTTCAGGCCGTAGTCCTGCTGCATGATGTAGGCGATGCCGCCCTTGCCGGACTGCGAGTTGATGCGGATGATCGCCTCATAGGTGCGGCCGACATCCTGCGGGTCGATCGGCAGATAAGGCACTTCCCAGATGGGATCGTTGGCGACCTTGGCGGCCTTCATACCCTTGTTGATCGCATCCTGGTGCGAACCGGAGAAGGCCGTGTAGACCAGCTCGCCGACGTAAGGATGACGCTCGCCGATCGCCATCTGGTTGGAATATTCGAAGACTTCCTTCATGCGCTCGATGTTGGAGCAATCGAGCTCCGGATCGACGCCCTGCGTGAACATGTTCAATGCCATGGTGACGACATCGACATTGCCGGTGCGCTCGCCATTGCCGAACAATGTGCCTTCGACGCGATCGGCGCCCGCCATCAGCGCCAGCTCGGCGGCAGCGATGCCCGTGCCTCGGTCATTGTGCGGATGCAGCGAGATGATCAGGTTTTCGCGGTTGTCCAGATTGCGGCACATCCATTCGATCTGGTCGGCATAGACGTTCGGCGTCGCCATTTCGACTGTCGACGGCAGGTTGATGATCAGCTTGTTGTCAGGCGTCGGCTTCATGACGTCGATGACGGCGTTGCAGATTTCCAGCGCCACATCCAGCTCGGTGCCGGTGAAGCTCTCCGGCGAATATTCGAAGCGATAGCCGCCGCCTGCCTTGGCAGCCATGTCGCTAATCATCTTGGCCGCATCGACGGCGATCTGCTTGATGCCCTGTACATCCTTGGCAAACACCACGCGGCGCTGCAATTCGCTGGTGGAATTGTAGAAGTGGACGATCGGCTTGTTGGCGCCTTCCAGCGCCTCGAACGTGCGGGTGATCAATTCCGGACGGCACTGGACGAGAACCTGCAGCGACACATCATCAGGCACGTTGCCCTGCTCGATACACCAGCGGGCGAAATCGAAATCGGTCTGCGAAGCCGAGGGGAATCCGATCTCGATTTCCTTGAAGCCCATATCCAGCAACAGCTGGAACATGCGCGCCTTGCGATCATGGCCCATCGGATCGACGAGCGCCTGATTGCCGTCGCGCAGGTCGACCGAGCACCAGATCGGCGCCTTGGTGATCACCTTGGACGGCCAGGTCCGGTCGGGAATATTGATTTGGGGATAGGCGCGGTATTTTACCGCTGCTTCGGGCATGCCTTTGGGGGAATGGCTGTTCGCGTCCATGGTCTCGTCTCTTCCTTTCCCGTCATTTTATCCCGCGTCTTAGCCGATCGGATGCGGCTTGGCGATGATAAATGCGGACCCTTTGCGGGTATGCTGTCGATTTTAGGGTAAGTCGCGAGGAGCGATGGCCAGCGGGCTTTTCGGCCGCCGGGCGCTCCTCAAAGGACCCGGCAACCGCGCGTAAGGCCGAGGAGGAGAAGCGAAGTAAGGGCGCGCGTATTGTCACGCAGGGCAATGCGCCCACGTGCAATCTGCTCAGAAATCTTTGCGCCTGTCAGCTTCATGGCCGCGCTTATAGCCGCCGGATCAAAAAGAAGCAACCCCCTGCTCACTTCTTCAGCATCTGCACGCCGCGCGACAGCGCCAGCATCAATCCGCCGGCAATCAGTCCCCAGAAAGCGCCGGAAATCCCGCCGAAGGAAACGCCTGATGCGGTCACCAGAAAAGTGATGGCGGCGGCTTCGCGGGATTCCGGCTGCTGGAAGGCGTTCAAGGCAGAGTTGGACAGCGCGCCGACAAGCGCCAGGCCGGCCACCGCCTCGATGAGAACAGGCGGCGCGAGCGCCACGAAAGCCGTCACCGCGCTCGCCAGCAATCCGAAGACGATATAACCGGCTCCTGCGACGATCGCCGCCCAATAGCGCCGCTTGGGATCGGCATGCGCATCCTGTCCGGCGCACATGGCGGCCGTGATGGCTGCAAGATTGACCGCGTGGCCGCCAAAAGGAACGGCAAGAAGCGAGAAAACACCTGTCACGGCAAACAGCGGACCCGGCTTCGGATCATAATCATGCACCTTCAGCACGGCGATACCGGGAATGTTCTGCGACGCCATCGTCACGATGAACAGCGGCAGCGCAATGGACACGATGCCGGCAAGCGTGAAGACCGGCTTCACGAATTCGACCGTCGGCAGCAGCGATTGTTCCAGCGACGCGAACGCGCCGTCCGGTATCTTGACGCCGAAGGCCAGCACCAGCGCAAAGGCGGCAAGTGCCGCCGGCACAGCCCAAAGCCGCTTGAACGAGCCAACGACGATCCAGGCAAGGATGATTGGCAAGCCGAAGGCAGGATTGAAGGCGATCGCCTTGACTGGCGCGAAGCAAAGGCCGAGCAGGACACCCGCCAGCATGGCGTTGGCAAGCGGCGCTGGGATCGAGGCCACCGCTCGTCCAAAAGGCCGGAACAGCCCGGCAATGACGATCAACAGACCGCAGATGAAGAACGCACCGATAGCCGCCGGAAAGCCGCCCTCGATCGCCCCTGCACTGGCGAGCAGTGCGGCTCCCGGCGTCGACCAGGCAATGCTGATGGGCAATCTCGTCACCATGCTGAGCACGATGGCGCAAACACCCATGGCGACCGAAAGCGCTGTCAGCCCCGATGCCGCCTGGGCGTCCGTGGCACCCACGACCTGCAGGCCGTGGAAGACAACCGCGAAGGAACTGGCAAAGCCGACAAAGGCCGTGAGGCATCCCATGAACAGGCTTTGGATGGAAAAATCTTTGAGCATGGCGGCGGAGACCCGGGGCGCGCGAGGATCGATTGAGCGCGCATGGAGCATCACAAGCATGGGACGTGCAAGTGCAGTTTTCGGGCGAAATGACGTCGCAAGGTCGAATCGATCGCCATATATGTCGAGCACGATTCAAATCGTGTATAAATGTGCAAATTGACTCTCTTATTTATGCACGTTAATACATGATTATGAGCAATTCACTCCCATTGTCCCGCCGGGATGTCATCGAAGCACGGCTTGCAGAGGGGCGGCAAATCATCGCCGCATCGTTGGCTGTCGAGTTCAACGTGTCCGAAGATGCCGTGCGCCGGGATCTTCGAGCGCTTGCCGCCGAGGGCAAATGCCGGCGCGTTTATGGCGGCGCCCTTCCCCTTCTGACGTCCTCGCGGCCTATCTCTGACCGGATCGGACAGGCATCCGACCGCAAAAGAGTGCTGGCGCAGGCGGCCGTCGCGATGATCGAGCCGGGCGAATTCCTGTTTCTCGACAGCGGCAGCACCAATCTCGCAATGGTCGATCTTCTGCCGAAGGACCTGGGAGCGACCATCGCGACGAATTCCATCGATATCGCCAGCGCCGTCATGAAACGCGGCGATATTCCGCTCGTTCTGATCGGCGGCGCGGTCGATCCCGTCGTCGGCGGCAGCGTCGATGCATCCGCGGTCGCGGCCATCGAAGCCATGAACATCGACCGCTGCTTCCTGGGTGTCTGCGCCGTTTCCGCAAGAAACGGCATCAGCGTGTACGAACATGCGGACGCGATCTTCAAACGGACGCTCCTCAAGAGAAGCGCGGCTCGCATCGCATTGATTACCTCGGAGAAGTTTCACGAACGCGCGCCGCACCGGATCGGCGGCGCTGGCGATATCGATTGGCTTGTTGTCGAGGACGATCTGCCTGCCGATGACGAGAAAGCGGCCGTCGAAGCTGGCTTCTCGCTCGTGAAGGCGAGCAACGTCACCTCATCCTCCTGATCTCGAAAGACAAGGAATAACCATGCAATCCACGGATCGGCCGGAAACCCGGCTGGCAACACGACTTGCTTTTCTGGTCGGGGGTTTTGCCCTCGCCTGCTGGGCTCCGCTCGTCCCATTCGCCAAGGCTCGCCTCGGGGTCGATGACGGCGTGCTGGGCATGCTGCTGCTTTGCCTCGGCCTGGGCTCGGTGGCGGCGATGCTGGCGACCGGCATGCTGAGCGCGCGATATGGCAGCAAGCCGATCATCATCGCCAGCGGCCTCGGCCTCGCGCTCACTTTGCCGACACTGGCCGTGGCCGGCACGCCGTTCACGCTCGGCATCGCGCTGGCGGCCTTCGGCGCCTGCTTGGGATCACTCGACGTTGCCATGAACATCCACGCCGTCGAGGTAGAAAAAGGCGCGGACCGGCCGCTGATGTCCGGCTTCCATGCGCTCTTCAGCATCGGCGGCTTCATCGGCTCCCTGCTCGTCACGCTATTGCTGTCGATCAAGGCCGGCCCCCTCGCCGCCACGCTTCTAAGCTCGGCCGTGATGGTCGTCGCCATGATCGTCGCATGGCCACGGCTGCTGCGGACCGTCCCAGCGGAGGACGCGCCGCTTTTCGTCATGCCACGCGGCTTCGTGCTGCTGTTGGCTGCGCTGGCAGCAATCACCTTCCTCGTCGAAGGCGCGATCCTCGATTGGAGCGCCTTGCTGCTCACCACGCAGAGCCAAGTCGATACGAGCCATGGCGGCCTCGGGTACATGCTGTTTGCGATTGCGATGACGGCGGGCCGCCTGAGTGGCGATGCCATTACCGCAAGGATCGGAGACAGGGCGGTCATGCTGTGGGGCGGCATCGTCGCGGTGGCCGGCTTTGTCATCCTCCTCCTCAGCCCGATCACGATCCTTGCCATGAGCGGTTTCCTGCTGATCGGTCTTGGCGCCGCCAACATCGTGCCGGTGCTCTTTCGCAAGGGCGGCGCGCAAAAGGTCATGCCGGCGGGCCTTGCCGTCGCAGCCATCACCATGACGGGATATGCCGGCGTGCTCGTCGGACCCGCCGGCGTCGGTTTCGCGGCGGATCATCTTGGCCTGCCCGGCGCCTTCTGGATGCTCGCTCTATTGCTTTGTGTCGCACCCCTCTGCGCCGGCATCGTTACCCGCAATCAGGAACAGGGAGAGGCAGATGCGCATCGCTCATACCGCTCTATGGACGCGTGACCTCGATGCTACAGCCGATTTCTGGAAGACCTATTTCGGCGCGACCGTCGGCGAACCCTATCAAAGCCTGCGCCGCCCGGGCTTCATCTCCCGTTTCGTCCATCTGGCCGGGAGTGGCGATCAGATCGAACTGATGACCGGCCCCTGGCTTGCCGCCGACAAGCAGAATGAGCGCATCGGCTGGGATCATATCGCCGTGTCGCTTGGAGATCGGGCATCCGTCGATGCACTGGCCGAGCGATGCCGGGCGGATGGCTGCCTGAAATCCGCGCCCCGCACGACAGGCGACGGCTTCTACGAGGCAGTCATCACGATGCCGGATGGAACGCCGGTCGAGATCACCGCTTAGGCGACGGTCGGCAAACTCCGCAGGGTTCGCAGCTCGAGCCCCCCAATTCGCCGCCCCGGAAACGTTGCAATCTCCTGGTGGCGAAGGCTGGCGGCGACTCTCCCGCCGCCAGCTCTTTCTCTTCGGTCGAAGCGAACGAATCCCGTCATCTCAAAACAAAGCCCTCGCCTGCCTTTCGGCAAGCGAGGGCGCTAAATTCGATCAAGCAAAACCCGCGTTGGATCAGATGTCCGCCTGCGAGGTCACGATGCGCGAGACCAGACCATAGGCTTTGGCTTCCTCGGCGGAGAGCCAGTAGTCGCGGTCCGTGTCCTTGGTGATCTTTTCGAGCGGCTGGCCGGTAGCTTCCGAGAAGATCTTGTTCAGGCGCTCGTTCATCTTGATGATCTCGCGTGCCTGGATTTCGATGTCGGAGGCCATGCCGCGCGTGCCGCCGGACGGTTGGTGCAGCAGGAAGCGCGTGTTCGGCAGGCAAATTCGGCGCTCTTTCGGAGCGGAGACATAGATCAGCGCACCGGCGGAAGCGACCCAGCCCGTGCCGATCATCCAGACCTTCGGCTTGATGAACTTGATCATGTCATGGATGGAATCGCCTGACTCGACGTGGCCGCCGGGCGAATTCACATAGATGCGGATGTCCTCGTCGCTGGCGGCGGCAAGGGCAACGAGCTGCGAGCAGACCTTCTGCGCCAGTTCCTGCGTGATGCCGCCATAGATGAAGATCGAACGCGACTTGAAAAGATTCGCCTCCGCGTCCTTGCCCAACGGCAGCTCGGTCTTCTTGTCTTCCTGTTCGTCTTCGTCGTTCATTCAACTCTCCAGCATGATGCGTCGTTCACCGCACATAGTGCGACTCAATGCGTAAAACAATGCCGGAAAAAGACAAGGCGGGAATAGCACATCGGAACCTGGCGTTATGGTTGCGGATTACCGAAATGTAACTTGAATGGCTTTGAAAAGCCGAGATTGGTTCCTACGTCAGATCAGCGCGGTCGAGGATCGCGCCCAGAATTTACAGCAACAGATAGCCAAGGAGGCCATCATGTCGCCTGAAGAACGTCAACTGCTCACCTCTCTCTTCGATCGCGTGCGTACCGCATCCAATACCCAGCGCGATGCCGATGCCGAGGCCTTCATCAACCAGTCGGTCCGCGACCAGCCCTATGCGCCCTATTTCCTGGCACAGGCCGTCATCATGCAGGAACAGGGCATGAAGGCTGCGGCCGATCGCATCCAGCAGCTCGAGGCGCGCGTACACGAGCTCGAGCAGCAGGGCGCCGATAATCACCAGCCGGGCCAGAGCGGCGGTTTCCTTGGCGGGATCGGCTCGCTTTTCGGTGGCGGCCAGCAGCAACGCGCCGCCGCACCGCAGGGCGGCAATCCGCAGCAGCAGGGCCGCCTTTATGACGACTATGCCCGCAATGCGCCGCAGCCTGGCCCCTGGGCCGGCCAGCCGCAACCGCAGCCGTCAGGCCCGTGGAGCCAGCAGGCAGGCGCACCTTCGGCCGGCGGCAGCTTCCTGCGTGGTGCGCTTGGCACGGCGGCCGGCGTCGCCGGTGGCGTGATGCTGGCGGAATCACTTTCCAGCCTCTTCAGCCCGCATCTGGGCGGCACTGGCGGCGGCCTTTTCGGCGGCAATGCCGGCAGCGGCCTCTTCGGGGGCACGGCAGCCAACGCAGCCGAACAGCCGGTGCAGGAGACGATCATCAACAACAACTATTTCGGCAATGACGATAATAGCGATCAGAATGATCAGAGCGCGGCCGATTACGCCCAGGATGCTGCCCAAGACGCTCAGGACGACGATTATGATGACTCGTCCTATGACAATGGCGACGACAACTCGTTTGCCTGAGCCGCAGTCTCATCGCATCTAGCAGAAAAGCCGCCATCTCCGGATGGCGGCGGCTTTTTCATTCAGCCTCGGCCGCGATAGGGCTGAACGCCCTGGTCCGGCAGCCAAACGCCTTCCGGCGGCTTGCCGGTCTGCCAGAAAACGTCGATCGGAATGCCGCCGCGCGGATACCAGTAGGCACCGATGCGCAGCCACTTCGGCTGCAGCAGATCCACCAGGCGCTTAGCAATATAGATCGAACAATCCTCGTGGAATGCGCCGTGATTGCGGAAGGAATGCAGGAAGAGCTTCAGCGACTTCGATTCGACCAGCCATTCGTTCGGAATATAGTCAATGACGATATGGGCGAAATCCGGCTGTCCCGTCATCGGGCAGAGCGAGGTGAATTCGGGCGCCGTAAAGCGCACGACATAATCGGTGCCGGCATGGCCGGACGGCACCTTCTCCAGAACGGCCTCTTCCGGATTGGTGGCCGTTTCCGTCTGGTTGCCGAGCATCGACAGGCCGGATACATCGGTCTTTGGCATCTCAGGTCTCCTTGATCACTTTGACGCGGATACCATGGGCTTTCTCGCCCTCCGGCTCCACATGAATGGTTATTTCGGCGCCCGCATGGATCGCCCGTATGGCATCTTCAAGGCGGTCGCAGATGCGATGCGCATCGCGCACCGGCATGGCGGCGGGCACGACCATGTGAAAATCGACGAATGTCACAGCACCTGCCCTGCGCGTCTTCAGATCATGAACGCCAAGCGACCCCTCGGCATTCTTGGCGATCGCATCCTTGATGGTCTCCTCTTCCTCCGGCAGTACAGCCTTGTCCATAAGTCCGTCGATGGAACTGGAGATGACCTTCCAGCCCTGGTAGAGAATGTTGATGGCGACGAGAATGGCAAGCACGGGGTCGAAGATCGGCTGGCCGGTGCCGAGCGCCAGCAACAGGCCGATCAGCACGCCGATGGAGGTATAGACATCGGACATGATGTGCTGACCGTCCGCCGTCAGTGCCGGCGAGCGGTGCGTCCTTCCGGCTCGGATCAAGGTCAGCGCCCAGGCGCCGTTGATGACGCCGGCGACGAAGTTGATGGCGAGACCGAGTACAGGCGCCTGCATCGGCTGCGGATTGCCGAGATGTCCGACCGCTTCCTGCACGATCATCAAAGCAGCGACGACGATCATCGCCCCCTCGGTAACGGCAGATAGATATTCCGCCTTGTGGTGCCCGAAGGGATGGTCGTGATCGGCCGGCTTCTGCGCGTAGCGGATGACGAAGAAGGCAATGAAGGCGGCGACAACATTGACGAGCGATTCAAGCCCGTCGGACAGGAGCGCCACCGAGCCCGTCAGCCACCAGGCCAGCATCTTCAGTCCCATGACGCCGAGCGACAGAGGGATACCCCAAAGGGCGAGCCGCCTGATCGTATCGTTTCCGTGACTGCTCATGCCCTTCTCCGATGTCTTCACGCCTGCTCATGCGAATGAATTGCAAGAAAGGCGCCGTTGAAATGCAAAACCGCCCGCGCGAATTTCGCGCAGGCGGCTCATTGTCGGTCCATATGCGACACAATGCCGAGTTTGTCAAAGGAGGCTGCCATTTTCCGCACGACAATTCGCCCTCGATACACGGCTTGAACGAAGCACGGTCTTGGAATGCACGCCAGAGCATGAGCAAGATTTGGCGCAAGCCGCCGTTCCGCGACAATAGGAAGCCGATTACACGCTCGCCTGTGGAAAATCATGCTGGTAATTTCGTCCGTGATTGCGCACTAAGCTGGGCCTCAGCCTGATGTGCAAGGTTCCGGTACCGCCGATGAACCGCCGCCCTTTATGAAACCATGGTTGAATATGCCCTCTTCTAAAAACGCTGCCGACGCCGCACCTCTCACTGCTGACATCCATGCCAGCGCTTCGGAGCATCTGGTTGCCGCCGGCGCATTCTCTGAAGAGGAGCGCAACGCCGTTTATCGTGCCATCGAGACTCGCCGCGACGTGCGCGACCAGTTCCGCTCCGATCCCCTGCCAGACGATCTCGTCAGGCGCTTGCTTGAAGCGGCCCATTGCGCGCCGTCGGTCGGATTCATGCAGCCATGGAACTTCATTCTCATCCGTCAGCCAGAGACGCGCGAGCGCGTATGGCAGGCATTTCACCAGGCCAATGAGGAGGCCTGCGCGATGTTCGAGGGTGATCGTCGCGCGCAGTATCAGCGGCTGAAGCTGGAGGGCATCCGCAAGGCGCCGCTCAGCATCTGCATCACCTGCGACACCAAGCGCGGCGGCCCTGTCGTGCTCGGCCGCACGCATAATCCGGACACCGATGTCTATTCGACCGTCTGCGCCGTCCAGAATCTCTGGCTTGCCGCAAGGGCCGAGGGCGTCGGCATCGGCTGGGTCAGCATCTTCCACGAGGACGCCATCAAGGCGATCCTCGGCATTCCGGAGCATGTGAAGATCGTCGCCTGGCTCTGCGTCGGCTATGTCGACGAGCTCTACGACATGCCGGAGCTTGCCGTGAAGGGCTGGCGCGACCGCCTGCCGCTCGACAAGCTCGTCTTCGAGGAAGGCTGGCAGGATTGCGAGGACATGTAAGGACCGCCCTCAGGCAACCTTCGACCACCGCAATCGTCAAGATCTGAACGCGACGAACGAGATCACGTTGCCATCCGGGTCGCGTACATGGAAATCCGTACCGCCCCAGGCCTGCTTGGTGAGCGGTTGCGCGAACTCCACGCCCCTCCCCTTGAACTCCTCGAACAAGCCCTGGACATTCGAAACCTCGATCGACGCCAGGATCAGCGACCCCTCTTTCGCCGCAGCAGCTGCAAAATAGGGTTCATAGACGAGCCGCAAGTGGATCCAGATGCCATTACGCGACACGGCACCATAGAATGGCGGCAACCCATGCAGGAACTCCGCCATGAAACCCAGCTTGTCCCGGAAAAAGGCCGCGCTGGCCTCCACATTCCGCACCAAAAGGATCGGAACGACACTCTTGAAAACCGGTGGCTCCGCCGATGCAGCCGGCGTCTTTGCCGCATCCACGGCCACGGCCTTCAACTCGGCCCAGCTCCTGTGGCCCGCTTCGACTGCGACGATCTCCTGCGCCAGAGTTAGGGGAAACTTCATTGCCAGGATCTCGCGATCCGTCAGCGCCTTGAAACGGTCGAGCATTCGCACCCTCCCGCCAATGGAATAGTCGCGCTCACGGTGCCAGCGCATCAAGAGCTTGGCTTGTTTACGGTAGGTGTCGAGGGTTGGCATAGGCAGACTCCTGCTGAGTGATATCAGCGGGCAGGCCTAGCCCTTTCGGCCCCATGCCGATGTGCCCCACAGGAACGAAGTAAAGATTAGGTTACGGCCTGCGGCAAGTCAAACCGCCTCATGGCAGGGCATAGCTTGCAGCAAAACGCTGATCCTCATTGTGCAGACGTAGAGACATGCGCAGCATCATAGGCAACGCCGTCCAAAAGCCCGAGGTCAGGCCCGCCTGTCTCAATGCCGCAGCCGTCCATGTATTGCATCCCATCAACGCGTTGAAATAACCCCGGGCTTCGAAGAACGCATCGTTCGGTCCGTAGTTGCTGCCAAGCAGTGCCACCGGCCCGCCATCTGACTGTTCGAAACTGGCAAGAATGAACTGTTTGAGCCGCTCCAGCCCTTCGGCATCTATGTTGACGACCGTGACAGCCGAGGCATCCAGCGGAATATCGCCCGCCAGCTCGGCATGGATGACGGAACGATCGAGAGCAAAGCTCTTCAACACGGGACCTGCCTTCAAGTCAGCCCACGTTCGCGTTTCCGTATAAAAGCTTCGGCCGCCCCAGCCGAAGATGAGATAGCGCAGGTTGGGATTATCGAGATCGAGCCCGGCTGTCCGCAGGAAGGCGAAACGGCTCAGGAGATCACCATCGACGGGAATGGCAATATCCGTATGGATCGGGTTGCTGAGCATGAGGACTTGCTGGGAACGCTCGGGTCGAGCAGCCGGCGCGTCATGCCAGAGCGGCCGTGGCACGACAACGCCGAGACCGGCAAGCGTCGCGACGATAAGTGCAGCGAAGAAAATACCCTTGAATATCCTTAGGATCACCGACCGAAAGCCCCCAGCGACAGGAATTTTCTCCAGCGGTTTGGTGCCCCTTTCAAGGCAGAAAAATGCCCCATGCACTTTTCCCGAGTGCATGAGGTACCCAAATTCCGGGACTACAGGCTCTTGCCTCAGGCGGCCTTCGTCTTCGCCCGCCGCGCCAGATGCGCCACGACATTCTCGATCATCCGCATGCCGGCATCGCCACCGAGCGTCATGATCGATTCCGGGTGGAACTGCACGGCGGCGATCGGCTCCTTCACATGCTCGATGCCCATGATCGTGCCGTCCTCGCTTTCGGCCGTGATCATGAAGTCGCGCGGCAGGCTCGACGGATCGGCAAAGATCGAGTGATAGCGACCGACCGTCACCTCGCGGCCGAGACCGGAGAAGACCAGGCCGGGCTCCAGCACACGGATGCGCGAGGGCTTACCATGCATCGGGATCGCCAGATGGCGCAGTTCCCCACCATAGGCTTCGGCCAACGCCTGCAGGCCCAGGCAGACGCCGAAGATCGGCAGGTTGCGCGCCCTCGCCTTCTTGATCGTCGCCTTGCAATCGAAATCCTTCGGATTGCCGGGGCCTGGCGACAGCACGACCAGATCCGGATCGAGCCGGTCGAAGACCTCTTCCGGCACCGGCGTACGAACGGTAGACACCGTGGCGCCCGTCTGGCGGAAGTAGTTGGCAAGCGTGTGGACGAAGCTGTCCTCGTGGTCGACGAGCAGGATCTTCACGCCCTTGCCGACGGAAGCGACGTCGCGTTGCTGTTTGCCGGAATTGCCGGTCTTGGCGTCACGGATGGCGGAAAGCATGGCGGAGGCCTTCAGTTCGGTTTCGGCTTCTTCTTCCTCGGGGATCGAGTCGTTGAGCAGCGTCGCGCCTGCCCGCACCTCGGCAATACCGTCCTTGATGCGAACGGTGCGCAGCGTCAGGCCGGTGTTCATGTCGCCGTTGAAGCCGACCATGCCGATCGCGCCGCCATACCAGGCGCGCGGGCTCTTTTCATGGCTCTCGATGAAGCGCATCGCCCAGAGCTTCGGCGCGCCGGTGACGGTGACGGCCCAGGCATGGCTCAGAAAGCCGTCGAAAGCATCCATATCGTCGCGCAGGCGGCCTTCGATATGGTCGACCGTGTGGATGAGGCGCGAATACATCTCGATCTGCCGGCGGCCAATGACCTTGACGGAACCCGGCTCGCAGACGCGGCTCTTGTCGTTGCGGTCGACGTCGGAGCACATGGTTAGCTCGGACTCGTCCTTCTTGGAATTCAGCAGCTTCAGGATCTGCTCGCTGTCGGCGATCGGATCGTCGCCGCGCTTGATCGTGCCCGAAATCGGGCAGGTCTCGATGCGGCGGCCGGATACGCGCACGAACATTTCAGGCGACGCGCCGACGAGATATTCCTGATTGCCGAGATTGATGAAGAAGGAATAGGGCGAAGGATTGATCGCCTTCAGGCGCTTGGAAATATCGGATGGCTTGCTCTCGCAGCGCTCCATGAACTTCTGGCCGGGTACGACTTCGAAAAGGTCGCCCTTGCGGAAGCTCTCTTTCGCCTTGACCACCAGTTCGGCATATTCGCCGGGGCGATGATCGCTCTTCGGCGGAATAGCATCGGTGTGCCGGAACGGCTCGGGCGCGATCTCGCCCGACTTGCCTTCCGTCGATACGTCGCCCTTGGCGAAATCGTACCGGTCGATCCAGGCCTTGGCGGAATAGTTGTCCACCACCAGGATTTCGTCCGGCAGGTAGAGCACCATGTCGCGCTGGTCGTCCGGGCGCTTGAGCTTCAGATCGATCGCGTCGAACTGGAACGCCAGATCGTAGCCGAAGGCGCCGTAGAAGCCGATGCTGGCATCCGCCTGCGAGTAGAAGAGATCGGTCACGGCGCGCAGCACGGTGAAGACCGTCGGCATCTTCGAGCGCTCTTCCTCGGTAAAGACGCGATCCGGCGTCTTGACCGTCAGATCGAGCCGGCGGGCCGTGAAAGCGCCGAGCACCAGCTCGGGAACCGTCTTCAGCTTCTCCGCGATGAAGCCGAGAATGACTTCGCCGCGCTCGTTATAGGCTTCGATCCAGACATCGCGCCCATTGCAGGAAAGACCGAGCGGCGGATCGACGATGGCAGTGTCCCAACGCGTGTAGCGGCCAGGATATTCGTAGTTGGAGGAGAAGACGGCGCCGCGGCGCTCGTCGAGCTTGTCGATATAGGACGAAACCGCATCCGCATAGGGCGTCGGCCGGCGCTGCCGGGTGACGGTGATCCCGCCCTTCGTCTCGTAGATTTCCGCACCATCATCCCGAAGGATCGTAACCATTGTTCCTCACTCCGTTGTCGGCCCGGATGACAGGCGGCCAATATAACAAAAAAGCCGCCTCGAAATCTCGGGCGGCTCACTCGTCGTCTTTGAACACGATTGGTCGAGGCCGCCTCAGCGTGCCCACCACCAAACTGCAATGTTGTTCAAGGACATGTTCATGGCGGGAATTGTTAGCGTGAGATGCCGCGATGCGCAAGCGGAAGATGGAAGGAAAGTTTTCCGGTATGGGAAAGCAGTCTCCGCCTGCGATCGATTAAGGCATCGCTAGACGCGACCACTTTCGGAATGGCCGAGCTTCGGCAGAACCAGATCGCCAACGGTGTAGGTATGGAATTCGCTTGTCGAAACGTCGTCGAGCCTGCGGAATTTCTCGACAAAGACCCGATCGGAGAAGAATTCGTCGACATTGCCGGCGCCTTTGATGGCTTCGATATTCACAACCGTCGGACCGTCCGTGCTCTTGGCGAGATTGCTCCAGAGGAATCCTTCCTTCCGTTCGGCGACATAGTGAACGACATCCTGGATCACCCGGAAGGCTTCTTCCTGCTTGCCGGGATGAACGTGGATGACATTGACGATGAAGGTGGTCGGCTGCGGCTGGGCGATGAAATGTGCGGAGTTCGTATCCATTACGGTTCCCTCTGGAAAAGCGGCGTCATTGCCGCGCCGGCACTGGATATCGGGATTGAGATAGCGGATAAATGATCCGATATTCTCATAAGATCGGAATTATATTCCGCAATTGGAGCGACGATGGATAAGCTTGGAACGCTCGGCATCTTTGTGCAGACAGCGGAAGGCGGCAGCTTCGTTGCAGGCGCGCGACGGCTTGGCCTCTCCAGCTCCGCCGTCGGAAAGGCCATCGCCCGTCTGGAACAGGAGATGGGGGTCCGCCTCTTTCACCGCTCGACCCGAAGCATGACCTTGACCGAAGAAGGCAGCTACTTTCTCAACACTTGCCGGCGCATTATCTCCGAGCTGGATACGGCTCAGGCGGAGCTTTCGAAATCACATGCGGCTCCCCGCGGCCATCTGCGCGTCAGCCTCCCCTTGGCCGGAATGCTGTTGATGCCGGCGATATCGGCCTTCATGCGCACCTATCCCGATATCACGCTGGATCTGGATTTTACCGACCGGCTGGTCGATGTGATCGAGGAGGGATTCGATGCGGTCATCCGCACCGGCGACGTCAGGGATACGAGGCTGATGAGCCGCAAGCTCGGCACATTCCGCTTTCAAATCGTCGCCGCACCCAACTATCTGAAAGCGGAAGGAACCCCGCTTGCACCCGAAGACCTGCTTCAGCACAAATGCCTGCATCACCGCTATCCCAGCACGGGCAAGCTGGAGCCGTGGCCTCTGGTGCGCAATGGGGAGGAGTTGCGGCTCGCCTTGCCGACGACGACGATCGCCAGCACCATCGAGCCGCTCATCCATCTCGCCGAGAACGGCTTCGGCATAACATGCTTGCCGCCCTTTGCCGTCAGCGCACAAATCGCCGACGGCAGGCTTCTGCCGTTGCTCGAAGAGCATATCGCGAAGACAGGCATCTTCCGCATATTGTGGCCCACAAGCCGCTATCTCTCTCCAAAAATACGGGTCTTCGTGGATTTCATGGCCGCCAATCTGTTTTCGGGTCAGTTGGCCGCCTGAAGATTCCGTCCTCGTCTACACTTGCGCTCTGGCGGCTTCGAAGAACTCCTCGGGACCATCCACTTCGACCAGCCGCTTCCGGTCGATCAGCCAGAAGCGATTGCCAATCGATCGCACGAAATTACGGTCGTGCGAGACGAGAAGGCAGCTTGCCTCATTTGCCGTCAGCTCGCCCTCCAGCGCCTCCTGGCCGTCGATATCCAGATGATTGGTCGGCTCGTCCAGCAGGTAGAAGTTGGGATTGGTCAGCCGCAGCGCCAGCATCGCCAACCGCGCCTTCTGCCCGCCCGACAGGCGGCTGATCTCTTTGTTCTGCATGTCGATGTTGATCCCGACACCGACCAGCAGCGTGCGGGCGCGCTGCTCTCCGAGTTCGAACAGGCGCGTGATCATGCCGAGCGGCGTGTCCTTCTGACCGAGATTGGAGAGCGCCTGATCGCTATAACCAAGCACCAGAGACGGCGTCGGCTTGATTGCGCCGCCGCCGGACGGATCGGCAATCGCCCTGCGGATCATCTCGACGAACCGCGTCTTGCCGGCGCCATTCTGCCCGAGCAGGACGATGCGATCGCCCTGGCAAATCCACTGCTGGCCCGTCTTGAACAGCAGCGTGCCATCAGGCGTCGCCACCGAGGCATCCTCCAGCGTCAGAAGCACCTTGGCGTGGATGCCGCGATTGGCGAGCTTGATCGAGCCGGAAGAATGCTCGCGGTAGCCCGGCCTCGCGCTATCCTCCAGCTTCTCGGCCCGAGCCTTCAATTGTTTCGTCTTCACCGTCAGGAGATCGCTGCCGGAATTGACGCCGAGATTGTGGAGCTTGGCCGCCTGCTTGCGCAATTGCTGCGCCGTCTTCATCTCCTTCTGGTAACGGCGCTCATCCGAGGCATCGACCTCGTCCAGCGCCGCACGCGCCCGACTATATGGCAAGGCGTAGGTCTGCGGCTGGTCCTGACGCAGGAACAGGGTCCGGCTGCAGACAGCATCGAGGAAGGCGCGGTCGTGGCTGGCGATGATGACGGGCACGTCCCGCGGCAAGGCGTTCAGCCAGTCCTCCAGCAGTGCGATCTTGGCGAGATCGAGATGGTTGGTTGGCTCGTCCAGCAGCAGCACGTCGGGCTCGGTCACCCAGACGCGGGCAAGCATGGCAAGCCGCTGCCAGCCGCCGCTGAGCTGAGCCAGCGTCCTCTCCCGCATCGCCGCCGGTACATCAAGCGAATCGAGAGTGACGTCGACGCGCCAGCTCTCGCTCTCCGTCTGCTCCTTGGGCAAGGCTTGAAGGACGGCCTCATAAAAGGAAACCTGGAGGAGGTTCGCCGGCACATTCTGTTCGACATAGCCGGCGCGCAAACCCCGGCTGCGGGTGATATCGCCCGTCGTCGGCTCCTGCCTGCCCGCGATGCAGTTGAGCAGCGTGGTTTTTCCGCGTCCGTTCGCGGCGACGATGCCGACGCGATCGCCGGCATCCACGGTGAAGTTGAGATTGGAAAACAATGGCGCACTCATAGTGACGCCAAGATTGCGGAGATTGATCAGAGTCATGGTCTTTTCCGGTCTCGATCGAGCATCTCAAGACATCGCCGGCGACTCCTTTTGCCGCGCTATACCGATGTCGATGGCCCGAAGCGGGCCAATGCTCGAAAACATGTCATGACGCGGCCGTGCAAATGCACAGGCTTACGTCGCCCAATGGGCAGACCAGAAGGAATGAGTGAGTAACAGCCTCTGATCAGCCCTGCAAACGCATCTGCAGGGCATGAGTCGGACCGAACTGGCGAATATGCCAGACTATTTTGGTCATACGGTCCTCCTCTCTTTTCTCTCGACGGTTAAAGACTGCGTTGCTCGAATAGCATCGAACGCTGCCATTTACAATTGCGCAGATCGTCCGATGCCACGCGAGAGAGCAAAAAAGAGGCGATACCGAAGCATCGCCCAAATTTGCTGCATCCAAGTTTGCGGCATCGACGTAGCGGCTCAGAACCTCTGCGTCAGTGTCAGCTTGAAGGTCCGGCCTGGCTCGGAATAATAGGAAGCAGGCTGGGTTAGCGTACCGCTGTAGGACGGCGCGTTGAGAGCGTCGTAATAGGTCTTGTTGAAGATGTTGTAGACGCCACCGCGAATGCTGAGGCCCTTCACCTGCTCCGGTTCCCACCAGGCGGTCAGATCGAAGATACCATAGGCAGGGGTCTGCAGGGTATCGCCCGTCTTCTTCGCCTCGCGCGCCGCGGTGATGAAGGTCAAGTCCGTTCCCCAGACTTCGGTCGCATAACCGATGGTGAAGGCGGCCTTGGCCGGAGCGACGGAATTGATCCATTGGCCGGTATCGGAGTCCTTGCCGTTTACATAAGCGACGGCCCCCTTGATATGGATACCGTTATCGAATTTCTTGTGCGCGTTGACCTCGACACCAAACATGCGGACGTTGGCGCGATTGAAGTATTCGGTAATCCCAAGCGGATAGGTGCCGGTCGGATCTCGATAGTTCAGCGTGTCGATAAAGTTCTTGTACTTATTGTAGAAGGCGCCGACATGGCCGCCGAAATCGTCATCGCCGAGATTGGTGCCGATCTCGATGCCATTGCTGGTCTCGGGCTTCAGGTTGGGATTGCCGATGTTGACGTAGCCGCCGGGCACGCCGTAGTTCACGTAGAGTTCGCTGACGTTAGGCGCACGGAAGGCCATCGCCCACTGCGCATAGAGTTCGACATTGTCCTGCGGCTGATAGGATGCGCGCAGCTTCGGCGAGAAGCGGCTGTCGGACTGGCCGGACGGCAGGCCATCGTAGTTGGCGCTGTCACGATAGGCAGCCGTGTTCTTCGGCGAGTAATCATACCAATCGAAGCGCAAGCCCGGCGTCAGATAGAAATTGCTGGAACCCAACTCGATCTTGTCGTCGATGAAGGCGCCGATGCGCTTGCCGTCGACATCGGGCATGTCGGACTGGTTGGTATGCAGGAATGCACACGTAGCGCGCCAACGCGGGTTGCTGCAACTATCCTTACCGGCTGAATACTGATGAACCTTGTCGAAGGCGACATCGAGACCGAAAGTGACCTGGTGATGCAGGCTGCCCGTGTCGAAAGACTTCGACGCGTTGCCGCTAAAGCCGATGCTGCGGTCTTCCATTTCATTGAGGCGGGAATAGTCGCCGATAACCGAAGTGTACCTGTAACCTGCGGTACCGGTTTCACGCACGAGATTCTGCCAGTAGAAAACGGCATTGGCAGTATCAAGCAGCGAATCGGCGCTATCGGCTTCATATTTGTAATCGAGCGACACGCGATTGCGCTCGATATTGTCTGTCCCATTGTAGTTGCCGGGCCGGAAGTTTCCGGTCGGGCTCTGCAGGGTCATCAAATCCGTGTCTTTATCCTTGTTGTAGTGCTCTGCCGTAATGCCGAAGGTGCCGATGTCGGTATATTGGCGGATCTTGAACAGGCCGCTTCTCTGATTGTAGTCGGCCGGATTGGCCTCGCTACGCTTGGTCGAATAGCCGCCGACATCGCCATTGTTCTCAAGCTCATGACCGTGCGTGTAGCCGCCCTGGAAGAGAACAGCCGTATTGTCGATGCGCTTGGCAACGGCTGCTGCACCGCCGACGCTCCGATCGTCGCCGTTATAACCGAACTTGAAGACGCCGCCCCAGGTGGAGCCGGGAGTGATCAGATCTTCCGGCTCCAGCGTGCGCAGCACGAAGGCTCCGCCGAGAGCCCCGGAACCGGCACGGCTGGAATCGGCGCCGCGCACGACATCGACGCTGGAAAGCGCGTTGAAATCGAAGCTGTTAATGCCACCATCGGAGTCGCGGGACGCATCGAGAAGAAAAGGAATCTGGATGCCGTCGACCGTCGTCAGCACGCGGTCGTCACCGAGACCGCGAATGTTGACGCCGCCAGTGGTGCGGTTAAAGCCGACGCCAACCTCCGTGCTGCGGCCGAGATCCTCGATGCGCGTGATCTGCTTGTCGTCGATCTCCTTCGCCGTCGTCTCGCTGGCGGTCGGGGAGTCGGCGAGCACGTCCTTGTTCGCCTTGCCCTTCCCCTTCACCACGATCGGTTTCAGGTTGGTAACGCGATCGCCCTTGGCGGCTTCACCCGCCGCGTCTTCATTTTGAGCGGCTGTTTGAGCAAGAGATGTCGTCGCCAACCCGAGGGCGACAAATGCGGTGCATGCCAAAAGAGCCGAGCGAGAGCGCGGGACAACCATAACCATTCCTTTCGAAGGCTTCACCGGGCTGGCTGGTTGCTGCGTCGAATGCAGGCAAGGGGCTGGCTAGGTCAGTTTTGTTAATGAGACGGAAATATTCCGCCTTCTTTCTGCCGCATAAAAAACATGACTATTATTGTCAATATATCCCGCCAGCAGAATCATGAATAAAATTGTCATGTTTAAAGACAGGGAACAAACGTTGCTGAATTGCAACGAAATGGCGACATCAAGCGTTCTAATGACATCATCATTAGGATTGGCTGATTTACTTGATGTTGTTTAGAACCATTTCACTAACCTCTGCCGTCATTGTACTCATGGCCGCTTCTCTTCCCCAGACTGGCCCGATACCAGAACAAAAGCCGGATCAGGAACAGGCTCAGCCGGGCGGCACACCGCCGATCCCGGCGGAGAAGCCCGCAACATCTCCGGACAAACCTGTTGTTCCGGCGGAAAAACCAAGTGCCCAACCGGAGGAAAACCCGGCAACTCCGCCAGAGGAGCAGACGACGGGCGAAATGCAAGGCCCCCCTCGCCCGCCCCTGACCGTCGCTTCCGAGCCGGACGAGGAACATCAGGCATGCGTGAAGGAACTGACCGCAATGGGAGCGATCTTCAAGGAAATCCCCCGCATTGACGACGGCAACGGCTGCGGCATCGACAAGCCGATCTCGCTTGCTTCGCCGCTGCCGGGAATCGAGTTCAAGCCTCAAGGGACGATGCGCTGCGAAGCGGCCCTGGCCCTGGCCCAATGGATGAAGGATAGCGTCATTCCATCAGCCGCCGCATTGGACAACGGCAAGATCGCCACCATCAATCAGGCCTCGACCTATATCTGCCGCCTGCGCAACAATGCCTCCACCGGCAAGATCTCGGAACATGCCCGCGGCAACGCCATCGATGTCGCAAGCTTTACCTTCGAAAACGGCAAAACCATCGCAATCGAGCCTCGGCGCGAAGATCCGACGCTGACGGGCGCGTTCCAGCGCGCAGCCAGCGCCTCCGCCTGCCTCTATTTCACCACCGTCCTCGACCCGGAGAGCGATGCGGCGCACGAAACGCATTTCCATCTCGATGTCATTGAAAGGAGTGGCGGCTTCCGCTACTGCCACTAGAGCAATTTCAGGAAAGTGCGGAGCGGTTTTCCGTCCGGAATGCGTTGGGAAATAAGGAGATAGAGCGTTTTCGCGATTCGAAGAAAAGCGGAAATGCTCTAGAAACACACCGATCAATCGATGGTTCGACCATCGTCAAAATCCCGGCCCGATCATGCTCCGATGCCGGCATTCGAGAACCAGACGTCCCGGTAGATCGCAATCGCTGTTTCATCGGGCGCGCGCTGCTCGGTCAGCCAAATAGACTGGATGGACCGAGCCTCACCGCCATTCGGGATTCTAATGGATCGGGCCGGATCCGATGCACCGATGCATGGAATGAAATAAGCGGGCATCAAAGCGCGAGCGCTGAACCCGATATCCTCTCGCGTAATCAGAACGGCAAGCCCGACTTTCTCGTTCGCCTGCCAGGGCACGATAAGCCGGCCTCCGGGTCGCAACGCCTGCAGCCATGACTTCGGCGGCGCCACCACGCCGGCACTCACATAGATCAGATCCGTATCCGGAAGCTCGAACGAAGTCGCATCGGCGCAGATGACGGAAACGTCTTTATAGGAGGCGAGGTTGTCTCGCGTGCGGCCGGCCAATGCCTCATCGATCTCGATGGCATGGACGTGCCCGCCCGGTGTCACCAGCGTCGAGAGAATGGCGGTGTAGTATCCCGTCCCCGTACCGATCTGAACGACGGTTTCGCCGGGCTGGGGCGCCACGGCACCCAGGAAGGCGGCATGGAGAAACGGCTCGCCATTGTTGATGCCCTTCGATTTGTCCAGGGAGACCAAAACATTCTGATAGAGAAAGGCGGGATCACTGCTCGGAGTTTCGAGATAGCGTCCCTTGAGCACGATCTGCCAGGGCCCCGGCCCCATGAAGGCTTCGCGCGGCACCCGGCGGAAGGCCTGCTCCAGCCTTTCATCCGCCGAGTTGCTGGCGGCCGCCATCATTTTCGCATGGAAAGCGCGTATATCGTCCAAGCTGGCACGGCTGTCTGCAGTCACGATCTGACTCCGCTCTTCCATGCGATGACATCGATGCCTGTTGTCGATCCTGTTGCCTGTGGCGTCAAGCGAACACGCGGTTTTTCTCCCTCGAACGGCATCGCAATCTGCTGCAGGTGGTGTCGGAGCGGCAGAGATCCTTGGGTTCAAACGACCTCAGTTGAATCTGAGTCTGAACTTAAAACAGTCCCTCTATGTAGCCATGATCATTGAGGAAAATTCTTTCGGCCGAGGGTGATTTCGGCAGGCCGGGCATGGTCATGATCTCGCCGGTAATGACGACGACGAAGCCCGCACCGGCCGAGAGACGCACTTCGCGAACGGGTACTATGTGGCCTTCTGGGGCGCCGCGAATGTTCGGATCGGTCGTGAAGGAATATTGCGTCTTCGCCATGCAGACCGGGAGGTGTCCATAACCTTGGTCCTCCCAGGACCGGAGCTGATCGCGGACGGATTTGTCGGCCGTGACCTCGCCGGCATGATAAATCTTCGAGGCGACGATCTCGATCTTCTCCAACAGCGAGAGATTGTCCGGATAGAGCGGCTGGAATTTCGCCTGGCCGGATTCGGCGAGCTCCACCACCTTATGCGCGAGATCGACGATCCCCGCCGAGCCCTCGGCCCAATGCCGGCAGAGGATCGCCTCGGCGCCGAGCCGCGCGACATAATTTTTCAGTGCCTCGATTTCGGCCTCGGTGTCGGAGACGAAATGATTGATGGCCACGACGACAGGCACGCCGAATTTGCGGACATTGGCGACATGCCGGCCGAGGTTGGCGCAGCCCTTGACGAGGGCATCGACATTCTCCTTGCCGAGATCGTCCTTCTTGATGCCGCCGTTCATCTTCAGCGCCCGCACGGTCGCGACGATAACGGCCGCATCCGGCGAAAGACCGGCCTTCCGGCACTTGATGTCGAAGAATTTCTCGGCGCCAAGATCGGCGCCGAAGCCGGCTTCCGTCACCACATAATCGGCAAGCTTGAGCGCCGTGCGCGTCGCGATCACCGAATTACAGCCATGCGCGATATTGGCAAAAGGGCCACCATGCACGAGCGCCGGATTGTTCTCCAGCGTCTGTACGAGGTTCGGCTGCAGCGCATCCCTCAAAAGCACCGCCATGGCGCCATCGGCCTTCAGATCGCGAGCATAGACGGGCGTGCGGTCGCGGCGATAACCGATGATGATATTGCCGAGCCGCTTTTCTAGATCCTTGAGATCCGAGGAAAGACAGAGGATCGCCATGACCTCCGAAGCAACCGTGATGTCGAAGCCGCCCTCGCGCGGAAAACCGTTGGCGACACCACCCAGCGAGGACACGATATCGCGCAATGCGCGGTCGTTCATATCCATCGCGCGGCGCCAGGTGATGCGCCTGAGGTCGATATTCTGCTCGTTGCCCCAATAGATGTGGTTGTCGATCAGCGCCGCAAGCAGATTGTGGGCCGAGGTGATCGCATGAAAATCGCCAGTGAAATGAAGGTTGATGTCCTCCATCGGAATGACCTGCGCGTAACCGCCGCCGGCCGCCCCGCCCTTTACGCCGAAGCAGGGGCCGAGCGATGCCTCGCGCACGCAGACGACAGCCTTCTTGCCGATACGGTTCAGGCCATCGCCGAGGCCGACCGTCGTGGTGGTCTTTCCCTCGCCCGCCGGCGTCGGGTTGATCGCCGTGACGAGGATCAGCTTGCCATCCTTCTTGTCGGCTTGCGATGCGATAAACCCGGCACCGATTTTTGCCTTGTCGTAGCCGTAGGGCGCGAGATCTTCCGCGGGAATGCCGAGCTTGGCGCCGATCTCGATAATCGGCAGTTTCTTCGCCGCACGAGCGATTTCGATATCCGATGCCACCGCCGCCATTAGATTCGCCCCAAACACACGGTCATTTCCCTGTCGGGATAAACCAATACGTATCAAGTGTGAATAGCAACGGCATACTGTCCTCTGCGAAACACGCCGCCTTGTCGCGGGACAGGGACATGCCCATTTTCGGCTTCCAAATGCAATCGAGAAAGAAGGAAAAGATATGAAGTCCCTGGAATTGCTGGTCGAGCGCATCATTCTCTCCAGTCGCTGGCTTCTGCTGATCTTCTATCTCGGTCTTGCCGCTTCGCTCGCCGTCTACGCCGTGTCATTCGCCTATAAGTTCTGCAAGGTCGCGATCAACGTGCTGGTCTATGACGAAGCCGACATGATCCTGGCGATCCTCGGCCTTATCGACGCCGCCCTGGTGGCGAGCTTGATCGTCATGGTGATGATTTCCGGTTACGAGAATTTCGTCAGCCGCTTCGATGAAGCCGAAGACGAGGTTTCCTTCCTCGGCAAGCTTGATTCAGGCAGCCTCAAGATCAAGGTCGCCTCCTCGATCGTCGCCATTTCCTCGATCCATCTGCTGCAGATATTCCTGAACGCCACTCAATATGACAACGCCAAGCTGATGTGGTTCACCATCATCCATCTCGCCTTCGTCATTTCGGCGGTACTGCTGGGCCTTCTGGAAAGGATCATGGCGAAAAGCAAAGCCAAGGACGCCTGACGCTGAAAGCCGCGGCTATTTGCCGGCCATAGCCGAGGCGCTGGTCATCGGCGGCGGCGGTGCGGCACAATCGGAGATCGATTGCCCATCCCCGCAATTGCGCGCGGAAACCAGCGCGTCCGCATCTGCAAGCTCCGTCGTCAATTTCAGCCTCAGCGCCTCCATCTGCGACACCAGATGGATTCCGCTCGGCTCGGTTCCAAGCATCACATCGACAAGTCCCTCGTCGACGCCCATCTTGTCTAGGAAGCGGATCAGCCGTGTCCGCTGCGCCTTGTCGAGCTTCGTCGTGTCGTATTTGCCGACGAATTTTCGCCCGATCTCCTTCTTGGAAAGCACTTTGCGCTTGCCATCCACCATTTCATATTCGGTGCGATATTGAACTCGCACCTCGCTATAGGTCGTGGTGATCTGGTGAACGCCCAGCAATGCGAAGGGGCTGGAAACACGCTGGACACCGCCCGCGAAAAACAGCGGGCATGCCGAAAAGCAGATCGCGTCTGCGGAAAAGACCTGTCCCTTGATCGAGCCGTCCTCGGCAAGGGCTGCCGGGCAGATCGGTTCGGCATAGGGGCATGCCCGCGAGCGGGTGCGGCCGACAGCGATCGAAAACTTCTGTTTGCGGATGGCACGCGCCATCTCCATCGCCGCCTTGACATCGCCGCCCGGCGAACTGACGACGATCGGCAATCGCCGATTGCCGATCTGCTTCAGGAATTTCTGCAGCTTCCTCGGCGTGTCGGGCATGATCTGACCCTCGGCGGAGATCCAGTCCGGACACGTGTTTTCGGCGCGGCATTGGCCCATCTCGCCGTGGACAAGCAGGAAGCGCATCGGCGTGCCGCCGGTGGCACCCGCCGCTTCGGCAAAGGCGGGCGCAACGAGCAGAAGCGAAACGGCCGTGACAATCCACAACACCGTTCTGCAGCACCGCACCGCAAGCTGCGGGAAAAAACGAAAATTCATGAGGTATACGCCTGGAAGCGATTGCTTTGGCAAGACGGATAGCAACCGCTTTGGGCCTTCGCAAGGCATGCCGGCGCAATGCCGCATCATTTGCGAAAACGGCCAGTCCCGAGCGGCGAAAACCGCACGCCGGAGAACCGCTGCAAGATGGAAGCAGACGGCCATACATGCATATTGTGCAGGCGTCATTTCAATTTGCTCTTCCGTTCGTCGCAATACTTAGGCGGCAAATATCGCGATGCAGGACGCCACCTCCTGTATCAAATCGCGACCCTTAGGCGGGCGCCGTCGTGGCATCTGAAGCGTCGATACAGATGGATTTTTGCTATTCCGATACCCTCCTCGGGGCTCCATCCTTGACACCGTGACACCCGCATATGTACAGCGCCGTCGTAATACGGTCAGTGGAACGGCTTTTTTTGCGCTTAATGCTCATTTTGGGCGAAGATTTATGTAACTCCACACGTCTGAATATTAAAATATATGAAAATGAAATTATTTCTGGTCCTGTGGTATTTTTGCGTCTAGCATTCACTCATAAATCCGGTATTTGATAACGATAACACGCTGTGGGCGCTTCAACCTATATGTCCTATATCATCACCGCCGAGAGACAATTGCTGCTTTCTGCCGAGCTCGCTACTGCTCGGACACAAACAGCGTTTGCGCTGGCGCTGGAGCAGGCGGGGTTGGCTTTCGGCTTCAGCTACATGGCTTTCATGAATGCCCCGGTTCCAGACGATACCATGATGACGCCGCTGCTGATCGAAGGCACCGTGCCGGCGCAATTCGTGCGTGATTTCGATCGTCAGCAGCTGGTGCGGCGCTGCCCAATGCTGCTGCGCACGCGGGACTCGGTGCTGCCACGCTCCTGGCATCTGTTGGAAAAAGACATCGAGCTCGACAGCGATCTTCCGCGCGAGCTCCATACGCTTTTGCTCAACCACAATTGCCCGATGAGCGTGATCATTCCGGTCAATTCACCGGATGGACAGCGTCTTCTCTTCTGGTTCATGGGGAACCGCAACAGTCTCGGTCAGAGCGAAATCAATGAGCTCACCCTGATCATGCTGCAGGCGCTGGATTCCTATAATTGCCTGAAACGCAGCGATAGCGCCGTGCCGCATTCGCTCTCGGCCCGCGAACTCGAAGTGGTCCGCTGGACGGCCCAGGGCAAGACCTCGGTCGAAATCGGCCAGATCCTTTCCCTCTCCGACCATACGGTCAATGCCTATATGATGAACGCCATCAAGAAGCTCGATTGCGTCAATCGCACGCAGCTCGTCGCCAAGGCCATCCGCCTCAAGTTGATCAGCTAAAGCACTTTTGCTTTCTTCAGATCGCGCCAGCGTTCTATCTTCTTGTTTTACCCATTCCGGACGGAAGACCACTCCGCACTCAGCGGCCGCCCAGCACCGTGCGGATTTCGACGAGGTTCGAACGTACCCGCAGGATGTGGAAGCCCATCGTCGCAAGGTGGCTTGGCATGAATGAGCTGTCTTCGCGGCCGTTGGAGATGATCATCGGCTGAATGCGGAGCGCCGTCTGCAACATCCCGAGCGTATCGTTCCAGAGCCTGCCGACGTTGCGTTCCGCGATCACCTGCTGAAAATCCGCGCCGGCCGCGCTCAGAATGCCGTAATTGGCATAAAGCTGGCCATAGGCAAACCAGAACCGATCGTCCGCGCGCATGTCGAACCACCCATAGCTGTAGTTTTGCGATCGGTCCGCCAGGATATTTGCCGTGCTGCCAAGGTCGCCGGCGACATGGTCGAGAAACTGCAGGAGATTGTCCGCGCGTCCGTCGAAAACCGCCTTGCAGTTGCTGAGATCGGTATTGAAGTTGCGCAGATTGATGATCGCGGCGCGATAATAGCTCGGGGTTGGCGTTTTCGGCCCGAACGGATGCAGACCGAAATACCAGCTCGATTCGTCGAACTGCAGGTTGCCGCGCGCCTTTTGCAGATCGCCGTTGATCCCGGAAGTCCCGCGCACGCGGCCGATCGTATCGACCAATTCCGCCGAGGTGCGGCGAACCACCGAGTTTACGCCTCTCTGGAAGGACGCCTTGTTGTCGAGGAAAGGCGTATCGTCCCATGAAATGCTGAAGAACCCCAGCTTGTAGAGCAGCATCGAGGAGATCCAGGCATTCTGGTTGACGTTGAAATCGGTAAGATCGGCGGCGACATCCACGACTGCCGAGGTTTGGCACGCTTTTGGCGCCACAGCCGCAGCCTGCTGCCCTTGCGCCGCCGGCAATTCCTCTCCGGCGGAGAATTTGCGTTCGGAGAACTTATAGACCTCGGGATAGGACGGATTGAACCCGGACCAGATCTGCGTCTGCCAGATGAAATAGATGTAAAGCACCGCCAGCAGCGTTACGAAAGCGACGACCGGCAGCTTGATCAGCCAGTTGCCGTGGCGATACCAGCCGCGCGCGGCAAGAAACGGCCATGCGAGCCCGACGAAAACCAGGCCCAGCCATCGTGTGATGGCGGCCCAGATCCGCTTCAAGAACGCTGTGATCGAGTCAAGCATGGACACGCCTCCTAAACCGCAACCGCGCATCCTGCCCATACGCGAAGGACGCACCACACTGAACCTGCGCACCGGCCCTTCCGAAAATCGCTTTCGATTTTCATAGGATAGGGCCTTATCGCCATTCGCGTTCCAGCAAATATGTGTTCTTGAGAAAAACAACAACCGTCTGCACCGAATTTTCGATGCCGGACAGAATTCATCCCTCCGGTTGCGTGTCGTCGGCAGTTTCACCCGCATCTTCGGCCATGGGCGGCAGGTGAGGCTCCAGCCGCCTCGTGAACACGGCATCGACATGCGCCTTGCGCGCGGCCAAATCCTGCCCGGCCAGTACATTTGCCTCGAAGGCCCGGATCAAGTTCTCGACCGCGGCCGTTCGCGCAGCCACTGTTGCAGGCCTATCCGTGCTTGACGCCAACGCCTTGAGCAAGGCGATCCGTTGCTCGATATCAACAGCCGATTTGGCTGCCATGGCGCTGACGGCGGCAATCTGAACATTAAGGGAAGCGGCCAGGCCCTCATAGATATCGATCAGGCGCTGCCCGGCCATTCGCCCCGACTGAAGACCGGCCTCCTGTCGCCGAATATCGTCCTGCTCGGCGAGCAGATCGCCATAATCCGTCTCCAAATCGGATTGCAAAAAGTCGGATTGCAAATCGGCATGGCGCGAGGAAGGACGATTACGCCGCTGGTACATGAGTTTCGCCGTCAGGGCATCGGCCCGGCGCTGCACCTCCTCAATATCGAAATCGAGTTTCCGCCGATGCTCGATCACGCCTTCGAGATGGAGCTCGCAATCATGAAAGCATCGCGACAAGGCGGGCCTTGCCTGTTTGAAAAGGAGATCGAGTTCGGCCGAAACATCAAGAACCGCTTCGAGCTCGATGATGATAGTCTGAGGCTTCGCAGGCCCGCGCGCCAGCTTTCTGCCGAGTAGGCTCGCATTTTCAAGGCCGATCTTCTCGTCGAACAACCGTCGATGCTGCAGATCGGCCTCTTGCGTTGCGCGATCGAGCTCCTTCACCAGCGACGACGAGAGCGATTTCCAGCGGTCGAGCAGCTCGACCGCCTCGCGCACCAGCACTTCCTCCATGGGAAAGTTGATGGCGTCGTTGCGCCCCTCACCCCTGGCATGGCCGGCCAGCGTCGCGACGGCCGCGTTTGCGCCGTTGACGGCGTCATCAAGTGTCGCGCTTGCCTTGTCGAGCATGCCGTCGAAGGAATGAGGTCTGACCATGCATCTCTCCCCTAGTCTGGGAATGAGACTAACCTCTTCCACCGGCGAAGAAAATGCTCGAAAGAACTATTGCGCCGCGGCGGGATTTTTCAGATAGGCGATCAGATTGTCGAGATCTCTCTCGCTCTTGAGGCCCGGAAACGCCATCCTGACGCCCTTGACCAGGAATTGCGGCCCTTGCAGGTATTTCCGCAACAGGGCCTCGTCCCAAACCTTGCCATCGGCACCGAAGGCCTTCATCGCCGGCGAATAGGCATAGTCGAGCACCCTTGCGACGGGACGGTCGACAACACCCATTAATGAGGGCCCGACGCGGTTTTCAGGCGCGGTCGCCGTATGGCAGGCGCCGCATTTCCTGAAAACGGTGGCGCCCGCAACCGCATCTCCGTCAGCAAGCGCCGAGGACGCCGCGGCAAGCATGATGACGGCCGGCGCCAAGCAAAGCAGTTTCATCGTCCCCCCGATTAAACTCCCGCTCGTCATGCCGGCCACATGCCCGGCACATGGCGGAATGACGGCACGTCACTCGCAGATGATCGCGTCTTCCCAATGATGGCGGCAGAGCGAGACATATTTGTCGCTGCCGCCGATCTCGATCTGCGCGCCTTCGCGCACGACCTCGCCGGCGGCATCCAGCCGCACGACCATCGTCGCCTTGCGGCCGCAATGGCAAATCGTCCGCACCTCGCGCAATTCGTCCGCGATGGTCAGCAGCTCCTGCGATCCCGGAAACAAGCGTCCGTGGAAGTCCGTACGCAACCCATAGGCCATGACCGGCAGGTCGAGGCGATCGACGATATGGGCGAGCTGCCACACCTGCTCGCGCGTCAGGAACTGAGCTTCATCGACGAAGACGCAGTTCAGGGGCTCGCTGGCATGCATGTCTTCGACCAAGGCATAGAGATCATCGCCGGTCTCGAACGGTATAGCGTCCATCGTGAGGCCGATGCGGGAGGCGATCGTGCCGCGGCCGGCACGATCATCGAGAGCAGCAATGAAGGCGGCGGTGCGCATGCCGCGCTCCTGATAGTTATAGGCCGCCTGCAGCAGCATGGTCGATTTGCCGGCATTCATCGTCGAATAATGGAAATAGAGCTTGGCCATGACATTCTCCTTGAATGCTTCATGGGTGCTGCGAGATGATAAAGAAAGATATCCACGGCAAAAACCACAGGATTCAGGAGCGACAGGTTTGCGGCGAATGCTCTGAAAACGATCGGCTGAAAAATGCAGGCGTCGCAATCAGCCCCCTTAAACCGCCGCAAATACACTGTGGTCGCTTGAAAATGTCGGTTATTGATGGTTGCTTGGGAACGTTGGACTGGGAGTCACGCAATGATAAAAAAGACCCTTACTGCATTCGCTTTCGCATCAGCTCTTTCCGCACTGACACTCGGCGCCACAGCCGCTTCCGCCGCCGAGCCGGCAAGCTGTAGCACCGTGCATTTCGCCGATGTGGGCTGGACCGACATCACCTCCACCACGGCCACTGCCTCCATCCTCCTGAAGGCGCTTGGCTACGACACCGACGTCAAGGTGCTCGCCGTGCCGGTGACCTATCAATCCCTCAAGAACAAGGACATCGATGTCTTCCTCGGCAACTGGATGCCCTCCATGGCTGAGAACATCAAGCCGTTCGCCGCCGACAAGTCGGTAGAAACCGTCCGCCCCAACCTGGAAGGCGCCAAGTACACGCTGGCGACCAACGAAAAGGGTGCCGCGCTCGGCATCAAGGACTTCAAGGACATCGCCGCCCACAAGGATGATCTCGACGGCAAGATCTACGGCATTGAGCCGGGCAATGACGGCAACCGCCTGGTTATCGACATGGTCGACAAGAACACCTTCGGCCTCAAAGGCTTCGAAGTGGTTGAATCCTCCGAACAGGGCATGCTCGCGCAGGTTTCCCGTGCCGACAAGGAAGGCAAGCCGATCATCTTCCTGGGCTGGGCACCGCACCCGATGAACACCACCTACAAGATGACCTATCTCACCGGTGGGGACGACGTCTTCGGACCGAACTTCGGCGGCGCAACCGTCTACACCAATGTCCGGGCCGGCTACCTGCAGGAATGCCCGAACGTCGGCGCCTTCGTTAAGAATCTCGTCTTCTCGCTGCCTATGGAAAACGAAATCATGGGCAAGATCCTGAATGACGGCAAGGATCCGGAAGTGGCTGCCACGGAATGGCTGAAGGCCAATCCGGCCGCAGTCACACCCTGGCTTGCCGGCGTCACCACCAAGGACGGCGGTGACGCCCTGGCGGCGGTAAAGGCCAAGTTTGGCCTGTAACGGGTAGACGGAGGGGCGGCTAAACCGCCCCTTTCTCTTCCTTGGATGGACTGCTTGCTTCGCGTCCCGCCACTCCAGGACAGTCGTCCGCGTGGCGTGACAGACCGTTATTCTTCGGCGGCACCTCCGGCATCATACGTAACAATCGGAAACGCCGCCCCCAATCGTGGGCAAAGACGTGAACTGGTTAACCGATTACCGCATTCCCATCGGGCCGTGGGCCAAAGCCGCCGTCGATTGGCTGACGACCAACGTCACATGGTTCTTCGACGGTCTTTCCTTCGTCGTCGCACATGTGATCAAAGCTCTGCTGTTCCTGCTGCAGGTACCACACCCGCTGATCGTCGTTGTCGTCTTCGCCGCCATTGCCTATTGGATGCGCCGCAGCGTTGCGGTCACGGCCCTGACATTCATCGGCCTGCTCATTACCATCAACCAGGGTTATTGGAAGGAAACGACCGAAACGCTCGCGCTGGTGCTGGCCTCCACCTTCGTCAGCATGCTCGTCGGCGTGCCTCTCGGGATCGCGGCAGCACGGCGCCCCTGGCTTTATGCCTTCATGCGACCGATCCTTGACCTGATGCAGACCATTCCGACCTTCGTCTATCTGGTGCCGGCAATGATCCTGCTCGGCCTCGGCATGGTGCCGGGTCTGGTCGCCACCGTCGTCTTTGCCATTCCCGCTCCGATCCGCATGACACGCCTCGGCATCATTTCCACACCGCCTTCACTGGTGGAGGCGGCCGAATCCTTCGGCGCGACGCCACGGCAAGTGCTTCGCAAGGTTGAGCTACCCTTCGCCACGCCGCAGATCATGGCCGGCCTGACGCAGACCATCATGCTGTCACTCTCCATGGTCTCGATCGCCGCGCTCGTCGGCGCGCCGGGCCTTGGTGTGCCGGTTCTGCGCGCGCTGAACAGCGTCAACGTTGCCAAGAGCTTCGATTCCGGCGCCTGCATCGTCATTCTGGCGATTATTCTCGACCGCATGTTCCGTGCCCCCGGCGAAGGAGATCGCTCATGACCGTCGCTGTCGGCTTCAAGAATGTCAGCATCATCTTCGGCGATCGCCCCGATGCCGCGTTGAAACTCGTTGACGCGGGCAAATCCCGCGATGAGATCGGCAAGACAACCGGCATGGTGCTCGGCGTCGCCAACGCCTCGCTGGAGATCGAGGAAGGCGAAATCCTCGTGCTCATGGGTCTCTCGGGCTCGGGGAAATCGACGCTGCTGCGCGCCGTCAACGGCCTTGCGCCGGTCGTGCGCGGCGATGTCGTCGTCAATACCAAGAACGGCCCGATCAACCCTTACACCTGCAGCCCCAAGGCCCTGCGCGATCTGCGCATGCATACCGTCTCCATGGTGTTCCAGCAGTTCGCGCTTCTGCCCTGGCGCACGGTCGCCGACAATGTCGGCTTCGGGCTCGAGCTTGCCCGCGTGCCGGATGCTGAGCGTAAGAAGCGCGTCGACGAGCAGCTTCAGCTCGTCAATCTCACGCAATGGGCCAATCGCAAGGTCAACGAGCTCTCGGGCGGCATGCAGCAGCGCGTCGGCCTTGCCCGCGCCTTTGCGACCGGCGCACCGATCCTGCTCATGGACGAGCCGTTCTCCGCGCTCGACCCCTTGATCCGTACCCGCCTGCAGGACGAGCTTCTGGAGTTTCAGCGCCGCCTCAAACGCACCATCCTCTTCGTCAGCCATGACCTGGACGAGGCATTCCGCATCGGTAACCGCATCGCCATCATGGAAAGCGGGCACATCATCCAGTGCGGAACGCCGCAGGAGATCGTCAAGAATCCGGCCGATCAGTATGTTGCCGATTTCGTGCAGCATATGAACCCGATCAGCATGCTGACGGCACGTGACGTCATGCAGCAGGGCGTCGGCCATTCCGCCAACGGCGGCTCCGTCACCGCCACGGCAACCGCCGCCACGCCGCTGGTCGATATCCTCGACGCTCTGACGCGGCAGCCAGGTAATATCGGCGTCGTTGACAACGGCACGATTATCGGAACGATCTCGGCGCAAGATGTGGTGGCCGGCCTCACCAGCCACCGGCGTAAGGAGTAGCCGTTCACGGCTGCTCCCCGATCCACGGAGCAGTTCATGAGCGATAAGCCATCGGTGATCAGGGAAACGGACGGGGACGCGCGCAAACAGGCGCGCGATCTCATGCATACGGCGGCGCATGCGGCGCTTGCCGTCATCGACCCTGAAAACGGCTTTCCTTCGGTGAGCCGCGTTCTAATTGCGATGGATACCGACGGCGTTCCGGTCATTCTCGTCTCCGGCCTTTCCTCGCATACCAAGGCTTTGGGGAAGGACCCGCGTGCTTCGGTGCTTTTCGGTGAACCAGGCAAGGGCGATCCCCTCGCCCATCCTCGCTTGACCGTGCGATGCGCCACACAGCGCATCGACCGGCAAGGCGAAGCGCATGAACGCATTCGGGGCCGTTTCCTCGATCGTCACCCGAAGTCCCAGCTCTATATCGACTTTCCGGATTTCTGCTTCTTTCGCCTCGTTCCGCTCGACGCCAGCCTGAACGGCGGCTTCGGAAAGGCCTACATTTTGTCCTCGAATGACCTGATGATGCCTTGAGCCGAGAGCAAAATCGGCCGACGATAAAATCATACAATAGTGCGAGAATTAGTAGGTGGACGGCTCCGCATGCCATCGACCATTATTGGTAGAATGCAACCCGGTTGTGACCAAAATTGGCATATTTGCGATCCGGAACGACTATAATCGACCTATTTTGGGCTAATTCGGGCCGTGGAGGGCACGTCAAGCGCCTTTTGCGCTATCGCCGCGACGTCATACAGACATACCTAAAATAGCATACTCGATACCTTAAATTTAGGTATATACAATCTTCGACCCGTCTTGGTATTGTTAGATATCGGTTAGGTGCCGGTTTAAAAACAGCACAATTTCTGATGTACGCTCCGCATTGGGAAGATTAACACATGAAGACAAGAAATTTGGCCGAACACTCCAATGTTGCGGCAGCATTACTATCAGCAATGGCGAACCCAAAGCGTCTTTTGATCCTTTGCAGTCTTGTTAAAGGCGAAGTTCCTGTTGGCGTTTTGGCCAATCAGGTCGGACTAAGCCAGTCAGCGCTCTCCCAGCATCTTTCGAAGCTGCGCGCTCAGAAGCTGGTGAAGACGCGCCGTGATGCTCAAACGATTTACTACTCCAGCACATCGGAATCCGTCATTCGGGTTCTTGAAACGCTGGAAGACATTTATTGTGAGCCGGAAAAAAGTAGATCGGCTGCTTAAGGGCTTTCAAGAGCTCTGCGTCTGCCGACGAACGATCCGTGGGGACACTTAAAGACCCCGAAAGATCGACTTGCTTTCATTACCAGGTGTTTTAACATTTTTAGCTGGCAAGTCCTCGGACTTGCCAGCTTTTTTCGTATCTGCACCAAGGAAGCCGCGCCGGCGCGCTTCAGCCTGTCGGACAGGCTGCGCCTTCGCGTCCATCGATCCCGCCCTTGATCCGCAGCCTCTCCCCTCTTTCGGCGCCATCTTTACCTTGACGCAAAAAGGCCGGCTGATAATTTGACCAGGCAGTAAATATAATCACGTGGCGCAGCGCCGCGATCGGGAAAATGGCCCCCGAATGGCCGTTGGAGAACAGCATGTCGGACCGTTTGAATGCCACGCCTAATGATTTGCGCGCCTTCTGGATGCCGTTTACGGCCAACCGCCAGTTCAAGAAGGAACCGCGCCTGTTCGTCAGCGCCAAGGACATGTATTACACCACCCACGACGGCCGCCAGGTTCTGGATGGAACCGCCGGCCTGTGGTGCGTAAATGCCGGACACTGCCGCCCGAAGATCACCGAAGCGATCCGCCAGCAGGCGGGCGAGCTCGACTACGCCCCCGCTTTTCAGCTCGGCCACCCCAAGGCTTTCGAGCTCGCGAACCGCCTCGTCGACATCGCGCCTGAGGGGCTGGATCACGTCCTTTATACGAATTCCGGTTCGGAGTCGGTCGAGACGGCCCTGAAGGTAGCGCTCGCCTATCACCGCGTGAAGGGCAACGGCTCGCGCTTCCGCCTTATCGGCCGCGAGCGCGGCTACCACGGCGTCAATTTCGGCGGCATCTCCGTCGGCGGCATCGTCACCAACCGCAAGATGTTCGGCACGCTGCTGACCGGCGTCGACCACATGCCCCACACGCATGTTCCCGGCAAGAATGCCTTCACGCACGGCGAGCCCGAGCATGGCGGCGATATCGCAAGCGAGCTGGAGCGCATCGTCACGCTGCATGACGCCTCCACTATCGCCGCCGTCATCGTCGAGCCGGTTGCCGGCTCCACCGGCGTCCTCATTCCGCCGAAGGGCTACCTGCAGAAGCTGCGCGAAATCTGCACCAAGCACGGCATCCTCTTGATCTTCGACGAGGTCATCACCGGTTTCGGCCGCCTCGGCACCCCCTTCGCCGCGCAATATTACGACGTGAAGCCGGACATGATCACGGCCGCCAAGGGCCTGACCAACGGCGTCATCCCGATGGGTGCGGTCTTCGTCACCTCGGAGATCCATGACGCCTTCATGCAGGGACCCGAGCATATGATCGAGTTCTTCCACGGCTACACCTATTCCGGCAATCCGATCGCCTCTGCCGCGGCGCTTGCGACGCTCGACACCTACAAGGAAGAAGGCCTGCTCACCCGCGCGGCGGAACTTTCCGACTACTGGGCCGATGCCCTGCATTCCCTCAAGGACTGCCCGAACGTCATCGACATTAGAAACACCGGCCTGATCGGCGCGATCGAGCTCGACCCCATCGCCGGCGAACCCACCAAACGCGCCTTCACCGCCTTCCTGAAAGCCTATGAGAAGGGCCTACTGATCCGCACCACCGGCGACATCATCGCGCTTTCACCGCCACTGATCATCGAGAAGCATCACATCGACGAGCTCTTCGGCAAGCTGAGAGAGATCTTGCAGAATAATATCTGAGGCATAAGCTCGAATAAATATCTGCGCCCCTCACGCCCCCTTTTGCATCAGCAAAAGAACAGGCATGAGGGGCGATCCATATGCGAGGAATGAACATGACCACCAAACTCGAACGCTATATCGACCAGGGCGTCGGCCGGGAGCCTGCGGATATCGTTCTCAAGAACGGACGCTTCTTCGATCTGGTGACGGGAGAGCTGGTTGCCTCGGATATCGCCATCTGCGGCGACCGTATCGTCGGCACCTGCGGCGATTATCAGGGTCGGGAAGAGATCGATATTGCCGGCCGCATCGTCGTGCCGGGCTTCATCGACACGCACCTCCACATCGAATCCTCGCTGGTGACCCCGCTCGAATTCGACCGCTGCGTCCTGCCCTACGGCGTGACCACAGTCATCTGCGATCCGCATGAGATCGCCAATGTGCTCGGCACCGAAGGCATTCGCTACTTCCTCGACTGTTCGCTGGAAACCATCATGGATATCCGCGTCCAGCTTTCCTCCTGCGTGCCGGCAACGCATCTGGAAACCTCCGGCGCCGATCTGCCGATCGAGAAGCTCCTGCCCTTCCGCAACCATCCGCAGGTGATCGGCCTTGCCGAATTCATGAACTTTCCCGGGGTAATCCACAAGGATCCCGTCTGCATGGCGAAGCTCGAAGCCTTCCAGGGCAGCCATATCGACGGCCATGCGCCGCTGCTGCGCGGCAACGACCTCAACGGTTACCTCTCGGCCGGCATCCGCACGGAGCATGAATCGACCACGGCAGAAGAGGCGCTGGAAAAAATCCGCAAGGGCATGCATGTGCTGGTGCGAGAAGGCTCCGTCTCCAAGGACCTGCACGCGCTGATGCCTGTTATCACGGAGCGCCTGTCACCTTACCTGGCGCTGTGCACAGACGACCGCAATCCGCTCGATATCGCCGAACAGGGTCACCTCGATTACATGATCCGCACGGCGATCGCCCATGGTGTCGAGCCGCTGGCGATCTATCGCGCCGCGTCAATCTCCGCCGCCCACGCCTTCGGCCTGCGCGATCGCGGCCTGGTGGCGCCCGGCTGGCGCGCCGATCTCGTCGTCATCGACAGCCTCGAGAACTGCAAGGCCGAGATCGTCTTTTCCGCCGGCAGAAAGGTGACGGCCGAGCTCTTCGCAACCCGCAATTCCGTCGCCGCCGTCGGCCTCGACAGCGTCAAGGCCCGCCCGATCAACGCGGCCGACTTCGGCGTGCCGGTCAGCGAGGGTGAAAGTTCCGTCATCGGCGTGACACCAGGCAAGATCATCACCGAACATCGCCGCCATCACCTGCCCGCCAAGGGCAATCAGACCGATATCGACCTCGGCAACGATATCATCAAGGTCGCTGTCATTGAACGGCATGGCAAGAACGGCAACCACGCCAACGGCTTCGTCCAGGGTTTCGGGCTGAAGAAGGGCGCGATCGCCTCCACCGTCGGCCATGACAGCCACAATATCTGCGTCGTCGGCGTCAACGAGGACGACATGGCGCTTGCCGCCAATCGCCTGAGCGAGATCAATGGCGGCTTCGTCGTCGTCGAGGATGGCGCCGTCACCGGCGAGATCGCGCTCCCCATCGCCGGGCTGATGAGCCTGGAGCCCTATGAAAACGTGCGCGATACGCTGCACCATTTGCGCCAGGCGGCCTATGCCCTGGGCGCGACGCTGGAAGAGCCCTTCCTGCAGCTTGCCTTCCTGCCCCTGCCCGTCATCCCGCATCTGAAGATATCGGACCGGGGCCTTGTCGATGTCGACAAGTTCATGCTGATCGGGTGATCAGGCGAGCTTGCCGCAATAGACGTCCAGTGCTGCAAGCGCCACCGTCGATCCCGCATCGGCGGTGGTGAAACCCGGCATGGCGATGGTCTTGCCGAGCTTGATGTCCTGCGGCAAAGCGACCTTCACCGGCTTGCGGGAAAGATTGAAGACGAACAGCAGCGTCTCGTCGCCCTTGGAACGCGTGAAGGCAAGAACATCTTCCTTGGTGTCGAGGAAGATCATGTCGCCGTCGCGCAGGGCGGCATGCTCTGCGCGGAAGGCCAGCGTCTGCCGGTAGTGATGCAGCACGGAATCTTCGTCCGCCTCCTGCTTGTCGACGGCAAGCGCTGCATGCTGATAGGGAACCGGCAGCCACGATTTGTCGGCGGTGGTAAAGCCGGCATGGGCGCGGCTGGCTTCCCAGGGCATCGGCGTGCGGCAGCCGTCGCGTCCCTTGAAGGCCGGCCAGAAGCGAATGCCGTAAGGATCGCGCAGATCCTCAAAGGCGAGCTCCGCCTCGGGCAAGCCGAGCTCTTCGCCCTGATAGAGGCAGATCGAGCCGCGAAGGGTTGATAGCAGCGCGATCGCAAGCTTCGCAACGCGCGGCTGCTCTTCCTCCGTCTCGGCAAAGCGGCTGACATGGCGTTTGACGTCATGGTTGGAGAAAGCCCAGCAGACCCAGCCATCGACGACATTATCCTGAAAATCGCCGACACAGCGGCGGAAATGCGCCGGGGTGAAATCCGGCCCCAGCAGGTCGAAGGTATAGCACATATGCAGCTTGTCGCCGCCGCTGGTATAGGCGGCCACGGTCTGCAGCGAGCGCGCACCATCCCCCACTTCGCCGACGGTCGCGCGATCCTCATATTGGTCGAGCAATGCACGGAACCGCTTCAGGAAGCCGATATTCTCCGGCTGCGTCTTGTCATAGAGATGGTTCTGCATCCCATAAGGATTGCTCTCGGGGGCATCGAGCCCGCCCGTTGCGACGAGCGCCGGCGGATTGTCCCGAAGCTTCTTGTCGCAGAAATAGTAATTGACCGTGTCCAGGCGGAAGCCGTCGACGCCGCGGTCGAGCCAGAATTTCACCGCCGCCAGCACCGCATCCTGAACCTCCGGATTATGGAAGTTCAGGTCCGGCTGCGAGGTAAGGAAATTGTGCTGGTAATATTGCCGGCGCACGCCATCCCATTCCCAGCCAGGGCCGCCGAAGATCGACAGCCAGTTGTTCGGCGCCGTGCCGTCCGGCTTCGGATCGGCCCAGACATACCAGTCCGCCTTGGGATTGTCGCGGCTCGCCCGGCTCTCCACGAACCAGGAATGCCGGTCCGACGTATGCGAGATGACCTGGTCGATGATGACCTTTAGCCCCAACTCATGCGCTGCCGCCATCATCTCGTCGAAATCGGCAAGCGTGCCGAAGATCGGATCGACGTCGCAATAATCGGCGACGTCATAGCCCATATCGGCCATCGGCGAGGTGAAGAACGGCGCCAGCCAGATCGCATCGACACCCAGTGCGGCAATATGAGGCAGGCGGCGGGCAATTCCCTTGATGTCGCCGAGCCCGTTGGCATCCGTATCCTGAAACGACCGCGGGTAGACCTGATAAATCACGGCTCCGCGCCACCAGTCGGCTCCCGCCGCTTTATTCGTCGATTTCATCAAACAGCCTCGATATCGCACCAGCCTCCTCAGTTTGCACACTCCGCCGCAAGCGGCAAGCTGCAATCAGCCGTATGGCAAACTCGGCTACCTGGGCGGGTAAATTCGCGGTATCAATTTTAGAGAATTATCAATATGAAAGTTCACACACGAAGCTCCTGCGTCTTTTAGGGGCTTGAAAGCGACGTCGCTTTCGATAACTTCGCGCATTGACCTGCACGTACAGGTCACCTGCGGATCAAAAACACCCTTGTAAAACAAGGACAAGAACTCCAGAAAGTGGGAAAACACATGGCACATATCACCAGAAAATTTATCGCTGCGGCTTTTGTCAGCACGATATTGAGCGTTTCCGCGCATGCCGCGACCCTCAATATCCACAATGGTGGCGACCCGACTTCGCTCGATCCGCAAAAAATTTCCGGCGATTGGGAGAACCGCATCGACGGCGATATCTTCGAAGGGCTTGTGACCGAAGATCCCAAGGACAACCCAATTCCCGGCCAGGCTGCAAGCTGGACCATTTCGCCCGACCAGAAGGTTTATACCTTCAAGCTTCGCGACGGCATCAAGTGGTCCGATGGCCAACCGGTGACGGCTCAGGACTTCGTCTTTGCTTTCCAGCGCCTGATGGATCCGAAGACCGCCGCGCAATACGCCTATCTGCAATATACGATCAGGAACGCGGAAAAAATCAACAAGGGCGAGATCAAGGATCCGACCCAGCTGGGCGTCAAGGCGATCGACGACAAGACGCTGGAAATCACGCTTGAAAACCCGACGCCTTACTTCCTCAACGCCCTGATGCACTACACGGCCTATCCACTGCCGAAGCATGTCGTGGAAGCCAAGGGCGACCAATGGGTCAAGATCGGCAATATCGTCACCAACGGCCCGTACAAGCCGACCGAATGGGTGCCTGGTTCGCATGTCAGCATGGTCAAGAGTGACCAGTATTACGGCGCCAAGGACATCAAGATCGACAACGTCAACTACTACACGCTGGAAGACCAGGCCGCCGCCCTGAAGCGCTACCGTGCAGGCGAATTCGATATCCTGACCTCTTTCCCCGCCGATCAGTATGAGTGGATCCAGAAGAACCTTCCCGGCCAGGCGCATGTCGTGCCGTTCCTTGGCACCTACTATTACGTCATGAATGCCACCAAGCCGCCCTTCAACGACAAGCGCGTCCGCCAGGCTCTCTCCCTGGCCGTCAACCGCGAGGTCATCGGCCCGAAGATCCTCGGCACCGGCGAACTGCCGATGTATTCCTGGGTCCCGCCGGGCACGGCCAACTATGGCGAGCCGGCCTATGTCAGCTGGAAGGACGAGCCCTACAAGCAGAAGGTCGAAGAGGCCAAGAAGCTCTTGAAGGAAGCCGGCTTCGGCCCCGATCATCCGCTGAAGGCTCAGCTTCGTTACAACACCAATGACAACCACAAGCGCATCGCCGTCGCGATCGCCGCCATGTGGAAGCCGCTTGGCGTCGATATCGAGCTCTACAACACCGAAACCAAGGTGCATTACGATGAAATGCAGCGCGGCGAGGTACAGATCGGCCGTGCCGGCTGGCTTGCCGACTACAATGACCCGATCAACTTCCTGAACCTGCTCTCCACCGGCGTCGAAATGAACTACGGCCGTTGGAGCAACAAGGACTACGATGCTCTGATCAAGCAGGGCAACGAAGAAATTGATCTGAAGAAGCGCGCCGAAATCTACAAGAAGGCCGAACAGCTGGCCCTCGACGACAGCGCCGCGATCCCGATCTACTACTACGTTTCCCAGAACATCGTCGCCCCGAAGGTCCAGGGCTTCGTCGACAATATCCAGGACATCCATCGCACGCGCTGGCTGTCGGTCAAAGAATAATTGGGAACAGGCTCCCTCCCGGACACAACCGGGAGGGAGCCGTCTAAAATCATGTTTGGCTATGCTCTCCGTCGTTTGCTGTCGACAATTCCCGTTCTGTGGATTGCCGTGACAGTGTGTTTTTTCATTCTGCGCCTCGCTCCCGGCGGCCCCTTCGATGGCGAAAGGCCATTGCCGCCGGAAGTCAAAGCCAACCTTGCGGCTCACTACAACCTCGATAAGCCTCTGGTTGAGCAATACCTGATCTATGTCGGCGACGTCATGAAGGGCGACCTTGGCCCCTCCTTCGCCAACCAGGATTTCACCGTCACCCAACAAATCATGTCCGGCTTCCCTTACACGCTGACGATCGGCGGCTCCGCCTTCGTGCTTGCGACTGTCGTCGGCATCTTCATAGGCTGTCTTGGGGCGCTCTATCAGAATCGCGCGGCCGATTACTGGCTGGGCGGCGGCCTCCTTATCGGCCTTGTCATGCCTAGCTTCCTGATCGCCCCGATCCTTCAGCTCGTCTTCGGCAACACGCTCGGCTGGCTGCCGGTCGGCGGCTGGGGCGATGGCTCGTTCAAGTTCCTGATCCTGCCCATCATCGTCCTGACGCTGCCGCATGCGGCGCGCATCTCGCGCCTGATGCGCGGCTCCATGATCGAGGTGATGGGCCAGAACTTCATCCGCACCGCCAAGGCCAAGGGTATCGGCCCGCGGCTGACCGTGATGCGGCATGCGTTGAAGCCGGCGATGATGCCCGTCGTCTCCTATCTCGGACCGGCGGCCAGCTATCTCCTCACCGGTTCGCTGGTTGTCGAAAGCATTTTCGGCCTCCCCGGCGTCGGCCGCTACTTCGTCGGCGCTGCGCTCAACCGCGATTACGGCATGGTCCTCGGCACGGTCATTTTCTATATGGTCCTGATCGTGGTCCTCAACCTGCTGGTCGACATTGCCTATGCCTGGCTCGACCCGAAAGTGAGAATGCGATGATCCTCAATTCCGCCAAGAGAGAATTGCTGGAAGCGGAATTGCTTTCGGCAGAAGGGCTCGCACCCAAGGGGCGTTCCCTCACAGGTGACGCGATGCGTCGCCTGCTCCGCAACAAGGCCGCGGCACTTTCGCTGATCGTACTCTCAGTGCTGGTTCTGGTCGCCATATTCGGTCCGTATTTCCTGCCCTTCAACTACGAGGATCCGGACTGGACCTCCTTCCGCGGTCCTCCGGACTTCGCCGCCGGCCACTATTTCGGCACCGATGGCAATGGCCGCGACCTGCTGGCGCGTACGCTTTACGGCACCCGCGTTTCGCTGACCGTCGCGCTTGTCGCGACCCTCGTCTCGGTTGTCATCGGCGTGCTCTATGGCGCCGTCGCTGGCTATTTCGGCGGCCGTGTCGATGCGGTCATGATGCGCTTCGTCGATATCATGTACGCCCTGCCCTACGTCCTCTTCGTCATCCTGCTGATGGTGATCTTCGGCCGTAACGTCTATCTGCTGTTTGCGGCGATCGGCGCGCTCGAATGGCTGACGATGGCCCGTATCGTGCGCGGTCAGACCTTGTCGATCAAGCAACGGGAATTCATCGAGGCGGCGCGGGCCTCCGGCCAGCGGTCGTTCAAGATCATCCTCAAGCACATCGTGCCGAATCTCGTCGGTCCGGTGGTCATCTATGCGACGCTCACCATCCCGGAAATCATCGCGACGGAAAGCTTCCTCTCCTATCTCGGCTTCGGCGTTCAGGAGCCGCTGACATCTCTCGGCACGCTGATTGCCGAAGGTTCGGCCGGCATGGAGACGACGCCTTGGCTGCTGTTTTTCCCGGCCGGTTTCCTGGTCGCGCTGCTGATGAGCCTGCTCTTCATCGGCGATGGCCTGCGCGACGCTTTCGATCCGAAGGATCGCTGACATGACAGAAACACTTCTCGAACTGAAAGACTACTCCATCACCTTCCGCACGCCGGAAGGCGAGGTGGCGGCCGTCTCGAAAATGAACCTCAAGATCGGCCGTGGCGAGCGCGTTGCCATCGTCGGTGAATCCGGCTCCGGCAAGAGCCAGACCTTCCTTGGCCTGATGGGCCTGCTCGCCAAGAACGGCCGCACCAGCGGCCAGGCGCTGCTCGACGGCAAGGACCTGCTGACGCTGAAACCGCGCGAACTCGACCATGTGCGCGGCAAGGACATGGCCATGGTCTTCCAGGACCCGATGACAGCGCTCAATCCGTCGCTGCGCATATCGCGGCAGCTGACGGAGCAGCTCGAGGTCCATGGAGGGCTTTCGGCGCGCGCGGCTTCGGCCGCGGCGCTCGATATGTTGAAACGCGTCGGCATTCCTGACCCGACGCGCCGCTTCAACTTGTATCCGCATGAGCTTTCGGGCGGCATGCGCCAGCGCATCGTCATCGCCATGGCGCTGCTCACCAAGCCGAAGCTTCTCATCGCCGACGAGCCGACGACGGCCCTCGACGTGACGATCCAGGCGCAGATCCTTGATCTCTTCAACGAGTTGACGGCGGAAATGCACACGGCGCTCGTCATGATCACCCATGACCTCGGCGTCGTTGCCGGCCTCGCCGATCGCGTCGCCGTCATGTATGCCGGCCGCATCGTCGAGGAGGCGCCGGTCGAGGAGCTGTTCGAGAGCCCGGCCCATCCCTATACGGCAGCGCTCCACGCCGCGATCCCACGGCCCGACCAGGATGTCGACGATCTAACCGTCATCCCCGGGCGCCCGCCGAACCTGATGCACCTGCCGCGCGGCTGCTCCTTCTCGCCGCGCTGCGCGCATGTCCAGGACGACTGCCTGGACGCCGCGCCGCCGCTCGATCCGCTCGCGCCGCGTCGCTGCGCCGCCTGCTTCCATCCCCTTTCGGCTGACCAGGAACGGAGCCGCGTCCATGGCTGAACAAACCCTTCTGAAGGTCGAACATCTGACCACCGAATTCGAACTGCCGTCGAAATCCTTCTTCAAGCCGCCATTGGTGCTGACGGCGGTCAACGACGTCAGCTTCGAGCTGAAGACCGGCCGCACGCTCGGCATTGTCGGCGAGTCCGGCTGCGGCAAGTCAACGCTCGGCCGCTCCATCCTGCGGCTGATCAGGGCGCAGAAAGGCCGCATTCTCTGGCAGGGCGGCAATCTGCTCGATCTCACCGAGGAGGAGATGCGTGCCGCGCGCCGCGACATGCAGATCATCTTCCAGGACCCGATTGCCTCGCTCGATCCACGCATGACCGTCGGCGACATCATTGCCGAGCCGCTGACCGTCTTCGAACCGAAACTGACTCGCGCGCAGCGGCAGGAGCGTGTTCGCGAGATCATGGCCGCCGTCGGTCTCGTTCCCGAGATGATCAACCGCTATCCGCATGAGTTCTCAGGCGGACAGGCGCAGCGCATCGGTATCGCCCGTGCCGTCATCACCCGGCCGAAGCTCATCATCTGCGACGAACCGGTCTCGGCGCTCGATGTCTCGATCCAGGGACAGGTCATCACGCTGCTACGCCGCCTGCGCAAGGAGTTTGGCCTCACCTTGATCTTCATCAGCCACGATCTTTCCGTCGTGCGGCTGATCTCGGACGATGTGCTGGTGCTCTATCTCGGCAAGGTAGTGGAAGCAGGCGAAGCCGCGACGGTCTTCGACCATCCGGCTCATCCCTATACGCAGGCATTGTTCTCCGCCGCCCCCATCCCCGACCCGAAGCTGGCGCGCGGCCGCGAGCGCATCCGCCTGCAGGGAGACCCGCCCTCGCCGCTCAATCCACCGCCAGGCTGCGTCTTCTCGCCCCGCTGCTGGAAGGCGACGGATGTCTGCCGCACGAAGATGCCGCCGACCGAGCATGTGCGCCCTGGCCAGACGGCTGCCTGCTATCACATGGATCGGCCGTAAAGCAGATCCAGCAAAAGTGGACGGCGGCTGCCGCCGTCCGCCTTGCTCCGACCGCTGCTTGCGCGTATGCAGCACCAGGACAAATGCAGGAGGAAGTCTTGGGCGGACGTTTTCTATCGATCGGCGAATGCATGGTGGAACTGTCACAGGCCGATGACGGACACCTGCGCAAGGGCTTTGCCGGTGATACCTTCAACACTGCCTGGTATGCCCGCGCCTGTCTGCCGAAAGACTGGTCGATCGACTATTTTACCGCGCTCGGCGACGACGCCATGTCAGACGAAATGATCGCCTTCATGGCCGGCGCCGGCATCGGCACGGCAAGTATCCGCCGCCTTCGCGGCAAGACACCGGGCCTCTACATGATCAATCTGAAGGACGGCGAACGCTCTTTCAGCTATTGGCGCGACAGCTCCGCCGCCCGCCAGCTTGCCGCCGACGGCGACGCCTTGCGCATCGCAATCGAGGCATCCGACGTCCTCTATTTTTCCGGCATCACGCTGGCGATCCTGTCGCGCGAAGATGCCTTCACTTTGCTGGCGGAACTGCGTCGCGCCAAGGCGGCCGGCAAGCTCGTCGCCTTCGACCCGAACCTGCGTCCGCGCCTGTGGTCGAGCTTGGACGCCATGCACACCATGATCGCGGAAGGCGCACGCGCCGCAACACTGGTCATGCCGAGCTTTGACGACGAGGCCGTGCATTTCGGCGACGATTCCATTGCCACGACCATTCGCCGCTACCGGCAGCATGGCGCCAATATGGTCGTCGTCAAGAATGGTGCGGAAGGTGCGACCATCGGCGATGACACCGACGAGACGCTCGTTCCCGCGGTCAAGGTCGCCAAGGTCGTCGACACCACCAGTGCCGGCGATAGTTTCAACGGCGCATTTCTGGCGCATTATCTGCAGCGTCAGGACGCGGTTGCCGCAGCCGGCTTCGCCGCCGAAATCGCGGCGAAGGTCATTCGGGAATACGGCGCGCTCGTTTCTCCCCAGAAGCTGAAAGTCGCCAAATAGACACTGTAATATTTCCATCATGGACACCCTCCACAATAAGGTGGGCGCGGGAATCATGTTTGAAACACCGCAATCGCTGGCACCGTCATCATGAGGATGTGGTGCGGATGGACTGTTTTGGGCATGTTGCAACGCTTGTCGGACATCGATCAAACCACCTGGAACCAGGCGGCGACACCTGTCGCAGTACCTGAACGGCTGCTCATCGTCAGCGATGCCTGGCATCCGCAGGTCAACGGCGTCGTCCGTTCGATCGAGAACACCAATCGCGAACTGACCCGCATGGGGATCGAAGTCTCCATGATTACGCCGGACGGTTTTCGCAATATCCCCTGCCCCACTTACCCCGAAATCCGGCTCTCGATCGCCAGCTATCGCAAGGTCGCCTCGAGAATAGAGGCGATGCGGCCGACCTACGTGCACATTGCCACGGAAGGCCCGCTCGGGCTCACGGCGCGGCGCTGGTGCCTACGAAACGGCATGCCCTTTTCCACGAGCTATCATACCCGCTTTCCCGAATATGTGTCCGCCCGCCTGCCGATACCGCAAAACTGGCTCTATGCCTTCGTCAAATGGTTTCACAATGCCGGCTACGGCTGCATGGTGGCGACACCAAGTCTTGCAAACGAGCTCAGGCAGCGTGGCATCCACAATCTGCTGCCGTGGAGCCGTGGCATCGACTCCTCGCTGTTTCGGCCGCAGCCCCAGGAAGACAATCCCTTCGGCCTGCCCCGCCCGATCTTCATGACCGTCGGTCGCGTGGCGCTGGAGAAGAACCTCCCCGCCTTCCTCGATCTCGACCTGCCGGGATCCAAAGTAGTCGTTGGCGATGGGCCTGCACGCTCGGAACTGCAGAAGCTCTATCCCGATGTGCATTTTCTGGGAGCGAAGTTCGGCGAGGAGCTGGCGCATGCCTATTCCCAGGCTGACGTCTTCGTCTTCCCGTCCAAGACCGACACGTTCGGCAATGCCATTCTGGAAGCGCTGGCGAGCGGCGTCCCGGTCGCCGCCTATCCCGTCACCGGGCCTGCGGATATTCTCGCCGGCGACAGGGCAGCCGGCGTCGTGGATGCCGATCTGGCGACGGCCTGCCTTGCCGCCCTCTCCTGCTCGCGCGAGGCGGCCCGTTCCCTGGCGCTCAGTTATTCCTGGGAAGCCGCGACCATGCAGTTCATCGGCAACGTCCGGATCGCCAACCATCGAGGCCGGGCTCACAAGCACTAAGGCCTTGTTGCGCTTGAATCCGATATTGAATTCGTCGTCACCCTGCGCCAGATAACTGAGAGCGCCCAAACGTGATCGCAGCCTGACCGTCTGGCCGGTGGGTCTTATTGCACCTGCCACAGGGGTGGATGTCGCCGCCGGGCTGGAAACGCGCCGCCATCCGAAGCCGGCTTTTCAAACCCCGAAGAAATCCATAGCCCCGGCGCCTTTTTGGCTGTACAATTATTTATCGCACGATCTACATAAGACTTCTCAGGGAGGACTTGAGATGACCGACGACCTGTTAAAGCTGGATAACTTCATTTGCTTCGCGCTCTATTCGGCGAACCACGCTATGAATCGGCTATACAAGCCCATGCTTGATGCGCTCAACCTCACCTATCCGCAGTATCTCGTCATGGTGACGTTATGGGAAGAAGATGGCCAGACCGTCGGTGGCATCGGTGAAAAGCTGTTCCTGGAATCGAGCACGCTAACGCCGCTTTTGAAGCGCCTGGAAGCCGCCGGCTTCATTCATCGCATCCGCAGCAAGGAAGATGAGCGCCAAGTGCTGATCCACCTCACCGGCGAAGGCAAAGCGCTGAAAAAGAAGGCGGCGACCGTTCCCCCGTGCATTCTGGATGCTACAGAGCAAACGCCCGACGAACTGACACGTCTGAAGGCGGAAATCACGATGCTGCGCGAGGCGCTCAGCAGGAACGCAGCCTGAATTGAAACGCGCCATCTCCGATCGCGCGCTTGAAGCGAACTACCGCTTCTTCTTGTTTTCGTAAGGATTTTCCGACGTACGGAAATGGATGCGGATCGGCACGCCGGGCATGGCGAAATCTGCACGCAGGCCGTTGATCAGATAGCGGACATAGGATTCCGGCAGAGCATCCGAGCGCGTGCAGGAGATCATGAAGGCTGGAGGTCGCGCCTTCACCTGCGTCATGTACTTCAGCTTGATGCGGCGGCCGGAAACGGCCGGTGGCGGATGCTGAACCTGCTGCGTCTCGAGCCAGCGGTTGAGCCGGGCGGTCGAGACGCGCTTGTTCCAGACCTTGTCGGTATCGACGATCGCCTGCATCAGGCGGTCCAATCCCTCGCCCGTCTGGCCGGCAATCGGTATGGCGCGAATGCCGCGCGCCTGCGGCAACAGCCGGTCGGTCTTTTCGCGCAGATCGGCGAGCACGGCCTGGCGATCCTCGATCATGTCCCACTTGTTGAAGGCGAGCACGGCGGCGCGGCCTTCGCGGACGACGAGATCGACGATCTGGAGGTCCTGCTTCTCGAAGGGAATGGTCGCATCGAAAACGATGACGACGGTTTCGGCAAAACGAATGGCGCGCAGTGCATCGGCAACCGAGAGCTTCTCCAGCTTCTCAATCACCTTCGCCTTGCGGCGCATGCCAGCCGTGTCGAACATTTTTATGGTGCGACCGCGCCAGCTCCAGTCGACGGAGATGGAATCGCGGGTAATCCCAGCCTCGGGACCGGTCAACAGCCTGTCTTCGCCAAGGAAGCGATTGATGAGCGTCGACTTGCCGGCATTCGGACGGCCGACGATCGCAACGCGCAGCGGGCGCGTCTCGTCATAGACAGGCTCTTCGTCAATCTCCTCGCCATCTTCGCCGACGGCAGGACGCGGAATGCTGACATTCGTCTCCGCTTCGTCTTCCTCTTCAGGGAAGGCGCGCTCAGGCCCGATCGCCTCGACGATCGCGTCGCGCAGATCCATCATGCCCTGCCCATGCTCGGCCGAGATCGGGCAAGGCTCGCCAAGGCCGAGCGTATAGGCGTCATAGAAGCCGCTATCGGAGCCCCGCGCCTCGGATTTGTTGGCGACAAGCACGACAGGCCGGCCGCGCTTGCGCAGCATTTCGGCGAGCGTCTTGTCGACATGGGTCAGGCCCATCTTGGCGTCGACGACGAATAGCGTCAGATCCGCCTCGTCGATCGCAGCTTCCGTCTGCGCGCGCATGCGACCCTGAAGTGATTCATCCTGTGCCTCTTCAAGACCGGCGGTATCCACGATGCGGAAGCGCAGATCGATCAGTCTGGCGTCACCGGGGCGGCGGTCACGCGTGACGCCAGGCGTATCGTCGACGAGCGCCAGCTTCTTGCCAACCAGACGGTTGAACAGCGTGGACTTGCCGACATTCGGGCGACCGACGATCGCGACCGTGAAGCTCATTTAGCGATCCTTCAGCCTTTTGCGACCGGCGCCTTGCCGGATGCCGTGATGAGATCGAGCAGCATCTGGGCACGGTTGGCAACGTTGCGCGGGCTCTGCGGATCGTCGACGATCGCCTGGAACCATTGCCGGGCCTTGGCGAAATCGCCGGCCTTGTAGGCGGCAAGGCCAAGAACGTCGCGCGCCGAATGACGGAAGGCGTCGGCCGGCACAGCCAGTTCCTGCGCCTCGGCGGCAACCTGATCGTAAGTGCCGGTATCGACAAGAAGATAGGCAGCACGCAGGCGAGCCGCATCGCGGACAACGACGGGGACATCCGTCTGCTTGCCGATCGCGGAGAAAGCGGCGATAGCAGCCGCCTTATCGCCCTTCTGCACCTGCAGCGTCGCGGCGCGCAAGCGCGCCAGGACCGGATAGGAACCGGGGCCGTTCTTTTCGATCGCGGCCAGCGCGGCGAGCGCTTCGTCCGTCTTGTTCTGGTCGGCCAGCGTCAGGGCCGCGATAAACTGGTCGCCGCCGCTGCCGGCCTGGTTGCCTGCCCAGTAGCGATAGCCGCTATAGGCCGCGGTGCCAAGAACGACGAGTACGGCTCCGCCGATGATCAGCCTGCCAAAACGGCGCCATACGAACCGTAGCTGGTCCGAACGCAGTTCCTCGTTCACCTCGCGGATGAAGCTATCGTCATTGAATGCCATTCTCGTCTCCGGCCCGGGCCAAATAATTCCAACAAGCTTAGAGCATGATGTCAAAAAGTATCAGCGGTTTTCGCGCGACATCATGCTCTATCTATTAAATTCCGAGAGCGGATTCTGATTTCGGGTGGATCTGACCTGAAATCGTCGCCGGCTCTACCATTAGTGGGGCCTTCTACTCCATTTTACGGCTGATGTAAGGGGGAACGGCAGAAATCGTCACATAACGAGCGGCGAAACCCCGATAATCCACGCATGAAGCTTCCAAACGATCAAAGCCCAGACGATGGCGCCGATGACGATTGCATAGAGATCGTATTTCGCCGAGACGAACGGACGCAGGGTGATCTCGCCGGCGCGCTCGCGTCGCTTCAGCGAAATGCGAAGGATCACGCCCCAGGCGAGGAAAGCGGCGAAGAGCAGCATCGCCGCACCATCACCATTGGAGAGCAGGTGCGCCAAGGCCCAGATCTTCATGGACAGCACCATCGGATGCTTCGTCCTGACTGCGATATGCCCCGCCGGCAGCAGCGAGGCGACAAGACAGATCATCGCGAACAGCATCAGCAGGATGGTGATATGGCTCATCCAGAAAGGCGGCGACCAGATCGGTGTCATGTCGCGCGCCTGGCCGAAGCCATAAATGAGGATGATCAGGGTTACGATGCTTGCGATCGAATAGGCGATCTTCCAGCCGGATTCGCCGAGGCTTGCGATCATCGAGCTGCGCAAGCCTGGAGCGACGACGCGGACCAGATGGATGCCGAGAAAAAGAACAATGCCAAGAATAAGCAATGCCATGAATGAAGCCCCCTACGGTCTTGTAATGACATCCTTATCGGCTGTGGCAAAAAAATGCCAGCATCACCGCAGCTTCGCCGCATTTACGCGAAAGGAAGGAGGCCATCTGGAGCACGCCATCGATATCGCAAGTCGACCTTCGCAAAACCGTGCTCGATCAAATCAATATTCGGTGCCCATGCTTCGCTTAGCTACCTGTTTCTCCGTCGCGTTTTCTCTTGTTCTTCCCGCCGCGGCGCATGCGGACGGCAAGCCCAAGCAGCTCGTCATGATTTCCTTCGACGGGGCTCATGACAATGCGCTCTGGACCAGGAGCCGGGAGATCGCTTCGCGCAACGGCGCGCACTTCACCTACTTTCTTTCCTGCACTTTCCTGATGAACAAGGCGCAGGCCAAGGCCTATCAGGGGCCGAAACAGCGTCCAGGCAAATCGAATGTCGGCTTCGCCAAGAGCGAGGACGATGTGCGCACCCGTATTGCCAACATCTGGGGCGCCCATCTGGAGGGCCACGATATTTCCAGCCATGCCTGCGGCCATTTCGACGGCAAGGGCTGGAGTGCTGCCGACTGGAGCCAAGAATTCATGGATGCCCGCATCGCCCTTCGCGACGCCTGGAAGAATGTCGGCCTTGCCGACAAGGAACCGCAGGGCTGGGAAGATTTCGCCACGAACGACGTTAGAGGATTCCGCGCGCCCTATCTTTCCACCAGCGACGGCCTTGTGCCGGCGGAGAAGGAGGTGGGCTTCCAGTATGATGCAAGCCTCGTCACCAAGGGCCCCGCCCTGCCGCAGGTGGTCGACGGCATCTACCGCTTCGGCCTGCCCTTGATCCCCGAGGGTCCGGAACACCGTCCGGTCATTGGCATGGACTACAATCTCTATGTCCGCCACTCGAAAGGCGCCGAGGACAAGGCGAATGCCAAGACCTACGAGGACCGCACCTTCGACGCCTTCGAAGCCGCCTTCAACAAGCAATATGACGGCGAACGCATTCCGCTGCAGCTCGGCTTCCATTTCGTTGAGATGAACGACGGCGCCTATTGGCGGGCGCTCGACCGCTTCGTCAGCGACGTCTGCCACAAGCAGGACGTCGCCTGCGTCAGCTATTCCGAAGCCATCCCGCTGATCGCCGCCAGAGGCAAGTCCCAGCAAGGGTGAGGAGCGGTCGGGCAAAACCCGAGCAATCGACCCAGTGGGTCGATTGCAGCGACGAACGCCCTCGTGGTTCGAGACGGCCCTTCGGGCCTCCTCACCATGAGGGCCTCACCTCCAGCGGCTCAACTCTTTGGATTTGTTGCGGGATCCACTCCATTCTCACCCTGAGCTTGTCGAAAGGCGAGGATGGCCCGGATCTTCTGACCAATGAAAAGGTCAGAACCTTTTGCCATCAACCGTCCGCGTGGATGACACCCGCTTCGCGCTCGAGATAGGTCTGATCGATCTCCGGTAACGGCTCGTCGTCAATGGCAGCTTCGAAGGCTTTCAGACGCTTATGGATCGACAGCAGCTCGATGATCGTCGTCCAGGAGCTGACGAGATACTGGAAGGAATTGCTGACCTGGCCAAAGGCCGTGGCGATCTGCTGCCAGATGCCGAGCGTGATCTTATGCGCGACGAAAGTCGGCACCAGTACGAAATAGAGGAAGATCGCATCGAGCTGACCGTAGGAATAACGAGCGACGTTAAAATAGGCGTAGTGGAAGTACATGCGGAAATAGTTGCGTCGAACGTTCGAGAAGAGTTCCTTCACGGTAGGCGGCTGCGCGCGGTCTTCACGGTCCTCGCCGTAAACAAGCTCCTTTCGGTAGGCCGCCTCTACGCGCTGATTGCGGAAGTTCAGCCCCGGCAGCTTGATCCCGAAGAGTGCAAGCAGGAAGGTACCGAATACCGACCAAATCAGCGCCAACCAGACGAGCGAATACGGAATTACGCCGATAATCGGCAGGTCAGTCACGTATTTCGACAGTTCCAGCAAGATCGGCAGGAAGACGATAAGCGTCATGACGGAGCCGATAAGGCTGACGCCGAGCCCTTCGAGGTTCGTTGCAAAGCGCATCGTGTCTTCCTGAACACGCTGCGATGCGCCTTCGATGTGCCGAAGCTTCTCCCATTTCGACATGTAGAAATTGTTCATCGCCCAACGCCAGCGGAAGAGATAGTGGCTTAGGAAAAACGATGAAATGACGCTGACCGCAACGCCCACCAGACCAAGCTGCGTGAACGCCCACAGCAATCCGTAGAAATCCCCATCCGTAACACCGGGCTTTCCGCCGAGCGCATTTTGCAGGAGGTCAAAGAAAGGCCGGCGCCACACGTTTACCGCTACGTCGATCTGAACACCGAAATAGGTGATGAAGACGATGAAAGCTGAGCCCCACACGGACCATGCGATCCAGGGGTTGCTCTTCGAAACCACATGCCAAAACCCGCAAAAGATCGCGGCGCAGAGAATAAAATAGAGGTAAAACAAGAAATTAGTGGGAGCAACAAAGAACGCCGCCCCTACGGGCTGCTGATCCTCGGGCAACGGCGGATACCCCATCGAGGCGACCACATGCGTGCCGAGAAGGTACCAAACGAAAACGCAGACGAGCGCCCAGATGACCGATGAGGAAAAAAACAATCTCGGATTCGGGAAGAAAGAATGAAACACGACGGTTAGGCTTCCTGTTGGTTCGAACGACCACAAATGACGTCAATTTGAGGCGAGCCTAGGACAGTTCGCCTGGAGCGGCAACCGCCGGATGCCTATTCTTACGTAGATGTAATCGCTTATCCCACGATCGTGATGCAGTTGTTCAGCTGCGAATTTTCACCCATTGGATGAATTCCTTTCCCATATGGGCGTACTCCCTTTCGAACTATCCATTGGGAAATCCGCTCCCCCTTGCGCAAAGCTATCTTACGATATATATCTTACGACATGACGAACGATATAAACCCTCACACCCAACAAGGAGAAACGATATGAGAGGTTTCAGAGATCGCATGTTCGGAGATGGCTTTGACATCGTCGAGGCATATATCCTACGACATGGCCGAGGCCGTGAATCGCACGGCGAGCACAGGAGAGACTTCATGAGAGGCTTCAAGGGCGGCATGTTCGGCGGCGGATTCCGTACCGGACGCAAGTTCGATGCGGCCGATCTGCAGCTCATCATCCTCGCCCTGCTTTCCGAGCAGCCGCGCCACGGCTATGAACTGATCAAGACTTTTGAGGAGCGCTCCGGCGGCTTCTATGTGCCGAGCCCGGGCGTCATCTACCCAGCACTCACCTATCTTGAAGAGACGGGACAGGCCGAAGTCGAGGTGAGCGGCACGAAGAAACTCTACCGCATCACTGAAAGCGGCCAGAAGCGTGTCGACGACAACCGTGATCTGGTCGAGGTCACGCTCGCCAAGCTCACCTCCATCGGCGAGAAGATGGCGCGCGTCCGGCAGGTTTTCGGTGGCGAAGATGAGGACGAGCGCGACAACCCGTTCGATCGCCATGGCGCTGGCGATGTGCATCGCGCCCGCCACCTGCTGCGCTCCGCGCTTCGCTCGAAATTCCCGTGGAGCAAGGCCGAAGGCGCACGCATCGCGGCAATCCTCGAGCGGGCCGCCGCCGATATCATCCGCGGCGAAACGAAAGCCCAGGAAGAGCCGAAGTCCGGCGATTGAGCTGCAGCATGCCGCGCAAAAGTGCGCAGCGGTGTTGCGACAAAGGCATGCGCAAAATCAAAGACCTCAAGCGCGACAAGCGAATCTGAAAGATTCGCGACGCGCTTCAGGACGTCACTTGTCCGGCAATGTCAGGATGATCGGCCCATTGCGGGTGGCGATGATCGTGTGTTCGTACTGGACCGTTGGCGCCTGCGGTTCGGCATAGAGCGTCCATGCATCGTCGCCCCCCTCCGCCCAGCTCGCGCCGAGCGAGAGAAACGGCTCGACGGTGAAGACCAGGCCATCCTCTATGATCCGGGTCTCATCAGGGTCCGCCCAGGTGGAAACCTCGGCGGGCTCTTCATGCAAAGAGCGTCCGATGCCGTGGCTGGCGAGATTGGCGATCAGCGTGTAGCGGTTCTTCTGCGCAAAGGCGCCGACGGCCTGCCCGATCTTTGAAAGCGGCGCGCCACTGCGCACCTGATTGAGACCGACCCAGAGCGCTCGCTTGCCGTCGCGGCAGAGGCGCTCGATCTTAGGCTTGACCGGCGGCACGGCAAAGGATGCGCCGGTATCGGAAAAGAAGCCGTCTTTCTCGGCCGAAACATCGAGATTGACCAGATCGCCCGCCTGGATCACGCGTGCACCGGGGATGCCGTGGGCCACTTCCTCGTTGACGCTGATGCAGGTCGCACCGGGAAACTTGTAGACCAGCTCCGGCGCCGATTGCGCGCCGGCATCCTCCAGCACCTTGCGGCCGATCGCATCCAGCTCCAGCGTGGTGATGCCCGGCTCGAGCGCAGTCGCCATGGCCTGCAATGCATTGGCGCAGATGCGACCGATATCTTTCAGCTTGGTCAGTTCTTCTTCGGTCGAGACGATCATTTACAGCTTCCGGCACTCCCGCGCTCTGCGCAACGGTTCGGCGAGAGGCTCAAGGTCGCTTTCGCCCCTTCGCTTCGCGCAGTCAATATCTTTTTGGGCTTTCTGCCAGATAGCGCGCCTTTCGAATTCCGAAAGAGCTCAAGAGCGCGGATCGTCTGACAGCAATGCCCAGCGCTCGTGGTCACACCAGACCCCGCCGATCTTCAGATATTTGGGCGAAAACCCTTCCTTGCGGAAACCCAGCCGCTTGACCAGCGCTATCGACGGATGGTTGCCCGGCTGGATATTGGCCTCGAGCCGATGCAAGCCGATGGCATCGAAGCCATGCGCCACGGCCAGGCGAACCGCCTCCGTCATGAAGCCCTGGCCGGCAAAACCCACCATGCCGTGATAGCCGAGGAAGGCGCTGCGGAAGCCGCCCCAAACCATCTGGCTGATATTGACGACGCCGACGATAGCGCCGGAGCCGGGATCGCGCGCCACCAGACCCAAGTTCGGCCCCGTCACCGTCTGGCCGAACCATGTGTCGAAACCGTCGCGATCGAGAAAGGGATAGGCCCAGGGCACATGATGCGCGCGGCTGGCGATATTGGCGGCGATCAGCTCGTCCGCATCGGATTGCCTGACCGGCGCGATAATCACTTGCGGCATGGCTCACCCCTTTTTTCGAGAAGCGAGCCTTAGCAAATCGAATCTGAAATCAAAAGCTTCGATCAAAGAACGGAATCATTTTGCGAACCGCTTCATAACGAAGATAAAGCCCGCCCCAGGCGATAACGCCGAGATAAACGCCGAACAGCAGATGCGAGAAGATCGGACTGCCGATCCGCAGATGCGTCGCGATTGCGCCGCCGAGCAGGCCCGTCAACAGAATTGCGCCAAGGATTGACGTCCTCGGGATCGCATAGAGAATGGCGCAGCCGAGCGTGATGACACCGAGAAGCCGAGCCAGCGCCGGATCGGCGGAATAGCCGAGAGCCGCCATCGTCTCCGTGACGACTGGAAGCGGAACGAGCTTGATCACGCCATCGAACAGCAGGAAGGCAATGACCAGTCCGCTCAGGATCATGCCCGCCACGCGCTGAGCCCGCGTGACCGAAGGTGTGGATGAATCGACTGCATAAGACATGTTCGTATCCCCCGGAATTGATTAGGAATTCAGATTCTGGCCGCTAGCGCGGCAAGCTGATCGGCGCACTGCCCCCATCCCTGATGGAAGCCCATGTTCTCATGCGCTTCGCGATCCTCGGCCGACCAATGCAGGACAGTCGCGGTATAGCGCGTCTTGCCGCCGCCAAGATCGTCCAGCTGGATCGTCACGACCATGAAGGGCTTTGCCGATGGCACCCAGGCGCTGACGAAAGCGTCCGTGAAAACGATCCGCTCGTTCGGAACGACTTCGAGATAGACGCCGTTGCCTGGATAATCCTCGCCCTCCGGGCTGCGCATGGTGACCGAACTCGAGCCGCCCGCGCGAACGTCGACACTGGCGGCGGACACCGTCCACGGCCGCGGCGCGAACCACTGCTTCAGCAGCTCCTCCTCCGTCCAGCAGCGAAAGATCTTGTCGCGCGGTACGTCGATGATGCGGGTCAACGAAAGTTCATGGCGCGGGGCCTGCTCGGTCATGGTCCTCTTCCTCTTTCCATTTTGACGCGGCCTGCTCGGCCTATATCTTAACGACGTTCATAGCCGTCGCTTCCCGACATGGGAGACACAAATTTTCCGATTATTTTGCAGCCGCAAGAGCATCCGCGCTCAGACGATCGAGCTGATGGCGGATATGGGCGGCCTCGGCGGGCGAACGGGCAAGCGCGATAGCCCTGTCGAAGGCGACGCGTGCCTCCTGCGCGCGGCCAAGCTGTGCAAGCAGGCCGCCCCTCACCCCATGAAAATAGAAATAGCTGTCGAGCTGCGCTTCCAGCGGCGCAATCAGCGTCAGGGCCGCCTCCGGCCCCTTCCGTTTGGAGAGCGCGACCGAGCGATTGAGCGTGACGACCGGCGACGGCGTCAGTCTCTCCAGCATCTGATAGAGCAGATCGATCTCCTCCCAGTCCGTATCCTCAGCCCTCTTTGCTCGGGAATGCAGCGCCGCGATCGCCGCCTGCACCTGATAGGGACCGGGCTTGCGGTGGCGGATCGCCTTGTCGAGCAGCGCCAGCGCCTCGTCGATCAACGTGCGATCCCAGAGCGTACGATCTTGATCTTCCAGCAGGATGATCTGTCCACTGGTGTCGAACCGTGCCTCCTTGCGCGATTGCTGCAGGAGCATCAGCGCCAGCAGCGCCATGGTCTCCGGCTCGGAGGGAAATATCCGCAACAGCAGCCGGCAAAGCCGGATCGCCTCGTCGGCGAAGGCAGCAGCCTCGCGATGCGTTCCGCCGGCCGAATAGCCTTCGTTATAGATGAGGTAGATCATGGCGCTGACGAGCGCCAGCCGTTCGCTGCGCTCGACCGCACCCGGCGTCTCGAAGGGAACGCCTGCTGCGGCGACACGCGCCTTAGCCCTTGTAATGCGCTGCTCCATCGCGCTGTCGCTGACGAGGAAGGCACGGGCGATCTGCTGCACCGAAAGGCCGGAAACAATGCGCAAAGCCAGGGCGATCTGCTGCGTCGCCGGCAAATCCGGATGGCAGCAGATGAATAGCAACCTCAAAATATCATCGCGATATCCGGAGCCATCGAGCCGTTCGGCCAGATCGCTCTCCGCATCACTCGTATCGGAGATCGCCTCCTCATCCGGCAGGCTCTGCAATTTCGCCTGCTTGCGCACCGTATCGATGCCGCTGTTGCGGCCGACGAAGATCAGCCAGGCAATGGGATCGCGCGGCGGCCCCTTGTCGGGCCAGGTCTTCAAGGCCCTGAGGCAGGCCTCCTGAAAGGCCTCCTCGGCAATATCGAGATTGCGGAAATAGCGCAGCAGAGCGCCCATGACCTGCGGCCGGGCATTGGTAAGCGCGATGTCGATCCAGGCAATATCGGTCATGTCGCGACTGCTCCCGGCCGGAAAACGTAAAGCGGGCGGATTTCATAGGAGCCAACGCCAGGATTGGCCGCGGCAAGCTCCTTCGAAAAACCGATGGCTTCGTCGAGGGTTTCGAAATCGACCACATAGAAACCGAGCAACTGCTCCTTCGTTTCCGCAAAGGGACCGTCAATGACGATCGGCTCGTTCTTACCCTTGCGCAAGGTCGTCGCCGCCGTCGTTGGCATCAAGCGTGCCACCGGGCCGAGCTTGCCAGCCTCCCTGAGCGGCTCCTGCACGGCAATCAGCCGCGCCATGGTTGCCTCCTCCTGCTCCTTGGACCAGGCGAATACGGTATCTTCGTCGTTGTAGCATAGGATCGCATAAAGCATGAGGATTCCCTTCTCCCTTTAAAGACGAAGGAATATCATCTGCTCCGACAGGCCGCGTCAAAAAATTTGTTCTGGAAAGACATCAGGTTCGGTCACGCCGAACCACCAATGTTCCCGCTTTGGCGTCGAACTCCGCGACGGCACCTATCAAAGCGCTTGCCGGACGATCGCCGTGCCCAAGCGGCAAGCCGCCGAGGATCGGCACGTTCAACTCGGCCAGATGTTCGCGCAGAATATCGATTACCGAATAAGGACGATCGAACTCGAAATCGGTGAACTGTCCAATGGCGATCCCCGCCAGACCATCCAGATGCCTCGCCTTGCGCAGCATCGTCATCTGCCGGTCCACCTGACCGGGATACAGACCGATGGCCTCAAGCAGCAGGATGGCGCCGTGCATGTCCGGCAACGCCCAGCCGGCGGATGTCGCCACCATGTCGAGATTGCCGCCGATCAGCCGACCTCTGGCCGCACCGTTTGTCGTCAGCCGCGAGGTCGCTTCTTCCGGGCGCGCAGTGATGACGATATCCTCGGTCGTCATCAACGCCTGACGCAACGAGTCATGCGTATAGGGACTGATATTCTCTTCGTTCGGCCCGATAGAGAACGCGCCGTGAATGCCGACTTGATGACAATGTCTCAGCAAGCTCAAATGCAATGCGGTGATATCGCTGAAGCTGATGACGAATTTTGGGTCCCTTCGCGCCGCCGCGAAATCCAGCTGATCGGCAATACGATAAGATCCTTTACCGCCGCGCGTGGTGAAGATCGCACGAACATCCGGATCGCGAAGCGCAGCGTTGAGATCCGCCAGCCTCTCCTCGTCGGTCCCGGCAAGATAGCTCCACTTGCGAAAGACGTGTTCGCCGAAGTCGACCTTCAGCCCCCAACCTTTGAGGATTTCGGCGTTCCTCAGAACTCTATCCCTATCGGGCGAGCTTGCGGGCGATACAAAACGCACCTTATCGCCCGGCCGCAATGGCGGCGGCATCGATATCCGACTGGTCTCTGTGCGATCGAGTGATTCCATGCCGCGATCTTGGCACGGAATCACGACAAGCGTCAGCCGCAGATTGACCGTCGGTAAGCCCCTAGCTCAAGGGTTGATGACAGCCGCAGCCGTTATCGGTGCCGGCCGCTTGGCCTTGGCATCGGCCTCCACGGTCCGGCCGGCCTTCGCCTTGCCCGCCCATAGCGGCAGCCCGACAGATTGCGAGACGCCGGGATCGGTGGTGAACACAGGGTAGCCGCGTTCGAGAAGCCGCTCGAGAACCTCACGGTCCTTGCGCACATGCAGTCGCGCGAGGTTTTCCGTGTTGTAGACATGCCCGCCGGAATCGGGGTTGATGCCGGTGATGATCACTTCGGTTGCGCCATTATAGAGCGCGAACAGGACGGCGTTAATGCCGTTGGAGCATTTGTCGTCCGCGCCGAGCTCGCTGCACTTTACCCCGCCGACCCGGTCCAGCAGCGCCATGCGCTTGTAGCGGTCGACGATTTCAAGCCTGTCGTAGCCGTAGTTGAAGGCTTTCAATCCGTCTTCCAGCCGTTGAAGTTCCTTCCGCCACAGCAGCACATAGAGCATCTTCGTCCGCTCGCCGTTCAGAACGCGACGCACCTCGACGGCATTGGTGTTCGTGCCTTCGATCTGGTTGAACTGAACGAGCGTCACGTCGGGCGTCTCTATTCCCCAGTCTTTCGTTACGACCTGCGATCCATTGATGGTGATCACCCGGAAAGTTCTGTCGAAATCCGCCGGCTTGTTCGACACTGGCGCCGATCCGACGACGAGAACAGGCCCATCGAACCGTTCGGCCAGCATCGGTGGCTTCGGTCGGGTCAGATGATACTTGATCTGCCGGTAAACGTGTTTCTTCACTTCGCTAAATTGAGCAGCCATTATCCCCGTCGTCGTCTCTCAGAAGGCATTCATTCCAAAGGAAAAAACTTTCGAAGATGGCTCGGAACATCCCCTCCGAACCAATGACGGCGTGAGTATCGCTGCGTGCCCTTATATAAGCAAAATAAAGAAATCTTACACAGCATAACCTAAGGTGAGCCGTGGCATCATGGCCATCGCCTCTACCGTGTACTCAAGGTGCGCGACACCGCGTTCTTCCACCCCTTCATTTTCGCGTTTCGCGTCTTGTCATCCATCTTAGGCTCGAACCGCCGGTCCCGCGCCCAGGCCTTGGCAAAGCCGGCGCGATCCGGCCAGACGCCGGCGCGGCTACCGGCAAGCCAGGCGGCGCCGAGGGCCGTCGTTTCCAGAATGGTCGGACGATCGACCGGTGCATTGAGCAGATCGGCAAGCCGCTGCATCGTCCAGTCGGAAGCGACCATGCCGCCATCGACGCGCAGCACCGTGTCCTGTCCACTCCCATTGCGCCAATCCTTGTGCATGGCATCCAGGAGATCGCGAGACTGATAGCAAACGGCCTCCAGCGCCGCCCGCACGATTTCTTCCGGCCCGGTGTTGCGCGTGAGGCCGAAGATCGCGCCACGGGCATCCGGATCCCAGTAGGGCGCGCCGAGACCGGTGAAGGCCGGCACGAGATAGATCTCCTGCAACGGATCGGCCTTGGCCGCCAGTTCGCCGGAGTCCGAAGCGCGCTGGATGGCCTTCAGCCCATCGCGCAGCCATTGCACCGCGGCGCCTGCAATGAAGATTGAGCCTTCTAGCGCATAAGTCGTCTCGCCGTTCAGCCGGTAGGCGATAGTGGTCAGCAGGCGGTTCTTCGAGCGCACCATGTCCGCGCCGGTATTGAGCAGCGCGAAGCAGCCGGTGCCATAAGTGGATTTCATCATGCCGCGCTCGAAGCAGGCTTGGCCGATCGTCGCCGCCTGCTGATCGCCGGCAACGCCGAGGATCGGGATTTCCGCGCCGAAATGCGTGGCATCCGCGACGCCGAAATCCGCAGCACAATCCTTCACCTCGGGCAGCATCGCGGCCGGCACGCGCAGGATATCCAGCAGCGCATCATCCCATTCGTTCGCGTCGATATTGTACATCAGCGTCCGCGAAGCATTGGTGGCATCGGTGACGAAGCTCTTGCCGCCAGTCAGCCGCCAGATCAGGAAGGTATCGATGGTGCCGAAGCAGAGGCCACCCCTGGCGGCGCGGGCGCGGGCGCCCTTCACGTTGGTGAGCAGCCAGGAGAGCTTGGTGCCAGAGAAATAGGGATCGAGCAGCAGGCCGGTACTGCGGGTGAAGAGCTTTTCCAGATCCTGACGCTTCAGCTTCTCGCAATAGCCTGCCGTGCGGCGATCCTGCCAGACGATGGTATTGTGGATAGGCTTGCCCGTCTCGCGATCCCAGACGACGACGGTTTCACGCTGATTGGTAATGCCGAGAGCGGCAATATCCTTGGCGGTGATGCCGGCGGCCTCGATCGCCCTGCGGACGGTGACGAGGACAGACGACCAGATCTCCTCCGGATCGTGCTCTACCCAGCCGGGTTTCGGATAATGCTGGGTGAATTCTTTCTGTCCGACACCGGCAACCTTCATCTTGCCGTCGAAAACGATAGCCCGCGTCGACGTCGTTCCCTGATCGATCGCCAAGACATAACCGCTCATGCGTTCCTCCCGCCTGTTGCATCCCGAAGCAACAGATACGCGAGCAAAACGAATGTGAAAAGAAAGCAAAACGAAATTTTTCGCTGAAATATGCGCTTTCCTGTTCACGGCATCGTGGGTCAAGGTGCCGCAAAAGGGACTGGCAGCAATGTGATTGCCATATCCGCAGGTTTGGGACTACAGCACCGCGCGTCACATGTGACGGGCAAAGGTCGCTGTAGCACTTTAAAGCTGCTGCATAATTTTATCCCTAAAATCGATCCCGATTTAAGGAATTATGCAGTAAGCTCAAGCCGTTTTGCACTGCAGCAGGAAGCTGCGCTGTCCAAGGAGAAGATCATGGCAAGAACAGTTGTCGTCACCGGTTCCACGAGCGGTATCGGCCTCGCCATCGCGGCCGCCTTCGCCGCCAAGGGCGATAACGTCGTCATCAACGGCTTCGGAAAGCCCGAGGAAATCGACACGATCAAGACCAAGCTCGAAGCCTCCGGCGGCGGCAAAGTGATCTATCATCCGGCCGACATGACGAAGCCCGCCGAGATCGCCGATCTGATCGCGACCGCCAACTCCACCTTCGGCAGCGTCGATGTCCTCGTCAACAATGCCGGCATCCAGCATGTCGAGAAGATCGAGGATTTCCCGATCGAGAAGTGGGACCAGATCATCGCGATCAATCTTTCCAGCTCCTTCCACACCATCCGCGCCGCCATTCCGCTGATGAAGGCCAGGAAATACGGCCGCATCATCAACATCGCTTCGGCGCATGGTCTGGTCGCCTCGCCCTTCAAATCCGCCTATGTCGCGGCAAAACATGGTATATTAGGCCTCACAAAGACGGCAGGACTCGAGCTTGCCGAATTCGGCGTGACGGTAAACGCCATTTGCCCCGGCTACGTCCTGACCCCGCTTGTCGAAAAGCAGATCCCGGATACCGCCAAGGCGCGCGGGATGACCGAGGAGCAGGTCAAGAACGAAGTCATCCTCAAGGCCCAGCCCACGCATGAGTTCGTCAAGGCTGAGGAGATCGGCGCCCTGTCGCTCTACCTTGCAAGCGACGAGGCACGCCAGGTAACCGGCACGCACGTCTCGATTGACGGTGGCTGGACCGCGGAATAACCATAGACGGTTAGGGCCGGATTCGTCTGCGCATCCGGCCCCACCAAGAAATTATAAACGGGAACGACATGAGCGACAGCATCCGCTTTATCCTCAACGGCGAGGATATTACCCTATCCAGCCTGCGCCCAACTGAGACGCTGCTCGACTTCCTGCGCCTCCAACGGCGCCTGACGGGAACGAAGGAAGGGTGCGCGGAAGGGGATTGCGGCGCCTGCACGGTACTTGTGGGACGGCTGATCGATGGCGGGCTGCACTATGAATCCGTCAATGCCTGCATCCGCTTCGTCGGCTCGCTGCACGCGACCCATGTCGTGACAGTCGAGCATCTGGCCGCCCAGAATGGCACGCTTCATCCGGTGCAGCAGGCGATGGTCGATTGCCATGGCTCGCAATGCGGTTTCTGCACGCCGGGCTTCGTCATGTCGCTCTATGGTCTTTGGCTTTCGACGGAGAAGCCGAGCCGGGCGCAGATCGAGAAGTCGCTCCAGGGCAATCTCTGTCGATGCACGGGCTATGAGCCCATCGTCAAGGCGGCCGAGCAGGTCAGCCAGAAGCGGCCGAGCGCGCTCTTCGACCCGCTCGAAAAGACCAGGGCCGATATCATCGCCCGCCTCTGGGCAATGCAGGGCGGCGACACCATCGAGATTGCCGAGGGCGAGGATCGCCTTATCGTGCCCGGTTCCGTCTCGGCGCTGGTACAGGTGCTCGCCGGCGAGCCGCAGGCGACCATCGTTGCCGGCTCGACCGATGTCGGCCTCTGGGTCACCAAGCAGATGCGCCGGCTCAATCCGGCCGTCTTCATCAACCATCTGACCGATCTGCAGAAAATTACCGTTGAAGATGCGGGCCTGACCATCGGCGCCGGCGTCACCTATAGCCGTGCCTTTGCTGTGATCAGTGAAAAGATCCCGGCTTTTGCCAACCTGATCAATCGCATCGGCGGTGAGCAGGTGCGCAATATGGGCACCATCGGCGGCAATATCGCCAACGGCTCGCCGATCGGCGACATGCCGCCGCCGCTGATCGCGCTCGGCGCGACGGTAAAGCTACGCTCGACGGCGGGCACGCGCAGCCTGCCGCTGGAGGATTTCTTCATCGAATACGGCAAGCAAGATCGCAATCCGGGGGAGTTCGTGGAAGATATCTTCGTGCCATACCCAGCCGAAGATGCGCATTTCGCCGTCTACAAGATCTCCAAGCGCCGCGATGAGGATATTTCAGCCGCTTGCGGCGCCTTCCATCTATCCTTGGATGCAGACTGCAAGGTCGCCGATATCCGCATCGCCTTTGGCGGCATGGCCGGCACGCCGAAACGCGCCCGCACCGTCGAGGCGGAATTGATCGGCAAGCCCTGGACGGAGGCGACAGTTACCGCCGCGCGCGATGCCTTCGACAGCGATTACACGCCGCTCTCCGACTGGCGCGCTAGTGCTGAATACCGGCAGCTGACCGCCAAGAACCTTCTCATCCGTTTCTACCTGGAAACATCGGGTGCGCCGCAGGAATTGAGCCGCTTCGAGGTGCTGGCATGATGAGGGCTACAGAATATGCCGCATTGCCCCTCACCCTAACCCTCTCCCCGTTAAAACGGGGAGAGGGAACAACCTCTGTACCCTCGCGAGCTGATAGGCTGGAAGGAAGGCTGCGAGCTCGCCTATCTCCTTCTCCCCGTCAAAACGGGGAGAAGGTGCCCGACAGGGCGGATGAGGGGCTAGTCGCGATCGGTTTTGCCATCACGAACATTCTCGAAGAAGGAGGACAATAAATGGACAAATCCACCTTCGAAGAGCGCAAGGTCATCAACGGCTCAATGCATGGCTCGCTGCGTCATGACTCCGCCCATAAGCATGTGACCGGAACCGCCGATTACATCGACGATATTCCCGAACCCGCCGGCCTGCTGCACGGCGCGCTCGGCCTTTCCGACCGTGCCCATGCCGAGATCGCCAGCATCGACCTCTCGGCCGTTCGGGCTTATCCGGGCGTCGTCGGGGTCTTCACCGCCGCCGATATCCCCGGCGTCAACGACACCAGCTCCAACGGCATGCATGACGAACCGTTGCTTACCGAGATTAAGGTCGAATTCCACGGACAGCCGATCTTCGCCGTCATCGCCGAAACCCGCGATGCCGCCCGGCGTGCCGCACGCCTTGCCAAGATCAACTACCGCGATCTGCCGCATTGGAGCGATATCGACGGTGCGCTCGCCAATGGAGCACCGCTCGTCTACGAGCCGATGACGCTGAAGCGCGGCGAGCCCGAAACCGAGATGGCGAATGCCAAGCATCGCATCAAGGCGCAGATGCGCATCGGCGGCCAAGAGCATTTCTATCTCGAAAGCCACATCGCCATGGCGATCCCCGGCGAGGACGATGAAGTTACCGTCTGGTCGTCGACGCAGCATCCGAGCGAAATCCAGCATATCGTCGGTCACGTCCTCGGCACCCCGTCCAACGCCGTGACGGTCAATGTGCGCCGCATGGGCGGCGGCTTCGGTGGCAAGGAAACGCAGGGCAACCAGTTTGCGGCGCTCGCCGCCGTCGCCGCCAAGAAGCTCGGCCGCGCCGTGAAATTCCGGCCCGACCGCGACGAGGACATGAGCGCCACCGGAAAGCGGCACGACTTCCTCGTGGATTACGAAGTCGGCTTCAACGATGAGGGCCGCATCCATGCCGTCGATGCGACCTATGCCGCCCGCTGCGGCTTCTCCTCCGATCTCTCCGGCCCGGTCACCGACCGCGCGCTGTTCCATGCGGATTCCAGCTATTTCTACCCGCATGTGCATCTGGTCTCGAAGCCGTTGAAGACGCATACCGTCTCCAACACGGCCTTCCGTGGCTTCGGTGGCCCGCAAGGCATGGTCGGCGGAGAACGCATGATTGAAGAGATCGCCTATGCGCTCGGCAAGGATCCGCTCGAAGTGCGCCGAGCCAATTTCTATGGCCAGCCGGGCTCCGGCCGGACGCTGACCCCCTATCACCAGGAGGTCACCGACAATATCATCAACCGCGTCGTCGACGAGCTGGAACAAACGTCCGACTATCAGGCGCGCCGAAACGCCATCATCGAGTTCAACCGCTCCAGCCGCTTCATCCGCAAGGGCATCGCGCTGACGCCGGTGAAGTTCGGCATCTCCTTCACCATGACCGCCTTCAACCAGGCCGGCGCGCTGGTGCACATCTATCAGGATGGCTCCATCCACCTGAACCACGGCGGCACCGAGATGGGGCAAGGCCTTTATACCAAGGTGGCGCAGGTGCTGGCCGATAGTTTCCAGGTCGATATCGACCGCGTGAAGATCACGGCTACGACGACCGGCAAGGTGCCGAACACCTCGGCAACAGCGGCGTCGTCCGGCTCCGACCTGAACGGCATGGCAGCCTATGACGCCGCGCGGCAGATCAAGGAGCGGCTCGTCGCCTTCGCGGCCGAAAAATGGGGGGTGGGCGCCGAGGAAGTGCAATTCCTGCCGAACCGCGTGCGCGTCGGCGAAGAGGAAATTCCCTTCCCGGATTTTGTCAAACAGGCGTATTTCGCTCGCGTGCAGCTTTCCGCCACCGGCTTCTACAAGACGCCGAAGATCCATTGGGATCGCAAGGCCGGCCGCGGCACGCCCTTCTACTACTTCTCCTATGGTGCCGCCTGCTCGGAAGTGTCGATCGATACGCTGACCGGCGAATATCAGATCGACCGCACAGACATCCTCCACGATGTCGGCCGCTCCCTCAATCCGGCGATCGATATCGGCCAAGTCGAGGGCGCTTTCGTGCAAGGCATGGGCTGGCTGACGACCGAAGAGCTCTGGTGGGATGCCAAGGGCCGGCTGCGCACGCATGCACCGTCGACCTATAAGATCCCTCTCGCCTCCGACCGGCCGAAGATTTTCAACGTCCGCCTGGCGGAATGGTCCGAAAATGCGGAGGCAACCATCGGCCGCTCGAAGGCCGTCGGCGAGCCGCCCTTCATGCTCAGCATATCCGTGCTGGAGGCACTCTCGATGGCAATCGCCAGTGTCGCGGATTACCGCGTCTGCCCGCGCCTCGATGCCCCGGCCACACCGGAACGGGTGCTGATGGCGGTCGAACGGCTGAAGGGGATGTGATTGCCCGCCATGTCGAAGATGGTAGGTAACCGAAAGTCACAAAAGGAAATCGTGCCTCTCGCAACCTCCTCTACCACATTGTGGTAGAGGATAATCGTCAGATTCTTGGCGACCCTTGCCGATTACAGTGGCGCTCTATCGTCATAACGCGGCTCCCGCCCATCGAGAAATCCAAGGTCACGCTTCAGGCGGTCCGGCATCTCGTCGAGATCGAGATGCGTCGACGGCTCCGCATGCTTGACGAAGGCCTGCGTCAACGATTCCAGAACACGTGCCAGGACCGTAGGCCTGGCTGCTTGCACTTGCTCTACAACATAGCAATCCATGACAACACCTCAATCAGATCAGCGATATGAGTTGAAGTTTGGCTCGAAAAATGCTGAAATTCCAATCGAACTATCATCTACATACATAAAGAGAACTTATCCATGAAGCTGTCGAAGCGCTTCCCGCTGAATGCCCTGCGCGTTTTCGAAGCCGCTGCCCGGCTCGGCAGTTTCACCCGTGCCGGCGAAGAGCTCGGCATGACGCAGACGGCCGTCAGCTATCAAATCAAGTTGCTTGAAGAGACGACGGGCGAGCCTCTATTCCTGCGCCGTCCGCGGCAGATTTTATTGACCGAGGCCGGAGAGCAACTCGCACCGAAAGTCGCGGAAGCCTTTGCCATGTTGCAGGAGGCCATGGCCTCCATCAGCGGCGACGCCGAGACCACTCTCCATATCCATTCTACCCCCACCTTCGCGTCCCAATGGCTGGCACGCCATATCGGTACGTTCCAGCTCAAGCACCCCAAGATCGCCGTTCGCCTCGCCACGTCAGCCTCGATCATCGACTTCGCCCGGGAGCCCGCCGACATTGCCATCCGCGTCGGGCGCGGAAACTGGCCCGGCTTGCGCGCGCACATGCTGATGAAGATGCATTTCACGCCCATGCTGAGCCCGGCCCTGGCTGCGACGATCGGCGGCGTGCACGAGCCGGCCGATCTCCTCAAACTGCGCATCATCGATGCCGGTGATCCATGGTGGGTCCAATGGTTCCAGGAGGCGGGCGTGGCGGATCCCGGCCTTCAGGGCAGGCCGCGCAGCCGGCTTGGCGCACAGTCCTTCGAAGCAAGCGCCGCCATAGCCGGTCAGGGCGTCGCCGTGCTGACCCCCGAATTCTACGCGGATGATTTGGCCTCCGGACAGCTGATCCAGCCCTTCGATCTTCTTTCGACCGACGGTTCCGATTATTGGATCGCCTATCCGGAGAACAGGCGCCATACACTGCGCATTCGTGCCTTCAGGGACTGGATCCTCGGTGAATTCGGCATGCCGCTGGAGTAGAGCAATTCCGGGAAAAGCGTTCAGTAAGCCATGTCAGGGGCATAAAAGCAGCGCGGCGTGTTTTCGTCCGGGAACAGGCAGAGATGATAGGCTCCGTCCGGCGAGCGCATCGTTTTCCGCTGTGGTAGATTGAAGATATGCGCGTGCGTTACGTAGCGATGGTCGCCGGGATTGAGCGTCACTCGGTAGCCCCCCGGCACGATGGTGACGGTGCGTGACGGAATCATCTCGCAATCACCTGTCTTGCTGTCGCCACTGCAGCAATATGGGTCGTAGGACCAGCCGGAGGGCGCCTCATGCGCCAAGGCAGAGGCTGCGGAGAGAAGAAAAAATACGAACGCCAGAATACCACGCATGGGCAATTCTCCGTCGAAAAAATAGACGGCAGCCGCGGACACGGCCCGCTCCAAGCAGCCGAGGGCATTTTATTAAAAAACTTCCATAATCTGATCTAATGCGCCCTGGGCGCTAGACAAGGCCACGGCTTTTTACCGACACATCAAACACCCCTCTTCCATACGCTCTCAACATTCTGCAAGGTGTCGAGTCGGAGGAAGAAGAAGGGGAACTGAATGTATGAATACGCCATAGCGTGGGAGTGGCTGGCCTTTGCTGCCCGCTGGTTCCACGTCATAACCGCCATTGCCTGGATCGGTTCGTCCTTCTACTTCATCGCGCTCGATCTCGGGCTGGTGAAGCGCCCGCATCTTCCGCCTGGCGCCTATGGCGAGGAATGGCAGGTTCACGGCGGCGGCTTCTATCATATCCAGAAATATCTCGTCGCACCCGCGCAGATGCCGGAGCATCTGACCTGGTTCAAATATGAGAGCTATTTCACCTGGCTTTCCGGCTTCCTGATGCTGTGCATCGTCTATTACGGCGGCGCCAATCTCTTCCTGATAGACCGGCATGTGCTCGATGTCAGCGTTCCCGTCGCGATCCTGATTTCGCTGGCCTCGCTTGCCGGCGGCTGGATCGTCTACGATCTGCTCTGCAAATCGCCGCTCGGCAACAATACCTGGGGGCTGATGATCGTGCTCTATGCCGTGCTGGTCTTCATGGCCTGGGGCTATACGCATCTCTTCACCGGCCGCGCCGCCTTCCTGCATCTCGGCGCCTTCACGGCAACGATCATGTCGGCCAACGTCTTCATGATCATCATTCCCAACCAGAAGATCGTCGTCGCCGACCTGATTGCCGGCCGCACGCCGGACCCCAAATACGGCCGCATCGCCAAGCAGCGCTCGCTGCATAACAACTACCTGACGCTGCCCGTCATCTTCTTCATGCTGTCGAACCACTATCCGCTGGCCTTCGGCACGGCCTACAATTGGGTGATCGCGGCGCTGGTGTTCCTGATGGGCGTCACCATTCGCCACTGGTTCAACACGACGCATGCTCGCAAGGGCCGCCCGACCTGGACCTGGATCGTCACAGTCGTCCTCTTCATCGTCATCATGTGGCTTTCGACCGTTCCGAAGATACTGACCGGCGAAAAAGAAGCCAACGCCGTCTCGCCTGCCTTCCAGCAATTCGCCTCGGACGCCCATTTCCCGGCGGTCAAGCAAATGGTCTCCGCGCGCTGTTCCATGTGCCATGCGGCCGAGCCCGTCTTTGAGGGGATTGTGCGCGCGCCGAAAGGCGTAACGCTGGAAAATGACGCGGAAATCGCTATGCATGCCCGGGAGATCTATATCCAGGCCGGCCGCAGCCATGCCATGCCGCCCGGCAACGTCACCGACGTCACGCCGGAGGAGCGCAAGCTGCTGGTCGCCTGGTTCGAAAGCTCCATCGGAGAAAAGAGCCAATGACCACCCTTCTGCGCGGCCGCCTGCTTTCCTTCAAGCGCCTGCCGCAAAGCCTCGACGACGCGGACAGCTACGCGTATGAAAGCGACGGCGGCCTGCTGGTCGAGAACGGCACGATCATCGCGGCCGGCCCCTATGCTGGTATCAAGGCGCAGGCGCCGGACGATGTCGTCGAAATCGACCACCGTCCGCACCTGATCCTGCCGGGTTTCATCGACATGCACCTGCATTTCCCGCAGATGCAGGTGATCGCCTCCTATGCCGCCAACCTCTTGGAATGGCTGAATACCTATACTTTTCCAGAGGAATGCCGCTTCGTCGAAAGCGCGCATGCGCAGCGTATCGCCACGCATTTCTACGACGAGATGATCCGCCACGGCACGACGACGGCCGTCGCCTACTGCTCTGTGCATAAGACCTCCGCCGACGCCTATTTTGCCGAAGCCATGCGTCGCAACATGCGCATGATCGGCGGCAAAGTGATGATGGACCGCAATGCCCCGCAAGGCCTGCTCGATACGCCCGAGATGGGGTATGACGAGACCCGCCAGGTGATATCAGACTGGCACGGCAAGGGCCGCAACCACGTCGCCATCACGCCGCGCTTCGCCATCACCTCCACTCCGGCACAGATGGAGGCGACCGCCGCCCTCGCCCGCGAATTCCCGGATCTGCATATTCAGACGCATCTTTCCGAGAACCACGATGAGATCAAGTTCACCTGCGAACTCTATCCGGACGCGATCGACTATACCGATATCTACGCCCACTATGGGTTGCTCGGTCCCAAAAGCCTGTTCGGTCACGCGATCCACCTTTCCGAGCGCGAAGCCGATGCGATGAGCGAGGCAGGTGCGGTCGCCGTCCACTGCCCGACTTCGAACCTCTTTCTTGGTTCCGGGCTCTTCCCACTCAAAGCGCTGGCCCGCCGCGAAAAGCCCGTTCGCATCGGTGTCGCCACCGATATCGGCGGCGGTTCCAGCTATTCCATGCTGCGCACCATGGATGAGGCCTACAAGATCCAGCAGTTGCTCGGCGAACGGCTGAACCCGTTGGAAAGCTATTACTACATGACCCGCGGGAATGCCGAGTCCCTCTCTCTTGTCGACAAAATCGGCACGCTTGACACCGGCACAGAAGCCGACCTCATCGTCCTCAACGCTGCCGCGACGCCGGCCATGGCTTTGAAGATGGAGGTCACGAAGAGCCTCACCGAAGAGCTGTTCCTGCTGCAGACCATGGGCGACGACCGCGCCGTGGTCGAAACCTATGTCGCTGGAAAGCCGATGAAATCGACCCTTCAATAAGGCAACTCGAACCCGCCAGCACGTAACCATCCAGAAGGCAGAGACCATGGCCGCGCCGCTTACCATCGCCGAACTGAAGACGCTTGCGCAGCGGCGCGTGCCGAAAATGTTCTTCCAATATGCCGATTCCGGTTCATGGACGGAGTCGACCTATGAGGCGAATGAGGCGGATTTCGCGAGGATCAAGCTACGCCAGCGCGTCCTCGTCGACATATCCGACCGGTCGCTGGAAACCAGTATGGTCGGCCAGAAGGTGTCCATGCCGGTAGCGCTGGCGCCGACCGGCCTCACCGGCATGCAGCATGCCGATGGCGAAATGCTGGCGGCGCGCGCGGCCGAGGAATTCGGCATTCCCTTCACGCTCTCGACCATGAGCATCTGCTCGATCGAGGATGTCGCCGCGGTGACGAAACAGCCTTTCTGGTTCCAGCTCTACGTGATGAAGGATCGCGACTTCGTCCTCGACCTCATCCATCGCGCCAAGGCGGCGAGATGCTCGGCGCTGGTGCTGACCGCCGATCTGCAGATCCTCGGCCAGCGCCATAACGACATCCGCAACGGATTGTCGGCACCGCCCAAAATGACGGTGAAAAACCTCTGGCAGATGGCTACGCGGCCTGCCTGGTGCATGGAGATGCTGAAGACCAAGCGTCGTTCCTTCGGCAACATCATCGGCCATGCCAAGAATATTTCCGACATGACGACGCTGTCGCACTGGACGCACTCGCAGTTCGACCCCAAGCTTTCCTGGAGCGATGTCGGCTGGATCAAGGAGCAATGGGGCGGCCCGCTGATCATCAAGGGCATTCTTGACGTCGAGGATGCGAAAGCGGCCGCCGATACCGGCGCCGACGCCATCATCGTCTCCAACCATGGCGGCCGGCAGCTCGACGGCGCCCACTCCTCCATCAGCATGCTGCCGAGAATTGTCGACGCCGTCGGCGACAAGATCGAGGTGCATATGGATGGCGGCATCCGCTCCGGCCAGGACGTGCTCAAGGCCATAGCACTCGGCGCCAAGGGCACCTTCATCGGCCGCCCTTTCCTCTATGGTCTTGGCGCCATGGGCAAGGAAGGCGTGACGCTCGCGCTCGAGATCATCCGCAAGGAACTGGATATCTCGATGGCGCTCTGCGGCAAGCGGGATATTAAGGCCGTGGATCGATCGATCTTGGCTGATTTCTAACGCAGCCAGCCCGTTGCCAGACCGCTCGCCCATTCCGGACGGCCATTCTGCGCCGCCAGCTTCGCCATCGCCATGTGGTCGTAGGCGACCTGCCTGAAGACCGGCAGCCAGTTATCGCCGGCCTTTTCCAGAATGGCATAGGAGGCGAACGGGTTTCCGGCTTCCACCTTGTGATAATGAGGCAGGTCATCGTCATAGGCGGGGCAGCCGACGCTGCCGGGATTGACGATCAGGCGGCCATCGCGGAGCCGGACGACACGCGGAATATGAGTATGCCCGCACAGGATCAGCGGAAAATCGATATCGGCCGCCAGTGCCTCGATCTCCTCGATCGGTTTCAAATGGACGTGACCGTCCGCAGAGACGGATTCCTGCCAGTAGACATTATCGGATGCCGGCGTGGCGTGGCAGAGATAGACCTCATCCAGATAGATCGCGCTGGTGGGCAGGCCGCGCAGCCAATCGAGATGAGGCTTGGTGAGCTCAGAATAGGCAGCGCGGTCTGAGATATGCATCGTTTCCGGTACCTGTTCGATCAAATACCGGTCGTGATTGCCGCGCACCGTCAGCGCATTCAGCTCCAGCAGCATATCCGCCGTCTTGCCAGCCGTCAGCGGCCCGCTGAAGCAGTCGCCGAGATTGACGATCTCGGTGATGCCCTGCTTGCGGATATCTGCAAGCACTGCTTCGAGCGCCAGATGATTGCCGTGAATGTCCGCGATCGCAGCAAAACGCAAATCTCAGCTCCCGCGATAGGTGGAATAGCCGTAGGGCGAGATCAGCAACGGCACATGGTAATGCGCCGTCGTATCGGCGATGCCAAAACGGATCGGCACGAGATCGAGAAAAGCCGGCTCCGGCAGCTTGGCGCCGCTGGCACGCAGATAATCTCCGGCCCGAAACAGCAGTTCGTAGGTGCCCGCAACGAAGCTGTCGCCGATCAGGATGGGGCCGCCATCCACACGGCCGTCGGCATTGGTCGTGACCGTCTTCAGATGCGTGCGGAGATCGCCCTCGATCCTGAAAAGATCGATCACCAGGCCTTCGGCCGGTTTGCCGAGGGTGGTATCGAGTACATGCGTGGTCAGTCCGGTCATAGCGTCGGCGCTCCGATGATGTAGGGCGTTTCGAAGAAATATTCCTCCAGATTGTTTCCCGGCCCGTCGCGATCGACAACGAGGAAATCGCTCTGCTCTCCGAGCGCCATCAGGGGATAATGCCAGGCATTGATCCGATAGTTGACGCCTTGGTCGCCCCGCGCCAGGAAGACCTGCGGCTTGCCGGGCCTGCCGCCCTCATCCTGCGCAACGACCACGAGGAACGGCCGGCCATTCAGCGGCACGAAACACTGGTTGCCGAAAGGATGGCGCTCCATCATCTCGATCGTAAAAGGAAAGGCGCGCGGCTGGCCGCGAAACAGGTTCAGGATGACCCGCGCGCCGTCGCCGATGGCCTCGGCGCTGGACAACGCATGGAAGCGCTCCGTCGTACCGCCATTGATGAGCCGCATCGTTGCCGGATCGGCCTCGATCACATCGCCGAAATGTGCGAACGCGGCCTTCGTTAACGGGTGAATTTCAAGATGCTGTGTCATTCGATGATCATTCGCCTTCCGCTCGCCAATGGCGAATGGAATCCAGTTGGGAGAACAACTCAGGAAGAGATTTTTGCGCGATGTCCCACAGGGCCGTCACCTCGATGTCGAAATAGCCCTGCGCAATTCTGCTCCTGAAGTCGTGCATCTCATGCCAAGGCAGCTCCGGATGGTCAACGACAAACTCCGGATATTCCTCCGCAATGCGCGCGGCCGCCTCGCCGATCATCAGGAGAGTCATCCCGACGGCGCGCTGCTTCTCGACATTCTTGAAAAACGCGCTTTGATCAGTTCCGCGAAGGAACTGATCTGCCTCGGACACGGCCCGCTGCATGTAATCAAGGTGGGCGATTAGCCGATCCAGGCTCATATGACACAGCCCCAGTTTGTGAAATACCAAGTCATGAGCAGCTCGGGAGACAGCTCGCTATCAGCCCTCCGGAAGCATGGATTGCAGGCGCAGCAAAGCGATCTTTTCAACCTGGGCCGTTGCCGTTGCAAATTCCGTATCCCGGTCATTATCGATCCGCGTTTCGAAGGCAGCCAGGATATCCTCCTTGCCGAGCCCCTTGACCGCGATAATGAAGGGAAAGCCGAACTTGCTCACATAGGCTGCATTGAGTTCGGTGAACCGCGCATGTTCTGCAGGGCTCAGCCGATCGAGGCCCACGCCGGCCTGCTCCTTGCGGCTGTCTTCCGTCAACTCGCCAGCAATCGCCAACCGGCCCGCCAAATCCGGATGGGCCTGCAGCACGCCAAGTCGCTCCGCCTCGCTGGCGGCACGGAAGAACCGCACCAAAGCAGCATGCACCCCGCCCGAGGTCAGCGGCTCGGTAATAGCTCCAGCATCGTAAGCCCGCTCGGCAATGAAGGGAGAATGCTCGAAGACGCCGCCGAAGCGGCCGATAAAATCGGCCCGCGATATCATGTCAGCGCTCGCCCCCGGGCATATGATTCTCATACCAGTGGTTGGCGATCTCGATACGCTTCGGGATCCAGACCTTGTCGTGCTTCTGCACATATTCGATGAACCGTCGCAAAGCCGCAGCGCGGCCGGGGCGACCGACCAGGCGGCAATGCAAGCCCACCGACATCATCTTCGGGCTGCCATGCTTGCCCTCTTCATAGAGCGTGTCGAAGGCGTCCTTGAGATAGGTGAAGAACTGATCGCCCGAATTGAAGCCCTGCGGCGTGGCGAAGCGCATATCGTTGGTTTCGAGCGTATAGGGGATGATCAGGAACGGCTTGCCGTTCAGGCCATCGACCCAGAAGGGCAGATCGTCGGCATAGGAATCGGAGGAATAGAGGAAGCCGCCCTCCTCCATGACGAGCCGCAGCGTATTGTCCGACGGCTTGCCCTGATACATGCCGTAAGGCCGGTCGCCGGTGAGTTCGGTGTGCAGCCGGACAGCCTCGAGAATATGTTTGCGCTCCAGATCCTCCGAAAAATCCTTGTATTCCAGCCAGCGGTAGCCGTGGCTCGCAATCTCCCAGCCAGCTTCCTTCATCGCCGCAACCGCCTCCGGATTGCGTGCCATGGCGAGCGTCACGCCATAGACGGTCGCCTGCACCTTGAGCTCTGTGAACATGCGCCACAGCCGCCAGAAGCCGGCGCGTGCGCCGTATTCGTAGATCGATTCCATGTTGAGATTGCGCTGGTTCGGCCAGGGTGCCGCACCAACGATCTCGGAGAGCAGGTTTTCGGAAGCTGGATCGCCATCGAGAATGCAGCTTTCTCCGCCCTCTTCGTAGTTGATCACGAACTGCACCGCGATGCGGGCGTCACCGGGCCATTTTGGATCCGGCGTGTTGCGGCCGTAGCCGATGAGATTGCGGGAATAGTTTTCCGACATTGAAGCACCTTCTCTGATCAGAGGACGGTAGCATCCATGCCGGGAAAGTCGAGACGGAAAGTGGGAAAATCACTTTCTCTTCAATGGTAAGCCCGCCGCGCTATCCTACGCGATTTTCCGGGCGCTGATCTTTCCCATCGGATGCAGCGAATGCACGCGGAAGGGACCGCCGGAACCGTCTTCCATCATCAACGCGATATTGGATACGGGAACCGGTGCGGCAAGCGCCGGCTCGAAGAAGTCGCGCAATGCGCGCTCCATGCGCTGCAGATCAGCCGGGCCGACAGTGCCCGTCAGCATCATCTGGAATCGGAACTCGTCCATGACGTGCGGATGGCCCCAACGGTGCAGGTTGGCGAATTGCGTCGCCGAAAGGCCGTCCGGATCGATGCGCTCGATTTCCGCTTCGGTCAATGGCGCGCGATACTGGTCGAAGGCCTGAACCAGGGATGCCGCCAGGAAATGCATCTGCTGGCTGGGTGCAGACGGAACGAGGCCCAGCGCTCCGCCAAGCCGTGCGACCTCCAGCCGAGGGATTTCAAAAGGCGCGACCGAACCGGAAAACCGCATGAGATCGCGCAACATCGCCGCCTCGGACATATCTTCCGCCAGCCGGAAAGGCGCCTTCAGCAGGCCCATGAAACCATAGCGGCGGGGAACGGCCGTGTAGAAGGCAATTTCGTGTATGCCGAGCCCGCGAATGGCAGGCGGATCGACCATCTCGCCGGAATAGACATTGCGGCCGAGCCAATTTGCCGCCACAAGCGTCAGCGGATCGCTCGCGGACGGCGTGAAGCAAATGGCGTAACGCATAAAATTCCTCCAAGGCACGATAGACCGGCTGACCGGCAAGGGCTAACGGCCAAGGAGATAGGTGATTTGCGTGACAGATTGACGACCCGAAAGGGGCGCGAATTCACGTTTTATGTGATATGACTGAAATATGACTTACTAAAGTGAAACTCTGCGGCAATTTGAAACGACAAGCCATATCCGCCGCCTCCCGCACCGCGGCTTCGGCCAGCCGATGCGCCAGTCCGAAACTCACCTTGAAGCCACCGGTCAATGCAATCAAGGACGGATGGTCGGGATGCGCACCCACCATCGGATCGCGATCGACCGCCTTCGGCCGCAGGCCGGCCCAGCGCTCCACCACCTCCGCGCCGACCAGAACCGGCGCCATGGCGCGCGCTGCGGCCAGAAGATCGTCGAGCTGTCCATCAGTCGACAGCGGGTCGTCGAAACGATTCTCGCTCGTGCTGCCGACCGCGACCAATCCATTCTCATGCGGAACGATGTAAAGGCCATCGCGGAAGATCACCGGAAGACGGCCGTCGACATCCGCCTTCAGCATGGCCGCCTGTCCCTTCACCGGTTGGCCAAGCGAGGACTTGCGGCCTTCCGTCAACCCGTCGAGGATTGGAAACGACCGATGACCGGCAGCAAGCATGCAGCGTCCGAAGCGGATATCGCCCTCATTCGTACGCGCCAGCCCTCTATCCGGATCGATGCTTTCGACGGCAACGCCCTCGGCGAGCTGGACATGTGTTGCTCCGGTAAGACTTTGACGCAGTACGTTCAACAACGCACGCGGCGCAACGCGCGCCGCCAAAGTATCGAAGACAAATCCGCTTTCGGCAGCAGAAGGCTCAATCCAGCCTGGAACGGGCGCCGCATCGAGCACATGCCAGTGAAATTCATGTTTATCCAGCCGCCAATGCGTTTCCGCATCTCGGGAATGCCCAAGCGCAATCTGCCTTAGATGCGGCTTCGGCAGCGGGATCAGACGGCCGGCGCGACGGTAGCCCGCCGAAAGTCCCGTCTCTGCCTCCAATGCTGCGATTTCCTCTTCCAGAGACACCAGCGCATCGAACTGAAACTGCTTCTTGTCAGACCATTTGTCCGGCATATGCGGCATCAGCGCCCCGAGCAGGCCGCCGCTCGCCCCCTGCCCGAAATGGCCAGCTTCGACGAGCAAGGCTTGAATGCCGAGACGCTCGGCATGAACGGCCGCCCACAGGCCCATGATCCCGCCGCCAACGATCAACAGATCGACAGATGATTGACCGGCGGGTCGTGTGGGATTATCGGCTCTTTCCATGACAGATCCAGTTTCCGATCGGACTGAGGCGTCCGAAACCAATGCGGCAAGCCCGGAGCTCGAATGGCGCGACGGCGATATGCCCTATTCAGCGGCTTTTGGCGACCATTTTTATTGCCAGACCGACGGCCGGCTGGAATGCGGTCACGTCTTCCTGGCCGGCAACGGCCTGCCCACCCGCTGGCAGGGGCGGCAGGATTTCCTCATCGGTGAGCTCGGCTTCGGCACCGGCCTGAACTTCTGCGAGACCTGGCGCCAGTGGCGACAGCAGGCAGCACCGGGTTCGCAACTGCACTTCATGTCGTTCGAACTCTATCCCATGCATGCGAATGAGATCGACCGGGCTCTGTCGCACTGGCCGGAAATTGATCGCGAACGTCAGGCCCTTGTCGCTGCTTGGCCTGACGATCCGCAAGGCATCGTATCGCTGGCGCTCGATCAAAACACGCGCCTCAGCGTCGTCTGCGGCCCGGCGCTGAACGGCGTGAGCTTTGCTCAACCGGGCTTCGACGCCTGGTATCTCGACGGCTTCGCACCGTCACGCAATGCCGACATGTGGTCGCCCGAGCTGATGCAGGTACTCTGCGACAAGACCGTTCCCGGCGGCACCTTCGCCACCTACGCAGCCGCGGGCTTCGTGCGCCGAAACCTGCAGGCGGCTGGTTTTATCGTCGAGCGGCGCAAAGGCTTCGCCGGCAAGCGGGAAATGCTGTGCGGCGTCAAGCCGGCCTGAGGTCGGGGCTCATCGATCAAGCTAGAAACAATTGTCGCGAGCGTTCAGGCCAGCTCACCAAGATGCCGGCGAACCCAATTGGCCTCTTCCGATGCCGTACGCCGAAAGTGTCGCTTGAAGTCACGGCTGAACTGGGCGGGACTGGCGTAGCCAACCAATGTCGCGACCTCGGCGATTGTCTTGTCCTGGCGCGCGAGCATCAACCGCGCCTCGTGGAGCCGCATCGCCTTCAAGTACTGTATCGGACTGCTGCCCGTCAGGGCCTTGAAATGAACGTGATAGGAGGGAACGCTCATGCCTGCCTCATGCGCCAGCGCCGCGACCGAAATTTCGGAACCGTAGGTTTCGCGCAACCGGGCCAGGCTTCGCACGATCCTCCCGGACGTGCCCCGCTGCTGCAGGGCTGAGATCATCGCGCCGCCCTGCGGGCCGACGAGCACCCGGTAATGCAGCTCGCGTAGGATGCCTGCACCGAGAACCGCGAGCTCGACGGGATCACACAGCGCCCGCAGCAAACGCAGCACGACATCCTCGATAGCTGCCTCCATTCTGCTCGATACCAGACTTCGCACCTTGCCGGCTTTCGGCTCGGAACGTCTCATCCCCACTTCCGAGGCGATCTCCGCAGCCAGAAGCATGTCGAACTCGACGTAAACAGCAAGCAGGGGACGTTCTGCGCTGGCCGAGGATTCCATCCGAAACGGAACGGGTACCGATACGGCCAGATAGTGCTCCTCATCATAGAGATAAACCTCGCCGTCAAGCATGCCCTGCTTTCGGCCCTGCAACACGAATACCGCACCCGGCTTGTAGAGCACGGGAACATCGTGAAGGACCGTCTCGGTCCTGAGAAGGCGTACACCAGCGAGCGCGGTCGGATTGTATCCCTGGCGAGGAGCAAGAAGCCCCGCCAGTTCCACCAACGCCCCGCGCTTCGACACCCGACACTCCATCTTCATAGGATTTGGCAAGCTATTCATAGTTTTCACGATCGCTGGCAGCAGTTTCGAAGATTATCAGTCAGTGGCACTCACCAATCAAGAAGAGAACACCAATCATGTCACGAAAAACCTTCTTCATCACCGGCGCGAACTCCGGCTTCGGCTTCGCGATCGCAGCGGCCGCGAGCAGCCAAGGCCATAACGTTATCGGCACCGTCCGCTCGGAACAGTCGAGGACAGCCTTTGCGGAGCGCCTGCCGGCGGCGCGGTCCATCCTGTGCGATGTGACGGAGTTCGACCGGATAGCTGACATCGTTCGACAGGCCGAGGAGGATCATGGGCCGGTCGACGTGCTGATCAACAATGCCGGCTACGGCCACGAGGGAATCCTCGAAGAGTCGTCCATCGAGGAGATGCGGCGCCAGTTCGATGTGAACGTCTTTGGCGCCGTCGCTATTGCCAAAGCCTTCCTGCCGCGCTTCCGCGAAAGGCGGAGCGGCTTCATCGTCAACGTGACCTCGATGGGCGGCATGATCACCATGCCCGGCATCGCCTATTACTGCGGTAGCAAGTTCGCCCTTCAAGGCATTTCGGAAGTCATGCGTGCAGAAATGGCTCCGTTCGGCGTTCGCGTCACCGCCCTATGCCCTGGCTCCTTCCGGACAGACTGGGCGGGGCGCTCGATGATCCGGACCGAGCGCTCGATCGCGGACTACGACGCGTTGTTCGATCCGATCCGCCAGGCGCGGCAGGCCAAAAGCGGCAAGCAGCTCGGCGATCCAGACAAGCTCGCTGCCGCCGTATTGGATCTGATCGAATCCGACGCGCCTCCGCCGCAACTCCTACTCGGTAGCGACGCCCTTGGACTTGTGACTGATAGAATTGAGCGCCTCAAACAGGAGGTCGAAGCATGGAGATCTGTTACCGTTTCGACCGATGGCTGAGAATGCCGATCAGCGCGATGGCCGAAAGCCGCTATTCGGCCTTGCGCCCAACCCTAGCTGTTGGAACGATCCGCCTGGAAAACGGCTTCGCCGAGATAGCGCTGGATCTTCGCCTCGAGAAGTTCGGGGCTGATCGGTTTAGATAGGCAGTCGTCCATGCCAGCCTGCATGCATGCGATGCGATCGACGTCCAATGCCTGTGCCGTAACCCCGATGATGGGGACGTGCCATCCCTGCTCGATTTGCGCCTCGAATTGCCGGATCATGCGCGTCGCCTGATGGCCGTTCATGACCGGCATGGAAACGTCCATCAGGATTAGCGAGGGCCGCAATTGACGCCATGCGTCCACCGCCGCCTGGCCGTTCTCCACGACAAGAAAGCGAAGTCCGGTCGCCTGCAAGATCTGTGTGAAGACGATCTGGTTCACCTCGTTGTCCTCGGCCACGAGAACGTCGATGGTGTTGCCAGGTCTGACAGGTGCCATCCGGTCGGTGGCTTCGATCGCGGCTGCGGCCTCCGCCTCTATCGGCAACGGCTGGGAGGCAAAGCCAGACTGCTCGCCCGCGTTTTTCCGCCGCGACGCGCGCACGACATCGATGATCGTGTTGCGCAGCACATTGGCGCGCACGGGTTTCATGAGATGCGCCTGACCATTGACCGCGGTAAAATCCTTGTCGCGACCGGCGACGCCCATCGATGTCAGAAATACGATCGGCAGCGCTTCGAAGCGCGGGTCGGCGCGCACCGCACTCGCGATCTGATAGCCGCTCATGCCGGGCATACTATAGTCGACGATGATCGCGTCGACCGACACGCCCATATCGAACGCGGCATCCAGAATGGCAAGCGCGGTCTTACCGTCCTCGGCCGCGTGGCTGTCAAAACCCCATTGCGTCAATTGCTCAGTCAATATGCGCCGATGAATCTCATCATCTTCCACGATCAGGATCCCGGCACGCTTCACGTTGGCCGGCAGCTCCGGAACCTTGCCGCGTGCGGCGACCAGCGGCATGGGCAAATGGACCGTGAAAACCGATCCTTTGCCCCATTCGCTCTCGACCGAGAGTGAGCCACCGAAAAGATCGACGAGGCCTGCCGTAATGGCAAGGCCCAAACCTGATCCTTCGAGGCGCCGTGCAAAGGAAGAATCCGCCAGCGAAAATTTGTCGAAGATCGTATCGAGCTTCTCGGCGGGAATGCCGATCCCGGTATCTTCGATGCGGAGCACGAGCAATATGTTGTCGTCCGGCGCGGACTGGCTGTCCAGCTCCACCAGCACATGGCCGCGTTCGGTGAACTTGATCGCATTGCCGACGAGATTGGTCACGATCTGGCGGAAGCGGCCGGCGTCGCCAAGCATTGCCGCCGGCACGCCGGGAGCGATGCGCACCATCAGCTCGACATTCTTTTCCGATGCGGCGGCGGCCAGCAGCGTCGCTATGTCTTCGACAGCTTCGGCGGGGTCGAATGCCATCTTGCGCAGATGCATATCGCCGGTGTCGATGCGCGAAAAATCGAGAATGTCATTGATGATGGTCAGCAATGCATTGCCCGACTTGACGATGATATCGACAAAGGTCTTCTGCCGCGGATCGAGATCCGTTTTGCCGAGCAGCTCTGCCATGCCGAGCACGCCGTTCATCGGCGTACGGATTTCATGGCTCATATGGGTCAGGAATTCGGATTTCGCGCGATCCGCCGCATTGCTGCGCGCCAGCAGCAGCTGCAGATCCGCCTCGCGTTCCTTCATCTCGGTGACATCGGTGAACACCACGGTCCAGCGGCGATGCTCGCCGATCGCGGCGCCGAGCTGTATCCAGCGGTCGCCGACGACCTGGAATACGCAGGAGATCGGCTTGCCCGCCGCAACGCTCTGCGCCCATGATTCCCGCAGCCCCTCGGAACCATTGCCAAAGTCACCGCGTTCCGCGCAATAGTCGAACGCCGCGGACCAGTCCGTCCCCACCTCGGTGAGTTCGGCCGGCAGTTTCAGCATGTCCTTCAGCCGATCGTTGGCCAGCAGGATCGCGCCGTCCTGGACGATCAGCAGGCCTTGCGACATCGCCTGCATGGCATCAGCCATCAACTCGCCGAGATGCTCCAGCGCCAGTCGGGTCTCGGTGATCTCCCTGGATTGCTGCTTCACGGAAGAAATATCCGTGTAGGACATCAATGTCCGGCCATTGGAAATCTTGCGCGCATCGATGATGACGGATTTGCCGTCGGCAAAGTTCACTTCCGTCTGCAGATGCTCGCCGCCCTTGTGCAGCGTGGCCAGCCACCCCTGATATATGTCGTCGATGCTGCGGCCATCGGCGCCGAAGCGTGCCAGCTCGTAGTGCTTTGCGATGATATCGCGATAGGGGCGACCTCCAAAACGCTCGTCCTTCGAATATTTCCAAATGTCATAGAAGGCATCGTTGACGTATTCGACGATATGGTCGCCATTATGGATGAGGACGCCGATCGGCATCGAGCGGAGGATGTTGTCGAGATCCTGATGCAACGCTTCGGCGCGGGCCTGCGCCTCGATGAGCTGCATCTCACGCTGCTTCAGCGCCGAAGTATCGGTGACCGAACCCACAGCGTAATGCTTGCCCTCCGCCGTCGTCGCGCGGTTGAGGCAAATTTTCACCGGATGCGTCACCTGCTGTCGGTCGACGATTTCGCTTTCGAATTCATGCCTCTGTCCCTCGTGCAGCACGGCTTCGTTTTCCACGAAAAAGTCGTCGGCGCCGACGTCAAACATTTCATGCTCGGTCTTACCGAGCATTTCGTGGCGATCGAGCCCGGTAATTTCGGAATGGGCCGCATTGGCATAAATCAAGCGATGGCTGGAATCGCGCACGAAGGTGGCAACCGGCAGACCTTCCAGCACGCAGCGGAAAAAGTCAGGCTCATCGGCCTCCCTTTGCACCGCCTCGGCAGAGTAGGCGTCGCGCGCAACAGCCGGTACGGCGAAGAACACTCCGAATATGTAGACGCGGTCTTCCGACGGGGAAAAGCTCTCGATTTCCACGCGCGAACGCTGGCGGCCCGACGCATCGAAGCACAGTGCAACCTCCTCCGAACCGAAGACGAGGGCGCGGCGCTCCTTGTCCTCCCTGTCGGCGCTCTCGCCGGCATCGAGAAGATCCTGGCTGCGGTTGCCGATGAAATCGGAAATATCCCGGCCGAAAAAACGCGCATAGGCATCATTGACGGCGACGTACCGAAGCTCGCTGTTCTTGATGTAGGCGGGCCTGTCCAGATTGGCGATCCGGCGGCACACTATGTCAAGCAGTTCACCGTCCAGGGTCAAACGGAGCCCCTCTTCTCACCGCGCATGATAGTTCATGAAACAAGGCTCTAGCACATCCCGCTTTAACAAAGCCTTAACCATGTTTGATCGCTGCGGCAACGTCGCGTTCAGACTATGCACTATCCTATAACGGCCATCCCCTGGTCGCAAACGACAACGGCACGCCGAGGCAAACTCTGCCAAGAATCCGTCAACGGATCATTGGGAGCGAGCGATATGAGCGACGAAGCAAGCCTGACCTTGAACGAAGCGCAGGTCGCAGCAGCGACGGGCGAACGGCGGCGGCGGGCCGGCGGTCGCGGGGCCGAGCGCAGCCGCAAGCCGAGCGGCACCAAGTATCTCAATCTGGTCAACAATCTCGCTCGTACGGAACTCCTGTCGCCCGAGGCACTGGGCGATATTCACGAGGCATCGCTGACCATCCTCGAAGAAATCGGCATGGATATCATCTTGCCCGAAGCGCGTGAGCGCATGAAGGCCACCGGCGCCGATGTCACGCCGGGGAAGGAACGGGTCCGCTTCGACCGCAACATGATCATGGAGCTGATCGCCTCCGTTCCATCGACCTTCACTCTTCACGCCCGCAATCCGCTGAGAAATGTCCAAATCGGTGGGCGCAATCTCGTCTTCGCTCAGGTCGCCTCCGCCCCCTTCGTCGCGGACCGTGAAGGCGGCAGGAGAGCCGGAAATCAGGAGGATTTCCGCAAGCTCATCAAGCTCGCCCAGTCCTACGATATCATTCACATGACGGGCGGCTATCCGGTCGAGCCCATCGATATCCATCCCTCGGTGCGTCATCTCGACTGCCTCTCCGATATCGTGAAACTCACCGACAAGGCCTTCCACTGCTATTCGCTCGGCCAGCAGCGCAATCTCGACGCGATCGAGATTGCCCGCATCGGCCGCGGCGTCAGCATGGAACAGATGGAGCGCGAACCCTCGCTCTTCACCGTCATCAACTCCTCGTCGCCGCTGCGTCTCGACGGGCCGATGCTGCAGGGTATCATCGAAATGTCGTCGCGCGGTCAGGTGGTGGTGGTCACTCCGTTCACACTGGCAGGCGCCATGGCGCCGGTGACGATTGCCGGCGCGCTGGTGCAGCAGAATGCCGAGGCACTGTGCGGCATCGCCTTCACGCAGATGGTGCGGAAAGGCGCGCCGGTCATGTATGGCGGCTTTACCTCGAATGTCGACATGAAGACGGGTGCGCCCGCTTTCGGCACGCCGGAATATATGAAGGCCGTTATCTGCGGCGGCCAGCTTGCCCGCCGCTACGGCATCCCCTATCGCACCTCCAACACGAACGCGTCGAATACGCTGGATGCCCAAGCCGCCTACGAATCGGCACTGTCGCTATGGGCGCTGACCCAGGGCGGCGGCAATTTCGTGCTGCATGCGGCCGGCTGGAGCGAGGGCGGGCTTACCGCCTCCTTCGAGAAGTTCATCCTTGACGTCGACATGCTGCAGATGGTCGCCGAATTCCTGACGCCGCTCGATGTCAGCCCCGACGCGCTGGCGCTGGATGCCGTACGCGATGTCGGCCCAGGCGGCCACTATTTCGGCACGGCGCACACGCTCGCCCGCTATGAAACCGCATTCTATTCGCCGATCCTGTCGGACTGGCGAAACAATGAAACCTGGGCGGAAGCCGGGCGGCCCACAACTTACGATCACGCCAACCGCGTCTATAAGGAAACGCTGGCGCGCTACGAACAGCCGCCACTCGATCCGGCCATCGAGGAAGAGCTCGACGCCTTCGTCGCCAGGCGCAAGGCAGAGGGTGGCGTTCCCACCGATTTCTAGTTGAAAATCAAGGGCTTTTACGCCCCGTATCATGAACGAAATTTAATATAGCGGCCCATTTTCTGGCCGCGACTTCGCCCCCTTTCCCACGCAACTTCAAACCCGGCTTCGGCTGGGAGCCACGTGTTCTTTGGAAAGGGAATGTCAATGTCTGTGCTTCGCACATTAACGACAGCCGGTCTGATCGCGCTGACGCTTGGCAGCGCCTCCGCCGTGACCACCACCACTGCCAGCGCGTCGGATCGCGGCGCCTTCTTTGGCGGTCTTGCCGCGGGCGTCGTCGGCGGCGCCTTGGCGGCCGGAGCCATGCGGCCGGCCTATCCGGCTTATTATCCGGCCTATCCTGCCTACTACGACGGCCCGGTCTACGAACGGGTCTACGTGCGTCCCTATCCCCGCTGCTACTGGGCATGGCGTCACGACGGCTGGGGCCGGCCCTACCGCGTCGAAGTCTGCCGCTGACGCCTGACGTGCCGCAGGGCGCCTTTAAAGCTCCCTGCCAGTCGTCGCAGCTCTCGAATGCCGCCGGATTCCGGCGGCATTTTCGTCCGTCTGTTGAAAAGCTTTCGCTCACACCCCTTGACATTGGCGGGATTTAAGACCAAATGCGCCTCAGCTTTCACCTTCCGGCCGCCGCGTGAGCGTGCCCTGCGGGACAATCTGTACGCAAGAGAAGGACAAAAGCGCTTTTGATAATGAGGCCGCGCGGAGCGCTGGCCGAATGCGCTGGAAAGCTATTTCCAACTTACAAGTTCCCACTTCACGCGGGGTTCTTGACGCCAGAGACAGACCGGACCGCATGGTGCGACCCGGCCTATTTGCTTTGGCGCCCCCGAAAGGTATTGAATTGACCGATTTTCACTCGCTTGGTCTCTCCAAGCAGATCGTCGATACGCTGTCGCAGAACAACTTCGCTACGCCGACGCCGATCCAGGCACAGGCGATCCCGCTCGTCCTCCAGGGCCGCGATCTCATCGGCCTCGCCCAGACCGGCACCGGCAAGACGGCCGCTTTCGGCCTGCCGATCATCGAAATGCTGCTGAAGGAGGCCAAGCGCCCGGACAACCGCACCGTCCGCACACTGATCCTCGCTCCGACCCGCGAGCTGGTAAACCAGATCGCCGACAATCTCAGGCTCTTCATGCGCAAGACGCAGCTGCGGATCAACCTCGTGGTCGGCGGCGCGTCGATCAATAAGCAGCAGCTTCAGCTCGAGCGCGGCACCGACATTCTCGTCGCTACCCCTGGTCGTCTCCTCGACCTCATCAATCGCCGTGCCCTCTCGCTCGGCCATGTCACCCACCTCGTCCTCGACGAAGCCGACCAGATGCTCGATCTCGGCTTCATCCACGACCTGCGCAAGATCGCCAAGATGGTTCCGGCCAAGCGCCAGACCCTGCTATTTTCGGCCACCATGCCGAAGGCAATCGCCGATCTCGCCTCCGACTACCTGACCAACCCGGTCAAGGTCGAAGTCTCGCCTCCGGGCAAGGCAGCCGACAAGGTGGAACAGTATGTCCACTTCGTTGCCGGCCAGAACCACAAGACCGAAATCCTCAAGGAAACGATCTCGGCCAATCCGGACGGCCGCGCCATCGTCTTCCTGCGCACCAAGCATGGCGCCGAAAAGCTGATGAAGCATCTCGACCATGTCGGCTTCGCCGCTGCTTCCATCCACGGCAACAAGAGCCAGGGCCAGCGCGAGCGCGCCCTCAAGGGCTTCCGTGACGGCGACGTCCGCGTTCTCGTCGCAACCGACGTTGCGGCTCGTGGCATCGACATCCCCGGCGTTTCGCATGTCTATAATTACGACCTGCCGGAAGTTCCCGACGCCTATGTTCACCGCATCGGCCGCACAGCGCGCGCCGGCCGCGACGGCATCGCCATCGCCTTCTGCGCCCCGGATGAAATCCGCCTGTTGCGCGACATCGAGCGCCTGATGGGCATCGAGATTGCCGTTGCCAGCGGCGAGGCTCCGGCCGACCGCGGCCGTCCCGTTCGCGGCAAGGGCCGCAGCGGTCAAGGTCAGGGCCAAGGCCGTGGCGCAGGCCAGGGCCGCGCCGAAGGTCGCCCGGCTCGTCCTGCCCGTCGTCCCTTCTTCGACAAGGAAAATGGCGAAGCCCGTGGTCAGAACGGCGAGCGTCAGGAACGCCACCAACGCGACGATCGCCCGCAGCGCGACAACAATCGCAATGCCGATTTCCGCGGCCAGCGCCGCAACGAGCCAACGCCGCGTCCGGAAGCCGACAACGATCTCGTCTCCACCTCGGACTTCCGTCCCGCTCGCAAGCAGCACAACGGCCAGTCCAACGGCAATGGCGCCTCGCATGAGGGCGGCGCCCATCGCGGACAGCGCCACGCCCACGGCCGTCCTACGGGCCGCCACAACGAAGAACGCGGCGCCCAGGGCGAACAGCAGCGCAATGGCGGCAACGGCCGCATGAAGCGCCGTGGTCCCGGCAACGGTGGCCAGCGCCGCGAACGCGCCTGATAGAGTTCAAGGGGGCCGATTGGGGCCCCCTTTTGCTATCGACAGCTCCGTAGTCAACAAGCCTGTACGCATGACTGCCGACGCGGTCATGAGAGTAAATTCGAAACTTCCTCGCCGCCTGACATTTCGATTTCGCTTAGCGAGCAATGTTTGGACGACTGTTTCCTCCAACCAGGCTCTTCCCGGCATAGGTTAAAGCATGCTTGGAGGTTGAGGGGACGAACGTTGCAGACGAAGGCGACACAGCCGATGACCGTAAGCGACTGGGGCCAGCTCTTGCTTCTCGGCGCGCTGTGGGGCGGATCATTCTTCTTTGCGCGCATAGCGGTGGCGGAAATTCCGCCGCTGGCGCTGGTCCTCTATCGAGTTTCGATTGCCGCGCTGGTTCTGCATCTCTGGTTGCGCCTGCGTCATATTTCCTTTGCCCCCGCCATAGCCAGATCAGCCTCGTTTCTGACTCTCGCACTGCTCAACAATGTTATCCCGTTTTCTTTGATATTCAGCGGCCAAACGAAGATCGGAGCGGGCCTTGCTTCGGTCCTTTACGCGACGACGCCCCTCTGGACGGTCCTGGTCGCAAATCTGCTGACGGCAGATGAAAAGCTTTCCACCAGCAAGCTTATGGGCGTGGCTCTCGGGATTGGCGGTGCTGCCGCCATGATTGGCCCTGGCTTCTTCTCCAATTTCGGTGGACCGACATGGGCGAAACTTGCTGTCATCGGAGCGGCGGTTTCCTATGCTTTCGCAGCCGTCTTTGCCAAACGATTTCGGGATATGAAGCCGGTCGTTGTTGCCACCGGCCAGCTGACCGCATCTACCATCCTGATGACGCCGATCGTCTTTCTTCTCTACGATTCGAGCGACATCCTAAGCGCGAATATCTCGATCTGGCTGGCCATTGGCTCTCTCGCAATCGTGACGACTGCCTTCGCCTTCATTCTCTATTTCAATCTCATCGCCTCTGCCGGGGCGACAAATGCGTCGCTGGTGACGCTGCTCGTGCCGGCGAGCGCAATCATCTTGAGTACCGCATTCCTTGGAGAGCGTCTGGAACCTTACGAATTCCTCGGATTGGCCTTGATCGCTTCCAGCCTGGTGGTTGTCGATGGCAGACTTCTGCGATGGCGGCGACGGATCGACATCGGCAAGAGAACATAGCCTATTCCGGCACTACATCCGCCGCGCGCCGGTTGGTGAGGTAAACACCGATCACCACAATCACCGTGCCGATGATGATCGGCAGCGTCAGTGGTTCGCCAAAGGCGATTGCCGCTTCGATGGCGACGGCTGGCGGCATCAAGTAGATCAGCGATGCTGCCCGCGACACTTGCCCGCGGCGAATGAGATAGAGCAGCAGGCCGACGGCGCCCATCGACAGGCCGAAGACCGACCATAGCATCGCGAGAATGGCTTCATGCGTGCCGTCGAAACGCAAACCTTCGAACAGGAAGGCAAGTGGCACGGTGACGATCAGCGCGCCGACATATTGCAAGGTCGCAATGGTTCTGAGGTCGCCGGTCTGCAGGTGCCGCTTCTGGTAGAGCGTGCCGTAGGTCACCGAGACCATACCCAACAGATTGACGACAAGCGGAACGGCAGATTGCCAGAGATTGGCCGTGTCCGTCGCCAAGAGTTTCGGCGAGATCGCGATGGCGATGCCGAGAAAGCCGAGCAGCAGTCCGGCCTTCTGGATCGGCTGCAGCCGTTCGCCGACGAGAAACGGCGCGGCCATAGCGGTCATCAGCGGCTGCAGCGCCGCGATGATGCCGGAGATACCGGCCGGCACGCCTTCGGCGATCGCCCACCAGAGGCCGCCCAGGTAGATGCCGTGCAGGAAAATGCCGGAATAGATGGCCCGGAACACGCTCGACCAATCGCGCGGCCACCGGGCGCCGACGATCGAACAGAGCAGCACGAAGGCGAGCGCCGACAGGCTGTAGCGGATCATCAGAAAGGTGAAAGGACCGGCATGCTGCGAGGCATATTTGGCGACGATCCAGCCGGTAGACCAGAGAAAGACGAAAATCGCCGGCGCGAGTTTATCGAGGGACATAGAAATCGGACCGATATGTTTGGCGCTTCGGAGCCGGAATCCTGGTCGAACTCGGGTTTCGCGCGGAGAGGTTGAAGGCTGATAGCCGATGACAGCGGAGTGGTCAAAATCGATCTGCTGAAAACAGCAATCAATTTTTCTTCACGCCCGGCGAGCCATCGCTCTGGTTTCAGGAATTTCCGTCACTACCCAAGCGTTCAGTCCGCAAAAGAAGCAAATGCTCAAATTTTGATCCGAGTATTGCGGCGAAACTCGGCAGGTGACGATCAGATTATTCTTAAATGCCTGTAAATCCGGCATTTTTCGATGTTGCGAAATTCGCAACGGCAACTGCGCATAGTTCTTGCATTGTAAAAACCGTTGTATTCAAATGGGTAAAAACACGGGGACCGCACCTTTGGCATTTGATGAAATGATAACTGCGGATGAAAGTCCGCGCGCGCCTTACGAGAAATACTTCGAGTGGTACTCGGGACAGGACAGGGGCCACCTCATTGCCAAATCCCGCGATGCGGAAACCATCTTCCGGAAGACGGGCATTACCTTCGCGGTCTACGGACACGCAGACTCCTCCGAAAAGCTCATCCCCTTCGACATCATCCCCCGCATCATATCAGGCCGCGAATGGCGCAAGCTCGCCCAGGGCATCGAGCAGCGGGTCATTGCCCTCAACGCTTTCCTTGACGACATCTACCATAAGCAGGAAATCATTCGCGCCGGCCGCATTCCGCGCGAGCTGATCGAGAAGAACGACGCCTTCCTGCCCGAGATGATCGGCTTCCGTCCGCCGGGCGGCGTCTACACCCACATCGTCGGCACCGACATCGTCCGCACCGGCGAAGACCAGTTCTACGTGCTCGAGGACAATGCCCGGACGCCGTCCGGCGTCAGCTACATGCTGGAAAACCGCGAAACGATGATGCAGATGTTCCCCGAGCTGTTTCATCAGAACAAGGTGCAGCGGGTCGAGGACTATCCACTGCTGCTGCGCCAGAGCCTTGCCTCGCTCGCGCCTCCCGGTTGCAGCAGCAAGCCGCGCGTCGCCGTGCTGACGCCGGGCATCTACAACTCTGCCTATTACGAGCATTCTTTCCTCGCCGACATGATGGGCGTGGAGCTGGTGGAGGGCTCGGATCTGCGCGTCATCGACGGCAAGGTGAAGATGCGCACGACGCGCGGCTATGAGGCCATCGACGTGCTCTATCGCCGCGTCGACGACGATTTCCTCGATCCCCTCACCTTCCGCCCGGATTCCGCGCTCGGTATTCCCGGCATCATGGACGTCTACCGCGCCGGCAATATCACCATCGCCAATGCGCCCGGCACCGGCATTTCCGACGATAAGGCGATCTATTCCTACATGCCTGAAATCGTCGAATTCTACACCGGCCGCAAGCCGATCCTCGAGAACGTGCCGACCTGGCGCTGTTCGGAGCCCGACAGCTTGCAATATGTGCTCGATAACCTCGCCGATCTCGTCGTCAAGGAAGTCCATGGCTCCGGTGGCTACGGCATGCTTGTCGGACCAACGGCGACGAAGAAGGAGCGGACGGCCTTTGCCGAGAAGCTCAAGAGCAAGCCGAACAACTATATCGCGCAGCCAACCCTTTCGCTGTCGACCGTGCCGATCCTGGTCAACAAGGGCATTGCGCCGCGGCATGTCGATCTGCGGCCCTACGTCCTCGTCTCCGACAAGGTGCGGATCATCCCCGGCGGGTTGACCCGCGTGGCGCTGAAGGAAGGCTCGCTGGTGGTCAACTCCAGCCAGGGCGGCGGCACCAAAGACACCTGGGTTCTGGAGGACTGAACGGACATGCTGGGAAGAACCGCGAATGGCCTCTACTGGATGTTCCGTTACATCGAGCGCGCCGAAAACATAGCCCGCCTGGTCGACGCCGGCCAGCGTATGTCGCTGACCCGCAGCGACGCCGTCGATGACGATTGGGACGGCGTCCTGCAAAGCGCCGGTGTGCGCGAAGCCTATAACGAAGTGCATGGCAAGCTGACCGGAACCGATGCGATTGATTATCTGATGCGCGACCGCTCCAATCCGTCGAGTGTCATGTCCTGCATCGAATACGGCCGCAACAATGCCCGTATGGTGCGCACGGCATTGACCCGCGACACCTGGGAAGCGACCAACGAATGCTGGATCGAGCTGAAGTCGATGCTCGGCCGGCGGCTGAAGACGGCGGAACTGCCCGAGATGATCGACGTCATCAAGCAGCGCGCCGGCTTGATCCGCGGTGCCTTCCACGGCTCGATGCTGCGCAACGAGCTCTATAATTTCGCCCGCATCGGCACCTTCATCGAGCGTGCCGATAATACCGCCCGCATCCTCGACGTGAAATACTACGTCCTGCTGCCATCCGTCTCGCATGTCGGCTCATCGCTCGACAACGCGCAATGGGAATCGATCCTGCGATCCGTTTCGGCGCACCGGGCCTATAAATGGGCCTATGACCCCGAATACAAGCCGGCCAACATTGCCGACTTCCTGATCCTGAACGGCCAGATGCCGCGTTCGCTCGCCTATTGCTATGACAAGATCGTCAGCAATATCGGCTATCTCAGCGCCGAACATGAAAAACGGCTGCCGGCGCACGATACCGCGGAAGCCATCCGCCAATCGCTGCAACGGCTTTCGGTCAAGAATATTATGGACCAGGGCCTGCATGAGTTCCTCGAGGATTTCGTCGCCCACAACAACAAGCTGGGCGCCGAGATCTCCGACGGCTACCGGTTCTACGAATAGGCGGGCGATATCATGAGACTGACGATCAGCCATATCACGGAATATCGCTACGACGAGCCGGCGCAGTTTTCCCTGCAACGGCTTCACCTGACGCCGCTGACGGGCGTGGGACAGACGGTTATCGACTGGAAGCTTTCGGTCGAAGGCGCCAAGCCGGAAGTGGAATATGACGACCAGTTCGGCAATCGCGCCACACTGGTTTCCCTCGACGGCCAACAGGATTCCACCAGGATCATTGCGTCGGGCGAAGTCGAGACAAAGGATCTGAACGGCGTGATCGGCCCACACGTGGGGTTCAGCCCGCTCTGGCTCTTCCTGCGGGATTCGCCGCGCACCAAGGCGGGCAGGCTGACGAAGGAGCTGTTGCGCGGCGTTTTAGGCGACAACGAGCTCGGCAAGATGCACGCGCTGATGAAGGCAATCCACGAGACCGTGGAATACAAGCCGGGCACCAGTGACACCGAGACAACGGCGGAACAGTCACTGGAGGCAAAGAGCGGCGTCTGCCAGGACCATGCGCACATCTTTCTAGCCGGCGCCCGTGCATTGCAGATCCCTGCCCGTTACGTCTCCGGCTACCTGATGATGGAAGGCAAGAACGAGCAGGCTGCTACCCATGCCTGGGCAGAGGCGCATATTGCCGGCCTCGGCTGGGTCGGCTTCGATCCGGCTAACGACGTCTGCCCCGACGCCCGCTACGTCCGCATCGCGACCGGCCTCTGCTATCGCGACGCCGCTCCCGTCTCCGGCATGCGCATCGGCACGCCGGGCGAAACCCTTATGGTCAAGGTATCGGTGGCAAGCCAGGGGCAGAGTCAGAGCCAGAGCTGATAGGCATAATTCATCCTGCCGGGACAACCTCGACATGACCTTTGTCGCCATAGCTGAGGATTGCGTTATCGGCTGTCAGTAGCGGGATACGGTGGAAGCGTGCCGTCGCCACAATAATCCGGTCAGCCGGATCGTCATGGAACTCTCCCGGCAGGCGCACGCTATCCACCACAATCTGTGGCTCTATGGGAGCAAGCTGCAAACCAGGTAAGGCGAGTGCCGTGTCGAGCCAACGACCAACGTCGTAACCAAGTGCGATGCGTCCCTTCTGTGCGAGCATAGCGATTTCCCAGGGCGTGATCGCCGAGATCAGAATGCGACTGCGCGCCGTAGTTTCATCGATAAGCTGCCGAGCCCCTGCGCTCAGCCGCGGATCGTCATGCATGGCCCAGATGAGAATATGCGTATCGATGACGATCAACGCATCGCATCCCATTCTTCCACATCGATAACAGGCAGGAACGGATGGTCATATTGGAGAACAGTACCCTTCATCGCGCCAATGATACTGGAGCGATCTGATTTCTCCGGCGCGGGTGTCAGCAGAGCAACAGGCTTTCCGCGCTTCGTAATGATAATTGGCTCGCCGTCGTCGCCCATTTGATCGATCAGATGAAGGCATTTTGCCTTGAATTCGGCTGCACCGACAGATTTGATAGACATGACCACTATTCCCGTACAGATGTACATAAAATATGGTCACCTAACGCGAGTTAGTCAATGGCCGCCTCAAAGTGCCAGCAATGAAAAGGGCGGAGCTTTCGCTCCGCCCTTTTCCAATTCCAGGCGCACCAATTTTAATGGCTGTCGCGATTATTCGGGATTTCCGACCCACGCGGACCGACGAGGAAGTCGAGGTCGGCACCAGTGTCGGCCTGCATGACCGACTTCACGTAAAGACCGCCGTAGCCGCCGGTGAGCGGCTTGACCGGGGAAACCCAGGCGGCGCGGCGCTTTGCCAGTTCCTCATCCGACACTTCGAGCTGGATGGTGCGGGCGGGAACGTCGACGGCGATGATGTCGCCGTTCTGAACCAGCGCCAGCGGTCCGCCATCGGCGGCTTCCGGAGCGGTGTGCAGGATGACGGTGCCGTAGGCGGTGCCGGACATGCGCGCATCGGAGATACGGATCATGTCGGTGATGCCCTTCTTCAGCACCTTGGGCGGCAGGCCCATGTTGCCGACTTCTGCCATGCCCGGATAACCCTTCGGGCCGCAATATTTCAGCACCATGACGCAGTTCTCGTCGATGTCGAGATCGTCGCGGTTGATGCGGGCGTGATAGTCCTCGATGCTTTCGAAGACCACGGCGCGGCCCTTGTGCTGCATCAGGTGCGGCGAAGCGGCTGACGGCTTGAGGACCGCGCCCTTCGGCGCGAGGTTGCCGCGCAGAACGGCGATGCCGCCCGACTGCGTCAGTGCCTTTTCGCGCGGGACGATGACGTCGTCATTGTAGTTGACCACATCCTTGACGCCGGCCCAGATCGTATCGCCGGTGACGGTGATTGCATCCTTGTGCAGCAGGCCCATGTCGCCGACCGCCTTGATGACGACGGGCAGGCCGCCGGCATAGTAGAACTCTTCCATCAGGTGCTTGCCCGACGGCTGCAGGTTGACGATGGTCGGCACTTCGCGGCCGAGACGATCCCAATCGTCCAGCGACAGGTCGACACCGATGCGGCCGGCGAGCGCCAAAAGGTGCAGAACGGCATTGGTCGAACCACCGACGGCACCGTTGACGCGAATCGCATTCTCAAACGCTTCCTTGGTCAGGATATCGGAAGGCTTCAGGTCTTCCTTGACCATATCAACGATGCGGCGGCCGGAAAGCTGCGAGATGACGCGGCGGCGCGCATCGACAGCCGGGATGGCGGCATTGCCGGGCAAGGTCATGCCGAGCGCTTCGGCCATCGACGCCATGGTCGAGGCCGTGCCCATGGTCATACAGCTACCGGCCGAGCGGGCCATGCCCTGCTCCGCATCCATGAATTCATCCAGCGACATCTCGCCGGACTTCACCATTTCCGAGAACTGCCAGATCGCCGTGCCGGAACCGACATCCTTGCCGCGCCACTTGCCGTTCAGCATCGGGCCGCCGGAAACGAGGATGACCGGGATGTCGACTGAAGCAGCGCCCATCAGCAGGCTCGGCGTGGTCTTGTCGCAGCCGCCGAGCAACACGACACCATCGACCGGATTGCCGCGGATCGCTTCTTCCACATCCATGGCCGCCAGGTTGCGGAACATCATCGCCGTCGGACGCAGTGTGCTTTCGCCGACGGAAAAGACCGGGAATTCGACCGGGAAACCGCCGGCCTCGTAGACGCCGCGCTTCACGCGCTCCGCGAGATCGCGCAGATGCGCGTTGCAGGGCGTCAGCTCCGACCAGGTGTTACAGATGCCGATGATCGGACGGCCATCGAACGTATCGGCCGGCAGACCCTGGTTCTTCATCCAGGAGCGATGCATGATCGCGTTCTTGCCGGTGCCGCCGAACCAGTCGTAGGAGCGCAGCTTGCGCGGCCATTCAGCTTTCTTTTTCATGTCTCAGTACCCTTTGCATCGCCCAGGCCGCCTCGTTCGCGCCTGGGCTTTGAAATCAATGATCAGGCGAGCGTGTAAGCCGTCTTGACGGTGGTGAAGAATTCGGCGGCATATTTGCCCTGCTCGCGCGAACCGAAGGACGAGCCCTTGCGGCCGCCGAACGGCACGTGGAAGTCGACGCCCGCGGTCGGCAGGTTGACCATCACCATGCCGGCTTCCGCATTGCGCTTGAAATGCGTCGCATGCTTCAGGCTCGTCGTGGCAATGCCCGAGGACAGGCCGAACGGCGTATCGTTGGCCGTTGCCAGCGCTTCCTCGTAATCCTTGACGCGGATAACGGAAGCAACCGGTCCGAAGATCTCCTCGCGGCTGATGCGCATCTGGTTCGTCGCCTCGGTAAACAGCGTCGGCTGCAGGTAGAAGCCGGGTGTGTCGCGATTGACGAGCTCGCCGCCGAAGGCAAGCTTGGCCCCCTCCTGCTTGCCGATCTCGATATAGTCGGTATCCGTCTTCAGCTGCTTGGCATCGACGACCGGGCCGATATGCGTGCCTGATTTCATGGCATTGTCGATGTTCAGCGTCTTCAGCTTCTCCGTCAGCGCCGCCACGAACCGGTCATGGATGCCCTCGGTGACGATGAGACGCGACGAGGCCGTGCAGCGCTGGCCGGTCGAGAAGAAGGCGGAATTGGCGGCCGCTTCGACCGCAACCGTCAGATCGGCATCGTCAAGCACGACCATCGGGTTCTTGCCGCCCATTTCCAGCTGGTACTTGCGGCCATGCTCGACCGAGGAAAGCGCCACGCGCTTGCCGGTGCCGACCGAGCCGGTGAAGGTGACACCCGAAAGAACCGGGCTGTCGAGCATCGCCTGGCCGACGACCGAGCCCTTGCCCATCACGAGGTTCAACACGCCCTTGGGCAGGCCGGCGCGGTTCAGGATATCGACGATCGCCCAAGAACAGCCGGGCACGAGATCGGCCGGCTTGAAGACGACGGTGTTGCCGTAGCAAAGCGCCGGCGCGATCTTCCAGGCGGGAATGGCGATCGGGAAGTTCCAGGGCGTGATGACGCCGATGACACCAAGCGGCTCTCGGGTGATCTCGACGCCGATGTTCGGGCGCACGGAAGGCACCACCTCGCCTGAAAGGCGCAGCGCCTCGCCGGCGAAGAATTCAAAGATCTGAGCGGCACGGATCGTCTCGCCAATGGCTTCCGGCAACGTCTTGCCTTCCTCGCGCGCAAGCAGCGCGCCGAGCTCGTCCTTACGAGCCAGGATCTCTTCGCCGGCCTTCTTCAGGATCGTATGACGCTCCAGAATGCCGGAGCGCGACCATGCCGGAAAGGCCGCCTTGGCCGCCGCGATCGCGTCAGTGACATCCTGCGTGCTGGCGCTCGCATAGAGGCCGACGACCTCGTTCGTATCCGACGGGTTGATGTTCTCGGTGCCGTTCGTCCCGGTCCACTCGCCGGCGATCAAGTTCTGATGAATGGTCATGGCGTCATGCCTTCCTGGATCGTATTGAAAATGCCCGGCCGACCCTTGCGGCCGGGCTCGACGAATTACAGCTGACGAACAGCCACATTTTCCTCTGCGTCAACCGCCAGCGGATTGCGCAGCGGCAGGCCGAATTCGGCAACTTCGATCTCAAAGACGTCACCTGCTTCCGGCTTAATGCCTTCCGCGAACGAAAGTGTCGCCGTGCCGAACATGTGCACGTGCACATCGCCCGCAACACGGAAGAGGCCGTACTTGAAGTGATGATATTCAAGGTTGGCGAAAGTGTGCGACATGTTCGCCTCCCCGGAAAGGAACGGCTTTTCGAAGATCACCTTGTCGCCGCGCTTGATGCGGGACGTGCCACGGATATCCTCGGGCGCCGCACCGATACGGATTTCCGGGCCAAAGCTTGCCGGGCGCAGCTTGGAATGGGCAAGATAGAGATAGTTGATCCGCTCGGTGACGTGATCGGAAAATTCGTTCGAGAGCGCGAAGCCGATGCGGAACGGCGTGCCGTCCTTGGCGATGACGTAGATGCCGGCCATCTCCGGCTCCTCGCCGCCGTCGAGCGCGAAGGAAGGCGACACGAGTGCTGCACCGGGGGCCGCGGCGCCGTAGCCGTTGCCCTTGTAGAACCATTCCGGTTGAACGCCCTTCTCGCCGGCTTTCGGCTTACCGCCCTCGATACCCATCTTGAACATCTTCATGGAGTCGGTCAGCGTCTCTTCAGCCGCTTCCGTTGTCTTCTTGTGCATGGAATCGCGCGTGGCGGCCGAGCCGAGATGCGTCAGGCCCGTACCGGTCAGATGCAGGTGGGCGGCATCCGGATGGGTGATCGGCGGAAGGAAACGACCTTCGGCATAGACCTTTTCAAGGTCGACCGTTTCGCCGAGCCCATGTGCCTCGATGACCGATGCCAGCGATTTGCCGCTGTCGGCCGCTTCCATCGCAAGCTTATAGACGCTGCCGGCATTGACGACAGCCTTGGCAACTTCGCCAGGCCCGTTGCGCACGGCAACGACGATATCGCCGTTCGAGCCCTTGATCTGCGAGATGAGCATGTCTTTCATCCTTTCCTAACAGACAGAGATCGGATGCAGTTTACCGTTCCGGCTCTCAGCGAGAGCCGGACTCTGTCATGGATTTGGTTTTTAAAGTCTCGGCTGGCCGCTTAAGCGATCAGCCCTTGTTCTTGTTGTAGACGTCGATGAACACGGCAGCGAGCAGGACCGCACCCTTGATCATCTTCTGCGAGTCCGTCTGATACCCGAGGATCGACATGCCCTGGTTCAGCACGCCCATGATCAAGGCGCCGATAACCGCGCCCGTCACTTTGCCGACGCCGCCGGAGGCCGAAGCGCCGCCGATGAAGCAGGCCGCGATCACGTCAAGCTCGAGACCGTCGCCGCCCTTGGCCGTTGCCGAATTCAGGCGCGTGGCGATGATGATGCCGGCGATGCTGGCAAGAATGCCCATGTTGATGAAGGTGTAGAAGGTCAGCCGGCGGGTATCGATACCCGAAAGCTTCGTCGCCTTCTCATTGCCGCCCATGGCATAGATGCGGCGGCCGATCGTGGTGCGCTGGGTGGCGAAACCGTAGAGGGCGATCAACAGCAGCATGAGAACCAGAACGTTCGGCAATCCTCTGTACGAGGAGATCTGGTAGCCGATGAAGATGGTCGCGGCGGCGATTACCAGGTTCTGGCCGATAAAGAAACTGAAAGGCTCGACATCGATGCCATGCTTCTCGTTCACGCTGCGACCGCGCCACGCGAGGAGGAACATCACAATCGGGATGGCAATGGTCAGGAAGATCGATGTCGAATGGATGCCGCCCATGTCGACGAAATCGGGAATGAAGCCAGTGGCGACGATCTGGAACGCCGGCGGGAACGGACCGATGCTGCTGCCGTTGCCGGTCGTGTTGATGATCGTATAGGTCAAGCCGCGGAAGACGAGCATGCCGGAAAGCGTGACGATGAACGACGGAATGCGGTGGTAGGCGATGAAATATCCATGCCAGGCACCGACCGCGGCCCCCATCAGAAGACAAATGACCGTCGCAAGCGCCAGGTTCATATGCATCTGCACGACCAGCACGCCTGCAACTGCGCCGACGAAACCGACCACGGAACCGACCGACAGGTCGATATGGCCGGCCACGATGACCAGCAGCATGCCAAGCGCCATGATGACGATGAACGAGTTCTGCAGCACGATGTTGGTCAGGTTCTGCGGCCTGAACAGAACGCCGTTGGTGAGGTACTGGAACAACAGCATGATGACGACGAGCGCAATCAGCATGCCGTATTCGCGGATGTTGTTGCGGATGTGGTCGCCGATCGAAACGACGTGGCTGCTTTCCGTGGCTGGGTTGGCCGAACTCATTGATGCTTCTCCCCTGAGCGCATGATAGCGCGCATGATACTCTCCTGGCTTGCCTCTGCCTTCGGCAGCTCGGCAACGATTCGACCCTCATTCATGACGTAGATGCGGTCGCAGGTACCGAGAAGCTCAGGCATTTCCGATGAGATCATCAGAACGCCCTTTCCGTCGGCGGCAAGCTGGTTGATGATGGAATAAATTTCGTATTTGGCGCCGACATCGATGCCGCGCGTCGGCTCGTCGAGGATCAGGACATCCGGATCCGAGAACAGCCACTTCGACAGCACCACCTTCTGCTGGTTGCCGCCGGACAGGTTGCCTGCTTCCTGGAAAACACCGGACGAACGGATGCGCAGCTTGGAGCGATAGTTCGTCGCCACCTGCAGCTCGCGTACGTCGTCGATGACCGTTCCCTTGGAGACGCCCATCAGATTGGCAAGCGTCGTATTGTGCAGGATATTGTTCGTCAGAACGAGGCCGAGCTGCTTGCGGTCTTCCGTCACATAGGCGAGACCGGCGTCGATCGCCCTGCGAACGGTGCTGGTATCGACGTGCTTGCCGTCGACCAAAACTTCGCCGCTGATCTTGTGGCCGTAGGACTTGCCGAAGACACTCATGGCAAATTCGGTACGTCCCGCACCCATCAGGCCGGCAATGCCGACCACTTCGCCTTTGCGCACATTGATGTTGATATCGTGCAGAACCTGGCGGTCTCGGTGCTGTTGATGGAACGCATTCCAGTTCTTGACTTCGAAGATGGTCTCGCCGATCGGCACCGAGCGAGGCGGATAGCGGTCGGCGAGCTCGCGTCCGACCATGTTGCGAATGATGATGTCTTCGCTGATCTCTTCCTCGTGACAGTTCAGTGCCTTTACCGTCATGCCATCGCGCAAAACCGTGATCTGATCGGCCACCTTGCGCACTTCGTTGAGCTTGTGCGTGATGATGATCGAGGTGATGCCCTGGTTGCGGAACTCCATGAGGAGATTGAGGAGAGCATCGGAATCGCTTTCGTTGAGCGATGCCGTCGGCTCGTCGAGAATGAGAAGCTTGACGCTCTTCGACAAGGCCTTGGCGATCTCGACGAGCTGCTGCTTGCCGACGCCGATGTCGGTCACGAGCGTATTCGGAGATTCCCTGAGGCCGACCTTGGCAAGGAGCTGCTTGGTGCGGGTGAAGGTTTCCTGCCAATTGATCACGCCATTGGCGACGACTTCGTTGCCCAGGAAGATATTTTCGGCGATCGACAGAAGCGGAACGAGCGCCAGCTCCTGATGGATGATGATGATGCCGATTTCTTCGGAGTCCTTGATGGTCCTGAACTGGCGAACCGCGCCATCATAATAGATGTCGCCGTCATAAGTGCCGGCCGGGTAAACGCCCGAGAGCACCTTCATGAGAGTGGATTTGCCGGCTCCATTTTCGCCGACCAAAGCATGTATCTCGCCCTGACGGACCTTCAGATTGACATTTTCCAGGGCGTTCACACCGGGGAACGACTTGGTAATGCTCCGCATTTCGAGGATGGTATTGTCCATTGTCCGTATCCAACGCCGCGATCGAACATAGCAGACCGCGCGATCGTCTTAAATATCAAAGCCAGGGCCCGCATTTCGGCGAGCCCTGACCGCTATGTCGGAAAATTACTTCAGCTGATCAGCCTTGTAGTAACCGCCTTCGACGAGGATCTTTTCGTAGTTGGTCTTGTCGACTGCGACCGGGGTCAGCAGGTAGGACGGAACAACCTTGACACCGTTGTCGTAGGTCTTGGTGTCGTTGACTTCAGGCGTCTTGCCTTCCATCAGAGCGTTGACCATTCCGACGGTAACCTTGGCGAGGTCACGGGTGTCCTTGAAGATCGTGGAGTGCTGCTCGCCGGCGATGATCGACTTGACCGACGGAATTTCGGAGTCCTGGCCGGTAACGATCGGGAGCTTCACGCCGCCGGAACCGTAACCAACGCCCTTGAGCGAGGAGAGGATACCGATCGACAGGCCGTCATACGGAGACAGAACGGCATCGACGTGGCTGTCGGTGTAATAAGCCGACAGCAGGTTATCCATGCGGGCCTGGGCCGTTGCCGGGTCCCAACGCAGCGTACCGACCTTGTCCATGCCCATCTGGCCGGACTTCACGACCAGCTTGCCGCTGTCGATGTAGGGTTTCAGGACCGACATTGCGCCGTCATAGAAGAAGAAGGCGTTGTTGTCGTCAGGCGAACCGCCGAACAGCTCGATGTTGAACGGACCCTTGCCATCCTTGAGGCCGAGGGCGTCGACGATCGAGCCGGCCTGGAGGACGCCGACCTTGAAGTTGTCGAACGTCGCATAATAGTCGACGTTGCCGCTGTTGCGGATCAGGCGGTCATAAGCGATGACCTTGATGCCGGCATCGTGCGCCTTCTGCAGAACGTCGGACAGCGTGGTGCCGTCGATCGAAGCGATAACGAGAACCTTGTCGCCCTTGGTGACCATGTTTTCGATCTGCGAGAGCTGGTTCGGAATGTCGTCGTCGCCATACTGCAGGTCGGTGCCGTAACCGGCAGCCTGGAGCTGCTTGACGATGTTGTTGCCGTCATCGATCCAGCGGGCCGAAGCCTTGGTCGGCATGGCGATGCCTACCGTGCCCTTATCCGCCGCGAAGGCAGGTACCACCAGCGTAGCGACGCCGAACGCAGCGCCGGCCATCAATGAGATAATGGATTTCATTACTCTCTCCCTTGTTGTTAATGTGGCGGACAAAAAATGCCCGCCCGAAACTGCGGCAGGTTCCGTAGAAGGAATGGTTTACTTCTAATTGTGAGAAACGAAGTAGGTCTCCTCCACGCTCTCACGGTTTATGAGCTGCAACCAGCGCACGATCGGCAAACTCGTACGATTTCGTATAACTGTCAAATAGAATAACTGGTAAAACATATACCAAGTTTGATATAATGTTAAAAAATAGTACTTTTTTGCCGACGAATGGGAAATTTGGCCGCCATGGAGAAAATATATAACGACTATTTGAGCGAAGGCATTGAGATTCATTCCGACAATTTTCGCGACGACACGTTGCTGAAGGCCGGTTTGAAGCTCAATCACCTGCGGATGATCGTCACGATCGAGGACCACGGACAGATTTCGGCCGCCGCTGAGTCCATGAACATGTCACAACCTGCGGCTTCACGGATGCTCTCCGAAATGGAGTCGATCGTTAAAAGTCCGCTCTACGAGCGCGTCGCCCGCGGTGTAGTGCTAACCCCATTCGGCCTTGCGCTCGCGAAACGGGCGCGCAAGATCCTGCTCGAGCTGCGCGAGGCCGGTCGCGAGCTCGGCGCGCTGCGGACCGGCAGGGGCGGTTCCGTCTTTCTGGGCGCCGTGACCGCGCCGGCGATCAGCCTCGTGGTGCCGGCAATCCAGCGTGTAACGCGTACCTATCCGGGCATCGAGATCAACATCGAGGTGGAGAACAGCAATGTGCTCGCGCGCGAGCTGCTGACCGCCCGCCACGACTTCATCATCAGCCGCATTCCCGACGACCTCGATCCGCGCCTCTTCACCGCCCATGAAATCGGCGTCGAGAAAGCCTGTCTCGTGGTCCGCAACGGGCATCCACTGCTTGAAAAGCAAGTGGCCAGCCTGCCGGATCTCGCCGGCTACGACTGGGTCTTCCAGCCACCCGGCACATTGCTGCGGCGCAAGGTGGAGGACATCTTCCTTGCGGCAGGCGTGCCTTTGCCGGAAAATGTCATCAACACCTCATCCCTGCTGCTGACGCTTGCGGTGGTCTGCAAGACGGACGCGATCGCCCCCATCGCGCTGGACATGGCGCAATTCATCTGTGGGCAGACATCGCAGGCCGGCGAATCCAGCATCCTTGCGATCGACTTCGACATTGACGTCAGACCGTACAGCCTGATTACAGCGCGCGAACGCGCCATGCCGCCAAGCGCCCGGCTGCTGCATGATATGATCCTGGAAGAGAGCAGGAATCTTTCGCTGACATAACGTTACGTTCTAAGCCCCGCGCCCATAAGCTCCACGCCAACTTCCGCCCCTATGAAACGTGGCGTGGAGGCCCGCATGTTGTTCAGGCAATCATTATTTCAATCCGTGCTCGACCGCCTCGATACCGAGGAGGACACATCGGAACAGGAAGAGGCGGCGCATCGCATCCGTGGCCTCAACGTCAGTTTTGCCGCGGCGGTGCCCGGCGGCGAGACGCCTGAAACGCACCGGCCCGACGAAGCCTATCGCGACAATCTTGGCGACCCGATCATCCCGCCCGAACCCGAACCAGCGCCGCAAGAGCCGGAGCCGCCAACCATGCCGGAACACCTGAGCCGGACATCACGGGAAGAGATCGCGGCGGAGCTCGCAATTACCGCCGAACACACGCGCGAGATCCTGCAGGAGAAGCGCCGCGGCTTTGCCAAGGCCAATCATCCCGACAGCGTCGCCGCCCTGTTCCGTGAACAGGCGACGACCCGCATGACGCTCGCCAATCAGCTGATCGACGAAGCCATACGCCGTCTCAGGCGATGATCATTTCTTGTCCTCAGAGGGCGGCTCATCATCTTCGGCAGCATCGTCCTGCGCAGGCGCATCGCTGGTTGCCGCAGGCGGTTGCGGCTTGAAATTCAGAAGCAGCATCCAGGCCGAATAGGCGCCGAGCGCACCCGACAGCATGGCCCAGAACGGCTGCGAGCCGAAAGTTTCGACGGCTGCCCAGCCAAAACAGACGGCCACGATGAGAATGCGCACCCAAAGCGGCTTGTAGATGGGATGGCTGGGATCGATCAGTTGCATGGGTCTCTTTTGCCTGTTCAAGAAGACTTGTCTTTAGCGCATCATCGGGAAAATTGTGAAGCGGCCTGGATAAAATAAGGTGCCAAGGGCAAATTCCGAATATGCCGGCATTGGCATTATGATTTTCGGAATTGTGAAGTCAGGGCGGCTTGACGCCGCCATGGGAAAATGGAATGAAAATTCCATAGAGATTGATATTCGGTTCATTTGTTCCGAATCCAGGGAGGTAAGAATGACTGTCAGATTTGGTCTGCTCGGCGCCGGACGCATCGGCAAAGTGCATGCGAAGGCCGTCAGCGGCGATGCCAACGCTAAGCTCGTCGCCGTCGCGGATGCCTTTCCGGCGGCTGCGGAAGCAATTTCGGCTGCCTATGGCTGCGAAGTGCGTACCATCGAGGCCATCGAAGCGGCAAAGGATATCGATGCCGTCGTCATCTGCACGCCGACCGATACCCATGCCGATCTGATCGAACGCTTCTCCCGCGCCGGCAAGGCCGTTTTCTGCGAGAAGCCGGTCGATCTCGACGTCGCCCGTGTCGAGGCCTGCATCAAGGTCGTCAAAGAAACCAAGGGCAAGCTGATGGTCGGTTTCAACCGCCGCTTCGACCCGCATTTCATGGCCGTCAAGAAGGCTATCGACGAAGGCCGCATCGGCATCGTGGAGATGGTGACGATCACCTCGCGCGATCCGGGCGCCCCGCCCGTCGATTACATCAAGCGCTCCGGCGGTATTTTCCGCGACATGACCATCCATGATTTCGACATGGCCCGCTTCCTGCTCGGCGAAGAGCCGGTGGCCGTGACCGCGACCGCCGCCGTGCTGGTCGATAAGGCGATCGGCGAAGCCGGCGATTACGACAGCGTATCCGTCATCCTTCAGACGGCATCAGGCAAGCAGGCGATCATCTCCAACTCGCGCCGGGCCACCTACGGCTACGATCAGCGCATCGAAATTCACGGCTCGAAGGGAATGGTCGCGGCCGAAAATCAGCGCCCCTTCTCGATCGAAGTCGCCAATGGCGACGGCTATACCCGGCCGCCGCTGCATGATTTCTTCATGACCCGCTATACGGAAGCCTATGCCAACGAGATCGCGAGCTTCATCGCCGCAATCGAAAAGGACGCCACCATCACCCCGTCGGGCACCGATGGCCTTGCCGCGTTGAAGCTGGCGGATGCCGCCCTGCAGTCGGTCAAGGAAGGCCGCCTGGTAAAGGTCGACTAAACAGCCTCGATTCCTGCAAGGAATATGATCCTCCCCAAAGTCCGCCGCGAATCACTTCGCGGCGGACTTTTTCTTTGGCCGGAACGCCCGGGTCATTCTCGCCTTTCGAGGCTATGACCCTCCGTTACCGAAATCTCTTGCGAATCACATAAGTACGTGCTTATCTGTCATTCATGATGGAGAATGAGATATTCCGGGCCTTGGCGGATCCGACCCGCCGCGCCATTTTTGAAAAGCTGGCTGCAGGCGGCATGAACGCCAGCGCCCTGCGCGAAGGCATTGATATCAGTCAACCGGCGATGTCCCAGCATCTCGCCGTTCTGCGGGGCGCTGGGCTCGTCAGGGAAGAACGGCAGGGGCGGTTCGTGAATTACGAAGTCGATCCGGAAGGGCTTGCCCTCATCGCGCAATGGCTGGCGAAATACCGCGCCTACTGGCCCGCCCGCATCGAAGCTCTCAAGGTCTTGCTGAAGGATATGGACCAATGAACGACCTGAAGACAGCTCTACGAAAACCCGGCATCGAACTTGAGTACGATTTCGATGAGCCGCCTCAGAAGGTCTGGCGCGCGGTCAGCACCCCCGAGCTTCGCGAAAACTGGCTGCCGAAGGAAGCCCTGGCAGATCCCCGGGCCATATCCGTCACGCCGGGTAAAGAGGTGCGCTACCGCCTGCGTGACGACGCGCCGCCATTCCTCGAAAGCACCGTAACCTTCAGGATAACCCCGAACGCAAATGGCGGCACGAACCTGCGGATCATCCACGAACTTGATGATGCACGGCTTCGCAAGGCTGAGAAGGCTGCGGCAAACAATAACAGCCTGACCGTCATGCGCGCCGCCTGACGCTCTGAATAGATCAACAATTTCAAGAACATTGGAGTTCGCAGATGCGCGAAGCGATGCAACTCGTCCCTATGGTCGTGGAACAATCCAGCAGAGGAGAGCGGTCTTTCGACATCTATTCCCGCTTGCTGCGCGAGAGAATCATCTTCTTGAACGGCGAGGTGAACGATGACGTCTCGGCGCTTGTCTGCGCGCAACTGCTGTTTCTCGAGGCCGAAAATCCCAAGAGACCGATCCATCTCTACATCAATTCGCCCGGTGGCGTGGTGACCAGTGGTCTCGCGATGTATGACACCATGCGTTACGTTCGTGCGCCGGTGCATACGCTTTGCATGGGAACCGCCCGTTCGATGGGCTCGTTCCTCTTGATGTCCGGCCAGCCGGGTGAGCGCACCGCACTTCCAAATGCCAGCATCCATATTCACCAGCCATTGGGCGGTTTCCAGGGACAGGCATCGGACATCTTTATCCACGCCGAGGAAATGAGACGAACGAAGCATCGCATGACGCGGCTTTACGCCGAGCATTGCGGCCGCTCCTATGAAGAATTCGAACGCGCCATGGATCGCGACCACTTTATGACGGCAGAAGAAGCGCTGGAATGGGGATTGATCGACCGAATCCTGCACATTCGCGAGGAAGAACAGCCCTTGCGCCTGACGGATTGATCCAGCAGCGGCTAGCCGCAGCGCGGCCCCTTGCCGTCTTGGTTCTCAACCGGCCCGGTCGCGCAACTCCACGACGGAAGCTCCCCTTCTCACGATGTCATTGTCGATGATCGAAAAGGCGCGGTTCAGATGCCCTTCGAAGACGAGGGTCGGCTCGTCGACGATGACGCGCAGCTCCGGCATGCCCTCCATACGCACGACATGCGATTCCGCCAGTCCGTCGGTTATGCCCTCGATCAGCAGATCGTAGTAACGCACACCCGGACCGGTGATGACGATCGGCATCCGCTCATGCAGGCTCAAGACGCGCGAAAGGCCATTGCCGAGCGCCAGGCCGGCTTGGCGAAAGGCCAACACATTGCGGCGTCCGCCATGCCGCGCTCCCGCTGCGATCTTGTCGAGTTCGGCAATCGGAACGAACTTCGCCGGGATCGTGTCGAGCGGCACGTCGAAAGCCGTGCGCAGCATGGCGTAGAAGCCGGCATAAGCCTCGATGCATCCACGCGCGCCGCAGCGGCAAAGGCCGCCGCCAGGCACATGCATCATGTGCCCGAAATTCGGCGCCGATATATGATGATTGCCTTCATGATCCCGGCGCACGATGCCAAGCCCGATGCTGTGGCCAAGCGACAGGGCCGCCATTGCGCGGAAATCGCCGCGCATATTGATTTCTTCCTGCCGCCCGAGGGCTGCGGCCACCAGCAGGGTTTCGTTGCCGAGAATAACCTGCGCCGACCATTCGTCGCGAAGCACGGCGGCGAAATCGATTTCCTCACGCCCGAAGATCGGTGACCAGCGCAGCACCGGCTCCGAGGCATCGACGAGCCCCTTGCTGCTGATCGAGATCATCAGCACCTTGTCGCGCGGCAATTGCGAGCGGGTGACGATCCGGCTCAACGCATCCCGCAGGCCGGCCACGAAGCGATCGACACCGACGACGTTCTGCTGCCTGTCCTCGATAAAACGGTCGATCAGCCGCCCGGTATAATCGACAAGCGAATATTGCACGGCATCCGACGAGATGACGACGACGATGAGGTAGCCGCAATCGCGGCGCTGCGAAAACAAGACACGCGGCCGCCCGCGGCCGCTGGCAGCCTGCTGCTCCGCCTTTTCGATGATTTGCGCCCGCTCCAGATCCGCCGTAATGACGGATACTGTCGCGGAGGAAAGCTTCGTGAAATCAGAGAGCTCGGTATGGGCGAGCGGGCCGTGCCGGCGCAGCGCCGACAAGACCAGGGCGCTGTTCTTTTGACGGACCAATTCGGTGCTCGATTTGGCCAGCATCGGCAAACTCCCTGCTCATTCAACCCTCCCCTCCGCAGCCGCAGATAGCTCTTTCGGACGACCGATGAAACCGGGCAGTGCGGGTGTTGACAGCTGAAAAAATCTCTGACACTAAATTTCTCGACTGTCGAGAAAAAAGTCCAAGGCTTTTCTCGTCAGCATTTCGCCGCGGCCGACGGGAGTTCAGGATACGTGCGGTCGCATTCACTCGGGAGGATCACATGAAAGCTTTCATCAAGCTGGCCGCGGGCGCGGCCATCGTTTTGACCATGCAGACGGCTGCCTTCGCCAAGGATCTCGTCGTTGGCGTTTCCTGGTCGAATTTCCAGGAAGAGCGTTGGAAGACCGATGAAGCCGCCATCAAGAAGGCACTCGCAGCGGCCGGCGCCAAGTACATTTCCGCCGACGCCCAGTCGTCCGCTTCCAAGCAGCTGACCGACGTCGAATCGCTGATTTCGCAGGGCGCCAACGCCCTCATCATCCTCGCGCAGGATTCAGACGCCATCGGCCCGGCCGTCGAAAAGGCTGCCGACGAAGGCATTCCGGTTGTCGGCTACGACCGCCTGATCGAAAATCCGGCCGCCTTCTACATCACCTTCGACAACAAGGAAGTGGGCCGCATGCAGGCTCGCGAAGTGCTGAAGGCAAAGCCGGAAGGCAACTACGTCTTCATCAAGGGGTCGTCGTCCGACCCGAACGCCGACTTCCTCTTCTCCGGCCAGATCGAAGTGCTGAAGTCCGCCATCGACGCCGGCAAGATCAAGAACGTCGGCGAAGCCTATACGGACGGCTGGCTGCCGCAGAACGCACAGCGCAACATGGAGCAGTTCCTGACCGCCAACAACAACAAGGTTGACGCGGTCGTCGCCTCCAACGACGGCACCGCCGGCGGCGCAGTTGCTGCCCTCGACGCCCAGGGCCTCGCAGGCTCCGTGCCGGTTTCCGGTCAGGATGCCGACAAGGCCGCTCTGAACCGCATCGCGCTCGGCACGCAGACCGTTTCCATCTGGAAGGACTCGCGTGAACTCGGCAAGCGCGCCGCCGAAATCGCTCTGTCCCTTGCCGGCGGCAAGACGATGGATCAGATCGCCGGCGTCCAGACCTTCAACGGCGGTCCGAAGCACGTCCCGATGAAGTCGGTCTTCCTGACCCCGGTCGCCATCACCAAGGACAATCTGAACGTCGTCATCGACGCCGGCTGGATCTCCAAGGCTGAAGCTTGCCAGGGCGTCAAGGCCGGCGCCGTCGCGGCCTGCAAATAAACGTCTTTAGAACGAACTGACCTATCAAAACACCGACGCCGCAGCGGCACACCGTTGCGGCGTCGAATGCGGATTGGAAGCCAACAACCCTCCCTTGCGGCGGGAGACAGAACTTCCCCGCAGCGTCGTGTGCCGCCGCATCCCCCTGGCCTGCCGGATGGCGGTCATCGGGACCGGATAAATGCCGGTTGGACAGGCGATGGCAAACATTTTTGAGATTGGCGCGATTGCCAGCGATAGCCAGAACGCGTCGCCGGCCGCGCCCGACAGAGGGAGAACGGCAAAGCGATGGCCGACATGACACAGTCCACCACATCGAGCGGGCCTCGGAACGCAGATGCCGGCGCGATCACCCGCTTTCTGCGCGCCACAGAAATCGATACCCGCCTGCTCGGCATGATCGGAGCGCTGCTGATCATCTGGATCGGCTTCGATCTCTACCTCAGGGTCTTCGACGGTCGGGAATTCCTGACGGCCAGAAATCTTTGGAACCTTTCGGTGCAGACCTGTGAAATCGCGGTTCTCGCCACAGGCATGGTGCTGGTCATCGTCACGCGCAACATCGACCTGTCGGTGGGCTCGGTGCTCGGTTTCGTCGCCATGATCATGGGCGTCATGCAGGCAAAATGGCTGCCGCAATATCTTGGCTTCGACAGTTCCTGGACCTGGATCATTACCCTCCTCTGCGGTCTGGCGATCGGCACGGCCATCGGCACCTTCCAGGGCGCGATCATCGCCTTCATGAACGTCCCTTCCTTCATCGTGACCCTTGGCGGCCTCCTCGTCTGGCGCGGCCTCGCCTGGTATGTCACCAGCGGTCAGACCGTGGCACCGATGGATTCCACCTTCGTCATCATGGGCGGCAGCGGCGCCACCGGCTCGATCGGCTCCACGTGGAGCTGGGTAGTGGGTGTGATCTCTTGCCTGCTGATCATCGTCGGCATCGTCGGCTCGCGCCGGCAAAGAAAGCGCTTTCACTTTCCGCGCCGTCCACTTTGGGCGGAATATTTCCTCGCCGGCCTCGGTTCCCTACTCGTCCTCGGCACCGTCTATCTCTTCAACAGCTATGACTGGCCGGTCGGCATCGCCAAGCGCTATGCCACGGAGCACAATATTCCCTGGCCCGAGACCGGCCTTGATATCCCCTACGGCATCGCGGTTCCGGTCCTCGTCGCCGTTCTCATCGGCATCGTGATGACTTTCATCGCGACCCGCCTGCGCTTCGGCCGCTACGTCTTCGCGATCGGCGGCAATCCGGAAGCGGCCGAGCTTGCCGGCATCAAGACCCGCTGGGTCATCGTGAAGATCTTCGCGCTGATGGGCCTGCTCGCCGCCGTCGCCGCAGCGATTTCGACCGCCCGCCTCAATTCGGCGGTGAACTCACAGGGCACCACCTACGAACTCTTCACCATCGCTGCTGCCGTCATCGGCGGCACGTCGCTCGCCGGCGGCAGCGGCACGGTCGCCGGCGCCATGCTTGGCGCCCTGGTCATGCAGTCGCTGCAATCGGGCATGGGGCTCGCCAATGTCGACACCCCCATTCAAAACGTCGTCGTCGGCGTCGTCCTGGTGGTCGCCGTCTGGCTCGACATCGTCTACCGCTCGCGTGCCAAGTAAAAGGAATTCTGAACCATGACGGATCAAACCACTCCGCTTGTGGAAATGAAGAACATTTCCATTTCCTTCGGCGGCATTCACGCTGTCGACAACGCCTCGGTCAACCTTTATCCCGGCGAAGTCGTCGCACTTCTCGGCCACAACGGCGCCGGCAAATCGACGCTGATCAAGATTCTCTCCGGCGCCTACAAGCGCGACAGCGGCGATATCCTGATCAACGGCGAACCCGCCGATATCCGCACCCCGCGCGATGCCAAGAAATACGGCATCGAGACGATCTACCAGACGCTCGCCGTCGCCGACAATGTCGACGCCGCCGCCAATCTCTATCTCGGCCGCGAGCTGCAGACCCGCTGGGGCACGCTCGACGACGTCGCGATGGAGGCCAAGGCCCGCGAGGTCATGGGGCGCCTCAACCCCAACTTCAAACGCTTCAAGGAGCCGGTGAAGGCTCTTTCCGGCGGCCAGCGCCAGTCGGTCGCGATCGCCCGCGCCATCCTCTTCGATGCCCGCATCCTGATCATGGACGAGCCGACCGCGGCACTCGGCCCCCAGGAGACGGCGCAGGTCGGCGAGCTGATCAAGCAGTTGAAGAAGGAAGGCATCGGCATCTTCCTCATCAGCCACGACATTCACGACGTCTTCGACCTCGCCGACCGCGTCTCGGTCATGAAAAACGGCCAGGTCGTCGGCCACGCCCGCACCGAAGACGTCACCAAGGACGAAGTCCTCGGCATGATCATCCTCGGCAAGGTCCCTCCGAAGGCCACCCCCGGCCCCGGCGCGATGAAAGAATAAGCCGATACGGCCACCGAAACCGAGGCCGCGCGCCAAAAGCCCGCGGCCTCATCCCACCAAAACGTCCGATCTCACGCTTTCCTGAATTTTCCGCATTGAAGCCAAGCGCTTCCTAGGCTAAGAACCAGCCATCGGACAGGCGATTCAACCCGCCTAAGGCATGCACCCGTAGCTCAGCTGGATAGAGTGTTGGATTCCGATTCCAAAGGTCACAGGTTCGAATCCTGTCGGGTGCGCCAAAACCGATATGTCCACTCCAGAACAAAACTGGGTACCGAAGAACGGGAGCTTCGCGCCCAAAGCTGTCAATCCTGTTGATCGGGTTCACAGGTTATTTCCTAGATCTTCGTGATGCCGAAGTGGATGGCCGAGGATCCGATGCACACCGTGGTGCGCACCGCTGTTCACGCGATGGGAATAGTGCCGCCGTCGATCACATGCTCGGTCCCGGTAATTGACGTCGCTCGGTCCGATGCAAGGAACGCGATCAAGTCAGCAACTTCTTCCGGCGCGGCCGGTCGTCCGAGCGGTATGCCGCCGAGCGAATTCATGATCACCTGCACCGCGGCGTCGTAGTCAATGCCAGCTTCCTCGGCTATGCGCAGGGCCAGGCCATTGGAACCGGGAGCGGCGATCCAGCCGGGAGAAACCCGCACCACCCGTACACCCTTCGGGGAAACCTCCTTGGAGATGCTTTTACTGTAGGTGTTGAGGGCCCCCTTGGCCGATGCGTAGCCAGTCGTCGCTTCCGGCAGCGGCAGGCGGTTCTGGATCGAGGTGACGTGGATGACGACGCCACTTCCCTGAGCGACCATGCCGGGGATCAGTGCGCGATCCAGCCTGACTGCCGGAAAGAAGTTCAGGTTGAACTCTTTTTCCCATTCCTCATCGGTGAGTGCAGCAAAGCCGCCTGAAGGGGCTGAAGAGCCACCCAGCATGTTCACGAGAATATCGAGCCCGCCGAGCTCCCTATGCACCGCATCGACGACGGCTTGAACCCCCGTCTTTGTGGTCAGGTCGGCTTCGACGAAGGCTGCACCAGAGAAGCCCACCGGCTTGGTGCGCGCCGTTGTCAGCACGCGAGCGCCTAGCTCCTTGAACAGTGCCACGGTTGCGGCGCCGGCACCCAAAGTACCTCCGGTAATTAGGGCTCGGCGGCCCTGCAATGTGAGGAAGGGCGTCATACGGTGATCTCCAGTTCTGCGATCTTGTCGTCCGCAAGCACGAAGAAGAACCGCAGATCAATCGGGCTGCCGGGGAAGGTTCCGACAGCATGGGTCGTCACCTGGGTCTTTCCGTTTTCGGTGGCGATGAAGAAGGGCTCGACCGTATAGCTGTATTCCTGGGCGGCCTCAGCCATCCACTTGCGAATGGCATCGCGGCCCCTGTGGGTCTTGCCTTTATCCTTCACCACACCGTCTTCGGTGAAAGCAGCAGCGACAGCATCGGGGCCGCCATCGCGGTCGGCGTCGAAATAGGCTTCGATGCTCTCAGGTAGTTTTATGCTCATTCTGATCCTCCAATCATGTTTTCAACCCTCTTTAGGCTGCGGGGCATCGGCCCTTCGGAGGTCGACAGGGGTTAATTTAAGTCAAAGCGATTGACGCGATAAGCGAGATAAAGCAGGATGAGTAATTGCGAAAAGAGGGATAATGACTCGATCTGTGATTGCCGATCTAGATGCTGTTCTCAGCATCGCCCGCCAAGGTTCCTTTCGGGCTGCGGCACTAGAACTTGGCATGTCCACAACAGCATTGAGCAACTCCATCGCGAAGCTTGAGCAGCGCCTAGGCATTCGCCTGTTCAACCGTACAACGCGAAGCGTCTCGCTCACCGATGCAGGGCAGACGTTCGTCGAGCGGGTTGGACCAGCAATGGCCGATATCCATTACGCCATGCTCGCGGCTCAATCGCTTCAGGCGACACCGACCGGCACGTTACGCATCAATGCATTTGCGTCAGCAGCCCGAGAAGTGATCGCACCGCTCATCCTCTCGTTCCTGAGGCGCTATCCGCAGGTGCATATCGATCTGGTTACGGAAGGACGATTGGTCGACATCGTTGCTGCCGGCTTCGACCTTGGCCTCAGGCAGACCGACTTGGTACCGAGCGACATGATCGCTGTGCCGCTCGGCCTGAAGCGCAGCAATGCCGTCGTCGCATCACCGGACTACCTGCGCATTCACGGCACGCCAACCGTTCCCGCTGACCTATACCGATTTCGCTGTATCCGAGCCCGCCTCCCCAACAACGCGCTGCTCCGGTGGCCCTTCGAGAAAGACGGGAACGCCGTGAAGATCGATGTGCAGGGCTCGATCACGCTCGACGAGCCAAGCCTCGTGAGGATTGCGGCACAGAATGGGATCGGGCTCGGATATGTCATGGAGGCGGATGTGCGCGATGACATTGCTGCCGGGCGGCTGGTACGCGTTCTTGAGGATTGGACGCCACCTTTGGCCCAACTGGCGCTGTATTACCCTAGCAGGAGGTATCCGCCGGCTGCCTTTAGTGCGTTTATTCAGGCCGCGAGGGAGTTCGCAGCCGCCAACGGCTAGCCGCTCCTGCGCCCGACACGTACTGGATCAATCGCAGGCGTTTGCCATCGTACAAACAATGACATAGCGGTGCCCAGTTTCATCTCGTCCGGCGCGCCATTTCCTGACTTATTACATAAACCCCGGATTTCGCGGCAGATACTGCGTCCAGTCTCCGTAGCCGGGCGATGCCATCAGCAGCATTGGGAAGGTGATCCGCATGCCTTGATCGATCGCAAGGCTCAAGGCGCTGTCGCATGTACCTGGCAGGAAGGCCGATATCTTCTCAGCAGAGCCGTCAGCCGCGAGCTTCAGCATGGTCGCAAAGGCATTGCGGAGAAGGTCAGGACGCGGGACCGCGAGGGGGCCGATGTGCCCGTTGGAGCCGATATAGCCGTAGCCGGCGATATCATCGCCGGCGTAGAGCAAAACCCCTTTGGTCGCCGGGTCGTCGAGCAGATAGCGGTGATGCTTCTCCCGTGAAGCGCCGATGGCGCGGGAATCGATCCCGGCGAGATTTTCCATGGTCGCAGCGCCGCCGTCGATCGCGGTGGCGCGCAATGGCGGTTGCGGCAAGGTCTGCCTTATCCGTTCGCGCTCGACGTTGAAAAAGTAAATCGGCATCTTGGGAAAGAGGCGGTGCCGCATGTAAAGGCCCTGCGAGACACGATTGAAGGTGAAGGTAATCAGTGCCTTGTGAGCCGCTCCCGATTTCCGGGCGTGATCCATCGTCCGTTTCAAGAGTTCATTGCCGATGCCCTCGCCCTGTCGGGCGGGATCGACGAACAGCTGGGCGAGGAACCAGACATCGCCGCAAACCCAACTCCAGGCAAAACCGAGAATTTCCTCGCCGTCCTCTGCGACCCATAATCCATCGGGATCGTCCTCCAGCGAAAACAGCTGAAAGCTGGGAGGGCTTGCCGTCGCCATCGGGCCGAAGCCATGCCGGACCGTGAGATCGTTGATGCAGGCAACCACCAAAGCATCAGTCGCGGCCAAATCGTCCGCGCGAGCAGGTCTGTAAACAAGCGGCATTGGATAACCCCGCAAATGTTTCCGCGAAAGAGCGCGAGCCGCAGCACTGATCGTATCAGCCATTCATGGGTGCGATAATAGCACACGCGTTCTCACTTTCATCCTGCCGAATGTGCGGTGAAATGCTCTTTGGCGGCCGGTTTCGGCCTGAAGCATAATGAGAACATCAGACGGCAGGAGCTTTCCTGCCGTCTGATATTGCGATCCGAGAAGGTCCGGCGGCTGATCCTTAATGACAATCAGCCCTGCTTTCGGCTCAGTGATTCTTGTTCGGACCCTTGCCCGTAGAGAAGCTGCACGTCTTGATCTTGCACTTCGGATCGTCGCTCGTGGGCACGCTGGCGCTGGCCATCGCGCCCTGTCCGAGGCAGGACATCGAATTCGAGACGGTGCGATGGTACATCATCAGGCCCGGATGGTGCGAGGGATATCTCAGCACGATCGACCCTTCCTGGGCCATCTTTTCATGCACGGTCGCGCAGGTCATCGACTTGGAGTTATAGGCCGACATGGCCATCGCGTTCGTGGAGAACATTCCAATTGCGGCAAGTATGATGATCGTCTTCATGGGGCTTCCTTTGGTCGCGCTGAAGAGCGCTATCGAAAATGAGATAGTCGTTGATTAGCATTGGATTTATGACAGTGAGCCGACTTCCCTTTATCGGCTGTTTGATCACTGCCAGGGGTGACCCGGCGCCCGTTTGGGTACGATTGCGCTAGAGGTCAGCATGCACCGCATGGTGCCTATGGGCAGATGCGGGCCGAGCGGAGATTCTAGAAATCATCCGGCAAGAGATGAGGCCCGATATGAATACCGGGCCTATTCAAGATGAAGGTCATATCAGACCGAAAGCGTCAGAACGTCCGTTCAAAGCGAAGGATACCTGAGAAGGTATCGTCACCCGGCAGGTCGTAGTGAACATAGGTCACTTCCGGCTCGATGAGCAGGTTCTTGACCGGATTAAACTTGACGTTGGTGGTGGCTTCGAAAATCTTCGAGTCGGTATAGGCGAGCTGCAGGTTCCACTTCAGCTTGTCGTTAACCGGAACGCCGACACCGCCCCAGACAGCCCAGTCACCCCAGCCGCAGTCCGCGCCGTGAACAACGCCGTCGGAGGTCGTGCAGGCCGAGACGTTCTGGTTCGAGCCGGCATACTGGTTGAGCTTGTCGCCGTCGGTGTTCCAGCCGCCCATCAGGAAGGCCGAGAAAACGCCGAAGTCGGCATCGATACGGGCCTTGATGGCGCCTTCCTCGACGATCGAGTCATAGCCGCCGACGACACGGAACTGCCATGCCCCGGCCTTGTAGCCGAGGCCGGCGACGACGTTCGGCGCGTAATGATCGGCCTCGGACAGCTGCCAGCTGCCGCCATAGGCGCTGGTGGTGGATCCGGAATTGCTGTCTTCGAGCGAGATGACGCCGGTGAAGCCGGTGCCGCTATCGTAGTTGTAGGTGATCTGGTTCAGTTCGTACGGGCCGTCATAGATCACATCGTCCTGGATCACGTCGCCGGCGTAACCGGTGAACTGGTTATACTGCGAGTCCGTCTTACCCACGGTGAAGCCGCCGAGCGTGATATAGGCCCACAGCAGATTAGTAGACGTTGCGTTGCCGTCGTTCCAGTCCCAGCGCACGATGGTTTCGGTCTTCAACGGACCATATTCGGTATCGGTCGCGGTATTGAGGTTGAGTTCGGCGCGGGTGTGCCACTTGGTGCCGAAGCTGCTGGCGCGATTATAGGGATCCTTCCACTGGCCCTCGGTGCGGACCTTGCCGCCAACCCGCAAGCAGGTCTCGGTGCCGGGAATGAAGAAGTAGCCAGCGCCGAACGCATCGCAGATGCGGACATATTCCAGCGGCTCCGGCTCTGCGGCAACAATGGCATCGGCCGCATGCGCGCCGGATACGGCACAGAGGGCAGCAGCGGAACCGATAAGCAAACTCTTGATGTTCATGGTAACTCCATCCGTCAAATGAACTCGCGCGATGGACGAACCTGGGGGACCGCTCGACATCAAGTTCCAGTGCCAAACTCGAAGCACAAGGCTTCACTTTCGGTTAGTAAGCTGCATTTACTATTTTGCTTTTACAAGGGTCTACGCAGGGCCTAAACATATGTGACAGCATGTACATATGATGTGTTGCTCAAACGCCGCATGTGTGTACGAACGATGACAACCAGGTGACAACAAAGGCAATTCACCAGCACTTCCCACGCGCTTTACCGAGATACATTGCTGGACTGGCAGTGATGAGTTTTGGTAGACTTGACCACACAGACAGCGCATCCATCCATGGCAAATCGCAGGCAGGATCATCATGCCGAAGATCGATATTGCAGCCATACCCGAAGTCAAAGGCACGCGTTATCCAGCCCCCTTCAATGACCCCTGCGCCGAGCGCATACGCCAGCGGCTGGGCAATGCCGGCGGCCTCACGGATTTCGGCGTCAACCTGATGCGGCTGCCGCCGGGCAATTGGTCGAGCCAGCGGCACTGGCATTCGGAGGAGGATGAGTTCGTCTATATATTAGAAGGCGAACTCACGCTGATCGAGGATGATGGTGAAACCATCTTACGCGCCGGCGATTGCGCCGCCTTCCCGAAAGGTTCGGGCAACGGCCATCACATGATCAACAAATCGAACACGACGGCTGTTTATCTCGAGGCAGGCACGCGCTCGCCCACGGACCTCATTACCTGTTCTGATGTCGACATGATGAGCTCCAGCACGGACGGACGCTTCGTGCACAAGGACGGCATGCCCTATCCGGACGGCTAAACTAGCCACGCGTCCAATCCCGTCAATCGACACCCGCCATCCTATGGGACAGGAGATGAGTTGGCGCTCCATGCAGCATGACTTCGCGTTCGAAATCAAATCCGCACTTCTCCAGTACTCGCCGCGAGGCAATATTGATCGGCCGAACGAGCCCGACAACCCGCTTCGCCTTCAGATCATTGCGGGCGAAGGCCAGGGCTTCCCTCACCAGCTCCGTCGCATAACCGCTTCCCCAGTAATCGGGATGCAGATGATAGGAGAGATTGAGCCCTTCGAATTCCGTTGAGACGGTAACGCCCCCAAAACCGATCAGCCGCCGTTCCGTTTCGATCGCCCAGCGCCCGAACCCGTGCAGGCGCCAGTGTGCCCGGTCACGGGCCAACCGCCGAGCGCTTTCTTCTGAAGAATCCGGTCTCGGATCGGGCCGATGGGCGACCAGTTCCGGCCGCGAAAACAGGGCCGTAAGAAAGTCGATATCCCGCTCTTCCGGCATCCGCAGGAAAAGGCGCGACGTATGTCGGATCATGGCCCCTCCCCCTCGAAGGGTCATACCGCCTCGGCGAGTACAGGCGGATCGTAGCAGCAGGCATCCGTGGATACGCCCATGCGGCACCCGCTCGCCTCAAGCGCTGCCGTCACCACCTCCACGAACAGGCGGCGAAACCACACCGAGCGGCCGTCGGCCTGATCGATGCGGCGATAGAGCATCGTTACCGGATCGGCCGGCAGTTCGAACGGCGGCTCCGAAATCGTGAGATCATGCAGTTGTGCCATGCAGCGGGCAATCGCTTCAGGAACCGTCGCAATGGCCGGGATGGCCTGCAGCGTCGTCGGCAGGGCGGAAAAGCGGGGAACCGTCGCCACCACCTGCCGGCGATGGCCGAGGCGCGCGAGAGCGACGTCGACACTGGTGGATATGGAGCCTTCAAGCGAAACGGTCACATGCGGCGCGCTGGCGAAATGCTTCAGGCTCAGCGGCGTCGCGCATTTGAGATGCCGGGCATCGTAGATGCAGAGCGAAGCCTGTTCGAACAGCGGCGCGCGAACATGCCAAGAGGCGGGCTCATCATGCACCGAGATGCTGAAGTCAAAGGCGCCCTCATCCAGCAGCCGCACGGCGTCACGCCGGTCGAAGGCGACGCTGGTCAGCCGGGCATTCGGCGCCAGCTGGCGCAACCGCGCCGCCAGCGGCCCGAAGAAGGATGATTCGAGATTGTCGCAAAGCCCGATGCGGAATTCCCCCTGCCAGCTTCCCGGATCGAAGGCTGCCGGCGGGCGGATGGCACGCTCGATGCCGGAGAGAGCATCCTCGATCGCCGGCGCGATGGACAGCGCGCGCGGTGTGGGCTGCAAGCCGCGCCCGACACGGACGAACAATTCGTCATCCAGCGTCTCGCGCAGCCGGCGAAGCGCGGCAGAAAGACCCGGCTGGCCAAGCAGCAGGCGCTCGGCCGCACGGCTCACATTCCGCTCCTGCATCAGCACGGAGAAGGCGAGCAGCAGGTTGAGATCGATTTTTCGCAGGGTCGCATCATTCATCATCGCCGGTAATACCTGACATGGTTACTATCAATTTGCAATAGGGTTTGAAGATGTACATTTTCTCGTTCCCTGCCGCTTTCAACCTCCCAAAAGGCGGCAACCTAGAAAGGAACGATCCCGATGACTTCTTCACAAACCCGAAGCGGGGCGGGATTGGCGTTGCTGCTGCTATGCGCCGCCAATTTCCTCGACGCCATGGACGTCTCCACCATTGGCGTGGCCCTGCCCGCGATCCAGAAAGAGCTCGGCATGCAGGCGACCTCCCTGCAATGGGCCGTCAGCGCCTATGTGCTCGGCTATGGCGGCTTCCTGCTGCTCGGCGGCCGTGTCGCCGATCTTTTCGGCCACCGCCGCGTCTTCCTCTGGTCGCTCGCCGTCTTTGCCGCCGCCAGCATTGCCGGCGGCTTCGTCGATAGCGCCCCAACCCTGATCGCCGCTCGCCTGATCAAGGGCATCGCCGCCGCTTTCACCGCACCGGCGGCACTTGCCCTCCTTCTCTCCGTCTTCGGAGAAGGCAATGCCCGCGCCAAAGCGCTTGGCGTCTTCTCCTCCACCGGTGCTGCCGGCTTCGTGCTCGGCATGGTGCTGGGCGGCGCGGCAACCCTCGTCAGCTGGCGCGCGACCCTCGTCATGGGTGCTCCCGTCGCCATCCTGGCGCTGATCATCGCTCCACTGGTCCTGCCGGCTGACCAAAAGCGCAGCGGCCCGGGAGCTCGTTTCGATTGGGCCGGTGCCCTGACGATCACGCCCGGACTGCTGCTCTTCGTCTTCGGCGTCACCAATGCCGCCGCCGATGGCTGGCAAGCCTTTGCGACCTGGGGTTCGCTCCTCGCCGCATTGATCCTGATCGTCCTGTTCCTGATCGTGGAATCGCGCCATCATGATCCGATGGTGCCACTTGCCATGTTCCGCCGCACCAAGCTCAGCCATGCCAATGCCATCGCCGCTCTGTATCAGGGAGCCTATGTCGGCTTCCAGTTCATCGCGACGCTCTATTACCAGACCGTCGTCGGCTGGTCGGCCTTTGCAACCGGCTTCGCCTTCGCCATCGGCGGCACCTGCGTCATGTTCCTGGCACCACGCTTCGCGACGATCGGCCAGAATCGCGGCACGACCCTGCTGATGACCTTCGGCGTGGGATTGCAGGCCATCAGCTATCTTTTCTGGGTACTGTCGGCCGGACATATCGATACGATAGTGCTCGTCGCCATCTCGCAGCTCCTGCTCGGTGTCGGCTATGCCATGACCTACCCATCGATCCAGGTCGCCGCCCTCTCCGACGTTGGCGACGATGAATCCGGCCTGGCTTCGGGCATGCTGTTTGCCTCCTTCCAGATCGGCGGCGGCATCATCCTGGCGGCGGCATCAGCAGTCTTCAGCGCGGCTCCGAACTTCGGCTGGGACCCCTATGTTGCCGGCATCGGTTTCGTGACGATCCTCGCTGCCGCCATCACGCTGCTCGCAGCCCTCGGCCCGCGTTCGTCCGCCGCCAGAGCCGCGAATTATCAGGCTGCGGAATAGCCCGAAGCAAGTTGGCCCGCCGATGGGCGGGTCACTCCTTCTCCGCGCCGGCAGCTTCGGCGGCGCGGCGCAGCAGGAGATCACGCTCCCTCTGATTTTCAGCGATCGCGGCTGCCGCTTCGAAGGCCAGCCGCGCTTCGCCGTATCGACCAAGTTTATAAAGAAGATCTCCGCGAACGCTCGACAAAAGATGATAGCCCTTCAGCGCCGGCTCGTCGCGAAGACCTTCAATGATCTCCAATGCCGCTTCGGGACCGTCGACCATGCCGATGGCGACCGCACGATTGAGTTCGACAATCGGCGAACGCATAAGTTCGGCAAGCTCGGCATAAAGATCGGCGATCTGCCGCCAGTCGGTTTCATCGGCCGTCCTCGCCCGCGCGTGACATGCGACGATCGCGGCTTGCAAGGCATAGATCCCGCTGGCGCCCCCGAGCTCCTCTACCCGCCTCAGGGCCTTCAAACCGCGCTGAATCTGCAATCGATCCCAGCGGCCGCGATTCTGCTCGAGCAGGAGGATCGGGTTGCCGTCGGCACCAGTCCGGGCAGCCGCGCGGGACGCGTTCAGCTCCATCAGGGCCAGCAGCGCATGCGCCTCCGGCTCCAGCGGGGCAACGGAGGTCAACACTCTGCCCAGCCGCAGCGCCTCATTGCATAGTTGCAGCCGAAGCCAGTTCTCGCCGCGCGCGGCGGTATAACCCTCGTTGAAGATCAGGTAGACGACTTCCAGCACCGAAGCCAGGCGCTCTGACAATTCCTCGCCATGCGGCGTTTCATAGGCAAGCCCCGATTCCGACAACGTCTTCTTGGCGCGGACGATGCGTTGGGCGATCGTCGCTTCCGACAGGAGAAACGCTCTGGCGATTTCCTCGGTCGTCAGGCCGCAGATCATCCGCAAGGCAAGCGCCACGCGTGCCTCGCGCGCAATCAGCGGATGGCACGCCGTGAAGATCAGGCGCAGCATTTCGTCGCCGATATCGTCATCGAGAGGAGTGTCCAGGTCTGGCATGATCCGTTCGTCCTCTTCCATTTCCCGAACGATCATCTCGTGCTTCTGGTCGAGCATCCGGCGACGGCGCAGATGGTCGAGCGCCCGGCGCTTGGCAGTGGTCATCAGCCATGCGCCTGGGCGCTCGGGGATGCCCGTTTCCGGCCATCGCTCCAGGGCGACCACAAGCGCTTCCTGTGTCAGATCCTCGGCCAGCGGCACGTCGCGCAGCAATCGCGCCAGGCTGGTGATGAGCCGTGGCTGTTCGATCCGCCAGACGGCCAGAATCGCCCGATGGGTGCCGGCGGCCGTCACGGCCGCCCGCCCCGATGATAGGCCGAAAGCATCATGCCCTTGCTTCGGCAAGAGGATCGCATATCCCCTCCGCACCGGGCTCGAAATAAGCACGCACTTCACATGTGCCTTCCCAGCCGGGCATGAAATCCTTGTGCAGCTGCATGAACTCCACTGCCAGGGCCACGGCCTCTTCCTTGCTTTGCAGCTCGAAGATCGCATAGCCGCCGATGACCTCCTTGGCCTCCACGAACGGACCGTCGACGATGCTCAACTTGCGATCCTTGATCGTGACGCGAGCGCCGGTCGCAAGCGGCAGCAGCCCCGCGGTGTCAAGCATGCGGCCGGCCTTGATCTCCCGATCGGCAAGCTTGCCCATGGCTTCGGCAAGCTCCGGCGTCGGAGCCATGTGATGGGCAGAGGTGACGATAGACATGAAACGCATGGAAATTCCTCCGGAAGCGAGACGCTGGCACCATTGCCGCTGAACAAGCCCGCTCATATTGACAACGAAGCAGTCATTCGCAAATCGACAGTTGCCTCCAAAAAAATTGTATCACAGCCAAGCATCGACAATCCCACGTCCGGCCGGCACGGCTCATCAAGGTCGGCAGCGTCCAACCGATTTCACGACCGGAAATTTGAAACGAACGATCCGGCAACCCGTCGCTTCGCTTTGTTGACTTCCCATAACCATTGCAAGATTGTGAGGCCGAATTGAACCTGCGGGCTTCGAAAGCTGTCGTCTTCTACGGGCGGCTTCGCAATACTCCGCGGACAACACGGAGCTTGTTTTCATGTTCGACCATATCTCGATCGGCGTCAAAGATCTGCCGCGGGCACAGGCGTTTTACGACGCTGCGTTGGCACCGCTTGGCTATGAGCGCGTGACCAATTTCGACGGCACGGTCGGATATGGCGCGGAGCGCGCCCAGTTCTGGGTTAGCGAGGTGGAGCGCCCCGTGCCCGCCGATCGCGGCTCCGGCCTACATTTCTGTTTCATCGCCCCAAGCCAGGCTGCCGTCGACGCCTTCTATGCCGCCGGCATCGCCAATGGCGGCGAAGACAACGGCAAGCCGGGCATCCGGCCGGACTACAGCCAGTTCTACTATGCCGCCTTTGTCATCGATCCCGACGGCTATCGGCTGGAAGCCTATTTCCAGACCGGCGAATAGAGCGTAACCAAGGCAACATCGAGACCCATTGGACCGGTCAGGATCGGCCTGACCGGGATTGCTCTTGTCGTCTGATTTTCTTAAGCATTTGATCTTTCAGGCTGCTGTCAGATTTCTGTCGTACGGGACACTCGATAGTGGCCGTCTCGGCGTTTTGCAAAACCCAGACGGGCGCTCTTTTGAACTTGTTCAGACCGTGGCCGACGTTCCCGATGTTCGACAATTCCATTGCCTATACAAAACGGACGACCCCAGTAAGCAGATCCTTCGTCGCGTTTCTGGCGCTCTTCACGCTCTGGTGGGCGCTGCTGTTTGTCTTCTATCGTTTCCCCGGGATCGATCTCCTCATCGCTAAGAACGTCTTCACTGCTACACCCTGCGCGTCGGCCACCCTTCCCGGTAAAGTGTGCGGCGTCTTTGCTCTTGCCAAGAATCCTCTTTTCAAGACCGTGCGGGCCGTGACGCTTGCCCTACCCTACATCGCCGGGGTCACCCTTATCGCGAGCTTGATTTCGTCCTGGCGCAAACATGGCGCCGACTGGCGCACGCCGAAAACGGATCGATATGTCGCCGCCTTGATATCGCTGATAATCGGCTGCGGCCTCATCGTGAACACTTTGCTCAAAAGTTATTCCGGCAGGCCGCGGCCGCGCAGCACCGATCTCTTCGGCGGTTCGCTCGACTTCGTCCAGGCAGGGTCATTTGCCGGTAGGTGCCTTGGAAACTGCTCCTTCGTTTCCGGAGAAGCGTCGTCGGGCGGCTGGCTGCTCTGTCTCATACTGTTGCTGCCGCCACAGCTGCGCCTCCGGCTCGGTATTCCGCTCGCCATCGTCTCGATCGTGATGCCGGTCATGCGCGTTATGACGGGCGCGCATTACCTGTCGGATGCCGTCCTGGGCTGGCTCCTGCCCCTTGTCGTCTTTGCTGCTGCCATGGCCGTGATCGATTTCCTGCGGCCGGCTGTATCGACTCAATCCTAAAAAGGCGCTCGCTCAGCTGACATTGCGCGTGCGCATCAGGCTGCCGCGCGAGGCTGCCTTCCGCACACGGACCGCCATCTCGGCAAGCGCAAAGGGCTTCACCAGATAATCCACGGCGCCGATGCTCATGGCGGTCATCTGGTCCGATAACTGATCATAGGCAGACATGACGACGACCGGTGTCGTGTCGCCACGGGCTTCCATAAGCTTCAGCACGTCGAGACCGCTTCCATCCGGCAATCGAAGGTCGAGAAGAACCACATCATGCGTTTTCACCGCAACTGCGGCCGTTGCGGATTCGAGATTGATCGACCAGTCGACCGACCAGCCGTCCGCATGCAGATGATCCTGCACGGCATTGCCTATAGCCGGATTGTCTTCGATCAATAAGAGCCGCACGATTGCTCCCCGTTGCCATCGGGCAGCTATGATGCCTATTTCTGACGGCGACCTGAACTCAGAGCGGGAGGTCAACAAAAAGCGGAGATAATCCGAACAGCGCTTGAAGCAGCTCTGCACAACAGCTCGCCATTCAGGTAGATGTCAGGATTGATGACCATGGTGGCCGGCTTTGGCAGCCAAAACGCATCCTGCGGTAGTGGCATTTCCGCCCCGACCGGCAGCAGATGCGCGGAGAAGATTATTGACCAACAAAAACGCCACGCCCGGCCGGCAAAAATTCAGGCCAGCCATCGGTAGCGTCACACTTTGCCTCATAGCCGCTTTATATGTACTTCTTGTGACAAATCGGATGTTTTGGACCAAGGCATACGGCTATTTTATCGCTGAACCCGCCGCCTTCGCCGCCTTCGTGCTTGGTGTCTCCGCGGTGGTCATGGCGCTCTTCACGTTCTTCTCGGCTAAATACGTCATGAAGCCGGTCCTGATTTTCTTCGTGCTGGTCGCATCCGTGTCGTCCTGGTTCAACGATCAGTTCGGCGTCATCATCGACAAGGAAATGATCCGCAATGCCGCAGTGTCGACCGGGGCGGAAAGCGCGCACCTGATCACGGCGCGCTTCGTGACCTATGTCCTGCTGACGGGCATTTTGCCTTCGCTTGTCATCATGTGGATCCGGATCGTTCATCGTCCTATCCTCAAAAAGCTTGTCTACAATACCGCCGTCATTCTCGCCTGTTCGGCGATCTTCGTCGTTGCCGGCACCAGCTTCTACAAAACCTATGCCGGCGTCGGCCGCGCTCATCGAGATCTGATGGATACGCTCAATCCGGTGATGCCGATCACAAGCGCGGTGCGTTACGTGATCGATGCCCAAAGGAACGCAAACGTCGTCGCGCAACCGCTGGGCACGGATGCCCGCAGGGTCGGCGTGGTCGATAGCGGCAAGCCGCGCGTCACGATCATCGTTGCAGGAGAGACGGCGCGTGCGCAGAACTTTTCGCTCGGCGGCTACGCCAAGATGACCAATCCGGAGCTGGCAAAGCGCGACGTCGTCTATTTCCCGAATACGAGCAGCTGCGGTACCGCGACGGCCACCTCCATACCCTGCCTGTTCTCGGTCTACACGCGCCAACAATACAGCCATCGCAAGGGGCTGGAGACGGAAAACCTGCTCGATGTGCTGACCCATGCCAAGGTTGACGTTACCTGGCTCGACAACGACACCGGCAGCTACAATGTGACCGATCGCGTCTCCTACACCTACCTGCCGCACTCTGCCGATCCGCGCTTCTGCCAGGATGGCGAATGCAGGGACGAGATCCTCGTCGACAAGATCGACGGCTGGCTGGACAAGGTGAAGGGCGACAGCGTGCTGGTGTTGCATCAGCTCGGCAGCCACGGCCCGGCCTACTATCAGCGTTATCCCGAGGAATTCCGCCGCTTCCGCCCGGATTGCCGTTCCAACGACTTCAGCTCCTGCTCGCAGGAAGAAATCACCAATGCCTATGACAATACGATCCTCTATACGGATCATGTCGTCTCGATGATCATCGACAAGCTGAAACAGCGCTCGAATTCGGTATCCGGCTCCGTGCTCTATTTCTCCGATCACGGCGAATCCCTCGGCGAAAACGGCATCTACCTGCACGGCACGCCCTATATCATCGCCCCGTCGCAGCAGACGCAGGTGCCCATGCTGGTATGGATGGCCGACGATCTCGCCAAGGCAGCCGGTTTCGACATGGCCTGCCTCTCCAAACGTGCCGCCGAGGGCACTTATTCCCACGACAATATCTTCCACAGCGTTCTCGGCATGATGGACGTATCGACGAAAGCCTACGATCCCAAGCTGGACGTGTTCGCCGCCTGCCGCACGCCATCGAACAAGCTGGCGCTGAACTGACGGACTGAGCAATGGCAGGCGGCCTCTGCTTCGGCGGGGCCGCCGAGCCTTGGAGATATCTCAAAGTCGTTTAGGCTCGCGGATCGTCCGCTCGTTTTCCACATTGCCGGTATTGAGCGTCGTATTGCGCTCGAAAAGCACGACTTCACAGCTCGGTTCGGCGACCGGGCAATGTTCCACCCCATGTGGAATGATGATGTACTCGCCGGGTCCAAGCACGATGTCGCCGCCGTTTTCCTCGCGCAGCTTCATGCGCAGCGTGCCCTTGACGACGAGGAACAGCTCGTCCTCCTCTTCATGATGATGCCAATGGAAAGCGCCATCCAGCTTCACGAGCTTGACTTGGAAATCGTTGATGTCGCCGCCGATGCGCGGACTCCACGCCTCATCGAATGCTGCGAAAGCCTTGGTAAGATTGATCTTCTTCAGCACGACCATATGCTTCCTCCTCTAGGCCCAAACGGCATGATACCGCCGTGGCCAATATTGACGTCGGCCTTGCCGAAGGCAACGCCGGCCCGTGCCCTGGCATATCGAATTCCTCGAAGGTTTTCGCCGAAACTTTCCGGGTAGTGGATGATTGGGAGCGACACTACATGCTGTCTCAACATTATCATTTCGACACATGACAGGAAAAATCATGACGACACACAATGTCGAATTCGGCCTAGATACTTTCGGCGACGTGACCTTTGACGACAACGGCACGCCGTTGCCGCATGCGCAGGTGCTGCGCAATGTCGTCGAGGAAGGCGTCCTTGCCGATCAGCTCGGGATAGACTTCTTCGGCATCGGCGAGCATCACCGCGAGGATTTCGCGGTCTCTTCGCCCGAAACGATCCTGGCCGCTATCGCCAGCCGCACATCGAAAATCCATCTCGGTTCGGCCGTAACGGTACTGAGCTCGGATGACCCGATCCGCGTGTTCCAGCGCTTCTCCAGCCTGAACGCGGTTTCGAACGGCCGCGCCGAAGTCATTCTCGGCCGCGGCTCGTTTACGGAGTCCTTCCCGCTGTTCGGCTTCGAGCTGTCGCAGTACGAGCAGCTCTTTGAGGAAAAGCTCGATCTGTTCGCGGCCCTCCTTAAAAACGAGCCGGTGAACTGGCAGGGCAGCATCCGTCCGCCGCTGCGCAACCAGAAAGTCTTCCCGACCATCGAGAGCGGCCAGCTGAAGACCTGGATTGGCGTCGGCGGCAGTCCGGAATCCGTAGTCCGTGCGGCTCACTATGATCTGCCACTGATGCTGGCGATCATCGGCGGCAGCCCCTATCGCTTCCAACCCTATGTCGATCTCTATCACCGCGCCTTCGAGCAACTCGGCAAGCCGGTGCAGCCGGTCGGCATCCATTCGCCCGGCTATATCGCCGAGACGGATGAACAGGCACGCGAAGAACTGTGGCCCTGCTTCAAGGCGATGCGCGACCGCATCGGCCGCGAGCGCGGATGGCCGCCCATGACGCGTGCTGAGTTCGACAGCGAAATCGAAAAGGGATCGCTCTATGTCGGCTCGCCGGAAACGGTCGCCGCCAAGCTCGCTCCGGTCGTCAAGACGCTCGGCATCAGCCGCTTCCAGCTGAAGTACAGCGCCGGAGCACTCGGCCACGACAAGATGCTGCGCTGCATCGAACTCTATGGCCGGAAGGTGATCCCGGCCGTGCGCGCCGCGCTGGCGGCATAATCGCAGCCGAGTGTCTTCCTGTCGCCTTTGATAATCGATCGGATCAGCGAGCGCTTCGCAATGCAGCGAGGTGCCCGCTGTTTTTGCGCTGTCATCTTCTTGCAGTAAATGCTACCGATATCGAAATTAGTAGTGTCCGCTACATATCGAAGGCAGCCGATGGAAGAGAAGACAAAACCTCATACTGTCGACGACCGCATTCTCGGCATGCTCGAAACGCTGGCGCCTGCGGAGCAGCGCGTTGCCCGCTTCTTTATCGACCAGAAGCAGGCAACCTTGCTGAACTCGGCGGCTCAGATCGCGCAACTCGCCGGCACCAGCGACGCCACCGTCGTGCGCACGGCGCGCACCCTTGGCTTTGAAAGCCTGTCGGCGCTGCGGACCGCTGTGCTTGCGGAGCTGACAGGAACACCCTCACCCGGAACACGGATGGAGCGTACATTGGCTGCAACGGGCAGCCAGGCCGTCGATGCGCTTCGCCACGTTATCGGCATGCACGAACAGGCCCTGGACGTCCTGCGACGTGAGGAATTTGCCGTAAGCTTCGAAGGCAGCGTCGATATTCTTGCAGGCGCCACGCGGCGCCATGTCTTCGGCATCGGTCCTTCGGGCGCGATGGCGGATTATGCCAGCCTTCAATTCAACCGCATCGGCCTGCCGACCCATGCGCTTTCGGCGTCGGGCATCGCTCTGGCGGACCGACTGCTTGGGATAAGCAAAGGCGACGTCGTGCTGATGATGGCCTATGCCCCGCTCTATCGCGAGGTCGAAGTGCTGCTGGAACACGCCGGCAAGCATGGCGTGCCGGTCATACTCATCAGCGACGATCTTGGCCCGCTCACCGCCGATAAGGTCGCGGAAGTCCTTCCCGTCCCGCGCGGCAATGCCGGCCACCTCGCCATGCATGCCGGCACGATGGTGCTGATCGAGGCATTGGTCATCGCGCTGGCGGCCAAGGGCAGGGACGTCGCAATCGACAGCCTCGACCAGCTCACTCAGCTGCGTGGCGCCCTCGATAAATCATGGAGTAAGCGCGGCGCGAGGAAGCGCAATTGAAGACGAGAAAACGCCAATCCGGAATGGCCCTCTCGCAAGCTCACGCAGGACATGAAGAACGACCGCCCGGAAAATACCGTTTGTAGCCAATGCCCTAACCGTCATTCGGGAATCATTTCATGAACAGCCTCACACCCATTCTCTCCACCGTGACGGCATCCTTCCTTGCCTCGTTCGTCGAGGTCGTGGAGGCATTCACCATCGTGCTTGCCGTCGGCGTCACGCGAAGCTGGCGTCCGGCGCTGACAGGAGCAGCCCTTGCCCTCGCGGTGCTGGCGGCCCTCGTCCTCATCTTCGGACCGCTGCTGGCGCTGATCCCGATCGAGACGCTGCAATTCGTCGTCGGCGTTCTCCTCATCCTGTTCGGCATGCGCTGGCTGCGCAAAGCCATTCTCCGCTCGATCGGCGTCATCGCCCTGCATGACGAGGAAGCTGCCTTCTCGAAAGAGACGGCGGCGCTGCAGGCACAGTCTTCGGATCGCCGCGCCGATTATCTTGCCGGCCTCGCCGCCTTCAAGGCGGTGCTGCTCGAAGGGGTCGAAGTTGTCTTCATCGTCATCGCCGTCGGCGGCGCGCATGGCCTGACGCTCTATGCCGGCCTCGGCGCGCTTGCCGCCTTCGTGCTGGTCATGCTGATTGGGTTGCTGGTCCACCGCCCGCTCGCCACCGTGCCGGAAAACACGCTCAAATTCGTCGTCGGCCTCATGCTGACAAGCTTCGGCATCTTCTGGACCGGCGAAGGCATCGGCGCGCACTGGCCGGGCGAGGATCTCGCGCTGATCGCCATCTTCGCGATCGTCTCCCTCGCCTCCTATGCCATCATCCGCGTCACGCGCGGCAACCCGACAGCAAAGGCAGCCCAATGACCCTCCTCCGCATCGCGCTGTCAGAGCTTATCGGCATGTTCATCGACGACGGCAGCCTCGCCACTCTCTGCCTCATCCTTATCCTGGTGGTTGCCGGAGCGGTGGAGTTTCTCGCCATGCCGCCGCTCGCAGGCGGCCTTCTCCTGTTGGTCGGTTGTCTCGCCATCCTGTTCTACAGCGTCCGTCGCGCCGTGAAACGATGAGATCCACAACCCTCTGCAAGAGCTTGGATTTGCAGAGGGTTGTCACGACACCTGCCGAACAGCCTTAACCCTCGACAGAACCCTTCGCAGATGCGAAGAATTCCGCATGCTAGAGCGCCGTGCGTCCGTACGGACGCACAAAGGACGCTCTCAATGTTTGAATCTACGCATCAGGCTTTCCGAAAATCGATCCCGATTTTCGGCCGATGCTGTAGCGAAAAGGAGAAACGGCATGAGCAGCGCCTATCCCGAAGTCTATCTCGTACGGCACGGGCAGACGGAGTGGAGCCTTTCCGGCAGGCATACCGGCCGGACCGATATTCCCTTGACCGCAGCAGGTGAGGAAGCGGCCCGCAAAGTCGCAGGCCGCCTGCCCCTAATCGATTTCGCCGCCGTCTGGTCAAGCCCCTCGCAGCGCGCGCAAAACACCTGTGCGCTGGCCGGCTTCGGCGACCGGCGCGTCGTCAAGGACGACCTGGCCGAATGGGATTACGGCGCCTATGAAGGCATCACCACCAAGGCGATCCTTGCCGAACGACCGGGCTGGCAGGTCTTTCGCGACGGCTGCCCGAACGGCGAGTCTGCCGCCGATGTCGGCGCGCGCGCCGACCGGATCATCGGCGAACTTCGCGGCATTGACGGCTCCGTCCTGATCTTCTCAAGCGCCCATTTCCTGCGCGTCTTCGCCGCCCGCTGGGTCGGCTTGCCACCGGAGGGCGGTGCGCATCTGATCCTAGATACCACAAGCATCAGCGTGCTCGGCTACGAGCATGATCTGACCGAACCGGTCATCCGCCGCTGGAACGAAATCTAACGGACGCGCAGCACTCAGCCAAATCTCCATAAACATTTCGAGCGGCCCAAGGCCGCTCGATGTTTTTCAGGAAGCCGACCTTCAGCCGCTTACCAGGGCTCGAGGCCCAGCAGCTTTTCGCCAAGCGGCGTCAGTTCGGCCGGCGTCGCATTGTGCTTTTCCCATTCGCGAGGGTCGCCGGGAAAGGCGTCGCGCCTCGGATGGTCGAGCTCGCGCCACAGACGTATGCGTTCCTCCCGCTCGGCGACATTGTCGTATTCCGCCGGATGCATGGAGATATATTGCGCCATGCGAACGCGGTTGTCCGAATGGTTGGGACGGACGCCATGCGCGAGCAGTGAGTTGAAGATCATCAGGTCGCCGGGCTCCATGTCGATGTTGACGACCGAGAGACCCGTCATGTCGGGATGCATCGGATCGCGATCGGCCGGCTGCGTCTTTTCCCACTCCTCGAAATGCTCGAAGAGCTCAGGCACGCACTGGAACCCGCCGACATCGCCATCCTGCTTCTTCAGGCTCAAAACACCCTGCACGCCGATTGGCAGCGGACGGATCGAGGTATCGACATCCCAGTGGATGAAGCCGTTCGGATTACCCTTCACTTTCTTCGGTGGGTTGAGATTGGCGCGATCGATGGTGACCCAGAGATCCTCGCGATCCCATATATCGACGAAGACATCATAGATCCGCTTTTCCATCCGGTTGTCCCAGAGATGCTGGTGATTGTAGATCTCCAGCATGCCGGTATTGTTGAGCTCCTTCATTTTGTGCTCGCGCCGCTGCGGCGCATACCAGGTGGAGGGGTCGTTCGGGTCCTTCTCGTCAAAACGCCACAAAACGTCGACAAGCCGCTCGACATTCGCCGCCGGCACCGCCTGGCGTACGATCACATAACCCTTCGTGATCCAATGCTGCCAATCGTCCTTCGACAGCACCCTGAGCGGCAATGTCTTCTGGATATCCTTCAATTGCGTCGTGACCGCTGACGCGGTCGGGTGAGCGTCTCGTTTCAAGGCAGGTTGCATCGGTTTCCTCCATCTCGCTGGCCCCTCTGGTTTCGGGTGACGGAACAAGTTGTACCTCCACCTGGAGTTTCGATGTTGCCCAGCTCTGGCCAGTTCTGATACTATTCTGGCCTCTGTAATACCTTGGACGCCCTATGAGGCCCTATCTCGAAGTCCTGCCCCGTTCGCCGGAAGCATCCTGGAGCATGCTGAACCGCCGGCTCGACGACTGCATTCCGTTCCAATGGCATCACCATCCGGAATTCGAGCTGACGCTCACGCTGAACTCCATCGGGCAGCGCTTCATCGGCGACCACAGCGCGGATTATGGTGACGGCGATCTCGTCCTCGTCGGGCCCAATCTGCCGCACAGCTGGGTTTCGCGCGCCAAGATCGAGGAGGAAAAGCCGCATGTCGCGCTCGTGCTCTGGTTCAATCGCGAATGGCTGCTACAGATGACGGCGGGTGCCGTCGAATTCCGATCGATCGAAGCCATGCTGCAACGCGGAGACAACGGTTTGCGCTTTTCGCAGACGACCTCGGCCGCCGTCCGCCCTGCCTTCGAAACCATTTTCGAAAAGCCGCCCGTCGAGCGTCTCTTATCACTGCTCGGCATTCTGGTGAGAGTCGCGGAAGACTGGCAGACAACGCCGCTTGCAAGTGCACCCGCACAGGCGCCTGATCTCAAGGAGAGCCGCGAGCGCATCGACCGCGTACTGACGCATATGCATCTTCACTATGCCCGCGCAATCAGCCTCGATGAACTGGCCGATATCGCTGCCCTCAGCGCTTCCGGCCTGCACCGCATGTTTCGCCGCCATACCGGCGGGACGGTATCGGATTATCTCATGCGCATGCGCATCGGCGACGCCTGCGCACGCCTCTCCTCCACCGATCAAGCCATCCACCACATCGGCGATGCCGTCGGCTACGCCTCGCTTGCCAATTTCAACAGGCAGTTCAAGGCGCTGAAGGACATGACCCCGCGCGAATATCGGGCAATGTTTCTCAGGCGCTGACAGGCGCCGCTTCCAGCAGCCTGGCAATCGCCGCCGCCGCCGCATCCGCTGCCTGGGCCGCCATGCGGGCGATGCCGAGCAGCAGCCCGGGTCGCGCGGGGCCGAGATACAGCGCCGATATCGGCCGAACAGCGAAACCATTGGCATTGATGATCCGCGCGACGGCGACATCATCGGTCTTTGTATCGCGGAACCAGCTTGCCAGCTGCAACCCGCCGCCGCCTGCTCCCACCTCCAGCCAAGCGCCGCAATAATGATCGAGTGCCGATACGGTCGCCGCCATGCGCTCCGCATAAATGGCGTTCATCTGCCTCAGATGCGCACGAAACCGCCCCTCGCGCATGAAATCGGCAAGAGCCGCCTGGATATGAACAGGCACGACGGTGCCTCTGAGCCGCTGCGCCGCCTCGGTCGCCGCCACCAACCGGGACGGCACGACGGCGTATGCAACACGCAGGCCGGGCGCGAGCGTCTTCGAGAAGGTGCCAACATAGGCGACCACTTCGCCGCGATCGATGCCCTGCAAGGCGGCGATCGGTCGCGACGCATACTGGAACTCGCTGTCGTAATCATCTTCCAGCACGATCGCGCCATTGACCCGGGCAAATTCGAGCAAAGCGAGACGGCGCGGCAGGCTCATGGTGACGCCGGTCGGATATTGATGCGAAGGCGTGACATAGATCAGTCGCGGCGACGGCCCGACACCCCGCGCGATATCGATGCCCTCCGCATCGCAAGGAACCGGCACGAGATTGGCGCCGGCCATCCGCAGAATTGCCTGCGCGCTGGCATAGCCGGGATCCTCCATCCAGACCACATCGCCACCCGGATCTCCGGCACGAATCAGCGCGCTCGCAAGCAGCCCGATCGCGGCGCCCGTCGACGGCACGATCACCACCTGCTCAGGGCGGGCAATCACGCCGCGCGTCGCAGCGATATGATCGAGGATGGCTTCGCGCAACTCGCGAACGCCGCCATGATCGCGGTATCCGAGATCATGAACCCGCAAAGAGCGGCCCCGGGCACCCAGACAACGCGCCCAGGCTGCATGGGGAAAGACTGACACATCCGGCACACCCGGCTCGAACAAACCTCCTGTTTTGAATTCCGTAACGCGCGGTTGGTTCGGCAGCGGCGCAGCGGCCTGCCCTGACAACGGTGGCGACGGAAAGGCTGCGACGCGCGTTGCAGCACCGGTTGCCGATTGCAGGTAGCCCTCCGCTTTCAGGCGATCATAGGCATTAACGACGGTCGAACGCGCAACGCCGAGCGAGAGCGCCATCGTCCGCGTCGACGGCACGCGCTGCCCTGCCGGCATCTGTCCATGCAGGATCCGATCGCGCATCAGGCGATAGACTTGGCCCTCGAGGTCACCCGAACTCCGGTCGAGTGCCGGCCATTGCGCCACCGCTGTCATGAAACCTCAACTGGTCTGCTGAAAATCAAAAAACTGGCCGTTTATAGCCTACCTCTTTGCTGGCAGAGATCAACGCCCGATCTGTGAGGAAGACATGGCCGATCACTATCCGCCCGTTTCAAGCACCTACCCGACCACTGAGCGCACCCGCATCCGGCGCAGCCCGAAGCGCGGCAGCCACTCCCATGCCGATGTCCACGCCATTCTGGATGCCGCCCCGCTCTGTCACGTCGGCTACGTCATCGACGGTGCGCCCTATGTGACGCCGACCTTGCACTGGCGTGAGGGCGATTATGTCTATTGGCATGGCTCGTCCGCCAGCCGCTTCCTGCGCGCCGCCGAGGATATGCCTGTCTGCCTGACCTGCAGCATCATCGATGGCTATGTGCTGGCCCGCTCCGCCTTCAATCACTCCGTCAATTACCGCTCGGCCATGGTCTTCGGCACGGCTCGTCTGGTCGATGATCTCGACGAGAAGACCGATGCGCTGCGCCGCCTGATCGAAGACCTGTTTCCCGGCCGCTGGGATGGCCTGAGACCGATGACCAAACAGGAGGTCAAAGCGACCTCAGTCATGCGGATGAAAATCGAAGAGGCCTCGGCCAAGATCCGCAACGGCCCGCCGGGCGATGTGGACGAGGCAGATCATCCGGTCTGGGCTGGCGTCCTACCCATTGAAAGCCGTCTGGTATCGCCACAGCCAGCCCCCGGCTTGCCCGACGGGATGGAACTGCCACAACCCCTCGCAGACCTGATACAATCCGGCCGGCTCCGCTAGGCTATATTTGATGACCAAAGGACGTTGACATGGATCTGACGAACTGGAAGGGCGTACCCCGCCCCGAGCGTATTACTCTGGAAGGCAACTACACGCGGATCGAACCGCTCGATCCGGCCCGTCATGGCGAGGATCTCTATGCCTCGGCCCGTGCCCCTGGCGCCGAAGATCGTTTCCGCTACCTCTTCGAACATGTGCCGCCGGACTATGCCGACTTTTCGACATGGCTCGAGAAAGCGTCGTCAGGCACCGATCCGCTCTTCTTCGCGACGATCGACAAGCGCACGGGCCGCGCCGAAGGCCGGCAGGCATTGATGCGCATCGACAACACGCATGGCGTCATCGAGATCGGCAGCATCCTTTGGGGACCCGCGATCGCTCGCAGCCGCGTGACGACGGAAACCCTCTATCTGTTTGCATCCTATGTTTTCGACACGCTCGGCTATCGCCGCTTCGAATGGAAGTGCAACAACCTCAACGAACCCTCGAAGCAGGCGGCCGAACGCTTTGGTTTCGTTTTCGAAGGCATCTTCCGCCAGCACATGGTCGCGAAGGGTAAAAACCGCGACACCGCCTGGTTTGCCATAATCGACACCGATTGGCCGCGGTTGAAGGCCGGCTACGAACGCTGGCTGAAGCCGGAGAATTTCGACGAAGCCAGACAGCAGAAGACCAAGCTGACATTCGGATAACCCGATACTTCTCTGCAGCGCCGGCCTACAAGAGCTTGCGGAAATAGACCACGCGCCTGGTTTCGACGAAGCCGAGCGCGGCGTGAAAAGCGTGGCTCGCAAGATTGTCGATCAGCGCATCCGAGGCAAATTCCACGCAGCCGGCATCTCGCCCCCAAGCGGCAACAGCCTGGCAAAGCGCCTGCGCCACCCCTTCCCGCCGATTTTCCGGACGCACATAGATTCCCTCGAGGAAGAGGACCGGTGAGGTCTCGCAGCCATTGACGTAATCGTGCCGCAATGTCGCTTCGGCAAAACCGCCGACATGACCGGCAGAATCGATCGCCACGAAAGCAATACCGTTTTCATTAGAACGAAACTGCGCAAGTTCCGCGCGGTGGTGTTCGACCGAGTCGTCGGGCCAAAGCGCCGCGCGCAGGCCCACCCAACCCTCCAGATGCTCGTGTCCCGCCTTCTCTATCAGCATCTCTCGACCTCCTATCCGGCCACCTGCCGCCGGCGAATGGAAAAATTTCGCTTTCGACTCCACAATCATCACGCTACATATCGCGCATACTCACGCGCAGATTTTTCGCTGATCATAATCTGAGGATGATGGAATGACATTTCAAAGCAGTTCGCGTCTCTACGCTGCTGTTTCAGCTCTGTTGTGGCCGGCAATCTTCTGCGCCGGATTGACCGGCGCCTATTTCGCCTTCGAGTCGAACATGCACCTCCTCTGGTTCAACGTCGTCTATCTTGCGACCGTGGCGGTGATTGCGTTCTTCGAATGGCTCATGCCCTATGAAAAAACCTGGCTGAAACGCGACGGAGAAACCTTTAACGATGTCGCCCACACCCTGCTGAGTAAAGGGGGCGTGCAGATTGCAGCGGCAATCGGTACCTCGTTTCCCATGGCGGTGGCGACAGTCGCACACCCTGTCCTCAGCTATCACTCGCATTTCTGGCCGGATCGATGGCCGCTGATATTCCAGGTGGCGCTTGGTCTCTTCATCGCCGAGTTGGGCCTCTACATGGCGCATCGTCTTGCCCACGAACATCTGTCGCTTTGGCGTTTCCATGCTCTGCATCACAGCGTCGAGCGCCTGTGGGTCATCAATACGGGCCGGTTCCATTTCATGGACTCGCTCTTCAAGATCGCGCTCAGCCAGATCCCGCTTTATCTGCTTGGCGCACCATTATCCGTCTTTCTATGGATTGGTGCCGTCACGGGCTTTATCGGCTTGCTCACGCATTGCAATGTCGATATGCGCACCGGCCTGCTCGACCTCATATTCTCGACGCCGCGCCTGCATCGCTGGCATCATTCGAAGGTGCTTGCCGAAGGCAATACGAATTATGGGGAAAACCTCGTGATCTGGGATCAGCTTCTTGGCACCTTCTATAACCCGCCCCGCCCCTCCTCCACGGATATCGGCATCACCGGCAAGGTCGCCAAGGGCTTCCTCGCCCAGCTGGCGCAGCCCTTCTCCAGGCAGGGCCGCAAGGAGATTATCGGCAAGAAGCCGAAGGAATTGATCCTCCAGGAAGAACAGGCCGCAAAGGCCGCTGCGGCAAGGCGGAACAGCAACGCCAGGATCCGCAAATCAGGCTAGGATCGCTTTCGATAAACGCACCAATCGCACGGCGCACGGACGGATGCGTTTATCGATATATGCCTTGTGGACAGAAACATTGCGAAAAACTCCAGCCTGACAATCCACGTATTTCGATTTCAAACCGGGAAGATATTGTCATTTAACGTGTATTGAAAAAGGCAGCCTAGGGGTCTACCTAGGTCCCTTCAGTGGATTTAGACGAAAGATTAGGAAAATCATTGAGATGGAAGGGAGGTTCACAACAGAATACCTCAAGCAACTTCACAGAATATTTTTCGTTTCCAGAGAAATAGACCGTCTTGAGCGAGAATTCATCAAGCAGGGCATAGCACATTTCCATGTTTCCGGCGCCGGACATGAGTCCACGGCGCTGCTCAACGAGTTTCTCCAAGACGACGACTGGCTGCATCTCCATTATCGCGACAAGGCATTGATGCTGGCGCGCGGCATGCCCATTCGTGAGTTCTTCTCCAGCCTGCTCGCCACAGCCAGTTCGCACTCCGCCGGTCGGCAGATGAGCGCGCATCTTTCCTCCCGCGCTCTCAACATTACCTCCATCGTCGGCCCCGTCGGCAACAATGCGCTGCACGCCGCCGGCGTTGCCGCGTCTCTGAAGCACAAGCCCGGCATGCCGATTGCCGTCTGTTGTGTCGGCGACGGCACCACCCAGCAGGGCGAATTCCTCGAAGCGGTCGCCGAAGCCGTGCGCGGCCAGTATCCCGTCGTCTTCGTCATCGAGGATAACAGCTTCTCCATTTCGACAAGGACGAGCAAGCAGACCTTCTTCGATCTGCCCGGCGGCCCAGCCTCCAGCTTTTATGGCGTCGAGATCATCCGCACCGAGGGTGACGATCTACGGGCGTCGCGCGAGGCCTTTCATAAGGCGGTCCGCCACAGCCGCAACAACCGTACGCCGAGCATCGTGCTCCTCAATGTCGAGCGGCTGTCCGACCATACCAATGCCGACGATCAGAAAACCTACCGCACCCTGCTTGAAATCGAGGCCGGCTCCTCGCGCGATCCGCTGCCGAACCTGCGGGCGATGCTGCAGAAGGCAGGCATCGACGCCGATGCGCTTCGGAAGCTCGAACAGGAATTGACGGCCGAGGTCCAGGCGGAAGCCGCCCTCGCCCGCAAGGAAGACGCACCCAAGGTCGAGCCGGATGCGAAGGCTCCCTATCCGGCTTCCTTCAAGGGAAAAGCGGAATATCGCGGCAATGAAAAAGCATCGACCTTGACGATGCGCGAAGCGCTGAATGCAGTCCTCGACAAGCAGCTTGCCGCCAACCCCGACGTCGTCCTGTTCGGCCAGGATATCGAAGATCCGAAGGGCGACGTCTTCGGCGTTACCCGCGGCCTCAGCACGAAATATCCGGAGCGCGTGCGCAACGCCGCTCTCACCGAATCCACCATCGTCGGCACCGCCGTCGGTCGCGCACTGGCCGGCCAGCGCCCCGTCGCCTTCCTGCAATTCGCCGATTTCCTGCCGCTCGCCTATAACCAGATCGTCTCGGAAATGGGCAGCATGTTCTGGCGCAGCAATGGCGCCTGGGAAGCGCCTGTCATCCTGATGGTGAGCTGCGGCGGCTATAAACCCGGCCTCGGCCCGTTCCACGCCCAGAGTTTCGAGGGCATGCTGGCGCATACGCCCGGCATCGACGTCGTCATGCCCTCCAGCGCCGGCGACGCCGCTGGGCTTCTCAACGCCGCCTTCGAGTCGCGGCGCCCGACTGTCTTCCTCTATCCGAAGGCTGTGCTCAACAATTCCGACGGCCGTACCTCAGAGGATCTGGACAAACACTTCGTCCATCCCGGCCTGTCGCGCCACGTCGCCCGCGGCCGCGACATCACGCTTGTCAGCTATGGCAACACCGTTTCGCTCTGCGCCAATGCCGCAAGCGCTTTCGAGGCCCAGGGCTTTTCCGTCGAGGTGATCGATCTGCGCTCGATCTCGCCCTGGGACGAGAAGGAAGTGCTGGCGAGCGCCAGGCGCACCCGCCGCCTGATCGTCGTCCATGAAGACAATCGCACCGTCGGCATGGGTGCGGAAATCATCGCGACCGTCACCGAGAAGACCGATGCACCCGTCGTCGTGCGCCGGCTCGCCCGCTCGGACGCCCACATTCCCTTCAATTTCCGCAATCAGCTCGAAACCCTGCCCTCCTATCGCAAGTTGGTCGACCTGATGGCAGAGGTTCTCGAATGCGAAGTGACCTGGCATGAAGAGGACGATAGTGGCCCGACGGCTGCCATCAAGGCGATCGGCTCCGGTCCTGCGGACGAAAACGTCCTGGTGACGGATCTATTCGTCAAGCCCGGCGACAAGATCGAGGTCGGCCAGCTCGTTGCCGTCGTCGAGGCGACGAAAGCCTCGGTCGAGATCTGCGCCAATATCGGCGGCGTCGTGCAGGAAGTCTTCGCCAAGGTCGGCGACCAGATCGCCACCGACAGTCCGCTGCTGACCGTCGATGCCAATCGCGATCTGAGCGAGCAGAATTTCGCGCTCGCCTCCGAAATTCAGAATAAATTCGTGCTGCGTCGTCTGAAGTCGCATGCCATCCCGGCGCTGCGCCGCCATACCGGCAGCTTCTCGGAAGTCGTCATCAACGGCATCGGCATCGCCACCGGCGCCCGCCGCGTCACCAACGAAGAGATCATCCATAACTGGCCGAACCGCCGCGCCGACGAAATCTTGGCGCTGACCGGCATCAAGAGCCGCTTCTGGGTCGGACCCGAAGAGGGTACGCTGAGCCTCGCCACGAAGGCCGCGCGCGATCTCCTCCGGCAGAACCAGATCTCGATCCACGATGTCGATCTGGTGATTGCCGCTACCGGAACGCCCGACATCGCCACGCCGTCGCTCGCAAGCCGCGTCGCGGTTGCCGTCGCCGAAGACGGCGTGCGGCCTTCGCTTGCGGCCTATGACATGGGCGCCGCCTGCTCCGGCTATCTCTACGCGCTTCAGCAAGCCTATGATTTCATCGCACAGCAGAACGACGCCAAGGTACTCATCATCACCTCGGAAGTCCTGTCGCCGCTGCTCGACATGAACGATTTCTCCACGGCGATCCTCTTCGGCGACGCGGCGACCGCCAGCCTCGTAACCAGCCGCGACATGGCGCGTAATCCACTCTTCACCGCAAGCCGTCCGATCGTCAGCGGTCGGCCGGAGCCGGGGGATCTCCTCTACGTTCCGCTGCCAGACGACGGCGTGATTGCGATGAACGGTCGCGCGGTCTTCACCGAAGCCGTGCATTCGATGACCCGCTCGATCGAAAATGCCTGTGTCGACGCAGGGATCGAGCTTGCCAATCTCGATCTCCTGGTGCCGCATCAGGCCAACCAGCGCATCATCGACACGATTGCCAAGCGCAGCGGCCGCCCGGCCCTCAGCGTCATCGAGACCTACGGCAACACCAGCTCGTCGAGCATTCCGCTTGCCATGCTGCATGTCGCCAACGAACACTCCGAGCCGCTCAATCTCGGCCTGGTGGCTTTTGGCGGCGGCATGACGGCAGGTGCTGCAATCGTACGGACCGTGAAGTAACCCGCGGTTCCTCCCCAACGCTCCACTCAAAGATTCCATACAGCGCGGCCGATTGGCCGCGCTTTTCATATGGTTTTTTCGCGCCCAATCACCACATATACGCGAGCTCACAACTTGCATGATCGCCCATAGGCGGAGAGAAGTATCAAATTTCTGCAACCTATGCGGCCCATCATTCATTACAATTCATTCATGTTTGACGCCATGCTCCCTTGAAAAGCACCGTAGCGGTGCTTTACTTGAGGGCCATGGCAAAGACACACGCACCAACGCACCGCTCTCGTCTGCGATATGATCTCGCTCCCGATGACGAAGCGCGGCAGGCTCTGGACGAGACCTTTGCTGCATACGGGCAAATGATGAAACTCTTGGGCGAAATCGTTCCGGACAGAGCCGGAGCAAATCTCGTCACGCTTCACGATCTTGCCTATGAGACGATCCGCGAACGCACCGCTTTGCCCGCGCGCCTCGTGACGCTCGGCCTGCGTGATTTTGCGGCCAATCGAAGCGGGCTTGCCGATTGGAACCGGCTGCCGCTCGACGAAAAGCTCTTTGCCATCAAGGGTCCGTCAGACCTGACAATCTCGACGGTGCGCGGCCGTGTTGCCGTGCCCTTCGACGTGGCCGGCTATTTCAAAGGCTGGGACAGCAATATCTCCGCCTATCTGATCGCCGATGGCGGCCACTACGCGATTCACATCGGGGTAACACCAAACTCTCCCCGAACGGAGGATAACATGACGATGCATGAAGGCATTCTTTCCCGCATGGGACGACTGATCGCAGGCCTCGCCAATGCCGCAGTCGACACCGTAGAAGGCGCCAACAAGGTTGCCGTCATCGAGCAGGCGCTGCGCGAGATCGACGCCGCCGCCGATGAAGCGCGTGCCGATCTCGGCAAGGCGCGCGCTGAGGAATACCGCATCCAGAGCCGCCGCAGCGAAATCGTCGCCGATCTCGACGCGCTCGACGCCAAGATCCGGCTTGCGATCTCTGCCGACCGCGAAGATCTCGCCAAGGCCGGCGTCTCGCGCCAGATCGACCTCGAGGCGCAGACTGCGGCGCTCGACAAGGCGCTCGCGGATGCGAACGCGCAGATCGACGAGGGCCAGAAGGCACTTCAGGCTGTTCTTGCCACCCGCCGCGAGGCGGAAGCACGGCTTGTCGATTTCAAGCGCAGCATCGCCCGCCATGCTCCCGAGGAAGCAACGGGTGGAAATCCACGGCCGACACCGGCCGCTGGTGCAGCCCGCGCGGCAGCCGCCGTTTCCCGCTTGACCGGCGTACCCTCGGGCGAGCCCGCAACAAGCGCTGAGCTCGATGAGCTCGACCGCCTGCACCGGGAGCAGGCCATCGAAGCACGCCTTGCCCGCTTCAAGGCCAATGGCTAGTAACCGATGCACCTGTTTCTCGCACCCGAATGTGCGCCCTTTGCCATCGCGGCAATGATCCTGATCGGATTGACGGCAATCGAAATCCTGTCGATGCTACTTGGCTTTTCGCTAAGCGAACTCATCGGCAAGCCGCATTTCGAAGGTCATGATGGTGTGCTCGCCGGCCTGCTGTCCTGGATCAATATCGGCGGCGTGCCGCTGCTGATCCTGATCATGCTGGCCCTCGGCATCTTCGCCGTGACGGGTTTTGCCATCCAGACCGTCGCCGACGTGATCTGGGCGCCGCTGCCGGCGATCGCTGCCGCAGTGCCGGCCCTCGCCGTCACGATCCCTCTCGTCCGGAGCTCAACGCAAACGATCGCAAGGATCGTGCCGCGCGACGAGACCTACGCCGTCGAGGCCGATGACTTCGTCGGTCGCACGGGCACGGTTTCCATCGGCCCTCTGGATCAAGGCTTGCCTGGCCGCGTCAGCGTCAAGGACGCGCATGGCAACTGGCATCAGTTGCGCGCCAGCGCCGCCAAGGGTGAAAGCCCCTTGCCGATCGGCGCCCAAGTTCTGCTTGTCGACCGCAAGGCCGACATCTTCATCGCAGTTTCCGCCCCCTCGGATCTTGTGAGATCCGACGACAAATCCTCTACGGAGCAACCTTCATGAACGGCCTTTACGACCTTATTCTTCCCGCAGGCATAGGTCTCGTCCTGATCCTCGGGATCGGCTTCGTCCTTGCCTCGCTCTATGTCCGCTCGAGCCGCGATGAGGCCTATGTGCGCACCGGTCTCGGCGGCCAGAAAGTCGTGCTCGACGGCGGCTCCGTCGTGCTGCCGATTTTCCACTCGATCGCTCGCGTCAACCTCAAGACGCTGCGCCTGGAGGTCCAGCGCGGCGAGAATGATGCGCTGATCACCAAGGACCGCATGCGCGTCGATATCGGCGCCGAGTTCTATGTCCGCGTCAAACCGGACAGCTCCTCGATCGCTCTCGCAGCCCAGACGCTCGGCAATCGCACCAACGACAGCGAACAGCTGCGCCAGCTGATCGAGGCGAAGTTTGTGGACAGCCTGCGCTCGGTGGCGGCCACGATGAGCCTCGATGCCCTGCAGGAACAGCGCATGGATTTCGTCAAGGCCGTGCAGGATGCAGTCGGTTCCGACCTGCAGTCCAACGGTCTCGAACTCGAATCCGTGTCGCTGACGCGCCTCGACCAGACCGATATCAAGCACTTCAACGCCAACAACTTCTTCGACGCGCACGGTCTTGCCGCGCTGACCCGCGTCACCGAGGCGCGCAAGAAGGAGCGTAACGAAGTCGTCCGCGATACAGAAGTCGCGATCGCCCAGAAGGACCTGGAAGCCCGCCAACAGTCGCTCGCCATCGAGCGGACGAAGCGCGAGGCGGAACTGAATCAGCAGCGCGACATCGCTAACAAGTCCGCCGCCACCCGCGCCGAAACCGCTCAGCAGGAACAGGCCGCCAAGCGCGCGGAAGAGGAAGCCCGCATCGCCGCCGAGCAGGCGATCGCAGAACGTGAAGCCACGGCAAAGCAGGCCCGCGAATCCGCCAACATCGACTCGACCCGCGCCGTGCAGCAACGCGACACCGAAGCCCGCCGCGACATCCAGATCGTCGCGCAGGAAAGCGCTATCGCGGTTGCCAACAAGAGCCGCGAGGAGTCTGAAGCCAAGGCAAAGGCAGAAGCCGCTCGCGCACTCGCTATCGCGGCCGAGGAAAAGGTCGGCACCGCCAAGGCAGTCGAGATCGCCGAACGTGAAAAGCAGATCGCAGTGATCGACGCACAGAAGCGCGCACAGACCCAGGCAACCGCCGTTACCATCGCGGCAGAAGCCGAAAAGCAGGCCGCGACCGACCAGGCCGACGCCATCAAGACACTGGCAACGGCAGAAGCCGACGCCGCGATCATCAAGGCCAAAGGTATTCTTGAAACCGGTAAGGCAACGGCCGAAAGCGAGGCACTGCTCAACGAAGCGCGCAACAAGCTCAGCCCCGCCATCATCGAATTCGAGATCACCCGCGAGCGCATCCGCATCGTGCCCGCCGCCCTTGCCGAAGCGGTCAAGCCGATCGAAAAGATCTCCGATATCCGGATCTTCGACACCGGTGGCATGCTCGGCCGCAATGGCAACGGTACGGGCGGCGGCAGTGGCGTCGGCCTTGGCGAAGGTCTTGCCGGCCAGCTACTCTCCTATCAGGCCAATAAGCCAATCCTCGACCGCCTGCTGAAGGAGGCCGGCTTCGACGGCGACAATGCCATCTCGGCCCTGCTTGGCAATCTCGATGGCAAGACCAACGCTGCCCAGCCCGAGGAAGAGGAATATTACGACGACGCCGAAGAGACGGATAAGCCTGCCTAACGGCTACCGATCGTCAGAAAACACAAAACCCCGGAATTCCTTAGGGATTCCGGGGTTTTCGTTAAACTAAACAGCCGATAAGATCAGGGCTTCGGGCGGTTTCTGAAGGCCTCGGCTTCGGCGTAGAATTTCTTTTCCCATTCCTTGTGATTGTCGAGGCCTTCCTTGATGAAGGGCGTGAAGATCGCGAGATTCATCAAGGCCCAGTTGACGAAGCGGGCCGGGAATTTCAGCGGCTTGACGAAATCGACGAAGAGCACCACACGGGTCTTGTCGGAATGGTTCCAGGCTTCGTGCTCATAAGCGTCGTCAAAGATCAGCGCCTTGCCTTCCTGCCAATGGCAAACCTGCTTGTCGACGCGGATGGCGAGCTTCTCGTTCGGTTCCGGCACGATGAGGCCGAGATGCAGGCGAAGCACGCCGTTATAGGGGCCGCGATGGGCGGGCAGATGCTTGCCCGGCTCGAAGATCGAGAACATCGCCGTCGTCAGGCCGGGGATCTTCTGCACGGCTGCCCAGGTATTCGGGCACGCCTTGATGTTCTGCTCGGACTTCACGCCGAAACCGAGAAGGAAGAAGGTCTTCCAGCGGGTATCGGTCGAAATGGTCTTCACGTCGGTGGAGATGTCCTGGAAGGTCGGCAGCTCGCTCTGGCGCAGCAGCACCTTTTCGAGCTCGGCGCGGATGGCCGGATAATCCTTCTCGATCTCGGCCGCCCAGGGGAAGGTCGCAGCGTCATAGACCGGCGGATTGCCGAGCTTGGCATATTTCAGATTGAGGCTTTCGGCCCAGGCAACGATACCCATGAAAAAGCGGGTCATGGCGCTCGGCCGGTCCATCGGCGCAATGCCGGCCGTGCCGAAGGTCTGTTCTGGAGCAGGAGATTGGTTGGAAGTGGGAGCAGGTGCGCTCAAGGGACTCTCCGTCATGTCTGTTTTTTGGGGCGGTGCGGTCCGGGAGAGGAAGTTGCCCGGGGAATCCGCATGCGAACCCCGGAGCGAGAACAGGCTTGTCATTGGGAATGCTTGCCCGTGCTTATCCTGATCGACGCCCGACTCCTTATGTTATGCGGTGATCTTAATAGGCGATTATATGAGTTGATTAGTCGAATTTCGCAAGAGAGTCCGTTCGCAACGAGCGGTGGTTTGTCGTGGAATAAATCTCCGCGATTCTCGAGAGGGATTCACCTCAGAATCGGCAAAAATGCGGCGAAATCTGCCGATCTCCAATTACTAAGCTGTTTGAGCCTGAATTATTAGCCGGACAATTGCAAGTCCTGCCATCGGAGCCCCGATCGACAGGAAAACGGACAGGCCGATATAGGCGATGGCCGGCATCCATTTGCCGCGCTCCTAGAGAGCGACGCTCTCCAGCGCAAAGGTCAAAAACGTCGTGAATCCACTGGAACGCCTGTAGTCAGAAACTGCACCGCCCTATCCGGCACCGAGAAACACGACAAGATAGAGCACGACAACCTCCAGCCGTCCTTGCGTCAGAGCTTTCCGACCTTATGGGCATTTTCTCGCCGCATCTTCAAGCCGCGCTCGCGAATATGACGAAGCGGCATATCGGCTGGGATGTTATCGGAAGCAGCACTCTTGGCGATGCCGAGACGCTGCGACAGATAAATGCTGGTATGGCCGCTGCAGATATAGGCAAGGAAGCAGGCGACGGCGAGGTAGACCGTATGTGTCGCGCCGAAGAGCTCGATGCCCATGATCATGCAGGCAAGCGGTGTATTGGTGGCACCGGCAAAGACGGCGACAAAGCCCAAGCCGGCAAAGAGATCGGCCGGTGCGCCAAGAATGGCGGCAAGCGCGTTGCCAAGTGCTGCACCGATGAAGAACAAAGGCGTCACCTCCCCGCCCTTGAAGCCGGCGCTGAGTGTCACGATCGTGAAGACGGCCTTCCAGAACCAGCTCCAGTAATCGATATGGGCGGGATCGAAGAAGCCGAGGATCGTCGCATCGGCAGCATTGGGCGACCAGACGCCAAGCCCGAGATATTGCCGCGTACCGAGCAGATAGACGAGACCGATCAGGATCGCACTGGCTATCACGGGCCTGAGCGGCGCATAGGCGCAGAACCGCTTGAATGTCGCAAACGCCCGATGCGAAACCTCGCTGAATGAGCGCGCCATCAGGCCAAAAATCACGCCGGCGATGCCGACCTTGACGAGCAGCAGCACATCGAGATGGAAGGTGCTGGCTGGTGTGCCGGCGAGATAGCCGATCTGATACTGGATGTGTTCGATGCCCCAGGCATGGCAGGTCCAATCGGCTGCGATCGCTGCCGCAAGGCTCGGGATCAGCGCCTCATATTGCATGCGCCCGATGGTCAGAACTTCGAGAGCGAAGACGGCACCAGCAATCGGCGTGCCGAAGACCGCGCCGAAACCCGCGGCGATCCCCGCCATAAGGAGAATGCGGATTTCGGCATGGCTGAGCCGGAAAACTCTGGCGAATGCGCTGGCAATGCTGCCGCCGAGCTGCACCGCCGTTCCTTCGCGACCCGCCGAACCGCCGACCAGATGCGTCAGGACCGTCGAAACCAGGATGAAGGGCGCCATGCGCAGCGGCACGCCGCCGCCTGGCTCATGGATCTGATCGACGATCAGATTGTTGCCGCCTTCCGACCCGCGGCCGAAGTGCTGATAGACCAGCACCATCAGGAAACCGGCAACCGGCATCAAGAAGATCAGCCAGGGATGGTCGAAACGCGCAGCCGTCGCCTTGTCCAGGCTCCAGAGGAACAGCGCGCAGAGTGAGCCGACGACGACCGCCATCGGCACGACCAGAACTATCCATTTGAACAGGCTGCGAAACTGCTGAAAGCGATGATGAAAATAGGCGGAGGCGGACATCAGTTTGCCCCTCCCGCAAAGCCGACAGACCGTCTTGCGGGGACTGTGATTAAGAAACATGAGCGGGATAACGGCGGGAAAACAGGCACAACTCTACTCCTTCGCCTCTCAGGCGCGTTGAGTAGGAGTCATCAGCTTCCCCGGAAAATCAGAGCAGCGGTTCGGCCAACATGGCCCGGCAGAAATCCATTACCGTTGGGATTTCCATACAGAAACAGCCCCACCGCTGTCAATGTACCGTTGCGGACTGCATCTGGCGCGATGGCCTCAAATGGCTTTGGCGATCATCTCGATCGGCGCGAGCAGGCCGCCCTCGACCGACACGTTGACGTTGCTCATGCGCTCGCCAGCCCGCGGACCCATCAGCGTACGGAACCCCAGGTCTCGCGCCTCGCCCGCCGCTGCGGCCCTGGCGCGCGCTTCATGTGCCAGCCGGATTGCGAGAGCGCTGCGGTCCTGCTCCAGCTCCACCGTGAAGCCGGCTTCATCAAGCAGATGGCGATAAACATCGGGGCTGCAGACGAAACTCGTCTCCGGCGCCATCGCCCAGGGCATCGGATAGGGCAGCGTTCCCTCCCGCATCTGCATGATCTCATAAAGCCCGAAACGGCCGCCGGGCTCGAGAATGCGCCTGATCTCGGAAAACAGCCGAGCCTTATCCTCGATGTTCATGCCGACATGGATGAGCGTCACTCGGTCGAAACTGCCGCTCTCGAAAGGCAATGCCAGCGCGCTGCCCTGCCGGAAGGAAACCAGATCCTCCAGACCGCAGCGGGCCGTCAGCGAGTTGGCGACCTGAACAAATTCTTCGGTGAGATCAATGCCCGAGACGATGCATCCATAGGAATCGGCAAAATGGCGGGCAGGCCCGCCGAGCCCCGATCCGATATCGGCAAGCCGCAGGCCGGCGGCAAGATCGAGATCCCTCGCGAAATCCACCGTCGCCGCATGCCGTCCCAGATGGAACTCATCGACATCGGTCAGATCGCGGATGCGCAGGTTTTCGATATCCTTACCGTCAGCCGCAAGGGTTTGCAGGATCGCCGTTTCCAGCGATCCGTGCGTGTAGTGGCTGGCAACTTTTTCCTCGGTAGACATTTATGCACTCCCAAGGCTTTGCCTGAAGGTCGCCTACTGCGTAGTTCGTTAAATCGGCGCGATTTTAGGATAAAATTATGCAGCAGATCTAAAGTACTACGGCGACCTTTGCTCGTCACATGTGGCGCGCGGCGCTGTAGCCATCAGACCTTCAGTTCGCGCCGCTCCGTTTCCGTTACCATGGCAAGATCCAGCACGCGCTGCAAGTTGGCTGCGTGGCGGAAGCTCGGGTCCTGGCTGCTGCCGGTCATCACAGCTTCGGCGAAGCGCTGATAGTTTGTCAGAACCGGCGGCACTTCAAGCACCCTCCACGTGGCCGTTTCGGTGTCATCGCCAAGGCAACCGCGCAATTCGGAACCGTTTGGGCTGTGGGACACTTCCAGTCCGCCGCGCTCGCCATAGATGCGCAGCTTCAACTCGTTCAAATGCCCAGTCGCCCAGCGGCTCGCATGCACGACGCCGAGCGCACCGTTGGCAAAGTCGACCGACATCGAAAAACTGTCATTCGCATCGAGCGTATATTCGCCGATGCGTTCGCCAGGCGCCTTGGCGAAGGTCTTCAGGCGGGCGAAGACGTGGTCGATATCGGTCGCTGCGCCATAGGCGGCGAAGTCGAGGATATGGATGCCGATATCGCCGAGAACGCCGTTCGAGCCGTGCCCGGTCGACAACCTCCAGAGCCACTTGGATTCGTTGCGCCAGTCGCCCCAGGCCTTGGAGACGAGCCAGCTCTGCAGATAGGACGCCTCCACATGCTTGACGGTGCCGATCTCGCCCGAAATCACCATTTCGCGCGCCTTCTGCAGCTGCGCGACATTGCGATAGGTCAGGTTGACCATGTTGACGACCCCTGCCCTTTCGGCAGCTTCCGTCATCTCGAGTGCCTTTTCATAATTCTCCGCGAGCGGCTTTTCGCAGAGAACATGCTTGCCGGCGGCAAGCAGCGGCAGGGTCGTCGGATGGTGAGCCTTATCCGGCGTGACATTGGTCGCCGCATCGAACTCACCCCAGGCAAGCGCCTCGTCCAACGACAAAAAGCGCTTCTTGATATCGAACGTATCGCAAAAGGCGGTGAGCCTCGTCGCATCCGTATCGACGGCGCCGATGATTTCGACGCCAGGAATGCGGGCGAAATGCTCCACCTGGTTCTTCGCCATGCCGCCCGTGCCAACTACTATGAGACGCATATGATACCTCAGCGATAACCGGCTTCGCCGGCTTGGTGCAATTTCGGGCCGCGTTCGACGATTGGCTCCAATGCCTTTTCGACTGGCACGTTCGGCGCATCATGGATGCTGGCCTGGGTGCCGAGCGGGTTGTAGGCCCATTTCACGGAATTGATCAGAACCTTCTGAACGGTGCCATTGTGGTAGGTCGGATAGGTTTCGTGACCCGGGCGGAAATAGAAGATGTTGCCAGCGCCGCGGCGCCAGGTCATGCCCGAACGGAAGACTTCGCCACCCTGGAACCAGGAGATGAACACGGTTTCCAGCGGCTCCGGAACGGAGAACTGTTCGCCGTACATTTCCTCGTTCTCAAGTTCGAAATGCTCGCCGAGGCCGGCCGCGATCGGATGCCGCGGGTTGATGACCCAAAGACGTTCGCGCTCGCCGGCTTCGCGCCATTTCAACGCGCAAGGCGTGCCCATCAGACGCTTGAAGACCTTCGAGAAATGGCCGGAATGCAGGACGATCAGGCCCATGCCTTCCCAGACGCGCCTGGCGACGCGCTCGACGACCTCGTCCTTGACGGCGCCGTGGTCCTTGTGACCCCACCACAAAAGGACGTCGATGTCCTTCAGACGGGCTTCGCTGAGACCATGCTCCGGCTCCTGCAACGTTGCGGTGGTTGCCTCGATACCGGCATCGGCGTTCAACGCCTTGGCGATGGTATTGTGCATGCCCTCCGGATAGATCTCGGCAACGACCTTGTTTGTCTGCTCATGAATGTTCTCGCCCCAAACGACGGCACGAATAGTCATTTCGGCACTCCTCTTATACCATTGAAATTGAATGGATTATGCGATCCAAAGCGCTTTGGGAAAACGCTATACTTCAAGCCTCCATCAGCCCACTCGGGGCAAGAGATAAAGCCTCCCCATGAATTTGACAAAGACAAAACCGACCATAGACAACACCTGTGTTTTCAGTGCGACACGGATTTTGAAAAGAGATTGACAACGAGCACGCCGGCAATGATCAGACCCAGGCCGATGACGGCGGCAAGGTCGAGTTTCTGGCGGAAAAGCACGACCCCCACCATGGAAATCAGCACGATACCGAGCGCGCTCCATATGGCATAGGCGATGCCCACCGGGATGGCCCGCAACGTCACCGAAAGACAATAGAAGGCCGCCGTATAGCAGACCACCAGAACCACTGTCGGACCGAGGCGGGTGAACTGCTGCGACATCTGCAATGCCGTCGTGCCGATCACCTCCAGCACGATCGCGACCAGCAGCATTGCATAGACCGATGCGTTCGCCATTCCATTGTCTCCGATAAGGTTAGAGCTGCGTCAGCTCGATCAGCCGGTCGATCAGCTTTTGACGGGCGCTTTCGTCCATCTCATGGCTGCCGAGCAGATCGGCAAGCCAGATCCCATCAGCCGCCAGCCTGACGATTGCCGCGTCCACCGAGGAGTCCGTACCGACATATTCCTCGCTGCGCTCGCGCACCCATGCGTGCCACCGCTGCCGCAATTGCGGTTCGGTCAGCAGCACCATCGTCACCTGCGCCCAGTCCTTCGTACCTTCGGGCTGATCGCGCAGCGCCAGGCAGGCATGCAGGTAGCCGCGGGTAAAGCGGCCATGCGGCAGCGGATCGGCGCGCATCGCTTCCTCGATTGCCGCATCCAGCCGTTCCAGCAGGCTTTCGAACAACGCTTCCAGAAGCATGTTCTTGCTGGGAAAATGATGCAGCAAACCGCCCTTGCTGACGCCGGACGCGCCGGAAACGGCATCCAGCGTCACCGCCGTCATCCCTTTTTCGGAAGCAAGCCGCGCCGCCACCTCAAGCAATTGCTGGCGGACGAACAAAGGCTGCTTCTTCCTATGATGCGCAGTGGACATGGCGACATAACATACCAATTGGACGGTTTCGTCAACGACAGACTTGATTGCCTCTAAACCTTATCGAATGTGGCTGATCTTCCTGTTGCTCCCTCCTTAGTTTACCGAATGATAGGCTGCATCCTTCTCGTCGAAGATGCTCACCTTTGCCGCATCGACGGTGAAGGCGATCGGCGAGCCGGTCGCAATCGTCGTCATGCCGGGATCGGTGCCGATGATCTTCGAGCCGTCCTTGAGCCTGACATGAACGAGAGAACGGTCGCCCAGACGCTCCACGGTCTCGACCTGGCCGTCGATGTCGCCCTTTTCCGCCGCCGTGACGACCAGATGCTCCGGGCGAATGCCGAGCGTCAGCCCGGAATTCGAGAGGCCATTGAGCGCTATCGCCGTCTTGATGACCGATCCGTCCGGCAGCGTTGCCGTCGCCAGCCCACTCGCCTCGCCGACACCGGCTATGTTGATGAAGTTCATGCCCGGCGACCCGACGAACTGAGCGACATAGCGTGTTGCGGGGCGCGTATAGATCTCGACGGGTGTGGCGACCTGCTCGATCTTCCTGTTGTTGAGCAGGACGATACGGTCCGCGAGCGTCATCGCCTCCACCTGGTCATGGGTGACGAACACCATGGTCGCGCCCAGCCGCTCATGCAGCTGAGCCAGCTCGACGCGCGTGCGCGTGCGCAGGCCGGCATCGAGGTTGGAGAGCGGCTCGTCGAAGAGGAAGACATCGGGCTCGCGCACGATGGCACGGCCGATCGCGACACGCTGGCGCTGGCCGCCGGAGAGAGCCGAAGGCTTGCGATCCAGAAGATGCGGCATTTCAAGGATCTTCGCAGCCTCTTCGATGCGCCTGTTGATCTCGGCCTTCGGCGTCTTGATGTTGCGCAGGCCGAAAGACATGTTGTCGCGAACGGTCATGTGCGGATAGAGCGCATAGGATTGGAAGACCATCGACACGCCACGCTCGCCGGGCGGCAATTGGTCGACGCGCTTCCCGCCGATCCAGATCTCGCCGCTCGTGATCGACTCCAACCCCGCGATCATGCGCAGTAATGTCGACTTGCCGCAGCCTGAGCCGCCGAGAAAGACGACGAATTCGCCGCGCTCGATCGTCAGATCGATGTCATTGAGAACCTGCACGGCACCGAAATGCTTGGTGAGGGACTTGATGTTGATTCCTGCCACTTTACGCCTCCTGCGGAAAATCGAATTGATCGGACTTGCCATTCATCGCGCCCCTCCCGACTGAAGTCGGACCGGGGCTTCCGCATTGGTTATTTGACGGCACCGACCGCGACACCGCGCGTCAGGGTCCGCTGGAAAATCAGAAAGAAGATCACCGTCGGCAGGATACCGAGCAACGACGCTGCCGCAATCGCGGTCGGCTCCTGCGTATTGGCCCCCGACAGCACGCCCATGGCGACGGAAACCGTCTGGTTGTTGTTGGAGACCAGGAATACCAACGGGATCAGGAACTCGTTCCAGGTCCAGATGAAGAAGAACGTCGCAAGCACCGCAAGCGTCGGCCTAAGCACCGGCACGATCACCATCCAAAGGATCTGCCAGCGGCTTGCATTGTCGATCTGCGCCGCTTCGATGATCTCGCGCGGGAAGGTCGCCATGACGGACGACAGCAGATAAGTGCCGAATGCGGTGTGCAGGACGCCGATGATCAGGATCACCGAGAGCATCGAGTCGAACAGGCCAACCTGCTTGGACATATAGTAGAGCGGATAGACGAGCGCCTCCTGCGGCGCCATGATCGAAATCAACAGGATGACGAGCATCACCTGTCCGCCGCGCACGCGACCGATGCCGATGGCATAGGCGTTAAGCAAGCTGAGTACGACGGCCAGAATGGCCGTACATCCGCTGATGAGAATGCTGTTGAAGAGCTTGCGCGGGAAATCGACAGTCGCCCAGAAGTTCTTGAGCGCCGTCAGATCAAAGCTCTGCGGAAAGGCGAGCGGACCGTTCGCGGCATAATCGGACGGCGTCTTGATGGCATTGAAGGCTGCCAGGAAGAACGGGAAGAGCGTGCCTGCAAGGAAAACAAGCAGGATGGCCAGAACGATCCAACGGCCGAAACCTTTCTTCTGACGATGCTCGGTTGACGCGACGTGGGCCGATATCGAGGATGTAACGGTCATATCAGTGCCCTCCCTCGGCCTGCTTCGATTGCATGCGCAGGAACACGACCCCGAGTATGATGGTCACGACCGTCTGCAATGTCGCGATCGACGCGGCGTAGCCGACGCGGTTCGTCGTGAAGAAGTGATAGTAGGACAGATAGGACGGAACCGTCGTTGCATTGTCCGGCCCGCCTGAGGTCAGCACGTAGATCGGCGCGAAGACCTTGAGCGCCGCAATCAATGTCGTGAGCGCAACCACGAAGATTTCAGGCGTGAGCATCGGGATAGTAATGGAACGGAAGCGCCCGAACCAGCTTGCATTGTCGAGCTCGGCAGCCTCGTAGAGCGAGGGGTCCACGCGCGCTAACCCGGACATGAAGACGACGAGGCAGTAGCCGACCTGCACCCAGACGATGACGGCTGAAACCGCCCAAAGCGCATAGCTCGCGTCCCCTAGCCAGTTCTTGGCGAGGAAATCGAGCCCGAGCGTTTTCAGCACGGCGTTGATGATGCCGATCGGATTGAGGATCCACGCCCAGAGAACGCCGGCAGCGGTCAGCGGCAGGATCTGCGGCAGATAGAACCCCGCGCGAAAGAAACTCGACCATCTCTCGCTGAAATGCGCGCTGATATAATCGAAAAGCACCGCCGCAAGCACCAAGCCGAGCAGAATGGGCACGATGGTCATCGAAATGATGAACAGCAACGTATGCTGGATCGAACTCCAAAAAAGGGTGTCCTGAAGCAATCTTTGATAGTTTTCCAGGCCGACATAGCGCGGCGGAATGACGCCGCCCTTCCATGTCGTGAAGCTGATTGCGAGATTGGCAATCAGGGGAACGAGCACGATGAGAACAAAGCCCAGCACGCCGGGGATCATATAGAGATAATACCCCGCCTTGCCGGCGTTCTTCGACTTATCCATCGAAATCCTCCAGTCCGATACGGCGAGGCGACATTGGAGCCGTCTCGCCGTTGTGATTGTCGCCGATGGTGTTACTGCGCTGCCTGCACGTCGTCGTAGGCCTTCTTCAGGCGTGCGGCGAACTGGTCAGGCGTGGTCGAACCGTTGACAAGGCCGGTGGTGGCCTGGATCAGCAGTTCGTAGTAGCCGGGCACCGGCCAGTCCGGGTAGAAGCCGAGACCGCCCTTGCTGGAGATCTGGTTGAAGAGCTCCACATTGCGCTTGCCGACTTCGTCGGTAACCGTGGCCGGATCGGCGGCAATGGCAACGCCACCGAGATTAGCCTGCAGGTTCTGGTTTTCCTTGCTCAGGACAAGATCGATGAACTCGTAGGAGAGATCCTTGTTCTTGGCGCTCTTCGGCACCATGAACAGGTTGCCGGTCGAACCCACGCTGTACTTCGGGGTCGGGAAGATGAACTGGCTCCACTTGAAGTTCTTGATCGAGCTCGCGAAGTTGCCGTTGTTCCAGGTGCCGCTGACGAACATCGGAGCTGTGCCCGACGAGAAGAGATTGTCAGCGCCGCCCGTGCCCTTGAGGCCGGTCGAATCCTTGGAGATATAGCCCTTGCCCACCCAGTCGGCGATCTTCTGAGCAGCAAACAGGAAGGGTTTGGTATCAAGCGGTGCCTTGAGGCCCTGATAATTCTTGACCCAGGTGTCGTCAGCCTGCGTCAGTGCAAGCGTATAGACCAGATGCTGTGCGTTGGAATCCACCGTGCCGTAGGCAAGCGGCGTAATGCCCTTCTTCTTGAAAGTGTCCAGCGCAGCTTCGAACTCGTCCAGCGTGGTCGGCACTTTCACGCCGTTGGCCTGGAACATGTCGATATTGTAGAAAACCGAGACGAATTCGCCATAGACGGGAATACCGATAATCGGGCCAGAACCGTAGATGCCGTTGCCATCGTATTTGCTGAGCTGGCTATTGGTTTCGTTGAGGATCTTGTCCCAGCCGCGCGATTTGAATTGATCGTCGAGCGGCGTCAGCAAGCCCTGCGAGGCGACGAGGCCTGCAGTGGCATTGCCCTTGTTGTATTCGAGCACATCCGGCGCCTGATCCGAATTGAGGATGAGGCTGCCAGCCTTCTGCAATTGCTCGAATGTCTTCTGTTCGAAATTGATCGTGACGTCGGGATGCTTGGCTTTCAGCTCTTCGAGCGCCTTGGTCCATGCCTTGGCCTGCGAAGTATCCGGCAGTTCGAACCACCAGACGTTAAATGTCTTGCTCTGGGCTTGCGCCACACCGGCAGCCAACAGAAGCGACATGCCGGCTGTGATCGCCAGCTTCGAAAAAATATTCATACATTCTCCTCCACCATGCGAACCGTGACGGTATCTGTCCGATGACATGGCCCGCGCTGCCATCGGCGTTTTCCTCTTACCTGCGCCAAGCGCCCGCCTGCCCCATCGGACAAGGTGCGGACGCTCGGGTTCCTCCGTTCGGGTATCCGTCATGCCCTAAGCGTCGATCACTCCGGGCATTTCATTAACGCACAACTTGCCTCCTAAATCGATGCAGTTTTGCAAATCCAAGCGTTACTCGACGAATTCGCCACCCCGGCTTCTCTTGAGATAGTTCAGGCCGTGAACCTGGCCAGTCATTTCCAGCGCGTCACGATAGACGGGATCATGCCAGCCTTCGATGTCGATGGAACCGGACCAGCCGGCAAGGCGCAGTTCGGAGATGATGTCGGTCCAGTTGCTGTCGCCGAAGCCCGGCGTGCGCATGAAGACGAACTTCTCCTTGCCGAAAATGCCGTGCTCCTTGATGACATCCCAGCGGATTGTCGCGTCCTTACCGTGGACGTGGAAAATCTTTTTCGCCCATTTGCGGATCTGCGGCAGCGGCTCGATCAGATAGACCATCTGATGGCACGGCTCCCACTCCAGGCCGATATTGTCGTCCGGGGTCTCGTTGAACATCAGCTCCCAGGCATCCGGGTTATGAGCGATGTTCCAGTCGCCAGTCGCCCAGTTGCCATCCATGGCGCAATTTTCAAAGGCGATCTTGATGCCCTTGTCGGCGGCGCGCTTGGCAAGCTCGCTCCAGACCTGCTTGTAGCGCGGCAGGCTGTCGGTGAGCGGCTGGTTGCGGATACGGCCAGTGAAGCCGGCAACGCAGGTCGCGCCGAAATGATGGGCGTTGTCGATGCAATCCTTCCAGCCCTGCAGCGTCTGCAGGTCCATCTCACCCTCCTCGAGCGGATTGCCGAACATGCCGATGGTCGAGATGGTGATGTCGCGGCCGCCGATGGCCTCGCGGCAGCGCTTGCCAAGATCCGCAAGGTTCTGGCCGTTGGTGGTCTGCCAGAAGAAGGGCTCGAAGCTTTCGAAGCCCAGATCGGCGATCTTGGCGATATTGTTGGCGGCATCCTCATTCGTCGCCCTGATCATCGTGCCGATGCGGATGGCCTTTGCCGGATTTGTCATGATGTCATTGTCCTTGTGATGAAATATCGACGCGACGGCCCGTCTTGGCACTCTCGATCGCGCCTAAAACCATGGCGAGGCTGCGAATGTTGTCACCGCTTGCGGTTTCCGGCGGCTTGCCGGTTTTGATCGCTTCGATGAAGGAGGCGATAACGCTGGCGTGTCCGTGCGTCTCTTCCTCATGCTTCGGTCCGGGAACTTCGATCGGAGTGAAGCCGTGCAGCAGGCCGGGCTCGTTGCCGGCGACGGCAGCCTCAAAATTCTCTTCGCCGTCCCAGGTCAGCATGCCCTTGCTGCCAGTCAGCCGCCACTCGCTTTCCCAACTCGTGCGCCGGCCCTCGGCACACCATGAGCCGCGATAGCTGAAGACGACGTCGTCGGAAAAATCGAACAGCGCATGCGCCGATGCGCCATGCTTGTACCAGGATCCCACAGGGTTCTTTTCGACGCAGTAGACCGAGAGCGGTACCTTTCCGGACACGAAGCGGGCGGCATCGAAGGTGTGGATCGCCATGTCGAGCAGCAGGACATTGTCCATCTCCTCACGGAAGCCGCCGAAATGCGGACCGAGGAAGAAATCGCAATGAACGCCCGTAAGCTCGCCGATCGCCCCCTCCTCGACCAAGCGTCGCATGCGACGGATCCCGGAGATGAAGCGACGGTTCTGGATGATGGCATGAACTTTGCCGGCCTCGGCGGCAAGATCGATCAGCGCAGCGCCTTCGGCGAGCGACGTCGCCATCGGCTTTTCGCTCAAAACATGGCAGCCGGCCTTTAGCGCCGTCGACACCACGCCGAAACGAGCAGCCGGGATGACGATGTCGAAGACCAGGTCCGCCTTGGTTGCCGCGATGACCTCGGCGAGGTCGGAACCAATGACGGCATTTTCGAGAGAGAATTCTTTGGCAAGGCTTTCAGCGGTCGCTCGATTGAGATCGACCAGACCGACGACCTGAATGAATTCGGCGAGTGCCGGCGTCGAGGCGATGGCCCTGAGCCAGCCCTTGGACATAGCTCCGCACCCGCACAAAATGGCATTAAATTTCACGATATCCTCCAGCGGGCGGTGCGTAAACCCCTCATGACACGCGCTCCGTAAACGTTTACGATACTATGCGAAAAGATTTTCCTGTGTCAATAGAGGAGGACAACGGAAAATGGCGCATGGAGGAAAACCGCGGCCGATGAAGGGAATTCGTCAGCTTGCCGAGCATCTCGATATCTCGATCGGCACAGTATCACGGGCGTTGAACGGCAAGCCTGATGTCAACGAGGAAACCCGCAAGCGCGTTCTCGCCGCCGCCGAGCAGCTGGGTTACGTGGCCAATCAATCAGGACGCAGCCTGCGGCAAGGCACGACAAATGTCATCGGCCTGATGATCCAATCCAGCCGGGAAACGGTTGAAAACAGCGACAATTTCTTTCTGACCGTGACCGGGGGACTGCAGAGCGTATTCTCGCGCCACAAGCTGGACCTGATCATGCTGCCCTGCCCGCATGACGAAGATCCGTATGAATATCTGAAGCGAATGGTGGCAAGGCGCATCGTCGATGCGCTGATCATTTCGGAGACTCAGCGCGTCGACAAGCGCTTCGACCTGCTCGCCAAGGCGAAGATCCCGTTTGCAGCACTCGGCCGCAGCCTTTCGGGCGCACAGCATCCATGGGCCGACCTCGATTTCGACGGCGTCGTCAATTGTGCCGTCGACCGGCTCGTGGCGCATGGACATCGCCGCATCGCGGTCAGCGCGCCGTCAAGCGACATCAATCTCGGTTTCATCTTCGTCGACGGCTATCGCCGGGCGCTGGAGCGGCATGGCATCGCCTATGATCCGGCGCTCGTCATTCGCGCCAAATCGAGCGAACAAGGCGGCTATCAGGTTGCCGACGAACTGCTGAGCCTCGAAAACGGGCCGACGGCCGTGATCCTGATCTACGAATTGATGGCGATCGGTTTCTATCGGCGCATGATGGAAGCCGGCATCATCCCTGGGCGCGACATTGCGGTCGTCAGCTTCCGTGAGGCGCCCCGCGCCAAATTCCTGCAGCCGGCGCTGACCTGCTTTCGCACGTCTGTGCACGATCTTGGCGTCGAGCTGGCGGAAATCCTGCTTTCCAGTATGCCGGCCTATAGTCAGGAATATCCCAGGAAGACACGCCAGACGGTGTGGCCGCTCGAGCTCATCCCTGGGGAAAGCGACGCTTTCCAGCTGAAGACCGCAAAATAGGCAGCGCCGAAACGCCGCACCGGCCATCCGACGGTTGCGGCATCGCCCGTCAATTGCCATGTAGGACATCGCAAACAGGGGCCTGGGCTTGAGCGAAGAAACCATTACACTTTATGAAGCGATCGGCGGCGACCGAACCGTGCGGGCGCTGACATCGCGGTTTTACGAACTGATGGATACGCTGCCGGAGGCGGCCAATTGTCGTGCCGTGCATCCGCCGAGCCTCGAAGGATCGCAGGAGAAATTCTACGAATATCTGACCGGCTATCTCGGCGGGCCGCAGCTCTATATCGAGAAGCGCGGCCACCCGCGCCTGCGCAGCCGGCATTTCGTCGCCGCTATCGGCCCGAAGGAGCGCGACGAATGGCTGCTGTGCTTCCGCCGCGCAATGGATGAAACCGTCGAAAACGAAAAGCTGCGGGCCATCATCTGGGAGCCGGTCGAGCGTCTGGCTTTCCACATGCAGAACAGGGAATGAGGAAAACATGAGCATCGGCGCCACAATCCGTCCGGCCGCCCTGTTTGTCGCCGGCATTCTCGGCGGTGGCGGCGTCGCGCTTGCCGCAGCCGCGACCCATGGCGGCGACACACATTTTCTCGGCGCGGCTTCCACCATGAGCCTCGCTCATGCTCCCGCCCTTCTGGCGCTGTATGCCGGCTATGAACGGATCCGCACCGCGCCAGCCGCTGCTATCCTGCTTGGGTTGGGAACGCTGATCTTCGCCGGCGATCTCATCATCAGGCATTTCGGCGGCAGCTCGCTCTTTCCGATGGCCGCTCCGACAGGCGGAATGGGCATGATCGCCGGCTGGGCGGCAATAGCGCTCGGCGCCTTTTTCAAAACCGGTGCGACCAAGGCCTGAGAGAAAGCTATCTTGCGAGGTAAGTGACGCTGCCTCAAATTCCCGGAACGACAGCGAAGCCCTCGAATTGCGGCGGCCCCCAATAAAGCCGCTTGTTCTCGCCGGCACTGCGGTGCGCCATGCGAAAATGCTCGGATTTCGTCCAGTTGATGAAATCCTCTTCACTGTGCCAAATGGTGTGCGAGGAAAACAGCGTATAACCTTCTTCGACATCCGTCTTGCCGCGTAGAAGGCGGAACTCGAGAAAGCCGGGCACTTCGGATAGCCGGGAATCTCGCCCTCTCCAAACCTCTTCGAATTCGCCCTCCAAACCGATGACGACCTTGAAGCGGTTCATGGCGATATACATGGCAACCTCGTTCGACGATCAGATCTTCTTGCGACGCGCGACAGTCTTATCCACGTCAGGCGCAAAGGCAACGACATTCGCGCCGTTACGGCTCGTCTCGCCCAGCGGCTGATCGGGTGCCTCTCCCGGCCGGCGCACCTTCCAGACCGGGAAGGAGGCAATATTGGCAGCACGCTGCTGCTCTTCGGCGCGGCGCATCAGCAATTCATAGAGCTCGGGCACAAGCCCATCACCATTCTGTGCTGCCAGCTTGTGCAGGCCGATCAGCATAAACCCGTCAGGGCCAGGATCGATCATCGGGAGGCATCTCGTTCGTTCATTGTCTGCAGCGCCCGCTCGAGGCTGGACTTGCTGCCATTGCGCAAGGGGATGAACGCCTTGCCGAATTTCTTACAGCCCGTCTTCACGCGCAGGCAGGCGTCGTGGCTGATGCAATCGATCGGGCAGAAGACACAGTCGACCGATGGCAACACCGTATCGATCCGCGAGACCGCCTCGCGCAAGCCGCCATCATGATGGATCAGCTCGGCGCCGAAATTGCTGGCGATCTGGCGCAAATGCGCTACCTGGCAATCGCGCCCGCCCACATAGAGGAAGCTGCGCCCGTCGAGACCGGATTTTGCGGAAGCCTGTGCCGTCGTCTGCGCCTCACGGCTCTCGCGGCCAGAATCCCTCTTCCCCTTACGCGCCATACATCACCCGTTTGCTGGTTGCTCTTATGCGCTCGATTCCATCGAGCGCGATGTGACCATATTAAACTTGATTTTTGCAGTAAAGTATAAAGTTGAGAATTTTTATCATATTTTAGAGCAACACTGGTTCGAGGGTTAGCGTCCCCCGACCTGAACCGCTTGCGTGAACGGCCAGGTCGGCCTACCCCACTCCGAAGGCAGCGGCGGAAATGGCGCCGCATTCCGGATCTGCTCCATCACGGCCTGATCCAATCCGGAGTCTCCGGAGCTGCGTGTAAGGGAAAGAGATCGGAGCTCGCCACCAGAACCAATCGTCAAGTTTATAACGAGTGTCAGGCCCTTTTCATATTTCGAGGAGACCCGTTGAATATAACGCCGAATACGGGATTGCACTTTGCCTTTATAGTTTGCGACAGCGGCATCACCTGAACCCGTGCGGCGAGCATTCACTTGCGAATTTGCGTCGGACTGTGCCGTCTCGACGCCATCGGCGGACCCTCGCTTGGTATCCTCCCGGCTCTCCCCTCGTGACCCCGACTTTGCCTTGGCGACCTTTGCGACCGGCTTCTTGATTTCTTTCGGCTTCTCGATTGGCTTCGGCTTTTCTACAGGCGTTGCCACTGCCGCGGGCGGCTCCACTGGTTGGGCTTCGACGACCTCAGTCTCCATGGGCTGCACTGGTTCGGCGGGCTGGACCACCGTCGTCTCCGCCGGTACCTGCGTCGCCAATATCTGCGGCTGCTCGGGCACGACTGTCGTTGGTTGAGCCTGCTCGACAGGTTCGATACTTTGTACCTGCTGCGTCTCGACTTCCTGTGGCTGAACGACATCCGGCTGCGGAGGCTGGGTCTTTTCCGGCGTCACCTCGGTCGGCTGAACCGTTTGCGGCTGCACGGCCTCGGCCGTCACCTGTTCCGGTTCGGTCTGCGGCGTCTCCTCGCCGGCGGCCATCTGATCCGTATCGGAATTGCCGATCATGATGACGCTGACAGCGTCACCGGCTTCCTCCTGCGCCTCTTCCGGCGCCGCGACGAAGGTCACTAGCAACACGGCAACAATCACGGCATGGAACAGGCAGGACCCCATGCCGGAGAAAAGAAGCGAGGTCTTGCGTCCAGCAACAAGCGCGCGCGGCCTTTCGGGCAGCGCGTCCATCGGCAGGTGCTCTGCCGTCTCGACAGGTGCAGATTCACTTGGATGATCCGGAAAAGAACTGATCTCAGTAACGCGGCTGTAATGCGCAACCGATTCGGCAGCCGGCGGTCGCGGCACGCCGTCGAGGCCGGTCAGTTCGTGACCCGGCAGCACGCTCGGATAGTTGTCATTCATGCCGCCGCCGGTGCGGCGGCGCTCCATGGAAACCCTCGCCGAGCGCATCGCCATGGCTTCAACCCTCGAAGGGAACTGATGTCTGCGAGCGGGTCGTCAGCGCCGCCTTGCATTCGCCGGCAGCCGGACCATCACAGACCGGCGTATCATTGATGATGATGCGCGATACGGTCTCGCACTTCACACCCGGCATATCGAACTGCCGCACGCGCTTCTTGCCGAGCGGCAGGTCGCGAAAATCGAGAACGATGATGCGGTCGACCGCGTTCTTGTCGTTGAAGAAAGCGAGTTCGAAGGAAATCTTGCTGATCGCCGTCGCCATGTCGTTTTGGGCGACGAAGGTCATCATGCACCCCTTCTGAGAAGGCGCCAGCGCGTTGAGCTCGACGTCGAGCTTGTGAGCAGTTGCCGCTGCCGCATTCGCATCCTGGGCGAAGGCGGGAATAGAGGATGCCGCGGCAAACAGCCCCGAAATAGCGAGCGCCAGGATCGTTTTCGTCAGCATCGGCATGCTCCTGAATATGTTTTGACGCTTACCTTCCGGGCTAACGGCCCTGGCGTGTAGCGTCGAAATTTTTAAACTTGACTTTATAAGTCTCCTATTGCGTGTTTATGAAACCATGAGTATGAGAGTCAAGATAAATTTGGCCGCGCAACGGTTCGGCCCCCGATGAATTTTCAGGCAAAACTGAACAGGATGATTGCTGAGAAGACCCCAACGCCGTCGGTGCAACCCGCACTGCAGGTAAGAATTGTCGAGAGCACGGATATTTTCCGGGGCCAGACCGAAATCATGATCAAACACGAGGGCGTCATCTACCGCATGAAGATTACGCGCCAAGGCAAACTCATACTCAACAAATAGGCACGACAGATGACTGAGACGATCCGACCGACCCCCGCCGAAATCCGCGCCTTCCGCACCGAAAACCCGAAGATGCGCGAGCGCGACATCGCTGCCCGCCTCAATATTTCCGAAGCTGCTCTGGTTGCGGCGGAAGTCGGCATTTCGGCTATCCGTATCGATGCAAACGTCGATCGCTTCCTGGAGAGGATTGCCTCGCTTGGCGAGATCATGGCGCTATCGCGCAATGAAAGCGCCGTGCACGAGAAGATCGGCGTCTACGAAAACATGAAGTTCGGCGTGCAGGCAGCCATCGTGCTGGGCGAGAATATCGACTTGCGCATCTTCCCGAAGCGCTGGGTGCATGGCTTCGCCGTCACCAAGACCGATGGCGACGAGAAGAAGCTCAGCCTGCAGTTCTTCGACAAGGCCGGCGATGCCGTCCACAAGGTGCATCTGCGCCCCGCCTCGAATGTTGAAGCCTATCACATCATGGTCTCGGAACTGCGCATCGAAGACCAGACGCAGGAATTCATCGAAGATCGCTCGGGCTATGACAACGGCGCGACGGATGGCGACGTCAGCCGCGACGAATTGCGCGATCATTGGAGCCGCATGACGGACACGCACGAATTCTTCGGCATGCTGAAAAAACTGAAGATCGGCCGCCAGGAAGCGATCCGCACCGTTGGCGACGACTACGCATGGAAGCTGGATGCCGGTGCTATCGCCGAGATGATGCATGCTTCCGTGCGCGAGGGCCTGCCGATCATGTGCTTCGTCGCCAATGAAGGCACGGTGCAGATCCACTCCGGCCCGATCCACAATGTGCAGCCCATGGGTCCATGGATCAATGTGATGGACCCGACCTTCCATCTGCATCTGCGCATGGATCACATCGCCGAGGCATGGGCCGTGCGCAAGCCGACCAAGGATGGCCATGTCACCTCGCTCGAAGCCTATAATGCCAAGGGCGAGATGATCATCCAGTTCTTCGGCAAGCGGAAGGAAGGCTTCGATGAGCGCCCCGATTGGCGCGCCATCATCGAAAGCCTGACAAGATCAGGCACCAGCGTCGCCGCATGAGGAATGGTTCATGACGATGTTTAGGAACTTCAAGCGCATCAGGCCGTGGGAAGTCGCCCTGACCATGGTGGTGATGGCTTTGCCGCTCGTGCCGGCCAATCCGATCACCGGTTTCGGCAGCCTCGTGCGCCATGCGCATGCGGCCGAAATACTCAAGCCCGATACGTCGCGCCTCGTTTCCATCGGCGGCGATGTCACCGAGATCGTCTATGCGCTCGGCGAGGAAAAGCGGCTCATTGCCCGCGATTCCACCAGCCTCTATCCGAAGGAAGCGACCAAGCTTCCCGATGTCGGTTATATGCGCGCTTTGTCTCCGGAGGGCATCCTCGCCGTCAATCCGACCGCCATCATCGCCGTCGAGGGTTCCGGCCCGCCGGAAGCACTCGCCGTGCTTCGCAATGCCAGCCTGCCCTTCGAAACCGTGCCGCAGCACTATGACCGCGACGGCATTCTGAAGAAGATAGAAATCGTCGGCGCGCTGCTCGGCGTGCCGGAAAAGGCGAAGACACTGGAAGACAAGGTCGCAGCCGATCTCGATGCGGCAATCGCCGATTCCGCCAAGCGTCCGGAGGCCGAGCGCAAGCGCGTGCTCTTCGTGCTCAGCAACCAGAACGGCAAGATCATGGCATCGGGCAGCAACACGGCCGCCGATGGCATCATCAAGCTCACGGGCGCCGTCAACGCGATCAGCGGCTTTTCCGGCTACAAATCGGTGACGGATGAAGCGATCATCGAAGCCAAGCCCGACGTCATCCTCATCATGGATCGCGAAGGGCCTCTGTCGATGTCGGACGAGGACCTGCTCAAGCAGCCGGCGATTTCACTCACGCCGGCCGCCGGCCACAAGGCGATCGTGCGCATGGACGGCCTGCACCTGCTCGGCTTCGGACCGCGCACCGCGAGCGCCATTCGCGAGTTGAACGCCGCGATCTACGGAGGCTGACGTGGCATTCAACGATGCCATGGCGGGATTGAAGCAGATGTCGCAAACCACGGCACGCCGTCGCGCGGGGGATCGCACCGCACTTGCAATCATCGTCATCGCCGGTCTCGCTCTGGTTTCCGCCGCCGCATTTCTCTTCTCCATCATGACAGGCGCCTCGAATGCTTCGGTCGTCGACGTGATGACGGGCATGCTGGGCGGCGGCACGGAAAGCGCACTCAGCAATCGCGACCGTATCGTCATTTTCGACATCCGCTTGCCCCGCGCCATTCTCGGCTTCCTGATTGGCGGCGGATTGGCGGTATCGGGTGCGGTCATGCAGGGTCTCTTCCGCAACCCGCTGGCCGATCCGGGTCTGATCGGCGTGTCCGCCGGCGCCAGCCTCGGCGCCGTGTCCATGATCGTCCTCGGCGGCGGCGTACTTACTCCGGTCGCGCAGCTCTTCGGCATCTTCGCCCTGCCGCTTGCAGCTTTCATCGGTGGCCTGGTGACGACCATGCTGCTCTACAAGGTCGCAACCCGGCAGGGGCAAACATCCATCGCGACCATGCTGCTTGCGGGCATTGCCCTCGGGTCTCTCGCTCTCGCGGCAACGGGAATCCTCATCTATATGGCCGACGACCGGCAATTGCGCGACCTCACCTTCTGGAGCATGGGATCGCTGGCGGGCTCGACCTGGAGCAAGGTCAGTGGTGCCGGCCCCATCATCCTTCTTTCCCTTCTGCCGCTTCCCTTCATGGCACGCGGCTTGAATGCACTAACGCTCGGCGAGGCTGCCGCCTTCCACATGGGGATATCGGTGCAGCGGCTGAAGAACATCGCCGTGGTCAGCGTGGCGGCCGCGGTCGGCGCCTCAGTCGCCGTCAGCGGGGGCATCGGCTTCGTAGGTATCGTGGTGCCGCACATCTTGCGCATGATCATCGGACCCGACCACCGCTTCCTCCTGCCGGCGTCCGCGCTGCTCGGCGGCGCATTGCTGATCGTTGCCGATGTGGTGGCGCGCACCATCGTTTCGCCGGCGGAATTGCCGATCGGCATCCTGACGGCCGGTGTCGGCGGCCCTTTCTTTCTGTGGATGCTGCTGCGGCAGCGCTCGCGCCTCAGTCTGTGAGCCTGCGATGATCGATGTCTCCAATCTGAGTGTCCGGCTTTCCGGCAAGGCCGTCGTGCAGGACATATCCTTTACGGCCGAGGCCGGGACGCTCACGGCAATCTGCGGGCCGAACGGCTCCGGCAAGACCACCACGATGAAAGCGATCTCCGGCGAACTGGCCTATCGCGGCTCCGCGCAGATGAACGGCGCGGAAATCGGCAAGCTGGAAGCCTGGCAGCTTGCCGAAACGCGGGGGGTCCTGCCACAGGCAAGCTCCATCTCCTTCCCCTTCACCGTCCGTGAGATCGTTCGCATGGGGCTCACCAGCGGACGCAACCGTCAACCGGAACAGGCGGACCGCACGGCTGCCGAGGCCCTTGCCGCCGTCGACCTTGGCGGCTTCGAAGGACGCTTCTACCAGGAGCTTTCCGGTGGCGAACAACAGCGCGTGCAGCTTGCCCGCGTGCTCTGCCAGATCCCGGAACCCGTCATCGACGGCAAGCCCTGCTGGCTGCTTCTCGACGAGCCGGTCTCCAGCCTCGATATCAGTCACCAGCTCACCATCATGACGCTTGCCCGGCAGTTCTGCCGGCGGGGCGGTGGCGTTATCGCCGTGATGCATGACCTCAACCTGACTGCACTCTTCGCCGACCGGATGCTCCTGCTCAAGAACGGCCGGCTGCGGGCCGAGGGCGCCGTCAAAGACGTGTTGACGGACCGGCATCTCCAGGACGTCTTCGGCTGCAACCTTCGGGTCAACCGCATTCCCGCCGACGGCGCCCCCTTCGTTCTCGCCCACAGCGCGCTGATCGGCTGACCCTGCTTCCACCGCGCATTCTGGAACTTTTTGTTGCATCCGCGCGTTGAAACCACGTGATCGAAATCAGTGTTTCGAACGCTTGATCGTTTGGTCCGTCGGATGGCCTTCGATCATCGCGAATAGCAGGTGCCTCCAGGGCGCCCAAGCAAAGCGAAAGGGAGCTGAACATGGCTACATCCATTCTCCAGTCGGTGCGCGGCAAGCGCAATGGCAGCAGCCTGCAGGATGTCGAGGCAAGCATTGAGGAGCAGATCGAATCGCTGCGCGAGGAAGTTGCAGCATTCGCCAAGTTGATTAGTGAGAGCGGTAGCAAGCAGAGCAGGAAACTGCGCGCCAGCGCCGAGTCCGGTTTCGACGATCTGACGGTTCGCGGCGAAGAGCTGCTGCGGGAGCTGCAGCGCGGCTATGCAAGGGGCTCGCGCGAAATGCGCAGAACCGTGCGGCAGCATCCCGTCGCCACCATCGGCGCGGCGGCGGCTTTCGGCCTTGCCGTCGCCCTGCTTCTGTCTCGCCGCTAGGGTGGCGGGATGATCGCTCCGATCCTTGGCCTGCTTCTGTCGGGCACCTTCAACCGCACCGTTGCGCGGACTAAGCGCAACGGTATTTTCATCGCCATCGCGGCTCTTCTCCTGTTGACGGCCTATGCCTTCGCGTTGATCTCGGCCGCCATCTGGCTTGCGACGATCTACGGCGCGGCCGTCGCGGCGCTGCTGATCGCGGCGGGCGCGTTGCTGCTCGGGCTGATCGTCCTTGTCATCATGGCGATCATCAACCAGCAGGAACAGCGCCGCGCCCGCGAGCGCCGGCTGGCAATGGAGTCGATGGCGGCAGCGGTCGTCGGCCTTGTGCGCAAGCAGCCGCTGCTGACCGCGGCCGTTGCAGCGGCCCTCGTATTCGGCAACCTCTTCGCGACGAGCGACGACGACGATTGATCCCCTCAGCCTGCAAAGGCGTTTGAAGAGAAAGCGGGCTGCAATAGTTTCCTGCTCGCCAAGGCAGGCGCAATACTCGTATAAAATGATTCAATGGAAGAAACCCGGTCGAGAGACCGGGTTTTCCGTCAGAAGGCGAATGCCTTGGAGGTCAGCGGCGCGGACGTGGCATCCGGGCCGAAATCCGCCTCGCCGGAAATATCCAGCAATTCCTGCAGGCGCTGGCGGGCGCGGTTGACGCGGCTCTTGATGGTGCCGACGGCGCATCCGCAAATTTCGGCGGCTTCTTCATAGGAAAATCCGGAAGCGCCGACCAGGATGATAGCTTCGCGCTGATCCGGCGGCAGCTGATCCAAAGCCTTGCGAAAATCCTGCAGATCGACCGCCCCATATTGAGAGGGGTGGGTTGCCATGGATTCGGTAAACACGCCGTCGGTGTCCTGTACCTCCCGGCCGCTCTTGCGCATCTGGCTATAAAGCTCGTTTCGCAGGATGGTGAAGAGCCAGGCTTTCATATTCGTGCCCATCTCGAAATGATCCTGCTTGGCCCATGCCTTCATGATCGTGTCCTGGACAAGATCATCGGCGCGATCGTGACGGCCGGTCAGGGAAATGGCGAAGGCGCGCAGGCTCGGAAGGGCCGCGAGGAGTTCGCGCTTGAAGCTTGGTTGCGTTTCCATCAAGCCCACCCCTATTCGGAGACCTTTGCGGAAGCCAGGCGTTCGGCCTGATCAAGCTTCTCGAGCAAATCGAGAAAGCGATCCGGAATGGCTTCGTCCTGAACGGCGGCATAGAACGAACGCAGCCGGTTGCCGATTTGATTGTTGGGGTCGAGGATATCCACCGCGCGCAGGTTTGATGTCTTCTTGTCTGCGTCCTCGTGATTTTGGATAGTCATTATAGCCCGCTCGCTTCTCAATTGTCTCGCGTTCATGGATAAGCTCACCCTTGCCTCCCCGTCAGGAGACCTATTGACCTCATTCAAACGTGTTGCCTAACGAATCGTAAAGGATGAGGCCTGCCGATTGTAAGCATTGTAATGCGACTGCCTAAAAAAAGTTCCGTCAAAGAGGAACTTTTTTACTCAATTGACGTTTGTTAGTCATCGCAGCGTCCGCGCTGTATTTAATTAGAATTTGATAAAAGGCGGGAGCCATTGATGACACTTTCAACACGCATTGCGCCGCATCTTCCGTATTTGCGGCGTTATTCACGTGCTTTGACCGGAACGCAGACGTCGGGGGACGCCTATGTTGCTGCGGTTTTGGAAGCCATCATCGCTGACATCTCCATCTTTCCAGACACGGACAGCGACCGTGTTGCACTCTATAAACTGTTCACAAAGCTGTTCGGTTCCGTGACGCTTCAGATTCCCGAGCCGATGTCACCCTTTGCCTGGGAACAGCGTGCCTCTGTGAACCTTTCCAAGGTTTCTCCGCTTGCCCGCCAGGCGTTCCTGCTTGCCTCCGTCGAAAGTTTCCGCCTCGGCGAGATCGCCGATATCCTGGACGTCTCTGAAAGCGAAGCCATGCATCTTCTCGATACGGCCTCCCAGGAAATCTCGCGCCAGGTGGCGACGGATATCATGATCATCGAGGACGAGCCGCTGATCGCGATGGATATCGAGCAGATGGTGGAAAGCCTGGGACATCGCGTCACCGGCATTGCCCGCACGCATGCCGAAGCCGTCGCTCTCTATAATGCGACAAAGCCGAACATGGTGCTTGCCGACATCCAGCTTGCGGACGGCAGTTCGGGTATCGACGCCGTCAACGACATTCTCAAGACTGCCAGCATACCGGTGATCTTCATTACCGCCTTCCCGGAACGGCTGCTGACGGGCGAGCGGCCGGAGCCGACCTTCCTTGTAACCAAGCCGTTCAATCCCGACATGGTGAAGGCCCTGATCAGCCAGGCCCTTTTCTTCAACGAAACCACAAAGGTGGCTGCCTGATCGAAGTTCCCCCTCCGCAGCGGAACAAAGATAACGACCGGACGTTGGCGTTCAAACCGGCCGGTTTACCGACTGTTATGCAGCGCGATTTAATAGGTCGGTTCAAGTTCTTGGAAATGAGAATGCCCTATCGGCGGGCTTCTCAAAATGCGAGTGAAAGGCAAGCCGGTGAATACGTCTGAACCATTACCCGGGGCGCCTTTGAGTTTGGAAGGCAAAGCGGCTCTGATGGAGCGGGCGCTTGCGAGCGCCAACGTGTCGATCCTGTTTCAGGACGTGAATCTAGCGATCCGTTTCGCCAACAACCTGCCGGACCAGCTGCGGCCGTCCCTTGTCGTCGGAGGCAGCGACTCGCATCTGTTCGGCGAAAAGGATGGTGAACATCTCTTGCGCCTGAAACGAGGCGTGCTCGAAAGCGGCAAGTCCGCGACCGCCGAGGTTGAGATGGCAAGCGGCGACGGCGTTCGCATCTACGAATTGAAGATGGAGCGCATCGGCGGGCGAAAGCCGCAAGGCGTGCTGTCGGTCATTTCCGAAATCACCGAGAGCCGCCATCGCGAAAAAGTTCTGAAATCGCTGCTGCGCGAACTGTCGCATCGTTCCAAGAACCTGCTGGCGATCATACAGGGCATTGCCACGCAGACTGCGCGCCACACGCTTTCCGTCGACAATTTCCTCATCAAGTTCCGTGGTCGCCTGCAATCTCTCTCGAATTCGCAGGATCTCATCACGGATTCGAGCTGGCGCGGTGCATATCTGTTCGAACTCGCGGAAAAGCAGTTCGCTCCCTACTGGCCCGATGCCGGCGTGGCGCTGCCGATCTATGGCATCAATGCTCATCTGACCCCCAATGCCGCTGTCCACCTGGGACTGGCGCTGCATGAATTGATCGTCAATTCCGCCTCGCATGGCGCAATTTCAACGGGCGCCACCAGCATCACGCTGAATTGCAGGGAGGCCGAGCTTGACGGCAGGAAGGCAATCGAAGTGGCCTGGTTGGAGCGCTTCTATACGCCTTCCGATCATGAATTCGAAGATAACAGCTTCAGCCGTACGGTGCTCGAGCGCGTTGTACCGACCTCGATGAACGGCCGCGCCGATTTCGCCATCACGGACGGCAGCATCGGCTATCGCCTCACCATTCCCGAGACTGAATACGAGATCCTGAGGCGCCGCTGAGGCGCCGCGCGCCTTTCAAGACGTGCCAAGGACGCTGTAACGCCTTGAAAATTATGCAGGAGACAAAGGAAAACAGCCAGTGCGAGGGCGGCGCACTGGCTGCTTTGCACTCATCGGGAGGGGACCGTGAGTATAATCCTGAGATGTTATTGGGCGTGCATCAGGAGATGCGATCATCGTCAGGATACCGTCATAACGACGCTGCGGACCCTTGGTTCCATGCCGCCCGAGAAAAAATTCGCCTATTCTTCATATTCTTCCTGACGCCAAACGCGAGGCTCGCGCTTCGGTCGACGGTCCCGCTGTCGGAGCGAGATGGCCGCCTCTTCGGAACTCCTTTCCCCGCCAGCCCAAAAAAATCAGCAAAAGCATGAGATTGGACGATCCCGATCAATCGAAGCCGCATGTTTTCTCGCACCATTCGGATCACGTTTGGCGACCCACGCGAGGGCAAAATTTTACCATTTGATAAATTTTTTAACCTGAGTTACCGTCTCAGTACTAGCCGTTTACTATAAGAGGGAACTTCAATGGGACGACTGGAAACTGGGATTCATAAAGGCAGGCTCACGCCCGCCGAATATGATGCAAACTTTTCCGATCTTCACCCGCGCCTCAACAAACACGAGGCGCTGGTCGCATCCGACCGCTGCTATTTCTGCTACGACGCGCCGTGCATGACGGCCTGTCCCACCTCCATCGACATTCCGATGTTCATCCGCCAGATCTCGACGGGTAACCCGATCGGTTCGGCCAAGACGATCTTCGATCAGAACATCCTCGGCGGCATGTGCGCCCGCGTCTGTCCCACCGAACAGCTCTGCGAGCAGGCTTGCGTGCGCAACACTGCCGAGGAGCGTCCGGTCGAGATCGGCCGGCTGCAGCGCTATGCGACCGACGCGGCGATGGCCGAGAACAAGCAGTTCTATGCGCGTGCCGAATCCACCGGCAAGAAGATCGCGGTCATCGGCGCCGGCCCGGCCGGGCTTGCCTGCGCGCACCGTCTCGCCGTCAAGGGCCATGACGTCACCATCTTCGATGCCCGCGAAAAGGCCGGTGGCCTGAACGAATACGGCATCGCCACCTATAAGGCGGTCGATGACTTCGCGCAGAAGGAAGTCGACTATGTGCTCGCCATCGGCGGCATCGAGGTGAAGAATGGCCAGGCGCTCGGCCGCGATTTCAGCCTTTCCGACCTCTCCCAGCAATATGACGCCGTTTTCCTCGGCCTCGGCCTTGCCGGCGTCAACGCGCTGCGCGCCGAAGGCGAGAATCTCGATGGCGTCGCCGATGCGGTTGCCTATATCGCCGATCTGCGTCAGGCCAGGGACAAGGCCGATATCGCCATCGGCCGTCGCGTCGTCGTCCTCGGTGGCGGCATGACCGCCATCGACGCGGCCGTGCAGGCCAAGCTGCTCGGCGCCGAAGAGGTGACGATCTGTTATCGCCGCGGCAAGGAGCACATGAACGCCTCGGAATTCGAGCAGGATCTCGCCGCCTCGAAGGGCGTCATCATCCGCCATTGGCTCGCCCCGAAGCGCATCCTCGACAAGGACGGCAAGGTCGCCGGCATCGAGGTCGAATATACCGAACTGCGCGACGGCAAGCTTGCCGGCACCGGTGACGTCGGCGTCATTGCCGCCGACCAGATCTTCAAGGCGATCGGCCAGACGTTCGAAGCCTCAGGCCTCGGCGCCCTGCGCATGGAATCCGGCCGCATCGCCATCGATGGCGAAGGCCGAACCTCGATCGAAGGCGTATGGGCCGGCGGCGACTGCGTGCTCGGCGGCGATGACCTGACGGTCTCGGCCGTGGCACAGGGCCGCGACGCGGCCGAATCCATCAACCGCGCGCTTGGCTCCGTGAAGCCGGCCGCTGCAGTCGCCTGAAAGGAGCACCGACATGGCTGATCTCCGCAATAATTTCGTTGGCATCAAATCCCCCAACCCGTTCTGGCTGGCCTCCGCGCCGCCGACCGACAAGGCCTACAACGTCGAGCGCGCCTTCAAGGCGGGCTGGGGCGGCGTGGTCTGGAAGACGCTCGGCGAAGAAGGCCCGCCCGTCGTCAACGTCAACGGCCCACGCTATGGCGCGATCTGGGGTGCCGACCGCCGCCTGCTCGGCCTCAACAATATCGAGCTGATCACCGACCGCGACCTTTACACCAACCTGCGTGAAATGAAGCAGGTGAAAAAGAACTGGCCGGACCGCGCGCTCATCGCCTCCATCATGGTGCCTTGCGAGGAGCAGGCTTGGAAGGCGATCCTGCCGCTGGTCGAGGAAACGGAGGCCGATGGCATCGAGCTCAATTTCGGCTGTCCCCACGGCATGTCCGAACGCGGCATGGGCTCCGCTGTGGGACAGGTGCCGGAATATATCGAAATGGTGGTGCGCTGGTGCAAGCAGTACACACGCATGCCCGTCATCACCAAGCTGACGCCCAACATCACCGATATCCGCAAGCCCGCACGCGCCGCCAAGGCCGGCGGCACCGACGCGGTGTCGCTGATCAACACGATCAACTCGATCGTCTCGGTCGATCTCGACAACTTTGCCCCGAACCCAACGGTCGGCGGCAAGGGCAGCCATGGCGGCTACTGCGGCCCGGCGGTCAAGCCGATCGCGCTCAACATGGTGGCTGAAATCGCCCGCGATGCGGAAACCTATGGCCTGCCGATATCCGGCATCGGCGGCGTCACGACCTGGCGCGATGCGGCGGAATTCCTGGTACTCGGCGCCGGCAACGTGCAGGTCTGCACGGCGGCCATGACCTACGGCTTCAAGATCGTCGAGGAGATGATATCGGGCCTTTCCGATTGGATGGACGAAAAAGGCCACCGCAGCCTGGACGACATCACCGGCCGCGCCGTGCCGAATGTTTCCGACTGGCAGTACCTCAACCTCAACTACATCGCCAAGGCCAAGATCGATCAGGATGCCTGCATCAAGTGCGGCCGTTGCTACATTGCCTGCGAGGATACCTCGCACCAGGCAATCACCAACATGATCGATGGCGTCAGGCGTTTCGAGGTGATGGACGAGGAATGCGTCGGCTGCAATCTCTGCGTCAGCGTCTGCCCCGTCGAGAACTGTATCACCATGGAAGAACTGCCGGCGGGCGCCCTCGACAAGCGCACAGGCAAGATCGTCGATCCCAACTACGCCAACTGGACGACCCATCCGAACAATCCGATGGCACGTCAGGCGGCGGAATAACCGCGGCTAGCATTTAAAATATACATGCGAAAGGCGGTTGCGGCGTGCTGCAGCCGCCTTTTTGATGCCCGATACAATCCTTTGGAGGATTGCTCCAGCGCTCAACTGTGGCGAATCCGAAGCCCATCGACGAAAAGCTGCTCCAGATAGCGTGCGGCATCCTCGAAGCGCCCCTCGCCGGAATGCTCATCGCCAAGCACGGCCCGCACCTGCACATCGAAATCCGCATAATGCTGCGTGGTCGACCAGATCGAAAAGATCAGGTGATAGGGATCACACTTGGCGATTTTGCCAGCCTTTGCCCAGGCGCGGATGACCTCAACCTTCTCGTCGACAAGGTCCTTCAGCGGGCCGCGCAGCTCGTCCTCCACATGCGGCGCCCCCTGCAGCATTTCATTGGCGAAGAGCCGGCTTTCACGGGGGAAATCCCGGGCCATCTCGAGCTTGCGGCGGATATAGGAGCGGATCTCGCTTTCGGGATCGCCGTTGGCATCGAAAGCGCGCAGCGGTTCCAGCCAGGTAAACAGCACCCTGTCGATCAAAGCCCGATGCATCGCCTCCTTGGTGCGGAAATAGTAGAGCAGATTGGGCTTCGACATGCCGGCGACTTCGGCGATCTGGTCGATGGTCGAGCCACGAAAGCCGCTGACGGAAAATACGTCCAGCGCGGCTTCCAGTATGATTTCCTCTTTCTCTTCCTGGATACGGGTGCGGCGCTGTGTCTTGGCGGCTCTGGGGATGGCCATGTGTGCTCTGTTTCTCCTTGAAATCCAAGCCTTTCGGCCGCGCCTTTATCCACCCTGCCGATGCATCGGATTTAGGCAATGGCCTGAAATTTTATCGGAAATTTTCGTGCTTTTCGTCTTGAGCCGCGCCACGGAAGTTGTAATGTTTACCAATCGGTCAAATTATCCGTCAGATGTTTCTTAAAGGCAACTGGGGATTTTCCGGGCGAGAAAAACAAGAGAACGCTCCGGATAGACCAATGGGAACAATCGGGCATGCACCTTGCATGCGCCGGGATAAACAGGTGAGGATTGCATCATGGTGGCAGCGCCAGGAGAAAACATGCGTATCAATGGCGATCGCCTTTGGGATACGCTGATGGACATGGCGAAGATCGGCCCCGGCATTGCCGGCGGCAACAATCGCCAAACCCTAACGGATGCCGATGCCGAGGGACGCAACCTTTTCAAGACTTGGTGCGACAAGGCCGGCATGACCGTCGGCGTCGACAAGATGGGTACTATGTTCGCGACCCGCGCCGGCACCGACCCGAACGCGCTGCCCATTTACGTCGGCTCGCACCTCGATACCCAGCCGACCGGCGGCAAATATGACGGCGTCCTCGGTGTGCTCGCCGCGCTTGAAGTCGTCCGTACGATGAACGACCTCGGCATCAAGACCAAGCATCCGATCGTGGTCACCAACTGGGCCAACGAGGAAGGCGCGCGCTTTGCGCCCGCAATGCTCGCTTCCGGCGTCTTCGCCGGCGTGCATTCGCTCGAATTCGCCTATGGTCGCAAGGATCCGGACGGCAAGACCTATGGCGAAGAGCTGAAGCGCATCGGCTGGCTCGGCGAAGAAGAAGTCGGCGCCCGCAAGATGCATGCCTATTTCGAATATCATATCGAGCAAGGCCCGATCCTCGAAGCCGAAGACAAGACCATCGGCGTCGTCACGCACTGTCAGGGCCTATGGTGGCTGGAATTCACGCTGACGGGCAAGGAAGCGCATACCGGTTCGACGCCGATGAATCTCCGCGTCAATGCCGGCCTTGCCATGTCCCGGATCGTCGAGATGGTGCAGAGCGTAGCGATGGAAAGCCAGCCGGGCGCCGTCGGCGGCGTCGGTCAGGTTTTCTTCTCGCCAAACTCCCGCAACGTCCTGCCCGGCAAGGTAGTCTTCACCGTCGATATCCGCACGCCCGACAAGGAAAAGCTCGATCGCATGCGCGCCAGGATCGAAGCGGAAGCGAAAGAGATCTGTGACGCCCTCGGCGTCGGCTGCTCGGTGGAAGCCATCGGCCATTTCGAGCCGGTGACCTTCGATCCGAAACTCGTCAGCTCCGTACGCAATGCCGCCGAAAGGCTCGGCTACAGCCACATGAACCTCATCTCCGGCGCAGGCCATGACGCCTGCTGGGCCGCCAAGGTCGCTCCCGCCACGATGGTCATGTGCCCCTGCGTCGGCGGCCTCTCGCACAACGAGGCCGAAGAAATTTCCAAGGAATGGGCGACCGCCGGGGCGGATGTGCTGTTCCACGCAGTCGTCGAGACGGCGGAGATCGTGGCTTGACGGCCACGATTCCCAGCGTCGGAACTTCACACATCTGGAGCATGCACCATGAGCACAGTCATCAAGGGTGGAACCATCGTCACGGCCGACCTGACCTATAGGGCTGACGTCAAGGTCGAAGGCGGCAAGATCGTTGAAATCGGGCAGAATCTTTCCGGCAACGAGGTATTGGATGCCTCCGGCTGTTATGTGATGCCCGGCGGTATCGATCCGCATACGCATCTCGAAATGCCGTTCATGGGCACCTATTCCTCCGACGATTTCGAGAGCGGCACGCGCGCAGCCCTTGCCGGCGGCACGACGATGGTAGTGGATTTTGCGCTGCCCTCGCCCGGCCAGTCGCTGCTCGAAGCGCTCACCATGTGGGACAACAAGTCCACCCGCGCGAATTGCGACTATTCCTTCCACATGGCGATCACCTGGTGGGGCGAGCAGGTCTTCAACGAGATGGAAGCCATCGTCCGCGACAAGGGCATCAACACCTTCAAGCACTTCATGGCCTATAAAGGCGCGCTGATGGTGGATGACGACGAGATGTTCTCCTCCTTCCAGCGCTGCGCCGAACTTGGCGCACTGCCGCTCGTCCATGCCGAAAACGGTGATGTCGTCGCGCAGATGCAGGCAAAGCTGCTGGCCGAAGGCAATAACGGCCCGGAAGCTCATGCCTATTCCCGCCCGGCCGAGGTCGAAGGCGAGGCAACGAACCGCGCCATCATGATCGCCGACATGGCGGGCTCGCCCGTCTATATCGTCCATACCTCCTGCGAGCAGGCCCATGAAGCCATCCGCCGCGCCCGTCAGAAGGGCATGCGCGTCTATGGCGAACCGCTGATCCAGCACCTGACGCTCGATGAGAGCGAATATGCGAACGCCGATTGGGACCATGCCGCCCGCCGCGTCATGTCGCCGCCCTTCCGCAACAAGCAACATCAGGACAGCCTCTGGGCAGGTCTCGCCTCCGGCTCGCTGCAGGTGGTCGCGACCGATCATTGTGCGTTTACGACCGAGCAGAAACGCTTCGGCCTCAAGGACTTCACCAAGATCCCGAACGGCACCGGCGGCCTGGAAGATCGCATGCCGATGCTATGGACCTATGGCGTCAACACCGGCCGCCTGACGATGAACGAGTTTGTCGCCGTCACGTCGACCAACATCGCCAAGATCCTCAACGTCTATCCGAAAAAGGGCGCGATCCTCGTCGGCGCCGATGCCGATATCGTCGTCTGGGATCCGAAGCGCTCGAAGACCATCGCCGCCAAGACGCAGCAGTCGGCGATCGACTACAATGTCTTCGAGGGTAAGGAAGTCACTGGTCTGCCGCGCTATACGCTGACGCGCGGCGTCGTCGCCATCGAGGAAGGCACGGTCAAGACGAAGGAGGGCCACGGCGAGTTCGTCAGGCGCGACCCCTTCACCGCCGTCAACCGCGCACTTTCGACCTGGAAAGAGGTCACGGCGCCGCGCAAGGTTCAGCGCAGCGGCATCCCCGCCAGCGGGGTTTGACGCTTGTCTCCAGCGTTTCGGCTCATCGGCCGCTCAGCGCGGCACATACCGCTCCAGATCCGGCAGCAGGACCACGCTTTCCTGCTCGTTCGGATCGGTGCGGGCGATGACCGCCGTCGCCGGCCGGTCGCTGAGATTGGCGGGAAGATGCGGGACGCCGGCCGGAATATAGAACATCTCGCCCTCGCGAACGATGACGTGCTCTTCCAGCTCGTCGCCGAACCAGCAATGCGTCTCGCCGGAAATGGCGTAGATCGCCGTCTCGTGCGAGGCATGAAGATGCGCCTTGGCGCGAGCGCCTGGCGGTATCGTCAGGAGATGCATGCAGATCCCCGTCGAGCCCACTGTCTCGGCGGCAATCCCTTCAAAATAGTTGAGGCCCTGCTTTCCGGCATAGGTGTTGCCGGGCCGCACGATACGGCAGGTGGGCTTCGATGACAGAGTCATGGCATTGCTCCCCTGGATCCAGCAGCAAGGCGCCCTCGCCTCTCAAAGCTGCAGCAATGCCAAGCAGGATAACACGCAATCCGCCCCAACCATGCGGCGAAATCAGGACTGGTAGGTGTTAATGACGTCGTCCGCTTCCTCCGTCGTCTCCGCGCGGAATCTCTGTCTCACCTACGATACGAATGACGGGCCGGTGCATGCGCTGAGCAATGTCGATCTCGATGTCCGCAAGGGCGATTTCGTCTCCTTCATCGGCCCCTCCGGCTGTGGAAAGACCACCTTCCTGCGCGTCATCGCCGATCTCGAACGGAAAAGTTCAGGCGATATCAGCGTCAACGGCATGACGCCCGAGGAAGCACGCAAGGCGCGCGCCTACGGCTACGTCTTCCAGGCCGCCGCACTCTATCCCTGGCGCACAATCGAGAAGAATATCGCGCTGCCTCTAGAAATCATGGGCTACGACGCCCAGGAGCAGGCAAAGCGCATCGCCCGGACCCTGGAGCTCGTCAATCTCAGCGGCTTCGAGAAGAAATTCCCCTGGCAGCTTTCGGGCGGCATGCAGCAGCGCGCCTCGATCGCCCGCGCGCTCGCCTTCGATGCCGACCTCCTGCTGATGGACGAACCCTTCGGCGCGCTTGACGAAATCGTCCGCGACCACCTCAACGAACAACTGCTGAAGCTCTGGAAACAGACGAACAAGACCATATGCTTCGTCACCCACTCCATCCCGGAGGCGGTCTATCTTTCCACCAAGATCGTGGTCATGTCGCCGCGTCCGGGCCGCGTCACCGATGTCATCGAATCGACGCTGCCGCTCGAACGCCCGCTTGGCATTCGCGAAACGCCGGAATTCCTCGAAATCGCCCATCGTGTCCGCGAAGGACTGAGAGCAGGTCACAGCTATGAGGAATAGGATCACCCCATGAACCCGCAATTCCTCCTCTGGCTTACCGGCGCCATGGCGATCTTCATCAGCGGAGCGACAGCCTCGCGCGCCTATGTCATCAACAACAACGTTCTGGTGCTGATCCTGGCGCTCATCCTCTATTGCATCGGCAATCTGATGATGGTGCGGCTGATGCGCGAGGGCGGGCTTGGCCTGGCGATCTCCGCCTCCTCCATCGCCCAGCTCGTCGTTGTCAACATCATCGCCTTCATCGTGTTTGGCGAGCGGCTGAGCCTGCAGCAGCTCGCCGGCGTGGGCTTGGGCATCGCTGCCATGATCCTCATGCTGTTTCCCGCACAAGGGAGAGCATGACCATGGAAAGAGAACAGCTCTTCAGCCACAAGTTCCTGCCGGTCACGACCATCGTCCTGGCAATCCTGGTCCTCTGGTATGTCTTCGCGTTCGTTCTCAACGCGCCGTTCCAGCGCGATCTTGACCGGCGCGGCAATATCACGCCGACGACGATGGAATTCATCGGCAAGACGCTGTCGCAGCCGAAGCCGATCCTGCCCGCGCCGCATCAGGTGGCGCAGAACGTTTTCGAAAATACCTTCCTTCGCGCTCCCACAAGCAGCCGCAGCCTCGTCTACAATGCCTGGGTCACCCTTTCCTCAACCGCTGTCGGCTTCGCCTTCGGTACTGTTCTCGGCATCCTGATCGCAGTCGGTATCGTGCATGTGGTCGCCTTGGACCGCAGCCTGATGCCGTGGATCATCGCTTCGCAGACGATACCGATCCTTGCGATCGCGCCGATGGTCGTTGTCGTGCTGGGTTCGATCGGCGTTACCGGCCTCATCCCCAAGGCGCTGGTATCGACCTATCTCTCCTTCTTCCCCGTCGCCGTCGGCATGGTCAAGGGATTGCGATCGCCGGAGGTCATGCATCTCGATCTGATGCGCACCTACAATGCCAGTGCCACGCAGACCTTCTGGAAACTGCGCGTGCCCGCATCGATCCCCTTCCTCTTCACCTCGATGAAGGTCGCGATCGCCGCAAGCCTCACCGGCACGATCGTCGGCGAACTGCCGACGGGTGCGGTCGCCGGCATCGGCGCCAAGCTCCTGGCAGGCTCCTACCAAAGCCTGACGATCGATATATGGGCGACGCTCGTCGCCGGCTCGATCCTGGCGGCCGGGTTGATTGCCATCGTCAGCATCGCGGCGCGTATCGTCGATCGTGCCATGGGAGGTCGGGCGGCATGAGGAATTTTCATTCGTCGTGGCAGGGTACGCTCTCCCTCCTTCTCTGCCTTGCGGCCCTCCCGGTGCTGCCGCTGCTCGCCGCCGATGCCGCCACGCCGTTCAGTAGCGGCACCACCTTCGTCATTTTCATTCTCATTGCCGCCGCAGCCGCTATTTCCTTCATGAACCTGCCTGCAACCCCCTGCGCGGCGATCCTCTTCTTCGCCGCGCACGCGGCCGCCTGGCTGTTGCTGGCTGGAATATCGGGCAATGAAGGCAGCGCGGCTGCGTCATTCTTTATCCTCCTCGCCGCGGCGTGGCTGCTTGCCTGGCGTTGCGTTTCCATCCTGTCGGCCATCCGGGTGAAATCGACTGCCGACAGCTATACGTTACGGTTGCTGATCCCAGTGATCTTCGGCGTCTGGATCATTATCATCTGGGAAGCGGTGACGCGCGGGGCCGGTATTCCTTTCATACTGCTGCCGCCGCCAAGCGCCATCGGCGCCCGGATTGCCGGCTCGATCTCGATCCTCTGGACGGATGTTCAGCAGACGATCTTCCGATCGGTTCTGATCGGCTACATCATCGGTTGTTCCAGCGGCTTCGTCGTCGCCATCCTCGCCGACCGCTTCGCCTTCCTGCGGCGCGGCTTGCTGCCGATCGGCAATCTGGTCTCCGCTCTGCCGATCATCGGCGTTGCGCCGATCATGGTCATGTGGTTCGGCTTCGATTGGCAATCGAAGGCCGCCGTTGTCGTCGTCATGACCTTCTTCCCGATGCTGGTGAACACGGTGGCGGGGCTTGCTGCTGCCGGCAGCATGGAGCGCGACCTGATGCGCACCTATGCATCGAGCTACTGGCAGACACTGCTCAAGCTGCGCCTGCCGGCTGCCGCTCCCTTTATTTTCAATGCGCTGAAGATCAACTCGACCTTGGCCCTGATCGGTGCCATCGTGGCAGAGTTCTTCGGCACCCCCATGTCGGGCATGGGCTTCCGCATCTCGACCGAAAACGGTCGGTTGAACCTCGACATGGTCTGGGCCGAGATCGCGATTGCCGCGGTTGCAGGCTCCGTCTTCTACGGTATCGTCGCCATTGTCGAGAGAATGGTGACGTTCTGGCATCCGTCTATCCGCGGTGGGCAGACGTAATCCGGGATCTCTTCCAAGGGATCAAGGCATAACTTCAGAGGGAAAAAGGGTGAAGAACATGAAAAGACTGATGTTCGCATTGATGGCCAGCACGATGACGCTGGCTGCCACGCAGGCCGCAATGGCTGCCGACAAGATAACCTTGCAGCTGAAATGGGTGGCCCAGGGCCAGTTCGGAGGCTATTTCGTCGCCAAGGACAAAGGATTCTACAAGGAGGAAGGCCTCGACGTCGACATCAAGCCGGGCGGCCCGGATATCGCACCGGAACAGGTGATCGCCGGCGGCGGCGCCGATGTCATCGTCGACTGGATGGGCGGAGCACTGGTTGCCCGCGAAAAGGGCGTGCCGTTGGTCAACATCGCCCAGCCCTTCGACAAATCCGGCCTCGAACTGATCTGCCCCAAGGATGGACCGGTCAAGACGGAGAAGGATTTCAAGGGACATACGCTCGGCGTTTGGTTCTACGGCAACGAATATCCCTTCTTCGCCTGGATGCATAAGATCGGCCTGAAGACCGATGGCGGCAAGGACGGCGTCACCGTGCTCAAGCAGAGCTTCGACGTGCAGCCGCTCGTCCAGAAGCAGGCCGACTGCATCTCGGTCATGACCTACAATGAATACTGGCAGGCAATCGATGCCGGCTTCAAGCAGGAAGACCTGACCGTCTTTAATTACACCAAGCTCGGCGTCGACCTTCTGGAAGACGGCCTCTATGTCAAGGAAGACAAGCTGAAGGATGCAAAGTTCAAGGCCGATATGGTCAAGTTCGTCCGCGCCTCGATGAAAGGCTGGAAATATGCCGTCGAGCATCCGGATGAAGCCGCAGGGATTGTGATGGACAATGGCGGCCAGGACGAAAACCACCAGAAGCGCATGATGGGCGAAGTCGCCAAGCTGATCGGCAGCGGCAAGCTCGACACGAAGCTTTACGACCGGACGGTCGAAGCCCTGCTCGACCAGAAGATCATCAACAAGAAGCCGTCCGGCGCCTTCACGCATGAGATCACGGACGCTGCTCTGAAATAAGCTCGGAGTACTCACAGAGACCAGAACGCGCGGGGTTTCAGGCCTCGCGCGTTTTTTTCATTTTGTAACAGTGGCAACAAAAGGCTGGCTTTCTCGCAAAACTTGGCGGAAAAGCCCTCGACTATCAATTATTCGAATGCTGACATCACAATGCCGTGATTGCTTCGCAAGGTTGTGAAGGTTAGAAATACCCGCGAAATCATTTTCTCGTGATCTTGCGAGAATTGAAAATCGCTCCCATCTACAGGAGCGATTTTAGGATGAGGGACCGGCAAGGCATGACAGACGGATATTACAGCGCCGCGCGTCAAATATGACGCGCAAGGTCGCTGTAACACTTTAAATCTGCAGCATAATTTTATCCTTAAATCGATTCCGATTTAAGGAATTATGCAGTAATCCGCCGGAGAAGCCGGCACGCATGCATCGATCCCCCGGGTTCGCGACGGAAAACAGCGAAATCCATTTTACCAAACGCTGAACTGGAACTGGACGCATGGCCCTCACGCCGTTTAGACTTCTGAGCACGACCGCCATCCTGCTTTCCTTGCTGGCGGCGCCCGCCGCGCTGGCCGAGCAATCCACCGTCACGACGCCGAAGCAGAACCTGCCGGCGATCGTCATCACCACGGCGGCGATGCGCCACCTGACCGACAAGGTCGTTGCGACCGGCACGGTGAAGGCCGTCGAGGATGTTTATATCCAGCCGCAGGTGGATGGCCTCTCGATCCGCTCGCTCAATGCCGATGTCGGTGACAAGGTCGAGGCGAACAGCACGCTTGCCACGCTGAACGACGACGCGCTGATCCTGCAGAAGAGCCAGATGCAGGCCACGCGGGCCAAGGGCGAGGCAAGCCTTGCGCAATTGCACGCACAACTCGCCGAAGCCCGCGCCAACGCCGAAGAAGCGGAACTGCAGCGCATCCGCGCCGTCGCAATGGGTGCCAAGGGTACAATGTCGACCTCATCCGTCGAACAGGCCAACGCGTCCGCCGCCGCCAACAAGGCACGCGTGGTTTCAGCAGAGCAGGCGATCGCTGTTGCCGAAGCGGATCTCAAGGTCACCGACAGCCTGATCGCCGACACCGACCTGAAGCTTGCCCGCACCGGCATCAAGACCCCTGTCGCGGGCACCGTCGCGTCGCGCAACGCTCGCATCGGCGCCATCGCCAACGGCAGCGGCGATCCGCTCTTCACCATTATCCGCGATAGCCGGCTGGAACTGGTGGTCGATGTGTCCGAAAGCGACATCACCAAGATCGTCATCGGCCAGAAGGCTCTTATCGCCCTTTCCGGCAGCCGCGAGAAGCTTTCCGGAACCGTCCGCCTCGTCGCCCCCATCGTGGATTCCATCACTCGCCTCGGCGCGGTGCATATCTCGATCGACGACGGCGAGAAGGCGCGGGCCGGTATGTATGGCAGCGCCGAGATCATCATTCGCCAGGAGGATGGCGTCGCTCTGCCGTTGACGGCAGTCAATAGCGAGGAAAACGGCTCCTCCGCCCGCAAGGTCGAGAACGGCGTGGTCAAGTTCGTGAATGTCGAAACCGGCATTCAGGACGCAGGCTATGTCGAGATCCTCAAGGGCCTGAAGGCCGGTGACGAAGTCGTCGCCAAGGCCGGTGCCTATGTTCGCGACGGCGACCACATCACGCCCGTGCGCGATGCGTCGCAAGCCTCCAACTGAGCGAGAACGGCAAGATGAACTTCTCCGCCTGGTCAATACGAAATCCGGTCGCTCCGCTCCTCGGCTTCTTCCTGCTGATGGTGGTGGGCGCACACGCCTTCTTCAACCTGCCCATCACCCGGTTCCCGAATATCGACGTGCCTGTCGTCAACGTCACCGTGACGCAGAGCGGCGCCTCGCCGGCCGAACTTGAAATGCAGGTGACGAAGGAGATTGAGGACGCCGTAGCCAGCATCAACGGCATCGACGAAATCCAGTCGACCGTCACCGACGGTCAATCGCAGACCGTCGTCATCTTCCGCCTGGAAGTGCCGACGCAGCAGGCGGTTCAGGATACCAAGGACGCCATCGACCGCATCCGCGGCAACCTGCCGTCGACGATCGATGAGCCTATCGTCTCCAAGGTCGATGTCGAGGGACGGGCGATCCAGAGCTTTGCGGTTTCCTCTCCGAACATGACGCTGGAAGAGCTGTCCTGGTTCGTGGACGATACGGTCAAGCGTGCCCTGCAGGGTCAGGCGGGCATCGGCCGCGTCGATCGCTACGGCGGCGCCGACCGCGAAGTGCGCATCGAGCTCGATCCGAACAAGCTGAATGCCTACGGCATAACGGCACTTTCCGTGAGCCAGCAGCTGCGCAGCACCAATATCGACCTCGGCTCCGGCCGCGGCCAGGTGGCCGGCAGCGAGCAGGCGATCCGCGTGCTCGGCGATGCCCGCAATGTCGCACAGCTCGCCGACACCACCATCGCGCTCACCAACGGCCGCTTCGTCAAGCTTTCCGATCTCGGCGCGATCAAGGATACCTATCAGGAGCCGAAATCCTTCTCCCGCTTCAACAGTACGCCTGTCGTCACCTTCGGCGTCTTCCGCTCCAAGGGCGCCAGCGAAGTGACCGTCGCGAAGACGGTGGGCGATACGCTCGACAAGGTGCGGGCCGAAAACCCTAATGTCTCGATCGAGATGATCGACGACGCCGTCTACTACACCTATGGCAACTACGAATCCGCGATGCATACGCTGATCGAGGGTGCCGTACTGGCCGTCATCGTCGTTTTCCTGTTCCTGCGGAACTGGCGCGCGACGCTGATATCAGCGGTCGCGCTGCCGCTGTCCGTGGTCCCGACCTTCTGGATCATGCACCAGATCGGCTTCTCGCTGAACCTTGTAAGCTTCCTGGCGTTGACGCTGGCAACCGGTATTCTTGTCGACGATGCCATCGTCGAAATCGAAAATATCGCCCGCCATATCAAGATGGGCAAGACGCCTTACCGCGCCGCCATCGAAGCAGCCGATGAAATCGGCCTTGCCGTCATCGCGACGACCTTCACAATCATCGCGGTCTTCGTGCCGGTCTCCTTCATGCCTGGTATCCCAGGCCAATACTTCATCCAGTTCGGTCTGACGGTCGCCTTCTCGGTGTTCTTTTCGCTGCTGGTGGCGCGCTTGATCACGCCGATGATGGCCGCCTATCTGATGCGCGCCGAAGACGGTGTCCATGATCATCACGACAATGACGGCCGCTTCATGCGCGGGTATAGCTGGCTGGTACGACAGACGACGAAGCGCTGGTACACGCGCTATCCGACGCTGCTTGCCGCCTTCGCCTTCTCCGTCGCGTCGGTCTTCGCCCTCATCATGTTCGTCCCGGGCAGCTTCATCCCGCCGGAAGACGCCTCGCGCATCGTGCTGTCCGCGGAACTGCCGCCGAACGCCCGGCTCGATGATACCGAACAGGCAACCAATGAGATGTATCGCCGCGTCAAGGGCATCGACGGCGTTGAAAGCGTCTTCGAGCTTGGCGGAGCCTCGCCGAAGGGCGATCTGGAACTACGCCGCGCCACCGTGACGCTGACGCTCGACAAGCTCGACCAGTCGCTCACGAAGAAGCTGGTGAACGATGTTCTCGGCTCGATCCCGGTCATCGGCCCCCACCTGCCGAAGGTCACCGCCCATGGGCGCGTACGTCCGCAATGGGAGATCGAAAGGGAAGTCTTTGCCAAACTGAGGTCGATCCCCGACGTCCGCATCACCAAGCTGAACGACCGTGGCGACCGCGACCTGACCTATAACTTCCTTTCGCGCAGCGAGAAGGATCTGAACCAGGCTGTGGGCATTCTGGAGGCCAAGCTGCGCACTGACCCGGCGCTTGCCAATGTCAGCGCCGACGGCGCCCTGCCGCGCCCGGAACTGCAGATCTATCCGCGCAAGGACGAAGCCGCGCGCCTCGGCATCACGCCCCAGATGATTTCGGATACGATTCGCGTGGCGACCATCGGCGATATCGATGCCTCGCTTGCGAAGATCTCACTCGACGATCGCCAGATTCCGATCCGTGTTCAGGCCTCGCTTGGCATGCGCCGAGATCTGGCGGCGATCCGGGCGCTGCGCATCAAGACGTCCATGGGCACAACCGGACAGGCGTCCACGGGTAACACCGTGCCACTGTCGAGCGTCGCCGACATCGACTATTCGGAAGGCTTGTCCTCCATCAAGCGCAACAACCGCTACCGCGTCGTCGCCATCGGCGCCGACCTGCCGCAGGGCGTGGCGCTGGATACGGCATCGGCACACTTCCTCAATATCGTCAACAGCGCCCAGATCCCGGCAACCGTGCATCTGGCGGAAAGCGGCGACACCAAGGTCCAGAAGGAAATGCAGCAGAGCTTCGGCAATGCCATGCTACTCGGCCTTCTGCTTGTCCTGACCGTGCTGATCCTGCTGTTCAAGGATGTGATCCAGCCCTTCACCATCCTGCTGTCGTTGCCGTTGGCAATCGGCGGCGTCGCGCTGGCCTTGATCATGACCGGCAATGCGCTTTCGATGCCCGTCATGATCGGCATCCTCATGCTGATGGGCATCGTGACGAAGAACGCCATCCTGCTGGTCGATTTCGCCATCGAGATGATGCATCGGGGCATGCCGAGGCTGGAGGCCGTCGTCGAAGCCGGCCGCAAGCGCGCCCGTCCGATCATCATGACCTCGATTGCCATGTCGGCCGGCATGTTGCCATCGGCTCTCGGAGTTGGCGAAGGCGGCTCTTTCCGCGCGCCGATGGCGATCGCGGTGATCGGCGGCATCATCGTTTCCACCGTGCTCAGCCTCGTGGTCGTGCCCTCCTTCTTCCTGATCATGGACGACCTGTCGCGCCTGCTCGGCTTCCTCTTCGGCAAGCTTGTCGGCAGTAAGGATGCGGATGACGAGGTGGTGACCAAGGAAGGCCTGGCGACCGCCGTTAATGAGAACCGTCAGTCGCTTGCCACCCTGGAAGAGCGTCTGGAGGCTATTGAAGACAGGAATGTCAGGGGCACGAAGTCTACCGGCACGAATGTGCTTAAACTGCCGCCCTTCGCGGCCGAATAACGGCTCGCTTGACAGAGTAAAATCGATGACGACGGGGCGGTTTAAAGGCCGCCCTGTTCTTTAAGGAAGCTGACGATCGTGCTGACGCCATCGCCCCGCTTCATATCGGAAAACACGAAGGGCCGAGCCTGGCGCATTCGGGTCGCATCGCGATCCATCACCTCGAGATCCACCTCGACGAAGGGCGCAAGATCCTTCTTGTTGATGACGAGAAGATCCGATTTGGTGATGCCGGGGCCGCCCTTGCGCGGGATTTCCTCACCCTGGCACACCGAAATCACATAGATGGTGATATCGGCAAGATCGGGCGAAAAGGTTGCCGCCAGATTGTCTCCACCGGATTCGATGAAGACCACGTCAAGATCGGGAAGCCGTTCGTTCAGGCCGGCAATGGCCTGGAGATTGATCGTCGCATCCTCGCGGATCGCCGTGTGTGGGCAGCCGCCCGTTTCGACACCGACGATACGGTCCGAGGTCAGCGCCTGCATCCGCACCAGCGCCTCGGCATCTTCCGTCGTATAGATGTCGTTGGTAATGACCGCGACGGAATAGTCGTCGCGCATCGCCTTGCACAGCTTCTCGGTCAGCGCCGTCTTGCCGGATCCGACGGGGCCGCCGATGCCGACGCGCAAGGGTCCATGTCTCGATTTCATGCTCGCAACTCCGATAAAGCGCTAGAGCGGTTCAGCTTTTCACAGACTCTGTGAACCGCTCTATTTCTTTGTTTTCTCGCAATTCCGGACGGAAAACCGCTGCGCACTTTTCCTGGAATTGCTCTAGCATAGCCAAGCGCGATGCCGCCGCACAGCGGCGAATGACGTAGGCGATGCTTCGATTTCAATATTTTCCTGTTGATGCCCATCATGACCGGAAGAGCCGCGTTCCCTGGGTTTCGTGCCGCAGGCTCGCAATATCGGCCTGCACGCTCGCCGCGCCGAGATCGTCGAGGCTGGATTGCGCTGCCCGCCGCGCGACATCTGCAAGGAGAGCTTCAAGCCGCGCCAGAATAGCAACGCCATCTTTCTGCCCGCTGACGCCGAGGCGAATACCGGCAGATACCATCTGCGAGGCCAGCGCATGCAGGAAGGCAGCAGCTGCCTTCTCGGCGGTAATCCCATGCGCACCTGCGACGGCCCCTACCGCAACCGGATAGACCGTCCTTGCCGGGAGCATGGAAAAGATCGCATGCGGCCAGGCGGCAGCGGCGGAAAGAAAGGCATTTCCAAGCAACAAGGTCTCATTGTGCCGCTCTTTCGAGCCGGCCAGCGCTTCGGCCAGTTCCGCGACTGCTGCGAGCCGCTGCGTATCCGCGTCCGCCCGATGCGCCTCGACCAGCAGGACCACGTCATTCCATACCGAACCATTCTGGATAAGCACGGAAATCCAATCTCCGAGCCCGGCGCTGTCTCCCACCAGACCGTCGTGCACGGCACGCTCAAGACCGCCGGAATAGGCGAAAGACCCCACCGGAAACGCCGGCGACAACCAGGCCATCAGCCGCAGGAGCGCCTGCAGATCGGCGCGATCATCCGTCACCGCCATGTCCATCGATGTTCAATCGTGCGAGTGATCATGATGATCATGCCCGTGCCCCTGATCGTGATCGTGATTGTGCCCGTGCGAATGGCCGCCATGGGAGTGATAGGCGCCGCGAGCAGGCTGGAAAGGCTCGCTCACCTCGGTCACGACAGCCCCAAGCCCTTCGAGCATGGCGCGGATCACGTGGTCACGCAGGATCAGGATACGCTCTTCCTCGATCTGCGCGGACAGATGCCGGTTGCCGAGATGCCAGGCAAGCTCGATCAGATGCCTGCGGTCGCGCGGACGAATCTCGAAAAGCTTTTCGTCGGCCGCGACGATTTCGATCAGTTCGCCATCCTCGCGCACCAGCAGATCGCCGCTCGCAAACAGCACCGGCTCCTTGAGGTCGAGCATGACCATGTCGCCATTTTCGAGATGCAGCAGCTTGCGGCGAAGATGCCTGAGATCATGCGGTAGGACGACACGATCGATCGGGTTGGAAGAAGGGGTGCCGGCCGGCAGATAGGAGGTGACGCGTTGCATGGCGGTTCCAGATTATGACTTTGTCAGACCATGCAAAATAGTCACCGGCTGTGCAAGCATCAATGACGCGCCTATGCGCTACATCCGCCGCACATAGCGCTGCAGTTCCCGGGGATCGGTCGTCGCTTCCTGTTCATGCTCCGTCGCGCAGCGATGCCAAACCTGGGACAGTCGCTCGCTCTCGTGCATGACACGATTGCGGCCGAGCGTTTTGGCAAGATAAAGGGCCTTATCGGCCGCGGCATAGACGGTTTCCGTCTTGCGATCCCTGGTGATGTCGGCAATCCCGGCGGACATGGTGATCTTCACCGAACCGCCATCGACGGCGATCGGGTGTTCAGCGATCCGCTCCTTGATTTCCTCGATGCGAGCAATGCGCTCGGCGGTGTCACCACCATAAATGATCGCGCCGAATTCCTCGCCGCCAAGCCGGGCAATCACGTCATCTCCGGTAAAGACGCTGGAAAGTATCTGCGACACCGTAATGATCACGGCATCGCCGGATGCGTGTCCGAAGCGATCGTTGACTGCCTTGAACCGGTCGAGGTCGAAGATGACCAGTGAAGCACCGTCCGCAGCCGTATCCAACGCCTCGGTGAAAGCGCGGCGATTGAGCAGGCCGGACAGCATGTCGGTGCGGCTCAGCCGCTCGAATTCGGCGCGGGAGACGGCCAACCTGTGAATCGAAAAGCCCGCCAGCACCGCCACCGCGCCGGAAACTGTGCCGCCGATGATCCACGCGAGAAGAACGCCGAAGCGCATCGCCTCCAGAATCGGCAGCGGCAGAAGATCGAACCACTGCAGCAGGAAAAGCATCGCCAGGATGATGGCCAGCGACATGATGACGGCGACAAAACTCATCTTAAGCGCGAAAATAAAAATCGCACGTCGCTGCTGAAAGTTACCGAGCTCGGCCTGCAGCGAAATCCATCTTTTCATGCGATTCACCTTCCTCAGCCTACCGTTTCGATCATGTGAGATAGGGGTGAAGGCGCTTCCAGGTCTTTAATGTAATGATTAAAATGCGTTGCATTTCCCAAGTTGTGAACAACCAAGAGCGTTCATCCGCAAAATCAGGGTTGCGCATGGAAATGCGACGCGCCAGCACCGCCACACCACGCTTTCCACAAAACCGCATTCGGCGCGCAGCATCGGAAAAACCCCGGAAAACCTGGGTTTTCTCAAATTCGCCGATGGTCGTGCCTGGAAACGGCCTCAGAACAGGAAATAACGCTGCGCCATCGGCAGCAGCGTCGCCGGCTCGCAGGTCAGGAGCTCGCCATCGGCGCGCACTTCATAGGTTTCTGGATCCACCTCGATATGCGGCGTGAGGCTGTTATGGATCATCGATGCCTTGGAGATGCCGCCGCGGGTGTTCCTGACAGGCAGCAGCGCCTTGGCGACGCCGAGCTTGCCGGCAAGCCCGGCATCGAAAGCGGCCTGCGAAACGAAGGTCACGGAGGAGTTCGTCCGATTCTTGCCGTAGGCGCCGAACATCGGCCGGTAGTGCATCGGCTGTGGCGTCGGGATCGAAGCATTCGGGTCGCCCATGGGCGCCGCGGCAATGGACCCACCGAGCAGCACCATCTCCGGTTTCACACCGAAGAAGGCCGGATTCCACAATACCAGATCGGCACGCTTGCCGACTTCGATCGAACCGACCTCATGGCTGACGCCATGCGCGATCGCCGGGTTGATCGTATATTTGGCGATGTAGCGCTTCACCCGGAAATTGTCGTTGTCGCCAATCTCCTGCGCCAGGCGGCCGCGCTGGCGCTTCATCTTGTCGGCGGTCTGCCAGGTGCGGATTGCCACTTCACCGACGCGGCCCATGGCCTGACTGTCGGATGAAATGATCGAGAAGGCGCCGATATCGTGGAGAATATCCTCCGCGGCAATCGTCTCCTTGCGGATTCGGCTTTCGGCAAAGGCGATATCCTCCGGGATTGACGGCGACAGGTGATGGCAGACCATCAGCATATCCAGATGCTCGGCAATCGTATTAACCGTATAGGGACGCGTCGGATTGGTCGATGACGGGATGACGTTCGACTGGCCGCAGATCTTGATGATATCGGGCGCGTGCCCGCCGCCTGCGCCCTCGGTATGGAATGCATGGATCGTACGCCCCTTGATGGCGCCGATCGTATCCTCGACAAAGCCGCTTTCGTTCAAGGTATCCGTGTGGATCATCACCTGAACGTCGTATTCATCGGCAACGCTGAGGCAGCAGTCGATCGCCGCCGGTGTCGTGCCCCAGTCCTCATGCAGCTTGAGCGAGCAAGCACCGCCAAGCACCATCTCTTCCAGGGCAGCGGGCAAGGACGCATTGCCCTTGCCCGACAAGCCGATATTCATCGGAAAGGCATCGAAAGCTTCGATCATGCGCGCCAGATGCCAGGGGCCAGGCGTGCAGGTCGTTGCCAGCGTCCCATGGGCCGGGCCGGTACCGCCGCCGAGCATGGTGGTGATGCCCGACATCAGGGCTTCCTCGATCTGCTGCGGGCAGATGAAATGGATATGGCTGTCCATGCCGCCGGCGGTGACGATCTTGCCCTCGCCCGCGATCGCTTCCGTGCCCGGTCCGACGATGATGTTGACATCAGGCTGCATGTCCGGATTGCCGGCCTTGCCGATCGCGATGATGCGGCCGTCCTTCAAGCCGATATCCGCTTTCACGATCCCCCAATGGTCGAGGATCAGCGCATTGGTGATGACGGTATCGACGGCACCGTTGGCGCGCGTCACCTGGCTCTGGCCCATGCCATCGCGGATGACCTTGCCGCCGCCGAACTTCACTTCCTCGCCATAGGTGGTGAAATCCTTCTCCACCTCGATGAACAATTCGGTATCGGCCAGCCGAACCTTGTCGCCGACGGTCGGTCCGAACATGTTGGCATAGGCGGCGCGGGAAATCTTGTAGGGCATGGATCAGTCTCCTTGGGAGGCAGAGATGAGGTTCGTGTCGGCAAGGCGCCGCAGGCGGCCGACGGATATGTAAGCGTTCACCAGCCGTTTCTCGGCGGCAAACGGATGTTCTTCCCAGCCCGTGTGGCTGAAGCCGGTAATGGCGATATCGTCGTCGGGATGGCGCAACAGCACATCGGCAATCACGATCATGCCGCTGCTCGGCACCACGTAGGAGCCGGGATCGTAACCCGCCAACGCCGCGTCCACGCCTTCGTGAACGGATTGATCGATCACGACATGCCGTTTGCCCGTGGCATGGCAGAAGGCGGCGAACTGATCGGTATAATCATCGCAGAAATCATCGAGTTCCGGATGCGAGATCGCCAGCGACGCCCGCAGCGCAGCGAATTTTCCTGGATCACGCACGCTCCAGATTTCGGATGCGGAGGCGACGGCGGGGCTCTTGCGCCACTCGGCCGAGCCGAGCATGGCGCGCGCCGGCCGGCCCGTGTTGCAGACGGCGACGACATCGGTGCGGCTGCCGCCGGCCCCCATCGAGCGACAATCGTTGAAGCGGATCACGAGATCGGCGGCATCGATGACGGCTGCTGCGCCTGCCGCGATCTCACCATTGCCGACGATCATCATGGTGCGCCTCAAGCTCACTGATTGCCCTCCGGCCCCGCGGCGAGATCCTTCAATTCCTTCGTTCGCTTCTTGGTCAAATCAGCTTTGCAACCGGAAACAAGCATGGGCTCCATGGAGCCACCGCGCGCCTGAAAACCCTGCGCCTCGCACTCGCCGTCGCGATAATCCACCCAGGCGCGCTGCGCCTTGATGAGCGCCTTTTCCGCGCCCTTCATGTTATTGTCGAGATCCGAATCGATGGCGACCATTGCCGCGCGCGTCTTCCTGTATTGCGCGTTCAGCGCCTTGTCGGCCTTGTCGAAATCGAGCGCACTGCAAGTGTTCAGGTCCAGCTGCGTCTCCGCCTTGGCGCAATCGACCTTCGGTTCATCCGCATTGGTCTGCGCAAAGGCGGGACCGCAGACGAGGGCTGTGGCAAGAGCCGCGGCAGACACAAGCAATTTCATCGGCATCGAGCTTCTCCTACCCTAAAGCTTGCCCATGACCTGCTGGCGGAAGCCGTAGACTTCGCGCTTGCCCGACAGCGGGATCAGGGTGACCGAACGTGTCTGTCCCGGTTCGAAACGCACGGCGGTTCCGGCTGGAATATCGAGCCGCATCCCTTTCGCCTTGTTGCGGTCGAAGGAAAGCCCCGCATTGGTTTCCGCAAAATGATAGTGGCTGCCGACCTGCACCGGCCGGTCGCCGGTATTGGAAACCTCCAGCGTCACGGTCGGCGCTCCGGCATTGAGTTCGATGTCGCCACCTGCGGCGATGATTTCACCTGGGATCATGGTTCTCTCCTCATGCAGCCCGGACGGGCGCGCATCCCTCAGCTTTCAGAACACGCTTGGTCGAAGCGGGATATTTGGCAAGCAACGCCAACGGGCGGATGGGCCGCCGAACGAAGTCACCGCCGCAATTCGGGCAGACGCCGTCCAGCACCGTATCGGCGCAATCGGCGCAGAAGGTGCACTCGAAAGTGCAGATCATCGCCTCCTCGCTGTCCGGTGGCAAATCCCTGTCGCAGCATTCGCAATTGGGTCTCAGTTCCAGCATGGCAGCTTCACCGGATCGGCTCGTGGACGGTCACGAGCTTGGTGCCGTCGGGGAACGTCGCCTCGACCTGAACGTCGTGAATCATCTCGGCGATGCCTTCCATCACCTGATCGCGGGTGATGACATGGGCGCCGGCCTCCATAAGCTCGGCAACCGGCCGGCCGTCGCGCGCGCCTTCGACCACGAAGTCCGTGATCAGCGCGATGGCTTCGGGATGATTGAGCTTGACGCCGCGCTCCAGCCGCCGCCGCGCCACCATCGCCGCCATGGAAATCAGCAGCTTGTCTTTTTCTCTCGGAGTGAGGTTCATCGCCTACCTATGTGATTTCTAGGACTACAGGTTCCAGACTTTCGGCACAGGCGCTCCATTGCGCAAGACGGAAATGATCGGGATGAGGATTTTTCTGAGCGCGAAACCATCGGCGGCGGCAAGGCGCACGACGAGCTTCTCGCCCCATTGGCTGGCGCCGCCCATATGGTTTTCGAGGAGCGGCCTGATACGGCCGAGATAGGCCTCGGCCTGCGGCCCGACATACAGCAGGGTCGCAAAGGCAACTTGACCACCCAGGACAGCCGCCTTGGCAGTCAATGCGGCCACATCGCCGTCCAGACGCAGCTCCTCGGCATGGACAAGCCGTCCGCCGCGACGGATGCGCCAGCGATCGCGGAACAGCCCCTGCTCCATGGCCTCGCCCATGGCTTTCCGCCCGAGCAGGATCGCCTCGACGGCGAGGAATTCGGCTGTGTCGTCAAGCTCTACATTCAGCGCACGCGAAAGCGATGCCCGATCGAACAGGATGGTCTCCTGCGGCAGCCAATCGACCCGCGCGCCGGCACCAACCCTTATGGATGTCTCCACCCCGGCGGTACCAGCAGAAGCCTTGTAGATCTTCTCGCAGGCCTGCGTCGTCACATCGATGCGCGTGCCCGGCGCGGCGACGACGCTCCAATCCATTCTATCGCCGCCTGTCAAACCGCCGGCGGTGTTGATGATGACGGCTTCCATGGAATGGTCGAAGGTCTCCGGCAGCCTGATCTTGGCAGCCCCTTCCTGAAAGAGCTCGGCAAGGCGCGTACGGCCGCCAAGCGACTTGGCCGCAAGATGGCCGCGACCACGCGCCCTCTGCGGTCTCGTGCCTGCCGCCGTCATCGCCATCTGCCTCTCCACACACCACACCATTCCACGACCGGTCATTGAAACCCGGCAAGGAATAAACGCAAGCAATTTCTGTGCCTTATGCGATGCCACGTGATATCGGCCCATTATCAGTCATGTCAGCCGCATTTTTCGTCAAAAGCCGAAAAGAAAGGCAGTCGCCTCAGACGGTCAGATGCCGGCGGGCCTCCGGCGTATCCAGCGTTTCCGCCAACCCCTCATGCACGATCTCGCCGCGATCCATGATGTAGACATAATCGGCAAGCTCGCGGCAGAAATCGAGATATTGCTCGACCAGCAGGATCGCCATGCCGGTGGAATCCCTGAGATAGCGGATCGCTCGGCCGATATCCTTGATGATCGACGGCTGGATGCCCTCGGTCGGTTCGTCCAGAACCAGTATCTTCGGCCGCGTCACCATCGCCCGCCCGATCGCCAATTGCTGCTGCTGGCCGCCCGAGAGATCGCCGCCGCGGCGCGACAGCATGGATTTCAACACGGGAAACAGGCTGTAGATATCATCGGGAATGCTGCGGTCGCGGCGAGAAAGCGGTGCATAGCCGGTTTCGAGATTTTCCTTCACGGTTAAAAGCGGAAATATCTCGCGTCCCTGCGGCACATAGCCGATCCCCTGCTTGGCGCGCGCGAACGGCGCCATGCCGTTCAGCGTTACGCCATTGAACGCAACCGTGCCGGCCGACAGCGCATGCTGCCCGGTGACGGCGCGCAAGAGCGAGCTTTTGCCGACGCCATTACGCCCGAGGACACAGGTGATCTTGCCCATTTCCGCCTTGACGGAGATGCCGCGCAGCGCCTGTGCGGCGCCATAATGGAGATTTGCGTTTTCGACTGTCAGCATCTCACCGCCCCAGATAATTCTCGATCACCTTCGGATCGCTGCTGACGAAATCGATCGATCCTTCCGCCAAAACCGACCCTTCCGCGAGACACGTCACCTTGACGCCGAGATCGCGGATGAAGCCCATATCGTGTTCGACCACCACGACCGAGCGCGTCTTGGCAATCTCCTTCAAGAGCACCGCCGTCTCAGCCGTCTCGGCGTCCGTCATGCCCGCCACCGGTTCATCGACCAGCAGGAGCTTCGGCTCCTGCGCAAGCAGCATGCCGATCTCCAGCCACTGCTTCTGGCCGTGTGAAAGATTTGCCGCCAGCTCGTCCTGCCGATGCGAAAGCCGCACAGTCTCGAGGATTTCCTCGATACGATCGCGATCGGCCGGCGTCAGCCGGTAGAAGAGCGTCGCGAAGACGCCGCGACTGCGGTTGAGCGCCAGTTCAAGATTGTCCCAGACCGTATGGCTTTCGAAGACGGTCGGCTTCTGGAATTTCCGTCCGATACCGAGCTGGGCGATATCAGCCTCGTCCTTCTTGGTGAGGTCGACCTGGCCGTTGAAGAACACTTCGCCCTCGTCGGGTCGCGTCTTGCCGGTGATGATATCCATCATCGTGGTCTTGCCGGCGCCGTTCGGGCCGATGATGGCGCGAAGCTCGCCCGGCTCAATGACGATCGACAGCGAGTTCAAAGCCTTGAAGCCGTCGAAGGATACCGAGACGTTGTTGAGGTAGAGCATGCTGTTGGGTTTAATGTCCGGGATCATGGTCTCACTCCGCCGCCTGTACGGGCTTGCTGGCTTCGTCTTCCGCGACCTTGGACTGCGGTGTCGCCGGTCTATGCTTGCGGCCGATATAAGGAGCGATCGTTCCGACGATGCCCTTCGGCAGGAACAGCGTCACCGCGACGAACAACCCACCGAGCGCGAAGAGCCAAAACTCGGGAAACAGGCCGGTAAAGACAGTCTTGCCACCATTGACGAGGATAGCGCCGATGATCGGCCCAATCAGCGTCGCCCGGCCGCCCACCGCCGTCCAGATGACCACTTCGATCGAATTGGCAGGAGCGAATTCGCCGGGGTTGATGATGCCGATCTGCGGAACGTAGAGGGCGCCGGCGATCCCCGCCATCATCGCCGAGACGACGAAGACGAAGAGCTTCATATGTTCGACGCGATAGCCGAGGAAACGCGTGCGACTTTCCGCATCGCGCACACCCACAAGCACCTTGCCGAACTTCGAACGGACGACGGCCGAGGACAGCATCAGCGCCAGCGCCAGGAACACCGCCGTCACGGCAAAGAGCACGGCACGGGTGCCATCGGCCTGGATGTTGAAGCCGAGAATATCCTTGAAGTCGGTCAGGCCATTATTGCCGCCGAATCCCATGTCGTTGCGGAAGAAAGCAAGCAGCAGCGCATAGGTCATCGCCTGCGTGATGATCGACAGATAGACGCCGTTGACGCGCGAGCGGAAGGCAAACCAGCCGAAGACGAAGGCAAGCAGGCCGGGTGCGACAAGGACCATCAGCATGGCGAACCAGAACTGATCGAATCCATGCCAGAACCACGGCAGTTCCTTCCAGTTCAAAAAGACCATGAAGTCGGGCAGCAGCGGATTGCCGTAGGTGCCGCGCGAGCCGATCTGCCGCATCAGATACATGCCCATAGCATAGCCGCCAAGCGCGAAGAAGGCGCCGTGACCGAGCGAGAGAATGCCGCAATAGCCCCAGACGAGATCGAGCGCCAGGGCTAGCAGTGCATAGGTCAGATACTTGCCGAACAGCGACATCAGATAGGTGGGTACATGCAATGCGCTCGTTTCCGGCAGCAGGAGGTTCGACAGCGGTACAAGCACGGCGGCGGCAAGCAGGATGGCGATCGCGATGCTGATGCGCCGGTCGAGCGAGCGGAGGATAAAGGCCGTGATCATGCTTCCACCGCCCTTCCCTTGAGCGCGAAGAGCCCGCGCGGACGTTTCTGAATAAAGAGGATGATGAGGACGAGAACGAGGATCTTGCCGAGGACCGCTCCCGCATAGGGTTCGAGGAACTTGTTGAGGATGCCGAGCGAGAAGGCGCCGACAAGCGTCCCCCAGAGATTGCCGACCCCGCCGAAGACCACCACCATGAAACTGTCGATGATGTAGCTCTGGCCAAGATTAGGCGAGACGTTGTCGATCTGCGAGAGCGCGACACCCGCCATGCCGGCAATGCCCGACCCCAGCGCAAAGGTGAAGGCATCGACCCAGGATGTGCGGATCCCCATCGAGGACGCCATGCGCCGGTTCTGCGTCACCGCCCGCATCTGCAGCCCGAAGGCTGAACGCTTGAGGAGAAGCAACAGCGCCACGAAGACGCCGAGCGCAAAGACGATGATCCAGAGCCGGTTCCAGGTAACGGAGAGATAGCCGAAGTCGAACGAGCCCGACATCCACGAGGGGTTGCCGACCTCCTGGTTGGTCGGCCCGAAGATCGAGCGCACCGCTTGCTGCAGGATCAGCGAAATGCCCCAGGTGGCAAGCAGCGTCTCAAGCGGCCGGCCATAGAGGAAGCGAATGACGCCGCGCTCGATGACGAGGCCGACGGCGCCGGTGACGATGAAGGCGACCGGCAACGCAATCGCCAGCGACCAGTCGAACAGTTGGGGATATGAGGTCCGAATGATGCTTTGAACCACGAAGGTCGAATAGGCGCCGAGCATCACCATCTCGCCATGCGCCATGTTGATGATGCCCATGACGCCGAAGGTGATGGCGAGGCCGATGGCAGCCAGAAGCAGCACGGAGCCGAGCGACAGACCGTACCAGACGTTCTGCACCGCATCCCAGAACTTCAACTGCTCCTGAATGCCGGCAATGGCGGCAGCGACATCCGGCTTGAGGCTATCATCAACAGATACAGAAGAAAGAAGGCCGATCACATCCCGGCCGCCTTCGTTCTTGATCGTCTCGATCGCCGCCTTCTTGTCTTCCACCGGGCGATCCGAACCGAGCACGGCAACAGCCCTTGCGCGCTCAAGCACGCCGCGAATTTCTCCGTCCTTCTCGCTCTGCAGCGCGGTCTCGACGGCATCAAGCGAATCCGCGCTTGGGGCCTTCAAAACGGATTGCGCGGCCGAGAGCCGCGTTGCGCGATCCGGGCTCATCAGCGTCAGACCGCCAAGAGCCGCGCGAACCGCGCGGCGCAGATTGTTGTTGATCTTGATCTTGCCGAGATTGTCCTTGGCTTCCTGGCCGGCCGCTTGCCCGGTCAGCGGATCCACCAGATCCATCATGTCGCCGGAAGACTTGGCGATGAACACTTGGTTGTCGGATTTTCTTATATAGAGGTCGCCGTCCGAGAAGGCCTGCAATGCCGGCACCACTTTGGGATCACCTGTTTTCGCCAGATCTTGAACGATCTCGCCGGCCTTCTGGAAATTGGCCTGCCCGAGCGAATTGATCAGGCCGTGGGCGTCCTCCTGGGCGCGCAGGCTCGTCGCCGTCAGCGCCAGCATCAGGCAGAAGCCGACGACCAGCGCCAAGGCCATGCGGTAAACGAATTTGTCGAACATTAGGCTTGTCCCCTCAAGCTGCCGCGGGCAGAAAAGCCTGCCCGCAGCGGTCTTGCGTCATCTGGGCTGATATCAAGAACCCTTGCCGCCGCACTTGCCGGTGGAAACGTTAAAGTTGCCGCAGTTCATCGGCATGCGCCAATCCGAGATCAGATCCTTGCTGTCCGGCAGGTAGTCTGACCATTCCTTGCCGACCACTGCTGGGGTCTGCGAAACGACGTCGAACTGGCCGTTCTCCTGCACTTCACCGATCAGCACCGGCTTGGTGATGTAGTGGTTCGGCATCATGGTGGCGGTGCCACCGGTGAGGTTCGGAACCGAGACGCCGACGAGCGCGTCGATCACCTTGTCCGGATCGGTCGTGCCGGCCTTCTCGACAGCCTTCACCCACATGTTGAAGCCGATATAGGCGGCTTCCATCGGGTCGTTGGTGACGCGCTTGTCGCTCTTGGTGTAGGCGTGCCATTCCTTGATGAAGGCGGCGTTGGCGGGGGTATCGACCGACTGGAAGTAGTTCCAGGCGGCGAGATGCCCGACCAGCGGCTTGGTGTCGACGCCGGCAAGCTCTTCTTCGCCGACCGAGAAGGCGACGACCGGGATGTCCTCGGCCTTGACGCCCTGGTTGCCCAGTTCCTTGTAGAAGGGAACATTGGCGTCGCCGTTGATGGTGGAAACGACGGCCGTCTTCTTGCCGGCCGCGCCGAAGGCCTTGATCTTGGAAACTTCCGTCTGCCAGTCGGAGAAACCGAACGGCGTGTAGTTGATGATGATGTCCTCGTCCTTGACGCCCTTGGACTTCAGATAGGCCTCGAGGATCTTGTTGGTCGTACGCGGATAGACATAGTCCGTGCCTTCGAGCACCCAGCGCTGCACGCCTTCGTTCTTCATCAGGTAGTCGACAGCCGGGATCGCCTGCTGGTTGGGAGCAGCGCCCGTATAGAAGACATTACGCTCGGACTCTTCGCCTTCGAACTGCACCGGATAGAACAGGATCGAATTCAGTTCCTTGAAGACGGGCAGAACCGACTTGCGCGACACCGAAGTCCAGCAGCCGAACACGGCGGAGACCTTGTCCTTCTGGATCAGTTCGCGGGCCTTTTCGGCAAAGAGCGGCCAGTCGGAAGCCGGGTCGACGACGACGGGCTCGAGCTTCTTTCCGAGAACACCGCCCTTCTTGTTCTGCTCGTCGATGAGCATCAGCATGGCGTCCTTGAGCGTCGTTTCCGAGATCGCCATGGTGCCGGAAAGCGAATGCAGCACGCCGACCTTGATGGTGTCGTCAGCGGCAAAGGCGCCGTGAAATGCTGTCGTGGACATGATGGCGCCGAGCAGTGCGCCGGAGACGAGAGTCTTGAATTTCATCCGTGGTTCCCCTCTTTTGTCTGCCGCAACGGCCGGTAAACGAAGATGAACCGTTGCCTTCAGCGACTATCCGGCGCTCCCTCGGGAAACCACATACGTAAAATGACGTAGACGTCGGGGCGAAATGTGCAGCTTTGAGCACTCGCATGCACTTAAGCACCGTATCGATCCATGTTACGACATCTCTGGACCGCCGGAACTACCAAGGCGGGACCGCTGAAGGGTAAGCATGGCTGCGCGGCAACGCATCATTCCAGTAAGACGCGAGTATAATCGCTGGGTCGCGAACCAGACGCTGGAAGACTACGCCTTGCGTTTCACCGCCAAGAGCGCGCGCCAATTTTCCTCACAGCGTATCTCGCAAACCGCGATCGGCGCCATTTCCTTCCTGGCGCTGGAGGCGATCGGCGGCACGATCACGCTTTCCTACGGCACGACCAACGCCTTCTACGCCATCATCGTCGCCAGCCTCGTCATGCTGGCGGTGGGCTTGCCGATTAGCCGCTACGCTATCCGCCACGGCGTCGACATCGATCTTCTGACGCGCGGCGCGAGCTTCGGCTATATCGGCTCGACCATCACTTCGCTGATCTATGCCAGTTTCACCTTCATGCTGTTTGCGATCGAAGCCTCGATCATGTCCGGGGCGCTGGAGCTGACGCTCGGCATACCCGTGTGGATCGGCTATATCATCAGCGCCGTCATGGTCATTCCGCTGGTTACCCATGGTGTGCGTCTCATCAGCCGGTTCCAACTGCTGACACAGCCCTTCTGGATCGTTCTCAACATCCTGCCCTTCGTCTTCATCGCCTTTGCCGATTGGGGAAAATTCGATCTCTGGCGGGCCTTTGCCGGCATTCACCATGCAGCGAGCGCCCCTGGCAGCGCTGCTCCCTTCGATCTGGTCGAGTTCGGCGCCGCTTCTGCCGTCATCCTTGCGCTGATGTCGCAGATCGGCGAGCAGGCCGATTTCCTGCGCTTCCTGCCACCGGACGGCCATCGCAAATGGCGCCATCGCCTTGCTATCTTCCTCGCCGGACCGGGATGGGTCATCATCGGCGCGCCCAAGCTGCTGGCGGGTTCCTTTCTCGTCGTTCTGACGCTGACGTCAGGCGTGCCGGCCGATCGCGCCGCCGATCCAGCGCAGATGTATCTGACCGCCTTCGGCTATATGATCCCCTGGCACAATGCCGCGCTGCTTCTGATGGCCGCCTTCGTGATGATCTCGCAGCTGAAGATCAACGTCATGAATGCTTATGCGGGTTCACTCGCATGGTCGAACTTCTTTTCGCGGCTGACGCACAGCCATCCCGGCCGCGTGATCTGGCTCGTCTTCAATGTCGCCATCGCGCTCTTGTTGATGGAACTCGGCATCTACCGGCTGCTGGAAGAGACGCTCGGCATCTTCTCGATCATCGCCATGGCCTGGCTCTGCACCATCTCCGCCGATCTCTTCATCAACAAGCCGCTGGGGCTGGCCCCACCCGGCATCGAATTCAAGCGCGCGCATCTCTACGACATCAATCCGGTCGGCCTCGGCGCCATGGCACTATCCGCGACAATCTCGCTGATCGCCCATTTCGGCGCTTTCGGCTCGACCGCAGCGTCGCTTGCGCCCTATATCACCCTGATCGTCGCACTCATCGCCTCGCCCGCCATCGCCTGGGCGACCGGCGGCAAATATTACCTTGCCCGCAAGCCGCGACAGAGCTGGAAGAACCTGACGACCATCACCTGCTCCGTCTGCGAACATCCGTTCGAGCCGGAGGATATGGCATGGTGCCCGGCCTATGCTGCGCCGATCTGCTCGCTCTGCTGTTCACTCGACAGCCGCTGCCACGACATGTGCAAGCCGAAAGCGCGGCTCAATACGCAGGTCGCCACCGTCGCAAGGACTCTGCTGCCGGAAAGCATCGTCGCGAAGCTCGCCACGCGCCTCGGCCGCTACGGCATTGCCGTCGCCGTGGCGCTGACCGCCGTGGGTGCGATCCTGGCGATGATCGCGCATCAGGTCGGCGCCGCTTCTCCGGAGACGGCGGCCGTCGTCAATCGCACCATTCTCATCGTCTTCTTCGTCTTTGCCGTCATCGCCGGCGTCGTTTGCTGGTTCTATGTGCTTGCCCATGACAGCCGCGTGGTCGCCGAGGAGGAATCCTCGCGCCAGAACACGCTGCTGCTGAAGGAAATTGCCGCGCACAAGAAGACGGACGCTGCCCTGCAAGGTGCCAAGGAGGCGGCAGAGGCTGCAAACCGCGCCAAGAGCCGCTATGTCGTCGGCCTCAGCCACGAACTACGCACGCCGCTCAATGCCGTGCTCGGCTATGCGCAGATATTGGAGCGTGACGAGACCATTCCGGCACCCCGGCAGTCCTCACTCAAAGTCATCCGCCGCAGCGCCGAGCATCTCTCGGGTCTGATCGACGGGCTGCTGGACATTTCCAAGATCGAGGCCGGCCGCCTGCAGGTCTATTCCAATGAGATCAATATCCAGGATTTTCTCGACCAGATCCTCGACATGTTCCATCCCCAGGCGCAGGCCAAGGGGCTGACCTTCATTCATGAGCGCTCTGCAGTGCTACCCGACTATGTCCGCACCGACGAAAAGCGGCTGCGCCAGATCCTCGTCAATCTCCTTTCCAACGCCATCAAGTTCACCGATACCGGAACCGTCCGCTTCGAGGTGGCTTACCGAAACCAGGTCGCCACCTTCACCGTTTCCGATACCGGCCGCGGCATCGCGGCAAAGGACATCACCCGCATCTACGAGCCCTTCCAGCGCGGCGAAGCCGACAGCGTCAGGCCGATGCCGGGCCTTGGCCTCGGCCTCACCATCACGCAATTGCTGACGAATACGCTCGGCGGCGAGATTTCGGTCTCAAGCGAGAAGGACGTGGGCTCGACCTTCAGGGTGCGCCTGATGCTGTCGGCCGTGATCCGCCCGATGAAACCGCCGGCGCAGGAACAGCGGATTGCCGGCTATGAAGGCCCGCGTCGCACAGTGGTCGTCGTCGACGACAACGAGGATCATCGCGAACTGATGCGCGAGATCCTGTCGCCGCTCGATTTCATCGTGCTGACCGCCGCCGGCGGCCCCGACTGCCTGACGCTGATCGAAGGCATCAAGCCGGATCTGTTCCTGGTCGATATCTCCATGCCAGGCATGAACGGCTGGCAGCTCGTTTCGCGCCTCCGGGAAAACGGCCAGACGGCGCCGATCCTCATGCTGTCGGCCAATATCGGCGATGCCGCCGCCGCGGCCGACAGCGACGACAGCCACAACGACGCCATCTCCAAGCCGGTCGACATCCGTCAGCTTCGCGACAAGCTTGCACTGCACCTCGGGCTGAAATGGCTCTATGCCGATGCCTCCGCCCCGGTCGCGCCAAAGCCGCCACCGCCCCTGAAGAGCCCGGGAATAGAGCATGTCCGCGAACTGATGCGGCTCGGCGAAATCGGCTACATCAGGGGCATCGAGGCGAAGCTTGCTGATCTCGCCAAGCTCGACGAGAACAGGCCCTTCACCGACGCTTTGCGCGGTCACGTCCAGGCCTTCGATCTCGACGGGTTCCTGAACGTGCTGCGCACCTTCGACACTGAAAAGGTAGAACAGATTGGCTGAGCCCACCCTTCCCCGCGACATAGTCTTGCTGGTGGACGATTCGCCCGAGGCGCTCGGCTTCCTGACGGACGCGCTCGAGCAGTCCGGCTTCTCGGTGCTGATCGCCACCTCCGGATCGGCGGCACTGAACATCGTCGAACGCATCACGCCCGATCTCATCCTGCTCGACGCCGTCATGCCGGCGATGGATGGTTTTGAGACCTGCCGCCGGCTGAAGGCCAATGCGGGCATCGCCCAGATTCCCGTCGTTTTCATGACCGGGCTGACCGAGACCGAGCATGTAGTGCATGCGCTGGAATCGGGCGGCGTCGATTATCTGACGAAGCCGATCAATATCGACGAGCTGCGCGCCCGCATCCGTGTTCACCTGCGCAATGCCCGCTCCGCCCAGAGCGCGCGGGTGGCACTCGACGCCGCCGGCCGCCATCTCCTTGCGGTCAAGGGCAGTGGCGCCATCCATTGGTCGACGCCGCAGGCGACCCGCCTCATCAATGCCGCGACCGGCAGCGACGACGGGCTTGATTTCGCCTCGAAACACATTGCCGCCTTCATGCAGGAACGGGAGCGGCTCGGCACCGCACGCGACAATCTTCTTTCGATCAGCAACGGCGGCCAGGCGGCGTTGCAATTCACCTTCCTCGGCGCCATTGGCCCCGACGAATATCTGTTTCGCCTGACGGCCACCAGCCAGCGCGCCGACGACGAAGCCTTGCGCCAGCACTTTGCGCTGACGCAACGCGAATCCGAGGTGCTGCTATGGCTCGCCAAGGGCAAATCGAACCGAGACATAGGCGAAATCCTCGGGCTGTCAGCCCGCACGGTGAACAAGCATCTGGAACAGATCTATGTGAAGCTTGGTGTCGAGAACCGGGCATCCGCCGCCGTCAAGGCAGCGCATGTTCTGCATGAGGTGTAGACGAAATTATTCCCTCTCCCCGCTTGCGGGGAGAGGGCTAGTCTAAATGGATCGGTCGTCCGCAATTTGAGTGCATTTTTATCTGCAGCCAACAGTCTTAGATTGATTAAATTATGCCTTTATAAGATCTTTCTCGTCAGGGTTTCAAACATGGCGATGACATCGGACGGCCAGCTCATTCTGGCTCGGCTGCGGGAGAGGCCCTTTGTTTCATCTCAACGGAGAAGGGTTATCGACCATGTCTATATTGCTGACCATCTACGTGAAGAACCTGGAGCCCCAGACGCAGAACTTCTACTTCTTTCAGCAGCTGGCCACTTACACTGGTGGTGGGCAGGCCTATTCGAACAGCCTCTTTTCGCAATCCCTCGGCAACTACGACGCCACGGGCGCGACCCTGACCTTCCAGGTCCATCTGCAATGTTATGCCGGCATTCAGCAGACGAACACGCCGCCCGTGATCGGATCCCCTTCCGGCTACGCGAGCGCGAGCCGCGCTATCGATCTTGCTCCGAGCGGCAGCGGTTCGCCGAACGACTGGACGACGGCGACGTTTTCACCGCTGGGGCTTTCTACGCCGATCAACAGCTCAGACGTGGAGCCTGGAGCCTTCCGCATCAGCACACCAGGCTTCACCACGCCGCCCTACTACAATGTTGGCTCGACGGTTGAAGTCAACGGCGGCTTAGTTCTGTCCAACTTCGTGCAGGCAAACCCGCTCAGCAATACCGATTGCCAGCCGATCCTGAAATATTATGTCCAGACCGGCTCCTATACGGAGGGTACCGTGATCGATTTTACCCAGTCAGCCGTAAATGCGGCTCTTGCCGATTTCAGCACTGGCTACACCACTTGCATGGTCACGCTGAATGCTAACGGCACCTGGCATACAGAGCTCGAGTAGGCCACGCTGCCGTGTCGATGAAGAAGCACTTCATGATCTTCTTCACCGGACGCAGCCGCGCGGCGGCAGACAAGTTGCATTAAAGACGGATGTCACGACGCCATGACAAGTTTGTCCTAGGGTGAGGGGCCAGGCATATAATCTCGACAATGATGGTCTCTCCTGCCCTTCATCGATGAAGTGAAACGGCATTGCTATGTCATGGTGATACTCTATTTGCGCGGCAATCCTCAAAAAAGCCCCTCATCCGACCGATCGCCATTTCGCTTTGCTAAATAGCTCTCGACCACCTTCTCCCCGCATTGCGGGGCGAAGGATTCTAGGCAACCCGATCCGGCGGCTGGTGCCCGGCAAAGAAGGCAGTGATATTGTCCACCACTTTCATGCCCATGGCGGTGCGCGTCTCTTTGGTGGCACTGCCAAGATGCGGCAGGAGCACGACATTGTCCATCGCCCGCAGGCGCTCGGGAACATGCGGCTCGGCCTCATAGACGTCGAGGCCGGCGCCGCGGATCGTCCCCTGCTCCAGCGCAGAAATCAACGCCGCCTCGTCGACGACATCTCCCCTTGCCGTGTTGATCAGGAAGGCGCCGGGTTTCATGGCTGCGAAGCGGGTCGCATTCATCAGGTGGCGGTTTTCGGCACCACCGGGGCAATGAAGGGAGACGAAGTCCGAGACCTCGAGAACATCCTCCACCCTCTGTAGTTGCATGGCGCCATAGCGCGCGGCCTCCATCTGATCGACGGCCGAGCGATTGTAGAAGACGACATCCATGCCGAAGCCGAAATGGCAGCGCTGGGCAAATGCACGGCCAATGCGGCCGAAGCCGATGATGCCAACTGTCTTGCCGGTGACTTTGGTGCCGACGAGATGCGTCGGCCGCCAGCCGGTCCATGCCCCGGCCCTGAGCTCGCGCTCCCCTTCTCCGCCGCGCCGGGCAACGGAAAGCAGGAGCAGCATGGCGATATCGGCCGTGCAGTCCGTCAGCACGCCCGGCGTATTGGTGACGACGATGCCCTTTTCCTTGGCGGCGGCGACATCGATGTGATTGAAGCCGACACCGAAATTGCCGAGGATCCTTGTGCGGATCGCCTGGCCTTCGAAAAGATCGGCCGGAAGCTTGTCGGACACGGTCGGGAGAACCGCGTCATAGGTCAGCAGCGCTTCGCGCAACTGCGCCAAATCGAGCGCGACGTCGTCCTCGTTCAGCGTGACATCGAAACGCTCCGAGAGCACGGCCTCGACCGCGGCCGGCCAGCGCCTTGTAACGAGAATACGGGGTTTGCTCATGCTGCCTTCCTCCTGCCGATACAAAGGCAGATTTAAAGCAGCTTCTGCGCGAAGGGAACGGCGAACCGACTTTGCGGCTATGGAAACGGCATGAGAAAAGCCCGGCCGATGGCCGGGCTCCTCAGATCAGCAGCAATGCCTGAAAAGGCAATGCAAAGATTACTTCGAGATTTCGTCGTAGTTGTACTTGCCGTCGGAGCCCTTGGCCCACTTGTACATGACGTAGTCCGGACGGGTGATATCGCCCTTGGCGTTGAAGCCGAGGTCGCCGATGGCGGTCTTGAACGGACCCTTTGCCTTCAGCGCATCCGCAACAGCCATCGGATCGTTGGAACCGGCAGCCTTGGCAGCGGCAGCGATAACCTGCAGAGCCGAGTAGGAGTAGAGCGTGTAGCCTTCCGGCTCGTAGCCTGCAGCGCGGAACTTGGCGACGAGATCGGCGGAAGCCGGGTTCTTGCGCGGATCCGGTGCGAAGGTCATCAGCGTGCCGTCAACTGCGTCGCCGGCGATCGAAGCCAATTCGTTCGAGACGATACCATCACCCGACATGAAGTGAGCCTTTACGCCCTGGTCGGCCATCTGACGCATGATGAGGCCGGCTTCGGTATGCAGACCGCCGTAATAGACGAAGTCGACGCCAGCTTGCTTCATCTTGGCGATGAGGGCGGAGTAGTCCTTGTCGCCGGGGGTGATGCCTTCATAAAGAACTTCCTTCACGCCAGCAGCGTTGAGGTTCTTCTTGGTTTCGTCGGCAAGACCCTGACCATACGGGGTCTTGTCATGAACGACAGCAACCTTGGCGCCCTTGAAGTTGTCGGAGATATACTTGCCGGCGACTTCGCCCTGCTGGTCGTCGCGACCGCAGGTACGGAAGGTGTTCCACAGGCCGCGTTCGGTGAACTTCGGATTGGTCGAGGCGGGAGTGATCTGCAGAATGCCGTTTTCGGCGTAGACTTCCGAGGCCGGGATGGAGACACCCGAGTTGAAGTGACCGACGACGAACTTGACGCCGTCAGCAACGAATTTGTTGGCGACCGAAACGCCCTGCTTGGCGTCGGAGACGTCGTCGCCGAGTTCGATCTTGATCTTTTCCCCGTTGATGCCGCCAGCCGCATTGATATCGGCAGCAGCCTGCTCCGCACCCTTCTGGAGCTGCGCGCCAAACGCAGCATTCGGGCCTGTCAAAGGACCGCCAACGCCAACAATGATGTCGGCCTTGGCAACGCCGCCGAATGCGATCATCGCCGACAGAGCCACCGCCGACAGAAGATACTTCTTCATATTGTTACTCCCAATTTTTTAAGCGGGTTCCGTTTGATTCGCCCTGCGCGATACCCACCAATCATCACGCCGGTAAAGCTTGTATTCCGAACTTTGGAAGCATGATCCTGCCGTCGGTCTTTTGTTTTTATGAGGCAGGATAACGCAACTTCTGCATACAGACTGTGCCTAGTTTCAGCACGCTGTCAATTCTTCTTCTTCCAAGAAAAGGCCGAGGTCTTTTCATAGAGCCAGTAATAATTATTCACCATCTGGTTGGTACGTCGATACCGATATGCCGCCGTCGCAAAGACGAGCAGAAGCACGACGTCGATGATGTAGATGATGACGTCGAACACCGGGCCATTGAACAGCGCATGGTGCAGAAACTGCAGGCCGAGGCCGATCAGAAAGCTGTAGATGACGACAAGCGGATAGGTTCCCCAGTTGGAGGCGACGGCGCGGCCTGCGCGCCATGCGGTCCAGAAGCCGAGAATGACGATAACTGCGCGAATGATCATCCGGCCGCCGCTATCGGTGTCGAAGAGAAGTCCCTGCATCTCAAATTCTCCGCGAAACGAAACTCAATGATGTCCGCCTTCGAGATAGGCGGTGCGCACTTCCGGATTGGCGAGCAGTTCCTTGCCCGAACCGCTCATCGTCACCCGGCCGTTGACCATCACATAGGCGCGGTCTGAAAGCTTCAGCGCCGCAAAGGCATTCTGCTCGACGAGGAACACGGTCAGCCCCTGGGTCTGGTTCAGGACCCTGATGGCCTCGAAGATGCCCTTGACGATCAAGGGCGCAAGACCGAGCGACGGCTCGTCCAGCAGCAGCAGCTTCGGACGTGCCATCAGCGCGCGGCCGATCGAGAGCATCTGCTGCTCGCCGCCCGAAAGCGTACCGCCGCGCTGCGACTGGCGTTCCTTGAGGCGCGGAAACAGCGTGAAGATCTTCTCGACGTCCTCGTTGAAATGTTTGAGCTTGTCGAGGCTCGCGCCCATCTGCAGGTTTTCGTAGACCGTCATGCGCGGAAAGATGCGCCGGCCTTCGGGCGACTGGGCGATGCGAAGCCGCGCGATCTCGTGCGTCGGCATGCGGGTGATATCCCGGCCGTCGAAGGTGATCGATCCGGTACGGGCCTGCGGGCTGCCGCAGATCGTCATCATCAGCGTCGATTTTCCGGCACCGTTGGCACCGATCAGGCTGACGATCTCGCCGCTGTTGACTTCGACATCGACGCCGGCAAGCGCGCGGATATTGCCGTAATAGGTTTCGACACCCGCGACCTTCAGAAGTGGTTGCCCCGCCATCAATTTTCACCCTCTTGGAGGTGTTCGACTTCGGCAATCACCTCTTCCACTTCCTCATCCTCGACACCCAGATAGGCGGCGATCACCCTCGGATCGTTCTTGACCTCATTCGGCGTACCGTCGGCGATCTTCTGTCCGTATTCGAGGACGATGACATGATCGGAAATTTCCATGACCACCGACATGTCGTGTTCGATCAGCAGGATCGACGTGCCGATATCCTTGCGGATACTGCGCAGAAACTCATTGAGAACCAGGGATTCGCGCGGGTTAAGACCAGCGGCCGGCTCGTCGAGGCAAAGAAGCTCCGGGCCGGTGCACATGGCGCGGGCAATCTCCAGACGGCGTTGCGCACCGTAGGGGAGATCGCCGGCGGGATCGTCGGCCCGATCGATGAGATCAGCCTTTTCCAACCAGAAGCGCGCAAGCTCGATCGCGTTCTTCGCTTCGCTGCGGTACCGGCCGATCCCGAGCAGGCCGAGGATCGTATAGCCGGAGGCGCGCATTAGCTTGTTGTGCTGCGCCACCAGCAGGTTCTCGAGCACGGTAAGACCCGAAAACAGGCGGATGTTCTGGAAGGTACGCGCCACCTTGGCCTCGCGCGTGATCCGGAAATCCGGAAGCCGTTCCAGGAGGTATTCCTTGCCGCTGTTCTGCTGGAGCGTGATCATACCCATCGTCGGCTTGTAGAAGCCGGTGATGCAGTTGAACACGGTGGTCTTGCCAGCGCCATTCGGGCCGATCAGCGCCGTGATGTCGCCGCGCTTCGCCTCGAAGGAGAAGTCGTTGATCGCCATCAGGCCGCCGAACTTCATCGACAGGTGATCGACCTTCAGCAGGATGTCGTTGGGGGTCGCGGTCACAGCGTTCATCAGCCGTGGCCCTCCTTGGTAAAGCTGCCGGAGATCGCTTTTCGCTCCTTGAGGAAGGCGGTCGGCTCACGCGTACCGACAAAGCCGCGCGGCTTGAAGATCATCACGACCACCATGGCGAGGCCGAAAATCAGCATGCGGTATAGTTCCGGAGTGAAGTCCGGCCCGAAACCGGGAATGATGGTCCTGTTGAATATGACCAGACCGGTCTTCAGGAAATCCATGTCGCGCAGCAGCTCGGTGCCACCGACCATGGCGATCGCGGCGATCGCGATGCCCTTGAGTGATCCCATGCCGCCGAGAACGACGATGGCGAGGATCACGGCGGATTCGAGGAAGACGAAGGATTCCGGCGAGACGAAACCCTGACGCGCAGCAAAGAAGGAGCCGGCAAAGCCGCCGAACATCGCGCCGGTGGCAAAAGCCGTGAGCTTCGTCGTCACCGTATTGATGCCGAGCGAGCGGCAGGCGATTTCATCCTCGCGCAGCGCTTCCCAAGCACGTCCGATCGGCATGCGGCGCAGCCTGATGGTGACATAAGCGGTCAGCATGCAGAGCAACAGGATAACGTAGAACAGGAAGATCTTGTACCAGGCTGACGAGATCGGCAGGCCGAAGCTACGGACGAAGTTGTGCGGATCCTTCATATCGAAGGTATAGAAGCCGAAGAGCGACGCTTTGGTGATGTTGGAGATGCCGAAGCTGCCCTGCGTCACATCGGTCCAGTTGGTCAGCACGATGCGGATGATTTCGCCGAAGGCCAGCGTGACGATCGCCAGATAGTCACCTCGCAGGCGCAGGACCGGAAAGCCCAGGATCATGCCCCAGAGCCCTGCAAGAAGGCCCGATATCGGCAGAAGCAGCCAGAAGGACAGGCCGAAATGCATCGACAACAGCGCGTAGGAATAGGCGCCCACCGCGTAGAAAGCGACATAACCGAGGTCGAGTAGGCCGGCTAGGCCGACAACGATGTTCAGACCCCAGGCGAGCATCACGTAGATGAGGATCTGAATGCCGAAATTGTCGACATAGGTCAGCGATCCCTGCGGGCCTAGCATCGCCACTGCCGCCAGCGGATAGATGAGCAGGAGCACGAGCGCGATCTTGTTGAAATGCCTGGCGGCAAAGCTGGGCTCGCCCTCCACCTCAACCACCTTGGCCTTGGCGGCCTTTCGCGCAGCCAGATAAGGCTGAACGAAGACCGTCATGATAAAGCGGCCGACGGCGGCGATTGCAACGATGATCGCCAAAAGGCCCCAGCGCTGCACGATGATCAGCTTGTTGTCCATGTTCTGATCGGTCTTGAGACCGATATAGAGGACGAACATGCCGAAGGCGATGACGGCGGTCCAGAGGGCGTCCGTAATCCCCTTCTTGACAAGGCCGGGTGCGGTCTTGCCAGCAACGAAGTTTGAATTTGCCATGGCGTTATACCTTTTCGACTTCCGGCCGCCCGAGAATACCGGTTGGCTTGAAGATCAGAACGAAAGCCAGGATGCCGTATGTCGCGACATCCTTATACGCGATGGGAAAATTGCCAGACCAGAACGACTCGATGAAGCCGATCATCAGGCCGCCGAGAACAGCACCCGGAAGCGAGCCAACGCCGCCCAGAACCGCCGCCGTGAAGGCCTTGACACCCGGCACGAAGCCGTCCGCGAAGTTGGCTACGCCATAATACATCAGATACATCGTGCCGGCGACGGCAGCCAATGCCGCACCCATGATGAAGGTCACGGAAATGGTGCGGTCGACATTGATACCGAGCAGCGCCGCCATCTTGCGGTCTTGCTCGGTGGCGCGCTGGGCGCGGCCGAGCGCCGTCTTGTTGACGATGTACCAGAAGGCGGCAAGCAGCACGACGGTGATAATGAAGATGATGATCTGCTTCAGGGACAGCGAGACGCCGCCGAAGTTATAGACATCACCCACCAGTGTCGGGATCGGCTTGTTGCGCGGACCCTGAGCGACCTGGATGAAGTTCGACAACACGATCGACATGCCGATTGCGGTGATCAGCGGCGCAAGGCGGAAAGAACCGCGCAGCGGCCGATAAGCTACTCGCTCGATCACCCAGTTCCAAAGGCTCGTCATCAGCATCGCGACGATGAGCATGACCAGCAGCATGATCGCTACAGGCAAGCCTGCGAAGAGCGAAACAAGAACCAGATAGGTGATCAGAGCGGCAAAACCGCCGAGCATGAAAACATCACCGTGGGCAAAATTGATCATGCCGATGATGCCGTAAACCATGGTGTAGCCAATGGCGATCAGGCCGTAGATCGACCCGAGAGTCAGCCCGTTTAAGAGCTGCTGGATAAAATAATCCATATGTCATTTCCCCTGGACGCGGCGTCAATCCACCACATCTCTTATTACTTTTTTAGGTTCCTTCGCGAAGGCCCGTGGCCGCGATTCCATACTGTTTTCGAAGGAAATGTGAAGCCAAAAAGGCAAGAAATTGACAAATTCTTTTCAAATCGCTGTGCGCTGATGCGAATCCGACCAAAAATGACACAAAAGCGGCAGCTCTTGGCACAAAAATAGCCAAAATCATCTTGTGCCGCGCTCGCGCTGAAAAGGTTTCGTCAGCGGCGGATCCCGCAAGGAGCCGCCGCTGCCACATGACCTGGCATCTTTCAGGCGCGCATGCGCGCACCATCGGCATCGAACAGCGGCTCGGCCTGCAGCTTTGCCGTCAGAAGCTCGCCGAGCAACTCGATCGACCATCCCTGCGCTTCGTCGGCGATTTCCTTCGGCACATAGCCGACGGCAACCGAAAGGCCGGAGGCGTGAGCATAGCCGCCTGACGTTACCCAGCCGCAGACGGTGCCATTGTGATAGATCGGCTCGTCGCCGATGACATCGGCGTCCTTCGCCGAGAGAATGAAGGTGCGCAACCGCAGCATCCCGCCTTCCGCCTTATCCTTGGCTGCAGCCGCCTTGCCGACGAAATCGGCCTCCTTGGACAGCGCCACGAAGCGGTTCAGTCCCGCTTCCAGCGGCCCGTAAAGCGGGCGATATTCGCGCGCCCAGCTGCCATAGGATTTGTCGAGACGCAGCGCATTCAATGCCCTCAGACCAAAGAGCCGGATGCCGAATTCGGCCCCCTCCTCCATCAGGAGGTCGAAGATGTAACGCTGATATTCCGGCTTCATCCAGATCTCATAGCCGAGATCGCCCGTGTAGGAGACCCGGCCGACGATCGCCGGCGCCATGCCGAGATTCATGCGGCGGATCGACATGAAGGGAAACTCTGCGGTGGAGAGATCCTGATGGGTCAGCTTCTGCATGAGCTTGCGGGCATTCGGACCAGCGATCGACAGGCCAAGCAGCGAAAGGCCGAGAGCCTGCAGTTCGACCGAGCCGTCCTTCGGCAGCAGGCTTTCGAACCAGCGCATATGATAGGCCTCGGCGATACCGGAGCCGATGAGAAGGAAATCCCCCTCGCCGAGCTTTGCCAGCGTGAAATCGCCGATAAGCTTGCCGTCGTGCTTCAGCATCGGCGCCAGCGTCATGCGGCCCACGGCTGGAATGCGGCAGGTCAGCAGCTTATCGAGGAAGGTCTCCGCCCCCGGCCCCTTGACCGAATATTTGGCAAAGCCCGAGGTCTCCATCAGGCCGACGCTCTCGCGCACCGCCTTGGCTTCGGCACCGACGACATCGAAATCGTTGGAACGGCGCCAGGAGAATTGATCGACCTCGCCTTGCGGCGCAAACCATAGAGCCTGCTCGAGGCCGTAGTAAGCGCCGAAGACACCGCCGGCTTGTTTCAGCTTGTCGTAGATCGGGGTCGTCAGCAGCGGGCGCGCCGCCGGCAGCTCTTCATTCGGATAGCGGATCGAGAAGCGGCGCGCATAGTTTTCGCGTACCTTCGCATTCGTATAGGCGAGCGTCGCGTAGTCGCCATAGCGGGAAACATCCATTGCGAAGACGTCGAAACCCGGATCGCCGTAGATCATCCAGTTGGCGAGCGCCAATCCAACGCCGCCGCCCTGGCTGAAACCGGCCATGACGGCGCAAGCCGACCAGTAGTTGCGCAAGCCGCGCACCGGCCCGACGAGCGGATTGCCATCCGGCGAGAAGGTGAACGGGCCGTTGATGATCCGCTTGATACCGGCATTGTTGAAGGCCGGGAAATGGCGGAAACCGACTTCCAGCTCCGGCGTGATGCGCTCGATATCCTCGGCCAGCAGCTCGTGGCCGAAATCCCACGGCGTCGTCACCGGCGACCATGGACGGCATGCCTTTTCATAGGTGCCCATCAGCATGCCCTGCCGCTCCTGGCGCAGATAGATCTCGCCATCGAAGTCGACGCAGTGCATCAACTCCTTGCCAGTCGTCTTGTTGAAGTCGATGACCTCGGGCATGTCTTCGGTGATCAGATACATGTGCTCCATGGCAAGCACCGGAAGTTCCAGCCCCACCATGCGGCCGACCTCGCGCGCCCAAAGGCCTGCGGCGTTGACGACATGCTCGGCGATGATCTCACCCTGATTGGTGATGACGCGCCAGGAACCATCCTCTCTCTGCACCAGCTCTTCCACTTTGGTGTGCAGATAGATTTCGGCGCCGTTCCTCTTGGCGGAACGGGCATAGGCATGCGTGGTGCCATAGGGGTCGAGATGACCTTCGACGGGGTCGTAGAGCGCGCCGACGAACTGATCGGGATCGAGGAGCGGCATCATCTCATGCGCTTCCTTCGGCGTCAGCAGCGTCGCCTCCAGGCCATTGTAGCGGCCCTTGGCAAGAATGGACTTCAGCCAGTCGAAGCGCTGCGGGGTAGCCGCCAGCATCAGGCCGGAGGTCAGGTGCAGACCGATATCCTGGCCCGAATACTCCTCGATCTCCTTATAGAGTTCGACCGTATATTTCTGCAGCTTGGCGACATTCGGATCGCCGTTGATCGTATGCATGCCGCCGGCAGCATGCCAGGTCGAGCCGGATGTCAGTTCGGAGCGCTCGAGCAGCACCACATCCGTCCAGCCGAATTTGCTGAGATGGTAGAGCACCGAACACCCGACGACACCGCCGCCGATGACGACGACCTTGGCATGGCTTTTCATCTGGAAATCCCCTGTTTTCGGCACGAAGCCGCCGGGTGTCTTCCCGCGCGACCGACCGCATTTGAGAGGAAACCTAGAGACTATCCGGAAGGCCAAATAGCCCGAACTGCGAAACCGACATGTCTGTTTGCGCCATCGCAATTGTTCGGATCGCGCCATCGGCTATCGACGGCACAAGCCGGCCAGTGAAGCGCTCAACCTCGGCCGTCAGGGGCTTTTCAGTCGGCAAAACCGGCCGTCAGCGCGAACTCCCGCCCCATCTCCATGATCTCTTCGAACACGTGGCCGGCATAAGAGCGCGGCACGATGATTTCGAAGCGGTTGGGACCGGTGCGCGCGACATTGGCGCCGACATGGCAGCACAGCATGCTCGCGGACTGCCCCTCGGCAAAGACCTGCGGATGCAGATCGACGGCCACGCATTTGGCGAGAATACAACGAACGCTGGGACCGGAAATGCGAAGCAGCACACGGCCGTCGCTCTGCTCGAAAAAGGAAAGCCGGGCCGGATCGAGCTTGAAGAGATCCCGCGCCACACTCTCGGCGCCAAGCGCCTCCGACACGACAAGCCATTCCCTCGGTCCGACGTCGCGGACGGATACGTCCTTGATCGCCTGCAGACTTGCCAAAACGCCATCCTGATCCCCGGCCCTGCCAAGCACGGAGAAGATGGCGGGGCGGCGCACGACAACAAGATGATTCGGGTTGGCGGCGGCCTCGAAGCCCGAAATATGATCCTCCAGCACGTGCCTGTTCTGAAACGCGACGCTCATCAATCCATCACCCCAAAAGCTTCTTGTTGTCGGGATCGACAAAGACCGGACTACAGACTTCCGCCGGCACTTCCTCGCCGCGCAATCCGTCCCAGACGACCACATGCTCGCCGATGCGCTCCCTGCCCGACTTCAGGAAGGCCAGAGCAATGGAATGGCCGAGGACAGGCGAGAAGCAGGCCGAGGAGACATGACCCTGATCGTTCACGGTGGATGGCCGTGCGCCTTCCTTCAAAAGATGCGCGCCGGCATGGATCTCCTTCGTCGTATCGAGAGGCTTCAGGCCCACGAGCTGCCCGCGATCGGCGGCCGTCAGACCAAAGCGGGTGGAGAGTCTCTTGCCGATGAAATCGGGCTTCTGCGCCGCCATCATCCGTCCGAGCCCGACATCGTCGGGCGTGGTGCGGCCATCCAGCTCATTATGGGTGACATGGCCTTTCTCGATGCGCAGCACGTTAAGGGCTTCGACGCCATAGGCGCAGATGCCATGCGCCTTGCCCGCTTCCATGATCGCATCCGCGACAACCTCGCCGTAGCCGGCGGGCACCGCAAGCTCGTAGGCAAGTTCGCCCGAGAAGGAGATGCGGAACAAGCGCGCCCTCAACCCGCCTTTCAACAGGACTTCGGCCGCAGCGAGGAACGGGAAGAACGCGTCGGAAATATCATCCTCGACGATCTGCTCCAGAACCAACCGCGCCTTGGGGCCGGCAATCGCCATCTGGGCCCATTGATCGGAAGAGGAAACGAAACGAACGTCGAGCTGGGGCCAAAGCGTTTGAGCGCAGAATTCCATATGCGTCATCACCTCGCCGGCCATCGCCGTCGTGGTCGTCATGAAGAAATGATCCGGTGTCAGCCGGCTTGTCGTGCCGTCATCGAAGACCATGCCGTCCTCGCGCAGCATCAAGCCGTAGCGCGCCTTGCCGATCGGCAGTTTCAGGAAAGCGTTGGAATAAAGCCGGTTAAGAAACTCAGCCGCATCCTTGCCGAAAATCTCGATCTTGCCGAGCGTCGACACGTCGCAAAGCCCGACATTATTGCGGACGGTCAGGACTTCGCGGTCGACGCTGTCGCGCCAGCCTTTCTCGCCCGGCCGGGCAAACCACGACGAGCGATACCAGAGGCCGGCCTCGACGAAGGTTGCGCCGTTCTTCTTCGCCCAGCCATGCAGCGGCGATTCCCGAACCGGCTGCGCATGCTTGTCGCGCGCCGTGCCCGCCAAGGCACCGAAGGAAACCGGCGTATAGAACGGTCTGAACGTCGTTGTGCCGACGGCAGCTGGGCTGACACCGCGCATACCGGCAATGATGCCGGCCGCGTTGACATTGCCGAGCTTGCCCTGATCCGTCGCCATGCCGCTGGTCGTATAGCGCTTGGCATGCTCCACATGGCCGAAGCCTTCACGCAGCGCGAGGCCAAGATCCTTAGTATGGACATCGTTCTGAAAATCGACGAATGCCTTGTCCTTCGCGCCCGGCACATGCCAGATCGCCGCGAAAGACGGATCATATTCGCCCTCGACCTCGGGCAAATCTTCCGCATGAGCCGCGCAGCCCAGGCTTTCGATGACCAATAGCGCCTTTCGCGCGCCATCGGCGAGGCAGCCGGAAACGCTCTCGATGCCGGCAGCCGAGCCGGCAATCTCCAATTCACCGCCGACGAGCGGCGCCATGAAGGCTTGTCTTTCGTCCGACCAGACCGGCTTGGCGCCGCGCTGGCAGGCAAGATGGATGATCGGCGACCAGCCGCCCGACATGGCGAGCGCATCGCAGGCAATCAGCTCATCCAGTCCGCCGCGATCGGCGATGACGCCGCTGATGCGGTGCTTGCCTTTGGTCGCATGCACGGTTGCTCCATGCACCACCCGAACGCCCTGAGGGACAGCATCATCCGATGCCGCACGTGTATCGAGGATCGCCGAAATCTCGACGCCCGCGGCAGCCAGATCGGCGGCCGTGCGATAGCCGGAACCGCCATTGGTGAAGACCGCAACCTTCTGCCCGGCAACAACGCCATAGCGGTTAAGATAGCTGCGCATGGCGCCGGCCATCATCACGCCCGGGCGATCGTTGCCGCCGAACACCAGCGGTCGCTCCTCCGCGCCGGAGGCAAGGATGGCGCGCTTGGCGGCAATGCGCCAGAGTCGCTCGACGGGAAGATCGGCCGATGGCATCGCCACATGCTTCTGCACCTTCTCGACGGCACCGAAGACATTGCCGTCATACCAGCCGAACACGGTGGTGCGCGGCATCAAGGTAACGTTCTCGAAGCTCTGCAGCTCTTCAAGCGTCGCCTGGACGAAAACGTCAGCGGCAGCGCCGCCGATCGTCAGCCTTTCCGAAAGCAGCGAGCCGCCAAACCGGAAACCCTCATCGGCCAGCACGACACGCAAGCCCGCACGGGCAGCGGTCAGAGCCGCCGTCAGGCCCGCCGGACCGGAACCGATGACCAGCAAGTCGCAATGCGCCCAGGCTTTTTCATAGCGGTCTGGATCGGCCTGCATGACCGCCTTGCCGAGGCCGGCGGCGCGCCGGATCAGTGGCTCATAGACCTTTTCCCAGAAGGCGGCGGGCCACATGAAGGTCTTGTAGTAGAAGCCCGCGCCGAGGAAGGGCGAAAGCAAGCTGTTGATCGAGCCGAAATCGTGCTTCAGCGACGGCCAGCGGTTCTGGCTCGCGGCCGTCATGCCCTGATAGAGTTCGGCGACGGTAGCGCGCGTATTCGGCTCGGTGCGGCCGTCCTTGCCGATGGTAACAAGTGCGTTGGGCTCGGCCGATCCTGCCGTCAGGATGCCGCGCGGCCGATGATATTTGAAGCTGCGGCCGACCAGCAGCTGGTCATTGGCGAGCAGCGCGGCGGCGAGTGTGTCACCCTCCAGACCCTTCATCTCCCTGCCGTCGAACTGGAAGGAAAGCGGCCGGCTGCGATTGATGAGGCCGCCGGTCGACAGACGATAGGCCGTCATCGTGCCGCCTCCTTCGCCTTGTCCTCGGCATCGGTAACGGAAAAGATCTCGTGAGTGACGTTGCTGCGCTCGACGACCAGCCAGCGGCGACAGCCGGCACCGTGATGCCAATATTCCTCTATCCGGCCGCGCTCATTGTCGCGGATAAAGACGTAACGGTTCCAGTCCTCATCCGGCGCCGCCGGCGCCGGGCGCACGACGGAAGCCGTGCCGCGAATGGAGAATTCTTCCTTGGGTCGCACGCCGCAATGCGGGCAGTTGATCAAGCTTGCCATTGGTATTGTGCCCTCAATGCAGGTTCGACTGCGGACCCTTGCCGCTCTCGTCGATCGCGAAGCCGCGCTCGAAGCGGTCAAGACGCAGAAGGCGGCTGACCTCATGGCTTTCGCCCTTGGCGATCAAATGCGCGAAGCAGAAGCCCGAGGCTGGTGTCGCTTTGAAGCCGCCATAGTTCCAGCCGCAGTTCAGATAGAGATTTTCGATGGGGGTACGGTCGATGATCGGCGAGCCGTCCATGCTCATGTCCATGACGCCGCCCCAGGTGCGCAGCACGCGCACGCGCGAAAGGCCGGGGATGAGCGTCACCCCCTCCTCCATCGTATGCTCGACGGTGGCGAGATTGCCGCGCTGCGCATAGGAGCTGTAGTAGTCGATATCGGCGCCGAAGACTAAGCCGCCCTTGTCGGACTGCGAGATATAGAAGTGTCCCGCGCCATAGGTGATGACATTGTCGATGACGGGCTTCAGCCCTTCGGAAACGAAGGCCTGCAGGACATGCGTTTCGATCGGTAGTTCCAGATCGGCCATGTTACCCAGGATCGACGTATGGCCGGCGGCCGCGAGCGCCAGCTTGTTGCAGCCGATGAAGCCGCGGTTCGTTTCGACCCCCGTCACAGCACCGCCCTCGTCGCGACGGATGCCGATCACCTCACATTGCTGGATGAGATCGACTCCGCGGCTGTCGGCGCCGCGCGCATAGCCCCAGGCAACCGCATCGTGCCGCGCCGTGCCGCCGCGCCTCTGCAGCAAACCGCCGAGGATCGGAAACCGCGCATGATCGAAGTTCAGGTAAGGCATCATCCGGCGAACCTGCTCGCGTTTGAGCAGTTCCGCATCGACGCCATGCATGCGCATGGCATTGCCGCGCCGGGCATAGGCATCGCGCTGGCCGTCGGAATGGAACAGATTGACGATGCCACGCTGGGAAACCATGGCATTATAGTTGAAATCCTGCTCCAGCCCTTCCCAGAGCTTCATCGAGAATTCGTAGAAAGGCTCGTTGCCGGGCAGCAGGTAGTTGGAGCGGATGATCGTCGTGTTGCGGCCGACATTGCCGGAGCCGATGTAGCTTTTTTCCAGCACCGCGACGTTGGTGATGCCGAATTCCTTGGCGAGGTAATAGGCCGTCGCCAGCCCATGACCGCCACCGCCGACAATGATCACGTCATAATGCGGTTTCGGCTCCGGCGTCCGCCACACCGGCTGCCAATGGCGATTGCCCGAAAACGCCTGTTTTAGAAGCTGATAAGCCGAATAACGCATGCATTCATCCCGATCACGACCCGGCCGCACATTCGCATATGCAATAAAAACGACAAGTCCCGAAAGGACGAAAAAGCTTCGCAAACAGGATATGTTCTTTTCCGATTGCGCAGTGACGGACGGTGTCTGCTCCCGGAAGAATACGTCGCGGACCTGCCGAAAAGCATGCCTGTCCGGGACGCCATGCGGAGCGCTGTTGCTAAACCTTCGCTCACGCGTTAAGGCGAAGGAACCTGGGCATCGGAAGTTTAAACTTCGCAATCGCAACTTCCTATATATAATGTCCGGAGATTCAGGCGCGGATCGCGCGGAAGACGAAGAAGCAGATGCTTGCAACATTCGAAAAGGCGGCGCTCGAAGCAGGAAAGGCCATATTGGAGGTCTATCGTGCCGGCTATGCGGTTGCCTTGAAGCAAGATATGAGCCCCGTCACGCTGGCCGACGAGCGCGCCGAAAACATCATTCTCAGGCACCTCGAACGCGATTTCCCGCATATCCCGGCCATTGCCGAAGAGCAGGTTTCAGCTGGCAAGATCCCGGATGTACGAGGCCGCGCCTTCTTTCTGGTCGATCCGCTCGATGGCACCCGAGAATTCATCGAACATCGAGACGAGTTCACCGTCAATATCGCCTATATCGAGAACGGTATTCCCATCATCGGCATTGTCTACGCACCGGCACTCGGGATAGCTTTTACCGGCGAGCCCGGCAGGGCGCGCAAGCTGATCGTCGATGAGCATTTTGCCATCTCCGATCGCTTGACCATCGGCGTGCGTGAGCGCCCGGCCAAACTGACCGCGCTCGCAAGCCGCTGCAACAGCAACGCGAAAACCGAAGGCTTTCTCACCGACAACGCGGTTTCCGGCTGCACATCGATCGGTTCGTCACTGAAATTCTGCCTGCTCGCCGAGGGTAAGGCCGACGTCTATCCGCGCTTCGGCCGTACGATGGAATGGGATACGGCCGCCGGAGATGCGGTCTTACGCGCCGCCGGCGGCACGACCGTAACCGTCGAGGGCGGCCTTCTGACCTATGGCAAGACCGACCAGAGCGAGGATGCCGACTTCGCCAATCCGCACTTCATCTGCTGGGGCGGACAGAAGAGCGGCGTGTCGGCGTAAGTTTATTTTTGCAAGTAAAAAACAATTCTTGCGCCTGTTCCCGGCCTGAGAGCAGCGTATGAGCTTCCTCGATTTCGGCTCGGAAGCGTAAGTTTTTACTGACGAAAAATCATAGAATGAATGCGGTTTCCCCTGAAATAACAGGGGCTTTCGGGCATTTTGCTCAGGCAGGACATACGCAAATCAGCTGCCTGCCACATTTGTTAAAATTATTAGCAAAGTCTTACCATGTGCTTAGGCAATTTTTAAATGTGGCAAGATAGAGTGCCTCTCGTGGTCTTGAGTGTGTGTAGAGAGTCCAATGACCGAAATGATACGTCCCCGAGTGAAGTATGTCATCGGCCCCGATGGCAGCCCGCTGACGATAGCAGACCTTCCGCCGCCGAATACGCGCCGCTGGGTCATTCGTCGTAAGGCAGAGGTTGTCGCCGCCGTGCGTGGTGGTCTGCTCAGCTTGGAAGAAGCCTGCGAACGTTATACGTTGACCGTCGAAGAGTTCCTCTCCTGGCAGTCGTCCATCAATACCCATGGCCTTGCCGGCCTCCGGACGACCCGCATACAGCAGTATCGCCACTGACAGCAGCGACAGCACCACCTTAATTGATCTTTGTGTTCGGGCCTCTTTCTTGCAAAGAGGCCCGAATTATTTGATGCGACCAGCGTCGAAGCAAAATGGTTATCGATTATCGGGTAAGCGACAGGCCGCTTGAAAACATTCGACGGCAGACTGATCTCTCCTAGATCATTCAGGAGTTGGCAGCGCGCTGGGCGCATGCAATCCTCCTCATCTGCAACGTGATAAGGGAAAAATCATGGATATCCGCAATGAAAACAACGCCTCCGGTGGCCGGTATGTCGCGACCGTCGAAGGTCACGAGGCGGAAATGACGTTTTCCCGCACCTCCTCCAAGCTGATCATCATCGATCATACCGGCGTGCCGGATGCCCTGCGCGGCAAGGGTGTCGGCCAAGCGCTGGCGCTTCACGCCGTCGAGGAAGCGCGCCGCGGCGGCTGGAAGATCATCCCACTCTGCCCCTTCTTCAAGGCGCAGGCACAACGCCATGATGACTGGCGTGACGTCGTCAATCTCTAAATAAGCGTCAACAGCAACCGTGCATATGCTCCGGCAATGATCCGAGTGGGCCTTAATCCGTCCAGATGGACGGATTAATCTTCAAAACGCAAAAGCTGCGCATGGCCGGCCCTGTCACGGCCAGTCATGCGCAGCTTTCATGCGCTCTCCGTCGCATCTCCCGCATTGCGAAGATTACCCTCATATCGGGATGAAGCTAACCCGATCCCGAAAGGGCGACGGACTTGCGTTGTCAGGCGCGTGCCCGCGCCGGACCCAAACCATCACGCTCCTCGAGCGCGGCAGCCTTGGCATATTCCGCCTGCATTTCCTCAAGCGAACTTTCCAGCGTTTCTTCCTGAACCTGCAGCTCACGGATCGACACCTGCAGATTGTCCGCGCGCTGGCGGGCCGCCTTGGCAAAAGTCGGGTAAGCAAAGTGGTTAGGATCGGAAATGCCGGACTTCTTCTCTTCCAGCACGATCTGGCTTTCCAGTTCCTTCGTCATGCGGTCAAATTCCGCCATCATCATCTGCAACTGCTGCAGCTGACGGCGTTTTTCGTTCACCTGAAACTCTTTCAGGCGAACAAGGCTCTCACGTGACTTCATACGCATTACTCCCGTGATGCGAGACCCCGGCTCTCGATATTCCCGCCCGCCAGGCCACTTTGAGACGGCTTGGTTAAAAAAATTTCCAGCGATCTTAATAAAAGCCTACCGCTGGTAACCTTTCGTTTACGGGCATCGTTAATGATAGGCGCAATGATTTAAGGCTCGGTAAATGTTGTGGTCGGATTTCGACATGTTGGCATTGATGAGTCGGATGAATCACTTGGCGTGAGTTCTTAATGCGATACTTTAGGAGAAGATTTTACTGATTGTCGTTGGAAAACAGTGCAATGGAAAAATTATTTAATAAATTCGATACGACTTGCCAGAGTGAATCAGAATTTGTTAACCATTGCATGGCAGCTTCCAAATCAACCAGTGATTTGATCGGTATCGCGTAAGGGGGCTGACGACCTTTCGGCGGCGGTAAAGGGGACAATTATGCGGGTTCTACTCATTGAAGACGACAGCGCGACAGCGCAGAGCATCGAATTGATGCTCAAATCCGAAAGTTTCAACGTCTACACCACCGATCTCGGTGAAGAAGGCGTCGATCTCGGAAAGCTTTACGACTACGACATCATTCTTCTCGATCTTAACCTTCCCGATATGTCCGGCTACGAAGTGCTGCGCACCCTGCGCCTTTCGAAGGTCAAGACGCCGATCCTCATCCTCTCCGGCATGGCCGGCATCGAGGACAAGGTTCGCGGCCTCGGCTTCGGCGCCGACGACTACATGACCAAGCCTTTCCACAAGGACGAGCTGGTCGCCCGCATTCACGCCATCGTTCGCCGTTCCAAGGGCCATGCCCAATCGGTGATCATGACCGGCGAGCTCATCGTCAACCTCGACGCCAAGACCGTCGAAGTCGGCGGCCAGCGCGTGCATCTGACCGGCAAGGAATACCAGATGCTGGAGCTGCTCTCGCTGCGCAAGGGCACGACGCTCACCAAGGAAATGTTCCTCAACCATCTCTATGGCGGCATGGACGAGCCGGAACTGAAGATCATCGACGTCTTCATCTGCAAGCTCCGCAAGAAGCTGGCCAACGCCGCCGGCGGCGCCAATTACATCGAAACCGTCTGGGGCCGCGGCTATGTGCTGCGCGAGCCCGATAGCAACGATTTCGCCGAAAGCGCCTGAGCCCATCCCCACCTTTACCGCCGATACACAAAAATCCCGCCGCTTCAGGCGGGATTTTTTATTGGCGCTTTGCCAATGAAGCACAGAAGAACAGCCGCCTCGAAGGGCGGCTATCGCCGCTTGATATGTCTGGTTAAAATTACGCGGCTGCAGCGCGATTGCCGAATATGGCCGTCAGGATCTTGCGGTCGAAAGGCTTCAGCAGAAAATCCGTGGCGCCGGCGCGCTTTCCGGCCATCAGTTTGCGAAGGTCCGCCTCGACAACGCAATAATAGATCTTCACATCCTTGCCATTGGGCATGGCGCGGATGCTGGTGATGAGATCGAGCGCTCCTTCCATGCCGGCATCGACGATCAGATAATCCGGGATTTCGGCCTGGCAGCGCATCAGCGCCTCACGGGCATCCCCGGCTTCGCTCACGAGAAAATCCAGTTCCGACAGGATTCGTTTGCCGACTTTTCTGACGACATCCGATGTATCCGTTATCATGAACCGCTGCATCTATGAGCTCCCTGGCATCAGCCGCCATTATCCAATGCCGGCTTCAAATTGAAACGATAGGAGCAGCAAGCTAAGGATTCGTTACCGCTACATTATCAATTGAGCGGACAACCCCCAGATTGCACAGAATTTTCAATGCACGAAAAAATAAACCCGCAGCCGATGCTCGACCGCGGGTGAAAGACACCGGTGAACCGATCCGTTTATTGCGCCGCCATGGACGCGACGAAGGTCAATTCCTCTGGCGTCGCATTGTAGGAAAGCTCCATACCGCTCTCGTCGGCAAGAAGAACCGTGTAGTAAGGCTGGATCGAATGGGCGTCGATTGCCTCCTCGAGCGCGCCTGAGCAGATCTCGGCGAATTTCGGCGGCACGCGCATCAGCCGCCCCTTGACGGCAATCGTGAACTTGGCGTCGAATTCCGGATTTTCGAGCGTCACGTCGATGTTGCCGCCGCGCGGAATAGCGCCATAGGCAACCAGGAAGAGATTGAGCAACAGCTTGACGCGGTTCTTGGCGATGATGGCGCGCGGACCGATCCAGTTGACCTCGGTCTTCTTCTCGGCGGCGGCAAAATCCTTGGCCGCCCGCTCCGCTTCGCCTGTGTCGATCGAGGCGCCGACCGAGCCGGAAGCGCCGAAGGCAAGGCGCGCGAATTTCAGGCGGACGGACGCGTTGAGTGCGCTCGTACGGATCAGATCCATGGCATCGGCGTCAGCACCACCCTCGTCGAGCAGCTCCAGGCCATTGTTAATCGCCCCGACCGGAGAGATCACATCATGGCAGACGCGGCTGCACAGCAGCGCGGCCAGATCAGGTCCGGTCAAGGTGAGGTTCGGGTTCTTCGACATTCATTGTCTCCTGAATGCTGGCAAGGCAAAATGCAGTCGAGTCCACGTTGCCACGGTAAGGTTGCCCGAGGGTTGTCGCAGCCAGTGTACCGCGCGCCATAATGACACCATATTTGGTAAACCGATTGTTAAGACCATCAACGCAAAATGCATTCATCACCATCAGACTTTTCCGCATGCGAATCGGCCTGCGATCGATGAGCGGAATGGTCTGAAGATGGGGCGCGCCATGCGTAGCGCATTCAGCCGAATGCGTTGCTTATTCGTCCCTGTTGCACCGACCATGATGAACGGATGACTTTCATGCGCTATGAACTCCTCAAGAGAATGCCAAGTCCCGGCACCAGGACGCTCGGCCTCGGCCTGATCCTGGCCATTGTCGCATTCGTGAGCTTCGCCTTGCCGGTTCGCCAGGCTTCTGCCGCGCCCACCAATCAGTATTCGGCGCAGGAAATCGTCGATGCCGGCCATTCCTTCTTCGGCTCCACCAGCGGCGGCCTCGCCAAGGTGGTCGAGCGGGCCTTCCAGCAATATGGCTTGCCGAATGGCTACATCCTCGGCCAGGAAGGCTCCGGTGCCTTCCTGGCTGGCCTGACCTACGGCGAGGGCCAGCTCAACACCAAGAACGCCGGAGAGCATCCGCTCTACTGGCAGGGTCCGTCGCTCGGCTTCGACTATGGCGGCCAGGGCACCCGCGTCATGATGCTGGTCTACGACCTGCCGAGCATCAACAGCGTCTATACGCGCTTTGGCGGCGTCAGCGGCCAGGCCTTCGTGGTTGCCGGCTTCGGCATGACCGTGCTGAAGAACAACAATATCGTCCTCGTGCCGATCCGCACCGGCCTTGGCGCCCGCCTCGGCGTCAACCTCGGCTATCTGAAGGTTACGCCCAGCCCGACCTGGAATCCTTTCTGATCCTGCGCCTCATATGGTCTCCCAGGCAGCCCAGCCTTGGCCCGCGCAGATCGCGGGCCTTTTCTTTCCGTAAATTCGCTCCTGTGCCGATAAACCATATCCGCGTTAAACGCTTGCCCGCATGGCTAACCCATGATTAATCATTTTATCGAGATCGAACATAACTCCAGGATACTGGCCGCGTCGTGATTCAATTTGCTCTCTTGTTCGGATTGGGCTTTCTGACGGCCGCTCTTCTGGTCTTTCTCATCGCGCCGGCAATCCATCGCCGCATCGTCTGGTTCACCGAAAAGCGCCTGAAGGCGACTATGCCATTGAGCCCGCAGGAAGTGCGCGCGCAGAAGGATATGGCGCGCGCCCTCTTTGCGGCCGAAAACGCCAGAACCGAACACGCCCTGAGCCAAGAACGCGACAAGACCGTTACCCTGCAGATCCATAATGGCAAACTTCAGCAAGAAGCGAGCCGCCTCTCCGCTGGAAGCGCTGAGCTGCAAACGCGCATCGACGATCTGGAAGCGGAGGCGGGCGAACTGCGCTCTCGCCTGCGGCACGAGGAGAGCTATATCAGCCAGCTCAAATCGGGCATCCATACCGCCGAGCAGGCGAGTGCCGAAAAGGAAGCCGATATCGACGGGCTGCGCAAGCGGATGACGAAGATGGCCGCCGACACGGACAATCTCAGGATCGACCTCGCAACCCGCGAAACCGAAATCGAAAGCCTGAAGCTGCGCATCAATACATTGCGGGACGAGCGTGATACGCTACGCCAGGATCTGAGCGCAGCAAACCTGCGCGCTGCGGACGCCGGACAGTCGCTGCGTCAAGAAAGCGACAGGAACAAGCGGCTCGAGGAGCGCCTCAATCGCGAGATCGCCGGCAGCGCCGACAGGGAAACCGCGATCGAGCGGCAAGCTCAGGATGTCATCCGGCTGAGGGAGCGGCTCGAGACCGCCGTCAAGGAATCCAAGGAGGCCGGCAAGGCGCTGCGCGCCGCCGGTCTTACGCCGCCGAAAAAGCCGGCAAGAACGCCGAAGCTTTCGGCTGCCTCGGTGATCGCGACCGCCGATGACCAGATAAAGGCTGCAGAACCGACACAAGTGGCAGAACCGGAACGGACAGTGGAAGACGAAATCGCCGAAATGACGGAAGAGGTCCGCAACCGGGCTACGGCTCTTTCCGACCGCTTGGCAAAGACCCGCTCGCCCGCGCATGATGATGCCATGCGCGAGGAGATTGCCAAGATCGCTGCCAATATGGTGGCGCTGACGGCGCTCAAGGAAGGCGATAGCTCCCCGATCTTCGATCTTCTGCCGAAGGATAGAGAACCCGCCGAGCCGGGCGCGCGCCTCAGCCTTGCCGATCGCGTCGCGGCCATGCTGCCGAAACATCCCTGACCGCCTCGGTCAGATGCGCCCGTTCTTTGCTGCCATCTCGTAAAGCGCGATACCGCTAGCGGTCGCGACGTTGAGACTGTCCAGCCCCGGCGCCTGCGGGATGCGCACGCTGCCGAAGGCGGAAAGGATGCTCTGCGGAAGGCCGTCCCCTTCCGTGCCGACGACAAGAGCCATGCGCTCCGAAGCCGCGACGTCGCGAATATCGACCGTCCCGCGTGGCGAGAGGCTCCAAATGGCAAAGCCGTGCTCGGCCAGCGCCGTAAGCAGTTCCACGCTGCTCGATTGCCGGCGGTAAGGAACGGTCAGGATCGAACCAACCGAAACCCGCAGCGCCTTGCGATAGAGCGGATCGCAGCAGCTCTCGTCGAGCAGCACCGCGTCCGCGCCGAAGGCCGCCGCATTGCGGAACATGGAGCCCATATTGTCGTGATTGGAAATGCCGCAGCCGACGAGCACAAGCGCGTGCTTCGGGAATCGATCGAGAAGGCCGCTCATCTCGTCTTCCACCGTTCTGCGTCCAATTGCCAGAACACCGCGATGGAGATGGAAGCCGACAATGCCGTCAAGCACCTCGGCAGCCGCGACATAGACCGGGACATCGGGCGGCAAGGCGCCGATGATGTCGCTTAGGCCGGCAACGCGGTTTTTGAGCAGCAGCACTTTCTCGGCGATGAAATCGCCAGCCGCCGCATGCGCGCCGGCGAGAAGCCGCAGCACGACGGTCCCTTCCGCGATGAAACGGTTCTCGCGACCCGTCAGATCGCGTTCACGGATATTGCGGAATTCGGCGATACGCGGATCGTCGGGATGCGTGATCTCGATGAGCCGCTCGCTCGTCATCGTCAGGCCGTCAATTGGACAGCGATATGGTCGCGACGATGCGGCCGATACCGTAGTCGAAGACGATGGCTTGGCGCTGGCCGCCGGCAAGCGTGCCGTAGAACAGGATCTGGTTGCCCGACAGCGCCGTGGATTGGACGGCAAAACCCGCCGGCAACAATGCCGTCACGGCAACCGGGGCATCGGACGGGATGACGGAGGCCGCCTGCCCTGTAGGCTTCGCTACTGGCTTCATCGTCTTGTAGACAACGGCACCGAAGACAGCCATAAGGCTCACCACCATGACGGCCGCAGAGACGATCTGCAGGCGGATCATCTTGCGTCGGACTTTCTCCAGGGCCGGATCGAGGGGCTTTTCCTCTTGATCGTCTGGCTCGAGATTCGTCATCGATGCGTCCTTACTTCCTGAAGAGCGCTTTGTGCGCCGGAGAATAGATTTGAGCGACCCCTTTAAAGAAGCCGCGAGCATTAGAAAAGTCCTAACCGCCGATGAAAATGCCGAAGGACGGCTCGATGCGTGGCTGACGGCCGAGATCGGCGAGGAATTCTCCCGCAGCCGCGCGCAGGCACTGATCAAGCAGGGCGCGGTTCTGCTCAACAATGCGCCTGTGACGGACGCCAAGCGCAAGGTGCGCCCCGGCGATGTCTATGAGATCACCCTGCCCGAGCCGGAGGATCCGACGCCGCAGGGCGAGGATATCCCGCTCGACGTCCTCTATGAGGACGATGATGTGATCGTCATCGCCAAGCCCGCCGGGCTGGTCGTCCATCCCAGCGCCGGCAATTGGACCGGCACGCTGGTCAATGCCCTGATCCATCATTGCGGCAGCAGCCTCTCCGGCATCGGCGGCGTCCGTCGCCCAGGCATCGTCCATCGGCTGGACAAGGATACGACGGGTGTGATGGTCGTCGCCAAGAACGATGTCGCCCACAGGCATCTGTCGCTGCAATTTGCCGACCATGGCAGGACGACCTCGCTGGAGCGTGCCTATCAGGCCATCGTCTGGGGGCGCCCCCGCCAGCTTGTCGGCACCATCGATGCGCCCCTCGGCCGGTCGAGTAGCGACCGCACGCGCCGCGCCGTCAAGCGCCCGGATTCGCAGGACGCCGATGAGGCGATCACGCATTACGAGGTGCTGGAGCGTTTCCACGAAGGACAGGACGCGATCGCACTTGCCTCGCTGATCGAGTGCCATCTCGAAACTGGCCGGACGCATCAAATCCGCGTGCACATGGCCCATATCGGCCACCCGCTGCTCGGCGACGCCGTTTATGGCGGTGGCTTCAAGACCAAGGCCAATCTCCTGCCGGAAGCTGCAAAGCAGGCCGTCCATCGCTTCACGCGTCAGGCTCTGCACGCCTACATGCTGCAATTCGAGCATCCACGCACCGGTGAGGTCATGCATTTCGAGGCGCCACTGCCTGATGATATGGAAGAGCTGATAGAGGCTCTCAGGGGATAGGCAGGAGGCTTCTCAGCCTTACCGCTGGACGCCCGCGACCTGCCGCCCTATAATATTAGACATGGAGGACCGAAGTCCGAGCGCTTGTGCCTGTCGAAAACGCGACCGCGTTTTCGGGGTCGATATGGCGGAATCGTCTGGTGCCGGAACATTCGGGAGGATAATCTCAAGGGCGATGTCACGGCGAGACCGATGGTCACGCTGCAGTAACACTTGCGTGACCACATCCTTGAATCACCGTTTCGCCGTACTTATCTTTACATTGGTTCAGTGCGGGGTCCTCGGACCCGTACGCCTTGGTCCGCTTCGAAGAAGGCGCGCAAAATACGCCCCCAGGAGGAACCAAATCTTGAATAGGAGGGTGCACAATCATGGCCCGTAATACCTTGCCATCCATTGCCGCCGGAGAAACCGGCCTTAATCGTTATCTCGACGAGATCCGCAAGTTCCCGATGCTGGAACCGCAGGAAGAGTACATGCTCGCCAAGCGCTATGCGGAACATGCCGACCGTCAGGCCGCGCACAAGCTCGTCACCAGCCATCTGCGCCTCGTGGCGAAGATCGCCATGGGCTATCGCGGCTATGGCCTGCCGATCGGCGAAGTCGTGTCGGAAGGCAATGTCGGCCTGATGCAGGCCGTGAAGAAGTTTGACCCGGAACGCGGCTTCCGCCTGGCAACCTATGCCATGTGGTGGATCAAGGCTTCGATCCAGGAATATATCCTGCGCTCATGGTCGCTGGTGAAGATGGGCACGACCGCCAATCAGAAGCGCCTGTTCTTTAACCTGCGCCGCCTGAAGGGCCGTATCCAGGCCATTGATGACGGCGACCTGAAGCCGGAACACGTGACCGAGATCGCCACCAAGCTGAACGTCTCTGAAGAGGAAGTCGTTTCGATGAACCGCCGCCTTTCCGGCGACGCTTCGCTGAACGCGCCGATCAAGGCTTCCGAAGGCGATTCCGGCCAATGGCAGGATTGGCTTGTCGACGATCACGACAGCCAGGAAGACGTGCTGATCGAACAGGACGAGCTCGACACACGCCGCCGCATGCTGGCGCGCGCCATGGGCGTGCTGAACGATCGCGAGCGCCGCATCTTTGAGGCACGCCGCCTCGCCGATGAGCCGGTGACCTTGGAGGATCTCTCGTCCGAATTCGACATCAGCCGCGAACGTGTCCGCCAGATCGAGGTTCGTGCCTTCGAAAAGGTTCAGGAAGCCGTCCAGAAGGATGCGCTGGAACGCGCCAAGGCGCTGCGCGTCGTCGAAGCGACCGCCTGAAGCCTGTCTTCGAATAGGTTTCTCAATGGGTAAAAATGAAAAGGCGGGCCGCAAGCCCGCCTTTTTCATATCCATCGATTTCAGAAAGCCTTACTGACCGCTCGAGGCGACACCGCCAAGTGCCTGCCATTCCGAAATTGCCTTGTTGAAGGCATCGGTGCCGGTCGGACCCTTTTCCATCGTCAGCAGGGCGCGTCGGCCGTTGCGATAGACGACCGGAATGTCGATCCAGTTACGGCTCTTCAAGAGATCGAGGTTGGTCTTGCGCGCATCCGGGAAATCGTTGAGCGCGACCATGTAGACATCGTCGGTCACCTTGGCCGGCACCGCGATCAACGCATCGCCGCGATCCTGCTCGGTCGCTTTCAATGCAACGCGCTGGACATTATCGATCGCCCCGCCTTCGAATGTCGGAGGAACCTGGAACGCCAGCTCGATCAGATGGCTCGCCGGAAGCGAGGAATCCGAATTTCGCGAAACGGTGATGGTGGCGGTCAGGCCGCGATCCGGGACGGTGATGAGACCCTGTACCGAAGGTTCCGGCCGGCCATCGGCCCCCTTGCCTTCCTGAACGGACCAGGTGACGGTGCCCTGGAAGGCGGAGGGCGACGTCTGGCCGAGGCGCTCCTCATAAAGGAAAACCTTCTGCCCGTCGGTAGCCGTCGCCGTCTGCTGCGTCACGGACGGCGGCTGATTGGCAGGTGCCTGCTGTTGCTGGCTGGCCGGGGGTGTCTGCTGGTCCGTAGAAGCGGATGGGCTCGGCGCGGCGGTCGCAGGCGCCTGGGTCTGCGCGGCCGCGGCATTGTTCGCAGGCTGCGTCGCCGTCGCGGACGGTGCGGCGGAAGCAACATTCTGCTGCGCAACGGACTTGCCCTCGACGACACCCGGCTGACCATTCGCGGCCGGCCCCTTATCCTCTTCGGTGCCATTGGCCAGAAGACGCTGCGTGAACTTTGTATTGACCGTATTCGGGTCACTGGTCGCCGCGGCGACATCCGTATTGCCGGCGCCCCACGGCTGCTGGCTCGCAGGATTGTTCGGCTGCGGCGCAGCCGCCTGCTGCTGGGCAGGGGTGGAAGCGTTACCGTTCTTCGGGGCATTATTGCCTGCCGTATCCGCAGCAGGTGGCGTCGCTCCGTTCTTCGTTGCCGAGCTGACGAGTTTCGTCACCATGTTGTTGAGCGCATCACGGTTCAGCCAGGCCGCATAACCACCTCCCCCGACGACCGCAAGTCCTACAAGCGTGACGATGATGCCGGTAACGTTGAGACGACGGCGCTTCGGCTCCATGCGGAAGCTGCGACCCTGCAGTTTTGCCGCCATGCCCTGATCGAGATCAGGCGGAACGGAAGAACCGCCGCCCCGCTCGTCTTCCGCGCGCTTATCGAAGCCGGCAAGCTCCTTGAGTTCGCGCCAGCCATCGTTGGCCGCGTCGGCATCAGGCGCCATTTTGCCGGGAGAATGCACATCCGCAAAGAGATCGACGTCGTCAAAAGCGTTTTCCGGCATCTGCCGAGCTGGCTGCTGAACCGGCGTGGCAGCGGTAGACGAAGACTGCAATTCCTCGAAGACATCGGCGTCCCAGGCAAAGCCCTTGTTGATAGCGGGCGCCTTCGCGGTCTCGGATGCCTCGACGGGATGGCCGAACGGTGTCTCCGCGAAAGCCGCGGCCGGCATGACCGGTTCGGGCTGGGAATGACGGGTCGGCGCATCCACCTCGGCCCAGATCTGCTCGACCTGGCTTATGACGTCGTCGACCGGCGTGGATTGCGCGCGTTGCCCGGGCGCGGCGTGGACAGGCTCGACGGCAACCGCCGGCGCTTCCTCCGCATGATGTTGCGGCTCGTCCTGATAAACCGGCTCGAGGGTCGGCTCCTCGTCTATCTCGGCATGGTGCTCAACGCCGGCATGTTCGGCAGCAGGAACATGGGGTTCCTCTTCGCGTTGCGGCTCGCTCCATTCCTCGACAGGCTGATGCTCATGTGCATGGTCCTGCTCCACATGCGAAGCAGGCTCCTCGTGAGCGGGCTCCTCATGGACAGGTTCTTCGTCGGCCGGCGGGGCAACGTCCGGCTCCTCATGCGCATGAACCTCGGCGGGAGCCGCTGCAGGCTCTTCCACATCCGCTTCGGCATGGACTTCTTCAGCCGGATGTTGCTCGTGAACGGGCTCGGGAGCGGTATCCTCGTGCACCGCAGGCGCTTCCGCGACCGGCTCCTCCGCTCCGGGAAGGGCCTCGGCATGCTCGGCCTCGACCTCGACGATTGCGGCCTCGAGCTTGTCGAGCTGACGGCGCAGCATTTCCTCGGGGGGGCGCGGCTTCATGCTCTCGAGCTGCCGTTGCACGGCACCACGAGCTCGATCGTAAACCTTGACCCGCATTTCGGGAGTATTGTCCGTCAGGCCGTCAACGGCCCGTCGAATAACTGCTACAAAATCCGCCATCAGTACTTTCTCATGATGCCCGGCGGGCAGCCGGGCCGGGATTCGTCATAGATACGCGACTTTAGCCCTCAAAGGGGTCAGTCACAAGTATGGTGTCCTCGCGCTCCGGACTGGTCGAAAGCAGCGCGACCGGCGCTCCGATCAGCTCCTCCACCTGGCGGACATATTTGATCGCCTGCGCCGGCAGATCGGCCCATTTGCGCGCGCCGACGGTCGATTCCTTCCAGCCTTCGAGCGTGATGTAGATCGGCTCGACGCGGGCCTGCGCCGCCTGGCTTGCCGGCAGGTAGTCGATTTCCTTGCCGTCGAGCGTGTAGCCGACGCAGATCTTCAGCTCGTCGAGGCCGTCGAGAACGTCGAGCTTGGTAAGTGCGATACCGGTGATGCCCGAGGTCTTCACGGTCTGGCGCACCAGCACGGCATCGAACCAGCCGCAGCGGCGCGGACGGCCGGTGTTAACGCCGACTTCACGGCCGACGGTCGACAGATGCTGGCCAATCTCGTCATGCAGCTCGCAAGGGAACGGTCCCTCGCCGACGCGGGTGGTATATGCCTTGGTGATGCCGAGCACGTAACCTAGCGCCGTCGGGCCAAGGCCCGAGCCGGCTGCGGCCTGTCCGGCCACCGTGTTGGAGGAGGTCACGAAAGGATAGGTGCCGTGATCATTGTCCAAGAGCGCACCTTGCGCACCTTCGAAAAGAATACGGGCGCCCGCCTTGCGCTGCTCGTCGAGCAATCGCCAGACCTGATCGATATAGGGAAGGATATGCTCCGCTACGGAACTGAGCTCCTGGTGCAGCGCATCGAACGAGATTTCGTTGACGCCCATGCCGCGGCGCAGTGCATTATGATGGGTCAGAAGCCGGTCGATCTTGGCAGGCAGCGTTTCCGGCTCGGCAAGATCGATGACGCGGATGGCGCGGCGGCCAACCTTGTCTTCATAGGCAGGACCGATGCCGCGACGCGTCGTGCCGATCTTCGTGCCGCTGTTGGAGGCGGCATCTTCACGCATGGCGTCCAGATCACGGTGCAGCGACAGGATCAGCGGTGCATTCTCAGCAATGCGCAGCACATCGGGGGTAACCGCGACGCCTTGGGCGCGCAGCTTTTCTACTTCGGCGACAAAATGATGAGGATCGACGACGACGCCATTGCCGATGACGCTGAGCTTGCCGCGCACGAGCCCTGAGGGCAGCAGCGCCAGCTTGTAGCTGACACCATCGACGACAAGCGTATGACCGGCATTATGACCGCCCTGAAAGCGCACAATCACATCGGCGCGTTCCGAAAGCCAGTCGACAATCTTGCCCTTGCCTTCGTCACCCCACTGCGAGCCGATCACTACAACATTCGTCATTTATCCATTCCCGCTTCCTGCGCGCAGCCGCGCGCCTTGCTCAAACCCGCGCATCTATAAAGCTTTGTTTTTGGGAAAGCGACCCTGTTGTCTCAGGAGATTCGGCTTTTTGCATGACGAATCAGCCCCTCCAACAGGATTTTTCCCGGCCAGCGGCTGGGCAGGGTCCGCGAATAGCCTTCATCCAGCTAACTGCCTCTCCTCATTAAAGACCAGGCTTGTGCGCAACGACATGGAAATACTGGTGGTCTGCCGAAACCATCGCGCCGGTTATACTCCGATGCCGCGATGACTCTTCTATCGGAGATCGGCTGCTCCCGTTCCTGGCTGGCGCAAGAAGATTGCGGCTAACCGAGCTCGAGCGTGGTCACGGCAAAAACGCGATCGAGCGGTACTTCCGGCGCCTTGCCGCGATACATGCGAGCCGTTTCGAAGACCGGCGACAAGCCGCAATCTTCCGCAAGCTTGATGGCGTGAGCATTGTCCGCCGGCACATCCAGATAGACCGGCGCCCCTTTGGCTTGCGCCAGCAGTCTGCTCAACAAGGCAAGCGCCACCTCCGGCTTGTTGGCGAACAGCGGGCCGATCTTGTAGCCCTCGAAGCAGCGCCGGATCGTGCCATAGCCGCGAACCCTGCTGCCGCCGCCCACGATGAAGGACGCGCGCCTCTCCGGAGCGCCGCACCAGGCACGAATGAAGGAATGGCGCAGGCCGGGGAAGATTTCCGCATCATAGTGCACCAGCCCGTCAAGCTTGTTGTCGGTTACCGGCATCACCTGCCTTGCCTGCTGCTCATCCACATCGGGCACCTTGGGGATACCGCCGTAGCGCAGGGTCCGGTAAGCGGTTTCGAAACCGTGCCGGCGGTAGTTTTCCTGTTGCGCGACGACGCCGTCCAGTCCGACGGTGCGGTTGCCGGCAAGCATCATGCCCTTGTTCCAGAGCTGCTTGCCGTATCCCCGGCCGCGAAGCTCCGGATGGAGAATGTAAAGGCCGAGAAACGCGAAAGCCTCGCCATATCGAACGACGGAGATGCAGCCGACCGGCACCTCTCCGATCGCGCCGACCAGAAAGCCGGATGGATCCGCTTCCCAGAAGGCCGGAGCATCATCGACACCGGGATTCCATCCCTCTTGCCGGGCCCATTCCAGAGCAAGCTCCAGCTCGCCAGCCCGCATTGTACGCACGGCAAAAGTCGACTTCATGCAATAGTCCCGAACCGCCCATTACACACCCGCTCCCCACGGAACGATTGCGCCCAATTCATCATGCGGCAACATGATGCCAATCACAAGCAATAGCCATAAGCTTAAAGTACAAAGGCTTCGTTTCACCGGCGACAGACAATAGCCTCAGAAGAACGACATGAATTATGACTTCCTCTGTGACACTTCTGTTGCAATTGTCCCCGGAAAAGGCATCGCATATAGGCGTCCCCCGCGATCCTGTGTATAAGCGCAGACAATCGCCAATGCCGGCTTTGCGTTTCGACGCCGAAGCCGGCGCAAGCTAGAGGATTGAAGTTTCATGCGCATCACGATGATCGGCTCGGGTTATGTGGGGCTGGTGTCCGGCGTCTGCTTTGCCGACTTCGGCCATGACGTCATCTGCGTCGATAAGGACGCAAGCAAGATCGAGGCACTGCGGCGAGGTGAAATACCGATCTTCGAACCGGGCCTCGAGCAACTCGTTGCGGACAATGTCCGCGCCGGCCGCCTCTCCTTCACCACGGACGTCGAAACCAGCGTCGCCGACAGCGACGTCGTCTTCATCGCCGTCGGCACGCCGTCACGGCGCGGCGACGGCCATGCCGATCTTTCCTATGTCCATGCGGCTGCCCGCGAGATTGCCCAGCACGTCAAAGGCTTCACCGTCATCGTCACCAAATCGACTGTACCGGTCGGCACCGGCGACGAGGTCGAACGCATCGTGCGCGAAACCAATCCGCAAGCCGACGTCGCCGTCGTCTCCAATCCGGAATTCCTGCGCGAGGGTGCCGCGATCGAGGATTTCAAGCGACCGGACCGCATCGTCATCGGCCTCAACGACGACCGCGCCCGCGGTGTCATGACCGAAGTCTACCGGCCGCTCTACCTCAACCAGGCGCCGCTGCTCTTTACCTCCCGCCGCACGTCGGAACTGATCAAATACGCCGCCAATGCCTTCCTCGCCATGAAGATCACTTTCATCAACGAGATGGCCGATCTCTGCGAAAAGGTAGGCGCCAATGTACAGGAGGTCTCGCGCGGCATCGGGCTTGACGGCCGCATCGGTTCGAAATTCCTGCATGCCGGCCCGGGCTACGGCGGCTCCTGCTTCCCGAAGGATACGCTGGCGCTCGCCAAGACGGCGCAGGATTACGACAGCCCCGTGCGCCTGATCGAAACGACCGTGTCGATCAACGACAATCGCAAGCGCGCCATGGGCCGCAAGGTGATCGCGGCCATGGGCGGCGATATCAGAGGCAAGGCGATCGCGGTCCTCGGCCTGACTTTCAAGCCGAACACCGACGACATGCGCGATAGCCCTTCGATCTCGATCATCCAGACGCTGCAGGATGCCGGCGCCACGGTAACAGGCTACGATCCTGAGGGCATGGAGAATGCTCGCCTGGTGATCGACAACATCGCCTATGCCGAGGATGCCTATGACGCCGCACGCGGCGCCGACGCGCTCGTCATCGTCACCGAGTGGAACCAGTTCCGCGCGCTGGACTTTGCCCGGTTGAAATCCGTGATGAAGGCGCCGGTCCTCGTCGACCTTAGAAACATCTATCGCCATGACGAGGTCACAAAGCACGGCTTTGCCTATACAAGCGTCGGCAGACCCTCGAACGACGCCACACTGTAGAGCGTTTACGCATTCCGAACGGAAAACCGCTACGCACTTTTCCTGGAAATGCTTTAAGCAAAGGCCGACCAATGCGCTATCTCATCACCGGCACCGCCGGCTTCATCGGATTCCACCTCGCCAAGCGCCTGCTCGACGAGGGTCATTTCGTGGTCGGCTTCGACGGCATGACGCCCTATTACGATATCAGGCTCAAGGAGAAGCGCACGGCCATCCTCGCGCGCTCCAACGGCTTCAAGGCCGTCACCGGCATGCTGGAAGACAAGGCGGCGCTCGACCATGCAGCCGAGCTCGCCGAGCCTGATGTGATCGTCCATCTCGCCGCCCAGGCAGGCGTGCGCTACAGCCTCGAAAATCCGCGTTCCTATGTCGATTCCAACCTCGTCGGCTCGTTCAACATCCTGGAACTGGCAAGAGATCTGCAGCCGAAGCACCTGCTGCTTGCCTCCACCTCCTCCGTCTACGGCGCCAATGAAAAGATCCCCTTTGCCGAAAGCGACAAGGCCGACGAGCAGATGACGATCTATGCGGCCACCAAGAAGAGCATGGAGCTGATGGCACATAGCTATGCCCATCTCTTTAATCTGCCCACGACCGCCTTCCGCTTCTTCACGGTCTATGGCCCTTGGGGCCGCCCGGACATGGCGCTGTTCAAGTTCGTCGATGCCATCCGCAACGACAGGCCAATCGAAATCTACGGCGAAGGCAAGATGAGCCGCGATTTCACCTATATCGATGATCTCGTCGAAGGCATCGTCCGCCTCATCGGTGTGGTGCCGTCGGAGGAAAACCGCGTGGTGTCGGATATAGTCATCGACACCCTGTCGAAGAACGCCCCCTTCCGGGTCGTCAATATCGGCGGCGGGCAGCCGGTGGGGCTGCTGCAATTCGTCGAGACGATCGAAACGATGCTCGGCAAACAGGCGATCCGCAAGATGCTGCCCATGCAGCCCGGCGACGTCCATAATACCTATGCCGTACCGGACCTGCTGGTGGCGCTGACCGGCTTCAAGCCGCAGATCGAAGTCGACGAAGGCGTGCGGCGCTTCGTCGAGTGGTATCAGGAAAACTATTGAGCGAAATGGCAGGCATCGTCGAAACGGAACATTGGGTCGAGAGCGACGCCGGGCGCCTCCATGCCAGATCTTGGGCATCGGATGCCGAGACTTCCTTGCCGCCGATAATCCTGTTTCACGATTCCCTCGGATGTATCACGCTCTGGAGAGATTTCCCGGAACAGCTTGCCCGCTCCCTCGGCCGTCAGGTGATCGCCTATGATCGGCTGGGCTTCGGTCGGTCCGACGCCCGCACGGACGTTTTGCAACAGAATTTCGTGGCCCTGGAGGCCGGGCAGGCCGTGCCGCTGCTGTGCGAAAAATTCTCCATTCGGGAATTCGTCGCCTGCGGGCACAGCGTGGGCGGCGGTATGGCCGTGGAGACGGGAGCGAGCTTTGGCGAACGCTGCCGGGCCGTGATCACCATTGCCGCTCAGGCTTTCGTGGAGGAGAGAACCCTGCAGGGTATCAGGGTCGCGCAGCAGGAATTCAGATCGGCGGAGACCTTCGCCCGGCTTGCCAGATATCACGGCAGCAAGACCGATTGGGTGCTGCGCGCATGGATCGATACCTGGCTTGCTCCCGAACGCGCCGAGTGGAGCCTTGATGCGGCACTTGAAAAGCTTCATTGCCCGGTGCTTGCAATTCACGGAGATCGTGACGAATACGGCTCCGAGGCCCATCCGCGCCGGATCGCGGCCGGACATGGGTCGCTCCATATCCTGCCGGATACTGGACATTCGCCACATCGCGAGCGCCCTGCCCTCGTCATGAAAGCGATCGAAGACTTTCTGGCGTGAAGCGATGAGAAAGCCGGCCTACTCGGCCTGACCCGCGGAATGATAGGCCCGGTCGAAATAGATGAGCCCCTGCCCGCTATCGCGCTGGCGGATGGCATCGACCTCGCAGAACAGAATGTCATGCGTGCCGCCATCGGCCCGACGCACAATCCGGCAATCGAACGACACGAGAGCATCTTCCAGCACCGGCGCACCGGTGGACAATTCCGACCAGGAGGCGGCCGCGAAACGCTCGGCGACCGGGGTCTTGCCGCCGAAGAGACGCGACAGATCCTCATGCGCTTCCGACAAGACATTGACGCAGAGCACACCGTTCTGCGTGACGGCGGGATGAACGGAAGCGCCGCGATTGAGGCAGACGAGCAAAGTCGGAGGGCTGTCGGTGACACTGCAGACTGCGGTCGCCGCAAAGCCGGCAAGCCCGGCCGGACCATCGGTCGTGACGATGTTCACGGCTGCCGCCATCCGTGCCATGGCGTTACGAAAATCGGCGCGCGCAATATCCGGATCGACGACAGGCACCGCCCTCTCGATTGCCACGGAGGTTTTCATGTTCATTCCAACAGTCCCCTAACTCGCGCCGGATAACCCACACTATCGGGAGGATCGATGCGCCTCAAGAAACGACATTTTACGGAAGCGGCGCTTCGCGAGCAATTAATTCCCTATAAAATCTATAAACAAAAGGAAAATAAACCAAGGCAGAAACCGAAGCTGTGAGAACATTCCGAAGCAGGTTTCAGGTCCGGGTGGAAATCAGAAGAAACATCGGCCGCTCGCGCTCGATTGCCCAATCCGGATGGGCGACCAGCTCCTCGTCGCTTGGCGACCATTCCTCGACATGCGCAATGGCGAAGCCCGACTTGATCAATAGGTTCAACGTCGTGCTCATCGTCCGGTGCTGCTTGACGACACCTTCCGCGAGCCAGTTCGTCACCCGCGGCCCTTCGATCTGATAGGCGCTGAGCGGCCAAATCCTGTGACCCTCGGCATCATCAAGCCATTCCGGCTGCCGTGGCGCCATGTAGATCGGATGTTCGATCGAAAAGATCAGCCGGCCGCCCGGCTTCAGCGCCTGACGGATCGTCGCCAGAAGGCCTGCAAAGCCTTCGATATAGTGGAAGGCCAGGGAACTATAGACGAGATCGAAGGTTGCCTCGGGAAGCTGAAGCTTCTCCAGATCGGCTCGATCATAGCCAACGCGTGCATCCGCCGTCTCGGCGCGAGCCCGCTCCAGCATCTTCTCGGAGACGTCGAGGCCCAGCACGCTGGCGGCTCCCTGCCCGACGGCCCACCGGCAGAACCATCCGAAACCGCAGCCGAGATCGACGACGTCAAGGTCCTTCATGTCAGGCATCAAGGCACGGATGGCAGGCCATTCGGCAGCACCTGCCAGCCCGTCGACCGAGCGCTGCAGGCGGCTATAGCCGTCGAAGAAGGCCGGATCGTCGTAGATATTCTGGGTCATGTTCGTCTTCCATGCCTCTGCGCGCCCTGGAATTGGCCTTATCGGCGGTATTGCTCTTATCCTATCCGCATAGATCATAAGGAGGACGACGAAAAGTCTGTTGAAAGGGAGGTTCGGCCAGTGCCGGTCAAGCTGCAGGCTTTGACCGCGACAACCATTGCGAATAGGGCTTCACGCCGAAACCTGGATCGGCCACCTCATCAAGCACATGGATGAATTCGATCGAATGCCCGTCGGGATCGGAAAAATACTGCGCGACTGCCGGCATCCAACCGACAACGACCGGCTCATCGAGCGGCTCGCCATTGAAGCCCTTCGGCTGAACGCCATGAGCCTTCAATGCGGCGGCAGAGCCGATTACATCGGCGAGAGAGGTTCTGAAGGCAATATGAAGGCGCATCTTGAGAGGGGAGCTGCCCGTTTCCCAAAGGCCGAGCATGCCCATCCGTTTATCGTCGATCCAAAAGAAGGCGACATTCCTGCTCTCGATGACGGTCCCGACTTCCAGCTTCAAGACATCGCGATAGAAGGCTATCGAGCGCTGGAGATCTGCGACCGTGAGATGCGTCTCGTAAAGTCCCAGAATGCGCGGCATCGACGGATCGGCCGAATGCTCGGGATGACCGGTCGCCATCACATCACCTTTGCCGCCGTGACCTCGACCTCGACCAGAAACTCGGCTCGGGTGAACCCGCCGACGATCAGCAGAGTGGAGACCGGCTTGGGATCCAGGACATAACGATCGCGCACGGCCATGTAGGCGGGAAAATCCTCGCGCGTGGTGACGAAGCCGGAAATGCGGATGACGTCGGCAAAGCTCATGCCGGCTTCATCCAGGATGGCATTGATCGCCTTGAAACATAGCTCAGCCTGGGCGGTAACGTCAGCCGGAATGCGGTCATCGAGGCCGATGCCGAGCTGGCCGGATGTGACCAGCAGGCTGGCGCCCGGCGGCACCAGCAGGCCATGATTGTAATTGCCGAAAGGGCGGCGGACGGATGGGGGATTGAATACCTTTTTCATCGATACCGACTCCTTGTGATCGGAGCGATTTCAGCATTTTGATGCTATGCGGACAAGCCGTTCAATGCGCTTGCGCTGAAATAACCGCGCGATTTCGGCGCACTTCCAACAGGATATGTCCGAAAAGTGCTGCAAGCACGATCGGCCCGCCGATCAGCGTCGCCATCGACGGACGCTCGGCAAAGACCATCCAGACCCATAGCGGCGTCAGAGGCACTTCGAGCGCCGTCAGCAGGGCGGCATCGGAAGCCGGAACCAGCCGCGAGCCGAATGTATAGAGACTGAGGCCCATCGCATTCTGAATAATGCCGAAGGCGATGATCAGGCCGAGATCCTGTCCGGACAGGGAAAGCGGTGAAGCAAACCAGAAGGTGATGAAAGAGCAAAGCCAGGCGGACAGGGCCATGGCCGGCAGCATCGGCACATTGCGATGCTGCCGCATGACGACAGCAAGGCAGGCGACCGTCAGCGTCATCATGGCGGCCAGCCCCTTGCCGAGCCAGCTGCCGCCATCGCTCGCATGGCCGGAAAGCATGACAAGCACACCGATGAAGGCAATGCCGCTCGCAATCAGCGTCCTCAAGTTCGGGCGTTCGCGGATGAAAAGGAAAGCGACGCCCGCAGTAACGAAAGGCACGGTCGCATAGATGACCATGGCATCGGCGACCGACGTATAATAGATCGAGCCGATACCGCTGATCATGGATGCGGTGGAAAAGATCGTTGCCGCCAGCGAAGGGCCGCCCATGGAGCGTAGGATGCGAAAGGCGTTGCGGCGCTCGATGTAAAAGAACAGCGCGAAGACGCCAAGTCCCGATACGATTCCGCGGCAGAATAGGATCGTCATGAGATCGGCATGGATCGCCCGCACGAAGAGACCGGACGTCGACCAGGCAAGTGCCGAGAGCGCAACGTAAATCACGCCGAGCCTATATTGCTGTTGTTCCGCCAGCGTCACGATGAAATCCCCTGCCCTATAGAGCCAGATCATTAGCGGGAGGCTCTGAAGCCCACAAGCAAAGCTTGCGTCGTTGCGCGCCGAAGCTGCCGGAAGATGGTGAGGGTTGCAGGAAGGTCACGCTACACGCTTTGGCGGACGACCGAAGGACGCCGCCCAACCGTTGCTGTTAGCAAGATCATATTGATCTTGCACATCTTTACGATCGCTTTAGAGCGCGTCGCAATCTTTCAGATTCGCTCCTTGCGTTTTAAATTCTTGATTTTTTCCATATCGTTATCGCAAAAGCGCTGCACACTTTTGCGCGACATGCTTTACGGTTCTGGCAACCCGGCCGAAGGAGAATCAATTGCGCCTGCTGTCAGCCACTTTGTTTGCCTGCGGCTGCGTCAGCCTGGTCGACGGCCCATTATGGCCGCCGGCACAGACCTATGTCGACAGGACGGTGCAATGCAGCCAAAGCAGCAATCCCACCCGCTGCGAACATACGCGCGAAAGTTGGAAGGCCGATTACGAGGAAGCCATCGCAGGCGGCTATCGGGCGCAGAAGCATGTCGCCCTGTGCCTGAGCACCGGCTGCGACGAGGCGATCCAACCCGACAAGGTGCTCGGCTGCGCCTGGCGCATGGTCATTGCCGAAACGAAACACGCCCAGCCGGACAGCACGGATGCCGCAAACCTCAATCGTTTCTGCGCAACGGACTATATCGACGAGAAGGAAAAGCTCGCGGCCGCCTCGCAAGCGAAGGCGATGCTGCGCCTGATCGGCAAATAGCAGACCACACGGCAGGAGCTTTCTGCCGCGTGGCTTGGTCATTTTTCAAGCTTACGCGTAGGGCATAAGGAATTTGCCGATGGCCTCGATCTCGTTGGGACGAATATCGTGGCCGCCCGGATGCCATTCGAGCGTGACCTCGGCATCCTGCCGCGCGAAATAATCAGCCAGCGCCTTGGTCACCTGCGCAGGCGCGATTGGATCGCGCTCGCCCGCCGTGATCAGCATGCGCTTGCCCTCCAGTCTGGCATTGTCCTTCGGCTGGAACGGGATCAGCGGATGCATCAGCACGGCCGCATCGAACAGATCGCCATGCTCGATCAGGACGTTGGCAAGGATATTGGCGCCGTTGGAAAAGCCGAGGCCTAGCACCTGCGATGCGCCATATTCCGCCGCCAGTTCTGAGACGTACTTCGCCATCTTTTCCGTCGCCCTGGCAAGATCGGCCATGTCATAGACGCCCTCACCCGTCCGACGGAAGAAGCGCGCCGCGCCATATTCCGAGACATCGCCGCGCGGCGAGATGACGGTGGCGTCCGGCAGCAGCCGGGCGGCAAAATCGAAGAACTGGTTCTCGTCGCCGCCGGTGCCATGGAAGGTGAAGAGAATAGGCTTTCCGGGTGCACCGGCCTTCAGCCGGTGCACATAAGTCGTATCCGTCATGATGCTTCTCCTCGATTAGCCTTCCAGCGGCTCAAGATGCTGCTCGATCAGGCCGCGCAAATGCGCATGCTGTTCGGGCAGTTTCAGCGCCTCGCCGAGATGAGCCGTATCCTCGTCACGGTTGAAGCCGGGTTCATTGGTGGCGACTTCGAACAGCACGCCGCCCGGCGTGCGGAAATAGATCGCCCAGAAGTAATCGCGGTCGATGACCGGGGTCACTTGATAGCCCGTATCCATCAGCGCCTTGCGCACTTCGAGCTGCTTTGCACGATCCTCGACGGCAAAGGCGACATGGTGGACGGAGCCCGCGCCCGGCAGCGCACGATTGATGTTCGGCATCGTCTCAAGGTCGACATAGTCGGCGCCGTTGCCGCCGGGAATGGCAAGCCGCTTGATGCCCTCATGCGTGTCGACGACTTCGTAGCCCATGTATTTCAGCAGTTCGGCCGTGGCGCCTTCGTCCCTGAGCCGCATGGCAACGGAGTGGAAGCCTCGGATGGCATGCTCGGCATCGACGCCATTGTGCGTCCAGGGCAGACGCTTGTCGTCCTTGATCTCGACGAGAGCGAAGCCATCACCATCCGGACCTGAGAAATGCAGGCGCTTCTGACCGAAGGATTCGTCGACCTTCAAGCCTTCGACGCCATGCTTGCCGAGCCGCTCGGTCCAATAGCCGATGGCTCCTTCCGGAACGGAGTAGACCGTATTGCCGACTTCGCCGGTGCCTGGACGGCCGCGCGCCATCTTCGGGAACGGGAAATAGGTCATGATCGTGCCCGGCGTGCCGATCTCGTCTCCATAGTAGAGATGATAGACATCGGGAGCGTCGAAATTGACCGTTTTCTTAACGCGGCGCAGACCGAGCGTATCCGTGAAGAACTTGTTGTTGGTCCGGGCGTCTTCCGCCATCGAGGTAACGTGGTGAAGACCTTTGATCTGGTTGAGCATCTTAAACCCCTTTGCTCGCCTGCACCGGCAGGCGTTTCTCATGGGCAGAAGATGGTCTTGTGGGCGGTATTTCGATAGCCCCCAATAGCCAAACGGATTGTCTTCAATCAGTGAACGATAAATTCTGATCGTTCACTCCGAAGCAATATCGCTCTCATCTCTTGATTCCAAACAAGAGCGGCATTAGTCTAAGCTAGACAGTCTAGCTAGCGAGGACTTCGATGAATTGGCCGTTGCAGGATGCAAAAAACCAGTTTTCAAAAGTCGTGCAGAAAGCACGCAGCGAAGGGCCGCAAATCGTCACCTTGCGCGGCGAGCCCGCGGTGGTCGTTCTGTCTGCCGAAGACTACGATGCCCTCTTGGCCGGTAAACCAAGCCTTGCCGATGATTTGCTGTCAGGGCCGGCTTGGGACGATGAAATGGCCGAAGCCGTATCTAAACGAGATAAAACGCCAAGCCGGGACGTCTTTTTCTGATGTATCTGGTCGATACCAATGTCGTCTCGGAAATCCGGCGCGGTAATTCCCAAGCGATTATGTGGCTGCGCTCGGTCGATCCCTCCACCATCTATCTGAGTGTTATCACACTTGGAGAGATCATGCGCGGGATTGCGCTCAAGCGAAAATCGGACCCGCGTACCGCCGCACATCTGGACGAATGGTTGCGCAAGCTCCGGCACGACCATCGCAATCGCATTCTTCCCATTACCGATCAGATTGCGGTCGAATGGGGGCGTATCGCGGCACAGCGACCGCGTGGTGACGCCGATGGGCTCATCGCGGCAACGGCGATCGTTCATGACCTCATCGTCGTCACCCGCAACATCGGTGATTTCGACGACACCGGCGCTTCAATCGTCAATCCGTGGGACCAGGCGCCTTACTGAGCCTCAGGATTGCTCGGCAGCGCCCAGTCGATCGGATCCCGGCCATGCGCGGCGAGATAGGCATTAGCCTTGGAGAAATGCCGGCAGCCGAGAAAACCGTTATGGGCCGATAGCGGCGACGGATGCGCCGCCTTCAGCACCAGATGGCGTTCGGTATCAACGAAAGCGGCCTTCTTCTGCGCATAGGAGCCCCAGAGCATGAAGACGACGCCATCGCATTCGTCATTGACCCTGCGGATGACGGCATCGGTGAAGCGCTCCCAGCCCTTGCCCTGATGCGATGCCGCCTGAGATTCCTCGACCGTCAGCACGCTGTTGAGCAGCAAGACGCCCTGTTTCGCCCAGCTTTCGAGAAAACCGTGGCGAACCGGCGGGATGCCGAGATCGGTTTCCAGTTCCTTGTAGATATTGACCAGCGACGGCGGAATGCGCACGCCGGGGCGCACGCTGAAGCAGAGCCCATGCGCCTGGCCGAAGCCGTGATAGGGATCCTGCCCGAGAATGACCACCTGTACTTCGTCGAGCGGGGTCAGATCCAGCGCCCGGAAATACTCGCTGCCACGGGGAAATATCACCTTGCCGCGCTGCTTTTCCTCGACGAGAAAAGCCTTGAGCTGCTGCATGTAGGGGCTTTCGAATTCCGGAGACAGAGCCTCTTTCCAGCTTTCCTCAAGCTTGATGTTCGCTTCCGCCATCGTTTCCGGCCTCCGTCAGTTGTCAGCCTGTCGATTGAGGATGAAAGCGATGGTAAGTCAAGAAAATGGCTGTGACAGCGGCGAGGAGATCACAGTTTTCGGGAGGTGGTGGGGCTTGGTTCCAATCCTCACGTAAATGGCGCAATGATGAAAATACGACACGCAAGCGTTGACAAGGCGGTTCGCTTCGGCCATTGGAAACCATCCCAATTTTCCGACCGGTGCCCCATGCTTCCCTTGCATTCCCTTGGCGAGCGCATTGTCGTGCTCGGCCCTTCCAATGCCGGTAAGTCAACTCTGGCGGTTGCACTTTCCAAAAAGCTTAGCTTCCCAACGATCCATCTCGATCAGCTTCATCATCTGCCCCATACCGATTGGCAACAGCGCCCAGAAGCAGAATTCGCAGCACTTCATGATGCGGCCATTCTTGGCGAGCAGTGGATCATGGAAGGCAATTATACGCGCCTGATGCCACAGCGTTTGGCTCGTGCTACCGGCGCCATCCTCATCACCTCCAATCATTGGCTGCGCTTTTCGCGCTACCTCAAGCGGACCCTGATCAACCGCTCAGACCGAGCAGGGCATCTCGAAGGCGCCAAGGACAGCATCAAATGGGAGATGATTCACTGGATACTCGTGAAGACCCGCAACAGCGGCTCCAAATACGCAAATATCCTGCGGGAAGCCGAATTGCCGATGGTGGAATGCCACACGGCCGAGGCTCTCAACAGCCTTTATCGGGCTTGGGATCTGCCGAGCAGGCGATAGGGATCTCACCACCCCATTCTCGTCAACGATAAGTTACGATTGAGTCGCCCGAGAATCTCCTTCGATATGACGGCAAATACCATATCGCAAGCGGACCGAACACCATGCGGTAAAAGGCCTGCACAAAGCTCAGCCTATCACCATTGGGTAGCGCGACTTTCAACCCAAAAAGAAGCTTTCCAGGGGTCGCTTGGAGCATGCTGCTTTCAAACGCCGGGAAGTAAAAAAGCAGCGTGATCATGAGCCAAAGGAGCGTCGCCCCCATGAGAGGCGTTGGTGGTTGCCCAGCAGGAGAATCCATATATTCAGGGAACCATGCGTCAGCCGCGAAGGTGGGCGCGAGCGCCATGAAAACAAGCAGAATGAGATCCACCAATCCCGCGAGTATTCGCCTGAACCTCATGATACCTCCGCAAATGCAAGTTTAGCGTGTACAAATAGGCTAAGGTCCGGCAAAAGCAATATGGGCTCCAGAAAATCAACGCCGCCTGACACCCTCCGTAATCACCCCTTGATCCGCGCCATCTGCGGATCATAAAGCGGCTTCAGCGACACCTGACATGGGACGCGTTGCTGCGCGACATCGAGCTCGTAGCGACCCGAAAGCACGAAATCCTCCGTGACGCCGTTGGGGTTACGAACATAGCCGTAGCCGATGGCCTTGCCGATCGTGTAGCCGTAGCCGCCGCTCGACAGCCAGCCGATGCGCTGCCCGTCGCGATAAATCGTCTCGCGACCGAGAAGCACGGTTTCGGGATCGTCGGGCACGAAGCAGGCAAGCATCTTTTTCACGCCCGATGCCAGCTGCCGCTCGATCGCCTCGCGGCCACGGAATGCGATATCCCTCTTCATCTTGACCGCCCAGGCAAGCCCGGCTTCGACCGGCGTATGATCCGGCCCGATATCGGAGCCCCAGGCGCGATACCCTTTCTCCAGCCGGCAGCTTTCGATGGCGCGGTAGCCGGCGTTGATGAGGCCGTGCTCGCGGCCGGCCGCCATCAGCACGTCATAGACGGTGGCGGCATATTCCACCGGCACATGCAGCTCATAGCCGAGTTCGCCGACATAGGTGATGCGCAACGCCCGGACCGGGCAGCCGGCGATACCGACGGTCCTCACCCTGCCGAAGGGGAATGCGGCGTTCGAAACGTCGACTGAGGTGACGGCCTGCAATATCTCGCGCGATTTCGGCCCCATCAGTGACAAGACCGAATAGGCCGAGGTCACGTCCACCAATTCCGCATGCATCTCTGGCGGGATTTTGCGGGCGATCCAGTCGAAATCATGGGTGGCAAAGCCCGTGCCCGTCGTGATGTAGAACTCGTTTTCGGCAATGCGGGCGACGGTGACGTCACATTCGATGCCGCCGCGGTCGTTGAGCGTCTGGGTATAGGTCAGGGCGCCAACTGGCTTGGCGACGTCATTGGAAGCAATCCAGGAGATCGCCGCCTCGGCATCCAGGCCTTTCAGCACGAATTTGGCGAAGGAGGTCTGGTCGAAGATGACGGCCGCTTCGCGCACAGCCTTATGCTCCCGGCCGACGGCATCGAACCAGTTCTGCCGTCCATACGTGTACTCGTCCTTCGGCTCCTCGCCGGCAAAGAGATCGGCAAACCAGTTCGGCCGCTCCCAGCCGAGCTTTTCGCCGAAACAGGCGCCCTGCGCCTTCAGGCGATCGTAAAGCGGCGACTTGCGGCAGGGCCGGCCGCTGGAATGCTCCTCGAAAGGCCAGGCCATGGTGTAATGCTTGCCATAGGCTTCCAGCGTGCGGGTGCGCACCCAGTCGGTGTCGAAATGCGGGCGGCCGAAGCGCCTGATATCGACGGGCCAGAGATCGTAGGGCGGCTCGCCCTTGGCGACCCATTCGGCCAGCGCCATGCCGGCTCCGCCGGCCGAAGCGATGCCGAAAGCGTTGAAGCCGGCGCCGACGAAGAAATTCCTCAGTTCCGGCGCCTCGCCAAGGATGAAGTTGCCATCGGGCGTGAAGCTTTCGGGGCCACATAGCAGCTGCTTGACGCCGGCGGTCTGCAGCGCCGGCACGCGCACCAGCGCCTGCTCCATGATCTGCTCGAAATGGTCGAAATTGCTGTCGAGCAGCGTGTAGTGGAAATCCCTAGGGATACCATCGAGAGCCCAGGGAATGGGATTGGGCTCATAGCCACCCATGACCAGTCCGCCGACCTCCTCCTTGTAATAGGTCAGCCGGTCCGGATCGCGCAGCGTCGGCAGGTTGGACGGCACGCCGAAGGATTCGGTGATGAGATACTGATGCTCGACCGAGACGAGCGGCACGTTGACGCCGAAGCGGCCGGCGAAAGTCCGCGTCCATTGCCCCGCGCAGACGACGACGCGCTCGCATTCGATGCGGCCCTTCTCGGTGATGACGGCGCGGATCCGGCCCTTGTCGATTTCCAGATCGAGAACCTCTGTATCCTCGAAGATCGACACACCGCTCATGCGGGCGCCCTTCGCCAGCGCCTGGGTGATGTCGGAAGGATTGGCCTGCCCGTCGGTCGGCAGGAAGGCGGCGCCGACGAGATCCTCGACATCCATCAGCGGCCAGAGATCGAAGGCCTCCTTGGGCGTCAACAGATGCATCTGCAGGCCGAAGGACTGCGCAGTCGTCGCCTGCCGCTTGACCTCCGTCCAGCGCTCCTCGTTGCAGGCGAGGCGCAGGCCGCCATTCATCTTCCAGCCGGTGGCAAGCCCGGTCTCCGCCTCGAGCTTTTTGTAGAGATCGACGGAATAGCCGAGCATCTGCGTGATGTTTGCGCTGGTGCGCAGCTGGCCGACGAGACCGGCGGCGTGGAACGTCGTGCCCGAGGTCAGCTTCTTGCGTTCCAGCAGCACGGTATCGGTAAAGCCGAGCTTGCCGAGATGGTAGGCGGTCGAGCAGCCGATGATACCGCCGCCGATGACGACAGTCTTTGCTGTAGACGGCAATTCCTTCATTGCATCACCTCAAGAGTCGCGAAAACTCTGCCAGGCGCTCTCAAATCGCCGCAGATTTTCAGCTGTATAGGAAGAATAATCGAATTCGATGTCGGAATGGATTTCCGAGACCATGCTCCACATCGTCTCGCGCAGGAGCGAAGCGCATTTCATCGCCTGATAGCGCCGGCGCAGATCATCGCTGACGCCAGTCTCGAAATAGGCCTCCAGCATCGCCTCTTCCTGCGCTCCGGAGAATTCATTGTTGGAGGCAAGGCCGCCGAGGTCGAAAAGCGGCGTGTTGAACCCGGCATAATCCCAATCGATCAGCCAAAGCCGCTTGCCATCGTCGAGGAAATTCGCGGCCAGCAGATCATTATGGCTGAAAGCGATCTCGAAAGGACCCGCTTCGCGTTCGAGCCGCTCGGCGATCTCCAGAAAGGAAGGCAGCAACGCTCGGTGCCGGCTACCACCGGCCTCGAGAACGGCCGCATAATCCCTGACCACATGGAAAACCCAGAAGATCGCCGCCTGCCCGCGGAAATACCTGCCGACATCGCGATGACAGGACCGGACAAGCGCCACGACACGCGCCATCATTGCGGGGTCACCTATATCCTCGGCCGTCAGCGGCTTTGCGTCGATATAGTCAAGCACCAGTATGCCGGACTCGTGATGGATCACGGCGGGCGAAAGACCAGCTGCATGGGCAGCCCTGCTCGCCGCCAGCTCATTGGCGCGGCTGATATGGTGGACGGGAATATCCGCCCCAAGCCGGACGACGAAACGCCGGCCAGCGTTGCCGACCAGATAGTTGCGATTGGTGATGCCGCCGACCAGCGGGGCGATCTCGATCGGCCCGCGCCAGATGCTGAGAGAATGTATCCTGTCTTCCGGCGTCGCAGTCATTCCCCGTCTGGCCCCCTCAGGTACCACTGCCGAGCATCCTTCGGATGAGAAAGGTTCCTTACAAACGCGAAGCTGTCAAGTGCACCCCACAAAATGAAACGAAGATTTGGCTTTTTGTTGGTTTCGAAGGGCTGATCGAATTGGATGAGCTATGGATATCGCAAATACGGCGCTTCACCATAGGTGGGATTTGTCTTAAAAACTCAAGCGCGAGGCAATTGGATCAAGCCTGTGCGCATTGACGCCTCTGGCGGCGACAGGGTTATCATTCCGGATGCCATGCACATTTCGGGATCAATACCCTCAATAGGATCAGCAACCATGTCGGGCATATCCCAGCCACCGCTTCACTCCAATCATCGCGAACGCGAGATCCTGGAGGAACTGCGCTTGGCCGGTGGCGCGAGCCGCATCCAGTTCCTGGCCGAACGGCTCGGCGTTTCCGAAGAGACCATCCGTCGCAATATCCGCAGCCTCGAAGCCAATGGGCTCGTTACCAAGGTGCATGGCGGCGTCCACATCAAGGATTCGATGATCGAGCCGCCGCTGCATCTGCGCATGAACGAGAACGCGGAGGCCAAGCGGATGATCGCCGCCTCCGTCGCATCCATGATCGAGGACGGAGACGCGCTCTTTCTCGATGTCGGCTCGACCACGGCCTTCATTGCCGTAGCGTTGCAGAAGCACCAGAATCTCTTCGTCGTCACCAATGCCGTCGCGGTCGCTCACGCGCTCGCAACCCGCAACGGCAACCGCGTCTTCTTCGCCGGCGGCGAGCTGCGCGGGCATGACGGCGGCGCCTTTGGCATGGAGGCCGCCAATTTCCTGCGCCGCTTCAACATACGCCATGCCATCCTATCGGTGGGCGCCATCAACGCCACCTCCGGCTTCATGCTGCACGATCTCGAAGAGGCGGAATATTCCCGGGAAGCGGCCGGCCGCGCCGAAAACTGCATCATCGTCGCCGACAGCGCCAAATTCGGGCGCAGCGCGCCCATCATCCTCAACGAACCCGCCGCCTTCGACACGCTGGTCACCGACGACACGCCGCCATCAGACATTCGCGCCATGCTCGAGCGCAACAACATCGAACTCGTGGTCGCCAACCGGCAACGGGCCGAGCGGCGATAGATTGAAAGTGATGCTATCAGCATTGCCGGCATCCGCTTCTGGAATGTGTTGAATCTACTTAATCCTTACACATTGCTTCCAGCGTCTGGGCTGCCTTGCTGGCATGACGCTCCTTGTGACGCAGCAGCCGGAAGCTGCGGACGGGCAGATCGAACGTTGCTTGAACCAGCATACCCTGCCCGAGATAGGCTCTCGCCGCAGCACTGGAAATAGCCGCAGCGCTTTCCCCGGCACAGACGGCGGATAGTACCGCTTCATTCGAGGGAAGGACGAGCGCCACGTCGAGATCGCCTGGCGAAGCGCCAAGCCTGGCGACCGCATTCTCGAATTCCGAGCGCGTGCCCGAGCCTTCCTCGCGCATCACCCAGGAGGTGCCGGTAGCGAGGTCGACGGCGGTCAGCTGACGTCTGTCCGCCCATGGATGATGCGGCGGCACGACGATGACGAGCGCATCCTGCGCGACGGTCTTCATCGACAGCGCCGGCGCATCCACTTCGCCCTCGATAAAGCCCAGCTCCGCAGCGCCATCGATGACGGCTTCCGTGACGGTTCGCGTATTGCCGATCGTCAGATCCAGCGCGATGCCGGGATAATCGCGACGAAACCGCATCAGCAGTGGCGGCAACCAATAGCTGGCGATGGTCTGGCTTGCGTAGAGGCTCAGACGGCCGCGCTGTAATCCGGCAAGCTCTGACAGCATGAGTTCCGCCGAGCGCACGCGGGCGAGCGTCGCCTTGGCTTCGCCCAGGAAGGACCGCCCCGTCTCCGTCAGCTCGATCCGCCGGCCGACGCGGTGAAACAGCTCCACGCCGTAATAGGCCTCGAGATTCTTGATCGCTGAGCTGACGGCCGAAGGCGTCAGATGGATGGCTTCAGCGGCATTGGTCAGATGTTCGCGCTCGGCGACGGCGACGAAAATTGCGAGTTGCTCGAAGGTCATGGGAAATCATTCTAATTTACCGAATGAAACATAGGATAATATTCGATGGATGTCGACATCGACAGGTGAGACTTTCCCGCCGTCACCGAAGCATAACAACGAATGACGGCACGATATGTCACTTGCTCAACGCGTCAGCACGATCCTTCCCGGCCTCGCACTCACCTGTGCCGTCGCCCTTCTCGCCTATGCCGGCGAGCATGTCGAAGTCGTCCTGTTCGGAGGCCGATGGATCGAAAGCCTGGTACTTGCCATCGCGCTCGGCATTGCCGTCTGCACTCTCAAGCCGCTGAACCCGGCCATGAAGCCGGGTATCGATTTCAGCGCCAAGATCCTGCTGGAAATCGCCATCGTGCTTCTCGGCGCCTCTATCAGCCTCTCGGCCATTCGCGGCGCCGGCGTTTGGCTGATCGCCGGCATCGCCATCGTCGTCATTTTGTCGATCGCCGCCACCTACGTCATCGGGCGAGCGCTTGGCTTGCCGCCGAGACTGGCAACGCTGATCGCTTGTGGCAATTCGATATGCGGCAACTCGGCCATCGTTGCCGTAGCCCCCGTGATCGAGGCGGATTCGCAGGAGATCGCCGCCGCCCTCGCTTTTACCGCCGTTCTTGGCATTGCGGCCGTGTTTCTGCTGCCGCTTTTCTATTTCCACCTCGGCATGAGCGTACCGCAATACGGAACCCTAGCCGGACTGACCGTCTACGCGGTGCCGCAGGTACTGGCCGCGACCGCGCCCGTCGGCCTGCTCGCCGTTCAAACCGGCACTCTCGTCAAGCTCGTCCGCGTCCTGATGCTGGGTCCCGTGATCTTTCTGTTCGGCGTCATCACCAAGGCCGAGGCAGTTGGCACTGACGCACGCGGCAGCCACCATCATTCGCTTGTTCCCTGGTTCATCTGTGGCTTTCTTGGGCTGATGGCCCTGCGCTCCTTCGGCCTCATTCCGGATGTGCTGGTTGCCCCGATGGAGGTGGTCTCTGGCATCCTGACCGTCATCGCCATGGCGGCACTCGGCCTGTCCGTGAATATCCGCTCCGTCGCGCATGCGGGCGGCCGGGTAATCGCCGCTGCGACACTGTCGCTGCTGATGCTCGGCCTCATCAGCTACGGCTTGATCGTCGCCTTGCAGATCCAGTAGCACGCGCTCCCCCCGTGGGTCGGTTCTTGTCCATGACAAAAGCCGCTTTCAGCAACGCGGCAACCTCGCTTCCCAAAGCGGGGTAGCCGATGGCATAGCCTTGGAGTTCGTCGCAGCCGAGTTCGGCCAGAATGCGTGCATGTTCTTCGGTTTCGACCCCCTCGGCAACGACCTCGACATTCAAGGCCCGCGCAATATCGACGATGGAGCCGACAAGCCGGCGCTGTTCGTCGGACACCGTTACCGCCGTCACCAGTTGCCGGTCGATCTTCAACCGCTTCGGCTTCAATGTGACCAGGCCGATCAGCGACGCGTGGCCCGAGCCGAAATCATCGATCTCGATATCGATTCCCATCTTCTTGATGCCGGCAATATTGGCAAGCACCTGGTCGTCAGGAGCATCGAGAAAGATGGTTTCGACCAGTTCGAAGGCGATGGCATTGCGGGGCATCCTGAGTGCCCTCAGCCCTTCGATGAGATCCGGATCGGCAAGCCGGCGCCCGGAAATATTGACGGCAATGCGCGGCGGCAAGAGGCCCTGCGACACCCAGTCCGACCGGTCGGCAAGTGCGCGCTTCAGCACGGCCACATCGATCTCGGCGGTGAGCCCGTATTCGTCGGCCACCTTCAGGAAGGCGATCGGGCTCAACAATCCCCTTTCCGGATGCCGCCAGCGGGCGAGCGCCTCCAGCCCGACAATGCGGCGACTGCGGGCATCCACCTGAATCTGATAGAAGGGCTCGATCTGACACAGCACCGGCGCCAAACGCAATTCGTCGGCCAGTTGACGTTCCGCCTGCAGGTCCGATTGCAGCTTCGGCGTGAAGAACTCCACCCGGTTGCGGCCGAGTTTCTTGGCCTGGAAAAGGGCGACATCGGATTCCGCCAGCAGATTGCCGGTACTGCCGGCCTCGCTCATGGCCACGCCGATAGAGGCGCCGATCTTCAGCATCTCATTGCCGAAACGCACCTCGCGTCGCAATCGCCAGAAAATATCATTTACGATCGCTTCCAGCCTCTCGGCGTTGCCGACATTCACCAGGGCGGCCACAAATTCATCGCCACCGATACGCGCGACTATGTCGTTGGCGGTTATGGCTCCGGATACGCGCGCGGCAGCACTCTGCAATGTCGCGTCACCGGCCGCATGACCCCATTTGTCGTTGATCTCCTTGAACCCGACGAGATCGATATGGAGCACGGCCAACGTCTCGATAGATGCGTCGTTGCGTAATTCGGCCAATCGCCGATCGAAATAGCGCCGGTTCGGAAGGCCGGTGAGATAATCGTGATCGGCGGCGTGCTCGATTCGCGCGCGGCTCTGCTCCAGCGCAACGGCGCGGGCCTCCGCAATGGCCTTTTGGCTGGTCAGCTCGCGATTGAGCAATACGTCGGCGGTTACATCCCATTCGGCGCCGATGAAGGAAGGCGCGCCGTCGGCATCTTCATAGTAATGCGCGCGCGAGCGCAGATGACGCACCTCACCGCTGGGCAAAATGATGCGGAACTGCGAGTTGTAGAAACCCTTCCCCTCGAGCGCGATCTGGAAGTCGTTGATCGCGCTTTCATGATCCTCGGGATGCAGCGCCTTGAACCAGACATTGGAGGAAACCCGGCGATTATGGCGCCCGGTTCCGTAGAGCTTGTGCATCTGCTGGTCCCAGAGCAGCTCCTGTTCGTTGACGTTATGCTGCCAGACGCCGATTTGAGACGCCTCCAGCGCCAGCTCCAGCCTTCTCAAAAGGTCTTGGAACTCTTCTTCGCTTCGCCCTGATGTCGTCTCTGCCAAAGAGTTCCACCCCCTTCGGAAACTGAAGAGACCGCATAACCGCTGCTAATTATATATGCACTACTCCCTTTCACGAACTTTAATGGTAGCGCATTGGTATTCGGTCAGCAGTTTTTCGATATCCCAGCTGGAGCATGACGCCGAAACGTGTAAACGGCTTTCGGACGACATCATGCTCTACTTGTTTGATTCTAGCGCGGATTCAGATTGTAAGTCGATTTTACCGAAAATCATCCGGCGCTAATGGTTATGCCTCGGCGGTATTGCGGCGATATTGCGGAAATCCGCTGCGCCATCGAGGACGGCGCCATCGGAAAGCTGCGTGACCGAACGGCGATAGATCCGCTGCCACGGCGTCGCATCCGGCGGAACGGCCGGAATGCCGTTACCCTTCCGGCGCTCGATTTCCGCCTCGTCCACCAGCATGTCACAGCGACCCTGATTGAAATCGATGCGGATGATGTCGCCGGTTCTGACCCAGGCAAGTCCGCCGCCGGCGGCACTTTCCGGCGATGCGTTGAGGATGGACGGGCTGTCGGCCGTACCCGACTGGCGACCGTCGCCGATCGTCGGGAGGCTGCGGATGCCCCGCTTCAGAAGCGCATCCGGCGGCTGCATGTTGACGACCTCGGCCGAACCCGGCCAGCCGATCGGCCCTGCCCCCCGAATGACCAGGATCGTGTTCTCATCGATCCCGAGTTCGGCATCGTTGATGCGCTTATGATAATCCTCCGATCCATCGAAGACGACAGCCCTGCCCTCGAACACACCTTCGCGGCCAGGCTCCTGCAGGTAACGGCCGCGGAACTCCTCGGAGACGACGCTCATCTTCATGATGGCGAAATCGAACAGATTGCCCTTGAGGACGAGGAAGCCGGCACGCTCCTTCAGCGGATCGGCGAACGGGCGGATGACCTCGCGATCGGTCGCCTCACGACCCTTCAGATTCTCCGCCATCGTTCTGCCTGTGACCGTCGGACAGCTTCCGTCCAGCTTGCCCACCTGCAGCAGCTCCCACATGATGGCCGGAACGCCGCCGGCGCGATGGAAGCGCTCGCCGAGATAGGCGCCCGCCGGCTGCACATTGGCGAGCAGCGGAATGTCGAAGCCATGCACCTGCCAGTCATCGGGATAAAGCTCGACGCCGGCGTGCTTGGCCATGGCGGCGAGATGCGGCAGCGCGTTGGTCGAGCCGCCAATGGCGGAATTGACGCGGATGGCATTGAGGAAAGCCTCGCGCGTCAGCACGTCCGAAGGCTTGATATCAGCGAGAACCAGCTCGACCGCCCGCCGTCCGGTGCGATAGGCCATCTGGCCGCGCTCGCGATAAGCGCCGGGAATGGCGGCGCAGCCGGTCAGCGACATGCCGAGCGCTTCCGCCATGGCATTCATGGTCGAGGCCGTTCCCATGGTGTTGCAATGGCCGATGGAGGGCGCCGAGGCGAGCGAGGCCTCCATGAATTCCTCCTCATCGATCTCACCCGCCGCCAGCTTGCGGCGCGAACGCCAGATCACCGTTCCCGATCCCGCGAGCTCACCCTCATGCCAGCCATCGAGCATCGGGCCACCGGAGAGAACGATCGCCGGAATATTGACGGTCGAGGCTGCCATCAGCGCCGATGGCGTGGTCTTGTCGCAGCCGGTCGTCAGCACGACGCCATCGAGCGGATAGCCATAGAGCACTTCCACCAGGCCGAGATAGGCGAGATTGCGGTCGAGTGCCGCCGTCGGACGCTTACAGTTCTCGAAGATCGGATGGGTCGGAAATTCGATCGGAATGCCGCCGGCATCGCGGATGCCGTCGCGCACGCGCTTGGCAAGATCGAGGTGATGACGATTGCAGGGCGTGAGATCGCTGCCGCTCTGGGCAATGCCGATGATCGGCTTACCGGATCGCAGCTCTTCCGGCGTGATGCCATAGTTCATGAAGCGCTCAAGATAGAGCGCCGTCATATCGATATGATCCGGATTGTCGAACCAGTCCTGCGAACGCAGACGACGCTTGGATGCACCCTTATCGTTCATCACTTCCTCAAGCCTTTCCTCGGGCATTCTTGTCTTCCAGATGCTGCAGCAAACCGCTGTGATCCTGCTCCCCGCCGCCATTCTCGACGAATTCGGCAAATTCGGCTCTTACGGCTTCGGTCAATGGGAGCTGCAGAGACAGGCTTTCCGCCGTGGCGAGAGCCGCATCGAGATCCTTCAACTGATTGCGGGCGGTTCCACCCGGCTCGAAGTTGCGCTCAATCATGCGCTGACCATGCAGCTCCAGAATCCGGCTTTCCGCAAAGCCGCCGCGAATGGCATCCCGAAACGCCTCACGCGAACCGCCACCGGCCTCGACCAGCAGCATCGCTTCCGCAACGGCCCCTATGGTGACGGCAACGATCTGCTGATTGCCGAGCTTTGCGAGCTGACCCGTACCGCTGGGGCCAACGCGAGTCACGCGTCCCAGAGGCGCCATGATATCGCGCACGCTGTCTATCACCTCGGTATCGCCGCCAGCCATGATCGCAAGCGTTCCCGCTTCGGCACCCACGACGCCGCCGGAGACCGGAGCATCGATATGCCGGATGCCGCGCTCGGCAAGCTTGCCCGCATGTTCGCGGGCAATAGCAGGCGATATCGAGCTATGGTCGATCACGATGGCGCCGACCTCAAGCGCTTCAGCCACGCCGCCGCCGAACAGGACCTCCCCGACGGCGCCGCCGTTGGTCAGCATGGTGAAAAGAACGGATGCTCCCCGCGCCGCCTCGACCGCCGTATCAGCAACGGTCGCGCCATCGACAGCCAAAGGCTCCGCCTTGCTGCGGTCGCGATTCCAGACTGCCACCGCGAAACCGGCGGCGAGCAGCCGCCGCGCCATCGGCGCCCCCATCAAACCCGTACCGAGAAAGGCGATCTTTCTGCCCTGCATAAATATCCTCCGAATTGCAACGCATCGGACACCGAAACCGGATAGCGGAGCGCCCTTCGTCATGCGACGGATTCGGCAACGATCTTCCACCGCTGCCGACCTCAAAGCCCCACGGCCCGAAGGCGACTCCCCACGCCCGATGTACGTCAATCAACTCATCCAAGAGCTTGATAAACCTCTGGAGCCAGCATGCAAAGGAAATCGGCTATCATGCGGCAAATTCTTCGAAAGAAGGATAAATTAGCTAAAATGAAAATATGAAAGCATGAAAAAAGCGGGACCTTTCGGTCCCGCCCATGGCGTGTCGAGCACTGGAGTGCCGCTCGGCACGGCCTCCTATTCGGCGGCGATCGGGAGTACCTCCGCCGAATGGTCGTTGTCGTTGTGGTGATGCTGCTTGAGCGGACGGTTGCCCGTCAGCCTGCGGATCAGCACGTAGAAGACCGGCGTCATGAAGATGCCGAAGAAGGTGACGCCAATCATGCCCGAGAACACCGCGACACCCATGGCAGCACGCATTTCGGAACCCGCACCGGTCGAGGTGACCAGCGGCACGACACCCATGATGAAGGCCATGGAGGTCATCAGGATCGGACGCAGACGCAGGCGGCTGGCCTCGATCGCAGCCTGAACGGGCGTGCGGCCCTCGAATTCCAGCTCACGGGCGAATTCCACGATCAGGATCGCGTTCTTTGCTGATAGACCGACGAGCACCACCAGGCCGATCTGGGTGAAGATGTTGTTGTCTCCACCCGTGAGCCAGACGCCGGTCAGCGCCGCCAAGACACCCATCGGCACAATCATGACAATGGCGAGCGGCAAGGTCAGGCTCTCGTATTGGGCGGCCAGCACAAGGAAGACCAGGAGCAGCGCCAGCGGGAAGACGACGACGCTGGAATTGCCGGCCAGGATCTGCTGATAGGTCAAATCAGTCCATTCGAAGTCTATACCGGGGGGCAACGTCTCATGCAGAATCTTCTCGATCGCCGCCTGTGCCTGGCCTGACGAGAAACCGGGCGCCGGGCCACCATTGATGTCAGCTGCCAGGAAGCCGTTATAGCGGTTCGTGCGTTCCGGACCGGTCGTGGCATCCACCTTCAGCAGGGCAGAAAGCGGGATCATCTGGCCCGATGCCGAACGAACCTTCAACTGGCCGATATCTTCCGGCTGAGCGCGGAACTTGGCATCGGCCTGCACGCGGACGCTGTAGGTGCGGCCGAAGGTGTTGAAGTCGTTCACATAGAGCGAACCGAGATAGATCTGCAGCGTCTGGAAGACGTCGGTGACGGAGACTCCGAGCTGCTCGGCCTTGGCGCGGTCGAGATCGGCAAAGAGCTGCGGCACGTTGATCTGGAAGCTCGAGAAGATCCCGGTGAGTTCCGGTGTCTGGTAGGCCTTGCCGATCACCGCCTTGGCCGCCTGGTCGAGCGCATGGTTGCCGAGGCCGGCGCGATCCTCAATCTGCAGCTTGAAGCCGCCTGTCGTACCGAGACCGTTGACCGGCGGCGGCGGGAACATGGCGATGAAGGCATCCTGGATGGCGCCGAACTTCTGGTTCAGTGCCATGGCGATCGCCCCGCCCGAAAGGTCCGGCGTCTTGCGCTCGTCGAAGTCCTTCAGCGTCACGAAAACGATGCCGGCATTCGAGGAATTGGTGAAGCCGTTGATCGACAGGCCCGGGAAGGCGATCGCATTGGCGACGCCTGGCTGCTTCAGCGCAATGTCCGTCATACGCTTAATCACATCTTCCGTTCGGTCGAGGCTTGCGGCATCCGGCAACTGTGCGAAGCCGATCAGATACTGCTTGTCCTGCGACGGCACGAAACCGCCTGGAACCGTTGTGAACAGGCTATAGGTCGCTCCCACCAGCGCGAGATAGATCACCATGACGATGCTCTTGCGCGACAGCAGGCCGCCGACGCCCTTGCCGTAGTATTTCGAACCGGCTCCGAATGCCCGGTTGAAGCCGCGGAAGAACCAGCCGAAGACCGCATCCATGATCCGCGTCAACCCATCCTTCGGCGCATGATGACCCTTCAGGAGCAGGGATGCCAGTGCCGGAGACAGGGTGAGCGAGTTGAAGGCCGAGATGACAGTCGAGATAGCGATCGTCAGCGCGAACTGGCGGTAGAACTGGCCGGACAGGCCGGAGATGAAGGCGAGAGGTACAAAGACCGCGACGAGGACCAGCGCGATCGCGACGATCGGACCGGAGACTTCCTTCATGGCCTTGTAGGTGGCGTCTCGCGGACTGAGCCCGTTCTCGATATTGCGTTCGACGTTCTCGACCACGACGATCGCGTCGTCCACGACGATACCGATCGCCAGCACCAGGCCGAACAGACTAAGCGCGTTGATCGAGAAGCCGAAGACATACATCACCGCAAAGGTGCCGATGATCGACACCGGAACGGCGATCAGCGGGATGATCGAGGCACGCCATGTCTGCAGGAACAGGATGACGACGAGGACGACGAGCGCGATGGCTTCGAGCAGTGTGTCGATCACCTTCTCGATCGAGGCGCGGACGAATTTCGTCGTGTCGTAGACGATCTCATACTTAACGCCCGCAGGCATGGCCTGCTGCAGCACGTCCATGGTCGAGCGCACGTTGTTCGCGATCTCGATCGCGTTCGAACCAGGCGCCTGGAGAACGGCGACGGCGACGGCCGGCTTGCCGTCGAGCAGCGAACGCAGCGTATAGTCTTCCGCACCGAGCTCGACGCGGGCGACGTCGCGAAGGCGGGTGATTTCGCCGTTGGCGCCCGTCTTGACGATGATGTTGCCGAACTCCTCAGGTGTGCGCAGGCGGCCCTGGGCATTGACGTTAAGCTGCAGATCCACGCCCGGCCGGCTGGGTGAGGCACCGATGATGCCAGCCGCAGCCTGGACGTTCTGGGAGCTGATCGCATTGCTGATGTCGCTGGCCGCAAGATTATGCTCGGCCGCCTTTTGCGGATCGATCCACACGCGCATGGAATAGTCGCCGGCGCCGAAAACCTGCACCTGCCCGACGCCTTCGATCCGGGCGAGTCGATCCTTGATGTTCAGGGTCGCATAGTTTCGCAGATAGGTGATGTCGTGGTCGGCTCCGTCCGAGACGAGGTTGACGACCACGATGAAGTTGGGCGAGCTCTTGATGGTCGTAATGCCGAGGGCACGGACTTCCGCGGGCAGGCGCGGCTCGGCCTGCGAAACGCGGTTCTGCACAAGCTGCTGCGCCTTGTCCGGATCGGTGCCGAGCTTGAAGGTGACCGTCACGTTGAGAGCGCCGTCTGATGTCGCCTGGCTGGACATGTAGAGCATGCCCTCGACGCCGTTGATCTGCTCTTCGAGCGGCGTCGCCACCGTTTCGGCGATGACGGTCGGGTTGGCGCCGGGATAGGTGGCGTGCACGACAATCGAGGGAGGCACGACCTCTGGATATTCGGAGATCGGCAGCGCTCTGAGGCCGATCAGGCCGGCGACCACGATGAGGACCGAAAGAACACCGGCAAAGACCGGACGGTCAACAAAAAATCTGGAGATGTTCATATCAAAGCCCCCTCCGGGGTGAGAACGGATGCAAAACTCCTGTCCGACGATTTGAAAGCCGCCAGCGGATCATGCGATTTCGGAATGTCGGCCTTCTGCCCACGGGCAGAAGGCGAAGTCTTACTGAGCGGTCGCAACCTTCTCGGCCAACTGCGGTGCGACGACTGCACCGGGACGGATGCGCTGCAACCCGTTGACGACGATCTTTTCGCCGGCTTTCAGGCCATTCTCGATCACTCGCTGGCCGTCGACCAGCGAACCGAGCTGGACCTGCCGGTAATTGACCTTGTTTTCGCCATCCACGACGAAGACGAACTTCTTGTCCTGGTCGGTGCCGACTGCACGATCGTCAATGACAATCTTATTCTCGGCCTTCGGCTGACCCATACGGACCCGCACGAACTGACCGGGGATAAGACGGCCGCCCGGATTGTCGAAGACGGCGCGAACGCTGACGGTGCCGCTCGCCGCATCGACTTCGTTGTCGATCAACTGCAACTTGCCCTTGATCGGCGTACCGTTGTCGCTTGCCGTACCGATCTGAACCGGGATCTGCTCGACCGGCGGAAAAGCGCCTCCGGTTGTCGGCAGTTCGGCCAGGGCCTGAGTGACAGTCTGCTCGTTGGCGCTGAAGCTCGCATAGATCGGATCGACCGAAACCAGCGTGGTCAATGCCGGCGACGTCGAGCCGGCCGCCACGAGATTGCCGACAGTGACGGCGATCTTGCCGACCCGGCCGGCGATCGGGGCACGGACCTGCGTATAGTCGAGGTTCAGCTGCGCGGTCTGAAGGGCCGCTTGCGCTGCCTTCAGATTGGCTTCTGCCTCGGCAGAGTTGCTGGTGCGGGTATCCATGTCGCTCTGCGAAATCGTCTTGTTGTCGAAGAGCTTCCGGCCGCGATCGATTTCGACTTTGGCGAGATCAAGCTTGGCTTTTGCCGCCCCGACCTGCGCCTGAGCTTGGGCAACCACCGCCTCATAGGGCGCCGGATCGATCGTCACCAGCAGGTCACCCTGCTTGACCAGCGCGCCTTCGCGGTAATGCACAGACTCGATGGCGCCGGCGACGCGCGGGCGCACCTCGACGCGATCAATCGCTTCGAGCCGGCCGGAAAATTCCTGCCAGGCCGTGATGTCGCGCGCTTCTACGGCGGCAACGGTGACCGGGATCGCCGGCTTTGCGGCCGGAGCAGCAGCCTCCGTTGCCTGAGCGCCACGCGGCAGCTCCAGATAGAAAGCCGCGCCTGCAACAGCCGCAGCAACACCCATGCCGGCGCCCCACAGGGCCCAGCTTTTACCGTTGGACTTCATGTTGGTCTCTCCTTTGGTCCCGCCTTGGGACACGGGACCGAAAATTCCTATCGTCTCAATAAAATCAGGGGCCGAAGCGCCGCGCATTCGCGTGACCACCCGCTCCGGTCTCGTGCCTTCGACGCCTCATCCCATTCGCGCTTGTCTCTCGCGGACGGGATAGTCTAGTCGATCAAGCCTGCACGTCTTCGACAAACCCCTTGAAACAGCAACAGATATCCTGCTGCCAAATCGGCCTGTCTTTCGACTGCCCGCCATAGAGGGTGGGCCAGCCTGTCCCGGCGGGAAGGACTTGCTGGCGAACACGGACGCCAGCCGCTTTCAGCCGACTGCCGTATTCCATGCTCTCGTCGCGGAGCGGGTCGTCCTCGGCCGTGAGCACCAATGCCGGCGCGAGGCCCGAAAGCCGCGAACAGTATCGAGGCGCTGCATAAGGATGGCAAACACCGCCCAGGAAGCCCAGGTATCGGTTCCAGCCGTCCGTCCAGCGCTCGCGCATGCCGCTTTCCTCCGCATGGAGGAAAGATTTCGATCCCATGAAAGGATCAAGTAAAGGCGAAATCAGCACCTGTCCGTCCAGCGAACCGGGCATCTGATCGCGCGCCTTTAAAGCGACACCCGCTGCAACATTGCCACCCGATTCCTCTCCGGCGACAAACAGCAGCGATTTTTTCGCTCCACCCAGCGCAAGCATGTTCCGCTTGTTGCTGAGGTAGGCGAGAATTCCGTAGGCGCATTCGAGCACCTTCGGAAAAGCATTCTGATTGCCGCTCGTATAATCCGCGGCAACCACGATAGCACCAGCCTCTGCGAGGCTTGCCGCCACCGGCCTGTCGGTCGCGTGATCGGTGTCGAGGAAAGCGCCGCCGTGCAGATAGAGCACGAGAGGTGCCGCCTTCTTCAAACCTTCGCCGTTGTAGATCCGGGCTTCCACGGGCCCCGTAGGCACGTTTTCCAGCACAACATCTTTCCACGGCGCACTCATCGACCCAAATCCTTGTCTGCTCGAGCGAATATGATTCAATTCAGAAGCGGTCTGTCACGCTTTGCAATCATATTCTCGAATGCGGTCTTTGGCGCCCCCATGCCGCATTGCAACAATCACGATAAAAACATATTGTTATTCCGCTTCGAGAATAAGTAGCTTATATTCGATCAGACTATTCATGATTACAAACAATCGGCCTCTTTTCTTTACGGTCCAGGGACATCATAGAAATGGATCAGTTATCAGCAATGCGGGCATTCGCGCGTGTGGTGGAAACGGGTAATTTCACCCGCGCCGCAGCCGCCCTTTCCATGCCGAAGGCGACGGTTACGACGCTCATCCAGTCGCTTGAAGCACATCTGCATGCCAAGCTCCTCAACCGCACGACCCGGCGCGTCATGGTGACGACGGACGGTGCGCTCTATTACGAACGCGCGGTTCAGATCCTTTCGGAAATAGAGGAGCTGGACGGCAGCATCAGCAATTCGCAGAGCCTGCCGAGCGGGCGCCTGCGCGTCGAAATGGCCGGCGCTTTCGCTGAGAAGATCGTCATGCCGGCGCTGTGCGACTTCCATCAACGCTATCCCGATATCCATATCGACCTCGGCGTCGGAGACCGCCTGGTGGATTATCTGGCCGAGAATGTCGATTGCGCGCTGCGCGCCGGCATGCCGAGCGACCAGTCCCTGATTGCCCGCCGCGTCGGTGAAATACACCTCGTCACCTGTGCGGCACCGCTTTACATCGAGAAACATGGCTTCCCGGAACGGCCGGAGGATCTGGAAACCAGCCATTATGCGGTCAGCTATTTTCGCGCGCAAACCGGCCGTACGATTCCGTTCCTGTTCGAACATGGCAACGAGGCATTGGAAATCAGCCCGCGCTATATCCTTTCGGTGAATGACAGCCGCAGCTATCTCCAGGCAGCGCTGATGGGGCTCGGCATCGCGCAAGTTCCGAGCTTCATGGCCCGGGACGCGCTTGCAAGCGGCGAGCTCGTTCCCATTCTTTCCGGCTGGACCCGGCCATCACTGCCCTTGCATATCGTCTATCCACCCAACCGGCACCTCAGCAACAAGGTGCGTGTCTTCGTGGACTGGATGGCGAAATTGCTGGTGACCTCGCGAGTAGGCGAGGCTTAAGAATGCAGGCCACCTTCTTCCCCATACTATGAGAAGAAGGTGGCGCTCATTGCGGACGATCAGTTCCAGGATGCGCCTGCCTGCTGGCGGACCGTCGAGTTCAGCCGGTTCCAGACATTGTCGATCGCGATCGCGACGATCAGGGCCGATAGTGCCTTTTCGTCGAAATGTTTTGCTACTTCATTCCAGATCTCGTCGCTGACGGCATCGGGCCGGTCGGCAAGCCGGGTGGCCGCTTCCCCGAGAGCAAGAGCAGCACGCTCGGCATCCGAGAAATAAGGCATTTCGCGCCAGGCGGAGACGCCGACGATCCGCTCCATTGTCTCGCCGGCCTTCTGGAGCTTGCGAAAGCCCATATCCGTGCAGACGCTGCAGCCGTTGATCTGGCTGACGCGCAGATGCACGAGGTCCATGATATTTTCCGAAAGACCCTGATCCTTGATCGAATTGCTGACGGCCAGAAGCGCCTGAAGCGTTTCGGGCAGAACGAGGGCTGGGTTCTTCATACGAGCTTGCATATCTATTTCCTCTTCCTCTGATTGTGAGAGCATGGTTGCGGCTCAAGTCCTGACGATGCATTTTCCTGCCGATCCGCTGTCACACCGGCCGGATTTCGCTCGTCATGGGTCTGACGAAACGCGATGAGGGAATGTGACCGATGGATGAAAAAAAGTGGCAGGCTGAAAAATTCGAGGCGAACCGGCCGCATCTTCGCGCGGTCGCCTACCGCATGCTCGGCTCGCGGACAGAGGCCGAAGATGCTGTGCAGGAGACATGGCTGCGCCTTGTTCGGAGCGACACGTCGGACGTTGAAAATCTCAGCGGCTGGCTGACGACGGTCACGGCACGCATCTGCCTCGATCTGCTGCGGTCGCGCAAATCGCGCCGCGAGGAGCCGCTGACCATCCACATTCCCGAGCCCATGGTGCTGCATGAGGCTGGCAACGGCACCGACCCGGAACAGGACGCCTTGCTGGCCGATTCCGTCGGCCTTGCCCTCCTTGTCGTGCTGGAAAAGCTGAATCCTGCCGAACGGCTTGCCTTTGTCCTGCATGATATGTTCGACGTCTCTTTCGACGAGATCGCCCCGATTCTGGGACGCACCACCGTCGCGACGCGCCAGCTTGCAAGCCGCGCCCGTCGCCGCGTGCAGGACACGCCATCGGCGACGGAGGCCGATCTTACCCGCCAGCGCCATGTGGTCGACGCCTTCTTCACCGCCTCGCGTCACGGGGACATGCAGGCACTCCTTGCCGTCCTTGATCCCGAAGCGGTATTCCGTCCGGATGCCGTTGCGGCACGCATGGGATCGGTCAGCGAAATCCGCGGGCGGGCCGATGTCGCCAAGACTTTCCACGGCCGCGCGCAGGCTGCCCGGCTCGCCGTCATCAACGGCGCAGTCGGCGCCATCGTGGTGATCGGCGGGCAATTGCGCATTGCCCTTCATTTCACCGTCGGCGAAGACGGCATGGTCACGACCATCAGCGCGATGGCCGATCCGGAAGAGCTGCGCAAGCTGGAGATCGTCTTGATCGAGCCGTAGAGCCTTTCCGCTTTTCTTCTTATTTCCCAGCGCATTCCGGACGGAAAACCGCTGCGCACTTTTCCTGGAAATGCTCTAAGACCTATCGCATCTGCGTTGGGCTCGTGCCCGTCAGCCTGCGGAACATGGCGATGAAGGCGGAAGCATTGCTGTAGCCCAATTGTGCTGCAATCCGGTGCACGGGCTCGCCGGCCTCGATCAGCGAAAGCGCGGCGACGAACTTCAGCCGCTGCCGCCATTCGTTGAAGGAAAGGCCGAGATCGTACTGACATCGGCGCGATAATGTGCGCTCGGTCGTCCCCATCCTGCGCGCCCATTCCGAAAGAGAGTGCCGGTCGCCGGGATCGGCCTGCAAGGCGCTCAGCACCGGACCAAGCAGCGGATCGTCGGAAAGCGGCAGATAGCTTTCGCAGCGTGGCGCCACGCGAATCTGGTCGACCAGCACCTGAGCAAGCCGCAGATCCTCGGCTGTTTCGGGTATGGTGATATCGCGAGCCGCGAAATCCGCCAGGATCGCCTTCAGCAGCGGACTGATGCTGAGCGTCGACGGCTTGTCCGGCAGATCAACGCAAAGCGCGCGTTCGACATAGACGGTGACATAGCGCAGGTCATGCTGATTATAAGCACCATGCATCGTATCCGGCGGCAGCCAGATGGCATAATGCGGCGGTGACAGATAGCCCACACCCTGAATGTCGAACTCGCAGACACCGATAAGCGCATAGTTGAGCTCGCCCCAGGGTTGGCTCTTTTTGGGAAAAACCGTGCCTGCCCTATAATTCTCGGTTCGGAAGGAAACCGGATTTGGCGGATCACCCTCGATGCGTGGAGACCTGACGGACATGTCCTCATTTCACTATTGCTGTCTTATTCTCGCCATATACCAGAATTCGGACAAACGATAGAAACACCTCGGGATCGTGAACCATGTTTGCCCTCCTTTGTTTCGCCCCAGGCCCGAGGATGACGGGAGACCATTCATATGAGCACCCAACCGAACGCTTCCGCTACCATCGTCGGCGCGGCCGGACTTGCGCCGCTGCTGACGGTGCTGATCTGGTCCGGCAACACCGTCGTCACCAAGGCATCCGCCGGCGTGATCTCGCCGGGCTCGATCTCCTTCTATCGCTGGCTGATCGCCTTCGTCGTGCTCTTGCCCTTCGTCGGCCGCGCGGCATGGCGCAATCGCGCTTTGCTGCGGCAGCATTGGCTGAAGCTCGCCACCCTCGGCGCCCTCGGCATGGTGATCTATCAGAGCCTTGCTTATGAGGCGGCTAAGACCACTTCGGCCGTCAACATGGGTGTGATGGTTGCGCTGATGCCTCTGATGTCGACGTTCTTTGCCAGTCTGCTTGCCGGAGAGAAACTGAGCATCGCGAGCATTGCCGGCGGCGGAATTTCCCTGATCGGCCTCATCTATCTAACGTCTCAAGGCGACCCGATGCGGCTGGTCAATGGCGGCTTCCATATCGGCGACGGCCTGATGCTCATCGCGGTCCTCTCGAATGCGCTTTACGGCGTCATGCTGAGACGCTGGGCGATGCCGATTCCCATGTGGCAGCAGCTTTTCTGGCAGATCGGCTTTTCGACCTTGCTGCTGATCCCGATCTTCCTGATGGGCGATATCTCGCCGATCACATCAGTAAACCTGCCGCTGATCCTCTATGCCGCGATCCCGACCTCCCTTGTTGCGCCGCTCTGCTGGATGATCGGTATCCAGAGGCTCGGCGCGAGCCGCACCTCGCTGCTGATCAATCTCCTGCCCATTATCGTCGCGGCCCTGGCCTGGGCGCTTCTTGGCGAACAGCTGCATTCCTATCACGCCATCGGCGGCGCCCTCGCCCTCATCGGTGTAGGTCTTGGCTTACGAAAGCCCCCGGCGAAGAAGGAAGAAACAGCACCTGCAGCGGATGAAGCGGCCTGGAAGGCCGAGGAAGCCTAAGCACTGCTCCGGGAAATCCTTTCCTTTCGCCCGCCCTTCGTTCTACCATGAACGAGTCCCGAGAAGCGGAGAGGAAACAAGCGTGCGCATAGCCCTGGAACCGGTGTCCTCCAGAACGACGATCCAGGAGAGCGTCTATCAGCAGCTCCGAAACGCACTCATGGCCGGCAATTTCGATCCGGGCCAGACGCTGACCATCGCTTCGCTTGCTGAAACCTTCGGAACCAGCAACATGCCGGTGCGCGAGGCCCTGCGCCGACTGGCGGCTGAAAATGCGCTTGAGGTCGCCGCCAACGGCTCGGCCCGCATTCCCATCGTCACGCTTGCCCGGCTGGACGATCTCTGCCGCGCCCGCATCGCCGTAGAGGGCCTAGCCGCGGAGCTCGGCATGCCGAACCTCACCCCGACAGACATTGAAGCGCTCGAGCGCATCGCCGGCGAACAGCATGTGATCGGCCTCGGCGCCAATGTCTACGATCTGATGGCCAAGAACCAGCAGTTCCATTTCACCATCTACCGCGCCTCCGGCTCCGAAGTGCTGCTGCAGCTCATCGAAACTTTGTGGCTGCGTTTCGGCCCCTATATGCGCATGCTCTCCGCCTCGGTGGAGCCCCTGATGCGCAGCGGCGAACTCGACCCCGCCGGCGAGCATGTTGCCATCGTCAACGCTTTGAAGGCGGGGGACTTCGCCGCAGCCCGCGACGGTGTCGTCGCCGATATCAGACGCACCCACGAAATCCTCCAGGATTATTGCCCGGCCATACAGGATGCGCCCCGCAAGGGCTCCGGCACGGCCCGCCGCTAACCTAAAAAGAGATCGAGGAATTTGGTTGAACCTTAAAGTATTTTGTGATCAAATGATCAAAATCGAGGTATCAATTCCATTATTCAGAGCGAGATCCCCATGAGCTCCGCCCCTTCCTCATCGCAATTCGCCGGCCATAACAGTTTCCCGGTCGACGAGATCCGCGCCATGTTTCCGGCCATCCAGAAAGCCGGCGATTTCGTCTTTCTCGACAATGCGGGTGGCGCGCAGGTGCCGCAGGCGGTCGTCGATGCGGTTGCCAATCACCTCATCAATTTCAATGTCCAGCGCATGGCGAAATACCAGCACAGCCAAGGCGTCGACCGCAATCTGGAGGAAGCGCGCGAAAGCGTCGCCATGCTGGTCAACGCCTATCGCCCGGAGGAAATCTCCTTCGGCCAGAATGCCACCTCCTTCATCCGCCTTGTCAGCCTCGGCATCGCCAAACTGCTCGGCGAACGCAACGAGATCGTCGTCACCGACATGGATCACGATGCCAACATCGCCACCTGGATGGCGCTCGAAGCCGATGGCGCCAAGATCGTCTGGTGGCGCATGCGCGAGGACGGCACGCTGCATGTGGAAGACCTGAAGCCGCTTCTGAACGACAAGACCCGCCTCGTCGCTTGCACTGTCACGGCCCATTCCATCGGCACGATCGTCGATGTCGCTAGCGTCTGCAAACTGGCGCAGGCGGCTGGTGCCGAAACCTTCCTCGATTGCGTCCATTACGGCCCGCATGGCCTGATCGACGTGCAGGCCTGGGGTTGCGACTACCTCGTCTGCTCCGGCTACAAGAATTTCTCGCCGCACATGGGCTTCCTCTGGGGCCGCTACGACGCGCTGGTTAAACTGCCGACTTTCAAGGAAGACTTCATTCCGGACGTGCCGCCCTACAAGATCGAAGTCGGCACCTTCACCTATGAAAACGTCGCCGGCATGAATGCCGCGGTCAAATATCTTGAAGGCCTCGGCCGTCGCTTCCTGCCGACCGGCGACCATAGCCGCCGCGAGGCACTCGCCGCCGCCATGGGTGCGATTCGCCAATACGAGCTGATGCTGTCACGCGAGATGATCGCCGTCCTGAAGCGCCATGGCGCCACCATCTACGGCATCTCCGACGAGAACCGCCTGCAGCAGCGCGTTCCCACGATTTGCTTCAACATGCCAGGCATCACGCCGCAGGAATTTGCCGATGAGATGGGCAAGCAGCGCATCGGCCTGCGCGACGGCCACATGTTCGCACCGCGCCTGATGAAGCGCCTTGGCCTGTCCATGGAAACGGGTGCCATCCGCGTGTCGCTGGTGCATTATAACAAGGTCGAAGAGATCGCCCGGTTCGACGCGGTCCTGGCCGAGATCATGGCGCGGCGCAAATAAGCCGTGCTTCAGAGCGGTGGCGGCGCCCGAACAACTCCGCCACCGCAATGCCTCCGTGCCGGTGCCCGATCGGCACGGAAGCTGCACCAAATTCAGGGCAGATTGCCGTTTCGCAGTTGTATCTTTCGGTCTATCCCTCGTTGAGAGGCCGCTGAAATGAGAGGATGACGATGAGCGATTTCCGCCGGAACTGTATCGAGCAGAAGCTGCTCATCGGTACGTTTGCGGCGATTCCGCATCCCGTCGCCATCGAAGTTACGGCAGCCTCCGGCGTCGATTTCCTCTGCATCGACTGGGAGCATTCGCAGATCGGCCGCGAGCGCATCGAGGATCTGATCCGCGCCGCCGATGTCCATCGTGTTCCTGCCATGGTCCGCGTCCCCGGCCATGCGGCAGAGGATATCGCGGCTGTGCTGGATGCAGGTGCGGCAGGCGTTCTCGTGCCCCGCGTTTCAACGGCGGAGCAGGCGCGCAACGCCGTGAAGGCCACCCGCTATCCCCCGCTTGGCGCACGCGGCGTCGGCCCAGGTCGTGCAGCGGCCTATGGCTACCGCATCCCGGATTACCTCGCCAAGGCCAATGCGGAACTTGTGCTTGCCATCCAGGTCGAAACGGCCGAGGGGCTTGCCAATGTCGCCGAGATCGCTGCCGTCGATGGCGTCGATCTTCTCTTCATCGGCCCGGGCGACCTTTCGGTATCGATCGACGCCATGGGACCGGCGGGCAAGGAAAAGCTCGACGCGGCGATCAGAGCCATCACCAAGGCGGCCCTATCCGCCGGCCGAGCGGTCGGCATCTTCCGCCCTTCGCCTGATGATGTCGGCGCATGGTCAGAAGCCGGCATAAGCTTCTTCATGCTGGCAAGCGACGCGATGTTTCTGGGTGCGAGCCTGGCTGCCGGCGTCGATGCTGCAAGAGCAGGCAAGCACGACGGAAATAAGGGATAAAGCTAAGTTTTATCAGATAGTTACCGCATGGAAAAACAACATGAAATCGAACAGGAGGATAGATTTTTTAAGCTTAAAATTTGTCCTTGAAATGCAGTTGTTTTTGGATAACCATTCGAAATCGAGGGGTGACCCAAGCGAGAGCTTGAGCAGTGGCTTCACTCCTCCAACACCGGATTCCCAGGGGAAATTCCTTGTCTCTACCGCAGCATAACCTGCCGAATGCGATGACAGGCCGCGATGCCCTCGAAGGCATTCGCGCTCAGATCCGCGACATGCGCACCGACAATATCGCAGTCCTTGCCAAGCGCGCTCGCGAGCTCGGCGGCGTCATTCCACTCTGGTTCGGCGAAGGCGATATCGTGACGCCGGAGTTCATCCGCGATGCTGCGAAGAAGACGCTCGACGATGGTGCGACTTTCTATGTTCCGAATATGCGCGGGCTGGCGACCCTCAATGAAGCATTGTCGGACTATCAGACTCATTGGCATCAGCGCCCCATCCCCATCGAGCGCACGACGGTCGCGCCTGGCGGCATGCAGGCGCTCTACATGGCGCTCGAACTGCTCGTCGATGTCGGCACCAATGTCGTCTACGTCGCGCCGCAATGGCCGAACATTCATAACGCCATCCATCTGATCGGCGGCGAGCCACGCGCCGTATCGCTCGATTTCGATACCGACTGGCGCCTCGATCTCGATAAGCTTTTCGCCCGCTGCGATGCCCGCACGCGGGCCATTTTCCTGTCGACGCCTGCCAACCCCACTGGCTGGACGGCCTCGCGCGAAGAAATGCAGGCGCTGCTGGATTTCAGCCGCCGTACCGACATCTGGATCATCTCCGACGAGGTCTATGCCCGCCTCTATTTCGATGGCGAAATCGCCCCTTCGATCCTGCAGGTGGCCGAGGATGGTGATCGCGTGATTGCGATCAACAGCTTCTCCAAGGCATGGGCGATGACCGGCTGGCGCGTCGGTTGGCTGACGCATCCGTCTGCCATTGCTGATCAGCTCGGCGCCATGACGCAATATATCAACAGCGGCACCTCGGCCATGGCTCAAGCGGGTGCTGCTGCCGCCCTTCGCGAAGGCGAGCCGCTGGTTTCAGAAATCCGCGGACGCATCAAGGCCGGCCTCGATCTGGCCTATGAGAAGCTGCCGAAGATACCGGGTATCATCCTGCCGGAAAAACCGCGCGGCGGCATGTATGCCTTCTTCGCGCTGCAGGGCGAACCCGATGCGACGGCACTCTGCGAGCGTATCCTTGAAACGGCTCGCGTCGGCCTGGCGCCGGGATATCATTTCGGCGAGTCGTCCCGCGCGTTTTTGCGCATGTGCACATTCCGCGAAACCGAACAGATGCGCATCGCGCTCGACCGCATGGTCAACGCGATGACATGAGACGGCCGCCGGTCGGGCGGACGGGAAGACCGCGGGTGAGAGGAAAAGCCCGCAGCCATAACCAGAGGGAGACCAAGAAAATGCTCATTACTCGTCGCAGTCTGCTGGTCCTTGCGACCGCCGTCGGCCTGGCCGGCGGAAGCCATTTCGCCTATGCCGCCGATGTCTTGAATGTCGGTTCTTACCCGAACAACCCACCCTTCGAATACAAGACCGCCAATGGCGGCTTCGAAGGCTTCGAGGTCGATGTGGTCAACGAAGCGGCCAAGCGCGCCGGAATGACCACGAACATCGCTGACTATGGCTTCCAGGCCCTGTTTGCGGCCACCAGCTCCAAGCGCATCGACGTGGCGATCTCATCCATCACCATTACGCCGGAGCGCCTGAAGTCGCAGTCCTTCACTCAGCCCTTCTACGATTCCGACATGGGCGTCGCCACCAAGGACGGCAGCTCGATCAAGACGCTTGCCGACCTCAAGGGCGTGCCCGTCGGCGTGCTGTCGGGTTCGACGGGCGAAAAATGGGCCAATGACAACAAGGCCGCTCAGGGCTTTGCCGACGTCAAAGGCTACAATTCGCAGCAGGACATGTTCCTCGATCTCGGCGCTGGCCGCATCGATGCCGTCGTCAGCGATATTCCGGGCATGCAGTATCTCTTCGTCAAGACCAAGGGCTTCGCCATCAAGGATCGCATCAAGACCGGCGAACAATACGGCCTGATGATGACCAAGGATTCACCGCTGCTCGGCAAGATCAACGATGCCATCACCGCGATGAAGAAGGACGGCACGCTCGAAAAAATCCACGAGAAGTGGTTCGGCGGCAAGGCACCGGCAGGCTCCTCCACCGTCACCGAATTGCCAATCCCCAAGGCGTGATCAAAAGATCATTATTGAAATGAGCTGCGCCGGTCGCAACGACCGGCGTAGATGTAAGAAATCATATCTTCGTTCTGCGCGCGGGAGTGCCAATGTCTTTCGTCGATACCTTCTTCAATTCCGACGTCATGATCTCGGCATTCCCCCAGCTGCTGCGCGGACTTTGGATGACCATCGCGCTCGGCGTGGTCAGCATTCTGATCGGCGTGACCGGCGGCCTCGTCATCAGCCTGATCCGCCTTTATGCTCCCAAGCCGCTGCAACTCCTGATGATCGCCTATATCGACATCATGCGCGCCATGCCGATGCTCGTGGTGCTGATCCTGATCTATTACGCGCTGCCTTTCATCGGCATCAGCTTTTCCGCCTGGTGGTCGGCTATCCTCGGATTTTCCATCGTGCTGGCGGCCTATTCGGCCGAGGTCTTCCGTTCGGGCATCGAAAGCGTGCCGCGCGGCCAGTTCGAAGCCGCCGCCGCCCTCGGCATTCCCTTCCTGATCACGCTTTACAAGGTCGTGCTGCCGCAGGCGGTCCGCATCGTCATTCCGCCGACGACAAGCAACTGTGTGTCGATGTTCAAGGATACGTCGCTCGCCTCGACCGTGGCCTTGCCGGAACTTCTGAAAGAAGGGCAGAATGCCCAAGGTCTCTATGCCAACCCCTCGCCATTGATCATGGCCGCCGTGATCTATGTCATCCTGCTCTGGCCGATGGTGCGCCTCGTGAGCGTGCTCGAGAAGAAATTCAAGAACGAGCGGGCCAGATAAGCGCTGCCATCAATCGAAGTCGGCGCCGGAAAGATGGTTGCTCACCGATGATTTCACCGCGCCGATATCCCGCCACAACTCGCTGACAATAGCGGGATCCACATCTGCCATCATGTCGCGCAGCCAGCCTTCATGTGCTGCGGCCATGGCGCTGAACAAGGTCTCGCCTTTCGCCGTCAGCTTCGCGACCGTCACGCGCCGGTCGCCGTCGGGCGTCACGCGCAGCACGAGACCATCCGATTCCAGCCGTTCGACAAGCCCGGTGACATTGCCGTTGGTAACCATGGTTCGCTTCGACAGTTCCCCAAGCCGGAGACCCTCGCGTTCGCGATAGAGCTGCGCCATCAGATCGAATTGCGGCAAGGTCGCGCCGAACTCATTGCGCAGCCGGCGGCGGATTTCCTGCGAGATTAGCTTCGTGGTCGACAGCATGCGCAGCCAAAGCCGAAGCTCCAGCTTTTTGCCTTCCTGCGCGCCCTGAACGATGATCTCCAGGTCAACGGTTGCACTTTCCGGTTCTGCCATCACGCCAGCTCAATTCAATGCTCTGCATTCACGATGTGAACGATCTAGGGAGCGACATTTGAAATGTCAAAGGTTTGCGCGTCAAGCCAAATGGTGCTCACTTGGCCAGCATTTTCCCCAACATGAAACCGGAGCCCGCCCCCGTTCCCGCACCCGGCCATGTCGAAGCCCCGCACATGAACAGCGATGCCACCGGCGTCCTGTAGCGTGAATAGCCGGCAACGGGGCGAAAGAGGAAATTCTGGTCGAGATGATGGCTGCCGGAAAGGTTGTCGCCTCCCACAAGATTCGGGTTCTCGCGTTCGAGATCGATGGGCGAAAAGACCGAGCGGCCCAATATTCTGCCACGCAAGCCCGGGGCATAGCGTTCGATGATATCGAGAACACGCTCGGCATAGGCATCCTTGATCTCGTCCCAGCTTGTGCCGGTGATCTCTCCCGCTGCATCGCCGTGGAATTCCGCCGGCAGGACGCGCACCTGTATCCAGAGCACATGCTGTCCGGCCGGTGCGCGCGAGGGATCGATCGCCGTCGGCTGCCCGATCACCAAGGTGGGCTCGGCCGGCAGAAGCCCGCCCATGGCCTCGGCATAGACACGCGACATCATTTCGAGATCCGGCGCGATATGCACATAGGCGAAATTCTGGAGCGCCTTGCCCGCCGTCCAATCGGGAAGGCCCGACAGCGCCAGATGGATCATCATCGTGCCGGGCCCGGCCCGGAAGCGGGACACCTTGCCGTCGAACTCCCGGCGTGACGGGTCCTGTTCCAGAAGCTTGCCGAACAGGATCTGCGGGTGGACATTGGCGATGACGGCCCGCTTTGCGTCATAGCGGCGCTCATCGGCGAGAACGACGCCTGTCGCCCTGCCGCCCGACGTAACGATCTTGTCGACGCGCGTTCCCAGCATAAGCTCGCCACCCTTGCTTTTCAGCACGGCCGCCATCGCCTTGATGATCGCATCGGCACCGCCCTTGCCGATCACCATGCCGAATGCCTGATTGGCCATGGATTCGAGATAGGGAAACAGCGCACCGCCGGCAACATCGGGCGCAAAGTCGAGATGCAGCCCCCAGGCGGCCATCATCGTCTTGAGCTTGGTATTGTGGAAACGGGCATCGAGAAAGTCGCGGGGCGAGGCAAACAACATGCGCGCGGTGTCGTAGATCCAGCCCATCCCCTTTTCGCGCCAGGCCTTCCAGACGACCTTGGCTGCGGCCATGGACGGCATGGGCGAGCCGAGCAGACCGAAAATATGCGGGGCATCCGTCCCGAACTCAGAAAGCATGTTGCGCCAGGCGGCGGCATCCTGCGGCGAGATATCGGCGATGGCGCCCGCGGTCTTCTCAAGATCGGTACTGACGCCGAGATAGGTGCCATCGCGGAAAACGCTGGCAAAGCAATCCGCCGCAGGCACGAAGCCCAACCCTTCGGCTGAAAGCTCGTTCTTATATTGCGTAAAGAAGGCCGAGCCGGCGAACATGGAGAGGTTCATGGCACAGAGATCGTGCCGGAAACCGGGCAGCGTCACCTCACGCGTCTTGACCGCACCGCCGGGCTCCGCATTGCACTCGATGACGGCTACTTTCCAGCCCCTGGAAGCCAAATGAACCGCCGCTGCCAAGCCATTATGGCCTGCCCCTACTATGATCACATCATAGCTCATCGCTTGCCCCTCTTTGAATTGTGATTATTATTATCACATGCATACATTCTGAGCTTTAAGCTTCAAGTATCTGTCGGCGCGAGCCACAGGACCTAAGCGCAATCATAGGTGGGTACTCGATAAATGATCCCCAAGATTAGCGTTCTATTTCAGTATCTTATCGGTTCGGCACGGCCCCGAGTTGAAGCCCAATTTTGACCTCCGGAAGCAGGCCGCAATGCTTGCAATATCATATATTGTGACATAGGCTCCCTTCATTCCGCCGCCGCGCGGACCCGGTGCCAGGAGGAACGGCACCCCGCGCTGGGCGATACTGACTTCAAGCCTGATCCCGAAAAAAATCCGCAAAACGGCTCTTCGCATGGGATCATGCGGCAACAAGGGGAACCAGAAGAAATGACCGCTACCACACTCGCCAGCCTCGCTTCGGCCCTGCTTTCGGGCTCCGTCAAGGTCGTCGATCTCACCGCGCCGCTCGGACCGGATACCCCGGTGCTCTACCTGCCGCCACAGTTCGGCAAGAACACCCCCAAGGTCAAGGTTCATGCGATCTCCGAATACAACCAGGACGGCCCCTTCTGGGCCTGGAACTGGCTGGAACTCGGTGAACATACCGGCACGCATTTCGATGCACCCTGTCACTGGGTCACCGGCAAGGACAATCCCAACAACACGACCGACACCATCCCGCCGCAGAATTTCGTGGCTCCGGTCAATGTCATCGACCGCTCCAAGGAAGCAGCCGCCGATCCCGACTATCTGCTGACGGTCGACAGCATCAAGGAATGGGAAGCTGAGAACGGCACGATAGACGCCGGCAGCTGGGTGCTGCTGCGCACCGACTGGTACAAGCGCAACGGTTCGACCGAGACCTTCCTAAATGCCGATGAAAACGGCCCCCACTCTCCCGGCCCGACGGCCGAGGCGATCGAATATCTGCTGAGCAAGGGAATCATCGGCTGGGGTTCGGAAACGATCGGCACCGATGCCGGATCGGCCGGCGGCATGAACCCGCCCTTCCCGGCGCACAATCTCATGCACAAGGCCAACCGCTATGGGCTCGCCAGCCTCTCCAATCTCGACCAGCTTCCGGCCAAGGGCGCCGTGCTGATCGCCGCTCCGCTGAAATTCGTCAAGGGCACCGGCTCGCCGGTTCGTGCACTGGCATTGATTGCATGATAGGCTGGAAGAGCCGGAGCCCGGGCGGGCTTCGGCCCTTCCGTTCATCTTGCCAATGAGGGGCAGCGGCAATGGGCGATCATGATTACATCATCGTCGGCAGCGGCATCAATGCGCTCGTCGCAGCCGCGATGCTCGGCAAAAAGGGCCACAAGGTGCTCGTCCTCGAGCGCAACGGCCGCATCGGCGGTTGCCTGCGCACCGAGGAGATCACCGAGCCCGGCTTCATCCATGACGTCATGGCAACGACCATGGTGTTGTTCCTCACCTCGCCGGCCTATGGCGCCATCGGCAAGGATCTCGAGGCACGAGGACTCGAGTTTGCCCATGCCGAGTTTCCCACAGGCGTGCTGAGGCCCAACGGTTCGCATGTGATCTTTTCCAAGAACAGGCAGCGAAATATCGCCACCTTCGACGAGCTGTCGCTCGGCGACGGGCAGACCTTCTCCCGCGAGATGGAGGCCCTTGCCGCCGATGCGCCATTCCTGTTTTCCCTGCTCGGCGGCGCGCTGTGGTCGGGATCGACTCTGAAAGCCGTTGCCGGGCAAGGCTGGAACCGCGGCCTGCGCAAGCTCGCAGCGTGGTTCGGCGAAGCCTTGACGCCGGCGCGCGGCTACCTCGAAACCACCTATCGATCGGAAGATATTCATGCACTCTGGGCACCCTGGGTGCTGCATTGCGGCCTCGGTCCGGAAAGCGCTTATTCCGCCGAGATGCTGAAGGTCATCGGCTTTGCACTGGAGCTGGGCGGGGCGCCGATCATCAAGGGCGGCGCCGAGAAACTGCTGGCCGCCTTCGAACGGCTGATTGCCGACAATGGCGGCGAAATCCGCGTGAGTGCCGATGTCGAAGCTATCATTCCAGGCCCAAATCGCCGCGCCGGCGGCGTGCGTCTCGTGAATGGCGAAATATTAAGGGCACAAGCCGGGGTGATCTGCTCCGTGACCCCCAACCAGCTCTACGAGCGGCTGATGGGAGATTGGCCGGATCCGTTGCCGGCCGAGATAAAATCCAGCGTTGCCAGCTATCGCTACGGCAAGGGCGACATGCAGATCCATTACGCCCTTTCCGAGCCGCCGCGCTGGAAAGCCGATGCCGAGCTCGGCAAGGTGGCGCTGCTGCATCTGACCTCCGGCCTCGACGGCGTCTCGCGCGCCGCCAACGAATGCGAGCGCGGGCTATTGCCTGCGGAGCCCACCGTCTGCGTCGGACAGCCGGTCGCGCTCGATCCCAGCCGCGCGCCGGAAGGCAAATCGATCCTCTGGCTGCAGCTTCCCGAAGCGCCGCGCCGCATCAAGGGCGATGCCGCGGGCGAGATCGCGACGCCGGAGGACGGCCGCTGGACGGAAGAGGTGCGCGAGCGCTACGCCGACCGCATAGAGGCGCTGCTATCAAGCCATATCGAGAACTTCTCCGGCATAAAACTCGCACGCCGCGCCTACTCTCCGGGTGATCTGGAAGCGATGAACATGAACCTCGTGGGCGGCGATCCTTATGGCGGCTATTGCGGCCTCGACCAGCTTTTCATCTGGCGCCCCTTCAAGTCATCTGTTAACCACCGCACCCACATATCAGGCCTCTACCACATCGGCGCTTCGGCGCATCCCGGTGCGGGTCTGGGTGGAGGCTCCGGCTTCCTGCTCGCATCATCGCTGAAGTAACACGTTTCCGGAGGAGCATCGTCGATGGAAGAACGGTTTTCAGGCACCGTTTTGAGGCGCAAGCGGGATGAAAACACAAAGCGCCCGACCATGGGCGAAATCGGCCTCAATCATTTCGCACCCTATCTGATGAACCGGCTGATGGCGCGCTGGAACGCCAACCTTTCGGAAGAACTGCGCGAATACGACATGACGACCGCGAAGATGCGCGCGCTTGCCGTTCTTAGCATATCCTCCAGCGTCACGATCAACGAGCTCTCCGTCTTTGCCGTCACAGAGCAGTCGACAATGAGCCGTACCCTGGATTCTCTCGAACAACAGGGCTACATCCGCCGCCAACCGCGCGCCGAAGACATGCGCATCCGCGACGTCTCAATCACCGAGGAAGGCCGCGCCGCCTTCGAAAAGGTGTGGCCGACCATGTACGACCTGTTCCTGCAAATGTTCGACGGCGTGGAGGAAGCAGAATATCGCACCTTCATCTCGACCCTGCACAAGGTGCTGCACAACATCAGGAAGCATGAGATCTGAGGCAAGGCTTATCCCGCCCGCCAGGGGCGAGATAAGGCTCCGCGCTCGCCCGCAACCTCACAACGTCTCCACAGTCTTCAGCGCACCGTCGAGCGCCGCGCCCTTCTCGTCCAGAAGGGCCGCCTGCCGCAGCCGCCGCATCCAGGCGGCGCCATCGTCGCGATCGCGCAGCAGCGGCAGAGCGGACATGACGCGATCGAACTTGGAAAGCCCCCGCGCATGCGTATCGGAATAGCCTTTGACAAGGCGGCGGTTGCCGAGCACCTCGACCGCAAGATCATAATTCGCGGCCAGCAGATCGGATGCCGCCGCAAGCCAGGTCTCGCGATGCTCCACCTCACGAGCATGCCGCAAAGTGCCGCGACGGATACGCCGTAGCGCCGAGACCATGTAGAGGCCGAAGAACCAGAAGAGCGTGCCGGTCTGAACGCGTCGGCCCTTGTTGACGAGGCGGTCAAGCCGCGAAAACAGACGGGATCTATTCTCAATCCACAGCCCCATGGCCTTTGGCATCGTACCGCAGACTTCATCCATGCGCGGATGCATGTATTCGGTCATGTAGACGACCTGGTCATCCTTGGCGCCGACCTCCTTGCGAACGCGCTCAAAGCGCGAGCCGCGAACCTTAAGATCGGCGACGCGGATGACATCGTCGTAAGCCATGGCAACGGCGACATACTTGGCAGCCTGCACGGTGAAGGCGAAGTCCTTATCCGCGCCGCCGGCCTTGCGATCCAGCACATGAAGTGCCGCGACGCGGCTCAGATATTCATCGGCATAGGCCGGGTCCTGATAATCGGTCAGCCTCTTGACGCCGGCAAACAGTAGCGGATGGGCCACATCCGGAAATTCCGCACGGATGCGATTGACCAGCCTGTCGAGAGCCGGGTGGCCGGCCGTTTCCGGCAGGGCGTCGAAATGCTTCGGCGGCAACGCGGAAACAGCATCGCGCGGCTTTTCCTTGACCCTATCGAAGGCGGCATTGAATGCCCTAAGGCTGGGCTCGATGCCCTTGCCGCCGGCACGGATCATCGCCTCGAAGGCCTGCTTGCCGAACGGCAGCGCACCGGAGCCGGCGAGAGCTCCAAACATGGAGGCCGAAATCACGCTGCCGTTCCTGACGGCCATCGTTTCCATATCAAAAGCGATGGTGCGCTTGGCGGCGAAGTCCGTGGCATCGACCACCACCTCGGCATTGCCGATGCCATCGCCAGGCTTTTCCTTTTCCGCAACGGCAAAGGAGCGATGCGTCGAGGCGATCAGCAGCGTCTTGTCCGGCGTGACCAGACCACGCAGCACCGAGCGGCCCGCCTCCATCAGCTCCGCCGCCATGACGACATCGACATCGCCAGGCGTTGGCATCAGCGAAAAGATCGGCTCGTGGCCGTCGCGGGCCGGCAGCATTTCGATATAATAGATCGTCGCGCCCGTGCGCTGGGCAACGCCCGGCACGGAGGTCGTCTGCGCCATCCAGCCCTCAGCCTCGGCAAGGCCGACGATCCAGTCGGCCAGCACGCCGCCGCCCTGCCCGCCCATGGCGAGAATGGCAAGCGACAGCGGCTTGTCCGTCGAAAGCCTGTTGGCACCGAGATCATTCATGCTCACATGCTCGTTCATATCGCCCTCTCAATCCGAAAAGACGATGCGGCCGGCGCGGCGACGCGCTTGCAGCCAGCCGATGATGCCGGAACGCATGCGGGCGACGAAGCGATCCCAGCCCGTCGGGTTGTGAATGATGTCGGCACGATAAAAGGAGGGACAGAGCACCGCCGCTTCTGCGACCTCGCCGCAATTGCCGCAGCCGACGCAATTATTGTCGATCGCTGCCACAGGATCGTCCTTCAGCGGATCGTCGGTATGCTTGACCGAGAGCGAAGGACAACCGGAAAGGCGGATGCAGGCGTGATCGCCGGTGCAAACATCTTCGTCCACACCGAAGCGCTCCTTGACCATGCGCTTGCCGTCTTTCACCGCCTTGGCGAATTGCGGCTTCACGCGGCGCTGCTTATTGAGCATGCATTCCGAGGAGGCGACGATGATCTTCGGCCCCGGTTCCTTCGAGGTCAGCGCCTCGCGCAGTGTGTCGCGCATCTTCGCGACATCATAGGTCCGGTCGATCTGGCGTACCCAGGTGGCGCCGATGCCCTTGACCGCATTGACGATGGAATTATTGGTCTTGCGGCGCGGATTGAGGGCGCGCGAGGACGGTATGTCCTGCCCGCCGGTCGCCGCCGAATAATAGTTGTCGACGACGAGGATGACGCCATCCTGCTTGTTGAAGACGGCATTGCCGACCGAGGTGGCAAGGCCGTTGTGCCAGAAGCCGCCATCGCCCATGACCGAGATCACGCGCTTGTCGGCCGCGACATTGAAGGCCGAGGCGGCCGCCGGGCCGAGCCCGTAGCCCATGGTCGTGCTGCCGATGTTGAAGGGTGGCAGGATCGAGAAGAGGTGGCAGCCGATATCGCCTGATATGTGATGCTGGCCAAGCTCGCCCTCCACCATCTTCATGGCAGCGAAGATCGGCCGCTCGGGACAGCCGATGCAGAAGCCCGGCGGGCGCGGCGGCACGACTTCTGCGAGCGCCTTGATCTTCGGATCGTTGAGGATCGGCGTCGGATCCGGCAGCGGTGGCTGGTTGCCGAGCAGCACGCGCTGGTGGACCTCAAGGAAGTTCTTGATGCCCTTCATCAGCACCGGCGCGGTATATTCGCCACCCATCGGCAGCACGCCTTTGCCCGCCACCTTGGTCTGGATATCGCGGCGGCGCAGGATGGTGTTGAGGGACTGCTCGATATATTCTGGCGCGCCCTCCTCCACCATCAGCACCGCCTTCTTGTTGGCGCAGAATTCGGCGATCTGGTCGTCGACCAGCGGATAAGCGACGTTGAGGACATAAAGCGGCACGGCGGAATTGCCGTAGACGTCGGCAAGTCCGAGCTGCTGCAGCGCGCGCAGCACACCATTATACATGCCGCCGAGCAGGATGATGCCAACATCGCCTTCCGAGGGGCCGAAATACTCGTTGAGCTGACGCTTCCTGATGAAATCGACGGCAGCGGGCCAGCGCTTCTCCAGCTTCTCTTTCTCGTGCATGAAGGAGGCCGGCGGCAGCACGATGCGATTGACATCGCGAACCGGATTTTCGAGCGCCTGCTTCAGCGTATAGGCCGGCCGCTTATTGTCCTTGGCGACAAACTGGCCGTGCACATGACAGCTGCGGATCCCGACCTGCAGCATGACAGGGGTGTTCGATACTTCAGAGAGTTCGAACCCTTCCTCCACCGCCTGCACGATCGACGGCAAGTTCGGGCGCGGGTTGAGCAGCCACATCTGCGATTTCATCGCATAGGCATGGCTGCGTTCCTGCATGATCGAGGAACCTTCACCATAATCTTCACCAATGATGATCAGCGCGCCGCCGGTGACGCCACCCGAAGACAGGTTGGAAAGCGCGTCAGAGGCGACGTTCGTACCTGCCGTCGATTTCCAGGTGACGGCACCGCGCACCGGATACATGACAGAGGCGGAGAGCATGGCAGCGGCAGCCGCTTCCGAGGCCGACGTCTCGAAATGCACGCCCAGATCCTGCATCACGTCCTTGGCGTCGGCCAGCACGTCCATAAGATGGGAGATCGGCGAGCCTTGGTAGCCGCCGACATAGGAGACACCGGACTGCAGAAGTGCCTTGGTGATCGCGAGAATACCCTCGCCGCGGAAGATGTCACCTTCCCCGAGCTTCAGATCCTCGACCTCGCGCGCAAACGACCGCTCGGCCATGACGTTACCCCTTCGCCCTTGTGGGCTTGTTTTAAATCATTTGCAAAATCATATTTTGAACTTCCTTGAACTGTCAACGATCAATTATCGCGTTTATACGTCGCGATTTGCTATGTCGTCGGTGCAACCATATCGCGGGGCCGCTCGAAGCCATCGCCCGGAGCATAGACCTGCCATTCAGATATATGCATACGCATAAGATTTTACATGGCCTTACGAAGCCGCCGAAGGGCATGGGCGGGATTTTGCGGAAGCACCAGAGAAAGCGCTTGCCGCTCCAAAATATGTATTTTAAGATTAAAACATTCCGACAATAAATCGCCAGCTGCAGTTGGGCGTCACGCTTTTCTGCCGCCTAACAGGGGAACGGAGTGACCATGACAACGCTTACTCGGCGCGAGGCCCTGAGCCTCGGCACAGCCGCATTCATGACTGGGATTCTAGCCGGCAGAACGCCTGTGGAGGCAGCCGAAGCCGGCACGCTGACCATCGCTTTCAACGTCAACCTGCCATCCTTCGATCCGACGACCGGCCCGTCCGCGGTCAACCCGACGATCCAGGCGATCTATCGCTCTGTCTTCGATCAGTTCATCGGGCAGGGACCGGACCTCAAGTTTCAGCCGGGCCTTTTGACCGCTTGGGGCTGGAACGACGACAAGACCAAAGTCTGGATGGACGTCCGCGAGGGCGTGACCTGGCACGACGGCTCCAAGTTCACGCCGGACGACGTCGTCTGGTCGCTCGAGCGCGCCGCCAAGCAGGACACCGGCAACCCGATCCAGTTCATCTGGTCGACGGCCAACAATTATAAGGTGGAAGGCAACCGCATCACCGGCGACGTCGTCCGCTTCGAACCGACCTTCTTCAAATGGATGGCCTTCCTGACCGGCTATGTCCTGCCGAAGGACTATTATACCAAGGTAGGCGCACAAGGCTTCGAAAAGAAGCCGATCGGCACCGGCCCCTATATGGTCGATGCCTATGAAGGCAATTCCTATCTGCGCCTGAAGGCGAACCCGAACTATTTCGGTGGCAAGCCGGCCTTCGATACCGTCATCTTCAAATTCGTGCCGGATACGACGAGCCGCGTCGCCGAAATCGAATCCGGCTCTTCCGACGTGACACTGGAAATCCCCTATGAGGATTTCGACCGCCTGAAGAAGAAGTCAGGGCTATCAGGCGTCACCACCCCGATCTCCGATATCGGCATGATCTTCATCAGCAATGTCGACCCGATGCTCGACAAGAATGTCCGCCTCGCCGCCAATATGGCGATCGACAAGGAAGCGATCATCAAGCGACTGCTGCGTGGCTACGGCAAGCCTCTGTCGACGCTGGAAGCGCCAGAATACGAGGCCTACGACGCCTCCGTCAAAACCCCTTACGATCCGGAACAGGCCAAGAAGCTCCTGGCGGCCAGTGGCTATTCGCCGGAAAAGCCGGTGAAATTCACCATCAAGACGACCCGCGGCTTCAAGCCGAAGGATTACGAGATGATCCAGGCGATCGTCGGCATGTGGCGCAAGGTCGGCATTGAGGCTGAAATCGAAGTCTACGAAATCGCCAAGCACTACGAGCTGCGTGCCGCCCATCAGCTGGGGCCGGCCGCCTTCTACAACTGGGGCAACGCCATCGGCGATCCGACGACCTCGACCGGCTTTGCCATGTTCGGTCCTTCGCCGCATTCGGCCTGGAAGACCAAGGATGTCGACGACATGCTCGGGCCGCTCTGGGTGGAAAAGGACGAGGCGAAGCGCGTTGCCGGCTGGAAGGCGGCGATCAAATACATTGCCGAACAGGGCTATGTGATCCCGCTGCTGCAATATGCCCAGCCGATCGTCTACAAATCGAGCCTGAAGGTGACGCCGAACGTCTCCGGCGCCCTGCAGCCGACGCTGGTGTCGAAGGCTTGATGCGTCGGGCTTTGAGTATGTGGCTGCCCCTCACCCTGGCCCTCTCGCCGTTTTGACGGGGAGAGGGGACGACCTCTGTACCCTCGTCTGCAAAGACTCTCGGAGGGAAGGCTGCGGGTGCGTCCATCCCCTTCTCCCCGTCAAAACGGGGAGAAGGTGGCCGATAGGCCGGATGAGGGGCCTGTACTCTCCATGTTATAGTCAGCACATGCGATCGGAACTCATAACGCATGATAGCAGTCTCCATTCTCAACCGCCTCGTCATGGCCGCGATCACGCTCTTCGGCGTGGCGGTGATCGTCTTCGTCCTGTTGCGCGTCGTGCCGGGCGATCCGATCGCGATGATGATCTCGCCCGGCGCAAGCCCTGCCGACATCGCCGTACTCCGCGCCCATTACGGCCTCGATGCCAGCCTGACCACGCAATTCTGGCTCTGGCTGAAAGCGATTCTGACGGGCGATTTCGGGACATCGATCTCCCTGAAGCGCGACGTGCTGTCCCTGCTAGGAGAGCGTCTGCCGGCAACGCTGGAACTCGCCTTCGCAGCCCTCATACTTGCGGTCCTTCTCGGTGGCGCGGTCGCGATCATCGGCACTCTGGCCCGCCGCACCCTGTTCGAGCCAATCATCGACAGCCTGAACGGTCTTTTCCTTGCCGTGCCGGATTTCGTCTGGGGGCTGGCGCTGGTTCTCGTCCTCGGCGTGCTCTTTCCGCTTTTCCCGCTCTCCGGTCGCATCGACCCGAGCATCGACGCGCAATTCGCGACCCCCTTCTATCTCCTCGAAAGCCTGATAACGCTTCGCCTCGGTATCTTCGCCGATATCTGCGCGCACATGGTCATGCCGGTCCTGGCGCTCGGCTTGCCGCTGGCGGCCATCATCGCCCGCGTACTCAAAGCCGCGCTCTCCGAGGCCATGGTGCAGGACTATATTCTGCTCGCCAAATTGAAGGGCATGTCCGAGCTGCGGCTGGTACTGCAGGAGGCGCTGCGCAATGCCGTCGGCCCGACGATCGCGCTGACCGGCGTGCAATTCACCTTTCTGATCGGCGGCACCGTCATCGTCGAGCGCATCTTCGCCTATCCCGGCATCGGCAACATGGCGATCGATGCGGTCATCAATCGCGACCTGCCGCTGATCCAGGGGCTGGTGCTGGTCTTCGGCGCCCTCTTCATTCTCGTCAATCTGGCGGTGGATCTCCTGGTCGCGGCCTTCAATCCGAGGCTCGTCCATGGCTGACGTCACCTTGCCCGCCGTGCCGCGATCGCCCTCCAGAATGGCGAAACGCCTACGCGCATTGCTCGCCGAGCCAAAGGTGGTCTTCGGCGGCGGCTTTATTCTCCTCCTCATCATCCTCGCGATCTTCGCGCCCTATATCGCGCCGAAAGACCCGCTCGAGCAGGATCTGATGTCCAGCACCCTGCCGCCGGCATGGATTGACGGTTCCGACCCCGGCTTTCTGCTGGGCACGGACGATCTTGGCCGCGACGTACTCGCGCGCGCCATCTTCGGCACACGCATCGCGCTCACGGTCGCATTCGTCGCGGCCGGGCTTGCGGCCTTGATCGGTACATTGCTCGGCCTTCTCGCCGGCTGGTATGGCGGCTGGATCGACAAGGTGATCTCACGCCTCGTCGATATCTGGATGGCCTTCCCGCCGGTATTGCTGTCGATCCTGCTCGTCGCCGTCTTCGGCTCCGGCGTGCATTCGGTCATTGCCGCCATCGTCATCATCGACTGGACGCGCTTCTGTCGCGTCGTGCGCTCGGAAACGCAGGCGCAGGCGCGGATGGATTATGTGACCGCCGCCCACACGATCGGTTTTTCGCGGGCCAGAATCCTCTTCAGCGAAATCCTGCCAAACGTGACGCCGGTGCTGATCGCCCTTGTCAGCCTCGAAATGGGCATTGCCGTCATCGTCGAGGCCATCCTGTCCTTCGTCGGCCTATCGGTGGCCTCCGACACGCCGACCTGGGGCGGCATGATCGCCGAGGGGCGGCAGATGATCTATCAGGGCTGGTGGGTGCTGGTCGTGCCGCTGATCGCGCTCTTCGCAACGGTGCTTGCCTTCAATCAACTCGGCGACGGCCTGCGCCGCGCCCTCGATCCGGTGATGCGCCGATGATATCTCCGCTTCTCTCCATTGCCGGCCTCAGCGCCGTGTCCGACCGCGATGGCGGCGCGCCGATCCTGCGCGACGTTTCCCTGACGCTTGCACGCGGAGAAGTGCGCGGCCTTGTCGGCGAAAGCGGCGCCGGAAAATCCACCATCGCCAAAGCCCTGCTTGGCATCCTGCCGCGCAGCGTCCGTATCACCAACGGATCGATCCTGTTCGAAAGCCGTGATCTCCTCACTCTCTCCGCCAGGCAGCTACGCGGCATCATGGGCAGCGAGATCTCGCTGATCCCGCAGGACCCGCAGACCGCGCTCAATCCCGGCCGGCGGATAGAGGCACAATTGACCGACGGCCTGCGCTTGAAGCGAGGCATGTCGTCGGGCGGTGCCCGCCAGCGCGCGCTGAAACTGCTGGAGGAAGTGCATATCCGCGACCCTGAGCGCGTGCTGCGTGCCTATCCGCATGAATTGTCCGGCGGCATGCGCCAGCGCATCCTGATCGCCGCCGCCTTCGCCCTGGAACCGAAGCTGGTCGTCGCTGACGAGCCAACCACCGCGCTCGATGTCACCGTGCAGAAGCAGATCCTGCGGCTGATCCGCGGCCTGCAGGAGGCGCATGGCACCGCCGTCGTCTTCGTCACGCACGATCTCGGCGTCGTCGCACAGATCTGTGACAGCGTGACCCTGCTCTACGCCGGCAAGGTCATCGAAGAGGGGCGCACGAGCGACGTGCTTGCGCATCCCCACCACATCTACATGAAATCGCTTGTTGCCGCCGGCCCGCGCTACGACCGGCCGGATGCCGGACTGACGCCGGTGCCGCAAGCCGTCTTCGAGCAATTGCGCCGCGAAATCGGCATTCCGGAGGGCGGCCGATGAGCGTTTCCGATCGTCTCCTGTCAGCCAAGGGCATCGAGGTCACCTATGGCGCCAAACCGCATCTTTTCGGACCACCGGGCCATGGCATCAAAGTGCTACACGGCGTCGATATCGATATCCGTCGAGGCGAAACCATCGGCATTGTCGGCGAAAGCGGCTCGGGCAAGACGACGCTCGGCCGGGCCTTGCTCCGATTGGTTGATGTGACCGCAGGCAGCATCCGTTTCGACGGCACGGACGTCACGCGTCTGCCGGATGCCGACATGCGACCGCTGCGCCGCCGTATGCAGATGATCTTCCAAGATCCGATGGCCTCGCTCAATCCGCGCCACACGATCCGCCGCATCCTCGTCGAGCCATTGCTGCTGCATCGGCTGGCTTCAGACCGAAAAGAGGCCGAACGCCACGTCGCTGAGATCCTCGAGCGAGTGATGCTGCCGCAGGCATGCCTCGACCGCAATCCGCATGAGCTTTCCGGCGGCCAGCGCCAGCGTATCGGCATCGCACGGGCGGCCCTGCTGAAGCCGGATTTCGTGCTTGCCGACGAGATCGTCTCCGGTCTCGACGTGTCGACGCAGGCGCAGGTTCTCAATCTGCTGAAGGAGCTTTCCCGCGACCTCGGCCTGTCCATGGCCTTCATCAGCCACGACCTCTCGGTCATCCGCGCCGTTTGCGACCGCGTCTATGTCATGCGCCACGGCCGCGTCGAGGAGGAAGGCGACTGCGAGCGCGTCTTCACAGCTCCCGCCTCCGCCTATACCCGCATGCTGCTCGATGCCATTCCCTTACCGGAAATCGACCCGTATTGGCTCGGCCGCGAGAGCCCGATTGAAGAAGCGTCCAATGCCTGAATAGCCGCCCGAAGGGCGCAAAGCTGGCACTTGAGCTGCAGGTAACCAGTTAGAGTGCAACATCATCGGCATAGAAAAAGGGAGTCACTATGAAATACCCAGCGTCAGCAGCGACAAAAGCCGCGGGGCTGCCCGGACTTCGTGGTCACGACCATACGGGACTCACGGTGCCGGATATGAAGCAGGCGGTCGATTTCTTCGAGAATGTGCTCGGCTGCGAGGTCATCATGTCATTCGGGCCGTTTGCCGACGACAAGGGCACATTCATGACCGATCTGCTCGGCGTCGATCCCAAGGCTGAAATAAAACAGATAACTCAGGTGCGGTGCGGTTTCGGATCGAACATCGAACTGTTCGAATATTCAGCGCCCGATCAGCGGGACCTCAAGCAGAAGAACAGCGATATAGGTGCGTTTCATATCTCGCTTTACGTCGACGATATTGATGCGGCGAAGGCTTATCTGGACAGCAGGAACATTGAAACGCGGCTGGGGCCGCTCTCAATCAACGATGGCCCGGCAGCCGGCCAATCGATCCTTTACTTCCAGGCGCCATGGGGCTTGCAATTTGAGGCAATCAGCTACCCCAAGGGCATGGCTTATGAAAAAGATTCTGAAACCGTGCTTTGGAGTCCGAAAGATCCAGGCAAATGAGGCGGATTTGGATAATGCCGCCTAATCAAGCCGGCGGCTGCTTCAGCCGGAAGCGCTGTATCTTGCCCGATTCCGTCTTCGGCAGGGCTTCAACGAAGACGATGGAGCGCGGGTATTTGTAAGGCGCGATGACGGCCTTCACGTGGTCCTGCAGCGCCTTGACCAGCAGATCCGATCCGGTGACGCCGGGTGCCAGCACCACATGCGCCTGCACGATATGGCCCCGCTCCTCGTCCGGCATGCCTATAACGGCGCATTCACGCACGTCGGCATGCGAAAGAAGTGCCGCCTCCACTTCCGGCCCGGCAATATTGTAACCAGCGGAAAGAATGATGTCGTCCGAACGCGCGGCGAAGTGGAAATAGCCGTCATCGTCCTCAATGAAGCTGTCGCCCGTCACATTCCAGCCATCCCGCACATAGTCGGCTTGCCTGCGGTCGGCAAGATAGCGGCAGCCGATCGGCCCGCGAACGATGAGCTTGCCGATCGTGCCGCGGGGGACCTCGTTCATCTCGTCATCGACGACGCGGGCCTCGTAGCCCGTCAGCGGCTTGCCCGTGCAGTTCGGTTTGGCGTCGGATAGTCGGTTGGAGATGAAGATATGCAGCATCTCGGTCGAGCCGATGCCGTCGAGGATCGGCTTGCCGGTCTTGCGCGTCCACTCCTCGAAGATCGGTCCCGGCAGCGTCTCGCCGGCGGAAACCGCAATCCGCAGCGAGGAAAGATCCGCCCCCTCCTCCATCGCCGCCAGCATGGCGCGATAGGCCGTCGGCGCGGTGAAGCTGATGGTCGCACCATATTCCTGGATGATCTCGACCATGTTCTTCGGCGAGGCGTTTTCCAGCAGCGCCGTCGATGCGCCGAAGCGCAAAGGGAAGACAACGAGACCGCCGAGCCCGAAGGTGAAAGCGATCGGCGGCGAGCCGATGAAGACGTCATCGGGCGTCACCTGCAGGACTTCCTTGGCATAGGCGTCGGCGATGATCAGAATATCCCGATGGAAATGCATTGTCGCCTTCGGCACACCCGTCGATCCCGAGGTGAAACCGAGCAGCGCCACATCGTCGCGTCCGGTTTTGATCGGTTCGAAGCGAACGGGCTTATTGAGCGCGATGCGGTCGAGTTCGGCATCGTGATTGGCGGTGCCGTCGAAGCCGACGACCTGCTTCAGGAACCGACTGTCCTTGGCGGCAGTGACGAGTTCCTCCAGCAGCCTTGTGTCGCAGAGCGCACACGAGATTTCCGCCTTATCGATGATCTTTGACAGTTCGCCCGCCCGCAGCATCGGCATGGTGTTGACGGCGACGGCGCCGACCTTCGTCACCGCCAGCCAGCAGGCGATCATGGCCGGGTTGTTTCCGGAGCGGATGAGAACGCGATTGCCTGGTTTCACGCCGAAATTCTCGACGAGAGCGTGCGCGATGCGGTTGGTCCAGTCCGCCAGTTCCTTGTAGGTACGGCGGCGGCCGTTGCCGATCAGGGCGATATTGTCGCCGAAGCCCTTCTCGACCATACGGTCGCTGAGCTCGAAACCGGCATTCAGCCATTCCGGATAGTGGAAACCCTCCATCCGCAGCTCGGGCCACTCCTCGAAAGGCGGCAGATTATCTCGCGTGAATGTATCGGTATGGCCGGTCGGTCCCAGCATCGCCTCGCTCCCGCATTTTTCTCCATCAAAGCCACCCCACCGCTTTCCCCTGCGGCACACGTAGCGCTGTCAAAAAGGATTGCACCGAAGCCTGCAATGTTCAAGCAAGAAATTTTAAGCCTAAACTATTTTTGACTTCCGATTGATTCAAAAAGGCTATTTTCAATTTTCCTGGTATTATGGGTGCCTACAGACCGTATATCGGAGCAGGAAAAGCCTTGACGAACGGCGGCGACAAGATATTTTAAACTTAAATGATTTTGAGACCGGCTCCGGCCGGGACGAGGAGGGAAAAGCGATGCGCATCGTCTGTATCGGCGGCGGCCCCGCAGGGCTCTACTTCGCGCTTCTGATGAAGAAGCTCCATCCCGAACATTCGATCCGCGTCGTCGAGCGCAACCGTCCCTATGATACCTTCGGCTGGGGCGTCGTCTTCTCCGACGCGACCATGGTTTCAATGCGCGAATGGGATCCTGAAAGTGCCGCCGAAATCGAAGACGCCTTCAACCATTGGGACGATATCGAGGTCCTGTTCAAGGGCACGCGCCAGCGCACCTCGGGCCACGGCTTCGTCGGCATCGGCCGCAAGAAGCTTTTGAACATCCTTCAGAAGCGCTGCGAGGCGCTCGATGTCGAGTTGGTCTTCGAGACTGACGTCAATTCCGATCTCGATTATCCTGATGCCGATCTGGTCATCGGCTCGGACGGCCTCAATTCCAGGATTCGCAATCATTATCCGGAAGTCTTCCAGCCGGATATGATCACCCGGCCGAACCGCTATATCTGGCTCGGCACCAACAAACTCTTCGATGCCTTCACCTTCGATTTCCGCCGCACCGACCACGGCTGGTTCCAGGCGCATATCTACAAGTTCGACGATAAGACCTCGACCTTCATCGTCGAAACGACGGAAGAAGCCTACCTGGCCCGTGGCCTCGACAAGATGGACCAGGACGGCTCCATCGCCTTCTGCGAAAACCTGTTTTCCGAAGTGCTCGAAGGCGCTTCGCTGATGACCAACGCCCGCCACATCCGAGGCTCGGCCTGGCTGAACTTCAACCGCCTGATCTGCGGCAAGTGGAGCCATTTCAACGGCAACTCCCATGTGGTGCTGATGGGCGATGCCGCTCACACCGCGCATTTCGCCATCGGCTCCGGCACCAAGCTCGCCATCGACGATGCGATCGAGCTGACCCGGCAGTTCCAGATACACGGGCATGAGAAGGAAAAGATTCCAGCGGTCCTTGAGACCTACGAGGACATCCGCCGCGTCGACGTTGCCCGCATTCAGAATGCCGCCCGCAATGCGATGGAATGGTTCGAAGTCGTCGGCCACCGCTACGCCGATACACTGGAGCCACCACAATTCATGTACTCGATGCTGACCCGCTCGCAGCGTATCAGCCACGAGAATCTGCGTCTGCGCGACAAGACGTGGCTTGAAGGCTACGAGCGCTGGTTCGCCGAGAAATCCGGCCTTGCCGTCGGCAATGATCGCTGCCTGCCGCCGATGTTCACGCCCTATCGCCTGCGCGATGTCCAGCTCGTCAACCGCATCGTCATGTCGCCGATGGCCATGTACTCGGCCAAAGACGGCGTGATGAACGATTTCCACATCGTCCATCTCGGCTCGCGCGCGCTTGGCGGTGCCGGCCTGATCTTCGCGGAAATGACCTGCATCACACCGGACGCGCGCATCACCCCCGGTTGCCTCGGCCTCTGGAACGAGGAACAGGCTGCGCAGTGGAAGCGGCTCGTCGATTTCGTTCATATGAACAGCGCCGCCAAGGTCGGCATCCAGCTCGGCCATGCCGGCCGCAAGGGTGCGACGATGCTCGCCTGGGAAGGCATCGACCAGCCGCTCCCCGAAGGCGAGTGGCCGCTGATCTCGGCATCATCAGTTCCCTACCTCAAGAACAGCCAGGTGCCGAAGGCCATGGATCGCGCCGATATGGACCGCGTCAAGGCCGACTTCATCCGCTCGACGGAACTCGCGGTTGAGACCGGCGCCGACTGGCTGGAACTGCATTGCGCCCACGGCTATCTGTTGTCGAGCTTCCTGTCGCCGCTGACCAATCTGCGCGACGACGAGTATGGTGGCAGCCATGAAAACCGCGCCCGCTACCCCCTCGAAATCTTCCATGCGATACGCGCCATCTGGCCGGCAGACAAGCCGATCTCGGTTCGCCTCTCCTGCCATGATTGGACTGACGGCGGCAACACGCCGGAAGATGCGGCGATCTTCGCCCGCATGTTCAAGGAAGCCGGTGCCGACCTGATCGACTGCTCCTCTGGCCAGGTCTCGAAACAGGAAAAGCCCGTCTACGGCCGTCTGTTCCAGACGCCTTTCTCCGACAAGATCCGCAACGAGATCGGCATCCCGACGATCGCCGTCGGTGCGATCTCGGAAGCCGACCACGCCAATTCGATCATCGCTGCCGGTCGTGCCGATCTCTGCGCCATCGCCCGCCCGCATCTGGCCGACCCGGCCTGGGCGCTACATGAGGCCGCCAAGATCGGCCTGACTTCCATTCCCTGGCCGAAGCAATATCTTTCCGGCAAGACGCAGTATGAAACCAACCTCGCCCGCGCGGCGTCAGCAGCACCGGCGAAATGAGGATGAAATGACGACTTCGGGCAAACTCGCCGGCCGTCACGCCCTTATCACCGGGGCCGGCAGCGGCATTGGCGCCGCAATCGCCAAGGCGCTCGCTGCCGAGGGTGCACATGTCAGCCTCGCCGGTCGCCGCAGGGAGCCGCTGGAAGCGGTTGCCGCCGAAATTGGTGCGCATGCTTTCGTGGTCGATGGCTTCGATGTCACCAGCACCGAAATGGTTGCGCGAGGTCTCGCCAAGGCACGCGAAAACTTCGGCCCGGTCGATATCCTCATCAACAATGCGGGAGAAGCGCCGAGCGCACCCTTTGAGAAGACGAGCCTGGAAGCCTGGAACCACGTCCTGTCGGTCGACCTGACTGGTGTTTTCGTGGTGACACAGGCAGCCCTTACCGACCTGAAAGCCCGTGGCCCCGGCGCACGCATTATCAATATTGCCTCGACGGCCGGCTTGAAGGGATACGCTTACGTCTCGGCTTACGTGGCCGCCAAGCACGGCGTCGTCGGCCTCACCCGCTCGCTGGCGCTGGAACTGGTAAAAACCGGCATCACCGTCAATGCCGTCTGCCCTGGCTTTACCGATACGCCGATCATCCAGCGGTCGATCGAGACGATCGTCGCCAAGACCGGGCGCACCGCCGAGCAGGCGCTTGCCGAGTTCACGAAATCCAATCCACAGGGACGACTCGTCAAGCCGGAAGAGATCGCCGAGACCGTGCTGTGGCTGGCCTCGCCGGCCGCGGCATCGATCAATGGACAGGCAATCGCGGTTGCCGGTGGGGAGATTTGAACGCGATGAGCGACCTAGATATGACGATGAAGGGGCATCTGAAGCCCTTCAAGGATTTGAAGCCGCAGCATTTCCTCTGGGATGTCAGCGAAGACGGCCGTGTCGCCACCATTCGCCTCAACCGCCCGGAACGTAAGAATCCGCTGACCTTCGACAGCTATGCCGAGCTGCGCGATCTCTTCCGCGATCTCGTCTATGCATCCGATATCCGCGCCATCGTGCTGGCGGGTGCCGGCGGCAATTTCTCCTCCGGTGGCGACGTCTTCGAGATCATCGAGCCGCTGACGCGCATGGCAATGCCCGGGCTTCTGGCCTTCACGCGCATGACCGGCGATCTCGTCAAGGCGATGCGCAAATGCCCGCAGCCGATCATCTCGGCGGTGGACGGCATCTGCGCTGGCGCCGGCGCCATCCTCGCCATGGCCTCTGATCTGAGGCTCGCGACCCCGGAAGCCAAGACGGCCTTCCTCTTTACCCGCGTCGGCCTTGCCGGCGCGGACATGGGCGCTTGCGGCATCCTGCCCCGCATCATCGGCCAGGGCCGTGCCGCCGAGCTTCTCTTTACCGGCCGCTCGATGACGGCGGCGGAAGGACAGGCCTGGGGCTTCTATAATAGCCTGCACGCCGGCATCGACCTCGAAAGCGAAGCGGTCAAGCTCGCCCGCTCGCTCGCCGACGGTCCCTGGTTCGCCCACGGCATGACCAAGACCATGCTGAACCAGGAATGGGCGATGGGCATCGACGAAATGATCGAATCCGAGGCGCAGGCCCAGGCGATCTGCATGACGACGCAGGATTTCCGCCGCGCCTTCGAGGCCTTCGCGGCCAAGCGCCGGCCGGAATTCCAGGGGGATTGAGGTGATGTCCACGGCAAGCAGCCTCGCCGGCCCGACTCGCGATCATCTGGATTGGCCATTCTTCGAGGAGCGCCATCACCGTTTCGCCGCTGAGGTCGATGCCTTCGCAAAGTCCGGCGTCATGGCTTCGATCGATCATGCCGATGTCGATGGCGCATGCCGGAAGCTGGTCAAGGCACTGGGCGAGGCCGGGCTTCTGACCGCCGCGACAGGCTCCTCCGACAGCGAACCGCTGATCGATTCCCGCATGGTCTGCCTCGCTCGCGAAACGCTGGCCTGGCACGACGGCCTTACCGATTTCGCATTTGCCATGCAGGGCCTCGGCACCGGCGCTATCGGCCTCTCCGGTTCGCCGGAATTGCGCACGGCCGTCCTACCCAAAGTGCGCTCCGGTGACTGGCTTGCCGCCTTCGCGCTATCGGAGAAGGATGCCGGCTCCGATGTGGCCGCGATGAGCTGTGCTGCACGCGTGGATGGCGATCACTACATCCTCGATGGCGAAAAGACCTGGATTTCCAATGGCGGCATCGCCGATGTTTACACGGTCTTTGCCCGCACCGGCGAAGCACCGGGAACGCGAGGGATTTCCGCCTTCGTCGTCTTTGCCGATGATCCCGGTTTCTCGATTGCCGAACGCATCGAGGTGATCGCGCCGCATCCGCTGGCGACGATCCGTTTCGACAATTGCCGCATTCCCGCGTCGCGCCGCCTCGGCGCGCCGGGCGAAGGCTTCAAGATCGCCATGCGCGCGCTCGATATCTTTCGTGCCTCAGTCGCTGCTGCCGGCCTCGGCTTTGCCCGGCGCGCACTGGATGAATCGCTTGCCCACGCGCGAACACGGCCCATGTTCGGCGGTGCCCTCGCCGACCTTCAGTTGACGCAGGCCGCCCTCGGCGATATGGCGACCGGCATCGACGCGGCGGCATTGCTCACCTATCGGGCGGCATGGCGTCGCGACGTGCAGCGCCTGCCGACGACGCGCGAGGCGGCCATGGCCAAGATGACGGCGACGGAAACCGCGCAAAGCGTCATCGATCGTGCCGTCCAGCTCTTTGGCGGGCGCGGCGTGAAATCGGGCGAGATAACGGAAAAACTCTATCGGGAGATCCGCGCGCTTCGCATCTATGAAGGTGCGACCGAAGTTCAGAAACTCATCGTCGCGCGCGAACTTTTGAAGACCTAGAGAGCAATTCCAGGAAAAGTGTGAAACGGTTTTCCGTCCGGAATTGCGTAAAACAAACAAATTGAGCGGTTCAGTACTGACTTGAAATACTGAAACGCTCTAATGGGAGATACCAGCATGAGCCGCGAGATTTTCGACTGGGCCGACCCGTTTCGGCTGACGGAGCAGCTGAGCGACGACGAACGCATGGTGCTTGATACCGCACATTCCTACGCGCAGGAAAAACTCGCGCCTCGCGTTCTCGAAGCCTTCCGCCACGAAAAGACCGATCCGGCGATCTTCCGCGAAATGGGTGAGCTCGGCCTGCTCGGCCCGACGATCTCCCCGGAATATGGCGGAGCCGGCCTCAGCTATGTCGCCTACGGCTTGATTGCCCGTGAAGTCGAGCGCGTCGACAGCGGCTACCGTTCGATGATGAGCGTTCAGTCCTCTCTCGTCATGGTGCCGATCGAGACCTTCGGCTCGGAGGCGCAGAAGCAGAAATATCTGCCGAAGCTTGCGACGGGCGAATGGATCGGCTGCTTCGGCCTCACCGAGCCGAACCACGGCTCCGATCCCGGCTCGATGGTCACGCGGGCAAAGAAAGTCGATGGCGGCTACAGCCTGACCGGAGCCAAGACGTGGATTTCGAACGCGCCGATCGCCGATGTCTTCGTCGTCTGGGCGAAGACCGAGGACGGCCTCATCCGCGGCTTCATTCTCGAAAAGGGCTGGAAAGGCCTGTCGGCACCCGCCATCCACGGCAAGGTGGGCTTGCGCGCTTCTATCACTGGCGAAGTCGTGATGGACAATGTCTTCGTACCCGAGGAAAACCTGATGCCGAATGTATCCGGCCTCAAGGGTCCTTTCACCTGCCTCAACTCCGCACGCTTCGGCATTGCCTGGGGTGCGCTCGGTGCCGCCGAGGATTGCTACGCCAAGGCACGCCAATACGTGCTCGACCGCAAGCAGTTCGGCCGCCCTCTTGCTGCCAACCAGCTGATCCAGAAGAAGCTTGCCGACATGGTGACCGAAATCACGCTCGGCCTTCAGGGCTGCCTGCGCCTCGGCCGTATGAAGGAAGAAGGCCATCCGCCGGTGGAACTCACCTCCATCCTGAAGCGCAACAGCTGCGGCAAGGCGCTCGATATCGCCCGCACGGCCCGCGACATGCTCGGCGGCAACGGCATCTCGGACGAATTCGGCATTGCGCGCCATCTCGTCAACCTCGAAGTGGTCAACACCTATGAGGGCACGCACGACATCCACGCCCTCATCCTCGGCCGCGCCATCACCGGCATCGCCGCATTTTCGAACTGAGGCCCGCCTTGGCATTCAAGACCACCAGACCCCTGCGCTTCGGAGATTGCGATCCCTCGGGGATTGCCTATTTCCCTTCGTACCTGAACATCCTCGTCGGGGTGCTGGAAGACTATTTCGCCTCGATCGGTTTTTCCTGGCGAAAACTGATCGACGACCGCCGCATCGGTGTCCCCACTGTGCAACTCGACCTGAGCTTCGTAAAGCCGGGCCTGCAGGGCGACGACCTCGAATTCGTTCTGGCGGTGCGCGGCATCGGCCGTTCCTCGCTCGACCTGCAACATCAGGTCTCGGCGAACGGCCATGTGCTGTGGACAGCCAGGCATCGCGTCGTCGCCACTTCGCTCGATACGCATAAATCCATTGAATGGCCGGAGGATATCCGCGCCGCACTGACCTCTCATCTGGAGATGACCGATGCACACCATCCTGCAACCTGAAGGCTGGGCCAAGCCGATCGGCTATGCCAATGGCATGGCGGCGACGGGCCGCATGGTGTTCGTCGGCGGCCAGGTCGGCTGGAATGCCGCCTGCCAATTCGAAAGCGACGACTTTGTCGAGCAGGTGCGCCAAACATTGAAGAATGTCGTCGCCATCCTTGCCGAAGGCGGCGCCGAACCGAAGCACATCACCTCGATGACCTGGTATTTCACCGACAAGCAGGAATATCTCGGCAATCTGAAGGGTCTCGGCCAGGCCTATCGTGAGATCATCGGCCGGCACTTCCCGGCCATGGCCGCCGTGCAGGTCGTCGCCCTGGTCGAGGATCGCGCCAAGATCGAGATCCAGGCGACCGCCGTCATCCCGGAATAACATCGGAAGGCTGATAAGATCATGTCGGCATTGCGCTTTTCGGACACCATCTCGGCGGCATTGGCCGACGGGGTCCTCGTCGTCACCATAGACAACGCCCCTGTCAACGCGCTTTCCGCCGATGTGAGGGGCGGCCTGATGGCCACGCTCGAGCACGCCGAGAAAGATGGCGCAGTCGCCGGCGTGGTGCTGACCGGAGCGGGTAATAGTTTCATCGGCGGCGCCGATATCAAGGAATTCGGCAAGCCGCCGGTCGAGCCGTTTTTGCCTGATGTCATCTCCCGCATCGAAGCCTTTCCGAAACCCGTTGTCGCCGCGATCAATGGTGTGGCGCTCGGCGGCGGCCTGGAAGTAGCGCTTGCCTGTCATCGCCGCCTCGCCACGCCAGGCGCCAAGCTCGGCCTGCCGGAAGTCAAACTCGGCATCGTGCCCGGCGCCGGCGGCACGCAGCGCCTGCCGCGCCTGATCGGCATCGCCGCCGCTATCGATATGATCGCCAATGGCCGCGTCGTGCCCGGCGCCGAAGCGCTCAAGCTCGGTATTGTTGACAGGGTGTCCAGCGATACTCTGCTCGCGGATGCCATCGCGGATATCAAGACAATCAACGCCTCCAGCTTGTGCCGCACCGGCCTTCTGCTTGTTCCTTCAGCAACGACCGAAGCTATCGATAGAGCCGCAGCGGACGCTTTACGCAAGGCCCGCGGCCAGCGTGCACCCGCCGAAGCTGTCCGCCTCGTGCGGCTGGCGGCTACCGCCCCCCTTTCGGAAGGGCTCGCAGAAGAACGCCGCACCTTCATCGAACTCCGTGACAGCGACGAAGCAGCCGCCCTACGCCACGTCTTCTTCGCCGAGCGAGCCGCCGGCAAGGTCGAGGGGCTGGAGACCGTCGCTCCGCGCAGGATCGAAACCATCGGTATCGTCGGCACCGGCTTGATGGGCTCCGGCATCGCGGTCTCGGCACTCAATGGTGGCTATCGCGTCATCGGCGTCGAGCAGACTATCGAAGCGGCCGACAAGGGACGCGAGCGCATCACCGGCCTGCTCGATAAGGCAGTGCAATCTGGCCGGCTCGATGCGGCTGGCCGTGAGGATCGCCTCGGCCGGCTGACCGTCACCGCCGACATGCCGCAGCTGGCGCAGGCCGATATCGTCATCGAAGCTGTCTTCGACGATCTCACCGTCAAGACCGAGCTGTTCCAACGTCTCGATACGATCGTTCGCGCCGATGCAATCCTTGCCACCAATACGAGTTATCTCGATCCCGACTTAATTGCCGCCGCAACACAACGGCCGGCGCGGGTCGTCGGGCTGCATTTCTTCTCGCCGGCGCACATCATGCGTCTGCTGGAAGTGGTGAACTGCAAGGAGACGGCGCCCGACGTCCTGGCGACAGCCCTCGCTCTCGCAAAGCGGCTCGGCAAGCTGCCGATCGTCTCCGGCGTCACCGAAGGCTTCATCGGCAACAGCATCTTTTCAGCCTATCGCCGCGAGGCGGAATACATGGTCGAGGATGGCGCGTTACCGCAGGAGATCGATGCAGCCCTGGAGGCCTATGGTTTTCCGATGGGACCTTTTGCCGTCTTCGACATGGCGGGGCTGGAAATCGCCTGGGCGCGCCGCAAGCGGCAGGCCGCAACGCGCAATCCCTCGGAACGCTATGTCGCCATCCCCGACTGGCTCTGCGAAGCCGGCCGCTTCGGCCAGAAGACCGGCCGCGGCTGGTATGCCTATCCCGACGGTAAACGGACCGTTGATCCCGAAGTAACAGCCATGATCGAAGCCGCACGCACCGAAAAAGGTATCGTGCCTAAACGCTTCACCGCGGATGAGATTGTCAGCCGCCTGCTGAAAGCCATGGTCGATGAGGGCGACGCCCTGCTTTCGCAAGGCATCGCCGCGCGCGCCAGCGATATCGATCTTGTGATGATCAACGGCTATGGCTTCCCCGCAAGCAAGGGCGGCCCTATGTTTGCAGCAGGTCGCCGCTGAAAGTGGTCACCGCAGACGGGTCAGGCCGCCGAAGAGAGCAACGTGAACAGTTCCTGCGGTCGATTGACGCCACGCAGCGCATAGCGGCCGACGGAAACGAGATCGTTGCTCTGCTGGCCCGACAGCGCCTCGACGAAATTCGATGACATCAGGATGTTGCGGTCGGCCGAACGGCACATCGAGGCGATGCGGCTGACCTCGTTGACCGCCGGCCCGATGACCGTGAAGTCCAGCCGGTCCATGCTGCCGATATTGCCATAGAAGACATCGCCGATATGCAGGCCGAGATAGACCTCGGTCACGGGCCTACCTTCGATCTGTCGCTGTGAATTGAGATCGCGCAGCCGCTGGCGCAGAAGCGATTCCGCCATCAGGGCGGCAGCGCAGGCATCGGCGGAATTGCGAGCCTTGAAGATCGCCAGCGTGCCGTCGCCGATGAGCTTCAGCACGTTGCCGCCCGCCTCGTGGATCGAAGAGATGACCGCATCGGCATAGGCATTCAGCATCGGGATGATTTCATCCGGCTCGGCGGTATCCGAGATGCGCGTGTAGTTGGCAAGATCGGAAAACCAGAGCGCCGCCGATATCCGTTCCGTCTTACCGCGGGTAATCTTGCCCTCAAGCACATGCCGCGCGGCATCCTCGCCGAGATAGACCTCGGCGATAGTGCGGGCGATGCGGCTCATGCCGGTGCACTTGATCGCCAAAGCCAGAGCCGGCGTCAGCTTGCGCAGCACGCGCAAGTCTTCCTCGGGAAAACCCACTTCGGCTGCCGTGGCGAAGTTGGAGTAGAAGCAATCCATCTCGCCGATCGTGCCGCCCTCTTCAAAGCGGTGCACCATGGCGATGTAGTCGGTGTGACCATCGGTCAGCAACGTGTCGAGCCCGTAGAAATCGGTAGGCTCGCCAAAACCGATGCGCCGGCGCACTTCGTCACTACCTGTCGTCAACATGTGATAGAAGGCGGAACGTTGCCAATTTTCGGAGGCAATACCCTGATGCGTCGGGCCATACTCGAACTCGCGCTCAATCACCTGATTGCCGTCCCAGCGGAAGGCGCGGCCTTCATAGACCGGATGCAACGTGTCCATAAGCGCCATGGCCCGATCGAGCATGAGGCCATGTTTACGGCACTGCTCGCAGAAACCCGTCAGGATGTCGGTTTCTGCCATGCCCTTGAGGCCGGCCTGCATGAGCCAGCTGGCAATTTCGCCAATGTCCTTCGCGTCCATGGATATCTCCCGACCCTCTGAAGGATTCGCTTTAGTACGAAATTCTAAGGCTTGGAATGCCGTACTGCACAAAATAGTTTCGACACACGTAAGTCATCGCCGCTCCTGTGGCACAGAAGCGGCGATTTGACACGCTGGAAGGATGGCGACGAAGTCTCAGCCCCGGATTTGAGGCTTCAACAGATCCTCCAGACCGATGCGCCGAAAGAGTTCCGCACGCACCCGATCGGCAACACCATTGACGATTTCCGCACCATCTTCTGATGGATCTATGTGGGTACGGAAAGGCCGTGTGCCAAACGGCATATCGACGATATCGACAATCGCGGTCGCAACCGAGGCGGCATCGGCGTCCGCCGGCTCCAATGAGGCAAGCCCCTTCAGTGCCTGATCGGGAACGCCGGCATAAGGTCCGTTGTCATATTCGGCAGCGCGAACCTTGTCGGCCGGAGAACCGGAATGAGCGAAGTGGTTCGTCCCCTTCGTAAAGGCCCCGGGTACGATAATGGCGGTCTCGATGCCCCAGCGCGTCAGCTCGGAAGCATAGGAAACGGCAAGCGAATCCATGGCCGCCTTTGCCGCGAAATAAGGCGAGAGGTACGGCGGCGTGCCGCCGCGCGTGCTCGACGAGGAGACCCAGACGACCAGCCCCTTTCCTTGCCTGCGCATGTAAGGCAGCACGGCACGATTGACGCGCTGGGTGCTGAGCACGTTGATATCGTACAACTGAGCGAACTGCTCAGGCGTAAAGGCTTCGGCCGGGCCGAAGGACATGTGGCCGGCATTGTGGATGATGGTGTCGATGCGGCCCTGCTCGGCGATGACGGCGGCAGTGCCGGCTTCGACAGAGGCGTCCGATGCGACATCGAGCTCGACGGTGCTGAGATCGACGCCATTTTCCGCGGCGAATGCCGCCGCTGCCGCGACCTGCGTGGCATTGCGCCCTTGGGTTTCGCGAATGCCGGCATAGACCGTATGGCCTGCCTTAGCGAGAGCGCGTGCCGTCAGAGCGCCGAAGCCGCTCGATGCGCCAGTGATTACGATGACTTGCTTGCTCATGATCCTGTTCCTTTGCGGGATTGGCTGCTGTTGACGATTGATGGTGGTCTGAGGTCGGCGGCAGGCATTGCCCTGCCGCCCGATTGGTTCAGATCATGCCGCCATTGGCGCGCAGCGTCTGGCCGTTGACCCAGCCGCCGTCCGGACCGACGAGGAAGGAGACGGCGGCGGCGATATCCTGCGGCGTCCCCAAACGCTCCAGCGGGTTCATCTTGGCCATGCGGTCGATGAGCTCGTCGCTCTTGCCGTTGAGGAAGAGATCGGTGGCTGTGGGGCCGGGAGCAACGGCATTGACGGTGATCGAGCGGCCGCGCAATTCCTTCGACATGATGTCCGTCAACAGCTCGACCGCCGCCTTCGTGGCGGCATAGACGCCATAGGTTTCGAGCTTGAGGCCGACGATGCTGGTCGAGAAATTGACGATGCGGCCGCCGTCACGCAGGCGCTTGCCGGCCTCGCGCAGCGTATTGAACGTGCCCTTGAGGTTGATGGCGATATGGCGATCGAAATGCGCGTCGTCAGCATCGGCAATCCTGGCGAGTTGCATGATGCCGGCATTGTTGATGAGGACATCGACACCGCCGAAGGCTGCCTCTGCGGCATCGAACATGCGACGCACGGAATCGGCATCGGAAACATCGGCTTTCGCGGTCAGCGCCTTGCCGCCCTTTTCCTCGATCTTGCGGGCGAGTTCCTCGGCGGCAGCCTCGCTACCGGAATAATTGATGACCACGGTGAAGCCGTCTTCGGCCAGACGTTCGGCAACCGCGGCGCCGATGCCGCGGGATGCGCCGGTTACGATTGCTACCTTATTGGAATTGCTGCTCATTTTCTTCATCCTTCGTTGCCTTGCGCCGTAGCGCGTTTCGATGAGGAGAAGATGCCGCTTTCCATGAGGCGGATAATCAGTCATTAATCGGCATCACTATCCGAAATTAGCGAACAAAAAAATATGGACAGATTCGATGCCATGCGCGTGTTTTGCCGGGTCGTGGAACGGCGCAGCTTCACGCTGGCGGCTGAGGATACCGGCCTACCCCGCTCGACGGTGACGGATGCTATCAAACAGCTCGAGGCCAGACTCGGCGTGCGCCTGCTGCAGCGCACGACGCGGCATGTGAGCCCGACGCTCGACGGCGAAGCCTATTACCAGCGCTGCCTGCGCATCCTTTCCGATATCGAGGATGCGGAAGGCGCATTTGCCGGTGCGAAGCCGAAGGGAGTGCTGCGCGTCGACGTGCACGGAACGCTGGCCCGGCATTTCGTCCTGCCGAACCTGCCCTCCTTCCTCGAAACCTATCCCGATATCGAACTGCAGATCACCGAGGGCGACCGGTTCGTCGATCTGATCCGCGAAGGGATCGACTGCGTGCTGCGTGTCGGCACGCTGCAGGATAGCGACATGATCGGCCGGCGTGTCGCGATGCTGGAAGAAGTGACGCTTGCGGCGCCCGCTTATGTCGAGCGCTTCGGCATGCCGATCCATCCTGACAGGCTCGATGACCACCGCATGATCGGCTTCCGCTCGTCCGCGACGGGTGGGCTCTTGCCGCTGGAATTCCAGATCGATGGCACTGCGCGCGAGATTACCCTGCCGGCCACCATCTCCGTCAATGCGGCCGAGAGTTACTTCGCCGCGGCCAAGCTCGGTCTCGGCCTGATCCAGGTCCCGCGCTATCACGCGGAGGAAGCCCTACGATCGGGCGAGCTGCTGCATGTCCTTGAGGACTACCCACCGACGCGAACGCCCGTCTCAATGCTCTATCCGCGCAGCCGGCAGCTTTCGCCGCGGGTCCGCGTTTTCATAGACTGGCTGGCGAAGGTTTTTGCCGAGCAGAACGTGGCTGAAAGCCAGGCCGGATGAATATTCCGCGAAAGCGATCAAATAAATGAAATCGGCTCTTTGAATGCGCGGCCGGCACGCCTACGTCGTAATGCATTATCCCGCAGGCGGTGTCGTTTTGACGTCATGACAGCCAGGCGATTTTCGAGAGAGAGCCGATGACCGAACAGAAGCAATTGAAGCTCGGGGCCTTCATGCGCCCCGTCAGCCTGCATACCGGTGCCTGGCGTTATCCCGGCGCCTATCCGGACGCCAACTTCAATTTCCAGCACATCAAGAGCTTTGCTCAGGAGCTGGAAAAGGCGAAATTCGACGCCTTCTTCATGGCCGACCATCTTGCCGTTCTTAACATGCCGATCGAGGCTTTGAAGCGCAGCCAGACCGTCACCTCCTTCGAGCCCTTCACCCTGCTTTCGGCACTCGCCGCCGTCACCGACAGGATCGGCCTCGTCGCCACCGCCTCCACCACCTTCGACCTACCCTATCACATCGCCCGCCGCTTCGCCTCGCTCGACCATATCAGCGGCGGCCGCGCCGGCTGGAACATCGTCACCACATCCAATCCCGATGCCGCGCTTAATTTCGGCCTCGAAGAGCATATGGAACATGGCGAGCGCTACCATCGCGCCCGCGAATTCTATGATGTCGTCACCGGCCTCTGGGACAGCTTCGCCGACGACGCTTTCCTCCATGACGCCGAAAGCGGCATCTTCTTCGATCCGGAACGAATGCATGTGCTTGGGCACAAGGGCGAAGAGCTCAGCGTTCGCGGCCCGCTCAACATCGCCCGCCCGCCGCAGGGCTGGCCGGTCATCGTGCAGGCCGGACAATCGGATGCCGGCCGCCAGCTCGCCGCCGAAACGGCTGAAGCAGTCTTCGCAGCTCCCCGCAACCTCGCCGACGGCAAGGCGATCTTTGCCGATATCAAGGGACGGATGAAAGCCATCGGCCGCGATCCGGATCATTTGAAGATCCTGCCCGCCGCCTTCATCGTCGTCGGCGATACGATCGAAGAAGCGAAGGCCAAGCGGGCAAAGCTCGACAGCCTCGTTCACTACGATAGCGCCATCGCATCGCTATCGATCGCACTTGGGCATGATGCCTCCCAATTCGATCCGGACGGGCCGCTGCCGGAAATTCCGGAGACCAATGCCAGCAAGAGCGGCCGCGAACGCGTCATCGCCCTCGCCGAAGCCGAAAAGCTCACCGTGCGCCAGCTTGCCCAGCGCCTTGGCGGCTATGCCGGCCTCGCCTTTGTCGGCACCCCGCAGAGCATCGCCGACGAGATGGAGCAATGGCTGCACGAGGAAGGCTCGGACGGCTTCAACGTCGTCTTCCCTTTCCTGCCGCAAGGCCTGCTTGATGTAACCACTCGCGTCGTTCCGGAGCTGCAGCGCCGCGGCATCTTCCGCCGCGATTACGAAGGCACGACATTGCGCGAACATCTCGGCCTACCGCGCCCGGAAAACCGCTTCTTCAAGAAAACGGCAGCGGCAGCGCAGTAACAGAGCCGGTAAAAGAGAATGACATGAGCCATATCACGCCGATCGACTATGAAACCGCTTCCGACGCCGTGCGCGCGGAGCATGATCGCGAAGTGCAGCTGCGCGGCCGCATGACGAATATGAAGCGGACGCTACTGCATTCGCCGGTCGCGCATCGCATCTATGCGGAGTGGTTTCCCTTGCGCGAGGAACTGCGCCCGGCGCTGGACGATCGCGCCGTCTGGCTGCTTTGCCAAGCCATCGCGATCGAATGCCGCTCGATCATCCCGGTCGGTTTCTTCCGGCGCGCGCTGATCAATGCCGGCCTGACGCCGGAAACGATCGTGCCGACGGAGGACGAGGCGCTACTGATCGAATTCGGCAAGGCGATCGTCAGGGATTCCAACGCCATTCCCGAGGAAGTCTGGACGCGGCTCAAAGCACGTTATGACGAACCGACACTCGCCAACCTCGTTGCTTTCGCCGGCCTCATGATCGCAACGGCGATCTACAACAACGCCGTGAAGGTGGATATCGACCCGGAGCTCGGGCCTTATCTTGAAGGGTTTGAGTTTCCGGCGAAGTGACGAAATTGCCCCTCACCCTAACCCTCTCCCCGCACGCGGGGAGAGGGAATGACCTCTGTATCCTCGCCCAACTCAGTATTGAGAAAGGGACGGTGATGGCGCGGCTATCCCCTTCTCCCCGTCAAAACGGGAAGAAGGTGCCCGACAGGACGGATGAGGGGCTCTCGCCACCCGCTCCAAACTCACCCTGAAATGACAGTCGAAAACTGAGGATTGCCGCGGATCGTGTTGCTGACGGTGCAGATTTCATCTTCGGCGGCGTGCGCGATCGCATTACGCACCTCGTCGCCGAAATCGCCCTTGATCGTGAAGGCAATGTTGAATTTCTCGACGCGGGAAAGGCCTTCGGCCGCCTTTTCCCCGGTCACGACGGCGGTGACTTCGGTGAGCTTGTCGAGCACACCGAGGCTGCTCGCCGCCATGCGGGCGCTCAAGACCAGGCAAGCCGAGAGCGAAGAATAGAGCAGATCGAGTGGGTTGAAGCCGGGCTGCGACGGCGAGGTGACGATGTCGATCTCCCCGCCCGTCACCGAGGTCACATGCGGAAGCCCCGTGCGGCCGACGGTTGCGGTGGCACCCGTCTGTCTCGTCTTCACTTTCAGTTCGGCCATTTCGAAAATCCCTTAAATAAAACAGTGAAACTCTCTCTCCCTCAACATAGGGATTCGCATCATCGGACACAATTGCCGATCCCTCCCCTTGCGTCTGCGCGCGACTTAAGCCACCAAATCGTTACAAGCTCATCGCACGACAGGCAGTTCCACATGACCGTTATCAATCCCCGCGCCTTCCTGACCTCGCTGTTCGATGCCGCCGTTCGCGCTGCCGATCCGCTGACCGGCATTCGGGCACATCTGCCGGCCAAACTGAAGGGCCGGACGATCGTCATCGGCGCCGGCAAGGGTTCCGCCCAGATGGCTGCGGCGCTGGAACAATGCTGGGATGGTCCGCTGGAAGGTCTTGTCGTGACGCGATACGGTTTTTCCGCTCCTTGCCACCAGATCGAGATCATCGAAGCAGCCCACCCTGTGCCGGATGAGGCGGGCCTCACCGCCTCCCGCCGACTTCTGAAACTCGTCAAGAGCCTGACAGAGGACGATCTGGTGATCGCTCTGATATCAGGCGGCGGCTCGGCGCTGCTGCCCTCGCCGGCCGGCGCACTGAGCCTTGCCGACGAAATCGCCGTCAACAAGGCGCTGCTCGCTTCCGGCGCGCCGATTTCGGCGATGAATGTCATTCGCAAGCACCTATCGACCATCAAGGGAGGCCGGCTGGCCGCCGCGGCCCATCCCGCCAAGGTCGTCTCTCTCGTCGTCTCGGATATTCCCGGCGACGATCCGGCGCTGGTCGCTTCCGGCCCGACCGTGCCCGGTGCCGGCACACGTGCAGAGGCGCTCGATCTCATCCGCCTCTACCGTATCGAACTACCGCCAGCCGTTCTCGCCCATATCGAAAAACCCGAAGCCGAGGCGCCCCGTCCGGACGATCCGCGTTTTGCCGGCAATGAGGTCCATATCATCGCATCCGCCGGCGTCTCCCTGGAAGCAGCTGCGGAAATGGCACGCGGGGCCGGCATCGAAACCGTCATACTTTCCGACGCCATCGAGGGCGAAGCTCGCGAAGCCGCCCATGTCCACGCCGCCATCGCCCGCGAGGTGCTTCATCGCAACCGCCCCTTCACCAAGCCGATCGTATTGCTATCCGGCGGCGAGACGACGGTGACGCTGAAAGGCAAGGGCAAGGGCGGGAGAAACTCCGAATTCCTTCTGTCGCTGGCAATCGACATCGACGGTCATGACGGCATTCACGCCATGGCCGCCGACACGGACGGCATCGACGGCAGTGAGGACAATGCCGGCGCCTTTGCCGATGCGAGCACCGTGGCGCGGTTGCGCAAGGCCGGAATGGTGCCAGCCGAAATACTTGCGAACAATGACGCCTGGACGGCTTTCAACGCGATCGGCGATCTCTTCGTATCCGGCCCGACCGGAACGAACGTCAACGACTTCCGCGCCATCCTGATCGTGTAGCCGCTAAGAGCAGATGAGATCAGCCGATGGCGGCGCAATCATCGCAACGCCAGTAGACGGCCGCCATCGATGACCATCGGAAGAAGTGCCGGCTGCAATGGGCGCATTCGATTTCGACGACATGCGTCCTCTCGCCAACGATGAACGGCCTAGTCTTGATCCTGCGCTCGCTCTTCCATTGCTCGAGCTTCGTCACGGCCATGATTACCCTCCACGCAATACTCGCCCCAACAAGCAACAATCTAAAATAGATTCAACTAATAAAAGAAATATTGCAAGTGTGAACCAAGCTTCCGCAGGGTTGGAAGGCTGAAATTATCCGTAGTAGTGCACAAAAGACATAGCGAGCCGGCGGGGTCCGGCTGATGCGGCGGCATCGCTCGATTAAAAAATTGTGACAGCGGATATCGCCATTTTCGCGCGTGACACCATGTCATCTGTTGGCGATTTTCCACCAAGACAATAATGAGAGGCATATTCATCATGCGCCAATTCCGCCAACGGGCGATATCCTCGGTGACCCTCGTCACATTCGCCCTCTTTTCCGTCACCGCCAGAGCCGCCGCGCCGCCTCCGGTCGAGGCTGAACACGGCATGGTCGTCACGGCACAGCATTTGGCCACGGATGTCGGTGTGCAGGTACTGAAAAACGGCGGCAATGCCGTGGATGCCGCGGTTGCCGTCGGCTACACGCTCGCGGTGGTCTATCCAACCGCCGGTAATATCGGCGGCGGCGGCTTCATGACCATCCGCATGCGCGACGGCAAGACGGACTTCCTCGACTTCCGCGAGCGCGCGCCGTTGGCAGCCAAGAAGGACATGTATCTCGACGACAAGGGCAATATCGTCAAAGGTGCCAGCACCGAGGGCTATCTCGCCGTCGGCGTTCCGGGCTCGGTCATGGGCTTCGAGACTGCCCGCGAGAAATACGGCACGAAATCCCGCCAGGATCTGATGGCGCCGGCCATTCGCTATGCCAAGGAAGGCTTCACGCTGAACCAGGCCGATGCAGCCGAACTGAACGAGAGCAAAGATCGGCTCGCGCGCGATCCGGCCACCGCGGCGATCTTCACCAAGTCGGATGGCAAGCCCTTCGCGACGGGCGACAAGCTCGTGCAGCCGGATCTCGCCAATGCGCTATCAGGCATTTCGGATCAGGGGCCGGACGGCTTCTACAAGGGACCCGTCGCCAACGCCATCGTCAAGGCAAGCCAGGACAAGGGCGGCATTCTCTCAAACCAGGATTTCGAACAATACAAGGTTCGTGAACTGGATCCCGTGAAGTGCGACTATCGCGGCTACGAGATCATCTCATCTCCGCCACCCTCCTCCGGCGGCGTCATCATCTGCGAAATCCTCAACGTGCTGGAAGGCTATCCGCTCTCCTATACCGGCTACGGCTCGGCTGATACCGTGCATGTCATGGTCGAGGCCATGCGTCATGCCTATGTCGACCGCAACTCGGCTCTCGGCGATCCCGACTTTGTCGACAATCCCGTCAGCAAGCTGCTGGACAAGGCCTATGCCCAGAAGATCCGCGATAGCATCTCCCCCTATAAGGCCGGCGTTTCCAAGGATCTGATGCCCAAGGGTCTCGGCGAAAGCCACGAGACCACGCATTATTCGATCGTCGACAATGACGGTAATGCCGTTGCCGTCACCTACACGCTGAACGGCTCCTTCGGCGCCGGCGTCGTCGCACCCGGAACGGGCATCCTCTTGAACAACGAGATGGACGACTTCACCTCCAAGCCCGGCGTGCCCAATCTCTACGGCCTGGTGCAGGGCGAAGCCAATGCCATCCAGCCGAAGAAGACACCGCTATCCTCCATGAGCCCGACGATCATCGCCAAGGACGGCAAGCCCTTCATGGTGATCGGCAGCCCCGGCGGCTCGCGCATCATCACCATCACGCTCGAAGCGATCATCAACGTCATCGATTTCGGCATGAACATCCAGGAAGCGATCGACGCGCCGCGCATTCATCATCAATGGCTGCCGGATAAGGTCTATATGGAACCGCGAGCGCTTTCACCCGATACGATCAAGCTTTTGACCGGCATGGGCTACACGGTTCAGGTCGACAATAGCTGGCCGATCTGGGGCCAGGCCGCCGGCATCCTCGTCGGCGGCAAGAGCCTCGGCGACATCGCCAAGGGCGGAGGCGCTCGCTATAACGGCGCCATGGACAGCCGCGCCGGCTCGGGGCTTGCCGAAGGCTACTGATCACCTCGGCGCCTGCTGAAAACGACGACTCGGACCGGTGCCACCACCAATTGGCACCGGTCTTTTTGCCTATGGCATCGGGCCAAACGAGCACATTATCTTACGCGAAAAAACCAAGCGTGAGCATTTCGACGCGATATCGCGCCCATTCATTCACCTCACGTTCATTTGATGCCGCTTGCCCCTGCATGTGCGTCATTTTTTTCATCCCACCAATAGGATTTGCGATTTCTGATATAGCAATCGCGCGCAAGCAGGCGTATACAAACCGCCGTTCAAATAGGCCTTCGCGCCTGACCAGACTTGCGGTTCTGTCTTAGGACCCCACCGCACCATCGAGAGCGATCCCCGACAATGTCGGATCAGATATTCCAGGCCGCCCACACCCGGCGGGCCGCACCGAATTTTCGTGTAGTAGCGCTTATCGTGGCAAGCGCGATGTTCATGGAACAGCTTGACGCGACCGTGCTCGCAACAGCCCTTCCGACCATGGCAAGAGACTTCGGCGTCAGCGCGCCGGCCATGAGTATCTCGCTGACATCCTACCTTCTCAGCCTCGCGATCTTCATTCCCGCCAGCGGCGCCATCGCCGATCGCTTCGGGTCGCGCACCGTCTTCCGATCCGCCATCGCGGTTTTCGTTGTCGGCTCGCTTCTGTGCGCGCAGGCGCCGAACCTGTTCTTCCTCGTGATCGCGCGATTGCTGCAGGGTCTCGGCGGCGCGATGATGTTGCCTGTCGGTCGTCTCGTGCTGATGCGCAGCGTTGCGCGCAAGGATATGGTCAACGCCATGTCCTGGCTACTGATCCCGGCGCTCGTCGGCCCCATTCTCGGCCCGCCGGTCGGCGGCATGTTCGTCACCTATCTCGACTGGCGCTGGATCTTCTATATCAACGTGCCGATCGGCATCATCGGCTTTATCCTCGTGACCATGTTCATCGAGGAAGTGAAAGGCCCGCGCACCGGCCGTTTCGACCTCTCGGGCTTCATCCTGTCGGGCATCTCGCTCGGCTCTCTGCTCTTCGGTTTCGAAATGTCGAGCCGCGAGGGCGAAGGCTATCTCGCCGTCTTCCTGATCTCCGTCGGCCTCTTGTTCGGCATCGCCTACCTGCGCCACGCCCGCAAGCACCCCTCGCCGATCATGGACTTTTCGTTGATGAAGGTGCCGACCTTCCGCACCTCTGTCATCGCCGGTTCGCTGACGCGCATCAGCCAGGGCGCCCATCCCTTCCTGATCCCTTTGATGCTGCAGCTCGGCTTCGGCCTTTCGGCTGCCGCGGCCGGCCAGATCGCCATTGCGACCGCGCTGGGCTCCATGGCCATGAAACCGCTGCAGGTACGTATTCTGCGGACGCTGGGTTTCCGCACAGCCCTTATCATCTTCGGCCTGATCGGCACGCTCGGCTACGGCATGTGCGCCATCTTCCAGCCGGATTGGCCGCTGCCTGTCATCTTCGTGATTCTGTTCTTCTGCGGCTTCTTCATGTCGTTCCAGTTCACCGCCTACAACACGATCGCCTATGACGAGATCGAGCGCGATCGCATGAGCATCGCAACCAGCTTTTATTCGACCTTCCAGCAGCTGATGCTCTCGCTCGGTATCTGCGTCGCCGCCCTTGCCCTGCACGGCTCGACGCAACTGCGTGGACACGCAAAGGCCGAAATGAGTGACTTCTCCGCCGCCTTCATCGTCGTGACGGCCATTGCGCTGCTCGCGGTGATCTGGAACGCCAGCTTCTCGCGCACCGCCGGCTCCGAAATCAGCGGCCATCGCCGCAAATCGCCGGAAGACAGCCTCGGCGAGCATTGAGTTGGCTGGAGCGTGATGCCGAAAATTGTAAGCAGCGTAGGGACGGAATAATCATCCGGCGCTGAGCCGGCTGGCACGAAGCCACAACGCGCTCACCGATCATGCATCAGCGCTTCGACCTTGATGAACGGTTTTGTCCGCCTTGCGGAAGCAGGGATGAATGAAAACAAAAGAGGCCGGGCTAACCCGACCTCTTCCTTCATTGCCTAACGATCCATGCCAGGTCACCCGTGGCCAAAGACCGGAAACAAATGACTTACATGGCTTCGAGCTGATCGGCCGACATCTTGCCCGAACGCTTGTCCTTGACAAGCTCGTAGGAAATTTTCTGGCCGTCGCGCAGTGTGCTCATTCCAGCGCGCTCAACGGCTGAAATATGCACGAAAACATCCGTCGCCCCATCATCAGGCTGAATGAAACCAAAACCCTTGGCAGCATTGAACCACTTTACAGTACCTGTGCTCATAACAATGACCTTTCAATCACTCACATAAAGACGTCAACCCAGGAAACGCCCGGTTGACAGTAGACCGATTTTGAGAGGGAAGTTCGTCGTTATCGCGCAGAGTGCGTCGAGGCAAAGCGTCATTCACAAATATCGATGAGGAATCTTGTATCCGATAGGTGTATTCTTCACAAGCAGAAACATCTAAAATATCAAAATGTTGGATAGCGCATAAAAAATGACATACATGATGTCGCTTGATAAACTTCTGAATAGAATTGAAAGACCCTCTCTTTTGGACTCCGCTCGCCTGCTTCTGCGAAGGACTACCGAATTGTATCGTTGATGCCGGGCATCTTCTGCTACAGCATGATACCATCTCCGTTGTGCCTACAGTCGATCAGCTTGGGCTATTTGCGACCAGCATCAACACGATACACCCTATGGAGGCTGATATGACACCACCGAATAAAGAAAGCCTATTTGGTTCCAAGAGACAGGCGCCGGCAGACAAGGCCAATCAGCTCGATTCGACGGTTAAAGAAATTCTCGCCAGCGAGCATGCAATCCGTGAGCGAAAAACCGCCCGTCTGCGCGAGCTTCGGCTTGAGAAGGAAGCTTTGCAATCACCGCCGGAGCCTAAGACAAAGTCCAAACGGAAGACTCCGAAAAAATCTGGAACGGCTGAAACCTGATCTGACGGCCGATGTAGCGCGGCAAAACGTTGCGTTTTTGTGAACACTGCCTTCCACAGACCGCACATTGCATTGAACAATGGCCACGGCCTAAATAGCGACCAGAACGAAATAACAGTCTGGAGCATCCCATGGTCGCCGGCATTCATCACATCACGCTGATCACCCGCAAGGTCCAGGCGAATGTCGATTTCTACATCGGCTTCCTGGGCTTGCGCCTCGTCAAGCGCACCGGTGGCTTCGAGGACGCCACGCAGCTTCATCTCCTCTATGGCGACGCCAAGGGCTCGCCCGGCTCACTGATCACCTTTCTCGTTTGGGAAGATGGCTCGCCCGGCCGCGCCGGTGTCGGCCAGGTCGGCGAGATCTCGCTCGCGATCGATCCGGCGAGCATCGGCTTTTGGTTGACGCGAGCCCTGAGCGCCGGTCTGAAGCCGGAAGGTCCCGCCGAGGAATTCGGCGAGCCTGTCCTTCGGCTGAAGGACCCGGAAGGCGTCATCGTCAAGCTTGTGGGAACCCCGACCCTGCAGGCGACGGCTCCGTGGGCGAGCGATACCATTCCGGAAGAGCACGCGATCCGGCGTATCCGTGGCGCGACGCTATTCAGCGAAACGCCCGAGGAGACGCAGGCCATTCTTATCGATCACTTCGACTATCGGCCGCTCACCACCAGCGGGGCGATCAGCCGGCTCGTGTCTGAACCGGGGGATATCCTCGACATCCGCGATGCACGTGGCTTCTGGGCCAGTGCTCCGGGCACGGGCACGGTCGATCATGTCGCCTTTCGCGCCAAGGATGATGCCGAACTGCAGTCGGTTCGCACCGCACTGCAGGCGATCAATTCCGGGCCGACGGCGATGCATGACCGGAAATATTTCCGCTCGCTCTACGTCCGCGAGCCCGGCCGCATCCTCTTCGAACTCGCAACCGATGCACCCGGCATGCTGATTGACGAGGACGAGGCAACGCTCGGCACGCGTCTCTTTGCCCCCGGCGACAGTCCGAAGCTTTTGGCTGAACTGAACGTGATCCTGCCGCAGTTCTCCATGCCCGGCGAACCGCGCGTGATCTATCGCGATCTGCCCTTCATCCATCGCTTCTTCACGCCCGAGCAGCCGAACGGCAATATCTTCATTCTGCTGCACGGCTCCGGAGCCAACGAAACGACGATGTTGCCGCTCGGCCATAAGATCGACGCCGATGCGACATTGCTCAGCGTGCGCGGCCGTGCGCTCGAGGAAGGTGCCCCGCGCTGGTTTCGCCGGACCGGCCCGATGTCCCTCGATCAGGCTGATATCGCCAGCGAGGCCGAAGCCTTTGCCGCCTTCATCGATGGCGCGATCCATGCCTATGGGCTCGACCCGGACCGCATCGTCTATATCGGCTATTCGAACGGCGCCAACCTGCTGAACGCCATGCTGTCGCTGCACCCGCACCTCATCCGCCGCGCCGTGCTGCTGCGCTCCATGGCTGCGCTCGAAAATCCGCCGGCGGCTGATGTGTCGGATGCCGAGGTACTTGTGATTGCTGGCGAAAAGGACCTGTACGGCCCATACGCCCAGCCTCTCGCCGAACGCCTGCGTGACAGCGGCGCAAAGGTCGAACTTGCAACGGTGCCTGCCGGTCACGAGTTTGACGATACTGACGTGCCGGTCATTCAGGCATGGTTGAACAAATCCGCCTGAAGCCCACCTTCTGAGCTGAATGACAAAAGCCCGCCAAACGGCGGGCTTTTGCTTTGATCAATGCGGCTGAGCTCACCTCTTGAACGTATATTCCGCGATCGATTCCGGCTTCATCTCGATCGAGAAGCCTGGAAGGCTCGGCGGCATGTAGGCCGCGTCGCGGATGATGCAGGGGTCGATGAAATGCTCGTGCAGATGATCGACATATTCGATGACGCGGCCGTCCTTGGTGCCTGACACGGCGATGTAATCGATCATCGACAGGTGCTGCACATATTCGCAAAGCCCGACACCGCCGGCATGCGGCCAGACCGGCAGACCATACTTGGCGGCGATCAGCAGCACCGCAAGAACTTCGTTGAGACCGCCCATGCGGCAGGAATCGATCTGCACGATGTCGATGGCGCCTTCGGCGATGAACTGCTTGAACATGATGCGGTTCTGGCACATCTCGCCGGTCGCGACTTTTACGGGGCCGATCGCTTCGCGGATCTTGCGATGTCCGGCGACATCATCCGGGCTGGTCGGCTCCTCGATGAAGAAGGGCTTGGCGAAGGCGAGCTTGCGCATCCAGTCGATCGCCTGATTGACTTCCCAGACCTGGTTGGCATCGATCATCAGATAGCGGTCGGGGCCGATCACTTCGCGAGCGATAGTGAGGCGGCGGATATCGTCTTCGAGATCGCGGCCGACCTTCATCTTCACATGATTGAAGCCGGCGTCGATAGCCTCCTGACACAGGCGGCGCAGCTTGGCATCGTCATAGCCGAGCCAGCCGGCCGAGGTCGTATAGCAGGCATAGCCCTCGCGCTCGAGCGTGGCGATGCGGTCTGCCTTGCCGGCTTCCGCCTTCTTCAGGATGGCGACGGCCTCGTCGCGAGTAAGAACGTCGGTCAGGTAACGATAGTCGACAATATCGGCAATCTGCTCCGCATCCATCTCCGCAACCAGCCGCCAGACCGGTTTGCCGGCTTCCTTGGCAAGCAGGTCCCAGACGGCGTTGACGACGGCGCCTGTCGCCAGGTGCATCGCACCTTTCTCCGGGCCGATCCAGCGCAGTTGGCTGTCGCTGGTCAGATGCCGCCAGTATTTGCCCGGGTTTTCCAGCACCGCCTTAAGCTCCGTGCCGACGACCAGATGCCGCATCGCCTCGATTGCCATACAGCAGATGTCGTTGCCGCGGCCGATGGTGAAGGTCAGGCCATGGCCGGCAAGGCCCGGTTTGTCGGTATCGAGAATGACATAGGCTGCCGAATAGTCCGGATCAGGATTCATCGCATCCGAACCGTCGAGGCTCTGCGATGTCGGGAAGCGCAAATCGAAAACGCGAAGATTGGTGATGCGCGTCATTGGAAAACTCCTTCTATATCCATCGGCGACCTCTCGACCTCTTTAGCCAAGGTCGAACTCCTCCCAGAGCGCCGTATTATGCTCGCCAACGTGCGGGGCCGCACGCTCGAATTTCGGCCGCTGCCCGTCGATACGGATGGGCGAGCGGGTGGTACGCAGGCTGACGCCATCATCGCGCCCGACTGTCTGCAGCATGTCGAGAACGCGAAAGCCTTCGCTGCCCAGAAGCTCCGGCCAGTTCAGCACTTTTGCGCACCAGATGTCGGCAGGCTCGAGGATCGCAAGCCAGTCGTCAACGTTGCGGGTGGCGATGCGCGTCGCGATCAGCGCCTTGATCTCATCGCGCGACGTGAACCAGCTCTTCTCATGATCGCGATAGGGCGCCAGTTCCTCCATGCCGAGCAGGTCGGCAAGCTTGGAAATCGGCGTCATGGCGATGGCGAGATAACCGTCGGCGGCGGGATAGACACCATAGGGTGCCGAAAGATAGGCATGGGCGCTGCGAACATGGGAGCGCTCAGGCAGCTTGCTGCCGTCGTTCATATGGACGCTCAGCACCTCGACCTGCAGATCGACCAGCGCCTCGAGCAAGCTGGTCTCCACCAGCCCGCCCTTGCCCGTCACGCCGCGTCGCACCAGGGCCGCAAGAATGCCCTGAGCCGCCGCAGCACCCGCCAGCATGTCGCCGATCGCAAGGCCGAAAGGCACGGGACCCTGCCCCTCGTTACCGTTCAGCCACATGACGCCGGAGCGCGATTGCGCCAGAAGATCCTGCCCTGGCCGCGAAACCCACGGCCCCTCTTCGCCATAACCGCTGATCGAGCAATAGACGAGGCGCGGATTGAGCTTGCAGGCAGCTTCATAATCCAGCCCCAGCCGTTCGATCACGCCGGGGCGAAAATTCTGCACGAGAACATCGGCCCTGGAGACGAGCTTGCGTAGCGCGCTCATGTCGCGCTCGTTCTTCAGGTCGATCGCGAGACTTTCCTTGGAGCGGTTGATGGCGTGAAAGATCGTCGAATCGCCAATTTCATGGTCGCTGAGATAGAGCCCGCGCGCGAGATCGCCGCCACCTGGCCGTTCGATCTTGATGACCCTGGCACCGAGATCCATCAGCCGCAGCGTGCAATAGGGACCCGACAGGAACTGGCTCATATCGACGACAACAAGCCCGGCCAGCGGCAAGTCCTTCTTCAACGCCATCGATATTCCTGCCCCCTGACATCGCTCCGGCTCAAAGCGCCTCTCCGCCTTGAGGAATATCCCCGCCGCCGGATTCTGCGTCAGCCCCAATCTTCTTATGTGAATAGTATTTTCACATATGGATGATTTTTGCAAACGAAAAGAGGAAGCAAATTCGACCGTGCTCCCGCCGACATGGCGTAAAAATGCGCTATGTTCCGGCACAGTTAGGATTGCTGAAGGAGATAGAGAATGGCGACGGTGAAATTGTTCGATGATGCGGAAGCAGACGCAATCCCAGCGGTCAAGGCGGTATTCGCCGATATTCGCGCGGTGAGAAAATCCGACTTCGTCAATAATTTCTGGCGCGGCCTGGCAAATGATCCCCCGCTGCTGAAGCGGACGTGGGAGGGTCTGAAAGCGGTCATGATGGCGGAAGGGGCGCTCGACCCGCTGGTGCGAGAGATGATCTATATCGCCGTCTCCACCGCCAACGGCTGCACCTATTGCGTCCATTCCCACACGGCAGCCGCCAAGGCAAAGGGCATGACCGATGCGCAGCATGGGGAATTGCTTGCCGTCATCGGGCTTGCCGGACAGACCAATCACCTGGTTACGGCAATGCAGATCCCCGTCGATCCGGAATTCGATTTGAGCGGCCGATGAAATGCAGAAGGCCCGCCGGCAAATGCCGGCGGGCCTTCGATAAACGGTCTTCGCTATTTAGCGATCCGAGGTTTCCGATGCTTGACCATCTGCCGCGATGGCAGCGACGCTAATGCCGTTGTTCACGACCAGCAGCCTTTTGCGGACCAGAACGCCCATGACGCGGGCGGCCGTCGAAAAGGTCATCGTGTCAAGCGGACCCTCGCCCTCCCAGGGCTTGGTCAGCCGCTCGGTCACCGCCGAGACGATATTGTTCGGCACGATGTCCGTGCATTCGCGCATGGTTTCGAAAACGACGCTAATGGGATGAATACGTCCCTCGAACGTCACGATCGGTTCGGTAACTTCGCTATCCCACTCCTCGAAGGCGTAGAGTGCCTCGCGGAAGAGCTGCTGCAGCGTGATGGGGGCATGACCCTCATGAAGGGGCGGCAAGGCATTCGACATGTCTGTCTCCTTTCAATTGGAAGTCCGGCGCATGTATGAAAGTCGATGGTCTCCTTGGAGACCCAAGCGCTGCTTCTGCAGTTTGGCGCACCTGAAAATGAGGGACTTCGGCGCGGCAAACCATTTTGTGACCGGCGCAACGCGGGAACCACACGAAATGTTCCCACCGGTCATGTAACTTGATCAAGTCTATAGATTAATCACGACTTGAAAAGCCTCCTTGATAACTTTCTGCAATTCCCTTTATTTTTGAATGGCTTCGCGTAGAGTGGAACAACAGCGTTCCTGTGGAAGACATGCGAATCTCCCTCCAAAACCGAAAGGACGACCATGTGCGGCGATCATGAGCACGGGCATCAAAACGGGCACGATCACGGCCATCAACCGATCGACTGGCGTAAACATGGCGTCAAAATCATTCCCGGCAATGCCCTCGACCCGAATACGGCGCAGACGCCGGGCATGAACCGCGCAACCGCCATCAACCATGCACGCGCCGGCGCGGAAAAGATCTGGGCGGGAACCGTGACGATCCACGCCAATGCCAAGACCGGCGCTCATCATCACGGCGATCTGGAAAGCATCATCTATGTCGTCAAAGGCAAGGCGCGGATGCGCTGGGGCGACAATCTGGAATTCGTTGCCGAAGCCGGCCCCGGCGATTTCATCTTCGTGCCGCCCTACGTGCCGCATCAGGAGATCAATGCGAGCCGCGACGAAACGCTGGAATGCGTTCTGGTCCGCTCCGGCCAGGAACCGGTCGTCGTCAATCTCGACATAGAACCCATCGAAAAACCGGAAGAAGTCCTCTGGAAGGACCCAATTCACCGGTGACACGCCCAGTTTTTAGGCAATTGCTCATTTTGCCGCATTAATAATCTACAACATTTATAGAAAATTAGTTTGCGCTTTCGCATCGCACTGAAAAGAGTTTTTCAGAACTGCACCGCACAACGCACGATCCTGCTTCGCGGCGCCAATACGCGTCTGAGATGATTGGTCCGTCAACGAGAAAACAATCTCGCTCATCTGGAACAGGATTTCCCATGACTGAAAAGCTTTCCAAAGGTTTCGACGCGCTGCGCCTTTCCCGCCGCGCCGGCCTTGCCGCCATCTTTGCTTCCGCTGTCGCCGTATTCGGCTTGACGGCAACCGCACCGCAGACCTTCGCTGCAGACAAGACGATCAAGGTCGGCATCATGAGCGGTGAGGATGAAGACGTCTGGCGCGTCGTGGTCGCCGAAGCCGCCAAGAAGGGCCTGAAGATCGAGCCCGTCGTCTTCAACGACTATACCCAGCCGAACGAGGCCCTGGAGCGCGGCGAAGTCGACGCCAACGCTTTCCAGCACAAGCCCTACCTCGACAACCAGATCAAGCAGCATGGCTATCACATTGTCATTGCCGGCTACACGGGCATCTGGCCGATCGGTCTCTACACGAAGAAGTACAAGACCGTGGCCGAGCTTCCGAAGGGCGCTGCCATCGGCGTGCCGAACGACCCTTCCAACGAAGGCCGCGCGCTTCTCGTGCTACAGCACCAAGGCATCATCAAGCTCAAGGACGGCACCGGCATCCTCGCCACTACCGCCGACATTGCTGAGAACCCGAAGAACGTCGACATCAAGGAACTGGATGCCGGTATCGTCGGCCGCTCGATCGACGATCTTGACGCAGCTGTCGTCAACACCGACTGGGCGCTGAAAGCGGGGCTCTCTGCGAAAGACCGCATCGCGCAGGAGCAGACCAATGACAACCCCTACCGCAACTTCATCGCCGTGAAGAAGGGCAGCGAAAACGAAGCCTGGGTGAAGACCCTGGTCGCATCCTACCAGAACGACACCGTCAAAGCCGAGTTCGACAAGGTCTACAAAGGCACCGGCCAGAGCGCCTATTGATATCAGAACGGCGCGGGGAACAGCGCTGAGCAGCAAGGCGGCCCGGGCATCCTGCCCGGGGCCGCCTTAGGCGTTTTTCCGATTTTGGGATGCGGTGAAGTCTAACTAAAATTGGCCGAGAAGTTCGTGGAGAGTACGCCCCCTCTGTCCCTTTCGGGACATCTCCCCCACAAGGGGGAGATTGGAAATTCGCGGCAAGCCATCACCAGGAAACGCGTCTCGCGCCTGCTGACACATTGCCGATTGTTCTGCTAAGCGCGCAACAAACTCCCAACGATCTCCCCCCTTGTGGGGGAGATGTCCCGAAAGGGACAGAGGGGGGTATAATGGCCTCAACGAACTCAAAGGCCGCTTTTACACAAAGAGACACATAATGAATTCTTTCACCCCAGCCACATCAATCGACGGACAGGCGCCGCCCGAACGATCCCCCGGCGATGATATCGTCCGCCTGGTCGACGTTCGCCGCCGGTTCGGCACGACGCCGGCGCTAGACGGCATATCGCTGACCGCGCGACGCGGCGAGATCGTCGGCATCATCGGCCGCAGCGGCGCCGGCAAATCGACGCTGATCCGCTGCCTGAACGGGCTGGAACGCACCGATAGTGGAGAGATCCACATCGAAGGCCGCGATATCGCCCGCCTATCGGAAAAGGATCTGCAGCCGCTGCGCCGCCGCATCGGCATGGTCTTCCAGCACTTCAACCTGCTTTCCTCCAGAACGGTCGAGGAGAATATCGCGCTGCCGCTGAAGATCGAGGGCGTCGCCAAGCCGGAACGATTGCGGCGCGCCCGCGAACTGCTTGATCTCGTCGGCCTCGCCGACAAGGCGAAGGCCTACCCATCGGCCCTGTCCGGCGGCCAGAAGCAGCGTGTCGGCATCGCCCGTGCCCTTGCCGCGCGGCCCGCCATTCTCCTGTCGGACGAAGCGACATCGGCGCTCGATCCGGAAACCACCCGCTCCATCCTGGCTCTTCTCAAGGACATCAATCGCAAGCTCGGTCTGACGATCCTGCTCATCACCCATGAGATGGAAGTGGTGCGTTCGATTGCCGATCGCGTTGCCGTCATCGATGCTGGCAGGATTGTCGAAGAGGGTTCGGTATGGATGGTCTTCGCCAATCCCGAAGCGGAAATCACTGCGAGCTTGCTAAGCGGCGTCCGTCCGCAGCTTCCGGAGCATATCGCCGCCCGCCTTTCCCCGACATCGGGGACTGAAGCCATCCTCAGCGTCGATCTAGCCGGCCCTGCCGCGCAAGGCGCACTCTTCGCCGAGCTTTCGGCCGCCCTTCCCCGCTCATTCCGTCTGGTGCATGGGGGCATCGACCATATCCAAAACCAGCCCGTCGCCCGCTTCTTCGTGGCTGTGCCGACGCGCGACGCGACCTTGCCCGCGCAGGTCAGCGATTTTCTGAAGGCCCGTTCTGCCCGGGTGGAGGTTCTAGGCTATGACAACTGATGTAATCCTCGGCCTGCTTTGGCGTTCGTTCTGGCAGACGATCTGGATGACGGGCGCCTCGGGCTTTCTCTCCCTCGTCATCGGCCTGCCGCTCGGGCTTGCCCTAGTCGTCACCAGCCGCGGCGGTATCGCCGAGCAGGGTGCGATCAATCGCATGCTAGGTGTCCTGGTCGACGGCTTCCGCGCCGTGCCTTTTATCATCCTGCTCATCGCCCTCATTCCGCTGACGCGTTTGATCGTCGGCACGGCGCTCGGCACGACGGCTGCGATCGTGCCGCTGACCATCGCCGCGATCCCTTATTACGCACGCGTTGCCGAGGTCTCTCTGCGTGATGTCGATCGCGGCCTGATCGACGCTGTGCGCGCCATGGGCGGCAATCGCTGGACCATTGTCCGCGAGGTACTGATACCGGAAGCCATGCCCGGCATCGTCGCCGGCTTCACGGTGACCATGGTGACGCTGATCGGCGCATCCGCCATGGCCGGCACGATCGGCGGCGGCGGTCTCGGCGACCTTGCCATCCGCTATGGCTACCAACGCTATGAAACGAACGTCATGATCGCCGTCGTCATGATCCTGATTATTCTGGTCTGGGGTATGCAATGGCTGGGCGATCGCCTGGCCAACCGGCTCGATCGCCGCTAGTCCCGTCAATACAAATCCATTCCCTGCACAGAGAGACACTGCGCCGGGAATGGAGACCCGCCGTCAGTTGCGCGTCACCGGTTTCGAGCGCATGCGCGATACTGTTTCCCGCTCGGCGCGCTTGCAGCGCATCGGCGGCAGGCCGCGATCCATCAGATCCATATCTTCCAGCACCATGTCGCCCATCTTTTTGAAGGCGCTGTCGAGCGCGCCGGCGCGATGAGCCGAGCGGAGGAACCCCTTGAGCTTGCGCACGGGATGATCGAGGCCAAGCGGCTCCTCGGGATAGACATCGCTTGCCGCCACGATATGACCCGAAGCGACCGCCGCCATCAGCGCGTCGAAATCCACCACATCCGCGCGGCTGAGCAGTATGAAGGCTGCCCCCTTGCGCATTTTCGCGAAAGCTTCGGCATCGAGAAAGCCCTTGTTCTCGCTGGTGACGGACGCGACCACGAAAACGAAATCGCTGCCTGACAACACCTCGTCGAGCCCAGCGGGCTGCACGCCGTGTTCTCTCAGGATCGACGGCGGCATCCAGGGATCGAACACCCTGATATTGGCATGGAAGCCGGAGAGCACCCGCTTCAGCGCCTTGCCGAGATCGCCAAAGCCGACAATGCCGATATCACTGCCAGAAAGCAGCCGGGCGCGGGCATTGCCGTCGCCGCCCCAAAGCTCCCTCCCCTCGCGGAAATCGAGATCGGCATCGGCGATGCCGCGCGCCAGGCTCAAGGCAAATCCGAGACCGATCTCGGCGACCGGCTCGGCGAAGACGAGACCCGTGGTTACGACATGGATGCCGCGTTCGAAAAGCACCTCATAGGGCATGTTGTTGATGAGATTGCTCTCGACATTCAGGATGCAGCGCAGTTGCGGCATTTGGTCGAGCGTTTCCTTCGAAAGCGGTGGCTGGCCGATGATGTAGCGCGCCTCGCCGAGCACCTCGTCGCCCAGTCCGGCGATATTGTCCGGATCCGCCTCGACGAGGCGATATTTCGAGTGAAGGAGCGACAGTGCGTCCTTGGTGAAGATAAGCTCGAGCGAGCGCGGCTCTGGCGCGCTGATGGCCAAGGTCCTGCTGTCGGTCGTCATTCTAGTCCTCCCTGTCTGGCGACGCGATCCAATAGCATTCGACGGATCAGATCAATCAGGCCTCGTCCTCTTCTCCAGGCATTCCGACGGAGAAGGCACAGATGCGTGAGAGATAGGTGAGCGGCAGGCCTGTCTCCGCGCGCCAGGCATTGAACTGATCCTGGATCAGCCGCAGATCCTTCTTCGTCGGCTTATTTTCGGAGATCGGCACGCCGGAAAGCCGCAGACAGACGAGAACGTCATGGCTCATGACGAAGCTATCGCGGCCGATCGCCCGCAGGAGATATTGGCCGGTCATACCACCGAGCCGGTTCGCCTGCTTGGCGAGAACGGCAAGCAGGCCGATCTGATCCTCCAGCGGCCAATCGGCAAAGAAGCGGCCAGCGCTGCCATGATCGTCGGCAAGCTTGCGAACGAACTGTGCATTGTCCCGCACCGACATGATTTTGGCGCCATTGCGGATGACCCGCGTATCGGAGGTCAGCTCATGCCAATAATCATCCGGCGCGAGATTGAGGAAGGCCGGATCGAAATCGGAAAAAGCAGCTTCGAACCCCGCCCATTTGGCATCGATGACGTTGCGGACGAAGCCCGCGTAGAAGATGTAGCGCGTCATCTCCGCCAGGATGCGGTCATCAGGCAGGGCGCGCAGGGCATCATGGTTCGGCGCCTTCGGCATCAACGCCTTCAGCCCCTCGGCGCCGCCCTTGCGCTTCTCGGCCCGCTCCCTGATCTCCACAAAACTCGCCATCGCTTTCTCCATGCCTGCGCTGTATGTCCAAGTCTTTTATGATCTTCCGCCGCCGCATAAGTAATCTTCATGCAATGATCGCCTGTGAAAAACACGGCATCGAAAGATATGAATCGAAAGTTGATCGCACTGCGGTATGAATTGATTTCCGCGGTGATTGAAACTGTTCCTAGCTGCTCCAGATATCGTCTTGAAATTAACTTGAGATTTCGTGCAGCACAGCGTTAATTTCGGCGGCATTGGATCGGAGCCTCGCACCATGAATAATAAAGACTGGAATTATCCCATCATGGTCATCTGCAAGCGTACTGGAAAAGTTTATGCAGTCACCAGCACGAAAGAAGCATTGGACATGTTACTGAATGCCTGGCCAGTGGCGGAGGGCAAGGCATTCATGATGGCTCTGCAAATCTGCGCCGACGTCGAGAGGGGTCAGGGACAAGCGCTGGAGGCCCGCAATAGCTTCGTCACAGCGGCGGCGGAGGCCGGCGTCCCCCTCGAAATTCCCGTGATTCAATAGAATTTGCGCATCTTCCGCATGCATTCGTGCACGAAACAGCCGCCTGTCTCTCCATGTGATAGGGGCATCGACTGGCCTGCGCAACCTAATGCTGGCCCTGCCCCGCCCGGCTATTCGCGCCGCGCCAGGCCGCAGCGCTCTCCGCAAAACAGCCGCGATCGATTTTTCGTCAATTGCGAAACTTTTTGCCGCGAGGGGAGTTTCGATCACAATGTCGGAGCACCATCGAAATGACCATGATTTTTAATAGTGGCGAGGTCCGCTGGCCCGAGCCCGTTTATCTGCGTATCGGCTATGGCATGCCGGAAGCAATTCGAAGTCCGGAAGAAGCCCACGATTACCTCCTTTTCCGTTGGCCCGCTCTCAGAGGCGAGAAATACAAATCCGCCAGGAACCTTTGCCTTGCCGCCAACGACGATCCCCTTCTCTGCGGCAAGGCCAGGAAAATCTTCGTCGAGGCCTGCGTTGAAGCGGACGTATTGGATTAAGGCTATCTCGAACCCGTCGCTGGCTCGGGGAAGCAGGGCGCTCAAGCCAGCCTTGGCTTTTTAGCGGCGTCCATTCCGATCCGTCAGGCTTAGCGCCAATAGGCGGGACCTCGACCGTGCGACGCCACGGTGGAGGGCTGTCGCGAGCCTGCAAGTGCCGCGGCAGGAAACGGCCGATGCGTAAAACCCCGTGGAAAGCCGGCGTTGATGCTGCTCTCCGTGGACAAACGAAACCAGCTCGATAAACGCCTGCCAAAAGCCGTTCGATCCGGAATGCTTTTTGCAACGTTAACCGCAGCAAGAACGTTTCGGAGGTAATGCGTGTTGAAACGAGACACTTTACGACCATTTCCGGCTATCACGCTGGTGATCGGAGAAAACGGCGGGCAGCGCCGCGTCAATTCAGTACATCAGGTTGCCGAACTTCTGTTGGAGCATTGGCCGGTCGAGCATGGCGAGGATTATGTCGCCGCGGTACGTATCTGCCTTGAAGCGATGCTTGGCGCCGTCCCGCCGGAGGCCGTCAGAGAGGCCTTGATCAAGGCCGCCCGGGAAGCAGGCATATCCGTATTGCAATGAAATCGCCCCGCCTTCCCGTCACATGCGGGATCTCTCTGAGATAATTCACTTTTTATGAAGGAGTGCCGGCGATGTTGCCATCAGAGGCAGACGATTCGCTCTGCCAATGACGGAGGAAATATGTCGCTTCTACCATTCCCGGCCGACAGGCGTACCAGTGATGTCAGGCGGTGTGCCAAAGCCCTGCAGCAGCTTCATGGAGAGGCGGCAAACCGCTTCTGGCGTTCGGAAATGGCGAGCTTTGCCGCCATCCTGCGGGAACAGGGAGTGGAAGACGACGAAATCTCGCGGCAGGCCGGCCTCTATATGCACGCAGTCCAGATGGAGCTGCAGCTTGCCTTTGCCGAGGAAGAGCTGAACGCGTCGGCCTAACGGGGATCGAGCCTTTCCGCTTTTCTTCGAATCGCGGAAACGCTCTATCCCTTGTCTTTACGCAATTCCGGACGGAAAACCGCTACGCACTTTTCCTGGAATTGCTCTATTTCGGCAGCCTGCAGAATGCGATCGATTTGTCGCCGCTGGTCGGCGACTTGATCTGCACCGTCCATTCGCCGCCGGGAAAATGAAATCCCTTGGAGGAAGCCACGCCGGCGATCTGCATGCATGCCTTCCTGGCGTCGGCGCTCGGCAGATCTATCGTCGCCACGACGGCGTTCCTCCGGCCGGCAACCTGACACGGCGCAGTAAACAAGCCGGTATTGTCGATCATTTTGCAAACCCGGAGCGCATTATTCGCGGCTTCATCGGCAGCCATTGCAGAATTAGCGACCACCAATGCAGTGGTCACCGCCAAAAACAGTCTCATTGAAAACCCCGATCCCCTATGGCGGCACGGTGCCAGAGCATGTTTCTTCTTGCAAGACATGTTGCACGGATTTGCGGTGACTGTTTGGAAATACAACGTCAATGACGACAACTTGTTCGCCGGAGAATTGGATTATCCGGCCTTACTGGAGATCTTCGGCCGCAATCGAGGAACGCTGACCTCCCTGGAGCCCTTGCCGGCCGCTTCGTCGGTCGACCCGTGAAAAGCACGCAATTCACAGCTTCCCGTTAATATCTTCGATATTAGAACATGGCATATTAGCAAAAAACTAGAAATCAGGAAGCCAACGCGATGACGGCACTGTCACCCGAAGGTCGAACATCCCTCCGAAAACGTACGCTTCTCGGCGCCAAGATCATATTCAACGACGGACATTCGGTTTTCGATTGCATCGTCAGAAACCTGTCCGATACCGGCGCCATGATTCAAATCGAAAACCCGCTCGCAGTACCAAACATCTTCAATCTGCGATTTCCAGACGACAGGCTGCTGGCCTGCGAGGTGCGCTGGCGAAAAATCAACAGCATAGGCGTCGAGTTCGTGTGAGACTGCCTCTCGCCGCAAGCACGCGTCGCAGCCGCGGATGATGCCCTCAGTCGGGAAAAGAGCTCCTGCCGCCGCATCGGCATCAATTTGCCTGATCGAGAGATCTTCGCGGAAGAGATAGGCAAAAACGTCGCTTGCTTCATGCTGCGCGATTTCACTGATGCAGCGAAAGCAGGCCGACGACGATCATGCAGGTCAGCAGGCCGGCGGACAGAAAGAACATAAGAAGAAGCTTATAGCTCGACATCAGGGACTCCCTTCGAAGTTGCTCTTGGTGTCGTCATGGAAAGCCGCGCCCCATCCGGAATTCGCGGCTCAGGGCGCTTGGTTCCACATTAGGATCGAGTAAAGCTCGCTACCTATCTTTACGCAGGCAGCCGCTCTTGGTTCCGACAATTATTCGGAAGCGCAGCAAGAATTTTCGATGCCGCCGTATCGGCGTGTGGGGAACACCGCGATCTTCGCAACCAGGATACCCCGATCCCTTGGATCCCACCCCAATTTGACGGAAGACCACCACCGGAACAAATGTCGCGCTCGGAGCATTCCCGAAGGCATGGCACTGTTCAGTTGTTTGCAAAGGAGATGGCTATGAACCAGGACACGATCGACCGGCTCGAGTCGATTAACCAACAGCTTCACACCCGCGCTCTTGCTCTATCCCAGTCCCAGGAAGGTCATGACCACGCACTCATGATGTCGGCACTGAGCGCCATGATAGAGGTTGTGCGATCTTTGGAAGAGAACATGGCCCGTCTCGATGGCCCGAAGGGGATCGGCTCGGCAGGCTCGTGAGCCCAGCTTTGTCCATCTGGAGTGGACAGCGCCACGGAAAATCAGTAAGTCTCTGATTTTACTTTTGAAATTTTGGTAGCGGAGGAGGGATTTGAACCCCCGACACAAGGATTATGATTCCTCTGCTCTGACCTACTGAGCTACTCCGCCACGTCAACGCATGATCTTTAGGATCATACGCAAAGGTCAAACGAACCGCCACTCGAAAAGCGCTGGCCCGTCGGTTGAGCGGCTTATAAGGTGCGGTTCGGCTTGGTGTCAAGCGGATGATTTGGAAAAATCAATGCTTTCTCGTCAGGCGGCGCACTCGGCTTTCAAGCCGCGACCGGGCTCGCCAGGAGCGCCTTCAGCGAAGCCTCCGCCATCGGCTCGCGTTCCGAGCGTTCGATAAAGCCGCCTCCATAGACGCGGGCATCGTCGCCCGGCGCCGAATAGAGCGCGCAGGCCTGACCCGGAGCCACGCCGGCCTCGCCGACAGTAAGATCGACATAGATGCCGCTGGCGTCCGCATGCAGCACGGCCGGAGATGGCGCGCGGGTGGAGCGGACCTTAGCGAAGCAGGCAAAACCTTCGCCGGAAGCCGCCTGCAAGAGCGGCACGTCGCCCAGCCAGTTCACATCTCGCAGATAGACGCGATGCGTTTCCAGCGCTTCCTTGGGGCCGACGATGACGCGGCGTGAGCGGGCGTCGAGATAGACGACATAAAGCGGCTCGCCGGTCGCAACGCCGATGCCGCGGCGCTGGCCGATCGTATAGTGCAGGATGCCCTCGTGCTGGCCGAGCACGCGGCCGTCGAGGTGGACGATCTCACCGGCGAGCGCCGCATTCGGCTTCAGCTTGGCGATCACATCGGAATATTTGCCCTGCGGCACGAAACAGATGTCCTGGCTGTCGGCCTTCTTGGCGACGACGAGGCCCATTTCCTCTGCCAGCGCGCGGGTTTCGGCCTTCGGCATGCCGCCGAGCGGAAAGCGCAGATAATCGATCTGCTCCTGCGTTGTCGCGAAGAGGAAATAGCTCTGGTCGCGGTCAGCATCGGCTGGGCGATAGAGCGCACGACGAAGCGGGTGATCCGCGGATGGATTCGGGCGCGAGCGGATGTAATGGCCGGTCGCTAGCGCATCGGCGCCGAGTTCCTTGGCGGTCAGCAGGAGATCGGCGAACTTGACGGTCTGGTTACAGGCAACGCAGGGGATCGGCGTTTCGCCGGCCACATAGCTTTCGGCGAAGGGATTGATGACCGTCTCGCGGAAGCGCTTTTCATAATCGAGCACGTAATGCGGGATACCGAGCGTTTCGCAGACGCGGCGCGCATCGTCGATATCCTGGCCGGCACAACAGGAGCCGGCGCGATGAACGGCCGCGCCATGGTCATAGAGCTGCAGCGTGATGCCGAGCACATCATAACCCTGCCGCTTCAAAATGCCGGCGACGACGGAGCTGTCGACACCGCCCGACATAGCGACGACGATGCGCGTATCTTCAGGCCTCTTGTCAAAATCCAGTGTATTCACGGTCGTTGCCGCCAGTCTTGAACGATCTTCGATGCTGCCGAGCAGGATGACCTTTCTTCGAAACGTCGTCACGCTCTCATTATTTGATGTCTCATGATCTGATCCAAAAACCGCTGCACACTTTTCGGGATCATGCTTCTTTACCGCCGGATGCCATGCAAAAGCGGCGAATTTTCATGCGGGGCAATGGGCCGCTGTTTGCGGCCCGCCTCAATTGTGAACGGATATAGAAAGGATTGCCATCCCATGCAAGGGGCGGGCGAAATCGCGAATCACCCCTTTGCCTTCAAATGCCGGATCAGATTGCCGGCACGCCGTAAGACCGTAACAGCCGATCCAATAGCGACGATCCAGAGCGCGATGGTCAAGACCCAGCCGCCGCCGCTCCATAGCGCCTCGATAATTGAAAGCAATGCCGCACCCGTGGCGACCGCCATGCGATGCTGCTTGGCCATCGGCCCGCCGAAATCGCTGGGATTGCCGGTGGCGCGTCCAAGCTCGCGGACATAGGCTGTGAGCACCGCAAAGGCGGCGGCGGCCCAGCCGAGGCCCGGCGTTGCGATGCCATAGCCGATGCCAGCAAAGATGAGGATATCGGCGATACGATCCGGGAATTCGTTCCAGAACGGCCCGTCGGCCTCGCCCTTCCCGCCCTCGACCGCCACCATGCCGTCAAGCAGGTTGCAGAGCAGACGCAGCTGGCAGAACAAGGCGGCCAAGATCAGCAAGACCACCCGCATTCCGATACCGCCGGCGATACCGGAGAACCAGAACGAAGCGCCGGCCAGTGCTGCCATCAGCATGCTTGCCTGCGAGATCTGGTTCGGCGTCACCGAAAGCGCGGTCATGCGTCGCGCCAGCATCTGCGCCCATCGCGTGTTGCGGCTCGCCAGCGGCCGCCTGTCGCTGCTTCCCTTACCCGCCTGGCCCTCGCCTGTCATGACCCCTCACTCTCATGATTTCGCAATCTTCCGCCTGAAATCGAATAATTGTAAATCGCCGCATAGCTGGAAGAGACCAACAGCGGTACGGCGATGGTCTTCATGATCTCCGGCGTGCCGCTCAGCGCGTGGATGACGACCAGGATCGTTGCCGAGCCCAGACACGCGATCAACGGCGGCGCCCAAAGGCGCGCAAAGCCGTGGAACTGCCGCGACAAAGCTTCCACCACGGACTTCAGGAACAGCGTCAGGCAGCCGGAAAGCACCCCTTGCACAAAGCCTGATATCAAGGGACGCGGCATCGGATACATGCGGTTGGCGAAAACGGCCCAGCTGCCCATGGCAAGGAATGCGAAAAGCACATGCAAGATGCTGCTGCCGGCAAGCGCCTTAAGCTTCCCCCTCATGACAGCGACCACCAGAAGCGCACGAGATGGAAGAAGATCGGCGCGGAAAAGACGACCGAGTCCAGCCGATCGATCAGCCCGCCATGCCCCTCGATGAGATGCCCCCAATCCTTGACGCCGCGATCCCGCTTGATCGCCGACATCACAAGCCCGCCGAAAAAGCCCATGAGCGTGATGACGAAGGCGAGCAACCCGGCCTGCAGCGGCGTGAATGGCGTTACCCACCAGAGCGCCGCCCCAATCAGCGAGGCGCTGATGACGCCACCGACGAACCCTTCGACCGTTTTCGATGGCGACAGCCGCGGTGCGATCTTCGTTTTCCCGAAAAGCTTGCCCCAGACATATTGCAACACATCGCTGAGCTGGACGACGATCACCAGGAAGGCGATCAGCAGCACGTTGCGGCCCTCGTAGCCGGGAATATGCAAGGTCAGCAGCGCCGGCACGTGCGAGGCGCAGAAGACGCAGATCATCAGCGCCCATTGCACCTCGGCAATGCGGACCAGAAACCGCTCTGTATCGCCGCGCAGCACCGCGATGATCGGCATGAAAAGGAAGGCATAGACCGGAATGAAGATCGAATAGATGCCGTATTGCTCGGCCCAGAGCAGGTAATACTGCACCGGCAACGCCACGAAGAAGGCAGCGGCAAGCGCCCAATGGTCCGCCCGCTTCGTGTTGATCAGCGTCACGAATTCGCGCAGCGCCGCAAAAGAGCAGAAGGCGAAGAGCAGGATGACGCCGGCGCGGCCAGCCACGAAGGCGATGCCGATCAGCACCACCATGACCCACCACGCCTTGATGCGCGCATTCAGGTTTTCGATCGCCGCATTCGATCCGTCGGGCGACAGCCGCCGTTCCAGCACGTAGCCGATGACGGAGGCGACGATCAGGACGCCAAAAATGCCGAGGACGAGATGGATGAGATCGGCGCTTGCTGCCTCCATGCTCAGTCTCCTGCCCGCTTCGGCGCAAGTGCCAGCAGCGCCGCTTCGGCTCTCGCCAGAAACTCCGCCTTCTCCTCGGCCTCGCCGATATGCAGCGCCTCGCCGAAGGTGACGGTGCAGATCAGCGGAATGGGCACGAACTCGCCCTTGGGCATGACGCGATTGAGATTGTCGATCCAGACCGGAATGAGATCGATATCCGGACGTGCCTGGGCAAGATGGAAAAGCCCGCTCTTGAACGGCTGTAGCGGCTGCTCGGTCAAATTGCGGGTGCCTTCCGGAAACAGGATCAGCGAGGAGCCGGCATCGAGCGCCTGCGTCATCTGCGTGACCGGATCCTCCTTGCGCGCTTCACGATCCCGTTCGATCAGCACGGCGTTGAAAACATCGCGACCAATGAAACTGTTCAGCGGCGATTTCAGCCAATAGTCCGCGCCCGCCACGGGGCGCACGCGCCGGCGCAATCGCGGCGGCAGGACAGCCCAGACCAGAATGAAATCGCCATGGCTGGAGTGATTGGCGAAATAGACGCAGCGGCGGGCTTGCATGCCGCTTTCGGGCCAGATCGCCCGGACGGCGGTGATAGCGCGCGCAAAGAGCACAATCGCCACGGAAACGGGTTTGGCCAGCCACTCGATCGGCGTGCCCATCCCTTTCCCCAAAACATCCTTCCGCAATGCCTCCATGGCAAAGAAATAGGCGCGTTTCGTCGGCCTCGATAGTCCATAGGCTCAGCTTATCCACAACCCTTGCAATCATGAAGGAAGCCCGGCGCAACTCGTGTCGCGCCGGACTTCCGGATTGGCTCTTGGGAGGAGCGAACTATGCAGCTGCCGCCCGTTTAAGGCGGACAGGATCAGTCGACGGCAAACACCAGCGGCTTTGCCTGGCGGATCGCCTGATGCGCCGTCAGCTTGGCAAGTACCTCGTCGCTGATCGGACCATCGACATAGAGAAGCGCAATGGCATCGCCTCCCTGCTTGTCGCGTCCGAGCTGGAAGTTCGCGATATTGACGCCGGCGGAGCCGAGCGTCGTGCCGATGAAGCCGATCATGCCGGGAACGTCGGTATTGGCGATGTAGACCATGTGGTTGCCGACATCGGCGTCGAGGTTGATGCCCTTGATCTGGATGAAGCGCGGCTTGCCGTCCGAGAAGACGGTGCCGGCGACGGAACGCGTCATGCTGTCGGTGGTCACCGTCAGCTTGATGTAGCCGTCATAGACGCCGGTCTTGTCGCGCTTCACTTCGGCAAGCACGATGCCCTTTTCTTTGATCATGATCGGCGCCGAGACCATGTTGACGTCGGCAACCTGGTTGCGGATCAGGCCGGCAAGCAATGCGCTCGTCAAAGCCTTGGTGTTCATGTTGGCGGTGACGCCGTCATAGAGGATCTCGATTTCCTTGATCGGATCTTCCGTGACCTGGCCGACAAAGGCGCCGAGAACATCGGCAAGCTTGATGAACGGCTTCAGGATCGGCGCTTCCTCGGCGGTGATCGAGGGCATGTTGATGGCATTCGAGACAGCGCCCTTTATGAGATAGTCGGCCATCTGCTCTGCGACCTGGAGAGCGACATTTTCCTGCGCTTCCGTTGTGGAGGCGCCGAGATGCGGCGTGCAGACGACGTTCGGCAGGCCGAAGAGCGGGCTTTCCTTGGCGGGCTCGACTTCGAAGACGTCGAAAGCTGCACCGGCGACATGGCCTGATTTGATGGCGGCGGCAAGCGCTGCCTCATCGACGAGACCGCCACGGGCGCAGTTGATAATGCGCACGCCCTGCTTCATCTTGGCAATGGCGCTGGCGTCGATGATATTGCGGGTCTTGTCGGTCAGTGGCACGTGCAGCGTGATGAAATCGGCGCGGGCGAAGAGCTCGTCGAGCTCGACCTTGGTGACGCCCATTTCCTCGGCGCGTTCCTTGGAGAGGAACGGGTCATAGGCAACGACGTGCATCTTCAGGCCGATGGCGCGGGCAATCACGATGGAGCCGATATTGCCGGCTCCGATGATGCCGAGCGTCTTGCCGGTGATTTCGACGCCCATGAACTTCGATTTTTCCCATTTGCCGGCCTGGGTTGACGCATCTGCAGACGGAAGCTGGCGTGCGACGGCAAACATCAGCGCGATAGCATGCTCGGCCGTCGTGATCGAGTTGCCGAACGGCGTGTTCATGACGATGATACCGCGGCGCGATGCGGCCGGAATATCGACATTGTCGACACCGATACCGGCGCGGCCGACGACCTTGAGGTTCTTGGCCCCTTCGATGATCTTTTCCGTCACCTTGGTGGCGGAACGGATGGCAAGGCCATCATACTTGCCGATGATTTCGAACAGCTTGTCCTTGTCCTTGCCAAGCTGCGGCTGGAAATCGACTTCGACGCCGCGATCGCGGAAGATCTGGACGGCGGTTTCCGACAGTTCGTCGGATACGAGAACGCGAGGTGCCATGTAGGCCTCCTGAAAAATGTCAGCTAAGACGAGCAATTCCGGGAAAAGTGCGAAATGGCTTTCCGTATGGAATTGCGTGAAAACAACGAGAATTTCGGGATGCTGGGCTCCGCCTATCGCGGCGGAGCCATGAACGCTCAAAGCCTCAGGCAGCAGCCTGGGAGAGCGTCGCCTTCTGCGTTTCGAAAGCCCAGGCAAGCCAAGGCATCAGCTTCTGCATGTCGGATGCTTCGATCGTTGCACCCGCCCAGATACGCAGGCCCGACGGAGCATCGCGGTAATGGCCGACGTCATAGGCGACGCCTTCCTTCTCAAGCAGCGCAACCAGGCCCTTGGCGAAATTCGCCTGGCCATCGGCATCGAGAGCGACGACATCCTTGTCGATGATCTTCAGGCACACGGAGGTGTTGGATTCCGTCTCCGCCTTGACGGCGAGATTGGCGATCCAACCATTGGCGGCAACGAAATCGTGGATGACCTTGGCGTTGGCATCGGCGCGCCCGATCAGCGCCTTGAGACCACCGAGGTCCTTGGCCCAGAGCAGAGCGTCGATATAGTCTTCGACGCAGAGCATCGAAGGCGTGTTGATCGTCTCGCCGGTGAAGATGCCTTCGATCAGCTTGCCGCCGCTGGTCATGCGGAAGATCTTCGGCAGCGGCCAAGCCGGCTGATAGGCCGTCAGGCGCTCGACGGCGCGCGGCGACAGGATGATGACGCCATGTGCGCCCTCGCCGCCCAGAACCTTCTGCCAGGAGAAGGTGACGACGTCGAGTTTGGCAAAATCGAGGTTCTGAGCGAAGGCAGCCGAGGTGGCGTCGCAGATGGTCAGGCCCTTGCGGTCGGCCGGAATGAAATCGCCGTTCGGAACGCGCACGCCGGAGGTGGTGCCGTTCCAGGTGAAGACCACGTCGCGGTCGAAATCGACAGCGGAAAGATCTGGCAGCTCGCCGTAGCCGGCTTCAAGCTTGCGGACGTCCTTGAGCTTCAGCTGCTTGACGACATCGGTGACCCAGCCGGCACCGAAGCTTTCCCAGGCGAGCATGTCGACGCCGCGTTCGCCGAGCAGCGACCAGAGCGCCATCTCGACGGCGCCGGTATCGGAAGCCGGGACGATGCCGATGCGGTACTCCGACGGCACTTCCAGAATTTCGCGAGTGAGATCGATGGCCTGCTTCAGCTTTGCCTTGCCGACCTTCGCGCGGTGCGAACGGCCAAGGGCCGCGTCGGAAAGAGCGTTAAGCGTCCAACCGGGACGCTTCGAGCATGGACCAGAAGAAAAATGGGTATTATTCGGACGGATGTCCGGCTTGGCGAGCTTAGTCATGATGCTATCCTCTCAGATAGAAAGCTCCTCGTTGGGGAGGAGTGTCCCGCCGCCGGATATATTGGAAGCCGAGCGCGAGCACAATAGTAAAATTTGCGGATGGCGCTCGATCACAAGGTCGTGCGAAAAGTTTGATGGTGCGTAAGTTACGCACAATGAAATTCAGCCAAATTTGGCCATATAAAAACTGGTTTTTATGCCGAAGCACAATCATATAGGGTTTGGCGTCCCTGGTTGCGCCGGTAGAAACGACAAATGTGCCCAATGTCTCTAACTGCGCTCGCCGAAACCCCGTTCATGACAGCACAGACCGTGCCGGTCTATCTGATCAATATAGATCGCGCGACTGAGCGGTTGGCGGAGATCCGACGGCAGAGCGATGAATTCGGCTTCCGATTCGAACGCATCGACGGCGTCGACGGCGCCCTCATCCCGCGCGACCAATGGACCGACGTGGACCATGATCGTTTCCAGCGCCGGCACGGCCGGACCATCCTGCCGGGTGAATATGGCTGCTATCGCAGTCACTTGCAGGCACTACGCCAGTTTCTTGCGAGCGGCGAAGCGATGGCCATCATCATCGAGGATGATGTCGCGCTGGATGCCGATTTCCTGGCGCGCGCCATGGCGGCCAAGGAAGCAGCACCGACGGCCGACCTGATCAAGCTTGTGAACCACCGCTGGAACGGCTTCCGCGCCATGATGCGCAGCAGGAAGGGAGACATCGTCGGCCGTTGCCTTTTCGGCCCGCAGGGTTCGACGGCCTGCTATCTCGTCACGCGCCGTGGCGCCGAAAGAATCGTCAAATCGCTGGCGGTCATGTCGTTGCCTTGGGATGTGGCGGTGGAGCGTGGCTGGGACATGCAGATTTCGATCTTCAGCACACGCGTCAATATCGCCGGCTTCAGCCGGTTACAGCGAACCACTATGATCGGCTGGCGTCGTGATTATCGTGCCGCCAAGTCTTCCGCGTGGCGCCGCATACCCGCCCACATCTTCCGAACCTTGGATTTCTTTCGCCGCATCAACTATGTGCTGACGACGCCATAGAACAATTCCAGGAAAAGTGCACAAGCGGTTTTCCCCGTCCGGAATTGCGAGGAAACAAAGAAACAGAGCGGCTCGGAGATTCCTTGAAAAGCTGAGCCGCTCGGACCTCGAGCCTACCAGGTCGTGATCCTGAGACCGATGCGGATTTCGTGGCGCGAGAGCGCGCCGTCACGGCCCATCGTGCCGCCCGCACCGGCAGCCGAATCGGCGGCGGAATAGCCGAACATGTCGCCGCCGGCGACGTGGGAGAAACGATAGCCAAGATCGACCTTGATGTTCGGTGCAATCTCATAAGCGACGCCCGCCATCAGCGCATAGGTCATGCGCCAGTCGCTGTCGCCCGGATAGCGCGCGCTGAACGAAGCCGCGCCTCCGCAGCCGGAAGCACCGTCCACGCAGGAACCGATGGCATTGACGCTGCTCCACGAGACGCGCGTCGCGCCGAGCCCTGCACCGACATAGGGCGTAAAGCCTGCAAGCGTTCCGAGATCGACGTAACCATTGACCATCAGGCTGCCGGCCCTGAAGGAGGAATGCGCCTTTGTGGAGCAACCGGTGCCCGCACCTCCGCCAAAACAGGACGAATTGCTGGAGACACGGCCGTCGAAATCGCCGCTGAAGAAATCTCCCGTGACATCGGCACGAAACAGGTCGTTGAATTGATAGCCGACACCCAGGCCGCCGGAAAAATCGCCGCCGAAGCGGCTGGAATCGAAGCGGCTCGAACTGTAATCGCCACCGGCTGGATCGTAAGCACGGAATCGCGTGTTGTTGCGACTTGCATTGACTGAATAACCGACATCACCGCGGACGTACCATCCCTTCGCATCCTTGACACTGACCTCGGGGACGCTGACTTCGGGCACCTTGATTTCCGGCGGCGTATCGCCCGCAAGAGCAACGCCCGCCGATGCGCCTGCCATCGCTGCGGCCAGCGCCAACGCGTCAAAACGGATCATTACCCCTCGCCTTCCATCCTCGGGCTGACGCCCGCGCGTCGAATCGGTCGGCCTTTGCTTCCCTGCGAGCCCGTCAGAGAAGAAACTCTGCGGGAAAGCCGCCATTCTGATTTCATTAACCATAGGGAATTCATGGTTAATGAAGCTTTAAAGCGTGGAAGAATTACTTAACGGGAGAGAGAAAAGACAAAAGCCGCTCGGAAGAAACCGGACGGCTTTTCAATGGCTTGCGTAAGCTACGCTTATTTGTAGACCGGCTGGGCCGGAATATCGGCCGGCGGCATGTAGCTTGCCGTCTGGCAGCCCCCGAAGGTGTAACGGGCACCGATGCGGGCTTCGTGCAGGTTCAGGCCCTTGTCGTAGCCGGGACCACCATTTTCAGCGAAGCCGAACATGTCGCCGCCCTGGATATGCCGATAGCGATAGCCGACGTCGGCCTTGAGATTGCAGCTCAGATCGATGGAGGTACCGGCCATCAGCGCGTAGGTGAAGCGCCAGCTGCCGCGGCCGTTATGCGTAACCGACCCGTCGCAGGAGTCCGGATTGGCGTCCGAGCAGGACGTGTTCTTCAGATTGCTCCATTTAACGTAGGTGCCACCGAGACCACCACCGACATAAGGCGTGAAGATGCCATAGGTGCCGAGATCGACGTAAGCGTTGGCAAGCAAGCTGAAGGCCGTCAAGGATGCCAGGTCGCGGGACGTTGCCGGGACGGAGGTGAAGTCCGGACCGCAGCCGCCGCAATTGCCCTTTGTCGAACCCTTGAAGTCGGACTTGAAGAGATAGTCGAACGTCAAGTCGGTGCGCAGGTAGTTGTTGATTTGATAACCGACACCGCCGCCGAGTGTGAAGTTGTCGCCGAGCGTTGCCCTATCGAAATCGACCAGGCTGGAGTTGGAACCCTGGAAATAGTTGGCGCCGCGCAGCTTCGTGAAAGCATAGCCGACATCGCCGCGCAGGTACCAGCCGCTGGATTGGGCGACAGTCACCTCCGGCGCCGGCTGGACCGGTTCCGGTGTATAGAGATCAGCGGAAAAGGCCGACGTGCCGACAAGCAAAGTGGCAAGTGCTCCTATTATGGATTTCATCATGGCTTTGGCTCCAAATTTCTTGCCTTGGCACAGCAGATGCTTGCCAATCGAAAAGACATGACAGGGATAATGATGAAAATGAGTTAAAGCCTGATTAACTACGAATATTTACCCTGTTTATTCAGAGACTATACTTTATTTAATATATTAGAGATTGTTGATTTTACAATAAAGAGAACGAGATGCGGCCGTTTCACCTCCTCCCTTCTTCGCGAGGACATGCGCCGCCGGGTGCGTGGAGGCCTGGATTTTTAAACGAATTGGCAAGAATAGCGCCATTACAGTGGAATGGCCGGGAAGCGAACTCAGGAGGAAGTCTTTGACTTGCCATCGAAAAATATGGGCCTGCCTGGGGCTCCTCATCCTCTTCCTGAGCCCTGCTGCTCTGGCCGGCACGATGCCGATAAAACCGGTTGCGGCTACCGCGTGGAACAAGGGGCGCGAAACGGGATTGCCGATCCCCCGCTATGTTTCGCTGAGAGCCCACAAGGCACGCATGCGCGTGGGTCCATCGACCATCTACGCAACCAAATGGATCTATACGAAACCCGGCCTGCCCCTGGAGATCATCGACGAATATGGCCATTGGCGGCAGGTCCGCGACGACACCGGCGTGACCGGCTGGATGCATAGCGCCCTGCTCTCCGGCATTCGCACGGCGCTGATCGCACCTTGGCTGACCAAGAATGCCATGTTGCGCGCAGACCCCAATCCAGCCGCTCGGGCGGTCGCGGAGCTGCAGCCCCGCGTGCTGGTTTCGCTGCAGTCCTGCACGGGAATATGGTGCCGCGTCTCCGTAAGGGAACATTCGGCAAGAGGCTACATCAGGCAGGACAAGCTCTGGGGCGCCTATCCCGGCGAAATGTTCCAGTAGGCCGTCTTGGCCCCGCCGGCTAAAAACAAAACGGCCGCCTCAATGAGACGGCCGTAGATTTGGATATCCCGGGTATTTCCAGGCTCAAGCTGCCGAGCGGACGCTCGAAATCACGTCGATCAATCCGCCGACGATACGCTCGATCTGGCCGCGATCGTCGCCCTCCGCCATGACGCGGATCAAGGGCTCGGTACCGGAAGGACGAATGACCAAACGGCCATTGCGGGCGAGTTCGCTTTCCGCATCGGCGATCGCCTGCCGCACCTGAATGTCCTCCAGCGGCTTGCCGCCGGCAATGCGGACATTGCGCAGCAGCTGCGGTACGGGCTCGAAACGCCGACAAACTTCGCTGACCGGCTTGCCGGTGCGTTTCACCGAGGCAAGGATCTGCAGCGCGGCCACGAGCCCATCGCCCGTCGTGCCATAATCGGACAGCACGATATGGCCCGATTGCTCGCCACCGACGTTGTAATTGTGCTGACGCATATGCTCGACGACATAGCGGTCGCCGACGGCGGTGCGGGCAAGCAACATGCCGCGCTCTTCCAGAAAACGCTCGAGGCCGAGATTGGACATGACGGTCGCCACGATGCCGTTGCCGCGCAGCGTCTGGCTCTCGGCCCAGCTCTCCGCGATGACAGCCATCAGCTGATCGCCATCGATGATCGTGCCGGTCTCGTCGACGATGATGACGCGGTCGGCATCGCCATCCAGCGCGATGCCGATATCGGCGCGCACTTCATCCACCTTCTTCTGCAGGGCAACAGGGCTGGTGGAGCCGCAATTCAGATTGATGTTCATACCATTCGGCTCGTTGCCTATGGTCACCACGTCGGCGCCGAGTTCCCAAAGGGCAGCCGGGGCAACCTTGTAGGCAGCACCATTGGCGCAATCGATGGCGATGCGCAGGCCTTGCAGCGTGACGTCACGCGGCAGCGTGCGCTTCGCATGCTCGATATAGCGGTCATGCACGCCGTCGATGCGCTTGGCACGGCCGATATTCTCAGCCTTGGCAAGATGCTCGGTCATGTCCTTGTCGAGCAGATCCTCGATCTTCATTTCAAGATCGTCGGACAGCTTGTAGCCGTCCGGCCCGAAAAGCTTGATGCCATTGTCTTCGTAAGGATTATGCGAAGCGGAAATCATGACGCCGATGTCCGCACGCAGCGAACGCGTCAGCATGGCGACGGCCGGGGTCGGAATGGGGCCGAGAACGAAGGCATCGACGCCGGCCGCGGTAAAGCCCGCCACCATTGCGTTTTCCAGCATATAGCCGGAAAGACGTGTGTCCTTGCCGATGACGACGCGGTGACGGTGACTACCGCGATGGAAGATCGTGCCGGCGGCGATACCCACGCGCATGGCAAGATCCGGCGTCATCGGATAGATGTTGGATTGACCGCGAATTCCGTCAGTTCCGAAATAGCGACGTTTCATATGCACTCCTGTCGTTGCTGCATTTTCGCGAAACATGCAGCGGCATCGAAAACACTGCTCTGAATCCAGAGACGCTTCGAGCATCGATGCCTGTGGCTCATGCCACAGATTGTAAAACTCGGCACTTAAATTACCGAGACCGCCTATTACAACGCGTTACCATTAATAAGCACTAAAAAACCGCATCTGGTGGAGGCTGACAATATTCCAATTCACAACATAAACTGTCCATATTACTTCCCCCGGCTACGACGATTGTGCATCTCGGGCTGCCCGTGCCGTGTCACACTGTGGCATCAGCCGATCAACAGCAACGGCCCCGCCCGCCTCGAGCCTGGATCGGCGGGCAAGGAACGGTTCCGAATGAGCAGAACACACAGCAATCACCAGCCTTCGGCTGAAGCACGGCACTGCAGCCCTTGCATTCATAGAAATACCAGCAGGCGTCGGTTGGCATCGTTTCCGTCGCCTTGAAACCGCAGATCGGGCAAGTAATCGTTGAGCTGAGGATCACGGATGCTTTACGCATGGCGACACCCGATCATCAGTAGGACAATGCCGGCGACGAGACCGCCCAAATGTGGATTTACGAATTGCGGCCCGCTCTTCGCTCAATTCCGATATTCGGACCATCATCAGTACCGACCCTCAGCTTCCGTTCGTCACCTGCAGCCATCAAGAAAAAGGCCAGTTCCCTAATCAAAGGAGAACTGGCCTCTTCGTCTACATGGTCAATCGGCTCCGTGCGTCAGCGCGGTTGCGGTTCGAAGCCGCCTTCCGGCTCGTCGCCCTTGGCACCGAGCGAACCATCCTTCTTGGCGCCGGTCTTCGGTACGGCCGAGCCGCGGCTCGGCGGCGTGTCGTCGCCGAGGTCGCGCGCGGGCTTTTCACCGCGGATGAGCGCCTTGATCTCCTCGCCGGTCAGCGTCTCGTATTCGAGCAGGCCTTCCGCCAGGGCCACGAACTCGTCGTGCTTCGAGGTGAGGATATCCTTGGCTTCGCGATAGGCTTCATCGATCAGGCGACGCACTTCGTTATCGATCTTCTGCGCCGTTGCTTCCGACACATTTTTCGACTGCGAGACGGAGTGACCGAGGAAGACTTCCTGCTGGTTCTCGCCGTATGCGACCTGGCCGAGTTCATCGGAAAAGCCCCACTGGGTCACCATCGCACGGGCAAGCTTGGTCGCCTGCTCGATATCGGACGATGCTCCCGAGGTGATGTTCTCCTTGCCGAAGGTCAGTTCCTCGGCCACACGGCCGCCCATCATGATGCAGAGGCGCGAGACCATCCACTTGTAGCTCATCGAGTAGCGATCGCCCTCGGGGAGCTGCATGACCATGCCGAGTGCGCGGCCGCGCGGAATGATGGTCGCCTTGTGCAGCGGATCGGCGACGGCGACGTTGAGCGCGGTAATAGCGTGACCGGCCTCGTGATAGGCGGTGAGCTTCTTTTCCGCCTCGGTCATTGCCGAAGAGCGGCGCTCTGCGCCCATCATGATCTTGTCCTTGGCGTCTTCGAATTCCTGCATGGTGACCAGGCGCTTGTTGCGGCGGGCGGCCATCAGGGCGGCTTCGTTGACCAGGTTCATCAGATCAGCACCGGAAAAGCCGGGCGTACCGCGGGCAAGCGTCTTCAGGTCGACATTCGGAGCCAGCGGCACATTGCGGGCATGAACCTTGAGGATGCGCTCGCGGCCGACGATATCCGGATTCGGTACCACGACCTGACGGTCGAAACGGCCCGGACGCAGCAGCGCGGGGTCGAGGACGTCAGGACGGTTGGTGGCGGCGATCAGGATGATGCCTTCATTGGCTTCGAAGCCGTCCATCTCGACCAGCAACTGGTTGAGCGTCTGTTCGCGCTCGTCGTTACCGCCGCCGAGACCGGCGCCGCGATGGCGGCCGACGGCATCGATTTCGTCGATGAAGATGATGCAGGGCGCATTCTTCTTCGCCTGTTCGAACATGTCGCGGACGCGGCTTGCGCCGACACCGACGAACATTTCGACAAAGTCGGAACCGGAGATGGTGAAGAACGGCACATTGGCCTCGCCGGCGATGGCGCGCGCCAGAAGCGTCTTACCCGTACCGGGAGGTCCCACAAGCAGAACGCCGCGCGGAATACGGCCGCCAAGGCGCTGGAACTTCTGCGGATCACGCAGAAACTCGACGATTTCTTCCAGATCCTGCTTGGCTTCGTCGACGCCGGCGACGTCGTCGAAGGTGACGCGGCCATGCGCTTCCGTCAGAAGCTTGGCCTTGGACTTGCCGAAGCCCATGGCTCCGCGCGATCCGCCTTGCATCTGCCGCATGAAGAACAGCCAGACGCCGAGGATCAGGAGCATCGGCAGCAGCGTGCCGAGATAGCTCAGGAAGCTCGAGGAACCGTCCGACTCCGGGCGGGCGGCAACGGTGACGTTCTTGGACTGCAGGCGTTCAAGCAGGCTATCATCGATGACCGGAGCATAGGTCTGGAAGGCCGAACTGTTTTCGACATAGCTGCCGATGATGCGGTTACCCGTAACGGTCACGTCACGGACGCGGCCGGAATCAACTTCCCGAAGGAACTGCGAATACGGAATTTCCCTGGAGCCTGTTTGTGCCGGCGCGTTCTGAAACATGCTGAACAGAGCAATCAGTAGTAAGGCTATGATTGCCCACAGAGCGAAATTACGAAAATTAGGGTTCATCGAACTCCCCAGCACTGAAACTTCCGCCGCTTAAGCGACGGCATTACTTGATCCCTAACATAGGGTTGCGCCAAGCCGTTGCCAAGGCAAACCGCGTCGCCGCATGCTTTTTCCGTCTATAGGACCGAAAGCGGCGGCCGCATATAGGCTTCACGGCCAAAAGCGATTGAAAGCCGATCTGCGAATGTGAGGTCGAATCGTGTCAAAAAGCGGTCGAAAGGCGCAAGATTGGGCACGACCGCAACCGATGCTGCCTTTGTCCCCGCTTCCGTCGCAATCAGCGGCATCGCTGCGCCGGCGCGCCGCGCGGCTCCTTTCGGCAGATTCGACGGAAAAATCGCCGCATTCTCCATACCGGCGGCGCGCACGCCGACCGGCGTCTGGCCCGAATTGCTTATTTCGAAGCGACCGTCCCAATTGCCCTTTTTTCCCGGCGCGAGCGACAGCGGGGCGATATTGCGGCTTTCCCGCATGAGGTAAAGCCCATCGCGGCGCAGGTCGAAAACCACGCCGCCGGCCGTGCGCCGGCCGGGATCCGCACCGTTCACAAATTCGAGAACACGCTCCATTTGCACCCGCCCCGGCGCATAAGTCCTGCCACCGAAGACGGCGGCAAGGTAGGACAGGGCATAGGCAACGACCGCTTTATCCGCCGAGAGGCCCGATCGATCGATGACGCAAAGCGCATTCGCATGGATGGTGACGTGGTCGTCCAGCCATGCGGCAGCCTTCCCGGACAGCGCGGCGCGGCCGGCACCGCCATCGCCCGATAGCGGTGCCGACGGATCTGCGTCAAGTTCCATGCGCGTACGCACGCGCTCATATCTCATATCCGCGTTGCTGGGGTCATCGAGCCAGGATATGCCGCGCATCTTGAGCCAGGCTCTGATATCCACCCGCCGGCAGGCCAGAAACGGCCTGACAATCCAGATACGCCGGTCAAACAGCATTGCATCGGCGATGCCGGTACCAAGGCCGTCCACCTCCCCCAGCCGGCGCTTACCGCGCATGACCATGGTCTCGCGCTGATCATCTGTGGTGTGGGCAGTGACGATGAGGTTGGCCGAAATCTCCTCGGCGAGCTCGGCGAGCAATTCATAGCGTGCCTCGCGCGCAGCGGCCATGAGGCCGGTTGCGGGCTTTTCACCCTCCCAGTGACGGGTAAAATGGGAAATGCCGCGCGAAGCGCAGAGTGCTGCGACCTCTCGCGCTTCGTCTGCCCCTGCGGCGCGCAAGCCATGATCGATGGTCGCGGCGCTAAGGGTGATATCTCTGCGGGAATGGGATTTCAGCTGCTGGTCAAGGGCAATCAGAAGCCCGATGGAATCGCTGCCGCCGGAAACGGCAACCAGGATATGAGCAGGCGGCGATAGGGATTGTAGGAATTCTGCCGCGGCGGTTTCTGGCATGAGGGCCGTGGCATCGCCGGTCACAGCGTCAGTAGACATGGCGCTCAGCAGGCAAGCCGCTTCTCTTCGCTGGCGACCTTGCCGGTCACGGCTTTCGAGGCCTTTGGGTAACGCTTGGTCACTTCGCGAAGCGTGGCGCAGGCTGTGTCCTTGTTGTCGAGCGCGGCGAGCGACATGCCGAGCTTCAGGAGCATTTCAGGTGCCTTCTCGGAGGTGCTATATTTCTGATGCGCATTGAGGAAGGTCTTGGCGGCGTCATTGTACTTGCCCTGCGAGTAGAGCGCCTCTCCGAGCCAGAAATTCGCATCCGCTGCCCGTGTGCTGCTCGGATAGCTGTCGAGATACTGGCGGAACTCCTGTTCGGCGACACTATAATCGCCCGACAGGACGTGGCCATAAGCAGCCTTGTACTGATCGTTTTCGTTGCCTAGCGAGGCGCTCTGGGTCCCGGAGCCGGCGCTTGGGGGCTTGCCCGCGCCATTGTTGGCCCCCGACATGGAGGAGCCGACCTGCTTGCCGCCCGGGTCGAACTGGATCGAACCAAGCTGGCTCGGCGGCTTGCCCGCGCCGCTTCCCTGTTGGGAAGCGACATCACTATTCTGCGAATCGCCGATGACGCCGGCAATATCATCCTGCCGCTGGCCGCCGGAACCCGACGCCGGAGCATCGGCTTCGCTCTTCTTCATCGTGCTGCCTGCAGCCGGCGCACCGCCGCCGCGCTTTTCGAGCTGCTGGAAACGGAATTCGTTGTCTTCCTGGGCCTTGCGGATCTGTTCCTGCATCTGCAGCAGCTGATAGCTCATTTCCTCGACGCGACCGTTCAGCTGGCGCATCTGGTCTTCGAGCTGCTGCACGCGAACTTCGGCGTCGCTGTTTTGAACATTGATGATCGGTGCCTGGCCGTATTGCGCTTGTCTCTGATACACGTTGTTGGAAGCCGACTGCGCGGAGGCATCACGGCCTCCGAGGTGGATTCCGAACAGCGACAAGGCAGAAGCATCACGCTCACTACCTGCAAAGGCAGCGAGACAAAGCATGCTCGCCACGACAAGTTTTCTCATATGGATCGTCCTGTCTCATTGATTCTTCGGGCCAAGGGCTCGAACAGGAGATTTTTACAATTGCTCTCAAAAAGCAACGGAGTTCGGCCAAAGTGTGGTCAAAAAAGTAAAGGCGGCTGGGAGGCCGCCTTTATACATTCTCGACTGGCTTTTGACCTATCAGGAACCGGCGCCGTTGAGCACGGTGACAGCGCGGCGGTTCTGCGACCAGCAGGAAATATCGTCGCAGGTCGCGACCGGACGTTCCTTGCCGTAGGAGATCGTCTTCATGCGCTTGGCAGGAACGCCGCGCGAAGCGAGATAGTCGCGGGTAGCGGCCGCGCGGCGGGCGCCGAGTGCCAGGTTGTATTCGCGCGTGCCGCGCTCGTCTGCATGGCCTTCGACGGTGATCGCATAGTTCGGATAGCGGGCGAGCCACTGAGCCTGACGGTCGAGCGTCTGGGCGGCGTCGGAGCGGATCGAGGTGCTGTCGGTATCGAAGAAGATGCGGTCGCCGACATTGACCGTGAAGTCCTGCGGCGAACCCGGGGTAGCATTGCCGGCACCGTTCAGGCCGAGACCGTTGGCATCGTTCGGCAGACCCTTCTTGGAAGCGCAGCCAGCCAAAGAAAGGCCGACGAAAAGCGCGATCATGATCGGGTTGCGGGCGAGGTTCTGCATGTGGCCAACGGCCGGGGTTGCGATGCGGCTCATGGCCGGTCTCTCCTTAAGTCTCTATCAGGGTTGCCAGACTGTAACCGGGTTCGGTTAATCCGATTCCAACAAATATGGTTAATGATGTCCTAAAATCGTCCCGAAAGGGTCCACTCACAGGACTTTGCGGCGATAACGTGGCAGGGCTCTCGCTACTCGAGAAGCGGCGACCATGCCGGGTCGGAAGCGAAGCCAGGAGTCGGGATCTTCTGTTCGTTATAGCCGGTCAGGTCAATCGAATAGAGCTGCGGGCCGCCTGAACCGGCCGGCTGACGGAAGAACATGATGACGCGGCCGTTCGGTGCCCAGGTCGGGCCTTCGTTATGGAAGCCGGTGGTCAGCAGGCGCTCGCCCGAACCGTCGGTCTTCATGACGCCGATGGAGAAGCTTCCGCCGGACTGCTTGGTGAAGGCGATGAGATCGCCGCGCGGCGACCAGACCGGCGTGGAGTACGAACCGTCACCGAAGGAAATGCGGCGCTGGTTGGAACCGTCGGCACCCATCACATAGATCTGCGGCTTTCCGCCGCGGTCGCTTTCGAAGGCGATCTGCGAGCCGTCGGGCGAATAGGACGGCGAGGTGTCGATGGCGGCCGTCGAGGTCAGGCGTGTCGTCGTGCGCGAGCGCAGGTCCATCGTATAGATGTTGGCGTTGCCTTCCTGCTGCAGGCTCATGATCACGCGCTGGCCATCCGGCGAGAAGCGCGGCGAGAAGGTCATGCCGGGGAAGTTGCCGACCAATTCGCGCTGGCCCGTCTGCAACTGCAGCAGATAGACGCGCGGCTGCTGGTTGGCGAAGGACATGTAGGTCACTTCCTGCCGGTTGGGCGAGAAGCGCGGCGTCAGCACCAGATCGCTGCCGTCGGTCAGCATGCGCACATTGGCGCCGTCCTGGTCCATGATGCCGAGCTGCGTCTTGCGAGCCGTCTTCGGGCCGCTTTCGGCAACGAAAACGACGCGCGTATCGAAATAGCCCTTCTCGCCGGTGATCTTCTGATAGATCGCATCGGCAATGATGTGCGCAACGCGGCGCCAGTTATCCGGCTGGGCAAAGAACTGCTGGCCGATCATCTGGCTATTGCCGAACGTGTCCCACAGGCGGAATTCGGCACGAAGGCGGCCGCCTTCCTGCGTGACGCGGCCCGTCACCAGCGCCTGCGCGTTGATCGACGTCCAGTCCTGGAAGCGCGGGGTCGAATCCGGATTGGTGATCTTCTCGATGAAGGCCTGCTTGTTGATCGGAGCGAACAATCCGGAGCGCTGCAGATCGGCTGCGATCACGCCCGAGATCTGCGGGCCAAGGCTATCATTCGACAGAAGGTCGGTGATAGCGATCGGCATGGGCTGGACATTGCCCTTGTTGATGTTGAGCTCGACCACGGCATAGGCCGGAGTGGCGAGGACTGCCGTCAGGCCTGCCAGCACCAGCAGGAGACGAACGAGGGAGTTTCTGATCATATGTGCCAAGCCTTTCAGCATTAATTCGTCAGAGAACCGGTCCGAAGTTAAGGGTAACTTCTTTCCAGTCGTCATATTGATCTGTTGGCAGATTCTTGAAGGGGGCAGTCCGGAGCACAGCTCGCATCGCGCTCGCCGCGATGGCTTGCTGCGTCGCCTTGGGACCGCCGGTCACTGTAACCTTCGGCTCGCCGACGATTTCTCCGCTTCGGCTGAGCTTGAGATGCACCTGGACGTGGACGTGCTTCGCTCCTTCCATGCCGGGAACGATATTCCAATTCCTCGCGACGTCGTCGCGGATACTGTCTCTAGTCGAATTTTCATGCGGCTGTGTAGGGCTTGCAGCCTGCACCGACGCGGAACCAGCCAACATCATGCCCAAGGCCGCAAGCAAGCTCAGGCCGAAACGGCGACAGTGGCTCATTGAAGGCTGCATTTCCCGCATCACAGCCCCAAGTCTCTCGGATCGAAGTTGAGCACCAGCTCGTTCCAGCCGTCCGCGCCATCATATTTATCCGGCGGCAACAATCCTCCGGCGTTCACTTCCTTTTGCAGATCGGTACGGCTTTTCAGCACCGCACGCTCGGCGGCGCCTCTTAGCGCTTGCTGCGTCGTAGCCGGGCCGCCGCTGACGGAGACTTCCGGTGCGCCGACAATCTGACCTGACTTGTCGAGACGAACATGAACCTTGATCGTGACATCGCTTGCCCCTTCCATGCCGGGGACAACATTCCAGTTCTTACCAATCAGATCGCGCAAACCGTCCTTCTGGCTCTGGCTGAGCTTGCCACCGCCGAGCGATTTCATCCCACCACGTGAAGCAACCTGCGTATCCGCACCGGCGGACGCCTGCTTGGACGACCGTGCAGCACCGCCCTTCGACGATGTATTGTTCAACATCGCCGAGATTTCATCGGCGTTGAAATCGCTGGCCGATTTAGCTCCCTTTGGAGTCTCGCGCTTCTTGTCAGCGTCCTTCTTGCCGTCATCGGGAGAGGTTGTCTTGCTGGTGCTCTGCGTCGTCGTCTTGTCCGTCGGCTTGGCGTCGGCCACCTTCACATCCGGCTTCGGCGTCGGTTTGACCTCCGGCTTCTGCTCGGCGGCCTTCGGCGGCGTCGGTTGCGGCTTGACAACCGGAACGGGAGCATTGGTTGGCAGCGGGATTTCAGCCTGGTCGACCGGCTGTTGTACCGGCGGCGGGGTCGGCGTCGCATCGGCTTTCGGTGTCGGCGGTGTGGGGTCCGTCTTCGGTGTCGGAGTGGGCGTCACATCCGGCTTCTGCTGCGGAATGGCAGCCACTTCCTTCGGTGCGGCTTCCGTTTCCTTCTGCTCGATCGTCTTGACATCATTCGGCCGCGGATCGTCCTGCGGAACAGGCGTCTCCACCTTCTTCGGCGCCAGGGCCGCAGTCTCGCTCTCCGGTCGTTGGGTCGGCACGACCGGGTTCTTGATATCGACCTTGTTCTCGCCGACATTCTGGGCGTTGGCGACCTGATCCTGCTTCGTGGTCTGCTTGCGCGAGACGTGATCCGTCACCGGCGCTTTCTTCTCGCCCTGCTGGAGTTGATCCGCAGTCACGATATCGACATCCATTGCCGTGCTTTCCGGCGTCTCCAGCGGCGCCGGGGCACTCAGTGTCACCATGGCGCCGATCAGCACCAGGATGTGAATGACAGCAGATGTAGCAATACTGCGCTTCATGTCGGTTCGTCAGTGATCCGTTGTCTGCTGCTGCGTAACCAGGCCGATGTTCTTGTAGCCGGCCTCCTGAATGCGAGACATGACGTCGGCAATCACGCCGTAAGGCGCTTTCGCATCGCCCTTTACGAAGATGCGTTCGCTATAGCCGGTCGTGGCGATCGCCTTCAGCTTATCCGCGATTTCGGTGGCCTGGATCTGCGATTCCCCGATGAACACCTGGCCATCGGCCTTAATCGAAATCGTGATGGGCTGCGTCTGGGCGTTCAGCGCGCCGGCCTGCGTCTGCGGCAGGTCGATCGGAACACCCGATGTCATCATCGGTGCCGCCACCATGAAGATGATCAGCAGCACGAGCATGACGTCAACCAGCGGCGTCACGTTGATCTCGGAAATCGGACCACCCCGGCCACCGCCGCGACGACCGCCCCGGCGGCCACCGCCGCCACCCTTGCCTCCAACAGACATTGCCATGTGAAATACTCCGGTCCTGTCCGCGACTTACTGCGCTGCCTGACGCGGCTGCAGCTTCTCATCGATCTGGCGCGAAAGGATGGCGGAGAATTCGTCCGCGAAACCTTCCATGCGGCCCGAGAGCTTGCCGGCATCGCCCGAGAACTTGTTGTAGGCGATAACGGCCGGGATAGCGGCGACCAGGCCGATGGCGGTTGCAAGCAGCGCTTCGGCGATACCCGGCGCAACAACCGCAAGGTTGGTCGACTTCGAACCGGCGATCGCCTGGAACGAGGTCATGATACCGACGACCGTACCGAAAAGACCAATGAACGGACCGGCAGAACCGATGGTCGCGAGCGATCCGAGGCGCGCGGTCAAATGTTCCGATTCACGCGCCAGGGTCACGTCCATGGCGCGGTCGATACGCATCTGCAGGCCGATCGGCGAGCGGGCGCCGCGCTCGAAGGACTTCTTCCATTCGCGCATGGCGGCGACGAAGATGGCGCCGAGGCCCGTATTGTTGCGCTCCGAAAGCGTGCGATAGAGCTCTTCGAGCGACTGGCCAGACCAGAAGACCTGCTCGAAATGATCGAACTGTCGGCGCGCTCGCGCATAGCTCAAATATTTGTCGATGACGATCGCCCAGGTCCATACGGACGCTGCCAGCAAACCGATCATGACGAGCTTGACGACCAAGCCCGCCTGCATGAAGAGCGACCAGAGCGTGATGTCCGGTGTGGCCGCCGCCGCCAATGCTACTTGTTCCATTGATCCAAAATCCCCGAATCCAAACGCCCGGCGCTAGACCGGGCGGCTAAAAGTGATCTCACAAGAATTGTTTGGCAGCCGCCGCTGAACGCCCTGGTCAAGCCTTCCAAGCTTACAACTGCCTTCTTGCCGTCAAATTTGGTCAAAGGAAGGCGTGCACCGCACAAACTCCGACATAACCAGTAAGACACTATTATGGTTAAAAGAATGTTAGCGTCGAAACATGAAGGATTTAACGGCGGCGAAGGTTATTCTAGCTCCAGGGAAGAACTGACCGGACGAAACCGGCGGCAAACGCAGACAAAGCTTGCGTGGCGAATTCCTTCACATAAAACTCAAGTTATTGCAAGCAGCCTATTTCCAATCACGTATCTTTGCTCCCGCCGTCTGGCGACGTGAAGACGCCAAATCCTCTGCTAGCCAACATTTTCCGATGCCGCCAGCATCTGCGCGGCGAGTTTTTCCGGCAAACGCCGCGGGCGTCCTTTCGCGTTGATCACGGCGATGATGACCTTGGCGGCGATCAGCAACGTGTCGCCGCGCCGTATCTCCTGGGACAGCACCATCTTGGCGCCGCCGGCCTTTTCCGTGACCGTGCGGATCGTCAGCACATCATCCATGCGCGCCGGCCCCTTGAAATCGATCTCCATGCGATGAACGACGAAAACCAGCCCTTCGTCATCGGCATTCAATAGTTCGCGCTGTTCCACACCGAGGCAGCGCAGATAGTCCGTGCGCCCGCGCTCGAGGAAATGCAGATACCGTGCGTGATAGACGAGACCGGAAAAATCCGTATCCTCGTAATAGACTCGCTGCATCAGCCGGTGGCTTCCGGCTTCCAGTTCCCCAGCAATCAGAAAGGGGCTGTTCATCGTTGCCGCATCTCCTTGAATGTCCGGCATCTCTTTGGCCGAAGTTCTGCCATCAAGCAAGCTTTGAACAATTGTCATAGACTCCGACTATCCGGAATGGTGCCGGCTAGCGGATCGGCGCAGAAGGAAAAATCTCATGAAAATAGCGGTTATGGGTGGTGACGGATTCATCGGTTGGCCAACCTCGCTCCACCTCTCCGACGCCGGTCATGAGATCCACATCCTTGACAATCTTTCCCGCCGATGGATCGATACCGAACTCGGCGTCCAATCGCTGACGCCGATGGATTCGATCCAGGAACGCACCCGCATCTGGCACACCGAAACCGGACGCCGCATCCATTTCAATCTCATCGATCTCGCCAAGGACTATGAGCTTCTGAAGAAATGGCTTGTCGAGCACCGCCCCGACGCCATCGTGCATTTCGCCGAGCAGCGCGCCGCGCCCTATTCGATGAAGAGCGACCGCCACAAGAACTACACCGTCAACAACAACGTCAACGCCACGCACAATCTCTTGAACGCGCTCGCCGAACTCAATCTTGACGCGCATCTCGTGCATCTCGGCACGATGGGCGTCTATGGCTATTCCACGGTGGGTGCCGCCATCCCCGAAGGCTATCTGCCTGTCGGCATCGATACGACCGACGGTCGCACCGTCAGCCAGGAAATCCTTTACCCCGCCAATCCCGGCTCGATCTACCACATGACCAAGTGTCTCGATCAGCTGCTGTTTCAGTTCTATGCCAAGAACGACGGCCTCAGGATCACCGATCTGCATCAGGGCATCGTCTGGGGTACGCACACGGAGCAGACGCGCCGGCACGAGCAGCTGATCAACCGGTTCGACTATGACGGCGACTATGGCACGGTGCTGAACCGCTTTCTCATCCAGGCGGCGATCGGCCATCCCCTGACCGTGCACGGCACCGGCGGCCAGACCCGCGCCTTCATCCATATCCAGGACTCCGTGCGCTGCATCGAGCTGGCGCTGAAGAATCCGCCGGCCCGCGGCGCTCGTGTCGAAATCTTCAACCAGATGACGGAAACACATCGCGTCCGCGATCTCGCCGACATGATCGCCAAGATGAGCGGCGCGGAAGTCGTCCGTCTGCCCAATCCGCGCAAGGAAGCGCCCGAGAACGACCTGATCGTCAAGAACGAAAAATTCCTCGATCTCGGGCTCAAGCCAATCACCCTCGAAGCCGGCCTTCTCAGCGAAATCGTCGACGTCGCCAAGAAATATGCCTATCGCGTCGATCGATCGCGCGTTCCGGCCATCTCCGCCTGGACCAAGGATCTCGCCGCGACGGTCAACCATGATCCCGAGGGCAAGAGGTTGAAATCCGTGTCATGATGCTCGGAAGCGAAATGCTGCAGGGCTTGTGGCCTCACAGCCGTCCCCGTGCCGGGCAGGCATTCGTGACGCTCGTCACGAATGCCGATTACGCCATGGGTGCTCTGGCGCTTGCCCGCTCGATCGTTCACAGCGGCACGAAGGCCGATATCGTCGTGCTCCATACGGGAGGGGTCAATGGAGACGATCTTGCCCCGCTATCAGCGCTCGACTGCCGGCTGGTCGAAGTCGAACACCTGCCTTTGTCGGACGCCTTCAACGAGCGGCATGCCCGCGGCAATCTTCATGCCGCCGCCCCCTTCACCAGGGGTCGCAAGCCCTCCTTCCACACACCGCTCGACAATTTCTGCAAGCTCAGGCTCTGGCAGCTGATCGAATACGACACCTGCGTCTTCATCGATGCGGATGCGCTGGTGCTGAGGAATGTCGATAGGCTCTTCGACTATCCGGAATTTTCCGCCGCGCCGAACGTCTATGAAAGCCTTGCTGATTTCCATCGGCTGAATTCGGGCGTCTTCGTCGCCAAGCCGTCGCTTGCGACCTTCCGGCATATGCTAGAGAGCCTCGACCGTCCCGACGTCTTCTGGCGGCGCACGGATCAGACCTTTCTCGAGACATTCTTCCCGGATTGGCACGGACTGCCCATCTTCATGAACATGCTGCAATATGTCTGGTTCAGCATGCCCGCGCTCTGGGACTGGAACAGCATCTCGATCCTGCACTACCAGTATGAGAAACCCTGGGAAGAAAACCATCCCAAGGCCGAACAGCTCAGACCGTTAATCGAGCTGTGGCACAGCTTCCACACCGGCCGGAACATGCCCGATATCGCTACGCTCGCAAATCCAAGAGCAGCGGCATGAAAGTTCTCATCGCAGGCGGAACAGGCGTCGTCGGCCGATACATCGCCGAGGAGCTGCTGTCCGCCGGATACAAGGTTGCAATCGGCGGGCGCAATCCGCCTCCATCAGGCCTCGTTTCGCAGTCGGTCTCTTTCGTCCCCTTGAGCCTCGACCCAACGAAAAATCAGAGCGTTGCTTTCGACGACGCCTATTTCTTCGTGCATGCGGCCTTCAGCCATGTTGCCGGCAAATATCGCGGCGGCGAAGGCGAGGATCCGGACGGCTTTCGCCGGCTCAATCTCGACGGCTCGGCCAAGCTTTTCGAAACCGCCAGAAAGGCCGGCATTCGCCGTTGCATCTTTCTCTCCTCCCGCGCCATCTATGGCGATGGCACTGCCGGAGAGAAGCTGACCGAGGCGATCAAGCCGATGCCAAACACGCTCTATGGCGAGGTGAAGCGCGACGCCGAACACGCACTTTTCTCCATGTCCGCGCCCGGCTTTGCGACCACGAGCCTGAGAGCGACAGGCGTCTATGGAGACCTCCGACCGAACAAATGGGACGAGCTGTTCGACGACTATCTGAACGGCAAGCCGGTTCCCGCGCGTGCTGGAACCGAGGTTCATGGCCGCGATCTCGGCCGCGCTGTCCGTCTTTTGCTGGAGACGGAAGCTGCCCGCATTGACGGCCAAGCCTTCAATCTCTCGGATATTCTGACCGACACGCGCGAGATCCTAGGGCATCTTCAAAGCGCAACGGGCTGTCCCCACGCGTTGCCGGCGCCTGCAGCGTACGGGTCCAACGTCATGAATACGTCGAGGATCCGCGCTCTTGGATGGCAAGGCGGCGGAAAGGCGTTGCTGCAGCGGACGATCGAAACGCTGGCAAAGACGATGTCGCTACAGGCTGACCTCAGCGCATCAGCTTCGTTTCATCCCAACCAAGCGCTGCCAATTCCTCGCCCCTGAACCGCGCATCGTCCGAAACGATGAACTCGTCGAGCTGCGGTGGCGCGACGCTGGTTCCGGCAAGCATGGCATGAACCTGCCCGCGATGATGCGTCTGATGCTGGAACAGATGGTTCAGCACATCATCCGCCCTCTCCCGCTGGATGCGGCCGTCGCGTTGGATATCGATGACCCGCATCGCCGTCTCCGTCATCAACGCCTCACAGAAGGTCACCAGCCGCCGATCGACATCGGCCTGCTGCCCGGTCAATTCGTCCAGGCGGTCGTACGGCTCCTCAATGTCAAAAGCCTTCAGGCCCAGAGTGCCGCCTTCAAGCGCGTCGACATAGAACCAGTCCACCTTGAGGATATGATTGAGGGTCGCCTTGATTGAAGGAAAGAAACTCACACGCTTGGCTTCGAATTCGCCGGGCTCCAATGCCGCGCAGGCACGATGCAGCCGGACATTCGCCAATGCGTTGTTATAGGCAAGCTTGCGAAAGCTGCGAACGGCATCGAAAGCGGACATGGAGCCTCCTCGCTAGGCCTTGTCGAGATCGCCGTCCCGCCAGACGAGATGACGAGACGTCAGTGGCAAGGCTTCGATTTCCTCGGCGATAAAATAAGGTGGGATGTCGAGCGCCACCAGTGCATCGCGCGTCGCCCGCACCCATTTGAATTCCAGATCGTTGTCGCCATCCTGAATGCGATGCACGATGTCCTTCGGATCGAAGGGAAATTCGGCGGGAATATCCATCAGATAGTAGAGGCCGAGTTCATGCCAGTCGAGCTGCTCGTAGTGGAAGAAATTCTCGACCGACCACAGCAGTCGCCCGACCGTAACGTTAACGCCGATCTCCTCCATCATCTCCCGCCGCAAGGTTTCTTCCGAGGTCTCGCCGATCTCGGCGCGGCCGCCGGGAAAAGTCCAGAAGTGTTCGTGCACGGCGCGATGCACCAGGACATGGCCGTCCCGAAATCCAAGGCCCGCGACACGGACCTGGAAGCGCGCGCGGCCGGCATTCAATCTGATGTGTTTGCGTTTCGGCATGATCCTCTATCCCACATCGATCACAACGATTTCAGGCGGAACGCCGAGGCGGACCGGCGCAATGGAGCAGCCGAGGCCGCCGGATACGATGATATGGCGTTCCTCCTCGACAATATGGCCATAGACATACCGGTCACCATAGCGCGAGGGCGAATAAGGCGACCAGCCGAAAATCCTCACCTGTCCTCCATGCGTATGCCCAGAAAGAGTGAGCGAAACGCGCTGGGGAACGGCGGGAAAGATATCGGGTTCATGGGCGAGAAGGATCACGGGCGCATCATCGCCGACTTGCGCCAGCGTACCGCCGAGATCGTCAAGTCCCTTGGTGAAAGGGCGCTTCCAGCGCATGCTCCGGCGCAGCGCCAGCTGATCCTCGACGCCGGCAAGCCAGAAGCCTTGTCCATTCTTCTCCAAACGCGCTGCGCGGTTGGAATAGACTTCGATGCCGACAGCTTCCAATGCCCGATGGCTGAATGTAGGCCCGTGGCCAGTTCTTTGCGCACTCGTATCATGCCACCAATCATGATTGCCGAGGATGGCATGAACGCCGAGCGGCGCCTGCAGCTTTGCCAGTTCCGCCGCCCAGATACGATGATCGACGCGTGAGGTAATAAGGTCCGTTCCCGACGTATAGTCGCCGAGCAGCAAAATAATGTCGCCGCCGAGTTGGTTTGCGCGGTCGCAGATCGAAGCGATGCGCTCGGCCGTCATCCAGGGTTCGCAGGCATGAAAATCGGCAAGCGCCACGATCCTGAGTTTGAGCCCAGGCGCCCATCCCGGCGGGACCAAGGCGTAGCGTGTGACATTGAGACGGACGACCGGCTCATACCCGAAGGCATATCCCCCGAGTGCCATCAATCCGAATATGCTGCCGCCGAAAAGCTTCAAAAAGGCACGACGGCCGAGCATTCAATCTTCCTCCCGGAACAGCCCGAACTGTGCGGCCTCCAGATCCTTGGGCGGCTGCATGCCGAGATGTTTCCAGGCAATCGCGGTCAAAACGCGGCCGCGCGGCGTGCGTTGGATGAAGCCCTGCTGGATCATATAGGGCTCGATAATATCCTCGATCGCATCGCGTGGCTCGGAAAGGCCGGCGGCTATGGTTTCGATGCCGACAGGCCCGCCGCCGAAATTGACCGCGATCATATTGAGATAGCGCTTGTCGAGCTGGTCGAACCCGACATTGTCGACCAAAAGCCGTGTCAGAGCCTCGTCGGCAATCTCCCGGGTCACCGCTTCGACTTTCGCGACTTCGGCGAAATCGCGCACGCGCCGCAGCAGCCTGCCGGCGATGCGCGGCGTACCGCGCGCACGACGCGCGATCTCGCGCGCGCCTTCATCCGTCATGCCAAGCCCCATCAGCCTCGCACCACGCCGGACGATCAGCTCCAGTTCCTCGACCGTATAGAAGCTCAACCGCACCGGAATGCCGAAACGGTCGCGCAGCGGCGTCGTCAACAGGCCGAGACGGGTCGTCGCGGCAACCAGCGTGAACTTGGCAAGATCGATCTTGACCGAACGCGCCGCCGGCCCCTCGCCGATGATGAGATCGAGCTGAAAATCCTCCATGGCCGGATAGAGGATTTCCTCGACAGCCGGATTGAGACGATGGATCTCGTCGATGAAGAGCACGTCGCGCTCCTCGAGATTGGTGAGCAGTGCGGCAAGATCGCCCGCCTTGGCGATGACGGGGCCGGAAGTCGAGCGAAAATTGACCCCGAGCTCCTTAGCCATGATCTGCGCCAGCGTCGTCTTGCCGAGACCGGGCGGGCCGACGAACAGCACATGATCCAGCGCCTCGCCGCGCCCTTTGGCAGCTTCGATGAAGACCTTCAGGTTGGCGCGCGCTTCCGCCTGGCCCGTGAATTCGTCCAGCGATTGCGGCCTGAGCGTCGCATCGATGTCTTCGCCCCGCTTTTCCGGCGATATCAGACGTGCGGCTTCACTCATGTCAGAGGTTCCATTCCCGGTATGCGTTTCGCGGCTCCCGCGCCGAAGACGGCATTATTCTACCGCACTCAAAAATAGTCTTTAGCGAAGGAGCACCACACGTCGATCTCTCGACTTTGCGACAATAGTAAGGATTGCGGAAGGTGCAAAGCCTCACCGCGACAGTTCCTTGAGACCGAGCCGGATCAGCTTGGCGCTGTCGGCGTCCTCTCCGGCCGTCTTCATCGCAGCGGCAACGGCATTGGCGGCCTGATCGCGGGAATAGCCGAGATTGGTCAGCGCCGAAACGGCATCGGCTACGGGTGCTGCGGCAACCCCTTCCCCCAGCTCCTGCTTGAGCCCGATATTGATCGCATCACCAGCAAGGGCCGGCGCCTTGTTCTTGAGTTCGGTCACGATGCGCATGGCAACCTTGGGGCCAACACCCGGCGCCCGCGAGACGGCGGCGCGATCCTGCAAGGCAATCGCATTGGCAAGCTCGGCAGGCGTCAGCGTCGACAGCAGCGCCAGCGCCACCTTCGCGCCAACGCCCTGAACCGTCTGCACGATGTTGAACCATTCGCGCTCCAGCGCCGTCATGAAGCCGAAAAGCCGGATCTGGTCTTCGCGGACGTAGGTTTCGATGAAGACAACGCAGGCCTCGCCGACGGAGCCGAGCTTCGACAGCGTGCGAGCCGAGCAATAGGCGACGTAGCAGACGCCGTGCACGTCCACGAGCACATAGTCTTCACCGATTTCTTCGATTGTGCCTTTCAGCTTGCCGATCATGAATGAGGTCCGTCAGGGATGGGTTTCGGGAGAGATGAGGTCGAGCGAAGGAAAGTAGGAGCGATAGCGCGAGGCATCGCGCGTCAGCAGCCTATGCCTTCGCCATTCGGCATGGGCACCGATCAGGAAATCCGGAAGTGTTCTTTCCCGTTGCCCTCCGGAAAGCCGATAGAGGCGATGCGCTTTTCCAGCTCGAAACGCCGCTTCGAAAGGTATGGCCTCGCGCTTCATATCGAGCCAGGACAAGGCGATCGTCAATTCCTCTTCGCTCAAAGGCGAGGCGGCGAGTTCCGACCACACCACCGGACTGATGACGAGATCGCCTTCGCCGACGCATCGTTTCAAGAGTTTGGCAGACCATTGCCGTTGGACTGAAGCCGGGCCGAGGATATCGATGAAAATGTTGGTATCAATGAGGGTCGACGTCGTCACGCGGCCCTCTCAGAAACTCCATAAATTCGTCCGCTGTCATCCCGCCGAGGTCAATCGTGCCTCTGACACGCTCGAGCCAATCATCGAAATCGCGAATGGCTGGATCCGACGCCTCCCCGATCTTGACGAGCATCGCGCCGCTGCCGGAAGCGATGAAATCAACCTCGGAACCTGGAGCGATGCCCAGCCTATCTCGAATTTCCTTCGGGATGGTCACCTGACCTTTTTCGGTTACGCGCATGGTAATACCTCTTCAGTAATACCTAGCGATCCACCAGGAACAAGTCAAGAACAAACTATCCAGCCAATGCCGCCTGCCGCAGGCGGCTCGCGCCGCGGTTATGGGCATGGCAGATGGCGATGGCAAGCGCATCGGCCGCGTCATTGCCCTTGAACTCGACCTTGGGCATCAGGATCTTCAGCATCATGTGGATCTGCTGCTTCTCGCCGTGGCCGACGCCGATGACGGCCTTCTTGACGGCATTCGGCGCATATTCCGACACCGGCAGGCCGGCGCGCGCCGGCACCAGCATGACGACGCCGCGCGCCTGGCCGAGCTTCAAGGTTGCCACCGCATCCTTGTTGACGAAGGTCTGCTCGACGGCAGCCTCATCCGGCTTGTAGCTGTGAACGATATCGGCAAGCCCGTCATGGAGCTGGCAAAGGCGGGATGCGAGATCCATGTCGCCATCCGACGTCACGGTTCCCGACGCCACGAAACGCAGGGAATTACCGAGCGTATCGATGATACCCCAGCCAGTGCGGCGCAGGCCTGGATCGATGCCGATGATGCGAATCGTATTTTGCATGGGTCAACCTATCTTTCAGGCCTGACATGTGCCAGCAAAATGTGAACAAAACAAAAACAAGACACAGTTTGCGCTTCTGAGCGCCGTGCCGAAAACATCGTGACGAAATTGCAGCATAGGGTTTGGAATGAGCGGTCAGCACTCCTACATGTGCAAGCGACCCTCCCTTCCACCACGCAGGTTCTTGCCATGGTTCCCTTTTCCATCCTCGATCTTTCGCCCGTTGCCGAAGGCAGCAGCATCCGCCAGTCCTTCGACAGTTCGAAGCGGATGGCACAAAAGGCGGAAGAACTGGGCTATAACAGGTTCTGGCTCGCCGAACATCACGGCATGCCGGGCGTCGCCAGCGCCGCGACATCGGTCGTCATCGGCCATGTCGGCGCGGCAACCTCGCGCATCCGCATCGGTTCGGGCGGCGTCATGCTGCCGAACCATTCGCCGCTCGTGATTGCCGAGCAGTTCGGCACGCTGGAAGCCCTGTTTCCCGGCCGCGTCGATCTCGGCCTCGGCCGCGCGCCGGGCACCGACATGCGCACCGCGCAGGCCCTGCGACGCAATATCGAGGCTGGCGCACAGAGCTTCCCTCAGGATATCGTCGAGCTTCAGCATCTCTTCAGCCCGGCCGATGAGGGTCAGATCATCCTCGCCGTTCCCGGCCACGGCGCCAATGTACCGATCTGGCTCCTCGGCTCCAGCCTCTACAGTGCCCATCTCGCCGCCATGCTCGGCCTGCCCTACGCCTTCGCCTCGCATTTCGCACCGGAAGCCTTGATGGATGCCATCGCCATCTACCGCGAGCGCTTCACACCATCGGCCACGCTCGACAAGCCCTATGTGATGGTCGGCGTGATGGGTGCGGTGGCCGACACGGACGAGGAAGCGCAATATCACTTCACCTCCGCCCAACAGCAATTCGTCAATCTCCGCCGCAACGTGCGCGGCCCCTTCCCGCGCCCGCGCAGCGACATGGACGATTTCTGGACGCCGATGGAAAAGCTGAACGTGGAAAATACGCTGCGATATGCCGTGGTCGGCTCGCCGGAGACAGCCGAAACGAAGCTTGCGCAGTTCATCAAGGACACCGAGGCCGACGAGGTCATCATTTCGATGCCGATCCACGACATCGAGGCCCGCTTGAAATCGGTGGAACTGTTCGCGACGCTTCCGAGCTTCGAGAAAGTGTCCTGATTTTCGAGAAATGCAGATCCCCGGTAAGCCGATTTCATATATCCGGCTCACCGGGCGATCGACGGACTTAAGCCACGAGCCTCGTCTTCCAATGACGCCGGATGAGCATGTCGAGCGACAGCTTGCCGGCGCCCGCGACAATCAGCGCGAACATGCCGCCTGAGATCGCTAGATCCTTTTCGAAGTGCAGCAGCTCGTTATGGCTGGCGAAGTTCGTATGAAAGAGCATCGCCGTCAGCAGGCAGAACAGGCCAAGGCCAAATGCGGCTAACCGGGTCATCAGGCCAAGCGTAATGGCGAGACCCGCGCCAAGCTGCAGCACAATGGTTGCAACCGCGATGGGGGCCGTGACGCCAAGTCTGGCCATGGCATCCAAGGCATTGTCGAGATTGCTGGCAAGTTCGATGCCCTCTTCCAGGAAGAGCAGCGACAGCAGTATGCGACCGAACAGCAGTGCCATATCGGTCATGTTCACGAGAACGGCACTCTCCTCTTCAAATTCCATGACCATCTCCTTCCCGTCAAGATCCATAGGTTTCCGATCCTGTCCGGCGGCATCCCCACGACTTGGTCGAATGGAATGCCCCGGATTGGTTGAAGCCCAGCGTTAGTTGGTTGCTTTGGCGGTGATCGCCTTGGTCAGATCCTCAAGTTCCTCGCATCCGGCCGGGCAAAGCTTGGTCAGTGTTGCAAGCTGCTCGCGAGCCTTGGGCATATCGCCGGTCTCGACATAGAGTTCGCCGAGATATTCGTGCGCTCCCTTGTGATCGGGCTGCAGCTCCAGGGCCTTGGTGTAGTAGGTGAGCGACGTCTTGAAATCGCCGGTCTTGCGCAGGGTAAAGCCCATCAGATTGTAGACGTCGGCCTGCTGGTGCTCCTCGGCAATGTCGCGAAGCTCGGCGAGCGCGCCGGCATAGTCTTTCGCATCGATCTTGGCGCGCACCGAGGTGAGATCCGGCGCGTCGGTCGATTCCATATTATCGACGGCGAAGGCAATGCCTGCCGTTGCGGCCGGCAGGATGGCGACGGCGCACAGGCTGGCGATCCCGAAAATGGCATGTCTGAACATGGTAGTTGCTCCTCTTTTCGACCCTTCAGGCCTGGATGGTGGGGGTGAAGCCGTAGGCATTGCCGTCCTTGACGAAGGTGCCGGAGCCCGGGAATGGGAAATGCGAGCCGCAGATCCTGATCTTGTCGGCAATGACGCGATCGACGAGCCTGCGGCGGGTGGCGACGGCCATCGGGCCGTCCTGGTCGTAGGCGCCTTGCCATTCCGGATGCGGAGCAAGCAGCGCCGGCACATACATGATATCAGCCGAGACCATCAGCTGCTCGCTGCCGCCATCGATGAGGAAGACGGAATGACCCGGCGTATGGCCGTATGCAGCCAGCATGTGCACGCGGGGCGCGACTTCGGCGTTATCGTCGACCAGCTTCCAGTTCTTCCATGTCGGGAAGACGGAGGCGATGCGCCGGCCGGCTTCCTTGCGGCCCTCGGCCAGCTTGTCGACGCGGCCGGGATCGGTCCACCAATTATATTCGGCCGCATTGACGATCAGCTCGGCATTCGGGAAGACAGCCGCATTCGTACCCTTTTCCATCAGGCCCCAGACATGGTCCGGATGGAAATGCGAGATCATGATCGTATCGATCTTCCTATAGTCGATACCGGCTGCCGCCATGTTGGCCGGCAGATGCGTGGCATTGGTCTGCCATTGCCCGACACCCGAGCCGGCATCCATCATGATCTTGCGCCCGCCGATATCGAGGACGACGACCGTCAGCGGAATGGGCATGAACTCCGTCGTCAGGCCAGCCTTGGAAAGCGCTTCCTTCGTGTCGTCGACGGAAGCGTTCTTGATGAAGGCCGGATCGTGCGGCTTGCGCCAGATGCCGTCATAAATGGCCGTAACCTCGATCGAACCGACCTTGTATTTGTAGAAGCCGACCGTCGGCTCCAGCGGTGTTGCGGCAAAGGCTTGCGGGATGAATTCGAGCTTCGACGACAGCCCGAAGGCTGCCGCAGCTGCAGCCGTGCCGAGCACGGCGCGGCGGGTCATGTCAAACATCGCACTATCTCCTCAGGGTTATGGCTTTCGGGCCAGGCGGAGGTCGCGAGTGATTGCGACCATCCACTGAGGAAGAAGATCGACGGTCGGAGATGCTTATTCCTCGCCGAGCGAAGAATTCTTGCAAGCCATTGAAGTTTATTCGATTATTTTAACGAGCGCGGATTGAAAGGGTGGGATCGAGGCCATCCGCATTCCATGTCCGAGATTTTTTGCGTGCGGTCGGGAATAAAACCGGCGCGAGCGCGATCTAGCCTTTCAGGCAACATTGCAAGCGCCTTAGCTGAAGCTTACAGTCGGTAGCGGCGTTTTGCGGGGATCACGATGACAGACGCCCGAATAGCGATTTCGATGACGCCCGGCGACCCACTCCAGCTGTGGACATGGCACTGGCCGCAAATCACCATGACAGGCAGGCTGGCGCGACTTCTGGCCCACCTACGGGTCTTCGTCGCAGAGCCGAAAACCGCACGTCTCTTCTCCCCTCGGGGAGAAGGTGACCCGAAGGGTCGGATGAGGGGGCTTTCCGAACTGAATTCGGGGATTTTCGTGCTCCTGGCAGCCCCCTCATCCGCCTGTCGGCACCTTCTCCCCGAGGGGAGAAGGGGACGCGGCAACGATCTCATTTCATATGCGATTGCCCTGCTCATGGCGGTAGCGGAGCCGACCGCAAATGCCGGGCCGCAGCAACGCGTGATCTCCTCACCCGACGAGACTATGCGCCGCTTCCAGCACACGATCATCCCGCATCTGGACGCCGCCTATAATTTCGCACGTTTCCTGAGCCGGGATGCCGATGCTGCGCAGGATATCGTGCAGGAAGCATATCTTCGCGCCTATCGCGGCTTTGGCGGCTTTCGCGATGGCGATGCGCGGGCCTGGACCTTCACCATCGTTCGCAATTGCTACCACGCCTGGCTGCAGGAGGGCCGGCGCAAGACCCGCTACGAACAGCCGATGGCCGACGAAAGGGATCTGGATGAAGGCTCACCCTCCCCCGATCCCGCCTCCGAAGAGGACACGCCCGAGGCGGCCTTCATCCGCAAGACGGAAACGCAGCGGGTGCGCGAAGTCATCAACAGGCTGCCCGATGCCATGCGCGAAGTTCTGGTCCTGCGCGAACTGGAGGATCTCTCCTACAAGGAAATCGCCGAGATCATCGATGCACCGATCGGCACCGTCATGTCGCGCCTCGCCCGCGCCCGCCGCGATTTCGGCGAGCTCTGGCGCAGTCTCGACGAAAAAGAGGCGGCGCGATGAGTGGCGGGGAGCACGATGATCACGGCGAATGGAACGACCTGCTGCATGGCTTCATCGACGGCGAACTGGACGCAGCCAATGCCGCCCGTTTCGAGGCGCATCTGGCGACTTGCCGGGAATGTGCCGACGAGATGGAGAATGCCGTGATGGTCAAACGCCTGTCCGCACGCGAGGGCGTCAAATGGCAAGCGCCGGAGGCCGTCCATGTCCGCGTGCAAGCAGCACTTTCGCTGGAACAGGCTATGATGACACGCGCCGCAATGGCGACGCGCCAAACGGAAACCCCATGGCAACGCGCTTGGCGCTTGGTGCGCGAATGGAGCTTCGTGCCGTCGCTCGCCGCCCTTGCCGCAAGCCTCATGCTGGTGCTGAACGTGCCGCAGCAGAGCCAGATGATCGAAGATCAGCTTCTTGCAAGTCATGTCCGTTCGATGCTCGCCGATCATCTGACCGACGTGCTCACCTCCGACCAGCACACGGTCAAACCATGGTTCAACGGCAAGATCGATTTCTCACCGCCCGTGGTCGATCTGGCGGCCCAGGGCTTCCCCTTGGTCGGCGGCAGGGTGGATTATCTCGATGGCCGCGTGGTGGCGGCGCTGATCTACCGCCGGCATGGCCATGTCATCAATCTCTTCATCTGGCCGGGTGTTGCGAGAGCAAAAACTAATGCCGAGAAGGAGGGCTATAATTTCGTCGAATGGCATGCGGACGGGCTGGTCTTCTGGGCTGTCTCCGATGTCGCCGCACCGGATCTCGCCACCTTCCGCGACGATTTCACCCGCGCGACAGCCCCATAACGCAAAAAGCCGGCCGCATTGCTGCAGCCGGCTTTCTTGAATAACTGCAAAGGATCAGGCCGAGAGCTTGGCCAATACCTCTTCCGAAACTTCGAAGTTCGAATAGACATTCTGAACGTCGTCGTCGTCTTCGAGGCTGTCGATGAGCTTCATCAGCGATATGGCCTTTTCTTCGTCGACCGGCACGTTGTTCTGAGCGCGCCAGATCGCCTTGACCGTTTCGGCTTCACCAAGCGTCGCTTCGAGCGCCTTGGCAACCTCGCCGAGGGATTCGAAGGCACAGATGATTACATGGCTTTCTTCATCGCTCTCCACGTCATCGGCGCCGGCTTCGATCGCCGCTTCCATGACCTTGTCGGCATCGCCGGCGGAAGGCTTGTAGGTGATTTCGCCAACGTGATCGAAGGAGAAGGACACCGAACCGGTTTCGCCGAGCGCACCGCCGGCCTTCGTGAAGATCGAGCGGACGTTGGATGCCGTGCGGTTGCGGTTGTCGGTCAGCGCTTCGACGATGATCGCCGTGCCGCCCGGACCATAACCCTCGTAACGGATCGCGTCGTAATTCTCGGTATCGGCACCGGACGCCTTCTTGATGGCGCGATCGATATTGTCCTTCGGCATCGACTGCGCCTTGGCGTTCTGGATCGCCAGACGCAGGCTCGCGTTCATCGTCGGGTCGGGCAGGCCCGACTTGGCGGCGACGGTGATTTCACGCGCCAGCTTCGAGAACATTTTCGAACGCACCGAGTCCTGGCGACCCTTGCGGTGCATGATGTTTTTAAACTGTGAATGGCCAGCCATGGCACCCCTGTTCACGTCTTTTGTTGGGAATGGCCGCCTTATAAGAGCGAAGCGGCCTTCATTCAAGCAAAAAGCCGGATAATGGGCATGGAGAGCGCTGCGCGTTAGGAAGATCGCAGAGGCGGCCGTGACGATCAAAGCCCCTTGAGCACATAGATCAGCGGCTTGCGCGGCAGGGTCTTCAACGACACCGTGACACTTGGCGTCGGCGCATAGGCAACATCGAAGTCGGGCCCGAACAGGGCCAGGAACTGATCGACCGGCGGACCCCAGCGATGCATGGGCAGGATGAGCGACGAGCGCAGCCGCTTGACCACGCGGCTCATGCTGTCAGCACCCATGGTCAGACCGCCGTCGACAGGCACCATGACGACATCGAGCCGGCCGATCTCGGCATATTGCTGATCGGTGAGCTCGAAATGCAGGTGCCCGAGATGGCCGATGCAGAGGCCTGCCACCTCGAAGATGAAGATCGAATTGCCATTGGCTTCGATGCCGCCGCCCCAGGAGCGAATATCGGTGACGACATTGCGGATCAGCGTGTCACCGACGGTCAGATGGATCTTCGCCGGCCCTCCGGGCGTATCGCTCCATCCGTGCAGCACATATTTGATCGCCGGATCGGGCGTCAGCGTATAGTGACTCGGATGCGCCTTGTTCATCGTCACGACTTCGGGCGTATAGGGCGGCGGATAGGCGCCGCTATAATCCGTGGCGATGGAAACGCCGCCAGGTGTCTCGATGAAGAGCGTCGCGTGACCGAGGAACGTGATCTTCACTTCGCCGTTGACGGTATCGTTGGCAAACGTGGGACCGGCGGGCGAAAAACTGGCGAACGTCGCCTTGGGAAGGGATTGCGCAATCGCCTGGCATTGGCTGGGCTGCGGGCGTGCCGGCATCTGCTGGGCATGAGCCGCGCTCCAGCAGACGATCATCGACAGGAAAAACATGGCAAGGACAGGAAATCGCGGCATCATGCCATCCTCGAGCCCGATACTGGCAAGACGATGCGGCATGACCCGAAACAGGTCCAGCGACATTCAGGCACGATTGCTCACAATCGCGTCATCGCATGGCGATGCTGAATTATCGGGCAGCGATCAGCGCCAGAAGTCCGGAATGGTTTCCGCAAGGCGCGGCCCGAGCCGCAGCGGCGCGATCTTTTCGGCCAGGCCCGTCGCATCGGAAATCTCCACCCCGACGCCGCAGATGGTGGCAGGTCCCGAAGCCGCCTCGAAACGCCCCTTCGGCATCTTCGAGATGAAGCGGTTGAGCGGCTCCTCCTTGTCCATACCGAGCGAGGAATCATAGTCGCCGCACATGCCGGCATCCGACATATAGGCGGTGCCGCCGTTCAGGATCTGCGCGTCGGCGGTCGGCACATGCGTATGCGTGCCGATGACGAAGCTGGCGCGGCCATCGACGAAATGGCCGAAGCACTGCTTTTCGCTCGTCGCTTCCGCATGAAAATCGAAGACGATCGCATCGGCCTGTTCCTTCAGCGGGCAGGCATCGAGAATGGCTTCGGCGGACTTGAAGGGATCGTCTAGCTCCGGATGCATGAAGACGCGGCCCATGATGTTGGCAACAAGGACGCGCGCACCGTTGCGGGCGTAATAGAGGCCTGAGCCGCGGCCGGGCGTGCCGGCCGGATAGTTGGCGGGGCGCAGGAACTGGTCATGGCGTTCGCAGAAAACGACAGCTTCCTTCTGGTCCCAGACATGGTTGCCCGTCGTCACGACATCGGCGCCAGCATTGATCGTCTCGAGGAAGATGTCCTCGGTAATGCCGAATCCGCCGGCGGCGTTCTCGCCGTTGACGATGACGAAATCGAGCTTCAGGTCGGACACGAGGCCCGGCAGGCGTTCCCACACCGCGGTCCGTCCCGTCTTGCCGACCATGTCACCCAGAAAAAGCAGCCGCATTCGCTATCCAATCACTTCCGAAACGAAATTGAGTCCGCTCTCGGTCAAAATCGCGTCAAGACGGACATCATGCGGCTCAGCCGGTACTGATGGCACTTCTTGGCAATCGAATGCAATGCCGATCAGCTTGGGATTCAGTCCTTTTTGATGCAGCCGTTCGATAGCGCGGTCGTAATGGCCAGCCCCGTAACCGATGCGATGGCCGCTTCTGTCGAAGGCCGAAAGCGGTACGAGCATGATATCGGGATCGAACACCGTCGCATCAGGCCCCGGACCGAACGTCCCGAATCCGACCGGGACCAATGGTGCGCCCGCAACCAACTCCCGGAAGACGATCGTGCTGCGGTCGAGGATGACGGGCACGCAAAGCCGTGCACCCCGTTCCCGCAGCCGCGCCATCAGCGGCCTTATATCCACTTCGGAGCGGATCGGCAGGAAGCCGGAGACGACGGTTCCCGGTTCGACATCGATGACATCGCCGCCATGGGCAAGCATGGCAAGGCCTTTTTCGATGCGCTCATCGGCCGGAATGGCATCGCGCGCCGCCAAGCATTCGTTGCGATATCGGGCTTTCAGCTCTTTGGGAGTCATCGGATCTTCGCGAAAGTTTATATTATCGCAAAAACATAATGAGCCGGCAGCGCATTGCAAAGCGCGAAAGCGACATACGGTCGTCGCAGAAAGGAACCGGCTCCATCAGCCCTTGCGGATGATCGACAATTTTCCATCGCCATCGGCATGCGCGCGAACATTTTCATAATTCTGCAGCATCGTGTGATTGGTCTCGATTGGATGCGAGTGCGTCGCGGTGATGACGAGCACATCGGCGCCGGCCGCCTCACCCGCCTTGACGCCGGCCAAGACGTCTTCGAACACCAGGCATTCCGAAGGGCTGAGCCCAAGGCGCTGAGCGCCGAGGATATAGCCCTGCGGATCAGGCTTACCGACCTTCACGTCCTCGGCAGTGACAATGAAGCGCGGCACCGGAATCCCGGCAGCGTCCAGCCGTGCCAGCGCCAGACGATAGGGCGACGAAGTCACGATCGCCCAGCGCTCGGGCGGCAGGGAGGCGAGGAAATCGACGGCGCCCGGCAGCGCGACGACACCCTCGACATCGGCAATCTCGGCTTCCGTAATCTTCAACGACTCCGTGACCGGATCGACGCCGCGCAGATTCAGCTGGCCAATCGTATCGACACCGCGCTTGCCGTGCATGGTCGGCATGAACTTCTCGACATCAAGACCCTGGGCACGCGCCCAGTTGCCCCAGACGCGCTCGGCGGCGGCGATCGAATTGATGATCGTACCGTCCATGTCGAACAGGAAACCGGAATAGGTCTTGGTGAAGGCGGAAGACGATGCGGCGGACAAGGATGGACCTTTCTGGATGTGACGGCGAGCGTCGGCGTGAAACCGACGCTCATGGTATGTGTCCTTCCCGACTAGCGACAGCCGCAGCAAGAAGCAAATGAATGCTGCGCCGAGCGTCCAGGAAAAGGCATCTGCCTGCGCTAACGGGGAAGGACAGGAGAGACGCGCGGCAAGCAGGGATGCCGCGCGCCATGAATGCTATTCGCCGAGGCGGCTCTTCAGGCCATTGATGATATGGTTCGCCAAAGCCTCGTAGTCGTCGTCGAAATGATGACCGCCATTCATGGCGATGATTTCAGCGCCAGTGCCCTTCAGTAGCGGGCATGCGACATCCTCGTCATCGTCCTTGCCGTAGACGCACTGCACCATCTTCGGATTGACGGACTTGAGATCGCTGACAGGATCGCCGCCCTTACCCGCGCTTGAAGCGCCGAGCCAGCCCATGACCGAGATCACATAGTCGACTTTCTGCGACAGCGACAGCAGCGACATCTGGACGATCTTGTCTTTCTCGGCCTGCTTCAGACGGTTATAGCTCGCCGGCAGCACGTCGGCGCCGAAAGAATAACCCACCAGCACCACATGCTTGACCTTGAAGCGCTTGGTATAGAAATCGATGATGCGGGCAAGGTCGTCGGCCGTCTGCTGTGGATCCCGCTCCGACCAGAAGTAGTGCAGGGAATCGACGCCCACGACCGGGATACCCTGATCCTGCAGATAGCTGCCGACTTCCTTGTCGATATCACGCCAGCCGCCGTCACCCGAATAGACGATCGCAAGCGTATCCTCGGTCGGCGTCGTTTCCAGGACATCGAGGGGGAGGCCGAGTGGCGACTTGGAACTATCGATCGACTTCATCAGATCGGCAAGCGAAGCCTCGAGGCTCGCATAGGTATCGCCATTGTCGGAATCCGTCGACTGGACGTCGGGATGTTCCTTCTGGATCTCCTCGACATGGTCGCGCCCGTCCTTCGGTGCACTCGGCGTGAAGGTCACGAGGATCGGGTTGGGCAGCGCGCCTTCCTGCAGGCCGAAGGACACCATATCGCCATCGGTCTTCTTCTCGGCCGGCGTGCAGAGCTCCTGCTTCAGACCGATACCGGCTGTCGGATCGACGGCCAGCGTGCCGGCGACCGTCGCATCCGGCGTCTGGGCGGCAATGGTCAGCGCCATGGCGCCGCCTGCGCCAACGCCGGCAATGATGGGCAGCTGATAGGTGCTGTCGGCAAAGGATCGCTGCACCTGCTGGCTCAGCGATTCCAGATCCGAGACGATGTAGATGCAGCCGTCGTTCTGGCTGACGTCGTATTTGTTGAGCGAAGCCAGAAAGGACGGATAATCGATGCCGATGACCAGAGTGCCGTTGGCGACGAGCTTATCGGCGACTGCCTTTTCTTTGTCGCTCCAGCCGGCAAGGTCGGAAATCAGAACGACTTCGCCCGTCACCTTGCCCTGCGGGCGCATGATATGCGGCGCCGGGATCACGCCCAGATCATATTTGGCATCGTCGGCTTCAGCGCGGGCGGGGCCTGATACCAGAAGGCCTAGCGACACCATGCCGGCGAAAGCCAACGACATTGCGTATTTCAAGATCATTTCCTCACGACCCCCTTAAGTCCGCCTCCGATGAGGAATGTGGCATCCATCAACGCGATCATTGGACTGACACCTCCCGAAACAGCCAGGTAGCGCGGCTGCCATTCGGGATGGAACTTGGATTTGAAGGCACGAAGCCCCTTGAAGTTATAGTAGCGCTCACCGTGCTCGAAGACAGTTCCTCCGACCCTGTCCCAAACCGGCGCCGATTCCCGTCTCGACATGCCCGACAGCGGCGCCATGCCGAGGTTGAAACGCTGAAAGCCCTGCCCCTTGAGGTATTCGAGAATCTGCACGAACAGGAAGTCCATCGAACCCTTCGGGGCATCAGGCGAAAAACGCATCAGGTCGACGGACCCCTCCTCCTTGGTCTCCGTCATCAGGATATTCGCAAAAGCGACGATATTACCATCCTTCTTCAACACGCCGATCGGCTGCGAGCACACATAATCCGGATCGAACGCGCCAAGCGAAAAGCTCTTTTCCTTGGCATTGTGATCGGCGAGCCATGTGTCCGACACATGGGCAAGCTCATCCATTGCTGCAGGTATATCCTGAGGCTCGATAACGGCAAATTCTAGTCCGTCGCGAACCGCGCGGCTCGCGGTCTGCCTGAGGTTGGCCCATTTGCCGCCTTTCAGTTCGAAATTGGCAAGGTTGACCACGGCCAATTCGCCGAGCTTGAAGGCACGCAAACCGGCATCCGCACAATAGGACAGAAGCGCCGGCGAAATCTGGTAGAATACCGAACGGCATCCCGCGGCTCGCGCCGCCTCGACGAAGCGCCAGATGAGATCGGGCAGCGCCTGGCGCGGGCCGATCGGATCGAACAGCGCGATCCAGGAGCGGCCCTGCTTGCCATACATGATAAAGGCATCACCCTTTTCGGAGAACATGATGCTCTTGTCGCCCATGCGCACCAGATTGGCGTCGGCCACACCTTGCTTGCGGACGATTTCGACGGCCCGCGTCACCGCATCGTCGGTTACAGGCTCCAGCCGCTTTGTCGCTGGACGCAGCAGGCTGAAGATCGCGATCGCCGAGGAGAGGATGGAAATGCCAAGCGCTGCGCGAAGGCCACGCGGCGCCTCGTCGGCAAACTCGAACTGCCACCAGAGCTCGTTGCTGTATCCGACATCACGATAGACGAAGAACAGGACAACGACAGCGCCGATGCAGATGACGGCAATCGCCGTCAGCCATCCGGCGGTAAGCGTCTGGTTGAGCAGCGAAGCCGGCCGGCTGAACAGACGGCGGCTGACCATAAGGCTGAAGACGAAGAAGGCGAGCAGCCCGGCCTCGACGAGGGCGATCGCCTTCAGCAGCGAGAAGAATAGCGCCAGCAGTGCCGAAAAGATCGCGACCCACCAGGCGCCGTCGAGACGCTGGCTGAGGCCGCGCGCCGCGACGATGATCGCAAGACCGAGAAGGCTCGACAGGAAGTGGGCGCTTTCGACGAGCGACAGCGGCAGATAGTCGGAAAGCACGATCAGGTTCCGGTCCGGCGTCGGCGTCACGCTCGAAAAGACCAGCATCATGCCGAGCAGCAGCGCGAAAGCAGACAGCAGCTGCGGCATGAGACGGGCGCCGATGCGGCGCATGCTCGAAGCGACCGGATGATCGACGAAACGGCGCAGCTCCGCCACGGAGATCGCGGCAATCGCTATGACGAGCGGGATAACGTTGTAGATGACGCGATAAAGGACCAGCGAACTCAGCACCGCATCTTCGTTCACCGAGCTGCCGAGCCAGGCGATGATGATCGTCTCGAAGATGCCGAAGCCGGCCGGGACATGGCTGAGCACGCCAAGACCGACGGCGATGGCATAGATGGCGAAGAAGCCCGGCCAACCGATCGAGGATTCCGGCAGCAGCACGTAAAGCACGGAGGCCGATGCGGCGATGTCGAAGGCGGTGACGAGGAATTGCCGCGACCAGGTCCGCGAATCCGGCAGGCGGACAGCGATCGGCCCGATGCGCACCTCGCGACCGTTGCGGCCGGCATAGACGACGAAAGCAAGTGCGGCCAGGATGGCAATGGCGACCAGCCGCAACCACAATCCATTGACATTGATCAACGGGCCGATCTCATCGGCGATAACAAGCAACGCAATCGCACCGACGGCTGCCAGCCCGAGACCGAAGGCGAGCGTGACGAAGGCGATGACGCGGGTGATGTCGTCGGGCGACAGACCGAGCCGGGTATAGGCGCGATAGCGGATCGCGCCGGCGCTGAGCGCACCGAAGCCGGCGGTATTGCCGACCGCATAGGCACTGAAGGAGGTCAGCGCCACATGCGGGAATGGCAACCGCTTGCCGATATATTCAAGCGCGTTCTGGTCGTAGAAGATCAGGGAAGCGAAGCTCAAGCCGGTGAACAGCAGCGCGAGGAGCACCGAAGAGATCTTCGTTGTCGTCAGGGCGTGGACGACGTCGTCATAGCGCACTTCATTGGTCAGGTCATAGATCGCATAGGCGGCGATGCAGAAGACGGCGACGGTGAGAAGAGCGACGATCAGCGCGCGATAGCGGTTCAGCACGCCGACGAAACCGCCACGCTCTTCCAATTCCTCATCGGCATTTTCCAGATCGATTGGGCTCGACATGCTCTACCTGTTTATAGTGACCTTTGCCGGTCCCGATTGTTGGGAATGTCCAGTAACACCGACGATGTGTCTTCGTGTTGCCGCATACACTTCTTTCGACAGGCCCGTTGTGACGCGCGCTCCCATCCTTCTGAATTTAGGCAATTTTGGCGCAGGCCCCGTTCCACCACCAATGAATCTGTTATTATTTAAAGGATTTTGTCATTCACCCGGCTTTTGGAGCTTATCCACACACAAAAGTGATCTTCCCCTCCCCGCTGTTGCTCCCTATCAGGAATCTGCGACGCGGTCATCTGCTGGGTCGCCCTATGGTCGGGCATTGCTCTGCATCCGGCAGACCGTCCGAGGCGGGGCATTCGGCAAGATTCCTGTCACGCGACATCAGCAAGGCAAAAATGAAACCGGCCGCCGGCACGGATTGGTGCGGGCAAGCCGGAAGCATGTTTTGTCGGTGTCGGACTTTCTTCAACGATCCGGCGCGTCCGCCGGCTCGCCGCGCATTTCGCTCAGGAAGAAGCCTTCGCGCAGGTTGATGCCATATTCGACGAAGGCCTTCATGCAGCAAAGCATTTGCGTCCAGCCCTCGCAATTCAGATAGGTGCCGCGACGTCCGGCTTCGTCGTCACGCCAGCCGGATTCTTCGATGACGACAAGCGTGCCACCATCGTCCAGGGCATCGAACGTCATCTCGACCTTCGTCCTGTAGCGAACGCCATCCTCACCGGTGCCGCCTTCCCAGTGAAAGACGATGCGCTTGTTCTCCTCCACTTCATTGACTTCGACAGGCGCGTTTTTCCACCAGATGACGGTGGTCCCCGCGACCAGTAGTGCGCTGGCGCCGCCGACGGTGGTGAAATAGCTCGAAAGCTTCTTCGGGTTGACGACCGCATCGAAGACTTCACCGACCTTGCGGCCGATCCGTCCTGAAATCCGAACATTCAATGTCATGGCATCTCCTCCATTGTTCGTCTGTCGTGATCGCTCCATTGCGATTGCTCCCATTATGTTATAAAAACATAACATGTTAAACGAATCGGATAGCGATCTCATCTTCAAGGCACTCGCCCATCGTCGCCGGCGCGAAATTCTGGATATGCTCAAGGATGCGCCGCGAACGACAGGCATGCTCTGCGAGGCCTTCGCGGATATGGACCGCTGCACTGTCATGCAGCATCTGAAAGTGCTGGAGGAAGCAGACCTCGTGATCGCGAAAAAGGACGGGCGCGAGCGCTGGAACCATCTGAACAGTCTGCCGATCAAGCAGATCCACGATCGCTGGATCAGCGCTTATGCCGGCCACGCGCTCACTATCCTCGATCGGCTGAAAAGCGATTTGGAAGGCTGAAAAGCGAAGTATGGCTGCGGTCGATGGAAGCCGGGAGGTTATGCCGCGCCAACTCGGCTCAATAGCCGCTCCAGTCTGTCGCTCGATCCATCCTCGTCGAGCGGGGTATAGACCACCAGCTTCATATCGGCCCGATCCATGACGGCGAGCGCGGTATATTCGAATGTCATAAGGCCGCCTTCGGGATGGCGCAGGCGCTTGTGACCGGTCAGCGGCCGCAACACGTCTTGTCTCGGCCACCATGCCCGAAATTCCGGACTTGCCTGCGTCAAGGTGGTGATCAGCCGCTCGAAATCCGGATCGCCGGCGTAGCGGGCACTGTCGGCACGAAACATCGCCAGCGAATTCGCCGCCACTATCTCCCAATCGACCAATAGCTGCCGATGGGCAGGATCGGTGAAGACCCGATGGATGCTGTTGCGCGCATCGCCCTGCAGCCGGCTGTAATCGCCGAATATCGCGACGGCCGCCGCGTTCCAGGCCAGTACATCCCAGCGCCGGCCGAGAACGTAGGCGGGCTGGCCTTTAAGGCTCGCAAGCATGTGTAGCAACGCGTCCGGCACATCCTCGGGTCCGCGCGAGGGAACCTCCGCCGACGGCCGATCGCTGAGGGTAAAGAGATGCCGCCGCTCGGCCGGATCGAGACGCAGGGCATCGGCCAGCGCCGAAAGAACCTCCGCTGAGGCGCGCACGTCCCGGCCTTGTTCCAGCCATGTGTACCAGGTGGTGCCGACGCCGGCGAGCAACGCCACCTCCTCGCGCCTGAGCCCCGGCGTACGGCGCCGAAACCCTACCGGAAGCCCGACGCTTGCCGGGGTCAATTTTTCTCGGCGAGAGCGCAGGAAGGCGGCGAATTCGCGACGCCGGGCCTCGAGAATGGTCTGGTTCTGATTGATGGTCATCGCTTATCATAGCAGGATTAATACTAGGATAAAGTCGGAACTGTTTGTTGCCTCCGGAACCTGCCAAATATCGGATGCAAGCTACATGGAGGCTGTTGCGATGGACATGAGCGGTAAGACGATCCTGATCACGGGCTCGACCGATGGCGTCGGCCGGCGGGTTGCCGAAAGACTGGCGGAGATGGGTGCCAAGGTACTGGTCCACGGCCGCAACCCGGCGCGGGCTGAAGAGGTGGTTTCCGGCATTCGTGATAAAGGCGGCAATGCAGCCATCCATCTCGCTGACTTCTCCGCGCTGGACGAGGTCCGTGCACTTGCCGATGCCGTCGAACGCGACCACGAGCGGCTTGACGTCCTGATCAACAATGCCGGCATTGGCACCAGTGGCGGCGGCGGACGCCAGGAGAGCCGCGACGGACATGAACTACGCTTTGCGGTAAACTATCTCGCCGGCTTTCTGCTGACGCGCCGGCTCCTGCCGCTCTTGAAGGCGAGCGCTCCCGCCCGCATCGTCAATGTTTCCTCGGTCGGTCAACAGGCCATCGATTTCTCCGATGTCATGCTGACCCGCGGCTACAGCGGCGTGCGCGCCTATTGCCAGAGCAAGCTGGCGCAGATCATCTTCACCTTTGATCTTGCCGAGGAGCTTGCCGGCGCCGGCGTAACGGTCAACTGCCTGCACCCAGCAACCTATATGGACACCACCATGGTGCGCCAGGCAGGTGTCGCACCGCTGAGTTCCGTCGATCAGGGCGCCGATGCCATCCTCAATCTGGCTGTCGGCAGCGCCTTGGAAGGCCGTACGGGCCTTTATTACGACGGGCTGCGCCCATCCCGCGCCATTGCCCAGGCCTATGACCCAACCGCGCGACAGAACCTGCGAACACTCAGCCAAAGCCTTACCCGCCTCGCCTGAGCGATAGCCTTCCCACAACTTCCTCGCCCAGAAAGGAGACAACCCATGTCGTCTCAACACGCAGTTATTGTCGGTGGTTCCTCCGGCATCGGCCTTGCGACCGCCGCCCACCTTCTCGAAAAAGGATATCGGGTCACGATCACCGGTCGCGATGCGGAGAAACTTCAGGCAGCCGCGCGAAGCCTGAATGACGATGTCACCGCCACCGTCGTGGATGCGGCCGACTTTGCCGGCCTTGTCGAAACCTTCCAGGCGATCGGACCGCTGGATCATCTCGTCCTGGCATTGGGCGGTGGAAACGGGGCTGGTCCCTTCGCCACCGTCGATCTTGCCGATGTCAGAAAAGGTTTCGAGCAGAAGACTTTGGCGCATTTCGCCTGTGCGCAGGCCTGCCTTCCCCATCTTTCGAAACAGGGCAGCATCACCTTCGTCTCCGCCGTCTCGGCGCAGGCCGCCATGCCCGGAACAGCAGGGCTCGGAGCCATCAATGCCGCCATCGCCGCTTTGGCGCCGATCCTCGCCGTCGAACTCAAGCCCATCCGGGTGAACTGCGTTTCCCCGGGCGTCGTCGATACGCCCTGGTGGGATTTCCTGTCGGCGGAGCAGAAAGAACCGACCTTTGCCGGTTTCGCAGCGCGCACACCGGTTGGCCGCGTCGGCAACCCACGGGAGATCGCCGAAGCCATCGCCTTCCTGATCGGCAACGGCTTTACCAGCGGTCATACGCTGATCTGCGACGGCGGCATCCGCCTCGGTCTATGATCTTCAGCGCCACGGCCGGCCAACACCGGCCATGGCGCCTTCAGCCACTACGGACATCTGCCTGAAGCTGCATGAGGATTTCGATCAGCCTCGGCGCCATCTCGCGGATTTCGACCAGATGGATCGAGCTGAGCCGCTGAAGAACCTCCTCAGACTTCTCCGTCAATTGCAGGGTCTGGCGACGCTTGTCCAAGGGATCTGGATGGCGAGTGACATAGCCGCCGTCGATCAGCCGCCCCACAAGTTCCGTCGCCGTATGGGGGGCAATCAGCAGCTTTTCCGCCAACATGCCGATCGTCATCGCCTCGCCGGCGGCGTTACCTTTGATGGCAAGCAGCGCCTGATGCTGCTGCGGCGGCAGACCGGCCTCATGGGCGGCCGAGGTGCTGAAATCCATGAATTTGCGCAGGGTATGGCGCAGCGTCGCCAGCGCCTCGTAATCCGCCTGCGAAAGAGCTTCATCCAAACGTCGCACCATCAAATCGTCCTTATCGCCGCCGTTCGCGGTCCCAAATCATGTCACGCGAAATCTTCAGCGGTTTTGCGGCAACGCAGTGCTCCAGATCAAGGAACTATAGTGCCGAAAACGAATCTTGCAGATCGCGATGCGCTTTGGTTGATTTATATCGCATTACGATATATTTGCCATCTCGAAGCGGGAAGCGGCTGAAGGACGGCCGCGCGCGCTTAGCACAGAAGGCCCCCCATGCAGGACATACCCACCTCACAAAGCCACAGTCACGATTTTTCCGCCGGCGCCTCGCGCAAGGACAATGGCGATTTCACCACGGACAAGCGCGTCCTGGTGCTGATTGCCATGGCACTCGTCGTCGGCACCGGCGGCGCATTCGCGGCCTGGGTGCTCATCAATCTCATTGCGCTCGTCAGCAACGCCGTCTGGCTGTTCAAGATCAGCACCGAGCCGCTCTTCTTCACCACGGTGGCGCGCTCGCCCTGGATGGTGGCCGCTCCCATTCTCGGCGGCCTCGTCATCGGCCTGATGGCGCGCTATGGCTCGGAGAGGATCCGCGGCCACGGCATCCCCGAAGCCATCGAGGCGATCCTGATCGGCGGCAGCCGTATGTCGCCGAAAGTGGCGGTGCTCAAGCCCCTGTCATCGGCGATCTCGATCGGCTCCGGCGGCCCCTTCGGCGCGGAAGGCCCGATCATCATGACCGGCGGCGCCATCGGTTCGCTCTTTGCGCAGCTCTTTCACATGAGTGCCGCCGAGAGAAAGACCCTGCTGGTTGCCGGCGCGGCCGCCGGCATGACGGCAGTGTTCGGCACGCCGATCGCGGCCGTCATGCTCGCCGTCGAATTGCTGCTGTTCGAATGGAAGCCACGCAGCTTCATTCCGGTCGCGGTCGCCGCCTGCGTTTCAGCCATCTGGCGTCCATTGCTGATCGGCAGTGGTGCGCTCTTTCCCGCTCATTTCGATATGTCGCTCTCCTGGTGGGGCATCGTGCTCGCCGCCGGCCTCGGCATCGTCTCGGGCCTGCAATCCGGCCTGCTGACCACCTTGCTCTATAAGATCGAGGATGCCTTCGAAAAGCTACCGATCCACTGGATGTGGTGGCCGGCACTCGGCGGTCTCATCGTCGGACTTGGCGGATTGATCGAGCCGCGCGCGCTGGGCGTCGGTTACGACATCATCGCCGATCTCTTGCACAGCCATATCGCCGTCAGTGCAGTGCTGGCGATCCTGCTGGTCAAGGCGGGTATCTGGCTGGTGGCACTATCCTCGGGCACATCGGGCGGCGTGCTCGCGCCGCTGCTCATCCTCGGCGGCGCACTCGGCTGGCTCGTCGGCCTTGTCCTGCCCGGCGATCCCGGCTTCTGGGCGATGCTCGGCATGGCGGCGATGATGGGCGGCACCATGCGCGCGCCCCTCACCGGCACCTTCTTCGCCGTCGAACTGACCGGAGATACGAGCGCGCTGGTGCCTTTGCTTGCGGCAACGGTCGCGGCCTATGCCGTCACCGTACTGCTGTTGAAACGATCAATCCTGACGGAAAAGATCGCCCGTCGCGGCCAGCACATCACCCGCGAATATGGCATTGATCCGTTCGAGCTGACCCGCGCCCGCGATATCATGATCGCCAAGGTGGACACGCTGCCGGCATCCATGCGCGTATCGGAAGCGCTGGCGCAGATGACAGAGCGGCCGGATGCTCATCGCTTCTATCCCGTCGTCGGAGAGAATGACCGCTTCGTCGGCATGATCTCGCGCGCCGACGCCTTGCGCTGGCAGAGCGAGCCGGACCTCATGGATCAATCGCTCTATGACGTGATCTCCGATACGTCACTCCCGGTCGCGCATGCCGAGGACACCGTCGGGCGCGTCGCCGACATCATGATCCACGCCGATACGGGACGCGTTCCCGTCGTCGAGCCGCAGACCGGCCACCTCATCGGCCTGATTGCCCGCAAGGATCTGCTGCGGCTGCGCAGCGCGACGAACCGGGCGGAACTCGAGCGCGGCGCCTATCTGCGGTCGAAAAGTTAAGGGGAGGAGGAGTGGCGTCAGCGCGGCGGAAGAACTGCGCGGCGCCCTTCTTTGGCCATAGGCCGGAAAATTCGCCATAGGCCGGAAAATTTGAGAGCGATCCACGACGACCGATGGATGTTTACGATCCTGGGTGCCTACAAACGTAGGTGGGCGCCGTGTGTCCAGGCCCACGGGCCTAGTCAGGGACAGCTCCCTTTGGATCGAGTATGGCCCCAGGGATTGTGGTTCCTGTCGGGAAGCGCAGACCGCCTGAACTATATAAAGAGCTTTGAAGCTTTGTACCAGAGGGCTCCGATGCGCAGCCCCAGAAATAAACTCAAGCCTGCTCGGCGCCAGGCCGCTCCAGAAGCTTCTCGGTAATGCCGTGAATACGCGTCGTCACCTCATCGATGACGCTTGCCAGCGTTTCCTCGGCGCGCGCATTGGCCGCCACGGTGGTATCCCGGCTGCTGGTCAGGGTTTCCAATTGGGCCTCCAGCGTAGACACGCGCCGCGTCAATTCCGACACTTCGTCCATGATCATGATGCCAGCCATGACGGTCACCCGGAGATCGCCGATTTCGCCGAACTGGCTTTTCAAATGCATGACATAGCGATCGAAGCGATTGGCGAGGTCTGTCAGATGGTCTTCCTGCCCCTCTTCGCAGGCCATCCGGTAGGCTTTGCCGTCGATCGTTACCGTTACTTGCGCCATTCGACTTTCCGATCACTGCCGCGCTGCGACGGCTGCCTCCCGAGGGATCAGCGGTCCAGCACGGCTCTTATGGTTTCCATCGCCGTAACCAGCCGGCGCGACACTTCACGATTGACCTCCTCGAGCCGGTTCGCACGGAACTCGGCCTGGTCCAATTCCTGGGCAAGGCGGGAACGATCGGCGTGAACCCTGCGGACCTCGCCTTCTATATCGCTTTGCGCCCGTTCCCGCTCGAACCGTCCGTCGACGGCGCTCTCCAAAGTCGAGAGTGCCTGGCGCAATTGGGCGAGCGCCGCGTCCACCGTTTTGCCTGAAGGTGTCATACCCTTCGCTTCTCCGCGCAAGGCCCGAATCAAAACATCCAGCCACTTGTCTGATTTCGCAACAATATTCAACTCGGCAACAGCACGTCAATAAAGGCTGTCATGTGGCACCCCCCCTATTCTGTGGATGAATGCCGCCTTTTCCGGCTGCACAGGCCTTGTCGCATCATTGTCGTCTTTTGTAAAAGTGAACGGGCAAATGTTAAAAAATTGCCGCGGGAGGGTCGGATTGAGCCCTCGATTTGTTGACTTGCTCGCCCCAACTGCTATGTCTCAGCCGCCTGAGGCGACGTTGGAAATGACGTTCGGAAGAGTGTCGCTTTCATCCGCCTTTCAACCGATGGCCCTCCCTCCCAAGCGTGCGGCCATCCCCCGAACCCGGAACACTGCGGAAAAACCCATGAACTCTCGCGAACAACACGACCGGATGGCGAATGCGATCCGTTTCCTTGCCATGGATGCTGTCGAGAAGGCCAATTCCGGTCACCCCGGTTTGCCGATGGGGATGGCTGATGTCGCCACCGTTCTCTTTAGCAAATATCTGCGCTTCGATCCGAAGAACCCCCATTGGCCGGACCGCGACCGCTTCGTGCTTTCGGCCGGCCACGGCTCGATGCTGCTTTACTCGGTTCTCTATCTCACCGGTTATTCGGACATGACGGTCGAAGAGCTCCAGCGCTTCCGCCAGCTCGGCTCCAAGACCGCAGGTCATCCGGAATATGGCCACGCCACCGGCATCGAAACCACCACCGGCCCGCTCGGCCAGGGCATTGCTAATGCCGTCGGCATGGCGATCGCTGAACGCAAACTGCGTGAGGAATTCGGCGCCGACCTGCAGGATCACTACACCTACGCCATGTGCGGCGACGGCTGCCTGATGGAAGGCATCAGCCATGAGGCGATCGCCCTTGCCGGCCACCTCAAGCTCAACAAGCTGATCCTCTTCTGGGACAACAACTCCATCACCATCGACGGTGCCGTCTCGCTTTCAGACTCGACCGATCAGGTCGCCCGCTTCAAGGCCGTTCACTGGAACACGATCGAAGTCGACGGTCACGACCAGGCCGCCATCAGCGCCGCCATCGAAGCCGCCCACCAGTCCGACCGCCCGACGATGATCGCCTGCAAGACGATCATCGGCTTCGGCGCTCCGAACAAGCAGGGCACGCATAAGGTCCACGGCTCGCCGCTCGGCGCCGAGGAAATCGCCGCGACCCGCGTCGCACTCGACTGGCCCTACGAACCCTTCGTCATCCCGAACGACGTCCTTGGTGAATGGCGTGCCGCCGGCGAACGCTCCATCAGCATCCGCGAAGCCTGGGAAGGCCGCCTCGCCGCCGCCGATGCCACCAGGAAGGCCGAGTTCACCCGCCGCTTCGATCACAAGCTGCCTGTTGGATTCGACGCCGCCATCAGCGATTACAAGAAGAAGCTCGCCGAAACCAAGCCGACGGTCGCCACCCGCAAGGCATCGGAAGATGCGCTCGAAGTCATCAACGGCTTCCTGCCGGAAACCCTCGGCGGCTCCGCCGACCTGACGCCGTCGAACAACACCAAGACCAGCCAGATGAAGTCGATCACCCCGACCGATTTCTCCGGCCGTTACATGCACTGGGGCATCCGCGAACACGGCATGGCTGCCGCGATGAACGGCATTTCCCTGCATGGCGGTCTGATCCCCTACTCGGGCGGCTTCCTGATCTTCTCGGATTATTGCCGTCCGCCGCTGCGCCTCGCCGCCCTGATGGGCATCCGTGCCATCCACGTCCTGACGCATGATTCCATCGGCGTCGGCGAAGACGGCCCGACCCACCAGCCGGTCGAGCAGGTTGCCAGCCTGCGCGCCATCCCGAATTTCCAGCTGTTCCGCCCGGCGGACGCAACGGAAACGGCCGAATGCTGGCAGATCGCCATCAAGACGACGAACCGCCCGTCCGGTCTCGCGCTGACGCGCCAGAACCTGCAGGCCGCTCGTACGGAATATAGCGAGAAGAATCTCTGCGAACTCGGCGCCTACACGCTGGCCGGCAATGCCGACGCCAAGGTGACGATCTTCGCTTCGGGCTCGGAAGTCGAACTCGCCGTCGCCGCTCGTGCGGTCCTGGAAGGCAAGGGCGTCTCCACGCGCGTCGTTTCCGTTCCCTGCACCGAACTCTTCTTCGAGCAGCCGGACGCCTACCGCAAGGACGTCATCGGCAACTCGCCGGTCAAGGTTGCCGTCGAAGCCGGCGTTCGCGAAGGCTGGGATGCCTTCATCGGACCGGAAGGCGCCTTCATCGGTATGAAGGGCTTCGGCGCTTCCGCTCCATACAAGGACGTCTACAAGCATTTCGGCATCACGACGGAGGCCGTTGTCGCCGCCGCCGAGGCAAAGCTTTCCTGAGGGCGCTGACAAGCGCTCTCAAATCCAATAGATAAACACCCTGAGTGAATGGGAGTGAAATTCAATGACTGTAAAAGTTGCTATCAACGGCTTTGGCCGCATCGGCCGTAACGTCCTGCGCGCAATCGTCGAATCCGGCCGCACCGATATCGAGATCGTTGCCATCAACGACCTCGGTCCGGTCGAGACCAACGCCCACCTGCTGCGTTACGATTCCATCCACGGCAAGTTCCCCGCCGAAGTGAAGGTCGAAGGCGACACGATCATCGTTGGCGGCGGCAAGCCGATCAAGGTCACGGCGATCAAGGACCCGGCAACCCTGCCGCATCGCGATCTCGGCGTCGACATCGCCATGGAATGCACCGGCATCTTCACCGCCCGCGACAAGGCCGCCGCCCACCTGACGGCCGGTGCCAAGCGCGTCATCGTTTCGGCTCCTGCTGACGGCGCCGACCTGACGGTCGTTTTCGGCGTCAACCACGACCAGCTCACCAAGGAGCACCTGGTCATCTCCAATGCTTCCTGCACCACGAACTGCCTGGTGCCTGTCGTTAAGGTTCTTGACGATGCCGTCGGCATCGACCACGGCTTCATGACAACAATCCACTCCTACACCGGCGATCAGCCGACGCTCGACACCATGCACAAGGACCTGTACCGCGCCCGCGCCGCAGCCCTGTCGATGATCCCGACGTCGACGGGCGCCGCAAAGGCCGTTGGTCTCGTTCTGCCGCACCTGAAGGGCAAGCTCGACGGCACGTCGATCCGCGTTCCGACCCCGAACGTCTCGGTTGTCGACTTTAAGTTCGTGGCCAAGAAAGCAACGACGGTCGGCGAGATCAATGAAGCCATCAAGGCTGCATCGAACGGCAAGCTGAAGGGCATCCTCGGCTACACCGACGAGCCGCTGGTCTCCCGCGACTTCAACCATGACAGCCACTCGTCGATCTTCGCGACCGACCAGACCAAGGTCATGGAAGGCAACTTCGTGCGCGTCCTGTCCTGGTACGATAATGAATGGGGCTTCTCCAGCCGCATGTCCGACACGGCCGTCGCACTTGCCAAGCTGATCTGATCATGGCCTTCCGCCCTCTCCTTCCGACGACAGTCCGCTGGCGTCCCATGGAAGGAGACGGGCTGGAGCATCTGACGATCACCCCTCTCGACAATGCCGGCGCCGCGGCCATCCGCGCCGCCGGCATTATTATTGGCGCACGCGGCGGCACGCCCTACGGCGTTTCCTACCGCATCGATTGCTCCGCCGATTGGGCCGTTCTTTCCTTCTCCGTCGAAACCACCGATGGACGCCGTCTCGCGCTGATGTCGGACGGCAAGGGACATTGGCGCACCGAGGATGGCGTGGCCTTGCCGCAATTCGATGGCTGCATCGATATCGATCTCTACGGCTCGCCCTTCACCAACAGCCTGCCGATTCGCCGGCTTGACATGAGGCCGGAAAACGGAACCGCCAAACTTTCCATGCTCTATATCCCGTTCGACACCTTCGAGCCGGTGCGCGACGGCCAGCACTACACCTGCATCGTGCCGCAGAAACTTTATCGCTACGCCGCCGAAGACAGGGATTTCACCGCCGACCTTCCGGTCGACGAGGATGGGCTGGTGATCGACTATCCGATCTATTTCAGACGCGTGGATGTTTGAGCTGCAGTATCGGTTTCGATCCCCTGCTCATTCGGTGAGCAGCGAGCTTGTGCATGGATCCTCGGGTCAAGCCCGAGGATGACGGGCTTTGGGGTAGGCCAAAGAAACATGCCGACGTTCGAGATGCATTTCGCTGATTGGCTGCGTGGTGACAGTGAGATCCTGTCCAAGAAAGCTATCGTTTGCCCGCAGGCATACCCAATACATCGTCATCCTCGGGCTTGACCCGAGGATCCACACACAAGCCTTTCGGCCTCAATCGCAATTGCCCTTCAAAACGCCCCAATCTTTGCTCTCCCTGCCCTGCTATGGTCCAGATTTACCAATAAAATTTGGGTAGGAAGTCTCCCAGGGCATTCCAAGCCGCTTCGCCGTTCTGGCAAAAGCGCATCACACCATGCCGTCGCAATCGTCAGAGCGGGCTTCAGTCGTAAAGCTCTCCTCTGAATAAAGCCATATTTGCCAATATGGCCGGCAAGACTGCATGATGGGATGACGAAGGGATTTCCGTATTCCGGGCTCTTGGCCCGGCAGCGGCGCACGGAAAGGGGAAGACAAGGTGGAGGCATTTTACGTCATCGTGCTGGTCAGCACGGTCCTTGTTCTCATTGCGGCTTTCTCCAGCCTTATCGCCTTCCGTTTCGGCGCACCCTTGCTGCTGCTGTTCCTCATGATCGGGCTTGTCGCCGGCACCGACGGGCTCGGCATCGAATTCTCCAACAATTATCTCGCCTATATTTTGGGGTCCCTGGCCCTTGCCATCATCCTTTTCGATTCCGGCTACGGCACGCCGATCCAGGCCTTCAAGCTTGCCGCGGCACCGGCGCTGACCATCGCCTCTGTCGGCGTCATCGCCACCGCGGCGCTATTCGGCCTTGCCTCCACCTGGCTGCTCGGCTTCACGTGGCTGCAGGGCCTGTTGCTGGGCTCGATCGTCGCCTCGACGGATGCTGCCGCCGTTTTCTTCCTGCTGCGCATCGGCGGCATCAATATCCGCGACAAGGTGCGCTCAACCCTGGAAGTCGAATCCGGCACCAACGACCCGATGGCGATCTTCCTGACGCTGGCCTTGGTCGAGCTGCTGGCAAGCGGCGAAGGCTATGCCGGCATCAATCTCGCCATGCTCGTCACCTTCGTCCAGCAGATGGGGCTCGGCGTCATCCTCGGCCTGCTCGGCGGCATGATGATCGTGCTCATCGTCAGCCGGCTGGAAACCGATCGCGGCCTGACGCCGATCTTCGTGCTGGCCCTGGCGCTCCTCGTCTTCTCCTTCACCGGCGCCGTCGGCGGCAGCGGCTTCCTGGCCGTCTACGTCGCCGGCATCTATGCCGGCAATCGCAGGATGCCGGCCTCAGCCTCGATCAAGCGTTTCCAGGACGGCATGACCTGGCTGGCGCAGATCATCATGTTCCTCGTTCTCGGCCTGCTCGCCACGCCGTCGCAATTCCCGGCCATTGCCGTTCCTGCCGTGGCATTGGCTCTTTTCCTGATCTTCATTGCCCGGCCGATCGCCGTGTGGCTCTGCCTGCTGCCCTTCGATTACACCCAGCGCGAGACCGGCTTCGTCGCCTGGGTCGGTTTGCGCGGCGCCGTCTCCATCCTTCTCGCGATCATGCCCATCCTCGGCAATCTGCAGGCAGGGCAGACCTATTTCAACGTCGCCTTCATCGTCGTGCTGGTGTCGCTGCTCGTCCAGGGCTGGACCATCAAGCCCATGGCGCGCCGCCTTGGCCTCATCGTTCCCCCGCGCATGGGAGCGATCGACAAAGTCGAAGTCGACCTGCCCGGCACCGTCAACCACGAACTTCTCTCCTATCGTGTCGTGAAGGACAGTCCGGTTCTGCGTGGCGAACGCATACCGCGCTGGGCCATGCCCTCGCTCGTCGTGCGCGACGGCAAATCCATGCGCTATCAATATGCCGGCCGGCTGCGCGAAAACGATATCGTCTATCTCTTCATCTCGCCCAACTATTCCCGGCTTCTCGACCGGCTCTTTGCCAGCCGCGCGCCCGTGGATCCCGATGATGCCGAATTCTTCGGCTCCTTCTCGATCTCGCCGCTGCGCCCCGCCGCCGATCTCGATGCGGCCTATGGGCCGGGGCTGCTGAGCGAACAGGAGAAGGGGCTCACCATCGCCGAACTCATGCGTCATCGCCTGGGCGGCAAGGCCGATTATGCCGATCGCATTCGCCTGGGCGAGATCATCCTCATCGTCCGCGATCTCGACGAAAATGACCATATCCAGTCGGTCGGCATGTCGCTCGAAGCGGTGGAGCCGCCCGTCATCCTTCCGATCTTCATCAATCTCCACGATATTTTTAAGAGCATTCGCGCTCACCTGCAAAAGCGCCGGGAACACCCGGAGGACGGCGTTTCAAACGATTCAAATGCCGGGAAAAACGACGCCTGAATGGCCTTGCGTCTCCGATCATCCGTAGTATGGTCGGCGCACTTTTCGCCACCAACAACATTGGATCCTCCCATGGCAGCCTTCAAGACTCTCGACGATCTCACCGACATCAACGGCAAGCGCGTGCTCGTGCGCGTGGACCTCAACGTGCCGGTCAAGGATGGCAAGGTCACCGATGCGACCCGCATCGAACGTGTCGCTCCGACGATTCTCGAACTGTCCGAAAAGGGCGCCAAAGTCATCCTGCTTGCCCATTTCGGCCGCCCGAAGGATGGCCCCTCCCCGGACCTTTCGCTTGGTCTTATCGTGCCCGCCGTGGAAGAGGTTCTGGATCATGCCGTTCTCTTTGCCTCAGATTGCATCGGTACTCCGGCAGCTGACGCCGTTGCCAAGATGAACAATGGCGACATCCTGCTGCTGGAAAACACCCGCTTCCACAAGGAAGAGGAAAAGAACGACGCAGCCTTCACCAAGGCGCTCGCCGCCAATGGCGATATCTATGTCAACGACGCCTTCTCGGCCGCGCACCGCGCCCACTCTTCCACGGAAGGCCTCGCCCACCTGCTGCCGGCCTATGCGGGCCGCACGATGCAGGCGGAGCTCGAAGCCCTGGAGAAGGGTCTTGGCAATCCGGTCCGCCCGGTCGTCGCCATCGTCGGCGGCGCCAAGGTCTCCACCAAGATCGACCTTCTGATGAACCTCGTGAAGAAGGTCGATGCGCTTGTCATCGGCGGCGGCATGGCCAACACCTTCCTCGCCGCGCGCGGCACCAATGTCGGCAAGTCGCTCTGCGAACACGATCTCGCCGACACCGCCAAGCAGATCATGATCGAAGCCGCCACGGCCGGCTGCGCGATCGTCCTGCCGGAAGACGGCGTCATCGCGCGCGAATTCAAGGCCGGCGCCGATAACGAGGTCGTGGCGATCGACGCCATCCCGGCCGATGCCATGGTGCTCGATGTCGGCCCAAGGTCGGTGGAGGCCGTCAACAGCTGGATCGGCCGCGCCACGACGCTGGTCTGGAACGGCCCGCTCGGCGCCTTCGAAATCGCTCCCTTCGATGCCGCCACCGTCGCGGTCGCCAAATATGCGGCTGAATGCACCAAGGCCGGCAAGCTGACCTCGGTCGCCGGCGGCGGTGACACCGTCTCGGCACTCAACCACGCCGGCGTTGCCGACGACTTCACCTATGTCTCGACCGCCGGCGGCGCCTTCCTGGAATGGATGGAAGGCAAGGTTCTCCCCGGCGTCGCCGTTTTGCAGTCTGCCAAGTAATCAAGCCTCAGCGCCATGATTGACGGAAGCCGCGAAAGCCAAGACTTTCGCGGCTTTTCCATGAGTGCTACGATGGCATACAAAACATTCAAACGGTTGAAATCATTTCAATCGTTTCAATTAGTTAGCCTGCCATTTCCCTCCTTCTACACTTCTGTTATCGCCGATCTATATTGATCCTGTCGCCGACTGAAATCGCCTTGGAGAAACAAAATGAGCGAACGAATTGAAGACATTGCCGTAAAGATGGTTGCTGGTGGCAAGGGCCTCCTGGCGGCGGACGAATCCACCGCCACGAACAAGAAGCGCTTCGACACCATCTCTCTCGTATCAACGGAAGAGAGCCGCCGCGACTATCGCGAGATGCTCTTCCGCTCCGACGACGCCATGAAGAAGTACATCTCCGGCGTCATCCTCTATGAGGAAACCCTTTTCCAGAAGGCTGCGGATGGCACCCCCTTCGTCGATATCATCAAGGCTGCAGACAGCATTCCCGGCATCAAGGTCGATGTCGGCGCCAAGCCGCTGGCCGGTTTTCCCGGCGAAACCATTACCGAGGGTCTCGACGGCCTCGCCGATCGCCTGGCGAAATATTACGAAGCCGGCGCCCGCTTCGCCAAATGGCGCGGTGTGATCGCGATTTCCGACACGCTGCCGACCTATGGCGCCGTTAAGGCCAACGCCCATGCGCTCGCCCGTTATGCCGCCCTTTGCCAGCAGGCCAAGATCGTTCCGATCGTCGAGCCGGAAGTGCTGATGGATGGCGAACCCGGCACGCAGAGCCTCGACCGCAGCGAGGAAGTGACCCGCTGGACACTGCAGATCGTCTTCCAGGAGCTCGCTGAAGCCCGCATCAAGCTCGAAGGCATGATCCTGAAGCCGAGCATGGTCATCGACGGCAAGAAGGTCCGCAAGGCCTCCGTCGAACAGGTTGCCGAGCGCACTGTCAAAGTTCTGAAAGAAACCGTTCCTTCCGCCGTGCCGGGCATCGCTTTCCTCTCCGGCGGCCAGTCGACGGAAGAGGCAACCGCCCATCTCTCCGCCATCAACTCCGGCTACGATCTGCCCTGGCAGGTCACCTTCTCCTATGGCCGCGCCCTGCAGGACAGCGCGCTGAAGGCCTGGGGCGGCAAGGCCGAGAACGTCGCCGCCGGCCAGCGCGCCTTCACCCATCGCGCCGAGATGAACTATCTCGCCGCCAAGGGCAGCTGGACGAAGGACAGCGAAAAGGCTGCTTGATTTCAGCCAGCGCTCGAATGAACGAGAGCCCCGGTCGCGATGCGATCGGGGCTTTTTGCGTTCGGGCAATAGCCAGCCGATCGTTCAGAACAGCGCAAGTCACATCTGTCACAATGGCGAGAATAGGTTTGCTGTGATATCGGAAAACAAACCATGTCAAATGGATGTTACAAAAACACGGCACCAGGTTGTCCCACTTATAATAAAAGGGGCCAGATAGAGGGGTTGCCATATGCTTGCTTGGCGCAGTTTTGTTGCTGCTCTTGCTGTAGTCTTAGTTGCTCAAGTAAACATTGCTCGCGCCCAACAGTTGCAGCCGGCTGTTCCCGTCTTTTCCCCGACCGGACCAGACGCAGAGGCGTACGGTGAGAAACTTGGCTATCCCGTCGGTCTGCCGCTGAGCGAACAACGGAACATGATCGGCAACTTCAGTCACGCCGATCAGCTTGCTCAAACGCACACGATCGCAGCCGCCGAGCACCCGTTACCACTGCTGCGCGCCCCATCCGAGCTTTCAATCAAGTTCACCTTCGGCACTGAAACCGCGTCGTTGTCGAAGTATCTGGACACCAATCCCACCACGGGATTGCTGATTGCACACGACGACACGATCCTGTTCGAACACTATCAATATGGCCGTACCGATCGCGACCGCCTCGTCTCTCAATCCATGGCGAAAACATTGACTGGCATGCTTATCGGGATTGCGCTTTCCGAGGGTGCCATTCACTCCGTTGACGATATCGTGCAGACCTATGTACCGGAATTGAAGGGCACAGAAATGGGCGGCACGCCGATCCGAGCGCTGCTGCATATGGCCTCCGGCATTGCCTTCACCGAGAACTTCGGCAATCCCGACGACAATATTCGTCTCAGCAACTCATTGCTCGGCCCGGAAAAGCTCGACCCGATTGCAGCCGTGTCGCGATATAACAAGCGGGTCGCTGCTCCGGACACGGTCTGGCACTACAGCAATCTCGATACCGAAGGGCTGAGCCTGGTCCTGACCCATGCCACCCATATGACCATGTCGGACTATCTCCAATCCCGGATATGGCAACCGATGGGTGCGGAAGCCAGCGCGAGTTGGCAGGTCGACAGCTCAGGCCAAGAGGTCGGCTACTGCTGCTTTAGCGCGACATTGCGCGACTACGCTCGCTTTGGCCTGCTGCTCGCCCATGATGGCGCCTTGAACGGCCGGCAGATCATACCGCGCCAGTGGCTGCTCGATGCGACGCAGCCGATTAAGCAAGGCTCGTTCCTCGCAGTCAATCGTGAGACGAACCCGTGGGGCTACGGCTATCAAACCTGGCTGATGCCCGGCCCGCGCCGAACGTTCTTTCTGGACGGTCGAGCCGGCCAACGCATCCTCGTCGATCCTGCAACACATCTCGTGCTGGTCCACACGGCCGTACGTGCAAAGCCGGCTGATGTAGGCAGTGCCGAACTGGTCGAGCTCTGGTCCAGCGTGCTCAAGCAGTTCCAGAACAATTGAAGCGGCCATTATGCACGCAGCAAGCTTGCCGCATGAAGGATAAAGAGCTCTTCTCCTGAAGAGGTCGCCAAGTCTTTGTTTTACGCAATTCCGGACGGAAAACCGCCACGGACTTTTCTTGGAGTTGCGCTAGCGTTGAATGAACAAAGCCCCGACCGCGATGCGGTCAAGGCTTTTACTTTTGGGTCGTGACATACGCCTGAAAGCATTCTTGCGGCTTAGTGCGGTCATCGCCACCCAACTCTTCCTAGACGGTCGGCAACATTCCGCCATCGAGCCTCAGATTGACGCCGGTTATATACCCGGCTCGCGGACTGACGAGGAAGGAAACAGCATCGGCGATCTCTTCCACGGTTCCCACGCGACCGACGGGGACTTGGGCGAACATAGGTAGCACGGTTTGCTCGATCGTTTCCCACGGAGCGTCTTTCGCAAGCCTCTGCTCCAAGGCCACCTCACGAAACCGGGCGTCCAACCTGGCGCTATGTATCGTGCCGGGCGATACCGTATTGACTGTGAGCCCGTCCGCCGCGACCGCTTTCGCCATGGAGACCGTCATCGCGTTCATGGCCGCCTTGCAAGCGGCGTAATCCGGTCTGGAGGCTGGCGGCATCAAGCCGGTCAGGCTGGAAATATTGACGACCCGTCCCCACTTGGCCTGCCGCATTCTCGGCAGCAGCAGGGTCGTTACTCTCACGGCGGCGACAACATTGCGATCGTAGGCGGACGCCCATGAAGCGGGGCGACTATTCGTCCAGTCCTCCGTATCGCCTGAGCCGCCGGCATTGTTGATCACGATGTCTATCGGACCGGCGAGCGCTTGCGCCTCGGCGACGAGCCGCCGCACGTCGTCATCAATGGTGAGGTCTCCCACAACGGCATAGGCGCGTCCTCCTTCAATGATGACGTCTTCGGCAACCCGTTCCGTCTGCGCCCTGTCGCGGCCGTGGACGACGACGACCGCCTTCTCACGAGCGAGCCCCTTGGCGATCGCTTCTCCTATGCCCTTGCTGCTCCCGGTGATGAGCGCTGTCTTCCCGTCCAGTTTCAAATCCATTGCGCGGTACCCATCTTGAAGTTGATACCTCACAAGAGAACAGAACGATGATCGAAACAATTACGCACTTTAAAGTGCCTGTAGAACACGAAGAGCGGTCGGTATGCCTGGGTCCGGACGGGTCAGTCGCGCATGTCACCAGGATGCTTCGAATGATCAGCGGTCGCTGGAAGCTTCCGATTCTGTTCCACCTCTTCGCGGAGCCATCTATGAGAACTTCTCAATTGAAACGGGATATGCCGGGCATTTCGCAGAAAATGCTCACGCAACATTTGCGGGAGCTTGAGAATGACCGTCTTGTTGAGAGGCGAGACTTTGGCGAGCAGCCACCCCGCGTGGAGTATCAGCTTACCGACGCCGGACGAGGGCTTATACCTGTCCTAATGGTCGCAAGGGAATTTTCAATACGCCATGTCGCTGAAAGGTAGTTGCCCGCCTACGTTCGGATCTTACTCGAATTATGTGAATGACCTGAACTTGTCACCGGCACAAGTTCGCGCTTTCATGCCCGCTTCAGCAGCGGCTAAATCCTTGCAGATCTACCAAAGCTTGGGGGCCGCCATGAACACCGTCGCCTATGTCACCGTCGACGTCTTCACATCGGAGCGCTTTGTCGGCAATCCGCTAGCCGTCATCCCCGATGCCCGTGGTCTCGGCAGCGACGCCATGCAGAAGATCGCAGCCGAGTTTTGCTATTCGGAAACGACCTTCGTGCTGCCGCCTGACAATCCCGACCATACCGCCCGCGTCCGCATCTTCACGCCGACAGCCGAAATCCCCTTTGCCGGCCATCCGAATGTGGGCACTGCTTTCGTTCTCGGGCAACGGCGGGAGATCTTCGGAAAGCCCACAGGCGACAGGCTGACCTTCGAGGAGGATGCCGGCCTGGTGGAGGTGACGTTGCTGCGCACCGCTGGCGCCGTCACAAGCGCAAGCATACGTGCGCCGGCGAGCCTGACGATCGGCGAAGCGATTGCCGACGAATTGATTGCGCGTTGCGTCCAGATCGACCCCCAATCGATCCGCAAAACCACGCATGCCCCGACCTTCGCCTCCGTTGGCCTGCCTTTTGCCTTTGCAGAGCTGGACAGCCTCGGGGCGCTTGGAAAGGCAAGGCCGAACGCGGCCGTTTTTGCCGAAGCGGCCGCGCGGCACAAAGAGGACAAGACCGGCTTTTCGCTCTTTCTCTACGTGCGTTCCGCCGAAAACCCGTGGCATATCCGCGCCCGCATGTTTGCGCCGCTCGACAATGTGACGGAAGACCCCGCGACCGGCAGCGCCTCCGCAGCCCTTGGCGCCTACCTCACCTCGCTGCTGCCGGCACGGGATGCGGACGTGAAAATCGCCATCGAGCAGGGCGTGGAGATGGGAAGACGCAGCCTCATCGGCGTCGAGGTCAAGAAAACTGCCGGCACGGTAAATGAAGTCTTGCTGTCGGGCAGCAGCATCCATGTCATGCGCGGCGAAATTCGGATTTAAGCAGCCTCAAGCGAGCCTCCGAAAGCCTGAATTCAGGCGCAGCGCCCTAAAAAGCCTCGTTGATGACCAAGGCCACTGTCCAGATTGCAAAGGCGAAGATCGCGATCTTCCAGAAATCAGTCCTGCGCTTCAATCCCGGCAACCCCAGGGGCTTGATGATATGCACCGCCATGGCGAGCAGAAGCAGCAACGCTATGGCTTTTGTCACGCTCTTTTTCCCCGTTTTCGCAAGAGTGAGAGCCGCCGCGACCAAAAACCGCTGCATAGCTTTCGCGTTCATGCTGTAATCGCCACAGGACGGACATCTTTCCGCGCCAACAGACTGTTTCTACAGGCCGATAGCGGCAATCCGGGACACAATCAATACTGAAAACAGGCAGGGCGGGATCCTGTCTTATCGGTTCCTTAAGCGGAGCCGCATGAAGGTGGGGAGCATGAAAAGAAATATTTTGCCCGTACTCGCTCTGCTGTTCGGAACGCTGTTCCTCTTTACGGGAAACGGCCTGCATAGCCTGCTGCTGCCCGTGCGCGGCACGGCCGAAGGTTACGCGACCACGACGCTCGGCCTCCTCGGCACGACCTGGGCCACCGGCTTCGTGCTCGGCTGCCTGACCGCGCCGAAGCTGGTCAGGCGCATCGGCCATGTTCGCGCCTTTTCCGGCTTCATCTCCGTCATCGCCATCATCGCACTGTTGACCGGCATCGTCGTCGACCCGATCTGGTGGGTGGCGCTGCGCGCCATCACCGGCTTCTGCACCGCCGGCACCTCGATGATCATCGAAAGCTGGCTCAACGAGCGTGCCACCAATGAGAGCCGCGGCGCGATCTTCTCGCTCTATATCGGCATTACCCTCATCGGCGCCGTTGCCGGCCAGATGATGGTGCCTTTTGCCGACATCCACACGCCCATCCTCTTCATGATGTGCGGCATCTGCTATTGCGTCGCCATGCTGCCTACCACGCTGTCGACCGCCGCTTCCCCGCAGCCGCTCAAGGCAGTCAGCCTCGACCTCAAGGCGCTCTACCGCAATTCGCCCGTCGCCTCGATCGGCATCCTGCTCGTCGGCATCGCCAACGGCGCCTATGGTACGCTCGGCGCCGTCTTCGGCGCCAATGCCGGCCTTTCCCAAAGCGATATCGCGCTGATGATGAGCTTGACCATCTTTGCGGGCGCCGTCATGCAGCTGCCGGCAGGTCGTCTTTCCGATCGCATCGACCGACGCTACGTGCTGGCGGGCATGGCCGCCGTTGCCGCGCTCGACGGCCTGCTGCTCTTCCTGGTGCAGCCCGGCAATCCCGCCTTCCTCATCGGAATGGTGGTGATCTATGGCGCCGTGGCCAACACCCTCTATCCGATCGCCGTTGCCCATGCCAACGACTTCGCCGCGCCGGAAGATTTCGTCAAGGTTTCCGGCGGCCTGCTGCTGCTCTATGGCATCGGCACCATCATCGGCCCGACGCTCGGCGGGCCGGTCATGTCTTCCATCGGCCCCTATTCGCTATTCTTCGTGACGGCCATCGCTCACGTGTTGATCACGGCCTATTCGATCTTCCGCAGCCGCATGCGTGCCGCCAAGCCGGCGGGCGATCGCGACGCCTATACGACCATGCCTTCAGCCAATGCGCAGATGATCACGCCCGAGAGCATGGCACTCGCGCGGAGCGAGACTTCAAAAAAGGACGATATAACTGTAAATTACGGCACCTGATCCCCCAAAAGGGAAAGGAGGAGCCGAAATGAGCTTATTCGATGATGATCGTCCGCAGCAGCCATCAGCCCACGAAATCGGCAGCGATCTGTCGCTGCTGTCGGTGGACGAGCTGAAAAACCGCATAGCATTGCTTCAGGGCGAGATCGCCCGGCTGCAAGAGGAAATCGAAACCAAGGCATCCGGACGCAAGGCGGCGGAGAGCCTCTTCCGTTTCTGAAGCGCTTGTTCCAGGCACCTGGCGGCAGCTCAAAATCTGCGCGCCGGAGACCGGGATCAAGGCATGCTCAACCGAATATTAAGCTTTACGACATATTACTATGATCATCCAGATTCGCTCTGGACTCAGACAGTTCCTCCACTTGACGAATTGGTCTGATTTTTCTCCCTGTTTTACCTTGAGAGCCGCTTTTGCGGCTCTTCTTTTTTCATCCTGTAACACCGCCTCCATCGAAACTGTGGAGATTAACCCTTTCTTAAGAATCGCCTTGCGGATTTCAGTTAAAACCAGCATCCTAAAGTCATAAAAGCGGATGCCGAAAGCTCTTAAAGCTCTTAGGGACTTGACCGGCTTTTCCTGAACAAAAGTGTTGCGTGAAGCAGGGATTTATTCGATGTCGGAACTTGGGTTGAACACGATCAGCTTTGCTGGCCATGCCGCATCGTCGGCGCAGTTCAGAGCACTATATTCTGAAGGCATGTCGCTGGTCGAGGAAACCGCCGGCTATCTCGACGGCCAGGGCCGCGCCGCCTCCAAGGTTCTGCCGCGCATGGCTTCCGTGCTCTATGCCGCCGAATCCATGCGGCTGACGACCCGCCTCATGCAGATGGCATCCTGGCTGCTGCTGCAGCGCGCCGTCAACAATGGTGAAATGTCGCGCGACCAGGTGCTGGCCGAGAAGAACAAGGTCCGTCTCGACGGCTTCAACGTCGATCGCAGCGCTCCGGGCTGGAACGATCTGCCGGAAGCTTTCCGCGATCTGGTCGAGCGCTCGCTGCGCCTGCAAAACCGCGTCGCTCTGCTCGACCGTGAGATTTATCGCCCGACCGAGCCTGCGATGGTTCCCGATAACCAGAACAGCGTCAAGGCACAGCTGACCCTGCTGCAGACGGCCTTCGGCGGCAACTGAGCTATTCGAACTTCGGCTATGAATTTGAACCGGTCGCGCCTGGCGCTGCCGGTTTCGTTTTAGCCGCTATCCCACACTCGGAAAAGCCACACGCAAAAGTTAAGCCCAGAGTAGAAACCGGGCAAAGGTTGACGGTTTCCGCGAAACATTTGTAAAAGGAGTGCCAGTCTTTCTCAAACCGAAAGGCTGGTAAGCCGATATCGATGTGCGTGGAGGACCCAATGCGCCGACTCACTTCTCACGAAAATCAAATCCGAAATTCTGAGAAGATGAGGGACCATGCGCACATTGAATCTGGGCATTCTCGCCCATGTAGACGCAGGCAAGACTAGCCTTACGGAACGACTCCTTTTCGACACCGGCGTTATCGACAGGCTCGGCAGCGTCGATGCCGGCAATACGCAGACCGACAGTCTCGACCTCGAAAGACAACGCGGCATCACCATCGCCGCGGCCGTGGTTTCCTTTACCATCGGCAATGTGACGGTGAACCTCATCGACACGCCAGGCCATCCGGACTTCATCGCCGAGATCGAACGGATCCTGCAATTGCTCGATGCAGCCGTGGTCGTCGTTTCGGCGGTCGAGGGCGTACAGCCGCAGACCCGCGTGCTCGTCCGCGCATTGCGACGCCTCGGCATCCCCTTCGTGTTCTTTATCAACAAGGTCGACCGCCTCGGCACGCGTTACGATGACGTTCTCAAGGATATTGCGACCCAGCTGGCGGTTCACCCGGTTGCGATGTCAGATGTCCGCGATGCCGGCGGCAGGCTCGCCGTCGTGGAAGCCGCAGATATTGCAAGCGATCCGCATTTCTCGCGCCTATGCGAGGTGCTTGCTGCCAACGACGAAGCCATGCTGGCCGATTACGTGCTTCATCCGGAGCGCCTGACGAGACAAAGGCTGGAGCGCGCCCTTGTCGATCAGGTGGCAAAATCTTTGATTCATCCGGCATTCGCCGGTGCGGCAACACGGGGCCTTGGCATCCCCGCCCTGATCTCGGCAATCGAGACCTTGCTACCAAGCCGGCGCCCGAATCCTGATGATCCGGTTTCCGGGACAATCTTCAAGATCGAACGCGGATGGGGCGGGGAGAAGCTCGCCTACCTCTATCTGGCGTCAGGCACGATCGGGATTCGCGACGATCTCGAACTTCCGAGCGGCCCGGCAAAGATCAGCAGCCTTCAGCTTTTCCGCGATGGCCGAGCAGACAAGATCACTCAGGTCCACGCGAGGCAGATCGCCAAGGTCGGCGGCTTCACGAATGCCCGCATCGGCGATTGGGTGGGCACCGAGACGTCACTTGGCAGCCTTCGCCACTTTGCGCCGCCCACTTTGGAAACCCGTATCCGCCCGATGCGGCCCTCCGAAAATGCAGCACTCTGGCTGGCCCTTTGCCAGCTCGCGGAGCAGGATCCGCTCATCAACCTGCGCTCCAACGAGGAAACCGGCGACATATACGTCTCGCTCTATGGCGAGGTGCAGAAAGAGGTCATCCAGGCAATGCTCTCGAGCGAGTTCGGCCTGGATATCGCCTTCGAGGAAAGCACTGTCATCTATGTCGAGAGGCCGGTCGGAACGGGGAGCGCGGTTGAGCATATATTCAAGGAGCCCAATCCGTTTCTCGCAACGGTCGGATTGCGCGTCGAACCGCGGCCGGAAGGCGTCGGCAACAGCTTTGCCCTGGAAGTGGACGTCGGCCAGATGCCCGCAAGCTTCTATCGAGCCGTCGAGGAAGCCTGTTTCGAAACGCTGAAGGAAGGACTTTTCGGATGGCAAGTCATCGATTGCCACGTCGCCATGACATCGGCGCGCCAAAGCTCGCCGGCCACGACGGCGGTGGATTTCCGCAGGCTGACGCCGCTGGTGCTGGCATCGGCGCTTTCGTCCGCGCGCACCATTCTATGCGAGCCCATCGAGCATTTTCACATCGAGATACCCGCAACGGCGCTCACCGGCGTGCATGGCCTGCTGGCAAAATCCGGCGCATCGATGAAGAAATCGCTGATCGACGGTGGGCTGGCGCGATTGGAAGGCATCGTGGCATCATCCATGATCCAGAACATTCAGAGGCAGTTGCCAGGATTGTCAGGCGGAGCGGGCGCCATGGATCACGCCTTTGACCATTATGCGCCGCTATCGGGTTCGCAGCGCCTGCGGGAGCCCGCCGGTGCAAACCCGTTCGATCGCGCCGATTATCTGCGGCGCTTGCGATGAGGCGCCGGGGCCATGTGCCGAACGCAAAAAAGCCCGGCAAAACCGGGCTCTTTTCAAACGGCAAATCGCAGAGCGATTAGATGCCGAGACCGCCGAAGCGCTTGTTGAACTTCGAAACGCGGCCGGCACGGTCCATCAGCTGCTGGTTGCCGCCCGTCCAAGCCGGATGGGACTTGGAGTCGATTTCGAGGTTCATGACAGCGCCTTCAGAACCCCAGGTCGAGCGGGTTTCATATTCGGTGCCGTCGGTCATGACTACCTTGATCGTGTGGTAGTCGGGATGAATGTTGGCCTTCATAACAATCTTCCTGTCATGCCAGGGTCCATTTGTCGCAAGGCATTGCGGCAACCGAACCGATTGAATAAATGAAGCCGCAGTCCGTTAAAGGCCACGGCTTCCAATTAAGATGGCGTGCCTATACATGAAGGCAGCGGCGATAACAAGGGGCGAAACGTCGAGTCCCTTGCTGATATGGGGATTGGAGACGACTTGTCAGAAACTGGCCAGGCAGAGGAAAAGAAAACCCGTTCGATCCGTCCCCTTGGACGACTGGCGCCATATCTTAGGCGATATCGCGGCATGGTGGCTGGAGCGCTTGTCTCGCTCGTCCTTGCAGCCGTCACCTCGCTCGCTCTGCCGGTCGCCGTGCGCCGCATGATCGACCACGGCTTCGATGAGGCCGACCGCGGCCTGATCGACAGCTATTTCGTTGCGATCATGGGCATGGCACTGGTACTCGCTGCGGCGAGCGCGCTGCGCTACTATTTCGTCATCTCCATCGGCGAGCGCATCGTCTCCGACATGCGCCGCGAGGTCTTCGACCACGTCACGCGACTGTCGCCCTCCTTCTTCGACGTCAATCAGTCGGGCGAGATCGTCTCGCGGCTGACGGCCGACACGACCCAGATCAAGTCCGCGGTCGGCGCCACCGCCTCCGTGGCGCTACGCAACCTCATACTCTGTCTTGGCGCCGTGATCATGATGATCGTCACCAGCCCGAAGCTTTCCAGCATTGTCCTGATCGCCATCCCGATCATCGTGCTGCCGCTGGTCAGTTTCGGCCGTTCCGTGCGCAAGCGCTCGCGTGCCGCGCAGGATACTCTGGCGCAGGCATCCGCCTATGCCAACGAGACCATCGCGGCCAACCGCACCATACAGGCCTATAATGGCGAGATCGCCGCCTCGCGGCGCTACGGCAACGCGGTCGAGGATGCCTATCAGGCGGCGCGCGCGGCGATCAAATCCCGCTCGCTGCTGACGGGTTTTGCCATTGCCATGGTTTTCGGCAGCATCGTCGCCGTTCTCTGGGTCGGTGCGCAGAATGTGCTCGCCGGCACCATGTCGGCCGGCACGCTCGGCCAGTTCCTGCTTTATTCCGTCATTGCCGGTTCCTCGCTCGGTTCGCTGTCGGAAGTCTGGGGCGAGCTGTCCCAGGCCGCGGGTGCGGCCGACCGTCTGGGCGAGCTGCTCGCCGAGGTATCGCCGATTGCCGCTCCAGCCAATCCTCTGCCCTTGCCGCAGCCGCCGCAAGGCCGCGTGGAATTCTCCGATGTCCACTTCTCCTATCCGTCACGTCCCGGCAGATCGGCGCTGCATGGGCTCTCCTTCTCGGTGAAGCCGGGCGAGACGGTTGCGATCGTCGGGGCGTCCGGAGCCGGCAAGAGCACCATCTTCTCGTTGCTGCTGCGTTTCTATGATCCGCAAAAGGGTCGCGTCGCCATAGATGGCGTCGACGCTCGCGATGTCCTGCCGGACGCCTTGCGCGAGCGCGTCGCCATCGTGCCGCAAGATACGACAATCTTCGCCGCCTCCATCCATGACAACATCGCCTTCGGCCGCCCGGATGCCTCTCGCGAGGAAGTGCACGCCGCCGCCATCGCCGCACAGGCGGACGAGTTCGTCTCGCGTCTGGAACAGGGATACGACACGCAAGTCGGCGAGCGCGGCGTAACGCTCTCCGGTGGCCAGCGCCAGCGCATCGCCATTGCGCGCGCCATCCTGAAGAATGCGCCGATCCTGCTACTCGACGAAGCAACCTCCGCCCTCGATGCGGAAAGCGAAACCCTGGTGCAGAAGGCCTTGGAAGGCCTCATGGAAACACGCACCACCCTCGTCATTGCCCATCGCCTGGCGACAGTGCTGAAGGCCGACCGCATTCTGGTGCTGGATCAGGGGCGTATCGTCGAGGAAGGCACGCATCAGAGCCTGATCCGCCACGGCGGCATCTACGCGAAGCTTGCACGCCTGCAGTTCGATGCCGGCATAGAGCAACACATGCTTGTCGCGAAATAGTGTGTGCAGCGTTCCGTTGCCGCAAATACAACCATATGGAAATAACTTTGAAGTTGAGCTAGATTTTCCGCGTTATCCCGCGCTGATGCGATTCTAGGAGACGTGAACCATGTATAAATTTGAAGTCTACAAGGACAAGGCCGGCGAGTTTCGCTTCCGCTTCAAAGCCTCGAATGGTGAAACCATGTTCGGTTCCGAAGGCTACAAGGCGAAGGCTTCGGCTCTGCATGCCATCGAATCGATCAAGGCTCATGTCGGCGCCGCCGTCATCGACGACCAGACCACCGCAACGGCCTAAGACTTCTCGTCAAGCATTCGCTGCAAAGCCATTTCCGGCCGGCTGCCCTTGGGCATGCCGGCCGTTTTGATTTTTCGGCCGCGAATTTCAAAAAATCTTTCCGCGAGTGTCGAATTCACCCGGGCTCACGGTTCATTATGTCGAAGCGGCAGGAAGCCGTTTTGCCAGCGGTGTTGTATAGTCCGGCATTCAGCTTTGCAGGGTACACCGTCCGGCTATCGTCAAAACTGCAAATGGGAGACCTATCTCATGCAATATGCTTTGATCATCCGTGAATCAGCCGAGGATTTTGGGCGTCGCGCCGATCCGACCTATAAGAACGGTTGGATCGCCTACACGCAGGCGCTTATCCAGGCCGGCATCATGACTGGGGGCGCTGGATTGACCGCGCCGGAAACGGCAACGGTCGTCCGTCGCCAGGGCGAGGACCACGAGGTAAAGGACGGTCCCTTCCCTGACGGCAAGGAGCAGCTTGGCGGCTTCTATCTGATCGACGTGCCGGATCTCGATGCTGCGCTGGAATGGGCCTTGCGTATACCGATCTCCCAGCAAGGCTCGGTCGAGATACGGCCGCGATTGCAAATGTAGCCATCATGGCATTGGATGCCCGACGCGCTGCCGAGCAAGCGGCGCGTCAATCCTACGGCAAGCTGATCGCTTTTCTCGCCGCGCGCTTCCGCGACGTGCCGGCGGCCGAGGATGCTTTGTCCGATGCGATCGCGGCAGCGCTGAGTACCTGGCCGGAACGCGGCATCCCCGATAATCCGGAAGCCTGGCTGTTGATTGCAGCCAAGCGCAACCTCCTTCGGCGGGTCAGGCACGAGAACGTCAGGGCCGGAGCGCGCGACAGGATCATGATGGCCTTCGAAGAAGCGGAGGAACGCATGAACGCCGACAATTCCACCTTTCCGGATGAGCGCTTGAAGCTCCTCTTCGTCTGCGCCCATCCGGCTCTGGATCGCTCGGCCCACACCCCGCTGATGCTGCAATCCGTACTGGCCGTCGATGCCGCAACCATAGCCAAGGCCTTCCTCGTTTCGCCGCAAGCCATGAGCCAGCGGCTCGTGCGGGCAAAAATCAAGATCCGCGACGCACATATTCCTTTTATCGTTCCGGAGCGGTCCGTGTTACCGGACCGATTGGAAAGCGTACTCTCGGCGATATATGCCGCCTATGGCCTCGGCTGGGACGGGGTCGACGGAGAGATCGGCAAGCAAAGATCCCTCGCGGATGAGGCCATCTGGCTCGGCCGCACTCTGCTTGCGACCCTACCCCAGGAGCCGGAGGCGGCGGGCTTGTTGTCGCTGATGCTCTACAGTCAATCCCGTCGTGAAGCGCGGCGCGACGCGAATGGACGATATGTCCCTCTCGACCAACAGGACATGTCCCTTTGGGATGCCGAAATGATCGTGGAAGCCGACAATCTGTTGCGAAAGGCTGGTGCATTCGGGCGCTTCGGTCCGTTCCAGTGCCAGGCTGCAATCCAGTCCGTGCATGCCGACCGGCGACGCTCCGGTGGGACCGACTGGACCGCACTGGCCAAGCTCTATGAAGCACTTGTGATCATGAAGCCGACGGCCGGCGCGCGCGTCAGCCACGCGGCGGTGGCGGGCAAGGTAGAAGGTCCTGCTGCGGGGTTGGCTCTCCTTGACCGGATGGCCGGGCGCGAAATCGTCAACTATCAGCCTTATTGGGCCGTGCTCGCTCATCTGCTGACCGAGACCGGCGATATGGAAAACGCCTCCCACGCATATCGTACCGCGATCGGCCTCAGTGACAGCGAAGCCGTGCGGCAATTCCTGCAGGCACGCCTCGATAGTATCGCATCGCCGGAGCGATGACCGATTATTTTTCCGTCAGCTTCAGTTCGATGCGCCGGTTGGTGGCGCGAGCATCCGGCGTATCGCCGGGTGCGATCGGTTGGAATTCGCCGAAGCCGGCCGCAACAAGCCTGTCGGCGGGAACGCCCTGCGAGATCAGGAACTTGACGACCGCGATGGCGCGCCCCGACGACAGTGCCCAGTTGTCCGGATAGCGGCCATTGCCCGAAAGCGGCACATTGTCGGTGTGGCCATCGACGCGCAGCACCCAATTGATCTCAGACGGAATTTCCTTGGAAAGATCGATGAGAGCCGCCGCCAGCTTGGCCATCTCCGTCTGGCCGGCCGGATTGAGATCGGCCGATCCCGATGGGAACAACACTTCCGACTGGAACACGAAACGGTCGCCGACGATACGGATATTGTCACGGTCGGAGAGGATCTCGCGCAAGCGGCCGAAGAAATCCGAGCGGTAACGGTTCAGTTCCTGTACACGCTGCGCCAGCGCCACGTTCAGCCGCCGCCCAAGATCGGCGATCTTCACCTGCGACGACTGGTCCTTGGCCTCAGAAGCCTGGAGCGCCGCTTCCACGGCGGCGATCTGGCTGCGCAGCGCGGCAATCTGCTGATTGAGGAGATCGAGCTGGGTAAGAGCCCGCGCACTCACCTGCTTCTCCTCGTCGAGCTGCTGCGACAGCGTACCGGCCCGCTGCTCGGCGGCCTGGCTGCTGCCGGAACCCGCGGCAAGCAGAGACTGCAGACGCGAGCGTTCGCTCTCCGCCGATGATAGCGACGCCTGAAGGTTGGCAACTGTATCCTCCAGATCCTGCTTGCCGTTCTTTTCGAGCGCCAGTTGCTCCACCAGATCGTTGATGCGGCTGTTGAGGCGGTTGAGGACCTCGTCACGCCCGGAGATTTCACGACTGAGGATGAATTGGCCGACGACGAACACCGTCAGCAGGAACATGATGGCCATCAGCAGCGTGGAGAGCGCGTCGACGAAACCGGGCCAATAGTCGACGCTTCTCTGGTGGCGTCGGTTGCGGGCGAGCGCCATGGCTTACTTGCTCCCGGTCTTCTCGGTGTGGCCGATGCGGTCGGCGAGCCGATCGAGCGTGCGACGCATCGATTTCGCCTCTTCCTGCTGCGCCTCGATCCAGTCACGCAGCATCTGCTGTTCGTTGCGCATGTTCTTGACCAGACCCTGAATGCCTTCGGCAAGGTTGGCCATGGCGGTTACCGAGCGCTGACCGCCGCCCTCCTCGGCGATCTTGCGCAGATAATCCGACAGCGCCCGCACATCCTCCGAAGAGGCACCCGCCGCGCCTTCGATGACTGGGGCGATATCGGAGCCGACATCGGTGACCGACGAGAGCCAGTTTTCGAGCTCGGTGTAGAAGCGGTTCTGCGCGCGGCCGGCCTGCAGGTCGAGGAAGCCGAGGATCAGCGAGCCGGAAAGGCCGAGCAGCGACGACGAGAAGGCCGTGCCCATGCCGACCAACGGGCCTGAAAGCCCGCTCTTCAGGGCGCTCAGAATATCGCCGGTGCCGCCGGTACCGACGTCGAGGCCCTGGATGACATCGTTGATCGAGCCGATGGTGCCGATCAGACCCCAGAAGGTGCCGAGCAGACCCAGAAAGACCAGCAGGCCGATGAGATAGCGCGAGGTATCGCGCGATTCGTCGAGGCGCGTCGCAATCGAATCGAGAATGGAGCGCAGTGTCGCGGTGGAGAGCTGCATCGCGCGGCGGTTGCCGAGCAGCGCCCGCATCGGCGCGAGAAGCCGCGGATTGCGGCCGACCTTGTCCGCATTGCCGACGGCGCGGAAATGATTGAACCAGCGAACCTCCGGCCTCAGCATCAGCACATGATTGAAGACCAGCAGAATACCGACGGCCAGAACGCCCAGGATGAGGCCGTTAAGCCCGGGATTGTGCAGGAAGGCGACCTGGGCCTGGCGGAAGAGGATGGCCACAATGAAGCCGACGATGATCAGAAAAAGAACCATCGTCCAGAAGAAGGCCATCGGGCTCGAGAGCTTGTAGGTGTAATTGCCCGATACGTTGTCGGTCGATCCCAGGTCCGACAGATTCACATTTTCCATCACGCGCTCCGCCACCGCATTTTCCGCAAGCGGAGACTAGAGCAACATTGTGCCGAATTGAAGAGACGGAAAGCACAAAACAGTCCGTTGGCAACAGACTGTTTTGTCATTCGAAAAAGCGAATGGGGGAATGGCTTACTTCGTCGGGATCGGACGCTTCACCACTTCGGCGAGCGCCTTCTGGATGTGCTCATTGCCGCAGATGATCGAACTGGTGCCGAGCATGTCGTTGCCGCCATGGAAATCCGAGACGAACCCGCCGGCTTCGCGGATCAGCAGAATGCCGGCCGCGACATCCCAGGGCGAAAGACCGGTTTCCCAGAAACCGTCGAAACGACCGGCCGCCACGTAGGCGAGATCGAGCGATGCGGAGCCGAGGCGGCGCACACCGGCGACTTCGCCCATGACGTGGCGCAGCTCCACCAGGAACTTGCCGTGATTGCCGCGACCGAGATGCGGAACGCCGCAGCCGATGACGCTATCCGACAGCACGCGGCGCGAAGCGACGCGCAGGCGACGGTCATTGAGGAATGCCCCGCCGCCGCGTTCGGTTGTATAGAGCTCGTCGGTCGCCGGATTGAAGATGACGCCGGCAACGATCTCGTCATTGCGCTCAAGCGCGATCGAAACGGAAAACATCGGAATGCCGTGCAGGAAGTTGGTGGTGCCGTCGAGCGGATCGACGATCCAGCGATGCGCGCCATCCGTGCCCTTGACCTCTTCGCTTTCCTCGCCGAGGAAACCGTAGGTGGGGCGCGCCTTCATCAGCTCGTCGCGGATGATCTTCTGCGCCTTCAGATCCGCCTGGCTGACGAAATCGCCCGGTCCCTTCACCGAAACCTGCAGGTTCTGCACTTCGCCGAAATCGCGGCTGAGCGACTTGCCTGCCTTGAGGGCAGCCTGAACCATGACATTGAGAAGAGCAGAACGGGCCATCGGGTTTCCTTGGATAATGCAGAAAGCGCTGACCGGGCGGCCCGAAAGCAGGCCCCGACGGAGCGGGAGCGTCAGCGGAAATAAAGATTGGCGGCCTCAAGACCATAAAATCGGGGGAATTTCAAGTGGTGAGGCTATGGCACGCGCAAACTGACGTCACATCAGGCCCTTTACGGCTAGTTTCAACCTCGGCTGCTACCGCGCGCGACGATACTTGTTCGCAGCATCGATGGCCGCCTTCTGCTGATAGTCCTCGATGCCCTGATAGAAATCCTCGAGCTCTGCATCCTTCAGACCGGCGCGGCGGGAAATGACATACCAGGTGGCCGCAGCCACCGGATCCTGCTTCGTGCCGATGGCGTTGATGTAAAGATGCGCCAGCTTGTTCTGAGCGACGACGTTGCCGCGATAGGCGGCAACCCGCATCCAGTTGAAGCCGTTTTCGAGATCCTGTTTGCCGCCGATGCCGTTGATCAGCCAGAGGCCCATATCGAGCTGCGCGGTGTCGAAGCCTGAATTGGCGGCGCGCGACAGCCACTCCCGCGCGCTGGCCTTCTTCTCCGGTGGCATGTCGGGAAGGTTGAGATAGAGCTGCGAGACGGCATATTGCGCGTCGGCAATGCCCTGCTCGGCGGATTTCTCATAATAGGGAAGCGCCATTTTTAGGCCCTTCGCGCCGGGATTTTCGGCCGTCAGCATCTGTGCCACGTTGAATTCGGCCGAAGGCTGCCCGGCTTCGGCAGCCTTCTTCATCCATTCATCCGCCTTCTTCTGATCGCGGGGCACGTCACGGCCTTCCATCAGGATCAGCGCGTATTTGAACATGGAGGTGGCGTCGCCACCGTCGGCGGCCTTGCTGTACCAGAAAGCGGCGTCCTTAGTGTCGCGCTTGACGCCCAATCCCTGTGACATCAGCTCGGCAATAAGGGTCTGCGCGGCCGGATCGCCGAGCTGCGCCCGCGGCAACGCCCGCTGAAACGCGGTCAGATAGTAGCCGCGCTGGAAGGCGCCATAGGCGTCGTCGACCTTGCCCTTGAAGGGTTTTTCCGGCGGCAGGGCAGGCAGATTGGCTCCCATGCGCTCGAAGACGCCGACGCCTTCCGAGGGCTTAATGTCGCCGTCGGCCTTCGGCTCGGTGCCCGGCTGGATCTTCTCGGTCTTGAAGGTGCCGGCATCGGCACCCAGCGGCCGCGTCACGATACTTTCGTTGGTCGCCGGCGCATCCGGCACGGAGGATGCGTCATCAGACTGCGCCTTATCATCGGCCTGAACCTTGTCATCAGGCCGCGCGCCCTTCTCCGCCGGCGCCTGAACGCCGGGCAACGACGTGGCGCCATTATCCGATTGCGCTGCAGCCAGCAGTGGAAATATCGTCAGCCCGGCCGTGAGCGCGACAAGAAAAGGTCTATGGCGGAATCGAGGCTTTGACGACATGAATCGCTATCAATCCTCAAACCGTGGCGCTTTTTCGTCCAGAAGCGCGTTCACTTCTGCAACGATGGACGGAGCCGCCGCAGGGTCGGCAAAAACCGCTGTGCGCAGCGCCACGAACTCCGCACCTGTCAAGGCCACTTCGAGCGCCGATTGCGTATCCGTGCCACCCATGACGATACAGGGAATCTCGATCATCGAGGCCCACCATTCGCCGAGCGCTAGGTTCTTCGGATGCGCCTCCGGCTTGATGTCGCCGTCCAGCTTGCCGAAGAAGATGTAATCCGGGCGCAATTCGCCGATTTCCAGCGCGCCGTGCCGGTCGGCAGCACTTCCCCCACCGACGATCAGCTTCGGTACGAATTTTTCGACGGCTTCGGTAAGCTCGGTAATATTGCCGGCAATGTGCAGCCCGTCGGCCTTGGCCCGGCCGGCTACGCGGCTGTCGCCGGCAATCAATGCCGCGGCACCCGCCGCCTGCACCACCGGCACCAGCTTTTCCGCATGTTTCTGGAAGGTGCCGTCATCCAGCCCGTATTGGGGAATGATCACCGAGGCGACATCCCCACCCCTCAGCGCATCAGCCACAACCTTCGCCTGCTGCTCGATATCGGCGATGTCGGGAACGATGAGAACGAGGCGGCAACGATCTTCGGGCACAGTCATGCGAGCTTCCATGGTTTCGGCTTCCATCGTCAGCGATGGCGCACCGGTTCGATAGTCGTGAGTAAATCCGTTAGCTCTCTCTGACAAGGGGCAGCGGCTGAAACGGCGATCTGTGGCATAAATCCGGGGCATTCCGGGCGCCGCCGGTAAACCTGTCGCGCAATATATCATGCAGCGCACAATTAACTTGCCGCCCTTTGGTGTTTGACGTAGCTTTCCGCCATGTCGACCATGGACCCTTTCGCAGCCATCGCGGATCCGAACCGGCGTTATTTGCTGGAGGAATTGCGCCGCGCACCCAAAACGGTCAACGAACTGGCGCAGGGCCTGCCGATCAGCCGCCCGGCGGTTTCGCAGCATTTAAAGGCGCTGCTCGACAGCAATCTCGTTTCCGTCACCAATGAAGGCACGAAACGCATCTACGCGGTCAATGGCCGCGGTTTCGACAAGCTGAATTTATGGCTGGATCAGTTCTGGTCCTGAAACACCTTCGCTTTCGCGGCATCAGGAAAATTGCGCCAACCTCTACCCCTAACGCTATGATGTTGGCGCATCCGTTTTTTGGCGGAAATGCTCATCGATCCTGGTTGGAAAAATTTCGATCTGCCTCTCTTACCCCCAAGATCGATGGCTTCTTGAACTTTAAGGCGTTATGTCAGTGAACTGACGAACGCAGACGTTGGATTTCGTCCTTGACACGCAGCTTCCTGCGTTTGATGTCGGCTATTTCCGTATCATTGCTAGAGGGAGATGACATTGCCACATGCAGCGCCTCCTCGAGCGCGACATGTTTCTTTTCGAGCGATTCAAGATGAGCTTGAACAGTCATATGACCCTTCCTTCCTCTTTGAGAGCCCTGACCATCCATTCGCCAAGGCTCTAGGTGTCAACCCTCCCACTGTGCCATAATATCCAGCCTTTGTCGAAGGCGAAAACGTGGCCTATAAGCGGCAAATTCGTGATGAAGGATAACTTCCCGTTATCGCCATTTGGTGATAGGAGCTTGCGGGATTCACGAGACGGAACGAATACGATTCCGCTATATGCTGGGGAAATGAACATGGCCGATCAGGAACAGGCGGAAATCAGGCTGATCGTGGCGCGGCTGCGCCAGGAGCACGAGGATTATGACGCCGCAATCAATGCCATGATCCAGACGGGCTGCGACGCCCTTCGTATCCAGCGCATGAAGAAGAAGAAGCTCGTCATCAAGGACAAGCTGACCAAGCTGGAAGACCAGATCATCCCCGATATCATAGCCTGAGGAGTACAAAGCAACGATGATGACCGAAAGACCGCCTGTCGCCATCATCATGGGAAGCCAGTCCGACTGGGAGACCATGAAGAATGCCGCGGACACTTTGGAAGCGCTTGAAATCACCTATGATGCGCGCATCATCTCGGCTCATCGTACGCCGGACAGGCTGGTGAGCTTCGCCAAAGGTGCAAAGGACGAGGGCTTCAAGGTTATCATTGCCGGCGCCGGCGGCGCAGCACACCTGCCGGGCATGGCAGCGTCCATGACGCCGCTGCCTGTCTTCGGCGTGCCGGTGCAGTCGCGCGCGCTCTCCGGGCAGGACAGTCTTCTTTCCATCGTGCAGATGCCGGCCGGCATTCCCGTCGGGACGCTGGCGATCGGCAAGGCCGGCGCGGTCAATGCCGCCCTTCTTGCCGCTGCCGTCCTCGCCCTTGGCGACGAGGAGATCGCCGACCGGCTCGACGAATGGCGCGCCCGCCAGAGTGCCGCGGTCGCCGAATATCCGATGGACGACCTATGAGCGCGAAGACGATCGGCATCATCGGCGGCGGCCAGCTCGGCCGCATGCTGGCCATGGCGGCTGCTCGCCTGAATTTCCGCACTGTCATCCTCGAACCGCAGACGGATTGCCCAGCAGCCCAGGTCGCCAACGAACAGATTGCCGGCGCCTATGACGATCCGGCCGCTCTTGCCGAGCTGGCGAGGCGCTGCGATGTCGTGACCTATGAATTCGAAAACGTGCCCGTTTCCGCCGCCGAGGCGCTTGCCTCGCAGATACCAGTCTATCCGCCGCCGAAAGCGCTGGAGATGGCCCAGGACCGGCTGACTGAGAAGCGGTTCATCAATAGCTGCGGCATTCCGACGGCCCGTTTCCATGCCGTCGACAGCCAGGCCGACCTGGAAAAGGCGCTGGCCGATTTCGGCGAACAAGGCGTGCTGAAAACCCGCCGCCTCGGTTATGACGGCAAGGGACAACGCGTCTATCGCTCCGCCGCCGACAGCGCCGAGGGCGGCTACGCTACGCTCGGCAACGTACCGCTGATTCTGGAGAGCTTCGTCTCCTTCGAGCGCGAAATCTCCATTATCGCCGCACGCGGGGTCGACGGAGCGGTCGCCTGTTACGATCCGGCCGAAAACATCCATCGCAACGGCATTCTCCACACCTCCACACTGCCAGCGAGCATTTCGGAAGAAACGGCTAACGCCGCGCGCGAAGCTGCGGGAAAGATATTGACGGCTCTCGGCTATGTCGGCGTCATCGGCATCGAATTCTTCGCGCTGGCCGATGGCAGCCTGATCGCCAATGAAATGGCGCCGCGCGTGCACAATTCCGGCCATTGGACGGAGGCTGCCTGCGTCATCTCGCAGTTCGAACAGCATATCCGCGCCGTCGCCGGCCTGCCGCTCGGAAAGCCCGAGCGTCATTCGGACTGCGTCATGACCAATCTGATCGGCGACGACATCAAGGCTTTGCCGGAATGGCTGCGCCGTGACGACACGCTGGTCCATCTCTACGGCAAGACCGAAGCACGGCCGGGCCGCAAGATGGGGCATGTCACGCAGCTTCTGCGCTGAGAGCCGTGGGAAAAAGCCCCTAACATGGTTGACAGGCCCGGTATGACAGGGTATTTGCTCCCCACCCTAAAGAGCGCGCCCCGAGCGCGCTTTTGATTGTTAAAGATACGGGCGAATGTGACATTCCCCCTCGAACATCGCGGATCAGAAAAATGAAGATCAAGAATTCGCTCAAGTCGCTCAAGGCGCGCCACCGTGACAACCGTCTGGTCCGCCGCAAGGGCCGCATCTACATCATCAACAAGCTGAACCCGCGCTACAAGGCTCGTCAAGGCTGACATAGCGCGGCTCGGATCCTATGGATCCGACGCTCAGTTTTAGTTGATCGCATCAAATTTGGTTTTGATCTTCGACATTGGCGGGCTACTATGCCCGCCATGCGCGTTTTTGCTTTGCCATATCTAGCCCTGCCGATTCTGCTTGCTCTGACAGCCTCCGCCCCTCATGCGGCGTTGGCGGACGAACCGAGCATAATGGAGAAAAAGGGTCCCGGTGATCCCTCCGGCAGCCTGTCGCCGAAGCAGCAGCTCGACAATCTCTTCACGGCTCTGAAGCGTCAGCGCGATCCCGATCAGGCCAGCCTGATCGCAGATCAGATCAATGCCGAACTCAGCGATTCCGGCAGCGCCACCATCAATCTCCTGATGCAATGGGCCGGCAAGGCCATCCAGGACAAGCGCAACGCCGCCGCCATGGACTATCTCGATCAGGTGATCTCGCTGAAGCCAGACTATGTCGAAGGCTGGAATCGTCGCGCGACTCTGAATTTCGCGATCGGCGACTATCGCAAGTCGATGGAAGACATCAATCAGGTCCTCCGGATAGAGCCGCGCCATTTCGGCGCGCTGGCCGGAATGGCGGCGATCCTGACCGAACGCGGCAACGATGCGCTCGCCCTCAAGGCATGGGAGCGCTTTCTGGAAGTATATCCGGCGAATCGGTCAGCTCAGGAAGAAGCCGGCAAGCTCTCGGAAAAGGTTGCCGGCAGCCGCACCTGATGGGATGGCCGCAAACGCTCTTCCCTTCATTGAAATCACATTGGCCGTCGTCGAAACCAAGTCGGAAGGGATGAAAGGCCGCAGGAATGCGCTAGATTAGTGTCTTACGATATTTGATCCGTGCCGCAATGTTCGATTCTCTTCTCGCCGCCATTGTCTTGCTTCTTGCCGTTGCCGCGGGCTTCTCCGCCTACAAGACGCGCGCCATCGAGCAGACCTATCCCAATATCGGCGAGCTCACCGATATCGGTGGCTATCGCCTCAACGCCGTGCATCTGCCGCGCCCGGCGACGGCGGACCTGCCGGCTCTCGTCTTCATCCATGGCGCCAGCGGCAATCTGCGCGATCAGTTCGAAGCCTTTGCAGCACCTTTAAGCGGCCGGGCGGAGATGCTGTTCGTCGATCGGCCCGGCCACGGCTATTCCGAACGCGGGACTGCCGAAAATGCCCTTCCCTCCGGCCAGGCCGATGCTATCGCAAGGCTGATGGATAAGCGCGGCATCAAGAGCGCCATCATCATCGGTCACTCCTTCGGCGGTGCCATCGCCGCCGCCTTCGGCATGCGCCATCCGGAAAAGACCAAGGGCCTGCTCTTCCTCGCCCCGGCGACTCACCCCTGGCCCGGCGGCGTCGATTGGTATTATACGCTCGCCGCCATGCCGGTCCTGGGCTGGCTCTTCACCCAGCTCTTTGTCATTCCGATCGGTCTGCGCCGGGTCGATACCGGTACGCTCAGCATCTTCCATCCGAACACGCGCCCGACAGACTATATCATGAAGACAGCGCCGGAACTCGTGCTGCGGCCACGGACCTTCCGCAACAATGCAATCGACGTCGTCAATCTCTTTGCCTATGTCTCTACCCATGCGCCGCGCTACCGCGAGATCAAGGCGCCCACCATCATCATTACAGGTGATAGCGACGATATCGTGCTCGAGGAATTGCATTCGCGCGGGCTTGCGCGGGATATCGCCGGTGCCGAGCTCATCACCATCCGCAATCTCGGCCACAAGCCCGATTATGTGACGACGGATGTTGCGATCGCAGCTATCGAACATCTGGCAGGCCAGCCGCGCGACCTGGAGATACTGGCAGCCGAGGCCGAAATCCGGATAGCCAACCTGTCGAAAGAACCTTCCAAATCCAGCGCCGGATCTCAGGCCGTGACGACATCGTGAGCCGGCGCATCCTCGAATATCCGGCTCTGGGGCACGATGTCGACCGTCTGCCGCACGGCCTGCAGCATGATCGATGCCAGCCGTTCCGTCGCCGGGCTCGCCTCCGCCTCGGCGCGATGCAAGACGAGATCGAGCTTCGGCAGGGCCGGTAGACCGGCTTCACCCGGCGTCAGTTGCCGTACTTTGCTTGGCAAGCCAAGCGGGGTGCGCAGTGCCAGGCCGAGACCCGCCGCCGTTGCGGCCCAAAGGCCGCCGAGGCTCGGGCTGACGAAGGATACCCGCCAGCCGATGCCGGCGCGATCGAGCGTCTTGGTAGCGATAGTCCGCAGCAGACATGGCGCCTCAAGCGAAGCTAGAGGCATGACCTCTCCGCCATCGGCATGCCAATGCACCGCGCCATTCGCCGGGCCGACCCAGCAGAGCGGCACTTCGGCGATGCGGTCCGTATAAGTGGTGCGGAAACCGTCGCTCCAGGCGAGTGCCAGATCGAGCTTGCCAGACGTCACCCGCTCGATCAGTTCCACATTACGCACGACGCGCGCCTCGATACGCACCTTCGGATGCATCCGTGCGAAACGGCCCAACACTTCCGGCAGCAGCGTCTCTCCAAAATCCTCCTGCAAGCCGAGACGAACCCAACCCTCCAACTCAGTCCCATGCAGCGCCGTGGCCGCCTCGTCGTTCAGGTCCAGCAGCCGTCGCGCATAACCGAGCATGGTCTCGCCGGCCTCCGTCAGCGCCAGCCCCCGCCCTGCCTTCCGGAAGATCGGCGTACCCGCCTGCTCTTCCAGCTTCTTGAGCTGGGCGCTGATCGCGGACGTCGAACGCCCGAGCCTGTCAGCCGCCTTGGCATAGCTGCCGAGATCCATGCCGGTGACGAAGCTGCGCAATACATCGAGATCGAAGATAATCTTCCGCATGGATAATCATCCATATTTTTGGGACTATAAATCCAGATTTATCTGATTTTCAGGATGATTATCTGCTGGCATTCTGTGCTCGTCAAGTGACACGGAAACAGGAGCATCCCATGCCATTCACCCGCATCACCCTGCTGCGCGGCAAGTCGCCCGAATATCTGAAGGCGCTGTCCGATAATTTCCACCGCGCCATGGTCGAAGCCTTCGATGTGCCGCCGACCGATCGCTTCCAGGCCATTCATCAGCTGGAACCGCACGAGCTCGTCTTTGATCGGACCTATTTCGCCAGCACTCCGCGCTCGGACAACTACATCTTCTTCGATGTCACGATCGGCAAGCCGCGCAGCACCGAGGTCAAGAAGGCCTTCTATCGCCGTGTCGCCGAACTTCTTGGCGACGCGCCCGGTATCCGCCCCGAGGACATCATGATCACCATCACGACGGCCGCGCGCGAGGACTGGTCCTTTTCTGACGGCCGCGCGCAGATGATCGAACAGGTCTAAGAGCGATGCCTCAGACCACATCTGCCCCATCGCCCGCCATTCACCGTGCCGGCACGAACATGCGACCATCTCCCGAGGGTATCGCCACTGCTTCCTTCTGGGTGGAGTCGCTCGTGGAAAATAATGAGAATGGCGGCTTGACCGCCATGTGCTGCGCCCTCGAACCCGGCGTCATGACACGCTGGCACACCCATCCGCACGGGCAGATCCTCTACGTTCTGTCCGGTGTCGGGCTTGCAGAGCGTTTCGGCGGTCCGGCCGAAGAACTGCACGCCGGCGACTGCGTCAGCTTCGCGCCCAACGAGCGCCATCGGCACGGCGCGGCAGCGGAAAGCACCTTTTCCTATATCAGTATCCAAGCGGCGCAGGATGGCAGCGCCGTAACCTGGCTGGAGGAATGATCATGATCGCCATGCAGTACAATTTCGCGCTGCCCGCGGATTACGACATGACGATCATCGATCGCCGCATCCGCGACAAAGGCCCGCTGCTCGACAATCTCCCGGGCCTGAAGTTCAAGGCCTATCTCACGGCGAGAAAGGGCGATGCGGTGACGGGAAGCCGGGAAAATCTCTACGCACCTTTCTACGTCTGGCGGCAGGAGGAAGGCTTAAGCGACTTCGTCTGCGGCCCCGGCTTCGCGGCCCTGACCGAGAGCTTCGGCCGCCCTCAGGTCAACACATGGATCGTCTGGCGCGCCGATACGTCTGTGGATATTCGCAGCGCCAAGTTCGCCACGCGCGAGGTGATCGCAATCGACCCTCACACGCCGCTTGCCGAACTTCGGGTGGAAGAGAGCGAAACCGCGGCGCAGGCGATATCGAATGGTGCGGCACTCGCCTCGGTCGTGGCCTTCGAGCCGACCCATTGGACGCTTGTGCGCTTCCGCCTCTTGGCCGAGCCGCCGAAGGATCTCGCCCGAACCGGCCTCCAGAGCTACAATGTCGGGCATCTCTCGCTGCCCGGTATTGCCTGAAGTGTCACGGAGACAATCGCCTTGTTTCAAAGGGAAGCGGCGCGCTTTATGGATGGAAAGCCTTTCTAAATCAGAAGAGTGATCTCTCCATGGTCGATATCGCAATGATCGAAGCCGCCCGTACTCGCCTCGGCGGCCGGGCGCGACGCACGCCGCTTCTCTCCTCGCCCTTTCTCGATGAAATCGCCGGACGCCGCCTGTTCGTGAAGGCCGAGTGCCTGCAGCACTCCGGCTCCTTCAAGTTTCGCGGCGGCTGGTCGGCGGTCTCGGCACTGGAGCAGGCGGTACGTGCCAGAGGCGTCATTGCCTTCTCGTCTGGCAACCACGCGCAGGGCGTGGCGCTGGCAGCAAAGCTCCACGGCATCCCGTCGCTCATCATCATGCCGACGGACGCGCCGAAGCTGAAGATCGCCAATACCCGCGCTTTTGGCGCCGAGGTCGTGCTCTATGATCGCATCAAGGAAGATCGCGACGAGATCGGCGCACGCATCTCCAAGGAGCGAGGCCTGACGCTCATCAAGCCCTTCGACGAACCGGAAGTGATCGCCGGCCAGGGAACCACCGGATTGGAAATTGCCGAACAGGCGGACGAAGAAGGCATCGATGCCGCAAGCGTGCTCGTCCCCTGCGGCGGCGGTGGCTTGACCTCCGGTATAGCGCTCGCACTCGAATCCCGCGCACCGGGCCTCAAGGTTCACCCATGCGAACCGGAAAATTTCGATGACACGGCCCGCTCGCTGGCCTCAGGCAAAATCGAACGCAATGCCGTCCCGCAAAGCTCGATCTGCGATGCCATCATGACGCCGCACCCGGGCAACATCACCTTTCCGATCTTGAAACGCCTCTGCGGCCACGGCCTCGTCGTCACGGATGAGGAAGCGCAAAAGGCTATGGCGCTCGCCTTCACCCGCTTGAAGATCGTCGTGGAACCGGGCGGCGCCGTCGCACTCGCGGCAGCACTCTTCCACGGCAAGGAGATCGACGGCGATACGGTGATCGCTGTCACGTCGGGGGGCAATGTCGATACGGATGTCTTCGAGGCGGCGCTAAGCCGCCACTAAGCCTTAGTTCACGGCGCGACGATAGAGCGCCAGCGACCCGGCAAGAGCCAGCAACGCGCCGCCACAGGCGCGCTCGAGCCATTTTGCCCCTTCCGACTTCAGCACACGCACGGCCTGCGAGCCGAAGACCGCGTAGCCGAACATAATCATGAAATCGAGCGCGGCGAAGACGGCGCCCAGAACGACATATTGCTGCAGCTGCGGCACAGAGGGATCGATGAACTGCGGCAGGAAGGCCGAGAAGAAGAGATAGCCCTTGGGGTTGGTCACGGCGACCATGAAGCTCTTCAGGCCGATGGCAAAGGCTGTTCCCTTCGGCTGGCTCGCGCTCGCCTGCAACGCGCCGTCGATGCTCCCCTTGGACCGTAACATCATGATGCCGAGAAAGGCGAGATAGGCGGCACCCACCCATTTCAGGGCAGAGAACCAGAATTCGGAAGCCGCAAGCAATGCACCGAGCCCGATGGCGACGGCGCTGATGAGAACGGCATCGGACAGGACCGCGCCGATCATGCCCGGCAAGGCGCGCCTGACGCCGAAACGGGAGCCGTTGGTCAGCGCCAGAAGCACAGTCGGCCCCGGCGTCGCAATACCGATGAAGGAAACGGCGGCGAAGGCAAGCAGCGTAGTCAGATGCATGATGTCCCTCCTCTAGAAGAGAGGAAGGTTGCATGTGGGGTGGCGGTTAGCAAGTGCCTGCTTAGTTGACATAAGCTTCGAATATGCCGAACCGCTGATACCCCCCTCTGTCGCTGTCACGACATCTCCCCCACAAGGGGGGAGATTGGTAACTCGTGGCACCGGTGCCCCCCCAAACAAGCATTGGATGCGCAGAAACCGCAGTTCACCGGTTTGAAAGGAACGGGCGGCAAACTCCCAACGATCTCCCCCCTTGTGGAGGAGATGTCCCGATAGGGACAGAGGGGGGCGCACACTCTCCACACACTCGATCGGCGATGAATGAGCCCCTGATTTACCCCACCAATCCCGCATCCTTCGCAGCCAGCGCCCCGATTGCCGACCAGTCCAGCTCCTCACCACCATGGGCAAGCAAAGTCAGGAACCGGTCGCGCAGCAGGCTCGCCAATGGCAGCGGCACATTGAGCGCCTCGCCGGCAGCAAGCGCCAGCCTGATATCCTTCTGGCCGAGCGGTGCGGTGAAACCGGCTGGTTGGAACTTGCGGTCCGCGATCAGCCCGCCATAGGTCTTGTAGACAGGCGCATTGAAGAGTGTCGATGTCAGCAAATCGAGATAGGCGTGCCGGTCGACGCCACCCTTCTCGACCAGCGCCATGGCCTCGCCCAGCGACTCGATGACGGCGGCGATGAGGAAATTGCCGCTGAGCTTGACGAGGTTGGCGGCCTTCGGTTCCTCGCCAAGTACGAAAGTCCGCTGACCGATCGCGTCGAAGAGCGGCGTGACCGACTGGATCGCATCTGGCGCACCGGCTGCAGCAATGAAGAGCTTTGCCGCAGCGGCGGCTTCCGGTCGACCGAAGACGGGTGCTGCCACGAAGCGCTGGCCCGCCGCGGCGTGCTCTTTGGTGAGCCTTTCGGACATCGCTACGCTGATCGTGCTTGCGGAGATATGGACAGCACCCTTGCCGAGGCTCTTGAGAACGCCGCCATCGCCGTGAACGACGGCCGACAGCGCATCGTCATGGGCAAGCATGGTGAAGACGGCCTCGCCGCCGCAGGCGTCCGCCACGCTCGCGGCAACCTTAGCACCTTCGCCGGCCAAAGCTTCGGCCTTGCCCCGCGAACGGTTGTAGACCGTCACCTCATGCCCGGCCTTGACGAGATTGATGGCCATGGCGCTGCCCATCTGACCCAATCCGATAAATCCGACTTTCATTGGCATATCTCCTTCTCAATCCGCCTGCTCGGGGGTGATCGCAGGCGCTTCGGCTACAAGAAAAAACCCGCCGTCTTTCGACAGCGGGCTTCGGATGTTTCAGGGTGCTGCCGTAACTGGATGTCGGCAATCACACGCCGGACTGGCCATCCGAACCGATATAGGCAATGCGCAGCATATTGGTGGCGCCCGGCGTACCGAGCGGCACGCCTGCCGAAATGATGATGCGGTCGCCCGGCTTGCCGAAGCCTTCCTCGGCAACGATGCGGCAGGCATTGTTGACCATGTCGTCAAGGTCGGTCGCATCATGCGTGACCACACAGTGCATGCCCCAGACGACGGAAAGGCGACGCGCCGTCTGAATGATCGGCGACAATGCCAGGATCGGAACCTGCGGACGCTCGCGCGAGGTGCGCAGGCCGGTCGTACCCGACGAAGTGTAGCAGACGATGGCCGCGAGCTTCAGCGTTTCGGCGATCTGGCGTGCAGCGAGCGAAATCGCATCGGCACCGGTCGCTTCCGGAAGCGCACGCTGGGCATAGATGATGCCCGGATAATGCGGCTCGCGCTCGATCGTGCCGGCGATCGAGGCCATCATGGAAACGGCTTCGATCGGATAGTCGCCAGAGGCGGATTCTGCCGAGAGCATGACGGCATCGGCGCCTTCGAAGACGGCGGTTGCCACGTCGGACACTTCGGCGCGCGTCGGGACCGGTGCGGAGATCATCGATTCCAGCATCTGCGTGGCGACGACCACCGGCTTGCCGGAACGACGGCAGGCGCGGATCAGCTGCTTCTGAATGCCGGGAACGGCTTCCAGCGGCATTTCCACGCCGAGGTCGCCACGCGCCACCATCAGTGCGTCCGAAAGCTCGATGATTTCCTCGATGCGCTCGACGGCCTGCGGCTTTTCGATCTTGGACATCAGGCCGACGCGGCCGTGGGAGATCTTGCGGACTTCCGTCAGGTCTTCCGGACGCTGGATGAAGGAGAGCGCCACCCAGTCGACTTCGTTGGTGGCGAGAACGGCATCGAGATCGGTGCGGTCCTTGTCGGTCAGCGCGCCGACGCCAAGGAGCGTGTCGGGCAGGCTGACGCCCTTGCGGTCCGAAATCTTCGTGCCCGAGATGACTGTGGTGACGATGCTCTTGCCATCGCACTTGTCGGCCCGCAGCGCCAGCTTGCCATCGTCGATCAGCAGGCGGTGGCCGGGCTGAACCGATTCCAGGATTTCCGGATGTGGCAGGAACACGCGCGTGTTGTCGCCGGGCGTATCCTGATTGTCGAGCGTAAACGTCTGGCCGGGCTTGAGATCGACCTTGCCTTCCGCAAACTTGCCGACGCGCAGCTTGGGACCCTGCAAGTCGGCGAGAATGCCGATCGGACGGCCACAGCGGGCTTCGACGGCACGGATACGCTGGATCAGCATGCGCATCACATCATGGCTGGCATGGCTCATGTTGATACGGAACAGATCGGCCCCGGCCTCATGGAGCTTCTGAATCATTTCCTCCGAAGAGGATGCCGGACCGAGCGTTGCGAGGATTTTGACTTTGCGGTTTCGTCTCATCAATTCTGGCTTTCCTGGCTGCCCGAGGTATCGGAGAGCTGAACCATCCAGCTTGCCTGACGCCCCGTGTCGTATTCCTTGAATCCCATCTTTTGGTAGCCACGAGCGTAGCAATCCTTCACACCTGGGATTTTGAATTCATTTTCCGCCACGCACATTTCGACGTCGCCCGTCCAGCGGCCGCCGCGAGCCGCATCTTCTGCGTAGAGATAATAATAGCGGGATTGAAGCGGCCCCTCGATCAGCGTCGCGCAGGTGGTCGCCGGAACCTGCCACCATCCCTCCGTCACCCAGCCGTCCTTCGCACGATAGCCGATCGCGACACCAACGAGATTCTGCGTACCGTTGCAAACGCGGAAATCGGCATGAGCCGCACTTGGCATGAAGAAGAACGGCGCTGCCGCGGCGAGAATGAGGAAGGCGATTCGGGCGAGCGGACCTGACCGCTTAACGAAACGTGGCGCGACTTGGCTGGACACGGCTTCCAATTGGCTCCCGGTTATTCGTTGTTCGTCTTCTTGCGCTGCCATCCCATGAATGTCAACGCAACTCTAATCGATTATATTTTCTTCGCGGTATGGTGACGGCGCCCCGCGCCGCTCCTCATCCGATCGAAGCTGCAAACCTTGCACCTTCCATCCGCACATGCAATCAAACAAAGAGTTGAAAATTTCGATAACCGACAATCCGCATGACCGACTTCAGACCATTCGAAATCATATCCGGCAATCGTGACAAAGGCATGGTCATTCTCGGCGATCACGCCATGCGGCATCTGCCCGAGCGCTATGGCAGCCTCGGCCTGCCGGAAGCCGCCTTCTCCCGCCATATTGCCTATGATATCGGCATCGAAAGCCTGTGCCGCCGTCTCTGCGCGAGGTTGGGCGTGCCCGGCGTACTGGGCGGTTTTTCCCGCCTGCTGATCGATCCGAACCGCGGCGAGGACGACCCGACCCTGATCATGAAGATCTCGGACGGGGCAATCATCCCAGGCAATCACCCGATCACGAATGAAGAGTGGAACTACCGCATCGAGGCCTTCCATCGGCCCTATCATCAAGCCGTCGACGAGACGATTTCCGCAGTGGCCGAGGCGACGGGCAAGGCACCCCTGATATTCTCCCTGCACTCCTTCACGCCGGCATGGAAGGGCGTTCCTCGGCCCTGGCACGCAAGCGTGCTCTGGGATAGCGACGATCGCGCTGTCGCACCGCTGCTTGCAAAGCTCGGTGCCGATACCAATCTCGTCATTGGTGACAATGAGCCGTATGACGGCGCCCTGCGCAACGACACCATGTTCCGCCATTGCATGATGAAAGGCATTCCACACGCGCTGCTGGAGGTCCGGCAGGATCTGATAAGCGATGAAGCCGGCATTGCCGAATGGGCCGACCGGCTAACGCCGATTTTTGCCGAGATCAATGCCGATCCGGCCCTGCACGACTATAAACGCTATGCTTCGCGCACCGGTCCTTACGAGGCATGACGCCGCGAGCGAACCGAGGAGAATAGAGATGACCACGCTCACCAAGGAACAAGAGACCGAGCTCGAGGCCGCCGCCTTCCGCCGTCTCGTGGCGCACCTGCGCGAACGCGGCGATGTTCAAAACATCGACCTGATGAACCTTGCCGGCTTCTGCCGCAACTGCCTCTCCAACTGGTATCGTGAAGCGGCCGAAGAGGCAGGCCTGCCGGTCAGCAAGGACGAGTCGCGCGAGATGATCTACGGCATGCCCTATGAGGATTGGAAAAACCTGCACCAGAAAGAAGCCTCGCCTGTGCAAAAAGCCGCTTTCGAGCAGAACAAGCCAAAAGATTAACCCTCCCTTCACCAATCCGGCTTGACCTTGCGCGCCATTCGCGGCACGTCAACTGCCCGATCGAATTCGAAATACCGCGCAGGCCCTGAAGCGATGTACCGTATCGGTGATCCACCGATCCTAGTTGCGACCGGCCGCAGGTGATCCTTTGAGACCCTTTAGGAGAAGTGCATGGAAGAGAACAGCGTCGAGAACGTGGCCGCGGCGGAACTGCGTCAATTCATCGAGCGGATTGAGCGCCTGGAAGAAGAAAAAGCCGCGATCGGCAGCGACATCAAGGACGTGATGGGCGAAGCCAAAGGCCGCGGTTACGACACCAAGGCGATCCGCACGATCATCCGCCTTCGTAAGAAGGACGCGAATGAACGTCTGGAAGAGGAATCCATCCTGCAGACCTATATGGCCGCGCTCGGCATGGAATAAGGTTTAGTAGGCGGAATGAAAGCGCAAGATCGCCTTCATTCCGCCGCTTGTGTCGCCGTTACGGCCGTTGTTTCACTCAGAGCTTTCCGAACCTCTTCAGGTAAAAGACCAAGCTTTTGAAAAAAGCTCTGATTTCGTAATTCGGCATCTCTGAATACTTTTTTGTAACTTAACACTCTCAACGAGGCACGGTGAGTGGGTGAGAAACCATAATAGCCTAAGCCGTCAGGCGTTGGGTTCTGGGCGAGACTTCGCTTGAAGCGCTTTCTCGCGCCTTCGGTCAGATCGCATAAGATAATGCATTCGAACGGAGTGTCTTCGCCAATTTCCGAAACAACCTCTCCCTGTTGATCCCTGACGGTTTTACTCCGCAGCTTTTCGACATACTCAAGGACTTGGTCTACCGGATCGCTTGATGGTTGCTCGTCACCGGGTCGCTTAAATTCGACCACCACAACAGGATCGTTTGTTCCGTCGCGCCTAAACCCATACGGGTTTAGGAAAATGAGATCGGGCTCTTTGCGCTCGCCGTCCACTCCGAATGCCGACATTGCTTTGTCCGAGGCGAAGAAGCTATAATACGAAAGTAAATCATCAACGAGCCAAAGGTTATGGTCATCATAGTCCTTGGTGCTCAGCATTTTTCCCATGGGACAGATGATCTCGTGGAGCGTCTTCTCCCAGTGGTAGGATTTCTTTTCCTCATCCGAGTATCGAAGAAGCGATCTGGCAAGTTGAATAATCTGGTGCCGCTTTATTGTGTATTCAGCAAGCCGCCGCTTTGCGTCATCGCTTACCTTTTGGACGAGCTTATCAATTTGATCTTGCCGGGTTTCCCCTGCCGTATCGTCGGCCGCTATTGAGATGATATCAGCCTTGACCTTCTTTTCGTGTCGATAAAGTACAGTGAAAAGGCTCTTCCCGATATCCTCATCGGACATTCCCGGCGTCAATTTTTCAACATATCCGTCGATATCGTCAACTGAGACAGCTAATTGTGGGTGTTCTTGGAGAAGATCGACAACAAATCTTTTTTGGCCTTTCCGCAGTGTTTTAATGTGAGGTTCCAAGAATGCCTCTGCCGCTTCGAGTGCTGCTCCATGTATTGCATCTAACTCCGCCTGCGACGCTTTGAAGGAAGTCCGCTCCTGGTCGACGTTATCATCTAGAAATTTTCCACGCACAACGCACACGTAAGCTTTGCCGTTTTCCAGTCCGCTCAATGCAAATTTTTGATCAATTTCAATGGTATCAACTACTCGCCCTTGGGCAGCCAAGAGGATAGCGTTCGAGAACCCCTGCGAGATGTTTTTCTCCGCATAAACGTGCGTTATTTCCAGCTCGCCGATTGCATTAAATTCGAGCGCGACCTTTTGGTCGGCCTGTTTCGCGACGCGCTCGGCCAGATAAGCACCTATGTCACGTTGTGACGACCCGATCTGAGCAACCAATCTCGGCATGCCACCCGCGATAAACATTGGAAAGAAATGATGGCAGAGTTGGCGAGTCAGGGAGCCTTTCCCAATGGCCGCATTCTGATCCGGCCTTATCGCTCCCAGCACAATGCTAGTACCCACGTCTTCAACTTTGCCCGGATGGTGCTCGATGCCCACCAGTGATTCATTAAGTCTTGGGTCAAAGCGAAAACGAACCTCTTCGCACTTGTCAAGACCAACCTCATAAGTACTACGGACTTGAATATCTTGGAACACCTTCGCCCAGATCAGTCGACCAACGCCGCGCCCTCCAATGGCCCGTTTTTCGCGCGTATCGCAGGTCTCGAAAGATGCCAGATGCTTCTGATTCAATCCAACGCCATTGTCCGAAACCGCAATGTGCCTGAGATTCTTCTCCTTGTCGAAATCTATACTAACCGTGATTACCCCACGCTTGGCGAATTCCGCCACCCCGAAGCGTTCCTCAATCGCATGAACGGCGTTACTGACAGCTTCATAAATCGAATATGAAAGTCCAGTTCGGTTAGAAGGCACACGCAAATTATCGATGCGCCCATCAATATCGAATCTCATGTTACCCCTCAGTAGTAATTCAATGAGAAGCTAAAGCAATTTTAAGTTTTAATTCAACCAGATTCTTCGGCGAAATCCAAGTGGCCGAGTGCATCGATAGATGCGTTTTCGCAATTTGAAGAAAAACGGAAGATCTGGAACCTGGTACCGCCTCAATCTTCGAAGAGACGCTTGATCAGCGCAGCAGCACTGCCTTGCCAGAGTTCACCCCTGCCGGTTCCCGACCAGAGGGACAGGAAATCCGGTGAGCCCTTCGCCGTCGATGCGCCGCGCATATCCCGCGTGAATTTGTTTTGCGCCGGAAAAGAGAGAATGGCGTCCGGCTCGCCATCCATCTCATCCATGAAACGATTTTCGATGCCGCGTGCAAATCGGCCCGAAAAAGCGCGTGTCGTCCGCGTCCTGCGTTCGGAGGTTTCGAGAAGCTTGCCGCGATAGGGGGTCGAAGTTCCGGCCTCCGCGCAGGCAAGGAAGGCCGTGCCCATCTGGACCGCCTGCGCGCCCGCTTGCAGCACCGAGCGAATATCGCCTGAGGTCATGATACCGCCGGCTGCGATCAGCGGCACGCGAATGGTGCCGACGCATTGCGCCAGGAGATCGCGCACCCCGATTTCCGGATCCGCTGCCGCAGCATCGAAAATGCCGCGATGGCCGCCCGCTTCGAAGCCCTGCAGCACGATTGCATCCACACCGCTGTCTTCCAGCGTCCTCGCCTCCTCGAGCGTCGTCGCGGTGCCGATAAGCGGGATACCAGCCTTTTTCGCCTCGCGGACGTGATCGGCGGAGAGCAGACCGAAGACGAAGCTGAAGCATGCTGGCTTGACGCGCAACACGGCGTCGAATTGCGCGTCGAAATCCTCCTCATAGGGAGCCTCGAGCTGCGGTGAAGGCAGTTCCAGTTCCTGTCGATACTGAGCGGTCGCTGCCACCGCGTGCTCAAACCGATCGGCCGCAACCTCAGGAATCGAATGCGGAATGAAGAGATTGATCGAAAACGGCCGTTCGGTTCGCTGGCGCACCTGATCCGCGAAAGCCTCGATAGCAGCGGCATTGGAATAGGCCGCTCCCATGGCGCCGAGCGCTCCTGCCGCCGAAGCAGCCGCAACGAGCTCCACCGACGACGGACCGCCGGCCATCGGCGCGACGATCAACGGGTGCTTCAAATCGAGTTGGCGAAAGAGATTGCCGTCAGTAGGGGCAGACACGTCCGGCTTCCTTTCAGGAATGTCCGTTCAGGTATCCATGCAGCATAGGTGCCGCGCCGCAGCTTCCCAAGCGAAACCTTGTGGAAACCCGCACTTCCATCAGCTTCGTTTGAGCGCCGCGGTGCGAACCTCGATGACTGCAACCATCGACAAAACCGATCTCCTCGCCCAGCTCATCGCCGGGACGTTCGCTGACCTTGGTCATCACAACAACTCCGATGGTTCGGGTGACTATCCGATCTCTTGTGTCAGAGCCGGCGGGAGAGCTCATATGCCTTTCCCGCCGGGTATCGGTTCATGGTCCGCCTAGAACAGGCGGTCCAGCCACTCATTCTTATCCGGCGCCCGGCCGAACTGAATATCGGTCAGCGCTGCCTTCAGGCGCTGTGTCGTCGCGCCGGCATTGCCATCGCCGATGGTGAAGCTGTGTTTGCGGCCCTTCACCTTGCCGATCGGCGTCACGACAGCCGCCGTGCCGCAAGCGAAGGATTCGCGCAGGCGGCCGCTCTCGGCATCGGCCTGCCACTGCTCGATCGAATAGGGCTCTTCGCGGACTGTCAGGCCCATGTCGCGCCCAAGCTTGATCAGCGAATCGCGCGTGATGCCCGGCAGGATCGTGCCGGTCAGCGGCGGCGTCTGCAAAGATCCATCGTCGAAGACGAAGAAGACATTCATGCCGCCAAGTTCCTCGATCCAGCGCTTTTCGACGGCATCGAGGAAAACCACCTGATCGCAGCCTTCGCGCTGACCTTCGGCCAATGCGGCAAGGCTTGCCGCATAATTGCCGCCGCACTTGGCCGCACCCGTGCCGCCAGGAGCCGCGCGGGTGAAATTCTCGGAGACCCAGAGCGTGACGGCCGATCCGCCGCCCTTGAAAAAGGAGGCGACGGGGGAAGCAACGACGCAATAGAGGTAATCGGCCGACGGCTTCGTGCCGAGCGCAACTTCCGTACCGATCAGGAACGGCCGGAGATAGAGCGACGAACCTTCCGCGGTTGGGATCCATTCACGCTCGATCTTGACCAGCTCGCGAACGGACTCGACAAAGAGCTCTTCCGGCAGGCGCGGCATCGCCAGCCGCTCGGCCGAATTCTGGAACCGCCGTGCGTTGGCGCTCGGACGGAAGAGGGCCGCCCCGCCATCCGGCAGGTGGTAGGCCTTCATGCCTTCGAAGATTTCCTGCGCATAATGGAGAACTACGGTCGCCGGATCGAGAGGCAGCGCCTTGCGCGCCTCGATCTTGGCGCTGTGCCAGCCGCGGTCCTGCGAATAGTGGATCGTCGCCATATGATCGGTGAAGATGCGACCGAAACCCGGATTTTGCAGCAGCGCTTCGCGCTCGCTGGCCGTTGCAGGATTCGGATTTTTCTCGATGGCGAAGGTTAACGTGTCGCCGTTGCTCATGGCTCCTCCAATGCTTCTTTTATCGCGGCTTTCGCCGCCCATCTCCCGAAGGATGGTTTAAATCAAATCGGGTGGTATTTGATTGCGTTTACGCCTGTTCCTGCGCAAGTTTAAGTGTGATTTTCAGAAATTTATGAGGCAAATCGCGATTTCCGGGGCGCGCATCTTATCAGCTTCCCGTCACAGCACTTTCGCAACGGCTTCGGCGGCGGCGGCCCCAGTCTCATAGGCACCATGCGCCGTCGAATATCGCGCCCTTGAACAGGCTTCCCCAGCAAAGAACAACCGATCGTCCCGGGCGGCAACCAATACCCCGCGAAGATCGGACGCACCGGGCGTCGCGTAGGAATAGGACCCACCGACGAAGGGCTCACCCGCCCAGGCGGACATAATGAGGGGCGACAGTGTTGCGCCGACATCCGAACCGAAGACGCGCTTCAGCTGTTCCACCGAAAAAGCAAACATCGCCTCCATGCCTTGCCGCTCCAGATCAAGCGCAAGATCACCGGCAAAATAGGCTTCGATGACAGGCGCGCCGAACGGCCTCAGCTGATAGGCGCCTGTCCGGCGGCTGTGCTGCGATCCCATGACATGCGTATCGGCAGGAAACATATCCGCTTCGGCGATGCGGATGAAAAGCTTGTTTGCCAGGCCGAGCGGCAACCGCGACGCCGCCTCGATCTTCTCCGGCAAAGGCGGCCAGAAGGCAATGCGTTCGGCCGCCAGGACGTTGGTGGAGACCGTGACGATAACGGCCTTTGCCCGCAGCTCGCCCTTGCTCGTGGAAAGCACGATATGGCCGGCACTACTATGGTCGATACGACTGACCTCGACGCCAAGGACGGTCGGCACCGGCAGGCCATAGGTCGCAACCAGCGTTCCGTAGCCTTGCCGGACCCGCCAATCCGGGCCAGGACCTGGATCATAGCGGCCGAGATCGATCACCGATGACTTGTCGAGCTCTCCTCCGGTCATGAACGCCCCGACGGCATGGATCCGTTCACTCCATGGATCGTCGGGCGCCACCAGGGTCGAAAGATCCTCATCGTCCTCGCCTTCATAGGCATAGGCCCGTTCGAAAAATCCGTTCACGGCCGCGCCCGCAGCCTTTACCGCGGGATCATCTTGCTCGAGCCGATGCCCGCCGTCGCTCCAGGGCGCGGGCGTGCGATCGACGGTCAGGCCGACCTCTTCGGCAATCGCAGTCCAGGCATTGGTGCGCGCGCCATGCAGCCAGCCGCAGCCGAGATCGAGCGCGGTTCCATCCGCACCGAACGGATGGATCGTGCGCGCGCGACCGCCGACGCGATCAGAGGCTTCCAGCAATAGGATGGAAAGATCCGGACGAAGCCGCTGCAATTGGCGGGCAGCGCCCACACCCGCAGCTCCGGCACCGATCACGGCAACGTCGATCTCGCCGCCTTTCCAAGACTCGATGGGCATTCCAATTCCTCTGCGCGCAAGCATCGGAGAGCGATCCGACCGCGCACGACGATAGACGATGGGAGGCCCACCAATCCGCCAGCGCGGGCCTCATTCTTCATCTGTAGCTGACCTCGGCACGGCATGTAAACGGGCACGCGACCCCGTACCAAATTGCCGCATTGAGCTGAAACGGCGAATGTCGTACGTGCTTCATCCAGACAGACAATGGAGAGAGATCGTGCACAAGCGGGTCTTCGCAACAAGGCAATGGCTGGTGGGCATTCCATGCGCCGTCACGCTGATGTGCCTCGGCCCCCAATCTGCCTGGACGCCTGGTTTTGGAGGCAACGATGCCGACACAGCTCAATAAGGCGGCAGCCGGCCGCCGCGCCGCGTTCAAGTCTGGCCGGCAGACGCCGATGTTCACGAAAGAATGGTCCATTCCGGCGATTCTCACCGTCTTTCTGTTCGGTGTCTGCGGCCTGATCGCCTATTTCACATGGACCCTCATGCCGCCGGCGACGCCGGTGAGAAACCATGTCGGCAGCCCCATCACGCTCAGCGACCATAATGGTCAGCCCACCGCGGAGCACGCTCCCGCACCGAAAAAGCAGCCATAACCGGTGCCGAACTGGCGGCAGCCCGCTACCCGAGGATACATTTCTTGACGAAATGCATCCAGCTGTCGTTGCGCCGGATGGTCGCCCGCGGCAAACCGAACGGGTCGTCGGCCGGCCGCGCCCGGCCGCGCCGGGTCGTCGTCGCCGCACTATAGCCTGCCTCATAGGTCAATACGCGATCAAGCGGCGTTTCGGCGCCATAGGGGAAACAGAAGGACGAGACGCCCTCGTCGAGCAGGTCTTCAAGCAGCTCGCGCGAATGCGTGATCTGGCGCCGCGCCTCTTCCATCGGCAATCGCGGGAGGCGCACATGATCGAGCGTGTGCGATCCTACCTCGTGCCCCAGGCTATGCCAGTGGCGCAACTGTTCGACCGACATGCAGGGCGCATGCGCCACGCCGATGGGCTTATCCCAGACATTGCTGCCGCCGATCTGGTTCACCACCACGAAATTCGTGGCCGTGAAGCCGAACTCCTGCAACACGGGCAATGCATTCTCATAGACATTGGCATAGCTATCGTCGAAGGTGATGGCGGCGACCTTGCCGGTCTTTTCACCCCGGATGTAGGGCATTGCCTCACGCAGCGTCATGCCCTGAATGCCAAGCCTTTTCAGCCACTCCATCTGGCGATGGAAGGCTTCGGGATGAACGACCATGCTTCTGTACGGCGCCTTGCGCGACGGCGGCACCGCAATCTGATGATAAGCGAGGATTGGAACGGTCATGATATGGCGTCTCAGATGAAGCGACGCGAACGAAGGGCTATTTTCGCGCGATAGAGTGGCCGCAACACCTCCCTGGAAAGCCGCTCCGCCAACGTCTTGTCGCCTTTGATGGTGCTGCCGCCGAGCTGCGGAGAAATTTCGCGCACACCGCCCGGCAGGACCGCCAGCGGAGATATGCGAGTCAGCCAGCTCATCTGCACGGTCGTATCCACGGGCCGATCGAAAACCGATGTCGCCTCCAGCAGGCGGATGGCCGCATCGCGGCTGATGAGCTGGGCCACCATGCCGAGACCGATCCGGATCGGCTGGATGACGTTGGTCCCGCCCTCGGAGAGAACGCACTTGCCATGCTCCTTGCCCATGCGGAATGGAAAACGAATGAACGAGCCCGGCTTCAGGCAAGCTTTGGCTGCGGCAAAGGCAGCCCGGAATGCATCATCGATCTCGACGTCATCCTCGAAGACGAGACCGGCATCGATACCCTGCTCGACAATGGCGGCCCATGTCTTGCGGTGCGACAGGAAACAGGCGACTTCGCCGATACTCATTTCGAAGGGATAATACGGCTTCTGCAGTCGGCGGCGATAGACGCGCTCGATTTCGCCATCCGTCAGCCTGCGCCCGTCGACCGCCTCGATGACCTCGCTTGGCACCGGCAGTCTGGCCGCAAGCCGCTCGACCTGGGGCATGCGGTCGCGGGCGCGCTCCAGATGAATGATGAAGCCGCGGATGACGGGCTGTTTGGCTTCTTCCAGTCTGGCGCCGACGGGATTGGGCCCATGATCGAACTCGAATCCCGTATGAGATCTTTCGAGCGGCATCGCCGAAGACGGGTTGAATTCGTAGGTTTGCATTGAGAATACCTCGGTCAATTTCGCGAGGCTCTAGCAACCGTGAATGAAAGCGGGCTTAGGCAAACCTGAGCCGAAACTGAAAACGGTTGTTTTCAATCGGCCTGACAACTGAAGGAAGGTTAGACGAGCAGGCTGATGCGCCCGCTCGCCATCTTGTCGTCGACCCAGCGGCGCTCATCCAGCCAGGCATGACGCTTCCATCCCTCCCAGCTGAAGCCGCACAGCTTGACGTCCCACACGTCGGCGGGCAAACGCGACAGAACATAGCGGATCCCGAAAAAGCCGGTGCTTGGAAAGAGTTGGCGCATTCGGCATTCGCTCACACCAAGCTCCGCACAGCCTTCAATATAGAATTGCGGCGGCATGATGCGGATCTCCTTGCCAGCAGCGCCGACGAGTTCGATCGTCCGCATCGTCCAGTCGCTTCGCCTGCCTTTCAGGTGCGAAAGGAAATTGGGCTTGGGGTGATATTTGCTGATGATGACGGGATGGTAGGCAAGCACAACCTCCTTTGCGGCCTTGAAGGTGGCGCTGGTCAAGAAGGCCGGATCCGTCAGCCGGCGTTGCATCGGCTTGCTGGAGGCTGCGAGCATGAGAATATCGGTGCGCGATCCGCTCATGCCGATCGACGCCTTCGGCTCGTTGAAGCGCATCGTGAAATCCGCTCTGTCCACGATCTCAGAGAGATCGCGCGGCAGCTTGCCATTACCGATGATGATTGCCGTCTTTCGGTTCAAACGTGGATATCCAGCCTTGCAAAGACTGCCGCCCTAATCCGGCTGAATGAAGCGACGCTGAATGAAGCGTGAAGCCGAGATGAATAAAAGCTGACTTGAACCTGAAAGCGGATGCGGTGTCACCAGCGAGCAACAGCACTGCATCTCAGCTACACCCGCCATATGCAAAGGGAGCCAAAGCGGCTCCCCCGGAACTGCACAGAGCAGGAATTTAGCCTATTCGACCGAATTGAACTTCTTCACCTGGAGGAAATTCACGGCGGAACCGCTGAAACGTTCCGGATCGATCGACGCTGTCTGCATCTTGAAGCCATCCGTGTAGACGGCGGTCGGCTGGGCACGCAGCGTCGGGCTGACGAAACGCGGCGCCTTGACCGGGCGATTGACGATCTCGACGCGGGCCTTTGCGATCGCCCACTGCGAAATCATCTTCTCCGTCAGGGTCGGTGCGGTCGTGACGGTAGCGCGGCCGGCATCGGCCTCTACCGCGTCCTGCCTGCTCGGCCGCGAGCCCTTGGTCGCAATGCCGGCGGCAATCGGACGTTCCTGCGGGGTCACCGTATCGAAGCTGTCATTGAAACGACGGCTGCTGGCTTTGACCTCGTTGCGGATCGGCGCGAGCGCCGCCACCTGCATCGGCATCTGCTGCGCGGGCCTCTGCTGCGGCAAGACCGAAGCGATAGCCTGGGCGGCACCGTTCCCGCCCGCGGCTCCGTCATTGACCGGCGTAATCTGATCTTTCGACGCAACATCGTTAAGCGGCGGCACTACCGCTGCATTCGCATCGGATCGATCAGGCCGGCTTTGTTCGAGGGCGGCGACGACCGAGGGCGAAAGCGCGGCGACATCGGCCTGATCGTCGAGCGCTTCCTGATCCGCGTCAGTGGATGCCAAAAGGTTTTCAGCGATTTCGGGGCGTTGTGCCGGCACGGGTACGGAAGCGACCTGGCCCTTCATGTCAGCCTCGGCCGAAGCCAGCTCGGCATCGCCAGGCGCACGCCGATCGAGCAAGGCCGGAACGGGTACGTGATAGGAGCGAAGATCGGCATATTGCGGCTGATCGTCCGTGTTCGGCATTGCAGCGGCAAGCGCGTCCTGCGCGGCATTACGCGACGGCGAGACAAGCGCGGACGCAACATCGCTGCCGGCAGGCTGATTGCCGAAGGCGGGGCGAACCTGCGGAACGGGCGCGTTTACGCTTGCAACCTGAACCTGGGCCGGAGTTTGGACGGGAGCGGCACTATCGTCACCATCGTCGCTCGCGGCCGGAGCCGGCTGACCCTTACGTGTAGCCGAAGCGACGGCCACCGGCGCTGCCGCCGTGCCGCTTTCTGCATTGTCCTCTTCCTCATCCGCACCGCCGCCGCCAAACAGGCGGGCAAAAAAGCCACGACGCGGCGACGAGGAGCTGGCGATCTGGATATCGTCGGACGACACTCGGCGCTTGTAATCGGCGACCGCCTGCTGGTAACCCGGCAGCGGCCGGCCGTCGGCGGGAATATGCATCGTCTTGCCATCCGGGAAGAGGCGGACGAGATCCTGGCGATCCATGCGCGGCCAGGCGCGCACGCCGCCGACGTCCATATGGACGAAAGGCGAACCCGAGGTCGGATAATAGCCGACGCCGCCCACCTGCAGCTTCATGCCGATTTCGCGCAGCTTGGAAAGCTTCACGTCCGGAAGGTAGAAATCCATCGCGTTGCCGAGCATGTGCTGGCTCTTCTTCGCAACGCCTGTATGGGCATTGCGCGTACGCAGCATCTCATTGGTGCCCGGCGAACGGAAACCGCAGATCACATAGATGAATTCGTGCGAACCGCTTTCGCGGTAGGCTTCCCAGATCAGATCGAACAGCCGCGGATTCATCTTGGTCGGCTGATTCTTGCGCCAGTCGCGCAGGATGCGGTTCAGCTTCTCCAGGCCGTCCGGATCGAACTTGCCATTGCGCTTGTAGGTGATGACGGCCTTTTCGCCGGTGTGGACGTAATAGATCTTGAGGCTGCGGGTTTCACCGCCGGCCTGCGAGGGAGTGCCGACGAAAACAGGGGTGGAAACGGCCAAAGCAAGGAGGCCAACGGCTGCAACCTTGGCCACCTTGCGAAATAAGTCCGAGCACGCAGAATGCCAGCTCAAGCTTTTAGGCTTGGTATTTCCACTCAAATTCGGCAATTCGATCCCCGTCCGACAGACAATGTCGCATCGTGTTCCAAATGGCTGTCAATTGCGGTGACACGATGGCAAAAATGCCACACATGGTCGCCCTCTTCATACATGGTGAACGATGCACTAACAAGTGCTTTACGACGGGTAACAAAATATGCTTGCCTAAACGTTAAATCACCATTCACGCGGCGTTTTTTTGCGGGTCATCCGGGTCTATGCCATAGTCTTTCAACTTCCGATAGAGAGTTGAGCGACCGATTCCGAGCTTTCTCGCCACTTGACTCATCTGCCCACGATAGAATTTCAAGGCAAATCGGATGAGCTCTTCCTCGACATCCGCCAGTTTTCTGACATCGCCCGATGTATTGGTGCTGACGATGACATTGTCGGAAGCGCTCTCGGAAGCATCGCCGCCCGAAAGAGAAGAGGTTGCAGCCGCACCCTGAAGAAGGGGGCGTGCGGCCCGTTCCACTCTCTCGGTTGCAATGGCAGCCGCCGCGTGCGCATGCGAGTTATCCACAACTAAGGTCGGGTGCTCTGCGGCGAAATAGCCCGGCAACTGCGCGGCGATTTGCGGGAAATCGCTATCGAGCAACTCCGGTCCTTCAGACAGGACGACCGCGCGGAAGATCGCGTTTTCGAGCTGGCGGATATTGCCCGGCCAGTCATAGGCCGTCAGCAGCGCAAGGGCGTCGTTGCTGATCCCCAGCGGATGATCGAGCTTCTGCTCCAGCGCGAACCGGTCTACGAAGGCGCGTGCCAGATGCGGAATATCTTCCTTGCGGCGGCGCAATGCCGGCATGGTGATCGGGAAGACGTTGAGGCGATAGTAAAGGTCCTCGCGGAACCGCCCCGCCTTGACCTCTTCGATCAGATCCTTGTTGGTCGCTGAGATCAGCCGGACATTGACCTTCTGCGCAACGCGCGCGCCGACGGTCTCGATTTCACCCTGCTGGACGGCGCGCAGCAGCTTGACCTGGACATCAAGCGGCAGGTCGCCGATCTCGTCGAGGAATAGCGTGCCGCCATCGGCTTCCATGAACTTGCCGACATGGCGCTCCGCAGCACCGGTAAAGGCGCCCTTCTCGTGGCCGAAAAGGATGCTTTCGACCAGATTGTGCGGAATGGCGCCGCAGTTGACCGTTACGAACGGCTTGCCGGCACGGTCGCTGGCGGCCTGGATGGCGCGCGCGACCAGCTCCTTGCCGACGCCGGATTCGCCTTCCAGCACGACGGGAATATTCGATTGCGCCGCGCGATGGGCAAGGTCGATCACCCGCATCATCGCCGGGCTTGCCGAGACGATGTCGTCGAAGGTGATGCTGCTTGAGCGCGACTTGCGCCCGGCACGGGCTTTCGCCTCGCGCTGGTCGAGCTTCAACGCGTTAGCGATCGATGCCGCGATGCGCTCGGGCGATACCGGCTTGACGACGAAATCGAAGGCGCCGGCCCGCATGGCCTGCACCACGGTGTCGATGCCGCCCTGCCCCGTCTGAACGATCACGGGCAGATCGATGCCCATATCGTTCAGAGCGCCCAGGAACTCGATGCCATTCATTTCCGGCATCATGAGATCGAGCACGACCACATTGATCTGATCGCTGCTGCGCTTCAAAACTTCGAGGCCGAGACGGCCATTTTCTGCCAAATGGGCGACGTGTCCGTGTCGCTCGATGGCATTCTTCAGCAGACGGCGTTGAATCGGATCATCCTCAACAACGAGAATCTGCGCGCCCCCCTTGGCGCTATTGTAAAAGGTCATTGGTGCCTCACTTCATGCGAAACCTGAAGCGAACACTCGCAGAAAGGCTTGAACATGAAGTTTTGCCAAATCATCGCATTTTAATCATTATGACGAATGTAATATCGCTTATGTTTCAAGCGCCAATGCTGGGAAATCAGGCCTTGCAGCATGCTTTTCAGCCGATTAGACACGAACGGACCGGACGTTCCCAAAAATAAAAGCAGAGGAAATATCGCCCATGAGCCCGACCTCGCTCCATCAATCCCTTAACTTTTCCGCAAGCCAGGCCGCCGGCCAGGCGCTTGGCGACCTGCCAGCCTGGAAGCTTAGCGATCTCTATCCGTCCGCAACCTCGCAGGCCTTCCTCGATGACATGGAAAAGGCCGGCAAGATGGCCGCTGCCTTCGAGGAAAAGTGGAAGGGAAAGCTTACCGATGCCGCCGCCAAATCGGGTGACACCGGTATCGGCGCGGCCCTCAAGGAATATGAGGCGCTTGACGACGTCATGGGCCGTCTCGGCTCGTTCGCCGGGCTTACCTATTTCTCCAATACGATCGATCCAAACAACGGCAAGCTTTATGGCGACGTCCAGGCAAAGCTCACGGACTATTCCTCTCATCTTTTGTTCTTCCCGCTGGAGCTGAACCGCATCGACGATGCGGTCATGGACGCCTGCATGGCGAACGATCCCGCCGCCGGCCACTATCGCCCGTGGATCGTCGACCTGCGCAAGGACAAGCCGCACCAGCTCGACGACAGGCTGGAGCAGCTGTTCCTGGAAAAATCCATCACGAGTGCCGCCGCCTTCAACCGGCTGTTCGACGAGACGATGGCTGAGCTGCGCTTCGAGATCGACGGCGAGAAGCAGCCGCTGGAAGTCGCCTTGAATATGCTGCAGGAGCAGGACCCGGAGGTGCGCCGCAAGGCCGCCACGGCGCTTGCCGAAACCTTCAAGGCCAATCTGCGCACCTTCACGCTGATTACGAATACGCTCGCCAAGGACAAGGAAATCGCCGACCGCTGGCGCGGCTTCGAGGATATCGCCGACAGCAGGCATCTGGCCAACCGTGTCGAGCGCGAGGTGGTGGATGCGCTGGCGGCCGCCGTGCGCGAGGCCTATCCGCGCCTCTCGCACCGCTATTACAAGATGAAAGCCAGGTGGCTCGGCATGGACCAGATGAATTTCTGGGACCGCAACGCGCCCCTTCCGGAAACGCCCAATGCGCTGATCCCCTGGAACGAGGCGAAAGACACGGTACTATCGGCTTACGGCAACTTCGCCCCGGAAATGGCCGCCATTGCCAAGCGCTTCTTCGATGAGGAATGGATCGATGCGCCGGTTCGCCCAGGCAAGGCGCCGGGCGCTTTTGCACATCCGACCGTGCCGTCGGCCCACCCTTACGTTCTCGTCAACTATATGGGTAAGCCGCGCGATGTCATGACGCTCGCGCACGAGCTGGGCCATGGCGTGCATCAGGTGCTGGCCGGCGGCCAGGGCGCGCTGATGTGTCAGACGCCGCTGACGCTGGCCGAAACCGCCTCCGTCTTCGGCGAGATGCTGACCTTCCGCGCGCTCCTCGACAAGACCACCGACAAGCGCGAACGCAAGGCAATGCTCGCCCAGAAGGTCGAGGACATGATCAATACGGTCGTGCGCCAGATCGCCTTCTACGAATTCGAGCGCAAGGTGCACACCGCCCGCAAGAATGGCGAGCTGACATCGGACAATATCGGCGAGCTATGGCTCTCCGTACAGGCGGAGAGCCTTGGACCTGCGATCAAGATTTCCGAGGGCTACGAGACCTATTGGGCCTATATCCCCCATTTCATCCACTCGCCCTTCTACGTCTATGCCTATGCCTTCGGTGATTGCCTCGTGAACTCGCTCTATGCGGTCTATCGCAATGCCGAAAAGGGTTTCCAGGACAAGTATTTCGAACTGCTGAAGGCCGGCGGCACCAAGCACCACTCCGAACTCCTGAAGCCTTTCGGCCTCGACGCGACCGATCCGTCGTTCTGGAGCAAGGGACTGTCGATGATCGAAGGGCTGATCGACGAGCTGGAAGCGCTAGATAAGAACTGAAATTCCGCCTGCTGACAGCAGCAGGCCAGGCACCTTCGCCATTGCCGCAGCTTCGCGCGTGGCCCCTCACCCCAACCCTCTCCCCGCCAATGCGGGGAGAGGGAGTGATCGCAATCGCTACACCGCCTTTGCACGGAATGGTGTGGTGAATGCAGAACCAGTCCCCTCTCCCCGCGAGCGGGGAGAGGGCTAGGGTGAGGGGCTAGGTGCAACGGCATATGTAATCATGCCTGGGATCGACTGAACAAGACTGGATCGAAATCCGCGCATGGCCGATGCCATACCCTACGTCCTCTTCAGGGACGACAGCACAGGACAGGTGATGATCTTCGCCGAACCGGCCGAGATCATCGTAGCCCATACGCGCGTGCAGTTTTTCGATGCGCTGGATCGCATGGAAAAGGCCAGGCGAGAGGGAAAATGGCTGGCCGGCTACATGGCTTATGAGGCTGGCCATCTTTTCGAGGAAAAGCTTGCGCCATTCGCCGAGGAGAACCGCGAAACACCATTGCTCTGCTTCGGCGTTTTCGATGCGCCGGCTGCCGGCGGCCATCCGCTCGGTCAGCCGGCACAGCGCCCGGAAAACCAGGAGTTTCTCACAGAGCCGAAGGCCGCCTGGAATTTCGAGATATATCGGGAGCGCTTCGACAGGCTGCATTGGCATCTGCGCCAGGGCGATTGCTATCAGGCAAACCTCACCATGCCGATCCATGCCCGCTGGAACGGCGATCCACGCGCTGCCTTCTGGTCGCTGATCGAACGGCAGCCGGTGAAATACGGCGCGCTCGTCGATCTCGGCGGGCCGATCATCCTGTCGCGCTCGCCGGAGCTTTTCTTCCGCACGGACGAGGACGGCTGGATCGAGACGCATCCGATGAAGGGCACAGCAAAGCGCGGCAAGGATGCCGCCGAGGACGACGAGATCATCGCCGCCATGCTTGCCGACGAAAAGACGCAGGCCGAAAACCGCATGATCGTCGACCTGCTGCGCAACGATATCTCGCGCATCACCGAAGTCGGCACGCTCGACGTTCCCAGGCTTTTCGAAATCGAGACCTACCCCACGCTGCACCAGATGGTCAGCCATGTGCAGGCAAGGCTGCTTCCCGGCATCACAATTCGCGATATCCTCGCAGCACTCTTTCCCTGCGGCTCAATCACAGGCGCGCCGAAGATGCGGGCAATGGAAATCCTGCATGAACTCGAAGATACCCCCCGCGACGCCTATTGCGGCGCGATCGGCATGATCTCGCCGACCGGCGCCATGCGGTTTTCGGTGGCGATCCGCACGATCACGCTTTTCGAAGACGGCCGCGCGGTGTTCAATGTCGGCGGAGGCATCGTCTTCGATTCGACGGCGGAAGCGGAATATGAGGAATGCCTCCTCAAGGCGCGCTTCGCCGTGGGGGACCGATGGATCGACCGATAAAGGATTTTTCCCTGATCGAGACGCTGCGCTACGAGCCGGAAACCGGCTTCGTCCGCCTGCGCCTGCATCTTGCCCGCCTGCAGCGCTCCGCCCGCCGCCTCGGCTTTTCGGCTCCGAAGAACGTGCTTGGAAAACTCGAGCAGGCTGTTGCCGGTGCAGCCGCACCCTTGCGAGTCCGGCTGACGCTGGATCGCGAAGGACAGACGGCGGTGACGACGGCCCCCTTTGTCCCGCTGCCGCCCGACACTATCTGGCGCGTCCGCATCGCCGAAATCCGGCTCGATTCCGCCGACAAGCTGCTGCGCATAAAGACCACGCGCCGCGCAGTTTATGAAGCGGCGCGTGCCGAATATCGGCCCGACGAGGCGGACGAGGTGCTGCTGCTCAATGAGAAGGACGAGCTTTGCGAGGGAACGATCACATCCGTCTTCCTCGAGGACGGCGCGGACCTGCTCCGCACCCCGCCCATATCGGCCGGCCTGCTAGCCGGCGTCCTGCGCACCGAACTCATTTGCCAGCGCAAGGCCCGCGTCGGCCGTATCCGGCTCGACGACCTGAAAGATCGTCCCCTTTATGTCGGAAACTCCCTGCGCGGCCTGATCCGCGCGCAACTTCTATGGAATTGATTGATGTTCATCCTCTCGCTCACCTACCTCAAGGGCAATGACGAAGCCGACAAGCACATGGAACCGCATATGGCCTGGGTGAAGGAAGGCTATGCCAAGGGCTGGTTCCTTGCCTCCGGCCGCAAGGTGCCGCGCACCGGCGGCGTCATCTTCGCCCGTGGCGAGCGGACGGAGCTGGAAGCCTATGTCGCAGCCGACCCCTTCACCATCCACGGCATCGCCGTCTACGAAGTCCTGGAAATCGCCCTCACCACCGTTATTGACGGTTTGGAAGCCTTGCAGGCCTGATCGACGAAGACGGGCCGTCACAGCTCAGTTCCTCCTAGGTCAGTGAAAACAAACCTTGAAGGCAACAAACTCGTCGCATATGGCGTGTATGTTGGCCTTCTTGACTTTGCCCGGCTAACCCTGAACAGCTCTTTATTGTGACATCAAATTATGATTAGAGCCGCTCATCTCGCGTTTTCGCGCCAACTCTGATTGAATTTCGCAAACCGAACGGCGTCCTGCCTTTCGAAGGAGAAAAGAATGACGGAAAAGAACTATCCGGTATATGCCGAAATTACCGGTCCGATCGTGATGATCGGCTTTGGCTCCATCGGTCGCGGCACCCTGCCCCTGATCGAGCGCCATTTCAAATTCGACAAAAGCCGGATGGTCGTCATCGACCCGCAGATGGACGCCGAGCACCTGGCGATCCTGGAAAAGCATGGCGTCCGTCATATCAAGGAATATGTCACCAGGGACAATTACAAGGATCTCCTGAAGCCGCTCCTGACAGAAGGCGACGGCCAGGGCTTCTGCGTCAACCTCTCGGTCGACACCGGCTCGCTCGATTTGGTCAAGCTATGCCGCAAGCTCGACGTGCTCTACATCGACACCGTCGTCGAACCCTGGCTCGGCTTCTATTTCGACAAGAGCCTGAAGAACGCCGACCGCACGAACTATGCGCTGCGTGAAACCATGCGCAAGGAAAAGGCGAAGAATCCCGGCGGCGCGACAGCCGTTTCCACCTGCGGCGCCAATCCGGGCATGGTCTCCTGGTTCGTCAAGCAGGCGCTCGTCAACCTCGCCAAGGATATCGGCCTGAAGTTCGAGGAGCCGGACCAGCACGACCGCGAAGGCTGGGCCAAGCTGATGAAGAAGGTCGGCGTCAAGGGCGTCCACATTGCCGAGCGCGACACGCAGCGCACCAAGCATCCGAAGCCGCTCAACGTCTTCTGGAACACCTGGTCGGTCGAAGGCTTCATCTCTGAAGGCCTGCAGCCGGCCGAACTCGGCTGGGGCACCCATGAGGAATGGATGCCGAAGAACGCCAAGAAGCATAAGAAGGGCTGCCAGGCCGCCATCTATCTGGAACAGCCGGGCGCCAACACCCGCGTCCGCACCTGGTGCCCGACCCCCGGCCCGCAATACGGTTTCCTCGTCACGCACAACGAGTCGATCTCGATCGCTGACTATTTCACCGTGCGCGACAAGGACGGCGAAGTGACCTTCCGCCCGACCTGCCACTATGCTTATCATCCTGCCAACGACGCCGTGCTTTCGCTGCACGAAATGTTCGGCAACGGCGGCACCGCGCAGCCGGTCCATCACGTTCTCGACGAGGACGAACTCGAGGACGGTATCGACGAACTCGGCGTGCTGCTCTACGGCCATGCCAAGAATGCCTATTGGTACGGTTCGCGTCTGTCTCTCGAAGAGACCCGCCGCATCGCCCCTTATCAGAACGCCACCGGCCTGCAGGTCACCTCGGCCGTGCTCGCCGGCATGGTCTGGGCGCTGGAAAACCCGAACGCCGGCATCGTCGAAGCCGACGAGGTCGACTACAAGCGGTGCCTCGAAGTGCAGCTGCCCTATCTCGGCCCGGTCGAAGGTCACTACACGGACTGGACGCCGCTCGATGGCCGTCCAGGCCTCTTCCCGGAAGATATCGACACCAAGGACCCCTGGCAGTTCCGGAACATTCTGGTTCGCTGAGAGCAATAAGGTTCGTCCGATACAACGCTTCAATGCCCGCACAGGTCGTGCGGGCATTTTTGTTACGCAAGCCAGATAAATCAAGCAGATCGGCGGTGAAGCCTTGCTTTAGCCCGATGGTCGCGTCATCTTCCTTGCAACCGATGCGCCATTAGTCCGCCCTTATTCGCGGGAGACATTTATGAAGATAAGAACCATGCTTGCCCTCGTTGCTGCCACCGCAGCCCTGTCCGCCTGTGTCGATTTCGGCGGATCGAGGCCGCCGCCGATGGGAATGAACACTGGCGCCCAGCCGCGGATGAACTCGGTGGAAGGCAGCTGGGCCGATTCGAACGGCCTGAACTCGACCTTCAACGCCGGTCGCTTCGAAACGCACACCACGGACGGCACGAACCAGCAGATGGCCTCGGGAACCTACACGACCGATCCGTCAGGCACGATCCAGATCAATCTTTATTCGAATATCAAGCGCACGTCGTCGAAGGTGAATTGCTTCCTGGCCAATCCGAGCCAGCTCAATTGCACGTCCGAAACAGGCGGGCATTTCTCGCTCAATCGTCAGGGCTGATATAAGCCCGCTGGACGGATAAGGCATCATGCGCGGCATGCTGGTCCTTTATCTGGCTCTTATCGCAGCCCTCCCCGTCGCCCTCATGGCGGCGGTTCTTCCCGTCAACACCTATCGGGCTCAGGGCATCGAGGCGCCCGATTGCGACGGGCCGATCAGCGTCCTCTTCTTCGCCTTGCCGGCCCTGCTGATCTATGGCGCCGGTGCGATCCTTCTCTACCGGAAGCGGAAACGGCGCTTTCACCTTGCAGTTTCCCTTTGCTGCCTGCTGGTCTTCTGTACCGTCGGGTGGAATGCCGCTGCGGCATTGCGGGAATCCTACGGCCCCGCCTCCGTCGAGGCATGTGCCTGATCCGGCGCTCATCTCGCCGCTTGCAAAAATCCTAATGAAGCCAACAGCTTTTGCTTGCGCTCGCTTGCCCGTGATGAAAACATCAGCGCGGGGGGCCGCCATGGGGCACAGGCGGGCCGGATTGCAATGACCAACAGGAGAGACAGATGAAGCAGCCCTTCGGAGTGGGCCTTTTGGCCGCCACGCTGCTGGCGCTCAGCACCAGTGCCGCCTTCGCGGACTATCAGCTCAACATCCTGCATTTCAATGATTTCCATTCGCGCGTGGAATCGATCAACAAGTTCGACGCGACCTGCTCGGCAGCCGAGGAAGCCAAGAATGAGTGCTTCGGCGGCGCAGCCCGGCTGAAGACCATCATCGACCAGCGGCGCGCAGCACTTGCCGGCCAGAACGTACTGGTTCTCGATGCCGGCGACAATTTCCAGGGCTCGCTGTTCTACACCACTTACAAGGGCGCGGCCGAAGTCGAATTCCTCAACGACATCAAGATCGACGCCATGACGGTCGGCAACCATGAGTTCGACGATGGCGAAGGCCCGCTTGCAGCCTTCCTCGACAAGGCACAATTCCCGGTCGTGACCGCCAATCTGGTGGTCGACGATCAGTCGAAGCTCGGCAACCGCATCAAGAAATCCATCGTGCTCGATGTCGGCGGCCAGAAGATCGGCATCGTTGGTGCCGTGACGACCGAAACGCCGGAACTGGCCTCGCCAGGCCCGCATGTGAAGATAACCGACGATGCCGCCGCCATCAGCGCCGAGGTGGATGCGCTGAAGTCGCAGGGCATCAACAAGATCATCGCTCTCACCCATGTCGGCTATCCCCGCGATGTCGAGAAGATCGCCAAGATCGCCGGCGTCAGCATCGTCGTCGGCGGCCATTCGCATACGCTCCTGTCGAATACCGACCCGAAGGCGGCCGGCCCCTATCCGACCATGGTCGACAATCCGGCGGGCTACAAGGTGCCGGTCGTCCAAGCAGCCTCCTATGGCAAGTATCTCGGCGATCTCGTCGTCACCTTCGACGATAACGGCATCGTCAAGGATGCCAAGGGTGACCCGATCCTGCTCGATGCCTCCATCAAGCCCGATCCGGCGATCGCCGCCCGCGTGCTGGAGATGGCAAAGCCGATCGAGGAGCTGCGCAAGAAGGTCATCGGCAGCTCGCAAGCGCCTATCGAAGGCGCGCGTGAAGTCTGCCGCGTTCAGGAATGCTCGATGGGCAATCTCGTTGCCGATGCAATGCTCGACCGCACCAAGACGCAAGGCATTTCCATCGCCATCCAGAACGGCGGAGGCTTGCGTGCCTCCATCGGCGCCGGCGATGTCAGCATGGGCGACGTCCTGACCGTGCTGCCCTTCCAGAACACGGTCGCGACCTTCCAGCTGACCGGCGCGGAGGTAAAGGCGGCGCTGGAAAACGGCCTCAGCCAGATCGATGAAGGCGCCGGCCGATTCCCGCAGGTTGCCGGCCTCAAATACAGCTTCGACAAGACCAAACCCGCAGGCAGCCGTCTCGTATCCGTCGAGGTGCAGGAAGGCACGGAATTCAAGCCGATCGATCCCGAAAAAGCCTATGGTATCGTCAGCAACAATTACATGCGCGCCGGCGGTGACGGCTATGCGGTCTTCGCCAAGGACGGCAAGAATGCCTATGATTTCGGCCCCAATCTGGAATCGGTGGTCGCCGATTATCTTGGCGCCCACAACCCCTACAAACCCTATACGGACGGTCGTATAACCCAGGTCGGCATCGTCGCGGCAACGGCGCAGCCCGCGCCGGCAAAGCCCGCCGATGCGACACAGCAGGCCGCGCCGGAGCAAAAGCCGGCACCTGCCGCTGACGGGGGCACTGCCTCTTCCACCGCGACGCCGCCCGCCTCTTCGGCCCCGAGCGTCACAGCCCCCAGCACGGCCATGCCGGCAAATCCGACGGCGACGCCATCCGCTCCGCCAAAGTCGGACCCGGCCGTGTCGACGCCTACGACCGAAACTCCGGCGACGTCGGCACCCGCGACGAGCGCTCCCGCCGCAACAACGCCGGAGACAGCCGCGCCGGTAGCCGCCGCCAGCGAGCCGCCGAAAACACCGACGACTCATGTCGTCGTCGCGGGCGATACGCTCTGGGATATTGCCAAGACCTATTATGGCAACGCCAATCGGTGGCACAAGCTTCTGGCGGCCAACCGCAATATCAGGCCGCATCATCTCCCGGTCGGCGAAAAGTTGAGGATTCCGTCCAAGTAAGGACGATTTGTCTCGCATGACAGAGCCGGTCCGGGCTTCCCCGGGCCGGCTTTTGTTCCTATGTGAAGGGCTTCGTTTCGCCCAGAAGGTATGATTGATGACCGCAGCAGCCGTGACCGGCCAACCACAACAGCAATCCGGCAAGATCGGCGTTCTCCTCGTCAACCTCGGCACGCCTGACGGCACCGACTACGCATCGATGCGGCGCTACCTACGCGAATTTCTCACGGACAGGCGCGTCATCGAATGGTCGCGGTGGAAATGGTATCCGATCCTGTTCGGCATCGTGCTCAACACCCGGCCGCAGAAGGTCGGCAAGGCCTATGAGACGATCTGGAACAAGGAAAGGAACGAGAGTTTCCTGCGCACCTATACCCGCAACCAGTCAGACCTCATGACGACACGGCTGGCGGACCTGCCTGATGTCATCGTCGACTGGGCGATGCGCTACGGGACGCCGTCGATCGGCGAGCGCATTCAGGCGCTGCAGGATCGCGGCTGCGACCGCATCCTGCTCTTCCCTCTCTATCCGCAATATGCGGCGGCAACGACCGCTACCGTCAACGACAAGGCTTTCGAGAAACTGGTGAAGATGCGCTGGCAGCCGGCCCTACGCACCGTGCCGGATTATCATACCGACCCGACCTATATCGAAGCGCTTGCTGATTCCGTCACCCGGCATCTTTCGACGCTCGACTGGCAGCCGGAAAAGGTGCTGGCCTCCTTCCACGGCATACCGCTTTCCTATTCGCAGCAAGGCGATCCTTACTACGGCCAGTGCATCGAGACCGGCCGCCTGCTGCGTGAAAGACTAGGGCTCTCCGAAGATCAGTTCATGGTCACCTTCCAGTCGCGCTTCGGCCCGGAGGAATGGCTGCAGCCCTATACCGACAAGACTGTGGAAGAGCTTGCCAAAAGCGGCACCAGGCGCGTCGCCGTTCTCAATCCGGGCTTCGTTTCCGACTGCCTGGAGACGCTCGAGGAAATCGCCGAACAGGCAGCCGAATCCTTCCATCATAATGGCGGCGAGAAATTCACCCATATTCCCTGTCTCAACGACAGCGAAGACGGCATGAAAGTGCTGGAAAAGGTCGTGCGGCGGGAGCTGCTCGGCTGGGTGTAAGAGGCCGGCCGGAATTGCGTGAAACAAAGAGATAAAGCGGTTCAGAGATTCCATGAAAAGCTGAACCGCTCGACGCCTATTGCAGCTGCGGCTTCTTGAGGAAGCTGCTGCGATCCGCCGACTTGACACGCAGCCAGGCTTCGCGGCCATCGCGCAGCACCCGCATGGGGATCTCGGCGCCGGCCGGCCCGCTCTCCCATACCTTGCGGTAGAAGTCGGCGAGACCGTCGACTTCACCGTCGCGGATCTCGGAAATGACATCACCCCGGCGCAACCCTGCCTTGGCCGCCGGGCCGCCCTCGGTGACGCTCATGACAACAACATCGCCGTTGCTTTCGGCCGAGAAGGCGCCGAGCCACGGCCGCGGGGGCTTGTTGACCCGCCCGCGCTTGATGAGATCCTCCAGGATGGGCAACAGCAGGTTGATCGGCACGATCATGTTGATGTCGGCGCTATCGCCATTCTGGGTTGCCATCTGCAAATGCAGCGAGCCGACGCCGAGAAGCTTGCCATCTTCGTCGAGAAGAGCCGCGCCGCCCCATGAGGGATGCGCCGGCGCAACGAAGATGGCCTCATCGACCAGATATTCCCAATAGCCGGCAAACTCCTGCTTGGCGACGATCTTCGCCTCGACGAATTGGCCGATCCCGTCGGCCACGACGACCTCATCGCCGACCTCGGCCTTGTCCGCGTCGCCGAATTCCAGGGCGGGCACGTCGAGCGGGCCGAGCGCCTGCACCAGGCCGAACCCGGTTTCCTGATCGTAAGCCAAGGCATGGCCAGGCACGACGCGGCCGCTATTGGTCGTCAGCCAGACATTGTCGGCTTCCGTGATCAGGTAGCCGATGGTCAAGACGAGCCCGTTGCCCCGGATGACCACGCCGCTGCCTTCCCTGCGGGTGCCGAGCGTTGCCGCTGTGAAAGCATCTTCCGGAATTGAGGCGTGCACGGCCACGACTGACCGTAAGGTCCTATCGATATTCATAGCTTCACCCTGGTGATGCGCGATGACTTGGCTCGAAAGACTGCGGAGCAGCGGAGCCAGAAATTCCTATAATAAAGTATGAAGATCAACCGCCGGAAGCAAGACCCGGTCGCAATTGATTGATTTGAGTTTGCAAACACCTTCCTTCGACGCCCATTCCTCACTTGTCGAGAACATGTTAACCCACCACATCTGATTGAGCTGCCGCCTCTTATGCTCGGGCGAGCGATTGGAGGCAGAACGGCAGCGATTGACGCGACGCGGTTCCGCTGCAGGCGGGCGCGTCCATGGAGGAATTCAATGGTAGTCGGTGGTTTCAGCATCGTCGTGATTGCCCTGATCGTCCTGGTCATCCTGGTGCTGTTCGCAGGGATCAAGACCGTACCGCAGGGATATCGCTACACGGTCCAGCGCTTTGGTCGCTATACCCGCACGCTGGAACCGGGGCTCAACCTGATCGTGCCCTTCATCGACACGATCGGCGCGCGCATGAACGTGATGGAACAGGTGCTATCCGTGCCGACGCAGGAGGTCATCACCAAGGACAATGCCAGCATCTCGGCCGATGCGGTGGCTTTCTTCCAGGTGCTAAACGCGGCCCAGGCCGCCTATCAGATCACCAATCTCGAAACCGCGATCCTCAATTTGACCAAGACCAATATCCGCTCGGTGATGGGCTCGATGGACCTCGATGAATTACTGTCCAATCGCGACGTCATCAACGAGCGCCTGCTGCGGGTCGTCGACGAGGCCGCCGAGCCCTGGGGTATCAAGATGACGCGCATCGAGATCAAGGATATCCAGCCGCCGAAAGATCTGGTCGATGCCATGGGTCGGCAGATGAAGGCCGAGCGAGAAAAGCGCGCGCAGGTTTTGGAGGCCGAGGGCTTGCGCAATGCTCAGATCCTGCGCGCCGAAGGCGCCAAGCAGGCCGCAGTCCTTCAGGCCGAGGGCCAGCGCGAGGCGGCCTTCCGCAATGCCGAGGCGCGCGAGCGTCTCGCCGAGGCGGAAGCGAAGGCGACCCGCGTGGTGTCCGAGGCTATTGCCGAGGGCAATGTGCAGGCGATCAACTACTTCATTGCGCAGAAATACACCGAAGCCCTCACCGCGATCGGCGCCGCCGGCAATTCGAAGATCGTCCTGATGCCGATGGAGGCTAGCTCCATCATCGGTTCGCTCGGCGGCATCGGCGCCATCGCCCGCGAAGTTTTCGGCGACAATGGTGACGGCAATGGGACGCCACAGGCACCCCGTCCGCGCTCCGGCCCGGCACGCACCACGCCTTCGGTCAATCCGCTGACGTCGAAGGAGAGCTGAGATGATCGACAATTTCGTCGTCGAGCTCGGCCCCTGGAGCTGGTGGCTGGTGGGTTTGGTGCTGCTCGCCGCCGAGTTGATCCTGCCGGGCTTCTTCCTGGTCTGGATCGGTCTGGCGGGCATCATCGTCGGCGCTTTGTCCCTGCTTTTCTGGGACAGCGCCTTCTGGGTCTGGCAGGTACAGGGGCTTGTCTTCGCCGCCACGGCCGTGATCGTCACCCTCATTGGGCGCCGCTATCTCTACAACAACACCCAGGTGACCGACGAGCCGTTCCTCAATCAGCGCGGCGCCAGCCTGGTCGGCCGAACGGCAACGCTCGATCAGCCGATCAGCGAGGGCCGGGGGCGCATTCGCTTGAACGATACCTATTGGACGGTCAGCGGACCGGATTTGCCTATCGGCACGCGCGTCAAGGTCGTCGCCAGCAACGGCCGCGAGCTTACGGTCGAACCCGTCTGATCAGGCTACGCCGATCCGCAGCAGATCGTGGAAATGCACGACGCCGATCGGCCGGCGTGCATCGTCGACGACGATAAGCGCCGAGATATTATGGCGATTGAGCACGGCCATGGCGCTCGTCGCCAGCGTCGTTTCCTTCACCGTCTTCGGATTGCGGGTCATCACCTCGTCCACGCGCATCTCGGCGAGGCTGGTGCCGAGATTGCGGGCGATGTCGCCATCGGTGACGATGCCGCAGAGGCAACCGTCGTCATCGATCACGCCGACACAGCCGAAGCGCATTTGCGAAAGCGTCATCGCCGCTTCCGGCATGCCTGTGCCGAGCTTGACCAGGGGCACGCGATCACCCTTGTGCATGATATCGGCGACATGCGACAGGCTGGCACCCAGCTTGCCGCCCGGATGGAAGGTGCGGAAATCCTCGGCCGTGAAGCCCCTCGCCTCTAGCAGCGCCACGGTCAGCGCGTCACCGATGGCAAGCTGCAGCAGTGTCGACGTCGTTGGCGCCAGCCCGTGCGGGCAGGCCTCCTGCTCCTTCGGCAGCAGCAGAACCACGTCCGACTCGCGTGCAAGGGTGGAAGTCTCGCCTGATGTAATGGCGATCATCGGGATCGAAAAGCGGCGGGAATAGCTGATAATGCCGCGCAGCTCGGCACTCTCGCCACCCCAGGATATCGCGATGATGATGTCATCCTGTGTGATCATGCCAAGATCGCCGTGATTGGCCTCGACCGGATGCACGAAGAAAGCAGGGGTCCCGGTGGAAGCCAGGCTGGCGGCAAGCTTGTTGCCGATATGGCCGCTCTTGCCGACGCCGGTGATGACGACACGGCCCCTGATATCGCCGATGATCTCCACCGCGCGGCTGAAGGGCTCGGCCAGACCGTTGGTCAGAGCGCGTTCCAGCGCCTCCATGCCCCGCCTCTCGGTCTCGATCGTTCGCATCGCGGATTCGATCGCACCGTTCTCGATGAGTCTTACAGCTCTCTTATTCATGAGCGAGGCCTAACGCTTTTCTGCAAATCTGTCCACAGAAGATCGACTTATGGCCGCACCGCCGGCCGGCCAGCCCATATCGACAATATTACCGATCCACATCGGCGCGTAGTCCTTTGGCAACCAAGCGTTAACCACGTGGCTTTACACTTGGGTAAGAATTTTAAGACTTTTCCAGCAGGGTCAGACATAAATAAAATGAACATCGGCAAGGATAAGGCGGGTCATGGTGCCCTCCAGCTGACGGCATGGGCGACCTTTGCCGTGCTCGGCTGGGGTATCGCATTCGCCGCGCCGATGTCGGTCTATGCGCAATCGCTCTTACCCGGGCAGAACCTCGACGACAGCTTGCCTGCATCAACATTGGCATCCCCGACTGATCCGACGACCTCCTTCGCAGGCAGTGCGCAAGCGGTCCAGCCGACGAACCCGGCCTCCGCCAGCGCGTCGAATAGCGACTCGCCGCCGAACATGCGCCTCCGCCTTGATGGCGTCGATCCCACCACCACGGGCTCCACGCTCGATAATGACCTGCGCCGCGTCAACCTGCCGGAACCGACGGTCGATGGATTGAAGGCGCGCCAATATCCGGATCGGGCGGATGTCCAGGGCATACCGCTCGGCACCTTCACCCTGCGCCCTTCCGTCAACCAGTCGATCAATGTCGAGCGGGATCGCACCGGCTCCACCGAGGACAACCGCACTTTCCTGCAGACGGATCTGCGCAGCACCTTGACCTCGGATTGGGACCGTCATGCCCTGACCATTACCGGCGAAGGCGTCTGGCAAAAGAACCTCAGCGGCACGAGCGAAGAAAAACCGACCATCAATCTCAACGCCGACCTGCGGCTCGATCTTCCCGCCGATACCACCGCGCATATCACCGCCGGCTATCAGTTCTACCGCGAGGACACGAGCGACCCGAACGCGATCGCCGGCGCCTCGAAGCAATCGGCGGTCAACCAGTTCACGACCGGGCTTTCGCTGGAACGCGACTTCGGTCTGCTGCGCGGGACGACGGCGCTGGCACTGACGCGCACAGTCTATTCCGATGCCGTGCTTTCCGACGGAACCAAGGTCACGCTCAGCGACCGCGACCAGACGGCCGGCACCTGGCGCGGGCGTATCGGCTACGAGCTCTCGCCCGCCATCATTCCCTTCGTGGAAGTCAATCTCGGCCGAGCCATCTACGATCAGACGCGCGACAGCAACGGCTATGCCCGCTCGAACCAGAGCTATGGCGGCAAGGGCGGCGTCGAATTCGACCTTGGCGAAAAGTTCAAGGGCGAACTGGGCTTCGGCTATCAGCACACGCAATTCGATGATTCGCGCCTGGCGTCCGTGGACTCGCCGACGATCGACGGCAATCTCGCCTGGTCGCCGCAGCGCGGCACGGATATCAGCATCGGCCTTTCGACCACGGTCCAGCCCTCCACCACGGCCGGCCTCAGCGGCTATACCGCCTACCAGCTCACGAGCACCGTAAGCCATCAGCTGCGCGACGACTTGACCGCCAAAGTGACGGGCGGAACGATCTGGCGCGACTATCCTTCCAACGGCGGCGCCTCCGACGAAACCGAATACGACACGGCTTTCGGCCTGACGTGGGGGATCAACCGCTACCTCGATCTGACCAGCAATATCGGCTATCAGCTGACCACCAGAAAGGCCGGCGACGATACGCACCAGCTTCAGGCCGGCGTCGGCTTGACGGTGAAGCGCTAACTCCGCCCCCTGGATCGAGCCTTTTTCCCCGCAAACGAAATGAGGCCCGGCATAACCGGGCCTCGATGCTTTGTCTGTGAAGATCGCAAGCGCTTATTTCAGGGCTGCGATCAGCGCCTTCAGCTCGTTTTCGATGGTCGGGCGGATATCCGCGCGCGCCAGCGAGAAAGCGACATTGGCGAGGATGAAGCCATCCTTTGCGCCACAGTCGAAGGTCTGGCCCTGGAAGTGATAGCCGGCGAAGTCCTGCGTCTGCGCGAGTTTCAGCATGCCGTCGGTCAGCTGGATCTCGTTGCCGGCGCCGCGTTCCTGGCTTTCAAGGATGCGGAAGATTTCCGGCTGCAGGATGTAGCGGCCGTTGATGAAGAAGTTGGACGGAGCCGTGCCCTTGGCCGGCTTTTCGATCATTTCGGTGATGCGGAAACCGTTGCCGATCGTCTCGCCGACACCGACGATACCATATTTATGGGTCTGATCGGGCGCGCATTCCTCGACGGCGATGACATTGCCGCCGCTATGCTCATAAAGCTCGATCATGCCCTTCATGCAGCCCTTGTCGGCGCGCATGACCATATCGGGCAGCAAAAGCGCGAAGGGCTCGTCACCGACGATCTCTCGGGCGCACCAGACGGCGTGGCCGAGGCCGAGCGGTTCCTGCTGGCGCGTGAAGCTCGCCGTGCCGGCCTTCGGCAGCAGGCCGTTCAGCAGCGACAGTTCGGCATTCTTGTTGCGCTGGCGCAGCGTCTGCTCGAGCTCGAACTGGATATCGAAATAATCTTCGATGACGTGCTTGCTGCGGCCCGTCACGAAGACGAAATGCTCGATGCCCGCTTCCATCGCCTCGTCGACGACATATTGGATCACCGGCTTATCCACGACAGTCAGCATTTCCTTCGGTACCGCCTTGGTCGCCGGCAGGAACCGCGTCCCTAGTCCGGCAACCGGAAATACTGCCTTACGCACCTTCTTATGCTGTCCCACTCATACCTCCTGGGCATTAAAACGCTGGCGCCAAGCCATTCGAAACGTCAGTAGATTAAATTTGCTACTGTTTTGCAAATAATGACTGGCCCGCACTTCCATGGTAAAGAATTTGTTGACTTCGTTCCTTTAGTGTCACGCTTGGGCGACTGCCATTTGCTTCGCCGCACCGAAATCCAACGATTGATGGACCAGGCTGTAGATGACCTTAAACCGCAAAAACTCCCTTCGTGGTCTCGCTCTGGCGCTCGCGCTCGGCGCCTTTGCGGGATTCTTCCCCGTTAACGCCAATGCTGACCCTGGGTTCCAGAAATGGATCGCGGGCTTCTACGCCACCGCTGCAAAGAGCGGCATCACACAATCGACCTATCGCGATGCATTTGCCGGCGTGACCGACCCCGACCCCACGGTCCTCGAAAAAGCGCAGTATCAACCGGAGTTCAAGTCCCAGATCTGGGACTACCTCGACTCCCGTGTCAATCCCTATACCGTGGATATTGGCCGGAAGATGGCGGTCAAATATGCATCCACACTGCGTGCACTTGAGCAGCGCTTCGGCGTCGACAGAAACATCATGCTGGCGATCTGGTCGATGGAATCCAACTATGGCGCCGTGCTGGCCAAGAACGACCGGCTGCATTATGTGCCCCGCGCGCTCGCGACGCTCGCCTACGCCGATCCCAAGCGGGCCAATTATGCGAAGAAGCAGCTGGTTGCCGCGCTGAAGATCCTGCAGAAGGGCGATATCTCGCGCAAGGAGCTGAACGGCTCCTGGGCCGGCGCCATGGGCCATACGCAATTCATTCCGACCAGCTACCTGCTCTATGCCGTGGATGCCGACGGCAGCGGCCATCCGGATATCTGGAACTCCATTCCGGACGCCTTGGCGACCACGGCCAATCTTCTTGCCAAGAACGGCTGGGATACCGGGCGCACATGGGGCTATGAAGTCGTAGTACCGCCCGGCGGCAGCGCCCAGGCCGGCAAAACCCACACCGTCGCGCAATGGGCAGCCCTCGGCTTCGTCCGCCCCAACGGCAAGAGCTTCCGCCTGACCTCCGACCGCGCCCAGCTGAAAATGCCGGGCGGCCCGGATGGCCCGGGTTTCCTGATGACCGGCAACTTCTTCACCGTCAAGCGCTACAACGCCTCGGACAGCTATGCGCTGGCCGTCGGTTTGCTCGCGGATCAGATCGCCGGCTATGGCGGCATGCAGCAATCCTGGCCGCGCCCGAGCGGCGCGCTCGACGTCAAGCAGAAATTTGAGCTGCAGACGCGCCTGAAAGAGCTCGGCTATTACGACGGCGTCGTCGACGGCAATTTCGGATCTGGCTCCAAGGCTGCGATATCAGCCCTTCAGCAACGCATGGGCATGGATGCCGATGGCGAGCCCTCGATGGGCCTGCTGAAAGCATTGCGCAAGTAGGCCGCATAAAACGGACCTCGATCGCTTGACGGGAAATTTGTCTTCATGCGATCGCGGGGCGTCAGCGGAAAGTAGCTATGATAAAACGACCTGCCCGCGCGACCATGGCAACAGCAAGGATTGTCCTTGCGGCATTCCTTGCGGCCGTCATCATGTTCGGCGGCCTGTGGAGCGCAGCCGAAGCGCAGGAGCGGCCGCGCAGAAACCTGTTCGATATGCTGTTCGGCACCCGCGAGCCGGACTATCCCGATCAGCCGGCCGAGCAGCCGCCACCGCGTCGAAAGGCCCAGCCGCGCAAGCGGCCGACCCCACCGCCTCGGCAACCGGTCGTGCAGCCGGAAACGCCGCCGCCGACGGAAAAGCGTCCCGATGCTAAAACCATTCTCGTCGTCGGCGACTTCCTGGCGAGTGGCCTGGCGGCGGGACTGGAGGATGCCTTCTCCACCTCCCCCGGCGTCGTCATCCAGGCCCGCAGCAATATCGCTTCCGGCCTCGTCCGGCAGGATTATTACAACTGGCCGCAACAACTGCCCGGGATGATCGATCAGTTGAAGCCGGCCATGGTCATCGTCATGATCGGCGCCAACGACCGACAGCAGATGATCGGCGACGGGCTGAATGAGAAATACGGCACCGATCCGTGGTTCCTCGCCTATGAAGAGCGCGTGCAGCAATTCGCCAAGCTGGTGACGAGCCGCCATATCCCGCTGCTCTGGGTGGGACTGCCCTCCTTCGGCTCGGATCAGTTGAGCGCAGGTGCGGTCAAGCTCAATCAGATCTACCAAAGCCAGATGACCAGCGTCGGCGGCGAATTCATCGACATATGGGACGGATTTACCGACCAGAACGGCGAATTCATCGTTACCGGCTCCGACATAAACGGCCAGCAGGTTCGATTGAGGACGGCAGATGGCGTTAACCTGACGGTGGCCGGCAAGCGCAAGGTCGCCTTCTATGTCGAAAAGCCGGCGCGCCGGATATTGGGAGATCAGGCAAGCCCCGACATCACCCGCCTCGACACGGGCAATTCGCTGCCGGCACTGCAGGCCAACCTCCCCGCAACCGAGATGGAAAAAATAACCCGCACGCAGCCGATAAGTCTTTCCGACCCCGACCTCGACGGCGGCTCGCAACTCCTGGGCGCCGCGCCGGCACCCGCCGTGACGACGCCCTCGCCACGCGATCTTCTGGTCGAGAAGGGCCGAATGGATCCGCCACCGGCCGGCCGCGTGGACGACTACCGGTTGCCGGGATCGGTGGCGCGGTAGATGCGCTGGAGCGGTTTGACAAGCTTGCAGACCGCCAATAGAAGTACTGCATGAGTACGAACAGCGCAGATCATATCGATCGTAACCGCACCTGCCGGCAGGCTGCGATTTTGCGCGCTTTCTCCGGCTGAGGTCTCCGCGTCCAGTCGTGACGGCCGGAGCGATTGGCGTGTCCGGCGGCTGCTGGACGTAAAGCCCTCACCTCAAAACATCAACGTTGCCTATGGAGAATGGCACGTGCTCAATATCTATAACGTCAATTCGCTCGTTCATTGGGAAGAGCGGGATATCAAACTGCGCGACGATCTCGTCCGGTTCTTTTCCGATGAAGTCGCACGCTTTCTGCGATCCGCAAACTCCGCCTGGGATTTTCGCAGGGTCGAAGCTCCGACCCTGATGCCTCGAAGCCTCGTCTCGGATGCCTATTCCAACCCGGACATATGGGTACAGGAGCAGGTATCGAAGACCGAGATTGAACTTGTGCTTCGGCCCGAAACGACGCCATCAACCTATGCCTACATGCAGCATCTTCTCGGAAACCATTCGAGAACGCGGCTGCCTTTGTGCGTCTGGCAGGCTGGGAAATCCTATCGCCGCGAACAGGAGCAGCCGAGCAAGCATGTGCGGCTCAAGGAATTCTGGCAGCTTGAATTCCAATGCGCGTTTACCGCCGATAGCGGCAATGATTACCACACCGCCTCGCTGGAACCGGTCCGCCGCATGATCGCCTCGGTGATCCATCTGCCGACGCGGATCGTGCCATCCGATCGCCTCCCGGCCTATTCCGAAATCACGATGGATATCGAGATCGACAACGGCGACAAATGGATGGAGGTCTGCTCGATTTCGAAACGGACGGACTTTCCGCAGCGCTATCGCAGCCAGCCGAAGAAGGAACCGGCGGTAGACCATGACATCGCAGTGCTGGAAATCGCGATCGGCCTCGACCGCTGCATCTACAACTGGAACATCGCTGCAAACCGATAAGAACAAAGGCCGGGTTCATTGCGAACCCGGCCTTTTGATAAGCGCATTAAAAGAGCAGCGAAGTTCAGTTCGGCAGAACCGTCGAACCCATCAGGGCCTCGTCGATGGCGCGGGCGGCCTGGCGGCCCTCGCGGATTGCCCAGACCACCAGCGACTGGCCGCGGCGAATGTCGCCGGCCGTCCAGAACTTGTCGATCGAGGTCTTGTAGTCCTTGTCGTTGGCAACGACGTTAGTCGAACCACGGCGATCCGTGTTCAGCGTCAGCTTGCCGTCAAGTTCCTTGAGCACGCTGTCGGTGAACGGGCCACGGAAGCCGATGGCGATGAAGGCGAGATCGGCGCGGATGACGAATTCCGTGCCGGCGATCGGCTTGCGGCGCTCATCGACTTCGCAGCACTTCACGCCCGTCAGAACGCCGTCTTCGCCGATGAACTCGAGCGTCGCGACCTGGAATTCACGAACGGCACCTTCGGCCTGGGAGGAAGAGGTGCGCATCTTCGTTGCCCAGAACGGCCAGACGGCGAGCTTGTCTTCCTTTTCCGGCGGCTGCGGACGAATGTCGAGCTGGGTCACCTTCACCGCGCCCTGACGGAATGCCGTGCCGACGCAGTCCGACGCCGTATCGCCGCCGCCGACAACGACGATATGCTTGCCGCCAGCGAGAATCGGATCGCCGGGCCAGCCGACGCTGTCGATGTTTTCGCGGCCGACGCGGCGGTTCTGTTGCACGAGATAAGGCATGGCGTCATGGACGCCGGCAAGAGTCGTGCCGGGAATGCCGGCTTCGCGCGGGGTTTCCGAACCGCCGCAATAGAGCACGGCATCATAGTCGGCCAGAAGTTGCTCGACCTTGACATCCACGCCGACATTGACGCCGCAATGGAAGGTGACGCCCTCGCCCTTCATCTGCTCGACGCGCCGGTCGATGAAGTTCTTCTCCATCTTGAAGTCCGGGATGCCGTAGCGCAGCAGGCCGCCGGGCTTGCTTTCGCGCTCATAAAGATGAACGTCGTGACCGGCGCGGCCGAGCTGCTGGGCGGCTGCCATGCCGGCCGGACCTGAGCCGATGATCGCGACCTTCTTGCCCGTATGCACCGTTGCCGGCTGCGGGCGAATGAAGCCAAGCTCATAGGCCTTGTCGGCAATCGCCTGTTCCACGGTCTTGATGGCGACCGGGGCATCTTCCAGGTTCAGCGTGCAGGCCTCCTCGCAGGGCGCGGGGCAGACGCGGCCGGTGAATTCCGGGAAGTTGTTGGTCGAATGCAGGTTGTGGATCGCCTGTTCCCAATTGTTGTTGTAAACGAGGTCGTTCCAATCGGGGATCTGGTTGTGCACCGGGCAGCCGGTCGGGCCGTGGCAATAGGGAATGCCACAGTCCATGCAGCGGGCTGCCTGTTTCTGCACTTCCTGATCCGACATGGGGATCGTGAATTCACGGAAATGCCGGATGCGATCCGACGCCGGCTGATACTTCGCCACCTGCCGGTCGATTTCCAAGAAGCCTGTTACCTTGCCCATGCTTTCGTTTCCTCACTCTAAAAGAGGAGCTCATGGCTCCCGTGCCTGAGGGTCATCTCGGTTTCCCTGTCCGGCACTTTAATTCACATCCGATTCCGCTGTTCGACAGTCGCGGTCGCCATGGCGGCGACCGCAATGCGAGGCGAAACCCTCGGCTGGTTTCAGAACGGGGGCGGATTACTCCGCCGCCACGCTCATCCGGCTGCGCTCCATTTCCTCAAGGGCGCGGCGGTATTCGACCGGCATGACCTTGCGGAATTTCGGGCGGTAGTCGGCCCAGTGATCGAGGATTTCCTTGGCTCGCGTCGAACCCGTATAGTGGACGTGGTTCGAAATCAGCTGGAAGAGACGCTCTTCATCGTGGCGCGTCATATCGTCGGAGACGTCGACGCGTCCCTTATGCATGATGTCGCCACCATGATGATGCAGCTTCTCCAGGAGCTCGTCCTCTTCGGGAACCGGTTCCAGTTCGACCATGGCCATATTGCAGCGGCGAGCGAAATCGCCCTTCTCGTCGAACACATAGGCCACGCCACCCGACATGCCGGCAGCAAAGTTGCGTCCGGTTTCGCCGAGTACGACGACGACACCGCCGGTCATGTATTCGCAGCCATGGTCGCCCACGCCTTCGACGACGGCGATCGCGCCGGAGTTTCTGACGGCAAAGCGCTCGCCTGCGACACCGCGGAAGTAGCACTCGCCCTCGGTTGCGCCGTAAAGCACGGTGTTGCCGACGATGATCGAGTTCTCAGCAACGATCTTCGAATTTTCCGGCGGACGGATGATGATGCGGCCGCCCGAAAGTCCCTTGCCGACGTAGTCGTTGCCGTCGCCGATCAAGTTGAAGGTTACACCCCGTGCCAGGAAGGCTGCGAAGGACTGCCCGGCCGTCCCCTTCAGGGTGACGTTGATCGTGTCGTCCTTCAGGCCGCGATGGCCATAGCGCTTGGCAACTGCGCCCGACAGCATGGCGCCGGCCGAACGGTCGACGTTCCTGATATCGACCTCAAAGGCAACGGGCGTCTTCGAAGAAAGCGCCGGCTCCGCCTTCTCGATCAGCTTGCGGTCGAGAATGTCGTCGATCGGATGCTTCTGCACCGTCGTCCAGTAGGTCTCTTCCTTCGGCGCATCGACCTTATGGAAGATGCGGCTGAAATCGAGGCCTTTGGCCTTCCAATGGGCCAGCATCTCATCCTTCTCGAGAAGCTCGGAAGCGCCGATGATATCGTCCAGCTTGGCGACGCCAAGCGAGGCAAGGATCTCGCGCACTTCTTCGGCCACGAAGAAGAAGTAGTTGATGACATGCTCCGGCGCGCCCTTGAAGCGCTTGCGCAGAACCGGATCCTGAGTGGCGACGCCAACCGGACAGGTATTGAGGTGGCACTTGCGCATCATGATGCAGCCGGCCGCGATCAGCGGCGCGGTGGCGAAGCCGAATTCGTCGGCGCCGAGCAGCGCGCCGATGATGACGTCGCGGCCGGTCTTCAGACCACCATCCACCTGCAGGGCGATGCGCGAACGCAGGCCGTTCAGCACCAGCGTCTGCTGGGTTTCGGCAAGGCCGATTTCCCAAGGCGAACCGGCATGCTTCAGCGAAGTCAGCGGCGAAGCGCCGGTGCCGCCGTCATAGCCCGAGACGGTGATGTGGTCGGCGCGCGCCTTGGCGACGCCGGCGGCAACCGTGCCGACGCCGACTTCCGAGACGAGCTTGACCGAGACATCCGAAGTCGGGTTGACGTTCTTCAGGTCGTAGATCAGCTGCGCCAGATCTTCGATCGAATAGATGTCATGGTGCGGCGGCGGCGAGATGAGGCCGACGCCCGGCGTCGAATGCCGGGTCTTGGCGACCGTGGCATCGACCTTGTGGCCGGGCAGCTGGCCGCCTTCGCCGGGCTTGGCACCCTGCGCGACCTTGATCTGCAGCACATCGGCATTGACCAGATATTCGGTCGTCACGCCGAAACGGCCGGAGGCGATCTGCTTGATGGCGGAACGTTCCGGGTTCGGCGAGCCGTCAAAGAGCGGCATGTAGCGGTCGGACTCTTCGCCGCCCTCGCCGGTGTTCGACTTGCCGCCGATGCGGTTCATGGCGATTGCCAGCGTCGTATGCGCCTCGCGGCTGATCGAGCCAAAGGACATGGCGCCCGTCGAGAAGCGCTTGACGATATCGGCGGCCGGCTCGACCTCATCGACCGAGATCGGCTTGCGGCCGAGGGCTTCCGCACCCTTGATCTTGAAGAGACCGCGGATGGTGTTCATCCGAAGCGCCGACTCGTTGACCATTTCGGAGAATTCGCGGTAGCGGTCCTCGGCATTGCCGCGCACGGCATGCTGCAGGGCAGCCACGGCGTCCGGCGTCCAAGCGTGGCTTTCGCCGCGCATGCGGTAGGCATATTCGCCGCCGATATCGAGCGTGCTTGCAAGCAACGGATCGCGGCCGAAAGCAGCCTTGTGACGGGAGACGGTTTCCTCGGCGATCGTCTCGAGGCCGATGCCCTCGATCATGGTCGCCGTGCCGAAGAAGTACTGGTCGACCAGCTCCTGCTGCAAGCCCACAGCATCGAAGATCTGCGCGCCGCAATAGGACTGATAGGTCGAGATGCCCATCTTCGACATGACCTTGAGGATGCCTTTGCCGACAGCCTTGATGTAGCGGTAAACGACCTCGGTCGCGTCCACTTCCTTCGGGAACTCGCCGCGCTGATGCATGTCGAGCAGCGTGTCGAAGGCGAGGTAGGGGTTGATCGCTTCCGCGCCATAGCCGGCCAGCAGGCAGAAATGATGCACTTCGCGCGGCTCGCCGGTCTCGACGACGATGCCGACGGAGGTGCGCAGGCCCTTGCGGATCAGGTGATGGTGGACGGCGGCCGTCGCCAGCAGCGCCGGGATCGCGATGCGGTCCGGACCGATCTGGCGGTCGGAAAGCACGATGATGTTGTAGCCGCCGCGAACGGCCGCTTCCGCCCGCTCGCAAAGACGGTCGAGCATCTCAGGCATGCCTTCGGCGCCACGTTCGACATCATAGGTGAAGTCGAGCGTCTTGGTGTCGAAGCGATCCTCGGTGTGACCGATCGAGCGGATCTTTTCGAGATCGCCATTGGTCAGGATCGGCTGGCGCACTTCCAGGCGCTTGGCGTTGGCCATGCCGGTATGATCGAGCAGGTTCGGGCGCGGGCCGATGAAGGAAACGAGGCTCATGACGAGCTCTTCGCGGATCGGGTCGATCGGCGGGTTCGTCACCTGCGCGAAGTTCTGCTTGAAATAGGTGTAGAGCAGCTTCGGCTTGTCGGACATGGCCGAGATCGGCGTATCCGTACCCATGGAACCGACGGCCTCCTGCCCCGTCGTCGCCATCGGCGACATCAGGAGCTTGGTGTCTTCCGTGGTGTAGCCGAAGGCCTGCTGGCGATCGAGCAGCGACACGTCGCGGCGCAGCGCCCGCGGCTCCACCGGCTTCAGGTCCTCGAGGATCAGCTGCGTGCGATTCAGCCAGTTGCGATAGGGGTGCTTGCTTGACAGTTCCGACTTCACCTCGTCGTCGGAGATGATGCGGCCCTTTTCCATGTCGATCAGCAGCATCTTGCCCGGCTGCAGACGCCACTTCTGGATGATCTTTTCTTCCTCGACAGGCAGAACGCCGGCTTCGGAAGCCATGATGATGCGGTCGTCGTTGGTGACGAGATAACGGGCCGGACGCAGGCCGTTACGGTCGAGTGTCGCACCGATCTGCTTGCCATCGGTGAAGGCGACGGCGGCCGGGCCGTCCCACGGCTCCATCAGGGCGGCGTGATATTCATAGAACGCCTTGCGTTCCGGCGCCATCAGCTGGTTGCCAGCCCATGCCTCCGGGATGAGCATCATCATGGCATGCGCCAGCGAATATCCGCCGCGCACGAGGAATTCGAGCGCGTTGTCGAAACAGGCCGTGTCCGACTGTCCCTCATAGGAGATCGGCCAGAGCTTGGAGATATCCTCGCCGAACAGCGGCGAAGAGACCGATGCCTGGCGGGCAGCCATCCAGTTGACGTTACCGCGCAGCGTGTTGATTTCGCCGTTATGCGCGACCATGCGGTAGGGATGCGCGAGCTTCCACGACGGGAAGGTATTGGTCGAGAAACGCTGGTGTACGAGCGCGACCGCCGTTTCGAAACGCGGGTCGGACAAATCCTTGTAATAAGCGCCGACCTGATAGGCGAGGAACATGCCCTTGTAGACGATGGTCGAGCTCGACAGCGACACGGGGTAGAAGCTGCTCTCCTCGCCCTCATATTCCGCATAGATGCGGTTGGAGATCACCTTGCGGAGGGTGAAGAGGCGGCGCTCGAATTCTTCGTTCGTGCCGGCATCGCGGCCGGCACCGATGAAGACCTGCACATGGTAAGGCTCGGTGGCAGCAATATCGGGTGCCTTCGACAGCGACGAATTGTCAACAGGCACGTCGCGGAAGCCGAGCAGCACCTGGCCCTCTTCGGCAACGACCTGCGTGATAGCGGTCTTGAAATGCTCGATCAGCGCCTCGTCGCGCGGCAGGAAGAAATGGCCGACGCCGTACTCGCCAGCCTTCGGCAGGATGACGCCCTGCATCGCCATCTCCTCGCGGAAGAAGCGGTCGGGAATCTGCACGAGAATGCCAGCGCCGTCGCCCATCAGCGGATCAGCGCCGACGGCGCCGCGATGTGTCAGGTTCTCGAGAATGAACAGGCCGTCGCGCACGATCTGGTGCGACTTCTGGCCCTTCATGTGCGCGACGAAGCCGACACCGCAGGCGTCATGTTCGTTGCGCGGATCGTAGAGGCCCTGTTTCGGCGGGAGGCCGCCCGATGTCGGACGATTGGCGCGTTTCGACGTCTTGGCCGTAGCGGCAGCATTCACTGCAGCGGCCTGGTCAAAACTCGTGGACGTCGTCCTGTTCGTCATCGTCTTCCCTCCGGTAAGGCCCGCGTCGCGGGCGCTCCTTCGTCCCGCGCGGTCCGTTTCCGGGGCCGACGCGCGACAGCGCTGTTGCATTGTGAAGATCCGGCCGCGAACCGCGACTCCCTAAGTGGAGCCCGTCGTCAGCGTTCCGCGCCTTGCTATTCCACCGCCGCATTGCCCCCGCCTGAAAGGCTTGAAAGGGCACGCTCCGGATAACTATAGCTCGAAATCCCGACATCGTCAGGACCCTGGGGCACATCTTCGGCCTCGGCGGCCAAAATAGGACAGCAACCCTGTCCTAATTCATCAGCTCTATGCCAGAAAGCTCAGGCCTTCGCAAGAGCAAAACGGCAAAAATTCGTCAACGAAAGACGGAAGATTGCCTTTGTTGTGTAAATCGAGCAATAAAGTTTCGCTGCGACGCATCATTTTATTTGTTGATTGCGTAGATCAATTTCTGTGATGCATTCTTCAGCTTCAGGCTCTTGATAGGTTTTTGCATTGGCATAATGTCCGGCCGATCCTATTTATCACGCCGTAACTCACTCTTTTTAATTGGTGCATTTCCATGTTCTTTGCCTCCGATAATTGGGCGGGCGCCCATTCCAAGATCGCTGAACGTCTGCTTGCCGAGTCCGGAGGCTTTGCCACCGCCTATGGCTTGAGCGAACTGGATCAGAAGGTCGAGGCAAAGTTTTCGGAGATCTTCGAGCGCGAAGTCGCCGTCTTCTTCGTCGCGACCGGTTCCGCCGCCAATTCATTGTCGCTCGCCAGCGTCCAGAAGCCGGGCGGCATCACCTTCTGCCACAGCGAGGCGCATGTCGCCGAAGACGAATGCGGCTCGCCGGACTTCTTCAGCTCTGCGCGTCTGGCAACTGTTAAGGGTCCGGCCGGCAAGATCGATCCTCGGGCGCTCGCCGCCAAGATCGCCCGCTTCCCGCAGGATGCCATACATCACGGTCGTGCCGCTGCTGTGACAATCACGCAAGCAACGGAAATCGGCACCGTCTATTCACTTGACGAGATCGATGCCGTCGCTGCCGTCGCCAAAGCGAACGGCCTGCCGCTGCATATGGATGGCGCGCGCTTCGCCAACGCCCTGGTTGCGCTCGGTACAACCCCGGCCGAAATGACATGGAAGCGTGGCGTCGACATTCTTTCTTTCGGCGGCACCAAGAACGGCTGCTGGTGCGCCGAAGCGATCGTCGTCTTCGATCCTGAAAAGGCAAAGGAGATGCATTTCATCCGCAAGCGCGCCGCCCAGCTCTTCTCCAAGTCGCGCTTCATCGCCGCCCAGTTCGACGGCTATTTCCAGGATGGTCTTTGGCTCGATCTGGCCCGCCATTCCAATGGCATGGCCGATCGTCTGCGCGCCGGCATCGAAAGGGCGGGGGGCGCCCGCCTCGCCTGGCCGACGGCTTCGAACGAGGTTTTCGCGATCATACCGAAATCCTCCGCCAAGACAGCCGAGGACAAGGGGGCAAAATTCTACGAATGGCCAATCCCGGAATCGCAACCGGATCTGATCGGCAATGATGAAACCCTGATCCGTCTCGTGACGAGCTTCGCCACGACCGAGGCCGATGTGGCGAACTTCCTCGCCTGCCTGGCGTGACCCGCACGAAAAAAGCGCCGGAGCCGGATTCGGACCGGACGGCGCTCAAAATGGCGACAACGAGGGTTAGTTTTGATTCCGATGGGCGAACATTGCAAAGTTCGATAAATCCTCGCGATCGGACGCGGGCTTATGATGAGCAATCATCGTCATTGCCACGACGCAGGCTACAAGTCCGGAAATGAAGATGGCACCATATATCACCGAGACGAATATCCTCCCGCAGTTCACCCATCGCCACCTAAGATAGCAGCGGAAGCTGACTTTGAACTGAATCCGGCGCCCCGAAAGGCAAAGGAAACGACAGCCGGCAATGAAAATCCCGGAAAATTCCCAGCGTTATCCGCAAGATCCGTATTGCTTTTATCGAGAGGCCGTGAGCGGTATCGTTCTCAGTGCGATCTCGGCCCTCGGACCTTTGTCAGAATGTCTTCCGACAGGGCGTTGATCAGGAGTTGATTGGCACCCTTGCGCGGCACGAGCACGAATTCGACATCCTCCAGCGCCGGCAGCCAGCCCGGCGCAATTTCGCTCAGGCCGGCGGGCGCCATGCTCTGCGGCTGAACGAGAACGCCCATGCCGGCGCGGGCAGCGGCCGTCAGCCCGCTGAGGCTGCCGCAGGTGCAGACGATCCGCCATGGCACCTGCTGCCGGCGGAGTGCCTCCAGCGCTGCCGCACGGGTGACGCTGGGCGCGGGAAAGGCAATCAACGGCAAAGGTGCCGCAAGCCTGCGAATGCGCTCCGGATCGCGCGCCAGCCAGACCAGCGGCTCGCGATAGACGAGCTTGCCCCTGGTATCGCCGAGCCGGCGCTTGGCAAGCACTAGATCGAGATCGCCATTGTCCTGCATCTCATAGAGCGTACCGCTGAGCGCGACCGTCAGTTCGAGATCGACCGACGGATGCGAACGCACGAACTCCTCCAGCACGTCAGGGAGCTGGCTGGTGACGAAATCCTCGGAAACGCCGAGCCGAAGATTGCCGCGCAGGCTGTTGCCGGCAAAAAGCTGCCGCACCTCCCCTTCGATCGACAGCATCTGGCGTGCATGTCCGAGCAATGCCTCACCGTCATCGGTCAAAACGACGCGATGTGTGTCCCGCGCCAGTAATTTGCGCCCGATCTCCGTTTCCAGTCGCTGTATATGCTGGCTGACGGTCGATTGCCCGAGACCGAGCCGCTCCGCCGCCAGCGTGAAGCTGCCCATCTGCTCGACGGCGACAAAGCTGCGCAACTGCGTGAGATCAAGCATAGCTTATCCTGTATCACGATAACTGTTATTCCTTGCATCGTGGATCACAATAGGTCTATCTGCAAGAAGTAATCATCAAGACTTGCAATGCGATTGGGGTAGGCACGATGCGCCGCTTTCTTCCAGACACCTTCACCATGCTGCTGGTGCTCACCGTTCTGACGGCATCGCTCTTTCCGGTGCAGGGGGCAAGCGCCCACTATTTCGGCATCGCCACCAATTTCGCCATCGGGCTCTTGTTCTTCCTGCATGGTGCGCGCCTGTCGCGCGATGTCGTTATCGCCGGCATACTGCATTGGCGGCTGCACCTCGTTATCCTGCTGACGACCTTCGGGATCTTTCCGTTGCTGGTACTAGCTATGGGCCATGTCGTCCCGAACAGCATCCTGCCCGTGTCGCTCTATACCGGCATGCTATTCCTGAGTGTGCTGCCCTCGACGGTGCAATCCTCCATCGCCTTCACCTCCATCGCCGGCGGAAACGTGTCCGCCGCGATCTGTGCTGCCTCCGCCTCCAACATCTTCGGCATGTTTCTGACGCCGCTGCTCGTCGGCATCCTGTTTTCCGTCGGCGGCCAGGGCGGCTTTTCCTGGGATGTCCTATGGCAGATCATGCTGCAGCTGCTCGCTCCCTTCATCGCCGGCCAGGTGCTGCAGCCATGGATCGGCGACTGGATCCGCTCGAAGAAGAAGATCCTGATGCCGGTCGACCGCGGTTCGATCCTGATGGTCGTCTATTCGGCCTTCAGCGAAGCGGTGGTCGAGGGGCTGTGGCACACGTTTTCGGTGGCCGACATCGCCACCGTGATCGTCGCGAACATGGTACTGCTTGCCATGGTAATCTGCATCACCATGTTCGGCAGCCGCGCCCTCGGTTTCACGAAGGCTGACGAAATTACCATTACCTTCTGCGGTTCGAAGAAGTCTCTGGCGAGCGGCGTGCCGATGGCCAACGTCATTTTCGCCGGCCAGGGTATCGGCGCCATCGTGCTGCCGCTCATGCTGTTCCATCAGATCCAGCTGATGACCTGCGCCGTGCTTGCCCAGAAATATGCCGATGCGGCCAAGCGGCGCGAGGCTGCTAAGGCACAGGCGGATGCAAAATCCGGCGAAGCCACCAACGCGGCCTGAGTCCTTCGACATCGCGACAAAACAAAAGCGGCGCCCCCCGATGGAGCGCCGCTTCTTTTTGATCTTGGGAGGATCAGAGGCGCGACGGTTTAAGTCCGTCAGCCCGGACATGACGGTCGGGGACCGCCAGCTCGCGTTAGTTGATGTGAGCCTCGATGGACTTTGGAGCATCCACCTGTTCGGCCGCGATGGAGATGCGGCGGGGCTTCATGGCTTCCGGAATGTTGCGCAGCAGATCGATGTGCAGCAAACCATTCTTCAGCGAAGCAGCCTGGACCTCGACATGATCGGCGAGCTGGAAGCGACGCTCGAAGGCGCGCTTGGCGATACCGCGATAGAGATATTCGCTGGTTTCAGCCGGCTCTTCGCTCTTTTCGCCCTTGACGTGAAGGACATGGGCGTGAGCCTCGATGCTCAGTTCCTTTTCATCGAAACCGGCAACGGCCATGGTGATGCGATAGGTGTTTTCCCCGGTGCGCTCGATGTTGTAGGGCGGATAGGTCTGTGCCTGATCCGGCTGGGCCAAGCTGTCGAGCATGGTGAACAGACGGTCGAAACCGACGGTGGAACGATAAAGGGGAGAGAAGTCTACGTGACGCATGGAGTCCTCCTGTGAGCGACAATTGCGATTTCAAGTTTTGCCCCACGGCCCCACTCCGGGCAGCCTCGGGACGGTTCTGCGAGCCCGTTTGGCGCCCGCGAAAAAGAGATGGTGATCGCTTTTGCAGAGTTCAAGACCCCTGCGCGGTTCGGGAAATTCCAAGGAAAAACCTGCGTGAACCGCAGATGAACGCATGGTTCGGAACCGGTTCAGGCTGGCAGCCCTATCTTCAAATCATCGGAACACCATCGTCCGATGACTGAAGTGTATCGTCCCTTCTTCTTCAGTCCTTGCTCGGCCGGCGAAGCGGATCTCTCTATCTCCGCAAGCCGGCCTTTTTTCTTTTGAGCGCCCAAGCAATTCCAGGACCCAAGCAATTCCAGGAAAAGTGTAAAACGGTTTCCGCCCGGAATTGCATCAAAGCCCGCAGCTACCGCAGCAATTTCAGCGAGCCAGTCAGCGACTTCACCCATTTCGAAGGCCCCGCCAGCCCCAGGCCGTCGATCGCCTCGCCGGCGAGGTCGCGATCGGGAAACGTCGCCTCATAGTCCCTGTAATCGTGCAGCGAGCGGGCAAAGGCAGGAAACGGAACGATCGCTCGGTCGTTTTCTACCGGCAAGGTCTTCAGCAACAGAGATCGTATGGTTTCCGCATCCGCCTGCAGTATCGGAACGGGCATGTTCGAGCTGATGTCGATCGTACGTTCCTCCCTGTCGGTCAATTGCCTGGCCGCGAGCGCGGGAAACTTTGCACCCAACCCGATCGAGATGGCGCCGGCGGTGTTGGCGATCAGACCGAGCGGCAATGCCGGATTGATGACGATGGCAAGACGAATATCGGGAAGCATGGAGACCTGCTGCTGTTGAGATTATGTGCGTACAGGATATCCCCGAGATCCGGGACATTCTTACCTTTCATTGCAGCCAGTAACGCGATTATGGTAGAGCCTACCAAATTTCACTGAAATTGAGATCGGATATGCCTGAAGCCCTTGAACCCATCGATCTGCGGATCCTCGGAGCGCTGCAGAAGGACGGGCGCCTGACGAATCAGGCGCTTTCCTCCGAAGTCGGGCTCTCGACGTCGCCATGCTGGCGGCGCGTGCGCCAACTGGAGGAAACAGGCGTGATCCAGGGTTATGCGGCAACCCTGGACAGGCGCCGGATCGGCCTTGGCGTTCTCGCCTTCATCAGGGTGAAGATCGACAGCCATAGCGAAGTGGAGGCCGAGGAATTCTCGCGCGACGTCCTGAAGCTCAGCGAAGTCGTAGCCTGCTACAGCATCGCCGGCGACGCGGATTTCCTGCTGCAAGTGGTCGCGACCGATCTCGACAGCTATGCGGATTTCGCCATGGCGGTCGTTCGCCGGCTGCCGCGCATCAAGGAAATGCAGACGACCTTCGTGCTCAAGGAAATCAAGCCTTTCAAGGGGTTTCCGCTCGAGGTCGGGCAGCGATAACACACAACGCTTGGCCGCTGCGCATATCCTGCCAGCCCTTTACGTTTGGATCGAAGCCATCCTATTCTAGAGCAATTCCAGGAAAAGTGCGTAGCGGTTTTCCGTCCGGAATTGCGTAAAAACAAGAGGATAGAGCGTTTTTGCGTTTCGAAGAAAGGCGGAAAGGCTTTAGGTAAGTGGCAGCCCACCCCGGGGTATTGAATGTCGGCGCTCCCTTTTTCGAAGATTTCCGCATCGCTGAACGCGGTGCTCGCCGCAATCGGCCTGTTGACCGTGGCGGCACTGACGACGCCTGATATAGCTGGACAGACCAGGCTCATCCTGCAAGTTCTGCTCGCCGGCATCTGGGTTGCCTTCGGCCTGCAACTGATTGAGACGCTGATCGTGCAGCGGACGAAAGACATTCGCGGCAGCACACCGGAAATCGCCGTCGACATACTGGCTGTTTTAGTCCCTCTGGCCGCCTTCCTTCTCGTCCACGGCCGCGACCAAAGCCTCTATTGCGCCATATGGCTCTTGAAGCCGCTGCGCGGCTCGATCTTCTTCCGGCTGCTGGGGAGGGTCCTGACCAAGGAAGCGCGCAACCTCATCGGCGTCACCTCGATCTTCGGCATCGTTCTGTTCGGCGCGGCGCTCGTGGCTTATGTCATCGAGCGCGACGTCCAGCCGGACAAGTTCGGCAGCATCCCGCTGGCGATGTGGTGGGCGGTGGTGACGCTGTCGACGACGGGTTATGGCGACGAGATTCCGCAAAGTTTCGCCGGCCGCGTCCTCGCGGGGCTGGTCATGATGAGCGGAATCGGCATCTTTGCGCTCTGGGCCGGCATCCTCGCCACCGGCTTCTACGAAGAGGTCCGTCGCCAGGACTTCGTGCGAAATTGGCAGCTGGTTGCGGCGGTGCCGCTCTTCCAGAAACTTGGTTCGGCCGCGCTCATAGAGATCGTTAGAGCGCTAAGACCGCGTGTCGTGCCGGCCGGCGGCATCATCTGCCGCAAGGGCGAGGCCGGTGACCAGATGTATTTCATCGTCGAGGGCCGCGTCAGCGTCGCCACGCCGAACCCTGTTGAGCTCGGCTCCGGTAGCTTCTTCGGCGAGATGGCCCTGATCAGCGGCGAGCCCCGTTCGGCCACCGTCAGCGCCGCGACCGAGGTCTCCTTGCTGTCGCTCTATTCGTCGGATTTCCAAATGCTGTCGAGCAGCAGCCCTGAGATCGCCGACGTCATCCGCAAGACTGCGCTCGAACGACGCGGCGCGACACCGAAGGCCTGATGCGGACGGATATCGCGATCGAGATCATGCCGCAGGCGCCTTCAAGGGCACCGCGAATTACGGGCACCGTTGGCCAGCTTTTTTCTGATCTTCCGGCGACCATCCCGTGTTGCATTGACGTCGATATAGGGGATGTGGCAGCCTGACCGGTATTGGCGTCGCCTCGCTTTAAATGGCGGTCTCACTTTAAATGGCGCTTGTCACTTTGGTTCGGCACGACTCGATGCACCCCCGATTACTCAAGACATTCCTGGCGGTCGCCCGGACCCGGAATTTCACCCGCGCAGCCGAAGAGGTCCATCTCGCACAATCGAGCGTGAGCGATCAGATCCAGTCGCTCGAAGCCGAATTAGGCGCCGCGCTTTTTATCCGGTCGAGATCGAGCTTGGAGCTGACGGCAGCTGGCGAGGCACTGAGACCCTATGCCGAAGAAATACTGGCAATCGGCAACGAGGCGCGCGCTGCCGTTGAAGCAGTCTTGGGGGCTGCGGTTGGGACGGTGACGATCGGCGCACTCGAGACCATTGCTTCCATGAAGCTTCCGCAATGGTTGCCGGCCTTTCAGCGCGATCACCCCGATATCGATCTGCGGGTTAAGGTTGCGGGCAGTGGCGATCTGTTGCGCAAGCTCGAAGTCGGTGAGATCGATGTCGCCTTCTGCTTTGACAGAGGCGACGTCGATGAACGCCTCGCAAAGCGGGTGATATCGACGGAGCCGATGATCCTCATTACCCCTCCCACACGGGAGGCATCATCGAAGACAAGCGGTCTGGCAGCACCTGCTTCGATGAGCTTCGTGGCAACAGAAATCGGCTGCGTCTACCGGCACCTGTTCGACAAGGCATTCGAGGCGGCAGGGACAGCAGTACCAAAGCTCGCCGCCGAAGTCGGCAGCATCGGTACCATTGCTCGCCTCGTGGCTGCCGGTACGGGCTCGAGCCTCGTTCCGCGGTTTGCCATCGCGGACGCACTCCATCGTGGCGAACTTGACGAAATGCCCTGGCCGGGGCCAATGCGGACAGCCTCGCTTGTGATGATCTGGCGGCGCAAGCGTGTTCAGCCGCAAGCTCTGAAGCTGCTGCTGGCGGTCGCAAGCACCGGCTTTGCATCCGCTAAATCAGCCGATGTCCGCCCTCGACATGCAGTATCGTCCCCGTTGTAAAGGCGTTGCCCATCAGGAAGCTGATGGCATCGGCGATATCTTCCGGTTGTCCTACCCGCCCGACCAACAGCCGTTTTGCCATGGCGCCCAATGTTTCTTCTTTCTGGTCACCGGCAACGAACGTCCAGATGGGCGTATCGACCCAGCCAGGTGAAACGGCGTTTACCCGAATGGGCGCCAACTCGACTGCGAGTGCGCGAACCAATCCTTCCAGTCCAGCATTGACGGCAGCGACCACCGACCCTCGTGCGGCCGGTCGATAAGCGGCAATGCCTGACGTGAACGTGATGGAGCCAGTGGCAGAGAGTAAGGGTGACCCATATTTTGCAAGCAGTAACGGACCGTAGAATTTACTTTCCACGACCCTCTGCGCAGCCCTGAGGTCCAGCGAAGGCAGCAGCTCGTAAGCACCTTCGATATCGGCGGCAGTGCTTACGATATGATCGAGCCGGCCGATGCGTTCAAACAGATCGGCGACTTGGCTTTCTTGCGTGATATCGACTGTCTCAATGGAAAGCGATGGGTTTTGGAGTTCCGCGCAAGCGCGCTGGAGCTTGTCCGTGTTCCGTCCAGCGATGATGACCTTAGCGCCGGCGGCAAGCGCGCGTTTTGCCAGCGCCAGCCCCATTCCGGAGCTACCGCCGATAATAAGAATTCTTGGTTCCGCAATTTCGGTGATTGGCATGTCTTTTCATTCCAGCAGATGATGACCACGGCCGAACATTCGCAAAGACGTGCAAGAAGATGAAACGGAGAAAAACGATAATGTCATCGGAACCTCCGATGAAAGGAATACCGTCTTTGGGGGCACCGAGTTCGATTGCCGGAACCGCCAACAAACCTGTTGCAATTCCTCCGGGCTGCGCTATCCCCTTGAGACGAGACATTTGTCAGCGAGGCGCGACACCGTCATGGATTCGGTCCTCTATTCCACAGCAGACAATCCTGTGCCGGAGAACCGCACCGAGGGGTTCTTCGAGAGCTTCGACGGGCGCAAGCTGCGCTATGCCATCTTCCGCTGCGAGCAGCCGGTCGCTAGAGGAACCGTGGTTCTGCTGCAGGGCCGCAACGAATTCATCGAGAAATATTTCGAGACGATCCGCGACCTTAACGCCAAGGGTCTCTGGGTTGCGACATTCGATCTTCGTGGCCAGGGCGGATCGGAACGGCTGCTGAAGGATCCCTTGCGCGGCCATATCCGACACTTTTCCGATTATGAACGCGATCTCACGGCTTTCCTCGACAAAATCGTCCTGCCGGACACGCGCCTGCCCTTCTTTCTGCTGGCCCATTCGACGGGCGCGCTGATCGCGCTCTCGGCGGCACCGGGGCTGGCAACGCGCATCGACCGGATGGTGCTGTCCGCCCCCTTCATCGGCCTGACCGGTCACGGCGTATCGCCGGCCTTCATCCGCTTTCTTTCCGGCACCGTCAGCGGCATCGGCCTTGGCCGAATGCAATTCAGCAAGAAATTCAAGGAAAGACCCTTCGCCGACAATCCATTGACGACGGACGAGCAGCGCTATCGGCGCAACATCGGCATCGGTACCGCCTATCCGCAGCTTTGCCTGGGTCCGCCGACGGCGCGCTGGCTGTCGCAGGCCTTGCGGGCGATCGAACGGGTCAACAGGCCCGAACACCTGTTTTCGATTCACGTCCCCACTGTCCTGCTCGCGCCGACGCGGGACGGTGTCGTGCCCTATGCCGATCAGGAGCGGCTGTCGCGTTATTTCCGCGCCGCACAACTCGTGCCCATTCACGGCGCCAAGCATGAGATTCTGCAGGAGCGCGATATCTACCGAAATCAGGCTCTCGCCGCGATCCATGCCTTCATCCCCGGCAGCGATGCGAAGACGAATGCTTATGAGGCGGAAGCGGAAGCCTGACGCCAAGCGAATGGAGTGATTTGGCTATTCGGTGAAACGCCAAATCGCTCCATTCGCTTGTTTCCACAACTGCGGACGGAAACCGCTACGCACCTTTCCTGGACTTGCTCTAGCGAGACAGGACAGCCAAAGCCTGTTCATAAACGGCGCGGCTGCCGGCTGCGATGATCGTTCCACCCATCTCCGGTCGGCCGCCATTCCAGGTGGTCATGATGCCACCGGCCTGCTCGACGACGGGAATGATGCCGCCGACATCGTAGGGTTTCAGCGAATTCTCGATGACGAGATCGATATGGCCTGCGGCCAGCAGCGCATAGGCATAGCAATCCGTGCCATAGCGGAAAAGCCGGACCTGGCTTTCGATCTCGCGATATCTGGCAAGCTCCTCGCCAACGAAGAGATGCGGCGAGGTGGTGAAGAGGATGGCGTTCGAAAGGCTGCCGCAATCGCGGACCTGCAACCGCTTTTCACCATCCGGCCCCGAATAGGTAGAACCATTGCCATCGGCAAAATAGCGCTCACCCGTAAAAGGCTGATCGATCATCCCCATGATGGCGCGGCCGTTCTTCTGCAGGCCGATCAGCGTTCCCCAAACCGGAACACCCGAGATGAAGGCGCGCGTGCCGTCGATCGGATCGATCACCCAGACATGTTCGCGATCAAGCCCGACGCTGCCGTGCTCCTCGCCCAGAATGCCATGCTCGGGAAACTCGGCCTCGATCAATGCGCGAATCGCCTCTTCGGCGGCGCGGTCTCCTTCCGTCACCGGATCGAAGCCGCTGGCTTCCTTGTTGACCACATCGACGCCGGCGCGGAAGCGCGGCAGGGTTTCGGCCTTGGCCGCCTCGGCCAGACGATAGAAGAACGAGCGATCGGGAAGCATGGTCAATCCGCGTAAATGACAGGATGGGCGATGTCATATCCCATATGAGCCGTGAAGCAAACCGGATGATGACGCGGCGGGTACCTGCCCGCCAATCAGGCATGATCTTCAAATCTGCCCAAATATTTTGCAGCGCAATAAAATGCTTGACATTTGTGCAATGCGATATCAATATCCAGCTACAGTCTTCTGACTGTAAATACCCTCCTTGGGTGTTTCCTCCCTAGACTTAACCGCGCCACGAGCGCGGTTCTTTTTTTGGAATAGCACGGCAGGCGCAAAGCCATTCGCCTCTCGCGCGATCTAGGCCTTTTACGGCACCGCAACCGGCACTTTAGATCGTAGAAAGTCACGGTCCTCGGCTGATACCGCTTGGAGGGGGAGCGTCATGAACTGGTTTGGAGCCGTGAATATCATCCAGTAGGCCGGTCGCTCCCAAATCTCGGTAATGCCAGACCATGGGATTTTCGCAGACCCCAGTTCGGATGCCACCTCAAGCCCTTCGTCAAGAAACGTGAAGTCCGCCCGACGGCTCGGCATCCTGTGGAATTTTCCCACTGTGTTGCGATGATGTGCAATCCACATCGCGATGATCAGGCAAGGAGGAAGAAGGGCGACAACGCTGATGACCCCAAGCAGCCAACCTTGCTCACCCCTCAAAGGCAGCCAAATGAGGAGAGCGATCAGCATGGCCTCTGCGGCCCATAGCCCTTTCTGACGCACCACACCCTGCCGCCAAACACAAGTTCGAACGGCGTCACGCAGGATTTCCTCGCTATAGGTGACTTCAACGGCTCTCTTACACATCAATCCTCGTCGCGCTTCACGTTGTCGCCAATGTCCCGCGGACCGTCCGAAAACCCAAGCAAGGACTCCGAAAGTTAGAGCATTTCCGCTTTTCTTCGAATCGCGAAAACGCTCTATCTTCTTGTTTTTACGCAGTTCCGGACGCAAAACCGCTTCGCACTTTTGCTGGAACTGCTCTAGCTCGCGCCCTGGTTTTCGGATCGCTTGCGGGACTGCCGCGATATTTCGGTGATCTTCCTGACTTGCCCTTAGCTTTTTCCTGTAGATATTCAGTGGATCATTACCGGGTCACCGGCGAATTATGAAAAAACGTTCGAGCGCTTTCCATCACATTACCCAATAATATGACTGCCGCTCCCGTGAATGGCGAACCACTCTGGAATTTAGCTCGATATGCCTGGTACGAAAATCCTGATTTTTTCGTCGTGAGGCTCTGCGCTTCAGGATGACTTGGCCTCGGAAAGGAACTCTGCTTGAACCTTGATCATCCTTTGCTCGGACTAATTAAGAATTGCGAGACTATGTGTGAAGCCGCTTGTTGCGGGCGTGATGCTTTCGATTTTTCTCCCATTCACGTCGCGTCGTTTCTTCTTCGCTATTCAGGATGCGCCGAGGATGATGAAGTTGCGAAGATTCGCCTTCAACTGGATAGACTTGCTGAAGACAGTCGACAGCTGCCAACCGAAGGCGGAACAATATCGATTGCGGAAATGAACCAGCTTTTTACCGGGGAAGAATTGGCAGAGCTCAGCGCCATAATCTCAACTGCATTGGATCAGGCGTTGCAGCTTATCTCGATCGCGGAGCAGATGCCCCGAATATCCTGACTTGCGATCGTGATTGAGTTCCATAGACAGCCGCGGTGCCTCGCAGCCAAGATTAAAGGTTGATTTTCCTTGCCGCTCGCCCCTCCGACAAGCCCGGAGTGCGAGATATCCCTACTCCGCAGCCAGTGCCGGATCGCCCGTATAGGATTCCACGTGCTCGGCCATGCGCTTCATGAACAGCGTAATGGCGGCGGCCACCTCATTGAAGTCCGGGCGCTTCTCAAGCGTCGTCTCGTCGACATAAAGCGAACGGTTGACTTCGATCTGCAGGGCGTGAAGCCCGCGCGTGGGACGGCCGTAATGCTCGGTGATGAAGCCGCCAGCATAGGGCTTGTTGCGCACGGCGTTGAAGCCGAGCTCCTCGAGGATCTGCATGGCCGCGCGCGAGAGCTCCGCCGAAGCGCTGGTGCCGTACCGATCGCCGAGGATGAAATCAGGCCGCATATTGCTGCCGGCGATCCGGATATTGCCCGGCATGGAATGGCAATCGACCAGCACGCCGAAGCCGAATTTGACATGGGTGCGCGCAATCAGCCGCCGAAGCGTCGCATGATAGGGCTTGTAGATCGTGTCGATGCGCCTCAGCGCGTCCTCGACCGGCACGCGGCGCGCATAGATCTCCATGTTTTCGGCGACGATGCGCGGGATCGTCCCGAGCCCGCCGGCGACCCGCAGGGAATTGATGTTCGCGTAAGGCGGCAGGGCACCCTCGAACATGCGCGGATCGAGCTCATAGGGCTCGCGATTGACGTCGATATAGGCGCGCGGAAAATTGGCAAGCAGCAGCGGTGCGCCCAGGGAACTCGCCGCCGAAAAAAGCTCGTCGACGTAATGATCTTCCGAGCGGCGGATGGCGATGCCCTGCAGGCGGGACTGGGCGATGAAATCGGGAGGATAGATGCGACCACTATGAGGCGAGCTGTAGACAAACGGTATGGTCTGGGAGGCGGGCTCCAATACCTCGAAAATCTCGAAACTACGCATTTCCGCGGACATCAACGTCTTTACCATGTCAACAACTTGTCGCAGTAATCATGTTGCCAGTTGCATGACCGCAAGTCCATAGTAACTTGACCGAAATGGCCTTAATCCAAAGCGCCGTATTCGAAATCTCCCGATGTCCGCTCAGCGGAAACGCAGGGCGTTTTCGCAGAACGAAGTCATGCTTTGAACAAAAGCAGGATTGGCGCGTTTTGGCCGACTATTCACGGCTTGTTTACGGCGTGGCGCTAACCTAAAAGCTGGACAAGTCCAACAGACAAAGTTGATTAGCGATAGAGATGATGACCCAGAAGATACTTCTTGCCGAAGACGACAACGACATGCGTCGCTTTCTCGTGAAGGCACTCGAAAAAGCCGGCTACAAGGTCTTGTCCTTTGACAATGGAGCAAGCGCTTACGACCGGCTGCGCGAAGAGCCGTTCTCGCTGCTTTTGACTGATATCGTCATGCCGGAGATGGACGGCATCGAGCTGGCGCGGCGCGCCACCGAACTCGATCCTGACCTGAAAGTGATGTTCATCACCGGCTTTGCCGCCGTCGCGCTGAACCCCGATTCGAAGGCGCCGAAGGATGCCAAGGTCCTTTCCAAGCCTTTCCACCTCCGCGAGCTGGTCGACGAGGTCAACAAACTCCTTGCCGCGTAAGGCTTTCGGCGGCAACGTCACAAAACCGAAAAAAAGCCTATTGACGGCCACCGAGGTTTTGTGATCTATGCGCCGCCATCGGATGGGCGTGTAGCTCAGCGGGAGAGCACTACGTTGACATCGTAGGGGTCACAGGTTCAATCCCTGTCACGCCCACCATCCTAATTCGCTGAAAAGCAAAGGCCTTTCGAGAAATCGAAAGGCCTTTTTAGTTTGCGACAATCTGCTGAGTTTCAAGTTTGCCTTGGAGCGGATCGCCCAAAGAGCTCGCCGGGAACCAGGGCGAACGGAAAGCGGTCAGCGATCCAGAAAATGCCGGAACACCGCCGTCGTCGGGTATGCGTAGGCACCGCGATCGATAAAGCCCTGACGATAGAGGCAGGCTCTCAGTGCCAGCCAATAGAGCGTGCTGTTCGGATCCGGCGAGCCGCGGTGCCAGGAATAGGCCTCGGGCTCGCAGCGATTGAGGGCCCTGTCGTATTTTGCCAGCACCACCGGATCGCTGTCGGCGCGAATGCCGTGATAGGTCTGATAGTTTGAAGGCGCCTCACCTGCGGAGACGCATGCCAGGCTCAAAATCGCTCCCAGCGCTAACATCATTCTCATGTGCTTCGATCTCCAACTTGCCGCGTCTCGAAAATTCGAGCGCAGGTCGAGAATAATCGCCTTTTGGAAGATAGCCAATCACATGCTGATGTTCGTGGCGATTGCGAGTTGCGCGCCGCCTGCGACACAAGTTCCCGCCAGAAGCCGCTTGACTTCCGGCCGCGCCGTCATCCTACTGTCATATCAGCGCATCGATCATACGGGAGGATGAGATGACGGTGATGAAGCGGCAGTTCTACAAGAACCATAAGTCCAATGGTGATGAATACATGTTCCATCTCGCCCGCGACACCGAGAGCGGCGAGGTCTACGTCATTCGCCAGGCGGATTATGTCGTCGACGGCGGCAGCGAGAAAACCATGACCCTCTACGAATTCCTGGCTGGCGGCGGCAACCGCCAGAATGCCTTGCTGCAGCTGATCGGCTCGCTCGTTCAGGAATCAGCCCCACACTGAGATCCTCACAACCCTGAGCGGTCGTTTTGCGATAACGGCGTGCTCTGATCACCAGCCTGAAGCGCAATGAGCGATCGGATCGACGCCGGTTGCCTGGGCTTGCGCCGCGCCTTGGGTTGACTGCCACATTTTGATCGGCGAACCTGTATGGGCTTGAAAGGAGCCCTTCTTATGCGATTCGCAGGCATTGCTTTTGGATTGACCGTCTTGGCCGCCACCTCGGCCGGCGCAGTGGAAAATTTTCCGTCGCAAGGCGTCACCGTCGTCAGTGGAAAATGTTCCAAACTCATGGTCGGCAAACTCGATGCCTCCAAGGGGTGTAAGGCTGAGATCGCCAGCGTGACGGGTCCCGACGGCTCGGTGACCTTCATCTTTACGTCAGGCGGCAAGATGCTGGGATTCCAGGGCAACGGCAAGGGCATCAAGCCCGGCAACGAGAAGGGAACCGCGCAGCTGCCGATCGATGTCATTTCGACCGGGGCCGGCAGCAAGATATCCAGCCAGGTCGAAGCAAAGGGTACATGCACCTTTGCCAATCCTTATGCAGGCAAGCCGGTTGCCATCCAATGCTCGGCAAAATCGACGGAGATGAGCTTCAACGGCAACTTCACCTCCGACGGCAAGGCGCCCCAGCACAAATAAATAAGCATTGTCGTCGCACTAGCCGCGGCCCGGCTAATGCTGCGAGCCGCTCTTCCGCTTGTGGCCATGGTTGGCATCGGCCGGCGCTTCGCGCGAGAGGTCGGCGCCGTTGACATGGGCGGGGACATGCACGTCCTCGTGGGTCACGGGATGCAGCGTCAGATCTACTTGATGCGGCGGCAAGACCTGAGCCTGGCGAAGCGTATTCGGCCGCGCCTTCTTCTGCCGCTCCGTCAATTCCGGCTTCTGCGATTGTTCCTTGCGGTAAATGGGGTCAGGGCTCATCGGAGCTTCTCCTGTCGATTGCTGTTTTGAAGGTGATGGATACGCCCGAGGGATCCGCTTGGCGGACGGCACAAACGTGCTTGAGGGCCAAACGCAGCCTTTTCCGTTTGGTTCCCAAAATTCGCAATTATGAGTTCGCAATTATTGGGAGCAGTCCGAGCGACCACTATTTCAACTCTTGACCTGTGTCGCGACTTCACTAACTATGGACTATCTCCGCGCCTTCCTGACATCGGCGACGGATTGAACTTTGGTGCCGGGCCCCTCTGGCGAGAGTTTTTACGGCGCTCTCGCGATGTCGGTACCGCCTGCAGATGAGCCGGCGGACTTCTTTCATGAACAGCTTGACCATGCCTCGCCCGCATGCCGTCCTCGGCATACGGCTGCCCGCCCCATCCGAAAATCATCAGTTCCTTTGTGGCGAGGTGCGCCCATGACACCGCAAGCCGCCTCCAAATCCGTACTCGGCTATTTCGGCTGGGCCTTCGTCGTCACCATCGGCGGCCTCGCTCTCGGCGCCTTCCTGGGCTGGAACACCACCGGCACGATGGGTGGCCTCGCCACGGCCTTCTTCATCTGCGCGGTTCTCGCCGTATTGGAAATTTCACTCTCCTTCGACAATGCCATCGTCAATGCCAACAAGCTGAAGGAGATGACGCCAGTCTGGCAGCATCGCTTCCTGACATGGGGCATCATCATCGCCGTCTTCGGCATGCGCATCGTCTTTCCGCTGGCAATCGTCGCGATCGCCGCCTGGATCAATCCGTGGGAGGCGCTGAAGCTCGCCGCCACCAGGCCGGAGCAATATGCTGAGATCATGCAGAATGCGCATCTGCCGATCGCCGCCTTCGGGGGCACATTCCTGATGATGGTCGGCCTGACCTATTTCTTCAATCACGAAAAGGATGTGCACTGGATCGGCTTCATTGAGAAGCGCATGGCGCATTTCGCAACCGTCAAGGGCGTTGAAATCGCCTTCGTGCTGGTTCTTGTTCTCATCTTCAGCTCCGTGCTCGACGGCGGCGATTCAACGGCCTTCCTGCATGCCTCCATCTACGGTCTCCTGACCTTCCTCCTGGTCGAAGTCCTGGCCGGGTTCCTGGATGCCTCGCAAAAGACGATGAGTGCTGCCGCAAGGGGCGGCTTCGGCGCATTTCTCTATCTGGAAATCCTCGATGCCAGTTTCTCCTTCGACGGCGTCATCGGCGCATTCGCCCTGACGCAGAATCTGTTCATCATCGCCATCGGCCTCGGTATCGGCGCTATGTATGTCCGCTCCATGACGATAATGCTGGTGGAAAAGGGCACACTTGCCCATTACCGCTATCTCGAGCACGGTGCCTTCTATGCCATCCTGATCCTCTCGGTGATCATGTATGTGCAGACGCTGTTCCACATTCCGGAAGTCATCACCGGCCTCGGCGGCGCGGCTCTGATCGGCATCTCACTCTGGTCGTCGATCCGCTACAACAGGCGCAACGCCCTCAACCATGTGCCCGCACATGGCGAACAGCACGAAGAACAGCACGACAGGGCGGAAGCGTAGACAGCGAAGCGCTGAAGACTGCTGTTTGCGAGTGAGCAATCCTGCATCAATGGCGGAGACCGTTTCCCGACGGCCTCCGCCTTTTCATTCAGAACAGCGCCTTGAACGGATTTTCATTGGAGTTTCCGAGCCGAGATCGCCGAATGTTTACATTGCCGGCATATTAGCGCTAGCGTTTTGCCGAAAAATATCGCAATGGCGATTGACGTTGTCGAAGGAGCATGGCGGAAAGCGCAGCGGTTGCGCTTCCTAGCGGCCGGCTCTCGAATGAAGTGTCTAGGAGAGGCAGAGTATGGCAGCAAAGATCGTTCCGGTGATTATGGCAGGCGGCAAGGGTACACGGCTGTGGCCGCTATCGCGCGCATCCGCTCCGAAGCAATTCATCCAGTTCATCGGCGACAAGACGCTGTTTCAGAACACGTTGGAGCGCGTTGCCGATCCTGAGCTTTACGAAGCGCCGATCGTCCTGACCAATGAGGAATTCCGCTTCCTCGTTGCGGAACAGGCCCGCGAGCTCGACCTTAAACTGGCAGCCGTGCTGCTGGAGCCGGTCGCCCGCAATACCGCTGCCGCCGTCGCAGCTGCAGCCGCGCTCGTCACCGAGCTTTTCGGCAAGGACGCGATCATGCACGTCCTCGGCTCGGACTATGAGATCGACGCCAACGCGACCTATTACGATTGCGTGCGCCAGGCGCGCGACACCGCCCTTCAGGGCAAGCTCGTCACCTTCGGCATCAAGCCGACGGAACCGGCCACCGGCTATGGCTATATCGAAAGCGGCAAGGCGCTTTCGACCGGCGCTCATGCCGTCAAGCGCTTCGTCGAAAAGCCGGCGCTGGACAAGGCTCAGGAGATGGTGGCAAGCGGCAGCTTCTACTGGAACTCCGGCATGTTCATGTTTTCGGCCGCTCAGCTTCTGGACGAAATGAAGGAATATGCGTCCGACGTCGAGAAGACCGCCAGCAAGGCCGTTTCCAAGGCAACCCGCGACCTCGATTTCACCCGTCTGGATGCCGACGCCTTCTCCAAGAGCCCCAACATTTCCATCGACTACGCGCTGATGGAAAAGACGGCGAATGCCGCCGTCGTTCCCTCGCCCTTCACCTGGTCCGACCTCGGCAGCTGGGACGCGGTCTGGAAAGTCGGCAATCGTGACGAAAGCGGCAACGTGTCGGCCGGCGCCACGACACTGGTGAACACGAAGAATTCGCTCGTGATGACGCATAGCCTTCACGTCGCCGTGCAGGGGCTTGAAGACGTCGCCGTCATCGCCAGCGAGGACGCCGTCTATGTCGGCCATCTCAAGGACAGCCAGGAAGTCGGCAAGCTCGTCAAGCTGCTCGCAAGCGAGAAGAAGACGGCCAAGCTCACCGAGACGCATCCGACCTCCTATCGCCCGTGGGGCGGCTACACGTCGGTGCTGAACGGCGAGCGTTTCCAGGTCAAGCGCATCTTCGTCCTTCCCGGCAAGAAACTGTCGCTGCAGAAGCATCACCATCGCTCCGAGCACTGGATCGTCGTCAAGGGCACGGCCGAAGTGACGGTCGGCGAAAACGTGCAGATGCTGCGCGAAAACGAGTCGGTCTATATCCCGCTCGGTGAAGTGCATCGCCTGTCGAACCCCGGCAAGATCCTGCTGGAGCTCATCGAAGTGCAGACCGGCTCCTATCTCGGCGAGGACGATATCATCCGCCTCGTCGACGAGTTCGGCAGAAGCTGATTGCAAGCAGCAAGCCAGGGATTTCAGAACGGCGGGCGAAAACCCGCCGTTTTTGTTTTGGCGTTACACGGCAAGAGCTTCCCAAGCACCGAGAGATGCCTTGCTTTCTTTCGCTGCATTGCACACACTGCCTTCGGGAACAGCAATCACCGCACAACGATGCGGGCTAGGCGAAGAGACATATGGCGATCAAGGCAAGCATCTATCATCTCACCCATTATAAATACGACAATCCGGTTCGCCTCGGTCCCCAGATCATCCGCCTGAAACCCGCCTCGCATTCCAAGACGCGCGTGCTGAGCCACGCGCTGAAGGTCACGCCGTCAAATCATTTCGTGAACCTGCAACAGGATCCCTACGGCAATTATCTCGCCCGCTTCGTCTTTCCCGATCCGGTGACCGAGCTGAAGATCGAGGTCGATCTCGTTGCCGACATGACGGTCTACAATCCCTTCGACTTTTTCGTCGAAGAGGAGGCCACGAAATGGCCCTTCGACTATCCCGAGACCATCCGCGAGGATCTGTCCATCTATATGAAGCCGGAAGAGCCCGGCCTCCGGCTGAAAGCCTTCCTCGCCACGCTCGACCGCTCGGAACAAAAAACCGTCGACATGATCGTCGGCCTCAACGCACGGCTGCAGCAGGAGATCGGCTATGTCATCCGCATGGAAGCCGGCGTCCAGATGCCTGAGGAGACCTTGGAAAAGGCGAAAGGCTCCTGCCGCGATACGAGCTGGTTGCTCGTTCAGGTTCTGCGCCATCTCGGCCTCGCCGCCCGCTTCGTCTCCGGCTACCTCATTCAGCTGACACCCGACCTGAAGGCGCTCGATGGCCCTTCCGGCACCGAAGTCGATTTCACCGACCTGCATGCCTGGGCCGAAGTCTACCTTCCCGGCGCCGGCTGGGTCGGCCTCGACCCGACGTCGGGCCTTTTGACCGGCGAGAGCCATATCCCGCTTGCGGCCACGCCGCATTACCGCAACGCCGCGCCGATCTCGGGCGGCTATTTCGGCGAGGCCAGGACCGAATTCGACTTCGCGATGAGGGTCGCCCGCGTCGCCGAGCATCCTCGCATCACCAAGCCTTTCTCCGACGAAAGCTGGGATGCGCTGAATGCGCTCGGTGAGGAGATCGATCGTGTCCTGCAAGCCGACGACGTGCGCCTGACCATGGGCGGCGAGCCGACCTTCATCTCGATCGACGACTTCGAGTCGGACGAATGGAACACGGCCGCCGTCGGCCCGACCAAGCGTGAAAAGGCCGATACGTTGATCCGTCGCCTGCGCGAACGCTTCGCGCCTGGCGGCTTCCTGCATTATGGTCAGGGCAAATGGTATCCGGGCGAAAGCCTGCCGCGCTGGACCTTCTCGCTTTACTGGCGCAAGGACGGCAAGCCCGTCTGGCAGAACCCCGCCTTGATTGCGCAAGAGACCGTCAAGACCGGCGCAAGTGCGGACGACGCCGGAAAGCTTCTGACTGCGATTGCCAAAGAGCTGGCGATCGAGCCAGAGATGGTGCTGCCGGCCTATGAAGACCCGGCCGAATGGATCATCAAGGAAGGCAGCCTGCCGGAAAATGTCGACCCGTCCAATTCGAAGCTGAAGGACCCCGAGGAACGCAGCCGTATTGCCCGCGTCTTCGAGCGTGGCCTGACAACGGCGACCGGCTATGTCCTTCCCGTGCAGGCATGGAATGCGCGCGCCTCAGGCACACGCTGGGTCAGCGAAAAATGGAGCACGCGCCGCGGCAAACTTTATCTGGTGCCGGGTGACTCGCCGATCGGCTACCGTCTGCCGCTCGGCACCCTGCCTTATGTACCGCCGTCGCGGTATCCCTATATCCATACCGTCGATCCCTCCATTCCGCGCACGCCATTGCCTGAAGTCATCGTGCCCGCCGGCCGTGCCATGCCGGAAGCCTCGTTCCAGGCCGATGAAGGCGCGCAATCACGCGTAGAACAGACGCTTGGCGATATCCGCGGCGCGGTGCGCACAGCCATCTCTGTCGAGCCGCGCGATGGCCGGCTCTGTGTCTTCATGCCGCCGACCGAAGGGATCGAGCAGTATCTCGAACTTTTGGCTGCAGCGGAAAATGCAGCGGCTGAGCTCGGACTACCGGTCCATATCGAGGGCTATTCGCCGCCGCAGGACGAACGCATCAATGTCATCCGCGTCGCGCCCGATCCGGGCGTGATCGAGGTCAACGTCCATCCCGCATCGAATTGGCAGGACTGCGTCAACATTACGACGGCGGTTTACGAAGAGGCGCGGCAGACGCGTCTAGGCACCGACAAGTTCCTGATTGACGGCCGTCACACCGGCACCGGCGGCGGCAACCATGTCGTCGTTGGCGGGGCCAATCCGAACGACAGTCCCTTCCTGCGCCGTCCCGACCTGCTGAAGAGCCTGGTGCTGCACTGGCAGCGACACCCCTCGCTCTCCTATCTCTTCTCCGGCCTGTTCATCGGCCCGACCAGCCAGGCCCCACGCATCGACGAAGCGCGCCATGACAGTCTCTACGAGCTGGAAATTGCGGTAGCCCAAGTGCCTGCGCCCGGCCGCGGCAACCCGCCGCTGCCCTGGCTGGTGGACCGCCTGTTCCGCAATCTTCTGACCGATTCCAGCGGCAATACCCACCGCTCGGAAATCTGCATCGACAAGCTCTTCTCGCCGGATGGGCCGACGGGACGCCTCGGCCTCGTCGAATTCCGCGGCTTTGAAATGCCGCCCAACGCCCGCATGAGCCTTGCCCAGCAATTGCTGGTCCGCGCCCTTATCGCCCGCTTCTGGCGCAATCCCCTCGACGGTAAATTCACCCGATGGGGCACGACGCTGCATGATCGTTTCATGCTGCCACATTATGTCTGGCAGGATTTTCTCGATGTGCTCGCCGATCTCAGTGAGAACGGCTTCGGCGTGCTTCCGGAATGGTTCCAGGCGCAGCTCGAATTCCGCTTCCCCTTCTGCGGCGAGGTCGAATATGAAGGCAACAAGCTGGAGCTGCGCCAGGCGTTGGAGCCATGGCATGTGCTCGGCGAAGAAGGCGCGGTTGGGGGAACCGTCCGCTATGTCGATTCGTCGGTCGAACGCCTGCAGGTGCGGTTCGAAACATCAAACCCATCGCGTTATACGGTGAGCTGCAACGGCCGCCCCGTGCCGCTGACGGCAACGGGCGTGTCCGGCGTTTCGGTCGCCGGCGTGCGCTACAAGGCATGGCATCCGGCCTCGGGCCTGCATCCCGTTCTCCCGATCGATACGCCGTTGACCTTCGATATCTATGACACATGGTCACGGCGCTCGATCGGCGGCTGCATCTACCATGTCGCCCATCCGGGCGGCCGGAACTATGAGACATTCCCGGTCAACGGCAACGAGGCGGAAGCGCGACGACTTGCGCGATTCGAACCTTGGGGGCATACAGCGGGTGGCTACGCCTTGAGACCGGAGACTGCGTCGGTGGAATTCCCGCTGACGCTCGACCTCAGGCGGCCGGCAGGAATTTGAGACGGAACTGTGAATGGCTAGAAAACCGGCGACGGAACGGCGGGGCGACGTAAAGACCGGAACCGGCAAGGATCCGGCCTTTGCCTATCGTCCTTTGCCCGGCGTCGCCGACGAAATGGTCGACAACAAAGGCGCTGTGCGCCCGGTCTGGCAAAACCTCCTTTCGGCGCTGTCGCGCATGTCGGAACTGGAGCTGACGGAGCGTTTCGCCCGGGCCGACCGCTATCTGCGCGATGCAGGCGTTTTCTATCGAGCCTATGGAACGGCTGGCGTCAGCGAACGCGGCTGGCCGATCTCGCATATTCCCGTGCTTATCGATGAACGCGAATGGCAATCGCTTTCGGAAGGGCTGCGCCAGCGCGCCGATCTGCTCGAAGCGGTCATGGCCGATATCTACGGCGACAGCCGGCTTGTGAGCGAGGGTTTGCTGCCACCGGCCTTGATCGCGGCCAATCCGGAATTCCTGCGTCCGCTCGTCGGCGTCAAGCCCGCGAACGGTCACTATCTGCATTTCCTGGCGTTCGAAGTCGGCCGCGGCCCGGATGGAAACTGGTGGGTGCTGGCCGACCGCGCGCAGGCTCCGTCAGGCGCCGGCTTCGCGTTGGAGACCCGCGTCGCCACCACCCGCGCTTTCTCCGATATCTATGCGGAAACCAAGGTTCATCGCCTCGCCTCCTTCTTTGGCGCTTTTCGCGATGCCCTGCTGGGCGGCAAGCGCGGTGGCGAGGGACGCGTCGCTGTGCTGACGCCCGGCCCGGCCAACGAGACCTATTACGAACACGCCTATATTGCCCGCTATCTCGGCTTCATGCTGCTCGAGGGCGAGGACATCACCGTCGTCAACGACCAGCTGATGGTGCGCACCGTCGCCGGGTTGCGGCCGATCAGCGTGCTCTGGCGCCGCCTCGATGCGGCCTATGCGGACCCGCTGGAACTCAACCAGCACTCTCATATCGGCACGCCCGGCTTGGTCGAGGCCCTGCGGGCGCAGACCGTGACCATCGTCAATGCGCTCGGCTCCGGCATCCTTGAGACGCGCGCCCTGCTCGCCTTCATGCCGACCATCTGTCGGCATCTGCGCGGCGAGGAATTGAAGCTGCCGTCGATCGCGACCTGGTGGTGCGGCCAGAAGAGCGAGCGCGAACATGTCGCCGAAAACATCGAGAAGATGGTCATCGGCCCGGCCTATTCCCGCATGCCCTTCTTCGACGACAACGGCCAATCCGTGCTCGGCTCGACGCTGCGCAGCACCGCCCGCGATTCGATCGCGGACTGGCTGGCGACAGAGGGTCACAAGCTGGTGGGCCAGGAGGTCGTGACACTTTCCACGACGCCCGCCTGGGTCAACAACAAGCTGACGCCGCGGCCGATGAGCCTACGTGTCTTCGCCGCCCGCACGGAAAACGGCTGGCAGATCATGCCCGGCGGCTTTGCCCGCATCGGCAGCGGCGACGATGTTGCCGCCATTGCCATGCAGGCCGGGGGGGCGGCTGCCGATGTCTGGATCGTCTCCGACAAACCCGTCGAGGCGCACACGCTGCTGCCCGCCGAAGAGACCTTCACCCGCAATATGCCGGGAAGCCTACCAAGCCGCGCCGCCGATAACCTCTTCTGGCTCGGCCGCTATATCGAGCGGGCCGAAGGGGCCCTGCGCATCCTGCGCGCCTGGCATGGGCGGTTTGCCGAATCGGCGGACCCGACACAGCCGCTACTTGCCGACGTCAGCGCCTATCTCGCCGCCATCGACATCGATACCAAGCAGGCCGTGCCGGAAAACCTGCTTCGCAACATCGACAGCGCCGTCTATTCGGCCAGCAACATCCGCGACCGGTTTTCCCCGGACGGCTGGCTGGCGCTGAACGACCTCGCCAAGACGGCACGCCGCTTCAAGGAACGGGTGAAGCACGGCGATGACGCCAGCCATGCCATGACGATCCTGTTACGTAAGCTCGCAGGCTTTGCCGGTCTCGTGCATGAAAACATGTACCGCTTCACCGGCTGGCGCTTCCTGTCCCTCGGCCGCTATATCGAACGCGGCCTGCACATGACGCGGCTGCTCGGCCATATGTCCGGCCCCGATGCCCCCGATGGCGCGCTCGACATGCTGCTGGAAATCGGCGACAGCGTCATGACCCATCGCCGCCGCTACAATGTCAATACCGCCCGCCTGACAGTGACCGACCTTCTGGCGCTCGATCCCCTTAATCCGCGCTCGATCCTCTTCCAGATGAACGAGATCCACCGCGAGGTCGAGCAACTGCCGAATGCTTTCGTCAACGGCCAGATGTCGCCCTTCTTCCGCGAAGCCATGCGCCTGCATTCCGGCCTGGCAGTGATGACGCCCGAAGCAATGACTGTTGAAGTCTATCAGCAGCTGGCACGGGAACTGGAGCGGCTTTCCGACCTGCTGGCACGCACCTATCTCGGATGACGTAATGCTCTACGATCTCTCGCTTCACATGGGCTATATCTATGACGTGCCGGCAAGCGGCGCGCGGCATATATTGCGCGTCATGCCGCTATCCCTGCCCCATCGGCAACGGCTGATCGCCGGCTCGGTGAAAATAACCCCAGGCCCGGACGAGCAATCGAACTTCACCGACTTCTTCCAGCACCCGGCAACCTCGATCCTGATGCGCGAGCCGCATGAAAGGCTCGATATCCGCATGCAGGCGCGTGTGCAGGTGGAAAGCCAGCCCGTCGGGGCAGACTTCTCGCCCCTGCTCGCCAAATTGCCTGAAGAAATCGACGATTGCTGGTCAATTGATCCTTCCTCGCCCCATCATTTCCTCGGCAGCAGCCCGCGTCTGCCTGAGACGAGTGAAATCACCGATTACAGCAGGCAGTGGCGATCGACCAATCTGACGACGCTGCAGATCGCCCATGCGGTCTGTGCGCAGATACACAAGGATTTCACCTACGACGCGAAGGCGACGACGGTGGATACCACGCCGAAGGAAGCCTTTCGTCTCAAGCGCGGTGTCTGCCAGGATTTCTCGCATGTGATGATCATCGCGCTGCGCAGCCTCGGCATCCCCGCCGGCTATGTCAGCGGCTTCCTGCGCACCATCCCGCCGCCCGGGAAGGAACGGCTTGAGGGCGCCGATGCCATGCACGCCTGGGTGCGCGTCTGGTGCGGGGAGACGGCAGGCTGGATCGAGCTTGATCCGACCAACAATATTCCCGCCGGAATGGACCATATCGTCGTTGCTTATGGCCGCGATTATTCGGACGTTGCCCCCGTCATCGGCGTGCTCAAAGGCTATGGCAGCCAGAAGGCCGTTCAGGCCGTAGATGTTATTCCACTAAAATAGAATATACTTAAAGTAGTAAAAGCCAGAAGCAAATCGCGCCAGATTATGTAGTTTGTTAAAAATCAACTGGCCGCTTAAACCTTCAACTAATATTTGTAATTGATAGTCCCGCTGTTCTTAGAATCTAACTCTTTCTAATAGGCGGACATGATGATTGCCGGCTCTGATATACTTTGCGCATTAAAACAACTTCTACGCGACAGAGCCGGGAATTTTGGCATCCTAACGGCGATTGCCGTACCCGTATTGGTAGCGGCGGGCGGCATGGCGGTAGACGTCACCAATATGTCGCTGTCGCACAGCGAGCTTCAGGAAGCAACGGACTCCGCCGCGCTCGCTGCGGCGACAGCGCTCGCCGACGGTAGCGCGACCACGACATCAGCCAAGGATCTCGCCAACAACTTCGTCCTTGGCCAGATGTCTAATTATCTCGGCGGGGATACAAATACTACGAGCTCGCTGAAGGCCGGCACCAACACCGCAGTAACAAAGACCACTGATTCCTCCGGAAATTCCGCCTACTCAGTCGTCGTGAGTGCGTCATATTCAATGCCCGTGAACGGCATGACCCGCCTGCTCGGCCAAAGTTCAATGAATATCGCCGCCTCTAGTACCTCGATCAGCGGCAAAACTTCCGAAACCCAGAAAAACGCGTTGTCGATGTATTTCGTTCTGGACCGCTCCGGCTCAATGGATGAAGCCACCGATACCGTCAACACCGAGCAACCCACCAAAACCTATACGTATGGATGTTTAAAAACAAATACGAACGGCTGGCAGGTGTGGGGTACATGCACCGCAACCACGGCGAATTACTATACGAAAATGGAATCGCTAAAAATTGCGACGTCCAATCTCGCCGCGCAACTGAATAGCGCCGATCCCAACATGATATACGTTCGCACCGGTGCGGATTCCTATAATTCTGTCGCCCAGACCGCGACTTCTCTGGCTTGGGGCGAGAGCGGCGTCACAAGATATGTCAACAACCTGACGTCAGATGGCTCTACAAATTCGGCGCCCGCTTTTACGGCGGCAGTCGATGCGTTGACGAAACCGTCTACAACAGCAGGACTGACGAATGAGCAGCTCCAACATAAGAATAAGAGCGGCGTCACAAATCCGACCATGTACATCGTGTTCATGACCGACGGCAACAACAACGTAGCAAATGCTGACACAGATACCAAAATCCAATGCGATAAGGCACGCCGCAACGGCATCCATGTATATACCATTGCCTTTATGGCACCAGAAAATGGCCAAGCACTGCTGAAGTACTGCGCTACCTCGCCTTCCGACTATTTTACGCCCCAAAGTGCGGCCGATCTCTTCAAGGCCTTTGCGACAATCGCCACCGAAACATCGAAGCAAATGACGCTCCTGACCAAGTGATCGCGCCCGGCATTCATGCCAAGCAACCACAGATACCCATCAAAGAAAAAGCCGCGCGATACGAGTATCGCGCGGCTTTTCGTTTGTTCGATGCGCGAATAACAGCCCGAAACATTATCGAAATCAAGTCTTTTCCCGCAAAGGGGAAATCTTTCGCGGCTATTTTCGCATCCGCTCAACTCGCGTGTTGCAACTGCTTTACATCAGTGCGTAAACTGATAGTGAAACGGAAAGGCAATTTGATTTTACGCAGGCGTAACACCCTGAATATAAATCACAAATGGCGAGAGTTGATAATATGAATAACTTGACGACGGCCGATCTCCCCGTTCCAGCCCCACGCAGTTCCCGCCCCGAAATCCTTGCTGAAGAAATCATCGAGCGCCTGACCTATCGTATCGGCAAGGACGCCAAGGTCGCCAAACCGCATGACTGGCTGACGGCAACAATCCTCGTCATTCGCGACCGCGTCATCGACAAGTGGATTGAATCGACCCGCAAGACCTATGAGACCGGTGCCAAGCGTGTCTACTATCTATCGCTCGAATTCCTGATCGGCCGCCTGATGCGCGATGCCGTCTCCAATCTCGGCCTGATGGAGGAGATCACCAACGCGCTTTCCTCGCTCGGCGTCGACATCCGTGTCATCGCCGGCATCGAGCCCGATGCGGCCCTCGGCAATGGCGGCCTCGGCCGTCTCGCCGCCTGTTTCATGGAATCCATGGCAACGGTCGATGTGCCGGCCTATGGCTACGGCATTCGTTATGTCCACGGTCTGTTCCGCCAGCAGATGGCCGATGGCTGGCAGGTGGAACTGCCCGAAACCTGGCTGGCGCACGGCAACCCCTGGGAATTCGAACGTCAGGAAAGCTCCTATGAAATCGGCTTCGGCGGCGCTGTCGAGACCGTCAACGGCCATGACGATCAGCCGCGTTACGTCTGGAAGCCGGCCGAGCGCGTCATTGCCACCGCCTTCGACACGCCCGTCGTCGGCTGGCGCGGCAAGCGCGTCAACACGCTGCGCCTCTGGTCGGCGCAGCCGATCGATCCGATCCTGCTCGATGCCTTCAACGCCGGCGACCATATCGGCGCGCTGCGCGAGAGCAACAAGGCCGAAAGCCTGACGCGCGTCCTCTATCCGGCCGATGCGACGCCCGCTGGCCAAGAGCTGCGCCTGCGCCAGGAGTTCTTCTTCTCTTCCGCATCCCTGCAGGACATCTTGCGCCGCCATCTGCAGCAATATGACGATCTGACCAATCTCGCCGACAAGGTTGCGATCCAGCTCAACGATACGCATCCGGCCGTTTCCGTCACCGAGATGATGCGCCTGCTGGTCGATGTCCACGGCTTCGACTTCGACAAGGCCTGGGATATCACCAGAAACACCTTCGGCTACACCAACCATACCCTGCTGCCGGAGGCGCTGGAAAGCTGGCCCGTTCCGCTGATCGAGCGGCTTTTGCCGCGCCACATGCAGATCGTTTACGCCATCAACGCCAAGATTCTTGTCGAGGCACGCAAGCTGCGCAACTTCAGCGATACGGAAATTCGCTCGATCTCGCTGATCGACGAAAACGGCGATCGTCGTGTGCGCATGGGCAACCTTGCCTTTGTCGGCTCGCATTCGATCAACGGCGTTTCGGCGCTTCACACCGACCTGATGAAGGTCACGGTCTTCGCCGACCTGCACAAGCTCTACCCCGACCGCATCAACAACAAGACGAACGGCATCACGCCGCGCCGCTGGCTGATGCAGTGCAATCCGGGCTTGACCAGCCTCGTGCGCGAAACCATCGGCGACGCGTTCCTCGACGATGCCGAGCAGTTGAAGCCGCTGGATCAGTTCGCCCGCGACAGCGCCTTCCAGGAGAAGTTCGCCGCCGTCAAGCGTGCCAACAAAGTGCAGCTCTCCAACCTCGTCGCCAGCCGCATGGGCATCAAGCTCGATCCGAATGCGATGTTCGATATCCAGATCAAGCGCATTCACGAATACAAGCGCCAGCTTCTGAACGTCATCGAAGCCGTGGCGCTCTACGATCAGATCCGCTCGCATCCCGAACTGGATTGGCAGCCGCGCGTCAAGCTCTTCGCCGGCAAGGCGGCACCGAGCTATCACAACGCAAAACTGATCATCAAGCTGATCAACGATGTCGCCCGCGTCATCAACAACGATCCATCCGTGCGCGGCCTGCTGAAGGTCGTCTTCGTGCCGAACTACAATGTCTCGCTTGCCGAGGTCATGGTTCCGGCCGCCGACCTCTCGGAACAGATCTCCACCGCCGGCATGGAAGCATCAGGCACCGGCAACATGAAGTTCGGCCTCAACGGCGCCTTGACGATCGGCACGCTTGACGGCGCCAATGTCGAAATGCGCGACAATGTCGGCGAGGACAATATCATCATCTTCGGTCTCAAGGCCGATGAGGTCGCCAACCTCCGCAGCGACGGCCACGATCCCCGCGCCATTATCGAGCGTTCGCGCGAGCTCGCGCAGGCGCTATCGGCCATCGCCTCGGGCGTCTTCTCTCCTGATGACCGCAATCGCTATGCCAGCCTGATAGACGGCATCTACAGCCACGACTGGTTCATGGTCGCCGCCGATTTCGACGCCTATGCGTCGGCGCAGCGCGAAGTCGATATTCTCTGGGCCAATCCGTCGGAATGGTATGCCAAGACGATCAACAACACCGCTCGCATGGGTTGGTTCTCTTCCGACCGTACGATCCGCCAATACGCCAAGGAAATCTGGAGAGCCGGATGAAGAAGCCGAAAAAGCCCGGCGATGGCGCCAGCTTGAGGGATATTTCGGCAGACGAGATCGCTGCGATTCTCAAAGGCACCCATTCCGATCCGTTCGCCGTCCTCGGCACCCACAAGACGGATGACGGCTATGTGGCACGTTGTTTCATCCCCGGCGCGGAAGCCGTTACCGCCTTGGCGCTGGATGGCTCGGTCATCGGCGAGCTGGATTGCCTCGATCCGGCGGGCTTCTTTTCCGGTGTCGTGAAGCTCGGCAAGCAGCAGCCGCTCCGTTATCGCGCCAGGCGCGGCGATGCCGAATGGGCAGTGACCGATCCCTATAGCTTTGGCCCGATCCTCGGGCCGATGGATGACTATTTCGCCCGTCAGGGCACGCATCTGCGCCTGTTCGACAAGATGGGTGCGCACCCGATGAAGCATGAAGGCGTCCAGGGCTTCCATTTCGCCGTATGGGCGCCGAATGCGCAGCGGGTTTCGGTGGTCGGCGATTTCAACAATTGGGATGGCCGCCGGCATGTCATGCGCTTCCGCTCCGACTCCGGCATCTGGGAAATCTTCGCTCCGGACGTGCCGGCCGGCGTGGCCTACAAGTTCGAGATCCGCGGCCATGACGGCGTGGTGCAGCCGCTGAAGGCCGATCCCTTCGCCCGCCGCAGCGAATTGCGCCCCAAGACCGCTTCGGTCACGGCCGCCGAACTCAGCCAGGCCTGGGAGGATTCGGCTCACCGCGAGCATTGGGCAAGCGTCGACCAGCGCCGCCAGCCCATCAGCATCTACGAGGTGCATGCCGGCTCCTGGCAGCGTCGCGATGACGGCTCGATGCTCTCGTGGGACGAGCTTGCCTCGCGTCTCATCCCCTATTGCGTCGACATGGGCTTCACCCATATCGAATTCCTGCCGATCACCGAGCACCCCTATGATCCATCCTGGGGCTATCAGACCACCGGCCTCTATGCGCCAACCGCCCGCTTCGGCGAGCCGGAGGGCTTTGCCCGTTTCGTCAACGGTTGTCACAAGGTCGGCATCGGCGTCATACTGGACTGGGTGCCGGCTCATTTTCCGACCGACGAGCATGGCCTGCGCTGGTTCGACGGCACGGCGCTTTATGAGCACGAAGATCCGCGCAAGGGCTTTCATCCCGACTGGAACACGGCAATCTACAATTTCGGCCGTACCGAGGTGCTCGCCTATCTCCTGAACAATGCGCTCTACTGGGCCGAAAAATTCCACCTGGACGGTTTACGCGTCGATGCCGTCGCCTCGATGCTCTACCTCGATTATTCGCGCAAGCATGGCGAATGGATACCGAACGAATATGGCGGCAACGAAAATCTCGAGGCCGTCCGCTTCCTGCAGTCGATGAACGCCCGGATCTATGGGGCTCATCCCGGCGTCATGACGATCGCTGAGGAATCGACCTCCTGGCCGAAAGTGTCGCAGCCCGTCCATGAAGGCGGCCTCGGCTTCGGCTTCAAGTGGAACATGGGCTTCATGCACGATACGCTGAGCTATCTCTCCCGCGAGGCCGTGCATCGTAAGTATCACCATAACGAGCTGACCTTCGGGCTGATCTACGCCTTCTCGGAAAATTTCGTCCTGCCGCTCTCGCATGATGAAGTCGTCCACGGCAAGGGATCGCTGATCGCCAAGATGTCAGGCGACGACTGGCAAAAATTCGCCAACCTGCGCGCCTATTATGCCTTCATGTGGGGCTACCCCGGCAAGAAGCTGCTGTTCATGGGTCAGGAATTCGCCCAATGGAGCGAGTGGAGCGAAGAGCGCGCGCTCGACTGGAACCTTTTGCAATACCGCATGCATGAGGGCATGCGGCGTCTCGTGCGCGATCTCAACTTCACCTATCGCAGCAAGCCGGCGCTCCATGCCCGCGACTGCGAGGGAGACGGCTTCGAATGGCTTGTCGTCGATGATTTCGAAAACTCGGTCTTCGCGTGGCTGCGCAAGGCGCCGGGCGAAAAGCCGGTTGCCGTAATCACCAATTTTACGCCAGTCTATCGCGAGAACTATACCTTGCGCCTGCCAGCTGAGGGGCGGTGGCGCGAAATATTGAATACCGATGCCGATATCTACGGCGGCAGCGGCAAAGGAAATGGCGGGCGCGTACAGGCCGTCAGTGCAGGTGGGGGCGTACAAGCGATAATAACGCTGCCTCCGTTAGCGACCATCATGCTCGAACCGGAATTTTGAGACCATTACGGACAGGGAGGAATAAAATGGTAGAAAAACGTTTCCAGCCGCTGGCGCGCGATGCCATGGCCTACGTTCTTGCCGGCGGGCGCGGGAGCCGCCTGAAAGAACTGACCGACCGCCGTGCCAAGCCGGCCGTCTACTTCGGCGGCAAGACGCGAATCATCGATTTCGCGCTATCCAATGCACTCAATTCCGGTATCCGCCGCATCGGCGTCGCCACGCAGTACAAGGCGCACTCGCTGATCCGCCACATGCAACGCGGCTGGAACTTCTTCCGTCCGGAACGGAACGAAAGCTTCGACATCTTGCCGGCATCGCAGCGCGTCTCGGAAACACAGTGGTACGAAGGCACGGCCGACGCCGTCTATCAGAACATCGACATCATCGAGCCCTATGGTCCGGAATACATGGTCATCCTCGCTGGCGACCATATCTACAAAATGGACTATGAGTGGATGCTGCAGCAGCATGTCGATTCCGGCGCCGAAGTCACCATCGGCTGCCTGGAAGTGCCGCGCATGGAGGCTGTCGGCTTCGGCGTCATGCATGTCGATGAAAAGGATCAGATCATCGACTTCGTCGAGAAGCCGGCCGATCCGCCTGGTATTCCGGGCAATCCGGATTTTGCGCTGGCTTCGATGGGCATCTACGTGTTCCACACGAAATTCCTGATCGAATGCCTGCGGCGCGACGCGGCCGATCCGAACTCCAGCCGCGACTTCGGCAAGGATATCATTCCCTACATCGTCAAGAACGGCAAAGCCGTCGCCCACCGCTTCGCGCAATCCTGCGTTCGCTCCGATTTCGAGCGCGAAGCATACTGGCGCGACGTCGGCACGATCGATGCCTACTGGCAGGCCAATATCGACCTGACCGCCGTGGTGCCGGAACTCGACATCTACGACAAATCCTGGCCGATCTGGACCTACGCGGAAATCAGCCCACCGGCCAAGTTCGTCCATGACGATGAAGACCGCCGCGGTTCGGCCGTCTCCTCGGTGGTGGCAGGCGATTGCATCATCTCCGGCGCCAGCCTCTACAACAGCCTGCTCTTCACCGGTGTGCGCGCCAATTCCTATTCCAAGCTGGAGGGTGCCGTCGTGTTGCCGAGCGTTAAGATCGGCCGCCGCGCGCAGCTCAAGGACGTCGTCATCGACCACGGCGTCACCATTCCGGAGGGACTGATCGTCGGTGAGGACCCGGAACTCGATGCCAAGCGCTGGCGCCGCACGGAAAGCGGCATTTGCCTGATCACCCAATCGATGATCGACAAGCTGGATTTGTAACCTATGAAGGTTCTCTCGGTTTCGTCCGAAGTCTTCCCTTTGATCAAGACAGGGGGCTTGGCCGATGTGGCTGGCGCCCTGCCTATCGCGCTGAAGCCCTATGGCGTCGAAACCAAGACCCTCATTCCGGGCTATCCCGCCGTTATGAAAGCCATCCGCGATCCTGTTGCTCGCCTGGAGCTTCCGGATCTCCTCGGCGAGCCGGCCACCGTTCTCGAAGTCGAGCACGCGGGCATTTCCTTCCTCGTCCTCGACGCGCCGGCCTATTACAGCCGTACCGGCGGCCCCTACGTCGATGCGACGGGCAAGGATTATCCCGACAACTGGCGGCGTTTCGCCGCGCTGTCGCTGGCCGGCGCGGAAATTGCCGCCGGCCTTCTGCCGGGCTGGCTGCCGGATCTCGTGCATGCCCATGACTGGCAGTCGGCCATGGTGCCGGTCTATATGCGCTACTATCCGACGCCGGAGTTGCCGAGTGTCCTCACCATCCACAACATCGCTTTCCAGGGCCAGTTCGGCTCCGATATCTTCCCGGGCTTGCGCCTGCCGGCGCATGCCTTTTCGATGGAGGGTGTGGAATATTACGGTGATGTCGGGTTTCTCAAGGGCGGGCTGCAGACCGCGCATGCACTAACCACGGTCAGCCCTTCCTACGCCGAGGAAATCCTGACGCCGGAATTCGGCATGGGTCTCGAAGGCGTCATCACCAGCAAGGCCTATAACCTCTACGGCATCGTCAACGGCATCGACGGCGACATCTGGAACCCGGCGACCGATCCGATGATCGCACAGACCTATAGCGCGGCGACGCTGAAGGATCGCGCCGTCAACCGCCACCGGGTCATCGAACATTTCGGCCTCGACGACGATGATGGTCCGATCTTCTGCGTCGTCAGCCGGCTCACCTGGCAGAAGGGCATGGATCTTCTGGCAAGCGTTGCCGGCGAGATTGTCCACATGGGCGGCAAGCTTGCCATTCTGGGCGCGGGCGATGCGGCGCTAGAGGGCGCACTGTTTGCTGCAGCCGGCCGCCATCGCGGCCGTGTCGGCGTTTCCGCCGGCTATAACGAGCCCATGTCGCATCTGATGCAGGCCGGTTGTGACGCGATTATCATCCCCTCGCGCTTCGAACCCTGTGGCCTCACGCAGCTTTATGGCTTACGCTACGGCTGCCTGCCGATCGTTGCGCGGACGGGTGGGCTCAACGATACGATTATCGACGCCAACCACGCCGCACTGCAGGCAAAAGTCGCGACTGGCATTCAATTTTCGCCCGTCACCGCCGAAGGGTTGCTGCAGGCCATACGCCGTGCCATGCACCTCTTCCAGGATCGAAAGGTCTGGACGCAGATGCAAAAGCAGGGCATGAAATCCGACGTATCCTGGGGCAGGAGCGCAGAACGCTACGCCGCACTCTACTCCAGTCTAGTCTCGAGAGGCGCTTAACCCGATGATTAAAACTGTACCCACCACCCCCTACGCGGATCAGAAGCCCGGCACCTCGGGCCTGCGAAAGAAGGTTCCCGTATTCCAGCAGCCGAATTATGCGGAGAACTTCATCCAGTCGATCTTTGATTCGCTCGAAGGCTATCAGGGCAAGTGCCTGGTCATCGGCGGCGACGGCCGCTACTACAATCGCGAAGTCATCCAGAAGGCCATTAAGATGGCCGCCGCGAATGGCTTCGGCAAAGTGATGGTCGGCAAGGGCGGCATCCTCTCGACGCCCGCGGCCTCCAACATCATCCGCAAGTACAAGGCCTTCGGCGGCATCATCCTGTCCGCGAGCCACAATCCCGGTGGCCCGACCGAAGACTTCGGCATCAAATACAACATCAGCAATGGCGGTCCCGCGCCGGAGAGGATCACCGACGCCATCTATGAGCGCTCGAAGGTCATCGACAGCTACAAGATATCCGATTTCCCGGACATTAACCTCGATCGCATCGCCCGCGAAGATGTGGGCGGCATGATCGTTTCCGTCATCGATCCCGTCGAAGACTATGCGGCCCTGATGGAAGAGCTGTTCGATTTCGGCGCGATCCGCAATCTGATCAGCCTCGGTTTCCGCCTGAGCTTCGACGCGATGAGCGCCGTCACCGGTCCCTACGCCAAGGAAATCTTCGAGATCCGCCTCGGCGCGCCGGATGGGTCGGTTCGCAACTTCCTGCCGCTGCCGGATTTCGGCGGCCATCACCCGGATCCGAACCTCGTCTACTGCAAGGAGCTTTACGACGACATGATGAGCGACGATGCGCCCGATTTCGGCGCGGCATCGGATGGCGACGGCGATCGCAATCTCATCATCGGCAAGGGCATCTACGTCACCCCGTCTGACAGCCTGGCGATTCTCGCGGCCAACGCCAATCTCGCTCCCGGCTATTCGCATGGCATTGCCGGCATTGCCCGCTCGATGCCAACAAGCGGCGCCGCCGATCGCGTTGCCGAAAAACGCGGCGTCGGCATCTACGAAACGCCGACCGGCTGGAAGTTCTTCGGCAACCTGCTCGATGCCGGCATGGCCACCATCTGTGGCGAGGAAAGCTCCGGCACCGGCTCCAACCACGTTCGCGAAAAGGATGGGCTCTGGGCCGTGCTGCTCTGGCTGAACATCCTGGCCGTTCGTGGCGAGAGCGTCATCGATATCGTGACGCAGCATTGGGCCACCTATGGCCGCAACTATTATTCCCGCCACGACTATGAGGGCGTCGACACAGATGCCGCCAACGGCCTGATCTCGGCGCTGCGCGAAAAGCTGCCGACCCTTCCGGGCACGAAGTTCGGCGATCTCACCGTTTCCGCCGCCGACGACTTCGCTTATCACGATCCGGTCGACAAGTCGGTCAGCCAACATCAGGGCATCCGCATCCTCTTCGAAGGCGGCTCCCGCGTGGTCTTCCGTCTCTCCGGCACCGGCACGACGGGCGCGACGCTGCGCGTCTATATCGAGCGCTACGAGCCCGATCCGACCCGTCACAATATCGAAACCCAGGAAGCGCTGGCCGACCTCATCGTCGCCGCCCAGGATATCGCCGATATCAAGGGCCGCACTGGCCGTGACGCACCGACGGTGATCACCTGAATCTGCGATCTAAGCTCCTTCTCCCCGCGGATGCTGGGAGAAGGTGGCCAGAAGCTGCCGAACGAAGCGAGGCGGCGACTGGTCGGATGAGGGGCTTTCCCAAAATTCACCGCGACTGCACAATTCGCCGAACGCTCCGCCCCTCACCCTAGCCCTCTCTCCGCTGCCGGGGAGAGGGGATCACCCTAGCTATCCGGAAAGTCCGACATGTCAGAGCCGACAACCCGCTGCCTTGGCGCGACCCTCACCGACTCGGGTGTCGAATTTGCCGTCGCATCCAAACATGCCGAGCGCATGGAACTCTGCCTGTTCGACGCGGAAGGCCACAAGGAAATCGCGCGGCTGCCGTTCACCCGCGACGGAGATGAGCATCGTCTTTTCGTCAAGGACGCAAAGGAAGGCACGCGCTACGGTCTGCGCGCCCATGGCGCCTATGATCCCGATCGCGGCCTGTGGTTTGACCCATCCAAACTGCTGGTCGATCCCTATGCCAGGGAAATAGACCGGCCGTTTCGCTATGATCCGCGCCTGGGGGTTTTCGGTGCCGACACGCAGGATCTGATGCCCAAAGCGCTCGTCTCGCGCGATGTCGCCGTCAAGCCGGCCAAGCCTTTGTTTCAGCCCGGCGGCCTGATCTACGAAATCGCCGTGAAGCCCTTCACCATGCTGCATCCCGATGTGCCTGCAAAACAACGCGGCACGCTCGGCGCCCTCGCCCATCCCTCGATCATTGCGCATCTCAAGCGCCTGCAGGTCGCCGCCATCGAGCTGATGCCGATCACCGCATGGATCGACGAACGGCACCTGCCGTCGCTCGGCCTTACCAATGGCTGGGGCTACAACCCGGTCGCCTTCATGGCGCTCGACCCACGCCTCGTGCCCGGCGGCATGAAGGAGTTGCGCGAGACGGTCGCCGCCCTTCACACCGTAGGGATCGCCGTCATCCTCGATCTCGTCTTCAACCATACCGGCGAAAGCGACCGCCAGGGACCGACCCTGTCATTGCGTGGCCTCGACAACCCCACCTATTTCCGCCATTTGCCTGACCAGCCCGGCACGCTGGTCAACGATACCGGCACGGGCAACACCATCGCCTGCGACCAGCCGGCGACGCGCAAGCTCATCATCGACAGCCTGCGCCATTTCGTCCGGAATGCCGGCATCGACGGTTTCCGCTTCGATCTCGCCACGGTGCTCGGACGCAACGGCAAGGGCTTCGATCCGGAAAGCATGACCCTGCGCACCATGCTGGCGGATGATGTGCTGCAGGACCGGATCATGATCGCCGAACCCTGGGACATCGGTCCCGGCGGCTATCAGCTCGGGAATTTCCCCGCACCTTTCCTCGAATGGAACGACCGTGCCCGCGACGACCTGCGCCGCTTCTGGCGCGGCGATGCCGGCATTGGCGATCTCGCGACCGTGCTTGCAGGCTCCTCCTCCATCTTCGGCCGTGACGGGCGCGCGCAGACGCGCACGGTCAATTTCCTCGCCGCCCATGACGGCTTCACGCTGATGGACCTCGCTTCTTACGAGAACAAGCACAATGAGGCCAATGGCGAGAACAACCGCGACGGTCACAACGAGAACTTCTCCTGGAACAACGGCGTCGAAGGCAAGACGGATGACCCGTCGATCCAGAGCAAGCGCCGCGCCGATATCGAAGCCATGCTATCGACGCTCCTTGCCACGCGCGGCACGATCATGCTGACGGCAGGCGATGAAGCCGGGCGCAGCCAGCAGGGCAATAACAATGCCTATTGCCAGGACAATGCCATCACCTGGATGGACTGGAAGACGCTGGACGAGGAACTGATCGGCCATACCGCTTGGCTTGCCGGTCTGCGTCGCCGTTTCACCGCCTTTGACGACATGGATTTCTTTCACGGCGATGGCGATGTGCTCTGGTTCTCAAGCACGGGAACGCCGATGGCGGTGCGCGATTGGGAAGCGCCGAAGGCGGCCGTGTTCGGCATGGCGCTCAAAACGCGGGATCTCGCCACGAACCGATCGACGCGGCTCGTCGTATTATTCAACCGCGCTGCCGACGAGTGTCCAGTCACACTGCCCGCCTCTGAAAGCGGCGGCTGGTCTCTGCTGACCGCGACAGGCGAGAATGCGGTAAGCGACCAAATCACCGTATCAGCACGTTCCGTCGCCTTCCTTCTCGAAAACTGATCGCGGTTGCACTTTCCGTTTCGATTCGCCAGAAAGGATTCTGACGACGCAGACTGACGAGGATGGAATGCCCGGCGATATCTCGCTTGTAGAGATCATGAAACTTGCGGGAACGGAGATAGGCGTTTCCGACTGGATCATCGTGGACCAGACGATGATCGACACCTTTGCCGACGCGACGCTCGATCATCAGTTCATCCACGTCGATCCAGAACGCGCCAAGGCGGAAACGCCCTATGGCGGCACCATCGCCCACGGCTTCCTGACACTCTCGCTGCTCTCGGCGATGAACTACAGCGCCCTGCCGAAGATCCGCGAACAGACCATGGGCATCAATTACGGCTTCGAGAAGATCCGCTTCATGTCGCCGGTCAAGTGCGGCGCGCAGGTTCGCGGGCGTTTTACACTCGCTGAAACGCGACTGCGCGGCGCCAATATGCTGATGCTGACCTACGATGTGACCGTCGAGATCGAAAACGAGCGCAAGCCGGCACTGACTGCAACATGGACGACCATATCGCAGTTCGACCCGAAAGATCGGCCGGAATAGGGTTAGAGCATGATGCCGAAAAGTGTGCTCGGTTTTCGGACGACATCATGCTCTACTTCTTTGAGTTTAGAGCGGATTCAGATTTTAGGTCGATCCGACCTAAAATCATCCGGCTCTAATGCTCGCATCCTCCGCGCCCTCGGCCAGAAGACCGAAAGCGAAGTCGGAGAAGGAGCGCCAGACTTCGACGCGGAATGTCTCTTCATCGAGCCGCAAGATCACGACTTCCGCCTTGCCGAGCAGCGTGCGAGAGCAGGCGCCGACGGGGAATGCGATCAACGAAACATCCTGCGGGCAACCTGCGGCAAGCGTCGCTTCCGCGCCGGGACCGGACACGATGACAGCCGTATTGCGATGCGAGACATCGGTCGCCGAATGCAGAGCGCCAGCCGATGCCGCCAGACCGACCAGCTCGGCACCGTTCTCATCGATGACGAGCCATTCGTCCGGGCCGAGCCACAGGGCATGACGCCCGTTGGCGCTGGCCGAGGTCTTCGGCCGGGTCGGTAGCTGAAGGCCAAGCGCCTGCGAAAGAGCGCCGACGGAATCGGCGGGTGCACGCAGCGAAATGCGGCTTGCGGGTGCTGCCGGCATCAACCGGACTGTGGAAGAACCGCCGTGGCGGCCGGCGAGCGGCAGTTTGCGGGTAGCGAGATCAGCCATTGATCCGGCCTCCTTCCTTGTCAAAGAACACCAGATCCGTCACCTCGACGGCAATTGTCTTGTCGGGCATCGGTACATAGAGCGTCTTGGCCATGCGCTCGCGCCCACCTGCAACCAGCGCGAAGGCGATGGAGCGGCCAAGATTTTCGGACCAGTAGGAAGAGGTGACATGGCCGAGCATGGTCATCGGCTTCTGCTCGTTCGGATCGGCGACGATCTGTGCGCCCTCCTCCAGCACCACCTTCGGATCGCGGGTGACGAGACCGACGAGCTGCTTGCGGCCTTCCTTGACGAGATCCGGCCGCTTCAGGCCACGGATGCCGACAAAATCGGTCTTCTTCTTGGAAACGGCCCAGGAAAGCCCGGCGTCATCGGGTGTCACCGTACCGTCGGTATCCTGGCCGACGATGATGTAGCCCTTCTCGGCGCGCAGCACGTGCATGGTCTCGGTGCCGTAGGCGCAGGCGCCCAGCGGTTCAGCGCGAGCCCAGACGGCCTCCCATACGGACTGGCCGTAATCGGCCGGCACGTTGATTTCATAGCCGGCTTCACCGGTGAAGGAGACGCGGAACAGCCGTGCCGGCACGCCGCAGACCTTGCACTCCGCCACGCTCATATGCGGGAAGGCCTCGTTGGACAGATCCTGACCTTCGATGAGCGGCTCGATGATCTCGCGCGCCTTCGGTCCCTGCACGGCGATAACGGCCCATTGCTCCGTGGTGGAGGTCAGCCATACTTTCAGATGCGGGAATTCGGTCTGCAGATAGTCCTCCATATGATGCAGCACGCGTGGCGCGCCGCCGGTCGTGGTCGTCACATGGAAGCGATCGTCGGCCAGACGCCCTACAACGCCGTCGTCATAGACGAAGCCGTCTTCGCGGGTCATGATGCCGTAACGGCAGCGGCCGGGCTTCAGCGTATCCCAGGCATTGGTGTAGAGGAGGTTCAGGAATTCCGCCGCATCCGGCCCGACTACTTCGATCTTGCCGAGCGTCGAGGCATCGAACACGCCGGCCACTTCGCGCGCCGTGCGGCACTCGCGATTGACGGCCTGATGCATGGTCTCCCCGGCGCGCGGATAGAACCAGGCGCGCTTCCAGTTGCCGACATCTTCGAAGATCGCGCCATGTGCCTCTTCCCAGGCATGCATCGGCGTCTTGCGGGTAGGGTCGAACAAGGACCCACGCGAATGGCTGATCAGCGTGCCGTAGGTGACGGGCGTGTAGGGCGCGCGGAAGGTGGTGAGACCGACCTGCGGAATATCCTTGCCGAGCATTTCGGCGGCAATCGCCAGCCCGTGCATGTTCGAAAGCTTGCCCTGGTCGGACGCCATGCCGTTGGTGGTGAAGCGCTTGATATGCTCGATGGAATGCATGCCCTCGCGCACGGCAAGACGGATATCCTTGGCGCAGACGTCGTGCTGGAAATCCACGAAGGCCTTCGCATTCGTGTCCGGTCCAGCGCCTTCCGCCGCACCGATCATGCCGCCCGTCCACTCGAAAGCCTGCTCGGCATGGAGCTGGATCTTCTCGCCGCCATTGGTGCTGCCTGTGGCACGCGCCATCAGCTCGCCGGCGGCAAGCGATTCCTCGATCGCGGCCTGCAGCCCGTCCGTGCCGTTGCAGGCACCGACCGAAAGGCAATCCTGAACATAGGTGCCCGGCAGGAAGCGCTGCTTCTCGGCATCGAACTTCAGCTTACCGCGCGACTGCGAAAACATGTGGACCGACGGCGTCCAGCCGGCTGAAACGAGCAGAGCGTCGATCGCGATCTTGCGCTTGGCGGAGCTGCCGTTGCGCGCGACCGTCATGGAGGAGACGCGAAGCTTGCCGGCGGTGTCGATGACGGCATAATCGGTCATCACCTCGATGCCGAGCCGCTTTGCCTCGGCGAGCACAGCCTCGCCCGGCCGCACGCGGCTGTCGACGATGGCGGCGACGGAAACGCCGGCACGCTTCAGATCGAAAGCTGCCTCATAGGCCGAATCATGTGCCGTATAGACGCCGATCTTGGCGCCGACGGCGACACCATAGTGATTGAGATAGGCGCGTGCGGCAGACGCCAGCATGATGCCCGGGCGGTCATTATTCGGAAACACCATATGGCGCTCTATGGCGCCTGTCGCCAGGATGGCCCGCTTGGCGCGCACCTGCCACAAGCGCTCACGCGGCAGGTCGCGGCCTGGCCTTGCCAGGTGGTCGGTCACCCGCTCGGCAAGGCCGAAGAAATTGTGGTTATAATAGCCGAAGGCCGTCGTGCGGGTCAGCACCTGCACGTTCGCCATTGCCTTGAGCTTGGCGAGGATAGTCTGCGCCCAGTCATAGCCTTCGATGCCATCGATCTTGATGCCGGTATCGAAGCGCAGCGCGCCGCCGACCTCCGGCTGTTCATCGCAGAGGATGACCTTGGCGCCGGTTTCGGCAGCCGCGAGCGCCGCGGAAAGACCGGCAACTCCGGCACCGACGACGAGCACGTCGCAATGCGCATAGCGGCTGGCATAATGATCCGGATCTTCTTCCGTCGGCGCGACACCGAGGCCTGCCGCACGGCGGATGAAGGGCTCGTAAATATGCTTCCAGGCCGACTTCGGCCACATGAAGGTCTTGTAGTAGAAGCCGGCGGCAAAGAACGGTGACATCAAATTGTTGACGCCGCCGACATCGAAGACGAGCGACGGCCAGCGGTTCTGCGACTGCGCCTTCATGCCGTCGAAGACTTCCTGCACGCTGGCGCGCACGTTCGGCTGCCGCCGCGCCGCATCGCGGGAGATATCGAGCAGCGCGTTCGGCTCTTCGGCGCCGGCTGACAAGATGCCGCGCGGACGGTGATACTTGAAGGACCGGCCGACGAGATGGACGCCATTGGCAAGCAGCGCCGAGGCGACGGTATCGCCTTCGAGCGCCGTATAGCTCTTGCCGTCAAAAGTGAAGCGAGCGGTTCTGGCCGGCGTCAGACGTCCCTTGCCCGCGATACGATTGGCGCCGCTCATTCAACAAATCCCTCTGTTTGTGCCGTCTGTTCTTGTTCGTTCTTAGGCTGCGCAACTGGCTCGGACGCCCCCGGCAGCAGCGTCGCGGCATTCGGCTTCGGCTCGCCGGCTTTATACGTGCGATAGAAATGATCACTTACCGTGTCGCGTGCGGCATTGAAGAAGCGGCCGCAGCCATGGATATGCCGCCAGCGCTCGAAGATCAGGCCCTTCGGATTGTCGCGCAGGAAGAAATATTCCTCGAACTCCTCATCCGAGATTCCGGCAATATCGGCCGGCCGCACGATATGCGCATCGCCGGCGTTGCGGAATTCGAGTTCCGAACGCTCTTCCTCGCAATAGGGGCAGTAAATCAGCAGCATCGTTTTCTACCTGTGTTAAAGCTCGGAGCCCGTAAGGCTTGTGCCGGGAGGCTGAGCGCAAAGCCGCCGTCCCATGATGACGAAAGGTGTTATGCGCTTCAGCAGCGCTTCCAGCGATCCATAGGGTTTCAGCACGTCGGTCATCCCCATATTGACCAGGCTCATGCCGAGCAGATCGGTATCGAGCACGAAAGCGCGCGTTGCCTCGGGCTTCTGCTCCGGCAGGAAATAAACGGCCGGCTTGTTCAGCACCTTGGCGCAGGCAAGCACGCCGCTTTCGGCCACGAAGGGCCATTCGGCCTCATCCTTTGCCTTGTGGATCACCTGCATGCGAAAATCCTTGGCCCCTGGAACGAGATCGTTGACTGCGGTCACGATCGTTCCGGCCGGCAAGGAAAGCCCCACCGCAAGAACGATCCCGACCGCCGCCGGCATCAGTGCGCCACGGCGGCCGCTGCCGCCTCATCGATCAGGCGGCCAGTGCGGAAGCGATCCAAATTCAGCCCGGCATTGAATTTGTGCGGCTCGTCGCGTGCGATGAGATGGGCAAAGAGATTGGCCGAACCCGGCGTCGCCTTGAAACCGCCCGTGCCCCAGCCGCAATTGACGTAGAGCCCCGGCACCGGTGTCTTCGACTGGATCGCAGAACGATCCGGCGTATTGTCGACGATACCGCCCCAGGAGCGCATCATCTTGACGCGGCGGAACATCGGGAAGAGCTCGCAGATCGCATCCAGCGTATGGGTGATGATCTGCAAGCCGCCGGTCTGGCTGTAGGAATTATACTGGTCCGTGCCGGCGCCGATGACGAGCTCGCCCTTGTCGGACTGCGAGATATAGGCATGCACCGTGTTCGACATGACGACGCAAGGGAAGATCGGCTTCAGCGGTTCGGAGACCAACGCCTGCAACGGGCTAGACTGCAGCGGCACGCGCACGCCGGCCATCTGCATGACGACGGTCGTGTGTCCTGCCGCGGAAACGCCGATCTTCTTGGCGCCGATGAAGCCCTTGCTGGTATCGACACCGGTGACGCGGCCGTCCGGACCGCGGCGAATGCCGGTCACTTCGCAATTCTGGATGATATGCACGCCGCGATCGGAAGCGGCGCGAGCAAAGCCCCAGGCAACCGCATCGTGCCGCGCCGTGCCGCCGCGACGCTGCAGGGCGGCGCCGTTGATCGGATAGCGCGCCGTCTTCGAAATATCGAGCGGCGGACAGTAAGCCTTGGCCTGCTCCGGCGTCAGCCATTCATTGTCGATGCCATAGAGACGGTTGGCGTGGATATGCCGCTTGAAGGACTGCTGATCGTGCACATTGTGCGACAGCATCATCACGCCGCGCGGCGAATACATGACGTTATAATTGAGATCCTGAGATAGCCCCTCCCAGAGCTTCATCGAATGCTCGTAAATGTGCATGCTCTCTTCATAGAGATAGTTCGAGCGGATGATCGTCGTGTTGCGGCCGGTATTGCCGCCGCCGAGCCAGCCCTTCTCGATGACGGCGACATTGGTGATGCCGTGCTCCTTGGCGAGATAGTAGGCGGCACCCAGGCCATGACCGCCGGCGCCGACGATGATGACATCATACTCCTTGCGCGGCTCCGGCGAGGTCCATTGAGCCTCCCAGCCCTTGTGAGCCCGCATCGCTTCCCGTGCCACGGCAAAAACCGAGTATTTACGCATTCGCCCTCAACTCCTTCAGGCAAGACGCCCTTCTTGTGGGTCATACAAATCGCAAATCGAAAACCGACACAACGGCTCTTTTGCGACGCATTAGGGACCGTCTTTCGACACGGCTAAAATTGCCGCGTTCCCGGCTGCCCTGCTTATGACTTCTTAACGATTCTATTTCCGCTGTAGATGGCAGACCTTCACTCGACCGCCATGACCATCCTTGCGCCAGACACATCCCTCTTTCCGCGGCTTCCCATTGTAAAGATAGATCCTCGCACGATGCTTGCTGTCGAAGGTCTGATTGGAAAAGTCGTGGCCGCCGATGCGGACATTCTTGCCGAGCCGCACTTCGCCGGCCACGGCAGGCGCAAGCGCTGCGGCGAGAATGACGAGGACAAGCATTGGCGCTGCAAGCAATCTTCCAACGACAGCAAAATCGAGCGATTTCATAAAGCGATTCTCCTTGGCTTCCGGCAATTGCCTAAATCCCGCACCTGCCATAACGCATGAACGACTGTGATCCCAAATACTCACATGAGCATGTCAATGCCGCAAAGACCGGGGCGGTTAATCCCAAATTCAATAGCTTCGATGCACCGACATAGGCAGCGCCGGCTCGACTCTCCCCTCGACAAACCGCTTTTTCCTCTGCAAACTCACGATCTGGCTAGACTTTGACAAACCGATCTGCTATCTCGCCTAACCAATCGCAAGGCTGCGGCTGCGCGAACGTTATATTTTTGCCTCCTGGCGCTGCAGTCGCCGCCGGCATCAACCAAACCAAAGGAACGTGATTCTCGTGCAGGTACTTGTCCGCGATAACAATGTCGACCAGGCTCTCCGCGCTCTCAAGAAGAAGATGCAGCGCGAAGGTATTTTCCGCGAAATGAAGATGCGCGACTATTACGAAAAGCCGTCGCAGAAGCGTGCTCGCGAGAAGGCTGAAGCTGTTCGTCGCGTTCGCAAGCTTGCTCGTAAGCGCGCTCAGCGCGAAGGCCTGGTTGCCAAGTAATCGCCGTTTTTTCGACGTTTTCAGATGCATGTGTGGCGGGGGCGAGTCGTTCGCCGCCGCCTTTTTGATTTATTCTCTGGGCAAATCGGATTAAATCAGAACAGCCTGATATGACGCATGGGGAAAGCGACCCGATAATGGCAATGACGACTTCCGTAAAGTTCCGCACTTCGAACCTCTCCTTACTCGTTTCGAAGCGCGCCGCGGTGCTGCCTGCTTTGGCGATGCTTGCCGCAATCAGCCTTTCCGGCTGCCAGACCGCCTCCACCGATAACGTGATCCAGATCGACAAGGCGCAAGGCTCCTCGGGAAATATCGCGTCGCTGACTTCGGTCATCAATTCCAATCCGCAGGATCCTGAAGGTTACAATGTTCGCGGCACGGCCTATGGCCGCGGCGGCGATTTCAACCGGGCCCTCGGCGACTTCAATCAGGCGATCCAGCTCAATCCGAAGTTCTACCAGGCCTACGCCAACCGCGCGCTCATCTATCGCAACATGGGCAAGCTGCCGGAAGCGATCGCGGACTATAATGCCGCGCTGCAGATCAACTCCAATTACGACGTCGCCTATATCGGCCGGGGTAACCTCTACCGCCAGGCCGGCCGCGACAACGACGCCTTCAACGACTATTCGAAGGCCATCAGCCTCGGCACCACGGACGGCCGCGCCTATAATGGCCGCGGCGTGATCTTCCAGAAGCGCAATCAGCAGGACAAGGCGATCGACGATTTCTCCAAGGCGATCTCGCTGTCGCCGAACTCGCCGGAGCCATACAACAGCCGCGGCATCTCCTATCTCGCGCAGAACGACGACGACAACGCCTTCGCCGATTTCAACCATGCCATCGAGCTCAACAACAAGGTTGCCGAATCCTGGGCGAACCAGGCCTTCGTCTACGAGCGCAAGGGCGACAAGGCGAAAGCACGCCGCTCCTATCAGCACGCGGTCAATCTCGATCCGAACTACCAGCCGGCCAAGGACGGCCTGGCGCGTGTCGGCGCCGGCGCCTGATACGAAGATCGCATAGCGATAAGACATCCAGCCGCCGGCGATCCTTCGCCCGGCGGCTTTTCTTTGCCTCGGCGAACGCCTAGTCTCGGTCCATTCCATCCGAACGAGACAGAGACATGCCCTCCCCCCAGAAGATCATAGTCATCGGCGCCGGTATCATCGGTGCGTCCATTGCCTGGCATCTCCAGCGCAAGGGCGCGTCCGTCACCGTGGTCGCGGAGCAGACCGGCGGCGTGGCGACACCGAATTCCTTCGCCTGGATCAATGCGAGCTGGGGCAATCCGGAATTCTACTTCCATTTCCGCCGCCGCTCGATGCGCGAATGGTCTAGGCTTGCAGCCGAGCTTCCGGGTCTGCCGCTATCCTGGTGCGGCGGCCTATGCTGGGATCTCCCGGAGACAGAACTGGATGCCTATGCGGCCCAGCATCACGGCTGGGGCTATGGCATACAGCCGGTCAATCGAGCCACCAGCGCGATGATCGAACCGAATCTTATCAATCCGCCGGACTATGCGCTGCACGTCGCCGAAGAAGGCGCCGTCGAACCCGTCGCCGCGGCAGAGCAGCTCTTGAAAGATGCCGCACGGCATGGCGCGATCCTTTTGTTCGGCGTCGAAGTCAATCGCCTGCTGAAACAGGGCGAGCGAATCATCGGCATCGAAACGAGCGAAGGTGAGATGCGCGCCGACCATATCGTTCTTGCCGCCGGCGCGGGCACCGCACCGCTTGCGGCATCGGCCGATATCCACGTGCCGCTGGAAACGCCGCCGGGGCTGATCGTTCATTCCCGCCCCGCGCAGAAGTTGCTGAACGGCCTGGTGATGGCGCCGGAACTGCATCTGCGCCAGACGGCGGAAGGGCGGATCATTGCCGGTGGCGACTTCGGCGGTACCGATCCCGGTGATAATCCACAGGCGGCTGCTCGCGAACTTTTCGCCAAGGTCCGGGCAACCTTGAAAGGCGGCGAGGCGCTGGAGCTCGATTTCCATACTATCGGCTATCGTCCGACACCCAAGGATGGCCTGCCCATTCTGGGCGGCGTCGATCGCGTAGCCGGCCTCTATCTCGCAGTGCTGCATTCGGGCGTCACGCTGGCGCCACTGGTCGGCCTGCTTGCGGCCGAGGCAATCGTCGATGGCACGGACGACGATCAACTCGCTCCTCTCTGCCTTTCACGCTTTGCTTAACCCTCAAAAGGCAGGGGGCAACGCAACTCAGGGGATGCATTGCCACAGCCGTAAATACCCGGGATCGCTTATGATTTCAAAGCAATGACTTTTCAGATGTTGCAAGGCAATTTACCGAGCCCTAACATGGAGACTTCGAGAGCATGTAGCTCGGGACTGGGGCACGGGGGCGCTTGGCATGATGACCAAAACCATTCTTTTCGCGTTTGCCAGCGCTTTGGATTGTCTCGGGGGCACGATCGGTTGATCGGCCTATGAGGAAGCCGTATTTCCCGAAAGCGTCGATTGGCGCCTATCTGATCGCCATAGCCCTGGCGATTGCCTTGCCTATCCTGGCCTTCGTCGCTCTCCTCCTCGTTCAGCTGGAAAACAATGAACGCGATGCGCTGAAAGGCGATACGGTTCAGGACGCCCAGGCTCTGGCACGCGTCATCGACCGCCAGCTGCAGGACATGGCGACAACGTTGCGGCTGCTGTCCTCTTCGCCCGAACTCGAGCGCAACGATATCGCCACTTTCTTTGCCCGGACGGAAACGGTTCTGCGCACCGACTCTCTTTTCGTCCTGCTCATGGAAAAGGATGGCGAGCTGAGGCTGAATACCCGCTGGCCGCTCGGTAAGCCGCTCGGCAAGACCGGCAATATGGCGGCGCTGCAATCGGCGCTGACCTCCGGACGAATCGAGGCGTCCGATGTTTTCATCGGTACGAATGCCCGCCGCTGGGTCTATAACGTCACCCTGCCGCTCGAACATTCCCCCGCCGGAGCTGCCTTGGCGGTAACCCAGGATGCGGACGAACTCGCCAAGCTCGTGACCACGGAAGCCCTGCCACCCGGCTGGTCGGCTGCCGTGTTGGACAAGTCCGGCCACGTCGTCGCCGCCGGCGGCCCGACGACCCTCGCGCCGGGCGACGCATTCAAAAAGGACATCCTGCCGAAGCTGATCGCATCCAGCGGCGTTTACCAGGATGACAAGATCCTGCCGAATGCGGTGCTCGGCTATGCGCAAATTTCCGGCTGGTCCTGGAAGGCCGTCGTCTGGGGGCCGATCGCATCGGCGCAGGCGTCACTGATGAGCACCTGGCGCTTTCTGATCTATGGCGGCGTGACCCTGCTGTTGATCGCCCTGATCGCCGTCTATGCCCTGGCGCGGCAGGTGCGCATCACCATTCAAAGCATTGCCGACATGGCCGACCGCATGGGCCGGGGCGAGATCGTATCGCCGATCGACACCAGTGTCGTCGAGGCGAACCAGGTGGCTGTGGCGCTTTCCAACGCGTCCTTCGACCGTAGCGTCACGGAAGATCGGTTGCATTTCGTCATGCACGAACTCGTCCATCGTACCAAGAATCTGCTGGCGCTCGCCCAGGCGATGACGCGGCAGCTCGCGCGCCAGACCGATAGCGTCGACAGCTTCCAGCGCGCCGTCGCCGACCGGCTGGAAGGGTTGGCGCGTTCGATCGAGGTCTTGACCAGCGAACAATGGTCCGGCGTTTCGTTGCGCCGCGTGATCGACATCCACCTTGCGACCTTCCTGCAGGGACCGCAGCAGCTCGATGTTCTCGGCAACGATTTCCTGCTGAAGCCGGAGGCCGTGCAGAACCTCGGCCTCGTCCTGCATGAGCTCGCGACCAATTCAGTGAAATATGGGGCGCTTTCGGCTCCCGAAGGCAAGATCACCATCGAATGGACGACGGAGGCCGGTGAAAACGGGCCGATGATCCGCTTCGTGTGGACGGAAAACGATGGCCCCCCGGTCAAGCCGCCAAAGGAAACCGGCTTCGGCACCACCGTGACGAAAACGCACGCCGCTGCGTCCTTCAGCGGCAGCGTCGAGGTCGATTTCCGCCCAACCGGCCTCGTCTGGAGATTGACCGCCCTGCGCAGCACGATGGAACGCGAACGGAGCTGAAGCAGCGTCCGCGAGCATTGGTTTCACATATGCCGTTTTTCCAAAACCTACTCGTTCATCGCCTTGACGATTTCCTCGGTCACCTTCTTCGCATCGCCGAGCAGCATCATCGTGCCGTCCTTGTAGAACAGCGTATTGTCGATGCCGGCATAGCCGGAGCCGAGCGAGCGCTTGACGAAGAGGCAGGTTTTGGCCTTGTCGACGTCGAGGATCGGCATGCCATAGATCGGCGAGGTCTTGTCGTCGCGCGCCGCCGGATTGGTGACGTCGTTCGCGCCGATGACATAGGCGACATCGGCCTGGGCGAATTCCGAATTGATATCCTCGAGTTCGAAGACCTCGTCATAGGGCACATTGGCTTCGGCGAGCAACACGTTCATATGGCCGGGCATGCGACCGGCAACGGGATGGATGGCATATTTCACCTCGACGCCATGCGCCTTCAGCCTGTCGGCCATCTCACGCAGGGCATGCTGCGCCTGTGCCACAGCCATGCCATAGCCCGGCACGATGATGACCTTGGAGGCATTCGCCATCAAATAGGCGGCATCCTCGGCAGAACCGAGCTTGACGGTCTTGTCGGAATTATCGGCCCCACCCGATGCCGTCTCGCCGCCGAAGCCGCCGAGGATGACCGAGACGAAGGAGCGGTTCATGCCCTTGCACATGATGTAGGACAGGATCGCGCCTGAGGAACCGACAAGCGCGCCGGTGATGATAAGCGCCAGGTTACCGAGCGTGAAGCCGATGCCGGCGGCTGCCCAGCCGGAATAGGAATTCAGCATCGACACGACGACGGGCATGTCGGCGCCGCCGATCGGCACGATCAGCAGCACGCCGAGCGCCAGCGACAGCAGCACGACGGCCCAGAAGGCGAAATGGCTCTCGCTTGCCGCGAGGCTGATGATGAAGAACACGATCAGCACAAGTAGGGCAGCATTGATGATATGTCGGTTCGGAAGCAGGATCGGCTTGCCGGACATGCGCCCGTCAAGCTTCAGGAAGGCGATGATCGAGCCGGTAAAGGTCAGCGCACCGATCGCCACACCGATCGCCATTTCTATGAGCGCTTCCGTATGGATATGGCCGATTTCGCCGATGCCGAAGGAAGACGGCGCATAAAGCGCCGAAGCAGCCACGAGCACGGCGGCAAGGCCGACCAGCGAATGGAAACCGGCAACGAGCTGCGGCATCGACGTCATCGGAATGACGCGGGCAATATAGGCGCCGGCCCCGCCACCGATGGCAAGGCCGAGAATGATCAGCACGAGGCCGCCGAAGGATGGCGTCGCCAGCACCAGCGTGGTGGCGATGGCAATGCCCATGCCGATCATGCCGTAGAGATTGCCGCGCCGGCTGGTTGCCGGATGGGAGAGCCCGCGCAGTGCCAGGACGAACAGGACACCGGAAACGAGATAGAGGAAAGCTGCGATATTGCTCAGCATGCCGCCCTCACTTGTCCTTCTTCTTGTACATCGCCAGCATGCGCTGGGTGACAAGGAAGCCGCCGACGATATTGACCGAGACAAGCACCAGCGCCACGAAGCCGAAGCCGGTGGCGAGACCGCTCGCCGAAATGCCGACGGCCAACAAGGCACCGACGACGATGACCGAGGAAATGGCATTCGTCACCGCCATCAGCGGCGTGTGCAGGGCCGGCGTTACCGACCAGACGACGTAATAGCCGACGAAGATTGCCAGCACGAAGATCGCAAGCTGGAAGACGAAGGGATCGATCGTCCCGCCCGTTGCGGCGCTGGCGACCTGCGGTGCCTGTGCGGCGGCGGTCGTGACAGCGGCAACGGCATCATTCAGTTGCTGGAGTGCCTGGTCCATTGCTTGGCTGGCCATCTCAGAGATCTCCCTTATTGACGGTCGGCTGGTCGGGATCGACGAAACTCGGGTGCACGACCTCGCCGTCATCGGTCAGCATCGTCGCCTTGATCAGCTCGTCGAGGCGGTTGAGGCCGAGGCTCTTGCTATCCTTGTCGACCATCGTTTCCAGGAAGGTGACAAGGTTTTTGGCGTAGAGGGCCGAAGCGCTGGCTGCGATCCGGCCTGCCATATTGGGATAGCCGACCACTCGAACGCCTTCGACTTCGGCGACCTTGCCGTATTCGGCGCCCTCGATATTGCCGCCACGCTCGACCGCGAGGTCTACGGCAACCGCACCCGGGCGCATCGCTTTCAGCATGTTGCGACTGACGAGCCGCGGCGCAGGACGGCCGGGGATCAGCGCCGTCGTGATGATGATATCCTGCTTGGCGATGTGATCGGCAACGAGCGCGGCCTGCTTGGTCTGATACTCCCCGGACATTTCCTTGGCATAGCCGCCGGCGGTCTCCGCCGCCTTGAACTCCTCGTCCTCGACGGCGATGAATTTCGCGCCGAGCGAGGCCACTTGTTCCTTGGCCGCCGGCCGCACGTCGGTCGCCGATACCAGCGCACCCAGACGCCGCGCCGTGGCGATCGCCTGCAGGCCGGCAACGCCGGCACCCATGACGAATACCTTTGCCGCCGGCACCGTGCCCGCAGCCGTCATCATCATCGGAAGCGCGCGATCGTAGACGGCCGCAGCCTCGATGACAGCTTGATAACCGGCGAGATTGGCTTGCGACGACAGAACGTCCATCGACTGAGCCCTGGTGATGCGCGGCATCAACTCCATGGCGAAGCTCGTGAGCCCCGCGCGCGCCATCACGGCAAGTGCTGCCTCGTTGCCATAGGGATCCATGATGGCGATAACGATCGCGCCGCTCTTGTAGCCGGCGATTTCCTTGGTCGTCGGGCGCCTGACCTTGAGGATGACATCCGCCGCCTTCGCATCCTTGACGGAGCCGATCCGCGCGCCGGCAGCTTCGTATTCCGCGTCCGGAATACGCGATGAAGCCCCCGCGCCGGCTTCGATCACGATATCGAAGCCGAGCCCCCTCATCTTCTTCACCGTCTCGACGGAGGCTGCAACACGCGTCTCTTCCGTCACGCTTTCCTTGGCCACGAAAACCAGATTGCTCAACAGCACCACCCCACATGAAACCGCAGCCCTGCTTGACGCAGCAGGGCAAACACCTGCGAAATCAGGTCATAATTTTCAGCAAAGGCGCGGGCCGGACGGCCCGGCGTGGGTCAACGTGACAATAGGAAGCCAAGGAACGAGAGGACGACGAAAATGATGAAGCCGCCCAACAAGCCGGCATGACCGAAAAAACCGGCCGCCATAGCAATCAGCAAAGCAGCGACGATCGCCGATCCCAGCCTGGCCACGAACAGGAACCCGTTATAGGTTTTCTGATGTTCCTTGTAGTCCATGGCGGCGCCAGTTTCGACTGGTCCGGTATGATGTTCGGCCATTCAGAAGTCTCCCCTCAATTCCCTCTTCGACCGGCCATGCGGGCCGGCGGCTGGAGCTAATCCTCAAAGGCTGAGGCATGGCAGATGCCGCAGCCGAATTTCCTCCATCGAGGGGTTACACAAAGCGAGGAAAAATGCAATGCACGAGAAGGTCGCACAGGCGCGCAGCCTGGAACAGGATGCCGAAAAGTCGATTTCGAACGACATCATGCTCCAGCTGTCTGATTCCAGCGCGGATACGGATTTTGGGCCATTCGACCCAAAATCATCCAGTGCTAGCCGAATTGCCCGCGAATTTCGCGGCGACCGCCATTTGCCAGCCGCGCCGTCGGCAGGATGGTCAACGGAGGCGAGCCGTTGTCCTCGTTGCGGGAAAACATCATGCGTCTTTCATAGGGCTCTGAATCAAAGAACGGATATCGCTGCATCAGCTTGCCCCGAATTTCCCTCGAGCGTGACGCCAGCAGCGTCAGCTCGAAGCCATAGGTCTTGGTCATCCGCGGCGGCACGATCGTATCGGCATAGAAGACGCGCTTGTAGAAGGCGGCATGCGCCGGGCGGATGTGCTGCATCACGCGATCCGTGTTGAAGTAGACGGCGCCGACGATCGCGGGCCGCAGCGTCAGATAGGGCAAAGCCGGCAGCTCCAGCTCGAAATCGGGATCGACGGCAAAGCGTGCGGGGTCGATCAACGTCATGCCGGCATCGAGGAAGGCGTGAATTTCCTCGGGAAAAATACCGGTCGATTGACATACACGGTGATCCGGCGTGACATGGTGTATCCGCACCGTGCTCACCAGTTCTTCGTCATAATAGACCCCGAAAATATAGGCGTGATCGTCGAAATCGATGTCGTCGATCAAGTTCTTGGCCGCCACCGGCAAGACGTCGCGGGCCTTGTAGGCCTTGTAGCGTAGCCGCGCGACACCCTCCATGTCCTCGCTGCTTTCGATCCGGCGGTATTCTACGTGATCGAGCACCTCCATCAGCTTGCCGGCAAAGCTGTCTTTCCAAGCACTCATATGAGTCATGATGAATGTTCCATGATGGTTAACGGAACATAATTGGTATTAACTCGCAGTTTGATCAATATTTGATTTAATTTTTATTAACTATTAATTCCATTAAGGTTAATTTTTTTAACAAATACCGGTATAAGCTCGGGCACGCGCTGCAACCAAGTTTTCGTTGTTACGACATGGGAAATAAGCAGATTTGCCCGTCTATCTGATCCGCACAAAACAAGCGCGGATCTTCAACTTACAATTCTCATAAACAGCCTGCGGCAGGATGATCGATTGATCCGGGTCATTATGGTGGCGTGATACGATCGCCAGCTTCCGGATTATTTTAGCGTCAGCGCAATGATACGCGTTGGCTCCTTGCGTCAGGCGACATGATCCGCGCGCACGCCCGACTGCCGGCGGCTGAGGCCACCCATCATCTCAACCACCTGTTCCCGTGCCACGGGTGCGGAAAATACATAACCCTGGATGATATCGGCTAGGTTCTTCTCAACGACGAGCGCCAGTTGTTCGAGCGTCTCGACACCCTCGATCACGATATGGAGGCTGAGCGCGCGGGAAAGATCGACGATGCCGCACAACAGCTTGAAACGGCGGCTGTCCGTCGTGATGTCACGAACGAAGGACCGGTCGATCTTGACGACATCCACCGGCAGCGAATCCAGGTAGCTGAGGCTGGAAAAGCCCGTTCCGAAATCATCGATCGCGATCGTAATGCCTTTGGCGCGCAGATCGGCAAGGATTGAGCGAACGGTTGCCACCTCATCCATCAGGCAGCTTTCCGTGATCTCGAGATGCAGCCGCGACGGCTCCAATCCCGACGCCTCGAGCGCCTCCACGACGACGGTGACAATATCGTCGTTGCGCAGATCCTGCGCCGATAGGTTGACCGAGACCGCAAGCGGCGCCGGCCAGGAAACGCAATCCCGACAGGCCTGGTTGACCATGAAGCGGGTGATGCCGGCAACGATGCCCATTTCCTCGGCGATCTGCACGAAGATATTGGGCGGGATCGAGCCCTTTTCCGGATGGACCCAGCGCGCCAGCGCCTCGCAACAAACGATGCGGGAGCCGTCCGGCATAAACATCGGCTGATAGACGGCGTGAAGCCTGCCCGCCTCGACGGCTTCGCGTAGGTCTTCCTTCAGCTTCTGGCGCTCGACGTAGCGCGCATCCATCTCTTCTTCGAAGGCGCTGCATCCGCCTTTCAAGCGCGACTTGGCGTCGAACAGCGCCAGATCGACCTTGACCTGCCATTCCTCCGAGCGGAACTCCCGGCTCGGCATGGTCACATATCCGCCGCTGAAGGAAATGCGGAAGCTGTTGCCGTCGACATTGTAAATGCCAGTCATCGCCGCGTGCAGCGCGCGAATGTGGCCATCGATCTCCGGAGCATTGTCCTCGTTCGGAAAGAACAGGACGAATTGATCGCCCACCAGCCGTGCCGCAAGCGCCGCCGTACCCGCGAGCTCCTTCAGGCGCTCGGCTATGGCAACCAGAAGCCGATCGCCGGCCAGATGTCCCTTTGTATCATTGACATGCTTGAAGTCATCGACATCGAGAACCAGGATGCCGATCCGGCCGTCCCGCATGCGCGTTGCAAGCTTTTCCTTGACCAGCTCGATGAAATATTCGCGGTTCGGCAGCCCCGTCAGGGGATCATAGCGCACCATATGCAGGATCTTGCGCTCCGCCCGGATACGCACGGTGACGTCTTCGAAGATCAGAATGACGATGCCGTCGGCGCGACGGCTGGCCGAGAATTCCAGAAATTGATCCTCGTTGAACTGAATAAGCGTGCGGGAAAGCGTACCGCTGACGAGCTGCGCCATTTGCCGGTGGATGAGCCCGGGCAAGGATCCGTCGATGAAGGCGTGGCGCGCGCCGTAACGCAGAACGACGTCGAATTCGCAGTCCTTGAGCTGCTCCGGATGCGCGAAATTCAGGAGTTCGCAAGCCTTGCGGTTGACGACGAGGATGCGGTTCTGGGCATCCAGCATGAAGAGCCCATGCGTCATATTGTTGAGCGCGGTATCGAACCGGTCGGCGATCAGGGATATCTCGCGCGAGGCGATGACGTTCTTGTAGAGAAATTCGCGCACACCGTTCGCCATCGCACGCGTCGTCAGCCCGAAGGGGACGAGCATGATGGAGACGATCGCCTTGTAAAGCTGCTGCGACATCAGGCAGGCGATGATGATCGGCAGGCAGCAGGCGAGCGTCTGCAGATCGATCGCCTTCTGGGACCCGTAGTTGCGGCCGACGATCGACACCATCGACGCCATCGTCACGGCGATGCAGATGAATTCCGCCAGCGGATCCTGCACGATCAGGATGGCATAGCCGCTGCCGATGCCGAGGATGGATGCCGTCGCGGCGGCGCCGATCACATAACGCGTTTCCCATCTGGCGATATCGGCCCGCGTAAAACTATGCTTGTCCGCCGCATCGAATTGCCGGAACGAATACATTCGCAAGGCAAACACGGCAGCGAAAGCCAGGCAAAGCGTGAGATAGATATTTGCGCGCGTGCTTAGGAAAACGATGACATAGGTGAGGATATGAACGAACACTCCCGTAAACAGCGTTTTACGGTTTCCGAAAAGCGAACTGACGAACGACAGATAAACATCCGTCGGCACAGTGTCCGGGCTTGGAGGCTTCATTCAGACTTCCCCTGATGCGGCGGACACCCTAGTGGAAACGTTTTAAAATTTGATTGCCCAATAGCACCCATCTGGACAGATTTATCAATCGTGTCGGTAACTTACATCGAAGTTAGGCTACGGTCCGCATCGTATTAGTGCAATTGCTCCCGGCTCATTCTACCTCGAATATAACGTTTAAGTCACTAATGCATAAAACAAGACATCACTAAAGACTTATAGAATACGATTACAACTTGCCCGCCCGCTGCTGGATCATCATAAAAGTATCGAAAGTATACTCCGAAAGCTGCATCCAAAGATACGCATCTTTTTTATAGGAAACCTGATCCTCATAGATACGCTTGAAATAAGCGTTGGATTTGGAAAGATCGGCATAGAGGGCGCCGGCTGCCTGGAAACACGCCTCCATGATCTCCTGGCTGAACGGACGCAGCGTCACGCCCTGCTGCACGATATCCTTCAGCGCCTGGGGGTTCTTCACATCGTATTTCGCCAGCATGTTGGTATTGGCGAAGGCACAGGCATCCGTGAGGATTGTCTGGTAATTTTTCGGCAAGGCATTCCATTTCTCCAGATTGAAGAAAGCGTGCACTACCGCGCCGCCTTCCCACCATCCGGGATAGTAGTAGTATTTGGCGATCTGCTGCAGCCTGAGTTTCAGGTCGTCATAAGGGCCGACCCATTCGGCGGCATCGATCGTGCCCTTGCTCAGCGCATCGTAGACCCCGTTGGCCGGAATATCCTGCTGAGGCACCACGCCGATCTTTTCGATCACCTTGCCGGCTAGGCCGGCGATGCGCATCTTCAAGCCCTTGAGATCGTCGAGCGTATTGATTTCCTTGCGAAACCATCCGCCCATCTGCGCGCCGGTGTTCCCCGCAGGCAGGCCCAGTATGCCCTGCGTTGCGTAGAACTCGTTCATCAGCTTGTTGCCGTTGCCCTGATAGAACCAGGCATTGGTCAGCCGGGCATTGAGGCCAAACGGCAGCGCCGTGCCGATGGCGTAGGTCGGGTCCTTGTTCCAGAAATAGTAGGAGCAGGTGTGCGCCGCATCGACGCTACCGGCGCTGACCGCATCGGCGGCCTGAGCGCCGGGTACGATTTCGCCGGCTTCGTAAGTCTGGATGACGAAATTGCCGTTCGTCGCATCGGAAACATGCGAGGCAATATCTTCCGCACCGCCATAGATCGTATCCAGGCTCTTCGGAAACGACGACGTCATTTTCCAGGTGACCTTCGGAGATTCCTGGGCCAGGGCCGGGCTCGCAAGCGCGGAGGCTGCAGCGCCTGCGCCAACGGTCCCTGCCCGCCTCATGAAGGAACGGCGATCCATCGAATTCTCCCATACGGACGGCATTGCTGGGAAACGGCTCGTTCCCCCATCATGGCGCAAGCGATGGAACTAACCACGCCGCACCCAGTCTTTCAAGCTAGCTCTCTTGCACCGCATTATGGCGATTCCTGTACATCCGCATGACGAAAGGAAACAAAGCCTTATGGAAGCCGCCGCACGTTGCCGCCTGCGCCGTCTTCGCGTAAATTCATGACGTGGATAACATGCCTTTGGATTGACATCGTGATCATCCAGAGGTCTTGCCGCTTAGAGCCGGATGAATTTAGGTCGGTGCGACCTAAAATCTGAATCCGCTCTAGAATCGAGAAAGCAGAGCATGATGTCATCCGAAATCCCCTGACACTTTTCGGCATCATGCTCAACCGTTTCGCATCCTTCGGAGCCCTGAATGCCCAGACCGATCATCGCCATCCCCGCCGACATTCGCGAATTCGACGGCACGCGCTGGCACGCGGTGCAGCTGCAATATGTCCATGCCGCCGTGAAGGCTGCGGGATTGATGGCGCTGATCGTGCCGGCGCTCGAAGACGGCCCCGAAGACGGCAATAATGCGGATGCCATCCTGGACCGGGTCGACGGGCTGCTCGTTTCCGGTTCGGCCACCAATGTGCACCCGTCCCTCTACGGAAAGGAAGCACTTGACAGCGACGGCCCCTTCGATCCGGCGCGCGACGCGACATCGTTGCCGCTCATCCGCCGCGCCATCGACCGCGCCATTCCGATGCTCGCCATCTGCCGCGGCATTCAGGAGCTGAACGTCGCCCTCGGCGGCACGCTCGCAAGCGAAATCCAGGACCAGCCAGGCATCTGGGACCACCGCAAGCCTCAGGATGTCGATCGCGACACGATGTATGCGATCCGCCAGAGCGTTTTCGTCAAGGAAGGCTCCTGCATCGCCCGTGTCGTCGGGCCGGGTGAAGTGCGCGTCAATTCGCTGCATCGCCAGGCGATCGCCGATACCGCGCCGAGATTGCAGGTCGAGGCCCTGGCCGAGGACGGCACCATCGAGGCCGTCTCCGTCATCGGTGCAAAGGCCTTTGCCGTCGGCGTACAATGGCATCCGGAATATTGGGCGGAAACGGATTCGTCGTCGCGCAAGCTCTTCATGGCCTTCGGCGATGCCGTGCGCGACTATGCGGCGGGCAAGGAGCGGCTCAAGGCCGCTCCCTATCAGCAGAAAGCCTTGTGATCAGCCGCGCGGCTTGACCGGCGTTTCGGGCACCGGCGCGACAGGCCTGCCCTTTGCGAACCATTCGATGATATTGTCGGAGACGAGATCGGCCATGGCATCGCGCGTCGGCACCGAGGCGGATGCCACATGCGGCAGCAGCGAAACATTCGGCAGCGTGAGATAACCGGCCGGGACATTGGGTTCGTCATAGAAGACGTCGAGGCCGGCAGCACCCAACGTTCCATTACCGAGGGCTGTTATCAGCGCGTCGTCATCGACGGACCAGCCGCGTCCGACATTGATGAACACGCCCTGCGGCCCAAGCGCCGACAGGATCTCAGCATTGATCACCTTGTGCGTTTCCGGCGTCTTCGGCACGATGGAGATCAGTGTATCCACCGATTGCGCCATCTCCTTCAGGATCGGATAGTAGTCGTAAGGCAACGAGTCGCGCGGCGAGCGGGTGTGATAGCCGATCTTCACCTTGAACGGTTCCAGCCTTCTTGCGATCTCCAGCCCGATGCGACCGAGCCCGTAAATGCCGACGCGGCGCCCTTTCATGGAAAAAGGCGAGAGCGGAAACGCCCCTTCCTTCGCCCAACGCCCCTCGCGCAGCCAGGTCTCCGCCTTCGAAAACTGCCGCAGCGTGTTCAAGAGCAGGGCGATCGCAGTATCGGCGACCTCGTCGTTCAGGACGTCGGGCGTATTGGTAACGACGATCCCCTTCGAGGCGGCATGCTTGACGTCGATCCCGTCATAGCCGACGCCGAAATTGGCGACGATCTCGACATTCGGAAAGGCATCGATCCAGGCGGCATCGAACCCGCCTGCGACAGCAACGCCGCGGATGCGGGCCGCGCTCTCCGCATCGATCTTCGGACCGCCACCGCGTTCGACGGAAACGATATCGAACTGTTTCTCGAGCCTTTCGAGAACACGCGGGTGTATCTTCCCCGGAACGAGGATGGCGATGCGACTGTCGGACATGGATCTTTCCTCTTGAGAGACGGTTCGGCGCCGAACCGCTGCTAGCGAGCTTTGTAGGGCGCCGTGGATTGGCGGATGCGCATTTCCGGTTTGATAAGATGGATACCATCCGGCTCATGGCTTCCTGCCAACCTATCCAAAAGCGCCCGCGCCGCAAGCCTTCCGACTTCGGCCTGACCGTTCCAGACGGTCGTCAGCGCCGGCGTCGCAATCGCCGCTTCCTCCAGATCGTCGTAGCCGGTAACCGAAATATCCCGTCCTGGCACAAGGCCGGCGCGTGAAATGCCGTTCATCAGGCCGATGGCGACCAGATCGTTCCAGCAGACGGCAGCCGTCGGCTTCTGCGGCAGCGACAGGAAATGCACGGCAGCCTCGAAGCCGCCCTGCTTGGAGCGCGCGCCGGGAATACGCAGATTGGGATCGACCTCGATGGCAGCCTTGCGCAGCGCATTGACATAGCCCTGGTAACGGTCGCGCCCCGTCGAGGTCTGGTCGGTACCGCCGATCATCGCGATGGAGCGGTGGCCAAGGCTGATCAGGTGATTGGTCGCAAGCGAAATGCCGTAGCTGTCGTCGCCGCGAAAAGTCGGCAGATCCAGCGCTTCGATCTGTCGTGCCACAAGGATGGCCGGCATGCCGTTTTCTTCCGCCAGCTCGAAATCTTCCGGCGGCGTCCCGATCGCCGGCGACATGATGACGCCATCGCCGCCGAGCTGCAGCAGCGTCTCGATGAAGGTCCGCTGCTTCTCGACCGAATCATAGTGATTGGAGAGAATGAAGGTATGGCGGCTACGGTCGAGCTCGCTTTCGATCGCCTTCAGAATCTCCCCGTAGAAGGGGTTCATGATGTCGTGCACGACGACGCCGATAATGCCCGACCGCGATGTCCTGAGGCTCGCCGCGCGGCGATTGTAGATATAGCCTAGCGCGCGGGCCTGGTCCTTGATCTTCTCGCGGGTATTGACCGCGACCAATGGGCTGTCGCGTAAGGCCAGGGATACAGTTGCCGTTGAAATACCGAGCGTTTCCGCAATCGTAGAAAGCTTAATCTTTTGCGCCACGCACTCCCTCCCCCGTGAAACGCAGCCGTCAACATATTCCGTCCTTTTACAATTCCGGAATTTAAAATCTTTAATTAAAAGCTTTAATCACATCGCGCAACACGAATTCGCGAGGATTCTCAGAATTCCTCGTCGTCGTCTTCGTCGTCGCCGGCCTGAAGATTACTCTCGATCGTCTTGAGAAGGCGCACGAGCGAGCGGATTTCCTTTTCGGAGAAGCCGCGGGTGGCCAGTTCATCGCAGGTAGCGGCGGAGCTTTCGATCTCGCTTACGCTATTGCGGCCGGTCTCGGTGAGATAGACCTTCGTCAGCCGCGCATCCTCCGCATCCGGCCGCCGCTCGACGAAGCCTTGCGCCTCCATGCGGCCGATCGTCCTCGTCATGGTCGGCGCCTTGACGCCGAGCTTCTGGGCCAGCGTGCCAGCCGGAAGCCCGTCATTTGCCGCCAGCGCCAGAATGACGCCGTCCTGCCCGGCATAAAGACCGCTCGCCGTCAGGCTGCGCGTCATCACCGTGCGCATGGACCGCGCCGCCTGCGTCAAGGCCGGCGACAGATCGGCAAGCGTATAGTCCCGGTGATCCTTCTTTTTACCTGACTTACTTTTCTTCCCGACCTTGTTCTTCTTGCCCATCGTGATTCCATTGACCTTTTCGCCGCTAAGTCATCACGCTATGACATTGCGCAGGTTACTGACATAAACAAGAGGAACATCCTCAGATGGCGTATCCTTTGCCATGTTTCGATGACAATGATGAAACATTGACACCGCAGGAGCGATCAAAATGGATCGCCGTGCTGCCGCTTGGCGCCTATGAGCAACATGGGCCGCATCTGCCATTCGAAACCGATACGCTCATTGCCGAGGGAATCGTTTCACGTCTCAAGGTTGCTTTGCCGGCCAAACTGCCGGTTACCTTCCTTTCCGTCGAGGCCGTCGGCTACTCGATCGAGCATATGGATGTCGCCGGCACGAAGACGCTGACCTTCGACGAGGCTATCGGGCGCTGGCTCGGTATCGCCGAGCGGTTGAGCGGGCTCGGCATCCGCAAATTCGTCATGCTGAATGCCCATGGCGGCAACTCGCCGCTGATGACCATCGTCGCGACGGAGGCGCGCGTGCGCTTAGGCATGCTGGCGGTCGCCACCAGTTGGACCCGCTTCGGCGTGCCGGACGGACTGATTAGGCCTGACGACAAGGCCATCGACATTCACGGCGGCGACATCGAGACATCGGTCATGCTCGCCCTCCATCCGGAGAAGGTTGATATGTCGAAGGCGGCGAACTTCCCGTCGCGCCAATCGGAGTTCATCGAGGGCTTCAAGCATCTGCGGGCCTACGGCCCGCATGCCTTCGGCTGGAAGATGTCCGATCTGAGCACGCAGGGCGTTGCCGGCAATGCAGGCGTCGCGACGGCTGCCAAGGGCGAGCGACTGATCGCGCATGCGGTGCAAGGCCTGTTGGAACTCTTGCAGGATGTCAATGAGTTTGATGTGAAGGCGTTCAGATAGCGGATTGCTTGTATCAAGCGGCACAATCCATCATATTATCGGCAATCTTCTTTATCCGCCGGGAGGCAGATATGCGTATTTCCCTCGATGATGCTGAGGGCCAACTCAAAGAATTGGTGCGACTTGCAAAGCAAGGCGAGGAAGTTGTGCTGACACAGGATGGTATGCCGGCTGCGCGCATACAGCCGATGAAAAGGCCCATGACATCAGCAGAAAAGGGAAACCTCATCAAAAAGCTGCAAGAGGAGGTTAAGAGGAAAAACTTACCTCCAGGCCCCGATGCCGCCAGAAGCCAAGACTTCTTATATGATGAGCATGGTTTGCCCAAGTGATTGTCGTCGATACTTCGGCTCTTGTTGCGATGCTTGCAAATGAGCTGCACGCTTCGGCATGCGAAATCGTGTTTCAGAGTGAAAATCGCGTTCTTATTTCAGCAGGAACAATGCTTGAAGCACTCATCGTTGCGACACGGCGGGGCTTCGATAAGCAAATGCGAGAACTTCTGACTTCGCCTGCGGTCGAAGTGATCGAAGTCACGTCGGAACGCTCGCAGCTTGCGGCTGATGCGTATTCACGTTGGGGTAAGGGAATTCACCCGGCCGCCCTAAATTATGGCGATTGCTTTGCCTATGCGACCGCCAAGGAATTTGGATGCCCTCTTCTCTTTGTCGGCGATGATTTCTCGCAAACCGATATTCAGCCAGCCATCCCGGACCTAATGTGATCTTATAACATATAAAAGCCTTTGAACTGGCGTCCTCAACTCCTTATATGGAACCCGACCAATATCTGCTCCCCGGGGCAACCTTCCATATTTCGAGGCTCCCATGACCGAAACAGCCACGCAAAAGCCCGTACCCGTCACCGTTCTCACCGGCTATCTCGGCGCCGGCAAGACGACGCTGCTCAATCGCATCCTGTCTGAAAACCACGGCAAGAAATATGCCGTCATCGTCAACGAATTCGGCGAGATCGGCATCGACAACGATCTCATCGTCGAATCGGACGAAGAAATCTACGAAATGAACAATGGTTGCGTCTGCTGCACCGTCCGCGGCGATCTGATCCGCGTCGTCGAAGGCCTGATGCGCCGCCCCGGCCGCTTTGACGGCATCATCGTCGAAACGACAGGCCTTGCCGATCCGGTTCCCGTCGCCCAGACCTTCTTCATGGACGACGACGTCCGCGCCAAGACCGAACTCGACGCCGTCGTCGCGCTCGTCGATGCCAAGCACCTGCCGCTGCGCCTGAAGGACAGCCGCGAGGCCGAAGACCAGATCGCCTTTGCCGATGTCGTCGTCATCAACAAGTCCGATCTCGTCTCTCCGGAAGAACTGGCGCAGATCGAGGATATCGTTCATGCGATCAACCCGGCTGCCCGCGTCTACAAGACGACTCGCTCCGGCGTCGATCTCGCCCGCGTGCTCAACCAGGGCGCCTTCAACCTGGAACGCGCTCTCGAAAACGACCCGCATTTCCTCGAACACGGCCATGAGGATCATGTCTGCGGCCCGGATTGCGACCATGACCATGATCACCACCACCATCATGATCATGACCACGATCATCACCACCATGATCACGACCATCACCACCACCACGCTCCTTCGCCGATCCACGACGTGACCGTGCAGTCGGTTTCGCTGCGCGGCGGCGAGATGAATGCCGAGCGCTTCTTCCCCTGGATCCAGAAGATCACGCAGACGCAAGGCCCGAACATCCTGCGCCTCAAGGGCATCATCGCCTTCAAGGACGACCCGGAACGCTATGTCGTCCAGGGCGTCCACATGATCATCGAAGGCGATCATCAGCGTCCCTGGAAGGATGGCGAAAAGCATGAGAGCCGCCTCGTCTTCATCGGCCGCGAGCTCGATCGCGAAAAGCTGGAACAGAGCTTCAAGGCGTGCGAGGCGTCCGCCTGATGCCGACTGTTGCTCCGCTTGATATCGACGGCCACGTTCTGGCCGTCGAATTTTTAGGTGACACCCCCTTCTTCGCCAGCGCCGCCGGCGCAGTCCATCGCCTCGAAGGCGGCGAGAAGGTCACCGAAGCCCATCACGGAATGCTGACCTGTATCCGCGATCCCCATAGCGAGAGCCTGATTTCGGGCGGCGAGGACGGCAAGGTCCTCCGGATTACCGCGGACGGCAGCGCGGCAACGCTGGCTGAAGCGCCGCGCAAATGGATCGGCCAGGTCGCCGCCGGACCGCAGGGCGCCGTCGCCTATTCCTATGGCAAGAGCACCTTCGTGCGTCTCGCCGACGGCACGACGAAGGAATTTACCGAGGAGCGCACCGTCGAGGGTATCGCCTTTGCGCCCAAGGGCATGCGGATCGCCGTCGCACGCTACAACGGCGTGTCGCTGCATTGGGTCGGCATGAGCGCCCAGCCGATCAATCTGGAATGGAAGGGCGCCCATACCAGCGTCACCTTTTCGCCGGATGGCCAGTTCATCGTGACGACGATGCAGGAAAATGCCCTGCATGGCTGGAAGATGGATGCGAAGCCGGGCGCCGAAGCCAGGCACATGCGCATGACCGGCTATCCCGCAAAGGTGAAGTCGCTCTCCTGGTCCAATAAGGGCAAATGGCTCGCTTCGTCGGGCGCGCCGGCAGCGATCGTCTGGCCCTTCCAGGGCAAGGATGGCCCGATGGGCAAGGCGCCGCTGGAGCTCGGCACGCGCGCCAACATCATGGCGACTTCGGTGAAGTTCCATCCTGCCGAGGATATCCTCGCAATCGGTTTCATCGATGGTATGATCCTTGCGGTTCGCATCGGCGACGCCAAGGAGGCGCTTCTGCGCAGGCCTGGCAAGGGTGCGATCACGTCGATGAGCTGGAGCAAATCCGGCAAGCTGCTCGCCTTCGCCTCCGAAGCCGGCGATTGCGGCGTCATCGACATTTCCGCCTAAGAGCAATTCCAGGAAAAGTGCGTAGCGGTTCTCCGTCCGGGATCGCGTAAAAGCAAACAGATAGAGTGGTAGAGCAATACAATGAAGCGTCCAACCACTCTGAGCAGAAAGGCAGGATCATGCCCCAGTCAGGAACGGTAGCCGCCGGAAATAATCCTGCCTCCGTCCAGAATGTGTGGGACGTGATCCGTTGCGAAGCCACTGAGCTTGCGGCGCGCGAGCCGACGCTCGCCCCGCTGCTGCAGGCGCAGGTACTAGCCAGCCGCTCCGATGCGGAAAGCCTTGCCAATGTGCTCGCCGCACGGCTCTGCGTCGTCGGGATCGACCACGGAGATCTGCTTTCGCTATTGTCCGATGTGCTGGCTCGCCACGAAGCAATCCTGCGGGCAACGGAAGCCGATCTCGTGGCGGTGCGAACCCGCGATCCGGCCTGCACCACCTATCTGCATGCGCTTCTGAACCTGAAGGGCTTCCACGCCCTGCAGGCCCATCGCATCGCCCATGCGCTCTGGACCGAAGGCCGCACGGAAATCGCCAGCTGGCTTTCCAACCTCGTCTCGCTCGTCTTCGGTCCGGACATCCATCCGGCTGCTGAGATCGGCACGTCGATCATGCTCGATCATGGCTCCGGCATCGTCATCGGCGAAACCGCCGTCATCGAGGACGAGGTGTCCATTCTGCAGAACGTCACTTTGGGCGGCACCGGAAAGGAAAGCGGCGACCGCCATCCGAAGATCCGCCACGGCGTGATGATCGGCGCCGGCGCCAAGATCCTCGGCAACATCGAAGTCGGCGCCTTCAGCAAGGTCGCGGCCGGCAGCGTCGTGGTGAAGCCCGTCCCCCCCCATTGCACCGTCGCCGGCGTTCCCGCCACGGTCGTCCGCATCCATCGCGCCGATGAAATTCCGGCCGAGACGATGGATCAGAATATCTAGCTTTCGTATTTGGGTGACGGGGCCGCCTCGTCCTTCGAGGCTCCGCTCTTCGAGTTCCGCACCTCTGGAGGGGCGGAGCAAATCATGTGGTTGGGTAACATCCGGCGCAAACCCGGCCATCTCGTGGTTCGAGGCATCGCCGTTTTCGCTGCGCTTAACGTCGATGCACCTCACCATGAGGTGGAGCAAGTTCCGTCGCGAAGCACACAAGATCAGCCCTCATGCTGAGGAGGCCCGAAGGGCCGTCTCGAAGCACGATGGCGAATGGAAGGCACCGACGCCGTCCGTGACATAAGGTAGCATCGCAAACACACAAGACGGGTACCTCCCGCATGCTTCCTGCCAACACAGCAAAATCAATTGCTTGCCAGAAATGCGATGGCAAAAGCTGAATGGCCTCACCTCACCCTTCATGGAACTGTCATGCTCCGTTGATAGCTCGAAAGGGTTCTCTATGCCCGGCGTGGCGCAACATGCGCCGGAGCAATGCCCCCACTCGAAGAGGATATGACGATGACCAGTCTTTCACGTCGCGCCGCCCTTACCGCCGGCAGCGCGCTTACCCTTGTTTTGCTCTGTTCTACCGCCGGTGCCGCCGACGTGGCGCCGGCGCCGAATACTGCGACGCCGATCAAGCATCTTGTCGTTATCTTCCAGGAAAACGTTTCTTTTGACCATTATTTCGCGACCTACCCCAAGGCCGCAAACGTCGCCGGAGAGCCGGAATTCAAGGCGGCCGACAACACGCCGACCGATATCAATACGCTCGCCAATGCCGGTCTTCTCGACACCAATCCGAACAAGACCAACACGGCGAACGGCGCCGATGCGGCCGCCCCCTTCCGGCTCGACCGTACGCAGGCGGCGACCCAGTCGCAGAACCACGGCTATACCGCCGAACAGGCGGCTTATGACAACTTCGCCATGGACCTTTTCCCGGCCAACACCGGCAAAGGCACCAAGGGTGCCGCCGGCGCCTTCGGCACCAAGGGTCAGGTCATGGGCTTTTATGACGGCAATACCGTCACGGCCCTCTGGAACTACGCCCAACACTATGCGCTGAGCGACAATTCCTTCTCCACCAATTTCGGCCCCTCCACCCCCGGCGCGCTGAACCTGATCTCCGGCCAGACCAACGGTGCAATCCTGCCGCCCGGCTATACGCTGGAAAGCGACGGCACCTATTCCAAGGGTCGCATCGTGCCCGACGGCAATGGCGGCTGGACCGTAATCAGCGATTTCGACCCGACGGGCGACGTCTGTTCGGTCGGCCAGACGGCGCTGATGTACGGCAAGAACATCGGCGACATGCTGAACGAGCATAAAATCACCTGGGGCTTCTTCGAAGGCGGCTTCGACCTCTCGCTGACCAACCCGGACGGCACGACCGGCTGCAAGCGCGCGACGACCTCGGCCGTCACCAAGATCAATTACGGTGATTACATCCCGCATCACCAGCCGTTCCAGTACTACGCCTCGACCGCCAATCCGACGCATGCGCGTCCGTCTTCGGTCGCTGCAATCGGCACCACCGATGCAGCCAACCACCAGTATGACATGACAGACTTCTATGCGGCCCTGAAGAACGGCAACATGCCGACTGTCAGCTTCCTGAAGGCCCCCGCCTATCAGGATGGCCATGCCGGCTATTCCGATCCGCTCGACGAGCAGGAATTCGTGACCGAAGTGGTCAACACCGTGCAGAATTCGCCGGACTGGAAGGACACCGCGATCATTATCCTCTACGACGATTCCGACGGCTGGTATGACCATACCCATGCGGTCGTCAATCCGTCGAAACTCCCGGTCAAGGGTTACGACGTGCTGAGCGGCGACGGCTGCTCCACCGGCACACCGCTGCCCGGCGTCAACGGCCAGCCGGCTCAGGGACGTTGCGGTTATGGCACGCGCCAGCCGCTGCTCATCATCTCACCCTACGCCAAGGTCAACTTCGTCGACCATACGCTGACCGACCAGACCTCCGTCATGCGCTTCATCCAGGATAACTGGATGGCCGGGGCCCGTCTCGGCGGCGGCTCCTTCGATGTGCTCTCGGGCTCGCTGAACAGCATGTTCGACTGGTCCAAGGGTGATGCACCGAAGCTGATCCTCGATCCGAAGACCGGCAACCAGGCATCTTAAAATTACAGGGGAGACGGAAATGCCCTCGATCAACCGCCGTCTCCTGCCGCTCCTCGCACTCGCGGGCCTTTCGCTTGCGGGTGCGGCTATCGGCATGGCAAACGAACCGGCGGCCAGTGCTTCGGCAACCGGCGGCTATGATGACCAGGCGCCACTGAGTGCGGTTGCCCAACTCGGCAAGAAGCTGTTCTTCGATCCGTCGCTCTCGGGCGGCGGCCAGATGTCATGCGCGACCTGCCATGATCCCGCCAACCACTACGCGCCCGCCAACGACCTTACGGTCCAGCTTGGAGGCGCGCATCTCGATCAACCTGGCATCCGCACGGTACCCAGCCTCGCCTACAAGATGTCGACGCCTTCCTTCTCGATCGGAGAAGAGAGCGCCGCCGATGAGGCAGCGGAAGCCTCGCCGATGACCGAAGCATCGGGCGTAGCTCTGGCCAATGCTCCCGCAGCCGTCACCGGTCCGCTGACGGCCCAGGCCGTGATCAAGGCCGATGCAGCGGCCGCGAACCTCGTGCCGCAAGGCGGCATGTTCTGGGACGGGCGCGTCGATTCACTCGAAGAACAGGCGCTGCAGCCGATGATCTCGCCCTTCGAGATGGCAAATGCCGATGCCGCCACCGTCTATGCCAAGTTGAAAAAGGGATACGGCAAGGACATTTCGGCGCTCTTCGGCGACAATGTCCTCAACGATCAGGACATGACGATTTCGGAGATCGGCTTCGCGCTCGCCCGCTATCAGATCGAAGAGCCTTCCTTCCATCCCTATACGAGCAAGTATGATTATTACCTGCGCGGCAAGGCAGTGCTGACGGATGCGGAAACGCGGGGATTGAAGCTGTTCGACGATGCGAACAAGGGCAATTGCGCCTCCTGCCATCTGGATAAGATGACGGGCGACGGGCAGATGCCAAACTTTACCGATTTCGAATTCGAGGCGCTCGGGGCGCCGCGCAATCCGGCCATTCCGGCCAATGCCGATGCGCGCTATTATGACACCGGCATTTGCGGCCCGCTGCGCAACGATACATATTCGGCCCAGCAACAGAATTGCGGGCTCTTCAAGACACCGACCCTGCGCAACGTCGCCACCCGCCATGTCTTCTTCCACAATGGCATCTACCGCACGCTCGAGGATGTGACCCGATTCTACGTCAAACGCGACACCAATCCGGACGAAATCTATCCGAAGGATGCGAGTGGTAAGGTCCTGAAATATGATGACCTGCCAGCCCAGTACCAAGCCAATATCGACGTCATCGACGCACCGATGAACCGCAAGCCCGGCGACACCCCTGCCCTGAACGATGCCGAGATCGCCGATGTCGTCGCCTTCCTGAAAACGCTGACGGATGGCTACGAGCCGGCAACGGATGGCATGAAGGCTGCCAAATAAAAACGCCTTCGCTCAGGCGGGCGAAGGCGTAGCAGAATCTCAAAGCTGTTCGTGCGTTTTACGCAGCCTTGGCGACCGGCGGCTGTGCGAGCTTGCGGCCGCTGGCAACGATCATGCCGGCGGCGCTGTCAAGCCAGCCTTCCTTGAGCTCGAGAGCCAGGAAACGATCGCGCTGGAACGGACCCGGCATGACAAGATGGCGGGTCTTCACGGCAAAGAAGCCGAAACGCTCGTAGTAGGGCGCATCGCCGACGAGCAGGATGGCGCCATGCCCGCGTTTCTTGGCTTCCATGATGGCGGCACGCATCAGTGCCGAACCAATGCCCTTGCCTTCATAGGCAGGATCGATCGCCAGCGGGCCGAGCAGCAACGCATCGACCGGACGCGTCTCGCGATCGACACCGGCTTCGACGTTCCACAGGCGGACCGTGCCGATGACATGGCCGGCACGATCGCGCGCGACCAGCGCCAGACCTTCGGCCGGAACACGGCCGTGGCGCAGCTTTTCGGATGACTTCTTGCGGCGATCTGCGCCCATGGCGCGATCCAGCAGGTTTTCGCGCGCGACGACATCGCCTGCGTTTTCCAGGTCGAGGGTGAAAGTGGACGGCGCAAAGAATGCGCGGACAGAATCAAGAACAGCGGCCATCTCGGCCTCCCGTACCCAATACCGTTATCAGCGGTGGTGACGAACTATTGTGAGGGTGCCGCCCCGGTTGGCTACGGGGGCGGCGATATCGGACTCAGATAATATAAGCCTTCAGAGGATCGAACCCGTTGAAGGCAACAGCCGAGTAGGTCGTGGTATACGCGCCGGTGCCTTCGATCAGGACCTCGTCGCCAATGGTGAGCGTCACCGGCAGCGGGTAGAGGTTCTTCTCATAGAGCACGTCAGCGGAATCGCAGGTCGGACCGGCGATAACGCAGGCTTCCATCTCGTCGCCGTCGCGCTCCGTGCGGATCGGGTAGCGGATCGCCTCGTCCATGGTTTCGGCGAGGCCGCCGAACTTGCCGATGTCGAGAAAAACCCAGCGAGCGGCGTCATTGTCGGACTTCTTGGAAATCAGGACGACTTCAGCCTTGATCACGCCGGCATTGCCGACCATGCCGCGGCCCGGCTCGATGATCGTGTGCGGGATCTGGTTGCCAAAATGGGCGCGCAGAGACGCAAAGATCGCCTTGCCATAGGCTTCGGCCGACGGAACGTCGCGCAGATACTTGGTCGGGAAACCGCCACCCATGTTGACCATCTGCAGGTGGATGCCCTGCTTGGCGAGCGAAACGAAGACGCGCTTGGCATCGGCAAGAGCATCGTCCCAGGCATCGACCTTGGTCATCTGCGAGCCGACGTGGAAAGACACGCCGTAGGATTCCAGACCCAGCTGATGGGCGTAGACGAGAACGTCGACGGCCATCTGCGGCACGCAGCCGAACTTGCGCGACAGCGGCCATTCCGCACCTTCGCCATCCGTCAAGACGCGGCAAAACACGCGAGCGCCGGGGGCTGCACGCGAAATCTTCTCGACTTCCTCGTGGCTGTCGACGGCGAAGAGGCTGATGCCGAGTGCATGCGCACGGGCGATATCGCGCTCCTTCTTGATGGTGTTGCCGAAGGAAATGCGAGCCGCGGTCGCACCGGCATCGAGCGCCATTTCGATTTCGGCGACGGACGCGCAATCGAAATTGGAGCCGAGGCTTGCGAGCAGGCGCAGCACTTCCGGAGCCGGATTGGCCTTGACGGCATAATAGATGGCGCTGTCCGGCATGGCATGACGGAAGGCGTGAAAATTGTCGCGGACGACATCGAGATCGACCACCAGGCAAGGACCGTCCGGACGTCGGGTAGCGAGGAAATCGCGAATACGTTGCGTGGTCATGTCAATTCCCTTTCAAATTCCAAAGGCTCCGGGAAAACCCAGAGGACAAAGGGCGACGCTCATTCGCTCAGGAACCAGCCGGTGGAGACCCCGGTACCGTGCAAATGCGCGAAGCGCGGATAATGAACGAGTGCCGCAAGCGGCGCTAATTCGCTTTGTCTGCCATGGATTGGAGGGAATATCCCAACCGCACTTCCGGCAATGAAGGTGTGCCTCTTCAGTATCCCCAGCTGATGGAAAGCCGGGAGAGAACAAAAAGGCCCGCACCGTCGTTGCTTCAGATGTCCTCGCATTTTTCGGTTGGCCGAAATAGCGACTGGAGGGGTTAGTTCCAGGTACCTTACCGATTTTCTCACCACATCGAGGATCGGCGGACACCCACGGGCACGTGCGACTTTGGGCTGATCGGGAAATAGGAATATTCGCCGTAATAATCAAGAAAATTTTTCAGCCATGCCCTAAAAAAATAATTGAACAAATCAGCACGTTTTGTTCAACATCCAGAAACAGTTAACGGGAGGCTTCGCCATGGACACTTTGACCCGGATTCGCGCCTTTATCGACGTGGTCGAAGCGGAAGGATTTTCGGCCGCCGCGCGCAAGACGGGACGATCCAAGGCGCTGCTGTCGAAATATGTCCGCGAGCTTGAAGACGAGCTCGGCGCGCTGCTGCTCAACCGCACGACACGCCAGTTCTCCATGACGGAGGCTGGCCATACCTATTATCGCACCGCTTCCGACATATTGAAGGAGATCGACAATCTTGCCGACCTCGTGCGCGAGAACAATCAGCAGCTCAAAGGTCGGCTGCGCGTTTCCGTGCCGCGCACCTTCGTCGATGCCGATGTCGGACAGTCGTTGATCGATTTCGCCAAGGAGAACCCCGATCTCGCGCTGGAAATCTCCGCCGACGACCGTTTCGTCGATCTGATCGAGGAAGGATTCGATGTCGCCGTGCGCATCACCAAGCTCGAGGATTCCGGCATGATCGCCCGCAAGATCTCCGACTTCCGCATCCATCTCTGCGCGACCCCGGCATTCCTCGATCGCTATCCAACGCTGGTGCATCCGACCGATCTTGCCCGCGTGCCTTTCATCATCGATACCAACACCCGCTCGCAGGGCAACATCCGCTTCGTCGATGCCGACAGCACCAATTTCAACGTCGCGATCAACGGAACGCTCGAGGTCAACAGCCCGCATGCGACGCTGCGTGCAGCACTTTCCGATCTCGGCGTTGCCGCCGTCCCGGATTTCATCGGCCGCAAGGCGATCGAGAGCGGGCGGCTGCTGACCTTGTTCAACGACTATCTCCCCACCGACCGCGGCATCTATGCGGTCTATCCGCACCGGCGCTATCTCCCGGCCAAAGTGCGCATCTTTGTGGACTATCTGCACAACTGGTTCCGCAAGAACGGCTGAACGACGCTGGACGCAAGGGCCGGTCCCAATTCCGTCTCATTTCCTGACCAGAAAACGAAGCGAATCAATGCTCACGAAACCTATCGGACGCATGAGAAAATCCACGACCGCCTATGCTCTTGCCCTAACCGGCGGCCTGCTTCTCGTGCCGGCCGCAGCATCCGCGCATCCGCATATTTTCGTCGAAGCCCGCCTGGAAGTACTGGCAGGCGCAGACGGCAATGTGCAGGAGCTGCGCAACGTCTGGCGCTTCGACGAGGTCTTCTCCTCTTCCGTATTGATGGATTTCGACAAGAACACCAATCTGAAGCTCGACCCGGACGAGCTGAAGGAGGTCGGCAAGACGGTGCGCGAGTCGCTTGCCGACTACGATTACTACACGAACCTGACGCTGAACGGCAAAACGATCAAGGTGGCCAAGCCCGACGTCATCAATGTCGATTATCGCGACGGCCAGCTCTTGATGTTCTTCGCCGTCAAGCCCTCCGAGCCGATGCCGCTCGCCAAGGGCAACAAGCTGAGCTTCGGCATTTACGATTCGACGCTCTATACCTCCATCGATTTCCCGAGCGACAACGAGTTGGTGACGGAGGGCAATGCCTTCAAGAGCTGCACGCAGAAGGTCGTTCGCCCCAATCCGGACGAGGTTATCGCCGAAAACAGATCGACATTGACGGATGCCTTCTTCAACGATCCGACGGGAACGACCATGTCGAAACTCTTCGCAACGCGGATAGACGTCGAATGCTGATTTCGAGACTAAGGAAGCTCGCTCCGGCCGCAGTACTCGCCCTTTTGGCGGCCGCCGGTCTGGCACATGCCGCAGGCTCGCCGCTCGGCATCGGCACGGCGGAACCGAGCTTCCAGCCGATCGGCGGCCCGCTTGCGCCGATCTTTCTCTATGTGAACTACGAGCAGCAGGCTTTCTACCGCGCGCTCACCAAGTCGATCGAAGCCATGCGCCAGGACCCCTGGCAACTCTGGACGCTGATCGGCCTTTCCTTCGCTTATGGCATCTTTCATGCCGCCGGCCCGGGCCACGGCAAGGCTGTCATTTCCTCCTACATGGTCGCCAACGAAATCGAGCTGAAACGCGGCATCGGTATCTCGTTCGTTTCCGCGCTCATCCAGGGCCTTGTCGCCGTCCTTGTCGTGGGCGCTGCCTATTTCGTCCTGCGCGGCTCGGGCATCACCATGACGATGGCGACCAACGCCATGGAAATCACCAGCTTCGTCATGGTCATCCTGTTCGGCAGCTGGCTGCTGTTCCGCAAGCTGCGGGCGATGCTGCAGAGCCGGGCGCAGCGCCAGGAAATGCAGCTCGCGACATCGGCCGGCCCGATCGGCCTCTCTCTGTTCGAAGGAGCGGCAACGGGCACGGATTCAAGAAGTTTTGCACGCGCCCGCGCAACGATGCCGGCGCCCGGCGGCTATCACTGCTATGATCCCGCACATGCAACAGGCGATGGCGGTTATTGCGAGGCATGCGGGCACGCCCACCTTCCCGATCCGAAGATGCTGTCGAACGAGAAATTCAGTGTCCGCGAAGCCTGGTCGGCCATCATCGCCGTCGGGCTGCGCCCGTGCTCTGGCGCACTGCTGGTCATGACTTTTTCGATGCTGAACGGGCTCTATCTCGGCGGGCTTCTGTCCGTGCTGGCCATGTCCATCGGCACGGCGCTGACCGTCTCGCTGCTTGCCATCATCGCCGTCTTCGCAAAAGGCACCGCAGTCCGTTTCACCGGCAAGGGATCGAGGCTTTCGGCCTGGGTTGGCAATGGCATCGAAATTCTCGGCGCGCTGCTGGTCATCGGCACCGGCGTCATTCTACTCGGCGCCTCGCTGCAGAACTGACGGCCGCTAGAGCAATTCCCGGAAAAGTGCGAAGCGGTTTTCCGTCCGGAATTGCGTAACAACAAAACGATAGAGCGTTTTCGCGATTCGGAGAAAAGCGGAAAGGCTCTAGGAGTCCCTGCGCCGCTGGTAGCGGGCTCTCAGCCAGAACACCAGGAAGAAGGCCAGGATGACCAATACGCCGAAGCCAGTGCCGAGCCATGGCGAGATCGAACCGAGCCGGACGATGACATTCGGCATCAGGTAAAGCGCGACCGTCGCCACCACCAAAATAATGCCGGCGGCGATCGCCGCCGAGCGGGTGTTGCTTTTTTTGTCCGTCAAATCGCCGATCCCTAGCACGCCATGAAATGTTTCGGCGAAGGCTTAGGCCAGCCGCTGCCGAAAGGCAATCGGCGCTATCCGTCAGAGCTGGACTTTGGCGCCCGCAACCGTCGCCTCGATATGGTCGACCAGGGCATCGGCCAAACCGAGCCTGCCGGCCAGCAGATCGAGATAGCCGCGCTCAGCCCGGGAATCAGGCTCGATCGCCAGCCGCGACGCGGTATAGACCTGCACCCGCTGCTCCTCGGTCTTTGCCGAAGCAACGATGGCATCAAGATCGACGGGATTGGCAAGCTCGCGCTGGAAGAAGGCTTCCGCCTCGGACCCGACGCCCGCCTCCTGCACTTTGCCGAGAATACGCTGACGCTCCACATCGTCGATATGGCCATCGGCGCGCGCAGCAGCGATCATGGCCCGCACGAGCGAAAGCGTAAAATCATTGCTGGCGACGGCCGGCGCTGTGCTGAAACCGGAATCTGACGGCGGCGGCAGGAATTGCGGCTCGGCCTGCTGGGTCGATTGGGATGTCGGCTGAGGCTGATTGCCATCACGATAATTCTTGTAGGCTTGATAGCCAAGTCCGGCGATAGCGGCGAGGCCGCCGAGCGCCAACGCATTGCCGGCAACCTGACGCCCGGTTTTCGTCCCGAGCAGCACGCCGGCGATAGCGCTTGTCGCCATCGGATTATCCCTGGCGAGATTGATGGCCTGCGTTGCCCTGTCTTTCACCGTTCCTTGCATTCCAGGGACCTGCGATCCCAGGAACTGGTCAAGAAGCTTGCGGGCGTCGATCATATGGATGGTCCTCCGTCCTTGTGATGGTGAAGGGGAGATAGGAAGCGCAACCGCAAATACCAATCCACATCATGCAAAAAGGCGCGCAGAAAGCTCCACGCGCCTTTGAAATTGGACAGAGGGATGTCTTAACCCTTGAGGGCTGCGGCCTCGGCGGCAAGCTTGGTGATACCGGCCCAGTCGCCGGCGGCAACCAGCTCCTTCGGCGCCACCCAGGAGCCGCCGACGCAGATCACGTTCGGCAGCGACAGATAATCATGAGCATTCTTCAGCGAGATACCGCCGGTCGGGCAGAACACCGTACCGGCGAGCGGCGAAGACAGAGCCTTGAGATAGGACGCGCCGCCGGCCTGCTCGGCCGGGAAGAACTTGAGCACCGTATAGCCCTCCTCCCGCAGCGCCATGACTTCGCTTGCGGTCGCAGCACCCGGCAGCAGCGGCACATGTGAGGAGCGCGCGGCGTCCAGCAGTTCCTGGGTCGTGCCGGGGCTCACGATGAACTTGGAACCGGCTTCGACGGCTGCATCCCACTGGCTGACATTGAGGATCGTACCAGCGCCGACTTCGGCCCCTTCCACCTCTTCGGCGACCGCCTTGATGGCATCGAGCGCGCCAGCCGTGCGCAGCGTGATCTCGATGGCCTTCAGACCGCCGGCAACGAGCGCCCGCGCGAGCGGCACGGCCGATTTCGCATCATCGACGATCAGCACCGGAACGACGGGCTGCAGTTTCAGAATGGAAAGAAGCTTTTCGGTTTTCTCGCCCATGGTCGGTGCGCTCCTTTAAAACGATTGAAACCGGCTCTCGAATAACCTCCCCGAGAATGCTTGTCGAGACAAAAGCACGCTTTGGACAGGACGGGTAGGAATTCGTCGTGACATACTATAGTCTGCCTCGGTCTGTGCCGGTGGAGCATGTTAAACGCATGGCAAAAGAGATCGAGCGAAAGTTTCTGGTGCGCGGCGATCATTGGCGTGAATTCGCCTCGGAAAAGCTGATCCTGCGACAGGGATATATTGCCTCCATGAACGACCGCTCCGTGCGGATAAGGCTGACGAACGAGACCACGGCGACTTTGACGATCAAGATCGGCAAGGCGATGACGAGGGATGAGTTCGAATACGAGATCCCCGTCGATGACGCCGAGGAGCTTCTGGGAACGGCGATCGGCCTCGTCATCGAGAAGACCCGCCACAAGGTGCCCTTCAAGGGATTTGTCTGGGAGGTGGATGTCTTCCGTGGCGCCCATCGCGGTCTTGTGATCGCCGAAGTGGAGATGGAAGACGAAAGCGATGATCCGGAACTGCCGGACTGGATCGGCCGCGAAGTGACCGGCGAATACCGCTATTCCAATCAGGCTCTCGCGACGCAGTTCGAACAGGAGTACGATGAGCTATCGCGTACGGCCTGACCGGGCTCTTGATGGCGAGGTGCACAAAGCCGCCGCGCATCAACTCGGCAAAGCGATGGCTGTTCTGACGGATAGGCCCCAAGGCCTGCACGAAGCGGTTCACGCCGCGCGGAAGAACATCAAGCGCGTGCGCGCGCTTTACCGGTTGATGGCGCCCATCGCGCGCGAATTTCAACAGCAGGAGAATGACCGGCTTGGCGACATGGCCCGCTCGCTTTCCGGCGTACGCGACGCGACCGCGCTGATTGAGGCCGGCCACGACCTGCAGACGACGGCGAAATCCGAAGATGAATTGCAGGCGCTTACCCGCGTAACCGATGTCCTGACCAGCAGGCGCGACCGCCTCGCTGAGGCCGAGACCGATCTCGAAGCCAAGGCACGGCTGGCAATCACCACCTGCAGCGAGGCACTCGAGGCGTTGAAGGATGCATCATTCGAGGGAGGGCGGCGCGATACGGCCCGTCTTTTCCAGAAAGGCTGGCGCAAGAACGTCCGCAAGGCAATGCAGGCGCTTTCCGAATGCCATGCGGAAGTGGCCCATGCCGAGTGTTTTCACGATCTGCGCAAGCGCAGTCAGGATTACTGGATGCATCACATGCTGCTGCGCGAGGTCTGGCCCGCCGCCATGCATGCGAAGCAACTGGAGGCCAAGATATTGGTCGATGTGCTCGGCCGCTATCTCGACATGTCGATATTGTCTGACGTCGCGGACCGCGAGCCGCATCTCTTCAACGGGAGCGACGATCACGCGCGTCTGCTGGAGGCGATCATTTCCCGGCAGCAGATGGCCCGTGAGGAAGCACTGAACCGGGCGCGCTGGGTCTTTGCCGACAAGCCCGAGCGCGAGGCACGAACTATAAAGCGCCTCTGGCTGGAAGCTGCGGATTGAGGCGGCGACATGCCGAGCATGGACGATTCAATCGGTCTTTCAGCCTGTTGGCCTAACTTTGCCGTCATCCTGCCCGGTCAATGCACCAGGCAATCGGGATTGCGACGTAAATCCCGATTGCCTGAAAGCCCACAAAATTGTATTTCCCCGCCATGACCGACATGCTTTCAGATCCACGGCGCGACACGACCGGCGCATTCCTCGTTGCCGCGCTCTATCATTTCGTTTCCTTTCCGCGCTTCGAAAGTCTGCGCGAGCCTTTGCTTGCGCTCTGCGAGGAAAATGGCGTCAAGGGCACGCTGCTGCTCGCGCATGAAGGGATCAACGGCACCATCGCCGGCACGGATGCTGCCATCGGCGCAGTCCTCGCCTTCCTGCGCGCCCAACCGGAATTTGCCGGCCTGGAGCATAAGGAAAGCCGTGCCACGAAAATGCCTTTCGTACGCATGAAGGTGAAGCTGAAGAAAGAGATCGTCACCATGGGCGTCGAGGATGTCGACCCCACCAAGGTGGTCGGCACCTACGTCGCGCCGAAGGATTGGAATGCGCTGATCTCCGATCCCGATACGATCGTCATCGACACCCGCAACGATTATGAGACCGCCATCGGTGTCTTCAAGGGCGCGGTCGATCCGAAGACGAAGACCTTCCGCGAGTTTCCCGAATGGGTGCGTGAGAATACCGGCCTGCACAACAAGCCGAAGATCGCCATGTATTGCACCGGCGGCATCCGCTGCGAGAAGGCCACCGCCTTCATGAAGCAGCAGGGTTTCGACGAAGTCTACCATCTCAAGGGCGGCATCCTGAAATATCTGGAGGAAGTGCCGGCGGAAGAAAGCCTTTGGGAAGGCGCCTGCTTCGTCTTTGACGAGCGCGTCTCCGTCGAGCATGGCCTGAAGGAAGGCAATCACAAGCTTTGCCACGCCTGCCGCAATCCCATCACGGCCGAGGAAGTGACCTCGCCCTTCTACGAAGCCGGCGTCTCCTGCAGCCATTGCTATCACGAGCGCAGCGAAGAGGATCGCGAACGTTATCGCGAGAGGCAGCGGCAGATCGCGCTCGCCCGCAAGCGCGGCCACGAACATATCGGCTGAAGCAGTTCCAGGGAAAACAGAAATGCTTTGAGCATATCAAGCGGCGGCGTGCTCTTCGTCCAGCTCCATGGCCATCTGCACGGCGAGCCGCTTGCTGATCTCGGTTTCCGGCATGGGCTTGCCGTAGAAATAGCCCTGCAGCTCGTCGCAGCCGAAGCCTTCCAGCGCCCTTCCCTGCGCCTCGGTTTCGATGCCTTCGGCCGTGACGGGAATATCGAGCGAACGCGCCAATGCCACCGTCGCCTGCAGCATTTCGCGGGCGCGGTCGTCTTCGAGCACATTCATGGTCAGTGAACGATCGATCTTGATGCGATCGAAGCCGAACTGGCGCAGATAGCCGATAGAAGAGAAACCGGAGCCGAAATCGTCGAGAGCCACCTTGACCCCGAGCCTCTTCAGCCGCTCGATCGACTGACGGGTGCGCTCCGGATTCTGGATCATATAGCCTTCGGTGATTTCCAGCGTTACGCGCTCAGCCTCGATTTCCGTCCTGTTCAGCACGCTGCGGACGTAATCGGCGAAGGCAGGATTACGGAACTGCCCCGGGGACACATTGACGGCAATGCGAAGATCCGGCCATTGCCGCGCGGCTTCGCAGGCCTTGCGCAGGACGAGCAAGCCCAATGCCTCGATCAACCCGCTGGTTTCCGCAATAGGAATGAAGACCTCGGGCGAAATCGGACCATGGCCGGGACGGTTCCAGCGCACGAGCGCCTCGACGCCGGTCATTTCGCAGCTCGACGCATCGACCAGCGGCTGATAGGCGAGCGTCAGCTCCTCCATCTCGATGGCGCGGCGCAGGTCGAGCTCCAGTGCGTTGCGCTCCTCGCGATCGGCATCCATGGCCGTGTCGTAGCAGGTCATGCGGGCACGGCCCGCCTCCTTGGCCTTGTACATGGCAAGATCGGCCCGGCGCACCAGTTCCTCTCTGTCGATACGGCCTTCCGGCGAAGTGGCGATGCCGATGCTGGTGCCGACGACGACCACTCGCTGGCCGATTTCCAAGGGCTCGGAGAGAAAATCCAAAATCTGTTCCGCCAGCTGTAAGGCAGGCGCGTCGTTGAGTTCCTTGGTCGGGAAGACGATGGCGAATTCGTCTCCTCCAACCCTGGCCAGCGCCGCCTGTGGCGGCACGAGCACGCTGAGGCCAGCCGCCACGGCGCGAATGAGCTGATCGCCCATGCCGTGCCCATAGGAATCGTTGATTTCCTTGAAACCATCAAGATCGAGATAGAGAAGCAGGACATTGGTGCCGTCGCTGCGCGCCCGTTCGACCAGCCGGTCCACATCGAGCCGCAGCCCCTCCCGGTTGAGGAGGCCGCTCAACCTGTCGCGCAGTGAAACCTGACGCGCCTGAACCTCCTCCGACCGCAACCGGCGCCCTGCCAATGACCCCAAGATCAGCAGCACGACGAAGAACAGGCCGACAAGGCCGAGCGCACCGAGAACCAGTGGGCGGACCTTTTGGTAGCTCATGTCGCCCGGTTCGCGCGAGCTCCAGACCAGCCGCCCAAGCGACTTGCCCAGCGGATCGACGATGGAAACGGCGTAGCGAGCCACGGTTTCCGGCGGCATCAGCTTCAGGCCGCTGATGACATAGGTGTTGGAAAGCATCTTGATCCGGGCAGCGTCGAGATAGCGCACGAGGATCAGATAACGCCGCTGGCCCTCCGGCGCGGGAATGCGGCCGGACCTTTCGCGAATCGTCGCAGCGCCGGCAGCGGCGATGCCATTCCTGGTCATGATGTAGCCCGAGGCTTCCGGCACCCCCGTCACACGCATGGTGCGCGCCTGATCGACCAAGGCCCAGATGGCGGTGCCGAGGACGTCCTCGATATTCTCCGTCAACGGAACGCCGTCGTGATAGGCAATAATCGGCTTATTGTGGTCGTCGACGATGACGGCGGTATCGAACAGGGCGCCATTGGAGGAGATGTCGCCGTAATTACCGGCAATCCAGCCCCGGTCGTTCGTCCCGTAGACGCTTCGCGCCGCGTCGTTGCGCGCGGAATGGTCATGCAGCGTCGCTTCCAGCTGCCCCTGGAAGGTTTTCAGGGCGCCGACGGTCGTCTCCCAGGAACGTTCGTCATCCAGCTTGTTGGAGTAATCAGCGACGCGCCCGATTGCGGTCAACACCATCAGGGTCACGACGGCAACCACGAGAGCAAAGGAAATCAAAACGGCCGTCACAATGGAATGACGACCGATCCGAGTCGCTTGCCGCAGTGAATTGAAAGTTGCTCCCACGCCTTTTCTCCTTGGCCCGGAAGTCTGCCGTCAGGTCTTCAACAAACGGTTAAGGCGTATCGGAGATTCCTACAGGAAAGGGTTGCATATTTGCCGAAGCCGGGAAAATTCATGACGTGGCGGCAATCGTTTGCGCGAAACGGCTGAGACTCCCGGACAAGAGGCCATTTTCGCGCGCCTCCAAAAGCATGGCCGCCTGCGTCTCATCGCTCTTGCCCGCAACCGGCAGGCGCACGAAAGCGTCGGCGACGATGTGCAGCGACATGGTCTGCAGGACCTCGGTCAGCTGTGCCAGGACAAGATCGCCGCGATGCGAGGCATGGGCAAACATTAGCGGCTTGAACGGCACCTCGTCGCGCGACACCAGCCAGTCCAGCGCATTCTTGAAGCCTCCGGGAATGCCATGGGCGTATTCGGGACAGGAAATGACGAGGCCATCGGCCCGTCCAATCTTCGCCGCGAATTCCAGAACGATGGGTGGCGTTCTCTCACCCTCATTGTCCGGATTGAAGATCGGCATTTCGCCGATCAGGTCGCAGATCTTCATGGTGACGCCGCCAGGACAGGCAAGCCGCAACGCCTCCAGCAGCCTGCGGCTGCTCGAGGCCTGTCGCTGGCTGCCGCAAAGTGCATAAAGGGAAATCGGCCGCTGGATCATGCCTGACGTCTATCAGGCCCCGTCGATTCGAGCGATAGCTACCCTCCCCTCAACGGGAAGGTAGAACCGCATTAATCCGCCTTGTGGTTGCCCTTCGGAAACTGCGAGGCAAGCTCCTTATACCACTTGCCGCTCTTCTTGATGGTGCGCACCTGCGTCTCGTAATCGACATGCACGAGGCCGAAACGCATGCGATAACCTTCCGCCCATTCGAAATTGTCCATCAGGCTCCAGGCGAAATAGCCTCGCATCGGATAGCCGTCCTTAATGAGATCGGCGACGACCCCGAGATGCTCGATATAGTAGTCGAGGCGCGGCTGGTCATCGACCTCGCCATCGACGACGCCCATATTGTAGCAGGCACCGTTCTCGGTGATGTAGCACTCCGGCAGCTCATAGCGCTTGTTGAGATCCTCAACGACATGCTTCAGGCCTGGTGCATAGATTTCCCAGCCGATATCGGTCTTCACGTCGCTTGCCGGCGGCGCTTCCTTCGTCCAGGGGAAATCGCCGCTCTTGGAAGAGTCATCGAAGACGCGCATCGGCATATAGTAGTTCAGACCCCACCAATCGAGCTTCTGGTTGATGGTCTTGAGATCGCCATCCTCGACAACAGGCATGCGATCGCCCAGAGCCTCGACGAATTCCTTCGGATACTCACCCTTGAAGATCGGATCGAAGAAAGCGCCGTTATGGAACTGATGGGCGCGCTCGACGGCGGCCAGATCTTCCGCGCGGTCCGAGCCCGGCAGGATGGAGGCAGCGTTGAGCACGATGCCGACGGGCACCTTCGGCGCGACGGAGCGGATCGCCTCGACACCGAGGCCATGCGCAAGGTTCATATAGTGCATGGCATAGAGTGCGGCCTGCATATTGCGCTCGCCCGGCGCATGAACGCCATAAAGGTGGCTCAGCCAGACGATGCACCAGGGCTCGTTGAAGGTGGCGACCGAATCCAGACGATCGCCGAGGCGGCTCACGACGGTCTTGGCATAGCGCTGGAAGGCATGTGCCGTCGATCGCGCCGTCCAGCCGCCGTCGCCGGCGAGCGCTAGCGGCAGATCCCAGTGATAGAGGGTGGCGAAGGTCTTGATCCCCCGCGCCTTGCAGCCATCGACCAGGCGGTCATAGAAATCGAGGCCGGCTTCGTTCACGGGGCCGGTGCCTTCGGGAATGATGCGCGGCCAGGCGATCGAGAAGCGGTAGGCCTCGACGCCCATCTCCTTGATGAGATCGAGATCCTGCTCCAGCCGATTATAGTGATCGCAGGCGACATCGCCATTGTTGCGCTGATAGACCCGGCCGGGCATGTTGGCGAAGGCATCCCATATGGATGGCTTGCGGCCGTCGGCCTTGGTGGCACCTTCGATCTGGAAGGCAGCGGTGGCAACGCCGAACGTGAAATCGCCTGGGAAGCGATCGGCAAGAAGCTTCGGATCGATCATGATGAAAATCCCGTCTGTTTTGGCTTCGTTGGCTGCGGTTTAGCCAACCCGGCTGGCAAAGTACAGTGTCGAATTGAGGAAACTGCAACGTTACAGATGCCAAGAAACGCAGCCGGCTAACGGCTCTGCCAGCGGCTCCTCGCGGCGCGATAACGTCAATGTCAACAGTCGTGACTTGTCTTTTCGAGGTGGATCAATTGAGGGTAGCATTCAAACTTGACAACGAAAGGATAGAAATGCTCGCTGTGCTCCATACGCTCCATCCCTATCTGCTGAGCCTTCTGCGCATCGTCGCCTCGCTTGTGCTGTTCAGCTATGGAACGCAGAAGGTGCTGCATTTCCCGGCAGCCGAAAACGTGCCTGATGTCGGGTCGCTTTCCTGGATCGCTGGCCTGCTTGAACTGACCCTCGGCTTCCTCGTCCTGATCGGCTTCCAGACGCGGCTCGCTTCCTTCGTCCTGTCAGGCCTGATGGCTTTCGCCTATTTCCTGCGCCACGCGCCGCAGAGCTTCTATCCCGCGCAGAACGGCGGCGTCTCCGCTATCCTCTTCTGCTTCATCTTCCTGTTTCTCGTCGGCGCCGGCGGCGGGCCCCTGAGCCTAGATGCGCTGACGAAGCGCAAGCAGGAAGTTGCGGCCTGAATGAAAAGGCCCGAGGCGGTTTCGCCGACTCGGGCCTCGCCAAAGATCAGAGCTTGACCCAGGCGCCGTTGCGCTTCGAGGAAGCAACGCAAGCTTCGACGAAAGCCACACCCTTCACGCCATCATCGACGGTCGGATAGACCACGGCCGGATCGATCGCCACGCCCTTCTTGCGGGCGTTGATGGCGCGCGCGGCCTCGGTGTAGATCGTGGCGAAGGCTTCGAGATAGCCTTCCGGATGACCGGACGGAATGCGCGAGACACGGGCTGCCGCAGCGCCGGAACCGGCGCCGTTGCGGGTGATCAGCCGCTTCTGATCGCCGAACGGCGTGTACCACAGATAGTTCGGATCGGCCTGCGTCCACTCGATGCCGCCCTTGGTGCCATAGACGCGGAGCTTCAGGCCGTTCTCGTGACCGGGTGCGACCTGGCTGCACCAGAGCATGCCCTTGGCCGGCTTTTCCTTGCCCTTCGCCTTGAAGCGCAGCAGCACATGGCCGTTGTCATCGAGGCGACGTCCCTCAACGAAGCTGTCGAGATCGGCGGCAAGGCTGTCGAGTTCGAGGCCGGTGACGAAGGAAGCGAGGTTATAGGCGTGCGTGCCGATATCGCCGGTGGAGCCGCCGGCGCCGGATTGGGCCGGGTCGGTGCGCCAGGCCGCCTGCTTCTGGCCGGATTGCTCGATATTCTCCGTCAGCCAATCCTGCGGATATTCCGCCTGCACGATGCGGATATCGCCGAGTTCGCCATTCTCGATCATCTCGCGCGCTTGGCGGATCATCGGATAGCCGGTGTAATTATGCGTGAGGATGAAGAGCGCGCCGCTTTCATCGGCCACCTTCTTCAGCTTCTTGGCGTCGGCGAGATTGGATGTCAGCGGCTTGTCGCAGATGACATGGATGCCGCGCCGCAGGAATTCCTTGGCAGCGTCATAATGCACATGGTTCGGCGTGACGATCGAAACGGCCTCGATGCCGTTCTTCAGCTTTGCCTCGCGGATTGCCATGTCACGATAGCTGGAATAGGTGCGCGAGGGATCGAGACCGAGATCGCGGCCGGAAGCCACGGCCTTTTCCGGCGAAGACGAGAGCGCGCCGGCGACAAGATCGAACTGGTCGTCAATGCGCGCGGCGATGCGATGCACAGCGCCGATGAATGCGCCGGCGCCACCGCCCACCATGCCAAGCCGGATACGAGGCTCCCGCGTCTGTTCCGATGATCCTTCGATTGCCATTTTGTCCTCCTGAATGAATTGAATTGTATGAACGCGATCGCCTGCCGCAATCGTCCCCTCTCCCCGCCTGCGGGGAGAGGGTTAGGGTGAGGGGCCGAGCCTTCTGCAAGCTCTGAATTGGTGAAAATAGCGAGAAGGGCCCTCATCCGTCCTCAAACGATTTCGCTCCGCTCAATCGTTTGAGTCCACCTTCTCCCCCGCACTTGCGGGGCGAAGGATTCGGATTACAGCCCCAGCATGCGCCGGTTGGCCGCCTGGTCCGTGCCGCTGCCGGCAAAATCGTCGAAAGCCTTTTCCGTGACACGGATGATGTGCGCCTTGACAAATTCGGAGCCTTCCCGTGCGCCGTCTTCAGGATGCTTCAGCGCGCATTCCCATTCGACCACGGCCCAGCCGTCAAAATTGTTGGCAGTCATCTTCGAGAAGACGGCGCCGAAATCGACCTGGCCGTCGCCCAGCGAACGGAAGCGGCCAGCACGTTCGACCCAGCCCTGATAGCCGCCATAAACGCCCTGACGCCCGGTCGGATTGAACTCCGCATCCTTGACGTGGAACATCTTGATGCGGTCTTTGTAGATGTCGATGTTCTCGAGGTAGTCGAGGCATTGCAGGACGTAATGCGAGGGATCGTAGAGCATGTTGGCGCGCGGATGGTTCTTCACGCGCTCCAGGAACATCTCGAAGGTAATGCCGTCATGCAGGTCTTCGCCGGGATGGATTTCGTAGCAGACGTCGACGCCGTTTTCGTCGGCATGGTTGAGGATCGGCGTCCAGCGGCGCGCAAGCTCCTCGAAGGCGGTTTCGACGAGACCGGCCGGGCGCTGCGGCCAGGGATAGATGAAGGGCCAGGCAAGCGCGCCCGAAAAGGTCGCATGCGCCTTGATGCCGAGATGCTTGGAAGCCGTCAGCGCCATCTTCACCTGCTCGACGGCCCATTCCTGGCGCGCCTTCGGATTGCCTCGCACTTCCGGCGCTGCAAAGCCGTCGAAGGCTTCGTCATAGGCAGGATGCACGGCGACCAGCTGGCCCTGGAGGTGGGTGGAAAGCTCGGTGACCTCGACGCCGTTGGCGCGGGCGACGCCGGCGAATTCGTCGCAATAATCCTTCGAGGAGGCCGCCTTCTTCAGGTCGATGAGCTGGCCTGCCCAGGTCGGAACCTGCACGCCGATATAGCCGGCATCGGCAGCCCATTTCGTAATCGAATCCCACGAGTTGAATGGCGCCGTATCACCGGCGAACTGGCCGAGAAACAGGCCCGGACCCTTGATCGTCTTCATCAGTAATTCCTCCCTAATCGCGTTCTGTAAACGTTTCCGATGCCTTTCCAACCCGCATCCGAGGCGGCTTGGATGCCGTAACCTCAAAAAACTATAGGGTCGTCGGGCTGAAAGTCGAATGCCCCGTGACCTAATCACGGCCCGTGGCCGACGGCAAGAGGTACGTGCCGCAAAAATTACCACAGGATGCGAAACGAAGCGGCAGCCGCATAAAAAACGCCCGCCAGAACCGGCGGGCGCATCTGTCAGGATCAGCCGATCAGAATGGTGATTCGGCGAAGTAGAAGTCCTTGGCGTTATCCTTCGTGACGAGCGTCGCATCGAGGATGTAACTGCCGCGGACCGGAACCTGATCGTAGAAATTGGCGGCGGTCAGCTCCATGGCCGTGCCGATCATGGCCGGCGGATAGAGCACGTCGACGGGGATCAGCTTGTCGCCATCCATGACCTTCTTGATCATGTCCTTCGAACCGGCGCCGGCGACGACATATTTGATGTCGGTGCGCTTGGCCTGGTCGATTGCCTGCAGAACGCCGACGGCCATGTCGTCATCCTGGCACCAGACGACGTCGATCTTCGGGAACTTGGTCAGGTAATCCTGCATCACCTTGAAGGCGTCGTCGCGGTTCCAGTTGCCGTATTGACGGTCGAGAACCTTGACGTTCGAGCCCGCGATGCCCTTGTCGAAGCCATCCTGGCGCTGCTGGTCGATCGGGATCGGCAGGCCGCGGATGACGACGACCTGAGCATCCGGCGTATTCTTCTTGATGTATTCGCCCGCGGTCTGGCCAAGCGCCGGATTGTTGCCGGCGACATAGAGGTCACGGACGGAATTGTCGTTGTTGCTCGGCGCACGGTCGACGAGCGCTACGAACTTGCCCTTGTCCTTGACTTCCTTGATGGCGTTGACGAGCGGATCCGGATCCGACGGCAGGATCACGAGAGCATCGATGCCTTGTGTCTCGAGGTCCTGTACGGCATTGGCCTGGCTCGCAGCGTCAGGCGAAGTCTTGACGATGACGTTGAGCCCCGGATGCTCCGCCATCAACAGCTTGGCGACGCGCTCGGCATGAAACACCACGCCCGAGGTCCAGCCGTGGTCGGCTGCCGGAATGGAAACGCCGATCGTTACCTTCTTGTCCGCGGCATGGACCGTGCCGGCCAGAGCCGCCATCACGACGGCCACGCCCAATAGTCTTTTTCGCATGTTCTTCCTCCCAGATAGAGACAGGGCCTTGTCACCAAGAACCGGGCGCCCCCTACCCGGCTATTCACTATTTGCGAGCAAGCGAGCGCTGAACCAGCATGGCGATAATGATGATCGCGCCCTGGATCGCACTGAGCAGATACTCGCTGATAAAATTGGAAAGCAGCATGATGTTGCCGACCAGCTCAAGGATGAAGGCGCCACAGATCGTGCCCCATACCCTGCCCGCTCCGCCCTTCAGCGCCGTGCCGCCGACGACCACGGCGGTGATCGCCTGCAGCTCCCACAAGCTTCCCGTCGTCGCCGACGTCGAGCCAAGCCGCGGCACATAGAGAAGCACGGCGATTGCTACGCACAGGCCCTGGATGACGAAGGCGATGGTACGCACGCGGTTGACTGCTACGCCGGAATAGCGCGCAACATCGCGATTGGAGCCGACGGCGATGACGTGTCGCCCATAACGGGTGCGGTAGAGAATGAAGGCCGCAATGCCGGTGACGACAAGGATGACCACGATCGGTACCGGCACACCAAGCACCGAGCCGTAGTAGGCAGGCTTGTAGAGCGCCTGCAGATCCGCCGGTCGCAAGGTGATTGCGCCGCCCTGCGACAGCCAGGTCGTCAAGCCGCGGTAGACGCCCATGGTGCCGAGGGTCGCGATGAACGGCTCGATCTTACCCATGGTCGTGATCAGGCCGTTGGCCAGGCCGCACAATATGCCGGCGACGATCGAAAACAGCACGGCGGCGGCCAACATCAGGGCGGGATCGGCGATAACACCCGAATTCATCAGGAGGATCATCAGGCTTGCGACGAAGGCAACCATCGCGCCGACAGACAGATCGAGATCACCCGCCGAGATGACGAAAGTGGTACCGACAGCGATGATCGCAATATAGGCGCATCTCGTCGCGACATTGGTGAGATTGGTGATGCCGATGAAATTCGGGTTGACCAGTGCGCCTACGATCAGAAGCAGCACCAGCGCTGCAAACGGCGCAACGGCCCTGAGATCGACATCCCGCCAGGAGCGCCCCCGCCGACCGGCTTTTCCGCTGCTGTCTTCACCCACGCTCATAACCAAAACCAACCTCCCGTCCCATGACTTCTGGGAATTCGCCCTGCCCTGTGCCGCCCGTTCAGGCAGCGGTCTTTTTCTTCAGGCCCGCCGCATAACGCATAATTTCCTGCTCGGAGATCTCTTCGCCTTCGAGCACGCCGACGATCCGGCCCTCGCGCATGACCGCGATCCGCGTGCACAGCCCGATCACCTCGGGCATTTCCGAAGAGATGACGATGATCGAGTGCCCGTCGCGCGCCAGCGCCGAAATGAAATGATAGATCTGCTGCTTCGTGCCGACGTCGATGCCGCGGGTCGGCTCGTCGATGATGACGATCTGCGGCTCGGTCTCCATGACCTTCGCCAGCAGCAGCTTCTGCTGGTTGCCGCCGGACATGCGGCCGGCAACGATATTTCCGTCCCTCACCCGGATGTCGAAGCGGCGGCGCGCCCGCGCCAGCGCATCGGCCTCGCTGGAGGCGCTCAGATAGCCGAACTTGCCGTGTCGGTCGAGCGACTGCAGGGTCAGATTGACGACCATGCCCGAATTCAGAAGCAACCCCTTCGACTTGCGGTCCTTGGTCATATAGGCAAGCCCGGCGTCGATGGCCGCATGCACGTCATGCGCCGGCACCGTTTGGCCGTTGGCAACGACGTCGCCGGCAGCGCGCGAGCGCAGACCGACGATTGCCTCCATCAGCTCTGTCCGGCCCGAGCCGATCATGCCGGAAAAGCCTAATATCTCGCCCTTGCGCAGCTCGAAGCTTGCATCATGGACGTAGCCCGTCGAAAGGGAGACAACGCTAAGCACCACCTTTTCGTCGACATCGGGCTCGTTCTTGGCCGGATAGAGGCTCGAGAGCTCGCGCCCGACCATCAGCTGGGCGATCGATTCGCCGTCGAGCAGCGAGGTCGGCGATGTCTTCACCCATTGGCCGTCGCGCAGCACCGTGACCCGATCCGTCAGTTCCATGACCTCATCGAGCTTATGGGAGACGAAGACGAAACTCGTTCCCTGATCGCGCAGCTTGCGTACCTGCTTGAACAGGAAATTGGTCTCCTCGCGCGAAAGAACGGCGGTCGGCTCGTCCATGAAGACGATGCGCGCATCACGGCTGATCGCCTTGGCGATCTCCACCATCTGCTTGTCGGCGATGGAGAGCGTGCTGATTATGGCGTTCTCGTCGACATGCGAGCCGAGAAGGTCGAGCACGCGCCGCGTTTCGGCCCGCATATACTTGCGATCGAGCACACCCAAGCGCGTAACTTCGCGGCCGAGAAACAGGCTCTCGGTAACGGTCAGATGCTCCGCAAGATTGAATTCCTGATGGATGATGACGATGCCGAGCGCCTCGGCGGCTCCGTTCGGCGGCAGCTTCACCGGCTTGCCGTCGAGCAAAATCTCGCCGGAGGTCGGCTGCTCGAAACCGGACAGGACCTTGACCAGCGTCGACTTGCCGGCGCCGTTTTCGCCCATGAGCGCATGGATCTCGCCAGCCCGAAGATCGAAGTTGACGCTGAACAGCACCTGCACGCCGTTGAAGGATTTCGATATCCCTCTCGCAGACAGCACGACCGTACCGTCGACGGCTTCCGAACTCATTGAATCCTCCCTGCGGTCCCACCCGCTTTCTATGCTGTGTAAACCTTTACATAATCTGTGTAAAGGTTTACATCGTTGGATATCGCATAAATTTTCGCGGTCACCTTTGACCTCCACCGAAGTCTGTGTAGTCTCCAGCCCCAGACGAGACCCAAGGCAGAGCGCAGTGTCGAATTCCACGCCCGCAACTATCGAAGACGTCGCCCGAATTGCCAATGTTTCGATAGCAACGGTTTCGCGGGCAATCCATATGCCGGAGAAAGTCGCCAATTCGACGCGGCTGAAAGTCAATCAGGCGATCGCCATTACTGGCTATACCACCAATGCCATGGCGCGCAGCCTCCGGCTCGGCCGATCGAACATGATTCTCGTCGTCGCACCCGATATCGGCGACCCGAATTTCTCCAATATTCTTATCGGCCTGGAGAATGAGGCGCGTTCGCACGGCTATGGTATCCTCATCGGCCACACACAGAACGATGCGCAGCGCGGGCTCGAATATCTGAAGTTCCTGAATTCCAACCAGGCGGCCGGACTGATCCTCTTCACCGGCATCCTGCCCTTCGGGCATCAGACGATGACGGCGCGGCTGCCGCCGAGCGTCGGCGTTTTCGAGCCGGTCTTCAATGGCGGCATTCCCTATGTCGGCGTTGACGATGTCGCAGGCGCGCGCAAGGCCATCGATCTCCTGATTACCGAGGGTCATCGCAGGATTGCATTCGTCGGCGATTCCCGCACTCGCCTTGCCTATAGCCGCCGGCGCACGGGTTATGAGGCAGGCTTGGATGCCGCAGGCATCAGCCCCGATCTGCGCATCGTGCTCGAAGGCGACGGCACCATCGAAAGCGGGCGGCTCGCCGTCGAGCAGCTCTTCATGCGCGACACGCTGCCGACAGCCTTCATGTGCGTCAACGATCAGACCGCGATCGGCGTGATGATCGGCCTGAAAGCGCGCGGCTACGACATCCCTGAGGATTTTTCGGTGACCGGCTTCGACGACGTGCCGCAGGCCGTCTTCATGACGCCGTCGCTGACGACGATCCGGCAGCCGCGCACCGCCATCGGCAAACACGCCATGGCGCTGCTGCTCGAGCTGCTGTCGGATGGCGAGCCCGCCGAAACGGAGATCCTGCTGCGGCCGGACCTTGTGGTGCGAAACTCGGTTGCGGCTCCGGCGCGCTTTCGGCGGTAGGCAGGCGCAGCGATGCCACTCGGCAGAGTCACCCTCTACGTCCGCGATGTCGAAGCGACGATCAGCTTTTATGAGAAATATTTTGGCTTCAGGTCGCTCCGTCTGGAGGGCGATCGGATCGTCGAACTGCTGGCGCGGGATGGCGGCGCCAATCTGATGATCCATCCTGCGGGCAAAGCGCAGAAAATGGGTCAGGTACTGGTAAAACTGGTCTTCGACGTCGAGCATGTCGAAGCTTTCCGCGCAAAGTGTGCCGAAGAGGGCCTCGTGTTCGGCCCCTTGCACCAGGCCGACGGTTATGTCTTCGCCAATGCCAAGGACCCCTCAGGGAATCCCATAGCCATTTCCAGCCGTGCCTTCAGGCTGAAGTCGGGAGGCGATGAACCACCGCCTCCCGAACCTATCGATCAAACGTAACGATTGACGATGTTTTCCAGGAGTTCCTGCTTGCCGGACTTCGGCTGCGGGTTGACGTCCTTGGTCTCGACCCACTGGGCGATCTGGTCGAGCGAGTATTCGCCGCGCAGCAGCTTCTGGCCCTCGGCGGAATCCCAGCCGGCGTAACGGTCGGCCAACGGCTTGGAGAGTGCCTTGTCCTCGATCATCTTGGCAGCAGCCTTCAGGCCGCGGGCGCAGCAATCCATGCCACCGATGTGGCCGATGAGCAGGTCTTCCGGATCGAGCGACTGACGGCGCAGCTTGGCGTCGAAGTTCGTGCCGCCAGTCTTGAAGCCGCCGCCTGCCAGAACCTGGTAATAGGCCAGCGTCATTTCCGGAACGTTGTTCGGGAACTGGTCGGTATCCCAGCCGGACTGATAGTCGTTGCGGTTCATGTCGATGGAGCCGAAGACGCCGAGCGCGTTGGCGAGCGCCAATTCGTGCTCGAAGGAATGGCCGGCGAGGATCGCATGGCCCTGCTCGATATTGAGCTTCACTTCGTTTTCCAGGCCGTACTTCTTGAGGAAGCCATAGACCGTAGCGACGTCGTAGTCATACTGATGCTTGGTCGGTTCCTGCGGCTTCGGCTCGATCAGGATCGTGCCCTTGTAGCCGATCTTGTGCTTGTACTCGACGACGAGATTGAGGAAGCGGCCCATCTGGTCCATTTCCCGCTTCAGGTCGGTGTTGAGCAGCGTCTCATAGCCCTCGCGGCCGCCCCAGAGAACGTAGTTTTCGCCGCCGAGCTTGTGCGTGGCGTCCATGCAGGTCTTCACGGTCGCAGCCGAGAAGGCGAAGACGTCCGGATCCGGATTGGTCGCAGCGCCCGACATGAAGCGGCGGTTGGAGAAGAGGTTCGCCGTACCCCAAAGCAGCTTCACGCCGGTTTCGGCCTGCTTCTGGGCGAAGTAGTCGACGATCTCGTTGAGGTTCTTGGTGTTCTCGGCGAAGTTCTTGCCTTCCGGACGCACGTCGGCATCGTGGAAGCAGTAGTAGGGAGCGCCAAGCAGGGTGAAGAATTCGAAGGCAACGTCAGCCTTCAGCTTGGCGGCTTCCATGGTTTCGTGGAACCACGGGCGCAGGAAGGTCTGGCCGCCAAAGGGATCGCCGCCCGGCCAGGTGAAGGTGTGCCAGTAGGCGACGGCGAAACGCAGATGGTCTTCCATGCGCTTGCCGGCAACAACCTCGTCCTTGTTGTAATAGCGGAAGGCCAGCGGATTGGTGCTGTCGGGGCCTTCGTATTTTATCTTGCTGATGTCACCAAAAAATCCGGTGCTCATGTCTTGTCTCCTTGGGTTGGTGTTTCGGTATTGCTGTTCGTTTCATGCGGCTCTGCCCCTCACCCTAACCCTCTCCCCGCTTGCGGGGAGAGGGAACGACCTCTGTATCCTCGCCGAGCAAAGTGTTAGGGGCGGGCAGTAGGTGCCTCTTTCCCCTTCTCCCCGTCAGAACGGGGAGAAGGTGCCCGACAGGGCGGATGAGGGGCTCTCACGCGCGGTTTTCAATGCGCCGACAACGGCTTGATCGCCGGATAAACCGCCCGATAGCGCTTGTAGGCATTTGTATAGGCATCCGTCAGCGACGCCACGGGATCGATCGTGCCAGCCGTCTGCGGCGGTGTGCAGACCGCGACCGGATCGGCACCGGTGGCGGCAATCAGGCCGAGGCGCGCAGCGCCGAAGGCGGCTCCGAAATCGCCGTCCGCCGGCAGGTCGACGGGTACGCCGAGCGCGGTCGCGATCGAGGCCAGCCAATAGCGGGAGCGCGAGCCGCCGCCGATGGCGGTCACGCGTGCGATGTCGGTGCCGGCCGAGCGCAGCGCTTCCAGATTGTCGCGGATGGCGAAGGACACGCCTTCGAGCACGGCTTGCGTCAGCACGGCGCGGCCGCTTTCATGGCCGAGACCGATGAAGGCGCCGCGGATCGTAGCATCGTTATGCGGCGTGCGCTCGCCCGAGAGATAGGGAAGAAATGTAACGCTAGTCGGCGCCTGCAGCGTCTCGCCAAGCTCGGTGGTGAGTTCGGCGGCAGACTTGCCTGTCACATGCGAATGCCAGTTGAGCGCATCGGTTGCCGACAGGATGACGCCCATCTGATGCCAGGTGTTCGGCAATGCATGGCAGAAAGCGTGAACGGCGCTTTCCGGCTTCGGCAGATAGGAGCCGTTGGCCGCAAAGAGCACGCCCGACGTGCCGAGCGAAACGAAGGCAGCGCCGTGGCTCACCGTGCCCATGCCGCAGGCCGAGGCAGCATTGTCCCCTGCCCCGCCGGCAACGACGACATCGCTGGCAATGCCCCATTTCGAGGCAAGCTCGCCGCGCAGCTTACCAGCAACGTCGGTGCCTTCGACCAGAGCCGGCATCTGCTTCTCATCGAGATTGGTCGCTGCCAACAGCTCGGAAGACCATTTGCGCTTGCCGGTATCGAGCCAGGACGTGCCGGCCGAATCCGACATTTCCGACATGTGCTCGCCGGTCAGCCAAAGGCGCAGATAATCCTTCGGCAGCAGCACCCAACGCACCCTCGCGAAAATCTCCGGCTCATGCTTGGCGACCCATGCGAGCTTCGGGGCGGTAAAGCCCGGAAAGACGATATTGCCGGTCAATGCGCGGAAACGTGGGTCGGCGTCGAGGACAGCAGCCTCATGATAGCTGCGGGTATCGTTCCAGAGAATGCAGGGGCGCAACACCTTGTCGTCTGCGTCCAGCAAGGTCGCGCCGTGCATCTGGCCGGAAAGGCCGATGCCGCGCACGGCGGCCAGCTCTTTCGGATGCGCCGCCTTCAGGCCGGCAACGGCTTCCTCCGTCGCCCGGATCCAGTGGGCCGGATCCTGCTCGGACCAGCCGGGATGCGGGCGCGACACGTCAAGCCCGCCATTGGCCGAGCCGATGATCTTCTGATTGCCGTCGATCAGCATCGCTTTGACGCCGGACGTTCCGAGATCGAGACCCAAATACATCAGATAGTACTCCCTATGCTCTGCCGCGTTCGAATGTTCAGGGCAGATTGTCCTTCAAGAAAATATCGAGGCGGATGCGCTCCTGATCGGCGATGACGGCCTGGCCATCGGCGGTCGCCTTCATGACGCGGATGGCGCTGCGCACCTCATGGCCGGCATCCTGATTAAGAACGGCGTCGATCGTGCCGTCCACCAGCGCTGCGCGCGTGTGCTGCGTCAGTTCATGCACGACGACGGTCAGTTCGCGCTCGGGCCTGACGGCTTTCAGCGCCGTGATCAGGCCGCGGTTGCCGGCACCGAGATTATAGATGCCGATAATGTCCCTGCTTTGGGCCAATGCCCTGGAAACGAGCGATCCGGCGAGTTCCGGGTCGTCACGCCCTTCCAATACGGGCAGCAGCCGCAGCTTGGGAAACTCCTCGGCCATGACGTCAGAGAAACCCTGCAGACGCTCGCGATGGTCGCGCACCAGCATGGAACCGGCGAGAACGGTAATCTCACCCTCGCGCCCCCCAAGGAATCGCCCCAGCAGCCGGGCGGCTGTGCGGCCGGCGGCGATGTTGTCGATGCCGGCATAGTGATGCCGGGCGGAATCGGTCAGATCGGAGACAAGCGTAACGACGGGGATGCGCTCGGAGACCAGCCGGCCGACAGCGGCCCGCACCTCGGGCGCATCAGTCGCCACCAAGGCGACACCGGCGATATCCTGGCCCAGCAACGCGTCGAGCGCCGACACCAGCGCCGGGACATCGAAAGGTGGCACCTCAACGATGCGGATATCCGTGCGCTCTATGCTCGCCCGCAACGTCGCATGATGCACCTCTGAACGCAGCCCATGCATGAAGGAGTTGTCGCCTGTCGGCACGATGAATACGAGAGGATAGACACGGCCCTTGGCCAGATTGGCGGCAGCGACGTCGCGGATATAACCGATCTCTCGAATAGCGGTCTCCACCTTCTCCCGCGTTACCAGCCGCACGCCCGGCCGCTGGTTCAAGACGCGATCGACGGTGGCGAGGCTGACGCCCGCGGCGGCGGCGATATCATGCACGGTCGGTCTCATCGGCTCCTCCTGCCGAAATCCTTTACCGCCATTTCTGATGTACGTAAATCAAAAATTTCCGGCCGCTCGATTTTCCCCCGATGACCATAAACAAAAAAGGCCCCTCACGAGGAGGGGCCATGCCTTGGGAGCATTCATTAAGCGCTGGATCAGTGGCCTCCGCCGCCGCCGCCTGTCGGACTCGGTTTGCTCAGCATGAGGACGCCGAGGATCATCGCCAGGAACAGTATGGTCAGCATCAGAAAGATATCCCCAAAGGACATGACGACCGCCTGCCGCGTCGCCATGTTGACCATCTGCTTCAATGCGGCCTGCTCGCCGTCGAGGCCGGATGCGTTGAAATTGGCGGCCATGTTGTTCAATTGAGTGACGGCGGCATGGCTGCCCCAATGAATATGGTCGCGCAGACTGAAATAATGCTGGTCCTGCCGGTTCGTTAGCAGGGTGTTGATAATGGCAAGGCCCACGGCACCGCCCAGGTTACGGGTCAGGTTGAACAGACCGGATGCGCCGCGCATCCGCGCGGGCGGCATGGTTCCGAGTGCGATATTGTTGATCGGCACCATGCAGAGCATCAGGCCGAAGCCGCGCAGGATCTGGGGAATCATCAATTCCCAGAAATCCCAGTCCGTCGTCAGGTGCATCATGATGTAGGTACCGGCCGAGAAGCTGGTGAAGCCGATGATCATCAGGATGCGAAGATCGACCCTGCCTGCCAGGAAGCCGGCCAGCGGCGCGGTGAAGAACATGGCAAGGCCCGACACGAACATCGTCTCGCCGATCTGCAGGGAATCGTAGCCGCGGATACGCGCGAGGAAAAGCGGATAGATATAGGTCAAGCCATAGAGGCCGATACCCATCACGAAAGAGAACACCGAGCCGAAAGAGAAGTTCTTGTTCGTGAAGGCCCTGAGATCGACCACGGGAAATTCGACCGTGAAGGCACGATAGAAGAAGATCACCGCACCGACCGCGGAGGCGATAGCACCGGCAACGATATAATTATCGTTAAACCAGTCGTTGGTATTGCCCTCTTCGAGAACATATTCCAGCGCGCCCAGAAAAACACCCATCGAAATCAGGCCCCACCAGTCGAACTTTTTGAAAAGCGACAGTTCGGGCTTGTCGAAGTCGATGAAATTCCAGGTGACGATGGCAACAATGATACCGGGCGGAATATTGACCAGGAATAGCCAATGCCAGGAGAAGGCGTTGGACAGATAGCCGCCGACGGTCGGGCCGATCGTCGGCGCAAGCGTGGCGATCAGGCCGATGATCGGCGAGACGACATTGCGCTTGGACGGCGGGAAGATCGTGAAGGCTGCCGCAAACACCGACGGGATCATGCCGCCGCCGATGAAGCCCTGCAGGGCGCGGTAGATGATCATCTGATCGATGTTGGTGGCGGTCGCGGCAAGCGCGCTCGCCGCTGTGAAGCCGGCCGCCGAAATCGCGAAGAGATAGCGCGTGGAAATGATACGCGCCAGCGTTCCCGAAAGCGGGATCATGATGACTTCGGCGATCAGATAGGCGGTCTGCACCCAGCCAATTTCATCCGAGCCGGCGCTGAGGCCCGCCTGGATTTCGCTGAGCGAGGCGGAGACGATCTGAATATCGAGGATCGACATGAACATGCCGAGCACCATCGCCAGAAAGGCGATAAGTTTTTTCGTGTCGATATGATCCGCCGCGGGTGCGGCAGGCCCGGCCGCGCGTGGAGGCGACCCGGCTGTAGTGCTGGCGGACGACATGCTGCGTCTCTCCCGAGCTTGATCGCTTACTTGCCCGGCGCCGTGCGGGTATCAACGTCGACGACGACGCTGAGGCCTGCGCGCAGACGGCCGGTATTGAGCGCATCCTGCGGCAATGCGATGCGGACAGGCACGCGCTGGATGATCTTGGTGAAATTACCAGTCGCATTCTCCGGCGGCAGCAGCGAGAAGACCGAGCCGGAAGCCGGCGAGATCGACTCGACGGTGCCGATGATCGGATGGTCGCTATAAGCATCGACGTGAATATTGACCTTGGAACCCGGAACCAGATGCTGGATCTGTGTTTCCTTGAAATTCGCGTCGATATAGAGCTGGCGGATCGGCACGATCGCCATCAGCTTCTGGCCGGGAGAGACAAGATCGCCTTCCTGAACGGAACGATTGCCGACAATGCCGTCATAAGGCGCCTTCAGCACGGTGAACGACAGGTCGCGAGAGGCCTTGTCACGAGCGGCCTCCAATCCCTTGATCGTGCTCTCGGCCTGCCGGCGCTGGGCCTGCAGCAGGTTGATGTTCGCCTGCGCCGAAGCGATCGCGGCATCGCCGCCGACCAGGTTGGCCTTGGCTTGGTCGAGCGCGATGTTGGCGCTATCCAAGGCGGCCGTGGTGCCGACCGACTTCGACTGCAGTTCGGCAGAGCGCGTCTGGGTGATCTGCGCGCCACGGACGGTGGCTTGCAGGGCAACCTTCTGTGCCTGCGACTGCGCAAGAGCGGCCTGGCCGGCTGCGATCTGTGCATCGATGGTATGGAGTGAAAGCTGTTCGGTATCGAGCGAGGCCTGGGCCTGTTCCAGCGCCAGCTTATAGTCGCCGTCGTCGAGCGTGGCGAGCACGTCGCCGGCCTTGACCTGTTGGTTGGCGACGACGTTCACCTTGGAAACGTAGCCGGTGACCTTCGGCTGGATGGCCGCGATGTCGCCGCCGATATAGGCGTCGTCGGTCGAGACCATGAAGCGGCCGTTCGTCCACCAGTCATAGCCGTACCAGCCGCCGGCCGCGAGAGCGACGACGAGGATAATCGGAAAAGCCAGGCTGCGCCGCTTCTTCTCCGGCGGCGGTGGGGCCGCAGGGACCGGAGCAGTGGGCGCAGCCTGGGCGGGGGCAGGGTTGCCGCGCGTTTCAGCCGCAGGAGCCTCAGCAGACACGCCGGCTTCGCGGGCTTCCACCTCAGCATCTGCAGGCTCGTCCACGATGCGCGCTACATTGTTTCCATGACTTGACGACATTGCCTTACCACCGAAATTCTGGCTAAATTAATCGAACCGAACGGTTCAGTTCAATTGACATAAAGCCTTTTTCATTCCATATCAAGAGATATCGAACTGAGCGGTTCGATTTATTTGGCGAATCTGTTTAAGATTCAGAAAAAATGATCGATGAAGGAGACGATGAAACACGAATCGCAAAATGCCATTGTATTGAACGCGCCCGCGCCTGCATCCGGTGGACGTTGGGCCGCCGGCGAAGATCCGGTCAAGCGCCATCAGATCCTTGAAGGCGCCAAGCGCGTCTTTATGAAGATGGGCTTCGATGCGGCGAGTATGAACGACGTCACCCGTGAGGCCGGCGTTTCCAAGGGCACGCTCTACGTCTATTTCGCCAACAAGGAAGACTTGTTCGCCGCCATGATGGAGAGCGAGCGCACCTATTTCGTCAACCTCGTGCGCAACGCACTTGCAGACGAAGCAGATGTCACGACGTCTCTTTATGATTTCGGCATCGTATTCGTGACGCATGTCACGTCGGACAAGACCATCAGCGCCATGCGCACAGTCATCGGCGTGCGCGAACGCATGCCTTCGCTCTGTCAACGCTTCTTCACAGGTCCGGAAAACCTGCGAACCGTCCTGCGCGGCTTTCTCGAGCGTCAGGTGGCAGCCGGCCATCTCAAGATCGATGACTTCGACATGGCCGCCCGCCATTTTCTCGAAATGGCCAGTGGCGGCTATTTCAAGCTGCGGCTGTTCGGCGACATGGAAGAGCCCCCATCGAAAGAAGAGATCGATTATGTCGTGCGCGGTGCCGTACGCGTTTTCCTGGCGGGCTATGGCCCCGACCGCAAGGATTGATAGCGAAAGCTTTCCCGTGTTGCCGATAAGCAGCTAGCGGTCCAACTCCGCAACGGCGATCAAGCATCGCCGCTACCGGAAGCCCATGACTGGCCCGGCAACCAGGGGAGTTGAAGATGAGTGCGATCGGCAGAGCGATATGGTTCATCGAAAGCCATTTTGCGTCCGACATCTCGCTGGACGAGATTGCCGAAACGGCCGGTCTGTCGCGCTATCATCTGTCGCGCGTCTTCGGCCTAACGACAGGCCATTCGATCAGCAGCTATATCCGAAGCCGCCGCCTCAGCGGGGCCGCCCTCGCGCTGATCGACAGCTCTTCTTCCATTCTCCAGGTTGCCCTCGATGCCGGTTACGGCTCGCACGAGGCATTCACCCGTGCCTTCCGCGAGCAGTTCGGCATGACGCCGGAAAGCCTGCGCAAGCAAGGGCACGTTCGCAACCTCGCTCTACAGGAGCCGATCAGAATGGACGACACCCGCCTTCCCAAGCTCGAAGCACCGCGCTTCGAAACCCATCCCGCGATGCTGCTTGCCGGCCTTGCGGAAACCTATGCCTATGAGGCCACGCAGGCGATCCCCTCGCTCTGGCAGAAGTTCAACCAGCATTTCGGCCATATTCCAGGCCAGGTCGGCAATGTCGCCTATGGCGTCTGTACCCCGGCGGAGGAAGGCAGCGAAGGTTTTCGCTACATGTCAGCCGCCGAAATCTCCGCCACAGACGACCTGCCCGAAGGTTTCGTGACCACGAAACTGCCGCAGCAGCGCTATGCGATCTTTGCGCATCGCGGCCATATCTCCGGCATTTCCGCCACCGTGCATCAGATCTTCGGCGAATGGCTTCCGCAGTCGGGCCAGCAGCATGGCGGCACACCCGACATGATGGAACGCTACGACGAGCGCTTCGACCCGCGCACGGGCACGGGCGTGACGGAGATATGGATCCCCCTGAAAGCCTAGAAACCAAGCCTCGAAACAAGACCTGAAAACAAAAGGCCGCCGCCACGAAATTGGCGGCGCCGCTTGTACGGGCAACTGTGCTCCTTACATTACGGCCATTCTGGAAAGGCCGGAGCTGGGGGTCAGCATCGGCGAATGCTGACAAAAGGGGAAATCGTCTATGGATATTGTTGGGCTGCTGCAGGATCCCAGCGCGTGGGTGGCACTCATTACGCTCGTCGTCATGGAGGTCGTCCTCGGCATCGACAACCTCATCTTCATCTCGATCCTGACCAACAAGCTTCCGGCCGAACATCGCGACAGGGCGCGCAAGATCGGTATCGGCCTTGCCCTTGTCATGCGCCTTGCCCTGCTCGGCACCGTCGCCTGGATCGTGCAGCTCACGCAGCCCGTCTTCGAAATCTTCGGCCAGGGCTTCTCTTGGAAGGACATGATCTTGATCGGCGGCGGCCTTTTCCTCGTCTGGAAGGCGACGAAGGAGATCCATCACAATGTCGACCCTCAGGAACAGGGTGAGGATTTCATCGCCAAGTCGACGACCTCAAGCTTTGCCTCGGCCATCGGCCAGATCCTGCTGCTCGACCTGGTCTTCTCGATCGACAGCATCATCACCGCCGTGGGCATGACGCCGCATCTGCCGATCATGTTTGTCGCCGTGATCGCCGCCGTCACCGTGATGCTGGTGGCCGCAAAGCCGCTCGCGAATTTCATCGAGCAGAACCCGAGCATCGTCATGCTCGCGCTCGCCTTCCTGCTGATGATCGGTACGACGCTGATCGCCGAAGGCATGGGCGTGCATGTGCCCAAGGGCTACATCTACGCCGCCATGGCCTTCTCGGCTCTGGTGGAAGTGCTCAATATGCTGGCGCGCAACCGCCGGAAAAAGGCGTCCGGCGGCCATTGATCGAGAAAGCCGCACGCCGAAACGGTGCGGCTTTCACGACACCTGATCAGTCCTGGACAGTGATATCGACCCACTGGCCGATATCACCGTGTCCATAGATATCGACCGTGATCCAGACATTGCCGCGAACGATGAGGTTTCCGGCGTCGTTGGCAATATTGCCGTTTGCCAGCATGGCTTCCAGATTCTGGCGATTGGACGCCTGCGAGAAGAAGCTGTCTCCCTGGTCGCCACGGTCGCGGCGGCGATAGGCGTGATAGTTCGCGCGATCCTGTCGGATGATCTGCCAGGGCGCCATCAGGCGCTCGCCCTTGGAATTGTAGAGATCGTCGCTGCCGATATAGGCGCGGTAGGATTCGATCAGGCGCGCCGAACCGTCACGCTTAATTGTCGACTGCGCCGCGGCTGCATCGAACATGGCGACCGTCAATAAAAGGCTCAAAATCAATTTCTTCATTGTTTCCTCGCGGTGAACGATTGAAGACCTATTTCGCCACTGCCGCGAAAATTGCAAATGAAATTCGACGGGCGGCCCGCTTTTATTCCGGTAGCCTTATGAAGAGTAAAGAGATCCCACGAAACAGAGAGATCGGCTCAAATCGATGCGGAACACCGCAGGCAACCAGGTGCAAGCGGCCTCGCAGCGCAGTTTCCCTTGACGTCACCCGTTGAATATGGCCTAAGGCCAGCCATACGGAAACGCGGAACTGAAGCGTTAAGAACGCCCTTTTCCGGCCGGTTTCCTGATCCAGATACACATTTTCGGCTGGACGGCGCTTGTCCCAAGCGCGGCCCGGCCTTTTATGACGGGCAAACAAAATGACCACATCAGGCGTTCGCGTCCGCATCGCACCCTCCCCCACCGGCGAGCCGCATGTCGGCACCGCCTATATCGCGCTGTTCAACTACCTCTTCGCCAAGAAACACGGCGGCGAGTTCATCCTGCGCATCGAGGACACCGACGCGACCCGCTCCACCCCGGAATTCGAGACCAAGGTGCTCGACGCGCTGAAATGGTGCGGCCTGAAGTGGTCCGAAGGTCCCGATATCGGCGGTCCCTACGGCCCCTATCGCCAGAGCGACCGCAAGGACCTCTACAAGCCTTATGTCGAGCAGATCGTCACAAACGGACACGGCTTCCGCTGCTTCTGCACCCCGGAGCGTCTGGAAAAGATGCGCGAGGCGCAGCGCGCCGCCGGCCTTCCGCCGAAGTATGACGGCCACTGTCTGAACCTCTCGGCCGAGGAAGTTTCGACGCGCGTCGCGGCCGGCGAGCCGCATGTCGTGCGTATGAAAATCCCGACGGAAGGCTCCTGCAAGTTCCATGACGGCGTCTACGGCGACGTCGAAATCCCGTGGGATGCCGTGGACATGCAGGTTCTGCTCAAGGCAGACGGCATGCCGACCTATCACATGGCCAACGTCGTCGACGACCATCTGATGAAGATTACCCATGTGGCGCGCGGCGAAGAGTGGCTCGCCTCGGTGCCGAAGCATATCCTGATCTATCAGTATCTCGGCTGGGAACCGCCCGTTTTTATGCACCTGTCGCTGATGCGCAATGCCGATAAGTCGAAGCTGTCGAAGCGCAAGAATCCGACATCGATCTCCTATTATACGGCCCTCGGCTATATCCCCGAGGCGTTGATGAACTTCCTCGGCCTGTTCTTCATCCAGATCGCCGAGGGCGAAGAGCTTTTGAGCATGGACGAGCTTGCCGGAAAGTTCGACCCCGAAAACCTCTCCAAGGCCGGCGCCATCTTCGACATCCAGAAGCTCGACTGGCTAAACGGCCGCTGGATCCGCGAAAAGCTCTCGGAAGAAGAGTTCCAGCATCGGGTTCTGATCTGGGCGATGGAAAACGACCGCCTGAAGGAAGGCCTGAAGCTGTCGCAGTCGCGCATCACCAAGCTTGGCGAACTGCCTGATCTGACCGGATTCCTGTTCAAATCCGATCTCAACCTCGACCCGTCGGCCTTCGCGAAGATCAAGTCGACGCCGGAAGAACTTCTGGAAATCCTGAACACGGTTCAGCCTGATCTCGAGAAGATCCTCGAATGGAACGTCGAGACGATCGAAGCCGAGCTGCGCGCCATCGCCGACCGCATGGGCAAGAAGCTGAAGGTCATCGTCGCGCCGCTTTTCGTCGCCGTATCGGGCTCCTCGCGTTCCCTGCCGCTTTTCGATAGCATGGCGATCCTCGGCCGTTCCGTCGTGCGCCAGCGGCTGAAATTGGCTGCGCAGACCGTTGCGACCCTCGTCGGCCCGAAGAACTGAACCGGACTTTAGAACCATGAACGACAAGACCGAAACCGCTACCCTTTCCTCCGACGCAACGGAAGTTCGCGCGCAGAAGCTGAAGCTGCTGCGCGAGCAGATCGGCGACGTCTATCCGGCGCATTTCCACCGGACGCTGACCAATGCCGAACTCGCCGTGAAATACGAAGGCCTGGAGCCGGATACGGAAACCGGCGATGTCGTCACTGTTGCCGGCCGCGTCTATTCCTCGCGCAACTCCGGCATGTTCATGGACATCCATGACGCCTCGGCCAAGATCCAGATCTTCAGCCACAAGGACGTAACCTCGGAAGAGGCCCGCAACCTGCTGCCGATGATCGACATCGGCGACATTATCGGCGTCACCGGCGTCGTGCGTCGCACCAAGCGCGGCGAGCTGACCATCAATGCCCAGCAGATCACCATGCTGACAAAGTCGTTGCTGCCGATGCCGGAAAAGTGGCACGGCCTGTCCGATATCGAACTGCGCTACCGCAAGCGTCACCTCGACATCATGACCAACGAGGAATCGAAGCTCCGCTTCCAGCAGCGCAGCCGTATCGTCTCCGGTATCCGCCGCTTCATGGAAAATGACGGCTTCATGGAAGTCGAAACGCCGATGCTGCATTCGGTCTATGGCGGCGCCACCGCCGAGCCGTTCAAGACGCATCACAACACGCTGAAGCTCGACATGTACCTGCGCATCGCGCCGGAATTGTTCCTGAAGCGCACGCTGGTATCCGGTCTCACCGACAAGGTCTTCGAGATCAACCGCAACTTCCGCAACGAAGGCGTCTCCACCCGGCACAATCCCGAATTCACGATGATGGAGTGCTATTGGGCCTATGCCGACTACGAGGACATCATGGACCTCGTCGAGCGGCTGTTCTCGACACTCGCCATGTCGATCCACGGCAGCACGGAATTCGCCTTCGGCGACAAGCAGATTTCCTTCAAGGGTCCGTTCCGCCGCGTGCCGATGCCTGACGCCGTCAAGGAAGCCACCGGCATCGACTTCCTGGCGATCAAGACCGATGAAGAAGCGCGCGATGCCGCCAAGGCTGCCGGCTTTGCTGTCGAGAAGGACGCGACCTGGGGCGAATGCCTGGCCTTCATCTTCGAAGAGAAGGTCGAGGGCACGCTGATCCAGCCGGCGCACGTCACGCATTTCCCGAAGGACATCTCGCCCTTCGCCAAGGAAGTGCCGGGCGAACCGCGCCTCGTCGAGCGCTTCGAGACCTATTGCAACGCCTGGGAACTCGGCAATGCCTTCTCGGAACTCAACGATCCGGAAGAGCAGCGCGCCCGCATGGTCGAGCAACTCGAGCAGGCGCATGCGCGCGGCGAAAAGCAGAAGGAACTGGACGAAGAGTTCCTCGATGCGATCGACCAGGGCATGCCGCCCGCAGGCGGCCTTGGCATCGGTGTCGATCGCCTCATCATGCTTTTGACCAACTCGCCGTCGATCCGCGACATCATTCTCTTCCCGGCCCGTCGCAACAAGGCAGATTGATCAAGCCGGCAATTTCAGGCGCTAGAGCAATTCCAAGAAAAGTGCGTAGCGGTTTTCTGTCCGGAATTGCGTAAAAACAAAAGGATAGACTGTTTCCGCGATTCGAAGAAAAGCGGAAACAGTCTAGGCCAGCGAAGGAAACGACGCTGCCTGGCGCTTTTCGTTTCACTGGAAGAGTGGCGACGGCGTCAATTCGTGATGGGCGATCGGCGGTCGGCGGCACCCGTCATGGTCGGGTCCAGCCGCGGTGACGGGGTTTTTTCGTTGTCGCGGGCATCAGCGCCGATAAATTCACCGCTCTCGTCATAGCCGGGCCGCACATTGCCAGTCGATTTCGGCTCCGGCAGCGACGGCTTGGCATCACGCTCTTCTTCTTTCGCCGTTGCCTTTTCTTCAGCGGCAATCGCCGCTTTCATCTTATCCTTCTTCGCACTCCCGGCACCGTTGTCGGCTGTCAGCGCATTGTCGCAATCGCTATAGTCCTTCAATCCGGCAAGCTCGGCATTGATATCCTGCGGCAACATGGTGATCTGCTCGCCTGAGAACAGGCCGGCATTGCTGGCGCCGCCATCGTAGTAGCGTGCCGTCACCGGCGCCTCGGAGCTGCCGTCGACGAGTTTGTCCGGGTGCGGCACGTAGACTACGTCGGCCCCCAGCGCCCGGCCGCGTATGTCGGAGCGCAGCGTCGGTCCGTTCTTGTCGAGAACCACAACCTGAACGAGATCCGGCTTCTGCTCCTGATACACAGCCTTGGCGACCCTGAGCGCGGTCCTGACCCGTGTCAGGCCATCGGTCGGTTCCGTGCGGATATATTTACGCACCCAGAAGCGGTTTTCCTTGCGGATGGAGACGAGATTGACATCCATGCACTGAAGCCCGTTGGGGGAAGCGGATGCGAAGCCGAGCAATCTGTCCTTGCCGATACAAAGCGCCAAGACGCCGGAGGAGCCCACGAGAAAGGCCACTCCGCCGATCATGACGACAAACTTCCGGTGTGCCCGGAAAATATGCAGTAAGGCGCTCACGCCAACTGCTCCAGCATAGACCACTCCAAGCCGACAAAGATGATCAACCCTCACGTTAGGCAGAGGGCGTTTCTGAATACTTAAAACGGACGCGAAACTTGCAACTCTGACGGCATAGCTACCAAAAAAGGTCCAAACTTTCACAGAAATGCCGGGTGCTTGCCTTTCACGCCGCGAACATGCTCTAACCAAAGCATGGCTTTCACCTTGAGACAGCTGCAATACTTCGTCGCCGTGGCGGAACAAGGCTCCGTGACGCGCGCCGCCCAGAACCTGTCCATATCGCAATCGTCCGTCACCGAAGCCCTCAAGGAACTGGAAAGCGATCTAGGCGTCGAGCTCTTCGAGCGTCATCCACGCGGTCTCTCCATCACCCATAACGGCCACCAGTTCCTGCGCCATGCGACGAAAATCCTGGCAACCGTTTCCGATGCTCGCACCAGCTTTTCCGGCAAGCGGAACGAGGCCGGCGGCACGCTGAATATCGGCGTGACATCGCTCGTCGCCGGCTATGTTCTGTCGGATCTTCTGGCCCGCTATCGCCGCGCCTGCCCCGGCGTCGAGGTCAGCGCCATCGAGGATAATGGCGGCTATCTGGAGCATCTTCTGGTTGGCGGCGAGCTCGACGTTGCCGTTATGGTCATTTCCAACTTGCGAGACCGCATGGCCCTGCAGGCGGAGATCCTCGAGACTTCGCCCTATCGCCTCTGGCTACCGATGGGCCATCCCCTCGTCTCGGCCGACATCATCAGCGTCGCCGACATCAGCCGCGAACCGTTGATCATGCTGACCATCGACGAGATCGAAGAAAACACCGGCAAACTGCTGACCGCACTCGGCGCTCGCCCGCATGTCGCCTTCCGCACGCGCTCGGTCGAGGCGGTGCGCAGCCTGGTTGCCACCGGCGCGGGCGTTGCTCTCCTTCCGGATCTCGTTTATCGCCCCTGGTCGCTGGAAGGCGATCGCATCGAGAGCCGCGACGTCTCCGGCTCGCTGCCCGTCGTGCAGGTCGGCATGGTCTGGCGCAAGGGCTCGAGCCTGCCGCAGGCCGCCCGCGACTTCGTCGGCGTCGCCGAAAGCATGCGCTCGGGACGCCAGCGGTAACGAGCGCAAGCTTCCGGCGCCGGCATGAATGGCAATCGAAGATTATCTTGACAAGGAGGATCAGGCGTGAAGACCGCAATCATATTCGACTGTGAATTCCTTTGCCTCGAAGGGTCGCAACGCCGGTTCTGGTGTGCCGCTCACGATCCGGATCCGGTTATCGCGCAAATTGGCGCCGTCAGGCTTGGTCTCGACGGCGATTTCCAGATCTTGGGCACCTACAAGGCCTATGTTCGTCCCATCGACAGGTTCGGCAATCAATATAAACTCGACCCATTCTTTACCACCCTCACCGGCATCACAGAGGAAAACATAAGGTCCGAGGGCGTCTCGTTGCAGGATGCACTCGCCAGTCTGGACCGCTTCTCAGGCGGTGCTCGCTTCTGGTCCTGGGGCAAGGACGAGCTGAATATGATGGCAATCAGCTGCTATGTCGCCGGAATTCAACCCTCCATTCCGGCGCATCGTTTCGACAATGCAGTGAAGCTCCTGCTGGCAGCGGGAATGCCTGTCGCAGACCTGGCTAGAACACCGAGCAACAAGCTTGCGGACTACTATGGCGTGCAGCACCCACCCCTGCAGGGCCATGATGCGCTCGATGATGCACTTTCGATTTCCTACACGCTGCAGCAGCTGATGAAAGCAGGAGATTTGCGGCCTGGAGCCTTCGATCTCACGCATATTAGCGGTTAGGAATCGGAATTTCCGATATCGACTTTCTGATAAATGAATTTGCGAATACGGCGAAATCGCGTCACCTTTTCTCCCGGGAACAAAACGCCAGTCACTGGCTCCAAGAGCAAGACTTGGAAAAAACCGGGAGAGTCCGATGAAGCATCTGCTGAAATCATGCACGGCTGCACTTGCATGCCTTAGCTTCGCAACGCAGGTCATTGCCGCCGAGCCGTTGAAGACGCTCGGCAAAGGCGAAGGTGCCGTCAGCATCGTCGCGTGGGCGGGCTATATCGAGCGCGGCGAAAGCGATAAGAATTACGATTGGGTCACAGGCTTCGAGAAGGAAACCGGCTGCAAGGTCAGCGTCAAGACCGCGGCGACATCGGACGAAATGGTGGCGCTGATGAACGAAGGCGGTTTCGACCTCGTAACAGCTTCCGGTGACGCATCACTTAGGCTCGTGGCCGGCAAGCGCGTCCAGCCGATCAATACCGACCTGATCCCGAGCTGGAAGAACCTCGACGACCGCCTGAAGAATGCACCCTGGCACACGGTCAACGGAGTCCACTACGGCGTTCCCTATCTCTGGGGACCGAACGTACTGATGTACAATACCGCCGCCTTCAAGGATCAGGCGCCGAAGAGCTGGAACGTCGTCTTCGAAGAAATGAACCTGCCTGACGGCAAGTCCAACAAGGGCCGCGTGCAGGCCTATGACGGCCCGATCTATATCGCCGATGCCGCCCTCTACCTCATGGCCCACAAGCCGGAGCTAGGCATCAAGGACCCTTACGAGCTTAACGAAGACCAGTATAAGGCCGCTCTGGAACTGCTGCGCGGCCAGCGCAAGCTTGTCAGCCGCTATTGGCATGACGCGATGATCCAGACCGACGACTTCAAGAACGAAGGCGTCGTCGCTTCCGGTTCCTGGCCATTCCAGGTGAACTTGCTGCAGGCCGACAAGCAGAAGATCGCCTCCACATTCCCGGATGAGGGAACGACCGGCTGGGCCGACACCACCATGCTGCATGCCGACAGTGAGCATCCGAACTGCGCCTATATGTGGATGGAGCACTCGCTCCAGGCCAAGGTGCAGGGCGATGCCGCCGCCTGGTTCGGCGCCGTACCCTCGGTTCCGGCAGCCTGCAAGGGCGATGAGCTCCTGACCGACAGTGGCTGCGCCACCAACGGCTATGATCACTTCGACAAGATCAAGTTCTGGAAGACGCCCGTCGCGAAATGCGGCACGCAGAGCGAATGCGTGCCCTATCACCGCTGGGTCTCCGACTATATCGGCGTGATCGGGGGCAGATAGGAACCTACCTTCTCCCCTCGGGGAGAAGGTGGCCCGAAGGGTCGGATGAGGGGGTAGCGCGGCATAGAAAAAGCTGCATTTTGCTTACGCTCAAAGCCCTCGTCGCTCCGCTCCTCAACCCCCTCATCCGCCCTATCGGGCACCTTCTCCCCGTTGGGGAGAAGGGGAACCAGTATCCCTGGAGAAGCCAATGAACGCCGTTCGTTTCCAGCAGGTGTCGCGCCATTTCGGCCAGGTCCGCGCTGTCGACCGCGTCGATCTGGAGATTGCACCCGGCGAATTCTTCGCCATGCTCGGCCCTTCCGGTTCCGGCAAAACCACCTGCCTCAGGCTGATCGCCGGCTTCGAGCAGCCGACAGGCGGCCATATCGAGATCTTCGGCGAAACCGCCGAAGGCGTGCCGCCCTACCGGCGCAACGTCAATACGGTCTTCCAGGACTACGCCCTGTTTCCGCATCTCAACATTCTCGACAATGTCGCCTACGGGCTGATGGTCAAGGGTGTCGGCAAGGCCGAACGGCTGCGGGCCGCCGAACAGGCGCTGGAGCTGGTGAAGCTGCCGGGTTATGGCGCGCGCCGTCCCGGCCAGCTCTCGGGCGGCCAGCGCCAGCGCGTGGCGCTCGCCCGCGCGCTGGTCAACAAGCCGAAAGTTCTTCTGCTCGACGAGCCGCTCGGCGCGTTGGACCTGAAGTTGCGCGAGCAGATGCAGGAGGAACTGAAGAGTCTGCAGCGCGCGCTCGGCATCACCTTCGTCTTCGTCACCCACGACCAGGGCGAAGCATTGTCCATGGCCGACCGCGTCGCCGTCTTCAACGACGGCCGCATCGTGCAGCAGGGCACGCCGCACGATATCTATCAGCGGCCGAAGACCCGTTTCGTCGCCGATTTCGTCGGCTCCTCCAATGTCATCGCCCCAGAAACGATGTCGTCGCTCGGAGGCGAACGGCGCTGGGCAAGCCTGCGCCCCGAAGCCATCCGGTTGACTGAGGAGAGCGGCGTGGCGGCGACCGTGAAAGCGACGAGCTTTCTCGGTGCCGCTACCCGCCTCTCGGTGGAGGCAAACGGCGCCCGCCTGCATGTGACCGTACCCGCCGGCCAATCGGCTCCGGATACCGGCGCCTCCGTCCGCCTCGCATGGCTGCCGGCGGATGTGCATTACATGGATGACGCTGCATGAACGCCGCCGCCTTGACCGCCTCGACGAGCCAGGCGCCGGCTTCGATCCTGCCGCGCCGCGGCGGCGCCTTCGGTCGCCTCTCGGATCTCTTCTGGCGGCGCCCGAAACTGCTGCTGTTCCTGATGCTGACGCCGCCGCTGCTCTGGCTCGGCATCATCTATATCGGCTCGCTGATCGCGCTGCTGCTGCAGAGCTTCTTCTCGATCGACGACTTCTCGGGAATGGTGAACTACGAATTCACGCTCTCGACCTATGCGCAACTGCTGAACACAGCGAATTTCGACATCATCGTGCGGACGGTGGTCATGGCAGCTCTCGTCACGCTCGCCTCCGCCTTCGTCGCATTCCCCATCGCCTATTATGCGGCCCGCTATGCGCAAGGAAAATGGAAGGCGCTGTTCTATCTCGGCGTCATGCTGCCGCTCTGGTCGAGCTATCTGGTGAAGGTCTATGCCTGGAAGCTGATCCTCGCCAAGGAAGGCATCCTCACCTGGATCTTCGGCAAGCTGCATCTCGGCTGGCTGCTCGATGGCGTGCTCGCCCTGCCCGTCATCGGCGGCAATTCGCTGTCGGTGAGCTATATCGGCACCTTCCTCGTCTTCGTCTATATCTGGCTGCCCTACATGATCCTGCCGACGCAGGCAGCTCTCGAGCGCGTGCCGGCCAATCTGCTCGAAGCCTCCTCCGACCTCGGCGCGACGCCGAACCAGACCTTCCATACCGTGCTTCTGCCGCTGGCATTGCCCGGTGTCGTCGCCGGCTCCATCTTCACCTTCTCATTGACCTTGGGCGATTACATCATCCCGCAGATCATCGGCTCCTCGCGCCTCTTCATCGGCCAGGCTGTCTATGCGCAGCAGGGCACCGCCGGCAACGTGCCGTTGGCCGCGGCCTTCTCGGTGGTGCCGATCGTCATCATGGCAATCTATCTCTGGATCGCCAAGAAACAGGGAGCTTTCGATGCGCTCTGATCGTGGCCAACGCGCCTCCTTCTCCTTAAAGCTCGCGGCGGCAGGCGGCCTGCTCTTCCTGCATCTGCCCATCCTCTTGATCTTCGTCTATGCCTTCACGACGGAGGAAAAGAGCTATCAATGGCCGCCACCAGGCCTCACGCTGCAATGGTTCGGCATCGCCTGGAACAGGCCCGATGTCTGGTCGGCGCTGGCGCTGTCGGTGCAGGTCGCGACCATCGCAACCGCGATCGCCCTGCTGCTCGGCACTCTCTGCGCCGCCGCCGTCAGCCAGACGAAATTCTTCGGCCGCGAGGCGATCTCGCTGCTTGTCATCCTGCCGATCGCGCTACCCGGTATCATCACCGGCATTGCGCTGCGCTCCGCCTTCAGCCTGTTCGATATCCCCTTCTCGGTCTGGACGATCGTTCTTGGCCATGCCACCTTCTGCGTCGTCGTCGTTTACAACAATGCCGTCGCCCGTTTCCGCCGTACATCCGGCTCGCTGATGGAGGCGTCGATGGATCTTGGCGCCGATGGCTTCCAGACCTTCCGCCATGTCGTCCTGCCGAATATCGGCACGGCGCTGCTTGCCGGCGGCATGCTTGCCTTCGCGCTCTCCTTCGATGAAGTCATCGTGACCACCTTCACCGGCGGCCAGCAGATGACCTTGCCGATCTGGATGCTGGAGGAATTGATCCGCCCGCGCCAGCGACCGGTGACCAACGTCGTCGCCATGGTCGTCGTGCTTGTCACCTTCCTGCCGATCCTGGCAGCCTACTATCTTACCCGCGACGGCGACCAGATCGCCGGCGGCGGCAAATGAAAGGGAGAGAATAATGGATACCCAGATGCTGATCGGCTCCCGCTTCGAGGCCGGCACGGAAACGGAAGAGCGCGTGCTGAACCCGAAGACGGGCGAAACGGTGCTCAACCTGCCTGAGGCGTCACTCGGCCAGATCGATGCCGCCGTCGACGCCGCGGAAAAGGCCTTCACGAGCTGGTCACAGACGACACCGAGCCAGCGTTCGGTCTATCTCCTCAAGATCGCCGACGCCATCGAGAAAGAAGCCGAAGGTTTCGCAACGCTTGAGGCGCTGAACTGCGGCAAGCCGATCAACGCCGTGCTCAATGACGAAATCCCGGCAATCGTCGATTGCTACCGCTTCTTTGCTGGCGCGGTCCGCAACCTGCATGGCCCGGTCGCCGGCGAATACCTGCCGGGCCACACCTCGATGATCCGCCGCGACCCGATCGGCATCGTGGGTTCGATCGCGCCGTGGAACTATCCGCTGATGATGATGGCCTGGAAGCTGGCACCAGCCATTGCCGGCGGCAACACAGTCGTCTTCAAGCCCTCCGAACAGACGCCGCTGACGGCGCTGAAGATGGCGAAGCTGCTTTCGGAGATCCTTCCCGAGGGCGTCGTCAACGTCATTCTCGGACGTGGCGAAAGCGTCGGCAATGCGCTGATCAACCATCCAAAGATCAGCATGGTCTCCATCACCGGCGACGTCGCCACCGGCAAGAAGGTGCTTCAGGCCGCCGCCAAGACGGTGAAGCGCACGCATCTCGAGCTCGGCGGCAAGGCGCCCGTCATCGTCTTCGACGACGCCGATATCGACGCCGTCGTCGCCGGCATCAGGACCTTCGGCTATTACAATGCCGGCCAGGACTGCACCGCCGCCTGCCGCATCTATGCCGACGCCAAGGTCTATGACAATTTCGTCGCCGACCTGACCTCCGCCGTCTCCAGCATCAAGTTCAACCTCGCCGACGATACGGAGAACGAGATCGGCCCGCTGATCTCCAAGCGCCAGCGCGACCGCGTCGAAAGCTTCGTCACCCGGGCAGCCGAACACAAGCACATGGAGATCACCACCGGCGGCAAGATCTCCGGCGAACGCGGCTTCTTCTATGCCCCGACCATCGTTGCGGGCGCCACGCAGGACGACGAGATCGTCCGCCGCGAGGTCTTCGGCCCCGTCGTCTCGGTGACGCGCTTCACCAACGCCGACGATGCCGTGACCTGGGCCAACGACAGCGACTACGGGCTTGCCTCCTCGGTCTGGACCAAGGACATCAGCCGTGGCATGCAAACCGCTGCCCGGCTGCAATATGGCTGCACCTGGATCAACACCCATTTCATGCTGGTCAACGAAATGCCGCATGGCGGGCTCAAGCAATCCGGCTACGGCAAGGATATGTCAGTCTACGCTATCGAAGATTATACCGCGGTACGGCATGTGATGATCAATCATGGCTGAGGGGGGGCGGGGGTAAGGCATTCGCTCAGACTAGATTTCGTGAGTTTGTCGCACCGCTGTACCCCCCTCTGTCCCTATCGGGACATCTCCCCCACAAGGGGGGAGATTGTTGGGAGTATGCCGCCCGCTCTGTAAAAGCAATGGCCTTAGCTTCAGCAGATACGATACTGATTTAGATGCTAGTAGTCGCTGCGGGTTACCAATCTCCCCCCTTGTGGGGGAGATGTCACGAAGTGACAGAGGGGGGTATCCACACTCTCCGCGCGTTCCGCACCATCCACCAAAACCGACAACCCGTCATAACCAAAACGCCTTCGGAACAATTCACCCTCCTCCCGCGTCTTTAAGAGGTACAACGCAGAGGAGATTGCTAATGCTGAAATGGGCTCTCATTTTCTTTGTGATTTCGCTGATCAGCGGCTTTTTCGGCTTTTCGGGAGTATCGGCGGCAACCGCAACCATTGCGCGCGTTCTCTTCGCCATCTTCCTGATCATCTTCCTGGTGTTCCTGATCCTGGCCGTCATGGCCGGCAACGCCGTCGTCTGACGATATCGGCCATCATAACCTTCGGGGCGGGCCTAAATCAGGCTCGCCCCGACATTTATCGCAAGCGCCAGGATGGTCGTGTTGAACAGGAACGACAGGATGGCGTGCAGAAGTACCAGCTTACGCATGCCGACCGTGGAAACGCCGATATCGGCCGTCTGCGCGGCAACGCCGATGGTGAAGGAGAAATAGAGGAAATCCCAATAGATCGGCTCTTCCACGGGCTCGGCGAATTTGAGCCCCTGTCCCTTGCCCGCAGTGTTGTAGAATTTGTGCGCATAGTGGATCGTGAACAGCGTGTGCAGGAATGTCCATGAAATCAGGATCGTCACGATCGCCGTCATCACGCGGAAGAAGGCGACTTGGGGCGAGGCGTCCTTGATGCCGATGAGATCGAGCGCAATGCCGCCGATACTGGCGACTGCCGCTGCGATCGACAGGAACAGCAGCAAGCCATCCGAGAAATCGAGGTCGGCCGAACGCTTTCGGATGCGAAGCGCATTGGCCGTCAACATCCGATAGAGGCTGTAGGCGATGAAGACGACGGCGGTCGTATCCCAGGCGATCAGCAGGTTGCCGGCATTGAGATCACGCGATGTCAGAAGCAGGAAGACAGCAATACCGGCAAGCACGGAAATCAGGATGACATGGTGCTTGCGCCACAGCACGAGACCTCTGGAACGATGCATAAGTTCGTTCGCATCCATGCCGCTCTCCTGATCGCAAATCGCCATTACAAACCGATTTGCAAACGAGAGTGGCAAATAAAAGGAGGCCTCGCAACACGAAGCCCCCAATTGCGAAAATAGAGCCTCAGCCGGTCCATCCGCCGTCGACGACGTGAGTCTGGCCGGTCGTGAAGCCCGCTTCATCACCGGCCAGATAGGTCACCAGCGCGGCGATCTCTTCGGCGGTCGCGATGCGGCCCATCGGCTGGCGGGCGATGAAGTCCTTCATCGCCTTGTCGTAGTCGCCGGTTGCCCGCAGCCGCTCATGCAGTGAGGGGCTATCGACCGTGCCGGGGCAAATCGCGTTGGCGCGGATGCCCTTAGAAACGAAATCGGCGGCGATCGACTTGGTAAGCCCGATGACGGCAGCCTTCGAGGCGCAATAGGCAAAGCGGTTGGGCACGCCCTTCACGCTGGAGGCGACCGAAGCCATGTTGACGATCGAGCCCTTGCCCTTTTCCAGCATGCCGGGCAGGAAAGTGCGGCAGGTCGTGTACATCGCCTTGGCATTGAGGTTGAAGGAGAAATCCCAATCCTTCTCGTCGCAGTCGAGGATGGTGCCGGCATGCACGAAACCGGCGCAGTTGAAGAGCACGTCGATCGGGCCAACCTCTTCCGATAAAGCCTTGACGGCGGCGCTGTCGAGCACGTTGAGCACATGCTTGCTGGCGCCTTCCAGCGTCGAGAGCGTCTGCTCGTTGATGTCGGTGGCATAGACATGCGCGCCAAGCGAGATGAAGCGCTCCGCCGATGCCCGGCCGATACCCTGCCCCGCCGCCGTGATGACGACCTTCTTGCCTTCCAATCCGTGACCCATAATCCTGATCCTTTCCTCGGGGACCATGACCTCATCCACTCCGCCGGCTGCGGGGCCGGCACCGCCGATAAGATCATGCAATAACAATCAGTTGGCACAGCCTCTCGCTAAGCTTCGAAGGACTGCGCGAAGCGGCGGTTCAGCTTGTCGATGAGGACTGTATGTTGTTCACCGGTTCGCAGTCCATCGCTAATCACCTCGGATACATCGCTTTGAAACGCCATGTAGCCGTCATGCCGCGGCCGCACATAGGCGCCCTCTAGCGTCGCCCGCGTACTGCGGTAAAAATCGAGCGCCGGCGCATTGACCGCATCGCTGACCCAGGCGTCGGCATGACCCGGCTGGCCGTTCCCGCTTGCATAAATGCCAGCCTGCACCGGCCCACCCGCGATCCAGCGCGCGAAAGCCTTCGCCTCCTCCGGGGCTTGCGTGCGCGCCGATACGGCAATGCCCGTACCGCCAAGCGCCGAGCCGTTCGGCGCGCGGCTGTCGATGACGGGCATATCCGCAAAGGCTATCCGTGCCGGCCTGAAGCCCGCAAAGGAATAATTGACGTAACCGTAGATGAAGGGCGACGCCACATAGGGGCTGTCGACCTGCCCCATCAGGTCGAACACCGCGATCGGGTCCATCTCATAGCAGCGGACATCCATTCCGGCGACGATCCGTGCCATCCAGTCAAGCGCCGCTTCGCCATCGGCTTTCGCAATGAAATCCGGCCCCTCGATGTTGCAGGGCGTGCCGAGATGGGCAGCAAGCGTGATGAAGGTCATCAGCGAATGCGGCGGCCGCATCGGCAGGATCGCCTTGCCTTCCTTGACGAGCGTCACGAATTCGGCGAGATCCTTGACCGGCGAATTCAGACGGTCCGGCCGGTAAGCCTGCACCTGCGTCGCCGCGTCGAGCGGGAAGGCCCACTGGCGGCCCTGCCAAGTGTAACTCGGATAGGACCGCCCGACGGTGCCGGCTGTGATCGCGGCGATTTCCTCCGCATGGGCTGCATCGTCGAGCGGCAGCAGGCAATTCTCGCGCGTGATCTGGCCGACATGCGGATGATCGATGACGATAAGGTCGTATTGGGCGGCAAGTTCCTCCACCGGAAAGGTCTCGAAATCCTGCAGCGAGCGCTTGTCCCAGCTGATCTCGACACCGGTCTTTTCCAGCCACTCTTTGGAGCAGGCGAGCATTGGATCGTAGCCGCGCGGATGCGACCAGGTCATCCCCTTAAGCTTCACCATCATGCCGTCTCCGCACCGGTCTTGCGCTCGACGACCAGGATGTGATCGGCGGCGAGCACGACTTCGTCGCGCTGGTTCAGCACCTCGCAGCGTTCGACCACGCGGCCGGCCGCCGGCCGCTTCAGATCGTCTTCTTTCGCCGAAATGGTGACGCGGGTGCGGATCGTATCGCCGATATGCACCGGACGGACGAAGCGCAGCCGATCGTAGCCGTAGGAAAAGGCGACGGGATTGATGAGCGAGGCCGTGAGACCGACGCCGATCGCAAAGATCATCGTGCCATGCGCGATGCGCTGGCCGCCGGGCAAGGTCTTGGCGAATTCCGCATCCATGTGATGCGGGAAGAAATCGCCGGTATGGCCGGCATGAACAACGAAATCCGTCTCGGTGATCGTCCGTCCCGTGGTCACCCTGACATGGCCGAGTTCATAGTCTTCGAAATAGATGGTTTGCTCTGCCATTCCTCAAGCCTTTGGAAGTTCTGCGATCAGCGTCGCCGGCGCGGCGCTCGATTGATAGGCGGCTTCGACGAGGGCCATGGTCTGCCAGGCATCCTCGACCGAACCGATCAGCTCCCGATCCTCGCCGGACGCGAAGCGCTGCAGGTTGGCCATGCGGTTGACGAAAGCATCCGGGAACCAGGCGCCCTCCAGCTTCACCTCCACCCAATCGCCGCCGCCCTCGGGGTGGATCCAGAGCTCGTCCGGCTCGCCGCGCGGATAGTCGAGATTGACGCCGAGCTTCACATAGGCCGCGCCCTTGGTGCCGGCGATGCGAAACTCGCAGGCCTGGAACTTGCGGCCGAAATCATGGTCGTGATTGACCGAAAGCACGCAGCGGATCTTGTCGCCATAGTCGAGGATCGCCGCCGTCCGCGTCTGCGCGACATCGTGGTTGGGATGGCCGATGGTCTTGGCGTGGATCCCTTGAGGATTGCCGAGCAGCCCGCGAATGAAATCGAGATAGTGGATTGAGTGCATGGCGATCTCGATCCGCGGCAGCCCTTTCAGGAACGGCCAGAGCCCCCACGGCGTCGCAAGCGCGAGCCACGCGTCGAAGTCGACGACCTCGCCGAGATAGCCCTTGTTCACCGCATCATAGAGCGCCAGCATCATCGGCGCGAACCGAAGCTGGAAATTGACGGCCGCCTTGATGTCGCGCTCGCGGCAGACACGCAGAATTTCCGAGGCGCCGGCAAGATCGCTGCCCATCGGCTTCTGAATCAGCACGAAGGAGCCACGCGGCAATTTCGAAAGGATCGCCGCATGCGCCGCTGGTGGCGTCGCCAGATCGAAGATCGCGCCTTCTACGGCAAGCGCCTCTGCCTCGGAGGTGAAAGCTCGAATGCCCCATTGCGCAGCCAGCGCCGCCGCTTTCTCGGCATTTGGATCATAAAGGCCCGCAACGGGAAAACCGGCTTGCCTATAAGCCGGCAGATGGGCATCACCGACGATGCTGCCGGCACCGAAGATCACGATCGGGCGAGGATTCGAAGGCTTCGGCCACCATTGGCGAAGAGATTGAGGATCGAAGCTCATCTTACCCTCCCCTCGAAGGGGAGGGTCGGCACGTAGTGCCGGGGTGGGGTGATCCCTCCTCGTGCAAGGAAAGCAGCTTCGGTATTTGCAGAGAGTGCGCACCCCCCTCTGTCACTTCGTGACATCTCCCCCACAAGGGGGGAGATCGCTGGGAGCGTTTCGTACCGCCTCGGGAAACGAATAGCTGTCTTATCAGCAGATTCGATGTCTGCTGATTGCGAGAGATAACCGCGAGTTACCAATCTCCCCCCTTGTGGGGGAGATATCAGCGAAGCTGACAGAGGGGGGTATTCCTTCCATATTCTATTCGCTGGTGGAATGAGGGGCTCTTGTTGGAGGTCAGTCATGATGAAACACCTCCTCCATCATGGCCCACCACTCGCCTTGCCTGCGGGTCTCGAACGGCTTCTGGCAGGGTATGCAGAAGGACCACCATTCCTGGTTCTTCGGGCTCGCGGCCATCTTGGCCATATCAGCCTCGAAATCCGTGCCTACATATTCCCAGTAGCCGAAGAGCAGATTTTCCGGCTCTTTCAGGAAGATCGAATAGTTGGTGATGTTGCATTCGGAGATCAGCGCCAGGATCTCGGACCAGACGGCCGCATGAAGCGCCTTGTATTCCGCAACCTTTGCCGGCGCCAGGCCGATCACCATTCCCATCCGCTGCATGATCAGGTCCTCCTCAGCCGTGAATTTCCCACGTGAATTCGCCGATCGAGCGCGCCTTCACCGCTTCCCAGTCCCAGGCAATGCCGATGCCGGGCTCGGAGGGCGCCAGCGCCCGGCCGTCAACGATCTCCATGCCCTTGATGGTGAGGTCATCGAGTTGCGGGATGTATTCGACATACCTGCCGTTCGGCACGGCGCAGGTGAGGCTGACATGCAGCTCCATCAGGAAATGCGGGCAGACGGGAATGTCGAAAGCTTCGGCCACATGCGCCACCTTCAGCCAGGGCGTGATGCCGCCGATGCGGGCAACGTCGACCTGCACGATCGAGCAAGCACCCTTCTGCATATACTCGCGGAAATGCCGGATCGAGTATATGGATTCGCCGACTGCGATCGGCGTCGGCGTCGATCGGGTCAGCCGAATATGGCCGTCAAGATCATCAGCCGGCAGCGGCTCCTCGATCCAGGCAAGGTCCAACTCCTTGAGGCGTGCCGCCCGGCGGATCGCCTCGTCGACGGTAAAGCCCTGATTGCAGTCGGTCATGATCTCGAAGCCGGAGCCGAGCGCCAGACGCATCGCGGCCAGTCGGTCGTAATCCTCGGAGCCGCGCGGCTTGCCGATCTTCACCTTGGAGCCGGAAAAGCCCTTGGCCTTCGCCTGCAGGGCATCCTCAACCAAAGCTTCCTTCTCAATATGCAGCCAGCCGCCCTCTGTCGTGTAGAGCGGGCAGCGATCCCTAGCGCCGCCGGCAAGCTTCCAGAGCGGCAGGCCCAGCTTCTTGGCCCGCAAGTCCCAAAGCGCCGTGTCGATGGCGGCAAGCGCCAGTGCAGTGATGGCGCCGATGGTCGTCGCATGGGTGGCGAACTCTAGTCTGTGCCAGATCGCCTCGATGCAATCGGCATCCGCGCCGATCAGCAGCGGCACCAGATGATCAGCGAGCAGCCGCATGACGGAGGAGCCGCCGGTGCCGATCGTATAGCTGTAGCCCGTGCCGACCGCGCCGTCGCTATCGGTGACGGTGACGATCGGAGTCTCCTGGCTGACGAAGCTCTGGATCGCATCCGTCCGCTTCACCTTCGGCGGCAGATCGACCATGCGCAGTTCAATTTTCTCGATACGTGCCATGGGTCGGCTCCTCAACCTGCCAGGCTCTTGCCGGTTTCGGCGGAGAAGAGGTGCGCCTGGCTGAGATCGAAGCTCATCTTCAGCTGTTCGCCGCTCTTCAGCGAGCGCGGATTGAGCATGCGCGTCACCCATTCGCGCCCGGCAAATTCGACGAAGACGAGCGTTTCATTGCCGAGCGGTTCGGTGATGGCGACGGGCAAGGTCAGCTCGTAGACGGCAGATTCCGCACCCGAATGCAGGCCATGGCCAGTCGGGAAGATATCGTCAGGTCTGAGGCCGAAGGCGACCTTCTCGCCCTCCTTGACCTTGCCGGCAAACTGGCCGGGCAACGGCAGACGATCGCCGTTCTTGAAGGTGAGTTCTCCGCCCTTCAGCGTCGCCTCCTCGATATTCATCGGCGGCGAGCCGATGAAGCCGGCGACGAAGCGCGTGGCCGGCCGCTTGAACACCTCGTCCGGCGTGCCGACCTGCTCGATATAGCCGTCGCGCATGATGACGATGCGGTCCGCCAGCGTCATGGCCTCGACCTGATCGTGCGTGACATAGACCACCGTCGACTGCACCTTGGCATGCAGCTTCTTGATCTCGGTGCGCATCTGCGTGCGCAACTTGGCGTCGAGGTTCGACAGTGGCTCGTCGAAGAGGAAGACTTCCGGCTGGCGGACAATGGCGCGGCCCATGGCGACGCGCTGGCGCTGGCCGCCGGAAAGCTGCGCCGGGCGGCGGTCCATCAGCGCTTCGAGGCTGAGGATGGCGGCGGCTTCGTTGACGCGCTTATCGATCTCCGCCTGCGGCTGCTTGGCGATCTTCAGCGAGAAGCCCATGTTCTCACGCACGGTCATGTGCGGATAGAGCGCGTAGGACTGGAACACCATAGAGATGTTGCGATCACGAGGCGGCAGGTCGTTGACGACGGTGTCGCCTATCTCGATCACGCCGTCGGACACATCCTCCAGGCCGGCGATCATGCGCAGCGTCGTCGACTTGCCGCAGCCGGACGGGCCGACGAGCGCGATGAACTCCTTGTCCGCGATGTCGAGATCGATGCCGTGGACGATTTCCAGCGCGCCGTAGCGCTTGACGAGTTTTTTGAGGGAAACCTGAGCCATTAAGATCAACCTTTGACCGCACCGAATGTCAGACCCGACACCAGATGCTTCTGAATGATGAAAGTGAGAGCGAGCGCCGGAATGATCATCACGACCGCGAGAGCGCACATGCCGCGCCAGTCGATGGTGAATTCGGCCGTATAGTCGAGCAGACCCACAGGCAGGGTCTTGGAATCGACGGAGCGGGTCAGCTGCGAAGCGAGCGCATATTCATTCCAGCAGGTGAGGAAAGCGAAGATGCCGGCGGATGCGATGCCTGGGCCGGCAAGCGGGAATTCCACCTGCCAAAAAGCCTGCCAGCGGGTGCAGCCGTCGATCTGCGCGGCTTCGGCAAGATCCTTCGGCACCTGCCGGAAGAAGCCGTCGATCAGCCAGATGGTGAAGGGCACGTTCAGCGCGACATAGGTGAGGATGAGGCCGAAATGCGTGTCGATGATGCCGAGCCGCGCATAGACCATGAACAGCGGCAGCGACAGCGCGACACCGGGCACGGAGCGCGTCAGCATCAGCCCCAGGAACACGGCCGATTTGCCCGTGAAACGGAAGCGGGCGAAGGCATAGCCGCCGGACATGCCGATGACGAGCGCAATGGCGGTCGAGGTGATGGAGATAACAAGCGAATTGCGGAAATAGTCCCAGACGGGAATGCCGCCCTGCCCCACGCCGCTGAACATGGCGCGATAGGCTTCCAGCGACAGCTCCTGCGGGATCCAGACCGGCGGCTTCGCCATGATTTCCACGGTCGGACGCAGCGAGCTGATGACGATCCAGAAGCCGGGCAGGCAGATGACGAGCATCGCGAGGAAAAGGCCGATGAGATAGGCAACCTTCCAGAGGCGGCGCTGCAGGCGTTGTTGAGCGTTGCGATCCATGATTACCACTCCGCTCCGATCTGGGTGCGGGCAAGCGCCAGCTTACGGAAGAAATAGACGGTGAAGACGATCGAAAGGATGATCGAGACATAGGCCATGGCGTTGGCAAGCCCCATCTGCGCGTCGGCATAAGCGGTGCGCCCGACCAGCGTCCAGATCAGCTCCGTGCGCCGCGCCGGGCCGCCATCCGTCATGATCTTGACGATGTCGTAGGCGCGGGCGACGTCGAGCGAGCGGATCGTCATGGCGATGAAGGCAAACGGCATCAGGAACGGCCAGGTGACGTAACGGAAGGTCTGCCAGCTGGTGCAGCCATCGACCTTGGCGGCCTCGACCGGCTCCTGCGGCATGGCGAGCAGGCCTGCGAGGATGAGGATCGCGAAGACCGACGTCGAAGACCAGACCTCGGCGATGACGATGGACAGCAGCGCCAGATTGCCGTCGATCAGCCAGGGAATGGCCGTTTCCGTAATGCCCAGGGATTGCAGGGCATTGTTGATGATGCCGACATTGTCGTTGAACATGAACTTGAACTGGAAGCCGACGAGAACAGGCGAAAACATCATCGGAAACATCATCAGCGTGCGCAGTATGCGCTTGCCGTGGGTGGCCTTGTTGACCAGGACCGCTAGTCCGAGACCAAGCAGCATTTCCAGATTGAGGGCGATCGTCAGCAGCACCACGGTGCGCACGAAGGTCGCGAGAAACACCGGATCGGTGAGGATGCGGATGTAGTTGCGCAGGCCGATGAAGGTGAAGAGCGTGGCCGGCCGCGTCAGGCGAAACGGCGTAAAGCTGGAATAAAAAGAGAGAAGCAGCGGAAAGAGAACCACCGCCATAAGGACGATGATCGCCGGCAGAAGAAGCAGGACCGGTGGAGATATTCTTTTGAGCATGGTTTGCACCTGTCGGCATTCCTCGGCAGCGTGGCCCGGACTGCGTGGAATGAATTGCCTGGGACCGAGAAGCCGGTGCGATGCCGGCGGCACAAGCCGGCTCCTCACGGTGCCGGTCGAAAGCCATTCTCGAAGTCAGTTTGCGGAAATCCCGCACACTTGCGACGCGCGGGATCTCTATTGCATCGCTCAGAGCGCGCCGGCATCTTTCAGGACGTCGGTTGCCTTCTGGGCAGCGGCATCGAGCGCTTCCTTGGAGCTCTTGTCGCCGAGGATGGCAGCCTGAAGTTCAGGATAGACGACGTTGGAAATCTCGATCCATTGCGGCGTGCGCGGAACCGGGAAGGCATATTTCATGGCTTCCTGGAAGGTGCTCAACACTTCCTTCTTGTAAGGATCGGAAGCCGCCTGCTGGATATCCCAATCCCAGACCGCCTTGCGGGTCGGCAGCGTGCCCTTGGCGGCTTCGAGCTTCTGCGAATCGTCGTTGGTGAGGAACCAGACGAGCGAAGCGGCAGCGTCTTTGTGGGCGCAGGATTCGGTGACCGAGAAGCCGTGATGGCCGGACCAACCGGTGTGTTTGCCGGAGGAGCCGGCGGGCTGCACGACGACGCCGACATTGCCGGCGATCTTCGACGACTTCGGATCATTGAAATAGGTCGCCCAGCCCGGCCAGTCGAGATCGAGCGCGACGGAACCGGAGGCGAAGCCGGCGCCGAGGTCGTCCCATAGATAGTTGGTCGTACCGGCCGGAACAGCCTTGGCCTTGTACATGTTGACGAACCAGTCGAGCGCACGCACGCCGGCTTCGGAATTGAAGGCGGGCTTGCCGTCCTTGTCGAGATATTCGCCGCCTTCGGCGACCAGCATTTCATAGAAGCGGCCGTTGATCGCCTCTTCCTTGCCGGGGAACTGCGTGCCGAAGAAGTTCGGCGGATTGGCGAAGAAGATCGCCTGGTCGGAGACTTCCTTCCAGGTCTTCGGCGGCGCCAAATCGTAGCCGTACTTGTCTTTGAAGGCCTTCTTCTTGGCGTCGTCCTTGTAGAGGCGCTTCTGATAGTAGAGCGCCGAGACGTCGAACTGGGCGCGCGGCAGCATGATCAGACGACCATCGATAGTCGAGGCCTGGATGGTCGAATCGACGAACTGGGCGACTTCTTCCTTGGGCAGAAGCTTGGAAAGATCGGTGTAGAGGTCGGGATATTGCGGCGCGAAGGACGAGTGGTTCGAGCCGACGCACCAGGAGATGCTGCCCGATGCCATATCGGACTTGATTTCCTTGTCGAGCTCGAAGTGGTTCTTCTTGGAGAGAATATTGACCTTGGCGCCGGTCTCCTTCTCCCACTCGGCGATGCGCGCATAAAGCGGCTCATATTGCTGGCCGCCGATAAGCTTGGCGTCGATCGTCACGCCCGGAAATTTGCCCGGCAGATCGGCAGCGAAGACCGAGGTACCCGCAAGCAATGCCATCATGCCGGCAGCAAGACCGGCCTTCCAATTCCTCATCGAAGTTCCTCCCTAAGACCGGACCCTTGTCCGATTGTTCTCCCGACCCAAATATGGATCGATGATTTATAAGTAAACATCTTATTCATTGGCCGTCAAGCCGCGATCGCGTGCTTGTAAAATGCCTTCATTCATATATGAATGATGATTCATGTTTCGTCGCGTGGGGGACTTGCGGATGAGTGTAGAAGACGACAGTGATCGCTATCGCGCACCGGCCTTGGACAAGGGGCTCGATATTCTGGAATTGCTGGCAAGGATCGATGGTGGCCTGACGCAGGCGGAAATTGCCAAGGCGCTCAACAAGAGCCCCAACGAATTCTATCGCATGCTCGATCGCCTTGTGCGGCGCGGCTATGTGCAGCGCCAGGATGGTGATCGCTTCTATCTGACGCTGAAGCTCTTCGGGCTCGCGCATTATCATGCGCCGGTGCGCCGGCTCGTTTCCTTCGCCACGCCGCTGATGCGCGAATTCTCCAACCGCGCCGAGCAGGCCTGCCATCTGGCGATCTACGACCGCGGCTCGGTGGTCGTCATCGCCCAGCAGGATTCTCCCACCTATTGGGGCATCTCCATTCGCGTCGGCGCGCAGATCAATCTTTACAATACTGGCTCCGGACATATTCTCCTGGCATTCCGCGATGAAAAACAGCGCCAGATGATGATCAACGAGCAGAGGCGCCAGCAGGATCAGGAAGCCGAAGAGCCGCCGGCCGGTCTCGAAGAGAAACTTCGGGTAATCCGCGAAAAAGGCTTCGAAACCATGGACAGCCTGCAGACCAGCGGTGTCCGTAATATTTCCGCGCCGATTCTGGCCATGGACGGCAATGGACTTGCCGCTCTCACCTGCCCCTATATCGAGCCCGTCAACACCAAAGCGCCGAGCTACGATCAAGTCATCGAATATGTGCGGGAAGCGGCAAAGGAGATCTCCGAAACCGTGGCCGGCACGGTCGACAAAGCCGAGCTGTAATTTTTATTTGAATAAACTATTCTTCTGTGAGTATATGTAGAGCAAGCAGGTATGGGAGGATCACCATGCTCTTCGACAGCCATTTGCACATCGTCGACCGGAAAAAACTTGCCTATCCTTGGTTGGCCGAAGCCGGGGCGCTCAATCGCGACAGCCTCTATGAGGACTATGCGCGCGAGGCCAAGCGCCTCGGGATCACCGATACGCTTCACATGGAAGTCGATGTCGCCGAGGATGATATCGAGCGGGAAACCGATTATGTCAAAGGCCTGAGCCGCGAGCCCGGCAGCCTGCTGCGTGGCGCCATCGCTGCCTGCCGTCCTGAAAGTGCCGACTTTCCCGCCTATCTCGAACGCGTACTTGCCGATCCCTTCGTCAAAGGCTTCCGCCGCGTGCTGCATGTCGTGCCCGACGATGTCTCCGAGGGCGCCCTCTTCCGCGAAAACCTGAAGCGGCTCGGCAATACCAGGCTCACCTTCGATCTCTGTGTCCTGCCGCATCAGATTTCCAAGGCGCTCGCGTTGATCGACCTCAATCCCAATATCCGCTTCATCCTTGACCATTGCGGCGTGCCGGCCGTGAAGGATGGCTTGAGCGAAAGCTGGTCGTCAGGGATCAAGGAGGTCGCCAAACGGCCGAATGTCACGGTGAAGATCTCCGGTGTCGTCGCCTATGCCGATCCGGACAACTGGTCGCCGGAAACGCTGCGTCCCTTCGTCGAACATTGCATTACGAGCTTCGGCTGGGATCGCGTCATCTGGGGCAGCGATTGGCCGGTCTGCACGCTCGGCGGCAATCTCTCCACCTGGGTCGCCGCCACCCATGCGCTGATGCAAGGCGTAAGCACCGACGAACGTAGCCGGCTCTATTACCTCAATGCCAAGCGCCTCTGGTCTCTCTGAGACCGGAGGTTTTCCATCGAAAGACATGCCATGACCGCCACCGTCGGCATATCCAGCACCCATCCGAAAACCATGCCGGCCGATCACGCTGAGATCCCGGTGTGGAATGCGGAAAACTGGTTCTACGAAGATTTCGAAATCGGCCACAGGATCCGTTCTCTGCGCCGCACGATCTCCGAAGGCGAGTCCCAGCAGTTTAACGCGCTGGTCCTCGACATGCATCCTTACATCAGCGATCAGATCTTCGCCGAAACCGAAGGCCTGTTCGGCAAGCGGCTCGTTGCGGGCGCCTTCGTCTTTTCCGCCGGCCTCGGGCTCGTCGCCACGAACTGCGTCAACGCCTTTTCCTATGGCTACGACAAGCTGCGCTTCATCAAGCCCACCTTCATCGGCGAGACGATCTATACCATCCGCACCAACCTGGACAAGCAGCCGAAATATGCCGAACTCGGCCTGATCCGCTCTTCTTACGAAGTCTTCAAGGGCGAAGGCGAGCTGGTGCTCTATTGCGAGCATATCCAGACCGTGCGCTACAAGAACAGCCGTCCGGCGGATGCACCGCCGCTGAAAGTCTGACATGACCAAAGATAACGAGGAGGGCCTGCTCTCCGGCATTCTCGTGCTGGATATGAGCCAGTTTCTCGCCGGCCCGATGGCAGCGCTGCGCCTCGGAGATCTCGGCGCGAGGATCATCAAGATCGAGCGGCCCGATGGCGGCGATCTCTGCCGCCGGCTCTATCTCAGCGATACCGAGATCGGCGGCGATTCCACGCTCTTTCATGCCATCAATCGCGGCAAGGAGAGCTTTGCCCTCAACATGAAGGATACGAGCGATCTGCAGGAACTACGCACGCTGATCGCCAGGGCCGACGTCGTCATCCAGAATTTCCGCCCCGGCGTCATCGAGCGGCTCGGCCTCGACTACGCCTCCGTTGCATCAATCAATCCCCGCATCGTCTATGGCAGCATCACCGGATACGGCCCCGACAATGAATGGCGCCACTTTCCCGGACAGGATCTGCTGGCCCAGGCCCGCTCCGGCGCCATGTGGCTGAACGGCGAGGCCGATGACGGGCCGGTGCCCTTCGGGCTTGCTGTCGCCGACATGCTGGCCGGCAATCTGCTTGTTCAGGCCATCCTCGCCGGCCTCGTGCGACGCGGCGCGACCGGACGCGGCGTGCATGTGGAAACGAGCCTGCTGGAAGCGATGGTCGATTTCCAGTTCGAGGTGCTGACCACGCATCTGAACGACGGCGGCCGCCTGCCGAAGAAATCCGCCATCCGCAACGCGCACGCCTACCTCGCAGCGCCCTACGGCGTCTATCGCTGCGCCGATGGCTGGCTGGCGCTGGCGATGATGCCGCTAGCGCAGCTCGCACCGCTGCTCGACCTGCCCGCGCTTGCCGACTACACGCCGGATGATGCCTTCCAGCGCCGTGACGACATCAAGAGCATGATCGCGAGCCGCCTGCAGGAAAAGACCGTTCGCGAATGGCTCGCCATCCTGGAGCCGGCCGATATCTGGGCGGCGGAAGTGCTGGATTGGCCAAAGCTCTTGCAAAGTGCCGCCTTCCGTCAGCTCGACATGCTGCAGACGGTGACACGTGACGATGGCACTTCGGTGCGCACGACGGCTAGCCCGATCCGGGTGAATGGTGTTCGAGCCAAGAGCGATATGGCGGCGCCGACGATCGGCGGGCAGTCGGAGAAGGTCAGGGCGGAGTTTCTTGGGGACCGGTAGGTCGTCGCATACTTTGTATCTGCCGCACCCGTGATACCCCCCTCTGTCACTGTCGTGACATCTCCCCCACAAGAGGGGAGATCGATGGGGCGCATCATACCGCTCCTAGGAGCCGATAATTCAGCAAGTCTAAGTGCCGGTTGTTTGGCGCCAGCAGCGCTGCGGGTACCAATCTCCCCCCTTGTGGGGGAGATGTCACGAAGTGACAGAGGGGGGTGCTCAGGTGCGACAAATTCAAGGTCCCACCTTATCACTCAAAACAAAAAAGAGGCGCCGCATTCCTGCGACACCCCTCTCAAACAGCGCGCCTTCAAAGGAAGGTGCAATCTCACCTTCAAGCCGCAGCGAGCTGCAGCTCCTTGCTGACCATGGTGCGCAGCGCGACCAGGTCCTTGGCGAAGGCGCGGATGCCTTCGGAGAGTTTTTCGGTCGCCATTGCGTCTTCGTTCATCATCCAGCGGAAGGTCTTCTCGTCGACGGCGATCTTTTCGACCGAACCCTTGGGCTCCGGCGAAAGCTTGCGTTCCAGCTTGCCTTCGTCCTTGGAAAGCTCGTCGAGCAGGTTCGGGCTGATCGTCAGGCGGTCGCAACCGGCCAGGGCTTCGATTTCGCCGATATTGCGGAAGGAGGCGCCCATGACGATCGTCTTGATGTCGTTGGCCTTGTAGTAGTGGTAGATGTCACGCACCGAGATGACGCCCGGATCTTCCTCGGCCGTGTAGTCCTTGCCGGTCGACTTCTTGTACCAGTCGAGGATGCGGCCGACGAAGGGCGAGATCAGGAATGCCTTGGCGTCGGCGCAGGCGATGGCCTGGGCCTTGCTGAAGAGCAGCGTCAGATTGCAGTCGATGCCTTCTTTCTGCAGCACTTCGGCGGCGCGGATGCCTTCCCAGGTGGAGGCAAGCTTGATCAGGATGCGGTCGCGCTCGATGCCGCGCTCCTTGTAGGCTGCGATGATGGCGCGAGCCTTGGCGAGCGAGGCTTCCGTATCGAAGGACAGGTCAGCATCGACTTCGGTCGAAACGCGGCCGGGAACGAGGCCGGAGAGCGCCGCACCTACGGAGATCGCCAGACGGTCGGCAACGGCAGCGGCAACGGCTTCGGAGGCGCCGCCCTGCTTCTTGCCCCAGGCGACTGCTTCCTTGATCGCATCGGCGAACATCGGCGTGCCGAGCGCCTTCAGCACGATGGTCGGATTGGTGGTGCAATCGACCGGCTTCAGGCGAGCGACTGCCTCGATATCGCCGGTATCGGCCACGACCGTCGTCATGGCGCGGAGTTGATCAAGCTTGGAAGTCATAACAGGTATCCTTGTTGAATGAGGCCCATTTGGATGGGAGATGTCGGGCAACAGATCCGATCTTTCCGTCGAACGGACTTGAAGGCGTCAGGGATGCAGCCTTCCTTCTCCTATGTTTCGGTAACGGGATAAAAAGCGCGAAAGTTCCATTTCCGATGAACGGCCGAGCGATGAGGAGGCAACCTTCCAAAAACAGGCTTTTCGCCGGCACCGGGCGCCCTATATGGCTCCCTGTCCGGCCTGGCACTTGCTCGGAGCAGCATCTGCACATTGTCCTCCTCGATTGGACAAGACCGAATTCCTCAACACCGACTATCAGCAATCTCGCACGGAAAAGTCAAGGACATTTGTGCAATTCGATTGACATAAGTTTCATGTCATAGAATATCGATAGCGGAAGAGCCGATCTCGCCTGCTCCTGTCATCCGCCATAACAGTATTTCGCATCCTGGGCGGATCATGACGTTAAACGGCGCATGCGACAATCCTGCCGGAGGACCTGTGGCCAAACTGAGACGAGGAACCCATACCGCCTATTCGGAAACTTCGTCCCTGAGGCTTCGCGCCGCCTGGCTCTATTACAATCAGGGCCTGACGCAGAAGGACGTTGCCGAACAGCTCGGCATCAGCCGCACCACCGTCATCCGCTTGCTCGACGAGGCTATGCGCCGCGCCGAGGTGCAGATCTGGATCACGGAAGGCATTGACGACTGCGTCGAGCTGGCGATCAAGCTGGAGCGCACCTACGGGCTGGACGAAGCGATCGTCGTTCCCGAGCCCGCCGGCGGCAATGTGAACGCACAGGCAAAGAGCGTCGGCCTGGCACTCGGCCAATTCCTGACGGAGGCCATCCCCGACGATTATACGATCGGCGTCGGCTGGGGTCGGACGATGACCGCTTCGCTCGCGAGCTTCCGCCCCCCTCGCCGCGACAATTGCAAGGTGGTTTCCCTGCTCGGCGGTATCGTCGCCGTGCACCAGACCAATCCGATCGACTATACATGGCGCCTGGCAAGCCAGCTCGGCGCTGAATGCTACATGTTCCTGGCGCCGCTGCTCGTCGATTCCGTCGAGACCAAACGCAACCTCATCGAAAAATGCGGCCTCGAAGCCATCTATAGGCTGGCGGAGGACCTCGATCTCGCCATTGTCAGCTGCGGCGACATCGGTCCGCACTCGACATCGCTGTCGGAAGGCTTCATTTCGAAACGCGAGCTGGAAGAGCTGATCGAAGCCGGCTGCGTCTGCGACACCATGTTCAATTTCCTCGACGCCGAAGGCAATTCCGTCGATCACCCCATCAACAAGCGCGTCATGTCCGTTGATCTCGATACGTTGAAAAAGGCAAAGCACATCGTGATCTCCTCCGGCGGCGCCCACCGCGCCCAGGCAATCAGCGCCACCATCAAGCGCATCGGCTGCAACACGCTGATAACGGACGAAAGTGCCGCCAAGGCGCTGCTGCAGATGGCTATGGCGAAGGCGGCGTGAGCAATTGGATCCGCGTTTGCGGAGAGTCTGATGTCCCCCTCTGTCACTTCGTGACATCTCCCCCACAAGGGAGAGATCGTTGGGAGTTTGTGTCTCGCCCTAATGAATGTTCAGCAGCTGCAACTTCAACAGATACAATGTACTTTGAAGCGAGAGGCCGCTGCGGATTACCAATCTCCCCCCTTGTGGGGGAGATGTCCCGAAAGGGACAGAGGGGGGTGCGGACTTTCACCAAGCTAGAGGTTTATTGTGGCGAACCCTCAAGCATCCCCCGCTTCCCACCCCAGTATCGCCCGCTTGCGCGTCAGCCCCCAATGATAACCCGTAAGCTGCCCATTCTTCCCGAGCGCACGATGGCAAGGCACGACGAAGGAGATCGGATTGCGGCCGACGGCCGCGCCCACCGCCCGCATCGCTGTCGGCTGGCCGATATCCCTCGCGATGTCGGAATAGGTCACGGCGCGGCCCATCGGGATCTTCAACAGGCTTTCCCATACGCGAAGCTGGAAATCCGAGCCGATCAGCACGACCCGCAACGGCTCGTCGCTCGACCAGTTCGAACGTTCGAAGATGCGGGCCGCATAGGGCGCCGTCGCATGCGGGTCCTCTATGAACTCGGCATTCGGCCAGCGGCAGGTCATGTCGGCGAGACAAGCCTTCTCATTGCCGGAATCGCTGAAGGCGAGGCCCGCAAGGCCGCGATCGGTGACCATGATCAAGGCGAGGCCGAAGGGGGAGATGTGGAACGCATAGCGCATCACCAGGCCGCTGCCCCTCGCCTTCCATTCGCCGGGAGACATCGCCTCATGCGTGACGAAAAGATCGTGCAACCGGCTCGGGCCGGAAAGGCCGACCTCGAAAGAGGTCTCCAGGAGCGGCAGATCCTCCTTGCGCAGAAGCCGCTTGGCATGATCGAGCGTAACGGCCTGAAGAAACGCTTTCGGCGACAGCCCGGCCCAGCGCGTGAACGTCTTCTGCAGTTGGGTCGGCGATTGGCCGAGCCGTTCAGCCAGCATCTCCAGCGACGGCTGGTCGCGATATTCCTCGGTGATGAGCTCGATGACCTCCCGCACGGTGTCGTAATCCTGGCCTTCCGGGGTGATGTCTTTCTTCAGCTGTGCAATCGCATTCATGATCTTTCTCCTTGGAAAGGAGAAAACCACGGCAAGCGGGCTAAAACCACCCGTTTCTTGCGCAAGTGGCCTCTCTGCGAAAATGTGATACGGCGTGTCTCGAACGATCGGTTCATAGTCTCTGCGTCACGGTCGCCAATGCCCGCTTGAAAGCCTTGGCGAAGCTCTCGCGATCCTCCGGATTGAGGAAGGAGCCGACATCGGTGTCGTGGCTCCTGTCGCGGACATGCATGGACACGACGCCGATCTCGCGATGGCGGCGAACGAGGAAACGCGTCCAGAACGGATTGAAATCATGCTCCACCATCCGCCCCGTCGGCGAGAACTTGCGGATGGATACATTGGTGCGCGACACGGTGACCTCTTCGCGCACGCGGCCCGAACGGTAATTCAGCCAGAAGGCACCATAGAGCAGGAAGAGATCGGCGCCGAAGAAGATGCCGATCGGCCATGCCCCACGGATGATGAACAGGATGCTGTAGACGAGACAGAAGCCACCCGCCAAGGCCAGCATGACCCTGAACCCCTTTCGCCCCAGCGAGCGATGAGGGAACAATTCGGCAGCGAAGACTGGCCTGTTGCCGTCTGCCGCGGTATCGGCGTTGCGCTCCATCATAGGAGTTGAGTATAGGTCGTTCATGGCAAATCCCAAGATCAAATCCAGCGCTCAAACCGCGAAAAAGTCAAATACGACCGCAGGCCGCAAGCCGACCGGAAAGAGCATCTATTCCAAGGCAGACCTGGAAGAGATCTTCCGCCGCTTCTCCATCCAGCGACCGGAGCCGAAGGGCGAGCTGGAGCACGTCAATCCTTTCACCCTTGTCGTCGCCGTGGCGCTATCGGCACAAGCGACCGATGCCGGCGTCAACAAGGCGACGCGCGCCCTCTTCGCGGCCGCCGATACCCCGCAGAAAATGCTCGACCTCGGCGAGGAGCGCATCCGCGAATACATCAAGACGATCGGCCTTTACCGCAACAAGGCGAAGAACGTCGTCGCCCTGTCTGAAAAGCTGATCACGAATTTCGGCGGTGAAGTGCCACGAACGCGCGAGGAGCTGATGACCTTGCCGGGCGTCGGCCGCAAGACCGCGAATGTCGTGCTCTCCATGGCTTTCGGCCAGGCGACGATGGCCGTCGACACCCATATCTTCCGCATCGCCAACCGGCTGCTGCTGGCGCCTGGCAAGACGCCGGATGAAGTCGAGCAAAGGCTGATGAAGATCATTCCCGATCAATATCTCTACCATGCGCATCATTGGCTAATCCTGCATGGCCGCTATTGCTGCAAGGCGCGCAAGCCGGAATGCGAACGCTGCGTCATTGCCGACCTCTGTCGCTCGCCGGAAAAGACCTTTGACATCCCCGCCCCTCTGGTCGAACTGCCGCCCCAGGTTATCGGTGCGGAAGCTGCAGGCTAAGCCTGTCTTGACCGCAGGCCTGTCTCACTGTGTGAGATCAGCTTGTGCAGATGCACCATCATGCCTGCGGCAAACAGCGGCGTCAGCAGGTTGAGAAACGGGATCGCCAGAAAGGCCGCGATCACCAGGCCGGCGAGGAAGACCGTGAAGGCATGCTTGACGCGGAATTCCCGCGCCTCGTCCGGCGAACGAAAGCGCATGGCGGCGAATTCGAAAAACTCGCGGCCAAGCAGATAGCCGTTCACCAGGAAGAAGGCGACGAGGTTGACGCCCGGAATGAACAGCAGAAACAGCGCCACGATGTTGCCGACGATGACAACGCCGAGAAACCGCACGGAGCTCTTCATTGCAGCTGCAATCGGCATCGCCGTTCCTGGCGCATCGCCGGGATAGTCGCGCCTTTCGACAACTTCAGCGACATCGTCGAGAAAGAGGCCGGCGATCAATGCCGTCACCGGCGAGATCAGGAGCGCCATCGCCAGTGCCAAAGCAATCCCCGCGAAAATGGCAAGAAAGAGCGTAAGCCAGCCCGTCCAGTCCGCCGTCGATGGCATGAAGCCCTGCAGCCAGGGCAGGATGAAGGAATTGAACACGCCGCGCAGTGCAAACCATAGCGCGACCAGCGCCAGCAAAGTCAGGCCCAGAACCTTCCAGAAAACCTTGCGCGTCTCCGGCGCAAAGAGATTGGTAAGGGAAAGACGCGCAGCAAGAACAATCATTCGGTCGACCTCTTTTGATGGCAGATGGACAGCTAGGAAATGGTTGCACCGATATCAATATCTCGCGTCGGTGTATGAAATACGTTCAATTAAAAATTTGAATTATTGTAATATATTTTACACTAATATATTCTGTTCGCCACATTATGAACAACAATCGAAACAAGACCAGCCGCTCGATTAGATTTGAATGAGCGATTGAACCAGGCTATGGCGCAACCGAACATCGGAAAGACCATCGACGAGGCGTAAAAAATTGGAAGACCTTAGCCAGAAACTTAGACAATATATCAAGATCGGCACACCGGCCGAGCGAAGAATTGCTAAGTATTTCTCAGAGCATCTAAATGAACTACCGTTCGAGACGGCCTCCTCGGTCGCCGACAGGCTGGAGCTCAGCCCAATGACGGTAGGGCGGTTCCTGCGATCGCTCGGTTATCACGGCCTGGATGGGATCAAGGTGCATCTCAAAGAAAATGCACCCACGCTTACGTCACAATTGCCTAACATTCTCGAGCAGCTCCAGAAAGACGCCAACGAAGGCCGTCCGCTTGCGACCCAGATCGCCGAGCAGGTCGAAATGCTGCAGCATATCTACAATCTCGCCGGCCAGCCGCAGTGGCAGGAGGCGACCACGACCATCCTGTCCTCCGACAATGTCTTCGTCGCCGCCCATCCCAGCCTTGCCGGGGTTGGGCGCCATTTCTGCGACCGTCTGACCTTTGCCCGCGATCAGGTCCTGTTTCTCGACGGAGCCAATGGCAGCTATATCGAACTGTTCGGCGAGCGATCCGCAGATGGATTGCTTGTCATCATCGATTCACCGCGCTTCGTTTCGTCTCGCCTGCTGGCCCGCTCCGCGCGCCGGTCCGGATATAAGGTACTGCTGGTAACAGGCCAGTTTACCGAATGGGCGCATGAATTCGCAAATATCACGCTGTCCCTGCCGCCGCAGCGGGCCAATAGCCGCGAAAATCTCGCGGCCATAATGTCGCTGCTTGAATATCTGGCCGTCGCCGTCATTCAGGCGGCTGGCGAGACCGCGGAAAACAGAACTCGCCGCATAGAAGAGCTTCAGGGCATGTTTGCCTACGCGCCGCTCCGGTAAGCCACCCTATTCCATGGCGTCCAGTTCCGCGCGGTGGCGGTACATGGCGAGGAAGCGTCGGTAATCGCGGTCGTAGAATGCCTTCTTTTCGGCATTCGGGAGCCGCTCGTGACCGCCCGGATACATCGCAGTGCCGGCAGCACCCAGGCTTTCATGCAGGCGGCAGGAGACGGAAGCGGCGATCGCCGTGCCCAGAAGCACCGTCTCGTTCATTTTCGGGATTACAACCTTGCAGCCCGTCACGTCGGAATAGAGCTCCATGAGCAGCGAATTCTTCACGTGGCCGCCGGCCACATGCAGCGTGTCGGGCACATAGCCGTAGTCCCGCATCCGTTCCAGGATATGACGGATGCCGAGCGCAATACCGACGCTGGTACGCCAGTAAAGCCGGCAGAGACCGTCAAAGGAGGCGTCCAGCGTCATGCCGCTGATGACGCCCAATGCATGCGGATCGGCAAGCGGCGAGCGATTGCCGTGAAAATCGGGCAGCACATGGATGCGTCCGCCGAGCGAATCGCCCTCCTCCAGCCGCAGCTCGGCGATCCGCCGCACGATGCGGTCATGCAGCGCCGCCGTCGGAGGCCCGCCGGCCGCATGCATGCTGACGATATGATCGAGCAGCGCGCCCGTTGCCGACTGTCCGGCCTCGACAAGCCACATGCCGGGGAAGACGGCCTCGTAATAGGGCCCCCACATGCCGGTGCTGCGCTTGCGCTCGCGCGCAAAGGAAACGACGCAGCTCGAGGTTCCGGCAATCAGCGCCAGCTGATGCTCCAGCATGCCGGTATCGCCGGCATGGGCGGCAAGCGCACCGAGCGCGCCGGCATAGGCGTCGATCATGCCCGCGCCGACATGGCAGGCGCGATCGAGCCCTAGCGCCTCGGCCGCCTCCGCCGTCAATGTGCCGATGCTCTTGCCGACGGCGACGCTCTCTTCGGGCAGGCTACCGCGTTCACGCAGGTCGCCAAGCCCGATCACGTTGAGAAAATCGGCCTGCCAGCCCGGCTCGCGATGGGCGAGATAGTTCCATTTCGCCACCAGGGTCGAGCGCGACCGGGCAAGCGAGCCCGTCGCCTTCCACGTCATGAAATCCGCAAGATCGAAGAAGTAGCCGGCCTCGGCCCAGCTTTCCGGCAGGTTCTCCTTCAGCCACATCAGTTTGGGCATTTCCATTTCCGGCGACATGAACTCGCCGGAATAATCGAGAACCTCGTGCTTCGTCGCCGTGCAATAATCCGCCTCGGCAAGCGCGCGGTGGTCGAGCCAGACGATGGTGTCGAACCGCCTCTCCCCATCCGTGGAGACAGTCAGCTGCCCGCCATCGCGATCACGCACGACCAGCGAACAGGTCGCATCGAAGCCGATCGCGCCAATGACGGATGCATCGACGCCGGCAGCCTTCACCGCAGCGCGAACCGCGCTACAGACGGCGGCCCATATATCTTCGGAATCATGCTCGGCGTGGTTTTCACGCGGGCGATTCATCAGGATCGGATGTTCGCTTTTTCCCAGCAGCGAGCCGCTCGCCGTGAAGACACCAGCGCGTGCGCTACTTGTGCCGATATCGACCGCAACCACGTGATCACGCATGCAAAAGAGGTCCCGACCACTTATGTCTTGTTGCGGACAAGTTGTATCAATTCCGGCATCGCGTCAAACACGACTTCTGGCGAAAGCTGCTCCAATTCCGCCCGGTAACTCGGTGAATGCGCATGCGAACCACCGGTGAAGGCAAAGACCGTCATGCCGGCCGCGCGCGCCGCCGTAATGCCCGCCGGGCTGTCTTCGACGACAATGCAATGCTTCGGCGGCACGCCCATTTTTTCCGCCGCATAAAGGAAGAGATCCGGTGCGGGCTTGCCGCGTTTGACCATGCTGGCACTGAAGATATTCGGCTCCAGCCTGTCGAGAAGGCCGGTCACGCCGAGCGAGAGACGGATGCGCTCCAGCTGGCTCGACGAGGCGACGCAGCGCGGAAGCTGAAGCACGTCCAGCGTCGCTGCAATGCCGTCGATCGGCTTCAGCTCATGCTTGAAGCGCTCGTAGAGATCGTTGCGGATGCGATCGAGAAATGCCTGGTCGATGAAGACATCGAACTCCGTCTGCATCGTGTCGACGAGCGTCGCCAGGCTCTTGCCGAGGAAGCGGCTGTAGACATCCTCCTCGCTCATCTCGACGCCGACATCATGCATCGCCTGGATGAGCACGCTGACCGACAGCGGCTCGCTATCGACAAGCACGCCATCGCAATCGAAGATTACGAGCCCTGTTCCCTCACCCGCCATCACAGATCCAACCTGAATTCTGTTGCTGTCCCGCCAGCCAGAAACCCGACACGACAATGGAAAACGGCCGGAACAGGAGAAGTCCGGCCGCTTGAAAGTTATTCCGCGAGTTTGTTGTCCAAGTATAGCTGCAGGGTGACGCGGGTACCCTTTTCCCACAGCGTTTTCAGTGCATGCGCGAAGCGCTTGCGGAAGAGATCGGATTTGGCGACATCGCCGAAAATATCATCGAAGACTAGGAAGGCATTCGGATCGTCCTTTGCCTTGAGAGCTGCTTCATGCAGCCGATCCGCGCTGGCATCGTTGAAGACGATCTCCTTGCCGCTGTCGCTCTTGCCGGCGAAATAGCGGCACCAGAGGGCGGAAACGAGTGCAAGCCCGACGATATCCTCGTTGCGGCGGAGGCGATCGGCCGTGGATGGCAGGATGAACTTCGGCTGGCGGTTGGAGCCGTCCTGCGCCAGGCGCGGAATGGTGTCGGCGATCTTCGGATTGGCGAAGCGGCGCTCGATCAGCTTGAAGTAGTCGGCAAGCACGGTGTTTGGCACCGGCGGGATGACAGGGATGATCTCGTCATTTTCGAGCTTGGCGAGGAAGGCACGGATCAGCGGCTCTTCCATGGCTTCATGCACGAAGTGAATATCCATCAGCGCCGCCGGATAGGCAATCGCCGCATGGCCCCCGTTGAGAATGCGGATCTTCATGTGCTCATAGGGCGTCACGTCGGGCACGAAGGTCACGCCGACCTTTTCCAGCGCCGGGCGCCCTGCGGGGAAGTTGTCTTCCAGCACCCATTGCTTGAACTCTTCGCAATAGACGGGCCAGTTGTCCTCGATATCGAAGACTTCTTTCAGCAGGTCGATTTCGCGCGCGCCAGTCGCCGGCGTGATGCGGTCGACCATGCCGTTCGGGAAGGCGACGTTCGCGGCGATCCAGTCGGCAAAGGCCGGATCGGAAAGCTTCGCCGTACCGACGACGGCGGCTTTGGTGACGCCGCCATTGTGGGGGATGTTGTCGCAGGACATGACGGTGAAGGGCTGCAGGCCGGCGGCGCGACGCACCTTGAGGCCGGCCACGATCAGGCCGAACACTGTGTTCGGGGCATCCGGGTTCTTCCCGTCGGCTGATATCGCCGGATGAGCGGGGTTGAACTTGCCGGAGGCATCGATGAAGTAGCCGCCTTCGGTGATCGTCATCGAAACGATGCGGATCGTCGGGTCGGCAAGCTTGGCGATGATAGCCTTGGCGTCGCCGACCGGCAGGATGTCGATCATGGGCGCGGTCACGCGCGCAGCCGTGCGATTATTGTCCTGCTCGACGACGGTCGTCAGAAAATCTTGGGCTGCGAGCTTTTCCCGCATGGCCGCATCGGACGGCAGCACGCCAGCGCCGATGATCGCCCAGTCATGGGCTTCTCCGGCATTGAAAAGATCGTCGAGATAAACGGCTTGATGGGCGCGATGGAAATTGCCGACACCGAAATGCACGATGCCCGCCGAAAGCGATTTCGGATCGTAAGCAGGAATGGCCGCCTTCGCAGCCGCCTGCTGAAGAGTTGCGAGCGATAATTTGCACGTCATGTCTCTCGTCCTTCTGAAGGGTCTCTGGCGCCGGACGGCTTGGGATGAGCGCACCGGCTGGTATGCTTGCCCGTCCGCGGAAATCGATGGATCCGGACCGGCGAAATGCACTGGCCGTGCCCGCTCAAGCGCACACGGCCTCGGCTTTTGGCTCAGATCGACAGCCCCTCGGCGTTGAACCGGTGAATATGTGCCTTGTCAGGCGTCAGGTAGACGGTATCGCCAGCCCGGGCCGGAAAATCGCCCGAACCGCGTGCCGTCACCGTACCGATTCCCTCGACTTCGATATGCAGGAAGGTGTCGGAGCCGAGATGCTCCGCCACGAGCACCTTGCCCTGCCAATCGCCCGAGCTGGTCGACAACACGACATGCTCAGGACGAACGCCGATCGTATCGCCGCCAAGGCTCTGGGCATAGGCACCCTTGACGAAATTCATCTTCGGCGAGCCGATGAAGCCGGCGACGAAGAGGTTGCGCGGGCTGCGATAGAGCTCCAGCGGCGAGCCCACCTGCTCGATATTGCCTCGGTTGAGCACGACGATCTTGTCGGCCATGGTCATGGCTTCCACCTGATCGTGCGTCACATAGACCATCGTCGTCTTCAACTGCTGATGCAACTCGCTGATCTCGAGGCGCATGTTGACGCGCAGTGCCGCGTCCAGGTTCGACAAGGGCTCGTCGAAGAGGAAGGCGGCCGGCTGGCGCACGATGGCGCGGCCGATGGCGACGCGCTGGCGCTGGCCGCCGGAAAGCTGACGCGGCTTGCGCTCCAGATAATCAGTCAGGTTGAGGACGCGCGCGGCATCCGCGACCTTCTTGTCGATCTCCGCCTGCGGCATGTTCGCCATCTTCAGCGGAAAGGCGATGTTCTTGCGCACGCTCATATGCGGATAGAGCGCGTAGGACTGGAACACCATGGCAAGCCCGCGGTCGGACGGCTTCAGATTGGTGCCGTCCTTGCCATCGATGAGGATCTGGCCGCCGGAGACGTCTTCGAGGCCGGCGATCAGCCGCAGCAGCGTGGACTTGCCGCAGCCGGACGGGCCGACGAACACGACGAACTCGCCATTATCGATCTCGAGGTCGATGGAAGGGATGACCTTGGCTTCGCCGAAGACCTTGGAAACTTGTCTGAGAACAATGCTACCCATGCTTGTCTTCCTTACTTAACCGCGCCGAAGGTGAGGCCGCGAACGAGTTGTTTCTGGCTGAACCAGCCGAGGATCAGGATCGGAGCGATCGCCATGGTCGATGCCGCCGAAAGCTTGGCATAGAACAGGCCTTCCGGACTGGAGTAGGAGGCGATGAAGGTGCTCAGCGGCGCCGCGTCGACGGCAGAGAGATTGAGCGTCCAGAAGGCCTCGTTCCAGGCGAGGATGATGTTGAGCAACATCGTCGAGGCAAGGCCGGGGATCGCCATCGGCGTCAGGACGTAGATGATCTCTTTTGCCAGCGTCGCACCGTCCATGCGGGCCGCTTCGAGGATTTCGCCAGGGATTTCCTTGAAGTAGGTATAGAGCATCCAGACGATGATCGGCAGGTTGATGAGCATGAGGACGATCACCATGCCCAGCCGGCTGGCGAACTGGTTGTTTAAGAGACCGAAGCTCTGGAACAGCAGATAGATCGGGATGAAGGCGCCGACCGGCGGCATCATCTTCGTCGACAGCATCCACATCAGGACATCCTTGGTCCGCTTGGTCGGCGAGAAAGCCATGGCCCACGCGGCCGGCACCGCGACGAGCAGGCCGAGAATGGTCGAACCGAAGGCGATGATGACCGAGTTGCCGAAGTGGAGGAAGTAATCCGAGCGCGACTGCACCTCGAAATAATTCTCCAGCGTCCAGTGGAAGAAGAGGAACTGCGGCGGCGAGGCAATCGCATCGCCTTCCGTCTTGAAGCTCGTCAGGATCGTCCACAGGATCGGGAAGAAAATGAGGAGCGCCACGATCCAGGCGGCGATCGATACGACGATCTTGCGTTGTGTGCTGATCTTGCGTGCCATCTCAAGCCTCCAGATTCTTGCCGACTGCGCGCATCAGGAAGATCGCGACGATATTGGCGAGGATGACGGCGATGATGCCGCCCGCGGATGCGCCACCGACGTCCTGCGACAGAACGATCTGCGAATAGACGAGGTAAGTGAGGTTCGTCGTCGCCGTTCCGGGACCTCCATTGGTGGTGACGAGGATCTCGGCGAAGGCCGACAGCATGAAGATCGTCTCGATCAGGATCACGACGGTGATCGCGCGGGCCAGATGCGGCAGGATGATGTAGATGAACTTCGAAACCGGCCCGGCGCCATCCATCTCGGCGGCTTCCTTCTGCTCCTCATCCAGCGACTGCAAGGCGGTCAGCAGGATGAGCGTCGCGAAAGGCAGCCATTGCCAAGCGATGATGATGATGATCGACAGCAGCGGAACCATCTCCAGCCAGGTCAGCGGATCAAGCCCGAAAAATTTGAACAGATGCGCCAGGAGCCCGTTCACCGGGTTCATGAACATGTGCTTCCAGATGAGGGCGGCGACCGTCGGCATCACGAAGAAGGGCGCAAGCACCAGCATGCGCACGATGCCTTGGCCGAAGATCGGCTGATCAAGAAGGAGCGCCAGCGCAATGCCGCCGATGACGGTAATGAGCAACGCACCGCCGACAAGCAGTAGCGTCACGATCAGAGAGCTCAGGAAGGCCGGGTCGCTGATGAAATATTCGTAGTTGAGCCAGCCGATGAAATCATGCGTGCCGGGATTCAGCAGATTGTAGTTCAGCGTCGAGAAATAGATCGTCATCACGAGCGGGACGATCATCCACGCGAAGAGGAGCAGAACTGAAGGCGCCATCATGACGCGTGCGGTGGAACGGGTGTGCAACGTTGCCATGGCAAGTACCGACCTATCTTTTAAAAGGAGGGGATGGCCGCGGACCGGCTGAAACAAAAAGGGCCGCCAAGGGCAGTTCGGCGCTCGGCGGCCTAGAGCATGATGCCGAAAAGTGTAAGCGGTTTTCGGTCGACATCATGCTCTGCCAATTTAGTCCTAGAGCGGATTCTGATTTTGGGTCGTTCAACCTAAAATCATCCGGCTCTAGGGGAAAGCAGTGCTCGAGAGGGTGCACTGCTTTCCTTAGCTTCGAAGGCTCTTACTTCGGATAGCCGGCCTTCTTCATTTCGCGTTCCGTCAGCTGCTGGGCAGCCTTGAGCGCCTGATCGACCGAGATCTGGCCGGCAAGAGCGGCCGAGAACTGCTGGCCGACAGCCGTGCCGATGCCCTGGAATTCGGGGATGGCGACGAACTGGACGCCGACATAGGGAACGGGCTTGACGGTCGGATGCGTCGGATCAGCCGAGTTGATCGAGTCGAGCGTCATCTTCGCGAAAGGCGCTGCCTTCTGGTAGTCCGCATTCGAGTAGAGCGACGTGCGGGTGCCGGGAGGTGCGTTCAGCCAGCCTTCCTTCTGTGCCACAAGGTTGGTGTATTCCTTGCTGGTGGCCCAGGAAATGAACTTCTCCGCGGCTTCGGTCTTCTTCGAGGAAGCCGGGATGGCGAGGTTCCATGCCCAGAGCCAGTTGCCGCGCTTGCCGAGGCCCTTATCCGGCGCCAAAGCGAAGCCGACCTTGTCGGCGACCTTCGAGTCCTTCGGATCGGAGACGAAGGAGGCCGCAACCGTCGCGTCGATCCACATGCCGCACTTGCCGGACTGGAACAGGGCCAGGTTTTCGTTGAAGCCGTTGGAGGAAGCGCCCGGAGGGCCGGCATCCTTCATGAGCTTGACGTAGAAGCTCAGCGTGTCCTTCCATTCCGGCTGGTCGAACTGTGCCTTCCACTTCTCGTCGAACCAGCGGGCACCGAACGAATTCGACATGGCCGTCAGGAATGCCATGTTCTCGCCCCAGCCTGCCTTGCCGCGAAGGCAGATGCCGTAGACTTCATGGTCCTTGTCGGTGATCTTGCGGGCTGCATCGGCGACGAAGTCCCAGGTCGGGGCGTCCGGCATCTTCAGGCCGGCCTTCTCGAACAGGTCCTTGCGATACATCACCATCGAGCTTTCGCCATAGAACGGTGCTGCATAGAGCTTGCCGTCGGTGGTCAGACCGCTGCGAATGGCCGGGAGAAGGTCATCCACCGCATAGTCCTTGTCGGCGGAAAGCTTGTCGAGCGGCGCGAGCCAGCCGAGCTTGCTCCAGATCGGCACTTCATAGGTGCCGATGGTCAGCACGTCGTACTGGCCGGCCTTGGTAGCGATGTCGGTCGTAACCTTCTGGCGCAATACGTTTTCTTCAAGCGTGACCCATTGCAGATCGATACCGGGGTTCTTGGCTTTGAAATCGTCCGTAAGCTTCTGCATACGAACCATGTCGCCGTTATTGACCGTCGCAATCGTAAGGGTTTCCGCGGACGCCAGGCCGGCAAACATCAGCGCCGAGCAGGCGCTCAGCAATAAAGTTTTCAATTTCATATCTTCCTCCCAGAAGACTAAAAATGAGCATTCGCTTTGCTCGTGGGCAATTACTCGCTTATTGCGACAAAATGTCAATGCGAATTCGTTGCTGCATTGCCGAGCAAGCAACCCATCTCTTTGTTTTTACGGAAAAATTTTTTGCTCAATCCCTGAGCAAAAATTCAGCAACTGCCTCGTCGGTGATCAAACCGTTGATTTGCCGGCCGACAACCGCAGCCTTGATCGCCTCGAACTTGCGTCTTCCCTTGGCGATTCCGATGACCGAACAGGTGTCCCGGGATGGTATCGGCGCGCTTGCGACGCGATCATTGACATCATCAGGCATAAGCTTGCCATCGCCATCGAAAAGCCAGCCGCAGATCTCGCCGGCAGCGCCGCGGTTCATGAGCGCCAGCATCTCCTCTCTCTCGAGGAAACCGTCGAGGCAGAGCGGCGCTTCGATGCCCATTTCACCGATACCGACGAAGGTCACGTCGGCCTGGGCGCTGATATCCAGCGTCGAGCGTACCAGCGCCTGCGCATGCAGGAGTTCGCGTTCTTCGGCCGATGATACCAGCACCGGCAGCGGCATCGGAAAATGCCGCGCCTTGATGACGTCGGCCATGCTGAAAATGACGTTGTAATAGGCGGCTGAGCCGTCCGGGCCGATATTGCCGGTCAACGACACCACCCGGTGCTGCAGACATTCGATGGCCGGCAGTTGATCGACCGCGGCCTTCAGCGTGCGGCCCGTGCCGATCGCCAATACGATCGGATCGCTGCGCCGCAGCCAGCGCTCGATTTCGGCGGCTCCGGCTTCGGCAATGCCGATGGTCGATGATGTGCTGTCCGGATCGCCCGGCACGACATCGACATGGCGGAGACCGAATTTCGCTTTCAGCGCCGTGGCATATTCCAGACAGGCGGCGATCGGATGATCCAGCCGCACCTTGATCAGCCGCTCGGCAACGGCAAGCGATACCAGCCTCTGCGCCGACTGGCGGGAGATTCCCATTGCGACCGCAATCTCGTCCTGCGTCCGGCCGGCGACGTAATAGAGCCATCCGGCCCGCGCCGCATCGTCAAGCCGCCCCTGGGAATCCAGCTTTCTCGCCATCGCATTCCTTTATCGAAACAGCGCCCGATCCTCGGCCCTGTGCCCGCGATCCGGACCAAGTGATCCAGACCGAACGTGCCGGATCACTCAGTTTCCGGCGGGATGACGCCCTTGGTCAAGGTGAAACAACCATAGAAGCGGCGTTCGCCGGTCTGAATGACGCAGTAGGCATCCTTGGCACGCTCATAGAAGGCGTAGCGCTCGACCGGCGTCAGCGGCCAATGCTTGCCTTCGGCCTTGTCGATCGCAGCCTGCACCTCGTGCTGAACCTGCGGCACTTCGTCAGGCGCACCAACCACTTCCATGCGCGTTGCGGCATCGTCGATGAACGTGTCGAGAGGCATCAACGACAGTATGGCGGCAACCGCGTCGGCAGCCGGCACGTTGTCGATGCGCAGCAGCTCGCCCAGAACCGTCTGGCTTGCAATGGCTTCAGCGGGGAAATTCGTATCGACCACGACGAGCATGTCGCCATGTCCCATCGATTTCAGCGCATAGAGCACGTCAGCATTCAACAGCGGCGAAATTCCCTTCAGCATGACCGAGCATCCTCCAATGGCCTGCGCGACCATTCTGCGGCCGCTTCGTTCTCCGCGCAAACAAGTAACCATCGCGTTCCTGTCTGTCCATAGGCACCGGGAACGTTTTCGGCGGATGGATACCCGAAGAACTGTGCATCCAGGCGTGGCTTATTTCGGCCGTTATTGACCCGATAGCTTCGTCGGCATTAACTGAAGCGCGTTCAATAGTTGAGAGGTGCAGGTGCGCATTCTTCTGGTAGAGGACGATGACACGATCGGCGGCGCGGTTCGCGACCATATCGCGGCAGGCCCGCACGCCGTCGACTGGGTCAGGAATCTCACCGATGCCGATGAGGTTACCAGCGCCGTGCAGTATGGCCTTGTCCTTTTGGATCTGCAGCTTCCCGACGGCAGCGGCATCGATTTTTTGAAGCGGCTGCGCCGCAGGCCAAACGAAACGCCCGTCATCATCCTCACGGCGCGCGACCAGATTTCCGACCGCATCGAGGGATTGAACAGCGGCGCCGATGACTATCTCGTCAAGCCGTTCAATCTCGGCGAGCTCACGGCCCGTATCCTGGCGGTAGCCCGCCGCTATACCGGCAGCCCGCAGCCGACCATTCGCTTTGCCGATCTTGAAATCGACCAGCCGCAACGGCGTGTCCGGCTGGAGGGCAAGGATGTAGTGCTGACAGGGCGCGAATGGGCCGTGCTCGATCTGCTGGTTGCAAGGCCCGGCGCCATCGTCTCGAAGGACAAGATAGAGGAAGCCCTCTATGCCTTCGGCTCCGAGATCGAGAGCAATACGGTGGAAGTCTATGTCAGCCGTCTGCGCAAGAAGATCGGCAGGGACCGGATCCGGACGGCACGCGGCGTCGGCTATTGCCTGGGTGAGCGATGACGCAGCAGAAAGGCCCAAGCCGCGCCAGCATAACCCGTCGCCTGATCGCAGCACTCACCGGGACCGTCGTCGTCTTCTGGCTGATTGCAGTCGGTATCGGCGTCTATGTGGTCAACAAGGAACTCTCCGAGACCTTCGACGGCGCGCTGCAGGAAACCGCCGAACGGCTGATGCCCCTGGTGCTTGACGATCTCGCCAATCGCGACCATTCGGGTGACCCGCAAAGCCTGGAAGAACTCAACAAGGGGCTGAACCGCGAATATCTGACCTACCAGGTACTGGATGCGAACGGCAAGGTCATCCTGCACTCCCACGATGCCCCGGCAACGGCCTATGACGTGCCGCTGAAAATCGGCTTCCACAATACGCCGCGATACCGGATATACACGGAATCATCGGCTGACGGCACGATCTTCCTCCATGTCGCGGATGCCTTCAAGAATCGCCGCGAAGCATCCCGCGAAAGCGGCGTTGCATTGCTTTGGCCGCTGCTTGCCCTCATTCCCGCGAGCATCGTCGCCATAGGCTTCGTCGTCGGTCGGTCGCTGAGGCCCATCGACCGACTGCGATCGCAGATTGCCACCAAGGACAGTGGCAATATGGCGCCATTGGACAGCGAGACGCTGCCGCGTGAGCTGCAGCCGATTGCGCGTTCCGTCAATCTGCTGCTCGACCGCCTGCGCCTGGCCCTCGAAGCCGAGCGGGAATTCACCGCCAACAGCGCTCATGAGCTGCGCACCCCTATCGCGGGCGCGCTCGCCCAGACCCAGCGCCTGATCGCCGAACTGCCGCAGGGACCTCTGACAGACCGCGCCGGCCGCATCGAGACATCGCTTTCCAATCTGGGGCGGCTGGCGGAAAAACTGCTGCAGCTCTCCCGCGCTCAAGCCGGCATCGGTGCGGGCGATAAACCGGCCGACCTAGTGGCGATCATCGAAACCGTCATCGGCGATTATGACCGCGACAGCGCCACGGCCGGCCGCGTCCAGCTGGAAAATGACGCAAGGGTGAAATTGATCCGCAATGTCGATATCGACGCCTTTGCAATCGTCATGCGCAATCTTATCGAAAATGCGTTGATCCATGGCCCGGACGGCGGCGACGTGACGGTCCAGGTCGATGATCGCGCCATCCGCGTCGTCAATGGTGGCACCGTGCTTTCCGCAAATGAACTTGCTGGCCTAAAAAAGCGTTTTCGGCGCGGCAAGACGAAAGCGGCAGGTTCCGGCCTCGGCCTCTCGATCGTCGAGCGTATCGTCGAGCAGATCGGCGGACATCTCGATCTGCTGTCACCCGCGACGGGCAAGGCCGACGGCTTCGAAGCCAGGATCACGCTGCCGGCCGATTGACGATGGCGCGGCCCGGCAAGGATTGATCTTGCAAAGACCGGTAAAGGGTGCGAGCAAGGCCGCATGTTTCCAGCGGGTCGATATTCATGATCGTTTCCTTCGACATCGGCGGCAGCGCCATCAAGGGCGGCATCGCCCGCTCCATGACGGATATCGTGCCGCTGGCACGGCGCCCCACGCCCAAGCATGATTTTGCCGAATTCGTCGCGGTCCTGCGCGATGTCATCGCGGAAGCAGGCGAAAAACCGGACTGCCTCTCCTTCTCCATCGCCGGCGTGGTCGATCCCGATACGCAGGCGCTGACCTGCGCCAATATCCCTTGCATCCATGCCCGGCACCTCGCCGCCGATTTGGAAGCGGAACTCGGCTATCCCGTGCTGATCGCCAATGATGCCGATTGCTTCGCCATGGCTGAGGCCATGTCCGGCGCCGGCCGCGGCCATCGCATCGTATTCGGCGCCATTCTCGGCACCGGCGTCGGCGGCGGCCTGGTGGCCGACGGCCGGCTGGTCAACGCCGCCGGCGGCTTTGCCGGGGAATGGGGCCACGGTCCCATCATCGCCTCCTTTGCCGGCAATCCGCCTGTCGCCATCCCCGCCTATCCCTGCGGTTGCGGCCAGAGGGGCTGCGTCGATACGGTCGGCGGCGCCCGCGGCATCGAACGCCTGCACAAGACGCTTCATGGCCTGGACCTTTCCAGCGAAGAAATCATCGACCAATGGCGGAAGGGCGACGAGCGCGCGGAACGCACGATCGATGTCATGGTTGACCTGGTCGCCTCGCCGCTTGCTTTGACGGTCAATATAACGGGCGCAACCATCGTTCCGGTCGGCGGCGGTCTTTCCAATGTCGAACCGCTGCTTGCGCGCTTGGATGAGGCGGTGCGGACCCGCATCCTGCGCAAGTTCGGCCGGCCTCTCGTCGTACCCAGTGAGTGCAAGCTGGAGCCGGGCCTCATCGGCGCCGCTTTGTTGGGCCTGCAACATGCCGGGGAGCGCGGCCATGCTGCTTGAGGTCTGCGTCGAGGATATTATCGGACTGAAAGCCGCCGTCGCGGGCGGCGGCGACCGTATCGAGCTTTGCAGCGCGCTCGCCGTCGGCGGCTTGACGCCAAGCGCTGGGCTGATGGCAGAGGCCGCGAAGATGCCCGTCCCCGCCTACGCCATCATCCGCCCGCGCGCCGGCAACTTCGTCTATTCGGCTGATGAGCTCGACGTCATGAAACGCGACATCGACGCAGCCCGCAATGCCGGGCTGCGGGGCGTCGTGCTTGGCGCCTCTCTACCGGACGGGCGCTTGGATTTTGATGCGCTTGCCATCCTCACCGCCCATGCGGAAGGTCTCGGCACGACGCTGCATCGCGCCTTCGATGTTGTCCCTGGTGTCACCGAGGCCGTGGAAATGGCCGTCAAGCTCGGTTTCGAGCGCATCCTGACGTCGGGCGGCGCCAAGACCGCCGCGGAGGGCGTTGACATGCTCGAACGAACGATTGCCGCAGCCGCTGGTCGGATCTCCATCATGCCCGGCTCCGGCGTCACGCTCGCAACCGTCGGCCGGCTATGGCCGCGATTGCAAATAACCGAGATCCATGCCTCCTGCTCCGCAGCCTTTGTCGAGCCGGACGAGCGCGTCGTCGCCCTCGGCTTCTCGGCGCCGTCAGTGCGCCGCACGGATGCCGCGACCGTCAAGGCGCTCAAGACGTATTTCGCCTGAAGCCCTGCGAAAAGCCAGGGGCCTGAAACGCGAGATGTGAGCCGGAAGAACCACGACGCACTTTGGACAAGGTCATGAATTGACGAAGAAACATTAGAATGATCAATCGTTCATAAACGCATATGCTGTAGCCACGTATTGGCTGCGCAACATATAGTTATCGCGGCCAGCAGGTTTCCTCGGGAGCAGCTGAGATCTGAACCATGTCGGTGGCGCCACCTCGCAAGAAAAGCAGGGCTGTCTTCTGGATTGCGACGATCGTCGTCGGTTCGATCATCCTGGCGACCGCGCTTCTTGCCAATGACATGCGTAACCTCAGGGCGCTGGACAGCCGCTATCATCTCAACCTGTTTCCCCAGCCGGAACAACAGCCGGCACCTTTACCGCCGAAGCCCGCCCAAGCACTGCAGCCGGCACATGTCGCCGCGGCAAACACTCAAGCCGAACATGCGCCGGCGGCAGCAACCGGAGCGCCGAGGCACGATCGCATAAAGCCGACGAGTGATAAATCTTCGGCAAGGAGATCCCATCTGCTGGACGCTCCCGTCGACGCCTTGCTGAGCGCCTTCGTGCGCAGCTGGCGGATATCGGGCCAAACGCTTTGCGCCGATCTCGAAAAGTTCGGCTTGCCCGTAGGCGAATGGCGGCAAAGCGAATTGGGCGTCGGCACATCGGAATGCAGCTATGCCGTCCAGAAGGGCGCCTACGGCAACGCGAACGCGGCGTCTTTCTTCATCATCGCGCGCGGCAAGCCGACCGGCGAACTCGAGACCATCCGCATCAAGGTGATCATGCCCGACAATGACGATGGCAAGGCCATCGCCAGCACCTTCGTCGACACTGTCGTCCTGCTGCTGAACGAGACCCATTGGCTGGATTTCCAGGCGGCGCTGAATGCGATCGGCACGCTTCAGGATGTGACGCTGCAGGCCTTCGGCGCCAAGCTCGCCTTTTTCAAGGAATTCCAGAGCAACAACAATTTCAACCTTCAGCTCGAATTGCGCAGAACGACGCCGGAGCAGATCCGAACCGGCCTTGTCTTCGACAAGGCGCGCTGGACCCTTCCCTCTCCCTCCAAGTAGGCGCGTACTCCTTGAGTACGATGGCGCATCATTGATCCTGAGTCGTCAGGAAGACGATGCATTCCTGTTGACGGCAGATTTTCCTCTTATAGAACGGCGATCACGATTTTATCGCGAAAGTCGGGCGATGCGCGACAAACAAGTTCCGGGAAAGTGCCTCATTCCCATAGTGAGATATTTTCTTGAGAAAGCGCGTTTTGAACGGCCGGCCGGTCTTCAAGACGACGGGCATGTTTGGTCCACGCTGGATAGCTGCTTTGCATGCCTATGTGCATCCGATTTCCCCATCGATAGAACACCAGCAGATATGGATCGACCACGGAGTAGTGGTCTCCCACTACCCAGAGGCGCTCTTTCATTCTGCTTTCGATAAGCGCGAAGGCTGAAGAAAGATGCTGCTTGCCCTTGGCGATCAACGAATCATACTCGCCATCGTCGGTGAAATAGTCGGGCCGCCAAATCATTCGAACAGCGACGGCATGCACCGTGCCTGACAGCCAGTTAAACCATTCGATTGATCGAACAATTGCTTCTGGGGCAGTACTCAAGAGCTTGGCACTTGGGTTGGTTAGCCCGAGATGGACAAGGATTGCCGGCGCTTCCGTCAGGATAAAATTGTCAGCGGTGAGGACGGGAATGCGGCCTTTCGGGTTTAGTCGGCGGAATTGATCAGTTTTAGTTTCTGGATGCCCCGGAGACATCAAAACAAGTGAGTAAGGTTCGCCGATTTCCTCTAGTACGATGTGAGGAGCGAAAGAGCATGAGCCCGGTGCGGCATGCAGAGTGTATACCATCTGATCCTCGAATAGATGCTGTGAAAACGCCGATGAAAGCGACAGTTTTACGACTGAATTCCGCGAAAAAATCAGCGTTTCGCGACGAATGAGTGCGGACAATGCTTCACGAAGATATTTCCATCAAGATAAACCGCCCCAAATACCGATACCGCAGCCGATTAGCACCAGCATCAAGTTGGATTCCACATTTCGGTTAAGGACTGGGATGGCGATCGGGGCTTTTACGCCGCAAGCGCCGAGGCGCGGGGATGGACGAGATGATCGCGAAGCACCGTGCCCGAACGGTCGACTTCCTGCATCAGCACGTCGTAACTCCAGAGGTCGGCTAGGTGCTGTAGCACGCGCTTGGCATCCATATCGTCAAGCAGCGCGCCATTCAGCACCGTGTGCCTGACGATCAGCTTTCTATCGCCGGCAAGATCGACATCGACGATCTCGATATGCGGATCGATCCAGCCGACATCATATTGCCGAGACAATTCCCGCCGGATGCGCCGGTAGCCGCGCTCGTCGTGAATGGCGGCAACCCTCAGCCCCTCTTCCTCTTCCGGATCGTCGGTCAACTGGAACATGCGCATCTGGCGCATCAGGTGCGGGCTCAGGAATTGCGCCACGAAACTCTCGTCGCGATAATTCGCCCAAAGGTCCCGCAGCACCGCCATGGCATCGCCGGTGCCGGCAATCTCGGGGAACCATTGACGATCCTCTTCCTTCGGCCTCGTCACGATGCGCTCGATGTCCTGCATCATGGCAAAGCCGATCGCGTAAGGGTTGAGGCCGGAATAGCGCGGATCGTTGAAGGTCGGCTGGAAAACCACATTGGTATGCGATTTCAGGAACTCCAGGAAATCGCCGTCGCCAATGCCGCCAAGCTCGTGCAGCCGCGTCATGATGCGATAATGCACGTAGGTCGCCGTGCCCTCGTTCATCACCTTGGTCTGGCTCTGCGGATAGAAATATTGGGCAACATGCCGCACGATGCGGATGATCTCGCGCTGCCAGGGTTTCAGGCGCGGCGCCATCTTTTCCAGGAAATAGAGAATATTCTCCTGCGGCAGTCCGGCTAGCGCGCGCCGCCGCTCCAGATCGAGGTCTTGGGTCTTCTTGCCCGGCCCGGCCGGAACCGTGCGCCAGAGATCGTTGAAGATCTTCTCATCATATTCGCGCCGCTCGCGCTCGCGCTTTTCCTCCTCGCGCAGATCCGGCGTCTTCCTGCCGGCATAGCGGTGCACGCCATGCGACATCAGCGCATGCGCGGCATCCATCGTGCGCTCGACAGCCGCATGGCCGTAGCGTTCCTCGCAGCGCGCGACATAGCTCTTGGCGAAGTTGAGGTAGTCGAGAATGCCTTTGGCATCGGTCCAGAGCTTGAAGAGATAGTTGTTCTTGAAGAAGTGGTTGTGGCCGAAGGCGGCATGCGCGATGACAAGAGCCTGCATCGTCGCCGTGTTCTCTTCCATCAGATAGGAGATGCAAGGGGAACTGTTGATGACGATCTCATAGGCGAGCCCGCGCAGGCCTTTGCGATAGAAGGCCTCGTGGTGGGCGAAGTGCTTGCCGAAGGACCAGTGCTTGTAGAACAGCGGCATGCCGATCGAGGAATAAACGTCGAGCATCTGCTCGGCGGTGATGATCTCGATCTGATTGGGATAGACATCGAGACCAAGCTCGTTGATGGCGATCTTTTCGCAGGCATTGTGAATCCGCTGGATGGTGGCGAAATCCCAGTCCGCACCCTCGAAAAGCCGCTCCATCGATGCCTTTGCCATCATCCGCTCCTTGTTTCCGCCGTCCGGCGCTGGAAGAGATCGTGGAAGACCGGGTAGATCTGGCTGCGATCGCTGACACGCCGCATCGAAAGCACCGGCCATCCCGCCTGCATCCGCTCATACAGCGACCAGATCGCCGAACCGGACGAGATCGCGACGCTGCGCGATTCACCCACTTCGAGATAGGCAAAATACTGGCAGACGGGCAGGATTTCGCTCGCCATCAGCGCCGCCGTCGTCGCATTGTCGGAATAGGCATTGTCGCCGTCCGAGGCTTGCGCTGCGTAGATGTTCCAGTCCGAGGCGGGGAAACGATCACGCACGATCCGCCGCATGGCTTCGAGAGCGCTCGAAACCTGCGTGCCGCCCGTCGCCGGGCTGCGGAAGAAGGTCTCCTCGTCCACCTCCTCGGCGACGTCGGTATGGCGGATGAAGACGATCTCGACACGGCGGTATTGTCTCGTCAGGAAGATGTAGAGCAGCATGTAGAAACGCTTGGCAAGATCCTTCATGTGCTCGGTCATCGAGCCGGATACGTCCATCAGGCAGAACATGACGGCCTGTGCCACCGGCTTCGGCTCGTTCTCGAAACGGCGATAGCGAATGTCGATCGGATCGATATAGGGAATGCGCCGGACCTTCGATTCCAGCCTCTTGATTTCGGCCTCGAGCTGCGCGCGGCGTATCTCGTCCTTGCACTCTTCCGCCTCTTCGATGAGCTTTTCGACTGTTTCCGGTTTCGGACGATGCAGCGCCACGCGGCGCATCATCGCAAGCCGCATCGTGCGGTTGATCGCAAGATTGGCGGGCGATCCCGTCACCGAATAACCTGCCCGCACCGGGTTGATCTGGTCCGCCGACATCAGCCGCCGCTTGGCGAGGTCGGGCAGTTCGAGATCGTCGAGAAAGAGATCGAGAAATTCATCCCGCGTCAGAATGAAGCGGAAGGCATCCTCGCCGGTGCCGTCACCGCCGGCGCGCGGCCTGCCGTCGCCGCCCTCCGGCCGCGGCAGGATATCGCCTTCGATGAAGTCCTTATTACCGGGAAGAATATGTTCCTTGAGGCCCTCCGGGCCGCGATGGAACCGAGGCTCCTCGGTCCCATCAAGGGGAATGCTGATTTCGCCACCTTTCAGGATGTCCTGAATGTCGCGATTTTGAGAGGATTCATAGACCGCTCTCTGCACCAGCGCTTTTGCTCTACGCAAAAATCGTTGACGATTCTCCAGACTTTTACCGCCTGGGTTCAGGCGTCTGTCAACAATGTGCATTCCTTCTTCCTTGGTGGCTCATCCCGCCTGTTTCACACGCATGTACCATTCCACAAGCCGCCGAACCTGGCGCTCGGTATATCCCCGCGCAACCATGCGCTCGACGAATTCGCCATGTTTCTTTTCGGACTCGCCGTCCTTCTTGGACCCGAACGAAATGACCGGCAAAAGATCCTCGACCTGGGAGAACATCCGCTTTTCGATGACTTCGCGGATCTTCTCGTAGCTCGTCCAGGACGGGTTCTTGCCGCCATGGCTCGCCCGCGCCCGCAGGCAGAACTTGACGACTTCGTTGCGGAAATCCTTCGGATTGGCGATACCCGCCGGCTTTTCGATCTTGGTGAGCTCCTGGTTCAGAAGCTCGCGGTCGAGAAGCTGGCCCGTATCGGGATCCTTGAAGTCCACATCCTCGATCCAGGCGTCGGCATAGTCGACATAGCGGTCGAAGAGGTTCTGGCCGTAATCCGCATAGGATTCCAGATAGGCCTTCTGGATCTCGTTGCCGATGAACTCCGCATAGCGCGGCCCGAGTTCGCTCTTGATAAATTCGATATAGAGCTTCTCGGTTTCAAGCGGCAGCTGTTCCCGGCGGATTGCCTGCTCCAGCATGTACATCAGATGCACCGGATCGGCGCCGACCTCGGTCGTGTCATAGTTGAAGGTCGCCGCCAGCACCTTGAAGGCAAAACGGGTGGAAGCCCCGTCCATGCCTTCGTCGACACCGGCCGAATCGCGATATTCCTGCACACTGCGCGCTCTCGGATCGGTCTCCTTCAGACTTTCGCCGTCATAGACCCGAAGCTTGGAGAAGGCCGTCGAGTTCTCGTGCTTGGAAAGCCGCGTCAGAACCGTGAAGCGGGCGAGCGTCTCCAGTGTCGACGGCGCACAGGGAGCGTCGCTGAGTTCGGATTCCTCGATCAGCTTCTCGTAGATCTTCTGCTCTTCGGTGACCCGCAGGCAATAGGGCACTTTCACGACACAGATGCGGTCGATGAATGCCTCATTGTTCTTGTTGGCCTTGAATGTCTGCCATTCCGATTCGTTGGAGTGAGCAAGGATGATGCCGGAGAAGGGTATCGCCCCGATGTTTTCGGTGCCGATATAGTTGCCTTCCTGGGTTGCCGTCAGCAACGGATGCAGCATCTTGATCGGCGCCTTGAACATCTCGACGAATTCGAGAATGCCCTGGTTGGCGCGGTTCAACGCACCGGAATAGCTGTAGGCGTCGGGGTCGTTCTGCGCCAGGCTTTCGAGCTTGCGGATATCCACCTTGCCGACCAGCGAGGAGATATCCTGGTTGTTCTCGTCACCCGGCTCCGTCTTGGCAACAGCAATCTGGCGCAGCCGCGAAGGCTGTATCCGAACCACCTTGAAGCGGGAAATATCGCCCTCGAATTCCTCGAGACGCTTGAGGCACCAGGGACTCATGAGCCCGGTCAGGCGCCGGCGGGGAATACCATAACGTTCCTCGATCATCGGCCCCATGGTGACGGGGTCGAACAGGCTGAGCGGGCTTTCGAAGACCGGGCTCAATTCGTTGCCGGCCTTCAGCACATAAATGGGATGCACCTCCATCAGCGACTTCAGCCGCTCGGCGAGCGAGGATTTGCCGCCGCCGACAGGCCCGAGCAGATAGAGGATCTGTTTGCGTTCTTCCAGGCCTTGGGCCGCATGGCGGAAGAAGGCGACGATGCGTTCGATCGTCTCTTCCATGCCGAAAAAACCAGAGAAGGCCGGGTAAGTCCGGATGGTCCGGTTCATGAAGATACGCCCAAGCCTTGTATCCTTGGCCGTATCGATCAGCAGTGGTTCACCCATGGCTGCCAGCAGCCGCTCTGCCGCATTTGCGTACATGAGCGGATCATCCCGGCACGCTTCCAGGTATTCTGAGAATGACATCTCGACTTCGCGCCGTGCTTCGAAAGAACGGGCGAACGTGTTGAATAGCACATCGTTGTTTAACATGGCGCCTCGGTAGCTTGCTATTGCAATTAACGCCGGCTTTTACGAGATCACTTTATCCCGCTGTATCTAAGGTGCGGTATGAATCGCTTCGAATCAATAGGTGATCTGTCAATAATTCGTACGCTTGATTCCGAATGTCATCAATATCTTGATGGGATCATGCACCGAATTAATGAAACACAACCATAAGATTGTTGCGATCAAAACAACACAATCATAACGTTTTGCTTCCATGACAAGCATGCTCATTGGGCATTCACGGGAAAACCCTCTGAACGAGGAATTGATCGAAGCCGGCGTCGAGCTTCATTGTCCGCATGATTTGGGAGAAAAGATGGTGCCCAGAGCCGGAATCGAACCAGCGACACGCGGATTTTCAATCTTATAATCTTCCAGCATTCTCAGGCAATTTAACGATTCATGTTGCATCTGTGTCGCATCAACCTAGCAGGGAACGCTCTGCTGCAGCCAGTTCATCGGCATCATCGCCCCTCGGGAACAGGTGTCCATAGACGTCCATCGTCATCACGATCGACGAATGACCAAGCCGTTCCTGAACGACTTTCGGAGGTAGACCAAGGCCGCCGTCCTCGGTACGGTTGATGCACCACGACGCATAAAAATGGCGTAGGGCATGCATCCCCGTGTATTTAGCATTCAAAATCGGCTGACCGTCCTTATCCTTTTCACCGAGATCGATCGCTACGCCTGCGGCAATTTGGACAGGGATCAGGCCACGATTGATTATGTTGGCCAGCGACTCGACGTTTCCGCTACCATTGGGAAAGACCAAGTGGGCGTCTTTGGTTTCCTCTCGAATTGGCTCCCCCTCCTCATCTCTCTTTCCGGATACGGGTCGTGGATATGACAGCTTCCATTCCTTGAGGGTATTCATGACCATAGGGGGCGCAGGAATCGTTCGCTCTCCTGCTTCAGACTTCGGCCGGCCGATTTCATTGTAACGATCGGCGCGCTGATGGACACGGATCTGGCGCTTGTCGAAATCTACGTCGCTCCAGCGCAGGCCACGCAGTTCCGAAGCGCGAAGGCCACAGAAGATCGCCGTGAGGATCAGAGGCCGCCAGCGGCCCTCCAGAGCCCCTACAATGGCCTTCACCTCTTCCCTGGCTGGAATATCTACCCCGACCTTGAGTTTGCCTTTCTGGCGCTTCTCTTGACGTTTGTCTTTGCCCTTGCGGCGCCGGCCGGTCATGTCTCTGACGACGTTACGAGCGACTTTGCCGCGCTCCTGCGCATCGGCCAAAAGTGACCCGAGACTCACCAGCACTTTACGGACCATCACGGGAGAGCGACCTTCATCGCGCAGCTTATCCTCAAACGCTCGAACCGTCGGAACATTCAGCTCCGAAAGCTTCGTTTTGCCGAGGAACGGTGCGATGTGAAGTCTGAGGTGCTGGCCATACTGGTCGATCGTCGATTGTTCGAGATTGGCCGCTTGGGCACTTTTTATCCAAAGCTCGCCGGCTGCTTCCATCGAGATACTGGCACTATCCGCGACGTGTGTTCCTTCACGCACTTCGACCTTAGCAGTCGATATGAAGGCGTCGGCATCTTTCTTTCGATCGAAGGTTTTCAGGCGCCGGATGCCCTGCCCGTCAACGTAATCCGCTACCCAGGCTTCCTTCTCGACGCCCTTGGCAGTCGTCCATTTGCGCTTGCGGATAGACATTGCGGAATCCCTTCAACACGGAGCGAATGATATTCGCTGTAACTATGTTGCATTATGTCGCGATAAATCCGCTTGTCAACAAGCCGTAATCAAGTCTGGCTTACGCGGGAAAGAGCTTTTTCCAAATTCGATATTCGCTCTTCCACCTCCCGCATATATTGCCTTACCTCCTCATTTTCCTTCTCATCCTCTCGTTCTTTTTTGGCCGCAGCTGTGAGATCCTGAACCATTCCCGTCAACCGGTTAATGATCGTTTCATTTTCGCGATCCTTGTCGCGCAGATAGGCAATCTCGTCCTCATTGGAAAATGAGGACTCAAGCCGAGATACAATTTCAGCATTCACTGATCGACCATTCGCCTTTGCGGCATTTGTCACTAGGGCTTTCAACTCCTCGGTCAATCTGAGCTTCAGTTGGGGATCTTCGCGGGCCATTGTCTCATCCTTACCATTCCAAATCTTATGCACCACCGTGGTCTTGACAGCAAGTCACCACGGTGGTTTCATGATCACCGTGGTTACTTTGTGGTTGCACGGAGAGGTTAATGAATAGCAATATCACTTCGATGGAACTGGTCTGGGGCGGCGAGGAAATTGCGAAACTCATCGGCCGTTCCCGCCGCATCACTTTCCATCTGTTGGAAAAAGGCGAACTCCCCGCCAAAAAGGTTGGTGGCCGCTGGGTCGCTGAACGCAGCAAGCTCATCGCCTTCTTCATGGAGACGGCGGCGTGAAAATTCAAAACTCAACCATAGAAACGGAAAAGTCCGGCAGCGACGGCAATCGCTCCGGACCACGGTTCAATCATCCCGAGAAGGAAAGAAATATGAACAGTTCAGAACATAGCACCGGCGCCGACGGAAAGCCAGCCGGTATGCAGAACACGGCCCGAGACAAGAGCGATCCTGCGGAAGACCTCTTCACGGCACGAGCTTTTGTCCTCACCGTCTGGTTGGCGATGAAGTCCCAGGACTTTGAGGAGAACGGGGGCGCGGACGCACTATTTCTTGCCGGAACACTCTATGAAGCGTTCGAGCGCATAAGCCGTGCCCAGCGCACCTTGGAGGCGCTGTCATGATCGAGTTGCTCCACGTCGACGACACGCTCTCCGAGGCCAAAATATTCACGCATGCCATTTACTTGGCGGCCGCCGGCCTGAATGACAAGCAAGACATAAACGCGATCCAAGTGATTGCTTGCGAGATATCCGATCGCCTTTCTAAGGCGCGCGACATGCTCGATGAGATCCGCGAAAAGCCGACAAGCGTCGCTGACCTCGATCCTAGCCGGATGCTGGAAGCTATCCGGGCAGAGAAAACGCGACGGGCTGCGCTCAAAGCTGCGGAGGATAATGCCAATGGCTAATTACTCCTCTCCCTCAGTTCTGCAGCACCGTCGCTCCGAGTTAGAGGCCCGCATCGAGGAGATGATCGCCCTGCTCGATATCCTCGATGGCGACTGCCACCTCGAAGACAACGGTGACGATGAACTGTCTCTTGGAGCTTCGGGGCCTTATGTGAAGGGCAAATTCGAATGCGATCTCGAACAGGATCCGGCAGAGATGGGCATCGCCGATCGAGATGCGCTCGACCTTTTTCTGTGCGATTTTCCGATAGCGAACGGAGGTCGTGCCGCATGACCGATCTCACCGCCCCCGAACATCAACACAGCGAGGCCGTCGTCGAGGCGGCCCAGTGGCTGGCGGAGCAAAATCCCCCGCCACATCCAACCATACCGGCTCTGCGTAGCCGCTTCGGTCTATCGGCCGTTGAAGCATGCGATGCCGCAGCCTTGTCCCATCGATACCGCATCTTCAGAAAGGCGAATGCATGAACCAGCATAAGCGCAAAGTTCGCAAGCCGACAGGCGAGCGTTTCTTTCAGATGCATCAATGGCTGGTGATGTCCGAGGCATGGAAGGCCGCCACCGTCTATGAGCGCTGCCTCTACATGGAGCTCAAGCAGCGTTACAACGGTCAGAACAATGGCGATATCGCTCTCTCACACAGGGAAGCGATGGACGCGCTGAACTGCAGCAACAAGCCAATAGCGGAGGCCTTTCGGGGCCTCCTTGATAAAGGCTTTATCAAAGTCGCGATGGTCGGATCTTTCCATTGGAAGGCGAAGACAGCCGGGGGCCGCTCAACACGATGGATATTGACCGAACTCGCCGTCGATCAGCCAGAGCGGTCACTGGTGCCGACGAAGGATTTCATGCAATGGCGCCCAGCCTCGGAAGAAAAACAACGGTATGCCCACGGCACACGTATGGCGGTATCTGATACCACCGCTCAGGAGCACATGGTGGTACCAGGGCATACCATAAAACCGAAAGTGTATGCCCATGGCACACGATAAGTCCCATTTTCAGGGTATAAGTGTATGCCCTCGTACCACAGTATATAATATAACCATATCATGCGCTCAAAGTGGCGCTTCGGAGGTGCAGCATGCGTGAACATGATCTCCCCCTCTTTGCTTGGAAACCTGCTTGTAAGATCGTTCTCTTTCCCATGGTAGCCCGTGTCGGAAAAGTTCGCGACGTCGCCTCTAAGATGCTCGACAAGGCGACCGATCGGCACGCCGATTACTATCGCCGGCAGGTCACGGAAGCCCTCATATCGCAACTCGATCGCACCGGTATTCCCGAGAACGAGCAAGACGAACAGCTCGGCGCCTTCTGGGACGCTGTCCAGAATGAAATGATCCGGCAGTGCTATGGCAGCGGCGCTCTCGGGAACGATCCTAGGGGTGCGGCCTAGTCCCTAAATGATCAACCACGTGGCGGATATGGATCGTGGCCATAAGTCCATTCAGTCTGCCACTTACCATCCCGCCCTTGGACAAGCACCTGAGCATCGAGGCCGTTTTTTCCGGAACTATGTGCTGCATCAACTGCGGCTTTCATTGCTGCAGCTTGGGTGTCGTAAGGATAGTCCTTATCCAAGTGGCGAATCTTCCACTTAGCTCCATCTCTAAGAATATAGTACTCCGCTCTTGCCATCTTGTCCTCCTCCACTGGATGCATAGAGAATGGCAATCAATCTACCATGAGTCGAGTCATTTTCTATTTGGCAACTAACCGTCTCCCGCCGCGCATCGATGGTAAGGTAATCAGCTATCCAAGAAGCGTTGCATGAGCAATCTCATCATTTCCGCTTCTCCCATTTGCGTTTGACAAACGAAAAATGGCCCGCTGATATTCCACAGGTACTTTTCAGATTCGGTGGGGAAACAGCGTGACGAGCGACAGCGAAATCGGAAAAACCTTAAAAGCTTATTGTTCCGAGTGCCGTGGTGATCGCAACTGCGAAATTCGTGGCCATTACGCTGAGCGAGGTGACGATTACGTTTATCAATGGCATTGTGATTGGTATCTGTTGACCTGCCGCGGCTGTGATCACGTTTTCGCCCAATCTGTTAGCACAAATTCCGAGGATATCGATTATGATTACGACGCAAATGGAAACCTCATAGGAACCCATAGCGAAACCATTCGAAGTTGGCCGGCTAAATCAAAACGTGATAGGCCTGAATGGTTTTCACAAGGCGTAGTCGAAACCGATCTCAAGGATACGGTTGCGTTAAATGCTTCATTGGCAGAACTCTACGGCGCACTTGACCATGACTTGAAGGTCCTCGCTTCTATTGGAATGAGGACATCCTTTGACATTGCCGCTGAAATCCTGGGGATCGAGCCTAACAAACGCTTTGAACAAAAGGTCGAGGAGCTCGTCCAAAAAGGACTCATCAAGGAGTCAGAAAAAGATCACATCGACATTCTTGTTGACGCTGGCAGCGCATCGAGGTTGGCAACCGAAAGTGAGCGACTTGGACGCGCTAATGGATACTCTGGAGGATTTTATTTACAATAATATGGTGCTACCCGCGCGAAAGAAGGCTGCAGCAGAGAAAATTGCGAAGGTGAAGGCGAAGGTGAAGGTGAAGGTGAAGGTGAAGGTGAAGGTACCCCCAAGGAAGAAGGTATCCAAGGAAAAAAAGACAGCTGCAAAGGTTTGATACTTGTTAGATCTGTGTGGTTGAGGCCGCCTTGCGGCGATCTTGGGGGCCAGCAACGACTTATTGCTGCGCCCTACCCTGGAAGACATGGGGTGCCAACGCTGAAGTCACTTGTGCTCAAATGAACACAATGGCGTCTTAAGGAATTTATCTCCACCGTCAGTTACCAACCAATGTTTCACATCCCCAGTCGGCACGCCAGAGTATTTGCTTATGAGAGCGCTAGCATATTTTGACGCTTGCTCCTGGCCTTCAAAGGCAAAGTTCGTCGTAGCCATTAGGCAGAGCCCTAGGCGCGTCATCTCTATATCGAGCTCTTTATCCTTATTTAGGAATGTGAGGTATGAGCCGCCAGCCGCAGCTAAAGCGCCGACTATGGCACCGATTACACCCGCTACAAGCTCCTTGTTCATTACACAACCTCTGTACCGATTGACGACAAATTCTTCACATAGCGTTTAAAGATTTACGCCAAGTAACTAATTTAAAGCGTACTATCGGCAAATCCCTGAATTGCCATTCACCGCCAGCTGGCAACCAAGCGCCAAATCTTTGCGATGTGCACATTGCGAAAAGTGGGTGGCGCTCAAAATGACGGAAGCGTCATTTTCCTTGACCTCAGCAAAAGTGTGAACTATAGATTACATATGATCGAAGTTCGCCAAACTGAGGTTTTCGCAGAGTGGTTCCAATCCTTGAAGGACCGACCCACTAGAATTCGAATTCAAAAGCGCATCGATCGGCTTCCTTATGGACTTCTCGGCGATGCTAAATTCTTCAACGGGATCGGCGAACTTCGCCTCGACTTCGGGCCTGGATATCGCATCTACTTCGTCCAACGGGGCAATGAACTCATTATCCTTCTCTCGGGCGGCGATAAAGGCTCGCAGGAGTCGGATATTAAGCGCGCCATTGAAATGGCAAAGGAGGTTTAAATGACTATTAAAACCATCCCTTGGGACCCCACTGCTCTCCTCACCAGTGACGAGGCTATTCAAGAATATCTTGAAATAGCTTTCGAAGATGGTGACGTCACTGATATTGCTATTGCTCTCGGCAACATCGCGAAGGCCAAAGGCATGACGCATGTTGCCAAAGAGGCCGGCATTACTCGTGAGGCGCTTTACAAGTCCCTTAGCGAAAAGGGAGACCCGAAGCTTTCTACCCTTCTTGGGGTGATGAAAGCTCTCGGCCTTCAGCTCACCGTAATCCCAGCCCACGAGGCCGCTTGAGCACGACCCACCTTTTATTCCATGAAGGTGGGTTTCCTCATCTCGACTTTTACGCGACTTAAGATAATGATACCTTCCCTCGGAGGGTGTAGTGGTGCGGGCTGGCTTAATTGCACTGGGTCTTGTTATTTCGATGGCTGGCGCCGCAGGCCTAGCTCAAGCAGATGACGACACAATCAAAGTCGACATCCCAGGGCACGGGACATACCGCATTGGCACCCCGTCGGTTCACAACTTTTCAAAATTGATGTTTGCTTCAAGCGGTGGCTATTCCCAATATGCAATGGGAACCGACGCCGGCTTAATCTCATTCGTAGGCGGCAAGGATTTTCAACCTAGCGCCTCAGAGTACATTCTTGATGTGAGCCAAATTATAAGCGTCAACCCCAACATGCAGATGAACCACCTTAAAGCGAGTGGGCAATGCGTTATGCGGCAATCGGAAGCTGGCGATATTGTATTCTCAGTTGAATGCCATGCCGTTACAGATTTGGGTGATGCCGAAATGACCTATAAGGGGAACGGCAAGAAAGTGACGATTACACACGGCACTTCTACTCCTTAAATGAACGTCAAACTTCCAAATCCCCAAGCAGTTCATCGTAAGCGCCAAGGCGGGGCCG
>NZ_VNIP01000005.1 GCF_008370325.1 Martinezella tropici | reverse complement strand
GAGCTCAGCGCCCTGCTCGGCAAGCTTGAGGGCCGCAGGCGAGTCTGTACGACTTGTGAGCGCACGAACGTGATACCGTCCACTCCCCAACAACGACTCCGTCACGCTCCGGCCCTGCTTGCTCAGGCTGCCCGCGACGACAATGGTAGGCTTTTGATCAATCGACATGTGTATCTCCATCATTTTCCTGGAGCAGCGCAGCACGGCCACTCCCTGGAGATTTAAATCGCAATCCATCTGCCATATGTGAAATCGATTGATTTATGAGCTACTATCCATCTTATGGATATGAAGCGCATCGATCTCAACCTCCTCGTCAGTCTCGAAGCTCTGCTTGTCGAGCGCAACGTCACAAGGGCCGCAGCCCGGCTACATATGAGCCAGCCGGCCCTCAGCGCCCAACTGAACCGCCTTCGTGACCTGTTCAAGGATCCCCTGCTCGTGCCGGCGCATCGTGGCATGGTGCCGACCGCCAAGGCGCTCGAACTGATTGGACCGCTTCGAGCGTCGCTGGATCAGCTCCGCGGCACGCTCCACGACCACGACAGCTTTTCTCCCGCAACAGCCGAGCTGACCATCTCGATCGCGTGTACCGACTACGTCGAGGCTGTGGTGGTGGCACCCCTGATCGTGTCGCTGCGCGACAAGGCGCCCAATATCCGGCTTGCCGTGCACCGTTTTGCGCCGGCGAGGCTAGCGCAGCAACTAGCCGATGGCGATGTCGATCTGGCCATCGCGACACCGGATGCCGAGACTCACCTGCGTACCCGGCATCTGTTCGAGGAGAGCTATATTCTCATCGGCCGTTCCGGCCACTCACGGATAGAAGAAGGGGCAACCCCATCGGGGTTTGCCCGGCTCGAACAGGTCATCGTCTCGCCTTCTGGAGGCGTGTTTTCCACGCCGGTCGACGCCACCCTGGAGGCGCTCGGCCACTCTCGCGCTGTTGTTGCCTCCGCCGCCTCTTTTCTCGTTGTCCCGAGCATCGTCGCCAGCAGCGACCTTGTCGCCCTGGTACCGCGACGCCTGATGCGGAACCGTTTGGGTGAGGTCGCATGGATAGACGTTCCCTGGCTTTCGGAACGGTTTCAGGTGGAGCTCATATGGCATGAGCGGACAAACGGGCATCAGGGCCAGCAATGGATCCGCGACCTGATTCACGATCTTGTCGCTCGCTGACGCGCGCTAATTCGAGCGACAGAGAGATGTCCCGGTCATTCGCTCAACGGCATTCCCTGACTGGAAACATGTTTTCGCCGTAGTGATGGAGCCGGGTATGATGTCGTCGGCACAACCATCGGACCATCAATGGCTCCTCGTATTGATCGTGATGGGCGTCAACGGCTTCGACACCGCAAACTTCACAAGTTTTCCTATCAATCTCGCCTGCCTTTAGGGCTCGCTGAACCGCGAGATGGGCTTCGTATTTGCCGGGATTGGCCCGTCGCCAGTTGGCCTGGCGGGTGTCCGTCTTAAGCATGTTTCGCTCCGCTTGATAGGCTGTGATCGTTGAATAGCACGGGACTCGCGGCATCTTTTGACTAATCCGCGTCTACCTACGCTTGGCGAAAAAAGCTCTCGCCACCCGACATGGGCTCTGCTCAGAAGGCATCGCTTGTCCGGGCTTCGATTATTGGCTCCTCGGAGAATCCCAGCAACGGCTCGAAGAGGAGCGGTGTCGGGCCGTGCAAAGACGTCGAAATCGTTCTCAGGAACGGCCGCTTGCTCAGGATTGCCGCGGACTGGATCTCGGGGTGCTGGCGTCGTTGATCGCTTGTGTGGAGGCAGCATGATCGGGCCTTCTGGCAATGTGCGAGTTTATCTGGCCTGCGGTGTGACCGATATGCGGCGTGGCATTGACGGGCTGTCGGCGATGGTGGAAGCGGTGATCAAAGAGGCGCCTGGTTCCGGTGCGATCTTCGGCCTCCGCGGAAAACGGGCGGATGCGATCAAGCTTCTGTGATGGGACGGTCAGGGCTTCTGCCTGTTCTACAACACCAACCGCCGCTGCACGCTGCAGATTATCCTGCACCGTGCTACGCGCGATTCCAACACGACGGCAATCTCACGCGAGCTGGTGCCGCTTGCCGCAAGCCGCAGCATTTGTCGCAAATGTCTCATGGTCAGCCTTCCCTTTGCCGGCATCAAAGCCCCCTCCTTCATCGCGAAGTGTTGGCAGGGAGAACCGCTTATTCTTTTCGAGCGTCAACCCTGTGATTGTCTCTGAGCGATGTCTAACCGCCCTGATCAGTTTGAAAGGCCGATCAGGTCGGCGGCGTACGGTAACATTCCGGCCTCGACAAGCGTAAAGAGATTAAGGCACCGGATTTTGGGACACTCAGACCTGATCAATCAGAAGCTCAGAGGCAAAGAGTAGCGGGTGGTGCAACAGGAAAGTGACAATTTACATTCCAACACATCAGCGCCTGCATGTCCTCCCTGCCCATGTAACCCATAAGCAAGGCGGCGCTGTGGCACGTGCGCTGCTTGCGCAACTATTCGACTGCAGAAGGAGATAGAGTGTGAGTTCTAGACACAGGAAATCATCCATCGCGCTTCCCGCCCGGCCCGCGGGCACGAAGGAGGAAGCATCCGCGATGCTCCAGGTCGGCGAAGAGATCAAGGTCGTCAGCGCGTCAGCTCCGACGTCGGAATACGGCATTGCTGTCGCACGAGTAAGTTTCAGAAAAGGCACGTTTACGAGCGGCGTGGCGACACATCATATGATCGGTATCGGTTGCTCGTTGCCGACATCGGTAGAACATATGATCGACGGCAAACGTCTCCGACATCACATTACACCGGGATCGCTTTGCCTTTGCCCCGTGCAGGCCCGTCACTCCACCGCTTTCGGGGGCTCGATGTCCGGAATTGTTTTACGGATTTCACCAGAGTGCCTGGCGCTTGCAACGAGCGATCTGCTCGGCCACAACGCCGGCTTGATCGAGCAGCTCAACGGGCGAGATGGTTTCATTGCGCACGTTGCTCACGTGCTGAAGGCGGAAGCTGCCGCTGGCCATCCGAACGGCACGCTATTCTGGAACGCAGCGACGGATGCTCTTCTTGCGCATCTGGTGCGACAACATCTGGACCAAAGCCCTCCGCCCAATTGCGAGCAGTTGGACTTAAATAGCATCAATCGTCTAGATAGCTTCATTCGCGCAAACTTGGATGAAACGCTTAGTCTGGATAGCCTTGCGGAAATCGTAAGCTGTGGACGATTTCAGTTTGCACGCCTTTTCCAGTCGACCATGGGCATCAGTCCTTACAAGTACGTCATTCGCCGCAGACTGGAGACGGCACGAGCGATGATCCAGGCTCGTAAGGTGTCGCTGGCCGAGATATCCGCGGCCACAGGCTTCAGTGACCAAAGCCACATGACAAAGTGGATCAAGCGGGTATACGGCGCCACGCCAACCCAGCTCGCCGGCTAACCTTTTGGATCGACGCGGAAGAATGTCGAGCCTATGCAAGGATGTACAATACCATCCCCCGCACCAGGCTTAAGGCTGTCGTCATCAAAGACAGGACGTGAGGATTTAAGCGAACTATGGCGACCTACCCCGACACATCAAACACACCGAACTGGCAGGTAAGTGCGCCAGCCATCGACTACATGAGCGACGAGTTTGCGCGGGTCTACGAACTGACCGGCGCCCGGGTTACAGCGCCGATTGCGGTCGAAGCCCTTCGATTGATGGAGCCGGTCCCCTTCCAATCCCGAATTCTCGACATAGGTGCAGGCGCTGGAGCTCTCAGCGTCCCCGCAGCTTTTAGTGGCGCCAGCGTAGTTGCTGTCGATATCGCTCCTGGCATGGTCAGATTGCTATCGGATCGTCTCGCGCCGTTTCCCTTTGCGTCAGCGCATGTCATGAACGGCGAAGACCTACGCCTGCCGGACAACTCATTCGACCTTACGTTCTCAATCTTGGGGATCAGCCTTTTTCGTGATTGGGAAAAGGGGCTGAGCGAAATGCACAGGGTACTGCGGTCCGGCGGCAAAGCATGCATAGCGAGCTGGAAAACGCTACCGGGAGGAGGGCCATTCATGGTGATGGCGAAGGCGTTGCGAACCATATTCCCCGATAGTCCGCCCCCTCCCGCCTCCGATGCTTTTGTGACATTGGCCGATCCGGCGCGGGTTGCGACGGCGATGCAATCTGCCGGATTCACAGATATCAAGGTCGTAGAGTTCGAGACTATCTGGAAAGGATATGGCGGACGTGCCTACCTCGATGCGATGCGGGAGCTCCACACCTACATGGCCCCCTATGCGGCGTTGAATGACGCGGATCGCCAGAAAGTTGATGATGCCGTTCTGGCGATCATCGAGGACTATACCGTCGACAGCATCGTTGAAATTGCGTCACCTGTCTTGCTCGCCATTGCAGGTAAGACATCGCCTCAAGCGTGAACGCTTCGGGCATTTGCCTCGGCTCGATCCCCTGAAAGTCATGTACCTCCCACCTGGGCTAGCAACTTGCTGGCCCATTTTCCAAGCCAGATCCACCGTTTAGCATTCGATCGATGTGCCGCATGGCCTTCGCGCATGCCCGTGCGACTAACGGCGTCGCTCTGGCTCGATGCGAAGAGAATATGTAACTCGTTGTCCAGGACGAGTTTTTCATCGCTTTGGAAATCAGGGCTTCGAGGTACTTGGGCCGGCGAGCTCCGTCGATCACGCCTCCATCTGTTGCATGAAACGACGCCGAACGCCGCCGTCCTCGATGTCGATCTCGGCGATGAACGGGTAGCTGCTCGGCTATGGTTGAGTGGGAAGGGGACCGTGAATGCTGATTGATGGCCTTTCTAGATCATTTTCCGCGCCGGGTTGTGGCCCTGAAATCGGCCAGCTGCCTTGAACGCATTCCCCACTCTGGAGAGAGCCTATATGTCCGATGTTTTGCCATTCTTCCGCACCTGGGTGGCACATCCGCTCCGCATTGCCTCTGTCGTTCCCTCGGGAAAGGCATTGGGCCAATTGATAACGTCCGAGATAAGCGCAGGTGGTGGTCCAGTCCTGGAACTTGGACCTGGGAACGGGCGCTTTTACGCAGGCGCTTGTCGAGCGGGGCATTCCGAACTCAAGTTGGTGCTCGTCGAATATGCGACGCGGTTTGCCCAGATTCTCCGTCAACGGTACTCATCCGGCAGCATCCATTACACCACTTCGTGAGGACACTTTCTGTAACGTCCGCGCTCGCCGGAACGAAAAGAGGAATTGGTTCGAACAGGAAGGAATGGCTATGGCCATGATGTTATCAGTAGAGAATTCCGCACTGCGGGCTTCAGCGATTTCGTTTGCTTGGGGATCCTTTGTTTCCGTTGGCAAATCCTCAAGACGGCAAACGCATCTTGACTAAGACGCTCGTTTATCTCGCAACTCGCAATCCATAGTTTGAGGCACTTTAATGCTCAAAGATAACGAAAAAAAATTCGGTAAAGGTGTAACAGCGCTAGGTCTGTCGTCAGTCGATAGCAGCGGACGGGTCATTGAGGCTCGTTACCTCAGGACATGGCGTGGTGATGACGATGATCATACAGGTACGGTTCGCATCGACGAAGCCGACCTCTCGCGACGCCTCGGACGATCTTTCTCCGGCGTCGCCCGACACGACGCCGTTCGGGACGTTTACATCGTCCCGATTCAAACCAAAATCCGCGATCTTCACGAGAAGGCGGTAGATCTTTGTGATGTTTACTTGCGCCTTTACCTCCTGAGCGCCCGCCTAGCGACACCTGATCAGGTCAGTCTCGCGGGCGCTCTGGACTTTTTTGTCAACGTTGCCTGGACTTCGGTAGGCCCCTGTCTGCCAGAACGCGTCGAGGAGGTGCAGCACACGGCACGAATTAGCGGGCAGGAAGTCACAGTCGGGAGTGTCTGGCCTTTCCCGCGTATGACGGATTACGTTGTGCCAACGGGCGTCAAGGTTATGAACACTGAGAATGTACGCTTGGGCGCTTATCTCGCGCCAGGAACGACTGTGCTCGGCGCTGGTTTCTGCAACACGGGTTCCTCGACGCGTGGGGCGACAGCGATCGAGGGACGGCTTAGCCTCGGTGTCAGCGTTGGCGAAGGAACGCACATCGGCGGTGGCGCCTCCCTTATGGGGACGACATCCGGCGGCGGCAAGCAAGTGGTGACGATCGGCAGAAACTGCCTGGTCGGAGCAAATGCCGGGGTTGGTATCGCGCTGGGTGACGATTGCGTTGTCGAAGCCGGTTGCTACGTGACCGCCGGTATGCCGGTCAGCCTTCCTGACGGCCAGATCGTCAAAGCAATTGATCTCTCCGGCAAGCCGGGGCTTCTATTCCGCCGCAATGCTGTGCAGGGAAACGTAGAAGCCTTGCCATCGCCTGGATGGAACGGGTTGAACATGAAGCTCCACCAATAGATACGTCGGAATCGAGCGTCGATCTGTTTCACGTTCCTCACGCCGTTTTAACGCGATCAGCTCGGGCAGGATTTCGTCCTATCGTAAGCGCGAATTTCTGTGAACCTTCTGAAGCGCAGTGCTCTCAGGCATGAGAAGCTATGCGGGAAAGCGGCGAGGTGGCACCATCGTCGTGCGATCAACCCGAAGGATAGCCTGCCATGTCCAAAGTCGAAGATCTCAGCCGATCAATTACTGTTTTAGATCAAGCGCGCACTGTGCTCATCGTTATAGAGATGAGTCAGAATAGCTGGCTGGTGGCCGGAATGCTTCCCGGCATACAGCGGCATCCCCTCAAGAAACTCGATCCCGATCCGAATGCTTTGCTCGACCTAATCACGCGCTGGCGGTCGGAGGCTGAGGCTTCTGGGATGCCGATGGAGCGAGTCACGCTGGCCTTCGAGGCTGGGCGAGATGGCTTCTGGCTGGCCCGGTGGCTGGAGACGCGAGGCGTAGAAGCTCACGTCATCCATTCGACCAGCGTCGCCGTGAACCGTGAACATCGACGGGCAAAAACTGACAGGCTAGACACGGCCATGCTGATGCGCGTGTTCCTCGGCTGGCTGCGTGGCGAGCGTGGGCACTGCGGTATGGTGGCGATCCCATCACTGGCGGAAGAGGACGCCAAGCGGCCGAGCCGCGAGCGGGAGAACCTGGTCAGCGAGAAAACGCGGATAATCAATCGCATGAAAGGGGCGCTGGCTCGGCTGGGCATCCGTGGCTTCAAGCCCGAACTTCGCCGGGCGCCGAAGAAATTGCCGGACTTGCGCACTCCGGAAGGACAGCCGCTTCCGCCGAATATCCTGGCAGAGATGCGGCGCGACATGGCTCGGCTTTCAATGCTGCGCGATCAAATGACGATGATTGAAAAAGCCAGAATCGCCCAGCTTGAGCAGGCGCCTACGTCGGGACATAACGCAATGGTTGTACTACTGGCGCGCGTGATTGGTGTCGGGATTGAGACAGCCGACATGCTGGTCCATGAGGTTCTTAGCCGCAACCTCAGAGACCGGCGGGCGGTGGCGCGTTACGCCGGTCTGACAGGCTCCCCCGACGAGAGCGGATCGAAACGACGCGAGAAGGGGTTGGCCAAAGCAGGGAATGCCCGGGTGCGACGCGGGCTGATACAATTGGCTTGGCGCTTCCTGAGGTTCCAAGAAAGTAGTGATTTAACGCAATGGTACCACGCACGAGCGGCACAAGGTGCCCGCAAAACGACGATGATCGTGGCACTCGCACGAAAGTTGCTCATCGCGCTCTGGCGATTGGTTACCGTCGGCGAAATCCCGACGGGCGTCACATTGCGCCCGATGAATTGACCACACTGCAGGGCGCTTGATGGATCGACGCCGTAAAGAGCCCGCGTGTATCGATTCGAGGTGGCGGTATCCCGATGGACACCATGGCATTATTTGCCGTCATGAGAATGGGCCCGCCGCCTCGGAGCCTTGCTGCTGAAGCCAACGACTGCTTCATGGTTCGGGTCTTTTGGAGACCTCACCGAATACAAGGTTGCGGCGCAATGCGATGCGCCCAAAGGCAGGCTCCCCTCAAATTTGATGCTCACGGATCATCGCACGGGCAGTAACCGACCGGTCTGAGGTGGCGATTCTAACCGCTTTGCCACGAAACCGGTGCCCAGGCCCTTGACAATGAAATCCCCATACAAGGTGTCCACCAAAATAGGTGGACACCAAATCATGGATGAAGATGCTCCTAAACTGCAGGTGCGGCTTGGTCGCGACGGCCGCCGTCGATATGACCCTGCTTCGCGTGATCAGCTCGTCGCAGCGTGTTCAGAGCCTGGCGTTTCGGAAAGCCACCAGCACGTCGTACATGTGGGCCTATCGCAGCGGCGAGAATAGTGAGGAGCCAATCGTGCTTCTCGATTATCAACCGGGCCGCGGCCAGATCCACCCGCAGACCTTTCTCGGCGACTACCGCGGTATATTGGTGACTGATGGCTACACAGCCTGGCGCACATTACATGGCGCAACCCAAGTCGGATGCATGGCCCATTCACGGCGGCGCTTCGTCGAGGCTCTCAAAACCAGGAAGAATGGAGGCGGGCCGCCGGAACAGGCACTCCGGTTCTTCGAGCAGCTTTACCGGATCGAAAAGCAGGCAAAAAATAAGGCCCCGGATGCCGGCGAGACGAAAGCAGACTGCATTCGCCGCTTCCGCCAGCAGCACAGCCTGCCTGTCCTAAACGCACTCAAGTCGTGGCTCGACAATATCGCGCCGAAGGTCGTACCGGATACCAAGCTCGGTGATGCCGTCTCCTACACCCTGAACCAATGGGATTACCTGACGCGCTACATCGGCGACGGCAGGATTCCGATCGATAACAAAATTCTGGAACGCGACATCAGAGTTTTTGTGACCGGAAGAAAATCGTGGCTGTTCAGCGATACTCGCTGACGGAGCCAGGGCCAGCGCCGTAATCTACAGTCTGATGCTGACTTGCCGCGCCTGTGGCGTCGATCCACTCACCTGGCTGCGCTACGCGCTCACAGAATTACCTCAGCGCGACGAAACGGCAGGCATTGGAGACCTGCTGCCGTTCAATTTCCCCAAAACCTCCGCCGCCTGATAGAGCCGAATATCGCTACCGCGGGAGGGGCTGGGGTCAGCGATGCCGTCTACGTCAATGCGCATGGAAAATGCGCTTACGTTTGTTCGACGCTGATCACTAATGATTTCACACAGGAATGTAACAAACCCCCTCTTTACTCCGTAAAATACGCAATTCGTCCCGCGCAAGACAGGGAAGTCTGGAAATGCGCTCGGGATTTAATGAGAGCGACGCTACCACTTCGGAACTCATGAAGGAGTGGAACGCGCGAAAGTGACCGAATATCTGATCGTGGGACGCTGATGCAGGCAATTGACCAGACGCTGGAGGACGTGGTTGCGAGCCTTAGTCCTCTCGATGTGGATTGGATGGACGACACGGCGAGAAACAACGCGATGTCAGCACAGTTAAATGCGCAGCACCAGATAGCGAAATATTCGACATTGCAAGGCACACGTTTTGCCGTGCGCGGCGCCCTACCCCGATCAGGATGCGGCGGAGCACTAGATGCGGATTGAACAACTTATTTCCAAGGCGCAACATCTTACCCGGCTTGCGGACGAACCCTCGGATTGCGCCTCCCTCATGGAGGAGAAGAAACGGAGCCACCTGCCGGGGTTGATGGTAATGTGTAGGACGCACCCTGGTCAAGTTGAGGCGCCGATCTGCGGCCCCGTCTTTGGGTTAGTTCTGCAGGGATCGGCGGAGATTTCTGCCGGCATGCAATCCCTGTCAATTGCGTCGAGCGACCTATTGGTCGTCAGCCATGACTTGCCGGTCGCCACACGCGTCACACATGCTGCTCCCTTTGCTCCTTATCTTGCGGTTTTAATTTCTGTCGATTTGACAATCATAAGGAGCCTTGCTGAGCAGATCGGCGAGAACGGGGGGGAGAACAAACACGCTCAAACGCTGGAGGCGGGATCGGCCGAACCGGCTTTGATTGAAGCCGTTGATCGATATCTGTCGCTCCCGGAAAATTCGGTCGCGGCGAACGTCATAATCCCCTTGATCCGCCGAGAAGTTCATTTTCGTATTTTGGTCGGCAGGCATGGCGGGATGCTGCGCAACCTTTTGTTGCCGGGCAGCCATGCCAGCAAGATCGCCAAAGCTATCGCGCTGATCCAGGATGGCGCTCGCGAGAGACTGTCGTTGTCCTCGCTGGCCAGCGCAGTGGGAATGGGTCTGTCGTCGTTTCACCATCACTTCAGATCGATCGCTGGGACAAGTCCGCTTCAATATCAAAAGGACTTTCGCATGATCGAGGCGAAGCGTTTGTTGTCGCTCGGTGGTCGCACTGTCACGTCCGTCGCGTTAGAGGTCGGCTACGAAAGCGCCAGCCAGTTCAGCCGGGAGTATTCGCGTAAATTCGGCGCGCCCCCTCGAAATGATCTCCCCCGTACCGGCCGCGCCAAAACATAACTCCAGCGAGCAGTTGGCTCGACGGATCCAATCAATCGTTTGGACGACCGTTGGAACGAAGGCTTAGCTTCGTCAATCCGAGGAAGGATCCGGCCTGCCCGGATTGTGGCAGGGGCGCCGAGGCGAGATTTGCCCGCGGAGATGGCGCACCGCGGCCGATGATCGACTGATGGCCACAGCGGCACTACAAGCCGCTCCAAGATCCTGGCTTAATGCGATCGCGGTACGACACTGCCTGCGCGGAACCATATAAACAACCACGCGCCTCTCTTGGCGGTGAGCAGCTCCCACGCGCGAAAGCTGATGCCGGCGACGGACAAAGAGGAACGCCTGGTCACGATGGTTCGCGACCTCGTCTGAGAGCCCCGCAAACGACCCCTCATAGGGGAGCAAGTGATCTTTATGCTGAGCAAGGTATTGGAGTTGCGTTCAACACTTTCGACCTCGGCGGCGCCTATGTGTATTGGGTAAAAATCGAAGAGGAAGGCGCCGGTTCGAAGGTTACGGTCTACACCGGCAATAATCTGGCGAAACAAAAATACGTTGACGACATGTTCCGGTGGGCGTCTGGCGATACAAAATGCACCAAAGGTTGGATTATCTAAGGACGCCACCTCCGGCCCGTTCTACATCGGATAAATTAACAGGCCGTCGGGTGTCATTTCGCCTCCCGCCGAAACTGATCCCATGAACGGGCTTGGAGCTTTTTTCTATTTCATCGTGTTTTAGGCCATTGTGGGCGTCGTTTGCTCGCTGGGAGGAGGCGTTTGGCTCCTCTACTACCTCATAATCCACGTTAGAATCGTTTTTGCGTGAAAAAGGGCGTCCCTCCGGGTGCCTCTTCGCTCATGAATTCTTGGTTTGATATGTCGTGGCACCTTTTGTCAGCTCTGCATCACTGGGCTGAAAGAAATCCCTATCTTGATCAGTCGCTTTTCCGTTTTTGTCGAGTACCCGCAGGATAATATGCATTTTCTGAGCAGGAATCGGTGAGATCGGCACCAATACCTCGGGATGGGCTGCTACCGCTGAGACCGCCAATGCCAGTGCCTGCTTTTGGGGGTTTGTTTCATCTCCCGTGTAGTCTCTAATATTCACGACTACTGTACCTGTGGCGCTGAATTTCTTGCCGTCTTGGCTGTATCGAGAAACACCTACTCTATACCCGCCGTTTCCGAGATCTTGAGGCGATCCGAATCCAATGCTCATGCTGATCTCCTTGTTTCCAAATGATGATTTTCACTTAATAGATGTCGGATTGTTTGATGAATTCTCTACCCACCTGGCTCCGATGGCGTCTTTTCTGTCAGGATCGGCTTCCATAGTCCGAGCATGCAACGGACGGAGGCACCATCGATCAGGATCACGCTGTCTTCCGGATAGTGTTTACCGTCGTGCCAGCAACCGACTGTGGTGGGTTGATCGACCGTTTCTCGGCGCGTATTGAGGCCGTGTAGACGGCGCTCGATTTCTTTCGGATCGAAGTTACTTCCGTCTAAATCCTTCGGGTCGTCAGCCATCATTACTATTCCCTCGGTCTATATCGATGCACCATATCACGGTGAGAAACGATTGACTGTTCATTTGCGTTGAGATTTCACCCAACTTTGCATTTCATCGTGACCGAGCCTGGATGTCGATATAGCAAAGTCGTCAATGGGCTCGCAGCCACTGAATGGGTCAGCCTCGAATGCAAATCTGGGTCAAAGCGGTGTGAAACTGAACAAAGATGAATAGCGGAGTCACTTCAGCGCTCACTGCAGCACTGATACGCCGGCTTCTTCCGCAGCCCTGAGCATCGCATCTCGGACTGCCCCGGGAGCAATTCGGCCATGAATAGCGTCAAGGCATACGTGCACTGCTGTCAGGTATTCTTCCCCATCATCGATCGGCCAGTGCTCCAAGAGCGTTTCCACAGCATCTCGCACTGTATTTATACGTCGGCATGTTGATCCACCGTCTTTCCTCAGCGTGAGAGCGGGGATTTTTCGGCGCATCCCTGGCTTCATTACTTGTCCTCCAGAACACAGATACCTACGATTTACATCATCATATGCCATTGATAGCCTCACAATTTGCCGGCGAATTCGAGAATCGCATGCCGGTCAGCATCATTGAGCGCAAAAAATCGATCTCTGACGATCTTGGCTTCACCGCCGTGCGCGAAAATCGCATCTGCCAAGGATTCGGCTCGGTTGTCATGCAGATAGCGCGTGCGTAGATGCAGATCGATTAAAGGCGTGGTGCGCCACTCAGATCCGATTGCATCACCCTGGAGAATCTTGTCATCAAGCGCTCCGCCCATATCGTGCAGCAGCAGATCGGAATAAAGGGGAACCTCCCCCTGGCGCCCAAGAAGCGCGGGTACATGGCATTTTGAACAGCCAATGTTCGAAAACAGGCGCCCGCCGGGATCTGCCAGCATTCGGCTTTCGGTGGTCCGGGAGGCGGTCTTTGTGCCATTGGCGGAAAGCAAGCCAAGTGCGGCATAGGTAATAGCGGCAGAGATGACGACACCGAAGCCACCTATTGCTACCAGACGCCATGGCCCTCCGACTTCGGTCAGCCGCGTCAGCCTGGTTGTGAGCCCTAGCGCGGCCATCACCATCATGAAAAGGAATTGATCGAAATCTATAATCGGGCCGCGGATCCGTGGGTCAAGTGTCATATGGGAGTTCAGGAAGACGACCGCCCCGAAACCAAGCACAAACCACGGGACTGGGATCGGCATCCCGCCCCCACCGCTCTTCCGCCGTGCAAACACGCCGAAGACGAGCAGAAGTGGTATCAGCATTAAGACCTTGGTCAACTTGACTAATGTCGCCGTGTTTAGCGCGCCCTCGGACACGGCATGGGATGCGCCGTAAACCTGGGCAAGCTCGAAGATACTGGCACCGACAAATATCCCGAATGTCCTATCATCAAGTTGCGGCAACCAACCAGCGAGGAACAAGACCGGATAAACAAGCAGGGACACAGTGCCGGCGAGAGTGATAAGCGCGATAGCAATTCCGGCGTTACGGTCGCGACTACGAAGGATCGCGCTCGCCGAGAGGATCGCCGCCGCCCCACAAACTGCGCAGCCGATTGCAGTTAGGAGCGCAAATTCGGGCTCAAGACGAAGCACCTTGCGGCCAACCATATAGACGAGACAGAGCACCAAGATCAGTTCGAACAAAGCGATGAGAAGAGGCGCGGCGCCAAGATCAAGCAGAAGATTGATAGTGATACGGAAGCCAATCAGTATGACGGCCAGCCGGAGCAGATAGCGCTTGGTAAAATCCAGACCCGGAAGTAGAGCCTCCGGAGTAGTAAAGCAATTGCCGAGGGCGAGGCCGAGTAGCATCGCTACTAGCACCGGATTGCGCGACAGCGGCTCGCCAAGACCGCCGGCTATCCAGCCGGCAGCAAGCGCGCAGAGAGCGGCGACAACAAGGCCGGGGAAAGACAGTCTGATCGCCCGGGGAGCGTCGAACGCGGTTGTTGCGAGAGTCATGGTTTGCCTGCTCTTTCCGGCGTCATCTGATGGAGAAAAGCGGTCATTGTCGCAACAACATTGGAGGGACCGCCTCGATTAGGACGAGCAGCATCGGTATCGCCAATTTCAATGGCAAGCGCGCTGGCGACCATGTCGGAAAGCGTCGCCTTGTCTGCCTTCCAACCATAGCGTCCAATGCGTGTCTTGCCCTCCGTATCGATCACGTAGTTCGGATGGCCTTTAATCCCGTCTCCTTTGGCCACCGCTTGAGCCGCGATAACGCTGTCGGGAATGTCATCAATCCGAGCAATGCCAAACAACAGAGGCGGTGCACGCAGCGAGACGACATTGGCGTCACGCGGGAGTGGCGCCTTCATGGTCTCTCCGCCCCGACGCACAAAACGCCCCGCCACAGGGGAGCTTCCCTGTACCAGCAGTTCTACCCGACCGGTCGCGGGATCCATATGCGCAATCCTCCGCGCAAAGTGGATTGCATCCGTGCTCGCGCCGCCGGGGCCGGGATGGCACGTAGCGCAAGAAGACGCATTGAATAACTGCCCAAGACCAGTCTTGGCGGTGTATTCAGTCTCGAAATCGACCTTGCCCTGGCTAACTAGGTCGTTCTCGGTCAGAACATCCTGGGATGGCATCTTTGCGTCGAAGATACCATCCCTATCGAAGGCAGGGAGTTCGATAAGGGCACCATCCTGGCCGGGAAAACCTTGGATGGCACCGGTGATCGTGGCCCAGATATGTTGCCCATCAGCGGAGGTCGCGATTGCCTGTAGTCGATCCGCCCCGATTGCTCCCTCGTTGGGAATGGAGATCTGCGCCCGAGCCAGCAATCTCCCATCTTGATCGAGACGAAGTATCGTACCGTTGCCCCGGTTAGCGACATAGAGGTCCGACCCGCCGGAAAGCGTGGTGAGGCTCGAGAAGAGCGGATTGGCGACTTCCGCGGTGGCCGGCGCGATGTCGACGGGATGATCAAAAGCACCGAGGGCGATCTTTCTTCGCTTTGTAATTCTAAACTGTCGTGTGTCATCTGAAAGTTCAAGGGCATCGAGCGTGTTCTCGCCGGGGTCAGCGACATATAGAATTCGGTTGGGAGTCCAGTTGAACGCCATGCCGACAACCCCGGGATCATCCCCGGCTGATCGGCTAACCTTTATAGTCCCGGGATCGGCAAGGCCATCGACACCGTCTTGGACGTGAATCTGAACCAGCGACCCTTCTGCGGTGACGGCGGCGAAAACGGCAAAGCCCGTTCCATCGGGAGATGCGCCGAGGAAAGCGGTGCCAAGTGCTCCAGTCGTCAAGGCACCTGGGGTGAGCTGACCGCTTTTGCGATAGTTGAGTAGTTTGCCAAACCAGGTATTTGGCCGACCGATCGGCACTTCCCTTCGATTGGTCTCCCAACCGGCAAACACGCCACCGGCGTCCGCACTTGGCGGGTTGGCAAGCGGAACTCCATTCGGATCAAGCACCGTTATTGTACCGGGGCCAGAGAGCCCGTCTGGCGCATTCGCTATCCATGGCCGCCCAAATGCGTCATTGATCGAGATGTATCGTGGTCCGACGACACCGGTCAATTTAGCGGTCAACGCCGAAGGGCTGTTGAAATCGTTGCGATAGGCATCAATTTGGGCTGAATAAAGCTGCACCGCGGCCCCGGCATGTTGATCAAGCCTTGCAAGATCCGCCGGGACGATAACAGGTTTTCCATCGCCAGAGCCGCGAGGATCGATCGAGACAATGGCGCCTGGTATCTTAGTGGGATCGCTCGGTGTAGCGCCAAGATTGCTTCTAACCGCGACGAGAACCCTCGTCGGACCGAGAACGCGGTCATCTCTTGTAGCAAGCAGGAAGTCGGGGTTTCCTGGTATAGGTCCGCCGAAATGGAAACGACCGACTTCCCGCACGCCGGTCACTCCCGGCAATCCGATTGCGACGATACGACCTGTCAACTGCCAACTGGGAGCGGTCTCCTGTGCCGGTGCCGCTCCTGGGTAAAACAAAGGAAACAATGCGGGAATGAGAACTGCGCCACGCTGAAGCCGAAGCCGAAGCCGAAATCCGCCAACATGGTTTCGCTGCCGAAACACCAGTCGTGCAGGGCTCGATGAGAAAACAATCACTAACCGATGAACGAGGGGTGCGACAGCGCATGACATATTCTAGTGACCTTGGGAATGACACGAACAACTTGGACAAACCGGCACAGATACAAAGAGCAGACGAAGCCTTTCGACGGAGAGGCGGCTGCTTGATGCAATTTTTCGACAGAGCCGAAATAAGCAGAAACGCAAAGCATGTGTTGGTGGCTGCGTGGCTAGGCTTGCAAAAAACGACGCGGCATAAGTTCATCATATGGCATCTGCAAGCTGGTCTTCATCGGCAGGACCGCCTATGTTTCGCCTATCGGTTACCTAATTTTGTGCCGCATGAATTACGCCGAGGATTGATGACTAATACCCGTTGAATTTCTCGGGTGGCGCTTCGGGGTTGCACGGATCCGCGGATCCTATGCGTTTGCCGTCGCAGACCTCATAAGCCAGGGTTCCCCCCGAACACGCAGGAGCACCTCCGTTCTGTTGACCGCGCTGAACTTGCCAAGCACAGCCGAAACCTGATGCTCGATGGTGCGCGGCGACCGTGCGAGACGCCGCGCGATTTCCTTGTTGCTCATGCCCTCGACGATCAACTCCAGCACCTGTTGCTCATTCGCTGTCAATCCCAGCGGATGGTGGCGAGCGGCTGCATAAGGGCCCCGGCGCTGCTTTGGCAGAATATCGGCGGCACCGATATGGCGCGCAAGGAGCCGCGCACGCGCTGCAACGGGCCGCGCCTCAAGATCATCTAGAATGGCGACAGCTTCGGCAAACGCGGCGCCTGCGCGAGCCCCCCGGACCTGCATGAGAGATAACGCTTGCTCGTAGCGTTGGCCGAGCGATGACCAGAGTCCGGCGGCGGCGGTCGGATCGCCCTCCAATTCCGCGAGGCGCGGCGGCGGAAGCGCCACCGCTCGCGTATTCAGCGGGGTATCGGCCCCGCAGCGTTTCCGCCAGACAGCAAGCTCCCCAAAATCCCAGACGGGAAAATTGCCGGTTTCCATCAATGAAAGGGCGAGAAGCTGTTCTCGCGCCGCTTCATCGTCTTCGGCGAGCCAAGCCGCTTCCGTGAGGGCGAGACGGACGGGGATAATGCGCTGCGGCTCGCCTGTTGTGAGCGCTTTGCGAAGAGTGCGTTTCAGTAGCTCCGCTCCCTCGGGCTCCCCAAGCCTCATCTTGACCCGACCAAGAACCGTGAGCGCAGGGAGATGCATCACGAGCGGTAAGCTCGGCATCTGCGTCACGCCATGAGCGATGGTCTTGGCGTCATGAAACCGCGCCTGTTCCATACGAAGCTGGGCCTGTCGGCCAAGTAGATAGTGGTTGGTCGAATCAAGGTCATGTCGAGTGCAGAAGGCGATACCCTCAGCCAGAAGGCTTTCGGCTAGCGCGAAATCCCGATCCACCAAAGCGCACTCCGAGAAATTCGTATAGGCTCTCGAGGCATGATCGTGAAAGCCGCGTTCGATTGCGGTAGAGAGGCTTTCTCGCAATCGTTCTTTTCCGCCAGGCCGGCCGGAAAGCGCCAAAGAAGTTCCGACATTGTTGAGTGCATGGACTTTAGTTTCGATCTCTCCTAGCTTTTCAGCAAGGGCAATTGCGCGTTCACCCCATTGAATTGCTTCGTCAAAGCGGTATTGCAACATTAGCAGTTGTGAGCGCGTGCTATAGGCGAGCGTGAGCTCAGGGCGGGGCGGCAATGCCTCAAGCTCGCGCACAGCCCTGTCTGCGCATTCGTCTGCGCTTCCCGTTTCTCCCCTGCGCCAATGCAGCCGGGCAATCCGGCATAGATTGAGGCAAACTTTTTCCGGGCGGTCGAGAGACCGCCACAGACTTATCGCCCGATTGTGAGCCTCCAGTGCTGCTTCGTGGGAGACATGACGTGCAAGAAACGTTTCGTGAGCCCAATCCTCGTAAAGCTGCGCCGCTGCATCTGGCGGTGCTAATGTCACATATTCAAGCGCCTTGGAAAGGTGCGACACTGCCTGCTGGTGGGCGCCGAGCGCCGCTGCCCGCGTGGCGACCTTCGGTGCAAGTTCGAGGATGCGTTGACCATTTTCCGCTTCGGTCGCGTGGTAAAGACGCTGGTCGAGGATTGCCGGGTTCGAGATCGCGTCGGCGCGCAGCGAAAGAACAGTTTCCATTCGAGCATGAAGTGCCCGCCGAGCAGCGGGCGAAAGGCGTTCCAATGTTGCCTGCCTTGCCAGCTCATGTCGAAAAACCAGCACACCGCGATCTTCAAATTTTATAAGACCCCGTGCCACTGACTGGTCTATGAGATCGTCGGCATTTCCACCAATCATCGCCTCGATAAGATCGGTGTCCACGCCGCCTGGGGCAATACTCACAGTCTCAAGAAAGCCTCGTATGTCGGATGGAAGGCGTGAAATGCGCGCCCATACGGCATCGCGAATGGAAGCTGGAACGCCGTTGTCGTTGTGTTCAGCTAAGAGTTCCTTGACGAAAAACGGATTTCCTCCAGTCACGCGATGCAGTTGCGCGCCGCGGTCCACATCGCCCGCGAGCGCGGCAACGGCTGCGGGCGAAAGCGGCGTCAAGACAAGGCGTTCTGCCGCAACCGCAGGCAGGTCGCCGAGAAGCTGGGTGACAGGGTGATCCGGATCGACCTCGTGGCCGCGCATCGTCAGGATAATAAAAGTATGCAGCAGAGTGATGCGGCGACTGAGAAACCGGATGAGGTCGAGCGTTGCGTGATCGGCCCAATGAACATCTTCGAAGATCAGCACCTTTGTATCGGGCCCGCGCATCAAAGCCTTAAATACAGCTGGGAACAATGTGCCGGGGATGGCGCCATTCGCCAGCAGATCGGAGATCTCGTCGTCCAGGAGCGGCGCCATGTCCTCAAGTGGGCCGAGGGCTCGTGGGGTGAACAACGGTTCGCTCCAACCCCAGTGAACAGTGCAGCCCTCAGTCTTGGCCCTGAGGAAATCCTGTATCAGCGATGTCTTCCCAATCCCGGCTTCCCCTTCAATGACCGCGATCCGACCGGCCCCATCGAAGGCGCTTCTCAAGGCGCGGGAAAGCGCTTCCAGTGCTGGCTGGCGCTCCAACAACATCAAGCAACCTTTCGTCGCCGTCTTACCTTGAAGAGAACTGGATGCTGACTGGAACATCGATAAGCGAATGAAAGATAGAAGCCGGTTCTATTTCGCTTCGCAGCGTGAGCGGTCGAGGGTGTGCTTGGCGTTCTCATGAAAGTCCAACGTTAATAGATCTAATGAAGTCAGGCGCTGAAACACATGAACCATGGCGAGCACGGACCATGGCGCCTCATTTGCCGTCCGCCGGCCAGCGCACGCCGCAGACAGTTCGAGCCAACGCATCCGTCTTGATCCGCTTCTGCCGATCCCAATTGCAAGTCGTCATATGGCTCCCGCCAATGATCTCTTGCACAACGAGTAATCAAAATCTTTTTAGCGAAAGCCGTCGCAAGTTATTGTATCGTCGACGCGCGACTTGTCATCACCCGAACGGGTAATGAATCAATTCCAGGTCGCGGGAACCCAACCTCGAGACTTTGCGGCGCAAGCATTAGAAATTAATCTCTACTTATGGGTGTATTTTCTCATGTATCTTTCAGCAAAAAATGTTGAAGTTTTTTCGGGGATTGTGGAATCTATATACGACACCGTCGTAAATGATGCACTGTGGCCGTCTATTCTTGAAAGAAGCTGCGCATTTGTAGAAGGCGTAGCCGGCAATATTTTCTGGCAGGAATTTTCCGGGAGACAGGTCGAGACATTTCATTCCTGGGGGCTGGATTCGTCCGCGATCGATTCTTACGAGAACAGATATGTGCCGATGAATCCCCTCTATCCAGCGGCCAATTTTCTAGAGCCAGGTGTCATATACGCCGGTCACGATCTGATGCCGATGGAAGAGTTCCGCGAGACCGAATTCTTCAAGCACTGGATCGCGCCGCAAGGCTTTCTTGATGCGGCCTTTTTCAACATCCAGCGCTACCGGGAAAATTCAGCAAATTTTACCATCATACGTTCTGAGAAACAGGGGCTCGTAGACGACGGCGTGCGATACCGCCTTGGTCTCCTTGCTCCCCATATTCAACGCGCTGTTCTAATCGGACGCGACATTGATCGGGAGAAATTGCACTCAATTTCTCTTGAGGCTACGCTTGGAAGCATCTCGTCCGCCGTGTTCATTATCGCCGAACATGGAAAACTCGAATGGGCCAATGCTGCCGCAGAGGCTTTGCTGTCAGCGGGAGATTTGGTATCACGCGAAAATGGCGAACTGAAGCTGAACAATGTGGGCGCTAACCGGACCTTTTATAATTCTTTGGCGGCGGTGACGGCCGGTGACAACGCCCCTCTCGGCCGCAAGCCTACAAGCGTCATCATTCCACACCGCCATGGCGCAACCTGGCTCGGAACTCTTATGCCCTTGCAGACCGATACGCTGCGCCGGCGATTCTTTGATCTGGCTGGCAGTTCGCCGATAGCAGCATTTTTCGTGCGCAAGGCCGAGCTTCACGCCGCTTCCGCAATCGAGATTGTGACGAAAGCCTACAAACTCACGCCGAGCGAGGTGCGGGTGCTGCAGCAGGCGATCGAAGGCAGCACTGTCGAGCGCATAGCGCGGGTACTTGGCATTTCTGCCAATACCGTAAAAAAACATCTATCCTCACTCTACGGTAAATTCGGCATCTCCAGGCGCCAAGGACTGGTGGAAATCGTTGCCGCCCACGGAGGGCCGGTGAACACCGCCGAAGTATAGCAAACAGCGCGTTAATACGTCATCTTATCGGCGCGAACCGATGGGTGAGATGGCGTATTCACGCGCCGCGAACGGTGAAGTGAGGGACAGGTCCGATACGTCTCCGTCCCACCTTCTTGGCCCGGCGAGACGCCGCTGTATCAGGGCGTGTCAGTCGTAAAGCATACGTCGGCGAGATTGATTATGTTTTTAACCCTGAGTAGATCGCCATCGTTGCTAATAAGACGAATGCTGCGGCAAAGATTAGATTGATCGATCGATATGCAGTCAACGACATCATCTGCTTTCCAGCCATCGACGTGAGCATCGCAACAAGCGAAAACCAGGCAGTGGCAACGGAAAAGACAATGGCTGCGGCGATGAATACAAGCAAAGGCGAGAGCTGAAAGATGGGCCTCGGCAGCGCAAAGAAAATGGCGGTCGTGGGATTGAGCAAGCCAGTAAAGAGTGCAATGCGGAACTGATTGATTCCTGCGGCTTCTGACTGCCGCCATGGCAATTCAGTCGCACGTCCCCTTTGATAGGATTTTAAGGCCAACCATAGGAGTTGTCCGGCGAAGAGGACGGCGATAAGCCGCCTCACGCTCTCGATGCCAGAAAGCCGTTCGGCCCCGAAGGCTATCGAGCAGCAAAGAATGCAAGCACCAAGGCCCACGCCCAGTGCGGCGGTGAGCGCAGATCGACGGCCGCTATTCATGCTTACCGAGGACACAAAGAGAAAGTTGCTTCCCGGCACAGCCAGAATGAGCGAATAGGAAGTCGTGAAACTCAACAATTCGAACAATGTGGTATGCAAAATCGAAACCGTCATGACCTTCTCCGACGATCAACCCCGTGCGTCCTGCATTGTGTGAAGAATGGCTCTCGCTTGTACGGCAACTTGCGGTCGGGAGAGGCTTGGCTCGTCCAAGGACCCCGGCAACTATCGACTGATGCAGCTCGGAAGCTAATGCCGGGCGATACACCTCGGCATCGGTAACGCCACCTAAGTTTCGGAGAAAAGCCACCTAATTTTAGATGAGATGCACAACGGCGTGATGCACATGGGACTTTTAGCCATCATCTGTGGGATGACGCTTCGGAGAACCAGTCGATCCGCGAGATTAGTCTGAGATGCGGCCGGAGCCATTCTGTCCCAGTTGCAAAAAGCCAGAATGGCCGAACGCGAGGTTCGCTCTGTCGTCTACAATATGCCGGGTGCTCCGCCCTCACTGAGGGACGAAGGTGCTGCCGAATGGTCCTTTACCGCTGCGCGGGAAGCCCATTCATCATCTAGCAGGGCCGCAGCTGGCATCCAGCTCTTGAAGGGACTCGAACCGTCGATCCAGCTATTATAAAAAGTCGTCCATCTCAAATTTTTCAACGGCATACATCGGCTTGGCCTCGATGGAATGACCGATTTGGGGCCGAACGTGGACCGGCCGCTTCTTGCATCGGAGAAGCAATGGTAGACATTCAACTCCGGATCGACGTCTCGAGCTAATCCTTTGCTGCCGTTCGAGGTCGATTCGAGGAACGTGCGGCATGTGCTAGAATTCGGCCCGAAGGCGGAATGCGACAGACGCGCTGCGAGAGGCGGTATATCGTGCCGGAATTCGCGCGACCGAGAGCCGAGGTTGTGCTCTTCAAAGGGAAGACGAGGAAGATGCCGACACCAGAGCAACCCAGTCTAATAGTTCGCCAGAAATCCCCACAAAACATCGAGTTTCCGTTTGCGTCGCTCTCCGATTGGCTGATCCCAACCGAACTGTTCTTCGTGCGAAACCATTTCCCGTCACCGGACCTCGATGCACGAGACTGGAGATTGCGCGTTGGTGGTGCGGTGGAGCGGCCAATCGAACTTGACATCGACAGCATTAAGGCGATGCGGAGCACGACTTTGACCGCCGTCGTCGAGTGCGCAGGGAACGGGCGCGTCTACTATGAGCCGCCGAGGGAGGGGTTGCAGTGGCAGAACGGAGCCGTCGGTAATGCCGTGTGGACGGGTGTTCTTCTGCGCGAGATTTTGGAAATGGCGGGCGTCAAGCGAACCGCATGTGAGGTTCTGCTCACAGGCGCCGACAGCGGCGTCGTCGACTCGAACAAGAAAACGGCTTCTCCCGGCCCCATCGCGTTTGCGCGCAGTTTACCGCTTGAGAAGGCCGTCGCCGACAGCACGATTCTTGCCTATTCGATGAACGAGGAGCCGTTGACGCGCGATCACGGCCATCCGCTACGCGCGGTCGTGGGTGGCTGGTTCGGCATGGCTTGGGTCAAGTGGATCACGCATATCACGGTTGTGGAGCAACCGTTCCTTGGCTACTGGCAGGCGCGCGACTATTTCCGTTGGGAGCGCAGTCTCGGGGAACCCACACTAGTCCCCCTTGCGCAGATGGAGGTCAAAGCGCAGATCGCGCGTCCCGCACAGGGGGCGCATCTCGTCGTCGGCCAACCGTACCGGATTTTCGGAGCCGCCTGGAGCGGAGAGGCTGCTATTCGCCAGGTGCAGGTCTGCACTGGAGATGGCAGCGGCTGGCGCGAGGCAAGGCTCCTCGAAACAGAACGTCCCTTTGCATGGCGCTTATGGGAGTACGTGTGGACCCCTGAAGAGGTGGGGCGGTATATACTGCGATGTCGCGCGACCGATGCTGCGGGGTGCGTGCAGCCCGACCACCAGCGCTCCGACTGCGAGAGCTACGTGGCCAATTGGATCATTCCGGTGGAGGTTACCGTCGTTCCCGAGCCACGGATGTACGAGGAGGAATTCGTTATCTGATCACCCGGTGGAGTGACCCCCTCGGGCTGGACCAGCGAGAGCTATCGACGGGCGCTCGATGCCGCTGGCCTACAGGGTTCTATGAGCGCAGTCGGCAACCCTTATCACAATGCGCAGGCAGAGAGCTTCATGAAGACCCTGAAGGTCGAGGACATATACACCGCCGGCTACGAGACCTTCGCGGACGTGGCAGAACGCTTGCCGAGGTTCATCGAGCAGATTTACAATGCCAAGCGGCTGCATTCAGCCCTTGGCTATTTGTCGCCAGCAGAATTCGAAACTCAACTCGCCCAGCAGGCGGCTTAGTTCGACGCGCCTCGCTGGTCCAGCCCGAGGGGGTCACTCCAAAACCGGCTCAGTTCCGCGTGAAAACCAACAACCTAGGTTTGAAGTCGCGCCGGAAATTCGATGCAAGCCAAAACCTAAGCGGCCAGCAAGCGGACTGCAGACGCCAAGCGCGATATCTCATCCGAGGTATTGTAATAGTGGGGCGACGCCCGGACGACGTTCGGAAGATTTCGGCCGGTCGCGTCGAGCGGTGTTGTCGAAGGCGGTGACACGGAAACGTTGATGCCCTGCGAAGATAGCGCGCGCATCACCTCCCGTGCTTCCATAGCTTCGAGAGTAAATGAAACAATTGCAGAAAGGTTTTCGCCGAGATCCCGAAGGACGACGCCGGCGATACCAGCAAGCTCCTGCCTGAGCTGGGTGGAAAGATTCCGACATCTTGCCTCGATACGGTTGAGACCGACAGCCAGCGCATAGTCGGCGGCGGCTCCCAATCCCAGCCGGGTGGAATAGTTCGCTTCCCAGGTCTCGAAGCGTCGCGCGTCTGCGCGAAGCTGATACTTGCCAGAAGCGACCCACGGAGCTCCAATTAAATCGATGAAGGCAGGTTCGACCGTCTTCAGGAAATCACGACCGATGAAGAGGAAACCTGTCCCTCTCGGCGCACGCAAGAATTTCCTGCCCGTGGCCGTGAGCATATCACACCCGAGTTCATGGATATCAATTGGCATCTGACCCACAGCCTGACAGGCATCCAAAAGATAAGGTATGCCATGCGCGCGGGCAATTCGACCCACCGCTGCGGCAGGATTGACGAGGCCACCGTTGGAAGGGAGCCATGTGATTGAGATGAGTTTGACACGGTCATCAATCATGTTCTCCAGAGCATCTGGATCCAACACCCCGTTAGCATCGTCCGGGATCACTTCGACGCGCGCACCGGTACGCTTCCCAACCTGCAAATATGCGACGTAGTTTGCTGCAAACTCTGTCGTGGTGGTTAAAATCCGATCGTCAGCTTTGAACTGGAGTGAATAGAAGGCACGCTGCCAAGCCAGCGTAGCGTTTTCTGCAAGAGAAATCTCTTCGCGAGAAGCCCCAACTAGGCGGCCAACGCTATCGTAAACGGATTCGAGACGGTCGAGGTTCTCCGCATGTGCCTCGTATCCGCCAATTGCGCTCTCTCGATTGAGGTAATCCACAACAGCGGATAAAACAGGTTCCGGCATCAAGGCGGCACCTGCATTATTTAGGTGAACCCGGTTTCTGACGCCGCGAGTAGCTTCCCTCAAAACTTCGAGCTCGCTGTCGGAAAGGGCTGTCACGTTCGTCTCCTAAAGTTAAATGGTGATCGGACGCGGCCGGCGGGCGCACCACCTTACGTCCGTTGCCGCACGTCAGTCAGGCTGTGTCACATGCACCGAAACTTGATGGATCGCATTGCGGGCATTCGTCCCGGGCTGAGTCTCGCCATTCGCGTCCGTGCACCGGCACATAAGCAGGTGCTCGCCAACTGGCGGACGCCAAAAGAATTCGAACCGCTGCCAACTTCGATCTATGCGGCCTGCAACCGTAGCCTCGCTCCAGGTTTCACCGCCGTCGACACTGACCTCTACCGCGACGATTGCGTGATCGCCCCAGGCCCACCCCCAGATGCGGCAGGCATTCCCAGCCATCAACGGGACATCCGGATCCGGTGCGACAATTACCGCTTCCGGTGCGACTTCCCAAACCGGCTTCGTTCCGGTCGGGGTCACATCGTTGTAGAATAGCGTCGTATAGGGTCCTGGAGCACGTGCATCGGCGACAGTTATCGATCCGATCCATTTCACCGAATTCGTGCCATACCAACCCGGCACGACGAGCCGAACGGGACCGCCGCGATCGGCGTTGAGCGGCTTCCCGTTGATTTCCAACGCGAGCAGCACCTCTTCCGACATTGCTTTGCCGATCGGTAGGTCTTTCTGGAATATCTCGCCGCGAAGGCCGGCGTACTCGCCCCACTCAAGGCCGGATGTCCAGAGATAGGATGCGGAAGCTTGGATTCGCGCAAGACGCAAGATGTCCGCCAGCGGTACTCCTTTCCAAACGACGTTTCCCACTCTTCGCTTCGGTTCGGTGGGAGCCAGCGGGCTGCCCGCACATTCATGAAACGACATATATTCGCGCTGTGGCATTGCCTGCAGATCCGCCAACCGCAGGGTCATTGGCCTTTCGACGAGACCGTCAATGTCGACGTACCAGTCCTGAGGATTGATCTCGAGGAAGCCCATATGCGTAACGAGAAAAAGATCCTCCTCGTCTGTTATCCATTTCTCCAGAGCGTGAACGCCCCGTGCTGGACCTCTGTACGAGAATCCTTCCCTGGTCATCCGCAAGCCCTGTCTGGTCATGGTCCCACTTCCTCAGTCGGCTGGATGTCCCGGTCCACCAAGGCGACTTCGGCGAGATGCCCACCTCCAAACCTGATCGGAGCGATGCGCCTGCGGTCGACTGTAAGATCGAAGACGTCGAACCGGTTGTACCCGGCGACAACGTCGTGAAACCGTTTCGGTTCTATGCATGCGTCCAGATCGATATCCGCATAACCAATGCCTTCATCCGTCAGTTCGTCGCCAATCAAGGCACCGGTCGGATCGAGAAAGAAGCTCGCTGCGCGCGGACTAGTGGCGATAATATCTGCGATTCTACTGTCGCCAGCAGAGATCGAGGCCTTTGCAGCATCATCAAGGCAACCGGCGACGACAATGCCGAAGCACTTAGCCTCAAAGCAGTGTGCCGCCGCGCGGATACGGTTAGCCGCCCGATTGTCGTAGTTGTCCCGGTCTCCTGGGGGGCGTGTCGGCCATACCGGCGGATAGCTGCTAATATGAACCTGCTCTGCCTGTGCCATTAAAGTGAAGCGAGCGAGCGGATTGGTGTTCTCGCCGCAGATCAGTCCTCCCAGCCGTCCAATCTTCGTATCGGCTACCCGGAGCCCGGCACCATCGCCGGGATTCCAAACCAGCTTCTCATAAAATGTCGGGACGAGCTTGCGGTGATGAATTAGAACCTCTCCGCTGTCGGAAACGAGCAGATTGCTGTTCCAGAGGCCGCCCACCGTCGCAGGATTTCTCTCCGAGAACCCGACAGACACGAACACTTGATGCCGCGAGGCTGCTTGACGGATCCGATCGATTTCCGGCCCGTCGGCGAAGATCGAGGCTTCAGCGAACCTCTTAAATTGGTCATGCGAGCAGATCGGAGCGTAAAGAGCGGACCAAACGGGAAAACCAGGTATGAAACTTTCTGGAAAAACCACCAGTGACGCACCGTTGCGAGCCGCTTCCGCGATGATCGCTACGGCTTTGTCAGCCGTGGCCGGGGCGTCGAGATAGGCGGGCGCGACATGTGCTGCTGCGGCTTTAAAACGTGAACGTTGCATCGCGGATCCTCGTTATGAGCCCATTGTAGTCTGAACATTTTTGCTCGGGGAATTCAAAGATTTGCACTATGGTGTGCAAAAATAGACGAGGTCGACATGGCCACACCGCTTGATCATCTCGATTGGGATGACTTGAAGCTTTTTCTGCGGGCAGTGAGAAGCAAGAGCGTGACCGGCGCGGCGCGTCTGCTGGGAACTAGCCATTCCACCGTTTCCCGCCGCCTAAGCAGGCTGGAATACGCCGTGGGCGCGACGCTTTTCGAAAGAAGCAGGGATGGGCTTAATCTCACAGCTGTTGGAATGATGGTCCTTCGCCGGGCCGAGGAAATCGAATTGGGGATCAATAGTCTGCGGACCGACATGAGCCGTCACAGCCAAGTTGGCGGCACAGTGCGGCTCGCGACTATGGAAGGGATCGCTTCCTTGTATCTCTCTTCCCATCTAGCCGCTCTAAGATCGCAGTATCCCGATTTGCTGTTGGAGGTGGTGACCTCTTCCCATACGGTCAAAGTAGCGCGCCGAGAGGCTGATTTGTTTGTAAGCTTCTTCAAGCCGCAGGGTAGATCCCTCGTTAGCGAACACATCGGACGCTTCGCGACCAGGCTTTACGCGTCGCCGGGCTATCTCGACCTACACGGTACCCCGAAAGACAAGACGGAGCTCCAACGTCATCAGTTTGTCGGCTATATCGAGGAACTGGTTCAGGTCGAAGCGGTACGGTGGCTGGAAGAATTCGTCCCCACGCCGAATCTGGTGTTTGCGTCAAACAGCATGATTGCGCAGATGTTCGCGGCGTCTGGGGGTGCCGGTGTCGTTGCCTTACCGGATTTTGCCCTTCGAGTTAATACCGGCTTGGTTGGGGTGCTTCCCGAGCTGGTGGGCCACAGGGACATCTGGCTTTCGATCCATCAAGATATGGTGAATTTGTCACGCATACGCGCCGTAAGCAGGTTTCTGAAAGAGCTTCTGGGTAGCGACGCATTGAAACCTTGAAGGGTCCTTGAGCGCGTATTCTTTACACAAGCGGGTATCCGGTGGAACTCGGCGGAAAGAAGGCTCCATACCGATCTTCTTGATCAGCAGGGGTTAGGGAAATGACCGCCTCTGCAAAATGGTCTTCCCGCAAGGTGAGTCCACGGCGAAGCGTTAGTTCGAATTTCCCGTTGCGAATGGATTTGGTTGGTCGAGATGTATTTCGTGATTTTTGGAGGCAATCCGGCTCCACGTTTCCCGTGGTAATTGGCTGTTGAGGTAAAGTCGTATCTCCTCTCGATCTCGTTCTCGTCTGGCTTAGGTGTTAATTTGCATCTCTACGGGCGTTCCAGCGAGACATTGAGGCTGACCTTCACTCTGTCCATGGCGACGAAGCTACGGAAGCGCTTGACATTCTTGTTCGCGAAGAAGAGCCGCCGGGTCATGGCTTCATAGTCTCCCATCGTCCGAACGACGACCAGTAGGATGAAGTCGACCTCGCCGGTCACGTAGTAGCACTGCTGGACTTCCGGGGCATCAGCGAACGACTTCTTGGTCGCGTCGTGCGTGGTGCCAAATTCGCTATGCATTTCCACTTCGACAAAGACCGTAATCTCCTGCCTCACATGGGAAGGCTCGATGATCGCCACATTGGCGGCGATCGTTCCGGTTTCCTCCATGCGCTTGATACGCCGCTGCACTGCCGGAGCGGATAGCCCGATGGTTTCCGCGATAGACCGCTGCGGTGTCTTATTGTCCTTTTGCAGGATTTCGAGAATCGCAATGTCGAAACGATCCAGTTCGGCCATATCCGAGGATAATTTTTCGCTCATCCTTATTCCTAAACTGGTTCACCACATTGTCATCATTGAAACGGACATTGTTGGCGAGCGATTGTTGCAAATGGCGCCCCAAAAAACAGCGCATTTCTCATCTTCGATGAAGTATTTATCAAGGCATAGCCAATCTCACAAGGATCTGTCCATGTTCCTCCTCAACGAACACGCCGATCATCGCAAACCGCTGGAAGCCACCGATGCGGAGGTACTTGGTGTTGACGCCGCTAAGACGGTCGAGCATTTCCTCCACCATCGCGAGGGTCATAAGGCCACTCCGCTCGTTACGCTTCCGGAGCTTTCCAAGCAGCTTGGCGTCGCCTCGATCTCGATGAAGGATGAAGGACTCCGCCTCGGGCTCGGGAGCTTCAAGGCGCTCGGCGGTTCGTACGCCGTCATAAGGCTGGTGCTTGAAGAAGCCTCCAAGCGTCTCGACCGCGAGGTAGACATCGCCGAATTGCAGAACGACGCCGTCAAGGAAATCGCCTCGCGGATGACCGTCGCCTGCGCGACGGATGGCAATCATGGACGCTCGGTCGCCATGGGCGCGCAGCTCGTCGGCGCGAAGTGCTCGATCTTCGTGCATTCCGGCGTGAGCAAAGAGCGCATCGCGGCCATCGCCCGCTACGGTGCGGACATGATCCGGGTGGACGGCAACTACGACGACTCCATCCACGAGGCTGCGCGCGTCGCGGAGGAGAAGAACTGGATCACGGTCTCCGACACCTCCTGGCCGGGCTACGAAAGGATTCCGGGCTTCGTAATGCAGGGCTACACCGCGCTCCTGACCGAGGCGCTTCGGCAGATGCCCGAGCTTCCGACGCATGTGTTCGTCCAGGCGGGTGTCGGCGGGATCGCCGCGACTGTCGCCGGGCACTTCTCAGTCCTGTTCGGCGACAAGCGGCCATTCTTCACAGTCATCGATCCATCCCGTGCGGCGTGCCTCTACGAGAGCGCACGCGCCGGACATCCGGTGAAGGTGGACCATGCCGAATGCACCGTCATGGCGATGCTCGAATGCTACGAGCCATCGCTCGTCGCGTGGCGCATTCTCTCCCATGCCGCGGACGCCTTCATGACCGTCGAGGACGACGACGCTGTCGAAGCCATGAAGCTGCTCGCAAACCCGGTCGGCTCCGATCCGGCTGTCGTCGCCGGCGAGAGCGGCGGTGTCGGACTGGCAGCGCTGGCGAAGATCGCTGCCGACGAGAACCTGCGCAGGCAGATCGGCCTCGACGCCAACTCGCGCGTCTTCCTCATCAATACCGAAGGCGCGACCGATCCGAAGCTCTACGCGGAACTGGTCGGCCAGACGCCGGAGCAGGTCGTGGCGAAAAACGGCAAGACTGCGGCCTGAGCAGGAAGGGGAACCAAATGTCGAGCAACGATACCTTCATTAAGGACCTTAAGGCGTGGAGGCATGATCTGCACGCCCATCCCGAGTTCGGGTTCGAGGAGAAGCGCACGTCGGCCTTCGTCGCGCAGAAGCTGCGCGAGTTCGGACTGGACGAAGTGGTCGAAGGCGTCGGCGGCACCGGCGTTGTTGGAACGCTCAAGCGTGGGACCGGGAACCGATCGATCGCGCTTCGGGCGGACATGGATGCCCTTCGCATTCCCGAGCAGGGCGACCTGCCGTACAAGTCATCGAATCCCGGCGTGATGCATGCCTGCGGCCACGATGGTCACACGACGATGCTGCTGGGCGCCGCGAAGCGGCTCGCCGAAGAAGGCGGGTTCGACGGTACCATCCGGTTCGTCTTCCAGCCCGCCGAGGAATGGGGACGCGGGGCGCTTTCGATGCTCGACGACGGCCTGATGGAGCGCTTTCCGTTCGACGAGATTTACGGCATCCACAACATGCCCGGCCTTCCGGTCGGCGTTTTCGAGTCCCGTCCGGGAGCGATCATGTCGGCGGAGGACAATTTCGAGATAACGCTCACAGGCATCGGCGGCCATGCGGCCCGGCCGCACGCGAGCAGCGAGGTTCTGGTCGCGGCCTGTGCGCTGGTGATGAACCTTCAGACGATCGTCAGTCGACGCCTGAGCCCTGCGGACACGTCGGTAGTGTCGGTGACCGAACTCATCACCGACGGCACGCGCAATGCCCTGCCCGGAAGTGCGAAAATCCTCGGCGACGCCAGAAGCTTCCGTCCCAAGGTGAGCACAGAGATCGAGAAGCAGATGCGCGTCATCGCCGAGGGCACCGCCCTCGCCTACAACGTCTCGATCGACATGAAGTACACGCGCGAATTCGTGCCGCTCCTCAACGATCCCGAGTTGGTCGAAGAAGCCTTCGCCGCAGCCCGCACCGTTCTGTCGGAGGAGAACGTCAGGACGGCCCGCGAGCCGATGACGGGCAGCGAAGACTTCGCCCACTTTCTGAAGCATGCGCCGGGCGTCTTCGTATTTCTTGGAAACGGGGGCTCCGCGCCGCTTCACAATCCGCGCTACGACTTCGACGACAGCGGCCTGATCCATGGCGTCGATTTCCATGCCGCGATCGCCCGCCGAAGGCTTCCCGCAGCCTGATGGTTCCAACTTGTCTTGGCTCTCGCCGCCAGTCTTTCTGGCGGCGATTTTCGTTTCCGGCTACCGAATAGTGCCTGGATCGCCGCTACGCACACCTGTTAAGCCGAGTGATCGAATTCTCGGCACGGGCAGCATTTCCATGCAATTTTGTTTCATTTGCACCCCGAAAATAGAGCACACAATAAGCGCAGAGTTTATTAAGTTTCTCCGCAGCAGAAGAGCGTCATCCTGTTCAAAGCAAACCCAGGCCGACTGCTTCACGCTCTAAGTGTCACAACACATGACCGTCCTCGAAAACGGCCACCGAAAGGGGTGCGCGCCGAACGACCGTCAGTGTCCAAAACAAGGGGAACACGCATGAAACTCAAGACTTCCGCAATCCTCCTCCTCTGCCCCGCAGCTTTCGCCGCAGGTTCTCTGCCGACCGCAGCAGCCACTCTCCAACAGATCAAGGCGCAGGGCTACGTCCGCGCCGCCACCGCCAACGAAGTCCCGTACGGGTACATGGACGCGGACGGCAAGGCCAAGGGCATCGCTCCTGAAGTTCTGGAAGCCGTCCTCGCCAAGATGGGCCTGAAGGACATCCAATGGTCGGTGACGCCGTTCGGTTCGCTGATCCCCGGCCTGAAGGCAAACCGCTTCGACGTCGTCGCCGCTGAGCAGGACATCCTTCCTGCGCGCTGCCAGCAGGTTCTGTTCTCCGAGCCGAATTCCAGCTACGGCGACAACCTCCTCGTCGCCAAGGGCAACCCGAAGAACCTTCACTCGTACGAGGACGTGAAGAAGAACCCGGCGATCAAGCTCGCCGTCGTCAACGGCACCAGCCACCTCGCGGCGGCTGAAGGCGTCGGCATCACCGAAGACCAGCTCGTCGTCATCGCGAACAACGCCGACGCCCCGGCAACCGTTTCCGGCGGCCGTGCAGACGCCTACGCCGCCACCGACAGCACTGTCGCCAGCCTCGTGAAGGGCGACCTTGAAGCAGCGTCGCCGTTTACCGATCCGGTCGTGAAAGGCAAGACGCTCCGCGGCTTCGGGGGCTTCGCGTTTCAAAAGGACTCCGGTGACTTCGTCGCTGAGTTCAACAAGGTGCTCGCGGATTTTAAGAAAACTGACGACTACAAGAAAATCCTGAAGTCCTACAACGTAACCGACGCAAGCATCGCAGCATCCTCCACAAAGAGCACCGCAGACCTCTGCGCCGATAAATAATTGTCGAAAGCGAGGCGCAGAAATGCGCCTCGTTCCGCTTCGGTCGATGCGAGATTGCCAATGCTGACCTACCTCCCAATCCTGGCGGAAGCCGCAGTGACAAGTATCCAGGTATGCTGTCTGTCGCTTGCGGTTGCCTGCGTCCTGTCGTTCGCGGCCGGCATCCCGCTCTTCTCGGGACCGAAATGGCTTCGTGCTATAGCGCTGGTCTACGTCGAGATCTTCAGAGGCACATCGCTTCTGGTCCAGCTCTTCTGGCTCTACTACGCGCTCCCGCTGATCGGGTTCTCAATGCCACCCCTCTTGACGGGCGTTCTGGCGCTCGGCTTGAACACAGGCGCCTACGGCGCGGAAGTCGTTCGCGGCGCGCTTCGTTCTGTCCCGAACCAACAGCATGAGGCGGCGCGGGCGCTGAACCTGACCAATGCGCGAACCCTATGGCGGATCTTCTTGCCGCAGGCCGTTCCTGAGATGATGCCGTCCTTCTCCAGTCTTGCCGTCCAGAACCTGAAGGACACGTCGCTGGTCTCGATGATCACCATCGCAGACCTCACATTCAAGGCTCAGGAACTACGCAACCTTACCCAGGATTCTGTCGGCGTCTACGCATCCGCGCTGCTCCTATATTTCGTGATGGCAATGATCATCGTCATGCTCCTTCGCTTCGTGGAGCGCCGTATCAAGGTCGCCATAGGGAGGGCCGTATGATCCAGGGATACGAAGTCGACACCAGTTCGACGACGGCCTTTGCCCTGTCGGTGCTGCCAATCCTGCTGATCGGGCTCAGGACCACTATCCTGGCGATGTTCGTAGGCTTCGTCATCGCTCTCATCGTGGGCTTGGCTTTTGCGCTTCTTCGCCGCTCCATGCTTGCGTTAGTTTCCTGGCCAGCGATCGCCGTTATCGAGTTTCTCAAGAACACGCCGCTTTTGATGCAGTTGTTCTTCCTTTACTTCGTCTTGCCTCAGTACGGCATCGTGCTTCCTGCCTTCTGGACCGGATGCGTGGCGCTTGGCTTGCAGTATGCTGCCTATATGAGCGAGGTCTATCGCGCTGGTCTTGAGGCCATTCCAAAGGGGCAGTGGGAAGCCGCAACCGCCCTCAATGTTTCAAAGGTTCGGGCATACGGCGTCGTCGTCATCCCGCAGATGGTCCCGCGCATCACGCCGGCGATCGGGAACTATCTGGTCTCTATGATGAAGGACACGCCGATCCTGTCGACGATCACGGTCGTCGAGATGCTAAACCTTGCAAACCGCATCGGTGATCGCACGTTCGAATATCTGGTTCCTCTCTCCGTTGTCGGCCTGATCTTCCTTGCGCTGACGAGCTTCTGCTCTGCCGTACTCCGTGGCATCGAACGCATCATTCCTACGAAGGGAATCCCCCTCCAATGACAGATTTCATCTCTTTCAAGGGTGTTCACAAGCGCTATGGCCACCATTCGGTGCTGACCGACTTCGACCTCACCGTCAAGGCTGGCGAGAAGGTGACACTCATCGGACCGAGCGGCTCTGGCAAGTCGACGGTCCTCCGCATCCTAATGACACTTGAGCCTTTCCAGGAAGGCACTGTAGCCATTGATGGCTTGAGCTATCACGAACCGTCGAGCAAGGCGCCGTTCTTCGCATCGGAGAGGCACCTTCGGCAGGTCCGTAAGAACGTCGGCATGGTGTTCCAGAGCTTCAACCTCTTCCCGCACATGACGGTCATGAGGAACCTGATGGAAGCGCCGATGTCTGTGCTTGGCATCAGCAAGGACGAAGCTGCCGACCGCGCGACCAAGCTGCTGGAGATGGTTGGCATGCAGGCGAAGGCACAATCCTTTCCGGGCCAACTTTCGGGTGGCCAGCAGCAGCGCGTCGCAATCGCGCGGGCACTAGCAATGCGTCCAAGGGTGCTCTTGTTCGATGAACCCACCAGCGCGTTGGATCCGGAACTGGTCGGAGAAGTTCTGAGTGTCATCCGTTCTCTCGCGCACGAGCACGACCTGACGATGCTTCTGGTGACGCATGAGATGCGCTTCGCGAAGGAGGTCTCTGATCGCGTCTGCTTCTTCGACGGGGGCAAGATCGTTGAACAAGGCAGCCCGGACCAGCTATTCTCAGCCCCCGAGCATGCGCGCACCCGCACGTTCCTTTCTTCCGTTCTCGAAGGAGCACGCTGATGACCGACGCCCGTGGTTACGAGCCGTTCGACCAGGCCGAGTTCGACCATCGGATCGAGCGCGCGCGTCGCGCCATGGAGGAAAACAAGCTGGACGCTATCGTTGTCAGCTCGGAAGCAAACCTCGAATACCTCTCGGGCATGGTGACGCAATTCGCGTGGGTCACGCCGACACGTCCGTTCTTCTTCGTTGTCCCGCGCGACGGCGAACCGACGGCGGTCATTCCAGGCATAGGCTACACGAACTGGCAGGATACCTCGTGGTGCCAGAACATCATCACCTGGCCGTCCCCTCGCCCAGGCGATGAGGGAATCTCGATCCTAAAGGCTCTCTTCGCCAGTCTCCGCCGCAAGCACGGAAGGATTGGTTTTGAGATCGGACCCGAGTCTCGCATCGGCATGCCCGTCGCTGATCTGTGGCGGCTGAAGTCGGAAATCGATTTCGAGATAGCGGACTGCCAGATGCTGATGGCCAACCTTCGCGTGATCAAGTCGCCAGCGGAGATCGCACGCATTCGGCTCATGTGTGGGATCGCAGGGCGGGCGTTTGCCGAACTGCCACGCACCGCGCGCATCGGTGACTCTGAACGGAAGATCCATCGCGAGTTCATTGCCAGCCTAATCCTAAACGGCGCGGATGCAGTGCCGTATTTAGCCATCGGATCCGGTCGTGGCGGATATACAAGCATTATTATGGGTCCGACTGATAGAGTACTTGCTAGGGGCGACGTGTTGATCCTCGATACGGGATCAAAGGTCGGTGGCTACTACTGCGACTACGACCGGAACTTTGCATTCGGCAACCCATCTGACCAGGTTGTTCGTGTGCATGAAGCTCTGTGGCTGGCAACGGAGGCAGGAATAGCCGCTGCTCGGCCTGGAAAGACAGCGGCCGATCTGTTTTATGCGCAAGCGAACGTTCTCTCGTCACATGGCCACAAGGTCGGCAACGTCGGCCGCTTTGGCCATGGACTCGGAAAGATCGTCACGGAATTTCCGTCGAATGCGCCTGGCGACCGGACCTTTCTCCGGCCGGGGATGGTCTTCACCATCGAACCGTCGGTAGATTACGACGGCAAGATCATGGCTCATGAAGAGAACATCGTAATAACGGAGGACGGTGCCGAGCTCCTCAGTCCTCGAGCTCCCCGAGAAATTCCCGTTATCGGAGCTTGAGTGTCGCTGGGAAAGATCCATGTCGAGAACCAGCTTCACACATCCTGCTCGGCCTACTTGCGAGCGATAGGATAAAACTGCTTCCAAGTCGGCGGTGACAGCGTGGTGCGCGTCCTTGCATATCTCATCCCCTCGCGGCGGATATGGTCATGGAACTTTGGATCTATTCAACCTGGGACTCCTGAATAGCATCGCCAGGCGTGTCCGATGGTGGCAACAGTGTAAGCGTATCGCCGGGTAAGATCGTGCCCCCACGCTCTATCGACGCATAGATCCCGAGATCAGCATTTTCACGATACTCGCGGATTGCGAGCGGCAGATTAATGTCACGGACCGCCGTCTTCGGGTTGACGCTGGTAGCCGGACATCGCCGAGTTCGACGCACGACCTTTAGAATGACACCGCCGATTTGGAGACGTTGACCGACCCAATCCAGCTCAGTCGAAGGTGCCGCCTGCTTGAAATACAAATTCGCGCGAAAACGGAGAGGATCAAGGTCCATGCCGACTCGGTGAGCTAAGTCGGCGACTGTTTCAAGATTGATCAACGATATTGATCGCATCAAATCTGGAGAATGGACACTCACATCCGTAAACTGATGGCCGGGCGAATAGACGACCTTCGGCTCGCCGCGAAGGTCTGCGCCTGCCATACGCGCGAGGTGCCATGCCAGTTCTTTCCGATCTTGTTCGTCGCTGAGCTTAAACTCCCTTGTACTATCCTTCGCTCGCACCTCTAGCCGATCAGGCTGGCTATGGAAGGTTGTCTGCAACTCAGCCAAAGCTTCGTATTTTGCCAACATCAGAAAGTGAGATTTTGCTGCGGGTTGCGGCGCCACCGGATCAATTTCGATTGAACCATCCGTGACGGCATACTGTCGATCTCCCGGAAATCCGTGTCCGGGTACGAGCTCGACTTTCGCCATAAGCTCGGACGATAATCCTTTGACGGGATAGCGGTAAAGACGAACGACCTTCATTTATCCCAAAATCTCCTGACGCAGAAGCCGGTTTAATATCAGCCGACCACGCAGTGGCAGCGACGCAGCTCATCCTCCATGACCAAACATGTTCTTCAATCTTGCGATCGGCTATGCGCCCATCTCCTCATGCGCACAGAGGATCGACCCGATGTGGTTCGTCGGAGAAAATTGAGTCGTAGACGCTCATGAATGATCGAAGCGCTGAGGGAACATATTGCCCCCCTCGATGAATAAACATTGTGGTCGCGGTGCTGAGCACCCTTGGAATTGGATGCACTTTTACAAGCCCTGACGATACAGCTTGCTCGACGACTGCACGTGGAAGCATCGCGATGCCGACTCCGGCTGCCACACACCCAATGATCCCATCAAGGGTCCCAAGTTCCATCCACCGCACATCGACGGCGCCGATGCTGGCAAGGAATCCGTCCATCCGCCTGCGATAGGAGCAGCCGGCACGGAAGGCAAGAACTCGAAGTCCCGAAGATGAAATCAAGCGCCCGATGTCGTCCAAGGTCAATGTCGCGGCCGACGATATCAAGACCAGCTCCTCCACGATCACTGCTTCCGATACCAGCTCTGCATGCTCAATCGGTCCCGCCACAAATGCTCCGTCGAGCTCCCGGTTAAGGACCTTCGAGACAAGGGCTTCTGTCGGACCCGTTTCGACTTGAACATCGACCTGTGGGAAAAGCCTTGAATATTCGATAAGTATGGGAGGTAGACGCAGGGCGGCGGTCGTCTCCATTGCTCCGATCCGAAGCTGGCCTGCGGGCGTCTCCCGTTCGGTGATGACCGTTTTCGCCTCATCGAGTAGTTCCCCAATACGTTCCGCGTAAGGGACGAGTTGCAGCCCGACCGCAGTCAACGTCACTCCCTTTCGAGACCGATGGAAAAGAAGCGCCCCGACCTCGTCCTCAAGTGACTTAATCCGCGAGGTGACGTTCGACTGGACTGTATTCAAAGCGAAGGCGGCGCCCCCGATGCTGGATGCTTTGACTACGGCTTGGAAGAACTTCAGATCGACGCTGTTCATGGTTGCCATCTCTTTTCCAGATGAACGCGATCTAAACTAATCATTTTTCATGTGTCAATGCCGCGCCTAATCTTGATGATCATCAGAGCTTGGGAGGAGGAAGCCTTGGCCATCAAAACACGACTGACTGATTTCTTCGGAATAGCACATCCAATCATCCTGGCGCCGATGACGCCGGCCGCCGGTGGTGCGCTCGCGTCAGCTGTGGCGGACGCCGGTGCCCTGGGGCTACTTGGCGGCGGCTATGCCGACCGCCAGTGGTATGACGAGCAACGCGGCAAGGTGACGAATCCCAAGGTTGGCTGTGGCTTCATTACCTGGGCCGTCGAGAATGATCCTGAACTCTTCGATCGCGCTCTTCAGGATCTTCCGAAGGCGATGATGATGTCGTTTTCAGACCCCGCAAAACTCGCACCGCGTGTAAAGGCGGCAGGTGTACCGCTCATTTGTCAAATCCATACGTTAGAGCACGCAAAGCGAGCCATAGATGTCGGCGCCGACGTGCTCGTCGCACAAGGAACCGAAGCCGGCGGCCATGGCCTGACGGCTCGCTCGACGATGCCCTTCGTGCCGTCTGTAGTGGACTTGGTGTCCAGAACTGCTCCGTCAGTGTTGGTCGTTGCGGCTGGTGGCATTGCCGATGGCCGTGGCCTCGCCGCCTCTCTCATGCTCGGAGCGGACGGCATCTTGATGGGTACCCGTTTCTGGGCCACCCAGGAATCGCTCATTCACCAAGCAGCGAAAGATAAAGTTGTTGCGGCATCGGGTGACGAAACGATCCGGACGACTGTTTACGACATAGTGCGAGAGAAAGCATGGCCGGAGATCTATACAGGCCGGCTGCTGAGAAACGACTTCATCAGCAAGTGGCATGGCCGCGAGAGCGAACTTCGCACGATGCATCAAGACGAGCGCGCCAAGGTCGATGCCGCTTGGGAGTCGGGCGACTATGATACGGCCAATGTCACGGTCGGCGAAGCTGTCGGGCTGATCAATGATTTGCCATCGGCAAGGGATGTCGTCACGCGAACGATTGAGGAAGCATCCCACCGCCTCACCGCATATTCGCCGAGCCTTCGGCTCGCCAGTTGAGAGGAATTCTACCGCGGCCAGTCTCTAAAACAAAAAAGGGGAATAAAATGACCGATTTAGCAATCAAACCGGGGGAAGATAAACGTCCCGGTATCTGGACGGTTGTCCTTGCTTCAAGCGCAGGTACCGTCATCGAATGGTACGATTTCTATCTCTACGGCAGTCTCGCAATCTTTTTCTCGACGCTATTTTATCCGCCGAACGAGCCGACTGCCGCAATGCTTGTCAGCGTAGCGACTTTTGCAACAGGCTTCGTCGTGCGGCCTTTCGGAGCGCTTCTGTTCGGCAGCATCGGCGATAGGCTCGGCCGCAAACATACATTCCTGCTGACCCTTATTTTGATGGGTATATCGACCACGCTTGTCGGCGTTCTTCCGACCTTCGAAACGGCTGGATACGTTGCGCCCGTCGCACTGGTCATTCTTCGGCTGATCCAGGGCCTGGCGATCGGCGGAGAGTATGGCGGCGCCGCTGTCTACGTCGCCGAGCACGCTCCGAAGAACCGGCGCGGCTTCTTTACGAGCTTCATTCAGACCACCGCCACGGTCGGGTTCTTCGTCGCAATCCTCGTCGTGCTCGCCTGCAGGCTGTCGCTAGGCGATGAAGCTTTCAAGGCTTGGGGATGGCGGATACCATTCCTGCTCTCGGGCGTGCTTATCATATTGTCGCTCTACCTGCGGCTCAAGCTCAGCGAGTCTCCAGTCTTCGAGGCACTGCGCAAGGCCGGCAAAACGTCGTCATCGCCAATTCGCGAGAGCTTTGCAACCAAAGAGGGGATGCGGTATGGCGCCTATGCGCTGTTCGGAGCGACTGCTGGGCTGGGGTGCGTCTGGTACACTGGCCAGTTCTATGCACTCTATTTTCTCCAAAGCGTCCTTAAGCTCGATTTCCTGACCGCCAATATCTGCCTCGCAGTTGCATTGGCGATCGGCACGCCGCTTATCGTTATGATCGGCGCATTGTCCGACAAGATTGGCCGCCGAAGGCTCATCATCACTGGTCTCGTCTCCGCCGCGGCGCTCTACGTTCCGATCTACCAGGGAATCGCGTCGGCTGTCGCGTCACAGAACTATGCGATTGTGACAGCATTGATCGTCGCCCAGTTGGTTTTCGTGGCTCTCGTCTACGGACCGATGGCGGCCTTCCTGGTGGAACTCTTCCCCGCGCGTCTCAGATACACGTCTCTGTCTCTGCCTTACCACATAGGCACAGGCGTCTTCGGGGGCTTCGTGCCGCTCGTTAGCCTGTCGCTCGTCGCTTACACGGGAAACATCTACGCAGGGCTTGGCTATCCGATTGCCATCGCTGCGATCACCGCCGCAGTGAATGCCTTTTGCCTTCCCCGCCGCGCCGAAGCGCAGGAAGGAAACCCGACAGACGTTGCCGCACTGAACGCCTAGCTCACTTGCCTTAAAGGCACAGCATCATTCCGAGATACGAGGAATCTAAAGATGAAAAAAGTAATCGTCACCGCTCTGCTCGCTGGCTTCCTTGCCGCCAGTGCGGCAACATCGGCTTCCGCAGAAGATAAACTCATTCATTTCAATGTCGATGGGCAGAAAATCGTCGGGACTCTCGTCCTGCCTGACAACGCCAAGAAACCGCCCGTCGTTTTGATGCTCCACGGTTTCACCGGCACTCGAGACGAATGGAAATCCGAGTTCGTGCCCGAGGGATTGTTCGGCAGGGCAGCGCCGGTTTTCGCCAAGAACGGGATCGCGACCCTGCGCATCGATTTTCGCGGAAGCGGCGACAGCGATGGCAAATTTGAAGACATGACCGTCGAAAGCGAAGTCAAAGACGCGCTCGCCGCTCTCGATTACCTGTCGTCCAGTCCTGACGTGTCGAACAAGAATATTTCGGTCATGGGGATGAGCCTCGGCGGCGCCGTTTCCACAGCCGTCGCAGGACGATCCACAATACCGGTTAAGTCACTCGTCCTCTGGAATCCGGGCATCAACCTTCCAGCCGCCTTCACCACAATTTTCGGTGAAAAGGGGATGGCCGAAGGAACGGCGGCGGGAGACAAGGTTTACCCAGCCATAAGACTCGGCGACAACAAATCGATCCCACTGCGAGGGCGCTTCTTCGAAAGCCTTTACAGCGTCGTACCGGCAGCGGAGCTGGAGAAATATAAGGGGCCGGTATTCCTGGCCGTTGGAACTAAAGACACCATCGTCTTCCCGCAACCGGTCACGGCCAAGGCGCTCCTTTCCTATCACAAGGGACCACACGAACTCTGGACCCGGCCGGTCGATCATGGCTTCAACCTCATGGAAGACGCCAAGACGGTTGACGAGCTTATCCCTGAGACCGTCCGCTTCGTTAAAAAGTCGATTGGCAGCTGATTTCTAGGGGATGACTTGAATCAACGCTGGAAAGGCCGGTCGCTGTTGTCCGGCCTACTCTCGCAATGGATCAAAAGGAGATGAGCGAATGACTATCCAACGAAATGCTATGCTGTGCATAGCCGCAGCCGCCGCTATTTTCGTCGTCATGTTTACCGCAGATCCCTCGAGCGCCGAGAGCTATAAAGCGCACCTGACCGCCCTCAACCCCGGCAAGATCGGCACCTCGGCCGAAGGTGACGCGACCTTCAAGATCGTTGGCGACAATCTCGAGGTCCACATCAAGATGAAGGGCGTGCCTGCCAACATCGAACATTGGGAACACTTCCACGGTTTTCCAGACGGTCGGAATGCCACCTGCGCCACGTCCGCTGAAGACAAGAACAAGGATGGCTATATCGATCTCGGCGAGACCGAACCGGTGATGGGCACCACAATGGTGCCGTTCAATGACAAGCCGGAAGAGATGAACATTCCGACGCACACCTACCCGCAGGCCGATGCATCGGGAAGCTACGAGTACACCAAGATCGTGCCGCTGAAGGCGCTCCAGGAAAAGTTTGGCGAAACCTACAAGGGCGGCTCAATCGATCTGGACAAGCGTGTCGTCATGGTCCACGGCGTCCCTGAGAAGCACGCTCTGCCGGCAAGCGTCGGATCTCTCGGGCCGATCCCCTCCCATGTCACTTTGCCGATCGCTTGCGGAAAAATCGAAAAGGTGACGAATTAGGTTGCGGGCAAGAGCCTACCAATCGACCTACTCGGCGATTTCCTGTTCGCATCACGGCGGCACTTCTATTTGGCCGAATTCCGCATCACCTGGGGGCGTAACCTGATGCCCCCGGTTTAGAATTCCGCTTGCGTCACCTGACAAAGATTGCTCCGTGGGCTACCTGCCCCCGACTTCTCGCTGTCGCGCAGGATCTCTGCTGAAGCAGAGCGCACCGGCTACCAACAAGGCAAGCGACGCAATCATGAGCGAAGCGTCGAACGAAGCCGTTTTGATATAGAGCGCGTTGGCCATGAGCGGGCCGACGATCTGTCCAACCCCATAGGAAGCGGTCATGATGGCAAGCACGTTGAACCGGACCGTCGCTGCCACCCGACGTGCCGCAGGCATAGCGATAGTGACCGTGCCCATGAACGTTCCTCCAACCAAACGGGGCGCTGGCAATATAGGCAATCGGTGTGTGAACGACAGCGATGGCGACGCCGACGGCTTGTACGAGCAGATTCATCATAAGGCTGTAGCTCGTACCCTAACGCACATGCAATCGGTGCCATAGGAAACATGACGGAACCGCGCCAAGACCGAACACTGACCAAATGTGTACGGGATCGAGTGATCCGAGCGCAGTTTGGACGAGCAACGGGAGATACGTCGCCGTAATGATGTAGCCGAAACCAGCAAGGCCATAGACAAGAATAAGACGGCCCGCGCCAAATGCGACCTTCCTTCTTGGTCCTTCGTGGCAGGCATGGTGATAGGCCTCGCTTGCTCTACGCGACGTTGCAGAGCCATGGCAAGGGCGTCCATAACGACTGCCGCCAGGGCAAGCGTGAGCCAGACGAGATAGCTCGACATGCCCGCCAGGGACCCCGCTGCAATTAGCTCGGCAGACAATAGAATTCCGATGCCGACGCCAGCAAAAAGAGTAGGCGCTCCGTCATGATGTCGCCGATCATGGATAAGCCAATGTGAAGCAGCGACCATCGCCATCGCACTGAAAATTCCTGCGAACCCCCGAATGGTGACGATTGACCACTCTGGCAGCGAAAGGGCGAGCAGACCGAGCAACGCCACGGAGGAGAAAATCGAGTATGTGCAGAGCCGCCGGCTCGATATGCCTGATAGAAGCGCGGCTAACAATGCTCCGATGAGATATCCCGCATAATTTGCGGATGCCGCGTAGGAGCCGCCCGTTACGGATATTTGCTGGTTCTTCACCATCAGCGGATAAAGCCCAGTAAAGGCAAAGCGGCTGAATCCCATACCGACCACGAGAACAAGGGCGGCTGCCGCTGCCGACAAGCGTTCATTCGGCCGCATTATTATTTGTCCCCTTGATATCTGAAGAATCCAGCAGCATCTCGCGGAACACCTGGAATGCCGGCGTTTTGTATCCCGGCCGAGTGGCTAGCCAAGTGTCGGCGCGCATCAGATATCTGGTCGTGAAGCGGGAAACCTCTGGTACGAGATCGAGCACGCTGCGGGGCAGAATCGAGAAGCAGGAGCCTACTGCGGTACAGGCAACCATGGCATGGTAAGACCTCACTTCATGGATCCTCAGCGCCGATCGCGCCGGGCCCAAGCCCATCATCCACTCTTCCGATAACATGCGATAGGTGCAGCCGGGGGCGAACGCAGCAAGGGCACGGGGTTTGATCTCCCCTGGATGTTGCACCTCTGGATGGCCCGGTGGCAAGAGCAACATCAAATCCTCGCGGAAAATCGGAACCTTGTCGAGTTCGTCCTGAGCGAGCCACCATTCTCCCTCCGGAACAGCGATTAATGCGCAATCGATCCGATTGGCCAGGAGAGCGTCGACCAATTGTCGGGTGGGCGCGGTGGACAGATCAATCGTGACCTGCGGCCATTTGAGACTGAACTGGGCCAGCGCCCCCGGTAATCGAGCGGCCGCAGTGGATTCCATCGAGCCGACTCGAAGAACGCCGGCGGGCGTCGCGGGATTGACTGTCTGCTGCGCCTCATCGGCAAGGTTCAGGATGCGGTCGACATAGTCGAGGTATATCTCGCCCTCCTTCGTGAGTTCCATTGGCCGTTTGTCCCGTTGGAACAACGGCACACCAATTTCGGCCTCGATCTGCTGGATGCGTGTGGAGACGTTCGAGGGCACTCGACCGAGCAGTTCGGCGGCGCGGGTGACGCTCCGTTCCCTGGCCACTTCGCGGAATATGGCAAGCGATGCGAGATCCATCATTATTTCTCCATTGCGGAATTTGTGCCGATGTGTATTCTCTTTTTCAGAATTTAAGTCAATCTCAAAAGGAGACCAGTTTGGCTCACTTGTCTGAAGAGACTATCGCCATTGTAAAGGCGACCGCCCCTGTTATCGCCGAGCATGGAGCCACCATCACCGCGACGATGTACCGACGTCTTTTTGAGAACCCTGAAATAGCCGCGCTGTTCAACCAGGCCAACCAGAAGACGGGCGCGCAGGTACAGGCCCTTGCGAGCGCAATCCTCGCCTATGCAAGCAACATCGACAATCTCGGGGCATTGGCCGGGGCGGTCGAGCGCATCGCGCAGAAACATATTGGCTATGCAATTCATCCCGAGCATTATCCTTACGTCGCCAATGCCCTGCTTGGAGCGATCAAGGAGGTGCTCGGTGAAGCCGCAACCCCCGCGATCCTGAACGCATGGGGAGAGGCCTATCGGTTCCTGGCAGACATTCTTCAGGGACGCGAAGCGGAAATCCGTCGTGACATCACGGCCAAGGACGGAGGCTGGGTGGACTGGCGGCGCTTTACTATCTCCGAGCGACACGACGAGAGCGAAATCATTACCTCATTCATATTGCGGCCCGAGGATGGCGGTAAGGTCGTGCCGCATAAACCTGGTCAATATCTGACTTTTCGTTTTGACACTGCGGGCCTTCCTGGTGTTAAGCGAAACTACTCTATCTCCTGCGGCCCTAACAACGAACATTACCGCATAACCGTCAAGCGGGAGGTCGACGGCGAAGCTTCGATATTCCTTCACGATCGTGCGGAGGTCGGAACCGTCGTTGAGTGTACTCCACCTGCCGGCGACTTCCATCTGGCTGAGAAGCCGGAGCGCCCGGTCATCTTGCTGTCGGGTGGCGTCGGCCTTACGCCGATGGTCAGCATGCTCGAGGCGATAGCTGATCAACATCCGGATCTGAAGACATGGTATGTGCACGGCACCACCAATCGCGCCGTGCATGCGTTTGACGCTCATGTCCGCAATCTCGCAGGACGCCACGGCGCAACCACGATTGCGACCTTCTATGATCATGCTGCGGGCGAACCGGAGGTACAAAGCGGCTTCATAACCATCGATTGGCTCAGAACGAATACGCCGCTTGAGGACGCGGACATTTATCTCTGTGGACCTCGCCCGTTCCTGCGTTTCTTCGTTGCCGGTCTGACCCAGGCGGGTGTCGCTTCGGACCGCATTCATTACGAATTCTTCGGTCCCGCCGACGAAGTCCTGGCAGCATAAGGGAAAACAAATGCTTGAAGAGCTCGGGATCAAACTTCCGATTATCCAGGCGCCGATGGCCGGGGTTTCGACCCCTGCCCTTGCCGCAGCAGTCTCCAATGCCGGCGGACTTGGATCTCTTGGTATTGGCGCGAGCACAGCCGCTCAGGCTCGGCAGGCAATAGAAGAGACCCGTGCGCTGACGGATCGACCGTTCAATGTGAATGTCTTCTGCCACCAACCGGCTAGCCGCGATGTGGAAACCGAAACCCGCTGGCTGAAACATCTCGCGCCGTTGTTTGAGGAGTTCGGCGCTGATCCGCCCATCAAACTCACCGAGATCTACAAGAGTTTTCTCGGCGACGAGGAGGCCTTTCAGATGTTGCTCGAAACACATCCAGCTGTCGTCAGCTTCCATTTCGGAGTGCCGGCCCCTGAGCAGATAGCTGCTCTTCGCAAATCCGGGATCAAGATGTTGGCGACGGCGACCAATCTGCGCGAAGCCCGTGTGATAGAGGAAGCCGGCATCGATGGCATCGTGGCGCAAGGGATAGAGGCTGGCGGACACCGCGGCATGTTCGATCCTGAAGCTATCGACGAACGGTTGAGCACGTCCGTACTCGTGCGGTTGCTGGCATCCCGGACCCGCCTTCCAGTGATTGCCGCCGGCGGCATCATGGATGGTCAAGGCGTCCGGGCAGCACTTGATCTCGGCGCAGTCGCCGCCCAGCTGGGTACTGCCTTCATCTTATGCCCGGAGTCCGCTGCCAACGCCTCCTATCGCCAGAACCTAAAGAGCGAGCGCGCAAGTTTCACACGGCTCACCGCGTCTCTATCTGGACGCTATGCCCGCGGCATCGTCAATCGCTTCATCGAATATTGCGAAGCGGCCGGAAGCCCCCTGCCCGCCGCCTATCCGATCGCGTATGACGCGGCCAAGCAGTTGAATGCCGCTGCAACAAAGCAAGGGTACGGCGAGTTCGCCGCGCAATGGGCAGGCCAAGGTGCGCCGCTCGCTCGTGAACTCCCCGCATCTCAATTGGTCCAATTTCTGACCGAAGAGCTGCAAGCTGCAGGAAGCTGAAAACCGTTCCTGCGCGACAGGCTGACCGGTTTAAATCGCACTGCACCCTCAACCATTTACGTTCAAGCCTAAGAGGAAAGCACATGCCGCTACTCAATATACATACCGTCAAGGGACGGAGCGAAGAACAGACAAGTGCGCTGCTCCAGGCCATCCACGACGCTATGGTCGAGGCGTTCGAAGTGCCGGTGCGAGATCGCTATCAGATTTTGCACGAGCATGAGCCGAAGCACTTGATCATGGAGGACACGGGACTTGGTTTTGAGAGAACCGCAGGTCGAGTCCTTATCCATGTGACGACGCGGCCGCGCACGAAGGTGATGAAGGAGCGGTTTTATGCGCTTCTCGTCGAATATCTTGGGAAGCGCTGCAACGTCCATCCGCAGGACATTATGGTGTCCTGTATCCAGAACAATGACGACGACTGGAGTTTCGGGTTTGGTCGAGCTCAGTTTCTCACTGGAGAGCTCTAAGTCTGAAAGCGCTAAAGCCTGGCAAAATGGGGGAGCCGGCTCAAGGAATAAAGCATAATCGGAGAACTAATCATGGCGGCAGCAATTACGATCGCCCCGGTTGCGGCGATTCCCTATACCAGCGCGACGACGACCTACCACCTGGTGAATGTAGACGGCCTGAGGCTCTTCTATCGCGAAGCTGGCCCTAAGGATGCGCCCACGATCGTCTTGCTGCACGGTTATCCCTCGTCGTCGCGAATGTGGGATAGCCTCATCCCATTGCTTGCCGACCGCTATCATCTGATAGCGCCCGATTATCCCGGTTTTGGGCAGAGCGATGCGCCATCGCCGGAGCAATATCGCTATACTTTCGACCATCTGGCCGAAACGACCGCATCCCTTCTACAGCAGCTCGATCTCTCCCGCTATACTCTCTTCATGCAAGACTATGGCGGACCGGTGGGGTTCCGTATGGCTATGGCAGCGCCGGAAAAGGTGGAAGCGCTCGTCATCCAAAATGCGAATGCTTACCAGGAAGGGCTTGGACCCAAGTGGACCAATATTGCAAAATACTGGAAGGATCCGGCTTCGCACCCAGAACAGGTCGATTCCTTTCTCGGCTTCGAGGGCACAAAACTACGCCATCTAGGCGAAAGCCCCAACCAAGCGCGATACAATCCCGACAGTTGGATCGATGAATTTGCCTTCCTATCTCGCCCCGGCCAGCGCGAGATCCAGTCGGCGCTTCTCTATGATTATCGCACCAACGTGGCCTCCTATCGGCGCTGGCAAGCATGGCTGCGCGAGCACAGGCCGCCGACGCTCGTTATGTGGGGACGCTACGATCCATCGTTCATCGTCCCAGGTGCCGATGGTTACAAGCGCGACATTCCAAGCGCTGAAATCCATATCCTCGACGCCGGCCATTTTGCACTTGACGAAAAAACAGAGGAAGTGGCCATGCTTACTCGCCAATTCATGGAAAAAATAAAAGATGGAAAGTAATTCAGAGCCGATACCTGCCGACAACAGCTCCAAACCGCCCCTAACGTGTTGTGCGCATTCAAAAGCCACTTGCCGGCCAGTTCTAAAGATCCAAGACGACCTCTTCGTCGATCGGATGTGCGCAACAGATTAGAGCTGAACTGGTACCAATCGCCAAGGCCTCTCGATCGTATCGGACGGCGCCGGCCAGCAGACGAATTTCACATTGACCGCACCGACCCTCGCGACAGCCGTACGGCGCGTCGATGCTAAGCTCCTCGGCTATGTCGAGAATGGTGGTATCGGGTTTCCACATTCCGGACTTACACGACCGGGCAAAGGTGATCCTGGCTGCTGACGGAGATCTGCGCTGGGTCGCGTCCACTTCTGGCACGGATCTTTTAATAGCTGACCGTCCGAACGCTTCCGAATGAATGCTTTGATCATCGACCCCGAGTGAGCGGAGAGCATCATAGATGTCCTGCATGAAGCTGCTCGGACCGCAGACAAATACCTCGTAGTCATCTAAAGGAAGAAGGCTTCTTAATACGCCTCGATCCAGATGGCCCGCGAAGTGGAACGCCCGCTGCAGCTTGTCCTCATCGGTTGGTGCCGAGTAGACGAAAGCCGGAAAGAAGTTTCTGCGTTGCTGCGCGCGCGCAAGAATTTCATTCCTGAATGGATGCCTGGACCCGTTTCGCACCGCATGTATCAGAATGACGGGGCGGTCCGGACTCCGGCCGCGGTCATCGGTGCCGCTCGTTAAGGTTTGAGCCATGGCGACGAGTGGGGTTACACCGATGCCGGCGCCAATAAGCAAAATTGCCTTCGGTGACTTGGTGTCTACATGAAAGCCACCACGGGGCCGCGACGCCTTGATCTTGTCGCCAACAGAAATGTTAGCGTGAAGCCAGGCGCTCACGCTATCATGATTGCCTTCTGACGCCAGCGAAACGCTGATTCGATAGCTTGAGCGGGCGGGTTCGCTGGAGATCGAATAGGTTCCGTGCAGCGGCTTTTCGCCTGGGCCGCGCTTAAGGACGATGGGCAAGTATTGCCCCGGCTTGAACATCGGTAGAGGCTTGCGATCGGAAGAGGCGAGAACAATAGATCGGACACCCTCGCATTCGTCCATGAGCGACACCACTTCGAGATCTAGATCATGGTCGCCGTCATTATTCCTTTGCAGTGCATGTTGGACCTCCCTCCATGTCCCTGTGCTCGGGAGCTCTGGAGCTTCCTCTGCCGTGTCCCAGTCCCTGGGCAAAACGTCTTCCACAATCCAGATTTCGTCGATCGCGATCTCGATGAGCCGCTCTGCACCCGCAAAGATCTCAAGCTGTTCACCAGCCCAAATTATCCTGGCTTGTCCTGTCAGAGATACGGCAGATCCGGATGTGAAGTCAGGGGCGAATAGGCCTGCAACGCCATTTACCGCAATATTGCCTAATGTGTTGAAGAAGAAATTCCCGATAAAATCGGGAAGCAAAACGAACGTCGAACCATTTCTCTTCTCAACCCGCAGAAAGCCTGGCCTGCCACCCTTATGATTGACATCCACACCTCTGCTCGGCTCTTCATTGCCCTCGTCTGGTGCAACGCTCGCCATGAAACATGCATCGGCCGTTTCAAGAATACGTCGCGCTTCAGCATCGACGCCAGCGAGCCGTCGGCCGGTGGGTCTCAGATTTTGATGTCGCCCGGAATAATTTCGTTGCTGAATATATTGCGGACAGTTTCCGAACGCCTGACGAACTTCAACTTCAATGCCATTTTTTGAGGTATCCACAACGACGCCATTCATGCGGTTGCGACGGCGGGTTTGCAGTTCGACGCCGACCAGAGCAACGGAAGCTCCTGGTCGTAGGCCAGCGGCGGCGGGATCTGAATCGGATAATGTCGCCTCCAGTCGAAGACGTTTAGGGCACGGCGACGTCATGAAGCCCGGAGGACCCGCGAGCACGCTTGCCCAGGGGCGACCCTTATCATCTGCAGTGCCGATGAAAACGTACGGGAGCGAGGCAAAAAATGCTCGGTGCCTATCGAGCATTTCACCACGAATTGACCGGCGGGCGCCCAACTGAGCCGCCTCGCGCCCTCCAGCGCGGATTTGAACTTCGATTTCTCCGGCATGATAAGGCCGTTCCAAAGGTTCAGAATCGGACATGAGGCGCCTCCTGGTGAAATCAATTATTCGTCCATTGGAGGGGGATGAACCCGGGGATAGCTTCAATCCTTTTTAGCCATACAGTGACTGCTGGATAAGGCGTTAGTGAAATCCCGCCTTCAGGTGCGTGGGAAACATAGGAATAAAGTGCAATGTCGGCCAGGGTTGGGTGCTCCGCCGCAAGATATGGCCGGCCGCTCAGGTGCCTCTCTATCATTCCGAAAAGTTTAGCTGCAAGTGCGCGAGGCGGTTCGGGATCAAGAGGCCGTTGAAGGAGGTTAATTGCCCGCGCCAAAGCCGGACCATAGCGGAGCTCGCCGGCCGCAATTGAAAACCATCGCTGCAAATGAGCTGCACCCAGGGGATCGCGTAAGATCCAATTACCTTCCGGAGCGTACCGTTCTGCAAGATAGACAAGGATAGCGTTGCTGTCGCTCAAGGTAATCTCGCCATCTCGGATACATGGAACCTGGCACAAAGGACTGATGGCACAGTATTCGGGTGATGAACGGTCTTCGGCCGTCGTCTCTACGTATGTGTACGGCAGGCCGAGGATCTCGAGAAATAGCCTCACCCGGTGAACATGCCCCGAAATCGCCATGCCATAAACGGTTAAAAGGACTTTGTCCATGTAGCCTCGCAACAACAGCAGCCGACCTACGGCCCAATACCTCTGCTTCTATCATTGCGATGAATGAGGGGAATGTCTAAGTTCGCAATGAACCTTTGCAGGAACTGAAACAGTGGATCGCCTTGAGGAACTGAGAATCTTCCAAGCTATATCCGAGACACGAAGTCTTACTCAGGCGGCGACGAAGGTGGGGGTGTCGCCGGCGACGGTGTCGCGCGCGCTGACTGCGCTGGAGGAGCGCAGTGGTGTCCGGTTGGTTGAGCGGAACACCAGGAGGGTTTCACTGACTGCTGCCGGAAGGGACATGTCCGTGCGGGCAATATCCATTTTGGGCGACTATGACGAGGCGATCAACAATCTCGACCAAGGTCTTCTGCGAGGCTTGCTGCGGATTACGGCGCCAGTTCAGTTCGGCCGGCTGTTCGTCACACCGTTCGTCACGCAATTTCTCGAGCGCAATCCGGAACTAGAAGTCGATATCGTGCTCGACGACCGATATATTGATGTCATCGAACAGAGGATCGATGCGGCAGTGCGGATCGGAGTGTTGCCTGATTCCGATATGGTTGCGCGCAAAGTTGGCGAAGTGCGACGCGTCCACGTGGCTTCTCCTCAATACCTTGCAGAGCGGGGGACGCCGCAAACTCCGACCGATCTTGTGGGACATAATATTATCTTCGGTACTAGATATGATGGCAAACACGAATGGATATTTGGAGGACTCCCCAATGGTCAATCTCTCGGAGTACCCGCAAGGCTGAGCATAAATGACGTCGAGTCTGTACTTGTAGCGGCACGCGCGGGTCATGGCGTTGCTCGCATACTGTCCTACCAAGCCATTGATGATCTCGCTCGCGGATCGCTCATTCGCGTTTTACGCGAATATGAAGTTCAGCCTTTGCCGATACATGTTTTGATGCCCAGCACCCGACATATACCGAGGCGCCAGAGAGTTTTCATCGAGGAACTATCGTTATTTTTGCTTGAGGACCCCAAATTGCGTATCGCCGCCCTGTAGGACGATACCTAGCCGCGAAACGCGAACGCGGTTCATCGGTTGAAGCCAATCGGCAAAGCAACTGCGCCTAAGACGTGTGTTTTATAAGATACTGGCAAAGCAAGCGATCATCTCGCAGACATTGCTCGGTTGCCAGCCGGCCAGTGGCTTCGGAGAAAAATGCCGCAAGTGCTCGGCACACGCATTTTTCTTCGCGGACAGCGCTGCCCAGCGGGCAACTATAGTTTCGAACCAGTACGCCGTCCGGTTGAGCGATCGCTTCCGTGCTCGCACCGAGCGCATCCGCGGCGGCCATCGCGGCTTTCAGTCCGCTCTGGAAGTCGCCCGGTTCGGCTAATCCCACGTCGCGTGCGAGTTGGCGCCCGGCTTGCGGCTTGCGTCGATCACCGCCGTCTCTCGAGCGAAAGTTGTGATGAAACTCATCGATCTTGGATATTGTATTTTCCTGCGATATCCATTGTGTACGTAGAGTATACAATTTCATTGACTCATCCAGCTGCCTATGCGACCTTTTCTCATCGGCAGGGCTCGATGGGTTCAATCCCCTGCGGAATTTTAGGAGGAAGGTCGTGATGAAGGGTGGGAAGAACAGTCTTTACGACGATCTAAAGCGTCAGATTCTGACGATGGAGCTCGATCCCGATCAAGATTTGGACGAAGCAACGCTCGGCGAACAATATGGGCTCTCGCGTACGCCGGTCCGGGAAATCTTCCGGCGCCTCGAAGGCGAAGGCTATATCGACATCCGGGCAAACCGCGGCGCGCGCGTCAGCCCGATGAACCATCAGACGCTCAGGCACTTCTTTCTGGTGGCGCCAATGATTTATGCGGCGATCGGCCGGCTCGCGGTTCAAAATTTCAAGCCGAAACAGCTCGCGGATCTGAAGGAAACGCAGGACCGATTTCGCTCGGCAAGCGGCTCAGGCGACGTTCTCGCGATGGTGCTGGAGAACAATCGCTTCCACGAAATCATCGGCGAAATGTCGTTCAATGCCTATCTCCAGCCGAGCCTCGGTCGCTTGCTGATCGACCATGCGCGCATTGGACACACCTTCTTTCGACCGAGAAACGACGACATGCGCGAACGGCTTCAGCTTGCCGTGGAGCACCACGACGGCTTCATCGAGGCGATCGCGCAACATGATGAGGACTCCGTCGTCGACCTGGTGTTCGAGCATTGGGAACTGTCGCGCGAGAACATGGAAATGTTCATCGCTCCACAGGGAATGAAAGCAGACGCACTCGTCGAAGTGCCCGTCGCATCGATGGAGAAATCGTCTTGAATTTCGAAGGCATCTACACCCCGGCGATCACGCCGTATGGGCCGGACGGCCAGATGGACAAGACCGCGTTTGCGGCAGTCATCGAGAGCCTCATCGAGGCTAAGGTCCACGGCATCATTATCGGCGGCTCGACGGGCGAGTATTACGCCCAGAGCAGTCAGGAGCGCTTCGAGCTTGCCGCCTATGCCAAGCAGGTCGTCGGCAATCGGCTGCCGCTCATCGTCGGAACCGGCGCAACCCGCACGGAAGACTCCGTCGAATACGCAAAGGCAGCAAGCGAGATCGGCGCCGATGCGATCCTGGTGTCATCGCCACCCTATGCCCTGCCGACGGAGAAGGAAAACGCAATTCATGCGCTGACCGTCGACCGCGCCGCCGACCTGCCGATCATGCTCTACAACTACCCCGCCCGCATGGGCGTCATGATGGGCGAGGACTATTTCTCCCGCGTCGGCAAGTCCAGAAATGTCAGGGCGATCAAGGAAAGCTCCGGCGACATGGGCAACCTGCATCGACTCGCTCGCAAATTCCCGCATATTTCACTGTCCTGCGGCTGGGACGATCAGGCGCTCGAATTCTTTGCCTGGGGGGCAAAGAGCTGGGTCTGCGCCGGTTCCAATTTCCTGCCGCGCGAACACGTCGCGCTTTATGAAGCCTGTGTCCTCGATAAGAACTTCGACAAGGGCCGGGCGATCATGACGGCCATGCTGCCGCTGATGGACTTCCTCGAATGCGGCAAGTTCGTGCAGTCGATCAAGCATGGCTGCGAGATCATCGGCCTGAAGGCCGGTTCGGTGCGCGCGCCGCTGCGCGGATTGACCTCCGAGGAAAAGCGAACCCTTGAGACCGTCGTCGCCACCCTGAAGCGCACGGTCGCCCAGATCACGTCGGGAGCCAATCATGCATGAACCCTTGACCGCAGCAGAATATAAGGCGATCGCCGCCGGCCTTCAGTTCCCGACGAATGCCTTCATCGACGGCACCTTCCGTCCGGCCAAATCCGGCAAGACGTTCAAGACCACGAACCCGGCCACCGGCGAACTCCTGGCGGAAATCGCCGCCTGTGACTCAAGTGATGTCGATTATGCGGTGCTCAAGGCAAGGGAGGCCTTCGACGATGGCCGCTGGCGTCAACTGTCACCCGGCGAGCGCAAGGCAACGCTCATCAAGTTCGCCAAACTGCTCGAAGACAACCGTCATGAGCTGGCGGTCATGGAAAGCCTCGACAGTGGCAAGCCGGTTCGCGAGTGCCAGACCGTCGACGTGCCCGATACCATCCACACCCTTCGCTGGCATGCCGAGGCGATCGACAAGCTTTATGACAACACCAATCCGGTCGGCCCGAATGCACTGGCGATGGTGGTGCGCGAGCCGATCGGCGTTGTCGGTTGCGTGCTGCCGTGGAATTTCCCACTGCTGATGCTCGCCTGGAAAATCGGCCCAGCGCTTGCGTCCGGATGCTCGGTCATCGTCAAGCCTGCGCAGGAGACGACGCTGACGACACTGCGGGTCGCCGAACTCGCGCATGAAGCCGGCATTCCCGCCGGTATCTTCAATGTCGTCACCGGCGGAGGCAAGGACGTCGGAGAACCGATCGGTCTGCATATGGATGTCGACATGGTGGCCTTCACCGGCTCGACGCCGACCGGTCGTCGCTTCCTGCACTACTCGGCCGATTCCAACCTGAAGAAGGTCGTGCTCGAATGCGGCGGCAAGAACCCGGCGTTGGTGCTTGACGATGCCGAGGACCTGGATCTCGTCGCCGAGCAAGTGGTGAATGGTGCCTTCTGGAATATGGGCGAAAATTGCAGCGCCAGCTCGCGCCTGATCGTCCATACCAAGGTCAAGGACGAGCTGCTAAAGCGCATCGGTGCGTATATGCGCGAGTGGAAGACGGGCGATCCTCTTGATCCGGAAAACCGCGTCGGTGCGCTGGTCAGCAAGAACCACTACGAGAAGGTCACGTCGTTCCTCGATGACGTCAAAAGCGAGAAGTTGACGATCGCCCATGGCGGCGAAACGCATGGCGGCATCTTCGTCGAGCCGACGGTGGTCGACGGCGTCACATCCTCCAGCCGGCTGTTCAAGGAAGAGATCTTCGGGCCGATCCTGTCGGTGACGACGTTCAACACGCTTGCCGAGGCCGCCGCTCTTGCCAACGACACCAATTATGGCCTGACGGCGTCAGTCTATACCGGCAGCCTGAAGAATGCGATCCGGCTGTCGCGCGACATCCGAGCTGGCCTCGTCACGGTCAACTGCTTCGGAGAAGGCGACGCGACCACACCCTTTGGCGGCTACAAGGAGTCGGGCTTCGGCGGACGCGACAAGTCAATCTTCGCACACGACAACTATTGCGAATTGAAGACCATCTGGATCGATATCTCCGATCGCTCGGTGGACGAGACGATCCGATGACCACGACGTCCGTCAAACGTCTGCCAGCAGAAAACGGCGTCTCGGGCTGGGAGGCGATCAGCAAACGTTCGTTCCGGGTTCGAAGCCTGGAAGGCAACGTGAGCGCGGACTGGCTGATCATCGGTGCGGGATTTGCCGGGCTCTCGGCCGCTCGTCGTCTGCTGCAGCTTCGCCCAGACGACAAGATCGTGGTGGTCGACGCCAGCGAAGTGGGCAAAGGGACGTCGGGCCGCAATTCCGGCTTTATGATCGACGTTCCACATAACCTGTCGTCGAGCGAATATTCGAGCGACGGCTTGGATGCCACCCGCCTGGAGATGGCCCAAAATCGCGCGGCGATCGCTTTTGCGAAAGAAGCCGCGGACGAATACGCCATGTCGTCTGAGACTTTCGACCCGGCGGGCAAGATCAATGCCGCGGCAACTGCGCGCGGAATGAAGCTGAACATCAGTTTCGGCCAGTCCTTAAGGAGTTCGGACGAAAAGCACGCGTTTCTCGACGCCACGCAAATGCGCGAGATCACCGGATCTGACTACTATCTTGGCGGCCTGTTTACGCCCGGCGCAGTCCTGATCCAGCCGGCCGACTACATCCGCGAATTGGCTGCAGGCCTGTCGCGTAAGATCGATATCTTCGAGCGTTCACCGGTAACTTCGTTGACGCGCGAGAGCGGGACATGGACCGCCGTTTCGGGCCACGGCAAGGTCACCGCCACCCGCGTTATTCTCGGCGTCAATGGCCACATTAGTGATTTTGGCCATTTCGGCGGCCGCCTGATGCATATCTTTGCTTACGCCTCGATGACGGCTCCGTTCCCGGCGGCGGACGTTGGCTGGGAAACCTCGGGCCGCGACAGATGGGCATTGCTTCCCGCCGATTCCATGGGCGCAACCGTGCGAAAGATCACTTCGGGCGGACAGTCACGCATCGTCATTCGCACGAAATATACCTACGAGACGACGATCACGGTGTCGGAACACCGCATGGCCAAGATGGCCAGGGAACATAGAAACTCCCTCGATGCACGTTTCCCCAGGCTCAAGGACGTACCCTTTGAATACAGCTGGGCCGGGCGTCTTTGCCTGAGTCGTAATCATGTGCCGGCGTTCGGCGAAATCGAGGAAGGACTTTATTCGGCGTGCTGCGAAAACGGGCTCGGCACCGTCAAGAGCACGCTTGCCGGCATGATGGCGGCTGAACTGGCGACGGGAACAACGTCCCGGCATCTCGAACAATACATGGATCACGCGGCGCCGTCCCGGCTGCCACCCGAGCCCTTTGCCTGGCTCGGCATCAATTCAGTGATCCGCTTGCAGGAATTGCGCGCAGGCCGCGAAGGATGATCCGTCGCCGCGCAATATGGAGACTGAGCCAAACGCAGGTCTTCAACAAAAACGGGAACGAAAACTAGGAGTTAAGAAAAATGAAGACTTTGTGGAAGGCGCTCTGCGCAGCCGCGATGGTCGGAATGACCGTATTCTCCGCGCATGCGGAAGAGAAGAGCATCACCGTCGGAACGATGTCCTGGGAGGACCTGACGCCGATCACCGGGATTACCAAAAAAGTGCTTGAGGATGCCGGCTACACGGTCAAGGTCGTGCCGTTCTCCGAATGGGGCATTGCCTATGCCGCGCTCAGCAAGGGCGATATTCAGATCCTTGCATCCCAGACCGACTATGTCGCGCAGGACTATTGGGACAAGAACAAGAAGCGCCTCGAGAAGATCTCGCCCGTCTCGCACGGTCTGTTCCAGGGCGTCGCCGTACCGAAATACGTGCCGATCGACTCCATGGACCAGTTGAACGCAAATGCCGACAAGTTTGGCGGCAAGATCGTCGGCATCGAACCCGGTTCGGGCTTGATGCGCGATACTGCCAATGCAGTCAAAGGCTACGACCTGAAACTGCAGCTCGTCGAAGGCAGCACCGCGGCCATGACTGCGGCCCTGAAGTCGGCCGTTGACCGCAAGGAATGGATCGCCGTCACCATCTGGGAACCGTCCTGGATGATGCAGAAGTACGACGTGAAATTCCTGAAGGACCCCAAGGGTATCTTCCCACCGCCGCAGAGCTATTACTGGATCGGCAAGAAGGGCTTCTCCGCCGATTATCCGCATGCGCGTGAAGTCCTCGCGAGCGTCTATGTGCCGCTTGCCGATATCACCGCGATCAACAGCGCCGTGAATGACGGCAAGACGATGGACGAGGCCATTAAGGACTGGACCACGAGCCACGTCGATCTCCTGAAGCGGTGGGAGAATATCAAGAGCGAATGATGTCGACGGCGGGTCGCCAATAAGGCGGCCCGCATCCCTCAACGAAGACGAACAGGCTGGCAATGGACTAGCCTCCCGGGGAACGCAATGAACACTGTCGTGAATCATCCCAACGAAATCCTGGTCGACTGCCAGAACGTCTGGAAGATATTCGGCGCCCGTGCGGCGGCTGCCGTAAAGGCCGTTTCAGAACGCGGCCTTTCCAAGAAGCAGGTGCTTGACGAATTCAACTGCGTGGTCGGTGTCGCCGACGCCGGTCTCCAGGTCCGCCGCGGCGAGATATTCTGTATCATGGGCCTGTCCGGAAGTGGCAAATCCACCTTGGTCCGCCTTCTCAATCGCCTCATCGAGCCGAGCCTTGGCAGCATCACGATCAAGGGCAAGGAGATTGCCAGGCTCAACGCCGCCGAACTGCGCGACATGCGCGCGCGCAACATCGGCATGGTCTTCCAGAGCGTGGCCCTCCTCCCCAACCGCACGGTTCTCGAGAATGCAGCATTCGGCCTGGAAGTCCGCGGCGTGCGAAAGGACGAGCGCAACAAGACGGCACAGGCGGCACTCGACAAGGTCGGCCTGTCCGACTGGACGGCGCGATATCCCTCCGAATTGTCGGGCGGCATGCAACAGCGCGTCGGTCTCGCCCGCGCATTGGCCGCCGATCCCGAGATCATTTTGATGGACGAGCCGTTCAGCGCGCTCGATCCCCTCATTCGCCGCCAGTTGCAGGACGAATTCCGGCAGTTGACGAAATCGCTCGGCAAATCCGCTGTCTTCATCACGCATGACCTCGAAGAAGCCATCCGCATCGGTGACCGGATCGCCATCATGAAGGACGGCGTCATCGTCCAGGTCGGAACCGCGGAGGAGATCGTTACCAAGCCCGCCGACGAGTATGTCGCCGACTTCGTGGCGGGCATTTCACGGGTTCATCTCGTCAAGGCCCATTCGGTCATGCAGTCGATCGCGGAATATAAGAGCCTGGAGCCACAGCATGACGTGAATGCGTTGCTCAAAACCACGCCGGAAGCTGATATTGGCGAGCTCATCGATCTCACGATGAAATCGGAGCGCGATGCCTTGGCCGTGGTCGATAATGGTTCCATCGTCGGCGTAGTCACGACCCGGGGGCTGCTTCGCGGCGTCGCCGGATCCGCAGCGCAACCAGATATCACAGCCTGAGAGGATGCACGCAAATGGACATTTCAGTCATTGCGGATACATTCGATGCCTGGACCGACGACGCGCTAGGCTGGATCAGCGATAACGGCGACTGGCTGTTCGACCCAATAAGGACGATGCTGGAGGGAACCTACAATGGTGTTCTCTGGCTCCTTCAACTCCCACCTTTCTACGTCATTGCGATCATCGTGGCGCTGCTCGGCTGGCGGCTGATCAATGTCGTATCCGGCGTCCTCGCCGGCTTGGCTCTCGTCTTCTGTGCGGTCATGGGTCTTTGGAGCGAAACCATGAGCACCCTCGCCCTTGTGACCACCGCGACGATCTTCGCCCTGCTGATCGGCATTCCCATGGGTATCGTCGCAGGATTTCTGCAGTGGTTCGACAGGTTCCTGGAGCCGATCCTTGATCTCATCCAGACGCTGCCGCCCTATATCTACCTTCTTCCCGCCATTGCGCTTCTCGGCTTTGGTCCTGCAACCGCACTGGTTGCGACCTTCGTGGTAGCAGCGCCCCCCGCCATTCGCTTAACCTCGCTCGGTATCCGCATGACGCCGTCCGCCTTCATCGAACTGGGGCAGGCAAGCGGTCTGACGCCATGGCAGATGTTTACGAAAATCCGGCTGCCGTTTGCAATTCCAAGTATCATGGCAGGCGTCAACCAGAGCCTGATGATGGCATTCGGCATGGTAGTGATCGCCGGCATCGTCGGCTCCGGCGGCCTCGGCCAGACCATCTACGGCGCGGTGCGCACGCTCGACATGGCGACATCGATCAACGCCGCGATCGCGATCGTCATCCTGACCATGGTACTCGACAGATTGACGCAGAGCGCGGCGCACCGCGCCAAGGTAGGTGCAAGATGAACCTCGACCTCTTTCGGTTCTCGCCAGGCATCTATTTTGCCCCTGCGGTCGACTGGCTGAACACCAACTTCCATCCGGTCTTCGAAGCCGTCACCAGGCTGATCGAGGCCGTGCTCGGCAGCTTGGAATCCGCCCTGCTCTACCCGCCTGCCTATGTGCTCATTGTCGCGGCGGTTCTTCTCGCCGCCTTCGGCATCAACATCAGGGCTGCCGTAGTGACGGCCGTCGCTCTCACCTTCTGCCTTCTTGCAGGCCTTTGGGCTGCATCCATGCAAACCCTCGCCCTGGTCACCGTGGCGGTCGTCATTTCGGTCTGGGTTGCCTTTCCCTTTGGCATCCTTGCTTCGCGGCGTAAGGGCTTCGAGATCGCGATCAGGCCGCTGCTCGACATCATGCAAACGGTACCGCCATGGGTCTATCTCATTCCGGCAGTCATGATTTTCAGCCTCGGCCGCGTGCCGGCAATCATCGCCACTATCATCTATGGCGTGCCGCCGATGCTGCGTCTGACGACCTTGGCATTCAATCAGGTGCCGACGGATCTTCTTGAACTCGGTCAGGCAACCGGCGCGCCGCCGCGTTCAATCCTTTTCAAGATCGAGATCCCTTCGGCAATGCCGACCCTGCTTGTCGGCCTCAACCAGTGCATTCTTCTTTCGCTGGCGATGGTTGTTCTTGCCGGGCTTGTTGGGGCCGGCGGCTTGGGAGCCGAAGTCACCCGTGGCCTGACCCGAATGGAAATGGGCCTTGGCCTGCGCGCCGGACTCGCCATCGTTGCCATCGCCATCCTGCTCGACAGGCTTTCGAAGAGTGCGCTGCAGGGTCGCGCTGGTTCATCGGCCAAGAGCGTCTAAGCGGAAAGACTTATCGAATGCGCCACAGCTTCTTTTGCATCGACTCCCACACCTGCGGCAATCCGGTCCGTCTCGTCGCCGGCGGCGGCCCTTTGCTTCCACATCTTCCGATTGCCGAGCGGCGCGAGATTTTCGTCCGCGGTTATGACTGGATCCGGCAAGCCTTGATGTTCGAGCCGCGCGGGCACGACATTATGTCTGGCGCGATCATCTATCCAGCCTATCGCGACGACTGCGACTTTGCCGTCATCTTCATCGAAGTCAGTGGCTGCCTGCCCATGTGCGGAGCAGGCACCATCGGCCTCGTGACGGCTGCGATCGAGGAAGGCCTCGTCAGGCCGCGCGTTCCCGGCAGGCTGGCAATCGAGACGCCGGCCGGCCGGGTGGATGTCGAGTATAACAAGCCCGGCGAATATGTCGAAGCCGTGCGCATGTTCAATGTCGCGAGCTATCTGCATGCGGCAGATGTCGAGGTGGAGGTGCCGGGTCTCGGCGCCCTGACGATCGACGTCTCCTATGGCGGCAATTATTACGCCGTCGTCGAACGGCAGCGGAATTGGGCTGGCTTGGAGGGCATGTCGGCTGATGCCATTGTCGAGGCAAGCAGGAAACTGCGGGATGCGCTCGAACTGGTCTGCAATCCCGTTCATCCGGAAAACGAACGCATCCATGGGGTTCACCATGTCCTGTGGTGCGACGCCGCGACGAGTGCGAATGCCGATGGTCGAGGTGCGGTGTTCTATGGCGACAAGGCGATAGACCGTTCCCCCGGCGGAACTGGAACTTCAGCGCGCCTTGCGCAATTATATGGCAAAGGGCGCCTCGGGATTGGCGACGTCTTTCGCCAGGAGAGCCTGATCGGCACCATATTCGAGGGACGTGTCGAAGCCGAAGCTGCTGTCGGACGTTTCAGGGGCATCAAGCCAAGCGTCGAAGGGTGGGCGCGGATCATTGGTCACAATACGATCTTCGTCGACGATCGTGATCCCTTGGCTAATGGTTTCCAGATCAAATAGAAGGGCGTACCGGGGCGAGGCGTTTAATGAAATCCGTGAAAGATGAAGCGAGGCATGGTCCCTTGAAAGTCGGGTTCATCCTTGCGCGGTCATTTACTCTTTCCGCCTTCGCGCTATTCGTTGATACGTTGAGACTGGCAAGTGACGAGGCTGACAAATCTGGCCGGGTTCTGGCCGACTGGCAGGTGGTGGGTAGCACTCGGCATCTCATTACATCGAGCTGTGGCGTACAAGTCGCGCCGACATCGGACTTTATCGAGCCGCGTGAATTTGACTACATCGTCGTGGTCGGTGGCCTTTTGAATTCCGATGTCACCATCGACGGCCAAACGTCGGACTATCTGAAGAAAGCTGCAGCTCAAAAGGTCCCGTTGATCGGGGTCTGCACCGGCACATTTATTCTAGCCCGATTGGGTCTTATGAAGTCACACCAGACCTGTGTCAGCTGGCTACACTACCAAGCCTATCGGGAGCAATTCCCGGGTCACCCAGTTCGTTCGGATCGTTTGTTTAACCTCGACCGGAACCGTGGCTCTTGCGCCGGCGGAAGCTCCGCGGCCGACATGGCTGCTTTTTTGGTGCGGCGACACATCAGCAGGGACGCGGAACGGAACGCTTTGGAAGTGCTGCAGATCGAGCGGGCGCGATCCGGGCTGGATATACAGCCGCGCAAGCCGCTCGCCATCGAATGCCGGGACCCGCGTCTGAAGGCTGTGCTCATTACCATGGAAAGTCACCTCGAAGATGTCGTGCCGACTGAAGATCTTGCCGCGTCCGTTAGTCTGTCCCGGCGACAGCTCGAACGTCTGTTCCTGGAGGAAATGAAGACGTCTCCAGGGGCTGTCTACACGCGTATTCGCATGGAGCGCGCCAAGCAGCTGGTTCTTCAGACGCAGGCGCCGCTTATCGAAATTGCGCTTGACGTGGGTTTTGACAGTGCCTCACACTTTGCCAGACTCTTCCGGAAAATGTATGGGCAATCCCCCACACAGTTGCGCCGTGCCACGCCAAAAAACGCTTACGGCAATCTGATTTGAATTTCGCAATTCCTGCGATTCAATCACCGCTCGGCAGAATACCGGTCTGGCCTTCCGTCCAGGTGAACGGACCGGTGATCCCTTTGGCTTTAAACGCCGATCTTGGGTTTGGTCTCGTTCTCCTAAGCCCGTGCCCGTCCAATGCGGGAGAATGGTGCAGCCGCCTTAAGCGGCGACCGCACGTCAGCTTGTATAGAGCCGACGACGGGCTGGTAATCGCTATGGGCTCAGACCGTGGATCAGTTAATCAAGAAGCAACTCAATGCAAATCAAGTGAACAATTGACAAAAAGCCTGATGTGAAGGGATCGGAACCGAAGACTATGAGCACTCTACTAACCCGGCAAAGAAGCGGTCACGGACAGTTGGGTTAGGTTTCGCTCCAGCCTGTCTTGCGAAGCCGAGCCGTAGACATCTCTAGCCATCATGCAACGAAGCGATAAGCCATGAACATGCACGGTCGATCGCGACTGTTCGACGCGATTTGAGAGGTATTACGACGTTGTATCGCCCCTCCGCAGAAATTCGCCTCTGATCGAGCGCAACGAGGGTGCCGTCGTCAAGGAAGGTCTGAACCAGGACGCCCCAGCCCAGCGCGACGCCCTGTCCCGCACGAGCTGCGAAAATCGTTTCGGTGTAGTGGTTGAAACGAAGCGACGGCTTTCCCGGAAACGGCGGATCCAATCCCGCTATCCACTGGCTCCAAGAGAGCCATGAGCGGTCTTCGACATCAGTTTCAATAAGTTCATCGTCTGCAGACAACGGGCCGGCCTTCCGACGCTGAAGGTAATCGGGCGAACAGACAAGCGTAATGACGTCACCCCTAGACGCGATTACCGTTCCGTCATTGAACGGAGGTATGCCAAATCTTATCGCGATGTCAACCTGTCCGGCATCGAGATCAATCCTGGCATCCTGCGAGACGACCCTGATCTGCACGCCCGAATTCTCGCGCCGGAACTCCGCCAGGCGGGGAAGAAGCCAGAACGAGGAGAAGGCGACCGTCGCGCCGATGGTCACGACGTCCTGCTGGGAGAATCTGACCGCATCGAGCGTGTCTGCGATATTCGCGAAGCTCTGAGCGAGCGTCGTTCCCAGGATGAGGCATTCCGCGGTCGGTTCGATGGCGCGGTGTTTGCGCACGAACATCGGCAATCCCATTTCCTCTTCCAATGCCGCGATCTGGCGACTGACTGCTGCCTGAGTGACACCCAGCTCAATCGCGGCCGCGGTGAAGCTTCGGTGCCGCAGAACGGCTTCAAGCGTCATCAATGCCGTCAGAGATGGGATACGACGCCGAAAGTTCATTCAAGCATCCTTCGCATTACATAAAGTTATGGATCGTTGAAAATTAATGCCGTTGAAGCCTATGAGATGCAAGAGCAAACTGCCGGCCATCGAACCATTAGAGGTTATCATGCTGACCAGGCTTCCATCTGATATCTCCGCACTTCTTGAAGCCCGCGCCGATGGTCATTCCCTGCCGGCCGGCCTTTATACGCGCGAGGACGTCTTCGAGGCCGACATCGATGTCTTCTTCCACAAGCACTGGATCTGCATCGGCCTTGACTGCGACGTTC
>NZ_VNIP01000004.1 GCF_008370325.1 Martinezella tropici | reverse complement strand
TTTCGAGTCCAAAGACGAGATCCTGTTGTCTATGCTGAGTGGAATGGGGGAGATGCTGACAGATGCGGTGCGAAAAGCCTCCGACGAGTCGACCCCACTTGTTGCGGCTCGGAACGCTGTTCTCAGGGTCTGCAATGCAATCCCATCGAGCGAGATGATCGAGCTGGATCGTCTTATGCGGACAAGCCCAAGCGTGCAGGCGCGTAAGCAAGTGTTTTACGTGCAGCAGGAGGACGAAATCTACACAGCGCTGAGGGAGCGTTGGCCCGAGCCCGAGCGCTCAATGGCGTTGCGGACCGTTGCGATGCTCGCAGTCGGGGCCATGCGAATTGCGGGGGATATCTTCACTCAGGAAAATGGCGAGCGGCCGCTGGCCGAACTTCTTGAGAACATATTCCGTAGCGTCGCCTCGGAGATCCGCTGAGTATCCGGGCCGTCGACCACATCAGGTCACATTCTTTAAAATCTGTTTTCGTTCAATCGCATAAAGGCCAAGCTCGCGCTCGCAAAAATCAGCATCACCGCAATTGACATTACTAACTGGTTCGTACATTTTAATCAACGAGGAGCCCGCAGCCATCTTGGCGCGGCGTCGTATTGGGTGGATGCTTTGAATTCCAAGACCGAAACCATAGCGCGATCCGTGCAAGTGGGTCTCATCGGCAGCGGCATAGGCAAATCGCGAACTCCGGCGATGCATGTCCACGAGGGCCGGATGAATGGCCTCGACTATCGCTATGACCTGATCGACCTAACGGAGCTTGGAGTTGGCGTCGAAGCACTCGGAAGGTTGATCGATAAAGCTGAGAGTGATGGTTTTGTTGGCCTCAACATAACTCATCCATGCAAGCAGGCGGCGATCCAGTTCGTCGATGAACTCTCCCAGGACGGCGCTACCCTTGGCGCGATCAACACAATCACCTTTGCCAATGGACGGCGCATTGGCCACAACACCGACTGGTGGGGTTTTGCTGAAGGCTTTCGTCGCGGCCTGCCGGATGCTCCGCTATCAACCGTTGCGCTGATCGGCGCCGGTGGGGCAGGCATTGCCGTCGCCCATGCACTGGCGACCATGGGGACGCGCTTTCTGCATATCTTCGATCTAAGCGCTTCCCATGTCGCGGCGCTGATCGAGCAATTAGAGGGCAAGCATCCGGACTGCACCTTCGTCGCCGGTACCGACATCGCTACTGCTTTGTTAGATGCCGATGGTCTGGCGCATGCGACCCCGACTGGCACAGCTGCTCATCCGGGCGTCCCGCTCGATGTCGCACTGCTCGAACCTCGCCACTGGGTGGCCGAGATCGTCTATTTTCCGCTGGAAACTCAACTCTTGAAGGAGGCAACGTTGCGCGGTTGCCGCGTGGTCAATGGCGGCGGCATGGCCGTCTACCAAGCAGTCCGCGCATTCGAACTGTTTACCGGCATAGCAGCTAATGCCGAGCGGATGACACGGCATTTCGGCACGCTCGGCGAGGCTGACGATATGTGAAATTGAGCGCGGCAACGCGCTGCAATGACCATTCGTGGGAGCGGATGGTGAAAGAAGAGAGGAGCGACCGCATCCATGGCGGTCAAAATGGCCAGAAGGCTAATCGGGAGGAAGAAGATGAAATTCGGCTATACACTGGCGCTTGCCGCGTCCCTTGTTACTGGCTTAATGACGACGACCTCTGCGGAGGCTGCAAGCAAAGGCACGATCGTTGTTTTCGTGCCGTCGAGTACCAACCCTTATATCGGTCAGTTCCAACTCGGCGCCAAGGCCAAGGCTACTGATCTCGGTTATGACATCAAAGTAATCGAGAACAATTTCAATCAGTCCGAACAGGATAGCCAGGTCCAGCAGCAACTGGCATCCGGCGACAAGGTTGCCGGCTATATCTGGTGGCCCTTCGAAAATGCGGCCGGAATCGCATCGCTTCGCGCTCTGTCGCAATCGGGTGCACCGGTCATTCTCTCCAACCAGTACCCGATCAGGGGCACGGAAGCCTTCTGGACAGCCTATGCTGGCGCCAATGACTTCCTGAGCGGCAAGACCGCAGCCGAAATTCTGGTCGATGCCTGCTCCAAGGCGGGTGCCAAGTGCGACAAGGGTGCGATCATCCGTTTCCCAGCTGGTGTCTCCGCGGGTGACGACCGCGCAACCGGCTTCCAGGATGCCGTCAAGGGCAAGCTCAACGTCCTTGACGTGGTTCCGACGGCCGGCTTTCTTGAAGACGAGGGATACAAGGTCGCATCTCAGATCATTCCGGCCCACAAGGGTGAGCTGACTTGGCTCTACACCGAAAACGACTCTCTGGCCGGTGCCGCAGCCCAGGCTGCCAAGGAAAACGGTCTGACGCCAGGCAAGGATATTTTCATCGTTGGCGGTACCTGCCACGGTGATTCCAAGCATGTGAAAAGCGGCGAGATCGCTGGCACCGCGATCCAGTCCGGTTATTTCGAAGGCTGGATGGCCGTCCAAGCTCTCGGAAAGTTCGTCGCCCAAGGCAAGGTCGTTGACGGCGAAAAGTATCTCGAAGCCTCCCCCGACACGCTGCCCTCCGACAGCGACCCGCTCTACAAGTATAACTTCCTGCCCAATCCCGCTGTTGCAAATAGCCAGGCCGCCTATGATGCCGCCAAGCTTTGGGGCAAGTCTGCAGATCAGCTCTGCAATTTCTGAAACCGTGAGCGCCCCGGCGGCTTGAATGCCGCGGCACCGTTTTCATGGGGATGTGCCATGCTGAAGATGATTAATATCGCCAAGCGCTACGGGCAGACGCTTGTTCTCAACGACGTCAATCTCTCCGTCAAAAAGGGTGAGGTGATGGCGCTGATGGGCGAAAACGGCGCCGGCAAATCGACGCTTGTCAAGATCCTGGCAGGCATCGAACCGTCAGACCAGGGCACGATCGAAATCGACGGTCAGCCTGTGTTGATCCGCTCGCCAGCCCATGCCCGCGCCGCAGGCGTCGGCTATGTGGCACAGGAATTGTCGATCGTGGAATGCCTGTCGGTGGCTGAAAACGTCTTTCTCGGCGATACTTCGATCGGCGTCGTGCGCTCCGCCGCACGTATGGCGGAAATGGCCAAACCCTATCTCGCCCAGGTCGGCCTGGATTATGTCGACCCCTACGCTTATGCCGCAAATTATTCAGTTGCTGAACGCCAACTAATCGAAATTGCCAGATTGCTCTCTCGCAAGGCTCGGATCGCCATCCTCGATGAACCGACCGCCGCCCTGTCGGAAAGTGAGATTGTTCGCGTCAAGGCTGCTGTGCGTGCTCTGGCTGGAGGTGGCTGTGCAGTTATTTATGTCACTCACCGTATGCCGGAAGTGTTCGATCTCACCAATAAGGTCACGGTACTTCGTAACGGCTCAAGCTTTCCCCCAATGGAGACTGCGTCGCTGTCGATCGACACGCTGATTGAAACCATGCTCGGCCGACAACTCGGCAAGATGTTTCCTCCACGCGCGGCCAGTATCGGCGGCAATGTCCTGAGCCTCGAAGGCTGTCTCGCCAGCGGGTTGAAGGCACCGATCTCGCTCAATATCCGCAAGGGCGAAATCGTGGCCCTCGCAGGGCAGGTCGGCAGCGGTGCCAGCACCATCCTTCGCATGCTTGCCGGCGTCACACCCGTTCTTGCTGGACGTTGCTTTCTGGAAGGCAAGCCGTACGCACCGAAGACGATCGCAGAAAGCATCGCGCAAAAGGTCGTTTATTGTTCCGATGACCGCAAACGCGACGGCATTTTCGCCGTCCGCTCCGTGCCAGAAAATCTTTCGGCGCCGGCTCTTGGCGCCATCAGCCGCCATGGTCTGCTCTTGCGCGGGCTTGAGAGGGCCCATATCGCCTCGATCGCCACCAAGTTCGGGCTTGAGGACCGCTATTTCAATCGCTTGGCCGGCAATCTCAGCGGCGGCAACCAGCAGAAGGTCGCGCTCGGCAAATGGGTCGGCCTCCAACCCAAGGTGTTGATGGTCGAAGAACCGACCCGCGGCGTTGACGTTGGTGCCCGCGCCGAAATCTACCGTAATCTGCGTCAGCTTGCCGATGCCGGCTTGTCGATTATTTTCGCCTCGTCTGACACTCAGGAAGTGCTGGGCCTTGCCGATCGGATAGCCACCTTCTTCCATGGCAAGATGATCCGCATCTCCAATGCCGACGATGCGACAGCCGAAAGCATCGCCCGGGATGTCACACAAGCGCGCGCCGCCTGATCAGGAACTGAGAATGAACATGACAATCCAGAGCCTGCCCGCAGACAGCAAGTTCAACATTCCCAAGGCAGCCTATGCGGCGCTGGCAATCGTCGCGGTGACTGTTATCGCCGGCCTGACCACGCCGACCTTTGCAACAGTCGACAATTTGTTTGTGGTCATCCGTGCGGCCTCCATAACCGGGATCGTTGCTATCGGAATGAGCTACATCACCATTTCTGGCAACCTGTTTGCGCTTTCGGCAAGCTCGCTCGGCGCATTGCTGGCGGTTCTGTTTGCACTGATAACATCCCATCTTGGTTTCGGTACTGGCATTGTTCTGACCTTGCTCATTGCCGCGGTCGCCGGCGTTGCTCAAGGGCTCGCGGTCAACCTGATCGGCAATCCGATCATCACCACACTGGCGTTTGGCACTGTGTTTCGCGGTCTGGCGGCCTTGTTCAGCGGCAACTCTATCCTTCGGATCGATAGCAACGCAGCGCTCCTCCTAGGTACCGCGCGCCCCCTTGGCGTCCCGACGCAAAGCTGGGTGTTTCTGCTTGCTGCTCTGATCAGCTGGTTCATCATCCGCCACGTCAAGCTTGGCCGCGAGATCGTGCTTTGCGGTGCCAATAAGGAAACCGCTACGGCTAGCGGTTTAAACGTCGGCTTGGTCACTGTGGTTGCCTGTGTCGCCTTGTCGGTCGGCGTGGCGATCATGGGAATCCTGACTGTCTCGCAATTCTCCCAGGCCAAGGCCGATCTGTTCATGGGCTATGACTTCGATTACATCGCGGCCGTTCTGGTCGGCGGCGTCGCCCTTAGGGGCGGACGCGGATCACCAATCCAGGCCGCGCTCGGCGCTGTGCTGATCGCGCTCCTGCAGAATTTCATGTTGCTCAACGGTTATTCGGCAGGCCTGCGTATGACGATCGTGGGCCTACTTGTCATCGTCTCCATCAGCGTGTTCCACGTCCTGCAGGGTAAATCGCGATGAAAATGACTGCTGAAGCCAAGAACAATCTTTCTCGCCTTGTACTGATGATCGCCGTCTACGTGATCTTCGCCGTTCAGATACCGAGCTATTATTCGTCCGCCGGTGTCTCCGCGCTGATGGATAGCGCCGTGCTCGCCGGCATCATCGCCATCGGTGTCGGGCTGACAATGATTGCTGGCGAAATGGACTTGTCTGTCGGCTCCATGGCGGCCTTCGCCGGCATCCTGTCGATCAAGTTCTTTGCGCTAGGCATGGTACCAGCTTTCTTGTTGGCGATCGTCATCTGCGCTGTGCTCGGCGCCGTTCAAGGTTGGTGCATTTACCGGCTCAACATCAATTCTATGGTCTTCACGATTGGCACGCTGATTGCAATTCGCGGCTTAACGCTGATTTTGTCGGGCGAAAAGACAGCACTGATCCCATTCTCCGATATTGCTAAGACAGATATTCTCACCAATAAACTGCTGATCTTCACCGTCCCTTCCCTTCTCCTCCTGCTTCTGGTCGTTGCTTTCGACCTCTTTGCGCGAAGAACTCTCTGGGGGCGTGAGATCTTTGCGATCGGAGGTGGCCGTAACGAAGCGCGCGCGGCCGGCGTGTCGCTGCGGCGCCCAACCATCATGATCTTCTCGATGTCGGCGGGGCTTGCTGGTTTGGCGGGAGCTCTTATTTCTATCAAGACCGGCAGCGCAAGCCCGCTCGGCTTTGATGCCGTTTTGCTCGAAGCTGTTACCGCCTGCCTGATCGGGGGCATTTCGCTATCCGGCGGCCGGGGCAGCATATGGGGTGTGGTTATCGGCCTGTTCACGATCCGCTTTCTAGTCAGCGGCATTGCGGCACTTGGGGCGCCGTTCTGGATGCAGAGCCTCGCGACCGGCGCGCTGCTGATCTTCGTGATAATCGCCGAGGCCATCATCCGCTATGTCCTGCGCCGTCGACGCTTCGCCCTCGCGTCGCAGCTGTCAGCCTAAGGAACGACAATGCCCGATATCAAAAATCCGGCCCTCGGTGATAATTGGTTTCCCTCGCGGTGGGGTGCTGACGATGAACTTGGCGCCGGCAACCTGCTCGGCCCGCACAAGGTGCTTGGGGCTAGCAGGCTCATCAAGACCGGCGAGATGATCTCTCTCGGTTTTCCTTATCGCAGCGGCATGCCGCTGTCGCCAGGGCGAACGTTTGCGCTCAAAATGCCGGGTGGGCCGACAGGAGGTCCGGAAGGCCGGCTCAGTCGCACTGTCTATAACGACGATTTCATTGCTGCCGAAATCGGCCAAGTCGGCACGCATATGGATGCACTCGGCCACCTTGGCGGCGAGATCAGCTATCCTTGCGGCCATTGCGAGGCGCTCGTCTATAACGGCAATAAGCTCTCGGATATTTGGACGCCTTGCGGCCTAAAGAAGCTCGGTATCGAGAAAGCGCCAATTTTCTTCACCCGTGGCGTACTCCTCGATGTCCAGGCGCTGTTTGATGAACCGCTGCGAAATGGATTCGAGATCACTCCAGATCATCTCAATAGCTGTCTAGAGCGCCAAGGAATGGATCGTGACGGCTGGCTCGCGCCCGGGGATGTCGTCCTGATCCGCACGGGCCATGGTTCACGTTTCTTCTCCGAAGCCGAGACCTGGTATGAGGGCGCACCTGGCCTCGGGCTCGCCGCTGCCGAATTCCTGTCAGCGCTCCAGCCGGTCGTGGTCGGAGCCGACAATTTTGCGGTCGATGTCGTCCCTTCGATCGATCCTGACCTGGTCCTGCCTTGCCACCAACACCTGATTATGCGCCACGGCATTTACCTACACGAGGGAATGAACCTCGATGCGCTGGCGGAAAGCGGTCGCTATGAATTTGTCTATGCGTTTGCCCCGCTCAGGATCGAAGGCGCTACCGGCTCGCCAGGTACACCTTTTGCGCTTCTGTAACTAAAACCATGAAACGCCGTCACGCTCTGCAACGCCCCTTTTAAAGACCACGACCCACAGTCAGCAAAATCGGATCCGTTGATGTGAAGGGAATCGAACCGCTGCTACACTCAACTCATAAACTCAAACATCAGGCATTTGAACTGCCGGTTCCGGACGCACCGCCCGACCAGTGCCGAGGAGGTGTGACTTTTCGACGAGGTAATCGACGAAACACCTGACACGCACCGGCATGTGGGCCCCGCCGACAAATACCGCATGGATTTCCTCCACTTCGCCAGGATTGAACTCCTCGAGAAGCGGCACGAGCTCCCCGGACCGAATCGCGTTCTCGACGGTCTGTGTTCCCACGCGCGTAATTCCGACACCCTCTGCGGCGAGTTGCCCCAGCGTCTCGCCGTTGTTTGCCTCTACACTGCCTTTGATGGCCAAAGGATAATCGCGCCCGTCTTTCCGAAACGGCCAGGTTGGGGCGGCTCGCTTGAAGTTGAACCCCAAGCAGTCGTGATCATGAAGGTCCTCTGGAACCTGAGGCCTGCCTCGACGCGCGAGGTATTCGGGGGATGCGACGATCACCTTGCGCGTTTCGCCGAGCTTTCGCGCGGTCAACGCCCCGTCGGTCACGGGACCGAAGCGGATGCCAACGTCCGCTTGCCCGGCGGCGATGTTTACGATCGTGTCTGTGAGGTTGACGTCGAGGACGATGCCGGGATACCGCCGGATGAATTCGCCAAGCAGCGGAACCAGCGACAATCTCCCGTATTGGATGGACGTGGTCACCCGAAGGCGGCCGCGCGGGGAACTCCGGTCAGAGATCATCTGCTCGGTTTCGCGGAGATCCGCGAGAATTCTGCGCGCCGCCGATAGATAGGCGGTGCCCTCCGGCGTAATTGTCAGCAATCGAGTGCTGCGCAGCAGCAGCCGGACCCCAAGCCTTGCTTCGATGCGATCGACGATCCTGGCGACTGAAGATGGCGCAAGACCGAGCCGGCGGCCGGCCGCGGAGAAACTCCCCGCTTCGGCAACTAACGTGAACACCTCAAGATCACCTGTCACTTCCATCTCGCCCATTTGTGCGTCTCGCGCAAAGGATTTTTGCGGAAAGATGGGATACCCACGTCGAAAGAAAAGCCCATCTTTGCGTCTGGTCGAATGATGCAACCTTCCGTTCGTAGGGGTTAACCCGCGGCCGAATAAATTGGAGGGCAAAACAGGATGATTTCGCCATTCAAGATCCACATATCCGATGAACGCCTCGCAGCGATCCGCAGCAAGGTCGAGGCATACGACTGGTCTCAGCTTGCCGATGTCGGTGGCTGGTCGGCAGGGGTCGGTGTGCGTGACCTCAAGCGCCTAGTGGCCTACTGGCTCGACAGCTACGACTGGCGCGAGGTCGAGCAGCGTCTCAATCGACTTCCCAATTTCAAGACTGATGTCGAGGGCGAAGGAATACATTTCCTACATGCCAAAGGCGACGGCTCCAAGTCACCTGTCCTCCTTCTGCATGGTTGGCCGGGTTCCTATCTTGAGTTTGAGCGCCTCATCGACCCGCTCGTAGCGGACGGGCACAACGTGGTCGTCCCTTCCCTCCCCGGATTTGCGTTTTCACAGCCGATCACGGGCGTCATCGGACCACGGCGGGCAGCCGAACTGATGCATGTGCTGATGACGCGGCTGTTTCCAGGCCGCCGTTACGTCGTGCAGGGAGGAGACTGGGGAGCAGGGATCGCAAGTTGGATGGCTTACAGCCAGCCAGACGCCTTGCTCGGGTTCCACCTTAACATGGTCGGGGTCCTTGCCAGGGATGTTGTCCCGACTACCCCGGAAGAGCAGGACCTGGTCAAAAGGCGAGCCGCGATCCTGGACTGGGAGACAGGCTATAATCACGAGCAGGAGACCCGCCCGCAGACGCTGGGGGTGGCGCTTGCCGACAGCCCGGTCGGAGCGGCTGGATGGATATTGGAAAAATTTGGCAAATGGGCCGACCTGGGTACGACGGCAGACGGTAGTCCAGATGTCTGGAGCAAGTTCTCCGAAGATGAACTGCTGACCAACATCATGCTCTACCTGGCACCGTCATCGGTTGTCACTTCGACCTGGATCTATCACGGCAAGCGTCTGGAGGGATCGCAGACATTTCCGGAAGGCACCCGCATCGAGGTCCCAATGGGCGTAGCTGCGTTCCCCGATCCGGTATTCCTGCCTCCACCCAGATCGCTTGCCGAAAAGACCTACAACGTCGCTCATTGGAGCGAGATGCCGAAGGGCGGCCACTTCGCAGCCCTCGAGCAACCGGACCTGATGCTCGCGGACCTGCAGGCGTTCATCGCAAGGGTTGAGGGAGGCAGGCCTTGAGCGCGGCGAACGGAACAGCCACTAAAACCGTCGAGACGGGCACTCTTTCCATCGGTTACCTTGAACACGGAGCGCCCGACGGGTGGCCAGTCGTTCTATCGCACGGATTTCCATACGACGTGCACGCATTCGATGAAGTCGGCCGGATCTTGGCGCAGGCCGGAGCGCGGGTCATCGTACCCTATACTCGGGGCTTCGGACCGACGCGGTGCCTGTCGGACGAAACGCCTCGCAGCGGACAGCAGGCCGCCCGTGGCCTTGATATCGTCGAACTGATCGACGTGCTTGGGATCAAGCGGCCCATTCTTGGGGGTTTCGACTGGGGCGGAAACGCCTCCTGCGTGGCGGCAGCCCTCTGGCCGGGACAGATCGGCGGCCTGGTTTCCTATGCTGGCTACGACATCATTGACGTCAACGGGCAACGGCTCCCTGTGGCGCCTGCATTGGAAAAAGTCTTCTGGTATCAGCACTTGTTCCAGACGGAGCGCGGACGCGAGTGCTTGTCGCAACACCGCCGGGATCTGTGCCGGATTCTATGGAGCGAGTGGTCTCCCGGCTGGCAGTTCGATGATGCCACGTTTGCCCGGTCAGCCAATGCGTTTGAAAATCCTGATTTCGTGGACGTCGTGATTAGCTGCTATCGGCATTCTTTTGGCCTCGAGGCCGGTGAGATGGCAATGCAGGAGTTCGAGGCCAGGCTGGCCCAAAAGCCTGCAATCGCAGTGCCGGCGGTAACCATTGACGGGACCAACGACCCCCTGAAGCCCGGTGGGACGTCGCACCATGCAAAAATGTTTGTCGGGTTTCACGAACATCGCGTCGTCGACGCCGGACACAACGTGCCGCAGGAGCAACCCGAGGAGTTCGCGCGCGCTGTCCTGAGGGTCCACGAGCAGATCAATTGAAGCCCAAGGAGGAATGAGATGACGGCCCCACTTTCGGAATTGTATCAAGAATACATCGATTGCCTGAACACCCGGGACTGGGACAACCTGGCGAACTACGTCGATACCGATGTCGCCTACAACGGTAAGATCGTCGGATTTGATGCATATCGACAGGCGCGGGAGAAAGAGGCTCATGAGATTCCCGACCTGTACTACAAAATCCACATCCTGGTTTCCGACGACAATACGGTGGCGAGCCGCCTCGAATTTGACATCAGCCCAACCGGCGAGTTTCTCGGCCTTCCCGTCAATGGCCAGCTCGTGTCGTTCTGCGAAAATGTCTTTTACGAATATAACCGCGACAAGATCGGCCAGGTATGGTCTGTGCTCGACAAAGCCGCGATCGAGGCTCAGCTTTTCCTAAGCTAAACCGGGCCGACTGTGACTAGGCTTTCCGGGAACGATGCCCCTGGCATCAAGTGTCACCGATGGAATCATTGGGTTCCTCTTGGTCGACGACCGACGCTCCACACCCAACCTCTTCCGGTATCGCTTCAGAGCATGGTTCACCTGCTGTCAATAGGAGGTATATCGAAACAGGCTGCCTCATCCCGCTCTTTACTGACGTGCAGCTCGGTGAACGCCCGATGTGGCTCGTCAATTGTCGCGATCGACGCATGACGCCGCGACTGAGCAGCTTCCTCTTCTGTCGTTTTGTATTCAATCGCAAGACTCCGTATCCACAAGGCAAGGCCGCATCGGCTGACTGTGGCGATCTACTTTAATGTCTCGCCAACCAAACTGTCCTAGTAGTTCAACCCCTCGGCCCGGTCTCTAGCATTGTTCGACACGTTGCGATAAGCTTCTGCCTTAGCCAGCGGTGTTCCGGATCAGCATCGAGGCGAGGATGCCACATAGCGCTGATCGTCACTTCTGGCGTGGACACGGGCAGTGCGAAACTTTGAAGGCGTTTTTCCCTCGAATCGACATCTCCAAGGCACAGGCTCGGTACAAGAGCGATCAAGTCGGAATGACGAGCGACGTTTAGTGCATCGGAAAAGCTGGGCACGACAGCGAGGATGTCGCGCTGAAGACCGAGCTCGAGAAGCGCGTCGTCTACTGGGCCATGCCACAGACCTCGGCGCGAGGTCACGACGTGTCCATGAGAAACGTAACGTTCGGGCGTCACCGGCTCGTCCAGGAGCGGATGATTGGATCGCACTACTCCGATAAACCGATCCCGGAACAGGAGATGGCTGCGGACTTCAGGCGCGGATGAGCCTGTCGTGCCGATATCCAGATCGATTGTCCCCTGCCGCAGAGGCGCTGTGTCTTTATCGGGTTTCGGCGCGAAGTGCAGACGCACGCGTGGAGCTTCTTTAGCGACGACCGCAATTATTGCGGGGGCGAAAAGAGCTACGAACCCTTCATTTGCGCGGATTGTAAATACCCGTTCCAGCTCGCCAGGATCCACGGGAACGAGGACTGGCGTCAACACTGATTGGGCTTCCTGGACCAGAGCGTGTAACCGCCCGGCCAGCTGCTCGGCGTGGGGCGTCGGCACCAGCGATCGTCCGGCTTGGACCAGGATGGGATCACCGGTTGCGTCTCGTAGCCGGGCAAGCGTTCTGCTCGTCGCGGATGGACTGAGGCCAAGACGCTTCGCAGCTGCCAGCACACTGCATTCTTCGAGCAGCACATCGAGCGCGATTAGCAGGTTGAGGTCGATCTTCTTCATTCCGCCGTTATAGGCACGTGCCGGCCTCGTGCAAAGCGTTTGGTGCACTCGTTGTTTGCATCTGGTGCGTCTGGCGCGTTGGGTTCAGGTTCTTATCTTCAAGCCGAAGCGATCAAAAGGAGCACCGAGATGACCGAGTCTCTAAATCAGCAAATTCATCGCGTCCTGCTCGCCGGCGCCTCACGCGGGCTCGGACATGCGATGGCTGCCGAGTTCGTGAAGAAGAATTGGAAAGTTGTCGGAACGGTGCGTGAAAACGGTCGGACTGAGCTTACCGATCTCGCGAACAGCTATCCAGATCTGGTGACGATCGAACGCCTCGACATTACCGATCCAGATCAGATTGCCGCTCTGCGCGATAGGCTTTACGGTCGCGCGTTCGACATCCTCTTCGTTAATGCGGGGACCGCCAACCGTAACCAAGGCGAGACCATTGCAGAAACCTCGACCGAGGAGTTTGTACGGGTCATGCTCACCAACACGCTTGGCGTCATGCGAACCGTTGAAGGTTTGCAGGACCTGGTGCGCCCAGCCGGCTTGATCGGCGTCATGTCATCGGGTCAGGGCAGCATCGCCAACAACGAGAAGGGCGGGCACGAGGTTTACCGGGGCAGCAAAGCCGCTCTCAACCAGTATATGCGCAGCTATGCCGCTCGCCACGCCGATGGCGCGCGGGCGCTGGTGCTAATGGCGCCCGGCTGGATCCGCACAGATCTCGGCGGCACGGAAGCACCCCTCAGCATCGAGGAGACTATTCCCGAACTGGTGGAGACGCTCCTTGCGCAACAGGGTACGAGTGGCCTTCGCTTCATTGATCGCCATGGAAAGACAGTGCGCTGGTGAAACCTGAGACGATGACGCGTGAAAGGAAATCGACATGAAGCTGATCGGCATCGAGGAGCATTATCTGACAACCGACGTCCGTGCTGCCTGGGAGGCAGCCGCGCTCGCTGCCACCGATCCAAGTGTCGCGATCTATTCTGACGAGATCGAGCGTCGTCTGCTCGACCTTGCCGATCAGCGGCTGGCGCTGATGGATGAGACCGGCCTCGATGTCCAGGTTCTCTCGCTCACAACGCCGGCGCTACACGAGATCGGGTCGAAGGATGCTGAACTCGCGCGTCGTGCCAATGACGCCGTGGCGGAAGTGTGCGCCCGACATCCCGATCGGTTTCAGGCCCTGGCAACACTGCCGATGGGATCACCCGACGAAGCTGCGTTGGAACTAGAACGATGCGTTGCAAGCCTCGGCTTCAAGGGCACGATGCTGTGCGGTCGCGTCGGAGACCGGAATTTGGATCACCCTGACCTCTCACCGGTTTTAGAGTGCGCGGCGAAACTCGGCGTGCCGATCCTACTGCATCCCCGCACGCCGCCCGCGGCAGTTCGGTCGGCTTATTATTCGGGGTTCGCACCATACGTGGATGCAGCATTCGCAACATTCGGCCTTGGCTGGCACTACGACGCCGGCATCCAGTTCATCCGCCTTATATTGGGCGGCACTTTTGATCGCCTACCCAGCCTGCAGGTCATTCTTGGCCACTGGGGTGAGGTGGTGCTTTTCTATGCCGAGCGCCTGGCGGCGATGGACCGGGTGTCATCGCTGAAGCAGCCAGTCGCCACCTATCTGCGGCACAACCTGTATGTCACGGCCAGCGGCATGTTCAGCCGCGACTATCTCGCACGCGCTGCAGCCATCGTCGGAACGGATCGGCTCTTGTTTTCCACAGACTATCCGTATCAATACCGTCAAGGCGGAGACGCGCGACGGTTTCTCGCGAACTGTGGATTGGATGCGGAAAGTAAAGCAGGCTTTGCCCACGGAAACTGGGAGCGATTGATTGAAAGCACCGCTTCCTAGGGGCTGAAGCCGTCCTGACGTCAGGGATGCCTGACAAGTAGCACCTAATAACATCACGGGCGTGCCGCGGCATAGGCGTAATGCAACTCGGTTTGCCCCTTCCCGCTATGTGCTCTTGAGGGATCTGAACCCGATACCAGCAATCTTCCAAGAAGCTATCTAGATGATGTATGGCCGAGCGGTTTCAGGGCTCGTCGCGCTCAAGTTCAAGGAAATAAATCCGCTCATCACCCCTGATCGTCATGGCGCCCGATGATCCTCAGCTCATCGAGGTGGCGAAAATGATCGACGATCGGTTGATCGTCATAGACCATGGCGACGCTTTCGACACCGTCAAACGGCAGGGTTTTCAGGGCTGCGACCGGTTCGAACTGATTGATGTCGAAAGACAAGGTGCGCAAGATATTCAGCTGCTCAGCGTATTGAGCCTGTTGCGAACGATCATTTGTATAGGGCTTGATGAATCACGACTGGACATGCCGACGGTTCGCTACCTTCAGAACCATTGAGCCAATATAAGATAATAAGCATGCCAGATTAGTTGCATAACAACTCACTTTTCCCTCTTATCTTCAAGTGTTTTTCGCCGTTACACTTCCATGGCAAAGAAAAGCCACCCCTCGTCGCACTTGACTTTTTCAACCATAGACAGACAAATCCTTGCAGTGTGCGGGAGTAGACTTATGAGATACGTGTGTGGGCGCGCGGCGATCGCGTTCATTGCCTTGTATTTGACGCAGGAAGCGGCGGCGGAGCCTGTGCGGCGGGCTGCTCAACCTGCCGGTTCGGTGATCGATCACAAGATGGGCGAGGAAGTCCGCTTCGTCGACCTGTCCAACTGGCAAGGTGTCGCGCTCTACCAGGATCTGCTTGGTGGCGACCTGTTGCGCACCAATGCCAGCGGCCAGCTTGCGATCCTTTTCGCCGACCATACCCAGGTTCGACTAGGCCGAAACTCGGCACTGCAGGTTAAGCAGATGGGCGCCACCGGCGACACGATCCTTAATCTGCAATCCGGCACCATGTGGGCTCGAGCCCAGCGCGGCGGCCAGGGCCTGACCGTGGAGACGCCGGCGGCCGCTGCCGCTATTCGCGGTACAGACTGGACGCTGACGGTCAAAGGCGATCAGACCTCGCTGATCGTGCTGGAAGGTCGTGTGGAGTTCAAGAACGCGCACGGCAGCGTCGAGGTCGCCCAAGGCGAGGCCGCTGTTGCCAGAATCGGCCAGGCGCCGCGTAAACTGGTAATCGTAACGCCCGACGACCGCGAGCAGATGCTCTTCTATCTGACACTGCGCAGTGGCTTCACCTTCATGCCCGCCTCACCCTTGCCGATCCGCGAGATGCGCTCTAAGCGCGACCGCATCGAGGCGAAGGCACCGGGTGCCAGAAAAGCGGAGGAATGGCTGACCCTCGCCGAAGCGCAAATGTCGCTCGATGGTCGGCGGAAGGCGCTGGAATCGCTTGCAAAGGTTCGCACGCTCAAGCTCTCCGCCACCGAGCGTGCACGCGCCGATCTGATCGAAGCATTGATCGCCGGTGCCGCAAAGCGCTACGACGAAGCCGCAAGATTATTTTCGCGGGCGGAACCCGCGCTCGATCCACAGCGCCGCAGCATCGCCGCCTATGGCGGTTATTACGCGCGCTCGTTGCGCGACCCCAACCACGCGGAAAAACCACCTGCCAACATTAATGGTCCTTATGCTGCCATGATGAAGGCCTATACGGCCGGCTTTCTCGAAGACATTCCCGCCGCGATCAAAACGATCAAGGAGGCGGAGGCACGCTATCCGACGGATTCGCGGCTACCAGCCGCGCGCGCACAGCTTGCAATATTAATCAACGATCAGGCCCAGATGCGCGAGGCGATCGAACGATCGCTTTCGATCGATCCGCTGGATCCCGACGGACTGCAGGCGCGCGCCCGTCTGCGCACGGACTTCGAAGGCGACCTCGATGGCGCGCTTGAAGACCTTAACAACGCGCTCAAAATCGCCCCAGGTTCCTCGATGGTCTGGAACGATCTCGGTTTGCTGCAGGACGCCCGCGGCGCCAGCCGAGAATCCGAAGCAGCCTTCAAGACGGCGATAGAGCTCGATCCCGACGACCCGATCAGCCACGCAAATCTTGCAGTTTTCTATCTCGATCAATCGCGCATGAAAGAAGCCAAACGCGAGATCGACCTGGCGTTGGCCACCGACCCCGCATTCGACGTCGCCCTGCTCGCACGCGGGCGTTATTATCTGCAGACGGGTGAGATGGATAAAGCGATCGACGATCTGCTCGCCGCCTCAACTGCCAACCCAGGCTATTCGCAAGCGCAGTTGATGCTTGCGGCGGGACATTACGAAAAGGGTGAGTGGGATCCGTCAAACCAGGCTCTCGACAACGCCGATCGGCTCGACAAGAACGATCCCGTTATCTCATCTTTTCGGACGGCCGTGGCGATCGATGACTATGATGCGGATAGAGCGATCCGAAATGCTCAGGAATTTCTGAGGCGTTCGAAAGCTCGCGGCGGCGACTATGGCTCGCTCGGGGCTAATCAAGATGCCGGTTCGACGCTGAACAATGCATTCCGCTTGCAGGGACTCAATGCTTGGGGTCGATATTATGGCGATGCGGTCTTCGATCCATTCGTCGGCAGCGGCTACGTCGACCAGTCGATCCGCGGGAATATCAGGCCCTTCGCCAATGCAGAGGTCTTCGATGACGAAATCGATCCCTTCAAGCTCAGCCCGAACAGCTTCTCGGCGCTGCTGCAGGGACTGCTGCTGGACCCGCATATGCTTTCGGGCCGATCGCGCTCGGCCAACCTCCTGAGGCGTCCGTTTCTGGAAGGTTCGCTTGGTGCGGGCATGATGCATTCAGCAGACGATAATAAGCTCATTGGCGAAGCTGAAATTCAAGGCTTCGCCAACGAACCCTTCCCGATCAGCGGCTTTGCGAACATCACTTGGGATCAAATCCCAACGGCTGGCCAGGACCAATCGTTCGCCGGAGGTCTGTTTGGGCCTAACACATTCAGCGGCGATATTCGAACCCTGTCTGGCAACGGATATCTGACCGCCACCCCCAACCCCGATGACCGCGTCGTTCTCTATGCAAATCGCTCCGACAGCAAAGTCGGTCGTGATTTGGCGTTTCCGCTGGCAACGTTCGAGCAAAACGGCAATGCGGACAACAAGACGACGGCCGCGGGCCTCGGCTGGAGCCATACGTTCGGCTACCGCGATGTCATGAATGCGGCAGTCTTCTACACGGACATGGATCAGAACCTGACCCAATTGTTCGGCCCGCCGCCGATATTGGAGCGAACCGCGAAGGCTTCGCAAAGAAACTACGTGGCCGCCGTCAACCACCTCTATGGCGACGGCGATCTGACATGGCGCTACGGTGTGGAAGGCGGGTTCGTCGAGCTCAAAGCTTCGGATGAAATTTCGGGTACAGCGATATCGGCTCCCGCTGATGAAAGGATCGACATAGGGCGCGCCTATGTCGATCTCATCCACGAGATCAACCCACAGGTCAAAGCGGAATACGCTCTCTTTGGCACGCTTATGGACAGCGAAACGACAGACGTCAAACGCCTGGAACCCCGCCTCGGGGGAGCCTGGGCGCCGGCGGAGGGTCAATGGCTGAGGGCGGCGTTCATGCGCGAGAGCTTCGACTTCGGTTCGCCGACGCTCTCACCGATCGGCGTCCTCGGCCTGCAACCGTTTCAGCCGCTTCTCGGCGCCAACGGCTACGCCGATACGGTCGCGCTGCAATGGGATGCCCAGTGGACGGATTATTTATTCACGAGCCTCGACTATCAGCACCAGGAAATTCGCGATCTGAATTTGGCGTATCCGGCCAGCGCGCCGTTCATCTTCCCGTTTACATTTGGCACCAATATCGACGACGGTCGCATTGATCGGGTCAGCGCGACAACAAACATTGCCCTGGGCAACGGTTTCGGAATTTCGGCAACTGCGGCCTATGCGGATTCAAGGGATAATGATCCGACAAGCCCGACATTCGGGAGATCGCTGCCCTATGTGCCGAACAACTCCGGCCAGCTCACCCTTACATGGGTGAACGAGGCCAACGTTAAGATCACCGTGGCAGCGAACTATACCGGCGAGCGTCAAGGCATCGATCCATTTCTAGGCAGCGTCCGTCTCGATGACTATTGGACACTCGACGCCAATCTCATTTGGGAGCCACTCGACAAGCGCTTTGCGCTCGAGGTCGCGGCCTTCAACCTGCTCGACAAGGGCTTCGAGATATCACCGGGTGTCGCAGGTTGGGGCCGTGCCGTAAAGGGTACGCTCAAAGTGCGGTTCTGATGAAAACGGTTTCCACATTCGACCCATCTTCACGCGTTTCTGCCTGGCTATTGGGCAGGCGCGGTCTTCGGCTGCTTATGTTGGTTGTCGCGACACTGATCGGAATCTCGCTGCTTTCGCGCCTGCCGGCCTGGCCGTTGCTGGAACTCAAGTCCTTCGACTATCTATCGACGATCGATAGTTCGCAGCCGCCGGATGGCGGACCGGTGATCGTGGCAATCGACGAACCATCTCTCGCAGTCATCAATGCGCAATGGCCATGGCCGCGCAGCCTGCATGCAGAGCTGATCCGGCGATTGCGTGCAGCCGGCGCGAAAGCGGTTGGCCTTGATATCATCATGGCAGAGCCTTCGACGGCCGAGCATGACGCGGAGATCACTGCCGCCGTCGGTCCGGACGTCGTGCTCGCAGGCGATGAAACGCTGATTCAGACGCCGCAGGCCGATCAGCTCGTGCGGGCCACGCCGCTTCCGCAGCTGACGGCAGCCGGTGCACATACAGGCATTGCGTCGATCGAGCTTGGAGGCGACGGCGTCTTCCGCACCATTCCGCTCTACGAGGATGGCTTTGCCATCACCCTCCTCCGGGCAACCGGCGACGATGCGGCACCAATTCCACAAAACGCAATGATCCAATCCTTTGGAGCGGCACGCAGCTATCCGACTGTTTCCTACTACCAGGCGCTCGATCCCGAAAACTTCCTCCCGGCAGGTATCTTCAAGGATCGCGTCGTGTTGATAGGCCTTAGCCTTCAGAACGCACCTGAGATCGACAAGGGTGGTGCCGACGCTTTCGCGACACCCTACACGATGCACACAGGCAAACTCACTGCCGGCGTCGAGATTCAGGCGACAATCTATGACAATCTCCGCCGGAAGGTTGCGATCGCTCAGACAGGCCCTGCGCCATTCGTAGGCTCCATTCTGCTTGCAGCCTTGCTCGCCGCGGCAACAGTGTGGAGATCGACCGGGTGGCTTACTCTTGCCGCAGCGATCGTCGCAATCTTCGTTTTTGCCGCTCTCTGCTATGCCGGTGTCCGGTTCGGCCACTTCTTCGTTTCGCCGCTCGGGCCAACCGTTGCTTATGCCACGGTGGCGTTTGGCCAAGCCGCGCTTGACTTTGCGGAAGAGCGCAGAAACAAGCAGCGGATTACCAGGGCTTTCTCACACTATATTTCACCCGACCTCGTCAAGAAACTGTCGGACGACCCCTCGCAGCTGAAGCTCGGCGGAGAGAGACGCACGCTTTCAGTCCTCTTTTCCGATGTGCGCGGTTTTACTGCGATCGCGGAAACCATGAAGGACGATCCGGAGAAACTTACCGGTCTCATCAATCGGCTGCTAACGCCCCTGTCGGACATCGTCACGGATCACGGTGGAACGATCGATAAATACATGGGTGACTGCATCATGGCCTTTTGGAACGCTCCGCTCGACGATCCCGAGCATGCACTCCATGCAGTCAAAGCATCGATCGCGATGCAAGCAGCGATCGCAGGGCTCAACAAGCAGCTCGAGGAAGAGGCAAAAGCAAGCAGTGCGCCGTTACCCATGCTGAAAATGGGGGTCGGCATCAATACCGGCGACTGCGTCGTCGGCAATATGGGTTCAACCCGGCGTTTCGACTACTCCTGCCTCGGTGATGCGGTCAATCTGGCGTCACGCTTGGAAGGTGAATCTAAAAACTATGGCATTGCTCTTTTGCTCGGAGAGGAAACGGCGCGCCTTGTGAACAGGTTCTACACCGTTATCGAGCTGGATCGGATTATCGTCAGAGGACGAACCGCCCCATCGCCGATCTTCACGGTCGTGGAAGACATTCATCCTGACGCCTTGAAACTTCACAACGCTTTCCTTGTGGCCAAATACAACAAGACTCTGACGTCTATCGATGAGCGCTTCGAAAAACTGAAGATAGCGATACCCCACCTCCAGCCATATTACGCCATTATGCAGCGTGAAATTGCGTCGTTAGGAGACTAATGGCTGATCTTCGCACAAGCACAGCAGATAACGATTGAGATGCTAGAGGCGGTCTGTGACTATGGGCTAACAGTCGAGATTTAAGCGGGACTATTTGCTCTTGAAAGGATCCGAACCGACGACCCTGCTGTTATGAAAAGACTTAAACCTCAAATTTTTCAATAACTTATATCGAATTTACCTCGACGGAATGACGGATTTGAGGTGGAAAGAAGACCGACAGGTTATGGAAAGCGAGACCCACCAAAGCAGACAGCCGAACCATTTCTTTGCATTTCTCATCATCCGGCGGCGATCGACGGGAATGGTTTTGAGCCCGAGATTGGTCCCCGCCAGATGCGCCGCAGTAGTAACCACGGCGTGCCGCAGAATCGACGGGGCAAACAGTCGCCCGAGCCGGGCGCATGCTGCAGCACAGACGATTTGTTCTACGCAATCCAAATGAGTTGCTGTTTGGATCGTCATGATCATCTCGGTGTTTATCAGGAATTGAAACCTGTCCGCGGTGGTGCCGCGCGACTGAAGGAATGTCGGCTAAGTGTCAGTATGTTCGGCGTCGCTGACCGGTACGCGCCTGTTCAATGGCGCACCGACTTTGCAAGGCGACGTTCCACGAGCAGGCTTATGTGGGACATGTAAAAGCAGAAGAAGAAGTAGATGAGTCCGGCAAACAGATAGGCTTCGACGTAATATGGACGCCAGGCGATATCGAGGATGGCGGTTCTGGTTGTGTTCAAGAGATCGAACAATCCCACTATGATCACAAGCGTCGTGTCCTTGAACACCTCGATGAATGTATTAACCAAGGGGGGGATGACGATCCGCAGAGCCTGCGGCAGGACGATGAGGAACGTCGTCTTCCAATATCCCAGGCCAAGGGAAGCAGCCGCTTCGAACTGACCCGGCGGCACAAGTTGCAATCCACCGCGAACGACCTCGGCGATGTAGGCAGCGGTAAACAGAACGATGGCGATCATCGCTCTCTCGAGACCACTGATTACCATGCCGGCCGGCAGGAAAAGCGGAAGCATGATCGAGGACATGAACAGAACGGTAATAAGCGGTACGCCACGGATCGTCTCAATGTACACGATACAGATGGTCCGCAGTGATCGGATTGGAGAGCGTCGGGCCAGAGCTAGCGCAATTCCGAGCGGCAGGGCCGCAAGGACGCCAACAATCGACAGCGCCAGGGTCAGCGGCAACCCGCCCCATTTGTCCGGCGAGATGAAGTCGAGACCCAACGTGCCACCAGACATCAGGCCAAAGAAGAGTACCAGTACCGCTGCCCACAGGACGAACAATCCTCGCCCCCAAAACTCCGAGCGCGAGCTGACGAGTGTTGCGCCAATGAAGGCGGTAACGCCGATCGCAGGTCGCCAATGTTCTTCAAAGGGATATGATCCGAACAGAATGTAACGAAACTTGGTCGCGACGACGGACCAGCATGCACCCTGGCCATTCAGGGTGGCACACGCCGAAGCATCGGTTCCCCATACGGCGTGCAAAATACCCCAGGACAGAAGAGACCATGCGAGCCGCGCCACCACCATCGCAACCGCGATGGTCATCGCGGAATTCATCGGACGAGCTCCGACGGCGAGAGCCATGCGCCGCGACCAATTCATCGATGGAGGTTCCGTTGCCTGGGCCTGGCGTGGTTGATTAATTGCACTCATCGCTGCACCAGGGCCATTCGCTTGTTGAAGAGGTTAAGAGCCAGGGAAATCCCGAGGCTGATGATAAGGTAAGTGCCCATAAGGATACCGATTCCCTCGATCGCCTGCCCTGTCTGATTTATGATCGTGTTAATGATTGACGCCAAATCCGGGTAACCGATCGCGACAGCCAAACTCGAGTTCTTCATCAGACTGAGATATTGGCTGGTCAACGGCGGTACGATTGCCCGAATGGCAAGGGGAAGAATGACCAGCCGCAGGATCGTGAACTCGTGAAGGCCGAGTGCCCGTGCAGCCTCGATCTGCCCCTTCTGAACCGAGGAAATTCCTGATCGGACGATTTCTCCGATGAGTGCGCTGGTATAGAGTGTCAGGCCGATGATCAGGGTGGCTAGCTCCGGCGACAGAGACAGCCCGCCGACAATTCGGAAGCCCGCCTGCTTTGGCCATTCCAGCGAGAGCTCCGTGCCGCTATAGACCTTGGATAGGATCAGCAGCAGGGCGACTGCCGCAACGCTCGGCAAGAAGACGGGCATCTGGGAACCTGTGCGTTGCTGCCGTTGCCTGCAAATCCATCGCCATGCGAAGGCCGCCAGGATACCTGCGGCCGTCCCGACATAGAACCATCCGAAACCGGTTGAACTTGCCATCCAAGGTAGAAATAGGCCCCTATTGGTGAAGAGAGCAATCCCAAGCACGGGTGTTGCTTCGCGCAGACCTGGAAACGATATCAAGATCAGCGCATACCAAAACATCAGTTGGAGAAGGAGGGGCGTATTTCTGAACAACTCAACGTAAGCCTGGGCGAGCTTGGATAGGGGCCGGTTTTGCCCCAGGCGAAGGATACCAATCACTGTACCGAGAACAGTGGAAAACACGATGGTGAGGCAAGACACGAAAAGCGTATTGAGCAGACCAACCACAACGGCGCGCCCATAGCTGGCCTGCGCATCATAGGCGATGAGAGACTCGGATATTCCGAAACCCGCCTGTTTGCCCTGCAGAAAGGCAAAGCCACCGGTGATGTTCAGCCGCGCGAGATTGGACGAGACGTTCTTCACCACGAACACGATGAAGAGCGCCAATGCGACATAGATTATGGCATCGTACAGGAAATAGCGGTAGCGCGGTCCAGCAGTTGCAGACCTGACTTTTCCTGAAAAAACGCCCGTTTGTTGCCTATCAACCATCGAGTGATATCGCCCTGCTTGATCTTGAATCGTGCGCCTTGCGCATGCCGCGGGAGTGCACGCTCAAAGAAAGCCTCCGAGCGCGCTCACTTTTTATTAGATGAAAGGCGGCGAATACATCAGGCCACCATCGGACCAGAGCTTGTTGAGCCCGCGTTCCAGCTTGAGCGGCGTGTCCGGACCCACGTTGCGATTGAAGATCTCACCATAGTTGCCGACTTGCTTGATGACGTTGTAGCCCCACTTGTCATCGAGGTGGAGAGCCTTGCCCATACCCGGAACGACACCGAGCATGCGCTGGATTTCCGGGTCGGTGCTTTTCAGCATCTCGTCGACGTTCTGCGAGGTAATACCCTTTTCCTCCGCGCTGAACAGCAGCCACACGGTCCAGTTCACTATATCGAGCCACTCGTCATCGCCATGGCGAACTGCCGGCGACAGCGGCTCCTTGGAGATCGTTTCGGGGAGAATGACGTACTCGCCCGGATCGCTGGCCTTGGACGCACGAGAAGCAGCCAACGAGGATTTGTCTGTCGAATAGGCGTCGCAGCGACCCGTGAAGAATGCCTGTTCGATATTTGCCTGACTGTCGATGACGATCGGCTTGAGCGTGATACCGACCTTGCGCGCATAGTCCTGAATGTTCAATTCGGCGGTCGAGCCCGGCTCGACGCAAACGCTCGCGCCGTCCAGACCTTTTGCCGAGGTCACGCCGAGCGAAGACTTCACCATAAAGCCCTGACCATCATAGAATGTCGCGGGGCCGAAGTTGAGCCCGAGGTCGGTATCGCGCGAAAGCGTATGGGTCGAGTTGCGAGACAGAAGATCAACCTCGCCGGACTGGATTGCCGGAAACCGCTGCGACGAAGTAAGCGGCACGAAAGTTACCTTGGTCGCGTCGCCCAGAACGCCTGCGGCAACGGCGCGGCAGACGTCGACATCGAGGCCTTTCCAGCCGCCCTTGCCATCGGGTGCCCCAAAGCCAGCCAAGCCTGTCGACACGCCGCAACGGAGCGTGCCGGCGCTTTTCGTTTTATCCATTGTCGGACCAGCCGATGCCACAGATGCGATCCCGCACAGGCCGAGCGCTAGCAACCACATTTTCATGAGACGATTCCCCTTTTTTGAAATGCAGCGGCGTTCTTGCTGCGCTGCAATACTAGACATATCATCCAATTTCAGATATTTTGGCAAGCATTATTTTTCATCACTTTTACAGGATGCCTAAATGTTACCCATTGGCTTGGCTGCCACCCAAACTAAACTTCCGACGCCCAAGCCGTGCGATGCCACACTTCTCACTCTTTCTGGCCCACAGGTTCAGCCGCTCTTGAACCCGGGTGACGTGCTTGAAGCGGTGAGAGAGGCGTTCGTGTTACATAGCGAGGGAAAAGGCCGCGTCTTTCCCGTTGTCCGGGAGCGCCTCGATACGGGTGGAATCTTCGGCATCAAGTCGGGTGACGTGCAGAGCGAGGCGCTTCTCGGATTTAAGGCCGCAGGCTTTTGGCATTCCAACAGGATCGTCGGCGGAGAACCTCACCAGGCCACCATCATGCTTTTCGACCCGGCGTCAGGAAGGCCCACATGCATTGTTGATGGCAATGCCATCACCACGGCGCGCACGGGGGCGGCAGGAAGGCTAGGCATTGAGACACTGGCTCGCGCCGACAGCAAGCGCATTTGCGTCTTTGGGACCGGAGTTCAGGCTCGCGTGCAACTCGATTTGGCGTTGGATCTCTTGAGCCAAACTAAGACCGTGAGATACGTCACATCTCATGGCAATCCCGACGCCAACTTCGAGGCTGCCTTCGCAGGGCGTTGCGCGCTCATCCACGCAACGGATCCCGATGAGGCGGTGTCTGAGAGCGATATCGTGATCACGGCGACGCCTGGTGGTGGGCCTCTCTTCTCGGCGGATGCGGTCAAGCCGGGGACCCACATCAATGCAGTGGGTGCCGACACAAGGGGCAAGCGCGAACTAGCCGAGGGAATTTTGCAGCGAGCGAGGCTGTTCGTCGACGATCGAGAGCAGAGCCGGCAGATCGGTGAAGGCCAATGGGGACGTGGTGTAGGCGAAGAAGTCGAGATCGGAAGCATTCTGACCGGCGACGTGGTCATCTCCCGCAAGCCAGATGACATCACCATTTTCGACATGACGGGCTTGGCCCTTCAGGATCTTACAGTCGGACGAATGCTGTATCAACGGGCGATTAAAGGTGGACATGGCACCCAAATCGCTTGGCCATGGTGATCTCGATCTTGCTATATGCGGTCCAGCGCTGATCGGGACGAGACACTCAAAATAGATATCCAAAGGCAGACTGAGATGAAAATAGGGCTTCTGAACTGTGGTGGCACGATCACGGAAAACTATCAACCCGACGGGACGATCAAGCGGTTGCTGGCACGCGATCTGGTCGTCTTGGATGGCACCACCGAATGGATCGGATATGACGTCGACCCTGTCGATAGCTGCGACCTCAACTTCACTTCGATTTGCCGTGCACGCGATGTCATGCGGCAGGATCGGGAGAGCGAGGCCTTCGTGCTTTGCTGTGGCACTGATGCGATGGAGGACGTTGCCTATGCAGCCGCTCTCCTCTTAGACCGGGACCGACCGGTCGTCCTGACCGGTGCGGCAATTCCTGGAGGCGACGCCAATGCCGATGGACCGCGTAATCTGAAGGACTCCGCAAAACTTGCGAAAGCCATGCCACGCGGCTCTGCCCCACTCGTAGCCTTCGCCGGCCGGATTTTCGACCCCGTCTCGATTGTGAAAGTCTGGCCTCAGGCCATCCAGCCGTTCGGCCCGGACACAGCGCTTCGTGGCTCGATTGACGCCGATATTGTCTCACTCACGGGCTTCTCCACGGTTGCGGACGCTTATACGGACCTTGATCTCGCCGATCTGGACGCTCGCGTTGCGATTGTTGCGGAGACATTTGGCTCGATCGTTGGCTTCCCTGACATTTCGGGCCTGGACGGGATTGTGCTGGCGGGAAAGGGCGCCGGCGGCTTCTCGGCGCAATCCGAACAGCGCTTGAGCGAAGCAGCCCGGCATATTCCGGTCGTCCTGTCGACACGCTGTGCCCAAGGTATCCGGGTGAACCCCACGGCGACGAAATACGCATACAATCACGCGCACGGTCTTGGCATGATCACGGCCGGGTACGATGGCTTGAACGCTTCGAAGGCACGCATTCGCCTAATTGCTGAACTCGGCCGAGCAAGCCGATAACCGCCCAACAGGAGAAGAGTGGCTTCGGCTCGAAAGCCGGAGCTCTCTCCGGGCGCACCAAACGGTAGGTCGGACATGTTCGACGAAATTGGATTGGACGCAAATCCGCTCGGACGTGTCCGCGGCTCTACAACGCCTACTTCGCGTCGGTATAGACGGTGGCTCGGGATACGCCGATATGCGCCGCGATGACGTCCATCGAGCGCCTGATGTTCAGATGACCGGAATCTCTCAACTCACGGAGCAGAACGCGGCGGTCCTCCGCTTTCAGTGCTCGTGGCGTCGTGGATAATCTGGCCGCGAACTCATCGATTTTGCTGCGTATCGCATTCGGGCCCGCCGGCACCAGCGATTCCCGATTGGGGCTTGCGCCATCAACCGATCCGAAAGCCTGGAGGACCGATTGAAGCCCCTGGAAAATGCTCAGATCGATGTTGAGGCACAGCGCCGCGACGTATCGGCCGTTCGCATCTTTGATGCCGATTGACGTACTTTTTGCCTGACGGCCATCCGCGAACTGGTTGGCGTAGTTTGCGATTACCTGCGGATAGTCGGGATCAGCGATACGCGCGAGGCCGAGCTCGGTTGCCGGATCGCCGACATTGCGGTCAGAAAGATTGTTATGGATGGAATGTATCGCGTGTTTGGGATCGCGCAGATCGTGCAAGACCACTTCGCAGAATGGCGCGAAGGTCTCGGCCAGTCCCTCAGCGATCTGATCGAGTTGGCTGAAGATCGCGTCTATTTCGTTATGGTTTGCCATTCCCTCGCCTGCTATGAACCGCCCTGCGCTACCAAACCTTCGTTCATTCAAAGATTTCTGCAATCACCTGAGCACTTTTAATGCCAGTTCCCGTTAGAATCACCACAGTATTTTCGCGTTGATCGATCATCTTGTCGCGAATGAGGTAATCCAGGGCCGCGGCTGCCGTCGCCGAGGTCGGCTCCGCAAGGAGCCCCGCCTTCCCGAGCTTCTTCAAGGCCACGACGATGTCTTCTTCGGAAACGGCAACAGTCGAGCCACCCGTCTGGCGAAGAGCATCGACAATCTGGCGCAACCGAAGCGGCGCCTTGATTGCCGTTCCTTCCGCGAGCGTCTTCCTAATTTCTCTTTCAACTGGACCGTCGACATCTGCCTTAAAGCTTGCGTCGATCGGCGAGCAATTGAGAGGCTGAGAAGCAAACAAGCGCGGCAATCTGTCGATCTGTCCCGCGGCCTTCAATTCCTGGAAGCCAATGTAGCAGCCGAGCAGCGTGCTTCCCGCGCCCGCTGGCGCGATAATGTTATCGGGAACTGAGAAGTTGAAATCTTCCCACAGCTCGTAGGCAAAGGATTTCGTGCCCTCCAAAAAGAACGGCTGCCAATTGTGGCTGGAGTAGAAGACCTCCTTGGACTGGCGGATCGCCATTGCCTGAGATTCCTCGCGCGGACCATCGACGAGCTGGATTTCTGCGCCGTAGGCTCGGACCTGAGCGATCTTGGCGGGCGACGTGTAGGACGGGGCGAAAATCTTGACGCGCATCCCGCCAGCAGCACCATACGCTGCGACCGATGCACCGCCATTGCCAGAGCTATCCTCAAGAACCGCGTTGACACCTAGCTGCCTCATTGCAGACAGCATGACCGTCGTTCCGCGATCCTTGAAGCTCGAGGTTGGGTTGAACCACTCCAGCTTGAAGCACGGTCGAAAATCTCCCCAGTGACCTTGAACCAACGGCGTGCACCCTTCGCCCAACGATATCGCCGCCGAAATTTCGAGAGGAAGCGATGCCCTATAGCGCCATAGAGACCGCGTATCACGCTCTATCTCATCGCGCGAAATGCCGTTCTGCGGCGTGATCATTAGTGGGGTCTGTTCGTCTGAACACCACCGGGGAATCTCCAGCGGATATATGCGACCGGTGAGTGGATCAATATATGTCGCCTTGGTCATTGTCCTATACCCACGCTGGAATTCACCACATTCGTCCATTTGGACGAATAATACGATATTGTACATTTTGTAAAGCAATATAACGTGAAGAAACGTTCCCCCAGCGGCTGGGTCCAATTACGGCGACCGCGCCGAAACTGTTAGATTAGCGGTTGAACAGGAAAGGTCAGGTGACCCGCAAGGCAGTTCTAAACTGAAATCATTGAACGCGCTTCTACGCGAGAGGTGTTGTGAGTCTCTTGAAGTAGTCGAGCGTAGGAGGCTAGAGCAACTAATCACAGGCGTCGCCTTGCTCTTGAAGGGATCAGAACCGATGACGAGATTGTTGCGAAAGCCAACCTTCTGAATTTCCCCGACCGACACCGCATGTTGGCAAGGGACAGCCTCCCGTGCTTGAGCACGTCGAAACGCTGGCGATGCACCGGCTCGACGGCGTGCTCGTCGAGGAACGGCGCGCGCTCCAGGCCGAGTTCGCGACGCGGCGGCCACGAAATGTAAATCTTCGCGCGGAGAATGCAGAGCTTTGCTCGGAAAACACCGGCCTCAAGGTCGAAAATCAAAAAACGAGCTATGCCCCTGGCGTGTCGTCGCTTCGAGTGATTTTTGCAGATGTCGCTAAACCACCTGTTCCAGCCAGCCACTTCGCTGGAACTTCCCTGGCCCGCGCGGGTTCTCCTTGCCACAGAAGAAGGAGGAACATCATGACCGACGAACTAAGTGCTGGCTTCACAGGAACACCCGCAGAACCACCGACAGGTGTCCGGAAGGTCACAAAGGATGCCAAGGACGCTGTTGTCCGTGAGAGCACCGCGGTGGTCGCCGGCGCTGCTGAGCATCCGCACACAGCAACCGGGATTGTCCTCACCATCGGCGCCCTCGCCTTCGCGATTGGCTACGTTCTCGGGCGCGATGCGTCGTCAGATAATTCTCGATGGTGGTGATAGGGACTACTGGCGCGCGCCGAGCGCCAATCGCGTCGCGGCACATCGTGCGAACTCGTTGATCTCGCCTCGCTCGAAAGAGCGGTACGTCAACCGGTCAACCTCTCCCCGGCTGTCATTACACTCCTTGGATGCCATAGCTAGATTGTCGGGCTGGTCGGATCCAGATGCGCTGGCAACGTCTTTGGATATCTTTGAGACTAAAGGATCATGAAATGCTGTCTGGCAGGCAGATTTCGGCCGCTCGAGCGCTCATCGGCATGTCGCAAGCAACGCTCGCTCGCGCTGCGAATATCTCCGTGCCGACGCTGAAACGCATGGAGGAAAGCGAAGGCGCTGCCGGTATGCGGAATGATGTTGCCGCAGTCCGCGCGGTCCTCGAAACAGCTGGCGTGACATTCCTCGAGGTCGGCGGCGTTGCGTCGGGTCCCGGCGTCTCAGTGCGTACGGGGGGCGGTGCTGTGATGGATATGGACGAAAATGAAGTTGTCCAGTACCCCGAGAACTTAGAGAACGACGCGCCGCCCGGCGCCGGTGGCTAGGCCCGGGCTTGACCGCTTAAGCTCCCCGCAATAGCCTTCATCTGCAGCCGAAAAATACGCAAGCACACGTCCACACCGAGGGAGACATAACAGAGCTTTCCGGCGTGCGAGCGCCGTCGGCAACAGACGTGATCGGTTGTTTGGTTGGTACTATGAGGATGCTGCTTTTTGAAAACGACAACCCACAACCAAAAAAATCGGATCCGTTGATGTGATGGGACACGGACTGGCGACCCTCGTTTTCCGGCTGTAACCGTAAGGTGGTTACTATCTTCAAGCGAGAGATTGATCCGGCCGCGCCACCCATCTTCTCCGCCAATTGCGATATGTTCTGTATTAGGTGTGGGCCACACAATCTGTGAGGACAGACATCAGGGGGCGAACCTTTTGCCACCTCGATCGAGGCGGAGTCTTGCAGATGAAGCGGCGATACGTAATAACGTATCCCTACGCCAAACCGATCGCAATGCTGGCGAGGCTCAAGATCCTTCTTCAACGCGACGCCGCATAAAGTATTGGCAATGCCAGAAACTAGTTCCGAAGATACCCAGCGGTTTCCTGAGATCAAAGACCGAGGAGATTTCCAACTCGCCGCGGTTCAAGCGCATGATCTTGCGAATCGAGGCTTCAGTATTTCGGTTTTCGCGGCCATGCTTTTGCTGGCCGCTCTGATTGCCAATACCTTTGGCCTGAGTGCAATCTGGATCGCATTCTTCTGCACTAACGCAGCCGCGCTTATCGTTTTTGGAATTGGGCTTCAGTCTGCCCACGACATAGCGCGCTGGCGTCGCGAGCAGGCCGGACTTGCCAGCATACCGCTGGGACGATCTCAGAAATGGCTCGTTGCCGTCGTCACCTCGCCATGGACGACCGAGGACACTAGAGAACCGGATCGGTTTGATCGATGGAGCGGGAGCGTGTTCCTCGCGGGGCAATCATTTGCGTCACGCGTAGGCGCCCGCCCGCTCTGGATCTTCTGTCTGGCCCTCGTCGCATGTTTGATCGTATGTGCCGGCTGGAGCGTGAGGGCCGACGACATAGCGCTCGGCACGATGACCTTCCTCATAATCGCGGTGTGCCTGACGTTCGCGTTCCTTCTGCTGGTGACAGAAAGACGGCTTGCCGCTATCGATGCGGTCGAGTGGCCGGAGGCGAAAGCGATCTCGCAATTGGCGCGCGTACCAATTTTCGTGCTCGTCCTGTCTTGCTTCTGCCTGTTCCTGAGCGCGCGCGGGTCCGGGCTTTCCATCAAACTCCTGGCGGCGCTGGGAGGCTTCGTCGGGCTTGTCGGGCTTGAGTTTCTGCTTCGCGCGCTCGCCTCCATGTTCCGCCCGCAAAACGACAGCCGCGAGCCGGTGTTGATTGCCACCAGCGTAGTCGCGGGCGCCCTTCGGTGGCCGCCCCAGCCATTGGCCAGCGTTCAATCGGAGTTGCGGACCAAACATGGCATCGACCTTCGGCAGATCTGGGCTTTTTCATTCATGCGAAAGGCCGCACCTTCAATCATTCTCGGAACGCTGCTTCTAGGCTGGCTCTTGAGCGGTGTGCGCGAAATTCCGATGACCGACCGAGGCGTCTATGAGCGGTTCGGCAGGGCCGAGGCCATCCTGCATTCCGGCCTGCACATCGGCCTTCCTTGGCCGTTTGGCCGTCTCATTCCTGTCGAGAACGGCAGCGTGCACGAGCTGGCAACCTCCGTCAGCACGAACGGCGATGGCGAAGCCTTGGCCGATGCGGAGGGGCCCGCGCCGGAAAGCGCGAACCGGCTATGGGATGCTTCGCATATCAGCGAGAAATCGCAGCTCATCGCGAGCGGCGGTGGACAAAGCTTTCAGATCGTCAACATGGACGTGCGCTTCGTCTATCGCATCGGCCTTTCGGACCAGGCGGCGATGAAGGCGGCCTATCGGGTCGCCGATCTGCCAGCCTTGATCGAAAGCACCGCAAACCGCGTATTGGTCCACGATTTTGCCAGAAGAACGCTCGAGGACGTCTTGAGCAAAGGCCGGCTGTCGCTGGCAAACGATATCGCCTCGGCAGTCCAGAAAAACATGGATGAGCTGAACAGCGGCGTCGAAATCCTGGCGGTCGTCGTCGAAGCCATCCACCCGCCCGCCGGCGCAGCCAATGCCTTTCACGGTGTCCAGGCAGCGCAGATCAGGGCGAAGGCATTGGTCGCGCGTGAGCGGGGAACGGCGGCCGAGCAGGCGAACGAGGCGCGATTGAATGCCAGCCTCCAGCAGGACAATGCGACGGCGACGGCACGGGAAGGCATTGCGGCGTCGGAGGTCGTAAAACTGCGCTTCCAGGCCGAGCAATCGGCCTTCCACGAGGCCGGACAGGCGTTTCTGACAGAGGAATACTTCAATCAACTGACGATGGGACTATCCCATTCGAAGGCGCTCGTCCTCGACCATCGCATCGGCGGAAGTATCGCTCCGACCCTCGATCTTCGGAGCATGATGTCACCGGTCGATCCCGACACAAGTCCCAAGCCTGGCACACCATACCAAAGCGAAGAAACCGGCCCATGACTGACATGCACGCCCATCCGGGCTCGGACCATCACGATCATCATCATGATCATGATCACGGCGATGATCACAAGGAAGCCATGTCCTTTCGGTGGCCTCCCCTGATCGTCGCAATGATCGTTGTCGCCATCATTCTGGTCGCCGCCTGCCTCGTCCAGGTAAGGTCAGGGGCTGCGACCATCATCACCAGGTTTGGCAACCCGGCTCGCGTTCTGATCGATCCTGGTCTCGCCTTCCGGCTGCCCATTCCGCTCGAAAAGACCATCGACGTCGATCTGCGCGCCAAATCGACGTCCAGCGGCCTGCAAGATGTCGGTACCAAGGATGGGCTGCGGATCATCGCGCAAGCCTATGCAATCTGGCAGGTCCCCGCCGATCCGGACGCCATCAAGCGCTTCGTACGGTCGGTTCAGAACCAGCCGGACCAGGCAGCCGCGCAAATCCGAACATTCCTCGGCTCGTCGCTGGAGACCATGGCCAGCAGTTTCGACCTGTCGTCGCTGATCAATCCCGACCCGAACAAATTGCGCATCGACGCCCTTGAGGCGCAGCTCAAAGCCCAGATCGCGCAGCAATTGTTCGATACCTATGGCTTGCAGGTTGTTGATGTTGGTATCGAGCGCCTGACGCTGCCATCGGTGACATTGGCCGCTACCGTCGACCGCATGCGGGCCGAGCGTGAGACGATCGCCACCGAACGCGCGGCTGTCGGCAAACGCCAAGCCGCAGAAATCCGCTCTGCCGCCGAGCGCGACGCGAGAGTGCTGCAGGCGAACGCGACCGTGAAGGCGGCAAATATAGAGGCAAAATCCCGCGTCGAAGCGGCGCAGATCTACGGAACGGCCTATAAGAGCGCCCCGGAACTTTACGAATTGCTCCGCTCCCTCGACACGCTCGGCACCATCGTCAATTCCAATACGCGCCTTGTTCTGCGCACCGACGCGGCACCGTTTCGAGCTTTGGTCGATGGGCCACCTAACGCCCTATCGGCTGGCGGAGCACATTAGAGATGGCTGCGGTTGGGGACAGTAATTCGACAGCACAGCATCAGGCTGTTCGTCTCGTGTCAACGCTGTTGTCCGCGGTCATGGTGCTTGCGGCCGCCGGCTGGGCGACCTCCAATATCAGGGAGATCGCACCGCAAAATCGGGCCGTCGTCTTTCGCCTGGGTGCCTTGAACCGGGTGCAGGAGTCCGGCCTGTTATGGGCCTTGCCCGCACCTTTCGAAAAGGTCTTGCTGCTGCCCGACGCCGCAACGGTCCTGGAGCGCCGGATCGATGGATTGCTTCGTTCGCCAGCCGCACAGCCTGGCGAGGCCGACGCCGAGACAAAGAGCGACACCCTGGCGGGATCGGGATATCTGCTGACTGCCGACGTCAGTGTCGTTCGACTCGACATCCGCGTCTTTTATCGGGTGACCGACCCCTCCGCCTATGCCCTGCAGCAGGATCATGTCCTGCCGGCGCTCGACCGCCTTGTGACCCGCAGCGCCGTTATGATCTGCGCCTCCCGCGATTTGGATAGTATTCTCGTCGCTCGGCCGGAGCTGGTTGCCGCCGACAGCGATGTCGTCGAGCGCCGCGAGCGCTTGCGCGCCGACCTAGTGAAGAGCATCAATAGCAGCCTGAGCTCCTTGCAATCAAAGGGCATGGGTCTCGGGATCGAGATTGACCGCGCCGACGTTCAATCCGCGCTTCCGGCGACGGCCGTGAGCGCGTTCGATGGGGTGCTGACCGCGAGCCAGCAGGCAGAGCAGGCGATTGCGTCGGCACAAAACGATGCGGAGAAGGATAGGCAGGTCGCCGATCAGGAGGCCGACCGGATCGTGCAGGTGGCAGAAGCCCGGTCCAGCGAACGTCTTGCAAAGGCACGCGCTGACACGGCCACCATAACCGGCTTTGCAGGCGCGCAAGGGCCGGATAGCGATCCCGGTCTTCTCTGGCGCCTCTATCGCGATCGCGTTGCCAAAATCCTGTCGCAGGCGGGCTCGGTCGTCACGGTCGATCCCCGGGACGATGCACGCCTTATCCTGCAGGGAGCTGACAAATGAGTGGCATGACCGATCATTCCCACGGCTCCCATGGCCACGCGCATCATCACGGCCATGTGCTCAGTGCTGGCTTGCTGACCGCCAACGAAAAGCAGGCGGCGGCCGTTCAGCTGACCCTCGCCATGATAGCGCTGAGCCTGCTTACGCTCGGAATAGCCTGGCGCTGGCTTGCGCCGGATGAAGAAGGTGTCAGCCAACTTCTGCTGGCGGCCGCCTCGCTGATCGCCGCCGTTCCGGTCATCCGCTCCGGTTGGCATAGCCTGCGCCATCCGAGCCTGCATGGCATCACCGACCAATTGATCGCCCTTGCAATGCTGGCTGTCTGGGCGACGGGCGATCTGCTGACCGCCGCCCTCCTCCCGATCATCATGATGTTCGGCCATGTGCTGGAGGAGCGCAGTGTCATCGGATCGAAAGAAGCGATGGAGGCGCTGGCGCGTCTGACCCGCAGCCACGCACGGCTGATCATGCCGGACGGCTCGACGCGTGAAGTCGACAATGCCATGCTGAAACCAGGGGATCTGGTGGAAGTGAGAGCGGGAGATCGTGTACCGGCCGATGGTCGCGTCAGAGAGGGGCAGGCCAGCCTAGACACCGCGCCGATCACCGGCGAATCCGTGCCTCTCGAAGTCAGAGCCGGCATGGAGGTCTTCGGTGGCGCGATCAATCTGGACGGCCGTCTCGAGATCGAGGTGACCCGAACCGGCGAGGATTCGACGCTTGGAAAAGTCATCGCGCTGATGCAGCGTGCGGAAAACTCGAAACCACCGATCACCCGGCTGCTGGAGCGCTACGCCCAGCAATATCTGGCCCTCGTGCTGACGATCGCGGCCCTTGCCTGGTTCCTCACCTACAATGACCAGATCATGCTTGCGATCCTGGTCGCGGCCTGCCCTTGCGCCCTGGTTCTGTCAGCACCGGCAACGGCGATTGCCGGTATCGCCGTCGCGGCACGCCACGGCATTCTCATCCGCAGTTCGGCGTTTCTCGAAGAATTGGCAGACCTGACCTCACTGGTCATCGACAAGACCGGCACCCTGACTTTCGGCCGGCTTCGGCTGCAGGACGTCAAGCTGACGAGCAATAGGGACCGGGAAACTGTTCTGGCCTTGGCGGCATCCCTTGGCGCCGCCAGCAGTCATCCGGTCAGCAGGGCGCTGGCCGCGCTCGTTACCCATGACGCATACAATCCGCTGGTCAACGTCAGGGAACTGCAAGGGCTGGGTATCGTTGCCGGTGCCACAACGGGCGAAGTCGCCCTTGGGCGTCCCGAATTGTTTGAATGCCTGTCGGTCGTCGTTCCCCCGATTCCCGCACATGACGGTCCGCTCGCGGGCCTTTCCATCGGTGGGGAATTCGTCGCCTGGCTTCTCCTCTCGGACACGGTCAAGCCGGAGGCTGCGGTTGCGATGGCGGATCTGGGGGCGCTCGGGTTGAACCGCCAGCTTCTGCTAACCGGCGACCGTCAATCGGTCGCGCAAGCTCTGGCGCGCGAGATAGGCATAACCGAAGTCGTGGCCGAGGCACTGCCCGCTGACAAGCTGAAACGCGTGCTGAGCGAGACGAAAAGCGGCTTCAAACCTCTGGTCGTCGGCGACGGGATCAACGACTCGCTCGCCCTCAAGGCGGGAGCTGTCGGGATTGCCATGGGCGCGGGCGGCGCCGATATCGCGCTTGCCTCATCGGACATCATCCTGATCGGCAGCGATCTGCGACGGCTCGGCACATGCATCCGCCTTAGCAGGCTTTGCCGCCGGACATTGAAGACCAACGTCATCATCGGCCTCGGCTGGACCGTGGCGATTGTTGCATTGGCCGGCTTCGGATTTCTTGGAGCGGCGGGAGCCGTCGTCGCGGCGATCCTTCACAATCTGAGTACTTTACTCGTCCTCGCCAATGCTGGCCGCTTGATGAGATACGACGAGCCTCTTGCAGCGTGAAGCAAGATGCGCTCGCGGTGGTTTTGCGGAAATTTCTACAACGCGCTTCCGGATCGAATCGGGTCTTGCGTACCTGTGGAGCAAGACAGGCATGCGGTTAGCGCGAAGTCGGCAATATCCTGCTCAAGGATCGCCCGGCCGCGGCGCCCGCGTTCAGCCCGTCGACTGGTTTTTGCAGTTGAAGGGATCAGAACCAACGGCCCCATACTTTCCGGGCAATAAGCAGAGGTTGCGCGTCCACCTAGGAACTCAGCTGTTGGGGAAAGTCTCTGGCCATTCCTGCGAGCCATGAAGGACGCGAAGCACACGAACTGCTGTCTCTGTGACGGCATATGCCACGATATACGGCGTTCCGCTGATCACCAGTTCGCGCGTCCCTGTAATTCTTCCAACACGGCCGCTTGTGGGAAAGTCGATTAAACGGCGAGTGGCTGCCATGATTCGTTCGTCGATCATGACAGCGGCTGAAGGATTATCAGCCTCGATGTGGGTGAATATTGCGTCACGATCCGACAGAGCGAACGCAGACCATGTTAGCTTCACGATTTGCGGCTACCCGCTTTGAGGCGCGCTATCGCTCGACGCTCCGCGAAATGTGCCTCGACTTCGTCATCCGAAATGTCGGGCCGCGTGTCATTTAACGCTTCCAGTACCTTCGTACGAAACCAGGCGTCGTGAGCTTCACTGCCCCAGAAAAGTTCAAGTGGCAGCGCACCCTCATTAGCCGTCCGGGTGAGTAAGATCCGAACCGCGTCCGATACCGTTAGGCCCATGCTCTCAAGAACGGCTGAAGCGCGATCGCGAATTTCAGCATCAATACGTGTTTGGACAAGCGCGTTTGCAGCCATGGCTATCTCCACATTCCGCACAAACGTAATGCATTTGAATGGCAATATCCATAGGTAGTTTTCAACCCTCTCCAAGATTCGCTTATTTCAGCTCTTGATAGGATTTGAACCGTCGATCCATTTTTTTGCAAAAGCTATCTATCTGAAATTCCTCAGTGACAGACATCAGCTTTGTCCGCTTTGAATGACCAATTTGGGTCCGATAGCTGAACATAGGCTGCATGACACCCCAGATGGGAAAGCGGACATCGCAATTCCTCCTGCCGAGGTCTGAGTTCAGCCCGAAGCGGTCGTTCAGACGCCTACGTGACTGCTGACCAGTCCATCGGCGGAGAACCAATGAACCATAATCATGGGTGGATCACTTACGGCAGGAACGCTAGGGCCTCCAAACCAAAGCGGATTCGCGGCACAGATCGAGCCGCAAATGTGAGTGGGAATTGCAGCCAGCGTCGCGCTCATAGGTCGGTGCACGTGGCCGGATGAGATTGCCAGTGGTCTAAGAGAGCGCTGGGTCAGCAGAACAGCTAACTCCTCTCGTCCCTGCGCGATCACCGCGTCCATCGGGGGAATCCCGCATGGCACGACGTGGTGGTGCGTGAAGATGAGCGTTGATTGTGCTCCTGGCAAATCCAGAGCTCGTTTCAGCCAATCCAGATGTTGGGCGACGTCGCCAGCCGCCGAGCCAGATAGGCTAGTGTCTAATCCCACCAACCGAATTGCGCCGAACTCGGCCCTGAAATGAACAGCGTTGCTATTATTGACCTCACCGTGATGGTTCGTGAACGCCGAACTAAGTGCACGGCGATTGTCTGAATTTCCCGGCACTACCAAAACAGGACAATTCAGCACGTCAAGACGAGCCCCGATCTCAGCGTATCCTTCGGTCCACCCCTCATCGATAAGGTCTCCGGAAACCACAACAGCATCGGGCTTGACCTCGGCAAGCCATGACACCGCTCGAGCGAGACGCAACATGTTATCGTTGCTGGGCGCAGCGTGAATATCGGAAAGCTGCGCGACGATCATTTTGCACCTCCTAAACTCGCTATTCCATCATACGGGCGAATACCGGTCTTCGGAAGGCGATTTAGGGCCCACTAATAATCCTTGATGGGATCGAAATACGACCGTTCGCGACAGATCAGACTATGACTGCTGTTGGCGCGCAGGGACATGACCGGCGCCCCGGATTATGTCAGCTTTCAGGCGAGGCAACGACGATCTCTACGACCGACATGCGGGCGCAAAGCATTCGTCCTGCGCTTGGCGGCGGCGCCACTTTTTAAAGACGAAAAGCCACGGCCAACAAAAGCGGATCTATTGATGTGATGGGATTCGAACCCTCTCGGGTATTAGTCGATGGCATTAAATGCATGATAATGTTAAGAATTTTCTCGGCATCTGTTCGAAGTCAGTGCGTCGCCGGCGTAGCGACCTGATGCGGCGTTTCGATTGCGTTCAATGGCGCAGGCGCGGCTGCGATGACGTACACCGCGCCAATCAACGAAACGAACGCGGAAATGCACAGCAGAAGTTGGATCGTTTTGACAGTCGAAGGCAGGCATGACGGCTTCAATGTCACCTTATAGTCACCGTCGAGTTTATTGAGATTGGTCAAGTAACCGTTGAAAGCTCGCCCAAATCTTTCCATGATATTTATGAATGCGATGCTCAGAATGACACAAAATGAGAAAATGCCGGCTGCAATAACCCGGTCGGTATTTAGCTGAGTTGCCGCGAAATACCACAAGCCACCCAACGCGACCGTAAAAAGCGGAGGAATTTTGTATAAGATGTCGTTCATAGAGCGGAAGTGTGCATATTGCTCCCGATAGATATCAGACAGTAGAACACGCCCGGCAACGGGCTGATTATCCTCATTTTCTCGCATGGCGTATCCTTTGAATGGCTGATGGGCAGAAGTTGGTGCGCTTCCATCAATTCCGCAAGTGTACATTGCAATGGCTCGGGGCTATATCGAGGAGCAGCGTATTGGCTATTGATTCCTTAGCCTGATTGTAACCGTGCGGGGACGGAAATGGGGCACCCAATCTATCTCGATGGTTTTGCCACTCTGCCGCTTGCGCCTGAAGCTCGCGAGGCGATGCTTGCTGTTTGGACGCATCCGGGCAATGCGGGCTCACCAAACGTTTCAGGCGAGCTTGCCGCCCGAGCGATTGCTGATGGCCGCGGATCGGTTGCCGACCTGATCGGCGCGACGGCGAGCGAGATCACCTTCACGTCCGGTGCGACCGAAGCCAACAATCTAGCGATTTTGGGAGTAGCACGTGCCGCTGGCAGGCGCGAACCCAACCGGAAACGCGTCCTCGTTTCGGCCGTGGAACATAAGGCAGTGTTGGAACCTGCATATGCCTTGCAGTCCGAAGGGTTTGAAATCAGCATCGCTCCCGTCGATCATCGCGGTCGGCTTGATCTCGAGGCATTTACACGGCTCATCGACGAAGATCTCCTGCTTGCATCCGTGATGATGGTCAACAATGAGACCGGTGTCATTCAGCCGGTCAAGGAAGCTGCTGCCTTGGCGCATGCGAGCGGCGCGCTCTTCCATAGCGATGCTGCGCAGGCCGCCGGCAAGATCGATGTCGATGTCGTTGAGCTTGATGTCGACTACCTCACCCTTTCGGCCCACAAAACTTATGGCCCGATGGGGGTCGGCGCCTTGTATATTGCCGCATCAGCACTGAAGCCCCTCCCCCTGACATTAGGAGGAGGCCAGCAAAGCGGACTGAGGCCAGGAACCGAACCGGTCGCACTGATTGCTGCTTTTGGTGCGGCAGCTCGGGTTGCAAAACACCGGCTTTCATCTGACCAAAAGCACTGCTCGGGCTTGATCGAGCAGTTGATTGAGACGCTTGAACAGCGGCAACTTCGCTTCCGGCGGGTGAGCGGGGATGCGCCAACAGTTCCGGGCGCGGCGTCCATCCAACTTTTCGGCGTCGATGCTGACGAGCTCTGCGCCCGCATCGCGCGCCATGTCTCGCTTTCAACAGGATCCGCATGCACCTCGGGGCAAATCAAGACTTCCCATGTTCTTGAATCTATTGGTCTTTCTGAAATAGACGCTCGCGGCGTTATCCGGATTTTCTGTAATCGCTATCAGAATTCTGAAGAGATAATAACTGCTGCCGGCCACATTGTTGATGCAGCCGGGCAGTCCCGCCTTGCAACTGGAGAGCTTCACCAGTAGAGTGCCCTTCATGGGACGCGCTACGATAAAGATCGATTCGAGAGGGCAGTTTGCGGGACACGAAACGTTCCCGCTCCGGCTGCTATGGTTGAAGAAAGCCTTCGATGCAATCGGAGAAGGAGCCGATTCGAGAACATTTCAGGAACAAGATGCCATAACGCGTTTCGGCGTCGGACGCAACATGGCCGTGTCGATGCGCTATTGGGCGCTCGCTTCGGGGTTCTTCACCGAAGTTGACCGCATTATTGCGCCAACCGGGGTTGGTCACGCCATTCTCAGCGACGACGGTCTCGATCCCTACCTCGAGCAATCTTCGACAATTTGGCTCGCTCATTGGCATATCGCCAGCACACCGGCGATGACAACAACTGCCTACTACGTGTTCAATTTGCTTAATGCGATCGAGTTTGATCCAGCCATGTTGCTCGACCAGCTCATGGCTTTGGTCGAGACTAACGGATGGCGGGCAACACGCGGAACGCTCAAGCGCGATATCGAGGTATTTTTGCGGAGCTATGTGCGACGCGCGGATACTCTCAATGAAGATGCAGCAGAGCCTCTGTTAGCCGAGCTTGCTTTGATCCGGGAAGCTCGGCTTGGCGGCTGGTACGAGTTCGTCCGCGGTCCCAAGCCAGGGCTCCATGACGCCATATTCGCTTACGCCCTTGGCCAATTCTGGGAACGCTCCGGCGGTTCGACCACAATGACGGCTGAACAGATTTGTTATGGAGCAGGCTCGCCAGGCCGCGTTTTCAAACTCGATGAAGACAGCGTGGTTTCCCGGCTGATGCGGCTCGACGATCTCACCGCAGGTGCTTGGCAATGGGTCGACACGGCCGGTCTTCGCCAGATCCAGCGCACATCCGAGTTCGATCCGACGATGGTTCTTTCTCTCGCCTATCCACGCAAACCCGACCGTCAGATCGCAGCATGAGCAAGCTTTCCAGGATAGTCTCCATCGATCGCCGTTTTGCGCGATCGGCCCGGCTCGACGCGGACCTGAACGGTACGCCGCCATTAGTTGGATACGTTTTGCAGGCAAGCGTGGCGAAAGCCCTGCGTACGCTTGGTGAGAGCCAGCGGGACCACCATCAAGGTGCTTATACTTGGACCGGTCCTTATGGCGGCGGTAAGTCAAGTGCTGCCTTGCTGCTTGCAAATCTCGTGGCCGGCACGAAGAAGAACCGCAAAATTGCTCGAGACATCGCGGGGGAGCCCCTTTCGACCCTGTTCAGTCAGGCGTTCCCCGAAACCAGCGGCGCCTGGAAAGTCATTCCCGTTACCGGAAGCCGGACACGGCTCCGGGACGCTATCGTTGAAGCCGCACGCAATACCCTTGGTTGGTCTGAGGATACCGCGTCCCAGTTCGCAGCAAACGATGATCGCCTTATAAAGGCTTTGATCGCAGGCGGCGAAGGCGCGTCGAGCGGGGCCCTCCTCATTCTCGACGAACTCGGGAAGCTTCTTGAGCATGAGGCTCTCGAGGGCGGCGACGTGCATCTGCTTCAGGATCTCGCCGAACACGCATCCCGCAGCAACGGCCGTTTGGTGGTCATTGGCATTCTCCACCAGTCGTTCGATCAGTACACGGCACGCGCTGCGCGCGACGCCCGCCAGGAATGGCGTAAGGTTCAGGGCCGTTATCAGGACATCGCTTTTCTTTCGGGTGCAGACGAAACAGTTGCGCTGCTCGGGCGGGCCATCGCCGCTGATCGCCCTGATTACGATGCCTCGCACGCCCGCACTGTTGCTGAAGCTGTCGCAAAACGCCGCCCAACAGATGTTGACGTTCTGACGGAAGCGCTAGGGCAGACATGGCCTCTTAACCCGGTGAGTGCCCTTCTGCTTGGACCGATTTCAAGGGCGCGGTTTGCCCAAAATGAACGAAGCGTCTTTGGCTTCTTGAGTTCGGCGGAGCCCTCCGGCTTCAAGGAGTTTTTGGAGACGACCGATCTCGACGGCGGGTCCTACGACCCCGCGATGCTCTGGGACTATCTTGCTGCAAATTTTGGAATGGCCCTCACCGCGGGTATAGACGGCAACCGCTTCAGCCTCGCATTCGAGGCGATAGAGCGGGCCAGTGTCAAAGGAACCAGTTTGCACGTCAAATTGACGAAGGCGGCCGCGATCATCGAGTTTTTCCGCAACGGATCAGGCGTCGTGCTCGCGGACGATTTTTTGATCGCGTCGGTACCCGGCTTCGCGATGAAAGCGATCAGCGAAGCGATAAGGGATCTCGTCGATTGGGCTATTCTGATCCGGCAGCCACGCCTCGGAGGATATGCGCTGTTTGCCGGCAGCGACTTCGATCTTGAAGAGGCCATTGGGCGGGCTATCCAACCGGCGGATTCACTTGAACTCGCCGACATTCCGCGTCGGGTCGGTTTGGGATTTGCCACGGCAAAACGGCACTATTTCCAGAAAGGCGCGTTGAGGACATTTGAGATAGCACTGCAGGTCGTCGGCCCGAACGACACGATCGAGTCGTTGACGAGCGGTATTTTGGACCGCCCTCTTCGTGGCAGCGGCCTTTTGTTGTTGCTCCTCGGCGACGGTTCTTTGACGGCGAAATCAGTCAATCAACTGGCGCAGAAAGCCGCCAAAGCGCTGGCAGCGGAGGAGCGTATAATTGCCGTGGGCGGGGCAAATGACAGCTTTGCCCTCCGGTCAACGGCCGCAGAGTTGTTGGCGGTCGAACGTGTTTTCCGTGAGCACCCGCAGCTGGAGGGTGACCGGATAGCAAGGCGGGAGATTGCCGCGAGACAATCTCACTGCATCGATCAGCTTCATCGGTCGCTCGAAACGGCGTTTGAGAATGCAAGCTGGTACCTGGCGCCTCAACCGAGCCAAGCCATACGCGCACCGCTAACGGTCGTTGCAAGTGCGTTGGCCGACGCCGGTTTCTCCAAAGCGCCGATAATCAAGAGCGAGTTGCTTCAGCGAGACAAACCATCATCGAATTCGATGGCGGCTTTGCGCGAGCTGGCTCATGCAATGGTCAACTCGTATGCGCATGAGCAGCTGGGAATGACCCAGTATCCCGCCGAGCTCGGCCTCTATCTTACCTTGCTTCGACCATTCGGACTGCACAAAGAGATCAAGGCCGGCGTGTTTGGCTTTTCGGAACCGGACGATAGCCAAGAGGGCGCATCGCTCCGGCCTGCGTGGGAGGTAATCGACTTTGCAGGCGAAAAGCCTCTCGATGCCGTCTACGCTGAGTGGGCTCGGCCGCCCTATGGTCTCAAAGCCGGTGTCATGCCGGTATTGGCGCTTGCCTACATGCTTGCCAAGCGCGAGAGCGTCGCCGTCTATATTGACGGGGTGTATCAAACAACAATCGATGATGTCGTCGTTGACAAGCTATTGCAGAAGCCTGGTCTCTTCCGTTTGAGGCGAATTGACCGGTCCGTGCGCGAAACGGCGTTTCTTAGTGGGCTCGCGCAGCTGCTCGGCGTCGACCATCACGGCGCGTCCTTGCCCGTCGCCGCAGCTCTCTTTCAGCGTTTTGAAGACCTCTCACAGTTCGCAAAGCGGACCACCAACCTTGATCCTTTGGCCGTGAAAATCCGCGGGATCGTGATGAAGGCAGACGATCCCGAGCGTCTCTTGTTTGACGATCTTCCGGCTGCTCTCGGTGAAGAGCTCACCGCGGAGGCCGTCTACCATGCGCTTCAAGCGGCGGAAGCGAGCTATCCGGCGCTGCTCAAGGAGTTGCGTCTGGCACTTGCAAAGGCGCTCGGCATCGATGCCGCAAGTTTCGCTGGAATTGCGGAACGCGCATCGCTGCTGAAAGGCTTGACGAACGACTACAATTTCGACGCCTTTGCAGATCGCGTTGCAGCGATGGAGCTCGGCAAAGGCGACATCGAGAGCACTGTCAGCGTCTTGTTGCATCGCCCGGCCCGAAACTGGTCAGACAGAGACCGGCAGGAAGCTCTGACGGAAATTGCTCGCTATGGGCGCCGTTTCCGGGAGCTTGAGGCTTTGGCGATCGTACGAGATCGGCGCTCCCAGACCGAGGCCCTTGCACTTGTCGTCGGCCTGGACCCGAAGACGCCGCCGTTGATGCGCAGCTTCGAACTGAGCGAAAGCGAAAAGGTGGCCGCCGCGGGCATCGCTGATCGCTTGGTGGCTTCGCTCAGATCAGAAAACAAGAGTGGACGACTGCAGCTTGCTGCATTGGCGCGTGCAGTCGCGATGATGGCTGCCGATGGCGAAGATGAGGTTAGTAGACAATGAGTGGGGAGCGTCATATCCTCGGTCTCTCGGGCGGGCGCGATAGCGCCGCGCTCGCGGTTTACATGCGGCAGCATCATCCAGAGCTGCCGATCGAGTATTTCTTCACGGACACCGGCAAGGAATTGCCTGAGGTCTATAGCTTCCTGGATAAGCTCGAAGGCTTTCTCGGCCGCCCGATCCAGCGACTTAACCCCGATCGCGACTTTGATTTCTGGTTGGACGAGTACGGCAATTTTCTGCCCTCGCCCCGCACCCGCTGGTGCACGCGACAGCTGAAACTTCGGCCGCTGGAGCATTGGCTGCAAAAGGATCTTGAAAGCGGGACGATCGTGCACTCCTACGTTGCCATCCGCGCCGATGAGCCGAGCCGAGAGGGCTATCAAGCCACACACCCCAACATGCGGGTCCATCTTCCGCTTCGTGAAGCAGGCGTCGATCGTACCGGTGTCATCGAAATACTCGAGCAGTCAGACGTCGGCGAGCCGGCCTACTATCAATGGCGTTCGCGGTCCGGCTGCACATTCTGCTTCTACCAGCAGAAGATCGAGTGGGTTCGGCTCGCCGAACATCATCCAGATCGCTTCGCCGAGGCCGTCGATTATGAAAAGACCGCGCTACGAGACGGCTCGCCGTTCACGTGGAGCCAAGGCGAAAGCCTGACGGATCTGATCTCGCCCGAACGGGTCGAACAGATCAAGTCAGATTACGAGAAACGCCGGGAGCGACTGCGGCGCGGCCGGCGGATCAATCCGCTATCCGCCAGAACCCCGGAGACGATTGATGAGGTGTACGGCCTTGACGAAGGAGCCGCCAGTTGCGTTGTTTGCCACAAATGATTATGGGGGCGGGGCGATTACCCTAGAATTGCGTCATCAATCTGTGCCGCGAAGGCCTCACCATCAGCCGGTCGTATTGAAGCGCTGTGATGAAGTGCTTTAAATATTGGATCGAACAGCGTTTCCGGTCCCTTCCAGTCAGCCTTAGAAAGAACTCCTGTAGGGTGACGACGGTTAACGACAAACCAGAACACCGACGCCAGCTGAAATACATCGGATGCTGCGTTGATCTGGTCATCTCGACCAATGCTGCGGTTATTTGCTTCTGGAGACATCCAAAACCGCGGACCTACGATTTCCCAGTCGGGGGTCATTCTTTCTTCGCCCGGCAGATCCAACATGTCACATAGTCCGTAGTCGCTGAGAACCCAACGGTCCCCCATAACGAGGATGTTGTCGGGTTTAATATCACGATGAACAGCCCTTCTATGGAGCTCGCCGAGACCATGTGCGAGTCCGCGGAACTGAGCTAGAAAAATTTCATTCGGAACAGGAGCTCGTTTTACAAGCGACGACAAGGGTTCATTGGCCAGCATCATGACGATAAATGGGATATCTTTTATTGGTTGTGATGAACGCGACCTTCGCTGCTCGCCATCTATACTTCCTGCATCTTGATATGCGATTAGATGATCATGCCGGATCCCCTGAAGGAGGGTTTTTTCTCGATCAAAACGCTTACGCCGGTGCGCTCGTAGGTCGAGAAGAAACTTAACAGCATATTCGGTACCATCTCCTAGGTCGGTACACCGATGTACAACCCCATTTCCGCCAGCAGCGATTCTTTCGCCAACCTCATATGTCTTTCCGATTGGAGTCCGCAGTTCATCCGGAATAACTATCGTTTCTTTCGCCGGATTTTCGCCGCGGCCAGAGAATAGTAAAGCCATTCAGGCACCCGTCCTGCATCCGTGCATCCGCCAACTCGCGTTTGAGATTTGGAACACCTCGGTGCCTACCGGCCAGTCTAATTCCCGTCCGTCGCCCGTATGATTGTGTTGGGGCTCGCCGCATTCAATGCAGTTTTCAAAAAGTTTGCCTTGAGCACCGCCATTTTCCAACTGAAAGGCGATAGATTCAAACTTTAATCGCACAGTCCCGTCTGGTTTCCTCGCACGATAAGTTCCTTGCAAAATATCCATGAGGAAGTTCTTCCGCCAAGATCGGCTCGCCACGGTATTTGCTTGGGACACGCACTTTATAGCATACTCGCTCAACACATCGATCTCGGACTCTGGCGCTATATTGGCGTCAAGTAAGCGCAAATCACCCCTCAAAGGTTCAAGATTCTTGCCGGCTAGATTTTCTCCGGCAGTCTGGAATTCGTATATCGTGAGAAAGAGAGAGTAAAAATCCGATTTCTGCCTAAATCGCGTCTTGGCCAACGGCAACTTTTCAGCAACGAAAATTCTTTCTAGGTCGTCTATGACCGCCAAGAAAGCTTGTTTAACCTTCGCCTCGTCTGCAGGCTTCCATTCAGCATATCTAGAATAGAAGTAGTCCAGATCACCCTTCTTATCTTGCGGCCCTTCAAGCATACCAGCAAGAATCTCAGACACGAATTCCACGTCGCCCATTCGCCTTCGTTGCCCGACAGTAAATACCCGTGAAGCATCGAGAAATTCGTTTAGGGAGAGGTCAGTAGAAAGCTCAAGGAACCTCCCTGGGAAGTCGGCTCTACGCAACTCTTGCCTATTCAACGGCATAGAGTACTTATTTACACGCGAATAAACTTCACGTACTTCTTCTTCCGTAAAGCCAGTAGCTTCGTTATAGTCAATCTTGTATAGAAGTATACTATCTTTTACTTCTTTCGGAAGTTCGCTAAATTTTTTCCCAAAGAATTCACCCGAATAGGGTTCGTCTAGAGCGAATTCGTCTCTTAGGAACGCTAATATTGCTGAGATGCGTTGCTGACCGTCAATTACTTGCCTATGCGTGTGTTCATTTCGAACCTCGTTCCAAAGGAACATCTTTGGCATTGGAACCTGCCTTAGAATAGTATCAATGAGCATGATGCGAGCGGCCGGATTCCAGACTTCCTTGCGCTGAAAGGAAGGCCGCAATTCAAGGCGTCCAAGAGAGTTCCAATCCCTTAGGTCTGAGATCGGATGCGGACTTGAATTCCACGTTCCCACCCTATGTCTCCTTCATCTAACCGGCTAATCGCTACTCGCCGTACTATTTGAGTTTGATATTGCTGCAACTGCCGCTTCGATATCTTCATCGGAAAGAAACGGAGCTTGCGCATAGATTATAGTTGGCTCGCCGCTCAGTTTTGCGGCAAGATGACCGAGCCCCAAGAGCTGTTCCGCTCCTTTCATGCCAAGCGCGATTTCGGATGTTCCGACGCTCGCAACCTTCAGGATCAATCTGTTGCCGAGGTTGTCCCGTAGCTGCATCGGCATGACGTTGGCATCGGGCCGTTGCGCCGCGAAGATCAGATGCATGCCGGCGGCGCGTGCCTTCACGCCCAAGCGCGAAACATTGGATGTCACCGCGGACTTGTAATCCTCCGTCAGCATCCATTCCGCAAATTCGTCATGGACCAGAAAGACATATGGCAGCCGCTCGGAACGCTCGACTTTGGAATTAAATGCTCGAATGTCTCGAGCCCCCTTGGATCGGAACAGCTCGTAGCGGCGCTCCATCTCCGTGACGAGCCCCTCCATGACTTCAACCGCCCGCGTTTGGTCGACAATCACCCCGCCCTGCAGATGCGGCAGCCGCTCGATTGCCGCATAGTCGACACCCATCTTCGGGTCGATCAGGTGGATGTGTGCTAGATCACTGGAGTTGGTCGCAGCGATATCGAGGAGGAGCGCTTGGATCAGCACGGATTTCCCCGACCCTGTTGCGCCCGCGACGAGCGTGTGGGGCTCATGCTGTTGGCCGCCGGCGAATGGACCACCAAGGTTCAGATAGAGGATATCGCCGTCGAGTTCCTTCAGGCCGAGCACGAACGACGTGTTCACGCCCGCGGCATTGCGATTGATTTCCCGTCGGCCCCAAACATCCCAAAGCGAAACGACCTGTCGCTGCGGCCGCGCTACGCCGACGACGATCTCGCCCGGCAATGGCGAAATCGAAATCAGCCTGAGCCCGTGCGTCGTCAGTAGAGATGATTGTTTCGCTTCAATGTCTTCCACGCGCAGACGATCCGACCCCATGAAGCGGATGAGTGCGGCGTTTGGGGTCAGGCGCGTTCCCACGATCTTGGCCTGGAGATTGTAGCCGAGCAGTGCGGAACGCAGCTTTTGTGCGGTGCTGTCCAACCATTCCCGCTCGTCCGCGGAGTTTTCGCGCGCTTTCTGAGCGCGAGCTTCGATGAGAGCGGCAATGCCGATCTCGGCGCCGGCGCGAGGAAATTTGTCGGGCGTCGGAGCAGCCGTACCGCCGCTCGGTAACGCAGGAGTACCCGGTTGGTTGTTCGTCAAAGACGATAGTGAGATGGTTGGCTGGTCTTCGTCTTTGGTTTGGGTGGAAGCTGGGGCGGGGGTGATTTCCCCGCCGGACAGACCGCCGCCGTCGCCGCTCACGGCGACCGAACCATTGCCGTTTGTGCCCGGTTCTACGGCCTCAATAACAATTCCGCCTTCGGGATCGCCCTCGTCGTCATCTTGATCATAGTCATGGCTGATGGGCTTTTCGCTCCCCGCAATCGAATGCTCTTCTTTGATAGCCTTCGTCCAATCAACCCGCGGCGCCGGGTGACGATAACTGACCGAGTTCCACGTATGCTTTTCGCCAAGCTGGGCGCGAAGTTCGGTTAGGCTCTGTTTCGCCTCGTAAGCCTTGATCAGTTTGCGGAGCCCCTCGCGCGTGAACGTTTCCTGAAGCCCCATCTGAATTTCCGGCAACTCATCCTGCTCTCCCGACGAACTGCCGTCAGTCGCTGGGCCAGAAACGAAAATGTGCGAGTAACCGCGCAAATCGATCGGGACAGCACCGCGGCGAATACCGTCTCGAACCCGTTCGAGAAGGTTTGCCTGACCTAGTGCTGCCGTACCGTCCAGCAACAAATCGGAGATGCGGGAAAGCCAGAGGTCGCGATCGAGGCGTCCGGGATCGCCAAACAAAGCGTCATCGATACGGGCAACAGTCTGTCGCAGTTGACTGCGTGACTTGCGGCTCGCCTCCGCCAAACCGGATTGATCGACGTATTTCGCTTCAGTCACGATTGCCCTCAGCTTCGGAAGATCATCCTCGCCTGTCGAGAGGCTGATGCCAAGGATGTCGGCGATACCCTCCTCCTTCTGTCCAAGCCATTCCGCATAATCATCGAGGAGGAACCAAGCAACGGCTGCGCGCTCACCAAGCTCCTCTTCGACCAGGGCCCGGCTCAGCACCAAACCAATCAGCTCGCCGGCGGAAACGCCCCGTTTGGCTGCACGCAAAACGATATCGCCGGATATAGCATTGGCGTCTTCGATCATTCGTCGGGCGAGACCTGCAAGGCGGTCGTCGTCAAAACCCAAGGAGAGTTCCGCGAGCCGCCGCTTGACCAGCACGTGAAGTATTCGCAGCTCCGATGTCGACGACACGACCATGTTGCGGCCGTGGGTGCGTTGCCGACGATACCGGATGACGTTGATCCCTTGGGCAGCAAGCTGCCGCTTGTCGAGAAGATCGTCATAGGTGGCGACCCACTCCGCCAATTTATGCACCTCGTCGAACATTCCCTTCAGGCCACCATCCTGGAACGAGATCTGGCGCGCCGGCAGATAGTGCTCGTCTGGACCGTGCGACTGGCGCCGAACAACGTTCGCGACGGCGTCGATATAGGCCCAACCAGCATCTGGCTGACGCGGGCACGTCAGGTAGCTCGTCGCCTTGAGTTCGTCTTCGGCGGTGACCCGCCGGTACGACCACCGGGCCGGTACGTGTTCCAGCAACGAAGGATTATCCGGCAAAGCCGGAACCGGAAACCACTGTTCGCGCGCTTGACGGGACACAACGTCGTGCAGGAATGCCACGTCTATCTCGCGTGCTCCGCCCGACTTTGACCCGCCCGCAACGTCGAGCATGACGCCGATACGCAGCTTGGACATGAAGTTCCGCGATGTCTCACTGACCACTACCGCATCGGGATCATTTTCCGATCGTTCAAGCAGCTCGGTGTAGACTCCGGACAAGCGGGCCCGGTCGCGATGGCGGACCAGAACATTGCAATGGACCTCTTCCTGATCCTGCACCGAACTTAGCGCGCTCACGGTTGCGAGCGGCAACCCGGCCGCATCGCAATTGTAGAGCATGATGCTGAGATTCAACCGCTCATGCGGCTGCAGGTCGAGATAGCGTTCGAGCAGAGCGCGGATCTGTTTTGCGGCCTCTGATGGATCAACGTCCGTGGTCGCCTCGGATGGATCACGAACCGGCCGCTCGACCAGGCTGTAGTCGTTGACCGTGCTTGTTTCCGTGAGCAGGACAGGTTCGCTGCCGTCATAGCCGACAGCCACTTCAGGGTAGAGCGGATGGCTGAGTTCGTCGCGCAGATCGCTGAAAAACAGACGGGAGTCGCCGAAGTTCACATCGACATCCGACAAGAGATAGCCGGCCAAGCCTGCCACCGATCGCATTTTAGCCGCTACACCAGCCAAGCGCAGTGGGTGCCACGGTGCGACAATGGCTGACGGCGCGCTCCCTAGTACTTCGATCGTTCCGATCCGCAGCACCGGCTCCCAGATATCGCGGCGGTTAAGATCACCTATGGCATTCTTAGCCAAACTGTTCAGCAGGGCGCCGTAGGCGTCAGCCTGAGTGAGGAGGATGGCAGACGCGTACCCGGACGACTGCAGGGATGTAATTGCGTCGGTATACATGGTGGCGAATTGCTTCCACGCCGCAGCAATGTCGTCAGCGCCCGCCTGCGTGATCCGGCCTGCCTCCTTTGCCTCCTTCAAGAGTTTTGGGAAGAGCTTCGCAAGGTCGATGCCGGTGCTCGTGCGCGGAATAAGTGTTCCGGCATCCTGTCCGAAGGCTGGTTGCAGCGTTCCCGTATCGTTGAGAGACACCGACTGCAGAGCGCCCTTTCGACTAACCGAGAGACGCGCAACGCTGCTGCGTCCAAACGGGCGCTTGATGAGGCGGCCAAGATCTTTCGGCAGTTCCAGGCCGATGGCTGCTGGCTGGCCGGTCCACACGAGCTGAACGGTTGCCCGCTCCCGTCCGGCTGTTAGCGCCACATCGAATTTGATCTGCAAGGCACTTCGCGCCGTCGACTCGTTTCGCCGGTACTTTTTCTGACGTGCTTTCGCGCGATCGAGCAGTTCTTCGTAGCTGAAGAGATCGGGTACGTCCCATTCGACGGCTGCGCCGAGAAGCGCCGGCAACCCTCTGTAGCGCAGGCCGAAATACAGGCCAACGTCGGCATTGAGGTCGAGCCACTGGTTACGCGATCGCCGAGCAGACTTAATGCTCAACTTCCGGGACCCGCCTCCGAGCACCTGACCAAAGAGACGTTCAATGACTCGCAGCAGGCCTTCAAGGAAATCGGTGCATTCGATCGGGCGACCGAAGACAAAGCGCTCCCACTTGACCCTGAGAGCTTTGTCTTGCCCGAGATCATCCCTGTGGGCCTCGAAGAACTCGCGATCGTCCTCACGCGTCTCCTTCAGCGATCGGCCTTTGAGAACGCGGAGGTATTCGTTGTCGACTGGGCTCAGTCGGTCGGGAAATGTGAACTCGAAGAAATTGATCGTCTCTTGGGCGAGCGAGGTTTTCTTCAGCTTAATGCCGGAAAACAGCTGAAGAACGCTCTCAGCCTCCCATTCGAAGAGGCTGAGCGCTTCTGCTTCTGAGCCCCAGCCTGGCGCGGCCTCAATGAAAGCATCGATGGCAGGATGGACCTCCGCCGGGATATCGTCCCGCACCTCCGCGAACTGCTCTCTCAACTCTTCATTTTCGATAAGCTGGCGATTGGGACGCTGCTTGACCATCAGGGGTTTGCGCTCGGCGACGAGCTTTTCGAACAGCTTTTTCCACCGACGCGTGACTTCGCGATCGCGTTCGCCAAGCCCCAGAAAGTAACCGCTGTCGCGCGGCAGGCGCAACGCCGGCAATGCCCATCCAAGTGCATCGGTGACCGGTACCGCATCGGTTTCGATACGCGTTCGGGTCATGGCGACATAGGTTGCAATCTGGTGGAGCGTCCAGTCATCGGCGGCAGTCAGCCCCTTCAACGCAGCCATCCAGGTCGCGATCTGGCTCTCGCTCAGACCAAGGCCGACGGCAGCGGCCTCGACCCAAGGTCCCGGCTCTTCCGTCAGCTGTTTCGCGCCTATCAAGGTCACATCCCCGAGGGAGGCACCTTGGTCTTCATCCGTGTTGGCAAAAAGAAGTGCGGGACGGTCATAGTCGGCGTGCCGGATCGCCACCATCCGCTCGTCCGTCATCACGCTATCCGGAAGTCCGAAAGGTGAAACTAGGCTGCGCGGCAGCGCAATGGTCAGAAGCTCAGTGGCTTTCGCATCGGTGAGCAACGCCAGAGTGATTGCAGCGACCTGCTCGCCGGTCAGACGATCGAGAAGATATCGCGCCATGCCATCTTCCGGCGAGAGCGCGTCAAGACGCAAACGGATCGATGTCGCGCCGGCGGCGCCAATGAGATCAGAAGGATTCACTCGGCTCTCGCTCTCTGGAATGGGTTTTCGACATAGGCGCAGCTGTCGGATAGGCGTCTGAGAAGACCCAGGCTTGCCAATCGCTCTTCAAGGCGATGGGCATTGTCCGAAAAGTCTTCCTGATCTGCGGTCCCGGCATCGACAAATGATCGTGCCTGCGCATCTCCGATGACGATCCCGTACCGCTGATGCAAGCGCGCCAGGAAGTCTTTGAATTCGAGCCTGTTGTCCACGCAGGCCACGACGAGGGTCTTCAGCAACCGATCGGTTGGTGCATACCGTACGCGCCGGCTCGATCGACGTGACGACAATCCGATAGCCCGCGACCATGTCGCATGAATTTTGCCCACGTGCTGTTTGTGACGGGTGGTGGCCTTCCTGAGCAGCTCATCAAGCAGTTGCGTCGGATCACCGACAGTCTCGTCTTCGTCCCTGTCTGGCCATCCGAACTCGCGCTGCATCAGGTCGCTGGCCCTCAAGACGGGTTCGTCGGATGCAACGGCGGCCGTCCAGGCCGGCGTCTCGGCAATTCGCACGATAAAGCGCTCGATCGCGAGTTGCGGCAGCATGTTGTTGTGTTGATAGGAGTCGGCTGACAGATCCCGCACAACCGACTTTTTTGGCGAGACGATTTCGCATGCGAGTTCGACAGGAGAACGGTCAAGCAGCTCTCTTGCCCGATCGAGTTGATAAAGAAGCAGATTGAGGCCAGCAGTGGTTACAAGATGCGGAATAGCGTCATGGCCCGGAATGGGCAGCTTCAGGATCGAAAGCCAATCTTCCGCCATCCGATCGAAGACAAGGTGCTGCGAACACGGCAGATAGGCACCCCCACGTTCTGCCTTGGCGAGCTGGACATCCCCCTGGAGCGCGCGCGCCATTGCATCATAGGGCGCCGGTTGATCCAGAAAGCGGGACGTCAGCAAGGCGCGAAGCTCGTCAGCGTGCTTGCTCCTGCTTAACATGAGATAGAGGATTTCGCCGGTGCGGGCGAAAAACCGGCGATCGTTCGAGACGCTGCCGTTCGGCTTGACGTTGACGTCTTCGAACAGAGAATGCGGCCCGAACGGGAAGACGAATTTGGAGCTCCACCGCTTGTTGCTCGACCCTTCGATTGCTGAGCCTTGGAGGAAGTTCAAGACGGCCGCAAAGTCGTCGAACGTTTCGAAGCGATCGCGTAGATACCTGAAATTAGGCTTGTCGATGCCGCCCGCGGTTTCCGCCATCTTATCGAGCCAAAGTGACCACGCCTCGTCGTCTGACCCTGCTTCGGCGCGAACCGTCATCACATGGGGATTGTTGAACACGAGATTGCGCAGGCGTAGCTGAAGCTGCGGCTTATACGAGAGGCTGTTATACGTTCCCTCGATCAGCGCCCGGCCCTCACGGTGCTCCGACAGGAGCACCGTCAGAAATTCGAGGAATGTCAGCCACGGTGACTGCTCATCATGAAGGCGGTGTCCCCAGATCGCTTCGTCGATCCAATAAGCAGGCCCGGTGCGTTCTTCAAACTGGGTGGGGCGATCAAGAAATTCCATTGTCATACTCGCACGATTACGCGCCGCGGCTGCGCACGGCCATCGGTATTGATGTCGATAAACCGCAAAACGAGTTCGCCGTCTGCCGTCACATCGTCCCCGTCGAGCTTTCGGCGGTTCTCGGTCTCCCGCAGCAGCCGCGCCTTGAAGGCCAGGAGATCTTCGTGGCACTCAAGCGAAAAACTGCTGGGCAGGGCACCCTCGGCGACGCGCCCGAGAAACTCGAACCTGGTCGGCGACAATGCCAGGAACACCGGAGGTATTTCGCCACCGCGCACAAGCTTGACCGAAACTCCGAAGTCTCGGCCAGCTTTGTCCAGGACAATGCTAACCTCTTCGCCGCTCGACCGAGGCACGGAGATGATTTCATCGAGCAGCGGACTGCGCTTCGACTGCGAAAAGCTGCCGGACGTGGCAAGCACGAGCTCATCCTGGTTTTGAACCAGCATCCCCGTGAAGATACGATTTAGTCCGCGGACGATCATGCTGACCGCCTGCCGGGGCGCGCCTTGTCCGGCTGAGATTTTCTGCGCCGTTTCGAGGTAGAGGCCTGCATAACGGAACACGCTGAGGTCCCAAAGATCGTACTCGTCGATCTTGGACTCCGGCATCGTGAAGAACAGGCGCTGCCGTTGGGCACGTAGCGCTCCAAGGAAAGCGGTGCGCTCACTAGGATCCGCGCCCTCGAGGTAAGTGCGTTGAGCACTTGTGAACGCGGCGGTCGCGCCGTACACGGGATCCGAGACGACAAGTTCATCGTAGTCGGCCTTATAGGCCGGATCGTCAGCGCCATAGACGAGCAGATTATCAACCCGGTTGCTCGTCTCCGCGCCGATGCCGAACGCATTGAGTTTACGGAAAAGCTCTGTCTTCTCCGCCCTGCTCGGCTTCAGATTCTCGCCAAAAATATTGCGGTAGATGCTTGCCAAATCGAGATGTCCGGCGTCCTGCAACGCAGGCACGTCGGCGCATGTCATCAATCCGTCCCGGGCGTCAGGATGACCGAGGAGACTGTTGGCGATCAAGGCCAGGAGCTGACGCACTGGAAAATGGCTGCCGTTGCGCTCGCTGAGCTCAATGATCGCCGCGAGTCGCTTCTTGAACGGATCCTCGTCGCCGGCGCCCATGAGCCGTCGGCGATTTTCGAAGATGGGACAGATAGCGCCGTCGCTGCGCGCGGAGCAGCCGTCGCACCCCTGCCAACCGTCATGTTCGGTTATCGCCTCGATGATCGCCGTTATCATCTGAGCCGCCGGAGATCGGCTGAGGTCTCTCAGCTCGAGACGAATTTCCGCGTCGCTCGTCACGCCCGTCACCAAGAGGTCTTCGACGACCTGGCTCGCCCGTTCGATCTCAGGCGTCTTCGGCGCGGATTTGAATTTCTCGAGTAGCTGCCCGTGATTGGCGGCAAGGAGATAGGATGTTGCAGCGGCTGGGTTCGCAATATCGGCCGAGAAATCCGCGATAAGCGATGCACTTTCGTCGTCGCGCAGTTCGCTCAAATCTTTGACGACGACCAATGAGCGGCCGTCGCCAAGAGCCAGACGCTGAACCTTGTCGCCCTGGTTCCAGAGGTTCGCATCGCCGCCGAGCTCGATCCAGACCTCTCGGCAGTGATATGTTTTTCCATCCCCGGCTGTACCGGTAATAATGTATGAGTTGGGGGTAGGGCCGCGAAAGTTCTCAACAAGCTCGTCGCGAAGTGGTGCGGGAAGCATGATCGGTCGGATCTTATGACGTCGGAGCGCGCGTTGGATCGTTTCGTCATACATGTTGTCATTGGTAGGAATCGGGCCGTAGTTTCTTAAAAACCGTATCCACGCATGAGTAGAAGATGTTGCCGACAAAGTTCGCCCCCGAGTTTCAATCAAGTTGTAAACGAAGAAGTGATTCGATCAACAGGAATCAGCGAAGTTGGAAATTCGGCGCGTCGCCGCTTTGTTTGCATTGATAGTAGCAAATTCTTGAGAAGGCGCCCCGGACGCCCTTTATCAGTCGCATGGGTACTCTGTCTTTGGCACAACGACCAACTCGTGTCAGGCCGCGAAGCGAACGCTCCTGTTGTTACCTGGTCCCCTTTTCGCGCATCGGGAATGTCCGCTTTCCTGAGTGTGCTCGGCGCTATACTGAAAACTCCGATATGCTTCATCGTCTCCAGGGATGGAGGAGATCCATCTAGAAGCCGCCACATCTAAAAATTGAATTTCTCCAACGAAATTTGTATCAAGTTGCGAGTGAACCGAGGCGAATAGAATGAAGGTCAGTTGGATTGTTGGCGCCGCATTTTTTCTCCTCTCGATGTGGATCGCTTGGTCAGCACAGAGTTGGATCGTTGGGGTCCTTGGGCTCTCGTGGAATCAAGAGGCTTTGGGCCAATGGGGCGATAGCTTCGGGGCGTTAAATGCCCTGTTCTCGGCCTTCGCCTTTATCGCTGTGCTGGTTACACTCAGGCAGCAGCGTGCGGATCTCGCAAACCAGCAAAAGCAGATATCGCAGGACCGACATGACCAGCATATGCAGCAGTTCGAAACGACATTTTATGAATTGCTCCGCTTATTGCGGGAAGCTCGAGACGCGGTCGAATTTCGGCATAGCGATGAGTATGAAATCTATCGCGTCGAAATAAGAGGCGACTCGAGGGCCTCCGCGCTCACGAAGGGCACCGAAGCGTTTAAACAAGCCAATTTTGAAATGCTTTTCTGGATTAAGCGTGCGGAAGCTCAAAACAACGGACCACTTACCGCTGAGATCCTTGCGGACCTCTATACAAAGCACATTCACAATCGCTTTGAGAGTTCTTTGGCGCCCTATTATCGCATTCTCTACACACATTTGATGCGGATAAAAGATGACGCATTTTTGAGCCAGGACCAGAAAAACGGCTACGGCAATTTATTGCGCAGCCAGTTGACGAGTCACGAGGTCGCACTCTGTTGCTACGATGGACTTGCACCATTTTCCGGGTCGCTTCGGAGCCTCATCATCGAGTTTCGGATGGCGAAATACCTGTCAGATGAGTTTGGGCGTAGGTATCTGAACGATATCTATCCGGAGACCACATTCTTGGGTCGGAATTGATCAGGGTTCCCGTCGTTCCCGGTTCATAGAACTCGACATGCTGCTTGGGCCCATCAGCTTCGCGGTCGCACTCTACCAGCGGGCGACCGGAGTCGGCTGACGCCGTCTCCGCCTAGGGGGTATTCCAGCGATAGCGTTTGCGGTGATCTCGAGTGCGTCCGACATATAGGCTGTCTGCGGATTCAGAGAACATATAGATCCCGGAGCCGGTGAACTCCCTGCGGCAGGATCAGGTCACGACCGCTTCTTACGCCATGAGTGCCCCGAATTTCGGATGCAGGTCTTCCGTAAAACGCGCGAAACCGTTCGTGCATATCATTCTTTGACGTTCGAACCGCGGCGCACGGCGCGGACATACGAAGGATGCGCGCGCGAGATCTGCGTCGTAAAGATGACGCGCGGACGGACAAGCTCCTTGCGGTCCTGAGCCGTCGTGTTTCCTTCGATAGCACGTTGTAGTTCGACCGGGATCCCTTCGGCCGCGGAGACGCGCCGAATTAGATCTGCCGGTAGGGGGAATTTTCCACCCGCGGTCTCAAGCCGCCGTTGCAGACGAGCTGCGACGAAATCGGGATGAAAGCTTGGTGTGAAAGGGATTGTTGACGCGGGGCCGCCAGTGATCTGAAATCCCATGGAGCCGGCCGGCCCGGTCGGGCGACGCACAGACAAGAAGGGCCAGCACAGGATATCCGAGAGCCGCATGAATGAGCCGCGCCAGGCCTCAACTGTCTTGTCTTTGCGAGCGCAACCGCCCGCCACCACAGGCGCGACTTGGTGGGCGAACACCAGATTGACGCCGTCAACCGCGGGTAACAAGGCCGTCTTTGGCGACAGCGCAGAGCTCGGGTGATAGAAGATGTAGACTGGAAGTGTCGACATGCCGCCGGGCGAGCTCGATGCGTGCCTCACCAAGGTGCTGGCCTGCTTGCCTTTTTCGTGATCGAGATGCTGATAGTACCAATATCCACCCCTTGTATTCGCAAATTGGGCGCGTTTAGCTTGCAGGATGATTCGCAGATACCGCCCGCCGTTGATGTCGCGGGGCGCTGCGAATACCCATTCCATATCGCCGCCAGTGGTCGGCTCGTCTGGAAAGTCAACGGTTACGCCAAAGGGCTGAAGGCCGACAAGGCTGAACATCAGCATGTCGGTGACGCTCTCCTCGCGGAAGTTGCGCTTCAGGCCGCGATCGCGTTGCAAAAGCTCTGCGACCTTGGGCGGAAAGTTATGAGCAAGATCGCAAAGCATCGAAATTTCCGGGAAATGACCTTCAGACTATGGCCTTCGCAATAGCACGCCTCGCTGGCAAGTTGGAAGGATAGTTGGGTTGTAATACACTGGCGTGTGCGTGCGGCCGATCGTGAGTTCGCAAGTCGGGCGCAAACCCGAGCCATTCCACACCGTTCATCTTGTCCAAGTCTTACCCGCTGCAGCAGATCATGATAGATGCGTCGAAACACGTCTGCCTGCCAGGCGGGCGCTGCCATCGATTTTGCCCCAGTTACCCCCAATCACCGCAATCACGAGCGGCTTTTCCATTCGTTAACCATATGAATTAACGCTGTTCTTTTACGTTGTTGAAGCGAATTTAGCATTTGCTTCCGTTGCTCGGGACGATGTTTTTCTGACGTTCTAACCATCGATAATTATCATGTATCGATAGTTAGCCATCCGCCCCCCAAAACTTGCCATCAGCAGCGCAAATCCCTATATGTGAATTCGATTTCGATGAGGAAAAGTCATGTCCGAACCGCAACTCTCCGTCCGCAGCACCAAGGCCAGAGACCTCGCGCATGCACTCGCGCGGCGCACCGGCCAGCCGATCAATAAGCTCGTTGAACTGGCCCTTGAGCACTACGACCGGGAACTGCGGCAAAAGTCGGCACACACGCCGGCCGATACGCTTTGGGAGCTGATGGCGGAGGGCCGGCGATCTGTGCCACCCGGCACCACCTCCGCTCACGATGATCTCTACGATGAAAACGGTTTGCCGAAATGATCGCCGTCGACACGTCGGTCATTGTGGCCACGTCACTGGGAGAGCCTGAAGCTGAACGGTTTCATGCGCTCGTCACCCGTGAGGAAGTCGTCATTGGCTGGCCGACCTTGCTTGAGGCACGAATGGTACTGACTGGCAAGAGCTTTCCCAACGCCGCGACCATCATTTCACAGCTCGTTGCGTTGCCAAACGTGACCGCGGTGGCCTTTGGCGAGCGGCATTATTATGCCGCTGAGAAGGCTTTCGACCAGTTCGGCAAAGGCCGCCATCCGGCCGGATTGAACATGGGGGATTGCTTTTCCTATGCGGTTGCAAGCGTTGCCAGGGCCCCTCTGCTCTTCAAGGGAAATGATTTCGGGCGAACGGATATAATGCGTCATCCTGCATCATCAGCGCAATGACACGCAAAGCCATCCCCCTCCTCTCCCCCGCCGATCCGGTGCTGAATCGCGCCGACGAACTCGATGCGCTCGACGCCATTCTACCGTTCGGCCGCCGCGATCATCTCGCAACGCTGCTGACCGACGAGGATGTTGCCACCCTGAAGCATCTGGCCAAGGAAGGCATGGGCGACAACACGCTGCGGGCGCTTGCCTCCGATCTGGGCTATCTCGAGGCCTGGTGCGGGCTTGCGACGGGCAGCCCCCTACCCTGGCCGGCGCCGGAAAGTCTGCTCCTGAAATTCGTCGCCCATCATCTCTGGGATCCCATCGAGCGTGCCGAGGACCCCAGCCACGGCATGCCGGCGGCGGTCGAGACGGAATTGCGTGCCCAGGGGCTGCTGCGCGCTGAAGGTCCGCACGCGCCAGACACCGTGCGTCGGCGGCTGACCTCTTGGTCGATCCTCACCCGCTGGCGCGGTCTGGCCGGTTTCTTTAGTACTCCCTCTTTGAAGTCTGCTTTGCGGCTGGCGGTGCGAGCCGCGCCGCGGCAACGCCGCCGCAAAAGCAAAAGAGCGGTCACCGGCGATATGCTGGCAAAGCTGCTGGCCACCTGTGCCGGCGACCGCCTCGTCGATCTCCGCGACCGCGCCCTGCTGCTGACCGCCTTCGCCTCCGGCGGCCGCCGGCGCTCCGAAGTCGCCGACTTGCGGGTCGAGGATCTGGTCGACGAAGAACCGGTGCGTGCCGATCCGAAAAATGCCGCCTCCCCTCTCCTGCCATGCCTCACCGTCAATCTCGGCCGCACGAAGACGACGACGGCGGAAGACCAGGTGCATGTGGTTCTGATCGGTCGGCCGGTCGAAGCACTGAAGGAGTGGCTTGCGGAGGCCAAGATTGAGACTGGACCGGTGTTCCGGCGGATCGACCAATGGGGCAATATCGACCGGCGGGCGCTGACGCCGCAGTCCGTCAATCTGATCCTGAAAGCGCGTTGCAAGCAGGCGGGTCTGGATCCGGAAATGTTTTCGGCGCACGGGCTGCGATCGGGGTATCTGACTGAGGCGGCCAATCGCGGCGTGCCGCTGCAGGAGGCGATGCAGCAGTCCCTCCATAAGTCGGTGGCGCAGGCCGCGAGCTACTATAACAACGCGGAGCGAAAGAACGGACGGGCGGCGCGTTTGGTAATGTAGACCAGACTGGCAAGCCTACATTATACGACGTCTGATGAGCGATAGACTCCATCGCTATAGCTCACAAATGCGTGCAAAACTGGCAAATTGTGTCCGGACGTTTCGACAAACCAGTTGTTCACTTCGAGGCGCCACCTTCCAGAGTACCGGCCGAGATGGACGCGTATCTGTCATGGTTCAATAGTTCCGCACCGAAAGGCACAATTCCGCTTCCCACTCTGACGCGAGCCGCAATTGGTCACCTCTATTTCGAAAGTATCCATCCCTTTGAAGACGGAAATGGTAGGATCGGCCGAGCACTGGCCGAAAAGTCGCTTGCGCAAAGTATCGGGCAACCAAGCCTGACCTCGCTTGCATACACGATCGAAAAGAGCCGTAAGGCGTGTTACGGCGAACTCGAAGCAAATCAGCGCACGCTCGACATTACTGAATGGCTCATCTATTTCTCTCAGACCATATTGGAGGCGCAGCAGGCGACCCTTGCCCGAATCGCGTTTTATATCGGCAAAGGAAAATTCTATGACCGATTCCGCGGCCAGTTCAATGAACGCCAGGACAAGGTCGTCTCCCGTATGTTTCGAGAAGGGATTGAAGGCTTCAAAGGCGGTTTAAACGCCGAAATCTACATCTCGATCACCGGAACCTCCCGTGCGACTGCAACACGCGACCTTCAGGATATGGTGGAGAAGGGAGTAATGAGCCGGAGCGGCGAGCGGCGCCACACGCGATACACACTGAATATGCCTGAAGCCAAGAAATAGAAAAGCGTAAGACAATACAGCTTCTGAGCTAGCCACAATGCAACGTGTGTCCGAAATTCAGTGACGGCCCTTATAAGCTCAGAATCTATCGAAAGTCTCCCCTCCTGCTCTAATTTCATGGCTCGAATCGGCCAGATCGTCACCAATCCGTCAGGGCAGAAGCCGTGCCGTCTGCCCCTGCTCTGCAAGCAGCTCGACCGCCTTCTTATCGAACGAGACGAAGGTTTCACCACCCAGCCAATTGCCCTCATAGGCAATGATCCCGTCCGCAAAATCACCACCCGCCTCGAGGATCGCAAGCCCGGCCTCGACGGCGGGCCGGTTCATCACCACATTCCCGGCATCCAGCAAATCGCGGATAGTCAGGGCTACGTCTTCCTTCGACAGCTTCGCGCCCCGGCGCAGTATCCAAACGAGCTCACAGAGGCAGGGCAACGAAATCGCGATGAGCGTGGCCTCTCGCAGGAGCTTGCTGGCGGCGCGGCCTTGCTTTGCATCGTCCTGCAAAACAGCACGAGCCAGCACGTTCGTATCGACTGAAATTTTCATTCTTCACCCGCCCACCCAGAGGCGGCAAGCTCGTTCATCTCCTCAATAGTGATCGGCTTCTTGACCTTGCCCGCATGCCGACCAATGAAGCTATCGATGGTTCCGGTCGGCTTTGCTGTTTTCACCCGAAGCTCGCCGCCCGGCAGCTTGTCAACGTCGATCCGTTCGCCCGGCTTGATGCCGAGGTGCTGCAGTAAATCCCGCTTTAGCGTGATCTGCCCTTTCATCGTTACTGCCAGTGACGTCATTAGGGAAATTCCTTTTTGCAGATTACGATTAAATAGTAATTGAAATTCTCATTACAATCAAGCGGCGTCAAAAATCGAATTGGCCGCTTTCATCACCTCCGACCAATATTGCTGCGTTGGCCGCATGCTTGCCCGCGCAATTCAAATCCTCCCGACCATTGCATTCAAGCCCTTCCCTCCGCATTTCCTAGTCTTCACGCATGCTGAAGGCGACAATTCGGCGCCAGCTCCCTCGAAACAGCTCACTTTGCAGCAATTCAGCCTGAGAAAACCGCTTGACGGCGTATCGTACCTGAGATGACCGCTGACCTGTCACGGGTAATTTCCTCCAGAGCGGATCAGAGTGCGTCTATTTCACCCCTATTTCGGAGACTTCCTATTAGCCGCGATTGCCGCGCCTTTCACGTCCATCGGGTTGAAGGTCCGCCTTGCCTATCGCCCATTGATCTCAGGATCCGATTGCGGCGGGACCGGCTATTCGGTGTCCGGAAGCGGACGCGCACTGTATTCTTTGCTATAATCATCAACAGGCAAGACAGATCCCACGGCATGGCTGATCGATAGCTGACACGTAGGTGCTACATGACTGACGTTCAGGACCGGCTCCTTGAAAGCAAGATCGCTGAGATCGAGCACGCTCGGTCCTGGAGCCCGCGGGTCATTTCCAAATTCGAAACACTGATCCGCAACGGCGACGACTTGTCTCTTTTCCGCGTCAATCCGCTTGCCTTCGCACGCGACCGCGCCATCGCGGAGGCGGAAAGCATCGATCTGTTTCTCCATGCGACCCGAAGCGGATTGTTCGAAATGAGCTGGGACGTGGTGTGTCCCCAATCCGGCATGGTCCTCGACAGTTTCGGCGCCTTGCGAACCTTGAAAACCCATTACGTCTGCGGCCTCTGCGATGTCAGCGGCGAAACCAACCTCGACGATTTCATCGAGGTCACCTTCACGGTGTCGCCACATCTCCGCCGGCTGCCGTTTCATGATCCCGCCTCGCTCTCGGTCGAGGATTTTCACTGGAAGGCGCGTTTCCTGAGCGACGCGCGATTGCCCGGCCAACAGATCCGCTTTCTCGATGTCCTGCAGGGGCTAGTTCGCGGCCTCTCTTTCCTGCCACCAGGCTCGGTCACAACGTTGAGGGCGGAGCTCGGTTCCGGCCTCCTAGCAGGCATCAATGTCCAGACCCAGGCGAGTTTCGCACTGCCGATCGCGGGCGAACCCGTGACAGTGCCGACGCACCTGCGGATCGGATATAACGGGCAGCGCTTTTCCGCTTCGCTGCCGGCGGTGCCGCCCGGCCCTGTCATTATCGACATACAGAATTCCGGCGCCTCACGCGGCTCGCTGCTGCTAATCAACTGGCCACCCGAAATCCTGGCGCAGACAATCAAGCCGGCTCTCGACTTTGATCCCTACATGTCGGGCGGCATGCTGCTTGCCCGACAGACCTTTCGGCGCCTGTTTCGCTCGGAGAACGTCGACGAGAAAGAGGGTCTGGGTATCCGACAGGTGACTCTGCTATTCACGGACCTCAAGGGGTCGACCGCCATGTATGAACGGCTTGGCGATCTCAATGCCTATGCGCTAGTTCGCGAGCATTTCGCATTGCTCGGCGCGACGGTGCAGGAGCATTCGGGAGCGATCGTCAAGACGATCGGCGACGCCGTGATGGCTGCTTTCTCCCGACCGGCCGATGCGGTCTCGGCCGCGCTGCACATCCTGGGGGTCATCGAGCGCTATAATGCTCGGCATGGCGACCCCAACCTTATCCTGAAGATCGGAGCCCACTGCGGCCCCTCGATCGCTGTGAGTCTGAACGAAAACCTCGATTATTTCGGCCAGACAGTCAATGTTGCCGCACGCGTGCAGTCGCTGGCGGGCGCAGGAGAAATCTGCATTTCCGAAGCGCTGTTTTCGGCGCCAGGCGTCAGCCAACTTCTCGCCGGCCAAAGGTTGGGCGCCTTCGAGGCTCCAATCCGGGGCGTTGAGGGAACCGCATGCGTCTACCGAATAATGCCTCGTTAGTTAGAGCGCCGGTGCCATTCCCTTATGATCCCCTCGCCCTTAACCTCATCAGTCCAAACCGAAAAATGTCATATGTCGGCGACTTTTAGCCGATAAGTTCGGGACGAGCTTAGCTGATAATTTCAATGAGGCGTCAGTATTGAGAAAGCAATTACATTGGGCCGTCCTGGTTGGTGGATTCGCCCGGAAAGAGCGGAAGAACAGGCGTGCGGCACGCCTTGTCATTTGACGGGTAATTCCCTCAATTCCTAAACTTTATCACAGAGAAGCGAGCGATCTGTCCAAGATTGATCGTGTCGCTCTCATTTCGCAGCGACGGGAGATTTCAGTCTTCGCAGCGGGCCCATTAAACACTCATAAGATTGTCCTCAGGAGTTTTGTTGCAATTATAAGGTTTTTGCAAAAACATTATAACAAGGGACCACCGAAAGGCGCCTTCCTTCCATCATCAGCGAGAGAGGCTTCCACGGTTTGCCGTTTGGAGTGCCCTTTCTTTCGCGGCCTAATCTCCGTTGCGTTCAGATTTCGAGCGCCTGTATTCCTCGTATAGATGCTCCATTCGGCTCGAAAGCCAGTCGCCAAAGGGTTTCGCTTCGACCCTCGAAAGCTCGATGGCGACCTTCTTCGACTTGGCGTTCATCGTGAAACTCAGCGAACTATCGCTCGACGTCCATTCCCTCGCGGAGGTCGAGCCCTTCGGCCTCTTGGCCGCGGATTTGTTCTTGTATCGTGTCAGATATCCATGGAGGTGATCGAACCTTACTTCTTCCGCAAGCTGAAGAAACTCTGCCGTTCCGGCATGGTCCATGGCCGCTTTGAACAGGGCAGGGGCCAGCAATAGCTGACGCAAGCTCAGCCACTTGTCGCGGCCAATCTTCTTGGAAGCACCAAGCGCCTTGATGACTTGGGTAGGGACCACCTCGACAACGCCGAGCATCTTGGAAAGCAACGCCTCATCGACTGCGAGTGACGATCTAATGACGTCCTTGGTCATTCCAGATGCGAGGAGGTTCTGCGCGAAATATGCCCGTTCAATAAAGGATAGATTTGAGCGAGCGGAATTTTCCTGTCCCTGTGCAATCGCCGAGGCAATGTCGTCCAGTTTCTTGACGACGGCCTTGACCGGTATGCCGAGTTCCTGAGCCACTTTCAGGCGACGATGACCGAAGACGACCATATAGCGCTGGCCGTCGGTCGAGCTGGGCCGAACCAGAATAGGTGACGATTGTCCTGATTCCTTGATCGCCTGTTTGAGCTCCTGATATTCCTCGCCATCGTCGGAAAGACGGTCCGCAATCAAGGAAACGTCCAGCGAACGCGGATCCAACTCCACGATCACTTCGCCTTCCATGAGCTTCTTCGTATTCTCCGCGAGATCTTCGATCGAGCGCACGACAGTCTTTGCGGCGCCTGTCATGCCATAACCAGACTTTGTGGGCGTCGTACTTGAAGAAATGGAGGCGATGTCCAGCTTCGCGAATGGATTTTCACGCGTCATGACAAACCTCCTTCAACTGCGGTAAAGCTTTGGCATACCTACTAAAACCGAGGAAAAAAACGGCTGACAAGTTCGTCATTTCCGCCCCCAAGCATGATGGATCAATTCCACGATTTCGCCATTGGCCGCGTTCAGGCTTTCAATCGCGCGGTCATAGGTCGATCGAACGAAATCGACACGCTCGACTTCATATAGGGTTTGCTTCCTGATCGACGCATCTGAAATGGCCGTCGATTTCAGCACGTGGTTTCGGAGCATATGCTGAGCGAACATCGACTGCATGAAGCCGACCATTTGCGCTTGCGGGATATCCGTCGGCTCAAAGCGTGTGACCAAATAGCGGAACCACTCGATACGGATCCCGGCTCCAGCCTCGGCGACCGGCGTCATGATGCCGCCCAGCATCATCAGAAACTGGCTCATCGACATGATGTCCAGCATCTGAGGGTGGATGGTAATGAGAATGCCGGTCGAGGCCATGAGGGCTGTGATGGTCAGATAACCGAGCTGCGGCGGGCAATCGATGACCACGACGTCATATCTGTCGTCAACTCCCTTCAGTGCATTTGCGATACGCATATGGAACAACCTGCCCTCGTCTCCTTTCTTAGAGGAGATGGCGAGCGGCACATCATATTCGAATTCCTGCAATACGAGGTTTGCCGGAACGACATCCAGACCGGGAATGTTCGTAGCCTGGATAACATCCGCGATCGACTTCTTCCCATCATCGAACCGGAGCGCTTCATAAATAGAGGCTGTGTCGTCAAGTTCCGGCTGAATTCCAAACAACGAGGTCAACGAGGCCTGCGGGTCGAGGTCGACCGCAAGAACGCGATGGCCGGTGAGGGCGAGATACTGAGCAAGGTGCGCGGCCGTCGTCGTCTTTCCGCTACCACCTTTGAAGTTCACGACCGATACGACCTGCATCGGCTCACCTTCTCGCCGCCGCGGCACGTAATATCTCTTGTCAGATTTCTTATTCGCTTCGAGATATTGCCGAAGCTCAAGCATCTGCTCGGCCGTGTAATAACGCCGACCGTTGATGGAATCGATCTCGGGTCCCTTGCCCTCCGAGTGGATCTGTCGCAGGTGGCTCTGGGTAACACCCATGAAGTCGGCGACCTCTGCGAGCTGGAACTTTCGTAGGTCCTTACGAGCGTCGGGCGGATATTGTTGACTGCGCAGCATGTGCAACGCGGTTGAGATCTTCGACCCTTGCTGGGCGATCTCGAAATCAAAGCGGTTGGGCTGCGGCTGGCTCATTTTTCAAACTATTTCCGAGATAAAGACAATTTCGAAAAAATGGCTCCATAGCCATAATTTCCGCAACTATCTCCCGGTTCCATCCCGACAGCAAGGAAATTAAGGTTAAGAAAGCATTAACAAGAGGGCTATAAATCGCTCGGTCATACTTATTTTGTCGTTTGTTTCCATGCGTTTAGCAAGGTACTCGACGGTGCGCCTTCCAAGCTTGTTTTGCTGTGTATCATGCTGTCCAGTTTGCGCTCGCTGGCGAAAAGACCCACCCATATGGCGATTGACCGCTAGCCAAGGGTGCGACTCACGTCGTCCCGGATTTGTAGGATTCTACAACTACCGCCCGATTCGCATCCGTGCTGATTTCCTCCCCGACCCACGACAGGGGAGAAAATCATGCAAGTTCTCGCGATCTCGAAACCAAGAAATGTCGAGGAAGCCCAATTTCTCCACCGCCATCACCAACTGCGCGCGCGTGTGTTCGCCGAGCGCCTGGGCTGGGATGTTACGGTTGCCGACGGTCGAGAATATGACGCTTTCGACGCTCTCGTACCGACCTACATTCTCGCGATCGCCAGCAGCGGCCAATTGGCAGGATGCGCGAGATTGCTTCCAGCGCTTGGCCCCACCATGGTGACGCGGATCTTTCCGTCACTTCTTCCAAACGGGCGGTTGAATGCTCACTGCGCTATGATCGAGAGTTCCCGTTTTTGCGTCGATACGAATCTCCTGGAGGGCAGGGCGGGCGGCGCACTACATGAGGCGACCCTGACCATGTTCGCCGGTATCATCGAATGGTGCCTAGCGAACGGCTACACCGAGATCGTCACGGTGACCGACCTGCGCTTCGAACGAATACTCTCGCGCGTCGGTTGGCCGCTTCACCGGCTAGACGAACCGAGAAAGATCGGCGCAACCATGTCAGTGGCAGGAATGCTGCCCGCGAACGCCACTACGCTCCAGAAGCTTCGTCCAGCCAATTACCGTTCCGATTTTATCCGCTGCGAGGCAGCCTGAGGAGGCGTCCATGAACCAGCTTCGCTCCCATGCTCGCCTTGTCCGTAAACTCCAGGAAGCGCTCGGCGATCAGCTCTGCGTGGCGCTCGCTGACGCAACAGTCGTGGAGATCATGCTCAATCCGGACGGAAAGCTCTTCATAGAACGTCTCGGGCACGGTGTCGCCCCGGCAGGGGAAATGTCGTCGGCCGCGGCCGAAATGGTGATCGGCACGGTCGCACATGCGCTTCAATCCGAGGTCGACAGCGAGCAGCCGATTATCTCCGGCGAATTGCCGATGGGAGGGCATCGGTTTGAGGGACTTCTCCCTCCAGTGGTCGCCAAGCCCGCGTTCACCATCCGCCGTCGTGCGTCGCGTCTTATACCGCTCGACGACTACGTGAGTTCCGGCGTGATGACGCAGCATCAGGCCTCCACGATCCGCAGCGCGATCTACTCTAGGCTTAATATCATCATTTCGGGAGGCACGGGGTCTGGAAAGACCACGCTCGCGAATGCGGTGATCAACGAGATCGTGATGAGCGCGCCGGAGGATCGGCTCGTCATTCTCGAGGACACCGCCGAAATCCAGTGTTTAGCCGAGAACGCCGTTTTCCTCCATACCAGTGAGGCGGTGGACATGGCGCGCCTTCTCAAGAGCACGATGCGCCTTCGTCCCGATCGGATCGTTGTAGGCGAGGTCCGCGATGGTGCCGCTCTGACCTTGCTCAAGGCTTGGAATACCGGGCATCCGGGCGGCGTGGCAACCATCCATTCGAACACCGCCATGTCGGCGCTACGCCGTCTTGAACAGCTGACCGCCGAAGCCAGCCAGCAGTCCATGCAGGAGGTAATCGGCGAAGCGGTCGATCTCGTCATCTCGATTGAACGAACACCGCGCGGACGGCGCGTTCGCGATGTCATCCAGGTCGAGCGCTTCACCAACGGCCAATACGAAATTGAGCAACTCATCGAAGAACAGGAGGCGCGCCATGTCGCCTAGAACCGCATTCATTGCTATCGCGCTGCTGACCGCTCCGGTTGTCATCGCAACCACCGTGCCGGCCTTTGCCAGCTCCGGCGGCGGACTTCCGTGGGAAGGGCCCCTGAAACAAATCCAGGAGTCGATCACAGGGCCCGTGGCGGGCGCAATCGCGCTCGCCGCGGTCGCGATCGCCGGCGGCATGCTGATCTTCGGCGGCGAGCTCAACGATTTCGCGCGACGGCTGATGTATGTCGTGCTCGTCGCCGGCATCCTGCTCGGCGCCACCAATATCGTCGGTCTGTTCGGCGCAACCGGTTCATCGATCGGACTGACGGACGAAGGGGGTGCATCAACCGGACAAAGCCGGACAGGGGAGCGGGATCATGGCTGAGTCCTTGTCCAGCCTTCAGCGCAACCGCATCCACCGTGCACTCTCGCGTCCCAGCCTCCTAATGGGTGCCGACCGCGAACTCCTGCTTCTCACGGGCCTCGCCGCGATTATCCTGATTTTCGTGGTGCTGACGATCTATTCGGCGCTCTTCGGGATCGCGGTTTGGATCGTAATCGTCGGGCTGCTGCGGATCATGGCGAAGTCGGATCCGCTGATGAGACAGGTCTATGTCCGCCACGTTTCCTATAAATCTTACTACAAGGCGACCACGTCTCCTTGGCGGCGGTATTGAGGGGGCTTGCGTGGTCGCTCTTAAACGCTTCCGAACCACCGGGCCATCCTTCGCCGATCTCGTCCCCTATGCCGGCCTGGTCGACAATGGCGTGCTCCTGCTGAAGGACGGAAGTCTGATGGCCGGCTGGTATTTTGCCGGTCCAGATTCCGAAAGTGCCACTGATCTCGAACGCAACGAGTTGTCGCGGCACATCAACGCGATTCTGTCACGGCTTGGAAGCGGTTGGATGATCCAGATCGAGGCCGTCCGTATTCCGACATTCGACTATCCGTCGGAAGATCGCTGCCATTTCCCTGATCCCGTGACGCGCGCGATCGACGCGGAGCGCCGGGCGCATTTCGTGCGCGAACGAGGACATTTCGAGAGCAAGCACGCGCTGATCCTCACCCATCGGCCGCTCGAATCCAAAAAGACGGCTCTGAGCAAATACATCTACTCCGATGAGGAAAGCCGCAAGAAGACCTATGCCGACACGGTGCTCTTCATTTTCAAGAACGCCATCCGCGAAATCGAGCAATATTTCGCGAACACCCTTTCGATCCGACGGATGGAAACGCGGCAGGCCGCCGAGAGAGGAGGGGAGCGGATCGTTCGCTATGACGAGTTGCTCCAATTCGTCCGGTTCTGCATCACAGGCGAGAGCCACCCGATCCGGCTCCCGGACGCTCCGATGTATCTGGACTGGATCGCGACCGCTGAACTCGAACATGGGTTGACACCCAAGATCGAGAACCGCTTTCTCGGTGTCGTCGCTATCGATGGGCTCCCGGCCGAGAGCTGGCCGGGCATCCTCAATAGCCTTGATCTGATGCCGCTTACCTATCGCTGGTCATCACGCTTCATTTTCCTCGACGCGGAAGAAGCACGCCAAAAGCTGGAACGCACCCGCAAGAAATGGCAGCAAAAGGTTCGCCCGTTTTTCGACCAGCTTTTCCAGACGCAAAGCCGGTCGGTCGATCAAGACGCCATGACCATGGTGGCGGAGACCGAAGATGCTATCGCGCAGGCTTCGTCGCAGCTTGTCGCCTATGGCTACTATACGCCCGTCATCGTGCTCTTCGACGGCGATCGCGAAGCGCTGCAGGACAAAGCCGAAGCAATCCGCCGGCTAATCCAGGCTGAAGGATTCGGAGCACGGATCGAAACACTCAACGCGACCGATGCCTATCTCGGCAGTCTGCCAGGCAATTGGTACGCCAATGTCCGCGAGCCATTGATCAACACCAGCAACCTCGCGGACCTAGTCCCACTCAACTCGGTGTGGTCCGGAAGCCCAGTCGCACCTTGCCCGTTTTATCCTCTCAATTCTCCACCGCTGCTTCAGGTCGCGAGCGGCTCCACGCCGTTTCGTCTCAACCTGCATGTCGATGACGTCGGCCACACTTTGATCTTTGGGCCAACCGGTTCAGGCAAGTCGACACTTCTCGCACTGATCGCGGCACAGTTTCGACGCTATGAAGGTGCCCAAATCTTCGCTTTCGACAAAGGTAGCTCGCTCCTGCCGCTGACACTGGCCGCCGGCGGCGATCATTACGAGATTGGCGGCGACAGTGCGGAGGATGGAAAGACTTTGGCTTTCTGCCCACTGTCGCAACTCGAAAGCGATGCGGACCGGGCTTGGGCAACGGAATGGATCGAGATGCTGGTCGCGCTACAGGGCGTCACCATCACCCCTGACCACCGCAACGCCATTTCGCGCCAGGTCACCCTCATGGCCAAAGCTCCCGGACGCTCGCTGTCGGATTTTGTGAGTGGCGTGCAGATGCGTGCGATCAAGGACGCACTCCACCATTACACGGTTGATGGGCCGATGGGCCACCTTCTCGATGCTGAAGAGGACGGCTTAACGCTCGGTGCCTTCCAGACCTTCGAGGTCGAGCAGTTGATGAACATGGGTGAGCGCAATCTCGTGCCCGTGCTCAGCTATCTATTCCGCCGCATCGAGAAGCGCCTCGATGGCTCGCCGAGCCTGATCGTGCTGGATGAAGCCTGGTTGATGCTCGGTCACCCAGTCTTCCGAGCCAAGATCCGTGAATGGCTGAAGGTGCTTCGCAAGGCCAATTGCGCCGTCGTGCTTGCCACGCAATCGATTTCGGACGCCGAGCGCTCCGGCATCATCGATGTCCTGAAGGAATCCTGCCCGACAAAGATCTGCCTTCCGAACGGCGCCGCGCGCGAGTCCGGGACGCGCGAGTTCTATGAACGAATTGGGTTCAACGAGCGCCAGATCGAGATCGTTTCGAACGCCATTCCCAAGCGCGAATATTATGTCGTCACCCCTGAAGGCCGGCGGCTTTTCGACATGGCGCTTGGCCCGATGGCGCTCAGCTTCGTCGGGGCGTCAGGCAAGGAAGACTTGAAGCGCATCCGTGCGCTCCATGCCGAACATGGCCGCACCTGGCCGATCCAATGGCTTCAGATGAGAGGAGTTCACGATGCCGCATCGCTACTCAACTTCGCATAGATTTCTCACCGGCCTGACGGCCGCGGCCTTGGCGACTGGCGGCATTGCGTCCGCCAATGCGGGCACCGCAACGGGCGCGGCGACCGAATGGACGCAGGTGCTCAACAATGGCGAGCTGGTCGCGTTAGTGGGAAAATCCGGCGAGCAGATCCAAAACCAGCTCACGCAGATCAGCCAGCTTGCGCAGCAGATCGAAACACAACTGAATATCTACCAGAACCTACTGCAGAACACGGCCAGGCTCCCGTCACACATGTGGGGGCAGGTCGAGAGTGATCTCAACCAGCTCCGCGGCATCATCAATCAGGGCCAGAGCATTTCGTTCTCCATGGGCAACGCAGATGACCTGCTGCAACAGCGGTTTCAGAGCTATGCAACCTTGAAGACCAGCCTGCCGAGCAATGAAACGTTTTCCACTACCTACCAAACCTGGTCGGACACCAACCGCGACACGATCGCCAGTACGTTGAAAGCGGCAAGCCTCACGGCCGATCAGTTCGAAAGTGAGGAATCGACAATGTCCTCCTTACGGTCAATGTCCGAAACGGCCGATGGGCAGATGAAGGCTCTGCAGGTGGGCCATGAGATCGCCGCCCAGCAGGTGGCGCAGATGCAGAAGCTTCGCGGTCTCGTCTCACAGCAGATGACCATGATGGGAACCTGGCTGCAGACGGAGCAGACCAACAAGGACTTGGCACAGGCGCGGCGCGAAAAGTTCTTCAATGCCGAGGTCAAGACCATTCCTGAGGGTCAAAAAATGGAGCCCCGTTGGTGAGTCGCGATCTCTTCGTAACCGTGGTCGTATCTGTTGCCGTCTCGTTTGCCGCGACAATGCTGATCATCAACTTCAGAGACAGCTGCAAGCCTGCGCTCACCAAGGAACAGCAGGCGGCACGGGAAAGGTTCTTCGGCCCGAGCAACGAGCTCCCCCCAATCAAGAAGGGCCAGGAGATGCGACCGAGATGGTGAGGATTACACTTGCGCAGCCGCTTCTGATTGCAGGGCTTGTTTGTATCACCTTCACCGCGCCTGCTTTCGCGCAGGAGGGACACATTCTGACCGAACTGGAGAACCAGGTCTCGACCGCCGCCAAAGAATGGGAAACCACCATCATGGAGGCGGCTAAATCGCTGTTCTGGATCCTGGCCACGATCGAGATCGGTATAGCCGCCGTCTGGCTCGCAATTCAGGCTGCCTCTCTCGATAGCTGGTTCGCCGAACTAGTCCGGCGGATCATGTTCATCGGTTTTTTTGCTTTCGTTCTCACCCAAGGTCCGACCTTCGCGCGAGCGGTGGTCGACAGTCTTTTCCATATCGGCGCTGGCGGTGGCTCAGCGTCGCCCGCCGAAATCTTCGACGCGGGCATTCGGGTAGCATCGCAGATGTCGCAGCAAGTGAAATTCGGCCTGTTTGAGGACAATGCGCTGGCAATTGCGGCGGTGCTGGCGATGGGTGTTGTCGTCATCTGCTTTTCGCTGGTGGCCGCGATTTTTGTGTCGGTCATGGTTGAGATGTATGTCGGCCTGCTCGCCGGCATGATCATGCTTGGGCTTGGTGGTTCATCCTTTACGAAAGACTTCGCTATCCGCTATCTCGTCTATGCCTTCGGCGTCGGTATGAAACTGATGGCATTGGTGATGATCGCCAGGATCGGGTCACAAGCCCTTCTCGGTCTTGCGAATGCTCCGGTCGAGTCTTCAGAGCAATTTGTGACAACATTGGCGATCGCCGGCATGTCCGTCGTTGTTTTCATTATCGCGATATATGTGCCGAGCATTATTCAAGGCGTTGTCCAGGGAGCATCTGTTTCGGGAGGCATGGAGACGATCCGCCATGGTGGGCAGGCAGCATCTTTTGCAGCAGGTGCAGGGTTTCTCGCGGCTGGTGCCGCCGGAACAGGTCTCGCCATAGCGCAAGCGAATAGAGCCGCAGGTTCATCCGTTGCCGCTGCAGCGCTCCGAGGCATGGGCGCCGGCATCGGTTCCGCCGGGAAAGCCGCAGGTTCTGCGGCACGCGAGAAAGCGATCGGTTCGCCCGGCGCATATGCAGGCTCGATCCTCGGGCTCGCCAACGCCAAGCTGGATCAGAGCCGTGGCGGGCATGGCGGGCCGAACTCGCCCCCCGAACGCAAAGACTAACAGCAATCAGAAAGTGATGATCGATGGCAGCGAACCGCGCCCCCGAAAACCCCTATCTTGCCGCACGGCAGGAATGGTCGGAACGATACGGATCTTATGTCAAGGCGGCAGCCGCTTGGCGCATCGTCGGCATTCTGGGCCTCACCATGGCGGTCATCGGCTTCGGATATTCGATGTATCTCAGCACCCAGGTCAAGCTCGTGCCCTACATCGTCCAGGTCGACAAGCTCGGCACGGCGGTCACCGCCGGCTTCCCCGAACAGATCGAATATGCCGATGCGCGGGTGGTGCGGGCGACGCTCGGCAATTTCATCATCAGCTTCCGTTCGATTACACCGGATGCCGTAGTGCAAAAGCAATATATCGACCGGACATATGCCCTGCTTCGCACCTCCGATCCGTCGACGGAGAAGGTCAACGCCTGGTTCCGCGGCAATTCGCCGTTCGAGAAGGCAAAGACCGCAACGGTCGCCATCGAGGTCAACAACATCGTGGCTCTCTCGAACCAGACCTATCAGATCGACTGGACCGAATACGAACGTGACCGCAAGGGCAAGGAAACGGGCACACGGCGATTTCGCGGGATTGCGACGGTCGCACTGACAGCGCCGCAGGACGAGGCCACGATCCGCCTCAATCCGATTGGTCTTTATGTCCGGGACTTCGACTGGACGGCACAGCTTTAAGGCAGGGGGTTTTCAATGCATAAAATTCGGTTGGTCGCTGCCGCCGGCTGCATGGCCGGACTCTTCTTCGTGAGTGGTGCCCACGCTCAAAACATGACATCGAACGAGGCCAAAGGTACCAGGCTGTCGGGCAAGTGGCGCGGATCGCCTGGCCTGGTGACCACCGGACCGGACGGAAAGGTCATTTTCCTGTTCGGTGAAACGCAGCCCTCCGTCGTCTGCTCACCGTTGCAGGTTTGCGACATCGAGCTGCAGGGTGGAGAGATCGTCCGCGACGTCCTGGTCGGCGACACGGTTCGCTGGAAGGTCGAGCCAGCGACTTCGGGTGCGACCGGTGGGCAAGCGATCCACCTGATCGTCAAGCCATCGGAGCCCGGTCTCATCACCTCGATGGTGGTGACGACGTCGCGACGCACATATCACATCCAGCTCAAGTCCCATGCGAGCCAGTATATGGCGCGGGTCGGTTTCGAGTATCCGGAGGACGTTTCGACCAAGCTCGCCGATATCAATTCCCGCCTCGAGACCGGCGGAATTGCCGGGACGACATCCGACAAGCTGAACTTTTCATATTCGCTCAGTGGCAGCGCGCCCTGGAAGCCAACGCGAGTCTATTCGGACGGCGTCAAGACCTACGTTCAGTTTCCGAAGTCGATCTCCGCACAGGATGCACCGGTGCTGTTCGTCGTCTCCGGCGGCCAGAACCGTATCGTCAACTATCGAATGAAGAACGATATGATGATCATCGACTACGCGGTGGACAAGGCGATCCTCCTTTCCGGCGTCGGCTGGCGCCAGCAGAAGATCACCATCCGGCGGGGAGGCTGATCAATGCGGACGCTTTTCCCCTTGGTCATCGCCGCCCTTCTTTTGGGATGCCAGACACCGGACGATGCGTCGACCAGTAGCCCCGCACCGGTTTCTATGACCGGCCCCGCCGTGAGCGCAATCGCCGGCGATATGGCAAGCCGGCTTTCCGAGCAAATCGGCCCCGCCAATTCCGTTACCATCAAGATGAACAACGACAAGTCTGATTTCGCGACTGCGCTCGAGGCCGCCCTCAAAGGCTGGGGCTACGCAGTGATCACTGACGGGAAAGTCGGCAAGGACGTCAAGCTGGTCGAACTCACTTATTCGGTGGATGGCGTTGATGGCCAGGTGCTCGCCCGACTGTCGACGTCTTCAATCGCTCTCACTCGGGTCTACACCGCGTCCACCACAGGCGCCGTGCCTGCGAGCCCCCTGTCGATCATGCAGCCCACTGACGGGAGGATATGATGGTCCAATCGCTCCAACTTGGTGCGTCCGCTGAGGCCGATGCTGAGAAGGGCATGCGTCGGCTCAATCGATTGCCGATCATCGTCGCCATCATCGTCATCGCGCTCTTCATCGCCTTTGTCGTCATCGGCTTGTCATGGCGAGGGATCTCCTTCAATCGTGACAACGGCATAGAAGGCGCCTCCAACACCCCTGCCACAAGTTTCGGCGACCAGCTCAAGCGCGGCGTGACCGACGGAATTATTGGCGAGCCGGCGGAGCGGGAGAGTTTCCAGCCAACGCCTGCCACGGAGCAAAAGATCGAGAAGCAGGAACCCGTCATCGATCGCCGGTCGACAGAGCAGCCAGATCGGCAACCGAGTCTGGAGTCCGGTGCGGAATGGAAGGCTCGGCTGAAGCAGGAGCAGGACGAGCAGTATATTCGCGAAGCCCAGCGCCAGCGGATGGCACGCCTCCAGGCGCAGGCCACCGCACTCGATTCGCCTTTGAAGGTCGATATTTCCGATGTCGAGAAGACGGAAAACGCCACCGACAGCAGTCGGCAGAATTCAACGGCAGCACCGAACAGTGCATCTGACCTCTATGCGACCGCCATGAAATCCGGCCTCATGGGGCAGAACGTCGATCAAAATGGGCAGACGTCGAAAGAGGACTTCCTCAATCAGGATATCAAGGCTCTTGGCTATCTGCCGAATAAGATCGTGCCGCAGATGTCGCCCTATGAACTGAAGCGAGGATCGATCATTCCCGCCACTTTGATCACCGGCCTCAACTCCGATCTTCCCGGGCGTATCACCGCGCAGATCAGCCAGAACGTCTATGACAGCGCAACCGGGTATCGTCTGCTCGTCCCGCAAGGCGCCAAGCTATTCGGCCGATACGATTCCAAGGTTTCGTTTGGGCAGGAGCGCGTGCTGGTCGTATGGACCGACCTCATTTTCCCAAACGGATCGACCCTCCAGATCGGTGGCATGGCAGGCACGGACGCCGAAGGTTATGGCGGCTTTGCTGACAAGGTCGACCGGCACCTCTGGCGCAGCTTCGGATCGGCCGCGTTGATCGCGTTGATCGGAACAGGGATCGACATGTCGATGCCACAGAGCTCGACGCTTGAGACGCAGGAAACCGCGTCCGACGCCGCCAGACGAAATTTCGCGGAAAGCTTCGGCCGTGTGGCGGAGCAGACGATCTCGAAGAACCTCAACGTTCAGCCGACAATCCAAATCCGGCCGGGCTATAAATTCAACGTCTTGGTGGACCAGGATATAGTCTTCCCGGCTGCCTATCGGGGGTAGAAGCAGCTTCGACAATCCGCCAGCGCTTCCGTCCGTATCTCATGTCCATAGGCATATCGCGACCCGCCCACCCATAGCCTGAATAACCTGGGGCGACGTCGTGGGTGCATTTGGCATAGATCATCGCCGCTAGATTTGAAATCCATTACGACAGATGACGCAGGAGAATGATCATGGCCTCAGGCGGAAGCCGAGCAATGGCTGGGGCGGCCTGCGGTCGGGCTTGCTCAGCGCTGCCCAATCGATCTCCTCGGAACGCCCGCCGGCGTCGAGCTGGTCGAAGATCATCTTGGTCGTCTTGAGTACGGTGTCTATGCATGACCCTTCTGCCGATTGTGCTCGGCGGGGTCGAGTTGATCGCGTGGCGGCTGGACCAGGCCGTCCACGCGTCGACATGGGACAGCGGAGAAGGTGCTTATCGGGTTGGTGGTCGCTGGAACAGTAAGGGGACACGTGCGGTCTATTGCTCTCTCGACCCCGCGACAGCGATCCTCGAGATCGCGGTCCATAAGGGGTTTCGCGCTCTGGATATCGTGGCGCATAAAATGACTGCCGCCGTCGTCACGGATACGAGTGATGTTCATGCCGTCGATCCGGCAAGCGTGCCAAATCCCAATTGGTTGCGTCCTGGCATTCCCGGCGCAGGACAGCGAGCCTTCGGCGACGATCTGCTTCGACGCCACCAATTTGTGGCAATTCCGAGCTCGGTCTCGCCACATAGCTGGAATCTGATCTTTCTCGCGGGCGGCGCGACAGGCGCCTATTCGCTGAAATTTCAGGAAACTTTTGCCTTGGACACGCGGCTGCATCCACCAACGACCTGAAGTCATGCGATTTAGCGGCCATGTCGCGAACCATTCGATTTGCTATATGCGCCTCCCCAACGGTATGTGATAAGTAGGCCGCCCATCCGGTGCATCACCGTTGCACTAATTTGATGATTTTGAATTCCACTAAATCCGTGCACTTTAGTTCGGCGTTTATCCGGATATGGATCTTCGAGAGATTTTCGTGTGGAACCCTCTGCGCCGCGTCATTCCCGCAGGAAGAGCAGACGGCAGGCGATGTGCCGTAATTATCCGGCAAATCGCTCTATTCCCAATCTCGCCGTGTGGTCGCTGCGCAGGCAGCCAACTGACATATCCTTAAGGCAACATCCAGCGATCTTTCGAAGGCCTTTATGGGTAGAAACTCGAACCTGGAATGAAAATTGTGTGCCCCGGTAAAGAAGTTCGGCGTTGGTATCCCTCGGGCGGAAAGCACGGCGCCATCGGTGCCTCCACGCATGGGCAAGAGCTTCTTTTCGATCCGGAGATCTCGGAGAGCCTGGAGCAGAAAAGCCGTGGCGCGAACATCGTCGGAAAGACTGCTGCCGATATTTTGATAGGTCTCGGTCAAATGGCAGCGAACATCGCCACTCGGATACCGCGATCTAATCAGATCCGCGACCTCGACGATCCGGCGTTTGCGCTCATTGAAGCCGATCTCGTCAAAATCCCGGATCAGGGCGATCAATTTCGCTTCGCTGTCGTTCGCGACCAGATCCTTGAACCAGAGGAAGCCTTCACGACCTTGCGTGCGTTCGGGTGTGTCCCGACGGTCGAAGTGGGAAATAAAATCAATCGCCATCAACAGCGGATTCACGAGAGTATCCTTCGCGGACATCGGATGTGCACTGACACCGGTGAAGACAATTTCGCAGGATGCGGCATTGAAGGTCTCCAGCACCACTTCGCCAAGCTCGCAGCAGTCGATCGTATAGGCGAAATCACAGGGAAAGCGCGTAAGATCGAGCGCCTTGGCACCCCGCAACCCGATTTCCTCATCCGGCACGAAGGCGACGAAGATATCGCCGTGAGGGCCTTGCGCATCGATGCGGGCGAGAAGCGTCATGATGACCGCGATCGCTGCCTTGTTGTCCGCCCCCAGGACGCTGGTGCCGTCGCTGAAAATGATTTCCTCTCCGAGCCACCGGAGGATTTCCGGATGTTCGGCGACACGCAGCCAAATGTCTTCCCGAGCATTAAGGCAAAGGTCCGCGCCGTCGAACCGCAAGATTTGCGGCCGAACGACGGGAGAGAGACCGACATCGACCGTATCGAGATGGGCGATAAAGCCTACTCGCGGAGCATCTGGCCTGTGCCCACGCTTTACGCCCGTGACGATGGCATGCTCATCGACCTTGACGTCATCGACGCCGAGCATTCGCAACTCTTCAGCCAGCAAGACGGCGAGCTCGAGCTGCCCGGGCGAGGAGGGCAACGATCGGGAGCGGCTGATGCTTTGGCTTTCGATCGCGGTATATCGAAAAAACCGGCCGACAAGTTCCTGTCGAATTTCCATATCCATCTCCTAGTCCGCCGACGGTCAGCTACTCGGCGACCACTTGGAACCACGGTCGATCCTGGGGGGTCCCTTGTTGTGCCATCCCACCGGTTAGATCCGAACAACGCCGATACCCCCGGAAAACCCGACATCGACGCCGAAGCTGGCGGATTGTTCAGAAAACCGATGGAGGATTCTTTGGGCACTTTTTCCGGTTGCCAGATGTGGGGCCAGGCGACGCTCCAGCAAACTACCCCCGAGCTCGTCCTCACCTCCGATGATGACGGGATGAAGCGTAATGTCGACGAGCTTATTGTCTTCATCGAAAGAGCATAGGCCGACGATGCTCTCCCAGACCTCTGGTGCCGTCCAGGTCGACTTCTCCGAGCGCACATGGAAGATAAAATTGCCAAGGCTGTAGAAAATTGGCCGGCCGCGATAGATCTCCAGGGGCTGCAGAACCGGGGCGCCGTGACTGATGAACATCGCGGCACCAGAATCGATGCATTGTTTCGCGACGCCGCTGACCCATTCGGGAACCTGATACCAGTCGGAGGCCCAGTGATGATGATGCAGATAAGCAATAACCAGGGAGCCGTCCGAGGCCGCGGACGCGATCGCCGCCAGGTTCCTCGCCATATCAGCCTCATCGACCTTCACGCCACGGCCAAAGCCGCCGGACCTCGTGAACACCGTCCGCCCGATATTGATCTCGGAGTCTCCGGTCAGACGGCGAGGGTCGTCCGGCTGGCTGTCATTGGCAAGATCGATCGCCGTGTACCCAACCCTCTCCCGGATGATGCTGATCTGTCGGAAGGCGGCGGCATCCACCTGGATCACCTGCGACAGTCCAAGCCTGTTCACCCCCGGACGTTCGGGACGATTGTCATCCGCATCCGCCGCATACATGAAATCCGGACCAGGGCCGCCATCCATCGCGACAATGGCGATGCGCCGACCGCCGACCGTCCGGGTGCCCGGCCGCGAGACCTCTTGAGCGTTTCGGCCAAGGCCGGCATGGAGGAAACCTCGCTTTTCCACCTCCTCCAGCGTCGATAGCACGCCCGGAGGCCCAAGATCGAAGGCATGATTGTTCGAAAGCGAAAGTGCACCAAATCCGATGGACCGAAGAGCATCCAGAACGGTCGGCCCACTGCACCCGAAGAACGATCCCTTCAGAGGCCATCCTCCATGGCTTCCAAGGATCGTTCCCTCGAAGTTGGTGAACGAGAGATCCGCTTGGCGAAGCAGGGAGCGAACCTGCTCAAAGGCAGGACTGCGGATATCGCGGATGTCATGCTTTATGAGCGATTGGCCCGTTACGGCCAATGTGAACCTGTCATTCATGTGTCACCTTTCGTGGCGGCGACGGCCGCCAATTTCCGTAAACCAATGTTGAGGCGCGCGGCGACGCTCAGTCGATGAGGCTCATCGAAGCTCAAGCCGTGAAGCGGTGAGGCCGGGCGCCGATGAGCGCGCGCGTGTAGGGATTGTGGGATTTCGAAAAGATGAGGTCGCAAGGCCCGGCATCCTCCACCCGGCCATCCCTGAAGATGTAGAGGGAGCTGCAGAGCTGCTGCACGACGGCCAGATCATGGGAGATAAAGATCATCGTCATGTTCTGCTCGGCAATGGTATCCTTGAGGAGCTTGACGATTTCGGCCTGTACCGACACATCGAGAGCCGATGTCGGTTCGTCCGCCACTATGATTTGCGGCCTTGCCAGCAGCGCCCGCGCGATACAGACGCGTTGCTTCTGGCCGCCAGAGAGCTGATGCGGATATCGGCTGAGCAAGCTTCGGGCGAGACCAAGCCGATCGATCATGGTCGCCAGCTCGGCAGGATCCTCGCCGCGGCGTAAATCTCCGCCAAATCGGATGCTTTCGCGCAGCGTCTCGTCAATCGTCATCCTGGGATTGAGCGACATGGCGGGGTCCTGGAAGATCATTTGCACGCGACCGAGAAGACCGCTGCGCCGGCCGCTCTTCTCAACGTCGAACTCGCTTCCGCCGATGGTGATGCTGCCCGCCGCCGTATCCAAGCCAGCAATGATACGGCCAAGCGTCGTCTTGCCGCTCCCGCTCTCACCGACGATCCCTGTGATCGTGCCGTATCGCAATTGGATGTTGACGTCACGCAGCGCGAACTTCGGCTTGGTGCCGCCAAGGCTCCATGCGAAGCCTGCCGGCGAGAAGGTCTTCGAGAGACCTTTCGTGACGAGAAGCATATCCTGGCCGCTACTCGTCTCGGAGAAAGCGATCCGGCCACCATCATTGTCCGCATTCAGAGCCGCCGCGGAGATCCTCAGCCGCGGGACCGCCGCCAGCAGATGGCGCGTGTAGTCGTTCCGAGGGGTATCCAGGATAGCCGCGGTTTCATCCTGCTCGACCACCTGGCCCTTCCTCATGACGAGGACCCGGTCGGTGATTTCGGAGACAACGCCCATGTCATGCGTGACAAGGATGATCGAGACGCCCGTTTCGTCGACGAGGTTTCGAAGAAGCCCGAGTATCTGCTTCTGGACCGTGGCATCCAGCGCCGATGTCGGCTCGTCGGCGATGATGATGTCGGGAGAGCCCGCAAGCGCGATGGCTATGACTATTCTCTGCCTTTGGCCGCCGGAGAACTGATGCGGATAATTGCGATATCTGAGTTCCGGTTCGGGAATTCCGACGCGGACCAGGAGTTCGAGGGCACATGCATGAGCCTGGCGCCGCGAAAGAGATCCGTCGATCGCAAGGATTGTTTCCTCAACCTGCATTCCAACGCTCATCAGGGGATCGAGCGAGGACGTATGATCCTGAAAGATCGCCGATATCCGCCGCCCGCGAATGGTGTCCCGTTCGACCGCCGTCACAGTTTCGAACGACCGGCCGTCGAATTCGATCGTTCCGGATATCTGTTGGAATTCCGGCGCGAGCAGGCCGAGCACGGCATTGCCGAGCGTGGATTTTCCCGCTCCTGACTCGCCGATAATGCCAAGGATCTCGCCGCGTCCAAGCTCGAAGCTCACATTGCTCAGGATAGCTGCTGGCCCGGAGACGGAGAGGTGACGAAGGCCAAGGTTTCTCACCTGAAGCAGTGGTGCCTTCACGTTTTCTTCGCTCATGCCGCACGGCTCCTTGGGTCGAGGCGTCGGCGAACATCCTCGCCGACCAGATTGATGCTGGCGATCAGGCCAAACAGAGCAAGGCCGGGGAACAGGCTGATCCAGTATTGCCCGGTCATGAGATACTGGAATCCGTTCGCGACGGTGGAACCCAGGGACGGCTTGTCGATCGGAATGCCGAGGCCCAGGAACGACAGAGTTGCTTCGAGCGCGACGGCGTGACCGATCTCGATCGGTATCAGGGTCACGGCGGGGCCGATGCTATTCGGCAGCAGGTGGCGAAAGATAATCCGCGACGTCGGCATCCGCAGCAGCCGGGCCGCGTCCATATAGGGCTTGTGGGCCTCGCTCAAGGCGATGCCGCGCGCCAGCCTGGCATAGGTCGCCCATTGGGCAATGATCAGGGCCAGAATGATCCGGTCTATTCCAGGTCCAAGGGTAACGATGGCGATCAGCGCAATCAGGATCGTTGGGAGGCTGAGCTGCAAGTCGACCAGCCGCATGATCGCGACGTCGACCCACTTGCCGAAATAGGCCGCGCTGACTCCGGCCGTGAGCCCAATCAAGGCTGCGATAGCGGCACTCGTGACTGACACGACCAGACTGATGCGCAACCCATAGAGGATGCAGCTAAGGATATCCCTACCAAGTCCATCCGTCCCTAACAGGTAAAGATAGCCGCCACTCCCCTGCGTACCCGGTGGAGATGATGCCTCCCAACCGTAGACCTGCAGCGGATCATAGGGATTTTGCGGAGCGATCGCCGGCGCGGCGAGGGCGATCAGGATATAGGCGGTAAGCAGGATATTGGATGCGGTCAGGACTTGGCGCTGCGGACGCTTCTTCAACGCTTTCAGAATTTCTGCTTTCATGATGGATCACCTTAAGAAGACAGGCGCACGCGCGGGTCGAGCACGGCATGGAAGAGGTCGACAAGGGCGTTCAGCAGAACGAAGGCGACCGCGATGAAGGTCAGCGTCGCCACCACCACTGGTCGGTCGAGAAGCTGGATGGAATCGATCAGCAGCTTGCCGACGCCCGGCCACGCGAAAATCGATTCCACGACCACCGCGAAGGCGAGCATGCCGCCGAACTGCAGGCCGATGATCGTGACGATCGGCACGCTGATGTTCGGAAGCGTATGGCGGAGCAGTATCCTTCGCGGGGAAAGCCCCTTGGCGCGACAGAACCGGGTGAAGTCCAGGTTCTCGACCTCGATCGTGCCCGATCGCGACAGCCGTGCGATCAGCGCGATATTCGGTATCGCGAGGGCCAGAGCGGGAAGGGCGAGATGCCACAGGCCGTTTCCGGTGAACACGCTCCATTCCTCCCCAAGGACGGCCACGGTCGTCCCCCGACCGCCTGACGGGAACCAGCCAGTCAGAACGGCGCCGGTCAGAATCAGCATCATGCTCAGCCAGAACGAGGGAATGCTCAGCGCGAACACGCTCGATCGCAAGATAGCTTTGTCGAGCGAGGCGCCCTTCCTCCGGCCGGCCAGGAGCCCCACTCCTGTTCCGGCCGGAGCCGCGATGAGCATCGCGATACAAGCGAGCTCGAGCGTCGCGGGAAGCTTGCTCATGACCAGCGAGAAGGCCGGCAGATGATAGATGTATGACGTCCCGAAATCTCCGCGCACGATACTGTCGAGGAAGAGGAGATATTGGCGCCAGATCGGTTGATCCAGTCCGAGCGCAATGGTTGCACGCTGGATATCCTCCGGCGTGGCGGTTTCAATGTTGACGATGCTGAAGACCGGGTTGCCGACACTGTGGAGGCCGATGAAGCCGATCAGCGACATGGCGAGGAGGAGAAGGAGAGCTTGCGAAAGCCTTCCAAATGCGACTGAAACCAGGGCCATGATCGTCTACTCCGTCGCCGCGAGCGCTTGCATCGCTGTGGTCCAGCCGCGGGGATGCATCACATAGGAGACAACCCTAGGGCCGTAACCGACGATGTGGTGGAAGTGATAAAGAGGAATGATCGGCTGGTCGGCCATCACGAACTCTGTCGCCGCGGCGAGCGCCTTGTTCCGCTCCGGGCCGTCCTGGATGCTTTCCGCCCTTGCGAGCATCGCGTCGAATGCTTCGTTGCGATAGTGCCCGAAATTCAGGGCACCGGTCCGCGTCCAGGGCTTGGCGATGCCAGGAGAGCATCAAGGATGATATCGACCGCTTCGCCAGAAGCGCCGCCGTACCAGAGGGCATAGTCGCCGGCGGCCCGCTTGGTGTTGAAAACCGAAAACGGCGAGGCAACCGGCTGAACGCTTACACCGATGCGAGCCCAACTTTGCGCGACGGCCTGGAGACTCTCGGCGTCACCGGGATAACGGCCAACGGGTCCGGCGAGAACGACGTTGAAGCCGTTCGGAAAGCCAGCCTTCGCGAGAAGGGCCTTGGCTTCTTCATAGTTTGGAGCCTCAGGCTGCAGCTTTGCCGAGGTACCTGGCAGGCCATTCGGAAAGACCTGCACGGCAGCCGTTCCATAGCCGGAGAGAATCTTGTCGACCAGTATTCCCCGATCGGTCGCCATGGCGAGTGCGTGACGGACGGTGGGATCCCTGAACGGATTGGGGATTTGCTCGCCCGACTTGCTAGTCACGCCAGGAAGGGTGTCTTTTCCCACGTCGAACTGCAGGAAATTGATCCGGGCGGCGCCGACGCTGGCAATCCTGACGCCGCGACCTTTCAGGGTGGCCACGTCGCGCGCCGGAATGGCGTCCGCCACATCGACCTCGCCGGTAGTCAAGGCCGCCACTCGTGCGGCGGGACTTTCGATGACCCGAAAGGCGACCGCCGTCCAGGCGGGCTTGCCGCCCCAGTAGTCGTCATTCCTGGCGAGCTTCAGCGTCTCACCGGAACTCCAGCTCTCGAACTTGTAAGGTCCCGTACCGAGGGGACGCCCGGCATTGAGCTCGTCGGTTGTCAGAAACCCTTGCGCCGGGCGGTGCATCACGAAGATCGAGGAGAAGGACAGCGGCAGGTTCGGGAGATTGCCGTCCGTGTCGATGACCACGGTGAGGGGATCTTTTGCCGTAACCGACTTGATTCCGGACAGATAGGATCGAAAGCCGCCGCTTGGTGGCTTCAGGACATCGCGGATGCGTTCGATCGTATAGACGACGTCGTCCGCCGTGAAAGCCGAGCCGTCGTGAAAGCGGACATTGTCCCGAAGCTTGAACTCCCACTGCGTGTCGGAAACGGCGCGCCAGGAGACCGCAAGCTCGGGCCTGAGTTCAAGATGCTCATCCTGATAGACGAGCCGTTCGTAGATATGGGACAGCAACGAGGTATTCTCGTTGAGATTTGCGTAATGTGGATCGAGCGTCATCAGCTTGTACGACGTCGCGATCCGCAGCTCTTGAGCCTGCGCCGGCCCGGCCAGCACGTTCCAGGCCGCCAGCAGGATCAGCGGTGCAGACAGGATGAGCCGACGCAATGGATTTTCGAATTTCATCATGAAGTTCCCTTTTTTGATTTTTGGCGCGGCGCCGTCGCTGTGGAAGCGGTCCCGCTGCGCGCGTCTGTTGAGATGATTTCCTCACGGATCGCGCTGGCACCTTTTGGCTTCGCCGGTTCTTCCGATTGGCAACGCCAAAGCGCAATCACTCCGATTGCAAACGTCAGAGGTTTCCTGCGCCAAACCCTGGGAAGGCGAGCGGACAATCCAAGGCATATCCAAACGGAAAGTGATGGAAATCCTAAAGACGGATCCAAACCGTGAACGCGATCTTCGGCGGTCGCGTAGTGCTAAACACCGCGAAGCGCGCCGTGCATCGTCGCCTTGACCTGACGGCGTACGCTACCGCGAGACGATATTTCTGCGTCGATCTTCAGCAAATCGGCGATGACGGAACGGAGCTGTGGCCAAGGATACTCTTCGCTCGAAACGGAAGGTTGCCACTTGGCGAGCATGGCGTGGAGCTTCGCGGTCGCGCCGACGATCGATTCCGCTGGCGTATCCCACAGCATGTCGGCCACCTCGTCCTCCGAGGCAGCCACTCGTTCTTCTTCCTGGACCGCCTCACTATATCCGATCTCCCGGTCGGCGGCCTTCCAGGCCTCGGGCGTGTCGGATGGCGTGCCAACCATCGCGAGCAGTCTCTTTTCCAGCCCTTGCTGCCGCAGGCATGATTCGATCAATCGGTGCCGCGCCGCGCACCATTGACGCCAAATGACAAAGGCGAGATCGTCATTCTGGATATCCAATTGTCCCGTAAGCCGGGCGACAAGCCCAGGATGTGTGGGAAAAGACGCCGCCACGAAGGAATGGAGGTCTCCCTGCGTGACCCTAGGCAAAGTTCTGCTATTGTCGGAATCAGCCATGATCCGAGCTCCTGACAGCTTGGGTTGTGGTCAGGCTGAACTCGGTGGTGAAGACACCGTTTTCAGCCGTCATTGTCGTTTTCATATCATCTTGTCGTAAAGTCTTCAATGAGAAATCGAAAAAAATGAACGGAATAACCGGAGCTCAAATTCGGGCAGCCAGGGCGCTGCTCCGGTGGTCAGCAGAAGATCTTGCGAAAGCTGCAAGCATTGGTGTTACGACGATACGCCGCTCGGAATCGGAAGATGGGCAACCATCGATTACAGCAGCGAACCTCAAACTGATCAGAATCACCTTCGAGAATGCCGGTATTGAGTTCATTCCTGAAAATGGCGGCGGAGTTGGTGTTCGTTTCAAGAAGCCCGTGGCATAGACCGTCAAAAGCACGATCACCCCGAACACGCCACTCTAGCTGATCAATCGCCGGAGAGCTTCTCTCGCTTGCATGGAAAAGACGATGGTCCTGGCAAGGAGCGTTGAAGAGCAATTAGATGAACGTCACGCCGTAGCGCGTGCGGCATATCTCGATCGGGACATAGCCGCATATGGCGCGCTATTCTCACTCGACCTGGCTTATCAGCAGGTCGACGGCTCGGTGATCGGCCGCCAGCAGCTCCTGAGCGATGTTGCTCAGCAATTTCGCCGCCGCCATGACGCGACATGGCATTTCAATCGCGAGGATCTGAAAGTAGAGGCTGACGAAGTAATCGAAACCCTCGTGCAACTGGGCACGATCGAGGCAAGCGCATTCGGTCTCATTCATCGAAGCTGGACGCTTAACCGGAGTGCGGCTTATGTGTGGACCACGCTGAAGGGAGCCTGGACGATCAGGCGCGTGCAAGTCTTCTCCGAGCAGATCAGACACTCCGGCTGGCGGTTTGGATTCAGGCGTAGGTAGATGCGATATATGGCAACCGCCATCATGCGACAACGATAAGTGGCATCGAAGCGTCCGACGACGCATTTGATTGGGGGCAGCGCCGTCGGACTGCATTCCGCCGGATCGGGGGTGGCATCCAATCCGGCAGCAAGTAGGATGACACCTACCAGGGGTTTAGTGAAGCTGCCCACATGGGTGGTATCCGAGGCGTATAGCCATCACATGATTTGGCCGATTGGTACTAGCGCGACCATTGAAGTCAAAGCGGCCATTACTGTCACCAGCCACCGGGCCGGGACATGGCGCTGCGGTTACCACATGACGTTCCACCGCCGCACGGTCGTAAAGGAACAGCAGTTGCCCAGATATCGCGGCGCGGGCGTGTAATAAGATCCACCGCTTACCTGCATATCAAACTGCGCCGCCCAATTAACGTCCGAATTGCCTCAAACAGAACCGCCCTGCCGGGTGGGGCCAGGCAGGGCAGCAACAGGAGTACCGTTGAGAGCGCGAGTCGGGGTGAACTGGAGTTCAATAACTCGGGCAGCTCAATCTATCATTGCGTGACAGATTTGTGAATGCCACCATTCGCGTCTGGGGACGAACACGTGGAATCAGAACTATGTTCTCGCGCCGGCTACTCGCAAATGGTTTCGCGCACCACGACCCGATGATGATGGCGGTAGCCGTAGCGCCTCTCTGTCCAGCACCGGCGATGGTGCCTATAGCGCGGGCCGTCATAGTATCCGTCATCTGCGTAGGCGGGTCGATCGCGATAATAGCGCGGCGGCGCATCATAATCGTAGCGAGGCCCAACTCCATATTCAAAGTAGACCTGGGAGAATGCCGGCGACGCAGCCAAGGTCATTGTGAGCGCCAGCACTGCGATTACAATTCTTTTCATGTCTTTCCATTCCGATTTACATACAGCCGAGACGCGCTAACCTGCGCCTTAAATGTAGTATGCCATGCGCGCTGCTCATGAACATGGACCAAAGTCCCGACCGAGTAAGGACTTAGGCCTTAGAGCTCGTGAAAGCTCTCCTCGCTCATAGGAATGAGTAGACTCCTCGTTCTCAAAGCGTAAGATGAAGCATCGTCGCCAACCGAATAAGTAGGCGGTGGCGACTGAGGGGTTATACGTGCTCCCGCCTGCAAGACCGAGGAAGCGGTATTATGCCCTTTAGGAAATACGCATTTATTCCAGATGATCCTAATTTCCGCGAAGCCTTGGTGCTTTGGGCTCGCAAATTTGCCAAGTCCGAGGCGGTCGCAAAACGCCTTGCTCAGCGGACGATTGATGTGTTGTGCGACAATCCAAGCCTCCTCGACGGACGCGACATAAACGAAGCGATTTTTAAGCTTTTGCGTCGCCACGCGTTCGATGAAAACGAATTATCGTCTGGCCAAGGCTCTCAAGGTGACGGCGTCGTGTCCGAGAAAGAACCGACGTGGTGAAGCGAGCGGGCCGTTGCTTATTCGGCAGATAGCCCTGTCTCGGGGGGATTCCAATTGGATTTCTATATCGATCTCGGATGGTAACTGATTTTCGATGCAGAACTCGCATTTTTGATGAGCCTGCGGCCATCTTAATCGATATTCGAGGTAAGCGGACTTTCATCATTTTTCGACAAAGATAATTGATTTCCAATGTAGGCAATTGGGGAGGGGCGTGAGAGCCGCTCACCCGTCCAGTCGCCGAACCATGATAATGTCGTCAATTTCCCTGCCGCCATCCAGCACCCCGCCGGGAATGCGGCCGACCTTGACAAATCCATGGCGCCGGTAGAATTGCATCGCGACGATATTCTCGGCGTTGACCGCGAGTTCCAACTGCAGAATTCCAAGATTTCTTGCATAATCCGAAACCGTGACCAGAAGATCGGCAGCAACCCCTGATCCGCGCTCACCCTTTCGCACATAGACACTCCGAAGGGTCGCGCGATGCGCCATTTTCCCTGGGCGCTGTCGCGACAGGCCCATCATCCCAACAGGTTCCCCGTTGACGAATGCGACGAAAACCGGATCGCTCCACCGGTTATGCCATTCCTGGTCCGGAAGATCCGCCCAATCGTCGTAAAGGCTCGCAAATGAGGACGGATCGCACGAGAGTGCCTCGAGGCGAATGCGGCGGAAGATCTCGATGTCGTCGATTGATAGTTGCCTGATCAACAGCCCTCTTGCGTCCGTTGGCATGTTCATCTCCCGTAGGGTAGAGCCGGTCATAATGAGTGGGCGGGGCCGCACGTTCAGTTTCTTCAAGGGAGTCTGTTACGTCCACCGTGCCCACTGCCACTCTGGCATCGGAACGCGGATTTCTCCGTTGTTCATGCGGCCTGTCAGCCCTGCCCAAATTGGATCCCCGGTAAAGTTCGCGAGATCACCGCACGCGTCGCCCAGCGGCTGCTCACCGTAGATCTCCAGCAGATCCATCACAGTCTCGTTTTCCAACTCCGCGAAGGGATAACCATTATGCGGCTTTAGCACGCGATGTCCCCATACTCCTGGACGGATGTCAGCGCGAAGGGAGTTCAACAGATCGGCTTTACCTGTTTTCCCGAGCGCGGTCGCAAGAACATGGCGCATGAGAGGATAGTAGACGACCTGACGGCATCCACCGAGAACGCGCGTTCCCGGGAGAAAGGAGATGACGAGGAACGTCATGAACAGGCTTGGCACGATTCTTCGTTGTCGAAGCGCCGCAGCAATACTCATGGGCTCGAACATCACGTCTGGGCGGGATGCCTTGACGTTCGAAAGAGCGCCATCTTTCAGCCGCAGGGGATAGATCCGGCCACCGGCCAATCCCCAAAATAGGTCTGTCGTTCTCCGTATCCATCCTTTCCACGGCCCCGCGTCAAGCTCATCGATCGCCTGCAGGATGGCGGTGGCACATGCGGCATCTCCACCGAGGCATTTCCAAAGCCATGACTCCGTATCCTCAAGGTGATCGGCCACGAGATCCGCGACGTCGATGTCGTCAAGCTGAAGCAGCCGGATCTGCCCTGGAAATGACCGCGCCCATAGCGCTTGATTTCCGGCTTTGATCGCCTCAGCGGCAGATATGAAGCCTTTGCTCGGCAAGATCGCCTTCAACCTCGCCGCTGACGCGTTGGCGCCTACGCCTCTTTCGCTCCCCGACAGCAGGAATCGGTAGATGCCATTCGATCCGCACAAGCTGTCGGCGTCCATTCGACTTCTCGAAAGGCCGAAGACATTGATCACCTCGTTGTCGAGATCAAGCCAGCCGGGACCCTTCTTCGCCTTCTCGATGAATTTGACGGTGGAGGCGCCATACCAGATGTGCCACCGAAGTCGGTGAGCATTGAGACCAAGCAAGCTGAACAGATGTGTGTAGAAGGCATCAGGCTCTATCAACAGATGGCAATGCGGTCCAGTTTGAATGACCGGAGCCGCGGTCAATTGATCCGCGGCCTCTCGCGCTTGCGGGCGATCCGCACCTGACCTCAGCGCTGCTCGTTCGACACACGCTTGCAGACGGATCATCGCATCGTCACGGATAACGCATCCGGTTCGATGGCCCTCGACCTGGTAGAGAGCCCGCGCGTAATCCTTGAGCTGACGGCTCCAGAACTGGCCAATGCCGGGCATGACATGCGACAAGGTATGTCTCAGGTCCTCCAAGCTCAAATAGCAATTGCGACTTGCATCCATGCGAGCCTGGCTCCCTTGCATTGGATCCTCATTTCACGGCGTCAGGATCCGCCACCGGCGAGCGCGCAGGCCGCCACCCCCACCGCTCCTTGAGCGGTGGCGCCGACTCGCGCACGAAAACGAGAGGCAGCTGCTCGTAGCAATATTCCTTTGGAATCGCGGGCTTTAGCATCGAGATGAGGAAGCGTCGCAGCGAGGCGGGCGAATTGGATGAGACGATCGTGTAGAAATTGCCGCTGTTCCAGGTAACGACCGAATAACTGAAGTACGATCTTAACGCGCCGATCGAACTCTCCAAATCCACCTGGAATTTCGTCATGGTGTCGAGAATCTCGTGCTTCTTGGCGACGATCTCGGTCCGTGAAAAATAGCGCGGCTTGAATTGTTCGTCCTTCTGGCGCTCACGTTCCAGATACGCCTGGATGTCCGCATTCGCGATCTTTTGCACCTGTATGAGCAGGCCATCGGCTCGAATTCGAGGCGCGATGACGGCGAGTTGCTCCTTCCGATCACGACCGTACATTTGAAAGGTCGTGTCCTCGAGCAGTAGGTCGTAACCCTCGCGGAAGGGCTGGAGATTCTCATCCGTCTCATATCGTTCGTCGTCCAGGTCGAAGAAGGGACCGTGATGGAAATGCGCATGCTCACTTCCGCGCCGGGCGAAGAAACTGACGCGATTGCCGTCCGTCGGGCTGCAGCATAGGGTTTTCAGTCTGCCGTCGCCGAGACGTGCCAGCGCTCTTGCCAGGGTTCCCGCTCCAGCTCCGAGTGTATAAACCGTGGCGGCTCGCCGCCTTCGTGCCCAGGCACTCAGAGCAAAGAAGAGCATGGCAGTGGCCAATCGGCATTCCTCTTCCAGCCGATAGGGAATGCTCGCGAAATAGTGGTTGTCGAACCGTCCCCAAAGACGGCGGTGCGTGTCCCAGAACACCATGCAGTCGAGATCGAACTCCAGAAGCGAGATGTCGGGTTTGGGAGTGCCTATATCGGGCATTCCACCGAGACCGCGTGCGGTTCGCTCAAAGAATGGCGCGAAGGCGTTAAGGCGTGGAGCCTTTCGCCAAGCTTCAATGGTCTGCCGATCCACCATGTGCAAACCTTCCAATTTTGCCGAAAGGAACGGCCGCATCGCGAATGGATCGCGGCTCGACCGAAGGGGCCGTCGACAGGCTTCCTGACGCGACGGCCCCCGCTGCACAGATCTCGTTGAAGAGACGGATCACTGCAATCTGACGATTTTATCAGATTGACGGACAGCAATTGTCAGTTGTGGAAAGCACTCGAAGGGCCTCTGCGCGGCGGCCTCATACATCGATGACCTCAAGAAGACTTGCCCTTGCGATCGCCTGATAAAGCGTCCTAGCACCGAGCTTGCGTCTAGCCAGGCGGAGATAAAGTCGTACCGTGCCTTCGGAAATCTGCAAGGTCGCGGCAATCCGCTTGGGAGGCTCGCCGCGGGCAATAAGCTGCAGGCACTCTCGCTCGCGTCGAGACAGCACGTCGTGCGCGCCGCTTGCCCGAAGGTCTGAAATAAGCACCGCCTTGTCATGCAGATATTGGGAGAAGACCTGCAGTTCGCAGATGCTTGAATCGCGAAGTCTCCGCCAGTTCGACCGGCTCATATCGGACGTAACCGAAAAAAGAGAACGCTCTCCGTTTGCCCCTCTCACGGGCACGGTGAGGCCATGCCTGCCGACGCCAAACGCTCTTGCATCACTCAAAAAAGCTTTACCTTTTTCGGATGATCCGCGCAGGACATACCAGTCGACCGGGAGAAAGCCGGTACGGCTGATCGCGATGACAGGATCAATCTCAAAATAATTTTTTCGCAGATAGGTGGCGGTCCATTCAGATGGATAGGTCGTGCAAAAGAACGGATAGGGACGGGGAGAAATCCCGGCACGAACGACAAGGAGTGTTGCATGCGCAAAGCCATAGGCCTGGCGAATTTCTGCGAGGACCAAGTCCAGCTCGTCAGCGTGCCCCACACCTTCCACTGCCTTCAGCGCGGATGATAACCGGCCTCGACAGAAAGGTGTTTCCTCTGCATGCGACCCCGTCATCAGCCCATGACTCGGGCAGTGAAGCGTTTGACGAAACCCATTCCTAGCTCGCCGCTTTCCAATGATCTTCCTTGTCCCGATCGAATCTTCTCGAATTTGGCGGCCAGACGTGCCTGAGATCTGAATGCGCCTGATCCGAGTCCGACAGAATGCATAATCCCCAACATCGCCGACCAAGGAAGCGTGAGCAATATGAGGATTCACCAAGTCCCGCCCCGACATGAGGGGCCGCTGCCCTAGGTGGTGCGAACGTTGAGCTTCATGTTGCTTAAGGCCGCGCAACGTGCCCTGCTGCCAAAGAATCGTACTGAAAGGGACCCGCTTTCCGTTTTCGACTGTCGAAACCGCAGTTTGATCCCGGACCGCCGATCCTGCCCTTAAGGCGAAAAAATCAGTACCCGTTAAGCGCGAATAAAGTTATCATAAAACGTTCACAAACACCGGGAAGATGCGAGTCGCGGCGGGAGGCTGCGGTCGCTGCGATGATCTGGCGTCGCGGAACCCCGGCACTCTGTGAACGGTCAAAAGGGAGGACTGAGGCAATCGGACTGGAGACAACTTTATGGATAGTGATCTTCGCTCTCTCATCGATATAACTGAGACCGCCCACGATGATCGCTTGGTCAAGAGCGCTCTGAACACATTTACACATTCATGTGGCTTCGAGCGTTTCGCGTATCTACGGACCGAGGGTCTGGAAATCCAAACATTCAATTCGTATCCGGAGGAATGGCAGGGGGTCTATTTCGAAAGCCGTTATTCGCTAATAGACCCGGTCGTCATCGAAGCCAAACGTCGCATGGAAATGTTTACCTGGAGAGCCGACGATTGGCCCGCGCGTGGATTCTCTGATCTCAGGCGCTTTCGAGACCAAGCAATCAAACACGGCATTCGTAGCGGCGTAACCATACCCATCAGAGGAAGCTTTGGCTCCACGATGATGCTGACCTTCGCCTCGTCAGCACAGTCGGCGGACATTTCGAAGCTTCGGGATCCGCAAAAGGCGGTTCATGCGGTTCTCGCGGTTCACTACGGCCTGAAAATCATCGCTGCCTCTACCATTTTCGCGCCAAAGCAATTGCTTTCTCCCAGAGAAGCCATGTGCGTCATGTGGGCCGCGAAAGGCAAAACCGCTCCGGAAACCGCCTCCCTTACAGGGATCAAAGCGAGAACGGTACAGCATTATCTCGATAACGCCCGCCGCAAGCTCGAAGCTGCAACTGTTCCGCAACTCGTCGCGATCGCGAAGGATCACGGATTGGTCTAACCGTCACTTCTCGTCGTCGAGCGGAACCTCGGGAACGTAACCGAGAATGTCGATGATTTCCGAAAGCTCTTGCTGCTGTGCCTCGGATGTCTTCTGGCGCGCGAGATATTCGTCCTGCAGGCTGGCAAGGACATCGCGGGAGACCGATGGGTCGGCGGTCGCACGGGTCCATTCGTCATAGACAGCTTCGTCCGCGACGAGAAGTCGGCGGTGTTCAAGGATTGTGGAAACAGCCAACGCTTCCAGCTCCGATTCTTGCATCGATCGATAGCGAGATGCACTCACGGCCTGTTCGTCTGCCTCGGATGAGCCGGCGTCATTCATCCTTGTCTCCCCCTGTTTCATTTTGCGGTCGCCAGGAACCGAGGCTTAGTTCGCATCATATATGCTTGCAATCGGTTACCAATTTTTCGCTAGTCGGAAGGGAGATTGATTTTTCTGTCGTTCATCGCCCAACAGCAGAAGCCTTATGCGTCGCCCAGGGCCTTGATTCTAAATACAGAACAGATTTGTAGAGTATACTCCGTGGTGAAATACTCTGCAAGCCGTTGCTCTCTCGATCATGGAGATTCGAGAGGTGTTTGCACGAAACCTGAAAGCTGCGCGGCGGGCCAAAGGTCTGTCGCAAGAGGAACTCGCGCATCGAGCTGGTCTCGACCGTACCTACATCAGCTCACTGGAACGCAGCCTATACAATGCCAGTATTGACGTGGTGGATCGCTTGGCGTCAGCCTTGGAAACAGAAGCGTCTGATCTGTTGAAGCGGCGGCCGGAAAAGAAGTGAAACCACGATCCTGGACTGACAAAAATCGTCGCAGACCTTTACGATAGACATCGTCTTACCCTTCCGTCACCGCGCGCATGGTTGAACTCGCTGAAATCTGGGCGGCAGCTCATCGGGCTAGAGGACGGTCAAAAAAGCTGTCCGAACAAGGTTTGAAGGCGAAGTCAGTGAAGCGTTTTCCTCCCGACAAAGCTAGTTCGCCGAAACCTTCAGGCAAGGATACGTGAGATTTCTCATCAATGAACGCGTCCATCTAAGCGCGATGACGTCTGTGAAACGAGGAACGCCTGAGGCAGCGTCTTAGCGCCCGACGCCGCTCGCTCGCGACTACATTGTCCAGAGGAGAGATAGCGGTGCGGCCTGGAGCTTTTCTCCAAATGGCGTCACTCGATCGTGGTCGTGTAAGACAAGCCCACGCACGAAACGATCGCCGACCGCGTCTTGTAACTGGCGCAACCCGCGAAAATCCCCAGACTTCACCGTTGCAGACGCCTTTACCTCTATTCCAACAATCCGGCCGCGCCGATCCTCGATGATGACGTCGACTTCATCTCGGTCTCTCGTCCGGTAGTGCGAAAAGGATAAGCGCCGGTCTGACCACGATGCCAACTTCAGCAGTTCTGAAACCACCAAGCTTTCAAGCAGAGCGCCAAATCGAGTTTTGTCGTCGCGCAAAAGACCCACTTCATCCTCGCGCAAAGTGGCAAGTAAGCCCGTGTCCAGAAAGTGAAGCTTTGGTGTCTTGACGAGCCGGTTCAAGCGGTCATTGGACCACGGGACAAGTGTCCTGATCAGAAAGAGGCGCTCAACGATGGCAACGTATTTCTGTGCGGTAATGCTCGACATTCCGAGCGCCGCACCGAAACTGCAGTGATTGACCAATTGTCCGGCGTGCTCCGCTAGGACATCGAGCAGCCGCGGAAGGCGGTCCAACGGATCGATGTTGGCGATATCACGCACGTCGCGGTCGAGGATCAGTTTCACATAATCTTCCAGCAAAGCAGTCCGCCGACCGGGCGTCGGCCGACGCAAGGCTTCGGGATAGCCGCCCTGCAGCACGGTCGCCATCAGGTCGTCGCCAATGACGGTGTCCTCCCCGGCGGAAGGCTCCTCGCCGGCGAACAGCCGATCCAGCAGACGACCCGGTGTTGATCGGACTTCAGATTGAGCAAATGGCAATAACGGGACAACGGCCATACGACCGGCAAGCGAGTCTGCAATCGCCGGAACGGTCGCCAGATTGGCTGAGCCTGTGAGCAAGAACCGGCCGGGCTCGTCATCGCGGTCAACACTTTCCTTGATCGCAAGTATCAGTTCGGGCGCCCGTTGCACCTCGTCAATCACGGCCCGTTTAATGCCTCGGATAAAACCGATCGGATCGGTCCTCGCTGCATTCAGCGTTCCAACATCGTCGAGGGTGATAAATGGACGATCGGAGCCGGAGACCTGTCGCGCAAGGGTCGTCTTTCCGGCTTGCCGCGGCCCGGCGATGAGCACGACACGTGTGTCAGCCAGCGCAGTTTCGACGATCGGTCGGGCTTTTCGTTCAATCAGCTTTTCGGTGGCGGCGAGTCTGTCATCGGCTATCATCAATCGAGTTTTCGGCTAATTTAAAGTACGCGTCCGGCTGATTTTAATTTTGGCCCGGCTAAGTTAAAAGTAGGGCCGGCCTCGTTCGGGTCGCACTCCTGTCAAATTGGAGGGTTTGCCGGCACGGACCTACATCCCGGGGGAATTACACTAATACCATGCATTTGAATCGCACCAATTTTCTGCATTCGGCCCAAATTTAAATAAAACCCCGGCACCCGCATGGACGACGAACCGAACGCTAACGCTGGCCACCGATCCGAGAGAGATCGATCCGGATACCGGCGTCTTGGACCTTCGATTGAGAAGACGCGACTGGCTCGACAAGTTGATCGGCCGCCGTTGGCGCATCGCGCTGGACAGCTCTACTGGGCTGCTCGGCTACCGCTTGGCCCGGATCCGCTGCGTGAAAGACGCTCTCCCCCTCAAACTCGCCCGTCTTCCAGGCGTAAACTGCGTCATCGAATATCTGAGGGAAGACCTCCTCGCTCTTGGGGTTTCCATACCACTTAGTCACAATTCGGAGGATTTTGGCAAACATCGCCGTTCCCATGCGAAGGTTGGCACACGGCTCGACGAGGTCGGGTTTCAGCTCGGAGGTGTCGCTGGCGCCCACACCAGCCGGAAACTGTGTCAAGCCGACGCGAACGACCGCGTGCCCAACATATTGCCTCACGATCACCATCGCCTCATCGGCTGACGTCGCCTTCGGCACAAGGATTAACCGGCCGTCCGATTTGACAGTAACAGCAAGCGGATCCGTCGAACCGGCGGCCGCCACGAACTGCTCGACGACCGCGGGTTTGAGGGAGGGATCCGCGCATTGTTTGATCAGGGCAGTGTCCAGCATGAGGTCTCCTTAAGCTTCAAGTATTGAAGGAAAGAACAAACGGTTTTGCGAATAGCTTTGCCCAGGCCATGGTGCTGACCAGTTGGATCGCGACAATCGATGTCCCTTTGGTCCACCATCCATTTCCGACAGCGACAATAAAATCCGGATTGTGGAGCATCGATTGCAGGACCGGCCAGACGACGAGCTGTTCGTAGCAAATCAGGGGCGCGACGTGGTGATCACCTATGGCTGCAGTCGGATTGGCGAAGAAATGCGCACGGGCGCCGCCGGTCTCGCCGAGCCATGACCGCCATGGCTGCCACATCGAGCCCGGGACCGGCATTCGCTCGCGATAGAGAATCCCGCTGCCGGCGGCGGAGAGAACGACGAGCACATTGTCATATCCTTCTGCATCGACGACGATGGCGCCGGCGACCACCGAAATCTCCGTGCCGTCGAGAGCCTTCACCCAGAGCCGTTCGACCGTCGGCGTCCAGAAGCCCAAAGCGCTCTCTGGCAGCACGATCGTTGCGTCGCCACTAGCTGCACGATCCTTCACCGTGGCAATCAGATCACGCTGCCGTTGAATGCTGGTGTCACGGCCAAGCGATGACCCCATTTGGAGATCGACGCCGCGCCAGCCATCGGGTGGACGCGGCTCGGTCCAGTTCGCGGCGGACCAAACCCAAAAGCCTGCGAAGGCGATTAAGACAGCCGGCCACGTGCGGATTACGAGACCCATAAGGCCGGCTGTCGTTGCCGCCAGTCCCCACCATCCCCATCCGGGAAACAGAACGCCGGCCGCCGTGACAGGGTGCGCCCAGCCGGTGATGCCGAACGGGGGCACCGCCATGAGCGCGGTCGCCACCAAATAGCGAAACGCACGAACGCCAGGGTCCTTCGTCCAAAGGATGGCGTGGACCGCGACAAAGCTTAGGGATGCGCACAGCCATAGAGCCAAGCCAGGCCATAGGTCGGACGCGTAGAAGGCGGCCACGCCTTGTGGCAGACCGCGCGAAGCCGCGAGGAAATACCCGGCTGCAACAAGCGCCGCCACCGATCTCGTTTGCGCTCGCGCCCAAAGAATTGGGAACGCCAGTGCGACCGGAAGCAGCAGAACATGGCCGCTCCATGCGACCGTCCCCGCAACAATGGCACTGGTGATCAACAGCGTCGGTTGGAGACAATCATGGCGCATAGGTTAGCACTTCTTGCGCCAGACCGAGGATGCCCGAGGCTGGAATTGGACCGAAATAACGCGAGTCGTAGGAGGCCGCGAACGGCGAGTGCAGGAAGACGCTGCCCGCTGGCACGATCCCGCCGGCAAAGGGTATCATCGGCCGTCCCAGTCCGTCTCGGCCTGCAAGGTTCGATCGAGCAACGTCATGCCCGTCGATACGAAGGTTTGCTCCGACCTCGACACGTTGGCCGGCGATTGCCACTACGGTTTTGATCAGTGGTGCGAAAGCGCTCGGACACAGACCCGAGCGCAGGTAACCGCGACTGCGCGCTTCCTGCATGGTTGCCGTTCGAGGCGGACAGATGAAGACAAGATCGCCGACGACAGCTGCGCGATCGAGCTTGACGATCCGCCAGAGACCGAGCGGTTCGCTCGGGGTGAGGTTGATCCGATAGCCCACGAGCCCGGCGGCCACGATTGCACCGAGCAGCGTTGCTGTGACCGCCGTCATGGCCGGAAGGAGCGGGGTGCGCGGCCAGCGCGGCGGCGCCATTCTCAAAAGACGCATGTTCATTTCAGCGACATCCCCTGGCCCTTGGCCTGGCGAAGCGTCTCGGCCTGTTTCAGCGCCTCGACGGTTCGCTCATGGGCACCGAGCTTCTGCACGGCGCGCATCAGGCTCCAGGCCGACTGGATCTCCGCCTTCTGAGCATGGCTCATGCCGGCGGTGATCGCCGTGAAGGTCTCGCCATTCGCGTCCTTGGCGGCCAAGGGCAGGAAGGTGCGTTCACCGAAACGCTCAGTGACCGCCTTGGCAAATCCCTGCAGTTCCGCCTTCACTTGTTTGTCGGCCAGCGCGAACTCGAGTGCTGCGGGAAGGTCGTTGCGGTCGATGGCGTCACGCACGCGTTCGAGCGTCTGGCGGGCATTCGGTGACAGCGCCGGGATGTCGATCGAGAGCTTGCGGCGGACCGCCACTTCGTCGGCCTGATGGCGTTGTTCGGCCTGGCTGCGCTGGCGCAGGTAATCGCCAAGACTTTGAGTCAGAGCTGTGACGTTGCGCTCGGCTCTCTCGCGATCCTGCTTGTCAGAGCGGCTTGCGAGCAGGCCGGATTTCCCCTTGAGCGCGCCAAAACTCTCCGGCTGGTTGCCGATCGTCGCGAGCGTCGATCTGGCGATCGCTCCATCCTTCAGCATGGCATCGACATTGACGGCCTTGAAAGCGGCTTCCGGCTGCGCATAGACGAGATGGAAGCGGGTCGACACGTCCTCCCATTGCTTCTTCAGACCGGGATCCGCTTCGAGCTTGTCGGCGACCGCCTGCTCGACCGTTTTCGTAGACGTGGCGATCCCGGCAACCATGGGGCTGGTCTCCTTGCTGCTTTGCGAGTGGGTTGGCTTGGTGCTGGTACTGAGGCCGAGTTTGGTGCCGATGGCGACGAGCCGCTGGGCAAGATCGGCCAGTTTCTGCTTCTGGCGGACCGTCCATTCGAGCCGATCGCGGGCAATCGTGCGGGCGACGTTGACGATATGCAGGCCGCGCGCTTCGGCGAAACGCAGTGCCTGGCGATAGAAGGTGCCCTTCTGGTAATCGAGCGTGGTTTCCTTGGCGTTCCTGCGCGACAGGATCTTGATCAAGCCGCCGGCAAAGGCGAAGGATCGGGTGCCGTAATAGACGCGGAGATCCTCGCGATGACGCGTCATCGCCACATAGGTCAGATGCCGGTCGAGCGAGAGAGACGCAAGCACCTTGACCCGGTCGACGGTGGCCCCCTGGCTCTTATGGATCGTGGTGGCATAGCCATGATCGAGATTGTTGTAGAAGCGCTGTTCGACGGTAACCTGACGGCAATGCTCGCCCTCGCCGACCACGGCGACAATGCGGTGCGGCACAGCCTCAACGACCTTGCCGATCATGCCGTTCTTGACGCCAAGCGATGCTTCGTTCTTCAGGAAGACGATCTGGTCGCCGATCGCGAAGTTGCGGTGTCCGTCTTCCGTCCGGAAGGCATAACCTTCGCCGAGAATGCCACGCTCGACGAGCTCGGCCCGTGCCATGCCGTTCAGCATGCGCACATCGCGCCTGAGATGGGCGAGGATCAATGTCGTCGTCGCCGGATCGTAGTCGCGGTTCCAATCGGCGATCAGTCTTGCGGCCGCCTCGGCCTTCAGACCCAGACCGATCATTCGACCCTGAGCGGTATAGGCATCGACGGCCTTGCCGATATTGCCACGGGCAAGATCGAGCGACGCGTCGCGCATCCATTGCTCGTGCTGGCGATAGATGGTTTCGAGCTCGGCATAGCCAATGCGATCGGCAATGGCGCGGAAGGCGGCACCCGCTTCGATCGGCTGAAGCTGTTCCGGATCGCCGACGAGGACAAGCTTGGCGCCGGCCTTGGTCACCGTCTCGACCAGCTGCGCCATCTGCCGCGACGACACCATGCCGGCCTCGTCGAGAACGAAGACCGTCCTTGCGTCGAGCTGGTTTCGCTCCTCCTTCCAGCGAAGCTCCCAGGACGACAGCGTCCGCGACGATATCCCCGCTTCCTTCTCCAAACCTTCGGCGGCCTTGCCGGCGAGCGCGCCACCGACGACCCGGTATCCGGCGGCTTCCCACGCCTCGCGCGCCGCTTTCATCATCGTCGTCTTGCCGGCGCCGGCGCGACCGATGACAGCCGCGATCCGCTCCGGTCCGGCGACGTGTTCGATCGCTGTCTTCTGCTCCTCTGATAGACGGGAGTGGCGCGTCAACGTCGCCTCGATCACCGCGTCCCGAACGCCATGCGAGGATCGCCCCGAGAGCCAGATCGCGCGGTTCGCCATCTCCGCTTCCAGCCGGATCAGCGCGCGCATCGTGTATTTGGCCGGCACCCGGGCGCCGGTCGCAAATGCGATCCGCTCGCGCTCGAGACGGAGCGCTTCGGGGCTCTGCAGGACGCGCACCATCAGGTTTTGGAACAGGGCGGCATCATCGATATAGCGATGCAGGATCTTTGCCACGTCTTGGCTATCGAAGACGCTCTTCTGCCGCGCGATCAGCTCGAGGACGATCTCCGGACGGCGCTGAATGCGCCGTGCGTTCTCGCTTCGCCGTGCCGCCTGCAGCTCGATCCGTTCAAGCTTTGCTGACCCCGCCCACGACCGCGTCTTCGCCTGTTCCGCTTTGCGGTCGATGGCCGTCGCGCCGGCACCAATATGGATGGTCGGCACCAATTCGATGCCCTGCTGTTCGAAGGATCGGCCATCGATGCGGAGATCGAGACCGGCCAGGGCCAGATGCCGGTTCTGGCAGGCAAACCAGCCGTCGCGAAAGGCGTTGAAGTCGTCGAGGCCTCCCGCCCAAAGCTCATAGACGATCTTGCCGGCATCGTTGCGGATGGGATTGCCGTCCGGGCCGAGGACCGCGATCGTCTTCGGCCCGAACCCGTCCTCGGTGAGGGGCCTCAGCGTCGTCATCAGATGGACGTGCGGATTGCCCGGTGCATCGTGATAGACCCAGTCCGCGACCATGCCCTTGGCGATGACGTGCCGGTCGATGAAATCACGCATGAGCGCGATGTTCTGCTCGGCCGTCAGTTCGATCGGCAGCGCGATCGTCACATCCTTGGCGAGCTGGGCATCGGAGCGTTTCTCGAAGTCCTCGATCTTGTTCCAGAAGGCTTCCGATGCACTGGAGATCGAGCGATCGGCAACCATCGACCGCAACCATTCCGGTGCATTGCTGGGAATGACGAACTCTTCATGCAGCAGGTACTGCTTGCGGGTGTAGTCGATCGTCCGCGCTTCCCGCTCGTATTCCATCCTGGCGCAGTGCCGATAGGCCGCCGACAGAACGGCGCTGCGGCCCGAGCCGCGGGCCACGACGCTGACGGAGAAGTGAGGAACGGCCACGGCGGTCTGAGCTCCCGATTGCAAACGAATTCCACGGGTTCGGTCTAAGAGCGGCGATCCGCCAGGATCTCTCAGCAACACGTCGCGCCAGCGACGTATAACTGCGCCCTTGGACCCGCTCCTTCGGAACGGCCGGGATCATTCACCAAAGCTTGCGCCCTGGCGATTGTAGGATTCACCGTAGTGCGCTGCGCACGCTCATCCGGAAGACTGAGCTCGCATGACACGCTTTCTCAGTCACGGAGACGATCGGAAATGAAGAAACCCTCTTCAAGGATTCGCGACGAAATCGCCAAACTGCAGGAACAGCTCAGGGCCGCGGAGACCCGAGAAGCCGAACGGATCGGCCGAGTTGCGCTGAGGGCAGGCCTTGGCGAAACCGAGATCGAGGAAGCCGAGCTCGAGGAAGCCTTTGAAGATCTGGCGAAGCGGTTTCGCGGCGGCCAAGGTGACAAGAGCAGGGCCTCGACCGGAGAGAAGAAAGGCGACGGGGAAAACGCTGGCGCATCGACCGGTACGGTCCCGTCTGGTGCGGCTGAGCGCGGCGATAGCGAGGCTTGAGCGGATGGCGCGAACGATGACATCCGATATCCGCAAGAAGGACACGCGGGAGAAGATCGAACTCGGCGGCCTGATCGTCAAAGCGGGCTTGCGATACGAGAAACGCGCGCTTCTGCTCGGAGCGTTGGTCGAGCTTAGTGCCCGGCTGAAGGCCGATGAAGGCGAGCGGGCACGATTGGTCGCGATCGGGCGAAAGGCCTTCGGCGATGACGGCGAATAGGCTTGCTCTTGCCGGCGCCCCCGTCGTGCTGATGATGCTGGTCGTCATCGGCATGACCGGGATCGAGCAATGGCTTTCGGCCTTCGGCAAGACGGAGGCCGCGAGGCTAATTCTTGGGCGTGTCGGGATTGCTTTGCCCTATGTCACCGCCGCGGCCACAGGCGTGATCTTCCTGTTCGCGAGCGCCGGTGCGACCAGCATCAAGTTCGCAGGTTGGGGCGGCGCCGCGGGAAGCATGGCGACGATCCTGATCGCGGTGACGCGCGAGACGACACGCCTAATGGCGTTCGCCGGGCAGGTGCCGGCTGGCAAGTCCATTGCCTCATATCTCGACCCCGCGACGATGGTCGGCGCGGCCACGGCGCTGATGGCCGGATGTTTCGCGCTGCGAGTTGCGCTGATAGGCAATGCGGCCTTTGCGCGGGCCGAGCCTAAGCGTATCCGAGGTCAACGGGCTCTCCACGGCGAGGCCGACTGGATGAAGATGCAGGACGCGGTAGAACTCTTTGCCGAGACTGGCGGTATCGTCATCGGCGAGCGCTACCGGGTCGACAAGGACAGCACGGCGGCCCGCTCGTTCCGCGCCGATGACGCCGAGACCTGGGGTGCCGGTGGCAAGTCGCCGCTGCTTTGCTTCGACGGCTCGTTCGGATCCTCGCACGGGATCGTGTTCGCTGGGTCGGGCGGCTTCAAGACGACGTCGGTGACAATCCCGACTGCACTCAAATGGGGCGGTGGCCTGGTCGTCCTTGACCCGTCGAGCGAGGTCGCGCCGATGGTCATCGAGCATAGGCGACAAGCCGGACGGAAAGTCGTCGTCCTTGATCCCACCACACCGGGTGTCGGCTTCAACGCGCTGGATTGGATCGGTTGGTTCGGCGGCAACGACGAAGAGGATATCTCCGCTGTTGCCTCGTGGATCATGAGCGACAACGGTCGCGAAACCGGCGTGCGCGACGACTTCTTCCGAGCCTCCGGCCTGCAACTACTCACCGCCATGATCGCCGATGTTTGCCTCTCCGGTCATACTGAGCGAGACAGGAGAACATTACGACTGGTGCGCGCCAATCTCGCCGAACCGGAACCGAAACTGCGCGCACGGCTTCAGGAAATCTACGACAATTCGGAATCCGACTTCGTGCGGGAGAATGTTGCAGCCTTCGTGAATATGACACCAGAAACCTTCTCGGGCGTCTACGCCAATGCGGTCAAGGAAACGCACTGGCTGTCCTATCCGAACTATGCCGCACTCGTATCCGGTTCGACCTTCTCGACCGACGCGATTGCGGATGGCAAGACCGATGTGTTCATCAACATCGACCTGAAGACATTGGAGACCCATTCCGGTCTCGCCCGTGTCATCATCGGATCGTTCCTCAACGCGATCTACAATCGCGACGGCGCGGTGAAGGGCAGAGCGCTCTTTCTCCTCGATGAGGTGGCACGCCTTGGCTACATGCGTATCCTGGAGACCGCCCGCGATGCCGGCCGCAAGTACGGCATCACGCTCACCATGATCTACCAGTCGATCGGCCAGATGCGCGAAACCTATGGCGGCCGCGACGCGGCAAGCAAATGGTTCGAGAGCGCGAGTTGGATCTCCTTTGCCGCGATCAACGATCCCGATACGGCGGATTACATCTCAAAGCGTTGCGGCATGACCACGGTCGAGATCGACCAGGTCAGCCGCAGTTCCCAGGCGCGGGGATCGTCGCGGACCCGCTCGAAGCAGCTTGCGGCGAGACCCCTGATTCAAGCGCATGAGGTGCTACGAATGCGCGCCGATGAGCAGATCGTGTTCACGGCTGGCAACGCGCCGCTTCGATGCGGCCGAGCGATCTGGTTTCGGCGGGATGACATGAAGGCCTGCGTCGGCACGAACCGGTTTCACAAGACCGGAAGAACGCTTGACGCTTGACGGATTTAGCCGGCGCGCAGTCCAACGAGCACGGCTGATCCGGGAGAATGAAGAGTATTGGAGAAATCAGCGTGAGCGCCGCCCATGGGCCGGGATTTCGGGAATTCTCGTCGCGCGAGAGCGGGAATAGGGGCAGCCGCAGGAGCCTCAACTGAGTTACCCGAATGGGAGGCGGGACCGACTGCATCCCCCGCTTCGCACTCCATTTGACCGGCCCGTCCGTCTAGTTCATTCCGGGGAGGGAAAAGGGACGGCAGCCTTCTTCAAGGAAGATAGATCAGGCCGACGTCGTGCGGACGACGGTGCGTCATCCCGGGACAAGACACGGGAGATCTCTCTTCCGGCGACTGGCTGCACATGACAGGAGGGCTCAAATCCAAAACCGTTGTGGATTTTCTGCCTTAAGCATTAGTCGCATATAGTCGTGCGTACCACGACCCGGTGGTGATGGCGGTAACTGTAACGCCTCTCCGTCCAGCACCGCCGACCGTAACGATACCTCGGGGCGTCATAGTCGTCGTCGTATGCGTAGCCCGGCGGGTGGCGATAGTAACGTGGAGGAGGCCGATCACAGTCGTAGCGAGGCTCAACCCCGTACTTTGCGCACACCTGATCACGGCCGCTGGCTTTCGCATCCTTTCACCCATCCATTTTCCTCCACCAAGGAGAGCCTGGGCGACAAATCGGAGAGGAAGGCCCCGCCTTATCGGGCGGAGCCGGGTAATCTTAGTCCCGGTTCGGTCGTGACCAGATCAGCTGGTAACCGTCTTCAGCTTCGACTTCCGTCAGCGTGGCGTAGATCGGAGCCGGAAAGCTTGGGTCGTCGAGCTTGACCGAGAGGTAGTCGCGCTCCGTCTGCTCGGAGCGTTTCTGCCAGGCGGCGCCGAGTTCGACGGCACCAGCGTAGATGCGGAAGTGTGGGCCCTTGTCGGAGGGATTCTCGATGCGGGCGATGCGCGCCTTGACGTGAAGGGCGAGGGTACGGATCGAGCCGGAGAAGCCGTTTTCAGTGGAGGAGAAGGTGCCGATGGTAGCCATTGCCGTATTCCTTTTTGCTATTTCGGGGCCGCACCATTGCGGCCTCGATGGCTGTCGCAAAGACCGGGGACGATCGAACCGCACCCCCGGGGTCCCCGTTGCGCTCGCGCAATGGGGTGGCTCGCAGGGCCGGAACAACGTGGAGGGCGGTCCGAAGAGGGTTTCTTGTTTCGCGAGGAATGGCGGTATGCCGCCAGGGGATGAAAGTTTCGGAGGGCCGTTGCGGGAACACGAGCGAGGCGAAGCCGTTCTGCGGTCAGACATGCCCCATCGAGCCCGCAGATGGTGCCCCAGCGGTCAAGGCAAGAGAATAGGACTGTGGCGATCGACACCGACAGTCCCCTGTCGCATGGCTTCCCCGCGCCGATGTTAACCGCCGGCCACCCTCGCGAAGCGCTCATTCCTTGCACGATCTTTGCTCAAGGCCCACTTGCGAGAAAAACTTGGCGCGGTAAGGCTTCATCGCGATTCGTCGCCTGGAGGAAAAAATGCATCAGCAGATAGAGCCGTTCATCGTTTAAATCAGACAGTCCCGGAAGCTGAAAACCGGCACACAGAAGGCGTCTATCTGGGGGAAGTTGGATTTGAGACTGGCCGATGACCTTGTGATCGACGTGAGCCCGGTCGTGGAGCCGGCCAGCACTGAAAACGGCGACCAACTTTAGCGCATCACTCGACGGCGAAGCCGTCAAGCTGCCTTGGCGATCTTCTTAGGTTGGAGCCCTTCGAGGAACGCAATTGCGTTTTGCGCGTGGTAGCCGCCTGGAAGATTGTTCGCTTGTCGCGGGCAGGAAGGCGCGGGCGCAATCATATCGCAAAATTGTCTATCCCGGATCATGCGCATTGAACAGTCTTCGCGGCTGCATGATCGATCGCTAATGCCGCTTGCTTGCCAGGATGCATTCATCCTCCCGCTCTGACCGAGCGTCGCCGAAGTAGATCCCACGCCCGAAGGGCCTCCCGCAGGAGGCCCTTCGCAGCTGCTATTCGAGGATCTTGACAACCTTGCGTGTCTTCGGCTGAACGATAACGCGCTCATGATTCACGACCGCATAGGCGTAAGCCGGATTTTCAGGAACCGGCGTGACGACGACGGTTTCGGGAAGCGGCTGTCCTACGACAATTCGTTCCTGCACGACGGCCTCGGAAGGCGGCAGCGGCTGTTCCTGCACATAGGTGATGACCTTCTGCGGCGGCGGATCGATCGCGGTACCGACAATGGCACCCGTCACGCCGCCGACAGCGGCGCCTACGGGGCCGCCGACAACTGCACCAGTAACCGCGCCACCCGCGGCCCCGGTAACCGTTGACGACTGCGCCAAGGCTGAACCAGCGAGAAGACCAAAGGCGGCGGCCGCTGAAACGATAAGTTTCGTACACATAGCATTCTCCTTTGCTTATTGGCTCCGAAGAGCTGAAAGGGGAATACGATTGACGCCGGAATGTTCCGTTTTCGGGGCTCGTTGCCGCCATCACAAGTTGGAACCACATCGACAGAATTCGTGAATGACGAGTGCGAGAAGCGCCCTGAATTGGCTGATCGAAGGGCGACTCCCAGCGGTATCAAGCCAGGTTCCATACCCCGCTGGGCATCCAATGCCGAATGCTCAACGATCGCTTTTATTCTCTGCATGACATGGTCGAAAGTGCCGACGGCCATCGGGGCTAACTGATGGTATCGATCGGAGGAGCCGCCACGACGCATTTGTGCGCCGTAGCTGACAACGTGTTACCCGCATCGCGAGCGGGCACCGTGAGCGAGACAGAAGACCCTAATTTCCGATGAATCGAGCGTCACGGGTCGATGATTCGAAACTGATGCGAAAATGATCCAAAAATGACGCGAAAATTAACTGGAAGCGTTGACATAAGGAATCTTCGAACTAGTTCCCGCTGAGATGCCTGGGGGCGTCCTTTGCATACAGCGATCATATGGCTCTTCCGAGCTGTTCCGACCCGCAAGGGTTGGTACGGCATGGTTTAGTCGTGCGGATCGCGCCTACGGTCACCTCATTGCATAGCGGGAACTTGGATATCGTATGACCAGCATCAGCGGACGCCTCGTCAAGGGAAGCATGTGGTTAAGCCTGTCTCGGACCATCGTGAACGGGCTTGCGACACTCAGCACTTTCGTCCTGGCGCGCTATCTGGCTCCTGCGGACTTCGGCGTGGTCGCCTTGGGCATGACGATACTCATGATCGTCACGACCATTACCGAACTGTCCCTTTCCGAGGCGCTGATCCGGCACGCAGCGCCGGACGAATCCCATTTCAGCGCCGCCTGGACCCTCAACGCCGCGCGCGGACTGGCAATCTGCATCCTGTTTGCGATCTTTGCCTATCCGGCGGCCGTCCTGTTCGACGAGCCCAGACTGACGGGCGTCATGCTGGCACTTGGTATCAGCATGCTGATGGGCGGGCTCACAAATCCGCGCCGTATCATGCTCCAGCGCGATCTAATCTTCTGGCAGGAGTTCGTGCTTGCGGTTTCACAGAAATTCGCCGGCTTCGTCGCCTCCGTTGCGATAGCCGTGATCTATCAAAGCTACTGGGCACTGGTCGTCGGAACGCTCATAAGCCAGGCGACGAATGTCATCGTCTCCTACCTCGTGCTGCCGTTCCGCCCCAGGATCACCTTCAAGCATATGCGGGAGTTCTTTTCCTTTTCCGCCTGGCTCACCGCCGGTCAGATCGTCAGCACGCTCAACTGGCGCTTCGATTATCTGCTTGTTGGCAAGATGCTCGGAGGAATCCAGCTCGGCTATTATTCCGTCGGCAGCAACCTCGCCATGATGCCGACGCGGGAAGCGACAGCGCCCCTCACGCAGACGATCTATCCGGCTTTTGCCGGCATTCATAACGACCCCGGCAGGCTCGCCGCCGCTTATCAGCGCGTGCAGGCGCTGGTTGCCGCCGTTGCGCTTCCTGCCGGCATCGGGGTTGCGGTGACCGCCGATCCGCTGGTCAGGCTCGCGCTGGGCGACAAATGGGCGCCCGTCATCTTCATCATCCAGTCGCTTGCCTCGGTCTTTGCGCTGCAGACGCTCGGCTCGCTGGTACAGCCGCTCGGCATGGCCAAGGGCGAGACTCGGGTACTCTTCGTCCGCGATACCCAGATGTTCTGCCTGCGGGTGCCGATCATGATCGGCGGACTGCTACTCTATGGCCTGCCGGGAGTCATTGCCGGCCGGGTCTTCACCGGCCTCTTCAGCACCGCCGTCAACATGATGCTCGTCCGACGCTTCACCGGCATCACCGTCGCGAAACAATTGTCGGTGAACCTTCGGGCGCTCGCAAGTGTCGCCGTGATGGCGGCCGGCGTCTCGCTCGCCTCGAGCCATCTGGCGCCGACTGACGACAAGCTCGTGCTCGTGACGCATCTGGCAATGCTGATCCTGCTTGGCGGCCTGCTCTATTGCGGTTCGACGCTCCTCCTCTGGAGGTTGATGAAGCGGCCGAGCGGTCCCGAAACAGAGGTCCAAAACATACTCGGCAAGGTGCTGCCGAAATTGCGCCTCGCCTGAAGAACGTTCGGCCAGGCTGGCCGAGCTGCCTTGTCATCTAAAGGGGAATGGGGAAATGACATTGCAATCAAATCAAGTCCTGATCGCGAAATTGGACAACATGATCCACGATTGCCTGAAAGACTACATCAGCCATGATGAGCCTTTGGCGATCCTCGACTTTCCCGATATCCGCAATTGCGGCGACTCCGCCATCTGGTTGGGCGAAATGGCCTATCTCAAAAGGAGATACGGCAAGCGGCCGAGCTATGTCTCGCGGATCGATGATTTTTCGCCCGAGCAACTCGAGCGGACCATGCCAACCGGTCCGATCTTCATTCATGGCGGCGGCAATTTCGGCGATATATGGGACGCGCATCAGGATTTCCGCGAACGGGTCCTGGAGCGGTTTCCCGATCGCCAGGTGATTCAGTTCCCGCAATCCATCCATTACAAGTCCGAGGCTCGCCTCGCCGAAAGCGCCCGCGTCATCGGGCGGCACAAGAATTTCGTCTTGCTGGTGCGCGACGAGGAGTCGAAGGAGTTCGCCCTCAAGCATTTCGATTGCGAAGTGCGCCTTTGCCCGGACATGGCCTTTTCCATCGGAGCAATCCAGCCAGAGGAACCGGAATTTCCCGTCCTGGCCATGCTGAGATCCGATCTCGAGAAGGTCGGAGATGCCAACCTCTCCGCCTATCCCGATATTCCGAAAGAGGACTGGACAACCGAATCCGCCAAGCGCGTGCGCATCTCCAAAGCGCTTGGCGCGGCAACGGCCTTGCTCGCTCTCAAGCCGGCCGAAATACGGCTGCGCAAGCTCGATGCAGCCGCCCATAATCGATTGGGTCGCGGCATCCGCCAGATCTCGCGCGGCCGCGCGCTCGTCACCGACCGGCTTCACGTCCATATCTGCTCGATCCTGCTTGGGCGACCGCATGCGGTGCTGGACAACAGCTACGGCAAGATACGCCGGTTCATGGCCGCATTTTCCGGCGGCACCGACCTAGCCTACCGGGCGACATCGCTTGAGGACGGGATCGCCTGGGCGCGCCACCAGGCCGATCAAACGCTCGTACCGGCCGCTTGAAACGCGGCCATCTGTCCTGGTCAGCCTTGCCGCTCTCGATCGTGCCGGATTCTTGTCGCTGCCGACTGCTGGTGCCCGCGATTTGATTTCCTGGCATTTGCGGGATAAAGGGCTCAAGCGGATTGGTCGCCATGCTGAAAGCGTGGCGGCAACCGCCATAGCAGAACAAGGCAACACGGCAGGGCAGACATGGGCGACCAGAACGACGATTACATATATGACGAGGTGAGCGGCGAATGGCGGCCCGCCTCGGAGATCGCCGCGGAGGCCGCAAAAGCCGCCGAGGTCCGCGATGCATCGGGCAATGTGCTGGCAGACGGAGACTCCGTTGTCCTGGTGAAGGATCTCAAGGTGAAGGGCGCCGGCCAGACCCTTAAGCAAGGGACCGTCATCAGGTCGATCCGGCTCACCGACAATCCCGAGGAGATCGACTGCCGGCACGACACGATCAAGGGGCTCGTGCTGCGCACCGAATTCGTCCGCAAGCGCTGAACAGCGAGATCAGGGTTTCCGCACCCTCGCCTCACGCGCGAATGCGATTTGATCTCCACCCTTGCCGATCCAAAGGCAGCCATGCAGCCGCGCAGTGCTTTAGCGCGGCTTCTGCCGCGCGTAGCCGCACATCTGCTGATGTCATCGCGCAACTTCGCGGCAAACATCGACGATGGCTTTATGAAGATTATGCGAAAGCTTCCCCCGGCTACGAGTTCGGAGCGGAACACCCGCGCGCGAGACTAGTTTCCTTTATCTACAAGATGAGGAGATTTTCGAAATGACCTGGACGGGCACCTGGCGCAATCAATACGGTTCTACGCTAACGATCATCGCTGATCAGGATGGGTTGATCAAAGGCACATTCAAAACGGCTCTGCAGGATAGCGCTTTCTTTGGCCATGAACTGCCGGCCACCGGCGTTTGGTTCGATGATTGCATTAATTTTGCCTTTGGGACGGCGGGAGACGGCCCGACATCGATCTGCTCATTCACTGGAATGCTGCGTGAGGGCAAGCTCCAAACCGTCTGGCACGTCGTAACCAGCGCCAAAGTCGGAAATTCCGGCCAAGCTGAGAAGCTCGGCTGGGCTCATTCGGTACAGACAAATGTCGATACATTCGAGCGGTGCACCTGAGGCACCAAGTGCCAAAAGAGCCTGGTACCGGATGGGTGCTTCTTGAGGCAAAACGAAGGATCGAAGCCATCCCGCCGTTCGACCGGCGTGGCGGGCTTGCAGCCTTCGTGAGTAAAAAACCGCTGATCCACGCCGCGCCGAGATTGCGGTCCTCGGCACGGTCGTGGTGGAGATCAATTTGCCTGGTGATCGTGGCGTTACTTACTGCTGTGCGGGCTGCTGCGCAGGCGCGGATTTCTGGATCTTGTCCTGAACTCTCTTAACGAGCGCCGGATCCTTCTGTGCGGCCGTAAGAATTGCGTTGTACTCATCTACCGACATGCCCGGAGAGGTCTGAACAGCCTGTACCATCTGTTTGCTTGCTTCGGTCTGCAACTGTTGCTTCGCGGACGCATCCGGCGTTGCTCCGATCTTGGCCGAGTATTCCTGCCTGATCTTGTCCACCTGCAGATACGCGACCGCAAAAGCCTCGATCTTTTGATCGCTGACCGGCGCGGTCGTCGCGTTGCTATCCGGTTGCGCTTGGGTAGGCTGCTTTTCTTGTGTTGCCTGTTGCGCGGACGCGGGATTGCCGGCAAGCAGCAAGCTCAAGACCGCGGCGGTTGCCGATGCGGCAGAGATATAACGAGTGATCATCTTGATTCCTCTTCGATAGTGCGGGGGGAACACCTCTTTGATGGCGTAGAGCGAAAGGCGGCATATCGCAGTGATTTAGCCGGCGTTAGGTTTGAAGACCGATCCGGCGACAATGTGGCGGCCAAACGTTTTCTATGGGGCAATAGTACGGCCATCCGCTGACCACCGAACGGCGGCTTTGTGGCCGTCGCCGATCGACTCCCAGGTTCTCTCCTGCCGAGGCGGCGTGAGCTTCGAACCGGGATCCGCTTACGGTCTCAAAAGAGCGGTCTCGGCGGTGCGACGGAGACAAAATCGCGCTCGATATATCCGAGCTTCATGCGGATGTGAGCTTCATAAGCCGCCACAATGAAAGCATCTCTTGCGATCTCGGGACTGGATTCGCCCTCAATTGCAGCCCGGCAGATTATCAACGCGTCTTCATAGGCCTCGTCTTCTTCGACGGGCCAATCCGCCAACAAACAGTCCAGCGCTTCGGAACTACTGTTGATCGTTCGCAACTCGCCGATTCGATGCAGCTCGATACTTACGGGTTTCTGCCATGTTCCATGTATTAACATAATCGACCTCTGCTGCTGAAACGGAGTCGATGACGTCTTTGTTCCTGCCGAAACAAAATAGCCGTCGCTGAGCGGCCTCTACGCTGCTTTCGAAATCTGAGAGGGTCTCAACGTCCTGGAACGCCCCGTTCGGCAGCTCACGCCACAGCGTCAGCGCCAGCGGACTGCCCAAAGGATGGTCTTGCCTTCAAAATGACGCCACTCGAAATCGCTCATCAAAAATCTCGCTGAAAAGCTTCGGCGCTCTTGCAGATATCAACGCAATCTTTGCAACGCAGGCGAAAACGGCACATCTGCTCCCCGGACTATCAATTAGTCCGGTTAGCCTTCATAGCCTGGCGATCTCAACCCAAAGCTTTGTCCCCGCCATTTCGATGCTTGGCAAGCTGTCAGGAACGAACTACTCAGCCCGAGACACCGTTATCGCCGCTGCACGCCCGGAAGCACGCAGAGCATTTCGAACAGCAGGTTCGCCGCCGTGATTGCTGTATTGCCCGATGGATCATAGGGAGGGGAAACCTCGACAAGGTCGCAGCCGACGATGTTGAGACCCCAACAGCCGCGGATAATTTCCAGCGCCTGGATCGTGTTGAGCCCAGCGATCTCAGGCGTGCCCGTGCCTGGCGCGATCGACGGGTCAAGGCTGTCGATATCAAAGGAGAGATAGACCGGACGGTCGCCCATCTGGTCACGGACTTCCGCCATCAGCGGTGTCAATGACTTGTGCCAGCATTCCTCCACCTGCACCACACGAAACCCCTGCTTGCGCGGCCAGTCGAAGTCATCGGCGGCGTAGCCCGTCCCGCGTACGCCGATCTGGATGCAGCGCCGAGCGTCAAGAACGCCGGCTTCAACCGCGCGACGGAAAGGAGTGCCATGGGCGATGGGTTCACCGAACATGTGTTCGTTGATGTCGGCATGGGCATCGACATGGATTAGGCCAACAGGTCCGTATTTTTCTCCCATCGCGCGTAGGATCGGATAGGAGAGCGTATGGTCACCGCCAAGCGTCAGTGGCTTGCAGCCGTTCTTGATAATCTCACGATAGGCATTGGTGATAATGTCCACGCATTTTGGCAGGTTGAACGTGTCTATCGCGACGTCCCCGATATCGGCAACCTGCAGGCTATCAAAAGGAGCGGCACGCGTCGCCATGTTGTAAGGACGGATCATGCAGCTCTCCGCGCGTATCTGACGCGGCCCGAACCGGGTGCCCGGCCGATTCGAGGTTCCGATATCCATGGGAATGCCGACGAAGCAGGCATCAAGTCCTACCGTGTTCGACTGCGTCGGCAAGCGCATCATGGTGGCAGGCCCGCCGAAGCGCGGCATCTCGTTGCCGCCAAGCGGTTGATTGAAAGTGTTCGTCACTGAATACTCCGTTCGTTGGGATGTAGCTTTCTCCGGGCACCGTCTGCGGCTCCCCAATACACGGCCCCGAGCTCAAGAAGGCGTCAAGGCAAAATCTTCTTTCCCGGCTGGTACTGGTCCGTTTCGATTGGCGAATTGGATACCTTCACGGTGTCGACAGCCCCAAACGTGTCGGCACGAACACGGGCGGTGATGGGCCTGGCGCGGTCAGCTCACTGAGCTGCTCCAGATCGACAGCTGAGCTCCAGTCCTTTCCGTAGCGAGATACCATCGGGGATATTCATGAAATAGCAAGTTGAAACAAATTATCACCTGGGCCTGTGGAATGCGCGGAGGACGAATTCAGCGCCATCTTGAGCTATCTTATCCGGATCCTTGATCTCAGCTTCTTCGGCATACTCAAAATGCGTTATCGTGATGCCTGCCACCATGAGACAACCGAGAGTCCACGTCGATGTCGACGAATTCGCGGTTTCGCATGCTTTGTGCAAGGAGCCGTTCCGGCGATCCCTAGAAGGTCTTGAGCTTTCGGCTAACTCTGCAAGCTCCGGAGGCTTTAATGCATCCCCTGGATGGATCCCAGACTAAGATCGGTACAGCCGATCCGACGCTGAACCCTCTTGTCGGCAGGCCTCTTCCATTCGAATGGCCGCCTCGTTGAGACTTAGACCAGAAAGGGTCTCGATCGAGTTGATTTGCTCGTTTCGAGGCCCGGATATTATTGCAGATTCAACAACACACTCGACACTACTGTTGCAATTGTTGCGGTCCCGCTTTGGGGTCATTGTCGCTTCACACACCAACTGAAACGAACCCAAACCTTCACCTCCCAATCGCCAGGATAGACCGATGATCTCTTCATTAAATGGATCGAAATTCTTCGCCGCCGCCGTTGCAACATTGTTGGCCGCCTCAATTACACAGGTCCACGCGACCGACGGCGGCGTTGCGGTTGGACCCCAGTACGACACCACTCACGTCTATGTCCCTGTAGCGGATGTCGATGCCTTTGCAAGTAGTTTCGTCGCCACCTTTGGCGGCACGTCGACCAAGCAGATCATCGCCACGGTGACGCCGACCCAAAGCAGCACGACCTCGCAACTAATCCGGACTCCCGTTGGAACGGTGTCGCTGTTCGGGTTCAAGACGCCGATCCCCTACCCCTTCGGCCTTGAGCGGACCGGCTACCTCGTAACGGACATCGACACGGCGATCCGTGAGGCTCGGAATGCCGGAGCCTCGGTCATTGTTGATACCTTTCCCGATCCGATCGGCCGCGATGCCGTCATTCAATGGCCGGGCGGCATCAACATGCAGCTCTATTGGCACACCGAGGCTCCGCACTATGCAAAGTTCGACACGGTTCCGGAAAACAGGGTCTATGTCTCGAAGGATTCCGTCGACGCCTTCATTCTTGACTTCCTAGCCTTTTCACATGGAGAGGTTATCTCGGACAACAGGCAAGCACCAGGTGTAGAGATCGGCCGCCCGAATGATACCTACCGCCGCCTCCGCATCGCATCGGACTTCGGCAACATGTCGGTTCTCGTGACCGATGGTCACCTTCCCTATCCCTATGGCTATGAAACAACCGGCTATGAGGTGAAGGATCTGAGCGCGACCATCGCGAAGGCAACCGCCTCTGGCGCGACGGTGCTGATCCAGCCTTACCAGTCGGACACGCGGCAGGCTGTAATCCTACGGTTTCCCGGTGGATACATCGCCGAAATCCATGCACCACTCGCCTCACAATAACCGATCGCCCGAACCTGTCAGGACGATACGAGGAAACCGGTTGATCTTGATCGCAAGAGGTCTTCCATCCTGCTGGCGCAATGGCTCCTCTTGCGGGTCATCTGCGCCGGTCGCATAGCCGGCATCTACAAGGTCAACGACACTTCGTCCGTCGACGCCAACCGCTGGCAAAAGCCGGCCTGGCAGATCTTGGCAAGCTGGATTAATCCATTGCCCAGCCTGAAATGCGTTCCGTTGAACGATTGAGCGGTCACGAGCATATCGAAAGCAACGGCGCGCTCTCTTTTTGGTATCGGCGATGTCGAACATGCCAAACTTGCTGCAGCGATTAGCTTATATATACCTCAACAATGTCCCCGATTAGGCATCGCTCTTTGGATCCAGATGTCGAGCGACGTTACGGTGCGACACGTCCAGGCGGAAGCGGCCCGACCAGCAGCCCTTAACCCAGCGATGCCAGCTCGACAGATTTTAAAGCCGAAACGCGCCATCCCGAAGCAGCACGATTTCGACTGCCATTGATTGCGGATCTCGTTTGCAATACTCGATGCTGATGAATTGCAATTTGTGAAATAATGAGATGAACGACTACAAGGTCCTGAAGACGTTTCTGCTTGCTGCCGAAAAGCGTAACTTTGCGCAGGTCGCCCGCGAGCTTGATCTGACCGCGGCGGCTGTCACAAGAGCAATCGCAGCCCTTGAAGACGATCTTGGTGTGCAGCTATTTGTGCGCACCACCCGTCAGGTGTCGTTGACGACCGATGGCGCGGTGTTTGCCGCGCAGATCAAACCGGCCGTCGAGGCGCTCGAAAACGCCCGGAAAGACGTCCGCAATGCTCATAAGGCCGACCAGGGGCGCCTGCGGATCAGCGCGCCGACCTGGTTCGGTAAGGCCGTACTGCCGCCAATCCTTTCCGGCTTTCGGCGACTTAATCCGAAAATGAGCTTTGAGATTTCCTTGTCGGACGGGCTCGTGAACATTGTCGACAATGATTACGACCTGGCAATTCGTATCTCGTCGCAACCATCGGACAAGTTCACGATCTGGCGCAAGATCCGCGTTGTTCCACGCATTCTCGTCGCAGCACCGGGAAGCCGGTATGTCGAAATGCAGCATCCGAGCGGGTTGACGCCCGATGATTGCCTTGCCTACAGCGATGAAAGCCGAAGCGAGAACTGGGTGCTGTCGGATGGCGTGTCAAGCATGACGATTTCCGCAGGCAGGTCGTTCAGTGCCAATAATGGCGAAGTTCTCGCGGACATGGCCGCCGATGGAGCCGGCGTGGCCATGTTGCCGGGCTTTCATATTTCAGAACTCCTGAGAACCGGTCGTCTGGTTCACGTTCTGCGTGGATGGGCGCCGGCTGATCTCTGGCTCACTCTTTACTATCCGCCCTATCAGACGCTGCCACCCCGCATCGCCTCGTTTTCGAAATTCTTCGAAGAACAAGTTGCGGCTCATATGGTGGCGCTGGACTAGACCGAGCACTTCTCATCGGCGCTCGGCCGAAGGGCAGGACCTACTACTATGGAGGGCAGCAATTTCTTCAGCGACCAAAGCCTGCATACGCCACAGATTGCGGTCATGGATGCCTTCGGCGCGAAGATCAACGATCGTGTTGTGAAGATACTCGGCACAGGAGCCCCCTTGCCCACAGGCTCTTGCGATGAGCGATGATGCCTGCTCTGCAGGGAGCGGCCTTGTCAGACCAACACGCTTCGTGCTTGCCCAAAACGTGAGAGCCTTGCGAATACCGGCCTTGGTTCGCACCGGGAGCCACCGGATCATTTCCATGACTTCGCGATATTTGATCTCGCGAGCAACAAGTGCGCGCAGATCTTCACGCCGTCGACCGGCTGACAATTCGAAGACGATGCCGTCACATTGACCACCGCGCTCGAGCACCATCATAAGGCCCGGCTGGTCACTGGTTGCCCGCCAACGTTCAATCTTGAGGGAGAATGACCTGTGCCATCCGTGTACGGTGGCGCGCTCACGGCTGGCTGGTTCGAATTCGGGGTTCCAGATCAGCGATCCGTAGGCAAATATAAAAAGAGGATCATCGCCCGCCTCGCTTTCGATCCCTCTGACCAACTTGTCGAGTTCTGCCTCACAGAGCGGCGTCCAACCCGGCTCCGGACCGTCATCACGGACGTCCCTGATGGTCAAGGCAACAAGGTCGGGTGTCAGCATCATCATCGCATCATTTCGCTTTGCAGCAAGGTTCTTGTGCAGGTAGCCGCGGTAGGTTTCCACCGCGGCCACCTATCGCATCAGGACTGAACGAACGCTAGGAGGTCTGCGTTGAGCAGGTCGGCATTGACAGTCAACATACCGTGCGAGAGGCCGGGATAGGTCTTGAGCGCTCCGTTTCTCAGAAGTTTGATCGACTTATGGGCAGAGTCTGCAATTGGCACGATCTGGTCGTCTTCGCCGTGCAGAACCAGGGTTGGAACAGTGATTGCCTTTAGATCATCGGTCTGGTCCGTTTCTGAAAACGCCTTGATGCCATCGTAGTGCGCCTTGGCCCCACCCATCATGCCTTGACGCCACCAGTTCTGGATCACACCTTCCTGAACATTGGCGCCATCGCGGTTGAAGCCGTAAAACGGACCGGCTGGGACATCGCGGAAAAATTGGGCGCGGTTTGCGGCGAGTGCGGAGCGGAAGCCGTCGAAGACTTCCATTGGGAGGCCTTCTGGATTGCTGGCGGTCCTCAGCATCAGCGGTGGAACGGCGGAAACGAGAACTGCCTTGGCGACGCGATCAGCTTTCTGACCGTACTTGGCGACATAGCGTGCGACCTCACCGCCACCGGTGGAATGGCCGATGTGAACCGCGTTCTTCAAGTCGAGATGCTCCACAACGGCGAAGGCATCAGCTGCATAATGATCCATGTCATGGCCGTCGGCCACCTGAGAAGAGCGCCCATGCCCACGGCGGTCATGGGCAACAACGCGATAGCCCTTGGAGAGGAAGAAAAGCATTTGGGCATCCCAGTCGTCGGAGGACAACGGCCAGCCATGGTGGAAGACAATCGGCTGCGCATCCTTTGAGCCCCAGTCCTTGAAGAAGATGTCCGCGCCATCTTTGGTGGTAATCGTAGTCATTCGATCGTTCCTTTAATTGGTTTCGTGATTGGAAGTAGCACTTGCTGCGAACGTGATTGCGGGCGAAATTGCCAGCGTGGCACATGACGAATGCAGCACGTCTCGGCGCATCATTGGAAGAAAACTCTCGGTCGCATTGCATCCTGTTATCGTGTCGTTTCGGGTTCAGGCGATGCTTTGTTCGTCTGATGGAGAGACAATGTCGCCACTCACTGGCGATAACAATTGCATTAATGGTTTCTATATTGTTGCTGATATCGCAATAATATAGAAACTCAATCGCTTCAGGATATGGTACTGCGCAGACACCCCACCTGCGCAGGCCCATACATGCGTTTGCTGTTAAAGGGATTGGAACGGTTGGTGTGCAATTGGCGCAGAAGCTACGCTGCTGATATCAAATGATTATTTGAAGGTCAGATGGGCCCTCGCCGAGTAGACAGCACGTTCCCAACAGACAGATGAAGGCAACGGTGATCTCTGGAGCACCAAGCCTCAAAGGGAACGGACCACCTCCACAAGGCGCTTCATGTCTGTCGGCTTCCCGAGATTGAGAACCTTGGCCAAAACATCGTATCGTGCGAGTTCCGCCGCGTCGGTTGCGCTGGCAAGGATGAACGGCACGCCCCATGACGTCAGAAGCTGAGCGACAGGCGTAACCTTCTCGCTACCGAGCGTGACATCCAGGACAGCAGCATCGGGACGTTGCCGTCAACAGGTCAAGGGCTTGGTTGACTGAGCCCGCTGGGCCCAGGACGCCAAATCCCCCTTTGGTCAACGCGCTTTGCAGCTCCATCGCGATAAAGAACTCGTCCTCCACGACAAGAACGATCCTGCGCACCACTTTCCCTTTTTCAGGTTTGTTCATGAGATCCCCGGGGGAGCTTGATTGTGGCAACCAAACCCTTTGGGTCGAAGATAAGTTCCACAGCTCCGCCAAGGTATCGGCAGGTGCCTTCAATCAACTCGGTGCCGTACCCTCTTCGCTTCGGCGGCACGACCGGTGGACCGCCCGTTTCGTACCACTGACATACGATGTAGGGCCGGTTCTCCGGTCCGTCCTCCGGCGACCATTTAACATGCAATACACCCGCAGGGGCCGAAAGCGCACCGAATTTCAACGCATTGGTCGCCAACTCGTGGAACTCATACTGATTGGCACGATCTTCGAGCCCCGAACCTGCATGGCGGCGCCCACGCAATGGAGATGGCCCCTTCCGGACCCGCCGACCGATCGCTGCAACAGAGTTTCAAAATCGGTCGTCTCATTGATAGCGGCGATCTCCTGTGCATGAAGAGTGACCTCGAAGCGATCCAGAAACCGGTTGCGGTAGTCAACGCCCGTCAGACCTTCATCATCCATCCGCATAGCAAGGGATCGAACCACAGCGAAAAGGCTCCTCATCCGGTGCCGCGTCTCCGAGATGATGAAATCCTTCTCGGCATCGCGGCGCTTCCTTTCCGTCATATCATCGAAGACGACAAGGATGTTGGTGCTGTTCTCATCCCGATAAACGAGGCGGCGTGCATCGACGAAGAAGGTGCGTTGAACAATCGTCGGGAAGTTATGCATCACTTCGAAACCGATTGGCATGCACTTCGTTCGAAATATTTGGAGCCGGAGCGTTGGCGGGGCAGGGCTGGACGTGTGCTGCCCATGGGCTTGGCAGATTTCCGCTGCAATCCGAACCGACACTTCCGTGCTTTCAGATCCTGATAGTTGGCAGGGGGATGTCTGGTTGGATCGGAAAAGATCTTCAGGCGATTGTAGATGACGATGCGAGCCATGGAGTTTCCGCAAGTGCTTCTCGATGCTCTCGATGCGATGCTGGTCTTGGTTGCGGTGCTCATTTACGACAATATGCTGCGGAATAAACAGGAAACGCTGCTGGGGCTTTCCCGATATCGCGTCACTGAAATTTTGCCCCAGATACTCATTTCTCAAGGATACCGGATCTAGTTCCCACCTTATTAACTATATGGATGAATATCGTTTTTTTCCTATCTGGAACTTAAAGCCGTACTCGCTTCCGTTAGTCTTTGTTTGGAAATACCGCGTCAACGCTGAAGCGATAAACTCGCGGTCATGCGAGTTGGCGGCAATCCAGACCGAATAGATAAGATTTCGACAGAATACGTCGACTTCCCAAGCTATCGCGCAACAAACAACCGTCTCCCCACCCAGAGGTCCGAAGCGTTCACGCCGGTCAAATTGAAGGTAGTTTACCGGTATCGGTGCGAAATAGCCCGCCAGGGGTGGAGAAATATAGCCTGCCGCCTATGTCACATTGACAATCACAACAACTGGGAAGGAAACTTGCAATGGCAAAGAACACGATCTGCCTGTGGTACGACAAGGACGCTGAAGCCGCCGCTCGCTTCTATGTCGAAACCTTTCCGGATAGTGCAATGGGGGCTATCATCCGCGCCCCCGGCGACTATCCGGAGGGTAAGCAGGGCGATGTGCTGGTCGTCGAGTTCACCGTGGCGGGCGTCCCCTGCGTCGGGCTGAACGGTGGTCCCGTATTCAAGCATAATGAGGCCTTTTCCTTTCAGATCGCTACCGAAGACCAGGACGAGACCGATCGCTACTGGAACGCCATTGTTAACAATGGCGGCCAGGAAAGTGAGTGTGGCTGGTGCAAAGATAGATGGGGTGTTTCCTGGCAGATCACGCCGCGCATTTTGATGGAAGCACTCGTGGCCGGCGGCGGCGAAGCGAAACGCACCTTCGATGCGATGATGACCATGCGTAAGATCGACGTCGCGGCGATCGAGGCTGCTCGACGCGGCTGAGCCAGTTCGACGCCGGGCGAATACCGACCAACATTCGGCTTTGGTCTCGTCCGGCCTGCCGGCCCCGGCGAAATCTGGCTGCTATATTGACCGGACGGAATCTGCCGCCGCGCCAGATCCGCAGCCAGAAAAACACACCGCGTTCCCGCCCGTGGCCCTCCACCTATGCCTTGACCGGCGCCAGATCCGCATAGAACAACGACGATATCAGGATCGGCAGCAGGACTGGGTCGATGAAATGCCGCGCCGCCGCTTGAAGAATATCCAGCGCGAGGACGGGGAGGGACCGGATCTCTTCGATCTCCGACAGTTTGTCAAACAGCTCCATCACCGTCGCCGTGCCACGCGCGCGCATCGCATAACGGATTGTTGTCGCGAGCTCACGATGGCCCGTCGCCTCTGCAACTACGCTGCCCCGGCCGATCATCTCGTCTTTTATGGCGCACCACACTATGACAACGCCCACTGTTCGAAAGCGCTCCCGAATGCTGCCTGGGGTCGCTTCCATGGTGGGGCCGGGCAGAGGGCTTTCCGGTAAGTTGTCCTGGCAGTGGTGTTTCCTGATCAACGGATGCGTCGGCATTTTGACATTTGCCGCCGTCGGGATGCCGCGGGATGCCGATCAAAGAGTCGCAGGGGAACGCGTGCGGCTCCGCGGTCAGAATCCCGGGCTTTGCCTAGATTTACTTCGCTTTGGTCGCGACCTGCCTTGGCATACTGGAGCTGGTGTTCGAGGGCGACCTCGAACACGGCTGATTTGGCTCAAACTTCATCATCGTTGCTGCCGCGATCGGCGTCTTAGCCTTTGCCCCGATGTTCCCCTGGGAGCTGAAACACAAAGAACCCCGCCGGCGACATCAAAAGCTGCCCAGCCGGTAATTCGGCACGTCCCTTCTGGTGATGCTTGGCAGCGGCCGCATTGCTGCTCGCCACGACCCAATACCTGCCGCAAGTCGTTCTGCAGAATCTCAGCCATTCCGCCGCCTCGGCAGGCCTGATGCTTTCTCCCGGCGTGGCAGCCATAATCATGATGTTCGTCGTCGGCTTTCTCTCATCGAAAGTGCCACCGAAATACCTGATCGCCATCGCGCCGTCTTGGCGCATTCTCCATATGCCACTTGACCAGAGCCTATAGCGGTATCGGCTTCGGGCATCTGGCCGACGCCAACATGCTGCTGGGGGACCGGCGTGCTCTTCATTTTCCTGCCCATCACATCAACTTCCTATGATGGCATTCCCTCCATCGAGACCGATCAGGCCTCGGCTCTCCTCAACGCGGCTCGCAACACGGGTGGGTCCGTCGGCGCCTCGCTGATATCGAACATCATCATCTACCGGGAGCAGTTTCACCAAAGCAGGCTGGTCGTGCAGACGATCCCGTCGAACGACGGCTATCAACGTATGTTTAGCCAGATGACGTGCTTCTTCATCGCGCGGGGCGGCCCGCCGCAGATGGCGCATCGGGCGGGCGCTTCCCCGGATCAACGAGTAAGTGCAGTGCCTAGCCCCCTCTGTCCCGCGTGGACGCATACTGGATACAGACCCCGATCTCCCTGGCAACAATCCCCTTCGCCCTGACACCGAGCCAATATGCCGCGTTCACCAGGATAACGGCCTTCCCTATGAAAACCCTGACAGCTGTCAGGGTTTTCATAAGTTGCATTCTTAGGTCCTGAACCGCCACGCCAGGCTATTTTCGGGCCCGACGGAAGCGACGCCAAGTCTGCCCATGTCTCTCCCGATCACAATCCTGTCTTGCCAAAACCCTGACAGCTGTCAGGTTTTCCTTGCACAATACTCGCAGACCTTCGCCAAACACCCCAGTAACGAAGCTCGTCCTCCTTGCTCGCCTGAGAGCGGCTGATAAATCGCCGCTCGCCACCATTCCAGGTCTGCCGTCGACCCGCGACGCCTAGCAGGACTGGGGCATCAGCGCTTTTCAGCTCCTGGCATGAATAGGTTGGCTGGGCCGATGTCGCCTATCTGATCGGTCGACACCAAAGCTCCCTATATGCTGTCATCCATACGGTGAAAGCGAAACGCCGTACAACCACGCTACGGTTGTTCAGGCGACGAAGGGGAGGCTGTTTGAAGAACCGATCCATATCTTATAGCAGAGACCGATGGATGGGCTATCAGCCATCGCGCAAATTCAGCTCTCACCGGCTATCTCATCATCACCTCCAAAAACCTCGCTTCCGATTTATCGGACCTGTCCGCGGGCGCCTTGGAGGAACTTGGCCCACTGCTGGCGAGAGCGCAGACTAACCTGAAGCATCGATTGAATGCCCGACGCGTCTATATGGGTCGGTATGGGCATATTCCCGGCTACACAATCCATTTTCATGTGATCCCGATTTACGATTGGTCGAGCAACTCTTCTGACAGGATCCCCGCTATCGTGTGCTGGAAGGTCTTGCGGAAGGGCAGGGGGAGCTGGGAACGGATGGCGCCGAAGTGACCCTCTACGTATGGCGTGAATTCTGCGAGCGCCCCGACCCGCCGACAACCCCAGGACCAACTGTCGTCCAGGCCATCCAGCTGCTACGCGTGTCCATGAATTCTGACCCCTCAGTTATGAGCCTCGGCTGCCAGGCACGATCGAGTGCGAATGAATAAGTATTCCGAGCCGCACCCTCTGAACTTGAGGGTTCGAATGACGACCGACTGCGGCGCGGCGAAACACGAGGGCGACAGCGACGGTGAAGTCAGGAGTATGTTCATTCGGCAGCTTGGCGATGGCAGGGTTTGTCGCGCGCAGTGCTCGAGACATTCGAGATGAAGGCGCGCCAGATCAGCGATTGTACTTGGAGACCGGCACCAACGGTCTGGGTGCCAGCGCGCTCTATGAGAGCTCTGGCTACGTTTATCTCAATTCCATCGGCCAATGTCAGCCCGATCCTCTCTCGGTTTTCGTGACGGAGAGTCTGAAGTAGAAGTTTCTAATGGCTCTACTCAGGTTGGCCGCTTCAGCGGGACCGCCAAGCCTTCTCCCGTTACAATTGGTGCCTATAAGACCAAAATTTTCACGCCTTTAACTATCTGTTTTTTATGTGTCTTTTTATCATTACGGCAGCTACCGCGCTTATTACTTCCACTAGCCATACATTCCAGCACCGACGCCGAACAGAAGCCAGATTGGCCGGGACGTAATCTCGTCTGAACTCCTCGCCAAAACGCCGGCGATACCATTCGATTACGGATGCCGCTTGCAAAAGGACCGAATCGAGCGTCGAACCCGCCCGGGTCGGATATGCCCAGGAACCAAAGGGCGACGAACACTCGAATGTGGCGCAGGCTCGCGAGCTTAACGCTGTGGGATGCTAACGGATATTCGAGGAAGCTGCCAGTGGTGGGTATTGGACAGGCCGCAATTCCAGGGAGTGATCAGCCAGCTCGGCGAGGGCGGTGTCGCCGTTGCCTGGAAACTTGACCGATTGTCGCTCAACCTGAGGAGTTGCGGCCCCAAATGGAGAAAATCGAGGCGGCCGCTGCAGAGCCCGCTCGCTCATCGCGGCGATCGCCGGAACATGGACGGGCGAGACACTCGGCTCAAGAAACCTGAGTAACGCTTTCCAAATACATATTTTTAAACGGTTTTTTTGGCGTTCAAACGCGAGCTGACGATCAGTCACTTGCTGGCTAACTTGCCTACATCTGATCACAGCCATAAGGAACCTATCCCGATGAAAATGTCAAAAGAGCAAATGCATTGGATGGTGAAGGTCTTTCAACCTGAGAAGACGGTGGCGTCGCTTCCGGGGGCGGCATCGCTCACCGAGCAAGCTCGAGCGGCTTTGCTGGGTCTTGATCCGGAATACTATTCGACAGTGCTTGCCGAGCTCACTGCAGGTGCGAAAGCATCGGCGCGAATGCTCCTGGCCGAACCCGACAATGGAGCAATGGTTGACCGGCTACCGCTGCGCACAGATGCCCGAATCTTCGCTTTTGGCGACAGTCGGACATCAGATCCGCAGTCCTGGGCGATCATCCTGCAGGAATTGATTTCAGCCCGGCGACCGGACGACAATATATCGGTAGTGGCAAGCGCCATTAGCGGCGATACGACCACGCATGGCTTGGTCCGGTTCAGTGAAGTGCTTACCGGCCGCCCGGATTGGGTCCTGTTCTTCCTCGGACTGAACGACGCAAGGACACAAGGCCCCGAACCCACCAAGACGATTGTCCATCACCAAGAGACCGCCCGAAATCTCGCCGAACTTCGTTCCCGCGTCACGAGGGAAACGGGAGCGCGGTGCCTATGGATCACGCCCGTCGCGGTAAACGAAAACCAGGTGACCAAACATTGGGCACTGTCTCACTTCGGTGTGCACTTTCGCAATGACGACATCGCGCAGGTTGCAACCGCCATGCACGGTCTAGGTGATCCGGTCGTCGATCTGTTTCAGCGGCTCGATGCACCATCGCTGAACGAATTGCTAATGGAGGATGGGCTTCACTTCACGCAAGCGGGGCAGCAGCGAGTAGCCCTCGAGATCATTCGATCCTGGAGTGAGCTCTGATGAAATACCTTATCACCGGGGCTACCGGGAACATAGGCTCTCTCGTCACAGAGCGCCTTATCGGCGCCGGCGCGACGCCCTGCCTGCTCACCCGCAAACCCGAGAAAACACGGACGGTATTTGGCGACCGCGTAGAAATCCGGCTAGGCAACCTCGCAGGCTCGCGAACCGATTTGGCAGACGTGTTTCAAGGGTGTGACGCTCTTTTCCTGATCAACATCGGTCCTCATCTGGGAGAGCGGGACCGCACCTGCGCGCTGGCGGAACGAGATGCCGGCGTGCGGCATCTCGTCAAACTCTCAACGCTTGACGTCGAAACCGGCGTGGGAACCGGTCCCTGGCACGCGCGTGGAGAGGAGGCCATCCGGGCGAGTGGTGTGTACCATACCTTCATTCGATCATCGGCGCTCATGTCGAATGCCTTGAGTTGGGCAGACTCGATTCGCGACGATGGGGTGCTTTCCTCATCGACCGGCGACGGCAAGATTGCCTTCATACACCCCGACGATATCGCCGACGTCGTCGTGTCAATCTTGACTGGCAGGGAACCTCGGAACGAATCGCCAGTCATTACAGGCCCTGAAGCTCTGAGCTACAGGCGGATGGCGACGGCTATCGGGGAAGCGATAGGCATATCCGTCCGCTACGAAACCCTGTCTGATGCCGATGCGATGACGGACGCGCTGTTGTGGGCCGATCACGCGTATGCGGAGGCGTTGGTCGATATCTGGCGGGCCATTCGCGAGGGCCGGCTCGCCACTGTCAGCGATGGTGTACAGCAACTGCTCCGGCGCCCACCAAAGAATTTTGGTGATTGGATCGACGAAAACGTCGGGTATTTTGCCAAAAAGGCGGGCCGATCCCAATGAACCTATGCCTTGCTTTGACATTGTTCGGTTTAAAGGCGACTTATCGACCTAACTCGCGATGGGTGGACAGGTAGGCGAGGGTCGCCTTCACCGCTTCGCCCTTGGCCTCGCGGGACGTGAATGGCGACAATGTCGCCGCGTGGACGACACCTTCGACCAGACTCGGCAGGACAAACAAGATGCGGTTGATGTTTTCAGAGCCGCTTTGAGCGATGGCCTGCTCAAACACCGATCGCAATGCATGGCGAAAATGCTCCGGACCCTCATTGACCGACGCGGAAATCAGCTGGTGTAATTCTGTCTCGACGCAATGTAGATCGACAAGTTCCTCAACCAACTCGACCGCAAATCTGCTGAAGGACGATGACTCATGTGCACCGACATAGCGCCCCAGCAAGTTTCGAACGTCTTCGACATGGCGCTCATGCAAAGCACTAAAAATCGATCTTTTGTCCGGAAAATACTGATACAGTGAGCCGATACTCACTCCTGCGACCTCGGCAATGCGGTTGGTCGTGACATATCCGGCCCCGTGCCGTTTCACGACCAGAGGGACGGCAGCAAGGACGGCCTCTACAGTCTGCCGAGAGCGATGTTGCCTGGGAATGCGCCGCGCCGAAATGTTGTCGGTACTCATCATTCGTTGAATATACCGAGCTGATATGGGCCGGTAAAGGGCGACGCAGGACAGGGTAGAGCTCGATCGACGGTCGTTTTCGCCAACTGGGTGGCGGAAGCGGAAGAACGAACAAGCAGTTGCGTTCGGGGAATGGCTAAGTCTGCGTTCTTATCCGCAAAGAAGGTCGAAAGCTGCCGATTCAAGGCGATAGTGCCGACCGTGAATCCGTGTCTGAATAATGCACAGGGGCCAAGTAAAACAATGATCGGCCTTTGGCGCCGGTTCCAGGATCAAAATCTCGCCCAGCCTTCGCCGGATGACTGGAGTCGAGGAAGGAGAGGGGAGAGAAATGCCATTCTTCTTGCCGAAAGGAGATATGCGATCATCGATCGTATCGGCTCCCGATCCGCCGCTCCTTTTCCATGAAGCATCATCGAAGCATTACAAATTTGTAAGCATGCTATTCATTTTCAGTTAAGTCGAATTGGGGCATCAAAGTCAGGCGTTATCGCGCAGCATCAACCCCCCAGTGCTTACGAGGACCAACATGAAAAACCTGCTTCTTGCTTCCGCAATCGCCCTGGCATCCGTCGTCGCCGTCAGCGCCCCGTCCCAGGCAGCTCCGTTCCACCGCCATCATCATCGGGACTGCTTCGTCAAGACCGTGAAGCACAAGGTTCACGGTCATTGGGTTATTCGCAAGGAACGCGTCTGCCGTTAAACCTCCTGCATGCATGCACCGTCGATCATCTTCGACGGGAGACGCTCGGCCACAGCTAAATCTTTCCGCTGTGGCCGTATCGTTTGTGAGAACGCCAAACAGCTCTATCTGTCGCCGACCTCATTCGGCCAAACCTATCATCGCAAGCGAACAAGCTTCGGCGCGTCCCGAGACCGCTTACCTCATGAGGCCTTTCCCGTCACATGGTCGCCATGGCCGTTTGCCCGGAGCAAAGCCATGATTGCCGGTCCGACGGAAAACTCGCCGCGTTTCGCCTTCATCGTGAGATCCCGCAGATACGCGCCGGCGGAGTTGATGTGCCCCGACCGTTCAAGAATGCAGGCGACTGTCGTCGCGGCGTTCTCAGGTCCCATCGCCTCGCAGGCATCCTGATAGGCCGAAGGGCTGACGCCCAGCATCGATCGAACCACGATGGCGGCGGACATCAGCTCCAGCCAATTGCTGATAGCCCCATTCGGCCCGTAGGCAATAATCTCCGGGCAAGCTTTCAGCACCAAACCCAACGGGAACGTTCGCATCGTCTCGCTGTGCGGCTCGTTTTTCCTCTCAGGCGTCGCCCCCAGCTCTTTTCGAGAGCTTGGTTCAAGTTCATAGATGGATTCGGGATTTGAATTCTGTGTGTGGCGCTCATTATGAGCATCATTGGTGCTGTTATTTGTAGCTTTTTGCTGATTTTCCAGAAGGTTGACGATCTCGTTTCGCAGAAGTTCCATCTCTTCGAGGATACCGGCAACCTCTGACATCGCGGGAGAACGCGGAAGGCGCCTGACAAGGCGGATGTAGATATCTTCGATCATTGCCCAGTTGCCCGCGGCACCTTCCTCGATCGCAGCCGTAATGAGCTTTCGCACATCGCGCCGGCAGATCGTCAGGCTTTCCTTGGCACGCCGGAACGCTAGGCGATCCGCTGCCACCTTTTGCGCCATGCCTGCAAGTTCCTCTGCCCGCAGCAGAAGCGGCGAAATGTCGAAGCCGAAAGCGTTTTCGATCTCACCCGCCCTGTCCTTCCTGGCATAGCGCTTGCCATTGGCGCTGTCCTTCCGAACAATCAGCCCAGCCTCCACGAGAAGCGCGAGATGCCTGCGAAGTGTCGCCCCGGCAATGCCGTGGGCACGTAAGGTCAGCTGCGCATTGGAAGGGAAGACGATAAGCTGCGCGTCCTGGCGGAGCTCGTTATCGGGATAAAAGCTCAGCAATGCGTCGAGTACCGCCAGGCTGCGATCCTGCAATCCCAGCAGTTCTCTGGCCTCGGATGCATCCCGAAAGACCTTCCATTTGTCGGCCGTCTTGCCAGGCGCGATCTCGGCCGTGGCAACCTGCCGCCGCACCAAGGCAAGCGACATCGGCCGCCGCCCGAAGGGCGTCGTCACACTTCCATTTTGCATTTCCCTCACCCTCGCAAGGCAAAAGAAATCCGCTCACCAAAAACGGTGCCAAAAACGCTTGACTGTGATTCGTGGAAATGCGATTCTTCAGTTGCTACATTGAAGAGAAGGCTTCCACGACGGCAACGTTTGGGGGCCTTTTTTCTTTTGCTAGGCTTCCTTTCCGATCTGAAAACCCTGACACCTGTCAGGGGTTATGCTTTCTTCCGGCGAGTGAAGCGCTCGACCAGGCCGGGCAGCTCCTCCTCGACAAACTTTATGAATTCTGTTCCCAGCTTACCTTCGCCGGAGATCCGCATTTCACGAGGCAATACCACGCACGCTCCCAGCCTCATTCCCGACGCATCGGAAATCGGCACCTGGGTATTGCGCGAACCGGCGCGGGGCTTGATCGCATTCAACGCCAGCTGGAATCTCTCGTCCGAGGTTTCCTTTGCCTCACTTGCATCGGACAGAGCGGCACGCACCGCCTGCAGCGCATCCTGTCGTGCCGAGACTGTCTTCGCCAGTTCCAGCCAACGCGGGCGACCAACCTTCGGCGCCCTGCCGATCGCTTCGATCACATCGGCCGGGACCGCTCGATAGACGCTGCGCATCCGGGCAAGCTCGGCATCCTCGATCGAGAGTGCCGCATAGATGTGCCGCGCTTTGATGCCGGCATCGTCCATGCGCGAGGCGAACAACGCCCGCTCGATCCATGTCAGATCCTGCCTGCTGGCATTCTCGATGCCCTGCGCGAGGACGAGATCGAGATCCGAAATCTCGACTTCTATGGCCCGGACACTACGGCCAAGCTCTAGAGCAGCCCGCCATCTGCGATGACCGTAGACCACCTGATATCGGTCGGCCGCGGACGGGTGTCGGCGGACCTGGATCGGGATCTTCTGGCCTTCCTCCTCGATCGAGCGCTTGAATCTCTCGAAATCTTGGGGGTTGTCGTCCGGCAGACGATCCGGATAGGGGGATGGATCGATGATCTGGGGATCCAGATCCTGTATCCAGCCTTCACCGGATTCGACGATGGCTCGCAGCCGATCACGTTCCGCGCGAATATCGCCAATCGCGCGGTGCGCGGCCCCAATGACGCCCGCCCCGACACGACCCGGCTGCGCCGCGGGGGCGGGGGCGGGGGCCGGCGAAGGTTGTTCAACGGAAGCTTCGCTGCTTTCCAATTCGGCTGAAAGAAGGCCGAAACTTGCGACGATCGATTTTCTCGGGCTCTTGCTCATCCACGCCCCCAACTTGTGTTGATGAGTTGAACGATCGCCTCGTTGACCGCATCCACGGCCTCCCGCGCGCGCTTTTGGGTATCGCGACCGATCTGGCCCATCTCGAGTTCGTAAACAGAGCGTTTGGCAAGACCGGCGGCTTCGACGGCGGTGCTTTCGATCGCCGTCGGCAACAGGACATCGGAGCCGAACAGATGGCGCAGCATCGCAACCACCTGCGACTGCGGCGCATCGTTCGGATCGTGGCGCGTAATCAGATAGCGAATGAAATCCTGGTCGAGCTGGGCGCCGCTTTCATTGAGCACGCTGATCAGATCGCCCATCATTAGCAGGAATTGGCTCATCGATGCCACATCGAGCATGGCCGGATGCACCGTGATGATCATGCTTGTCGCCGCGTAGATCGCGCTCAGCGTCAGGAAGCCTAGCGAGGGGGGCGTATCCAGGATGACGATATCATAATCCCCTTCGACCTCGGCAAGCGCAAGCTTGAGCCGCTCGAAGAAGATGGCGCCGGCACCCGATTTCTGCGCCAGAACACGAGGGGTCTCATGTTCATACTCCATGACCTCCAGATTGCCCGGAATGAGGTCGATACCATCAAAATAGGTCTTGCGGATGATCTCGCGGATCGAGCGTCTTTCGGCCTGGTCATATCTCAAGGCCGCATAGATGGTCTCGTTTGCACCGACATCGACTTCCGGCTGCGCTCCGAACATGGCCGAAAGCGACGCCTGCGGATCGAGGTCGAGCGCAAGCACGCGATAGCCGTGAAGCGCAAGATAATGCGCGAGATGAACGCAGGTGGTCGTCTTGGCGCTTCCGCCTTTGAAATTAGCGATCGCCAGCACTTGAAGATGTTCGCCCGGGCGGCGACGCGGCAGGAAACGCAGGGCATCCGAAGGCTTCTGCTTTGCAAACAGCTCACGCAATTCATTGATCTGTGCGAGCGTGTAGACCCGATGATTGTTCTCCAATCGGCTGGGCGTCGGGCCTCGACCCTCGCTCGACATCAGTTTCAGGGTCGAATCCGGGATCGATGTCAGCTTGGACACTTCGTTGGTCAGGAACTGCCTGAGTATTTTTTCGGACTTCGGCGGATACATCCGGGTTCTGAGCTGCTGCAGCTGGCCCGACAGCAGATTTGCATGGCGCGCGATCTTGCCGCCTGCATCTTCCTTGGAAGGAGCTATTGTCTCCGTGCGTTCTGCTATCGCCATTTGTTCCTCTTGGCGGCCTAATGCCGGTTTGCCGACCTATGCCCGACAAACGATAGAACACGATTCTGTCAGGCCGTCCAGAGATTAAGGCGTAATGGCTGATCAGCGTATGACGAAATCATATCAGGCCAAAGACATTTATCCATTTGATTTCGTTATATTTCCTTCATCGCATCGTAACAGTTGCCCGATGCGGTTACCCACACTTTTGGTAGCAAATGCGAGATATAACTGAATAAGCAACGCTCTCGGTATCGATGCGGACGGCACGGCGGGAGCGAATCACCGCCGTCGGCAGGGCAATATCATTCAGGATGCGAGGCGCTCGGCGCCATGGGCAAGAGCCAGCTCTTCGAGCTCCTCATAGAGCGATTCCGCAAAGCTGCGCAGCACGGTCAGCTCGAAATCGTCCGAGCCGGTGCGCATGAGCTGCATCGAGATGTGATCGAAAAGCGTCATCGCCGTGCTTCCCTCGGGGAAAGCTGATGGATGCAGATCGACGGCAGTGCCTTTGTTGAGCACTTGAGTGGCGTTGAGGCCCGATACGCGGATACGGACACGGCCGTGGCTTTGGTCGGAGATGAAGGCGCGGCCCGCAAGCGCCCCGGTCAATGCCCGCAGATGAACATCGGAGACCCGATCATTGCCGGCGATGAACCATTGCCGGTAGCCGGCCGGGCGCACGGAGCTTTCCTTAAGGCCGGCCGCAAGAAGATGTGCCTCGATCTCCTCTGTCGTCGTCACGCCCATGACATGCAGAAGATGGCCCTCGGGCAGGGCCTCCAGCCGGATCGTGTCGCCACCCAAAGCGGTCTTGCCGGCAAGGGCCGGTCTATATATGGGCAAATCAGGCATGGAGCTTCTCGTTCTGAGGGTCGATGAAGACGGGGCTGCAGATCACCGCATCCGTGTATTCGTTTCTAAGGCCATTCCAGACAGTGACCCTTTCGCCGATGCGCTCCGGTCCGTTCTTGACCAAGGCTAGCCCGATCGTATGGCCGAGGCTCGGCGAAAAGGCGCTTGACGTGACGTAGCCCTGATCATTTTCGAGCGTCGCTGTCGCGCCATCCGCCAGGATATGGGCGCCAGTGCGGAAACTTGCGGCCGCGTCCAGCGGCTTGATACCGACGAGGCGCGGACGATCCGCGGCATGAAGCCCATCGCGGGCGAGCATCGCCTTGCCGATGAAATCAGGCTTCGTCGTCGAGACCATCCGGGCAAAGCCGAGATCGCCCGGTGTCACCGTGCCGTTGATCTCCGCGTGGGTGACATGGCCCTTTTCGATGCGCAGGACACCAAGCGCCTCGGCGCCATAAGCGCAGATCTCATGTTTCCGACCCGCCTGCATGATGGCATCGGCGACGAACTCGCCAACCGCCGCGGGTACGCCAAGCTCATAGGCGAGCTCACCGGAAAAGGATATGCGGAAAAGCCGGCCCTCAAGCTTGCCGCCGAATAGCGAAACCGTGCGCGCGCTCATGAACGGAAAGGCGGCATCGGAGATGTCCTCGTCGACGATCTCGGAGAGGATTGCGCGCGATTTTGGGCCTGCCACCGCCATCTGCGCCCATTGGTCGGTCGAGGAGGCAAAATAGACCTCGAGCTCGGGCCACAGCGTCTGGGCACAGAATTCCAGATGCATCAGCACGCCGGCTGCAAGCGCCGTCGTCGTGGTCATGAAGAAGTGCTCGTCGCTCAGGCGGCTTGTGGTGCCATCGTCATAGATCATGCCGTCCTCGCGCAGCATGATGCCGTAGCGCGCTTTGCCGACTGGCAGCTTGGCGAAGCCGTTGCAATAGATGCGGTCGAGGAAGGTTGCGGCATCCTTGCCGAAGATTTCGATCTTGCCGAGTGTCGAGACATCGCAGATGCCGGCATTCTTGCGAATGTTCAGCACTTCGCGATCCACACTTTCGCGCCAGGTCTTTTCACCGTCGCGCGGAAACCAGGACGACCGATACCAGAGGCCCGTCTCCACGAAGATCGCGCCATTCTTCTTCGCCCACTGGTGTAAAGGGGATTTGCGCGCGGGTTGGAAGTGCTTGCCGCGCGAGGCGCCCGTCAGCGCCCCGAAAGAGACCGGCGTATAGAAGGGCCGGAACGTTGTGGTGCCGACTTCGGCCGGCGAGACGCCACGGGCCTCGGCGAGGATGCCGATGGCGTTGATATTGGAGAGCTTACCCTGATCGGTCGCCATGCCGTTGGTCGTGTAGCGCTTGGCAAGCTCGACATCGCCGTAGCCCTCACGAACGGCAAGGCCGAGATCCTTGAGGTGCACGTCGTTCTGATAGTCGACGAAGGCCTTGCCCTTGCCGCCTTTGACGAACCAGAGTGACTTGGCAGCGGGCAGTGCTTCCTCCGTTGACGCAAAGGCCGGGGCAATCTTGCCAAAACCGATTGCCTCCAGCGCCTCAGCAGCTTTGATCGCTCCGTCGCCAAGGCAGCTATCCGTAGAGGCAAGGCCGGCCGCCGAGCCGGCAATCAGCAAGCCATCCTGTCTTTCCGGCGCGAGGAAGGCCGCATGCTTTTCCGACCAGACGGGCTTGGCGCCGCGATGGCAGGCAAGGTGAATGATCGGGCTCCAGCCGCCGGACATGGCGAGCGCATCGGCCTCGATATGCTGTGTGCCCGACCCGCTCGCAATGCTGACCCGACGCAGCTGCTTTCCACCAAGCGCATCGACAATGCATGCACCGGTCAGCACCCGCGCCTTGCCGTTCCAGTGGCTGCCATCGGCGCGCGTATCGACGATGGCAGCCACTTCGACACCTGCGACCTCGAGGTCAGCGGCGGTCCGGTAGCCGGAATCGTTGGTCGTGAAGACCACGGTGCGCTTGCCGGGAGCAACAGCCTGGCGGTTCAGGTAGCTGCGCATGGCGCCTGATATCATCACGCCTGGAATATCGTTGCCGCCGAATACGAGCGGCCGCTCCTCGGCGCCGGTCGCAAGGATCGCCTGCTTGGCGATGATGCGCCAGAGGCGTTCGATCGGCTGGCGCGGATCGGGCGCTGCCACATGCTTCTGGACGCGTTCGACCGCGCCGAAGACGTTATCGTCATACCAGCCGATAACGGTCGTGCGCGGCAGGCATTGCACGTTCGGCAGGCTGTCGAGCTCGTCCAACATGCCCTTGAGCGACGAACTGCGCTCTTCGAGTAAACTGCCGCCGAGAGCAAAGCCTTCATCGGCGAGGAGAACGCGCGCTCCGGCGCGCCCCGCCGTCAGCGCCGCGGCAAGGCCTGCGGGTCCGGCGCCAATCACGAGCAGATCGCAATGCGCCCAGCATTTCTCGTAGGAATCGGGATCGGCTTCATAGGAGGCCTTGCCGAGACCGGCCGCATTGCGGATCAGTGGTTCGTAGACCTTCTCCCAGAAGGCGGCAGGCCACATGAAGGTCTTGTAGTAGAAGCCGGCGCTCAAGAAGGGCGAGAGCAGCCCGTTGACGGCACCGACATCGAAGCCGAGTGAGGGCCAGCGGTTCTGGCTGCGGGCGATCAGCCCATCATGGAGCTCGATCATGGTGGCACGGGTGTTGGCCTCCGTTCGCCCACCTGTGCCGGTCGTGACAAGTGCATTGGGCTCGGCAGCACCCGCTGTCAGGATGCCGCGCGGCCTGTGATATTTGAAGCTGCGGCCGACAAGCTGGATACCGTTGGCGAGCAGAGCGGAAGCAAGTGTGTCGCCGGGATAACCGCTCAAATCCCGGCCGTCAAAACGAAAGGCAACGGTTTTGGAGCGGTCGATCAGGCCGCCGGAGGAGAGGCGATAGCTACTCATGCGCCACCTCCAAGTTTGACAAGAGCTGCGTCGCTGACGCCATGGACCTTGTGGGTGACGGTGTCACGTTCGACGATCAGCCAGCGGCGGCAGCCGGAGGAATGGTGCCAATATTCCTTGTGCAGCCCTTTTGGGTTGTCGCGCAGGTAGACGTAGTCGAACCAGTCTTCCGCGCCGGCATCCGGGGCGGGGCGGCTGAGGCTCGCATCGCCCTTGATGGTGAATTCTTCCTTGGGCCGGGTGCCGCAGTGAGGGCAGGAAATCAGGCTTGCCATGTCGTCATGTCCTCAATGCAGGTTCGGTTGGGCGCCAGCGCCCTTTTCATCGATCTGATAGCCGCGCCGGAATCGATCGAGGCGCAGCTGCCGGGCCGTCTCATGCGGCTCGTTGCGGGCGATGAGATGCGCGTAGCAATAGCCCGATGCCGGCGTCGCCTTGAAGCCGCCATAGCACCAGCCGGCGTTCAGATAGAGATTGTCGATATGGGTTCGGTCGATGATCGGAGAGCCGTCCATGCTCATGTCCATGACGCCGCCCCAGCTGCGCAGGTAGCGCACCCGCGTCAGCGCCGGGATCATCGCCACGCCCGCTTCCGCGACATGCTCGACGGTCGCGAGATTGCCGCGCTGGGCATAGGAATTGTAGCCGTCGATATCACCGCCAAAGACGAGGCCGCCTTTGTCAGACTGCGAGACGTAGAAATGCCCGGCGCCGAAAGTGACGACGCAATCGATGAACGGCTTCAGGCCCTCGGAGACGAAAGCCTGCAGCACATGGCTTTCGATCGGCAGGCGCAGGCCCGCCATGTCGGCGACGACGGTGGAATTGCCGGCCACCGCCAGCGCCAGCTTGCCACAGCCGATGAAGCCCTTCGTGGTCTCGACGCCTAAGACTCGGCCATTCTCGGAACGAATACCGGTCACTTCACAGCCGGTGATGATGTCGACGCCGCGGCTGTCGGCACCGCGGGCATAGCCCCAGGCAACGGCATCGTGGCGAACCGTGCCGCCGCGCTGCTGCAATAGCCCGCCCATGATCGGGAAGCGGGCGTTTTCAAAATCCAGGAAGGGCAGCTTCTTGCGAACGGCCTCACGATCGAGCAATTCGGCATCGACGCCGTGCAGGCGCATGGCGTTGCCGCGCCGCGTATAGGCGTCGCGCTGCGCATCCGAATGGAAGAGATTGAGCACGCCGCGCTGCGAGACCATGGCGTTGAAGTTGAAGTCCTGCTCCAGCCCTTCCCAAAGCTTCATCGACAGCTCGTAGAAGGGATTGTTGCCGGGCAGCAGATAGTTCGAGCGGATGATGGTGGTGTTGCGGCCGATATTGCCGGAGCCGAGGTAGCTCTTTTCCAGAACGGCAACATTGGTGATGCCGAAGGTCTTGGCGAGATAATAGGCTGTCGCCAGCCCGTGGCCGCCACCACCGACGATGATGACGTCATAGTGTGGTTTCGGTTGCGGCTGGCGCCAGGCGGGCGCCCAGCCGGTATTGCCGCGAAGGCCGTTGAGGAAAACTGAGAGAGCCGAATAGCGCATGGTTCGATCCGCTTGGAATTCCATTCATGATGACAGAGTGGAAAATACTGACTTGCCCAATTAGGACCTATTTCGATAGAAAAGGGACATGGCTTCGATCGACGCAAGAAATAGCCAGTCCATTGGCTTCATCCTGATCCCGGGATTCGCGCTGATGTCGTTTGCGTCCGCGAGCGAGCCGTTGCGCGCCGCCAACCTCCTGGCCGGGCGCGAAATCTATCGACTGTCGATCTTTTCCCCGGATGGCATTTCGGCCGAATCTTCGGGCGGCGTGCGAGTGCCGGCCGAGCCTCTTCCGGGTCGCGGATCCGGGCTCGGCACGGTCTTTATCTGCGCCGGCGGATCGCCGCGCGATTGGCACTATCCAGCGGTTTTCGCCTGCCTTCGCCAGCTGGCGCGCGAGGGCGTCCGGATCGGCGGCATCTCAGGCGGCCCCTATCTGCTTGCCGCCGCCGGGCTTCTGGCCGAGCGCGATTTCACCATTCACTGGGAGCATGCGCCGGCCTTGCTGGAAGCCTTTCCAGCGCTTTCGCCGCGTCAGGCGCGTTTCGTGATCGACGGCAATCGCATCACCTGCGGCGGCGGCATTGCGCCGCTCGACATGATGCATGTCCTGATATCCGAGCGCATGGGCGCCGATTTTGCACGGCGCGTCAGCGACTGGTACCTGCACACCGAAGTCGGTGAACCGACGGCGCCGCAGCGCGGTTCGCTTGCCGAACGCTATGGCGTTCACCACCCGGGCCTGCTGAGCGTGCTCGAAAAAATGGGGGAGACGATCGAGATGCCGCTCGACCGCACGGCCATGGCGCGGATTGCCGGCGTCACGCCGCGCCATCTCGACCGGCTGTTTGCCGCGCATCTCGGCTCGACATTCCTCGAGCAATATCGGCGAATAAGGCTGCAGCATGCCCGGCGGCTCCTGGAGCAGAGCCCGCTTTCGATTTCCGAAATCGCCATCGCCACAGGCTTTTCCAGCGGCGCGCATTTCTCCCGGGCCTACCGCTCTCTTTATGGGATAGCACCCGGCGAAACTCGTCGCGCCTGATTTTCGTGGCAGTTGAGGAAATTTCACTGAGAGGATAGAGTCCTTCCCAGCAAGCCCTGCCGGCAAAAAGGATATCGAATGAAAACCAAGGCAGATAAAATATCGGCCGACGACCAATCCCATGCTGGGCGGTCGGCTTTTTTGCAGGATCCGCATGCGGTTCGCGAACCGAAGGAAAACAATCTCGAAATGGCGATCGGCCACGAGGTCCGCGCCTATCGCAAGAAGCTCGGCATAACCGTGACGGATCTTGCCGCCGCGACCGGCATCTCGCTCGGAATGCTGTCGAAGATCGAGAACGGCAATATCTCGCCGTCGCTGACGACGCTGCAATCGCTGTCGCGTGCCCTCGGTGTGCCGCTGACCGCCTTCTTCCGCCGGTACGAAGAGCCGCGCAACGCCGTCTTCGTCAAGGCTGGCCAGGGGGTGGAGCTCGAGCGCCGCGGTACGCGCGCCGGCCATCAATATAATCTCCTCGGCCATATCGACAACAATTCGAGCGGTGTCATCGTCGAGCCCTATCTCATCACGCTGACGGCGGATTCCGATGTCTTCCCCACGTTCCAGCACGAAGGCATGGAGTTCCTTTATATGCTGGAAGGCGAGGTGATGTATCGTCACGGCGATCAGCTCTATCCGATGCAGCCGGGCGACAGCCTCTTCTTCGATGCCGACGCGCCGCATGGGCCGGAAGTGCTGGTGAAACTGCCGGCGAAATACCTGTCGATCATCAGTTACCCACAACGCGGCAAGACCGACTGACTTGCCTTAAAAGAAAAAAATATTCTTTTGAGTTGAAAAATCGTATCGGACCTGATAGCCATTTTTGCAGATGCGAAAACGGAGGGTTTGGGCATGTGCGGAATTGTCGGTCTTTTCTTGAAGGATAAGGCGCTCGAGCCGAAACTCGGCGCGCTTTTGTCTTCCATGCTGATCACGATGACCGATCGCGGACCTGATAGCGCGGGCATTGCGATCTACGGCAACGATAGTGGCAATACGGCGAAGATCACCGTTCAGTCGGCCGATCCGGCCAAGGATTTCGACGGGCTGGAATATGAACTCCGGCGGGCGCTCGACGTTCCTGTGACGGTGGTGGTCAAGAGCACGCATGCGGTCATTACCCTTGCCAAGGACAAGCTCGAAGAGGGCAGGGCGGCCCTGACGGCATCGCGTCCGAATATCCGTGTCATGAGCAGCGGCGATACCGTCGAGATCTACAAGGAAGTCGGCCTGCCGAAGGATGTGGTCTCGCGCTTTGGGGTGACCGGCATGTCCGGCACACACGGCATCGGCCATACCCGCATGGCGACGGAATCGGCCGTGACCACGCTCGGCGCCCATCCCTTTTCCACCGGCTCGGACCAGTGCCTGGTTCACAACGGCTCGCTATCGAACCACAATAACCTGCGCCGCGAGCTCAAGCGCGAGGGCATGACCTTCGAGACGGAAAACGACACAGAGGTGGCCGCTGCCTACCTCACGGCCGAGATGGCGAAAGGCAAGGATCTCGGGGCGGCGCTCGAAAGCGCGGTCGATGATCTCGACGGCTTCTTCACCTTCGTCGTCGGCACCAAGTCCGGCTTTGGCGTCGTTCGCGACCCCATCGCCTGCAAGCCGGCGGTCATGGCCGAGACCGACCAGTATGTCGCCTTCGGCTCCGAATATCGTGCGCTCGTCAATCTCCCGGGCATCGAGGATGCGCGCATCTGGGAGCCGGAACCGGCGACCGTCTATTTCTGGGATCACGAAAAGGCTGCCTGATCAGAAGCGCCGCAATCGAGAGAGATCTTACATGCCAGTTTTCGACCTATCCGTCACGCCGCTGCGCGAACTCAACAGCGCTCTTCATGGCCTTCCCCCAGGCGCCAACGATCTAGCTTTCGAAGTCGTCAACCCTCGCGGCCATCATGCCGTCGCCGCCGGTATCGACGCACCGGTCACCGTCGATATCAAGGGTTCCGTCGGCTATTACTGCGCAGGCATGAACGATGGCGGTAACGTCACCGTGCACGGCTCGGCCGGCCCGGGCGTTGCGGAAAACATGATGTCCGGCAGTGTCGTGATCGAGGGTGATGCCAGCCAATATGCCGGGGCGACCGGACAGGGTGGCCTGCTCGTCATCAAGGGCAATGCCGCCTCGCGCTGCGGCATCTCAATGAAGGGCATCGACATCGTCGTCTACGGCAATATCGGCCATATGTCCGCCTTCATGGGGCAGTCCGGCCATCTGGTCGTGCTTGGTGACGCCGGCGATGCGCTGGGCGACAGCCTTTATGAGGCCAAGCTTTTCGTCCGTGGCTCGGTGAAAAGCCTTGGTTCCGACTGCATCGAAAAAGAGATGCGCCCGGAGCATCTGGAGAAGCTTGCCGAGCTTCTCGAGAAGGCCGGCGTGCGCGGCGTCAGGCCGGAAGAGTTCAAGCGCTATGGATCGGCGCGCAAGCTCTATAATTTCAACATCGACAATGCCGACGCGTACTAAGGCGAAGGGGACCTCATGAGCTACCACAATCCGCACACGCCGCCGCGCAAGTCCGCCACCTTCGACGATCACACGCTGGCGGAAATTCGCCGTGCGGCGGCGACCGGCATTTACGACATTCGCGGCGCTGGCACGAAACGCAAGGTGCCGCATTTCGACGACCTGCTGTTTCTCGGCGCGTCGATCTCCCGCTACCCGCTCGAAGGTTATCGCGAGAAGTGCGATACGACCGTCGTCCTCGGCAGCCGCTTCGCCAAGAAGCCGATCACGCTCAAGACGCCGATCACCATCGCCGGCATGAGCTTCGGTGCGCTTTCAGGCAACGCCAAGGAAGCGCTCGGGCGTGGCGCGACGCTCGCGGGCACCTCGACCACGACAGGCGACGGCGGTATGACAGACGAGGAACGCGGCCATTCGCAGACACTGGTCTATCAGTATCTTCCCTCGCGCTATGGCATGAACCCGAAAGACCTGCGCCGCGCCGATGCGATCGAAGTTGTGGTCGGGCAGGGGGCCAAACCCGGCGGCGGCGGTATGCTGCTCGGCCAGAAGATCTCCGACCGCGTCGCCAACATGCGTAACCTGCCGAAGGGTATCGACCAGCGCTCGGCATGCCGTCACCCGGACTGGACCGGCCCGGACGATCTCGAAATCAAGATCATGGAGTTGCGCGAGATTACCGATTGGGAAAAGCCGATCTATGTCAAGGTCGGCGGCGCGCGCCCCTATTACGACACCGCTCTGGCGGTCAAGGCTGGCGCCGACGTCGTCGTGCTTGACGGCATGCAGGGCGGCACGGCGGCGACGCAGGACGTGTTCATCGAAAATGTCGGCATGCCGACACTTGCCTGCATTCGTCCCGCCGTCCAGGCGCTGCAGGATCTTGGCATGCATCGCAAGGTGCAGCTCATCATCTCTGGCGGCATTCGCTCCGGGGCCGATGTCGCCAAGGCCCTGGCGCTCGGCGCCGATGCGGTCGCAATCGGCACGGCGGCGCTGGTTGCGATCGGCGACAACGATCCCAAGTGGGAAGAAGAGTATCAGAAGCTCGGCACGACGGCCGGCGCCTATGACGACTGGCACGAGGGCAAGGACCCGGCTGGCATCACGACCCAGGATCCGGAGCTCGCAAGCCGGCTCGATCCCATTGCAGCCGGCCGGCGCCTTGCCAATTATCTCAAGGTTATGACGCTGGAGGCGCAGACGATCGCCCGCGCTTGTGGCAAGAATCACCTGCATAACCTCGAGCCAGAGGACCTTTGTGCGCTGACGATGGAAGCTGCCGCCATGGCGCAGATTCCGCTTGCCGGCACCAACTGGTATCCGGGCAAGGGAGGCTTTTAACTTACCAGCCGGACCGAAAGGCCCGGCCGTCGCATGCATCATCGAAGTGTCTCGAAGAAATCCAAAGGGGAACGAGAATGACACTGGATCTTGCTGCCTTTGCAAAGGACAAAGGCATCAAATATTTCATGATCAGCTATACTGATCTTTTTTCCGGTCAGCGCGCCAAGCTGGTGCCGGCGCAGGCGATCGCCGGCATGCAGGAAGACGGGGCGGGCTTTGCCGGTTTTGCAACCTGGCTCGACATGACACCTGCCCATCCCGATCTTTTCGCCGTGCCTGACCCATCCTCCGTCATCCAGCTCCCATGGAAGAAAGAGGTTGCCTGGGTTGCTGCCGATTTGATGATGGATGGTGAGATCGTTGCCCAGGCGCCGCGCAATGTGCTGAAGAAGCTCGTCAGCCAAGCCGAGGCCGAAGGCAAGCGCGTCAAGACCGGCGTAGAGGCCGAATTCTTTCTCATCACCGCCGATGGCTCGAAAATCTCAGACGAATACGATACCGCTGAAAAGCCCTGCTACGACCAGCAGGCCGTCATGCGCCGCTACGACGTCATCGCCGAGATCTGCGACTATATGCTCGAACTCGGCTGGGGCGCCTATCAGAACGACCACGAGGATGCCAACGGCCAGTTCGAGATGAACTGGGAGTTCGACGATGCGCTGAAGACGGCCGACAAGCACTCCTTCTTCAAGTTCATGGTCAAGTCGGTCGCCGAGAAGCATGGCCTCAGGGCGACGTTCATGCCAAAGCCCTTCAAGGGTCTGACGGGCAACGGCTGCCATTGCCACATTTCGGTGTGGAGCAATGACGGCAGGACCAACGTCTTCGCCGACAGGGAAGCCGAATTTGGCTTGTCGGCCGAGGGCAAGCACTTCCTCGGCGGCATCATGAAACATGCCTCGTCGCTGGCGGCGATCACCAATCCGACCGTCAATTCCTACAAGCGCATCAATGCGCCGCGCACGACGTCGGGGGCCACCTGGTCTCCCAACACCGTGACATGGACCGGCAACAACCGGACCCACATGGTGCGCGTACCCGGTCCCGGCCGCTTCGAGCTGCGCCTGCCCGATGGTGCGGTCAATCCCTATCTGCTGCAGGCGGTCATCATCGCCGCGGGTCTTGACGGCCTGCGCAGCCGGGCCGATCCCGGACCGCATCACGATATCGACATGTATGCGGAGGGGCATCTCGTGAAGAATGCACCACGACTGCCGCTCAATCTTCTCGATGCTCTGCGGGCCTATGACGAGGACGAGGGGCTGAAGCAGGCGATCGGTTCGGAGTTCTCCGAAGCCTATCTGAAGCTCAAGCATCAGGAATGGAACGCCTACTGCTCGCATTTCACGCAGTGGGAGCGCGACAGCACGCTCGATATCTGAGTGCAGGGCGAACAAATGCCTGAATTGGCACATGCGCCGGAGCGGGATGCTTCGGCGCGACGGCGGGTTTCTGGCCGTGGACGGCAGAGGAAGATCACCATGACGAGCTATGTATTGACAGTGACGTGCAAGTCGACGCGAGGGATCGTCGCGGCGATCTCGAATTACCTGGCCGAGCAGGGCTGCAACATCGTCGATTCCAGCCAGTTCGACGATCTCGACACCGGCAAGTTCTTCATGCGCGTCTCCTTCATCTCCGAAGAAGGCGTCGGCGGACCGGCACTCGCCGAAGGCTTCAAGCCGATCGCCGAGAAGTTCGCCATGGTTTCAGAAATCCACGATGCCAAGAAGCGCATGAAGGTGCTGCTCATGGTCTCGCGCTTCGGCCATTGCCTCAACGATCTGCTCTATCGCTGGAAGATCGGTGCCTTGCCGATCGACATCGTCGGCGTCGTCTCCAACCATTTCGACTACCAGAAGGTCGTCGTCAATCACGACATCCCCTTCCACCACATCAAGGTGACGAAGGACAACAAGCCGCAGGCCGAAGCCCAGCTTCTGGAACTGGTCGAGCAGACCGGCACCGAGCTCGTCGTGCTCGCCCGCTACATGCAGGTGCTGTCGGATGCGCTGTGCCGGAAGATGTCGGGCCGCATCATCAACATCCACCATTCCTTCCTGCCGTCCTTCAAGGGCGCCAACCCTTATAAGCAGGCCTATGAGCGCGGCGTGAAGCTGATCGGCGCGACGGCGCATTATGTGACGGCCGATCTCGACGAGGGTCCGATCATCGAGCAGGACACGGCCCGCATCACGCATGCACAATCGGCCGATGATTACGTCTCGATCGGCCGCGACGTCGAGAGCCAGGTGTTAGCGCGCGCCATCCATGCGCATATCCACTTCCGCACCTTCCTCAACGGCAACCGCACCGTCGTCTTCCCGGCAAGCCCGGGATCCTACGCATCCGAGCGCATGGGGTGAACAATGGCGCTCGCGACAGTGATCGACGGGAGACAAGCGGCGGCTTCGGTGATCGAGGCTGTGAAGGCTGCGGCGGCGGGACTTGAGGCTGAGGCCGGTGTGAAGACCGGGCTTGCGGTCGTCATCGTCGGTGACGATCCGGCCAGCCACGCCTATGTGAATTCCAAGAGTAAAATGGCCAAGGAATGCGGCTTCAACTCCATCCAGCACACCCTGCCGGCCGAGACGACGCAAGGTGAGCTGACTGGCTTGGTGGCCTCGCTGAACGACGATCCGTCCATCCACGGCATTCTCGTACAGCTGCCGCTGCCGAAGCATCTGAATTCCGATGCGATCATCCAGTCGATCAAGCCAGACAAGGATGTCGACGGCCTGCATGTCGTCAATGCCGGCAAGCTGGCAACCGGCGATCTCGAAACCGGGCTGATCTCCTGCACACCGGCCGGCGCCATGCTTCTGGTGCGCCGGGTGCATGGCGAGGATCTCTCGGGTCTCAATGCCGTGGTCATCGGCCGCTCCAACCTGTTCGGCAAGCCGATGGCGCAATTGCTGCTTTCTGCCAATGCGACGGTCACGACGGCGCATTCGCGAACGAAGGATCTCGCCTCCGTTGCACGCGGTGCCGATATTCTGGTGGCGGCCGTCGGCCGTCCGGAGATGGTCAAGGCGGATTGGGTGAAGCCCGGTGCGACTGTCATCGATGTCGGCATCAACCGGATCGCGGCCCCTGAGCGCGGCGAGGGCAAGAGCCGGCTGGTGGGCGACGTCGCCTATGCGGAAGCCTCTGACGTTGCCGGAGCGATCACGCCGGTTCCGGGCGGTGTCGGCCCTATGACGATCGCCATGCTGATGGCCAATACCGTCATCGCTGCCCATCGTGCTGCGGATAAAAAACCGCCGAAGTTTTGAGCGAAAACACGATTCGGAGGTTGAGAAAAACCCTCGGATCGGCTTGCCAAGGCAGGAAAGACGATTATAGTCAGGAAATAAATATTCCATAGAAGAAAAAGAGGGAACGAAATGGCATTATCGTGGCGTTTCTCCGCCTTGGCGGACCGGCACCGTGCTCTCGGATCGAAGCTCGAGGACTGGAGCGGCATGGGAACCGCCTGGACCTACGACAAGGACATGTCGCAGGAGCATGTCGCGATCCGCACCAAGGCTGGCATCATGGATGTTTCCGGCCTCAAGAAGGTGCATCTGGTCGGGCCGCACGCCATTGCCGTGCTCGACTATATCACCACCCGCGACATGTCCAAGATCTATCCCGGCCGCTCGGTTTATGCCGCCATGCTCAACGATCGCGGTTACTTCACCGACGACTGCATCGTCTACCGCACGGGACCGAATTCCTGGATGCTGGTGCATGGTTCGGGCTCCGGCCACGAGGAACTCGTCAAGCAGGCCGCCGGCCGCAACTGTGCCGTCCTCTTCGACGACGATCTGCACGATCTGTCGCTGCAGGGACCCGTCGCGGTCGATTATCTCGCCAAATACGTGCCTGGGATCCGCGACCTCAAATACTTCCATCACATGCAGACGACGCTGTTCGGCGCGCCAGTGATGATCTCGCGCACCGGCTATACCGGCGAGCGCGGTTATGAGATCTTTGTTCGTGGCCAGGATGCGCCGATGGTCTGGGATCGCATCGTCGCGGAAGGCGAGGAGATGGGGATTATTCCCTGCTGCTTTAGCGTCCTCGACATGCTGCGGGTCGAAAGCTACCTGCTCTTTTATCCCTATGATAACTCGCAGATGTATCCTTTTGCCGACCAGCCGCCCGGCGACAGCCTGTGGGAACTCGGCCTCGACTTCACCGTTAGCCCCGGCAAGACCGGCTTCCGCGGTGCCGAGGAACATGCGCGCCTCAAGGGCAAGGAGCGCTTCAAGATCTTCGGCATGCTGATCGATGCCGACGGCCCGGCCGATCTCGGCGACGAGGTCTATGCCGAGGGCGAAAAGGTCGGTGTCATCACCTGCCCCTGCTATTCGACACTCACCGGGAAATCGATGGCGATCGCCCGTCTCGACGTCGACAAGGCCGTGCAGGGGACGAGGCTCGAAGTGCGAGGCAAGAGTCTGAAGGCGAGCGCGATTGCCCACACGCTGCCGTTCGACGATCCGGAAAAGAAAAAGAGGACGGCCATCGGCTAAGGAGGCGCTCATGCTTGTCGAAGGCATCAAGAGCCGACCGGTCTATAAGGGTCTCTCCATCCAGCCGCATGCTCGGCGGCATCTGTTTGCACTGGAAGGCGAGGGGGCCAACGCCCTCCTCGACCAGATGGCCGGGCTTGACGATACCATTCTGTCGCGCAGCGAAGTGCTCTATGTCGCGCGCCGCTCGCAGGGCAAGGGTCATGATGCGGCTCTGCGCAGGCTGGGTGCCGACATGTTCTTCACGGCGCCGACGATCGCGACACTGCTTTTCCGCCTGAAAGGCTCGCTTGCGACGGCGCATATGGGCACGCGGCTTTACATCGCCGGGACCGAGGGCTTTATCGGCCAGGCGATGATGGTGGCGCTCGATTACGGCATGGATCATGCCTCGATCATGACCGAACATCGCGGCTCCCTGGCCCGCCGCGTGCAATGCGTCCACTGCAAGGGCATCACCGACGATGTAACCCATAGTCCGTTCAATTGCAGCCATTGCGGTCTGCCGCTTCTGGTGCGCGACCACTACTCGCGTCGTCTCGGCGCCTTCCAGGGCGTCAACGTCGATGCGGAAGAACCGGGCACGGCGCCTGATCCCGAGGAGTTGTTCCTGTGAGCGGTGGTACGGAAATTCCGGTTCGTGTCGCGAAGGTGACGCCCGTCGCCGATCGCGTCAAGCGCTTCCGCTTCGAGCGTCTCGACGGCGCGCCGATGCCTTATTTTTCGGGAGGCGCGCATGTCATCGTCTCGATGAATGATGAAGGGCATGTGCGTCGCAACGCCTACTCTTTGATGTCACCGCCGCATGATTGCTCGGCCTATGAGATCAGCGTGTTGCGCGTCGAGGAATCGCGTGGCGGTTCCGCCTTCATGCATGAGAAGGTAAGGGAGGGTGACGAGCTGAAGGTCAGCTATCCCGTCAATCTCTTCCAGCCGGACTGGCGCGGGCGCAAGCACCTGCTGATTGCCGGCGGCATCGGCATTACGCCGTTCATCGCGATGATGCAGCAGTTCTCGCGCGAGGGCGCGAACTTCGAGCTGCATTATGCCGTGCGTTCACTCGATCGCGGCGCCTATTGCCGCGAGCTTGTCGAGCAATATGGTTCGCAGCGCATAAAGATCTACTGCGATGCGGATCGCAATTTCATCCCTGTGGCACGTCTGCTCGAAAGTCAGCCGCTTGGCACGCATCTCTATGTGTGCGGCCCGGCCGGCATGATCGACGGCGTGTTGAAAACGGGCATCGAGGCCGGCTGGCCGGAACAGAACCTGCATTCCGAACGCTTCCTGTCGTCGCAGCCCGGCAAGCCCTTCTCCATCACGCTGACGCGGTCCGGCAAGACCGTTCACGTTGGCCATCATGAGAGCATGCTGGAGGCGATCGAGGCTGCCGGCATCGATGCGCCCTTCCTCTGCCGCGGGGGCGCCTGCGGGCAATGCGAGACGGGAGTTGCCGTCTGCGACGGCAAGCTTCTGCACAATGACGTCTATCTGACCGACGAAGAAAAGGCCTCGGGCCGAAAGGTGATGATCTGCGTCTCCCGTTTCGAAGGAAGCGCGCTGCATCTCGACCTTTAGGCACTCAACCGATATTCAGGAGAACGGACATGGCAATCGCCTTTAAGCAGGAAACGTTCAGGGACGATTTCAGCTACCGCAACAGTCCGGAAAATATCAGGCGTTTCCCGTTCCCCTTCGATCGTGACGAATACATGTATTCGGTCAACATGGAACCGCATGTGAAGGGGCGGAAGAACACGGTCTACGAAAGCCTCATCGACGTCGATGAACACTATGTCGCCGAGATGCACGACCGGGCTCTGGTGCTGAAGGAAGATCCGCTGCGCTATCAGGCGCTGCCGCATATGATGTCCGCGCAATGGGATACGCTGGAACTGCTGATGGAAGAGCAGGCGGCCGGCTATCCCGAACATTTCACGCTCATCAAGAATGGCGACCAGTGGCGCTGGATCAATCGTCCCCTTGGCATCGACGACACCTTTACGTTGGGTGATGCGTCGACGCTGCCTTACGAACCTTTCGAATACATCACCCGCCAGGCGCAGGGCGATTTCTGCATCGTCGACCAGCGCGACGGCAATCTCTGGATGGATGCGGGCATGGTCACTACCCAGGCCGACTGGTCGCTCGATTTCGATATCGGCATGAATTTCATGGAATGGCACGGGCCGGTGCCGCTTGCCCACCAGATCGGCGTCTTCGACCGCGCGCTCAAATTCCTCTTGAACCTGCAGCTGGGCAAGCCGACCCGCCGGTTCAACTGGACGATGACGATCAATCCGCGCCTCGATACCAGTCCTGAAAACTATCCGAAATGGGGTCCGGACCGCACCACGGTGACGCCGGACAATGTCGGCGAAAAGGTGCATCTGCGTGTCGAGCTGCAGAGCCTGTGGCGTCTGCCGCGCTCGAACGCCATCCTCTTCGTCATCCGTTGCTATTTGATGAACATGAACGAGCTCGTCACCGTGCCGAAATGGGCGCGCCGCTTCCCGCGTGTGCTGAAGACGCTGCCGCCCGAGCTTATCGACTACAAGGCCCTAACGCGCTTCCGCCAGACCACGATCGACTGGCTTTCGCGATATGACGACGGCGCGCCCACCAGCCCCGGCATCTTCCCGGATTGATGCCGGACGCGGCGCGAAACGACTGCATGCAATAAGAACTTTGATAGAATCGAGAAGGGGAATGCCACATGACACGAGTTGCCGTTATCGGTGCCGGCCCTTCGGGCCTTGCCCAGCTAAGGGCCTTTCAATCGGCCGCAAAGAAGGGTGCTGATATCCCGGAAGTCGTCTGCTTCGAAAAGCAGGCGGATTGGGGCGGCCTTTGGAACTATACCTGGCGCACGGGCCTCGATGAATATGGCGAACCCGTCCATGGCAGCATGTATCGCTATCTTTGGTCGAACGGCCCGAAGGAATGCCTGGAATTTGCCGATTATTCCTTCGAAGAGCATTTCGGCAAGCCGATTGCCTCCTATCCGCCGCGTGCCGTGCTCTGGGACTATATCAAGGGCCGTGTCGAGAAGGCCGACGTGCGCAAATGGGTGCGCTTCAGCACGCCCGTGCGAATGGTGCGTTTCGACGGCGCCACCAGGAAGTTCACGGTGACGGCGCATGATCGCACGCAGGACAGGATGTATGACGAGGAGTTCGACTATGTCGTCGTCGCCTCAGGTCACTTCTCGACGCCGAACGTGCCCTATTTCGAAGGGGTAAAGACCTTCAATGGCCGCGTGCTGCATGCCCATGATTTTCGCGACGCGCTGGAGTTCAAGGGCAAGGATGTGCTGATCGTTGGCCGCAGCTATTCGGCCGAAGATATCGGTTCGCAATGCTGGAAATACGGGGCGAAATCCGTCACCACGAGCTATCGCTCCAAGCCGATGGGCTTCAAATGGCCCGAGAATTTCGAGGAGCGGCCGCTGCTGACGCGGCTGGAGAACAAGACGGCATATTTTGCCGATGGCTCATCGAAGGATGTCGACGCGCTGATCCTTTGCACCGGATATCAGCATCACTTTCCGTTCCTGCCCGATGACCTTCGCCTGAAGACGGCCAATCGCCTCTGGGCCGACCACCTCTACAAGGGCGTGATTTTCGACGGGAACCCGCAGCTCTTCTACATCGGCATGCAGGATCAATTCTACACCTTCAACATGTTCGACGTGCAGGCCTGGTGGGCGCGCGATGTCATCATGGGTCGCATCAAGCTGCCTCCGGAGGGTGAGCTGCAGGCGAATTTCGACAAGTGGCGCGCCCGCGAGGAGACGCTCGAGGATGCCGAACAGATGATCTGGTATCAGGGCGACTATGTGAAGGAGCTGCTTGCCGAGACGGATTATCCGAGCTTCGATATCGAAGGCACGAACAAGACCTTCATGGAGTGGGAGCACCACAAGGCGGAAAACATCATGGGCTTCCGCGACCATGCCTATCGCTCACTGATGACCGGCAACATGTCGCCGAAGCACCATACGCCCTGGGTCGATGCGCTCGATGATTCCATGGAGGAATATCTGCGCAATTGATCAGGGATCACTTTCCCACCTAACCGGCAAGGGAGGCGAAGAGCAGCCCTTGCCGGATTTTTATGCGTTGAAACGAAACGAGTTCATCCGCAACCTTCTCTTCGGGCATGGCTTCATGGATTTTCAGACAAGCGTTCTCGGCCGCATGGCCGGCTTTCTCTACCGTTGCCGCGCGGACGAAAACTATACGATGCTTGACATGACCGACGGCATCGAGCGCATTTTCGGCTATCCCGCCGACGAAATCGTCGGCAACCGCGCGCGGACCTTTACCTCCATCATGTACGAGGAGGACGTTCCCCTCATGGATGAACTTGTCGGTAAAGCTTTGGCAAGCCGTACTGACTGGACGATGGAATATCGCATACGCCACCGTGAAGGACATCTAATCTGGGTGACGGAGACCGGCGGCGGCGTATGGGACGAAGCAGGGGAGCTTCTTTATCTCGAAGGCAGCATCATCAACATCGAATCGCTCTATCAGCGCCTCGACGAGCAGACCGCGGACATGCGGGTCACGGCATCGAAGACCAACGAGATCCTGCAGTCGCTGCGCTATTTGAAGCTGCTTGCCGTCAATGCCGGCATCGAGGCGGCAAGAGCGGGCACGGCCGGATCGGGCTTCGCTGTATTGGCGGCGGAGATGCGCACGCTTGCCAACTCCTCGGAAGAGGCCGCGCGTGCAATCTCGGCGGCGCAGAAGAAATCCGATTAAAGCTCGGAAGTGCGGCCTCCTGCCTCAATACGGCCGATAGGCTCGCTCGCTTTTCCCAGATGCCTCAAACAAGCGCTTCTTCAAAAGAAAAGCTGAAGCATGTGAATTCCACCAATCGGCGGCAGCGACTTGGCGGTGAGAGGGTCGTGCGGAGCTGGGTTGTTCATGACGAGAAAGACTGGCTCCCGTCACGGTCACCCCTCTGATGAGCGGCGCGCAATGCACTAAAATGCGTTAGGTCTACTTCGATGTCGTTCCAGGCAAGTGTTCTTTCCGATGCGCCACCTGGACGTAGATGAGCCGCACCGCTCGAGTCATAACCAACCTCCGCCTATGCGAGTTCGCGGTAGAGCGGCACCGTCCGTGCGTGGACATCGATCGCCTTCGCGACCGTGGCGGCGAATGGAAGATGCCGTTTCTCGGCCTCCCACACTTGCTGAAATCGCTGGACAGTTTCGGCAGCGGTGTCGATAACGAGTTTTTCCGGGAGAAGTGCCTTGGCCGCCAAGTGCCGAAGTTCGTCTCTATCGAACTCGGCCATCTTCTTTGTCCGAGAGAAATTGAGGGCGGCCGTATCCTCGTCCTTCATGTAGGGGATGGTCGACACCAGGTCGTAGGCCGGCGAAAGCGCGGCCGATCGCCGGTCCGGATAGATCAGTGACCAGTTCTTGAGATGCATGTCGCCATTTCCTGTCAGCGCGCTGAACACGAGCCGCCGGATGAACTCGGCGGCCCCGGCGTCACCCGCCTCGGTGCCGATCACGCGTGCGATATTGGCGTAGCTGGCGCGCTTGTACTTGTCGTCCGGAAAGACGCCGAAGACCTGGGCGAAATCCTCTGTGTGTACCGGACCGTCGGCCGTGCGGTCGAAACGGCTCACTGCCAATGCGGGTCCCTTCAGTTCGCCGATGCCTTCGGGGATACCGGCGATCGCATCGAGATCGAGGAGGTTGATGACCGGCACGTCCATGCCGATCATGCCGGCGATCGTCATCATGGAGAATTCGTTCTCCGGTACACCGGCGAATTGCTGGGATGGAAGCTTTACGATCCAGGAGCCCCCCACGCCCTCAGCGGGAATGGTCAGGCCGCCGCCCTTGCCAGTGTTTTCCAGCGCGGAGAACTTGAGCTGGACACCAGCGAGCGAAAACCGCAAGGCGTTGGGTTTGGCGTCATCCGGCAAGTCGTCACCCGCACCCAGCGGTAGCGCTTCGCCGGCTGCCGGATGGATCGACAGCGCTCCCGGAAGGTCGAGGCCCAGCACCCAGAGCAGGAAGAATTCGCGTTGCTGTTTGACCCCTGCCCGCTCGGCGAGATAGCGCCGCAGGCCGCCCTCGGGTAGCAGGTTGGAGAAATACGGAAGCACCACCCGCTGGGTTGGACGAATATTGGTGATGAGCCCTCCCAGGTTATCCTTGAACGACAGGCTCAGGGTAGGCCGCTCGGGATTCGCGACATAGTCCTCGTTGAACGCAAAGATCGTCCGATCGCCCTGCAGATGGGTGAGTGTGCCGATAGGCTCGTCGTAGAGCCGCACATCGAGAACCGAGACGTCAGGCATCATCGTCTCCGTCGTCCAGCGAATAGGCTGGCCTCGGTTCGGGAGACACGCGATGAGTGATGGAATTGCGCAGCCTGCGCAGGTTCTGCGCGATGTCGCGGACGACGGCCGCCGCCTGCTCGCTGGCTTGGGATCGCTCGAGGCGGGCAATCAGCTCGCGCACCAGCCGCATCTCCTGATCGCCGAGGTTCACTCGGCGCAAGAAGCGCACCGTCTCCTCGATGCGATCCAGGTCGGCCGAGCTCCCGTAGAGGTGCTTCATCTTCTTGATCATTCGCTCGGCTCGAGCAAAGCGCTTATCGTTGGACTGAGCGGCATGGATGTGCATATCCGGCGTTGCCTGCGCCTTGACCAGGCCGAGCACCCCAGGCACGAGTTTTTTTGGCACCAGCATGAGCTCGAGATCGAGCGCACGGGTCATATCGATGAAGCTCGACAGTCCTGGCTCCATCTTTCCACTCTCGATTTGGGAGATATGGCTCTGCGTCAGCCCCGCCCGCTCACCAAGCACGCGCTGGCTTACGCCTAAGGCTTCACGGGCCTCGCGAGCCTGCGCGATCAAGCTCTCGCTCTGGTAGGACATGATATAGCATCCTAAATCAAATAGACCCTATGATAAGAATTCAGTATCTAACTCGCTGACAATTCAAAGTCAACATTGATGATATAGGATTCCGATGGCATGCAATCCTTGATACAGAATTATATATCGCAAGTTCCACGCGTCGGCTAAATCCGAGCGTAATGAATGACGGGTCATGACTTGACGGCGTTATCGCTCCCCGGGGGCTCCGAAGAGTACCGGAGAGCCACGTGATCCGCTCTGTTGAAGAAGGGCGCCCCGGCCTGGTCTCTCCATCGTTCGCGCGATCGTGGAGGCTGAAAAAACCGAGCCACGTTCGAAATTTCACTCGGACAGCCTGCGTCCTCCACTAGAAGTAGATAGAGCAAATTCAACTGGAAGGCCCAACCGCGCACAGGCCTCAGAGGCTGTGACGTTGTTGCAAGTTAGGATCGCGGTCGCGACTTCTGCGGATCGTAGTGAGACAGCGGCACGATGACGGCGGGAAGCCGCTTCTGCTGACCATCCAGCTTGCCGATCTCGACCTTGGTGCCGACCCCCGCATGCGTGACGTCGACCCGAGCAAGCGCGATGGTCTTGCCCAGGATCGGTGAGCGGGTTGCGCTGGTAATCACGCCGATCTGCGCGCGGCCTATATGGATGCAATCACCATGTCCGACGGCTTCATTGGCTTCTATATCAAGCCCGACCATCAGATGACGCGGATTTTCCTTTCGCCTGATCAATGCCTCGCGTCCGATGAAATCATCCTGCTTGGATTTCAGGGGAACGGTGAAACCGATGCCGGCTTCAAAAGGATCGGTCTGATCGTCGAATTCATGATGGGCGAAGACCAGGCCGGCCTCGATACGCACCATGTCCAGCGCCTCCAGGCCCATGGGCTTCAGCCCATATGGCTCACCGGCTTTCCAGACGGCGTCGAAGACGGTGGCCGCATCCTTCGGGTGGCAGAAGATCTCGTAACCGAGTTCGCCGGTATAGCCGGTACGCGACACGACGACTGGTGCTCCCTCGAAATTGCCGATGCGGCCGACTGCGAAACGGAACCATTCGAGCTCGCCGATCGTCGGCTGACGCGGCGCCGTCCAGATGATCTCCTTGAGGATATCGCGGCTCTTCGGGCCCTGCAGGGCGATATTGTGCATCTGGTCGGTGGACGACCGGACCCAGGCCTTGAAGCCTTTTTTCTCGGCCTGCTCGCGCAGCCAGATGCCGCTATAGTCATCGCCGCCGATCCAGCGGAAATTCTTGTCGCCGAGGCGAAACAGCGTGCCGTCGTCGATCATGCCGCCATGTTCGTAGCACATGGCGGAATAGACGACCTGACCGGTCGAGAGCTTGCGCACGTCGCGCGTCAGGCAATATTGCAGCAATTCCTCAGCATCCGGCCCTGTAACCTCAAACTTGCGCAGCGGCGAGAGGTCCATCACCACGGCGCGTTCGCGGCAGGCCCAATATTCCTCGACCGGCCCTTCCGAGGAGAAACGGCTCGGCAGCCAGAAGCCGCGATATTCGGTGTAATCGCGCGTTAGGGCGGAAAGGCGCGGGTGGAACGCGGTTTCCCGCGTCAGTTCGGGGTCGGCGTCAGGGGTCATGCGATAGGCCACCGCTCGTGTGAATTTTTCTTTGCCGGAAAAGGTGCGCACGTGGATATCGGTCGGGTCCCAGCCATTGGCTGCATCGATGTCATCGGGGCAGGAGGAGGAGACGCAGACGAGATCCGTTAGAGCCCGCATCAGGACGTAGTCGCCCGGTCTCGACCAGGGCTCGTCGAGATAGAGCTGGTTATTGTGATCGACATTGGTGTTGTAGAAATAGTTGAGCGCCTCCCAGCCCTTGCGGCCGGCAATACCGTAGGACGCAAGTGCCGCGTTGAAATTGTCGGTGCAGTTCACGTGGCCCGGATAGCCCATGTCGTCGTAATAACGGGAATTGCAGGCGGTGGCGAAGGCGTCATGGCGGCCGACCGTATCCTGGACGATTTCCACCAGTGGCTCGAAATCGCGGTCGAAGGCCTTGGACGGCAAGCCGGGTGCTGGATAGCTGCGGCCGAGCAGAGTGCGGGTTACCGTGGAATCGAGCGCGCGATCAAGACCCTTGTCGACTTTGCGGGCGGAAAACGCCTGGAAGTCGGTGCATTGCCGGCCATAGACATCGATGATCTGGATATATTCGCCGGCGCGAACGAAATAGGCCGAAGCGGTCGCGGCCCGGATGCGGATATCCTCAATCGGGTCGGCGAGTGGTTCGGGCAGCGCGGAGGCATAGTCGCGCAGGATCGTCGTGCGGCGCATCCTGACCTCGATGGGCGTCGCCGTATCCTGCGCTTCCGGCGACATGGCTGTTCCCGGCGCGCAGGCGATCAGCAGGCCCTTGAGCGCGATGGTGAATTCCGCCGTGCTACCGGCAGGCGATGACCCGCCGAAAAGGTGCAATGCTGCTGCGGATGCTAGGTCTGCGCCGCGTCGCTCCAATGTTGCGCGCGTGCGATTGGCACTCTCATCTCCCGAGGAAAGAATGGCTTTCAGACCCGTCGCTTCTCCGGTGAATGCAGACCCCAAGCCTGTGGATTGAAAGCGGCCTGTCTCGTCGAGGAAGGTGAGCTCGCAGACCTGGCCACCCTCGCTATCAGTCACCGAAACCCGATCGCCGGGCTCGACGCGCACAACCAGCGATCCACCGCCCTTGCAGCGATAGCGTTCAGTATCTTGCGGCAGGGCTGGAAGGCCCGGATAGCGCACAATGCTCGCCGAAATCGGCCGTATTCCGGCTATTGGCGGCTGGAGATCTCGCATCAAGTCCTCTCGGGAAATGACGTCCGTCAGGACACCGGAATCATGCTGACAAAATGCCATCCGAAAGTAAAGGGATATTGACTAAAAAGAAAATATCTTCACTATGCATAAAGGGCATGTATCTGGAAACCGCGCATAGACTCGGCTCACGAAAATCTCCAGCACGCCCCGCAATGCCATGGGAGGCACGTTCAGGGAGACGTACGAGAGATACGTCCGGAACAAAATGGGGAATTTCATCGATGACGGATATCGTGGACGCTGGCGCTTCTGCTGGCACCGAAGGAAAGCTTATACGCGCGCTTGACTGGAAGGGCGCGTTCTGGGTGGCTGCGGGCGTGCCGCCGCTTGTTCTCTTCTCCATCGGCGGCATCGCCGGCACGACAGGCAAGCTTGCCTTCGTCGTGTGGATCATTTCGATGATCATGGGCTTCCTGCAATCCTTTACCTATGCCGAAATTGCCGGCATGTTCGGCAACAAGTCCGGTGGCGCCTCGGTCTATGGCGCGACGGCCTGGCTGCGTTATTCGAAGTTCATCGCGCCGCTTTCCGTCTGGTGCAACTGGTTTGCCTGGTCGCCGGTACTCTCGCTCGGCTGCGCCATCGCCGCCGGTTATATCCTCAATGCATTCTTCCCCATTCCCGCGGCGGACTCACAGGCCGTGCTCAGCTGGATCAGCGCGCATGCGGCGTCGATCACCGCCGATAGCCCGCGTGTTGCCGAATATATCGCGGCCCATGCCGGTACATCGCCCGACGACGCAGTGAAGGCACTGCTCAGCGCTGATGGCGTTGCGGCCTTTACGCCTGCCATCCGCAACTGGTCTCTCATCAGCTTCAACATTCCCTTCCTCGCAACCGCCAATATCAATGCCACCTTCTTCATCGGCGGCATTCTGATGCTGATCATCTTCGCGATCCAGCATCGCGGCATTTCCGAGACGGCAAGCGTTCAGAAGTGGCTGGCGATCATCGTGCTCGTGCCGCTGCTGATCATCGGCGTCTATCCGATCGTCAGCGGCCAGATCGTCTCCACCAACGTCACGGGCCTGTTGCCGCCGACAGCGGCTTACGCCGCGACTGACGGCACCTGGAGCAATGGCGGCTGGACGCTCTTCCTCGGCGGCCTTTATATCGCCGCCTGGTCGACCTACGGCTTCGAAACGGCGGTCTGCTATACGCGCGAACTCAAGAATCCGAAGACGGATACGTTCAAGGCGATCTTCTATTCGGGCCTTGCCTGCTGCATCTTCTTCTTCCTCGTGCCCTTCGCCTTCCAGGGCGTTCTTGGCCATGCCGGCATGCTGGCGCCGGGCATCGTCGACGGCACCGGCGTCGGTGAAGCGCTCGGCGGCCTCATCGGCGCCGGCCGCATCGTCACACAGCTGCTCGTCGTCCTGATGATCCTGGCGCTGTTCCTCGCCATCATGACGGCGATGGCCGGCTCATCGCGCACGCTCTATCAGGGTTCGAAGGACGGCTGGCTGCCGAAATATCTCGATCATGTGAACGAGAACGGCGCGCCGACGAGAGCGATGTGGACGGACTTCGCCTTCAATCTCTTTCTTCTGGCCATCGCGTCCGACACCAGCGGCTATTTCTTCGTGCTCGCCGTTTCCAACGTCGGATACATCATTTTCAATTTTCTCAACCTCAATTCCGGCTGGATCCATCGCATGGACTCCGGACATATCGAGCGTCCGTGGAAAGCGCCGTCCTGGCTCCTCGGCCTCAACACCGTGCTTGCCTTCGTCAACGCCCTCTTCCTCGGCGCCGGCGCCAAGGTTTGGGGCTATGCCAATGCGCTCTGGATCGGCTTTGCCTTCGCGGCCCTGATCCTGCCGGTCTTCGCCTACAGGCACTATGTGCGCGACGGCGGCAAATTCCCGGCGGGCGCCATGGACGATCTCGGGCTGATCGGCCAGGATCTGGGTGTCAGGAAAGCGGGAATCCTGCCCTATCTAGCACTCGCGGGAGGCCTCGCCATCGTGCTGATCGCCAACTGGTTCTTCCAGTTACCGGCATAGCGGCCCTGACAAATCTCCCGCTCACAGCACTGAGGTCCGGCTTGCTCGACAGGCCGGACCTTCGTTTCGTCTTCGGCTCCGCTCATTCGGCGGCTTGCTTGACGGACGCAACATCGGCCGCTCGCGCGCCTGACAGGCTTTTTTGGCCGAGCGCTACGATCAAGACGGTGACCGCGCTCGATACGACCGAAACCCAGAAGCCGTTCGCCGGTCCGAAATTATCGACCATCCAGCCGGAAACGAAGGCGCCGAGCGCCATGCCGATGCCAATGCCCGTCATGATCCAGGTCACTCCTTCCGTCAGCATCGCCTCCGGCACCCGGCGTTCGATCAGCCCGAAAGCGGTGATGAAGGTCGGGGAGATGGCAACGCCGCTCAGGAAAACCGCAAAGGCAAGCAAAGCGACCGACGTGCCGGCAAGGAGAAGCGGCAGGGAGGTGAGGGTAAGGACGCCGACAGCAACCAGCAACTGCCTCCGGAGCGGCGCCTTGGGGTTCAGCGCGCCGATGACTAGGCCGACGATAAACGAGCCGAGGGCATAGACGCCGATGACAAAGCTCGCGGCGCCGGGCTGGCCGAGCTGCTTGGTGATGGCGACGACACTCACTTCCGCCGTGGCGAAGGTGGCGCCGACGAAAATCAGGGCGAGCGTGATGATCTGGACCGAGCGCAGCCGGATAGCCGAATGTTGCGGATGATCAGAACCAGACACGCGCACCTTCGGCTCGGTCGAGCGCTGCAGCAAGAAAGCCGTCGTCCCCAGCGCAAGGAAGATCGTGCTCACAAGCATACCGGCCTCCGGAAACAGCGAGACGGAGAGGCCGACCGAAAGGGAAGCGCCGGCGATATAGACGAGCTCATCGGCTGCGGATTCGAAAGCGAAGGCCGTGTTCAGTTCAGGCCGGGCACGGAAGATTTCCGTCCAGCGCGCACGCACCATAGCTGGAATGCTCGGCATGGCGGCCGCAAGGAAGGCCGAGGCAAACAGCGTCCATGCCGGCCAATCCCGATTCGAGGCAATGACGAGAACGACAAAGGCGATGACCGACAGAATGGTGGCCGGTGCGACCACCGCACGCTGGCCAAGCCGGTCGACAAGACGCGATATCTGCGGCGAGACAAATGCATTGGCCAAAGCGAAGGTGGCGGACACCGCCCCGGCAAGCCAATATTCGCCGCGCGTCTGAGAGAGCATGGCGACGATGCCGATTGGAGCCATCGCAATGGGAATACGCGCGAAGAAAGCTGCGGTCGAAAAACCTTTCGCACCCGGCGCCCGGAAAATCTCGCGGTATGGATTAGACATCGTAACGCTCCCTGGATTGGATGAGTCGCCACAGACATACGCGGCGTATGCGAATGAAATAATTGCATACGCCGCGTATGTCAACTAATATACGCAACGTATGCGAATTTATGTAAGGCCATCGACGGAGACGTAATGCGCAAACCCCGTACTGAAATGATCGTCGAGACGCGAGCCAAGCTGCTGGCAGCTGGCCGTAAGGCATTCGGTAGCGTTGGCTATGCCGACGCATCGATGGATGACTTTACAGCGGCCGCCGGACTGACGCGGGGGGCACTATACCACCATTTCGGTGACAAGAAGGGGTTGCTGCAGGCGGTTATCAGCGAGATCGATGCGGAAATGACCGCAAGGCTCTGTGCGATCTCGTCCAGGGCGCCATCGCGTTGGCAGGCATTCGTCGATGAGAACGTCGGATATGTCGAGATGGCGCTGGAGCCGGAAATCCAACGCATTATGTTTCGCGACGGCCCGGCCGTGCTTGGTGATCCCTCCGGATGGCCGAGCGCCAACGGCTGCATCGCCACCGTTACCCAAAGCCTTCGCGTCCTTCGAGACGAGGGCATCATCGTGGAGATTGACCCGGAAGCCGGCGGCCGCCTCATCAATGCAGCAAGCAGTAGCGCTGCGCAGTGGATCGCCAATTCGGACGATCCCGAGGCAACATCGAAACGGGCCGTCGAGGCTTTCCGCACATTCCTCGAAGGCTTGCGGACCGAGAAGGCCTGATGGACCTGGGACCCGGTCAGCCGTTCGATGCGACGGTGAAGACTGCGAGTTGAGCCTCGAAAGCCCGTTTGTATGCCGGCCGGGCTTCCCCGCGGGCGACATACGCGGAGAGGTTCTGATAGTCCTGCAATATTCCCGTATCCTTCAGCCTGAGCAGGACAGATATCATCATGAGATCGCCGGCGCTGAACGCGTCATCGAGCCAGTCGGCGCTACCGAGACGATCGGAAAGTTCGGTCAGCCGCTGGCGGATGCGCTCATCGACCATGGACAGGCGCTGCTCGTACCAGATCTGATCACGCTCCTGAATTTTCACGGTTGCGCGGTCGATGATCGGCGGCTCCACCGTGGAGAGAGCGGCGAACATCCATGTGATCGCCCGCGCACGGGCGTTGGTATCGTCCGGCAACAGGCCGGTATGGCGCTCGGCGATATGGAATACGATCGACCCCGACTCGAACAAGGCAAGATCACCCTCTTCATAGGTCGGGATCTGCCCGAAAGGATGAAGCGCGAGATGCGCAGGCTCCTTCATCGCCTTGAAGGAGAGGAGGCGCACCTCGTAAGGCTCGCCAACCTCTTCCAGCGCCCAGCGAACGCGCATGTCACGCGCCAGACCCCTGCCGCGATCCGGCGACTTTTCAAAGGCGGTAATCGTTATCGTCATTGCTGCTCTCCATGGCTTGTCTCTCTCAAAGACGGCTGACTGAGCAAAATTCCGACGCTTGGTTTGCGAGATAGTTTCCGAGGGTGGGAATGCCCCAAAAGCCACCATGGATCGTCAAGGCTGACTGGATCGATTCACGGATAGGCCGCTCGGCATACCCGCGCGACGATGTCGCGGAGCCATCGGTGCGCCGGATCGGCGTCGACACGCGGATGCCATATGGCAACGATGTGTATTTCGGGCGTTTCGAATGGCAGTTCAAAACTGCGAACACCACGCGCTGCCAGAGGCTCATTCACCCCGCGCTTGCCGAGACATGAGAAGGGGATGGCCGCGATGAAATCCGTCGAAGCTGCAATTCTCATCGCATCCGGATACCCCGGCACCACGACGCGGATGTCCCGTTTCAGGTTTTTCCATGCCAACGCCTCATCGACCGCTTCGGCGAATTCTCCCTTCCTGGAGGCGACGACATGGCTGCAGGCCGCGTAGCGCTCCGACGTCAAGGCCTCGCCGGTCAGGAGGGGGTGGTCTTCCCGGGCAATCCCCACAAGTCGATCGCGAAGCAGCAGTCGGGTCCGCAATTCAGGCGCCGGCACGCCAAGCACCCCGATTTCCAGATCGATCAGCCCCTCCCGAAGCATGCGGGGCTCCTTGTCAGGCTTCAGCACAAAGCGGATGCGGACATGGGGGGCGGCTTCGGTCATCGCGGCGACGAGAGGCGCCGCCAGGAGTTCAAGAAACGCTTCGCTCACGCGCACCGAGAACGTCGTCTCCAGCGTGGCAATGTCGATCTCGCTTATCGCCGGCCGCAGAATGGCTCGCGCATCCTGGGTGACGGCATGAACCCGATCCTGAAGCGCCTCGGCAAATCGTGTCGGCACGAGAGACCGGCCTGCTCTGACGAGCAATGGATCGCCTGTGACCGCTCGCAGCCGCGACAGCGTACGGCTCATGGCGGAAGGGCTGAGCCCCAGCCGCTTTGCCGCTTCGGTCACGCTCCCTTCGGCCAGCAGGACGTCAAGCGCGACGAGAAGATTAAGGTCGATCTCTTCCATGCCGAATGGGTAGACTAAATCGGCCGACACGACTAGCGTTGAACGCAACTATTCTTTGCATTGCAAGCGTCTGGCGAAATCCGGACTGGGCTCTCATATTCGCCTCACAGCAAGACGAACTGAGGAGGCATGAGCATGCCATCATCTATTTCCAACTCCGCTGGCAGCATATTGATCATCGGCGCCTCACGCGGGCTCGGTCATGCCATGGCCGAGGAATTCTTCAAGAAAGGCTGGTCCGTCGTCGGTACGGTGCGGGCCTCGGCATCGCGGACGAAACTGCACGATCTCGTGGAGGCCTCCGCTGGACGGGTCACGATCGAGACACTCGACATCAACGAACCGGAGCAGCTTGCGTCTTTGCGCGCGCGTCTCGACGGGCGAGCCTTCGACATCCTGTTCGTCAACGCCGGAACGACGAATGTTCCGACGGAAACGATCGCGGACGTGACAACGCAGGAATTCGTCCGTGTCATGGTGACGAACGCACTCAGTCCGATGCGAACCGTCGAAGGCCTGCAGGATCTCGTCTCGCCCACGGGCCTGATCGGCGTCATGTCGTCAGGGCAGGGCAGTGTCAGCAACAATACCACCGGCATGCGAGAGGTCTATCGCGGCAGCAAGGCGGCGCTCAATACGTTGATGCGCAGTTATGCTGCCAGGCATGCGGACGATGCGCGCGCATTGCTGCTCATGGCTCCCGGCTGGGTCAAGACCGATTTGGGCGGCCCGGACGGGCGGCTGACGATTGAGGAAAGCATTCCAAGCCTGGTGAACGTGCTTCTCGATCAGCGAGGAACGCGCGGCCTGCAATATCTGGACTATCTGGGTCGAACGGTCCCCTGGTGACCACTGGAATAGGATGAGAAGCGGTCGACGTCATTTGGCGTATTATCGAATCGGCAGCGTTCCAAAAGACTGCCGAAAACGTCCGCACAAAGTTTTTTGCAGACCGACGGCCGGCAGGACCTTCTGAATCCTCTTGACAGGTTGGCGATTGTCATTGAATTTTAGTAAAGCGCTTTACTAAAACGGTTTACAAAGCTTATGGCAAAGGGACACACTCCAGGATTGAAGGATGTCGCGAAGGCCGCCGGTGTGTCGGTGACGACCGTCTCCCGAATGCTGAACGGCTCCCTGGACCTGCCCGTGCTCACCAAGCGGCGGATCGACGACGCGATCGCCTCCCTCAAATATCAGCCGAACCCGCATGCCCGGCGGCTGAGCCGCGGCCGCTCCGATACGATCGGTCTCGTTGTGCCCGATATCGCCAACCCGTTCTTCGCAACCATGGTGGCGGCCGTCGAGGAGGCGGCCAATGACAGGGGCCTAGCCGTATCCCTCTATGCGACACTCAACCGGACCGGCCGCGAGGTCGCCTACCTCAGACTGATCGAGCACAATCACGTGGACGGATTGGTCTTCGTCACCAACCATCCCGATAATGGCGAGCTTGCCGCCCTCATCAATCGAACGGGTAAGGTCGTCGTTGTCGACGAGGACGTTCCGCTCGCGACCGTCCCGAAACTCTTCTGTGACAATCGGCAAGGCGGCTATTTCGCCGGCCGTCATCTGGCTGAATTTGGCCATCGCCACGTGCTTTATGTTGGCGGCCCAGACGCCATGATCAGCACGCAGCGGCGCTTCAACGGATTGTACGAGGGCCTACGGGAGCACTTCGGCGACGACGTCTCGATCCGGCGCTATAGCGGCGAATATACGATTGCCTGCGGACGGGAGATGGCGCTGCGCTTCCTGGAAGAGGGCATGCCGGCAACCGCGATCTTCGCCAGCTCGGACGAAATCGCCATCGGCATGATCGAAGTCCTGCGGGAGAAGGGGATTTCGATACCCGATGACCTGTCCCTCATCGGCTTCGACGATGTCAGTCCGTTGCATCTTTTTGCGCCGCCTCTGACGGCGATCCGGCAGCCGGTGCGCGCCATCGGGCAGCGCGCCCTGTCCCTTCTTCTCGAGACAAACTGGCAGGAAAGCAAATCGCTCGCCACCGAGGAACTCGTGCCAGTCGAAATCGTCGTGCGGAATTCCGTTGCACCGCCGTCGACACATAACAAGCAACGGTAACGAAACCAGAGGATGAGAACATGGAACAGATCAAACGTCGGGCGTTCAACCTCGCCCTTGCCTTTACCGCGTTAGCGGGTGTGACCTTGGCAGCTCCGTTGGCGCATGCCGCCGGCAAGACCTATGCACTGGTGCAGATCAACCAGCAGGCCCTTTTCTTCAATCAGATCAATGAAGGTGCTCAGAAGGCCGCTGATGCCTCGGGCGACAAACTCGTCATCTTCAACGCCAACAACGATGCTGCTGCGCAGAACAGCGCTATCGAGACCTATGTCCAGCAGAAGGTCGATGGCCTTATCGTCGTTGCCATCGACGTCAACGGCATCATGCCGGCCGTCAAACAGGCTTCGGATGCCGGCATTCCGGTCGTCGCTATCGATGCGATCCTGCCGGAAGGCCCGCAGAAATCGCAGATCGGCGTCGATAACGGCAAGGCCGGCGCCGATATCGGTGCCTATTTCCTCGACTACGTGAAGAAGAATGCAGGTGGCAAGGCAAAGGTCGGCATCGTCGGCGCCCTGAACTCCTATATCCAGAACCTCCGCCAGAAAGGTTTCGAAGACGCGATCAAGGGCGGCAGCATCGAGACGGCCGGCATTGTCGATGGCCAGAATATCCAGGACAACGCTCTTGCCGCCGCCGAAAATCTCATCACCGGCAATCCGGACATGACGGCGATCTACGCCACCGGCGAGCCGGCCCTGCTCGGCGCGATCGCCGCCGTTCAGAGCCAGAGCAAGCAGGACAGCATCAAGGTCTTCGGCTGGGATCTGACCGCGCAGGCGATCGCAGGCCTCGATCAAGGCTATGTCGTCGCCGTCGTCCAGCAAGACCCGGCAGGCGAGGGCAAGGCCGCCGTCGAAGCCTTGGCGAAGCTGACCGCCGGCCAGAGCGTCGAAAAGAGCATCTCCGTACCGATTACGATCGTGACGAAGCAGAACGTCGATCCATACCGGGCCGTCTTCAAATGATTAGGGAGAACCGGCCTGTTCATGCCGGAGCCGGGGAGGCGCAAGCCTCCCGGCATTCCTCCGGCTCGCCGGCTGTGACGCCGGCCGTATCGCTGCGCGGCATCCGCAAGACCTTCGGTTCGCATGAGGCGCTGCGCGGCGTCGATCTCGACCTCTTTCCCGGAGAGTGCCTCGGCCTCGTCGGCGACAACGCCGCCGGGAAGTCGACGCTCACCAAGATCATCTCCGGCACCTACCTGCCGGATGACGGAACCATTTCGCTGAACGGCCAGGAGGTCAAATTCTCCGGACCCGCCGATGCGCGCGACCGGCACATCGAAATGGTCTTCCAGGATCTGAGCCTCTGCGATCACGTCGATGTCGTCGGCAATCTTTTCCTTGGGCGCGAAATCACCAAAGGCCCCTTCCTCGACCGCCAGAAAATGCTGGCCGAGGCCCGCAAGATGCTGGATGCGCTCGAGATCCGCATTCCGCGCCTGTCGGCCAAGGTCGAGAAGCTGTCCGGCGGCCAGCGCCAGGCGATCGCGATCGCGCGGGCGGCCTCGTTCAGCCCTAAAGTGCTGATCATGGACGAACCGACATCGGCTCTCGCGGTCGCCGAGGTCGAAGCCGTTCTCTCGCTCATCAATCGGGTCAAGGCGACCGGCGTATCCGTCGTCCTCATCACTCACCGCCTTCAGGATCTGTTCAGGGTCTGCGACCGGATCGCCGTCATGTACGAAGGCGTCAAGGTCGCGGAGCGCGATATCGGCAAGACCAATCTTGAGGATCTCGTCAAGCTCATCGTTGGGGGAGAAAGACATTGACCGTCTACACCGAACGCAGCAAGGGCTCACCGATATCAGATTTTCTGAGTGAGAACGCTCAGGTCCTGTCGATCGCCTTCTTCTTCCTGGCATGCCTCGTTTTCTTCTCGCTGACGACGACGACCTTCATGACGATGGGCAATATTCTCAACGTCGTGCGCCAAGCGGCTCCCATCCTTGTCGTCGCGATCGCCATGACGCTGGTCATCGTCACAGGCGGGATCGACCTTTCCGTCGGCTCCATGCTGGCTCTCATCAATGCCGTCGCCGCCATCACGCTGGCGACGGGCATACCCTGGCCAGTCGTATCGATCGGCATGCTCGCCTTCGGCGGCATCGTCGGCCTGCTGCAGGGCTGGTTCATCGCCTACCAGAATATTCCCGCCTTCATCGTCACCCTGGCCGGTCTCTCCATCCTGCGCGGCGTCGCTCTCTATCTGACCCAGGGCTATTCCATTCCGATCAACGACGAACCGGGCTTCTTCTACATGGGACGCGGCGAACTGGCCGGCTTTCCCGTTCCGGCCCTGATCGCAATCCTGATCGCGATCGCCGGCTATGTCGTCATGGCCTCAACGAAATACGGGCGCCAGATCGTGGCGGTAGGATCGAACATGGAAGCGGCCCGCCGCGTCGGCATGCCGGCCAAGTGGATCGTCGCTTCGGTCTATCTGGTGTCAGGGGTCGCATCGGCACTGGCGGGGCTTTTGATTGCCGCGCGCCTTGGCTCGGGGTCATCGAATGCGGCAGTCGGCTTCGAACTTCAGGTGATTGCCGCCGTCGTGCTTGGCGGCACATCGCTGATGGGCGGGCGGGGCACGATGATCGGCACGGTTCTCGGCACCATGACCATCGCCGTCATCGGCAACGGCCTGATCCTGATGCACATCTCGCCCTTCTTCACCCAGATCGTCACCGGGGCGATCATCCTTGTCGCCATTTGGCTGAACACGCGCATCTTCACCACCAATTTCCGACTGGCAGGCAGGAGGAAGAACTGATGGCAACGGATGAGCTTTCACCCGGTCACATCCGGTCCGGACATGTGATGACCGTCTCGGGGCTGGTTCCGGTCTCCGACATCGGCATCACCCTGATGCACGAGCATATCCTCAACGATTGCCGCTGCTGGTGGCACGCGCCGAAGACGCCTGAACGCCAATACCTTGCCGAGAGCTTCGTGTGCATGGAGATCCTTGGCGAGCTGCGACAGGATCCGTTCGTCAACAAGCACAACATCACGCTGGATGACGAACAGCTCGCCGTGACAGAGCTCAGGGATTTTGCCGGGGTCGGCGGCCGGACGGTCGTCGAGCCGACGTGTCAGGGCATCGGCCGCGATCCTCTCGCTCTGCGGCGGATTTCCAAGACGACGGGACTGAACATCGTCATGGGGGCCGGCTTTTATCTCGGCTCGTCGCATCCGGCGAGGGTTGCCGATATGTCAGCGGCTCAGATCGCCGATGAGATCGTGTCGGAGGCAATGGTCGGCGCGGATGGCACCGACGTGAAGATCGGCCTCATCGGCGAGATCGGCGTCTCGTCCGATTTCACGGCTGCGGAGGAAAAATCGCTGCGGGGCGCGGCGCAAGCACATGTGCGCACCGGCCTGCCTCTGATGGTCCACCTTCCGGGCTGGTATCGCCTCGGCCACAAGGTTCTCGACATCGTGGCATCCGAGGGCGCCGATCTCAGGCATACGGTGCTGTGCCACATGAACCCGTCGCATGACGATCTCACCTATCAATCGGAGTTGGCTGCCCGCGGCGCCTTCCTCGAATATGACATGATCGGTATGGATTTCTTTTATGCCGACCAGCAGGTGCAATGCCCAAGCGACGAGGAGGCGGCCCGCGCGCTCGTCAAGCTCGTCGAGATGGGACACAAGGATCGGCTTCTGCTCTCCCACGACGTCTTCCTGAAGATGATGCTCAAGCATTACGGGGGCAACGGCTACGCCTATGTCCTGCGCCACTTCCTGCCGCGCCTGAAGCGCCATGGATTGGACGATGCAACGCTCGATATCTTAATGCGCGCCAATCCGAGGTCGGTCTTCGAGGCCGACACAACGCCATAAAAAAGAAATGGAAACATCATGACAAAGAAGGTTCTTCTCGTCGGCGAAAGCTGGGTCAGCTCCGCCACGCATTATAAGGGCTTCGATCAGTTTGGAAGCGTCACCTTCCACCTCGGCGCAGAGCCGCTCGTAAAAGCGCTCGCCGGCAGCGAGTATGAACTCACCTATATGCCGGCCCATGAAGCGGTCGAACAACTGCCTTTCGACATGGCCGGGCTGGACGCCTATGACGCGATCATCCTTTCCGATATCGGCGCCAATTCGCTGCTCCTTCCGCCGGCGGTCTGGCTGCATTCGAAGACCGTCCCGAACCGGCTGAAACTGCTCAAGGCCTGGGTGGAGAAAGGTGGCGGCCTGTTGATGGTCGGTGGCTATTTTTCCTTCCAGGGGATCGACGGCAAAGCCCGCTGGCGCCGTACCGCCGTCGAGGACGTGCTGCCGGTGACGTGCCTGCCCTATGACGACCGCGTCGAAATTCCTGAGGGAACGACGCCGGTCATCGTCAAATCCGATCACGCGACCGTCGCCGGCATGCCAAAAGTATGGCCTTTGCTTCTCGGTGTCAACGAAGTCGAGGTGCGCAAGCGCGACGATGTTGAAGTGATCGCTAGCCTACCCGATGATCAGGGCGGACATCCGCTCCTGGTGACCGGCCGCTTCGGCAAGGGCCGGACAGCTGCCTGGACCTCGGACATCGGTCCCCATTGGCTCTCGCCCGCCTTCTGCGAATGGGAGGGCTACGGGCGCCTTTGGAAGAATATCCTCGGTTGGCTCACCGAGGAAAAATAGGCCTTATTCGCCCACAAGGATGCCGGCAAGATCGGCGCTGTTGGGGAAGGCCGAGCAAGTTCCCCTGCGGCTGACCGTGATGGCGGCAGCCGCGGTTGCGTGACGAATGGCTCGGGCGTCGAGCGTCGTGCCTCTGAGCGCAGCCGAGGCAAGCGCAACCGCCATGAAGGTGTCGCCGGCGCCCGTCGTGTCGACGACCTCGGTCGCGAGCGCTGGGACAGTCGCCAGCACCTGGCTGCCGCTGGCAAGGATCGCGCCGGCGCCGCCGAGGGTCAGAACAGTCTGCGCGACACCAGCTTCGGCCAGGCGTCGAATGGCGGTCTCGCCGGACGATCCGGTCAGGCTTTCGGCCTCGCCCCTGTTGAGGAAGGCGATGTCGATCAGCGGCCAGAGTTCGGTAAAGTAGGGCCGCAGCGGGGAGGGGTTGAAGGCGGTCGCCAGGCCACGGTGCCTGGCTTCGGCAAGAATGCCGCGGGTGACGTCCTCGCTGAGATTGCCCTGCAGCACGACGAGATCGCCGGCTGTGGCATCCGCGAGTGGAGCGAGCGCCTCGGCAAGGGTCAATGCCTCGGCCGAGGCCGTCGTGGTCACGATGGCATTTTCGCCGTCTGGCGTAATGAAGATGATGGAGAAGTCGCTGGAGCGGTCGGGATGTCCCACAAGGCGCGCATCGACCGCCTCTCTTGCAAGCTGATCGCGGATGGTCTGGGCGCGAAAATCGTCGCCGACGGCTGCGACAAGCGTCGTGGACAAGCCCGTCCGGCCCATCACGACCGCCTGATTGGCGCCTTTGCCGCCAAGGTCGCGGGTTTCCTCCCGACCGAGGATCGAGGCACCGGCTTCGGGCATGGACAATACGGAAATGGTTTCGTCGATGGCGACGTTACCGATGACATAGGCACGCATGGCAGACTTTCAGAAAGGAAAGAGAAATGCAGCAGATATCGGATAGGGCCTCGAGCGCCATACGGGAAATCTTCGGTACTGACAAGGCGCTGATCGGCATGATCCATTGCCCGCCTTTCCCTGGTGCCCCGCGCTATCGCAGCGCAGCGATGGATTCCATTTATGACACCTGCATGCGCGACGCCGAAGCGCTCGTCAAGGGCGGCATCCATGGCCTGATCATCGAAAACCATGGGGACATTCCCTTTTCGAAACCCGAGGACATCGGCCATGAAACCGCAGCCTTCATGTCTGTCGTGACGGACCGTATTGCTCGCACCGTCGGCGTGCCACTTGGCATCAATGTGCTTGCCAATGCACCGATCCCCGCCTTTGCAGTTGCGATGGCCGGAGGCGCGCGCTTCATCCGCGTCAACCAATGGGCTAACGCCTATGTCGCCAATGAGGGTTTCATGGAGGGACGCGCGGCAGAGGCCATGCGCTATCGCTCGCTGCTGCGCGCCGAACATATCAGGGTCTTTGCCGACAGCCATGTGAAGCACGGCGCACACGCCATCACCGCCGACCGAACGATCGACGAGCTGACCCGGGACCTCGCCTTCTTCGATGCCGACGTCGTCATCGCCACCGGCCAAAGGACTGGCAATAGCGCGACGATCGAGGAAATCGAGGAGATCGGCGCCGCCACCCATCTGCCCCTGCTGGTCGGCTCCGGCGTCACCAAGGACAATATCGTCGAGATCCTCAAGCGCACGAACGGCGTCATCGTCGCTTCGTCACTGAAGGAAGGTGGCGTCTGGTGGAATCCGGTGGAGCCCGCCCGTGTCGCAGCCTTCGTCGAAGCGGCAAAACCCGGCCTGGAGGCGTGAGGGCGATGGCACAAACCCTGTCGGAGCAGATGCTTGACGAGAACCGGTATGTCTTTGAAGCGATGGTTCGACACCGCTTCATCGAGGATATCAAGGCCGACCGTCTCCCGAACGAGGTTTTCGAGCGTTACCTCGTCTTCGAGGGCGCCTTCGTCGACACAGCGATCGCGATCTTCTCCTATGCCACCGCGAAGGCCGGGACCATCGCGCAGAAACGTTGGCTGATCGGCGTTCTCGACGCGCTTGCAAACCAGCAGATCGCATATTTCGAAAAAACCTTCGCGGCGCGGGGCATCGATCCGGCCCGATACGACACCGCGCGAGAAGATGTCGCCGCCTTCCGCGAGGGAATGCTTGCGATCGCCCGCGATGGCGCGTTTCTCGATACGATCGCCGCAATGTTTGCCGCCGAATGGATGTATTGGACCTGGTCGGTCGAAGCCAATCGGTCGGCGATCCGCGATCCCCTGCTCAAGGAATGGGTCAGGCTTCATGCCGAGCCCGAATTCGAGGCGCAGGCGCGATGGCTGAAAACCGTGCTCGACCAAGCGGGAGAGGTCATGGGCGCTGACGAACGCAAGCGGCTGAGCGCCATTTTCGGTCAAGCACAGCGTCTGGAAATCGCTTTCCACGAAGCCGCCTATTCCTGATCGCCGACCCGGCTATCTGCTGCGAGCAGGGAAGGGGCCGGCAGGGGGCACGAATATATAACGGAAATGAATCGGACCGGCTCGACCGATTCAAAACACTCGTTGGACCCCGCCAGCCGGATTGATCATCCTGCTGGCATGCTTAGTCAACCTTATCATCTCTACATCGAACGCACGGACGCTGCGCGAAACATGGCGCGCTATTATGCCCTGGAGATATCAACGACTTTGTTCGGCGACACATGCCTGACAAGAAGATGGGGCCGCATAGGGTTCGGCGGGCAGACCATGGCGCATCATTTCGCCGATGAAAGTGACGCCGTCATGATGTTTCTCACATTGGCCCGGCAGAAGCGTGCCAGAGGATACCGGCCGCGACCCTAGGCGTCCGGGCCGGAGGCGCCCTAGATGGACCAATGCCCGGTATTGGATCCATGAGCAACCTGGGTTTCGTCAAGACTACCTTGCCGGGTGGTTTCATCGTTTCTATTTGTTATCTTGCGAGGCATCGAATTCCAGAATGCCAGAAAGATGAACCCGACAAAGCCGCCGAGGCCCAGCAACCCTAAAACCATGTTTCCCATGAGAGCCTCCGCTGGCACCTGCCTTCCGCAGACGAGATCATACCATATATGAGCGTTCATCCCGAATATGACGACTATGTATATATCATCGACATCCTGGCAACGGGTAGCGACGAGCAATTCGATGAGCTGGCGGCGCTTATCGGCGAATTTCCGCGCGGTGCCGATAAATATCTGGGCCGCCCCTGGATCCGGAATGCAATCGATTGCGGATCCTTGACGGCCATCGAATGGATGCTGAAGTATCGGGTCGATCTATCATTTCGGGACGATGAGGGCTACACGGTTCTCCATGCCGCGCTCGCACGCAAGCGACCGGACAGGTATTCCGTCCTCGCTCTCCTCCTCAACAACGGCGCGCCGGTCAACGCCCATGGGATCAATGACTGGACACCCGCGCACATGGCCGCGGTTCGCGAAGACATCGAGGCGCTGCGACTGCTGATCAAACACGGTGCGGACCTGTCGATCCGCACGCGCATCGATGATTACGAGACGCCGCTCGAGGAGGCGCGCAGTCTGGGCCGTATGGTTTCCGTCCGTTTCCTGGAGGAGTTGAACGGAACATAACCAGCGATGCGCTGTGTTTGATTATCCGACACGAACAGAGTTCGCACCGGTGATTTCCATAAAAAGCACGATGACTACGATCTTAGCTCTCTTTCCAATCGCCAAGCTTGGATATCTCGAACGGCAGCTCAACGGACTTATCGCGTTCGATGTGAAAACCCAGTTTCTCCGAAATTTCGTTGGCCGCCGCCGTCATCCTTGACGTGAAGAGCGCCAAAGCTTCATCCATAGATAACCACGAAAAAATAATTCCTCGCAGCTCGGTGCGATAATGCAGGTTGAGAGTATAAACAGAATGCTTGTAGCCGAAAAGTTGTAGCTTGCATGGTCTAAGCCGTGCCAAGCGGACTTTAAGATCAGCAAGACAAGGCCCACCATAAGCGCATAGATCAACGAACGACGTTGGCGATCCGGTCGGGCAACCTCACGAATACGTGGCAGGATTGACCCCAAAAGCACTATGTCGATTGTCAAGATCGGTACCATAATGGCGATCTCAGTTCGTGCCGTCGCGGTAACCTCCGATGTGGACAGCACGACACCGGCGATATTGGTAGTGAGAAAAGCCGCAAATACGGCGATTATGATAAGTCCAATATCACCCGCGCAGACGAGAAAAAGCATACGGCAGATGGTTGTCACCTCTGCCAGAAATCGCTTCCAGAACTGCGCCATGAACTACAAGCCGCCTAGCCACGTGAATTTCAATGATTGGTTGGGGTCATCGCTGCCTAAAAAATGGACTAATGAGGAAATCCCATACCAAAAATGAGATAATTGGAGAGAGAAAGGCGAAGTAAATGAAGTGATCTCCAATTCCCCGTAGGCCGAAGGGAAACAGAAAAATCAAAAGGGGGTTTATGATGGCAAGGGGTATGAGAATGTTAAGATATTTCAACCGTTACCTCCCCAGTATCGGACATAGGCCCTGACGAGAACCAGAATCTATGTCCTTTGCAGCGGTTCCGAGAACTATCTGTGGCTTCCGGAGCTACTAATGCCTCTACCGCCGTCAGATGCGGGACCTCCACCGTAATCACCCATGGCAGTATAGCCACCATAGTCGGGTGAGGCTCCGCTGTTAATATTATTTTCTACCGAGTTACCGATGGCATATCCGGCGAGCCCGCCGCCGGCAGCGCCGATCCGCCCGCCCACGGGACCAGCCGCAGAGCCAGCCGTTCCCCCCGACTACGCCACCGACAGCAGCACCGATCCGGCCGCCCCATCCGCTGTTTGAACCACTATCAGATGAACCACCCATAAAACTTCTCCTATCTTGCGCTTTGGGTTGAAATTTCATTATGTGATGCATCACAGATAGTATTATCTGTGCCAGATGTTGTTATAATCAACCCTAAAAGTCGCGCCCAATAGGAAAAACAACCCTTGGATGAAACTCCAGCATCGTTTTCCTGGTTCACAAAGACAATCGTCCTGGACTCCAGACGATATCAAAGATGCATGGGACGAGATCACGAGCCAGGAAAACGCCGAGGCAATAGGTGCGCCCTTCGATGGGGGCGCGGGATTTACCCTGACCCCGCGAAAATACAATCCCAATGCCTAAGTTGCTTCCTGGTTGAGTTGCACCGGAATTCCTGAGGCTGGCCGAAATAGGCCAGCAGCCATTCCTGAGCGGGTATAACAACCACCCGAAACCTTCCGTGAGAAATTCAGATCGATCCTGGAAGAGGGCGGGTGGGAACGCCCAGCGGCGAGCCTCGGGAACGATCGTCGCGCTCAACCGTGGCTCCGTATATGACACGGCTTTTCTCCGGAGACGCGCCAGCATTAGACCGGACGCAGTCTCCAATGCCCGCCTTCGCCACCTTCCAGCCACCTTCCTTCTCTCTTGCCCCAAGGCGGCTACCTTGAAAGGCGGGGGGACAACACGCTATCTTACCTTTGTCTTACTCCAGGAGCGCCATATGGCCCGGACAGAACAAATCGTTACCACAGTCTCGACCAAGGGGCAGGTCATCTTGCCGGCGGCCATTCGCCTGCGCCGCGACTGGCTAGCAGGCACACGGCTGATCGTCGAGGAGACCCCAGAAGGCGTCCTCCTGAAGCAGGCTCCCGCTTTCCCTGACGCAAAGTCGGAAGACGTGTTCGGGATGCTACCGTTCACGGGGGCCCCAAAGACGTTGGAAGACATGGAGGCCGGCGTGCTGGCCGAGGCCCGGCGCCGCCATGATTGCGACTGATACCAATCTCGTCGTTCGCTACCTGACGGGCGATCATCCAGAACAATCCGCGCGCGCCCGGTTGCTGATCGATGGCGAGCGGGTTTTCGTGAGCGTAACGGTGATGCTCGAAACCGAATGGATGCTGCGCAGCGCCTATGGTTACAAGGCGTCTGATGTTGCGCGGGCTTTGCGCGCCTTCGGTGGCCTGCAGACGGTGACTGTCGAAGATGCCGCAGTCGTCGCCGATGCAATCGACCTTGCCGAAGGTGGCGTGGACTTCGCCGATGCCCTGCATCTCAGCCGAGCCGGTCACTGCGATGGATTTGCCACGTTCGATCGGAGGCTTGTTAAGGCCGCACAAGCCGCAGGCCATGTCAAAGTCAGAGAAGCGTGATGACGAAGCTCGGACTTCGAGCGCCACATACCGTGTTCTCGTCGGCCGACACCATCGGAAGCTTAAAACTCATGAACACGAAGTCCGAGATCACGGTTTCCAAGCAAAGACTGATATCGGCGGTCTTCCAATTTGGGGGATTCAGACCAAACTCCTCACATCAATACCGGTTGTCGGGCCGATAAGAGGGCGAAGCATGAAACGGTTACTCGCACGCATGAGACCAATTTGAACGTGCATCTCGACTGAGGAGCTTCAGTCGCGCCGATTTCGATTCTGCGGAGAAATACCGGACGCTGCTACGGCAAGGCAAATAGCGCGGATGGCATTCTGACCATATATAATCCGAAGAGATTGAAACTACCGGTCTCATCTGCTTCCCGCATGGCGAGACGGTGAAGGGCCTAGATCGACGGTGGGCGTAAAGCACGTGGGGCGAGGCCATAGGTGCGGGAAGCGAGGTCTCAGTAAAGCCAACGGACACTTACTCGTCGCTTAGATGGGGCGCTCACTTTCCGATGCCTTCGTACTGCTCAGAGCCCCCAAATTACTGATTCCTCATGGCGTTTGATCAGATGCCGGAGATCCTGGAAGCCGAGGCGTACGAATTCGGCAAATTGGTCGACCGCGGGAGCGCGTGGCGCGTCGGCGCGCTTCAGGATCGCAAGGGCACGTTCCGGGTGAGGGATCGTGACCGGCAGCGCGGTGATCGTCTTTTCCTTTCGCTGTGCAAAGACGACGCTGTGTGGCATGACCGTCAGCGCATCCGCCGATTTCAGGTAGTTGATCACGCTCATCAGCGACCCGCCCGTGTAGCGAATCTTGATTTCGGTGGCGCCAAGGGAGAGGAGCAGCGCACGCAAATCCGCCAACAACGGGCTTCCGGGTGGCGGCGCGATCCAGGGGTAATCAAGCAGATGGCTCGGCTGCGGCCGGCGCTTTAGTAGCAGCGGATGAGTTACCCGACAGGCGACCACGTTGCGCCCAGGCAGAATCTGCTGAAACTCGAGCCCAGAGCCCTCGTCGAGAATATCGATCGGACAAATGGCAAGATCAATCTGATCAGCTCTGAGCGCAGCGCGCAGATCCGCGAAGTAGCCATAGCTCTGGTCAATACGCACATCCGGATGGCTCGTCTGGAATTCCGCGCACAGGCGGGCAATCAGTGCGTCCATGAAGAAGGGCGTGCCGCCGACGCGCACGACGCCGCTTTTACCGACCTTGAAACTTTCTACGAGGTCCGACGCCTTGCGCGAGGCTGCCAGCATCGCCAGTCCATGCTCGGCGAGCGATAGGCCGAGGGGTGTCGGCTGAAGTGGCCGGCGGCCCTTGACGAACAGCGGCTCGCCGACGCGTCTTTCCAACATGGACAAGGTGCGCGAAACGGCCGGTTGCACCAAGCCCAGCAAGGCAGCGCCCTCCGTTACCCCGCCCGTCTTAACGACGGCGGCAAGTTGGATGAGATGGCGTTCGTCTAACTTCATAACGATGCGTTATACTGGATAACAAAAAAATCATCAATCCATGCAAATCGGACTGCTAGTATAAACACCGGATACACGACAGATCGTGGAGGATGAGCATGGCGGAGCGTGCGAAGGCGCTCACATTCAGCGAGGCGACGTCAGCGGAGGTTTTCTCCGAGCGTTTCTCCGCCAGCAGTGACGGCAGTCTGTCACGGCTGATCGCTGCCGCGGTCATCCATGTTCATGATCTCATCAAGCAATTTCGCCCGACCCAGGACGAATGGCGCAAGGTCATTGCCTTCCTAACGGACGTAGGCCATGCCTCGGACGAGCGGCGACAGGAATGGGTGCTTCTGTCGGATCTCATCGGTGCGTCGGCGCTGGTCGAGGAAATCAATTCGCGGCGGCCGAAAGCGGCGACGCCGAATACCATTCGCGGACCGTTTTTCCGCAATGATGCGCCAGAAAGGGTAGCAGGTTCTTCGATCTCCCTCGACGGCATCGGCGAGCCGCTGACGGTGTCCGTGCGGGTGCAGGATCTCGATGGCCTGCCGATCGCAGGCGCCGAGGTCGTAACCTGGCAGGCCAATGCCGAGGGCTTTTACGAGAACCAGCAGCCGGATTTGCAGCCGGAACATAATCTGCGCGGCTTGTTTCGCACGGATACCGACGGACGCTTCCATTATCGCTCCGTCGTGCCGTCGGGCTACGGCGTGCCGGATGATGGCCCGGTCGGGCGGCTGCTGGCCGAGGCGGGCTATCCGTTGCGCCGCCCGGCGAACCTGCATTTCGTCGTTCGCGCCAAGGGCTTCGAGACGATCACCACCCACATTTACGATTCGAACGACCCGCATCTTGGCGAGGATGCCCTCTTCGCGGTGCGGCCTGAGCTCATTGCCTGCTTCGAGCCGGCCAAGATCGATGGACAGCGCGCCAAGACGGTGAGCCTCACCTTCGTCATGGTGCGAACAAAGCCAGGGAGGGCAGGATGACCCAAGATTTTTGCTATGCGGGCAGTCCCGCCCAAGTCGTCTTCGGTGCCGGCAGCCGGAACCGGGTAGCGGAATGGGTCGCAAAAACCGGCCGCAAGCGAGCCTTGGTGCTCTCGACGCCGCATCAGAAGGCTGATGCGGAGGCGCTGGCCAAAGAGATCGGGCCACTTGCCTGCGGTGTTTTCTCAGGCGCGACTATGCACACGCCTGTCGAGGTGACCGACGAGGCGATGAGGATGGTGGCGGAAACGGGGGCGGACATCATCATCTCCCTTGGTGGCGGATCGACGACGGGTCTCGGCAAGGCGATTGCCTATCGCACCGATCTTCTCCAGATCGTCATTCCCACGACCTATGCCGGGTCGGAGGTGACGCCGATCCTCGGGCAGACCGAAGGCGGCCGCAAGACGACGGTGCGCGATGCCAGGATATTGCCTGAGATCGTGATTTACGATCCGGCGCTGACGCTGGGAATGCCGGTCGCCATGAGCGTGACGAGCGGGCTCAATGCGATGGCCCATGCCGTCGAGGGGCTTTATGCGCGAGACCGTAATCCAATTTCGAGCCTGATGGCGTTGGAAGGCCTGAGCGCCTTTGCCCGAAGCCTGCCATTTATCGTCAACGATCCCATGAACGCGGAGGCGCGCAGCGATGCGCTTTACGGCGCCTGGCTCTGCGGTTCGGTGCTCGGCACGGTCGGCATGGCGTTGCATCACAAGATTTGCCACACGCTCGGCGGCTCCTTTGATACGCCGCATGCCGAAACCCACGCGGTGATGTTGCCGCATACGGCCGCTTTCAATGCCGCTGCCGCGGCATCGGAGCTGGCGGGAGCGGCCGATATTTTCGGCGGCTCCATAGGCGGAGGGCTATGGGATTTTGCAAACGGGCTCGGATCGCCATTGTCGCTCAAGGACTTCGGTCTGACGGAAGCCGATCTCGATCGCGCGGCTGCGATCGCTGTCGAGAATCCATACTGGAATCCCCGGCCGATCGATCGGGGTGCGATCCGTCAGCTTCTGCAGGACGCCTGGGAGGGCCGGCGGCCAACGGACTGAGACATAGGCGCCCGCGGGCGCGCGCTTTGGGAGAAGAGACAATGAGGGGAGGAAACATGTTCACAAGACGCGATTTTCTGAAGACGACAGCAGCTGGCGGGGCGCTGATTGCAGGCTCGGGCCTGCCCATGCCGGCGATTGCCAAGAATGCGGCGATCAAGCTCGGCTATGTCAGCCCGCAGACGGGGCCGCTCGCCGCCTTCGGCGAAGCCGACAAGTTCGTTATCGATGCCTTTCTGGCGACGACCAAGGCAAAGGGCCTGAACTACGAAGTCGTGGTCAAGGATAGCCAGTCGAACCCGAACCGTGCCGCCGAAGTCGCAAAGGAGCTGATCGTCGACAGCCAGATCAACCTGATGCTGGTGTCCTCGACGCCGGAGACGACCAATCCAGTCTCCACGACCTGCGAGGGCGAGGAGATACCCTGCATTTCCACTGTGGCGCCTTGGCAACCCTGGTTCATCGGCCAGCAGGGCAATCCGGGCGATCCCGCCTCATGGAAGCCGTTCAACTATGCCTATCATTTCTTCTGGGGCCTTGAGGACATCATTGCCGTCTATACCGGCATGTGGAGCCAGATCGAGACCAATAAGAAGGTTGGCGGTCTGTTCCCGAACGATGGTGACGGCAATGCCTGGGGCGATAAGATCGTCGGCTTCCCGCCGGTTCTCGAGAAGCTCGGCTATGGATTGACTGATACCGGCCGCTATCAGAACCTCACGGATGATTTTTCCGCTCAGATCAATGCCTTCAAGCAGGCGAAGACCGATATTTTGACCGGGGTGATGATCCCGCCCGATCTCACCACATTCTGGAACCAGGCCAAGCAGCAAGGCCTGAAGCCGAAGGTCGCCTCGATCGGCAAGGCGCTTCTCTTCCCGCAGACCGTCGAAGCACTGGGAAATGCCGGCCACAATCTGTCGACCGAGGTCTGGTGGACGCCGACGCATCCGTTCAAATCGTCGCTGACGGGCGAGACCGCAGCCACCGTGGCGGCCGCCTTCACCAAGACAACCGGCCGCCCATGGACCCAACCCATCGGCTTTGCCCATGCACTGTTCGAGCTTGCCGTCGATGTCATGACGCGGACCGAGGATGCGGGCGATGCCGAGGCCGTCGCCAAGGCGATCGGGGAAACCAAGCTCGATACGCTCGTCGGGTCGATCGCGTGGGGCAATGAGAAGTTGCCGCCCTTCGCGCGGAAGAATGTCGCCAAGACGCCGCTGGTTGGTGGCCAATGGCGGCTGAAATCCGGCGGCGGCTACGATCTCGTCGTCGTCGAAAACGGGCTGGCGCCGAACGTGCCGCTTGGCGGCAAGCTCGAAGCCCTGGCGTGAAAGGAAGGTTGCCCGGCACTCGATCGGGCAACCTCCAACGGAGAACGACAATGCCCATACTGGAATTGAAGGGAGTTTCGAAATCGTTCGGCGCGCTCGTCGTCGCCGAGGATATCGGTTTTTCCGTGGAGCCTGGCGAGGCGCTCGGCATTATCGGGCCGAACGGCGCCGGCAAATCGACGTTGTTCAACCTTATCAGCGGCAATCTCTCCGTTGCCGGAGGATCGATTGAGTTCGACGGCCGCGATGTTACCCATGTACCGCCGATGCAACGTTGCCTTGCCGGAATGGGCCGCACCTTCCAGATCCCGCAGCCGTTCGAACGCCTGACGACTTATGAAAACCTGCTCGTTGCCGGCGCCTTCGGCGCCAAGGCGCGGGAAGGTGATATAGCAGCTCTTTGTGCGGAGATTCTTGTCGAAGCCGGCCTGATCGCCAAGGCGAATGTGCAGGCCGGATCACTGACCCTGCTCGAACGCAAGCGGCTGGAACTTGCCCGGGCGCTCGCGACCCAGCCGAAGCTGCTGCTTCTCGACGAGATCGCCGGCGGGCTGACGGAAGGCGAGTGCCGTCAACTTGTCGCGACGATCAAGCGGGTCCACCAGCGCGGCATCGCCATCATCTGGATCGAGCATGTGCTGCACGCTTTGACGGCAGTGGCGGAGCGTATCCTCGTGCTCAATTTCGGCCGGGTGATCGGCATCGGCAAACCTGACGTGATCATGAACTCGAGCGAGGTGCGCGAGATCTATCTGGGGATGGACGTCTGATGGCGAGCCTTGTCGAAACCCGCGCCCTCATGGCTTCCTATGGCGATTTCCAGGCCGTCCTGGGTATCGATCTGCATCTCGAAGCCGGCGAGACCATCGCTGTCATCGGCGCCAACGGTGCCGGCAAATCGACGCTGATGCGCTCGATTGCGGGTGTCATCGCCAACCAGCCCGAGATGATCCTGCATCGCGGCGAACCGATCGGTGCCCTGGCCGCCTCCGACGTGGTGCGTCGCGGCATCGCGCTCGTGCCTGAGGGGCGAAAGCTGTTTCCGTCGCTGACGGTCGAGGAGAACCTGCAGATCGGCCGTTATGGCCGCCGTGTCGGCGGGCCGTGGACGCTCGATAGCATCTATTCGCTGTTCCCGGCTCTGAAGGAAAGACGACGCAATCCAGCGACGTCTCTATCAGGCGGGCAGCAGCAGATGGTCGCGATCGGCCGGGCGCTGATGTCCAATCCTGAGGTCCTTCTCTGCGATGAGCTGAGCCTCGGTCTCGCGCCGGTAGTCATCAAGGACATCTATGCTGCCTTTTCGCATATCCGGGCGGCGGGTGCCGCCATCGTCATCGTCGAGCAGGATATCGCCCAGGCGCTGAAGGTTGCCGACCGTGTCTATTGCATGATGGAGGGCCGCATCACTCTGACCGGTCGCCCGGTCGAGCTCGACCGCGCCGAGATCCATGCGGCCTATTTCGGAGCGGATACCCATGAACTGGCTTGATACGCTTCTGCAAGGTATTCTGCTCGGTGGCCTCTACGCGCTGTTTGCCGCAGGCCTCAGCCTTGTTTTCGGCATCATGCGTCTCGTTAATCTCGCCCATGGCGATCTCATCGTGCTGGCGGCTTTCCTGATCCTGGTGCTTGTCTCCTTGCTCGGGCTTAATCCTTTCCTGGCTGCGCTGATCGCAGCACCCCTGATGTTCGCCGCTGGCTGGCTGCTGCAATATCATCTGCTGAACCGCACTCTCGGCAAGGATATCCTGCCGCCTCTGCTCGTTACCTTCGGCCTGTCGATCGTGATCCAGAACGGACTTCTGGAAGGCTTTACTGCCGACAGCCGTCGCATCTCCGCTGGCGCGCTGGAAACGGCCTCGCTGCAATTCGGCGGCGTTAATGCCGGCCTGATGCCGCTTCTGACCTTTGCCTCCGCTGTCCTCGTCATCGTCGCCCTCAATCAACTGATCTATCGCACCGAGCTTGGTCGTGCCTTCCGGGCGACTTCGGACGATGTCGTGACGGCGAGCCTGATGGGCATCCGTCCCAATTCCATCTTTGCCGTCGCGACCGGGCTTGCGATGATGATCGTGACCGTCGCCGCACTCTACCTCGGCATGCGTGCTAACTTCGATCCGACGGCCGGGCCGGCACGGCTCCTCTACGCCTTCGAAGCCGTCATCATCGGGGGCCTCGGCTCGCTGTGGGGCACGCTTGCCGGCGGTATCATCCTGGGGGTCGCCCAGACACTTGGCGCGGCGATCAATCCCGAATGGCAAATCCTCGCCGGGCATATCGCCTTCCTGCTCGTGCTACTCTTTCGGCCGCGCGGCCTTTTCCCTCGGGCAGTGGATTGAGGGCGCTATGACCACAGGTTTCGAAACAATGTCGACCGAAATCGCAGCGCCCAAGGGCTGGCGCGTGGAAACACGCACGAGGCTTTCCGGTATCTTCGCCGTGCTCTCGCTTGTCGCGGTTGTCGTGCTCGCAGCCGCGCCCTTCCTGGTGTCGCGCGGCGTCGTGCAGGATCTCTTCTTCATTCTGACCATGCTGGCGCTGGCGCAAAGCTGGAACCTGCTTGCTGGCTATGCGGGTCTGATCTCCGTGGGACAGCAGCTCTTCGTCGGCTGCGGCGCCTATGCGCTGTTCGGCTTCGTCATTCTTGCGGGCCTCGACCCGATCCTCGCCATTCCGCTTGCTGGGCTCTTCGCCATGCTGATCGCCGCGCCAGCCGCATTCTTCTCCTTCCGGCTTTATGGTCCCTATTTCGCGATCGGCACCTGGGTTATTGCCGAAGTCGGGCGGTTGCTCTTTGCCCAGTGGAGGATGCTGGGCGGTGGAACGGGCACCTCGCTGCCGCGCGAAGCCACTAAGGATATGCTCGGCATCTCCCTGCTGCAAAATTGGTTCGGCATGCGTTCCGCAGCTGCGGCCGATGCGCTTGCCTATTGGCTGGCACTGGTTCTGACGGCGCTGACGATCGGCTTCATCTACCGGCTGTTGCGCAGCAAGCAGGGGCTTGGCCTTGCCGCCGTGCGCGACAATGAGACGGCAGCCCGTGCCCTCGGTGTCGATGCACACCGCCTGAAGATCGTCGTCTATCTGGGGACCGCTTTTGTGACCGGCATGGTCGGCGCCCTCATCTATCTACAGAAGGCGCGCATTTCGCCTGACGCCGCTTTCTCGCTCACCGACTGGACCGCCTATGTCGTCTTCATTGTTGTCATCGGCGGCATCGGCACCATCGAAGGGCCGCTGGTCGGCGTGCTCGTCTTCTTCCTGTTGCAGAATGCCTTTTCGAGCTACGGCTCCTGGTATCTCCTAGCGCTCGGGGCCGTCGCCATCGTCACGATGCTGTTCGCGCCACGAGGCCTGTGGGGACTCATATCCAGCCGCACCGGTTGGGAACTCTTTCCAGTCCGCCGCTTCCTGAGGGGGGGACCAATGCGACATGATGAAAAGGGAGGGCCAAATGGCTGACATCACCACCGACGTTCTGATTATCGGTACGGGACCCGCCGGTTCGGCGACCGCCGCACTGCTTGCGACCTGTGGTCTCGAGCCAATGATAATCAACCGCTATCGCTGGCTGGCAAGCACGCCACGCGCGCACATCACCAACCAGCGCACGATGGAGGTTCTGCGCGATCTCGGCCGCGACGTGGAGAAGGAGGCCTATCTCTTTGCGACCGAGCAGGATCTGATGGGCCAGAACGTCTTCTGTACGGCGGTTGCCGGTGAGGAGATCGGCCGCATGCAGAGCTGGGGCAACCATCCGCTGTCGCGTGCCGAGCACCTTCTCTCATCGCCCACTCACATGAACGATCTGCCGCAGACCTACATGGAGCCGCTGCTGTTCAAGACTGCCTGTTCGCGCGGCGCGCAGGCGCGCATGTCAACCGAGTACGTGAGCCATGTCCAGGATGCCGAGGGGGTCACGACGACCTGTCTCGACCGTCTGGTCGGTAAGGAATTGACCATCCGCTCGAAATTCCTGATCGGTGCTGATGGCGGGAACTCCAAGGTGGCGGAGCATGCGGGTTTGACATTCGAAGGCAAGATGGGCGTCGCCGGCTCGATGAACATTCTGTTCGAGGCCGATCTATCGCGCTATGTCGCGCACCGTCCGTCAGTGCTCTACTGGGTGCTGCAGCCCGGCGCTGATGTCGGTGGTATCGGCATGGGTCTGGTGCGCATGGTGCGGCCATGGAACGAATGGCTGATCGTCTGGGGCTATGACATCAACCAGCCCGCGCCCCAGGTCGACGATGCCTTCGCCACCAAGGTCGTGCGCGAACTGATCGGCGTTGCCGATCTCCAGCCGAAGATCAAGTCAGTCTCGACCTGGACTGTGAACAACATGTACGCCACGACAATGTCGAACGGCCGAGTGTTCTGTATGGGGGATGCCACCCATCGCCATCCGCCCTCGAACGGTCTCGGCTCCAACACGTCTATCCAGGATGGCTTTAATCTTGCCTGGAAGCTCGCGCTGGTCCTCAAGGGTCAGGCTGGCATTGGCCTGCTTGATAGCTACCAGGCGGAGCGTGCGCCGGTCGCCAAGCAGATCGTCACCCGTGCCAACAAGTCGATCGAGGAATTCGGGCCGATCTTCAAGTCGCTCGGCCTGCTCGATTCCGTCGATCCGGTGAAGATGCAGCAGAATATGGATGCGCGCTGCGATGACACCGCCGATGCCGAACGCCAGCGCACGGCAATCCGCGAGGCGATTGCTAATAAGGTCTATGAGTTCGACGCGCATGGTGTGGAGATGAACCATCGCTACGCCTCGAACGCCATCGTCAAGGACGAGCAGCCGGAGCCCGCTTTCGAGAAAGATGCGGAACTGCATTTCCAGCCGACGACGTGGCCAGGTGCGCGACTGCCGCATGCCTGGCTGTTCAACGACAGTGGCGAGAAGGTATCGAGCCTCGATCTGACCGGCCACGGTGCCTTCACTGTGTTGACCGGCATCGGCGGCGACGGCTGGGTCGCGGCGGCAAAGACGCTGTCGAAAGAGTTCGGCCTGCCGATCGCCGTTCATAAGATCGGCCCGCGGCAGGAGTGGCAGGACCTGACGGGAGACTGGGCACGTGCCCGCGAAGTCCGCGATGCGGGCGTGTTACTCGTGCGTCCGGACCATCACGTCGCTTGGCGCTCGCATGCGGCGGTCGATGACCCGGAACGCGAGCTTCGCCGCGTGCTTACAACAATTCTGGATCTGTGAGGCAATCATGAGCGTGGAAGAAAAAGGCTATTTCACCGAGGAGAATTCCGTCGAGGTGGTCACCGGCCGCAACGCCAACGCCCGGGATGCGCGGTTGAAGCAGGTGATGGAGGTTGTCACCCGCAAGCTGCATGAGGCGGTGAAGGAGCTGGAGCCGACGCAGGACGAGTGGATGGAGGCAATCCTCTTCCTGACCCGCACCGGCCATACCTGCACCGACTGGAGGCAGGAATTCATTCTGCTATCGGATATCCTCGGCGTCTCGATGCTGGTGGACGCGATCAACAACCGCAAGCCGTCCGGCGCCTCGGAAAGCACGGTTCTCGGTCCCTTCCATGTTGCTGACGCGCCGGAACTGCCGATGGGCGCCAATATCTGCCTCGACCAAAAGGGTGAGGACATGGTGATCAGCGGCCGCATTCTCGATACCGAGGGCAGGCCGATCGAAAACGCGGTGCTGGACGTCTGGCAGGCGAATGACGAAGGCTTCTATGATGTCCAGCAGAAGGGCATCCAGCCCGATTTCAACCTACGCGGCATCTTCCGCACCGGCAAGGATGGGCATTATTGGTTCCGGGCGGTGAAGCCGAAATATTATCCAATTCCGGACGATGGTCCTGTGGGTCAATTGCTCGCCGCACTCGGCCGTCATCCGTACCGACCGGCCCATCTGCACTACATCATCAAGGCGGACGGTTTCGAGACGCTGACGACCCACATCTTCGATCCAGACGACCCTTATATCCATTCCGATGCGGTGTTCGGTGTCAAGGAAAGCCTGCTGGCCGAGTTCAGGCTCATGGATGATCCGGCACGGGCAAAGGAGCTCGGCTTTGACGGCAAATTCTGGAAAGTTGAACATGATTTCGTGCTCGCACCATCCCGGTGATCGAGGGGTGCATATCTCAGGTGCCTTGATTATCAGAAGGAGCCTGTACGCGGGACGGTTCTCCAACGTTGGAGACGTCTACGCCCTGTCTTCTGCATTCTCAAACGACTTCAGTCGTATGTTGGTCAAGGGACGAGATCCCTTCAAGGGGATACCTGCGCTACCATGGATGCAGAAGCTTCAGGTTTCGCTCGACGGTCGCCGGATCGATAAGCTCCTGGTGAGCGCAGACGACGTTGCTCGCTAAGCCCGATCATTGGGGCTCTGCAGCGACTTGAAACACACAGCGGTACTCTCTCTTCTGTGGCCATATCGGCTTTAGTTCCATAATATAGATTATGCCAGAAATGCCCTTTTAACGTGCATTAAATACGATTAATGCACGTTGCGGATGAACGCAATACCGCCCGCCCGGCATGCAGATGATCCCGGTGATTCTCTGGGCGTCCAGCGCCCGCCACCGAAACAGTTTTCCTCTTCCTCTTTCAGCCAATCAGTCAATGCCTCGAGTCAGACCATTAACGGTCTATATTCTGGTCAAAAGGAGATCGGATCGATGAAATTCTCAGAACAGGTCAAGCCCATCAGTTATCTAAAGGCTCATGCACCGGAAGTCATTCGCCAGCTTGGCGATGACCGGAACCCTGTCGTGATTACATTGTATGGTAAGGCAAAAGCCGTCCTTCAGGACGTTACGCAATATGAGGAGACGCAGGAAACGCTGGCGCTTCTGAAGGTGCTGGCGCTAACCAATAAGCAGGTCGAGAACGGAAAAGTCCGCACTGCGAAAGAAACCTTCGCACGCCTTCGTGCACGCCTATCGAATTCTGAAGCTTAATGCTGCATCAATACGATTTATGCGGAGCGCCATTAGGAGACGATCGCCGCTTTCCTCATTTGTCCGGCTCGAGTGCCGCCCCCACCCTGCGTAAAAGGCTCTTCAGCTCTGGCTCGCGGACAAGGGCAGCCGCTTCGTGGGGTGAAAACCATTGCAGTTGGCGTTGGCCGCGCTCCGGAAAGCGATCGACCAATTCGGCGACTTCAAGAAGGTGGACTTGAACGACAGAGGGGACGGTCTCGCCGGTAGCGAGGACTTTGAGATAGGTGTAGTAGCCGAAGCGCTTCTTTCTGGCCTTTCCTTTGACACCCGCCTCTTCCCAGGCCTCGCGTTCGGCGACCTGATGCGGAAGCTTCCTGTCCATCGCCCATCCCTTGGGAATGACCCATCGGCCGCTATCGCGCGAGGTGATCAGAAGGATTTCGATACCTTCCTGCCCCTGCGACCGCCGGTAACAAATCGCGCCATATTGCTCGATGGACCGGCCGGCGAAGAGTTTGTCGGCCTCGCCGGCCAGACGGCGGAGATAGGTCTTTTTAGTCATTCGCGGTCACGGCTGTCTGTGGCACCGGGCTCGGCGTACGGCTCTGCAAAAGTTCACCGCGCTCTTCCAGAACGGGATAAGCGGCGGCGGCGACAAGATGGGAATTGATCTGCTTCAGATCGCGCAGCAGATCGAGATGGAGGGAGCTGGTCTCGGCGGTCTCGATGCCCCCCTGCCGCAGCCGCTGGAAATGGGCTTCCGTACCCTCGCGCTCCGCCTTGCGGAAGATCACCTTTTCCTCCGCCAGCATGCGGGCGGCGCTCTCGTTCTGCGTCATGAACAGGGCTGCCGTTGTCCGCAGGTTCGATTGCAATCGGTCGAACAGCCTTGCCAGCTCGAGCTGCCCCTCCTTCGAGAAGCTCAAACCCCGGCGCAGGCGTTTGGCCAGGTGCGGCAGCAGGTTCTGGTCGAGAACATCGCCGGCATGCTCCATGTTCATCGAAAACAGCAATATCTCGTTCAAACGCCGTCTGTCGGCTTCGCCGAGCTCATCGGGGTCGATCGAAGTCAGATAGGTCTTAACCGCAGTGTTGAGGCTGTCGAGGATATTATCGAGCGACCGCAGCCGCGCCAATGCCCGCCGATCGGTGTCCGATAGCGCCGATTTCGCGCCGGCGAGCATGTCCGACAAGACGTCGACCAGCCTCAACGCCTCTCGCGCCGCAGCCCCGAGAGCAACCACAGGTGTCTCCTTGGCGGCTGGATCGAGATATCTGGGTCGTGCCGGATCAGCCTCGTCGATCTTCTGCGGCAGCAGTTTCGTCAAAAGATCGGCATAGGGCCGCAGCAGCGGCATGAAGACCACCGCCAGAACGACGTTGAAGGCACTGTGAAAATTGGCGACCGCACGGCCGCTGTCGCTGTCGACCATCGCCGACAGGCGCGTGGCGGGCTCGAGCAGACCGATCACCGCGATCACCCCGACAATGCGCGTCAGCATGTTGCCGATCGGCAGCCGCTTGACGGATAGATCGGCGCCCGACTGCCCTTCGATCAGCGGGTTGATCGCGGTTCCCATATTGGCGCCGAGAACAAGAGCAAAGGCCTGATCGAGATCGACAAGACCCTTGCTTGCCAGGGACATGATGAGCAGCACCACGGCAACGCTGGAATGGGCGGCCCATGTGAGGATTGCCGCCAGAAGCATGCTGAGCACCGGCGTTGCGGCGATCCCATCCAGCACATAGGCAAGTGCTTTCGACCCTTCATATTGCGTCATCAGATCAAGCAGCTGATGTAGCGCCAGAAGCATGAAGCCGAGCCCGATCATGACGCGGCCGAGATCGTGAATGCGCGAATTCGCGACCCGCCGGAACATCAGGACGCCGATAAGGATGAGCGCCGGCGAAGCGGCCGCGACATCGAAGGACAGCACCTGCACGATCAGGGTCGTTCCCACATTAGCGCCCAGCATGACGGCAAGCGCCGGCACGAGGTCCACCAGCCCGCCGGCTGCAAAGCCCGATGCCATCAGGCCGGTTGCCGTGCTGCTCTGCAGGATCGCGGTGACACCGATCCCGGCGAAAAACGCCTTCATGCGGTTGCTCAAGGCGCGGCCGAGAAAAGAGCGAAGATCCGGGCCGAAGGCGCGTTGGATGCCAGTCTGGACCATGCGCGTACCCCATAGCAACAGGGCGATGTGGCCGGCCAAGGCAACCAGGCCGAAAATAAGCGCCATAGCGGTCCTCCGTATGTTAGCGACGACCGGACAAATGCGGAACATCACCATCTCGAGTTAACTAAGCTTTTATTAGCCGACTATGTTCTTCGTCTTTACGCCTTTTGCAAGGCCAGATTGTCATAAAACAAACGAAGGAATGTTTTTATCGTTTAAAATCATAATGATGGGATGAGATAAATCCTGTCATTACTTAGGATGAATATCCATTTCGCCCGCAAAGGCTCGTCTGAAAACGACGATTTTCGGTCCGCAACGATATTATCCGATGGCGTTGCCTTGCCTTTTTCGCTTTGATCCGTCCGACGTCTGGCCAATATAGCATAAAACGTCTGTCGCGCGGCGCCCCCTGCCCGCAGGCTGGGAAGACAAGCAGTCGAGGACTTCAAGATGACGTGTTTTATCTGCATCACATGCGGCACGCAGTTCCGCGAAAGCGACGCGCCGCCGTCAACCTGCCCGACATGCGAGGATGATCGTCAATTCGTGCCCCAATCAGGGCAGGAATGGACCGACATGGCAACGCTTTGCCAAACCCATAGCGTGACCTGGAATAAAGAAGCGGAAGGCGTTCACAGCCTGCAGATCTCGCCTTCTTTCGGCATTGGCCAGCGCGCATTTCTGATCGAAGGTCCGGATGGCAATATCCTCTGGGATTGCCTCAGCCTCGTCGATGAGGCCAGCAAAGCCCGGATTGCCGCCATTGGCGGCTTGAGCGCGATCGCGATCTCCCATCCCCACTTCTATTCGTCGATGATCGAGTGGAGTGCGGCTTGCGGCGACGCAACCGTCCATATCCACGCCGATGACGCCAGATGGATGCAAAGATCCGGTTCCGCCCTGCGCCCGTGGACCGGTGAAACGCTGCGGATCGGCCAGGCGACCATGATCCGCTGCGGCGGTCATTTTGACGGCAGTTCCGTGCTCCATTGTCCCTGGCTCGAGGGCGGCCGAGGCGCCCTTTTCGTCGGCGACACCATGCAGGTCACCATGGACCGCAAATTCGTCAGCTTCATGCGCAGCTATCCGAACCTCATTCCCCTCGCCGCCAAGGCGGTTACGGCAATTTCGCAGGCCGTACAGCCGTACCGGTTCGAGACGATCTATGGCGCATTCCCCGGCCGCACGGTCGAGAGCGACGGCAACCGCGTGGTGGAGCGCTCGGCTGAGAGATATGTTAAGGCGATCGCGGGCTAGAGCCCCTACTCCGGATCACCGTGGAGGATCGATCCGGTACGAATATGCACGCCATCCTGGGTCATCGCCGTCAGTGAGACGCTGCCGGATCTGCCGCGTCAGCCGGCGCGGAAGATCATGTCACGATCAGCGAGCGCAGCTTCAATGCGAGATCGGGGCTGTCCGAAGTCAAGCTGCCGATACCCCGTTTCAGCCAATGGCGGATATTTGCCTCGTCGTTGATCGTCCAGACGCAGAGCCGTTCCAGAGGCAGCCGATCGCGGATCAGATCCCATTCGGCTTCCATAAGCTCGTGGTGGATGGCGATGATCTTCACCAGCTCATCCACCCGGTCGATGAAGGCGGCGAGCCCGCCATACCTTTCAGCCCAGGCGGCGTTGACGGAAACGAGACGCGAAATTTTTGGAGCATGACGGCGGCAATCCTCCAGGACCGACAGATCGAAGGAGGTCAGATAGGAGCGTTCCTCGATGCCGAAGCGGGCGAGCTCATCCGCTACCCGCGTCGCAATGTCCGGGTAAGGGGTTCCATTCCCGTCGACCTTGATTTCGACATGCAGGTCGATCGCATCGTTCGGTGCAAGCACTTGCAGCACCTCGGAAAGGGTCGGAATTGTCTCGTTCGTGCCCTTCAGCCGGATCGCCTTGCGGCCCTCGATCGACAGCTCCCGTACGGCACCGGCGCTTTCGGCGGTGCGTTCAAGGGTCGGGTCATGAATAACGACGAGTTCGCCGGCCAGCGTCAGATGGACATCGAATTCGACGGCATCCGCACCCAACGCAGCAGCATTGCGAAAGCCGGTGAGCGAATTTTCGGGCCAGAGGTTGCGGGCGCCGCGATGGCCGGTAATCAAGGTCATGGAGCATATTTCCTATCGGATCGTGGGATCGAGCTTGTCGCGCAGCCAATCGCCGACGAGCGAAATGGAAAGCGTTGTCAGCATGATGACGATGGCAGGCGCCAGCATGATCCAGGGCGCACGCGTCAGATATTCCCGGCCGAAGCCGACCATGTTGCCAAGGCTGGTTTCCGGCGGCTGCACACCGAGGCCGAGAAAGGACAGGCCGCTTTCCATCAGGATGATTTCAGGGAAAGTCAGCGTCATGGAAACGATCAGCGTCGAGGCGACATTGGGAAGGATATGGCGCAGATAAACGCGCATTGGCGTCGCGCCGAGCTGCACCACCGCGGCGGCATAGCCCTGAGCCCCGGCGGCGATGGCAAGCCCTCGCGCGATGCGCGCATAGCGCTCCCAACCATAGAAACCCATCAAGCATACGAGCAGCGGCATCGAGGAGCCGAAGAAGGCGAGTACCGCCAGCGACATGATGAGGAAGGGCAGCGCCGCCTGGAAATCCGCGAGCATCAGGACCAGATGCTCCACGAAGCCGCGGAATTGCGCCGCCAGAAAGCCGAGCAGCGTGCCGAAGATCGCAGACAGCAGCGTCGCGCCGAAGGCGATGACGAGCGATACCCGGATCGACTGAATGAGGCGCGAAAGCACATCGCGACCGAGTTCGTCGGTGCCGAGCAGATGCTTGGCTCCGCCCGGCGCAGACAGCCGGCTGGTCAGATCCATGGCAGTAATGTTGAAGGGGCGGACCTGATCGGCGAAAATTGCGGTCGCGACCATGGCCGCAAGCCATAGCAGGCAGAGAGCGACCGAAAACGGCACATTGCGACGCAAGAAGGAAACCAGGCCGCCCTGCTTTCGGGAGACCGGCGTTTCGATAAGATCTGATGTAGCCATCATGTTTTCCTCAGTGTCGTGCCGCATGCGACCGAAGCCGCGGGTCGAGCCAGCCGTAGAGCAGGTCGACGACGAGATTTGACACGACCATTGCTGCGGCGATGATGAGCAGGATGCATTGAACCACGGCAAGGTCGCGGTTGCTGACGGAAACCACCAGCAGGCGTCCGATGCCCGGCCAGGAAAAGATCGATTCCACCACGACGGCGCCTGCAAGCAGCGAGCCGACCATGAAGCCGACGATGGTGACGATCGGCACCGCCGCATTCGGCAGGGCATGCTTCCAGACCACGTCGCGCCATGTCAGCCCCTTGGCGGAAGCCGTGCGGATATAGGGTTGCCCCATGACCTCGATCATAGCGCTGCGCGAGAAACGCGCGAGGATACCGATCCCACCGATGCTCATGGTCAGTGTCGGCAGGATGCCATGCATCCAGGTATCCTGCCCGCCCGAGGGCAGCCAGCCGAGGATGACCGAGAAGATCAGCACGAGCACCAGCCCCATGACGAAGGAGGGAATGGTAAAGCCGAGCACGGCGGCAAGGATGACGCCGCGGTCTGTGAAGCTCTGGCGATGCAAGGCGGCATAGACGCCCGCCGGGATGCCGAGGACGAGCTTGAGAACAAGGGCTGGGATCGTCAGTTGCAGGGTCGCGGGCACGCGTTCCAGCACCAGATGCAGCGCCGAAGCCTTGTCGCGCATCGATACGCCGAAATCGCCGGTGAAGATCGATTTGATATAGGCGATGTATTGAATCCATAGAGGCTGGTCGAGACCCCAGGACTTGCGGAAGGCATCGACCGCTTCCTGCGGCACATCTGGCCCGAGCATCACCAAGGCCGGATCGCCCGACATGCGCAGCACGACGAAAGCGAAGGTAATGACGGCCAGGATCGTTAGTGCGGCACGGAAGAGGCGGACGAGAACAAAGCGAATCATGATGGCCCCTATGCCGCAACCGGCGCGGTTTCACCCGTCACGACATGACAGGCGGCGGTGCGTCCATCGCCAATCTCGCGCAGTTCCGGTGCGATGGAGCGGCATATGTCGCGAGCCAGCGGGCAACGGGGATGGAAGGCGCAGCCGGATGGGCGGCTTGCCGGGTTTGGCGGCTCGCCTTGCAGGATGATCCGATCCCGGAGCGGCTTGCCGGGCACGGGAATGCTCGAAACCAGCGCCTTGGTGTAAGGGTGCTGCGGCGAACGGAAGATGACGTCGGAAGAGGCCTCCTCCATGATGCGGCCGAGATACATCACGGCGACCCGATCCGCGACGTTGCGCACCACCTTCAGATCGTGACTGATGAAGATCATGGCGATGCCGTTCTGTTCCTGCAGGTCCCGCATCATGTTGATGACCTGTGCCTGGATCGATACGTCGAGTGCCGAAACCGGCTCGTCGCAGACGAGAAGCCTTGGTCGCGAGGCAAGCGCGCGGGCAATTACCGCGCGCTGACGCTGACCGCCGGAAAGCTCGTGGGGATAGCGTTCCGCCTGGTCGGCACGCAGCCCCACGGCGGCCATCAGTTCCGCCACGCGCATGGCATGATGTTCCTTCGGAAGCAGCTTATGGATCTCGAGCGGCTCGGCAATCTGGGCGGCGATCGTCAGGCGGCGATCGAGAGCTGCGAGCGGATCCTGGAAGACGAGCTGCATTTTCGCGCGCAGTCTCCGCCACTCCGCGCTGCCGCGTTCGGGCATCGGCCGGCCTTCGAAATGAATCGCGCCTTCCTGAGCGTCGTCGATCCCGAGGAGCATGCGCCCGAGCGTCGACTTGCCGGAACCGGATTCGCCGACGATGCCGAGCGTCTCGCCCGGCGCGACCGCCAGCGACACGCCGTCGACGGCGCGCACCGAGCTTGTGCGGCCGAAGAGGCCGCTACGCGTGCCGTAGATGCGCACAAGGTTGCGAGCCTCGATGAGCGGGGTCATTGCAACAGGCCCTCGGGAATATGGGCTCGGATCTCGGAAGCTCCTGCTGCCGGCACGGGCCGCAGGCAGGCGAGCTTGCGTCCGTGTTCGAGCGTAACAAGCTGCGGCCGCTCGTTGCGACAGTCCTCGACGGCGCGCGAACAGCGCGGTGAGAAGGAACAGCCCTTCGGCAGATGGTTCGGATTCGGCACGGTGCCGCGAATGGGGATCAGCCGCTCGCGGCCACCGTCGATGCGGGGAATGGCGTCGAACAGGCCACGCGTATAGGGATGGCGCGGTTCGGAGAAAAGCTGCTCGACACTGCCCTCCTCGACGATGCGCCCCGCATACATGACGCAGATGCGCTCGCACACCTGGCTGACGGCACCGAGATCATGGCTGATGAAGACGGTCGCCATGCCGGTCTCGGCGCGAAGCTCGATCAGCAGATCGAGGATCTGCGCCTGGATCGTCGCATCGAGCGCCGTCGTCGGCTCGTCGGCAATCAGAAGATCGGGTTGGCCGGCAAGCGCCATGGCGATCATCAGGCGCTGGCACTGGCCGCCGGAAAATTCATGCGGATAAGAATCGAAACGGCGACGCGCATCGGGAATGCCGACCATGTCCATCAGCCGCATCGCCTCCGCCCTTGCGGCCTCGCCGCGCAGGCCGCGATGGGCGGCGAGTGCCTCGGCAATCTGCCCGCCGATGCGCAGCACCGGATTGAGGGAGCTCGACGGATCCTGGAAGATCATTGCGATGCGCTTGCCCCGCACGCTTTCGAGCACGGAACGCCGTCCGCCGATCAGCTCGCGGCCTTCGAGCTTGACGGAGCCGGCAACACCAGCCTTGGCGGGCAGCAGGCCAAGGGCCGCCAGCCAGGTAACCGACTTGCCGCAGCCGGATTCGCCAACAAGGCCGAGCGCCTCGCCTTTGCCGACGTCAAGATTGATGCCGTGGAGAACCTGCACGCCGTCGAAGGTGACCGTCAGGTCGCGCAGTTCGATAAGGCTGGAGCTGGTCGTGCCCATATGTTTCATCCCTGCATTTCGTTCGAAGCAGAAGACGGCCCGCCGCGGGCTTGCCACCGCCGCGGGCCGAAGCGATGAGCCGGTCAGATCGACCAGTTGGCGGAGCGGAAGTCCATGGCGAAAGCCGGAGCCGCCTTCCATTTCAGCGATGACTTCATGCCGGTGAAGACGGCATTCTGATGCAGGACCTGGTAGACCGGGTCTTCGCGTTCGCAGATTTCGAGCATGCGGGCGATGGCCTTCTTGCGCAGCGCACGGTCGGTGGAGGTTTCCATGACGACGGAGAGCTTGTTCATCTCCTCGTTCGTCCACTCCTTCTTCTGCTGGACGTCGCCGTTCGGGCCGAACTGCACGACCATCGGCGTGATCGGATCGTTGATCGTGTTGGAGGCCGACCAGTCGCGCACGCCCTTGACGCCGGCCGGATCGTGGATCTGCGCCCAGTTTTCCTTCATCTGGATCTCGACGTTGATGCCGACCTGCTTCCACATCTCCACCATGATCTGGCCGTTCGCCGTCTGGTTCGTGTAGTAGTTGTTCAGCAGGCGGAACGGGATGGCATCGCCCTTGTAGTTTGCCTGCTTCAGAAGATCCTGGGCCAGCTTCGGATCATATTCCGGAGCCTTCCAGCCTTCGACGAACATGTCGCTGGAACGGAAGGATTCGAACTGCAGGCCGGCCGGGACGACGGTCTTGCCGCCCCAGAGCGCGTCGACAATCGCCTGACGGTCGATGGCATGGGTCATGGCGCGGCGCACCAGCGGGTTGGCAAGGACCGGGTTCTGTACGTTGAAGACCGAGACGCGGTGGTTCCAGATCGTCGAGTTTTGAACTTCATAGCCCGGAGCTGCCTGGACCGTGGCAATCTGGTCCGGCGGCAGGTCGCAGGCGAAGTCGTATTCGCCGGAGAGCAGGCCATTGACGCGCGAGGCGACTTCGGGAACCTCGACGAAGCGGATCTGCTCGAGCGGCGGCCGGCCGCCCCAATATTGGTCGAAGGCAACCAGCGTCAGCGAGACGTCGGGCTTGAATTCGCCGACCATGTAGGGACCGGTCGTAACGGGCTTGCGAGCCCAATCGGCATAAGTGGCGGCCTCATCCCAGCTGCGGCGGCTGACGATCTGGCTGCCGAAGGAATACAGGCGGCCTTCCAGCGTCACGTCGGGCGTCGCGTTGTGGAAACGCACCGTGTATTTATCGACGATCTCGACGCCGGCGAGCGCGGGCCACAGACGGCGGCCGACGCCGGGAATGGCGGCCGGCAATTCCTTGACGGTTGCGGGCTTGTGATCGTCTTCGAAAATCGTCTTGCCCCCTGCCGGCTCGGTATTGCCGAACACGCGCTCGCGCGAGAAGGAGAACGCGACGTCTTCAGCGGTGAGTTCATCCCCATTGTGGAACTTCACGCCCTGGCGCAGCTTGAGTTCGAGCGTCCTGTCGTCGAGGCGCTTCCACTCGGTGGCGAGGCCCGGAACTGGCCCCTGATTGCCCATCCAGTCACGCAGGATCAGGCCTTCCCAAAGGTTCGGGAAGAAAACGCGCTCGCCGACGTTGGACTGCTCGTTCCATATGTCGAGCGTGTTGTTGTTAGTGATCTTCTGGACCGCGATGGTGATGGACGGACGCTTGGCCTGGCTGAAGGCGAAGCGCGGCAGCATAAGCGTGCCGGCGGTTGCGCCGAGCAGGCCGAGCGCGCCGCGTCGATTGATCGAAAGCATCGGAAACTCCTCTTGTGATGACCCACGAGCCCCCCGGAGCCGCGCGGCCTTGCCTATTAAGATCGCTTGCATGTCGCCAGGTTGACGGCTGCATGAAGTTTCGGTTAACGCGCCCACCGCAGATGCGGCGAGGAGCAGTTTCGTCGCGCGAAATATCCGCGCGCCGAGATCAGCTGGCGGCCGCATTCCTGAATGCAAAGGCGCAGGGCGCTCCCCTGAAAACACGTGGGAAACGGCGGTGAACCTCCTCGTCGCTTACGGGAACGCCAGCGTCTCGAAGCGCCTGAGCCAGAGTGCCAATGGACATCGGCTCGCTGTCGATCGATGCGGCGTCGCAATCGGAGATCAGAAACTCTATCGTCATGCCGACGGCATTACGTTACATATGTTACATCTATGTGATGTTTGTAACTTTTAGACATATGGTCACGGGAAATATGGAATTGCACGAGATGAAGATCCGGGCGGCATGGCTCTACCACGTGGAAGGCCTGACCCAGGCCCAGATCGCGGAGCGGATGACCCTTACCCGCCGGCGGGTGAACGAATTGCTCGCCGCCGCCGTGGAAGAAGGGATCGTCAGGGTGAGCTTCGCCTCGCCGCTCACCGCTAGCATCGAGTTCGAATCGCGCTTATGCGAGCGCTTCGGCCTCGAAGGCGCGGTTGTGGTTCCGACGCCGGCCGATCCGCGCCTGCTCCATCAGGCAATCGGCCGCGGCGCCGCAGCTTATCTGGATCGGCTGATCCAGGCACGAAGGCCGCGCTCGATCGGCGTCGGCTGGGGAGCGACGCTGCGCGAGACGGTGAGCCATATGACGCCAACGAGCGAACCGCAGATCGAGGTGCGCTCGATGATGGGTGGGCTGGCACGCGGCTCGGAAATCAACACGTTTGAAATCGTGCGAGGCTTCGCCCAGGTACTGAAGGCGGAATGCCATTATTTTCTTGCTCCGATCTATGCGGAAAGCCCGCAATCGCGCGCGGCGATCATCTCCCAATCGGTCTTCGAAGGAGTTTTCCGCAAGACCTGCGAGGTGGATATGTCCTTCCTGAGCGTCGGCGACATGACCCGGCAATCGCTCCAGGTACGCTACGGGCTGCCGGCCGGCACGGATGTCGAAAGCCTTGCAATGGCCGGCGCGGTCGGCGATCTGCTCGGCCACTATCTCGGCGCGGACGGCAATCCTGTCGACCATCCGCTGAACGGAAAGGTGATTGCCCCGGATCTCGCCGATTATCGCGGCATACCCTGTCGCATCGTCGCTTCCGGCGGTGCACACAAGCAGGCGATCCTGCGCGCAGCGATCCGAGCCGCACTGGCAACGTCACTCATTACGGACGAGGAGAGCGCGAAGCTGTTGTTATCAGCCTGACGATATCGGGCAGCCAAAACGTTCCCCCGAACTGCTTTAGACTTCCGGTGCCATTTGCCTGTCCTTGACCAGCCGCACCGGCAAAGTGACGGTGACCGACAATCCGCCGAGATTGGAGCGGGCGAGCGTCAGCTTCCCGTCATAGGCCTCGACCAAATCCTTGGCGATCGCAAGACCGAAGCCGGTCCCGGCGATGCTTTCGTCCAGTCGCCGGCCGCGGCGGATGAAGGCGATCTCCGCATCCTCGGGCAGGCCCGGACCATCATCCTCGATGAGCAGCTTCACTCCTTCGAGTTCGGGCAGCAGCGACAGACAAACCTCGACCCTTCCCGCCGCCCACTTCCTGGCATTGTCGATCAGGTTGCCGGTAATATCGGCGAAATCCGCTTCGTCCACCGCCAGCCACATTTCAGCGGGTGCCACGAGCTCGAATTCGATCTCTCGGTCCGCCGACAGGCGCCGCATGACGGAGATGATCTTCTGCAGATCTGCGCTGGCATCCATGACGCCGACCGTATGGGCGGCCGCCAGGCTCGCGCGGGTCTGCGCCAGCGTCCGCTTGATCTGCGCTTCCATGCGGCTGACCTCCGCCTGGATTGCCGCGGCGCGCTCAGACATGCCCTCCTCCGAAAGCATCCGCGCCGTCGCCTCGAGAGCCGCCAGCGGCGTCTTGAGGCCATGCGCGAGATCGCCGGCGCGAGCACGCGCCTGGGTCAACTGCGTCTCGCGGGAAGCCAGCAGACCGTTGAGATCGTCCACGAGAGGCTGGACCTCGCGCGGAAACTGGCCGGTGATCTTTCGTGCGGATCGCTCCTGGACCGCCATCAATGCCGTGCGGAGATCGTTCAGTGGCCGCAATCCATAGCGCAGAAATACCACGACCGCCCCGATCAGGGCGACCGACAGCACGCCTAGAGAGGGTGCCATGGCATAGAAGAAGCGCCAGCGCGCCGGCGCAAGCTCGCTGTTGTCGAGCGCCATGACGATATCGACGATCTGGTCGCCCGTGGCCGAGGGGATCGAAATGGACCGTTCGACGGCGAGAAGACGGCTGCCGTTCGGTCCTTTCATATCCGTTGCCCGGCCGGCATCGCGAGGGCGGGCACGCAACCAGGGCAGGTTCTGCTCCCAGAGCGATTGCGAACGCAACTCAACGGCGCCGTTGCGCCCGACCTGCCAATAGAAGCCGCCATTCGGAATGCCGAAGCGAGGATCCGTCGGCGTGTCGTCGAGGAAGAGCTGATTGGAGGAATTTATGTCGACCGCCGCCAGCAGAACGCGCAGTTCCTCGTCTATCTCGGAAAGCGCGAGCGCCCTCACCGCCAGTCCGGAAATGGCGTTGATGCCGACCCCGGCAAGAAAGGTTGCAACGATGATCGCCACCACGGAACCCAGCAGCAACCGCCCTCGCAGCGAGAACGGTGTCATGACGGCGGCGCCTCACGCGGAATGATATAACCCTGGCCGCGGCGGGTTTCGATGACCGTCCCATCGAATTTGCGCCGCAGGCGCGCGACGACGACTTCAAGCGCGTTCGACAGGAGCTCCGTCTCCTCGTCATAGATACTGTCGGCGATCTGCGACCGCGACAGGACAGTACCGACATTGTGCATTAAATAGGCCAGAAGCCGATATTCAAGGGCCGTGACCTGCACCGGCTGCCCGCGAAACGAGACCGTGCGCTGGCGCGTATCGAGCTCAAGCACGCCATTGGAAAGGATGGGAGAGGATTGCCCGGCGGCGCGGCGCATCAGCGCGCGCACACGGGCCAGAAGCTCCTCCATTCGGAAGGGCTTGGTCAAATAATCGTCGGCGCCGGCATCCATGCCATCGACCTTGTCGCGCCAGCCGTCGCGCGCCGTCAATATGATGACAGGCATGCCGCGGCGCTCTGCACGCCAGCGTCGCAATACCGTCAGGCCATCGAGCTTCGGCAGCCCAAGATCGAGGATCACGAGATCGAAATGCTCGATATCACCGCGATACCATGCCTCTTCGCCGTTGCTCACGGTCGAGACGACATAGTGCTGGTCTTCCAGGCAACGGCGCATATCCGCTACGATGCTGGGCTCGTCCTCGGCTATGAGAATGCGCATCGTCAGCGTCTCTCGATCACGGCGAGCGTTGCGCCATCGAGCACGATATCACCACGCCTGCCGTCGGCTTTCAGCACGCGCACGGCATAGGCCTGATGACCAGCGCGGCGAACCCGCTTGATTCGCAGCACCCGTCCCGGCATTTCACGCGCGACGACGGCATAGATGTCGCGCAGTGGCCGCAGCGTACCGCCATCCTCCACCAGCACGCTGTTATGCGAACGGGCCGATGCCTCCATGCCTATGGAACTCAGCGAAGCTGCCACCAGGAGAACGGACAGTCGGCGGGGCCTGCCGGCTCTTCGCTCGAATATGCGCAACGATATCAATCCTTCTTCACATGCTCGCAGGTCGCATCCTGCGCCGGTAAATCATAACTTTCTCAACATTACAGTTCCCTGACAACCCCCGTAAGAGAGCTGCAAATTGGAAGGTGTATAAGCGTCGACAGATGGCACGCTGATTGTGCCGAGTTTCGTTCCGCAGAAGTTACCATGACTATCCAGATTTCGTCGATTACTTCAAATGCCAGCCTCTCGGTTTCCTCAGGCGGCATCAGGCCCGAGTTCGTCCGCAACGAGACACTCGTGGACATCTTCAAGGCAACGGTCGCGGCCAGCCCCGACAAAACGGCACTGACCCTCATCGGAACCGATGAGGCGATGACCTATGCCGAACTCGACCGGCTCTCCGATGAAGCCGCGCGCGCGCTCAGCCGCCGCGGCATCGGCCCGGGCGATTTTGTCGGCCTGTGGCTCCAACGCTCCCTCGAGCTCCATGTCGCGCTTCTGGCAATCCTCAAGGCTGGAGCCGCCTACATCCCCTTCGATGCGGCCGCCCCTGCGGACCGTGTCGCCGTCAGCCTTATCGACTGTGGCGCAAAATGGCTGCTGACGCATGAAGAACAGGCTGCGCTTGCACCAGCCTTCGATGGCCAGACGCTTCTCCTCAAGGGCCTGCTTTCCGAAGACAACGCGGACATCGTTCCGCGCGTCGCTGCCCACGACGATCCCGCCTATGCGATCTACACGTCCGGCTCCACCGGCAAGCCGAAAGGGATCGTGATCACGCACCGGAACATCTGCCATTATCTGCGGGCAGGTAACGATGTGCTGGGGCTTGTCGAATCGGATGTCGTCCTTCAGCAGGCTTCGGTCGCCTTCGATCTTTCGCTCGAGGAAATATTCATTCCCTATCTGGTCGGCGCGACCCTGAAAGTTGCGACATCGGAAGTCATGGCCGAGCTCGACAGGCTGGCCGACGTCCTGGAAGCGGAAAAGATCACGGTCATCGACACCGTGCCGACCCTGCTCACCATGCTGGAACGCGACGTCGAAAGCCTGCGCGTCATCATCGTCGGCGGCGAAGCCTGTCCGCCGGCGATCGTCAGCCGCTTCTCCAAACCCGGCCGGCGCCTGATCAACACTTACGGCCCTACCGAGACGACTGTCGTGGCGACCTATGCCGAGCTCGACTCGTCGCGGCCGATCACGATCGGCTGCCCGATCGCCAATACGGCCGCTTATGTCGTTGACGAGAACCTGCAGCTTGTTCCGCGTGGCGATGCCGGCGAGCTGCTGATCGGCGGGCCGGGTGTCGCCGCCGGATACAGAAACCTGCCGCAGCTGACCGCCGCCAAATTCATCGCCAATCCCTTCGCGACCCACGACGATCCGGTGCTTTACCGCAGCGGCGACGCCGTCTTGATGGACGAAGACGGTCAGCTCCATTTCCTCGGACGCATCGACGACCAGGTCAAGATTCGTGGTTATCGTATCGAGCTCGGTGAGATCGAGACCGTCGTCGGCGAGCTTCCCGACGTGAAGGCCGCCTCCGTCGTCGTGCACCGACCGCCGGATGGCGAGGACATGCTGGTCGCCCATGTCGTGACGACAGGCAACGGCTTCGATCGCGACAAGGCGCGCGCCGTGCTGGCCGCTAAGCTGCCGCCCTATATGGTGCCTGCCGCATGGCACAGCCACGTGTCGCTGCCACGGCTGCCCTCCGGCAAGGTCGACCGCAAGACACTTGCCGCGATCCCGCTGGTGAGCGATCCGGCGACGCAAGCGCAGGAGCCGCCGCGCACTTGGACCGAAGCGCAGCTGCTGAAGGCTGCGACCGAAGCGCTTCGCCTGCGCTCCATCAATTTCGAGGCGGATTTCTTCACCGAGCTCGGCGGCCATTCCATGCTGGCGGCCCGGTTCGTTTCCGAGGTCCGCAAGATCCCGCTGCTTGCGGGGATCGCATTGCGCGACGTCTATGCCGGCCGCACCCTCAGAGGCATCGCGGCAATCCTCGAGCAACGGACCGAGCGCGCCTCCGGGCAGGAGCCTAAGAATTTCGAGCCGGCTCCCTGGCGCCGGCGCTTCCTCTGCGGCCTGGCGCAGGCCGTGGTGCTGCCCTTTATCGTCGCCCTCGCGACGCTGCAATGGATCGGCCTGCTGCTCGCTTCGATCCTGTTGATCGACGACGGCGCATCGGTCTGGAACGAGATCCTCATCCTCGGCGGCGTCTATCTCGGCCTCAATCTCGGCGAGAAGCTTGTCGTCGTTGTGCTAAAATGGCTCGTCATCGGCCGCACGCGCCCCGGCGTCTATCCGCTGTGGGGCACCTATTATTTCCGCATCTGGCTGATGCAGCGCATCGTTCAGCTCACGGCTCCGAAATTCCTCAAGGGCTCGCCGCTCATTCGCCTCTATATGCGGGCATTGGGAGCCAAGGTCGGCCAGGATGCGATGATCGATGAGTTCGAAGAAGGCGCAATCGATCTCGTGCGCGTCGGTGCAAGGTCCAGCCTCGGCGTCAAGATCAAGCTCGCCAATGTCGAAGTCATCGGCAATGAAATTCATGTCGGCACGATCGACATCGGCGAAGGCGTGCAGATCGGCAATGGCTGCGTCATCGGCCACAGTGTCAAGATCGGCGACGGCGCCATAATCGGTGATCTGACGGCGCTCGCCGCGGGCACGCATGTCGAAGCCCATACGCGCTGGGACGGCTCGCCCGCACGCCGGACCGGGCATGCGGAACACGAGGAGATGCCGGCGCATCCGGAATTGGGGATCGCCGGCCGTATATTCCAGTTCGCCGCTTATTTCGTCGCCTACAATGTCAGCCTCGTCGTCGGCCTCCTGCCGATCTTCCCGGCCTTCTACCTATTCTCCGCCGTGCAGGAGATGTTTTCTCCGGGCACTGACGAGGCTTTGTCCTGGGCAATGATCGCCGCCCTTTCCTGGCCGGCCGCCCTGCTGCTGATCATCGTGTCCATGGCTGTCGTCGTCGCGTTCCGATGGGTGCTGCTGCCCCGCGTCGTACCGGGCCGCTACTCCATCTTCGGCAACCTCTATTTCCGCAAATGGATCGTCGGCCTGACCACCGAGGCCATGCTGGAAACCTTGAATTCGCTCTATGCCACGGTCTTCATGCGCAATTGGTACCGCCTGATGGGTGCCAAGATCGGCAAGGGCACGGAGATCTCGGCCAACTTTGCCGGTCGCTACGACCTCATCGAAATGGGCCGCGACAACTTCATCGGCGACGAAACGATCTTCGGCGACGAGGAAATCCAGAACGGCTGGATGGTGCTCAAGCGCCTGAAGACCGGCGACCGCTGCTTCTTCGGCAATTCCTCCGTCATCTCGCAGGGCGCCGTGATCGAGAGTGATTCACTCGTCGGCATCAAGACCCGCCTGCCGGACTCGTTGCATGTCAAGACGGGCGAAACCTGGTGCGGCAGCCCCGCCTTCCAGTTCCCGACGCGCGAGCGGCTGGAGGCGGCGGCAACAAGCACCTATGCGCCGCCTCTGCGCATGCGTCTTGTCCGCATCATGTTCGAGGCCATGCACACGTCGCTGCCGACCGCCATCCTTATCGTCATGGCACTTGCGATGTCCGACCTGATGGCAAGCGCCATCGACGATGGCGCCTGGGGCAGGCTGTTCTGGACGCTGATGGCTTCCGGCCTGGCAACCTCGGGTATCCTGTATCTAGTTGCAGTCGCCTTCAAATGGACGCTCATCGGCACCTACAAGCCCATGAACCGGCCGATGTGGTCATGGTGGGCGATGCGCACAGAGGCCGTCGCGGTCTTCTATGGCGGGCTCGCCAGCAAGATGCTGCTCGACTACCTGCGCGGCACGCCCTTCCTGCCCTGGCTGCTGCGCCCCTTCGGCGCGAAGATCGGCCGCGGCACATGGATCAACAGCACCGACATTTGCGAGTTTGATTGCACCCATATCGGCGACCATGCCGTGCTCAACATGGGATCCTGCCCGCAAACGCATCTTTATGAAGACCGCATCATGAAGGTGGGCCGTATCAGGATCGGCACGGGCGTCTCAGTCGGCTCGGGCAGCACGGTCCTCTATGAGGCCAATATCGGAGATTTCGCCGAGATCGGACTGCTGACCCTGGTCATGAAGGGCGAGGCCATCCCGGCAAGCACGTCATGGGTCGGTACGCCCGCCCAGGCCGTAGAAGCCGAGCAGGAACCTGCTCCCATGGTTCAAAAAGAGACCCTGCCCTCCGCGGCCGCATGAGCGCCGCCGTGACGGCTCTTCAGTTCGATGTGGTCCTGAGAATTGCGGATGCGGTCGCTGTTCTCGTTCGCCCGGCTCCAGACGGGCGGATGGAGCGCGACAGAGCGGCGCAAGCCGCTTTGAGAAGCGCGGCGCAACGGGATGATCTTGTCATCTACCGCCGGCCGAGCGATCGACCGGCGCTGAACCCTCCCCATCACGAACTTGGCGTTTCGCTTTCGCATCGGGCTGACCTGCTGTTGGCAGGCTTCTCGCCCGACGCCGCTGTCGGCGTCGATATCGAGATCGAGGATATCAATGGTTTCGATCCGATCGCCTTTGCCGCCGACCATTTCTCGCAGGGTGAGGCGGCCGCCATTGCCGGGTTCGATAGCAGCGCGGCACGTGAGATCTGCTACCGCCTTTGGGTAGCCAAGGAAGCGGCATTGAAGATCAGCGGCCGCGGCATTTTCGATGGGCTGGACGAACCGGACCTGGCAAAGCATCTGGATCTCATTCGCATCGACGGCGCGAGCGTTCGCCTTGAAGCTGGATCGCGATTGCCACCGATTGCGGTGTCGGTCACCCGACTTGCGAGACCGGCGGATCAGCCGATTTATTGCGCCCTTGCCCGTGATTGGACATGAAGGCGCACATGGGCGCGGCCTGACGCCCGAATGCCCAATCCGCCGCTTCCATCGTCGATGACGGGACGAATTCATTGGCCGTTCGTTTTCAAGAACGCGATTGCGGATGATCGATCGGAATCTTGTCTGCCAACTGTTCTTGGCCCACATAAGATGGAGAATTATGTCTTGAACAACCGGACGATGTAGCTACATGCTCTGTCCGACAATGATTGCGGACCTGCGTTCGCCATGCGTGGAGATTAACGGATGACGGTCACCGAACCCCCACCTATGTCCCGAACAGCGGCCATATCCTATGCGATCGGCCTGCCACTCGCCTTGCTCGCGCTCATTTTCCTGCCAGCCGGCCGCCTCGGCTGGCCGCCCGGATGGATCTTCCTCGCCTTCCTCTTCGCGGTCTACGGTGTAGCGGTCCTGGTTCTGAAACGGGTAAACCCCGCAATCTTCCGGGCTCGCAATCGCTTTCAGGCCGGCACCAAACGCTGGGATGTGATTCTCGTCTCGCTTATCTGCCTCGGCTTGGTCGCCGAAATTCCGGTAGCAACCTTTGATTCCGGCAGAATGTCGTGGTCGGCGATGCCTATCTCTGTCGTGATCCTCGGCTATGTCCTGCTTGGCGCCGGCATCGGGTTTGGCGCCTGGGCACAAGCGGTCAATCGCTTCTTCGAGCCCGGCGTCCGTCTGCAACGCGAACGCGGCCAGCACGTCATCAGCAACGGTCCCTATGCGTTCGTGCGCCATCCCGGCTATGTCAGCGCGATCATGGTATTCGCCGGGCTGGCATTGGCGCTGGCCTCGTGGTGGGCCTTGATCCCGGCCGCTTGGGCAAGCGCCGTTTTGATCCTGCGCACGAGCTGGGAAGATGCCCTGCTGCAAACCGAACTCGAGGGCTATGCCGACTACGCCCGACGCGTGCGGTTTCGGCTCGCCCCGGGCCTTTGGTAGGGCTTTGCTGCCTTCCGCTGTGACATAAGGAACTGTGCGCCCGATCGCATATTGACTGACGCGGCCTGCTTTGATCTGTTGGCCACAATGGCAATGCCCGACACCCGGTCCTTTGAGGTTGGTGGATGTCCGGGAGGAACAGCAGGGCATGATGATGACGGCTGTGCGGGCGGTCAGCCTGAAACAGGTGGCGATTTCGTTTGAAATGGCCAAAAGAACACGGTTCGATGCCGTTGCGGCTACTGATCTGAATGTGGAAGCGCACGAATTCGTGGCGATCGTCGGCCCGACGGGATGCGGAAAATCCACGCTTCTGAACGCGACTGCGGGGCTTTTGGCGCCTGCGTCCGGCACGGTCGAGGTCTTCGGCCAGCCGCTGAAATCGATCAACCGTCAGGCGGGCTATCTCTTCCAGCAGGATTCGCTGATGCCCTGGAAGACGGTGCTGGAGAATGTCGCGATCGGCCTTGAGATTGCCGGTATCGGCCACGCGGAAGCGAGGAAGAGAGCGCGCGAATGGCTGGGGCGCGTCGGGCTTGCCGCCTTTGCGGACCGCTTTCCGCGCATGCTGTCGGGCGGCCAGCGCAAACGGGTCGGGCTTGCACAGGTCCTAATCCGCGATCCGAAATTGCTCTTGATGGACGAGCCCTTCGGCCCGCTCGACGCACAGACCCGCCTGATCATGGGTGACCTTTTACTGAAGCTCTGGTCCGAAGACCGCAAGGCGGTCATGTTCGTCACGCACGACCTCGATGAGGCGATTGCTCTTGCCGATCGCGTCGTCATCATGTCCGCCGGACCGAAATCGCGCATCATTGGCGATTTCAGGGTGCCTCTGGAGCGGCCGCGCGAGATTGGTGAGATACGGCACGATCCGGTTTTCAACCAGCTGCATCGCGATATATGGCAGGCATTGCGCGATGAAGTCATGACGGCCTACCGCCAGAGCAGCGGAGAGATCGCATGAACCGCACGCTCCTTCTTTCGCTGCAGGTCCTGGTGGCGCTCGCCGTCCTCGTCCTTTGGCATCTGGCGACGAATACCAGCCTTTTCGGCAATCCAAAGACCATATCCTTCTTCTTCGCCGACCCGCTCAAGGTGGCGCGGCGCGTCATCCAGTGGTTTGCCAGCGGATCGATCTGGTACCATCTCTGGATCACGCTATCGGAATCGATCCTGGCCTTTCTGCTCGGCGCCTTCGGCGGTATCGTCTTTGGCTTCTGGTTCGCCCGCCGGCCGTTGATCGCGGCCGTCTTCGATCCATACGTGAAGGCGGCGAATGCCCTGCCCCGTGTCGTGCTTGCCCCGATCTTTGCTCTGTGGTTCGGCCTCGGCATCTGGTCCAAGGTCGCGCTCGGCATCACGCTTGTCTTCTTTATCGTCTTCTTCAACGTCTATCAGGGGGTGAAGGAAGTCAGCCAGCCGGTCCTGTCCAATGCCCGCATGCTTGGCATGAACGAGCGGCAATTGCTGCGCCATGTCTACCTGCCCTCGGCACTTTCCTGGGTATTCTCCAGCCTGCATACGTCGGTGGGGTTTGCGGTGGTCGGTGCGGTCGTGGGCGAATATTTGGGCTCCGCCGCCGGTCTCGGCTATCTCATCCAGCAGGCCGAGGGTGTTTTTGACGTGACCGGCGTCTTTGCCGGCATGGTCGTGCTGACGGCCTTCGTCCTAATCGTGGATTGGGTGATGACCGTGGTCGAACGGCGACTGCTGGCCTGGCGCGGCCAGTAGCGCCAAGGAAAATAGCGAAGTGGAGGAAAAAACATGGAGCGCAGGACATTTCTGATCAGGACGGCGAGCTTCGGCATCGGCGCATCGCTCGCAGGCATTCTGCCCGCCGCGGCTGAGGAGGCGAAACCGGAAAAGCCGGACCTATTGATCGGCGTGGGCGGCAAGCCCCTGCTCTATTATCTGCCGCTGACGATCGCCGAGCGGAAAGGCTTCTTCAAGGAAGAGGGTCTCAATGTCACCATCAATGATTTCGCCGGCGGCTCGAAGTCGCTGGAGGGCCTGATCGGCGGTTCCCTTGATGTCGTCGCCGGCGCCTACGAGCATACGATCCGCATGCAGAACAAGGGCCAGGATATCGTCGCGATCTGCAATCTCGGCCGCTTTCCGGGGATCGTCATCGCCGTGCGCAAGGATCTGGCCGGCGAGATCAAGTCCATGGCCGATATGAAGGGCCGCAAGATCGGCGTGACGGCACCGGGCTCCTCGACGGCGCTGATGTTCCAATATGCCATGCTGAAGAACGGGCTGAAGAGCGACGATGCATCGCTGATCGGCATCGGCGGTGGAGCCGGCGCGGTTGCCGCGGCCAAGAGCGGACAGATCGACGGGCTCTCCCATCTCGACCCCGTCATCGCGCAGCTGCAATATGACGGCGACATCACCGTGCTTCTGGACACCCGCACGGAAGCCGGCACACGCGCCCTGTTCGGCGGCCCGAACCCCGCCGCGACCGTCTACATCAAGCGCGAATTTGCCCAGGCGAATCCGATCACGACACAGCGGACGGTCAATGCCTTCATGAAGGCATTGAAATGGATTTCGACCGCAAGCCCGGAGGATGTCGCCGGCGTAGTGCCGGAGGAATATCTGCTCGGCAACCCCGATCTCTATATGCGGGCCTTCAAGAATTCCAAGGAGATGTATTCTCCGGACGGCATGGTCACGATGGAAGGCTATCATTCCATGATGGGCGTCCTGAAGACGCTCGATCAGGAACTCGCCAATGCCGATGTGCCGTTCGACAAAACCTTCGATCCGACTTTCGCCAAGGCTGCGAAGATCTGATCAAAGGAGGCGGCGTATCAGCCTCCGGCCGCGAGGCGAAGCCTCAATGCTGAAGCGACGGCGCCATCAAGGGATCTTCCCTGACGACCTCGATCAGAAAGTCGAGCACGGCCCTGATGCGAAATGGCATGTTCCGCCGAGACGGATAAACGACATTGATCGGCAATCGGCTCGGCGGAAAATCCGGCATGAGTCTCACTAGCCGACCCGCCTCGATATCAGGACCGGCCAATATATGGGAAAGCACGGCAAGGCCGTTGCCAGCGAGTGCCGCGCGGTGGGCGGCAACGGAATTATTGGCGATCAGGCGCGGCGCGATCCGTACGGCCTCGTCCTCGGCACCATTGGAGAAGGACCATGACCTGCCGTCGCCGGCACGCTTGTAGCAGATGCAATCATGGGCGCGGATATTGTCAGGTCTTTTCGGAGCTGTCCGCCCTTGCAGGTATGAAGGCGCGGCGACGAGAAATGCCGTCGTCCAGCCGATCCGGCGGCACATCAGACTGCAGTCCGCAACCACTCCAAGGCGCACCTCGAGATCGATCGCCTCTTCGACTAGGTCGGACGGCTCCTCGCGAAAGAGCAGTTCGACGGAAAGTCCCTGGTGCTGCTCGAACAGCATCCCGAGACGATCGCTGAGGCAAAGCCCCAGCGGTGTCGGCAAGGCAAGCCGCACTTTGCCCGTCGCGGCCGTGCCGCCACGACAGGTCGTTTCACTGAGCGCTTCGACCGCCTCGATGACCTTGAGCGCCATCGGGATGATCTGCTCCCCCTCCGCCGTCAGAGCCAACGCATTCGTCGTGCGATGCAGGAGACGCGTCTTAAGATGCGCCTCCAGCGCCGAAATCTGCCGAGAGACCGCCGGCTGCGTCACGCTGAGGTGAACGGCGGCAGCCGAGAAGGAGCCTGTTTCCACTACTCTCATGAATGTTTGCAGCGCACCTACGATGTCCATCCCCACCCCCATACTTTTCCGCATAAGCCTTATGTGGCCACCTTAATTCCGAAGGGCTTTACTGTCCAGCAATTACGGATATTTTATATCCATAAGGATACCAATTGTCCTTAATAACGGAGATGATCCATGACGCAACGCGTGAACTACGCCCAGCAATCCCCCGCGCTTTTCAAGAGGCTGTCGGATCTCAGCATGGCTCTGAAAGACAGCGCCATCGATCAGAAGATCCACGATCTCGTCCAGATCCGTGCCTCGCAAATCAATGGCTGCGCCTTCTGCCTGGACATGCATGTGAAGGAAGCCAAGATCCACGGCGAGAGCGAGCTCCGGCTCTATCACATCGCCATCTGGCGCGAGTCCAACCTTTTCGTCCCGCGCGAGCGCGCCGCCCTCGCATGGACCGAGGCCGTGACGAAGCTGGCGGAAGGCGGCATTCCCGACGAGCTTTATGAGCGTGTGCGCGGCCAGCTTTCTGAGAGGGAAATTTCCGATCTGACCTTCGCGATCATGGTCATCAATGCCTGGAACCGCGCCAGCATCGCCTTCAAGGCCGTGCCGGGTTCGGCCGACAAACTCTACGGCCTCGACAGGGCCGGCCTCAACTAGGCCTCCCGCCAAAGGCCTCACTGAGCGATGCGCGGCCGCTAGGCGACCGCGATAAAAACACCTCATGAAATCGTTTCAACGGTGGAGTCGGCGTGATCGGTTCCAAGACCACAATCAACAGGAGACTGACATGAACATGAATAACCCCGCACAGCCCGTTAAATCAGGCGCCGACGAACTGGTTCCATCGCGCTATGCGGTGCAGATCGGCGACATTGAGGTGCTGGTGATCAGCGACGGCGTGCTGCCGCTTCCTACCAAGATGTTGGGATACAATGCCGACCCGACTGAGCACGCGGCCTGGCTGAACGACATGTTCCTGCCGCCGGACGCTTTCGACTGGGCGCTGAACGTGGTCGTGGTGCGCAGTGGCAAGCAGACCATCCTCATCGACGCCGGCCTAGGGCTGGACCCGGAATTGAACCTGCCGCGGGCCGGGCAATTGATCAAGCGACTGGAAGCCGCCGGCATCGACCTTGGATCGGTAACCGACGTGGTCTTGACCCACATGCATATGGACCATGTCGGCGGGCTGCTCGTCGACGGGGTGAAGGAGCGGCTGCGTCCAGACCTGCGGATCCATGTGGCGGCGGCCGAGGTCAAATTCTGGGAGGCGCCCGATTTCTCCCACGTGTCCATGCCGCCCGGCTTCCCGGACGCGCTTCGGGCGACCGCTAAGCAGTTCAGGAAAGAGTACGACAGTCACCTGCAATTGTTCGATGATGAACACGAGGTGGCACCGGGCGTGGTCGTCTCCCGAACCGGCGGTCACACGCCCGGGCATAGCGTGGTCCGCGTGGCATCCGGCAAAGGCCGGCTGATGTTTGCTGGCGACGCGGTGTTCGCGGTCGGCTTCGATCACCCAGACTGGTTCAATGGCTTCGAACACGACCCGGAAGAAGCTGCCCGCGTCCGCGTTCGTCTTTTGCGGGAGCTGGTGGAGACCGGCGAGCTTCTGGTGGCCACTCATATGCCGTTCCCCTCGGTTGGCCATGTGGCAGCCGATGGCGACCACTTCCGCTGGGTACCGGTCTTCTGGGACTACTAACCGCCTGGTGCACCAGAGCCGAGCCGGCGCACGGCCTTTAAGGACGCGCCCCGGCTCAGCCGAAAGGATCTCCGGCCTCGGTAGGACCGGCAGGATCCCGACCTACCATTCAGCAACGAATGAACAATGCGGTGCGCGAAGCGGCCGTAGATGGAGAAACTCATGAAAATCGTCATCATCGGCGGAACCGGCCTGATTGGTTCAAAGACGGCAGACCGCCTCCGCAAACAGGGCCATGAAGTCATTGCCGCCGCCCCGAATACCGGTGTCAATACGATCACCGGTGAGGGTCTCGCCGAGGCGTTGGCTGGTGCCTCCGTCGTCATCGACCTCGCAAACTCGCCCTCCTTCGAGGACAAGGCGGTGCTCGAATTCTTCGAGACGTCAGGCCGCAACCTTATGGCGGCCGAGAAGGTGGCCGGCGTGAAGCATCACATCGCCCTGTCCATCATCGGCACGGATCGCCTGCCCGAGAGCGGCTATATGCGGGCCAAGGTCGCTCAGGAAAAGATCGTCAAGGAATCCGGCATTCCCTATACGATCGTCCACTCGACGCAATTCATGGAATTCCTCGGCGGCATTGCGCAGTCCGGCACGGTCGGCGACACCACCCGCCTGTCGACGGGTTTTCTGCAGCCGATCGCTTCCGATGATGTCGCAGATTTCGTGACGGATGCGGCCCTTGCGGCGCCGATGAACGGCATCATTGAGATTTCCGGCCCAGAGCGTGCTCGGCTTTGCGATTTCGTCGCCCGTTACCTGAAGGCGATGGGCGACACCCGCAAGGTCGTGGCCGATCCGGAAGCCCAGTATTTCGGCACCAAGCTGGAGGACGGTTCGCTTGTCTCCGACAACAATCCCCGCCTCGGCCGCATCAATTTCGAACAATGGTTCGCGACATCCGCCCGCAAATAAGGGGATGACGATGTGTCGCCGGGGGCGGCCCATCGCCCAACTTTCGAGAAAGGAAATTTCGAGATGATCAAGTCAATCCTTACCCTTGCCATGACGGCTCTCTTGTCTGCCACGGCGGCGACCGCGCATGATGCCGGCGACAAAGATGCCAAGGTTACTCTCGTCTATGAGCATGAATTGCCGAATGCTCCTGGCAAGAGCATGAGAGGCGTTCTGGTCGAATACGGCCCTGGAGGCTTTTCCTCGGGCCACACCCATCCGGATTCGGCCTTCATCTATGCGACTGTTCTGGAGGGGGCGATCCGCAGCCAGGTCAATGACGGTCCCGTCAAGGTCTACAAGGCCGGCGAGAATTTCTCCGAAATGCCCGGCGATCGCCATGGCGTCAGCGAGAATGCCAGCAAGACCAAGCCGGCGAAGCTGCTGGCGGTCTTCGTCGTCGACAGCAGCCAGAAGGAACTGACCTTCCCGATCGAGAAATAGTCGCGCTGGGGCGGGTGCCATCCGCATTCGCCCCGCCCCCCTGGCAAATCATTACCGGTGAGCCCGTCATGTTTGGCGAATATCATTCCCTGCCGCTCGTCCTCATCAACCTTCTAGGCCTTGCCGGAATTCTCATTTGGCATATCCAGGGACGCAGCCGTCCGACCGGGCGCCTGATCGTGCAGATCCTGTTCTTCGCCTGCATGAGCCTGGTGCTCTGGCTTGCCGGAGTTTCGCCTTATCGCCTCGACGATGCCGAGCTTCAGGAGGCCGGCGTCCTGCTGGCCAAATCCGCAAGGGTTCTCTGGTGGCTCCATCTCGCATGGACGCTAATCGGCTTCGTGCAGATCTATATCACTCTCAACCACAAGCCGCGGGAAGCACATCTGCTGCAGGATCTGATCGTCGGTGTCGTCTATCTCGGCGTGGCTCTGGCAGTCATCGGCTTCGTCTTCGGAGCGCCGATCGGCCCTTTGGTTGCAACCTCTGGCGTGGTCGCCATCATCATAGGCCTGGCGCTGCAGAACACGCTGGCCGACGTCTTTTCCGGGATCGCGCTCACGCTCGGTCGTGCTTATGTCATCGGCGACTGGATCCAGCTTGGCGACGGGACGGAAGGGCGCGTCGCCGAAACCAACTGGCGCTCCACCAATCTTTTGACCGGCGGACACAATGTCGTCGTCCTGCCCAATAGCGTCCTTGCAAAACAGGGAATGACCAATCTCAGCCGTCCTGACGAAACGCACTGGATCGCACTTTCCGTGCACGTTGCCGCCACCCAGCCGCCATCCGTGGTTGAAGACCTCATGCTGGGCGTTCTGCGGAGCTGCGAGCGAATCGTTAAAATTCCGCCGCCGTCCGTCGCGCTCAAAGCGATCGATGCAATGGCTATCGAGGTCGAGCTGCAGTTTTGCGTGGCGAGCCCGGCCAGCCGAATGCCGGCCAAAAATGAGGTCATTGATCTCGTCTATCGGCACTGCAAGACGAACGGCCTCTCATTGGCGATGCCGGAACAAAGCTTCTTCTGCCTGCCGCCCGCCGAGGGTGCCGAGCCCACCGCAGCGGTGGTCAGGTCGCTTTCATCCGGCTCGCTCTAGCACCCATTCGAAGGAGCTCTTCCAAAGCTCCGGCGCGACTTCCTGCGACAGGATGCCGACGAGATCCGACAGCTTGACCCCGCGCAATTTTGCCCGCCAGGCTTCGTCGGCCTCCCACATGATGCGCGCGACCGCGCATGGGCTGCTTTCGCAATGGTCCTTCGGCCGGCAAGGATTGTTGGCCCGGATGTTGGTGCAGACAAAGGTGCGCTGCCGGCCCTCGACGGCTTCAACGATCTCAAGGAAGGTCAGTTCGGCCGGCGGTTTCGCCAGCCGGTAGCCACCCGAAGGGCCGAGGGACGTATCGACAAGCCCCGCCTGCGACAAGCCTTGCAGAGCCTTGGAAAGATATTCCTTGGGAAGCCCATGGAATTCGGCCAGTGCTTTGGTGGAGAGATAACGACCGTCGGGCAGTCCGGCGAGAATGGCGCAGCAATGAAGCGCCCATTCGACTTGGCTTTTCAAGATCATACATTTATTCCGCGGGGGCCGAACTTTGCTGACCCTATCAAGGACAAAGGATATCCTTATTTAATCGAAGTGTAAACCGAATGCCGTGCACCGTTTGTGCAGACCAGAGACATCGGCGTCACTTGCCGCCAACAAGCAATAATCCAGCCATCAGCATACAGGCGCACGTCAAGACATGGCCGCTCAGGTCATCCATTTGCGGTGTTCGATGAAGCGTTCCGCCAGAAGGTCGATAAACAATCTGACCTTGGTCGGCAGATGGCTGCGGTTCGGATAGATCGCGCTGATCGTGAACTCCACGGCCCGATAATCGGGCATGACGCGCACGAGACGCCCGGCGGCGACATCTTCGAAGACGATGAAGCTCGGGGCAAGGAAGATCCCCTGCCCGGTCGCTAACAGATAACGCAGCGTTTCGGCACTGTTGGAGACGACATTGCCCGAGATCTTGACGCCTTGCTGCTTACCGTCGGCATCCTCGAAACGCCATTCGTCGCCATAAGGATAGTGAGTATATTGCAGACAATTATGCGCCACGAGATCGGCCGGCACCTTCGGCAAAGGATGCGCCTCGCGATATTCGGGCGAGCAGACGAGCATGTGGCGCCACGGCGCAAGCTTGCGTGCGATAAGTGTCGATTCCGATGATGGCAAAGTGCGGATCATCAGATCGTAGCCCTCTTCGATCATATCGATCGAGCGCTCGCCGACGTTGAAGTCGATCGAGATCGCCGGGTACTGAGTCATGAATTCGTTGATGACGGGAAGCAGGAATCGGACAATGGCGCCGCTGGTGTAGATTTTCAGCGTACCGCGCGGCATGGTACTGAGAGCGCCCGCCGCCCGATCGGCCTCCTCGAGATCGGCAAGGATCTGCGAGGAGCGCTCATAATAATATTTGCCTGTCTCCGTCAGGCTGACCTTGCGCGTCGTGCGGTTGAGGAGCCGCACGCCGAGACGATCTTCCAAGGATTGCACATGATTGCCCACCATGGTGACGGACATGTTGAGCCGGCGGGCGGCCGCGGAAAAACCGCCGCAATCCACCACCCGGCCAAAGACTATCAGGCTGGTCAGCCGATCCATATCGTCCTCGGATTATCCGCTGTGAGTTGATGATCCTTCAAGATTTGGGGAGATTATCAGAAGGACCGTTCGGACGCATCTTCATCGCATCAAAAAGGGGCCTATGCAAACGGGCTCGATGCTGAAGGAAACGGACAATGGTCGAACTACCCCGCAACGAGGCGTTCAGAAACGCTAGCCAGGCCGATGCCGCACCGGCCGGCGAAGTGGCAAAGTCTCCAGCCGCGGAGGCGCCGCAAGGCCCGGCCGTCGGCGCCCCTGCCACCGCCGCTGCCCCCAAGGCGAGCCGCAAGCTGGTCAAGCGCGGCATACTTGCTGCTGCGCTGCTGGCCGGCGTCGCCTTCGGCGCCGATTTCGGCTATCGCTACTGGACAGTCGGACGCTTCATCGAATCGACCGACGACGCCTACGTGAAGGCTGACTACACGACCATCGCACCGAAGGTCGCCGGCTACATCAAGGAAGTGCTCGTCAACGACAATGATACGGTCAAGACCGGCCAGGTGCTTGCCCGCATCGACGACCGCGATTTCCAGGCTGCTCTTTCCCAGGCGAAGGCGGATCTCAAAGCTGCCGATGCGGCGATTACCAATATCGATGCGCAGATCCTGCTGCAGCAATCGCTGATCGGGCAGGCCAAGGCAACGCTCGACGCTTCGCAGGCTTCCCTGGACTATGCCCAATCCGATGCTGCCCGTCAGGCGCGGCTAATCAGCAATGGCGCCGGCACGCAATCGCGGGCCGAAGAGACACAATCGGCCAGCAAGCAGGCGGCCGCTGCCGTCGAACGCGACCAGGCAGCACTTGTCGCCGCCCAGAACAAGGTACCGGTGCTGCAGACGCAACGCGATCAAGCCGTCGCCCAGCGCGACCGTGCCGCTGCCGCGGTCCAGCAGGCGGAACTCAACCTCTCCTATACGAACATCGTCGCGGCCGTCGACGGCACGGTCGGCGCCCGTTCGATCCGCGTCGGGCAATACGTCACCTCGGGCACGCAGCTGATGGCGGTGGTGCCGCTGCACTCTGTCTATGTCGTCGCGAATTTCAAGGAAACCCAGCTGACCTATGTGCGCCCCGGCCAATCGGTCGAGATCAAGGTCGACAGCTTCCCCGATATCAATATCAAGGGTCACGTCGATAGCCTCTCGCCGGCAAGCGGGCTGGAATTCTCGCTGCTGCCGCCGGACAATGCGACGGGCAATTTCACCAAGATCGTCCAGCGCATTCCGGTGAAGATCGTCATCGATGATGAGCACCTGGCGGGGTTGCTGCGCTCCGGCATGTCGGTCGAGCCTGAAATCGATACCAAGGCGGTCCAATCCTCGACGGCCAATGCCGAGAAATTATCCAGTGACGCCGGATAACCCTTCCCTTCCTTTGTCGATTATCGCCTCAACACTGTCATGAGATTGTTCCGGCATCAGCCGGACGGAGAAACATCGTGGCCACTCTTCAGATCGCCGCAAACAGCAATTCCGCCGTACCCGCGAGCACCGTCGCCGCTCCGGCTGCCCGGCCCGCCATGAGCCCGCTGCGCATGTGGACCGCCGTGATCGGCTCCACGCTCGGCGCCTTCATGGCCGTTCTCAACATCCAGATCGTCAATGCCTCGCTTGCCGATATCCAGGGTGCGATCGGCGCCGGAACCGATGACGGCGGCTGGATCTCGACCTCCTACCTGATCGCCGAGATCGTCGTCATTCCCCTTAGCGCCTGGCTGGCGCGCGTCTTTTCGGTTCGCATTTATCTGCTGACCAATGCCATCCTCTTTCTCATCTTCTCGGTCGGCTGTGCCTTTGCCGCAAACCTGCAGCAGATGATCATCCTGCGCGCCATACAGGGCTTTTCCGGCGGCGTGCTGATCCCCATGGCCTTTACCATCATCATCACGCTGCTGCCGAAGCCCAAGCAGCCGATGGGTCTTGCCCTCTTTGCCCTTTCCGCAACTTTCGCGCCAGCCATCGGCCCGACCATCGGCGGCTATCTCACCGAAAACTGGGGCTGGGAATACATCTTCTATGTCAACCTCGTGCCCGGCATGCTGATGGTCGGCATGCTCTGGGCCTCGCTCGACCGCGCGCCGATGAACCTCTCGCTGCTCGCCAAGGGCGACTGGCCCGGCATCGTCACCATGGCCGTTGGCCTTGCCGCGCTGCAGACCGTGCTTGAAGAAGGCAACAAGGATGACTGGTTCGGTTCCCCGTTCATCGTCCGCCTCTCCGTCATCGCCGCCGTCTCTTTGACGCTCTTTCTCGTCATCGAGCTGCGCGCCGCCCATCCGCTCCTCAACCTGCGCCTGCTGGCGCGCCGCAATTTCGGCTTCGGTATCGTCGCCAACTTCCTGATGGGCGTCGCCCTCTATGGCTCGGTCTTCATCTTGCCGATCTATCTGACCCGCATCCAGGGCTATAATTCCGAGCAGATCGGCATGGTGCTTGCCTGGACCGGCATTCCGCAGCTCATCCTCATTCCGCTCGTGCCGCGGCTGATGAAGCGCATCGATGCCCGACTGCTGATCATCGCCGGCTTCGCGCTCTTTGCCGCTTCGAACTTCATGAACATCTACATGACGAGCAACTATGCCAGCGATCAGCTGTTCTGGCCGAACATCGTGCGTGCCGTTGGCCAGGCACTCGCCTTCACACCGCTGACGGCAATCGCCACCGCCGGCATCGAGCAGGAAAATGCCGGTTCCGCCTCGGCGCTCTTCAACATGATGCGCAATCTCGGCGGTGCGGTCGGCATTGCCGCGCTGCAGACCTTCCTCACCAAGCGCGAGCAGTTCCACTCCAACATCCTCACGAATTCGGTCTCGGTATTCGAAGAGGCTACCCGCGCCCGTGTTGCCAATCTCACCAATTATTTCATGAACCATGGGGTCAGCGACCAGGCGCTTGCCGCGCACAAGGCAATCGTCGCGGTGGCAGGCAGCCTTCGCAAGCAGGCCAACATCATGGCTTTCAGCGACACGTTCTTCCTGCTCGGCGCAGCACTGGTCATTGCCCTCGCCGCCAGCCTGCTTCTCAAGAAACCCGGTCAACTTTCCGGCGGCGGCGCGCACTGAGCGCCGCCTCTCGAAGAGGAGGAGATAATCATGACCTTGCTGCACGACATGCCGAAGATGGTAACCGCAGCCCCCGGAACGGCGCGCAGCGGCATCAATACCGGGGCAACCCTGAACCTCATCGAATGGCTGACCGGCGACGAATGCCACGCCCTCGATGAAGCGGGCCTTGTCGCAGGTCTTGGGCGCCGCCTGCAGGCGCTTGGTCTTCCCGTCGACCGGCTGACGCTGCATCTGACGACGCTGCATCCTGAATTCATCGGCCGCACCTTTGCCTGGGCGCCGGGTGAGCCGGTCGAGATACATGATCGAGAGCATGGCGCACGCCTCGCCTTGGCCAATACGCCGCTCGTGAAGGCGCAGGACATGCGCGAAACGCTGGTCGTCGGCCCGGGCGAGAGCCCGCATGGGCGCTGGCAGCATATCGATATCTTTTACGGTCGCGGATTGGTTCAACTCATCGTGGCGCCGCTCTGCAATGCGGACGGGCCGATCAGCACCGCCGTCTTCGGCACGCGCCGCCCCGGCGGTTTCACATCGGCCGAGCAGGACTTTATCGAACGCATTCTGCCGGCATTGCGCAACACCTGCGAGCTGCGTGTTCTCCGGCAATGCGAACTCAGCCTTCTCGATACTTATATCGGCCCGATGACGGCAAGCCGGATCCTTGCCGGACATATCCGCCGCGGCGAGATCGAATCCATGGAGGCGGCGCTGCTCCTCTGCGATCTGCGCGGCTTCACCGAACTTTCCAACCGGCTGCCCGGCAGCACCGTCCTCGGTCTCCTGAACGCCTATTTCGACAAGGTGGTGCCCGCAATTACCCGCGAGGGCGGCGAAGTCCTGAAATTCATGGGCGATGCCGTCCTCGCCTTCTTCCCGGGCGCCGATGCGGCCGGCGCCTGCGGTTCGGCACTGGCTTCGGCGAAAACAATCCTCGATGAAATAGGCGGCTTCGAGTATGACGGCATCCGCGTCAAGGTCGGCATCGCGCTGCACTATGGCGAAGTCAGCTATGGCAATGTCGGCTCCGGCAACCGCTTGGACTTCACCTTGATCGGCCCCGACGTCAACATCGTCAGCCGCATACAGAGCATCTGCAGCGAAAGGGGCGAAGCGCTTCTGACCTCGGCCCCCTTCCGGCAAAAAGCGAAAATCCCGGATGCAATCTTGATCGGACAGCAGCAATTAAAGGGCTTCGCCGAAGCGATGGAGCTTTTTGCGCTCTCGCGCACAGAGTGATCTTGTCTTAGTCGAAGACAATGATCGACACGCGCCGTTACATCCGCTGTTATTTCCAAAGGCGGCAGTCGCCGATCCCACTTCGGTAGCGGCGACGAGGCCCTTCGAGCGACATAGTTGAAATCATTCAGCAAAAATCCCGTCGCACACTTGCCGTAGAATTCCTGCGCAGCCCGCGAATCTCTGCGGTCATTCAGTAAATTATTGAAACTAAACGATAAATATTTCTGAGATCACGATAGCCTTATGAAGGTGATCCGCCCTGAGCATGGTTGACAGATGCGCCTGGGACGCGATAGCCGATAGCATGGAGAGTTGAATGAGCATTTTGCCTAACGTCTTTTCTTCGCGCTTCGCCGCCCGAAGAGCATCCGCCGCGACCAGCCAGTCATCCGATGAATTTCGGTGGGTGACGTGGATCCTTGCGATATATTTCGCGGTGCAGACAGCGGTGCGGATTTCTCTTTCGAGTTCGGTGCGGATAGACGAAGCGCAGCAATTCGTGGTCAACCAGTGGCTGGCCTGGGGATATGACGCTCAGCCGCCGCTCTACAATTGGATTCAATACGGGGTGTTTGACATCTTCGGCACAAGCGTCGCATCGCTCGCCGTGGTGAAGAACATCCTGCTTTTCCTTGTCTATTTCGCCTATCATCAACTGGCGCGACTTCTTTTGGAGGACAAGCGCCTGGCGGCGGTCGCCACGCTATCCCTTCTGACCATCCCCCAAATGTTCTGGCAGGCGCAGCGGGACCTGACGCACACTGTCGGCACGCTTCTCGCGGTGACCGCTTTCATTTATTTCGTCGTGAAGACCATTCGCAAGCCAACGCTCATCTCCTATGCCATGATGGGCCTGTGGGCGGGGCTTGGGATGCTCACGAAGTACAATTTTGTGCTGATCATCGCGAGCGTCTTGGTCGCGGTCGTTTTTCATCCGCAGGGGCGCTCGAGGCTGCTGGACAAGCGCTTTGTGGTGACGCTGGCCCTCGCCGTTCTTGTATTCCTGCCCCACGCGGTATGGATGGTATCGAACATGGATCAGGTTCTCACATCCACCGTCGCAACCATGTCGGAACGTGGTCAAGGCGGAAAGCTTTCGGATATCGGCTATGGTGTTGTCGAACTGATCAAGACCAGTGTCGTCATTATTGCGCCAACGACCGTGATCTTCCTGATCGTTTTTCGCCGGTCGTTTCTGCAGTCGCTTCGGTTCAAAAGCGAATGGGTGAATTTCTTTGAAAAAATATTCGTGAGCACCGCAGCCATATTGTTCGCTTTGATGCTGGTCACGACGCTCACGGAGTTTCGCGACCGCTGGCTTCTGCCCTTTCTGTTTTTGATGCCGCTCTACTTTTGTCTGAAGCTTGAGGCCGCCGGCGCACAAAACCCGTCCGACATCAAGAGATCCTTCTATCTGCCTTTCGGCCTGATGATCGCCCTCCCCCTCATCCTGACGGCAAGCACTGTCTTTCCGAAGCTGTTCGATTCATATCAGCATCTGAATACGCCCTACGGCGCGTTTCTGAACAAGACGATCGCCGCGGAAGGCAAGCGACCGGTGGCGGTCGTGACGACAGCATGGCTCAAGGCGGGCAACATCCGCGCCAATATGCCGGATACGGCCGTAATATCCACGGCATATCCCGCATCCGATCTTGATCGCCAGGCTTTGGGGAACGGGCCGATTCTGCTGGTCTGGAACGAGCGTGACGGACACGCTTCGTCCATGCCCGACGAACTCAAGCGGTGGCTGACGGCGAAATTCGGCAGCTCGATCACCTTGCCGGCGCAGAACGATGCCGCCATTCCCTATTACTACGGGAAAGATCCGGATCGCTTCCATTTCGGCTATGCGTGGTTCTATCCGACCGCGGGATAGAGTTTTCCAGGAAAAGTGCACAGCGGTTTTTCCGTCCAGAATGCGTTGGGAAACAAGAAGATGGAGCGCTTTCGCGATTCGAAGAAAAGCGGAAAATGCTCTAGCGGAACGCGCCCTGCCCATTTCTCAGACCGGCGCCTGGAATACATAATCTTTCATGATTGCCGATAGCCTCGATCGCGTCGCGAGGGCGACGACGCGTATGCGCGGGGTTGGGCCTCCTCATAATGACTTCCAATGCTCGCCCTCCCCCAGGGACGGTCACGGATGACGTCACGGGACGTCCACGGCAACTTCTCCCAGCCAATCGAAGCCTTTCTCCAACCCATCGATGCGAGGCCGCGCCGTCAATTTGAATGCAGCCGCTAAATGCGCCGTTCCGCAATCATCGCTGGCGGATCGCTTGCTCTATCCGACAGGTCCCGATTTCTTGCAGCCGAAGGACCGAATCGAGGGACAAATCAGTATAGTTTGTAATATAGACTTACTATATGGCCGATTTTTAGGGGAAATAACATACATCTCGGATGTTTATTTAGTATATCCTACCAACGTACTCATGAATGACTCGCCTATATTGATAGATTCTGATGTATTTTTGCATCTATGACGCTTTTATGTCTGGATTTACAGAAAAATTCGAAACTATTGTATTTCGACCCAGGCGTGGCCTCGCTAGTTTGCGTGCGCGGACATCCTGTGATGTTCCGCAAGAGGGAACAGCCGGATAGATGGAACGTGTCGGGTAGTCACCGACGTTGTTCTGATCCGGCAAAGCGATTGGAGAAAAAATGAATATCAAGAGCCTTCTTCTCGGCTCCGCTGCTGCGCTCGTAGCAGTTTCCGGTGCCCATGCAGCTGACGCTATCGTTGCTGCCGAGCCGGAGCCCCTGGAATACGTCCGCATCTGCGATGCTTTCGGTGCTGGTTACTTCTTCATCCCGGGCACTGAAACCTGCCTCAAGATCGGCGGCAAGGTCCGTACCGAAGGCAAGTGGTACGACGCCTACGACCCGGACAGCCACTATGGCACTCTCTGGCACACTCGTGCTGAGCTGCAGCTGCAGACGGCAACGGACACCGAATACGGCCCGCTGAAGACCAACACCGAAATTCGTTGGGATTGGAACGACGGCAACGCCACCAAGACCAACCTGCTGCACGCAAGCATCAGCCTCGGCGGCTTCCTTGTCGGTAAGGAAGACTCGCAGTTCAACGTCTTCACCGATTATGCCGGCGACGTCATCAACGACGACGTGATCGGCGATGGTCCGTACGAACTGAACCAGATCACTTACAACTACGACGCCGGCAACGGCTTCACGGCTGTGATCTCGGTTGAAGACAGCAATTCGGGCACGGGTGCAACCGGTTCTAACGGCGAAGACAGCCACAACCACTACGCTCCTGACGTTGTCGCAGGTGTTGGCTACAAGGCCGGCGCATGGGGCTTCAAGCTCGTTGGCGGTTACGACTCGATCGTTGAAGAAGGCGCCATCAAGGCTCGCGTAGACGCTGACTTCGGCGTATTCTCGGCCTTCTTGATGGGTGGCTGGAACACCGACGGCGACAAGCTGAACAAGTATGCCAATGGCGATTCGATCGGCCAGAGCTGGGGTGACTGGGCAGTTTGGGGCGGCGTTGGCGTTCCGATCAACGAAAAGCTGAAGTGGAACCTGCAGCTCGCCTACACCGACAACAAGACCTTCGCGGCAACCACGAACGTCAAGTGGAACCCGGTCAAGAACCTCCTGGTTCAGCCGGAAATCTCCTACACCAACTGGGACAACGTCAATCAGGACCAGTGGGCTGGTATCCTGCGCTTCCAGCGCAGCTTCTAAGCCTATTCAGATCTACCTGATCTGAAATAGACCTCCGATCAGAATGGGAAGAAGGTCCGGTTTCCCTCCGGACCTTCTTTCTTTTGCATTCTAAAAATCATGATATCTCCGGCTGCCTCTTCGAAGCCGGCCCCTTTCCAGAGCGCGCAGGCGCACTCAAAAAGGCAGCGGCATGGCCGCAAATTGATGCTTTCCACCGCCATCAACCTTGCCGTATCCGTTGAGCGAAGAGACGCTGACGAGAGGATATGGCCATGGTGAAGCCCTTCTATTGGAATGAACTCAACACATATGATTTCGCCGATCTCTCGGCCGACACCACGATCGCGATCCTGCCGATTGCCTCGACGGAACAGCACGGCCCGCATCTGCCGATCGCAACCGATGTCGCGATCGCTGCGGGCATGCTAGCGGAGCTGAAGGTCCAGCGTCCCGGCGATCTCGATTTCCTTGTGCTGCCAATCCAAGAAATCGGCAAGGCCAACGAACATATCTACGGTCCCGGCACGCTTTCGCTCAGCGCGGAGCTGTTGATCCCGGTGTGGACCGCAATCGGTGCGAAGGTCGCCGAGGCCGGTATCCGCAAGATGGTCATCGTCAACTCCCATGGCGGCAATCTCGATATTATGGGCATCGTCGCGCGCGAGTTGCGCGTGCGTCACCGGATGGCCGTCGTCGCCACGCAGTGGAGCCGATTCGGCACGCCTGACGGCATGATCGACGACCATGAGCAGCGCTTCGGCATCCATGGTGGCGATGTCGAGACCTCCCTCATGCTGCATTTCCGGCCCGAGCTCGTGCGGATGGACAAGGCCGAGAATTTCGCCTCCAGGGCGGAATGGATGAAGGAACATTCCAACTATCTGCAGCCGCTGCCGCCGCATTCGCTCGCCTGGATCGCGCATGACCTCAATCCGAACGGCGTCGTCGGCAATGCCGCGGCCGGCACGGCGGAAAAGGGTGCACTCATCTGCCGGCATCAGATCGCCGGCTTCATCGAGATGCTAGGCGACCTGCGCGACTATCCACTCTCCAACCTCTATTCGAAATAGGCATCCGAACGGCGGCGCTCGGAGGGCGCGATGATATGCCCCTTCGCGTGCAGCTCCTCCACCATTCCAGCAAGCTCCGCCAGCAGGTACTCGGCGAAAAGGCTGGTGGCGGCATCGAGCGGCGCCCGCGTGCGGGCAAAAAGCTTCATGGGTTGGGGCCGCGAATGGGGCTCGGCGATCGGCCGGAAGACCAGCTCGCCGCGGCGACACTCGGTGATGACGTCAAGCGGATTGAGCAGCGTCACCCCTGCCCCGCATTTCACCAGTTGCTTGAGCATTTCCGACGCATTGCTCTCCAGCACCGGCTCGACCTGCACGGAAAGGCGCGCCAACGTCAGATTGATGATCTCGCGCAGGCTGCTTCCAGGCTGCGCCAGCAGCAGCCGCTCCTCGACGACATCGGCAAGATTGATCGGGCCCGGTCCGATCAACGGGTGACCGGGAGGCAGCACGACGCCGATCGGTATGTCGAAATTGCCGAGCGAGCGGATGCCGGGTGTCGCCGGTATGTTGAAGCCAAGTCCGATATCAACTTCTCCGGCGACCACCGACGCGATGGTGGTCGAGCCGGCATCGTTGCGCAGCTGGATGAAGACCCTTGGATGTTCCAAGAGGAAGCGGGCGATAATCTCGGGCAGAGGTCCGGCGGCAAGGCCGACCGTCGCGACGATCCTGACCTTGCCGGCCTGCTGCATCTTGAGACTGCGAATGCGCCCCTCCAGCCGCTCGTAATTCTTCAATACCTCGCGGATGTGCTCGATGCAGAGCTCGCCCGCCGCCGTCAGCCGCAAGCCACGCGGCAGACGCTCGAAGAGCGGCGCGCCCATTTCCTCCTCCAGCGCCAGAATTTGCCGGTTGATCGCCGATGACGCCACGTTGAGCCGTGCCGCCGCCTTGCGGATCGAGCCGCAGCGGGCAATTTCATTGATGTAGAGAAGCCGTCTCGAATGCAGCATGTTGCGTTCCCATTGCTTAATTTTTGCCCAGGCCGCACAATTTAGGCACAGACCTGGGAAGAGATGCCGAAAAGGCATCAATGCGCACGAATTTTGCTGCTTTTCAAAGCGCAAGGCAATCGCTCAAATGCGGGAAATGGGCTTCAACAATGACGTCCCATGGCAGATAAGGGGAACAGTCAGCGATGTATAATGCATTGAAGATAAAATCATTTTTCGCCGCCATGGGTCTGGCCGCCGCAATCGTCGCGGCTGAGCCCGCAAATGCTCTCGACAAAGTCAGCTATGGCACCAACTGGCTTGCCCAAGCAGAGCACGGCGGCTTTTACCAGGCCATCGCCGACGGCACTTACAAAAAATATGGCCTTGATGTCACCATCGTCCAGGGCGGCCCCAATGCCGCCAATTCGGCTTTGCTGATTTCCGGCAAGCTTGATTTCTACATGGGCGGTCCGCAGCAGGAGATCGATGCGGTCAAGCAGGGCATTCCGATCGTCGATGTCGCGGCGATCTTCCAGAAGGACCCGCAAGTGCTGATCGCCCATCCGGATGCTGGCGTGGAGAAGTTCGAGGATCTCGCCAAGCTGCCGACGCTGTTCCTCAGCAAGGACGGCTATATCACCTATTTCGAGTGGATGAAGGCGAATTTCCCGGGCTTCAAGGACGAGCAGTTCAAGCCCTACAATTTCAGCCCGGCGCCCTTCCTCGCCGACAAGCAGTCGGCGCAGCAGGGATACGTGACCTCGGAACCCTATGAGATCGAGAAACAGGCCGGCTGGAAGCCGAAAGTCTTCCTGATCGCCGATGCCGGCTATTCGCCCTATTCGACGATGATCACCGCGCAGAAGGCGCTGGTCGACAAGAATCCCGATCTCGTGCAACGCTTCGTCAATGCGTCGATCGAGGGTTGGTACAACTATCTCTACGGCGACAACAAGGCGGCCAACGAGCTGATCAAGAAGGACAATCCCGATATGACGGATGGCCAGATCGCCTATTCCATCGCCAAGATGAAGGAATATGGCATCGTTGAATCCGGTGAAGCTCTCGACAAGGGCATCGGCTGCATCACCGAGGCGCATTACAAGAAGTTCTTCGACGAGATGGCGCAGATCAAGCTCTTCGATGCCGATATCGACTACAAGAAAGCTTTCGACACGCAGTTCGTCTGCAAGGGCGTCGGCATGTCGCTGAAGAAGTAACATTGGCACCTCCCCCTCGAGGGGGAGGTCGCCGCAAAGCGGCGGGTGGGGGTGATAGCCTGAGATTCCAACAGATCACCCCGCCCCGGAGCTTCGCTCCGACCCTCCCCTCAAAGGGAGGGTGGATCAACAAAGAGCCGAGCCATGCCAGTGTCTGAAGCCACAAAATTCACCCAAACGGAAATGCGCAAGCGGCCGCTCGTCGTCATGGAGCAGGTCTCCAAGATCTTCTCCAATGGCACATTGGCGCTATCGGGCATGTCGCTCCATGTGGAGAGCGGTGAGTTCATCAGCCTGCTCGGCCCTTCCGGCTGCGGCAAGTCGACGGCTTTGCGCATCATTGCCGGCCTCGGCGGCGCTTCGAGCGGCAGGATCGATTGGCCGAGCTCGCGCATCAACGCCAAGGGCCTGCCGGAGGGCGATATCGGCTTCGTCTTCCAGGAGCCGACGCTGCTCCCCTGGAAAACGGTGTTCGGCAACGTCCACCTGCCCCTCAAGCTAAGGGGAATTTCGAACGTTGCGGCGCACGAACAGATCATGGGTACATTGGCCACGGTCGGCCTGCAGGACTTCGCCGATGCCTATCCGCGGGAGCTGTCCGGCGGCATGAAGATGCGGGTTTCGATTGCCCGGGCGCTGGTGACGAAACCGAAGCTGCTGCTAATGGACGAGCCCTTTGCCGCGCTCGATGAAATCACCCGCCAGAAACTCAATGACGACGTGCTGCGCCTCTGGCAGACCACAGGCATCACCGTCATCTTCGTCACGCATTCCGTTTATGAGTCCGCCTATCTCTCCAACCGCATCGTCGTCATGAAGGCACGGCCGGGCCGCGTCCACACCGACTTCCCCTTGCAAACCAGCGGCGAACGCGATCCGCTCTATCGCTCATCGGAAGAATACCGGCAGGTGTGCGAAAAAGTGTCCCGTTCCCTGATCGAGGCCATCGGCTGGCCGGAGGCCCATTGATGAGCGACAGCACCAGCCTGCCCGCCACTCTTTCCGCTGAAACAGTCGATGCGCCGGCTATCCCCGCTGTCAGACAGCGCAGTTTAGAACGCGCGTTCGGCGTCTTCGTACCGATCCTGACCGTTTTCGTGCTTCTCATCCTCTGGCAGCTTCTCGTCATCGGAACCGGCATTCCGCAATATATCCTGCCGAGCCCGATCGCGGTCGCCAAGGCGCTTGTCTCCGATTGGGGCATTCTCTGGCCGGCGCTGTGGGTGACGACCGAAATCACGTTCATATCCCTGGTCCTGGCGCTGATCGGCGGCGTCGGCTTCGCCATCTTCCTCGTGCAGTCCCGCTGGATCGAGCTCGCCTTCTATCCGCTCGCCGTCATTCTTCAGGTGACGCCGATCGTCGCGATCGCGCCGCTGATCCTGATCTATGCGCCGACACGCGAGGCGGCGCTGCTGATCTGCGGCTTCCTCGTCGCCTTCTTTCCGATCCTGTCCAACATGGTGCAGGGATTGAAAAGCGTCGACCACAATCTGCTTAATCTCTTCGATCTCTACGGCGCCTCGCGCTGGCAGGCGTTGCTGCATCTGAAGCTGCCGGCAGCCCAGCCCTATTTCATGACGGGCTTGAGGATCGGTGGCGGCTTATCGCTGATCGCATCGGTCGTCGCCGAGTTTGCCGCCGGCTCCGGCGGTCCGAATTCGGGCCTGGCGTTCCGCCTGCTCGAAGCACAATACCGCCAGAACATGCCGCGGCTCTTTGCGGCGCTGCTGCTTCTGTCGGCGCTCGGCGTCGCCATCTTCGCCTTCACCTCCTTCATCTCATGGCTGAGCCTGCATCGCTGGCATGAGAGCAGCCTCAAGCGGGAGAACTGATGTCCCACGCCTTCATGTCACCGCCGAATGCCGCCCGCTTCGTATTGAGCAATGCCACTGTACCCGCCGTTGCGCTGTCCGGCTTTCCAGCGCCCTCCAGCGAGGGCCTTATCAAGGCCGATATCGTCGTTGCTGACGGCCTCGTCAGGGATATCCGCGCACCCGGCACCGCGCCGGTGGAATATGCCAAGGTCGATATGAGGGAGGGCATGGTCTGGCCGACTTTCGCCGACATGCACACCCATCTCGACAAGGGCCACATATGGGAGCGCCGCTCCAACCCCGACGGCAGTTTCATGGGCGCGCTCGATGCTGTCCGTACCGACCGCGAGGCCAACTGGTCGGCCGAGGACGTGCGCAAGCGCATGGAATTCTCGCTGCGCTCGGCTTACGCCCATGGTACCGGCCTGATCCGCACCCATCTGGATTCGCTGGCGCCGCAGCACCGCATTTCCTTCGACGTTTTCACCTCGGTCCGCGAAGCCTGGAAAGATAAGATCGCGCTGCAGGCCGTCGCCCTCTTTCCGCTCGACACCATGGTGGACGACACCTTTTTTGTCGACCTACTCCGCGTCGTCCGCGAAGCCGGCGGCTTGATGGGCGGAGTCACCCAGATGAATCCGGACCTCGACGCCCAGCTCGACAAGCTGATCCGCGCCGCCGCCGACAATGGCCTCGACATCGATCTGCATGTCGATGAGACCGAAGACAAACAGGTATTGACGCTGAAGGCGATCGCAGAAGCCGTGCTTCGCAACGGTTTCACGGGCAAGGTAACGGCCGGCCATTGCTGCTCGCTTGCCCGGCAGGATGAAGATGTGGCCCGCGTCACCATCGATCTCGTCGCCAAGGCCGGGATCTCCATCGTCTCGTTGCCGATGTGCAACATGTACCTGCAGGACCGCCATGCTGGGCGCACGCCGCGCTGGCGAGGTGTCACGCTACTGCACGAGCTTGCCGCCGCCGGTGTTCCCACAGCCGTTGCCTCCGACAATACCCGCGACCCGTTCTACGCCTATGGCGATCTCGATCCGGTCGAGGTGTTCCGGGAAGCCGTACGCATCCTGCATCTCGACCATCCGCTGGATACGGCCGCAAGGGTCATAACCACCTCGCCCGCAAAGATACTTGGCCGCCCGGATATCGGGCGTATCGCCGTCGGCAACCCGGCAGATCTCGTACTTTTCAGCGCCAGGCGCTGGAGCGAATTCCTTTCCCGTCCGCAGTCCGACCGCGTCGTCCTTCGCAAGGGCAAGGTGATCGATCGCAGCCTGCCGGATTATCGTGAACTCGACAGCGTCATTGGAGCCTGACATGCCGGATTATCAGCGCATCAAGAAAGAACTCGAAGGTATCGCCGTCGAAGACAATCCGGCGCTCGTGCGCCAGAAAAGCCGCGACTTCTATTGGTATTCACCGATCCTGAAGGCGCAGCTCGACAACGTGACGGCCGATCTCGTGGTCACCCCGAAAACCGAAGAAGAGGTGATCCGCACCTTGAAGGTCGCCTACGCGCATGACATACCCGTCACGCCGCGCGGCGCCGGCACCGGCAATTACGGCCAGGCGATGCCGCTCTCCGGCGGTATCGTGCTCAATCTCGCCGCGATGAACAGGATCAAGAAGATCCATTCCGGCCGCGTCGTCTGCGAACCCGGCATCGTCATTGCCGAGCTTGACCGCCAGACCAAGGCCCATTCGGGCCAGGAATTGCGCTTCCATCCTTCGACGGCGCAGATGGCGACGATCGGCGGCTTCATCGCCGGCGGTTCGGGTGGCGTCGGCTCGATCACCTGGGGCGGCCTGCGCGATCTCGGCAACATCCTGCGGCTGCGCGTCGTGACGATGGAATCAGAACCCCGCATTCTCGATCTCACCGGCTGGGATCTGACCAAGGTCAGCCATGCCTACGGCACCAACGGCATCATCACCGAGATCGAAATGCCGCTGGCGCCGGCCTATGATTGGGTCGACGTGCTGGTCGGCTATGACGACTTCATGGATGCCGTGCGCTTCTCCGATGCGCTCGCCAAGTGCAACGGCATTCTGGTCAAGGAAATCGCCCCGATAGCAGCTCCCATTCCGCACGAATACTTCACCCGCCATAAGCCCTATATTCGTCAGGGGCAATCGATCGTGGCGCTGATGATTGCGCCGCATTCGATGGATCCTTTCGTCGCCTTCACCTTGCAGCAGAAGGGCGAAATTACCTTCCGCTCCGACAAAGTGGAAAGCATGAAGGGCATTCCGCATGCCTATGAGCTCGCTTGGAACCACACGACGCTGCGCGCCATCAAGGTCGATCCGTCGATCACCTATCTGCAAGTGCAGTATCCGGGACCGGACCACGTCGCCAAAGTGCAGAAGATGGTGGAGATCTTCGGCGACGAAGTGCCCGGCCATCTCGAATTCATCAAGTTCGACGGCCAGATCCAATGCTCAGGCCTGCCGCTGGTGCGCTATACCTCCGAGGCGCGGCTTGAGGAGATCATCAAGATCCATCAGGATCATGGCTGCCCGATCTTCAACCCGCACCGCTATACGCTGGAGGAAGGCGGCATGAAGCAGACGGATGCCGTGCAGCTTGCCTTCAAGAAGGAAACAGACCCGAAGGGCCTGCTCAACCCCGGCAAGATGATTGCCTGGGACGATCCGAATTTCGACTTCAAATCCGGCAAGAACTACCTCTTCCCCGGCCTTGCGGCGCTGATGGAGGCTTCATGAAGGTTCTCGTCCTTCATTCCCATCCCGTTGAGGAAAGCTATGGCGCCGCGCTGCACCGGCAAACCATCGAGAGCCTGAAGAGCGCCGGCCACGAGGTCGACGATTGCAATCTTTACGCAGAGGGTTTCGATCCCGTCCTGTCACGCCAGGACCGGGTGATCTACCATGACTATCCCGACAACACCGAGACCGTAAAATCCTATGTCGAACGGCTGCAGCGCACGGAAGGCCTGGTGATCGTCACGCCGGTCTGGAATTTCGGCTTTCCTGCGATCCTCAAGGGTTATTTCGACCGGGTCTGGCTTCCCGGCGTCTCCTTCGAACTCGTCGACGGCAAGGTCCGCTCGAAGCTGCAGCACATCCGAAAGCTCGGCGCGGTGCTGACCTATGGCGCAGACCCATTCCGCGCCTTCATTGCCGGCAACCCGCCGAAGAAGATCGTCAAGCGTGTGCTGCGGGCCCAGATCAAGCCGTTCTCCCCGGTCGTTTTTCTCGCTCACTACGACATGAACCGCTCGACCGACGAAACGAGAGGGCTTTTCCTTGACAAAGTAAAGCGGGAAATGGCGCGCTTCTGAGATTGAGATGCGCTTGTTATAGCCGGTTTCTAAGCATATCCGCGGTGACGTTCCGGCCGCGCCGGAAAACACCCAAAACCGTTACCTGATCGCCTTCGACGACGAAAGCAATCGATGCTGTGCGGCGGTAGCCGATAATACGCAGGCCCAGCACCGGCCCTTCACGAACGGTCCCGCGCTCGGCAAATGTCGCAAGCCCCTCAATAAGCTCATAAATACCGCCGACATAGTTGCCGGCGATCGCCGGCCCGACATTGGCGGTCATGTCGTCAAAAATCTGATCAAGCTCAGCCTCAGCAAGCTTATGCAGCCGGATGTAGTAATCCATCCACTATTTGGCTTTCGCCAGTGCATCGCGATGCTTGCGTTCGAAGCGCACCTTTGCTTCCTCGAACGGAACCGCTTTGGACGGATCACGCTTTAGCTCCGCGTAACGGCTGGGAATTTCGTCGTGAACCCAGCGAGCGAGACCATCTTCAAATTCCTCCAGCATGCGCAAGCCGGCGTGAATGACCTCGTTACGATCGTTGTAACGACCAGATTCAAGCTGGCGCTGGATGAATTGCTCGTCATGGTCGGTTAAGGCTTGGCGGTTGCGCATTGTGGTCTCCTTGCCTTGATTATGGGGTGGCAACCGGATTTCCGCAATGGCTTTGCTGCACCGGCAAACCATCGAGGAAGTCGATGATTGGAATCTTTGGCTTCGGGCGAAAGGATGACTTCGCGTCGGATCACTTGCGATCTTTCATGCGCTCTGCGTGGCGATCGCGGACGGAAGCAAAGGCTGCGTCGACAGACACGCCACGTGTAGGATCGGCTTTCATGGCATCATATGATGCCGCGACCTCACCGTTGAGCCAGCGTTCAACAGCCTCGTCACGTTCCCGCAAGGCTCGCAGGCCTGCGCGGATGACTTCGCTCGCGGATGCATAATCGCCCGCCTTCACCTTCGAGTCCACGAAAGCCGCCTGATCGCTAGGTAGGCTGATTGTTCTTTTTTCAATGTTGGCCATGGAACACCTCCAAGCGCATGATATCGCAAGGTATGAATAATTCATACCTGCTTCATATAACTTTAGATGACAAAAGCGTCGCTATTCTTTGTTCGAGCCCGCCATAGGATCGACCCGGCGGTGATATCGTCGAGGCGATTTTTCCACGCCGACATCCGCCACATTGAACCGATTGCTCATCACTTACATGGCGAGCGCATATGATGCCTCTTCCACCCGCAGATGCTCAAGCATCCGCGCGATCCCCTCCTCCAGGCTGATCGAGGGGGTTAGTCCGTAGGAGCGTTGCAGGGCCGTATCGCCACAGCGGTAGAAAACGCCTTCCGGATGGCTCGATCGTCCGATGACGTCCGGCTGCCAGCCGACCTGCCGGCTGATGGTCTCGGCCAATTCGATGAAGGAGGTGGCGGTGCCGGTCGATAGATTGAGGCTTGCGCCGTCGGGCAGCAATTCCCGCGTCTGCCAGATGAATTCGATGCAGTCGGAAATATGGATGAAATCACGGCATTGACGGCCCGAGCCCCAAACGAAGACTTCAGCCGCGCCCTTTTCCGCCAGCAACCGGCGACAGATCGCCGGGAAAGGATAGGCAAGATCCTGATCTTCGCCATAGCCGCTGAACGGCCTGTAAGCGATGGCCCGTCGGCCATAGCGCTCGACATAGAGTTTCATCAGATATTCGCCGGTAAGCTTCGCCCATCCATAGCTGAGGTCGGGCACGCCGACGACGGCGTCGAAATTGATCATGTCCTCCGTCAGCAGCCGGTGATTGTCGACGGTCTGCAGCGAGACCGGATAGGCCGCACTGGAACTGAAGAATATCACCGAACCCGGCTTGGCCCGCGACGCCCACTGCCATAGTTCCGCATCGACGGACAGATCCTCGGCGACGTCGAGAGCCCGGGTTTCCAGCATCACACGGCCGCCGACCAGCGCCGCCAGGTGGAAGACATAGTCAAAATGCTCCGGCGGGCGCGTAAAGAAAGTGCGGCAGTCCTCCTCGCAAAAGTTGAAGCGGGAACGCGGCAGACGCTGCCACAGATCAGGATGAAGCGCCCCTGTCCCCGCAACCAATGAATCAACGCAGACGACGTCCAATCCTTCGGCAAGGAGCCGCTGGATCAAATGTCGGCCGACGAAGCCGCAACCGCCAGTCACCAACGCACGCACCATTGTCCATCCCCCCAACTAATGTGCAGAAAAACCAGCTCGCCCCATATAGATGTCCACCATGCGGCGTCCCCATTCCGCTCTGCTCGGCGCGATATGCTGGCCGAGGGCCAATGCCCCTTCACTCAGCCGCCGCATCAGCTGGTCGTCATCGGTCTGCGCCAATTTCTCCGCCAGCGACACCGCATCGCCGCTCGTGAAAACCAGACCCGCGCCATGCTTCTCGACTTCTCCGGCAATCAGCGCATTGCTGCTGACGATGACCGGGATGCCCGACATCAAGGCTTCGGCGGCAACCAGGCCATAGGGCTCGGGCATGCGCGACGGCATGACGAAAACACGCGCTTCGCCCGCGATCCTCGCGACCTCTTCGTCGCTCAGCCAGCCAGGCACGAAGCAATGCGGCAGCGCGCGCTGCATCTCCTCAAGCAATGGTCCCCGCCCGATGAGTGTCGCGGTTCTGCCGGTGTTGTTGAGGGCATCCGCCAGCGTCCGCACCCCTTTTTCCCAGCACATGCGGCCGAGAAAAACGGTGCGGTGGTTGCGCCAGGCTTCAACCGGCGTACGCGTCAACGGCTCGGTCGGCGTGCGCAATGTCGTGAAATGCTGCAAGGGGCCGGTGCGCAGATGCGCCTCCATGTTTTCATGGGCCAGCACAATACCGACGCGGCCCCAGAACTCCTCACCCACACCCTGCTGCGTTAGGGTGCGGCGGAAACGCCAAAGCTTGTGGAAATAATTGCGCTTGTCGCAATTGGTCGTCAGACACGCGGCAGACAATGGCTTGATATCGCAAACGTTGCCGCTGTGGAAATTGATAAGCCCCCCGTTCGGGCAGTTCAGGAAGAAGTCATGCGCCGTGACGATGACTTTGACCTCATGCTTGGCAAGCGCATAAAAGATCGACGGCGATAGGATTTGGGACCAGCCATGCACGTGGACGACGGTCTCCTCATCCGACTCCCGAAGCAAACCCTCCATCGCCTCGTGAGCGCGCCGATTGTAGTTTTTCGCAAGGATATCCCCGAACACCGGGCCTTCCCGAAGGGGCCGTTCGCCAAGCGCAACCGTGCGGATACCGGCGAACCGCGGCTTGAGGCCTTCCCCGTCGTCGCCAACCAGTATGGCGCAGGTCAGGCCCGCATCCCTGCTTGCATCGAGACATTGCAACGCCACCTTGGTGGCGCCACCGCGAACCGTCGAGACATCATTGACAAGGATGAGACGCATGAGATCGGCAACTCGTCCGCTTGTGTTATCCGCGTTGAACGAAGAAACCGCCCTCTCCCGTTCACACCCGATACATAAAACGCCCTAACACAACGACTTTTCAATTCATCCATTCGCACGAGGACATCCCGCTTTCAGATTGAATCCACAGGATTTCATCCCTTGAAAGGATGGAGATCAGGCTAGCGGGCGCTTACCATTGCGCTCCGCACTGCTGAGTTGTTCGCACCTGCGAAAGGATAGCGGGATTGATTGACGGCCACCCCCCGCGTGGAAGCACATGACCACACGCTTAACCAACTCGCGATCACCCTTGGAGACGCCAATCGGTGTCGGGAAAAAGCCCAAAGAGCAAACTCGCGAGAGGGCGCGGGATTTCTGGAGAAAATGTCGTCGGCAGGATCGAAATCCGCCGGAAGGTCTTCAGATACTCAACGAGGCTCGGGCGGTCTTCACGGATCGCCCTTCTTGCTTCCTCCGCCTCGTCAGCTCCTAGTGGACGCTGGGCGTCTTCACGACTGCGGCGAAATCCTCCGCCACCAGTTCGCTGATCGCGATCAGAACCTCTTCGGCCGTGAAGCCGGCGGCGATCGTGCCGTCTATCAAATCGCGCAGATCGGGCTCGATGATGTCACGGCAATCTTCGAGCCGCTCGTCGGAGACCGTTATATTGTTCAATTCTTCCATCTCGCGCCCTTTTCAAAAGATATTCGCGGCCGGCTCGATACACCGGCCGCCATTCGGTGATTATCGAGCCGAAGCCCGGCGCTTGGCAGCCGGCAAAAGCCCCTCGCGCTGCAGCTTCTTGCGCACGGCCTTGCGCTGCCGGGCAACGGCTTGCGCTTTCTCGCGAACCCGGCGCTCGGAAGGCTTTTCATAAGCGCGACGCTCCCTCATTTCCCGAAAGAGACCTTCGCGCTGCATCTTCCTCTTCAAGGCGCGCATGGCCTGTTCGACATTGTTGTCTCTGACGATGACCTGCATCTTTTTCTCCTTGTTGTCGTTGTTGAATTCAGCCGAGCTGATCGGCAATGATGGCTTGAAGCTCCTGTCTCGTGAGAAGGCAGGGATATGGCTTCCAGTTCTTGTCCGGCCGTTTGACGGCTTCGCCGCGCTCACGCAGCTTTACCGCCGCCAATACGGCGGTGTCGTTTTTCATGTTCAATCGAAATCCTTGGCCGCCCGAGGCGGCGAGTTAGCTCGGCAGCGCTTGACGCACAAAATTATCGACGTCCTTGAAACGTCTGCCGCAGCCGCGTGTAAAATTTGGGTGATGGCCAAAAGATAGGAAGCAGGCGGTCGTATTGCAAGGCAAGGCACGCAATGCGGTTTGAAAGCGGGTGGGAGAAACCGCATCCGCGGCAGAAAGTCTATGATGCTTGCGCGGTCTCACTCGCGGCGAACCACCGTTTGTTCAGCTGTACCGTGGCGACCCCGCTGCGAGTTCGGACTTTACACCCGCAGACTACGCGCCAGCCATTTCTCCCGGGTTTTTTGTCCGATCAGCATTGCCGCGACGGCCGAAGATCGCGATCTCAGGCTCAACTCGGACATGATCCGGCATATACGGATTGCCGTCAGCGCCATATGACACTATCTTTCAGCCTGGCACATTTACCACAAAGGAGGTTGCCTATGTCATCGCGGGACGCCTGATTCAGCAATACCAAAACTTCTGCCTTTCCAAAGGCATCGACTTTACACGCATAGAATCCGTACGGCCGCACGATAATACCACGCTCTTCTGCAGCGCCGGGATGCAGCAGTACAAACAGCTCTTCTCCGATCCCTCCCACATTGGAACCGTTGCCAACGTCCAGGCCTGCCTGCGAATGGGCGATCTCGACGAAATCGGGGACGGGACACATTTCCTTCATTTCACGATGCTTGGTCTTTTCTCTTTTCGGGAATTGACGGTCGGTGACGCCATCGATTTCTGGATCGAGTTTCTCGGGACGCTTGGGCTCGTGCCAGACCATGTCACGATCCATCCGGACCGCTTGGAGGAATGGTCACCGCTTTATCGAGACCGTATCCCCATCGTACCGGATGCCGAATGCATCTGGAGCGACGGCAGCATCAGCGGCTACTGCACCGAGTTCTACAAGAACGGCATCGAGATCGGGAATATCGTAAATCCGCTCGGGAGCTGTATCGACGTCGGTTTCGGTGCCGAACGCCTTGACATGATCTTGAACGGCACGCCGCCCAGCGATGCGCTCGCCACGCTAAGCGACACCGTCATGAAGATCGTCGAGAGTGGCTACAAGCCGGGAAACAAGGAGCAAGGATATGTGCTGCGAAAACTCCTTCGACGTATCCATGTGCTCGGCGGAACGCTGGACCATCCTTATTTCGAGCAGGAAGCCGAGCGCCAGGAACGCTTGCGATCCAAATATCTGCACCTTCACGACAAGTATCCTGAGATGAGTCCGGAATGGTGGTTCGATACGCATGGGATCGACCTTTCCGACATGCAGGCAAGCAGATCAAGCTAGACTGATCGTTGAAGCGGCGAAGGAGATCACGTGGATGGTTTCATCGCCGCTCCATCGCCTCCCACAGCAGGCCAAATACAGGCCACGTCGGCACACGGCGGAAATGGTCGGAGGAAAAGCCGCCAATTCGTACGATCATTTAGGATGCGCTTGTATTGCCAGCACTGGTTGCTTTGCGATAGACCCATTCTATCTCACCTGTGTTCAGATTCTCCGGAGCATTTAAAATGCGTCTTGAACCGCAGCAGCGAATTTATGTCTGCTTTTTCCTCTTTGCGGTATCGATAGGCGCATTGCTGTCGCGCCTTCCCGATCTTCAGGACGCCTTGCAGATCAACAAGTCCGAGCTTGGTCTGACGCTGATCGGCGCGGCCATCGGCGCATTGATATCACTGACGTTGGCGTCACCGATCGTGGCGCGCCTTGGCGCGCGCAAAACCGCGTTCGTTACCGTGCTCGGAACATCGGCCCTGCTGGCGCTCGTGCCATGGATGGGTGCAGCGCCTCTTGTCTTTGCCGTTCTGTTTTGCGAAGGCATGCTGGCGGGCGCTCTCGAAATCAATCTCAACGTCGAGATCGATCGCATCGAGGCACAGCTCGGCCGAGGAGTGATGAACCGGGCGCATGGCTTCTGGAGTCTCGGCTTTTTCGTCACCGCCCTCATATCCTCGGCAGTCCGGCAGGCAGGTGTCCCGATGCAGCTGCATCTTGCCCTGACATTCGCCTTTGTCCTCATCGTCGGCACCATCACGATCGCCGGCATGCGGAATGCACCCGCGCGCGCGACGCATGACCATACGGACGCAGGCCATATGGCGCTTCCGACGCTTGGCCTGCTGCCCCTGTGCGTGATCGGGATTGCGGCATTCCTGGTCGAGGGCGCCGGCATCGACTGGTCGGCGATCTACATGCGCGACGTCTTTCACGCCGAGCCGTTCATCGGGGGTCTCGGCCTGACGCTGTTTACCTTCTTCATGGCGCTGGCGAGATTGTTTGCGGATCCGTTTGTCGATCGCTACGGCTCCAGGGCCGTTGCGCTCTTCCTGCTGCTTCTGTCGACCGCCGGGCTTTGCGCCGTCTGGCTCGCCCCCCACCCCAATGTGGCTCTCGTGGGATTTGCCTTCATGGGCGCCGGTTGCAGCGCGGTCTATCCGCTGGCGGTTTCAGCCGCCGCACAACGCACGGATCGCCCAGCACATGTCAATGTTGCCGCTCTCGGGCAAATGTCTTTCGTCGTCTTCTTCCTGGCTCCGCCGCTGCTTGGTTTCGTTGCGGAGCATGCAGGCATTCGCACGGCCTATCTCGTGTGCATCCCCGTCATTCTTGCCGCTTTGATGGGTGTCGGCTCGCTTTCAGCGCGCCGCAGCGCCTTTGCGACCTCTTAAAACTCGCGCGGATCAAATCAGGCATCGGCTTCACAAGTTCGACCTGCGAAGCCGGCTGTCTGTTAAGGGGATACGCCATACGGTCTCCCCTCGCCCGCAGGCGAGCTTGGGGCATCGCTCGCCTGCGAGGCTTTCACCAACCAAGAGGCCGGAGCCCCCTAACGCAGCGAGCGGAATGCCGCCCTGACTTCGTTGGCGAAAATCGCCGGCTGTTCCCAGGCGGCAAAATGCCCGCCATTGTCGGCCTCATTGAAGTAGATCAGGTTGCCATAGCAACGCTCGGTCCAGGTCTTTGGGGCCTGGTAGATTTCGCCGGGAAAGACACTGACGGCAACCGGCAGCGTTGGAATCTGGATGGCGTTGAAGTTGTTGGAATGGTCTTCCCAATAGATCTGGGCCGCAGACGTTCCGGTTTCCGTGAACCAGTAGAGAGAAATGTCATCCAGCATCTCGTCGCGGCTCAAAACCTTTTCCGGCTGCTTGTTACTGTAAGTCCAGGTGACAAACTTATCGTAGATCCAAGCGGCCAGGCCGACCGGCGAGTCGACGAGCGAATAGCCGATGGTCTGCGGGCGGGTGACCATCATATTGGCGTAGCCCGAGCTGTCGCGATAGAACTCCGCCAGCTTGTCGAAGCAGGCGCGCTCCTTGTCCGTCAGATCAGCCGGAGCGGGATCGCCGGCTGCAAGAATGTGGGCAATCTCCTTGGGGACGATGCCGGGCATGTTGAGATGGATGCCGAGCAATCCCGGCACATTCTGGAGCGCCATGCGCTGCGAGATGACCGAGCCGCAATCGCCACCCTGCGAGACGAACCGCTCATAGCCAAGGCGATGCATCAGCGTGCCCCATGCCCGGCCGATATGGTCCGAACCCCAGCCCCTCGTCGTCGGCTTGCCTGAGAAGCCGAAGCCGGGGATCGACGGCACGACCAGATGAAACGCATCTTCGGCCTTGCCACCGTGGGCCGTCGGGTTCGTCAAAGGATCGATCACCTTGAGCATTTCCAGGATCGAGCCCGGCCAGCCATGGGTCATGATCAGCGGCATTGCGTTTTCGTGCGGAGAGCGCACGTGAATGAAGTGAATATCGAGCCCGTCGATTTCCGTGATGAACATCGGAAGGGAATTGAGCTTCTGCTCCACCTTCCGCCAATCATAGCCGTCGGCCCAATATCCAACGAGATCGCGCAGGCGCTCGAGCTGCACGCCCTGGGAATCATCGGCAACATTTTCCTTGAGCGGCCAGTGTGCCGTCGCAAGCCTCTGCTTCAAATCGGCAATCGCACTGTCGGGGATATGAACCTTGAACGGCTTGGCGCCATCGGGCAAGGCCTCAGAGCCGGCAAAGGACATCGCAGGCTTGAGCAGCGCCGCTGCACTGGCGACAGCAGCTGCGGTGACGAAGGCTCGTCGATTCAATGAGAAGGATGAAGGCGACATCAGGAGCTCCATATATTTGGTAGGTTTGTTGAATGCCGCGAAGTTCTGCTTTCCGCGTGTATCCCCGTTGTGTCGTCAACCGCATCGAATTGTATCCCTCGGTATCAAGACCGAGGAAGGCTACGATGGATTACAAAGGCCGCGTTTTCAGAGTCTGCCGGTAAGGGTGAAAAGCACACAAGACGTGGTGCCTCCGGCCAGATAGGCGAGCGAGAAAGGACGCGCCGCCGTACATGGCCTAGTGGCAAGTATCAGGTTTCGGTGGAGAACAAGACGTAGCAGCGGGAATGCCAAAGCCCGCAAGATCATCGACCCGTGTGGGCTTGCTGCCGCATTCCATAATAACGGAAAAGGCCCGGTGGCTGCGCGCCAGGAGCGATGGGGCGATACCAATGATCCAACCGGTTTAAAAGATGGGGGCGGCTATCCCGGCGGGAGGAGGAGACCATGGATAGCCGGCCGGCCGGATGTGAAGAATCGGGCCGGCAATTTCCAACTGCGTAACGTTGCCGAGCCTTATGGTGCATAGCGAGTGAAGACGTAGTCATGGTCCTTCACGTTGCCGACATGGCAGCTGAGACAGGTCTCATGTTGCGCAATATCGACCGGCTTGCCATCGATGAACCGTCCGAAGCCCCAGCCGTGGCTGTCTGGATATTTCTTCGAATCCTTCACCATGACCTGCACCGTCGTCGGCGCTCCTGGCACCGTTGCCGGAGCAAACTCGCTGGATTGCTTTCGCTTGTAGGCCAGCTTGACAAGGATGGAACCGTCCGGGAAAGGCAGGGTACCCTTCTTGTAGGCTTCGACGGCAATATCGTTGCCGAGCACCGCGCGAAGCTCGTCGAGCGGCGGGGCTTCCTGCGCCGGCGCGATGAATTTCCAGTCTCTGTAGCCTTCCGGGATAGTCACGCCATAGATCGGCGAGGCGTTTTCGGGCGGCGTTGCGGGACCTGCCGACTGCGAAGCGGCAACGCCGACAGCAAGGCTTGAGACGGCAAATGCGCCAAGGAATGCGAATTTCATTTTAGACTCCTGCCCGACCGATGATCTGACAGGAAGATCGCGCCGGATTGTATCTGCGAGATTTCAGGAAAGAACCCGATTGTATCGAAGTGTAGCCTCAAGGGAGATTCATTCATGTGAGCGGCTCATCGTAAATCGGGTGGCGATCGTCGCAGTTTGGAAGTTAGGATTCGAGCTCTCGCGGCGCCCGGCAGCATCGAAGCCACCTGAAACCGCCCAGACCGAGGACATGACATGAACACACCGACATCCATTCTCGCTTCGGCCTCCATCGAAAGCTCCGTCGAGGCACGCGTCGACGCCTATGATTGGAAAGCCCTCACCGGAGAGCTCGACAGCTTCGGCTGCGCCGTCCTCCCGCAGCTGCTCGCGCCCGAGGAATGCCATGCGATCTCGAGCCTATACCCGCAGGAGCACCACTTCCGCAGCCATATCATCATGGCGCGCCACGGTTTCGGGAGGGGTGAATACCGCTACTTCAGCTATCCATTGCCCGGGCTTCTCAGTGGATTGCGCACTGCGCTCTATCCTCATCTGGCCGGCACCGCCAACGGATGGAACGAACGCATGGGCATCGAGGAACGCTATCCCGATGAGCATGCTTCGTTCCTGAAGCAATGCCATGCGGCCGGCCAGACACGCCCGACACCACTATTGCTGCAATATGTGCCCGGAGACTTCAATTGCCTGCACCAGGATCTCTACGGTGAGCTTGCCTTTCCCATCCAGTTGGCAACCCTGCTTTCCGAGCCGGGACGGGATTTTACCGGAGGCGAGTTTGTTTTGACCGAGCAGCGGCCGCGCATGCAAAGCCGTGTGGAGGTCGTGCCGCTCCGCCAAGGCGATGCTGTCGCCTTCGCGGTTCATAACCGCCCCGTGCGGGGAGCCAAGGGGAGCTACCGTGTCAATCTCCGCCACGGGGTCAGCCGTGTCCGCTCGGGCATGCGTCACACTGCCGGCATCATCTTTCACGATGCCCGATAATGGCTATGCCGACAGCGTGTCTCAGCCCACGAATCCGGCATAGCTCTCGCCAGTAATCCTGCGCATTATCGCTGTATAGGCCTCGTGATTTTGATCTCCCGCCGAAACGCGCCCCAGCGACGGTTGCGCGAAGGCGGCGAGCGGCAGCAGGGCGAGCGGCGTCGAGACAGGCGTCAGATGCGAACCCTGACCAGCGCGCAAGGTCGTCAGCAGGCCGAACATCTCGCCCGTGATGCTGGGCCTCGACAAGATCGCCATGCGGTATTGGCCGGACGAATTCGTCACGAGGTAGATGTGCCCCGACAGATGCGGAACGGAGACCGAGCCCTGCTGTGAAAACGAGGCATCGATGCGCTCCCGTTCCCGGAAGCTCAGACAGGTGCGCTCTCCATCCCAGGCGATCTCGGTGCAATAGGCGAAAATCGCATTCGGATCGCCGAAGGACGGGCGCAGCGTCAGGTAAGTGCCCTCGAGCCATGAGACCGAAGCGCGGGAATAGGCACCGAGCTCCTCGGGTGCATGGCCGGGCTTGTCGTTGATCGGAGGCGACTGCGAACCGCCGGCATCACGCAGGACGACCCCCATCGCCTGCTCCAGGCGAATGAGGGTCGCAAGCGTGAAGGGCCGGTGCCCGGAAAGAGCCTTCTCCAATGTCGAAAGACTGATGCGCGCGTCGTTGGCAAGTCGCTGCCTGGAAATTCGCCGCCGGGCAATTTCCTCCCTCACCCGCTCAGCCACGGCACTGTTCTGATGATCGGATAGATACGGGTCGCCCTGGACCATTCACTCGTTTCCTGATTGCGTAATTTTCTTCACAATTCCACACATGGCCGTCACCGGCAAGACCGTTTGCGGCAAGATGCGGACGAAACAGGGCAAAGCTTACGCTGGCGAGAAAATAGCCTTTGTTCACAATGGCTTCAGTCATTCCACAGCGAACAAGGAGCCTGTCATGTCAGCCTCGCCAAGCCTTTCACGCAGCCGAAATCGGCACGCCGTCCTTACAAGCGTCGGCCTGTTACTATGGTTCAGCAATGCCATCCTGCTGCCGGTGCTTGCCGTCATTTTCGCACTGCTGCATCCCCTGGAATCACACGCGCAGCCGGCGGCCTTCGTCACCCCAAACGAAATGGGCGCGGGCAGCCTTCTTCTCCAGACGACGCAGGATGGGAAATATGTCGAGGCGCCCCGCCTTGCGACCGACGTCGATATCGACGTCAGCGGCCCGACGGCACGCGCGGTCCTGACGCAGGCCTTCGAAAACTCGACCGATAAATGGGTTGAGGCTCTCTACGTATTCCCTCTTCCGGAAGACAGCGCCGTCTATTCCCTGAAGATGATCGTCGGCAACCGGGTCGTTGTCGCCGATATCAAGGAGAAGCAGGCCGCACGCGCCATCTACGAGAAGGCGCGCAGAGAGGGGAAGAAGGCGTCCCTCGTCGAGCAGCAACGGCCGAATGTCTTCACCAATGCCGTCGCCAACATAGGCCCGCATGAAAAAATCGTCGTCCAGATCGAATATCAGCAGGCCATACACCTGGCCGATGGCCGCTTCTCCTTGCGGGTTCCGCTGGTCGTCGCTCCTCGCTATACACCGCAAAATGCGGAAGCCATCACACAGCAGGCAGACCTGAAGGCCGGCTGGGGTCAGAGCAAGCAAAACCCGTCGCGCAAGACCGGCGACACGCCCGTCTCGGCACCTCTGATGGTCCCCGACAGCACCCGCACCAATGCGGTCACGCTGAAGGTCAATCTCGATGCCGGTTTCCCGCTTGATGACGTCAAAAGTCTCTATCACACGATCAAGATCGACAGGCTGAACGACAGCGCGCGCCGGATCGTTCTGGACGGCGATGCAACGGCCGACCGCGATTTCGTGCTTGAATGGAGCGCGGTTGCAAGCAATATACCGAGCGTCGGTCTCTTCCGCGAGCACGTCAGCAAGGATGATTATGTGCTTGCCTATGTGATGCCGCCGGCTGTGGTGACACCGCAAAAGGCCGGCCGCGAAGTGGTCTTCGTCATCGACAATTCCGGCTCCATGGGCGGCACGTCGATCGAACAGGCAAGGGCGAGCCTCGATTATGCCCTGTCTCGGCTCGAGCCGAACGATCGCTTCAACGTCATTCGCTTCGACGACACGATGACCAAGTTCTTCCCGGATTCGGTCATGGCGACGGCCAACAATATCGCCTCCGCACGCCGCTTCGTCACCGGCCTGGAGGCTGCCGGAGGAACCGAAATGCTGCCGCCGCTCCATGCCGCGCTCGACGACAGCCATCAGGCCAATGGATTGCGTCAGGTCGTGTTCCTGACCGACGGCGAGGTCAACAACGAGCAGCAGCTTCTCGATGCCATCGCTCAATCGCGTGGACGCTCGCGCATCTTCATGGTCGGTATCGGCTCCGCGCCGAACACCTACCTGATGAGCCGTGCCGCCGAACTCGGCCGCGGCAGCTTCACCCATATCGGTTCGGTCGCCGAGGTGAATGAGCGCATGCGCGCCCTCTTCGACAAGCTGGAAAACCCTGCCGTCACCAATGTCGCGGCGGACTTCTCGGAAAAGAATGTCAACATCTCGCCCAACCTCCTGCCCGACATCTATCATGGCGAACCGCTGGTCCTGGCAGCACGCATGGGGAAAGCTGCTGGTACACTGACCGTCAGCGGCATGGTCGGTGACCGCCCGTGGACGATCTCCTTGCCGCTCGATCAGGCAAGCAATGCCAAGGGTATCTCCAAGATCTGGGCACGTCGCCAGATCGACGATGCCGAAGTCAATCTCACGCTCGGCAAGATCACGCAGACGGAAGCGGACAAGCGCATCCTGCACCTGGCGCTGGAGCATCATCTGGTGACGCGCCTCACGAGCCTCGTCGCAGTCGACAGCAGGCGCCTGCGCCCGGCAAACGTACCCCTGACTGCGGCCGATATCCCGCTGCAGTTGCCGGCCGGCTGGGATTACGACAAGCTCCTCGGCATCGATACGACGCGGGAAGCGAAGGCAGACACCAGGCACCACCAGGCGAGCGACACATCGCAAAGCGTCGAAACCGCCACAGATGCTCAGGAAATTTCGGCGTCGCCTTCCGCAAGCCCGCCCCTGCCGCAGACGGCAACGCCCGCAACGCTCCTTATCCTTCAGGGATTGCTTGCCCTGCTGTTCGGAACGTCGCTGCTGGTCTTCGTATCGAGAAGGAGCAAGGCATGAGTGCCGTCGCTCGGATCCAATCAATCGGGAGCGCACCGGCGCGCTCCCTTCTGTCCCTGGCCGCCGGCATTTTGATAGCCTCAGGCCTCTTCCTCGCTGCCCAGGGCGGATGGATCTACGCGAAAGCAGCCCTGGCTCAGGCTCTGCTGGAGCGCGCCCTTGCCGAGAGCATAGTGTCCGGCTTGCCGGTCAAGCCCTGGAGCTGGGCCGACACCTGGCCCGTGGCGCGGATAGAGGTTCCACGTCTCGGCGTTTCCGCCATCGCCCTCAATGGCGCCAGCGGCCAGGCATTGGCCTTTGGTCCCGGTCATCTCGATAATACGCCGGAGGCCGGCGAGAACGGTACGGCGGTTTACGCGGCGCATCGGGATACGCACTTCACCTTCCTGCGAAATATCAAGGAAAATGACCAGATCAGGATCGCGCGCCGCGATGGCCGGCTTTTCACCTTCCGCGTGACGCATATGGCCGTCGCACGCTGGGATGAGGCCGGGATCGACCCCGATGCACCTGGCGTTCATCTCGTTCTCGCGACATGCTTTCCCTTCGATGCCGTAACATCCGGTCCGCTACGCTATCTGGTCTATGCCGATCTGGAGGAGCGTGCCGCGCCGTGACGGTTTGCGTGAAGTGGCTCGGCTCTTATCCGAAGAGCGTGCCGCAGCAGCACCTTAGAGAAAACAAGGGCGAAGGCGGGGAAACCGGCCTTCGCCTCATTGAATACTGTTTGAAGTCTTAAGTCCCGGAACGTTCAAAACGAACCGTTCAGCCAAAGCATTGCCGGCGCACCCAGGATTACCACGGCAATTGCCACCGAAATCGCCATCTTGATTGCCTTGATGCGCCGTGTTCGGACGCCGCTCCAATCATAACTCACAACCACTAACCCTTACAAATCATTAGAGATTCGCAAACTAGAGCCGATCAGCCCTTCGACAAGGGAAGCATGTGATTCGTCCACAGGGGATATTTTGAAGACTTTGCTCGTCATCAGAGACGGCATCAGCCGTATGCTAATGCGCCAGTTCGGAAGCGACCGCTGCCTCCATCCCATCCGTCATCATCCTACCAAGGCGGGACGACACGGCATCCAGCCATTTGGGGTCGGAGCGAAGACGGTCAGGAAATAGCCCCGGAAGGGCATGCAAGGCCCTGGCTAGATCGGACGGCGAGCGGACGCCCGAAATGGCCTTGGCGATATCGGTCTCGCGCGGGTCGTTGAGGGCATAAGCCGTTCCGTCGTCCAGGCGTCCGAGACAATAGCGCATCCAGGCTGCAACGGCGAAGGCAATGGGCTCTGTGTCCGCGCTTTTGGCCAATAGCTCTACGGCCGGTGCCAGCAGGCGCTGCGGCAACTTCTCGGTGCCATCCATCGAAATCTGACGTGTTTCGTGGGCAATGGCGGGATTGGCGAAGCGGGCAAGAATATCCGCCGCATAGGCGTCGAGTTCTATGCCGGGCAGCGGCCGAAGCGTGGAAGCCGCAGTGCTCAGATGCCGCATGACCAAGGGGCGGAAGCCGGCCGGGCCGACCGTATCGCGGACATAGCGCCGGCCGGTCAGAAAACCGGCATAGGCCAGCATCGAATGCGATCCATTGAGCATGCGCAGCTTCATCGTCTCGTAGGGACGCACGTCATCGACAAACAATGCGCCGCCCGTCTCCCAGGCCGGGCGCCCGCCTGGAAAGCGGTCTTCGATCACCCATTGCCGAAAAGGTTCGGTTTCGATCGCGGCATGATCCACACAGCCCGTCATTTGCTGGGCATCGTCGAGCGTCCGCTGGGTTGCCGCGGGCGTAATGCGATCGACCATGCTTGACGGAAAGGCGACATCGGCTGCAATCCAGTCGGCAAGCGCAGGGTCGGATCTGCGAGCAAAATCAATGACCCCTGCCCGAACGAAAGCCCCATTGTCAGGCAGATTATCGCAGCACAGCACGGTAAAAGGCGCGGTGCCCGACGCGCGCCGACGCTTCAGTGCCTCCGTCAGCACGCCGAGCACGCCGCTCGGCTGTGCAGGTTTTGCCAGGTCCGCCGCGACGGCGGAATGGTTGAGAGCGACCGTCATCCTGGCACGGTCGATGCCGTAGGCCTTCTCGGTCACGGTCATCGACACGATGCGCGTCGCCGGGTCGACGAGCGCCTGCATCAGTGCAGCAGGCTCGCGGCTCGCGGCGATGACGCGTTCTACACTGCCGATGACCCTTGCACGTGCTCCGGCCGCATCGCGTTCGATCAGCGTGTAGAGGCCGTTTTGCGGATTAAGGGCGTCGGCAACATCATGGCCGCGAAGGCTCACGCCCACGACACGCCAATCACCGCCGCGAGCGGCAAGGGCCGCATCCGTGTAATCGGCCTGATGAGCGCGATGGAATGCGCCCACTCCCAGATGCACGATGCCGCGACCGTGACGGCCGGGCTCATAGCCGGGCCTTGACGCAGAACCGGCTATGTCGGCGAGCGAAGACAGGCGCTTCCGATCGGTCATGCCCGCAGCCCTGCCGAGGGGTGGGACAATGCCGTCTCGATGCCGCGCAGTTCGGCAAGGCCTTTGAGCCGCCCGATGGCGGGATAGCCGGGCTGACCTTCACGCTTGAGGTCATCGAGAATATCCTGTCCGTGATCCGGCCGCATCGGGATTTGCCAATCGACGCGCCCGCTGGCGGCACGGCGACGCTCTTCGCGCACGATGGCGGCAATCATCGCCACCATGTCGGTACCTCCCCCAAGATGCTCGGCTTCGTAGAAGGAACCGTAGACATCGCTGGATTCGCGCTTGACGTTGCGCAGATGCAGAAAATGCACGCGATCGCCGAGCCGTTCCATCATGCCGGGCAGGTCATTGTCCGGCCGGGCGCCCAGTGATCCGGTACACAGCGTGATGCCGTTTGCCGGGCTGTCGACGGCTTTCATCAGCGCCGCATAATCCGCCTCCGTCGACATGATGCGCGGCAGGCCGAGAAGCGCGAGCGGCGGATCATCCGGATGGCAGCATAGCCGCATGCCAAGCTCTTCCGCCACGGGAACGACTTCGGAAAGGAAATCTATCTGATGAGCCCGCAGCCGGTCCGCCGAGACATCATCATAATCCTCCAGATGGGCGCGCACATCCGCCAGCGTGAAGTTTTCAGCAGCACCTGGCAGGCCGCAGACGATATTGTTTGCCAGCGCCTGCCGTTCCTCCTGGCTCATGCCCGCATGCCGCTCGCGTGCCTGCTCCACTAGCCAGTCGGGCAGCTCCTGTGCAGCTGCGGCCCGGGCGAGGATAAACAGATCGAAGGCGGCAAAATCGACCAGATCGAACCGCATGCAGGTCGCGCCGTTGGGCAGGCGCCATCTCAGATGCGTTCTCGTCCAATCCAGCACCGGCATGAAATTGTAGCAAATCGTTTCGATGCCGGCATCGCGAAGATGGCCAAGGCTGAGCTTGTAGTTTGCGATATGCTCGCGCCACTCGCCTTTCTGCTTCTTGATATCTTCCGAAACGGGCAGGCTTTCGACCACGTCCCAGGCGAGACCGGAGGGGCCGCCATCCGTCATCCGGCTTATTTCGGCCTTGCGCTTCGTAATCTCGGCTGCGGACCACACGGCTCCGGTCGCGACGTGATGCAGCGCGCTGACAACACCCTGCACCCCAGCCTGCAGCATATCGTCGATCGAAACCTGATCCCGCGGCCCGAACCATCGCCAAGTCTGCTTCACGATATTATTCCCTTCGAGACGGCATGATTTGCATGTGCGACTGCATTAGCATGTAGGATTGTGATTGACTAGTATGGTAGTCCACTATATTGAATGCGCTATGGCGACGATCAACCACTCGACCCGAACAACAGCGCGACGCACGGACGAGACCCGGACGACCGCATGGTCGCTGGAACCGACCGCCCCCGTGGGACCGCAAATATATAAAGCGCTCCGCCGGCTGATTGTTCGAGGTGAGTTCAGTCCGGGCACGGCGATGTCGGAAGTGGACATTGCAGGGCGATTTGCCACGAGCCGCCAGCCGGTGCGCGAGGCCTTTATCAAGCTTGCCGAGGACGGTCTGCTCGAAGTCAGACCTCAGCGCGGTACCTTTGTCCGAAAGATCAGCATCGCTCAGGTGATCGATGCGCGTTTCGTGCGCGAAGCGATCGAAACCCATATCGTACGCGAGCTTGCGGCCAAGAGCGATGCCCGCCTGATCAAGCATCTTCGCCAGCAGCTGGAAGAGCAGGCAGTAATCCCGATCGACAGGCCTGATGATTTCATGAAATTGGACGAGCAGTTTCATTGGACCCTGGCCGACGCGGCGGGCCGGTCCTATGGCTGGAAGGTCATCGAGGACGTGAAGCTGCAGATGGACCGCGTGCGCCATCTCACATTGAGAAGCTTTCCGCAGCAAAAACTCGTGCGACAGCATACCGCCATCGTCGACAGCATCGAACGCTCCGCCCCGGACGAGGCCGAGCGCGAGATGAGACAGCACCTGCAGCTCATCCTGGAGGATCTGCCGTCGGTCGAGGCGCAATATCCCGATTTTTTCACGCCATCGACCTAGCCGTTTGGCAAATCGGCACAGCCAAGACAACGGCGGCTGATTGGCTGCTCAGCCCTGCTTGAGCGGAGATGGCCGTCCGAGACACACAGGAGGGAGCTCATGAAGACGAGAGCTTGCGTGCTTCACGCTCAAGGCGACATACGCATCGAGGAGCGAGAGATCGGCGCAGTCGGCGACAGACAAGTGCTGGTGCGCGTTGGAGCCGGAGGGATCTGCGGATCGGATATCCATTATTTCTGGGATGGCGGGATAGGCACGATCCGCGTTACCGAACCGATCATCCTTGGTCACGAGGTCGCCGGCACCGTTGAGGCCGTCGGCGCAAGCGTTGAAAATGTGAAGCCAGGGGATCGGGTGGCGCTTTGCCCGAGCCGGCCCTGCGGCCACTGCCGCTTTTGTCAGGCTGGACAGCAGCAGCATTGCCTGGAAATGCAGTTCTTCGGAAGCGCGATGCGCAAGCCGCACTGCGATGGCGGTTTTCGCGATCTCATCGTCGTCGACGATTTTCAATGCGAGCCCGTCGGCGAGGCAGGCCTGGACGAGGCGGCCTGCGCAGAGCCGCTCTCGGTCGGTCTTCATGCCATCAACAACGCCGGCAGCCTGCTTGGCAAGAGCGTGGCGGTCATGGGAGCGGGTCCGATCGGCGCCCTTCTGATCGGTGCTGCACGCATGGCAGGCGCGCGCGAAGTCGTTGCCGTCGACCTGGCGGAAGCCCCGTTGAAGGCGGCGGAGAAAATGGGAGCCGCCCTGACCATCAATGGTGGCGACGGCGACCGCCTCGCCAGCTATTCCGAAGACAAGGGATATTTCGATGTCGGTTTCGAATGCACCGGATCGGGCATCGCGCTGGGCAATCTGTTTCCTATCGTAAAGCCGCGCGGCACCATCGTCGCGGTCGGCGTCAGCAACGGCTCGCATATCCCGTTCAATGCCCTGGTCGGAAAGGAGATCCGGCTGGTCGGCACACATCGTTTCCATAGCGAGTATGCCCTCGCCGCCCGGATGATAGCGGAACGACGCATAGATGTGCGGCCGATCATCACGTCGACGGTACCGATGGAACATATCCGCGAGGCGTTCGATATCGTCCGCGACCGGACCACTCAAATGAAGGTGCAGCTCAGCTTCGCGACATAAGCAATCAAGGCGCAATGATAGACCATGTGGAGGAGGAGTGAATGGCAATTGATACTCATGATTCGGCAACCATTGATACTCATGATCCGGCAACCATACGGAAATTGTCGGATGAAGCGACGAGAGTCCTGTTAAACAAGCCCAATACGATATCCAGCACGCATGGCGGCTGGATGATGATCGCAACCATTCTCATCGAGGCCTGGGATCTCTATGCCATCGCCTTTGTGCTGATCTTCATCAAGACGGATTTCAATCCGACGGCGGCGCAGCTCGGTCTTGCCACCGCCGCCGTCCAGGGCGGCGCCTTGATCGGTGCGCTGCTCGGGGGAATCTTTGCCGACTATTTCGGACGAAAGAAGGTCTTCATCGGCACGATGATCCTCTTCATCATCCTGGCGATCGCGCAGGCTTTCGTACGCGACATATGGGAGCTGATCCTCATCCGCTTCCTGATCGGCATTCCGCTCGGCAGCGATATCTCCAATGGCTACGCCTACATCATGGAATCGATGTCCAAGGGCAAGCGCGAACAGATGGGCAGCCGCTGGCAGTTCATGTTCGGGCTCGGCGAGGTATTCGCCATTATCATCATCACGGTGATGTATGTCATCGGCATGGACCATTCGCTGCTATGGCGCATCGCTCTCGCACTCGGCGCCGTTCCGGCGGCGATCCTGCTGTTCTGGCGCCTCGACCTGCCGGAGACACCGCTTTCCCTGTTGCAGCGCGGCCATTTCAGAAAAGCCAAGGAGGTTTCCAAGCGGCTGTTCGACGATCCGCTCGACATGCTTCCGAACGAGGATGTGCAGCTCCCCAAACCCAGGCTCGGCGATTTCCTCAAGGTTATCTGGGCGGATCCGATCAAGAAACGGGCGACGATCTTCTCGTGGATTTCCAATGCATGCCAGGGAGCGGAATTTACCGCCTGGGGCTTCTACCTGCCGGTCATCCTGGTGCTGAGCGGCGTCGGCGTATCGAGCGACGGCAACATTACCGGCACGAACATGGTGACCGCCCTGATCTTCTGCCTTGCGACGATTTCCGGCTATGTGGCGCCCCTCATGCTGCCCAGAATCGGCCATCGCGGTGTTGCCATGTGGGGTTTCGGACTGGCATTCTTCGGCCTTATCCTAGGTGGCCTTGGCATACAGTATGATTGGAAGATCATCATCGTCGTCGGCGCCTGCATTCTCATGTGGGGCCATTATTGGGACGCGTCCAACGGCATGACGATATCGTCCATGGTCGCTCCAAGTCGTTTCAAGGCAACGGCCTCGGGTTTTGGCTATGTCTTCGTCAAGGGAGCGTCTTTTTTCGGTGCGTTCGTGTTCCCCATCCTCAGCGAGCAGTTCGGCAAGGCCGGCGCGACCTTCTCGGTGGCGATCCTGTCGCTGATCGGTTTTCTCGCGGCCAAGTTCATTTTGCCTGAGGTCTATGGATACGTCGAAACCGAAGAATTACCCGATTCCCAATAGAGGCTTCTGACGACGGATGCCACCGGACCTGAACATCTGGTGGCATCCGGTACAGGCCATGCCGGCCCCCTGCCCATCGGTAAGCTGTTTCGCATTTTTCTATAAAGTCATGCAGGGCCAGTCGCCGTAACTTATGCTGCTCATTTGGAGGAAATGAGAAACGCAAAGGTATGGAGGAGATTACCTTGGCAGCAACCGCAGAGGAAAATACCGCACCCCTTTCCCCCGAGGACGAAAAACTCGGCCTTGGCGCCAACCTGGCCTACGGCCTTCAGCATGTTCTCACAATGTATGGCGGCATCGTTGCCGTTCCGCTGATACTCGGTCAGGCATCCAGCCTCTCGCCAACCGACATCGGTCTGCTCGTAACGGCTTCCTTGTTTGCCGGCGGCCTGGCGACCATCTTGCAGACGATCGGGATACCATTCTTCGGAAGCCGCCTTCCCCTCGTACAGGGCGTATCCTTTTCCGGCGTCGCGACGATGATTGCCATTACCGGACATGGCGGCATCCAGTCCGTCCTTGGCGCGGTTATTGCCGCCTCATTCATCGGCCTTATCATCACGCCGGTATTTTCACGTATCACGCGCTTCTTTCCACCGCTTGTCACCGGCATCGTCATTACGACCATTGGGCTCACGCTTATGCCGGTCGCGGCAGGCTGGGCCATGGGCGGCAACAGGAATGCGCCGGATTTCGGCAGCCCGGCCAATATCCAGCTTGCGGCCGTGACGCTGGTGATCGTCTTGCTGCTCAGCAAGCTGGGAAGCGCCTCCATATCGAGGCTCTCCATCCTGCTCGCGATCGTCATCGGCACGGGCATCGCTTATGCCGTTGGCATTGCCGATTTCTCGCGGGTCATGACCGGTCCATCCGTCGCCCTGCCGCAGATCTTTCATTTCGGTTATCCCGTCTTCGATATGGCGGCGATCGTCTCGATGTTCATCGTCATCATGGTGACGCTCGTCGAGACTTCCGCGGATATTCTTGCCGTCGGCGAAATTGTCGGCACCAAGGTCGATGCCCGCCGGCTCGGCAACGGCCTGCGCGCCGATATGCTTTCCAGCCTCCTTGCCCCCGTCGTCGGCTCCTTCACGCAGAGCGCCTTTGCCCAGAATGTCGGCCTTGTCGCGGTGACCGGCGTCAAGAGCCGCTATGTCGTGGCGACCGGCGGGCTTTTCCTCGTCGCCTTCGGATTGCTACCGGTCGTCGGCCGCATCGTGGCGGCCGTTCCAAGTTCCGTGCTTGGAGGAGCGGGCCTCGTTCTGTTCGGAACCGTGACGGCGAGCGGGATCCGGACCCTCGCCAAGGTCGACTACGACAACAATATGAACCTCATCATCGTGGCGACGTCGATCGGGTTCGGGATGATCCCGATCTCAGCTCCGGGCTTCTATGAACATTTTCCTGCGTGGATCATCACCATTTTCCACTCCGGCATCAGTTCTGCGGCATTGATGGCGATCACCCTCAACCTTCTGTTCAACCATCTAAAGGCCGGCAACTCGGACCAGCAGTCGGTTTTCGTCGCGGGAACAGAACGTCTGATCCGCTTTCAGGACATCGCCATTCTCCATGACGGCGATTACTTTCTGAACGGCAGGCTCTACGACGCCAGCGGCGCGGAGGTTCCGCTGATCCCCACGGAAGCCCATTGACCGCCATATCTCTATCAATCGAGCCGCTTCATTTGAGTGGACATGAGACCTTCTCATGTCCGGAATTTTGTACATTCTCTCAGATGGATGGCGTTTATTCATGTTTGCTTTTTTGGCATAAAAAAGCAGCTCCGAGAAATCGCCATTGCTCTGAACTTCGATTGTTTCAAGAGAGGCTTTCCGGAGTTCCCGTTTTGGGAAATTTTCCTTGTTCCCGATATGGGAATGTGTTACACACTGCTCATGCAGATCATCGCTAAGTCTACATTGAGGAAGTTTTGGGGAATCCATCCCCAAGCTGAAACCCCATTAAGGACTTGGTACGCAGTGGTCGACAAGGCGATGTGGAACGGGCCTGCAGATGTCAAAATGATGTTCGGAGCGAATGTCGATTTCGTCAGCGATAACCGCATTATTTTCGATATTGCGGGAAACAAATTCCGTCCGATTGTCCACGTCGCTTATCCATACCAACGTGTGCTGATCAAATTTGTCGGCACTCATAAAGAATACGATAATATCAATCCGGAGGCCGTGTAATGGACAATATCCGCCCCATCAGGAACGATGAAGACCTTGCCTGGGCTATTGGCGAGGTTGAACAATACTTCGATGTGCCGCCCGATTTTGGCACCCCGCAGGCAGACCGATTCGATATTCTCTCCGCTCTCATCGAAGCCTATGAGGATCGTTATTACCCAATCGAGGCTCCAGAGCCGATAGAGCTGATCAAGGCTCACATGGAGATGATGGGCCGCAAGCAGTCCGATTTGGCCGATCTATTCAACTCTAAGTCTCGCGCCTCCGAGATACTTAACCGGAGACGCGCCCTTACGGTGGATATGATTCACAAACTGCACAAGGAATGGGGCATTCCAGCCGATTCCCTCGTGCAGCCATATCATCTTGTAACTGAGGCGGCTTGATAGCCGTCTTTGAAAGTCCGGTCCCGGGATTGACGGAAAGACGGAAATCACGACAGAGTGCGGCCACACACAGCCCTCTCCATCGAGTTGCCCTAACGTTGGAAGGGCCGACAGGACCTCGTAGCGAGCAGGAACGATCGCCATGGCTAAGCAGCTCCCCGATATGACGAAGCACCGCGGCTTTCCATCCGGCATGCCGGGGACGGGCATCCAATTCACCATTCGCCGCGCGAACCCCAGGGGCGTAACGCCGATCAAGCAGCTCCCTCGCCGTGCGCGATCGGGATCGCAGGAACACCGGATCGACGCGGCCTTCCTGCACGCGCTCTGGCATCAATTCGGAGCCGAACCTTTCGAGCGCGGCAACCTCGACGCGGCTCGCCTGAACCTGCTCTTTGGACGCGAGGTCGTGGCGGCGGACAAGGATTTCGATCCGATGTCCTATGAGGCGATGCTTGTGATCAACGAAAAGCTGGCACGTGAAAATTTTCCGGAAGCCTTCGAAGACGTCATGGAAGTCTAGCGAGACTCGGCGAGGATTTTCCGGAAATTGTGTCCTGCGCGGATCGTTCACGGCCTGCCTCCGCAGAGGCTGGCGCCGTTCGCGAATACCGTTCGGAATCAGCCCTGAACGGCATTGCAAAGACGTTGTCGGTTGGCTCTCCCGGCAGCATTTGGAAAAATGTTTCCGCAAGGAAAGCATCTGTCTGGTTGCCAAAAAACCATAATTGTTCCACCTAAGATCATACATTCAACACTCAACGATCCAGAAGCGGGCCAAGATTTGATGCGTATGAAATATGGTTTACTCTGCCTTTTCCTAGCAATTGCTCCGTCGGCATATGCTCTGGAAGCAGGTTCGCCGCCAATTTTGACGCCACTGCCGCAACAGGCGCAGGCCGCTCATTTGAGCGCCGAATTCCTCACCCGTTTCCATTACAGGCCTGTTCCCCTGGATGATGCTTTGTCAGCCAAGGTCATGAACCGGTTCATCAAATCCCTGGACCCAGACCGGATCATCTTCTCGCAGGCGGATATCGACAAGTTCATGGCCGGCAGCACCAAGATCGACGACGCCATCAACCAGGAAGACCTGAATATCCCGTTTTCGATTTTCAACACGTATGAGCAGCGGGTGGTCGATCGCATGAGCTATGCGCGCAGCCTGCTCAAGCAGAAGTTTGATTTCAGCGTGCAGGAAGACTATCCCTTGGTGCGCGACAAACAGCCTTGGCCGCAATCGGAAGCGGAGAGCAATGACCTGTGGCGCAAACGCGTCAAGAACGACTGGCTGCGCCTGAAATTGGCCGGCAAGGATGATGCCGCCATTCGCGACACCCTCGACAAACGCTATGAAAATTCGCTCGAACGTGCCTACAAATACAAGAGCGACGATGTGTTCCAGTCGTTCATGGATGCCTATACGACGTCGGTCGACCCGCATACCGACTATTTCGGCGCGACCGCCTCGGCTGAATTCGATATTTCCATGAAGCTCTCGCTGGTCGGGATAGGCGCGGTGCTGCAGGAAAGAGATGATTACACGACGATCCGCGAGCTCGTGGCGGGCGGCCCGGCGCAATTGTCCGGCAAGCTGGCGGTCGGCGACCGCATTGTCGGTGTCGGTCAAGGCGAGAACGGTGCGATCAAGGAGGTCGTGGGAACCCGTCTCGATGAAATCGTGCAGATGATACGCGGCGCGAAGGGTTCCGTCGTGCGCCTGGATATCCTGCCGGCGGATGCCGGCCCCGATGCCAAGCATCACGTGATCAGCCTGGTGCGTGACAAGATCAGCCTTGATAAGCAGGCTGCCAAGAAGACCATCCTGTCGGTCAAGGATGGCGATGCCACCCGGAAGATCGGCGTCATCACCTTGCCGGCCTTCTATGAAGATTTCGAAGCGCGGCGAAAAGGCGACAAGGATTACCGAAGCGCGAGCCGCGACGTCGCCAAGCTCCTCGACGAGTTGAAGCAGGACAAGGTTGAAGGCGTTCTGATCGACCTTAGAAACAATGGCGGCGGCTCGCTCTCCGAAGCGATCGACTTGACGGGTCTGTTTGTCGGCAAGGGTCCGGTGGTGCAGCAGCGCAATGCGGATGGCCAGGTGGAGGTCGAAAACGACGATCTTTCCACCCCCGCCTGGACCGGCGCCGTCGGTGTGCTGATCAATCGCGGTTCGGCCTCGGCTTCCGAGATTTTCGCCGCGGCGATACAGGATTATGGCCGAGGCGTGATTGTCGGCGAACCCAGCTTTGGCAAGGGCACGGTGCAAACCGTGGTTAATCTCGATCAGGTCGCCCACAACATCAAGCCGAAATTCGGCGAGCTGAAATTGACCGTGGCCCAGTTTTTCCGCGTCGATGGCGGCACGACCCAGCTGCGCGGCGTGACGCCCGACATTAGCCTGCCGGGTCTTTCGGATCCCAAGAGCTTTGGTGAATCAAGCTATGACAATGCCCTGCCGTGGACGCAGGTCAAGCCGGCAAAATATACGCCCGCCGGCAATATAAAGGCTTTGCTGCCGCAGCTGCAAAGCAGCCATGATGCGCGCGTGCAGAACGACAAGGATTTCCAGCGCTTTGTCGAAGACATTGCCGTGCTGAGAGCCCAGCGCGACAAGCAGGTTATTTCTCTCAACGAAACCGAACGCCGCAACGAAATGGCCGCCCAGGCAAACCGCCTCAAATCGCGCGACCAGATCAATGACGGCGTAGACACTGGCGAAGACGATGGCCTGCAGGCCAACGAGCGCAGTCTGAGTGCCGATATCGCCATCGAGAAAGCCCGCAAGAACGCAAAGGACGTGCTGCTGAACGAGGCTGCCGCGATCCTCGCCGATCAAGGGGACCTGCAGGCGGGGGCGCCGAAGACGGCGGCTCAGTAGGCGCCTTCCTGGCGAGCAAACCCAGCGGTCTTGCCCCTCAGCAGGCCCGCTTGCGTTTCATCATTGTTTTCAGCCTTTCGGCTCCGATCTCATCGACCGGCGTATAGACGATCATGCGGTCGTCATTGCTGGGGCTTGCCCACCAATTGTTGGATTGCAGGGCAAGGATCGTGCCGTCGGCAAGACGGAAGCGCTTGACGGCATTCTCGATGCCTTTGAGCTGGTAGCGATCCCATACGATACGGAACTGATCCGAGGCGCTCATGTAGCGCTGCAGCTGCCGCTCCCAGACAGGATCATCGAGATGTTCGGCCATGGAGGCGCGAAACAGGGCGGCCATGTTGGCCAGCATCTCGTCGGGGTCGGCCTGGCTTGCACGCCAGGCAGGATTGACGAGGGACAGATAGATGCAGTTCCGATCTTCAGCCGGGATGGCGTGGAGGTCCACTCCGACCAGACGGCGATAGGCCTCGTTGAAGCCGCGAATATTGTAACGTTGCGTCTGGATGAGAGCGGGATAGGGACAGAGTTGATCGAGAATGTGCTGGCTTGCGGCGGTCAGCGGCTTGCACACCTGGGGAGAATCGAGCCGCGGCGGGACGGGCAGGTTTGCCAGTCTGAACAGATGCTCCGTTTCAACCTCGTTGAATTCCAGCGCCTGCGCGACGGAAAGGAGCACGCGCGGCGACACGCGGATCGGCCGGCCCTGTTCCAGCTTCGTGTACCAGGTGATGCCGATATCGGCGCGCGCCGCCACTTCTTCGCGCCGCAATCCGGGTGTACGAACCCGCCCGGCGCGGCCGAGACCCAAGCGCCCCGGATCGAGCGTTTCCCGTCGCCTTCGCAGCATCTCGCCAAGTTCCTGGGCTCGCGACAGCATATGATGGGGAGCAATATCGAGTGTGCCGTGCATTTTCGTTCTCCAGCCTGGCACTTTTTATACCAGTCTAAATAGGTGTCTTGTACCAGTTTAACATGGGTGTAGAAGACTGTGGACTCTGTTTCGAAAATCCTTTGAGGTCTTCATGTCATCCGCACCAATCCGGCTCGGCCAAGTCGGCCTGATGATCCTGCTTGCCGGGCAATTGCTGCTGCAGCTCGATTTTTCCATCATCAATGTCGGCCTTGCCGCCATCTCCGCCTCGCTGCATGCCGGCGAGACCGAGCTCGAACTCTTCGTTGCCGCCTATGGCGTCGCCTTCGCCGTCTGCTTGGCCATGGGCGCGCGTCTCGGCGACAATTTCGGCCGCCGACGCATGTTCGGCCTTGCCGTCGTCATGTTCTGCCTTGCCTCGCTGCTCTGCGGTGTCGCGACCTCCGCCGCCTTCCTCATCGTCGCCCGAACGCTGCAGGGAATTGCGGCGGCGCTGATGGTGCCGCAGGTGCTGGCGACGATCCACGTCACGCTCACCGGACGCGACCATGCCCGCGCGGTTGCGCTCTACGGCGCAACCGGCGGCATCGCCTTCATTATCGGCCAAGTCCTCGGCGGCTTTCTCATCTCCGCCAATATCGCCGGCTCCGGCTGGCGCAGCATCTTCCTCATCAACCTGCCGATCTGCGTCCTGATGCTCTTCAGCATGTGGCGCCATGTTCCGGAGACACGCGGGCAAGGCAGAGTCCCGGTGGACTGGTCCGGCATGATCGTGCTGGCATTGCTGACGCTATCGGTACTGCTGCCAACGGCACTTGGTCCCTCCCTGCATTGGAACTACCTCTGCCTGCTCGGTTTCGCGCCGATCCTGCCGCTGGCGGCACTCCTCTGGCGCATCGAGCGGGCCAAGGAGGCGCGCGGCGCCTTCCCGATCCTGCCGCCCTCGCTGACCCGCATCTCCAGTATGCGCTTCGGCGGGCTGATCGCCATCATCTTCTTCACCTGCTGGAGCGGCTTCATGTTCGTCTTCGCCCTGACGCTGCAGGCGGGCGCCGGTTTGACGCCGCTGCAATCGGGCAACGCGCTGATTGCGCTCGGCGGTTCCTATTTCCTCTCCGCCGTCTTCGTCACGCGCCGGCTTGCCGGCATGCGCCGCGAGGCCATGTTGGTGACGGGCTGCCTCATCCAGATGACCGGGCTTACTCTGCTCATCGTGACGCTGGAAATGGTCTGGCCGCGGCCTGATGTCATCAACCTCATCCCCTCGACGATCCTGATCGGCTTCGGTCAGGCGCTGATCGTCAACTGCTTCTACCGCCTCGGGCTTGCCGATGTGCCGCATGAACATGCCGGAGCAGGCAGCGCCATGCTCGCCACCATGCAGCAGGTTTCGCTGGGCCTCGGGCCAGCGATCCTGGGAGCGGTATTCGCACAGGTCCTGCAATATAAAAGTTTCTATCTCATGGCGGGCGTGACGGCCATCGCCGTCGAGCTCGGACTGATGGCTATTCTGCTGCTGGCCACGCTCCTGCGCCTAGCTCGCCAGCGCGCCCTTCCGGAAGAAGCTGCCGAAATCGACGAGACGCTTGTCGTGGCGCCCGAATGAGGCTGCGATGAGGCTGCCGCTGCTGCGTGCCATCAGCAGCAGCGGCATCACGCCAGAAATGCTCCCATGCCGGATCTGCCGCTGGCGTAACTGATCACTCAATTCCGCTCAGCGCGCTTGTCAGTGCCGGTTTCGGATGCCATTGCTCTTGGAAGCTCGGATGACAGACAAGCAGCTTTAAATGAAACTGGATGCAATCGACCTGCGGATACTGGATGCCATTCAGCGCGATGGCCGCATCACCAAGCTTGCGCTCGCCGAAAAGGTCGGCCTTTCGCCGACGCCATGCTGGCTGCGCCTTCGCAAGCTGGAAAAGGCAGGCATCATCACCGGTTATCACGCGCGCCTGTCGCTGCGCCGGCTCGCCCCGATCGCCAATGTCATGGTCGAGCTTACGCTTGCCAACCATCGCCAGACCGACTTCGACCGCTTCGAGCGGGCAGTCGCGGCCATCCCGGAAATCGTTGCCTGCTGGGCCGTCGGCGGCGGCGTCGATTACATTCTGAAGATCATGGCGGCCAATATCGATGCCTATCAGCGCCTGATCGACGATCTCCTCGATCGCGATCTCGGTATCGAGCGCTATTTCACCTACATCGTCACCAAGACCGTGAAGGAGGAGACGGTGCTGCCTGTCACCGACCTGCTTTCTCCGGATGCCTCTCGCGACGAATAGAGAGACTCTCTACCGACGCCCTCCTCTTTAGGTCCTTTCTCTCTTCCAGCTGCCAGCATTGGACAATCTCTCGCGGTGTTCCATGAGACCATTGTGGCATCTGGAACGAGAGACCTAACCATGCCTGCGCTCCACGCCCGCGCCACCTATCATGAAGCCCTCTCGCGGCTGAACGACCGCCATCTGCTGCGAGACCTTTCCTATGTCGCCGGCCGTTGGGTCGCCGGTAAGGCCGGTCGCAGCTTCCAGGTCATCGATCCCGCAACCGCCGCAACACTCGCCTGGGTCACCAGCCTTGACCAGAGGGAAGCCTTCGAGGCCATCGACGCGGCAACGGATGCCTTTGCGGCCTGGCGCGCGCGCTTGCCCCAGCAGCGAGCGTCGATCCTGCGCAGGTGGTACGAATTGATGATCGAGGCGCGCGAAGATTTGGCGCTGATCATGACTCTGGAGCAGGGCAAGCCGCTTGATGAATCCCGCGGCGAGATCGACTACGCCGCAAGCTTTGTTGAATGGTACGCCGAGGAAGCCAAGCGGATCAACGTCGAAAGCGTGACCAGCCATCTGCCCGACACCGAAATGTTCGTCCGCAGGGAAGCCTTGGGCGTCGTAGGCATCGTCACGCCCTGGAACTTTCCCGCTGCCATGATCACGCGCAAGGCCGCCGCAGCGCTTGCCGCCGGCTGCACCGTCGTTGCCCACCCATCGTCGGAAACGCCATTGTCGGCGCTTGCGCTCGCGGAACTCGGCGAACGCGCCGGGCTTCCCGCCGGTGTCTTCAACGTGCTGACCGGCGATGCCGCAACCGTCGTCGGCGCCTTCTGCGACGATTCGCGGGTCAGGGCATTGAGCTTCACCGGCTCGACCGAGATCGGCAAGCTGATCGCCGGCCAATGCGCTGCGAGCATGAAGCGGCTGGTCATGGAACTTGGCGGCCATGCGCCGCTGATCATCTTCGACGACGCCGATTTTGATCGCGCCGTCGATATCGCCATCAATGCCAAATTCGCGACCTCCGGCCAGGATTGCCTGGCCGCCAACCGCATCTTCGTGCAGCGCCCGATCATGGAAGCCTTTGTCACGGCGTTTGCCAAGCGCATCGAAGCCCTGACGGTTGGAAACGGATTGGACGGCGCCGTCGATATCGGCCCGCTCATGCACGAGCGCGCCATTGCGAAGGTCGAGGAGCATGTCGCCGACGCGTTGAAGCACGGCGCACGGCTTGTGACCGGCGGCAAGCGGCACCATGCCGGCAAGCTTTTCTTCCAGCCCACATTGCTCGTCGAGCCCTCGCCGGATGCCCTGATCATGCACGAAGAAACCTTCGGGCCGGTCGCCGCCGTGACCGCTTTCGATAGCGAGGACGAGGTCGTCGCCCGGGCCAACGACACCGAATACGGCCTCGTCGCCTATGTCGTGACGACGAACGGCGCGCGGCAGATGCGGCTCGGCCGGGCGCTGGAGTACGGTATGGTGGCCGTCAACCGCGTGAAGATCACCGGCGGCCCGATCCCCTTTGGCGGCTGGAAGCAATCCGGTCTCGGCCGCGAAGGCTCCCGCCACGGCATCGAGGCTTTCACCGAGCTCAAATATCTCTGCGTCGACACGACAGCCTGACGCCGCGAATAGAAAAAGAAGGAACGATAATATGCTTGACAAGCGCAACGAACTGAACGCCTGGGACAGAGACCATTTCTTCCATCCCTCAACCCACATGGGAATGCACGCGCGCGGCGCGACGCCGACCCGCGTGATTACCGGTGCCGAAGGCGTTTACATTACCGATACCAACGGCAAGAAAAGCCTCGACGCCTTTGCCGGCCTTTATTGCGTCAATGTCGGCTATGGCAGGCAGAAGATCGCTGATGCGATCGCCGAGCAGGCAAAGAACCTCGCCTACTATCACGCCTATGTCGGCCATGGCACGGAAGCCTCGATCACGCTTTCGAAGATGATCATCGACCGCGCACCCGAGGGCATGAGCCGCGTCTATTTCGGCCTTTCCGGGTCTGACGCCAACGAGACCAACATCAAGCTCATCTGGTACTACAACAATATTCTCGACCGCCCGGAAAAGAAGAAGATCATCTCGCGCTGGCGCGGCTATCATGGCTCAGGCGTCATGACGGGCAGCCTCACCGGCCTCGAACTGTTCCACAAGGCCTTCGACCTGCCGCGCGCGCCCATTTTTCATACCGAAGCGCCCTACTTCTTCCGCCGGGCCGACCGGTCGATGAATGAGGAACAGTTCGCGCAGCATTGCGCCGACAGACTGGAGGACATGATCCTCGCCGAGGGTCCGGAAACGGTTGCCGCCTTTATCGGCGAACCGATCCTCGGCACCGGCGGCATCGTTCCGCCGCCGAAGACCTACTGGCAGAAGATCCAGGCCGTTCTCGACAAATACGACGTCCTGCTCGTGGCCGACGAAGTCGTCACCGGTTTCGGCCGTCTCGGCACGATGTTCGGCTCCGATCATTACGGCATGAAGCCGGATCTGATCACCATCGCCAAGGGCCTGACGTCTGCCTATGCGCCGCTTTCGGGCAGCATCGTCTCCGACAAGATGTGGCAGGTGCTCGTCCAGGGATCCGATCAGCTCGGCGCCATCGGCCATGGGTGGACCTATTCCGCGCACCCGATCTGCGCGGCGGCCGGCATCGCCAATCTCGAGCTGGTCCATGAACTCGGCATCGTCGAAAATGCGGGCTCCACCGGCGCCTATTTCCGCTCGGAACTTGCCAAGGCCGTCGGCGGCCACAGGCATGTCGGCGAGGTTCGTGGTGACGGGCTGATGGCAGCCGTCGAATTCGTCGAGGACAAGGATGATCGCAAGTTCTTTGACCCGGCGAAGAAGATCGGCCCGCAGGTGGCGACAGCGCTGCTTGAACGCGGTGTCATCGGCCGTGCCATGCCGCAGGGAGACATCCTTGGCTTTGCACCGCCACTGTGCCTGACGCGGGAAGAAGCCGATACCGTCGTCAAGGCGGCGGCCGGCGCCATCGAAAGCGTGCTTTCAAACCGCTAGCCGAAATCCTAGTTGAGAAGAGTACCCTTTATTTTGCGAGATGATTGCGCGACCTGTTGTTGACAATAGGCCGCGCGGTCATCGCTATCCGGCAATGAATGGTGTACATGGATCTTGAGAATTGTACCGGATCAATCCATGTATCGTCATGATTCAAAAGACCAGGACAATGGCGCCTGGAAACCCGTCCTTCAGCATCGCAAGGGCGTGACCAAGCACAAGCTGCTCACCGACAAGATCATCGCCGACATCGATGACGGCATTCTGCCGGTGCACGCGCAGATGCCGACGCATCGCGATCTCGCCCATGCGCTGGGGATTTCGGTGCAGACCGTGAGCCTGAGCTACAAGGAGGCGGAGCGCCGCGGCTATCTGCGTGGCGAGGTGGGGCGCGGCACCTTCGTGCGCAGCCGCGTCACCGAACGCGCCGACAGCTTCATGCTCGATCGCGATCCGAGCGGCAGCGCCGATCTCTCCATCATCCGGGCCGTCTACACCGAAGCCCATGAACGATCGGCCCGTGAACTCATGCAGGCGCTTGCCGAAAGCGACAATAGCAGCTTCATGCGGCCCTGCCGGCCGATCGCCGGCCTCGATGCCCATCGGACCGCGGCGCAGGTCTGGCTCTCAGGTCTGTCGGTGAAGACCGATCCCGACCGGATCCTGATCACCAATGGCGCGGCGCATGGCCTTTTCCTCGCCGTCGCCTCGGTCGTTCGGCCCGGCGAAGTTGTGTTGACCGAAAACCTGACCGATCACGGCATCATCGGTCTTGCCAATGTTCTCGGCTTCACGCTGCGTGGTCTTCCGACCGATCGCGAGGGCATTCTGCCCGAAGCCTTCGAGGCGGCCTGTGCCATCGGCGACGTGACGGCGCTCGTCATCGTTTCCTCGCTCGGCAATCCCACCAGCCACGTGATGGGGGCCGAGCGCCGGCGCGCAATCGCCGATATAGCCCGCCGGCATGGTATCTTCGTCATCGAGGACGAGGTCTACAAGCCGATGCTTCGCGATCCCCTTCCCTCCATGCCCGATCTCATTCCGGAACTCGGCTTCTTCGTAACCAGCTTCACGAAGTCCGTGATGACGGGATTGCGCATCGGCTATCTCGTCGTGCCCGCCCACTACTCGATCCGCGCCGCCTCGATCCTGCGCGTGACCGGATGGAGCGCCACCAATGTCGTTGCCGAAATGGCCTCACGCTGGGTGCTGGATGGGACGGCGGAAGCCCTGATTGCCGTCCAGAGAGGCGAGGCCGAAGCCCGGCAGGCGATCGTCTCCGAGGTACTGGCTCCGTTCGTTGCCGGCAGCCATCCGCTGTCGCTCTGCGCATGGCTGTCGGTTCCCGAACGCTGGACGGAGGAAGGTCTCGTGCGGGCGCTTGCCCGCAAGGGTGTCGCTGTCACACCGTCCGATCCGTTCGTCGCCGGTGGAGAGCGGCCGGTCGGCGGCATCCGCATCTGTCTCGGCGGCCGCCTCTCACACTCGGCCCTTCGCTCGGCGCTCGAAACCGTTCGCGGTACGTTCGAACAGCTGCCGCCCGTCTTCGACGTAGGCTCGATCGTTTAGAGCAATTCCAGGAAAAGTGCATAGCGGTTTTCCGTCCGGAATTGCGTAAAAATAAGAGGATAGAGTGTTTTCGCGATTCGAAGAAAAGCGGAAACGCGCTTGCCGCAGCTCAATCCCGTCAAAGGATGGAGCGCAGAAACTCCTTGGTGCGGTCTTCCTTCGGCGCGCTGAAGATATCTTCCGGCTTGCCCTGTTCGCAGATGCGGCCCTTGTCGAAGAAGCAGACACGGTCTGACACTTCGCGGGCAAAGCGCATTTCATGGGTGACCAGGAGCATGGTCAGATCATGTTCATGGGCGAGATCGCGGATGACGCCGAGCACTTCGCCGACGAGCTGCGGATCGAGCGCCGATGTCGGCTCGTCGAACAGCAGGACCCGTGGGCGCATGGCGAGCGCACGGGCGATCGCAACACGTTGCTGCTGGCCGCCGGAAAGCTGGCTCGGATAGTGATCCTTCTTCTCCGAGAGGCCGACCATGCGCAAAAGGTCGACGGCCCGGCACTCGGCTTCCGCTCGGCCCAGTCCGAGCACCCGCATCGGTGCCTCGACGACATTGCGCAGCACGGTCATGTGCGGAAACAGATTGAAGCTTTGGAAGACCATGCCGACATGGGTGCGGATCTGACGCAGATGCGCCTCACTGGCGAGGAACCGACCGCGGCCGTTGTCCTGATGATAGGACATGCCGGCCAGATGCAGGGTTCCCTCCTGAAAGGGCTCGAGCGTCATCAGGATGCGTAGGACGGTGGATTTTCCGGAGCCGGAGGGGCCGATCAACGTCACCTTCTCGCCGGGCGCGACGTCGAAGCAGAAATTATCGAGCACGGTGAGGTGGCCGTATCGTTTGGTCACATCTTGAAAGCGGATCAATGGTTGCGTCATTTGAGAGCAATTCCGTTTTTCGGCAACGCCTTTTCGAGCCAATGAATGGCCGCCGAGCAGACGAGCGTGAGGATGAGAAAGATCAGGCCGACGAGGGAAAGCGGCACCAGATACTCGAACGTCCGATCCCCGATGAGATTGGCGAGATTGAGCATGTCGACCACCGTCACGACGGAGAGCACCGGCGTCTCCTTCAGCATGGAGACGAGATAGTTGCCCATGGCCGGAATGATGCGGGGGATCGCCTGCGGGATGATGACATCCCAGTAGGTGCGGCCGCGCCCGAGATTGAGCGCCGTCGCCGCTTCCCATTGCCCGAGCGGCACGGCATCCAGGCCGCCGCGATAGACCTCCGACGTATAGGCCGAATATTGCAATCCGAGCGCCAGTGCGCCGGTCAGGAAGGCAGGCAGCACGATGCCGTAGATCGGCAGGACGTAATAGAGGAAGAAGAGCTGGACGAGCAGCGGCGTATCGCGCAGAAACTCGATGACGAAGGCCGTCGGCCAGGAGATCGCCACGAAACGGCTGCGCCTGAGCAAAGCGAAAACCAGGCCGAGAACCAGCGCGATCGCAAAACCCGCGGCTGCCGCCTCCAGTGTGACGATCAGGCCGATGCCGAGGATCGGCAGGATCGACAATGCAAAAGACAGCGTCGTCGACGTATCCCAGGTGAAGCCATACATCATGCCGGCGCCCTCCCCGGGAAGGCGACGCCACGGCGAAGGACCATCTCCAGCCAGCGCATGAAGGCAACAAGGATGAGCGCCATGATGAAGTATCCAATCAGCGTCAGCGAATAGATCGTCACGCTGTCGAGCGTGATGTTGCGCAATTGCTGCGCCTGGAAGGTGAGATCGCTGATCGAGATCAGCGAGACCAGTGCCGTATCCTTCAGGTTCTGGACGGCGAGATTGCCGAAAGCCGGCATCATTTCGACCACGGCCTGCGGCAGGACGATATGAAAGAGCGTCTGGCCCTGCTTGAAATTCAGCGCCCGCGCCGCCTCATGCTGCGTGTCGGGAACCGCCTGCAGCGCGCCGCGTACTACCTCTGCGCCATAAGCGCCGATATTGAGGCCCAGGCCGGCGATGCCTGTGGTGATAGGATCGAAGGAGATCCCGATCAGGGGCAGCGCATAATAGAGCCAGAAAAGCTGCACCAGAAGCGATGTGCCGCGAAAGATCTCGATATAGACGATCGCGATCGAGGACAGCAGGCGTCCTCCGGCAAAGCGCGCAAGGCCGGCCGCAAAGGCGAGGATTGCACCAAGAAACATGGAGGCGATGGCGATGAGCGCCGTCACCTCCGCGCCCTTCAGCAATGCCGGCAGATAATGTGTCCAGCTCATGTCCGGGTCACCTCCGTTCCAGAATGGGAGGGGCCGAACGGCCTGGCGATCGTCCGCAGACGGCCACCAGGTCGTTCTCGACTATCGATAGGCTCACTTGCCCGCGCACAGGTCTTCGGTGCTCTTCGTGCGTGCGGCTTCGACGCTTTCGGCGCTCAGACCATAGGAAATCAGGATCTTCTTGTAGTCGTCGGTCTTCTTGAAGGCTTCAAGAGCGGTATTGAAGGCCTTGTAGAGATCCTTGTCCTCGGGCCGGAAATCGAAGCCGCCATAGCTTCTGACGGACTTTCCGTTGATGACAGGGTCGGTGAACGGCTCCGCATGCTCGACATTCGTGCTGCCCTGAACGAGCTTGGCGACGGTCAGCTCGGTTGCCGCATAGGCGTCGGCACGGCCGGTCTGGATCGTGGAAAGCGCATCCGCATTCGCCTGGATCATGACGATCTGGGATTCCGGAATACCGAGACCATGGAAGAAATCGAGCTGATCGGCACCCGATACGATCGCGACCTTGAGCGACGGATCCTTCTTGATGTCCTCATAGGAATGCAGCTTCTTCGGATTGCCCTTCGGCACCAATAGGCCCTCGCCGTAGCTGGAATTCGGCGTGGTGAATTGAACCTGCTTGCAGCGTTCGGGCAGGATGTTCTGCTCGGCGGCAACGAAGTCGAAGCGCCTGGCCTTCAGGCCGGGGATCAGCGAGCCGAAGGGCGTCACGGTCCAGTCGACTTCCTTGACGCCCATCGACTTCAGAACGGCGGCGGCAACATCGGGACCGATGCCCTTGGCGGCGCCGCTCTCGTCCATATAGCTGTAAGGAACTTCGTTGGCGCTGGCGCCGCGGATATAGCCGTCCTTCTTGATCTGCTCGAGGCTGGCGGCGTTGGCGGATGCAGCCAGACCAATGGTCAGGCCCACGGCGGCAAGACTGCGGTATAAATTCGATTTCATGGTTCACTCCTCTGTGGTTGGATTCCGCCATCGGCCGTCCGGTTTTCCGGATCTTTGCCGTAGCGGGTTGGTAGTCCGCGCCGCGCTGCCGCGGCGCGGCAATTCAGGGGCCTCCCGTCAAGGTCGCAACGACGGCCAGGCAATCTCCGGTCTTGATGAGGCCGGGGAAATGACGTGCGGCGAGAACACCGTCCACCGCCGCTCGATGGTCTGACGGCACGGATCCCGTGCGGCCGATCGGATGGATACGGGCGATGATTTCTCCCCGAGAAACCTTCTCACCCAGGTCCTTGAGCGGCTCGAAAAGGCCGTCGGCCTCGGAAAAGACGAAGCAATCGGAAGACGGCATGTCGAGCCATTGCGTCGCTTCGATCTCCGGGGTGCCGGAAACGATCCCCGCATGCTTCAGCACATTCAGAACGCCGCGCTTGGCGATGGAAGCCGTACGCGCCGATATAGTTCCACCGCCCGAAAGCTCGGTGGTCACAAAGATCTTGCCCATCTCCTCGGCCGTGGTGTCGTACATGCCGACGGCATCGATCTCGATCATCCGCATGGAATAGGGCGCGGAAAACGCGGCAACACCATCGAAGCAGGCTTTCTCCTGACTCTTATCCAGCAGAGCATGCGCTGCGGCATAGGGCAGGAAATCGAGGGTACGGCCGCCCGAATGAAAATCGAGCACGATGTCGGCAAGCGGCAGCAGGTAGCGGGTAAAGTAATCAGCGATCTTCTCGGTCACGCTACCGTCGGGTCGACCGGGGAAACTCCGGTTGAGGTTTCCCTTGTCGATCGGTGAAGTGCGCGTCGCCGCCCGGAAGGCGGGGTAATTCATCGCGGGTACGATGATGACCCTGCCCTTGATCTCCTCCTGCTTCAGTGTCCGGGCGAGATCGAAGAGTGCCACTGGGCCTTCATATTCATCGCCATGATTGGCGCCCGTCAAAAGCGCCGTCGGCCCCTCGCCGTTCCTGATGACGCAGATGGGGATCATGATCGATCCCCAGGCGGAATCGTCGCGCGACCAGGGAAGGCGCAGATGGCCGTGCTGGATGCCGTCGCGATCGAAGTCGACTGACGGCGTGATCGGTGATGGGCGTATGGATATGCTCATGCTGTTCATCTCAGGCAATCACTTCACGACAAGCTGCCGGGGCACATAGGACAAGCACTCGACGCCGCTCTCGGTGATGACGATGCTTTCGGTGATCTCCATGCCCATGTCTTCCAGCCAGAGACCGGTCATGAAATGGAACGTCATGCCGGGCAGGAGCACGGTACGGTCGCCGGGGCGCAGGCTCATGGTCCGCTCACCCCAATCCGGGGGATAGGAAAGGCCGATCGGGTAGCCCGTGCGGTTGTCCTTGACGATCCCGTATTTCTTCAGCACCGCGAAGAAGGCATTGGCGATATCCTCGCAGGCATTACCGGGCTTGGCGGCGGCAAGGCCGGCCTCCATGCCCTCGAGCGTCGCCTTCTCCGCATCGAGGAAGGCCTGGGTTGGCTTGCCGAGAAAGACGGTGCGCGACAGCGGGCAGTGATAGCGGCGATAGCAGCCGGCGATCTCGAAGAAGGTGCCCTCGCCGCTCCTCATCGGCTTGTCGTCCCAGGTCAGGTGTGGGGCGGAAGCATCCGCGCCTGAGGGCAGCAGCGGAACGATGGCCGCGTAATCGCCGCCAAAACCATCGACGCCGCGAATGCCGGCATCGTAGATTTCGGCGACGAGATCGGATTTGCGGATGCCGGGCTCGACCTTTTCGACGATCCGCTGGTGCATGGCTTCGACGATGCGGCCGGCCTTGCGCATATAGTCGAGCTCGGTGGGGCTTTTGACGGCGCGCTGCCAGTTCACGAGCCCTCTCGCATCCTTGAAACGGGCATTCGGCAAGTGCTTAACGAGCGAGGCATAGGCTGCTGCGGTGAACCAGTAATTGTCCATCTCGACGGCGATCGAGGCATTGGCCCAACCGCGTTCCTCGATGATCTTCGAGAGCAGATCCATCGGATGGCGCTCATTCGACTGCACGTAGTGATCCGGATAGCCGATGATATTGTCGTGGGCGAGATAGGCCGTGCGCTTGGCGCCATTGGCATCCTGGCCGCGCCCAAACCAGATCGGCTCGCCGGCGTCAGGCACCAACACGCATTGATGCACGTAGAAGGACCAGCCGTCATAACCGGTGAGCCAATGCATGTTGGAGGGATCCGTCACGATGACGAGATCGACACCGGCCTTTTCCATGGCGCGGCGCGTCTTTTCGAGCCGCTCGGCATATTCGGCGCGGGTGAAATTGAGGGTCGGTTCGCTCACGCTGGGTCTCCTGATGCTTTTGTCGTTTCAATCGCTTGGCCCACGCCCGCCAAGACGGCGCGGCGATGGGCAAGCGTGGCAATGGCGGTGTCCTGGACGCCCGTTCCGGTCAGATCGCAAAGCGTGATCGCCTCGCGCAACCGGCGGCCTTCGGCCTGGCCCGAGATGATGACGCCGAGTTCGAGAAAGTCGTTGGCCTCGCTCACAAGCCCTGCGGCGATCGCGTGATGAAGCTCGCCCAGCCGCCGCGTCTGCTTCAGGCTGTCAGCGACGTAGGGTGCGGCCTTCAGGATGGCGGCCGGGTCGATCTCGTTCTTGTGCTCGGCGTCGGAGCCCATGGCGGTGACATGCTGGCCCGGCTGTAGCCAGGCGGCATCGAGGATCGGCGTGTCCGACGGCGTGGTGGTCACGATGATGTCAGCGCCACGGCAGGCCTGCTCGGCATCCGGCTCCACCACGACGGGAAAGCCGAGTTCCGCCGTCAATTCCCGAGCGAGCCTTTCGGCCTTCGCCAGATCGCGCGCCCAAATCCGTGCGGCCTCGATCGGCCGGACCAGCGTGAGCGCGCGCAATTGCAAGCGAGCCTGCATGCCCCCACCGAGAATTGCGGCGATACGGGCATCCGGGCGGGCAAGGTGGCGTGCGGCCACGGCACCTGCCGCAGCAGTGCGCACGTCCGTCAGATAGCCATTATCGAGCAGGAGCGCCTCGACCAAGCCGGTGCGCGCCGACAAGAGCATCATCAATCCGTTGGTGCTCGGCAGCCCGAGCGACGGATTGTTAAAAAAGCCGGGGCTCACCTTGATCGCAAAACTATCGAGATCGGGAACATAGGCCGTCTTCACATCGACCTCGCCGCGATGGGCGGGGATATCAAGCCGCATGATCGGCGGCATCTCTACGGCCTTTGTCGCCAGCGCCACAAAGGCCTGTTCGACGCAATCGACGGCATCATTGTCGAGCTGAACGATCTTGCGAAGGTCGGTTTCGGTGAGGATCAGTACACGCGTCATGGCGCCACCTCCGCCTTGAAATCATCGACGATTGCCCGATGGACCGCCGGATCGATATTGCCCCCGGAAACGACAATCACGGTCGGGCCATCGGGCCGGATCTTGCCGGCAAGCAAGGCCGCAATGCCGACCGCACCCGCACCTTCGACGGTTTCGCCCTCGATCCTGGCCGCATGGCGAATGCCCGCAGCAATCTCGTCTTCGCTGAGCAGGATCACATCATCGAGAAGCGAACGGCACATCGGAAAAGTCAGGCGATTGTTGAGCCCGATGCCGCCCCCGAGCGAATCCGCAAGGGTCTCTACCTCCTGCACATCGATCGGCCGCCCAGCTGTGAGACTTGCGGCCATCGCCGCACCGCGCTCCATCGACACGCCGATGACTTTGGCGGCCGGCAGACGGCCCTTGATCGCGGCGGCGACGCCTGAGGCCAGCCCGCCTCCCGACAGCGGCACGAGAACAAGTGTCGTCTCCGGCAGATCGTCGGCGATCTCGAGCCCGAGCGTGCCCTGGCCGGCAATGACGGCGGCGTCATCGAAGGGTGGTACGAAACACATGCCCTCTTCACGGACCAGACGTTCGACCTCCCGCATGGCGTCATCCTGCGAATGCCCAACAATACGGATGTCTGCCCCAAGGCTTCGGATGGCCTCGACCTTGTTGGCAGGAACAAGCGCAGACAGGCAGATGGTCGCGCGTGCATCCATTGCCTTGGTGGCATGGGCGACAGCCCGGCCGTGGTTGCCGGTCGATGCCGTCACCAGGCCGCGCAAGCGTGCTTCGGCGCTCAGGCATTGAAGCGCGTTGGTGGCGCCGCGAAGTTTGAAACTGCCGGTCTCCTGATGATTTTCCAGCTTGAGATGGATGGGGACGCCCATGCGCTGAGACAATGCGTGTGAAGGCAGCAGCGGCGTGCGCTGCACATATCCGGCAATGCGCCGCTGCGCTGCCTCGATATCCCGCAGCGTCACCATCGTCGTCATGGCGTGCACCGGTGCTTCTCTGTGAGCGATACCATCACGATTTTCATTCCTCTCTCGCGCTGGATGTTCATGGCATCAGCGTGAAAGAGGTAATGGATCATGTCAATCTGTATATTGTTTCATTACAATTATAAGCGTTCTTTTCGACGCAGGTCATAGCGGTAACTCCCGCAAAGCGTTGCGCAGCGGCAAATTATAGGAGGACATCACCCACGCCGTTTCCAGCGAGGCACTATCGCACGACCTTAAATGGCCGGTTGCGCAAGCCATCAGCTTTCGAAGTCAACGCTTGTCGTCACCTCGGCCAAGGCTTCGAATTCAGCCTTCAGCGTCTCCATCCGTGCCTTGGCGACCTTTAGCGCGGATGTCCCAAGGAGAAGCCGAAGCGGCGTTTGCTCGGCTTTGACCGCGTTCAGGATCGCTTGCGCTGCCTTCTTTGGATCTCCCGGCTGCGAACCAGAGACCGCGCGCGTTGCGGTCCGCCTCATCCCCGCCGTATCGGCATAGTCATCGATGATGACGGGGGACTCGATCATCGAACGCCCAGCCCAATCGGTGCGAAAGGCACCGGGTTCCACGATCAGAACCTTGATGCCGAGCGGCCCGACTTCATAAGACAACGATTCCGAGAGCGCTTCGACGGCAAATTTCGTTGCATGATAATATCCTGTTGCCGCGAATGCGACCAATCCTCCGAGCGATGAAAGATTGACGATGCACCCGCACCGCCTTGCGCGCATGCCCGGAAGCACCGCCTTAGTGACATCAAGCAGACCGAAGACGTTGGTTTCGAATTGGCGGCGTATCCCAACATCCTCTCCCTCCTCGATCGCCGCGAGATAGCCGTAGCCTGCCGCATTAACGAGCACATCGATCCGACCGAAACGCCGCTCGGCCTCGCCGACCACCTGCTCGATGGTTGCGCGATCGGTTACGTCAAGCCGCGCGGCAACGACCTGATCCGGAAATCTTTCAACGAGTTCGCGGATTGTCGACGGGTCGCGTGCGGTTGCAATCGCGATATCGCCCGCCTCCAGCACCGCCTGAGCAATCGCGCGTCCAAGTCCTGATGAGGCTCCGCTGATGAGCCATATCGATCGGTGATCTCTCATTCTATTATCCTTCCAAATGCTGCGATCATGGTGATCTCGCTTGCGGAAGAGATACGCTCGGCAATGACGGTGGCTTAGGCCGATCCTTTCGAAGCTTTGCACAATCCTACCATCCTGGCCTATCTTGATCTCGACGACGCGAGAAGACGGGAAAAGCGATGGAAACCACACGACAAAGCTTGATCGAGTTGATGCGCTTTCATTGCGCCGCGCCCAAGCAAAAAACGCCGGTTCCGGGTTTGACGCTCTTTCGCAGCGAAGCACCGACCGAACCGGTCCGCAGCCTTTATGATCCGCGCCTTTGCGTCGTCCTGCAGGGTCGAAAGGAGCTCATCCTGGATCGGCAGCACATTGAAATCGGGCCGCACGACTATCTCGTCGTCGTACTCGATCTTCCGGTGACGGCGCGTGTTGCCGAGGCGAGCCCTGGTCACCCGCACTATGCGATAACGTTTGACCTCGATCCGGCGATCATTGCCGAGCTGGTGGCAGGCAAAAGGGAGCGCAGATCGGTGACCAGGACAAAGGGCGCCGCAATTGCCGGCCTCACCGCCGACATTTTGGAGCCTCTTGAGCGACTGGTACGGCTGCTGGATCGGCCCACGGACATCGAGACGCTGGCGCCGCTTGCTCAACGCGAGCTTGTCTATAGGCTCGTCCAGGGCAGCCTCGGCGACATGGTCATCGAAAGCGGAATAGGACATTCCCGCCTGTCACGCATCGCCCGCACGACCGCCTGGATCAAAGCCAACTTCGATCAGCCGGTCGATGTCGCGACCTTGGCTGATATCGCCGGCATGAGCCAGACCTCCTATTATCGCGCATTCAAGGCCGCTACCGCGATGAGTCCCTTGCAATTCCGGACACGGCTGCGATTGCACGAAGCACGACGAAGGCTGCAGCTGGGCGTCGACAAGATTGGACCCGTCGCCTTTGCGGTTGGCTACGAAAATCAGTCGCAGTTCAATCGGGAGTACCGAAAACTATTCGGGAAACCGCCCGGTGCGGACCTGTCTCGCTGAGACGCAGGCCAGCCGTCCATTCGGGTAGGTTCACTAAACCGTCGTGGCCGCTATTGTTTCCGCTGTCGGCTCGGACGCCACCCCCGAACCGATCACTACAACGTCCGACGAGACTGCATGCCCTCGCAGTGTCGTCGGACATCCCATCGACATGGATGCCACTGACAAAGGCTGCAGAGACCATCGATATCGATGGCATTGAGCGGATTGCCTCTACCGGAAAGAACCGCGCCCAATAGGCTGATCCTCATGCCGCGCGCCCGGCATTGCGTCCCGAAAAAATGCAGCCCCCTAGGAACGTTCCCTCCAACGCATTGTAGCCATGATATCCACCGCCGCCGAAGCCTGACGCTTCGCCGCAGGCGAACAGTCCCGGTATGAGCGCGCCGCCCTGACCGAGCGCCTGGCTGTTCAGATCGGTTTCGAGCCCGCCAAGGGATTTGCGGGTGAGAATATTGAGACGCACGGCAATCAAGGGACCCGCCTTTGGATCCAGGATCCGGTGCGGCGGTGCGGTACGCATGAACCGATCACCGAGATAGCCACGCGCTTGTCTCAGGGCAACGATCTGGGCATCCTTGGCAAAGGGATTGTCCAATTCGCGATCACGGGCTTCGATCTGGCTGCGCAGATGGACAGGGTCGACCGGACAATCCCCGATGCGGTTCATGCCGCCGACCAGTTCTTCCAGCGTTTCGGCGACGATGAAATCCTCGCCCTTCTCCTTGAAGGCTTCCACCGGCGGAGGGGCCGAGCGGCCGAGCCGGCTGCGCAGGAGCAGGCCGATGTCACGGCCAGTGAGATCGGGATTCTGTTCGGACCCCGAAAGCGCGAACTCTTTCTTGATGATCTTCTGGGTGGTTACGAACCAGCTATAACTATGCCCGAGCTTGCAGATATGCTCTAGCGTCGCAAGACTGTCGAAACCCGGCAGGCAGGGGGCGGGCATACGGTTGCCATTGGCGTCGAACCAGAGAGAGGACGGCCCTGGCAGGATACGAATGCCATGGTTCGGCCAGATAGGATCCCAGTTGCGGATACCCTCGGTATAGTGCCACATCCTGTCGCCGTTGATGAGCCGTGCGCCCGCCGCTTCGGCATGGCCGATCATCAAGCCGTCGACATGGTGAGGCACCCCGCTCAGCATCCGTTCCGGCGGTGGACCGAGGCGTTCGGCAGGCCAGGCGCGGCGAACCAGTTCCGGATTGCCGCCGATGCCGCCGCTCGCCACGATCACGGCGCCCTGAATGCGAAAATCCCCGACGACATCGCGGTTCGATTGTTGACCGCGCCGAATATTGTCCTCGGCCAGGATCTCGCCTTCCACGCCGGTAATGCCGCTGCCGTCGCCGATCAGCCGCGTCACTCGTCGGCGGAACAACAGCTCGATCTTTCCCTCCCTCTCGGCGGCCAGCACCCGCTTCACAAATGGCTCGATCACCCCCGGACCCGTCCCCCAGGTGACATGAAAGCGCGGCACGGAGTTGCCGTGGCCATGGGCAAGGCGTCCGCCGCGCTCGGCCCAGCCGACGACGGGGAACCAGCGCATGCCGAGCCCATGCAGCCAGCCACGCATCTCGCCGGCGGCGAAATCGAGATAGGCGTCCGCCCAGGCGCGCGGCCAGAAATCCTCGGCCCGGTCGAAGGCGGCGGAGCCCAGCCAATCCTGGCGGGCAAGTTCGATACTGTCGCGAATTCGCATGCGCCGTTGCTCTGGCGTATCGATCATGAACAGCCCGCCGAGAGACCAGAAGGCTTGGCCGCCGAGGCTTGCCCGCGGTTCCTGATCGACGAGGATCACCCGTTTTCCACGCTCAATCAGCTCCGAGGCAGCTACAAGACCAGACAGGCCCGCCCCAACGACGACGACATCCGCGCAACTGCCCATTCGACCTCCCCAGCGAATAGTTATTTGCCAGGAACTTTAGCGACACTTACGTAAAAGTAAAATGGAGAACAACATCCATCCCGGCTGGTCCATAGAGGCCGATTTCCGCTATCAGCTTCTCTGCAGCCTCCACGTCCGGATCTCGAACGGCATGATGTCGGTGGGTCCCTCGCGTTCGATAGGCTCTTCGAGGATATTCAGCGGCCTTGATGCCTTCCATCCCGGCGCCAGGTTCAGCGACAGGCGGCCACGCCGGCCGGCAGGCTCGTAGAGCCGCAGGACAAGGCCCTCGCCCTCCTCCGCCGGTTTCAAGCCCGAGAAGGCAACCGGTATGCCCTCGACGCCAAGAGGCGAGAGCGTGCCCTGCGAAAGCCCGCTTGCCTCCATGGTGACGAGCGGTTGGTTGAGATCGATCGCCTCCGGCAGAACGCCTCCTTCATGCCAGGCGCCTTCATGCGGCATCAGCGCATAGGTGAAACTCTGCTGGCCTTCGTCGGCAAGCGGATCGGGATAGATCGGTGACCGCACGAGGCTCATCCCGATGACATTGCCGCGGGAACTGTGCCCGTATTTGGCGTTATTGAGCAAGGCGACGCCGAAGCCGGGTTCGCTGAGATCGACGAAGCGATGGGCCGCTGCCTCGAACATCGCCTGCTCCCAAGGGGTGTTCGTATGCGTCTGCCGCTCGACGATGCCGAAGGCACATTCGAACGTCGCTACGCGCGAACGCACGGCGACCGGATTCAGGGTCCTAAGCAGGGTGCGCCGGTCGTGCCAGTCGATCGTCGTCTCGATATCGAGCCGGCGGGCATTGGCCGTCAAAACATAAAGCTGAGTGACGGCCGAGTTGCGATATCGATAGACGACGCGGATCGCAGCACGATGCTGCCCTTCCTCGACCAGAGCGATGCTCTCGGGCTGATCGAGGCGGATAGCTTTTTCGGCATAATCGGCGTCGACATCCCAGGCATCCCAGTTGCGGGGCTTGTCGGCGGGATAGGCCCAGAGCTGATTGGCAGCCCCTTCGATTGCCTCCCGTCCCGTCGCCTTGTGAACGAGGCTCGACACGGACCCATCCTGGCCGATGACAACAGATAGATGCTCGTTCTCAAGGTGATGGGCGTCGGCTTTCAGCATGCCGGCGGGGTTGAGCACCTTGCGGTCGAAGATTGCGACGGAAAGAGGCGCGACAAGATCGGCGGATGACAGGTCCGTTCCGTCGGACAGTGTGGCGGTGAGTGGCCGCGGTGAAAGGGACGGGTTGACGACAATCAATGCGTCCGTGATGCCGCCTGTCGGAAGATGGACCGATAGCGCCTTGAGCGCCTTGCCCTGCTCCGCCTTGGCATTGTCGATCACACCATCAAGTTCCCGCTCGGCATCGACGTAGACCTCGCGAATGCTCGATCCGGGCAGGATGTCATGAAACTCGTTCTTCAGGACGGTGCGCCAATCTGCTTCGAGGCTTTGCGGTTTTGCAGCTCCGAGCATGTGGGCGAGCGAAGCCAGCGTCTCGGCCGTGATCAGCGCGCGTTCGGCCTGGCGGTGCTTGCGCTTGACGCCGCTTTGCGTCGTCAGCGTGGCGCGATGCAGTTCGAGGTAGATTTCTCCGTCCCATACCGGCAGGTCCTTTTCCGCCGCCGTGCGATGCGCCTTGTCATAATAGCCCTTCACCGTGCCCCAGCGTGCTCTAGGGATTGCCGGAAAATCGCGCAGCTGTACTTCGCGCTCGACCATTTCCGGCGTGACGCCGCCGCCACCGTCGCCGTAGCCGACAGCCAATAGCGATGTGTCGTGCTTAGTCTTGCCGCGGAAATTCCTCCATGTCGGCACGAAGCAATCCGGCTGCACGAAGCCATTATAGCCTTGCATGGGATTGTCGAAGGTATGCGTCAGTACCTTGCTGCCGTCGAGCCCCTTCCACCAGAAGAGGTCGGACGGGATGCGATTGGTCTCGCTCCAGTTCACCTTTATCGTGAAGAAGCTATTCATGCCTGCGAGCCGGAGGATCTGCGGCAGGGCACCGGAAAAACCGAAGCAATCCGGCAGCCAGCAGACGGTATGGCGCAGGCCGAAATGCTTTTCGAAATAGCGCTGCCCATAAAGCACTTGGCGAGCGAGGCTCTCACCCGTCGGCATGTTGGTGTCGGGCTCGACCCACATCCCGCCGACGGTTTCCCACTTGCCTTCGGCCACCTTCTTTTTGATCCGTTCGAGGAGCTCCGGATCATCCTCTTCCATCTGCGCGTAATAATGTGCGGTCGATTGATTGAAGCGGAAATCGTCGGAGCGTTCCATCAGCGAAAGCGCCGTATTGAAGGTGCGGCGCATCTTCCGGCGCGTCTCGCCATAGGGCCAAAGCCATGCGAGATCGATATGGGCATGGCCGGTCAGCAGCAGTTCGCCGTTTTGCGGAAAGCGCTTCTGAAGCTCTTTCAATTGCTCAAGCAGCCGATCATGGGCGGCTGAGGCAGAAGCGCTCTCAGCTTCGCTCAGGCCGGCTGGATTGTCCTGAAGTTCCGGCAACTCCCATATCTTTTGCTGCATTTCCGCGCCTGATACGCGCGCGATGTAGGCAGCCGTGTCGGAAGGCCAATCGAGGCTGCGCAATGCCCGTTCCGCCGCATCGATGAGATGTGGCACGGCTTCGTGACCGTCGAGCACATCGGCAGCCTCGGCGATCTGTTGCAACAGGAGATGCAGCCGGTGGACCGGCTCATCCAGCCAGATCAGCCGCGCCTTGTTCAACCGTGGAGCCCGGTTCGGCTCCCCAAAAGGGAACCGAGCAACGCTCTCGGTCGCGATCGAGAAGGCCCTATCCCTGATCGGAAACTCCTGGTGATAGGGATCCAGTCCGAAGGTCTCGGTTCGGTCATCGAGATAGCGCAAGGTCAGCAGGCTTTCGCCGCCAAGATCGAGCTGCAGACGGGTCTGCTCAAGTGGCCAGTCATGCGGAGCCTTTGCCGCCGCGGCGAAACGAACCATTCCCTTGCGGTGCGGCCAGTCCTGACGATGCGCGATCGGCTCGCCATCAAACGTCCAGCCGTCGATCTCTCGGCTCTGTCTGTCGCGCCAATGGGCGAGCTCGGCTATGCGGACCTTGAGGCGATCGAGGCGTTGGGCAATGGTGAGAGACATGGCGGGTCCTATCGGAAAATCGGCAACTGATGGCGGGGAGAACATATCAACGCGAACAGGTCGCAAGCGCCACGTCCCGTCTCCTCCAGGAGGGATCGCATCACCGAATTTTAGATTAAGTAACTTTGTTTTCGCGTCAAGCGGCCAAGAATAAGTTGCTAGAGTTTTTGGCTGGCGGTATCTCGGTCAATCCTCCAAAAACTTCCATATTCCGTCGGAATGCTCCCTTAAAGCTTCCTCTGCTCTGGGCGCTTCGAGTGCTTGCCAGCCTATGCTCCGCATGCGCTTTGCACGCTTGCGCAGTCCGAGAGATCCCGCTTACCTTGGGGGCACATCATCACGCTTGTTTTTGGGGGCTGCGCCCGGGAACAGGTGATAGCTAGGAGATAGGATTTGCGGTTCGCCGTTGGGATCATCGCCGAGAAGCTCGGCCGGCAGTGCTCTAAGATGCTTCGGGAGATCAGCGCAACATGTTCGTTGACAAGATCATTCCTGAGCTCGACGGCCACTACCGTGTAACGGCGCATGACATGGCTTACGAACGGTGGGCGAAACTTCGGAAGCTGGCGTGCTTCTCGCATGTCCGGCAATCCGTGGTCGACTGGATAATGCACGGTTGGTCGAAGCATTGCTCAGAGCATGCATTTTAAGTTCGCAACTGTTGCAGGATGCGGCGTCGATGGTGCGGATCGCCAGACTGCGACCGGACAGGCTCGGGAACTTCCACCACCTTTCGCTGCGTCAGACCTCAGCTAACTAGCGGCCGCTCTCTCAACATAGCGCAAGATTCTGGTTACGGTCGCTCGGCTGACACCAGCCTCTCTTGCTATATCATCGGTTGATCTGCCATCAGCTTTTAAACGCAGCACGTTTTCGGATTTGCGTCTTGTCGTGGCGGCACACGGATGGGTTAAAGGGATCATGCCTGGGGAAACCATATGTTTTCCGGCCGATGTTTCGAAAAGCTCACTATCAACAGGCATGGTGACATCCTCCTGCAAATCGCTATCGACAGGAAGAATGGCGCCAACCCAAGACTGAGTAAATTCCCATATAAGCAGTATGTGAGCTAAGCCAATTTACGATGCCACAGCCACATGGGCAGAACCAATGGGTCAATAGACAGACAAATCGTCCGATTGGCTAGCTCTAAACCCGCTCCAATTCCGGATAGCTCGAAAACGCTGGATCTGGCGAAAAGCCCGACTCGTTGGGCTTTTCCGCAGCTTGCAAGAGCCGATTGGAAAATAGTTAGGGGCGTCGACATTTGCCGTGTTACACAAGCATGAAGGCGCTCAGGGAAGTCGGTTATGCGGTATCTTCGATCCGGGCCGCGGCGGCGTCCGCCGGAGGAAACGGACGTTACGCGGGGGAAAACACTTGGTCTGCGGTCGGGAGAAATCGCCGACAGAAATATCCGCGTCATCCTGGAGGCAATCCGCCGCCACGGCCCATTGACCCGCATGGAGCTTGGCCGGCACTCCGGGCTGACTGGTCCGGGGATTACCAACATCCTGCGCCGCCTTGGCGAGGAAGGATTGGTGACGTCGTATCGCCGCAACGGTGCGGGCAGCGGCGCGACCGCGACCGAATTTGCCCTGCGGCCCGAGGGCGCCTTCTCGATCGGCGTCCGGGTCCGTCAAAGCCGGGGCGAGGCCGTCCTCGTCGATCTCAGCGGCCAGGTTCACGACCGTGTTTATTTCACCCTCGTTCGAACGACGAGAGTAGAATCCGTCCTTTCGACCATCGAAGCCATGATCGGCCGCCATGCCGGCCTGCCGATCATCGGCGTCGGGATCGGCTCGAATGACTGGACCGCGGAAGAGACGGGCGCGCTTGATGCGGCGTTAAAACTTCCGCGCAGTTATGTCGAGAACGAGTGCACGGCAAGCTTGCTCGCCGAACGGACGATCGGCACGCCCGCCCCCGAAGGGGGGCTGGCGATGATCATCGTCGATGACGATGTCCAGGCCGGCTTCCTCGTTCGCGGCATTCCCTATTCGGGTGTCCACGGGCGCGCCGGCAATATCGGCGACATGCGCACCGGCCCCGACAATGTCCCGTTGAGCACCGTTGTCGGCTTCGCCGCCCTGCGCGCCCTCATCGGTGATGACGAATTCGCCCGCCTTTTGGAGGGCCAGGAGCCGTCTTCTCCGCTGCTGGCACAATGGATCCGCGAGGCGGCAAGCCACCTGCTCGACCCGATCATCGCAATTGCCGGCTTCATCGCGCCGAGTATCATCATGATCGGCAGCGACCTGCCGAGAGGCGTCATCGAAGCGCTAATCCATCAGCTTTCCGTCGAGCGGCGCGACACGTCAAAGCGGCCCTTCCTGACGCCATGGATTTCGCCGATGAAGCCCGCAAGCTTCCGTGGCGGCGGCGTGGCGCTTGGGGCAGCATTCCTGCCATTCCTCAACACCCTGCTGCCGCCGGTCTCCGCCTGACCAGACATGCCGGCTTAGAGCAATTCCAGGAAAAGTGCGTAGCGGTTTTCCGTCCGGAATTACGCAAAAACAAAGGATGGAGCGTTTCCGCGATTCGAAGAAATGTGGAAAGGCTCTAGGCAAGCGCCTCGTCCGCATGGCTGATGTCCGAGGCGATCGCCTTGTCCAGAACCTTCTGGATATTCGCGGCACGGCGAAATGAAGGTTCCTGCGTCTTGCCCATCCTGACCGCCTGGACGAACCGCTGATAATTTGTCTCCACTTCGTCGAAGGGAACGTCGCGCCATGTCGCGGTATGGACGTCGTCGCCAAGGCAGGCGCGCAACGTCGACTTTCCGGTGTCATAGATCATCTCGATCGAACCTGTCTCGCCATAGACCCTGAGACGAAGCTGGTCCATCTGGCCGGCGGCGGTGCGTGACGCCTGGATGGTACCGATCGCTCCGGTCGCGAAATCGACGTTCATGGTAAAGCTGTCATTCGCATCGAGATCATAGTCGCCGATCTTGTGACCCGGTGCCTTGTTGAAGGTCTTCAGCCGCGCAAAAACATGGGCAGCGTCGAGGCCAGAACCATAGGAGGCGAAATCGACGATATGGATGCCGATGTCGCCGAGTGCGCCGTTCGAGCCATGTTTCTTGCTCAGGCGCCACAGCCATTTGCTTTCGGTCTTCCAGTCTCCCCAATGCCGCCCGACGAGCCAGCTCTGCAGATGGGAAGCTTCCACATGTCTCACCTCGCCTATCTTGCCGGCAAGCACCATCTGCCGGCCCTTCTGCAGGGCGGGAGAGTTGCGATAGGTGAAGTTCACCATGCCGACTTTGCCCGCTTTCTCGATCGCCTCGGTCATTTCCATCGCCTTGATCGCATCGGTCGCGAGCGGCTTTTCACAGAAGACGTGCTTGCCGGCCGCAATCGCCTGAAGCGTCGTGGCATGATGGACACTGTCGGGCGTCACGTTGGCGACGGCGTCGAACTCGCCCCAGGCAAGGGCCTCCTCAAGCGAGCTGAAATGATTGGGGATGCCATGTTCCGTACAAAAGGCAGCGAGCCGCTCGGGAACGACGTCGACTCCACCCACGACGCTGACGCCTTCGATCTCCTTGAAACTTGCAGCATGCTTATTGGCCATTCCGCCCGTGCCGAGAATGAGTAAGCGCATATGATCCTCCATAGATGTCAGGGTCGGCCGGCTCTCGCCAACCAAATCAAACCTCCCCGCCCATCGCGGACGCCCACGATGGCTCGATTCTTCCGTAATCGGGAAATGCGGCTGCACGCCGCTAGCTGCTGTTGAATGTCGCCGGCATCTTGATCCTCCGAAGCTGCGGCTTGACATCAAATCAAAGTAACTTAATCTATTTAATGCACCATGGAAATGAGGAGAGGTCAACCGGCCACCAGGCTGTATCCGTTTAAAATGGGGAGGAGACCCATCATGAAGAGAGCGTTCGTCAGCGCGCTAGCGCTGAGCACGATGTTGTTTTCAGTGCCTGCCGCATTTGCCCAGGAAATCGCGACAAAGGATCGGATCGGCCTTGCCGATGCGCCGAAAACCCTCACCGTCCGGCTGACGAACGATAGTCCCAACAACGCCAATCCGGAGATCGCCAAGGGCTATCAGTCGCTGTTCATCGACTTCATCAAGAAGCATCCCGACTGGAAGCTGCAGATGCAGTTCATGTCGACGGATATCGGTACCGAACAGGCAAAGATGCTCGAGCAGGCAAAGGCCGGCAACGCTCCGGACTGCGCCGCCGTCGACTCCTTCGTTCTCTCTCAGTTCATGGTCAACCACGTACTGGCCGACTTCACTCCCTATTTCTCGAAGGACGAGGTTGCCGACCTGTTTCCCTTCATCCGCAGCGGCATCACCGACAAGGACCAGACGATCCGTGCCTGGTGGTGGGATACCGATCTTCGCGTCCTCTACCGCAACAAGTCGATCGTCCCGGATGCGCCGCAGACCTGGGACGATCTGAAGAAGGCCGGCATCGCCTCCGTCAAGGAGGGCATGGAAGGCATCCTCTTCAACGCCGGCCGCTACGAGGGCTCTACCTTCGACTGGCTCGCGAATTATTGGGCGCTCGGCGGCAAGCTCGTCGACGATAGCGGCAAGCCGGTCTTTGGCGAGGCCGAAAACAAGGAGAAGTTCCTTAAGGCCCTGACCTATTACAAGGATCTCGTCGATTCCGGCGCCGCTCCCAAGCGCGTGACCACGATTGCCAATTATGACGACCTGAATGCGGCCGCGGCCGCGGGAACCACGGCACTCTTCATCGGCGGCAACTGGCAGCTTGCCCAGTTGAAGGTCACGCTGGACGAGGATGAGTTCGCCAACTGGACCTTCTCGCCGATCCCCGGCCCGACGGCCGATCAGCGCTCCACTGGTACCGGCGGCTGGACGATCGCCTCGTTCAGCAAGGACAAGGATAAGATCGAGATGTGCGCCAATCTTGCCCGCGACATCTATATGGGACCGGGTAACGCGCTTCAGCAGCAACTGCCGACGCGTAAATCTCTTTTCGACAAGTATCAGGTCTTCGCGACCGACGCCAACAAGACCTTTGCCGAAGCACTCGCCAACGGTCAGGCCCGCCCGGGAGCTCCGATCTATCCGGAAATCTCCAACCAGATCCAGATCATGATGGGCGACGTCCTGTCGGGCACCAAGCAGCCCGAACAAGCGCTCGACGCCGCCTTCAGCGCGACGATGGAGGCTTACAAGCGTCTCTAACGATTGTGATCGCGGTGGTGCCTGCAACGGGCGCCACCGGTAGCGTCAAACCCGGACAGAGAAGCCCATGACCCCTATCGCCATCGAGGCTGCCGACCGGCCGCACAGCAGATCGTTCATGCGTCGTTTCGCCGGGGCACCCCTGCCCTGGATGCTGCCCGTGATCATCGTCATCGGCATCTTCTATCTCTATCCGATGGTCGACGTGTTCCGACTGTCGTTTACCAACGCCACGCTCATCGGCAACAATCAGGACTATACGCTCGGCTCGATCGCCAACATGCTGAGCTCGCCGCAGCTTCCCGATATCCTATGGGCAACTCTGGTCTTCGTCGGCGGCAGCGTCATCGGCCAGCAGATCCTCGGCCTTGCGGTTGCCGTCGTCGTTGTCCGTGGAGAAAAGCGCGGCCTGTTCGGCACGACGATTTTGCGAACCACGGCGCTTGTTGCCTGGGTGGTTCCGGGGATTGCCGGAGGCATCATCTGGCAGATGCTGTTTTCGGAAGCTCCCTATGGTGCGCTGAACAGCATCTTGCGGCTCATTCACCTGCCCGTCGTCGCCTGGCTGTCTGATCCGGCAATCGCCCCCTGGTCGGCCCTGATTTCGAACATCTGGCGCGGCACAGCCTTTTCGATGGTGGTCATGTACGCCGCTCTCAAGGCGATCGATCCCTCGCTCTACGAAGCGGCTGAGGTCGATGGCGCAACAGGCTCACAGCAGTTCTTCTTCATCACCATGCCGCAGTTGCGCGCGGCTATTCTCGTCAACATGATCCTGATTACGATCATGACGTTGAATACTTTCGACGCGATCATCACGCTGACGGGCGGCGGGCCTGGGCGCGCGACCGAAGTCATATCGCTCTATGTCTTCAACATCGTCTTTCGTAACTACGACCTATCAGGCGGAAGCGTGCTTTCCGTGCTGATGCTGATCATAAGCCTCGGACTGGCGCTTGTTTATGCATCGTTCCTGCCGAAGGAGGAAGAGAAATGAGCAGGCGCACCGGCACACGTTTCGGCGATTTCCTGAGCTACCTCTTCATGCTGGCGATGTTCATCTTCTTCGCCGGCCCGCTCACCTATCTCCTGTCGATGGCACTGCGTGACCGGCGGGAGATCTACCGTGGCGTGGCGCGCTATATCCCGCATAATCCGACCATCGACAATTTCGTCACCGTTCTCAACAATAGCTATTTCCCGCTCTATCTCTGGAATGGCCTGAAGCTTGCAACGCTCAGCGGCTTCGGGGTTCTGATCGTCGCATTGCCGGCCGCCTATGCCTTCTCCCGCTTCCAGTTCCGGGGCAAGGGCCTGTCCATGATGGGTCTTCTGCTGTTCCAAATGATTTCGCCGCTGGTCATCATGGTGCCGCTCTACCGCTACATGAACCGTCTCGGCCTGCTCGACACGCATTTCGCCGTGACTATGGTCTATATTGCGCTCGGCGTGCCGCTTGCGACATGGCTCCTGAAGAGCACGGTGGACGGTATCCCGCGCAGTCTCGACGAGGCGGCGATGATCGACGGATGCAACCGGTTTTCTGTCTTCTGGCGTATCGTCCTGCCACTATCGGCGCCGGGCATAGCCTCCGTCTTCATCATCACCGTGATTGCCGGCTGGTCGCAGTTCCTCGTGCCTTTTCTGCTCTTGACGCAAAACAATTTGATGCCGATCGGCGTCGGAATCTTTAACTTCCGTGGGATGCAAACCGACTCGTCCATCCAGTTGCTGGCGGCCGCCTGCCTCATCTCCGTCGTACCGGCGATCGTGGCGTTCCTATCTCTCCAGCGGTTGATCCTTGGTTCCATGACCAGCGGCTCGGTGAAGGGTTAAGGCGGTTGCGTGGCATGGCTGACAGAGGATCCCGACCATGAACCAAACGACCGGCGTCAAACTCTCTCCCGACCTGACGGGCGCCAATGTCGGGGATGCGGGCGAGTACAACAGGGCCGTTGTTCTGCGCTGCATTCATCGGCAAGCGCCGATCTCGCGGGCCGAGATCGCGAGGCAGACCGGCTTCACCAAGCCGGCGATCGCCCGGATCGTCGACCGCCTGCTCGATGAGGGCCTGATCATAGAAGCCCGCCGGCGTCACGGCCTCAGGGGACAGCCGGCGATCGAACTTGAGATCAACCCGGATGCATTCTTCGCCATCGGCATCAACATCGATCGCGATCATCTGACGATCCTCGCCGTCGATGCGGTCGGCAATGTACGCGCCCGCGTGCATCACGAGAAACGCTACATCCTGCCCGCCGAGTTCATGCAGCTGACGGCAGACGCGATATCGCACTTCCAGCGAAGCCGTCTGATCGACGATGCGCATCTGGCGGGCATCGGCCTTGCCATGCCCGACTGGCTTGGCGAGATCGCCTTCATGGGCAAGCCTGACGACTACGGCGAGTGGATGGAATTCGACGTTAGGGCAGCACTGGAAAACCTTACGCCGCATCCGGTCTTCATCGAAAACGAAACCAATGCCGCAGCACTCGCGGAGCTCGACTATGGGCTCGGCGCCGAAAGCCGCAGCTTCTTCTACATTTCGGTCAATGCCTGCCCCGGCGGCGGGCTCGTGCTCGATGGCAACGGTCATCGCGGCGCCATGGGCCTCAGCGGCGAAATCGGCTGGCTTCCGATCGCGAACCCAAGGGACAAGAAGGCGCAGAAGGTCGAACTCCTTGGCGAGATATTCTCGCTCTTCTTCCTTTACAAGTTTCTGGGAGAGCATGGCATCGAGGCAAGCGTACCCCAGGACCTCCTCGCGCTGGACGCCAGCGGCAGGAAGCTGGTGTCCCAATGGCTGAAGACCATGAGCGCGCATCTCGCCGTCGCGGTAAAGCACATCGGCATGATCGTCGACCCCGACGCCATTATCCTTGGCGGCCGGTTGCCCATCCGCATGGTCGATGAGCTGCTGCGTTACGTTCACGAGCATCTCGATACCGGAGACGCTGCGCTTCCCACGCTCCATCGCGCTTCGCTCGGAGAGGACGCCTGCGCGATCGGTGCAGCGGCGATGCCGATGGCAGCGGCCCTGATGCTCGCATCGGCCGACCAGGTTCAACGCACACGTTCACCACTCAAATTCATGGATCGCCTGAACAACTGAACATGAACGACTGAATTGGCCGTCAAGGCTCCAGGGAGGTTTTGATGAAGATTGGGTTTTATACCTCGACGTTCAACGACAGGCCATTCGAGGAAGTCGTCGAGTTTGCCGCTTCTGCTGGCTTCGATGCGATCGAGATCGATGTCCGCGGCCACATCAAGACCCCGGACAAGGTCCAGGCGGCCGTCGCGCTGGCCCGCAGCCACAATCTCTTCGTTTCCTCCATTATCTATTTCGGCAACCAGCTCGATGCCGATCGCGACAAGCGCGGCGAGCTCAGGACTATCACCGAGGCATTTGCCCAGGCGATCGGCGAAGCCGGGGTGCCGATCTTCGTGATCTTCCCAGGCCGCGATGACACCGCGGATGACGAGGCCAACTACGATGATTTCGCCGACTTCGCCAACCGGCTGATCGCGAAAACGATGTCGAGCGGGCTCGTCTTCGCGATCGAGAACTGGCCGGGTCCCAAGGACAATTTCATCGGGACCACGCCAAAAGGCTGGCAAGAGCTCCTTAAACGGATCCCGGACCGGCGGTTGGGTCTCGAATTCGATCCCTCCCACCTCATCCGCATCGGCGTCGATCCCTATACCGCGATGGACGCGGTCAAGGATCGCATTGCCATCCTTCATGCCAAGGATACGGCGATCGATGCCGCCGTGCAGCAGGCCGTCGGCTACCACGGCAAGGGCTGGTGGCAATACAAGCTTCCGGGCCATGGCCTTCTCGATTGGCCCCGCTTCCTACGCCAGGCCCGCGCCAACGGCTTTGACGGCACTCTCTCGATCGAGCACGAGGATGTTGCCTACGGCTGGCCGGGCAAGGATCTCGCTCAGCGAAAGGAAGGCGAACGCCTCGGCCTTGCCTATCTCAAAAACGTCTTGGACACGCTTTGACCGCAGCCGGGGAGGAGACGAAATGGCCCATGTGAGAGTGAACAATGCGCGCAAGGACTATGGTGCGTTCAAAGCCATAAAGGGCGTGTCGGTCGATATCCGCGACGGTGAGTTCGTCGTGCTCGTCGGCCCCTCCGGCTGTGGTAAATCCACCCTGCTCAGAATGATCGCCGGCCTGGAGGGGATCACGTCAGGCGATATCCAGATCGGCAAGCATATCGTCAACGATCTCGCACCGAAGGATCGCGACATCGCGATGGTGTTCCAGAATTATGCTCTCTATCCCCACATGACGGTTGCCAAGAACATGGGCTTCTCCTTGCGGCTGAAACGGATGCCGAAGGCGGAAATCGACCAGCGTGTCGGCAATGCCGCGAAAATCCTCGGGCTTGAAAATCTTCTCGAGCGGTATCCGAAGCAGCTTTCCGGCGGACAGAGGCAGCGCGTTGCGATGGGCCGGGCGATCGTTCGCGATCCCGCCGTCTTCCTCTTCGACGAACCTCTGTCCAACCTCGATGCCAAACTTCGCGTCCAGATGCGATCCGAGATCAAGGAGATGCACCAGCGGCTGCAAACCACCACTATCTATGTCACCCATGATCAGATCGAAGCGATGACGATGGCCGACAAGATCGTCGTCATGAAGGACGGTCTGATCGAACAGTCGGGATCACCGCTCGAACTCTATGACCGGCCGAACAACCTCTTCGTCGCGGGCTTCATCGGCTCTCCCTCGATGAATTTCGTCAGGGGCAACATGACGAGCGAAGGCTTCCGCACGGCAGACGGGCTTTTCCTGCCGAGCGAACGGCGCCCATCCGGCGCCGTCACCTACGGCCTTCGCCCGGAAGATATCAGGCTCGACCCCGATGGCATCGAGGTGGAAACCGTCGTCGTCGAACCGACGGGATCCGAGACCATGGTCATTACGCGTCTGGGCACGCAAACGATCACTTGCGTTTTCCGCGAGCGGATCAGGGCCGCGCCGGGCGACGTGCTGCGGATTGCGCCGGTCCACGACGCCGTCCATCTGTTCGACGAGGCTGGACAGCGCATGACCGCCAAAGAGGCCAATTAGACGGATTGGTGCAAATCGCCTATGCCATCACCCATTATTGGCTTCCATCGCCCGATACGCCGCGCTGAAACCGCCAAGAGATATGGGTAGCTCCGCCGTATTCCCCTGCATCATCCGGATTGAAACTTTTCCCGACTTTTCCTTCAACAAAGCATCGAGCATTCCAGGCGGACACAGCCCCTCCACGAGGCAGCCCTGGTTGGTGCAGCGCGACACCTTTGCCATGGTCGAATATTTATCGCCAAAGCCGATCTTGACCCCGGCCTGGATGGAGAAGCCGAGTGGAAGCGCCATCTGCATGCCGACCTTGTTTTCGGCGGAGCGCGCCATGCTGATCACCAAGAACACCTGCTTTTGGTCCGGCGACGTCAATCGGTACATGATTTGGCAGGGAGGTTTCAGCGCTTTGTCCGTGCTGCATTGCAGCGTCCACGCGTCAAACTTCTGTTCCGTGACCTGCGGGCCGCCGGACGAAGCCGCCGGTGAGCCCGTCGACGGCGCCGGGGTAATGGGTGCCGGATTGCCCTTGTCGGGTTCGGCCGCTTTGGGGGGATCGGATTGCGGCGGCGCCGCATTCTCGCCGCCGAATGCCGAGGGCGCGACGACCTGTAAAAGCAAAAAAGCGATACAGCCTATAGCTGACTGCCAAGATTGACGCATGCGCTCCTCCATAATTTAGTTTGCAATCCTACAATAAATGAACAATAATGTCGAATAAATCGCGGGAAGATTGCATTTCAATAAAGTAAAATTGTTGTATAGATTCAATTTTATCGCGGAAATTTGCATTTCTTATCTTAATATACCCCCAAAGGATTAATTCGAATGGCGCAAATGATCATTGCAAACCACGCTCTGGTCGTGTTGCTGGCACTGAGTGAAAGCGCTGTATTTGGTGAAAGCTATCTGCAGCAGGCACCTCCTGTGGAAACGAATCCCGCTTTCGTCGAGCAGCTGCCGGAGACTTCCGTCGTGCCCGCGCCGCGGCCGCTTGCCGACAACCGGAAGCTCTCGCATAGGCCAAAGCAGCAGCCGCGAGCGCGGCCGCCGGCCCTCTTGGCAAACAGCATCTTTCCCAGTGTGGGCAGCGGCGTCACGGAGCGATCCGCGCCTGGGCCTGCGGACAATCGCCTGCCGACAGTGGGGCAGGGCACTGTGGGACATTGACGGCATTGCGATGGCAGGAAGGCATAAATGCGCTAGGTCAAAGCCCGAGGTGCCGGCCAGGGACTTCCCGGTGAATACGGAACCGAAAAGCGGGCATCCCGTTGAATTTCGTGAGCGGCATGTCCGAGGCCAATAGCTCAATTTCGGCTCACAGCCATGATCCAGGAGCAGCATCGAAATGGTAAATCCCAATAAAGTCATTGTGGCCACAGCCATCATGCTGATTGCGGGCGCCCTCGGTTCGGTGGATGCCTTTGCCACGGACCAGCCCATCATCCGACGCCCTGGATTTTCGGAAACCCGTATTCCTCAGGTCAATGGGCGTGTTCCCATCCGAAAGAGCGGCAATCTCGAAAAAGGAACAGCCGCCAAGACCGCGGCCAAGCCAGGCCAAAGCGGAAACGCGCAGGGCGGAACCGCCACCTGCGGACCCGATAACGCTCAATCCGAATTCTGCCGGAAAAAATGACGCGGCGGCGGCCATCACGAATTCGTCGGTTTATCCTTGATCATGGCCGGTCTTGATTCAGCCTCGACGGCCGGTTGCGCAGCGCTGACCACGGGAGGATCAATGACCGGCGCGATCGGGCGGCCGTTCGCATCGAGCTTGTACGTCATGGCTCTTTGATGTTGCTCCAGATACCGCATGAATGCGGCTCCAGCTGCGGCATCCTCGAATTCCCAAAGGCCGTTCTTCACACCTTCGAAGATCAGCGAATAGACTGCGAGCTGTATTCCTTCCTGGACCCCGAGCGTCGTCGGCGCATTTCGTGTAACGCCGCCTTCGATCTGGAGCAGCTGATCGACGCCGACGAAACGGAACGCCGAGCCCTGCACCTGAACGGAATAGATGGTCTTGGTCGTGCTCACGGATGCAAGCACACGGCCCGTGCTGACACTCACCGCCCGCAGCGATACGGTTACGATATCCTTGCGGTATTGCGTGTTTCCGCCGATCCCAAGGTAGTTGGCGCCGACGCCGCCGGTCGTTTCATTGGAATCATAGCCTATGACGCCGCCGTCGAGCAGGACGCCGGCAAAGCGAAGCGGCGGTATGCCGCCGGCCTTTGCGCCATAGACGGCGGCCCGCGTATTCTGGATGATCTGTCGCTCCTGCAGAAGCGACTGCAGGTCGGTGCGCTCGACGACGCTGAACCAGTTGCCGTTTCCGGCCCTGGTCAGAACGTCGGTCAACAGTTGCGCACCGCCTTGCGTCAAAGCACGAGAATACTCGGCAAAGTTCTCATTGGGCTTGTTTTGCCCGGTCAGATCGGGAAAGGAGTAAACGGCCACATCGAGCTTTTGCCTGGGCCGTGGCAGGCTTTCCAGCGCCACGCCTGTCTTCGTCGAGGGCATCAAGGTCGCTGGAGTACTCATCGGATCAAGACTGCTGCCGGCAGCAGCGCAACCGCCCAAACCTAATCCGCACAAAATGGCTGCAACGGGAAAACCGATACGTGACATCGCCGCTCGAATAAATCGCCCCCAACAAAATGAAATTATTGCGCAATCAATTGGCTTAAGGATTGGCCGGCACCTGGCCGTTTCCAATCACGATGATCGGAGACGTTCCGGTCGAGGCCGTACCTTGATTTACGTTTCCGAGATTGCCCAGCGCATTGTTGAGACCAGAGAGATCCGGCGTCTGTTGTTGACCGGACTTGACGCCAGCGCCTTGCGTCTGCGCCGTCGATAGCAGGAATGAGCCATTCAACGGGTTGCCGCCAAAAGTTGGGTTGGTCGGCTGATAGACCAATTGTCCCGCCAAAGCCGGCACCGCCATGATAGCAGCCAAACCGATTGCAACTGCAGTCACACGCATCATCATTGCCATTCCCCTCCCTTGTTTCCGAGCGCCGCTGCGCCGCTCAACGCTTGATAAGCAAACCACCGCCCGGAAAACGCGCGATCAGCACATTGACCGGCGCGGAACCGGCAGGCTGAAGAACGCTTACGCTCAAACCCGCTCCATTCAGCAATACGACATTTGACTTGAGATTATTTCCGGCCTGAAGCACATTTATATTGCCGTAGTTCCCGATAATTCCCGCAGTTGAAGTATTGTTGGCTCCAGACTGAAGATGATACACGCTGTTGCGCATGCCTATTTCCAGCGTCTGCGCCAGGTTGTTGCCATGCGTCGCGACGGGAGCCTCGGGCAAGCGGGCGACGCCGGCCGAAGCATAATTCGACGAGTGGTGATATTGCTGTGGCGGCTGCTGGGGCATCGCGCCGCTGAATGGCATGCTTGTCCTCACATTGGCCGGAATCTGGGCCACATATGCGGTTTCGGCCCGGCATTCCGCGGCCGTCAGAGCAATCAACGCGACAACAGCGCCGAGCGCGAGCCTCGAACCGTTCAGGCATTTCATTCTGGTAATCCGCCTCGTATTCCGCATTGTGATGTACCTCGATCGGTTTCGATCAATAGCCTTGCAGTCAGTTCCGTCTGGTCTGCCGCATCGACCATCGTCGTGGCAAGAAGGCCGTCCGAACCGGGCTGCAAATCAAAACTGCCCTGCTGAATGCTCTGGCTCGTGCCGGCGGCGCTGTGCTTGACGAGAACCAGCCTGTACCTTCCGGACACCGCCGCTTCGGATCTCGCGATCGCCTGAACGACAAGAAGCTGTTCCTTCCTGTCCGTCTTTATCAAGCACTCGACGGCGGTCTGCGATGCGGCCGGAACGGCATGTGAGAACAACAGGATCAACAGGAAGAAAGGCTTCAGCAGCAAGGTGAACACTGATCGCCCACGATCGATTCCGGCGCACGGAACTGGCTCAGTCGATGTGTAGGAGGAGGCGGACATTTGCTCTCGCCTCCTCCTTGGGCTCACTCAGTGCTGGACCGTAACGGCCATGTTTCGATAGCCGAATTGCGCCGTGACTGACGTGTTCGTCAGTGCACTCGCGCTGGTCTGGGAGGTAACGGCATAGTTACCCGTACCGATCTGAATGGTCCCCTGGAGGTTGGAGCCTCCGTAGGGGAATACGGTCTGCACGCCGGTCTGAGATGCGATCGCCGTATTGCGATAGCCGGCCTGCACGATCAGCGAATCGTTGGAGCCCAGCGGGTTGGCGATCTGAGAGGTCAATGCGGTGTTGCCGACGCCGAACTGCGCCGTCGCCGACTTGTTCACGCCGAAGAACGAGGATTGACCCGTGACGGCGAAGTTACGCCCGCCGGCCTGGAAGGTGTCCTGCGAGTTATTGCCGCCCGCCTGATCGGCAAAGGATATGTTCCCCCAACCAAACTGTGTTGTCGAAGAGGAATTGCCGTTGCTTCCGATAACGCCCCCCTGGGAGGTTGCGGCGAAGTTCCCCGTGCCGACCTGCAACGTCGTCTGATCATTGTTGCCGCCGTCCTGCCCGACGATAGCCCCGTTGCCCCAACCGAACTGCATGACATTGGACGTATTGGAGCCAGGCTTGCCGTCGGTCTGGGTCGTCGAAGCGAAATTCAGGCCACCGACCTGCAGCGTATCCTGGGAGTTGTCCCTCTTGGACTGATCCGCGAAAGCGGAATTGCCAAAGCCGAACTGGCTGATCGTCGAGTTATTCTCCGCTCCGTCGCGCTGCCGAGTCGAGGCAAAATTCAGGGTGCCGACCTGGAGGGTGCTCTGGTCGTTGGTTTTGCCCTTCTGGTCGGCAATCGCGAAGTTGCCGGAACCAAACTGCAGGACAGCGGACGTATTGGACTTGGCCGTATCCTGGTTGATGACCGCGAAATTGCCGAAGCCGTTCTGCAATGTCAGCGCTTGGTTATTGCCGCTGTTCTGGCTGACGAAAGCGCCATTGAAGGCGCCCACCTGGCCGATAAACGATTCATTTTCCGCCGGTGTCGGTGGGCTTCCGCCATGCGGGCCACCGGGGCCGGCAAGAGTCAAAGACGTACTTGCCAGCAAAATGGAGAGAGCTGCAATCGTCCTCATATGATCCTCCCTGTTGTCCAAGACGGGGCAAGCGGTCATTCGCCGCCCTCGAGCTTGTTAATAAGCCGGCAGCAGACAGCCGAACAAGAGAACCGTTCGTATTAGGACGACAACGTCGGATAGCATCAAATATAAATGCCATACCTCAAAATGAGTAACGGATGAAACATGTATCGACATGGCGCATCCGCTATACTCTTCTTTGCCTAGAAGGAACTACGCCATCGGAAAGGCAAATAAATACAATCCAAATGCGTGGCAATTCATGATACCCTCAAGGAGGTCCGGCGAAAGGCTTGCTACATTATAATGGATTAGTTGACAGGCATGACTACGTTTGACAGTCTCGTAGCATCCGAAGCAATCGTTAAAGTTGAGATTCAGCTTGGTGAAGGGCAGCTGCCTAAGCGGCTGCTTTTCGCGACCCCGAGCTTTGCGGAATGGTTGAGTGAGCGCGTCGCCAAGAACGAGCCATCGTCGCTTGGCGCCGTCCTCACCCCGATCGAACAGCTGGATTTTCTCTTTTATACGTTCGTCTCCGGGAAGCCGCTTATTCATTGCAGACAATTCCGGGCAATCCGGATCGAACGAAATGCAGTTTGGGAATTGAAGACCGTCGATCTGCGCATATTCGGCTGGTTTGCCATGCGCGATTGCTTTGTAGCGGTTTTCGGAGACTGGGCCGACCATGTGAAGGATCATGATCTTTATCGTGGCTACCGGCTGGAGGTGCGCCGACTGCGCCGCGAGCTTGGTGTGGGTGATGCGTTGTGCGTTGAGGGAGTAAACCCGGAAGATGTCATTTCGGTTTGACATAGGCGCGCGTGCGCGTGCGGCCAGTCGCTTCATCGCAAACGTTCGCGGCGATCTCATTGCCGCCGCCATCGAAAGGCGATCCCAAACAGGTTTTACGCAGCAGCAGCTCGCGGAATTGGTGGGCGTCAGCCGACAGGAGTTGAACCGCTATTTTTGCGGGCAAAGAGAGCTTCCGCTTCGTTCGCTCGCGGACCTGGCCTGGGCGCTCGACAAGGAGATTCATGTCGAACTGCGCGATCCGGCGGGTTCGACGCAAAGCGGTGGCCTTGCTCAATCCAAGATACGCACCGAGATACCGGCCGATATGCGGATCGAGACGCGAGCAGCCGTTCATTTCATTAGCTTCAGAGAGGTCGTCTCCTGGAGCTCTTCGCGGGCGATCCGCACCATTATCGCCCGCGCCACTGTTGATAGGGACGAGTGAAACGCATGCGTTACGGATATTGCATCTTTTGCGATGACATTCGCACCGAAATCGGCGAAAAGCTGAGCTTCATCGGCGTCTACAGCGGCGTGCTGATGTTGCCGGAATTTCCCATTTCGCTGGCCAAGTTTTGCGTGCATGTGAATTTGGTCACCTTGGCGACGCAACCTTACCAGTCTATCGTGCTGCGTTGCGTTGCCCCGGGAGACCAACAGCCGCTTCTCGAGGAACGCTTGGAGTCGGCCCAGCTCGACGAACAGAGCAACCTGACGGATGGGTCCGAAACGGGCGATGACCCGATGCACGTCGTGGTCGGCGCCAGCCTTGTCTTTTCACCATTGAGGCTACGCCGCCCTGGGCTGCTGACCGTAAGCGCGATCATCGACGACAAGCCGGCGGAAATCGCCTCGCTGCGCGTCGCCCAGCGCTGAGCAAGCTCTCAAATTCCCTGGTCAATCGACACCGGAATCATCTCGCTGGTGTCCGTCCTTGAACCTTGTTGTGCTGGCGCTTGAGACGATATTCGCGCCCCTTTTGGCGCCAACTGCTGATCAGGGCCAAATACGAGACGGCCATATTGCGCGGCCGGCTTGCCGGATCGCTCGGATCCGGACCGGATGGTTCAAGCTTGGCGGATGTCAGGGGTTTCGCGATATTGTCTTTCAGCGCCCGGGCGGGTGCCATTACTCTTTCGCGATCGGCCAGCACATGTGTTGCCGGCCGATATTTCGGATTCCTGCCCTGCCCCGCTGCCGGGGCTGGTAGCTGCGAAATACATCAGGCGGGCTCATCATATTGCTCCCGCGACGGGTGACCGACATAGCGGATGTGTTAGCGGACGAGTTCCCGGATCTTATAGGCGACTTCCGTTCGGTTCGTCGCATTCAGCTTCTTCATGATATTGCGGATATGAACTTTGACGGTGCTTTCGCAAAGATCCATCTCGTAGGCGATGATTTTGTTCGCCTTTCCTCGCCTCAGCGCTTCCGCGACCACGACTTCACGCGGCGTGAAGAGGCTGTCGAGGCAGTCATTGCGGCTGGCCACGGGCGTAATCGCTTCCTTGGCCGCAAGCAGGCTGCTTGCCGGCACGAAGACGCCGCCTGCACGAGCAAGAGCAACGGCTTCCGCGGCAACCCTTATCCCGACGCTGGTCGGGATATAGCCACGAGCGCCACACTCCAGCGCATGCAGGAGCTGTGCAAGCTCGTCGCCATCTGCGCCGACGATCACAGGGCTTGGCTGGAATCTCTCCACCAAGGCACAGATCTTCGCGCTGACGTCGGTGTCGGAGACTTTTCGGCCGCCGATCATGAACAGAACCGCGGATGGCAGCACCTGCATATCGCGCATCTGCCATTCGTCGAGCGATCCCACCGTGACGACATGCATGGCGTCGTCGTACTCGCTCAGGCCTTTTGACAGGCATTCGCGATCCAGGGCACGGGAATCGACGAGAAGAATGTAGTCTTCCCATTCGTCGACGCCGGGCGTGCCGGATGCGATGAACGGCCGCAACGTGTCGGACGTCCGAACCGAAATAACGCGCGCGCCTGTATCGGAGGTGAATTTTTCACTTGTGAGCATTTGTCCATTCATGGCCGGCATCCCCAACTCTTAAAGTGGCCTCTGTATTTCTTGTAACCAACTCAGTATTGACTCCATACGGACAGCAAGAACTTTGTCTAAATTGAAACTTTTCTTTCTTTCTCATATCGTTCCCCTTGTTTTAGGTTTTTCTTACTGCAGTAATTGCTTATTTTGTTTTTACGCGCATTAACATATGTTAATAGTAAATTTAAATATTGACTAAAAGAATTCTTTTCAGACTTTAGTCTGAGTTTGATTCGCTCTATTCTTCAAATCATAGTTGTGTCGAAATAAGATTCGTCGAAATCGACGAGATCCATGAGGCGTGGGCGGTCAAGAAAAGCAACGACACCGTTGCGGAACGACAGGAGACCGGCTTCGCGCATATCCCTGAGCACGCGATTGATATGAACCGTCGACAAGCCGACGGCATCTCCGATGTCCGATTGGGTCAACGGACAATCGAAGCATTCCGAATTGGGGTCGTCTTGCGAGGTCCCGATCCGTGTCCCGAGCTCGAGCAGCAGGTAGCCGGTCCTCTCCAGCGCATCACGCCGTCCTATGTTGGCGAGGCTTTCCGACATGCGAGCCTGGCGTCTCACCAATTCGGCAATGGCAATGCGATAGAACAAGGCCGGCGTATCGATTTTGGGAATGGAGGCAAAATCCGGAAAGGCCATCACGGATACATTGGTAATGGCTTGCACGGTCTCGCGTGAAAGTACCGTCAACGACGTCGAGATCATATCGCCGCGCAGAAGGAATTCAGTCACGAAGCGCGTGCCGTTCGGCAGCATCTTGCTGGACGCTGCCCATCCATCCAAGAGAAAGAGAAGACGGGGCGCATTGCTCTCGTAGTCGCAGATCACGCTACCGGCGGCAAAGGTTCGCGCTATGCCACCCATGCTCTGGATATGCTCGATCGAAATCTGCCCCGCCATGCTGTGGTCCCCTCGGTCGGCAAGCATATTCCGAATGCTCAAATGGCCGCCCCAAAATATAAATTTCACTCTCTCCAAGTATTAGATATCATCTAAACACGGTGACGTCTCTAATGCAAATCAATATTCGTCACTCTGCTAACGTATGCCGTTACCATCTACACACTAATGCAACTTTAATGTATCAGTAATAATACTGAACTCGTCTGCGCGTTACATATATTTCAATCACGCAGTATCTTTCGAGAGAGAGCCGGCTATATTCCCGACATGGCGCATTCGTCGCTTCCGACCAGATGGCGGCGCATGTTCGAGATTCCCGCCCGAGCTTCCGCGATCGTGACACGGTGCCGGAGTGCGTCTATCCCTTCCTTTTCAGCCGCTTTCAGCAGCAGGGCGACATGAACGACCGGCGACAGTGCATCTTTTATGAAATAGGTCTCTCGCCCGACGGAATTGAAGAAACCTTCGACCTTACTGTCCCAACCCAGGCCCACATGCGGGATTTTGAGGGCATAGGCCGCGATACAGGCATGCAGCCTATGAGCCAGGATCACATCCATCGACTGAAGCGTCTGAATGAGATCGGCCGGAACCTGCGGGCGACTGGCAATATCGAGCGCGCCGGCTTCAACGACGCGATGTTTGCTGACCGAATTCCGGATGCGCTCCGCAAACAACTGATCTTCCCTCGCGCCGTTGCAAAACAGGACGACGCGCTGGCCGTCATCCAGGAGCACACCGACCAGATCCCTGTAGGCACCGATGCTGGAAAATGGGATGTGGGAGGCGTGATCCCCGCTATGCCTGTGCAGGATGACGGGATCGGTCACACATAGACCAACGGTCAGCTGGCGCTTGGAGGATGAGGCGGGTTTTTCCGCGATCGGCATCGCATGGACCAACAATCCAGGATCCCGTACGATTTTCGCGCTCGGGCCTTCGGGAAAGTGTTCCTGCCAATTGTCCTGGGCAAAGCCGTCCCGCACGGAGAGATGAACAAGCCTTGTCCGCCTCAAGCGCGCAAAGAGGTCATAGGCGGGCTCCGACCATTGCTTGCTGACACCGACGGCATAAACCGCCAGGGGGCGATCGTGCCGAGACACGCAATCGAGCACCTCGCCGATTTTCAACGGAAAATTGAGGTCATCGTCCTGAAACAAATTGCCGCCGCCGATAATGACGGCGTCCGCAAGCGCGATCTTGTCGTCCCACAAGCCGCGCAGCTTGTTCAGCCTGCGCTCCAGCACCAGGCGGACAAGCCGCCGCCGGGCAAAAAAGGGCAGCCGACGGAGCAATCCGAGCGCCAAGCGTCTACGGCCGCCATTGCTTGCGGCATAGGCCCTGCGCCCGGCAAGATCGATCGTTTCCACCTCGATCCCGTCTCCGCTTTTCATCAAGGCACCTTCGACGCATTCCGCCAGCAACCCGTCGCCGAGATTCTCGCTGTATTTGACGTTGAAGACGACAATCTTCATCTCAAACCTCCAGCGGTGCTCAAGTGTGGGCTATATTCACCCTTGGCCTCGCGCACCCCGGCGGTGAGTGCTGAAACGGTGCCCGCGAGGATATAAAACATCAATCCGAGATCGTAGACCGTGCCTGAGATAACAGCGGAAACAAGGACGGTGATGAAGCCGGCCTTGGCTGCGCGCACGATCGCGACGGCCTCGCGTGACGACGGATACCCCGGTCGCGTATCGGCCATCAGCACGCGGGCGACAAAGAGCGCAAAGAGCAACGTGCCGAAGATGCCGATATTGGACAGCAGGACGAGGCCGAAGCTCGATGCACGGGCACTTCCGAGGCCCGCGCCGAATCCAATCGTATCCACGAACGCCTCATAGGCCATGGCATTCCACATGAAGCGCTCGCGCCCAGACTGGCTGCCGGCCTTCGAGAACAGCATTTCATCGAGAAAATCCTGCAGATTATGCGCAAGATCCGGCATGACGATCAGAACGAAAAAGATGACGAGCGGCATGCTGGCGAGAATGGATACGATCAGGACAGGCCGGCCGGCACCCGGGTCGCGCCGGGAGGCCAGGAATGACTGCAGGCTGAGGACAGGCAGGATGATCGCGAGCCCGACAAGTGCGGTCGCCGATGTCGACAGGATCAGCGCCACGAGAAGTAAACTCGCGACGAGACCGGTTACGCCGGAGCGGATGCCGCCGAGCCACAGGCTCGTGACGACCGCAAAGAGGACGAGCGTGAAATCGGCAAATGCCGAGGCCTCGGGAAAGGTCCCGGAAATGCGTTTCAGCCCACCTTTCTCGGCGTTGGTCAAAAGCGCGTAATTGGCCGTTCTCACGAAGTCGAGCAGGAAATCCGTGTGCGTGAAATGCGTGATGATATCGGCAAGCGCGAAACCGAGGTTGACGCCTGCCACAATCAAAATCCCGTTGATGAATATTTTTGGAATGCCGTTGCCACGAAAGAAGGCGAAGGTGGCAATGAAACAGACGAGCCCTCCGGCGGCATAGACCGATTGGGTAATATTGTTTGAAGAAAAGCGCAGCGGCACCAGCGCGATAAGGCTACGCGCGCCGATCGAGCGCTCCACGGTCATTGTCTGCACCAGGCCCTGAAACAGTCGCGGGAAGAAGATCGCGGTGAAGATGCCAAATGCCGTTAGAAGCAGGAGGAAAAAGCCCGGACGCCAGGGTGCCAGGGCAGCGAGAAAAGGCGCTTCGCCATAGGCTGCGAACAACCGGACCGCGAAGAATAGTAGAAAGAGGCTTGGCACCAGCACCGATGCTCCGCCAAGGCCGGGTACGCTGAAGGCGGCAGCGGCACCGAAGACCGTCGACAGGATCATGATGATGAATGACAGTCGAACAGGTACGATCAGCGTCACAATACCGACAATTAACGTTAAAAGTCCCATGACATTCATAAGTGGCAACCTAGTGTTGTCTAATGTTGTTCCTCTTTATTGCCAAAAGGTAGCATGTGGACATGAAGCTGTATTTCCGCCGAACCTAAGCCTTTCGGGGGACATGCTGGCCGAAATACGCTCTATACCCTGTACGTTGTGCCGTTCATGCTTATGCACATGGATCGCTTCTTAAAAACATGTCGCTCTCGATGCATGTACAACCGCCGCGGATTCCTTCACGCATCCGTTGCGGCCGCACTCATTGCGATCGTAGACGTCGATGTTGCACGCGCTGGCGATACGGGAGATACGCTCGATATCAGCGGCATGACACTGACATTCGAAGATCCTTTCGATGATATGAATATCTCTGCCTGGGGGCCTGGCACCCGATGGATTGCCCACACTCCTTGGAATGGTGATTTCGGAGGTGCCCGCTTCTCCAATCCGGGTACCGACTTTCCCTTTGCGATACAGGATGGCATGCTGCGTATTACCGCCGCGCGTGATGACAAAGGTGCGTGGCGCTCCGGCCTGATTGCTTCCGTCGATCGAAATGGAGATGGCTTCTCTCAGCAATATGGCTATTTCGAAATGCGGGCGCGTCTACCCGACGGCCCCGGTGTCTGGCCGGCCTTCTGGCTGATCGGCAAGGATCGCTCAAAATCGACAGCCGAGATAGACGTCATCGAATATTATGGTGATAAGCCGGGAGCTTATTCTTCGACGGTGCATGTCTGGCACCGGGATGGACGCCACGATTCCGACTATGCCCGCATCGATGCATTCGGTTCTGCAAGTCCCGGTGACTTGCACACCTATGGCGTGAAGGTCGATTCCGATTTCATACGAATGTATTTCGATGGAAAGCTCGTTTGGAAAACCAAGGCTTTACCGGAACATCGCCAGCCGATGTACATGCTCGTCGATCTTGGTATCGTCGAAGGCATAACGAAGATGGCCGCGGCCGATCCATCCTTCATGTTTGTAGACTATGTCAGAGCCTACCAGTTCAGGTAGCTGCCTCATCACCAACCCCAACTCATTATCATCTCGATCGGCGTGATCGGGAATATCCTGTGCATGGTTCATGGCGACAGGTGCCCGACGTTCCCGTCGCCGCCATGCGTAATGCTTTTGGCCGAGTTGTTGCCGCCTTATCGGATGTTTCCGACGAATTGGCTACGCACCCTCAGGACTTACGACTTTCGGTGGTGAACGCGATCATCCCAATGATCAACTGGTGCTTTTGCCCCAGCGTGAAATTCTGCGGTGGACGATCGGGCACCGCATGTCGTGCCGTCGTCAGTCGCAGGATGACCCGGAGGGTGATGATGATTGACCGCGAGGCCCAAGCAGAAGCAGGTGGCGCAGCAGGCCTGCACTACGATCGCAACCTTTGCCTTCACGAAATGCTGCGCATGCAGGCTCGGGCGACACCGGAGGCAACCGCGCTCGTGTTTGACGACACTAGGCTCAGCTACCGTGATCTCGACCGCATATCCGACGCGCTTGCGTTGCATCTGGTCAGGATCGGCGTCCACAGGGCCGATATTATCGGTCTCTTCCTGCCGCGCAGCGCCAACGCCATCATTTGCAAGATAGCGATCCTCAAGGCCGGCGGTGCCTATCTGCCGCTTGATCCCGCCCTTCCGGTCGACCATCTCGATTTCGTCATCGGCGAATGCCTGCCGAAGGTCATCTTCGTCGATTCGGCCTTTGGCGATAAGCTTTGCAGTGTGCCGAGCATGAACGCCAAGGTCATCGAGGCAAATGCCATTATCGCCGAGATGGCAGGACAGCCACGGGTTGCCCTGCCGGCAACGACGATCACCGGCGCCGATCTTGCATACATCATGTACACGTCCGGCTCGACCGGGCGCCCCAAGGGAACAATGATCTGCCATCGCAGCATTGCGCGGGTGGCTCTCGACCAGAATTATGCCGATTTTCGCCGCGACGACGTCATTCTTCACGCCGCCACTATTTCCTTCGACGCGTCGACCTTCGAAATCTGGGGCGCGCTTCTCAATGGTTGCACACTGGCAATCATGCCCGATAGTGAGTTTTCCATCTCGCGCTTGTCCGACTTCATGCGAACGACGGATGTCAGCATCTCGTTCCTCACGACGGGGCTGTTCAACCTCTTTGCCGATCATGCCCGCGCATCCCTGCCGAAGCTTCGCCATATTCTTTTCGGTGGCGATGTCGGATCGGTCGTTCATGCCCGGCGCTTTCTCGAGCACCATCCCGGCTGCAAGCTCACCAATATCTATGGTCCGACCGAGACGACGGTCTTTGCCACCGCGTTCCCGGTCCTGCCCAGTTTTTCAGGCGGAGAGCTGCCAATCGGCAAGGCGATCGCGCATACAGGCATCGCCATATTGGACGAGGAGCTGCGCGTCGTTCCGCCGGGGATCGAAGGCCAGCTGGCAATATCGGGCGATGGCCTGGCCATCGCCTATTTCAAGCGCCCGGAACTGACCGAGCAGAAATTCGTGACCATTGCCACGAAGGAGGGCGCGACACGCTTCTATCTGACCGGCGACGTGGCCTGCATGAAGCCCGATGGCACCGTTACCTTCAAGGGACGGCGCGACCGGCAAGTCAAGATCAACGGCAAGCGCATAGAACTCGATGAGATCGAAGCCGCGCTCAGGCGCGATCCGCGTCTTGCCGACGGCATCGTCCTTTGCCACGTCCAGGGCGAAAACCTGAAACGCATCGTTGCCTATCTGTGCCCCAAGGAAAGCCACGTGGGCGCAGGCGCCGACCTCGTGCAGGGTGTCATGGCGACGCTGCGCATGGCACTTCCGGCCTATATGATCCCGAGCGCCGCCGTCATCGTCGATACTCTGCCGCTCACGGCAGCCGGCAAGGTCGACCGTTCCAAACTCTTGCCGCCGCCCGTCGAAATGCAGGCGAAGCCCATGGATACCAGGAACGGGACAGAAGAGCTGCTGATGACGCTGTGGCAGGATGCATTGAGCCTTGCCGGCGTCGATGTCGACCGAAACTTCTTCGACCTTGGCGGCACCTCGCTGCAACTGATGGAAATTCATGCCGGTCTCGAGGAAGGGCTTGGTCGAACGATCGATGTGGTTGCGCTGCTGCGCCATCCGACCATCCGGGAACTGGCCCTTTACCTGGACGGCAGGACGGCCGGCCCGACGCGGATCGCGGCGGCGGCCCAGCGCGCGGCCCTGCAGAAGAAGGCAATCTCTCACATCCGCAGGAGCTCCTTATGAAACGAAATCACCAAGAGATGGGCGAACAGCGTGATTTCGAAGAGAATGAGGATCTGAACGGGCAGATTTCCGGGCACATCGCCATTATAGGCATGTCCGGCCGTTTCCCCGGCGCCTCCTCCGTCGATGAGCTCTGGAAGCTCGTGCTCGAAGGAAAGAACGCCTTTTCCCGCTTCTCACCGGATGAAATCGAAGACGCGTTCACCGACGAGGAGCGGGCGCAGCCGAACTATGTCGCGGCAAGGCCTCATCTCGATAATGCCGATATGTTCGACGCCGAATTCTTCGGCATGTTTCCACGCGAGGCTGCCATTACCGATCCGCAGCATCGCATCTTCCTGGAAATATGCTGGGAAGCGCTGGAGGACGGGGGATACGATCCGCAGCGCTATGCCGGCCCGATCGGCGTCTTCGCCGGCTCCTCGATGCCGACCTATCTGATCAACAATGTTCTGCACGATCGCGCCAAGGCGGAAGAATTCACATCGAACTACCAGATCGGCTCGTTTCACGAACTCGTCGGCGCGCTCAACGATACGCTCGCAACCCGCGTCGCCTACAAGTTCAATCTGCGCGGCCCGGCCTTCACGCTGCAGTCCGCATGTTCAACCTCGCTTCTCGCCGTTTCACAGGCGTGTCAGAATCTGCTTACCTATGGCTGTGACATGGCTCTCGCGGGCGGCATCTCGGTCACCATCCCGCAAAAGAGGGGCTACATCTATCAGGAAGGCGGCATGGCCTCGCCGGACGGCACTTGCCGGCCTTTCGACGCCGACGCCGCCGGAACCGTTTTTGCGAGCGGAGCCGGCGTCGTTCTCCTGAAGCGCTACGAGGAAGCGCTTCAGGATGGCGATCACATCTATGCGCTCATTCGCGGCTACGGCATCAACAATGACGGCAGTGACAAGATCGGTTTCACGGCACCGAGCGTGGACGGACAAGCCGAGGCGATCGCCACCGCGATCGCCAATGCGGGCGTCGATCCCTCGACGATCGGCTATATCGAATGCCACGGCACCGCGACGCCGCTCGGCGATCCCATCGAGTTCAATGGCCTGACGAGAGCCTTCGCGGACGGCGCGCCGGGAGCCGCCAGCTGCGCACTTGGATCGGTCAAGGGCACCATCGGCCATACGGATGCCGCAGCCGGCGTAACCGGGCTCATCAAGACGGCGCTGGCGCTTCACAGCGCAAAAATCCCGCCGATGCCGAATTATCGTCAGCCCAATCCACGCATCAATCTCGAAGGGAGTCCTTTCTACATTCCGACCGCAATGATCGACTGGCCGCAGGGGCAAGTGCCGCGCAGGGCCGGGGTGAGCGCCTTCGGGGTCGGCGGTACGAATGTCCATGTCGTTTTGGAGGAACCTCCCCATCCATCAACTAAGTCCAACGAGGTAGAGGGGCATTACATCTTACCTCTTTCGGCGCGCAATAAACCAGCTCTTGCGCAGATGCGCACCAATTTGAGTAATCATCTCGCCGAGAATCCGAAGCTTTCGATCGCGCAGCTCGCCTGCACGCTGCAAACGGGACGGCGCGAGTTCGGCCATCGGCTGGCGGTTGCCGCCGGAAGTGTCGAGGAAGCGATCATCAAGCTGACAACGGATAGCTATCAGCCCCTTGTCGCCGTGGATCAGCCGCCGGTTGCATTCATGTTCCCCGGTCAGGGTGCACAATATGTCGGCATGGGTGCCGGCCTCTACAGCTCCGAACCGGAATTCGCCCGCTGGATCGATCGTGGCTCCGAGCTTCTGAAAATGACTCTCGGGCTCGACCTGCGTGACTACATCTGCCACACCGGCCCCGTGACGCAGGCGATCGCCGATGAACAGCGCGAAACCCGCATCGCTCAACCCTGTCTTTATCTTGTCGAATATGCACTTGCCCGATTGTGGCTCAGCCGCGGTGTCAAGCCGTATGCCATGATCGGTCACAGCGTTGGCGAATTTGTTGCCGCTACGCTCGCCAACGTCATTTCCTTCGAAGACGGACTGCGCCTCGTGGCCAATCGCGGACGGCTGATGCAGCATCAGCCGCAGGGCGCGATGGTATCCGTTCGCGCCGACGCCACCACGACGGCTTCCTATCTGCAAGGCGATGTCGAAATTGCTGCGATCAATGCTCCGAAGCTTTGTGTTATCTCCGGCCCGTTCGGCGACATCGACAAGGTCTGCACGGCGCTTGAAGCCGCCGAGATAGCCTTCAGTCGCCTGCACACATCACACGCTTTTCATTCGGTCATGATGAAGGATGCGGCGCTTGCGCTCCGCCATGAAACGGAAAAGGTAACCTACGGCACCGCGACGATCCCCTTCATCTCCGGCGTCACCGGCGACTGGCAAACCGCCGAGCTGATGACATCTCCCAACTATTGGGCCATGCATTGTCGCGATGCCGTCCACTTTGCCGATGGCCTGGTCACGCTTTGCCGCGACCGCAAGCCGCTTCTTCTCGAAGTCGGGCCGGGGCGGACGCTTTCGGTATTTGCCGCGCAGACGATCGCCCGTGATGGTCTTGCCGCCGTCGTGCAATCCCTGCCGGAGCATGACCGGGCCTCCGCTGCCGCCGAAACTCTCGCGGAAGCGCACGGCAAGCTATGGATGACGGGCTGCCGGCTCAGCTGGCCGGCTCTCCCGTCGGTCGCCCGGCAGCGTCTATCTCTGCCCACCTATCCGTTCCAGCGCCAGCGCCATTGGATCGATGCGCCCTCGTCCGCGCGTCGCGCATCGAGCCGGGGCGCCCTTGCCAACCCGGCGAGCGCTCCTGAAAGCGAACCCCTTGTCTCTGACGTCAACCTCACCGAGGAGAAACGAGCAATGAATGTTGCAGCATCAATTTCCATCTCCAGCCGCCTGCCGCAATTGGAAACGGCTCTTCTGACGCTATTGAGCGACATGTCGGGTGAAACGCTGGGGCCCGACGAACGGGCGACGACATTCCTGGAGCTCGGCTTCGATTCGCTCTTCGTCGGTCAGTTTGCGCAACGCATCGAAAAGGACTTCAAGGTCAAAATTTCCTTCCGGGAATTGCTGAGCGATATCCCTTCCGTTGCCGATCTGGCCATCTACCTCGATCAGCAAATGCCACCCGAGGCAGTGAAGGCGGCTGAACCCGTGCCATCCCCCGCCGCGGCCGCGCCGATGCCGGCTATGTCAGCGCCAAGCGTGTCAGCGCCGATCATGCCTGCCGCTACACAAGCGGCAGGCATGCCAGCGGCAGCATCGGACCTCGCCACCGTGCTGCAATCCCAGATCCAGATGGCGCAGACTCTGTTCTCTCAGCAGCTGCTGATGCTGCAGGCCATGCAGGGTGGCGCCCAGACCTCCTCTATGCCGAGCGCGATGCCCGTGGCAGCCATTGTGCAGACGCCGCAACCGGCAACGAGTGCGTCCCCTGCCCCCGCCCCCGCCGCCGCCGCGGACAGCGATTTCGGCACCGAACGCATCAAACTCTATCGTCCGAATGCCAAGAGCCTGGCGCCAGAGATTACCGCGGCCAAGCAGGACTTCATCACCAGCCTCACCAAGGCCTATGAAACCAAGAACGCCAAATCGAAGAGCTTTACCCAGGGACATCGCGGACATCTGGCCGATCCCCGTTCCGCTTCGGGCTTCCGGGCAGATTGGAAGGAAATGGTGTTCCCGATCGTCTGCGACCATTCCAAGGGCGCCTATATCTGGGATATCGACGGCAATCAGTATGTCGATCTGGTCAACGGCTTCGGGCAGACGGCCTTCGGCCATGCACCTGATTTCGTCATCGACGCCGTCAAGGCTCAGGCCGACCGGGGATTTGCCATCGGCCCGCAGACGCCGCTTGCCGGCGACGTCGCAAAGATGATCGCCGAAGTGACCGGACACGAGCGTGTCACCTTCTGCAATACCGGTTCGGAAGCGGTCATGGCTGCAATGCGGCTTGCGCGCGCCGTCACCGGCCGTGATCGGGTCGTGGTCTTTGCCAATGACTATCACGGCCAGTTCGACGAAGTACTGGTCAAGGGCCGTAATCGCGCCGACAAGCCGATCGCCCTGCCCGTCGCCTCAGGCATTCCGATGGCCTCGGTGTCGAATATGACTGTGCTGCGTTACGGCGCGCCGGAAAGCCTCGACTTCATCCGCGCCAATGCCGCCGATATAGCGGCTGTCATCATCGAGCCGATCCAGAGCCGTCATCCCGAATTGCAGCCGCGCGAGTTCGTCCTGGAACTGCGCGACATTGCCACCAAGTCCGAATTCGCCCTGGTCTTCGATGAGGTCGTCACCGGCTTCCGCGTCGATCCCGGCGGCATGCAGGCGATCTGGGGCATCAAGGGCGATATGGCAACCTATGGCAAGGTCGTCGGCGGCGGAATGCCGATCGGCGTGCTTGTCGGCAGCCCGCGCTTCATGGATGCGCTCGATGGCGGCTATTGGGATTACGGCGACAGCTCCGTGCCCATGACGGCGCCGACATTCTTTGCCGGCACCTTCGTACGTCATCCCCTGACGCTCGCAGCCGCAGACGCCGTGTTGCACCACATCAAGGGAGAGGGATCGGTTCTCTACAGCCGTGTCGCCGAGCGAACCGAAGCACTGGTTGCGGAGATCAAAGCCGATCTTGCCAGACGTGGCATTGCCGATGTGGTTCATGGCTACAAGAGCTGGTTCGCCACCGACTTTTCCAGCCAGGATCCGCTCGGCGCGCTGTTCTATGCCCAGATGCGGCTGAATGGCGTCCACATACAGGATGGGTATCCCTGTTTCCTGACGACAGCACACAGCGAAGACGATTTCCGCACGATCGCGAAAGCGTTCCGCGACAGTCTCGACACCATGCAGGGCGTTGGAATATTCACGGCAAAAGAAGAACCATCGATATCGGCAAAGCAGATACAGGCATCCGTCGCGAGGCCGGAATCCGTGCCGTTGACGGAGGCACAAACGGAAATATGGCTCGCAGCCCAGGCGGGCGACGAAGCCTCCTGCTCATTCAACGAGTCCTTTTCGCTGACGCTGAAAGGAACCCTGGACGAGGCGGCCATCCGGAAGGCTATCGATACGGTCATTGCGCGCCATGACGCGTTTCATATTCGTTTTGACCGCGGCGGTGAGTATTTCCGCTTCATTCCGGATTTCAAGCTCGACCTGCCGATCCTTGAGGATATCGACGACCAGGGCCTTGCCATTCTCATAGACGATGATGCCAATACGCCCTTCGATCTCATCAACGGCCCCCTGGTTCGCGCAAGCATCGTCAAGCTGGCGCCCGAAAAGCACGTGCTGGTCTTCACGGCCCATCACATCATCTGCGACGGCTGGTCGATCAATACCTTCGTCGAAGAGCTCAGCACCGCCTACGAGGCCTACAGGACGGGCAATGCTCCCGAATTCCAGCCGGCCCTTTCCTTCGCCACCTATTCGACGGATCTTTCCCCCAGGCCGGAGAAATCCCAGGCGACCGAACAGTTCTGGCTCGATCAGTTCAAGACGGTTCCGGACCTTCCGGACCTGCCGCTCGATCGGCCGCGTCCAGAATATCGCAGTTTCGCGGGCGGCAGCTGCACCGGCTATATCGATGCCGACGTCTATAAGGCGCTGAAGAAGAAGGGAGCCAAATCGGGCGCTACCCTGTTCTCGACTCTGCTAGCAACCCTCCAGGTCATGATATCGCGGTTGTCGGGTCAGGACGATATCGTCATCGCCATTCCATCGGCCGGTCAAAGCCTGCTCGATGGCCAGATCCTCGTCGGCCATTGCGTCAACCTGCTTCCGCTGCGTCAGGCGGTATCGCCAACGGAGCCGTTTGCGGATCACCTGAAGGCAACGCAGCAGCTCGTCTTTCAAGCCTTTGAACATCAGGATTACACCTACGGCACGCTGGTGCGCAAACTGGATACGAAGCGCGATCCGCGCCGCCTGCCGCTCACCGAAATACAGTTCAACCTCGAACGCATGGCCGGCGGATCATCCTTCGGCGATCTCAAGCCGACGATGGAGCCCAACGCAAAGGCCTTTTCCAACTTCGATTTGTTCTTCAACATGATCGAGGCAGCCGACCACATCCGCATCGACGTCGACTACAACGCCGATGTCTTCGATCGTTCGACCGTGGAGCGATGGATCAGTCACTTCTCGACGCTCGCAGCCACCTTGGCCAAAGATATGGATCACAAGGTCGGTGAACTGTCGCTGCTGTCGGCGGAGGAGAAATCCTGGCTGGTCGACGATCTCAATCGGACGGCTGCACCATATGACCACGATCAGTTCGTCTTCTCGCTCTTTTCCAAACGGGCAGCCGAACAGCCGAATGCCGTCGCTGTCCAACATGACGGCCAGGCACTCAGCTACGGCGAGCTGGAGACGCGCTCGAACCAGCTTGCTCTTTACCTGCAGATGGCGCTTCCCGATCCCGGTCAGCGTATCGCGATACTGGTCGAGCGATCGCTGAACATGATCGTCGCCCTGCTCGCGGTCATGAAGGCAGGACATACCTATGTCCCGATGGATCCCGCTCACCCGGAACCCCGCCTGCTGCAGACGCTGGATATCGCCCGCATCGGCGGCCTGGTCTGCGACAGCGACGACATGGCCCGGCTTGCAAAGGATGTTCCCGTTATCCGGCTCGACCAGGATGCCAAGGCGATCAGCTCGATGACCGGCCTTGCCCTGAAGACCCTGCCTGTCGATACGACCGCATCCGCCTATATCATTTTCACCTCCGGCTCGACCGGCATGCCGAAGGGGGTCGAGGTTTCGCATCGATCCCTGACCAACTTCCTTCTCTCCATGGCGAGGGAACCCGGCTTCGGCGCGGATGACACGCTTGTCGCGGTCACGACCATCTCGTTCGACATAGCCGGTCTGGAACTCTACCTGCCGCTGATATCGGGCGGAAAGGTCGTCATCGCCAGCCGCAGTCAGGTCCAGGACGGCTTTGCACTGGTCAAGCTCATCGACGAACATGATGCCACGGTGCTGCAGGCCACGCCGACGCTTTGGCAGATGCTGGTGGAAGCCGGCCTGAAGGAGCGGCGGACGCTGAAAATGCTCTGCGGCGGCGAACCTCTGCCCAAGGAACTGGCGCGCTCGCTGCTTGGTATCGGCGGCGAACTCTGGAATATGTACGGCCCGACGGAAACGACGATCTGGTCGTCGCTGCAACGCATCACGGATGCCGATCAGCCGATCACCATCGGCCATCCCATCGCCAATACCCAGCTCTTCATTCTCGACCAGAGCGAGAATATCGCGCCAATCGGCGTCATCGGCGAGCTGCATATCGGTGGCGACGGCCTGGCGGAAGGCTATTTCGATCGCCTCGATCTCACAGAAAAAGCCTTCGTCCCGCATTGCTTCGCCATCGGCAGGCCGATGCGGCTTTACAGGACCGGCGACGTCGGGCGGCGGCTGGCAGATGGTTCGCTGCAATTGCTCGGGCGGCGTGACCAGCAGGTCAAGCTGCGCGGCTTCCGTATCGAGCTCGGCGACATAGAGGCCGTCATATCTAAAGCGGAAGGTGTGCGCCAATGTGCCGCCGTTGTCGCCGAAAACGCCAAGGGCGATCGGTCTCTGGTCTGCTATATCGTGCCTCAAACAGGCGGCAATGACGCATTGACGGCCGATATCGCGACGCATGCCAAAGCCCATCTGCCCGGACATATGGTCCCGAGCTTCTGGGTGCTGGAAAGCGAGCTGCCGCACACCGCCAACGGCAAGCTCGACCGCAAAGCTCTACAGCAGCGCGGCGTGCCGCAGCGGGGAGCCGCGCCGACCAAGGTCCAGCCAAAAACCGAGATGGAACAGCGGCTGCTGGCGATCTGGCAGGACGTTCTCAACCTCGGCGATATCGGCATCGATGACAATCTCTACGCGCTCGGCGCCGACTCGCTTGCCATCTTCCGCATCGCCGCCCGCATGCGCGACGACGGCTTGCCATTGGAAGCAAAGCATCTCTTGCGTCATCCGACGATTGCCGCATTGGCTGCCTTTGCCGACAGCCAGGCGGAGGCTCCGTCCGATCCCGTTCAGCTGCACATACCATCACTGCGAGATTTTCGTAACGGCGCACGCCGAGGCCTGGGGGCATCTCTATGAGTACAGTCGACAATAGTCCAAGCGGTACCCTTGCCGAACCGCAGATCATCGGCGAATTTCCCTGTACGCAGACGCAGTTGCGCTGCTGGATTCTCGATCAGCTCAATCCCGGCAATCCGGCGCTCAATGTCGCGGTCCGGTGGGAAATCCGGGGTTCATTCAAGGTCGCGACCCTCGAAGCGGCCTTTCGAAAAATCATCCAGCGTCATGAAATACTAAGAACCCGTTTCATCGAAAAAAGTGGTCAGCCATTCCAGCAGGCCGTCAGCGATGTCAATTTCAAGATGTCGGTGATCGATCTGCGCGGCATGCCGCCGGAGCAGCGCCAGGCAAGAATCCTGTCGATCGGCGAGGAGACCGCGCAGGCGCCTTTCGATCTAAGCATTCCAGGCCTCTTTCGCGTCACCTTGCTGATGGCCGAAAACGAGCGCGGCTTTCTGTTGATCACCGCGCATCAGAGCTGCTTCGATGGCTGGTCCATCCGCGTGCTCGGGCGCGAAGTCGGCGAGATCGCCGCCGCGATCGATGCGGGACGCCCGCCGGTCTTGCCGGAACTGCCGCTGCAATATGGCGACTATGCCCTCTGGCAGCAGGAATACCTGCAAAGCTATGGCTTCGAGACGGAGAAGGCCTTCTGGCGGGAAACCATGCAGGGTGCCCCCTATTTCGAGGTCGTCTCCGACCGACCGCGCGGTCAGGTCAAGACCAATCGCGGCGACATCCTTTCCATCGCCCAACCGTCCGCTTTCACCGATCGCATGGATGCGGCGGCGCGCGCGCATTGCGTTTCGCAATACAGCTTCGGGGCGGCGGTTTTGAGCGCGGCCCTCCATCGCCTGACGGAGGCTCCGACCGTCCTGTTCGGATCGCAGATCGCCGGTCGCGAACAAAGCGATCTGGAGGACCTGATCGGCGTCTTCATCAACAATCTGGTTCTGCGCTTCGATTTCAGCTCCGATACCAGTTTTGCCGAGCATATCCGTTCCGTCAGCGCGACGATCGAAGGCGCACTGAACCATCAGCGCATGCCGTTCAACAAGCTCGTGGAACTCGTCAATCCGGTGCGCGATCCGGCACGCAATCCGCTGATCTCCGTCAATTTCAACCTGCAGAAAGCGTTTCTCGAGGATCGGCGCTATGGCGGTTTCGAGCTGATCAGCTCGCCCTCGCAGTCTCCCGGCGTCATCTACGATCTGAGCTTCATCATGATCGGCCGACCGACCGGCTGGCGCATGTCGATCGAATACAATGCCGACCTTTTCGAAGCCAGCACCATCGAAAGCCTCCTGCAACTATGGAGGAACGCTTATGAAATTGCTCTCGATCACCCTGAGGCGCCGCTTTCTTCGCTCGCTGCGCCGGAACGACACCTGGCAGCTTCCGCCGAGGCTGCGCCGATGGATGGCGCCGTCACAAGCAAATCGCCTGCGGATACGCGGATGGAAACGCTTGCTGAGCTTTGGAAAGAAGTCCTACAGGTTCCGCAAATACGTCCGGATGATGATTTCTTCGCACTCGGCGGCCACTCGCTCCTCGCGTTACGGCTCCTATCGGAAATACGCACTAGATTCGAAGCAGCACCGACATTGCAGCTTCTATTCAAGCAGCCGACGTTTGCAGGCTTTGCAGCGGCGATCTTCAATGTCGATGCGACGCCGGCAGCACAGGAGAAGCCGGTAAACCCGTGGGAACTGATCACCTGCAAGCATGGTACGGGGACCAGTACGGTTTATACGCTCAATCATCCGTTTCTGTATTATCGCCTTGCCAACGAGCTGCCGGACAGCGTCTCGGTGCAGAATGTCAACATGTTCCATGCGGATCTGGCGAACGGCCTGGATCGCCTGAGCATCGAAGATATGGCCAGCCGCGCGATAGACGCCATGCGGATCGACAAGGCGGTGGGCCGTGTTGCCATCGTCGGGCTCTGCGTCAATGGCGTCCTGGCACTGGAGGTCGGACGGCAATTGCAGGAAAGAGGCGTCGATGTCGGCACCACGGCAATCATCGACGCATGGGCTCCGGGCTATTTCGTATCCCTGCCGAAGCGGGAGCAGGCACGCTGGAACCGTGAACGGCGGCGCAAGCGGCTCGCCTATTTCACCCGAAAACTGTTCTCCGGCCGTATCCGGCTGATCGACTATCTCAAGGAGTTCGAAATCTCGCTGTCGCTCCTGAGATTATTCGGTGTCAAGGCTGGGCAATATTCGGCTGAAGAGGAAGCGAACGAGGCCGTTACCAAGTTGCTCGTGGCAGCAGCGCGCCACTACAAGCCGCCGCAGACGAAGGATCCCAGCGTCGTGCTGCTGCGAAGCAGCGCGACCCATCCTCGGGCACGCAAATTGCGGTTCGGATGGGGTGACGCGATCGGGGACGACTGCACGGTGGTCGATATCGATGGCTGGCACGAGGATTCGCTCACCAGCAACGGCATCCGCGACCTGGCGTCGACACTCGCCGGAAAACTCGCCGGCGGCTAGAGCCGAGCCCTAAAAGGAAGCAGTGATGAACGAGACCAAGCCATTGAGGATCGGCATCCTTGTCGCGCGCGGACGTGCGCTCGAGAATTGGGAGCTGATGATCCTGGACCGAATCCTGGCGGAACCCTCCCTGGAGCTCGCGGCGGTCTTCCCGCATCCCGATCCGTTCGAAGATGGCACGACGTCGAAGCTGTTATCCTGGGGCGCGCGGCTGGAGGCCGGCACTCTTGCACGCCAACCGGCCTACTTGCCCAAATATTTCCATAGCCACCGCCATTTTATCGATTGCTACGATGCCGACGGCGACAAGGGATGCGCCGCCGAGACCATCACCGGGGAGATGCTGCGCCGTCTGAAGCTTGACCTTGTCATCCGCACGACCCCGAAAGGGATGGCGGACGAGGCGATCGCCGCCTTGCCTTTCGGAGAATGGGCTTTCAATTTCTCCGACCAGCGATCCGCCGAAGCGGATTGGTTCGGATATGCGGAGGTTCTGGCACGCGCTCCGACCGCGGAAATCGCTCTCTATGCAAGATGCGGCGGCAAGGCCGACAAGCGGGAGATTGCAAGGGCGGCATTCAACATCAAGCCCAGCGCGGCGAGATTGAGCGCCTTCGTGCGGGAGCGAAGCGTGACGCTTCTGATGCGAGAGTTGGCACGGCTTGCCGACACCAGACAGTTCGATCCGCCCGCATTCGTCGAGGCCGCCGACACGCACGCGCCGTCGTACGGCGACCTCGTTCGCTACGGTTGCATTGTCGCAGGCTCGGTCTCCGCCAAGGCATTCAGATCGATCAAGGCGAGGCTCCATGCCGATTCCGCTGTGTGGACCCTCTATACGGGGCACGGTCAGATCGATGACTTCGATCCGAGCGAGGCGGTCGAGATCCCTCCTTCCGACAATAGCATCAAGGCCGATCCGTTTCTCTTCCAGCACGAAGGCAAATGCTATCTGTTCTACGAGGCCTACGCGCGCGGCGACCGGAAGGCGCATATCGCGGTCGGCCGCTTTGACGGCGATGCCCTGACACAGGTCGGGGTCGCGCTGGAGCGCCCCTATCATCTTTCCTATCCGTTCATATTCCGTGACGGCGATCAGATCTTCATGATACCGGAAACGCATCAGGCGCGGCGCCTCGAGATCTGGCGGTGCTCCCAGTTCCCGTTGAAATGGGAGCTGCATGCCACGGCCTTCGAAGGCCAATCGCCCGCCGACAGCATTCTTATCCGTCACGGCGGCAAATGGTGGCTGTTCACCAACCTGTCGGATTTTCATGCTTACGAAGATCATTGCAGCGAGCTCTATCTGTTCGAGGTCGATGGGCCGGCGCTTACGGGCATCAAGCCACACAAGCGAAATCCCGTCGTGATCGGTAGCACGGAAGCGCGCGGCGCCGGCCGCATCTTCGAACATGACGGCAGGCTCCTGCGGCCCTCGCAGCACAATGCGCACGGCATCTATGGTTATGGGCTCAACATCATGGAGATCGAGACGCTGACGCTCGACGACTATCGCGAGCGCCGCATCCGCACCATAACGCCCAGCTTCAAGGCCGGACTGCACGGTTGCCATCATTTCGATGCGACTGGCGGCCGCTACATTCTCGATGCCAGGCTGACCATCTGACCTGTGCCCTCGTTGCGATAGCGCAAGCGAAGCCGGCGTCCTCCAGTCGAGGCAACAATCGCACCAGCAAAGTTGATCGGCGTCGCAAGCTCCAGAACGATCCAGTTTTCCGGGGCGTCGGGCTCTCCTTCCAGTCGTTCCAATCGCGGTTCAGCCGAGCCGTCGACGGTGACGTCGAAGCTATCCAGCGGTAAAGACAGCCCGGCGCCATGCGCCTTGATGAAGGCCTCCTTGCGCGTCCAGCAGCGATAGAAACCATCCAGATAACATTCCGCCGGCAAAGACCGAAGTGTCTCATATTCCTTGCGTGAGAAGAACCGCTTCGCGACGTCCTCCTTCAAAAACCGGATTTCCTCGATGTCGACGCCAAGCTCGTAACGATCGGACACGGCAAGGACGGCCAGGTCGGCGCTATGGCTGAGATTGAAGTGAATCGGGAGAATGCCGCAAGCCGACACGGAAGGCTTTCCGTGGTCGCCATAGGTGAAGTGGATCGCTTGCGGTGGAAGGCCGAGATAACGCCCCAGTATAAGCCGCATCCCGCTTCTTGCCGCAACGAAGCGAAGCCTATGACGGTCATGAATGAAGCTATCTGCCCGCGCGCGTTCGTCAAAGGACAGCAATGTCGTGGACGCGCCAAGATCGGTCGGCGGCGCGTCCAGGCTCCAGCTCCAGACATCGATGACGTCGGGACCGATACTCTCCATGCTAGATCGTTGCATAGAAAAGATTGGAGGGTATGGATTTGGCCTGTCGCGACATGCGCCGGGCCATGTGGGCAACCAGCGCCACGGGGTAGTTCTCCCCGAGACTGATGCGGCAGCTGCGCTTCAGAATATCCAGCGTCTGCGCGCAGAGCTCCGGCGTGTACTCGATTTTCCGATCCGTCCAATGAAACGGATTCATCGCCGGATGACCGGTGCGCTGCTGCAGGATCGGTTGCCAGTTGGTGTAGACATGGCGGCTGGAATCGAAGAGCCGATAGACGCCGCGCTTATTTTCCTCGGCAAATCTCTTTGCTTCTTCCGAGGTCTCGAAGATGACGTGAAGCCCCGCCGCATTGCCGACATCGTTATGCGGCCCCACCATCAGCCGCGTGTTCTTGCCAAAGATTTCGCTCATCACGTCATAACGCTCGCGCATGCGGGCAATCATCGGATCGAGCTTCTTCAGCTGCACGTTAAGCATCGCCCCCTGGATCTGGCTCGCCTTGAAATTCACGCCCAGCATGGGCGGCTCGTTGGCATTGTCGAGATGGCCGCGAAACATGGAGCCGATGTCGTGATACATGCGGGCGCGCGCGAACAGCCGCGCATCGTTGGTGGCGACCGCGCCGCCCTCGCCGCAATTTATGTTCTTGAACTGATTGAAGCTGAACGCCCCGAAATCGCCGATCGCGCCGACCCGCTTGGTCTTGTAGCGCAGTCCGACGGCCTGGCAGGCATCTTCGATCACGACGAGATTATTCTCGCGGGCTATGCGCATGATGCTGTCCATGTCGCAGACCATGTTCGACATATGGACGGGAATGATTGCCCTCGTTTGCGGCGTGATCTTGCGCTGGATATCCTGCGGATCCATGGTGAGCGTATGGTCGACATCGACCAGAACGGGCACGGCGCCGGCTGCCAGGGGCGCAGCAGCGGTTGCGATCCAGGTATAGGCCGGCACCAGCACTTCATCACCTGGCCCGACGCCAGCGGCCACCAGGGCCGAAATCAGGGCTCCGGTGCCGCTGCTTGTCGTAAGCGCATGCCGCACGCCGAACTTGGTACAGAAATCGGCCTCGAACCGCCCCAACGGGCCGCCGGTCTCGTCGCTGTATCGTGCCAGCTTTCCAGAAGCAAACACCGGCGCGAGCGCCAACCATTCCCGTAACCCAACCTTGGCCATAGTTTTCGCTCCCCAGGAAACGCGGCATTTGCAGGAGAGCCTAGCGTGTGATCGGCCCATTTTCAGCATGGCTTTCCGACTGAAAAAGAACATCGCAATCGATCAAAACACCTATCCGAAATCGGTAGATGTCATCCCCGCCTATGCCAATCGAACAATTATCCGAGCGCTCGCGATACTGGTAAAAATGGGAAAAGCGGATGGAAAACGACCATGATGAGCCGCGACTTGAGCTCTATGCCACATGGCATTGAAATATATGCAGATATCGCCATTATCGGCGGCGGGCCGGCAGGCATCGCGATCGCGCGCGAACTTGCCGATACGCAAATCCGCGTCCTCGTCATCGAAAGCGGCGGCCACGACTACGAGGCCGAGGTTCAGGCTTTGAACGCCGTCGAAAATATTGGGCAGCCGTTCGCTTCGGCAAAGGGCACGCCCGAGGGGCGAGGCTATAATGGCAGCCTGGCGTGGCTGAACGATATTCCGGCATTCGAGCTGCGAAATCGCATGCTTGGCGGCAGCAGCCATACATGGATCGGCAAATGTGCCGCCTTCGATGACATCGACTTCACCAGCCGGCCCTGGCTGTCGCTGTCCGGCTGGCCGATCGAGCGTCGCGAACTGTTGCCGGCCGTTGACCGTGCCGGGGAGCTGCTCAATCTCGGGCCTAATCTTTATGATGAAAACCTGTTTGACCTGTTGCACTCGCGCCCAGATGATCTCGGTCTGGACACGCAGCTGCTGCGGCCCTTCTTCTGGCAGTTCAGTCATATGCGCCATGCGCGCGCGGAGCCGACGCGTTTCAATCGCCTTGCCCTCGACATCAGGGCAACGAATATAGATTTTCTGATGCATGCCACGGTGGTCCAGATCAATCTCGACAGCCCAGGCCGGCGAGTGACCTCCTTGGATCTCAAAAGCCCGAGCGGCCGGAGCGCGAGCGTGCGCGCGGATACGGTCATTCTTTGCGGCGGCGGTGTCGAGAATGCGCGCCTCCTGCTTGCATCGAATTCCGCCCAGCCCGCGGGCATAGGCAACGCGCACGGCGTCGTGGGGCGCTATCTCTGTGATCATCCCCGTACGTCGCTCTGCCGCTTCACAGGGCGCGATATTGACGCCATTGCGCGGCATTTCAATTTCTACGGCCTTGGCCATGGCGGGCGGACGCATTTCTATCTCAGGGGCCTGTCTCTGAGCCCGGAAATGCAGGCGCGCGAAGGCCTCACCAATTGCGCGGCCTATCCCGTGCAGGTTCATGCCGACGACGATCCCTGGGCGGCACTCAAGCGTTTGACGAAGGGAGCGGGCAAGACATTCAAGCGCGATCTGCTGGCCGTCGCGAAATCGACTGATATGATCGCCTCAGGTCTGTATAATCGCTTTATCCGTAAGCGTGGACTTCCGCATCGTTCGACCGAATTGCGGTTCGACGTCATGGTGGAACAGCAGCTCGATTCCGAAAGCCGCATCACGCTTGCGGACCAGTGCGATCCTTTCGGCCAGCCCCTGGCGCGCGTCGACTGGAAGATCGGCTCGCGCGAAATAGACAGCGTCAAACGGCTTGCACTGACAATCTCGAATGAGTTTACTCGCGTCGGTCTGCCGAAACCGCGGCTGCCGGATTGGATCGTTGCGGATGACAATGCCGGCGCCCAATTCATGGACATGGCACATCCGTCTTGCACGACCCGTATGGGAACCGATCCGCGAACGAGCGTCGTCGACATCAACGCCATGGTTCATGGCATCGACGGCCTGTTCGTTGCCGGCAGTTCCGTGTTTCCGACGCCCGGACAGGCCAATCCGACATTGATGCTGCTTGCCTTGGCGATCCGGCTCGCCGACCACCTCAAGCAGAGGCACGCGGCCGCGCAAGCGCGCAAGCCGCGTGTCAACGAGCTGGATCTCTCCCTCCTTCAAGGCTACCCAAGCCGGAAATAAAAACCCGCGCTTTCGCTGCGTCCGAGTTCGGGATGCGTGTCGATTGCATGCGACAGCGAGGGAATGGACCAGCGATCGACCTGCCTGTATCCGAGCCTTGTGACATCCGCGATGAATTCAGCCTCGTTGCGCATGTGGTAGGGGACGTACGATCCGCCGATCCGTTCAAGCGTGACGACGGTGCTGTCTTTTCGGAGCGCGACTTTATTGAGGATCAGGTGATGCGGCCGAGAGGACATTTTCATCAGGAGGCCGGAGAGCGGCATATCGAGATATTGCATGAGCCCCGATCCGAGGAACAGCGGCATCTCGCCCGCATCCTCGATCCGCTCGACAAAGCCGAGACCGGTCAGGCCCTCCTTTTGAGCAAGATCCTGTCCGGCCTGAACGATGGCGGGTAGATCATAGACGACCCAGCGAAATGAGCTTTCCAGCGGCAGCAACGGGCGAAAGGCGCGATATTTCGTTCCCATATGCCCGCCTGCATCGATGAGGCCGTCGATCTCGGGCAGCAGGCTGCGAATCCAGAACAGCACCGGATAATCCCACGGCGTCACTTGGCACATCTTGGCAAAGGCGACGCTTGCGATCTCCTTGTGATCGTAGCCGGCCAATCTCCGCCTGCCGGCGGCTGCCATGGCCGCGTCGTAGGAACCATAGGCGCCGGTAAATCGTCGCGGAAAGGGGGAAAGGTAGTTCAGCCGTCCTCTTACGAGCCTGAGGGGCGAAAATCCCTGAGCGGCAGTTTGCTTCGCTCCCCTGAAGACCGTGCGCGCATGGTTCGACCACGATGAACTGGACCACAACGACGTTGCCATCATTTCCCTCCTTGTCCGTGCGAGCCGGTCGCCGCCATTATCGCCTGACCGGTAGAATAGAGGCCGCGCCCCCAAACATCTTTTCCAAGGCGAACAGCGTGCAGGCATAGATCGCGCTGCCCGCGGCCACCTGCAGCAGCACGGTCAAGATACGCCGCATGCTGAGCGTCTCGGCAAAATAGCCGAGCGCATAGACCGCCGCCGCCATCAGGACGATCGCGACCACGACATAGCCGCTCTTGCGCAAGACCTTTCCCCAACCAAGGCCCCCATAATTCTTCTGCAGATGCACCGAGGTCAAAAAAGAGATCAGCGATGCGGCGCATTGGCCCCATGCCGCTGCCGTGACGCCGAAGGGCGCCAAAAGCAGAATGAGCGAGACGGAAACCAATGCGTTGAGCAGCAAGGTCGCGGGCATGCGCCTGATATTGCCTGACAAGGACAGCAGAGCCTCGGTCACATAGCCGGGCGTCAGCAGGACCTGCTTCATGGAGAGGATTGCCACCAGAACGGCGGCAGGCGCCCATTTGTCACCGAGCACGATCTCGATCAGATTGGACGAAATCAGCGAGAGGCCGAGATAGATCGGCGTGGAAATTGCCATGAGAACCATCATGAAAACCGTCGCGGCGGCCCCGGCGTCACGAACAGGCCTTCCGTCCGAACTCATCACCATCGCCGACCGGCGAAACAGCGTCCAGGCAAGCATCCGCGCCGGCTCGCCGATGAGCTCGGAAAATGCCGCAATGATGCGCTCCGCCACACGATAGTAGCCTGCCTCCGCAAGCCCGAGAAAGCTGCCGATCGCCAATGTTCCGGAATAGGAGCGCAGAAAGACGATCAGCCGGTTCGACAGAATGTGGCGCGAGAATTCGAGAATCTCGCGCGCAAGCGGCCAGGTCAAATATAGTCTGGGAAACCAGCCGAGCACGACCGCGGAAGCGCCAAGGCAGACCAGCTGCGACATGAGCCGGCCGGCCACGAGCGAAAATACGTTCCACCCCAGCCACAGTCCCAGCATGGTGCAGCAAAGCCCGGCTATCTCGCTCGCCATCCGGATGACGGCCTGCCGGCGCAGGAGACCTCGGGCAACCAGCAGCCCGTCATAGACGGCATAAAGCGCCGACGGCAAGAACCAGCAGCTGAAGAGAGCCAAAAGCGCCGCTTCGTGCGGCCGCCGAAAGACGAGCCATGCAATGGCCGCCGCCGCCAGGCCGACGATCGTTACGAGCATGCCGGCAACAATCGAAATCGTGCCGATCTGGTCGAGCTCCCGCGCGCTGCACTCGGCCTTCATGACGAACTCGCCCCATCCGCCCTCCGCAACCACGACCAGCATGATCACGATGGCGGAGCTGAAGGCATAAAGGCCGAATTCCGCCGATTCCAGCACGCGAGCGGCAACGAGGAATATGAGGAGCTGGACGACTTGCGCGACGATTTTCGAAACGAGGGTCGATGCTCCATCGCCGACCGCCGACGGCAGGCGGGAGCGGAGCCAGTGCCGCAGGCCAGTCCAGCCAACGTTCTTCCGGCCAAGCGAGAAATTGTCCATCAGCGCACCATCTCAGCGGCTGGATATGGCGCGAAACTCGTTTTCACGCCAGTTGATGGAGAAATTTTCGCGAAATATAGCAAGCAGTTGCACAGTCTCACCCAGTTTTGCACAAGATAAAATGTGTAGTGTTCCCATTCAGGACATGATTCCGTGCGATGAAGCGCTGCCTGCAAGCGGGGAAAGCCAGAACTATACGATCTTATTTCACAAAGACTTCTGCCCTGCCCTTCAGGGTCGGATCGAAATTCTCGGCAATAGAAGAGGAGCTTGCCGGCAAACGTCATGAAACACCACGCAGAGCCCCTTATGAAAGACGAGAACCATGATCGCATCGCCTCAGGACAGCTGGGCAGATCGAGACAGAAATACCTCCTTCGGTGGATGCTGGTACTCTTCTGTGTCGTCGTATGGGTTGCTGTAGCAGCGTTCTTCATTTGGTGAGACGTTCTTTTTCATTCCGCGCGAGCAGGACGACACCGGCGGTTTTGACGAGAATGGCGAAGTCGGTACGCATTGAACGGCTGTGGAAATAGTCCACATCGAATTGAACGCGCTCTTCATAGGTGGTGTCGGCGCGGCGACTGACCTGCCAAAGGCCGGTGATGCCCGGTCGCAGGCCCAGATAGCAATAGAGATCGGATCCGTAGCGCTCGAGCTCCGAGGCGACGACGGGGCGAGGCCCAACCATGCTCATGTCGCCACGCTGGACATTCAACAACTGCGGCAATTCGTCGGCACTGCTTATGCGCAGATATTTTCCGAACCAATGAACGCGCGGATCGCTCGTCAGCTTCTGCGTCGACAGCCATTCCAGCCTTCGCTTCTCGTCGCGGGCAAGCAGCTCCGCCAGCTGCCGGTCGGCATCCTTGCGCATCGTGCGGAACTTCAGGCATTCGAACGGCCGACCGTCGCGGCCGATGCGCGTGTGGCGATAGATGATGGGCCGGCCGTCGACCAGGAGCAATATGATCGCGATCGCGAGCAGCGCCGGCGCCAGAAACAGCAATGCCGCTCCGGAAAGAAGAATGTCGGCAATGCGTTTGGAGCGGCCCTGCCGTTCCGCCCGCTTCACGTCGCGGCGAGCTCTCTCGCCGTGGGCAACGCCGTCAACAGTCGATAACATGGCTCGGACCCCTCACCACTCGTATGCTTCGTTCAGAGGCTGCCAGCTGCCCTCGTCATTGACAATTGACCCTGCGGGCATTGGGCTAGTCCCATTGGCGTAGGGGGAGAACGCACATCTAACCACAAGCGTCAGCTCGTCTCATCGATCAGCCGGCCCGCGGCCGGAATGTCAGTGTCCACGGCAATCCCTGGGCGCATCCTGACCGCATTTGCGCGCTTCAGGACCCCATCGTATAACGTCAGCAGCGCCTCGAGCCACGAAGCCGGCGTGTGGGCTAGGTCGCCCGACCGGCGGATGCAATTCACACTCATCAAACGGAGTAGCATATCGTCGCTGGCGAGCCTGCGAATGCCGCTTGCGAGCGTCTCCACCTTGCCGCTCTGAAAGGTAAGGCCACAGCCGAGCGCTGCAAGTTCTTCGCCCAAAAGTGCCGCGTCGGGTAGAATGACGGGTATGCCGCTTGTCACAGCCTCGAGTGCCGCCAGGCCAAATGGTTCGGGCACCCGCGACGAAACGACGACCGCGCGCGCCTCCTCGAGGAGGACGCGCATCTCGTCCTTGGATTTCCAGCCATGAATGACGACCTCCGGAAAATCCTTTTCCAGGCGCGCCCGGCCAGCGCCATCACCTATGATGTGCAATTTGACGCCGGCGAGCCTTGCCGCGATCGCCGCGTCTTCGAATCCCTTTTCCGGCTCAAGCCGGCCGACGAAGAAGAAATCGCGCTTTTTCCATGGATCCGCCGGACGCGCGAGGAAGGGTTCGACCGGATTGCGGATTGTTTCTATGTTGCTCGTCTGTACTTGCCCGCGCACGAAATATTCATGCATGCGCTGATGGACGACCACGATATTGGCGGCAACCTGCCGGACGGGATAATAATGCTCCCGCACCAGATGGCGCGCGGATCGCCAGATCTTCTCGTGATAGCCGCGCTTGTCGCAGTTTGTCGTCAGACATGCCATCGACATCGGCGCCAGAGGGCAGACCTGGTTTTTGCGGTAGTTGGCGAACCCTCCATTCGGACAGGAGAGAAAATAGTCGTGGGCATGCAGGACGACGCGCTCACGGACAGGCCACAGGGCGCGAAAGATCGAAGGCGACAGGATCTTCGACCAGCCATGGACGTGATAGATGGTGCCTTCGGTGTCGACGCGCGAAATAAGATCCTTCAGCGAGGCATGGGCTTGGCGGCTGTAAAGACCGCTGGCGAACGCGCTGAGACGCGTCTGCTGCATCAATGGCTGCGCCGCCAGATTGATGGTTTCGGGTGCCGGCGGATCGGAGCCGGCGGCATCGCCGGCGAAATAGGTTACCGCAACCCCCGCGTTCTGCAGCAAATTGGCCGAAAGAACCGCAAGATTGGATGCTCCGCCCACCCGGACGGAGCGATCGTTAATGACGACGACGCGATCGAGGCCGGACGGGCGCGTCACCGGACTATTCCAATGCTTCGATATTTTGTGGCGCCAGCCTGCCCTTAAGCAGATCGCGAAATGCGATGACGTTGCCCTTTAGCCGTCCCTTGCGATCGACCCAAGGTTCGGGCCGCCAGACCTTGATGAGATTGGCGGCAAGATTGCGGCCGATCTGCGCTGCCGCCTGCGGCACGCTCATGGTCCGCTTGCGCATGAGATAAAGCGGGTTGGCGATCTGCGAATAGCCGAGACGGACGCCGCCCGCCCGGCCGCCTTTCGTGCCGAGATGAACACCTTCCAGCTGTTTAGCGCTGACAACCTGGCCATAATGGGCAACCAGCCTGCTGAAATCGACATCCTCAAGCCAGCCATAGAAAGGCAGGTTCTCGTCGAAGCGCAAAGCTGCGGCCCTAACGATCGACATGCGGATTGCCATGTTGCAGCCATAGGCATTGTAGATCGGCCGAATTTGCATGGCTGGCTCGGATCGCCGCGGGCGCTTGCCATCGACCAAGCGCAAGCCATCGCGAACGGAGATACCGGGGCCGGTTATTCCGTCCGCCAGGACCTTGCCGCTGCACATTGCAACGTCAGGCTGGAGCTGGAACAGCCGTTCGGCCTCCTCGACATAGGTCGAGGTCATCAGAAAATCGTCGTCAAGGAAAACAACGACGTCGGCATCCCGCACATTGTCGAGGATCCTGTTGCGCTGGCGGCAAAGGCCGCGTTCCGAGATCAGAACCTGGACGGGAATGTCGAGATTTCGAAGGCAGCTTGGATCGATATCCTCCGGCGAGGACAGGCAGACAACGATCTCGTCCGGCTTGCGCGTCTGATTGGCGATATGCGGAAGGATGGACGACAGGATATCGCGGCGGCCCGAGCTTGCGATGCCGATAGCGATCTTCAAGGGACGGCTCGTCGCGTGACCCGTGAGGCGCCTTGCGGACGCGCGCACCTGGCGCCCCTCCAGCCTGCGGCGCCAGAGGCGTTTCGGCTGGCGATGGCGCGTCTCATGGCTACGGTTGGCAATGATGCCGAGGATATTGATCGCCGACGTGCCGAAGCTTGCAAGCGCATCCGACAATCGTTCGACGGTCATCTTGTTCGTCTGGCCGACGACCACGACGATACCTTCGAGATAGCTGCAGATGACGCGGGTATCGGCGGAATCCTCGAAAGCCGACATATCGACGATGACGACCTTGTATTGCCGCCGCAGCAGGTCGATCTCGGTCTTCAGTGCCGGCAGATGCCCATAGCGCTGGGAGGCGGCGACGGATTTTTCGGTCTCGTCGACGGTGACGACCGGAACGCCGCCATGACCCTGCACGATTCCCGCCTCGGGCTCGTGATCGGCCTTCGCGACGAGCAGGCCACCCTCCTGGGCAACAGCATAGCGGCGCGGCACGTCGTTAATGCTCAGCGCCTCCATGCCGAATTCCATGCCGGCCTCGGTCACGACGCAGCTCAGTCTGGCATTGAGGAAGTCGGCATCGATCAACACGACGGATGCGCCTTCATGCTGGTAGAGCTGGGCGAGATTGGTGGCGATCGTGGTCTTGCCTTCGCCGGTACCGACCGAGGTGATGCCGACCACCATCGGCGCGTTCGGCGGGAAAGCGGAGTCGATCGAATGCTTGACGCCGCGCAGCGCCTCGGAAAATTGCGAATAGGGCGTATCGAGCACGGATCTGAGCGGCAGCATCGTTCGTCGCCAGGTGGCATTCGTCGCCACCATGCTCCCGGGCAGGAACGACGGGCTCATATAGACGGGAACATGGCCCAGTGAGGTGATCCCCAGTTCGCGCCGCAGTTTCTCGCTGGAGCTGACGCGTCGGTCCAGGCCATCGCGCAAAAGTGCCGCCATGACGCCAGCAGCAAGACCAAGCATGGCGGTAAAGGGCAATACGAAGGAGGATTTCGGCCAGGTCTTCGAAAGCGGCACCGATGCAGCCGTCACGATGCGAACATTGCCAAGCGGAAAGGATTCCTTCTGCAGCGCGCCGATCAGCTGCTGCAATATGCTTTCATACATCCGGCGATAGGTGGTGGCCCGGCTTTCCATCTCCGACAGCTCCACCCGGGCCAAATTCTTGTCGGTGCCGGCATCCTTCAATGAGGTCAACTCGTCGCTCAGAAGCCTTTCACGGGTCTTGGCGACATCCAGATTTGCCCTGTAGACCGCCTGGATGCGCTCGAACTCCTTGCGCATGTCACCCTTTACCCGATCGATTTCCTGCTGGGCGGCGGCGATGGCGGGATTGTCGGCATCATATCGGCTTTTCAGATTGTTGAGCTTGGTCGTTGCTGCTCCGAGATCTTCCTGCAGTTTCTGTATGCGTGAGTTGTTCATCGTCTCGTCGACATTTCCCTCGATCTTGCTGCCCACCATGAGCTGGTTGAGGGTCTCGAGCTTGGCCGATTCGGCCGCGGTCTGCGCGCTGGCTGCAACGGCCTGACTGCTGATCTCGGACAATTGCTGCTGATCGAGGGACGAGGAGGTACTGATCTCCATGATGCCGTTCTTGGCGCGAAACTCCTCCACGCTCATGGATGCTTCGCGCGCCTGCCTGCCGACTTCGATCAGGCGCGTCTCCAGCCATCTGGCGCCGCTCTGCGCGGCGGAAGCGCGTTCAGACAGGCCGGTGCTGATATAGGCTTCCGCGATGGCATTTGCCGCCCGCGCCGCCTTTTTGGGATCGACCGAGCTGTACCCGATCTCGAGAATATAGGATTGGCCGACGCGATTGACGGAAACGCGAGAAAGGAATGATGCCATGGTCCTGCGCATCACGTCGTCGTTACTGGCCTCGGTCTTCGCGCTTTCGTCATCGCGCCTGAAATAACTGACGATTGCGCGCATCTTGTCGCGCAGAGCCGCCTGCCATGAGATGCCGCCTATGATTTCGGGATCTTCGGTGAGGTTGAGTTTCTGGACGACGGCGCGTGCGGTCGCCTCCGATTTGACGATCTCGACCTGGCTTGCGATTTCAGCCGCCTCGATGATGACCGTGCCGGTGAATGCATCCTGCGAGACGATGCGCCCCTGGTCCGGATCCATGACGAGGCGCGTGGTCGCCAGATAGATCGGTTTGGTTGTGGCCATGTAGAAGACGCCGATGCCAACGCCGGCAGCGGTGAACAGGGCAAAAAGCAGCCAGTGGCGCTGGACGAAACGCCAGACGTCGCGAAACGAAATATATTCACCGTCCCCCATGCTGTTGCTGTCCGACGGCGTGCTGCGCAAGCCTTTGCCGATCTCGTGAACTGCCATGATTATCGCCCCCTTGGCTCACTCATCCTTATTGGGATTGACCGGCATCAGCCGACGAGAGCGCCGCGCCGTCCAGGCTTCCGGAAATGTTGTAGCGCACATCGAGAACATCTCCCGGCTGCAGCTCGGTCGCCTCCGACGCCTTGATGGCGGCGGCCTCGTCGCCGTTTCGGGTGATCCAGTATTCAAGCTGCTGGAGATCGAGCGCCTTCATGCTCTGAGTGCGCGAAAGCGAGGCGCCGGAAATCTGCAGCAGCTGCAGGGTCGTGTTTCGCTTGAGTTTCGTATCCTCGATTTGCGTCTCGGCGATCTGGAGCTGTTGTCCGGCGTCCGTCTTGCGCTGGCCCGTCAGATTGAGTGCATCGCGCTCGGTCTCGCTCAGCTTCTGCTTTGCTTGCATCGATGCAACGACGAGATCCAGCTTGCCGGCCTGCATTTCGGCAACGATCCGTTCCAGCGAGGTCTTGCGAGACGTCGTCAGGATCTTGGTATCGACCAGCTTGGAAATATCGCTCAATTCATCCTGTGCGATCTTTACCTGCTCGTCCTGCGACGACATCTTCTCATCGAGAATGTTGATTTCATTGCGCAGCAGGACTTCCAGATCCGCGGCGGCGGCAAGTTGCTGGCGCAAGGCCTCGGCCCGTGCATTGAACAGATCGAGCTCGCTCGTCATGATCTGCCAGACCGTCGACCCTTGCGGGGCGGCCTTGATCTCCGGCGGAAATGTGATTGCCGGCTGATCGTTGAGTTCCGCCAACAGGCGCGCACGCCGGGCTCCGAGCTGCTTCAGCTGCAGCTCCATGCGACTGATTTCCCCCGCATAGCTGATCTGCTGCGCCTCGGAGTAATCCCCCGCCTGGGTTGAGCGGCGCTCGCGCCCCCCGGCCATGGCGATCGCCTGCCTGACGGTCAGGCCCGGCCTGAATTCCAGCTCGCTTCGCTTCTCCACCGCGCCCGACACGTAAACCACCGGATATTTGACGACCTCGACCGAAGCCGTGGGCGCCACCGCCAAGCCGGTGATCTGCTTCAGCCTTTCACCGATATCGGCGCTGATGTCGTCGACCGTCTTGTCGCCGACCTGCATCCGCCCGATCATCGGAATCGAGATCGAGCCGGATTGCGACACGACATATTCGCCGTTCAGCGCCGTCCATTCCTTATATTCGCCGGTCGCGGCGATCCATTCGACGATGGCGACCTTGATCCGGGCCTGAGGCCCGACATGGTAGACCTCGCTGGCTGCCGCAGCATGGGTGATGTCGAACACGCCCGCGCCGGAAAGCATCAATGCCAGCAGCCATGGCGCCATGCGCCGAGGCGGCCTGGAGATGGAATGGTAAGGCAAAGCTGAAACTCTAAACATGAGCCGAAATCTCGCTTTCGTGTCGTTTGCACCGTCGGACAGCCGACGCGCCCTCTTCGTAATCTTAGCAACGAGATCAGCAGCTGAACGCATAGCGTGTAAATCCCCTACCGAAGCAACAGGGCTTATCATTTCTGACAGGGAGGAAGACGTTCCTACAGTCCCTTAGTCGGGTGGATATATCCTTGTGTGCAGGCTTCGATCCCCGGCTAAATCTTTTGGTTACTCCCTTCGGCCATTTGGATGCCGTGGTGAACCGATGTGGGCGCTGTCGCAAAAGTTGCCGTCTGACAATGTTGTTTCGACCCATGGAGGGAAGAGCAATGCGCGTAGCGATCGTCCATTACTGGCTTGTGTCGATGCGGGGTGGAGAGAAAGTCGTCGAGGCGCTCTGCGACATGTATCCGGACGCCGACATCTTCACCCTCGTCTACGATGAAAGCCGCGTCTCGGAGAAGATCCGCAAACATAAGATCGTCACATCGTTCCTGCAGCGGATCCCGGGAGCGGTCAGAGGCTATCAATCGCTTCTGCCGCTCATGCCCTTCGCGTTGGAGAGTTTCGATCTCTCGGCATATGATCTGATCATCTCCAGTGAATCGGGTCCTGCCAAGGGCATCATTCCGCCGCCGCAGGCAACGCATATCTGCTATTGCCATTCGCCCATGCGCTATCTCTGGGATCACTATCATTTCTACCGATCCCATGCGGGGCTCGCATCACGGCTGATGCTGCCGATGCTCGCGCCACTTTTGCGTTCCTGGGACGTCAATACCAGCCTGCGCGTCGATCGTTTCGTCGCCAACTCGCATCATGTCTGCGATCGCATCAGCAAATATTACCGGCGCCCCGCGACCGTGGTCTATCCACCGGTCAGTGTCGATGACTTCGCGCCGGCAGCATCGATTGAGGACTTCTATCTCTGCGCCGGCCAGCTGGTTCCCTATAAGCGGATCGATCTCGCCGTGGAGGCGTTCACCCGGATGAACCGCAAGCTGGTGGTGATCGGCGAAGGCAAGCAGATGGATCAACTGAAGCGCATTGCCGGTCCCTCCGTCACCTTCCTGGGCCGAACCTCGTTTGCAGTGCTGAAGGAGAAGCTGGCGCGGTGCCGCGCCTTGATCTTTCCCGGCGAAGAAGATTTCGGCATCGTTCCGGTCGAAGCCATGGCCAGCGGAAGACCGGTCATCGCCTATGGAAGCGGCGGAGCGCTGGAGACGGTCGTGCCGGGCGTGAGCGGCGTTCTCTTCAACACGCAGTCTGCAGATGCGCTGATCGAGGCCGTGCTCGATTTCGAGACCATGCAGCATCGCTTTCGCCCTGAAGCGCTGCGGGCACACGCGGAACAATTCAGCCTGCACAAGTTCACGACGGGCATGCGAGCGATCATCAACGAGGAACTGATGATCCGCAAAGCCATCAGACTTCGCAATCCCCAGGTCATCGCAGCGGTTCAACGCGGACTTGAAGCACAATTGCCTGCCCTTGCGGCAAAGCCGCACAGCACGACGCTGCAATAGACCACGCAGAACCATTACCTGTGATCGCCGCCGGGATAGGCACTTTCCCGCCGCGCCAGTTTTTCCGCCTGCTCACTTCCCTATCGTGCTCGTCAACCGGAGCTATGCACTCCTCGTACTGCGCGTCCGAAACCGTCGGTTAACCATCTCAAACCTACCCTTCGCACCGACGCTTCCGAATGAACTGATTCCATGTCCGGCTCCGGCAAGACAGGGCAAGGCAAAAAGGATCCGACGATGACCGACGATGCAGCCGAGATGACGCTCTCATCCGAAATCCAGGCCTTGGAGAGCCATTACTGCGAATACCCCGGCTGCCTGAAGCGGGGCAGCCTCGGCTACGATGTCGGCGATGGAGAAAGCCAGTATTTCTGCCATGGGCACAGATGGAGAGATTATCGCCGCGGCGGAGCACGGCGATGGTTCTTCGATGAAGAGGCGACGGGAATCGAAGCCATCATGGTCGAGCCGCGAAGCCTTGCTTCGTAAGGGCGCGGGTCGCATGAAGCACCCCGGGCGGTGATCTTCCAATGGCAAGCCCGCCCTGGGATATCAGGTGGTAGCGGCCCCTCCCCAGATCGCTCGGATCGCGTCACATTTCGCATCTCGCTTTAATTTTTCGGCGGCGCCACGCTTTCCCGCAGGATCAGCTTGCTGCGGATGGTGACACGCAGATCCCTCTCCTTCTCCACCTGTCCGATGGCATCAAGCAGGCGGGCGACGGCGGCCTGACCCATTTCCTCGAACGGCTGCTCGATCGTCGAGAGCGGTGGGAAACAGAATTCGCAGACCGGCGCACCATCGAAAGAAATCACCGACAAATCGTCGGGAATGCGCAGCCCCGTTCGCTTAATGCGGCTTATGAATGAGATCGCCATGTCGTCGCTGGTGGCGATCACCGCCGTCGGCCGGTCCTTCAGCAGTGCAAAATCGGCGGCAGCCTGAACGCCGATCTCGAAGCCCTGCTGATAATCGAGATTGCCTCCGGATCGCGACAACGCTTCCTTCGAAATCCCGGCATTGCGCAAGGCTTCCAGCGCACCGGCATATCGCTCGACATCGTGATAATTGTCCTGCGGACCGGCGATGTAGAAAAAGCGCCTGTGACCCATTCTGATCAGCTCTGCCGCCGCGTCCCGGACCGCCTCGCGATCGTTGGTCACGATGCTCGACACACCGGCGTCGCTCATGTCGAGCAGCATGGAGACGATCGGCAGGCCCGCATTGGCAAGAGACCGGCCATCGACCTCCGGCAGCTTCGATGACAGGATGATGGCGCCGCGAATGGTGCCACCAAAGGCGAGATTGAGAATATGCCTTTCGGATTCCGTGTCGCGGCCAAGATTGGCAATCATCAGATTATAGCCATTCCGCAGCAAGGCCTTGTTGATGCTCTGCAGGACCTGCGGGATGACCTGGGAGACGCCATAATAGTAGATCGACCCGGGAAGGATGATCATGATCGTGTTCGATTTGCCGACCCTCAGGCCGCGAGCCATGGCGTTCGGCGTATAGCCGAGCTGCTTGGCGGCCGCATCGATCTTGGCGCGCGTCTTCTCGTTGACACGTCCTGGATTGGCAAGAGCCCGGCTTACCGTGGAGATCGCGACCCCTGCGAGCCTCGCGACATCGGCCATCAACGGCCCGGATTGCTCCTCAACGGGCATATCCTTGTTATCTCTCACTTTTTTGTTTCCTTCCCGGTGCCTCACGCAGCGGATGCTATGGCAATTTCTTCCACTTAGCAAACGTTTGCCAAAAATCGCTTGCATATGGGAACGACTTGTCTATCATCAAGTGATGGCAAACGATTGCCAAATGATAGAACATTGAAATCATTGTGGATTATTCACTGCGGATGCGATCCGCAGGCGATGGTCCCTACCTTTGGAACGGACAGCATCATGGGCTCGACCGAACGGCTTCGCTTTGGCGTGGATCTCGTCACCTTCTTCCATCCCGGCTTCTGGGGTGTCGAGGATTATGACGGCGTCATCGCGCATGCCAACCGTAACCCACGCGCCTTTTGGGACAAGATCCTCGATGCGGTTGAGGTATCCGGCGTCACCGGTGTCGAGCTGACCTTCTCTCCTTTCAACTGGCAGGATGCGACGAAAACCTACGGTTCGGTCGAAGCCTTTGCGAGCGAGCTTGCCAGGCGCGGCTTGACGCTGGCGAGCGGCTTCTTTGCCGAGCTCGAGGCGGCGGGCGATTTCACCGAAGCGTCGGCGCAGGCAGCCATCATCGAAAAGGCGGAGAAGTACGCCGCGTTTCTCAAGGCTTGCGGCAGCGACATCATGGTCATCGGCGCGCCGCTGCGCCAAACGCTCGGCGCCGAGCCCGTTCGGTTCTTCGATTTCGAGCAGGCCCGCAAGATCGCCGACTTTCTCAACCGCCTTGGCGCCACCCTCTACGCAAAGGGCGTGCGGCTTGCCCTTCACACGGAGGCGCACTCGATCTTTGCCGCCTCGCGCGATGTCGATCTTCTGATGCTGCTGACGGATCCCGCCTATGTCCACATGTGTCCGGACACGGCCCACATCATCGTTGCCGGCTCCGATCCGCTTCAGGTGGTCGATCGCCATTACGAGCGGGTCATCATCTCTCATTGGAAGGATGCGCTTGGCCCCATGCCGGTAGATACGCCGATCGACGAGCATATTCACGATCGCCATCGCCCCTATTTCTGCGGCTTTGGTCTCGGCCGCGTCGACTGGCCGGGCTGGATCAGGCTCCTGCGCGACCGCGGCTACCAAGGCTGGGCCATTCTCGAGCTGGACGCCGCACCCGATCCGGTCGGCGACATCGCCAACGGCCTGACGCTCGTGCGGCAGGCATTGCTGCCGATCTATCGCTGATTTCATAAACCGAAGACCAATGGCCCCGCAAAGAGGGCCCTTTTGAAGAGGTGGAACAATGAAGAACACGATGAAATTACTCACGATGGGGGTAGCACTCGCGGCCACCTTCGCTCCGGCCCATGCCGAGGACAAGGCAAAGGCTGAAGTCATGACCTCCTGGACATCAGGCAGCGAAGCCACCGCACTCGATGTCATCAAGCAGGAGTTCGAAAAACGCGGTGGGGTCTGGAAGGATTCGTCCATTGCAGGCTTCGGTGCTGCCGACGCCGCCTTTCAGAACCGGCTGGTCGCCGGCGATCCGCCGACCGCCAAGCAGGCGGTAATCGGCCTTGCCAATGCGGATTTCGTCGGCCAGGGCCTGCTGAGCCCGATCGACGATGTCGCGAAGGCCGGCAAATGGGCGGACGTGCTGCCGAAATCGATCCATGACCTCATCGCCTATAACGGCCAAGTCTATCTCTCGCCCACAGGCGCCCATGGCGAGAGCTGGGTCTTCTATTCCAAGGATGCTTTCGCCAAGGCCGGCGTGAACGAGGAGCCCAAGAGCTGGGACGAGTTCTTCGCCGCACTCGATAAGCTGAAAGCCGCCGGCGTGCAGCCGGTTGCCTGGGGCGGCCAGTCCTGGCAGGAATCCAAGGTCTTCAACATGATCCTGCTGACGCAGGTCGGTATCGATGGTTTCCTCAAGATCTATGTCGACAAGGACAAGGGCGACGCGTCGGTCGGCGGCGTGAAGAAGACGCTCGATATTCTCGGCAAGCTGCGCGGTTATGTCGACGAGGGTGCCGCGGGACGCAACTGGAACGACGCGACGGCCATGGTCATCACCGGCAAGGCAGGCGTACAGTTCATGGGCGACTGGGCCAAGGGCGAATTCGTTGCGGCGGGCAAGCAGTTGGGCAAGGACTACAACTGCATGCTCGTTCCCCAATCCCCGGGCATGGTCTATGTCGCCGACGCCTTCTCCTTCCCGAAAATTGCCGATGCGGCATCGCAGAAGGGCCAGACGCTGCTGGCCGAAGTCGCCATGGACCCAACGGTTCAAGTCGCGTTCTCGCTCAAGAAGGGCTCGGTGCCGATCCGCACGGACGTCGACAAGTCGAAGCTCGATATGTGCGCGCAGAAGGGACTGGAGCTGATGAGCGCCGGCAAGATCGTTCCGGATCAGGCGCTGATCCTCTCACCGCAGCAGGCAGGCGCGCTTAACGACTTCGTCGACGAGTTCTGGAGCAACCCCTCGGAAGACAGCGCCTCGGGTGCCGAGAAGTTCTTCGGGATCTTCGAATAGCGCCGTTGTTTCGGGCCGATCGATGGTGCAATCGTCGATCGGCTCCTCCGTCCCTTTGAGAGAGTTTGCTCATGCAAGCCAAGCGCAGACGTTCCCTGGCTGCGACCTTTGCACTGCTACCGACATGGATTGCTGCGATCTTCGTCTATATCGGTACCATGGTCTGGTCGGTCCGGCTGTCCTTCACGGATTCGACGATCTTCCCGTCGTCGAACTATGTCGGCTTTGCCCAATATATCAGGCTGTTTAAGAATTCACGCTGGTTGGCATCGCTGGAGAACGTGCTGATTTTCGGCATACTCTATGTCGCGGGATGTCTGGCACTTGGCTTCGTGCTGGCAGCGGCCCTTGACCGCAAGGTCCGCTTCGAAAGCGTATTCCGCACCATATTCCTCTACCCCTATGCCATGTCCTTCGTGGTCACCGGTCTGATCTGGCAATGGATGCTGAACCCGACGCTCGGCATTCAAGCGACCGTTCGAGCGCTCGGCTGGCAGGGCTTCGTCTTCGACTGGATCGTCAATCGCGACATGGCGATCTACACCGTGGTCTTCGCCGGCGTTTGGCAGGGCGCCGGTCTCGTCATGGTCATCGCACTGTCAGGCATGCGCGGCATTAGCGAGGAGCAGTGGAAGGCCGCCCAGATCGACGGCATTCCGGTCTGGCGCATCTATCTGTCGATCATCCTGCCGCAACTCGGACCGGCACTTGCGGCATCCGGAATGCTGCTCTCCATGGGCGTGATCAAGACCTACGACCTGATCGTGGCGCAAACCGGCGGCGGTCCGGGCTATTCCACCGAAGTGCCGGCAAAATTCATCATGGACAACCTGTTCGAACGCCAGAACCTCGGGCTCGCCAGCGCTGGCGCCACCGTGCTGGTGCTTTCCGTCGTCATGGCCGTCGCCCCGTTCCGCTATGCGTTGGCCATGCGTGCCAGAAGAAGGGGAGCGCATTGATGACAACCCGCCTCCATCCTCGTGGCTCCAAGCCGTCCAGGCTCAGTGTCGGCCAGATCGGGCTCTACGTCTTCCTGATCCTGTCGGCGCTGTTCTTCCTGCTGCCTCTCTACACCATGCTCGTGACCTCATTGAAGTCGATGGAAGAAATCCGCCAAGGCCATATCTTCGCCCTGCCGGCCGCCATCGATTTCGATGCGTGGAAGACCGCATGGTCGGGAGCCTGCATGGGAACGCAATGCCTTGGCGTGCGCATCGGTTTCTGGAATTCGGTCAAGATCACCGTGCCCGCCGTGGTCATTTCCGTCTTCATCGGGGCAATCAACGGTTATGCGTTGTCGCTGTGGCGACCGAAGGGCTCGAACCTTCTGTTCGGGCTGCTGATGGCCGGCGGCCTGATTCCCTATCAGATCTTCCTCTATCCGCTGGTGCGGCTGCTCGCCAATCTAAGCCTCTACAATTCGGTCGCCGGTGTCGTCCTGGTGCATGTGATCTTCGGCCTGCCGCTGGTCACGCTGCTGTTCCGCAACTATTTCGTCGCCATCCCGGAAGAGCTCTGCAAGGCAGCCCGCGTCGACGGAGCCGGCTTCTGGCGCATTTTCCTCGAGATCATGCTGCCGATGTCGATACCGATGGTGGTCGTCGCCTCCATCTTCCAGTTCACCGGCATCTGGAACGACTTCCTGATCGGCCTCGTCTTTGCCGGGCGCGACAACCTGCCGATGACGGTCCAGCTCAACAACATCGTCAACACTACCATGGGCGAGCGCGCCTACAACGTGAACATGGCCGCCACCATCCTGACCGCCGTCGTTCCGCTCGCCATCTATTTCTTCTCCGGCCGCTGGTTCCTGCGCGGTGTCGCAGCCGGCGCCGTCAAAGGGTAATGCCATGCAGCCTGCCGTATCGGTAAAAGACCTCAAAATTGCCTATGGTGACCATACCGTCATCGAGAAGCTCTCCATCGACATCGCTCCGCGCGAGTTTCTGGTGCTTCTCGGTCCATCCGGCTGTGGGAAATCGACGCTTCTCAACGCAATCGCTGGACTGCAGGACATCCGCGACGGCGAGATATGGATATCGGACAAGAACGTCACCTGGGAGGAGCCGAAGGACCGCGGCATCGGCATGGTTTTCCAGTCCTACGCGCTTTATCCCCGCATGACAGTACGCAGGAACCTTTCCTTCGGCCTGCGCGTCGCCGGCTTGCCCAAGCCGGAGATCGAGGCCCGCATCGCCCGCACAGCATCCCTGCTGCACCTTGAAAATCTGCTCGACAGGCGGCCGTCGGAACTGTCGGGCGGACAGCGCCAGCGCGTCGCGATCGGCCGCGCCCTGGTCCGCGAGGTGGATGTCTTCCTGTTCGACGAACCGCTCTCCAATCTCGACGCCAAGCTTCGCAACGAGCTGCGCGTCGAGATCAAGAAGCTGCACCAGAGCCTCGGCAACACGATGATCTATGTGACGCACGATCAGGTCGAAGCGCTGACGCTTGCCGACCGCATCGCCATCATGAGGGACGGCGTGATCCAGCAGCTTGCGAGCCCCTCCGAGATCTATCACCGCCCCGCCAATCTCTTCGTTGCAGGCTTCATCGGCGCGCCGGCGATGAACTTCATCAAGGGCGAGATTGCGATCAAGGCTGCTGCCCCGGTTTTCGAAAGCAACGGCCTCACCGTCCAACTGAGCGACTATCCCTTTCTGGCGCCCGTCAAACCGGGTCCTGTGACGCTCGGGATCCGGCCGGAACATATCGCCCCGGATGGAGGAACGGGATCCCTGCCCACCATCGCCGGCATCGTCTCGGTGGTCGAGCCGATGGGCGCCGATACCATTGTCTGGTTCGATTGGGCCGGGCAAAGCCTCTCCTATCGCATCATGGGCGACACAGCACTTCCGCCCAGCGCGGCAATCTCACCCTGCATCGATATCGCCAAGGCCTCCCTCTTCGACGCCGATGGCGTCCGTCTTTGAAATATACGGAAAATATCTATGTCTCAGACTGTTTATGACGCGCTGGTCATCGGCTCCGGCGCCGCCGGCTCCTTTGCCGCCAAGGAATTGACCGCTCAAGGCCTTTCCGTGCTTTTGCTCGAAGCCGGCCCGGCGGTGAGCCAGAAGGATTTCGATCCGGCGCGCAAGAAGCTGCCGGCCAGCAGCATCAACATCTGGGAGCGCGCACGCGCGACGCTGAAGGGGCAACCCATTCAGGCGCGCGCCGCCTTCTTTACCGAGCGCTTCAGCCATTTCTTCGTCAACGACCGGAAAAATCCCTATACGACCCCGAAGGATGCGCCTTTCCTTTGGATTCGCGGGCGGCAGGGCGGCGGCCGCCTGCACAGCTTCGGCCGCGTGCTGCTGCGCTGGACGGATGACGACTTCAAGATCCGGTCGAGAACCGGCAAGGGCGTGGACTGGCCGGTCGGCTATGACGACCTCGTGCCTTACTACGAAGAAGTCGAGACCTGCCTCGGCCTCAATGGCAATCCCGACGGCGTGGAGACGCTGCCGGACGGCATCTATATCAATCCGGCGAAACTAACGCCGGCCGAACAGGTCTTCAAGAACGAGGTGGAGGGCCGCTGGCCGCAACGGCATGTCGTGTCCTGGCGCTATATCGCGCCGGATGCGGAACGCACGCCGAAACCGTTGAGGGAGGCGCTTGCGACCGGACGCCTGACCATCCGCCACGACGCCATTGTCCGCCGCATCATGACGGACGAGCAAGGGGATCGCGCTACGGGCGCAGAGTTCATCGATCGCGTCACCGGCAGGGTCGAGACCGCGCGCGCCAACCTCGTCGTGCTGTCGGCGTCGCCGATCGAAAGCGTGCGGCTGCTTCTGAATTCGGCATCCCCGCGCCATCCCGAAGGCCTCGGTAACAGTTCCGGCGCGCTCGGGCGTTATTTCATGGATCAGCTGCCCTGCCTTGCCTTCGGTTCCTTTTCCAAGGCGAAGGGATGGGCGGTGGATGATTCCGCGCCCGTCGATCCATTCTACAACCCCTCGGGAGGCATCTTCGTGCCGCGTTTCGGCGCCGGCGATGCAGGGCGCGGTGATTTCGACTACCAGGGGAGCATCGGCCGGGCACCCACGCCCGATGACGAGCCGGCGCGGCTGGCATTCTTCGGCTTCGGCCGCATGCTGCCCTATGCGGATAACCGCGTAAGCCTCAACGCGCGGCGAAAGGACGCTTGGGGGATTCCCGTTCCTCATATCCGCTGCGTCATGGGCGAGGAGGAACATGCGCTTCTGCGCCAGCAGGAAGAGGTGCTGATCGAAATGGTGCGCAGCGTCGGCGGAGATCTGGAGTTCATCGGCTCACCCACCGGCCTCAGGGAAATGGGGCGCGGCGCTTTCCCGGATGCCGATCCCTTCAGCCGCTTCATGTTCCGCAAATGGTTCCGCAAGACCATGTGCATGGGCGCGGCAATTCACGAGACGGGCGGCGCGCGGATGGGGGATGACCCAAGCAATTCCGTGCTCAACCCCTATAACCAGCTTTGGGACGCACCCAACGTCATTGTCACGGACGCCAGCGCATTCCCCGGCAGCGGCATCGCAGGCACGACCCTCACCGTCATGGCCTTGACGATCCGCGCATGCCGGAATCTCATCGGCCAGTTCTAGGAAAATCACGGGAGCCGCAATCGGAAGAACGCGGTTCCCTTCTCCGAGCCGCAGCCGCCTTGCGCTGGGATTGAACCGCTCTCGAGCGATCGAGGCCCTGGGCAGGCCCTTCACATTGCTCCTCTCGCAACCTCCTCGACGAATGCGAGAAATGCCCTCACTTTCGCAGGTGGCAGATGGCGGGAAGGATGATAGGCGTAGAGTGGATAGTGCTCATCCGACCAATCGGAAAGGATGGGCACGAGTTCGCCTCGCGCGAGGAAAGGCGCAAGCCCGATCGACAGGCTCTGAAAGATGCCCTGCCCCGCAACGCAGGCGGAGATCGCAACGGACGGGTCATCCAGCATAAGACGGCTTGAGATTTTAAGCTCCATGCTCTCGCCTCTGCGCTGAAACTCCCAGGGAAATGGCAAGCCGCTTTGGGGATCGCGAAAGAGAAGCGCTTCGTGATGCGCAAGATCATGCGGCGAGCGCGGTTCACCATGCCGCTTGAGATAGGATGGGGCAGCGACCGTCATCACCCGGGTCTCCAGGAGCTTGCGGACAATGAAGGATGACGTGTCCGGAGGACCGAAGCGCACTGCCACATCGATCCCGCTCATCATCTCCTCACGGTAGTTGCTGGTGGAAAGATCGAGCGATAGCTGCGGATGGCGAGCCAGAAACTGCTGCAGCTCGGAGGCAAGAACGGTTCGTGCGAACCAGGGGTCGACCGAAACGCGCAGCCGTCCCCGCACCGCCGACGCTGTCCCCGAAACCTCGGCGGCCGCCTCTTCCAGACCGCTGAGAAGTGGAATGACCTGCGAATGAAATCGGCGCCCTTCCTCGGTGAGGCTGACCTGCCGAGGGTTTCGATCAAACAGCCGTACGCCGACCCGCGCCTCCAGCCGCCCTATCGCCCGGCTGACGCCCGACGGGGTCAGCCCCAACATCTCGGCCGCCCGCGCGAAATTTCCCGCTTCGGTGACTGCGGCCATGACGCCAATACCGGTCAGAAGACGAGTATCGAACACACTTTATCTCCGTTGCCATACGGGTCGGTGGCGCCAAGGTGCGCATAGTGATTTTTAGTCATCTTAGCATTGATATTAATGCGCGTGAATCACGGCTCTTTGGAGCTTACAAGCAAGAAGTATTCACGCAGTCGACCTCCACGACGCCTTCGAGCATGGCTTTTGCCAGGCTCGCCCGGGCTTGTGCTCTGTCAACTCAACCGTGTCCCTGGAGAATTATCATGTATGCAATTACCGGAATCACCGGAAAGGTGGGCGGCGCGCTGGCGCGGGAACTCATTGCCAAGCAGCAGCCGGTCCGCGCTGTCCTTCGAAACAAGGCGAAGGCGGCGGAATGGCGCGATCGTGGCTGCGATATCGCCCTGGCGGAGATGGATGACGAGAAAAGTCTTGCTGCGGCCTTCAGCGGAGCCGATGGCGTTTTCATTCTGCCGCCTTCCGAATTCGATCCGGAGCCGGGCTTTCCCGAAGCCAGGCGCGTGATCGAAGCGGTGGGTAATGCACTTTCCCAGGCTCGCCCCGGCAAAGTCGTATGCCTGTCGACCATTGGAGCGGATGCACCATACGAGAACCTGCTGAGCCAGCGCACATTGATGGAGCGGGTGTTGAGCGGTCTCGATCTTCCGCTCACCTTCCTGCGGCCCGGCTGGTTCATCGAAAACGCGATATGGGATGTGCCATCAGCAAGGGACGAAGGCGTTTTGCGTAGCTTCCTTCAACCCGCCGACAAGGCATTTCCGATGGTCGCGACGCTGGACGTCGGAAAATGTGCCGCGAGCCTGCTCATCGAGGATTGGAGCGGCATCCGGATCGTCGAGCTCGAAGGAGCGGTTCGCGTATCGCCGAACGATCTGGCCCGCGCCTTCGCTGCAGAGGTCGAACGTCCTGTTCGTGTCGAGATCGTGCCGCGTGAGAGCTGGGAAGAGATTTTTCGAGCCCAAGGGGCGCGAAATCCCCTCCCGCGCATTCGCATGCTGGATGGTTTCAACGAAGGTTGGATCGAATTTCGCGACCAAGGCCGATCGGCCGTGAAGGGGACAACGCCATTCGAGCATGTCATCCACGAACTCGTACAGGGAAACCGCGTTCACGATCAGGATTGATGCAATCGAGACGTCTCGGACCGCTCCCGGTCCTCATGGACACTTCGAAGCTTCCTCCGCCGGCGGAGGCTTCTGCTAGCCGGTGATCGAAAGCCGCTCGATCCCACGCCCATTGTTCGCCGGCTTTACCCGACCCGTTCTTGCGCCGTTGCGAACAAAATCGCTCACCGCCCAGGAAACACCGACAGTTTGAAGATGCGCCGCGTTTTCTATTCCCATTTTGATCAAAATTGCCAACCGTTCGGCTAGGATGTCGCGCGAGTGTTCACTGTCATCGAACCACGGCTGTTTGGTGATGCTGGTCAATACTTTTTGGAGTGTATCGGTCTGCTTAGGCGACAGACAGCCACTCATAACACGGCGAAAACGCTCCATTACGCATTCTCCAAACGCTATCGCTCGTGTCGTTTCGCGAACTGCTGCATCTTCGAAGGGAATTTGCCTTATTGGCCTGGGTGCCATCAGGCCCTCTTCCCCCGATCGACGCTTGCCGACGATCCACTCTCACATTGCGATCACCCTGCCTTCACGGCTTGGGACATTAGGCAGATCCCTATCCCGGTTCCTACGTCCATTTTTGACGAGCGACGGATACAGCAAGCATCAGCGTGGGCATTTGGACACCTTTTGATGGTGCTGTGGAGCGGTTCGCTCTATCAAGTCAGTGTGCGTCCGGCGACAATGAAAGGGGCATATTGATTGCCGCCGGACGCTGCACTCTTCGGCTCGCGGGTGGCATCCGGGCCGACAATTAGAATATTAGCATCAAGCGTAAGTCTGACGTACCTACCCGAATGGGTTGCTGCATTCGCCTGCCACCTACCCGCCGGAGGGGAGCGCATGCCTCCACCTCGAAATGGTCGGTAGAAGCGATCGGAATGCCGGTTGCCTCGGCGGCGTTTTTGCAATTCATCGCGCGAGCCGCGCCGCTATGCTTCCTGTACGAAATGCCCCGGAGAAACCTCCCGGTAGGTCCGTTTCGGCGGCTCGTAATCGAGCGGCCTTACCGCACTCTTGATCTCATCCGAAGGCTGCGGCACCAACTGGCCACGACGCGACGGATCCGGGATCGGCACGGCCGAAATCAGCCGCCGCGTATAGGGATGCTGGGGATTATCGAAGATCGCCGCACGCGGGCCTATTTCAACGATTTCTCCAAGAAACATGACGGCGACCCGATGGCTTACCCGCTCCACGACCGCCATGTCATGGCTGATGAAGAGATAGGCGAGCTGACGTTCCTCCTGCAGCTCAAGCAAGAGGTTGGAAACCTGCGCCTTGACCGAAACGTCGAGCGCCGAGACGGCCTCGTCCGCGATGATAAACTTCGGATCGAGCGCCAGCGCCCGGGCGATCGAGATACGTTGACGCTGGCCGCCGGAAAATTCGTGCGGATGGCGGTCGGCCATCTTCGCTGACAGCCCGACCTGTTCGAGCAGCTCGCTGACCCGCCCCTTCGCTTCACGCCTGCCTATCACGCCATGGGCAAGCATCGGCTCCGCGATTGCCGAGCCGATGGTGATACGCGGATTGAGCGATGCAAACGGGTCCTGAAAGATCATCTGCGACGTGCGACGCATCGCGCGCAATTCGCGTGTATTCGCTTCCGTAACGTCCCGCCCATCGATCATGACAGAGCCGGCGGTTGGATTGATCAACCGGATGATCGCGCGACCAGTCGTCGATTTGCCGCAGCCGGATTCGCCGACCAGCGAAAGGGTTTCGCCGGGACGCAGATCGAACGAGACACGCTCGACGGCATGGATGCGGCCATTTGGCAGGTCGAACCGGACCGAAAGATCATCGACCTTGAGAATGGGTGCAACCGCCTCGGAAACGCCGCGCATTTCGCGGCCGTCGATCGCTTCTCCGCTCGCCTGATCGACCTCGGGAAAGCGTTTGGGCGCCACGGCATTGCCCATCGTGCCGAGCCGCGGAATAGAAGCAAGCAGCGATTTCGTGTAGACGGCCTTCGGCGCGGCGAAAATCTCGCGCGTCGGGCCGGTCTCGATCATCTCGCCGCGAAACATGACGACCGTGCGGTCGGCGATTTCAGCAACGACACCCATGTCATGCGTGATGAAAAGTACGGCCATGTTCTCTTCACGTTGCAACTCGCGAATGAGGTGAAGGATTTCCGCCTGGATCGTGACGTCGAGCGCCGTCGTCGGCTCGTCGGCAATCAGCAGCTTGGGCCGGCAGGCAAGCGCCATGGCAATCATGACGCGCTGGCGCATACCGCCCGAGAATTTATGCGGATATTCGTTCAGCCGGGTTTTGGCTGCGGGAATGCGCACGCGCTCCATCAGCCGCACGGCCTCGGCCTCGGCCGCGTGCCAGGAGAGGCTCTGGTGCAGCACAAGCGCCTCTGCGATCTGGTTGCCGATGGTGAACACCGGATTGAGCGATGTCATCGGCTCCTGGAAGATCATGCCGATCGAACCGCCGCGAACCGAGCGCATTTCCGCCTCGGAAACCTTGAGGAGATCCTTGCCGGAAAGCAGGATCCTGCCTTCACTTCGCGCCCTGTCTGAGGGCAGAAGACGCATTGTCGAGAGCGCCGTCACACTCTTGCCGGAGCCGGATTCACCGACGATGGCGACGGTTTCCCCGGCACCGACCTGCAGATTGATATCGCGGATGACGGCACGCCAGCCCTCGCTCGTCCTGAACGACGTCGTCAGGTCCTCAATGGCGAGGACAGGCTGGGTGGCGGAGGTCATGTCGGTCATGATCAGCTCTCCTTCACAAGACGCGGATCGACCAGATCGCGCAGGCCATCGCCGAGCAATTGCAGCGATAGGACCGAGAAGACGATGGCAAGGCCGGGAAAGACCATGAGCCAGGGCGCATTGTTCATGAATTCCCGGCCGGAAGCGAGCATGGTTCCCCAGGTTGGAGTGTCGGAGGACACGCCGACGCCGAGGAATGAAAGGCTTGCTTCGGCCAGCATGGCGGAGGCGAAGACGAAGGTGGCCTGCACCAGAATGGGTGACGCCAGATTGAGTAGGACGTGGCGACACAGGATCTGCCAGGTGGGCAGACCCATAGCGATCGCCGCCTCGATGTAAGGTAGTTCCCTCAAGACCAAGGTCGAGCCCCGGACGATGCGGGCCAGTCGCGGCGCATAGGTGATGCCAAGCGCCAGGATCACGGTCACCAGCGACGGTCCGAGCGCTGCGACCAAGGCGATCGCAAGCAGAATGTCGGGAAACGACATCATTGCATCGAGCAGGCGCGAAATCGGCGCATCGAATTTGCGGAAATACCCCGCAATGACGCCAAGAAACACGCCGAGCACCGTCGAAATGCACACCACCCCGAGACTGACCAGCAGCGAAACGCGGCCCGCGAAGATCGCGCGCGAGAAGATGTCACGCCCGAATTCGTCGGTACCGAAGATATGAGCCTCCGATGGCCCCTTGAGCTTGTTGATGATCGACAGCTTGTTCGGCGCGTAAGGGGCAATCCAGGGCGCCAGGATGGCGGCAAGGATGACGACAAGCAGAATGATGGCGCCCAGCAGCATGGCGCGATTGCCAAAGAGGCGTCGCAGGCTTGCGGCAAACGGCAGAGTGAAAGAACCGGCCGTCATAGACGCACCCTGGGATCGACGAGAATATAGAGCATGTCGACGATGAAATTGATGAGGACGTAGATGGCGGCGACCACCAAAAGCGTGCCCTGGATCACCGGATAATCGCGCCGCAGGACGGCGGACACGACCAGATTGCCGACACCGGGCAATCCGAAGACGGTTTCCGTGACGACGGCGCCGGCGACAAGCATCGCAACGGAGAGGCCGATGACGGTAATGATCGGAATCAGTGCATTCTTCAGTGCGTGCTTCAGGATGACGCGGCGTTCGCTCGCACCCTTGGCGCGGGCGGTGCGCACATAGTCATCGCCGAGCACATCCAGCATTGCGGCCCGCGTGAAACGCGTGATCATGGCGGAGTTGACGATACCCAGAGTGATCGCCGGCAGGATCAGATGGTGCAGGCGCTCGAGGAAGCCGGTGTCCGGACCGCCATATCCGGAGGCTGGAAACCAGCCCTGGCCGACGGCCAGGATCTGGATCAGCATCAGGCCGAGCCAGAAACTCGGCACACTCGCGGCCACCATGGTCAGAATAACGACGATCTGATCGAAGAGCGTTCCGCGCTTGACCGCCGAGATGATCCCGACGGGAAGCGCGATCGCCGTGGCGATCAGAATGGAGAACAGCGTCAAGAAGAAGGTGGGCTCGGCGCGGGCGGCAAGCGCCTGCGTGACCGGCTGGTTGAGAAAGATCGATTGCCCGAGATCTCCCTTCAACAAGCCGAGAACAAACTGGACGTATTGAACCAGCAATGGCGCATCGAGCCCCATCTTGGCGCGCAGCTGCGCGATATCCTGCGGCGTGGCGTCGGCCCCCAGCATCACGGCCGCCGGATCGCCCGGGGTAACCCGGACGATGATGAAGACGACCGTGACGACGAGCGCGAGCACAATCACCATGCCTCCGAGACGTCTCAAAAGCGCCTGGGCGATCTTTGCCATGTGCTTCGAGCCTTATTTCTTGGGAGTGACGTTCCAGAAATGCGGCCAATAGGTCGGCATATAGCCGGTGACCGACGCGGAAATCCCCGAAAGGGCATTGAAGTTGCCGACCTTGTAAAGCGGCGCGTCATCGTAGATCACGGTCTGGATGCCCTCCCAGGCCTTCTGCTTGGCATCGTCACTCGTGGCGTCCATATAGGCCGAGACGGCCTTGGCCTTCTGGTCGGACACGTACCAGCCGGGGTAGCTGTCCGTGATCGTATTGATCGTCGTGGGATCGCCGGGGAAGTTGGAATGGGTGATGAAGATATCCCACTCCTTCGGATCGGCGCGGCGGGTGGTCAGGGTCGCCCAATCGACGACCTGCATGTCCACCTTGAAGCCTGCAGCCTCCAGATAGGCCTTGGCGACCTCGCCGATCTTATAGTGGAATTCATACTGACGGCTGGTCAGAAGCCGCAGCGGTGTGCCGTCATATCCCGCGTCCTTCAGAAGCTTCGCCGCGGTATCAGGATCGCCTTCGCCGTAGCGGACAACACCGGCGTCGGTATGCCAGAAGGACCCCTTCGGGAAGAAAGAACCATCGACGCTGAAGAAGCGCTGGTCGTTGAAGGCGGCAAGCATCATGTCGGAAGAGTTCAGCGCGGCCTGCACGGCCTGGCGCAAGGGCTTCTTCACCAGCAGACCTTGCTTCATGTTCATGTTGAGCGAAACCCACCCGGTATTTTCGAAAATCACGGGTTTAGCGTTGCCGCTTTTCTCGACGCGCTCATAGGCGCTGACCGGCAGAGAGTCGGCGAAATCGAACTGTCCGGAAATCAGGCCTTCGACGCGGGTATTGGCATCCGGCACTGGTACGAAACGGATTTCCTTGGCGATCGCTTCGCGTTTGCCGGCATAGTTGTTCGGCTCGCCCTCGGGTGACTTATAGCCATCAAAGCGGACAAGCTGGGTGTATTGGTCGGGCTTGCGCTCCTTCAGCATATAGGGGCCGGTGCCGATGAAATCGGCAAGCGTATCGGCGACCTTTTCCGAAGGAAGGATGATCGAGGACTGCGACAGTGTTGCCAGCAGCGGCGCATAGCGCGACTTCAGCTTGATGACAACGGCATGATCACCGTCGGCCGTCAGGCTATCGATAATGCCGGCAACCTGCTTGCCCTTGGAATTGACGGTCATCCAACGCTTCAGCGAAGCGACGACGTCTTTAGAGTCAAAGTCACTGCCATCGTGGAACTTGACGCCTTCGCGCAGCGAAATGCGATAGGTAAGACCGTCATCCGAAATCGTCGGCATGGCGGCCGCCAGCAGCGGAACGGATTTCCACTGGGCATCGTAGGTATAGAGCGTCTCGAAAATGTGCTGATCGACGGTCAGCACGATGTCGGTCGGCGTCTGCATGGCATCGAGCGTCGGCAATTCACCGATGGTGGCGACGGTCAGGACGCCATCCGAGGATTGGGCGGTCGCCAAGCTGCTTGTGCCTGCAAGCATGGCCAGCGTGATCAAAACGAATGCGCTCTTCTTCATCTCATTCCCCTTCTATTTTCGTTGGCATTTGGTCGAGTTCGTTTCTTTTAAGGCCGGCAGCCGGTTCCCCTCGGCTGACGGTTCATGCGTCCAATCCTAGGGGGTCGGCGATGCGCGGCCACAAGTCGAGGCGCGCCTTGCGATAGGGTGTCGTTGCCGGATCCGTCGGATAGGAGGTCGGCGCGGCGACGTAGACGATCTCGGAGGACACCGGCAGGAAACCAGCATGGAAGTGATTGGTCGATTTGACCAACAGATAGGCCTTCTCCGCAAAATCGACGCCTTGATTGGAGAAGATATCCGGCTCGTAGGTCTGTGTTCGGCTGGTGATCAGCACGATGTCGATATTGGTCCCGACCGGACGGACGACAGCGGTGCTGCCAAGCACGACGTGGCTATTGCGGAAGCTCTGCCAACCGGCATGGAAAAGCCGCTGCACGGTGACGCGAAGGTCAAGCGGCTCGCCGCCTTCCGGCCCCGACTTGCCGCCGACGCGCAGGTTGAGCACCGCCCCTTCGCCCGCCGCATGGCAGAAGGTCACCGCAATCGGATCCCAGATCGTCGCAACGGCAAAGTCATCCAGGCCGCGTTGCATCATCCGCCGCAAAATATGCGTTGCATCGCCGGCAACGCCGCCGCCCGGATTGTCCCAGACATCGGCGATCGTTACCGGCAGCTCCGGATGCGCGGCGCGGATTGCTATCGCCCGATCGAGACCTGCCTCGGTATCGAACATCGGCATGGCTGCTTCCTTGCGCAAGCCGTAAAGCTCGCGTCCGAGTAAAGCGGCCAAGGCATCGCCCTTGGCCTTGTCATTGTCGGTCAGGACGACGATGCGCGTGCCCATATCGGGCAGGTCGCCGGCCATGAAGCCATGGATAACGGAGATGGAGAGCACGCCATCCTTGCCCTCCATCGCCTTCAGGCGGTCGACAAAGGATCGCATCGGTTCGCGGCTCGTCGGAAAGATGGTGATCATGCGGCAATCGAACGTGGAGATGACCGGCTTGATTTCGCCCCGGAGCGTCCGAAGCGCCAGCTCGACGACGTGCTCACCGCGCTCTTCGAAATCGATATGCGGAAATTCGAGAAAGGCTGCCATGATATCGAGATTGGCGACGCGCAGAGCCGTCAGATGGCTATGTGGATCGAACTCCGCGGCGACGAGCACATCGGGGCCGACGATATCGCGCACCCGCGAGAGTAAATCACCTTCGGGATCGTCATACCCTTGAGCTGCCATCGCGCCATGGAGGCCGAGAACGACGGCATCGACCGGCATCGCCGCGGTCAGTTCGGCAAGGATTTGGTCGCGAAGCGTCTCATAGGTCTGGCGCTGGATGAGCCCGGCCGGCTCTGCCCAGCAGGAGGTACCCTCGATAGTGACGAACCCCTCCGCCTTGGCGCGGCGACGCAGGATCGGCACGACCGAGGAACACAGGGTCGGCGTTTCCGGATGCTCGCCTGGTCCAGCATAAAATGCCGCCTTGAAGGCGTTCATATCGGTCGGAACGGGAGAAAATGTGTTTGTTTCAGTCGCCAATGAGGCGGTGAAAATGCGCATACCTGTTACCCGAATAAACAGAGTTTCGGAGCCGGAAACCGACCAACACCGGACTATCCTCGCTCATTACGTTCGAGCGATGCCCGGAACCGCCAAAGCCGCCGTATTGGATGACCGTCCGTGAAATCGAAGGCCGACCGCAGCCGCCATCGACGTCGTCGACAGATTTAGCTCCCGTTCGTAAGTTCACCCGCTCATCGCTTCTTATGTAATTTATTTTCATCATAATGCGTCAAATAAGCGGAAAGTCAACGCCACTTGAATATTTTCAGGAAAATTTGTAATTTTTTTTCTTCATGAACAAAAACCGGCGCCGAGCTTTCATAGTCGCTCAAAGGACCACTTGCGGAATGAAAAGCGCGCCTTCGTGGATCGGCAAATGCATGGCGAAACACTCTGCCGATCGCCGTTGCAATATTTCATCGTCCTGACGACAGGCATGGATTGGCCACGTCTCAGCTATTGGCGAAGATGCCTGCCGTCCACCTTATCCGTAGGATGTTGCTTACTTTTCTGCTCTCTGCAAAAGAATGCGCATTTCCTCGAACCGTCGTTTCCGGTCGGCATCCTGGTCGTTGGCCGTATAGCAGGTGCTCGATACGCAGAACTTGGCAAGGTTATGAGGCTTGTCCGCCTTGTCGAACTCGCATTCGAACGTGTCGCTCATCTCAGATGGCGCCGTTCCCTGCCGTGTGGAATAAGCCATGCGCACGCCCGGCGGCTTCAGTTCGGGAAAGGATTGGATCGCGCCGATCGAGAGCCCGTCGGACAGGAAGAAATTCTTGGCCACCGTTTTGCAGGTTGCCTCGAGATCGGTCGATTGCGCGAATGCGGCCGCCGGAATCAGCGTAAGGGTAAGCAAAACCAGATGTTTGAACACCGGAACCTCCATTGGATACGCTATGGATTCACTTAAGAACGTGAGTGACAAAGACAAGTAGGGGCTGCGTCATCTTCTGCCATCAGCGCATGGATGGTGGCCTTAGCTACCCAAATTTTCCAGACATCCGATCAGGCAGGGAACATTCGCATTCCGCGCTTGTTCGGTGTGCATGTCGGAACAAGTGTCTGGGAACATAACCGACGACGTTTCCGGCGTCTCGCATGTCCAAAACAATCTCCGGGTCAAGACAACCGGAGAAAGCGTCGGCGGCCGCCGGCTCGTGTCCACCGGACCCAGATGCATGGGTCCGGTGGCGCTAACGGAGAATGGAGGTTCATCATGCAAGTCAGTGAAGCTATGACACGAGACGTGCGTATTGCTCGTCCCGACCAATCGATCCGGGATGCCGCTTTGATCATGGCGGATATCGATGCCGGCGTGGTTCCGATCCGTGACAATGATCGCCTGGTCGGCGTCATCACGGATCGAGATATCGCCATCCGCGCGGTTGCCCGAGGCAAGGGGCCGGACGCCAAGATTGCCGATGTGATGAGCTCTGATATCAAATACTGCTTCGAGGACGAAGACATCGATGATGTCATGCAAAATCTCGGCGACCAGCAACTTCGCCGCCTTCCCGTGGTCAGCCGTGACAAACGCCTGGTCGGCATACTGTCTTTGGCAGACATCGCTGTAAAAGCCAGCGACGGGGCAGCCGCATCAGCGCTTTCCGGTATTTCGAGACCGGGGGGCAGGCACACGCAAACTGGCGTCTAGCCGACAAGCTGCCGATTTCTTGACTTCGTCGATCGCCCGTCTCCGATAATGAGACGGGCGATCGATTATTGCCGACTTGCAAATCGCAGCCGGACAGAATCAGCATTCAAGATTTGATGCCACACTTAGTATTCTCAGGCATTGCCTTCTCACAAAGGCGCGAGGGATCCCTGCGTCACAGTGCTAACGCGCCAAACCAGCCGTCCAAGCTGAAGCCCGCCATAGGCGAGTTCTTCGATTACGACAGAGCGGAAACTCCTCTAAAAGGCTGTCCTACTTGCCGCCCTTCCGCTTGGGCTCATGGCCATGATGACGATCGCGTTCTCCGCCACCGCCGGAAATCTTGCTTCGGTCGCGCCGATCAGGCTCTGCAGGTGGCTTTGGAATATTCAATGGCGCCTTGGCATTTTTATGCGATGCGCCCGGACCACCCTGGCGGATGCTGGCCGGCGTCTTGGTCGAAGTGGACATTGGCACCTCCCTATCGATCCTGCTGATTGCCTTGGTGGCTGGTGTTGATCCTGCTGTTTCCCTGCTGGCCCTTCTTCTCGGGATCGACCGACATGTCAGGCTTGCGGGGGTCGGATATCGACGGTCTGGCGTGATCGCCGACGCCCTTATCGCTTCGGTTTGCTTCGGGAACTGGTGGTGGTCTGCTATTCATCATCTCCTCCTATCGCTGCTCTTGCCGAAACCTGCTGCGGGAAATCGCAAAGCCAGTATGTCTGGAGCAGGGCAGCACGGGTTCTTGTCAGGGGGACCTGAGGCGACGACGCGCGCAGCCTCGTATCAGCAGATGCCCGTAAAAATCTGCGTCACCGAATTCCCCTGAATTCGCTCTGATAATGAGGTCAAACGAAAACTGGGATTGAAAGTTCCCACTCTCGCCTGAACGCCCCAGTGCGATCATCCAACGGCCCAGCCCCTGCCCAAGCCGAAAGGAACAATGCGGCGTACCGACGGTTTCATTGGCAAAAGCGAGACGTCACGATGATCTGACGCATCGAACGTTCGAAAGGAGACAGCAATGAAACATCAGCGGCCACGCGACGGCGCAGCCGGAACCACGGACCAATCACCGCGATGGGAAGTACCGGCCGGATCGAAGCCGGCCGGATATCTTCCGGCGAAGGATGGCGGGGAGAAAGCGCGCGATGCACACGGCGAAAATATCGACCATCCCCGCAAGCGCCGGGTTTCCGACGCGCTGAAACAGAAGGGTGACGATTGACGGCGGTGCGCGGGTGAAAACGGAGGTTATTATTCCCGGTGAGCGCGACGATGCATCGACGGCTGAGAGCCGTCTCGCGGGGGAATCGGCTGACCGCACGGAAACAGATCCATCGGGCAAGCGGATCGGCAGTCAGCCGGCTTCGGCAAACGACGAGATCGTCTATCTGGCAGGACTTGAGACGGGCATAAGCCGCAAAAGAAGCGGCGCAGGCTTTGCCTATTTTGATCGACAGGGACAAAGAATAACCGACTCGAAAGAGCTCGATCGGCTATCCGCTTTAGCCATTCCCCCCGCCTATACGGATGTGATCATATCGCCGGATGCGAACAGCCATTTGCAGGCGGTCGGTCGTGACGCCAGGGGGCGCAAGCAATACCGTTATCATCCAAGCTGGATCGCCATGCGCGAAAGCGAGAAATTTGCCCAACTGGCCGAGTTTGGACGATCGCTGCCGGCCATTCGCAAGCGCGTCGACGCCGACCTCAGGCGACGCAAGCCGGGCTTGGCAAAGGGGCTCGCAACCGTGGTCTCGCTGATGGACAATCTCTTTATCCGTATCGGCAACGAGGCCTATGCTCTTGAAAATGGCTCCTATGGCCTGACGACGCTGCGCGGCCGCCATGTCAAAGCGATCGGATCACGCCTGCAGTTTCGCTTCAAGGGCAAGTCCGGCAAGGAATGGCGCCTCAATGTCACGGATAGGCGGATCATCCGCGCCATTCGCATGCTTCAGGAACTGCCTGGCCAGCACTTGTTTCAATATGCCGACGAAAACGGACTAACCCACCCGATCCGTTCACAGGACGTCAATGCCTATATCCGCGAAGCAACGAGCTGCGACTTCAGCTCGCGCCAATTTCGCATATGGGGCGCCACGCGCATGGCGGCAACGGCGCTTTCGGTACTCGAACCGGCGGACACCGCAAGAGGAAGAGCAAGACAGATCAATGAAGTCATCGACAGCGTCGCGACGAAATTGGTGAACACACGTGCCGTCTGTCGCGGCTCCTATATCCACCCCCGCGTATTCGAGGATTTCGACAACGGCCGCCTCGGCGAAATCGCCAAAATGCGCGTGCGAAAAGGATCGGCCATTCTCAAATGGATGGATGAAGACGAAGTGGCGGTGCTGCGCTGGCTGGAGGCAATAGGCTGAGCGGCCGCCGGGAGCTCGATGCACCTTCAATTGTGCGCGTGAGCGCGGAACATGTGGTCTTTCAAATAGTTAAATCTGCAGGCGCTAGTTCCGACCGACGAAAGGAGATGGCTCATGCCGATGATCGCCGGACTTTTCGATGAATATTGCAAGGCAAAGCTTGCCGTCGAGCTGCTGGAAGATGCCGGAATTGCACCGAAGGACATCTCGATCATTTCTCGCACGCTTGATGGTCGCAGGATCGACGAGGGAGAAAATCAAACGGCGGCGGATGCGATCACGGGCTCCGGCGTTGGAGCCGTCGCAGGTGCCGCAGGCGGCCTTTTGGCCGGCATGGGCGTCATCGCGATTCCCGGTATCGGTCCCGTCCTCGCCGCGGGCTGGCTTATCACGATGCTGGTAGGCGCTGCAGGCGGCGCCGTCCTCGGCGGTGCGACGGGGGGTATCATAGGAGCATTGACCGGTTCGGGCATTTCAAAAGATGATGCCGATGTTTACGCCGAAAGCCTACGCCGAGGTGGCGCGCTGGTTATCGCCCGTGTCAGAGAGGCACAGGTTCCGCTTGCCAATGAAATTCTCGACCGGGTGCCGCGGATCGATATTGCGGCGCGCCGGGCATTCTACGTTCAAGGCGGCTGGAAGCGATTTGACGAGAAGCGCGGCCTTTACGATCCACCGGATCGTGATCCCATACATTATGCTCCGCCGCCGCGTGTATGAGGCCAGGCGTAGTTAGCAAGGGATCAGGGTCGTACGTCAGCTGCCTTGGCCAGAAGCAGGAGCTGCTTCTCATCACGGATACCCTTTTGATACAGCTCGATGATCAGCGCCGCCGCTGCTTCCGCTTCTTCGCTGTCGCGTCTCGCATCCCGCTCGATAAGGAAGGCGTCGAAGGCGCGTTGGCAAAGTTTGAGTTCGGCGGGAGCCAATGGATAGGTTCGATTTTGCAGAGATTTTCGGATCATTGCGTTCTCTTTTCTATCAAAAAGCCACGAGACAGGGCGGGAGCGCAGTCGAGGTCGGCAACGCTAGGCGTCCGATCCCGCCATCATTCGCTCGCCTCAGTGGGGCGATACACTTGACGCCCTGAAGGATGCCCAGAGCGGACGGAAAACCGCGACCTACTGTTCCCTGCTCTGACGATCCTGGCTCTAAGGGCGCGACTTCTGCGCGGCCGAAAGCATCGGCGGCGCTTGCGGCGAGGTCGTGGCCTGCGTCACGGCCTCGGTCTCATCCATTTCAGGCTGCTGCTGCCCGTCTTCGGCAAGGATTTCTTGGGCTGCACGATGCCAATGGACAATATCCTGTCCATCCGGCTGGCCCTCGTCCTGCCATATTTGATAGGCGCGCAGGCGTACGGCTTCTTCCTGTGAAGTCTGGTTCATCGAACGCGATCCTTCGGATAGTATATCGGCAAGGCCCAACTCCGCTCACGGCAAGCCAGTATCGTTGGCTTGCTCACCTCAAGCATCTACGCACTCCGGACGGGAAACCGCTGCGCACGTTTCCAGGAAATGCTCTGAATATGTCAAACCGCGACACCGTGCGGATGTTCCCGGAGATACCTCATTTTTCGTGGGAATGCTGCCATTTCAGCGAATTCGATGAGGATTGCGATCATAAGAGCCGATCGCGCATGAGCATGCAGAAGAATGGCGGCCGCCGGGCGAGCGATGCCAAGCCTACCGGCAAAGCATTCTCATCTGGAATGGCGCTCCATCTGGAGCCAAAAATATCCATAGGGCTGAAATGTGAGCGTATAGGGACGCTTGCCAATGACCGGAAATGCCGCACCGCCAAACAATTCCCTCGGGCGTTGATCCGCATACCCACGCAGATCGAGATCGGCGGCTTGCGGAACCTTCGACAGGTTCGCGACGCAAAGCACGTGGTCGCCGCGGTATTCCCTGACATAGGCAATGACGGCGGCGTTATCCGCGTCTACGAAACGAATATGACCCCGCGCGAAGGCTTCATGCTCGGAGCGAATTGCCAGAGTGCGGCGAATCCAGTTTAGCAGAGAATGCGGGTCGTTCTCTTGCACCTCCACATTGACGGCGCGAAACCCATACCGGGCATCGTCGATGGGCGGAAGCGCGAGCGCGTCCGGGTCGCCATTCGAAAACCCGCCATTTCTACCGTCGGACCATTGCATCGGCGTGCGAACACCGTTTCTATCGCCCAATTCGACATTATCGCCCATGCCGATTTCATCGCCGTAGTAGAGGACGGGACTGCCCGGCAGCGAGAGCAGCAGCGCCTGCAGAAGTTCGACGCGACGCCTGTCCTGATCCATCAAGGGCGACAGACGGCGCCGGATGCCGAGGTTGAGCCGCGCGCGCTCGTCGGACGCATAAGTATTCCACATGAAATTGCGCTCGGCCTCGGTGACCATTTCGAGCGTCAGCTCATCGTGGTTTCTCAGGAAAATGGCCCATTGGCAATTCTCCGGAATATCGTGGGTCTGCTCAACCATCGTCACGATCGGTTGACGGTCTCCCGTGGCGACCGCCATGAATATTCGCGGCATCAGCGGAAAATGGAAAGCCATGTGGCATTCATCGCCCTTTCCGAAATAATCCCGTGCCTCATCCGGCCACTGGTTGGCTTCGGCGAGAAGAATGACGCCCGGATAGCTGGCATCGAGGGTCCTCCTGATGCGCTTGAGCAGCTCATGGGTTTCTGGAAGGTTCTCGTTGTTGGTGTTTTCGCGCTCGACCAGGTAGGGAACGGCGTCGAGGCGAAACCCGTCAACCCCGAAATCAAGCCAGAAGCGCATGATGCTCAAGAGCGCTTCGATGACCTCGGGGTTGTGATAATTGAGATCCGGCTGATGCGAATAGAACCGGTGCCAGAAATAGGCTCCGGCAACGGGATCCCAGCTCCAATTGGATCTTTCGCTATCGACAAAAATAATGCGCGTCTCGGCAAACTTGTCGTCCGTGTCCGACCACACGTAGAAATCCCGCTCCGGCGAACCGGCGGGTGCGTGTCTCGCCCGTTGAAACCAGGGATGCTGATCGGATGTATGGTTGATGACCAACTCGATGATCACGCGCATCCTGCGCGCATGGGCAGCGTCCACGAAGACCTTGAAATCGGCAAGGGTACCGAACTCCGGGCTAATGCTTTCGTAATCCAGGACATCATAGCCATCGTCGCGCTTGGGGGATGGATAGAAGGGCAGCAGCCAGATCGTGTCGACACCAAGCGATGCCAGGTAGTCCAGTTTCTGGGTAAGCCCTTCGAAATCCCCAAATCCGTCACCGTTGGCGTCGAAGAAGGATTTGACATGCAGCTGATAGATCACGGCATCCTTGTGCCAGGACGGATACCGAAGCTCACGTTCAGTCCTGTTCAATCGGCTGCTCCTCGGGCAATCCCTGTTCGCCAATCCACACTTCCGGAATTAATGTCTCCCGCCGCCTCTTCAAGGCCGCAGATTGCGAATGTCTGCTTCGAAGGCGAAGTTCGGCCGGCCGATATCCCGGGAACACGGGAGGATCCCGTGTGTTTGGCTTAATTGCCATGGGGTGCCCAACGCGACTGTCCTCGTGGCGCCCCCTCAAGGAGGAAGGAACGATGTCAGAAAAGAAATCGAAAAAATGGTCACAGCAGGTGACGGATAATAGCGACGCAATGGATCTCGACAAGGACGTCTTCACGCAGCGTAGCGCCAAGAAGATCGCGGATTCTCTCAAGCAATCTGCCGAGCAAAGCCACCGTCGCAAGGCCAGCCCGTTTCAATCGGCGATGTCCATGCTGAACTTCTATATCAACCGCGCCGGCGATCAACTCTCCAAGTCGAGACGGACAACGCTGGAAAAGGCAAAGGCCGAGTTGCGCAAGGATTTCGGCCGCGAACCCTAGATTACATCTGCGATCGGCTCATGCTTGGATCGAACAGCAAAGATGCTTGAGCGGCGGCGAACCGAAGTTAGATCTTTCCCATAATCCCGAGCAGGATCTGCAAACCGCGCTGATACTTCTCGCCGCTTTTGCCGATTTGTTCGCTTTGCCACAGATTATCCTCCAGATCGGCCTTCTTCACCGGCAGTGCCAGTGCATTCGACGCCGCCCGTTTGACGAATTCGTCATCCGGCTCGTCCGATCGCCGCGTCAACGCGTTCACGGCGGAGACGATCTTTGGAGGAAAACCCTCTTCCCTCAGTCGATCGAGTGTCCATCCTCTTCCTTTTTCGACGACATCGTGAAGATAGGCGACCGTGCGGGCATCGTCTCCGGAAACGAGAAGTGCGATCCTCTGACAATGCTCGAAGAATGGGCGTCCCGTCTTATCGGTCTGCCCCTCATGCGCCTCGAGCGCAATCTGTATGGCTTGGTCAAGGTGCTTCATGATATTCAACGCCTCCAGTGATCGCGAATGCCCGCCGAACGGACACGAGAGATCGAATTGCAAGGGATATCTGGCCGTCGTCAACGCCCGAGGAAGGTGTCCCGAGCGCCGGGCCGACATCCTACCCTCCTTTCCGACGGACACGAAGGCCGGCCACATGTGAGCCTTCCCAAGAAGCGCACCCCCCGCGAAATCAGCCAATGAACCAAGCTCAAAACGGATTGTTCCCTCTTCGCGGCCCGCGCGGCGGCGGGATCATCGAATATTTTCATCGCGATTGGCTGGCTGCCATGCTGATGCCGGATTTTTCTGGTCTTGGCTTCCCACGACTTTGGAAGGGCGCCGCATGGAATTCATCAATCGTTATGTTGATCGACCGTTGCTTGATTGTGGAGCGATGGCGCTGCGGACGTGGCACGAGCACACAGGTCAATCGCCGCAGAAACTTGCTCCTTTCTGGAATCTTATCGTCATTTTGTTGCTTCTGTCCGCAAGCAGCCTGTTCCTGGCAGGCAGCGCCTACAGGTTGATCTTTGTCGCCCTGTTGATGCTCTCCATTCCATCGCTCCGGGTGCTAGCGTTCGGTCGGAGCGCAAGGACCTATAATATCCGTGCCTATCGCGCGCTGGCCGCCATTGCGGTTCGCAAGCGCGAAGCCGAATGGGCTGTTCGCCTGACGGTGCTTTTCACCTCGGTCGCCTTTCCATTCTGCGTCCACGTCGAGGATCAGACGACGGCGTTGTTTCTCCTCGGCGCCAGTCTTTGGTTCGCACTCATCGTGCCGGCAAGACTATATCTGGAAGCCGCCGAACCGCCGCCACCGGCTGATGATGGCCGCAAGGTTTCTTCGCGAGAAACGATGTTTGCCGCTTAACCTTTTCGGCCATGGAACAAATTGATAACCGATCCCGTTCTCTATTGGGTAACAAATGGAGAGTGAGATGCTTTACTATGCGTTGGTATTTCTCGTCGTAGCCCTGATCGCGGGCGCCCTTGGATTTGGCGGTATTGCCGGTGCGTCGGCGTCAATTGCTCAGGTACTGTTCTTCATCTTCCTGCTATTCTTCGTTGTCTCGCTGGTCATGAATGTGATGAGGCGTTAGGCATGGCAGCCGGAAAAACTGGCCTCGACAGGGCGAGCCAAGATATTGCTCGGCCGTGGGCGACCTGGTCTCCGCAAGGAGCTTAAGAATGTTGCTATTCCTTGGCCTGAAAATCCGAATGCGGGGATCGTAGGTGAGCTGAGCATCGAGGCCATCTGCATCTGGCAATCAGGCTGATCCATATCTGTTTGAGTGCCGAAAACCTGGGAGATCATCGTTCTCCGATAACGGAGTGATAGAAAACGGGAGGCAGTGAATGCGTGAGGAGGCACCTCACTTACTACAATCGATAGATTTGCAACGCGAAACAGCAACAACTTCATCATCACGAGCCACGATCGTGACGTCTGCAGAACCCGCCGGCGTGGACGCTCCTCCAGCGCAGGCCTTGCTCGCGGCCATCGTCGAGAACTCCGACGACGCGATCGTCAGCAAATCCCTCACCGGCCACATCACGAGCTGGAACCGAAGCGCCGAACGGCTTTTCGGATATACCGCGAACGAAGCGATCGGCCAGCATATTTCCATTATCATCCCCGAAGATCGACTGCATGAGGAAGACGTCATCATTGGCAGCATCCGCGGCGGAAAGAGGATCGAACACTATGAAACCGTCCGCCGCCGCAAGGATGGGACCTTGCTGGATATTTCGCTGACGGTTTCCCCGGTCCGCGACAGTAATGGCAGCATCGTCGGAGCTTCGAAAGTCGCCCGTGACATTTCCGAGCGCAAGCGCGCCGCCGAACGGCAGATCCTCCTGCTTCGGGAAATGAACCATAGAATCAAGAATATTTTCGCTATCGCGAACGCAGTGATCGGCTTGAGCGAGCGTACGGCAACGACGGTCCCCGAACTTGCACGCGACGTGCGAGCCCGTATAAGCGCATTGGCAATCGCAAACGATCTGACCCTCCCCGATGTCGGACTTGCAGTGAACTATCAGCCGCAGGAAACGACGTTCTTTGCGCTCGTCAAGGCTCTCTTTGCCGCCCATCAGGTCGATGGCGTGGAGCGTGTCTCCATAGGAGGCCAGGATGTTCCGGTGCGCGGGAATATGTTGACGTCGCTTGCCTTGCTCCTGCACGAATTCTCGACGAACGCGACGAAGTACGGCGCCTTATCGGTACCCGAGGGCCGCATCGAAATCGAGGTGCGCAACGACACGGACTTCTCGCTCATCTGGAGGGAAATCGGAGGGCCGGCCGTCCATCAGCCCGATGGCCCTGGGGGCTTCGGTTCGCAGCTCGAGAAAGCGACGGTTGGGTCGCTTCAGGGAGCCATCGAGCGCGAATGGAATCCGGCAGGGCTGAAAATTTTCTTGCGTATTCCCTCCGCTGTCCTGCGTCGTTAGAGCAATTCCAGGAAAAGTGCGCAGCGGTTTTCCGTCCGGAATTGCGTAAAAACAATGAGATAGAGCGGCTCAGAGATTCCGTGAAATGCTGCACCGCTGCAGCAGGACGCCGTCATGCTTGACCGAGCGATGCGCTGCCCTCGGCAGCGCATCGACGAATGAAATACGACCAAGGTTCTACGCCGCTTTTTTCGCCTTTGCGTTCGCCGCCGTTTCCGCAAGCTTGGTAAGCTTCTGGTCGGTGGCTTTTTCTTCTGCCAGCGTCTGCTGAAGAAGTGGCACAGCGTCCTTCAACCCAAGTTGCTTGGCCCACTCGATAAGAGTGCCGTAGCGGGCGATTTCATAGTGCTCGACAGCCTGGGCGGAGGAGATGAGGCCAGCGTCGAGAGCGGGCGTACCCTTGAACTCTTCGGTGATCTCGTCGGCTTCGGCTATGATGCCCTGGATCGCTTCGCATGTCTTGCCCCGCGCTGGCTTTCCCAGCATTTCGAAAACCTGCTCCAGGCGCTCGACATGACCTTGCGTTTCATCGCGATGATGCAGAAAGCCTTGCTTGCCTTCTTCTGCCTGCGCCGCACGCGCCATCTTGGGCAGGGCCTTGAGAATTTGCTTCTCGGCGTAGTATATGTCCTTCAAGGTGTCCAAGAACAGATCATTCAATGTCTTCTGTGATGCCATTGTTTCCTCCAACGATTATTGGTGAGTTCTTTTGCGCGGCTGGCTTTTTACCGCCGCAGAGAAAGGCCGCCTACGCGGCATTGCATGAAAACTAGATCACGAGTTCTTGTGACTCTGCTGGCCGGCCTTCACATGTTGTTCGTGGCTGCCACCACGCGTTCCCTCTTTTGATTGCTCTTTCCGAGATGAAGCTTGCTGCTTCGTGCCGGTATTCTTGTGGCTTTTCTGACCAGCTTTGACGTTCTGGTCATGTGAACCGCCTTGAGTTGCCATGTTCTTTCTCCTTGGCTTGATTGCGAGACCTTGCCGGTCTCGACTTCCAAACAGACGGATTAGGCTTTGGTTCCCCCACGACTTTCAAAAAATACTGTCTTCCTATTTCGCCAATCAATGCGAGCGACACGGGGCGGCGGTCTTTCCATCTCGATAGCTTCGCTGTTAATAGCTCAGTCCTCGCCATCATGCGAAATACTTACTCGATAGAATAGAGCCGGCGAAAGGAGTCCAAATAGATGCACAGCTTTCACGTGTGAAGCACGCAGCTTGTACCCCCTTGCGAAACTCTTCATCGGCCAAAGCGCAGCGATGTAATCCGCTTAACTTAAGGCTGCACTTACGTTAGATCATTTTATCAAGCGTGATCGGCAGCTCGCGAACGCGCCTGCCGGTCGCGTTAAAGACAGCGTTGGCAACGGCTGCCGCCACACCCGTTATGCCGATTTCGCCGATCCCGCGCGCTCCCATTGGCGCCTGCGGATCGGCGACATCGGTGTAGAGGATATCGATCTGCGGCACATCCATGTGCACTGGCACATGATATTCGGCGAGTGAGGCATTGACGACGCGGCCTGTCCGCTCATCGAAATTCGTCTCTTCCGTCAAGGCGAGACCAATTCCCATGACGATGCCTCCCTTGAACTGACTGGTCGCCGTCTTGGCGTTCAGAATACGTCCGGCATCAAATGAACCGAGGAAGCGCGTAACTCGAATTTCTCCGGTAATCTCGCTGACACGCAATTCGCAGAATTGCGCACCGTAGGAATGCATCGAGAAAGCTTCCATCTCGGCCGGCGGTGGTGCTTCGGCCTGGCAGACAAGCTCATTGCGGCCGGAGCGACGGAGAATCGATTCATATGTCTCGAAGCGGTCGGCATCGTCACGATGCCCGATCCCGCCATCACGAGGCTCGACGTCGGCAAGCGAAAGGCCGGCGAGCGGCAAGGCATTTCCTGCAAGCTTGATCAACTCTTCGATAAAGACCTCCGTCGCGGCAATGACAGCGCCGCCGATCGAAGCCGTCTGTGTCGAGCCCCCGGCAATGACGCCGCGAGGCAACGCGCTGTCGCCATATTCGAAGTTGATCCGATCGGCCGGAATGCCAAGGCGCGCGGCAATGTGCTGCACCTGCGCCGTTGCCGTGCCCATTCCCATGTCGTGAACCGCCGTCGAAACCGTGACGCGACCGTTAGCCGTCAGCCTGATACTGGCCGCCGTTCCGGGAAAGCGATAGTAAGGATAGGTCGCCGTCGCGCAGCCCATGCCGATCAGCCATTCTCCTTCGCGCTGCCGACGCTGCTCCGGATTGCGGCGATGCCAGCCGAATTGCTTCGCGCCCTTCTCATAGGCGTCGAGCAAATGACGCGAGGAGAAGGACTTCCCGCTCGTCGGATCGTTTTCCGGCTCGATACGTTTGCGCAGTTCGACCGGATCGATACCGAGCTTATCGGCCAGTTCGTCCAGCGCGCATTCCAGCGCGAACGTCCCGATGGCTTCGCCCGGTGCGCGCATGAAGGTATTCACCAGCATATCCATGTCGGCAACCTCCTGAGCCAGGCGGAAGGTTTTGGCGGCATAGAGATGGCGGGCCGGAAAGGTGAACTGTTCGGGGCAGGAATTATGCAGCGTCATAGCGACGATGCCGGTATGTATGAGCGCATTCAGCGTTCCGTCGGCATTGGCGCCCAGCGCCACCCGCTGCTCCGTTAGCGTACGGCCGCCGACGAGGCGAAAGACGCCCTCGCGCGACAGCATGATCCGGACCGGGCGCTGCGCGAGCTTGGCGGCCGCGCATGCCAGGATCTGATGATCCCACAGGCACTTGCCGCCAAAGCCTCCGCCGACATAGGGGGAGGTCACACGCACCTTGCTCGGATCGATGTCGAAAATGTCGGCGAGTTGCCCGGCGGTCAGATCGATCATTTGTGTCGCATCGTGTACGCGCAGTTCATCCCCCTTCCAGACGGCCGTCGCGGCGTGCAGCTCAATTGCGTTATGATTGTACCGAGGCGTTCGATAAATGTTGTCCACCTGCACTTCAGATGCCTTTAAGGCACCTTCCGCATCGCCGATTTCCAGGATGGGCGGCTCGCCGAGCAACGTCTCCAGCTGACGCGGCTTCCTCTTGGCCTCCTCAAAGGAAGTGACTGCGCGAAGCGGAGCATATTCCACCGCGATCAGCGATGCCGCGTAGTCGGCTTGCTCCTGCGTTTCGCCGAGAACCACCGCGACAGCCTGGCCGTTCCAGTGGATTTCGTCGTTCTGCATGACGGGCAGGTCGCTTGCACCGGCGGCCGACGGCGAGGACATCATCAGGGACGGCGCTTTCATTCGGGGCGCATTCCGGTAAGTCATCACCAGCACGACGCCGGGCGCCTTTTCGGCAGCCGCGGTATCAAGCGCGGTAATGCGGCCCCGCGCGATCTTGCTGAAGACGAGCGCGGCGTAGCAGATATCCTCATAAGGATATTCGGCTGCAAAGCGGGCCTTGCCCTGGACTTTGAGCGGCCCGTCGACACGTGAGATCGGCCGTCCGAGCGCGCCGTGCTTGCGCAGCAGCGGATCAGATGTAACGGCCGGCTGCCAGCTGCCGGGCATTCCTTTCGAAGTGTCGGATTGTACGCTCATGCGCCCTCTCCCTTCAACTCATCGAGAACGGCGACGATCGTTCGTTTCGCCAGTTCGATCTTGAATCCGTTATCCTTCAGCCCAACCGCCGCGGCGAGTTCCGCTTCGGCTGCCGCGCGAAAGCTTTCGACATTGGCAGGCTTGCCTTTTAGAACCGCTTCGGCCTTTAAGGCGCGCCAGGGCTTATGGGCAACGCCGCCGAGTGCCAGGCGGACATCGCGCACCTTGCCCGCCTCGTCGATGTCGACTGCGGCGGCGACGGAGATCAAAGCGAAGGCGTAGCTCGCGCGGTCGCGCACCTTGCGATAAGTGGAGCGTCTGGCGAAGGGAAGCGGCGGAATTTCAACCGCCGTGATCAGTTCGTTCGGCTGCAATTCCGTTTCGATATCAGGCCTTTCTCCGGGCAATCGGTGTAGATCCAGGAGAGGCATGCTGCGCAAACCGATAGAACCCTTCAGGTGCAGCCTCGCATCCAGCGCGGCAAGCGCGACGCACATGTCGGACGGATGGGTGGCGACACAGGAAGGCGAGGCGCCAAGGATCGCATGATAACGGTTGAAGCCGTCTCTGGCATCGCAGCCATCACCCGGATGCCGCTTGTTGCAATGGGCGGCATCGTCATAAAAATACCGACAGCGCGTGCGTTGTAAGATATTGCCGCCGACGGTTGCCATGTTGCGGATTTGAGCGCTCGCCCCCGCAAGGATGGAGCGGGCAAGCAGTGGAAAGGCCGAGCGAACATACGAATCCGCCGCAAGCGCGGTGTTCTTTGCCGCGGCACCGATCAGAAGGCTGCCGTCGGAACGTGGTTCGATGTCGGCGGGCAATTGCGTGATATCGATCAGCATGTCCGGGCGTTCGATGTCTTCGCGCATCAGATCGACGAGATTCGTGCCTCCGCCAAGATATCGCGGCGCGTTGCCGGCTTTGGCAAGATCGATGGCGGCGGTGGCGTTGGATGCCTGCTCGTAAGAGAAGAGGTTCATGCCCGTACCCTCCTCTTGTTCTCCGTTTCACTTTCCGCGAAAGTCTGCGAGATGGCCTCGACAATGCCGTTATAGGCGCCGCATCGACAGAGATTACCGCTCATTCGTTCGCGGAGCTCGATCTCGTCGAGAATGACGCTCGTTGCCGAAAGGTCCTTCGTGACCGCACTCGGCACGTTGCGATCGACCTCATGCATCATGCCGATCGCCGAGCAGAGCTGCCCCGGCGTACAATATCCGCATTGAAAGCCTTCACATTCGACGAAAGCCTGCTGCAACGGGTGAAGCTGGCGTTCCGAAGCAATACCCTCGATCGTCGTGATGCTGCGGCCCTGATACTGGACTGCGAGCGCCAGGCAGGAATTGATGCGCTCACCGTCGACCAAGACCGTGCAGGCGCCGCAAGCGCCCTGATCGCATCCCTTCTTTGTACCGGTAAACCCAAGGATATTGCGCAGCAGATCGAGCAGCGATGTGCGAATATCAGGCTGCACTTCAACGTTTTCACCGTTGATCGTGAACTTCATGATCTTTGCCTCCCTGATGGCAACCGATGCGCTTGTCATATCGGGCAATAGCGTCCAACCAGCGTTTCCAGGCCGGCATCCGATCCGCAGACCTCACGCGCCTTTGCCTGGCAGCCGGAGCGGACAGCGCGCTTGTTCATCTCCAAGCCTCCGCTGCTGCCTGAGCGAAAACCAGACGGGCGGCCAATTGTTCCCGGAAGATTGCGCGTGCCTTGGATTTAGTGAGGACCGTGCCAGCGATCGTTCCGGCTTTCACGAGGCACGATGGCAATGGCAATGGCAACGGCATCGCGCCAATCGGGTCCCTTGGAACCAGAACAGGCCTACGAGGATTAAATCTCTTTGAACGGAGAATATGACCATGATCCGCAAACTGAAATCTGGCGAATACCGGCTTTACTCACGCAAGGTCGATCCGAAGACAAACAAGCGCAGGAATCTCGGAACCTTCAAAACCCGCGAGGCTGCCGAAAAGCACGAGCGCGAGGTGCAATATTTCAAGCACCATTAGTTGGCTGCCTGCGAAACGGCCGGCCGTGGCATCGGGCCTGCCGATGATGCTCAAGAAGAAACTCGCCACAATCGAGGGCGAGCCTTTGGCTGCGTCACCGATTTTATCCGGCCATACCCCTGTTTTCAGTCGATTTTCTCACGCCAGACAGTGATCTTGCGGAGAAAGCGTGCTTTCATCTGGATGTGAGACGATTGAACTATCCCTACTACGAAACCGTTCCACAGATCATAGAGGGCATAGGGAGCATCAAGGTGGCTGAAATCGAACTGAAGCTTGATCTGTCGCATTCGGAGATGGATAGCCTCGTCTCGTCGGACCTTCTTGGCGAACCTGCCGAGACGGTCGAGCAGCGTTCGATTTATTTCGATACGAACGACCGCAGGCTGTTCGACGCAGGTTTCACACTCCGTATCCGCCGTTCTGGTGCCGCGAGGACGCAAACGGTGAAGGCAACCGGTCCCAGCGCCTCGCTGTTTGCCCGATCGGAATGGGAGACCGCCGTCGAGACGGACGTTCCTGCCCTCGACCATACAAGCCCTCTTCTCAATCAGTTCGGCGACATTCGGGAAGATCTCTTTCCTCAGTTTGAGGTTTCCATCGACCGCAGAATCTGGAACCTGATCGAGAACGGCTCCAAGATCGAGCTCGCTGCCGATCGGGGCACGGCCGTGGAGGCTGATCGGCAGGCGCCTATCTGCGAGATAGAGCTGGAATTGAAGGACGGTGATCCGAAGGACTTGTTTGCTCTCGCCCGCAAGATCGAGGCGATCGTTCCATTCAAGTTCGGCATTCATTCCAAGGCCGAGCGCGGCTATCGGCTGCTGGCCGCGGCGCAACATGTGTATAAATCAGCGGAAATCGACCTGGAGTGGCGGTCGACCGCCGTGGAGGGATTCCAGGTGATAGCGCAAGCCTGTTTCCGCCAGTTTCGATTGAACGAAACCGTACTGCTGCACCGAAGAAGCGCTGAAGCGCTTCACCAGGCACGCGTCGCGATGCGGCGGTTGCGATCCGCCATTTCACTCTTCAAGCCGATCCTGGACGATGAAGCTCGTCGATTATCCAGCGAATTCCGCTGGCTAGCCGGCGTGCTGGGCGAAGCCCGCAACATCGACGTGCTTTTGCCGAAAGCGAAAGACGGGGATTTTGCGGACAGGCTGCAGGAAGCACGCGAGGCCGCCTATGACGAGGTCGAGAACGCTCTGGGATCACCCCGCGCCAGAGCGCTGATGCTGGATTTCCATGAATGGCTGCACACGGGCGCCTATCTGGCTGGGCCGGCAAAAGACAAGACGATCGCCGAACAGGCGGTCGAAGCGCTCGACAAGATGCGGAAAAAGCTGAAGAAGCACGGCCGGGATCTCGCACATGTCGACGACGAGCAGCGGCACGAGGCGAGGAAGGATGCCAAAAAGCTGCGCTACGCCGCCGAATTCTTCAAAACATTGTTCGCCGACAATAAGAAGGCTCGCCGCCACAAGCGTTTCATCAAGGCCATGGAGGAATTGCAGGATCAGCTTGGAGCGCTGAACGACCTGGCAACAGGCCCCAGTGTGCTGGAGAAGCACGGCCTGCAAGACCACCCGGAGGCCGAATCGGTCATCCTGCACGCCGACAAGGGGTCATTGATCGCGGCCGCGCAGGCGGCCCTCGACGACGTCCTCGACACCAAGCGGTTCTGGCGATAGGCAGGCTACGATGATGGCATTGGCGGCGTCGCTTCGGCGGGCCATTGCCAACATTCAGGCCATGATGATTACGGTTTGATATCGAGATAGATCGACGTCGTTGCCTTGCCATCGCATTTGGCATGGACTCCCGTCCACGAAGGAGTACCATCAAAACATCGTCGCCAACGATGATGTAGGCGGTGACGACTGAGGGTTAATACGTGCTCCCGCCTTCAAGGACATGGGAGAGCATGATGATCCTCCTGAAACCAGCAAAATTCCCAAAAGATCCGACACTCCGCGCCATGCTGAGAAATTGGGCGCGCGGGTTTCTCGTCAACGAAGCGGCTGTAAACCGCGTGGTGGAGCGGACCATCAACGTTGCCTGTGACGATCCCGAAATCTTCAATGGCGCAAACATGAACGATGCCCTGTTTGCCCTTCTGCACCGGCACGCATTGGATGAGATCCACCCGACCATAGCGCGGCATTCGGAAACAGAAATGTCGATCCTGCCGCAGTTGGATGATATTCAGCACCAGGCGCTCTGGTGAAAATTCCAGGCTTCGGACCGAACCAGATCCGCGGATCCCCCTATTCGCCCGTGGCCCGTTACGACAAAAAATCGAAGACGCCGTCCTACATGCTACTGCCGGTCTCGGTCTCTCACTCGATTGGTACGACTGCCGTGGATGAAATGACGCTCCACCCTGCTCCTTCACGTTGGGAACAGAGGGGCCGGCCACAAGTCGGTGTCATCATGGCTGCAAACTATTATCGGCACGCGCAGGTACTTCAAGCGAACCTGCTGGGGAATTCTGCCTGGTTGACGGCATTGGTGCAGCCTCGTTCTTTATCGGAGGCGCCGATGTCGTGGAAGACGTCGTCACACTATCCGTCCCTGAATTTGTGCTCAGCTGGTTTTCCGATTTCATTAAAAGCGCACCCGCAAACAAAGCGAAAATCAGCGCCGCTATCCAGGCGATCAGAGAAGAACCGACCCTGCGACGAGATGCCGGCGTTGTGCGAATGTCCGGCTCTTCCTTTGACTTGCGGTTCATCGTCAACTCCGAGCCCGGGATGGGGTCGCGAGCATTCGCGCCGCCGACCGAGCATGTCTTTGATTGAACGACGGCCACGGGTATTTGTTCCGATCGGATCGCATGCGACGTGAAACCAATTCAATTGCGCTACGTTTGCTTCCGAGAGGAAGTCGCGCGCATGGTCGGCGCAACCATGGGCGTGGCAATACTCGGATCGGTTTTTGCATTTTTCCATGAACCTCCGCTCGGCTTCATCGCAGCCATGCTCTATGGCGGCGTCGCTCAACTTCTCGGCAGCATGGCGGCATGGAGATATCTGAAACGGGCATGAACGCTTTCGGATCATTCATTCTTCGTATCTCCCGCTTTGGGAACTTCCGGCACAGTGGCTTGTTCGGTTGCGGTTCTAAGATTTAATCAGCACGGAGATTCAACGATGCAAGCCGTACGAATTCATCGTTTTGGCGGGCCGGAGGTCATGCAGCTCGACCAAATCGAGCAGCCGATACCAGCGACCGACGAAGTGGTCATCAAGGTCTTTGCCGCGAGCGTCAATCCGGTCGATGCGAAGATGCGCGAGGGCAAATATCCCGTCGTCACCGAAAAAGATTTCCCCTATGTGCTCGGTCGCGACGTCAGCGGCGAAATTGCCGATGCGGGACAGTCGGTTTCAAGTTTTCTGATGGGTGACGAGGTCTTCGCCTTTCTGACGCCGGATCACGGCGGCTACGAAGAATTCGTGATCGCAAAATCGGACGAGATCGCCACGAAGCCTCATTCTCTGGACCATGTTCAAGCCGCTGCGGTGCCGCTTGCGGGCATCACGGCATGGCAAGGCCTCTTCGATCACGGCAAGCTCGAAGCCGGCCAGCGTGTTCTCATCCATGGCGGCGCAGGCGGTGTCGGCCATCTTGCAATTCAGTTCGCCAAAGCCAGCGGTGCTTGGGTGGCGACCACGGCTTCAGCGGCTGACCGGGACTTCCTGAGTGGCTTGGGCGCCGACCAGATCATCGACTATAAATCAGAGCGCTTCGAGACTATCGTCGAACCCGTCGATCTCGTCTTCGATCTTGTGAGCGGCGAGACACAGGATCGGAGCTTTTCGATCATTAAAAGCGGCGGTGCGTTGATTTCCACCCTGTCGGAGCCCAATAAACAGCGCGCCGAAGCCCAAGGCATCAGGACCGGCCGCTACACCGCGCAGCCGAGCGGCGCCCAACTCCAGAAGATCGCCAAACTCATCGACAGCGGTAGGGTGAAAGTCCGCGTCGATCGCACCTTCGGGCTTCGTGAGGCAGCGGCGGCACAAAAGGCGCTTCAAGAAGATCACATTCGAGGCAAAATCGTCCTGAAGGTGCTGAACTGAATGAGAGGAACCGATGCGGCCGATGAGATGACGGGATAAAAGTCCTGGTTGAAGATCAGCTCTTTCTTGTCGGGAACGCCCGGATCGATCTGCCATTAGCCGAACCGTCAATCCAGCGGCTAGGCCTGTTGTGTCGGATAGAGCGTAAGGATGTTGACATTGACCCTGGACGGTTGCGTGACCGCGTAGAGAATGGCATTGGCTACGTCCTCGCTCTCCAGCTGCACCATATCTCCCAGTCTTTGTTCGACGGATTGGCGAACGTCTGCGCGCATATGCGATACAAATTCAGTTTTGACGGCGCCGGGCTCAATGCAGGTCACGCGAATCCCGTCCTTGCCAATTTCGCGCCGAAGCGATTCAGCCATGGCACTCGCCGCATGCTTGGTTCCCGAATACACCACGCACAGACTTTCTTTGACGCACACAGGCATACACCTCCACGCGCGCGTCGTCGATCATCGTCAGAGCCGACATTGATCCTGCGCAGAGACAGTCGGAATGATCAATGATCTTCGGATTCCCGCATCGACTGCTTCAGCCGCAGGTCAGATCATGGTGCGCAGCGAATTGAAATGCTGCATCATCCGCCCAGTCGTCGGACGGATGCCGGTGAACAGCTCGAAAGCCTTCACCGCTTGGAATACCGCCATGCCGCCACCGTCGAGAACGCGGCATCCCTTTTTCTTTGCAAGCATCACCAATTCGGTTTCGATCGGGAAATAGACGATCTCGGCGACCCAGAGGCGGTCCGATAGAAGTTGCGCATCGAGCGGCAGCCCAGGATGGGCGGCCATGCCCGTCGGCGTTGCGTGAACCAGGCCGTCAGCAGTATCCAGGGCCGCGGCCAGATCACGACCAACCGAGAAAGTGCAAGTGCCATGTGCCGGCTGCAGCTGGTCCACGAGTGCCTTTGCACGCAAGGGATCCAGGTCGAATATCTCGATCGAACGTGCACCCATCCCAGCCACCGCATGGGCAACGGCAACGCCGGCGCCGCCCGCACCCAGTTGCACGACGTGAGCAAGCGAAACGCCCGCCAACCCGCGCCGGAAACTTTCGGCAAATCCCCACCAATCGGTATTGTGGCCGACCCTGCGTTTTCCTTGGAAAACGACCGTATTGATGGATCGCAGCGTCTGGGCATCGGGCGACAGATCGTCCATCAGTACGACCGCTGCCTGCTTGCAGGGATGGGTGATGTTGAGGCCGGCAAAGCCCTGCGCCTCGGCCTCGTCGATAAGAGCCGGCAGGTCCGATACGGAGAGGCCACGAACATCCAGGTCGATGAGATCGTAACGATAGGATAGGCCACAATGTTCGCCTTCACGCATGTGCATGGCCGGCGTCAGCGAACGGCCTATGCCGGCGCCGATCAATCCAACATGAAGCTGGCGCGGAATAACGGCGGGTTGAGTATCCAATTCTTCCTCCCGAGCGGCGAATGAAAGCCACGCCACAGGCCTTCCCGCAAAATGTACGAACTAGTACGTAAAGTCAATATGAGGACGCGCGCTCCTGCTCCGGAAAAATCCCCCGACGCAAACCAGGCGGCTCTATGCGCGTCAGACTATTTCGGAGGAAGTATGTCTCAGAAAGGCAAGAATGGCGTCGACGATCAGGGACTTGTGCCGCTTTTTCAGCTCTTCCGAGGACAGGTCCCGCTCGAAGATCGCTCCGAAGGTGTGGCGATTGGAAACGCGAAAGAAGCACTGGGCGCTGATCATCATATGCAGATCGACCGGATCCACCCGACGCACGAAGCTGCCGTCGGCATAACCTCGCTCGAGGATGTCCGTGATGATATCGATGATCGCGATGTTCATCTGCGACAGGACGACCGATCGCTTCATATGCTCGGCACGATGGATGTTTTCGATGCTGACCAGGCGCACGAAATCCGGATTCTGATCATCATGATCGAAGGTGCTTGCGATCAATTGCGCCATCGCCTGAACCGGCGGCATGTTTTCGAGATCGAGCTCGCTCTCCAGTGTGCGGATCTTCGTATAGGCTTGCTCGAGAACGGCGAGATAGAGCCCTTCCTTACTGCCGAAATAATAATAGATCATGCGCTTGGACGTCTTGGTGCGCTCGGCGATCTCATCCACGCGCGCACCGGAAAAACCGGCTGCGACAAATTCCTCGGTGGCGATCTTCAGAATATTTTCCTTGGTCGCGTCTGGATCGTTCTTTCGCGTCAGACGCTCGATCTTGGCCGCTTGCGCTTTCGTCATGCCCTGCCCGTCTTCCTGGGTCTGTCTCTGCCCATCATAGAAGATCAAAGCTTTAACACAGGCTTTACACGAATGGGGAGAGACTAAAGTTTCGGCACACCAATCGGCCGCAGGTGACGCCGGAGCGCCGCTATGCGAAAGATGGCATTCGCCGCGCCATATCCGCGATAGCCGCTGCGCTGAACAATCTCGAAAAAGAAGCCTTCGCCATAGGTCGGGCTATAGAGCTGGAAATATTCGCCGTGATCGTCGCGATCATAGAGGATGTTGTGGGCCTTCAGGCGATCGGTGAAAGCCGGATCCAAACCGAACCTCGCCTCCAGATCGTCGTAATAGTTGGGCGAGATCATCAAGGTGGCAAAGCCGTTATCCGATAAGGCAGCCGCTGCCGCGAAAATATCGTCTGTCGCGAAGGCGAGATGCTGAATGCCCGAACCGAAGGTCTCGGCGATAAAGTGCCCGGCCAAGGTGTTGCGATTTTCCGCGCCGTTCAGTGTAATGCGCAAGCTGCCTCGCTCGTTTTCGACGACCTGGCTGCGAACGACCCCGGCAGGATCGATGATATCGACCATCGGCGTCTTATGCGCATCCAATATCGCCGTGTAGAAAAGCAGCCAAGTCAGCAGTTCCTCATATTTCGTCGTTTGCGCAATATGATCGATACCGGTCAGACCGACCGGCCGCAGATCGGCATCGTCGTTGACGGGATCGAATTCGATCTCCCATATGCGCGCGAGGGGGCTTTTGCGGTCGAGAAAGTACAGGACGCCACCGCCAACGCCCCTGACACCTGGCATTTCGATCTCGCCGGGTGCCAATGGCTGCTCGAAACGTTCCGCACCTAGGGCCACAGCCCTCGCAACTGCGGCTTCGGCATCATCCACCCACAATCCCATCGCATAGGCCGATTGTCCGTGCAAAGCATAGGAGGCACCGGCGAACCCGTCCGGATCGGTATTGACGACCAGATTGATATCGCCCTGCCGGAAGACATAGACACGCTTGGTTTTGTGACGCCCGACATGTCGAAAGCCCAGTGCCCGCAGCCGATCAGAAAGAACGGGCGCTTCGGCTTCGTCGACGGTGAATTCGATAAAGGCGATGCCGTCCACATCGGCACGCGCCGGCATGGGCGGCAAAGTCAGGCTGCTGCTTTCCGCGCGGCGAACCTGATCGCCAAGATAGACGAGCGACCGCCGGCCATCCACGGCTATGGCGGTCGGCGAGCCGCCGCGAAACTGGTCGTTGAAAATCTCCAGCGACAGATATCCGTCATAGCCCGTCGCGGCGACGGCCTTCATGAATTCGAGAACGGGAAGATCCCCCTCGCCCGGCATGTTGCGGAAGTGGCGGCTCCAATAGAGAAGATCCATATCGATCAGCGGCGCATCGGCAAGCTGGATGATGAAGATCTTCTCCTTCGGGATCGACCGGATCGAATTGACGTCGATCTTGCGCGAAAGCGTGTGGAAGCTATCTAGAATGAGACCGATATTCGGATGATCGGCCCGACGAACGATTTCCCAGGCGTCACGGTGATCGTGAATGTGCCGTCCCCAGGCAAGCGCCTCATATCCAACCCGCAGGCCGCGCTTGGCCGCCCTCTCGCCGAGTTCGAAGAAATCGTCCGCGGCGCGGTCGATGCCGCCAAGCGCCGCGGACGACACGTTGGAACAAACAAGAACGAGGTCCGTCCCCATTTCCTGCATCAGATCGAACTTGCGTTCGGCCCGATCGAAGGTCCGGCTGCGCAAGGGTTCAGGCATGCCCTCGAAATCCCGGAAGGGCTGAAACAGCGTGATTTCCAGCCCATGATCCCTGACCATTCGACCGACCTGGCGCGGCGATTCATCGAAGGCGAGGAAATCGTTCTCGAAGATTTCGACGCCCTCGAAGCCGGCCTTGGCGATGGCCTGGAGCTTTTCCTTGAGGTCACCGCTGATCGAAACGGTCGCGATCGAGGTTTTCATTGTTTCATCCCGTTCTCTTGGCGATTTTCAACAAATTCATCCGCGATCGCTGGAGGTCATCCCTGTCCGGAGACTAACCGCTAGACCGTCCGGTCGACGTGGCGAACCGAGGCTGCAAAGCCTCGTCCATCCTTGCCGAGTTGATCGATCGGCGTTCGGTAGGTCTCCGTTGCCGTCGCCGCGGAGACGGCAGCAATCAAGGCTGTGATCGAGGTAAACACGGCCACCGGTACCCATCCCATCGGCCCGGTGCCCATCACGGCGGCACTGATCGTCGGTGCGAAACCACCGAGCGCAAAGCCGATCTGGGTGCCGACCGCCATGCCGGACAGACGCACGCGGGTGTCGAACATTTCCGCATAGAGCGCCGGCCAGACGCCGTTGGAGGCGCTGTAGACCACACCCGAAAGCAGAATGCCGAGAACGAAGACGAGCATGAGGTTGTTCTGGCTGATGGCCCAGATATAGGGCCAAATCAGCACCGCGCAGCCGATGGCGCCGAAGATGAACACCGGCTTGCGGCCGATGCGATCCGCGAGAGTGGCCCATGCCGGAATGGCGCCTAATGCCACGATATTGGCAAGCACCAGAACGGTCAGCATCGTCGAGCGGTCGATATGCATGGTATTGACCGCATAGGACAGCGTGAAGACGCTGAAAATGGTGCTGACGACGGAAATCAACGCGGCGAAGATGATGCGGAGAACATCGGTCCAATAGTTGGTGAGAAGCGAGACAAGCGGTACTTTCGCAACCTCTCCCTTCTTTGTTTCCTCCAGGAAAGCAGGCGTTTCAGCGAGTGTTCGGCGAACCCAGAATCCGACGATGACAACCACGAAGCTCAGAAAGAAGGGCACGCGCCAGCCCCAGGACATCAATGCGGCCTCATCGAGCTTTCCAAGCGGGATGAAGACCAATGTTGCAAGGATCAACCCGGCTTGCGTTCCGCTCAGCGTGAAGCTGGTAAAGAAGGCGCGTCGGTTTTCAGGGGCATGCTCTAGCGTCATGGAACTGGCGCCGGCCTGTTCGCCGGCAGCCGAAATGCCCTGGAGCAAGCGCGCCAGAACCAGAAGAATCGGCGCCAGAATGCCAGCTTGATTGTAGGTCGGCAGGCAACCGATGATGAAGGTCGAAAAGCCCATAAGGAGCAAAGTGAAGGTCAGCACCTTCTTGCGGCCGAACTTGTCGCCGACATGACCGAGAATGACCGCACCTAGGGGCCGCATGATGTAGGCTACACCAAAGGTTGCAAAGGAGGCGATGGCTGCCGTTTGCGGATCTTCCGCCGAAAAGAAGATTTTTGGAAAAATCAGCGCGGCCGCTGTCCCGTAGACGAAGAAATCATAGTACTCGACCGCACTTCCGAGCCAACTCGCGAGCGCTGCCCGCTTGGGCATCTTATGTTCAACCTGTGTTGTCATTGTCGTTCCTCCCGAAGAATTCCGATGTCAAAAGAGCGCCGCGACCGGGTGCATCCGGGTTCTACCCGCACTCGCTCGCAGGACATTCAAGTTCATCCTGACGGTCATCGGTGCTGCCAAGGCAGCATTCCTCACTCCTCTGGGCAATAATGTACGAACTAGTTCGTTTTGTAAAGCTCTACCGTTTCGCGATGGCTCGACGCATGGCCTGCGGCGACGCATCGCGCCGGCTCGGCTTTTACCCGCATGGTCGTTTGCTCGGCTTCGTCGAAGCCTAGGATGTGTGTGATGATGGCTCAGCGCCGGTGATTTGATCCAGATTTGCGATCAGCCGGGTGAGTAGGGCAACGAATTGTGCCGCTTCCTCTTCCGTAAACCCGTCCAGCGCATCACGATTTCCTTGGAACAGGGTTTCGATCGCATCAGGCATGCGCTTCTTCGCAGCCTTCGTGAGATTTATATGGCTGCTTCGCCCGTCCTCCGGGTGCGGTTTTCGCTCGATCAAACCGTCCCGCTCCATGCGGGCGAGCATTTGCGCCATCGGCGGCTGCTCGACCTTGGCGAAGCGAGCAAGATCGCGCTGCGTGCTTGCCTTGCCGTTCCGCAGCGCGACCAGCACCGGCAATTGGCCGACGCCAAACCCAAGAGGCTTCAAGCGCGCCTCGCTTAGACGGGCAAACCCGCGCGCTGCGAGACTAATGAGATGCCCCGGCGTCGAAAGCACGTCGTCTTGCATTTCAGCCTTTCCCTTGCCTGTGTTGACTGCGATATACATATGTACATATATATATTGGCGAAAGCGCTGGCAAGTTCGGCTTCATCCTGCCCAGCGATGGTTTCAATCCAGCTTGAGGAAACGATATGTCGGAAACCTATAGGCAACTTATCAAGCGCATCTATGACTCGTTCAACGCAAGAGACATTGACGGCGTGCTCGTCGAGCTTGCCGACGATGTCTCTTGGGCCAACGGCATGGAGGGAGGCCACGTCCATGGGCGTGAGGCCGTGCGCGATTATTGGACACGGCAATGGACGGTCATCAGCCCACATGTCGAACCGGTTGCCATTCAGACAAGCGGTGATGATGTCATCGCCGTCGAGGTAATCCAGTCCATATTCGATCTTGAAGGCCAGCCGCTGAAGGACCAGGCCCATGGATTGAAGGACAAACGCGTGATGCACATCTTTCGTATGGCGAACGGCAAGATCGCACGCTTCGACATCGAGGACACCCCACAAGTCTCCTCAGAAGACCGTGCGAGAGGTCGTCAGGATTAGTGAATGGCGGCGGACGTGGGCGCGTTGATTTTCGTCGGCCAGATGCCGATGTAGGTTCCGATCAACATCACGGCAATGTCCTCTGTCGTTTGATAACCATCACGAAAGAATTCGAGGGCCGCACCGACGAGGGCGCTCGAAGCCTCGTCATCCGGCGGCACTTCGTAGAAGCAATACCATTGCAACACAGCTTCCGCGAGCATTCGGCAATCACTTCCTGTGGGAGCGCGATGGGGCATGGCAGATCTCCTCCGATCTTATGGAGGCGGATGTAGCGGACCATCGCAGCAATTCAAGGAAGCGGCCGCTTTCGTCATCTGGCGGGATAGGAAGCTTGCCGGCAAGCATCTTCAACGCGTCAACCCGAAAGCAAATCCTATTGCCATGGCAGCCAGAACGGAAGCGATGGGTTTTTCGCGAATTCGCCGCTCAACCCCAAAAGTACCGAGATCGGTGTTTGATTCCATTGCGGAGTCGGATTGATCCTCCCGGCGCGCAGGGCCACCTCCTGACACATCTCCAGCTTTATCCTCAAGGGCAATACCGCCCAGGGCTGAGGTATGCGTCGCCGAAGCCGGATCCGAGGCGGGAAAGGTGCCTTCAAGCGCTTTGTCAAATTCGCTTGCCGGCCTGCTTCTTTGCTGCCGCTTCTGTTCTTTCCGCAGGGATTGAACCGCTGGTGACTCATTTCGCTCGGGCATTTTTCGCTCCGTTAACAAAAGATCAGATCGGAAAAAGATGTTCGGTGAACGCTGGCCGCCGGCACATGGGCGCTCCTGTGAACGCAACGGGCGATTTGATAGATTTGTTCCAACGACTTGATTGCACCACCCTATCCGCTCCGACACCAAGAGGCTCGACCTTAGACTGGACGATCAACGGCCGACCTGCGCGGGAACAATCGTATCGACCGAGACCTCGCCTTCCAATATGCCCCGTTTCAGGTCGGTTCGGCCACGGTCGATCTCGATGACGGTGTAAAGTTTGTCGTCTCGAAACGCGCTCGCGTTACTGGTCGTGACACCTTCGGCGGGTGCTGCATCGACTTCCATAAAATCAAGCTCGTTGCCCGCCGCTACAATGCGTGCGTCGCCCGCGGTTCTTGCTGCCACGATGACCGTGCCTTGATTGGGCGCATTGTCCCAGTGCGGGTCTTCCGGAGCAGCGATAGGTTCCAGGCGATAGATATTCAGCGTTTCCGTACCATCGATTGCCGATGAAAGGGTAGCTGCATCCCGCAATTGGGCCTTGCTCTCGACGGAGCGTCCGAATCTTGTGCGGCTAGTTGCATTATTGACATCGTCGGTTCCCGTTCTCGAAACATTCGACATGTTGTTCTCCTATCCCTGTTTTTTCTCCTTCTTCCGTTTGATCCTAACTGGCGTGCAACCAAATTGGTTCCGGGTTTTCAAGATTGTCGAGGCGATCAAGGCGAATGGAGGCGGAGGTAGTCAACACCGGCTAGGTCAATGCCGACACGTTCCTGGCGGGCTATGGCGCAGCCCAGGCAGTCCCAGGACCGCTGTTCACCTTCGCGGCGCATCCCGGCGCCGTGACAGACCCACCCCCGCATGGCATCGTCGGGGCGGCGATTGCGCTTGTCGGGATCTTCTTGCCAGGTCTTTTGCTATTGATCGGCGCCCTGCCGTTCTGGGATGATTTCCGTCGCTATTCCCTAGCGCAGGCAGTCTTGCGCGGTGCAAATGCCGCGGTCGTCGGGATTCTTGCCGCAGCGCTTTATAATCCGGTTTGGACCAGTGCGTTCTAAAGCCTATGATTTTGCGTTGGCGATGACGGGCTTCGTGCTGCTCGCCGCTTGGCGCGCGCCACCATGGGTGGTCGTGCTCCTGATAGGCGCGGGAGGCATCGACCTCTCTTTCATTTGAGATATGCGGCCATCGCCAAGTACTTTTGGCGATGGCCGCAGTGCTTATTCAGCCACCGCATTGACGACACGGCAGAGATTGTCGCTCATGCTGGGAGCAACCTGTCCCTGCGGCACCATGAAAACGGCATCGACACGGCTGCCCTTGCCGCTCTTACGGACGACGACGCGCAAGGTCTGCGGGCGGCCGGATCCGGTCGTTTCCTGTTGAGCTGTCAGTGTGCCGAGCTGTTTCTCGACATTCACATCCACAAAACCTTCGGCCAGGACCGCCCTCGATACCTTATCGAAGGCAGCAGCTGGGCCGACGGAGGGGAATTCCATCCAGGTCTTATAAGTCACACCTGTGACGAGGGGAACGCCGCTGCTCTGGTAGTGCTGCGAACATACGCTGGCTGCTGCGGACGTGAATGAGAGTGCGACAAATGCAAAAGCGCAAATTATCTTACGCAAGGGAATTTCCTCTGTTGACGGATGACTGATGCATACTTCCGTGATTGCTCATGCCGTGGTCACGGCCGAGCTTTGCGACTGCGCGGCGGTCTGTCCCTTGGTTCCCGACAGCGCTGAAAAGCGCTCGTTTCGCGCGGGGAATAGGGAGCGTAACGCGTTATGACAGCCACGGCGATGAATGAATGACGACCTCAGCGGTATACCCGCCTATACTCCCGCACATAATTGCCACCATTGCAGGCTTTGAAAAAGAATTGCGGCTCCTGACAAATTTCCATTCCATTTCAGTAAGATAGCAGCAAAACTCTCTCGAGCAACGACGGCAACTCGTTCATCTTGTGCAGTCTCGTCCATAACAAGTGCACGTAGGTTCCAATCTTGAGAATTTCACACAGCCAACAACCGTACCCGGATATTTGCACTCGGCTGGAGTGGGAAAAGACGACCTATGGCAGTCTCTCCTCCTAAGGAGGTGCGCAAGGTCACCAAGCAAGGCCGATCGAGCTTGAATTCCGAGGAAACGCGCCGGCCGTTAGCCGCTACTGCGCCTTATGCCATTTCGAACGCTCGCAGACCGTGTCATAATCCGAAACCGTTGGTGTCCCGTCTCCAAAGCTGCTCACATCCAGCTCCATGTCGCCCTTGCGGTAGAAATAACTGCAATAGGCGAAACCGGTGCCGGCGCAATCAGTCGTCTCGACGACCCCCATCTTGCGAATACTATCGCCGAAAGGATCCGGGTAGGATGGCGACGGGCTCTGAAATGGCTCCCACCCCTTGGCAATGATTGCCTGTCGGGCTTCGGTGATGGGCTTGCCATAGACGTTCGGCACCACCGCCTTGCCGTCACAAACCTGTTCCTCGGCCGCCAGCGGCTTCACCTCCACATCCCCACCTTCAAGCTTGATCTCGCCAATAGGCATCTGCACGAGATCGCCGTCGAGAATACGCAGATGATCGGTGACCGCAGTGATCCTGCCGATCGTCAATTTGCTGTTCTTCTCGGCATAAATCAGAGCCAGCAGGTTCGAACCGTCAAAGAGCGCAATGTTGCCTTGGTCTATGGCGCAGGCCGAACCGGTCGCCTGGTCGAACTCGCCCGCGAAGCTGACGGCCTCATAGGGGCCGAGTTTCGCCTCGCCGGTCACGCCCCATCCGAGATCGGAGGCAATCTTGCCGCCCGCGCTTTTGGTCTCGGGCAATACGCCGCATGACGGCGCTCCGGAGGAGTCCGAGTCCGGCACCTCGGGCAATTTTGCAAGACGGGTGATCTTCAGACCCGGCACCTCGGATTTCAGGGCAATCCGGTCCTTCGCGCTCGCTGGAACGGCAAACGAACCCGCCGAGATCAGTATGATGAAGATCAGCAGACCATAGCCCACCGAGAAAATGGAGAAACATTTGGAGGCAAGCATGGGTGGAAGATGCCGATCAGTTGAAAAACTCAGCGATTTCTAATGAAGGGCCAAACATCCTTCAAGGCATGCTGACCAGCGGCCGGTTTGCTCATGTCCATTTCGAGTGTACTTTCATACATCTCATGCTCGCGCAAACGACCTTAGCGGTCCGGCACACCAAAGGGCAACGTCCAGCCCAAGGGGCCGTCGACCGGATTCTCGCGGGGATGAAGAGCAATCGATCCTGAAGCTAGATTCGGGCGAGACATGATTTCCAGCGTCTCGCCCGGCGTATGGCCGAATTCAGCCTTGAAGAGACGATAAAAGTACTTCTCGTTCGAGAAACCATGTTTCCACGCTAGCTCCGCTATATGGAGCCTCGGCCCGCTCGGATTCGCCAGCATCTGATAGGCCCGGCGCAGGCGCTTGCGCTGTATCTGCCGCATGATGCCCCCATTGCCCTCGAACAAATGGTAAAGCTTCGCGCGCGAGACCCCGATATCACGGCAAATTCGGTCCGGTGTCAGATCGGATTCGAGCAAATGGGCATCGAGGTAGCGCAAGATGCGGCCAAGTAACAGCTCGCGTATCGGACCGGCTGCCGCCTGCATCGCATCGGATGCGGACGAAACCACGGCCGTCAGGAGCTGCAGTGTCGATTGCACCACATAGGGGATTTCCTGCGGCCGCAACCTGGTGAGATTGCGCAACAGCGAAACGAGATGATCTGTGAGGAGCTGGGCGACGCCAGTTGAAATCGTATGCCCGTGCAGGAGCGCTGTTTGGCTCGGCAACAAATCCCGCGGAACGGCAATCGAAATAGTATTGTCGGCCTCGACCAGGCAATCGTTGACCTGGGCGGCATCTAGTATGAACAAGTCGCCAGCCGTCTTGATCGATGAAGCGTCGGTCGACCGATAGGTGAAGCGGCCACTCAGAATTGACGTAAATCGATAGAAGTCATATCCGTCGGTCCGGATGCGCTGCTCGGATCTCAGAACTTCATAGGCGGGAGATCGGCCTTGGTGAAGCAGCCTTCGGCCGGACAGGATGAGCGGACCAAACGCGGCACCGGTCGCCTCCGCGTCGAATGGGCCGGATTCGAAGTCCCGTAACCTGCAGTCGCAGTGATTGTCCTTGACCCAAAGATGAAACCGATCTTTCTCGGGAAAATTGAGGGTCGAAAAATTGTAGATTAAATCGGACGAAGTCTGCGCCATGAATGCAATCCCGGCCCTCGTTTGGCCTGCGAAGCAAACATAGGCGAACCATAGCTTGTGGCAATAGGCCGGTTGTACGTATTGGGTGTTTATCCGAGTGCATTTTCTAAATTAGAAAAGTCGAACTTCATTCGAGGCGTGATCGATAAGGAAAATCTGCATGAAGCATCTCCACAAGCGCCTCATGGTATTCCTGCTGGTGAGCCTTGCTCTGGGCGGCACGGCAAACGCGGCGGATCCCTCCTATAATCGTTACAAGTCCTGGCTGATTGCATGCGACAACGGTTTGACCTGCGAAGCCAAGGGCTTCAGGAATGGCGTCATAAGCAGTCCCGATATGCACTTTCATCGCGCCGCCGGTCCCGACGCGCTCACGAAAGTGACGATTGGAGTCCCATTTCCGGTCGGCTTGAACGATTTTCGCGCCGATGGCACATCCTTGCATTTTGGATCGGCATGGCAGCTCAGCCTCGACGAAAATCTCACAACGATCTCGAGCAGCGATCCCGCGGCGGTCATGGAGCTGCTTTCCGGTTTACGCAACGCCACCCAGCTGGAGGTTGGGGCCGATAAAGCCGTGATTCCGCTCGATGGCATGGTCGCCGCTCTGCTGCATATGGATGATCGTCAAGGCCGCCTCGGCAATGTGACCGCTCTGATCAAGAGAGGGGTTGCTCCCGCATCGAGCGTGACAGCCGCACCCGCCCTGCCCATCGTCGCTCGCCGAAAGATTGATATCGCTTTATCGGATGCGGAAAAACAGCAGCTTATCCTGCAAGCAAAAAATTCCGGCAAGGCCGTGTTTGAGGCGGAAGAATGCCAGGTCGACGCGTCGAGGGAAGATCTCAAGGAAGAAGCTTACCCGCTCGACGCAGATCACGCCCTTGTGTTCATTCCTTGCATCATGGGCGCTTATCAAGGATCGTCGCTGGCTTTCATCGTGCCGCGGAACGGAAATGGTGCCCCTATTCCGTTTCAGCCGAAACTTCCTCTCGGCGGTGACGGAACCGAAATGAAAATACTGACGGAACCGGGCTTCGATATGAATACGGGATCATTGCAGATGGCAGGCAGGGGGCGCGCAGTTGGCGATTGTGGGCTCACCGCCGAATGGGTATGGGATGGCGCGTGGTTTCAGTTGGCGGCGGTATCCTATCAGGGCACCTGCGGCGGCAGCCAACTCGGAGATTGGCCGGTTCTGTTTCGGACGAGGTGAAGCGCTATTTGGGCAATCCTTCGGCGGCAGAAAATGCGCTCAACAAGCTCTGGCGGAATAATCGCACGCGCGTTTCGACACAGTTCGCCCGCGACGGGCACCCGCGGTCGCGACCCTCACTGCCGGAGGGCATCGATAACGATCCTGAATGCGGGCGAATTCTGCCGCCGGCTCGGATAGTAGAGATAATAGCCGGGAAAGACCGACGACCAATCGTCCAGAACCTGAACCAACCGTCCCGATGCGATCGGCGCTTGAACCAGATCTTCCGGCAAGTAAGCGATACCGTATCCGCTGAGGGCTGCATCGATCATCGCGTAAGAGGTGTTGAAGGTCAGCTGCCCATCGACGCGCACGCGTAATTCCCTGCCGCCTTTGTCGAACTCCCACGCATAGAGACCACCCGATCGTGCCTGCCGATGATTGATGCAGATGTGGGTTACAAGCTCCTCCGGATGGTCCGGAATCCCATGCACGGAAAGGTATTCCGGCGATGCGACGGCGACGAGACGCCAATCGGGACCGATCCTGACGGCGATCATGTCCTTGTCCAGGCTTTCGCCAAGCCGGACGCCTGCATCGAACCTTTCCTCCACGATGTTGCGAAAGCCGTTATCGATGTTCAGCTCCAGCCTTACGTCCGGATATTCCTTCAAGACGGGACGCAGCTTCGGCCAGACGACGCTATTGAGAGCATGGTCCGAGAGCGTCATGCGCACGGTGCCGGAAGGTTTGTCCCGAAACGCCATGAGTTCGTCTATTTCGGTCTCGATCTCCGCAAGTCGTGGTGCAAGCGACCGGATAAGCCGCTCTCCCACGTCCGTAGGCACGACGCTGCGGGTTGTGCGCGCCAAAAGGCGAAGTCCCATGCGAGCCTCCAGGCGCTTGACCGCGTGGCTGATCGAGGACTGGGACGTACCGAGTTTCGCCGCGGCCTTCGTAAAGCTCCGTTCCTCCGCGACCGCCAGAAACCACAGCATCTCGTTCAGGTCTTCGCGCTTCATCTCTCATCTCCGACTCGACAATCGATTGATGTCAAAGATCGATAAGTCCAAGCGAATTGCAATGGCTAATCATGGGAATGCGCAGTGTCTATCTTGCGGTCATGACACAGCAATCCCTAGCACGACCATTGGACGGCGGCATCGCCGACCCGCATGACAACTCACGATCCGTATCGACAGCAACCCCGGAAAAGCGTCCCGCCGCATGGGGCGCCGTGCTGTCGATGGCGCTTTGCGTCGCCGTTCTCATCGCCTCCGAATTCCTGCCGGTCAGCCTGCTTTCGCCGATCGCCGGCGATCTCGGCGTAACCGAGGGCCGGACGGGACAGGCCATCTCGATCTCGGGCGTCTTTGCGGTGCTGACGAGCCTTTTCATTTCAAATATCACCCGCGGTATGGACCGCCGGATCGTGGTCATATGCTTCTCCGCCGTTCTCATCGTGTCCGGTGTCATTGTAACGCTGGCGCCCAATTATGCCGTCCTTATGGTTGGTCGCGCCCTGCTTGGGGTGGCAATCGGGGGCTTCTGGTCGATGTCGACAGCCATTGTCATGCGTCTCGTGCCCGAGGAATCGGTGCCGAGGGGCCTGGCTATGCTCAACGCGGGAAATGCCGTTGCAGCCACGATTTCAGCTCCGCTGGGCAGCCTGCTGGGCAACTATATAGGCTGGCGCGGAACCTTCTTCGCGGTCGTGCCGCTGGCATTGCTTGCTCTGGTCTGGCAATGGATCAGCCTGCCGCCCCTGCCCTCGCGGGATAAGGCGCTGCCGCCGAATGTGTTTCGGCTGCTTGTCCGGCCACAGGTCGCTCTTGGCATGACCTCGGTCATGATGCTCTTCATGGGCCAGTTCGCCCTATTCACCTATCTGCGACCGTTTATGGAGACCGTCACCAATGTTTCCATCTCCACTCTGTCGCTCCTTCTCCTGCTCATGGGCCTTGCAGGTGTGGCCGGAACATATGCTGTCAGCCATTTGCTGCGCATACGGCTGTTCAGCATCCTCGCCGCGATCCCCTTTGTCATGGCGTTCATTGCAATGGGGCTCGTCCTGTTCGGGACATCGCCCTCCATTACCGCGGCGCTTCTGATGGGCTGGGGTTTCTTCGGTACCGCGGCTCCGGTCGGATGGGGCACCTGGCTGAGCAGATATATGGCGGATGACGCGGAAGCCGGCGGCGGCCTGCAGGTCGCGACCATCCAGCTTGCCATCACCATCGGCGCGTCGGCCGGCGGCGCTCTCTTCGATGCCACAGGCTGGTGGGTCACCTTTGCCTTTGCCGCAGCGCTGCTTCTTACGTCATCACTCTTTGCCATCGTCGCATGGCACTCGGCAACCAGGCTTTGACATGGCGGCTGGGCCATGAGTCAGCTCTGGTAAGGCTTTGGTCCGAATGCCCTTTGCGACCCACGTCCCAATCCAATCGACTGAAGCCTAAGAAAAGGAACTGATTGCAATCGGGTCCTGTTTTACCAACAGCTCCGTCAATGACGGACGAATAGAAGGTGAAAGGAGATTCTGATGAAAACGAAAGTACTTAGTATTGCGGCACTCTCGCTTGGCCTGGCCGCCGGATGTGCCTTCGCCCAGTCGTCGACCGTCACCGGCGCGGCAGGTGGCGCCGCAACCGGAGCCGTGGTCGGCGGACCTGTCGGAGCTGCCATAGGCGGCGTGGCAGGCGCCATCGTCGGCACCGCCATCGATCCTCCGCCGCAGAAGGTGGTTACCTATGTCCGCGAACAGCCTCTGCCCGATGATGGAATTGTGGTCCGCGAACGAGTGGTCGTCGGCCAACCGTTGCCGGAAAGGGTCGTCATAAGAACCGTTCCGGAAAACCCGCGATATGCTTATGCCGTGGTCAACCACGAACGTGTGATCGTTGAACCGTCATCGCGCAAGGTCATCCGGATTCTTGAGTGACCAAGGTGGAGAGTGGGGACACGCTCCCCACTCTCCCCAGGGCTTTGCACCTGGCCATTGAATCTAGTGGAGACGATGTAATTGCCTATCGCCGGATCGAGCAGCGTCCGGGCGGGAAGCTCGACCCGGCGATAGAGCCGGTGGGCGGACCGGCTATGAAATGGCGTCAGCTGAGCGGAACCCTCAGAAGATTGACCTCAGGAACCGTCGATACAGACGCGCGGCAATCGATATGCTCATGCCGTAAAACCGTTATTGCGGCGCTTCAGTCGTCAATCCCGGTATCGCTCTGAGACGGGGCCGTGGATTGCCTTTCCAGTGCGTCGCGAACTTCTGCGATTTTTCCCGTATTCGTTCCGGCTCCAAGAATGCTCTTTGCCTCGGCAAAGGTCTGGTCCGTCACTGGTTTGTTCGACAGCTGCGCCAGTGCCGAACGCAAAGCGCTGTCGCTGAGGGCAGGATCCGTCGGCACGGCTGTCGTTCCGTATTGCATTTCGAACTCTGCATATGCTTTCACATAGGCTGAGAGCGCCGCCATCTTGGGATCCTTCGAATTCAAGTAGGCGTGGTAATCTCTCTTGAGTGAACTCAGGCTGCCCTGGCCGGGCTTCGAAACATGCGTCTTCGCGCTTGCGCTATGGGATTTGGAGTGCTTGTCGGGGTGATGCCCCAACAAGGACGATGAAGCGCCCGGCGCCGTGGCCGTATTCGCGGACGTGCCGCTGGCATCGTCGTCGCCGGACTTTGCGTGGTCGGATTTTCCCTGGCCGTGGCTACCGCCATTGCCGTTACCGCCACCATTTCCATTTCCGCCGCCATTTCCGCCCTTTGCGAATGCCGTCTCTATGAAGCCGGCGGCGGTTCCTGCCATGGGAGCGACGGCCAATACCAGGCTAAGGCTCGCGGTGCCGATGATAGAGCCGATTTTCATGCACATTTCCTTCACAAAAAATCCGTCGCCTAGGGCAGCGGTCAGCAAATCAATGCGCATTATCATATTGCCGAAATCACGTGTTTCTACAGCGCTCGGACCTATGCCTTGGGTATTTGGACCATGGTCTGATTGATCCCGCCCGATGGTCCCTTAGATTGCATGGGCCGGGAGAAATACCATCCCAGGTGACGAGACGACCGATGCCTAAGGGCAATAGTTGACACGCGATCCAGCTGGGATAGCTATAAGGGGTTGGGAGATCAGTGCTGACTATGCCGGTTCTGCGAGCAAATCGTAAACACAAGCTATCTCTGGCAGGTCTGATCGAACGCTGGAATTCTCAATCCTTGGCCAGACAGTTCCTGCTCGCCGGCGGCTTCGTCGCGATCTGTGCCATGCTCGTCGTCGGCTCCTTCGTTGCCGGCCTGATCGAAAATGCGGTGACACGCAATTCCGCGGCAACGACTGCCCTTTACGTCGATAGCGTCATCGCCCCGCTTCTACCCGATATGCAAACCACCCAGGCCCTCGACGACACGGTAGCACGGGCTCTTGACGAGACACTCGGCCAGGGCGCGCTTGGGACGCGGCTGTTTTCGTTCCGATTGTGGCGTAGCGACGGGACGATCCTTTACTCCAATAACAAAAATCTTTCCGGCAAGCAGTTTCCGCTCTCTGACAGTCTCAGAACCGCTTTTTCCGGCCAAATGGTCGCCAAATTCAATCGGATCGACGATATGGAGAGCGTTGCCGAGCGCAATAGCGGCAAACCGCTGCTGGAAATCTACAATCCGGTGCTGCAGCCCTGGTCGGGCAAGGTCGTTGCCGTTTCCGAGTTTTACGAGGTGGCCAACGACTTCGAAGGGAGCCTGATACAAGCCCGGCTGTTAAGCTGGCTTGTGGTCGCCTTGTTTACACTGACATTCTTCGCGCTTCTGTCGATCATCGTCCTGCGCGGCAGCCGCACCATTGACAATCAGCGCAAGGCGCTCAATGGCCGTATCGGGGAGCTGTCGACGCTTCTTCGACAGAACGAGGCATTGCGTGCACGCGTTCAGCGCGCGACGCAGCGCTCGGCTGCGCTCAACGAGAGCTATTTGCGCCGCATCGGCGCCGACCTGCATGATGGCCCTGCCCAATTGGTCGCATATGCCTCCTTGCGCTTGGACAGCCAGACCCTGACAAGCCCCGCCACCGCACCGGATGAACGCGAGGCATCGCTGCGCACCATCAAAGCCAGTCTCGACGATGCCATGGCCGAAATCAGAGGCATCTGCGGCGGATTGATGCTACCCCACATCGAGACGGATAATCTGACCGAGCTCTTGAAGCGGGCAATCCGCGCGCATGAGCGGCGCACCGGCGTCACCGTCGCGCTCTTCGTGGGCGCGATACCGGCGGACCTTTCCACCTCCGCGAAGATCTGTGTCTTTCGCTTTGTGCAGGAAGCCTTGAACAACGGCTATCGTCATGCCGGCGGCATCGGACAAAAGGTCGTGCAATCCTTGGAAGACGGCCAGATCGTGATCGAGGTCGCCGATGAAGGGCCGGGATTTGATCCGAAAGATGTCGGGCCGCAAAAACTGGGGCTGGCCGGCCTCAGGGACCGGGTCGAGAGCCTTGGCGGCACGTTTCAGCTTTCATCATCGAACCGTGGAACAACCGTTCGAATGTCTTTGAACATCGAGGAAATGGAACAGGCATGACAGCTCCGATCAGCTTGGCAGTCATCGATGACCACCCGCTTTTCAGGGAGGGTGTTATCCGAAGTCTGACTGAAATGAATGGATTTAGCGTCGTCGGCGAAGGAAGCAGCAAGGAGGATGCGCTGCGCATCGCGGCGGAGTGTCGCCCAGACATCTTACTGCTCGACATCTCCATGCCCGGCGGGGGGCTGGACGCCATCCCTCTCATACTCGAGCAGATCCCGAACCAGAAGATCGTGATGCTGACGGTCTCCGAGGCAAGCGATGACGTGATGGAGGCACTTAAGAGCGGCGCGAAGGGCTATGTTCTGAAAGGCGTTGGATCCCGGATGCTTGCCGATATCATTCGCAGCATTGCCGCCGGCGATAGCTATGTCGCGCCGACGCTATCGGCTCGGCTGATTTCGGAGAACGGATCGAGCACCCAGACAAATCCCTTCAGCACGCTGACGGATCGGGAACGGGAGGTGCTGGAATTGGCCTCCGCCGGATTGAGCAACAAACATATCGGCCTGAAGCTCGATCTACACGAAAAAACCATCAAGCATCACATGACCCAGATCTTCACCAAGCTTGAGGTGAGCAATAGAACGGAAGCGGCGATGGCATTCCGGGATGAGCTTGAAAGGCGCCGTCAGTGAAGGAAGGATTTGAGCCGCTGCTCGTCCGCAACCGTCGCACTGCGATTGACGATCGTGCGGCCCTTTGAATCCTGCATCACATAACGTCCACTCTGTATCTTTTCGCTCATGCCATCCTTGTGGCGAACGGCAAGTGAGCCGTTGCCCGCGTCAGTAGATTGATCGGAATCGACCTGACTTTGCGTCGCGCTCTTGGCGCTGGACGACTGGCCCTTGTCGTTTCCTTTGCCATTGCCGTTACCACCTCCATTGCCGCCCCCATTGCCGCTGTTGCCGCCGCCGTTTCCATTGCCTCCGCCATTCCCGTTACCGCCGCCGTTGCCTCCACCATTGCCGCCGCCATTACCGTTTCCTCCCTTGGCCTCCGCCATCTGCTGCGCAAGTATCGCGGAACCGCCGTGAATTTTGACGGTGTAAGGGAGCGCGGTGCTGAGGAAGGTCAGCAACAAGCATGGTAAGGCGGCAATAAGCTTTCGACGCAATGACACCTGTAGCCTCCTGAGGCTTGGAGTAGTTCCGGCGACGGGCGGTCATCGTTCCCCGGCACGAAAGCGCCGCCCTTTATCGCCTATTGGCAAGTTCCGATCTCCATATCAGATCGTCGCAACACCGCGAGGGGTCAAGTTTTATCACACGGGCAAAGCTCGGCTTGGACTTCAGCAATCGCGCCCGGGACCTTTTGCCGACACGGCATCAGACCAACGTCGGAGAAGAAGACGGACCGAAGCCCAATTGCACGATTGCATTATTGAAAGCAATTTTCTTCGGCCGATATGACTGCGGGCACGCCGGGGCCTTGCCGACGCAGATGCGGTGGTTGGGATCCTAATAACGTCTCTGAAAAAATTGGCACGCGTGAGGCGGCAGCACCTTCGCGATCGATCCGATGGGAGAATATTGTGACCCAGCAATGGAGGATATTTCTGGCCCGTTCAACCCCACCAGGCGCAATATTGGATTTCTCGGCCGCCGAATTCGCCATCGAGGTTGCTGTCAATCTGCGCTATTGCCTGCGTCTCGTCCAACCGACGCCGGAATGCATCGATCTGGCCGAACTCGTGCTGCTGCGCGCCCAAAGGTATGGCGAGGCCAGAATGGGCGATAAGTCGCTGTTGTTCGCGGAGGCGGAAGATGCCCTTGCCCAGGCGACAAGGCTGCTCGAGCTGGAACTCGAATATTGCTCGAAACGGGACATGCAGAGCAGTTGCGATCAAGCCGCCGCCTGAAATTTCGCCGAACTATGCGCTTTGTCGTCTTAAGCCAAGACCCTATCGACGTGATCGCAAGGCTGCGGTCAGGGGAAGTCTGCTTGCAACGGTTGCCGGTAAGGCACCGCCCAGAATGCCGATTGCAAGTCCGAGCAGACCGGCCGTTGCCATGACATCGCCGGTTACGGAGAGTTGGAACGCCATGCGCGCGCCATTAGCACCAACCGTACTTGCCTGCCAACCATTGAAGGCCAGCCACGATGCCAGCAGCCCGATCGCCATACCAAGGGCGGCAAGCACGATTGCCTCCACCCAAGTGCCGAGAAACGCTGATATCCGACTAAAACCGAGAGCCCGGACGGTTGCGATCTCGACGGTGCGATCGGAGACCGAATTCATCATCGTATTGAGCGCTCCTGCGGTCGCACCAATGGCCATCAACAGCGCAAGCGGCCATCCGAACAAGCGGATTAGGCTTGCCGTGCGAGCCGATTGCGCCGCATAAAGCTCGGCTTCGACGATGGCACGCAGCGGCGTGGTCTTGATGGCATCGAGACTATCCTGCAGCCGTGGCAGCGAGGCGGGGTCGGCAAGGCGCATACGAAGGCTCTGCACTTGTCCCTGACGATTGAAGGCGGACCGTACCGCATCGAGGTCGGCCCAGATTTCGGATTCGAACGCGCTGCCTCGCGCCGAGAAGAAACCGACCACCGTCCAGTCGACCGTGCCGAGCCGCACCACGCTGCCGATCGAAAATCCAAACTGCCGGGCGAGGCGGTCTCCGAGGACGATCTCGCGGGTACCGGGTGCAAATAGGCGTCCCGCTGACAGGCTTATATTGTCACGGATCGACGGGCCGCTTGCGTCCATACCCCGCAAGGCCAAAGTCTGCCCTGTCCCAGCGTTGCCCGGCTTGGAATCGACGGCAATGACGATTTCACGCGAGACGATCGGCATGCCGTTGGCATCCCGTGTGATGCCGATATCACCGGTCATGGCGCCAAGCGTGCGGATGACCGAGGCCGGAACGTCTGAACCAGCCTCCTGATTGGTGCCTCCGCCCAGGATCACCGCCACCGAATTCGAGCCGGCACTTTGCAAAGCGATCTCGAAGCCTCTCGCCATGGCCAGAAAACCTGTGAGAACGCAGACGACCAGCGCCACGGAGATCACCATGGAGGCGGAAACGGAATTGCGTCGCGGCAGGCTGAACAGGTTTGCCCTGATCATGACGAATGCTTGCCTGGCATTGGAAGACATGGATCTACCTCGTTCTGAATGCGGAAATGATCGGGATCCTGAGCGCGTTCAGGGCCGGAAGGGCTCCGGTCACAAGCGCAAGCAGAATGACCATTGCCAGGGCTTTTGCAAAAATGACGTTGGAAAAGACCAGGCCAATTGCGGGGCCGGTGATCTTCGTTGCAAGCAGCGCAAGCACCAGTCCCATAGTCCCGCCGGCCAGGAATATGAACAGCGTTTCGCCAAGGATAAGCGCCATGATCCAGAACCCGGAAAAGCCCAGAGTTTTCAGGACACCAATCTCGAAGGTACGCTCGCGAACGGCAAAGACCATGGTGTTGCCGACGATCATCAGCAGCGTGACGAAAGCCGCTCCGATAACCATGTTCACGATCAATCCAATATCGGCATATTGGCGCAGAAAGGCCTCCAGGAACTGCCTTTCCGACCTGGTCTGCGTCGGCGCCGCTGAATTGGCGAACAGCTCGTCGATCCTTGAGGCCAGCTCTCCGGCCGATACACCCGGTTGCGGTCGAACAATGAAGGCGTCGACCGTGTCCCTGTTGCGGGCTCTAAGCGCATTGATATAGTCATATTGCGCGACCACGAAATAGGTGTCGGTGGAGGCATTTTCGCCCTCGAAGATGCCGGCGATTTCGAAGGGCCAGTCGCGGTTGCCATCCTGCCTCGCGATATCGAAACTGGTAATCGTGATTTTCTGGCCGATCGTCCACCCTTGCGCCTCGGCAAGCGCCCGGCCGACGAGGACCGTGCTGCGGTCCTTGCCGAGTGCGCCAATCAGATCCGGTGTCAGTCCGAGCTCCTTGCCGTTCGAACTCAAAAGACGCTGAGGCTCGGCGGCACTCAGTGAAATGATGTTCTTCTCCACCGTCGCAAATCCCCGCAGGCGCGACATGTAGCCGACCGCGGCCACACCTGGTTCGGCGCCAATCCGGTTCAGGTAGGAGATCGGCAGTGGCTGGGTGCGGCCCGCCGCGCTCATGACGCCGAGAATATCGTCGCTGGCCGCCGACGAGCCTTGACTGCCATCGACGAAGCTCGTCGTCAGTCCGTAAATGAGAAAGGCCGTGGCTACGCTGACCATCAACAATATTGTGCGCAGCGGCTTTCGCCAGGCGCTCTTTCGCACGAGATCGAGGAAGGTCATGCGTCAACCCTCCCCTCCTCGACGAACTCACCCTTGTCGAGATGCAGCGTTCGGCTGGCATAGCTTGCGGCTTGTGGATCATGGGTGACCATGATGATGGTCTTGCCCAGCTCACGGTTCAGAAAGCGCAGCATTTCCAGCACCTCATCGGCCGATCTGCGATCGAGATCGCCCGTGGGCTCATCGCAGAGCAACAAAGCCGGATCCGCGACGATGGCGCGCGCGATGCCGACGCGCTGCTGCTGACCACCCGACATCAGCTTTGGATATTGTTTCTGGCATCCGGCAAGCCCGACGAGATCCAGCACCTTGTCGACGCGGACCCTACGTTCCCTCGACGAAAGCGGCTTCAGCAGAAGCGGGAGCTCGATGTTCTCGGCGGCGTTCAGCATCGGCAGGAGGTTATAGAACTGGAAGACGATCCCCATATTGTGGGCGCGCCAGCAGGAGCGGGCCGATTCGCCCATCTGATCGAGATTGCTGACCCCGATGCGCAGGCGCCCCTGATCCGGCCTGTCTATGCCCGACAGCATGTTGAGCAGGGTCGATTTTCCAGACCCCGAAGGCCCCATGATGGCGACGAATTCGCCCCGCGCTATCTCAAGATTCAGATCGGTAAAGATCGGGACGGCCTCCGTCCCTATCCCGTAGCCCTTTCTGACGCCGCTGAGCGCGATATAGGGCTCTTTGCTTATCGAAGAGGTCATTGAAACTTGCCTCCTGGCTGTTGTGCTGAACCGATCGAAATACGAATGCGCGCGGCCATATTGGGCATGATGCCCTCGGGTGGATTGAGAAGGGCAAGGCGCAGGGTAATCGTGCCTTTCTCGCGTGAAGCGGTCGGCCAAAGCTGTAGGATCTCGATGATAAAAGGCTTGTCGGGAAAACCGTCGAGGACGGCTTCGCCCCGAAGGCCCGGCCGAAGGGCGCCGATATTGGTTTCGGCAATATCGGCGTCGATCACGAGGCTGCCGGTATCGGTGATCGTCAGAAGGCTTTCATTTTCCTTGATGCTATCCACTCGAGCGAGGACCCGGCCGCCGATATGAGCGTCGAGCCGCGTCACCGTGCCCGAGATCGGAGCTTTCACGGTTAGCGCGTCGACATGTTCCTGGGCGACCTTCACGCCCAGTTGCGCTTTGGCGTAAGCTTGGCGCGCCTGATCGACGGCGTTGAGGGCGGTATCTCTCGCCGTTCGCGCTTCCTCGAGGATTTGCGTCGAGACTACGCTTTTTGCGGAAAGCGCCTCATTGCGCTCCAGCGAACTGAACGCCTGCTTCAGTTCCAGTATCTTTCCGTCAAGGGCAAGCTTGGCTGCATCGCGATCCGCCCTGGCCTGCTCGAGCGAGAAATCAGCGCTGATATCGTCGATCTCGACGAGAACCTGCCCGGCTTCGACGCAATCGCCGATTCGGGCGGCAACCGAGGCGATCTCTCCCTCATATTTGGAAAAGACGGTCACGATACCGGGAGCAACGACGTAGCCGGAGCCGGTTATCTCGGGCGCTGGCGCCAATTGAGGCGGATTGAGAGCGGGAATGGCTGTGTTTACGCCCGCGGCTGCCTTGTTTGCTGCCGAGTTTGCTTGGCCTCTCGTCTGCGCAATGCTTGGAGCGAAAGCGACTTCCTGCTTCTGTTGCAATATTCTTGTGAGCTGAGGCGCGATTTCCGGCCATAAGATGGTCACCGTGATCGTGCTGGCACCGAGCACAAGCAGGATGGTCAGGAGGACAGGCCGCCGATCCTTCCCGGGCGGCGGCTCCCCTGATTGGAACGACGCCTCGAGAGAAAGCGACCTGAGCGTTTCGGCGAGCTTGCGATTGTCTTTGGTGATCGTGTTCATGCCGCCAACATGAACGGAAGGGCAGAAAATTCGACCTCAAACGCGTTCCAGATCGTACTCGATCGCGATCTGGTACTTTTGCCCCTCCTATGCGGCTGCCAGGGTCTTCTTCCGCCACTCGAGAGGTGTGACCTCGGTCACGCGCCGGAACTCGCGATTGAAATTGGATTTCGTCTGAAAGCCGACCGCATACATGATCTCGATGACCGACTTTTCGGTTTCGGTCAGCAGCTTGCAGGCGGCGGCGATACGAAACTCGTTGACATATTGCGAGACGTTTTTTCCGGTGGCACGGTTGATCGCCTCGGAAATCTGACGCGCCGACAGGCCGGCCTTGCGCGCCAGTCTGTTCAAGGTCAGATCGTGATCTTCATAGAGCCGCCTCTCCGACATCAGCGCTTGAACGGCAGCCATCGTTTCGATATCGCCCGCATCCGCTTTCGGGACCTCGGCGATCTCAGGCACTTCTCTTGCCGCGCCGCTACGGCTGGCAGCCGCAGCGGCTGTGGACAAGATGATGAGCGCCACCAGGTTCCCGCCGACAATGAGCGTCGGCGCGTAGCGGCCCTGCGCCCAAATCAAATCGAAGGCGACGACCGTATCGAGCGCCGCGGACAGAAGCAGCGAGGCGGCCGCGAGCAGGATCGCATGATAGGCAGGCCTGGCTTCGTCGAAGGCGGCGAGGCGAAGGGCGTCCATTCCCGGCCTCATCAGCCGCAATATGGCGATCGCATATCCGACGAAGACGAGAACGAGGACGATATCGATCGCATCGCGCCAAACGATCATCGATATCAGAACAAGAACCGCGGGCAGACAATGAATGCCGATGCGCAGGAAAGGCGGTCGCGCACTCTTCTTGACCAGCTGGAACACGCCCGCATAGACCAGCGGCGGCATGGTCGCCGCCACCAGGGGCGCCAAATACATGACGGCCTGGATCCCGTACCCCCATCGCAAGCCGGACAGCACGGATTGGAAAGCACTGACCAGGATAAGCGCCAGGAACGGGACATTGACTGGGCGTTCGTCATCCCGCTTGAACACCATGCCAAACAGGACGAGCAGCACAATGGCGACAGCGAAGGGAAATGGAATGAAAAGCATGACAGTCACCCACGGCGGCTCAAAAGCAATAGAATGAAATCATGTCAGCAACTGTCGCTTCGCACGACCTCGATCGCGTTTCAGTACCGTGTCATTGCCATAAATTGACGCCTGCTACCGGTCAAGCGCGGGCAACCCGCTACATCAGCTTGGAGGCCATCAGCGAATCCTTGCGCGCGCCGATGGCCTCCGGAACGGTCATTGCTCCAGACGCTCCGCTCGGAGATTGGTTTGTGATCCTTACGGAAACCTCGGCTGGTTGGGACCGCAGGCGCGGCTTAATGAAGATGTCGCTAGCTGTAATAGGCGCGCTCGAGGTCCGCGATGACGATCTTTTTCATTTTATACATGGCGTGCAGCACGCGCGTCGCCTTGCTCTTGTCGGCATCGGCGATCATTTCAAGCAGGATTGTCGGCGTGACCTGCCAATAGACGCCGAATTTGTCGGTGAGCCATCCGCACGGCTTTTCTTCACCGCCGCCGGCCGTAAGCGCATTCCAATAATAGTCAGTTTCCGCCTGGTCGCCCGTTCCGATCTGGAAGGAGAACGCTTCATTATAGGGTACGTCAGAATTGGCATTGAGGGCGGTGATTGGCAGCCCGGCCAATTCAAACCGAACTACCGACAATTCAGGATCTGGAAGGTCGATTCGCCCCAGGGGCTTCGAGTCCCTGAACACCGACATGTAAAACGCCATGGCGTCTTCTGCCTGCGCCTTGAACCAGAGATGGGGATAGATTTTCATGGCAATACTCCCTCACTGGCCGTTGCACATCGACATCGGGCCACCGGCCCGGATCAGCGACCCGTCCCAGTCCCTCTCGAAGCCGATATCCCGCAGACGATGGGCCGAAAAACGGGTGATGAGCCGCATCGTCCACATATACTGGACACGGGCGAACAGGCAGGCCGCTCGCCGCGCGATCATGGTGAGCACGGATTTGATCGCCGCTATGGGTAGGCCGATGGACACGGGGGCCTGGCGATCGACGATCTCATTATAGGCGTGAATAACACTCACAATAACCTCCTGTTTGTATCGCATTGTCACCGACTACTTCGCTTAAAAAACGATACTGATAGCCAAAGATTGCCCGCCGCCCGGCTGGACGACAACCGAATATTCGTGCAGGATATGTGAGTTTCACTCACAGGTAATCGATGCCGCGCCAGCTTCCGCCTTTGACAACTCTTCCGGCTTTCGACGCCGCGGCTCGTCATTTGAGCTTTACGAAAGCAGCCGCCGAGTTGAATGTGACCCACGGGGCAATTAGCCGCGCCATCCGGAACTTGGAGGAAAGACTCGGTACTCTGCTGTTCGAGCGAGGAACGCGATCCGTCCGGCTGACACCCGCGGGCGTCGCTTACGCCGCCGAAATCGGCGCGGCTCTAGATCGAATAGGTATCGCAACCGCCGCCGCCACGGCGCCGAAATCATCAGGCGTCCTCAATGTCAGCACGTCGGACGGGTTTGCCGGAAGGTGGCTTGTTCCGCGGCTGCACCGGTTCCATCGCGCCAACCGCGACATCGATGTGCGTCTCTCCACCTCCGGCGGATTCGCGGATTTCCTAAGAGACGGAATCGATATCGCAATCCGCTATGGAGAGGGCGACTATGAAGGGGTGGTTTCGGAGATGCTGGTGGAGGAAGATGTCTCTCCGGTCTGCAGCCCGGAGCTACTTGAAGGCGAGCATCCTCTCCGCTCGCCGACTGATTTGAGATACCATAGGCTTATTCACGACAACTTCCGCATTGATTGGGCCACCTGGCTCAAAGCCGCGGGCTTGGACGATATCAATCCCGATAATGGCGTCAGATTCGACTCGGCCGCCTATGCGGTGGAAGCCGCCGTGCAGGGCGAAGGAGTATTGCTGGGCAGGAGTGCGTTGGTCTCGAACGATCTCGCAGCCGGGCGCTTGGTACGCCCCTTTGATCTCGCGCTGAAATCGCGGTGGAACTACTATGTCGTCTATCCAGAAGGCGCGATGCGGCTCAAAAAGGTCAGATCGTTCCGCGACTGGCTATTTAGCGAAATGGCCTCCGGCTGAGCGATGTCGAGGTCCGAAGCCTCGCCGCAGCGGTGCCGCGACTGCCCGACACCTCACGCGGCGGATTGGAGCACAAGTTCACCCATTTGATCAGGAACATTCGCAGTTCACGACAGTTGGGAGTTTCTGTAGATCAATGGAGGTCATTATGAAAAGATTGCTCGCTATTGTGAGTGCGGCACTCTTCGCATCCGGAACAGCTTTTGCTCAAAGCACTGTGGTTGTAACTCCGGACAGTTCCGACACAAATGGGACAACCGTGGTTGTTCCCGGAGATGTCACGACATACGTGACAGGGCAACAGGTTCCATCGGTAACTTACGAAGGCGATATCGTAGTTGGTAGCGAACTGCCGAGTTCTGTAGAGGTATATCCTGTGCCTAGCAACAACAGCTATGCCTATACCATCGTCAACAAGAAGAGAGTTATCGTAAACCCGCATACGCATAAGATTATTGAAATCGTCAAATGATCGATCTTGTATGCACCTGTTGATTGCGGACGGCTGTTGTCCGCAACAATTCGTTCGGCAGTCACTATCATAGGTTCCGCAAGTGAAAAGGCGCCGCATCATCATGCGAAAGCTGCAATGGCGGTAGATATCTCCTTGCTCTGTTAGCGACGAGATCACGAAACCTCTGGCACGACGACATCTCTGCCTCGTGTCGGCCTCTCGTCAATCACAGCGTGAAGCGAATGGTTTTTATCTATCGCCGGAACATATCACGCAGCCTAGCCAATATGCTCGGTCGGTCGTCTGCGGCAATCAACGCACGAACGCTATGAGCGGCGACCGAGGCATTAATCGTTGCTCCGAAGTGACAATAACAGACGAGCTTATGCAACTGATTGTGACTCAGCCCGAAGAATCGCCTAATTTCGCCATAACTGTCGTCATTGAGCCCAGCTGCCCGCAGGACCGGGTCGGCAAACGCCACCGACAACGGCGAATCGTCAGCGCGCATGATCGCACGCTCCTGGGCGGGTTGAAATTCCGTTTCATGCAACGTTGAGAGCGCTTGGTGCCCGCAGCGTTCGAGGAGCTCCGCCCAACGCTCAAGTCGGTCGCGGCGCGTCGCAGGCAGCGCGTGCGGATACTCGAGATTAACGTTGGCGCGGGTCCGAATTTCTTGAAGGGGATGGTGTTTCATCGAAGGTTCCTTTCGGACGATACCTGTCCATTCGCGACATTCTCAAATTGAGTGGGTTCCGACGCCGCTATGAAGATCATTCGATCCCGTTCGTGCCCGATGGTGGACAAGCCCGTTTGTTAACGTCGGATGCGATGCAGTCTCGGCGCTGGCAAGCTCCTGAAGTTCACCAAGATATCTGTCCCCGAAACTTCTGATCTGCATCGCGGTAATCCTTTTCACCCGATCTGACCGGAGATCGGAATGCCAGCGGATTCGAACTGCGGCGATGGCCAAATGTTCCGATCAAATTCCGGAGCCCTTCAAAATCGTCCGATCAAACTCTCCTCGTCGCAGGCCGAGAAAGTGCCTGCAATCATGGAAGCTTGCCCCGTTTCGCCCGCTGCGATTTGCTCTCACCCTGCATGAGCCATCATCTCGATGATCACGTCCGCCATTGCTGGCAAGCGCTGGTGGATCAGCCCGGCTCGCCGTCCGAGTTCGCGACTGTAGACGCGGCAACGCTTGTCAAGGCAGCTGATCACCTGTCATGGGAAGCGATCGCGACCTTGCCCATCAGCGCTACCACATCCTGCTAGGCGGGTCCGAAAGGCTCGGCGAGCCTTGGATATATCGTCATAGTTTTACTCTCGGTGACCGGGATCGCACACCGAGAGCGTCTCCAGGAAATCGCGAGAAGACAAAGAGATCGAGCGGCTCAGAGATTCCGTGAAAAAGCTGAACCGCTCTAATGGTTGGAGCAGGGCTGGGGTTAGGCTACCTCCTCCGATAACCGTTCGAAGATCGGCTTCAGCCGAGGATGGCGTCCTGCTGGTGGATGCTGGATTTCGATCATGCGTCCCGACTTCTTCTGGCGTTTCAACCACTCGCGCAGGGTCTCGGCACTCGTGTGGTCAAGATAATGCAGGCGAGTGCCCGCAATCCTGATCTTGCGTCCCTCGGGAAGCGCTTCCAGCATATTGAGCAGCGTGGGAACGTCTCTGCAGGTCGCCACGCCGGCGAGGTCGAGATGAATGGTTTCCTCATCTTCCAACCTGTCGATCGCAAGCTTGCGACGAAGATATGGAAAGATCTCCAGTATGGACAGTGCAAGGCCAAGCGCCACGCCGACGAGCAGGTCCTGGAGCACCACCATTGCCACTGTCGCGGTCCAGATCCCCACGGGAACCCAACCGTGATGCTCGAAGAGATGGCGAACGTGATGAAGGCTGATTAACCGCCATCCCGTCACGAGCAGAACGGCGGCAAGCGCCGTCAGCGGCACCATTGCGAGCAGCTGCGGCAGAAACGCCACCAGCCCAAGAATCCAAACCCCGTGCAAAATGGCCGATGCTCGGGTGCGCGCGCCTGCCTGAATGTTGGCGGACGATCTGACGATAACGCCCGTGATCGGCAGCGCACCAAGCAGACCGCAAAGCCCGTTGCCGATGCCCTGCGCGAACAACTCCTTGTTGAAGCGGGTTCGTACGCCATCATGCATGCGATCGACGGCGGCGGATGAGAGCAGTGTTTCCGCACTGGCGATCACCGCGATGACGAGCGTCGTCATAATGATACCGGGCTCGACCATCCTGGCAAAACCATCGAGCGTCGGCAGCGAAATACTTTCGATAAGAGAGGACGGTACCTCCACCCGGGCGATAGGCAACTGCATCCCGGCTGTCAATATCGTGCCAGCCGCAACCCCGACCAGCGCACCGGGGACCAGCATCATTGGCTTCGGCCTGAACTTCTCCCATGCGATCATGGCAAGCAGGGAGATCAATCCCACGAGGAGAGCAACCGATTCCCGGGTCAGTCCCGCACCCCATACGCGACCGAGGGTTTGCTCCATGGCGGTGACGTTCTCGATGCCTCCGGCAGCAGGTCTTGCGCCCATGAGCACATGGACTTGACCGAGAATGATGAGGATGCCTATCCCGGCGAGCATGCCATGGACCACCGCAGGCGAAATGGCCCGAAACCACGATCCGATCTTCAGGAATCCGGCAAGAACCTGCAGCAATCCCGCCACGATGAGAACCGGCCCAAGCATGGCAGCGCCATATTGCTCGACGAAGCCGAAGACGATCACGGCGAGCCCCGCCGCCGGGCCGGACACCTGAAGTGGCGATCCGGCCAAAAGGCCGACGACTATGCCGCCGACAATGCCTGAAATGAGGCCCATGGCCACCGGAACGCCTGAAGCCACGGCAATCCCGAGGCAAAGCGGTATGGCGACGAGAAACACGACGAGCGACGATGCGAAGTCTCGCGAAAGAACAGAGCTTGATATCATCGGCCTACTCCGCGGCTTGCGGCATCACGTGCGGACGACCACGACCGGTGACCGCGACAGGCAAGGGCCTATCCTCAATGATATCCGTGAATCGGGCGGCTGTACCGTCATAGACGAGCACCTCCCCCGTCTCGATATCGAAAAACCAACCGTGCAGCGTAATGTCATTGGTCGCCAGCTTGGCCGCGACAGAAGGATGCGTACGCAGATGGTCAAGCTGGACAACGACATTTTCCATGGCGATGGCACGAACCCTTTGGCGCTCGGGCAGATCGGCAGGATAGGCTTCGCAAACAATCGAATGGGCCGCATGGCTGTGTTTCAGCCAGGCAGCAACATTTGGCATCGGCTTCAAAAGATCAGGGTGCCAAAGCCCTTTCATCGCACCGCAATCGGAATGCCCGCAAACGATGATGTCACGAACGCCGAGCGCCACGACGGCATATTCTATCGCCGACGATACACCGCCATTCGCCGTGGAAAACGGAGGAACGATATTTCCGGCATTGCGGCAGACGAAGAGTTCGCCAGGGCCTGATTGCGTGATCGTTTCGGGCATCACACGGCTGTCGGCGCAGGAAATCATCAGCGCGTGCGGCTGTTGCCCCTCTTCCGCCAGCCGGCGATAAAGTGCCTGATGATCGGGAAAGACGGCACCGCGAAAGCTGGAGATCCCTTTAAGCAAATCACCCATTGTCGAGTCCTTGTGATGGGCCGGACGGCAGGCAGGGGGCGTACCCATGCCCGGCGGGTTGGGATGCGCGATTATTTCGCAAGTGCGAGATAGGTACGGGTGGCCGGAAGAAAATAGCGGAAATGAATTTAGCTCGCGCTAATTTATAACAATCTTGTGAGTGGATTGTGAAATGACTTTAGTTGCTAGCGTATGGCTATAGATCGACCATCAGGTGCCATGCCGTCGTGTATGCTTCTTGGCGCGGTTGCCGCAAGTGGCCATGTCGCACCAGCGGCGCGAGAGACTCTTCGTGCGGTCGATGAATAGCCATTGGCAATCGTCCGACGGACATTACTTCAGCCGGAATAATTCATCACCGCGAAGCAGATCCAACGCGGTCCAGGCGATAGCACCGGCAATCTGGTCGAGGCCCTCAAACTTGAAAATTGCGGGAACTCCCGAGATAGCTGCGGCCCGGAGAGCGCTCGCGGCGAAATCGCGAATAATATTCAAGGCGGATACCGGCGGCTCCCTGCCCTGCGCAATCGCCGCGCCGGCTTGACCTATCGCTAAGCGCAACGCGTGGGTCCGGTTGACCAACACATCGCATTCCCTAGCACCCAAAGCGTAACTGCGATCGACCAAACTAGCTTCCTTTGCCCATGCCAAAATATCCTCGGCGCTTGCCAGATGATCGATCTCGCGATCCGTACCACGCCAGGATACGGTGTTGGCGAGATCCGGCGCGATGTTGCCGGCGATACGGTGCGGTAAGGACATGGCTCAGTTCCTGTCCATTTCTGTATGATGCTTCCTCCGATGCTATAGCGCGATGCCAGCCGCAAACAGCAACAGTATAGTGCCACCGATCTCGGCGGGGCCGATTGTCTCGCCACGGAGCCACGCTCCGACCGCAAGCGCGATGATAGGTGAAGCAAAGGCATATAGACCCGTTCTAGCTGTACCCACGTCTTCAGAAGCCGCAGATAGAGCGTATAGGCGACGATCGTTCCGAAGACGGACAGGAAAAGCAGGCTCCCGACGGCCCGCTCGCTTATGACGGCGCTCAGCGTGTCCGGCCAAGGCAAGCAACGGACGTTGGAGCTTCTTCGTCCGGACGACGCAATTTGCCATACGGAATTTGCCCTTGCCAAATTATCGCTAAGATGCAAATTTATCTATAATTCTATCATGGAGCCTTACCATCGTGAAGAAATTGAATGCATTCAACTCAATCCTCGCTGAAAATCAATCTAATGGACCATCAATTTCGATAGGCGAAGCCAAAACTATCTATAATTTGCCATTCAACAATTTGCTCTTTCGGGCTCAGACCGTCCACCGCGCGCATTTCGACCCGAACGCCGTGCAGATGAGCCGACTTCTGTCGATCAAGACAGGCGGATGCGCCGAGGATTGCGGGTACTGCAGCCAATCCGCCCATTATCCGACCGGCCTGAAAGCCTCGAAGCTGATGGAAGTCGAACGCGTTCTCACGGAGGCGCGCAAGGCCAAGGATGCGGGTGCGACGCGCTACTGCATGGGCGCGGCATGGCGCAGTCCGAAGGACCGCGATATGGACACGCTGGTCGCCATGGTCGAGGGCGTGAAAGCACTTGGCATGGAAACCTGCATGACGCTCGGCATGCTGACTGAAACTCAGGCGGGAGAGCTCGCGGAAGCTGGCCTCGACTACTACAACCACAACATCGACACGTCCGAGCGCTTCTATTCCGAGATCATCACCACCCGAAGCTTCGAAGACCGCCTCGATACGCTGGAAACCGTGCGCATGGCCGGCATCAAGGTCTGTGCCGGCGGAATCCTGGGCATGGGCGAGACGGTCGACGACCGGATCTCGATGCTGCTGACGCTGGCGAACCTGCCCGTGCCGCCGGAAAGTGTGCCGATCAACCAGCTCATCCCCATTCCCGGTTCGAAGCTGGCGGACGCAGCACCTGTCGATCCGATCGATTTCGTCCGCACGATCGCACTGGCGCGCATCCTCATGCCGACCTCGCATCTGCGCCTTTCGGCCGGACGCACCGAGATGAGCGACGAGATGCAGGCGCTCTGTTTCTTCGCGGGCGCCAACTCCATATTCGTCGGCGATACCCTGCTGACGGCAGATAATCCCGGCGAGGATCACGACACAACGCTCTTCCGCCGCCTCGGCCTTTCTCCCATGCCGCTGGAGCCGGCGGTGTGACGGCGATAGTTTCGGATTATGCCGCCACGCTTGAGGGCTTGCGGCGCAAGGCGCGGCTGCGCAGCCTTGTGCCGCAGCAGGGCGTGGACTTTACGTCCAATGATTTTCTCGCTCTCGCAAGTGCACCACGCCTCAAGGCGGCGATCATGGTTGCGATGGAACGGGGCGTTCCGGCGGGCGCAGGGGGCTCGCGCCTGCTGCGCGGCAACCACCCCGAACACGAAGCGCTGGAGGCGGAAGCCGCCGAATTTTTCGGCGTGGAAAGCGTGCTTTATTTCGGCAGCGGCTATGCCGCCAATTCCGCGCTTTTCTCCACTCTGCCACGGCGTGAAGATCTGATCGTGTACGACGCGCTCATCCATGCCAGCGCGCATGAGGGCATTGCAGCCAGCAAGGCGGCGGCAGTCAGCATCGACCACAACGATGCGAACGCCTTCGATGAAGCCATCCGAAACTGGCGAAGGAATGGCGGCAGAGGCCGCCCTTGGATTGCAGTCGAGAGCCTCTATTCCATGGACGGCGACAGGGCGCCGCTTGCCGCCCTCATCGATATTGCCGACCGTCATGACGGCTTTCTAGTGGTCGACGAGGCCCATGCCACCGGCGTTTTCGGCGCGGGCGGCCGAGGACTGGCAGCGGGGTTCGAAGGCCGGGAAAACGTGCTTGCTCTGCATACCTGCGGCAAGGCGCTGGGTGTTTCGGGAGCTTTGCTGGCGGTCCCCCGCGTGCTGGCCGATTATCTCGTCAACCGCGCCCGCGCCTTTATCTATTCCACCGCACCCTCTCCTCTAATGGCGGCGGGTGTGCGCGAGGCCTTGCGCATGGTGGATGACGAGCCTGAGCGCCGCGAAACCTTGGAACGTCTGGTCGCTTCTGTCGGCGACGGATTGAAAAGCCGATTCGGCATCCAGCCGAGCGGGTCACAGATCCAGCCGGTTATCATCGGTGACAACGCGCGTGCAGTCCGAATTGCCGAAACTCTTCAGGCTCAAGGGCTCGACATCCGTGCGATCCGCCCCCCAACCGTGCCGGAGGGCACGGCGCGCCTACGGCTGTCGATCACGCTCAACGTCGATCCAGAGCAAATTGCGCGCATGCTGGATTGCCTGGCCGCTGCCATGGAGGAACATAGAAGATGACCACCCGCTTCGTGGTAACCGGGACGGATACCGGCATCGGCAAGACGGTGTTTGCTGCGGCACTCGTAGGTGCACTGAACGCCCGCTACTGGAAACCCGTGCAATCCGGACTGGAGGCCGAGACGGATAGCGACACCATCGCCCGACTGAGCGGGCTGCCGGCTGAGCATATCCTACCGGAAGCCTATCGCCTTTCCGCCGCGCTCTCACCGCATCTTTCGGCTCGCCTCGACGGCGTGGAAATCGACCCGGCCCGGCTTGAACCTCCGGCCTGCGCCGATGCGCTGGTCATCGAAGGGGCCGGCGGTCTGCTGGTCCCGCTTACGAAAAATACGGTTTTTGCCGATGTGTTCGCACGATGGCGCATTCCCGTCATTCTCTGTGCCCGAACGTCGCTTGGCACCATCAATCATACCCTGCTGTCCGTCGAGGCACTGCGTAGCCGCGACATCCCCATTTGCGGTGTGGCTTTCATCGGGCCGGAAAATGCCGACAGCCAAGCGACCATCGCCGCCATAGGGCGAGTGAAGGTGCTAGGACGGCTGCCCCTGCTGAAAAACCTGACGCGTGAAACCCTGCACCGCGCTTTCCGCGAAAACTTCGACACTGCCGCCTGATGGAGGCACACGCATGACCCCCTCACCCGTCTGGCACCCATTCACACAGCATGCCCTCGAACCGCCGATGAAGCGGATCGTCGCGACCGAAGGCGCATATCTGTTCGACAATGACGGCAATCGCATCCTCGACGCAATCTCGTCATGGTGGGTGATCACCCATGGCCATCGCCATCCCGGCATCATGGCGGCAATCCGCGAGGCGACGGAGGCCTACGACCAGATCATCTTCGCTGAATTCACTCATGAACCGGCGGAAGTCCTCGCCGAACGTCTGGTCGACTTCGCGCCCTCCGGACTGAAACACGTCTTCTATTCGGACAGCGGATCGACGGCGGTCGAGGTGGCGATCAAGATGGCGCTCGGCACCTTCCACAATCGCGGCGTCGCGCGTGATCGCATCGTCGTGATGGAACACGGCTATCATGGCGACACGATCGGCACCATGTCCGCGGGAGAGCGCGGCGTGTTCAATGCACCCTTCGAGCCGCTGCTTTTCGGCGTCGACCGTCTCCCTTTCCCCGAACCCGGTCGGGAGCAGGAGACGCTCGACGCGTTCGAAGCCGTCGGCCGTTCAGAAAAGGTCGCAGCTATTCTGATTGAACCGCTGGTACTCGGCGCGGGCGGCATGAAATTCTACGGCAACGCCGTCCTCTCAGCTTTGAAGGAAATCGCCGGTCGTTACGGCTGCCTGTTCATCGCCGACGAGGTGATGACCGGCTGGGGTCGCACCGGAACGCGTTTTGCCTGCGAACGGGTGGGTGTAACTCCGGATATTCTCTGCACCTCCAAGGGTCTGACCGGGGGCGCCCTGCCGCTGGCGGCAACGCTTTGCACCGCGGAGATTTTCGAGGCCCATCTGTCTTCCGACCGGCGTAAGACCTTTTTTCATTCGAGTTCCTACACCGCCAATGCAATCGCCTGCGCGGCGGCGGTCGCAAATCTGCAAATCTGGCAGGACGAACCGGTGGAAGCCCGGATTGCCGAGCTTGCAGCGCAGCACAGCCAACACCTGCGGCGCTTCGAGAACGACACGAGATTTGTAAACGTCAGGCAATGCGGCACCATCGCCGCCCTCGATCTTGCCGTGCCCTCCGGCGGCTATCTGGCCGAAGCGGGGCCGCGCATGCGCAAACTGTTTCGCGAACGCGGGTTGCTTGTGCGCCCGCTCGGAAACGTCATCTACCTGATGCCACCCTATTGCGCGAGCGCCGAGGATGTCGCGGCCGCCTATAACGCGATCGATGAAGTCGCCTCGCTCGTTCTGGAGGAGACTGCATCTTGACGCCCCTCACCTCCCGTCTCGCCGGATTCGGTCACGCGGTTCCATCCCGCATCGTCCAAAATGCGGAAATCGAAAGCCGGCTCGGCCTCGAGGCAGGCTGGATCGAAAGGCGCACCGGTATCCGATCCCGCCATTGGGCAACCGAGGGGGACACGTTGAGCGGCCTTGCGGCGGAGGCCGGAAAAATGGCCCTTGAGGATGCCGGGATTGCGCCGGGCGAGATTGCTATGACCCTGCTTGCCACCTCGACGCCGGATCATCTCTTGCCGCCCTCGGCGCCGCTTCTGGCGCACAAGCTCGGCTTGCGAAATTCCGGGGCCATCGATCTTGCCGGAGCTTGCTCCGGCTTCCTCTACGCGCTGACGCTGGCGGACGGTTTCGTGCGTGCGCATGGGCGAGCGGTGCTCGTCGTGGCCGCCAATATTCTCAGCCGCCGCATCAACCCGGCGGAACGCGCCAGCGCCGTTCTGTTCGCGGATGGCGCCGGCGCGGTCGTGCTTGCCCCCTGCAGCAATGGTCAAAGTTGTCTTAAAGCAGCGACCCTGGCTTCGGATGGGAGTGGCTACGATCTGATCACCATCCCATCCGGCGGCAGCAACAGGCCTTTTTCTTCAGAAACTGCAACGGACCAAGTGCTGATGACGATGCGCGATGGGCGCGAGGTCTTTTCCCGCGCTGTCGAACTGATGACACGCACCTCACGCCAGGCGATGGACGAGGCAGCCTTAACGATCTCCGCCATCGACCGCTTCATTCCGCATCAGGCTAACCTCCGTCTTTGCGACGCCGTTCGCCATGGCCTCGAATTGGAGGAAAGCAAGCTTGTCAGCACGATCGCGGAATTCGGCAATTCTTCGGCTGCGACCATTCCCCTGTCTCTTTCCGTCGAAAACCGCCGCAAACCGTTCAAATTCGGAGAGCGCCTTCTCATGGCCGCAGCCGGTGCAGGATTGGCGGGCGGGGCTGTCGTCCTGACAATCTAAGCCAGTGCGATCGAACAGCGACAATTCTATGAGCAATATGGAGAATCGATGCAGAGCCAGTTAAGCTTAGGGCGTTGAGTCGATGCGCACCCATTCTCAAACCGATGATAATTCAATGAGCGTTGCAAAAGATGATCCTATCGCTGTGCGGATAAGCCGGACACTCGCGGATCGCATTATTTCAGGGGAGATCGACGCCGGCGCCAAGCTGAGGCAGGACCACATTGCTGAGGAGTTTGGCACCAGCCATGTGCCGGTGCGCGAGGCCTTCCGCCGCCTTGAATCCCAAGGACTGGTGATCAGCGAGCCGCGCAAGGGCGTGCGTGTGGCCGGCTTTAGCCTCGAAGAAGTTCGCGAAGTCGCTGAAATGCGCGCCGCTCTCGAGGTGTTGGCGCTCCGCAACGCCGCGCCTCATATGACCATGGCCATTCTGGATCAGGCCGAGGAGGCCACCCGTGCCGGCGACCGCGCGGTTGACGTGCAGGCATGGGAAGAGGCGAACCGGGCATTCCATCGCATCATTCTGTCTCCTTGCAACATGCCACGCTTGCTGAAGACAATCGATGACCTGCACGCCGTCAGCGCGCGCTTCCTGTTTTCCGGCTGGCGAACCGAATGGGAGGCACCGACCGATCGCGATCATCGTGCAATCCTTGCGGCGTTGCGTGGCGGAAACCTGGAAGGTGCCACAGCGGTCCTTTCGCGCCATGTGCAATGGGTGGGCCAGAAACCCTCGCCACAACCGGGCAAAAAGAACCTTCGTGAAGCAACTTACCTTCAAACAAAGTTGCTTTAATCTCAAGCGAATAGGTTGCGAAGATACTCGATCAGCCGGCCGGTATTTGCAGATTTACAAAGCGCCTATGCCAAGTTTAAATGAATTGCTCTTGAGCAGATAGAAACCGGGGATGCAGCGTTTCGTCTGCGCGCCAGAAGCTCTTGAACTCGGGGAAGGGCCAGCGAAGTTTTCCCTCCCGCTCCATCGTTATACATGACATAGTCAATGGCCAGATGTAGCCGGAGCATGTTTCGATGCCGCGAGAAGCCATCTGGACGCTGATTTTGTTTGTTCTCCTCATATTGAGCGCCGCGGTCGGTTCGATGTTGCGCACCAGATTGCCTGCTCCGCACCGCGGTACCGAGACGATAGATTACCTTCGCGTCGTGACGGCCTTGCTCGTGACGTTTGCGGCACTTGTCATGAGCCTGCTTTTGGCATCGGAGCTGACCGCCTTCACAACGGCGTCCCATGATCGCAACCGCTACGCCGCCGGCTTGGCGGAAATGGACGCCTGCCTCAAAAACTACGGCGCCGCATTGGATAGCGAGAGACAACTCCTGCGCAGCTACACCGCCGCCGTCATCGCCAGCACTTGGCCCGGAGAGCCGCTTCCGCCGGGAATGACATATCCTGACGTATCAAAATTACCTTTGATTGGCGAAGCGCCTGCCCTGGGGGCACTTCTGAACACCATAGGGCTCGGCATTGCCCACCAGCAGCCAAGCGATTCCCTGCATCAGGTCCTTGTGGCCCGTTGCAATCAGCTCTTCAGCAATCTCGTGGTCGCGCGATGGACCGTTATAGAAGATGCGCACGGCTCGCTTTCGACGCCGTTTCTCGATGTCCTGATCTTCTGGCTTATGCTGGTATTTCTGAGCTTCGGTCTTCAGGCCCCCAGAAATCCGCTGGCGGGCTCCATTGTCGCCGTCGCCATCATTTCGGTGGCGAGCGTCATGTTTGTCATCCTTGATCTTGATCTGCCCTATGGCGGCCTTTTTGGTATTCCGAGCACGTCCATGCGGCACGCGCTCGCCGATATGCTCGCGCAATAGCGATCGATCGGCAGCTGTTGTCATAATGACCGACGGCACGGGCCGCCGAAGGAAATCGTTGCTGCTTACGCGGTCTGTCAGGGTTGCCAGCGTAGCAGATAGGCCTCCAGCGCATAGGCAATACGATTGAGGGTGAAGCCGACGAGGCCCAGCACGAGAACGCCGACGGGGGCACAGCGTCCCGTTGCAAAAGTGATCGTTGCGAATGTCCGGAATCCAAAGGCAGTTTTTCTAGCAGGCGACGAAGGCAATGCTTCGTGCCATGCGGCAAATTGCAGAGAAGACGGGAATTCTGATTGCCGATGCCGAATGACCCCGCTGGAAAGCGGTCAGTGATGGCTTTTTGCCGGAAGCGTTTGGTTTCGCTTACCTAACGTCTTTTTCGGTCAACAAATGTACAGATTGTAAAAATCTCGAATTCCCTGATAACGACAGAAACCTCAGACATTAGTAATTTATTAATCATAGTCCTCTCCGAAACTATATTTCGGATCGAGGAAAAACACGGCAAATGTGCAGTACAGCCGTCGCGGCTATGTTTGTGTTTCATCGTAAAAGTGGAGAGTTCTATGAATATGCCGCTCAGATATACGAATTTGTATTCGAGAAATTCCGAACGCCGTACCGTTCTTGTTGCTGGCGGCGCTGGTTTTCTGGGTTCTCATCTCTGTGAGTGGCTATTGCGGGATGGCTGTCAAGTCATCTGTGCCGACGACTTCTCGACGGGCCGGACGGAGAATTTGCGGCATCTGCTCCGCTACGACGCCTTCAGCTTCGTTCGCCACGATATCGTCAATCCCATCGATCTGCCGGTCGACGAGATCTATAATCTGGCCTGTCCCGCATCACCCGTGCACTATCAGGCAGACCCGATCCATACGATGAAGACATGCGTTTTCGGGGCTCTAAACCTGCTTGAACTGGCGGCACGCCACCAGGCCCGCATATTCCAGGCTTCGACCTCGGAAATCTACGGAGACCCGCAGGTGCATCCGCAACCGGAACGCTATTGGGGCCATGTCAATTCGTTTGGCCCGCGCTCCTGCTATGACGAGGGAAAGCGCTCGGCCGAAACGCTTTTCTATGATTTTCATATGAGACATGGCGTGGACATCAGGATCGCGCGCATCTTCAATACCTACGGGCCGCGCATGCGTCCGGATGATGGCCGCGTCGTTTCCAATTTTATCGTTCAGGCCCTCAAGGGGCAGGATATTACCGTCTACGGCGACGGATCGCAGACGCGCTCGTTCTGCTATGTCGACGATCTTATCGAGGGTTTCGTTCGGCTGATGGGCAATCCGGCCGCGCTTCATTCGCCAATCAATCTGGGCAATCCGGCCGAATTCAGCGTCCGCGAACTTGCCGAACAGGTCATTGCGCTGACGGGATCGCCTTCGAAAATTGTCTACAAACCGCTGCCAATCGACGACCCTCGCCAGCGTCGTCCCGACATCATGATCGCAAAGCGGGACTTGGGATGGGAGCCGACGGTCGCTCTGGCCGAAGGTCTGAAGTCGACGGCCGCCTATTTCGAACGCCAGCTTCATCGGCAAGGCAGCGAACTCGTAGAGGTCATCTGATGTCCGCGCGCACCATCCTCGTCGCGGGCGGTGCCGGCTTCATCGGCAGCCACACGGCCAAGCTTTTGCATAGAGAAGGTTACGAACCGGTCGTCTATGACAATCTTTCCACCGGCCATCTTGAATCGGTCCGCTGGGGACCGTTCATAGAGGGGGATATTCTCAACACGCGTCGCCTAGTCGAGACCATCAGGAGATATCAGCCTCAGGCGGTCATCCATTTCGCAGCTTCGGCCTATGTCGGCGAATCCGTCGAAGAGCCGGCGAAATACTACGCCAACAACGTCAACGGCACGCATTCACTGCTGGAAGCCTGCCGCACCACCGGTATCGACAAGCTCATCTTTTCATCGAGCTGCGCGGTCTATGGCATACCGGATCAACTGCCGATCCGCGAATGTGAGCCGCAGCGTCCCATAAATCCCTATGGCCGCACGAAGCTCATAGCCGAACACATGCTGGCGGACTACGCGGCAGCCTACGGGCTTCGTTATGTCGCGTTGCGCTATTTCAATGCGGCGGGAGCTGACCCCGAGCAGGAGCTCGGCGAATGGCACACTCCAGAGACACATTTGATCCCCCGCGCAATGCTCGCCGCGACGGGGTCCATCGACTGCCTCGAGGTCTATGGCGATGATTACGATACGCCAGATGGCACCTGCGTCCGCGATTACATCCACGTCATGGATCTGGCTCGCGGCCATGCTCTCGCCGTCCAGTATCTGATGGCGGGCGGCGCCAATCTCGCCATCAATCTCGGAACCGGCCGCGGAACGTCGATCAGGGAGGTTCTGGACGCCATTGGACTTGCCTCGAAACATCCCGTGCCGGTTGCGATGCGCCCTCGCCGGCCGGGTGATCCGCCGTCGCTCTATGCGGCGGCGGATCTCGCCGCCGAAAAACTCGGCTTCCAACCCCTGTACTCCGATATCGGAACCATCATCCGAACGGCAGCTCCATTCTTCGGATTGGAGACACAATCGTGAGAACGCCCAGGATAAGCAGATCCGCCGCACAGGACGAGCCACTGATGGTTCCCATCCTTTCAGGCTATCGGCGCGTGGAATATATCGTCTGTGCCGCGATATGGTTTGCGGCACTCGTTTATCTTTGGAGCTGGTGGCTCTTGCCGGCCCATCATGTCGATGCGCTCGGATCCATCCTGATCACCACCGTTCTGGCATGGACGAGCCTTCTTCCGGCCTATTTCGTCGCCGTATTCTATCGTGCACGGAAGCCGAACGGACCACTGCGTCTGCAGGCGGGCAGCCGGATGGCGATGGTGGTGACAAAGGCGCCGTCCGAACCGTTCGATGTCGTCGCCCGCACCCTGGAAGCCATGCTGGCACAGGAGGTGCCGCACGATACCTGGCTGGCCGACGAAGATCCCTCACCTGCGACGATCGATTGGTGCCGCAGGCATGGCGTTCAATTATGCACCCGCAAAGGGCGGGACGATTATCACCGCAAGACATGGCCGCGCCGCACGCGCTGCAAGGAGGGAAATCTCGCCTTCTTCTATGACCATTACGGCTATGAACGTTATGACTTTGTCGTCCAGCTCGATGCCGATCACGTGCCGAGCCAGGACTATCTTTACCAGATGCTGCGCCCGTTCGCCGATCCCGCGATCGGTTACGTATCTGCGCCGAGCATCTGCGACAGCAACGCTCGCGAGAGCTGGGCTGCGCGGGGACGTCTTTATGCCGAAGCAAGCATGCATGGATCGCTGCAAGCCGGTTTCAACAACGGCCTGGCACCGCTCTGCATCGGCTCACACTATGCCGTTCGCACTGCAGCCCTGAAAGAGATCGGCGGCCTCGGGCCTGAACTCGCCGAAGATCATTCGACGACGCTCATGATGAATGCACATGGCTGGCGCGGCGTTCATGCCATCGATGCCATTGCTCATGGCGATGGTCCGCGCACCTTTACCGATCTCATCACGCAGGAATTCCAGTGGTCGCGCAGCCTGATGATGATCTTGCTGCAGTATTCGCCCAAATTGCTTCCCTGCCTGCCGCCTCGGCTAAGGGCGCAATTCCTGTTCTCGCAGCTATGGTACCCGCTGTTTTCGCTGTTCATGGCACTGATGTTCGCGCTGCCGATAATAGCGCTCATGGTAGGACGGAACTTCGTCAATGTGTCCTATCCCGATTTCCTGCTGCACTTCCTGCCGCAATCGCTCCTGCTGATCGCGTTCGCCTATCGCTGGCGCCGTACCGGCACGTTCAGGCCGGTAGATGCCAAGATTCTCAGCTGGGAAGTGACGCTGTTTCTGTTCGCGCGCTGGCCATGGGCGTTCGCCGGGACAATCGCAGCGATACGGGATTGGACGACTGGATCTTTCGTCGATTTTCGTGTCACCCCGAAAGGCACGTCCAATGTCGATCCACTGCCCTTCCGCGTGCTGTCGCCTTATGCATTTCTGTCTCTCATCTCCATCGTACCTGTCTTCATGGTTCACGATGCTGGAGAAACGAGCGGATTCTTTATCTTCGCGACCATGAATGCGGCGATCTACACGCTGCTGCTGTTGGTGATCGTTCTGAAGCACGTGCAGGAGAATACCATCTCCATGAGCAGCCGCTTCTATCGTCCTGCCGTTGCAAGCGCAATGCTCGTTCTCATCGCTCTGCCAGGATTTGCCGCCACGGAGCGCGGTGCCGAAGGAGTGCTGTCGCTGACGTGGAGCACGAGCGGCTATGCGCTTTTCGTGGAGCGTTCGTCGGTGGCAGGGGCAGGCGTCAGCGGACGCAAGCTGCATCGGATCATGTTCGATCCGCACTGGCATGACGCCAACGCAATGACGGAAGTTCCCAGCAGGAGGGGCGCATAGGCGCAACAAACCATGAAGATAGCTGTTGTCGGAACGGGATATGTGGGTTTGGTTAGCGGCGCCTGCTTCGCCGAGTGGGGTCACACCGTCGTCTGCGTGGACAAGGATCCGCCGAAGATTGCCGGTTTGCGACAGGGCAGAATGCCGATCTACGAGCCGCACCTCGACGAAATGGTCGAACGAAACTGTGCGTCGGGACGACTTGATTTCACCTGCAACCTCGCCCAAGCGGTCAAGAAAGCGGCTATCGTCTTTATCGCCGTCAGCACTCCGCCTCGCACCGATCGGGGGGAACCCGATCTTTCCTGCCTCTACCGTGTTGCAAGCGATCTTGCGCCGTTGATAGCGGACGACACGGTTGTCGTCGTTAAAACGACCGTGCCCGTCGGCACCGGCGACATGGTGCAGAAGATCATCGCCGCGATACGGAAGCCGGGCGCATTTTCCGTGGCCTCCAATCCGGAATTCCTGTGCGAAGGCGTTGCTGTACGGAATTCGCTTACGCCGGACCGTGTCGTTATCGGTGTCGACGACGAGCGTGCCCATAAGCGCCTACTCGAACTCTATGCAGACCCGATGGATCTCCAGGACATACCGGTTGTCGTGACGGCGCGGCGAACATCGGAATTGATCAAATATGCGGCCAACGCATTTCTGGCGACGAAAATAACCTTCATCAACGAGCTCGCCGATCTTTGCGAACGTCTGGGCAGCGATGTCGAGGAACTGGCGCTCGGCATAGGATTGGACAAGCGCATAGGCACGACCTTCCTGGCGGCAGGTCCCGGCTTCGGCGGCTCCTGCTTTCCAGGGGATACGCTCGCTCTTCTGCGAACCGCGCAGGACTATGGCGTCGCGCTGCGGGTGATCGAGGAAACCGTTGCGGCGAATGACGCCCGCAAACGGCGCATGGCGCTAAGGGTCGTCGAAGCGCTTGGCGGCAATATAGACGGTCTGACCATCGCCGTTCTCGGCCTCACATGCAGGCCCGACACGGACGACATGCGCGAAGCGCCCTCGGTCTCGCTGATCGAAGCCCTCCAGCGCTTTGGCGGCCATATTCGAGCCTATGATCCCATGGGCATCGAGAACGCCGCGAAGGTCCTCGATGACGTGGTGTTCTGCGACGATCCCTATGACTGCGCGCGAAATGCCGATGTGGCGGTCGTCATGACGGAATGGGCAATCATCAAGAACCTCGACCTGATCCAACTCAAGGCGAACATGCGCCAGCCGATCCTGGTGGATCTCAGAAACGCCTTTCGCAAGGAAGCTGCCGCGCAACTCGGATTCCGCATTTCCACCATCGGAAACTCGGCCAGCACAAAGGGCGATGTTCGAAGCATGGCGAGACAGAGGAACAAATCTCTGAGCGCCGCGAAAGTCATACCAATTACTATGCGGGAGAAAGACAATGGCATCATCATATAACAAACCGAGCCTTCTGATCCGCGCAGGTGTGGCGACGCTCGCCGCCGTCATCGTCCTCGGATCTGTTACGTCAAGCAGCGCGGCCGCCGCGGGCAAGAGCCTCAAATTGCCGGTCGACGCTCGCCCCATGACCGCGTTCGAGCTCTACCAACTCTATCGCGACAAGAGCTGGCAATGGCCAGATGGCGCAGGGCAAATGCAGGACGCAGATCGTCGTTTCGCGGCCTGGGTCGACGGCAAGGAAGGCAAATCCTGGGCCGAGGGCCGCTGGAGCGTAAGCGATGCGGGCCGTATGTGCTTTGAAGCGACCTGGTACGCGGCGAACGGTAAGTTCCCGGCCAAGACCTGCTTTCTGCACCGCATATTCAATGAAACCGTATACCAGAAGCGCGAGCCCGGTGGGGCATGGTTCATATTTCGCCATGCCGCGGCCAAAGACGCCGATGAGGCGCAAAAGTTGGTCGCCAACGATCTGGTTACTGAACGACTGAGCATCGTGAAAGCCACCTTGAACACGAGCAAGGCCGAACTGAAGAAGGAGGCAGTCCAATGAAAACGGCATTCAAGTTTACCGCAGCCGTCGTTTGCTTCGCAGGTTTGTCTGGAGCGATCTACGCCGCCAACAATGGTCTCGAAACGGCGGGCGGCAGTCAAAACATGTTCCATGACAAGAGGCCGATCATAACGCCGCAATCGTTGCCATCAGGCGCATACGATCCGAACGGCGATTTCTCGAATGACCCCAATCCCAAGATCGAGCATCTCTTCCTTCCCTGGGAGGATGTGGATCTATCGACGCTTGGGGTCGCGGACAGCTATGCCCGCCAGCGAGGGCGCTCGCTGCTGATTACAGTCGAGCCCTGGTCCTGGGCACGCAACTGGCGTGTCACGCCGGACGATCTTTTCCAGGGGATCATGGATGGGCACTACGATGCGAACATGGCAGCGATATGCTCTGCCGCCGCCAAGCTCAAGCAACCCGTTACCATTCGCTGGGCCCATGAAATGGATGAGAAGAACGGGCAGTTCACCTGGGCCTACTGGAGCCCGTCGCAATATGTGAAGGCATATAGACATGCCGTCGATGTCTGCCGCCGCGATCTTCCATCCGCCAAATATATGTGGTCGCCGATGGGCAAGGAAGGGCTCGAAGCCTATTATCCGGGAGATCGATATGTCGATGTCGTGGGCCTCTCGGTCTTCGGCTATCAGCCTTTCGACCAGCTCATGCTCGGGCGTGACTCGACCTTCGTCGAAGCGACCAAACCGGGCTATGACCGCGTCAAAGCCTACGGAAAGCCGATCGTTATCGCGGAGCTGGGCTACCAGGGAAGCGAAGCCTATGTCCATGCCTGGGCTGAAGAAGCCGCCAAACCGCATGATGAATTCAAGAACATCGCGGGGGTGGTGTATTTCGACGATCGCGAGGTCTATCCGTGGCCTCATGGCCTCGGACGGCCGGACTGGCGCGTTGTCAGTCCTCTGTTGAACTGAACCAACAACAACAAAAATGGAGGCGAAGATGTCTCTCGCAAGACTCTTTATATCAGGTGCAGCCATATCGATGTTGCTGTTGGGTGGATCGGCACATGCTGCGAGCCGGCAGCATGCCGATTGGATGATCGAGCGCTCTGCCATTCAAGCAACATCGATAAGCGCCTCGGACGTGCGAAACCTTTACGCCGGCCGGTCGTGGATTTGGAAAGATGGTGCCGGCTATTTTTCCGCCAAGCAAGACAGCTTCATGGCCTGGTCGCATACCGGCGCCGACAGAACTTATGCCAAAGGCACCTGGTATGCGACCTTCAACGGCAAGCTATGCATGAAGGCTCGTTGGCAGAACAAGACGTACGACGTGGAAAAGACGTCCTGCTTTCTGCACCGTGAAAAAGACGGCGTCATCTATCAGAAGCGCCTACCGGACGGAAAGTGGTATGTATTTCGTCACAACCTGCCGAGACATGACGACGAGGCAATGAAACTGCGCAGAGACAACTACGTCATCCGGCACTTGCCCAGCTAAACCGGATACAGAGAAGATGGCGAGCAGGCAAGATCGATCGACTGTGACGTCGGCATGGATTGAGACATTCGGGACCGTTCTGGCAACGGGATCAATTGCCAGACGGTTTCAATTTGTTCAACGATTGTAGCAATGCGAGGTGCGTCCAAAGCCGCTCGGCGTGCAGATATAGGGCGCCCCCTTGAAATACTCGTCGGAGGAAACCGTTGTCCTCTTGCGAACCTGACCGGTCCCATAAAAGTACATGTTGCTTTCGCTTTTCTTCATGTACAGATCGATGGTCTTGTATTTATATTTATTCATGGTTGCGGACACCGCATTTTCTGCCGGGTAGGCAAGAAAAAGGGCGCACAAGCAAACAGAAGTCAAGCTTGATACAAGGCGGGAAAGATAAAACTTCGGCTTAATCGGGTTTACTACCATTTGCTTACTTCCATATCCTCTATCTTCGTTTCCACATCCGTTAAAATTATTTCCATCTCTCGATAAAATTCTTGAAATTATTAGAGAATAATGCTTAAGTAACTGTTACGAGTATTGAAGTAAGGTTTGCGGTAAATGCGACCCTCTCGGGTATCAGTTTTGCGTTCCTTGCGATGGCCGCCGGAGATCATCAGCCGGGCAGTTTGGCCTTTTGCCAAGCTGCTCGCCGCGCTGTCGAACAGAGATGTCCGCCGCCTCAAAGACGAGGACGCAACCTATCGTGCGTTTATCCCTCTCTCTTCCTGTTACAATAAGGAATCAGATTCGTTCCGGCATGAAAAGTTGGAAATCAGGCTGGATCTCACGAGAAGGCGGCTAATCCACAAACAAATGTGGTTTTAATATGATCAACTGGTGTGGGGGCCAGCTGCAGAATTTTCAATGGGCGCTGCAGCCGCGGCAAGTAAACACACTATGTAGTGTCGAGGGGGCGCTACAATGATGTGGAGCAAAGCAGATATTTCATTTGAACAGCCCAAGGCTGTCGAGCGCCGCCGCTGGCCCCGCTCCCCACAGGTACCGCTTTACAGCGAGCTTCCCGAAAGAACGGAGCTGGCGTCCCTGGCGTTTTCAACGGAGGAGCTGCGCCCCGATCGGCAATTTGCAGCCTGGCAGGAGCGCATGGCGCCGCTGATCGATATGCGGCTGCAAAATCAAGCAAAAGCCTATGAGCCGTTCGCGGTTAAGCAGATTGTATGGAACCTCGAAGGGGTCTTGCTCATTCAGCAGGACACCCCGGCATTCAGTTTCGAACGCACCCCGGAAAAGGTGCGCTTCAGCTCGATAGATCATTGGCAGATCACTTTTTTGCGCACCGGAAAGACATGGGCGAGCGTAAACGGCAAGGTTGTCGAAAACGAGCCCGGCATGATGGAAATCCGAATGCTGGGCTGCCCCTTTTACGGACGAACCTTGCCGGCGCAATCCACGACGCTGATCCTGCCATGCGATCTGTTTGCCGCCTATGGTGGACTGCCGAGCGCCAGCAGCAATATCGTACTTGGAGGCCCGCGCGTCTCGTTACTTTCGAGTTACATGGATTTTCTCGAAGTCAATCTCCTTCGCTTGACCAGAGACGATCTTCCAAGCGTCAGGAACCAGCTTCGGGAGATGGTGTTCCATACAATATCCCCCTTGATGCACGGCCAGATCGATGGCGAAATATCGCAAAGCGGATTGATGACCCGGGCAAGGCATTTCATTCAGAACAACCTCGGCTCCGCGGAGTTGACGCCGGAAACCCTAAGCCGTGAACTGGCGATTTCGCGCACCCGCCTTTACGAGCTGTTTCAGACCTCGAGCGGAGTGCTCAACTATATAAGAAGAAAACGGCTTCTGGCCGCGCGCGCCGCGCTTAACGATCCCGCCGATGGCCGGAAAATCGGCGAGATAGCCGGTCAGTTCTGTTTCGAGTCCGCCGCCAACTTCTGCCGGGCTTTCACCCATGAGTTCGGCTACAACCCAAGCGAAGTGCGCAAGCATTCACGAGATTTCAAGACGGAAGCGCCGTCGCGCGCGGCTTCAGTGTCGAGTTTCGATAGCTGGCTCGGTACGCTTGGTCTATGACAATCCAGGCCGGCAGCGACGTCGCAAAGTCCTGCCCGGCAAGATCCGGAGCCTGTTTGATATCGTCGCCAAGCGTGATATGTTCCGTATTTGTTCGACACGCCGCGATTTGCGGTAGCGTTGGAACGCCAGAGCATGATGCCGAAAAGTGCACGCGATTTTCGGACGAAATCATGCTCACCTACGTCATTCTAGCGCGGCCTGATTCTAGCGCGGACCACCGAGACGATAATGAACGATATGAGCTCGACGCCCGTTCGCAAAATCATCCATGTGGACATGGATGCCTTCTACGCGTCGGTCGAACAGCGAGACAATCCCGAACTGCGCGGCAAGCCGCTTGCGGTCGGCGGGTCCGCAGCGCGCGGCGTTGTGGCTGCGGCAAGCTATGAGGCCCGCGCCTTCGGCGTTCGTTCGGCCATGCCATCGGTGACTGCGAAGCGCAAATGTCCGGATTTGATTTTCGTGCCGCCGCGCTTCGACGTCTACAAGGCCGTATCGCAGCAGATCCGCGAGATCTTCGCCGAATATACGCCGCTGATCGAGCCGCTCTCGCTCGACGAGGCCTATCTCGACGTCACCGAGAACCTCAAGGGCGTGGAGATCGCCACCGAGGTCGCGCTGGAAATCCGGGCCAGGATCAAGCAGGTCACCGGGCTCAATGCTTCCGCCGGCATCTCCTACAACAAGTTTCTCGCCAAGATGGCGAGCGATCTGAACAAGCCCAACGGCCAGGCTGTGATCACGCCGAAGAACGGACCGGCATTTGTCGAGGCGCTGCCCGTTAGCAAATTCCATGGTGTCGGGCCGGCGACCGCCGAGCGCATGCGCAAATACGGGATCGAAACCGGGCTCGATCTGAAAGCGAAGCCCCTCGTCTTCCTGCAGGAGCATTTCGGAAAGTCCGGACCATATTTCTACGGGATCGCCCGGGGCATCGACGAACGCCAGGTGAGGCCCGACCGGATCCGCAAATCCGTCGGCGCGGAGGATACGTTTCCGGAGGATATCGACGATCTCGATCTGGCGACGGCGGAATTGCGGCCGCTCGCAGAGAAGGTCTGGCGCTACTGCGACGCAAGCGGCATCAGCGGCAAGACGGTGACCGTGAAGATCAAATACTCGGATTTCACGCAGGCCACGCGCAGTCGGACCATTTCTGTTCCGGTCGCGGGCATGGATGAAATCCTTGAAGCGGCATCCGCGCTTTTGGCGACCGTCCATCCGTTCAGGCGGCCGGTTCGGCTGCTCGGCGTCACGCTTTCATCCCTGACGAACGAGGAAAACGACGATGGCCGCTCGCAATCCCAGCTCGATCTTGGCATTTAATTGCCGGTCACGGCGGTGATACCGGCGAACCCAGGCCTTGCCCTGGTCCATGCGTGCCGAATCTGCATAAATATGAGTAAATTCCTCTTGTTTGTAACCGCCTGACAAGGCTATACCGCCGCGGGTGTTTTTACCCGTTCACATTTGGCCGCAAACGATCAGGATGTTTTTCGTGACCATATTGAAATCACTTTTAGCCGTCTCGGCTCTTTGCGTAGCGCTCGGCCTTGCCGTACCGGCGGCATCTGCCGCATCCACCAGCTATCCTCTGACGATCGACAATTGCGGCACCAAGGTCACATTCCAGAAAGCACCGGAACGGGCGATCGGGCTTGGCCAGAACAGTGCCGAAATTCTTCTTTTGCTTGGTCTTGAGAGCAAAATGGTCGGCACCGCCTTCTGGCCCAACAAAGTTCTGCCGCAGCTTGCGGAAGCCAATTCCAAGGTCAAGCTGCTGACGGTCGAGTTCCCGACCTTTGAATCGATCCTCTCGGAAAATCCTGATTTCGTTACAGCCGCACTACCGACCCTGATGGGACCGAGCAGCAAGGTGGCAAAGCGCGAGGACTTCGAAAAGCTCAATATTCCCACCTATGTTTCCCCCAGTATCTGCCCAGCCCAGGGTGCTTCTCAGGACAAATACGGCAATGCCGCCCGTAGCCAGATTTGGAACATGAGCACGCTCTATCAGGAGATCGACGAACTCTCGCAGATTTTCGATGTCCGCGACAAGGGCCAGGCGCTGATCGCGGATTTCAAAAAGCGGGAAACGGCACTCCGCGCGAATGCGCCGAAGGACGGCAAGAAGCTCTCCTATGTCTTCTGGTTCTCTAGCCCATCGCCATCTGCAGATGCCTATGTCGGCGGAAAAAACAGCCCTTCAGGTTATATCGCCGACCTGCTTGGCGGCCACAATGCCATTACCACCGAAGCGGAATGGCCGACACTCGGCTGGGAGAGCATCATCGCCGCCAATCCTGATGTCATTGTCGTTGCCAGCCTCGACCGCAATCGCTGGGAACTCGACAAGCCGGAAGCCAAGATCAAGTTTCTCACCACCGATCCGGCCGTCAGCCAGCTTCCCGCCGTCAAGAACAAGGCCATCGTCGTCATGGACGGTCAGGCCATGAACCCGACCATCCGCACGATCTATGGCGCCGAGCAGGTGGCCCAGCAGCTCAAGGCACTTGGTCTGCTGAAGTGATCGACGCGTACCGCACCCTACGGCAACTGGCTGCCTTCGGCCTGTTGCTGCTGGCCTCCCTTGCAGCGATCGGCCTGATCATCGGTATCAGTGTCGGCATCGGCGACCTGCCGATCCCGCTGTCGACGACGTTCTACGCCATCACCAACAGGCTCGGCTGGACAGGCGTCGAGATCAACCGCATCCACGAAACGGTCATCTGGGATTATCGCCTCAGCCGGGCATTGGTGGCGGCTTTCTGCGGTGCGGGGCTGGCACTGTCGGGGGCAATCATGCAATCGCTCCTTCGAAATCCCCTTGCCGAACCCTATGTGCTTGGCATTTCGGCGGGTGCTTCGACGGGTGCCGTTGCGGTCGTCATCTTGGGCGTCGGCGCCGGTGCGGTTTCGTTGTCGGCAGGTGCCTTTGCCGGCGCATTCGCTGCCTTTTTCTTTGTCGCTCTCCTTTCCAACGGCACACGAGGCGGTGCCGATCGCACCATCCTTGCCGGCGTCGCCGCCTCTCAGCTGTTCAACGCCGCGACATCCTATATCGTAACGACATCGGGGAATGCCCAACAGGCGCGTGATGTGATGTTCTGGCTGCTCGGCAGTTTCGGCGGCGTACGCTGGCCGGAATTCATGCTGGTATCGACTATCGTCGGCTTCGGGCTTGCCGCCTGTCTGCTCTACGCGCGTGTCCTGGACGCCTTCGCCTTTGGTGACGAGGCAGCCTCGTCTCTTGGCGTCAATGTCGGGCGAGCGCGGATGGGGCTCTTTGCGCTGACCGCGATGATGACAGCGACCATCGTCAGCATGGTGGGCTCGATCGGCTTTGTCGGTCTCGTCGTACCGCACACGGCACGCTTCGTCGTCGGGCCGCTTCACATCCGGCTGCTGCCGGCTTGCGCCATCATCGGAGCGATGTTCATGGTGCTGGCAGATATCGCCTCACGCGCCCTCATCCCACAGCAGGTCCTGCCGATCGGGGTGGTTACGGCGCTGGTCGGCGTCCCATTCTTTGCGATCATTCTCTATCGGTTCCAGCGCGCATCATGAGCATCAAGGCCGACAACATTATCTGGAAAATCGGCAGGAAGACCGTGCTCGACGGCGTCTCCTTCGAAGCGCCTGCGGGAAAAATGCTCGGCCTGCTTGGACCGAATGGCTCCGGAAAGACGTCGCTTCTGCGTCTGCTGGCCGGATTGAAAAAGCCGAATTCCGGCCGCATCACGCTTGACGGACGCGATCTTGACAAGATGCCTCGGCGCGCGATCGCACGGCGCGTGGCCTTTGTCGAGCAGCACGGCACGACCAATGCCAATCTCCAGGTCATCGATGTCGTAAAGCTCGGCCGATTTCCGCATCGGTCGATGTTTTCAGGCTGGACCTCGACGGATGACGAGACCGTGGAAAGCGCCCTTGAGCGCGCCGGAATGAAGGAAAAGCGCAACGATCGTTGGCTGAGCCTTTCGGGCGGGGAAAAACAGCGCACCCACATTGCCCGCGCCTTGGCGCAGGCACCGAAAGAACTTATCCTCGACGAGCCGACCAACCATCTCGACATTCAGCATCAGATCAGCCTCATGCGGCTGGTTTCAGGCCTGCCGATCACCAGCATCATCGCCCTTCACGATCTCAACCATGCCGCCATGTTCTGCGACCAGCTGATCATCATGCAGCACGGCCGGATCGTGGCCGCAGGCGCCCCGGAAGATGTGCTGACCGAAGACCTCCTGCGGGACGTCTTCGCCGTGGAAGCCCGGGTCGAGATCTCGCCTCATCACGAGCGGCCGCATATCCATTATCTGCGATAGTGAACCGATCACAGTCCACACAGAACCATTCAGAAATTCCATGAAAACCGAACCGCTCTATCGGCCGTCCTCACCACCATTTGCCAGCGGAACGAATAATCCGAGTTTCACGTCCCGCAGCACCACATTCGTATGCATGCGGCGGATTTGCGGATTCTCAGCCATGATCAACGCGGCGATGTCGTCATAGTGCTCGACATCGCTGGCGGTGACGATCGCAATGAGGTCGACGGCGCCGGTGACATAGTAGACCTGCTGAATGTGATCCTGTTTCTCCGCCCAAAGGCGGAACTTGGCAAGCGCATCGTAGTTGTCCCGTTCGATCTCCATGCCGACGATGAAGACCATCGAGGTTCCGGTCGCCTTGCGGTCCACGACCGCAATTTCCGCCTTGATGATGCCATCCTCGCGCAACCGTTTCAGGCGCCGCTGCACGGCGGACGTTGAAAGGCCGACCTCATCGGCGATTGTTTCGGCGGTGAGCTGGCAGTTGCGTTGGACGATATCGAGAATATCGCGATCGAAGCGATCCAGATTTTCCATCCCATTCCTCTGGCCGGTCGGTGAAATTGTGTGGCGACATCTCTATTCTATCACAAAAGATGCACCTGAAATAGATTTTTGCTTTTTTTATGCAAAATAATCGGAAATTGCGCGCAAATTCCGCCCATCTTCGCGATATTCTCCGCAAATTGTCTTTTATCGGAATTATGCATGGCAGAGCCGTCCTCCCAGGCACTTTGTGTGGAAGATCTTCACAAAAGCTTTGGTTCACACGAAGTCCTCAAGGGCGTTTCAACCACGGCCAGACAAGGGGATGTCATTGCCGTCATCGGCTCGTCCGGTTCCGGCAAGAGCACGTTTCTGCGGTGTATAAACCTGCTCGAAATGCCGGACCGCGGACGCATCGTCGTCAATGGCGAGGAAATCGCCTTGAAACAGGCACGGCAAGGACGGACGCAGCCGAAAAGCTGGCGGCAGATCGAGCGGATCCGCCGGGGGCTCGGCATGGTATTCCAGAGTTTCAATCTCTGGGCGCACATGACCGTTCTCGAAAACATCATCGAGGCTCCGGTGCATGTCCTGGGCATCCCTCGCCGCGAGGCGATCGAAAAGGCGCAGGTTCTTCTCGATAAAGTCGGGCTCTACGACAAGCGCGATGCCTATCCAGCCTTCCTCTCTGGAGGTCAGCAGCAAAGAGCAGCGATTGCCCGAGCCCTTTGTATAGACCCGGCGGTGATGCTCTTCGACGAACCGACATCGGCGCTCGATCCGGAACTGGTGGGTGAAGTGCTCAAGGTCATCCGTGATCTCGCGGAAGAAGGCCGAACCATGCTGCTGGTGACCCACGAGATGCGTTTTGCCCGCGATGTCTCGAGCCACGTTCTCTTCCTGCACCAGGGACGGATCGAGGAAGAAGGACCGCCTGAGCAGGTCTTCGATGCTCCGCTCAGCGCCCGCTGCCGTGAATTCACCGGCATGCTTTCGCCCTGATCTTCACTTCCCGCACAGACAACAACACCAGGAGAACCCGCATATGAAACTGCTTCCCATGCTGCTTGCCGGCGTAACGCTTGCCCTTTCCACCGTCACGGCGCAGGCCGAGGTCCGCTTCGGCATCATGAACGAATCCTATCCGCCATTCTTCGCCAAGGATGCCTCTGGCAAATGGCAAGGCTGGGAAATCGACATGATGGACGCCGTTTGCGAGCAGATGAAAGAGAAGTGCTCGATCGTCGAGCTTTCCTGGGACGGTCTCATTCCGGCGCTTCAGAGCAAGAAGTTCGATGTGATCTGGTCATCGATGTCGAATACGGCGGAGCGTTCGAAAGTCATCGATTTCACCGACAAATACTACAATACGCCCAGCACGCTGATCGGCCCGAAGGACCAGAAGCCCGGCGCGACGGCAGACGACGTCAAGGGCAAGACCATCGGCATCCAGGTGTCGACCATCCAGTCGGAATACTACAAGAAATACTTTGCCAAGGTCGCGGACGAAAAGACCTATCAGACGCTCGATGAGGCGTTTCAGGATCTTGCCGCCGGCCGCATCGACTATGTCTTCGGCGATTCACTTGCCCTCGACGCCTTCCTGAAGAGCGATGGCGGCAAGGATTGCTGCGCCAAGATGGGCGACGTCGCCGACGATAAGGAAATCCTCGGAGCCGGCGTTTCCGGCGGCCTGCGCAAGGAAGACACCGCGCTCAAGGCAAAGCTCAATGCGGCCATCGCCGCGGTGCGCGCCAGCGGCAAATACGACGAAATCACCAGAAAGTATTTCGGCTTCGACATCTACGGCGCCAAGTAAACGATCGCGACGATGGCGACCTCCCAGCAAGGCATTCTCGACCTGCTCTCCCCCTATCCGCCTGGATGGGGTGGAGTGCTGTTGACGGGCGCCGCCTCCACGGTCGCCATCTCCGCCGGCGCTTTTCTGATAGGCCTTCTTCTCGGTATCGGCGGCGCGCTGGGCAAGCTTTCCGGCATCAGGCCGCTCTGCCTTTTGCTGGAACTTTACACCACCGCCATTCGCGCGGTCCCCGAGCTGATCCTGATCGTGGGGCTCTACTATGCAGGAATGGACGGCCTCAACCGGATCTTCGCGGCGCTCAATTTCCCGGCCTTCGAATTGAATGGCTTTGCGGTCGCCGTCGCCGTGCTCGGCTTCGTGCAAGGCGCCTACATGACGGAGGTGCTGCGCGGCGCGATCCTTGCCATTCCCGTTGGTCAGGTCGAAGCGGCAAAGGCTTTCGGCATGGGGCCGCGCCTGCGTTTCCGCCGCATTATCCTGCCGGCCCTGCTGCCGAATGCTCTGCCGGGACTTGCCAATCTTTGGATGTCGGTCACCAAGGACAGCGCGCTCGTCGCGGTCGTCGGCTACCAGGAGCTCGCTCTCGCCACGCGTCTCGCCGGTGCGAGCACCAAGCACTACTTCATCTTTTTCCTGGCCTCCGCCCTCATATATCTCGCCCTCACGCTCGTCTCGAATGCGGTGTTCAAGTTGATTGAACGCCGGGTGCGTCGTGGTCAACCGAAGCTCGCGTGAGGAGCATTGACATGACCTTCTCGTGGATCAATTCCTATTGGCCACTTCTGTTGACCGGAGCCTGGCAAACGCTGTCGTTGCTTGCGATTTCCGTCGTCTTCGGCTTCATCATCGCAATCGGCCTCGCCTTCGCGCAGATCAGCAGCAATCGCCTTCTCCGATATTTCGCCAGCGGCTATTGCACCTTCTTCCGGGGCACGCCGCTGCTGATCCAGCTCTGGCTGCTTTATTACGGCGTCGGCTCTCTTTTGCCTGTCATCCCTGGTATTCGCCAGAGCCTGCTTTGGCCGATCCTTCGCGAGGGCTTTTTCTTCGCCGCCGTCAGCTTCACGCTGAATTATGCGGCTTACGAGGCGGAAGTGCTGCGCGGCGCATTGCTTGCCGTCCCGAAAGGCGAGCTTGAGGCCGGTCGCGCATTCGGCATGCGGCCGTTCACGCTGACGCGGCGCATCTGGCTGCCGCGCGCCATTCGCATCGCATTGCCGACCATCGGCGGCGAAATCGTCATGCAGCTGAAAGCGACGCCGCTGGCTTTCACCGTCACGGTGATGGATCTCTACGCCGTTGCCACCAAGGTGCGCCAGGACACGCTGCTCGTTTACGAGCCGCTGATCGTCGTGACCATCTTCTACCTCATAATCACCGCCATTATCGCACGAGCCTTCCGCTTCCTGGAGGCGCAGGTTCCCATGCGGCGCTAACCGGGGGCACGAAGGAGGGGCGCACCTCTCCGCATGCCTGACCTTTCTGGAGATCCTATTTATGAGCAAACTCTTGATCCTCGACGGCGGCATGAGCCGCGAACTCCTTCGCCTCGGCGCCGAGTTGAAGCAGCCGGAATGGTCGGCACTCGCGCTGATCAATTCGCCCGAGATTGTCCGACAGGTCCATGACGAGTTCATCGCCGCCGGCTCCGACGTCATAACCACCAACAGCTATGCGCTCGTGCCCTTCCATATTGGCGAGGAGCGGTTCTGGACGGAAGGTGCCGCTCTGATTGCGCGCGCGGGAAAATTGGCGCGTGACGCCGCCGATGCTTGCAAGGACCGTAAAATCCTGGTTGCCGGTTCCTTGCCGCCGATCTTCGGTTCCTACGAGCCTGAGAATTTCGATCCGTCTCGGGTCCAGGACTATCTCAAGGTTCTCGTGGCAAATCTCGATCCTCACGTCGATGTCTGGCTCGGCGAAACCCTCAGCCTGATCGCCGAAGGAGAAGCCGTCCGCACCGCGGTCGCCGAAACCGGCAAGCCGTTCTGGATCTCGTTCACTTTGGCGGATGACGCCGCACAGCGGGACGGCGCTCCTCCCGCGCTCCGTTCCGGAGAAAAGGTAGAGGACGCGGCTCGATGGGCCGCTTCGTCTGGTGCGGAAGCGCTTCTGTTCAATTGCAGCAAGCCGGAAGTCATGCGCGCGGCGGTCGACGCGGCGGGACGGGTCTTCAGGAGCAGCGGTTCTGCTCTCCAGATCGGCGTCTATGCCAATGCTTTCGAGGGGGAACAAGGCGAATCTGCCGCCAATGAAGGCCTTCATGCGACCCGTGACGATCTGAACGATGATGCCTATTCGCGCTTCGCCTGTTCATGGGTCGATGCCGGCGCAACGATGGTCGGCGGTTGCTGCGGGATTGGCGCGGGACATATTCACCAGCTGAAGCGATCCCTCATGCATTCCGTTGAGGCGGCGGGCAATTCCTGACATATATGCACGGAGGCGACGGCCAGCGTGGATATAGCGTCATGAATGGGTCAATATCGGAAAAAAGCAAGATGCGTGCACCCGCGGGCTCGGTTACCGGGCTTTGCTCCGCATCGGCGACCATGTTTGCGGTCGGGATGGCGTTCCTCGGCTATTGGGGCGTGTATGAACAGGGACCCTGGCATATTTCCGATTATTTTGTGGTGGTTTTAGCCATCATCGGATTTGCAGCGCTTGGCTGCGTGCCCTGGATTGTGACGACGCCTGTTGCGGAAGAAGAGGCAGAGAAAGTGGTTGAGGCCAGGCGAGCATTGGCGCTGGGAATAGCCTTGATCTGGCTGTCCGTCTGTATCGCGGTATTCGCCTGAGCCATTCGGCACGCCATGGCTGCGCGACGGCACAAGGAGCCTGACTCCAGTGCCGTCGCAAAGCCGGGACAGTCCTATTTTCTGTCACTCAGGGCGGCAATCCGATCGACCGCTGCCGAAAAGCCCTGTAGCGAGACTTGGAAACCCAGCGCATTGCCACCGTCGGCAACGACCTTGAGGTTTAAGCGCGAGCCGGTGCGCAATTTGGCAAGCGTTGCAGCGTCGAGCGGAAGCAAGGCAATGCAGCCGTTTGGCAGACAGGTGCGAAAGCGCACCGGCTTCAAGGGCGCCTGATCATCGATATTCGGTGTCACGCCGGAATCGAGAACAATGCCGAACGGCAGGAGAAGTGTCGCCACCCCGCTGCCGTCGGGACGCATCTGCAGTTCGACGGCAAGCAGTCGCTGACCATTCTGCTGAGTCTGATCCTGCGAAATCGTGCATACCGGCGCCTTGTCGCTTTGGTTGCATGCGACACGCCAGTCCTGATACGCCTCCTGCAGGCTTGAGGCACCGTTTGGCAGCGCCGATTGGGCAAAGGCTGCGGGCGCAAGCGTCAAAGCAGCACTCGCGCAGGCAAAGGTGAGCGTCGCCCGAAATATGCGACCGATTGTGCGAGTTGAAATGAACGTTGAAACTGGCAAAGGGTAAGATCTTTCTGCTTGGAACAAAACATTTCTGCGGCCGGCACCGCAAGACATTAGGGGGTATAGAGTCCGTACTGACAGCCACGATCGCGAAAGCATGGCTTTCGCGATCACAGTTACGGATAAGTTAGGTGCACACCCACTCGCGGACAGCGCAGGAAGAACCGGAGCGCTCGCATGCCTTCAGCGCAAGATCTTCAGCTTCCTTGCGCGTCGGTGCCGAATTCGCGCTCCATGGCGTCGCCCGCTCGCGTTTTTCCTTGCCGATGGCAAGCGCGCCGCAATGATTGTACGGAAAGCCGGTCTTATCGTCGTCATCCCAGTGCCGATGATTGCGAAACACGCTGATCACGACGCAGCTGTTACCCTTGTTCCGCTCGCAGTGCTTGAGCGCGATATCCATAGCTTCCTGCCGTTTGTCGGCGCCCCAGAAGAAACCGTATTTTTCGTCGGGCGCGGAATAGGCTATGGCCGCCCAGATGCCGCGTTCCTCCGGCGGAGGCGCTGGCGGCTGCTCTGTCGTAAAGAGATCGGCTGCCCCCAGCTGGGCAGTAGAGACAAACAACATGCCGATCGCCGCAATGGCGGATCTCAATTTCATTTTGCGCCCCCTTGTTTTCCTGCTGCCGAAGCGACCGAAATGACGACGCAGCCGTTTCCGGTCGGCAGAAGCATCGCATCGCCGCCATCGCTGCCGAGTTCGTAGACCCCGACCTGCCCGAGATTGTTGACGAGCTTGCTTCCGTTCGGGAACTTGGCCGAAACTTCCGGACAAGAGCCTGTAAACGGTGCCACACGAACCATGGCGCCCTCGCAGCCGGATGCGACCGGGGCGGCGAATATGATGCCGGCAGCCGGACCGCTATAACCCTGTGTGGCGTAATCCATGCCGACAAGGGCCTGCACCGCATGCTTGTCGGCCGCCTGATTGTTCCAGATCGATTGGACATTGTATTGCGCGCCGCTTGTCAGCAACTGTCCGAGAACCGGAAAGATGGTCGAGCAGGACTGTAGCCCTGCCTTTTTGGCGTGCTGCAGGAACGGTGTGTCCGGCAGGGCTGGATTGGCGTCGTTCGCCGCGGCGACGGCCGGCTGCGATAGAAGGTTCCCGATCAGATCATATCGGGCCACGGCATAGCCGCCGGCGCCGGCGATGGCGATTGCAAGCAGCGAGAGAAGGGTCGCCTTCCGCCATTTCCGCCCCGGTTTCACTTGATCGTCAGCCACGTTCTGAATTGCAGCGTCGTTCTTGTTGCGGGACATGATGCGATCGTGGATTGATTGCTGGTTCATTGAAAATCCGTCCGTTACTTTATCGCCTTCACGGCGGTAGAAAGGCCCTTGAGGTTTGCAGTCACGCTGATCGTCTGCCCATCCGCCGTTGGATAGGAGATCGCCGGCGCGGTATTCTTCGAAATCTGCTCGCGCAGGACAGGCCCGATCGGGAGCATGCCGACGCAAACCGTTTGGTTGCAGCCATCGAGCTTGACCTGGATAGGCTCCTTGCGACCCTCGAACTTCACAAGGATGCGTCCGTCGCTCTTGGCAACAGGGGCGGTGCGCAAGATCATGTAGGGCTCGCCTCCTTTGGTGGCAGCGAGCGACCAGCTGAATGCAACCTGCCCCCGCTCGTTCTCGATGATCTGAGTGACGTTGCAAACCCGTTGGCGGACCTTCAGGTTTTCATCGCAGATCAGGGTCCAGTTTTCGAACGGACGAATGGTTCTTTGATACTCGCCAGGCTTCAGCTCTGGAGGAACGACGACCTCCGAAGGTTTTATGCGATAGTTTGGGAGGGCAGCCTCCTGTCCGGCCGCAGACGGACCGAACAGGAGGCTGCAAGCCATGAAAGCCGGGACGCCGAGAAGCGCTCCTTTCAGCATGACGTGGCTCAGTTCAGCGTGAAGCTGAGACCAGCGCCGACGCCCACGTGGCCGCCAGCCGCCGTACCTGACAAATTCGCGCGGACTCGCCCGTTTTCGCTGGTATAGCCCGCACCGAAGGCGAGAGCCCCTTCGCCGCGCCAGACACCGCCGCCGACAGCCACGCTCGCCTTGCCGGGACGGTCGTCATAGCGAAGCGATGCAGCGGCAAGTCCTATCGCGGCCGCCTGTCTTGCTTCCGACCGTACGTCTCCGAGCTCCTGGTTCAGTTTCCCGAATTTCTGGTCCGTATAATTGTTAGCCGCGGTCAAAGTGTTGCCGACAGCGGTATCCGTATACGACTTGCCCTGGTTGAAGCTGTCGGTCAGCTGAGCGACGTTGACGGCATCCGTCGGGGCAACGCCCTTGCCGACATTGGAGATGACCACCGGCGAATTGACGTCGCCGCCCTGCAGCGTGATGCTGTTCTTCTTGCTGCCATCGGGATTGAGGTCGTAGGTGACGGCGTTTTTGGTGATCGTACCGACACCCGTCTGCAGGCTGTCGATCGCCGAATTGGTCGCGGCAAGCTGCGATCCGTTGATGGCGTCGGTGCTGTCGGCGGAAATGCGGCCGGCAGCGACGTTCGTGATGGTTCTTTCAGCCCCTACAGCCCCCACACTCACTGTGCCGACTGGCGTGGCGCCGGCAAAGTCGTAGTGCTGGCCCTGAATCGTGGTGCCGGAGGTGCCGACAGCAGCCTGCGTTGACGAACCGGAGCCCAGGGCCACATCATTGGCATTGTTGGCCTGCGCGCCCTGGCCGAGCGCAACCGCGCCCTGCCCTACCGCGGCAGATCCGTTGCCTGCCGCCAGGCTGCTCACGCCGCTAGCGACGCTCTGCGGACCGATCGCAACGCTGTCAGTGCCGCTTGCCGCGGAATCTGCGAGCGTCGAGTTGGCATGGAAATACTTGATGCCGCCGCCATTGGTGATGGTGGTCAATGTGTTATTGACCGCACCGAAGGCATCGTAGATCGTGGTGTAGTTGTTACCCTGGACACTATAGGTCGGACCGGTGATCGAACCATCCGGATTGACCGTCGTACCGCCGCCGATCAGGTTGGTGATGTTGGTGCCGAGCCCCTTGAGCTGGCTGACATTCACGGCATCGGTGTCTGCCGAACCGGCTGCCAGATTGGTCAGCTTGCGCGTCGAGCCGGCCGAGCCGATCGACACTTCGCCAACGGAGGTTTGCGGGCCTGTAAGGGCGAAGCCGGTATAGCCCGCCTGAGCGCCCACGGTCGTTACGGATTGTGCACCGAGAGCGACGCTATTGATATTGTTGGCCTGCGCGCCGGCGCCCAATGCGACCGACTGCACGCCTGCCGCCAGCGAGTTTGTGCCGAGGGCCACGCCGTCAGCCAGCATAACATGGGCATTCTGGCCGATGGCCGTGCCGCCGGGAGCAACCTGATCGACGACCGCGCCGTTGCCGATGCCAATGCCGTTGTCACCGTTGACCACCGTCGTCGGGCCGACGGCCACGGACTCTGCGCCGACAGCAAGCGAGTCGCCGGCGGCCGAGTTCGCATGGAAGTACTTGCCTGGCGTCGCCGCGACCGAAGCAATGGCACCCTGGAGCTGGCGAACCGTGACGGCATCCTGCGCGCTGGTACCGTCAGCGACGTTGGTGATCTGCCGATAGGAGGTGCTCGAACCGACAGAGACGGCGCCCAACAGGGTCTTGTCCGTCGTATTATATTGGATGAAGTTCGTTGGACCCGCCGGAAGCTGACCTGTGGCCGGCGCCAGGGCGCGATCGGCAACCGATCCGGAACCAAGGGCAACGCCGCCAACGATGGTGGACTGGCTGTTCATACCAAGCGCAAGCGAATTGTCGGCGACGGAAGTGGCATTGTAACCAACGGCGGTCGAACCGATCCCTTGCGCGGAGGAGTCGCTGACGGCAAGGGTCCTGTCGTTGGTGCGCACGTAGCGGATGCCATCGCCATTTGCATCGGTGTAGGTCGCGGACGTGTCACCGGCAATATTGTTGATCGTATTGCCGAGATTGGTGAGGCTGCCGCCGATCGTGGTGACCGTCGTGTTAAGGCTGTCGACCGCCTGATTAGTTGCAAAGAGCTGCGAGCCGTTGACCGCGTCCGTCGAGCCGCCGTTGAGCTGGCCGGCAGCGACATTCTGGATCTGGCGCTCAGCACCGGCGGAACCGACCGAGAAGGCGCCCGCCGGCGTCGTGCCCGCGAAGCTGTAGGCGGTGCCTCCCACGGTGGCACCCGAGACCGCCGTCGTCGCACCAGACTGAGAATTCAGGCCGATGGCCACGTCACCGGCATTGTTGGCGACCGCATTCGGGCCGACGGCAACCGAATCCGTCCCAAGGGCTTGAGAATCCGGCAGCGTGGAATTGGCATGGAAATACTTGATGCCACCGCCGACATTGATGTTGTTGATCGCGGTCGTGTTCAGGTCAACCTGCTGGTTGGTCGCAAAGAGCTGCGAGCCGTTGACGGCGTCCGTCGAACCGTTGTTGAGCCTGCCTGCCGCGACATTGGTGATGGTGCGCTCGGCACCTGCCGCGCCGACGCTGACCGTCGAGGCCGGTGTCGTGCCGGCGAAGTTATAGGTATTGCCGCCGATCACTGCGCTGGCTGTGCCGACCGCCGCGAGCGTCGACGAGCCCGAACCCAGGGCCACGTCACCGGAGCTTGCCGTTGCCGCCGCGCCGTTACCCAATGCGACGTTGCCGACGAAACCGGAAGCGCCTGCCGTGGAGCCGTTGCCGAGCGCAACCGAGCCTTGGCCGATCGCCTTGTTGTTGTTGCCGATCGCGACTGCGCCGGCCGCCTGGTTGGCGGCGGTGGCGCTTGCCGTGCCATCGCTGTTGGCGATGTTGTTGGCGCCGCCAGTGAAGGCGCCGGTGCCGCTCGCATAGCTCGGGTCGCCGATCGCGACCGCGCCATCGCCGTAAGCGGTATTGCCCGCGCCGATGGCGACCGCCTTGCCGCCATCAGCCACCGCGCCCGTGCCGATGGCGACGGAATCGGCGGTGATCGAGCTGGCGGCGGTGCCCATAGCGATGCCGTTTACGTCACTTGCCACCGCGCCTGCTCCGAGCGCTGTCGAGGCTGCCCCTGAAGAAACGGCCGCCGTGCCGATGGCAACGGAATCATCACCTCCGGCCGTGACCGAACGACCACCCGCGAACGCACGGGCACCGGTGGCCTTGGCGGCGGAACCAAGCGACGTGGAATCCGCTCCCGTCGCGCTGGCCTGGAAGCCCATGGCTGCCGAGTCGCTGCCGCTAGCTACTGTGCCGATACCGAGTGCCGTACTGCCGGCCCCGCTGGCATTGGCGCTGACGCCGGCGGCAAGAGAATTGGCTCCTGCCGCAACCGTTCCAGATCCATACGCGGAGGCATTTGTGCCGCTAGCGGCGGCCTGACGTCCCGTAGCGGTGGAATTGTCGCCGCTGGCATTGGCACCGGCGCCGGTTGCAACCGATAGAACACCAGCCGCGCTCGCGTTATTGCCGAGCGCGACGCTCGAGGTTCCTGTGGCGGCAACGGTTGCGCCCGAACCTATCGCGACGGCACCACCGCCAGCGAGCGTCTGCGCCTGGTTACCCAGAGCAACCCCGAAATCTCCCGATGCGACGGTGGTCGGGCCGATGGCGAGCGAGTTAATGCCCGATGCGGCTGCTGTCTTGCCAAGAGCAATGGCGCTCGTGCCTGTCGCCTGGCTTTGGCGGCCGATCGCGGTTGCGTCGACTTGAGAGGCCAATACGTCCGTGCCGATGGCAATAGCGCTCTCTTGAAGGGCGCCCATTCCCGCAACAGTTCGGTTACCAAGATTGACGGAGTTGATTGCAGTCGCGGTCGCCTGGAAGCCGATGGCTATGGAGTTCTGGTTGCTTGCGGTAGCGCTATTACCTTGGGCAATAGAATCCAGCCCGGACGCGGTTGCCCCGAACCCGAGCGCAGTGGCGCGCAGCCCAGTCGCTCGGGTAACATAGCCGATCGCCGTCGAGTTCGTTCCGTCGGCACGCGCGTTCAGGCCAAAGGCGGCCGCGCCGGCGGCTGCGACCGAGTTGACGCCAATGGAGCTTGCCCCATCCGCAGTAGCTTGGGCGTTCCCACCTATGGCGAGCGCGTTGACGCCGGTCGCGCCCGCGAAGACGCCTATGCCTATGGCATTGAGGCCGTTGACACCCATCGAATAGCCGATGGCGATCGAAGCGTTGCCCGTTGCACTGTTAGAGGTGCCCAAGGCCACGCTGTTCGTACCATTCGCTTGGGTACCGTTCCCGATGGCGACGGCGTTGCCGGCTGACGCAGTTCCGCCGCCGGCGGCATATTGTGCAAGCGCAGGCGTAGCGATACCGCCGAATGCTATCGTGCCCAGCGCGACCACCGCACCGATTCTCAGGGACCCGGGCCCCATCCCCTTGCCCTGCACGACGGGAGCACTCGGGGATCTTTCGATACAGGAGACGTCACCCGTCCCTGGTGCACCAATGCCCAGATCTTTGCGGCGTATGCCGAGCACGCGAGACGCCATCCGCAGTACAGCCATCAGGCGGCGCCGGAGCCAACGATCGTTGCTGCTGGCTGAAACGAAGGTTCCAGCAAGTCCGGTACGAGATTCAGTCCGCAGGCGTTCCCCAATGCATTCCCTCATGCTGCCTTCTCCTCGTTGTCGACTGGACGACTAAGCGCGCTTGGATCCGCATCGGCGGCCGCGTCGTCATTAAAATTCCGCATTTCCTGTAGTGTATGTCCCATCTTGGCACTTTGGCTTTCGAGCTGCTCGCGCAGACTTTCGACCCATGGCTCCGTCGGCGCCGGAACGCTATGCAGCGCAGCATCGGCCCGATCGGGAGGAAGCTTCATCGCCACCAAAGCGCGGCAGACATCGAAATGGAACGAAGGTTCCCCTTCCCCATAGGCGGGGGAGGTCAAACCGAAGACGAGGCAGGCAAATAGATAGTCGAGTTCCGCCTCTGTCAGGCGGTTGGCATATCGCTGTTGCAAGGCAGTCCAGGCTACCTCGACTTTCGGAGCAAAGATTTCAAATTCAGGGAATTGAATGCCCATGTCGCACCGGATAGTTACCATTAGCGACCATGCCCTTATTTTCGCATAAGCGTATTTTAGAAAATTCCGGATTTTTTTTAGAAAATTACGGTTTTTCGCTTGGGCGGTTGCAGGTGTAGCCGCTTTGCCACACGTACCCCAGGCTGTCGTATATGAGCGCTGGGGATTGTTGGGCATGCGTGCCCAGGCTGGAATTTTTCAACTCCTGGCAGCTCCTATCTCTCCGAATGTCCAGGACAATCGCATATGAAATAGAAAGTGCCCCTCACCCCAGCCCTCTCCCCGTTTTGACGGGGAGAGGGGGCGACAGCGCCAAACTCCTTCGCCCCGCGTGCGGGGAGAAGGTGGATTCGAACAGTTGAGCGAAGCGAACTGTGAGAGGACGGACGAGGGGCCAATCTATCCATATGCGATTGCCCCTCGGCATATCAGAGAAATAAAGCACTTGCTAAAATGGAAAATCAGCTTCGGGCGAATCCGAGCGAGACTTCGACGGCCTATGGTCCACCACGCTTACCGCGCGAATCGGAACTCTGTCGGCGTTTTTCCGCGATATCTCTTCATGGTTGTCGCCAGATGGCTTTGATCCGAGAAACCGGTGATGTAGGCGATTTCCGCAATGGGGACTTCACCTGCCGCCAGCAGCTCTTCCGCCATGTCGAGGCGCAGATTGATGAGGTAACGGTGCGGCGGCATGCCGAAGGTCTTGGTAAACCTGACGATGAAGTGATTGGGCGAAATGCCGGCGACCGCAGCAAGCTCCGCGACATGTACCTTCTCGGTAAAATGCTCGCGAAGATATTCCTGCACGCGTCGAGCGCTTTTGGCGGAGAGCCCGCCCTTTGGCGACTGAAGCTGTTTCATCTGGCTTGTATAGGTGTGAAGCAAGTGCGTACTGAATAGCGTAACCAATGAATCCAGATAGAGTTCATTCGGAGGTACTTTCCCGGTTAACTCGACAGAAATCCTCTGCGCTATACCGAGCGCCACTGGATCGACGGTGCCGAAAGCCGGCGGCTGAAGTTCTACATTTCCAAGATCGAATTCCTGAAGCGCCAGTTCGGACAAAACATCAGGAGGAATGGCGACGACAAGATTTGTCCTGGTTTCCAGCCAGGCAAGGGTACTGTCCACACCGGCGGGATTGACGACGAGACAGCCGACCGGCGCATCGTATTGCGTGATCCGATCGCTGCCGAGCGAGGCTCGCAACCCACGCGAAGGGGCCAACACGATCCCCACCGCATGCTCCTTGGCAAGGAACGTCTGCGATCCGGGATTGCGGATGGAGTTTATGACGCTCCCTCGCATGGTGGCCTTTCTCGGCCCCGCACTCTCAGGGATTATGTCGAATACATATCGATCGGCCCGCTCCCGGACCTCACCCGCAAAATTCATTATGCATCGCCCGCCCCTGACGAAATTTCATAAGCGCGAGAAACAGATGAGAAAGCAATCCTTGATTGTAATCTCGATTCCCAACCCCTGCTCGCCCCACGCTGCTGCCAATCAGCTATAGCGCGAAATTAAATAGTATAAATTACCGAGTTTTGAAGGGGAAATATTCACATGGTAAAGAAAGAATAAGGCGCTAGAGCGCATTATTTATTAGTCGAATCGAATGGATCCGACACAATTCAACAGAGGGCTGTTTTCGGTCTATATTTTATTTCGCGTCGAAGTGGAAAACGATCATCGAGCTATTGCGGCGGCTAAAGACCGCCCCGGCGCTTTTCATAGAGATCCCACGCAACATCCGCCATCGCCAGAAGGACATCTTTCTCGTCCCATCCAGCTGCGACCGCGGCTCGGACGATATCACCAACGATGGGCTGCAATTGGCGTTGGCACTCGTTCGAAATGTCCTCGGAGCCGTTTCCTCGAGGGGGCTCGCTAAAATTGAATTCGACCATTATCATTCTCACGGGACTACTATATGTCAGCTATCACATTCCTAATCTAAAATAAATCCGAAATAACGTGTGGAGATGTTCGCAGGATAGTTCCCAATCACATTACCGCTCTGCTGCGATCAATCCAGCCCTGATCACGGCACCCGGCACCATATCACTACGCAACTCACGGGCTGCCCTGCGATAGTCACAAGAAAAATTGGAAATATTCTATCGTTGGGACAGCATCTTGGCATAGGGCACAGCAACATGTACCTAATTGGTGAATTACCGAAACCGATCGGAAAGCAAAAATTCTGCCAATGAATTCCGGCATAAGCTTCGGTTGAAATTCGGCAAGTCGCACCTGATCCATTGTCGGAGCGGGCCGACTAATTCTCCGCCTGGGAGCGCCTTATGCCTGGAATGCGCGGCAACTCTTCCACCAGAAACTCCACCAGCAGCCTGACCCGCGCAATACTGGTCCGTTCAGGCGCAATAAGCATGTTCAACGGCACGGCCGGTGGCGTGTAGTCAGGCAGGATCGTTTCCAGGCGACCGTCCGCGAGAAGGTCGTCCACCAGCCAGATATGGGCCGGACCGAAGCCGCGGGCCGCCGCAAGGGCTTCGCGCGAGGCAAGCCCGTGATCGAACTGGAGCCGTCCTCCGAAGGGCACGACGTACCGCTTATCCCCCGCCCGTTCGAGCACGAGATCTTCGCTCCCGGCAATGTTCGACATGCGGATACCCTCATGACCCTCGAGTTCCTCGGGGGTCGTCGGCCGGCCATGCCTTGCCAGATAGGCGGGAGACGCGACGAGAACACGCTGGCTTTGACCGATCGCCCGCAGCTTCATGGAACTGTCGGCAAGCGGGCCGAGGCGCAGCGCGATATCCACCCCCTCGCGGATGAGATCGATGCGCTCATCGGTCAGGCTGAGATCGACCGAGATCTCAGGGTGGCGGTCCTGGAAGGCGAAGACCAATCGGCTGACGTGCCGGACGCCGAGCGCCGCTGTGCAAGAGATGCGAACCGGGCCGGCATGGGCGCCCTGTGCGCTTCGCGCCTCATCGGTCGCCTGTTCCACCAGGCGCAGGATTTGGACGACGTTAGCATAGTAGCGGCTGCCTTCCTCGGTCAGCGTGACGCGGCGGGTCGTGCGGCTTAGCAGCGCCACGCCCAGGGCCTCCTCGAGCTCGCGCATATGCCGCGTAATGCTCGACTGGCCGACGTTCAGCTCGCGTGCCACGACCGAAAGATTCCCGCGCTCGGCGACGCGAACGAAGGTGCGGATGCGTTCGAGCGTGATATCAGATCTATCCATTATTCGGCATTATCTTATCCATATCCACCATATAACGCATCAGTCGGGCAGCGTCTATCTTGGGTAAACTATCGTCAACGAACAGGTGCTCGTCATGAATGTACTCATCGTCTTCGCCCATCCCGAACAAAAATCCCTTTCGGCATCGCTCCGCGATGTCGCCGTCCGAGAACTGGAAGCCGTCGGACATACGGTTCAGGTTTCCGATCTTTATGCCATGCGGTGGAAATCCGAGATCGACCGCGCCGACTTCCCTTCCTTGGCTCCGGACGAACGGCTTCTGCCCGTTGCGGCCTCCAAACATGCTTTCGACAGCGACACGTTGACGGCCGATGTCAAGGCGGAGATCGAGAAGCTTCTCTGGGCCGATACGTTGATCCTGCAGTTCCCGCTCTGGTGGTTCACCATGCCCGCCATCCTGAAAGGCTGGGTGGATCGCGTGTTCGCATAGGCTTCGCCTATGGCGTCGGCGAACACAGCGACAAGCGGTGGGTTGATCGCTATGGCGAAGGAACCCTGGCCGGTAAACGAGCCATGTTGATCGTCACCGCGGGCGGATGGGAGGAGCATTAGTCCCCGCGCGGAATCAACGGCGCCATTGATGACCTGCTATTCCCGATCAACGACGGCATCCTCTACTATCCGGGCTACGACGTGCTGCCGCCCTTCGTGACCTACAGTACCGATCGCTTCAATGAACAACGCTTTGAAGCCGCCGCCGAAGATCTGCGCGACCGGACGCGGACACTTGAAACAACGCGTCCTATTCCTTACCGGCGTCAGAATGGCGGGGATTATCATATTCCAACCATGCAACTCCGCGCGGAGTTGGGCAGTTCAGCAACATCGGGCTTTGCGCTTCACCTGGAAGATGTTGCGGACGCAGATCCGGGTTTCCTGCATTCCAGGCAATTGTTTGGTCGTTGATATTGATTTGTAACGGTCGTTACAATAGAAATAAGCCATGGTTGATGGATCATGGCTGTTGCTGACCTATAAGGTTCCGTCCGATCCCGCGACAAAACGGGTAGCCCTTTGGCGCAAGATCAAAGGCATGGGTGCCATCTACGTGCAGAATGGCGTCTGTATGCTGCCCAAGACGGACGAGCATCTCCGGCGCTTCAAGATGCTCGAGAACGATATCGTGGAAATGGGCGGCGAGGCCGTGATCCTGGAGACTGCCGCAGCCGGCCCCGGCCAGCAGGAAAAGGTGATCGTCCGCTTCAAGGCTGATCGCGACGAGCACTATCAGGAGTTTCTCGAACGCTGCGGCGACTTTGAAAAGGAGATTGCCAAGGAAACGGCGGCCGGGAAATTTTCCTATGCGGAGCTTGAAGAAAACGACGCCGATCTGAAGAAGCTGCAGGATTGGCTTGAAAAGATCGCCAAGTTCGACTTCTACGGCGCTCCTCTCGCAGCCGAAGCGCAGGAGCGGCTGAAGGCTTGCGAGACTTTACTCGACACATTCGCCAAGCAGGTGTTCGAGGCGCATGAGGAGACGCGAAACCGCACCGCCAAGCCCACGGAGACGAAGAACTGATGATGATCTCGCTCATGGGAGAAGGCCTGAAACGCACCGTCATCTATGTGGCACTTCTCAATCTCGGCTATTTCGGCGTCGAATTCCTGACGGCACTGTCGATCGGCTCAGTCTCCCTATTAGCCGACAGCGTCGACTTTCTTGAAGACGCCTCCGTCAATCTGCTGATCGCCATCGCGCTCGGCTGGAGCGCCCGCAATCGTGCCCGCCTCGGCATGGCACTCGCCGGCATATTGCTGGTTCCGGGTCTCGCCACGGTGTGGACTGCCTGGCAGAAGTTCATGACCCCCGTCGCACCCGATCCACTGCCGCTGACATTGACGGGCCTTGGCGCGCTCGTCGTCAATCTTTCCTGCGCGGTGATGCTCACCCGCTACCGTCATCATAGCGGCACCCTTACACGCGCGGCGTTTCTGTCCGCCCGCAATGATGCTCTTGCGAACATCGCCATCATTGCCGCCGGTCTCGTGACCGCCTTCGTCTGGCGTTCCGCCTGGCCTGACCTCATCGTCGGGCTGGCGATCGCCGCGATGAATGCCGATGCCGCCCGCGAAGTATGGAGTGCGGCACGCAACGAACACCGAGCGGCCCAACCATAATACGGCGATCACTCTCATGCTTTGCACGCTTGATCCGCCTCAGACAGGTGAACCCATGAAATCAGAAGCCTCGAAAGTTGGCCGCATGTCATCCAAGGAGGTTCCGATGCTGCGAACCCTTGCAACGCTACTCAAAAAGGGCTGGCCATTTCTGTCGGCGGCTGTGCTTACCGTGCTTGTGATTGTCGCCTACAACATGGGCGAGATCCTGGAAAAGCACCATCGCAAGCTGATGGAGAATGTCCATTATGCGATCGCAGCCCTCATCTTGTTCGTTTCATTCTATTTCATTGCATTACTTATACGAACGGTCTGGACAACGGTGCATGACGAGGACGATCAATGACCTGTGCCAGCCGTCGTCGGCGATGGACGAACCTCGGATAGAGCCGGGATATAAAGCGGGCTCAAGGTCGTTGCGAACGTCGCCGTGAGATGATCGGCATCCTTATAGAGCGGCAGGCCGTTTCGCACAGCATCACAACGAACAATGCCGCAGATAGCCGGAAGCGGATCGATGATCGTCGCACCGTATTTTGCGGCAAGACGACTGAGGATCGCGTGTGGGAGCGCCTGCCGCTTCTCGATATAGTCCAATGGCGGCGCGACATTCGTTGACGTGCCTTGCATCATCGCCTTGGCAACAGCCTCCGGCATATAGCGCCCCATTTCGGGAACATCTGAGATCAGCACGACCCTGGTTCCCTGCCTGGTCAAATCAGCAAGCAGGCTATCCAGCGTTTGGACGATCGAGGCGGAACGATCCTCCAGCGGCGGCGGCACTGAGGGATCAAAATACGGCCCCTCGTCCGGCATTTCGGCATCATGAACATATTTGGGCCAGTAGGCGGCAAGGAAGACCAGCGGAACGTGTTGCGACATGATCAGGTCCCGCACGGCCGCATTGAACTTGCCGCAGCGCTCGGTATCGCCGTGCGCGGTGAGCTGAACTCCTGGCAACGGCGGACACGACGCATGTGCCGCCAACAGGCCGGTGATACCGACCTGGGCCGCGGCGGCATCGATGGCCGGAGCCATGGCCCCGGAATGGGAGTCTCCCCATACGAGAAAGGATGGCTTGGTCGCACCTTCCGGCCCTAGCGGACAAAGCTTGCCAGCGCGAATATCTGCCTCGGACGGCCCCGGCCTATCGGAATCGGCGAAACACGGCGGCAGGCTGAAGCGGCTCTGATCATAAGTGGAAGCATAGACCTTTTGTGCATCCGCGGACAGCCGATCCGGCACGCCGCCATGGTGAGCAACATAGTCTCCGAGCCCGATAGCGACAATCACAACCGCCACCGCCCCGGCAAAGAGCGGCACACGCTTCACAAGGCTGCCGCGCCCGCGAAACGGCTGTTCGATGAAGCGCCATGAGATGATGGCGGCGGCAAGTGACGCGGCAACGATCACACCGCCTTGCGGCAGGGAAAGCTCTCGTCCGGTCATCTCGCGGCTGAAGACGATAATCGGCCAGTGCCACAGATAAAGCGAATAGGAGATCAGCCCTACAAAGACCATTGGTCTCGATCGCAGAAGGCGGCTCGCCACCCCTCGGTCATCGCGCGCATGGATGACCAGGGCTGCGCCAAGACAGGGGAGCAGCGCCGCCGGACCGGGAAACAGGGTCTTGTCGTTGAAGCCGAATATGGCAATGGCGATGAAAAGGACACCCGCAGCGGCCAATCCCGCCCGCATCTCGGGCCGTTTCGGCATCGACACGACACCGAGGGCCAGCAGCGCTCCGAGAAGGAGCTCCCAAGCGCGAAACTGAAGCAGATAGAATGCCTCGGCTTGAGACTGGAACAACATCCAGGCGCTCGCCACAAACGAAACGACAAGCAACCCCGCCAAAATCAGCGCGGCGTGCCGCCGGGCAAATCGGGTGACGGCCATCAGCAGCAACGGAAACAGGATATAGAACTGCTCTTCGACAGCGAGCGACCAGGTGTGCAGCAGCGGCTTCATCTGCGCGCCGATGTCGAAGTAACCACTTTCCTTCTCGAACTGGATATTCGACGTGAAAAGGGCGGCCGCCTTCAGGCTGCGCGCGAAATAGGCAAATTCGGTCGGCATCAGCAACAGCCACGCCGCTATGGAAGAAGCAATCAGAACGGTAAACAGCGCCGGGAAAATCCGGCGGATACGGCGCTCATAGAACCGCACCAGACTGAATTCGCCCTGAGCGATCTCGTTCGAAATCAGCGACGCCATCAGGAAGCCCGAGATGACGAAAAACACGTCAACGCCAACGAAACCACCGCTGAAACCGGGAATGCCTGCGTGATAGAGAACGACCGGAATGATCGCCAGAGCTCTGAGACCGTCGATATCGCGGCGATAGGCCAGGACATCAGGCCCATGTCCATGCGTGGGCGCCGGAGAAGACGGGCGCCTGAGAACAAGATTCAAATTCAACTCTCCAAGTCCGACGATATGCGCATACAGCCGCAACATGTCATTTTATGGCAGATAGCCTTATGAACTGACGTAGAGCTGAAAATCCCGCATTCGCTTGCCGCCCGGCATTCTCAGATGGCAAGGTCGTCGGCTGATAAATCGCCCTGTTCGGTTTGGCCGGAGGATTCGGTCCGCACGTCGAGCAAGCTGCGCCCGCTGAACACCGCGCCAGGGATTTGACTTGAACGCCGGCGCATCGAAGAATAGGTCTATCGACTTATTCTAAATCTTTCAGAAGTCCATCAGGTCATAGTGATTTGAAAACAAGGGGCATTAACGGATGCAGCCAAGGCAGAGTGTTCGAGAGCGCATGACGATCCTGGGTGACGTCAGCGCGACCTCATTCGTCCCATGGATCCGGCGTCACGCCAAGAAGCTCGGACTTTCCCAAACATTCTTCCATTCAGACGCTGACAGGATCGAGCTCGAGGTTGCCGGGCCTGTGGAATTGATCGACATGCTGGAAATGGGCTGCTCGCTCGGCCCGATCGATGTCTGGGTGGAGGAGATCCAGCGTAGGGTCATGGATGGTCAACAAAATGCCGCATCTTAGGAATTCCTGATCTACTGCCTTTTATTTAATCAATGTTGCCAATGCGAATTATTTATGCAAGTTTCTGATGGCTGTGGGGATGCAGGGATCGGCGCCTGCCTATGACCGGTGGCGTCAAGCCGTCGGTGAAATTTAAGAGAGTTAAGGCTATGCCATTTGATGGGGCCGGGTCCTGGGCGCCAGTCGCCCTTTCCTCCGATCTACCGCCAGGAACCGTCATACCGGCCTGGACATCAACCGGTTCAATCGCCCTGTGGCGCAGTCAATCGGGCCGCGCAAGCGCATCCTCGGATCGCTGTCCCCATCGCGGAATGCGGTTGTCGCATGGCTTCGTTCGTGGCGAGGCGCTGTCCTGCATCTATCACGGATGGAGCTATTCCCCATCGGGCGGATGCATTCGCATTCCGGCCCATCCCGACCTGGTCCCTCCGGAAACCATACGTGTCGCCGTTCAGCGGGTCGAAGAAGCCGGTGGCGTTTTATGGGTCGCTATCGGACAGCCGGCGGCGCAGCCTCCGCAGCTCGACGAACTGATACCGCTACGCTCGTTAACCGTGGAAGCAGATGTTGCCGCGATCGAGGACGCGGCAGGAGCAGAGATCGATGCGAACGGTCTGATCCGCCCGCCTGAATTCCCATGGATCGCGCTGCTGCTGGCACCTCAGGAAAAGCATACGCTCCTTCATCTCATGGTCGAACCGGACCACAGCCCGGCAGACCGCCTTACGGCGTCCCGCATCACCGAATCCCTCCGCCGTGCGGCGGAAGAGCGCCAAAGAGAGCGTGCGGAATGAAAGGCGGCGCGATGATCGATGAATGGTATCCGGTCGGCCTCGTCAGCCAGCTTAGCGAAAAGGGAAGCAAGACCTATTTGATGGGCCAGGCGATAGAGGTCGCGCGCGATCGCGAGGGGAATGCGCGGGTGGCAACGGACAATGGACGGACCCTTCCGGTCCGCGTCCGATATGGCCATGTCTGGTCCTCCCTCGGAAAGCCGGATAAGGAGTTATTCGCCATTCCGGAAGCCGATCAGCCAGGCCGACGCTTCGTCGATGTCGGCGTGGTTCGCGTGCGCTGTTCACCGCTTCGTGCCGTGGAGAACTTTCTCGACATCGCGCATTTTCCCTTCGTCCACACCGACATTCTCGGCGCGGAACCGCACACGGAGGTCGAAAATTACAAGGTCGAGATCCGCGAGAGCGAAGATGAAGTCTGGGCAACGCAGGTGAAGTTCTACCAGCCGCAGGCTGCAAAATCGGCATCCGGCGGCATTACGACCGAATATATGTATCGCGTACCGGCACCGACCTGTTCGGTGCTCTACAAGACCTGTCCTCCGCGACCAAGCGAATGGGACGTCATTACCTTGTTCGTTCAGCCTCTTGCGGAGGATCTTTGCGATGTATGGCCGTGGATGGCTCTCTTCGACGACGATACGCCGATGACCGATCTCATTCACTTCCAGCAGATGATCTTCTTGCAGGATCGCTCTATCCTCGAAAACCAGATACCCACGCTTCTTCCGCTTGATCCCGGCATGGAAATTCCGACAAGGGCCGATCTCACCTCGGTCGCCTACCGGCGATGGCTCAAGCGCCATAACTATACCTATGGCGCACAGTTGGTCGCACAATGAAACTCTACGATTATATTTTATCGCCGAGCTGCTACAAGGTACGGCTGATGGCAGCCATCCTGGGCATCAAGCTCGAAATCCGGTCGGTCGATTTCCATCCCGGCGCGGAGCATCGCGGGCCGGAGCTTCTGGCGCTCAATCCGGCGGGCTCCATCCCGATTCTTGAGGACGGCGATCTTGTGCTGACCGAGTCCTCGGCAATGCTCGCCTATCTCGCTGCCAATGGTGCGCCGGAATGGCTTGGCCATGATTCGCCGCAAGAGACGGCGCGCGTGCAGCAATGGCTCTCCTTCTCTCATCGCCTGACGGCGAACCTTGGAGGCGCGCGGCTTCATGAAATGCTGCTGCGGCCAGGAGATATCAAGGTATTGCAGGCACAAGGGACCGCGGCACTGCGCGAGCTGGAAGCGGGCCTCTTCGAACAGGGCGAACGCGGCATGCGGTTCCTTGCGGCAAGCGAGCCGACGATCGCAGATATCGCCTGTTTCCCCTATGTGGCGCTTGCGCCCGACGGCGGCATCTCGCTCGATCCCTATCCCTTGATCCGGCTCTGGATGCGCGCCATCCGCAGCCTGCCCGGCTTCATCGAGATGCCCGGCATTCACCGCCTGCACGAGTTGAAACCCGATCCCCATCCGGCAGGGGAGACATGATGGGATGACCGGCTATCTCCTGAAGAATTGTGCGGCTGTGATCGTCGATGAGGGCAAAGGACCGAGCGTGCGCCGAAACGTCGACCTGCTCACCAAGGGGCCGGCGATCCAGGTGATCGGCGAAAACCTGTCGCTGAACGCATTGCCCGAAGGCACCATCGTCCAGGACGCTTCCGGCTGGTTCGTCTATCCGGGGCTCGTCAACACCCATCACCACTTCTTTCAGTGCTTCGTGCGCAACCGGGCCGATCTCGACTGGACGAAGCTTTCCGTCATCGAATGGCTCGACCGGATCTATCCGATTTTCTCGCGACTGACGGAGGACTGCTTCTATCATTCTTCGGTCACCGCCATGGCGGAGATGATCAAGCATGGCTGCACCACGGCGTTCGACCATCAATATTGCTTTCCCCGGCATGCGGGAAAGCGCCTGATCGACCGCCAGTTCGAGGCGGCCGACCTCCTTGGCATGCGTTTTCACGCGGGGCGCGGCGGCAACACCCTGCCGAAGTCCGAGGGATCGACGATCCCGGATGCCATGCTCGAAACCACGGATGAATTCATCGCCGATTGCGCGCGGCTGATCGACAGCTATCACGATGCCGGCCCCTTCAGCATGCGTCAGGTAGTGGTCGCTCCTTGCCAGCCGGTCAATTGCTATCGCGAAACCTTCGTCGAGTCGGTCGCGCTGGCGCGCGATCGTGGCGTGCAGATGCACACGCATGTGGGCGAAGGCGAAAGCCCCGTGATCGAGGCACGGTATGGAATGCGCACGGTCGACTACTGCGCTGAATTGGGTTTTGCAGGCCCTGACACCTTCTATGCCCATTGCTGGGAACTGACGCATGACGAGTTGCGCAAGATGGCGACGAGCGGCACCGGCGTTTCCCATTGCCCGGAACCGGTTTACCTCGTCGGCGCCGAGGTGACCGATATCCCGGCAATGCAGGCTTTCGGATTGCGTATCGGCCTTGGCTGCGATGGAGCCGCGTCGAATGACAACTCGAACCTCATGCACTGCATCCATTCCGCCTACATGCTGCAGTGCCTGACCGCCTCGACGCGTCAGCACGCCGTCCCCGCCCCGCTGGATTTTCTGCAATATGCGACAAGCGGAGGCGCAAGCCTCCTCGGGCGCGCGGATATTGGCCGTCTTGCCCCGGGTATGGCCGCCGATCTCTTCGCGATCGATACGCGGCGGATGGACTATGTCGGGACGCGGCATGATCCGCTGAGCCTGATTGCCAAGGTCGGCATCGGCATGCCGACCGATCTGACCATGATCAACGGACGCATCGTCTGGCAGGGCGGTGAATTCACCGGACTGGATGAGGCCGCGCTGTTTGCAGCGGCCGAAGCGGCACTTGCAACAGTAGAATTCTGAAAGCCAAAAAGGGGAACTGGGATGCAGAAGAATCTGACCCGTAGAACATTGATGAAGAGCGCGGCTGTCGCAGGCCTCGCAACGGCCTTTACTGGCCGCTCCGCCTTTGCAGCCGCCGAGCCGCTCGGCATCACGCTCGTCGTGCCCTCGCCGATCGGCGATGTCGGCTGGGGACACGCGCTGGCCGCCGGCCTTGATCCGATCAAGGCCGCCTATGGCGACAAGGTCAAGGTGACGGTAATCGAGAACATTGCCGAAGGTCCGGACGCGGACCGCATCATGAACAAGACGGTCGCCGATGGAAACCATTTCCTGATCGCTGGATCTTTCGGCTATCAGAACGGCGCGCTTCAGATTGCCCGCCGCAACCCCAAGGTGACCGTCCTGCATGCCTCCGGCTTCCAGGTCGCACCGAATTTCTCGCCCTTCGCCGCCAAGTATTTTCAAGGAACCTATCTGCTTGGCATGGCGGCGGCCGCTGTCTCCAAGACGGGCAAGCTCGGTTCTGTTTCCGCCTTCGCCATTCCCGAACTGATCACGTCGATCAATGCCTTCACGCTCGGCGCGCAGGCCGTCAAGCCCGACATCGAGGTATCGGTCGTCTGGGTCAATTCCTGGTTCGATCCGGCAAAGGAGCAGGAGGCCGCCAAGGCATTGATCTCGCAGGGTTGCGACGTGATCTTCTCGAACGCTCAGGATACGCCCTCGGTCATATCAGCCTGCGAGGAAGCCGGCGTTTATGCCTTCAACCTGAATTCCTCGATGAAGAAATATGCGCCGAAGACCTATCTCGGCTGCATCTCCACGGACTGGTCGCCCTTCTTCAAAGCTTCGGTCGATGCCCATCTCGCCGGCACGTTCAAAGGCGCCAATGCCTTCCTCGGCGTCGCGGAGAAGGTCGTCCAGGTCGTCGACTGGAGCACGGCAATCCCGGCCGATACCATGGCAAAGATCAAGGAAACCGAAGGCAAGATCGCAAGCGGCGGCTTTTCGCCGTTCACCGGCCCGATCACCAAGGCCGACGGCAGCGAAGGAGCGGCTTCGGGCGCGACATTGACGGATGCCCAGATCGTCGCGATGGACTGGCACGTCAAAGGTGTGAAGACGCCTTTGCCGAAGTAAGTCTCCATCATGACCATTCCGCTGCTGTCGCTGCGTGGCATCTCCAAAAGCTACGGCCAGGTCCATGCTAACCAGCATATCGATCTGGACGTGGCTCCTGGCTCGATCCATGCCATTCTCGGAGAAAACGGCGCCGGCAAATCGACCCTGATGAAGCTGATCTACGGCGTCGAACAACCGGACGACGGGACCGTCGCCTGGCATGGACAGCCTCTCAGCCTTGCCTCTCCCGCGGAGGCGAGGCGTACCGGCATCGGGATGGTCTTTCAGCACTTCTCGCTGTTCGAGAGCCTGACGGTGGTCGAAAACATCCGCCTGATCGTCTCTGGCCGCAGGGCCGAACTTGCGCAGCGCATCCGCGCCCTGGGAGATGAATTCGGGCTTGAAGTCGATCCGCTGGCCCATGTGCACGAACTGTCGGTCGGCGAGCGGCAGCGGGTGGAAATCATTCGATGCCTAATGACCAATCCGAAACTGCTGATCCTTGACGAGCCGACATCGGTCCTGCCGCCGCAGGCCGTCGGGAAGCTGTTCGATACGCTGCGCCGCCTGCGCGACGGCGGCGTGTCGATCCTCTTCATCTCGCACAAGCTGGAAGAGATCCAGTCATTGTGCGACCGTGCGACCATCCTGCGCGGCGGGCGCGTGACCGGGCATGTCGATCCGCGCGAGCATGACGCCCATGATCTCGCCCGCATGATGATCGGCCGCGAGATGCCGGAGCCGATACCCGCATTGCCTTTGGCCGAGGGCGAAAAGCGCCTGGAGATCATTGGACTCGATCACCGGCCGGACGATCCCTTCGCGGTGCCGCTCTCCACCATCAGCCTGAGCGTGCGCAGCGGCGAGATTCTGGGCATTGCCGGTATTTCCGGGAATGGACAAAAGGAACTTGCCGCGCTGATTTCGGGGGAAACGCCGCTACCTCGAGACAAGCGCGACCAGATCTTCATGATGGGACGGGATGTGGGTAGCCTCGACGCCGCCAGCCGTCGAAAACTGGGCTTTGCCTTCGTCCCGGAAGACCGGCTCGGGCATGGCGCAGTCCCCGAAATGTCGCTGACGCTCAACAGCCTGCTGACGGCTCATCCCTTGAAGCTTGTGCGACATGGCCTCCTCGACAGCACCAGGGCCACCGCCTTCGCAACTGAGTGTATCCGGGACTATGACGTGCGCACGCCCGGCCCGGAGGCTGAAGCCGGCTCGCTTTCCGGAGGAAACCTGCAGAAGTTCGTCGTCGGACGTGAAATCATGCTCGCGCCGAATCTGCTCTTTCTTGCCCAACCGACCTGGGGCGTCGATGTCGGAGCGGCGTCTGCCATTCGCAAGCGGCTGATCGAACTGCGCAATCAAGGCATGGCCATTCTCGTCATATCCGAGGAGCTCGAGGAACTGTTCGAGCTCAGCGACTTTATCCAGGTCCTTTACCACGGCACGCTGAGCCCGCCGCTCGTCACACGCGATATCCGACCGGAAGAAATCGGTCGATACATGATCGGCGCACAATCCCAACGGGAAAAGCTATCCGCATGAGCAGTTCCTTCTCCGTCACCCTGCCCACCTTTGTCCGCCGGGAACGGGCTTCGTTCACCGCGAAGTTGCTCGCACCGCCGATCGCTCTCATCGTCACCATCGTACTCAATCTCGGCCTCTATATCGCGATGGGTCGTGATCCGGCAGCGGTGATCTATGCGATGCTGATCGAACCGTTCTTCTCCTGGGCCTCTTTCTCGGAAGTATTGCTGAAGACCGGTCCGCTGCTTCTGATCGCACAGGGCCTGGCGATCGGCTTTCGGGCGAAAGTCTTCAACATCGGCGCCGAGGGCCAATTCATTGTCGGCGCAATCTTCGCCTCCGCCATACCCATCTGGATGCCGCAGGCAACGGGCCAATGGATCTGGCCGGCAATGCTGCTGCTTGGCACCATTGGCGGTGCGCTATGGGCCTCCTTGACCGCCTTCTGGCGCATCAGGCTCAATGCCAACGAAATCCTCGTCTCGCTGATGCTGAGCTTCGTCGCCGCACAATTGCTCAATTATCTGCTTCTTGGCCCGTGGAAGGATCCGAACGGCTTCAATTTCCCGCAATCGGTCATGTTCCAGTACGATGCCATGGTGCCGATCCTGTTCGAAGGAACGCGCGTCAACGTCTCGCTCATCCTCGCGGCCGGCCTATCGATCGCGGCATGGATCTTCATGCAGAAAAGCTTCGCCGGGTACAAATTGCAGGTCGGCGGACTGGCTCCCCGGGCTGCGAGCTATGCCGGCTTCAAGGAGAGCTGGGCAATTTGGCTCTCGCTGATGATAGGCGGCGCGGCCGCCGGTCTTGCCGGCGCTGCCGAAGTTGCCGGCCCCCTTGGTCAGTTGCAGCGTTCCATCTCCACGGGATATGGCTACGCGGCCATCATCGTTGCCTATCTCGGCGGTCTCAACCCGATCGGCATCGTTATTTCCTCGATCGTCATGGCAGCGCTCTATATCGGCGGCGACAATGCCATGGTCTCCGCCAATCTGCCGATCGCCGCCGTCCGCGTATTCCAGGGCAGCCTGCTCCTCATCTATCTCATCGCCGTGGCTTTCGTGCGCTATCGCATCGCATGGCGTCCCATGTCCGCCAGGAGTCTATCATGAGCGCCGCCGTGTTCATCCTCGCGGGCATGCTGGCAGCCGCAACGCCGTTTCTACTGGCAGCCTTAGGTGAGCTTGTCGTCGAGCGCGCCGGTGTCCTCAATCTCGGTGTCGAAGGCTTGATGGCGCTCGGTGCCGTCATCGCCTTCATTGTCGTTTATCATGGGGGCGGCCATTTTCTGGCTTTCCTTGCGGCCGGTCTCGGAAGCGCTCTGCTTTCCATGATTTTTGCCGGTATCGTTCTCGGCTTCAACGCAAACCAGGTTGCGGCCGGTCTTGCGCTCGGGATCCTCGGCCAGGGCCTCTCGGCGCTGTTCGGCAAGAGCTATGAGAGCCTAACCGTCACCACACTGCCGAAGATCGCGATCCCCGGGCTTTCGCAAATTCCCGCGATCGGCGGCCTTTTCAATCAGGATATCGTCGTCTGGATCTCGCTTGCCGTGACCTTGGGCATCTGGGCGCTGTTTGCTTACGGCAAGATCGGCCTTGTCCTGCGCGCCGTTGGCGAAAATCCGAAAGCTGCCCATGCCATCGGCTATCCCATCATCGCAATCCGTTTCGCCGCGGTTGCCTTCGGTGGCATGATGGCGGGCTTTGCCGGCGCTTACGCCGCGACGATCTACACGCCGCTCTGGGCGGACGGCATGATCGCCGGCCGTGGCTGGATTGCCATTGCTCTCGTCGTCTTTGGAACCTGGCTGACATTGAGGATCTTCTTAGGGGCCTGCCTGTTTGGCGCGGTATCGCTGATGGGGCTTGCCGCCCAGGCAAGCGGACTTGCCGTTTCCTCGCAGCTGCTGGCATGCCTGCCTTATCTCGTGACGATCATCGTCCTCGGCATCATCTCGGCAGATCGCCGCCTGCTGAAGCTCAATGGCGTCGCCTCCCTCGGCGAGCCGTTCGAACGGTAAGCCGAAATCATCCGCCCGGTTTGTGCTATTCCAGCGGGAAACCCACGCGATTGTTAAAAATCATGCAACCCCTTGAAATTACGTGTAAATATTTCTTGAGGGAGAGAAGTTGCCAACGTAGGGGCCGTCAAAAGGTTACAGTGTTGTTTTCTCAGGGAAATTTGGCTGAAAATTTTTCTGCGTGATTTCGGTATCTGTCGATATCGATCGCGCAATTTTCCAGTTTCGGTCGCGCGAACAGCTCAGAAGACTCAGCGCCAAAAAGTACCGTCAGCGACTCTATCAGACCCATCTGACCATTGCCATGCCTACTCAGAGCATCAACGTCACGTATCGAGAAAATCCCACTCGCTTCCCATCACCCATCGTAACGCGCTCAGCTTGCCGTTCAGCATGCCCCAATCAAAATCGCTCCAAGGTGGCAGTATCAACGAAAGCGTTTCGAGATCGTGAGCATACCCGGTTTCATGTTCGTGGGGTCGTCCTATGACCATTGAGCCCTCCCTACAGATCCTCAAAGCCAACAAGCATCGGTACAATCATATTTGACGTCTAAATGGTAATAACCTGTCATATCTGAATTAAAGTCCATGCGCGACCTCCCTTTCGGCGCCAATGAAAGCGGCCTCATAGTCGCGCGCCAACGCGCCAGAGACGCCAACCTGCCTGAAGGCTTCCCGCCATCCGTCTGAGATGCGCTCCGCCATGTTCCGGATCGTCTCCCGTGCCTCGGCCTCGGGAATCTCGAAAAAATTGCAGGCTTCCAGGGCAAGATTGATCGACCGGTCATGGGCCCCTCCCTCAAGGATCGCCGTCTCGAGGTGCGGGTTGCGGTCCGGCGCCGGATTCACGTCAAACACCGGCGACAAGCGCCACTGACCCGCCCCCACATAGAGGAAGCCGTGGTTCTTCAGGTGATCGTCCTTGTTGGACACGAGGATCGTGAAGATCAGACGCCGGTAGAGTTCACGGAAATCTTCGGAAGGATCAGGTGAGTAAGCCCGCATGAAATCCACGATCTCCGTATAGGAGCCCAGCTCCGCCCCCGTCTTGCCGAGTGCTGTGCGCGCGGAGATGTAGGGAATCCGTGCGGCCCCACGCCGGTCGAACCGCTGGATCAGCGCGACCGGGAACGGCGTGTCCGCCAGTTCCAGCCGTGTCTCGGGCGTGCGGATACCGCAGGCCGCCGCCAGGCGCAGTGTCGCGACCTCCACGCGCTCGATCGGTTGTTGATCGTGGACTGAGGTGAACTTCGCCAGCCACAGCGCATCGCCGTCCCTGACGTTGGCTTTGGGGCGAGCGCCGCCGGAGCCGCCGGCGCCGGCCAGCGCCTGCATTTCCTCGGGCGATATTTCCTTGCCCTGCTCATAGGCCCGCGCGATCGCCGTGATGGTTTCGAGATCGACCAGACGCGGAACAGCGTCCGCTGCCTTGCCGCGAATGACCTCGCCCTTGTCATCCAGAAAGCGCAACGCGCCTTGGCGGCAGGTATCGTCGGAAAGCGTCAGATACTCGAATTCGTTGAGGCCATTGCCATAGGCGCGTTCGAGTAGCCTGCGTCCCCAACTGTCCGGAGCCGCATCGGCGAAAACGCCCGCCAAGGCGTCGCGCATGTTGCCGGGCTGTCCCGACGTGTGGAATGGACCGGCCTCAAGAGGGAAATCGGGCTGTATGGCGAAGGCACGCGGATTTTCGATCCATTCGGCGCCATAGGCGAAGGTCGAGAATTGCCGTGGCCCCGTATGAGTGAAACGCAACTGGCCCACCGTTGTCCGGCCTTCGCCAAGCGCGACATGGGCGACGAAATCGGTCATCAGAAGGACGCCCCGTCAGGGTCCACAACATCCTGCCGATCCTGCGTTTCCGCTGCCTGAGCCTTCTGCTTTTTCAGCCTTGCTGCGAAGGAGCGGCCCCGCCGTGGCGCTTGCTCCGCTGCCAGTGCCAGCCCCAGATCGTCCTTGCGGATATCGATCAGGTCAGCGAGCCGCTCGAGAAGTCCCAGCACAACAAGAACGTCGGCCAGAGTTCCGATGGCAACGCCGGGATCGCCTCGTTCAAGGCGGGCGATGGAACTCGGCGAGGTTCCCGCACGCACAGCGAGATCCGCCACGGCGATGCCACGCCGCAGCCGCGCGTTGCGGATATCCTGGCCCAGCCGCTCCAGTGCGGGTTTTGCTTTAGGAGAACCCATCTCAATCATCCATATCTGGCGCAACATAGCGTTCAATTAGTCATATATGACTAATTACCGCCTTGGTCAAGATTTCTAGCCGTACCTCCGGAAGCGTGAGCGTTTCGTTTCGGCATCTTGGGGGAGAATCTTATTCCTGCTCTTCCTAGCCTTGGCGGTCAGCGCCTCGAGATAGGACCGAATGACCGTGCCGACCTCCTCTCGCTCCGCCTGCTTGGCGATCTCGCCCGGCGTCGTCTGCGCTGGCGCAGCGCCTCCTGAAGGCCTTCTATCGCGACGGATAGGCCAATCTTATTCCGATACCGGAAGCAATCGGCGATCGTCTTTGTGACGCCGAAGACCTTCCCGGGCACCCTCTCGACAGGGTGGGTCTCAACCTCTTCGGCCAGCAGACGATCTGTGAAACGCACCAGCCGAATCGGCGTGCCATCAGATTTCGGGGACCAGTCCTTCTGACCCAGGGCGAGCCAAACCTCCTCGGCAGTTGGTCAGTCAACCCGTGGAACGACAGGGCCGAAACGAGGCAAACCACGCCCTTCGGAACCCGTTTAGCCACCTCAGGGAGACTGTGGTGAACGTCGAGGGCCGCATCGGAGAGTTGATAAAGTCCCCATGCTGTCTTCCTTCAGCGGCTGCACATCCGGCGCTTTGTACAGCAAGCCTCTCAGCGCACCGCGCTTCATCGTGCCTGCACGCGCTTTCAGGAATTCACTGGCCGTCTCCACCGCCCCGATCTTCTGCGCGACCGCAGAGATGACCTACTGATTGAGCGATACGCCGTCTGCTTGTGCCATACGCGCCGCCGTGTCCTTGAGCGACTGCGGCAGTTGCAACGGGTATCTGTAACGTTGGGTCCGCGTCATGTGTTAAGTCTCCTGACAATCTCTGCCGGTGTTATCACGGTCACGCCCAATTCGAGCGCCGGGCGGAAATCCTTGACATTATACGTCACGATGGCCTCAGCCTGTCCGTTCGACCCGGTCTCAAGCACCATTTCGTCCGCGACATCGCAGAGCATCGGCCGCGTCCGAAACGAAATATCGACGCTCTCGATCGCTATTTTGCCATTGGTAAGGATGATTCTCCGTTATCGATCGCGGTCAAGACTGGCGAGTTGCGCGCGACAACGGTGGCGGCGCAATCTTGAAGGATTGTCTTAAGCCCCGCTCCTCCAGCCGCGAAGACGGGGCTCATCTCGCCCACCCTTCATCAACGCTTGGTTTTCTTCGCCAATCGCACGCCCGGACCGCCGCCGTTCTCCGGGATGAACTCGATACCAGCGGCTTCAAACGCCATTTGAATGGTCTTTAGCGTGGAAGCATGTGCCGATTTGCCGGCTTCAATACGTGTAATGGTCGCTGCTGTCACATGAGCTTCGCGGGCCAAATCTCGGACGCCCCATCTCAGTGCCGCTCGTGCCATTCGTATTTGCTCTTCTGTGATCAAATTATTACCTTGACATAATTTCTAGAGCCGTCAAATTATATCAGTGATATAATTTTGTTCGTGCAAGCAGCTGAGCAGAGTGCGGGAACACTCCGCCCAACCTGACCACAACCCAAGCTGATAGGAGCTCGGATCAATGGCTGATTCGGACGATACCACGACTTTGTCTTCCGTCACGCGCAGGATGTTGCTGACGGGCACGATCGCAGCCACGGCGATGTGGCCGTTTGACTATGGCGCGGACGCCGCCGAGGCGTTGACCTGCAATGCCGCCTCCGATCCTGCGTTGGACCTTTGGCAGCAATGGCTGACGGCACACAATGAAACGCAGCGCCTCTGGAAAATACAGCTGGACCTTGAAAGCCGGATGGTCGCCGCCGTCGGATTTCCGCAGGTGGAAATCACACTGCCCGGAGAAAAGGAGCCGGTTCGTGCTTTCAGTCTGGAAGACATAGATCGAATATGCGGCGATGCGTCTGTGCATCAGGCCGTGAGGACACAAGCAATAATAGCCTTCCGGGAGCGGCAGGAAGCCTGGGATTGTCTGGATCACGCTTTGGGATATAGTCGGGCCGAGAAAGCAGAGATCTTATCTGACCGCATGGAAATGAAGTTGGCCGACGCCCTGATGGCTACGCCGGCCGCGACGCTTGCCGGTGTGGCCGGCAAGCTTGATGCGATCCTGCGCGCCGGCGAATACTTCGACAAATGCCCGGAGTTCCCCTGGCTACAGGTGCGTGCGGCGATGGCCGATCTGGTGCGCATCGGGCAGGTCCTGCAGCCGGGTCTCGTCATGCCCGGCAGCGACCGTAAAGGGCTCCCCGGAGCCAATGGCGGCGCTTCATGAAAAGCCCGCTCGCAGGGAATAAAACGGCAAAGCCTCCATGGCACACTTGCACCGGAGGCTGCCGTGTCTGTGACGCTTGCTGAACGCCTCGGTCATCTTCCCGAGAACAAGCGCCGTGAACTGGAACGGGTTGCACGAATCCTTTTCGATGAATTCGAGGACGCGCAAAAGGGCAAGCTGTCAGACAAGGAGAAAGGCGGACGTATCCTTAAACTGCTTCTCTTCGGCTCTCATGCACGCGATGACTGGGTCGAGGACCGCGAAAGCGATGATCGCTCCGAATATAACGTACTCGTCGTCGTCAGTACCAAAACCTTTGCCGATCCACGTTTCTGGTACCGGGCTGCGGATCGCTTCCTGCGGGAACTGACGGTCACAAAACATCTGGCAACGCCGGTCAACTTCATCGTTCACTCCATCATGCACCTCAATAACCAACTCGCGCGCGGTCGGCCCTTCTTCGTGGACATCGCACGCGACGGCATCCTGCTCTACGGGACGCCGGGTCTTCCCCTCGCCAAACCCAAGCCGCTGGACCCGGAGGCCGCCAAGGCTGAAGTGCGTCGGCATTTCGACCACTGGTTCCCAATCGCCACGCATCGCTTCGAACTGGCGAAGGAGGCCATCGGGCGTGGCTACGGCAAGGAAGCAGCCTTCGACCTGCATCAGACCGTCGAACGGCTCTATCATGGCACCCTGCTTGTTCTGACGCTCTATAGCCCGAAATCCCACCGGCTGACCTTTCTGCGCACGCATGCGGAGCGGGTCGCGCCCCAGCTGATTGCGGCCTGGCCCCGCGAGAGCCGTTTTGCCAGGCAGTGCTTTGCCCGCCTTGATCGGGCCTATGTCGAGGCCCGCTATTCGCACCGCTACGAAATCACCGACGAAGAACTGACTTGGCTGGTCGAGCGTGTGAAGGTGCTGCACGAAACTGCCGCCGCAATCTGCGCTGCACACCTCAATGGGTTCGACCGCGCAGGAACGTAAGAGACTGAGCCGTACCATGGCCATCAGGATGCCTGAGCGTCAATCGTCCTCATGAATAAAAATCCGAGCCTCGCCCCTGCCGAGTCAGGGGTTAAGAACGCGCAACTCGAGCGCGGGTTTAATGATCCTGCGCATTGCGATTTCTGGCGTTCGGCGCCTTCGAGGCGCATGTTCCTGATCCGGGGTTATCAGGAAGACGGTGCGGAGACATTCCCCGCCGGAACGATCCTCGACACGACGCTTCCCCTATGGCGAATGGGCGAGGTTCTGTTGCACGCGGAAAAGCTTGCATCGCTCCTTCGCAAAGAGGCCGATACAGTCGTGACGGTTCATTTCCGCGCCATATTCACGGGCCTGCGCGGTCGCGTGTTGCGCTCCTGGGCTAACCCGCTGAGTGATCTGCTTGTCGAAGGTTATGCGGCGCGAAGCGATGAAGCCGTGCTTGAGGCAAAGTTTTCTGCCCACGATATCGAGAGCCGGTTGGCCGAATGCATGCTCCCGTTGTTGACGTCGCTCCATGAAAGATTTGGCGTGGCAGGGCTTTCGCTCAACCGTGTCGAGGCGGAAGTGCAACGCTTGTTGAATAGACCCGTCAGCAAAGAACTTCGTCCACGCCGCTAGCGGTGATAGCAAACCGCTTGGGATGGCGCAAAGACCGCAGTCTGCGGACCCGGCCACGACAGCGTGAAACCCCACCTCAACGAATGCCGTGGTCGCCCAAGCCCGGCTATGGTGGCCGCGCCCAGCCTTACGCCTTGAAATGCTCCGCTCTCCCGACAAGGGCCGCCAGGTCGTCGGCAAGACGCACCGGCACATCCGTGCGTTCATGCAAAATGCTCATTACGCCGAGATCGCCATTATCGATTTCCCGGAAAAAGACATAGTGATGCTCGTAGCGGCTGAAGTAGGCCTCGCGCTTCACATCGGCGGGCACGGCAAGACGCTGCGGGAGCTTTCGCCAGATCGCCTTTTCCTCGCATAACCGCTGTAAATGCGTATGCAAGCCAGTGATGTAAGTCACCGCCTGCTTCTCGCCCCACTTTTCAACGGTATCCCGCCAGATTTTGTCCTGCGCCGCATCCGCGCGCGGATAGAACCGATAAGCCATGATCAGCGGCGCTTATTGCGACGAATGACGTCCTCGGCGATGACGGTGACAAATTCGCTATCGTCCGCCCGTAAGGCAGGTGCAAGCTCTTTCTGAAGCGCATCCCATGCCTCATCACGGGTTTGCAGGTCACGACGGATCAAGGCGCGAATGTATTCGCTGGCGTTCTCATAGAGGCCGTCGTCGCCAATCTGCTGCTGAATATGGTCCTGTAGCGCACCACTGACCTTCACATGAATGCTACCCGACGCCATCAGAACTCTCCCTTCGTTACACCTTAATTGTGGGATGCGTAGCATATATTGTCAATATTCATCACAACACGCCTATATGGGAATGTGCGGGTGCCCCGGGCTCCACATCAGCAAGTCCTCGGCAGAGAACCGTCGGTTCTCAGGTGTCACACGGACACGCCTTTGGCTGATGGCATTCAACACGTTCACGATGCCAAGTACCAGCCGCCGCGATATTGCGGATGCGACAAAGCCCTATCGGAAGGTCCCCATCTCCAAGTTAAACGTCTGGTACAGCGTTGATGCAAGGACGCTTGAAACTCCTTGTCTACCGGCGATTGAATAAAGCAGAGGTAACCGAAAAATATGGCTGAGATCACAGCTCAGGGATGTCTCACAGCTCTGAAGTCATGCGATAATTGCATAATATAAGCAAAGGGTTGACCGATGGGAGGCGCGCCCAACATTACGTTGCGGCGGCACTTGGTCCGCTCTTACCGCAAGCGCACGAACCTGCCTTGTGAATGACGAAGACGTTGGGCCGTACGAGAGGCGATACTTCTGCGATTTTTTTGAAACATGGCCGTTTGTTTCAAACACGTGATCAATCGCTGCCTTATCAGCCCGGAACTGCCCAAGTTTGGCCGGATTCCGTTCGGACGTCTCGAAGGGTCGCCTGGCAAGTTGATCGGGTCCATGTGGTGCGTAAAGAAGAAGAGCATCTAAGCCGCAGAATATCGGGGAGCTGGCGCCGTCAATGAGGGGTCCGAAATAGGCTGAAAGCCGGGGGTGTTTATGCCGAATATACGCGACCGCCAATTGGACGGCCTGAGAACCATTGCCGTTGCCATGGTGCTCTATGCACATTTTTTCGCGGCCGACGGCTCCATCTGGGGCCATTTAGGCGTTCGTCTCTTCTTCGTACTCAGCGGCTTTCTGATTACGCGACTGCTGTTGGAGGCACGAACCGATGCCCGCTACCAGCCGGCCACCGCATTGAAAGCATTCTATATCCGTCGCGCGCTGCGCATATTTCCTCCCTATTTCGCAGTTCTGGCGCTGGTGTGGGTCATCAATCTTGAAGGCGTTCGAGGCACCGGCAGTCTGAAATGGCATGCGCTCTACCTGGCAAACTACTGGTATGCCCTGCGCGGCGAATGGACGCCCTGGGTCCTGTGCCATACCTGGAGCCTCAGCATCGAGGAGCAATTCTATATCGTCTGGCCGCTGCTAATCCTACTGGCGCCGCGCCGGATGATCGAGCGCCTCTGTCTTGCCGTCATAGCCTGCTCGCTCGCCTATCGCCTCTGCTGGCCGCTGACGGGAACGCCATCGCTGGTGCGCGACCTGCTTCCTTCGGCCTCGATGGATGCGCTGGCGGGCGGCGCCTTGCTCGCAGCCTATCGCGAGAGGACACAGGCCTGGCCGCGTTGGATGCGGCGAGGCTGGATGCCGTTGGTGGCCGCCGCCGCCGTGGCACTCTCGCTGAGACCCGATCCAATAACACCGGTTCTCGACTGGTTCATCTGGATTGGCGCGGAGGTTTTTCCACTCGTGCCGCTCGCCATGCTGGTCGGTGGCGCCTCCTCCGGCTTTCGGTCGGTTTTTGGCCAGGTGCTCGAATCCCCGCCGATGGCCGCCACCGGGCGGGTCAGCTACGGCATCTACCTCTTCCATCCGATCGTACTTTCGCTGATCATCAAGGCTCAGGCCTTGATTCCGGTCAACGTCTCGGAACAGGGTTTCGGCCGCTTGATCGTCGGAAGTGTCGCGACCTTGGCTTTGGCTTCGATCTCCTGGCGCCTTTTCGAAAAGCCGTTGAATGGCCTCAAGCGCCATTTCCCCTATGTCGACCGCATCCATCCGCCGGCTGCCGTGATCGGCGAACCGTGGGAACGGCGAACCGATGCGAAAATATACCAAACGGCGCTCTCTCGCCGTGATGCCCATGATCACGGCGACGCCGTCCAAACCTCCGATCTGCAATAGCTGCGCGAGCTGAAGAATGTCCGTTCCCCTGATTTCCGTCCTGCTGCCTGTCTATAACGGCGAACCTTACCTCGCCGCGGCCGTCGAGAGCATCCTGCGACAGGATCACAAGCGCCTTGAGGTCATTGCCATCGACGATGGTTCCACCGACCGCTCGCTGAACATCCTGCAGCGGTATCAGGCGGTCGACGACCGCATTCGCATCATCTCGCGCGAAAACCGCGGGCTCATTGCAACGCTCAACGAAGGCCTGACCTTGGCGGAAGGCGAGTTCATCGCCCGGATGGATGCCGACGATATCGCCTATCCCGAGCGCTTTTCACGCCAGATCGACTTGTTTCGGGAGCGGCCAGAGCTTGCGATCAGCGGCACCGGCGTCGACCGGCTCATCGGCAATCGCGTCGTGCGCGGCACGCCCAATCCGATCCATCAGTCGGCCGACTGGCACGTGCTGTCGATGTTTTACACCGTCTTCATGCATTCAACCGTGATGTATAACCGCAATGTCATTCCGGCTGGCATGCTGACCTATGATGCAAGCTATGTGCACGCTGAAGATTTCGATCTGTTCCGGCGGATCACCCGCAAATTCCCCGCCGCCATGATCGACGACAGCCTCGTTGCCTATCGCGTTCACGACGAAAGCGTCACCAACAAACACAAGAAGCTAATGCGTCGTACGCATCTGGCGATCGCTGCGGAAAATCTCCAACGGGAAGGTCTGATCGACGATTCCCATGCCCTGCATGATATCGGTGCGGCGGCGACGCCGGACGCGGTTGCCCGTGCCGCCGACTGCCTCCTCTCCATCGAGGCAAGGATCGCCGCGCGCGGCATGCGAGCCTCCGCGAGCCACCAGGAAGGACTGATGTGCTTCTTCTATTTCGTCTACCAGCTCATCGCGGACGAGAAGCAGCCAGCGTTGACGCATCAGTTCCTCACCCAGACAGGCAAGTGGCATACGATACGGCGTCGCGAGCGGTATGGCCTTCGCGCCGCCATTTATGCGCCCTGGTGCAGCCGCCTTTGGAGTGATGCGAGCCTGCGCCTCGACGCCCTGGCAAGATATCGGCAATCGGTCCCGGCAAGAAGCGTGCTGCCGTTGCAGGGGCTTGCCTGACATGGCCGGGGAGGGTTCCGAAAATCCGCGGGAGCATATGCGGCAGGCTACAAAGCCCCCTCGTCCTTCCTTCGGTCGAGCTCCAGCGGCAAGTTTCATCGTCTGCACCCGCAACCGCGCCCCGGCGCTCGAAGCCTGCATCCGGTCGATCGAAGCAGCCAGTCTCGCGCATGGCGCGATGACAAGCGAGCTGGTGGTGGTCGACAACGGCTCGACCGACGATACCGCCGAGCGGCTGGCCCGGATCGTTACAACATCGAGCATCGCGATCACACCGGTGACGGAGCGACGCCGCGGCTTGGCCGCCGCCCGCAATGCGGGGATGGAACGATCTCGCGGGCGCATCCTAATCTTTATCGACGACGATTGCGAAGTGGATCTGCACTACCTGCGGGATCTGGAGCAGCATTACTTGGGCGGAGAGCGCCTCGTCATCCGGGGCGGCCGTGTCGAACTCGGCAATGCGCTCGATCTGCCGTTTACGATCAAACGATCGCCAGAACCGGCTCGCTTTACGCCAGATGTCCATCCGGGCGGCTTCATCCTTGGCTGCAACATGACGATGCACCGGGAAGTCGCCCAGCGCGTCGGCCGGTTCGACGAGCGCTTCGGTGCCGGCAGCGCGCTGCAATCGGCTGAGGACACAGACTATCTCGTCCGTGCCTTCAAGCTTGGCATTCCGATCGAATATGTTCCCGACATGAACGTGCTGCATTATCACGGGCGCAACACGCGCGAGGCGATCGAACGGCTTCACCGCAGCTACAGCCTCGGAAATGGCGGCCTCTGTCTGAAGCATCTGCTCGGTGCGCCTTGGCTCCTGCGTCATTTCTGCTGGACTTTCCGCTCGGCCTGGCGGGAATTATGGGGTGGGCCACGCTTCGATCCGGAAGTGTCCTTGTCTCATTGGCCGATCGTGTCCATGAATGTGCTGGGCGCGCTCGAATTCGCACGATGTGCGATGACGAGCCGCCCCCGACAGCCGGAACCGAACGAGATCAAACAGACAACCCGTTCATTGAGGTGAGATCCGCCATGCTGAAACTCCTCCTGCCGGGTCTGCAACTCCTGCGACAGGCGCTTGGCCGGCAAATCCGGCTGCTGCCAGTCGTCGTCGTCCTTGGCCTGATCGGCGCCGTGCTTGAGGGTACCGGCATCGGCCTCATCATTCCGATGCTCGGCATCATCGGCGGTGAAAAAGCCCCGACGGGACTAAGTGGATTTTCCGCCCTCTTCCAGCAGGCCGGGTCGGGTCTGGACGACCGGCAGCGGATGATGGCGATTGCCGCCTGCATTCTCGTGCTGATCACCTTGAAGAACATTCTCGCCTTCGCCAATACGGCCCTTACCAACTTCATTCACGGCAAGGCCGGCCATGCGATCCGCAGCGCGCTCGCCGATCAGCTCCTGAAGATCGGATATCCATTCTTCCTGCAGGAAAGCCCGGGCCGGCTGCTCAACATCATCTCCAATGAATCCTGGCGGGCGTCGGATGCGATACAGACGGTGCTTGCGGCGATCGTGAACGCGTCGGCGGCGATCATTCTTCTTGCCTTTCTGCTGCTGCTGTCGTGGCAGATGACGCTCTGTGTCGCGCTCGGCCTTATCCTCGTCCAGGCGGCGCATGCTGGCCTCTCCGCCAGCCTGAAGATGCCGAGCCGCAAGGTCGCTTCTTCCAACAGTGAACTTGCCAGCCGAATGCTGCATCTCGTTCACGCCGGACGGCTGATCCGAATTTTCGGTCAGGAGGCACGCGAAAAGGCCGTGTTCGACGGCGCATCCAACACAGTCAGAAAGGCGGGCTTCATTCTGCAGACCCGCCAGGGCGCGCTGCCGCCGCTGACCGAGGTGCTGCATTCGGCGCTCTTCCTCGCGGTGGTCGTCAGCGCCTGGGCCTGGGCGGTCAGCTTTCCTATCATCGTGGCCTTCGTGGTCTTGCTGTACCGGCTGCAGCCGCATGTGCGCGCCCTGCAGCAGGCATGGAGCCAGATGCAGGGCTGGAGCGGTTCACTGGAGGAAGTCCACTGGCTGCTGGATGCCTCCGACAAGCCGCAGCCGCCGGCTGGAGACCTGCCGGCTCCCCGACTGAGCCGGGAGATAAAATTCGACGACGTGACCTTTAGGTATCCAAGCTCTGCCGCACGACCGGTCGTGCTGCGCTCCGCCACCTTCGATGTTCGCCACGGCCGCTCCACCGCCCTCATCGGCCGATCGGGTGCGGGAAAGACGACGATCGTGAACCTGCTGTGCCGCTTTGTCGAACCCGACGAAGGCGAGATCCTGATCGACGGATTGCCGCTCAGCCGCATCGATCCCACGCAATGGCGAAACCGGCTCGCGCTTGCCAGCCAGGACCTGGAACTGGTTGACGGCACCATTCTCGAAAACATCGCCTACGGACAGCAGGCCTCGCCCGCTGAGGCCGAACAAGCGGCCAGGCTTGCCGAAGCGCATGAATTCATCGAAAAGCTCCCCGACGGATACGAAACGCTCGTCGGCTACAGGGGCGCCAGCCTGTCGGCCGGACAGCGGCAGCGAATAGCCCTCGCAAGGGCGCTCGTTCGCGATCCCGATATCCTCATTCTGGACGAAGCCACCAACGCCATGGATGGATTGTCGGAAGCCGCCATCGTCGAGACGCTGAAATTGCGCGCCGGCCGCCGAACCACGATCGTGATCAGCCATCATCGCAGCACGATCTCGTTCTGCGACGACGTCGTCGTCCTCAGCGGCGGGCGCGTCCGCAACCAGACGGCATTTGCCGAAGTCGCATCGCTCAGCATGGACCAGCTCTACGAGCAAGAGCTGCCATAGTTTCGAGCGGATATGTGGTGCTCTTGAAGGGTATCGACCTGTCGATGCAGTCGTTTGAATCCTAAATTCAGTCTCGATAACCGGAAAAACTGTCTCAGGCCGTGATGTCTTGGCTGTATCCAAGCCTGCCACTCTTGACTCTTTATTCGGCCGGTTGAACCGGCTTTCACTTTTTGCTCGGCCGCAATAGGACAACAGTTATGAAACTCTGAATCATCTCCGACATCCATCTCGAGTTCGGACAACCCTTTTCGCAGACCCCGCCAGAGGGCACCACTTCCTAGTTTGCGCGGGCGACGTCAGCACGAAAGGCATTGTCCCGAGCATTCAATGGCTTGCCGACGTCTACGCCCAGGCGCTCCCGGTCATCTTCGTGCCAGGCAATCACGAGTTCTATTCAGCGTCCGTCGAGGAAAGCATTCGCGATGCCCGCAAATTCGACGCGGGCTTTTCGAACATCCACTTTCTGGAAAATGACGGGGTGGAGATCGGTGGGGTCAGGTTTATCGGCGGAACACTATGGACCGATTTCCGGCTGTTCGGTCGAAATCCGGCTGTCAGCATGCCATACGCCCAAAGCGGAATGAACGACTTCAGGAAGATCAAATTCTCAAAGCTACCATGCCGCATGTTCAAGCCGATTGACGCCTGTCGGATGCGTGTCCAAACCCGGGATTTCATTGCGGCAGAGCTGCGAAAACCTACACCGCTGAAGACAGTTGTCATTGCCACCATGCTCCGTCTCCACAGGCGATCGACGTCGGTTTTCGACACGATCCGCTCTCCGCTTGTTATGCCTCGGATTTGGAAGACCTGCTGTACGAGGTCGAGCCGTCGTTGTGGGTGCATGGTCACGTACATCATCGAAATGACTACATGGTCGGCGATACGCGTGTTGTCTCGAATGCCCGAGGCTACCCGGGGAAGGAACGGGGTTTGAGCCTAGATTCGTCGTTGACGTGTAGCGAGTTCTACTTTGGTTGTGCCCAGACGGAGTGTCCGGCCTACCGACTTCGTTGAGTACAATTCGCCTGCCATCCGAACGACCGGGTCGTTTGATGCTTGCGTGTGGGCTTATGCGTCGGTCCACGTGTCTTTTGAAAGAAGTTGGAGCAGCATTTCGATCATGTCATCGCGCGGAAACTCTTCGTGTCGATAACGGGTCGAGGTTAGTCGACCCGTTCATGATGGTATCTCCACATTCAATTGAATGACAAAATCCATAGCGAGTTTTGGGCCCTCACGGGGCGTTGTCACCTTGTTTGCGGCTTAACGGTTGGCGAGATAGTTGCAGGAGATGACCACCTCTTATTCGTCCGGGCCGCCGTGAAGATTGGATCCTTAATCATGCCGCGCCAAGAACTCCGAAACCGTCTTCAGGCAAAGATCCTTCTCTTCGACGTGCGGCATATGGCTCGAATTTTCGAAAAGCACCCATTCACAGCCCTTGATCCTATCGACATAGGGCTTGACCACCAGCGGCGTCGCCTCGTCAAATTTGCCTGAGATCAGCAAGGTCGGCGCCTCGATGAGGGAAAGTCTGTCTTCGATCGTCCAGTCCTTCATCGTGCCAATGACGTGAAACTCGGTCGGGCCATTCATGTTGCGGTAGACGGTATTGTCTTCATCCATAGTGGCGAAGGTCCGGGCAACCTCCGCCGGCCAGGGCACGACGCGGCAAACATGGCGATCATAGAAGACGCGGGAGGCGGCGATATATTCCGGATCGGTGATCGTGCCGGCCCGTTCGTGCTTCAACAACGTATCCTGCACCTCCTGCGGCAGCTCTTCGCGAAGACGGTTCGCTTCCGCGACCCAGGTATGCATGTTGGCCGGCGAATTGGCGATCACCAGTGCCTTCAGCCCCTTCGGTCGACGCACCGCATGTTCGGCACCCAGCATGCCGCCCCAGGACTGACCGAGAAAGGCATAGCGATCCTGAATGCCGAGATGCCTCAGCAGCGTATCCAGCTCATCGAGAAACAGCGCCGGCGTCCAGAAATCGGGGCCCTTCTCAGGCAGACGCGTGGACTTGCCGTTGCCGAGTTGATCGTAGTGGATGACGGCGCGGCCATCAATTTCGGCAATGCCCTTTAAGCTATCGACATAATCATGTGTGCAGCCAGGCCCGCCATGGGCGACGATGAGCGGCAGCCTGCCGGAATCAAGCGAGCCGGTGACGCGGTACCATGTCCGGTATTCGCGAAAGGGTAGAAATGCTTCCTGCGTCGGAATTGCGGCCACTTGTCTCTCCATCTCCAGGCTTCGATGGATCAGACCATAACGCGGCCGAAACGGGTGCGGCAGCTATCACAAGTTATAGGATGGCTGCGCGTCCAGCAGCCGATAATGGGTGGCGCGGACGACCGCCTGGGTGCGGTTCTTGGCGCCGAGCTTCTTTGCCGCGGCATTCAAATGCATGACGACCGTCGGCACCGAGCGATCGATGATGCGGGAAATCTCCTTGGCGGAATAGCCCTCGGCGGAATAGCGCAGGCATTCCCTCTCGCGCTCCGTCAGCCGGATCTTGCCGACACTCAGCGCTGCGGTATCGAAGAGCGAATAGGCCGTCTCGTGAAAGACATGCGCAAGCAGGTTGAAATCGGCGATATAGCGCAGGGCGTCGCGCTCGAACTCCTTGTTGGCACCAAAACGGATTCCTGTGACCGTCGCATAATCGCCGCGCGGCATGTGCACCGGCACGGTGACACCCGTCGACATGTCGCGCTCGCTCAGGTAGCGCGCGACGGGAACGGTGTCCTCGCTCATGAAGCGCTTGATCAGCGTATCGGCGTCGGGATCATAATTCCAGAAGAACGGCGCGGAGGTTCGTAGCGCCACCTGCTGTACCGGATCGATGCGGAAATAGCCGCGATCGAACCAGTATTCATACATGTCGTTGGAGATGTTCCTGAGCTTCAGCAGCGAAGGGATCATGATCTTGCCGTCGAGGTCGTAGGGCACTGGCGAATAATCGTAGATCAAAGCCTCAAACCCGATTGCCTTCATGCCCTCGAAAATATGGTCGATACGGCCGTCCAGCGTCTGATGCGCCGTGAACTGGCGCCTGATGGTTCCGATTTGATCGAACATGCAGCTGTTCCCGTCTGTGCTTGCGACCTCCCAACCTATCACTTCTTATAGCTGGTGCCGAGCGCGGTTTAAGGTAAAAATTTAGCCATGCTCAAATATTGAGCAAGCGGAATCTTTCGCCGGAGTTGTCAATGTGGCGTGAAATTGAGCCGGAGGCGCGGCATGTCGTCGAGGTCGATGGCTACAAGGTGGTCGCCTATAGCTTTGGCAGCGGAGCCGAGACGGTCTTCTGCCTGAACGGCGGCCCGGGCCTGCCCTGCGACTATCTGCGCGAGGCGCATTCCTGCCTGATTGATAGGGGTTACAGGGTCGTCGCCTTCGATCAGCTCGGCACAGGCGCCTCCGACCGTCCCACAGACAGGAGTCTCTGGACCATCGGCCGCTATGTCGAGGAGGCTGAAAGCCTCCGCAAGGCGCTCGGCCTCGGCAAGGTCCATATGCTCGGGCACTCCTGGGGCGGCTGGCTGGCGATCGACTATGCGCTGACCTATCCCGAGAACCTTGAGACGCTGATCCTCGAAGATACCGTCGCCGACATGCCGCACCTGATTTCCGAACTGGAGCGGCTGCGCGCGGCACTTGGCCCGGAAACGGTTGCCATGATGCAGAAGCACGAGGCGCAGGGCACCTTCAATCACCCCGAATATCTCGCCGCTGTCACCATCCTCAATTATCGCCATGTCTGCCGCTTGCCGGAATGGCCGGCACCCGTCCGCCGTTCGCTCGACGATTGGAACATGGGTCCCTACGAGACGATGCAGGGGCCGAACGAATTTCTCTACATCGGCAATCTCAAGGACTGGAACCGCATTCCGGACCTTCCGCAGCTTGCCATTCCGGTGCTGATCACGGCGGGCGAACATGACGAGTTGACGCCGGCCTGTGCGCTCAGGATGAAGCTTGCCTTGAAGGATGCCGAACTCAAGGTCTTTGCAAATGCCAGCCACATGCCCTTCTACGAGAACCCGCAGGACTACTATCCGGCGCTCCTCGATTTCCTGTCGCGGCATAGGGCAAGCTGATGCAAGTTAAGGTGATCCAATCCCACCGACGACAAGGGGGCGATCGCCGCCATGCACCGCTATAGATTCATACTGACGCGACCGCTGCAGTTCCTTCCCGTCCTCTTCGGCATCAGCGTCATCACCTTCGTTCTGGTCCGCCTCATTCCTGGCGATCCCGCGCGCAATATCCTCGGCACGCGCGCCACGCCGGCAGCACTTGCCAGCATCCGCGCGCAATATGGCCTCGATCAGCCGATGTGGCTGCAATATTTCTATTTCATCAAAAACCTCGGCAATGGCGAGATGGGCAAATCGATCCTTTACAAGATCGATGTACTGCCCTTGATCTCCACGCGGATCGAGCCGACCGTCGCACTGGTCGTCTCGAGCGTCATCCTGTCGATCCTGATTGCCGTGCCGATGTCGGCGATTGCCGCGCGCAATGTTGGGCGCGCACCGGATCATATCGTACGCGTTGTCTCGACCTTCGGCATTGGCTTTCCGCCCTTCTGGCTGGGGTTGATGCTAATCATCCTGTTCAGCGTCCAACTCGGGGTTCTGCCGGTCTCGGGCTACGGCTCGACGATCGGCGAGAAGATCGCCCATCTCATTCTGCCGGCTCTCACCGTTGCGCTATCGCTTTCGACCGTGCTGACCCGCAGCCTGCGGGCGGCGATGATCGAATCTCTTAAATCGGATGTGGCGACGGCGGCCCGTGCCCGCGGCATGCCGGAGGGTATCGTCTTCTGGCGGCATGTCGTACCGAACTCACTAGTGCCGACGATCAACCTGCTTGCAGTCAACGTAGGCTGGCTGATCGGCGGCACGGTCGTCGTCGAAAGCGTCTTTGCCCTGCCGGGCATGGGGCAACTGCTGGTGCGCGCCATCTTCTCGCGCGACTACATGGTCGTTCAGGGAGTTGCGATGGTCTTTGCCTGCGCCACGGTGCTGGTCAACTTCCTCGCCGATATCGTCACCGTCGCCGTCGATCCGCGGGTGAAGCTATGAGCATCGACACGACAGCGACCGCCTCCCTCGGCTGGAGCAGACTCTTCAGGAAGCACCTGACGCTGACGCTCGGCGGCGGCATCTTTCTGTTTTTCCTTCTTCTGGCAATCTTGGCGCCAACCGTCGCGCCCTATGACCCGATCTTCCAGAATGCCGACATGCGCCTGCAGGCGCCATCGTTCCTGCATCCGTTCGGCACCGACAATTTCGGACGAGACATTCTTTCGCGCGTCATCTGGGGTACGCGCATCGATCTGCAGATCGCCGTCATCGGCGTGCTCTTCCCGTTTCTGATCGGCACCACGGTCGGCACCATCGCCGGCTTTTTCGGCGGCATTGTCGACGCGCTCTTCATGCGAATCGTCGATATCATTCTCGCCTTTCCCTTCCTGGTGCTGATGCTGTCGATCATCGCCATTCTGGGATCGGGATTGAGCAGCTTCTATATCGCCATGGCCCTGGTCGGCTGGGTCTCCTATGCCCGCCTCATCCGTGCGCAGATGCTGGTGCTGAAGGGCAGCGACTATGCCGTTGCCGCCGTCAGTCTCGGCTTCAGCCGTCCCCGGATCATGTTCCACCATCTGCTGCCAAATGCCATTGCCGGTTCGATCGTCTTTTCCATGTCGGACGCCGTGCTTGTGCTCTTGAGCGGTGCGGCCGTCAGCTATCTCGGCCTCGGCGTTCAGCCGCCACTTGCCGAATGGGGTGTCATGGTCGCGGAAGGCCAGAGCTTCATTACCACGACGTGGTGGATCACGCTGTTTCCGGGCCTTTCCATCATCTGCCTCGCCTTCGGCTTCAGCATGCTGGGCGATGCGCTTGGCGACCTGCTCGGGGTGCATGAATGAGCGAGCCCGTCCTCTCCGTCCGTGACCTCGTGGTCAAGGTCCGCCTGGACGACGGCGCACGCACGCTCATCGACGGCGTCTCACTCGATCTCGGCAAAGGTGAAATTCTCGGGCTTGTCGGCGAGAGCGGCTCGGGCAAGAGCCTCTTGTGCCGTTCGCTGGTGCGGCTGCTGCCGTCGTCGCTCCTGAAAATCGAAAGCGGCTCCATCCGTCTCGAAGGGCGGGAACTGACGGAAATCAGTGACGCCGAGATGCTTGAGGTGCGTGGCGGCAAGATCGGGATGATCTTCCAGAATCCGACGAGCCATCTCGATCCTGTCATGCGCATCGGCGACCAGATCGCCGAAGGCATCCGCTTCCATCAGGGGCTCAAAACGCGCGCGGCGCGCGCAGCCGCAACCGAGATCCTTGAGCAGGTCGGCTTTCCTGATCCCAAAAGACAGTATGACAGCTATCCGCACGAGTTCTCCGGCGGAATGCGGCAGCGTGCCATGATCGGCGTTGCACTCTCCTGCAACCCTAAGATCCTGATCGCCGACGAGCCGACGACGGCCCTTGACGTCACCATCCAGGCGCAGATCCTGCGGCTCCTGATCGACATTCGCGACAAGCGCGGACTTTCGATCATCCTCATCACCCATGATCTCGGCATCGTCGCTCAGACCTGCGACAGGATCGCCGTCATGCGCAGCGGCCGGCTGCTCGAACAGGGCCCCAAAAGGACGATCCTCGGCCGGCCTGAAAATCCTTATACGATCGATTTGATCAACAGCCATCCTTCCCTACCTAACGAAGCGGCAATGACGCAGCCGGAACCCACAAAGCCGGAAAGGTCAGCCAAGCCGCTGCTCGAAATCGATGATCTGCAGGTAGACTTCAGGGTCGGTGGCGGTTTCCTCAAGGGCAGCGGCGCAAAGACGGTCAGCGCCGTTTCCGGCGTCAGCCTGCAGGTCATGCCGGGCGAAACCATCGGCATCGTCGGCGAATCCGGCAGCGGCAAGAGCACGCTTGCCCGTGCAATTCTCGGCCTTACCTCGATTTCCTCCGGCCATGTCACCTTCGACGGTGTCGATCTCACTCAGCAGAAGAGCGCTGGCCTCGCAAGGCTTCGGCGCGAAACCGCCATGGTCTTCCAGGACCCGTTCAATGCGCTTAACCCGCGGCTGACGATCGGCCAGACGCTTGCCGAAGTCTTGAAAGTCCACGGCAAGGTCGCCAGGGCCGACATTCCCGCCCGGATCGGCGAATTGCTCGATCTCGTCGGGCTGGAGCGCGAATTCGCCGATCGCAAGCCGCGCAGCATGAGCGGCGGCCAGTGCCAGCGCGCCGGCATTGCAAGGGCGCTTGCCGTCGACCCGAAGCTCATCATCGCCGATGAATGCGTGGCAGCCCTCGATGTCACCATCCAGGCGCAGATCATCGATCTCTTCCGGGAACTTACGCGCAGGATGAACCTGACCTTGATCTTCATCGCCCACGACCTTGCCATCGTGCGCGATCTCTGTGAGCGGACCGTCGTGATGTATCGCGGCAAGATCGTCGAGGAAGGCCGCTCGCAGGAAATCTTCTCTCGCCCGAAACATGCCTATACCGCCGCGCTCATTGCAGCCATTCCCGATATCGATCCGGACAAGCCCTTGAATGGCGAACGCGATGCAGCACAGGCCGGGCAGACCCAATCAGCCAAACGCATGCGATAACAACGAAGGGAACGAACTCATGACCAACAAATGGAAGACAATCGGGCTTGCCGCAATTCTCGCCGGCCTGACGCTGAGTGCGAGCTTTGCCGAAGCCGCCGGCGTGCTGACCATCGGCCGCCGCGAGGATTCGACGACGTTCGACCCGATCAAGACGGCGCAGAATATCGACAACTGGGTGTTTTCCAACGTCTATGACGTGCTGGTGCGCGTCGACAAGACGGGCACGAAGTTGGAACCGGGTCTTGCGGAAAGCTGGACGACCTCGGATGACGGCCTGACCTATGTCTTCAAGATCCGCGATGCGAAATTTTCCGATGGCTCGCCGCTGACAGCAGAAGACGCAGCCTTCAGCCTGCTGCGCATCCGCGACGATCCGGCGTCGCTCTGGAGCGATTCCTATAAGGTCATCGACACTGCTGTCGCGGCTGACCCGCATACGCTGACGATCAAGCTCAAACACGCATCTGCACCCTTCCTGTCGACGCTTGCGCTTCCGAATGCCTCGGTCATCTCGAAGGCCGGCATGCAATCCTTAGGCGCTGATGCCTACGCGGAAAAGCCGATCGCCTCGGGCGCCTTCTCTGTTGAGGAATGGCGCCGCGGCGATCGCATCATCCTGAAGAAGAACCCGAATTTCTGGCAGGCCGACCGCGTGAAGCTCGACGGCGTCGAATGGATCTCGGTCCCGGATGACAACACCCGCATGCTGAACGTGCAGGCCGGCCAGCTCGATACCGCCATTTTCGTGCCGTTCTCGCGTGTCGAGGAGCTGAACAAGGACCCAAACCTCAACGTGCTGATCGATCCGTCCACGCGTGAGGATCACCTGCTGATCAATCACGCCCATGGCGACCTCGGCAAGAAGGAAGTCCGTCAGGCGCTGGACATGGCGATCGACAAGAAGGCGATCGTCGACGCCGTTACCTTCCATCAGGGCACGGTCGCCAATTCCTACATTCCAAAGGGTGCCTTGTATTACTATGCGGATAATCCGCAACGCCCCTACGATCCGGAGAAAGCCAAGCAGATGCTTTCGGCAGCAGGCGTCTCCAATCTCACTGTAAAGTACCTCATTCGCGCCGGCGACGAAGTGGATGAGCAGACGGCCGTCCTGGTGCAGCAGCAGCTCGCCAAGGCCGGCATCACAGCCAATCTGCAAAAGGTGGATCCCAGCCAGGAATGGGACATGACCGTTGCTGGCGAGTATGACATCTCGGTCAACTACTGGACCAACGATATCCTCGATCCGGACCAGAAGACGACCTTCGTTCTCGGTCACGATTCCAACAACAACTATATGACCAACTACAAGAATGATGCGGTAAAGGATCTCGTCGGCAAGGCACGGCAGGAGCTGGATCCGAAGAAGCGCGAGCAGATGTATATCGACCTGCAGAAGATGGCGAAGGACGATGTCAACTGGATCGATCTCTACTACAGCCCCTATATCAACGTCGCACGCAAGAACATCGATAATTTCCATCAAAATCCGCTCGGTCGCTTCTTCCTAGAAGACACCGTCAAGAATTGACATCTCAACGCCGAATCCCAAGCTCCGTTGTCGCGAAGGCAGCGGAGCATCGGTTTGTGCGCGGGTGGTGTTGGTTCGGGGAGCCGAATACATATTTCACCTGGTGATCCCCGACTTCTACTTCCATCTCGCGACGGCGCACGACATTCCGAAGCATCTCTGCGCATGTAGGAAAGCGGACTGGATTTGCTCTTTTGGATCGGTTTCACGTTCGGTTCTCCTGTTGGTTATCCGGCTGCGCCTATCGCGATCGGTCGAGGGATTTTCGCGGCCGCGTTTCTGGGCAGAAGGCGAACGACAGGCACGGCAGCACTGGATATGCATACCGATCTCATCAAGCCGTCGCAGCGGTAGCAGCGCCCCATGCAGCCGAAGTACCGTCAATTTCCGCAATGCCCATTGTAAAATCAAGAATTGAGCTTACATGGTGGATATCGACCATTGCTTGTGATGTCATTCCAGAGCTTTATGCTTCCGTTGGATTTCCTTTCAAATAATCGATCTTATCCCGCAAGGCATCGTGGGACCCACAACGATTGCTATGAAAGGAAATCGTTATGAACACCGGTACTGTAAAGTGGTTTAACTCCACCAAGGGCTTTGGCTTCATTCAACCTGACAACGGCACTACGGACGTGTTTGTCCATGTCTCTGCTGTCGAGCGCGCCGGCATGCGCTCGCTTTCGGACGGCCAGAAGATCAGCTACGACATTGTTCAAGACCGAAAGTCTGGCAAGAGCTCGGCCGACAATCTTCAGGCTGCATGAATTCGTCATTCGCTCCGCTGACCACGGATGTACTGGCAGCTAAGCTGAATGACTGTGAGAGAGGTCGGGTTCATGCCCGGCCTTTTGTTTTTCTGGGAATTGAGTTCTCACGCCGTAAGATGCGGCCAGGCCTTTGCTATGGCGCTGGAAACTCAAGACGTCGCGCGTTGCGGCCTATACATTTGACAATGCGAATTTTTACACCTCAACCGAGACGATATTGACGTCACGGCTTCGACCGCGCTTCGATCCGACGGAAGCGGCATCCCATCCGGTAAGGTCTATTCGCAACATGCGGGAAAACGACATTGCCTGCCAAACGGCGATACGGGCGCGTCTTGGACGTCAATAGCCGTACCATAGTAACCGCTGTCTCGGTGGACGGCCTTACCAAAACAAAAGGAGGACGCGATGTCTTCCAACAATTATTCCGGATGTGTTTCACGAAATCTGGTTCGGACGAGTACGTTCGGATACCGGGAAACCGCGAGCCTTTGCGCGCTTCTGGAAACCGCCGGTAGCAGAGACGCTCAGCGAAAACTGCCTTTGGCAAGCCTAAGGGCATTTCCCGATTTCGGCTTCGATCGGACAGCGCGCGTACGAACGGCGCCCGTGAACATTGCGCCTCTCCCGCTTTAGCCAATCCGTTTCGGAAGAAACGCCAACCCAAATCCAAGCTATCAAACAGCGCCCTCAATTATTAGGGCGCCAGAGGAGAACCCCATGGCCAAGGGCCAAATGCGCGGCAATCGAGAAATCCGCAAGCCTAAGAAAGACAAAACAGCAGCAGTAGCCCCCGCGTCATCCGGCTCGCAGGTTAAGCTTGCAGGCGGCAGCCCGGCAAGTCTCGGCAAGAAATAGCAAGCTGGCGCCCATCAAGGCAACGTCACCGGGAGGGGCGCGCGCTCGAACAATTCCAGGAAAAGTGCACAGCGGTTTTCCGTCCGGAATTGCGTAGAAACAAGAGATAGAGCGGTTCAGAGACCGCACTCACTATTCGAGGAACCAATGATGAATTACACCCCCCTGCAATCCGCAGAAAACCTCTTCCGCGCGCCACGCGGCGAAGTAGGATCAAATGCCGAAAAGCTCCTGAACCTTCGAAAGGGGATGCAGCGTCGCAAACGCGAGCTTCGAGACACCGAGCGCAAAGTCAGAGAGACTGCGCGCGTGGAGGGACAAACCTCTTCCGCACCCCCCAGGACAATCGTGTGACCAGATTCGATTATACCGGCGGGGCAGGACTCTCTGCTGGCAGAGCGACACGCGGCAGTGGCGGACTTCGCTATAGGCGTTTCGAAACCGCCGCCGAAGCCCTCCGCTTCGCGGTCGAGGACATGCCTGGCATACAGCAGCGAGGCGCTCTGCTGGAAGTAGACGAGGCGCGTTTCGACCACAACCAGATCCGCGCACTTTATGACGCGCCGGATTATCCGCTTTCACACCGGATCAAGTGAATGAGGCGACGTGCGGCTGGCGATCCGTCGCCCACCGGGCAAGTGATTGCGATTACGCCGTCGCTTGGGGGTCGGACGGTGGTGGAATATCCCTGACCGCCAGGGATAGGCTAAGCCAGCCCGGAGCGCCTTGAGAAGAACGACGGCCAGGACAGCGAATGGCGCAATTAAGCGCCGGCGGCCGGCCCGATCCGTGAGCGGCTTTCTTCTTCCTTTTTGCTTTCTCTCCCTTTCAAGGCCGTTTTGAACTGCTGCGTTCAATGACCATCGTCTCACCTTTGCCGAAATTAGGCGCGGGCGACAGGCTGAAACTTCATGTCCAAGCCGGCCGCTAGAGATTGTTAGCCCGCGGATTTTGTCCCACTACCTGCTCCGCATCGACGGGTACCTCAACCAATATGGATGGGTGACCGGGGCTGTAGCTTTCGCGCATGATCTCGGCCAGATTGCTCAGATCCGGCATCAGCCTGCGGCTTGACCAGCCGCAAGCTCGCGCCATCGATCCAAAGTCGATGCGGTGCAGATCGCTGTGGTAGCGATCGGATGAATAGTCGGGAATGACCACCGGCAGGCCCTGTACCATGATGCCGAGTGCGCCGTTGTCCAACACGAACAGGACGATTCCCAATGATCGCGCTTCGGCCAGGCAACCGGCAATCAACCGGAAGCAGCCATCGCCCGTAAAAGCGAAGACCGTCGCATCCGGTTTTGCAAGCTTTGCGCCGATTGCCGTGCCGAATGCTCCGCCCATTGCCGAACCGCGATAAAGCGAATGGAAGCGGACGTTCGGATGCGGGCGCTGCGTGACATATTGACGATCTTTGTAGGCAAGGCACACATCATCGAACGCAATGCTTCCTGGCTGCCATTGACGATCGAGCTCCTGATAAAATCGGGCAATATCGATCGTCCCGGCGCGTGGCGGCATGACCTCGCGATCATTGAGATCAGCCACGAAAGCCGGTGCCGGAGGGCGCGGCAGCTGAAGACCCTCGAGCCGGCCGATCGCTTCGCTCAGAACCTGATCGATTGGCCCTCGAACATCGAAATACTCGCCGCGCACACGATGCCGAAACTCGCCCCCAACGCTGCCGTATGGGGCGGCAAGGTTGGTGAAATTCCATGTCGTATGGGCAGGTATGTCGGAAAAATTCAGGGTATATTCGTCAGGGCAAAACCCGAGGGTAATGACGATATCCTCAGGGCCGAGGCTTCTCCAGAGCTGCATTGCGCGATCATTGCCGCCGAAGCCCAGATAGCCGAAACCGAAGATATTGTTGCGCGCCACCGCATTCGCCCCGTTTATGCTCCAGACGATCGGTGCCTGTAACACCTTGCACAAACGCGTGGTGAGGACAGGCATATACGGATACATAGCCGCCTCTTCGCCAGCGAGCACGATCACCCGACGCCCAGCCGATTGCCGCGGGAATTCGGCCAGAAAATGGGTGAGCGACCCATGGTCGATCTTGTTCGGTTTATGGGCGTGATCACCGCGCCAAGGCGTACGGACCGGCTCAGGCACTATCTTTCCGAGCGCCTCCGGCGGCATCATAAGAGCGACGGGCGAACCTTGAGCGAGGTGTTTGCGGGCCTGCTCGAGTTGTTCTTCGATACCGTCCGGATTGTCCAACACGAATGTGCCTGATGGTAGCTCGGCCTTCAACTGAGCCACGACGCCGGCACCTTCAGGGCTCGTATCTTGCAGCGGTGCATGGTATCGCGTCTCTGCCGGGCTGAGAGGAATGAGGTAGATTGCGGGAATATTGTGCAATTTCGCATCGCTCAGGCCGCAGGTCAGCAACCGCGTTGCGGCTCCCGTCGTTGCAATGGCCGCACTGATTTTCCCGCTCGCCAGATAGTATCCCAGAGGAATGAAGCCGGCGACGTACTCTCCGATATTGAAAAAGACCGGCCGCTCGGCCCCGTCGTCGGGGACAACCATCGGCTCGAGATGTTTGAGCAGATGGATGACCCCTCCCCCCGTGACGCCGGCATAGAGACGCACCTGCCAGGTCGCAAGCGTGTCGATCAGCAATTCATACCCTGTTTTCGGCTTGACTACCTGAGCATCGCCTGCCGTTCCGACTGCAAGATTCACCGTCATTGGCTAGCCTCTCCGTTATGACCTTTTCCTGAATTCAGCAAAATATTGACGTTCGTTCCCCCAGACCGGTTGGGCCCGGAGGAAGCGCAGTTCCGACATCCAGCCGACCCCGATTGCATGGTGTAGAAGCAGAATTATGCGATGCGTTTTTCGCGGGAGAAGGCTTCCATATCCGCAACCGTCGCCAGAAGATCCTCATCGCAAAGCGATGCCTTCTGATCCGCGATATCCTTGAAACGGGAGAAAGCGAGGTCGAGATCGGCATCGGAGCCGAACTCGACGCCCAGCGAGCGCATGCACATGCGGAAACCGTTGCGACCCGAATTCTTTCCGAGCACCAGCCGATACTCGTCGGCGCCGACCTCCGCCGCCGTCATGATCTGATAGGTCAACGGGTTCTTCAGCATGCCATCCTGGTGAATGCCGGACTGGTGCGAGAAGGCATTCCTGCCGACGATCGCCTTGTTAGGCTGCACAACGAAACCCGTGATCTCCGAGACGAGCCGGGAGGCGGCAGTCAATCCGCGGGTTTCGACCGAGGTCCGGCATCGGAAGAAATCCTCGCGCGTATGCAGCGCCATGACGATCTCCTCAAGCGACGCGTTGCCCGCCCGCTCACCGATACCGTTGATCGTGCATTCGATCTGGCGCGCGCCCTGCCGGGTCGCTTCGAGCGAGTTGGAAACGGCCATGCCGAGATCATTGTGGCAATGCGCGGAGAATACGGCCTTGTCGGCGTTCGGCACGACATTGCGCAGATAGGTGAATAGCTCGCCGTATTCGTGCGGCGTCGCGTAGCCGACCGTATCGGGCAGGCTGACCGTGGTCGCACCGGCTTTGATCACCTGTTCCACGAAGCGGGCAAGAAACTCGGGTTCCGACCTGCTCGCGTCCTCGCAGGAAAACTCGATATCCTCGGAATAGCGTCGCGCGTGGACCACCGCGCGAACGGCATGTTCGAGCACGTTTTCCGGTGTCATTTGCAACTTGTATTTCATGTGAATAGGCGAGGTCGCCAGCACGATATGGATACGAGACGACGCCGCGCCGGAAACAGCCTCCGCCGTCAGATCGATATCGCGCTCAACAGCGCGGCTGAGGCTGCAAATCGTACTGGCTTTGACGACGCGCGCCACGGCTTTGATCGCTTCGAACTCGCCGGGGCTGGAGACGGCAAAGCCGGCCTCGATCACGTCGACCTTCAGTCCTTCGAGCATAAGCGCGATCTCGACCTTTTCACCGGCGTCGAGGTTGATGCCGGGGCTTTGCTCGCCGTCCCGCAAGGTGGTGTCAAAGATAATGATCTTTTCGGTGTTCATGCGACTCTCCCGATCGATTGAAGCATCGGCATTGCCGAATTCGTAATGGTTGGCTGTATGCATTACGCTGAAGTCACGGATGGTCGACGCTTCGGGCGCATTTCATGCCAGCGGCGAAATCCATCACGTCCTGCCAGATCTGAGCCTAAGTGGCCCGGTTTTGCGAGATTGTGCATTTCCTGAAGTGTGCCCCATCCCGATGGCTTGGCTTTCGCTCGGCTCGGCTATCCCGACGACCGATGGCTGCGTCGGCTCGGGAACGGAATGAATGCAACATGGGCGCGATCGGAAGGGAGCTTCGTCCCCACTAGGGCGCGGCAGGCAAATAGATGATCGATTTCCGCAGCGGTCGGGTGACTGGCATATTGCCGTTGCAAGGCAGTCCAAGCCACATCGATTTTCGGAGCAAAGATTTCAAAATCTGAGAATTGAGTGTCCATAGCGCACCGAATGGTTACCATGGCGAGGATGGCTGCATTCGTGACGGCGGTATTTTAGAAAACTATGGACTATGTTTAGGAAATTACGGTTTTCTGCTTAGCCAGCGACAGCTGTAGCCGCTTTGCCACAGTTACTTCTGGTAGCCAGTCTTTCAATGAGGTGGCGAGGGTGGCACCTGCCTCTGTTCGCGAGCGGGATGGGACAGCGTGCCCTTCACGCACAGCTGCTCGGGCACGCGTCTTCGAATGAAAGCGCGCGGGAAACCTAGGCTCTGCCCGGCAACGAGTTGCCGGGCAGAGCAGTTCCGGTTAAGTCGCAGCCCCGATGGCGGAACCGCGGGCGCTCATACGGAGCAGATAGTAGACTGCCCCTCCGATGCCGACGCCGAAGAACCAGCCATAGGTTCCCCACCATTCCGGCAGGATCGACGTGAAGGTCGGCAGGATCGACGAAAACAGCGCGCCGACCACCAAGGCGATAAAGGCATTTCTATGCCAGCCGCTCTGGAAGCGAAACTCGCCATTTTCCTGATAGAGCGCCGCAACGTTGAGCTCGCCTTTCCGGATCAGATAGTAATCCACCATCATGATCCCGAAAATCGGCCCCATGCTCGAACCGATGAAATTGACGAAATGCGCGGCACTCGTCTCCCAGGGCGCGAACGGATACAGCAGCAGCGCGATCAGGGCCGCGATATAGCCGCCCCGCTTGAAGCTGATCTGCCTTGGAAAAACATTCGAGAAGTCGAATGCCGGTGAAACGAAGTTTGCGACCACGTTGATGCCAAGCGTTGCGACTGCAAAGGTCAATGCGGCAAGCAGCGCCAGGAACCAGCTATCGAACTTCGCCGAGATCGCTTCGGGATGCAGAAGCACTTCGCCGTAGACGGTGAAGGCAGCCGTCGTGGTTACCCCAGCAACGAGGCAGAAGGCGAGCAGGTTGATCGGCAAGCCCCAGAGATTGCCCTTCCGCAAGGTCTTGATGTCCTTGGCGTAACGAGAGAAGTCGCAGAAGTTCAAGTAAAGTGCTGCAAAATAGGTGATCCAGGTGGCGGCCACAGCCGCAAGCGCCGGGAAGGACCCAGGCTCACCGGGCACACCGGCATCCTTCGTCTTTTCCAGCAGCACCTCGCGCGGAATTTCACTGCCGAAGGAAAACGTGCCTGCCTTGACCACCAGATAGATCGCAAGCACTAGCATCATGATCCAGACCGCGGGGCCGGCCAGATCCTGAAATTTGCGTACCGTCTCCATGCCGCGCTGAATAATCAAAAGCTGCAGCGCCCATATGACGACGTAGCAGATGACCTCGAGCGTTGAATGGCCGAGCATGTGGCTGCTTTGATGGAATGCGAGAATGCTTTCGTTGCGGATCAGAAGTGCGACGATCGCACCCGAGGCGGCTGCGGTCTGAGCGCCATACCAGAAGCAGGCGACGATAGCCCGCACCAGCGCCGGGACATTTGCGCCGAAGGTTCCAAACGAGGCGCGGGCAAGGACCGGAAAGGGCACGCCTGTCTTGACGCCGGCGTTACCGACGAGGCTCATAAGGAAGAAGATGACCAGCGAGCCGATACCGATCGCAATCACGAAGTTGATGAAACTTCCGCACAACAGGAAAAGACTTGCGGCAAGATAATATCCCCAAAGGCTGTGAACGTCCGATGTCCATACATTGAAGATACTGAACGCCCCCCACTTCCTCTCTTCGGCGGGCGCCAAGTCCTCGTTGTACAATGCAGGCGATGGATTTTGTATGGTCATTTCCCCCTCCCCAATCTTTCAGAGTCCACCGGACTCCTGGCGAAGCGTGCTCCCAAAATGCCTATATGGCAATCGCGATGCCATGCAGCGGGGTGGCTTTTCCAGCTCATAATCGCGGTACTTCCTCATTCAACGCGCATGCGTTATCGTGAGTGTTAGTTTCAACTTACATAGCATATATAGGAGTCAACATACAGTATAGATTGACGAAAATGATGTAATTCTGCCGTGAAATCTTACATCTTGCCGACACATCCGACTATACGCGGGGAATCTATTTCTGGTGTGAAAATATTTTCAGAAATACAACTTTTAGATGCTGCCGAAGCCGCCAATGGTCGATCGAAGTACTTTAATCAATTTGTTTGACTTCCCATTATTAATTGTTTCATCAGATGTGTCTGTCATCTCTTACGTCGCAGCGCCAAGATGCGACGAGCAGAATGCTCATGCCTGCGATGTTCCCGATTTTCAGAGCAGGCGATAGTCACGGCATCCATCGCGCAGGCGGTCGCCGGCTCCCAAAAGTGGATGGGCCCCATGAGCATTTTTCAGAACGCCAAGATCAAGACGAAAGTCCTTGCGATCATAATTCCGATCTGTCTGATCGGGATCGCCGGTGTCCTCGTCGTATCAAACGAGTATAGGGACACGGTTGCCACCTACTCGAATTTTATCGCCAAGGATGAGGCGGCGGCGGTGGAAATGTCGAGAGCCAATCAGCGCGTGACCGCCATGAGTTACAACGCGTACCAGATCCTGCAATATCCAGCGGAGGATCCGCGGATGGCGGCATTCTCTAGGGATTATCAGGAGAACAAGCAAGTACTTCTGCTGCGTTTCGCCAACGTTAAGCAGCTAATTCCGGCTGAATCGGATTCAGTAGACAAGCTAGCCGCACGGGCCAATGATATTATCGTCCTTACGGACCAAGCCGTGAAAGCCGGTCTGGTCGATGACAACGTGACTGCCGCCAAGCTCTTGAAGCAGGTGGATCCGATGATCGATGACGAGGTAGTTTCGGTTCGACAGTGGCTTGATACGTTCAACAAGTCCATCAACAAAAAGAGCGACATGTTGGCGGAACATGCTAGCAGCACCATCGAAGATGCCCTGATCGCGCTCGGCGTTCTCTTTGCTGGCGCTATTGCGATCGCCATTCTCGTGTCGGCACGCGGAATTGCCGCTCCGATCGAACGGCTACGGGCGCGCATGGTATCGCTTGCGGATGGCAAGACAGAAGAGCTTGTTTCAGGGATCGAGCGCAAAGACGAAGTCGGTCAGATGGCTGCGGCCGTCGCCGTATTTCGCGACAGTGCCATCGAGCGCATACGATTGGAGCAGGAAGCCGCTGCCGGCCGCAGCCTCTCCGAAAAGGAAAGGCTGGAGCGCGAGGCGCAAAAGGCCAAGGATGCCGCTGATGCCCAATTTGCCGTCGACAGCCTGGCAAACGGCCTCGGAGAGCTTTCGAACGGCAATCTTATCTATCGCATAGAGCAGCCCTTCGTTGCGCATCTTGATCGACTGAGAGCAGATTTCAACGCCTCGATGGCAAAGGTCGAAGAGACGCTTGTCGCGGTCGGCCAAGGTGGTCAGGCTATAGCGGCCGGTGCCAACCAGATCCGCTCCGCCGCGGAGGATCTCTCCAAGCGTACCGAGCAGCAGGCAGCCTCCGTCGAGGAGACGGCCGCCGCACTTGAGGAAATCACCACCACCGTCAAGGATTCCACCCGGCGGGCGGAGGAAGCAAGCTCGCTGGTCGGACGCGCCCGGATCGGCGCGGAAAAATCCGGCGAGGTCATGCAACAGGCGATCGCCGCGATGGAGGCAATCTCGAAATCGTCAGGCGAAATCAATAACATCATCGGCGTCATCGACGACATCGCTTTCCAAACGAACCTGCTTGCCCTCAATGCCGGCGTCGAGGCGGCGCGTGCCGGTGAAGCCGGCAAGGGCTTTGCCGTCGTCGCGCAGGAAGTCCGCGAGCTTGCGCAGCGATCCGCCACGGCGGCAAAGGAGATCAAGTCGCTCATCTCCACATCGGGTCAGCAGGTCGACAGCGGCGTCACTCTCGTCACGAGAACCGGGCAATCGCTGCAGCAGATCGTCAAGGAAGTGGAAGAAATCGATCGTAACGTGCGAGCGATCGTCGAGGCCGCCCGCGAACAGGCAACCGGCCTGCAGGAGATCAACACGGCCGTCAACAGCATCGACCAGGGAACGCAGCAGAACGCGGCGATGGTCGAGGAATCGACGGCTGCCAGCCACAGCCTTGCCAAGGAAGTGACGGCGCTGAATGACATTCTCGGACAGTTCAACCTGCAAAATGGCCGCAGCCGCGCGCGGCCGGCCGTCGCGACGGAACGGGCGAGCCCCGCCGCATCGCCGGCACGCTCGCTCCGGGCCAAGATTGCCGGCGCATTCGGCGGCTCCGGGGCTGCCGCAGCGGCATCGGCAACCTGGGAAGAGTTCTGATCCTGCGAACCACGGCCGTCCTTGAAGGATTGCCAGACTTCAAAACTGCAGATCGCGGGAGGGTATGCCCTTCCCGCGACCGCGTCCGGCCGATATGTTCATGTCGCCCGAGTTTTCGTGGCTGGAACCTCAATGCTTCGCACCGCTTGATTGAGCCAGCAGCGGTGAAGCTGTCGCGCAGACTGCCGCACGGACAGGACCACAATCCGGAACGAAACCAGCGTCGTATTCCTGCTGCTTCCGGCGGCCGCGTTACATGGCGACGCGCTCGCCGAGCGTTTCGGCCAGCGAGTTTTGTCGCTTGACGACACGATCGTTCGGCGATGGGGACGAATTTCAGGCGAAGTGAAGCGCGACAGCGGTCAGGCTCCACCGGTGATCGACACGATGCTCGCGGCAACCGCGATCGAGCATGATCTCTATCTCGTCATACGCAACGCGAAGGACGCGCAGCCGTCAGGCGCGGTAATCTTCGATCCATGGAACGATGATGCGTAGAAATTCCCACTGAGCCCCCGAAGTCGCGGCGCGTCGGCGACTTGAAAGAAGTTCGGCCTCGCAGGAGGAAAACGGCAAGGCCGCCCGCGCGTCACAGTTCAATCATGGGCCGCCAGCTAGAATTCACGCTCTTACGACCGACAGATCGTGCGGAGAGTTGGAAACTTTTCTGCCTTTCAGAACTTTGATTACACGAACGGCTTTGCATGAATGAAGCCTCTCGTTTCGCGTGATGGCTGAGTCCACGGACTGCGCCTCACTCCATGAGCCCTTTCAACCAGGCCAGGGGGAGATGATGCCGTTAATATACAATGTCGGCAAACATGATGAAGGCTTCGCCTACCGCGTCGGGGATGTTTGGTCGGAGACGTTTCCCGATCATGAGAGTGCCCTTGCCGCGGCAAAATCGGCCGCGGCCCGGCAACAGCAAGGTGGTGAAGACGCCCAGATAACCTACCAGCTTTACGACGGGCGCTGGAAGACCGAGCATGTCAGCCGCGGTGAGGGTCCAACCACGAATGTCATCGACGAAGAGGATATCCCATGACGAAATTGACCGGCTCGTGCCGCTGCGGGCAAGTGCGTTTGGCGGTTTGGGGAAATCCCCTCCATGTCGGCATTTGCCACTGCACCGATTGCCGGCAGGAGAGTGGCTCGGCCTTTACCTATTTCGGCATATGGTCTTCAGATGAATTCGAATATGAGGGTGAAACGAGCGAATTTGCCGGACGGGAATTTTGCGCTCGCTGCGGTTCGCGCGTTTTTGCAATTCGCGAGAAGGAAGCAGAGATAAAGCTTGGTGTCCTCACCGAAGCACCTGTCCGCCTCACTCCCACCTATGAGCTCTGGACCAAGCGTCGGGAACCTTGGCTTGCGCCGGTCGAGGGTGCGGAGCAACATGAAGAGGACCGACCATGAGTGAGGCAAGATGGTCGGGCGGTTGCCTTTGCGGTTCCTGCCGATACGAATTTAGCGGCGATCCTCTTCACGCCGGCTATTGTCACTGCAATATGTGCAAGCGGGCGACCGGAGGCGCTTTCGCTATTCTGGTGCAGCCGCCGTTAGCAGCTTTTAAATGGACAAAAGGAAAGGCGCGAAGTTTCAGCTCATCGCCAATCGCCATACGTGCGTTTTGTCCCGATTGCGGCACGCCGCTCTTTCTCCAATATGACGATGATGAACTCATCCGGGTGACCGTCGGCTCTCTCGATCATCCCAACCAGGTCGTGCCTCGCACACATTATGGGGTCGAAAGCCGCCTTGATTGGGCTGAGATTGGTTCGGATTTGCCGCCGGAGGAAACGCGCGAGCGCTTCTGAGAAACGAAGATCGAAGCGACGGACCAGCTTGTCGCAGTGATCAGGCAAAGCGAAATGTTCTCGGTCCAAGAGACGTCTGGCCGGTCATCAATCAGGCAGATTATTGCCCTGTCACCAGAGCTTGCTCTGGTGACAGGGCTGACCGCCGACACTAATTGTGGTGAAGGCGACCGGGGGCAAAATGGCCATAGCTCAAGAGAAATATATTGAACATGGACCTTAGTCTGAACACAGGCGCCAAATGAGACTTTCTTTATCCTAACACAGCTTATTAGCGCAGCTCGATGCTCGCCAACCTTCGAACCTTCGCTAGATCCGCAACAGGATCAAACAAGCACCGAGGCCTGCTCAGATATTCTCTGCTTTCCAAAGACGATGCTGAGATAGGTCTCACCCGAGCGCAGGACATGGTTGCGCATCAAGCGCGCTGCCAAATCGGCATCGCCCGTGACAATCGCTTCGGCGATGCCTGCATGTTCGCTCGGCAAAGGGTGCGAACAAACGCCCGTTTACCGCTAAGCCCCAGGATGTGCTCAGAACTCTTTCCACCCGGAAGCGGCTCGACCGCCCCCGGCGACCGCTCTGCGTGCCATCTGTGCAGCCGGCTCGACGGATGAAGCGCGCCGCGATGGCTCTGCCATGGCCCGCGCCGTTTGTCGCAAGATCGCCGAGCTGGCGGAGGTCGCGGCCTCAAGGCGGAATTGAGATACGAGTTCGCTTAGCTTGCTGGCCTCAGCGGCCAGTGCGGCGGAGGCTGCCGTCGACTGTTCGACCATCGCGGCATTCTGCTGCGTCGTCTGATCCATCGTATTGACCGCCGCATTGACCTCGGCAAGGCCTGTCGACTGCTCCTTGGAGGATGCGGCGATGGCGTTCATATGCTGGTTTATGCCCGAGATGCGCTCACCGATTTCCTTCAACGCGACCCCCGTTTCACGCACGAGCTTCACTCCACCATCGACCTCGGCGGAAGAAGCATTGATCAGCGCCTTGATCTCTTTTGCAGCGGCCGCGGAGCGCTGCGCCAATTCCCGCACTTCCTGCGCCACGACGGCAAACCCCTTACCCGCTTCACCGGCGCGCGCCGCTTCCACACCGGCATTGAGCGCCAGTAGGTTGGTCTGGAAGGCAATGTCATCGATCACGCCGATGATGTTGGAAATCTGCTGGGAGGAATTCTCTATTCGCTGCATGGCTTCCTCAGCCCTGCTGACGACGTCAGCCGACCGGGTAGCGCTATGATCGGCGGCCGTTGCCGCCGTCCGCGCCTCTTCCGTCCGCTTGCTCGAATTGCTGACATTGACCGTAATCTGATCGAGAGCGGCGGCGGTCTCTTCAAGCGATGCTGCCTGCTGCTCCGTTCGGCGGGAAAGATCGCTAGCTCCGGAAGAGATTTCCTGCGTGCCGCTGTCAATCGATACGATACTCTCGGCAATCGCGCTCAATGTGCTGCTCAATTGCTGCAGTGACGTATTGAAATCGTGGCGAAGAGCTTCGAAATCCGGGGCGAATGGCTCGTTGAGCTGGAAGGAAAGATCCCCGGAGGCCAATCTCTTGAGCCCCATGGCAAGACCGGATGTTGCGACCTGCAGACGCTCCGCGGCATCGGCTTCCGCCTTCTGCTGGGCAGCGATCCTGTCGGCGTCCGCCTGCTGACGTTCCCTTGCCGCGTCCGCTTCGAGCTGCCGATTGGCGATCGCCGCCTTTCGGAATACTTCGACGGCTTGCGCCATCGTCCCTATTTCGTCGCTTCGGCCGATGCCCGTGCAAGCGATATTGGTCTCGCCGCCCGCGAGCTTGGCCATATCCGCGCAGAGTGCCAGGATGGGTTTGCACACGGTCCTGCGGAACAATACGAAGAGCATGATGGCGAGCAGCGCTGTCAGCCCTAGAAGCCCCTGCATGAAGCCGCGAATGGAATTTGCTGTGCGGGTACTTTCTGCCGCGATCGATTCCGATACTTTTTGTATCTGATCGCCCGCCTCCTCCATGGCAGTTTCCAAGGCGGAAAACTGCTTCATGAAATCGGGCAATGCCTTCAAGGCGCCCGCCGGATCCTTCTCTGCCGCCGCGACCATCTTGGTTGCGTTGTCGATATAGGCCAGCAACGGAGATTCGACGCCGGCAAGCACCTTTTGAGTGTCCGGATCCGTCGCGAGCGCCTTGTTGGCCTTAATCATCTCGCGAAACGATGTGACATGCTCCGAAAGATCTGAGTTGACTGTGTCAAAGCCAATACCGGATGCAGGATCGGAAGCAAGCAACGCGGCCAGCACATCCGCTCTCAAAGCGTCATGCATCATATCTGCCTGCATGTGGTTCCGCAGAACCTGAGCCGATCCCGCTATTTTCTCGGCATTCTGCGTCAGGGTCGAGGCGGACCATATGCCCACACCAGTTGCGCCGCCCGCAATCACAAATATCGCTACGCTTGCAAGGATGATTTTCTGCTGGATCGACGCCATGAAACATATCCCAAGATTTCCTCAAGAGAAGGATGTGGGATCGTCGTTAATTATCCGTCAAAATATGTCGATCACTAAGGATTTTATGCTCAACATCGAGGTTACAAGTACAACTATATCATATCTTCAGGCATATACCGAATATAGGGAAATATACATTAAGATACCGCATATAAAATATTACTTCATTGGGTTCTGACGGGAACCACCGCCTCCGACTTTAGCGCAATCATCTCCCAAACCCATCTATCTCGGGCCGTGCAAGCTCACCGCATCGATCGATGACCGATCAACAAAGAAGGGTTCCCCGGCTGATCTGGTACGCCACGCTCAATAGCTTCTCTACGTGCTGAATGCAGCGACCACCGTCGAGGACCGGCCCGACGTTTCACCGACATGTCCAAGGACGACAATAACGTCGTCCTCCCGGGAATCTGGGACAAAAGCGGAAGATCAAATTTTTATGCCGGATAGTTCGCCTATTCTTGAAACCCGCAAGCCACGGAATTATATTAATATTGTTCGATTGCCCAACGGGAATCGACGAAGTCCAGGAGGCGCCATGTGCTCTTGGCGCCTCCTTGTATCCATGTTGCTTATAAGGAGGATATGGCTATGAGGACAAACCTCGATTTTTCTCCCCTGTTCCGGTCGAGCATCGGTTTCGACCGAATGTTGAATGCGCTCGAAGCTGCAAGCCGCCTCGATACGATCGACAACTGGCCGCCCTACGATATCGTCAAGACCGGTGACGATGAATACCGCATTGCCATGGCAGTGGCGGGTTTCTCCGACGACGAGCTGACAATCACGCAGGAGCAGAACCTTCTCATCGTTTCGGGTCAAAAGGCAAACGGTGAAGACGTCCACTATCTGCATCGCGGCATCGCAAACCGTGCATTCCAGCGTCGGTTCGAGCTCGCTGATCATGTCAAGGTCGTCGGTGCCGGCCTCGTGAACGGTCTGTTGACCGTCGATCTCAAGCGCGAAATCCCTGAAGAGATGAAGCCGCGCCGAATCGACATTTCGACCGACATGGTTCTGCCGAAAGCCGAGACGAAACAGATCGGCAACGAAAAGCAGGTGGCTTGAGCTTCCACGAGTGCGACACGCGCAAAGGCGCCGGGCAAGTCTCGGCGCCGGCCGGCAAGCTTTGCCAATAGAACCATCAGAAAGGAGAAAACCCATGAGCGTTCGTGATTTGATTTCCTGGCGCCGCAACAACGGCAACCAGGTTCCAAGTTTCCTGCGCGATGACGACCGTGATCCTTTCCTGTCGTTGCATCGCGAGGTGAATCGCCTATTCGACGATGTTTTCCGCGGCTTCGGCTCGGGCCTGCCGTCTTTCGGCAAGGGCTCCACGTTTGGCGCCGACTGGCCGAGCGTCGAGATCTCCGATACCGACAAGGAGATCAAAGTGACGGCCGAGGTCCCCGGCCTTGAGGGGAAGGACATCGAGGTCCTACTCAACGATGGCGTCTTGACGCTGAAAGGCGAAAAGCGTTCCGAGACCGAAGACAAGGATCGCCAGTTCTCCGAGCGCTATTACGGCCGGTTCGAGCGCCGCATTCCGCTCGGCGTCGAAGTCAAGGACGATCAGGTCGACGCCACCTTCAAGAATGGCGTACTGACTGTGACCTTGCCGAAGAGCGAGAAGGCGCAGTCGCAGGTCAAACGCATCGCCATCAATAGCTGATCGATCCAACCAGCCGGCGGCTGGCCCGATGGCGACCGCCGGCATCTATCGCCAATTATTCCTTATTACGAAAAGGCCCGATCTCGGGCGATGTCCCTCTTAAGCAGGCTTTCTCGATCCGCCTTCCTGCCATGGCATCTAGCAAGCGCTGAACAGATGTGAACTCGTCTTCTTGTTTCGAACGCGCAAGCAGCAGGTCTTGGCTCGGCCGGCTAAACGAAAGCGCCCAACCGGCCGAGCCCGGACGTTTTTACTTACCCATCATCTGCTTTGCGTTCTCGGGCGTAATGGCTGTGGTGTCGACCGTGACCGTGGCCGGCACCGATGGAGCGCAGTCCAAAAGTATGGACTTTGCCATATCGATCGCCTCTTTCGCACCCGTCGGATAGGTGAAGGTCGCGGACCAGTCACCCCTTGCGACGGCTTCGATACCACCTGCCGGTCCTGGCAAGCCATCGGTGCCAATAATCTTGATCGTCTTGCCCGCACCCTTCGCGGCAAGCAGGGCACCGGCTGCCATCATGTCATTGCTCGCATAGACCATCTTTATATCGGGATGCGCCTGCAGCATGGCGGCGAACGCTGTCTGCGCCTTATCCGGCAGCCAGTCGGCTGCTTGTTCCGCTACGATCTGGATTTTCGAATTAGCCTTTACGCCATCTTTGAAACCGTTCAGTCGCTCCACGGCCGGTGTCGAACTGGGAAGGCCCTCGAGTACAGCAGCTTCACCGCCATCTGGTAGCAGCGTCTTGCTCGTATATTCACCGGCAGCCAACGCGATCTTATAGTTATCGCCTCCGATGAAAGCGGTGTAGTCCTTGCCGGCTTCGCCGTTCGTCTTGCGATCGAGTTCGATGACCGGAATACCCGCATCCATCGCCCGCTTGACGGCCGGCGTGAGCGGAGCCGCCTCGAAAGGCGAGATCAAGAGAAGATCAACCTTCTGGGTGATGAAATTGTCGACCTGCGATGTTTGCGTGTTGACGTTGCCTGCTCCGTCGGCGATTTGCAGCGTAAATTGCGGGACGGCTTTGGCGGCTGTCTGCAATTCATCGTTGACGTGCTGGCGATAGGGTTCCGCATTATTTGCCTGCGAAAAGCCGATAACGAATTCGCCATTCTTGGCGCAGGCCTTCACGAGCGGATCGGCGGCCTGGGCCGCGCTGGCGATACCAAGGCATGAGCTCGCCAGGAGTACGATGCGCCAGGTATTCGATGATCGAAACGCATTCTGTGTCATTACTTTCTCCTCCACATTAATCCCGGATCCACCCTCCGGGAAATGCCGCCACTTTACCTGCCCAATCCTTCGCGGCGACGGACGAGGGACTGAAGGACAGCCGCCAGAACGATAATTGCCGCCGTGGCAAGCAATTGCATGGCTGGCGTTATGTTGTTGAGTTGAAGAATATTGGCCAAAGCGCCGAGCATGATCGTACCGGCGATTGTACCGACCATCGAACCCGAGCCGCCAAACAGGCTGGTTCCTCCAATGACGACGGCCGCGATCGCCGTCAGTTCGTATCCGGTCCCATCATTGGCGCTCCCGAAGTTGAACTGTCCGGCATGAACAATACCGGCGAGCGCCGATGCGAATCCGGTAATCGCATAGACAGCGATCTTGATCGCCGACACTGGAACGCCCGATATGCGCGCGGCGCGCTCATTTCCACCAACGGCAAAGACGTACCGGCCAAACCTTGTCGTATTCAGCACGAGCGTAGCGATGCAGGCAAAGATCAGAAAGACAATCGTGGCAACGGGAACCACGTTGCCGAACAACCGACCGCCCAGAATGGCGAAAACGGGTGGAGCAAGACCCGGGCCATCGCCGTACGAAATATTGATGTATTGGTTGCCCGAAACGACGAGCGCCAATCCGCGCGCCGCCTGCAAACCTGCAAGGGTCACGATAAATGCTTCAAGGCGAAACTTGCTTGAGATAGCACCTTGGATCAACCCAAAGAATGTGCCCATAAGCAGCACGGCCAAAACCGTTGTAATAAGCCCAAAACCGCCTGACACCATCAACGTCGCGGTCACGACGCTCGCAAGACCGAGCGTCGCTCCGACCGATAGATCGATCCCTGCGGTGATGATCACGAATGTCATGCCAATTGCGATAATCCCCGTCTCCGACACCGCGCGAACGATATTGGCGATGTTGTCAGGCTGGAGAAACAGGATGATGCCGTGCCGCCGCGGGGAAAAAATGATGCCCCCGGCAAAAACCAGCACAAGGCCAATCAGACTTTGGAAACGGACCATCACCGCAAGCGGATCGATCCGCTTGACGGGCTGGACCGCTGGATTGGACGCGATTTGCTGTTCGGACATCAGGCCTCCCTCCCGTTGGCAGCCGCGAGGACTTCATGTTCTCCAACCCCGCCAGAAAACTCGGCAACGCTGCAGCCGTTGCGCAGAACCACTATTCGATCGCAGAGCCCGATCAGCTCTGGCATTTCGCTTGACGCAACCAGAATCCCCAAACCGTCAGCTGCAAGCTTGCGCAAGCGCGCGTAAATCTCGCCTTTTGCGCCGACATCGACTCCACGTGTAGGTTCATCGAGAAGAAGCAGGCTCGGATTGCCAAGTACCTCCTTAGCGAGGACGACCTTCTGTTGATTTCCCCCGGAAAGCGATCCGACCGGAATGGCGGAATTCTTCGGACGGATATCGAATTGGCCGAAGGAGCTCCTGATCGCATCTTCCTGACGCCGTGAAGATAGCAAGCCATTTGGCGATATTCGGCGGATCACCGACATGACCAGATTGAGACCAACCGACATGCGCAGCATAAGTCCGGTCTCGCGTCTGTCATCCGTCACGAACGCAAGACCCGATCTGCGCGCGGCCGCGATCGATTTCAGCTTTGCCGGCCTACCGCCGATCGTAATGTCACCAAGCCATTTGCCGGGAACGCCAGTTCCATAGAGGGCACTTAACAGCTCCGTTCGGCCAGCGCCCATGACGCCGGCGAGCCCGACAATTTCTCCGCGGCGGACATCCAGATCGATTTTCACCGGGGCCTGCCACCCAGGCGATGCCCGATGTGGGCGGAATGAAGCCTGATGCATGTGCAAGAGCACGTCACCAAAGCTCTCCGCGCGGCGCGGATAAAGCTCGTTCAAGGGACGTCCGACGAGAAGCTGCACCAGTTCGGCCTGCGGCGCATCGGGCTCAGTCACCCCGGCGACCTTGCCGTCGCGCATCACCGTTACGCGATGGGCAATCTGCGGGACTTCTTCAAGTCGATGCGAGATATAGACGATGCCAACGCCTGAAGAAACCAGACCACGCATGATCTCGAACAATCGATCCACTTCGCCAACGGTCAAGGCGGCGGTCGGCTCATCCATAATGAGCACCTTCGACGCATAGGAAAGTGCCTTGACGATGGCAACGACCTGACGCTGGCCAATGGACAGCTCACTGACGAGCTGAGCCGGATCGATCGACCGGTCGATCGCTTCCAGTCTTTTGCGCGCTTCGTGCAGCATCGCTTTTCCGTCGAGCATGCCATGCGGATGCACAAGCTCTCGCCCGAGAAAGAGATTGGCGGCCACGCTCAGGCTCGGAACGAGGTCCAGCTCCTGGAAGATCGTCGCAATCCCTGCCGCCTGCGCGTCGCGAGGGCTGTGAAATCGGGCGAGTTTGCCGTCGACGAAGATCTCGCCCTCATCCGGCGTATGCACACCAGAAAGCAGGTTCATCAGCGTGGACTTTCCAGCACCGTTCTCACCGAGTAGCGCGTGGATTTCGCCAGACTTAAGTTCGAAATCCACGCCGCGAAGTGCGTGAACACCGCCGAAACGCTTGACGACACCTTTCGCTGAAAGAACGACCTGGTTCATGCTGCTTCTCCGCACGATTCACGAACCCGCAGAACTGACGCCAGGCGGACGGTCTGGAGGGGGCGTCGTTTATTGCCGATACGTTTGATCAGCAGGTCTGCCGCCTTGCGGCCGATCTCATCACAGGGCTGCGCAATCAGCGTGAGGCGCGGCTCGAAATAGTCCGCCCATTCGAAATCATCGATCCCGAGTACGGAAATATCTGCGGGTACGCGAAGCCTCCGTTCCCGGACCGCCCTCATCGCGCCGATCATCGTGAGATTGTTCGATGCAAGGATCGCGGTCGGCGGTTCCTTCAATTCCAACAGTCGGTGCGTCGAGGCGGTGGCGTCAGCGGTATTGTTATTGCTGTCGCTGATCAAGCCATCCGGAACCTCTATTCCTTTCTCGGTCATCGCAGCCCGAAAGGCATTCATTCGTTCCACAGTCGTTGTGAAGCCTGGCTGCCCCAGGATGATCCCGACCCTTCGATGATGCAGCGTCACGAGATGGTCGACCAGCGTACGAATTGCAGCGGCATTATCGGTCCCGACCTGGTCAAAGCGATCGTCCGACAACCTGTCAACCAGCACACAAGGAAGATCGGATGCGATGAGGTAGTCCAGCGACCTTTTAGGCTCGCCCGAGGGCGCAAGTATAATTCCGTCGACGCGGCGTTGATGCAGATGCTGAATCAGCTCCAGCTCGCGCTCGGGATCGTCCTGCGTATCGCATAGGAACACGATCAAGCCGCGCTTCGAGCACTCGGCTTCGATCGCACAAATGATGTCACTGAAATAAGGATTCGAAATTGCGGAAATCGCCAATCCCACCGTGCCTGTCGATGAAAGCTTGAGCGAGCGAGCGACGGCGTTCGGGATGTAGCCGATCGCTTCGACGGTCTCCATGACGAGTTTCACCTTCTCGGGCGAAACAAAGCGTGTCTTGTTGAGAACATGCGAAACCGTGGACACTGAAACCCCGGCCGCTTTGGCAACCTCGGAAATAGTCGTCATGAGCACGCTCCAGCTTTCGCCAGCAGCGCAACAAACAGGCTTTTCAAAGTATCCTCCCCAGCGGAATCCAACCTCCAGGAGGCTCCTCAAGGATCCGCGAATATCGTCACGCTAGCGTCGTCGAAACGTTTGCGCAATCGTTTTTTCGCCTGCTGTCTCCGCGATCGATTGGAAACTATTTTCCGCTTACAGTTTTCGTTTGTGCAAACCCATGCTCGAATGCCTGGAGGATTGCTCATGCCGAGACGACCTACGAAACAACGTCGGATCTGGAACTGTTTGCCAAGCGTCTGGCCCGCAGTGGCAAGCCAAAAAACACGCTTGCACCTTCACAAACCATCAACGGATTCACCGACCTCAGGCATAGACTTGATGTGCGTCTTCAATCTGGCCGAATGGACTTGAAACTACTCGCTCTGGAATGGCGATATGACGTCGCGCTTTTGCTCGATCATGTGCGCCATTGGATGTTTGAGGTGGACCGAGATTTCAATGGCTAAAAGATGGGCGAGTGGTATTCGACATGGCCGGGAAACCGGCTGAACTGCTAGCCCGCCGGATACTCAGCGTTTTCGCGAACGCCGCAGCACAACCCTTTCAAGCAATCCACCGCAAAATGCTGGCATCAATCCGAACAGGATGAGCTGCGGCGTCCCGGAAAGCCCGAGCAGGCTCGAGAGAACAAATGATATCAGCAACCCCAGGGCGCCGCCGGCGATATAGGGCAGATAATCACGCACTTCATCATCTCCTCATTTTGTTCTCCGACGAGTCCCGGGACGGACATAATTCTCGACGAGCGCCGTGGCGGCGAAGGTGGAAACGCGGATCGCGCGCCAGCTACCGCAGCGCCTCCTCGACCGCTTCCTGGATTGCGCCGACGACATAGTTGACCAGCGCGCCGCCGGCTGCTTGCGCCAGCATCTCGCGGCTGATGCCCTCATTTTCAGCATCGCTAACCAAGTCCTCGACCAGCTTCGACGCCTCTGTTTGCTGAGTACCACTGTTGATATGTTCCGATTTCCAACGTTCGAGGAATTGTTCAGGCTTCATGGCTTAGACCTTGTTTCGATACGAACGCACAAGGACGGAAATGGTTGTCCAGGTGGCGCCGAAAGATTGCGGCATGAACGGAGCCACCTCCTTTCAAGGTTCATCGACGCGCTCGAGTTCGAAGAAATAGATCCGCGGATCGCCACTGATCGTCATTGCTCCCATGACCCTCACCTCATCAATGCGGCGGAAATGATCGACGATCGATTGCATATCATAGACCATCGCGGCACTCTCGGCGCCGCCAAACACCGCGGTCTTGAGCGATGCGACCGGTCCCCTCGCCCGCAGTCGGCGCTGAAGACAGGAAAATAGGTCTCTCGCTACACGAGTCCTCCCGACGGAATGGAAACGCAGCGCCAGGCGAATCGGTATCCATTTCGGATCGATTGCCGTCAGCCGGTGTTCGCGTGACCGAAACAGCAACGCGTCGGCGCGCATATTGGGGGTGAAGCGCTTGCCGAACCAGCCGAGATTTTCCAGTACGCCGTCGAATGGATGCTCCGCCGGGATGCCGCGTCCCTTCCATAGGCCGAGGAGTTCGCGCGGCGCGATGGACGGCAAGCGTCGGAATTCCTCAAACACTGTCTGCTGGTCTCTCACTGGATGGGTTGTCCCTTTGCTTGCGCTTTTTAGTCCGCAGCCTGGATCTGGCGTCACGCCGGGCAATGCGCAATTCCTCCAGCGTCGGTATCCACCAGCCGCGATCGCGTTCGCTTTTTTCCGGTAGCGTCCGCGCCGGCCAGGTCGTCACCAATTCTTCCAGCGTGCCTAATCGCCATGACGCCCAGACATAGTCCTCTCCTGCTGCGGCGGCAAAGTAGAAGCCGGTGACTGTTGCCGGATCCGCAATCTCGCCATCGGTCCTGGTGAAGAAGACGATCCCGATATGCGTGCCGATCGCACGATCGAAGGGTGGAGCATCATCTGGGGGAACCGGATAGCGCTTCCGCCGGCGCTCCATCATCCTCACCTTAGATGCCTCCTCTTCCTCGGTCCCCTTGATCGCCACGCGCCGCGCCCGCCGAGCCTCCGGCTCACTACGCGCCGCGGCCGCCTCGATCGCCGGCCAGCGCTGCCGCAATTCCGCAAACGAACGGTAGGGCACAGTCCAGAGGCGATGATCGACATCCCAGCGGGCATACGGAATTTGCCGGACCTCGTTGATCACGGTTCGCGAATAAGGCGTTCGGATCTGTAGGGTTGCCGGGCCTACCTCAAGATAGCGGCTTTCGATTGGCTCGAAGGCAAAGGCATCCCGTCCCTTCTCGTCCGCGAACCTGCCTGCCTCGGCCTCCATCTCGGCGAGCCAGCGGCCGATGCGTCTCTCCGCCGTGCGGCCAGGCACGAACCAGGCATGCAGCCGGTCGCTCCACCGGGCACGCGGGAATGCCTGCCGAAACCGCTCGACCGTTACGCGGTCATGCGGCAGTTCGGCCGTCGCCCCCTCGAGCGGGCGTGGTTCGGATGTTTCTTTTGTTGCTTCGTCCATATGACATCGCCTGGAAACTACCCTCGCGAGATCACGCTGCGCGTCGTGTTTTTCCGAGGCGCGTGATCGCCTCCTCCAGCGGTCGCGCCTGTCTGGCGTGTTTGGAATGTCGCTCTGATCGTCGTGGGGCTGTCATCCGTCATTGGCTGTCTCCTGCTGATGAAGTTCACAGGAAGAAAACGCCTTTACGCGCTTGTGGTTTCCCGACGGGAGCCGCCGTCGAAACGGATCTGGACAACCTCGCCCCCCCGCAGGCACGCCAATTTATGATTGTCAGAGAACTGCAAAGAGCTTAATTTGCTATATAGGTGCAGCCATTCCCGTCCATTCAGGCGCCAGCCTGACGCTCAGCGATGCGATCGCGGATTGCATAGGACCAGACCAGTCCGTCGCACCGTTCCAGCCAAACATTGATAGCCTTTGGAGGATGAGAAAATGATCTCAGCCGGATACTGCCGACTTATGTCGCGTTACAATACTTGGCAGAATACCTCTTTGGTAACTGCCGCCGATAGTCTCACCAATGAAGACCGCTGGAAGGATCGAGGTGCTTTCTTCCGATCGATCGCAGCGACATTAAATCATCTTTACTGGGCTGACGCCCTGATACTGCAGCGACTAAAGGGAAACGAGCGCCCAGAGGAAACCATCAAGCACTCCCTGACAAGTCCATCGGATTGGGCTGACTTCAAGGCGCTCCGCTTGAAACGGAACGAGGAAATCGAAGCGTGGTCCGCGGGATTGCTGGACGCAGACCTGGACGGGACACTTGTCTGGTATCCCGGGGATGGTTCCACTCGGATCGAGAAGCCAAAAGCGCTTTGTGTCATGCAGCTTTTCAATCATCAGACACACCATCGAGGTCAGGTCCACGCGATGCTGACGGCAGCGGGCACAGAACCAGAGCCGACTGATCTTCAAATGCTGGAGTAGATTGCCTGTTTCCTGAGCTGGATAGTACCCATACGGTGAAGACC
>NZ_VNIP01000035.1 GCF_008370325.1 Martinezella tropici | reverse complement strand
CAAACTTACTCTTTGCCATTTGAATGCTTCCTGTGAACGTAATGAGTGACCCCGGCGAACCGGTTTAGTGCCGCCGTTTAAGGCTTTCATCGCATTTGCGCAAGACTTAATTGCAGGGCCTATTCCCGGCGAAGTCAGAGCGATTGCGCATGATCCGCAGCCTTCGACATTCCTTCGCCGCACAAGCGTCGCCGGCCGATCCGGAAAGACATAAAAGCATTTGCCGGTTCAGATGCTTAGATAGGGGCGTTCAGGAAAGAATTCCAGATGCAAAACTGAACCGAAGCAGCTCGCCACCAACGAAATACGCCCTCGCCGAGGGGCAAGGGCGCAAAACCATCAAGCAACGGCGATCAGCGCGCTACGGCTTGTTTCCGGCGGACGGCAAGGCCCGCCGGGCCATCCAGGCTTGATGCCTATCAATCGAGAAGATCGGCGGGCACCTTGCCGCCGTTGTCGGCGAGCTTTTTCAAGAGCGCTTTGTGCAGGAACATGTTCATCTTGGCGGAATCTCCGGCATCGCCGGTGTAACCGAGTTCCTGCGCCAGTTCCTTGCGCTCCGAAAGGCTCGCATCCATGCCGAGCGCCTTCATAAGATCGACGATCGAATGTTTCCAATCGAGTTTCTGTCCGCTCTTCTTGACGGCGGCGTCGAGGATCGAGGCGATATCCACTGGCGCGGACGGCGCGCTGGTCGCGGGCGAAGTTGCTGCCGTGGTCGCTGAAGGAGCTGGTGTCGGCGCAGGCGCCGGATTGGCGGTTGCAGCGGTGGTCGTCGGTGCAGGCGCAGCTTCGGCGGCCTTTGCCTGTCCCCAGATTGCACCCTTGATCTTGTCGAAGATACCCATTTACGCTCTCCCGTTTCGGTTGCCAGAGCAATATCTATCGCTCGCGCGAATATAAGCAACCCTTCATGTCAAATATGCAAAGATGGCACCAGAACGAGTGCGAACATGAAATGGGCACAGCAGTGCGAGGGGCGGCCGACAGGCAAACATAGGGATCGGTCGACCCAGAAGCGAGGCGATCAACGAGCTAACAATTTGAAAAGACTGGAGCGGGTAGCGGGAATCGAACCCGCGTATTCAGCTTGGAAGGCTGCTGCTCTACCATTGAGC
>NZ_VNIP01000034.1 GCF_008370325.1 Martinezella tropici | reverse complement strand
GGTCAAGCCCGAGGATGACGAAGTGCGGGTATGCTGCGGTGGCAAACAGATCACGCCTCACGCGACGCCCTTGCAGCCCATTCATGACTCAGCGCGGCATAGACATATTCGTCGCCCCAGACGCCATTGAAGCGGTCGTTTTCGATCAGATGTGCCTCGCGGCGCAGGCCAAGCCGTTCGACGACGCCGATGGAGCCGGCGTTCTTCGCATCCAGGCGTGCGAAAATCCGATGAAAGCCGAACCTGCCGAAGCCGAGGGTGATGATGGCTTCAGCCGCCTCCGTCGCGTATCCCCTCCCGGCATGGGCGGGGTTGGAGGTATAACCGATCTCGGCTTGAAGTGCCGCCTTGTTTGCGAATGTCAGGCTGACATCTCCCACCAAAGCACCGTCCTCCCGCCGAATGGCGGCACATAGCAGCGTATCTCCATCTTCGGAGAAAGGGGAATTCAGGCTGATATCGAAACGCTCCCTCAACACTTCAGGTGAGGGAGGATCGCGGTAAAGAAAACGATAGATCTCCGGCAGGGAGCGGTAGGCGCTATAGGCTTTAAAATCCTCGGGCACAAAGCGGCGAAGGATGAGGCGTTCGGTCGATGCGAGGGATTTTGCGTCGTTGGACATCATCGGGAATCCTTGGAAGGGATATCCGGAAATGTGGTCCTCCCGACCAAAAAGGCCGAGAGGACGATCAGATCAGTACGCTTACTCGGCGTCCGCGCTCGACAGCGTTTCCAGCGTCGGCATAGAGGTGATGTTGTAGCCGGCGTCGACAAAGTGGACTTCGCCGGTGACGCCTGCTGCCAGATCCGACAGGAGGTAGAGCGACGACGAGCCGACCTGGTCGATGGTAACAGACTTGCGCAGCGGCGCGTTGCGCTGGTTCCACGACAGGATGGCACGGGCATCGGAAATGCCGGCGCCGGCGAGCGTGCGGATCGGGCCGGCGGAAACGGCGTTGACGCGAATGCCGCGCGGGCCGTAGTCGGCGGCGAGATAGCGAACGGAAGCCTCGAGGGCGGCCTTGGCGACGCCCATGACG
>NZ_VNIP01000033.1 GCF_008370325.1 Martinezella tropici | reverse complement strand
CGGCGAGGTGAAGAACGGCGCCAGCCAGATCGCATCGACACCCAGTGCGGCAATATGAGGCAGGCGGCGGGCAATTCCCTTGATGTCGCCGAGCCCGTTGGCATCCGTATCCTGAAACGACCGCGGGTAGACCTGATAAATCACGGCTCCGCGCCACCAGTCGGCTCCCGCCGCTTTATTCGTCGATTTCATCAAACAGCCTCGATATCGCACCAGCCTCCTCAGTTTGCACACTCCGCCGCAAGCGGCAAGCTGCAATCAGCCGTATGGCAAACTCGGCTACCTGGGCGGGTAAATTCGCGGTATCAATTTTAGAGAATTATCAATATGAAAGTTCACACACGAAGCTCCTGCGTCTTTTAGGGGCTTGAAAGCGACGTCGCTTTCGATAACTTCGCGCATTGACCTGCACGTACAGGTCACCTGCGGATCAAAAACACCCTTGTAAAACAAGGACAAGAACTCCAGAAAGTGGGAAAACACATGGCACATATCACCAGAAAATTTATCGCTGCGGCTTTTGTCAGCACGATATTGAGCGTTTCCGCGCATGCCGCGACCCTCAATATCCACAATGGTGGCGACCCGACTTCGCTCGATCCGCAAAAAATTTCCGGCGATTGGGAGAACCGCATCGACGGCGATATCTTCGAAGGGCTTGTGACCGAAGATCCCAAGGACAACCCAATTCCCGGCCAGGCTGCAAGCTGGACCATTTCGCCCGACCAGAAGGTTTATACCTTCAAGCTTCGCGACGGCATCAAGTGGTCCGATGGCCAACCGGTGACGGCTCAGGACTTCGTCTTTGCTTTCCAGCGCCTGATGGATCCGAAGACCGCCGCGCAATACGCCTATCTGCAATATACGATCAGGAACGCGGAAAAAATCAACAAGGGCGAGATCAAGGATCCGACCCAGCTGGGCGTCAAGGCGATCGACGACAAGACGCTGGAAATCACGCTTGAAAACCCGACGCCTTACTTCCTCAACGCCCTGATGCACTACACGGCCTATCCACTGCCGAAGCATGTCGTGGAAGCCAAGGGCGACCAATGGGTCAAGATCGGCAATATCGTCACCAACGGCCCGTACAAGCCGACCGAATGGGTGCCTGGTTCGCATGTCAGCATGGTCAAGAGTGACCAGTATTACGGCGCCAAGGACATCAAGATCGACAACGTCAACTACTACACGCTGGAAGACCAGGCCGCCGCCCTGAAGCGCTACCGTGCAGGCGAATTCGATATCCTGACCTCTTTCCCCGCCGATCAGTATGAGTGGATCCAGAAGAACCTTCCCGGCCAGGCGCATGTCGTGCCGTTCCTTGGCACCTACTATTACGTCATGAATGCCACCAAGCCGCCCTTCAACGACAAGCGCGTCCGCCAGGCTCTCTCCCTGGCCGTCAACCGCGAGGTCATCGGCCCGAAGATCCTCGGCACCGGCGAACTGCCGATGTATTCCTGGGTCCCGCCGGGCACGGCCAACTATGGCGAGCCGGCCTATGTCAGCTGGAAGGACGAGCCCTACAAGCAGAAGGTCGAAGAGGCCAAGAAGCTCTTGAAGGAAGCCGGCTTCGGCCCCGATCATCCGCTGAAGGCTCAGCTTCGTTACAACACCAATGACAACCACAAGCGCATCGCCGTCGCGATCGCCGCCATGTGGAAGCCGCTTGGCGTCGATATCGAGCTCTACAACACCGAAACCAAGGTGCATTACGATGAAATGCAGCGCGGCGAGGTACAGATCGGCCGTGCCGGCTGGCTTGCCGACTACAATGACCCGATCAACTTCCTGAACCTGCTCTCCACCGGCGTCGAAATGAACTACGGCCGTTGGAGCAACAAGGACTACGATGCTCTGATCAAGCAGGGCAACGAAGAAATTGATCTGAAGAAGCGCGCCGAAATCTACAAGAAGGCCGAACAGCTGGCCCTCGACGACAGCGCCGCGATCCCGATCTACTACTACGTTTCCCAGAACATCGTCGCCCCGAAGGTCCAGGGCTTCGTCGACAATATCCAGGACATCCATCGCACGCGCTGGCTGTCGGTCAAAGAATAATTGGGAACAGGCTCCCTCCCGGACACAACCGGGAGGGAGCCGTCTAAAATCATGTTTGGCTATGCTCTCCGTCGTTTGCTGTCGACAATTCCCGTTCTGTGGATTGCCGTGACAGTGTGTTTTTTCATTCTGCGCCTCGCTCCCGGCGGCCCCTTCGATGGCGAAAGGCCATTGCCGCCGGAAGTCAAAGCCAACCTTGCGGCTCACTACAACCTCGATAAGCCTCTGGTTGAGCAATACCTGATCTATGTCGGCGACGTCATGAAGGGCGACCTTGGCCCCTCCTTCGCCAACCAGGATTTCACCGTCACCCAACAAATCATGTCCGGCTTCCCTTACACGCTGACGATCGGCGGCTCCGCCTTCGTGCTTGCGACTGTCGTCGGCATCTTCATAGGCTGTCTTGGGGCGCTCTATCAGAATCGCGCGGCCGATTACTGGCTGGGCGGCGGCCTCCTTATCGGCCTTGTCATGCCTAGCTTCCTGATCGCCCCGATCCTTCAGCTCGTCTTCGGCAACACGCTCGGCTGGCTGCCGGTCGGCGGCTGGGGCGATGGCTCGTTCAAGTTCCTGATCCTGCCCATCATCGTCCTGACGCTGCCGCATGCGGCGCGCATCTCGCGCCTGATGCGCGGCTCCATGATCGAGGTGATGGGCCAGAACTTCATCCGCACCGCCAAGGCCAAGGGTATCGGCCCGCGGCTGACCGTGATGCGGCATGCGTTGAAGCCGGCGATGATGCCCGTCGTCTCCTATCTCGGACCGGCGGCCAGCTATCTCCTCACCGGTTCGCTGGTTGTCGAAAGCATTTTCGGCCTCCCCGGCGTCGGCCGCTACTTCGTCGGCGCTGCGCTCAACCGCGATTACGGCATGGTCCTCGGCACGGTCATTTTCTATATGGTCCTGATCGTGGTCCTCAACCTGCTGGTCGACATTGCCTATGCCTGGCTCGACCCGAAAGTGAGAATGCGATGATCCTCAATTCCGCCAAGAGAGAATTGCTGGAAGCGGAATTGCTTTCGGCAGAAGGGCTCGCACCCAAGGGGCGTTCCCTCACAGGTGACGCGATGCGTCGCCTGCTCCGCAACAAGGCCGCGGCACTTTCGCTGATCGTACTCTCAGTGCTGGTTCTGGTCGCCATATTCGGTCCGTATTTCCTGCCCTTCAACTACGAGGATCCGGACTGGACCTCCTTCCGCGGTCCTCCGGACTTCGCCGCCGGCCACTATTTCGGCACCGATGGCAATGGCCGCGACCTGCTGGCGCGTACGCTTTACGGCACCCGCGTTTCGCTGACCGTCGCGCTTGTCGCGACCCTCGTCTCGGTTGTCATCGGCGTGCTCTATGGCGCCGTCGCTGGCTATTTCGGCGGCCGTGTCGATGCGGTCATGATGCGCTTCGTCGATATCATGTACGCCCTGCCCTACGTCCTCTTCGTCATCCTGCTGATGGTGATCTTCGGCCGTAACGTCTATCTGCTGTTTGCGGCGATCGGCGCGCTCGAATGGCTGACGATGGCCCGTATCGTGCGCGGTCAGACCTTGTCGATCAAGCAACGGGAATTCATCGAGGCGGCGCGGGCCTCCGGCCAGCGGTCGTTCAAGATCATCCTCAAGCACATCGTGCCGAATCTCGTCGGTCCGGTGGTCATCTATGCGACGCTCACCATCCCGGAAATCATCGCGACGGAAAGCTTCCTCTCCTATCTCGGCTTCGGCGTTCAGGAGCCGCTGACATCTCTCGGCACGCTGATTGCCGAAGGTTCGGCCGGCATGGAGACGACGCCTTGGCTGCTGTTTTTCCCGGCCGGTTTCCTGGTCGCGCTGCTGATGAGCCTGCTCTTCATCGGCGATGGCCTGCGCGACGCTTTCGATCCGAAGGATCGCTGACATGACAGAAACACTTCTCGAACTGAAAGACTACTCCATCACCTTCCGCACGCCGGAAGGCGAGGTGGCGGCCGTCTCGAAAATGAACCTCAAGATCGGCCGTGGCGAGCGCGTTGCCATCGTCGGTGAATCCGGCTCCGGCAAGAGCCAGACCTTCCTTGGCCTGATGGGCCTGCTCGCCAAGAACGGCCGCACCAGCGGCCAGGCGCTGCTCGACGGCAAGGACCTGCTGACGCTGAAACCGCGCGAACTCGACCATGTGCGCGGCAAGGACATGGCCATGGTCTTCCAGGACC
>NZ_VNIP01000032.1 GCF_008370325.1 Martinezella tropici | reverse complement strand
GGCCCAGATCGCGATCGTCACGAACAAGATCTGGATCGTGTCGGTCGATACCAGCACGGCCGAAAGCGAAGCGGCCGGAAGGGTGATGAAGATGACGCCGACCCACGGCGCAATCTCGCGTCCCTCCTCGCCTTCGATCAGCCGCCGTGTGGTGCACATGAGCATCAGGGCGGTGGCGAGATGGAAGATCGGCGCCGATACGCGGATCCAGAATGTCGAGTCCGACCCGGAGATCGCGTTGAAGAAACGGATGACCCAGGCAATCATCGGCGGCTTGGAGTAGTAGCCGAAATCGAGATTCTGGCCCCAGAACCAATATTGCGCCTCGTCGACGAAGAGGTCGGTCCTGTTGACCAGCAACATGAGGACGCGCCAGAGCGTCACTCCGAAGATGATTGCGACGGCCACCTGCAGAGAGAGTTTCTGTGCAGTCGTTCGGGAATGGGTCGTGTCGAGCATTAACGGATGGGTCTCGGTGCCTGATCGTGAGGCTTAATACGGAACTATTGAGACCAAAGCTAGCTCCCGGTCGTCCGGATAACGACGGCATGCACCGACGTGGCCGCGAAGCGCCATGCATCCGATTTTGAAATCCGGGGTGTATTGCAGCGCGCCTAGAGGACGCGCGAAGCGGCTTTACCGCGTGTCTCCTCGATGCGGCACAGAAGCATGAAGGCTGCCAGCGTCAGGCTGGCCATCAGCGAGGCGGTCAAACCAAGAACAATCATTGCTCTCTCCGTATCGACATCGAAGCTGTCTATCTGTTGAGCAGTAAGATACGAAGCTTGCTCGTGACTTGCGGCCCGTGTCTTTACCGATCGATGAAGTATATCCGAAAGTAATGCCTAATTTAGAGCAAAATACTGCAGAACATGCCTTCTTCCGTCATTAACCTTCGGGCAAGGAATTAACCATAAACATTGAGTCTGAACGTCGGAATGGGAAAATTGTGACTCGTTCTCACCAGGCATGAAGCCGCCCCGTCGTACCGGGTTCGATCCGGTATCCACTTCATCAAACAGGTCCGCAGCAGACTTTGATGAACGAGCGAGCTTCAGCGCCGCGATCGATCGATCGAAGGCGATGACAGCCTTTCCTCGCCTCCTCATTGCGCCTGGCGCGGATCATCAGCGGTTTCGCCGGCGCTTGGGCGCGCGGCAGTTCGGCGGGGACGGTATTGGCGCAGGATTCGCCATCAGATCAGGCAGGCAGGGCGCAGGCTGGCAGCCTTCGCGACCGCTTGCGTTTTGCTGGTCTCGATGCCGGGCAATGCGAAATCTTGCGCCGAAACCGGCCGATGCTCGAAACGCATCTGAAAGCAGGCCTGCGCGATCTTTTCCATCGGTTCCAAGCCTATCCGGACGCCGCGCGCAATTTTTCCAGCGAAAACCAGCTCGATCGCCTTCAGGATCTGCAGTCCTCACACTGGGATGTGCTGACGGATGCACGCTTCGACAGTCTTTATGCAGAGCGCGTTAAGGTTCTGTCGGACAGTGAAAGCAAGATGGGGCTCGACCCACGCTGGCACGTTGCGGGCCACGGCGTCATGCTGGAGCATCTTCTTGCCGGTCTTCTCGACGAAATGGGCGGCCGCGCCATCCTGCCCGGAGCCAAGCGCCGCGCCCGCGAGCTCAGCGAACTCGTTACATCCGTCGTGCGTCTCGTGATGGTCGATGTCGAGATTGCTGTATCGTTGCGGTTCAACGAATTGCGGGTCGGCCACCAGCGGGCGCTCGCTGAACAGCGGGCTGCCGATCGCGCCGAGGCAGCATCCTTCATTGCCGATCTCGCCAACGGCCTTGCTGATCGCGATCTGACGACCCGGCTGCCGATGGCCCGACTGCCGATGGATTGTCCCGAAGCCTATGCCGAGGTCGCGGAAGTCTTGAATGCGGCACTCGCGGACATCCAGCAGCAGTTTTCGGCTCTGTCCGGCGGTGTGCAGGCGGCGGAGGCGGCAAGCGATGCCATTTCCCATGCCTCGAAATCCCTGGCGGAAACATCGTCCGAACAGTCGCGTGCGCTTGCGGTCTCGGCGCGGCAGCTTGCCGAGCTCGCCGAGCAGGTGCGCGGCAATGCGGCCAATACCCGCTCGGCCGAGAAGGTTACAGCATCGACCCGCATCGCCGCCGAAGACAGCGGCCGGATCGTCGGGCAGGCGATCTCGGCCATGTCGGATATCGAGACCTCAGCCGAAAAGATCGGCCAGATCATCGGCGTCATCGATGAAATCGCGTTCCAGACCAATCTTCTTGCCCTGAATGCCGGCATCGAAGCCGCCCGCGCCGGCGATAGCGGCCGTGGCTTTGCCG
>NZ_VNIP01000031.1 GCF_008370325.1 Martinezella tropici | reverse complement strand
GCAGAAACGCTCCATCTTTTGTTTTTCCGCATTCCGCACGGACAACCGCTGCCCACTTTTCCTGGAAATGTTTTGGCGCCGGCTCTTCCCCACCCCGGCACGCTCGCGATTTTTGCTTTATAAGGAAAGGCCCGGACGTTGCCGTCCGGGCCGCTTCGATTTATTGGCCAGTGGTGACCTTTGTCCACAAGCGCGTCCCCACGCGCTGCGTTTTTGCATCCCAAGGTGTCAGTGTGAACAACTTCTCGCGGACCGCATCGGTCGGATAGACGGCCGGATCTTCCAGTACGTCCTTGCTCACGAATTCCTGGGACGCCTTGTTGCCGTTGGCATAGGCGGTGAAGTTGCTCGCCTTGGCGATGACTTCCGGCTTCATGATGTAGTTGAGGAAGATATGGGCCTCTTCGACATGCGGTGCATCGGCGGGGATCGCCATGACGTCGAACCACATCTGCGCCCCCTTCTTGGGGATCGAATAGCTGATATTTACGCCGTTCTTGGCCTCGGCGGCACGGTTGCGGGCCTGCAACACATCACCGGAATAGCCGAAGGCGATGCAGATGTCGCCATTGGCCAGCGCGTTGATATATTCGGAGGAGTGAAACTTGCGCACGAACGGCCGGATCGACGTCAAAAGCTCTTCGGCCTTCTTGAAGTCTTCCTGCTTGGTCGAATTCGGGTCGAGACCCAGATAACGCAGGGCCGCCGGAATGACGTCGGTCGGCGAATCCAGCATGTAGATGCCGCAATCCTTGAACTTGGCGGCAAGCTTGGGATCGAAGATCACGTCGATATCGGGCGCGTCATCGGTGCCGAGGATCTGCTTCACCTTGTCGACATTGTAACCGACGCCGCTGGTGCCCCACATATAGTCGATGGCGTACTTGTTGCCGGGATCGTAAGTGGCGATGCGCTGCTGCACCGTATCCCACATGTTGGAGATGTTCGGCAGTTTGGACTTGTCGAGCTTCTGGAAGACGCCGGCCTTGATCTGGCGCTGCAGGAAATAGGCCGTCGGCACGACGACGTCGTAGCCGGTCTTGCCCGCAAGCAACTTGGTTTCCAGGGTCTCGTTCTGATCGAACGTGTCGTAGACGACCTTGATGCCGGTTTCCTTGGTGAAATCCGACAGGATCGAATTATCGATGTAATCCGACCAGTTATAGATATTGACGACTTTGTCTTCTGCCTGAGCGACCGTTGCCAGCGAAACGACCGCGAACGCCGTTGCTGCAAGCCGTGCGAACATGGACTTCATAGTCTCTCCTGTTTTGTTCAAGGGCATCCAGGCGACACCCAACCCTCTGTTTTTCCCGTTAGACTAGAAAGGAAATATGAAGGCGACAAGGGGAAAAGCGTGGGCTCACACTCTTTCGCATTTTTGCCGTCCACCGTCCGCAGGACGCACGAGAAAGCAGACGTCGAGGTGTTCCGTCACGCATAGGTCGGGCGCTTGCCCGCAAAAAGCTCGGCATGGCTTTTCAAGAGCTTGGCCATGCGGTCGACCACGGTGCGGATTTCCCTTCGGTGACGGTCGGCATTGTTCATGACGATCCATTGCCGGTGGCGGAGAGACGGGATTTCCTCGCCAACCCGTTCCAGCCTCGGCTCCTGATCACCGACGAAGCAGGGCAGAACCGCAATGCCCGACCCCGCAAGCACGAGATCATGAAGCGAGCGCGGGCGGGTGACCGTGAAAGCGATCTCCTCCCGCCTGTTTTGATGCGGCCAGCGCAGATAGGCCGACACCGCCTCTTCCTCCGCCACCGCGATCCAGCGCTGTGGGCCGACAAAGCGGATATTGCGGGCCTGATAGGCGGCATAGGCGACATCACCGATCTTGATGGCCGCGAGATTCGCCTCCTCCGGCTCGAATGCGCGGATGCCTATGTCACTCTCGCGATGGGCAAGGCTGACGCGTCGCTCGCCGAGATGCAGATCGATGCGGAATCCATCCCGCTCCGAACAGATCGTCGGCATGTTCTGACTGAGCAGCCAGCCGATCCATGTGCCGGCAGTGATGCGGACGACGGACATGCCCTGGGCATCGCGCTGCCAACTGTCGACCTTGCGGGCGGCGGCCTCCATTTCCAGCAGCTGATCGAATAGCGCCTGGCCGTCACCAGTCAGCGTGTAGCCGGCCTGGCTGCGTTCGAAGAGGGGGCGGCCGATCTGTCCCTCCAGTTCCAGCATCCGCCGACCGATCGTTGCCGGGCTTAGGCCGCTCGAAGCGACCGCTCCCGTCAGTCCGCCGCCGCGGGCGACATCGAGGAAGAGCTGATAGGAATCCCAGGTGGTATTTTTCATAATTGAAAAACATAGGGCGAAAACGGCCGTTTATAAAGCAAATTCTCATGTGTAGTTAAGGCGATGCCTCAAACCATGGAGACGTCTCATGCTGGAAAGCATCGCTTTGGCCAAGGCCATCGAAATACAAAGCCAGACGCGCGAAGAGCAATGGCGCCAAAAAGAGGATCTCTTCTACCTCGACTATGGGCACGAAACGCCGCGCCTTTTCCTGTGGATCGAACGGATGATCGCCGCCTTAAGCGCTCATCGCAAGCCAATAGGAAAGGCGGACCGGCCGAAAATTGGCCGATCCGCCCGTGATGGCAACAGTTGCAGCGGTCAGGCTGCTTGCTCCCGAATATAACCGACGCTGTATCCGGCTTCGATCTTGAACTGCTGGATCAGGTGCAACAGGGCGTCGGCTTCGGAGGCTAGCTCGCGGCTTGCTGCCGTGGTTTCCTCCACCATGCCGGCATTCTGCTGCGTCATCTGATCCATGTGATTGACCGAGGAATTGACCTCCTGCAGCGCGCTTGCCTGATCGTGGCTGGCATGGGCGATCATTTCCACATGCTGGCTGATCGTGACGATCTGGCTGCTGATCTGCGCCAGCACCGAGCCGGCCTCCTGCACGAACTGCGAACCGGAGGCGACCTCCTCGGTCGACTTGTTGATCAGCCCCTTGATTTCCTTGGCGGCAGCGGCCGAGCGCTGTGCCAGCTCGCGTACCTCCATGGCGACAACGGCGAAACCTTTACCGGCGTCGCCAGCGCGGGCGGCTTCGATGCCGGCATTGAGCGCCAGAAGATTTGTCTGGAA
>NZ_VNIP01000030.1 GCF_008370325.1 Martinezella tropici | reverse complement strand
GCGCCGCGCGTCAAATATGATACGCAAAGGTCGCTGTAGCACTTTAAAAATTGCGCAGCAGGAGCGACTTTTCCAGAGCATTTCCCGGAAAAGTTCCTTTCGAAAACGGCAGGCGTCAGCTGCGCCCGAAGAGCCGCTCGATGTCCGAAAGCTTCAGCTCTATATAGGTCGGCCGGCCATGATTGCATTGTCCGGAGCCGGGCGTGGCCTCCATTTGCCGCAAAAGGGCATTCATTTCTTCCGGTCGCAAGCGTCGGCCCGAGCGCACCGAACCGTGGCAGGCCATAGTCGCGGCGACATATTCCAGCTTGGCGGCAAGGCCGGATGCAGTATCCCATTCGGCGATCTCATCGGCCAATTGCCGAACCAGGCCTTGCGCATCGACTTCACCGAGCATCGCCGGTGTCTCCCGCACGGCAACTGCGCCGGGGCCGAAGCGCTCGATGGCGAGCCCAAGCTCGCCGAGTTCGTCGGCAAATGCAATCAGCCGGTCGCAATCCTCTTCGGGCAAGTCGATGATTTCGGGAATGAGCAACACCTGCGAGGACAGGCGTTTCGAATGCAACGCCTTGCGCATGGCCTCGAACACCAGCCGCTCATGGGCAGCATGCTGATCGACGATGACAAGCCCGTTCTCCGTCTGGGCGACGATATAGTTCTCGTGCAGCTGCGCGCGGGCGGCACCCAGCGGAAAGCGCGCCGGCTCCTCGGCTCGTATTGGTTCCGCCGGGGGCGCCACTTCGGCGCGCGCGGTGGGGATGGCAAGTCCCTCGAAGGCGGCCTGCGGTCGCTCGGCAAATCCGTAGCCTGCCGTTGCTGCTTTTTCGTAGGGACGGGACGGCGACGTTTCGGCCGCCCAAGTGGTCGGAGCTGGCGCGGGTCGCCATCCCTGTTGAAAGCCGGAGCGTCCGGGGGTGAAGGCGCGCAACATGCCGTCAGCGCCTGTCGTGGCCGCCCGGTCGCCCTCGCGTGCTAGAGCTTCGCGAACGGCACCGACGATCAGGCCGCGCACCAGTCCCGGATCGCGGAAGCGCACATCGGATTTCGCTGGATGCACGTTGACGTCGACCAGCGCCGGATCGAGCGTTAATGAAAGCACGGCGATGGGATAGCGTCCGGCGGGGATGGTTTCGGCATAGGCGCCGCGGATCGCCGACAGGATCAGCTTGTCCTGCACCGGCCGGCCGTTGACGAAGGCATATTGATGGGCGGAGTTGCCGCGGTTGAAGGTCGGCACGCCGGCAAATCCGGTCAAACTCACATCCTCGCGTTCGGCGTCGAGCGCGATGGCATTGTCCTTGAAATCGGCACCGAGTATCTGTGCCATGCGGGCGAGATGATCATCGCCGGTCGCGGGAAATTCGAGCGTTGAGCGGTCGCTGCCCGACAGCACGAAGCGCACGCGCGGAAAGGCGATCGCCATGCGCTTGACGACCTCGGTGATCGCGGCGGCTTCCGCCTTCTCGGTCTTCAGAAATTTCAGGCGCGCCGGCGTCGCGAAGAACAGGTCGCGCACCTCGACGATCGTGCCGGTATTGGCCGCCGCCGGTCGCAGAAACAGAACCTTGCCGCCGGCAACCGCGATCTCGGCGCCGCCGGCCGCACCCGCCCTGCGGCTGGCGATTGAGAGCTTCGCCACGGAACCGATGGAAGGCAGCGCCTCGCCGCGAAAACCGAGGGTGCGGATGTCATCAAGCGTTTCGGAGATCTTCGAGGTGCAATGGCGCCGAACGGCGAGCTCAAGATCGGTCTCCGCCATGCCGGATCCGTTATCGGTCACGCGCAGCAGCGCCTTGCCGCCGCTGGCAGTCGCGATCTCGATGCGGGTCGCTCCGGCATCCAGCGCGTTTTCGATCAGCTCCTTGGCGGCACTTGCCGGGCGTTCGATCACTTCGCCGGCAGCGATCTGGTTGATCAGTGTTTCGGAGAGTTGCTTGATGGCCATGGCGTCATTGTCGTGGATTCGCGGCGGTGTGGAAAGAGGAAAGGCGATTGGCTCACCTTCTTTCACCGTTTCCGTCTCTGGGGCTTTGTTAAGAAATTTAATCAATGTTTAAGGGAATGATGACAGGTTGTGGGAGAGAAGCTTGAAATGACTACAGGTGGCGCGCTTCATGCATGCTGACGGCTCTTGATGGCAGGTTGGTGGCCGTCAACTTTCATGAGCCAGGTGCCATCTGCTTCAAGTGCACAGGCCAGCATGCAACTTTTCAAACATCCCTTTATCGAGCGCGCCGTCCCGTCGGTTTGCCTTGCTGTGAAACTGGTTGAGTGTAGGAATCGGACGAATGACTGCCGAGATTGACAAGGCAGCCCTGGCAATGGCGACTGCGGATGCGTCCTTTGGCGGCAATCTGCAGGCGATGTTCTTCGATGCTTTCTGTGACGGTCTTTCCAGCGCCTTCTTCGCCTATGACAAGAACGATCTGCTGCTGTTTGCCAGCCGCCAGGTTCTGAATTTCTTCCCCATCCAACCGGAATACCTGCAGCCGTCGACGCGGTTGCGCGACTTCCTCGGTGTCGTCTTCGACACGGGCATGCGACCTCAGGCAAATCAGGCCAAGACTTCAGCCAATCGCGACAGCTGGATATCGCAGCGCATCGCCTCGCACTGGCGCGAACGCTTCGAGACGACGGAGCATTTCACGGATGACCGCTGGGTGCGCATCAGCAAGCGGCGGCTGTCCTCCGGCATCGGCTTCTGCATCATCTCCGATGTCTCCGAAGTAAAGAAGCGCGAAGAGCAGTGGCGCGTCGACATGGAGCGCGTGCAGCTGACCGAGGATATTCTCGACAATCTGCCGTTCCCGGTATTCGTCAAGGACCAGAATCTCATCTATGTCGCGGTCAACAGGGCGTTCTGCGAAAAGTACCAGACGGCGGCCGATGAGGTGCGGGGCCGCAAAAGCATCGATCTCTTTTCCACGGATATTGCCAATCGCTTCCACGAGAGCGACCGGCATGTGATCGAGACCGGCGAGATGTCGATCTCGCGGCAGCGCCAGATTGCCCGCGACGGCATCGAGCGCGATATCGTGACGCGCAAGCAGCGTATTGGCAAATCCGGCCGCTATTTTCTTGTCTGCACCATGCAGGATCTGCCCAAGGATGGTGGCGATTTCGATGAATTCGCGCTTGCCTCGCATATCCGGGAAAACAGCGACCGCTCCTATCGGCGTGCCTATGTTCCCATGGCCGCATTGCAGACCATTTCGCGCCGTCCTGCCGCCATGGAGACCTTTGTCCCGGAAAATTTCAGCGGCCGCAAGGTTCTCGTCGTCACGCCTGACTTTGCCGCGGAAACGGCCGCATTGAAGACACTCGAGAAATACGGTTTCGAGGCTTGCGTCGTTCACAATGAGAACGAAGAGGCGGCGTTTTTGGATGTGGCGAGCGCGCACGGCGTCAAGATCGATCTTGTCATCGTCGACAACCAGCTGGGTAAGCGCGGCATCGAGCTGGCTGAACGGCAAAATCTTGCCGCTCTGTCATTGGATGGCTCGCAGCTTGCCACGGAACTTGCCTTTCTGATCGCCCGCCATTTCAACCGCAATATCCGCGGCGAGCCCGGGAATGCTACGGAAGCGGGGCTTTTGCCGGAATGGCGGCGCACGGCCGGTGACGATCGCCGCGCACAGATCCTCGTCGCCGAAGATAACGACATCAATCAGATCGTCTTCTCGCAGATCCTGGAAGGTCTGGGATACAGCTATGTGATCGCCGCAAGCGGCGACGAGGCGGTGCGGTTGTGGCAGGAGCATCGTCCGGAGCTGATCCTGATGGATATTTCGCTACCCGGCCTGAATGGCTTCGAAGCCGCAAGGCTGATCCGCAATGCGGAAGAGGGTAGCGGCTCCCATACGCCGATCGTCGGCGTGCTGACACAGGCCTTCGAGCGCGATCGTAAGGAGTGCGGGGATGCCGGCATGGACGATGTCATCCTGAAACCGGTCAGTCCCGACATCATCGAGACGGTATTCCAGAAGTATATGCGCAGTCTCTACAAGGCGCAAAATAGATAGATGTTACAAAGAGATCGCCGGTGAAGGCAACTTATCGCCGGCATTGAATCACCGTCCTCCCGCTATCCTTTGTTAAGACTTCGCCGTCATGCTTTTTAGAGGGTGGAGAAAACGTCGGGACCACATATGAAATCGGCTGAAACGCTGCCAGGGCCAGTCAGTCAAGAGCCACAGGCAATCGCTTATACCGATCCGCTTACCGGATTGGGCAATCGACATCGCATGCGCGAACGCACGCGCTCGATTTCGCTCGAACGGGCCAGCGATCCGGCACCCTTCACCATCGGCATCGTCAATCTGGATGCCTTCAAGCCGATCAACGACCTGTTTGGCGTCGAAGCCGGTGACGAGATTCTCTGCCAGGTCGCGCATCGCCTCAAGGCCTGCATTCCCGACGGAGCAATGGTGACGCGCCATGACGGGGACGAATTCGCCTTTGTTCTTCCCTTGGTGTTCGAGCGCGTCGGCGCCGAGAAGTTCGGGCAGATGATCCGCGAGGTGCTCTCGGCACCCTATGATCTCGGCGATCGCAATGTCAGGCTTTCCGCCTCTTTCGGCTTCGCCATCCATCCGTTCGCCGGGGAGGAATTCGACGACCTCCTGAAGAATGCGGAAACCGCGCTCTATCGCTCCAAGCGTCGCGGCCGTGGGCAGATCACCGTCTATTCCAGGGAGATCGCTCAGGAAATGAAGCGCGCGACGCAGCTCGAGCAGGCGCTGCGCAATGCCATCATTTCGGATGCCATCGATGTGCATTTCCAGCCGATCGTTTCGCTCGCCAACAACATGGTTGTCGGCTTCGAGGCGCTTGCCCGCTGGAACGATCAGGATCTCGGCTTCGTCTCCCCGGCTGTCTTCGTGCCGCTCGCCGAGGAGCGCGGCTTCATCGATGCTCTGTCCGAAACGCTTCTGCGGAAGGCGGCCGAGGCGGCGCTTTCCTGGCCACGTGAGCTTTTTCTGTCCTTCAATTTGTCTTCGGCACAATTGATGGATCCGGGTACCAGCAGCAGCATCCTTGCCATCCTTGCACGTGCCGGCCTCGATCCGCATCGCCTCGAGCTCGAAATCACCGAAACCGCGGTCATGAGCTCGGCCGACACGGCGCATCGGATCATAGCCGATCTCCGTGCCGCGGGTGCGCGCATCTCGCTTGATGACTTTGGCACTGGTCAATCCAGTCTCGGGCGTTTGCGCGAATTTATCTTCGACAAGGTTAAGATAGACCGCGCCTTCGTCTCTCGCATGAATTCGGATCGGGTGTCCGAACATATCATCAAGGCGGTGCTGGCCATGTGCGAGGGGCTTGAACTGCGTGTGGTGGCGGAAGGTATCGAGGAACATGCCGAAGCGGCGAAACTGAAAGCGCTGGGCTGCGCCATGGGGCAGGGCTATTATTTCGGCAAGCCGGCAGACAGCGCCGCGACGCTTCGTTATCTGCAAAGCCATTATCTAGAGCTCAGCAACGAACGCGAGATCGCCTAAAGCATGTCTCGCAAAAGTCGGCAGCGGTTTTTACGATAACGACATGCGGGAGATCGAAGGCCCCAACCGCAATGAGCGAATCTGAAAGAT
>NZ_VNIP01000029.1 GCF_008370325.1 Martinezella tropici | reverse complement strand
AGCGCGACTCCATTGGCGGCATCGGCATCAACGAGCAGGCCACCCTCGAATGGGCGAGGCGAAAAGCCTCCTTGCGCCAGAATATCTGCCGTCGCTTCAAGCGATCCCAGCGCTTCTGTCACGCTTTCCACGAGTCACCTGAGAAGCCAACGATCAAATTGTTGCTCATTCGCGTTCCTTCCAAAAATGCGTTCGCGATAATCAAGGAGCGGCAACGCTAATGCGCTCCCGTCAGGCCGTTTTCAGAACGGGTACGGCCGGCCCGCGCGCTGTTTGAGCGAGCTCGGCCCGGTTCCATTTGTCGAAGGCAGCGCGGCCCAATATCGAGATGGATGTATCTTCCTGCGGAGCATGGATGAGCACGGACTGAATATCGCGAAAATGTCGTTCGAGGCCGAGATCGGCGTTGAGACCTGGATTGCCGATGCCACGAACCGCGATCTGCACGGCCTCGCGGATTTGCCGTCCCGCGATGAGCCTGGCCCTTATGAAGATCTCCGCATCACCATGGTTGCCGTCCAGCGCGCCAAAGATGATCTGGCGGGCGCCGGCGACGAGCAGGTCGATTTCGCCGGAGAGTGTCATGAAGCGCTCGGTGCGAGCGATGGGGTGACCGAGATTGGCGGGCACACGTTCATGGGCGAAACGAATGAATGCCTCCTGCGCGGCTTCGGCGGCGCCGAGATAGATTGCCGTCAGAGCCAGGTTGATCGCCGCATGCGCCCGATTGTCCTGCTGGGCAACCGAGGGATCGACGAGTTCGAGTACGTTTTCCCCGGGAATTTCGACATCGATATACTCCACATCATGCGATCCTGAGGCGCGCATGCCGAGGCTTTTCCAGTTCTCGATCACCTGAATGCCCGGCAATCCATTCGGCACCACGAAGGTCCCGACGCGTGCAGGCGTCTCATCGGTATGCGCCCAGACAAGGAAATGGGTGAGACCGTATGCACCTGTCACGAAGCGTTTGCGCCCCGTGATCGACCAGCCATTCGCCGTGCGGCGCGCGAGTGTCGCAGGCAGGCCGCCACGCGCCGGTGATCCCAGCTCCGGCTCGACGCGGGCGGCATTCAGCAATAGCGGCCTCTGCTTCGCTTCGCTCAGGAGGTGCCTGTAGAGATCGTCCGGCCAATGATTTTTCGTCGCCTGGCCGAGATGGGTGAAGATCGTCATAGCGCTGATCAAGGCCACCGAAGGATCACCCCGTCCCAATGCCGCCAGAATATAAGCGGCGTCGCTCAGCGCAGCGCCTTTGCCGCCATAGCGCGTTGCAACGGTGCTTTCGAGGAGCCCGCTCTCGTGCACGGCACGAATACCGGCCCAGGGAAATTGCCCGGTCTGGTCCGCGTCGGGTGCGGCTTCGGCGAGAACGTTCACAGTCGCGTCTAGGACGGTTGGATCATAGGACATACGGCTCAAGACCTTCTAGCTGTCGAGGGTGCGTCATCACGAGAGGGGCGGATAGTTCAGGTTGTCGTTAGAGAAGGTCATCTGCTCGGTGTTGGGCGCTAGGCCCACGCATTACGCCGCGTTTTTCTTCTTCGCATCCTCGCGTTCGCGAATGCCCTCCCGCACGAGCGGAAGGATGTAACGCCCGTAGTCGACGGCATCGTTGTAATTGTCATAACCGCGGATGGAGATCAGATCGGCACCAAGATCGATGTAATCGAGAATGGAATCGGCGATCGTGCGCGGTGAACCCACAAGCGCGGTGGTCGCGCCGCTGGCATTCGTGGCCGTGACGGTCGGGTACCACAAGGCGCGGTCATGGACATCGCCGCGCTTGGCAATCTCCAGGAGACGCTGGGAACCGACATTGGCCGGCGGAGTGGCATTGATCGGAGCACGTGCCAACCCCTTCTGGCGGTTGGCGTTCAGTTGGTCGAGGACGCGATGCGCCTTTTCCCATGCCAGATCGTCGGTCTCAGCCACGATCGGCCGGAAGGTGACCCAGATGCGCGGGCGGTCCGTTCGACCTGCCTTTGCGGCTTCCGCGTAGATCCGCTCGATCTGCTGTTTCGTTTCCGCGAGCGGCTCGCCCCAGAGGCCGAAGATGTCGCACAGCGAACCGCCAATGCGATAGGCGGCGTCCGACGAGCCGCCGAGCGAAATTGGAATGAGTCCATTGGTCGGGCGCACCGCGCTGCGGAATTGCTTGAACTGATAATATTTGCCATCGAAGTCGAAAGGTTCCGTCGATGCCCACGCCAGGCGCAGGATGCGGATATATTCTTCCTGCCGTTCATAGCGCTCTTCCTTGTTGAGGAAGTCGCCTTCACGCGCCTGCTCTTCGTCGCTGCCGCCGGCGATGAAGTGAACGACCACACGACCGCCGCTCAACTGATCGAGGGTTGCGAGTGATTTGGCCGCGACCGTCGGATAGACCGTGTTCGGCCTGAGCGCGACGATGATCTTGATGTGCTTCGTATGCGCGAGCACCGTGGCCCCGATCGTGAAGGGGTCGAACGAGGATGAGGAGTAGGGGATCAGCGTATAGTTGAACCCGTAGTCGTCGAGGGCTCGTGCGTAGCGCTCGAGAAAACCCGGATCCACAGGGGCGTCGGGAATGGGGTTGAGGTCGTTCGACGCGTTGGGAAAGCTAACGCTGATGAATTCCGCGGCCATGTGAGCTCCTATAGGCTTCCGAACAATGGGGGAAGGTTAAGTCGCGGCGATGAGGCGAGGAAGACAGGTCTTTCTTTTTCTATTGAATATATAGAAAATATTCGCTGCTCTCGCGGATGAGGTAGCACTGAGGCAACGTGACGAAGTTCGACCGACCTCACAAAGCCTCGGCAGGCGACCACCCAAGCGCTGGAGCAACCGTTGCCGCCAGATCGGTCAACAGCTGTATATTCTCGCCAAGCCTAAAAGCAGGTGGCAGAAAGAGCACGATCTCGTCTGCGGCGGCCAAGCCTGGATCATTGAACACCGCCTCGATCACCTGGTCGGGCGTACCTTGGAAGACAGGCGAAATCAGGATGCCGGCAGGCTGGCTGGGAGGCTCGAGCGCACCCTTGGGACGCGATGCGGCAATTCCCTTGGTGCGACGCTCGAGATCATAGGCGGCGTACTTTTCCCGCAGCTCTGCGCTGGTGCCGACGAGGATCGAGGCGGCGACGGCCACGGGTGGCGGCTCGGTTGCCCAAGTCTTGCGCCAGGTAGAGCGGAAGGTCTCGATGATGCGGGCCTGATATTGCCCGAACGTCTCCCCCTCGGCCTGGTCGTGCACGACCGTCCCCGAGATCAGCCCGATGCCGAGTTCGGCCGCCTGCACGGCTGAGCTTAGACTGGCCGAGCCTTGCCGGATGCGGGCCCGCAGGGTCGGGCTATGTGGCGTCACGCGGAGTTCTGCGCCTTGCGGCGCGCCCTGGCCCGGCTCGGCGACCGTGTGCAGGACGTCGCCTGCGATTGCGGAAAGGAAGCGTGCTTGCCGGCGTTTCGCTTCCGTGCGTGCGTCGGCATCGACAGCGCCGAACACGGCATCGAAGGCGCCATTGGCGCCGGTTGAGATAGCGAGTTCAAGCCGGCCATCGATCAGCAGATCCGTCGTGCCGGCCGCCTCCGCAAGCAGGATCGGATCCTGGTAGCGCATCGGGATGACCGCCGATCCAAGCGTGATGCGGCTGGTATGCTGTCCGACGGCCGCGAAGAAAGGAAGCGGCGAAGACAGATAATGGTCGAAGTGTCGCTGATAGGCCCAGCCTGACTGGTAGCCAAGCCGCTCGGCCTGTTTGAAGAGCTCGATCCCGTCACGCAACCCTTGAGCCGGCCCGGCCTCGTCGTTGAACGAGACCCGGGTGTTGAAGCCCAACCGCTGCTTCGGTCGGAACGACGCGGGAAGGGTGCTGGCGGCCGCAGCAATGGTCATGCAATCTTTTCCTTGCGAAGAGCCCGCTCCGGATCCGTCTGTGGCACGCGGGACGGAGCTGCGATGCCGGAGGGGATCGATCCCAGAAGCGATGCCGTATAGGGGTGTTGCGGGTTGTGGAAGATATCGCTGACGGTCCCGTGTTCGACGATGCGGCCACGCTGCATCACCGAGACGGTGTGGGCGAGCTGACGTACCAGGGCCAAGTCGTGGGAAACGAACACGTAGGTCAGGCCAAGATTTGCCTGCAACGACAGCAACACGTCGATGATGTCGGCCTGGACGGTGACGT
>NZ_VNIP01000003.1 GCF_008370325.1 Martinezella tropici | reverse complement strand
GAACGTCGCAGTCAAGGCCGACGCAGATCCAGTGCTTGTGGAAGAAGACATCGATGTCGGCCTCGAAGACGTCTTCGCGCGTATAAAGGCCGGCCGGCAGGGAATGACCATCGGCGCGGGCTTCAAGAAGTGCGGAGATATCAGATGGAAGCCTGGTTAGCATGATAACCCCTCATGGTTCGATGGCCGTCAGTTTGCTCTTGCATCTCATAGGCTTCAACGGCATTAATTTTCAACGATCCATAACTTTATGTAATGCTAGGGATGCTTGAATGAACTTTCGGCGTCGTATCCCATCTCTGACGGCATTGATGACGCTTGAGGCCGTTCTGCGGCACAGAAGCTTCACCGCGGCCGCGATTGAGCTGGGTGTCACTCAGGCAGCAGTCAGTCGCCAGATCGCGGCATTGGAAGAGGAACTGGGATTGCCGATGTTTGTGCGCAAACACCGCGCCATCGAACCGACCGCGGAATGCCTCATCCTGGGAACGACGCTCGCTCAGAGCTTCGCGAATATCGCGGACACGCTCGATGCGGTCAGATTCTCCCAGCAGGACGTCGTGACCATCGGCGCGACGGTCGCCTTCTCCTCGTTCTGGCTTCTTCCCCGCCTGGCGGAGTTCCGGCGGGAGAATTCGGGCGTGCAGATCAGGGTCGTCTCGCAGGATGCCAGGATCGATCTCGACGCAGGTGGCATCGATATAGCCATTCGTTACGGGAGGCCGCCGTTCGCCGACGCGAAGGTGGTTGCCTCCCAGGAGGACTTTGTCGTCCCCGTATGTTCGCCCGACTATCTGCGGCGGCGTCTGTCCGGTGAGCTCAGCGAAATCGACGAATTCATAGAGACAGACGTGCATGACAGATCATGGCTGTCCTGGCCGCAATGGGTGGAGGAGACGGGTCGTGCTCTGCGGATAAAGCCGCATCTTCGCTTCAACCATTATACCGAGGCGATCGCGGCTGCACGCGCGGGGCAGGGGATCGCGCTGGGCTGGCGTCTTCTTGTCCAGACCTTTCTGGATGACGGCACGCTCGTCGTCCTGGACGTGGCCGAGATGCCCACCGAGGACCGGTACTATGTTCTGCTCCCTGCCAAAACACGCCGAAAGCCTGCGGCGGAGCATGCGGCGAATTGGCTAGCGAACGCGCTCACTCGTTGAAGACGCGGAAGATCCTCTTGAAGCCTGAGATTGGCAACCAAGTGCTGCGCGTGGCAGTCCGAGATCGATGAAAGTCATACTATCGGCTGTGATAAGGCTTTGATTTCAAAGGGCAGCCAGCCAGGACTTGACGCCCGAGAGGGTGTGGAAATCATCGACTGCGCGCACCTTGACCGCAGGTAAGGCGATAGTAGCCATTTCCGCCAGAGCTCGGCCAGGCCCAAGTTCGAGGATCGCGGTTACGCCACGTTCCCCCAAGGCTTCAATCACCTCGGCCCAATCGATCCTCTCGGCCACCTGCCGTGCCAAACCCTTCCGAGCGCGATGCGGATCGGCAACGAGAGTGGCGCCGCTGGCGGTCATGAGACGCAGCGTCGGGCGGTTCATGGCCACCGAGGCGAGCGCATTGTCAAACGGTGCGACCGCACCGGCAAGCCGCGATGTATGGGAGGCGACATGTACTATCATCGGGGCGGCACGCGCCGCACCTTCCTCCAGCGCAGCCGTGCAGAGCGCGGCGATCGAACGTCGATCGCCGCCGACGATGAACAGGAGATCCGGGTTCACAATGGCAATCGCGCAACCGAACCGAGCGGTGAGCCGTTCCACGGCCGCCTGCGGCAAGCCACGCACATAGCCGAGCCCATCATCCGGCCCGCCTGCAGCGTCCATTGCCCGTGCCCGCTGATCGACCAGTTTCAAAGTATCCATGGGCGACCAGACGCCGGACACCCCCCACGCCGCCATTTCGCCAACGCTGTAACCGGCCACTATCGTTGTGCTTGGCGCGCCGCCCGGGAAAAGGGCACGCGCAATCGCAAGCGCACGCGTCACGCATAGGATCTGGCCGTCGCGGTTGGCATGCAAGGCGGTCTCGGCTGCAGTCCGGCAGAAGTCCGTCGGGTTGGTGCCAAGCATGGCGGTCGCGGCCTCGAAAACTAGCTGTGCAGCGGGTTCCGTCGCCAGGAGCCCGAACATCTCCCGATTCTGATGACCTTGGCCCGAGCAGAGCAGCGCGAGGGTCACAATTCCATCACCTCTGTAAATAGCGCCATGGCAAGCAGATCGGCACAGCCGCCCGGGCTGAGGTTGTGAGCAACGAATGCCTCGTGAATGGCTTTGGCATCCCACCGCCAGTTCGCCCGTCCGACCCCACCATCCGCCAGGAAGGCGCGGGCCTTCTTACGCGCGAAATTCAACCCTTCCGAGCCGGCACGATAAAGCAGATTGCTGTCGTCGACTACGGCGATCAGAGCCATGCAGGCATGGACCCTTGCTGCTTCCTCGTCACCCATGGCCAGGCGCCGCCCTTTGGCAAGCGCTGGGCGGGCAATATCGTAGACGGACGGCATGCCGGCGGCAGCTTCGGCCCGCGCGCCGCCGACACTATAGCGTCGCGCCACCACGCTGCCGTGACTGTCATGCTCCGGCGCCTTGTTGAGGATGTCAGGCCCCCAACGCAGCGCGACAAGGGCGCCGAGCGGCGCCTGCCAGGCGCAAGTCGCCGCCAAGCCGGCCGCCGCCGCCAGCAGGCCGAGGCCGAAGATGGCGCCGCGATGGGTGTTCACTCCGCCGGTCGCATCCCGCATTGCCTTTTCCGCTTCCATGCCGATTTGGCGCAGGCAATCCATGCCGGCATCCATCGTGCCCGCCTCGGCAAGCGCGATGAAGAACGGCTCCAGCGTCCGGGCGCTGAGGCGCAGGAGAGCAGCATCCATGTCGGCGTGAGCGCCGTTGTCGATGTGGCTGACCAACCCTGGCTTGGGCCAGGTTTCCACCTCCAGCATGAGCGCTCGAGCGGCATGCCGCCCGATCAGCGCGGGATCGCAATGCTTGACGGCGACGGGATGTGGTTCGGCCAGCAACGGAAACGTCATGCGAAAAGCGCCTCCCGCGCAATCAAGGCCGATCCGGTATGGGATTTGATCAAGATCTCCGGATTTCCCGCCACCCATTCCCGCCACTGCACGGCTGCGCCGGATGGCGTGATCAATTCAGCGTCGATGCGCATCGGCGCGCGTTCGGCAACAGCGTTGAGCAAGGCTGCTGCGCGTGCCGCATCCATGCTCGAGCGGCACTCGACCAAAAGATCGAGATCGGACGTGCCGGTCAGATAGGAAAGGCCGGTCAGGTATTGCCAGGCCAGACTTCCGAAACAGCGACACGAGGGGACTGCCTCCAAAAGCGCGCCAATGGTCGGGCGCCATCGCGCCGGTGCCGCGGGCAGCACATCCCTCAACAGAGGAGGAGGCGTCGTCCGTATCACGGCGGCTGGTGGGCAGGAAAGAGCAAGCCGTCTGCGTCCCATGTCCGGAGGAAGGGGCAGCCCCAAGGGTAGGGTGTCCGTTAGGTCGCTGCAGGTCCGGCGACGAAAAATTGCCGGTCGTCCCAATGCCGCCCATGCCAGCAGATCGGGCTCCATTTCCACTTCGATTTGGCCGCGCAGCAGACCGGGCCATGCTTCGGAGCATACATAGGCAAGATCGTGGCGACGGAGGGCAGCGACATCAATCATGGTGCAGAGCCAACCGCTCTACTTCGGCCGCGATCATGGCGGCCTTCGGCCGGCCGCCCCGATCGGCGCCCAATCGTGCCCGCAGATCACTGGAAACAGGCTTGGCGAGAAAAGCTGCGAGTTGAGCGTTCAATGAGACGGCCGGATTCCAGACTTCCGCTATGGCACCGGTCGCAAGAAGATTATCGAGGCCTGGCGCGAAGACGGGTGTTGTCTCGGCCTTTTCTTTCAGCGTGGCGAGCGGCAGCTTGGTCACTCGGGCCATGGATGGCAGGTCCATGACTTCGGGCCAGGCGGTGGGCAAGGCAACCAGCGATCCGCAGGCCAACGCGGTGGCAATGAAGGCGCCTGCAGCGCTGCCCCCATAGAGAAGGCCGACCGTGCGATGTCCGGCACGCTCCGCCTGCCATAGGGCTTTCGCCAGGTGCGCCAGCGCCTCGCTGAGACCTAAGAGTTCGTCGCGTCGGCTCATCCGTTGGCTACCGGAATCGACCAGGAACAACAGGGGCGAGCTATCCGGCCGCCGAGCGACCGAAAGGATATGCGCGGCCAGCGTCACCGCCTCATCGACGCCCGGATAGGTCTTGCCGGCAATGCCGATGAGATCGATCCGATTTTGTTGATCCGACCGGCCCCAGCCGGTAATGAGCCCACCCGCCTGCGTCACCTCGTGGCCGGCCGGAAAGAGTGAGGACAGAATATCAGCGAGCTGCATCGGCGCTCTCCCGATGGATATTGGCTGTAGGGAGGAAAGACTCGATGTCCCGTTCCGGTATTTGCCCGGGGTCCTCAATCTGCAGCCGCGCCCATATCTCGATCGCGTCATGGGCATCGCCAAATTGGCGCAATCGATGTTCGAGGCGAGTCTGTTCCGCTTCTAGCACCGTCTGGTCCAAAGTGGCCGCCCGTTGCAGCGCCGCAATCGCGCCGGTTCGGAAAGCGGCGATACCGTCCTCGACAAAGACATCGGCTCCGCCAATCAGGTAGCGATGCTTGCCGCCCATGGTTCGCCAGACGAGCGCCCGGTCGCGGGAGTCGAATTCTTCCACGCCCTTGTTTGTTTCGATGACCTCCGGTCCGGACACGGACAGGCGCCCTTGCTCGGAAATGACGAGCGCCGAACAGCAGCCGGCAATCAGGCTGCCGCCGCCATAGCAGCCCGCCCGGCCGCCAAGAAGACCGATGACGCGCACGCCCTCGGATCGCGCCTCCAGCACGGCGCGGATGATTTCGGAGATTGCCAGCTCACCGGCATTGGCCTCCTGCAGGCGCACGCCACCCGTGTCGAAGAGAATGAGGATATCCCGCCGCATCTTAGCCGCGGCATGCAGCAGGCCCGTTAGCTTGGCGCCGTGCACCTCTCCGATGGCGCCACCCATGAAGCGTCCCTCCTGGGCGGCCACCAGCACGGGGCGGCCGTCGATATGGCCAGCACCGACGATGATGCCGTCGTCGAACTGGCGGGGCAAATCGAAGAGCGCAAGGTGAGGGCTCGTCTCCCGCCGTTCCGGACCTAGGAATTCGGTGAAGCTGTCGGCATCGAGCAGATGCAGCAACCGGCCGCGGGCGGACTCTTCATACCAGCTTCGGCGCAGCTTGTGAGGGTTGTTCATTCTGGCTTCTCCATCAGCCGCACGCCCTGGGCCAGGCGCAGCGCCACCATATCCGGTCGTGCGCCGCCATCATTGATCGTGATACGCAGACCGCCGGCGGCGGAGCGTGCCGCGAAATCCTCGGTGACCGCTGCCCACAACTCACTGAAACCATGGGCCGGCGTCGCGATCTCGATGACGCACCGATCGGGCGCCTCCCGTCGTTCGAGCAATACTTCGAGGTTACCCGAAGCGACGACGCCCACCAGAGCGAGGGCGCGGGTTCCGCCGGTCTGCGTCGATTTCAGTTCATAGAGCAGATTTTCCATGGCATCGGCCTTACCAATTGCGGAAACGGGAAGGCGGTCTGTACAGGCCGCCGGAGGCAAGCATCAGATCCTTGATGGAATGGGCAGCAAGCAGACTGCGATCGGCATCTAATGGATCTATTCCAAGGTCTTCGGGACGCTGGATGATTTTGCGCTGACGCAGGTGCTCCACCATCTTGCGGTCCCGAGCGCGGCCGACTTCGGTGTACCCGGCCACCCCCCGGATCGCCTGCTCCCGCTCGTCCCTGTCACGGCACAGCAGCAGGTTGGCGATCCCCTCTTCCGTCACGATGTGGGTTACGTCATCACCGTAGACCATGACAGGAGCGAGATCGAGCTGCAGTCTGTCGGCGAGATCCAGAGCGGCCAGTCGCTCGACGAACATCGGCACCATGCCGTCGCCGAAGGTTTCGCCGATCTGGACGACCAGTTTGCGTCCACGGCGCAGGGCAGGGGTAGCCGCGGCAGGGTCGGCTTCCTGGCCGGCGCGCAACCAGGCTTCGCTCGGATGGCGCCGGCCTCGCGCGTCCGATCCCATATTGGGAGCGCCGCCGAAACCGGCGACCCGGCTGGCGGTCACGGTCGAACTGTTGCCGGAAAGGTCGATCTGCAGGGTCGAGCCGATGAACATGTCGCAGGCATAAAGTCCGGCGGTCTGGCAGAAGGCACGATTGGAGCGCAGCGAGCCGTCAGGCCCGGTAAAAAAAATGTCGGGGCGGGCCTGCATATAGTCTTCCATACCCACTTCGGAGCCGAAGGAATGGATCTGTTCCACCCATCCGGCCTCGATGGCGGGGATCAAAGTGGGGTGAGGGTTCAGCGCCCAATGCGTGCAGACCTTGCCCTTCAATCCCAGCCGTTCGCCGTAAGTCGGCAGCAGCAGCTCGATGGCCGCCGTATTGAAGCCGATGCCATGGTTCAGGCGCCGCACGCCATAGGGCGCATACAGTCCCCTGATAGCCAGCATCGCCGTCAGGATTTGCGTTTCGGTAATGGCCGCGGGGTCGCGCGTGAACAGCGGCTCCACGTAGAAGGGGCGCTTGGCGTCCACCACGAAATGAACCTGATCGGCGGGAATGTCGACGCGCGGCACGCGATCGACGATCTCGCCCACCTGAGCGACGACCAGGCCCTTGCCGAAGCTCGTCGCCTCCACGACTGTTGGCGTGTCTTCCGTGTTCGGTCCGGTGTAGAGGTTTCCCGCCTTGTCCGCGCTGACCGCCGCGATGAGCGCCACCTGCGGCGTCAGATCAATGAAGTAGCGGGCGAAGAGCTCCAGATAGGTGTGAACGGCACCCAGTTCGATCTGGCCGCCGAACATCATGCGCGCGATGCGGGCCGACTGCGGGCCGGAATAGGAAAAATCGAGCCGACGGGCGACGCCGCTTTCGAAAATATCGAGATGCTCCGGCAGGACCACGCCCGACTGTACCATATGCAGGTCGTGTATCCTGGCGACATCGACTTCAGACAGCGCCTGGGCCAACAGGTCGGCCTGCTTCTGGTTGTCGCCCTCAAGGCAAACTCGATCCCCGGGCTTCAGGATCGCTTCCAGAAAAGCGACGAGGCGCTGCGGATCGACAAGCTTGCCGGCAGAGAAACGCTGGCCGGCTTCGAGACGTGCCTGCCTGTCGCGACCCTTTGTGTTCCAATCTCGCATTTCAATTGCCCTTTGTATGCGCAAGAGAGCGTTTTCATGCGCTCACTATATATACAATTGCCAAAAACGCAATAATGTGTATTTTTAAATCAATATCAGGCATTTTTGTATTCATGGGAGGAGAACAAATGTCGATCTTGTATTTCTTCGGGTGCGCATGCGGGGAGGCGCGTCCATGATGATCTCGGGTGTCGCTATGCTTGCCCTTTGCACCCTCTTGGGGAGCGTCCTCGGCGATCTCCTGGGGGTGGCGCTTGGCGTGAAGGCGAATGTCGGCGGTGTCGGCATTGCCATGATCCTGCTCATCGCCACGCGGCTGTGGCTGAGCAGACGGGGCTTGTTGACGCTTCCGCTCAAACTCGGTGTCGAGTTCTGGGGAGCTCTCTACATTCCGATCGTCGTCGCCATGGCGGCTCAGCAGAACGTGCTCGTGGCTGCGCGCAGCGGACCGCTGGTGCTGATTGCCGGGATCGTGACGGTTTTCGTTTGCTTCGCGACCGTCGCGCTGATGAGCCGTATCGGCGAGCGAGGCGAAACGATGGATGAAATCGAAGCGAGGGCTAGGGGTGAGCTTGCCACCTCCGGCAACGCGGCCTGAGGGAGGCTTTCATGGAGATCCTGAAACACGGCTTGACCGCCAACAGCCTGCTCACCGCGTTTGCGATCGTTGGATTGGTCATGTGGCTATCGAACGCCATTTCGAAACATATCCTGTTCGGCCGCGTCCACGGCTCGGCTATCGCAATCGTTCTGGGGCTCGCCGCGGCCTTTGCCGCTGGCCTGTGGACCGGAGGTGAAAAAGGAGTGGTGGATATTCCCATCCTCAGCGGCATCGGCCTGATGGGCGGAGCCATGCTGCGCGATTTCGCAATCGTCGCCACGGCCTTTGAGGTTGATGTCGGCCAAGCACGCAAGGCTGGCGCTGTCGGTGCGCTTGCCCTTGGCCTCGGCACGGTTCTTCCGTTCATCGTCGGCTCGTTGCTCGCCGTCGCCTTCGGTTACACGGATGCCGTATCCATAACGACGATCGGCGCCGGTGCCGTTACCTACATCGTGGGACCTGTGACGGGAGCGGCTTTGGGTGCAAGCTCGGCTGTGATCGCGCTGTCCATCGCGACCGGTGTTTTCAAAGCCGTCCTTGTCATGGTCGGAACACCGATCGTGGCCAAGGCGATCGGTCTCGACAATCCCCGCAGCGCCATGGTGTTCGGCGGCCTGATGGGAACCGTCAGCGGCGTGTCGGGCGGTTTGGCGGCGACAGATCGTCGTCTCGTTCCCTACGGCGCATTGACGGCGACGTTTCATACGGGGCTGGGCTGCCTTGTTGCACCTTCCATCCTTTATCTTGCCGTACGGGCAATCGTAGGGGGCTGAATGGGTGTGATGAACATGCAGCACGCGGCTTGATGTTGCACGGTGATTGCTATCTGTCGAATTGGATGGTGTAAAACTGAATGGTTTCCCGCCAAATCGGAAGCAAGGTTTGAAATGACGGAATTTGACGAAGCTGGATCGATCGGCCAGCGCATTAAACTGGTGCTGATGGATGAGATTTCCTCCGGCGCCATAAGGCCCGGCACAAGTTTAGACGAAGCAACGCTGAGCAGCCGCTTTGGCGCCTCCCGCACGCCGGTGAGGGAGGCTCTGCGCCAGCTGGAGGCGATCGGCCTGGTTGAGATTCGCCCGCGACGCGGCGCAACGGTCCTGCCGCTGACCTTGCCGCGGCTGATGGAGATGTTCGAAGTGACCGCAGAGATGGAATGCATGTGCGTCCGTCTGGCAACGCATCGGATAACGGGCATGGAACGCGCCGTTCTGGCTGATATTCACGAGCGTTCCGAACTCGCGGCGAAAGCGGACGACTTCGAACAATACGACAAGCTCAATTTGTCCTTCCACGAAGCATTGTATCGCAGTGCGCACAACGAGTTTCTGTTCGATGAACTGATGCGGCTTCGGGCAAGGCTCCTGCCATTCCGCAGAACGCAGCTGCGCCAACCGCAGCGATTGGCGGCTTCATTTCTTGAACACGAGGCGATCTTGCGTGCAATGATGCGCGGCGATGCAACGGAAGCGGTTTTGATCATGCGCGAGCACATGTTGAATGCCGCTCTGGCATTGGCACGCTACATGGAAATCGGCGAGGGAGCCGCATAATGAAGGCATCCGGCAAGCACGCAAGATAAGCAGCGCTCATCGATGACGACTTGCTCGGAGGTGAGCGGCAACGGTGCTCGCAAGACCAACTAGAGCAATTCCAGGAAAAGTGCGAAGCGGTTTTCCGTCCGGAATTGCGTAACAACAAAAGGATAGAGCGTTTTCGCGTTTCGAAGGAAAGCGGAAAGCTCTAGGATTTCCAAGGGGGAGCGTTGCCCCTATCAACCTTGCATTTGCGGAGCGCAACTCCACAAATGCAAGGAAAGACACTAATTGCATAGCCCCATGCGCTTCTGCTTGGTCTTACACCATGCATGCGCAATTCATGCCGGTCGACATGGCTGGGAACGCCGCAACACGACCCATGTATTGGATAGTGCTGTGTCTGATTTCGTCAGAGCGGTCTGACGTTTTCTGCCTTCGACTTGCCGGTCTTGCGATCCTGGCCGAGATCATAGGAAACAGATTGCCCCTCTTTGAGCACATCGCCATATTGCAGGGCGGAGACATGCACGAACACGTCAGCTCCTCCCGATTCCGGTGCGATGAAGCCGAAACCCTTGTCGCTGTTGAAAAACTTAACTTTACCAGTCGGCATGCCAGTCCCCCGTATCTATACAGTTTGATTGCGACGGCAACCTAGCGGTCAGTCGGCGCCAGATCAAGCCGGTCGGATGCGGAGGTTTGATATTCTCCGTCTTCTCTTATGCTTTTGTACCGGATGCAACAAGGTTTAACCGGCTGTGAGCTGCTGACGAAAGCCGGCATGAGCGCGCTTCCCACCGATTGAAGCGATGTCGAGCGGCCTGATGCCGGAACCCGTGTCTGCAACACTGACCAAGTCGCTCAACATCGTCCGCGCGAAGTCGGGCGCAATGTGATGCGGCATGTGACCAACACCATTCAGCAGCTTGATGGTCGGAGCGGGGTGCTTTCCCCGGATCCATTCCAGGTGCCAGGCGGGATCGATAATCTTATCGGCGAGCCCGAACAGGACCGATATCGGCAAATCCGCGGGAAGTGTCGTCAGACTTTGCATATCGGTATTGAATACCCGAAGCTCGTCCGCCATGGACCGGATCGAAATTGGGTTGAGCAGATGAGGTGCGGGCAAATTTGCAAGCGTGGCCGGGACGGGGTTCGGATACGACGAGGCTTGAAGTCCGCGTTCGACAAAGTATCCGGGCCAGCGGCTGATCACCTGCTGGTAAAATACAGCGCCGATCATCGGAGCTGAGGCGGCTCTGAGCATGATGAGCGGCTTGAACGGTACCGGTCGGCAGCAGGGAGAGATGAGCAGCAGGCCGCTCAATAGATCCGGCCTTCGCGCGGCAAGATGGAGAGCAGGCGCGCAGCCTATCGAATGCGCCACTATGACGACGTTTCTAATGTCGAGGAACCCGAAGAGATGCTCGAGCCAGACCGATTGCCCGAAACCGCCGCGCTCGCCCTCTGGCAAGGGGGTGCTATGGCCATAACCAGGGCGGTCGACCGCAATCAGCCGGTGCGTGCTGTTCTCAAAAGGAAGAAGAACCTCCTGGGCGAGACTGCCGCATCCGTGCAAAACGACGACGGGACGCCCCGTGACATTGCCACTTTCCAGGATGTGGACTTGAGCGGAGTTGAATTGAAGAATTTTACCGGTACGGGCAATGGCGTGCTGCGTTTTCATCTGCCTCAAACGTAACGCGTCCGAAATTGTTCCATTGTCAGTTTTCGAACGCAGTAACTTCGTCGAAATATCGCGCATGATCCGAAGGTGGGTTTTCTGTCAAGCAAGATGGAAGATGCGACCGGCATCGAAGCTTCAATGATAGTGCCAACGGTAGAATTCGTCCATTTCGATGGGATCCAGGCCGATAATAAATCAGCCTACGCCATTTATACTCAGAAAGGATGATACGACATTCGATGGTATTCTATGGTAAAACATAAGTATGCCTGGAGGGTGGGATGTTGTATCTACCTCGCGCCGCAACCATTGCGCTGAGCGTCATGCTGCTCGCGCCATTGTCTTCGAGAGCCGCCGAGAAGGTCGGCCAGGCGGTGCTGATCAAAACCGAAGTTACGGGCGAAGGCGGTCCGCTCGCGGTCGATGATCCTGTACATCGGGACGAGCGAATTCGTACCTCCCTTTCCGGTCTTGGACAGTTCACCTTTCGAGATGGCACGAAGCTGGCTGTCGGAGCCGGCTCTTCTGTTGTCATCGACAAATTCGTCTTCGACGACTCTGGCTCGGTCAAAAAGCTTACCGTAAATGCGGCAAAGGGCACTTTTCGCTGGATGAGCGGAAATTCGAACCACTCGGCCTATCAGATCGTCACTCCTGCCGGAACGATCGGTGTGCGCGGGACGGTATTTGATTTCTATGTCGGGGCCAACGGCACTACAGCGGTCGTTCTGTTGAGCGGCGCCGCGCAATTCTGCGGTGCCGGCGGCTGCAAGCAGTTGAAGCAGCAATGCGACTGTATCGTTGCAAAACGCAACGGCCAGGTCAGTGATCCGCGCCGGGTCAACCGCGATATCCTCAAAACCCTCGGCAATCAGCGAGCTTTGCCGTTCCTGTCCGGGGATCAGCAGCTTTCGGGACGAATGAGTTTTGCCGGCGGTGGCGCATGCGGTCTGTCGACGGCGATGAAAGATCGGCCCAACGGGGTCTCTCCGCGCAGCGCTCCGGCAAATAATCCTGCACCGGCGCCGCACGATACGCCGAGCGCACCCAGCCCCCAGGAATCGCCACGCGCCGAGGCGCCTGCCACACCGCACGAAACTCCCAGCACGCCAGGTGTCTCAAATCCGCCAAGTACGCCCGACAAATCAGGAAAACCGCACGAGCGCGATGGCGACGAAGGCGAGCATCACGATCATCATGAGCATCACGACCATCATGGCAGAGGTGATCACGGATGGGGTGATCATGACGGAGACAACCAGGACAGCCAAGGCGATGACGGCAATCATGGCGATCACCGTGGCGGGCATCACCATCGATAGTGCTGTGCGTCGCGGAGGATGGCTATCAAATCAGCTAGATGTCGGCCGCCTTCTCTGGAGTTTCGTCGGCGAAATGTCCGGCCCGGCGCGAAATCTGGCTGTAAAAGCCCTGCAATAATCCTGTTGCTACGGCCTGGGCTTTGAGTTTCGCCGCGCTGACGAGTTTGCGGCTGCTCGTCGAGCGTGTTCGGAGAGCGGCGACAAGCTGCCTGTGCATGGACTGAAGTTCGACAAATTCGATGGATCTTGCCAGGCGCGCATCGCCGACAACCGCAAAAAGGTTGGTTCGCATACTCTTACCCTTCAACGTCAGCGCTCCGGCTTCGAGCAGAGCGCAATCGGGCAGCAGGCTTGCCGTCGGTTCGGATACCAGAATGTCGAAATTGATATCCTTGCAGGCGGATTCGATACGCGCGGCAATGTTCACGGCGTCGCCGACCGCGGAGTAATTGAACCGTGTCTCGGCCCCCATATTGCCGACGCAGGCAAGCCCCGTATGTATGCCGATCCCTATTCCGACCCGCCGCTCGTCTCCGAAACCGAATGCGTCGCTTTTGTTGAGGCGAGCGAGCGTTTCCCGCATGCCGAGAGCCGCACGGATCGCCTTGCCGGCATGATCGGCGACATCGACAGGAGCGTTCCAGAAGGCCATGATCGAGTCGCCGATGAACTTGTCGAGCGTTCCGTCATTGGCGATGACATGGTAGCTCAGCGCATCGAGCAGCGTGTTCAGAAACGCGACGACGGCACTCGGGGTCATCTCCTCGCTGATCTGGGTGAAGTTTCGCACATCGACGAACATGACCGTCAGCTCGCGTTCATCGCCTCCGAGGCGCAGGGCGTTGCGCGTATGCTCGATGCGATGGAGCAGCGATGGCGAGAGATAGTGGCCGAAAGCCCGCCGCACGTCGCGATGTTCCCGATCGGTCACGAGAAAGCGGAATGCCGTCGCGGCGAAATGCGTGATCGATCCGGCAACGATCGGTGCCAGCGGGTCGAAGAGAAAACCACCATAAAGGAAGGCAAACCAGGAGGCCACAAGGGCAAGGAGGGTAATCTGCAGGCCGCAGGCAAGCGCGACGGCCGGATTGACGAAAGTGGTGAGGATCACCAGAAGGCTGCCCAAAATGGCGATGAACAGGATTTCCAGCCCGTCTGCCCAATCCGGCCGGGACAGGAAGCGGCCTGACAGTATCTGCTCGACGATCTGCGCATGAATGGAGACACCCGGCACGTTCTCGCCGAGCGCTGTGGTGCGGACATCCTGGAGACCGGAGGCAGAGGTTCCAACAAAAATGATGCTGCCTTCGATGGCCGTTTTCATATCGGCGGAGGCGTCTCCGGGCGAAAGTACCTTCGCTGCCGAAATATATCGGTCCGCGGTGTCGGGACTGACATAGAGCCAGAGCTCTCCTGCTGCCGTTACCGGCACGATGAAATCCCCGATTTTCACCCGGGTCAGTGTATTCGGCGTGTTCGGGGCTGCGTCGAGCACATAGGTGGAGGCCCCCTGTGCGACGCGGAGCGCTTCGAGTGCAAGACTGGGGTAGAGCTGCTTGCCGTCGCTAAGGAAAAGCGGAACCGCGCGCACCACCGCCGACGATGCGCCCGGATTGAGGCTGATATGACCGAGGCCCGAGGCATTGGCCTGCAATTGCGGCTGCAGCGGCGTCGCCGCCTTGATTGCCGGCGGTGCACCAAAGGGAGTTTCGCCGGTATAGGCGAACCCTGCCTTGACCGGCGGCAGATAGTTTCCCTCGTTGGAGAGGCCGAAGCCCAGAACCACCGGCCTTCCCGCTAGCGATTGGGAAAAAATCTCATCGTTATCAGGGAGCTTGCCCAGCAGCGAGGGGTCGATGCCGGTGACGTCGCGAACGACATTGCGAGGCGACAGGCGGTCGGGCTCGGCGAAAAGGAAATCGAAGGCGATGGCGGACGCGCCCATATCGGAAAGCCTGTCCACGAGGGCGGCAATCCGGTTTCGCGGCCAAGGCCATTGACCGAACTCGCGCAAGGACGCTTCGTCTATGTCGACGACGCGGACGGGCTGGTTCTCGAAAGTCCGGGGCACCAGGCGCTGATACTGGTCGAATGTCAAATCGCGGGCAAGCCTTAGCAACTGAGGATCGCTCGCCCTAAGGATCGTCAGTGCCGTGACGATGGCCAGGCCGATAACGACGCCAATTTGCTGCGCACGCGTCACCATTGCGGTGTCGGTTCCTTTGCCCCGCATCCCTCGGCGATAGTAGCAATTCGGAAAAATGCGAAATCTAAAGTTCTGCTGCTGTGCCGGGGAAGAATATGCTGCCTTGTTCTCGGCAGCGATGCAATGATCAAAGTATCGAAGAGATATGGGGCAGTGTTTTCACACGATCGTATCCAGATTAAGTCTCGCTACGATTGAGCCGTTCCAATTCAATCCCCATCGGAAATATGAGAATCGACGGCGATCGTCTCGAGATTGTTTCGCACGGCCGCGACGCCAGGTACCGACAAAACGATAGCTTCCAGGTGGCGCAGCAGCGAAATTGTCTCGACGCGGCCTTCCAGCGTGACAACCCCATCGACGGCCCGCACTTCGATGCTGTCGACATCGACCTCGCCGATCTCTTCCAGTCGATCCGTGATCTGCGCTTCCAGTTGGTCGTCGTCAATTCTATTTGCTGGCAAAGGCGCGGTTGTATCGATCCTGTCCTCACGCCCCGACGCATCGGCGGTATCCTTTGTAAATCCTGAGCTCGGATCTTCGTCGAAATTGGCCGGTGTATCGCCGTAGCCCGTGTTGTCGGGCCTGGGCTTTACAGGATCGCCGTCGGCATCCGAATACGACCAACCCTCACGCAAGTCCCGGTCTTCATAATCGCGATAGTCTTCTTCGCGGGATGATGGATTTGGTTTACGCGGCGCTGTCATGTCGATCTCCTTTTCTATCGGAGTCAAACATCTCTGAAATCAATTTGTTTCATCGCATCCGCCACCGCAGTTTGTCAGGCTTGAATTACGACAGGCAGAACGCGGATTGAAATTGGGGCCGTGTCTATTGTCATGGTTTGTTGTGCTCTCCCTATCACCTTCGTCGACGGCGACGACGATTTTCGGGCATTCCCAACCACTCGCGATATGGCGCGTTACTGGTCGCTGAGAGGCAGCGAGGCGACCGATCCGCGCCGGATGAGGCTTGTTTTTATGGCGGTGCGCTCCACGAGCATGCCCTTGCCGTTCAATCGTGAAATCAGCCGTTCGGCCGCCTTCTTGCCCATCTCGTAGACCGGCTGGTCGATGACGGTGATCGGCGGCGTCGTGACGGTCGTCCAATCGGCATCCAGAAAGGAAATCATCGAGATATCGCGCGGTATGGACAGCCCCAGGGTCTGCAGAGACTTGAAAACTCTAAGGCCGACGAGGCTGTCTGAAGCGATGAGGGCGGTTGGCGGTGCCGCGTCCTGCAGCAGGCGCTCGACGACACCATCCGTCCTCGGCTGGTCGGTGGCGCCGAGCCGCACGTAGTGCCGAGCCTTCCTTATGCCGGCGTCGGCTTGCTCCTTCAGCACGCCTTCCACCCGTTCGCGCACCGCCGAATTGGAAATGCTGCGGCTATCGCCAAGGAATTCACCCTCTGCATCCATGGCGGATATATAGGCGATCCGACGATGCCCCATGTCGAGAAGATAGCGGGTGGCCATCATGGCCGCGTCGAAATCATCGCCCGTGACAGCATCGACGCCGAGTTCCGGAATGCTTCGGTCAAAGAGAACGAGCGGCACGCCGACGCGGTGTATGTCCTGAAGATGTTCCATCCGGTCGCAGCGCGCCGGGGTCACAATCAGCCCATCGACGCGCTTGCCGATGAGCAGGTCCACCGCCGACTTTTCCGCATCGAGCTCCTCGCCGGAATTGGCGATGATCACGTTGAAGCCGGCCATGCGTGCGACGTCGCTGATGCCTCTGACGGCCAGACTGAAGAAGGCATTCTCGATATCGCCGACTACAACTCCGATGATACCGGATTTGCCCGTCGTCATGCTGCGGGCAAGTTCGTTCGGCCGGTATTCGAGCGCCGCGGCGGCGGCAAGCACTTGCTCGCGAACCTTGTCGCTGACGACACCATAGCCGCCGAGCACGCGCGCGGCGGTGGCCTTCGAGACATTTGCTGCCCTGGCAACGTCGGCGACGGTCACGGAGCGTTTCGGTATGAGGGGCTCTTCCATTCAATGACGACTACAAGAGTTGTTGACGGACGGTCAATCTCAAGTTAACAAATATCGATTGAGACCGGTCTCTTTATATATGAGACCGGTCTCTTGTCCAGATATTCCCTCGCCGATCTAAAGGCAGGGATGCGGACGCGCATGCATGAATGCCGATAAGAGCATCCTTCAGAGCGGAGAACGAACATGAACATATGCCGTATATTCTCGACCATTGCCGCGCCTTTGCGCGCAGGCGTGCTGGCCTACCTCGTAGCAGCAAGCGTCGGCCCGGCGGTCGCCGCCGACAATCCCTATCATCTGATCGATCCGGGCGTCATCAGCGTCGGCACGATGGGAGATTCCAAGCCCTACACGTTCGCGACGGCCGATGGGCAATTCACCGGTTTCGATATCGAACTCTTTTTGAACGTCGTCTCCCGCATAGGCTTTCCCAAGGATAAGGTGACGTTTACCGGCCAGGAGTTCTCGGCCTTGCTGCCGTCGGTGGCCAACCAGCGCTTCGATGTCGCCGTCGCGGCGATCGGAACCACCGAGGCACGCAAGAAGACGGTCGATTTCTCGGACGGTTATCTCGCCGGCTATCTCTCGGTTCTGACCTCCGATGCCTCGATCAAGGATGCAAGCGGCCTCAAGGGCAAGCGTCTCGGCGTCGTGCAGGGTACGCTGCAGGAAGTTTATGCCACGAAGAACTTCACTGGCACCGATCTCGTCAAATTCCCGGACAACAATTCGGCCGTAGCGGCGCTGAACAACGGCACCATAGATGCACATTTCCTCGATTATGAGGCGGCCAAGCAATATGGCGAACGCTATCCCGGGCTGAAGATTGCGGTGAACATTCCGTCCTTCGACGCCCCGGCGGGCTTCGTCGTCCACAAGGGCAACGACGCCTTCCGGCTGGCGCTCAACAAGGCGCTGCACGAAGCGATGCAGGACGGCACCTGGAAGACACTCTATGAGAAGTGGTTCCCGGGTTCGCCGATGCCCGATCAATATCTTCCCAAGAAGTAAGGCCGCGCCGCCGTCCGGCTTGCCGGACGGCGGCATTGAACCGCCTGACGAATTTCATGGGGAATTGAATGAATTGGCTTGAAAACCTCCGTCGCAGCTTCCTTGACTGGGACGCGATGGCAGAAGTCCTGCCGAGCATGATCACGGTCGGACTGAAGAACACACTGATCCTGGCGGCGGCGTCTACCGTGCTCGGCGTCATCATCGGCATGGTGCTCGCCGTGATGGGCATCTCGCAGTCACGCTGGCTGCGGCTGCCGGCGCGCATCTATACCGATATCTTTCGCGGCCTGCCGGCGATCGTGACGATCCTGATCATCGGCCAGGGCTTTGCCCGCATCGGCCGCGAACTCTTCGGCCCCTCGCCGTTTCCATTGGGCATCATCGCGCTCAGCCTGATTGCAGGCGCTTACATCGGCGAGATCTTCCGATCGGGCATTCAAAGCGTCGAGCGCGGACAGATGGAGGCCTGCCGCGCGCTCAGCATGAGTTACGGGCAGGGGATGCGGCTGATCGTCATCCCGCAAGGCGTGCGGCGCGTCCTGCCGGCGCTCGTCAACCAGTTCATCGGCAACGTCAAGGATTCGAGCCTTGTCTACTTCCTGGGGCTGCTGGCCTCCGAGCGCGAAATTTTCCGCGTCGGCCAGGATCAGGCCGTCGTCACGGGCAATCTCTCGCCTTTGCTGCTGGCCGGCGTCTTCTATCTGGTCATCACCGTTCCGTTGACGCATCTCGTCAACTATATCGATACACGTCTGCGTCTCGGGCGTCAGGGCCGCGGCTCCGGCGCCACCAGCGGCCTCATCGAGGTCGGCGAACTGGAAGCTGCGTCTGGCGCAAGAGTGCCGGAGGATGACGCCCATACGCCGCGCTTCAAGGGCGGGGCCGTCAGGATTCGCGATCTCAGCATGTCCTACGGCGATCTCGAAGTGCTGAAAGGCATCGATCTCGATATTGCAAGAGGTACGGTGACCTGCATCATCGGGCCGTCCGGATCGGGCAAGTCGACGCTGCTCAGATGCGTCAACCGGCTGGTGGAGCTGAAGCGCGGCAACATTGAGCTCGACGGCGAGAGCATTCTGTCCATGAAGCCGGAAAGCCTGCGCCGCCGCGTCGGCATGGTGTTCCAGCACTTCAATCTCTTTCCGGACCACACCGCGCTTGAAAACGTCATGCTGTCGCTGACGAAGATCAAGAAGATGCCGAAGGGCGAGGCCCGCCGGATTGCCGAGACCCGCCTTGCGGAAGTCGGCCTTGCCGGACGTAGGGATCATCGGCCCGCCGGCCTGTCCGGCGGCCAGCAGCAGCGCGTCGCCATTGCCCGGGCGCTCGCCATGGATCCGGAAGTCGTTCTCTTCGATGAGGTCACCAGCGCGCTCGATCCGGAATTGGTGAAGGGCGTGCTCGACCTGATGGCCAATCTCGGGCGCCAGGGCATGACCATGGCGGTCGTCACGCATGAGATGGGATTTGCCCGCAAGGTGGCCGATCAGGTCGTGTTCATGGATGAGGGCCGTATCGTTGAAGCTGGCCCGCCGGAGCAGATCTTCGACAATCCGCAAAGCGAACGGCTGAAACGCTTCCTCGCCGAGGTTCTCTGACAAACAGGGCCGGCGGCGAATTCCGGCGGCTCCTCGATCGCAACTCCACCACTGACAAGGTTTTCCAATATGCATGCTCCCACTCGTCCTTCGAAAGTTATTGTCGTCGGCGGCGGTATCTTCGGGGTCTCCACGGCCGTTCATCTTGCGCGGCTCGGCATTCACACAACCCTCATCAATGACGGCCCATTGGCGAACGGCGCATCGGGCCGCTCGCTCGCCTGGCTCAATTCGGCCCGGCGTCGCTCCGATGCCTATCATCGCCTGCGCCTGGCCGGCATCGACCGCTATCGCACGCTATCAGCCAAATATCCGGATGCGGCCTGGCTGCGCTTCGACGGCGGCCTGACCTGGGATGCGGACGATGCCGGCAATGATATTGCCGCCGTTTTCGATTACGAGCGTGATCTTGGCTATCATGCGCAATTGCTGATGCCGGACCAGATTGCCAAGATTACGCCCGGCGTCGATGCCCGCTCTGTGACCAGACAGGGCGCGATCTTCAATCCGGGCGAGGGCTGGGTCGACCTGCCATACTTGATCGGCGTTCTTGCCGAGGAGTTCCGCGCGTTGGGTGGTGAAATCGTCACCGATGCCGGCCGGGCGACGATCGACGTGCGGGATGGCAGTGCCCGTGGCATCACGACTGTTAACGGCGTCCATTGGGCGGCCGATGCCGTGCTGCTGGCCGCCGGCGGCGAAGTGCCGGCGATCGTTGCCGAGGCCGGCCAGCATATCGGCGACGATACGCCGATCGCACTTCTCGTCAGGACGAAGCCGATCAAGCACCCCCTGAAGGCTGTACTGAACACGCCGCGCGTCGCCATCCGGCCGACTCCAGACGGCGCCTTTGCTCTGGATTCGGCCTGGTCGGAGGAAGAAGTCGTCGTGAATGCCGACGGCAGTTTTGAGATCAGGTCCTCGACCCTTGACGGCTTGCTATTGGAGGCCTCAAAGGTTCTGGAAGGCAACCCGAAACTCGAGATCAGCGACCACGGTATCGGCCCCAAACCAATCCCGGGCGATGGCGAGCCAGTTTTCGGTGAATTGCAGGCGATACCGGGCTATTTCGTCGCCTTCAGCCATAGCGGCGCCACGCTCGGCCTGATCGCGGGCGAGCTGCTTGCCGACGAGATCGCCACCGGCAAACGGCATCCGCTCCTGGCTTCCTTCCGGCCGGAACGCTTCGCCAGATAGTTTGACCGAAGACGATGCGGACCTTGCTTCAAAAGGCGAGGTCCGACATTCGGCTAGAGCCTTTCCGCTTTTCTCCGAATCGCGAAAATGCTCTATCCTCTTGTTTTTACGCAATTCCGGACGGAAAACCGCTACGCACTTTTCCTGGAATTGCTCTAGCATGGTGAGATGGTTCTCTCCCCGTCCGGCTAATTGATTTCCTCGGCGATGAAGCCGCCGATCTGGCGTTTCCATAGCCGCGCAAACAGGCCCTCCTGCTGCGCCAATTCCTCTGGCCTGCCTTCTTCCACAATCCGCCCGCCATCGAGCACGACGATCCGGTCCATCCTGGCGATGGTCGAAAGGCGATGCGCTATGGCAATGACGGTTTTTCCCTCCATCACAAGGGCGAGCTTTTCCTGTATGGCGGCCTCGGATTCGCTATCGAGAGCCGAGGTCGCCTCGTCCAGCACCAGGATCGGCGCATCCTTCAACAGGACGCGCGCGATTGCGACGCGTTGGCGCTGACCGCCCGATAGCTTGATGCCGCGGTCGCCGACGAAGGCATCGAAGCCTTTGCGCCCTTCGCTATCCGCGAGGTCAGCGATGAAAGCGTCGGCGCTCGCCATCTTCGTCACCCTTTCGACCTCCTCCTGCGTCGCCTCCGGCCGGCCGTAGCGGATATTGTCGCCGACGGAACGGTGCAGCAGCGCGACATCCTGTGCGATGACGCCGATCGCGCGGCGAAGGCTTGCCTGTGTCACGGCGCGAATGTCCTGCCCGTCGATCTCAATCCTGCCGTCGGCAATGTCGTAGAAGCGCAGCAAAAGATTTGCGAGCGTGGTCTTGCCTGCACCCGACAGACCGACAAGTCCGACCTTCTCGCCCGGCCGAACCGTCAGCGACAGATCGTTGATGACAGGCTTGCCGGATTTGTAGGCGAAACGGACCTTCTCAAAGCGGATTTCGCCGCGATCGACCACCAGCTCCGCCGCGTCGGACTGGTCGATGATGCTCGGAGGCGTCGTCATGACCGGCATGGCATCCTTGATGGTACCGATCGCCTGGAAGATCTGCTGGCCCATCTGCAGGAACGTGAATGTGTGTCCGGACAGGCGGTTCAGGATATAGACGGCGCCGACAAATTCGCCGACCGTGATGAAGTCGTTGATAAGGCCTGAAAAGCCGATGGATAACATCGCAAGCCAGAGCGCCATATTGAGCGCAACGACGGTGAGTTCCGACGTGCGATAGATGCGCTGTTCCCTGTGCTGCGTCTGTATGGACTTCTGTATGATGCGGCGGATTGCACCGGCTTCGGTATCTTCTGCCGCAAACTGCTTGATCATGTGAATATTGGTATAGAGATCGGTGATGGCGCCCGCCACAAGGCTGCGCTGCTTGGCCGTGTTGCGCGACCGCTCGGTGAAGATCGGCGCCATTCTCCACGCAAGCATCACATTGAGGCCGATCCAGACCACCACGGGCACGGCGAGCTGCCAGGACAGGCTCGAAAGCAGGATTACCGAGCCGATCATCTGCAACAGGAAGCGTGGAACCGACTGGAAGGCGGCAATGATCTGCTGCTGGACGGCGGATGAGACCTGCTGCAGGCGCGAGGCCACCTGTCCGGCAAACAGATCCTGGAAAAAGGCGAGATCCTGCCGTTCTACAGCCAAGTGTCCCTGCCACTGGATGGCGGCAGGCATGCCGACCCCGAGCGTATGCGAGGTCAGGGTGTTGAGGAGAAATGAGGCAATTGGCATTGCTGGAAAGATCAGGAGGCCCAGAAAGGTCAGCAATGGCCATTCTTTATGCAAGAAGGCGGACGCACCCTGCTGCGTCACGCCATCGACGATGACCGAAAGTCCCCAGACGATCGCCAGATTGATGGCCTCGATTGCCATGGAGGATAGAGCGAGCGCGATGAGGACGCCGCGGAACATCGAGATGAAATGCCAGAGAACGGTAACAGGCCCCTTCGACGGCAGGGGCCGATAGGGGATGTCGAGCGGCTGGATCAGCCTTTCGAAGGGACGGTAGATCGTATCTGAAATGGACATGCGCCACTCGCGTGATGGAATCAGGAAGGCGAGAAAGAAGTCAGATATGCGGGGCGGCATAGAATCACCATCCAGCTGCAATCTCAACTAGAAATCCCAAAATCGCTCCGGTTTTTCGAAGCGACAGAAGTCAATATAGAATTGCTTGCTATGGCGGGTGCCGCCGCGATTGAATTGAGAATATGGAAGGGAGGGCATAGTGTCCGTTATACGTCTGCCGCCCCTTTTCTCCGGAGAATTCCGCAATAGGTATGGTGGAGCGCAATGAGCGGGATTCGATATGGACGAAATGGGCGAACAGCTTCTGCACCTTTGTGCTGCCAGCTCGACACTCATCGCAGCCTATGATGCTGAGGATCGGTTGCGATACGCGAACCATGCCTTCCGCTCGGCCTATTTCATCGATCCCGGCGAAACACCGCTTTGGCCGGATCTGATGCGGCGCAACTTCGAACTCGGGCGCGGCACGGTTATTCGCACGACCGATTTCGACGGGTGGCTACGGTCGACGCAGTCACGACGCGGCAAGATCGGCTATCGAGCCTTCGAGACTGATTTGGCCGATGGCCGCTGGCTTTGGATGACCGAGACCGTGCAGAAGAACGGCTGGATGCTGTGCATTGCAAGCGACATAACGACGTTGCGTGCCGAGGGCCGGAGTGTCCGGCAAGATCGCGACCAAGCCATCAAGGCTTCCCAGACCGACGAGCTGACAGGCATCGCTAACCGCCGTTTCGTCATGGCGCGAATAGACGACATGCTGATGGGTGCTCGAAATGGTAGCATCGGATGCCTTGCCCTGTTCGATATCGACAATTTCAAATCGATCAATGACAGGCTCGGTCATCACGCCGGAGATCTCGTTTTGCGGGATTTTGCGCATCGGCTTCATCAGCATGTGCGGCGCACCGATTGTTTCGGGCGGGTCGGAGGTGAGGAGTTCGTGCTCGTCATGCCGGGGACGGAGCTGCAGGATGCAATCGAGTTCATAGAACGGATGTTGACGACGATCCGGTTTTCCCGGCCGCTTACCGACTCCCCGGATTTTGGCTACACCTGTTCGGCCGGCATTGCTGCCTGCCTTGAAACCGACAGCGCTCCGGATCTGTACCGGCGCGCCGATCAGGCCCTCTATGCAGCCAAGCTCAGCGGTCGTGATCGAGTTCGCGCGGCTTGAAATGTTGACACACGCCAGACACATCGCCTTCGACCAGATCACCAAGGTTGTTTTTGCATGTTGCCGGAGATTGTGCCTTCAAGCATGCCATGAGATGCTCCGGGAACGGATATGGCCTCTAAAGGATGGGCATGCGCGACTACGTGAAAAGTCGAGACTTTCATCGGCACATGCATTCGCTGCTGGCTTCGAGATTTCAGGAGCTCGGCTGGAAATCGCAAGGTACCGGCAGGTCCAGCTTTACCCGCGGCAGAAGGGTCTTTTGGCTGCAGGTATCGCAATATTCCAACAGCGTCATGGGCGGCAAATTTACGCTCAACATGACACAAGGCTCTGATCATGCTGACGACATAAGAATACTTCGCCGCCTGAACGAGGAGGATCGACTAGTTGGCAAGGCTTTGGAAGAACGCATTATCGCGCGCCTTCCCAGGCCCGATCCCGATCCAGAGATTGAAGTCGTCGGGGAGAACGACGCAACCGTATTGGTAAAGCTGGGCGATCTGGTTCGGGCAAATCCAACGCAATGGGATGCCCCCGCCGACGTCTGGCTGCCATATTTCGGCAAGAGCGATCTTGACGATTGGGCTGCGTTTCTCCTGCCTCGTCTTGACCGCCTGATCGCGCCTTCTTCGTCTGAAATGCTCGATCCTTTGTTGTGGGCGCAACGATTTCGCCATCTGACACGTTTGTTTCGCTCAAAGTGACGGATATCCGACATGCTTGCTGACGGGCAGCTCGGCACCCGCTTTGGCAAGATCGAGCCGGGACGGTGCCACGCGGCCTCGGTAATAGCTGCCGTCTGCCAGGAGCAACAGCACATCTTCCACGAATTGACCGTCGCCTTCACGATAGCCGTTGTAGAGGATGCCGTGAATCTGCGCCGATTCTATGCCGCCGCCAGCCCTTCGCGATCATGCCGGCTATGGAATCAAAAAAGGGCCCGAAGGCCCCTTCTGACTGCGTAAGCGAAAAAATCAGCGCTGAAGATTGACCAGCACGTCCAGCAGGTCGGAGCCCGTCTGGAAGACCTTGGAGTTGGCCGTATAGCTCTTTTGCGCCTGGATCATGTCGGTGAGCTGACCTGCCAGGTCGACGTTCGAGGCTTCCAGCGAGTTCGACTGGATGTAGCCGAGGCCGTTGCTGTTGGCGAAGCTCGTGACAGTGACGCCGGAATCGGCATTGGCCTGATAGACGTTGCCGCTCATGAGCGTCAGCTTGTCGGGGCTTGCCACGGTTGCCAGCGGAATCTGATAGATCGCCCTCGGATCGCCTTTCGCATAGTTCGCGTAGACGACGCCGTTCTTGTCGATGGTGACACCAGTGACCGCGGCTGCCGCCTGTCCATTGGTCGAGCCTGTGGAGGCGAAAGCTGCGGCTTTCTGGGTCATCTTGCTCAGATCCATAGCGATCGACCCGGCGGTCTTTGGATCGGTGATGGTGAAGGTGCCGCCGGATGTCATATTTCCAGATGCATCGAACTTCAGCGTGCTGCTGGCAACAGGAGCGGACGAGTAGGGGAAGGACGAGCCGCTGCCAGACGTATTCGCATCGGCATTGCGGTAGACGGCGACTTGCCACTGATCCGTAGTCGGCGGCGTTGCGGTGATGTCGGCAGCCTGCGTTTTGGTGTAATAGATGTCGTACATGACGGTATTGCCGAGTTTGTCGTAGGCAACCACCGAGCTCTTCTGGGTATCGGTGGTAACGGGCGGAGTGCTGCCGGTACCACCAGTTCCCGTGTAGCCGGTGCTCGGCAAGGCCACAGTCGCGCTGGCCGTAACAACCGTAGCACCCGAATTGAGGTTGCCGGTAAAACTGCCCGAGGTCGAGGGTGAGTTGGCAAGGCCGCTTTGATTGACGTTGATCGGCACCAGGCCGTCGAAACCGTTGACGACGACAGCGGGCGCTCCTGATGCGTAGGAATAACCCATCAAGGTGTAGCCGGCGGAATTCACGAGATTGCCGTTGGCGTCCGGGGTGAAGTCGCCTGCGCGCGTCAGAACCGTCGAGCCGTCGGCGCCCTGCACGACAAAGAAGCCGGCGCCGCGGATCGACAGGTCTGTGCCCGACGAGGTGGAGATGGCGTCGCCCTGCTGCGAGACCGAATAGCTGACATTCGTCTCGACGCTGCCGGAATTGTAGTTGCCGCCGCCCGAAGGCAGGATCAACGACGAAAAGCTGGCCGTTGCAGACTTGTAGGCCGTCGTGTTGACGTTCGCGATGTTGTCCGACACGGTGCTAAGCTTATTTGCCTGCGCATTCATGCCTGAAACTGCCGTTTTCATGCTACCAAAGATGCTCATTGGTTCCTCGCACGTTGCTGATGCCGGCACGATAACCAAAGGGACTTGTGTGAAGCTGGCTTTTTCCCTGTGCCGCGCGGTTGCAACAACCTCTCCGCGCTGTCGGCGGTTCGCTCCACACGGCGTCCTTTCCCTGGCAAGAGATAGGCTGAAGCCTACTGTGAAGGCAGATGCGGAGCCGGAAAATCGAGCACGCGGTTGGTGTAGCTTTCGACCAGCGCGCTGAACGGCGTCCCGTCCGGCAGCTTCAGCACGGCGTGATGTTCGAGAAGGAATGGCGGTGGGACAAGAGGCGCCGTTCCGGAGGCCGGCAGATTGGCACCCGTCTCCCATCCCTCCGGCAGCGGAGACCAAAGCAGTTTCGCCGACAGGTTCGTGCGGGTGAAATGGAGCGCCTGAACGGCACGGCCGAAGGCGATATCGCTCGTATTGAGCGCTTTGTTCATCTCGGCCGTCAGTCTTGACGGCACATACCAGTTGTCTGCCTCGGACAGAATGCGGTCGCCGCAGGCCAGGCGAACGCGCCGGTAGGCGATGGGTTCGTTGGGTCCGGCGGCAAGCAGTTCCCGGATGGGGGCATCGGCTGCCTTGTCCTGTCCGAGCACCCGCTGAGCGACGATCTTGGAACCCTCCGGTGCGAGTTTGTGAGCGGCGCACCAGCGGTCGAGCGTCAGCGTGGCGCTGGCATTGCTGAGGAGATCGGCATTCAAGGTCTGGAGGATTGCCAATGCCTCCAGACGCGAGGTCGGCGTATCGGGCCATTGAGCCGGGCTGGACATCTCCTGCGCCGCCGCGGTCTGTATGCCGAGCACGATGGCGGCTGAGCCGCCAAGGGCAAGGATGCGAAGCAATGACTTGGGCCGGAAAGGCATGGGAGTGAAATCCTTCAGACTAACAAATTCTAACAATCGGACCGCGCGACTTTACAAGTTCGCCGAGGCATAGATGGCAGGAGCATTGCGGTTGGCAAGACCTGACAATATGCAAGACCTGACAATACGATTGTGGAAGCATGCGGCATCGGGTCTGAAGCCAGGCAATCCGTCGGCATCGGTGCATTGCGGCGTGCTTACGATGCGATCGCGCCAAGGCTTGGAATAGGCCGGCTCGTCTAATCCGCGTTGCGGCTGATGTGAATGCTGTAGACGCTTGCCCACTCCTGCGCGACGAAATCGGTCAGAGCGGCGGGGATTTCGACAAGGGCGCTGTGTCGCGCCAGCGCGTGAAATCCTCTTGGAAGGGAGGTCGCAATGCGGTCGATGATCTTTTCATAGTCGACGATCAGCATCTCCCGCCCGACCATGAGATCAAATAGTGCCGGATCGCTGATCACATGCTCGTTTTCACAGAACCAATAGGAGGAGATCGTCAGGTCGGGAAGATAGCCGATCTGCGCGGGCAGGTTTCGTCGCTCGAACCGGAAGCGCCCCGGCAGCGCGGCAGCCGACATGAGCTCCTCGCCGAGCAGAAGCTGGGTTTCCGAGGCATCCAATCCGCGAAGCTCGAGGTTGGGATTATCGGCGAGATAGGCAAAGGCAAGGCTGAAGGCACCGGAGCCGCAGCCGAGATCGCATACCCTTTCATATCCGTGTATCGCAGGTCCAAGATTGGCGAGCGCCCGCAGGCACTTCAGAGAGTTTCTTATTCCGAAAGCGCGGGTGAATGCATCGGCTGAGCGGCTATAGTCAAATATCTCGATCTGTCGCCTGCTTTTGACAGCATTGAGCAAGGCAATGGAGTCGTTACTTGGACGATATAGATGGTTGCACCTCAGCAGAGTCTCGGAAAAACCTTCGAGATGTTGCGCCTTTACGTCCACGTATACCATGCAAGCCTGTCCTCGCTAAGGATGTATTCTTCCGAATGATTGGAAAGAGAGCATAGCCTGAAAGCAACTCCTTCACTCGTCCTCAGTTCTTGATAGGCCACTCTAGTCACAGCTTTATGCACAGACGCCTTTATGCACAGACACCTGAATGGCGCCCTGGGCATTTAGGCAGGACGACTGGTTTATCGTCATCGGGTGCTGTCACCGTGCCAGTTCTGCGAAACCGGCACCGGAAATCCCTCGAAGGTCTTGAGCGTATCGAGAACGATGGAGGTCTTCACATGCTGCACCGACTCGTGCGGTAAGAGCACGTCGTTGACGAACCGGGATAGGCCGGCAAGCCCGCGGGTCGCGACCTTCAGGTGATAATCCATTTCCCCCGTCAGCGCATAGGCTTCCAGCACTTCCGGCAACCCGTTGATCAGCTGCGAAAACCGGCGGGCATTGTCCCGGTTATGCGTGGCAAGCGTCACCGAAATGACCACCAGCATGTCCAGGCCCAGCTTCTGGCGGTCGAGGTTGGCCTGATAGCTGCGAATATAGCCCTCCGCCTCCAGTCTGGTGCGCCTTCGCGAGCACTGCGAGGGCGAAAGCGCGATGCGTTCGCCCAGCTCGTTGTTCGTCAACCTGCCGTCTTTCTGCAGTTCATCGAGAAGACGGAGGTCCAATTTGTCGAGGGGCTCATCCATTGCGCGAAACCTTCAAAATACTCACGGATCGTGTATAATATTTTCATTTCGCATTGAGAATGCAAGCACTTTGCACGTGTTTTGGGCCATACTTTGCATAGTCAAAGTACCGTCTCTGAGGAGGAGAAAATGGGTCCTTTCCCGCATGATGCGCCGCCGTCCGAAATCACCACCGACAATCCGGCCGGCACCGACGGCTTCGAATTCGTCGAATTCGCTCATCCCGAGCCGGAGAAACTGCGTGAGCTCTTCACGCGCATGGGCTATGTCGCGGTCGCCAGGCACAAGACAAAAGACATCACCGTCTGGCGCCAGGGTGACATCAACTACATCCTGAACGCTGAGCCCGGCAGCCACGCCGCCCGCTTCATCGCCGATCATGGCCCGGCGGCGCCATCCATGGCCTGGCGCGTTGTCGATGCCAAGCACGCTTTCGACCATGCTGTCTCCAAGGGTGCCGTTGCCTATGAGGGGAATGACAAGGCCCTCAATGTTCCCGCAATCGTCGGCATCGGCGGCTCGCTGCTCTATTTCGTCGAGACCTACGGCAAGAAGGGATCGGCCTATGATGCCGAATTCGATTGGCTCGGCGAGCGCGATCCGAACCCCGAAGGCGTCGGCTTCTATTACCTCGACCATCTGACCCACAATGTCTTCCGCGGCAACATGGACAAATGGTGGGACTTCTACCGCGATCTGTTCAATTTCAAGCAGATCCACTTCTTCGATATCGACGGCCGTATCACCGGTCTGGTGAGCCGGGCCATCACCTCGCCCTGCGGCAAGATCCGCATTCCGCTGAATGAATCGAAGGACGATACCAGCCAGATCGAGGAGTTCCTGAAGAAGTACAAGGGCGAGGGCATCCAGCACATCGCGGTCGGAACGGATGATATCTATCGGGCGACCGACACGCTTGCCGACAACGGCCTGCGTTTCATGCCCGGCCCGCCGGAAACCTATTACGACATGTCCTATGCGCGTGTGAATGGTCACGAAGAACCCATCGAGCGTATGAAGAAACATGGTATCCTGATCGACGGCGAAGGCGTGGTGAATGGCGGTGTGACGAAGATCCTGCTGCAGATCTTCTCCAAGACGGTCATCGGGCCGATCTTCTTCGAGTTCATCCAGCGCAAGGGTGACGAAGGCTTCGGCGAAGGCAATTTCCGCGCGCTGTTCGAGTCGATCGAGGCCGACCAGATCAAGCGCGGCGTCATCGGCACCGCCGCCGAGTAATTCTTTCGGGCGGCCCCGCCAAAATGTGAGGCCACCTTCAGCTCTCGGGAGGAGTGGAGCGATGGACCAGACGATATCCAAGGCTTCCGACCGCCAGGCGACGGCGGCGGAAGCGCTGCAATATATGCCAGGCTTCGGCAACGACTTCGAAACGGAGGCACTTCCCGGTGCTCTGCCGCAGGGCCAGAACAGCCCGCAGAAGTGCAATTACGGTCTTTATGCCGAGCAGCTTTCCGGTTCGCCCTTCACGGCGCCGCGCGGAACGAACGAACGGTCCTGGCTCTATCGCATCCGCCCGAGCGTGCGCCACACTCGCCGCTTTTCCAACGCCTCCTATCCGTTCTGGAAGTCAGCACCCTGCCTGGACGATCACTCGCTTCCGCTTGGCCAACTGCGCTGGGATCCGCTGCCGGCGCCGACCGAGCGGCAGAACTTTCTCGACGGGATCCGCACGATCACGACCGGTGGCGATGTCCTGACCCAGACCGGCATGGCCGCCCATGCCTATGTCTTCAACGAGAATATGGTCGACGATTACTTCTTCGACGCCGATGGCGAGCTGCTGGTCGTTCCCCAGGTCGGCGCTATCAGGGTGTTTACCGAGATGGGCATCATGGACATCGAGCCCTTGGAAATATGCGTCATCCCGCGCGGCATGATGTTCAAGGTGGTGCGCAAGGGCGAGGAGGAAGTCTGGCGCGGCTATATCTGCGAGAATTACGGCGCGAAATTCACGCTGCCGGAGCGTGGGCCGATTGGCGCCAATTGCCTCGCCAATCCGCGTGATTTCAAGACGCCTGTTGCCGCCTTCGAAGACAAGGAAACGCCCTGCCGCGTGCATGTCAAATGGTGTGGCAAGTTCTATGTCACGGATATCGGCCACTCGCCCCTCGATGTGGTTGCCTGGCACGGCAATTACATCCCCTACAAATACGACCTGCGGACGTTTTCCCCCGTCGGCGCCATCCTGTTCGATCATCCCGATCCGTCGATCTTCACGGTGCTGACGGCGCCGACGGAAAGTGCCGGCACCGCAAACGTCGATTTCGTGATCTTCCCGCCGCGTTGGCTGGTTGCCGAACATACGTTCCGCCCACCTTGGTATCATCGCAATATCATGAGTGAATTCATGGGCCTCGTCCACGGCCAGTATGATGCGAAGGAAAAGGGCTTCGTGCCTGGAGGTATCAGCCTCCACAACATGATGCTGCCGCATGGGCCGGATGCCTCCGGCTTCGAAAAGGCATCGAATTCCGAGCTGAAACCCGTGAAGCTGGATCACACCATGGCCTTCATGTTCGAAACCCGGTTCCCGCAGCAACTGACGAAATACGCGGCCGAGCTCGAGACGCTGCAGGATGATTATCTGGAGTGCTGGGACGGTCTGGAGCGCCGGTTCGACGGAACACCCGGCATCAAGTGAAGACCGCGGCATATTCTCTGACATTGGAACCAGAACATGAAGCTTGCGACTTTGAAGGACTCCACAAGAGACGGCCGGCTCGTCGTCGTCTCGCGTGATCTCACCCGCTGCTCCGAAGTCGGTCACATCGCCCGCAGCCTGCAGGTGGCCCTCGACGATTGGGAGCATGTGGCACCCAGGCTCGCCCTGATCGCGGAAGGTATCGAGACAGGCGCGCAGCCGACCATGCGGTTTCACGAACATGCTGCCGCCTCGCCGCTGCCGCGTGCCTATCAATGGGCCGACGGCTCGGCCTACGTCAATCACGTTGAACTGGTGCGAAAGGCGCGCAATGCCGAAATGCCGGCAAGCTTCTGGGTCGATCCGCTGATGTATCAAGGCGGATCGGACGGCTTTCTGGCGCCGCGCGATCCGATCGTCGCCGCGGACGAGGCCTATGGCATCGACATGGAGGGCGAGGTCGCCGTCGTTGTCGGCGACGTTCCCATGGGCGCCAGTTCGGACACGGCGCGGCAGGCCATCCGGTTGGTGATGCTCGTCAATGACGTGTCGCTGCGCGGCCTGATCCCGCAGGAGCTGGCGAAGGGCTTCGGCTTCTTCCAGTCCAAGCCGGCATCGGCATTTTCCCCGGTCGCCGTCACCCCGGATGAGCTTGGCGAGGTATGGGATGGCGGCAAGCTGCATCTGCCGCTCCTGGTTGCCGTGAATGGTAAGCCCTTCGGCAAGGCGAATGCCGGCATCGACATGACCTTCGATTTCGGTGAGCTGATCGCCCACGCCGCCAAGACCCGCAGCCTTATCGCCGGCACGATCATCGGCTCGGGAACGGTGTCCAACAAACTTGATGGCGGGCCGGGCAAGCCGATCGAGAATGGCGGCGATGGCTATTCCTGCATTGCCGAGCTCCGCATGATCGAGACGATCGAAACCGGGGCGCCGAAGACACAGTTCCTGCGGTTCGGCGATCAGGTCCGCATCGAGATGCAGGACCGTACCGGGCACTCGATCTTCGGGGCGATCGAACAATCAGTCGAAAAATACCTGGGGGCCGAACCGTGATGAGCGACGTCGTCCTTTACGACTACTGGCGCTCGTCCGCCAGCTACCGCGTTCGCATCGCGCTCAACATGCTCGGGATCGCTTACAAGCGCGTGCCCATCAATCTGCTGGAAGGCGAACAGAATAGCGCCGATTACCTGGCGCTCAATCCGCAAGGCTTCGTGCCGACGCTCACGATCGACGGAGAAATTCTGACGCAATCGCTGGCCATCATCGAATTTCTGGCCGAACTTCGGCCTGAGAGCGGATTGATGCCGTCAGATAGCGCGAGCCGCCGGCACGTGCGTGCGCTTGCCTATGCGATCGCCATGGATATCCATCCCATCTGCAACACGCATGTTGCCGCCCATATCATGGCCATCACGGACAGAGCCGATGCCCGCGAGGAATGGATGAGGCATTTCATTGCCGGCGGCCTTAGCAAGCTTGAGGTCATGTTGGGCAAGTTCGAAGGTAGCTTCAGCTTTGGCGACACGCCGACCATGGCGGATATCTGCCTGGTGCCGCAGGTCTACAACGCCCGCCGCTGGGGCGTGGACCTGACCGATCTCAAGCGCATCGTCGAAATCGATGCCAGATGCACGAGTTTGCCGGCCTTTCAGGCGGCGCATCCCGATCGCGTAAAGCCGTAGCGAATTATATATGCCTTGCGGCGGTAGTCCTGGCATTCAAGCTGTTCGGCGTGTCTTTTAGATGCGGCGCATACAATCAGTCTTCCTTATCGATTTTTACTTCGGAATTTCCAGTTGTGGAAAGTCGACTCTTTTTTACATGATTGTCATCTGGTTTTTATAAGTGAGGAGAGGGAAGCAACCACGACGCAGGGGGTATAAATGCGTAAACTCGTTCTCTCCATGATGGCCGCGACCGTATTATCCGGTGCGGCTCACGCAGCGACGGTCTATCCGTTGGACCGGGCGACGGTACTCGCTGGCTCGCCATTCGATTTCAAGGTGGAATTCAGCAAGGTCGTCAAGCCGGAAGACGTCAAGGTCACGGTCAACGGCGAAAGCTATGAGGCCATCTTCGGCAAGGCCGCCGATTTTGTCGCGGAAGAAAAGGGCGCCGAGGACAAGGTTCTCGGATCGGCCCTGATCCTGCGCGGCGTCAAGCTTGCAAAGACCGGCCAATACAAGGTCGAAGTATCGGCCGGCGACGAGAAGAAGTCCGTCAACTGGGATGTCTATGGCACCTCGGCCACGCCGAAGGCCAAGAACATTATCTTCCTGCTTGGCGACGGTCTCTCCGTCGCGCATCGCACCGGCGCCCGCATCATGTCCAAGGGCATGACGGAAGGCAAAGCCAACGGCCGCCTCGCCATGGATGACGTTCCGCCAGTCGCTTTCATCGGCACGTCCTCGACGTCGGCGATCGCAACCGACAGCGCCAACACGATGTCGGCCTATATGACCGGTCACAAGTCCGCCGTGAACGCGCTCGGCGTCTATGCCGATCGCACGCCGGCGAGCCTCGACGATCCCAAGGTCGAAACGATCGGCGAGGCTCTGCGCCGCACCGGTAAGAAGTCGCTCGGCATCGTCACCACGGCCGAGGTCGAAGACGCGACGCCGGCAGCGCTCGTTTCCCATACGCGCAAGCGCGGCGACAAGGCCGACATCGTCGGCATGATGTATGGCGTCAAGCCGGATGTCCTGCTCGGCGGTGGCTCGGCCTATTTCCTGGCAAAGAGCGTGCCGGGGTCCAAGCGCAAGGACGACAAGGACTATATCGCGCTCTTCAAGGATGCCGGCTACGCCGTTGCCACCGACAAGAACGAACTGGCGACGGCCGCCGGCTCCAACCAGGACAAACTGCTGGGCCTCTTCCACACCGGCAATCTCGACGTCACGCTCGACCGCCAATTCCTGAAAAAGGGCACGGTCGACAAGTTCCCGAACCAACCCGGCCTGGTCGACATGACCAAGGTTGCGCTCGACAAGCTTTCCAAGAACCCGGAAGGCTTCTTCCTGATGGTCGAGGGCGCATCCATCGACAAGATGAGCCATCCGCTGGACTGGGATCGCGCTCTGGTCGAAACGATCGAGTTCGACAAGGCCGTTGCCGTCGCCCGCGAATTCCAGGCCAAGAACCCGGATACGCTGATCGTCGTCACCGGCGACCATACGCATGGCGTTTCGATCATCGGTACGGTCGACGACGACAAGCCGGGTACGGAAATGCGCGAGAAGGTCGGAACCTATGCGGCGGCCGGCTTCCCGAACTATGAAGACAAGGATGGCGACGGCTATCCGGACCGCGTCGACGTTTCGCGCCGCCTGTTCATGGCCGCCAACAACGGCCCGGACCACTACGAGACCTTCCGTCCGAAGCTCGACGGTCCTTTCGTTCCGGCGATCCAGAACGAGAAGAAGGAATATGTTGCCAACGAAGCCTATAAGGACGTGCCCGGTGCCGTCTTCGTGCAGGGCAATCTCCCGAAGGACGAGGATAGCGGCGTTCACGCCGTCGACGATGTCGTGCTGCAGGCGGCTGGCCCGGGTGCCGAAGGCTTCCATGGCTATATGGAACAGAGCGATGTCTATCATGTGCTGGTCGACGCCTTCGCGCTTGGCTCTGAAAAGATGTAACGTCTATTCATGCCTCTGAACCGGGACAGGCGGCTTTTCGGCCGCCCGTCCCTCCATTTTTCATGAGGGTTCTCATGCCTCGGGACCAGACCATTGTCATCAACCGCCGGGCGTTGCTCGCTGCCGCCGCCATGCTGCCGATGATGGGCGTTGCCACGCGGGCGAACGCTGCGGAAAAGCTTGGCTTCGGCGAGCTCTACAAGAGCTTCGGTCCGCTCGGTCTCGAATTTTCCGACAGGGTGAAGCAGTTGAGCGGCGAGGATGTCGCCATCAACGGTTTCATGGCGCCGCCATTGAAGGCGGAGGCCGCCTTCTTCGTCCTTACTGAAATTCCGATGTCGCTTTGCCCGTTCTGCTCTTCCGATGCCGATTGGCCCGACAATATCGTGGTGGTCTATCTCTCGTCCAAGCAGACATTCGTGCAATACAACGCGCCGATCATGGCGCGGGGCGTACTGGAATTCGGCTCGTGGACGGATCCGGAAACGGGTTTCATCAGCCAACTGCGTCTCCGGGACGCGTCATTCAGGACCGTTTGATTCCCATGCTTGCCCTCGATGTTTCCAGTCTTGAAATGCAGTTTCCGGGCTTGGCCGAGCCGGTACTCGCCGTTGAGCGTTTCCACCTGCCGGCGGGCGGCAGGCTTGCGATCACCGGTGCCTCCGGTTCCGGCAAAAGCACCTTTGTCAACGCCATTACCGGCCTGGAGAAGGTCACGCGCGGCAGCGTGTCCTGGAGCGGCACAGAGATCACGCGCCTTTCCGCCGGCAGGCGCGATGCGTTTCGCGCGCATAATATCGGCCTTGTCATGCAGGACTTCCATCTGTTTCCCGGCCTGTCCGCCTTCGACAATGTTGTGCTTCCGGTCAAGCTGGCGCGGCGTCTCACGTCTGCGGAGGGGGAACGCGCGCTGAAGCTCCTGTCTGCAACAGGCATTGCCCGTCCGCAGCAGAAGATCGAAACCTTGTCGCGCGGCGAGATGCAGCGCGTTGCAGTTGCCCGTGCGCTGTTGTCGCGTCCCGGCGTCGTCGTCGCGGACGAGCCGACCGCGAGCCTCGACCGGCAGGCGGGCAAGGAGGTTGCGGAGCTTCTGCTGCAGCTTTCGGCTGAAGAGGGGACGACGCTTGTCGTCGTCACGCATGATGCCATGCTTGCCGAGCGTCTCGGTCGTCGCATCAACCTCATAAGCGGGCGCATCGAGGAAGACAGCCAAGAGGTTGCCGCGCAATGATCGCTTTCATTCTCGCCGACCTCAGGCGCTTCTGGAGCGGGGCGTTGGCCGTCGTGGTGCTGATTGCCCTGTCGGTCGCCTTGAGCGTGACCGTGACGCTGCAGGAGCGGGCCGTCCGGCTCGGCAGCGCGCGTGCCGCGGAGAAATTCGATTTGTTGGTCGGCGCGGCCGGCAGCGAGACGCAGCTGGCGCTGTCGGCCGTCTTCCTGCAGCCGGCACCGTTGCCGCTGATGGAGGGCGCCGTTCTTTCCCGCCTTGCCAATGATCCACGTGTCGAACTGGCGGCGCCCGTCGGTTTCGGCGATTCTGCCTATGGACATCCGATCGTCGGCACGACGACTGCTTTGATCTCCTCCCTTTCGCCATCGCTTGCGCAGGGCGCGATGTTCTCGCGCCTCGGCGAGGCGGTGGTCGGCTTCGATGTTGCCTTGTCGACCGGCGCGGAGATCAAGCCGATGCATGGCACGGCCGAGACCGGCGGCGAAACCCACACGGCCATTGCCTACAAGGTCACCGGCCGTATGGCGCCGACGGGCACGGCCTGGGACCGCGCAATTCTCGTGCCGATCCGAGCCGTCTGGCAATTGCACGACATGCATGGCGAGGACGACCATCACGACCATGATGGTGAGGAAGCGGATGCGCATGGTGCGGAGCCGCGTGAGCGCGCCGAAGGCCATGAACACGCGCATGGCCATGTCGATGCCGATGCGCCGCTTGATGAGCATTTCGACGCTCAGACGCCCGGTGTTCCGGCCGTTCTCGTCAAACCGAAGACCATTGCCGATGCCTACCGTCTCAGGCAGGAATATCGCACCGGCACGACGCTCGGCGTCTTCCCGGCGGAGGTGCTGACGAGGCTCTATGCAACGCTTGGCGATGCCCGCAGTCTGCTTCTGGCGATCGCGCTCGGCACGCAGGCAATCGTGATCGCCGCGATCGTGCTGGTCACCATCATGCATGTCGGTTCGCGGCGCCGGCAGATCGGCGCCTTGCGGGCGCTCGGCACGCCCGTCCGCTCGATCGTTGCGCTTGTCTGGGGCGAGCTCTTCATCCTCTTTGCTGCCGGCATCGCACTTGGTATTGCGCTCGGCTATATCGCGGCATTGGTGATCTCCGCCAGGTTAGCGGCGTCGACTGCGGTGCGTCTGCCCGTCGGTTTTTCCTTCGACGATCTATGGCTTGTCGGCGGCTTTGCAGCCGTTGCGGCGATCATATCGATCGTGCCCGCATTCAGTGCCTTGCGCTCCAGCCCGGCGGCGGCGCTGCGCGCCTGACCTGGGCTTGGCCAAAATATTCCGGATGGACCCGGCCTGATATCGTCCGCAACGCGGGACGTAAGCCGAAACCTAGTCTTCTGAAAAGCGACGATGTGTCGCCGCGCTTCTGGCCACGTGCTCGTAAATACCAGTCATCAGGTCCAATGTGCTGGACGCTTCCTCCAAACGGCGCCCCATGTTCGGAACGCCTTGTACGGCTTTCACCAGAAGGGCCGAGCGCACCGCGGCGTATTCGTCTGTGATATCTCGGCCCTTTTGGGTCACCGAATATGTGACTCCCGAACGGCCGCTGCCCTTTCTTTCCACCAGTCCCGCTCCGACCAGCTTTCTCAAGCTGTATTGCATGTTCGGGATGTCTTCCCGATTGGACAGGCGGGCAAGATCCTTGATGGATTTGGGTCTGTCATGCATGCGAATTATGTGGAGCATGGCGTTCTCGGGGCCGCTCGCTGCCAATCCGATGACCGAAGCCAGGCATTCGGTTTGCCAGCGACCGAACGCTTCGAACGCGCGCATAAGGGCGAATTCCAATTCGGTCAGGTCCACTTGTAGCGGCGTTTGCGCCAGGTGCCAGCTTCGATCTAAGCCACGCGGATGACTTTTCTGGTCTTCGGTTTCGGTGCTCATATGCTTCCTTTGCGGGATGTTGCTGTGACGCCAAGATAGTGAGCGTTGACAAATTTGAAGTTTCAAATAGAGTTTCTATTGTAAATTATATCAAAAAATAAAGGGAACGAAATGTCGGAGAACTCCATGTTCGCCGCAGGGCAATTTTTGCTTGGCACTTTCGCCAGCAATTGCTCCAGCGGCATGAGCGTCACCAAGGTCCCGGAACGCTGGGTCAATTCCTGGGACAACAATCTGAAACTGGCGCGGCAGCTCGATGAAGCGGGCATTGATTTCATGTTGCCGATCGCCCGGTGGATCGGCTACGGCGGTGACACCAATTTCCACGGTAATGTGCTGGAAACGATGACGTGGGCAGCGGGTTTGCTTGCCAGCACGAACAAGATCAATGTCTTTGCCACCATTCACACGGCTGCGAACCATCCGGTCGTCATTGCCAAGCAAATGGCGACGATCGATCAGATCAGTAAAGGCCGGATCGGCCTCAACATAGTGGCCGGTTGGAACCAGCCGGAATATGAGGCGCTGGGGCTTGATCTACCCGCCAATCATGAAAGCCGCTATGCCTATGCAGAGGAATGGTTTGATGTCGTCAAAAGCCTATGGGAGCGAGATCAGTCCTTCGACTATGACGGACAGTTCTTTCATCTTAAAAATGTCCTTGGTGATCCCCGCCCTCGGTATCATGCCCCTATCCTCAATGCTGCTGGTTCCGGCCAAGGCCGCGCCTTCGCCGTGCGGAATGCCGATTTTCTGTTTACGCCAGCCATAGATTTGGACCGTTCGACGACTGAAATTGCTGAATTGAAACAGCAAGGCAAAGCCGCCGGTCGCAATTTGGGCGTCCTTACCTTCGCCCATGTCGTCTGCCGACCGACAGAAGCGGAGGCACGAGACTATCTCCGGTATTTCGGAAAAGACAATGCGGACTGGGAGGCTGTTGACAATCTGGTGCGCCTGCAATTCGCGCACGCACAGTCCTTCCCCCATGACTTGCTGGCCTTGATCCGGGATCGGATGGCTGCCGGACATGGCGGTTTCCCGCTCGTCGGGACGCCAGAGCAGGTCGCTGAGGGTATTCTTGCCCTTTACAAGGCTGGCTTTAGCGGAACGACTATTTCATTTGTCGATTATAATGCCGAGTTCCCGTATTTCCGTGACCGGGTTCTTCCTTTGCTGGAGCAGGCCGGCATTCGCAAGCCGGTTTCAACGCCGTATACGACGGCTTGAATTCGTCGAGGATCGAGGATCTAAGGGGAGGAGGCTGCCACAGCAGCCTTCCGCTTCAAGCGGAGAAGCATTCTCAATGCAGGCGCTGGCCATTCGATGGATCGAACAGATGTGCCTTTGCCGGATCGATCCTCAGCTGGATCGGCTGGCCGGGAGACACCGACGGACGGTCCCTGACGGCTGCGACGATCGATTCCGCGCCGGCCCGCAATTGCAGATGCGTGTCCGAGCCCGTCGGCTCGATGATGATCACCTTGGCCTGCACGCCGTCCGCATCAACGGCGATATGTTCCGGCCGGATACCGAGCTGGACGGATCGGCCGAGATGGCGGCGGGCGCTTTCCGGCAGCGGCCAATGCAGATTTTCCGCGGCCTGCAATTCCATGGCTCCGCCCCGTTCGACGACGAGGCCGTCGATGAAGTTCATCGATGGCGATCCGATAAAGCCGGCGACGAAGCTGTTGACCGGCGCGTCGTAGATTTCAAGCGGTGAGCCGATCTGCTCGATGTGGCCGCCGCGCATGACGACGATGCGGTCAGCCATGGTCATGGCTTCCATCTGGTCATGCGTCACATAGACCATGGTGGTTCCGAGGCGCTGGTGGAGCGTCTTGATCTCGGTACGCATCTGCACGCGCAGTTTCGCATCGAGATTGGAGAGCGGCTCGTCGAAGAGGAAGACCGCGGGGTTGCGGACGATGGCGCGGCCCATCGCTACGCGCTGGCGCTGCCCGCCCGACAATTGCCGAGGGTAGCGATCAAGCAGCGCGGCGAGGTCGAGGATCGCCGCGGCATCCTTCACCTTCTGCTCGATCTCTTGGCGGCTGCGCCGAGCGAGCTTCAGCGAAAAGGCCATGTTGTCGCGCACTGTCATATGCGGATAAAGCGCATAGGACTGGAACACCATGGCGATGTCGCGTTCGTTCGGTTCGAGATCGTTGACGATGTGGTCGCCAATTTCGATCTCGCCATCGCTGATGCCTTCCAGGCCGGCGATCATGCGCAGCAATGTGGATTTGCCGCAGCCCGAAGGTCCGACAAGCACCACGAACTCGCCGTCCTGCGCGGCGACGGAGACGCCATGCAGCACTTCGAGCGCGCCGTAGCGTTTGATGGCGTTGCGAATGGTCAGTTTCGCCATGGATCTCTCCCAAAAGTGTCGGCCGGCGCCTCAGCGCCCGCCCATGCCCGCATTGAGGGCGATGCTGTTGTAGATGAGCTTCTGCAGGATGATCGCGAGGAAGATGCCTGGAAGCATGGAAAGGGTGGCACCCGCCATCAGGTAGTTCCACTGCGTGCCCTGTTGCGTCTGGAACATGGTGAGGCCGACGGGCAAAGTGGCATTGTCGGCACCGGTCATGACGATCAGCGGCCAGAGGAAGTTGTTCCACTGCCCGATGAAAGTGAAGAGCGACAAAAGTCCTATCGCCGGCATCGACAGCGGCACGATGATGCTGATGAGGATGCGCAGGCGCGACGCGCCGTCGATCCTTGCCGCCTCCTCGAGCTCCATGGGAATGGAGAGGAAGAACTGCCGCATCAGAAATGCACCGAAGGTGCCAAACGAGATCGGCAGGATCACGCCGGGGAAGGTGTTGACCAGACCCAGCTTGTTGACGATCAGAAACAGCGGAATGATAAGCATCAGCGGCGGCACCATCAGCGTGCCGATATAGCCGAGCAGCAGCGTTTCCCGCGCTCTGAATTTCAGCCGCGCAAAGGCATAGCCGGACAGGCAGGAGACGATGACGGTGATAACAGTCACGCAGATCGCGATGATGGCGCTGTTGAGGAAGAAGCGGCCGAAGGGCAGCCGGGTCCAGGCGGCGGCAAAATTACCCCATTCGAAGACCTCCGGCAGGATGCGCGGGGGTATCGCCGTCACTTCGGCATTCGAGCGCACCGCGTTCGAGACCATCCAGAAAAAGGGAAACAGGAAAGCGATCGCCACGAGCGTAAGAGCTGTGTGATTGACGATATCCAGCAGCAGCTTCCGGCCCGCTCTGGTTTCGGATTTAAGCGTCATAATGCACCCATTTGCGCTGGAACCAGAATTGCAGGGCGGTCAGCACCATGATCAGCGTGAACATCACCCAGGCGATAGCCGAGGCATAACCCATCTGGAAGTTCTGAAAGCCGCGTTGGTAGATGGCATAGCCGAGCGTGGCGGTCGACGATCCCGGTCCGCCCTTGGTCATGACGAAAATCTGGTCGAAGACCTGCAGCGACGTGATCGCCGTCATGACCGTGCCGAAAAACAATGTCGGCGAGATCAGCGGCAGGCGGATTTTCCAGAAGCGGTCCCAGGCCGTGGCGCCATCGATCCGCGCCGCTTCGAGATAGGTCGCCGGCACCATGTCGAGTGCGGCGTTGAAGAGAACCGTATTATAACCGATGCCGGCCCAGAGCGATGTGAGGACGACGGCCTGCATGGCGAGCGTGCGATCGTTGAGAACGCCCGACAAGGGCAGCGACAGTGAGGCCATCAGGCTGTCGAAAAGCCCACCGCTCGTAAAGATCAGCATCCAGACCATGGCAACCGCAATCAGCGGTGTGAATGTCGGAAGAAAGAAGATCACCCGGAACCAGCGCTGCCCGATCTTCAAGCTCGAAATCCAGGTCGCCAGCCCGAGCGAGATGGCGATATTGAGCACCAGATATTCGGCCGTGAAGAAGAGGGTGTTGCGCAAGACCGTCCAGAATTGCGGATCGGTCGTAAACAGGCGCACATAATTGGAAATGCCGACGAAACGCGGCGTGCCGAGCAATTGCCAATTGGTGAAGCTGAGCGCGATCGACGCAAGGATGGGCAGGACGAGAAACAGGACGATGCCGATCAGGCCCGGCAGCAGGAAGAACAAGGCCGTCCATCCCTCGCCTCTGAACCATTTGCGCGTGCGTGGAATTGGTCTTGCGATCATGTCGGTGTGCTTGCCCAGCATCATGGGCCTCTCCTTTCCGGCGATGGCGCTGCGGTCGAACCGTAAGCTCGGCCGCAGGCCGGCCAGCTGACCGAGGTTATGGAAGCTGGCTCTGAATGTCGGCAAGCACGCCCTCAGGTTTGGAGTCTCCCGTCAGCGCCAGCGGCACATATTGCATCACAAGATTCTCGAACTGGTTCCATTTCTCGTTGATGCGGAACGGTGTGGTATGGGCAAATATATATTGCAGCGTATCGCGGGTGCCGCTGACATTCTTGGCCGCGCCGTCATACCATGCGGTCTGCTGCGCAAGCCGGGCCGGTAGCGCGCGGCCTGCCGAACCGAGGATTTCGGCGGCCTTTGGACCGGACAGTACCTGCAGAGCTTTGAAGGCGGCATCCTTGTGCTGGCTGGCGGCGGAGATACCCCAGCCCGAGCCGGCGGTGATGAAGCGCGAAGAGCCTGTGCTGCGCGGCAGCGGTGCGATGCCGATCTTGAAATTGACATTGGCCTGGCCTGTAATCAGCGACCAGGGACCATCGATATACATGGCGACATTGCCCGAGGCGAAGCGGCCGCTTGCCGCCGAGGCATCGGCTGCCGAGGCAAAGACCGGCGAGAGTTTGTCCTTGGCGGTGAGATCTGCATATTTGCTGAAGGCATCGACAAAGCCGGCATTGGTGAGGTCGAATTCATTGTCGGCATTGAAATAATCCGCACCGAGCGCGACGGGGCCGGCGATGAAATCGAAGCCTTGGGTGCCGTAGCCGTAAGTTCCGTCCTTGGTCAGCGCCTTGGCGTCGGCCTTGAAATCGTCGAATGTCCAGTCCTTGGCAGGCTCCTTCAAGCCGGCGGCGGCGAACTTGTCGCGATTGTAGAAGATCATCCATGGGCCGACGTCGTAGGGCAGCGCATAGAGCTTGCCGTCAAAAGAGAGCCCGGACATGATCGATGTCTCGAAATCCCCTACCTTCACATCGCTATTCTTCACGTAATCGTCGAGGGGCACCAGGATCGAATAGAAATTCGGCATGCGCATCGACTGCATCGAAACAATGTCGGCGACCTGTCCCGAGGCCGCCAGAACCGGAAGGCGTGTCCAATAGTCAGTCCAGCCCGAAAGCTGCAGCTTGACCTTGATGTCGGGATATTGCTTGTTAACGAGATCGGCCAGCTGCTGCCAGAGTTGCGCATCGTTCGGTTCGCCCCACATCTGCCAGGTCAGGGTCACGGCGGCATTCTGCGCCTTAGCGCCGATGCCGGGTAGTGAACACGCCGCAAGGGCGGCGGCAAAGATCAGTGAACGTTTCATGATGGTTCCTCCTCCTGAATGACTTTGTTTGCAGTGACGTTCATCACTTGTCCGGACGCTCCCCTCCGGCTTGGTCTTGCGGCTCGTTCAAGCCGCGATCATGGCCTCCAGGTCGGCGATCAGGCTGATCAGCTCCGTTCGCTGGCGCCGCCAAGTGTCCGGATCCTGTCCCGGCTCCAGAATGGCGGTCATCCGCTGGAGGAAATCTGGCGGCAGCCGCTCGAGTTCGGCTGCCATGGGCAGGTTCCAGCCATCGCCCGGAAAATAGACCCGGTTGAAGGCAAAGACGGTCTGCAGGATGGCGTTGGCAAGCTTGCCGGTCAGCCCGACGAGAAAAACGAGATCGCGGCGAACGACCTTGCTCTCATAGTGATAATCCCTGGCCCAGTAGCGCAGAATATCCATGTACTGGCTGAGAACCGAGGTCCGCAGCGCTTCCGGATACTGCATCAGCTGCCGCTTCCAGCCGGCGAGCAGGCCCCGCGGATCGGCGATGATCTGCTGATTGGCAAGATCCGTCGGCAGGTGATAGCCCCAGATCGTCCATTCGAAGCTTTTGGGCACGATGATGCCGCCAAGCCAGGACTCCAGGTCGCGCTGCACGCCGGCGTACCGCCGCATCCAGATGCCGTCCATGCGGATGCCTTCGGCCTGCCAGCCTCGCAGCGCTGCATCGAAACGCCGCCACGCCGCAGTCTGCCGGACCTCTGGTCCGCGATAGGCGTCGGCATAAACCCTAAAGTCGAAATCCGATTGCGCATCCGACCACCCCTTGCCACGCGAGCCGGCCAAGGCGACGGCGCCGTCGCCGTCTTCCGCCAGATCGGCGATCAACGGGGTCATCGCGGTAATGAGTTCGGTTTCGCGGCTCACGACGGCACAGGGCGGCTGGACTCTCTCCTTAATCCTTGAGGGTCAGTTCGATGACCGGGGCCACGACGTCAGGCTTGAGCACCGGCAGTTCCAGGGTCAAAATGCCCTCTCCGACGGCGACGCCGACATTGGAGTCGACGTCTGCATCCGGGTCGAGCCAATGAAGCTCGCTGGCATCGTGCAGGAACTGGGCATATTTGACCTTGCGCCCCAGTCCTTCGATATGGATGTGGCGGAAGGGCCAGGTCTGTATATGCAGGTAGAGCCGAGTGCCCTTCTGGGTGAAGCGGCATCCGTTTGGCGCCTTGTAGGTCGAAGGTCCTGCGCCATAGATCGCACGGCCGTTCAGCCGCAGCCATTCGCCATAGGTGTCGAGCGCCTTGATGGCGCGGGCGTCGAAGGTGCCGCGGCCGGTCGGGCCGACATTCATCAGCAGATTGCCGCCGAGCGAGACCGTGTCGACCAGGATGTTGATGAGCTGGCCGGCATCCTTCCAGCTGGCCTCGTCGCGATAATAGCCCCATGAGCCGCTGAAGGTGTGGCAAGCTTCCCATCGCACCGGCAGGCCCGCAACTGTCGGAGCCACGCGCGGCGTATATTGCTCCGGCGTGACGAGTTCGGGCATGTGATCCGCATCGCGCGGCAGATCGAGGCGGTCGCCGACGATGATATCGGGCTGTAGCTGGCGCACCAGCTTCATGAGGTCGTCGCTTTCCCAATCGGCGCGGCCCTTGCCGGGCAAGCCCTTGTAGACGCGGTGAGGATAGCTGAAATCGAACCAGATGACGTCGATCTTGCCGAAGCTCGTCAAAAGCTCGGTCACCTGATCTCGCATGTACTTCGCGTAGCGCCTGACGTCGCGGCCCTCATTGAGCTTGGCGGCGTCGGGGTGATTGCGCTGCGGGTGATGTCCGTCGATCGGGAAATCCGGATGGTGCCAGTCGAGCAACGAATAATAGAAGCCGATCTTCAACCCCTCGGCGCGAAGCGCTTCGACATAAGGCCCGATCAGGTCCTTGCCATAGGGTGTGTTGGTGACCTTGTATTCGGTGACTTTGCTGTCCCACAGGCAGAAGCCTTCATGGTGCTTCGCGGTCAGAACGACATATTTCATGCCGGCCTCGCGAGCGCGGCGTGCCCATTCGCGGGCGTCGTAAAGGTCGGGGTCGAAATTGTCGAAATACTTCTGATAGGCCTCGGTGGTGAACTCCTCGCGGTTCTTCAGCCATTCGTGACGTGCGCCGAGGGCGTAAAGTCCGAAATGGATAAACATGCCGAAGCGGTCGTGTCCAAACCATGCCTTGCCGTCGGCCACATTCTGGCCGCCACTGATTGCTGCGTCGCTCACACTATCCTCCTAAGTGTTAAGACTTTATCGAACCGGTTCGATTTAATAATTGATCCTCATGCTCATTATGTCAAGCGCGCTGTTGAAATCTCTTTCCGCATATTGCTTCATGGCCGGCAAATGTTAGATTTATGACAGCGATTCATCGAAGGAAACCTCTGCGATCGAAAAGCTAAAAGCGATAGAAACGGTTCGAAAAATTCATGGCCACAATTCGTGACGTCGCCAAGCTCGCTGACGTATCCGTCTCGACGGTGTCGTTGGCGCTCAGCAATCCGGCGCGTGTCAGCCAGAAAACGCTGGAGAAAATTCGTCAGGCGATTGCCGCTGTCGGCTTCGTTGCCGACCCGCTTGCCCAAAGCCTGGCGCGCGGACGCAGCCGCATGATCGGTTTCGTCGTCGGCAATGTCGGCAACCCGTTTTTTGGGGATATCCGGCGCGAGCTGGAAAACTATGCGCTCGATCACCAGCACTTCGTCGTCGTCACCGATTCCTCCGGCAAGACGGATCGCGAAAGGGCGTTGGTCGAGCATCTGATCGGTCTCAAGACCGCCGGCTTGGCACTTGCGCCGTCAGGTTATGATCAGGATTATCTCGACTTCATTGCCGGCCTGAACGTGCCGATCGTCTGCTTCGACCAGAAGGTTGCCGGCATCGAGCGCGATTTCGTCGGTTCTGACAATTACCTTGCCGGTGCGATGCTGACCGAACATCTCCTGCAGCTCGGCCACAGGCGCATTGCCTTCATCACCGGCCCGAGCCACATGCATACGGCAACGGAGCGATATCGCGGCTTTGCCGATACCATGGCCAATGCCGGCGTCGAGGTGAACCCGAATTTCGTGGTTGACGGCCAGTTTACGCGCGCGGCTGGCTACGAGGCGGCCATGCGGCTACTGATCCAGCCCGAGCGCCCGACCGCGATTCTCGGCGCCAATAACGCCGTTGCGCTTTCGGCACTGCAGGCCATGCAGGAGCTGGGTTTCCGCTGTCCCGAAGATATCTCGCTCGCCATGATCGACAATGTGCAGTGGAGTTCGGTCATCACGCCGCGCATCACCATGGTGGTTCAGGACACGCTCGCGCTCGGCGGCATCATCGCAAGGCGCCTCATGCATCGCATCACCAATCCCCAGGGCGCCGTCGAGCCGCCGCAGGATTTCGTGCTCACGCCGAAGTTCGTTCCGGGCAATTCCTGCCGCAGGATTTAAAGCGTGGCGCGTACACCCCGCGGTTTTGCGGTAAAGTCATGCGCAAAATCAAGAATCCGAAGCACAGTGCGCGAAACTGAAAGATAGCGATGGGCTTTCTGGTACCGGTGCACGGCACGAAAGATGACTGCAGCAACGTCATCCAGGCTTGAAGATCGCCTTGTATCATTTCAACCCTATCTTGTTCTGAGTGTTCACTGGCACGTTTGGGAGGGGCACTTGGCATTTTTCGATGACAGCGAATTGAGCGATCTCAAGATCGAAAGAATGATCTTCCATCTTGTCGGGCCGAAAAACGGTCTGATCAAGCTGGCGGAGGTCGATCCTGGGGAATTCGAGAGCTTCTTCGTCGATCGCATCCGATCGGTGAATGGCGGCTTGCCCTATGCTTTTTCCGATGCGTCTTCGACGCGCGAGCGTCTCGGCCGCATCGCCTCGAATGCCGGCGTTTTCCAGGAGGAAAGCGAAAAACTGGCCGAGGATTTCCAAGCCTATCACGGCGGAACCGCCGCCGAAGGAGCGGTTCTGCTGTTCGTCCTGAAGGCGAAGGCAACACGATCGTTCGCCCTTCTGAAATATGATGACGAAACGGTCATCGCCTACGATCTGACGGATGACGGCAGCGGCCGGAAGAAGGTCAGCCTCGAAGCGCTTCAGAAAACCTTCGTCCAGAACAAGGCGGCGCTGCAAAAGGCAGCCCTTATCAAACTGACCGAAAAGGGCGGTGAGCTGACCGTGCTGGACAGGCGCAATCAGCAAAAGGTGGCGCAATATTTCGAGGCGTTTCTGGGCGCGCGGCAGACATTGAGCGATGCCGAATTGACGAAGAAATTGGTCGATGTCACGCGCAAGGTGATCGGTGACAATCCGGATCTCGTCGATGGCGAAGTGGTGCGCGAACTCACCAAACGGACCTACGACGCCGCCTCCGGCGGTGGTGAAATCGACAGCGACGACCATCGCTCCTTTCTCGAGACCGTCATCGGGCACAAGCTTGCGGACGACAGCGTTCTGTTGAGCAAGTTCAATCGCAGCCTCACGACAGAGCGGATCTCCGGCGTGCCGATGACGCTCGCGCCCGATCAGGTGAAGGGACCGAAGACACTCTATTTCAAGACCGAAAATGGCATCGAGATCCGCGTGCCGAACGAATTCCGCGCCCTGATCGAAAAGACCGAGGACGGCATGATCATCATCCACGACAAGCTGGCGATTGAGACCGATGACCCCAACTGAGATCCTCGATCTTATTGCACGAACGCAGCCGACGAAGCCAGTCGAAGAGCATGCGGAACTGATCATCGTCAGGGCGAAACTTGACGATGCAACCCTTCGAACGGAATGGCTGGCCCTCCGCATCAATATTCCGGCCTTTCTCGACTCCGTCACGATCAGGCGTGACGGTACGGACATTGCCCTCGACGACGGCGACGTGCCGGCATCGAGCACGGTTTTTGCCATTACGCTCAACAAGGTCTCGCAGAAGACCGTTCTTCGGCTCTTCTACGGAAAATCCCTGACAGGCCTGGCAAAGGCCCTGGATGGCAGCCTCGTTGTCTGCGTTGCCGAACTGACGGCGGATGAGACATTCACATCCCATGGCGCGAGGTTCCAGCCTTGGACGGAGCAACCTCCCGCGCCGTTCGATCGGCTGCCGGAACTTCCCAACCCTCGAAGCATATGCCATGACGCCAGCAATGCAGGGCTCGTGCCGGCAGATATACGGCCATGGCTGCTGCAGGATCATCCGCGGCAATCGTCGCAGACATTCGAAGCCTGGCGCTTACTGGCGGCTCCCAGGCTGATGGCGGCACTTTCCGATCAGGTCTATGGGGCAGCGCCGAATGTGATTTATCAGCTCTCCGGCCCGCCGAGCCGCAAGGTCAGCGTCTCGCTTCCCGAACTGCTCGCCATGTTCGAGCGGCTCGATGACGGTGTGTTTTGGGTGTTTGCAGGCGGCGAGCGCGACACGGAGACCCGTCATGTTCTGCTGGCGGCGGAATGGGCGCGCAGTTATCGCCAGGGGAGCCTCGCCGAATTCGGAGACGGCAGCCTCGAATCCGCGAAGGCCGCCTATGCGGCCTATGTCAAGGCCGGCAGCAAGGAGACGCTGAAAGCCCTTGCCGATTTGCGCAAGACGGTCGTGGACGAGGCGCAGAAGGCGACCCAGCGAGCCCAGGATATGACGGGCGCGTTGTGGAAGGATCTGGCTGTCGCCACCACGCCCTTCGTGATCAAAATCCTCTCCGATGCCGCAAAGACGCCCAATACATGGATCGCGGGGCTGTTCGCCATCGGCGCGGCGGCGTTTCTGATCCTGTCTTTTCGTGTCCAGACATTCATCAATGCCGGTTATTTTGCCGGCCAGGACCGCGCCCGCGCCATATGGGCCTTGCGATTGAACCAGGTGCTGAGCGCCGCCGAAATCGAGGAGTTCAGCGAAACACCGATCAGCAATAGCGTGTCCGACTATGGTCGCGTCCGCAAGACCGTTCGCAACGTCTATGGCGTGCTCGTCGTCGTCCTCATCATCTTCGCCGGTTACCAGTTCTACACGGTGGCAACCGCCAAAGTTCTGCCGGGTTCCGCGGCTGCGAATGGACCCGCGACCGCCGCTCCCCAGAACGCGGCCCCGGCTCCTGCCACGCCGGCAACCAGGCCACCATGACGCTTTATGAAATTTTTTTAATGCCGAAAATGGCCATTGCGCCTGGTTGTGGAAAGAATATCGTGGATCCAATTTCAGGTAGCGATGGATCAAGACGGCAGCCAAGGGAGGGACGAATGGCGCCAGTCAGGATATTGGTCATGCGTCATGCCGAAAAGCCAGACGATCCGGGAGATCCGAACCTGTCCGCCCCCGGGCGAGCGCGCGCGAAAGCGTTGGCCGCCTGGTATCTCGAAGGCCTTGGACCACCGGATTTCATATTTGCCGCCGCTCCGTCGAGGCATAGTGAGAGGCCTGTCCAGACCGTCCAGCCCTTGGCGGAAGCATTGGGTATCGCGTTGCATACGTCGTATGCCGACAAAGACTACGGCGCCTTGGCCGATACGCTGCTCTCCAAGCCCGAATTCGAAGGTAAGGCGATCCTAGTCTGCTGGCATCACGGCAATATTCCCGGGCTGATGTGGACACTTGGCGCGCCTGAGGGAAGCTATCCCGATCCATGGGCACCGGCTGTGTTCAATCTGATTCTGGCTACAGATTTTCTGAGTGACGGACCCAAGGTCTCGCAAATATTCGAGCCATTCTAGTCCGATCCAAACGGCTTAACGGCCTTCTGCATTCCCGCATGAAAGACAAGCATCGCCTTCATCCAACGCAACGAGGGGATTGAGATGACTTTTGCCAATACTGGTAGCGCCGGCAGCCTTGCAGTGAAATTGTGGCGCGGCGAACGCATGTGCCTCATCGGGATGGACGTCACCGATCCCGAGGATGATTTCGTAGGCTTCGCGATTGAGGTGAAGAGCCCGAGTTCGGCTGATTATGTTCCATTGAGGAACCGTTTGAATTTCGACTACAGCAGCGGCAAGGGCGTCGACGGTTTCCGCAATTTCCTGTCGACCGAGGCTCCATTCCAGAAGTTCCGCTGGATGCATTTTCCCTATGACCCGACGGATGGAACCTATCTCTATCGGGTGACGAAGATGCACATGAATGCCGCCGGCGCCTTGCGCAGCGGTGATCAGGTTGCCGACCTGCCGATCTCGCTCGACCGCATGACCTATAGCGATTATCTCGATATCGGCTTTACCCGCAACTTTGCCTCCTCGCAGGCCTACGCCGACAAGTTCGGCAACAATCCGGACGTTATCCCGAGCGATCCGGACCAGGGCCTGACCTTCACGAAGTTGCAGGGCGACGTCTACCAGTGGCTCGGCTTCGAAGCCTATGATCTCATCTTCGGCCTATTGGACGAGGTGGTGAACGATCCCGGTCTCTCCATCGATGTCTTCGCCTATGATTTCAACGAGCGCGATATCGTCGCCAAGCTCGAAAGCTGCGGCAATCGCGTTCGCGCCATTATCGACAATTCAGGGTCGCACAAACCTTCCGGCAGCGCGGAATCGCAGGCGGCGGCGCGACTTGCTGCTTCGGCGGGAACGGGTGCGGTGAAGCGCATGCATTTCAAGACCCTGCAGCACAACAAGGTCTTCATCGTCCGGCGCGGCGGCCAGCCCCTCAAGGTGCTGTTCGGCTCGACCAATTTCAGCTATCGCGGCCTTTACATACAGGCCAACAATGCGCTCGTGTTCCATTCAAGCGATGCGGCGGGATTGTTCGGCCGTGCCTTCGATCTGGCCTTTCAGGGACTGGACGCCTTCGAGCAGGACGGCCTCAGCAGCAAGTGGAGCCTCGTGCAGGCGCCCGGCATGCCGGCAGCGCACTTCTGCTTCTCGCCGCACCAATCGAGCGATCTGTCGCTCAGCCCCGTTGGCGCGGCGATCGATCAGGCCTCGTCTTCCGTCTTCTACGCCATCGCCTTCCTTAACCAGATCCGCTCAGGCCCGGTGCGCCAGGCAGTCGATCGGCTGATGGGCAAGGACGTGTTCAGCTACGGCATTTCCGACAAGGAGGGCGGACTCGAAATCCGCAAACCCGATGGGACGATCGGCCTGGTGGATTTCACCTATCTTGCAAGCCACGCGCCGGAACCTTTCAAGACCGAATGGAGCGGCGGCAGCGGTATTCATCAGCATGACAAGTTCGTCGTGACCGACTTCAACCTGCCGACGGCCAAGGTATTCACCGGATCCTCCAACCTGTCGCCCAGCGGCGAAACGGGCAATGGCGACAATCTTGTCATGATCGAAGACCAGCGGGTCGCGACATCCTATGCCCTCGAAGCCCTCCGGATATTCGATCATCTCCATTTCCGCTCGGCGATGCAGGGTGCGGGTGCGCCCAACAGCCTGACGCTCGCCCGGCCGCCGGCCCCCGGGCAGGCGGCCTGGTTTCAGCGGTTCTACGCAACGGGTTCGCAGGCGGCGAAGGACCGTCTTCTGTTCTCGCACTGAGGAGATGCGCCCCCGGCATGGAGATCTCCGGTGCCGACAATGAGGCATGGTCCATGAATGAGATCGATGCGATACCTCTATCCGCCGAAAGCGAGGTCGTGGAAGCCTCCGATTTCCGGTGGGACGGCAACGGTTTCGAGGCGGGTATCGGTGTCGCCGCGTCCGGCGGGGGATTTCGGGCCATGCTCTTTCACGTCGGCGCCTTCCTCCGCTTGGCCGAACTTGGGCTTCTGCAACAGGCAAAGCGCGTCTCCAGCGTTTCCGGCGGCTCTATCACCACCGCCTGGCTCGCGAGCGTTTGGCCCGATCTCGTCACGGCTGATTTTGCCAATATGAAGGATGTCTTCGTCAGTCCAATGCTCGCTTTTGCCCGGGCAAGGATCGACATCATGGATGCGGTGATCGGGCTCCTGCCCGGAACGTCCGCCGCGCGGCAAGTGGCGAAATTCTACGACAAGCATCTGTTTCAGGGGCGCAGCCTTCAGGATCTGCCCGACCAGCCGCAGTTCATATTCTGCGCAACGAACCTGCAGACCGGCGTACTCTGGCGCTTTGGCAGGACCTATGCCGGTGATTACATCGTCGGGCGGCTCGACCGGCCGGATTTTCCGTTGGCCCAAGCTGTGGCCGCTTCTTCGGCCTTTCCTCCCATTCTGTCGCCGCTGGTGCTCAAGTTTGCGGACGGTAGTTTTCAGGATTGGCCGACGGCGCCGTCCAAACCGATCACGGCGATCCGCGATTTTCGCAGGACTGTCATTCTCACCGATGGAGGCGTCTACGACAATCATGGCGTCGAGCCGCTGATAAAGCGCTTCGCCACTCTTTTCGTCAGCGATGGCGGCGCGCCCTTTGCCCGAAATTCCGGCCTATGCCGCAATTGGGTTAGTCAGCTTCGCCGGATTCTGGATGTCACCGACAACCAGGTGAGAGCACTGCGGCGTCGCGATCTTATCGGCCGCTTCAAGGCGGCCGCGCCGCTGAGCGACGAGGCATCGCTGGTCGCCGCGCAGGGATACGGTCGTTTCGGCTCCTATTGGGGTATCGATACGGACCCCTCCAAACTCGCGCCCGAAGGGGCATTGCCATGTTCGCCGAAGGAGGTCGCGGCCCTCTCCGGCGCACCGACCCGGCTCAGCAACCTCGGCGACGATGTATCGGAAAAGCTGGTGAATTGGGGATATGCGATCTGCGATCGAAGCGTTCGAGCAAACTATCGCGGGTCGATGCGACAGGTTGCCCCGGCCTGGCCCTTCCCGAAAAGGCCATTGGCATGACCATGATCGATATTCGGATCGTGCCCAACATCTTTACAGCGCAGTTTCGCGCACAGGTCTTGCATCGATCGCCTGCAGCTTAAGGCGAAAAATTGTTCGTCCGCACTTGACCGCTTCACACCGGGTGCCAGATAGCGCGTATTATCTATACGTTCTTGAAAAGCGATCCACCGGGAAGGCTTTGCGCAGCTTCGGCAATCTGCTCAGCATTGTCCACCTTTCGATTTTTTCATCCGCATTGTTCCACTCCCTCGATGTCTTATAATCCCCCGAAAATTCGTAAGTGCGCCACTGCTCGGATTGCGGTGTCGGACACCATGGCATCGATCCGTATCAATTTCGAAGTTCTATTACGACAATGATCATTATTTGCGATCCCGACTCGATCCCCTGTCCCGCCCCAAGCCACGTTCCGCCGCAGAGACTCGCTAAACCATTTTATAGAGATCGCATGGTATCCTGCGCCGACTTCGAGTATGGCCGATGCGTGCCATTGACGAGGCTCCTCGCGAAGAAGGCGGATAGCCATGGGAATTGAAATGCATTTGCCGTCGCTGGTGCGGGTCCTGGGGCAGGTGGCTATCATCGTCTATGCCTATTCCTGGGTCATACGGATCATTGATCGCGGCATCCTGAAATCGGTTGCGGTCGGATTGCTGTTCGGCGTGGTCGGCATCCTGTCGATGGCTGATCCGATCCAGTGGATGCCTGGCGTCATTCAGGATGGCCGCTCGATCCTCCTCGTCCTTACGCCGGTCTATGGCGGCCTGTTGGGGACCGTTGTTGCAGCGATGATGATGGGTTTGTTTCGCTTCATGATCGGCGGCCTGGGCGCCGTCGGCGGCATTGCGGGGATCCTCATCGTCGCGCTTGCCGGCTATATGCTCAGTCTCCTGCCGCGGCAGTGGATCGGCACGGGATGGAAGCGATCGGCATTGTTCGGCATGGCGACCTGCACGTCGCTCGTGGTTCTCGTCTTTCTGCCGTGGGCGGTTGCGCGCGAGCTTCTGCTCTCGGCAACGCTTCCGGTCACGATCGTCAATATAATCGGTGTCTTTCTCCTCTCGGATCTGCTGGAGCGCGAGCAATATCGCATCGGCATCCAGCGCGCGCTCGAGAGCGAAGCAAGCCTCGATCCGCTGACGAAGCTGCCCAATCGCCGTGTCCTACAGCGGGAAGGGGACCGTTGCAGCAAGGAAGCCGGCATCAGGCGCATCCCGTTTTCGATCATCATGCTCGATATCGATTACTTCAAGAAGATCAACGACAGCTGGGGCCATTCCTTCGGTGATACGGTCCTGGCGCGGGTCGCGGACGTGATCCGGCAGACCGTCCGAAGGACCGACATTGCCGCCCGCTATGGCGGTGAAGAGATCGTCGTTCTGCTGCCGAACACCGATGTTAAGGCAGCCACCGCCATTGCGGAAAAGATCCGCAAGGATATCGAAGCGACAATCCTGATGTTCGAGCAGGAGAGCATCCGCGTCACGGTCAGCATCGGTATTGCCTGCTCCCACGAACCGACTGCCGACTTCAAGCATGTGCTGGAGGCTGCCGACAAGGCACTCTATCGCGCCAAGGCCGGCGGGCGAAATCGCGTGGAATTGGCGGACGCCGCTTGACCAGGCCACATGGACCTCGGCTCTGAGAGCTGCGCGCCCGCTTTATCGCATCTATGCGTCCTTGACGGGAAGGGGCCATCCGGCATAACTGGACGCGACGGTTCCCCAAGGAAGACTCCGCGGGGATTAATAGGGAACACGGTGAGGACGACCCAAGAGGGACCTAGACCGTGGCTGCCCCCGCAACTGTAAGCGGATTGCCGATCATCCGGGAGCGACCAGCCCGCTGGTTCTCTCCCAGGGCCTTGAGCCATGCCACTGCAAGCATGCTTGCGGGAAGGCAGATGATCGTCAGATATCCGCGAGCCAGGAGACCTGCCGTCGATCACGATCCAATCAGCCGGGCGGGGATGCCCGGAAGGGACAGAGAGAATGATTGACCTGAGCCTTCGACACCCTCCGACATCTATCGGCCTTGATTGGGATCCTCGCAGCCGGCGGCGGTCTTCTTGAGCGCGATCGCGCTGATACCGTCCAGTTTCCCTCCCATCGAGATCTTTCATGCGCCATTTTTTGACGACGATTACATTTGCATTCGGCCTGACCGGCTTTGCTGCTTCTGGTTTGGCCGCGACCCAATATCCCCTTACCATCAGCAATTGCGGCCAGAAGGTCACCTTCCAGAAGGCTCCGGCCAAGATCGTTTCGATCGGGCAGGGCATGACCGAGATTCTCTTCTCGCTCGGCCTTGCCGACAAGATCGCCGGGACGGCCGTTTGGGTCGGCCCTATTCTGCCGCAATATGCGGAAGCCAACGGCAAGATTCCGCGGCTTGCGGATAATGATCCAAGTTTCGAATCCGTCGTCGGTAAGGAGCCGGATCTGGTCGCCGCCGAATTCGAATGGCATGTCGGCCCGCAGGGCTCCGTCGGCAAGCGCGAGCAGTTTTCCGAGCTCGGCATCAATACCTATATCGCGCCGACCGATTGCGTCGCCAAGGTCAATGCCGATGGCGGCGACGGCGTGCGCAAGGAACTGTTCACGATGGACCTGATCTATCAGGAGATCGGTGAACTCGCTGAGATCTTCGACGTTGAGGATCGCGGCGATGCTTTGATCGCCGACCTGAAGAAGCGCGAAGCGGATGCGGTCGCCTCGATTTCAGGCGCAAAGTCCAAGGATCTGCCGATCCTGTTCTGGTTCTCCAGCAAGGAAGTCGGCGGTGACGCTTTCATCGCCGGCAAGAACAGCGCTCCGGCCTATATCCTGAAGACGATCGGCGCCAGGAATGTCGTGACGACCGAGGAAGAATGGCCGCTGGTCGGATGGGAGACGATTGCGCAGGCCAATCCTGCTGTGATCGTCATCGCCACCATGGATCGCCGCCGCTATGCGGCTGACGATCCGAAGGTCAAGCTCGAATTCCTCGGGAAGGATCCGGTCACCAGCCAGTTCGACGCCGTCAAGAACAAGCATTTCGTTCTGATGGATGCTCAGTCGATGAACCCGACGATCCGGACCATCGACGGCATCGAAGTCCTGGCCAAGGGCATCAAATCCTTCGGCCTGGCGCAGTGAACATGCATCTTATTGCAGAACGACGGCCATGGTGGACGCTGTTGGTGCTCGCCCTGGCCGCCATCGTGATCCTGGCCTTCATGATCAGCCTTGCAGTGTCGATCGGCGAGATTTCCATCCCGCTGTCGACGACCGCAAAGGCTGTATCGAACCGGCTGTTCGGAACGGGCTTCGAGCTCAGCCGGATTCACCAGGGCATCGTCTGGGATTATCGCCTGAGCCGGGCGCTCGTCGCCGCCAGCGCCGGCGCCTCGCTGGCATTGAGCGGTGTGATCCTGCAGGCCCTGTTGCGCAATCCCCTTGCCGAACCTTATGTGCTCGGCATTTCGGCGGGTGCCTCGACGGGGGCCGTCTGCATCATGATCCTCGGGCTCGGCTATGGCATTCTCGGGCTTTCCGGCGGCGCCTTCCTGGGTGCGATCGTCGCTTTCCTGTTTGTCGGCCTGCTTGCGACGGGTGTCGGCGGCACGAGCGAGCGCATCATCCTGTGCGGCGTTGCGGGTTCGCAGCTTTTCAACGCGTTAACCTCCTATATCGTCACCACGTCGGCCAATGCCGAGCAGGCGAGGGGTGTCATGTTCTGGCTGCTCGGTTCGCTGAGCGGCGTGCGCTGGCCGGATGTCTATCTTTCGGGGCCGGTCGCCATTCTCGGCTTTGCCGTCTGCATGGCGCATGTCCGCGTGCTCGACGCTTTCATCTTCGGCACGGATGCGGCCGCCTCGCTGGGGATTGCGGTGCGGCGCGCGCAGATCGTGCTGCTTGGCGTGACTGCCTTCATGACGGCGGCCGTCGTCAGCATCGTCGGCTCCATCGGCTTCGTCGGCCTCGTCATCCCGCATGCCGCCCGCTTCATGGTGGGTCCAAGCCATGACCGGCTGCTGCCGGCAGCAGCTCTTGCCGGCGCCATCTTCATGGTTGGCGCCGATATCGTCTCGAGGATCATCATTCCCCAGCAGATCCTGCCGATCGGCGTGGTCACCGCCCTGTTCGGGGCGCCCGCCTTCGCCATTATTCTTTATCGCGCCCGGAGGACGGCATGAGCATCGCGGTCGACACAGTCACTTTTGCCGCCGGCAATACTTTGATCGTCAACGGCGTCAGCCTGGCGGTGGAAAAGGGCAGGGTCCTCGGCCTTCTAGGCCCGAACGGCTCGGGCAAATCCAGCCTGCTGCGGCTGATCTGCCGCCTGAGGAAGGTCAAGAGCGGCGTCATCCGGCTCGGCGGTAGCGATATCGCCTCGATTTCGCGCGGCGATATCGCCCGCCGCATCGCGCTCGTCGAACAGCAGGCGACGACCGATACGCAGGTGACTGTCATGGACGTCGTGCGCCTCGGCCGCACGCCGCATCGCGGCCCCCTCTCATCCTGGAGCGCTTGCGACGACGAGGCGGTATCAGATGCGCTTGCCCGTGTCGGCATGCAAGGCCGCGCCGGGCAGCTATGGCAAACCCTGTCGGGTGGCGAACGGCAGCGGGTCCATATTGCGAGGGCGCTGGCCCAGACTCCAAGCGAACTTCTACTCGACGAGCCTACAAATCACCTCGATATCCAACATCAGCTCGACATTCTCGGCCTTGTCTCCAGGCTCGACGTGACCTCGATCGTCGCGCTGCATGATCTCAATCTCGCGGCCATGTTTTGCGACAGCCTGGCGGTGCTCCAAAATGGCGAGGTCGTCGCAGCCGGCCCGCCCGAACAGGTGCTGACGGAGGAATTGATCGAACGGGTTTTCGGCGTTCGCGCGCATGTCCAGAAATCCTCGGTCCATGGCCGCTGCAACATCCAATATATGGCGGGTTGACCTCGTTTAAGCGGGGGCATTGATCTTTCGCTCGCATCGAGCCGTTTCAATCCACGCACAAAAATAGTTTAGGTTTAAACTTGTTTTTTCCGATCGATGGATCGACAGTGGTGGCCCAAGAGGAACAGGGCCTATCTCTCCGGCCGGCAACGGCAGTTGGAACAGACGGAGGCGATGCGTTCCGCCCGCAGAAGACCCATAAAAGAGGAACAGCATGATCAAGCCGCATCCGCTGAAAGGTCCCAGCAAATTGAAACTCGGCGTCTTTTCCGCAAATGCGGACGGGGGGCTTGCCATTACCGACGTGCCGGAGCGCTGGCAGGCTCGGTGGGAGGACAATCTGAACGCCGCACAGATCGCCGATCGTGGCGGGCTGGATTTCTTCCTTCCGATCGCGCGCTGGAAGGGCTTCGGCGGCAAGAATCGAGTGCGTGAATGGTCCTTCGAGACCTTTACCTGGGCGGCGGGCCTTGCCTCCGTCACGGAACGGATCGGCCTTTTCATGACCGTTCATGTGCCGCTCGTGCATCCGCTCTATGCGGCAAAGGCGCTCGCGACCGTCGATCATATCAGCGGCGGCCGCGCAGGCCTCAATATCGTTTGCGGCTGGAACCCGAAGGAGTTCGGCATGTTCGGGGTGCCGCTGGTCGAGAAAGGTTATGACCAGGCGGACGAGTGGCTTGATATCATGGAACGGGCCTATGCGTCGGATGCGCCGTTCGACTACGACGGCACCTATTACAGGCTAAAGGATGTGGTGAGCCGACCCGCCAGCCTGCAATCGCCGCGGCCGGTCACTATGAACGCGGCTTTCGGCGGGCCGGGTCGGGATTTCGCGGCGAAGAATTGCGAATATCTCTTCACCACCTTCACCGAGATTTCCGAAGCCGGCAAGCATGTCGAGGATATCAAGGGGCGAGCCGAGAAGCTCGGCCGCGATATCGGCGCCTATACCGTCTGCCATGTTGTCTGCCGCGAAAGCCAGCAGGAGGCAGAGGAGTATTACGAACGTTATGCCGTGACGCTTGCAGACCATGAGGCGGTCGATGCCCATATGGCCGGCAAGAAAGAATTCTCCCAGTCGCATGATACGCAAGCCTATGATCGCTACCGCAAGCGGTTTGCGGGCGGTGCGGGTGGCTATCCGCTGGTCGGCACGCCGGAAAAGATCGTTGAAGATATGATCGCTATCGCCGAACAGGGCTATTCCGGGATTGCCATGTCCTTCGTCAACTACACCTATGAACTGCCCTTCTTCTGCGATCGGGTCCTGCCGCTCCTGAAGAAGGCGGGGCTGCGGGTCGAATGACGGGTGATATCGTCACCATCGATGGACGGTGCGGGCTTGCTGGCTTCACCGGCTCGGCCGTCTGCAGCGTGCACTCTTCCTGAAATTGCGCTAGCTAGTTCAACCGGTGACGGAACATCCAGGCGGCGACGGGCATCGTCGCGGCGGCGATCGCAACCAGGGCCAGCATGTCGGGAAAAAGCGCGTCGAGCCCGGCACCTTCGAGATAGACGCCGCGCGTGATGCTGATCGCATATCTCAGCGGATTGATCATCGTCGCATATTGCAGAACCTTCGGCATGTTGTCGGTCGGCGACATCAAGCCGGACAGCAGCATGAAGGGCATCAGGAAGACAAAACTGAGGATCATTGCCTGCTGCATATTGCCGGCAATCGAGGACAGAAACAGCCCGAAGCCGATGGCCGCCGCGAGGAAGAGGCTCAGCCCGAGATAGAGCGTCAGGAAGGAGCCGGCAAACGGGATGCGAAACCAGAACAAAGCCACCAGCAGGATCGTGGACGCTTGAGTGATGCCGACGATCATCGAGGGAACGGCCTTGCCGATCATGATCTCGGTCGGCGTGAAGGGCGCCACGAGGAGTTGGTCGAAGGTTCCTTCCTCGCGCTCGCGCGCGACGGACATGGCGGTCAGTATCATCGTCATCAGCATGGTGATTGTGCCGATGAGCGATGGGACCATGCTCCAGCGCGTTTCCAGCTGCGGATTGTACCAGGCGCGCGTCGTGACTTGAACGGCATTGCCGGAACGGCCCTTCTGTGCAAGCCAATCGGAGGTGAAGTCACTGATGATCGTGTTGGTATAGCCCTGCGCAATGCCGCTCGTGTTGGAATTCCTGCCGTCGGCGATGATCTGCAACGTGCCAGGCGCGCCGGCTTCCAATTGCCTCCCGAAATCATGCTCGACAACAATGATCAGGACGGCTTGCTCGGCATCGAGCAGCCTTACGGCCTGACCCGTCTGCGCCAGCGTCGCCACTCTTTCGAAGATGCCGGATCCTTCGATCTTTGCAACCAGGTTTCTCGATGCCGTCGTCCTGTCCTGGTCGACAAGCGCATAAGGGACGTTGTTGAGGTCGTAGGTGGCGGCATAGCCGAAGATCAGACACTGAAGGATGGGCGGGACGACGATGCTTGCCCGGCTTCTTGGGTCCTTCAGGATGACGAGGAGTTCCTTGCGGATCAGGGTTGCGATGCGCAGAAGTGATGCGATCAACATGGCTACGCGATCCTCTTGCGGGTCATGCGCACGGCAAGCGCCAGAAGTGCTGCGGCCATGCCGGCCAGCACGGCCGCGTTTGGCAGGATGACGCTCCAGATGTTGCCGGCGAGAAACAGGGTCTGCAACAGGGTGACGAAGTAGCGGCCGGGGAAGATATAGGTGATGATCTGTACGGCAAAGGGCATGCTCCTCGGGTCGAACATGAAGCCCGAGAGCATCATTGCCGGCAGGAAGGTGACGAGAACGGTCACCTGACTGGCGATGAACTGGCTCTTCGTGATCGAGGATATGGCAAGGCCGAGCCCAAGCGCCACCAGGAGATAGAGCATGGAGACGACGGTCAGGATCAGCAGCGACCCTCGAAGCGGCACGCCGAAGAGCAGCCGGCTGCCGACGACGCAAAGCGCAAGCCCGGCGAGCCCGAGAAGAAAATAGGGGACCGTCTTGCCGAGCAGGATTTCGCCCGAGCGGACTGGTGTCACGAACAGCGCCTCGAAAGTGCCGCGTTCCCATTCCCGCGCCATGACGAGCGCGGTCAGGAGCGCGCCGATCAGCGTCATGACGAGGACGACGAGCCCCGGGACCAGAAAATAGCTGCTGTCATTGGCTTCGTTGAACCAAAGCCGGGACTCGATCGTCACGCCGCTGCCGGCGGCCGCCCCTTTGCGGGACGCTTCCTTGGCATTCCAGACGCCGACTGCCGCTTCGGCGTAGCTCAGCGAAATGCGGGCGGTGTTTGCATCGCTGCCGTTGACGACTATCTGCACCTCGCCATTGCCAGAGGCCATTTTACGCGCGAAATCTGAGGGAATGCGCAGAATTACCCTTGCCTTCGATGACAGAAGCATCTTTTCGGCTTCGGCCATCGTCTTGACCGGCTTCGGCGAAAAATAGCTGGAGAGTTCGAAGGCCGAGGCCAGCCCGCGCGCCTCGGCCGAATTCTCTTCCATGACGATCGCAACGGGAACGTTCTTGACGTCCAGATTGATGCCGTATCCGAACAGGATAAGCAGCGCCACCGGCATGACGATGCCGATCGCGATGCTGCTTGGGTCGCGCAGAAGCTGCCAGGTCTCCTTGCGGATGAGCGCGCGGATGCGGCGCAGAGCTGCGCGCAATCCGTGGCCAGGGCTATCGACGGGTTCGTTCATGCCGCTTTCTCCGCCTGTTTGTTACGCTCCTGCTCGACGATCGCGATGAAGGCCTCCTCCATCGTTGCCGCCGCCTCGCCGCGTGTCCCGGCATGGGCGCGGATTTCGACCGGCGTTCCTTCGGCCAGGTTCTTGCCGGCATCCAGGATGATGATCCGGTCGCAATATTCGGCTTCTTCCATGAAATGCGTCGTCACGATGATGGTCACGCCTTGCTCGGACAGGACGGTGATCCGGCCCCAGAATTGCCGCCGCGCTAGCGGATCGGCGCCGCTGGTTGCTTCGTCGAGGAAGAGAATATCCGGCTCGTGCAGCAGGGCGGCGGCAAGCGCCAGCCGCTGCTTGAAGCCTCCGGGCAGTTGGCCGCTGGGCAGCCTGGAGAATTGGTCCAGTTCGAACTGGTTCTTCAAAGCGGCGATCCTGTCCTTTCTTTGTTTGCCGCGCAGCCCATAGGCGCTTGCGAAGAACTCCAGATTCTCGTCGACACTCAGCTGGCCGTAGAGCGAAAACTTTTGTGCGACATAGCCCAGCCGCTCTCGGGCCTTGGCACCGGCTCGCCGCAGATCGGAGCCGGCGACCATCAATGTGCCGCCACTTGCGGGAAGCAGGCCGCAAAGCATCCGGAATGTCGTGCTTTTCCCTGCTCCGTTGGGGCCAAGCAGACCGTAGACCTCGCCCTTGCGGACGCTGAAGCTGACCTGGTCGACGGCGGTGAAATCCCCGAACTTGCGGACGAGGTCGTGAACCTCGACGACGGTTTCGGCGCTGTTGTGATTATCCGATGGCCGGGAAATGTGTGTCCTGCGCTCGGCATCTCCGGCAACGGCATCGAACAGCATCATGAAGGCATCTTCGAAACGCGGTGCCACGCTTTCGGCGTCGAGCTCGGTGTCGTCCACTAGCAGCGGTGTGTCCTTTTGATCCGCCTTGCGCACGATCCTGACCCGGCCGGCTTCCGGGACGGCGTCGATAATACCAGGCAGGGCGAAAAGACGCGCCTGCAGGGACCTTGCCGGCATGTCCTTCGGTGTGGGCACCATGAAGCAGCAGCCATCAGCCTTCTTCGTTATGTCGGCAGGTGCTCCCTGATCGAGGATCCTGCCCGCGTGCATGAGCACGGCGTGTTCACAGCGTTCGGCCTCATCGAGATAGGAGGTCGCCACGATCACCGAGAGCCCGTCCTCCTTGACGAGCTTGAAGACGATTTCCCAGAGTTCGCGCCGCGACAGCGGATCGACGCCGACGGTGGGCTCGTCGAGCAGCAGCAGTTCGGGTGCCCGCACCAGTGTGCAGGCAAGGCCGAGCTTCTGCTTCATACCACCAGACAATTTTCCCGCCGGCCGTTCCTTGAAGCGCCCAAGCTGCGTCATTTCGAAGAGACGCGGGTAGGTTTCGTCGCGCTTCGATTGCGTCACGCCATGCAGATCGGCGTAAAGATCGAGGTTCTCCTGAACGCTCAGATCTTCATAGAGGCCGAATTTCTGCGGCATATAGCCGATCCGGTCCTGAACATGCTGTGGCTCCGCGGCGATATCAAAGCCGATCACTTGCAAACTGCCGCTATCGGGTGCGATGAGGCCACATGCCAAGCGCAGCAACGTCGTCTTGCCGGCGCCATCCGGGCCGACGAGCGCCGTCAGCGCGCCTTTCCGAACGTCGAGCGAGACATCGGCGAGCGCTTCCACCGTTTCTCCGGTATCCCGATGAAACGTCTTGCAAAGCTTGCTTGCTATTACCGAGAGATCGCCGGCGCTCATGGCATCCTCGTTCTATTGCTGCTGCGCGGTTGGCGGAGCCGCCAGTTCGCCGGCAAGCGGCTGGACGGTTGCCGGCATGCCCAGCCGCAGCATGTTGTCGGGGTCGTCGACGAAGATCCTGACCTCGTAGACGAGGCTCGTGCGCAATTCCTCCGTCTCAACCGATTTCGGCGTGAACTCTGCAACGGAGGAAATGAAGCCGATCCATCCCCCGATCGTCCGCCCTGGCAGCGAATCCACAGTGACGGAGGCTTTCATGCCGGGACGGAGCATCCCAAGCTGGGTTTCCGAGACATAGGCACGCACCCATTTCGGGCTGATGGTCGCAAGCGAGAAGGCGGCTCGGGTGGGAGACGCCATTTCGCCGGGCTCGATCAGCCTGGACTGCACGATAGCGTCGACGGGTGCTCTCAATTCGGCGTCGGCAAGCTGTTGATGGAGAAGCGCGACATTGGCCTCAGCCGCATGCAGCTGCGCTTCGGCCTCCTCAATATCCTCTACGCGCGAGCCGGCAACGAGCAGATCGAGCGCCTTCTGGTTTGCGATGACCTTGGCATCGGCGACGGCGGCGGCCGAACGGGCTTCGTCCAGAGCCTGCTGGCTGACGGCTGCCTTGGGAGCAAGCGCGTTCTGACGTTCGAACTGGGCGCGGGCATTGATGGCCTCCGCCCTGGCGGATTCGACATTGGCGCGAGACTGGGCGATCTCCTCGGGGCGGCTGCCGTTCTTGAGGCGGCTGAGATTGGCGCGTTGGCTGGCAGCCTGCGCTTCTGCTTGGTTGACCTGCGGTTGGAGCCGGCTGGTATCCAGCCGGGCGACGATCTGGCCTTTCTTGACTTGCGCGCCCTCTTCGACAAGGACTTCGGCCACACGTTCGCTGCCATTGAAGGCAAGAGTGAGTTGTCTGAAGTCGATATTTCCATAGAGAACGACATCGTTCGAGCCGTTATCCCGATGGAGATACCACCAGGCACCGCCCGCGATGGCGATCAATAAGACCAGGATGACGATGACACGCTGCATGCTTTGTTGAACTCCGAACGAGCGGTCGGCTCTGGTGAAACGAATGGTGACCGAGATTGATCCGGAGCAGATTATAGCACTTGTCAAATTCAAATTTCAAATTAATATTTGAATTAATGGAAGGCAGAGACAATGGCCAGAGGCAATAAACGAATGGCGCGATCACGAGATCGGCAGGACGGTGCGGCCACGCGCATGAGCCTGCTCGAAGCCGGCGGCGCCGTTTTCGCCGAACTCGGCTTCGACCGCGCGACCGCAAAGGAAATCGCCCTGCGTGCGGGAACGAACGCGGCTGCCGTCAATTATCATTTCGGCGGCATCGAGGCTTTGTACGAAAACGTCCTTGCAGAGGCGCATCATCGCCTGATGAGTTACGACGTGCTCGCCCGCATGATTAATGCGGACATCGATCCGAAAGAGAAGCTGCGCCGGTTTATCGGCCTGCTGGTAAAGGTGGTCAGGACAGGGAATGAGAATTCATGGCCGGCCAAGGTGATCGTCCGCGAAGTGATCGCGCCGACACCTCATATCGACAAGCTTCGCCGTGAGGAGATCGAGCCCAAAAAGGCTTTACTGTTTAGTGTCATCGCCCAGATCCTTGGCGTGGCGCCGGACCATCCGCTTGTGGCTCAGGCCGCGTTTTCGACGATGGCGCCTTGCTTTATGCTTCTGGTGGCCGAAAAACGCGTGTCCGAGATCATTCCGGTGCTTGGGCGGGATGCGACTACGGATGAGGAACTGGCGAACCGGCTGGCTCGCTTTACGCTTGGCGGTCTGGCTGAGCTGTCGTTGTCGGAGCACGCGGGTCGGCCACCGGATGCATCGAACTGATTTGTCACCGGCGAGGGGACGAAGGCGGCCTCAGCCTTCGAAGCCGAACCGCTCGACATCGAAGTCGTCACCGTCATAGGCGGTGCCGTCCTGAATGTCGGCCATATCCTCATGCATCGGTATCGGCGCGCTGATGAGGCTTGGGAGCGTCATGTTGGCTGCCGTGCCTGGCGGCTGCAACGCCCAGGCGACAATGGCCCCGGTCGACATGGCCCCGACGCCGCCGGATATTTCCTGCGCGGCGGAGCTCGGCAGCTGCGCCATTGGCTGCATCTTTGCCATGGCGCTATCGGCCATATTCTTCGCATTGTCCGACACGACGAGTTTTCCGGCGTCGTTGCGTCCCACCACGAGGCTTGCCAGCACAACGGGGGCGGCGGGCCTTTCAGGGGCGGCCGTCGGGATGACGACGACGCTTATGGGGCGCCATGCCGGCAGCGGAACGGCATAGGCGGCCAGATCGGCAAAGGGCTGCTCTTTGCTTTCTTCAGCCACGCGCTTGTCGAGCTGAGCCTCCAGCCCGTTCACGGCTCGGCTCCTGGGCGTCGGCAGCATGCTGGTCATAAGGCTGCTGTCGGGTACACCGCTACGAGATGCAGCCGACGATCCGGCATCATCATCGTCCTCTACCACGGCCGCGATCCTGCTGCTTACCTGGGATGGCCGCTTCCTGGATTGCGCGACCGCTACCTCGTAGCCCGGCAGCGGTCTGCCGTCCGCCGGCATATGCAGCGTCTGCCCACTCGGGAAAAGCCGTGCCAGTTCCTGGCGCGACATTCTCGGCCATGCGCGAACCCTGCCGACATCCAGATGCACGAAGGGCGAGCCTGAATTGGGATAAAAGCCGACGCCGCCGATCTGCATCTGCATGGCAATTGCGCGCAAGCTCGCAAGCTTCACGCCGGGGATATAGAAATCCATCGCCTTGCCGAGCGTGTGCTGGCTGTGCTTTGCGACGCCGGAACTGCGCGAGCGGTTGCGCAGCATGCCGTTGGTCGAGGGAGAGCGGTAGGCCGAGACGACGTGTATGGGTTCCTTAGCGCCGCTGCGTTGATAGACCTCCCAGACGAGATCGAGCAATTCCGGAGCGATCCGGGTCGGTTCGTTCTTTCGCCAGTCGCGCAAGAAGCGGTTGATCTGGGCAAGGCCTCTCGGATCATATTTGCCGCCGCGCTTGAAGACGATGGTCGCCCTTTCCCCGGTATGGGTGAAGAAGAGCTTGAGCGCCCGGTCTTCGGCCGCAGCCGAGCCGGCAAAGGCGCCAAGCATCAGCATCGCGATCAGCGCCACCCGGCAAGCGACGAAGGAGGAGGCCATGGCGAAAGTTGTCGCCGAGATGGAAAAGATCGCGTGATGCACGGATACGACTTTCGCCCTTGCTAATAGACACAGAACTCAGAGGCGCCGCGCCTGCGGCATCGCTATACCTTCGATTATGGTCAACAAATCCCTAACGGACGGTTTATAGGCGGAACCGGCAAAATTTTGTTCTCGTAAACATGTCGATAGAGGGTCTACGGCCCGGGTTTCGTCTCAATCCATCCCCGTTTCGAAGACCTCGCGCTTTTCGTTGCGATGGCGAGAAAAATCAACTATTGCATGTAGGCGTAGTCTTCTGAACGATAGAGATCAACCGGCTTTGCAAACGTTTTCGCGCGGGTTGCAAACTGCTTGCCAAGACAGCATCATCCGGCCCATGAGTGGACAGAATCGATTTGCTCCCCCGTCCAGCGGGCAGCAAACTATTAGACGTAGCGACCTGTTGCGGCAGCTCCGGCGCGCCGGGCTGCGCCGCTTGACGACCATTGTCGCGCCCGCCGGCTACGGCAAGACGTCGCTCGCCGTCCAATGGTACGAGTTGCTGAAGGAAGACGGGGTCAAGCTGTGCTGGGTGTCGCTCGATGCCGAGCATACGAACCAGGAAGCTTTCCTGCTCGCTTTGATCGATGCCCTGCAGACGCTTTTGAACGAGGACGGTGCGGATGTCGGCAACCTGCCGGCCGCAGCGCTTCTTTCCGTACTCGGGACGCGCCTGCGCAAGATCGAAGAGCCGCTCGTCATTTTCCTCGACGATTATCACTTCGCTCAGACCGATGCGACCGAGGCCCTGATGGCAAAGATCCTTGCCGATCTTTCGCTCGAGCACGTCAAGCTGGTGCTGGTCAGCCGCAGTCCGCCGCGCTTTCCTCTGTCGGCATTGCGGCTGCGCGGCGAATTCAAGCAGTTCGGTGTGACCGAACTCGGCTTTTCCGATGCGGAAGCGCGAGAGTTGTTCGAAGGTAAGGGTGCGCATCTGACCGAAGAGCAGGTCGGCTCCTTCAATCGCCGCACGGAGGGCTGGGCCGTCGCGTTGCAGATGGTGAGCCTGCTGGTCGCGGAATCCGAGGAAAGCGACACCATTCTCGCCTCCTTCGACGGCGGCGGCGCCGATATGGGCGCCTACCTCTCGGAGCAGGTGTTTGAACATCTGCCCGAGGATATCCGCCTGTTTCTGGTCGAGACGGCCGCCTTGCCGGCTTTCAATCAGCCGCTTCTCGAAGCGGTGCTGGGACGTGGCGGACACGCCGGCTTGATCGAGCGGCTGAATGAGTACGCTCTTCCGGTGACCTTGCTTGCCGGGCCTGGCAACTGGATGCGGTTCCACCCGGTCTTCAACGAGTTTCTCAAGAGAACCGCCAGTCGCAGGGGTGTCGATGCCAACCGCGCCCTGAATCGGGCGGCACACTGGTTCGAGGCGCGCGGCGACATCGACCGCGCCGTCCACCATGCGCTTCTGGCGGGCGATGCCAATCTTGCGGCGCGCATTGTCGAAACCGCCGGCGGCTGGCGGCGCGTCTATGCCACCACGCGGGGCGGCGCAACGCTTTTCCAGGCCTTGAGCGGACATGCATCGGAGATCGATCTGGTCCGCTTTCCGCTCGCGACACTGGGACTTTCGATTTTTCATGCCAAAGCGGCGCAGCTTGCCGCAGCCAATCACTACCTCGTCACGGCCGAGCGCGCCGCCGCGGGTGATCCGATCCTTGCGAAAGACCTTCGCGTCGTGCGCATTCTCCTTGCGCTTTATACGGATCATTGGGCGAGCTCGGCCGATCTTTCGGCATTGGAAGATGATTTGCAGCAGCCGGACGGCATGGAACTCATCCATCGGGCGCTGGCGCTCAATATGCTGTCCTATAATTTCCTGATCCGAGGCGAACTAGATCGGGCGCTGCATTACGGTCATCTCGCCATTCGCGCCTTTCGTGACGGCGGCGCCGATTTCGGTGCGATGCATCTCTACACGCATATCGGCCAGGCCTTCTTTCTGTCGGGCGATTGCGCGAGCGCGCTTGCCGCTTACGACGAACTGATCAGCGAAGCCCAGACCAATATCGCTCCCGGCAGCGATCTCGACGCGGTCGGCCAAGTCCTCAAGGCGGAAGTTCTGTCGATGCGGGGCGAGGCAGATGCCGCGGCCGGCATGCTCGAATGGGCGCTGCCGCATCTCGAGCGCCACGATACATGGTTTGATCTTCTCGCAGCGGGTTTCATGGCCGAACAACAGGTCTTGCGCATGCATGAGGATTTCCTGGCGGCCCACGCTGCCATGGATCGCATTCGTGCGGCGGCGCGGCGCCGCGGCTTCGATCGGCTCACCCGCCTGATCGATGGCGAGCGCGCCATGCTTCTCATGGCATCGGGCGATCTCGATCAGGCGATCCGGCACGCCGAAGCCAGTGGTTTCGGCGTACAGGCAATCGTTGCGGATCGCGACAATCTGCTTTCCATCCATCTGCGCGGCGCGACGCCGGCAATTTTCTGGACGCGCGCTTATCTGGCGCTCGGTGAAGTCTCCAAGGCGCGCGAGGTCTTCGACCAGTTCAGAACGCGTCAGTCCCAGCGCCTGCATGTTCCGCGCGCGATCGAGCTTGCTCTCATCGAGATAGGGATCCTGCTTGCCGAGGGCCGGGCCGATGTCGCCGCCGCCCGCCTTTCCGATCTTGTGCTGACGATGCCGCTCGACGACTATCGGGCCTTGCTGCATCTCGATCATGCGGCGGGCCTTGGAGAGCTTCGCGCGCTTGCCAATCACCCGACGGTGGCAAACGTGACCCGCAAACGTCTCCAGTCTCTGCTCGTGGCTCCCGAGACGATGCAGGAACCTGGCATTACCGACGGCGGGTCCGCCTTTACCGGCCGGGAACGCATGGTGCTGGAGTTGCTGAGTTCGGGGCTTTCCAACAAGGAAATCGGCCGGATGCTGACGCTTTCCGACAACACGATCAAATTCCATCTGCGCAATATCTTTGCCAAGCTCAACGTCTCGACGCGGACGGCAGCCGTCACGGCAGCGCGTCAAAAGGGCATGCTCAATAAATAACCTACCCGAACGGGTAGGTTTCCGCATGTGCGCCCACCCATCGGGAAGGCTTTCGACGGACGAAAAAACACCTAATCTGCACTCGTGCGAATATTATAATGCGGGGTAGATTCGTGGTCGTCGTCGATCCGGTGACGCAGGAGATTATCGAAGGCAAGCTGGCAGCCACCGTCGACGAGATGGGCGTGGTCATGGCCAGAACCTCGATGAGCCCCGTCATCTATGAGGTGCTTGATTTTGCCTGTGGTCTCCTGACGCCCGAAGGAGAACTCGTGGCGCAGATGAACGGCATCACGCTGTTTACCGGCACTTTTGGCACGCAGGTCAAGTCATTGATCGCGCTTTATGGCGAAGATCTGGAAGATGGCGACATTCTCCTGACGAACGACCCCTATTCCGGCGGCACGCATGCCTGCGATTTCGCCATCGTCAAGCCGATCTTCTTCGAAGGTCGGATTCTGGCCTATGCCATCAACGTAGCCCATTATCTTGACGTCGGCGGCTCGGTTCCCGGTTCCCTTGCGCCGAATGCCATCTCCGTCTTCCAGGAAGGATTGCGGTTGCCGGGTGTGAAAGTGGTACGCAGCGATCGCTTTTCGGGAGAAATCCTGCGGATCATCCGCGAAAATGTCCGTTTGCCTGACGTTGCGATCGGCGATCTCACCGCACAGGTGGCGACCGTTCGCGTTGCCGCCCGCCGCATGGCCGAATTGGCCCGCAAATACGGAAGCGACGTCGTCAAGGCCGCATTCGATCACCTCCTGACCGTAAGCGAGAAGCAGGCGCGCGCCGCCATCGCAGCGCTGCCCGACGGGGTCTATGAAGCGACCGACATTATCGATGGCGACGGCGTCACCACCGATCCCATCAGGGTCCAGGTGGCGGTCACGATCGCCGGCGATCGGCTGACGGCGGATTTCACCGGCTGCCCGCCTGCGGTCGCGGGGCCGATCAATTGCGCGGTGGGTGCGCTACAATCGGCCGTTCGAACCATCTTCAAAGCGCTGGTGGCGCCGGAGGCGCCTTCCAACGAGGGCTGGTTCCGGCCGCTCACCGTCATCGCGCCGAAAGGTTCGGTTTTCACGGCGGAGAAGCCTTCGCCGACGGGCTGGTATTACGAAGGCTCGGTGCATGCCTCCGAACTCGTCTGGAAGGCGCTCGCTAAGCTCATGCCCGAGCGCTTCTCCGCCGGTTCCTATACGAGCCTTTGCGTCGTCTATATCGCCGGCAGGGATGCGATGGGGCAGCCGTTCATCCATATCGAGCCGCAGCATGGAGGCTGGGGGGCGAGCAAGGACGGCGACGGTGCCAATGCGTTGATCGCGCTGACCGATGGCGATACCTACAACTATTCCGTCGAGGTCATTGAAGCACGCTTTCCCCTGCTCGTGCGCCGCTATGCGCTGAACGTCGAGGGGGGATCGGGCGCCGGTCGCCGCCGCGGCGGTTTCGGCGTCATCCGCGATTACGAGATTCTCGGAGACGACGTATCAGCCTATTGCAGCTTCGGGCGCACGGACACACCGCCCTGGGGCATCGAAGGAGGCAAGCCCGGTAGCATCAATCTCCTGCAGGTGGAGGATGGCGGCAAGGTCAGCAATTTCGGACGCGAGCCGCATATTGGGCTGAACAGCGGCGATCTCGTGCGCATCATCACCGGCGGCGGCGGCGGTTGGGGTGAGCCGCACGCACGCGAGCCGGAACATGTCCGCCGCGATATCGAAAACGGCTACATCACCCGCGAGGCGGCCCGCAGCCAGTACGGATACGAAGAGAGGATGGCGGGATGATCAGACTGGCGACGGATGTAGGCGGTACGTTTACCGACCTCGTCGGTTATGATGAGCGCACGGGCGAGATCTTCACCGCCAAGAGCCTGACGACCGTTCACGATCAATCCGAAGGCGTTCTTGCAGCGATCGAACTTGCCGAAAAGAAGGACGGGCTTTCGACGCGCGACGTGATCTTCTTCGCCCATGGCGGGACGACCGTCATCAACGCGATCACTGAGCGCAAGGGTGTCAGGACGGCCCTGGTGACCACCGCCGGTTTTCGTGATGTATTGGAAATCGGCCGCGGCAATCGCCCCGATCTCTATAATCTCCGGTTCAAAAGCCCCGAGCCCTTCGTGCCGCGCAGCCTGCGCTTCGAGGTGCGCGAGCGCATGGATGCCAAGGGCCGGGTGCTGACGCCCATCGAGCTTGGCGATGTCGAGGCGATCATCCGCGAGTGCCGCGCCCGCAAGGTCGAGGCGGTGGCCGTGGTCTTCCTCCACAGCTACGTCAATCCCGAGCACGAAATCGCCTGCGCCAAGGCGATTGCCGAGGCGCTGCCGGATGTGACTGTTTGCGCCAGCCACGAGGTTTCGCGTCAATGGCGGGAATATGAGCGCTCCAATACGGCGGTGCTCAACGCCTATGTGCAGCCGATCATCAAGCGCTATTTCGCCCGGCTCGAAAGCGCGCTGATGGAGCGCGATCTCACCTGCCCTTATTATGCGATGCAGTCGAACGGCGGCATCTCCACCTTCGATCAGGCGCAGATGAGCCCGCTGACGCTGGTCGAATCCGGCCCGGCCGGCGGCGTTGCTGGTGCTGCGCGCATCGGTGCCGTAATGGCTGAATCGGAAGTGCTGTCGCTCGATGTCGGCGGCACGACAGCAAAATGTTCCCTGATTCACGACAGCCGGCCGACGCTCGACAGTGAATACAAGCTCGAGCATACCCGCATCGCGCCCGGCTATCCGGTGCAGGTGCCCGTGGTCGATATTGTCGAGATCGGCGCCGGCGGCGGCTCGATCGCCCGCATCGACGAGCGTGGCGCGCTCTGCGTCGGACCGGAAAGCGCCGGCTCGACCCCAGGCCCGGCCTGCTATGGAAGAGGCGGGGACAAACCGACCCTTTCCGACGCCTTGCTGACGCTCGGCATTTTCGATCCGGCGAGCTTTGCCGGCGGGCAGATGCAGCTCGACAAATCCAAGGCCGCCGCCGCGATTGCGACGGTTGCCAAGCCGATGGACCTGTCGGTCGAGGATGCAGCGCTTGCCATTGTCCAGATCGCCCATGCGTCGATGATCAATGCGCTGAAGCTCGTGACGGTTCAGCGCGGGCACGACCCGCGCGACGCCGCTTTTGTCATTTCCGGCGGCGCCGGTCCTGCGCTTGCTGCCGGCCTTGGGCGCGACCTCGGGGTGAAGGTGACGGTAGTGCCGCCGCATCCCGGCATCTTTTCCGCCTGGGGCATGCTGGCGGCCGAGCCGCGGGCCGATTTCCGCAGCACCTGGTTTGCGGCCCTCGCGTCGGAGGCTGTCAGCAATCTCAAGCGCCGGTTCGACGAGTTGAAGCGGGATGCGGTCAGATATTTCTCCAAGGGCGATGCAGCTGAGATCCGCTACGTCTGCCGAGTCGAGGCCCGGTATCGCGGCCAGGAACACGGTGTCTTCGCCCTGTTCGAAATGGACGACGACGCCGAAAGCTTTGCGGAACGTTTCCATGCAGCGCATGAGCGCGCCTATACGTTCCGTCTGCCCGGCTCGCCGGTCGAAATCACCATGATCCATCTGGAGGCGGTGCTCCACGGTCCCGTCATCGCCATCCCGAAACTCGATCCTGTCGGCCGTTCGCTGGAGGTGGCCCTGAAGGGACATCGCAAGGTCTATTTCGGCGGCGCGGTCGGTTGGGTATCTTGCCCGGTCTACGAACGCGCGAAACTGCCCGCTTCCGAGAAGATCGCCGGCCCGCTCCTCATCGAGGAAGCGACTGCAACCTCGCTGGTGGCTGCCGGACAGGAACTTGAAGTGAGCAGGGAGGGGCTGCTGCTCATCCGCGAATGCGATGGGAGAAGCGTCTGATATGGCGATTGCGATCAGTCTCGACCATATCGTCAGAAGTTTCGGGCCGATGCGGGCCGTCGATAACGTGACGCTCGACATTAGAGCAGGGGAGTTCTTTACGCTGCTCGGCTCGTCCGGCTGCGGCAAGAGCTCGCTTTTGAAGCTGATCGGCGGTTTCGACAGGCCGACTTCGGGCCGCGTGCTTTTCGATGGGAGAGATATGGCCGGCGTTCCGGCCAATCGCCGGCCGGTCAACACCGTTTTCCAGTCGCTCGGACTCTTCCCGCATATGAATGTCGCGCAGAATGTCGGCTATGGGCTGAAGTTGCGTGGGCTTGCCGGTGCCAGGCTGAAGGCCAAGGTCGAGAATGCTTTGGATCTCGTCGAGCTTTCCGGCTTTGCCGATCGCGACGTCAATCTTCTTTCAGGCGGCCAGCGCCAGCGCGTGGCGCTCGCTCGCGCGCTCGTCATGGAGCCGGGTATCCTTCTCCTCGATGAACCGCTGACCGGACTTGACGAGCGCTTGCGCCAGCAGATGCGCGACGAATTCGGGCGGCTGCACAAGCGTACCGGCGCGACCTTCATTCTCGTTACCCACAATCAGGACGAGGCGCTCAGCCTTTCCGATCGCATGGCGGTCATGCACAAGGGACGCATCGAGCAGACCGATGTGCCGTCCCGTTTCTTCGAGGCGCCGGTCAATGCCTTCGTTGCACGCTTTGTCGGTATCGATACGCTTCTTAAGCCTGAAAGCATTGCGGTTTCCGGCGAAAAGGCCATTGCCACGATCGCCGGCCAACGGCTGAGCGCGACTTTTTCCGGGGCTGCGCCGCCGTCCGACGCCTTGGTCGCGATCCGCCCCGACCGGATTGAGCTTGTCCCGGCTGCCGCGATAGCGACCGAAGCAATTGAACTTAAGGTTGTCGAAAGCATCTATCGTGGACTCAGCCATGACGTTACGCTCGCTTTCGCCGACAGCCAGCGTGTGGTGCTAACGACCAGCGCGGACGCGACACCGCCCATGCCGGGCGAAAGCGTGCGCGTGCGTCTGAAGCCGGGTGCTGCGCTCTTGATTGATCGTTCCGGAATACCGGCCCTGGCTGCAGGCGATGAGTAGGACCCGAATAGCTGAAACAAGCGAAAAATGAGGGAAGGGAATGACACGATGAACAAAGATAGAGATCTCGCCTCCTCCGCCTTGAGGAGCAACATGCAGCGCCGTGACATGCTCAAGCTGATGGGCGCGGGCGCGGCCGCGCTCTCTTTTGGCGGATTGGCCGCGACGCAGGCCATGGCCGATGACGCAACGGTTGCATTCTGGGCCACGGCGACGCTCGACATCGGCGACAAGTGGCAGGAATTTGCGCGCCAGAGCGGCGTTTCGCCCGAATTCACCGATAACGGCAACGATGTCGGCCCGGTCGTCGCGCGCCTTGCCGCCGGCAATGCCAACGATCTTTTCGATGTCGGCGGCTTTCAGGGCGGCGCCGAAAGGGAGCTTGCCAAGCAGGGGCTGATCACACCCTGGGACGTTTCCAAGATCCCGAATTTCGCAGGCATCTGGCAATGGGCCAAGGATATCCCGACCTTGACCCATGAAGGCAAGCAATACGGCATCCCGACGGTCGTCAACGCCGACTCCATCATCTACCGCCCCGACAAGCTCGGCAAGGTCGACAGCTACGGCGTCATCTTCGATCCGAAGCTCAAGGGCCGGGTCGCGATGGAGGACGCCTGGATCAACAGCGCCATCTTCACCGCCATCTATCTCAAGGAAGCCGAAAACAAGCCGATCAAGGATCCGGGCAACCTGACGGAATCCGAACTCGGCCTCGTGATGGAATTCCTGATCAAGCACAAGAAGGATGGGCAGTTCCGGACCTTCTGGAATGGCTGGGAGCAGGGCGTGCAGCTGGTGGCGAACGAAGAGGTTGATGCCATGACCGGCTGGGAACCGATCGTCTATGAAGGCCGCAAGCGCGGGCTTCAGGTGGAATATGCCGCACCCGTCGAAGGCTATGAAGGCTGGGGCAACAACACGGTGTTGCTGAAGGGTGCCGCAGAGCGTGGCAAGGCCGAGGCCGCCCATAAATTCGTCGATGCATTGCTTGCTGGCCTCTACGGCTGCGAATTGGGCAAGGCGCGCGGTTATCTCGTGCCGACCGACAACAACCTCGCCTACGCCAAGGCCCATCCCGACGAATATAAGGCCCACGACGTCGCCAAGCTTGCCGATCATGTGAAGGCCAAGTTCTCCGGAAAGGTCTACTGGCAGAATTGCCGCCCGGACAATTTCCAACGCTACGAGGAATGGTGGCAGAGGCTGCGCAACGCCTGATGTAACGCGATGGATCGGGGCTGGCTCATCTGTCCAGGGACAGGCCGGCCCCGAGCCGATGGGATCAACGCCGGGAGAAGGAGGGTTAGACTATGAAGACACCAGTTCTATTGCTGGCTGCTCCGCTTGCGGCGATCCTCGTGCTCGGCCTTGCGCCGCTCGTCTTGGTCGTCGTCTGGAGTTTCTGTGCCTGGGATTCCGCGACTTACTGGATCAAGCCGGAGTTCAGCCTCGCCGCTTATGGCGCGGTGCTGGAGGCTGGGCGCTGGAGCGTGTTTCTGTCGACCCTCGGCAAAGCGTTTCTGACATCGGCTATTTGCCTCGTCATCGCCTATCCCACCGCCTATGCCATGTATTTCCTGGCTGGGCGTAGGCTGTCGGTTTTGCTCGCGGCTCTCCTTACCATCCCATTTTTCACGTCTTATCTCATCCGCTCCTTTTCCTGGCGGCTGTTGCTTGGCCGCACCGGCGTCATCAACACGTTGCTTCAGCAGGCTGGGATTATCGATGCGCCGCTCGACTGGCTGCTGTTCAGCGACTTTGCCGTTATTGTCGGGCTCGTCGCCTCCTATCTGCCGTTCGCCACCTTCCCTGTGCTGCTGTCGATGCGCCGCGTCGATCCGATTGCGCTGGCGGCATCGCGCGATCTCGGCGCCGGCTTCTGGACGATGGTGCGCACCGTGCTGCTGCCGCTGACCTATTCTGGTGTTTTTGCTGGGTTCCTATTTGTCTTCGTCATGGTCGCAGGCTCGTCGACCGAGGTGCAGATGCTTGGCGGCGCCGGTGCATCGATCGTGTCCGTGATGATCAATGACGTTATGCGTGTCGCCAATTTCCCGCTCGCCTTTGCGATCTCGACGCTGATGCTTGTGATCGTCTTCGGACTGGTGCTGATCGGAGACGCCATATTCGGCCTCTCCTCGTTGTTCGAGGAGCGTGGCCAATGATCGTCAGAGAGGGAACGACGCCGCGCATCGTCATCTGGACGCTGACCGTTATCGGTCTCGCCGTGATCTATGCGCCGCCGCTCTATTTGCTCGGCGTTTCCTTCAATCCGGCGCTGCAGCCCGGCCTGCCGCATTTTTCCGACATCACGCTGAAATGGTATTTCGCGCTCGGGGCGGAAAGCGCGCTTGTCGCCGCGCTCGGCCAATCGATCATGATAGCGCTTGCGACGGCTGTTATCGCGACCTTGCTGTCGCTCGGCGCTGCGCTCGCGTATCGCGAGCTGCACCGCGGCCGCAGCCTGTGGTTCCTGACCGTGCTTCTGCCGATGTTCGTGCCGGGCGTCATCCAGGGACTGGCGTTATCGACCGTTATCAGCCGCGCCGGCGTGAAGGCTTCGGCCTTGACCGTCATTGCCGGTCATCTGCTGTGGGCAATGCCTTTTGCCTTCATCGTCATTCTGACAAGCTTTGCCGTCGTCAAGCGGACCTATCTGATGGCGGCAGACGACCTTGGTGCGAGCCGCCTCCGGCAGTTCCTGGATATTACGCTGCCGTTGATCCGCCCGGGTCTCGTCAGCGCCTTCATCTTTTCGTTCCTGCTGTCCCTCAACGAGTTTACGCGCGCCTTCTATCTGGCCGGTCGCCAAAACACGTTGCCGGTGGTGCTGTTCGGCAAGATGAATGCCGGCGCTTCGCCGACGATTTACGCCATGTCCGGCGCAATCTTTCTAGTCTCCAGCGTTTGCGTGGTGGTCGTGGCACTGCGTTCGCTGCTCATGCAACGCCGAGCGGGTTGATCGATATGAAAAAGCAACTGACGGACCACACACTCCGCCGGCCCCTGATCCTCCATGAACGGGAGTATAGAGGATGAAGCAAGAGTCCAAGCTGATGGCGCTGATCCGCGCTGGAAAAAGACAGGAAGCGTTTGACATGGTCGAGCGGCTGAAAGCGGTCACGCAATCGCTGCCGACGTCGATCAAGGTGGATCGCACAGGTGCCGTGACCTATTACAAAGGGAACCGCCGCTTTGTAAGAAACTTACAAGGCGGCTGGGAACTAGCGCCGAAGAAAAAGTAGATCGCCGCCATACGAGTTATGGCGTCGGCCTCCCGACCCGATCAGGGCCGGAGAAATGACGGCGTCTGTCACCGCAGTTGCGACGGATGCTGTGATCAGAGGTCGCTGAATTGCGATATGGTTGCGGCTCTATTCTGTGGCGACGATCAAGAAAATAATGAGGACTTTATCAAGTATCTAATATCATTAAGATGTAATAATATTAGAAAGTATCTTATTTAGAAATATAAAATTAACGCCCAAAGTCTAAGGTCTCCTCGACCGTCATCGCATAGATGGCGGCCGATTGAAGGAGACAGGACCATGTATCGTGTTTCTCATTTCGGCAGGGATAAGAAGGGAGCCGCAGCGGTCGAATTCGCTTTAATCGCGCCGCTTTTTTTCCTACTGCTTCTGACATTGGTTGCCTTCGGCATCTATCTCACCGCAGCCCATTCCCTACAGCAGCTGACCGCCGATGCCGCACGGACCGCGATCGCCGGATTGTCGGCCACTGAACGGAGCCAGCTGGTTCAGGACTTCGTCACCCGCTCGACCATCAACGACGCCTTCATCAACAAGAGCAAGTTGACGGTCACCGTCGCGACAGACCCGGCCAATGCCAACCAGTTCACCGTGAGCGCCGCCTACGACGCATCCGATCTTCCAATCTGGAACCTCTATACTTTCGTGATGCCGGATTCGACCATCCGCCGCTATTCGACCATCCGGCTGGGAGGCCTCTGATGAAGAGACTTCCCGGTCGGCTCGCCTCCTTGGCGGATAGGCGGGGAAATGTGGCGGTGACCACCGCGCTTGTCTCTCCCTTGATCCTCTACTGCCTTGGTCTTGGTATCGATTACGGCATGATGACGCTGCAACAACGGCGCCTGCAGCAGTTGAGCGATATTGGCGCGATCACGGCTGCCGCCGATATCGCAAATGCGCAAAGCGCGCTCCTGACCAATCTTCAAAGCAACGGCACGACGGCCGCGGTGGCATCGGGCAGTAGCTATGTGACCGCCAGCGGGCAGATCACGGCGGCTGCAGCCACTTCGGGCCAATATGAAACCTTGGGCAGCCTGGCTTTAGGGTCCTATAAGGCGGACACGTCTGTAGCGCCTGAAAGCCGCTTCACATCGGGGACCTCCCCCTCCGATTCCGTAAGGGTCACACTGACGCAAAAGGCGGTGATGCCTTTTGCCTCCGCTTTTGCCGACCCGCCGACCTTGAGCGCAACAGGTACGGCTTCCAGCGAGCGTCTGGCCGCCTTTTCCGTCGGGTCCCGGCTTGCGAGCCTCAACGGCGGCATTCTAAACCAGCTCCTGGGCTCTCTTCTTGGAACGCAGGTCTCTCTCAATCTCGTCGACTATCAGTCGCTCATCAGCGCGAAGGTAAACCTCTTGAGCTTCCTCAATCTGTTGGCGACGGATCTCAAGCTGACAGGGGTAAGCTACAATCAGCTCCTGGCGACCGATGTCACCTACGACAAGATTCTCGGCGCGCTCGGCAAATCGTCCAATCTTTCCCCTGCGGTCGTCACCATCATCAACAATCTGGGCAAGACGCTCGGAACCACGAAGCTTACCGTCAAGCTGCAGGATATTGTGAACCTCGGCCCTCTGGGGACGGATGTCGTGGGAACCGCGCCCAACCTGACCTCGACGATCAGCGTGATGGACCTGATCTCCGCGACCGCGATGGCAGCCAACCAACAAAAGCAGATCGCGCTCGATCTCGGGGCCACGGTGCCCGGCCTTGCGACGGCAAAGATGACGCTGGCAATCGGAGAGATCGCACAACAAACACCGGCCGCTGCCGTGGGCGCGCCTGGCACCATCGTTCGCACGCCGCAGGTGCGCGCGGCAATCGAAGTTTCGGTCACTGGTCTGTCCCTGATTGCGGGCTTGAAGATCAGGGTGCCGCTTTATGTTGAAATCGCGCCCGCCGAGGCTAAGCTTGCCTCGATAAGCTGTGTCGGCGGCAGCATGCCGAACGCCGTCGTCGGGATCGACGCCGTGCCTGGGGTGGCGGAGATTGCGCTTGGAGACGTCGATACTTCGGCCTTCGTGAATTTCGGTTCCAAGCCACGGGTTACTCCGGCAGCGATCATCGATTCCCTGCTTCTGAAGGTGATCGCAAGTTCGCAGGTCGATGTCGCCAATATGAGTCCGACACGCGTGACCTTTCAGCCCTCGGAAATTTCCGCCGGCACGGTCAAGACCGTTTCAACCAGCACTGTCCTGACCTCGGCCGTCCAATCACTTTTGAAAAATGCCAACGTCAGCATCCAGGTGCTTATCCTCACCCTTGGCACGCCGAGCGCGGTGCTGGGAGCCGTCGCCGATACGCTGTCTGCAGTCACCGCTCCTGTCGACCAGCTCCTTTACAATCTGCTCGGAGTGCTTGGCGTCGGTGTCGGTCAGGCCGACATAAGGGTGACGGATGCGCGCTGCATGCAACCCGTGCTCGTCCAATAGACGCGCGGCGCAGTCGATCCATGTGCCGGATTTCGCAGAAGCAGGGAAATGCGTGAGCTCCGACCGGCCAATGCTGCCAAGCGCGTTATGATCAGGAATTGGTGCCCGGCAGGCTGTAGGCCTGTTGGAAATAACGTCGGAAGGCAAGCATTGGCGGACTGAATTCGACATTGGCGCGCCAGGCCAGACCCACATCCATCGGCGGAACCGGATCCTGGATGTTCACGGTCTCGATGCGTCGCCCCTCAAGCGACCAGGGGCGATGCACCATATCCGAGAGGATGGCGACGCCAAGGCCGTTTGCCACCATCGACCTGACGGCCTCGATCGAACTGGTCCGCAGGAGCACCTTGGGCTGATAGGAGCTTCGGCTCCAGTAGCGCAAGGAAGAATGGGCCGCCTCATCGACCGTCAGCATTATGTAGGGCTCTTCGGCGATCTCACGCAGGCCGATGCCGTCGCGGCGCTGCAGGTCGTGACCCGCCGGAAGCCAGAGGCGCCTGACCGAGCTCAGAAGGGTTTCGGTCGCCAGCATCGGATTGAGGATGTTCGAGGTCAGCAGCACCGAAATGTCGTAGCGATTGCTGAGCAGGCCCTCCTCGATCGATTCGCGATTGACCTCGTAGAGCTGGATTTTCAGTTTCGGATAGAGACGGCGGATACGCTCGATGTGAAGCGGCAGGAAATAGCCGATGACGGTATAGGTCGCGGCAACGACAAGCTCTCCCTCGATATCGCTGCTGACGAGATTGAGACGGGTCGCCTCGTCGACCTTGGCCAGAATTTCATAGGCGTGAGAGAGGAATTGCCGCCCGGCCGTGGTCAGCTCCATCCCTTGTGGGGTGCGGTTGAACAGCGACACGCCGACCGTCAATTCGAGATCCTTGATCGCCGCCGTGACAGCCGACTGCGAGATCGACAGGCTGACGGCCGCATGCGAGATCTGCCCGTATTCGGCCGTTGCGATGAAATAGCGAAGCTGCCGCAGGCTCAGGCTCATGATGTCCCCCCATCTATTTATCTGAAAACCGCTGCATTGAATCAGATTTAGCAGCTCTAAAACGAGCGGATTTTCGACTTAACTTTGCGCATTATCCATAATGCATTGATAAATATATATAATTATTGACGCCATTTTAGGCTTCAATATCATTTTATCAGATAATGCTGCTTTGAAAATTGTATTTTTCAAGAGGCGCCTTTCTCTCTAGCGTCTTCATATCGCTCCTGATCGGAACGCACATATCTGAGGAAATGCATGAAGGAAGCTGTCGACATCAACTGCGACATGGGGGAGGCCTTCGGCCGATGGCGGATCGGCGACGCGCATGACGAGGAACTCATCTCGCTCATCAGTTCGGCCAATATCGCGACCGGCTTTCATGCCGGCGATCCCAATCTGATGGATGAGACCGTGCGGATCGCGGCCGCTCACGGGGTCGGCGTCGGGGCTCATCCCGGCTACAACGATCTCCAGGGCTTCGGACGGCGCAAGATCAACGGCACCAGCCGCGAGATCGTCAACGATATGATCTATCAGGTCGGCGCGCTGCGGGAGTTCGCCAGACGGTATGGCGTGCCCGTCCAGCACGTGAAGCCGCATGGTGCGCTCTATATGGAGCTGGCGGCGAACACGGATCTTTCGCAGATATTCATCCAATATATGCGCACGGCGGCGCCGAACATGTTCGTCTTCTGCATGGCCGGCTCGGCAACCTGCCTTGCCGCCGAGGAGGCTGGCCAGCCTGTTGTCCGCGAGTTCTATGCCGATCGCGACTACGGCGATACGGGCTGGATCGTCTTTACCAGGGATGCGGGTCGTCCCGATCCGAAGGCAATCGCCCGCAAGGTGATTAGGGCCTGCACCGAAGGCGTCGTGCGCACCGTCAATGGTGCCGATATTCCGATCGCCTTCGATTCCATCTGTTTTCATTCCGATACTTTGGGTGCGCTCGATATCGTGCGCCACATGCGCGAGGCCCTCATTGCCGAAGGCATAAAAATTGCACCCGTTTCGCAGATTTTGAACAGCGACGCAGCGCGGAGGTCCCATGAGCAAGCTTGAGATCAGATCACCCCTTCCGGGAACCTTCTACAGGGCCTCTTCTCCGGATACACCGCCCTTCAAGGCCGAGGGCGATGCCGTTGCTGCCAGCGATACGATCGGCCTTATCGAGGTCATGAAAACCTTCCAGCAGATCCCGGCCGGCCTCGATGGCAAGAACATCACCTTCCTCGTCGACAACGAAGAGCCTGTTATGGCCGGCCAGATCATCGCGGAGGTGGACCCATGACGATCCGTTCTGTCCTGGTTGCCAATCGTGGCGAGATCGCCGTCAGGATCATAAAGGCCGCCAAGGCGCTCGGCATTCGCACGGTGCAGGTCCATAGCGCGGCGGATGCCGACATGCTCGCGGTGAAGCTGGCCGACGAGGCGATCAATATCGGCTCGCCGGCTCCGAAGAAATCCTATCTGAACATTGAAGCCATCGTTTCGGCGGCGCGTTCGGCCGGCGTGGATGCAGTTCACCCGGGATATGGGTTTTTGTCCGAAAACGGAGATTTTGCCGATGCCGTCGAGGCGGCAGGTATGATCTTCATCGGGCCGAGCGGCGAAGCCATCCGATTGCTCGGCGACAAGGTAGCGGCGCGGGCGATTGCGGCTCGCGCCGGCGTGCCGACGGTGCCGGGAAGCGACGGCCGCGTGGCTGATATTGCGGCTGCCGAGGCGATTGCCGAGCGCACCGGTTTTCCCGCCATGATCAAGGCGGCAGCCGGCGGCGGCGGGCGCGGCATCCGCATCGTTCAGTCGCTGGCCGAACTTCGAGAGCAGTTTCCGCTCGCCTCGGCGGAGGCGGCGGCCGCTTTCGGCGATGGCGGCCTCTACATGGAGAAGGTCATCACCCGCGCCCGCCATATCGAGGTGCAGATCTTCGGCGACGGACGGAACTTCGTGCATTGTTTCGAGCGCGAATGCTCGCTGCAGCGGCGACGCCAGAAGGTGTGGGAGGAAGCGCAGGCTTTTCTTCTTCCCGATGAGGTGCGCCAGCGCCTCTGTGCCAGCGCCGTAGCGCTTGCCGCTGAAGTCGGCTATCGCGGCGCGGGCACGGTCGAATATCTCTACGACGAAGATAACAGGCAGTTCTATTTCATCGAAGTGAATACCCGCATCCAGGTCGAACACCCGGTGACCGAAATGATTACCGGCATCGATCTGGTGCAGGAAATGTTCAAGGTGGCGGGCGGCGCTCCCTTGTCGCTGTCGCAGTCCGATATTCGGGTGAATGGTCATGCCATCGAGTGCCGGATCAATGCCGAGGATCCGGTCAAGGGCTTTCTGCCCGCGCCAGGCACCGTGACGCGGCTCTCAATACCAGAAGGCGAGGGCATCCGTTTCGACACGATGCTTTATGCCGGTTATACCGTGCCGCCCTTTTACGATTCCCTGCTCGGCAAGCTCATCGTCTGGGCCAACGATCGCGATGCCTGCCTCGACAGGCTGGCCGCCGCCCTTTCCAATCTGACGATCGAGGGCCTGCCGACGACGATCCCCCTGCACCTCGCGCTCGCCCGCGATCCATCGGTGCGCAAGGGAACATTTCACACGCGTTTTCTCGAATCCTGGCTGGAGACCGATTTTTCCGCGGTTGACGGCATATCAGCGGAGGTTGCCTGATGCCTGCTCGCTTCACATTCGGAGGTGACGAGCATCTCTTCGTCGAATGCAGCGACGAGATGTCCCTTGAAGCCTTCTTCAAAAGCCTGTCGATGGCCAAGGGGGTGCGTGAGAGCGCCATCAAAGGCGTGACCGAAATCTGCCCTGCCAACGCTTCCTTCCAGATCAAGTTCGATCCGGATCTGATCAAGCCGGACGATCTCTTACGCGAGGTCAAGGCAATCGAGGGGGTGGCCGAAAAGGCGGAGCCCGTCATTACGACCCGCATCGTCGAAATCCCTGTCTTCTATAACGATCCGTGGACCCATGAGACGCTGATGCGCTTCCGCGAGCGGCATCAGGAGCCCACAGGCACAGATCTCGACTATGCGGCCAGGATCAACGGCTATGGAGCGGTCGAGGACTTCATATCGGCTCATGCCGGATCGCCATGGTTCGTTTCGATGGTCGGCTTTGTTGCCGGCCTGCCGTTCATGTACCAGATGGTAGAGCGGCAGCGGCAGATCGAAGTGCCGAAATATCTCCGGCCGCGCACCGATACGCCGCGGCTGACTGTGGGACATGGCGGCTGTTTCGGCTGCATCTATTCCGTGCGCGGCGCAGGCGGCTATCAGATGTTCGGCATCACGCCGATGCCGATCTTCGATCCCACGCAATCGACAAGCTATCTGCGCGATTTCATGGTGTTCTTCCGCCCCGGCGATATCGTGAAATTCCGGCCGATCGATCGCGACGGCTACGAGCGGGCGGTCGAGGATGTCGACAAGGGGCGCTTCGCGCCGCCGATCCGCGAGGTCAGCTTCGATCTGCGGCAATACCAGGCCGATATCGACGGCTACAACACCAGGCTGGAGGGTGCGCTGCATGGCCATTAAGGTTCTTCATCACGGCCTTTCGACCACGGTTCAGGATCTCGGGCGGCCCGGCTATTTCCACCTCGGCATTCCCATCGGCGGCGCCATGGATCGCTATGCCATGCGGGCGGCAAATCTTCTCGTCGGCAATGATGAGGGTGCCGCAGGGTTGGAGGCCGTCTTCATGGGCCCGAAGCTCGAATTTCTCGACGATGCCCTGATTGCGGTCACCGGCGCCGATATGCCCGTCAGGATCGACGGAGAACTCCGGCCGGGGTGGACGGCGCTCAAGGTCAAGGCGGGGCAGACCGTAAGCTTCGACTTTCTGAAATCCGGCGCGCGGATCTGCATTGCGGTATCGGGCGGCATCGATGTCCCGCCAGCGCTCGGCAGCCGGTCGACCTATGCGATCGGCGCCCTCGGCGGCTTTAACGGCAGGCCGATCGCCGCCGGAGACGAACTTCCCGTCGGTTCCGGCTCTCTGGATAGCGCCGGCCGATCCGTTACCGAAGAACTGCGCCGCAAGCCCGGCATGCCGGCCGAGCTCAGGGTATTGCCAGGGCTCTACTGGGATCGGCTGACCGAGGAGACGAAGGGCAACTTCTTTGCAGACCAGTGGAAGGTGGCGCCGGAGGCCGATCGCATGGGTTATCGCTTCCGCGGCGGCCGCAAGCTCGAATTCGTCGAGCGCAAGCAGCCCTTCGGCGCGGGCTCGGACCCCTCCAACATCGTCGACAGCTGCTATCCCTATGGTTCGATCCAGGTGCCGGGCGGGACGGAGCCGATCATCCTGCATCGCGATGCCGTCTCCGGCGGCGGTTACTTCATGCTGGGAACGGTGATCTCGGCCGATATGGATCTGATCGGGCAATTGCAGCCGCATACGCCGACACAGTTCGTGGAGGTCACCATGGATCAGGCGCTTGCGGCGCGCGCGGATCGTCGGGCGCTGCTTGCACGCCTCCGCGCTGCTCTGACGTAAGGGATCAAGCGAATGGCCGCCTTTTCGATCCCCCGCTTCCGACGCAGCCGGAATATGGCAGGGATCGTCTGCGCCTCATTCGAGAACGCGGGTGAGATAAGCGGCCGTCACGCCGGGGCCGGGGATGATCGCGACGATCTTCATCTGCGCGATCGTGCGGTTGACGGATGCTTCGAGATGGGTTTCCATCATAGCCGCCGCCGCCTTGACGGCACCCCGCAGCAGCAGTTCCGCGATCAGGCGGAGCTCGGTGATGATGGCGGGATCGCCGGGCAGGCCGAGGCGCCGCAGCAATCTTTCCGTCGCCGTCACCGGCAGCAGATTGTTGCGGATGGATTCCTTCAGCCGTTCGTTCGGCGTTGCAAGGATGCAGATCTCGATGAAGTCCGCCTGGATGACCTCGAGCGTCGCAAGATGATCGGCCGGTTCGCGCCGCTCGAGATCGGAAAGGCGCAGAAACAGATCGTTCAAGCGCTCCCGATCGACCCGGCTCGCACCGGCGACCATCGCCTGCGGCTCCAGCATGCCGCGCAGGCCGTAATGATCCTTGATCATCTGTGCTGTCAGCGGGCCGGCGATCCAGTGGGACGACTGGTTCTTGCGCACAAGCCCGCGTTCGCGCAGCCGGGTCAGCACATCGCGCACGACGGTGCGGCTGACATTGAAATGATCGGCAAGCTCGATCTCGATAATGCGGTACTGGCCGAAGACGACGCAGCCGGCGACATCAGCTTCCACGGTATTGTAGATGCGCTCCCAGGAGGCGCGGCTCTGCAAAGCCTCGTCCGCATGGCGCGGGATCGTCAGCCCAAGCGTCTTGATATCGGTGCGGTTCGGCTCGATGCCGTGGCCGGCAGGCCCGACGAGGTAGCCGCGCCCGTTGAAGCGATGCACCAGCCCTTCGGTTTCCAGCGCCTGCAGCGCCCTTTGCACCGGCGCGCGCGAAATCTGCAGGATATCGGCGATCGGCCCTTCGAGCAGCACCACGCCCCGCGGCAGCGTGTTGTCCTCGATATTGCCACGCAGAACATCCTCGGCGATCTCGTAGCGCTTTTGCGCATTGGGGCGCGCACGGTTTTCGGTCATCTGATGCAATGGACTCACGTCGTTCCGATACCTCACTCTTACGCGTTTTGTCGCACCAACATAGCGCAAAAATAAATGATTATTGAATACAAAATATATTTTCAATCTGCGATTTTGGCGGTCGTTACGGCACTGTGCGCGAGCGAATAGAGTCGCGAGACGTGCTTTTGTGGAATGTTTTTCAAGCGTGAGCGCCGCGTGGCTGCGCTTACGGCAAGGACTTTGTCGTCAAATTTGCCCGCAAGTTAAAATCACGCCAACCCTCTCAATCTCGTCGTTAAGCGCCTCACGATCATTTGTCATTTTCAAATCGACTTTGCAGAAAAAAGTCTATTGAATACAAAAATCATTTATGCAATGCTCTCGTCATCAAGGCGCTCGTTAGAAGCGCCGTAGGTGGAACTCTTTGAAACGCCAAGGAACATCTCTTTGACGCGCATGTCATCATGCGCGAATGCAGACCGACGTCTGGTGTCCGGATCGATGAGATCCTGGCGATGACGGTGCTTTGCCCGAAGGATGGTCCTTGCCTTGAAACTGGTAGGAAATCGGTGTCGACCGTTCTTCAGCTCAGCCAAGTCACCAAGTCCTATGGCGCGGCGCCCGCGCTAAATAGGATAGATTTCTCTCTGCCCGACAATGCCTATATCTCGCTGCTAGGCCCCAGCGGCTCGGGCAAGACGACACTGCTGCGCGTCATTGCCGGCTTCGAGGAGCCGGATGCCGGTTCGATCCTTTTCCACGGTAAACGGCTCGATGGCGTGGAGCCGCATGATCGCGGCATCGGCTTCGTTTTTCAGAACTTCGCTCTGTTTCCGCATCTTTCCGTTGCCGAGAACGTTGCCTTCGGCCTGCGCAACCGCAAGGTCGATCCGGTCACGGATGCGCGCGTCCTGGCAAAGAGGGTTCAGGACATGCTGTCGCTGGTCGGCCTCAAGGGATTTGACGACCGCGCCGTCACGCAGATTTCCGGCGGGCAACGCCAGCGCGTCGCCCTGGCGCGCACATTGGTGACGGAGCCAAAGATGGTGCTGCTGGACGAGCCGCTCGGCGCGCTCGATGCCAATCTGCGCGGCCGTATGCGAAGCGAGCTCAAGATCATCCGCGAGCGCTGCGGCGTGACCTTCCTGCATGTCACCGGTAGCGAGAGCGAAGCCCTGGCGATGGGGGATCTGGTCCTCGTGCTCGATCGCGGCCGCATTGCCCAGGCCGCCGCATCGGATGTGGTCTACAACAGCCCGGCAACGGCCTCGGTGGCCCGCTTTCTCAATTGCTATAACCTGTTTGCCGGCAATGTCGTCGAGGATGCTTTCGTCGGGCCGGCAGGCCGCTTCCCCCTGAATGCATCGCGCCGGAAGGCGCCGCAACCGGCCTATGCGATCCGCTACGACCGTATTTCGATCCGCGCCCGCGATGCCGCGCTATCGAATGACGAGGTGCGCATCGAGGGTGATTTCATCGCCAGCGAATATTCCGGAGCGGCGGTCAATTCCTTCTTTGCGCTCGATGGCGGTCACGTCTTCGAGGTCGAATCCCATCTGAGCCATGCCCGCCCACCGGCCTTTGTCGAAATGGATCGCTATGCGCTCGTCTGGAAGAAGGAGGATGCCCTTGTCTTCGGTTGATGCGGGGTTTTCGGCTGGCAAGAGCCCTTCGACATCTTTCCCCGGCCCCTCCAAGGAGAGCGAGAAATGACCATGGTTGCGACAAGCGAGGAAGCCGTCCAGGAAGGCGTAACCGTGCGCCGGAGATCGAGCAAGACATTCTGGCTTCTGGCGCCGGGCATGATCTGGATGGTCGCCTTCCTCGTTCTGCCGATGCTGATGATGGTCTATGTTTCCTTCTGGACGCAGACGACCTTCAAGATAGAGCCGACGCTGACCCTGCAGAGCTGGGTCACCTTCCTGACGAGCCCCACCTATCTCGGGGCGCTCTGGACGACGATCCGCATTTGGCTGCTTGTGCTGGTATCGACATTGATCGTCGGCTATCCGGCGGCACTCTTCGTCGGGCTTCTCATCAAGAACAAGACGCTGCAGACGGTGCTTCTGGTGCTCTGCGTCATCCCGTTCTGGACGTCCTTCCTCATCCGCGTGCTTGCCTGGCGGCCGATGCTCGGCACCGAAGGCGCCATCAACATGATCCTGATGAAGCTCGGCATCGTGCAGCAGCCGATAGAGGTGCTGCTGTTTTCGGAGCTGTCCGTCATCATCGGCATGACACAGATCTACTGCGTCTTCATGGTCGGGCCAATCGCTTTCATGATGGGCCGCATCGACGCTTCGGTCATCGAAGCAGCCCAGGATCTCGGTGCGGGCTTCTGGCGCATCTTCCGCACGATCATACTGCCGTTGTCCATGCCTGGCGTGGTGGTTGGCGCGATCTTCGTTTCCGTCATGGTTCTCGGCGAATTCGCAACGTCCGCCGCCCTGTCCGGCCGCAAGGTCAATCTGCTCGGCAACATCATCGTCACCCAGGTCGGCTCGCTGAAATGGGCCTTTGCCGCAGTCGCCGGCGTTGTGCTCACGATCATCATGGGTGCGGTCGTCGCAGCCCTGCTCAAGATCGTCGACCTCAGAAAGGAGCTCTGATCATGAATGCTGGCGGTATCAAGCTCGGCCTGGGTGTCTACACGACCCTCTTCTTGATCTTCCTCTATGGCCCGCTCGTCGTCCTGGCGATCCTGTCGTTCCAGACTGGACCAGAGGGTGGTCCGCAATTTCCGATCATCGAATGGTCGACCTATTGGTATCGGCATCTCTTCGGCCTGACGCCGCCCTCGCGCATCGCACCCTTGCCGATCGACCAGGCGCTGATCCGCTCGCTCTTTCTGGCGCTGATGACCATGATCGTCTCGACGGTGCTCGGCGTCACGTCCGCCCAGGCCTTTCGCCGCAAGTTCCGCGGTTCCGGCGCGGCTTTCTATCTCATCGTTCTCGGCATGATGGTGCCGGGCGTGCTTGTCGGCCTCGGCATGGCGCTTGTCGCTAATGCCTTCGGCATCGACCGTCACTGGTGGAGCACGGCCTTCGTCCTGCATGTCGTCTACACCTTCCCCTTTGCCTTCCTCGTCATGCTTGCCATCTTCAACAGGTTCGATCCGAGCATGGAGGAGGCCTCCTGGTCGCTCGGCGTCACGCCGGCGCGCACCTTCCGCAAGGTCACTTTCCCGCTGATCTTTCCGGGCGTGCTTTCGGCCATGCTCTTCGCATTCACGCTGTCCTATGACGAGTTCTCACGCACTCTGTTTGCCTCCGGCCGCGAGTTGACGCTGCCGCTCGCCATCTACGGCACCTTCTCCGTCGAGGTGCATCCGAACGTCTTTGCCTTCGGGGTGCTGACGACGCTCTTTTCCTTCGCGCTCCTCGGCACCTACGCGATCCTGATGGGCCTGTCGGTCCGCCGCGCCAAGCGTGTCCGCATTCAGGAGGATGCATGATGGTGCAGAGGGTTTCCGCCATCGTCACCGGCGCCGGCTCGGGTATCGGGCGTGCCATTGCGCTGCGCCTTGCCACCGACGGTTATTCGGTTCTGGTCAATGACCTCTCGGCTGAGCGAGCCGAGGCTGTTGCCTCGCAGATCAAAGAGGCGGGCGGTGCGGCGACCGCGATCGCCGGTGACGTGGCGCGGCCCGAGGATGTGGCGGCAGTCCATGCTGCCGCCAAGGCCTTGCATGGCGATGTCGCCCTTCTCGTCAACAATGCCGGCATAGCGCATCAGGCGGCATTCGAGACCCTCGAGCTTGAGGATTTCGACCGGATGTTTGCCGTGCATGTTCGCGGCACCTTCCTGATGACCAAGGCCGTCATGCCTTCGATGCTGGCGCGCGGCGAGGGCGTCATCGTCAACGTCGCCTCCCAGCTCGGCCAGATCGGTGGCATCGAGCTGGTTCATTACTCCGGTGCGAAGGCTGCAATCATCGGCATGACCAAGGCGCTCGCTCGCGAGGTTTCGAGCCGCGGCGTGCGGGTCAATGCCGTGGCGCCTGGGCCGATCAATACGCCGCTGGTGCGCGGTCTTTCCGAGGAATGGCGCGAACGCAAGAAGCGCGAACTGCCGCTCGGTCGCTTCGGCGAGCCCGAAGAGGTGGCCGCGACCGTGGCGTTTCTGGCCTCGCCGGCAGCAAGCCTCTTTGTCGGCCAGACCCTTGGACCGAATTCCGGCGATGTGATGCTCTGAGGGAGACAAGCAGATGGACAGTTTAGAAAAGCGGGTGGTCATCGTCACGGGAGCGGGCATCGGCATCGGCCAGGCGACAGCGAAGGTCTTTGCCGCGCTTGGCGATCATGTCGTCGTCACCGATATTCTTAAAAAGGAAGGCGAGCAGACGGTTCGCGACATTCTGACCGCCGGCGGTTCGGCCGAGTTTCACTTTTACGACGTGCGCTCGACGGAAGCGGCCAATCAGCTCGTCGCCAATGTCGAGGCACGCTTCGGCAAGATCGACGTCATCGTTGCTAATGCGGGTATCGCCCATCGCACGCCGCTCGACAAGCTCACCGACGACAAGTGGGATCTGACCATGGATGTCGATCTGAAGGGCATCTTCAAGCTGGTGCGTGCCGCCGTACCCGGCATGCGCGCCCGAAAGTCGGGCAGCATCGTCGCGCTCTCCTCGATCATGGGCGTGGCCTATGGATGGGACGAGCATATCCATTATTCGGCGGCGAAATCCGGCGTCGTCGGGCTGGTGCGCGGGCTTGCGGTCGAGCTGGCGAAGGACGGCATCAGGGTCAACGGCATCGCGCCGGGCTATATCCGCACCGCCCAACTTCTTTCGGAAGAGAATTCGCTCGGGCCTGCCGGCGCGGAAAAGGCGGCAGAGTTCATCCCGATGGGCCGGCTCGGCGAGCCGGAAGACATCGCCGACGTGATCGCATTCCTCGCCTCGAACGGCGCGAGATACATGACCGGCCAGGTTCTGGTCGTGGATGGTGGCCTCCTCGTGGGGCGGTACTGATCGTCATCACCCGGCAGCGACCGGGTGAAGGGCGATACGGCAATGAAGCAGGCCCACAAAGGGTCCAAGGGAACAGCAATCAGCACTGGAGAACAAAAATGTCCAAAATGGAAATGAACAGACGCTCTCTGTTGAAGCATTCCGCTGGCGTGATGGCGCTCGCGATCGGGGGCGGCACGCCCTTCCTGTCATCGCGGGCGGCCTATGCGCAGGCTGCTAGCCTTGCCAAGGAGCAGTTGCGCACCATCGGCCTGTCCGTCACCGTTCAGGAGCGTATTCTCGACGATTTTCGCAAGGCGAGTGGCGTCGGGCAGACCTCCGGTACGGCAGCGACCTTTCCGGACGCGCAGACCAAGATCCTGTCCGGCTCCAAGGATTACGATTGCTGGGAGATCATCGGCGAGCGCCTGCCGTCGATCGTCATGACCAACAATGTCGAGCCGGTCCCGGCCGCCTCCCTGAAGAACTGGGCCAATATCCGCGACACCTTCACGACGCCGTCCGACAAGTGGGAGCCGAAGCAGCAGATCGTCGGCCAGATCTGGGCCGATGATGCCAAGACCACGCTGAACATGGTACCCGCCGTCTATAATTACGATTCCATCGGCTACAATCCCGACGTTCTCTCCGCCGAGGAAGCCAACACCTGGTCGGCGATCTTCGATCCGAAGTTCAAGGGCAAGTCCGGCCTCAACACCGATCCGCTGATCGCCTTCGGCCAGGCCATCATGGCCATGAACACGCTTGGCCTTTTGAACGTCAAGAATCCGGGCAATCCGAGCACGGCCGAAATCGACGAAGCGGCGAAGTTCCTCGTTTCGAAGAAGAAGGACGGGCAGTTCCGCGCGCTGTGGGGCGATTTCGGCGAGCTGGTCAACCTGATGGCATCGGGCGAGATGGTCGTCTGCGACGCCTGGCAGCCGGCCGTCATGGCGGTCAAGGCGCAGGGTAAGGCGTGCAAATATGCCGTTCCGAAGGAAGGCTATCGCGGCTGGGCGATCGGTCCCTCGATGATCGCAGGCACGCCGAACAAGGATGCCGTGATCGCCTACGCCGATTACTGGCTTTCGGGCGAACCCGGCATCACCGTTTCCGAACAGGGCTATTATTCGCCGTCGACCAATATCCAGAAGGTCATGGCGCCGGACAAATATGCTTTCTGGTACGAGGGCAAGCCGTGGGTCGGTGCCGCCGAGCGTGGCATAAAGGAAGGCGACCTGCGCGACGGCGGCTCGCTGGCGGAGCGCGCCAAGAACGTCGCCTACTGGCACCAGTGGCCGGACGAATACGACCATCTCGTTCAGAAATGGGATGAATTCCTCAATGCCTGATCCGATGGCTGCGGCCGGCCATCCTATGCCGCGCGGGGAGGCGATATCCGCCTCCTCCTCCACGCCCGGAGATCTCTCATGATATATGATTTGGAACTCATCGATGTCGGCAAGGTCTATGACAATGGCACGCCCGCCGTCATCGACTTCAATCTTTCGATCAAGAAGGGTGAATTTATCGCCTTCCTTGGCCCGTCGGGCTGCGGCAAGACGACGACGCTTCGCATGATTGCCGGCTTTGAAAGCATTTCTTCCGGCGACATGATGATCAAGGGCGAGCGCATGAACGATGTCAGGCCGCAGAACCGGCCGACATCGATGATCTTCCAGAACTATGCGCTTTTTCCGCATATGACCGTGCGGCGGAACGTTGGATATGGTCTCGAAGTCAAGGGCATGGCGAAGGTCGAGCGGGATGCGCGGGTCGACCGCATTCTCGCGACCCTTGGGCTGGAGGATATTGCCGAGCGAAAGCCCGACAAGCTTTCCGGCGGCCAGCGCCAGCGCATCGCGCTTGCGCGCGGCCTGGTGGTCGAACCGGATGTGCTGCTTCTCGACGAGCCGCTGGGAGCCCTCGATGCCAATCTGCGCAAGGCAATCCAGAACGAGCTGAAGCTGCTGCAGAAGAAACTCGGCGTGACCTTCGTCTTCGTCACGCATGCCCAGTCGGAAGCGCTGGCATTGTCCGACCGCATCGTCGTGATGAACCAGGGCAGGGTGGAGCAGATCAGCCCGCCGCATCAGCTTTATACGCGCCCGAACACGCCGTTCGTTGCGCAGTTCATCGGCCGCAACACCATCTTCGAGGGAGAGGTTGCCGGCACCAAAGCCGACAGCACACTCGTCTCGACCTCGTTCGGCACCTTATCGGGCTGTGCCAATGGCGGCCTTTCCAGCAAGGTCAACATCGTCATTCCATCGGAGGCGATCGAGGTTCATGCGGCAGACGGCTCGGCGCGCGACAATCTGGTCGGGACCTTTGGCGGCAATGTTGTCGGCGCGCGCGTCGAGCGTTTCGACGTCGTCGGCCACATCTCGCAGATCGGCATCAGCCTGCCCGACGGCCGAGGCCTCGCCCTGGAAGCGCATGTCGACAAATACCGGCCCGACGCCTTTCCCATAGGCGCCGAGGTCATGCTTACCTGGGATCCGGCCGACGCGACCGTCATCCCGGCTCACTGATTACAGAAAACTTAAATTGAAGGAGGTCATCCCATGGCAAAGGAAATCTTGTGCAGTTTTGGCGTCGACGTCGATGCCGTGGCCGGCTGGCTCGGCTCTTACGGCGGCGAGGATTCGCCCGATGACATTTCGAGAGGGCTCTTTGCCGGCGAAGTCGGCAGCCCGCGGCTGGTGAAGCTTTTCGAGCGTTTTGGCATCAAGACGACGTGGTTCATTCCCGGCCACTCGATCGAGACCTTCCCGGAGCAGATGCAGGCTGTGGCCGATGCCGGCCATGAAATCGGCATTCACGGCTACAGCCACGAAAATCCGATCGCCATGACGCGCGAGCAGGAGACCGAGATTCTCGACAAGTGCATCGAGCTGGTGACCAGGCTTTCCGGCAAGCGCCCGACCGGCTATGTCGCGCCGTGGTGGGAGTTCTCCAATGTGACCAACGAGCTGCTTTTGGAGCGCGGCATCAAATACGACCACTCGTTGATGCACAAGGACTTCACGCCCTATTATGTGCGTGTCGGCGACAGCTGGACGAAGATCGACTATTCGCGCAAACCGTCGGATTGGATGGTACCGCTGAAGCGCGGCCAAGAGACCGACCTGATCGAAATCCCGGCATCCTGGTATCTCGACGACCTCCCTCCGATGATGTTCATCAAGAAATCCCCGAACAGCCACGGCTTCGTTAATCCCCACGACATTGAGCAGATGTGGCGCGATCAGTTCGATTGGGTCTATCGCGAGATGGATTATGCCGTCTTCCCGATCACCATCCATCCCGACGTCGCCGGCCGGCCGCAGGTGCTGATGATGCTTGAGCGGCTCTATGCGCATATGATCAAGCATCCCGGCGTGAAGTTCGTCACGATGAACGAGATCGCCGACGATTTCGCGGCCCGCTTTCCGCGCAAGAAATAGCCGGCTAGGCTGAAGGATCGAGGCATTAGGTCGGAGGCGATTGTTATGTGTTCACTGTGCGGCGTGCTCGGCGGCAATGAGCACTGGACCGACGCTGCGGCTCGGCCGGGCGTATTCACGCGCAATCACGCCAGCCCCGACCGGAGGCGTGAGCGTGCCGAGCGCGTGCGTGCCGCCAACGCGATGCTCTCGGGCTTCGGCCTTGTCCTGTCCGATTGGCAGGGCGCATCCTTCGTGCTGTCGACGCGAACGGGCAGGAGCGAGATCATCGAAGATCTCGGTCATCTCTGGCCGGCGGCCGAAAGGCTCATCGGCCGGCCCTGCGATCCGCTCGACGATGCCTTCGTCGCCTGGATGGAGGCAAGGCATGTCGATTGAAACAAGCGGGTTTCTGCCGATCAATCTACTGACGGGCTTTCTCGGCTCCGGCAAGACAACGCTGCTCAAGCGCATCCTGGCGGATCCGGCCTTTGCCGATACGGCGGTGCTCATCAACGAATTCGGCGAGATCGGGCTGGACCACGATCTCGTCGAAAGCGTCGACGGCGAGATGGTGCTGCTGCGTTCGGGATGCGTTTGCTGTACCGTACGGGGTGAGCTTGCCACGGCACTCAAGGAACTTTACTCCCGCCGCGAGCGCGGGTTGTTGCCGCCATTCCGGCGCGTCATCATCGAAAGCACCGGTCTCGCCGATCCATTCCCTGTGCTTTCGACCATCAAGGCCGATCCGGTGCTCCGGCATCACTTCTGTGCCGGTAACGTGATTACGACCGTCGATGCTGTGAATGGGTTGCACCAGCTCGACACCTATATCGAATCCAATAGGCAGGCAGCGGTCGCGGACCGGTTGATCATCACCAAGACCGATCTTCAGGCGGACCGTGGTGGAGACGACCTTGAAGCTCGCCTTCGCGTGCTCAATCCCGATGCCCCGATCCTGATCGCGGCCGATCCGGATCTTGATCTCTCCTCGCTGGTCGCCGTTCAAAGCGATGTCTCGCCAAGCGGTAGCCTGTCGCCAAGCGGCTTTTACTGCGAGGAGCCGGTGCAGCTCGTTTCCTCGGACGGCGCGCCGCATCAGGCCACTATTTCCTCGATTTCGCTCAGCATCGACAGGCCTGTCGATTGGACCGCTTTCGGGCTCTGGCTGACCATGCTGCTCAATCGGCATGGGGAGCGGGTATTGCGGGTGAAGGGTATCCTCAATCTCAGCGGCGAGGAGCGCCCCGTAGCCGTCCATGGCGTCCAGCATCTGGTTCATACACCGGTGCACATGGATGGTTGGCCTTCGAAGGACCGCACTTCGCGACTGGTCTTCATTCTGGACGGGCTCGATGGCGCGCTATTGAAACGCTCGTTCGAAGCCTTCACACTGGCGCGCATGCCCGCAGCGTCTTACCCGATCGCCGCGGCGCGATGAGACAACCGGTATCTCTATGAACAAGCATGAAAAAAGCCTTTCTGCTCCCGCCTTGCGTCTGAAGGGCCGGCCGCGCCTGCGCGTTCTCGGCACCGCGATCTCGCTGCTGGAGGAACTGCGCCTGCGCGCGCAGGAGGATTTGGGCATCGATGTGGCGTTCGACAACAACGACTTCCTGACGACACAGTACAAGGCGGCGCGCGAGCCGGAAACCTACGACATCTACGATCAGTGCTTCCACAATCTCGACATCGTCTGGCACTGGCGCGCGATCCAGCCCGTAGACACGCAACGCATTGTCCTCTGGGATGAAGTGAACGATCTCACCAAGACTGGCCATATTGGCCCCAATCCCCGAATGGGACTTGGCGACGTCCCGGCGAAGAAGCTGTTCGTCCAGCCCAATCTCGCCTTGGGCGATACGCCGTCGCGTTTCATCTCCATGCTGCCAACCACGCATAACTTCGACAGTTTCGCCTATCGGACCGATCTGACGCCAAATGGCGTCGGCATGCATTCCTGGGGCGCGCTTTTCGACGAGCGCTGGGCGGGCAGGGTGGCGCTGGTGGATGAGCCTGCCATCGGCATCTTCGATGCGGCGCTGGCGGCACAGGCGGCCGGCCTTATGTCGTTCGACAATATCGGCAATATGTCCATTCAGGAGATCGATCAGCTGATCGATCTCCTGGAGGAACGCAAGAAGGCCGGCTTCTTCCGGGATTTCTGGAAAACCGCCGAGGATGCGGCACGGCTGATGATCGCCGGCGAGACCAGCGTCCAGAGCATGTGGTCGCCCGGCATCGGCATCCTGAATTCCAAGGGGGTGCCGGTCGAGCAGGCGGTGCCAGCGGAAGGATATCGCGCCTGGCATGGCGGCCTGTGCCTTTCGAAATACTTGAGCGGCCGTCTGCTCGATGTCGCCTACGACTATCTCAACTGGTGGATCTCGGGATGGCCGGGCGCCGTCGTCGCGCGCCAAGGCTATTATATTTCGACGCCGCAGCGTTCCCGTGAGTTCATGACGCAGGCGGAATGGGATTATTGGTACGAGGGCGTTTCCGCGACCGAGGACCTGCCTGGCCCGGATGGTCAGACGCGGATCACAAAGGGCTCGGCGCGCAGCGGCGGCTCCTATTGGCAGCGCGCCAATTGCATTGCCGTCTGGAATACGACAATGGATGAGCACAATTATCTGGTTCGTCGCTGGATGCAGCTTGTCGGCGGCAGAGGAGAGCAGAGTCAATGACACATCTCGGCAAATCGATCGCGCAATTGTCGGTGCTGATCCAGTCCGGCACTCTCGACCCGGTCGCGCTGGTCGAGGAGAGCCTTGATGCGATCCGGACCTATAAGGATCAGGCGATCTTCACGCGGCTGCTGGAAACGCGCGCGATGGAAGAGGCGGCTGCTTCGTCGAGGCGGCTGCGCGAAGGGCGTTCGCGCGGGCTGCTGGATGGCATTCCCGTCGCATGGAAGGATCTCTTCGCCATCAGCGGCCTGCCGACCACGGCCGGCTCGATCGTGCTTGCGGATGCCGCGCCCGCGCAGGATGATGCCGATGTCGTCAAGGCGCTGAAGGTGGCGGGCATGATTGCCGTCGGCCGCGTCAATATGAGCGAATTCGCTTTTTCTGGCCTCGGCCTCAATCCGCATTACGGCACGCCGCTAAACCCGCTGGCAACGGATGTCGCGCGCATTCCGGGCGGTTCGTCCTCGGGGTCTGCCGTCGCGGTCGCCGCCGGTCTCGTGCCGGTATCGATCGGCACGGATACGGGCGGCTCTGTCCGCATACCGTCTGCTTTCAATGGCCTTGTCGGCTATAAGGCAAGCCATGGCCGCTACAGCATGGGCGGTGTCTTTCCGCTGTCGGCCAGCCTCGACTCGCTCGGTCCGCTGTGCCGCAGCGTCCAGGATGCCATTTGGGTCGATGCCGCAATGCGTGGGCGCTTTGTCCCCGAGGTAGAGCGCGCCGAAGCCGCCGGGCTTTCCATCGTGGTGCCGACAAATATCGTCATGGATGATGCGCAGGATGGTGTTCTTGCAGCTTTCGAGGTGACGCTGGCGAGGTTGAGTGCCGCTGGCGTTAAGATCCGGCGAGCCGCATTTCCGGCTTTCGAAAGGCTCTTTGAGCTGATGGCCGAGTATGGGCCTTTGGTTACTGCCGAGGCCTTCGTGCTGCATCACCGCCGTCTGGCAGGACCGGAAGCCGATTCCATGGACCGGCGTGTCGTGGCGCGGACGCGTCTCGGAGAGAAGACGACGCTGGTCGGCTATCTGGAAACGCTCAAAGTGCGCGAGCAATTGGTCAAGGAAGTTGCCGGCATGCTTGGGCCGAACGAGTTCATCGCCTATCCGACGGTTGCCCATGTTGCGCCGGCGCTTGGCCCCCTGGAAGCTGATGACGAGCTGTTCGTAAAGATCAATGGCAGGACGCTGCGGAACACAGCGATTGGCAATTTTCTCGATTGGTGCGGCGTATCCCTGCCTTGCGGCATGGGTGAAGCAGGCATGCCGGTCGGCTTCCTGCTGTCGGCGCCGAAGAACCAGGATGAACGGCTGCTGGGTGCAGCGATGGCTCTCGAAGAGATCGTTGCCGGCGGACGCAATTCCGACGTCGCGGTTCGATAGTGCAATTCCAGGAAAAGCGTATGGCGGTTTTCCGCTTGGAATTGCGTAAAAACAAAAAGATAGAACATTGCAGTCGAGCGCTCGCCTGAAACGCTTGACCACTTCGGCCCATCTTCAAGCCAGGTAGGGGCCGATGCATTCGGCCACGGACGCCACGTCCTCGACCCGCATGCCCGCAACATTGATTCTTCCGGAGTCCGGCATGTAGATGCCGTGTTCGGCCCGGAGCTTCAGGACATTTTCGGGAGAGATCGGCAGCAGGGAGAACATGCCCTCCTGGGCGCTCATGTGGGCGAGCTCCGGAAGAAATCGACCAAAGGCCTCTCCGGCCGCGCGGCGGATTTCCGTTATGCGGATGCGCATGTCGTTCAGTTCATCCACCCAGAGCTGGCGGCGGGACGGCTCCTGGAGGATTGCCGCAACGATGGCCGCCCCGTGTGCGGGCGGCATGGAGTAGCTGGTGCGCGCATAGCCTGCGAGATTGCCTATGCCCTTGTTCAACGATGCCTGCTGATCCGCGAACAGATAGACCGCGCCGGTGCGTTCCCGATAGAGCGAAAAGGATTTCGAGCAGGATACGGCAACCATGGCTTCGCCGACAGCTTCAATGACCGTCATCATGCCGGCCGCATCTTCGATCCGGCCGCGCCCGAGGCCCTGATAGGCATTGTCGAAGAGGGGAAGCAATCCCTTGGCAGCGACGACGTCGGCAATATCTCGCCAATTCTGCGGCGAGAAAGCTGCGCCCGTGGGATTGTGGCAGCTCGTTTGCAGCAGCACCGCGTCGCCGGGTGTGGCGTTCCGTAGGGCCGTCATCATGTCGTCGATCAGAATGGCCTGTTTGCCGATATCGAAGAAACGATAGGTTCTGACCTGAAGGCCGACCGCGGCAAAGATCGGCCGGTGATTGACCCATGTCGGCGTGCCGATCCAGATCTTCCGCCGCCGATCTCGCGCAAGCAGTTCCGCAGCCAGACGCAGTGCGCCGGTGCCGCCCGGCGTTTGAATTCCGGCGAGCCGCCTGCCGCCGTGGCGCTCACCGAAAACTTCGAGGGCCAGCGCCCGCAGGAAGGCTGGGTCTCCCTCCGGGCCGATATAGGATTTGGATCCTTGCGTTTCCCAGAGATGGTGCTCGGCCGCCTTGACGGCCTGCATGACAGGGGTGCGGCCCGTTTCATCGCGATAGACGCCGACGCCAAGATCGATTTTTCCGGCTCTCGCATCGGCGGCGAACTTGGCAATCAATTCCAGCAGAGGATCGGGCTTCTGCTCTGTCAGACTATCGAAAAACGCCGTCTTGTTCATTGGTACCTCCCTCCACTTATTAAGGCCAATCCTGCAGAACCCGCACGAACTCCGTCAACCACGCGTTCGCCTGGTGGCCGTCCAGGGAACGGTGGTCGATCGTCAGGGACACATAGGACATCGGGCGGATCTGGATCGTATCGACCCCATCGACCTCCCGAACGACGACACGCTTTTCCAGCTTGCCGATGCCGAGAATGGCCGATTGCGGCTGGTTGATGATGATGGGGGAAGCGACCAGCGATCCGGAGACGCCGTGATTGGAGATCGTGAAGGTTCCTCCCTTCAGCTCGTCGGCCTTAAGCGCGTTGGATCGTGTCCTGTTCGTCAAATCCTGCAAGCGGGCGGCAATGGTCTCCAGTGGAAGATCCTGCGCTTGCCGGATCACCGGTGCGACCAAGCCCTTGTCGGCCAATGCGATGCCGACCCCAATGTTGACGTCCTCGAATACTTCAAGACTATCATCGTGCCACCGGCTGTTGACCTCCGGTACGATCTTCATGGCTGCGACAGACGCCGCCACGAAGTATGCGGTATAGGAGAGGTTTATGCCCTCGGCCTTCATGCGGTCCTTGTGGCGGTCGCGATGGCGCATGATCGCCGTGAAGTCCGCCTCGAAGACCGCGGTGACCTGCGGTGCCGTCGCAAGGGATTCGGCCATGTGCCTTGCAATCGCAAGCCGCATGGCGGAATGGGGCACGCTCCGGGACTTCCCTTCAACCGAAGTTACCGGGAAAGGCTGGCCGGTCGCCTGTTGCGATATCAAAGCGGCTGGATGGGACTTGCCGGCTTCGAGCGCGTGATCCATGTCGGCGCGCGTGACCCGCCCGCCCTTGCCACTGCCTTTCAGGGAAGCGGGATCGATCGCATATTCCTTGGCAGCGCTGCGAACGGCAGGCGAGTAGTAACTGGAGGCGGTCATTGTCGGGGCCGGCTGCTGCATCGGCAGCGGAGTAGCGGCCGCTTCTGCTGCAATGCTGATCGCCTCGACGCTCATTCGCCCCAGGATCGCCCCGGGTACGGCGTCATCGCCATCCGTCATGGAGATTTCGCTCAAGATGCCATCGCAAGGCGCCGGTATCTCCTGGGTCACCTTGTCGGTTTCCAGTTCGACGAGCGCATCGCCTTCGCGGACATGATCGCCAATTTGCTTCAGCCAATTGCGGACGACTGCCTTCGTGCCTTCCTGCTCGATCGGTGACGTGATCTCGACGGTATTCGTCATTCTCAAAACTCCAGGATTTCGGCGATGCGCTTGGCAATCCGTTCCGTCGAAGGCACGGCCCGTTCCAACAGGACGGGATTATGCGGGCTCGGAATATCGGGCATGGTCAGGCGGGAGACCGGGGCGTCGAGATCCGTGAAGGCCTTGTCTGCGATCACAGCGGCAATCTCGGCGCCAAAACCTGCTGCTTCGAGATCCTCGTGGACGATGAGGCAGCGGTGCGTCTTGGCGACCGATGTTAGTACAGCCTCCTGATCCCAGGGCATCAGCGTGCGGAGATCGATGACGTCGGCGGAGATAGCTTCTGCCGCTTCCTCGCAGCGGTGCACCATGGCGCCCCAGGTGACGATGGTGATGTCGCTGCCGGTCCGTGTCAGCTTTGCCTTACCGAAGGGCAGCGCGAAATCGTCGCCGGGGTAGGGGCGGCGCGCCCATGCATGATCGAGCATGGCCCTGTGTTCGAAGAAGATGACCGGGTCGTTGCCGCGCATCGAAGTGCGCAGCAGGCCGACGGCATCCTCGGCATTCGAAGGAACGGCGACCTTCCAGCCGGGTTGGTGGACGAAGGCCACTTCATTGGTCTGGCTATGCCAGGGATCGCCGCATTTGAAGAAACCGCCGGGCATGCGCACCACGACGGGAGCCGCAAAGCGGTTGTTGGTGCGCCAGCGGATGGTGCCGCAGTCGTTCAGCTGTTCGGTGGCCGGTTCCGCATATTTCCGGAACTGGATTTCGGGGATGGGGACGAGGCCGGCCAGCGCCATACCCACGGCGCGGCCGATGATCCCCTCCTCGGACAGCGAGGTATCGAAAACCCGCTCGTTGCCGAATTTTTCCTGCATTCCAAGGGTCACGGCATGCACGCCGCCCTTGGGGCCGATATCCTCGCCGAACATGACGACGCGCTCATTGATCGACATCTCGTGTTCGAGCGTTCTGCGGATGGCGGTGACCATGTTGATGCGCGGGCCGGCGATCTCGGGTTCATCCGTTGTCGCCGGAGCCACGTATCCGAAGGCATGCTGGCCGCCCATCGTCTGCATGTCGCCATCGAAGAACACATGGCGGGTCACCGAGGAGGGGTCGGCAACCGGCCGTTCCTCGGCGGCTGCGCTGGCGCTTTCGGCTATCTCGCGCGCTTCGCTTTCACAGGCGGTCCATTCCTCCATCGACATGACGGCGGGAACGAGAAATTCCTTCAGGCGCGGTAGCGGATCGCGCTCCCATTCGCGCTTCACGGTTTCCTCGCTCTTGTAGGTCTGCGTGTCCTGAAAGCTGTGGCCCTCGAGCCGGGGAACCGTCAGCCGCAGCAGCGCGGGCTTGCGCTTTTCGCGGACGAAGGAGACGGCCTCCTGTACGAGATGTGCAGCCTCGGCCGGGTCGCAGCCGTCGCCATCGAATATTGCGAGGTTTCTCCAGCTTGCCAGATTGGCCGCGATATTTCCGCCTGGGGTCTGCACAGTTGAAGGAACCGAGATGCCGAAGCCATTGTCTTCGATGTAGAACAGCATCGGCAATGTTTGCGTCGTTGCGGCACTCAGCGCTGCCCAGAAGCCGTTCGAGGCGACCGAGCCGTCGCCCCCGAGGACGACGGCGATATCCCGCGCATATTCTTCGCGCCCCAAAGTGGTCGCATAGTATTTCATCGCCTGCGCCCAACCGGCCGTCGGCGTATATTGGGCGCCGACGCCGCCGCACATGGGCAGCGCCGATGCACCGGAGAGGTTGGGATAGTTGAAGACGACGCCGATATCGCGCCCGTCGGAATAGCCGCCGGCACGCCCCATGGCCGAGCCGAGCGCATCGGCCGGGTCGACCCCGAGCGAAAGGAGCAGCGGCCGCGAGCGATAATAGCCGCACGTCGCGTCGTGCAAGCCAGTCAGCTGCGTGCCGAGAAGGATCTGCGCCATATCGTGGCCGCGGGCGGAAAATTGATAAAGGATCTTCTTTTCCGGAACGAGACGCTTCTCTTCCAGCTCATCGAGGGCTCTTGAAAGGTGGACGAGGCGGGCGACCTTGCGCCAGTCGATACGGTCGTCGGGCGCGGTGCGCTCATGCTTTCTCATCGCCAGTTGGACCATTTGCTCCTCCTGCATCCGGTCGCATGATTCTAATTCAAAGTGGCCGCGTTATTCCTTTCAATCTCATGGGAATTGACCTAGTATTTGATTTATCTGTTTCATAAATGGCGTATTTTTGAATGGAAGATTTCAACCTTGATCACGTCGACAGGGCGATCCTTCGCGTGCTGCAGGAAGAAGGCGATATCGCCCAAGCGGCGCTGGCCGAGAAGGTGGGCGCATCGCCTGCCTCCTGCTGGCGAAGAATAAAGGCGCTGGAGAGCGCTGGCGTGCTCGGCAGGACGGTCCGCCTTGTCGATCCCGACAAGATCGGCAAAGGCCTCAATGTCTTCTGTCAGGTCAAGATGAAGACCCACGATCCCGCAACCCGCCGCGATTTCGAACAATTCATCGCGAGCTATCGCGAAGTGCTCGAATGCTATTCCATGTCGGGCGAATGGGACTATCTCATCCGCGCAGTCGTTGCCGATGTCCGGGAATATGAAGGGCTTTTGATGCGCGGTATCCTGACCCATGAAGCCGTGCTGAGTTCGTCGTCGCACTTCTCGCTGAAATGCGTCAAATACACGACGGCGTTGCCGACGAATGTCACACGATAGAGGCCTCTGGCTGCGCTCTCCTTGAACATTATGAGCATCTCACGCTAATAGACCCTAACGATTGCAGATGCGGAGCAGGGTTGGATTGTCGGCTGATAACGTCAAACTCGGCGATGATTTGAGCGACGCGGTCGCAGCGCTTCTCGTCGATCTGCCCATCAAGGCGGCGAGTTTCATCGTCACGATCTATGGCGATGTCATCGAGCCGCGGGGCGGCGTCGTCTGGATCGGCAATCTCATCGAGATATGCAAAAGCGTTGGGATCACCGAAACGCTGGTGCGCACCGCGGTGTCGCGACTGGTTACGGCCGGCCAGCTTGCCGGAGAGCGGGAAGGGCGCCGCAGCTACTATCGGCTGACGGACGCGGCCCAAGCGGAATTCGCCGAAGCCGCCAGTCTCTTCTATGGGCCGGAGCCTGCCGTCCGGTGGCAGTTCGTTTTGATCAATGGCCCCTCTCCCGAGGAGATCATGCAGGGCCTTGAGCGGGACGGCTTCGCCAGGCTGAGCCCGCGTCTTGCGATGGGCACGCATCCCGCGCCACCTCTGCCGGATCGCGTCGTTATCTTCAACGCCGAGGTTGCGACCGAGAACGGCGCCTTGAAGGAACTTGCGGAAGAGGCCTGGAACCTACAGCACTTTGCGGAAGCTTATAGCGAATTCACCGCCCGCTTCGGCGCGTTTTCGCGAGAGATTGGCGATTGTGTGGGCCTGTCGCCGTTCGATTGTCTGATCGCGCGATTGCTCCTCGTCCACCAATACCGCCTGATCGTGCTGCGCGAGCCGCATCTTCCCAAGTCCGCCCTGCCGGCCGATTGGCCGGGTGAGAAGGCGCGGCGCCTGTTTGCTGAACTTTATTTGCGTCTGTCAAAAAAGGCCGACGACTATGTCGGTCGCCGTTTCCTGAACGAGTCGGGCAAGCTTCAAGAGACGACGCCGGCAAGCCAGGCTCGGCTCGATCACCTCAAGTCCCGCTGAAAGATTAATCCGCTCAGGCACATAGCGTGCGAGTTCTCTTCGCAGTGTGCTTTCACGATATTAAATGTCACAGAAAACTAAAAAAATTCATTTGTATTGTGACATGTCGCATGCTAATACAATGACCGATCGGTCGGTTAATGCGCTCGTCGTCGGATCGATGTTTCGTGGAGGAGGGCGTGAAACAGGCCTATACTGGTGAAGCCATAAAGCCTCAGCTTGATTGAGTTCTTCAAGGCGACCGTAGGTCTGCGCTCATTTTTGAGCGCGTCGGACGCGCTGGGACGGAGGAAGATCAATGTATGCACAGATGGTGAAAACCGATGTCGCCCGCATCCGTTCCCTCGACGAGATGGATCCACAGGAGCGCGCCTTTCAGGAACGCGTCGATGCCGGCCAGAAGATCGAGCCGAAGGAGTGGATGCCGGAAGGCTACCGCAAGACGTTGATCCGCCAGATCAGCCAGCACGCCCATTCCGAAATCGTCGGCCAGCTTCCGGAGGGCAATTGGATTACCCGCGCCCCGACGCTGGAGCGCAAGGCGATCCTGCTTGCCAAGGTGCAGGACGAAGCCGGCCACGGCCTCTATCTCTATTGCGCGGCCGAGACGCTCGGCATCAGCCGCGACGAGATGTATGAGCAGCTGCATTCCGGCAAGGCCAAATATTCCTCGATCTTCAATTATCCGACGCTGACCTGGGCCGATATCGGCGCGATCGGCTGGCTGGTCGATGGCGCTGCCATCATGAACCAGGTTCCCCTGCAGCGCTGTTCTTACGGCCCCTATTCCCGGGCCATGATCCGCATCTGCAAGGAAGAAAGCTTCCATCAGCGCCAGGGCTTCGACATCCTGATGAAGATGGTGAAGGGCACGTTGGCACAGAAGGCCATGGTGCAGGATGCTTTGAACCGCTGGTGGTGGCCGTCGCTGATGATGTTCGGCCCTTCGGATGATGACTCCGTGCATTCGGCTCAGTCCATGGCCTGGAAGATCAAGCAGAATTCCAACGACGAGCTGCGGCAGAAATTCGTCGACCAGACCGTGCCCCAGGCCGAATATCTCGGCCTGACCGTTCCCGATCCGGATCTCAAATGGAACGAAGAAAAGGGCGGCTACGATTTCGGTGAGCCGGACTGGGAGGAATTCTTCAGCGTAATCGCCGGCAACGGTCCCTGCAACGCGGAGCGCCTCAATGCCCGCAAGCAGTCCTGGGACGATGGTGCGTGGTTCCGCGACGGCCTGACGGCGCATGCCGAGAAAGCAGCCGAGCGCCGCGCGGCCGCAAGGGTTGCCGCCGAATAGGTGAGCAGGCTGATTAGGGAGTGAGAAACATGTCCAGTGAATGGCCGCTTTGGGAAGTTTTCATTCGTGGTCAGCACGGCCTTAACCATCGCCACGTCGGCAGCTTGCATGCGCCCGATGCAGAGATGGCGATCAACAATGCGCGCGACGTCTATACGCGCCGCAACGAAGGCGTCAGCATCTGGGTGGTGCGGTCTTCCGAGATCACGGCCAGCGCCCCTTCAGAAAAAGGCCCGCTCTTCGATCCGTCCAATTCGAAGGTCTATCGTCACCCGACCTTCTTCGACATTCCCGATGAAGTGGGGCATATGTGATGGCGACCGCTACCCTTGAGCCGGCGGTCGACCGGGCCGTTCTCTTCGAATTCCTCCTGCGCATTGGTGACAATGCGCTGATCCTCGGCCATCGCGTTTCTGAATGGTGCGGCCGCGGGCCGGCGCTGGAGGAGGATATCGCGCTCGCCAATACCGCGCTCGACCTCATCGGCCAGACGCAGCTTTGGCTTAGTCTGGCGGGACAGGTGGAAGACAAGGGCCGCTCGGCGGATGATCTCGCCTATCTGCGCGATGGTTTAGAGTTCCGCAATATCCTGCTCGTCGAGCGCCCCAACGGCGATTTCGGCAAGACTCTGATGCGGCAATTTCTCTTTGACGCCTGGCACTATCTCTTGCTGAAAGCGCTGAAAGGTTCGACCGACCGGCGCATCGCCGAAATCGCGGAAAAGGCCTTCAAGGAAGTCTCCTATCATCTCGACCGCAGCCGAGACCTGATCATTCGCCTTGGCGACGGCACGGCGGAAAGCCATCGCCGCATGCAAGATGCTCTCGACGATCTCTGGGCCTTCACCGGCGAAATGTTCGTCGGCGATGCCGCTGATGCGGCACTGGCACAGGCCGGGGTGATCCCGGAACCGCAAAGCCTCAAACCTGGCTGGGACGAGATCGTTTCCGATGCGCTGGCCGAAGCGACGCTTGAGCGCCCGATGGATGGTTACATGCACAAGGGCGGCCGGCGCGGCGTTCATACCGAGCATCTCGGCTATATCCTCACCGAGATGCAGTTCCTGCAGCGCGCCTATCCGGGCGCAACCTGGTAGGAGGCTGACATGGCGACCGCACCGCATCCTTCGGTCGACGAGGTCTGGCACTGGTTGTCGGAGGTGCCGGACCCGGAAATCCCGGTGATTTCGCTGACCGATCTCGGCATCATCCGCGGCGTCGGCTGGCAGGACGATACGCTTGTCGTCACGGTGACGCCGACTTATTCGGGCTGTCCCGCCACAACGGTAATCAATCTCGATATCGAGCGGGCGCTGGCCGAAAAGGGCCTCGACCGGGTACGCCTCAAGCGCCAGCTGTCGCCCGCCTGGACGACAGATTGGATCAGTGCCGAGGGGCGCGAGAAACTGCGCGCCTACGGCATCGCCCCGCCGATCGATGGCACGGCCGCTGACGGCATCTTAATGAAGCGTATCGACCGGCTTTCTGGCCGCTCCAACCTTACTATCGCCTGTCCGCGCTGCGGATCGACAACTACGGAAAAGATCAGCCAGTTCGGCTCGACACCGTGCAAGGCGAGCTATCGCTGCGCCGACTGCCTAGAGCCGTTCGATTACTTCAAATGCATTTGACCCGACAGGACGAGGCTCGCATTCATGGCACGTTTCCATCCGTTGACCGTCACCGACGTACGCCGCGAGACGCGCGATGCGGTTGTCGTCACGCTTGCGCCATCCGAGGAGGATCGGGCCGTCTTCGACTTCACGCAGGGCCAATATCTCACCTTCCGCCGCAAGTTCGATGACGAGGAGCTGCGTCGCTCCTATTCGATCTGCGCCGGCAAGGACGAAGGCGTGCTGAAGGTCGGCATCAAGCGCGTCGATGGCGGCTGCTTCTCGACCTGGATCAATGAAAATCTGAAAGCCGGCGACACGCTGGAAGCCATGCCGCCGATGGGAGCCTTCTTCACTGCGATCGAGCCGGACGTGGCACGGCACTATTTGGGCTTTGCCGGTGGCAGCGGCATCACGCCGGTTCTTTCGATCATCAAGACCGTGCTGGCGCGCGAGCCGCGTTCGGTCTTCACGCTGGTCTACGCCAACAGGCAGATCAGCTCGATCATGTTCCGCGAAGAGCTCGATGATCTGAAGAACCTCTATCTCGGCCGCCTGTCGATATTGCATATTCTCGAAAGCGAAGCGCAGGAGATCGATCTTTTCACGGGGCGGATCGACGCGGAAAAATGCAAGGCGCTCTTCAAGAGCTGGATCGATGTGAAATCCGTCGCCACTGCCTTTATCTGCGGTCCCGAGCCGATGATGTTGGCGATCGCTGCAGCACTCCGCGAGCACGGCATGCGCGACGACCAGATCAAGTTCGAGCTTTTCGCCTCCTCGCAGCCCGGCCGCGCTCGCCGCAAGGTGGAGAGCATCGCCGCTGCCGATCATGAAACGAGCTGCGAGGCGACCGTCACGCTCGACGGCGCGACGCGTGTCTTCAAGTTTCCCAAGCATGGCCAATGCCTGCTCGATGCCGCGCTCGAAAATGCACTGGACGTGCCTTACGCCTGCAAGGCCGGGGTCTGCTCCACCTGCCGCGCCAAGATTCTCGAAGGTGAGGTCGAGATGGAGGTTAACCACGCGCTCGAGGATTACGAGGTGCGTCAGGGTTATGTGCTGACCTGTCAGTGCCACCCGCTCACTGACCGCATCGTCGTCAGCTACGACCAGTAGGGCCGCATCGAAGGGAGGAACGAGATGTCCGAGATGATGCCGATCGAGCAATATCTGGAGAAGGGCGGTGTGCTCTCCTCGCCCGACAATGTGCCGCCTCGCTATCGCGGCGAGCTCTTGCGCCTGATGGCGAGCTTCGTCGATAGCGAACTGGCCGGTTCCGCCGGCTTTGCCGATATCATCAATGATGCGCCAGGGATTCAGGAGCGCATTTCTGCGGCACGCATTGTGCTGGAAAAGGCCGATCATGCCGGCCAGGTCCTGAAGGTCATGGAGACCTTCGGCGTCGATGGCGGCCGTTATGCCGTCCACCATCCCTGGGCGGTGCGGCTTTCCCGCGGCGCCGATATTGGTGCTGTCAGACAGGGCGGCGACATGCGGCTTTCCGTCTTCCACTATCCGCTTGAGGGCTGGGTGGATGCTGTCGTCATGAATGTGCTGATGGGTGCTGCCAGCATAATACAGCTGAAGGAAATGGCGCGCGTTTCCTACCAGCCGCTGGCCGAGGTCTTCCGCGCTATCCTGCCGCGCGAAAAGCGGCATGCCGAACTCGGCGCCGCCGGGCTTGCCCGCATCGTCGCCGATGATGAGGGGCGGGCAAAGGCGCGCGCATCGGTCGCTTATTGGTATCCCCGTGTTGCGGCGAGCTTCGGTCACGCCGGCTCGGCCCGCTTCGAGACATTGTCGCGCTTTGGCCTGCGCCATACGCCCAACGAAACTTTGCTGGCCGAATGGCGGGCCGATGTCGATGCGCAGCTGTCTGCGCTCGGATTGGTTTAAGCAATCCCAGGAAAAGTGCATGGCGGCTTTCCGTTCGGCATTGCTGGAAAAGATGAAGGAAGGAAATTCGGATGAACATCATGGCAAACCAGCCGCGTCGGCTTGAAAGCTATGTCGGTGGCGCCTGGGTCGCCGGCGCCAAGCAAGGCATGCCTCTGCTCGACGCTTCGACCGGCGCACCGGTCGCGTTTATCGATTCCTCGGGCATCGATTTCAAGCAGGCGCTGGCCCATGGTCGCGACAAGGGCGGCTCGGCACTGCGGCGGATGTCTTTCCATGAACGCGCTGCGATGCTGAAAGCGCTCGGGCAGGCGCTGCTCGAGAGGAAGGAAGAATTCTACGCGCTCTCGACGGCAACCGGCGCCACGCGAGCGGATAGCTGGGTCGATATTGAAGGCGGCATCGGAACCCTGCTTTCCTACGCCTCGAAGGGCAGGAGAGAGCTTCCGAATGCGCGCGTGCTGCTCGATGGCGATGTCGAGCAGCTTTCCAAGGATCAGAGCTTTTCCGCGCAGCATATCTTGAGCCCGCTCCAGGGTGTCGCCGTTCACATCAACGCCTTCAATTTCCCTTGCTGGGGCATGCTGGAAAAAGTCGCGCCGACCTTGCTTGCCGGCGTTCCCGCCATCGTCAAGCCGGCAAGCCAGACGGCTTACCTGACTGAACTCATGGTTCGCCGCATCATCGAAACCGGCCTTTTGCCGGAAGGTGCGTTGCAGCTTGTTTGCGGCTCGGTCGGTGACCTCCTCGATCATGTTGAAGGCCAGGATGTCGTGACTTTCACCGGGTCTGCGGCAACCGGCCAGCGTCTCAAGACACACAAGGCGATTATCGAAAATTCCGTGCGCTTCACCATGGAGGCCGATAGCCTCAACGCGGCCATCCTCGGGCTCGATGCGGCACCCGGCACGGAGGAGTTCGACCTCTTCGTCAAGGAAGTCACCCGTGAGATGACAGTAAAAGCCGGCCAGAAATGCACAGCCATCCGCCGCGTCATCGCGCCCCGCGCCCATAGCGAAGCGCTCATTGCCGCCTTGAACGATCGTCTCGGCAAGACGGTGATCGGCAATCCGGCTGATGAGACGGTTCGCATGGGGCCACTAGCGAGCCTCGGCCAGCGCGAGGAGGTGCGGGCACGTATCCGCGACCTTGCTGCCGATGCCGAGATCGTCGGCGGTGATCCCGATAATCCAAGTGTCATGTCCGGTGATGCCGGCGCCGGCGCCTTCCTCAATCCTGTCCTGCTCTATTGCGACAAGCCAGGCTCGGCGCGTGCCGTTCACGATGTCGAGGCCTTTGGCCCGGTTAGCACCGTGATGCCCTACGATACGGCGGAAGAGGCTGTCGATCTGGCGCGGCGCGGCAAGGGCAGTCTAGTGGCCTCCGTTTTCACCAACGACCCGCATTTCACCGAGGACGTCGTTCTCGGCCTTGCACCGTTCCATGGCCGCGTGATGATCGGCAATCGCGCCAGCGCCAAAAGCTCCACCGGTCATGGTTCACCGCTGCCGGGCCTTGTTCACGGCGGCCCCGGCCGTGCCGGCGGCGGCGAGGAGCTCGGCGGCATTCGCGGCGTGAAGCACTATATGCAACGCACCGCCGTGCAGGGCACTCCGCGCCTGCTTTCGGCTGCTACGGGACGCTGGATGGATGGCGCGGATGCGCATACCGGCAGCGAGCATCCCTTCCGCAAGTCGCTCGCCGAGCTGAAGATTGGCGATCAGCTCGTCACCGCCACGCGCACAGTCACGCTCGACGACATCGAGCACTTCGCCCATTTCACCGGCGATACCTTCTACGCCCACATGGACGAGGAGGCCGCCAAGGCCAATCCGTTCTTCGAGGGCCGCGTGGCGCATGGCTATCTCATCGTCTCTTTCGCCGCCGGCCTCTTCGTCGATCCGGCTCCCGGCCCGGTTCTCGCAAATTACGGTGTCGACAATCTGCGCTTCCTGACACCGGTCAATCCGGGTGATACGCTTAAGGTGCAGTTGACCTGCAAGGAGATCAATCCCCGCATCAATGCCGAGCATGGCGAGGTGCGCTGGGATTGCAAGGTAACCAACCAGCTGGATGCCGTCGTCGCGCAATATGACGTTCTGACGATGGTGGCGAAAACGAGAGAGTGAGCGCATGACGACAATCGAGCAAGACCCGCACCGCCTGGAAATGACCGTGCTTATGACGCCCGATATGGCGAATTTCAGCGGCAAGGTGCATGGCGGCGCCCTTCTGAACCTGCTAGATCGCGTCGCCTTTTCTTGTGCCTCGCGTTATTCCAAGCAATATGCGGTGACGCTATCGGTCGATCAGGTGCTGTTCAAGGAACCGATCAATGTCGGTGAACTCGTCACCTTCCGCGCCTCGATCAACGATACCGGGCGCACGTCGATGGAAGTCGGCATCCGGGTCGAGGCGGAAAATATCCGTTCCGGCCAGCGCCGCCACACCAATTCCTGTTATTTCACCATGGTTGCCGTCGACGAGGCCGGCCGCCCGGTTCGTGTGCCCGAGCTGGTGCCGGAAACGCCGGCCGATATCCGCCGGCACACGGCCGCCCAGCTTCGCCGGACGTTGCGCCGTGAATTTGCGCAGCGGCTTGATGCGGTGGCGGAAACCGGACGCGACGTCGAGGGATTGGGGAGCGACTGAATGGCGCAGATCTATTCCTATGACGGCGTGATCCCGGTCATCGATGCGGCAGCCTTCGTGCATCCGGCCGCAACCGTCATCGGCGATGTCATCATCGGCCCGGCCTGCTATGTCGGGCCGGGTGCCGTGCTGCGGGGTGATTTCGGACGCATCGTGCTCGAGCGCGGCTCGAATGTGCAGGAGACGTGTGTCGTCCATAGTTTCCCGAATCTCGAGGTCGTCATTGGCGAGGCAGGGCATATCGGCCACGGCGCGGTGCTGCATGGCTGTCGCATCGGCGCCAATGCGATGATCGGCATGAATGCCGTCATCATGGACGAGGCCGTCATCGGCGAAAATGCCATCGTGGCCGCCATGGCCTTCGTCAAGGCGGGCGCCGAAATTCCGGCAAACAGCCTCGCTCTGGGATCGCCGGCGCGCGTCGTGCGTGAGTTGACGCCGGAAGAGATTGCCTGGAAGCGCCAGGGCACCGCTATCTATCAGCGCCTGGCGCTCGAGGCAAAGGAGAAGCTGATGGCCGTCGAGCCGCTGACTGTTCCGGAGCCGGATCGCCGCCGCATTCGCGCGCCGGAATATGATCCGCTTATCCTTGAAAGGATGAAGCTCGGCGATTGACCGGCTGCGTTAACGGACGGCCTTGACCCCTTCGAGGATGAGAGTGGTGGCAATGTCGGCATATTCGTCGCGGGTGATCGGCCCATTGGGCCGGAACCACATATAGACCCAGTTCATCATGCCGAAGAGCGACATGGTGACCGGCATCAGCAATGGCCTGTTCCTGTTGAGGTCCGGGTTGAGGTCCTCGATGACGGTGGAGAAGCGCCGGACGATCCGCCGTTCGATCGTCCGCAATTCCGCTAGTTGCTCCTGCGATAGGGCATGCGTGCCGTTGAGCTGCACCTTGTGTTCGTTGTCGGCGCCTTCATAGTTCTTCAGCACAGCTTTCACCAGCAGACGCAGCCGCTCCTGCGGCGTAACATCGGTGCGGTCTGCCGCATCGATCGCGTTTTCCAGCTCCGTCAGGTGTGTTTGCACGATGTCGAAGATCAGCGCGTCCTTGCCGGGATAGTAGTGATAGAGCAGGGCTTTCGAGACGTTGCCATACGAAGCGATCATCGACATGGACGCCTTCTCCATGCCCATCTCGGCGAATACCGCCGCGGCACTTGCCAAGATCCCACGCTGCTTTTCCTCGAAATCAACTGCGCGCGTGCGTGCCATGTAATCCTGCTCTGCTCATTTCCGGTTGACTTGACCGTACCTCTCGGCCGATCCTTGCTATATACAATCAACTGCTTGTCAGACTAAAGCGCGTCGCGATCTTTCAGCTTCGCTTCTCGCGCTTTAAGTCCTTGACCATGTCGTTGTCGCAAAACCGCTGCACACTTTTGCGCGACATGCTTTATCCCGCCGGATGTCCGATCATTCTTTCGGACGGTTGTCCACGATGCGTTTCGCCTTGCCTTCGGAACGTGCCACGCCGCCCGGTGGATGCACTATGACCTTCGTCGAGACACCGACCACGCTCTTGATATGGTGGGTCAGTTCCCTTGCCGAAACATTTCGCGCCGTTTCGTCCGCTGCCCCCAACGTGCACTCCACATGAACGGTCATGTCGTCCATGCGGCCGGAGCGCGTCAGTTCGATCTGGAAATGCGGCGCGAGCCCGCGACATTTCAGGATCTGCTCCTCTATCTGCGTCGGAAAGACGTTGACGCCGCGCAGGATCATCATGTCGTCGGAGCGGCCTGTCACCTTTTCCATGCGGCGCATGGAACGAACCGTGCCGGGCAGCAGCCGCGTCAGGTCGCGCGTGCGGTAACGGATGATTGGCAGGCCTTCCTTGGTCAACGTCGTGAAGACCAGCTCGCCGATCTCGCCATCTGGCAATGCCGCGCCGGTGACCGGATCGATGATCTCCGGATAGAAATGGTCCTCCCAGATGTGCAGCCCATCCTTGCTCTCGACGCATTCGCTGGCAACGCCCGGACCCATGACTTCCGACAGGCCGTAAATGTCGACAGCATGCATGTCGAAGGCGCGCTCGATTTCCTCGCGCATGGCATTGGTCCACGGCTCGGCCCCGAAAATGCCGACGGCGAGCGAGCTTTCGCGCGGGTCGAGGCCCTGGCGGCGGAATTCGTCGAGTATCGAGAGCATGTAGGAAGGCGTCACCATGATGATGCGCGGCTTGAAATCCTGTATCAGCGCGACCTGGCGCTCCGTCATGCCACCGGAGACCGGTACGACCGTGCAGCCAAGCTTCTCCGCACCGTAATGTGCACCGAGGCCGCCGGTGAACAAGCCATAGCCATAGGCGATATGCACCAGATCGCCGGCGCGACCGCCGGAGGCGCGGATCGAGCGGGCAACGAGGCTCGCCCAGGTATCGATGTCCCTGGCCGTATAGCCGACGACGGTCGGCTTGCCGGTCGTGCCGGAAGAGGCGTGGATACGGACGAGCTTTTCGCGCGGCACGGCGAACATGCCGAAAGGATAGGTGTCGCGGAGATCCTTCTTCGTCGTAAAGGGGAATTTGGCTAGATCCGACAATGTCTTCAGGTCGGAGGGATGCACGCCCGCTTCGTCGAAGCGCTTGTTGTAGAAGGGCGAATTTTCATAGGCATGCATGAGCGACCACTTCATGCGCTCGAGCTGCAACGCGGAAATCTCGTCGCGCGAGGCCGTTTCGATCGCCTCGAGCTCGCCGGCACGCGGGGAAAGGTTTTCCATGAATGTCTCCTCCAGAAATGCTCGAGCGTTTTCGCTTCTCTTCGAACCGCGAAAAGCTCTATCCTCTTGTCTCGTCTCGCATTCCGGACGGAAAACCGCTGGGCACTTTTCCTGGAAATGCTCTGGATGCTACCGGCGTGAACCCTAGTCCGGCAGAAGCGCGCCCTTCACCGTTCGCGAGTGGCCGCGAAACTCCGCGATCTGCTCGCCCTCCTGATTGGTAACCGCGATGTCGTAGATGCCGCCTCGTCCACGGCGCGACACCTCCCGTGCCGTCGCCGTCAACCGGTCGCCCTTGAAAGCCGGCGCGACATAGGTCACCGAACAATGCAGGGCGACGGTGCGCTGGTTGTAGGTATTGCAGGCGAATGCGAAGGCCGAGTCCGCCAAAGTGAAGATGTAGCCGCCGTGGCAGGTGCCATGACCGTTCGTCATCGCCTCGGTAATCGCCATCGAAAGGCTCGCTTCGCCGGGGGCTACGGCAAGCAGTTCCATGCCCAGATGACGGGTGGCGTTATCTTCGTCCCACATGGCTCTGGCGCAGGCTTTCGCGAGCGACTGCGGCGCAATGCTGTCGGCTGTGCTCATTTTCCCTTGAACTCCGGCTTGCGCTTATCGAGGAAGGCGGTGACACCCTCGGCATAGTCGGCGCTGCGGCCGGCCTCGCGCTGCAGGTCGCGCTCAAGGTCGAGCTGTTCGTCAAACGAGTTGGTCGCCGCCGCCTGGATGGCGCGCTTCGTCAAACCAAGGCCTTTCGTCGGACCGGCAGCGAGCCTGATAGCGAGAGCCTTTGCTTCGTCCATCAGCTTGTCGTCATCAACCGCGCGCCAGATCAGGCCCCAGCTGGCCGCCGTTTCCGCGTCCAGAGGCTCGGCGGTCAGCGCCAGCGCCTTGGCGCGGGCTTCGCCGATGAGTCGCGGCAGGCTCCAGGTGCCGCCGGAATCCGGCACGAGGCCGATCTTGGCGAAAGCCTGGATGAAGCGGGCCGAACGGGCGGCAAGCGTGATGTCGCAGGCAAAAGCGATATTGGCGCCGGCGCCGGCCGCCACGCCATTGACGGCGCAGACGACCGGCTTTTCCAGGCTGCGGATGAGGCGGAGCAACGGATTGTAGAAGGTCTCGATCGTATGGCCGAGATCCGGCGTTCCCTTGCGCGGGTCACGGTCGCCGAGATCCTGGCCGGCTGAGAAGCCGCGGCCGGCTCCTGTCAGGAGAACCGCACGCACCTGCGCATCCTTGTGAGCGCGTTCGAAACCGGCGCGCAGCGCCAGGTGCATTTCCTCGTTGAAAGAATTGAGTTTGTCGGGTCGATTGAGCGTGAGGCTCAAAACGCCATCGGCTAGTGCCGACAGAATGGTGTCGGAATCGGACATGTTTCCTCCCCATCGCCCTTCCCATGGCGACCGGGGAAAATTCTTGCATAGACCGACCGGTCAGTCAATTATAAAAGCAACGATAGGGAAGAGGCCAACAGCCACACTATGCACGAACGGGTGATCGCTAGCGTCAGCATCGACAATCCGCCGGTCCCTCCAGATCTTCCTGATCTCGTCACCGGAGCGGCGGTCAGATTGTAACCAACGCCGTTTCCGCCTAGCATCGGCTCACGCGTTTTTGACGAATTTTTGGGGAGGTCCTGCTGCATGGCGAAGCTTGTGTTCGCTTTGAACCAGTCTCTGGACGGCTATGTCGATCATACGGAATTTGCACCAGACCCCGCGCTCTTTCGTCACTTCATCGACGACGTGCGCGGTCTCGCCGGCAGCGTGTACGGTCGCCGCATGTACGAGGTGATGCGGTATTGGGACGACGATCACTCTGAGTGGGACGAGGAACAACGCGACTATGCGGCGGCGTGGCGGAGCCAGCCGAAATGGGTTGTGTCGCGCTCGCTGAAATCAGTCGGCCCGAACGCCACTCTGGTCGCGGATGATATCGAGGCGACGATACGCGGGCTGAAGGTACGACTGGATGGGGAGATTGAAGTTTCCGGGCCTGAGCTGGCGAGAAGTCTGACCGACCTTGGTCTTGTTGACGAATATAGACTTTATCTCCATCCCGTCGTGCTAGGTCGCGGAAAGCCGCTCTTCGCCGGGCCACGGCCGCCGCTGCGCTTCGTGGCGAGCGATCGCATTGGTAAAGACGTGATTAGGTTGACATACGTTCCCGCATAGCGGCGCGGCATAGTAGCCTTTGGTCGACCCCCATCGCTCGCGGCTGCGGACAAGCCGTACAGGGAAACCTCCGACGAAATTGTTAGTCGTCCAACCCCACTCTTTACAAATGACCGACGGTCAGTCATATATTCCACTCCAGTCGGAATCTGGAGAGGGTCGAATGGTTGTCCTTGTTTTTGGGTTGGAAGCGTCGGCGCGGACCGGCATCTGTCCCCTCTCGTTCGCTTAGGAGAAATCCCGTCATGATCCGTCACGATCTTAGCCAATGGCCGCTTGTGCTATCCGCCGCCCGTGGTTCGATGTCGCCCGAAGAACAGCTTGCTTTCCTCTCCGACTGGACGTCGTGGCTGGACCGCGGCGAACCCTTTTCGACCCTGCGCGTCTTGACGGATGTCGACGCAACCAAGCGCCCCGAAGGCGATGCAGGGGAGGCAAAGGCCTGGCTTCAGTCCAATGGCGAGCGGATCAAGCGGCTCGTGATCGGCATGGCGACCGTCGTGCCGGCCGGTGCGGTGGAAGAGATGAGCCGGATGAATACCGAAAAGCTGTATGGCGGCCCCGCGCAGATCTTCGATGAGGTCAACGAGGCGACGATGTGGCTCGCCTCGGTTTCTGCGGTGCGCGGAAAGCCGGTGCACATGGGACATGTGCTGCGGAGCCTGACCGATTTGTGCAGGCCGTCATGATGGCATTCAAAACGCTGCTCCCTGATTGCGACGAGACGCATTGGCCGCTGGCCATTGTGGTCGCGGAGGCAAGGCTGGGTGCCGATGGGGTGCGATTAGGTCTCGATACCGTCGAGCGCTGGCTGGCGCACGAAAAGCCGTTTGCCCTTCTGTTGATTTCGGCATACGGACCGCCGCTTGCGAACGATGCGGCCATACTGGCTATGGTGGCGCAGCGGATCGGGATTGCCCGCGAGGCGCTCCATCGGTTTCTTCTCGGCATTGCCGTCGTTGTTCCGGCGGCGACGGCTGACGGCGTGCGGCAAAGTCTTGCTCGTCTTCCGCTCCATATGCCGCTAGAAATCTTCAACAAGGCTCCGCTCGCTGCGGAATGGCTATGCTGTTCCATTCTCGCGCCGGCGGGCCTTGCCATTGATAGCCTGTAGATGAGGAAAAGCCCGTGACCACCGCAGAACGCCCGCGCCCGCGTACCAAGCCCCCGGAGATCCGCCGGGAGGAACTGATGGACGCCGCGCAGCGCCTGTTTCTGGAGAAGGGGTTTGCCGCGACTAGCGTTGCGGAAATCGTCGAGGCTGCCGATGTCGCCAAGGGCACTTTCTATCTTTATTTCCAGACGAAAGAAGATGTTCTTGCTGCTCTGAAGGCGCGCTTCATCGAACGCTTTTGCGAAAAGATCGACGCTGCCGCCGCAGCGGCGTCCTCCGGCAGCTGGATGCATCGGCTCGATGTCTGGATAGGGTCATGCGTGGTCGGCTATCTCGATGAGGTCGCGCTGCACGATCTGGTTTTCCGTGAATTCCACCCACCCAAACGAAGCATGAAACGCGCCAATTCGCTGGTGACACGCCTTTCATCCTTCCTGCTCGAAGGGCAGGAAGCCAAAGCCTTCTCCTTCATCGATGCCCGGCTTTCGGCCGTCATGCTCTTTAATGCCATGCACAGCGCCGTCGATGACTGTCTGGCCGAGGGATCGGTAGTCGACCGGCAGAAACTGGTCGACGTTGTCACCGATTTCTGTCGGCGCTCGATCTGTCCCTGAGCGACCTGCGCCGACAATCCACAAGCCGGCCCATAAAGGACCGGCCGTCGCCTCTTGATCTTCATGGCATTCTGCTAAGTATCGCACCGTCGATGCACCGATTAACAGGATGGGATTGATGGCAGGCGAAGCTGACGGCAAGGCAGTGGATTTATCGGTCGATGATGCGTTCTTCGACCTTCTGACGGACAGTTTTCGTCGCATCGTCGGCGTTGCTCTCGTCGATGAAGGATCCGGGCCGGATTGGCTCTATCGCGATGCGCCCTTCGTGGTCGTCGCTCACAATACGGATGCCGATCCCCGTTTCGTCTACGCCAACAAGGCTGCGCAGAATTGCTTCGAATACCCGTGGGACGAGTTCGTGACGCTTCCTTCGCGCCTTTCGGCGGAGCTTCCCGATCGTGCGGAGCGCCAACGGCTGTTGGACGCGGTGACGCGCGATGGCTTTATTTCCGACTATCGCGGGCTGCGGATTGCAAAATCCGGGCGTCGTTTCTGGATCGAAGACGGCATTGTCTGGCAGCTCGTGGATCGCGACGGGACTTTGCGCGGGCAGGCCGCTACATTTTCCAAATGGAAGGATGCCTAGCGCGAATTCATATAGAGAAAGCCCGATATCGTCCGAAAATCACTTACCCTTTTCCGCATCATGCTCCAAGCCCGCAAGACGGCAATAAGCTGCGGCCGCCCTCCGTGAGGCTGACGGAACGGACGCCGGTTTCCGGGTTCAGCGCATATTTCATTTGCGTCGGCGCCGGTCGTCAAGCGACTGAGCAAAGTGTATAGTAAGCAAAAATACTTCGGCATTGCTGCGTCAGGCGCGTTGCGGGACGCCGGTCTGGCGTGGTCGTGTTGATCAGACCACATCGTTGAATATATGTGCAAATAATCACCAATGCACTGCCGAAGTTTCTGGCCGGTGTCGTGGCCATGTTTCCTGCTTCATCGTGAAACTTCGAAGATCGTCGTTATGTCAAACCACTGGATATTGCCCGGCAATCCAATTTTTCCGGCTCGCACCCTTGAGGAAACACAGTATTTTCTGGCTGAGCTTGAGGCCTGCACAACTCAGGAGGAGTTGGCCAAGGTCGTCATTCGATATGTGGAGCCGTTCGGCGCGACCAATGTTCTGGTTGGCACCATGCCTCAGATTGGCGCGACCAAACGCCAGCAGATAGGTCATATCTTGATCAATGCCTGGCCGAATGATTGGTCGGCTCGTTATTTTTCTCAGAACTATGTCTTCAAGGATCCGACGATCACGCTGGTACGCGAAGGGCTTGAAAGCTTTTTCTGGAACGAGGACGAAGTCGTCGGGCTTCGGTCCGGTATGCGGGTCATGGGCGAGGCCAAGGAGTTCGGCCTTGCGGAGGGTTTCACCATGACGCTTCCGAGCCTGGGGCCTGAACATGTCGGCTTTTCGATTGCCGGCGAACGGCTTGAGCTCTCGCCGGAAAACAAGAAGAATCTGGCGCTTGTTGCGAATTTTGCTGTCTATCGTGCCTTGCGGATCCGGCACACTCAGCAAAACAGCAGCGTCCTTAAATTGACGGCACGGGAGCGCGAGGTTCTTCAGCTGGCGGCCGAAGGCTGGAAGGAGCGGCAGATCGCCTCCCGCCTTGGAATCACCGATCATGCCATCGACAAGTACATGCGCTCCTGCCGCGAAAAGCTTGGTTCGCGCAATACAAATCACGCAATTGCCCTTGCTCTGCGAAAGGGTCTGATTTCGTGAGGTACGCTTTTCCGTACCTGTGGTGATCGTGAAACGAACCGATGATCAGCTTGCCCAAACAGGAGAGCTGCAGAGATGCTTCACATTATCACCGACCGGAACATGCACGACTATCAGGACGAAATGGATCAGGCATTTCGCCTGCGGCACCGCGTATTCGTCGAGGAGCGCGGATGGAATGATCTGACGCGCGCCGATGGTCGCGAGATCGACCAATTCGATACGGCGGATGCCGTGCATATGCTTTTCATCAATGAAGGCGAGGTTCTTGGATATCAGCGAATGCTGCCCTCGACCGAACCCCACCTTCTGTCCGAGGTGCTGCCGCAGCTTTGCGAGCAGGAAAGACCCGTCGGCCGGCACATATGGGAATGGACGCGCTATTGTGTCGAGCCGGCCTACAGAGAACATGGCCGTGCCTTGAGCGCGGTTTCCAACACGCTGCTTTCGGGATTTGTCGAATGGGGTTTGGAAAACGGTATCAATACCGTGATCATCGAAATGCAGCCGCTTTGGATCCTCCGGCTGCTGCAGCTTCATTTCCGGGTCAGCGCGCTCGGATTGCCGCAGTCGATTTCAGGAGAGGATGTCGTGGCTGTCACCGCATCGTTCGATGAGCGTACGCTGGCGAAGCTTCGCTCCCTGAAGACGGACCTGCGCCGTCGCGCGGCTTAGATAGGATGTCATGGGATGCTTTAGCGGCATGCGCCATCTGCCTCGTGCCGGAGCGCCTGAAGCATCCCGCCGGAGCGCCCTCCAGCAGTGAATTGCCGCATATTGGGAGATATCGAAGGCAGGTTTGGCCCTTCCAATTTCCCGTCCATTGAGGCATTCATAATAATTGAGGAATGTTTAATATAAACAATCCTTCTCAGCTTTCGAATAGTCTGTGAGATCAGTATGAAGACGCATTCCTCGTCACCTTCCGCGGAAACGATGCCGGCGCATCTGCTTGAAGAAACGACGGCCTTGATAACGGCCATGGAGGCAGCACAGACCGAAGCCGATATCCTGCGGCTGGTGCTCGTCTATATCGGACGCTTCGGCGCGACAAATGTGCTGGCGGGCACAATGCCGCCGATCGGCGACACGAAGAGGCAGCAAGTCGGCCATATTCTTCTCAATGCCTGGCCGACCGATTGGATCTCCCGTTATTTCAGCAATGACTATCTGCGCCACGATCCGACGATACGCATGGTCAGGGAGCAGCATGCGCCGTTCTTCTGGCGGGACATAGAAGGCCAGAGACTGCAGAATGCGACGGCGCGCGATGTCATGGGGGAAGCCGGGGAGTTTGGCCTGCGCGAGGGTTTCACCATCGCCCTGCAGACTTTCGATGGAACCGTGATAGGTTTTTCCATCGGCGGTGAGCATCTCGAAATCAGGGAGCAGGAGCGCGGCGGTCTGCAATTGCTGGCGACCTTTGCCGTGGATCGTGCCCTCCAGCTCAGGGAACTGGATCAGCTTCCATTGCTGAAGGGCGTCTCGCTCAGGGAAAGACGCGCGCTGCAACTGGCAGCGGATGGCTTGCGGGATCATGAGATCGCGGTGCGGATGGGCATCACCCATCACGGCGCCGAAAAGCATCTGCGCTCGGTTCGCGACAAGCTCGAAGCAAAAAATACAACCAATGCCATCGCGATCGCCATTCGGCTCGGTCTGATAAGATAGGCTCGGCTCTCTGCGACACCGGCTGGGAAGCTTCGCCAGATTGCACGGAATATTGATCGGGCGAATGAGTTCGTTTCGCCCAGCTATGATAGTTTCGGTACCATTATTGCCTTTATTCAGGACTCTACTAAATATGGTTCGGACATAGCAAATTGCCTATCGTAATTCGGATCGTAAAAACTCGTGCTGAATCAGAAGCAGAGGCGTGCGAATGACGTTTGACTGGTCTGTTTGCTGAGGACGGCCGATTTGGACGCCACCAGCTTCAATCATGGCGAAGTTGATGCTGCCTCCGGCGGCCGAAAGGCGTCGTTCAGCGGCGGTCATCGCCGCAAGGGCGCGGTTTCCCGCGATCCCGCCAGTTCCGAACAAAATGGCTTTCAAGGTAGGCGCCGATCGCAGGCGCCAGTAAAGAATGCGGCAACTTTGGCGCGGAAGGTCTCTCGTGAACCTTGCCGGAGCCGACACCATCAGAATTCTCAGCGACCTGTTCCCGAAAAATAGAGTTACCAGTCATGATAAAACGCATGGTGATCATGCTGATCGTCATAGGCCTGATCCTGGGCGGGATTTTCGGCTTCCAGGCATTCAAGAACCGCATGATCGCGGCGTATCTGGCTAATCTCAAGGCGCCACCTCAGACGGTCTCCACAATGACGGCGGCAACGAGCCCGTGGCAAACCACGCTGCAATCCATAGGCAGCTTCAATGCGGTCGAAGGCGCCAATCTCTCGGCCCAGGTCCAGGGCATCGTCCAGAAGATCGGCTTTCAGGACGGCCAGGATGTCAAGAAGGGCGATCTCATCGTCCAGCTGCTTGCCGATCAGCAGATCGCTACGCTGCAGCAATACCAGGCATCGGCGACAAACGCGCAGATCGCCTATGAGCGCGATTCCAAGCTGATCAAGGCAAATACCATTGCACAAAGCCAGGTCGACAGCGATCTGGCCACATGGAAGGCTGCGCAGGCACAGGTCGCGTCGCAGCAGGCGCTGATCGATCAATATTCGATCCGCGCGCCTTTCGACGGACACCTCGGCATCAGACTGGTGAGCCTCGGCCAATATCTGGCGGCTGGAACGGCGGTCGTCACCCTACAGTCGCTCGACCCGATCCAGTTTGATTTCTCGCTGCCGCAGCAGGCCCTGTCGCAGCTGAAGGTCGGCCAAGCGGTGACGGCGACCGTCGACGCTTATGGCAACCAGACCTTCGATGGTAAGATCACCGCAATCAGCCCGCTGGTCGACACTCAGAGCCGTAACATCACCATCCGTGCAACGTTTCCTAATGCCGACCGCAAGCTTTTGCCCGGCATGTTCGGCAGTGTTTCTGTGGTGGTGGGTGAACCGAAAGAATATATCGCTCTGCCGCGGACTGCCGTCACCGTCAATCCCTATGGCAACGTCGTTTATGTGGTGACCGATAAAGGCAACGCGTCGGATGGAAAGCCGCAGCTTGTCGCCAGTCAGAAGTTCGTCAGCACCGGGCAAGCGCGCGGTGACCAGATCGCGGTGACCAAAGGCATAAACGCGGGCGAAGTCGTGGTGACCTCCGGCCAATTGAAGCTCAATAGCGGCTCGCCTGTCATCATCAACAATGACGTTCAGCCGTCGAACGATCCCAACGCAAATCCGGCAAACCCCAACTGAGGTGTAGCGATGAATATCACCGATATCTTCATCAAGCGCCCCGTTCTTGCTCTCGTGGTCAGCGCGTTGATTATCGTGATCGGCTACCAGTCGTTCCGTTCGCTCACCGTCCGTCAATATCCGCAGACCCAGAATGCCGTGGTCACGGTGTTAACCACCTATCCCGGTGCTGCGCCCGACGTCATCGCGGGTTTCATCACGACGCCGCTCGAAAACGCCATCGCCCAGGCCAACGGCATCGATTACATGACCTCGTCGAGCACCAGCGGCACGTCGACAATCACGGTCAACCTGCGCCTTAACTACAGCGCCGACGCGGCGATGACGGAAATCAACGCCAAGGTATCCTCGGTGCTCAACCAGCTGCCGAACGGCACGCAGCAGCCCATCATGACGGTTTCCATCGGCACGTCGATCGATGCGATGTATATCGGCTTCCGCAGCGATGTCCTGGCCAGCAACCAGATCACCGACTATCTGACGCGCGTGGTTCAGCCCAAGCTGCAGGCGGTCAACGGCGTTCAGACAGCGGAAATTCTTGGCGCGCGAACCTTTGCTTTGAGAGCCTGGCTGAAGCCCGATAAACTCGCGGCCTACGGATTGACAGCCGGGGATGTCGCGACGGCACTCGCAAACAACAACTATATTTCCGGTGTTGGCACCACGCGCGGCCAGATGACTCAGACGGTGCTGACGGCACAGACCGATCTGCATTCGGCTGACGAATTCAGGGAGATGGTGGTCAGGCAGATCGACAGCACGATCGTTCGGCTGAAGGATGTCGCTACCGTCGTGCTGGGATCGCAAAATCCAGATGTCCAGATCCGGTTCGATGCGCAGGATGGCGTGTTCATGGGTATCCAAATTGCGCCGACGGCAAACCTGCTCGACGTGATCGCTGGTGTACGCGCGGTGTTTCCGAGTATCCAGGCGCAGCTGCCGCAGGGGCTCGAAGGCTATATCGTCTATGACTCCAGCACCTTCGTCACCACGTCGATCGATGAGGTGGTCAAGAGCCTGATCGAGGCTCTGGTGATCGTCATTTTCGTCGTGTTCGCCTTTCTCGGCTCACCGCGATCGGTTGCCATTCCGATCGTCGCCATACCGCTATCGTTGGTCGGCACCTTCGCGATGATGTTGATCTTTGGCTTCTCGATCAATCTTCTGACGTTGCTTGCCCTGGTGCTGGCGATCGGCCTCGTGGTCGATGACGCCATCATCGTCGTGGAGAACGTCAACCGTCACATCGAGGAAGGGGCGCCGCCGATGCAAGCGGCGCTGGCTGCGGCGCACGAACTGGTGGGGCCGATCCTCGCGATGACCGTCGTGCTGGTCGCCGTCTATGTGCCGATCGGCTTTCAGGGCGGCCTGACCGGCGCTCTATTTACGGAATTTGCCTTTACGTTGGTGGGCGCCGTCACCGTTTCCATGATCATCGCGCTGACGCTGACGCCGATGATGTGTTCGCGCATCCTGAAGCCGCATTTGACCGATCGCAGCGGCTGGGAGGAGCGCATCTCCGATTTCATCGATCGCCGCTTCTCCGAAATCCACAGGCCATACGTGCGCATGCTGCACGGCAGCCTGAATACCGTGCCGGTGGCGTTGGTCTTTGCCGTGATCGTCCTTGGCAGCATCTATTTCCTCTACACCAGCGCTAAGACCGAACTGGCTCCCAACGAAGACCAGGGATTCCTCGCTGCGCAGATGACGAATGCCCCGAACGCGACGCTTGACCAAAAGCTACTCAACTCCGATCACGTCAACAAGGTCTTCGCCAGCTTCCCCGAAACCGACCATACCCTGCAGGTGGAGGTGCCCGGCACGTCTTTCGAGGGCATGGTGTTGAAGCCGTGGGACCAGCGCAACCGAACGGCGGATCAACTGCAGCCGCTGGTGCAGGCGGACCTCGCAAAGATCGCCGGCGGGCAGGCGGTGGTCTTCCAGATACCGCCGCTGCCCGGTGCCAGCGGCTTGCCGGTGCAGTTCGCTATCGGCAGCACCGGCAGCTTCGACCAGCTCAACGAAGTATCCAACACCTTCCTGCAGGAAGCGCAGAAATCCGGTGAATTCATCTTCCTGACGAAGGATCTCTACGTCGACAATCCGCAATATTCGATCCAGATCGACCGCAGCAAGGCATCGGCTCTCGGCCTGTCGATGAACAACGTCGGTTCGGCGCTCGCAGCCATGCTGGGTGGCGGCTACGTCAACTATTTCAGTATCGACAACCGTTCCTATCAGGTCATACCGCAGGTGGAACAGCGCTCGCGCCAGACCATCGATCAGATCATGAACTATCCAATCGCAACCGTGAACGGCGACAAGATTCCGCTTTCGGCGATCGCGACGGCGAAGCTTCAAGCGACGCCGCGTTCGGTTGCGCATTTCCAGCAGCTGAATTCGGCCACCATCTCGGGCGTGCCGGCCCCGGGCGTCGCTGTCGGCGATGCCCTGGAAACCCTCAAGTCGATCGCGGCGCGCACGCTGCCACAGGGCTACTCGGTCGATTACGGAGGCCAGTCACGCCAATATGTGCAAGAATCCAGTGGCATGGCTACTACCTTCGCTCTCGCCTTGATCATCGTTTTCCTGGCGCTGTCGGCGCAGTTCAACAGCTTCCGCGACCCACTGATCATTCTTGTGTCGGTGCCCATGTCGATCGCGGGCGCGCTCGCCTTCATCAGCCTCGGCATCGGCGGCGCGACGATGAACATCTATACGCAGGTCGGCTTGGTGACGCTGATGGGGCTGATCAGCAAGCACGGTATCCTGATCGTCGAGGTGGCGAATACGCTGCAGGCGTCCGGAAAGACCAAACGCGAGGCGATCGAGGGTGCCTGCGGCATTCGTCTGCGTCCGATCCTGATGACGACCGGTGCTATGGTCTTAGGCGTCGTGCCGCTGATCCTGGCGACCGGTGCCGGCGCATCCGCTCGCTTCAACATGGGCCTTGTGATCGCGGCGGGGCTCGCCATCGGGACATTGTTCACGCTTTTCGTAGTGCCCGCCGTCTACATGCTGCTCGCCGCCGACCATCACAAGCAGGCTGCGTCCGACGCGGAGCCGGCGCCCGTGCATTGACCGGAGCCGCTATCACGCCCATGCGCCATGGTGGCCAGGCAATGTCTCGAACGAACAGAGCGACAGCATCATCTTGCCGACCGTCTCTCGTGCCGTCGACGTTACACCAAAAGGCCGGAAGGGGCTCAAGGAGCATTTCGGCATTCGGCAACAGGCCTTGCGCCGAGGCGCTCTCTGCTCCATTGACTTCATTTCGACAATGGATGATCTTGGTAGGCCATAATATGGTATCCGGGAATCGGGGTGCGGGAATGAATGACGATGCGCACAGCGCCGCAATTCGCGTGGAGCGTCCGGCAAAGACGTTGCGTGAACTCGCCCTCGACAAGGTGCGGGAAGCGATCATCAACGGCTATTTCCGGCCGGGGGATCGCCTTGTGGAGCGCGATCTCTGCGCTCAGCTCGGCGTTAGCCGCACGATCGTGCGCGAGGTTCTGCGTCACCTCGAATCCGAAGGCCTTGTCGCCAATCTCCCGAACAAGGGACCGATCGTCGCGCAGCTCAATCATGACGAAGCCAAGCAGATCTACGAGATTCGCGGTGCTCTCGAAGGAATGGCGGCGCGGCTTTGCGCCGAGCAGAACAATCCCGCGATCGCCGATGCCCTCGACAAGTCGCTCGAGGATATAAAGCGCAGCTATCGAGAGAAGGATATGCCCGGCGTGCTCGCCCATACGTCTTCCTTCTATCAGACGCTGTTCAGCATGGTCGACCGCCATGTGGCGTGGGGCGTCGTCAACCTTCTGACCGTGCGCATCAATCACCTGCGTTCCATGACGATCAAGACGCAGAATCGCGATGTCCAGGGGCCGGCTCAAATGGCTCGCATCGTCGATGCCATCCGGCGCGGTGACGGCGAGGGCGCCCATAAGGCAGCAATGGAGCATGTCGCAAGTGCGAGCGCTATTGCCCAGGCCGTGCTTTCCGGGCGGCAGTCGACCGATTAATTTCGACACGTCTACATCGAGCCCTCGGCGAAACCATCATCAAGGCCATCAGGAAATGACAGCCTCACCTTCCTTTCTCGGCTTTCCGGATCGCCTCGATGATGCCCTTTTGCCGCGCGTGGCGATCTTCGGGGCCGGTCATGGCAGTACCTATCCCGGCAAGGACAGCAGCGGCTATGTCCCCGCCGCTGACGCGATCCGTGCCGCAAGCCAGGATGATGCCGCACTCGTCGAACATTGGGATTTTGATCTTGGCGGACCGTTGTTCGACGACAAGCCGTCGTGCTGCATCGACACCGGCAATATTCCGACCATCATGCATGACAATGAGGGGAACCGGGCTCGGATCGAGGCAAAGACGCGCGAGATGCTGTCATTGCCTGTTGTACCGATCCTGCTCGGCGGTGATTGTTCGGTAACCACGCCTTTCATCGCCGGCTTTGCCGATCACGGGCCGGTCTGGGTTTTGCAGATTGACGCCCATATCGATTGGCGCGACGAGGTGCATGGCGAGCGCTACGGCTATTCGAGCCCGATGCGCCGGGCAAGTGAGATGCCGCATGTTGCCGGAATGGTGCAGGTCGGTCTTCGCGGGGTAGGCAGCGCACGTCTTGCAGATATCGAAGCTGCGCAGCGCTACGGCAGCCATTTCGTGGAGGCCCGCGAGATACATGCCCAGGGGGTAGGCGCTGCTCTCCGGCATATTCCGAAGGGAGCGCGCGTCGTCGTCACCCTGGATTGTGACAGCATCGATCCCGGCATCATGCCCGGCGTCGCGGCGCGGACACCTGGTGGCCTCACCTATACGCAGGTGATCGATCTGATTGCAGGCCTCGGCGGACGAGCGAAGATTGCGGGCTTCGATCTCGTGGAGCTCTATCCTCCCGCCGATGTCGACGGTATGTCGGCCCTCACGGCGGCGCGCATTGTCGTCAACGCGATAGGCGCCATCGTGCGGCAGGTTTGAACCCAACCGACGTCGACGTCCCGCGAGCATGTCGGCTTGCCAGGTCTCATCCACCGTCGAGAGGCAGGCAGTATCGAAGAGCATCATGCCGCATCAGATTGCGACTCGCTGAAGATGCCGGGTTGACTTTCTCATATGCTCAATATGACGGTATACCATAATAACTAATACAAAATCGGACCGCCAGATGGCTGAAGATATGTGGCGAACAAGCATCGCGACGGCGAACGCTCTTCGCTGCATATCAATAAGCCATTGTTATAACTATTATTTCTCCATGGTGCTGCGGCTTTTTCATCCGCTCGCTCAAAGCAGCTTGACAGCCATGTATTATGGCATACCATCATACATAATCCTAAAGGGAGCGAGCCATGAGCCTTCAGATCCGAAAAACTGTCCTGCAGATCGAAACGACACTTGTTGAAGGAGGCAAGGCAGCGGCGGTGCCGCTGAAGCTCTTCTCGGCATGCGCGATCGTCAAAAATCCCTGGGCCGGTCGTGGCTTTGTCGCGGATCTGAAGCCGGAGATTGATGCCGCCGCTCCCGTCCTCGGCGAATTGCTCACCAAGATGATCATCGATGCGGTGGGATCGGGCGAAGCAGTCGAAGCCTATGGCAAATCGGCCGTCGTCGGTCTCGACGGCGAGATCGAACATGCATCCGCGCTGATCCACACCCTGCGCTTCGGCAATCACTATCGCCACGCCGTCGGCGCCAAGTCCTATCTCGCCTTCTGCAATACGCGCGGACCGGCCAATGCGCCGGTCATGATCCCGCTCATGGACAAGAATGATGAAGGTCGCCGCTCGCATTATCTGACGATCCAGACGTCGATACCGGATGCGCCGGCCGCCGACGAAATCGTCGTTGCGCTCGGCGCCTCGATCGGTGGCCGGCCGCATCATCGCATCGGCGACCGTTACCAGGACCTCAGGGATCTGGGACAGGATGTCGCCAATCCGGCCGGCGTGTAAGAGATCGAGCGTCCGGATGCCGGCGATGGAAACCATAGATCAGAACAAGGCCGATCGTCTGAATTCGGAAAGCCTGCCCCGCAAGCGCACGGTGGGCGGGACTGCCTTTCATGAGGTCGGCGAAGGCGAGCCGCTGGTTCTGATCCACGGCGTCGGCATGCGGCTTGAAGCCTGGTCGCCGCAGATCGCAGCTTTCTCCCGAAGCCATCGCGTCATTGCCGTCGATATGCCGGGCCATGGCGAAAGCGCTGCCCTGCCTACCGGCAGCAAGCTGGAGGCCTTCGTCGCCTGGTTCGGCGGTTTCCTCGACGAGATGGAGCTTGGCGAGGTCAATGTTGCCGGCCATTCGATGGGTGCGCTCGTCGCCGGCGGGGCTGCCGCCACCTTTGGCGAACGGATAAAGCGGATCGCCTATCTCAATGGCGTCTATCGCCGCGACCCTGAGGCCAAGGCGGCGGTGCTTGCGCGCGCAGCGGCGATACCGCTCATCGGCGTTGATAAGGAAGGACCGCTGCGCCGCTGGTTTGGCGATGATGCTCAAAGCATGGTTGCGCGTGAACTCACCCGTAACTGGCTGAGTCTTGTCGATCCGCAAGGCTATGCCACGACCTATGCCGCTTTCGCCGGCGGCGATGAGACTTATGCCGATCGCTGGCATGCTGTTATGGCGCCGGCTCTGTTCCTGACGGGCTCGGACGATCCGAATTCAACGCCGCCGATGGCCGAACTGATGGCGGCGGCGGCACCCAGAGGCTGGGTGCGGATCGTCGAGGGGCACCGCCATATGGTGAACCTTACGGCACCAGATATCGTCAATGAGCTGCTCGCCGAGTGGCTTTCGTGCGGGGAGGACGCAAGATGACGACGCAAGACTTCGACCCAAGAGCATTGCGAGACGCCTTCGGCGCATTTCCGACCGGCGTCACGGTCGTGACCGCGCGCGATCAGGCTGGTTTGCCGATCGGCTTTACGGCAAATTCGTTCACGTCGGTGTCGCTTGAGCCGCCGCTTCTTCTTGTCTGCCTGGCCAAGACCTCGCGTAATTTCGAGGCCATGACCAGCGCCAAGCATTTTGCGATCAATGTGCTGTCGGAGACGCAGAAGGCCGTTTCCAACACTTTTGCGCGCCCCGTCGAAGACAGGTTCGCCGCCGTCGAGTGGAATTCGGGTGCGGATGGCTGTCCGATCCTTTCCGATGTCGCTGCCTGGTTCGAATGCGCCATGAGCGAAGTGATCGAAGCCGGTGATCACGTTGTTCTGATGGGACGCATCGTCTCGTTCGACAATAGCGGCCGCAATGGCCTCGGCTATGCCCGCGGCGGCTATTTCACGCCGATCCTGGCGAGCAAGGCGGTCTCCGCTGCCGCGGAAGGCAATATCGAGCTGGCTGCTGTTCTCGAGCGCGACGGCGAGATCCTGCTGCTCGGCGATGATGTCCTTGCTCTTCCGGATTGCGAGGGCAGCGAAGGAAGCCCAGCCGACATTCTTGGTCGGTACCTGCAGGCGCTGACCGGCCTCACGGTAACCGTCGGCTTCCTCTATTCGGTCTATGAAGGCAAGAGCGACGGCAAGCATCACATCGTCTATCGCGCCTTCGCCTCGCCAGGCGAGCCGCGCGAGGGCAGGTTCCTGAAACCGGATGCGCTGAAGACGGCGCGCTTCAGGACCAGTTCGACAGCCGATATCGTCTCCCGCTTCGCGCTGGAAAGCCAGATCGGCAATTTCGGAGTCTATTTTGGCGACGAGACCTCCGGCATGGTGCGCCCGGTCTCGGGGAAGGCGGTGCAAGCATGAAATTCTCTCTCTTCGTTCACATGGAGCGCCTCGACGCGAGCCAGACCCATAAGAGCCTCTATGAGGAGTTCGTCGCGCTCTGCGAGATTGCCGACAAGGGCGGCATGCATGCGATCTGGACGGGCGAGCATCACGGGATGGATTTCACCATCGCGCCCAACCCCTTTGTGACGATCGCCGATCTGGCGCGGCGTACGTCGCGGGCAAGGCTGGGTACGGGAACGGTGATCGCGCCGTTCTGGCATCCGATCAAGCTTGCCGGCGAGGCCGCGATGGCCGACATCATTTGCGACGGCAGGCTCGATATCGGCATTGCCCGCGGCGCCTATTCCTTCGAATATGAACGGCTGCTGCCGGGTCTCGATGCATGGGGTGCCGGCCAGCGCATGCGCGAGTTGATCCCGGCCGTCAAAGGCATCTGGCAGGGGGACTACGCCCACGAGGGCGAGTTCTTCAAATTCCCGTCGACCACTTCGGCGCCGAAGCCGCTGCAGCAGCCGAACCCGCCGATATGGGTTGCGGCGCGCGACCCGAATTCGCACGAATTTGCCGTCGCCAATGGCTGTAATGTCCAGGTGACGCCGCTTTGGCAGGGCGACGATGAAGTCGAGGCACTGATGGGCCGCTTCAACGACGCTTGCGCGAAGAACCCGCATATTGAGCGGCCGAAGATCATGCTCCTGCGCCATACCTATGTCGGTTCATCCCCGGATGACATCGCACGGGCCGCCCATGAGCTCAGCGTCTACTACAATTACTTCTTTGCCTGGTTCAAGAACGAGAAGCCGATCCATCAAGGCCTGATCGAACGCATTCCGGAAGAAGACATTCGCGCCAACGCCATGCTGTCCGATGCGGTCATGCGCAGCAACAATGTCGTCGGCGATGCGTCGACCGTGATTGCCCGGCTGAAGATCTATCAGGCAATGGGCTACGACGAATATTCCTTCTGGATCGACACCGGCATGTCGTTCGAACGCAAGAAAGCTTCGCTCGAACGCTTCATCGCCGAGGTCATGCCGGCATTTGCGGAGTAAACGCCATGCAGCGCTTCCAGTACTATATCGATGGTGAGTTTCTGGACGGGGAGGCCCGTTTCCAGAGTATCGATCCCGCGACCGGTAACGTCTGGGCCGAGATGCCGGAAGCCCGCGAGGCCGATGTCGATCGCGCCGTCAATGCCGCCGAAAGGACGCTTTACGAAGGCCCATGGGCGAAACTGACAGCGACGCAGCGCGGCAAGCTTCTCTACAAGCTCGCCGATCTCATTGCGGCCAACGCGCAGAAGCTTGCTGAACTGGAAACGCGAGATACCGGCAAGATCATTCGCGAAACTTCTGCGCAGATCGCCTATGTCGCCGATTACTATCGCTACTATGCCGGCATCGCTGACAAGATCGAGGGCTCCTATTTGCCGATCGACAAGCCGGACATGGACGTCTGGCTGCGTCGCGAGCCAATCGGCGTCGTCGCCATGGTCGTGCCCTGGAACAGCCAGCTCTTCCTGTCGGCGGTGAAGATCGGGCCGGCACTCGCCGCCGGCTGCACCATGGTTGTCAAGGCATCTGAGGATGGACCGGCACCGCTACTGGAATTCGCGCGGCTGGTCCATGAGGCCGGCTTTCCGGCCGGCGTCGTCAACATCATCACCGGTTTCGGCCCTGCCTGCGGCGCGGCACTCGGGCGGCATCCGAAGGTCGCGCATATCGCCTTTACCGGTGGGCCAGAGACGGCACGCCATGTCGTGCGCAACTCGGCCGAAAATCTTGCTTCGACGTCGCTGGAATTGGGGGGCAAATCGCCCTTTATCGTCTTCGCCGATGCCGATCTCGAAAGCGCCGCCAACGCGCAGGTCGCGGGCATCTTCGCGGCGACAGGCCAAAGCTGCGTTGCCGGCTCTCGCCTGATCGTCGAGCGCAGCATCAAGGAAGCCTTCCTGTCGATCCTCAAGCGTAAGGCCGAGGCGATACGCATCGGCTCGCCGCTCGACATGATGACCGAGGTCGGCCCGCTTGCCACGAAGCGCCAGCAGGATCATGTGGCCGCTCTTGTCGAGAAATCCATAAGGAGCGGTGCCCGGCTCGTCACCGGTGGGCAAAGGCCTGATGGCGTCGGCTATTATTTTCCGCCGACAATCCTGGATTGCGATGGCGTCAACTCGCCTTCCCTGACCGACGAATTCTTCGGGCCGGTCCTATCCGTCGTGTCTTTCGAGACGGAAGCCGAAGCCCTGAGGCTTGCAAACGACACCCGCTACGGACTGGCATCCGGTGTCTTCACCCAGAACCTCACGCGCGCCCATCGCCTGATGAAAGGCATTCGCGCCGGTGTCGTCTGGGTCAATACCTATCGCGCGGTGTCGCCGATCGCGCCCTTCGGCGGCTTCGGCCTCTCCGGTCACGGCAGGGAAGGCGGGCTTGCGGCTGCGCTCGACTACACGCGCACTAAGACCATTTGGCTGCGTACATCCGATGATCCGATCCCCGATCCCTTCGTCATGAGGTAACGCCGATGTTTTACGAGATCCGCACCTATCGGCTGAAGAACGGCACGATCCCGCAATATCTGAAGGTCGTGGAGGAAGAAGGGATTGCCATCCAGAAGGCGCATCTCGGCAATCTCGTCGGTTACTTCTACTCCGAAATCGGTGTCATCAACGAGATCGTCCACATCTGGGCCTATGCAAGCCTCGATGATCGCGAGACGCGGCGCCAGCGACTGGCGGCCGACCCTCAGTGGCAGGCTTTCCTGCCGAAGATCCGCGATCTGATCGAGGTAGCGGAAAACAAGATTATGAAGCCTGCCGGTTTTTCTCCAACGGGATAAGCGGCCGGCCGCATAAGGCATGCCTCCAAAGACTGAAAAACAAGGACAAGGGAACATGAAAGCAAGAATTGCACTCGCGGCCTTTGCCGCAATGATAGCCGCATCCGTGCCCGCCAAGGCCGATACCATGGTCTTCACGAGCTGGGGAGGAACGACGCAGGATGCGCAGAAGGTCGCCTGGGCCAACCAGTTCACGGCAAAGACCAACATCGGCGTCATGCAGGACGGCCCGACGGACTATGGCAAGCTGAAAGCGATGGTCGAAGCCGGCCAGGTCAGCTGGGACGTCGTCGACGTCGAGGGCGACTACGCCGCGCAGGCCGGCAAGAACGGCCTGCTCGAAAAGCTGGACTTCTCCGTCATCGACAAGTCGAAGCTCGATCCGCGTTTCGTCAGCGATTATTCGGTCGGCAGCTTCTATTATTCCTTCGTCATCGGATGCAATGCCGATGCCGTGAGCGCCTGCCCGAAGACCTGGGCCGATCTCTTCGATACAAAGAAATTCCCCGGCAAGCGCACCTTCTACAAATGGTCCGCCCCGGGCGTGATTGAAGCCGCGCTGCTGGCGGACGGCGTTCCCGCCGACAAGCTCTATCCGCTCGATCTCGACCGCGCCTTCAAGAAGCTCGATACGATCAAGTCGGATATCGTCTGGTGGTCGAGCGGCGCGCAGTCGCAGCAGCTTCTGGCGTCGGCAGAGGCCCCCTTCGGCAGTCTCTGGAACGGCCGCATGACGGCGCTTGCCAATAGCGGCGTCAAGACGGAGACCTCCTGGAGCCAGAACATTACGGCGGCGGATTCTCTCGTCATCCCCAAGGGTGCGCAGAACCTCGAGACGGCGATGAAATTCATCGCGCTTGCGACCTCGGCACAGCCGCAGGCCGATCTGGCAAAGGCCACGGGCTATGCGCCGATCAATCTCGACTCGACAAAACTGATGGATCCGGAGACGGCGAAGACCCTGCCGGACCAGCAGACGGCAAGCCAAGTCAATGCCAATATGAGCTACTGGGCCGAAAACCGCGATGCCATCGGCAAGAGGTGGTACGCCTGGCAGGCAAAGTAAGAGCCGACTACGCCACCGCGGATTAAGGTCCGCGGTGGGGCAATGCGAGGTCCGGGCCTGCTGGCGGCGATCGCTGCCCGCTGCGCCCCTGGTGGGAAGGAATTGCCATGTCGACATATATTGACGTTGCGGACGAGGCCGCTCCGGCACGCAAGGCGGCAAAGCCCACCGGATTTACCCAGGTGGCGCCGGCTCTCGCCTTCGTGACGATCTTTTTCATATTTCCGGTCATCGCGCTGCTCCTGCGCAGCGTGCTGGAGCCGACATTCGGCTTCGGCAATTATGCCGAATTGCTGGGCTCCGAGACCTATCTGAAGATCTTCGCGAACACCTTCATCGTGTCGGGCCTCGTCACCGTCATATCGCTGCTGATCGGCTTTCCCGTCGCCTGGACGCTGGCGATCATGCCGTCGAGGTGGGCTTCCCTGATCTTTGCGATCCTCCTTCTGTCGATGTGGACCAACCTGCTTGCCCGCACCTATACCTGGATGGTGCTCTTGCAGCGTACGGGATTGATCAACAAGATGCTCGTCGGCATGGGCCTCGTCGACAAGCCGCTCGCTCTCGTCAACAATCTCACCGGCGTGACGATCGGCATGGCCTATATCATGCTGCCTTTCATCATCCTGCCCCTCTACGGCGTCATCAGGAAGATCGATCCGGCCGTGTTGCAGGCGGCAGCCCTCTGCGGGGCGAACCGATTGCAGTGCCTCACCCGCGTCCTGCTGCCTCTTGCCGCTCCCGGCATGATGGCGGGTGCCCTGATGGTGTTTGTCATGTCGCTCGGCTACTACGTGACGCCTTCGCTCTTGGGTGGCACGGCGAACATGATGCTGGCGGAGCTCATCGCGCAGTTCGTGCAATCTCTGGTCAATTGGGGCATGGGCGGGGCGGCTGCCTTCGTCCTGCTTGTCGTTACCTTGTCGCTCTATGCCGTGCAGCTGCGGCTGTTCGGCGTCCAGAATACGGGAGGGCGCTGAGATGCTGTTGAATTTCGATCGCCTTGGTTGGTGGAAATATGTGCTTCTAGCGATCACGGTCCTGACCGCGGCTTTTCTCCTCATGCCGATCCTGTTCATTGCGGCCTTGTCGTTCGGCTCGTCGCAGTGGCTGATCTTTCCACCGCCGGGTTGGACATGGCGCTGGTACGCGGAACTGCTTTCCGATCCGCAATGGCTGGCGTCCGCTTGGACGAGCTTCAGGATCGCGGCGATCGTCACCGTGCTTTCGGTGCTGCTCGGCCTCGTGACCTCCTTCGGCCTCGTGCGCGGAAAATTCCTGTTTCGCGACGCGTTGAAGGCGCTGTTCCTGACGCCGATGATCCTCCCCGTCGTCGTCTTCGCCGTCGCCCTCTATGCCTTCTTCCTGCGGATCGGGTTGGGGGGCACCTTGATCGGCTTCGTGCTGTCCCATCTTGTCCTGGCGCTGCCTTTTTCCATCCTGTCGATCTCCGGCGCGCTCGAAGGCTTCGACAAGTCGATCGAGGATGCCGCCGTGCTCTGTGGCGCTTCCCCGATCGAGGCGAAGATCAGGGTCACGCTGCCTGCCATCAGCCACGGATTGTTCTCGGCCGCCGTCTTCTCGTTCCTGACATCCTGGGACGAGGTGGTCGTGGCGATCTTCATGGCGAGCCCGACGCTGCAGACGCTGCCGGTGAAAGTCTGGGCGACGCTCAGGCAGGATCTGACCCCGGTCGTCGCTGCTGCCTCCACACTTCTCATTCTGTTGACGGTCATGTTGATGACACTGGCCGCGATCGTACGCAAGGTTCTGAAATCATGAGCGAATCCTTCCTGAAGATCAAAGGCATCCGCAAGGAATACGGGCCTGTCGTCGCAGTCCACGACGTCAATCTCGAGGTTAAGCGCGGCGAATTCCTGACCTTTCTCGGCCCCTCCGGCTCGGGCAAGAGCACGACGCTCTATATCCTCGCCGGTTTCGAAAACCCGACCAAGGGCGATATTCAGTTGAACGGCGAGACGCTGCTGTCGACGCCGTCGCACAAGCGCAATATCGGCATGGTGTTTCAGCGCTACACATTGTTTCCGCATTTGACTGTCGGAGAGAATATCGCCTTTCCGCTGAAGGTTCGCCGCAAGTCCAAGGCCGAGGTCGACAGCCGCGTTAAGGAAATGCTGCGTCTCGTCCGGCTCGAAGGCTTCGAGGATCGCAAGCCCGCGCAGATGTCGGGCGGCCAGCAGCAGCGCGTGGCCCTTGCGAGAGCGCTCGCCTATGATCCGCCGGTGCTGCTGATGGACGAGCCGCTGTCGGCGCTCGACAAGAAGCTGCGCGAGGAGATCCAGCACGAGATCCGGCGTATCCACCAGCAGACGGAAGTGACGATCCTCTATGTCACGCATGATCAGGAGGAGGCGCTGCGGCTTTCGGATCGCATCGCCGTCTTCTCAAAGGGCGTCATCGACCAGATCGGAACGGGGCCGGAACTTTACGCCAATCCGCGCACCCGCTTCGTTGCCGAGTTTATCGGCGACAGCGATTTCATCTCCTGCCATCTGCTGTCCTCGGACAATGGGCAAGCGACGATCTCGCTCGGTGACAAGACTGTTTTCGAGAGCATTCCGGTTCACGGACGGCCGACATCGGGCAGCCGTGCGGCCCTGATGTTGCGGCCGGAACGCATCCGCCTCGGGCGCAAAGCGGGCGTAAGCAATGGCCTCAGCGCGACCGTCAACGACATCACTTTCCTTGGCAACAATGTGCATGTGACGACACGGATCGCCGCCGGTGAGACCCTCTCCGTGCGGCTGCCCTTCGGCCACGAGGCCATCTCCGGTCTCAGCCGTGGTGACAATGTGCACCTGGAGTTCGATCCGGATGCTGCCCATGTCTTTTGTTAGGACATGTCGCGCAAAACTCCGCAGCTCTTTTGCGCGACATGCCTCAGTGATGATCGGCGGCGGGCGCTCCTCGAAGTGCGATGAAGACAACGAGGGCGAGGATGGCAATCATTGTCGCCACGAGGATCAATACTGATCCGTGAGCCTGCAGGAAGGCCGTCTTGGCTGCATCTGCGATTGACGTGCCCATATCGCCGCCGAGATCCTTTGCTGCAGCCATTGCTTCGCCGATCGAATGCGTTGCGCCCTGTGGCGCAGCGGACGGTCCTGAAAAGGAAGATCGGTAGATCGAGTTTACGAGAACGCCGAACATGGTGACACCCAGGCCGCCACCCAACTCGTAGCCTGTGCTTTCAAGCGCGCCGGCAGCACCGGCACTTTCCTTCGGCGCACTTCCCATGATCGCGATCGAAGAAGCCAGAAGGCCGACACCCAGCGCAAATCCCAAAATCGCCAATAGGAAGGCAACGAGGTAGTCGTGCCGCCCGAAATCAGTGAACGAAATCGCGAGCAGCGACGCGGCCGATGCCGCCATCGATAGCGATGCGACCGCGCGAAGACCGAAGCGGCTCGCCAGCCGGCCCCCGAGCGGGCCGCCCACGGCGGCGGCACCGACCAGCGGCAGCATGAAGACGCCAGCCTCCAGAGGCGTCTTGTCGAGAACGAACTGCAGCTCCTGCGCGAGCACGAGTTCGAAACCGGCGAGCGATCCGCTGGCGATGAAGGCCATCAGCAGGCCGACGGCGATGGCGGGCTTTCTTAGCAGCGAGAGGTCGAGGATCGGGTTCCGGGAAGAGACCTGCATCCACCCGAACCAGACAAGTATTGCAGCGCCACCGATCAGCGCAGCTGCGGATGATGCGTGAAGCCCGTCCTTGACGCCGGACTTGATGCCGAAGACGGTCAGGATCAATCCGGCAACCAGCACCAGCGCCTGCCATGGATTCCAGGCCGTTTGTCGGTTACCCCGCTGCGTCGGCACCAGCACGGCGACCATCGGGATGACTGCCGCCATGACGGGAACGTTGACGAGAAAGACCGAGCCCCACCAGAAGCGCTCGAGAAGCAGGCCGCCGACAAGCGGGCCGATTGCAGCGCCCGCCGTGCCGACCACGCTCCAGATGCCGAGTGCCGTCGCCCGCTCGGCGTCGTCGTCGAACGCCTGCCGAACGAGCGCCAGGACACAGGGCATGATCATTGACGATCCGATACCGAGAGCGGCGCGAGCCGCGATCAGCGCCGGAGCGTTCGGTGAAAATGCCGCGGCGATGGAGGCGATGGTGAAGATGCCGAGGCCGAGCAGCAGCATCTTGCGGTAACCGACGCGATCGGCAAGCGTGCCCATGGGGACGAGAAGGCCGGCCATCACAAGCGGATATATGTCGATGATCCAGAGGACCTGGTTTCCGGACGCTTCCAGCGCAACGGTCAGCGAGGGGATGGCGATATGGAGGATCGTCATATCCACCACCACCGGTACGAAGGCCGCGATGACCGCGACGAGAACGAGCCAGGGATTCGGTTGCATGGGACACCTAGATATATGGTCTCGGAACGATTGTCTCGTTCGCTGAGATTGGGACGTTTGACGCATGCCCGTCACCGGGCAGGCGTTGCCCATCCGGATCAGGGATGGGCGGTCGGTGCGGGCGGGACGTTAGCACCCGCACCTTTCTCTTCGACCGGTCTTTTGGTCCGGAGGAGGGACAGCACAAAGACGAAAAAGACCGGGACGAAGAAGACTGCAAGGATTGTGGCCGAGATCATGCCGCCGAGGACGCCGGTGCCGATCGCGTTCTGGCTGGCGGCACTTGGTCCGCTGGCGGTCGCCAGTGGCACGACGCCAAGCGTGAAGGCAAGCGACGTCATGACGATCGGACGGAAGCGGATGCGCGCCGCCTCGACCGCCGCTTCAAGAAGGGACCTGCCCTCGGCATAATAATCCCTCGCGAATTCGACGATCAGGATGGCGTTCTTTGCCGACAGGCCGATGATTGCGATCAGGCCGACTTTGAAATAGAGGTCGTTCGGCATGTCGCGAAGGATTGCCGCCAGCACGCAGCCGATAATGCCGAGCGGCACCACCAACATGACTGATAACGGGATCGACCAGCTCTCGTAGAGGCCTGCGAGCAGCAGGAAGACGAAGAGGATGCTGAAACCGAAGAGGATCGGCGCCTGGCTGCCGGAGGAAATTTCCTCGCGCGACTGGCCGGACCACTCATAGCCGAAACCTTGCGGAAGTTCTGCGGCAAGGCGTTCCATCTCGGCGATGGCCGCGCCCGAAGACTTGCCCTCGGCCGCTTGCCCGGTGATGCGGATCGTCGGATAGCCGTTATAGCCGACGATCTGAGGATCGCCCTTGCGCCAGTTGGCGGTCGCAAAGGACGAGAGCGGAACCATTCCGCCGCTGGCATTGCGGACATTCAGCTTCATCATATCTTCTACCTGCATACGGCTGCGGCCATCCGCCTGCACGATGACCTGCTGCATGCGCCCTGCATTGGGGTAATCGTTGATATAGGAGGAGCCGAGGCTCGCGGTGATGGCTTCGTTGATGTCGGTGAAGCTGACGCCGAACGTGTTTGCCTTTTCGCGGTCGATGGCAAGCTTGATCTGTGCGGCCTCCTGCATGCCTTCCAGGCGCACGTTCGTGACCATGCTGCTCTGTGTTGCCTTCGCCATCAGCTCTTCTCCGGCCTGTTTAAGTGCCTTTTGTCCGCGCCCCGCGCGGTCCTGCAGCCTGAAGGAGAAGCCGCTCGTCGTACCGAAGCCTTCGATCGGCGGCGGTGAAAGCGCGTAGGAGGTGGCGTCCTTCAGGCCAGCAAGCTGTGCATTGACGCGTCCGGCGATTTCCGGCACCGAGCTGCCTGCAGGCCGTGCGCTCCAATCCTTGAGGGTCACGAAGGCGATGGCTGCGTTTGGCCCGTTGCCCGAGAAGCTGAAGCCCTGGACGGCGAAGATGTTTTCGACGGCGGGTTCGGCCCTGAAGATGGCCTCGATCTGCTTCAGCGAGGCGATCGTGCGATTGGCGCTCGCCTCCGGCGGCCCTTGTATGTCGACGATCAGGATGCCCTGATCCTCCTCTGGCACGAAGGAGCCCGGCAGGTTGACGAAAAGATAGCCGAGGCCCACGACGAGCGCGAGGTAGACGGCCATCATTCGCCAGGACCGCCGCGCAAGACCGGCGGCGGTCTTGGTGTAGCTGGCGGTCATCCCGTCGAACTTGCGATTGAACCAGCCGCCGAGCCCCTCCCTGCCATGATGGCCGCCGTTGATCGGTTTCAGGAGCGTAGCGCAGAGCGCCGGCGTCAGCGACAGCGCCAGGAAGGCGGAGAACATGATCGAGACGACCATGGTCAGCGAGAACTGGCGATAGATGATGCCGGACGCGCCCGGAAAGAATGCCATCGGAATGAAGACGCAGGAAAGCACCAGCGTAATGCCGAGGATGGCGCCGGTTATCTGCTTCATCGCCTTCTGCGTTGCGGCTTTCGGCGGCAAACCCTCTTCCGCCATGATGCGCTCGACGTTTTCGACCACGACGATCGCGTCGTCGACAAGGATACCGATCGCTAGAACCATGGCAAACATGGTCAGGACGTTGATGGAGAATCCTGTTGCATACATAATCGCGCAGGTTCCGAGCAGCGCGATCGGTACGACCAGCGTCGGGATGAGCGTGTAGCGCAAGTTCTGCAGGAAGATGAACATCACGATGAAGACGAGCGCGATCGCCTCCAAAAGCGTGTGCGCGACCTTCTCGATCGAGGCGTTGACGAAGGGGCTGGTGTCGTAGGGTATCGAATACTCGACGCCCTTGGGGAAGAACTTCGACAGTTCGTCCATCTTCGCCTTCACGGCTTTGGAAACCGCGACAGCGTTGCCCGTCGAGGAAAGCTGGATGGCAAGGCCGGCGCTCGGATTGCCGTTGAGCCGGCTTGCGGTCGAATAGTTTTCCGCGCCGTCCTCGATGCGCGCGATATCGCGCAGGCGAACCGTCGAGCCGTCCGGATTGGCCCGCAGGATCACCTCGCCGAACTGCTTTGCACTGCTGAGCTGCCCTTCGACGATGACGGTTGCAGTCAGATCCTGGCCGACCGGATTCGGAGTTGCGCCGATCTGACCCGCGGCCACTTGCGCGTTCTGCGCGGTGATCGCGGCGCTGATATCGGCTGCCGTCAGATGAAGACCGACCATCTTATCCGGGTCGATCCAGACGCGCAGCGCCCGCTGCGAGGCGAAGAGCTGCGCCCGGCCGACACCCGGCAGTCGCCGAAGTTCGCCGAGAATGTTGCGGTTGACGTAGTCGCCGAGCGCGATCTCGTCGATCTTGCCGTCGGTGGAGGTCAAAGCCGCGATCAGCAGGAAGCCGGCGCTGGCCTCTTCGACCTGGATGCCTCGGGTCCTGACCGTCTGCGGGAGCCTCGCTTCAACGCGGCGAACCGCGTTCTGCACGTCGACCGTCGCCTTGCCGATATCCGTTCCGGAACGGAATGTGGCGTTGATGCTCACGGAGCCGGAATTGTCCGACGTCGACTCGAAATCGACGATGCCGTGGACGCCATTGAGCTCCTCCTCGATCAGGCGGGTGACGCCCTGATAGATTTCCTGCGGCGAAGCGCCGGGATAGGAGGCGGAGATGGAAAGCTGCGGAGGGGCGACGGCGGGATATTGCGCGACCGGCAATAGGGGGATCGTAATGATTCCCGCGATCATGATGAAGAATGCGAAGACCCATGCGAGAACGGGGCGCTTGATAAAGAACTGTGCCATGTGTGATTTACTTTGCGGCCTGGTCTGAGATGCTCTGATCGGCCTTTTGCGGCGACCAGGGTTCGGCGACGACCTTGCTCCCCGGCGTGACTTTCTGGATGCCGTCGGCGATGATGGTTTCGCCGTCCTGCAGTCCGGAGAGGACGATCCATTCGGGGCCGAGAGCCGCACCGAGAACGACGTTGCGCACTTGAGCCGTCTGGTCGGCGACGACGACGAGCACTTGAGGTTTTCCCTCGGCATCGCGTGTCACGGCTCTTTGCGGAACGGTAATGCCTCCCCGTTGAACGGCCTGCTCGATGCGCACACGCACATACATGCCCGGCAGGAGATCACCTTCCGGGTTGGGGAATTCCGCGCGCAGCGTCACCTGACCCGTATTGGGATCCACGCTTGCGTTCGAAAACAACAGCTTGCCCGGCTTGCCATAGGCTTTTCCGCTGTCGAATACGAGTTCGACGCTTGCCTGTCCGGGTGCCGGGCTCTGCAGCTTGCCTTCGCTGACGGCGCGCTTCAATGTGAGGAGATCCTGCGCCGACTGCGTGAAGTCGGCATAGACGGGATTGATCTGCTGAATGAGCGCCAGGTTGGACGCACCCTCGGCGGTCACGAGCGTTCCTTCTGTCACGAGAGCGCCGCCGATGATGCCGGTGATGGGTGCCCGCACCTCGGTATAATCGAGATTGATCTTCGCTTCGTCGAGAGCCGCTTCTTGTGCCGCGACATCGGCGTCGGCCTGGGCGAGATTGACGGCGGCCGTATCGTAATCGACCGCACTTGTGACATTACGCTCGCGCAGCGAACGCTGGCGCTCAAGCTGCTGCTTGGCATTGGCCTGCACTGCTTTCGCCTTCTGCAGTGCCGCGTTGGCGCTTGCGACGCGGACCTGGAATAGCTTCGGATCGATGCGGTAGAGGATGTCGCCCCGGTGCACGAGGCTGCCTTGTTCGAAGACGCGCTCCAGCAGGATCCCGGAAACGCGCGCGCGCACCTCGGAAATCCTGGTTGCGGCAATGCGCCCGGGAAGCTCGCTCATGACCGGGACCGGATGCGCCTTGATTTCGAGCACGCCGACGGCAGGAGGAGGCACCTCGCTGCTCTCCTGGCTGCGCGCCTGGCTTGAAACCAGCGCGAGCATGGCTGTCGCCGCCAATAGTGCCTTCCAGCAAGGCAGTTCGAATGCAGATCGCATAGATGTATTCCCAATTGACCGTAACAGGGCGAATAGGTCGCCGCGCCTTGACGGCAGAAACCTATTCTGAAGAAAACCGATTCAGCGCTCATTGCGAGCCGCAGGGGCAGGTCGTCCGAGCCTAAGAAAACATCTGCACTGTTGGCCTTTGGTCGACGTTTTGTGGAGGTTTCGTGAAGGCGGGCGCGCAAGCGTTGACGCGGAGGCCCTGTCTGGCGTTTCTTCTTCGGGAAGGAGCCTTGGATGGAAAATGCACTGATACTGATCGTCGAGGACGAGGCGGAAATCTCGGACATTCTCGAGCGCTATTTCGAGCGCGAGGGTTTTCGCGTGCTGACGGCGGCCGATGGCGAGATCGCGCTCTCGCATCACCAGCGGCTGAGACCGGATCTGGTCGTCCTCGATGTCAAGCTGCCGAAGCTCGACGGCCACACGGTGCTGGCCACCATCCGCCAGCGCGGCGACACGCCGGTCATCATGGTGACCGCGCTTGCCGACGACCTCGACAAGCTGCATGGGCTGCGCTCCGGCGCCGACGATTATGTGGTCAAGCCGTTCAATCCCGTCGAGGTGGTGGCGCGGGCGCGCGCCGTTCTGAGACGCAGTTCGGGCAATGCGAGCAACAAGGTCTTGCGGATCGGCAGGCTGGCGATCGATCCGGTGGCGCATATGGTGGTGGTCGAGGACGGCAAGAGCCGCGTTCCGCTGAGCCTGACGCGGACCGAGTTCCGCATCCTCGAATATATGGCGGGCTTTCCCAACAGGGCTTTCGAGCGGGGCGAGATCGTCGATGCCTGCCTGCCCGAGGGCGATGCGCTCGACCGAACCGTCGACAGCCATATGAGCAAGCTGCGCAAGAAGCTGGATGCCGCCGGCGTCGGCGATCTCCTCAACGGCGTCAGGGGAGTGGGATACCGCCTTGGCGATTTCGGTTAGCAACAGCCTCAATCGGCAGCCTACCCGATATCGCCTCCCATCGGAGCGGTGAAGTGCTCGCATTAATGGGAAACAAGGCGGCCGCCGACCATAGTGACAAGAATGATGCCACAGATCACGGCAATGAGGCAGATTGCCGGCGTACACTCAAGGACGGTGCGTACAACTCTGTTTCCCTGTGAACGCATCGCGGTTACTGGCTGGCAGGGGCGTGCCTGACCACCTTGAATGTTTAAGGCTTCCGCTTCCGGAGAGATCGTTCGCCGCAAATCTTCCGGCATCCACCAGTCTATTTGCAAACCAAGGGCACGGCGGCCATCATCTGTAAGCACATAGCGCGCGCCATTGTTCCAGCCCGCGCTATCCTCTCTGATCACTCGGAGACTGAGCGCTTGTGCCAGCAATCTTGTCGTCTTGCGATCGACATCTGCAAAATTAGCAACCTCATAGATGCCGTCACGAAGAATTCTCCTGAGGAGCTTCAATAGATCGGATTCATCCGGCGTTTGCATGTTCCTGTCCAATAGCGTCTGTCGTGTAATAGGCGTTCGCAAACTCAGCATGATTGCGTGGAGATTGCGTGGACGTTTGCTTGAGAATTTGCGAAGCGGCGGATCGTCAGCAGGCAAGCCGCTGCTGCCAGCAAATTGTACCTGTCCATACATCTGACATGACGGGAAGGCGCATATTCACTCTTCCGTGCCGTCTTCACTCGACCTGCATGCGACCTCCACAGAACCTGCACAAAAACGGGCTATATCGCCGGCAATCGTTGCGGAACATTCCCGGCCATGAGGGTCATAGATGTGGGGCAGCCGCAAAATGGTCGAGAAGGATGCCATCGAAACATGAAGTTCCGGGCCGAAGTAAAGCAGATCCTGCTCGCGAGCGTTCTGTCGGCTGCATGTCCGATGGTCGTTCATGCAGCTGCAATCGAGTATTCGAAGACCGATGTGGTGCTTCGCTCGGGACCAAACGACCGATTCCCCGCCGTCGGAATGGTGATGACAGGCTCCCGCGTTCATATGTCCGGATGCACAAGAGAGTATAGATGGTGCGATGTCACCGTTTCGGGGCGAAGCGGATGGATGCCTGCCGCCGATATCGACGTCGAATACAACCATCAACGAGTGCCGATATCACGCTACATTCACATCGCGGAAAGATCAGGTATCGCCGTCGTTTCCTTCGACATCGATTCCTACTGGTCTCGAAACTACTCGCAATCCTACTTCTATACCGAGATCGGGAACTGGCGAAACATCAATTAATCTCACGACGAATATTAGATCGAATCAAGACATTGATGAGATGCCATAGCGGCTGGAAGCCTATGCGACTGCCAGGGCCACGAAATGAATCGCGTAGTGACAAGATGATGATCGGCAGATCTTACAGTATTGCGTACCGACTGCGCGGCATGGGCCAAGAGGAAGCTCATCATATATCGCATAGCGAGCGCAAGTGGCTGTATCTCTTGTCGATCATGGCTCTCACATTGATATTGCCGGCTTGTCAAACGATGGATTTAGTTCCGCCCGCCACACCTCCTCGCTTGCCCGAAGCCTATGCGGGAGCCTCGCATGGGATCTCGCGCGCGGAAGCAGGTGGCCCCGCGTGGTGGGAAAGTTTCCACAATAAGACGTTGTCGTCACTTGTTGCCCGCACTGCCAATAGCAATCTGACCGTTGCACAGGCCCGACAGAATCTCGCGGCGGCGAGGGCCATGGCTCATTCGGCGATTGCAGGCTATCGCCCCGAGGTCGGCGGCATCGCGCTTGCAAACGCCTCGACCGGCTCTCGCGTGAACAATGATTTCACGCGACGTCCGCTGCAATTGAACCTCGAGGCCAGCTGGGAGGCGGCACTTTTCGGGCAGGACAAACTAACGCAGAGATCGGCTGACCTAAGTGCGGCAATCGCGAATGCGGATCTGGCGGCAGCAAGATTGGCGGTAACGGCGGAAGTTGCTGCCAGCTATGTTCACCTTCGGGCCCTTCAGAGACGTCACGCCGACACCGTTGAGATGATCGGGTTGCTTGAGAAGAATTCAAAGCTTGCGAGCGTCAAGGAGCAGGTTGGGCTGTCCACGGCAATCGAAACCGAACCACAGAAATTAAGCCTCGACGCTGCGAGATCGAAGCGCCTCGAGCTGGAAAATGAGATCGCCATCACAGCGCAGCAAATCGCGACCCTGGAAGGAACCTCCATTCCGGCCGCAGACATTCTCAAGCCTCAACCGCAACCGGTCGTGCAGACAAGCCTTATCGAAGGCCGCCCCGCCGATCTCTTGCGCTCGCGGCCTGATCTGGTGCGGGCTGAACTCGCAGTCGCTCAGGCCGGGGCGCAGGTGGGTATTGCAAGAAGCGATCTTTATCCGAAATTGCGCCTTTCGGGAACAATCGGAATTGGCGCTCCGGCCGGTCACTCGTTGTTTGGCGTCGCCGGCGGGCCGTCGCTGCAAATGCCGATATTTGATCTCGGCCGGCGCAAAGATGTCGTCGCGGCAAGCGAAGCGAAATTCCGTGAGGCGGGCCTGGCATATCAGCAGGCCGTTCTTGTCGCCTATGAAGAAGCGTCGAGGGCACTGCGTGAGTTCAATGCCGCACGACAGAGAACGGCGGAACTGAGATCGCGGTTGAAACGCGTTACCACGGTCCGCAATGGCGCCGACATTCTCGTTCGCGAAGGTCTTGAAGATAGATCGAAGTCCATAAAGGGGGCGCTCGACCTACTGGAACTGCGGGCCTCATTGACCGACAGCATCGAAGACGAGGCTCGCGCCCTCATCGCCTTCCATAAGGCGGTAGGCACCGTAGAGCAGGGCATTCCTTCACGGGCGTCGGAAAGGCGGATGTGATCATGGCCGTACCGATCGCGCGAAAAACCCTCCTCTATGAATGGCGTCGTTTTCTGCCGGCTGTTGCGGCCGTTGCGTTTTCCGGGTTGCTCATGACGGCTCAGGGCGCACTTCTGTTGGGGATTGTGAGCGCAAATTCGCTTTACGTGTCCCAGTCAGACGCCAATTATTGGGTCGGCTTTCCGGGTACTCAAAGTGTCGAACTCGGGCGCACGGTCAAGGCTGGCGTATTGATGAGCCTGTACTCGGAGCCCCTTGTCTCTCATATCGAGCCGCTGCTGCTTGGATCGGGCGATTGGCGCGCGACCGGGGGCAATGGCGGCGTCAGTGTCACGGTCGTGGGTGTCGATACGCAAGCCGATAGTGTCGGACTGGCCCGGGTCGTTCCAGCGGATCTACGCAATCAGCTCCGCGAGCCTGGCGCCGTGGTTGTCGATGCTTCGGACAGCGACAAACTTTCCACCAAGCCCGGCGATCGAGCGGAGGTGAATGGCCACACTGTGCGCGTCGTTGGCCTCATTGACGGGCTTCGCGGTCTGGGCGGGGTGAATGTCGTCAGTTCGCTCGATACCGCGCGCATGCTTGACCAGACGCTGCCTGATGATGGCGCAGCAACTTACTTCCTCTTTAATGTGAAGGCCGGCAGCGATCCATCGACGGTAGTCACGCGCCTCAATCGAAGAGCATCCGTCGAACGTTTCGAGATCTGGCCTTCGGGACAGCTGGCAAGCATGTCGACCAACTATATGCTGTTCGATTCCGGTGCCGGCATCGCCTTTATCTTTGCGACGCTTATTGCCGCCACTATCGGAGCACTCATAACCAGCCAAACCCTGATGGCTGCCGTAGCAGGCGCTCTCCCGCAATATGCCACGCTTCGAGCGCTTGGCGTACCGTTTGGCGGCCTGAGAACCATTGTCGCCGAGCAGGCGGCTTGGGTCGGTATTTCCGGCTTGATCATAAGCGGTGGCTTGAGCCTTCTCATAGCCCTTATTGCGCAGCTCTATAAGGTTCCCTTCGTGCTTGATGGCATCGTTGTCCTTCTTGCTTCGCTCGTTGTGCTCGTCGTGGCAATTCTCGCTTGTCTTTTAGCAATTCATCGGCTGCGCCAGGCCGATCCCGCTTCGTTGTTGAGATGATCTCATGCGGTCCGCTATCTCGGCCTTCAATCTCCATAAATCGTTCACCGTCCAGAACGTGCGCTCGAACGCGCTCATTGATATTTCCGTCGAGATCTATCGCGGTGAGTTCACGGTGCTGAGCGGCCCTTCCGGCTGCGGCAAGAGCACGCTTTTGGCAACACTCGGCGGCATGACCAAGCCGGACAGCGGACGTCTGCGCGCCGGTGAGATCGATCTCTCGTCGTCGACAGATGCACAGCGGGATGCCTTTCGCTTAAAAAACTGCGGGTTTATCTTTCAAGGCTTCAATTTGTTTCCTGCTCTGACGGCTCTCGAACAGGTTCAGGTGCCGTTAGATTATCTGAACATCCCTGAAGCCGAAGCTCGTGCGAAAGCGCTCGAAGCGCTGGAGCGCGTCGGCCTACTGCATCGCCAGCATTTGCGGCCCTCGCATCTGTCGGGCGGGGAAAAACAGCGTGTCGCCATCGCAAGAGCAATCGTCAAGGAGCCGGCCATCCTGTTCGCCGACGAGCCGACAAGCGCGCTGGACACCAGCAATGGGCAGCGGATCGTCGAGATCCTGCGAGACACAGCAAGACTGTTGGGAACGGCTGTTCTGTGCGTTTCACATGATACGCGCCTGTTTTCGAAAGCTGATCGCCTCCTCAGGATGGAAGACGGGCGCCTGCTGCATGATGAACGGCCTGCCTCTGGGCGAAACATTGATAAACGAGAGTACTGGCATGGATCAAATTAAGCGTTCCCGCCGTCTTTGGGTGACCGGCTTGTTGGGATCGTCCCTGACATTGGGCCTTTTATGGATGGCCGTCGGTGTCCCGCATGCGGATGAAAGCCCGAACACGATCGAGCGAGGGATGCCGGCAATCGCGGCTGCCGCGCGTGGGACTGTCGATGTGGAAGGAGGGCTCTATCGAATAACTGCCGTCCGCGATGGCGTCGTTGCCGAGGTTCGGGCGATGGAAGGGGCCTATGTACGCAAAGGGGATGTGCTCGCCGCTCTGGACAGCCGACAGGAAGAAGCCGCTGCCCGCATCGCCGAACAGGAGGTTTCCCAGGCGGATGATCACCATAAACTCCTCGAAATCAAGGAGAAGAACCTTTCAAAGACCTATGAAAGAATGCGCCGCGCCGCCGTCGGCATGGCCGTGTCGGATCAGGCGCTCGCAGATGCGCGCGACGCTTATGAGACGCAGGTGATCGAAGCCAATTCCGCCGCGACGGCTCTGACCATCGCGCGTGAGCGTCTCGAAATAGCCAAACGTGAGGTAAGTCTGCGCTCGATCGAGGCGCCGGCCGACGGCATCGTCGTGCGCCAGGCGGTGAAGGCCGGCGAGGCCGTTTCCGCACAGGCGATGAGCGAGATGTTTGTCTTGCTGCCAGATGGTCCGAAGATTGTGCGAGCAGACGTTCCGGAGGAATATCTCGATCTTGTCGGCCCCGGCATGACCGTGGAGATCGTTCCCGAAGGACGCACGTCACAAATCGTTCCGGGGCGCATCAGTCGAGTGTCCAAGGTGCTGTCGCGTGCGAAATCGACGGAGAATTCCGGGGAGCGAAGCGATATGAGAGCGGCAAACTGCATTATCACCGTCGCCCGCGATGCACACTTGGCCATCGGGCAACGCGTCCTCGTTCGCGTTCTAAGATGAGACAGCCGAGCTGAAACATAGACGACAAGCATGGCCAAAGAGGCCGGCCATGCTGGCTTATCCAAGGGGCGGTCTGGGATGGCTGTATTCCGCATACCGGAGGTTCGACAGAACGCCGAGAGTACCTTCAAAAGCTTCTCGGACACGTCGCATTTCGCTATCCGTCAAATCTTCTTGAACTTGGCTGAAAGCGCGAGATGGCTGCGATGGTCGGCGATGATGAACCAATCGCCTCTTTCCTGCTTAGAGCATTTCCGCTTTTCTTCGAAACGCGAAAACGCTCTATCTTCTTGTTTTTGCGTAATTCCAAGCGGAAAACCGCTATACGCTTTTCCTGGAATCGTTCCTAAAGCATCCGTGGAAGTACGTCCGTGCTCCCATTCTTGTCCTCCAGCCTATGCTTTAATGCTCCCGCGAGATGCAGAATGATGCAGGCCAATAGAGTATAGGCGCTGTATCTACGGAGAGCCTGAAATACCGCAAATGCCGCGTCGTTTTTGGGCAGGAGCTCCGGAATTTGCGAAATGACGAAGAACGGCACGCCATCGCTCTGCGTGAAGCTGCTCGACATGGAATAACCGAGCAATGGCGTGATCAATGTCAGCGCGATGATAAGTCGGTGGATGAGGTGCGAGAGCCACTTTTCCCAAGGTGCGAGGTTCGAAGGCGGATGGGGGATGACGGTCCTGTATCGCCAACGCAAGGTGAGATGTACCAATGCTAGTAGCCAAACCAGAACGCCGAACTGCTTGTGATTGGGATACAAAAAGCCAGAGGTCGCGACGTCGTCCTGTGGGAGTCTGGTCATATACCAGCCGGATGCTAGCAGCCCCAAGATCAGAGCTGCACGCAGCCAGTGAAGAATTCGCATTGATAACGGATATTTTATAACGCCGCTTTTGTGCGGGTGTTCAGTCATGCCAGGTCCTTTCCAGAGCGGGGAATCCCTCTTGGTTTATGAGGGTTTGCGATGTAACGAGGAGAATGGAAAACACGATGGCACACAGCATCGCGACCATTAAAATTCCGGGCAAAAAACGAACCATATCGACAACTCAGCTTCATTCTCAGCTAAGGCGATAATTGTGGACGTTGCGCTATCGATTCGTGGAGATCTCGTGGAACGGTGCGACCCGCTCGGCAAAGAAATGCTGCCGATCACAGAGACAAAAGGTCGGCTGAAGTGATAAATGAACGGCTTTGACATCCGGCATCGCGATACCTTGCTGTCCTTTGATTGTGCTCAGGATTACCTACGGCAGTTGGCAACGTCCGACTGTTTCGTCGCAGGTTTCCGACAAACTGAGTGATTGTAATGATTAAGAGACTGAACGGCCACATCGTTAAGGCGATGCTCATCGTGGCGCTGATCGCCTTCATCGTCACCTATCTAGGCATCACCATCTACTATGTTTGGGTCGAGCAATGGCTTTATCCCGATATTGATGAAACTAAATGGCAGATCAGTGACTTCGTCCTGATAGGCATAATTCTCGCGATTGGCCTCATGGTGGCCTCCATTGCCGGCTGGCGTCTTACAAAGACTATAGTTGAGCCCCTGGAGGCCGTTGCCTCTGCCGCGCGCGCGATCGCGGAGGGCGATTTCACAACGAGAGCACCAAAAGTCCGATCCGCTTTCCATGAGGCTCACGCTTTGGTCGAGGACTTCAATTCGATGGCGGAGCGCTTGAGCAAAGCGGAAGCCGAGCTCAAATATTCCAACTCGTCCATTGCCCACGAGCTGCGCACTCCGCTGACCATTCTTCGCGGCCGACTGCAAGGTTTACTTGACGGCACATTCGAGCCGAGCTCGGATCTTTACGTTCGGCTGATCGCGCACGTAGACGATTTGTCCACGATCGTCGATGAACTGCGCACGCTGGCACTGAGTAGCGCCGGAAAATTGGATCTCGAACTCGATACGGTTGATCTGCCAAGCGAGGTGAGGGGCATACTCGAATCCATCGCGGAGGAACTGAGACGCGCCGGAATAACATTGGAGCGGTATTTCGCGCCGGCAGTCTCGTCGGCTGATCGGACCAAGATCCGGCAGGCCGTGTTGGCATTGCTGGAGAATTGCCGCCGATATGCACCAGGCAGCAAGGTCGAATTGCACACTGGGCAGACGTCGGATTACGCTTTCATACGGATCGCGGATAATGGGCCAGGGTTGAAGGACACGGGCCGTGAACGCGCCTTCGAACGATTTTGGCGCGCTGATGAATCCCGGACACGCGCTCTAGGTGGTTCAGGATTGGGTCTTTCCGTTGTGCGCGGAATAGCTATAGCACATGGCGGCGAGGCGCTTATCGTCGATCAGCAGGGGCCCGGATTGGCGATCGAAATTCGTTTGCCATTGAAGCAGGTCCAGACATAGAGCGTTCCATATGATTGGCAGCGCTGATCATCGTGGCCGCGATCCGAATGCTGCGATTGGTGAATGACATCCGGTAAGATCAAGCCCTCGCGGTTGGGAGATGCAATCCGGAATTGATCCCGCACTCGCAGGTTACCAGCACGAGCATTTTCGCGCGTGCCTCCAGGATCGTGCCCGCCGTTGCGCTCCAGGAAAGTACCGCCCGAACTTGGCGTTCGGTTTGTTGTTGATCGTCCGAGCAGGAGGTCATGCTGCGCAAGCAGCAGGGCGACGATGAGAAATTTCACAACACGCTCCTCATGGAATGCCGCCCAGCTCGATATTCCTCATATAATCGAATAGGGGCGGGTGAGTTCCAACGCGGTGAGGCGACCAGCGCCCGACCGATCACTGCCCAGGTGCGCTGCCGCCGGTTGTTAGATGCGCGCTCAACGACCGAGACTTTGCACGCAGGGGAGACGCAGAAGCTCATTGGAAGCCGCAGCACACGCCGCTTGCGGGTGGATCGGCTATGTCGCGTCGAGCCGCACCACTGCGCTCAAACGAAAAAATAAGAATCCCGACTTTCGCACTTGACGATCTTCCTACTAGAAGGTAGATAAATGGCATGAGCAATCTCTTAACGACATCCGACGAAATTCTGGCGTCCGCGCGGACGCTGATCATGGGCGGAGGATATAACGGCTTCAGCTACGCCGATATCGCTGACGTGGTTGGGATCCGCAAGGCCAGTATCCATCACCACTTTCCGAGCAAGGCCGACCTGGTCCGCACGCTTGTCATTCGATATCGCGAGGACGCAGAGCTAGGAGTAGCGGCTCTGCAGAGCAATGTGCAGAATCCTCTCGAGCTTCTCAAAACCTATGCCGGCCACTGGTCGAAGTGCATTGAGGATGCAAGCAGACCTTTCTGCGTTTGCGCCCTGCTTGCGAGTGAACTGCCGGCACTGCCGGCGGAGGTCGCGGCTGAGGTGAAGGCCTTCTTCCGCTTTATCTCGACATGGCTCACCTCCGTCATGGAACGCGGCGCCAACGACGGGACCTTGAAGCTCTCGAGCGAACCCAGCGTTGAGGCAGAGATATTCATGGCTTCCGTCCATGGAGCCATGCTTTCGGCGCGAGCTTATGGAGCGCCTGAAGTGTTCGCCACTATTCTGGCGCCGACCTTGCAGCGGCTGTCTTCGACCGTCGCTCGATAAACGCTTGGGGCGGAACGAAGCCGCCCCAGGAAAAACCGCGTCTCAAAAAACTACCAACTAGTAGGAAGATATAGCATGATCAAGAATATTCTCTCCGCGCTTCTGCTGTCCGGCATCTCCTCGGCGATGGTTCTGGCCTCGCCGGCCCATGCCGACGACATGAAGGCCGAACAGCTCCATGTCCGGGGTAGCATCGTCGACTACAGTGGATCCAACCTCAAGGTGAAAACGCGCGAAGGAGAGACTATCGACGTCGCGCTTGCTGACGGCTGGAAAGTCTCGAGCGTCGCAAACGCAAAGGTAACCGACATCAAGCCCGGCGACTTCGTCGGCATCGCGTCCCTGCCGAAAGAAGGCGGTGGCGATGGCGCTCTTGAAGTGCTCATCTTCCCACCGGCCCTGAAGGGAGCAGGCGAGGGCAGCTATGGTTGGGACCTTAAACCCAATAGCAGCATGACCAATGCTACCGTGGCGGATGCCGTGAAAGGCGTCGACGGCCGGACGGTCACCGTCTCCTATCACGGCAAGGAAAAGAAGATCTCTATCCCGGACGGCACCCCCGTCGTGACCTTTGCTCCAGCGACCAAGGATGATCTCGTTCCCGGCGCGACTGTCTTCATCCCGGCCGAGAAGGCTGCGACCGGCACGATCGCCCATCAGATCCTCGTTGGAAAGAACGGCGTGGTTCCGCCTATGTGACCACGTCGTCGCCGGTCGGCTGTGGGCCGCCCCTTCGGTTCGACCGGCGACTCCCATAAATGCTGTCTGGGCCGAGGCCTTCGATTTGAAGGACGGAGGATGCCGTTATGAACGAGAATACCATTGATGAGGATGTTCGATATCCCCGGACGATCTTCATCCGCCGCCATACCCTCATTACGCGGTTCACCCATTGGCTGAACGCGCTGTGCGTGAGTTTCCTCCTGTTGAGCGGGCTGCAGATCTTCAATGCCCATCCCGAATTGTACTGGGGCCATTACGGTGCTGACGGCGATCCTGCAGTCTTGACGATCGGTTCCGAGGGACAGAAAGACGAAACGCGCGGTTTCGTGCGTATCGCAGGCATGCAATTTGCGACGACCGGCGTTCTCGGTGTTTCGAACGTCGACGGTGAGCGCACGCCGCGAGCTTTCCCGAGTTGGGCCACAATACCGTCGTTTCAGGATCTTGCAGCAGGACGCCGCTGGCACTTCTTCTTTGCCTGGCTATTTGTTTTCAACGGTTTCCTCTACCTGGGCTTCAGCCTCCTGAGCGGCCATTTCCGGCAAGACCTCGCGCCGACGGTGAGAGAGCTTTCGCTGCGCCATCTGTGGCACGAAGTTCTCGACCACGCCCGTCTTCGCTTCCCGAAAGGCGAAGAGGCCAAGCGTTATAATGCCCTTCAGAAGCTGACATATCTCGCCGTGATCATTGTCCTGCTGCCCCTCATGGTCCTGACCGGCCTGACCATGTCGCCCGGCATCGATGCCGCTTTTCCTGCGCTGGTTGATGTCTTTGGCGGTCGCCAATCGGCTCGAACCATCCATTTCGTCACCGCATCGCTTCTGGCGCTGTTCGTTGTCGTTCACATTGCGATGGTCGTGCTGTCGGGGACCTGGAACAACATGCGCTCGATGATCACCGGCCGCTACGCAATCCGCGAAGAAGGTCCGAATTCATGAGCCAACTCTTTACCCGCCGCCGCTTCCTGATTGGCAGTACACTCGGTGCTGGTACGCTCGCTCTTTCCGGCTGCGATCTATTGGACCAAAACACCGACGTCGCCACGGTTCTTCGTTCAGCCGAACAGCTGACGATGAAAGCTCAAAGGCTGCTTCAGGGGCGTGATGCCTTGGCACGCGAATTCGCCGAGCCCGATATTTCCCCGTCCTTCCGAGTGAATGGCACAAGCGCTCCCGACAGCGACGAATACGCTGAACTGGCCGAGAGAAAATTCGCAAACTGGAAATTGAAGATAGACGGTCTGGTGGAGCGGCCGCGGGAGTTTTCACTCGCGGATCTCAAGACGCTTCCGGCGCGCAGCCAGATCACCCGTCATGACTGCGTCGAGGGTTGGAGCGCCATCGGCAAATGGACAGGCGTTCCCCTTAAAAGCCTTCTGAGCTTGACCGGGCTTAAGCCCACGGCGCGCTACGCGGTCTTCCATTGTGCCGACGAGCTCGAGAAGACGCTGGACGGGAGCGGTCGCTACTATGAGAGCATCGATCTGATCGATGCGTTCCATCCGCAGACCATTCTTGCCTACGCGATGAACGGTCGAGATCTCAGTGTCGGCCATGGCGCTCCGCTGCGTCTAAGGGTCGAGCGGCAGCTCGGTTACAAGCAGGCGAAATACATCATGCGCATCGAGCTCGTCGACAGCTTTGCAGGCCTATGGGGCGGGAACGGCGGCTACTGGGAAGATCGAGGATACGAGTGGTACGCAGGTATCTGATTTCCACGGCAGCTCCTGAATTTGCCAGCCTTTTCTTCGGCAAGAGCGATGGATCAGGTCAGCAGGCCGTGCGTAACAAGATCAATGTGCGCTTTTAGATAGGCGGCTTTGTCCAGAGTCCGGCGCTCGTCAAAAAGGAGCTTGAAGAATAGAAAGGCGATGGCGGGCGCCACGACTGCATCGGAGAAGGCCGCCGGTGCAGGCCGGAACTCTCCAAGTTTTACTCCTTCGTCGATAAGCGACTGCATCTGACGCTCGAGAGGATCGATAAATGTGTCATGGTGCCGATCGACGATCTGCGGGAATCGCGAACCTTCGGCGATGACGAACCTCATCAGTTCCCGTAATTTGCGCTCCTTGATTATGAAATCGTAGATCAGCTCGATATTTCCCTGAAGCCGCTCCGTGGCGGTCCCTTTCAGTTCGTTTGCGCTTGCCAGCAGATTTTCGAGAGGCTCGGAAATGTGCCTGATCATCGCTTCGAAAAGCTGTTCCTTGGTCTCGAAGTAGACATAGACGGTTCCCTTCGTAACGCCGACCCTGCTGGCAATATCTTCGACGCGTGTAGCGACATAGCCGCGCTCGACGAATTCCTCAAACGCGGCATCCAGGATCTGTACGGGGCGGCGGGCCTTTTGCTCCGCGCGCGTCAGCTTTTTTAGATCGGTCATGGTCCACCTTGAGCGTTATTGACGGTTCGACGTCAAGATAAATTCTATTGACTAATGGGTCAGTCAATAATATTCGTCTCGCCAACGGATGCAAGAGGTCAAATCATGAAAACTATCCTTGTCATCGCATGGCTGGGTGCGAGCGCGGTCGCGCTGTCCTCATGCGAAAAGCAGGCCGAGAGTGAGACGAAGCCGAAGAAAGTGGAAGCTGTCGTGGCCAAGGTCGTGCCGGTCGTCGAAAGCAATGCCATTACCGGCGAGGTGAGTGCCCGCGTCGAAAGCGACCTCTCCTTCCGGGTCAGCGGACGTATCGTCGAGCGCCTGGTTGACGTCGGGACGTCGGTGAAAGCCGGGCAGGTGCTTGCGCGCATGGACGCCGAAGAACAAAAGGCGGATCTCGACGTTGCCACTGCGAACCTGCAATCGGCGATCGCGCAGCAGACACAGGCCCAATTGGCGTTCGACCGTCAGCAAAATCTCTTCAGGACGCAGGTGACGACGCGCGCCGCACTCGATCAAGCCCAGGAAACGCTGCTAACTGCCCAGGGAAGCGTGAAGTCGGCGCAAGCTCAACTCGACACGGCACAGGACGCGCTCACCTATACGGAGCTGCGCGCCGATGCCGACGGCGTCATCACCGCCAGGAACGCCGAAGTGGGCCAGGTCGCGCAAGCCGCGCAGCTGGTCTTTACGCTTGCACATGACGGCCCCCGCGACGCTGTCTTCAACGTCTTCGAATCCCTCTATCTCGGGCGAAACCTTGAAAACAAGGTTGCCGTCAGTCCCCTTTCGGCGCCGTCTCATAGGATGGAGGCTTCCGTGCGCGAAATCTCGCCCACGATCGATGCTTCAACCGGGACGATCAGGGTCAAGGTGGGGCTCGAAGCGGCTCCAGACATGCAGCTTGGCGCTCCGGTGGTCGGCTTGTTCCGGTCCACCGCGCGGGACGCAATCGAATTGCCATGGTCGGCAATGGCCTCAAAGAGCGGCAAGCCGGCCGTCTGGATTATCGATCCCACTTCATCGAGCGTGTCGCTGCGCCAGATCGATGTCTCAAGCTATGAGACAGGCCGCTTCGCAGTGCGGACGGGCGTGTCTCCGGGCGAGATCGTCGTCGTCGACGGCACGAAATTCCTGCGATCCGGCCAAGCCGTCACATACGACAAGGAAGCTGCAAAATGAATATCCGTATCACAGCCGGCCTTGCGATCCTCGGCTCACTGCTGCTGACGTCCTGCCAGAAACAGGAGGAAGTCCATTACGAGCCGGCGCGTCCCGTGCTTTCCGTTGTCGTCAAGTCAACCGCGGCTTCCGCGCTGACCCTGCCGGGGACGGTCGAGGCCAAGATCGAGACCCAGCTCGCATTTCGGGTCCTGGGACGGGTCATAGCGCGCAAGGTCAGCGTCGGCGATATCGTCAAGAAGGGCGATGTCGTTGCCGCCATCGATCCGCTGTCGCTGGAGCTTGCGGTTAAGAGCTCGCAATCCGAGCTTTCGAATGCCCAGGCGCAGTTGGCGAATGCCGCATCCACTGAAGAGCGCCAGCGCTCGCTGCTTGAGAGCAGATCGGGAAGTGAAGCGGCCTATGAAGAGGCGGAACTTGGGCGCAAAAGCGCCAGTGCTTCGGTTGCCAAAGCACAGGCCAATTTGGACAAGGCCGAAGAGCAGTTGGGCTACACGCAGCTCAAGGCTGAATTCGACGGCGTCGTGACGGCAACGTCCGCCGAGGTGGGCCAGGTCGTGTCTGCGGGCCAAAGCATTGCCACTGTCGCCCGGCCCGACCAGCGCGACGTCATCATCGATATACCCGTTGCCAGCTTCGACGGTCTCAAGGTGGGGTCGCCGTTTGAGGTCGCTCTCCAGCTGGATCCAACCATCCGCGCGAGCGGCGTCGTCAGGGAGATCGCCCCAGAAGCCGAGGCGACGACCCGCACGCGGCGCACGAAAATCACGCTCATCGATCCGCCGCCGGCGTTTCGTCTCGGCTCCGTCGTCACCGCAACCGCGACTGTCGTTGCAGATCCGATGATCCTGCTGCCCTCTTCATCCATCTTGATGAAGGACGGAAAGCCGAATGTCTGGGTGGTCGATACCACGGCCCGCAAGGTCTTCATTCGCGCGATCAAGATTGATGGAGATCTTCTCGAGGGCGGTTCCGTGAAGATCGCAGAAGGCATCAGCGCTGGCGAACGCATCGTCGTTGCCGGAGTTCACAAGCTTGCCGACGGCCAGGCCGTCAGGCTGGATTAAGGAAATACCCCCGTGAAAAAATTCAACCTGTCCGACTGGGCGCTCGAACATCGTTCGCTCGTCTGGTACTTCATGATCGTCTTCATTCTGGCCGGCGCGTTTTCCTATATCAGTCTCGGCCGCGAGGAAGATCCCGCCTTCACGATCAAGACGATGATCATCCAGGCGCAATGGCCGGGCGCATCGGCCGAGGAGGTGACCAAGCAGGTCACCGACCGGATCGAAAAGAAGCTCGAGGAGCTGGATTCGCTCGACTATACCAAGAGCGAGACAGTTGCCGGCCAGACGACCATTTTCGTCGAACTTCTGCCGACGACCAAAGCCAAGGATGTCAATGCCATCTGGATGCGGGTCCGCAACATGATCGGCGACATCAAGGGGAATTTCCCAAGCGGTGTCGTCGGACCGTTTTTCAACGACAGCTTCGGCGACGTCTATGGCAATATTTACGCCTTCACCAGCGATGGGCTGACGCAGCGCCAGCTTCGCGATCTGGTCGAGGATGCGCGCGCAAAGGTGCTGACGGTTCCCAATATCGGTAAGGTGGACATTATCGGTGCGCAGGACGAGGCCATCTATCTCGAATTTTCGACGCGAAAGATCGCAGCGCTCGGGCTTAACCAGCAATCCGTCATCGACACGCTGCAGGCGCAAAACGCCGTTACCCAGTCCGGTTTCGTTGATGCCGGTCCCGAGCGCATCGCCCTGCGGGTCAGCGGCCAGTTCACGTCCGAGGAGAGCCTTCGGTCGATCAATCTTCGCGTCAATGACCGCTTCTTTCCGTTGACCGATGTCGCGACGATCAAACGCGGCTATGTGGATCCTCCGTCGTCGTTGTTCAGATATAACGGCCAGCCGGCAATCGGGCTTGCCATCGGCATGAAGACCGGAGCAAACCTGCTCGAATTCGGCAAGGCGCTCGACAAGGAGATCGAACAGGTCACGGCCGATCTTCCGATCGGCGTGGACGTCCAGCGCGTTTCCGATCAGCCCGCCGTCGTCGACGAGGCCGTGTCGGGCTTCACGCGTGCGCTGTTCGAGGCGATCGTCATCGTGCTTGCGATCAGCTTCATCAGCCTCGGCGTGCGCGCAGGTCTCGTAGTTGCCATCTCCATTCCGCTCGTGCTCGCGATCACCTTCCTCGTGATGGCCTATAGCGACATTTCCATGCAGCGTATTTCGCTCGGAGCGCTGATCATCGCGCTTGGCCTCCTCGTCGACGACGCCATGATCGCGGTGGAAATGATGGTTGCCCGGTTGGAGGTGGGCGATGATCTGAGAAAAGCGGCGACATATGTTTATACCTCGACCGCCTTCCCGATGCTGACAGGCACGCTTGTGACGGTCGCGGGCTTTATCCCCGTCGGCCTCAATACCAGTGCTGCTGGCGAATTCACCTTCACTCTCTTCGTAGTCATCGCAGTCTCGCTCCTGGTTTCATGGATCGTTGCGGTGCTGTTCACGCCGTTGCTCGGCGTCTCGATCCTTCCGAAATCCATGAAATCACATCATGAGCAGAAAGGGCGTTTTACACGGGCCTTCGCGTGGCTCCTGCGTGTGGCCCTGCGCTGGCGCTGGATAACCATCGGCGCGACAGTGGCGGTGTTTGCCGTCTCCATCGGCGGGATGAGCCTCGTGCAGCAACAGTTTTTCCCGTCCTCCGACCGGCCTGAGCTGATCGTCGATTGGAATCTGCCGCAGAACAGCTCGATTTCGGAGACGAACAAGCAGATGGCTAGGTTCGAACGCGAGATGCTGGCGAACAACAAGGACATCGATCACTGGACGAGCTATGTCGGCCAAGGGGCGCCTCGCTTCATCCTGTCCTTTGACGTGCAGACACCGGATGTCTCCTTTGGCCAGACCGTGATCGTCACCAAGGGGCTCGACGTTCGCGACAAGGTCAAAAGCGAACTGCAGGATTATTTGACCAAGACCTTCCCCGGAACCGACGCGTTCGTGAAGCTGCTCGACATCGGCCCCCCGGTCGGCAAGCCGGTGCAATATCGGGTCAGCGGTCCGAATATCCAGAAAGTCCGGGACATTGCCCATCAATTTGCAGGCATCGTCGGTCAGCATCCTTTGCTGTCCAACATGACATTCGACTGGAACGAGCCGTCGCGAGTCGTCAAGGTCGATGTCCTGCAGGACAAGGCACGGCAACTGGGCGTCTCGTCGCAGGACATTGCAACGGCGCTGAATAGCATCGTCGAGGGATCCGCGGCCACGCAGATCCGCGATGACATCTATCTCGTTGATGTGATCGGCCGAGCCGAAACCTCGGAGCGAGGTTCGATCGAGACGCTGCAGAACCTGCAGCTTGGCGGCTCCAATGGCAAGTCTGTGCCATTGTCTGCGGTTGCGAATTTCCACTACGAATTGGAGCAGCCGACGATTTGGCGGCGGACACGCATACCGACCATCACCATCAAGGCCGCAGTCGTCGGATCGACGCAGCCGGCGACGATCGTCAACGAACTGAAGCCGAAGGTCGACGAGTTCCGCAAGAGCCTTCCAAGCGGCTACCAAATCGTTGACGGCGGTTCGGTCGAGGAAAGCGCGAAAGCGCAGGGGCCGATCGTCGCCGTCGCACCACTGATGCTGTTCATCATGGCGACGATCCTGATGATCCAGCTGCAAAGCTTCAGCAGGCTGTTCCTCGTCTTCGCCGTCGCACCATTGGCATTGATCGGCGTTGTCGCGGCTTTATTGCTCAGTAATGCGCCGCTGGGGTTTGTTGCGATCCTGGGTGTCTTGGCACTGATCGGCATTCTGATCCGCAACTCGGTGATCCTCATCGTGCAGATCGAGCACCTTCGAAGCGAGGGCGTGCCACCATGGCAGGCCGTCATCGAGGCGACGGAGCACCGGATGCGGCCTATCATGCTGACGGCTGCTGCCGCAACGCTCGCGCTGATCCCGATCTCCAGGGAGATATTCTGGGGACCGATGGCCTATGCGATGATGGGCGGCATTGTCGTCGGTACGGTCCTGACGCTGCTCTTCCTCCCCGCCTTGTATGTTGCCTGGTTCCGAATTCCCCGCGACAGCGCGCAACCCTAAGAGGGGATCCGATGTTGAAGGTTGGAAGAACGGGCTTTGCCGTGCTGATGACCCTATCGGTAGTGGCGGGTTGTGCGGGGCGGCTGGAGAATGTTCTCCAGCCGCTTGCAGCGGCCACGCCGGACGCGAGCACCGTTGATATCATGGCGGCCACTACTCGCCGGCCGACCGACAAACCGGGCGAACTCTATTCCGGCGAGCGCGGAACGGCGATATCCTTCAATGATATTGTCGTTTCCATCCCTCCGGATCGAAACCGTAAAATCGGCGAGGTGCAATGGCCATCGCATGTGCCGGCCAATCCCGCGAAGGAATTCGCTGTTATGAAGGTCGGAAGGGTGGCGTCCGAGCGCGATATTTTTGAATGGTTCAGCAAGAACCGCAACGCCAAGCGGCAGGTCGTCATTTTCGTGCACGGCTTCAACAACACCTATTCCGATGCCGTCTTTCGCTTCGCGCAGATCATGCATGATTCTGGAACGGATGCTGCCCCGATCCTCTTCACCTGGCCCTCGCGCGGCAATGTCTTCGACTATCTTTATGACAAGGAGAGTACGAATTTCTCACGGCGGGCGCTGGAAGATCTGATCCTGCAAGCCGCTAGAAGTCCGGATGTCGGGGAGGTGACGATCCTCGCCCACTCAATGGGATCCTGGCTGACGGCGGAGGCATTGCGTGGCGTTGCCATGCGCAACAAGACAATTCCGGCAAAGGTGAAGAACGTCATCCTGGCATCACCCGACATCGATATCGACGTATTTCGCCGGCAGATGATCGAGATGGGGCCGCAACGTCCGCACTTCACGATCTTTTCCTCGACCAAAGATAAGGCGCTGCAGGTTTCCCAATGGCTCTCCGGCGGCGTCAGTCGCGTCGGCGGCTTCGATTCGACGCCCTATGCCGCGGATTTGGCCAAGCTCGGGATCACGGTCATCGATACAAGTTCCGTCAAACCGGACGATGCGCTCGGCCATAATACGTTTGCGGACAATCGCGATATGGTCCAACTGCTTGGACGGCGGTTGGCGGGACAATCGTTGGACACCGGACAAGTCTCGCTTGCAGATCGAGTTGGCATGGCTGCCGTCCGAACGGCGGACCTGGCGGGCTCCGCAGCAAAAGTTGCGGTCGCAGCTCCCATGTCGATTGTCAGCGACGATGCAAGGCAGGTGCTGAAACAGCAATTTTCCTCGGGACCCTCGCCTATCGTCGATGGGCGAATTTCCTACTAAGCTCCTTTATTGTTTGAAATTTCTAGGTTCGATCATCCGTCCTGCCGTAACCCGCCGGCTTTCGGGGCATTTCGAGTGTAATGGCAAGGCCGACGGCAGTGTACAGCGACGGCGAAGACCGGCTGCCCTCTCCGGTGGTCAGCGCCAGCGCGTGTCGATCGCGCAGGCTCTTGCCGCCCATCCGAAACTTTGATTTGCGACGAGCCGATTTCGGCGCTCGACGTCACCACGCAGGCGCAAGTTCTCGATCTGCTGGTCGATCTGCAGGCAAGGCTCGGTCTGTCGATGATCTTCATTTCGCATGATCTGGGCGTGATCCAGCACGTCAGCCATCGCATCCTCGTCATGAAACACGGGACTGTCGTCGAGGCCGGCTCGGTCGAAGACGTGTTCGAACGCCCCCAACACGCCTATACGCGCGAACTCATCGCATCCGTGCCGAGATTTGGCGATGGCTAGGGACAATCGAGCCGCCAGGCGCGCCCTGCAGTGATAAAGGAGGTCTGCATTGGAGCGCGGATTCGACGTCAGGCGACTTCGATTGCGATCGCTCAGGATCGTGATCGCTTCAAACTGCGGGGTGTTTCGCCAAGCTCGCGGCGCATCCAATGAGCCAGATGGGACTGATGGGCAAAGCCCGTCAGATGCGCCACTTCGCTGATACTGGAGTCGCCAGACAGCAACAATAACCGCGCCTTCTCGATCCGGCGGCGAAGCACATAGCGATGGACTGTTAGCCCGGTTGCAGCCTTGAACCAGGTCCTAAGATGTGAATTGCTGACGCCTGCAACCTTACTCAGCGTATCCAAGGAAAGCGGTGTTTGAATTTGGGCTTCAATGAAGTCCAGTACACGCTTCAGCTGGAGATCGGACAAACGGCTGCTTCTCTCGGGCCCCTTTTCCTTAAGTTCCAGCAAGCGAACCGCCAGCGCAACGCCGATGCTGTCGGCGAACAACGATCCACTTGGCGACCCCATCCGGAAGTCATTTTCGAGCGCGCGCGCGAGGTGCTCAATCCTTTCATCGCGAAGAAGATGGCGCGTTTCAAGCCGTCCGAGGCGTCCAGATCCCAGTTCAGTCGCGACGTTTTCAATCAAAGCGGAGGAGAGGCCAAGCTCCAGGGTATTGAACCGGGTCTCCGCCTCAAATCCTCCCTCTTCGCCAGCTGGTACCAAATCGATGTCGCCGGCCCGCCGTACGAAATATCTTCCAGCTTGGCCGCAGTAGGACCGCGTCGCCGCGCTGGCGTGAATGAGGACGCGATGCCGATTTGCGCGAGGCAGCTGAAAACTCCCTGCCTCAATCTGCAATGGCGTGACTGTAACGACTTTGGCCTCGGGCACAGCAGACTGCTCATGCATGGGAGCCTCAATGTTTAGCGGAACATGCTGACAATTTGGCGATTACCGCGCGATTTTCAATGCGATGCCTCGCAAACTGAACTGTATCGCGGTTGTCGAAAGGATTGACATGAGTACCTATGTTGTTGTGGGAGCCGGCCCGGTGGGTGTTGAAACGGCTCGTCTCCTTGGGGAAGAGGGGCATGATGTCGTTCTTACGAGCCGTGGCGTTGGCTCGATTGATCTCAAGCATGTGCGCACGGTTCAGGCAGACGCCACGGATGCGGCAGCGCTAGCCCGGATCAGTCAGGGCGCCGAGGCGATTTTCATGTGCGCCATGGCCCCCTATCATCGTTGGCCAACTGATTTTTTCCCGATCATGGACGGAGTCGTGCGCGCAGCGGAAATCGTCGGTGCAAAACTCCTCGTCCTTGGCAATGTTTATGGATATGGCGCGAATGCCACTGTCCCGCTTCGCTTCGATCAGCCTCTCGATCCGACCTCGCGCAAGGGAACGGTCCGAACCATCATGTGGCAGCGTGCCCTGCGTGCTGACGTCCCGGCCTTGGAAATCCGGTCCAGCGATTATCTGGGATACGGAGCGGTCACCTACTTTTCGCTTCTCGCTCTGCCTTCCCTGCTCGACTCGAAGCCCGTTGCGTTTTTGGGCGATCTCGACGCAAACCACGCCTGGACGTTCACGAAGGACGTAGCCAGGACTCTGGTGGCCGCTTCCTCGTATAGCGGAGAGTGGGGGCGCGCATTTCACGTTCCGTCGCAGCATGTCTCACCTCGGGAACTCATGCAGAGGACTGCGGCAATGCTCGGCAAGGAGCTTCCCGACATCAGCATTTACTCGCATGCTCAGATGGAGGCATTCGGCATGCATGAGCTAGTCGAGATGAGCTATCTGTTCGAAAGCCCGTTGCTCGTTGATTCCTCTGATTCCGAGGCTATCCTTGGTGTCGAGGCGCAGAGCCTCGATGCAATGATCGCCGACACGCTTCGCGATCAGAGTTAGGGACGCAAATTCCTATAGTCCGCGCGCAGGCATATCACGAAGGCCGTGGACTTCTAAGGAATTGGCACTGCGGTCACCACTACCGTACGGTGGACGTGCGTGACCGATAAGATCTTGCAACATTATATGGCCGAGATTGGATCGCGATCGAGTATCGTCCCGTCTCGGTCATAAGTCATTCTCAAAAGGCGATTGCTCCAGGCAACGAGCCGCCGTACAGGTGAGTGTCTCACCAGTCCAGTCGAATGGCGAGTTTCCCAAGAGGCCCCTTGGACTGTGCACGGTAAGCTTCTGCGACATTGTTGACACTGTATGTTTGGGCCACCACCGGTGCGATCTGGGCAGCGTCGATCGCCTTCATAGCCTTGCCGAAGTCCTCCGCCGATCCTGTATTGTTTCCTTGGACCCGCAGAGCCTTGACGATGATCGGCATCAGATCGATCTGCAGGTTCGTCCCTGTAACGAAGCCGATCGTGAAGATGACACCCCCATAACGGGTTGCGGCAAGCGACCGAACGAATGTGTCAGTTCCGACAGTATCGAGGACGAGATCAGCGCCCAGCCCATTGGTCAGTTCCAGAACCTGCAAATCCCAGTCCGATGAGCGGCTGTAATTGATTGTTGCGTCGGCGCCGAGCTTGCGCGCGAATTCCAACTTTTTATCGGAGGAAGAGGTGACGATCACCCGCGCGCCCCTGGTCTTGGCCAGTTGGAGACCCAAAAGCGAGACACCGCCTGTTCCGAGAAAAACTGCGGTGGAACCAGGACCGATATCAGCGCATACCAGTGCGTTCCACGCAGTCGTCGCCGCGATCGGAGTGGTTGCAGCGGCCTCCCAGGACAGATGATCGGCGATTTTAACGAGTGAGCCGGCATCCGCCGTTGCCACCTCGATCAGGGAACCCGGTAAGGTTACACCGCGGGTTACGCCAGCTCTTTCTGCCGTTCCTTGCCCGGCAAACCAGATAGCTTTCGGGTGCAAAGCAACACGATCACCAATAGCAAAGCCCGAGACACCGTCCCCGATTGCGATCACCTCGCCAACGCCGTCGGCGACTGGAATGAGCGGATAATCGATGCCCGGATATTTTCCCAGCGCGACGGCAAGATCGATGAAGTTGAGACTTGCGGCATGCATTCGGATCAATGCCTGGGCATGCCCCGGCGGCTGAGGGTCGGGGACTTCGGTTCTCGTCAGGTGATCAAAGGAAGGTCCATTTAGCGAAATTGCGTGCATCGGCGTTGTCCTTTCTTGGAGTTTGACCTGCACGAATATCGCTCCTGTGGAAAATATATGGAATGCCGGCAATTTGCAGTATATATCTGCATATTATGCAGCAATCTTTTCTCCCTGACATCGAGAGTTTAACGGCGTTTGTGGCCGTCGCCGAGGACGGATCGTTCAATGCGGCCGGCCGGCGGCTTGGACGTGATGCTACGGTGGTTTCCCGCCGTGTGCAGAACTTGGAGCAGCATCTCGGAGTTCGGCTTCTTGAGCGGTCCACGCGCAGCATCGCACTGACCGAGGTCGGGCAAATTTACCTTCAGCAGATCCGGCCTCTGCTTCAAGGGTTGATGAGTGCGGGCCAAGAAGCAGAACGATATTCGAATGGTGAGCCGCGAGGACGGCTTCGCCTGGCTTTGCCCGGTAGTTTTGGCCGGATGTGGCTGATGCCATTGCTCGTCGAGTTTCTCGACGCGTACGATGGCGTGACGCTTGATGTTTCGTTCTCGAATCGGTTCGTGGATCTGATCGGGGAGGGGTTCGATCTTGCCATACGCCTTGGGGTGTTGCCGGATTCGAGACTCGTGAGCCGCAAGCTCGCGGACAGAAAGCGAATGATTGTAGCGTCACGATCGTATCTTGAACGACATCCGGCACCCATGACACCGGGTGATCTCGCGAGACATGATTGTTTGATTTTTTCTGGAAAGCCTAATCCGTTCCTCTGGGAATTCATAATGCCCGGCGGCGATCAGCTTTCGGTTCCGGTTTCCGGTCCGTTTATATCGGATGACGCCGAGGCTCTGGTGCTTGCATCGGTCAACGGACATGGATTGCTTTACGCGACGGACTGGCTCGTTACCCGTGAGCTCAGCAATGGCCGCCTTGTCCCGGTTCTCGACAATTATCCGGTGCCTGATGAGGGGGGAATCTACATCGTGCATCCCTCGACACAGCACGTTCCCAACAAAACGCGGGCCTTCGCTGACTGGATTGCTGAACACTTTTCGCGGAGCTTGCCCTGGTTGGAGCGCGAACGATAGCGGCTTGCATAAATGATCGGAGCTCGGAATCCTGCAGAACTGTCAGCATTTGGACTGCCGGCATTTGGAAATTCAGCAAGTATTAAGAGGTCAAAACGGGTGATCTCTCGCTTCGGTCAATTGCAGGCCGTTATGCAAAGGGCAGGTATCGCCGAGGATCACGCGCAAGTGCGTCTCACTATGAGGGAGCAGCGGAAGGTCCGAATGTGGCGAGGGTGAAAGAGGCCATTGGAAAAATGTCTTGCTAATCGGCCCGGTCAGCCCGAAGCTGATGGGGAAGCGGCCCTTTTCAGACGGCATCAAGCGGCGCCGTCACGCCAAGCCGCGCATCTGCGGGAACAAATCTCATTCCGATCCCTGCAAGGCGACCGCTACGCTTCTTGACCCTGCAATTTCGCTCCGGACGGAAATGCATGAGGGACGAATCTCGATATCGAGCAAGGCTGACATCACGTCGGCCGGCCAGCCTCGGTACGTCTGTGACGAGCCGAACGCGCATGAACGTCTATGTCGATCCGGAACGTCATGAGGAAACGGCTTGAATAGCAAGCATGGCCGCCGGGATCATGGCCAGCAGGCGCGTTCGTGACACGCCGTCCCGCGCTTGCACGGAAAGACCGTGCAGGACGGTGGCATAGTAATCTCCAAGCGCCGGAGCATCCGTATCCGGGCGTAGTTCGCCTTCCGTCATCGCGCGCTTCAAACGTTCGACAAGCGAGGCGGTCCGGCGGCGGCGATAGTCGGCTAGAAATTCACGTACGCCGTCATTTTCAGCCGCGCAGTTGGTCGCGGCTGATACCACCATGCACCCTTGCGGCCGGTCCTTGCGGGTATAGGTTTCGACCGCTTCGCGCAGGCTGCGCTCTATCGCACGGGCAGCTGTCGGTTCCTCCGCCAGCGCGCGCGTGGCGAAGCCGCCTTCGCCTTCGTCGTAGAGCGCGATTGCTTCACGAAAGAGGGCCTCCTTCGATCCGAAGGCCGCATAAATGCGCGCCGAGGCGATCCCCAGCGTCTCCACCAGATCGGCCATCGACACGCCTTCATAGCCGCGCGACCAAAAGGCGTCGCGCGCCTTGGCCAATGCCGCATCCCGATCGAACTCGCGCGGGCGTCCCGCCATCGCTTTCTCCAATATTGAGTGATCAACAAATAATTCGCTTGACCGGCTGATGCAAGGCCTTATTCTTTAGTGATTGACAAAGAATCGTCGTAATGGAGTTTGACATGACTGCATCGGATCATGCCGCCCTCGCGCCGGCATCGGGCACTGGCGCGCGAAGGGGTGTCGCCCTCGCGCTGCTCGCCTTCGCTCAACTCATCTATTCGCTGGATATCAACATCGTTTTCGTCGCGTTGCCGGAGATCGGTGCCGGCCTTGGCTTCTCGAACCAAACCCTGCAATGGGTCGTGAGTGCCTACATGGTGTTCTGCGGCGGCTTCCTGCTGTTCGGTGGCCGGGCGGCCGATCTGATCGGCCAGCGGCGCATGTTCATCTTCGCCCTCTGGCTATACGGGCTATCCTCACTCGCCGGCGGGCTTGCATGGTCGCCGGAAGTCATCGTGGCAGCGCGTGCGGTGCAGGGCATCGGGGCGGCGTTTTTGTTTCCGGCCACCCTCTCGCTCATCAACCGCCTGTTTGCCGAAGGGCCGGAACGCAACCGGGCCCTGGCCGTATGGGGTGGCGCGGGCGCAAGCGGCCTCAGCATTGGTGCGCTGGCCGGTGGTTTTCTAACCGCCACCTGGGGCTGGCCGGCCGTATTCTATGTCAACGTTACGCTGGCCGGCATCGCCATCATCGCCGCTTTCTTCGCCATTCCGCGGGATCCGCAACGGCATGAGCGCCGTAGCTTCGATCTGCCTGGCGCGCTGACGGTGACGGCCGGCGCGACGTTGCTGGTCTTCGCGCTGGTGGAGGGACCGGAAATCGGCTGGACTTCATCGGGCGTAATCGGGGCGCTGGTCCTGTCGGGGATCTTCCTCGTAGCCTTCGCCATGATCGAGGCGCGCAGCTCTGACCCATTGATGCCGCCGCGTCTGTTCCGCAACCGCAGCCTCATCGCCGGCATGACAATTACCTTCCTCTACATGGGCACTTGCGGCGTGCTGCCCTATTTCCTGACAGTCCTGTTTCAGGACGTGCAGGGGCTGACCGCGCTCCAGACCGGATGGGCCTTCCTCGTGCCTTCCATCTCCATCGCAGCGGGCACGCAGGCAGGCGAGCGGCTGGCGACGCGGCTTTCCACCCGCGCGACGCTAATTGTTGGCATGGTCGTGGGCACAGTCGGCACGGCGCTGCTCATTCCGGGCTCCGATGTGAACAGCCCCTATCTTGCCATCGTGCCGGGCCTGATCGTCTCAGGCATCGGCCAGGGCATCGTCTGGACCGGCATGTGGATCGCCGCCGCTTCCGGCGTACACCACGATGAACAGGGCGTCGCATCCGGCATGGCTTCCACGACGCTAAGCGTCGGAAACTGTGTCGGGCTGGCCGTCCTGATCGCCATAGCCAACGGTTATGCGGCCGGATCGAGCGGCCTCTCGTCGGCAGCCGCGACGGCAGAGGGCATCAAGCTCGCTCTCTGGCTTGCGTCCGGCGGCCTTCTCGTCAGCCTCCTCTTCGCTTTTGCTCTGCCCGGCACGGCGACGAAAGCCGAAGAGCGCTGAGCTCAGCCAATGCGGAGATCCCTTTCAGGAACGAGCTTGCGGCATTTCCATGCTGATCCCTTGGTCATGCTCATGGGGGATGGGTTCTATTCCGCCGCCGCTTCGGCTACTCGTCGGCGGGCAACGGTCGCCTGCGTCAGCAGTAGGGCGGCAACAGCGCATAGCGCGATGCCGGCAACCATGGGCAAAGGCGTGCCGTCGAAAAACAAGGCGGCGATGACCATGGCGACAGCTGCCGTGACGAATTGCAGCGTTCCCATCAGCGCCGAGGCTGTGCCGGCGATTTCACCGTGATCCTCCAGCGCCAGCACCGCAGTCGTCGGGATGACCAAGCCGAGGAAGCCGTAGCCGACGAAGAGCAACACCGCCAGCACAGGCAACTGGCTGAAGCCGAGGCTCATGACGATCGCCAGCGCCGCCATGGTGGTGGCAAAGGCCGTGATCGCGATCCGCATGACCCGAACCAGCCCGAAACGCTCGCCCAGCCAGCCAGTGAGCTGCGACACGGCGAAGAAGGAGACGGCATTGATCGAGAAGGCAAGGCTGTATTGCGTCGGTGTCAAATGGTAATGGTCGATCAACACGAAGGGCGAGTTGGCGAGATAAACCAGAAAGCTTGAAATGCCGAGACCGCCGATGAAGGTCAGCGTCAGGAAATTGCGGTCGCCAAGTAGCAGACGGTAAGCGGCCATGGCGCTGCGAAGGCCGCTTTCCGAGCGCTCATCCTTCGTCCGGGTTTCCTCGAGCTGCGTGGACAGCAGGATAAGGCCGATGCCGGCCGCAGCCGTCACCGCCCAGAACACGCCGCGCCAGCCATAGAAGGCAATAACCGCACTGCCTGTCAGCGGCGCGAGAATCGGCGAGATGCTGAACACCAGCATCAGCAGCGACATCAGCCGCGCCGCCTGCACGCCGGTGTGCATGTCGCGCACAATGGCGCGCGGCACCACCATGCCGGCGGCCCCGCCGATGCCCTGCAGGAAACGGAAGGCGATCAGCGTCTCGATATTACTGGCCATGGCGGCACCGACACTTGCCACCGCGAAGAGGCCGATGCCGATGTAGAGCGGCGCCTTGCGGCCCCACATGTCCGACAGCGGCCCATAGAGAAGCTGAAAGACGGCGAATGGAATGAAAAAGAACAGCAGGCTGAGCTGAACGACATTATTTTCCGCCGCAAGGTCCCTGCCAATCGAGGGCAGAGCGGGGAGATACATGTCGATTGCAAACGGACCGATGGCCGAAAGCAGGCCGAGGATGATCGCATAGCGAAGGAAAGACGTCGTCATGATGATCTTTCAAAAAGTTCCGAGTGCAAAAGCCGGATTGCCGTCGCACCGCATCTCCCTCGAAGGGAGTGAAATCCATGTTCCCACCGGAAAGCCGTGCGATCTTGGGAGGAAAACGGCCAGAATTGGGCTTTAACAATTTCGTCCATTTTTTTGGACACAAGCGTCAAATTAGACGCTATTGTCCAAATCGTCAATGCGCATTATCTTCATTTCATGAACAGCCGGAACACTGTTGCCTTGCAGGCAAGATCTACAAGACCCGCCCAATGCCTGAAACGCGTCCCCATCCTCGATGCAGCGGTCGAAGTCTTCTGCCGGGAGGGTTTTTTGGGCGCGAGCATCGACGAAATCGCGGCGCGGGCCTGCGTCTCCCGGCAGACCATCTACAATCACTACCGCGAGAAGGAGACGCTGTTCATCGCAGTCGTCGCCGACGTGACCGCGCGGGCCAATGCTGCCGTCTTTGCTGCATTTGCCGCCTTTCCCGACAGGCCGGAGAAGCTGCGGGAAGATCTGATCGCTTTCGCGGTCAATTTGAACCGTAACTGCCTCTACAATCAGGACGGCAAGTTCCTGCGCAAGCTCATCCAGTCCGAAGCCTCTCGCTATCCTCACCTCTTTGAAGCCTGGCGTGAGCAGGGCCCCTGCAAGATCGGCACGGCACTCGGCGCCATCTTTGCCCGCCTCCACCATCAAGGCCTCCTCAAGGTTCCCGACTGCGACGTTGCCGCCCGTCAGTTCACCGCGTTGACCAATGCCGACTTGCAGATGACGACTCTGTTCGGCGAAACGCCGACCGAACTGGAAATCGAGGTTGCCGCACGACAGGGCGTGGACATGTTCCTGCGAGGCTATGGCGCTCATACCTGCTGATTTGCACGGAGGGGGGCCTTGTTGCAAAGATTGCGTTGATATCCCGAAAAGACTGTCGGGAACGGCCTTCGGAAGAAATGTCGATACGGCGAGCGGCTTTATTTCAGCGAGATAACCCCGAGGCAACATCCGGAAGAACGACGACGGTATGATGGCCCGGCTGCCGGAGCTCGAAATATTTGCAGAACGACGTGGTCTGCTTTTGGTTACGATCGAGGATTTGATCGCCTATCGATTGGCGAACATGCCGGAAAAAGCGGCCTGACGATTGGGACCGCTTCGCAAACCGGCATGTTATTCTTCGTTGAGTACGAAGGATTACTCGGTTTCTCGGCCCAGCCGGCCTACCGTGGCGGCAAGCACGCTCCCCGGCCCATGCACGGCTGCGAAGAGCAGGCCGGCCACGAAAACAAAGTGATCGACGAAGGAGCCGAATTCGGCTTGATTACCCGCCCAGTGCGACGGACCGTGGAATGAGAATCCGAGGAAGATGACATAGACGGCTGCGATAATCGCCGCCGGGGTGAAGAAAGCACCGCTGAGGAAGGCTACGACCAGCAGCGCCTCAAGGACCGCTGCACACCAGGCCAGGAACAGCGGCAACGGGAAGCCGGCGGCGGCGATGTAGCCGGCGGTCGCGCCCATGTCCATGAACTTGAATGAGACAGCCATCAGGAAGACGGCCGCGAAGATCAGGCGGGCGATAAGAATAGCGGCGGTCTGCCAGGTCGATTGAGTATTTTCCACGATGTTCCTCCGGTTTGAAAGCGGTTGATACTCCAAAGACGGCCGACCGAAGGAAACTCCGACAGGGGACGGAAATTTTTTTGAGCTGTCCATCGTTGGAGGCGCCTCGCTTCATGAGCGCCGGTAAACTACTGACATTGGGCTGCGCACTTAGGGCATTGCGCAATATTCGGGTGGATCGCTTTGAATATCGTGCGATATCGCCGCGAGGAGGCCATCACAACACCGTCTCGAACAAGGGGACCAATGCCGCGCCGATCGCACCGGGGGAATCGGTCATCTCTGCTACGGTGAGCTTAGGCACGTCTCGCAACGCGCCGTGGCGAGGCAGATTGTTGATCTCAGTCCGTTCGATCATCATCCTCGCCAGCCGATGCGGAAGCTCGCCGCCGAGCACGATCAAAGCGGGGTCGAATACCGCACAGATCGCGTTGATGGCGCGATTATGTGCCGGCATCACGCGATCGACCCATTCGGCGACGTCATCCCAATTCAGCAGCTCCTCGCGTTTGAGATCCCGCAGGGTCAGATCGGGATACCCTTTGGTGCGAAGGTGTTCGAGTAAGACACCAAGCGCCGGGCGGTCGCCATAGCCTTGACGTTCGAAGAGAACCGAAAATTCGCCGGCATTGCCGAAACTGCCGCGAAACGGCATGCCTCCGGAAACCAGGCCGCCGCCATAACCATGAAGATGCGCGATATAGGCGAAGTCCGGAGCATCGCGACCGACGCCAAAGATCGCCTCCGCCAGGGCCGCGGTCCTGGCAACATTATCAGCCCAAACCGGCAAGCCAAGCTGCTTGCCAACGATCGGCGCCAGGTCGATCAATGACCAATGAGCCAGCGGCAGCGGACAATTGAAGGCTGTTTCCAGCATGCGGTGGCCAGAGACTGCCAAGCCCACACCGAGGATATCGCTGCGCTTGGCGCGTCGGCGAATAAGAAGGTCTTCGAGCGCGGCTTCGATTCGGTCCAATTCTGCCGGAAGCGAGAAGCCCGTCTGTGGAATTTCCACCTTTTCCAGAGGCTCTCCGAAACCCATGAGGCAAAGGCCGATCGAGCCGACATTCACTGAGATTCCGAGTGTCAAGCACCAGTCTTTGCACAGCGTCAGTCCAGGGCTTGGCGGTCCGGGACGCCGGGCTTCCGATGTGGAAAAGACAATCATGCCTCGATCATGCAGCCGCCCGACAATTCGATGCAGGGATTGCTGAGTGAGGTCGAGCGGCTCGGTCAGCTCGGAACGCTCAATTCCGGGAGACTTCCAGATCAGCCGCAGCAGGTCCCGTTCGTTCCGGGAAGCTACGCGTGGAGGTTGAAGATCCCGCAAAAAATGGACGGCAACATGGTCTAGCGGATTATACTTCATTTTCTGACCATTTTAATTTACACTATAAGTGTGAATCTTTTGAGGGCGCCTTGTTTTTGTCAAGCTGAGAAACCCGATCCCTGATTTGCCGGTCCTGCTTACTTCATCAAGATCGACCCGGCCAGCGGAGATCGCGCCAATCCCGCCCGACAAAAGAGGCAGCATCGGAGCATTCGGGGCGTCATATCGGTGGTGCGACAATCTCAGGCGAGATGCGGTACGCGAATGACGAGTAGACAAGGGGAGTAAGAGCCAAGCTGCATGGTATCGTTGAGCTTCGACAACGTTGCGCGCTCTCATGACGCGTCACTTTATGATTTCGCGCCAACCCATAAGGGCAGTGATTTCGAGTCGATGGTCGAGGCGTTTTCAGGAGCCTACGGCGTCTTTGCCGCCAAGCCATTGGGTAAGGACCGGGGTTTTGCCTGGGCGGCGGATCTGAGACGAAGCGGGCCTCTTACAGCGGTCCACTCGGCATATGAAAGTTCCTGGGAAGTCCAGACGCTCGACGAAACCCCTCAACATCTTGGGCTTTACATACCTCGCGCGGGTTCGCTCCAGCTGAGCATTGGAAGAAGGGTCGCCGAAGGTGGTGCGGGGCACATTCTCATGGCGAACAACCATGAGGCTCGCGATCGCTTGCTTCAGGGCGAGCCGCATAGCCTGGACGCTCTCGTGCTGGACTGGACAATCGTCAAGCGAATGCTGGCTTCGCTTCTGGAAACGCCGATCCTCGAATCGTTGGATCTGGAGCCCGTTCTCGATCTTGCAACACCCGCCGGCCAGCTCATCGGCAACCTGGTACAAACGATCATCCAGGGCATGCGCAATGACGGGCCGCTCTTATCCTCCCCACTTGCCGTGTCGGCTATGAGCGAAACGCTTGCCGACCTCGTCATCAGATTTGGCCAGCATCGTCTTTCCTGCCATTTGAACAAGGACAAGGTGTCGATGGTCGCGCCGTGGCATGTGCGCCGTGCCATAGACTATATGCACGCCAATATCACCGAGCCCTTCACCATATCGATGGTGGCTGATGATGTCGGAGTTTCGCTACGTGCCCTGCAGATGGGGTTCAAGGCATTCAGAAAAACGTCGCCGGGCGCCTATCTGCGCACTATCAGACTGAAAGCTGCGCGCGATCAATTGCGCGACCCATTGAATCGGCAATCCGTTCGTGAAGTTTGCGCGACATGGGGTTTCTTTCATCCGGGCAGGTTCTCCATTATCTATCGCAGCACGTTCGGAGAGAGCCCAAGCGATACGCGCGCGAAAGCGGTGGGGCTGCGTTAACAGCTTTATCTGCCGGGGGATGCTTATCGTTCTCTTTTGGCGGAAGGGCTAGGCATCCGAGAAGACTTTTGTGCCTGCCGCAGCCGCGTTGAGAGCCATGACGGCATCGGCATCTTTCTGGCTCGGCTCCGGATGACCAAAGAAATAACCCTGGACCTCGCTGCATCCTTCGGTCACAACGCATTGAAGATGCGCTTCCGTCTCGACACCCTCGGCGACGGTCGTGACACCAAGCCGCTTGCCCAGATCGGCAATTGCCCGGACGACAGCGGCAGATTCCGGCCGCCTCACGGCATCCCTCACGAATGAACCATCGATCTTGATCTTGTCGAAGGGGAAGGCTCGCAGATGGGTGAGGGACGAGTAGCCGGTTCCAAAATCGTCCAGGGCCACGCGAACCCCCAAGTCATGTATACGCCGCAGATCTCCAATGCCCCCGTGCTCATCGTGGAAGATCGCTGTTTCGGTCACCTCGATTTCGAGCCGTTCCGGCGACAGGCCGGAAGAGGCCAGGGCCGACAACACCGTGGAGACGATCGTGTTCTTGCCGAGCTGGGAGGCCGATACATTGACGGCCACGCGCGCACCATCCTCCCATTGGACGGCATCCCGACAGGCTGTCTTCAGGACGAACTCGCCAAGCTGTTCGATCAATCCGTTCTGCTCTGCGACTGGAATGAATTCCACAGGTGAGATCCAGCCCCTTTGCGGGTGATGCCAGCGGATCAATGCTTCGCGTGCCGTGACCTTGTTGCTGTTGATATCGACGATCGGCTGATAGAAGACGAACAATCCCCGGCCGTCCCGCAAGGACGCCCGCAGTGTCGTTTGAAGCCGTATGCTTTCCTGGATGCGATTTTCCATCTCTTCGGAAAACACCTTGTATGCGCCCTTGCCGGCAGCCTTTGCCGCGTAAAGGGCGATGTCGGCCCGTGCGAGCAAAGCTTCTCCCGTTTCCCCATGCATTGGCGCGTGCACAATGCCGATCGATGCGCCGATTTGAACCTGGTTTGCCTGGTCGAGATCAAACGGCACGGAGAGCGCATCGATGATCCGGCCGGCCAGCTGCGCCACCCCCAAGGGGTCGGCATATGGAACAAGAACGGCAAATTCGTCGCCGCCGAGCCGGCCAATCGTCATGGCCGGCGCTGCGCAAATGGCGCGCAGCCGATCGGCGACCGCTTTCAGCAGGGCGTCGCCGACACGATGACCTTTGGTATCGTTGACTAGCTTGAAGCCGTCGAGATCTATGAATAATAGCGAGGAACCATGTTCCGCCTTGCCGAGGCTTGCGTCAAATTGCGCATTGAACGTGGTGCGGTTGGCGAGCCCTGTCAGCGTGTCGTAATGCGCGAGCTGGCGTATGCGTCCCTCGGCTTCCACTTCCTTGGTGACGATTGCCCAGCTGAGCATCGGCCCCAGAAAGCTTCCGTCATCGGCGGTGATTGCCGAAATCCTGAGATCGAGCACTTCCGGTCCGAGCTTGATACGGGCATTGTGAGGCAGATTTGCCGGATCCGCGAGAATGCGGCGTTGGTGCTCCGGATTCCTATGGAAAACATCGATCGAGGTGCCAAGCAGCTCGTCTGCCTTGATCGGCAGTAGATGCTCGATCTTGCGAATGAGGTGTTTGGAGGTCTCGTTGGCGTAGTTGATGATCAGCGTCTCGGGCTCAACCGTCATCACGGCGACAGGCATGTCATCGATCATCCGCAGTAGACGGCTTTGCGCCTCCTCGCGTCGATGCGCTTCCGTCTGCGTATTCACCATGCGCGCAAAGTCGCGATAATTGATGTTGAGGATGACGAGCATGCCAATCGATACCAACGCGATGTTGATCGCAGTCGCAATGAAGGTTGGCTGTTCGGTCGCACAGAAGAAGATGATGAAGGCGCCATTGACGATTGCGGTTACGGTGATTGCCGCCGAGCGAAGATGCATTAGGCAGAAGATGCAGGAGATCACCGTGATGGCCATATAAAAGGCCAGGTGCGAACGGGTATATGCATCGCCATAGGGAAAGAGCAGGAACGACCAGGCAGTAAAGGTAAAAGCGATTGCGAAAGCAAGCCGATTGGTTCGCCTTAGAGCATGCAGCGCGACCTTCGGGGTTGGATCCATGTGACGTGACCGCCACCAATGGCGGACGCGGAATATGGATGCCAATGTGAGGACAACAGGAGCTCCAATCGTCAGCCAAGTCGGCGCAATCATCATGTGCGTCGCGGCAACCGCCCAAGTGCTCGACATCAGTATGAAATACATCATCGGCATCTGGCGTGAGAAAGCGCGATATTGCGCTTTCAACAGCTCCGGATTGTCGACCGGTACCGCCATAAATCGCCGAACCCTGTCGAACATCTGCCACATGGAGGCGCCCTTTCCATGTATTCCAAATTGTCTATGCGCCGTCTCGCCTATGCGTTGCGGGACAGTCATGGATACAACAATTTACTGATTGATAAAGCCACGCGACCGCAGGCGGCTGCGAAGAACCACCCGAACATCAGCGTCAACCATCCAGGATTGAGTTGCACCAGCGAGTTGCCGAACTCTCGGGTTCCAGCGTTCAGGCAGTAAGAGACGGTAGCCAAACTCATCACGACCCAAGCAATCCATGACAGATTGAACATGAACCCGATTTTATTTCGCTGTTCTTCCCGCCGTTGCAAAAGAACAAGGCCGATTATGGGAATACTCGCGCCCATCAAGACCAAGGGCGTCCATGAGGGAGAGAATGCATGTGGAAAGCAAGCCATCAAGAAGGCGGCGGCTGCAATAGGCCCAAGAAATATGAGGGGTGCGCCAAACAGCGATGTAGACAGGCTGCTTGTCAAACTATTCGAGTTACCAACTTCCGATAGCAATACTTCCGCATTCTTATCTGCGCTCTTCACGTGCTTCCCCGATGGTTGTAAATTCTTGTTGTTACGTGATCATCCCTTCCGAATAGCTTTTAGAGTGGTTGTGAAATGTTAATGATCTATTGGTGTTCCCCGAACCCATAGCGCAGGGTCGTCACTCGATCGGATTGTTGCGTTACTTGGATATCTATTGCGCAAAATGCGGGTCTAAGCCGGAGCGATGTCGATAGTTGAATCTCGAGAACGACTTTGTTGTCGTTCTGATTGCTGAGATCCGGACAAGGCGTGGTCATACGCATGAACTATGCTTTTTCACGCTTCAACGGAAATGGGAATATTGACATCCACAATGCGCATCCTATCCGGATGATGCAGAAAATTACGCATCGTCCGACCTGATCGTGAAATCTCCAGCTAAGTTGAAGGCCCGGTCAAGCACCCGCGATTCGGCTTTGCGAAGCGCTCGACGCGGAAATCTTGCAATGGGATATCCGTTCGGCCCGTTGCCATGATTTCGGCCATGACGTCGCCGACACCGGGTCCGAGTTGAAAGCCGTGGCCGGAAAAGCCGAATGCGTGGAACAGCCCCGCTGTCGTCGACGACGGCCCCATCACCGGGAGACCGTCTTCGACATAGCCCTCGCAACCCGACCAGGTACGGATCACGGCGACCTCTTTCAGCGCCGGCAAAATCGGCAGCAGCGAACGAAGCTGGCCCGGTAAGCGAGTCGGGTCCGCCTTGGCATATCCGGTATCGAGTGGAACGTCGGTGCGCTCGGCACCGCCACCGAAGACGATGTTGCCCCGTTCCACCTGCCGCAGGTAACCGCCGCCGTGATCATGCGCCCAGACGCCGACGACCGGGAGAATGCGATGGGGGAGAGGTTCGGTCACTCCCATTTGCGGACCTCTGGCTGTAATCGGGACCGTCTCTCCGAACAGGCCCGCGACGCGCGCACCCCAGGCACCCGTCGTGTTCAGTAACATCGAGGCCTCATGCGAGCCCTTCGACGTTTCGACCTGAAATCCGTAGTCACGTCTTCTAATGGCCCCGATGCCGACATTTTCGACGATGGCAGCCCCCAGCTTTTGGGCAGCGCTTGCGAAAGCCGGCGCAATAAGACGCGGGTTGCCGCTTCCATCGTTCGGGGAAAAGGATGCGGCAATCGCGTCGGGGCCAAGGCCGGGAAAGCGCGACCGCACTTCCTTTGCGGTCAGCTCTTCCAGTTGCAGTCCCCACGGTCGAGCCTCCTTGATGAAGGATCGCATCGCCGCAAGCCCTTCCTGGCTGAACACCAGCCGCAGGTGGCCGGTTGCGCGGAATTCCACGTCGCGCCCGAGCATGGCCTCGGCCTGTCCCCACAGGGCAAGCGAGCGGTCAGCAAGCGGCAATTGCGGAATATACCGGCCGCTTCGCCTGATGTTGCCGAATGACGCCACCGTGGCGCCGCTCCCGACCCGATTGCGTTCGATAAGCGTCACGCGGATGCCGCGCCGGGCGAGAAAAAAGGCGGAGGCGGCTCCCATGAGCCCGCCGCCCAGCACGATAGCATCCATTGAGGATCTCCAGAGACTGAAAACAATCTCCACCTTGTCCGAGCCGGCTTGCCGCTGTCAAAGTCGGGATCACGCTGCGCCTATAAGTCCGGCCTATGGGTGTTGCCGATCGGCAGAGCATAAGTCCGGCTTATGACCTTTGGCATTTTCGCTCTTGGACCTTGCCGATCCGTCCATGCCAGTTTCGTGACAGGCAAAGGAAAGGAACGAATATGGCGGACACGACAGGGCAAACTCGAGGGGCTTCGCAGCAGGATTGGAAGATCGGCGTCGATATCGGCGGCACCTTCATCGATTTCTGCGCGCTGGAAAGCCGCTCCGGTCGCGTTGCGTCGCTAAAAGTGCTGACGACGCCCGATGATCCGGGCGCGGAATTGATGACCGGGCTTTCGTTGCTTGCCAAGCGCGAGGGATTGGAGCCGGAGGCAATCAGTCGCTTCGTTCACGGCACCACAGTCGGTATCAATACCGTCATCCAGAGGCGCGGTGTGTCGCTCGCGCTCCTGACGAATGCCGGTTTCGAAGATGTCATCGAACTCGCCCGGCTGCGAATGCCTGACGTCTATTCTCTCTTCTGCTCGCGGCCGGAACAGCTGATCGCACGCGACATGATCTTCGGCATTCCCGCGCGGTTGCGGGCCGATGGCAGCGAAGCGCAGGCGCCGGATATGAAGGCGGTTACCGCGGCCGTGGCGGCAGCAAGGGCGAAGGGTGCGGCGGGCATCATCATATCCTTTCTGCATTCCTGGCGCGACGACGCTCAGGAAACGGCGGTCAAGAACGAAATCGAAAAGCTCGCACCCGATCTCTTCGTTTTCACGTCCTCGGAAGTGTGGCCGGTCATTCGCGAATACGAGCGGACGACGACGGCGATCCTCAATGGCTATGTCCATCCGAGGGTTTCGGGTTATCTAACGGCTCTCGAAGACAAGCTCACATCGCGCGGAGTGAAGGCGCCGGCCCTGCTAACGAAATCGAACGGCGGCGTGATGAATGCGGCGGAAGGAAAGCGTTCCTGCGTCCAGATGCTGCTTTCCGGCACGGCCTCGGGCGTGATCGGCGCCGCCTGGCTGGCGCGCCTGGCCGGTGAGAAGCATGTTCTCACCCTCGACATCGGCGGCACCTCGGCAGACTTCGCGTTGATCATCGATGGCGAGCCGCAATTCGGGACGGGCGAATTGATCGGCGAGTTCCCGCTTCACATTCCCTCGGTTTCGGTGAGCTCCATCGGCATCGGCGGCGGTTCCATTGCGAGCATCGACGCCCATGGCGTCCTGCGGGTAGGGCCGGAATCGGCCGGCTCGACGCCCGGTCCCGCCTGTTATGGCCGGGGTGGCGCGCAGGCGACCGTGACCGATGCCATGGCCGTCTGCGGCTGGTTGGGGCACAGCGAGATGGCCTACGGTCAGCTACGGATCGATGCCGGGCTGGCGCGTGCAGCCGTCGCAAAACTTGCCGAGCGTATCGGGCGCTCGGTTGAAGAGGTGTCACAGGCCATTCTCGATATTGCGATCTCGGAGATGTTCGTCGAGGTGGAAAAGCTGGCATCGCGGGCCGGAGTCGATTTGCGGGAGTTTACCCTCATGCCGTTCGGCGGTGGCGGCCCCATGCTGGGCGCGTTCCTCGCTCGCGAATTTCGCATGGCGAAGGTCATCGGGCCACCGCGTCCGGGGGTGGTATCGGCTCTCGGCGGTCTGGTCGCAGATCTGCGCGGTGACTTTATCAAAACGGTCTTCACGCATCTGTCGCCGGAAGCCGTGTCGTTGCTGCGCGATGCTTCGGAGGCGCTGTCGGCCGAAGGGCGAAGCTGGCTCATCAAGCAGGGGCACGAAGGACCTGCCGAACTGCGGATCTCCGCCGACATGCGCTATGTCGGCCAAAGCTTTGAAATCGAGGTTCCGCTGCGAGCGGCCTGGGTGGCGGAAGGCGATCTTGCCGCAATGGAAGAGGCGTTCCATGCCATGCACGCCCGTCTCTATGATTTTGCCGACCCGGACGGCAAGATCGAGATCGTCAATCTCCGTCTGTCTGCCATCGGCGCCGGACCGGCGTTGCGGACGACCGTCGACCTCGAGGAGATTGCCGGCATGGCCGAACCCGAGCGCGAAATACCGGTCTATACCGGCAAGGCGTTCGAATGGATCGGACTATACCGGCGGGACCAGTTGCATCCAGGCGGGCGCTTCAGCGGCCCTGCCGTCGTGGCCCAGGATGACACGACCTTCGCCATTCCGGCCGGCACACAGGTAACGATCGACCGCCACCTGAACCTTCATCTCACCTTTTCGGAGTAACGGCCCATGTTTGACCGTTCGAACCTTCAAGTGTTTGCCAACCATACCAGGGCTGCCGCCGAAAACATGGCCTATACGCTGCAGCGGACGGCCCATTCGGCCTTCGTCAAAGAGACGGAGGATTTCACCGTTATGCTGATCAATCGCAAGGGTGAAACCTTCGGCGTTCCGATGGGTCTTGGCGCAACATGGTATCCGGGACTTACCTATACCCGGGCCATCGAAATGATCGGGGACTACAAGCCGGGCGACGTTGCTTTTACCAACGATCCCTATTCCTGCTTCGTGGCCACGCACGCACCGGATACGCACCTTTGGAAGCCCGTTTTTTATGACGGCGAGATCATCGCCTGGACCGGCGGGCATATCCACAACACCGACATGGGCGGTGCCGTACCGGCCTCCCTGTCACGCGCGTTGACGGAGATACACCAGGAAGGCATTCGCTTTCCGCCGATGAAGCTGGTCAACGAAGGTGTCTTCGACGACGACATCCTGGAAATCATGGCTACGAATGTCCGCAAACCCGATCTCAACATCGGCGACATCAAGGCGCTGGTCGGTGCGCTCAACACCGGTGAGCGCAAGATCCTGGCCATGGTCGAGAAATTCGGCAAGCAGGCATTTCTCGAAGGCACAGAGGTGCTTCTGGATCACGCCGAAGCGCAGGCGCGTGATCTCCTGCGGACAATGCCGGATGGCACTTGGGAATTCGCCGATTATGCCGACGAGGATTCCGTCGAGGCCAATCCTTGCCGCCTGAAGCTGACGCTGACGATCAGGGGCGATGAGGCGATCCTCGATTTTACCGGATCCGATCCGCAGCTCGGCTCGTCGCTGAACGTTCCGTCGGGCGGCGATCCGCGCCACACCATGCTGCTGGTCGGCGTCTATTACATTCTCTACACGCTGAACCCCAAGATCCTGCTCAACACGGGGCTGACCCGCCCCTTCACCTGCATTGCGCCGCAAGGGAGCGTTCTCAATCCGGTATCACCGGCGGCTGTCGGCATGCGTTCGCTGACCTGCGCGCGCTTGCGGTCCGTGATCTTCGGCGCCTTCTGTCAGGCGGTTCCCGAATTGCTGCCTGCGGCACCGGCCGGCAATAATTGCATCGTCAACGTCATGACCACGGACGAACGGACGGGCCGCAGCGTAATCGCCGCCGTCAATCCGGTGGTCGGCGGCGGCGGCGGGATGCCGCATCGTGACGGAACCAACGGTTCGGGTGCCGATGCCGCCTATTTGAAGAACACGCCGATCGAAATCACGGAAACAGAAGTGCCGATCGAGTTCGTCAAATACGGGCTTGCCAAAGACAGCGGTGGTGCTGGCCGTTGGCGTGGGGGCCTTGCGACCGAAATGGCGTTCCGCGTGTTCGCGCCCGGAAGCCGTATCACGGCCCGCAACCGCGACCGCAGTTTCTTCCGTCCCTGGGGGCTGCTCGGCGGCAAGGCGGCGGGGCTGTCCGACATGGTGCTGAACCCGGGGCGTGAGGATTATCGCCGGCTCGGCAATATCGATACCGCCGTCCTGCAGCCGGGAGACGTGCTTGAGATCCGCTCGGCCGGAGGCGGCGGTCGCGGAAATCCGCTTGAGCGCGAGGCCTGGCGTGTGCTGCAGGATGTGGAGCGCGGCTATGTTTCCCTTGATGCCGCCGAGCGCGATTACGGCGTGGTCATCCGTGACGGCAAAGTGGATGAAGCCGAAACGTCCCGTCTCAGGGCATCGCGCACGGGTCCGACTGCCCACTTCCATTACGGCGCGGAGCGAGACGGTTACGAGGCACAGTGGACACCCACTGCCTACAACCTGCTCACGGATATTCTAGCCTGTCTTCCGATCCACTGGCGGTTCTTCACCAAGACGGAGATTTTTCGCCGAATGAAGGGACGTGCCGGACGTGAGGGCGTTGCTGCGGCTTTTGCCGATGTTCGCGCCCGGTTCCCGGAAATGCCTGAGGTTCGTCTTCCGGTCAAAGAGGCGGCCGAATGAGCAAGGGTCAGCGTCCGGCTGGAGAAGTGGGGCGTATCGTCCGCCTCGCCGAGAAAGGTCGGCAACCCGTCCGCTTCCTGCTTGACAGCATGGAACGGGAAGCCTTGGTCGGCGATACGGTGTTGACGGCGATGCTGACATTCTCGCCGGTTCTTCGGCAATCCGAATTCGGGCCGGAAGGGCGGGCGGGCTTCTGCCTGATGGGCGCTTGCCAGGACTGCTGGGTCTGGCAACAGGATGGAACCCACCTGCGCGCCTGTTCGACCCTCGTCGGCAACGGCATGTCCCTGATGACCCAGGCGCCGGGAGATTGGCCATGACGGTGGCGAATGACCAGAAGGCAACGGTGATTGTCGGGGCAGGTCCGGCGGGCATACGCGCAGCCGAGCTTCTGGTGGCCGCCGGTATCCGGCCCGTCGTCATCGATGAGGGGATGAGGGCGGGCGGCCAGATATATCGTCGTCCCCCGGAGGGTTTTACGCGGTCGGCCGAGCAGCTCTATGGATCGGAGGCCGGCAAAGCCCTTGCCCTTCATTCTCTCTTCGATCGCATGGTGGCGCGCGGAGAGGTCGACTACCATCCGCAAAGCTCAGCGATGGCGCTCGCCGCCAATATGCTGCAGGTGCTGACGCCAGCCGGTCGCCGGGAGTTCGTCTATGACCGGCTGATACTCGCAACCGGTGCGACCGACCGTCTGGTGCCGGTATCCGGCTGGCAGGCGCCCGGCGTCTACAGTCTCGGAGCCGCGCAGATCGCGCTGAAGGCGCAAGGCATCGCCTTGGGGCAAAGGATCGTTCTGGCGGGTTCCGGGCCGCTGCTGACCCTCGTTGCGATCCAGCTTCTGAAGGCTGGAGCGAATGTTGCGGCCGTTCTCGATACCTCTTCCGTTCGAAACCAGATCCTTGCCCTTCCAGGCATGATGGCAAGGCCGGTCCTGGTCCTGCGGGGCCTGGCGATGCGGATGAAACTCGGCCTGATATATCGCGCGGGTGTGACGCTGACGGATATCATTAGCGACGAGACCGGACCGGCCGCCGTTCGCTGGCGGGATGCTGGCGGGCTCGACCACCACACCGAATGCGATATGGTCGGCATTGGTTGGCATTTGAGGGCCGAAACCCAACTTGCCGGCCTAGCCCAATGCAGGTTCGATTACGATCCGGGCTGGGCCCAATGGCTGCCGCAGGCGGATCGAATGGGCCGGTCTGCCGATGGCGTCTATCTTGCCGGGGACGGGCTGCGAATCCTTGGCGCCGATGGCGCGGAAGTTGCAGGACGGCTTGCCGCAAGCGCCTGCCTTGCCGATATGGGATTACCTTATCCTAATCCGGCACGGGATCTCCGGCGGCTCGCCCGCTACGAACGCTTTGCTCGCGCCATCGCCCGCGCCTTTCCCTGGCCCGCCGGCATGGTCCGCTCCGTTTCCGATGAAACGATGGTTTGCCGTTGCGAAGGCATCAGCGCCGGCGATCTGCGTGAAAGCGTCGACTATGCCGGAAGTGAGGCAAACCGGGTGAAGTCAATGGTGCGCGTGGGTATGGGACGATGCCAGGGACGGTTTTGTCAGCTCGCCGGCGCCGAACTGATTGCGGAGCGTGCGGGAATCCCCGTCTGCGAGGTCGGTCGCCTGCGTGAGCAGGCGCCTGTTCGTCCGCTGCCGATCGGACCCTGGATCAATGAGAAGTGACCAGGCTCGCTTTGATCATATGGGCGCGATTTTACTCCGGCACGGCGTCGCCATCCTTCAGCACGCCGGCACAGGCCTGGCGCAGATAGTCGCGCATCGTAAGATGGCTGCCCGTCAAGGGGCGGTCCCGGCTGGTCAAAAGCGCGATTGGTACCGTCTTTCGCGGCAGCAGCGGCCGGCGCACGAGACCGGGAAACTGTTCCCACGGCAGGAGGCCATCCACGATTGCGACACCAAAGCCATTGCGGACAAAAGGCAAGGCGGTAATGGAGATATCGATCTCGATCGCGGGATTGAATGACTGATTTTCGGTTGCCGCGGCATTGGCAAGCAGCTGGCCAGGGAAGGTGTCGGCGCGGTAGGAAATCAGGGTCTCGTTCTGAAGATCGGCGAAGGTTATACTGTCGCGCGCGGCAAGATGGTGCCCTTCCGGCACGATGCAGATGAGTTCGGCATATCCGAGCGTTTCGACATCGATGCCGGGGCGCGCAATGTTGTTCATGACGATGCCGAGCGGGGCATCGCCATTGCGGATCATGTCCACGACATTGATCAGCGGCGCGATCAGCGAGCGGACGACGATATCCGGATAGGTGGTCCTGAAGGCGAGAAGTGCCTTGGGAACGATCGACATGGCAGGCGGCGTTGTTGCGGCGATCCTGATCAACCCCGTCCGCCCGAAGCGCATGTCGGTCGTTCGGCGCCGAAGCGCGCCGAGCTCGGAAAAGATGCGCTCGGCCTCCGGATATAGTTCTTCGGCCTCGCGTGTGGGGACCAGCTTGCCGCGCACGCGGTTGAAGAGTTTGAACCCCAGCTGGTCTTCGGCATGCAGCAAGATCTGGCTCAGCGCCGGCTGCGTAATATTGAGCATGGCGGCAGCGCCGGTCACCGTTCCAGATCGCATGAGCATGCAGAAGACTTCGAGCTGACGGGCCTGCATCAAGAAATTCCGTGTTGTCTGGTTCGGTTGTCGGCGAAGTCTAGCACGGACGGTCTATTTCAGAAGTCGGCGACCTTGCCCCATGCGGATTGCAGGAAGCGGTCGGGATGATAGGGTTTCGCGTCGACTATCGGCGCGGCACCGGTGACGATATCGGCGATCAGGTGGCCGGCTCCCGGTCCGATGCCGAAGCCGTGACCGCTGAAACCGGCGGCCAGCACAAAGCCTGGTATGGTTGCGATCTCGCCTATGCCGGGCACGCCATCCGGCGTCGAATCGATGTAGCCGGCCCAGCTTGCGGTAATGCGGCGGCTTGCGATGGCAGGCAGCAATTCGACCGCGCGGTCATAGGTAAGCTGGATCGTGCCTCTGTCGACCGCCGGATCGAGGATGCGCATCCGCTCCATCGGTGTCGGCCGATCCAGGCGCCAGCGCGACAGGTTTTCATGGCCGCTGCGAAAGCCCTCGAACCCGCCCAGGGAAAGTGCGCGCCAGCGGCGAATGAACATCGGCAGAAACTGAGCCCCGAACCGCATGTTTTGTGGCGTGGGATCGACGCGGCCACGCCCGCTGATCGCCAGCGTATGGCCGCCGTCGCCTCTGCGCGTCACCGAAACATACGCGGTATGAAGAGCATCCGGGAGCTCGCCGTCGCCGGCGCTGACCGATAGGATCGATGAACGGATCGACGCCTGCGGGAAGCGGACGCCGAGCTGGCGGCAGAAGGACGAGGCCCAGGCGCCGCCGGACAGGATGGCAATCCTGGTCCTGATCGTGCCTTCCTCGGTAACGATGGCGGAGAGCTTTCCGCCTTCGGTTTCTATGCCGCGCGCTGCGCAGTTCTGGCGCAGGCAGCCGCCCAGCTTCATCAGGGCGCGAGCGACCGCCGGAGCGGCATTGGCCGGATCGGCAATGCCATCCGTCGGCGAAAAGACGCCGCCCTTCCAGCTGCGTCCGGTTGCCTTGCCGCGCTCGCTGGCTTGAGCGCCGTCGAGCATATGCGTGGTAACGCCGACACCGCGGGCAAAGTCGCGCCAGCGAGCCCATCCGGCAAGCTCCTCCTCGCGATTGCTCAGATAGAAGAGGCCGCAGCGGCGAAAACCGGTGTTCTCCCCGGTTTCCGCAGCGAATTGGTCCCAGAGCTCGAGGCTTTTCGTTGCCATCGGCAGCTCGCGGGCGTCGCGGTTCTGCTGCCTGCACCAGCCCCAGTTTCGACTGGATTGTTCGGCACCGACGCGGCCCTTTTCGAGGAGAACGACTTTGAGGCCCCGTTTCGCCAGATAATAGGCCGTAAAAACGCCGACAATCCCGGCTCCGATGACGACGACATCGGCAGAGGCCGGCAATTCGGGAGAGTTTTCGACAAGGGTGAGCGGTGCAGGCATGGATGCGGGTCTCCTATCGAGCCGACAGCATAGCGAAATGATCGGACATGAAGCTGCCGCACAACCGCGCCACGCGGCATAAGATTCTGCTCATGACGAACCAAGCGGCTGATTGTGCCGGCTCGGTTCATGCAGAATGAAATAGACAAGATGGACCATGGTGTTATGCTCGATCTTGGAGAATTCGCAGCATAAAATGCTGCCTCATATGGGAAAGATTTGCCGATGAAGCTCGACCGTATCGACATCAAGATCCTGTACGAACTTCAGAAGAACGGCCGCATCACCAATGTCGAATTGGCGGAGCTGGTCAACCTGTCGCCGAGCCCCTGTCTGATGCGGGTCAAGAAGCTGCAGCAGGAAGGCTATATCGAGGGATATTCGGCCCAGATCAATATCGGCAAACTGGGCCAGACACTGACCGTGTTTACGGAAGTCACGCTCAAGAACCACCGGCAGATCGACTTCGCACGCTTCCTCTCGGCGGTGGAGAAGGTCGATCAGGTGGTCGAATGCCACCTCGTCTCAGGTGGCTACGACTATATGCTGAAGTTCGTAACGGCCGGTATCGGAGAATACCAGACGATCATGGAACGCCTGACCGACATGGATATCGGCATCGACAAGTATTTCAGCTTCGTGGTGCTCAAGTCGCCGATCGTCAAGGCGCACATGCCGCTGACCAGTCTGTTTCCCATGTAACGAGTGTCTCAGCTATTTCCAGCTAGCCATGGCCATATTCACGCTTGAGTTCCGGATCCTGGACGAGATTGTCCAGCCAGGTCGGATCAAGCTTCGGAACGGATCCGAACAACAGCTGGGAATAGGGGTGGCGGGGCGCATTTGCGGCTTCGCGCGTAATCTGTTCAACTTTTTTGCCGTCATACATCACGACGATCTCGTCGCAGATCGCTTCGACAACCGACAGGTCGTGGCTGATGAAGATGTAGGACAAATGCAGTTCACGCTGCAGTTCCTTGAGCAGGTCGATGATCGCCGCCGCAACGACAGTGTCGAGAGCGGATGTGATTTCATCGCAAATGATCAGGCGCGGCTCGGCGGCAAGCGCGCGGGCGAAATTCACGCGCTGCTTCTGACCACCTGACAATTCCGACGGATAGCGATAGCGAAGAGCACGCGGCAATCGCACCATGTCGAGCAATTCGTCGACCCTGGCCTCCCGAGCCTTGCGATCCATCCCATGATAGAAGGCCAGGGGCCGCTCGAGAATATCGGCGATCGATTTTGCTGGATTGAGTGCCGTATCGGCATATTGAAAGACGATCTGCATCTCCCGCAGCTGATCGCGCGAGCGCAATTTCGCGGCGCGGTTCATGTCGCTGCCGTTGAAGCCGATGGTGCCGGCCACCGCAGGCAATATACCGGCGATCGCACGCGCCAGCGTTGATTTTCCGCATCCGGATTCGCCGATAATGCCGAGATTTCTACCCTTCTCCACCGCAAGGCTCACGGATTGAACCGCGCAGACCGCCGGTAGGCCGTTGGCCTGGATATCGCCATAGCCCGCCACGAGATTGTCGATCCTCAGCACAGATGCAGCCGCCCCGCCTGTTTTGCTGTCGCGAATGGCCTGTTTCGGCTCGAAGGCTGCCAGCAGCTCGCGCGTATAGGGATGGCTCGGCCGGGCAAGAATTGTTTCCGTCCCCGCCAGTTCCTGGATTTCACCGCCCTTCAGTACAGCGATGCGATCGGCGATCTGGGCGACGACCGCCAGATCGTGCGAAACATAGACGCCGGCAATATCGCCGGCACGGATGACGGATTTGAACGCCTTCAGCACGTCGATCTGCGTCGTCACGTCGAGTGCGGTGGTCGGTTCATCGAAAATGACCAGCTTGGGCTCGCCGATCAGGGCCATGGCCGCTGCCAGCCGCTGCAACTGGCCGCCGGAAACCTGATGCGGATATCGCTCGCCGATCGTCTCCGGATTCGGCAGCGATAGCGCGCGGAAAAGCTCGATCGCGCGCTGGCGCGCTTGTTCGGGAGCCATCAGCCGGTGAATGCGGGTGACCTCGATCACCTGCTCCATGATCTTCGTCGCCGGGTTGAAGGCGGCCGCCGCGCTTTGCGGAATATAGGCGACCGTTGTGCCGCGGACCTTCGAGCGTTCGCTTTCGGAGAGGGCGGCCATGTCCTGCCCATCGACTTCGATCGTACCGCCGGAGATGCGACAGCCCTCGCGTGCATGTCCCATAAGCGTCAGCGCGATTGTCGTCTTGCCCGAGCCGCTTTCACCGATGAGTGCGACAATCTCGCCCTTGGCGATATTGAAGCTGACGCCCTTGATGATCTCGACGATGCGACCGGAGTCGGTCGTCGCCTCGACCTTCAGATTCTTGATTTCAACGAGATTGGCCATCGTCATGCGCTCCTGTCCCTGATCCTGCGCGGCAGGTTGTCGATCAGCAGGTTGACGCTGATGGTGAGGCTGGCAATGGCAAAGGAGGGCACGAGCACGGCCGGCGCGGCGAAGGGCAGCCCGCCGATATTTTCGCGGACGAGCGCTCCCCAGTCGGCATAGGGCGGCTGCAGGCCGAGGCCGAGAAAGGAAAGACCGGACAACAGCAGAACGACAAAGACGAAGCGCAGGCCGAAATCCGCCAGAACGGGGCGAATAATGTTCGGCAGAATTTCCGAGCCGATAATGTAGCCGACCCTTTCACCACGGGTGCGGGCAACCGTGATGAAATCCATCGTGTTGATGTTGACTGCGAGCGCGCGGGCAAAGCGATAGGCACCGGGCGTGTAAATGACGCCGAGAGTGATGATCAGCACCGGAATGGACGAGCCGACGGCGGCAACGACGACTAGGCCGAAAAGCTTGCTTGGAATGGAGTTCAGGGCATCGAGAAACCGGCTCAGGATCGTGTCGAACCATCCGCCGACAACAGCGGCGATCATGCCGAGCGTCACGCCGCAAAAGCAGCATAGCGCGACCGCGGCCAATGAAATGCCGACCGTATAGCGGGCGCCCATCAAAACGCGCGAGAACATGTCACGGCCGAGATAGTCCGAGCCGAGCCACAATTGCCGGCTTATGGGGCCGAAATAGTCCGTGTCGACGATATCGCCGACGGAATAGGGAAGCATATAGGGTGCGAACAATGCGACGATCGTCCAGCCAAGAATGATGGCGAAAGCCACGATGCCTACAAGGCTGACATTATAGCCGAGAAGGGAAGGGGTGCGGGAAGCCAAGCTGTTCGTGGTCATCGCAGCCTCGGATTTGACAGGATTGCGACGATATCGGCCATGGTGATCAGCAGGAGATAACCGAGGCAGAAGATCATCGCGCAGCTCTGGATGAGCGGGAGATCGCGGGTCGCTACGGCGTCCACCATCAATTTGGCGATGCCGGGATAGTTGAAGATGGTCTCGACGATGATCACGCCGCCGACGAGATAGGAGAGCGACAGCGCGACCGCGTTGACGATTGGCCCCAGCGCATTGGGCAATGCGTGCCTGAACACCATACGACCGCGCGAGGCGCCCTTGAGCAGGGCCATTTCCACATAGGGTGTCTTCAGCGTCTCGATCAGAGCCGCCCTGGTCATGCGGATCATCTGGGCTGAGATGACGAAGGTGAGCGTGATGACGGGCATTGCGTAGATCTTCAGAAGATCGAAAACCGTATGCGCCTGGTTGATGGAAGACAGTGCCGGAAGCCAGCGCAGATAAACGGCGAACAGCAGTACGGCAAGCGTTGCGACCATGAACTCCGGCACCGATATGACGCCGATGGAAATGATCGTGACGATCCGATCGTAATAGGAGCCGCGAAGCATGGCCGAGGTAATGCCAAGCAGGAGTGCAAGCGGGACCGAGACGAGCGTCGTGATGGCGGCAAGCTCCAGCGTCGCCACCAGGCGGCGACCGATCAACTCCGCAACGGGCATATTGTTGGCATAGGACGTGCCGAGATCGCCCCTCATCAGGCCGAAAAGCCATTGCAAGAATCGCAGGATCGCGGGCTCGTCGAGATGCATCGCCTTGCGCAGGCCGGCAACCGCTTCTGGCGTCGCCGCCTGGCCGAGCAGGATGGAGGCGGTGTCTCCCGGCAGCATGCTGGTTGCGAAGAAGACGGCGAACGACACGATCAGCAAGGTGATGACCGCGATGAAGAGCCGGTTTAGGACAAGAATGGAGACCTCGGATCTCAAAGGCAATGCTCCTGCGGCGATCTGTGAAACGAACGGCGTTCGCAAGGCGGAAGCCCCCGGACGGCCTTCGCCGTCCGGGGAGGTTCAACGGCCGCTAGGCATCAAGCCACAGATACTCCGCCATTGCATAACCCATCATGCCACCGAGCGGGTTGGCTTCCAATCCGTGCACCTTGCCCGAAAGTGCATCCACATTCGAGATATAGGCCGGGATGATGGTCCCTGCTTCTTCAGCAATCATCACCTGCATTTCGGCGTAGATCTGCTTGCGTTTGGCCTGATCCAGCAAACCGCGCGCTTCGATAAGCATCTTGTCGAATTTTTCCGACTTGTATTGGCTTTCGTTCCACGGTGCATTCGAAGCATAAAGAAGTGAGAAAAGAATGTCTGGTGTCGGACGCGGATTGATGTTGCCGAAATGGATTGGCGCTTTCAGCCAATAATTATCCCAATAGCCGTCGGAAGGAACGCGCTGGACGTCGAGCTTCATGCCGATGTCGGCGCCGGCCGCCTGGATGATCATCGCCATGTCGATCGACGAAGTTGCCGCGTCCGAGGCTATCACCGGAATGGATTGTCCGAGCACGCCGGCCTTCTGGAAGTGGAACTTGGCCTTGTCCGGATCGAAGGCCTTCGGCTTCAGATCGTTGTTGTGATAGATATTGGCGGGGGAAACGGGCTGATCATTGGCAACTTCGCCAAGGCCGCGCAGGGCTGACTTGACGATCTGCTCGCGATTGACCAGGGACTTCATGCCATCGATGAAGTCCTTCTTGTTGCCCGGCGTCATGTCGAGACGCATGTTGAGATTGGTATAATTGCCGCTGGTCGTTTTCGACAGCGTAAAGCCCGACTGCCCGTCGATCAGCTTCATGGCACGCGGATTGATCGAAGCGGCGTAGTGAATGTCGCCCGAAAGCAGCGCATTGACGCGGGCATTATCGTCGCTGATAGCAAAGAATTCAAAGGAGTCGAGATAGGGCTGGCCGGACTTCCAGTAGTTCTTGTTCTTCACCACGACCGAGCGATTGCCCGGGTCGAAGGTTTCGAGAACGAAGGCTCCGGTGCCATTGCCCTTCGAGAAGTCGGTCGTGCCGTTGGCGACGATCATGAAGTGATGCAGGGCGAGAATGGTCGGCAGGTCGGCATTCGGATCGGCCAGGGTGATTTCGACCGTCGACTTGTCGACAGCCTTGAAACCGGTCATCTGCGCGGCAATCTTGGCGACCTTCGAGCCGACGCCGGGGTCGAGGTGGCGCTTGAGCGAGAAGACGACATCGTCGGCCGTCAGCTCCTTGCCGTCATGGAATGTCACGCCCTTGCGCAGCTTGACCGTCCAGGTCTTGGCATCCTTGCTTTCGATGCTTTCGGCGAGCTCCATCTGCGTCACGCCGGCTTTATCGATGAAGGTCAGGCGATTGTAGAGCGAGCAACAGCGCACATAGTCGGTCGACAGCGATGCCTTGGCGGGATCCAGCGTATCGGCGGTCGAGGACGACCAGCCGGCCGCTTTCAGATTGCCGCCGGATTTGGGCGTGGCCGCAACGGCATTCGATGCCCGGCCAAGCACCAGGCCGCCCGCCGACATGGCGACGCCACCGGCCAGAAGCATGGTGAGAAGTTCGCGGCGGGTGGCGCCTCGGCGAATGGCATTTTCGACCATTGCGTCATCCGAGGCAGTCCAGTTCATGATCTTGTCGTTCATGTCATTCCCCTTTTTTCTGGTTGGCAGTCTGCTTTTTATTGGATGCGATGATGGTGCTGGCTGGTTAGGCCGCCTGCGGCGCCCCCACGGCTTCGGCGAGTTCGGCCATGGATTTGAAGTGGAAGTCCGGCGTGGTGAATTCGGCCGGTTCGATCGTGCCGCCGTATCCGGCCTGTGCGTGACGGCGCTGGATCCAGCAATTCGTCATCCCCAATTGGCGGGATACGCCGATATCGTGATACTGGCTCTGCGCCACGTGGAGAATGTCGTCCTTGCTGGCATTCTCGTCGGCCACGAAGTCGAAAACCTTGTGAAAGAAGGCCGGATCCGGCTTTTCAGTGCCGGTGTCGTCGGCTGTGAAGGCAGCATGGAAGGGATGGCCGAGTTCCGCCGAAAAATGTTCGAAGGCCCAGCGGCGGGCGTTCGTCATGGCGATCAGCCGATATTTGCCGGCAAGCTGCGCCAGGGCTTCGGCGCTGTCGGGAAAGGCTTTCCATTGTCTAGCGGAATCGCGCAGGCGCTGACCATAGACCTCGTCGGCCGGCAAACCGAGTTTCGGGGCGATGGCGAGATAGACACGCACGAGATCATCGGGAAACAGATCGGCATCGTCGGCGTAGCGCGCGGCTCGATAGAGCGCTAGCGCCTCCTCGCCGTCGATCGTCACATTCGCCTCAGCTGCAATTTCGCTGAGGCAGGTTTTCAGGCCGCCTTCGAAGTCGATGAGCGTTCCGACAACGTCGAAGCTCATATATTTGAATTCTGTCAATGACTTGGTCATGTCTTACCCCAGTCTGCTTGCTGGCGGCGCCGGGCGGCCGCCTTGCGGAAGATTATGCTGTTCCCAGGCCCACTTGTTTTCTGATGCTCCCGAATTTGCCGGGATGAACCTTCATTAAGGATAAGTTTGGCACTTCGACCGCGCTGTTTGCGCCGAATCGGACTAGCGATGCGGCACAAAATTCTGAAAAACGCCTGCTCGCGATATATCGGTCCCGGGCCTTGGCGGGTTCAGTCCTTGAGCGCCCGGCGGACGTCGGGATCTTCGAGCGTTTGATCAAGCGTCCTTTCCGTTCGTTCGATGATCGCGTCGATATCGGCGTCGGTGCAGCAAAGCGGCGGGGCGTAACCCAGCACGCCGTTGGCGAAGGCACGGATCACCAGGCCGTTTTCCCAGGCCCGGTCGAAAATCCGGCGTGACGGTTGGGCCTCCGCCGGCAGCGGCGTCTTGGCGGCCTTGTCTACGACCAGTTCGATCGCAGCCAGCATGCCGCGACCGCGGACGTCGCCCACCAGGGGATGATCTCTCAGGCTTTCGAGGCCGGCCATCAGCCTCGCGCCGGCCTTTATGCCGTTTTCGAGCAGCCCGCCTTCGTAAAGTTTCAATACTTCCAGCCCGACTGCCGCGCTGACCGGATGAGCGGAATAGGTGTAGCCATGACCGACGGCAGAGGCTCCCGCCCCATCGGCAATGACCTGATAGACGTGATCCGCCATGAAGACCGCACCCATCGGAACATAGCCGGAGGTGAGCCCCTTCGCCGTGGTGATGAAATCGGGAACGATCTCGTCTTCGGAACAGGCGAAAAGCGGGCCCGTCCGGCCGAAGCCGGTGATCACTTCGTCGGCAACGAAGAGAATATCGAGCTCCTTGCAGAGATCCCGCATGGCCTTCATCCATCCCTTGGGCGGGACGATCACCCCGCCCGAGCCCTGGATCGGTTCGGCATAGAAGGCGGCGACTCGGTTTGCTCCAATCGCGTCGACCTTCGCCCTGAGCGCCGCGAGAGACGCCTGGATGATGGCGTTTGCATCCTGCCCAACGGGATTGCGATAAGGATAGGGCGACGGAATCTTGTGCTGCCAGTCGAGCGGAACGCCGAAGCCGGCATGGAAGTTGGGTAGGGCAGTCAGCCCGGCGCCGACCGTCGAAGAGCCATGATAGCCCTGCTCGATCGAGATGAACTGATCGCGCTGCGGTTGGCCGCGCGCAAACCAGTAGTACCGGATGAAGCGGACGGTACTGTCGATGGCATCCGAGCCACCCAGCGTGAAATAGATGTGGTTGAGGTCGCCGGGCGCGCGTTCGGCGAGCTCGGCGGCAAGGCGGATGGCCGATTCACTGCCGAGGCCGAAATAGGCCGTCGCATAGGGAAGCTCGCGCATCTGGCGAGCCGCCGCCTCCACGATCGTTTCGTGACCGTAGCCGGCGTTGACGCACCAAAGCCCCGCGAAACCATCTATCAACTGGCGGCCTTGAGCATCGGTAATCGTCGCTCCCTTGGCGGAGGAAAGCACCCGTACGCCTTGCTGCTCATGGCCGCGATAGGAGGCTACCGGATGCACCAGATGGGCACGATCGAGCTCGATGAGGGAATTGCTGTACATGGTCTTCTCCGGATCAGCCGAGCGCCTGGTTGGCGAGGGCGAAAGTGGTGACGGTCGAGGCATTGCTGCGCTTGATAACGGGGTTCGCCATGGTGATGCCGCCACCGACATGGGAGAGCGAATGTCTGGCGAGCCACGGTCCAAGACCGGTTTCCGCGCCGGTGTCGACGCGCAGGAAGGCGCCGGTTTTCCGGCTCATGAAGTGAGACAGAAGCGATTTCGCGTCTTCGATGTCTGGGGCGACGACCGGCCCCACGACCTCGCCCCGGCCAAAGGGACGAAGGCAGGCGAAGGCGGCGACTTTGCCGTCGCGGCGGATGACCGCGAATTCACCCAGATCCGCAAACCGCGCGATGAGAGCGGAACGATCGGCACCGAAAGCCTCGCGGTCGAGAGCTTTAATCGCCAGGATATCGGCCATGGTCGCCGCTTCGGTGTTTCCCGGCTTCGCAGTTGCCGCGACAGGGCCTTGGTGCTGGAGGACGGCGCCGGTCTGACGAAACCCCAGCTTTTCATAGAGGGGCAGACCATCGGCGGTCGCGATGAGGCGCAGGGGACGATTATCCGCGAGAGCCAACGCGGCCTCCATGAGACGGCGTCCTAGTCCGCGGCCGCGCATGCTTTCAGCGACGATCACCATGTTGATCGTGGCGCAGTCGGTTCCGTAGGGTGTTAGGAGCGTGGTGCCGACGACCTCATCATCAGCGCCGATCGCAACGACACCTTTGCTCAGGTCCAGGGCGACTTTCCAGTCATCCGGGCGATGAGGCCAGCCGGCCTCCTGGGACAGGCGGACCGCAACGTCCAAATGTTCGGGACCGAAAGGCCTGATTTCTATCTGTCGCTCCTGCATGGCGCTCCTCGCATTTCTTTGTCCAAGTGTCGGAGGGTCGGTGCCGGAAGATTATCTGAAGGCGATGTCCTTGACGGTATCTTTCGCCGTAGCTGCTCGCCCTTGCCGCATCTTATGCCGTTACCTCGCTGACGGCGGTCGCGAAGGTGGGGAGCGAAAGGCGTCTTTATCTATCGCCTCTGCAAGCAAATGCCAAACGAACGCCGCTATACGAAACTTTCTGCTCCGAACCTCGCAAAATCAGTGGGCTCCGGTGCCGAAAGCAATCCTATTATCTTGTTCTCCACCAATCGCCTCGAGGGGCAGCACGCAAGGACGAAGCGCATGACCACCTTCCGCCCGAAATATATCACCTTCGATTGCTACGGCACGCTGACCAATTTCCAGATGGCGGAAGCTGCCCGCGACCTCTATGGCGATCGTCTCGATGAGCCGGCGATGCTGCAGTTCATCAAGAACTTTGCCGCTTACCGGCTCGACGAGATCATGGGGGACTGGAAGCCCTATGCGGACGTGGTGCACAATTCGCTCGAGCGGACCTGCAAGCGCAACGGTGTCGCTTTCAAGGAAGAAGACGCCAGGATGGTTTATGAGCGCGTACCCACTTGGGGTCCGCATGCCGACGTTCCGGCTGGTCTCGCCAAGGTCGCGAAGGAAATTCCGCTCGTCATCCTGTCGAACGCGATGAATAGCCAGATCATGTCAAATGTCGCAAAGCTCGGGGCGCCCTTCCACGCCGTCTATACGGCCGAGCAGGCCAATGCCTATAAGCCCCGCTTCCAGGCCTTCGAATACATGTTCGACATGCTGGGTTGCGGCCCGGAAGATATCCTGCATTGCTCGTCTTCCTTCCGCTACGACCTCATGTCGGCTCATGATCTCGGCATCAAGAACAAGGTCTGGGTCAACCGCGGTCACGAACCGGCCAATCCTTATTACGGCTATGTCGAAATCGCCGACATTTCCGGTCTGCCCGGTGTCGTGGGGCTCTGAGAAGGGGCGGCCAGATGAAATATTTCTCTTATTGGCACGATACGGCGCCCCGCTTTGCGGGTGCGGCTGCCGGTCCCGTCGAAGGGCACTATGATGTCGTCGTCGTAGGCGGCGGCTTCACCGGGCTTGGCGCCGCCCGCCAGCTCGCCATGGCGGGCGCGAAGGTCCTCGTTCTGGAGGCCGAAACCGTCGGCTTCGGCGCCTCCGGGCGCAACGGCGGCCATCTGAACAATGGTCTGGCGCATAGTTACATCGCGGCAAAGGCGGAATTGGGCAAGGAGCGGGCGATCGCGCTCTATCGCGCATTCGATGCTTCGATCGACACGCTCGAAGCGATCATCGCGGAAGAGGGGATCGACTGCAATTTCCGTCGCGCGGGCAAGCTGAAGCTTGCCTCCAAGCCGCAGCACTTCGAGAGCCTGGCCAGGAATTTCGAAGCAGTGCATGCCGAGGTCGATCCCGATACCGCGCTGCTTTCAGCGACCGATCTCAAGGACGAGATCGGTTCGCCGTTCCATGGCGCGATGCTTTCGAAGAAAAGCGCCATGATGCATATGGGCCGCTATGTTGTCGGACTGGCCGAGGCTGCCAAACGACGCGGTGCGGTCATCGTGGAGGGCGCTGCCGTGACGGAACGCAGCCAGGTCGGCGGCCGGCACGTCCTCAAGACCAGTAGAGGCACCGTCACGGCAGATCAGGTCATGATCGCCACCGGCGCCTATACGACAGCCAATTTCAGCTACTTCCGCCGCCGCATCATGGCCGTCGGCAGTTTCATCGTCGCGACCCGGCCCTTGACGGACGGAGAAGTTGCCTCGGCAATGCCCGGCAACCGCACCTGCGTGAATACGATGAACATCGGCAACTACTGGCGCCTGTCACCCGATAACCGGCTGATCTTTGGAGGGCGCGCCCGGTTCTCCGCAACGTCGGACCAGCGTTCCGACGCCAGGAGCGGTGCGATATTGCGCGAAAGCCTCGCCCGCATATTTCCCCAGCTCGCCAGGGTCGAGATCGACTATTGCTGGGGCGGTCTCGTCGATATCACCAAGGATCGCTATCCGCGCGCCGGCTATCATGATGGCATCTGGTACGCCATGGGCTATTCAGGTCATGGCGCGCAGCTTTCCACGCATCTCGGCATGACCATTGCCGATGCGATTCTGGGAAGGCCCGACCGCAATCCGCTCAAGGGGCTCGATTGGCCGGCTATTCCCGGCCATTTCGGCAAGCCGTGGTTCCTGCCCCTGGTCGGCTTGTATTACAAAACGCTCGACAGATTTCAGTGATATCAGCCGGCGGCGCGTTTTGACGAAATCATCGGCGAAAAAGAAAAGGGTCTCGCTTGCGACCCTTTTCAGCCTGAAACGCAGGAGTTCAGCTGAGGCCACCGATATGGAAGGCCTTTGTTTCCAGATATTCCTCGATGCCGAGCTGCGAGCCTTCGCGCCCGAGGCCCGATTGCTTGACACCGCCGAACGGTGCGACCTCCGTGGAGATCAAGCCGGTATTGAGTCCGACCATACCGAATTCGAGCGCTTCGCCCACCCGCCACGCGCGCTTCAGGCTTTCGGTATAGAAATATGCCGCAAGCCCGTAAGGTGTGCCATTGGCGATGGCGATTGCCTCGTCTTCGGTCTCGAAGCGGAAGAGCGGCGCGACCGGTCCAAAGGTTTCCTCGGCGGCGAGCTGCATGGCAACAGTTGCTCCTGTCAGGACGATCGGCGCCGCATATTGTGGGCCGGTCGGCAGATCCCGCTTGGCTGTGACGATCGTTGCGCCCTTCGAAAGCGCGTCGTCGACATGGCGGTTGATCTTGGCGATCGCCGCTTCGTTGATCATCGGACCGATCGCAACGCCGGCTTCGGTGCCCGGCCCGACCTTCATGGCATCGACGCGGTCGGCGAGCTTCTTGGCGAAGGCATCGTAGACACCGGCCTGGACCAAGATGCGGTTGGCGCAGACGCAGGTCTGGCCGCCGTTGCGGAATTTGGAAATGATCGCTCCCTCCAGGGCAAGATCGAGATCCGCGTCATCAAAGACGATGAAAGGAGCGTTGCCGCCAAGCTCGAGGGAAAGCCGCTTGATACTGGCCGCGGCTCCGCGCATCAGCAGCGAGCCGACGGGTGTGGAGCCGGTGAAGGAAATCTTGCGCACGGTCGGATTGGCAAGAATCTCGGCGCCAATTTCGGAGGGCATGCCGGTGACGATATTGATGACTCCAGCCGGGATGCCGGCCATGTCTGCAAGCACGCCGAGCGCTAGAGCCGAGTAGGGGGTGAATTCGGAAGGCTTCACGACGACCGTGCAGCCGGCGGCGAGCGCCGGCGCGAGCTTGCGCGTGATCATCGCATTCGGGAAATTCCAGGGCGTGATGATGCCGCAAACGCCGACCGGTTCCTTCAGCACGACAATGCGCCGGTCGGGCGTCGGTGAGGGGATGGTCTGGCCGCCGATGCGGCGGGCTTCTTCCGCGAACCATTTGACGAAGGAGGCGCCGTAGCGGATTTCGCCACGAGCTTCGTCAAGCGGCTTACCCTGTTCGATCGTCAGGATCAGCGCGAGATCGTCGATATGCTCGAGCATCAGATCATGCCAGGCTTCCAGCCGCGCCGCGCGCTCGGCGTGCGTGCGCTTCTTCCAGGGACCATAGGCCGCCTCGGCGGCCTCGATCGCTGCCCGCGTCTCGTCGCCGCCCATATCAGGCACCGTTCCGATAATGGCCTGCGTTGCCGGATCGACGACGGCAACGGTCTTGCCCGAGCGGGCGGGAAGCCAGTCGCCTCCGATCAGCGCCTGCTGGCGGAACAGAGATGGCACTTTCAGATTTTGCATGTTCGGATCCTCGATAAGACTTCAGATTGCGGCGAGCAGTGCTGCGGTGATCGCATCGGTCCGGTCTTTGCCCGGAACCGTGCCGATGCCGCTTGCGGTCGTCGCTTCGATCGCTGCCATGACGGCATTTGCCGCATCCTGCTCGCCCAGATGTTGAAGCATCATGGCGCCGGACCATACCGTTGCGATCGGGTTGGCGATGCCGAGATGCGCAATATCGGGCGCGGACCCGTGCACCGGTTCGAACATTGACGGAGCGCTCCGCTCGGGGTTGATATTGGCCGATGCCGCGAAACCGAGACCGCCCTGGATTGCTGCGCCGAGATCCGTGAGGATGTCGCCGAAGAGGTTGGATGCGACGACGACGTCGAGGGTTTCCGGTGCCATGACCATACGGGCTGCCATGGCATCGATGTGATAGCTCGTGACTTCGACGTCCGGGTAATCCTGCGCGAGCTGTCGGGTGATTTCGTCCCAGAAGACCATCGAATGCTTCTGGGCATTGGATTTCGTTACCGAGGCGAGCTTGCCGCGCCGGGTCCTTGCCTGCTCGAAGGCGAAACGCAAGATGCGCTCGACGCCCTTGCGTGTGAAGATCGACGTCTCGACCGCGACTTCGTCGAGCGTGCCCTGATGGATGCGGCCGCCGGCGCCGGAATATTCACCCTCGGTATTTTCGCGGATGCAGAGAATGTCGAAGGCTGACGCCTTGAGCGGCCCCTGGACGCCCGGCAGCAGGCGATGAGGGCGAATATTGGCATATTGCACGAAGTTCTTGCGGATCGGCAGCAATAGCCCGTGCAGGGATACCGCATCCGGCACTTCGGCCGGCCAGCCGACGGCTCCGAGCAGAATGGCATCGAAACCGCGCAGCGTTGCGATGCCATCGGCGGGCATCATAGCGCCGGTTTCTTTGTAGAAGGCGCAGGACCAGGGAAATTCGGTGCCGTCGAGCATAAAGCCGCCGGCGCCCGCCGCCTTTTGCAGAACCGACCAGCCGGCGGCGATCATGTCACGACCGATGCCGTCACCCGGGATCAAAGCAATCTTGTAGGTTTTCATGTTCGCTGTCCTCAAAGATTGATCAAAACGCTCTTGCTCTTGCGATTGGCCTGAAATGCCTCGCGGCCGAGGTCCTTGCCGATGCCGGATTGCTTGTAGCCGCCGGTCGGCAGGATGTGGTCGCGGGAACGGCTGTAACGGTTGACCCATATGGTGCCCGCCTGCAGACGGCGGGTCAGCCGGATGGCGCGCGAGAGGTCGCGGGTGAAGAGGCCTGCCGCCAGCCCGTAGCTCGGATGGTCAGCGAGCCGTAGGGCTTCCTCTTCGTCCTCGAATGTCTGGAGAGTCAGCACGGGACCGAAGATCTCCTCGGTAATAGCCGGAGAGTTCTGATCGACTCCGGCCATCAGTGTCGGGGCATAGAAATAGCCCGGTGCGTCCATGAGCGTACCGCCTGCAAGACATTCTCCCCCGGCTTCGATAGTGGCGGAGACGATCGCATCGATGCGCTGTCTCTGCTTTTCCGAGATGATGGGGGAGTACCGGCTCGCAGCATCCCAGGTAGGACCTGGGACAACACCCTTCATCCGGTTCCGGATGGCATCGATCAGTCCGGCCGCTATCTTTTTTTCCACCATGAGCCGCGATCCGGCGACGCAGGCCTGGCCGGCATTGCCAATGATACTGGCCGTAATGGCCGCCGCCGCCTTGTCGAGGTCCGCATCGGCAAAGACGATCTGCGGGCTCTTGCCGCCGAGTTCCAGCGTCATCGGCTTTACACCCGTGCGGGCGATGTTCTCCATGATGGCGGATCCAGCCCGGGTCGAACCGGTAAAGCTGATCTTGGCGATATCGGGATGGCCGGTGATCGCCTGGCCGGTCGTCACGCCGTCACCGAGCACGACATTGATCAGGCCGGCGGGAAGGCCGGCACGCACGGCGAGCTCAGCCAGATAGATGGATGAAAACGGCGTCATTTCGGACGGCTTCAGGACGACGGCGTTTCCAGCGGCCAGCGCCGGCCCGAGTTTCCAGGCGGCCATGTTGATCGGAAAATTCCAGGGCGTGATGGCGCCCACCACCCCATAGGGCTCCGTCATGATCATGCCGAAATTGCCGTCGTCGGTCGGCACGAGGTCGCTGCCTTCCTTGTCGGCGAATTCGGCGAAGAAGCGGATCTGCTCCGCTGAAATCGCGATATCGCCATCGACAAGCTGGCCGACGGGTCGCGTCGAAGCGACAGCCTCCAGCCGAGCGAGCGTTTCGGCTTCCTGCTCGATGAGGTCCGCCCAGCGGTGCAGCACATTCAGGCGCTCGCGCGGGCGGACGCCGCCCCAATTACTTTCCTTCAATGCGGCCTTGGCCGTTTGAACGGCCTGGTCGACAACGGTGGCGTCCGCGATCGGGCATTCGGCATAGGCCTTGCCATCGGAGGGACGGTGCATCGGAATGACACCGCTCGCGGCATTGAAATGCCCGCCGATGAAATGCCCGACGGGAAGCGAAAGACTGTCGGGATCGAAGCTCAGGTCCATAATGATATCTCCGGTCAATTTACCGAGATGCTATAGGATCGGTGAAGTAGCTTGATCCGATCGCGTCGGCCGGCGCGGCGGAAAAACCCGTTTTGGGGCGGTCCGGCAGCGTATTCTTTGGCCGGACCGGATTGGGCGGGGCTCGGGAGCCGTGCCGAGGCAGCAAAACTTAGGGAGTGACGGTCACGTAGATCTTCCGAACCGTTTCGATCGTCTTCCATATTCCGACGAAGCCCGGCTTCATGACGAAGCTGTCGCCCGCCCTATAGACGACAGGCTCGCCGCCTTCCGGCGTCAGTTCGACGACGCCGGAGAGTATATGGCAGAATTCGAAGGTTTCGCCCTTGATCGAACGGCTGACACCGGGTGTGGCCTCCCATACGCCGGTGTGCACCGTCTCGTTGCGGGCAACGTCCTGTGCCCAGGTCTTGAGCTTCGGATCGCCAGAGATCAACCGCTCGGCAGCGACAACATTTTCGCGCGGCGCGAAGGAAGGGTTAGGGTCAATCGTCTTGAGGAGGGACATCGGGTTCCTTTCGGGTTGGCAATCAGTAGCCGCGGCGACGGTCGACGAGGCCGAGCGGGTCCACACCCGCCCGGATCCGCTTGATATTATCGATGACGGCGCGCGCGGCGCTATGGGGCTGGGTGACGCTTGCGATATGCGGCGTCAGCAGGATGCGTTCATGGTTCCAGAACGGATGTCCGGCCGGCAGCGGTTCGGGATCGGTGACATCGATCACGGCGTCGGCAAGCCGACCGCTGTCGAGCGCGGCGAGGAGATCTTCCGAAACGAGCTGCGGTCCACGGCCGGCATGCACGAGGCCCGCGCCCTGCGGCAGTTTCTCAAAGAGGTCGGCGTTGAGAAAACCGCGGGTCTCGTCGGTCAGCGGCAAAAGGCAGATCAGAATATCGGTCTCGGAAAGCATGGCCTGGAGTCCCGCTTCGCCGGCAAAGCAGGCAACGCCTTCCAGTTCGCGTTGATTGCGGCTCCAGCCGGCAAGCAAAAAGCCGAACGGCTTCAGTCTTTCGAGCACGGCCTTGCCGAGGTTCCCGAGCCCCAGCACGCCGATACGGCGTTCGGCGGCCTGAACCTGTGGCAAGGCATTCCAGACCTGGCGGCGCTGCTGGCTGAGATAAGCCGGTAGATTGCGGTGGAGCGCGAGGACGCCAAGCGTCACATATTCCTGCATCATGCGTGTGATGCCGTCTTCGACCATCCGTACGATTTTTACGTGAGCGGGTATCTGTGCCGCGTCGAATTGATCGATGCCGGCGCCGATGGAAAACAGAACTTCGAGATTGCGGTAGCGTGGCAAGTCGTCCGGAACGGTCCAGCTTATCAGATAGCGCACGGCGTCTGGATCGACCGACAGTGGATCCGTGGAAAACGAGATATCCGGCAGCTCCCGGGCGAAGGCCTGCTGAAAGATATGGCCGCGGCGGGCATCCGAATTGAAGAGGAACGTCATGGGCTATTCATCCTTCGGTCTTGCGGGTATCACGCCATGCAACGACGGCCGAGAGCCTCGATCATGGCCTGGCAGGCGGTGAGTTCGTCCATGAGGATGAATTCGTTCGGCTTGTGCGCGCGCCCGATATCGCCCGGACCGCAAATGATCGCCTCGAGGCCGGCGCGCTGGTAGAGCCCGGCTTCGGTGCCGTAGCTCACCGCTGCGAGTGGTTCGATGCCGGTCAGCTCCGTCAGCAGATCGGCAAGAGGCGCTGCACGCGGAAGGGAGAGGGCGGGATAGGAGCTCAGCTCTTCCCATTGCATCTGAACGCCCCGATGCTCAAGCGCGGCAGCGGCCCCGCGCACCGGTAAGAGCAATGCTGCCGGGTCTACGCTGGAAATTGCCCGCGCTTCGACCTCGAGCGTACAGAGATCCGGAACGATGTTGATGGCTTGCCCGCCGTGAATAATGCCGACCGAGACCGATGAATAAGGCGGTTCGAACTCTGCTTCGAATGGCCCCTGGGCAACAGAATGTGCGGTCGAAATGGCGGCCTGCAAAACCTCGGCGGCGGCATGGATGGCATTGAGACCGAGATCGGGCCGCGACGAATGACCGGAGCGTCCCTTCAGGGTGACGCGGGCGGCTGATTTCCCCTTGTGTGCGAGGATAGCCCGCATGTTACTGGGTTCTCCGACGATGACGCCGAGCGGCGTTTCGCAAAGCTCCGGCAGGCGCGCGATGAGATACGGTATGCCACGGCAGCCTGCTTCCTCGTCATAGGAAAAGGCAAAATGGATTGGCTGCTTGAGGGGGCTCGCCGCGAGCATCGGCACCGCCGCCAGAGACGCGGCCAGAAAGCCCTTCATGTCGCTGGTGCCGCGGCCATACAGCCTCTCCCCATCGGCCCGCAGCACGAAGGGGTTGCTCGCCCATCCCGCCTCGTTGGCCGGCACGACATCCATGTGACCGGAGAGGACATAACCCGGCTCGCCGCGAGGACCGATGGTGGCAAAAAGGTTCGACCGGTCGCCCTCGGGACCTCTAATGATATCAACCGTGGCGCCGAAGGACTTCAGGTAGGCACCGATCCACTCCACGATTTCAGCATTCGGCGTTCCGACGACGGAATCGAAACCGACCAGTTTTGCCAGAATGTCCGCTGCCTGCATTGCTGTTGCCAATCTCCGATTGCTATCCTCGCCTGTGCAAGCGAGGTTTCGATCAAAGGAAGGTTAAGCCTCCGCCAGAAGAATACCTGCCGAAAGCGCGGCGCATACGGTCAATTCTTGCGCCGCCGTTTGCATACGCAGTGAAATGTTTCGCGCGGTCTCGGCTAAGGTCGCCAAGCATGATGCCGGCTTGCGGGAATGGCAGCCGGAAGATCGGATGGCGGCTGGACCACGAATGGATACAAAAGTACCCGAAAAACTGCATGTCGATGCATTCGAACTGCGCTTTGCCGACATCTCAGAGGTCGCTCTGTCACAGCTTCAGGCTCTCTCGATGTCGGTCGGGTGGCCGCATCGATCGCAGGACTGGCAGCACCTGCGCGATGTCGGCCGCGGCTTCGTGGCGCTTGACGAAATCGGCAGGGTTTCGGGCTCGACCATGTGGTTTCCACACGGAGAGAATTTCGCCACATTCGGCATGCTGATCACCGCGCCGCGACTGCAGACGAATGGTACGGCGGAGTGGCTTGTTAACCGGATGCTGGCCGAATGCCATCATGAACGATTAAGGCTGAATGCGACAAGGGCGGCGCGCCGGATGTGCGCAACGCTCGGGTTCATACCGCAACAGACGGTCTTTCAGTGTCAGGGTGAGGTTCTATCCGTGCCTGAAGTCGGCAATATCAAACCGGGGCTTCAGCTGCGGCGGCTCGAGCGCAGCGATCTGGATGTCGTCGCGGCCCTGGATGAGCCTGCTTTCGGCACACTACGCTACCAGCATCTGCTGCGATTGTTCGAGAGCTCCATCTGCTACGGTCTTTATGATGGTCGGAAGCTGATGGCTTATTCCATGCGGCGCCGCTTCGGCCGCGGTCATGTCGTCGGCCCCGTCGTTGCTTATTGCGAGGAAGATGCAATTTCCGTCGTTCATCCGCATGTCGCCGCGCATGTCGGCAGTTTTCTCCGGCTCGATACCCATTTCGGTACGGGCTCATTCGCCGGTTTTGTCCAGCAAAGCGGCATGTCCGTCTTCGACACCGTGACGACAATGGTTTCTTCCGAAGCGGCCTCTTATGGGAGCCAGAACACAGGTTCTCCGGTCGTTTTTGCCCTTGCTTCGCAATCCTTCGGATAATCGCAACAGCGGTTGAATCTGCGAGTATTCGTTGAGCGGACGGCATGCATCGGCGCTTACGATTTCCGCTCAGCTATGGTTCAGCTCCCGTTCGAAACTTCGCCTCAAGGCTCGCATCGCCATTCACGCATGTTTTCAATGAGTAATGGACAATATGAGCCAGTCATCGTCGTTCAGCGGGGCTAGCATTGCACGCGCATCGTCCAGAGCCTTGCTTTCATTCAGTAGGTTCCACGCCCATACCGCCTCGTCGGCCTGCGAAGGCGGAGCAAGGATCAAGCGGTCGATGCTCTCCCTCAGCTTTCGTGTCATGCCGGGAGGCGTCCAGCCGCCCGTGTGGCGGAATTTACCCTCCTTCAATTGATCGGTGGAGCTGGCATAAGGCTGAAGCATCGTTTCAATAGGCTGCCCATGGATGAGAAAGTCGATCTCGTCAGCCGACCAGCCAAGCGCCGGCAAATGCGTTGCCAGCCGATGGTGGTTCGTATCGTCGCTGGCGCTCAAGGTAGGCACTGGAACGAAGTCCTTGGCAAGCGTCACCAGGGCGGCAAGCCCGGGGCTGATGAATCCAGGCTGCAGCCAGGACGACGCAGCACCGTCCGGGCCGAGATAAAAGGCGGAGTTAATATCTTCGCGCTGTGCGAGCTCGGCGTAACGGCTAACCGCCATGGTGGAAAGTCTTTCCCGGTCAGCGGATTCCCATGCTGCCAATAGGTCGAGAACCGTCCGTTCGAAGCCTGGCGTGACGGCACAGCGAAACGCGTGATGAAGCACTGCCATGTCGAATTCTCCCGTGAAAAAGCCGCCGGACTTTTAAGAAGACCGGCGGTGAAAATCATTGCGTTTTTAAACATTAGGGCCTTCTCACGGAAAGTCTATTGGGCAGCGCAATTGGTCAATTGTCCATTGACGACGGTGGTCCCAGAGCCGGCCGTCGTGGCAAGGGCCTGGAAGGCTACCGCCGCCACGCGGCTTGCCGCGTTATTGGACGATGTCGGGTTTTGGATCTCTGTCTTTGCGATGCTCCAATGGCCGGGTTGTACATTGTCGAAGACAACATTCCAGGGGAAGGGCCTGGGATTATCGGCGGCATTCGCATTGAACTGGATACCGTTTCCGATTGGAATCTGGGTGCCGGGCGGAGGATTGACAAGATTGCCGAGGTCCACCTTGACGAAGCATTGGGCGCCCGGCATCGCAAGCAGGGCGGCCGCATCATTAGGATAATAGTAGAACGACAACGTCGGCGGATTTCCACTGACGCCAAAGTTGACCGCTGTCCAAACGACAATTCCCGTTGCGGCATCGGCCGTGACACTGCGATAGATGGAATAGGCATGCGCCGAGCTTGTTGCGCCAAGCGCAACGAGGGCGGTGAGCGTTGCGGCGAGGATGCGGCTGCGTAGTTTGGTATTTTGCATGACGGTTTTCCTTTTCGCTAGGAGGAGATGAGCGTTCCCCACCGCATGCGGGGAGCGCTGACCGACAGCGCGCGCCGCCGGACCTGGTATGGCGGTGAGCGAATTCGTGCCGTCCGCCGTGTCTGTGAGTGTTCAGGGAGGTGCCCGTAGGCAGCCTCGGGGCATTCAGGCAAACGGCGGGGCAGCGCCTCGCGCCGTGGTCTTGCGCAAGCAGTTTGCGCCTCGTTCAGTCGTTCCCGACAAACCGGCTAGCTTCGGCCTATGGTCCACCGGTCGTTGAAAACGTCCCGTTTGAATTGTAGGTGGCGGTGATCGTGGCGAAGCCGGCAGTGAAATCACATCGCGCCGAGTTGCTCTCGTCATAGGCCAGGAGGCTCGCGATAGGCTGATAGCCTGTCTTGACGAAGAAGACTTGCGCCGGCGCGCAACTCATCACGGCGTTGGGCACGGGCGCCACGAAGCTCGATAGGACAACGCTCTCGCCTGTGTACAATGCAGCGACGCCGCAAAAGAGCTCGGGATACGGAGCCGGCGTATAGGGCGGCACCTTGACGCCAAAAGCTCCAACCGAGATCCCCGATTGATAGGTGGGCGGCGAAAACCCCAGCGGACTGAGCGTCAATTCCGTAAAATTGGTCGGCGGATTGTTGCCTGTGTCAGTCGTCAGCGAGATTGCTTTTTTTGCGGTCGCCTTGCTGACCAGGAGCCGCAAAGTTCCGGACGCGTTCGATGCGGTAGGCAGCGGCGGTGGCGGCGGCGACACTGCAGTGCTGATCGCGCCCGCGTAGATTTGTCTATCCAGGCCGAAGATTATCTGCGCGCCCGAGTTGTCGTAATTGCTGACATATTGGCAGCCGAGGCTAGAGCAGTAGATGGTACCCGCGGACGGCTCGAACACGGCTCTTTTCTGAAAGACGTAGAAATACTGCGCCGTCTGCGAGAGATTCCGAACGACGATTTGGTAGGACGAACTGCTCATGATGTTCCCACAATCCCGTTTAAGCTTCAGGCCATTTGGGTTCAGGTTGTTCGCCGCCTTGGCTGGCGGCGAACATCAGATGGCAGGCGCATGCGGGTGAAGGTGAGGAGGCGCGGTTCTCCACCCGCACGGCCGCTCCGGGCTTACTGGAGCTGGGTGCTCCAGTTGCCGTTGGCTTGCAGGCTGACGTTGCAGATGGTGTAGCCGCCGGTAAAATCGGAGAGGGCGGCGTTCACGCTGGACTGCGAGAAGTTCATGACGTTGCCCGGCGTATAGGCCCCCGTCTGGACAAAGTATTTGAGGATGGGCTGGCAATCGATGTTGTTCATCGGGTTTGCCTGCACGAAGTTGGAGAGCACGATGCCACCGTTGACGGCGATCGCCGAGCCGACATTGTAATAGGGCGGCGAGGTGAAGCTCGGTGTCGTGATGCGGAAAGCGCCTGGTTGTACGCCCTGGCCGTTGATCGGTGCGGAAAGGCCGAGCGGCGAAACTGTCGCGGTCGTCCAGTCGTTCGGCGCGCCGCTGCCGGCGCCGGCAAGGTCGATTGCGCGGCTGGCGGAGGCGAAGCCCGAGGATTGACCAACCTGCGGTGGCGTGTTCGCCTGCTGGATGCCGGCATAATATTGCAGATTGACCTGGAAGGTCAGGATCGCGCCGGTTGCATCGTAGTTGCCGAGAGATTGCGAATAAAGGCTGTTCGAGTAGACCTGCCCGCCGCCGGTATAGATAGCCGGCTGCTGGAAGAAGTAGAAGCTCTGTGTCTGCGGCTGGTAGTTCTTCACGTTGATGGTCAGCAATGTAGACATGGTCAACAATCCTTTTGCGTTGAGAGTGAAGCAAAGGGTCTCTCCCGCGGCACAAGCCGAATACGCTTTCCGTCCGATCATCCGGTGCTGTGTTTGAAACCCTAATTAGAAATGTCTTATATATTCATCATCTAATCAACCTGAAGCTGTTGAGCGGAAGGTGAAAATGCGGGCACAATTGCGCTCAGCGTAAGGCTGTTCTGGTGGGATGGCTTGAAGCAGATTGATGAAGCCCGCCTGTATCATCGTGGACCGGCTGCGGAGCGCGAGCACCCATTGAAGCTCAGTCTGGGAAATTGTGCTGTCCCTGTGCCACTCCATCGTACCGCGCCCAAGTAGCAACCAATCGAGAGAGACATCCAGCAGTTGGGCAAGCGCACAAGCACTTTCCAATGAGGTATGGCCGCCATTCTGCCAACGCGAGACGGCGGCAACGGACACATTTAGTTCGGCGGCGAGCGCGTGTACTTTCCGGATCTGACGCCGAGATATAGCCTCTCGAACGCGTTTGCCGCGGGCTGGATCGTGAGCCACTATAAAGTCTCCCTATGTTTGCTTTGTTGGAACAAAGCAGCCATAGGGAATTTTAGAGATATCATATATTAGATGATGCTTATGGTTATTGGGCGGCAAATCCAAAAGAACGGCCGCCTTCTTCTCACGCGGCATGCGGGAAAACTCGGCATTCGCCTGTGAGCGTTCTTATCGATGCAAAATCCACGATGGGGTGCCGGATGGAAGAGGATATCTGGGTCTGGAACCGATCGTTTCTCCTTGAGATTTGTCGCCCGGCGTGTGCCAAAACGAGCGACCGGCGACGTGATCGCTGGCCGGGGCGCAGCGACTACCTCCGATAGATTCTAGAACCTGCATGCTATCCTCAACGACAACACGGCTGGCCGGTGAGACGCCCTTCTTTTCCGTGGTAGAGCCCGCGGCTAATCCTTTGAGGAAAACCTTTGGTTGCGCAATTGAATGGAAAACCTGTACAAGTCCATAGTCAAGGACGAGGACACGGTGTGAGGACAAAGGTTTCCAAGTGGATATATCGGATCGCCACCGCGGCGATGATCATTGGCACTGTCTTTGTGTTGCGGGCCATGATGAAGGTTGCGGATTACATGGCGATCGAAACGCCGGGACTTGTTGACCCGAAAGTTGCGACCGTAAATCTCATCGTCGGATCGCTCGGGCTGATCCTTGCTACCGTCGCGATGCTGTTGCGGTCAGGCGCAGTCATATGGCTCCTTCCGCTTTATTGGCTGTCCGTGACAGCTTCCATCGCACCTCACGTCATATCGGATGGAACCTTCGGGAGCGTGGTGGTTGCGATCCTGGCGGTTTTCCTTCCCGTCGTGATCGTTCTGCTGCTGCTGTTCTGGCTGGTACGGCGCGACGAAATAAGACGGCCCTGATCGGATCGCTGAACGCAAATGGTCCTGGAAGGCGCGAGACACATCGGTGGAACATGACGATAAGTGCCACGAGCATGGTTTGCGCCAGCCATGCTTGTCGGCATCGATCTCATTGGTTTCAGCGGGTGGAGAGGGCCGGCGGTGGCGGTGGGGTGGTCGAGCCGGAGGCGAGTGAGCGCTGGACCATGACCGTGTCAGCCCAGCGGCCGTAGCGATAGGCAACCGCCGGCAATAGGCCGACGCGGGCGAAGCCGAAGCGTTCGTGCAGTGCGAGTGAAGCGACATTGTCTGCGTCGATATAGCCGATCATCTGCCGGAAGCCGGCCGCAGCACAGGCGTCGATCAGCCCGCGCATGAGCAGGCTCCCGACGCCCTGGCCGATATGGTCGTGATGCACATAGATCGAATGCTTGACCGTGTAACGGTAGGCCGGGCGCTTGCGGAACAACACCACATAGGCATAGCCGACGACCTTCTCACCGTCGATCGCAACGACATGCGGGAAGCGGCGGTCCTTTAAATTCTTGCGCCGTTCGCGCAGGTCATCCGGTTGCGGCGTGTCGCTATCATCAACCCCAGCCTCGACGCCCCGGTGAATATGGCGGCGATAGATCGCCAACATCGCATCGACGTCGCTCTCCCGGGATGGACGAACGACGATTGTTTTATCCTGCTTCATGACCAATCCGAATTTTCCAGCCTATTCCGCGACGACGTAGGTATAGAGCCGGATTTTGCCGGATGCGTCGATCTCGCGATAGAGCCCCTGGATCTCTACCTCGAAGCCGGGGAAGGTGTTGAAGCAGGTCTCGAACATCTTGAGATAGTCGATCATCGGCTTTGCCTGTTCCGTCAGGCGCTCGCCGGGCACGATGGTCGCGATCCCCGGCGGGTAGACGACGAAGGGTGTCGTTGCGATGCGGCCGGCAATGGCGTCGATCGGCAGATAATCCACATCGTTGCGCACCAGGCAGCGCGCGGCATCATGCGGCGACATGGCCATCGGCGGCAGGTGGTCGGCGGAAAACTGCTTCGTCTGTAGCGCGCTCACATCGGCCTGGCGGAAGAAATTGTGCATCTCAGCGCAGAGATCGCGCAGGCGCACGCCTGCATAGCGGCCTGGGCGGCGACGATAGAATTCCGGGATTGCGTCTTCCAGCAGCGCATTGTCGTCATGGAGTTTCTTGAAAGCGACAAGACCGCTGATCAACGTGCCGGCCTTGCTGGCCTCGACGCCAGGGGTAAGGAGGAATAGCAGCGAATTGAGGTCGTTCTTTTCCGCAACGATGCGGTTTTCGCGCAGATATTGTGCGACCACGGGCGCCGGTATGCCGTGCTCGGTGTATTTTCCGCTCGCCCGGTCGAAACCGGGGGTCAGCAGGGTCAGCTTGTTCGGATCGGTCATGGCGAAACCCGGCTCCATCCCCGAAAAGCCGTGCCATGCCGCACCGGGTGTCAGGTGCCAGAAGGCAGGATTGGTGGCGAGCTGATCGGTGGCGACGCTCTCCCACGGCACGTCGTGCACCGCGCCGGGACTTGAGACATCTGGGATCGCCACCCGGTCGGGCACAAAGGGCTCGAAGAACCAGCGGCGCTCCGGACGATGTTCCTTCTCCTCGAATTCGCGGCGCACGGCGCGGATCTTCTTGCGCAGCTCGATGCCGAGGCGGATCGTGTCGTCCCAGAGCACTTCGCCCGAACGGCCCTTCATCATCTGCGCACCGACGTCGAGCGAGGCAAACAGCGGATAGAAGGGTGAGGTCGAGGCATGCTGCATGAAGCTTTCGTTGAAGCGCCGGTGCTCCACGCGGCGCTTCTGACCGGTGATATGCCGGTCCTTCATGTGGATCTGCGAGGCCTGCGAGAAGCTGGCGAGCTGCTTGTGGGTCGATTGCGTGGCGATGATACCGGGCGCATCCGGGCCGAGGTCGGAAAGACCCATGGCAAAACGTCCGGCATAGAGCGGGTGAAATTTCATGAAACCCGCCCAAGCCTCATCGAAGAGGATGTAATCGCACAAATGGCCGATGCGCTTGAGGATCATCTCGGCATTGTGGATGGTGCCATCATAGGTGCACTGCTCCACGACCGCGACGCGGAACGGGCGCGGCTTCTTGTAAGCCTCCGGATCTTTCACCAATGGGTGGGTGCGGATGCGCTCGCGCAGGGCCTCCTCGTCCATTTCGGCAAAATCCATGGGGCCGATCAGCCCATAAAGGTTGCGTCTGGTCGGCAGATAGACCGGAATGCCGCCCGAGATCATCAGAGCGCCGTGATGAGCAGCCTTGTGGTTGTTGCGATCGAACAGCACGAGATCGCCATCGGTGACGAGAGCTGACAGAGCGACCTTGTTGGAGGTGGAGGTGCCGTTCAGCACGAAATAGGTCTTCTCGGCGCCGAAGATCTTTGCCGCTTCCTTCTGTGCGGCAAGCGCGGGTCCCTCATGGGTCAGAAGGTCGCCGAGGTCGAGCACGGAATTGTCGAGGTCGTCGCGAAACACCGCTTCGCCCAGATGCTCCATGAAGACACGACCGATGGGGCTGCGGCTGTAGAAGATGCCGCCATTGTGCCCGGGGCAGGTCCAGAGGTGGTTGCCTTCCTCGGCATAATCGACCAGCGCACCGAAAAATGGCGTCTTCAACGTCTCGGCATATTGCTTTAGCCGGCTGATGAGGCTCTTGGCGATAAAGGCGGGCGTCTCTTCGGATAGGAAGACATAGCCGTCTATGAAATCGAGGACTTCGACCGGCACATCCTCGAAGCGCTTGCGGCGGATGAGCAGGATGATCGGGAATTCCAGACCGCGCCGGCGCATCAGATTGATGAGAGCGGCAGTTTTACCTTCGAGCCCCTTCTTGCCCCAGTCGACCAGCATGCAGCCGATGGCGGCGTCCGTCTGTACGGCGATCTCCGCATCTTCGAGATTGCGCGCCCGCACCACTTCAAAGCCGGAGCGTTCGATCTCCTCGACGATCTGATTATAGCGGGCGCCCTCCAGATCCTCATTGTCAAAGGTTGGTGTTGCGAACAGAAAGTTGAAACGTCTGAAATAATCCATCTGGGTACCCGCTTTTGATCTGGCACGAGCTGTCGACGTATTTCATGACATGGATGTGACAAAATATCGAATGTCCGAAACATGCAAACCCATTCTAGGCGGCCGATTATGCGAGGTCGGCGGTTCGGGAGCGATCAACAAGGCACCGCCTGGCATGCTTGGCACAGTCTCGCGATCCGCTGCTGCGTCGACGTGACGCCATGTCGATCGGGGAAATCGACATATGCGATCGATTTTATCGCCCACTCGCCGGCGCCAGCGCAGCCTTGCCGACGCCTGTTTCCGTCGCGTCGTCGTCCGACAAACGCGGCTTGCTGTCCCTCTCGGCGTCTAGGCTCAGGACCTATTAAATAAGTTTGGGATGTGATTCATGGTCTTCAGGAAGAAGATCGTGATGAGTGATTTGTTTTGTTGAGCGAGCGCCAGATAGCGAATTGAGCCGTATTTTCCGTTGGCTCATAGCGTCCCGCGCGTCGATGATCGGCGGGTTAGCCTAGATTGTCGCGGCAACCTTTGCCGCCTTTGCGGCGATCCAATCTATGGCCGGATCTGGCGCGGCACCAGCCAGACGCGCAAGGCCGATGGACCATGTCGGGACGGGGGCCGGCTGCGGGTGAATGGCGATGGCTGCGGCATCGGCGAGCCTCCGCGCCACGCGCTCGGCCAGCAGGGCGACGAGGTCTGTCGCCCCCACGATGAAGGGCGCCGCTAGAAAATTCGGAAGGGTCATTACGACGCGCCGGGAAAGGCCGGTCTCGCCAAGGCGTTGGTCAAGACTGCCAGTCGCATCGCCGCCTAGCGAGACCAGCAGATGTTCGAGCTCGGCGAGCATCTTCAGGGACATCTCGGCGGCCAGAGCCGGGTGGCCTTTTTGGGCCACCAGTACCAGATGCTCGGTGAAGAGGGGCGTCAGGACCAAGCCATCTGGCGCTGCAGCGAGCGGGCCGATCACCAGGTCGATGTCGCGACGCCTCAGATCGCCAAGCAGGACCTCCCTGCTGGTCGATCGCCGCCGAATGTCGAGTCCGGGCGCGGAGGCGCGCACCTCGGCCATCAGGGCCGGCATCAGCACCAAGTCCGCATAGTCTGAGGCCCCAATCGACACGGTGCGAACCGCGCGGGCGGGATTAAAGGCGACGGTGCTGGCCTCGGCCAAGGCTGTGCGCACAGCCGCCAGTGCATGACCGATCGGCGCATCCAATGCCTCCGCCCGCGGCGTTGGCCTGACGCCCCCGGCATGCCTCACGAAAAGCGGGTCTCCCAACAGGTGGCGCAGCCGGGACAGGGCATGGCTCACCGCCGGCTGGGTCAAGCCGAGAGCCTCGCCCGAGCGGCCGACGTGCCGTTGCCGCATGAGGGTTTCAAATACTACCAGCAGGTTGAGGTCGACGCGGCGTAGATCGATTTCGTGCATATATCTTTATTACAATAATCAATTGGATTTATGAAACGATATTCGACACAAAGGCCCGAGCAGAGACACGGAGCGCAGCGAAGGCGATGATTTCGGTTCTAGGAGAACACATGCTAACCGCCCTATATACGGTCACTATCATCAACGTCCTCGGCGCTGCCTTCTTTGCTATCGCCGGTCTAGTGCGCCCAACCTTGGTTGCCCCCGGGTCGCAAACCGAATCCAGCCGGATATTTGCCCTTTACACCTTAGCCCGCACCATACCGATAGCCGTCGTCACCATCGCTGCTGGGGTCTGGGCTCCTTTGATTGCAATGCTTTGGCTCAGCGCGCTGTCGGCGCTGCTCCAATTATTGGACGGTTATGTCGGGACGCAATTGCGGAACGCCCGCACGACGTGGGGTCCTATTTTTCTCGGAGTAGTTCAATCCGCATTGCTTGCCTGGGTGGTCTTCAACATTTCTTGAGAGCAACTTTTCACCTAAGACCATCTTCGGTAAAACAACCAATCTCCATCTGCCGCAAGCAATTAAACCGGTCCTGAGCCTAGCTCTATAAGAGGCGTGCCTCAATTCCAGTCGCTCTCCTGTTCCTGTTTTTCCAGAACCTGTTCGTGGACGGTCTGACGGCGGGGGTCACCAAAGGCTGAGCGAGCCTTCGCTGCGGAATGCATCCTCTCTTCGGCGGTTTTCCATCCCGATGGACTGGCACCCGAATGGGCTCTCGAGAGCGGCCGATCATGCGAGGTAGGTTGGCGTGGCCGGTTCGCTCATTCCGGTTGTTCCGTCCACCGTCTCGAAGTCGAAAAATTTCTGGGTGACGAGGGCGGCTGCGCCGCGCGCCCAGGAATTGTCTTCCCAATCGGGCAGAAGAGGCGGCGAGGCGAAAAAGGTGCGGGCGGCCATGCTGGCTTCCAGGGGGCCGAAAAGAGCATCGCCGAACGAAACGGCCTCGCCACCGACGACGATGACTTCGGGGTCGGTGATGTTGACGAGGTTGGCGAGCGCCTTGCCGATCCCGGCGCCGGCATCGCGCAGGATTCTGTTGACCTCCGCATCTCCTGCCTCTGCTGATTCCAGCATGTCGGACAGGTTGTGGCTACGATCCCGATCGGTCGCCTCGCGCCATGTGCGGAGCATGGCGGGTTCGGAATAATAGGCCATCAGGCAGCCGCGCTTGCCGCATTCGCAAAGCCGGCCGTTCTCCTCATGCAAGGTATGGCCGAATTTGCCGGCTGCGCCATGGGCGCCGCGGTAGAGTTTTCCGTCGACGATGACGGCACAGCTGATGCCGACGCCGATTGCAAGCACGGCCATATTGCGATGATGCCTTCCCGGGCCAAAGAGCTGTTGGGCAATGGCATAGGCATTCGTGTCGTCCTCGAGCCAGACCGGCACCTTGACCTTTTGCGCGACCATCGATGCGAAAGGAACATTGTTCCACTTGAAGCGAAAGCTGCGCACGCAGACGGCCTGGCCGTTGTCGATGACACCAGGCATGGAAACGCCAATGCCCGCCAGCCGCGCGTGAGGGCGCCCCGCGGCCTTGACGAGCTGGGGTACGGCTTCGGCCAGCGTCGTTGCAACATTTTCCGGCTCGTTGTCATCAAGGGACAGGCGACGGGAGGCAAGCGGGTTGGTTGCAAGATCTGTGACGACGCATTCGACGGAGCCGACCATCAGCTTGAAACCGATCGCTAGCCCGTTGGCGTAATTGATCTCGACGGGTATGGGGCGTCGACCCGAAAGTCCGGCCACGGCCTTGCCTTCGGTGACGTGTCCTTCCTCGATCAGGTCGGCGATGACGAAGGTGACCGCTGCTGGGCTGAGGCCGGTGATCGTTGCGATTTCGGCGCGGCTTTTCGGCCCTTCCTGCCGCAGAAGGTTCAGGATGAGCCGCCGGTTGAGGGCTCGCGAAGTGCTCTGGTCACCTTTCAGCTTCACGATTTCTCTTTCTTAATTTTGTAAATTAATTATTGCGCCCGCTTCAGACTTATGCATAACTTCACTTGTCGATCAACATCCGGCATGTGCGCAAGCACGAAGAAGTCAGCAATAGGACAAGGTTTCTCGAACCGAGGGTTCCGGGCGGTGCACATGCATCGCGGCGGCAGTTTCTTTGCGACCATTGCGTAGAGGGCAAGAGGGGCGTCCGCCGCGCATTCCGTCCGGTCCGCTGGCTAAGGACGAGGATAGATATCACAACGGGAGGAGTCCAAATGACTTTCAATTTGCTTGGAAGGCCGGCGAGCCGGCGCAATTTTTTGAAGGGGGCAGGGGCGGTTTCCGCCGCAGCGCTCACCGGTTTTCCCATGCCTGCCATTGCACAGGCGCAGGACATCAACATCATTTCCGACGAGAACAACGCCGATGCGCTGGCAATCCTGCGCAAGATGGCTGAGGATTTCGGCAAGCAGGCCGGCGTTAAAGTCGTGATCAACAATATGGATCATGAGGCGCACAAAACCGCGATCCGCAACTATCTGGTCGCCGGGGCGCCAGATATCTGCTTCTGGTTCTCGGGAAACCGCATGCGCGCCTTCGTCAAGCGCGGCCTGTTCGACGATATTTCCGATCTCTTCGAAAAGGAGAAGTACAAGGACGTCCTTGGCGCGGCGGCCGGTTCGGTGACGGTCGACGGCAAGCAATACGGTCTGCCGACGGGCGGCACGCTCTGGGGCATGTTCTATCGCAAGGACGTCTTCGCCCAGCTCGGCACTGCGGTGCCGGCAAGTTGGGATGATTTCCTGGCCTACGGCGCGAAATGCAAGAGCGCCAATCTGACGCCGATCGCGATGGGCACAAAGGAATTGTGGCCTGCCGCCGGGTGGTTCGATCAGATGAACCTGCGCATAAACGGCCTCGACAAGCACATGGCGTTGATGAACGGCGAGATGAGCTATCTCGATGCGGCACTGAAGCCGGTGTTCGACATGTGGGAAACCCTGATCAAGCAGGATTTCTTCACGCCGAACAACACATCCTTCGGCTGGCAAGAAGCGGGTGCGCTTCTGTCGCAAAAGAAGGCTGGCATGATGAACCTCGGCGCCTTCGTCCGCTCCACTTTCCCGAAGGAAGAGCTCGATCAGCTCGCTTTCGCTCCCTTCCCGACGATCGATTCGAAAATCGGCCGTTTCGAGGAGTTTTCGCTGAACTCGGTGCATATCCCGGCTAATGCCAAGAACAAGCAGGGTGCACGCGAATTCCTCGCCTATTTCTATCGGCCGGAAAATCTCGGCCCGTATCTGGAGCCCGGCGGCAACGTGCCGCCCCGCAACGATCTGCCGCCGAGCAAGGACCCGCTCGTCAACGCAGCCGTCGAAACGCTGAAGACGGTACAGGGTACCTCGCAATATTACGACCGTGACAGCGATCCCGACATGGCTCAGGCCGGCCTCGTCGGCTTCCAGGAGTTTATGGCGAAGCCCGAGCGGCGCGATGCGATCCTGAAGCGGCTCGAAGGTACGCGCAAGCGTATCTACAAGATCTGACTCTCCTCCCAGCGACAGGCAGGCGGGGCTGCTGCTCCGCCTGCCCATACCAAAAGAGGATAAGATGATAAGATTTTGGCGCCGCCATCGCTGGTGGCTCACCCCGACTTTGCTGATATTGCCCGCGGCCATTCTCTTTTCAGTCGTGATCCTGTGGTCGGCGATAGAAAGCCTCTGGATCAGCCTGCACGAATGGGATGGCTTCAGCCCGATGACTTGGATCGGCTTCGGCAATTATGCCGAGCTGTTCAACGACCCGCAATTCTATGTCTCGCTGAAGAACAACATCATCTGGCTGGTCATGTTCATGGCAGCGCCGCCGCTCGGACTGGCGATCGCCCTGTTGGTCAACCAGAAGATTCGCGGCATGCGGCTCATGAAGTCGCTCTTCTTCATTCCGCTGGTACTGGCCTCGGTCGCGGTCGGCGTCGTCTTCACCTGGGTCTATACGCCGCAACTCGGTCTGCTGGCGCTGATCTTCGGCTTTTTCGGCGCGACTGCACCAGCGGTCCTGTCGGACGAGCATTTCGTCACCTTCGCGATCGTGATTGCAGCGCTCTGGCCGCAGATCGCCTTCTGCATGGTGCTCTACCTCGCAGGGCTCAACAATCTCAGCGAGGAACTGATCGGCGCCGGTCGTGTCGATGGAGCGCGAGGATGGAACATGCTGCGCCATATCGTCCTGCCGCAGCTGACGCAGGTCACCTTCATCGCGATCGCCGTCACCGTCGTCGGTGCGCTGCGCTCGTTCGACATGGTCTCGGTCATGACGCAAGGCGGTCCTTTCGGCTCGTCCGAAGTGCTCGCCTACCAGATGTTCGAGCAGTCGATCTTCTCCTATCGCTTCGGCTACGGCGCCGCGATCGCCTCGGTCCTGTTCGTGATCATGGCGGTGTTCATCGCCTGGTATCTCAGCCGCATCATTCGCATCGAAGAAAGAGGAGCCTGATGTATCCGCGCCCAATTGCCGAAGATGCCATCTGGCGGCGTCGCTTCTATTTCATTGCCGTGCTTGCCATCCTTGTCCTCTGGCTCTGCCCGCTGTTTGCCATCATCCTGACGTCGTTCCGCTCGACGCGGGATGTCATGGGCGGCAATCTCTGGGGTTGGCCGACGCAGTTCGGCCTAGTGGAGAACTATACGTCCGTCTTCACCCAGACGCCGATGGCACGCTATTTCCTCAACAGTCTGATGATCACCCTGCCGGCCGTCCTTGGCGTGCTGGTCCTGAGCACGCTCGCCGGCTTCGTGCTGGCGCGCTATCGTTTCCGCGGCAACATGCTGGTGTTTGCTCTGTTCGTCGGCGGCAATTTCCTGCCCTATCAGATCATGATGATTCCGGTGCGCGATCTGATGGTGCGCATCGGCCTCTACGACACGCCCGTGGCGCTGATCATCTTCCATATCGCCTTCCAGACGGGTTTTGCGACGCTGTTCATGCGCAACTTCATCGCCGCTCTGCCGGATGAGCTGTTTCAGGCGGCAAGAGCGGAAGGCGCGACGCCTTTCCAGACGCTCATTCACGTCGTCGTGCCCCTGGTGCGCCCGGCACTGGCGGCGCTTGCGATCCTTATCTTCACCTTCGTGTGGAACGATTACTTCTGGGCCGTGGTGCTGACCATCAGCGATACGGTCAAGCCCGTCACGGCTGGACTTGCCAACCTGCGTGGCGAGTGGGTTTCCGCCTGGAATCTGATCTCCGCCGGCACCATCGTCGTCGCCGTGCCACCGGTCATCATGTTTTTCCTGATGCAGCGGCATTTCATTGCCGGACTCACCATGGGCGCGGTGAAGGGATGAGCATTCCATCCGCCACATCCGCCCTCAGTGCCAATTCTTTCCTTGCGAGCCTAGAAGTATGACCAGTCTCGAACTACGCCATATCAACAAGAATTACGGCGCCTATCATGCGCTGCGCGGTATCGATCTTTCCGTCGAGCAGGGCGAATTCATCGTCATGGTCGGTCCCTCCGGCTGCGGCAAGTCCACATTGCTGAAGTCGATCGCCGGGCTGGAGACGATCTCTTCCGGCCAAATCCTGATCAATGGCCGCGATGTCACCACGGCCGAGCCGGGCGAGCGCGGTATTGCCATGGTATTCCAGTCCTATGCGCTCTATCCGCATATGACGGTTGCCGAGAATATGGGCTTCGGCCTGTGCATGGCCAAGCGGCCGAAGGCGGAGATCGATGCGGCGGTGGCGCGCGCCGCCAAGATCCTCAGGATTACCGATCAGCTCGACAAGCGGCCGAAGCAGCTTTCCGGCGGCCAGCGCCAGCGCGTCGCGATCGGCCGCGCCATTACCCGCTCCCCGGATGTTTTCCTGTTCGACGAGCCGCTATCCAATCTCGACGCGGCACTTCGCACGCAGATGCGCGTCGAGTTGAGCAGCCTGCATGCCGAGCTTGGCGCGACCATGATCTATGTCACCCATGACCAGGTCGAGGCCATGACGATGGCGAGCCGGATCGTGGTTCTCAACCGCGGCATCATCGAGCAGGTGGGCTCGCCGCTGGAGCTCTATCGCAATCCGGAAAATCTCTTCGTGGCGGGATTCCTCGGTGCGCCGAGGATGAATTTCTTCACGGTGACCGTCGATCAGGTTTCCGGACATAGCGTGACCGTCTCCGCGCCCGGCCTAGCGCCGGTGGCTGTCGAGCTCGCGCCCGGCTGCGCGGTTCGGCAGGGAGAAAAGCTCACCCTCGGTATCCGGCCCGAGAACATCTCCATCGCCGCGGGACAGTCCGCGGGCGCTCCGATTTCCGGCCAAGTCCGTCTCGTCGAGCATCTCGGGCGCGAGACCATTCTCTATGTCGATGCCGGCGCGCTGCAATGCATCGGTTCCGAAAGCGGCACTGGCAACATCACCGTACAGATCGGCCATGTTGCCGGCATTGCCAACGATGCGCCGATCGGCCTCAGCATCGATCCCAAGGAAATCTACCTTTTCTCCGGCCAGGACGAGCGGACCATCACCGTCCGCAAGCCAATTCTCGATAAATAACAGTTCAGGAGCCTGATATCGTGCCAGTGAGCAGCAGTAAGAACGACCTTTCCGTATGGCGGACCATCAAGACCGACAGGTTTCTGGTCGGCGCACCGCATTATCCGGAACATGTCGACGAGGGCTATTGGGAGCGGGATGCCAAGCGCATGTCCGAAGCCGGCTTCAATGTCGTGCGTCTCGGCGAATTTGCATGGCATCTTTTCGAGCCGAAGCTCGGCACGTTCGATTTCGACCTATTCGACCGTGCCATCGAGGTTCTGGCACGCCATGGCATCGATACCATCATGTGCACGCCGACGGCGACCCCGCCGCGCTGGCTGACGGCGGCCCATCCCGAAATCCTTCGCGTCGACGGCAACGGCCGGACAATGAGCCACGGTTCACGCCAGCATGCCGACACGGCGAGCCCGGTTTTCCGCGAGCACAGCAAGCGCATCACGAAGGCGATGGCTGAGCACTATCGCGATAATCGCCATGTCATCGGCTGGCAGACCGACAACGAGCTCAACACCAGCATGCCGGAATCCTTCTCTGCGGCGACGCTTTCGGAGTTTCAGGCCTTTCTTGCCGAGAAATACGGGACGATCGACAAGCTCAATTTCGCCTGGGGCGGCGATTTTTGGGCGACGGCCTATGACGATTTCGGCCAGGTCGTGCTTCCGATCGAATTCGGTCCTACCTTCCCAAGCCCCGGCCATGTCCAGGATTACCATCGCTTCCTCGCCTTCGCGACGGCCCGTTTCCAGCACGATCAGGTGGAAATCCTGCGGGCCATCAAGTCCGAGTGGTTCATCTTCCACAATCTCGGCGGTCTTCGAGATATCGATTTTCGTGGGCAGTTCTCCGCCGATCTCGATTTCGTCGGCTATGACATCTATCCGATGCTCTATGACGAATTCCAGCGCATCGGCAACCATGCCAAGGTACAGGCACTCCACCTCGACATCTGCCGCGGGTTCTCGGGAAACTACATCGTGCCCGAGCAGCAGTCCGGGTTCGGCAGCCAGCCGGGCTTTTGCACGCTGACGCCGGAGCCCGGCGAAATGCGGCGCATGGCCATGTCGTCCGTCGCGCGCGGCGCCGACGGCCTCATGTTCTTCCGCTGGCGTCCGGCGCATTTCGGCGCGGAAATCTATTGGATGGGCATCATCGATCATGACGATGTGCCCCGTCATCGTTATGACGAGGCCAAGCGCTTCGCGACCGAGATGACGGCGCTCAAAGATAAGATCCTCGGCACCTATGTACGCATGGATGTCGGCATCGCCGGCTCGGATTTCGACAATCAGGAGGCGCACAAGACCTATTCGATCGGGCTGCCGAGCCCGCAGGACGATGCCGTTCAGCTGCATCAATATTGTTACGATCGCGGCATTGCCTGCGGCTTCATCCATCCGGAAGACGATCTATCGCGACTGAAATTGCTCTATGTGCCGCATTGGGTCATGTGGAAGGACGGTTGGACCGAGCGGCTTGAGGCCTTCGCCCGGGACGGCGGCACCGTCATCATCGGCGCGCGCACCGGCACGCGTGACGAAAACAATCATGTCATCCGCGAGGCCGCGCCGGGCTCGTCACTGACGCGATTGACAGGCGTGAAGGTCGAGGATTTCGGCCGCCTTGCCGCACCCGGCGCCAACGGGCTTTTCGACGTCATGTCGCGGTCGGGCGGGCTTGTCGTTCCACCTGGCCGTCCAGCGGAATCCCATCGTCGCGTTCGCCGCTTTACCTTTGGCAATCACGAGATCGAGGCTGCCCATTTCTACGAGAACCTGACGGTGACGGATGATGTCGAGGTGATTGCGGTGTGGTCGAACCGTTATGCCGAGGGTATGCCGATGGCAAGCCTGCGCCGTGTCGGCAAGGGCCGGGTCCTTTATCTCGGCACCTATCTGACGCCGGAACTGACGGATGCTCTTGCCGATCGAACCTTTGCGGAAGCGGGAATCGCGCCTCTTGTCGGCGATCTGCCCGATGGCGTCGAAGTGACGATGCGCCAGAACGACGAGCGACGCCTGCTTTTCCTGCAGAACTATCTCGACCAGCGCGCCGAACTGCGCGAGGTCCCGGCCGGAATCAATCTCCTTGATAACGGCAAGGCGATATCCGGCACTCTGTCGCTCGACGCCTATGGTTGCGCCATCATAGAGCTTCGCTAGGCACTCTTTCGGCACCCGCTTCTATGAGCGGGTGCCGATCATCGCGATGTCGTCGCGGAAAAATTACGACTTTCTCCAGCGGGAGGGTGACAAAGTGGCGCGCGCGCCTATTCTCCCACGCTGATCATGTCTTGAACTTCGGTAGCAGCCGATTTCGATCTCGACGATTGGGAGGATATCATGACGCGCACGGTGATTATCGGCGCCACCGGCCATGTCGGCACCTATCTCGTGCCGCGACTGGTCGAGGCAGGACATGAAGTGGTGGCGATCAGCCGCGGACAGGCCACGCCCTATTCGCCGAACAAGGCCTGGAACGAGGCCGAGACGCTGGTGATGGATCGTGCCGCCATGGAGAAGGATGGCAGTTTCGGTCCGGCCGTCCGCGCATTGAAGCCGGATATCGTCATCGACATGATCTGCTTCACGCTCGATAGCGCGAGGCATCTGGCGGAGACGCTTGTCGGCCATGTCGGCCATTTCCTGCATACCGGCACAATCTGGACGCATGGCTTTTCGACCATCGTTCCGACGCCGGAGGAGGCGCCGAAGAGGCCGTTCGGCGATTATGGCGTCCAGAAGGCAACCATCGAGGCATATTTGCTGGAGGAGGCGCGCCGCAGGGGATTTCCCGCAACCCTGATCCATCCCGGCCATATTGTCGGTCCTGGCTGGGCACCCCTCAATCCGGCCGGGCATTTCAATCTGTCGGCATTCTCGACATTGGCGCGCGGCGAAACGCTGGTACTTCCGAATTTCGGCCTGGAGACGGTTCATCATGTCCATGCGGATGACGTCGCGCAGATGTTCATGGGCGCGATCGCCAATTGGCGCGTTTCGACCGGCGAGGCCTTTCATGCGGTTTCAGGTGGTGCGCTGACGCTGAGAGGCTACGCCGAGGCCATGTCGCGCTGGTTCGGACATGAGCCGAAGTTGGAGTTTCTGCCCTATGAGAGATGGGCGGAAGGGCAGGCGGCGGAGAATGCGCAGGCGACTTGGGAGCATATTGCCCGCAGCCCGAATTGCTCGATTGCGAAGGCCGAGCGGCTGCTTGGTTACAGGCCTCGCTATACGTCGCTGCAGGCGGTTCAGGAGTCGGTCGCCTGGTTGATGGAGAAAGGCCGGATCGGCTGAAAGTTAGGCGTTCAAGCTTAGATCAGCGGCCCTTAAGCCAGGCATCCATGCCCTTGGCTGCCGCACGCCCGGTGGCAAAGCACGCCGTGAGGAGATAGCCTCCCGTCGGCGCTTCCCAATCGATCATCTCGCCGGCAATGAACATGCCGGGGAGCTTTTTCAGCATGTATCCGTCGTCGAGCTCACCCCAACGGACGCCACCGGCCGATGAAATGGCCTCGGCGATCGGCCTTGGTCTCAGCAGTGGAATCGGCAGGGCCTTGATCAGGCGTGCAAGTCTTTCTGGATGAGAGAGCGTTGCCGGATCGGCAAGCTCGCGCAGCAGGCCAGCCTTGACGCCCTCGATGCCGGCACCCTTGCGCAGCCGGTTGGAGAAACTGGCTTTGGGATCCTGCCGTACCAGATCACGCGCCAGGCGCTCCTCGTTTCGGCCCGGCGCAAGATCGACTATAAGCGAGGCGTCACCCTTTTTCGTCAAACGATCCCGCAGCGAGGCGGCATGCGCATAGACGAGGCTGCCCTCGATCCCGGTTTTCGAAATGACGAATTCGCCGGGGACGGTTCCGGCATCCGATGTCGCCGTGACGGCCTTGAGGGGTTCACCGGCAAAGCGTTCGCTGAACGGCGCGTTCCAGGTTACGTCGAAACCGCAATTGGCCGGCTGAAAGGCGGCGATATCGATCCCCTTGTCGCGGAGCCAGCTGACCCATGCCGCGTCCGAACCCAGCCGGGCATAGCTTGCACCGCCGAGCGCGAGCAGAACGGCGTCATGTCGAACAGCCTCGCGTCCCAGCGGCGTTTCAAACAGCAGGCAGCCATCGTCGAAGCCGCACCAACGATGCCGTGTCAGGATGGTGACGCCTCGCGCCTCCAGCCGCGCCAGCCAAGCGCGCAGGAGCGGCGATGCCTTCATGACTTTCGGGAAGACGCGCCCGGATGAGCCAATAAAGGTTTCGGTTCCCAGGCCCTGTGCCCAGGCCCTGACATCGTCGGGTGTGAAGCCGTCGAGTGCGGCGCGCAATCGGGTCGAAGCTGCGCCGAACCGATCGGCAAATAGGCCATAATCTTCCGAATGGGTGATGTTGAGACCAGACTTCCCCGCCAGCAGGAATTTGCGCGCGACCGTCGGCATGCTGTCGTAGACGGTGATGTGATGACCGAGCAGGGATAAGGTTTCCGCCGCCATCAGCCCCGCAGGTCCGCCGCCTATGATTGCGATTTGCTTTTCAGTCATGCTCGTCCGCCGCCGGTTGCCTATTGCTCTCTAGAGCCGGACCGGGGCCGAAAGCAAGATCGTTGCAGCTTCTCCGGCCAGTTCCGGCGAGAGCGCGACCCCCTCGTTTTCGGAGGCTTTTGCCGCGATATTCCCATTTAAATCGATATAACCATATGGTTACTATAACCCTCGATTCGCCAGGGACTGTCAACTTATGCGATGATCGGTTACTTATCGGCGCGAGGAAAGACCGCATAAGCCCTATGAAATGCCGCCGGGAGCCATGATGTCGGAAGCAAAAATTGTGAAGCGCAGCATAAAAAGCGCAGACCCTGCGAATGCAGAAAAAACGATCGCGCGCGCTGCTCCGGAACGGCCTCGCCTCAGGGATGCGGAACGCACCAGCAAGGCGATCCTCGCAGCCGCAACCAAGGAATTCGCCGAGCGCGGCTATGGCGGCGCGCGCGTCGATGCCATTGCCGAGCGCGCCAAGATCAACAAGCGGATGCTCTACCACTATTTCGGCGGCAAGGATGCGCTCTATGTCGCCGTTCTGGAGGGTAGCTATATCGCCATCCGCTCGGCGGAGGCGCGGCTCGATCTCACGCACCGTTCGCCCGAGGACGGCATGCGGGACCTCGTCGTCTTCACCTGGCAGTATTTCCTGGATCATCCCGAATTCCTCGGAATTCTCAGCACGGAAAACATGCACAAGGCGCGCTTCCTGAAGCGCTCGGCGCGTATTTTCGAGCTGCATTCGCCGCTCGTTGCCGAAATCTCCGGCTTGCTCGACCGAGGTTCTGCAGCCGGTGTCTTCCGTGCCGATTGCGATCCGGTGAAAATCTATATGAGCATTGCGGCACTCGGCTCGTTCTTCCTGACGAACCGCTGGACGCTCTCGACGATCTTCCGCCGCAACCTTTCCGAAAAGGCCGAAATCGAGGGGTGGGGCGAGCATATCGTCGACGTCATTTTCGCCTATCTGCGTCCCTAGCGCCGGATGATTTCAGATCGAACCGGCCTGAAAACTGAATCTGTGCTGGAATCAAATAGGTAGCGCATGATGTCATCCGAAAACCGCGTACGCGTTTCGGCTTCGTGCTCTAGGCACTCCATCTCGACAAGCGGACAGTCATAGATCCCTGTTGCCGCGACCATTGAGGATGGTCGTTGACAGCATTGCTTCCTCATGCCAGTTATGTAACTATATAGTTATTTACGGGAGGAAGAACTCATGGCAACGAAGCCGATCGGCATCATCATGCACGGCATTACCGGCCGCATGGGCTATAATCAGCATCTCGTGCGCTCCATCCTGGCAATTCGCGAACAGGGCGGTGTTCAGTTGTCGAATGGCGACAGGCTGATGCCCGAACCGGTGCTCGTCGGCCGCAATGCAGAAAAAATCGAGGCCATCGCCCGCAAGCATGGTCTGTCGAAGACGACGACCGATCTCGATGCCGCTCTCGCCGATCCCAGCAATACGATCTTCTTCGATGCCGGCTCGACGCAGATGCGCGTCGAGCTTCTCGAGAAGGCGATTGCCGCCGGCAAGCACGTCTATTGCGAAAAGCCGATCTCGGAGACGCTGGAGGAGGCGCTGTCGGTTGCTGCTTCGGCAGAGCGGCGCGGCGTCAAGAACGGCGTCGTCCAGGACAAGCTGTTCCTGCCGGGGCTGCGGAAGATCGCCATGCTGCGCGACAGCGGCTTCTTCGGCAAGATCCTCTCGGTGCGCGGCGAATTTGGCTATTGGGTCTTCGAAGGTGACTGGGGCGTGAAGGCACAGCGCCCCTCCTGGAATTACCGCAAAAAGGATGGCGGCGGCATGATCCTCGACATGCTGCCGCATTGGCGCTATGTGCTCGACAATCTGTTCGGCGAGGTCAAGTCGGTCAGCTGCCTCGGCGCGACGCATATTCCGAGCCGCGTCGACGAGAACGGCAATACCTATGCCGCCGATGCCGACGATGCGGCCTATGCCACGTTCGAGCTCGAAGGTGGCGTCATCGCCCATATCAACTCCTCCTGGGCGGTGCGCGTCCGTCGTGACGATCTCGTCACCTTCCAGGTCGACGGCACGCATGGTTCGGCCGTCTGCGGCCTGATGCGCTGCTGGACGCAGCATCGCGTCAACACGCCGAAGCCGGTCTGGAACCCGGATCAGCCGCAGCCGATCAATTTCTTCGATACCTGGGAAGAGGTGCCCGACACGCAGGCCTTCGACAATGGCTTCAAGGCGCAATGGGAGCAGTTCCTGTGCCATGTGGCCGAGGACGCGCCGTGGAAGTTCACGCTTCGCGAGGGCGCTAAGGGCGTGCAGCTGGCGGAGCTTGCGCAAAAGAGCTGGGCGGAGCGTCGCTGGGTCGACGTGCCCTCGCTTTCGGCCCGCTAGGAGGCTGGTCTGATGACGAAAAGCCTTCGCTTGCCGATGGCGGACGGCACCATCGCCGCCTTTACTCCCGCCAACGAGCCCCTGATTGCACCTGTGAAGCCTGCGGGCGGTCATCATTTCAATCGCGTCGCCTATGCCGCCGCGCATGTCGTGGTCGACGCGCTTGCCGACAACGATCCCTGGCTAGACCGCAACATCGATTGGGAGCGCACTATCGCCTTCCGCGAATATCTCTGGGGTCTCGGCCTCGGTGTGGCGGAAGCGATGGATACCGCGCAGCGCGGCATGGGTCTCGACTGGGCCGGCGCGAAAGAACTGATTTCGCATGCGCAGTCGGCCGCTCGCGGGCGGTCGGATGCCGTGATCGCCTATGGCGCCGGCACCGATCACCTGCAGCCCGGTCCCAATGTCACGATCGACGATGTGATCCGCGCCTACGAGGAACAGATCGCCTACGTGGAAGGGCAGGGCGGCCGCATCATCCTGATGGCAAGCCGGGCACTTGCCGCGGTGGCCAGGAGCCCGGACGATTATGTCCGCGTTTATGATCGCATTCTCGGGCAGGTCAAAGAGCCTGTCATCATCCATTGGCTCGGCTCGATGTTCGATCCGGCGCTTGCGGGCTATTGGGGATTGCCCGACGATATGCGTGCCATGGAGACGGCGATCGCGATCATCAACCAGAATGCGGCCAAGGTCGATGGCGTGAAGATTTCGCTGCTTTCGGCGGAAAAGGAAATCGTTATGCGCCGGCGGCTGGATCCGTCGGTCAAGATGTATACCGGCGACGATTTCAACTATGCCGAACTGATCGCCGGTGACGAACAGGGCTATTCGCATGCATTGCTCGGTATCTTCGATGCGGTTGCGCCCGCCGCGAGCGCAGCCCTTGCAAAGCTTGCCCAGAACGATCTCGACGCCTTCCATGCCATCCTGGCGCCGACCGTCCCGCTATCGCGCCATATCTTCAAGGCGCCGACGCGCTTCTATAAGACCGGCGTCGTCTTCCTCGCCTATCTCAACGGTTTCCAGGATCATTTCCAGATGCTCGGCGGTCAGCAGAGCGCCCGCTCCATCCAGCATCTGTCGGAACTGTTCCGTTTGGCGGATGCCGCCCGCGTGCTGCGTGATCCCGACCTGGCCGTCTATCGCATGAAGGCGATCCTTGCCACCGTCGGCATCGACTAACGGACAAGATCGGGGAGGATTATCACGATGGCCATAGACGGTCTGTCCATCAATCTGGCAACGGTGCGCCAGCAATATGACATGCGCCAGGCGGTGGAGGCCTGCTTGAAGCAGGATATCGTCGCCATCGCGCCATGGCGCGATCAGGTACACAAGATCGGGCTTTCCGAAGCTGCTCGCATCGTTACCGACAATAGGCTGAAGGTGACCGGCCTTTGCCGCGGCGGCATGTTTCCTGCCGCAAGCGCCGAGGGCAGGGCAGCGGCGATCGACGATAACAGGCGGGCGATCGACGAAGCGGCGGCGCTGAATGCCGATTGCCTCGTTCTCGTCGTCGGTGGATTGCCGCAGGGATCGAAGGATATCGCCCATGCCCGCGAAATGGTGGCGGACGGCATTGCCGCGATCCTGCCGCATGCCCGCAGCGCCGGAATACCCTTGGCGATCGAGCCTCTGCATCCCATGTATGCCGGCGACCGCGCATGCGTGAACACGCTGGAGCAGGCGCTCGATATTTGCGATCTCCTGGGCGATGGCATTGGTGTCGCCATCGATGTCTATCATGTCTGGTGGGATCCGAAGCTCTATGAGCAGATCGCGCGCGCCGGCGCCGGCGGCCACATCCTGGCCCATCACATCTGCGACTGGCTCGTGCCGACCACGGACCTGCTGCTTGATCGCGGCATGATGGGCGACGGCGTCATCGACCTCAAGCGCATCCGCGCCGAGATTGAGAAAGCCGGCTTTTTCGGCCTGCAGGAGGTCGAGATCTTCTCTGAGAGCAATTGGTGGAAACGGCCGGGTGAGGAGGTTCTCTCCACCTGCATCGAGCGCTTCCGTACCGTTTGTTGAGTGGCAGTACCCTAGGATCGACAACAAAAAACCGGGCCAGCAAGTGGCCCGGCTCTATTTCGAAGCGATGACGTGACGGCTTATTCGGCCGAAACGATCTTGCCGCCTTCCCACTTGTAGAGCGAGAAGCTCTGCGAGGTCAGGTCGCCCGTTTCGCCATAGGTGACCTTGCCGATGGCGGTGTCGATCGGCTCGCCCTTCTTCAAGGCAGTGCCGACGGCTTCGGCATCATCTGCCTTGCCAGCCTTTTCGATACCGGCCTTCAGCACCTGCACGGCGGCATAAGCATTCAGCGTGAAGGCTTCGGCCGGGATGTTGCGCGCCTTCAGGGCTGCAACGGCGCTCTGCGAATCCGGATTCTTCAGGGCGTCGGCCGCGTTGGTGAAGAGCGTGCCGGCAGCGGATTCGTTGGCGATCGCCCAATATTCGGTGTTGGACAGGCCGTCACCGCCGATGATCTGTGCCTTGACGGAGATGTCGTGCAGCTGGCGGGCAAGCAGACCGGCTTCCGGATGGTAGCCGCCGAAGTAGATCACCTCGACGCCAGCCTGCTTCAGCTTCGTCGTCAGGGCGCTATAGTCCTTTTCGCCCGGGGTCAGCGAGTCGTTGACGACTTCCGTGACCCCGCCCTTATTGAGGGTCGCCTTGAAGGCGTCCGCCAGACCCTTTCCGTAAGCGCCCTTGTCGTTGAGGATGGCGATCTTCTTGTCCTTGAAGTTCTTCACCACATATTCGCCGGCAACCGTCGCCTGCTGGTCATCACGGCCGCAGGTGCGCAGGATGTTCGTCAGGCCGCGATTGGTCAGGCCCGGAGCCGTCGCGGTCGGCGTAACCATCAGGATGCCGTTTTCGGCAAGCGCGTCGGAAACCGGAATGGCAACGCCGGAGGTGACCGGGCCGACGACGAAGCGGATGCTCTCGCCGACGAAGCCGTTGGCGACGGATACGCCCTGCTTCGGATCACCGGCGTCGTCGCCGAGCTTCAGAACGAGCTTCTGGCCGAGAACGCCGCCGCTCTTGTTGATTTCTTCGATAGCGGTCTGCGCGCCATTCTTGACCTGTTCGCCGTAAGCCGCGACCGGTCCGGTCAGCGGTGCGATAAGGCCGACAGTGATGTCCGCATGCGCGAGAGGTGCAAAGGCCAGCGAAGCGACGAAGGTCGCGGCCGTCAATGTCTTCAGATTCATTTTAGCTCTCCTTGGATGGGCGCGGCAGCGCCCTTTGAACCCGCCCGCAATCGCCTGTCTCGACGCGCAAACTGCCGTGTGGCGTTCTTTTCAAGAAGACAGAACCGATATCTAAGCCGATGATCGCTTTCGGACATTTTTGATCTCGAAAGCGCCCATGAGGATATTTTCTGTAGGAATATTGTGACGATTCCGCAAGAAAATAACCGTCGCGAAGACAATTTTGACGATTTTTCGCTTCGTTTCGACGAGGGATGGTTGTTGTATCTTCGCGGCCAGAGCCCAAGTGATATGGCTGTATGATGGGTGGATCCAAAATGGAAATCGTTGCCTCCAATATCTCATCGGCCGCGGTAGCGATGCCGCTTGTCGTCATCTGGGGCGTGCTTGAGGAACTGGATGCCGCATGAGCGAGAATGACATTTCCGGAGTTTATTTCGACCTCTGGCGGCTGATCCCGGATGGTATCCCGATCGTCACGCATTCCAGCCGGCTTTTTCCCGTGCGCCGGGATGGCGAGCCAGCCATGCTCAAGATCGCCGTCGTGCCGGAAGAGAAATCGGGCGCCGAGCTCATGGTCTGGTGGAATGGAGTTGGTGCTGCATGTGTCCTCGAGCACAAGGACGATGCCATCCTGCTCGAGCGAGCGACCGGCCCTCTTTCTCTTGCAGACATGGCAAGGAATGGCCGGGACGACGAAGCAAGCCGCATCATCTGCGAGACGATCGCGGGGCTCCACGTTCCTCGCGGGATATCCTTGCCGCCACTCATTCCTCTATCCGATCGATTCCGCTCGCTCGTGGCAGCGGCGCAGCGCGAGGGAGGGCCCTTCGTGCGGTCCGCCGCTACAGCCCGCATGCTGTTATCGGAACCGCAGGATGTCGTGCCACTGCACGGCGATGTTCATCACGGCAACATTTTGGATTTCGCCGAGCGAGGCTGGCTCGCGATCGATCCGAAGGGGCTGGTGGGCGAGCGCGGCTTCGACTACGCCAATCTGTTCTGCAACCCTGACCATGCCGTCGCAACATCCCACGGTCGCCTTGCGCGTCAGGTCAATGTCGTCTCGAAGGCGGCGGGGCTGGATCGCTTCCGTCTGTTGCAATGGATCGTTGCCTGGGCAGGCCTCTCGGCTGCGTGGTTGATTGAGGACGGTCTCGACCAGCACGTCGAGGCGGCCATCCAGAGGGTGGAGATCGCGGCGGCAGAACTGGATGAGGTCGGCATTGCATAGGAGCGAACGGATGGCGCAGTCTGGCGATCCTTTGAAATGCTGAAATGCTGAACCGCTCTAACCGCCCAAAGCGCCGTGCCAGGCCTGCCTATAGTGTCGTAATCCCCGCAAATCCGCGCGGATCGGCACATTTTTCATGGCGACAGGTGGGCGAATTCCCGTCAGCAGGGCCGCTCCCTGGCTTGTTCCAGTCGAACCCGGCAAAGCAATGACGTTCTTGCCGGTTACTGCAGCCAGTGCGACGAGATAGGCGCGATTGAGCGCGCACGGACCTTCGACGAAGATCGGTCCCTTGGCGCCGATCAGATCGAGGCAGGCCTCCGTCATCAGCGCAAGATAAAGGCTGGCGGCTGCGAGCCGCTCGGCGGAACCAGTCGCGTTGCCGATCCATCGCATTTTTCTGCCCGGAAACGGACCGGAGCCCTCGACCACATTGGGCAGTAGCATGAGGCCTTTCTCGACCACCGTTTCAAGGGCGCCCTCGACGGCATTGGCCGGCGCAGTGCCGATTTCGGTCAGGAGGATCTCGAACTCACGGCCGCCCATGAACCGCGCCGATGGCACGGCGCGGCCATAGGCGTCGACATTGGCAAGCGCATCTCGTTTGGGATCGAGATGGTCCAGATCTCCACCAACGCCGAAGCTGATGACCCAAGTTCCCGTCGAGACGACCGCAAAGGGGGCTTCGTTCTCGACCAGATGCGGCAATAACGAGGCGTTGGAGTCATGGATGCCGCAATAGACGGGCACCGCCTTTGCCTGCCCAATCTCGGCGGCAAGCGGCGGCAAGACCGGCCCGAGCGCGTCGAAAGCCGAACGAACCGGTGCCATCAGCGCGCGGATGCCAAGCGTGTCGACCAGAGAAGAGTAGCTTTGCGTGGTTGGGTTCCAGAGATCTGTGTGGCAGCCAAGCGACGTCACCTCATTGGCCGCGACACCGCTCAGGCGGAAGGCCCAATATTGCGGATAGGTCAGGATCGTGGCGACATGGGCGAAATCGGCGGGAAATGTGCTTTTCAGATAATGGATCTGCGCGCCGACATTAAGCCCGACCGACAGCCCGGGCGAAAATGTCTCGCTAAAGTCCGGCCGCAATTGAGCATAGGCATTCTGAACGGCTTGGGGATAACCGTGCTCGTAGTCTAGAACCGGCATGGCAAGGCTGCCATCTGCCGCCAGCATCACGGCGGATGCGCCGTGCGTGGTGATCGATATGGCGTCGAACCCCGGCGTGGCGGCAAAGCTCTTGAGGGCCGAGATGATGAAATCCCACAGTCCTTCGATATCGTAGTGCGGGTAGGGGCCTGATTTCAAAACGCTGTTCGCAGTCTTGATGGTGGCAATCTCGGCACCCGTCTCTGCATCGAGCACAACGACTTTGGCGTTGGTCTTGCCGATATCGATGACCGCGATATGACGATAGGCTGCCTCGTTGTTCATGGCAGATGAAAGACCGTGACGAGCTCGCTCTGAACGGGCGAATTGTCGGGATTGGTCGCCATGATGTCGGCCATGTGCGCCCACCATTTCTTCATGACGGGATGCTCTGGCAGGCTCGCCATGGAATGATCCTTCGGCCGCGTCAGTACACCGAAGAGCGTATTCGTCTCGCGGTCGAGATGGATGGAATAATCGCTGACACCAGCCTGATGCAGCAGGTCGACAAGCTCGGGCCAGATTTCGTCATGCCGCTTCCTGTATTCGGCTTCCATGCCGGGATTGAGCGTCATCTTGAAGGCATGGCGTTCGAGGGCGGCTGTCATTTGGAACTCATGGTCTTGATGCGCCGGGCGACGATCGGCAGCGCGATGGTGATGATAAGAAGAAGGCCGATGAAGATCGACATGACGATGCCTGGAACGTTGAGCAGACCAAGGCCGAAGGTGACGAGGCCCATCACGAAGGCGGCGATGACGACGCCGACGATCGTCCCAGAGCCGCCGAGGATCGATACCCCGCCGAGCACGACCATGGTGACCACTTCCAGTTCCCATCCAAGCGCGATCGAGGGGCGCGTGGAGCCGAGGCGCGAGGTGAGGCAGACGGCGGCAATGCCGCTCATGATGCCGGTCAGCAGGAAGAGAATGAATTTCACCCGCTCGACCGGAATGCCGGAGAAGCGCGCCGCGAAATCATTGTTGCCGATCGTATAGACCTGCCGGCCGAAATTCGTCGCATGCAGCAGGATCGCAAAGGCGATTGCTAGCACGATGAACAGCACGAATTCGAACGAGAAAACCCAGACGACATAGCCCTGGCCGAAATAGGCGAAGCTATCCGGATAGTTGCCATAGGCCTGGTCGCCGAGAACGATATAGGAAATGCCGCGAAACAGGCTCATCGTACCGATAGTGACGACAATCGACGGCAGCTTCAGTACTGAAACCAGGAAGCCGTTGAAGATGCCACAGACGAGGCCGACGCCGAGGCCGATGGCGACAAGGCCGGGCGTGTCGACGCCCACTTGCGCGGCAGCCCCCATTGCCGTCGAGGAGAGCGCAATGATGGCTGCGACCGAAAGGTCGATTTCGCCCGCGATGACGAGTAGCGCCATGGCAAAGGCGATCATCGCCTTTTCGGTGAAGTTGAAAGTCGCATCGGAGAGGTTATAGGGATCGAGGAAATAGGGCGAGGCCAGCGAATTGAAGATGAAGATCGCGACCGCAACGCCGAAGAGCAGTGTTTCCCAGCTCGACAAGATGCGCTTGAAAGGAGTGCCGAGGCGATCCGGAATGACGCGCTTTTCCGCCGTCGCCGCTTGCGAACCGTTGCTCATGCGTGTGCTCCCTCACTGGCGGTGTCTTTTGCGGCCTGATCCCGAAGGATGATGCGGCCGCGGTTGCGTTCGCGCCGGGCGTTGAAGACGACCGCAAGGATGATGACGGTGCCCGAGATCGCCATCTGCGTGAACGGCGAGATGCCGATGACCGGTAGCGCATTCTTGATGACGCCGAGGAAGAGGGCGCCTAGGACGGCGCCTGCCACCGAACCGACTCCGCCGGCAATCGAAATGCCGCCGATGACGCATGCTGCCACGCTATCGAGCTCGAAGCCGTTCGCGATATCGACATAGGCAACGGCATAACGCGAAACCCAGAGATAGCCGCTGAGACCGGCAAGCGCGCCGGAAAGAACGAAGGCGAGGAAGCGCGTCCAGCCGACATCGATGCCGGCATAGACGGCGGCCACCGGATTACCGCCGCTCGCATAGGCCGAGCGGCCGAACTGCGTATAGCGCAGCACCAGATACATCATCAGCACGATCGCGATGCCGATCCAGGCAAGCACAGGCAGGCCGAGAAGCTGCGTGCGCGGCACGTTCAGGAAGACCGGCGTGAACTGATGCGCATTGACCCAGGCGCCGCCCGACAGCACGAAAGCCATACCGCGATAGATCGTCAGGGTGCCGAGCGTGACGACGATCGGCGGGATTTCGAGCGCCCAGACGAGATAGCCGTTGATGGCACCGAGAACCGCACCCATCAGGATCGCCATGAAGACAAGCGCGATCAAGGGAATATCGGGATAGGCGGCGTTCAGCATGGCGACTGCCATACCCGTCAGTGCCAGGTTCGCGGCGACGGACAGATCGATCGATTTCGTCAGGATGACCGTCATCTGGGCAAGGGCCAGGATGATGAGGATCGATGTGTCGTTGAAGATATTGGCGAGATTGGCGGGCTCGGCAAAGCCGGCCGCGCGCGTTGCGAAACCGGCGATCATCACCGCGATAATGATGGCGAGCAGTGTTTCGCGCTTTTTGAGGATGCGTGGCATCCCGTCCTCCCTAGAGCATTTTGCAGCCAGGTATCCTCACCCGGCGCCGCATAAATGCGGCAAAAACAAACAGAGAAAGCGTTCTGGCTGATCGAAGAAAAGCCAGAACGCTCATGCGTTGCCCGTGGCGGCGCGCACCAACGTTTCCGGCGTCAGCCCCTCGCGCTCGAACAGGCCTGCGGAGAGGCCTTCCTTCATGACCAGCACACGATCTGCCATGCCGAGAATCTCGGGCAGTTCCGAGGAGATCATGATGATGCTGAGGCCTTCGGCCGCCAGTTCGCTGATGAAACCGTGCACGGCCGCCTTGGAACCGATATCGATACCCTTGGTGGGCTCGTCCAGAATGATGATCTTCGGCTGCGTCGCGAGCCACTTGCCGATGACCACCTTCTGCTGGTTGCCGCCGGAGAGCGTGCCGACCGGCACGGACAGGGCAGCGGCGCGCAGATCGAGCCGTTCGGCATATTTGCGGGCGAGAGCAAATTCGTTGGCCACCTTCAGGAAGCCCTTGCGCGAGGTGCGCCCGAGCGAAGGAAGCGACATGTTCTGATAGATCGGCATCGGCAGCGCCAGACCGTGGCGGCCACGCTCTTCCGGCACATAGACGATGCCGGCGGCAATGGCATCCTGCGGCGAGCGCACGTGGATTTCCTGTCCGTCGAGCGTCAGCCGCCCGGAGAGCGGCCTGGTGATGCCGAACAGCGATTGGCAAAGCTCGGAGCGTCCGGCGCCGATCAGGCCGTAAACGCCGAGGATCTCGCCGCGCCTGAGCTTGAAGGAAATGTCGCGGAATTCCGTGCGGTGACAGTATTTGTCGACCTCGAGGACAGTTGCGCCGATCGTGACGGGCACTTTCGGAAAGGCGTCCTTGACGTCGCGTCCGACCATCATGCGCACGATCTCATCCTGCGGCGTCGCTTTCAGATCGCCATGGCCGACGGCGCGGCCGTCGCGGAAGACGACGAAATTGTCGGCGATTTCATAGAGCTCGTCGAATTTGTGGCTGATGAACAGGATCGCTTTGCCCTTTGCTTTCAGCCCTTCGACGATGCGGAAGAGATCGTCGATCTCCTTGCGCGATAGGGCGGCGGTCGGCTCATCCATGATGACGATGCGGGCTTCGATCGACAAAGCGCGCGCGATCGCGACGAGATGGCGCTGCGCAATGGAGAGGTCCTTCAGTCTGGTTGCGGGATCGATGGCGCTTTCCAGCGATTCGAGGAGCTGTCTCGACCGGCTGTTCATCGTCTTCCAGTCGATGGTGCGCCAGGACGTGCGCGGCGCATGACCGAGAAAAATGTTTTCGGCGACGGTCAGTTCGTCGAAGAGCACGGTTTCCTGATGGATGGCCGTGACGCCGGCGTCGATGGCCGCCTGCGCGTGATGAAAGGCTGTCAGCTTGCCGTCGACGAGGATTTCGCCCTCATTCGGACGGTAGATGCCGGTCAGGATCTTGACGAGGGTCGATTTTCCCGCGCCGTTTTCGCCGATAAGGGCGGTGACCTTGCCGGGATAAAGCGAAATGCTGACGCCATCCAGCGCCTTGACGCCGGGAAAGATCTGGGAAATGCCGCGCATCTCCAGAATGGCCTGATTGTTCGCGGCTGGTGCGTCCGCTCTAGGGCGTTGAAGGACTGTGGTCATCAGCTATGTACCGGATCAGTGAAACCAGGTCCGGCGGCTGGCGCCGCCGGAGAGCTGCGAAAGCGGTTGGCGATCAGAAAACCTTGGAAAACTGATCGATGTTCGACGCATTGTAGACGAACGGATCGGCCATGGCGGCTTCGCCGTTTTCGCCGACCTTGATCTTGCCCATGCGACCGGCATTGATTTCGCTGCCCGGCTTGCCGTCGGTCTCGCCCTTGACGAGGCGATAGGCGATCTGCGTTGCGGAGTAGCCGAGATCGATCGGATTCCAGATCGCGAATTCCTTCGTTGCGCCGGACTTGATGGCGCCGGCCATTTCGGACGGCAGGCCGAGACCGGTCACATAGACCTGGCCGATCTTGCCTGCATCCTTGACGGCCTGCGAGGCGGCAAGCACGCCGACGGTGGTCGGAGCGACGATGACCTTGACTTCCGGATGCGAGGTCAGGAGGCCCTGGGCTTCACGATAGCTCTTGTCCGAAAGGTCGTCGCCGTAGACGGTCGTCACCAGGTTGAGGCCCGGGAAATCCTTGAGCTGCTTCTTCATCTCGCCGATCCAGATGTTCTGATTGGTCGAGGTGGTCGTGGCCGACAGAATGGCGAAGTCGCCCTTGCCGCCGTCAAGATGATCCTTGGCGAGCGTCAGGCACATCTTGCCGATCAGCTCGTTGGACGAGGGGTTCAGCTGCAAGATGCGGCCGGCCTTGGCAACGCCGGAATCCCAGGAGATCACCTTGATGCCGCGCTGCGTCGCCTTCTTGAGGGCCGGGACGACGGCATCGGGATCGTTCGCCGAAATCGCAATGGCATCGACGCCCTGCGCGATCAGCGAGTTGATCACTTCGATCTGGCCTTCGGCCGTGGTCGAGGTCGGGCCGGTGTAGATCACCTGCACGCCGCCGAGATCCTTGGCTGCTTCCTGAGCGCCCTTGTTGGCGGCCTCGAAGAAGCCGTTGCCCAGCGACTTCACCACGAGACCGATCTTGACGTCCTTTGCACTTGCGGCACCGGCGAAAAGCGTGGCGGCAAGCGCAACGCCGATCGCCAGTTTCTTTGCTATATTCATGTCAGTTCCTCCCAAAGTTGATAGGCCATGCTCACCCCGCCTGAGCCGTGCGTCTTATGCGACCGACGGGGAATCTTCCTCCTCGGCCTGAGCCGAAACATTTGCGATAACAAGCGAGATGCCCGCATCCTCGATCATGCGCACCGTCTCGGCGGTAACGCCGTCATCGGTGATGATGGTCGAGACCTGTTCGAGCGGGCAGAGGATCAGGCTGGAGCGCTGACGGAATTTGCTCGAATCCACCATGACGACGAGCTCGTCGGCCTGGCGCATGAGCTTCTGCTCGCTCTGGATGACCAGCGCGTCGGCTTCCATGATGCCGAGCGGGCCGACGCCCTGCGCGCCGATGAACATGCGGCGCGCGTAGAAATTCCGGATCGTATCGTTGTCGAAGGGTGAGAGGATCAGGCTCTGCTCGCGATAGATCGCGCCGCCCGGTATCGTCACCATATTCTTCGAATGCTTGATCAGATGTTCCGCGATGGCGAAGGAATTCGTCATCACCTGCAGCCGGAAGGCAGAAATATAATGCACGAGCTGGAATGTGGTCGTGCCGCCATTGATGATGATCGCGTCGCCCGGATTGCAGAGTTCGGCGGCCTTGCGCGCAATTGCACGCTTCCTATCGATATTGACGGCTTCCGATACGCGGAAGGGCCGCGCCGCCAGATTGCCGAGCTGAGGAGGATGGATCGATTCCGCGCCGCCGCGCACGCGCCGGATCTTTCCCTGCACATGCAGGGCGGCGATATCACGGCGTATCGTCGCTTCCGAAGCCTCGGTCAGCTCGGAAATATCCTGAATCGTCACGACAGACTTTTCCTGTACGGCGCTCAGAATAATGCGATGGCGTTCACGTTCGTGCATCGGCTCCTCCTTGTTGGCGGTTATTTCGCAAATATGACAATGTGTCAATCACAAACGATCATAAACTTTCATATTGCATCGCAGCATTATCGAATTTGATCGTTTTCGATTGACAAGGTGACTATACGTGAGCGATACCCTGCTCACAAAGGGCGGCTCCATCATGATCCGGTCCGCCCGTAGGACTTGATTTCAAGGGAGGATGACATGGCGGCTGGCGTTCAGCTTCTGAAGAACCGTTGGGATGATGCATATGCAGCCGGCTTGGATGAGCCGGGCAAGCTGCTTTATCGCTCGAATCTGCTCGGTGCCGACAAGCGTATCACCAACTACGGCGGCGGCAACACATCGGCCAAGGTCATGGAAACCGATCCGCTCTCCGGCGAAAAGGTCAAGGTGCTCTGGGTCAAGGGCTCCGGCGGCGATGTCGGCACCATCAAGCTCGACGGTTTCGCGACACTTTATCAGGATAAGCTCGACAGCCTGAAGAACATCTATCAGGGCGTTGCCGACGAGGATCGCATGGTCGGTTTCCTGCCGCATTGCACCTTCAATCTCAATGCCCGCGCCGCCTCCATCGACACTCCGCTGCACGGTTTCGTGCCGTTCACCCATGTCGATCACATGCATCCCGATGCCATCATCGCCATCGCCGCCTCGAAGAACTCGCGCGAACTGACGCGCGAAATCTTCGGCGACGAGATCGGCTGGCTCCCCTGGCGCCGTCCCGGCTTCCAGCTCGGCCTCGATCTAGAAGCCTTCGTCAAGGCGCATCCGAATGCCAAGGGTGTCGTCCTGGAAAGCCATGGCCTCTTTACCTGGGCCAATGATGCCAAGACCTGCTACGAGCTGACGCTTCAGATCATCAACAAGGCGATCGAATGGTTCGCCGCCAAGACGGAAGGCAAGACCATTTTCGGTGGCGCGGTCGCCGAAAGCCTGCCGCAGGCGGAGCGCCGTGCCATCGCCGCCCGGCTGATGCCTGAGATCCGCGGCCGCATCGGCAAGGCCGAGCGCAAGCTCGGCGATTTCGACGATCAGGACGCCGTGCTTGAATTCGTCAACTCGAAGAGCCTTCGTCCGCTCGGCGCACTCGGCACGAGCTGCCCGGATCACTTCCTGCGCACCAAGATCCGGCCGTTGATCGTCGATTTCGATCCGGCCAAGCCAGATGTCGATGCGGTGATTGCCAGTCTCGACAAGGCGCTGGAAGACTATCGCGCCGACTACGCGCGCTACTACAATGATTGCAAGCATGATAACTCGCCTGCCATGCGCGATCCGAACCCGGTGATCTTCCTTGTTCCCGGCGTCGGCATGTTGTCCTTTGCCCGCGATAAGGCGACTGCCCGTATTGCCGGCGAATTCTATGTCAACGCCATCAACGTCATGCGCGGTGCCTCCACGGTTTCGGAATATCAGGGCCTGCCGGAACAGGAAGCCTTCGATATTGAATACTGGCTGCTGGAGGAGGCGAAGCTGCAGCGCATGCCGAAGCCGAAGAGCCTCGCAGGCCGTGTCGCCTTCGTGACCGGCGGCGCCGGCGGCATCGGCCGCGCCACGGCGGCGCGCCTGGTGGGCGAGGGGGCTTGTGTGGTTCTGGCTGACATCGACCAGGCGGCACTTGAGGGCACCCAGGCGGATTTTGCCAAGAGATACGGCGCTGATGCGGTGCGCAGCGTCAAGCTCGACGTGACGAAGGAAGACGCGGTTATCTCTTCTTTTGCCGAGGCTTGCGTCGAATTCGGTGGTGTCGACATTTTGGTCTCGAACGCCGGCATTGCGTCTTCCGCGCCGATCGAAAGCACCGAGCTTTCGATGTGGAACCGTAATATCGATATTCTCGCGACCGGCTATTTCCTGGTTTCGCGCGAAGCCTTCCGGTTGTTCCGCCGCCAGAACCTTGGCGGCAACGTCGTCTTCGTCGCATCGAAGAACGGTCTTGCATCCTCGCCGAATGCCGCCGCCTATTGCACGGCAAAGGCTGCCGAAATCCATTTGGCGCGCTGCCTGGCGCTGGAGGGAGCGGAAGCCGGCATCCGCGTCAACACGGTCAATCCCGATGCCGTTCTTCGCGGCTCGAAGATCTGGAACGGCGAATGGCGTGAACAGCGCGCCGCCTCCTCGAAGATCGAGGTCGACGAGCTGGAGGAACATTACCGCAAGCGCTCGATGCTGAAGCTCAATGTGTTCCCGGAGGACATTGCCGAGGCGATCTACTTCCTGGCTTCGGATCTTTCCGCCAAATCGACCGGTAATATCATCAACGTCGATGCGGGCAACGCGCAGAGTTTTACGCGGTAACGACTGTATTTTTCCTTCTCCCCGCCGGGGAGAAGACGGGACAGCTAGTCGAGAGGCTGTAACGTTTCGAATGACGTATATGGGAGGAAAGAATGGCCGAGTTTAGAATTGCGCCCGATCTGGTCGCTGCAGAAAACGAGAAGCGCGGCGCCGCGCTGAAGTCCGATTATGAGGCGCTTGGCGCCGCGCTCGCCCGCCGTGGCATCGATATCGAAGCCGTCACCAAGAAGGTTTCAGAATTCTTCGTCGCGGTTCCGTCCTGGGGCGTTGGCACCGGCGGCACGCGCTTTGCCCGCTTCCCCGGCACCGGCGAGCCGCGCGGCATCTTCGACAAGCTCGACGATTGCGCCGTGATCCATCAGCTGACGCGGGCGACGCCGAATGTCTCGCTGCACATTCCCTGGGACAAGGCGGATCCGCGCGAACTCAAGGCCAAGGGCGAGGCGCTCGGCCTCGGCTTCGACGCCATGAACTCCAACACATTCTCCGACGCGCCTGGCCAGGCGCATTCCTACAAATTCGGTTCGCTGAGCCACGTCGATGCGGCGACCCGCGCCCAGGCCGTCGAGCACAATATCGAATGCATCGAGATCGGCAAGGCGATCGGCTCGAAGGCGCTGACGGTATGGATCGGCGACGGCTCGAACTTCCCCGGGCAGACCAATTTCACTAGGGCTTTCGAGCGCTATCTCGCCGCCATGGCCGATATCTACAAGGCACTGCCGGATGACTGGCGGCTGTTTTCCGAGCACAAGATGTACGAGCCGGCCTTCTATTCCACAGTCGTTCAGGACTGGGGCACCAACTATCTGATCGCGCAGACGCTCGGCCCCAAGGCGCATTGCCTTGTCGATCTCGGCCACCACGCGCCGAATACCAATATCGAGATGATTGTCGCGCGCCTCATCCAGTTCGGCAAGCTCGGTGGCTTCCACTTCAACGATTCGAAATATGGCGACGACGATCTCGATGCCGGCGCCATCGAGCCCTATCGCCTCTTCCTCGTCTTCAACGAACTGGTCGATGCCGAACGGCGTGGGGTCAACGACTTCAATCCGGCGCATATGATCGACCAGTCGCACAATGTCACGGATCCGATCGAGAGCCTGATTTCCAGCGCCAACGAGATACGCCGCGCCTACGCGCAGGCACTGATCGTCGACCGGAAGGCATTGGACGACTATCAGGAGGCGAATGATGCACTGATGGCATCGGAAACGCTGAAGCGCGCCTATCGCGCCGATGTCGAGCCGATCCTGGCCGAAGCGCGTCGCCGCACCGGCGGCGCCATCGATCCGGTGGCGACGTACAGGGCGAGCGGCTATCGCCGCAAGGTTGCCGGCGAACGTCCGGCGTCCGTTGCCGGCGGTGGCGGGATCATCTGAGGCCCCTATAGTTCCGGCGGATGGGCGAACTCATGCCCTCCGCCGAAAGTGCCTAGAGCGGTTCAGCTTTTCACGCAATCTCTGAGCCGCTCTGTCTCATTGGTTTATCGCAATTCCAGACGGAAAACGGCGGCGCACTTTTCCTGGAATTGCTCTAGGTCAATAGCCGAGCGCCATGCCATCCTTGCGATGGTCGGATGCGCCGAGCAGGATGCCGCGCTCGCGATCGATCATGATCGCCTGCGCGCCGCCGATCGGTTCATCCGCCCATTCGACGACATGGCCGCGTCGCTCCAGATCCCGCCGGGTTTCCTCCGATATGGTCGGCTCGAGCGAGAGCTTGCCGCCGAAGCAGAAGCTGCGCGGTTGGTCGCTCGCCTGCTGTGGATCGAGATCGCGATCGAGGATCTGGGTGAGCATGTGGGCATGACCGGCTGCCTGATATTGCCCGCCCATGACGCCGAAACTCATGCGCACCTTGCCATCTTCCATCAGCATTGCCGGAATGATCGTATGGAAGGGCAGCTTGCCGGGACCGATGGCGTTCGGATGGCCTGGTTTGACGACGAAGCCGGCACCGCGGTTCTGCAGCAAGACGCCCGAGCGAGGAGCATAGATGCCGCTGCCGAAGGCCATGAACACGGAATTGATCAGAGAAATGGCGTTGCCATCCCGATCGACGACGGAAACATAGACCGTATCGCGATGTGTCGGCCCATCCCAGATTTTGGTGTCGGCGGCATGATCGAGGCTGATCTTCGCCCGCATGGCGGCGACCGATCGATCTGACAGCAATTCGTAGATGTCGAAAGTGAGATGATCGGGATCGCAGATCAGTTGGTCGCGCATGGCGTAACCGGCCTTGGTCGCTTCGGCATGCAGGTGAATGCGGTCGGCTTCGGAAAACTTGGGATCGCGAAGATCGAAGCCGTCGAGAATACGGGTGATCAGCAGCGCTGCCAGGCCCTGGCCGTTCGGAGGGCATTCCAGCAGATCCCGGCCACGGAACTTGCCGGAAATCGGCTTCGTGTCGAAAGCCTTGTAGTCCGCGAAGTCGCTTTCCTCGTGCAGACCGCCGAGCGATTGAAGGAGCGTGGTGATCTCCTCGGCTACCGGACCGCGGTAGAATGCGTCCCGACCATCTCTGACAATGGCCTTCAGGGTGTCGGCAAGCGCGGGGTTGGCAATACGGTCGCCGGTACGCGGCGCCTTGCCGTTCGGCAGGAAGTAGGCAGCCGATTGCGGATATTTGGCCACACGATAGCTGTAGCGACGCCAATCGAGTTCAACGCGCGGCGTGACGCAATAGCCCTCTTCCGCAGCCGCGATCGCCGGAGCCAGAACGCGATCCATGCCCAGCCGGCCATAGGAGCCGATCAGCCGGCACCATGCATCGATCGCGCCAGGAATGGTCACGGCGTGCGGGCTGTCGTCCGGGATGGCGGTGAAGCCTTTCTCAAGGAAATAATCGAGATTTGCCCTCTTCGGTGCGCGGCCGGAGCCGTTCAGCCCGACAGGCATGCCGCCGGCTGCGCTGTAGAGTGCGAAGCAATCGCCACCGATCCCCGTCATGTGCGGGCTGCGCGGCCGGAGCCGTTCAGCCCGACAGGCATGCCGCCGGCTGCGCTGTAGAGTGCGAAGCAATCGCCACCGATCCCCGTCATGTGCGGGTCAATGACAGACTGCAACGCGACCGCGGCAACCGCAGCGTCCACGGCATTGCCGCCGGCACGCAGAATGTCGACGGCGGCAAGCGTTGCCAATGGATGCGAGGTCGCCGCCATGCCCTTGTCGGAGATCGCGACCGATCGGCCTGGCTTGAAAAAGTCTCGTTGCTGCATGATCTCGATGCTCTCCATATGTCCCACTCTCATCCGCATGCGATGAGCGCCGTTAGTGTTTTACGGTGTTTTGGCAGTCATGGAAGAGATGAACTGGTCAGATGGTGATTTTCGGAGTCCCGCTGTCGCCTACGAGATAACGCTGAATGGTCAAATGACGAAAATATCTGGGTATTTGTCATGTTGCTCTGGCACATTGTGGGTCGAACTTAGGTTGCGTGATCGGAGCCCTGAAGAGCTTGTTCTCCTGATTCGCGCGCAGCGGGTGATCACTTTCGAGTGGTTCGACAGCTGGAATTGAGTATTGTCGAAGGCAACGATGCCGTCGATTCATGATTTGATGATCAACGGATGTCTGGAAGAACAAAGCCTGTTCTGGATTGGTGAGGAAAGATGATGACGACTGACATTAACGGTTTTGCCGGACGCCTGAAGCGCCGCGAAAATGGCGGCATGATCTCCGGCTGGGTCGGTATTCCCGACGCGATGCTCGTCAACCATCTGGCGCAGGAAGATTTCGATACCCTCGTCTTGGATATGCAGCACGGCATGTGGGATATGGCCTCGGCCGCAAACGGCATTGCGCATGTCCGGCTTGCTGGCAAGCCGGCAATTGCCCGCATTCCGGTCGGCGACTTCGCATCGGCATCAAGGCTTCTGGACGCCGGCGCGTCCGCCATCATCGCGCCGATGATCAATTCCGGAGATGACGCGCGCGCCCTAGTGAAGGCGACCAAATATCCGCCGCTCGGCGAGCGTAGCTGGGGACCCTCGCTTGCTCTCAATCATTTCGGCATTTCTGCTGAAGACTATCTGCAGAGCGCTAATAGCCTGACAGTCACCATCGCAATGGTCGAAACCCGGACGGCGCTCGACGCAATCGACGAGATCCTTGCCGTTGATGGTATCGACGGCATCTTCATCGGCCCGTCGGATCTTTCCATCGCGCTTTCGAATGGTGCCCGGCTTGCGCCCGAGAGTGCCGCGATCGATCAGGCACTTGCCACAGCGCTTGCACGCTGCCGCGCCCATGGCAAGGTCATCTGCGCCTTCGGCGGCGATGGCGATCGTGCCGGGCAATATTTGAAGCTCGGCCTCGATCTGGTCATCGCCGGCACGGAAACGGCGCAGCTGCGGACAGGCGCCCGCACGGCCATCCAGGCTGCGCGAAAAGGCGCTGATTCATAATCGGCTGGGATAAAAGCTGCCCGAGGTATTCCACGGGCAGCGGTGGTTGCGTTAGTTCACCAGCTTTACATAGCAGGGCCGGTAGGTCTCCGTACCGCAGCCGCCACCGACGGCTTGCGCCGGCGTAATTGTGTTTTGGATGGCGATTGCCGCGAGCGCGACGGCGATGATTGTCAAAACAGTTTTGGTATATTTGTCCATTAGTTTCCCCTAATGATGGAATGACTGACGATATGCACCTTAAAATTGCCTTTCTGAATGCCGGCTGAATATCTATGCTTAAGGTTGTGTCCTGATGTCAGGCGACACTATCGGATCGAGAGCCCAAACACGCACCCCTCTTCGACTTTGATCGCAGCCTGCGCTTGCATCGTTACCCGCCTGCGGGCATTCTCGCGCCGACATGGCGGAGCGGAATGATTTGTCGAAGGTGCAGGGATTGGCGATGGGGCGCGGCTTGCGTCGCGAAGTAGGTCAGCGCGTGACCTTGCGAACCGTGGCTACGGCTCTCGGTCTTTCGGTCACGACAGTCAGCCGTGCCCTCAAGGAAGGCCCGGAGGTCAATCGCGAGACCATCGAACTGGTCAAGCGCGTTGCGGGCGAGCTTGGCTATCGTCCGAATCTCGGCGGCATCAATCTGCGCACCGGCAAGACCCACGCCATCGGCATCGTGCTGCCTTTCGGGCGCGAGGGCGAGATGAACATTGTCGTCGCCTCGCTAATCGAAGGCGCTTCGCGCTATATGAAGGCGCGAGGGTACCGGACGACGATCGTCCCGCAGCTCCAGGCAGATGATCCACTCGCGACGGTACGCGATATCGTCGAGGAGGGATCGATCGACGGCATCATCATTACGCATACGACCCCGCAGGACGATCGCGTCAAATATCTGCTCGAAGTCGGCATGCCCTTTGTCACCTTCGGGCGGACGGAGCTCTTGAGCGTTCATCCGAGCATCGATCTCGATCATGAAGTGATCGGCGCGGAGGCTGCACGTCTTCTGCTCGATGCCGGCCACCATAAGCCGCTGCTGATCGCGCCCAGCCAGCAATTCACCTACAGCCTGCAATTCGTAAGGGGCTGGCGCAGGACTTTTGCCGAGCGTCACCTCGATGTGCCTGATGATGGCATCCATTTCACCACGGCCACACCCGACAATGGTCGCGAGATGGCAAAGCATATAGCAGCGCAGAATACCGCGGCGACGGCCGCCTTCGTCGCCAGCGAGGAGGCGGCTCTCGGTTTTCTTGCTGGCCTGCGCGATGCCGGGCGGCAGGCCGGCAAGGATTTCGCGCTGATTACCTATGGCGGCACGGCGCTACCCGATTTCTTCAACCCGCCTTTGAGTACCTTCCACTATTCGAACCACGCCATAGGCGAGCGATTGGCCGCCTTCCTGCATCGGGCGATCGGCGGCGAAGATCCGGCCGATCTGCGCGAAGTTGTCCGCGCCGCCTTCGTCGATCATCAAAGCCAGTTACGCCACGCTTGAAGAATGTTGCTGCTTGCAGGATGAGCAGGTTCCTAGAAGATATTCGTAACGTTACAAATTTGCAGATTGAACAAAATCAAGCATGCGGTGGCTGCAAAATAGTCGATTGACAGCCCATCTCTTTTCCATAATCGTAACGTTACGAATTGTCGATTTCGAGCGAGGAGGCTCATCGGCAAGGCACAGTTGTTCAGGCGTGGAGACCTCGCCGGAAGCGGCTCTACGGATTGCAAGGGAGGATGACGTGAGCGACGGATCGCTTTTTTTCGGATCGCCTATTTGGACCTTCAATTGGAATCCGCCCTATCAGGCGCCGCTCCGGCGGCTTGTCCGCACCGGCTGCAAGGGCTTCGAGCTGACTGCATGGTCGGTGGACATGCTGAGTTACTATACGCCCGAAACCATTGGCGAATTGAAGGCGATTGCTGACGGAGAGGGGCTGGTTCTCACCAATTTCTTCTTCAATCTGCCGTTCAGCCGCGCAGCGAACGCTGCCATGTCGACCGTCGATCTCGATGGCTACAAGCGCGGGATGGATGTCGCGGCTACCATCGGCACGCCGGTCGTCACGAGCATGACGCCCTATCCGTTTCAGTCCGAGGTCAAGCCGATCCTGCAGCGGCCGATTTCGCAGGAATGGAGCGCGGCGGTCGAGCCGCAATGGGACTGGACGGGCGAATATGATGCCGTCGTCGACGGTTTCGCCAGGGCTTGCGAAATCGCCGCCTCCGCCGATCTCAGGGTCGCGATAGAGCCGCACCCCTATCGCTGGGTTAGTTCCGGTCAGGGCATGCTGCGCCTGATCGAGCGCACCGGTGCTGCCAACCTCGGCCTGAATTTCGATCCGAGCCATCTCTTTCCGGCCGGCGACATGCCGCATTATGTCGTGCTGGCACTCGGCGATCGCATCTTCAATACGCATTTTTCCGACAATGAAGGTCATACCAACGCCCATTGGCGGCCAGGGCGCGGCAAGATCGACTGGAAAGCGATCTTCGCAGCACTTCAGGCCATCGGCTATTCCGGCCCGATCACGCTGGAGCTGGAAGATGCGCCGGGGGCCTCGCACTGGACGCATTTTCGCGAAGCGACGGCGGAATTCGATGACGAGATGCGCCGCGGCATGAGCTATCTGCGCGCCGCTGCCGCCGAGCTTGATATCACCATTTCGTAAGAGGCAAATCCCAATGAGCAACGAGGCCATGAAAGTCGGCATCGTCGGCGCCGGCAATATCAGCGCCACCTATGTCGCGACCCTGCATATGTTCGATTTCATCCGCGTGAAATCGGTCTACGATCTCTATGACACATCTGCACGCAAACTCGCCGAGCAGTTCGGCATCGAAGCCGTGGCGCTCGATACGATGCTCTCGGATCCGGAAATCGGCCTGATCATCAACCTGACGACGCCGGTCTCGCATTATGCCATCAGCAAGAAGGCGCTGCTTGCCGGCAAGCATGTCTATTCGGAAAAGCCGCTCGGCATCTCCATGGCAGAGGCGGAGGAGCTGATGGCGATCGCGCGGGCAGGGGATCTGCGGCTCGGCTGTGCTCCCGACACCTTCCTCGGCGGCGGCCACCAGTTGACGCGTCGGCTGCTCGACGAAGGGCGCATCGGCAAGACAATCTCCGCCACTGCAATGCTGCTCTTGCCTGGCCATGAGCACTGGCACCCCAATCCCGCCTTCTTCTATGGTCGTGGCGGCGGTCCGATGCTCGATGTCGGCCCCTATTACGTCACCAACCTGATCGCGCTGCTCGGCCCGGTGCGCGAGGTCTTCGGTACGGCGAAGATCACCCGCATCGAACGCACGGTAAAGACCGATCCGCATCGCGGCGAGACGATCAAGGTCCTGGTGCCGACGCATCTGACGGGCGTGATGGAATTCCATAGCGGCGCGACCGTCACCATCGTCACCAGCTTCGACGTCATCAAGCACAGACACAATCAGATCGAGCTTTACGGCTCCGAAGGCACCATGGTGACGCCGGACCCGAACAATTTCACCGGCAAGGTCGAGATATTCCGCGATGGTGACGATGCATGGCGGGAGATTCCGGTCGATCATCCCTACACCGAGGGTATGCCCGGCCATCTCGGTCTGCGCGGATTGGGCGCGGCCGAAATGGTGGATTCCCTTCGCTCGAGACGCCCACATCGCGTATCGTCGGAACTGGCCTTCCACGCATTGGAAGTCATGACGGCTTTCGAGCGCTCTGCCCAGTCACGCGGCGTGGTTGCAATTCATAGCAGCTGCGGCCGCCCGGATCCAATAGCGCGCACAATTAATGAGGGACGTTTCGCTTAGGCTGCGCTATAGAGTTCAGGGAAATGCGGTCCTTTCGGGCTGCAGGCTTGACGAAGGGGCAATGCCAGAGGAAGCATTGACCATTTGCCGCTGGGAACGGAGGCCCGGCGGCGCGGTTTTGGAGGATCGTTGAATTCGGCATCCGATGTCTGTGGACGGCGGCGGCTGAACACAGGCGTTGGGAGAACGTTATCAAAGGAGGAGGAACGCATGCGCAAATTGATGATGGCATTGGTCGGCGCCACGGCGCTGGTTGCGGCGAGCGTGACCGGCGCTCTGGCCGAAGGCAAGAAAGCTGAAGTCCTGCATTGGTGGACGTCCGGCGGCGAAGCCGCCGCCGTGAAGGAACTGGCCAAGGCCTTCAACGCCGCCGGCGGCGAATGGGTGGATACCGCAATTGCTGGCTCCGGCTCGACCGCCCGTCCGATCGGCATCAACCGTATCATCGGCGGCAACCCGCCGACGGCCATGCAGTTCAATACCGGCACCCAGATGAACGAACTGGCACAGCAAGGTCTGCTGCGGCCGCTCGACGATCTTGCCAAGGAGCAGGATTGGAAATCGGTCCTGACGCCGTCCTTCTATCAGGCCATCCAATTTCAGGACCATATCTATGGCGCTCCGATCAATGATCACGGCCAGAACTGGGTCTTTTATTCCAAGGCCGTCTTCACCAAGGCCGGCGTAACGGAAGAGCCGAAGACCTGGGACGAAATGTTTGCCGCGCTCGACAAGATCAAGGCCGCCGGCCTGATCCCGGTTGCCGTCGGCGGCCAGCCCTGGCAGCTGCAGTCGATGTTCAATGCCATCCTGCTCGGAGAGGGCGGCAAGGATCTCTACGCCAAGGTCTGGAAGGACCTCGATACGGATGCGGTCAAGTCAGACAAGTTCAAGCACGTGGCGGAAGTCTTCGCCAAGCTGCGCAACTATCAGGATCCTGGCAGCCCGAACCGTGACTGGAACGTCGCGACCGGTATGCTGATCGACGGCAAGGCTGGCATCCAGTTCATGGGCGACTGGGCCAAGGGCGAGTTCATCCATGCCGGCCTTGCCGCCGACAAGGATTTCGGCTGCATCCTTGGACCGGGTGAATCCAACTTCATGATGGGCGGCGACATCTTCGTCTTCCCGGTTCTGAAGGACAAGACCGCCACCGACGCCCAGACGCTGCTGGCAACGGTCATCATGTCGAAGGAAGGCCAGCTTGCCTTCAATTCCAAGAAGGGTTCCGTGCCGGTGCGCCTCGACGTCGATACGTCGAAGCTCGATGCCTGTGCCCAGAAAGGCCTGACTGCGCTCAAGGATCCGAGCCGCCAGATCCTCGCGCCGGACGTGCTCACGGCTCAGGACATCGTCCAGACGGAACAGGATCTGGTCGCCCAATACTGGACGACGCCCAGCATGACGGCCGACCAGTTCGCCGAGCAGTTTGCGCAGGTGATTGAACAGGCGAAGTAAGCTTCGATCGACATCCATGCGGCGGCAGGCATCCCCTGCCGCCGGCTTCCATGAATGCTGAGGAGGAGCGCGCCCATGAGCACCCCAGACACGAGTGCCGCCGCCGTGCCAGCGGCCGCCACGCCTGCGAGCGTCAGCCGCAGGAAGATGCATTTTTCGCCCTATGTGGCGCTGTTCCCGGCCTTCGTCATTGTGCTTCTGGCCTATGTCGTCACGGTCGTCTGGAACATCTGGATATCGTTCACGGACAGCAAGGTGCTGCCGGTCAACATTTTCGTCGGCTCGAAGCAGTATGAGCGGTTGTTTTCGACGGCGCGCTGGCTGCTGTCGCTGCAGAATGTCGTCGTCTTCGGCATTCTGTTTATTGCCGGCTGCCTGATCCTCGGCTTTCTACTGGCCGTCGCGCTCGATCAGAAGGTCCGTTTCGAAAACACGTTCCGGACGATCTTTCTCTATCCCTTCGCGATGTCCTTCATCGTCACCGGGCTGGTCTGGCAGTGGATCATGAACCCGACGCTCGGCCTGCAGAAGGTTGCCGACAGCATCGGCTTCACCTGGTTCCGTTTCGACTGGATCGTCCAAAGCGATCTCGCCCTTTACGTCATCGTGCTTGCCGGCATCTGGCAATCGTCCGGCCTTGTCATGGCGATCATGCTGGCCGGCCTGCGCGGCGTCGACCGCGAATTGTGGAAGGCGACGCGCATCGACGGCGTACCGAGCTGGCGCGTCTATCTTCACATCGTCATCCCGATCCTCAGGCCGACGATTATCACCGCCAGCGTGCTCTTGGCGATTGCCGTCGTCAGGGTCTACGAACTCGTGCTGGCGACCACAGGTGGCGGTCCGGGGATCTCGACCGAAGTGCCCGGGAAATTCATCATGGATTACCTCTTCGGGCGCGGCAATATCGGCCTTGCGACCGGGGCATCGACCGTGATGTTCATCACGGTGGTCATCCTGGTGACGCCCTGGCTTTATTATGAATATTTCCGTGAAAAGCCGAGGGGGAACTGATGACGACGCCGTCTTCCGTCACTGGTGCCATGCAGGGTCCGACCGGGCGCAAGCCGCAGCATCTGACCCCTGGCCGCATCGGCCTTTATCTCTTTCTCGTCCTCGCGGCACTGTTTTTCCTCCTGCCGCTCTATGTGATGCTCGTCACCTCGTTCAAATCCATGCCGGAGATCCGCCAGGGCAATATCTTCGCCTTACCGCAGATGTGGACAGCGGATGCCTGGGTACAGGCGTGGAGCACGGCCTGCACCGGGCTTGAATGCGGGGGCATCAGCGTCGGCTTCTGGAACTCGGTGAAGATCCTGATCCCAAGCATGATCCTGTCGATCCTGATCTCGTCGCTGACCGGCTACGCGCTCTCCTTCTGGCGGGTCAAGGGCGCAAACGTGCTCTTTGCCATCCTGCTGCTTGGCGCCTTTATCCCCTATCAGGTGTTCATCTATCCGCTGGTCCTGATCTATCGTGATGTCGGCATCTATTCGACGCTGCCCTGCATCATCATCACCCATACGGTCTTCGGCCTGCCGGTCCTGACGCTCTTGTTCCGCAACTATTATTCAAGCCTGCCGATGGAGCTCTTTAAGGCGGCCCGCATCGACGGCGCCGGGCTTTGGCAGATCTTTTTCCGGCTGATGATCCCGATGTCGATCCCGATCCTGGTGGTGGCGGCGATCCTGCAGGTGACCGGCATCTGGAACGACTTCCTCTTCGGCGTCGTTTTCGCCGGCCGGGAAAACTTTCCCATGACCGTGCAGCTCAACAATATCGTCAACTCAACCCAGGGCGAGAAGCTCTACAACGTCAACATGGCGGCGACCATTCTCACCGCCCTGGTGCCGCTGATCGTCTATTTCGGCTCGGGCCGCTGGTTCGTGCGCGGCATCACCGCCGGTGCAGTCAAGGGATAGTTCATGGCCAATGTTTCCATTCGCGAACTTGCAATCGATTTCGGCAGCGTCAGTGTCCTGAAATCGCTCAATCTCGAGATACAATCCGGCGAGTTCATCGTGCTGCTCGGCCCCTCCGGTTGCGGCAAGTCGACCTTGCTCAATGCGATTGCCGGCCTGACCGACATCACCGACGGGCAGGTCTGGATCGGCGACAGGAACGTCACCTGGGAAGAGCCGAAGGATCGTGGCATCGGCATGGTGTTCCAGTCCTACGCGCTCTATCCGACGATGACGGTGGAGGGAAATCTCTCCTTCGGGCTGCGCATCGCCGGCATGCCGAAAAACGAGATTGCCCAGCGTGTCGACCGCGCCGTGCAGATCCTGCAGATCGATCCCTTGCGCAAGCGCCGGCCGGGCGAGTTGTCCGGTGGCCAGCGCCAGCGTGTCGCCATCGGCCGTGCCCTGGTGCGCGATGTCGATGTCTTCCTGTTCGACGAGCCGCTCTCCAATCTCGACGCCAAGCTTCGAACCGAGCTGCGCGTCGAGCTGAAGCGCCTGCACAGCGGCCTAGGCTCCACCATGATCTATGTGACTCACGACCAGATCGAGGCGCTGACGCTTGCCGATCGTATCGCCGTCATGAGCGGCGGGGTCATCCAGCAATTCGCCACGCCGAAGGAAATCTACCGGCGCCCCGTCAATCGCTTCGTCGCAGGCTTCGTCGGCTCGCCCTCGATGAATTTCCTCTCCGGGCAGGTGACGAGCAACGGCGGCGTGCCGTCCTTTGCATTGCCGGACGGCCGCAAGATCGATCTCAACGGCTACGAGTTCTCGGGCGCGCCGGGCGAGGGCCGCAAGGCGACGCTCGGTGTCCGGCCCGAGCAGATGCAGTTCCAGCCCGCGGGTGGCCGGGCTGCCAGTCTGCCGGCAACCTTCACCATCGTCGAGCCCATGGGCTCGGACAATCTGATCTGGGGCCAGGTCGGCAGCGAGACGCTGTCGGTGCGCATCGATGCCGACGAGGATGTTGCGCTCGACCGCGAGCAGCCGGTCTATTTCCAGCCGACGCTCGCGTCGCTGTTCGGCGAAGACGGGCAGCGTCTATAAGCCGCCGTGCCGCGCCTTCGATCAAGCGCGCCGCACGATCTTCATGGCCTGACTTCGAAGACCATGTTGAACGGCGTTTCGGTCGCTTTGCGGAAATGCGAATAGCCCGCATCCATGGCAACCTTGCGCAGTTTCAACTCGCCGGCTTGCGCGCCCAGACCCAACCCGACTTCCTGCGACAGCGAAGCCGGTGTGCAGATCATCGTCGATGCGCCGTAATAGACGCGGCCGACCGGGTTGAGGTTGTCCTTCAGGCAATCATGCGCGAAGGGCTCGACGATCATCCAGGTGCCATCATCAGCGAGGCTTTCCTTGACATGTTTGCCGGCGCCGACCGGATCGCCCATGTCATGCAGGCAATCGAACATCGCCACGAGATCGTAACCGGCAGCCGGGAAATCCTTGGCACTTGCCTGCTCGAACGTGATGCGGCCGTCAACGCCCGCCTCCTTGGCGGCAGCTTGCGCCCGTTCGATCGAGGGCAGATGATAGTCGAAGCCGAAGAAGGTCGAGTTCGGATAGGCCTGTGCCATCAGAATGGTCGAGGCACCGTGGCCGCAGCCGACATCGGCAACGGCGGCGCCTGCCTGAAGCTTTTCATGCACACCGTCCAGCGCTGGTATCCATTCAGCAACGAGATGGCTGTTGTAGCCCGGCCGGAAGAACCGCTCCGTGCCGCGGAACAGGCAGGCGCTGTGCTCATGCCAGCCGAGGCCGCTGCCGGTCTTGAAGGCATTGGCGATCTTCGGCTCATCCAGCCACATGGATTGAACCACGTCGAAGGCGCCGGTGAAGAAGGCGGGGCTGTTTTCCTCCGCAAACACCATGGCTTGTTCCGGCGTCAGGTAGAAGCGCTCGGTCTTGTCGTCGTAGGTGACATAATCGGCCGCCGCCTGCGCCGACAGCCATTCGCGCACATAGCGCTCCTTCACGCCAACCTTGTCGGCAAGCTCCGCCGACGTCATCGGTGTTCCGTCCGCCATGGCCTTGAAAAGACCCAGATGGTCCCCGAGTGTCACCAGCACGCCCGAGACCGCCGCGCCGACATCGCCGACCAGGCGCCCAACCAAGGCATCAAGTTTCTGCATATCAGGTTCGCGCATGACATCCTCCTCCCAGAATTGATGTAGCGTTCCATCCGATATATTCGGAGGCTTCAAAATACTCCTGGGCACAAGGGTAAGCAATGGCGCAACGCGGCAAAGTAATACTTGCCGCGTTGATGGAGATATAGATTATTACTTTGAATTAATTGAGGTTTCTTATCTAAATCGTCGCGGTTTTTCAGCCGGCGCGAGCGAGTTCTTTTTCCAGAACGGAAATAAAACGTGGATCATCCGCAGTTATATCCGGAGCAAAACGGGCGGCAACCTTGCCATCGCGGCCGATGAGGAATTTTTCGAAATTCCAGACAATGCCGCCGTCCTGTCCGGTTTCAAGGCCGTGCTTTGCCAGCCGCTCACGCATCGGTCCGTCTCCGATCGTCTCGACACCGGAGGCGATCAGGCTGGTATACAGCGGGTGGCGTTCCTCGCCGGTGACGGAAATCTTGGAAAACATCGGGAACTGCACATCGTAGGTCAGGGTGCAGAAGCTCAATATTTCGTCGTTGCTGCCCGGCTCCTGGCCCTTGAAATCATTGGCTGGGAAGCCGGCAATGACAAAGCCCTCGTCACGCTTGTCCTCGTAAAGCTTTTCCAATCCTTCGTACTGCACCGTCAGGCCGCATTTGGACGCGACGTTGACGACCATGATGACCTTGCCGCGAAAGTCGGTAAGCGTCGTATCGCTGCCGTCGATCCTTTTTACCGGAATATCGAGCACGCTGTCGGTCATTTCATTCAACTCCAAACATGATTTTGATCTACCCTATACTGCGCTGCGATCCTAAGTACACTACAATATCAATGTGTTGCTTTGACGGATTGTCGCATTTGCCGCTACCATTATCCGCCAATTTCCGATCGCTGTGTTATCCCGGGTGGTATCCTGCACAAGGTCTTGTCATGATCTCAAATTCGCACGGGCTATGAAAGTCCGCAATGGGCCCGAAGGCGGACGAGACTTCTTCCCTATTGAGCAAGTGCAGATAAAGCTGCAGTGCTTCTGCTCATGCCACCAGTCCCTTGGTCAGTTCGAGCGCCTGCCGCTCGAACAGTCGGCGATAGATGCCGTTGTTGAGCCGGATGAGCGCTTGATGGTCGCCTTCTTCGACGATCTTTCCTCTATCGAAAACCAGCAGTCGGTCGAGCGCCCGCACCGTCGACAGCCGGTGCGCGATCACGAGCGTCGTGCGGCCCTCCATCAGGCGCTCCATGGCCTGCTGGATCTGCACTTCGCTCTCACTGTCCAGGCTGGAGGTCGCCTCATCCAGGATCAGCACGGGTGCATCAGCCAGAAATGCCCGAGCGATGGCGACACGCTGACGTTCGCCACCCGACAGCTTGACACCGCGCTCGCCCACCATCGTCTCATAGCCCTTCGGCAAGTCCATGATAAAGCGATGTGCACTGGCCTGTTTCGCTGCATTCTCGATCTCACGCCGGGATGCGTTTGGCCGGCCATAGGCGATGTTTTCGGCCAGAGTGCGATGAAACAGGATAGGCTCCTGCTGCACGATAGCGATCTGGCCGCGCAGGCTCGATTGCTTGACTTGGCCGATATCCTGTCCGTCGATTCGGATCGAGCCGGACTTCACGTCATGGAGGCGCTGGATGAGTTTGACAAAGGTCGTCTTACCCGAGCCCGAATGTCCCACCAATCCGACCCGTTCCCCCGGTTTGATCGTGACCGAGAAATCGTCGTAGAGCGGGGTGGGATGGGCGCCGTACTGGAAGGTGACGCGATCGAACACGATTTCGCCCTCACCGATCGCGATGGTCTTCGCGTTCGGCTTATCCTCGATGCCCAGCGGCGTTTTGTCGAGCAGGACAAGCTCCTCCATGTCGTTGACAGCGCGCTGCAGGTTTCGAATGTCTTGCCCTACCGAGCGCAGATATCCCTGCAGGACGAAAAACATCGCTAGGACAAATGTGATATCGCCGGGCGTCGCCAGCCCCTGCTGCCACATGACAAGCCCGGTCCCAAGAATGCCGGCCTGCATGAAGACCATCATGAAGCCCTGGATCGTGCCGTTCAGTGTCCCGCGCTTCCACGTCCGTCGTGTTCGGTTGTCCCACTTGGCCAGTACATGGCGCAAGCGTTCCTCTTCGCGGATTTCAGCGCCGAAAGCCTTCACCACCGAGTTGCAGCTGATGGCATCAGCCAGCGCACCACCCAGCTTGGTATCCCAGGCATTGGCAAGCTTCGCCGCCGGTGACACCAAGCCCACCGAAAGCATCACAGTCACGCCGATGTAGATCAGCGATCCAGCAGCCACGATCAGACCCATGATCGGCCAGTAACTGCCCAGCACGATGCTTGCGCCCACCAGCATGACGATCGAAGGCAGCAGGGCTACGAGCAGCAAGTCATTGAGAGAGTCGAGCGCCCACATGCCGCGGGTGATCTTGCGTACGGTCGAGCCGGCGAAACTATTGGCATGCCAATCGGTTGAGAACCGCTGGACTTTGTGGAAGCCGTTATTGACCACATCCGCCATGATGCGCAGCGTCAGCCGGATGATCCCGTCGAAGATAAACCAGCGTAAGGTGACACTGGTCAGGCCCAGGGTCGCTACGATAGCGAAGGCACGAATTGCATCACCAGCCGCATCGCCGCTGGCAATCGTGTCGACGATCTGGCCGGAAAATACTGGCACCAAAACTTCGGCCAGCGTGCTAGCGATTACCAGCAGAATGATGATGCCCACCAGAGCGGGACGATGGGTCCACTGACGAAAAACAAAGCCGAGCACGTTGCGATAAGCATCGGCACGGAAGTCGAGCTTCTTGCGAGTCATTTTAACCAGTCCGACTCCGTGTTTGGCAGTCGGCCCCAAAATCGAGAGTTAATAGACACAGTCGGACGGGAGACGAACTAATCCCGGCAGATCGATCGAGCTGTGAAGGAAATTAAAAACCGCATGTCGCACCCGTGGCGGGCCGCGAATAGAAATGACCTAGTGTCGGATCATTCCGGACGGGAGGGTTTCGATGGATGCTGGTGTCATGCAACGCCTCCTTTGATTGATCTGCTGCGGTGGAAATTCTGTACCGAACTATTTCGTTTTTGCCAACTCGATATTTTCTACTTTGCGGAGAATGATGCGCGAATGCCACACCATTTCGGCGCATAAAGAGCCATCCGCCTGGTCGAGCTGATGCGCGCTGGCGCGCCGCCGTAGGGCTGTGGGTTGCGCAGCGGCCCGGCGAGCCGTCCAAGCGGTGGAAATCCCGGCAAGGCAAGCTCGTCGCGAGAGGGCCTGGGGGTCCAGTCACCCGCATACGCCTCAGAAATCCCGCCAACCTTGTTACTCCCACGTATAGGCTGCCGGGACTAAGCTTCTCGATGATCATCAGGAAACCCCTCCTGGTGGCTGGTCAGTTACAGGAGCATGTCTTGAACATCGAAAACAAAACGGTCCTGATCACCGGCGCCAATCGTGGCATCGGCCGGGCTCTCGTGGACGAAGCGCTGCGGCGCGGTGCAAAGCGCGTCTATTCGGGATCGCGTAGCGAGCAACGTCATGATGATGAACGCGTCACCGTCGTCAAACTCGACATAACCGACGAACGCGACCTCCAGGAGGCAGTCACGACGATCGGGAATCTCGATATCCTCATCAACAATGCCGGCATCTTCATGCCTGACGATCTCGGCAACGCAGACATCATCAATCGCCATCTGGCGGTCAATTTCTTCGGGCCACTGAGAGTGACCCAGGCCTTTCTGCCGGCATTGATGCGATCGAAAGGCGCCATCATCAACAACCTCTCGCTATCGGCACTCGTGCCGGTCGCTTCTACACCTGCCTATTCGATCTCGAAGGCGGCGGCGCATAATTTGATGCAGGCCTTCCGAGCGCTCCTGTCGGCGCACGGTGTCGCAGTGCACAGTTGTTTCACCGGGCCTGTTGATACCGACATGACACGCGGTTTCGAGGTGCCGAAGTCGCCGCCCAGCCTGGTGGCAGCCGGAATATTCAACGGCTTCGAAAGAGGAGAGGAGGATATCTTTCCGGATCCCTATTCCGAACGCATTGCAGATGGCTGGCGCACCGGCGTCATCAAGGCTCTCGAACGGGAGTTTGCCGCGTACGTTCCGCCGATAGCTGAGGCGGCTCTGGACTGTTGTCACCACTGACGCTCTGTTTGCGCCGAACGGCATTGCCGCGCCGTTCGGCGCAAGCGGCTGCCTTTAATTCATAAACGCGAAGGCGAACACTCCAGATGTTCGAGCACCGCCGCCTCAGGCCGCTATCGGCCCCGAAGCGTCGCACCTTCAAACTTAGCGCTTCCAGGTTGGTGTGCTGATCCGAACAGGAGATCAGGTTCCAGATTTGACGTCGGTCACGACAGCCTGCCAGCCGCGAGCAACCGCTCCGGCGCAAGCATCTTCGATGCGATCAAGCATGGCATGCAGCGTCTCGTGCTCACCCTCGGACAGACTTTCGAGAATACGTGCTTCCATGGCCTGGCCGATGGACACAATCTCTTCGAGCACCTTGTAGCCATCGGCTGTCAGTTCGACCGCCGAAAACCGCCGGTCACCGGCACCGGCATTGCGCCGGGCAAAACCCAGAGAGACCAGTTGCGCTATACCGCGGCTGACGGCGAATTGGTCCAGCGCACCGGCGTGACAGATTTCCTTGCTCGAAAGCCCGGGTCGGCCCCCAGCGATGGCGAGAATGCGCCACGACGCCTGGGACAGGCCGTAGCGCGGCCCGTAGTAGGACGCGAGCAACTCGGCGGTGCTGCTTGCGACCAGAAACATTCGATAGGGTATCCAGCGATCCAGCCGAAATGCCGGCTTGACCGCCGTTCCATCCTCGCGTTCCTCCGCCACCCTATTATCAGGTTGATCGTTTTTTAATTGCATATTGCAGATATATTCCAGTGAAGTTGCGAAAACAAGCTGCGGACGATCGCGGCGGCAATCAAGCGAGCAATAGCCTGTCTTCGGCAATCTCGCCGCCACTCGCCGCTCCGAACAGGGCGATTAGGCCGGGCATATCATAGCCGGCCCGCTCTTCGCCTGCCACATCAAGTACGATGCGTCCACCGCTCATCATGATGGTGCGCTCGCCATAGTCGAGAGCATGGCGCATGCTGTGCGTGACCATCAGCGTGGTGAGATGCTGACGTTCGCTGATCTCCGCCGAAAGTGCCAGGATGCGCGACGCTGCCTTGGGATCGAGCGCTGCCGTATGTTCGTCGAGAAGAAGTAGCTTCATCGGCAGCAATGTCGCCATCAACAGGCTTACCGCCTGTCGCTGGCCGCCGGAAAGCGTGCCGATCCCCGCCCTAAGCTTCCTTTCAAGTCCAAGACCAAGACTGGCAAGCTGTTCTTCGAACCGCGCGCGCCCATTCCGTCCGCCAAGCGCAAGGGACAGTCCGCGCCGTCCGGCGCGCGCGGAAGCGAGCGCGAGATTTTCCTCGACGGTAAGAGCCTCACAGGTTCCGATACGGGGGTCCTGGAATACGCGGCCGATGAATCGCGCCCGTGCCTGCGTAGACAACCGCGTAACGTCGACGCCGTCGATAACGATCCGGCCCCGATCGGGCGAAGTTGCACCGGCAATGGTCGAAAGCAGTGTGGACTTTCCGGCACCATTGCTGCCGATGACGGTTACGAACTGCCCTTGTGGGATCGCCAGGGACAGGTTGCGCAGGGCGGCCACTTCGAGAGCTGTCCCCGGGTTGAACGTGACCGATATCGTATCGAGATTCAGCATCATGAGGCCGCTCCTTCTGCTTTCGATGACTCAGGCAGCCGGGTACGCCTGATGGAGGGTAGCTTCTTCAGCCGTGTTTTCGAAATCATCACGGCGACGGCGACCACCAATGCGGTTACCAGATTGAGATCCTGTGCCTGGATTCCGATCACGCCACCGTCGAGCGCCAGCGCAATGACCAGCCGGTAGATCAATGCACCGAGGATACAGCCGAGCGTAGCTCGTGCGACCGATCCTGCGCCGACGACTGTTTCGCCGATAATGACGGCGGCAAGACCGGTGACGATCGTGCCGATACCCATCGAGACATCGGCAACGCCTTGGCTTTCGGCATAAAGCGCCCCGGCAAGGCCGACGAGGCCGTTGGCGAGGGCCATGCCGAGCGTGACCATGCGGCCATTATCGACGGCCTGTGCCTCGGCCATCCTCGGGCTGGCGCCGGTTGCACGCAAGGCCAGCCCCATTTGCGTGGCAAGGAACCAGTCTACGAACACCTTTGCGGCTAACACGATGCAGAAAAGCAATATCGTATTGGCCCAGACCCCGAGCGCCGCGATCCCGTCGATCCAGGAAAATATGGTGTCGGTCCCATAAAGCGAAATATTCGGCTTACCCATGACGCGCAGATTGATGGAGAACAATGCGACCATGGTCAGGATCCCTGCGAGCAGGTTCATGATCTTCAGCCGGACCGACAGGAATGCCGTGACGAAGCCCGCAGAAGCGCCCGCGGCAAATCCGAGGAGTGTTGCGACAATGGGCGGCACGCCGGCCACGATCGTCGACGCCGCGACCGAGGCGCCGAGCGGGAAACTGCCGTCGACAGTTAGATCCGGAAAATCGAGCACTCGGAACGAGAGATAGACGCCAAGGGCAACGAGGGCAAACAGCAGGCCTGCTTCGCAGGCACCGGAAAGGGCAATCAGGCTCATTGGTCGATCACCTTCGCTGCGCTCTGCGTCATCGCTTCAGAGAGAGTGACGCCCATCTTCTTGGCCGAGGCGAGATTGAGGTAAAGATCCTCGCTGTCCAGCGTTCCGACCGGGATGTCGCCCGGCTTTGCGCCGTTCAGAACCTTGGCGGCAATCTCGCCCGTCAGCCGTCCCAGCTTGTAATAATTGAATCCCAGTGCAGCCATTGCACCCCGTTCGACCGAATTGGTGTCGCTGGCGTAGACCGGGATCTTCGCGTCGACGCCGACCTTGACCACGCTTTCGACGGCGGAAACCACCGTGCTGTCGGTTGGCAGGAGGATCACATCGGCCTTGCCGACGAGGCTGCGGGCGGCGTCCGGCACCGCGGCTGACTGTGCCGCCGTCGCCTCGACGATACTCATGCCAATCTTGGCCGCCTCGGTCTTCATCTCAGCCACTTGTGCGACGGAATTGGCTTCGCCAGCATTATAGAGGACGCCGACCTTCGTTGCCGTTGGTGTCATTTTATGGATCAGTTCGAAGGTCAGGTTCAGAGGTTGTCTGTCGCTGGTTCCGGTCAGCGTGCCGTCCGGCTGAGCGAAGCTTTTGACCAATTTCGCGGCAACGGGATCCGTCACGGCCGAGAACACGATCGGGATCGCTCCTTTGGCCGCGGCCTGGCAGGCCTGGGCGGACGGTGTGGAGATGGCGACGATCACGTCGGGCGATTTGCCGGCAAATGTCCTGGCGATCTGCGTCTGCGTTGGCATGCTCCCTTGAGCGCTTGCGACGTCGAGCGTTATGGTTTTGCCATCGACGAAACCGGCATCGGCCAGTGCATCGACGATTCCCTTGCGGGCCGCGTCGATGGCCGGATGCTCGACGATATAGGTCAGTGCCACCGTCTTGTTCGCCGCGGTTGTGACCGTGGCGGAAAGAGACAGGAGTAGGGCCGAGAGGGCCAGTGCGTGTACTAAAGCGGTTCTGCGTTTCACCGGAGCAATCTCCTCGTAAGGGTTTTGGTAATGACGGGGTCAGGCGGCAAATGGTGACTGCGGGCGCGAAGACATGGGTTCGCGGGCGGAAACTTGCTCGGGCCGCAACAGCGTTGGAGGAAGGCGAAGCTTGGAAGGTCGAAGATCGGCAATGGTGGGCGCACCCATCATTGCCTGAGCGACGTCGAGTTCGGCAGCGATGATGGCAAGGGCTCTAAACACGGCATCCTCGCCGCCACTCGCCAAGGCGTAGAGTGTCGCCCGGCCGACCTGCACGGCCGTTGCTCCAAGCGCCAGCGCCTTGGCAACATCGGTGCCGCTGCGAAAGCCGCTGTCGACCAGGATTGCGAGCTTGCCCCCGACAGCGCTGACAAATTCCGGCAGGATGTCGATACTCGCGACGGCTCCATCGAGTTGCCGCCCGCCGTGATTGCTGACCACGATACCGTCAAGCCCAAACTCGGCTGCCCGGTTCCCCTGCCTCGGATTGAGCAATCCCTTGAGGATCAGTGGTCCCTTCCAGCGATCCCGTATGAAGGCGATGTCGTCCCAAGACACGGTCGGATCGAGCTGCTGCTCCATCACCTCGGCAATCGTTCCTGCAGATTTGAGATCGAACTCGGCTTCCATGACTTCCAGACGCGGAGCGCCGGCCTTGGCCATTCGCAAGGCCCATCCGGGATGAGCCGCAAGGCTCAGGAGCTTTCTGGGTGTCCAGCGGAACGGCAGCGAAAAGCCATTGCGGGCGTCACGTAACCGTCTGCCGGGAATGGCGTTGTCGACGGTTATCTCGATTGCTTCGAAGCCCAACGCCTCAGCGTGCTTCAATAGTCTGAGGCTTACCTCGCGGTCACGGAACAGGTAGAGCTGAAACCACTTTCTGCCTTCGCCGGCGGCGGCTACCGCCTCCATGGTCGCGCTGGCTGCCGAACTCATGACAAAGGGGATTCCCGCTCGTCCGGCGGCCCGGGCCAACGCCTGGTCGCCTGCGGGCCATGCCGCACCTGCAAGCCCGGTAGGTCCGATGATGATCGGCATTGAGACCGGCTTGCCGAAAAGCGAGATCGCCGCCGAGCGATGACCGACATCGACCGGTGCGGAGCCGACGAGACGGATCCGGTCCAGTGCCGCGCGGTTTTCGAGCAGCGTCAGTTCCGAGCCGGCCCCGCCGTCGAAGAAGTCAAAGACCATTTTCGGCAATGTGCGCCGCGCGGCAATTCTGAAATCGGCGATCGATGCTGGGCCATGCTGGTTGGACATAATTGTTCTATTTCCTCCCTGGTTTATGGATCTTGCTCAATTGAAAGGCGGCGCTTCGGCGAGATTGAAAATCTTGCCTGGATTCATGATGTTGTGAGGATCGATGGCGCGCTTGATCGCTGCCATGACCCGAATGGCAGGACCATGCTCCGCGACAAGCGCTGCTATTTTGCCGTGGCCTATCCCATGCTCGCCGGTCGACGTCCCTTGCAGGGCGATGGCGCGTGCGGCGAGACGTTTGGTTAGCGCCTCGACGCGCTGACGCTCGTCGGCGTCGGTGGGATCAAAGAGTACGCAAAGATGGAAATTGCCGTCACCTACATGACCACAGATGGGGGCGAGGAGACCAAGATCTCGCACGTCGGCCTTGGCGGCAAGAATTGCCTCGACGAGCCGCGATACCGGCACGCAGCTATCCGTGGGGAGGGCACTTGCGCCCGGGCGCAGCGCGAGGTTGGCCCACCAGATATCATGGCGTGCCTGCCAGAGCCTGCCTCTGTCCTCTGCCGACACGGCCGTATCAAACCGACTGGCGCCGGCGACGCGTGCCTCCTCCTCTATGAACGGCAAGGCGGCCTCGACCGCCGCGCGGCTACCATGCAGTTCGATAAAAAGCGTTGGTTCGACCGGCAAGGAGAGTTTTGAATAGCGATTGACGGCCTCGACCTGCAGTTCATCGAGCAGTTCGATGCGTGCCAATGTGTCGGTGAGCCTGGTCGCAACAAGCACGAAACCGACCGCCTGTTCCAGTGTGGAGAAACTCGCCGAGATCGCAACGACGTGGTCTGGAATTGGATGAAGCTTGACGGTCACGTCGGTCACGATGCCGAGCGTGCCTTCCGACCCGACCCAGAGACGTGTCAGATCGTACCCGGCAGCCGATTTGCGAGCATGGCTTGCGGTGCGGATCCGATCACCATTGGGCAGGACGACACCGAGTGAAATGACGTTGTCTTTCATCGTGCCATACCGCATGGCATTCGTACCTGAGGCCCGCGTCGAGGCCATCCCGCCAAGTGAGGCGTCTGCGCCGGGATCGACGGGAAAGAACAATCCGGTATCGCGCAGTTCGGCGTTGAGGCGCTTGCGGGTCACACCTGCCTCGACCGTCGCCGTCATGTCGTCCGGTCGAATCATCAAAATCCGATCCAACCGTGAGAGATCGATGCATATTCCGCCCATAAGGGCGGCAACATGTCCCTCGCAGGAGGTGCCGGTTCCAAACGGGATCACCGGCACGTCAAAGGCGTAGCAGGTCGCCACGATACGCGATACCTCACCCGCCGTATCAGGGAAAACGACCGCGTCCGGCGGATGAGAAGGATGCCAGCTTACGTCATGGCCATGCTGATCACGCACGGCCGCCGCCGTTGTCAGCCGATCGCCAAAATGCAGCTTCAATTTCATGATTGCCGCATCGACAAGATCGCCATGGCGTCCGTAGTGGTTCACCGCGGTCGTCATTGCTCGACCTCCTGCTGGCCATGGGACCATCGAAAGGCGGCCGGAGGCTTGGTTCCCCAAGAACAGAGACTTTCCTCACTGCGGTTTCGCAGATGGCGGCTCGCCATCGGAAACGTACCGAGCACGACCAGCTCGCGAGCATGGCGGGCGAGAATATCGAGCGCATCAGCCACGTCTGGTGTGGCTGGATCGCCCTCGAACTCACACAGGAAGCGGGACGGCACGAATTGCCCGCCGACAAGGTAGCTTTCGATCTTGGTCATGTTGATGCCGTTTTCGGCAAATCCGGCAATGGCGTGGTAGAGGCAGCCCGGCCGGTTCTGGGTGCGGAAGACGATTGTCGTCAGAAGCTGTGTCTTTTGCTCGACCGCTTGAGGTTCGGCAGACAGCACATAGAACCGCGTCGTGTTATGCGGATCGTCTTCGACATTGCGTTTGAGGATATTCAATCCGTAAAGGTCGGCTGCGAGATCCGAAGCAATCGCGGCCTCGCTCGGATCCTCGCAAGAAGCCACCAGCTCGGCGGCGTGCGATGTCGTCGGAGCGGCGATTGCCTCGAGATCGAGTGCGGCGATAAGCCGGCTGACCTGACCAAGCGCCACGGGATGCGAACGCACGCGTCTGATGCTCGCAAGCGATGCGCCTGCCGGCGCCATGAGGCAATGTTCGACGCGTTGAAAATGCTCGCCGACGATATGCAAACCACTGTCGGGCACGATCCTGTGCACATCCGGCACGCGCCCAACCAAGCTGTTTTCGCATGGCAGGAGGATCCGGTCGACTTCACCGCGGGCGGTGCTGGCAATCGTGGTCTCCAAGCTCGGCAGGGCGATGCGATCTGCGGATGGGAACGCCATCCTGCAGGCAACATCTGCAAATGCACCGGGCCGACCATTATAGCCGACTTTATGGACTGCGGTGTCCGAACCGGGTTTCTTGGCGCCCGGAGCCAATGGACCTGTATCCGGATCGAAAGGGGTCGCGGAGGGAGGGGCCGTGGATCCACGGTTTGCGGCGGTCGATGTCATAGGCGATCTCCGAAGGAAATTTGTGCACGCCAGGTCACACCGCGGGCGGATTTGTCCGTCCCGCGTCAAGCGCCTGTCATCGGTCATCTATGATTAATTTGCGGGCGGCAGCCGTGTCGTTTCCATTACCGTCATCGGCCAAAGCAGGGCGATGCCGTTGCCGTCGGAAACGATGTCAAGATGGCGTTCCGCTGCAACAAGGCAGTCGTCGTCGGTGAAGATCTCGGTTGCCGAGAACAGCAATCGCAGAAAATGTCCGAGATCTGCCTTGGTGTCGAAGCGCCAGCGGGTGGTGACATCGGTAAATTGAGGCTTGTCCCATCCGGTCAGAACGCACAGGCTCGCTGCAAACTCTCGCGAAAGGAAGGAGACCTCGTGGCCGGTACAGCAGCTCAGTGCGATGAAATCGTCGAAATAGGCTGCAAGCCGCGTTCCGGCGAAGATGTCGGCAATCACCAGCTTGCCGCCGGGCCGCATATGGGCTGCGATCGCCCTCCAAGCGGCAGTCTTGTCGGAAATATGGTGCACAGCGCCGCGCGACCAGGCCATGTCAAAATCGCGGATTGGCAGGTCGAGCATGTGCGCAGCCTGACCGAAGACCCGGATCCGGCCACCACTTTCGACTTCGATATCCTCAAGTTGTTCAGTGGACGGGTCGGTCGCGACCAATAAGCCGGTAGGGCCGACATCTTCGGCGATCGCCCGGCTGAAATGACCGTTGCCGGCGCCGATTTCCAAGACGCGTCGGCCGTCGACCGGCTGCAGAAAGCGGCGCATGGCGGCAATGTCGTCAAGCCAGGCCTCGGGAAAGAGATGGAGTGCATCGCGGTAGGTCGCCGAGCGGCGGCCGGAGAAGACGACGTCAGATTCGATCGGTGTCGAGGACATATACATGAACATATGCCTTCCAAAATTGTTGCGGTTCGGACATCTCCCTAGATTCTAGTTATACGGGTAATCGCGATGCGATTTACCTCTTATGATTAAACTACAACATAGATTTGATAGGAAATCAATTGCTATTTGCAAGTAATTTATACATGCATAAGCTTTGTGCAATCGAGCTTATTTGAGGCAGTTTTAGCGGAGCCAATAGCCAAAGGGATGTTCTTCGTGGGTGTCCGCGCTTTTTCCGACTATCGGATCGGTCGCTAAACAGCTCCCAAGCTGTGACCGCAACACGCGAGCCCAGCACGAATTGCCAGGATTATTAAGCCTTGCCGGAAGCACTTCAATCGCCGGGACGGCGGGCGAACACGGAAAGGATGCTGATCGCAGAACCCACGCTTCATTGTTCCACTTCAGGCATTGAGCACCAGGATATTGCCAAGGAGGATCGTCGCGCCGCCGAAGGCAAGACGGGTATCAATGTGCAGGCCTTCGAAGATAATCGAGATCGTTATGGCGACAATCGGAACAACGGTTAGCGCATAGGCCGCTCGCGCGGGGCCGACCTTCTCGATGAGCGTAAAATACATGAGAAACGTAACGCAGGAGGCGACAATTGCCAGGTAGGCGAGCTGCGCCAGATAGCCAACGGTTACAGGTATCGTGAGAGAGGTGCCGACAACCATAGCCCAGGCGACCCCGAAGCCGCATCCACACAATGCGCCCCAACCCATGAGCACCGGGATCGGCAGACCGCGCCGCTGGTTGCGCGCCGCAATCGCTGTCCCCGCACCTGTCGCCATCGCCGCAACGCCGGCCCAGATGAAGCCCGTCACGGTTTGCGGGTTGAGACGCAGTGCGAAGATCTGTGGGGCGGCGACGATGCCAAGACCCAGAAGACCACAAACTATGCCAATCGTTGCGCGGTGGCTTATCCGCAGATTCAGCAGTAAACGGCTGGCGATGGCCGCAAACAGCGAGGAACTCGATAGCACCAAGGCTGCTATGCCGCTCGGGATGCCCTTGGTCGCCTTATAAAAGGCGATGAAGGCAAGGCCGAAAAACAATATGCCCTGCATCATCACCCAAAGACGATCACTGCGGGCTATCGTGATCGGTTTGCCGGTGGCGATCGAAAACCCGAGCATGCTCAATCCAACAAGAAACATGCGGATCGCTACCGACAGCTCGGGAGCGGAAGCGCTTGCCTGCAGGGATGTCACAATGGCGCCCGAACCCCAGAAAAGCACGGTCGCGAGAAAGAGGGCCACAGTTGCAGTCATCTCACATCCTTTGCTGTCAGTTGAGCGCTGACCGGATCGTCGGCATTGCGCTGATCGAGGATCGGGCTTATAAAATCTACCATTTAATTGCAAAGTGCAAGTAATTAAAGGGATTGGCTGACCTCGCTCGTGTGGTTCCAGCGATATTAAGGGGGCATCTATGAGGCTGGATGCTGCAACGCTATTCCAACCGTTCTCTTGTAAACGCAATGAGGCTTTTGATGTGGCCAGCCACTGCAAGGCGCGTTTGCTTTGCATCGCTCTCGTTCGAGAGCTTCGATGATCAAGAGATGCTCTTTCTGGTCCGGCCTAAGCCGATCCTATGGCGGTGTCGATTCCTCGTCAAAAATTGAGCAACTTGCCGGAACACCGTGCTCAGCGTTTAGCGATCGATGGACTGAACACCATGCTCCACACCATGTGCATGCGTCTCCGCTTGAGGTCCGTCTCGCCCAACAAAGAGGTTGAGAAAGCAATAGGTATCGTTGTAGCAATCGGTATCAAAGAGAAATCGATATGACCGTTGCAAAATTCAACTCGCTCGTTGCCCGCCTTTCCCCTCCGCCCATTCCTTCCGTCGTTGCCTGGGGCCGCGAATACAGGGGGCAGAAGGGACCGCTCATCGATTTGTCGCAGGCCGTGCCCGGCTATCCCGCGCATCCGGAGATGCTGCGGCTGCTTAGCGAGGCCGCCGGGCAACAGGCGATGACGGGATACGGGCCGATCGAGGGCGAACCTCTATTGCGGCAGGCCTATGCTGCGCATGTTGCAGAATTTTATGGCGCTGACATATCTGCCGGCAATATCCATATTACCGCGGGTTGCAATCAGGCGTTCATGTGCGCTGCAATCGCCCTTGCAGGCGCTGGCGATACCGTGGCGCTGACCAATCCTTTCTACTTCAATCATGACACGACGCTGTCGATGCTGGGGATTGGGCGACGATTGGTCGATTGCGACGCGGCCGCTGGCTTTCTTCCCGATCTCAGTTCAGCCGAGGCCGCACTTGCGGCCGGCGCGAGGATGCTCGCCATCGTTACGCCCAACAATCCTACCGGAGCAGTCTATCCGCCCGGCCTGCTTCACGAGCTTTTTATGCTGTGCCGAAAATACGGCGCATGGTTGATCGTTGACGAAACCTATCGCGATTTCCTTGTCGAGGGTCACGGCAGGCCACACTCGCTTCTATCCGAACCGGGTTGGGAGGATACGCTCGTCCTTCTCTACAGCTTTTCGAAATCCTTCTGCATCCCCGGTCATCGACTGGGTGCAATCACGGCGGGACCCAAGCTCATCGCGGAGATCGCGAAGGTTATGGACAATATGCAAATCTGTGCCCCGCGTTCGGCTCAGATCGCAGTCGCATCGGCTTTGCCGGTGCTGGCTGATTGGCGGGCCGGCAACCGGCTGGAGATCGCTCGCCGCGCCGATGCTTTGAGACGGGCCGCTTCGGAACTGACGGGCTGGGAAATTGCAGCGATCGGTGCCTATTTCGCCTTCGTTCGCCATCCTTTTGCGGATCGATCGTCGTCCGAGGTTGCCGAAGAACTTGCTAGCAAACGCGGTGTCGTCTGCATACCAGGTGCTTATTTCGGCGAAGGGCAGGAGCGGTATCTCAGGCTCGCCTTTGCCAATGCGGATGTCGCTTCGATCGGGCTATTGCCGGAGCGGCTTCGCTAGACCATCGCGATCGACGTCCATCGGAAGTTCATGATAGCCGCCTCGCCAATATAGGAGCGGCCCGATGCCCTGTCGGATTTCGATCGCGCGGATATGCCCGATCAGAATGGCATGGGAATGATGGTGGAATGCGGTTTCGAGCTCGCAGTCCAGGACGGTGAGGGCATTTTCAAGTGCGGCTGCGCCTGTCCTGAGACGATACCATCGCGCACCATCGTAGCGGTCGGCGCCCCTACGCCCATTAATACCGGCAAAGGACTGCGCCACGTGCTGCTGGTCGGCCGCGAGCACATTGACGCAGAAACAGCCATACCGCTCAAGCGCTGGCCAGGAGGAAGAAGCCCTGTTGACACTGACGATGACGGAAGGCGGCTCCGCCGAAAATGAAGAGACCGATGTTGCGGTGAAGCCGGTGCGGTCTTGCCCGTCACCGACCGTTATCACGCTGACCGCACCGGCCAGATGACGCATCGATAGTCTGAATTCCGCATCGCTGATCAGAGCCTCGTCACCCATTGGATCGGCCCTCAGTTCTTGGCAAAGCGGTTTGCCGGCGTTGAAATGCCGAGGTTTTCGCGCAAGGTTTTGCCCTCATATTCCTCGCGGAACAGCCCGCGGCGGCGAAGCTCCGGCAGGACGAGCCGCACGAAGTCGTCGAGGCTGGACGGCAAGGTCGGAAACATCAGAATAAAGCCGTCGGCGGCACGCGTCTCGAACCACTCTTCCATGTAGTCGGCGATTTGGGTCGGCGTGCCCGTTATGCCATTGCCGGTGTGCTTCTCGGCATAGTGCCGGATCAGTTCGCCGACCGTGTGACCGCTCTTGACGAAATCGACCAGTTCGTCGAACAGGGCACGCGATCCCTTTGGCGCCGCCGGCAGCCGGTCCATCGGGAAGGGCTCATCGAGAGCCACGCCACGCAGGTCCGCTTCCAAGAATTCGGAGAGCATCAACCGCCCGACATCGGGATGCATCTTGTCGATCAGATAGTCCACCTTCGCCTTTGCCTCGGCCTCGGTTTCACCGACATTGATGACGATGCCCGGCATGATTTTCAGGTCGCCCCGATCGCGGCCATAGGCAGCCATCCGGCTTTTGACATTGTCGTAGAAGGACCGGTTCCGCTCGATATTCGATGCGAGGCTAAAGACGATCTCGGCGGTACGTGCCGCCATATCCATTCCGGGTTCGGAACCACCCGCCTGGGCGATGATAGGACGGCCCTGCGGCGTTCGCGCGATATTGAGGGGGCCGCGAACCTGAAAGTGCTTGCCCTTGTGGTTGAGCGTGTGGTGCTTGTCCTTGTCATAGTAGACGCCGGATTCGCGATCGAGAAGGAGTGCGCCTTCCTCGAAGCTGTCCCAAAGGCCGAAGACGACGTCGACGAATTCGTTGCCACGCTCATAGCGCAGCGCGTGCGGATCGAGCCCTTCGCGATTGAAGTTGTAGCCGGTTTCGTCATGGTCTGACGTGACGACATTCCAGCAGGCGCGGCCCTTGCTCAGATGGTCGATCGAGGCAAACAGACGGGCTACATTGTACGGTTCATAGTAGCTCGTCGAGACTGTTGCCACGAGACCGAGATCGTTGGTCGTGACCGCCAGCGCCGAGAGCAGCGAGAGAGGCTCGAAACGGTTCATCTTGGTTGGAATGCGGGCAAGCGCATTCGGATCGCCGACGGCCGCAGCCGGAGAATCGGCCATGAACATAAAATCGAATTTCGCCGCCTCGGATCGTTTGGCGACATCCAGTAGATGTGCGAAGCCGTTGGCGCCGTTGACATCGCTTGCCGGATGCAGCCAGGAGGCCGGATGGAAGCCGAACGTATAGACGAAAGTTCCCAGTTTCATCTTGTCGGTCCGCGCCATCGAATTCTCCTCTATGTCGGTCTCGCCCTCGTTTCGGAGGCGGATGCGTAAATTATCGCCAGGCGCAAAATTTCATCAATATCGTGCAGCTGAGTTCCGTTTTAGTTTTTCTAAAATGTTGATCCGGGCGCCGACATCAGGCCCTGCTGGCGGGAAATGGCGACGAGCCAATCGCGGAATTGGCGTCCGTGCGGTTTTTCCAGGGCGGCCCTGTCCCAGGCGAGAAAGTAGCTTTCGCGCAAGGCAATGCGTATGTCGACGGGAATGACGAGCGTCTGCGCCTCGAGCTCATCTGCAATCATCGACATCTGCGCGAGAACGACGCCGCGTTTGTTGACGGCAGCGTCAATTGCGCTGCTCGATAGGGTGAAGGAAAGGCCGGCGGCGGTTTCCTCGAGTGCCGCCCCCGTCTTCGCGGCGAATTCAAGCCAGCTCGGATAGGGCGTGAAATGCCGCTCCCATTCGACGTGCAGGAGCGGATATTGAAGAAGCTGCGCGGCGGACGGCGCCTTGCCTTTGATCAGTGCCGGCGAGCAGGCCGGAACCACCCAATCGCGGAACAGCTCGGTATAGTGTTCATGCTGCAGTACGTCCGATCCGTAGCTGATGCGGAAATCGATGTCGTCGAAACCCATGCGCGGTTCCTTGTCGCGGCCGACGATCCTGACATGCGCGTTGGGATGAAGGGCCTGCCAGTCGAAGATCCGGCGCCCGATCCATTTGTTGACGACGGAAGATAGCGCGCTGAGAACCAGGGCATTCTCGTTGCGAGCCCGTTCCAGGATCTGCTCCGCGGCTGCGAATTGTTCGAATCCCTTCGATATTTCCTGATGATAGAGCCGCCCCCATTGGGTGAGCTCCACCGTTCGACCATTGCGCTCGAGCAAGGTGACGCCAAGAAAGCTCTCGATCTTGCGGATTTGCTGACTGATCGCTCCGGGCGAAACATTCAGCTCTAAGGCCGCGGCGCTCACGCTGCCGCAACGGCCGACGGCCTCAAAGGCCTGCAAGCCCTTGAGCGGAACTGCCCTGTTAATCCGTTTGTCGTTCAAGAAGAGCTTCCTTGCGGTGATGGATCGATGACGCCTCTTTCGTTGGGATGAAAGTCGCCGGCGAACTGGAAACGATCGCCGGGATGGATGAATTCGACATAGGTGACCGTGCGGCTGCTCTGCCATGTCTGGCGGATGAGCGTCAGACAGGCTTCGCCGCGTTCGGTTTCAAGCAGGCGTGCCGTCGCGGCATCGGCCGAGACGGCTCGAATGACATGCCGGGCCTTCGACCAGGGCACCATGTCCAGCAACCATTTGCCGGGTGGTACCGAAGCGAAACTCTCGGTTCTTGCTGAAGGCACCAGGTCCAGCATGATGATGCGCCGCTCAAGCGCATTCGCCTTGCCGTCGACCGCATGCAGGCAGTGAAGCCGCAGGATTTCCGCCCCCACGGTTTCGCCAAGCCGTATCGCGGTGGCAGAATCGAGCCTTTCGACTTTCCGCATCAGCATCGTGTGGCTATGTTCGTGTCCCGCCAACTCCGCTTCCGTGGAAATGTCCTGGATGTCCATGACCGTGCGGTCGATTTGCCGCGAAGCGACAAAGGAGCCGAGCTTGCGACGACGTATGATCATGCCACGCTCAGCCAGGGTCGAAAGTGCCTTGTTCACGGTCATCCGGGAGCATCGATACTCTTTCAGCAGCTCATGTTCGACGGGTATTCGGTATCCCGGCGGCCAGATGCCGCTCACGATCCTGCTTTCGATATCCTTCAGAATTTTCTGATGAATTGGGACCAACGCTCGCCTTGCTCCGGCAGTGAATTCAATGTCCGTGAAAACCGCTTCTGCCAGATCCATCGGGCATCATACGGCATAATTCTTGCGTTCGTTATGTTTTGTATTTGACAGTGTAGGCGAGGCTGTATCTATTTGTATAGACAAAAAAGGTCATAGAAATCGGCCTGACGGGACAATGCTTGGGGAACCTAAACCTTCCGAAGGAAGGGTACAAAACTGGAGAGAAAGACATGACGAAAAATTCGCTTCTGAAGGGGCTGGTTGGCGCCGCACTTTTGTTTGGCGCAACGATTTCGGCCCATGCGGCTGACACGCTTACCGCGGTCAAGGCAGCCGGCACCCTGAAGGTCGGCACCGAGACGGCCTTCGCGCCGTTCGATTTCATCGATGCAGGCAAGCATGTCGGCTTGAACGTCGACCTCTTCGATGAGATCGGCAAGGAGTTGGGCGTGAAGATCGAATGGGTCACGCTCCCATGGGACGGCGTGTTTCCGGCGCTTGAAGCCGGCAAGTTCGACGTTGTCGCCGGCCCGGCGACGATCACCAAGAAGCGCATGGAGCGCTATCGCTTCACGCCGCCTTTGGCCGAAGCAACCATCGCGATCCTGAAAAAGGCCGGTGACAAGACGATCAGCAAGCCGGAAGACATCGCCGGCAAGAAGATCGGCGTCGGCAAGGCAACTGCGCAGCTCGATCAGCTGAAGGAGTTTTCCGAAACCCTGCCGAGCAAGGTCGATATCCGCGAATATCCGGCCTTTACGGAATCCTACGCCGACCTCGCGGCCGGCCGTATCGCCGGCGTTGCCAATTCGCTGCCGAATATCGCCTTTGTCGCCAAACAACGTGAAGGCACGTTCGAAGTCGTGCTGCCGCCCTTCGGCAAGAAGTCCTATTTCGGCTTTATCGGCTTGAAGGATGCCGATCACGCGCCGTTGATGGACGCCATCGATGCCGCCATGCTGAAGATCAAGGCAGATGGCCGCATGGCGACACTGCAGAAGAAATGGTTCGGCGCCAGCTTCGACACGCCTGACGCCGTCAAGGACCCGGCATTCTGAGCAGCCCTCGGAAATCGCCCATGCCCGCGCTATTGCGTGGCATGGGCGAAGGAAGAGGCCGCACTTTCTGACCGCCAAGCGGGCGAAATCTCATATGTCCATCGAGCTATTCGGGTTGCTTCTGCAGGCATCCATCTACACAGTGACGATCAGCGTCGTGTCGATCCTCATCGGCTTTGCGATTGCGATTCTTATCTCGGGAATGTTGCTGTCGGGGCGTAGCCTTTTCGTGCGGCCTGCCCAGATTTTCATCAGCTTTTTTCGTGGTGTGCCGCTGCTGGTGCAATTGCTGTTGATCTACAATCTGCTTCCCGTCATCGGCATCAATGTGCCGAGCATCGTGGCGGCGATCATTGGTCTGTCGCTCTGTACGGCTGCCTACCAGGCCGAGAACCTGCGTGGCGGCTTTGCCAGCGTGCCGCGCGGCCTAGTGGAGTCGGCCGAGATGGTTGGCCTTACTCCGCGCCAGATCTTCCGCCGCATCAAGGTTCCGATCGCCCTACGTCTCACGTTTCCAGCTCTCGTCAACGAGGCGATCCTCATTCTGAAGGCATCGTCGCTGGTCTCCGTCGTGGGCATCGTCGAACTGACCCGCATGGCGCAGGATCTCGCCGGCAGCACTTTTCTGCCGCTGCAGATCTTCGCCTCAGCTGGCCTTATCTATCTCGTGATCAACTGGTTGGTGGCGCTTGCCGGCGGCCTGATCGAAAGCAGATTGCCGGGGGTACCGCGATGAGCTTCGATATCAATGTCCTGATCGGGCAGTGGCCCGCGATCCTCAGCGGCGCCGGCGTGACGATCATGATCTGGATCCTGGGCACGATTGCTGCGGCCGTCATAGGCTTCCTGATGGCGGTCGCCCGGCAGTATGGCGGTATGGTGGTCGATAAGATACTGGGTGCCATCGTGGCCGTGCTGCGCGGAACGCCGTTTCTCATCCAGATCTTCCTCGTCTATTATGGTGGCCCTTTCGTCGGCCTCGAGCTCGATCCTTTGCCCGCGGGGCTGATCGGCATTTCGATCTATGGCGCGGCCTATTTCAGCGAAATCTTCCGTTCCGGATTCCAGGCCGTGCCGAAGGGCCATATCGAAGCTGGCGAATGCGTCGGCTTGACGCGGGGACAGATCATCAGGCGCATTCTGTTGCCCGAGATGACCATGCTGGTGCTGCCGCCCTTCGTGAACATGGTGGTCATCCTGATGAAGGAGACGGCGGTCTTGTCCATCATCACCGTACCGGAACTGACGGCGACGCTGAGCGCGATCGGATCGCAGCAATATGCCTTCGTCGAAGCGCTTTCCGCCCTGGCGCTCTTCTACTGGGTGCTTGTCGAAGTCACCGGCTGGCTTGGCAATCTTGCCGAAACGAAACTTTCCAGATTCAGGTTTTTCAACGCATGAGCGTCCCCGCTATAGCAGTCCGCAATCTCGTCAAGACGTTCGGAGAGACCACGGTTCTTCATGGCATCGATCTTGCCATCGAGCCGGGACAGGTCTCGTGTCTCATCGGTCCGTCCGGCTCCGGCAAGAGTACGCTTTTGCGATGCATGGCCTTTCTTGAGGAGGCAACGCGCGGGACGATCGCCATTAACGGTGAGGTGCTTGGCTTTGCCGAAGACGCTCAGGGACGTCGCGAACGCATTTCGGCAGCGACCAATCGCTCGATCCGTGCCCAGATCGGCATGGTGTTCCAGCAGTTCAATCTCTGGCCGCATATGACTGCACTCGGCAATGTCAGCGAGGCATTGAAGACGGTTCATAAGATGAGCCGAAAGCAGGCCGAGGATGCGGCTATGGTGCAACTCGTCAAGGTGGGGCTCGAAGCCAGAGCAGGGCACTATCCGTCACAGCTTTCCGGCGGACAGCAGCAACGCGTGGCGATCGCCCGCGCCCTGGCGTTGAAGCCGAAGATCATGCTGTTCGACGAGCCGACCTCGTCGCTTGATCCGGAACTGACCGGCGAAGTCTTGAACGTCATGCGCGACCTGGCGGCCGAGGGTATGACCATGGTGGTTGTTTCGCACGAAATAGGGTTCGCTGCGACCGTCGGCCAGCAGATCATCTTTCTCGATCATGGCAAGGTGCTGTTCACCGGATCGCCACAAGAGGTCTTCAAGAAGCCGAGAAATCCTCGACTTGAGCAATTCCTCGATACCTATCTCGACCGCGGTGCGTCGATGTTGCTCTGACATCGCGCCGAGTGCGGCTTGAGCCAGCGCCAAGCTAGAGCGGAGATTTGCCACTTTCGCGAAAAATCTTGCTAGGTTTAGGAACCGAAGAAGCGGCCTTTCGATGATCGGAAGCCGAGCTTTTCGGAGATCTCGTGAGCGGCTTTCAAGAGGCTGTCGAGATAGGCGGTGCGGTTGCGCAAGCCATCCTCGCGCGGGGTAACCAGGCAAAGTGTCGCGATGCAGGCGCCGTCGGCCTGATGGATGGGCACGGCGAAGCAATGGGTGAAATTCTCCACTTCGCTATTGAAGGTGAAATATCCGTCTTCGGTGGCTTGGCGCACTTGAGCGATGAAATCGGCCGGCTCCAGCCGCCTGCCATTCGGCAGGACGAAATCTTCCGGCGGAATGAAATCAAGGATTTCCTGGTCCGAAAGATGGCCCACAAGCAGGCGCCCCGAGGCGGTCCAGGGAATGGCGACGAGTTCGCCGACATTCGAGGAAATGCGAAACGGGCGGATGCCTTCACGCATCATGGCGACCGTATATTTACTGCCTTCCAGCAGGCACATTTGCGCTGTCTCGCGCGTCTCCTCGGCGAGCACGCCCAGCATGCGGCCGCATTCGCGCATCAGGTCGAATTGTTCGGCATAGGCGGTTCCGAGAAAATAGAGACGGCGGCCGAGAAAAACCCGGCCATCGCCGCCCTGATAGTCAAGCATGCCATGACCAAGCAGAAGATTGACGAGCTCATAGACGGAAGAGCGTGGCGCGCCGATTTCAGTGGCGATCTCGTTCGGACGCATGGGCTGGCGTTTCACCCGAAGAAACTCCAGGATCTCAAACGCGCGATCCAGGCCTCGCATGCGTCGGGATACAATGTCATTTGCAGTCTCGGCCATGCTTTTCTCCGAATATTCCTAAACCGGCCGCAACCGGCACGCTGCGACGCATCGGCACATGGTGCCGGCTATACGGCGCTGGTGCCGCCAGGTCTCAGCAAGACGCTGCGATAGCATCCACGCCTGCGATGACGCAACGCTTGCGCCGCGCTCTTCTTTCCTCTCAATTGAAACTCGAGGTCTTGAGGAATTCGGCAAGCCGCTCCGTCTTTGGGCGTAGGAACATGTCCTTTGGATCTCCTTCTTCGCAGATGACGCCCTGGTTCATGAAGATGACGCGTGACGAGACCTCATAGGCAAAGCGCATCTCATGGGTGACAAGCAGCATCGTCATGCCGTCGGCGGCTAGCCCCTTGATGACTTGAAGAACCTCGCCCACCAGTTCGGGGTCAAGGGCCGATGTTACCTCGTCGAACAGCATCAACCGCGGCGCCATGGCAATCGCTCGGGCAATGGCGACACGCTGCTGCTGGCCGCCCGAGAGCTGGCCCGGATAATGGTTGGCGCGAGCAGCGAGGCCCACACGGTCGAGCCATTTTTCGGCGACGGCGCGTGCATCCGGCTTCGACATCTTCTTCACCTTGACGAGGCCGAGCATGACGTTCTCGGCGGCGGTCATGTGCGGAAAAAGGTTGAACTGCTGGAACGCCATGCCGGTGAGCGCGCGCTGGCGGGCGATTTCCTTCTCGCTCTTGCGACGGCGGGTGCTGCCGTCGGCGTGATAGCCGATTTCCTCGCCATCGAGGCTGATCTTGCCGCCTTGGAATTCCTCCAGCATGTTGATGCAGCGCAGCATCGTCGTCTTGCCGGAGCCGGAGGAGCCGATGATGGAAATGACCTCACCTTCCTGCACCGTGCAGTCGACGCCCTTGAGAACCTCGTGCTGGCCATAGGTCTTGCGCAGGCCCTGAATGTCTAGAATTGTCTTGCCCATCGGTCTGATCTCCTCAGGACGGTAGTGCGGTCTTGCGCTCGACATATTTGCCGAAGCGCTCGATACCGAAGTTGACGATGAAATAGAGGCCACCAGCCAGGAAATAGAACTGGAGACTCATGAAATTGCGGGAGATGATCTCCTGCGTGCGCAGGAGCAGTTCGGCGACGCCGATGACGGAAAGCAATGTCGAGGCCTTGACCATCTCTGCTGCCGTATTCACCCAAGCCGGCAGGCACTGGCGCATCGCTTGCGGCCAGAGGACCGAAGTGAAGGTCTGGGTGAAGGTGAGGCCGATCGCCTTGGCCGCCTCCGTCTGACCCTTCGGGATGGCCTGCAGCGCGCCGCGCACGATCTCACCGACATGCGACGAGCAGAAGACGGCAAGGGCAACAACGCCTGCGGAAAACGGCCCCAAATCGAGGCCCACCGCGGAAGAGACGTAGTAGCTTGCCAGCACGAGGACCAGCACCGGTGTGCCGCGGATGATGTCGGTATAGGCCCGGATCAAAAGGCGCAGGATGGCGCCGCCATAGACGAGCGCGAGGCCAACGAAGACACCGACGATGGAACCGGCAAGAATGGCAAGAAGGGAAATCGATACCGTCACGCCGAGCCCGTTGATGATGACGTAGCGGGCGATCCAGAGTTGTTCGAGAAAGCTATGAGACATCCTGTGTTACCTCGGCAAAGCCAGCCTGCGCTCGACGAAACGCATCAGCGCGGCGATGAGGAAACAGGTTGCGACGTAAAGAGCTGATGTGACCATCCAGGTTTCGATGACGCGGAAACTCTCGACGTTGATCTTGCGCGCCGCGAATGTCAGCTCCGGCACGGCAATGGCGGCTGCAAGCGAGGTATCCTTGAACAGCGAGATGATGGTCGAAGACAGCGACGGAAGCACGTTGCGCAGCATCAGCGGCGCGATGATCGATCCGCGGATCTGCATTGGCGTCAGGCCGATTGCGAGACCCGCCTCTGAGAGACCTTTCGGGATCGATAGCAACCCCGAGCGAAACACTTCGGCAAGATAGGCACCCGAGTAGATGGACAGGACCAGGACGAAGCTTTTGATCTTGTCCAGGCGAAGGCCCATCTGCGGCAAGGCAAAGAAGGCGAACAGCACCAGCACCAGGATCGGCAGGTTTCGGATCACGGTCACATAGCCCTGCGCCGGGATGATTGCCGCCCGGCTTTTCGACGTCAGCGCAAAGGCAAGTATCAGGCCGATCAAGGCACCAATCAGAATCGATATGATCGCCAGGCCGAGACTGAGCGCCAGACCGCTCATAAGAAAATCAAAGTTGCGCCAGACGGCGGCAAAATTCAGCGTGTAACCCATGTCGGGCCGCCCCTTTTCAGGCTGGCGGAGCGGGGGTATGCCCGCTCCGCTCGGCCGTTACTTGTATTCGACCGGAAAACCGATCTGCGGCGGGGTAAGGTCTTTGCCGAACCAAGTCTTGTAGGACTTGGCGTAGCTGTCGAATTCCACGCCTGTCATGGCTTCATGCAAGGCGGTATTGACGAAATTCAGCCAGTCCTGATCGCCACGCTTGACTGCACAGGCATAGGTCTGCGGGTTCCATCCGTAGCCTGCATCCTTATAGCGGCCCGGATTCTGCGTCATATACCAGGCGAGCGACGACTGGTCGGTGGCAACGGCATCGGCGCGTCCCGATTCCAGTGCCTGATAGATCAGATCGACGGATTCATACTGGTCGACCTTCGCATCCGGAAGGGCGGCATGGACCATGGATTCCGCATAGACGTTCTGAAGAACCGAAATGGTGACGGAAGAGCCTGCCGCCTTCAGCGCCGCATAGTCGGCATATTGCCCGTCCGCCTTCAGCATGAGGCCGACGCCTTCACGATAATAGGGAATGGTGAAGGCCACCTGCTGGGCGCGCTCGCCCGTGACAGTCATGAACTGGCAGGTGATATCGACCTTGTTGGTGGTGATGTTTGGAATGCGGGCATCGGACGACTGGTTCACATATTCGATCTTGTCGGGATCGCCGAAGAGGGCCTTGGCGATGATGTGGCCCATGTCGACGTCAAAACCCTGCAGTTTGTCGTCGGCGCTCTTGAAATGCCATGGCGCATTGGTGCTGCCGGTTCCAAGAACGAGATGACCGCGCGCAAGCACCTCATCGAGCTTGCTGCTATCGGCGAGAACGGGCGTGGAAGAAAGGAGTGCGGCGGCGGCCAGCGACATCAGGCCGACACGGAAGGAAATGGTCATGGTTGTTCCCCTTAGTTAATGGCATTCGAATAATCCAATATTCCGGACATCTGTCTGTTATCTCGGATGTGGCATATCAAGGGATATACGGGGCAACTTGTCAATAGTGACCGCTGTTGCTGATCGTCGGAGGTAGGGAGGGGTAAAGGCGCTTTTCGATACAAATGTCTTGATCGACTATCTCAACGCGATACCGCAGGCGCCACGGACCGGCGCGATATCAGGAAAAGGCGATCAGCATCATCACGTGGATGGAGATTCTCGTCGGTGCTAAACCGGAGGTGGTCGTTAGGACATGCCCTTTCGGGTGCCCTCGAAATCTGAGCGCTCTGTTTGGTCTATTGTCAGGTGTTGTCGACGCACCTTCGTCGTGGGTGCCGGTGCGAGTCCCATCAAGAGCAAAGTAGCCGTTTGCGACTTTCCCTAGAGTTGTCCATTCGACTAAATGGCGAGGTTGGCGAGTTGAATCCTTCACCGGGGGAGCGCAGCCATCTTGTATGCCTGCACTCGCTTGTTGGCGTTTTTCCTGTCATCACTCGAGTTTGGTCGGCCTATGCCGAGGACCGAAGCTGACACGTCGGGATCGGCAAGATGCTTTCGTCCGAAGCAGTTAGTCAGTCTCTGACGATGCTTCGCTGCGAGCGGAATGAAACTGAGGCTGATCAAGGCTGCCAATTGCCTGGGTTCTCGCGGTCAGGCCATGAAGAATGATCTGCAATGCCCACAAGAGGGTCTTTCTCATCCTGCTTCTTCCTTCATTCAAGCCGAGGCATCGGCGGCGCGAATGAAATTTCGCCAGCCACCAAACTCAGTGATGTCCCTGGCACCAACCACGGCGTGCGTCTCGCAGAGGAATCCGGAAACATGGCTGCCATCGTCAAGCAGGATCTTGCCGATCCCCAGGGGCGCGGGGATATTCTGAACAAAGCGGGCAAATGCCGCAGGCGGCAAGGCCCAAACCTCGACTTCGATACCGTTGCCGCCGAAGCCTGGATCGCGCACCAATCCCGGCTTCGGCGGCACTGTCCCAGGAAGGGCGAAAAGCCGATAACTGCCATCCGTTCGACCCGTCTTCATCCTATAGCCGCCCTTTCCAGTGAGTTCATGGTTGAGCGGCATATCGGTCAGATGCGCGCCGACAACGACGATTGGAACGACGTCGGCGGCTTCAGGTGTCACGTGGCTTCTATCAGGCAGTGTCGCCATGCGGTCCTTGCCCATTCCGCTATTTGCCGCTCGATGCATGGCATCGGCGAAAGGCGCCAAAGCATCGTCGGTAAAGGCAGGTCCAACCAGCATGACGCCGGCTGGCAGATGGCAGTCGGGATCGAAGCCTGCGGGTATGGCAATAGCCGCGCAGTCGAGCAGATTGGCGAAATTGGTATAACGGCCGAAATGGCTGTTTCTGACGATAGGATCGGCCTGCATTTCCTCGACGGTGTAGGTCGTGGGGGATGTCGGCAACATCAGGAAATCGACCTTCTCCCACTCCACCTTCGTCTTTTGCCGCAACGCCTCCAGCCTGTACTTGCCTTCGAAGGCCGCAACCGCGTCATAGCCTCTCGCCCCTTCGATGATGGTTCTAACCGTGGGGTCGAAATCGCTGGCATTGCTTGCGAGGAAATCCTTTACCGCGGCCAGGCGCTCGGCGACCCAGGGGCCGCTATAGAGCAGCTCGGCAGCTTGGCGGAAGGGTGCGTAGTCGAAGGGGACGATCTCCGCGCCGAGCGATCTCGCCCGATCGATGGCGGCATCGTAGAGGGCCTCGACTTGGCTGTTGCCATAGAATTCGCGCTCGGCTCCGTCGAGTACGCCGACGCGCGGGCGCACCGACGGTAGGCTCGCTGGAGTTGCTTCCCGCGAGAACGGGTCGCGAGCGTCGTAACCTTCCATGATCCGGCGAATGGCGACCCCGTCACCGACGGTCGCGGCGAAAACCGTGACGACGTCGACGCTGCGGCAAGCCGGCACCACGCCGACATTGGGAACGAGCCCCGGCGTCGGCTTGATGCCGACGAGATTGTTGAAGGCAGCCGGCACCCGGCCGGAGCCTGCCGTATCGGTGCCGAGCGAGAAACTGGCAAGACCTGCCGCCACGGCAACGGCGGAGCCGGAACTGGAGCCACCGGAGACATAGGCGCGATCGAAAACCGAACGAGGCGCACCATGGGGCGAACGGGTGCCATTGAGGCCGGTTGCGAACTGATCGAGGTTGGTCTTGCCAATGACGATGGCGCCGGCAGCCCTCAAACGCGCAACCACGGTCGCATCCGCTTGGGGATGATAGGCAAAGGCGGGGCAAGCCGCCGTCGTCGGCAGGCCCGCAACGTCGATATTATCCTTGACTGCGAAGGGTATGCCCCAGAGCGGCAGGCTGTTGGGCTCGGGTGCCGTCGCCAGCAATTCCGTCGCCGCAGCTCGCAAGGCCTCAGGAGATGTCGGCGTGATGAAGATAGCCGGATCGTCCGATGCCCCGCATCGGGCTATGATTTCCTCCACCATGTCGAGGGGCGACAGGCCTGCCTTATACGCGTCTCGCAGGGAGGTGAGATCGAGAATGGTGGGCAGCATCAGATTTCCTCCAGAATGACGAGCACGTCGCCGGCTTTGACATTGCGCCCCGGCGCTGCCCGCAGATCACGAACGCGTCCGGCGGCGTGCGCGGTAACATTGATTTCCATTTTCATCGACTCGATGATGGCCAAAGTATCGCCGGCTGCAACCAGCTGGCCTTCCTCGACGAGTATTTTCCAGACATTGCCGGGCACGGCGCTTTCGATGCCAAAACAACCTTCCGGTACATCTCCAGCAAGAGCAGGCCCCGACCCTTCGTCAACGGAAAAGCTGTCGAGCCCAAGATCTTTCCAGCGTTGCCGTTCCACCTCGAAGGCTAGCTGCTGTCTCGACTTGAAGGCACCGATCGCCGCGGCCTCGCGTGCGAGGCCGGCCTCATAGGCAGCATAGGAGAATTCCGTCTCCTCGATTCTGATCGGATAGCCGCCGTGCGGGAAGGCGGCACGTGCTTCGTTGAGCTCCTCATGCGTGACGGGAAAGAAGCGGATCTGGTCGAAGAAATTGAGAAGCCACGGCTTGTCCTCGGCAAAGACCGGCGTATGCCGCCAGCTGTTCCACACTTGGATCGTGCGGCCGAAGAGCTGGTAGCCGCCCGGTCCCTCCATGCCATAGATGCACATATAGGCACCTCCGATGCCCGCGGCGTTTTCCGGTGTCCAGGTGCGCGCCGGATTGTATTTCGTCGTCACCAGCCTATGTCGCGGATCGACCGGTGTTGCGACAGGCGCCCCGAGATAGACATCGCCAAGGCCGAGCACGAGATAGCTGGCATCAAAGACGATGTCGCGCACCGCCTGCTCGTCGGGCAAGCCGTTGATGCGGCGGATGAACTCGATGTTGGAAGGGCACCATGGAGCATTCGGGCGCACGAGCTCCTGATATTTACGCATGGCAAGCTCGGCCTGCGGATCGTTCCAGGAGAGCGGGAGATGCACGATCCGGCTTGGGACTTTCACCTCTTGCGCCGGCGGCAGTTTTGCCTCGATCTCGGTCAAAAGGCCAAGGAGGCGTTTCCGCGTCAGCGTCGTCCCGTCATAATGGATCTGCAGCGAACGGATGCCTGGCGTCAGGTCGATAATCCCAGGCAGGCGCGCCTCGACAATTGCCTGCATCAGCAGATGCACGCGCAGGCGAAGCGCGATATCAAGTGTCATCGGCCCATACTCGATGAGCAGGTTGTCATCGCCCTGCCGGCGATAGACGACAGGCACTGGGCCGTCCCGGTTCTGGCCGACGATCGCCGATCCGGTCTCTTCGGGCGCACGATGAACCGTCGGGCCGGCAAGGGCATCCTCACTGCGCGCTGCCGGGTGAAAACGGATTTTGTCACCTGGCTTGAACTGGCCCATCTTCCATTGCTCATCGCGTGCAATGACGGCCGGGCAGACGAAGCCGCCCAAGCTTGGCCCATCCGGGCCGAGAATGATCGGCATATCGCCCGTGAAATCGATCGCGCCGATCGCATAGGCGTTGTCGTGAAGGTTGGAGGGGTGGAGGCCGGCCTCGCCGCCGTCGCTGCGCGCCCATTTGGGAGTAGGGCCGATCAGGCGCACGCCGGTACGGGCACTGTTGAAATGCACCTCATAGTCCGCCGAAAACAGCCTTTCGATATCCTCGTCCAGAAAGAAGTCCGGCGCGCCGTGCGGCCCATAGACGACACTAACCTCCCAGGTCCGGGTGAGGGAGGCCGGCACGTTCGCCGGCTTGGCCTGAAGCTGGGGTGTGCGTGCAAGGCGCAATACGTGGCCTGTTTGGAGCGTGCCGGTGGCATGGCCTCCGAACCGGCCGAGGCCGAAGGTTGCCCTGGAGCCGAGCATGAGCGGCGCGGCAAAACCACCTGAAACGGCGAGATAGGAGCGCTGGCCCGGGCCTTCTATGGCGCCGATGGCAAGCGTCTGCCCTGCTTTGGCGATGACGGCCTCATTATGGGGTAATGGAACGCCATCGAGGGTCATCGGCATGCGAGCGCCCGCAAGCGCGATCGTTACGTCGGAGAAGATCTTCAGCACCGGTCCCGAGACGGTCAGTTCCAGAGCCGCGGTCTCGTCGGCGTTGCCGACCAGCCTGTTTGCGTGGCGGAACGAGCGCTCGTCCATCGGGCCGCTCGGCGGAACGCCGACATGCCAGAGCCCCAGCCTGCCGGGGAGCTCCTGAATGCTCGACTGCGCGCCGGGCGCCACCACCTCGATCACGTCGGGCACGAAGGGAAAATCCTTGAGTGCCGTCGTCGCCACTTTGCCGCTGGCGAGCAGCTCGGATCCGGCGATTGCCTTCAGATAGTCGAGATTGGTCTCGATGCCGGATAGGGAACTTTGGGCAAGCGCAAGCTTCAGCTTCGCGATCGCGGCCGGCCGGTCTTCTGCCGCCACGATCACCTTGGCGAGCATAGGGTCGTAATAGGCGGTGACGTCCGTGCCCGTCTCGATCCAACCATCGACACGCGTGTCTTCCGGAAAAGTAACTTCGGTCAAAAGGCCGGCGCTCGGCCGGAAGCCGGCATGCGGCATCTCGGCATAGATGCGCGCCTCGATCGCGGCACCCTTGGGAGTGAGACGATCATCGCCTGTTATCACCTCTTCGCCAGCGGCCTGGCGGATCATCCATTCGACGAGATCGATGCCGTAGACGGCCTCGGTGACCGGATGTTCGACCTGAAGCCTGGTATTGACCTCCAGGAAGTAGAATTCCTCCCGCGCGGGATCATAGATGAATTCGACCGTGCCGGCGGAGCGATAGTGGGCAGAAGCGCCGAGTGCCACCGCCGCAGCATGCAGACGTTCGCGCACGGAAGGCGAAAGGCCTGGCGCGGGCGTCTCCTCGATCACCTTCTGGTTCCGGCGCTGCAACGAGCAGTCGCGCTCGCCGAGCGCGATTACGCGACCCTTGCCGTCGCCGAAGATCTGAACCTCAACATGCCGCGCCCGCGAGACAAAGCGCTCCAGATAGACGCGGGCATCGCCGAAGCTCGCCCTGGCGGTGCGCTGCACGCTGTCGAAGGCGGCCTTTAGGCCGGCTGCGTCCTCACAGAGCTGCATGCCGATGCCGCCACCGCCGGCCGTCGATTTCAGCATGATCGGGTAGCCGATCTCTGCAGCAGCCGTCAGCGCCGCTTCGCTGGTTTCGACGAGGTCGCTGCCCGGCAGTAGCGGAACTCCGCTGGCACGCGCCAGTTCTCGCGCCGTGTGCTTGAGCCCGAAGGCGGCGATATTGTCCGGCGTCGGCCCGATGAAGACAATGCCTTCCGCCGCCAGCCGCTCGGCAAAGGCGATGTTCTCCGAAAGGAATCCGTAGCCCGGATGCACGGCCTCGGCACCGGTTGCCCTGCAGGCCGCGATGACGGCATCGACATTGAGATAGCTTTCCAAGGCGGGCGCCGGACCGAGCCTGACGGCTTCGTCAGCCATCAGAGACGCTTTGGCGAAGCGATCCGCATCGGAATAGACGGCGACGGAGGCAATGCCCATCCGCCGCAACGTCCCGATGATCCGGACGGCGATCTCGCCGCGATTGGCGATCAATATCTTCTTGAACATCTCAGGCCTCACCGTCCCATACGAGGACTCGGATCGGCGTCGGGTCGAAGCCGTTGCAGGGATTGTTGATCTGCGGGCAATTGGAAATGACGAGAAGCACGTCCATCTCGGCCTTGAGCTCGACATAGTCGCCGGGAGAGGAGATGCCGTCGACGATCGTCATTTCGCCTGATGGTTCGATCGGCACATTCATGAAGAAATTGATATTGGGCACGACGTCACGCTTGCTCATGCCATGCTTGGAAACCTCCAGCACGAAGTTGTCGCGGCAGGCGTGAAGATATTTCGTGCCATGGCCGAAACGCACCGTGTTGCTCTCGCACGAGCACGCGCCGGCCGAGGTGTCATGACGGCCGCAGCTGTCGGCGGTCATCGTCAGCATGACGCGCCCCTCGTTCGAGATGATCCGGGTGCCCGTGGTGATATAGGCGGCACCCTGTTCGCGCATGGTGTCCTGATTGGAATAGCGCTCCGAATAGTCCCCGGCATTGTAGAACAGCGTGTCGATCGCCTGCTGACCGTAGCTGTCCTCGATGCGCAGCGTCTGGCCCTTGCGCACGATGGTCGAAAATGGCGCCTCGGCGGCGGTGAAATGATCCTGCACCGCCTTGTCGAGCGTGCGGGACGGCGCGGTCTGAATGAAATCGCTCATGATCGTTCTCCCGGCTTAAAGATTGGCGAAGGCATTGTTTTCAAAGCCGCGCACGGCTTCGGCGGTGGCGGTACGGCACAGATCGTCGAGGGGGATGGCCTGGGCAGCCAGGCGGCTGATGACGATTGGCTTCGGCGCGTAGTGCGGGTTTGGATCGAGCGGATGCGGGCAATTGGAAAAGCCGACGATCATATTCATCTCGGCGCGAAGATTGACGTAATCGCCGTCATGCAGAAGTTCCGGCTTCCAGGCGAACCTGCCGTCCGCATCGACCCGGACCGGGGCAAAAAGCGTGAAGGCGGCGGGAATATCGCGCCGATCCAAACCTGCTTTCGTCGCGAGCAAGATGAAATTATCGCGGCTGTTGCGCTGGCCTTGGCCATATTTTGCCTCGTTGGAGGCGGCGGTGGAGCCTCCCATCAGGCAATCATGGGCGCCGGAGGAATCTTCCGTGACCGAGAACATGACACGGCCCATGTCGGAGAAGATCACGCGGCCCTTCGACAGCGCGGTGGTCCATTGCATTTTGACGGTATCGACGAGGTTCAGCCGCTCGCTCGGATCCGCCGCGTTCCAGGCGATCAGCGACACGGCGGAAAAGCCATGCTCCTGCGCGATGCGCAGCGTCTCACCCGCCCTGATGCGTGTCGACCAGTACCAGCCGCCGGGGACGGTCTCCCGGTGGAGGACAAGGGCGGGGTCGATCGGCGGGGCGGGAAGCGGGCTTGGCGCCGGCAATGCCTTTGGCGCGAATTCCAGCCCCTTCCTTTGATGGTCTTCATACCGCGCTCGATTGGCGGCGATTTCTTCTGGCGAACGTCTGACGTGCTGCATGGCTAAATATCTCCCGACGGTGCCAGGTCGTCCCGGCGGTGCCCCAGGGAAGAGACCGGGCCGTCCCGGTCGGGGCCAAAGATCAAGGCTGCGCCGGCAATGCGCGGCGGCCAGATGGAAATGTCCTTGGTAATGGTCGCGCCATAGCGTTCCTTCTCCTCGGGCCTGTCGCGGCGGCGGTCGAAGGCGACGACGCGGGTCGCAAGCGTGAAGGCCTCGCGCATGTCATGGGTCACCATGACCACGGTCATCTGCGTCTCGTGCCAAAGGCGCTTCATCAACGTATGGATTTCGGCGCGGATGCCGGGATCGAGCGCACCGAACGGCTCGTCGAGCAGCAGCACCTTCGGCCGCATGATGAGCGCCTGCGCAAGGGCGAGGCGCTGCTGCATGCCGCCGGAAAGCTGGGCCGGATACTTGTTCTCGGCGCCGGCAAGGCCGACTTCGGCAAGAAGCCCGCGCGCTTCATCGATGGCGCTGCGCCGCGCTGAACCGAAAAGCCGTGCCTTGTAGCGCGAGGCGGCAAGCTCCTTGCCGAGCAGCACGTTGCCGAGCGCGGTCAGGTGCGGAAAGACTGAATAGCGCTGGAAGACCACGCCGCGATCCGCGCCAGGTTCCGAGGGCAGGGCGGTGCCATCGAGCAGGATCGTACCGCGCGTCGGCTGTTCCTGTCCCAGCAGCATGCGCAGGAAGGTCGACTTGCCACAGCCAGAGGGGCCGACGAGCGCAACGAACGCGCGGGAGGCGACCGTCAGCGAGACATCCTCGAGCACGATCTGGTCGCCATATTCCTTCCAGACTTTTTCGATTTTGAGCTCGCTCATGCCTGCTTCTCCAGTTCGGACCAGGGGAAGACGGCGATGCGGATGCGATCGAGCAGGTAGTTCATGAGCACGGCAAGCAGCGTGATCCAGACGACATAGGGAAAGATCACGTCCATCGAGAGATAGCGGCGAACGAGGAAAATGCGGTAGCCGAGGCCGGAATCGGACGAGATCGCTTCGGCGGCGATCAGGAACAGCCAAGCCGGGCCGAGCTGCAGCCTGAGGCAGGTTATCAGCCGCGGCAGGATCTGCGGCAGCACGACGCGAAGGGCGATCTGCCAGGAGGAGCCGCCAAGCGTCTCGGCCTTGACGATCTGTTCGCGCGGCAGTTCCAGCGCCTTCAGGGCCAGATCGCGGATCATCGTCGGCGCGACGCCGATGACGATGAGGGCGATCTTCGACGTCTCGCCGAGGCCCATGACGATGAAGAGGATCGGCAGCAGCGCGAGCGGGGGCACCATGGAAATGACGGCGACGAAGGGGGACAGAAGCGCCCTCAGATAGGGCAGCATGCCGATCAGCATGCCCAGGCAAAGCGCGATCGCCGTCGATATGCCAAGACCGGACAGCAGCCGGACGAGGCTTGCTCCTGTATCGGACCACAGGAGGTAATCTCCCGTGCGCGGATCGGCGACGAAGGCCATGCGGTTGATGGCGTCGGCAAAGCCGGCGAAATTGGGAAGCAGCTTGTCATTGGCGTTTTCGGCAAGCCTTGCGGCGGAACCGATCGCATAGGCAATGATCAGCAGCGCAAAGGGTAAGAGCGTCAAGGCAAGCCGCGCACCAGGGCTTGGCTTCGTATTGATCCAACGCATGAAAGGCTCCGCGGAAGGAAGGCTGGCGGCGCGCTCGCGCCGCCCTATGGAAAAGGCTCAGAGCAAGCCGTCGGCGGCTGACTTCATGTAGGTCTCGGTGAAGCGAAGCTTGATGTTCTTGCTATCGCCAAGCACCTTGCCGTCGGGCATTTCGATGCCGATGACATCGGCAGAAGGAGCACCATTGCCGAGCAGCCCCTTCTGGAAGAGGAAGTTGCGCACCAGGTCCATGGTCTTCGGCAGGCTCGGCGAGGTGGTGAAGGTGAGCGCATCTGCGGGCTTGTCGAAAAGGCGGGTCGCAGCGAGCTGCGCCTCGAAACCTTTGAGGTCGGTGCCCGACGCCGTGCCCATTGCCTCGCGAGCAGCCTTACCCTCCGGCGTGTCGGCTTTCGTGAGCGCGGCCGTTTCATACCAGATGCCGGCGAGCGCCTTGCCGAAATTCGGGTTGTCCTTCAGCGCATTGCTGTTGGCGACCATCAGATCGATAATCTCGCCCGGTACCTGCGAACTGTCGAAGACTTTCTTGGCGGTGGGATCCTCGAGAATAGTCGAAACAAGTGGGTTCCAGGTGACAACAGCCGAAACGTCAGGCGTCTTATAGGCCGCGACCATATCGGCATCCGAGGTATTGACGACCTTCACGTCGCGTTCGCTGAGCTTGATGCCGTCGAGCGCGCGCGCCAGCAGATAGTGCGAGACGGAATATTCGACGAGGTTGACGTTCTGGCCCTTGATGTCGGCGAGGTCTGCCTTGTCCTTGAGGATGACGGCGTCATTACCGTTCGAGAAGTCCCCGACGATGACGGCCGTCGTGTCGACGCCGCCGGCCGCTGGAATGGAGAGACCATCCATGTTGGTGAGCGTCACCGCGTCGAAGGCGCCGGCCGTATATTGGTTCATCGACTCGACATAGTCGTTGAACTGCGTGACCTCGATGTTGATCCCGTATTTGTCAGCCCATTTCTTGACGATGCCGTGGTCGGCGGCATAGCCCCAGGGCATCCAGCCGACATAGATCGACCAGGCAACCTTGAAGCTGGTTTTGGGAGCTGCGCTGGCGACGGAACCGAGCCCGAGGACCAACGACATGGACAGAGCTGTGACGGAAAGGATTTTCGAAAACGTCTGCATTGAAATTCCCCTTTTGCTTTTTTCAAAAAGGGATCGGCAAAGACCATCGCGCCGCCAATCCCTTGGCTTACGAGGTCTCCCGGGCTTTTATCCCGCCGTGCATCCGGTGGGATTTCTCCCCCAGCCGGTGGTAGCTCTCGGACCAGCCACGCTCGCAATGGAGCGCCGGAACCCTAGCCACCAACTCGGATAATACGACGCAAGTGGCGTGCCAGATTGCAACCTATTGATTTTATTTGAGGAAGGCGCTGTGCTGTTGGTGAAAAATTGAGCAATCCGGAAATTTGCGCGAAGAATATGCAATTTTGATGAGCGCGCTGGTCTTGGACAGCAGGGACAATGAACGATCACGGAGATTCTCTTGATATCAGGATGTCGGCGACATTGCCGTTCGTCGATTAAACTGGTCCGGGCGTTGCAAAATCAGAAATTGAGCCTATATTGGTCATGTCGACCATTGCTTGTGATGTCGCTCAAGAGCCGCAGGGCTCGCCGGATTTCCTCTCAAATAATCGATCTGATCCCGCAAGGTATCGCGGGAACCACGGCAATTGCCTCGAAAGGAAATCATCATGGCTACAGGCACCGTAAAATGGTTTGATGCCGGCAAGGGATTTGGTTTCATCCAGCCCGATGACGGCAGCACGGACGTATTCGTTCATATATCCGCTTTGGAGCGCGCCGGACTGCGCGCACTGAAGGATGGCCAGAAAATTGCATATGATCTTGTTCAGGATCGTAAAACCGGCAAAAGTTCCGCCGACAATCTTCAGGCGGTTTGAATTTGTCATTCTTTCTCGCTGACCACGGATGTACTGGCAGTAGAATTGAATGACTATGAGAGGTCGGGGTAACGCCCGGCCTTTTGTTTTTTGTCTGGCGGAGAACCATATGCGAAATCAACGCCTGAAGCCCGGCGACACTATCAAGTTGAAGCCCCGTGCTCTTGGAAATGCCCATCCAACCGGGGTCGGTCATATTCTCTCCTGTCTACCCGAGGAGAAAGGCCTGGTTCGTTACCGCGTTCAATTCGAGAACGAGACCTTCGAGCGTAGCATCGGACTAGATGACATTGATGTCAGTATCCTGCCGCCGCCGGATGAGAGAGGAGCAACAATAGGCGGAATCGGATCCAGTTGGGTGAACTCGCAAGCCATTCGGGCCGGAAAAACAGCAGTAGCAACCGCAGGGAGCCGTTCTGCAGGTAAGCGTCATAGATAACAATGTCGATCAGGCCCTTCGCGTTCTGAAGAGAAAGACGCAGCGAGAAGGTCTCCTCGCTTCTCCCAAGCGAAAGGTTCGGTAACCGATCATTCCCTGTCTCAATATCGAAGCCATCAGAAGGAGCAAGCATGACTGCGACAAAGGACGTTTTCTTCAAGCCGGCAAAGATTTCCGCCCAGGCGAAGGCTGACCTTACGACATCTGCAGCCAGAAATATTCTCGCAGCCGAAGAGGCTGCGCGTCATAAAAAGACGGAGAAGCTTCGAGCTTTACGGCTGGCTCAGCCAGTTGTGGAGGCTGCAAAGCAAAAGAAAATGAAGAAATCGAAATAGATTTCAGCTGTTCGCCACGCTATTTCCAGTGTTGATAGCGTTTCTGTCAATTTTATTGGCAGGACGTTGACGTTTATCACTATAATTATAATAATCTATATTTTTAAATTAAGACGGCTTCCAAGTTTATGGGAAAGTCACCTTATTCTGAACGCAAATTTCTCATACGTTATTTTTCATCGGATTTGCTTCGTTAGCTCCGTTTGTGCGCGCACGCGCATATGCTGATCTCTCCTCTCAAGCTCGATCGTTGATGGCGCGCACAACGCGGGCATCGCTAATTCCATGCGATTGAAAGGACATCGTCATGACCAAAGGCATCGTAAAATTCTTCAATATCAATAAGGGGTTCGGCTTTATTGCACCGAGCGACGGATCGCCGGACGTGTTCGTCCATATCTCCGCAATAGAGCAGTCTGGCATGTCAGTGCTTCTGGAAGGTCAGTCGGTCACTTTCGAGCTGGTGAGAGACGCGCGCAGCGGCAAGAATGCTGCGCAGAATCTGGCATCTGCATAGTTAGAGAAGCAATCGGCTCGCGCCTGCTTTGACTGCGCATGTATCGGCACGGATTGCGAACCTCTTTGAAAGGCCGGGCATTCCCCCGGCCCTTTTTGTTTTGGAGAAACATAATGACGAAAACAAATGCAGAGAAGCTTCTTCGACAAGCGCTGCGCCAAGTAAACAACACGAGCGGCGGCGGACATCTCGGAGGCACGAATTTCGGGCAGGCCTTTGACGCGAAGACATCGTCCAGCAAGAACAGAAATGACAAATCTCGCAAGCCACAGCGCACGAAATAGCCTTAAATGGGGAGCGATGATGTTTCTTCAGCGTCGCTTTCATCTGGTCGCTACCAGAATGTGAGTGTCGCTTCAGCGGCGGCGGTGTTCTTGCAAGGACGGATGTTTCCGGCAGCTGCGCAAGTTGGCTGAAACATCGGGCGCGTGCCGCTTTGCGCAACGTGGAGGAAACAGCCATGCATGTCCAAAATTCTATCGTCCCGCCCGACCTGGGAGCGCGACACCCTGATGCGACTAGTATGGGAGCAATCGGCCCTCCGGATTTGGCAACCTCCGATGAGGCATCCAGACAAGCTTATGAGCGTGGCGGCAACGCTGGCATGCGGGAGAAGCAAGATGAAGAAAATCCATATCCAGAAGGATGCGTGCTCGCGAAAGCCTTTGAGCACGGCTATCTCGACGGCCAAAAGGCGCGGCGATAGCACGATGATTTGCAAGGCCGGCCTCGCAAGAAGCTAATCTGAAAGATCGCGCTTTCGTTCCCATCCTTTTAGATGGGGCGGTGATACTGGCAATGAGGGCAGAGGTTTTCCCCTTCGCCATCGCGAGGAGGAAGTCAATGGGCTCTGTCATCAGCGTGGGATTTTCTCTTACTTGGGAGACGCCGGTCCTCATTCATCAGGGGGACATCTGTATCAGGTCTGTAGACGGCCCAAGGGAGGCGTTGCGATATCTACAGCGAGATTTTGATCAACACTCAGGTCAGCTTTATTGGAATGCTGTCTATTCCTGCATGAGGGCGCTTCGACATCGATCCGCCCCCGAGCTCGCCCGACAATGTTTTATTATCGCTTGTGACAATGCATCGATCGATGTCAGCTAGGCCGGTGCTATTCGATCGACTGCTCGATAGTCAAAGATTGTTGTTTCGAGATATAGCCACTGGAAGTTTCGTGGGGCGTCAACCTCACTTCTGATCCCTGATAATGCGGCGAGCGGCATCTTTTTCGTTGAGGATGGCACAGAAGACACGTGCTTCCTTCTCTGGCAAGTTCTCAAGTGCCCAAGTTGAAGGCTTCGCCGGCATGCCTGTAAACAGATCATAAACAGTCCAGGACAAATCCATCTCACGGCGCACGGCATATCGTCTTGTGTTTGTCGCCATCGCATCCCTCTTGAAGGATGGCAACGGCCGAACCGGTCTTGCGTACATCGATCACTTCCACAATACCACGCAACAGTCGACTAGTCTGCGGTCGTAAGATTGATCGATAGTCATCGCGCCGGGACGCCTGCGCAGGAACGACGGCATTGTACTAATTATTGGAGTGAAGCTCCCGCCTTTCACGTTCGGATCGCGAAGCAATCATAGTCCACAACCCAGAGAAATTGCAGGACCCAGCGTTCAGATTGGGTCAACTGCAACCGCCCAGGCCACCGACGATCGCCGGTGGCCTCATATCCAGTGCGCGGCAAGAGCGTCACTCGGCTCGGCATACATTTCCCACTCAGCGCTTACAGATGCGAAGGCTCATAGCATCTTCAGTCCGATTGCGTTTGCCTCTCAGTGCAGAAGCAAAGATCAGCTGCGAGGTTGCGTCAGCGCCAAGGCGACCGTCGATGCAGCTAGGACGGCGGTAAGCGTCAGGGGTCCAACGGCGCCGTAGCGGTCGACGATATAGCCGCCGAAAACCGCGCCGATACTGATGGCGACCTGGAAAGAGACGACCATCAGGCTGCCCGCCGCCTCCAGAGCGTCGGCCGCCCCGCGGGAAAGATTGGTCGGCAGTACCACCGGTGCCATGCCGAAAGCGAAGCCCCAAAGCATGACGAGCCCGAACGCAATGCCGGTTTGAGCGCCCCAAAGCACCAAAGCAAGGGCAGCAAACGCCATTAGCGCCGCCGTGACAGCGAGTGCGAAGCGGATGCTGGCGTCGGCCATGCGGCCACCGGCGACATTGCCGATCACGGAGGCGGTGCCAAATCCAAGCAGCGCCAGGGCGATCGATCTGGTTTCAAGGAGCGTCACCTGTTCGAGGAAGGGGCGCACATAAACCGAGCCGGCAAAATGGCCCGTCATCAGCAAAAGAATAGCAAGCATTCCCAGTTGAACGGTACGCCGCCGTGTCAGCCGGAAAACATCGACGAGACTGTTGCTGGTGCTTGCAGGCAATGTCGGCAAGCTGAGTACCTGCAGCAGCATGGCAAGCGCGGCTAGCCCGGCGGTCATCGCCATCGCTGCGCGCCATCCCAGCCAGTCGCTGATCAAAGCGCCGAGCGAGGGTGCAGCTATGGTGGCGAGCGAGACGCCGAGGGTGACGATAGCCATGCCCCGACCTGTCGCATTGGCGCCGACCAGCCTTGCCACGACGGCAACTGAAAGCGCCCAGAAACCGCTCAGCGCGATGCCCAGCCCGGCCCGGGCCAACAGCAATAACCAAAAATCTGTCGCCAATGATGCAAGAACATTGGAACCGATCGCCAACGCGCTGAGGCCGACCAACACCGTTTTGCGGTTCAGTCTGCCGATGAGAACATTGCTCAATAGGGCAGTGACAGCGCCGACGGAAGCGGTAGCGGTGACGACCTGTCCGGCTGTTCCCTCGGTAATCCCGAGATCGTGGGCCAATGGGGTCAACAGGCCCGCCGGCAGGAATTCCGCCGATACCAGCGCAAAACTGGTGGCCGCCATTGAAAGAACGGCAAACCAGGTCGCCGCGCTCCATGTGGACGGTTCAGGGGTATCCGGGTCAATTGCTACCCCATCAAGCTGTGATGTTGTGTCCGTCATAGGTATCTCCTTGAGTTGGGAGAGGTCATAGACGAACTATTCAGGACGGTATGTGTCCAAAAATCCGAAATCCATGTCTATTCGTCCGGAACTTGTGCGACGCACAACGCCCGGTGAGACGTTCGTGATGCGTTTGAAGGCGCGAGCGAAGGATGCCTCGGATTCATAACCCAACCGTGAAGCAACTTCGGCAACCGACATGCCGCCTTGCCCCAACAACTCGCGAGCAAGCTGCATCCGCAAACGGGCGAGGTAATGGGCTGCGCCTTCTCCTAACATGGCGTTGAAGCGCTCGGCGAAGATCGAACGCGACTGACCTGCCAAGCCGGCGAGGCGTTCGAGAGTCCAGTTACGGCCGGGGTCCTTGTGCATGGCCGCCAACACACGACCGACGTGGGGATCGCGGATGGCGGCGAGCCAGCCGGTGGTCGAGGCGCCGCTGCAGTTGACCCAGCAGCGGATAAGCCGCGCTGCGAGCAAGTCCGCCATACGCGATAAGACGGTCGCGCTCCCCATCTGGGGCTGTGTCGCCTCAACCGACATGGCCGCCAGCAGTGGGCCGACGATCGGGTCATTGCCGGCTACATCGCAGCCCTTGATGATTGGCGGCATCAAGGCGATCAAAGGATTAAGCGCATGCGCTCCCAAAGCCATGGAGCCGCAGAAGAGGGTGCTAGTTGCACCCGTTCCGTCCCGCACCACGTCGCATACGTTGCTCCCCAATCTTGTTACCTGGCAGCTCTTGCGCGAGTCGCCCTCAACATCTGGCGCGCTGGCCAGCCGATGTGCGATGCCTTGTGGCAGCAGAACCAGATCGCCATCGTTCAATTCCTGCCATCCTTGGGCTTCGGTATGGATCCAGCACGGACCCTGGCTGACAAAGTGAAAACGAAGCAGCTGTTGTTGCGGAAAGGCGATGCTCCAGGGGTGCCTAAGTTCGCAGCGTCCATAGTTGACGCCACTCAAGCGAAAGTCTTGCAGGACTTCGCTGAGGGCATCCATTGGGACATTTGACGGCGACAACGGTCGAGACGAATGATCAAGCATTGAGCCAATTTAGGTCTCAAGCGTCCGGCATTCAAGCAGGTTGGCGACGCGTCACGATTGGTTTTCACGATTCCGATAATCATATTGATGAGCGTCTCCACCAGTTGCGCGATAAAACTACGCGAGGACAGGTGGAAAATGCCAATTTCAAACCGGTGTCAGTAAACCAATCGAGCTCTTATCGTTCCCGGAATCTGGCGAAGCGCGTCAAGTATATCATTCGCTTTTGGCCCAACGCCTTCGACTTCAATAACCACGTAACCTGTTTCGCCGTGCGTTTGCAGGAACTCGCCGACGATATTCAGTCCGCGCGACGAAAAAATCGTATTCAGACTGTTCAGGATACCCGGGCGATTTTCATGAACATGGATGAAGCGCGTGCCGTTTGGACGCGGCGGCAATTGAACCTGCGGAAAATTGACCGCGCCCAGCGTCGAGCCGACATCGGAATATTCGACGAGCTTCCTGGAAACCTCCCTTCCAATGCGTTCCTGGGCTTCTTCGGTCGACCCGCCGATATGCGGAGTTAGGATCACATTGTCCAAACCCTGCAGCGGTGTTTCGAAACGTTCCTTGTTCGATGCCGGCTCTTTGGGGAACACGTCGACCGCCGCGCCTGCGAGATGTCCCTCTTTCAAAACCTTCGCAAGGGCTTCGAGATCGACCACGGTGCCACGGGAATTGTTGATGAAAAAGGCTCCCTTTTTCATTCTGCGCAGCTCGGCCTCAGTGATCATGTTTTGCGTCGAACTGGTTTCCGGAACATGCATCGTCACGAAGTCTGAGATTTCGAGGAGCTCACCGAGCGAAGCCATGGATTCTGAATTGCCGTGGCGAAGCTTGTCTGAAGGATCAAAATAGCGAACGTTCATGCCCATGCTTTCGGCAAGAACGCTTAGCTGCGAGCCGATGTTGCCGTAGCCCACGATACCAAGCGTTTTCCCGCGCATCTCGCGACTACCTTCGGCGGATTTGTCCCATCCACCCTCATGAGCAGAAGCCGAACGCGGGAAAATCCGCCTTGTCAGCATGATGATTTCGCCGATGACAAGCTCGGCAACCGAGCGCGTATTCGAATAGGGGGCGTTGAACACCGGGATCCCGCGTCGGCGGGCCGCATCCAGATCCACCTGATTTGTCCCCACGGAAAAACAGCCGACGGCCATGAGCTTCTTGGCGGAGCTGAAAATTTCCTCTGTGAGCTGCGTGCGTGAACGAATTCCGACAATATGCGCTTCGGCTATATGACTTTTGAGGTCCTTGTCATCGAGGGCTTTCGGCAAATGAGTGAGATTGACGTAGCCCGATGATACAAAGTAGTCCACCGCGCTCTGGCTGATCCCTTCCAACAGAAGGACGGAAATCCGATCACGCGGAAGAGAAAGCTGTCTGGTCATTGAATTGCCTTTGATTTCCAAATTTGATTAGGCCGAGGTCGCTCATCGACGACAAAATCTCACAGCCACCATAACGTGACTTAGCGACCATCCAATGGACAGTGCAAGAACAAACTCAAGTCCGTCGCCGCGTGCTGACCTGTGCTCTGATCAGTATCCGCCATGAGGGGCCGATCCTATGATGCTGAGACCTGATTTACCGATAATAGCAGCCACGCTGTATCCAATCTTGGAGGCAGGTCTGCCGATGAAGCAGCAAAGAGCTCCGCGAAATCAGGAACTGGTTGCCGAGCAAGTTGCACAAATTTCGCCGGTTAATTTCAAACTCTATCAGTCTATAGTGCATATTTCCAAGTTTATATTCAAAATATCTTATTAAAATTGCAAAATTTGTAGTATTAAAATTTATAACTATCGATTGAATTTAGATGTGAATTGATGATTTCATCATTCTGATAATATTTCATAAAATATGGCGCGACATTATGGATAATTATTGTTACAATGGCCAGAATCGTAGCTTGTTTCTTGTGAATGATATTTACTGGGCATTCAGAGTTTTTAACGGCTGGCAGGCAGTTCCGGTGATGGAGAAAGTCGGATTACATCAGCTGGACACGAAAAACTTCGCAGGGAAGCGAGAACGCCCTGTGGATGAGGTTTTCAGCGGGATTGACGCCATGCCGAGGCCATCTCGCGTGGATATCAAGCCGACAGTGCAGCGGGAGGCAATGTGGATCGACCCGACGCAAGATGCGGATAGTGGCGCGGATGCTCTAAGGCCGATGAAGCCAACTGCACTTGGAATCGATGCCGACTTCCAATCATCCCACCGAGCAGAGCAGGTCAGACTGGCCAGGCAGTTGATCAAAGAAGCAATACCGGACGTTCGACATCTCTTTAATCGGGCGCGGCGTTATCACGACATCCAATATGATTTTGCCGGGAGAGTGGTAGGAAAACTTATGTCGCGGTCCTCGGCCGATGTTGTTGCGTTAATCGGTGCTGAAAAACCCGAAGGCGGTCAGGAGGGAACCCTCTTTCATTCGTTGGCCGTAAGCGCATCGGTGATCGCATTTGGCCGAGGTTTGGGATTGAACGAAGACACGGTAGGTCTTCTCGGTTTCGGCGGACTGCTGCACGACATCGGAAAAATGGCTTTGTCAACGAAGCTGCTGGAGACATCTGGTCCACTGGATGCCGCCGAACTCATGCTTATCCAGACACATCCAGAGTTGGGCCACGAGATGCTCAGGCAAATCGAGGGTATACCGAAAGTCGTTCTAGATATTTGCCTCTATCATCATGAGAGGTTCGATGGCTCCGGCTATCCATACGGGCTTGTCGGAGCCGAAATCCCCGAGGTTGCGCGCATCGCTGCAATCTGTGATGTGTATGACGCTCTTACGACCATGAGGCCATATAAGACCGCATGGTCTCCCTGCGAAGCAATCGATGCGATGCTCAGGTCAACCGGACAGTTCGACCCTGTGCTGTTGAACGCGTTCGTATCGTGGATAGCGAGCGACGGCGTCACCCAATAGATCAAAGGATCGCAGATAGGCAGCGTTGCGGCTGGATGGTGGCTGCGTTCAGCCGCGACAATTTCTGCGGCTGCCATTCTTCACCCGGTAAAGCGCGCGACCGCCTCGCGCAGGGGACCTCCGATCGAAGCACCGAAACAATCGCAAAGCGACACTTTCGCCCCTCTGATTGGCCACCTTGTCGCTCCCGCAAGTGCGCGCTGTCGAAGGAGGCCGCTCACCCGTTTCGTCCTGCTGCACTGCAATATCGCCGGGGGACAAAGTTGGACCGTGATCGCGACGATGAATTTCGGCAAGTATACGAGACAGGGCGAAGCATCGGAGGTGTAGAAGATCTGCAACCCAAACAATGTTCATGCGATAATGCAACTATGTTGTGTTCGGTAATGAAACAGGCCGATACTGCTGCCATTCTTTAATCGGTATATGAAGCAGCAGTCATTGCTAAATATGAAGATCTCGTAATATATTCGCTTAAAGCGGTTGCTACGTTCTGGTAAGTTACGACTCACGCCTGCTCGCTCGATGAGACTGCGATTGTTGATGCGCACACGCCGATGCGAACGGACTAGATCAAACTGGACAATGGCCGGATTTTGCGTGGCCGGCTTGGGAGGACGAGGCCCTATGCCCGAAAACCGAGTGGATCGGTCGCAGCGAATTCCATCTGGGTCCGAATCCGCCAACAGTTCAGAGGCGATGATTTCGCTTTGGGATCTCGATCTCAAACTGCTCGATTCCTCCAAGAAATTCAAAAAGCATATCGGTCTTGCGTCCCGGAACGAGATGACGTTGTGGGAAGCCTACCCGCTGCTTGCAAAACCGGCGCTTGCCGAGCTCATTCGTCAGGTAATCGATACCAGCGAACCCCGCACGATTCGGCTTGACGATCCCAGGCGGGGAAAATGCAACGTCCTCGTCTCCTATATCCGGGCAGGGCTTCTGATTGTCGAAACCAACGGCGCAAGCACGAAGGAGGCTCCGCCATCCGAAGATGATGAAAAAGCGCGGCTCATCCATCAAGCAACGCACGATGCCTTGACCGGATTACCCAATCGCCGTCAATTCAGCTCGGCACTGGCACAACTGCTTCCTGTGAGCGGCAAGATCGGGCCGGCGCTGATGCAGCTCGATCTGGATGATTTCAAGCCCGTCAACGACACGCTTGGCCACGGCGCCGGCGACATTGTGCTGAAACTCGCCGCCGAAAGAATCAAGCAAGCGCTCGGCCGGGGCGGAACTGTCTACCGTCTCGCCGGCGATGAATTCGCCGTTATCCAGGTTAGCCCGCAAGGGGCTTTCGAGCCAGAAAAACTGGCGAACGCGCTGGTTGCGGAATTCAAGAAGCCGTTCATGGTCAACGGCATCTCTCTTTTCGTTGGGGTTAGCGTAGGGGTCGCAATTGCACCGCGCGACGGCAATGAGGGGGAGCAGCTAATGAAGGCTGCTGATGTCGCCCTTTATGCCGCCAAGCAAGAGGGACGCCGGCGTGCGCGGACTTTCGATCCGGCCATGCTGATCGTGGTCGAGCAAAGGGAATTGCTGCGGCGCAGCCTGCGCGTGGCACTACAGCACGACGAGTTCTTCATCGAATATCAGCCGCTGGTGAAGCCTCCGTCCATTGTGGTCGGCTTCGAGGCGCTGCTGCGCTGGCGGCATCCGACCCTCGGAATCATTCCGCCGGCGGCTTTCATTCCCATGGCCGAAGCCGATGGTCTCATGCGGGAAATTGGCCAGTGGATGCTAGAAGAAGCCTGCCGCGAAGCCTTGGCATGGCCGGTGCACTATACGCTTGCGGTCAATCTTTCTCCTGCGGAGTTCCTGACGCAGGGCCTGACCGATCGCATCTCTCAAACACTCGATATTGTCGGATTTCCAGCCGAGCGCCTGGAACTGGAAATCACCGAAGGCGTGCTTCTCGAGCGGACGATTAACAATCTGGACACGCTGAACACGCTGAATGTGCTCGGCATTCAGATTTCCCTCGATGATTTCGGCACGGAATATTCCTCGCTCAGCTATCTCAAGAATTTTCCCTTCGATACGATCAAGATCGATCGCTACTTCATCAGGGATCTTCTGCAGGATACCAAAGGCCAAACCATTGTGCGCTCCGTGATTAGCCTCGCCCACGGCCTGGACATGCAAGTGACCGCAGAAGGTGTCGAAACGCAGCAGCAGGCAGCCTGGCTCCAGGCGGAGGGCTGCGACCGCTTGCAGGGCTACGGCATCAGCCCTCCGCTTAGCGCCGACAAGCTTGATGATTTCATAAGGCAGGGTACGCGCACTCAATCCGCCGCGACATTCGACGAATTTCACGCCAGCCCGTGAATTTCTGAAGTGTGTTTCATTCGGGATTTCTCGAGAGGGTACCATGAAAGTGCAAGTGGACGCGGCTTTCGAGCCATTGCTTGAACTGGAGATGGAGATGGCGACCCTGGTGGCGGACTGGTCGCATTGCGATCAATGCGCCGCTTATGTGGCTCGCATGGTCAGCCACGATCGCCACGATCCCATCCGCCATGCCAATCTGCTTTCGGCAGCTCTGAACGAGCTCTTCGAGATGTCGTTCCACACCAGGGAGAGTGACGGTGTTCTTAGCTGTCGGTTCTATCGAAATGGCACGATCGAACGGATCGAATTGTCCTTTCCCTGCACGGCCGAGCAACGCAATTCATATGAGACAATCGTCGAGCGCATTGGAAACGGCCAGGCGTTGGCAAACTATCTCGAGGTCATCACCGATGACGCTGCGCGTGTTGAGCATGCGATCCTTCTCGGCCTTGCCGTCAACTACGATGCCGACATCGAATTGCCTGATCAGGATACAGGAAAGATGACTTTCGTGGTGGATCTCGCGCTCGAAAGGCTACTCAATTGAGCAACCTCTCCTCTGGCCGTTTCACGGCGCAATTCGATGCCAATAATCAGGAATTCTCCCTGTCAGGGGTCCTCAGGCCGCATTCGGTTGCGGAGCTTGCCGATGATCTCGCGCTGCTGCGCAACGGCATCGAGACGGTGAACGGCGTCTGCTATGTCAACCTGAAGCGCGTCACCCACATGAACAACACGGCGTTCCGCGCCCTGACGCATGTACTCCTCGATGCCACGCGATCGAGGCCCGATCTCAAACTGACGGTCGTCGCTTCGAGCGTCGTTGCATGGGCATCGCGACTGTTTCGCCATTTGAGCGATCTGTCGCCCAACATCACCGTCGACATCTATGATTCCGCCTTCTATCCCGGGCAGACATTCGTTGAGAACCAGAACTTCATACCGATCCTCCGCACCCAGACGAAAATGACGTGGCGGCACGAGTGCGAGATACTGCCGCGGCATGGCCTTCGCGAGGGCTTGCATATCGCCGACATCTGTTGCGGCATCGGCGATTTCGCCATGCTGTTGCGAAAGGATTTCAAGCCGGCACGGATCGTGGCTCTCGACCATTCGATGCCCAGCCTCGAATATGCCCGCAAGGTGGCGGACGACTTCGGCGTCCAGGACATCGAATATACCTATGGCGATGCATCCCAGATGCTGTTCGACAGCGACCAGTTCGATTTCGTGACCTGCAGGCACTCATTGCAGATCTTCGACCGCCCGGATGTTCTGCTTCGGGAGCTCTATCGCATATGCAAGCCGGGTGGCAGGGTCTACATCACCAACGAGAAGAACTCCCATTGTCTTGGCGAACCCAGAGCCGACAGCATCCAATGGACCTATAACGAGGTCGCGAAGCTGTTCGCCCACTTCGATATGGATGTCGAAATGGGGCCCAAGGGTCGCCGCATGCTGCTGGACGCCGGTTTCAAGGATGTGCGGATGGAAAGTTTCATGGTTACCAATCTCGACGGCGAACCCCAGGACTTCGCCGACATCATCACGGCGTGGCAGAATGTCTATGCCGATGAAATGGCGGTCAGAAGAGGAGATTCGGCCGCATTCATCGAGCGATTCAAGCAAGGTTTCGCCGATCATATTTTTGCCGCGCTCCATCCAAGAGGCTATGCCGGCTGGCCGATCTGGGCTTCTTCGGGACAGAAACCGCTATGACAGACATGTCAATTGCCAAGCAACGGCTCGGGCTGCGCTCATTTCGTGCCAAGTTTCTGCTCGTCGTGGGGGGAGCGGTTCTGTTCGACCTCCTGGTCAGCGGTGGCCTTGCGCTGTGGAACGTGCAGCGCCTTTCGCGCAACGCCACGACCGAGGTGGGACAGGGTCTGGAGAAGGCGAGCCAGGATTACATTCGCTCCTATGCGGATTCGACCGCCGCAGAGGTCGGTCTGCTGATCAACCAGGTCCATTCCGATGTGAAGGCGCTGGCAGGCGTGCTTCAGGGACAGATCGATGATCCGGCGAGAAGTGTCGACGTCGGTGCTGCCATGAGCAGAGCCTCTCCAGGCGCCGTAACGGTGACCTACGACCCGGTTGGCCAATGGTCGCAAAACCCACCCGGCACGCCCTCGGTCATCAGCGTCTGGGGTTACCTGCTCGACAAGGATCATCATCCCCTGCCTCAGGTACAGGCCGACGTAGAATGGAGCGCGGTGCTCGATCTGGTAGCCCCTTCCTTGCTGCATAACGGCGCATCGAAGCTACAGATGTACTATATCGGCCCGAGGGAGCGCCCGATTTTCCGGACTGCGCCCTATACGACCCAGGCACAGACCTTCGACAAACTCTATCCCGGGCACAATAGCGCAGACTTCTGGACCTTCTTTTTTCCGGGGCTCTACGAATCCTGGCAGCAATGGGCCTCCAACCCGTCATCGCGCCCCGTTGCCGATTACATCACCCAGACGGCCCCCTATACCGACGCCATCACCGGCAAGCTGATCGTCAGCTTTTTTCATCCGCTCTGGACGCCGGATCGGCATCATTTGGCCGGCGCCGCCGGCGCCGATATCACGCTCACACAACTTGCCGAAATCGTTGAACACGTCAAAGTCGCCCAAACCGGCTTCGGCTTCCTCACTATGTCGAACGGAAACGTCGTCGCAATCAACCCGGTGGGCGAAAAGGTCATCGGCTTGCGCGCCGCCAGCGATGCTGCCGCCAAGGGGGTTACCGGCCTCGACCGATCCTTGCGCAACAGCATGCAGGCGGCCATCACCAAGCTGCCGCTCGACGCCGATGGTGCGATCCAGCACATTAGCCTCCGCGAACAGGGAGAGGACGTTCCCTATCTCGTGGTTGTCAAGCAATTGCCCCCGACCAATCTCTGGGTGGACGGACCGGTGCAACGCGAAGTCATGTCGCTGGGAATAGTGGTGCCTGAGCGCGAGATCTATGCTTCGCTCATTGCCGCCAAGGACGAGATATCGCGGGCGACCAACCGCATCCTGCTCTATCAGATCATGGCGGTGCTGGTGTCCCTGATCATCGTCACGGCCGCGGTGTTTGCTGCCTCGAAGCGCGTTACCAGCGGCATCAGTGCGCTGGCGAGCGCCGCCAAACGCATACAGGCGAAGGATTATTCGGTCAGGGTCGATATCTCGACCAGGGACGAGGTGGCGGAAGCCGGCATCGCATTCAACCGGATGGCGGAGGATATCAGCTTCCACACCGAAAACCTCGAAAACCTCGTTTCGGAGCGAACCAAGGAGATCGAGGCGGCCAAGGAAGAGATTTCAACCCTCAACAGTCAATTGAAGAACGAAAACCTGCGGCTGGGTGCGGAGCTCAATGTCGCCAGGCAGATCCAGCTCATGGTCCTGCCACGGGCCAAGGAGCTGACGGCCAACAAACATCTGGAGATAGCTGCCTATATGCGCCCGGCCGACGAAGTCGGCGGCGACTACTATGATGTTCTGCAGAACGGAAACAACCTGAAGATCGGCATCGGTGACGTGACCGGTCACGGGCTGGAGAGCGGCGTGCTGATGCTGATGGTGCAATCGATCGCCCGCGCCCTGCAGGAGGCAGGCGAGATGGATCCGGCAAAATTCCTGACCGATCTCAACCGCACAATCTTCAAGAACATCGAACGGACACGGACCGACAAGCATCTAACCTTGTCGTTCCTCGACTATGACGGCGAGAAACTGACGGTATCCGGTCAGCACGAAGACATGATCATTATTCGCCAGGATGGCAAGGTGGAGCGGATAGACACGGGCGATCTCGGTCTTCCGGTCGGCCTCGAGCTCGACATAGCTCCCTTTATCGATACGCGGCAAGTGCCCTTCGAGAAAGGCGACATGGTTATCCTGCACACCGACGGTGTCACCGAAGCGGAGAATTCAAAGGGCGAGCTGTTCGGCTTCGACAGGCTTTTGGAGGATGCCCGCCGCCTGCATGGCGGGACTGCGGAAGAGGTCGTCGAGGGCATACTCGACGATTTAATGACTTATATCGGGACCCATAAGATCCATGACGATATTACCCTGGTGGTGATGCGGCACAGGTGAGGAGATGACGACAGCAACTTTCGGCAGGGAAGATCTGGTTTCGTTCGACGCCGCCAATGCCCTTCGCATTCGCCTGTTCGACGGTCCGCTTCATCTGGCGTGGCGCCATTCGGCCATGACATCAGACTTTATCGCGGAGACGATGGCGCTCGGTTTCCGCGCTTCCGAGCGCCAATACAAGACGGTGCGACACGACATCGGTTACCTGACCAACGAGCTCATCGAAAATTCCATCAAGTTTCGCGGCTCAGGCGAAATCCTTATCGAGGCCTTGCTGGATACCGATCATTTCAAGATGCGGATCGTGAACCTGATCGACCGCGTAGCGGCTGCCCGCTTCCAACAACTATTGCAGAAGGTGACGGCCGGTGATCCCGGCGATCTCCTCATAGAACAGATCGAAGCAAGCGTTCTTGCAGGAAACAATGCGTCCGGGTTAGGACTGTTGACGTTGATGAGCGACTACCAGGCTGATTTGGCCTGGCATTTTGATGAGCATGGTCCGCACAAGCAGATCAAGCTGCAAACCTATGCCGCGATGGCGATTCCATCGACATGAACCCGCGAGAGGCCCTTTATGGAAATCAAAGAAGAAGCATTCCGCGTCTGGTCCGAAGGCAGTACCTTGTATTTCGACGGGACCATGCGCATGGCGGGTCCTGATGCCTATGCGCCGGTCTATGATCTGGCCAGGGAGATTCTCTATGGAGGCAGCGGCAAAGCGACTTTCGATCTGACTGGTCTACAGTTTTTGAACTCATCCGGCATCAATCTGCTTGCTAAATTGACGATCGAAGCACGCAAGAATCCGGATATTCACCTCACCATATGCGGCTCGTCGCAAATCCCCTGGCAAACGAAATCCCTGCCGAATCTCAAGAAGCTCCACCCTCTTGTGGATTTGCGTTTGACGTAACAATGCCCGCTCATTGCCGGCACGACCGTCGCCGACAGGATGGCGAAAGCCTGTAGGCTCGCTCATTCTTTGCGTACTCATGTAGGCGGGCACAATATTAGTCCGTATGCACTGCTCAAATCAGAAGTGAGGATTCAACTCCGGCTTAAAATGTGCGTACCCGGCCGAAGGAGCGCAGCAGAAGATTGACTGACACGGCGACCTTGTCGATGTCTGGAATATCCTGCGAATATTCTCCCGTGTAGAGCTTCACGATCATTTCGTCTCGAATAGCGCCGTGGAGATCGAAGTGAAGGTGGAGATAGTATGCTTGCCTGTCGCCGCCGCGGCTCATGCTCCTGCGTCGCTGCGTGACCTGCCTCAATTCCGCATTGAAAGGCGCAAAGCCTTTAAGGTGCAAGGTGACCGATTTAGACTCGAATTGTGAATCGGGGGGGATTGCCACGACCGCCTTGTCCAGCGCCAGGCTAACCAGCCGGCCAGAAATGTCGTCTACTGTGGCGGGTTCGTCCAATTTGAAGGCATGGAACAGTCGCTGGGGTTTCTCAAAGCAAATTAGGGAGGCGATAAGCAAAACGACGATATTGATGCCTGCCCAAAAGGCTGCGATCGGCGAAAATTCAGCCTGAAGTTGCGTGGTCTCGGGGACAATATCGATCAGTAATCCGAGGGCGGTGATCATGATCAAGGTTGCGATCCAGGAAAACGTGTACCGGTCAAATTGGCCTGCTTGGTTGCCGCTGCCCTTCGGCGTCACTCTAAAGGGCTTGCCGAAGGGTCGTATCAGGCTCGACACAACGGTCGGCAGCATTCGGAACGTCGCAAAGGTTCCGACGGCGCTTGAGATTACCGGCAAATATCGTGTTGGTGTTATCCAAAGCATGAGAAGGAAATAGGCCGCCAGCAGCGGAACTTGATAGGAGACATAGTCGGCCATATCCGTGAAATAAAGCGGCAGCAGTCCGAACCAGAGATAAGCAATCGGGATGACCAGAATCATCAAGCGGACCAGATACTGCACCAACCATGAAGCCGGCAGGAACATGATGCGTTGGAAAAGCGATAGTCCTGGGCCGCGCAATGGGCCATTGTGCAGGAAAAGCGTTTGAATGCCCCCCTGGCACCAGCGCTCACGCTGAACGAAATAGCCGGTCAGATTTTCCGCCGCGAGCCCCATCGAAAGACGTTCGTTCAAATAGCGCGTCTTGTAACCCTTGTTGAGCATGGAAAGTGTAGTCAGCAGATCCTCTGTGATGGACTCCGTCGGAAAGCCGCCGATCGCTTCGACTGCCGTACGTCGTGCGATCGAACATGAGCCACAGCAGAAACTGACATCCCATCCATCCCGGCTGGGCGCGATTTCGTCGAAGAACAGGCGTTGTTCATCCGGCCAGATGTTCTCAAGCCCCAAATTCGTCTGCACCGGATCGGCATTGAAAAAATGCTGGGGTGTCTGGACGATGCCAATGGTTTCATCGGAAAAGAAGGGTAATGTCCGACGAAGAAAGTGCCGGTAGGGCACGAAGTCGGCATCGAACACGGCAACGAATTCACCCGAGCTGACCTGCAAGCCGTTATTCATGTTGCCGGCTTTGGCATGTGCGTTGTTGCTGCGCGTAACGTGAATGGCGTTTTTCTGTTCGCAAAAGGTTTTGAGCCAATCGCGGCGCTGATCGTCGAGGACATAGACTTTGAGTTTGTCGGCGGGATAATCGAGCGACAGGGCGCCTACGATTGTCCTTTCCAGAACGTCCAGCGGCTCATTGTAGGTGGGAATGAAGACGTCAACGGTCGGTAGTTCGCGTCTCTCACGGGCAAAAAAGGTGGTGCCTAGCCCGTCCGTCTCGGCGCTTCGGTTGACGTAACGGCTCATGAGCACAAGGAAAAGCACGACGTCGGTGAAGGCTAACATCTCGACGACGAAAACGAGCCAGACCCAAAAGAAATTGATTCCATCATAGGGATAGGGAAGGACGGTTTGCGTGAAGCGCCAAAGCATGTAGCGTAGTGCAACAGCTGCGACGAACCCGCAGGTGATCGTCCTGGTCCAGCTATGATGGCGTGACCAATTGAATGGCCCCAGAAGAAAGAAAGCCATTACGAGAAAGGTCGGAGCGAGAGCTAGAAGATACTGAACCACAGGTTCTTGACCCAATTCGAAAGACCGATCCCGCGCCTGGGAAACCGGACCTGGACTGTCCGTCCCACTTGGCAGAAATTCTCGAAATCGCCGTTCATGATGGATGATTCCAGGCGAACCCGAATACGAGCACTGCGTTGTGATGAAATCGGCAGGCTGGCTGCAAACGAATCGGTTTCCATAGCTGCCGAACTGCCTTTCACGGAAACGACCTCGCCTTTGAAAACATCGCTGCGCCCAAGTAAGCGAACCTGCGCGACCAGCCCGGGATAGATATCATCATAATCCACTTCGGGGACGAGGATGTCGACAAACAGTTCCCGACAATCCAGTATTCGCATGAGCTCATTGTTAAGGACGACATTGGAGCCGTTGACGACGCTTCTGCTCCAAACGACGCCGTCGAACGGCGCCGTCGCCGTCGCGGACTCAAGGCTGCTAACGCGGATGCCCTCCTCGGTCAGCTGCTTTTCGACCTCCGCGGCTCGTGTTTCATTTTCGGCTATGCGTGAGTTCAAATCGCTGATGTGGACGATAACCTCGTCCTGGCGCTGCCGGGAGTATGGGACGTCATTTTGACCATCTCCGAACACAAAAATACCTTGTCGAACCGCGCTCAGCCGCTGTTGCAATTGATCGACGGTCAGATTGCTCACTTCGACCTCACCGACGGTTGCGGCGCCAGCGGCCCGTGCCGCATCGACCATCCTTTGCGTGAGAATACCCCTGGAGGCGAGCTCTTTGCGGCGGTCGAGGTCTACCTGTGCAGCGAGATCCTGTGCCTGCGAAACCTCTACTCTCTTTCGCAGGATATCGACTTCGCGTTCGAGGTTCGAAATCGTGGCCTGCTTGAAGATTTCCAAGCGATTGCTCAGTTGTTCGCGAAGCTGCGAGAGGTCGTCGCGTTCCCTCTTCAGGGCAATCACACGATCGCGGGCGGTGTTGCGCTCTGCTTCGAGTGACGCCAGAACCGCGCGGTTCACGCGCGGATTGCTGATTTCCACGAGGCTTTGGCCGGCTTTGATGGGAGTGCCGACTTTGACGGGCTCACCTGAAATCACGCCATCTATAGGAGCATTGACGAGTGCCAGCCGAGCATTGACGGTGCCGTCACGGCTTGTATAGCCGGTGATTGCTGGCAAGGAGACGACAATTGCGAGCGCCAACAGCAGCAGACCTACGATAACACGGGTAATGCGATGATTCCAAATCATGTCAGCATACGAGAGGATCGGGTTAGCGGAGTAGGCCGCCGAGCTAATGTCGGCAAAATACAACTAAATCTTGCGTAATTTAGCGTGGCGAAATTTAGCAGGCAAGGGGTGACCTTCGACTTGCGTTAACGAAAGGCGCAATGGCCGTCGATCTCGGTTCTTTCGGGCCGATTGGAAGGTCTGCGACTGATGTCCGCTTGCGCCACTTGGCGACGGTCTCGTGATTGATCCGTAACGCTTGGCCGGCGTCCTTTAGGCCCTAACCTCGAAAGAAGCTTGAGTGGCTCCGGAGAAAGTATGTGCCAGCCCGCTCGATGACAAGAATCGAGGAATCTGCGGAGAGAGTTCTCACGGATCAACAAGACTTGTAGAAGCGAGTTTCGGTGCGATATTTGCCCGGATTTCGAGGGCGTCAAGGCCGGATCGGTGCAGCAGCCTCTTCCATCCGGGCAAGACCCTTCAACGACCGAGGGCGCGCGCCGAAAGAGCTGTTTCGGGTGTGAAGTCGAAATCCTTGTCGAAGGGGTAGGTCGGCTTCTGCTTGCGCAGGCGCGGCAGGCGCTCGACGAACTGATCGACGACACCGGGCGACAGCGCCATCAGGTTCGGATTGGCGATCGGCGCCAGTTCCGGTGAGAGGTAGCCGGATTTGACGACGATGATCTTCGCCTTGTTTGGATCGAGCCCAAGGCGGGTGAAGTCGGCGATATTGTGATAGGGACGGCGCTTGGCCGACAGGACGAGGTCTATGTCGCCGATAGAGACGACCGCCTGCGCGTCGCTCGCCTCCGCGACGTCGAGCAGGAACTTGATGGTGAAGCGGCCCTTCACCGGTTTGCTGCCCGCCGTGTCGAGCGACGCGCCGACGGAAAGATCGAGCGTGGCGCCGAGGCCGGCGGAGTAGCAGGCTTCTGTCGCGGCCTTGTCGGCAATGCCGGCGAAGATCACGCCTTGCGCGCCCTTGGCAATCAGTTCCGCCAACACGTCGGCGCGGTCGCCGACGCCGCCGCCCGTCGGATTGTCGCCGGATTCCGCCAGAACCACGGGCGCGGTCGCGCTCGCAATCGCCCTTGCGACACATTGCTCGATCGAGCCGGTCTCCGAGCCGAAAACGAAATCCTTGCGCACATCCCAATAGGCCTGCGCTAAGCGCTTTGCCTCGCGCTCGAGCACCGCTCGATCCGTGCCGGTCATGATGGCGGCGGCCGTGGCGCGCGGTTCGTCGGCCCAGACATAGCCGACCATGAGCGACGCATCCCAGACGCCGTCGAGGGCGTCGATCCGGGGCAGCATGTCGTAGAGGCTCTTGGCCGGCTCATCGACGGTGCTGGTGCGTTCGCCCGGCAGCACCACCGGGATCGGCGCCCAGAGTAGGATGGGTTTCACGCCGGTCTTCAGGCTTTCCGTCAGCATCTTGACGGCACGGCGCATGGTTTCCTCGACATCGATATGCGGCGCCGTGCGATAGGTGGAATACATGTCGAGCGCATCGATGATGCGCTGGGTGACATTGCCATGCAGGTCGTAGCTCGCCGAGACCATGCAGTCGTCGCCGACGACGGCGCGGGCCGCACTGATCCAGTCGCCTTCCGCATCTTCCATGCCCTCGACATACATGGCGCCGTGCATGGCGAGATAGAGCCCGTCAAGCGGCAGCAATGCCTTCAGCCCATCCAGGAATTCCGCCTTGAAGGCCTCATAGGTCTGGCGCGCGACAGGACCGCCGGCGATGGCTCTGGCATGGATGATCGGTAGGAATTCGCCATCGTAATCCCTCAGAAAGGCGAAGTAGGGTGCTGCGGTCAGCTCCGCGCCGCGCAGGACGCGAAAGTCCTTCTCTTCGTTCAGGACGGGATTGTAGGTGCTGCATTCGATATGAATGCCTCCGACGGCGATGCGCATGGGAACCTCAATAAGGGGTGGAACCAATCAGGAAATTATGAGCGGCGATGCTGGCCGCACCCCGTGCCCAGACATCGCCATCGACGCGCCGCGTGCGGATCGGCGTCTGGCCGGCATAGCGCGGCAATACGTTTGCCTCGGCTGCCTGCCGCATGACCGTGCCGAACAGGCCATCGAAATGTCCCTCGACATGGGTGATCAGGATCAGGCCGGGATCGTTGAACTGGATGAGATGGGCTATCGCCAGCCCAAGCGCGCTGCCGGCCCGATGCAGGATGCGGATCGCGGCGGCATTGCCGATCGACGCCTCCGTCTCCAGATCCTTGAGGGAATGGCAGGCAAGGCCCTCCGCCTTCGCCATTTCCTTGATTGCCTTCAGAGAAGCCACGGTGTCGAGGCAGCCACGCTTGCCGCAGCGGCAGGGCGAACCGTTGGGCTCTATGGTGCAATGGGCGATCTCGCCGGCGCCGCCATGATTGCCGCGATAGAGCTTTCCGCCGACGAAATGGGCGCAGCCGATGCCGTTGCCGAAGGAAACGACGCTGAAATTCTGCACGTCGCGGGCGCTGCCGAACAGCTTCTCGCTGACGGCGACCGCCTTGGCATCGTTCTCGATGAAAGTGTCGATGCCGGTCTTCTGCCTAATGATGCCAGCAAGCGGCACGTCCTGCCATCCGAGCAGGGTGGATTTGACGCAATTTGCCTGCTTCTCGTCGACGAAGCCGGAAAGTGCCACGCCGATACCGGAAAGCTTGCCGTCGGCCCTTTCTTGTTCAGCAAGCAACTTCGGCAGCGTATCGGCGATCATCTCGGCGATGGCATCGGGATCGCGCGACAATGGCATGGTCTGGCGCGCGATGATGTTGCCGTTGAAATCACTGAGCACCAGGGGTGCCGGATCTTCCAGCAGCGAAACTCCGACGAAGAAGGCACCCTCCGGATGCAGATCCAAAAGGATCGACGGGCGGCCCTGACCGTAGATAGTCTCCGTCTCCCGCAAGACGCCAAGGGAAATCAGATCGCGCGCAATTCCGCTCATGGCGGCTTTGCTTAAGCCCATGGATGCCGCCAGAACAGTGCGGCTCGAAGGACCTGACTGGCTGATGACCCGCAAGAGCTGCTGCTGGGAAGAGGTGAGCAATTCGGCGCTCCGTTGGAATTCCGGTTGGTACTCCTGCAGCTAAGTTCAGAAAATGAACAAAGACAAAGAAGTTAATTCATTAAGGCGCAATTATGTGGTATCGTCAATGGGCTTGAGAGCCGCGGTAGTGCCCTTTGGATCCGGATCTGTTGTTCCGAGATTTCAGGCCGCAGCGTCCGCCAAGAAGCAAGCGTGCTCGCGTTTAAACAGTTGACATCGACCGGCACCAATATGCAAAGCTTATTATAGCGATTCCGCAGGCCTCCGCCCTCCAATCGTCCTTGTCCCTAGACTTCGATCCCAGCATTTGAGCGCTCGACCATGGCCTTAATCGCGGCCTGCGCGTCTTCGACATCGAGTGCAGTAGTCAGAAAGGAATGTCATGTCCAGCACGGTCGATCGCTCGAGACGCCCGTTGGTCATCGTCTCGATCATGCTCGCGACCTTCATGGTCGCGGTAGAGGCGACCATCGTCGCCACCGCCATGCCGCGCATCGTCGGCCAGCTCGGCGGCTTCACCTATTACAGCTGGGTCTTTTCCGCCTTTCTCCTGGCGCAGTCCACCACAACGGTCATTTATGGCAAGCTCTCCGACATTTTCGGACGCAAGCCCATCCTCATCTGCGGCATCCTCATCTTCCTGGTAGGGTCGACGCTTGCGGGCTTTGCCTGGTCGATGGCCTCGCTTATCGTCTTCAGGCTGCTTCAGGGTCTCGGCGCCGGTGCGATCCAGCCGGTGACGATGACGGTCGTGGGCGATCTCTACAAGCTGGAAGAGCGTGCGAAAGTGCAGGGCGCGCTTGCCAGCGTCTGGGCGATCTCCGCCGTCATCGGCCCGCTTGCCGGCGGCATCATTGTCGACAACCTCTCCTGGGCCTGGATTTTCTGGATCAACCTGCCGCTTGGCGTACTCGCCATTGCCGGTTTCATGGTCTTTCTGCATGAGTCCATCACGCCGCGCGAAGCAAAGATCGACTATCTCGGCACGGTCCTGTTTTCGATATCGATCGTGTCGCTGCTCGTCATCCTGACGGAGACCGATGCCGGCTTTGCCGTTCTCTGTCCCCTTGCGATCGTCTTCGTCGTCTCCGGTATCCTGTTCCTGTGGCAGGAACGGCGCGCCCCCGAGCCGATCATCTCGATTGCTCTCTGGAGCCGGCGGCTGATCGCGACCAGCAATGCCGCCACGCTGCTTGCCGGCATAGCGCTCATCGGCCTGACCACGGTCCTGCCGATCTACGTTCAGGGTGTGCTCGGCCGTTCGCCGCTCGAGGCAGGTTTTACGCTCACCATGCTGATCGTCGGCTGGCCACTCGCCGTCATGCTTGCAAGCCGCTTCTTCCGCACCTTCGGCATCCGCAACACTCTGCGCGCCGGAAGTCTCATGTTTCCCTTCGGCTCGCTCTTCCTCCTGTTGTTGACGCCGGAAAGCAGCCCGGTGATCGCCGGCATCGGCTCGTTCCTAATGGGTTTCGGCATGGGCCTTATCAGCCTCACCAGCGTGGTATTGGTGCAGGAAAGCGTCGAATGGTCGATGCGCGGCAGTGCGACGGCATCGATCATCTTCTCGCGCAGCCTCGGCAACACACTTGGCGCAACCGCGCTCGGCGCGATCATGAATATCGGTATCGCGCATTACGGCAGCGGTGAGCTGGCAGCGAGGCTCCACGATATCCTCAACCAGCCGACCGGCCTTTCCGATCTTGTCGGCGACCCCGCAATTCGGGGCGTGTTCAATGCCGCATTGCACTGGAGCTTCTGGGGAGTCGTCATCGTCGCCTTGACGACCTGCGCGACCATCTGGCTTATCCCGGTCACGCGTGACGCTGGTCGCGGATCGCCCTTGCCCAAGACGGAGGCCCAGGATGCGATGACCCACTAGAGCCGGATGATTTTAGGTCGAATCGACCTAAAATCTGAATCCGCTCTAGAATCAAAGAAGTAGAGCGTGATGTCGTCCGAAAACCGCCTACACTTTTCGGCATCGCGCTCTAGCCTGCAAGGGCAAGTTGCGGTGCTTCAGAAGCCGTAGTCGCGGGCGAGCCAGGCATCCAGCAGGTTTCGCGATGCCTTGATTGCAGCATCCGAATCCTGCGCGAGGATGGCGTCGAGGATGGCCTTGTGAAGTGGCAGCGCGCGCTTTTGGCCCTCGGCTATGTCTTCCTGGCCGGAAAGGGTGCGGTTGGCGTAGATCCCGACGGCAATCAGGTCGATCAGCTGCGAATAGATCATGTTATGGGTGGCGGCGAAGATCGCCGTATGGAAGCGCAGGTCGGCATCGGCATTGCTGTTGACGTCGCCGATGGTGGACGCCATTTCCTCATAAGCGGAGCTGATGGCTGCAATGTCGCTCTCGCTGCGGCGCAGAGCCGCGCGCGCGGTGGCTTCCGGCTCGAGCGCCAGCCGCAAATCCTTGATCGAACGCATGATTTCGACCGACGGGCCGGTCTCGTAGTACCAGACCATGACATCCGTATCGAGGTGATGCCAGTTGGAGCGCTCCTTGACGCGCGTGCCGACGCGGGTCTTGATTTCCACGAGCCCTTTGCCGGCAAGGCATTTCATCGCTTCGCGAATGACGGTGCGGCTGATGCCGAATTGTTCGACGAGATCCGGCTCGTTCGGCAGCGTCGCGCCGACGGGATAATTCCCGCCGACGATGCGGCGGCCGAGTTCATGGACGAAATAGCCGAAGACGCCGCGCCGCGGGATCGTACCGTATTTTCGCACAAAAGCGTCGAAGGGCGATTGGGTTACGATCAGTTTCGACTCCGGCGTCGCCGGGGTGATCAATGCGTCGTGGCCATGTTTCATTATGCGGGCTCTTGTTCCTTATTGATGCGCCGTTGCGAAGACACTCATCGGCCTACACTGCGTTTGGAGGCTTCAAGCCAGTGTCTCCGGCCAGTTTGGGGCTGTTCCATATTGTTATGACGTCGATGCTGTTGTTCTCCCTGCGGCATTCTTCCGACGAAAAACCCTAGCATGTCTTGCGCATGCATGCCTACTAGCGCCGGATTGATCGCTCTGTTCACCAACATGAACCTGCCGGGGTGCTTCGCGTGGAGCGCGTTTGGATCGAGAGCGGTCGGCGTGCCGATCAAATTGCGCGCCGTGCGCTTCGCGAAACGTGATCGCTCAATCGATTGATGGGACGATTTCGGCCTATCGTAAACGTTACCGAGCCGGTTAAATGCATCCGGGTGCGAGGCGGATTCGGAGTGGCCGATAGATGAATGACATGTCCACGCGTGGGCAGAGGGAGGAGCGGCAACAGACTGGGTCTCGGTCGTTGTTGATTGCATTGCTCGTGGCAGGCGCCTTCTTCATGGAAAATCTGGATGGCACCGTCATCGCCACCGCGCTGCCGCAGATGGCCGTTTCCTTCGGTGCCCGTCCGGTCGATCTCAATATCGGCATGAGCGCCTATCTGCTGACGCTCGGTGTTTTCATTCCCATCAGCGGCTGGATCAGCGATCGTTTCGGCGCCCGTCTGGTCTTCACCACGGCGGTCATCATCTTCACGCTCGCCTCGGTCCTGTGCGGCTTTGCCAATGGCGTCGGTTCCTTCGTCGCGATGCGCATCCTGCAGGGCATCGGCGGGGCGATGATGGTGCCGGTGGGCAGGTTGGTCGTTTTGAACAACACGCCGAAGGACAAGCTGATTTCGGCTATCGCAACGATCACCTGGCCGGCGCTGGTGGCGCCGGTCCTCGGGCCGCCGCTCGGCGGCTTCATCACCGACCATGCAAGCTGGCGATGGATCTTCTTCCTCAATCTGCCGCTCGGGATTCTCGCCTTCGTCTTCTCGCTCATGCTCATTCCCGAAACAAAGAGCACGGCGCGTCCCCCTTTCGATTGGATCGGCTTCATCGTCAGCGGCATCGGCCTGGCAAGCCTGATGTACGGGTTGGAGCTGATCGGACGGCCGGAGCCGGTATGGTTGGAGGCATGGGCCTATGTGCTTGCCGGCTTCATCCTGCTTGCCATTGCCGTATTCCATTTTCTCCGGACGGAGCACCCGCTCATCGATCTTTCCGGGTTGAGGCTGCCGACCTTCGCCGTCACGATTTCCGGCGGATCGTTGTTCCGCACGGCTATCGGCGCCGTCCCGTTCTTGCTGCCGTTGATGTTCCAGGTCGGCTTCGGGCTTAGCGCCTTTCATGCCGGCATGCTGACCCTAGCCGTTTTTGCCGGCAATCTAGCAATGAAGCCGGCAACGACGCCCATCCTGCGCCGCTTCGGCTTCAAGCCGGTCCTGATCGTCAACGGCATCCTTAATGCCATCTTCATCGCGGCCTGCGCGCTATTTTCGCCCGACACCCCTCTCTGGTTCGTCGTGCCGGTGCTGTTCATTGGCGGCATGTGTCGGTCGATGCATTTCACCGCGCTGAATACGATCGCTTTTGCCGATATTCCGCCGCAGCAGATGACGGGCGCCAACACGCTGTTCAGCACAGTCTTTCAGCTGACCATGGGTATGGGTATTGCCGTCGGCGCCATCGGCATCCGCATCGGCCAGGCAATCAGTGCGCCGCTTGGTGCAAGCGGCATCGTTGCCATCGAATTCCGCCTGGCTTTCGTGATGCTGGGTATCATTGCGCTGCTAGCCGTGCTGGACTGCCTGCCGCTGGACCGCAGGGCAGGCGACAATGTCTCGCGCAAGCCGAAGCAGGCGAGGAAGGCGGCATGACGATCGTGTCTTTCCGAAGTGGTCAGTGCGGGTATTCGATGACGTTGTAGTGCAGCAATATCACCGGTATCGCCATCAGGATGATCAGAAGCATTGCGAAGCTTGCCGCACGCAGCATCTTCATCCGGCGGGCGCGCTGACCGGTCCAATCATATACTGTCATAATGAGCCCCTCCTTCTCTATTATTAGAAGGCAAGAAATGGAACTCCAGTCAATATTGGCAATAGGGAGCTAAATAATAAGAAATGTCTAATATTAATGCTGATAAGCCGTTGCCTGCAGGAAGGCCGCGGAAGTTTATCGGCATCGCGTAAAGATCGTTTTGTGAGGCCAGCTCACACGATATAACGGACAAAGATTTCGTCCCCGTGTCAGCGGGGCGTTGGTTGCTTGGAAAGAGGAAGAGGCGATGAGCAAGATGCGTGCCCTGGTTTTGGAGCGTCAGCATGAATTGGCGATCCGTGATATCGATCTGCCGCAGGAGGTTGGGCCGGGCGAGGTGAAGATCAAGATCCATACGGTCGGCGTCTGCGGATCCGACGTGCATTACTATACGCATGGCAAGATCGGCCCCTTCGTCGTCAACGCGCCGATGGTACTCGGCCATGAAGCGGCGGGCACGGTGGTCGCAGTCGGTGCCGGCGTGACGCATCTGAAGGTCGGCGATCGGGTCTGCATGGAGCCGGGCATTCCTGATGCCAATTCCAAGGCCAGCCGTCTTGGCATGTACAATGTCGATCCCGCCGTTACCTTCTGGGCAACGCCGCCGATCCATGGCGTTCTCACGCCCTTCGTCGTTCATCCGGCCAACTACACGTTCAAGCTGCCTGACAATGTCAGCTTTGCGGAGGGGGCGATGGTCGAGCCCTTCGCGGTGGGCATGCAGGCCGCAACCAAGGCCCGCATCACGCCCGGCGACACCGCCGTCGTGCTCGGTGCCGGCCCGATCGGCATCATGGTTGCAGTTGCAGCACTTGCCGGCGGCTGCGCGCGGGCGATCGTTGCCGATCTTGCCCAGCCGAAGCTCGATATCGCCGCGCAGTATCAGGGCGTCATCCCGGTCAACATTCGCGAGAATAACCTGGTGGAAGAGGTCAGCCGGCTCACGGACGGCTGGGGCGCCGATGTCGTCTTCGAATGCTCGGGTTCGCCGAAGGCCTGGGAAACCGTCATGACGCTGCCGCGTCCGGGCGGCGTCATCGTTGCCGTCGGCCTGCCGGTCAATCCGGTCGGCTTCGACGTTTCGACGGCATCGACCAAGGAAATTCGCATTGAGACGATCTTCCGCTACGCGCATCAGTACGAGCGTTCCATCGCGCTGATCGCATCCGGCCGCGTCGATCTGAAGCCATTGATTTCGGAGACCTTTGTCTTCGAGGACTCCATCAAGGCCTTCGATCGTGCGGTCGAAGCCCGACCGACAGACGTCAAGCTGCAGATCGTTCTTGATCAATAAGTTTCGGTTGTCACATCGCCTTGCCTTGAGCCTGGTATTCGGCCACGTGTATCGGCAAGGCGATGTTTTTCCTCAGTTGCACACGACCCCGTAGACGGCCCGGCAAAAGCGATGCTAGGTAGCCTTCAACAGAGGGAATAGGCTTTAACGCCGTGAAACGGGAAGGACCGCCGTGCCGCACGACGTTGCATTGATCGCATTGATTGCCGCGGGCTTCGTGTTCGCGGCCATTTTTGGCTATCTGGCCGACAGACTGCATCTGCCGCCGCTGGTCGGCTATCTGGTGGCCGGCGTCATCATCGGCTCGTCGACACCAGGATTTGTCGCCGATGTTTCGCTGGCGTCGCAATTGGCCGAGATCGGCGTCATCCTGCTGATGTTCGGCGTTGGCCTGCACTTCTCCGCCGCCGACCTGCTGGCGGTGCGCGGCGTCGCCATTCCCGGCGCCATCGGACAGATCGCAATCGCAACAGTGCTGGGTGTCGGGTTGACGTCGCTATGGGGCTGGAGCGTCGGCGCCGGCGTGGTCTTCGGCCTGAGCCTTGCCGTTGCCAGTACCGTCGTGCTGTTGAAGGCGTTGGAAGAACGCAATCTGGTGAGTTCGACCAATGGCCGCGTCGCCGTCGGCTGGCTGATCGTCGAAGATCTGGCCATGGTGCTTGCGCTCGTGCTTCTACCCGCCTTCGCCGGTGTCTTAGGCGGCCATGCGGATGTTGGCGAGCATGCCGCTTCCGGCTCGATCTGGATGACGATCGCCATGACCCTCGTCAAGGTGGCCGCCTTTGCAGCCGTTGCGATCTTCATCGGGCCGCGCGTGGTGCCCTGGCTTTTGACATCGGTCGCCCGCACGGGCTCGCGCGAGCTCTTCACGCTGTCGGTTCTGGCGATCGCGCTCGGCATCGCCTTCGGCGCGGCGGAGATCTTCGGCGTATCTTTTGCGCTGGGTGCCTTCTTTGCCGGCCTCGTGATGAGTGAATCGCATCTCAGCCACAGGGCGGCGGCTGACTCCCTGCCGTTGCAGAATGCCTTTTCGGTACTGTTCTTCGTGTCCGTCGGCATGCTTTTCGATCCCTCGGTTCTCATCCGCGAACCGCTGATGATCATCGGTGTGCTTGCGCTGATCATGCTGGGCAAGTCGCTGATCGCCTTCGGCGTCGTGCTGTTGTTGCGCTACCCGGCCAGCATCGGCTTTGCGGTCGCGGCAGGTCTGGCGCAGATCGGCGAATTCTCCTTCATTCTGGCCGGGCTCGGCGTTTCGCTGGGGTTGCTGACACGGGAAGGGCAGGATCTCATCCTTGCCGGCGCGATCCTGTCGATCACGCTCAATCCGCTGGCCTTCTACGCCACGGAGAGGCTGGAAAAATGGACCTTTGCCCGCTGGCCGTTCCTGGCGAACAAATACGGCATGGCCAAGCAGGACGGCCTGCGTCGTCAATTGACTGCAATCAACAAGCAGCGCGAAGAACGGGATCGCCAGCACCATCTCGAGATCGAGCAGCTCATCGAAACCTTCCCGATGTTTGCCGAACTCGATGACAACGAGCATGAGGAGCTGCTGCTCCTCTTCCGGCCGCGATCGGCCTCGCCGGGGGATCGCGTCATCCGAACCGGGGATCGCGGCGACAGCATGTTCTTCATCGCCTCCGGCGCGGTCGAGGTGCAGCTGGAGGATGACGAGATCCGGCTCGGCGCCGGTGCTTTTTTTGGCGAAATGGCGCTGCTGACGGGCGCACGCCGTACGGCCGATGTCGTCGCTGTCGATTTCTGTCAGCTCTTCGTGCTGGACCGCCGCGACTTCAATCTCTTCATGTCGCGTCATCCGCAATTGCGTGCCGCCGTGAGCCGCATGGCGCGCGAGCGGCAGGAGAGCAACGTGTCGCGCCAAAGGCGCGACCTGTCGCAGGATGCAGGCTGACGCCCTATCGACGCTTCAGCCAGTTTTTCGAAACGCGGCAGGCCATCGTATAGGCAGGGTCGAAGACGTTGCCGACATCATAGCGGACTACCTGGCCGAGAAGGTGGCTCGCCGCCGTTTTGTCGAGGCCGTAATCGGAGCCGAGCCAGCGCAGCATTTCGCTGGTGGCATGCTGCAGGGCCTGATCGAGCGGCCGGGCATTGCCGATGGTGAAGATATCCTCCGCAGTCTCGCCGCGCGGCCAGACGATTGTCTTTTTCTTCTCCACGCTTAGTCGCACCATCACTTCGAACGTGGTTTCGATCCCCGTACCGACAATCTCTCCGTCGCCTTGCACCGCATGACAATCGCCCAGAAAGAAGAGCGCGCCCGGCGCCGAGACCGGAAACCAGACGGTGGTGCCCGGCCCGAGCAGGCGATAGTCCATATTGCCGCCGAACTCGCCGCTGGTCGCAGTCGATATGGCCTGGCCGAGCGACGGTGCGACTCCGAAGCAGCCGATCATCGGCGACAGCGGCAGCGTGAGGGTTTCGAGACCGGCAACGGGCTCGGCCAGCCGCGCTGTCAGGGCTTCGCGATCGATCCGCCAGATCACCTTTTGGCTCGCCGGCAGAGCGCGGGCGTCGTGCGGGTCAACGACATTGCTCGCGACTACGCTGCGAGTGAAGCCGGTATCGCGCGTCGGCACCATGCTCAGGATCTCGACCTTGAGGGAATCGCCAGGTTCCGCGCCTTCGATGAAGATCGGCCCGTTCATCGGATTGGGGCCTGAGATGCGGTTGATATCGTGCTTATCGTAGCCGGCGGCATCGAGCGTTTCTGTGACGACGGTATCGCCGTCGGCGACATGCAGGGCTGGCGGCAACGAACCGATGACGTTGTGATAATGGGTGGGGGCGAAACGGTGTATTGCCATTTTGCTTAAGCCTCGTGTGGAATCCGGTTACGGCAACCTATGATGACTCCGCGCATATGGGAAAGAGCGTTGCGCGATATTCTTGCGCGATGGCCGGCTGGCTTGGCACACTGGCAGATGCTGCCATTGCAACCGGCTTCAAGCGAAATGATCGCGAAATGCCTGCGGTGTTGTCCCGAATTTCCGCATGAAATTGCGCCGCATGGTTTCTTCCGAACTGAAGCCGCAGCGCATGCGCGCCTGATGCACGCTCAGGCCTTCTTCCAGAAGGCGGCGGGCTGCTTCGATGCGGATTTCTTCGACGGCTCGCGCGGGTGTCCGCCCGGTCGCCTTCAGATAATGGCGCGAGAAGCTGCGTGCGCTCATATTCGCCCGCTCGGCAAGCGTCTGCAGGGAAAGGTCGGTGCGCAGATTGTCCATGATCCAGCCATGCAGGCGGTCGAAGCGTTCGCCACCTTCCTGAAGCTTTAGCGTCGTACTGAATTGCGCCTGGCCGCCCGGTCGCTTCAGGAAGACGACGAGTTCGCGCGCGACCGAAAGCGCCAGCGTACGGCCAAGGTCGGCCTCGATCAAGGCGAGGGAAAGGTCGATGCCGGCTGTCACGCCGGCGGAGCTCCAGATCTGCCCGTCCTGAACGAAGATCGGATCGGGCTCGAGCTTCACCCGCGGAAAGCGCTTGGCGAATTCTTCGCAACGGTTCCAATGGGTTGCCGCCCGTCGCCCGTCCAGAAGACCGGCTTCCGCCAGCAGAAAGGCGCCGCTGCAGACAGAGGCTATCCGCCGGGCACTCGCGGCTCGCCGGCGCACCCATTCGATCAGGCCGAGATTGTCGCAGGCTTTATTGACGCCCCAGCCGCCGGCGATGATCAATGTGTCGAGCGGACTATCGGCATCGGCAAGCGGCGCGGTCATGAGCGCCAGACCCGAGCTGGTTCGGGTCTGCGTGTGTTCCGCGACCACGACAGCCTCGTAGGGTTTCGGCCGATCGAACTCGAGCGCTGCTGCCTCGTTGGCGCTGGTGAAAACCTGCAGCGGACCGGTGATGTCAAGCAGCTGCGCATTGTCAAAAGCGAGAATTTCGATGCGGCGCATGATTGGCGAGAAATGAGGGTTGTTTGGCAAATGTGCCAGATCGTTGTCGCATAAGCTCGCAAAAGTCAATCATCGGAGACATATCATGACCATTCGCTTCGGCCTGCTTGCCTTTCCAGGCGTCCAGCAACTCGATCTGACTGCACCTTATGAGGTATTCGCCTCCATGGATGATGCCGAGGTGCATCTCATCTGGAAGGATGCGTCGCCCATCGTTTCGGCAACGAAGCTCATATTGCAACCGACGACGACGTTTGCCGAATGCCCGCCGCTCGATGTGATCTGCGTCCCCGGAGGCGTCGGCGTCAACGCGCTGCTGGAGGATGAAGCGGTCCTCGGTTTCATCCGGGAGCACGCAGCCCGAGCCCGCTTCGTGACGTCGGTGTGCACTGGCGCTCTCGTCCTTGGCGCGGCTGGCTTGCTTAAGGGCAAGAAGGCGACGACCCATTGGAATGCGAGCGATTTCCTTGAGAATTTCGGAGCTGTCGCCACGCCGGGGCGCGTCGTGCGGGATGGCAATCTCTTCACGGCGGGCGGCGTGACCGCCGGCATCGATTTCGGACTGACGATCGTTGTCGCCTTGCGTGACCAGGAGGAAGCCGAAGGGATCCAGTTGTCGCTGGAATATGCGCCGGAGCCGCCGTTTCATTCCGGATTGCCGGAGAAGGCCAGCGCCGAGGTGCTGGCCAGAACCAAGGCACGCCTTGCCGGCTCAAGGACGGCGCGGCAGGCGATCATGGCTCGCCTTGCGGCGGCTGCCGGACACGAGCCCGGATGAGCATCGATTTGTCCACTGGCATTGTCACTTCGATGAAATGGAGCGCCGATAGGGAAGCGGTCGTAGGTTGATCATGTCGAGGTCGTGATGGTCGGGCGGGCGAATGGAATTCCGGTCTCACGTCACCCATCATACTTGACACAAATAGCTTTTCTGCGACCGTGGGATCATGACATCGTCCACAGCCTTGCGGGGAAAAGGCTCATTTGATGAACGAGTTCCGATCATTTCGCTGCGTGTCACGCTTCGTCACGGCGATGACAATCCTGATCAGCACAGGTCTGATCAGCGCGAGCCTTTCTCCGATATCCCCGGCTGTGGCTGCCGAGACATCCGAGATGGCGCCGCAGACCAAGGCGTCGAGCGACCAGGTGGAAAAGCTTATAGGCACATTGCGCGACAGCAACGCCATGTCAGGCTCGGACCTTGTGCAGCGGCGTGCCGGTTTCGAGAGGCTCATGGCATCGACGCCAGGTCCGATGCGTGTGCAGATACGGCATGTCGATGCCAATGGTGTGGATGGCGATTTGATTTGGCCTGCGCGATTGCATCATCCGATCGGCCGGCGCGCCATTCTTTACCTGCATGGCGGCGGCTTCTACAGCGGTTCGCTGCGAACGCATATCAACATCGCGGGCGCGCTTGCCAAGGCGGCGTCGGCCGATGTTTTGCTGATCGATTATCGCCTCGCGCCGGAGAATAGCTTTCCCGCGCAAAGGGACGATGCGGTTGCGGCCTATCGCTGGCTTCTGACGTCGGGATACAAGGCCGGCAATATCGTCGTTGCCGGCGAATCGGTCGGCGCAACCTTGGCCATCGAGGTCGTCCTCAATCAGCTCCACCTGAGGGGTCCGCTTCCCGCGGCGGTCGTTGCAATGAGCCCGGTCACCGACTTTGCGGGAACGGGTGCCTCACTGACGGCCAATGCGTCCGAGGATCCATTCATGGGCAAGGACGAGCTGACCCTCATCCGCAATGCATTCGTTCGGGATCGATCCTTCGACGATCCGGACATATCGCCGCTCTATGACAATCTCTCCGGCTTTCCGCCGCTGCTGATACAGGTCGGTTCGCGCGAGACGCTGCTCGATGACAGCAAGAGGCTGGCGGATAAGGTGCGTCAGGCAGGCGGCAGCGTGAATCTGGAAATCTGGCCGGGCATGATCCATCAGTGGCAGATTTTCCCCTTCTGGCTCGACGACGCAAGAAAGTCGAATGCGAGAGTTGCGGAATTCGCGATATCGCATTTCGCCGACAGGCCGATGCAATAGCTTTCATGCGCAAGGGCATGCCAAGCCTCGATCCATTCGAGATCGAAGGCGAGCGTTTGTTTTGCCTGTCTTGCGCTGTCATCACAGTGTCATTTATTTATCGCGATAAATGATTGCGGAGTAGTTTTCTGGGTAGACAAGGCGAAAGAAAGGTCTTATCCATATGTTTATCGCGATAATAAATCGCACAATAACATTCAATGGAGATTGAAATGAGCCAGTCGATCCATCAAGCTACCCGCCGGGGCGTTATGACAGCCGGGCTCGGCCTTGCCGCCGCTGCAGCCGTCACACCCTTCGCTCAACCTGCACAAGCCTCTACAAAGCAAACAACTTCGAAAGGTAAGGACACAATGAGCAGCAGTACGATCACCACCAAGGACGGCACGCAGATCTTCTACAAGGATTGGGGAGCAGGCCAGCCGATCGTCTTCCATCACGGATGGCCCTTGAGCTCCGACGATTGGGACGCCCAGATGCTCTTCTTCCTCCATCAGGGCTACCGCGTCATTGCCCATGACCGTCGCGGCCACGGCCGCTCCAGCCAGACGGCAACCGGCAACGAGATGGATACCTACGCCGCCGATGTGGCAGCACTTGCCGAGCATCTCGACCTCAAGGGCGCCATTCACGTCGGCCATTCCACAGGCGGCGGCGAAGTTGCCCGCTATGTGGCGCAGTATGGCGGTCATGGCCGCGTCTCGAAGGCTGTGCTGATCGGCGCAGTGCCGCCGATCATGGTCAAATCCGAAAAGAACCCCGGCGGCCTGCCGCTGGAAGTCTTCGATGGTTTCCGCGCCGCACTTGCAGCCAATCGCGCTCAGTTCTTCCGCGACGTTCCCGCCGGGCCGTTCTACGGCTTCAACCGCCCCGGCGCCGTCATTTCGCAGGGCGTGATCGACAATTGGTGGCGTCAGGGCATGATGGGCGGCACCAAGGCTCATTACGATTGCATCAAGGCCTTCTCGGAAACCGACTTCACCGAAGATCTGAAGAAGATCGAAGTACCGACGCTCGTCATGCATGGCGACGATGACCAGATCGTGCCGATCGCGGACTCGGCCCTTCTCTCCTCGAAGCTGCTGAAGAACGGCACGCTCAAGGTCTATAAGGGCCTCCCACACGGCATGGCCACCACGCATGCAGACATCATCAATGCGGATCTGCTGGCCTTCTTCAAGGCTTGAAGCAACCCAAGAGCAGTGCGCCCGCCAAAAGGCGGGCGCTTTACAGCCTGCCGAGTGCTGTTACCACCCCCACCATTTCAGCTGTCGAGTTTCAACGAGAGCTGAACGGCGCGCGGCAAGGGCGGTAGCGGCCGGCTGATTTCGACACGGCGCGTCCAGTTGGCGCGCCGTTCCTGTTCGCGCTCCCGAAGTGCCTTCGAGACAGCGACAAATGTCATTGCACGTTCGATGACTTGTTCTGCCTTGGTCATGGAAATCTCCATTTGTTCACTTTATGTTCTCATATTAGGCGCGCAAAGTCAAGCAAGGGACATCTTTGGACGTTCCTCCTTCCAAGCCACTGGAGGACGCAATCTCCAAGTCCGCTCCGATGGCAGGGCATCGCATGTGAAATGAAATCGTTGCTGCGCACCTCTTCTCCCGAGGAGAGAGGGAGCCTGCGGCGCCGACATGTCCTATATGCGATTGCCCTGGCTTCGATCGGCGATTGATTGGATTGCCTGCCCCGCTATTGGCGGCGCAGGTTGATTTCACTGGTAATGATGGATTTGCCCGAGGTCAGATCCTTGTCGATGGTTCTCAGCGTCAGTTGGCCGCTATCCTGTCTGCGGATGGTCATATTGGCATCCCTGTCGCCATTGACGAGGCGCGCCCAGTTCACGGCCAGATTGATGACATCGCCCTGCCTGCTGCCCGACAGCTGCGACGTCGCGCCGGATGGACCGGTATAGGTGCCGGAATATCGGTTTCCCCGGGCCGTGAGCTGCGCCGAAATCGCGCGGCTGATAATGAGAAGGCCACGGCAGTTCCCTTTCATGGAAATCGAAGTGCCTGGTGCGCTGATGTTGAATCCGCAGGAGACATCGATGGGCGGGCTGCCGATTTTTCGAAGCACCTTGCCGGTTCCCGTCCAGCTGCCGTTCAACGGTTCCAGAAATCCACTCTCGTCCGCGGCCGCGGGAGTTGCGGCATAGAGCCCTGCAAGGATTGCGAGAAGGCATGCCAGTCGGCGCATGGTGATAGCCTTTTCACGGGAATTGACGGAGAACGCCGCAAAGACATCGACGGTTCCGCCGCAGTCACAGCCAATTGATGCGCTTCAGCACATAAAGAGTGATGATGGAGGTGATGGCGACCAAAGCGACGATGATGACGAACGCCCAGGTGTCGTTGACGCCCGGAATGCCGCCGACATTCATGCCGAAAAGCCCGGCAACGACACTCGGGGGCAGGAGGAGCGCAGCAAGCGCTGCAAGCCGGTTTGAGTTGCGGGCGATACGCTCGCTAATGACGGTGGAAAGGTCGTCGTGCAGAATACTTGTCCGGTCGCGGATTGCGTCGAGATATTCGATGCAGCGCATCAGCTTGTCGATGACCTCGCGCATTCGGAGTTTGTCGCGCTCGGCAAGCCAGGGAGCGTCGTCGTGTTCGATGCGGGTGAGGGCATCGCGCTGCGGCGAAAGATAACGTCGCAGCTGCACGGCCCGCCGGCGAAGCAGCTTCAGGCGCTCGCGGACCTCGGCGGCTTCGCCATGGAAGATCAGCTCATCCAGCTCGTCCACTTCTTCGTCCATCTGGTCGAGCACGGGTTCGAGATCCCTGACGAGCTTGTCGCTGACGAGCGCCAGCAGCTCGCCGGTGCGCTTCGGCCCTTTGCCCTTTCCCAGTGCCTGGCGAATATCGCGAAGGGCCGTGATGTAATGTCCGCTGTCACGAAGCGTCACGACACGGTTCTCGTCCACCCAGGCATGAATGGGCACCAGATCCAGTTCCTCGGCGGCGCCTTCGACGTCCTCAGGAGGAGCGGCGCATACGCCGCGAAGGATGATCAGCAGGCCGTCGTCAACCGGCTCCACGCGCGGGCGGGATTCGTCTTCCAGCAGTGCATCCGCGACGAGCGGATCAAAGCCGCCACTGCTGATTACCCATGCTGCCGCGGCATCATGATTACGCTCCAGATGGACCCAGAGGATGCCATCGGCCGGCTTCCAGCTCTGCAGGCCGGCAGCGCCGATCTCGCGACAGCCGCCATTGCCGTCGAGAAGAACCGCGAAACGTATGCCAGGCTCGACACCGTAGCTGAGTTGAACCGTCTGGCCTGCAACCTCCATCCGCTCCCATCCTCCCCCGAGTATAAAAGAAAGCGAAATCATGAGTCTATTTTTAGTAGTTCTAGCACCCCTCGGCTTGAGGCGGAACTAAAGTTTATGACGAATGATCGTGCTCGCGGGATCTCAAGACGGGGCGATTATTCGGCCGCCGCAGCAAGACAGCCGTCGATGATGGTGCGGATCTCGGCGCGGCAGGAGCCGCAATTGGTTCCGGCATTGAGCTCCTTGCCGACGGCATCCACGCTATGGCAACCGCCGCGAATGGCGGCGACGATCTGATTGACGCCGACACTGAAGCAGGAACAGACCGTCGCGCCGGCGTCGATGGTATCGGCTCCCGGTCTGCCTGCGATGAGCGCAAACCGCTTGCTGAGATTGCCATGCGATGCCGAAAGCTGGGCGATCGCCCAGTTTCGGGCCACCGCGACAGGCTGCCGCCCGACGAAGAGAGCCGCAAGCAGCCGCTCGCCATCGAAGAAGGCAAGACGCAGGTCGCCAGAGGCTTGATCGGCATAGCCGAGCGGCTCGAGATCGGCAGGTATGTCGAATGTCGCGCGGCACCAGCCGATCCAGTCGTCGGGCGCCAGATCGAATGCAAGTTCCGTCCGCCAGCCGCCATCTGCTTTGGCAAGCGCCCAATAGGCACTGTCGAGGTCGCGCGGCTTTGCTGCGGAGACTGCGAAGCAATAATGCGAGGCCTGAAAGCGCCGGGCGCGGACTGCGACATTCTTCGAGGCTGGCTGGCCGGAGACCGGATCCGTGACGGGGGCGACCACCGCGTCGATGCGGGCTTTGGCAGCGAAACTATCGTTCCAATGCATCGGCACGAACAGGCTGCCGCGCGCCTGCCGTTCCGTCACCAGAGCGCGGACGATCACCTTGCCATGCGGGCTTTCGATTTCGACCAGGCCGGCCTCGGCGACGCCGATCTCGATCGCATCGCGTGGATGTATTTCTGCAAAAGGTTCGGCAATATGAGCTGACAGCCGCGCGCTTTTGCCAGTGCGCGTCATCGTGTGCCAGTGATCGCGAACGCGCCCGGTATTGAGGATGAGCGGAAAGCGGCTATCGGTTCGATCGCTCACCGGCGGCTCGATGGCGACGAAGCGCGCCTTGCGATCGGGATGATAAAACCCGCCATTTGCGAAGAAGCGCGTCAACCTCGGAGCCGCGCCAGCCGGCTGGGGCCACCGGAAAGGCTGGAGCGCGTCATACTCCTTCTCCGCCATTACTTCATAAGCGCCGATGTCGAAGTCGCGGCTGCCCTGGTTTTTGTAGCCGGAGAGGCCCGCATGCTCGGCGAAAATCTCCGCATTCGTTCGAAAGGAGAAAGCTTGGGAAAATCCCATGCGGCTACCGACCTCCGCCATTTGCCACCAGTCGGGTCTGGTTTCGCCTGGTGCTGCCAGAAACTGGCGCTGCCTGGAGATTCGCCGTTCGGAATTGGTGACGGTGCCGTCCTTTTCGCCCCAGCCCAGCGAAGGCAGCAGCACATGCGCATGCCGCGTCGTGTCCGTCTCGCGCAGGATGTCGGAGACGACGACGAAGGGACATACCTTGATGGCCGCTTCGACGGCATCGGCGTCCGGCATGGAGACGACCGGGTTCGTCGCCATGATCCACAGCGCCTTGATGCGACCGTCTGCGACGGCGCGGAACATGTCGACCGCCTTCAATCCCGGCCTGGCGGCAATTCGGGGCGATTGCCAGAAGCGCTGCACCCGGCCTCGATCCTCAGCGCTCTCGATCGCCATGTGAGCGGCCAGCATGTTGGCAAGCCCGCCGACCTCGCGGCCGCCCATGGCGTTCGGCTGGCCGGTCAGCGAGAACGGTCCCATGCCCGGCCGGCCGATACGGCCGGTCGCGAGGTGGCAATTGATGATGGCGTTGACCTTGTCGGTACCGGATGAGGATTGGTTGACGCCCTGGCTGTAGCAGGTGACGACCTTCTCGGTTTGGGCAAACAGCCGGTAGAACTCGCGCAGCTGCATTGCGGGCAGGCCGGTCAGGTCAAGCGCCCGGTTGAACGACAGGGAGTTGGCGGCGGCGAAGGCCTCGGCAAATCCGCCTGTGTGCTCGGCGATGTAGTTCTGATCGATGCTATTGCTTGTGATCAGATGCTCGAAAAGGCCCAGAAAAAGGGCGACGTCGCCGTCCGGCCGGATCGCCAGATGCAGATCGGCGATATCGCAGGTCATGGTCCGGCGCGGGTCGATGACGACGATCTTCATCGTCGGCCGTGCCGCCTTTGCTGCCGCGAGCCGCTGGTAGATGACCGGGTGGCACCAGGCGAGATTGGAGCCGGTGAGGACGACAAGATCGGCAAGCTCGATATCTTCGTAGGTTCCCGGCACCGTATCCGAGCCGAAGGCGCGGCGATGACCGGCGACCGAGGATGACATGCAGAGCCGCGAGTTCGTGTCGATATTGCCCGAGCCGATGAAGCCCTTCATCAGCTTGTTGGCGACATAATAATCCTCCGTCAGCAACTGACCGGAGACATAGAAGGCAACGGAATCAGGCCCATGCTCGGCAATCGTCTCACTGAGGCGTTTCGCGACCAGATCAAGCGCCTCGTCCCAGCTTGCCCTTTGGCCGGCAATTTCCGGATGGAGCAGGCGACCATCGAGATCGATCGTTTCGGCTAGGGCGGAGCCCTTCGAGCAGAGGCGTCCGAAGTTGGAAGGGTGGTCAGGATCGCCTTTGACGGAGACCTTGCCGTCTTCGTCGACCCTGGCAATGACGCCGCAGCCGACGCCGCAATAGGGGCAGGTGGTTTTGGTTTCAATGGACATGGATTGTTTCCATGAAACTTTGAGCGTGGGAGAAGACCCCCCTCTGTCTCTGCGGGACATCTCCCCCACAAGGGGGGAGATCATTTGGTGTCACTGTCACCGATCCCTTTGTCTTGGCTCGACGAAGACGGCCTCTTGCTCCGACCAATCTCCCCCCTTGTGGGGGAGATGTCAGCGTAGCTGACAGAGGAGGGTAACTTCTTCCGAACATCTTCACTCCGCCCCCATCATCAGGCTTTCGAGCGCGATGAAGAGCGCGCCGTCCTCGTTGCGGACGGGAATGGTTCGTACCTCGCCCTGATCGGCTCCAAGCGCCTTGCCGGTTTCGAGCGAGATCACCCAGTTGTGCAGCGGGCAGGTGACGGCCGTCCCGTGAACGATGCCCTGGGAGAGCGGGCCACCCTTGTGCGGGCAATGATCCTCGATGGCGAAGACCTCATTTTCGGCCGTGCGGAATACGGCAATCTTGCCCTGCGGGGTTTTCACGCAACGGGCGCCACGCAGCGGAATGTCGGAGATATCACCAATTGCATGCCAGGTTTCCTTTGGCCAGGTCGTCATATCCATCTCCTCACTCGGCGGCCTGCGGGAAGCCGACTGTCGCCATCGGCTTGAACTCGTGCTTATCCTTGCCGGAGACACGCTCAGACCAGGGGTCGACCTGTGCGAATTTCTGGCTGAAGACGAAGCGCTCGTAGTAGGCCTTGCGCTTTTCGGCATCGGCCATGATCTGGCGGCGGATTTCGTCGAGGCCGATGCGCTTGGCCCATTTGTAGATACGTTCGAGATAGCGGGCCTGCTCGCGGTACATCTGCGTCAGCGCCACGATGTGTTCGAGCGCCTCGTCTTCCGTCTTGACGAGGCCGAGTACTTCCGTGCCCTTGATGTCGAGACCGGCCGCACCGGCGAAATGGATTTCGAAGCCGCTGTCGACGCAGATGACGCCGATATCCTTGCAGGTCGCCTCGGCGCAGTTTCGTGGACAGCCGGAGACCGCCATCTTGAGCTTTGCCGGCGTCCATGAGCCCCACATGAATTTTTCGATGCGGATGCCGAGGCCGGTCGAATCCTGCGTGCCGAAGCGGCACCAGTCGGAGCCGACGCAGGTCTTCACCGTGCGCAGGCCCTTGGCATAGGCCTGGCCGGAGATGAAGCCAGCCTTGCCGAGGTCGGCCCAGACGGCGGGCAGATCCTCCTTCTCCACGCCAAGCAAGTCGATGCGCTGACCGCCGGTCACCTTCACCATCGGGATTTCGAACTTGTCGACGACGTCGGCGATCGCACGCAGCTCGTTCGAACTGGTGACGCCACCCCACATGCGCGGCACGACGGAATAGGTGCCGTCCTTCTGGATGTTGGCGTGAACACGCTCATTGATGAAGCGCGACTGATAGTCATCGGCATATTCGTCCGGCCAGTCGCAGACGAGGTAATAATTCAGAGCAGGGCGGCACTTGGCGCAGCCGCAGGACGTTTTCCATTCAAGCTCCTGCATGACAGCAGGAATGGTCTTCAGGCCCTTGGCTTTTATCAGCCTTCGGACATCGTCATGGCCGAGCTCGGTGCAGGTGCACATCGGCTGGACGGCGGCGGGATTGTAGCTGTCGCCAAGCGTGATCGCCATCAGCTGTTCGACGAGGCCGGTGCAGGAGCCGCAGGAGGCCGATGCTTTCGTGTGAGCGCGCACGTCATCGAGTGAGGTCAGCCCCCTGGCCGTGATCGTCGAGGTGATCTTGCCCTTGCAGACGCCGTTGCAGCCGCAGATTTCCGCATCATCCGGCAAGGCTGCAACGGCCGCCATAGGGTCCAGCGGTGACCCTCCCTGATAGGCCTGGCCGAAGATCAGGGTTTCGCGCATCTGCGAGATATCGGTCGCCTTCTTCTTCAGATCGTTGAACCAGGCGCCGTCGGCCGTCTCGCCGTAAAGCACGGTGCCGATGATCTTGTTGTCCTTCAGCACCAGCCGCTTGTAAACACCGGCTGCCGCGTCGCGCAGAACGATCTCCTCGCGGTCGTCGCCATCGGCGAAGTCGCCGAGCGAAAACAAATCGATGCCCGTGACTTTCAGCTTCGTCGGCGTGTCCGAATGCACGAAGGCGGCACTCGCGTCACCCGCCAAATGCGAGGCGGCGACACGCGCCATCTCATAGAGCGGCGCGACGAGGCCATAGACCATGCCGCCAACCTCGGCGCATTCGCCGAGCGCCATGATGCTCCCATCCGAGGTCTGCATGCCGTCGTCGACGACGATGCCGCGGTTGACGGCAATGCCTGCCTCCTTGGCAAGGCCAACATTGGGACGGATGCCGACGGCCATGACGACGAGCGTGGCTGGGATCACGCGGCCGTCATCCAGTTCGATCCCCTCGACCTTGCCGTCACCGACGATCGCCTTGGTGTTGGCCTTGGTGATGACCTTGATGCCGCGCTCCTCGACGGCCTTTTGCAGGAGATAGCCGGCGGCCGGATCGAGCTGACGTTCCATCAGCGTCGGTTGCACATGGAGAACGGTGACATCCATACCACGCAGGCTGAGGCCGGCAGCCGCTTCCAGACCGAGCAGGCCGCCGCCGATGACAGCAGCCTTTTCGCGCGATTGCGCCGCAAGCAGCATCGCCTGCACGTCGTCGAGGTCGCGATAGGTGATGACCCCACGCAGTTCCTTGCCCGGAACCGGAATGATGAAGGGCACGGAGCCGGTTGCGATGACAAGCTTATCGTAGCTCTCGGTCACACCGTGATCGGAGGTTACCGTCTTTGCCACCCGGTCGATGGCGACGATCTTGTGCCCCTTGTAGAGGGTGATGCCGTGCTTGATGTACCAGCCGTCGCCGTGGATGATGATCTGCTCAAAGTCCTTTTCGCCCGAGAGGACCGGCGACAGCATGATGCGGTCGTAATTGACGCGCGGTTCGGCGTTGAAGATCGTGACCTGATAGAGATCCGGCGCTTTTTCCAGCAGGTGCTCCAGCATGCGCCCTGGCGCCATGCCATTGCCAATGATGACGAGTTTTTGGGTCATGGTATCACTCCGCAGCTTCGACGAAGCGGTGGCGTTCGTAGAGGAACTTCAGCACGGCCTCGCGGCATTTGAGGTAGGTTCTGTCGGACGCAAGCTCGATGCGGTTGCGCGGCCGCGCGATCGGCACTTCGAGGATATCGCCGATATGCGCTGCTGGACCGTTGGTCATCATGACGATGCGGTCGGACAGTAGCACCGCCTCGTCGACGTCATGGGTGATCATCACCATGGTACTGCCGAGGCGGGCATGGATTTCCATCACCGCATCCTGCAGATGGGCGCGGGTGAGGGCGTCCAGCGCTCCGAAGGGCTCGTCGAGCAGCAGGATCTTGGGCTGCATAGCGAGCGCCCGGGCAATGCCGACACGCTGCTTCATGCCGCCCGAGATTTCCGAGGGGCGCTTGTCCTTGGCATGTGCCATCTGCACGAGATCGAGATTGCGCATGACCCATTCATGGCGCTCGGCCTTCGTCTTCGTGCCGCGAAACACCTTCGAGACGGCGAGGTTGACGTTTTCGTAGACGCTGAGCCAGGGCAGCAGGCTATGGTTCTGGAAGACTACGGCACGATCCGGACCCGGCGCGTTGACCTCGCGGTTTTCAAGCAGCACCGCGCCGGAAGAGACTGGCGTCAGGCCGGCAATGAGGTTCAAAAGGGTCGACTTGCCACAGCCGGAATGGCCGATGATCGACACGAATTCGCCCTTGTCGATGACGAGTTCGATGCCCTTCAGGACTTCGGCACGCTGGCCGCCGCGGTCGAAATACTTGTCGATATGATCGAGCTTCAGATAGGCGCTCATCCTTTTCTCCTCAGTTGCTCGTCATGCCGCGGGTCACGACGGCGCCGAGGCCTGCGACCAGCCGGTCGAGGACAAAGCCGGTGACGCCGATATAGGCGAGGGCGACGATGATGTCGGGCAGGCGCGAGGAGTTCCACGCGTCCCAGATGAAGAAGCCGATGCCGACACCGCCGGTCAGCATTTCGGCGGCGACGATCGCAAGCCAGGAAAGCCCGGCGCCGATGCGCAGTCCGGTGAAGATGTAGGGGGCGGCGGCCGGCACCATGATGCGGAAGAAGAATTCGATCTGGTTCAGCCGCAGCACCTTGGCGACGTTGCGATAGTCCTGCGGAATGTTGCGCACGCCGACCGCCGTATTGATGATAACAGGCCAGATCGAGGTGATGAAGATCACGAAGATCGCCGAAGGGTTGGAATTCTGGAAGGCCGCGAGCGACAGCGGCAGCCATGCAAGCGGCGGCACGGTGCGCAGCACCTGGAAGATCGGGTCGAGGCCGCGCATCGCCCAGACCGATTGTCCGATGACTGCACCGACGAGCACACCGGCGACGGCCGCTAAGCCGAAGCCATAGGCGACGCGCTGCAGCGAGACGAGCACGCGCCAAGCAAGTCCGATATCCTGCGGTCCGTTATAGAAGAAGGGGTAGACGATGAGGTCATAGCTCTCCTGCCAGACCTGGGAAGGTGGCGGCAGGCTAGCGCCCGGCTGCCCACAGAGCAGCTGCCAGATGCCGAGCAGAAGCACCAGCACCACGAGGGGCGGCAGAGCGCTGCGCAGGACCGAGCCGGCAATTCGGCCCAGGTCGACACGACGAGTGGGACGGGCCGCCAATGTCACGACATGGCTCTTTGCGGGAGCAGGCGCTTGCGCAACGGCGGCTTGCTGTTTGCGGGCGGTTACCGACATTGAACGAATCCTTTTTGGGAGAGAGTGCCGAGCATCACGACGCCACCTTGATGGAGAGGCTTTCGAGATAGGCAGCGGGGTTCTCGGGATCGAAAACCTTGCCGTCGAAGAAGGTTTCCTTGCCGCGAGAGGTCGAGGTGGGAATATCCGACGCGGCGACGCCGAGATCCTTGGCGGCATCGCGCCAGATGTCCTGGCGGTTCACCTGGCCGACCAGTGTCTTGATGTCAGTATTGGGAGCGAACTTGCCCCAGCGGATGTTCTCGGCGATGAACCAGGCATCATGGCTCTGATAGGGATAGGAAACGCCGCCTTTCCAGAACTTCATGTAAAGATCAGTGCCCTTGGCGATGCGGCCGTTGCCGTAGTTGATGTCGCCCTTGAGGCGGCCGAGCACGTCCTTGGGCGGCACGTTGAACCACTGCCGCTTGCCGAGGATGGTGGCCATTTCCTCCTTGTTATCAATGCTGTCGCACCATTGCTGCGCTTCCATGACCGCCATCAGCAGGGCCTTGGCGGCGTTCGGGTTCTTCTCGATCCAGTCGGCGCGCATGCCGAGCGCTTTTTCCGGGTGGCCCTTCCAGATCTCGCCGGTCGTGCAGGCCGTGAAACCGATCCCCTGATTGACGAGCTGTTCGTTCCAGGGTTCGCCGACGCAGAAGACGTCCATGTTGCCGACCTTCATGTTCGCCACCATCTGCGGCGGTGGTACGACGATGGTCGAGACGTCCTTGTCGGGATTGATCCCGCCAGCGGCCAGCCAGTAGCGGATCCACAGATCATGCGTGCCGCCCGGGAAGGTCATGGCTGCCTTGATCTCCTTGCTCGCGGCTTTTTTCGCGTCAAAGGCAGCTTTCAGCTTGGATGCATCGAGCTGGACGCCGGTTTCCGCATATTCCTTTGCGACCGAAATGCCCTGGCTGTCGTAATTGAGGCGGGCGAGGATCGCCATCGGCACGGGCTGGTTGTTCTGCGTTACCTTGCCGGTATGCATGAGGTAGGGGAGCGGCGAGAGAATATGGGCGCCGTCGATGCCGTTTGCCGCCCCGCCGAGCACGAGATTGTCGCGGGTTGCCCCCCAGGATGCCTGCTTGGCCACATCGACGTTGGGAAGGCCGTGTTTTTCGAACAGGCCTTTTTCCTTGGCAATGACCAGCGGCGCGGCGTCCGTCAGCGCAATATAACCTAGCTTCACATCCGACACTTCGGGTCCGGCTGTTGCTGCAAAGGCGCCAGAGGGGAAAGCCGTCCTGACGGCGCCGATCAGGGCTGCCGTGGCAGATGTCTTCAAAAGGTTTCGCCGCGTAACACTACCGGACAGGATCTTCTTCACTTGCAGTTTCCCCTTTTTTGCTCGTGATGCGTGGAATTCGGACATAAAAAAACGCCGCTCGGTCGATGCGGCCCGGGACAGGAGGTGAGTCCTCGGGGGCAGGAACCTTGCGACGTCGATGTCTTTGCGAGCGCGTTTTCCGCGCATTGCGTGCCTCGATCGCCGTTGATCGAAGCGTGTTTAACCAAGCAATCCGCGTGCCAGTTTTTGATATCGTTCCTAATGCGATGAAATCATTTAATTAATTCATCGGCTGCGGGCATTGGCTGTTTTGTGTGCGAATGCTGCAGCTGCTAAAGTTTTGGGCGGATGCTAACTGTCCGGTTCGGAATTCTGCGTTTATTCTGTGCAGCGCAGCGTAGCCGCAGGCTAAATATCGTCGGTGGAAAATTGCGCCGCGTTCACCGTCTTTACCGCAAAGCCGTTGATATAGCTCGCCATGTCTGTGGGATCGAAAACGTGACCATCCATGAAGCGATCGCTATCCGTATCGCCCTCTATGCGGATATCTGCATCATCAGGCGAGGCCTCGTTTCCAAGCGCCAGCCGATAGAGGTCCGATCGATAGGCGGAAGCCGCCATCGTCATGTTTTGCTCGGAAAGCGCGCTTTGCCCCCAGCGCACCATCTGGCTGAAGATCCACAGGGCTCTGCTCGGACGCGGATAATTGGCGAAGCCGGCATGAAAGCTGAAATATCGGTCGATCACCCGGCGATTGCCCTTGGCGTCGAGATTAAACTCGCCCGAGAGCACGCGGCGGATAATGCCGACGGGCGCTGCGATATGGCGCTGATCGGCAAGCGCTTCGGCAAGAGCATCGTGATTTTCCGCTTCGTCGCACCAGCGCGCTGCCGCATCGAGTGCCACGATGAGGCGGGAAACGGTTTCGGGATGGCTTTCTGCCCATTCCGGGCGCATGCCGATCACCTTTTCCGGCGCGGAGGGCCATATGTCCTGCTTAGCAGCAACGATGCGGCCGACGCCGCGCTCGGAGGCGACCATGTTCCAGGGCGCGCCGACGCAGAAGCCATCTATGGCCCCTGCAGCAAGCGCATCGGAGGTCAGCGGCGGCGGTACGACGACGAGCTTCACGTCCCGGTCGGGATCGATGCCGCCGGCAGCCAGCCAATAGCGGAACTCGTAATTATGCGATGAGAACGGATAGGTCATGCCGAGTGTCGGCGGCTGCTCGCCGCGTGCTTTCATCGTGCCGATCACCGTTGCAAGCGCCTGCGAATTTTCCAATGCGCTTGCGTGGTCGGAAAGGCCGGCGTCGCTGCACATGCGCTCGAACAGCCGTGTCGATAGCGTGATGGCATTGCCGCCGCTGCCGAGCGAGAATGGCGTAATCGTCGGCGAGGGGTTCGAGCCAAGCCCCAGCATCGCCGCGACCGGCATGGGCGAGAGCATATGGGCGATGTCGAACTGGCGAAAGGCGAGCCGGTCGCGGATATTGGCCCAGGAGACGTCCTTGATGAGGTCGAGCGCGATCCCTTCCTTGCGCGCGAAGCCGAATTCCGCGGCCGCGATCAGGACCGAAGCATCGACCAGCGGAATGAAGCCCGCACGCAATATGCGCGGACCTTCGCTTGCAATCCGCGCCGGTGCGGGGGGATTGCTGCCGCCTGCCTTGCGGGCATTGGCGAAAGGGGCTGACTGCATTCTCATATTCACTCCGATGTCTCCCCTGTGCGGGTGACGGACGAGATTGGTCTCAGCGCGCTCACATCAGCAATCCCGCTGCCGTCACGACGCTTTGCGCGATCTCGGACATCTTCTTCTTCTCGTTCATGGCCGTCTGCCGCAGCAGCGCGAAGGCCTCGTCTTCCGAAAGTCCGCGCATCTTCATCAGGATGCCCTTGGCGCGCTCGACGATCTTGCGCTCTTCCAGTGCCGACTTGGCTTCCGCCAGTTCGCGCTGCAACCGGCTGAAGGCGTTGAAGCGGCTGACCGCCATATCGAGGATCGGCTTGACCCGTTCCTTCTTCAGGCCGTCGACGATGTAGGCCGAAACGCCGGCATCGACGGCCGCCTCGATCGAGGCCGTGTCGGAGCGGTCCACGAACATGGCGATCGGCCGGCCCACTGTCCGCGTCAGCTGAAACAGATGTTCCATCATGTCGCGGTTCGGATTTTCGAGATCGATGATGATGACGTCCGGGTGAAGTGTCTCGATCGTGCGCGCCACGCCCTGCACTTCGTGGATAACGGTCACGCGCGCGTGGCCAGCCTCCCGCAGACCTTCCTCAATGATCGAGGCGCGGATGGTGTTTTCATCGATCACAAGAATGGTCAGATCGAGACGGCTCATTGCATCTTTATGACGCAATGCAGCAAAACGGGCAAGCGCCATTCGCCGAAATATTGGGCGATTTTGAATTTTGCCTAAATACTGGGCTGTTGCGACTTGTTCTGGCTATTTCCTCATCAACGCTGCCAATAGGCGGCGATGCTGAAGGTGCCGGGATCCCTGGCGATCTCGCTCTTGACGAAAGCGCGGATGGAGCGGGCCTGCTTTTGTTCGCAGGCGGCCCAGACAAAGGTTTCCGGATCGGCTGCGGGCACGATGTCGCGCAGGATGCATTCAAGCGTATCCGTCGTCCCGGCAGCGGCGCCATTGCGATGCAGCCAGGTGATATCCATCGATGCGCTCGATGTTAGCGGCTGCTCTTCCTGTTTGTCGGCGACCTCGAGAAAGATGCGCAGATCGGCATCGGCAGGCACGGAGGCTGCGATGCGGGCGATGGCCGGCAGCGCGGTTTCGTCGCCGGCGAGAATGAGCTTGCGCGCTGTCGGCACACCGCCGCCCGGACCGATGAGGCCGGCACGATCGCCGGGGCGGGCAGTCATCGCCCAGCTCGCGCCGGGGACGTTGTCGCCGTCATGTACGACGAAATCGATGTTCATCTCGCAGCGGTCAAGATCGATGCTGCGAATTGTATAGGCGCGGATGATCAGTGCATCGTCGCCCTTCGGCCAATGGATGCGGCCGTCCGGCTCCGTATGCGGCCAGACCGGCTCGCGGCCCTTCGGCGGGATGAGCAGGCGAACATGCATGCCGCCTTCGACGAAATGCCTGGCGTCATCGGTCGCCACCACGACGCGGCGCATATGCGGGGTGACATCATAGGCATCGACGACGCTGATTTCGCGGAAATTCGGTATGGCTAATGGTTGCGGCCCGTCGGCCCAATTGAGGTCGAGCGCATTGCCGGTGGAAAGTTCGAACAGGTTTTCGGCGACCATGCTGCGGATCGTGAAGAGCATCGCCGCTGTCGGGCAACGCAGTTTGATGTCGAGGCGATCGTTGTTGACGGCGATATCGGCGCTGCCGATGACCGTCTCGAGGCGGGCTCCGACCTCGCTCCGCGTGATGATGACATGCTCGGCAAACCGCGCGCAGAACTGATCCAGCAACTGACCGGCATCCTTATGCGTGGCAACGCCGGAAGCGGTGAAATCCCTGGCATGCATCATTGCTTAGTCTCCTTGCGGGTCAGAAACCAGATGAGATAGGGGCCGCCGATCAGCGCCGCGAACAGGCCGACGGGAACCTCGTAGGGAAAGATCACCATTCGCGACAGCCAATCGGCCAGCACCAGCAGCATGGCGCCAAGCAGCAGGCTGGCCATCAATTGCTTGATCGTCTCGCGGAAGCCGATGAGGCGGGCAAGATGCGGCGCGATCAGCCCGGTCAGGCTGAGTGGGCCGACGAGGAAAGAAGGGATCGCGGTCAGGATCGCTGCGAGAACCGCCAAAGTCAGCCGGCTTGCCGCGACCGACAGGCCGACGGAGCGGGAGACGTCGCTGCCAAGCGGCAGAATATCGAACCACCGCCGCAGGACGGGCAATACCGGTATGAGGAGGACGGCCGAAACGATGCCGGTCCATGCCTCGAAGGAGCCGGCGCGGTTGGTGGAACCCGACAGCCAGGTCAGCAGCAGATAACCGCGCAGATCGCCACGGGACAGAACGATCGTGACAATCGCCATCGACAGTGCACCGATCGCAATACCGGAGAGCAGCAGACGCTCCGGCCCGAAGCCGCCGCGAGCGCTGACCATCATGATGGCGAGGAACGCGATCAGCGCGCCGAACGTCATCGCCGTGATCGTGATGGCGGGCGAGGGGAAGGCGAACAGGAAGAGAGCCGCGGTCAGTCCGGCACCACCGCCAGCACTAACGCCCAGGACCTCGGGGCTTGCAAGCGGATTGGCGGTCAGGCGCTGTATGATGAAGCCGGCTGCGGCGAGCATGGCGCCAGCGGTCGCGGCAACAACGGTGCGTGGCAGGCGGAAGGGCAGGAGCTCCCAGAACCGGCCGCCGACAGCCACCTGCCAGCTCTCGATGCCGCGTCCGACCGACAAGGCAAAGACCGTCAGGAAAATGAAACCTATGGCGAGCAAGACAAGTGCCCGCCCGGGGACAGCAAGGTTCAGCCGCGCTCGTGGAGCACCATCGGCGCGCGGCGCATTGCGCGAATGCAGGCGCGGCAAGAGTAGAAGCAGGAGCGGTCCGCCGAGAAGTGCGGTCGCCGCCCCTGTCGGGGCGAGATCCGTAAATCCCGGCGACAGGAGCTGCACAACGCAATCCGTGAGGAACAACAACCCGGCGCCGGCGAGCGGCGCGGCAATCAGCAATTGCCTGGTGCTGCGTGCACCACAAAATCTTGCCAGATGAGGCGCGGCAAGGCCGAGAAAGCCGATGATGCCGACCTGCGCCGTTACCGAAGCTGCGAGCCAGACGGCGAGAGCCAGAAAGGCGAAGCGCATGCCGTGCAAGGCCAGGCCGAGGCTCTTTGCGCTGTTGTCGTCCAGGCTCATCACCGTGAGCGGACGAACGAGCACGCGGGCCGCTGCAAAGCCGATGGCAAGGCGAGGAGCAAGCGTGACGACGCCATCCCAGCTTTGCTGGTTGAGCGCGCCCGCGCCCCAGATAAAGACGGACATGGCGTATTCGCCACGCGCGAGAATGATGGTGATGCTGAGTGCGGTCGCGACCAATGTCACCATCATGCCGCATAGCGCCACCGTCACCGGATCGAGGCCACGGCGCCAGCTCAGGGCAAGAACGATCAGGACAGCCGCAAGCCCGCCAACAAAGGCGGAAATTTCTCGCGGCAAGCCGATGAGAAGCGGAAAGAGGCCAATGGCGATCGTCATCGCCAGCTGTCCGCCGGCGGCGATCCCAAGCGTCGAGGCATCGGCGATCGGGTTGCGCAAGACCCTTTGCAACAGAGCGCCGGAAAGGCCAAGCGCTGCCCCGGCGATGATCGCGATCGCCGAGCGGGGCAGCAGGCTATCGATAAGCAGGATACGGTTGAGGGCGGCCGCACCGCCCACGTCCGCGGCAAGCTTCGGACGCAGGAAGACGAGCGCCGCAAAGGCAAGGATGCAGACGACAGCAAGCAGGACGGCATTGCGTGCAAGCGGCCTATCCCCGGCAATCATGTCTCGGGCAATCATGCGACGATCAACCATTCCATGCACGGGCGAGCCCTCCCGCCAGGAGATCGGCAAAGCGCTCCGCTGCCGGCAGCGCGCCGTAAGGGTTGATCGAGCCGAGCAGGAGGACACGGCCCTGCTGCACCGGCGGAAGTGCGTTCCAGAATGCGCTTTGCCGGAGTTCGGCTAAGGCTTCGGCCGGATGTGGCGGGATCAGGACGATCCATGCGTCCGGCAGGGCGGCGAGCCGCTCTATGCCAACGGGTGCGGTCGCCGAATAGCTCGTGAGATCCGGCCAGGCATTGGCAAGACTGGTGCGGGCCAGGACCTCCCCGAACATGCTGTCGGAGCCGAAAACGCGGAAGTGTCTGGCATCGCCAAGATTGATCGGCAGGATTGGGCGATGATCGCCCTTGCCGAAGCTGATGCGATAGGCCTCCAGCTTTTGCCGCATGGCGTCGACGAGCGCGCGGCCAGTCGGAAGCTCAAGCCGTTCCGCGACCGCAAGCGTCATCTCTTCGGATAGCCGATAGGGGCTGGCTCCCGGCTGATAGACGGCATGGCTCTCGACCGGCGCGATCAGGCGCAGGCGATCGTCGGCCCAGGCATAGAAATTGGAGTTGAAGATCAGCTCCGGCTTGGCGGCATAAAGGACCTCGAAATTCGGCGTGCCGCGCAGCCCGAGATCGGCGACTGCCGTGGGAATGGCCGGCGTTACGGCAACGTCTCGGAACTGTAGCAGCTCGGTGCCGGCGACCACATTGGCGCCGAGCGCCAGCAGCGTTTCTAGAATGGCCCAATCGAGCGTCGCCACGCGCGGGCTCGTTGCCGCACGCGCCGGCGCCAAACCGGCAAGCGCAGCGGTGCCCGCCATGGCCAGCAGCTGCCGACGCGACAGCCTGTGAGCGCTTCTTGCCGTCATGCTGGCGTCGCCTCTGATTTCAAATCGGTCCGGGGATTGCCTTGCGGCAATCCCCGGCTCTCTGCCATGATCGAGAAATAAAGTATACTTTTATTCTCAACTTACCACTTCTTGCTCAGCTTGAAGGTGATGGTTCTCGCTTCGCCGTAGCCGCAGACGTTCTCGCCGGCGCAGCCCGAGACATATTCCTTGTCGAACAGGTTCGAGACGTTGAGAGCTGCACCCCAGCCTTTCTTCTCGTAGCGGATGCCCGCATCGAAGAGCGTTGCCGAAGGCACGCGCAGGGTGTTGGCTTGGTCCGCCCAGGACTTGCCCTGATAGCGCACGCCGGCACCGATGTTGAGACCGTCAAGCGCGTCGCTGGTAAAAGCGTAGTCGAGCCAGAGCGATGCCGTGGAGTTCGGCACCAGATAGGGCGAGTTGCCGACGATGGAGGAGTCGAGGTCCTTGGTGACTTCGAGGTCGGTATAGGAATAGGAGCCGAGCAGCTTCCAGTTTTCGTCCAGATTGACCTTGCCTTCGAATTCGACGCCGCGCGAACGGACCTCGCCGACCTGCCGCTGCAGGAAGGTAACGGGATCGGTCAACGCCATGTTCTTGCGGTCGATCTGGAAGATGGACGCCGTGAACAGGCCGTCGATAAAGTCTGGCTCGTATTTGACGCCGGCCTCATATTGCTCGCCCTTTTCCGGAAGCAGCCCTCCGCCGGTGACGCTGGTGCCGACCAGCGGCCGGAAGAAGGTGCCGGCGCTGACATAGGGCGTGATGCCGTTGGCGAATTCATAGGCAAGACCCACGCGGCCGCTCGGTGCGCTGTCGTTCGAGCTGTAGGTGGTGCCGACCTTCGCATCGGAATTGTTGTCGACAAAGTCGTAGCGGCCGTTGAGCGTGACCAGCCAGCCGCCGCCGAAGCGGATCTGGTCCTGCGCATAGATACCAAGCTGCTGTTGCGTCAGCACCTGGTTGAGATAGACGAAGTTCGTACCCTGGGCCGCGCCGTAGACCGGATTGGTGGCGCTGATCGGATTGGAGCCGCAGCAGGCCTGGACCTGGTCGAGACGATAGATCGAATAGTCGGTGCCGATCAGGAAGTCATGGCTGATCGGGCCGGTGTCGAACTTGTTCTGCGCGCGGGTGTCGACCGAGAACGTATCGACCTTCGAGCGCTCGAAGAAGCCGATGCGGTTCAGCATGTAATCCGGATCATTGTAGGACGGATCGAGCGGGTTGCCGTCGACGTAGCCGTTCAGATACGGGCCTTCCTCGCGCTTGTAGAGATGGCCGTAACGCGCGTTCTGCGACACGGTCCAGCCGCCGTCGAAGTCATGTGAGAATTCGTAGCCGAGCATTTGCTGGGCATATTTCAGATTGTCGATACTGCGCTCGCCATAGAAGGCATCGCGCTTGATCTTGCCGAAAGGCGCATCGACGACGGTACCGACATAGGGGAAGAAGCCGTTGCCGCTGTGGATTTCGTCGAGACCGCTCAGCATGCCGAAAATAGTGAGCTTGGTGGAATCGTCCGGCGAGATGGTGACCTGCGGCATGATGAAGCCGCGCAGGTCATGGGTGCCGTCGCTATAGGTGTCGCCGCCGGCGATCTTGCCGGTCACGCGGTAGCGATAGACGCCGTCGGCCGAAAACTTGTCGGAAAAGTCGAAGCCGACGAAGGCATTGCCGAGATTGTTGATGCCGATCTCGGTGTAATAATAGGGATCGTCGGTCCGCTCCTTGCGGACCATGTTGACGAGACCACCGGGATTAGAGCCGCCATAGAGTACCGAGGAGGGGCCTTTCAGCACTTCCACGCGCTCGAGCATGAACGGGTCGATCTGGAAGCCGCCGAAGCCGTAGCTGTAGAGCGTCAGGCCATTCATGAAGACGCCGCTCTGCGTCGCGTCGAAGCCGCGAATGTAAAACCAGTCGGTGTCGCCGTCGTTGCCGAAGGGCTGCGTAGTGACGCCCGGTGTGTAGCGTAGCGCCTCGTCCACCTTGTTGGTGATGCCGCGATCCTGCATTTCCTGCCGGCCGATGACGGAGACCGACTGCGGCACCTCGGTGATCGGCGTGTCGGATTTCGAGCCGGATGTGGTCTTCTTGGCGACGTAGCCCTTGACCGGGGCGGTGCCGCTGGCTTCACTCTTCTGTTGCGAGCCTTGAATGACCAATGGCTGCAGTTCTGTCGGCTTTTCCTGAGCATTGGCCTGTGAGCCTGCCAGAAGCGCCAAAATGGCTATGCCCGTCGCCATGAGCCGCGCCCGCGATACGTCCTGCTTCAATCCCTGCATTTCCGCTATTTGTCCCGAATTCTTGCGCCCGTTCGGCCTTGGCGGCCGATCCCTAGATAAGATGAGGAGTTAACTCATATTTATCGGTGCGGCTTGTCTGTCACTAAGAAAATTGAATGTTTTTGGGCAAATCTCTGCGAAAGGTACAATTGCTCGCGGACTGTGGTTTTCAGGCCAGCTTGCTGCGTTTCCAGCTCGCCGGCGCGGTACCGACATTCTTGCGGAACACGCGGGTGAAATGCGCCTGATCGGCAAAGCCGGTTTCAACCGCAACGGTCGTCAGCGGCATCTCGCTGTTCAGGAGCAAATGCTTGGCCCTTTCGAGCCTGGCTTGGGTCTGCCACTGATGCGGCGGCAGACCCGTAGACGCCTTGAAGGCATGGCTGAAATGCGATTGCGAGAGGCCGGTCAGTTCAGCCAGCTCTTCCAGCCGGATGGCCCGCGTGCAGTGCTCTTCGATATAGTCGACCGCACGGCGCAGCTGCCAGGTGGCAAGACCGCTGCGCTTGCGTGGTTGGGTGCCGCGCAATTGCAGCACATCGATCAGCAGCGAAAGCGTCAGGCCGTCGCCATAGAGATCGTGCAACGGCTCGGGGTTTTCGCATTCAGCCGCGATCAGCTCGGCGAGCGCCATCATGTGCGTGTCGTTGAAATGCAGCTGCGGACGGTCGAGCCGCGCCGGGTCGATGTTCTCCATCAGGCGCTGGCTGATGATCTCGGCATCGAAATGAATATCGAGGTGGCGCACGAACTCGACGCCAGAGATATCGACCCAGAGCTCCATGCCGGCGGGGATGTAGGAGATGCGGCCGCTATCGTAGTTCTGCAGCTGGCCTTGCGCGCGCGGCGACGGGCGGACATTGGTCGTGCCTAAGCCGCGCTGCTCCAGCAGGATGAACAGTCGCGGGTCCCTTGCGACATAGTACCCACCGGCCTGTGCTGCGCAATTGACATTCCAGATGTCGGCAACCATGCCGTTCCATTGGCGGCGATGCATGCCGCCGACCACGGAAAAGCCTCCGATCTTGTTTTGCATTCTTGGCTGAAACGTCATTCGGAGCTTCCGGCGTTGCTTCTGCAATAATCCTTCAAATTAAACTCAAGTTATTATAGCAGCGCTGCGGCAATGGCAATCATGCAGCTGAGATCCGAGGCGACGCCTGTCGGTCCTTTCGGCCCGTAGCGCGGAACAATGCATTGGATTGGCGATTGTACACGCTGAAAAACAAGTCCCTCGCTCCGTTTCGGAGCCCGCATTGACAACGCCCGCTTGAAATTTCCCTCGTCTTCCGCCACCTGTTCGGCGCGACTTTCAACTTTATTCCCAGGAGACTAGACGCATATGACGACCACCGCAGAAATGACCGCCGAGAGCCACGTCTTCGAGGCCGACGTTGCCCGCCTTCTGCATATGATGGTTCACTCGGTTTATTCGGACAAGGATGTCTTCCTGCGCGAGCTGATCTCGAACGCGGCCGATGCCTGCGAGAAGCTGCGCTACGAGGTAATCGCGCAGCCCGGCCTGCTCGCGAATGATCCCGACAGCCGCATTCTTTTGACGCTCGATGCCGATGGCGGCAAGCTCGTCGTCGAAGACAACGGCATTGGCATGAGCCGCGACGAGATGATCGAGGCGCTCGGCACGATCGCCCGTTCCGGCACGCGCGCCTTCATGGAGCGCATCGAGGCCAACAAGCAGGGCGAGGGCGCGCAGCTCATCGGCCAGTTCGGTGTTGGCTTCTATTCTTGCTTCATGGTTGCTGACCGCGTCGATGTCGTCTCGCGCCGCGCCGGTGCGGAAGATGCCTGGCTCTGGTCTTCCGACGGCAAGGGCGGTTACAGCGTTGCTCCCGTCGAGGTGAGCGAGGCGCCGGTGCGCGGTACCCGCATCACGCTGCATCTGATGGAGGATGCCAAGAGCTACGCCTCGCGCTGGAGCGTCGAGCGCATCGTCAAGGAGCAATCCGGCCATGTGCCGGTGCCGATCAAGATCGCCGAAAAGCCCGGCGAGGAGGCAACGCAGCTCACCGACGGCACCGCGCTCTGGACCAAGTCGAAAAACGATATCACGGCCGAGGAATATACCGATTTCTATCGCGGCGTTTCCGGCCAGTATGATGAACCGGCGCTGACGGTGCATTTCCGCGCCGAGGGCCGCCATGAATATTCGGCGCTCGCTTTCGTGCCCGGCTCGCAGCCCTTCGATCTCTTCGATCCGGACCGCAAGGGCCGCATGAAGCTCTACGTGAAGCGCGTCTTCATCACCGACGAAGCGGAATTGCTGCCGCGCTATCTCCGCTTCGTGCGCGGTCTGGTCGACACGTCGGACCTGCCGCTCAACGTCTCACGCGAGATGATCCAGGAAAGCCCGATCCTCACTGCGATCCGCAAGGGTGTCACCAACCGCATCATCACGGCGATCGAGAAGCAGGCGGAGAGCGATCATGACGCTTTCCTGAAGATCTGGGAAAATTTCGGCAGCCTGATCAAGGAAGGTATCTACGAGGACTTCGAACGCCGGGCGCAGCTCCTGGCGCTCTCGCGCTTCCGCACGACCACTTCGGGAGACGGCTATCGCTCGCTTGCCGATTACGTCAGGGATGCCAAGGAAGGCCAGCAGTCGATCTATTATCTCGTCGGCGGCAGCCTGGAGCAGCTGAAGGCCTCACCGCAGCTCGAGGGTTTCCGTGCCCGCGGCATCGAAGTTCTGTTGCTGACCGATTCTGTCGACAGCTTCTGGGTGACCAATGCCCCGGAATTCGAAGGCAAGAGCTTCAAGTCGATCACTCAAGGGTCCGCCGATCTTGCCCAGTTCAAGAAGCAGGATGAGGACAAGCCGGAAAGCGAAAGCGCGCCCGCCGAAGTGCAGGCATTCCTCGACTATGCCAAGCAGAAGCTTGCCGACGAAGTATCCGACGTGCGTGCGTCCGATCGCCTGATCGAAAGCGCCGTCTGCCTCGTTGCCTCCGAACAGGGCTATGACCGGCAGCTCGAGAAGATCCTGCAGGGTGCCGGCCGGCTGCAGTCCGGCGCCAAGCCGATCCTGGAAATCAACATGGATCACCCGGTCGTCAAGGCCATTGCCGCCAAGGCCGATTTACCGTCCCTGCGCGATGATGCCGCCTTCCTTCTGCTCGATCAGGCCCGCGTTCTGGATGGCGACAAGCCGGCTGATCCGCGCGCCTTCGCCGAACGTCTGGCACGGCTGATGGAGAAGGCGCTGCAGTAATCCAACGGGATCGGCGCGGCTCGAAACGGCCGTGCCGATCCATTCATAGAGGGTTGCGTTCGCCTTGCGATCCTGATGCATCAAAAACTTGTCTAAAACTATCATCTTTTTGTTGCGAGGCGAGGGCACTTCTTCTATAGAGAGGTCGGATTGGCCTGATATCACTCGGCCACGTAAGCGTTAACGTCACTCAACGCGTATGATCGAACGGCTCTGCGGCTTCGGTCTGCGCGACTGTGTCCTGCGGATCGAGATCGAAGCGCCTCGAAAGGACACATGGTGGACAATCCCCAAACTTCCAATCCGAATATCTTGGCGCCGAGGATCGAGCGCGTGCGCCATGAGCTGAAGCGGCGCTCCCTGACGGTTACGACCGTCGACAGGATCACGCCCGGCATGCTGCGGCTGCAATTGTCAGGCGACGATCTGGCCGATTTCGTCAGCCTGGCGCCCGACGATCACATCAAGATTTTCGTAGCTGGCACGGGCGAGGACATGGAGCGGCGTGACTATACGCCTCGCCGTTACGACGCCGATGCACGGACGCTCATCATCGATTTCGCCATTCACGAGGCGGGACCGGTGACCAGATGGGCGCTCGACGCTCGGCCGGGCGACAAGCTCGAGATCGCTGGTCCCCGCGGCTCGGCGATGGTGACGGGCGATATCGCCAACTGGCTGCTCATCGGCGATGAAACGGCATTGCCAGCCATGGGTCGCCGGATCGAAGAGGCTCGGGCCGGTGCGCGCATAACGGCCATTGCGGCGGTTGTCGGCGCTGCCGAACACCAGGCTTTTCAAACCGAGGCGCAGCTGGATATGCGCTGGGCGCATCGTCCCCTTTCGGAGGCGACCGATCCGTCCGCGCTGATGAAAATCCTTCAGTCCGTGGACCTGCAGCCCGGCACCTTCGTCTGGATAGCCGCCGAGGCCTCCGTCACGCGCGCTCTGCGTTCCCACCTCGTGGAAGAACGCGGCTATCCGCTGAGCTGGATCAAGGCATCCGGCTATTGGGTGAAGGGCAAGGCGGACACGACGGAAAAATTCGATTGAATGCGGGACGCAGGCGGCAAGATGCTGCCTGCTTGTCCCAATGTTCATGGGTCAGGCATCTTGCCGGAACCGGCTGCTGCCCCATTTCATGGCGCAATTGTCCCGTAAAGGGATAAGGCGTTCCATGATAAGCTTGGGTTCACCGAAACTGCGTTCCGGATAGATTTCGACTTCCTAAATTGCATGGGATCGCTGAAAGTTAAGTGTGAAGCGGGAGTGGTGGCAAAGTTCATCATGATCGCTTTGCAGGTTCATGGCGCCGAGCGGGAGGCGGTGCCTTGGGCGTCATGTCGATCTGCCGTGCGCGACGGCCAATATTGAGGATAAAGCCAAGGTGCTTGCCGTCCCGAAAGACCCTCCGCAGACATTTATCGCGTTGATGCTGTCGGCGCTGCGCAAGGCCTTTGCCGGCATCGCTCTGGCGAGTGCCGCCATCAACGTGCTGGCCTTGACCGGTTCCTTCTTCATGCTGCAGGTCTACGACCGGGTTATTCCGAGCCGGAGCCTGCCAACATTGTCCGGCCTCGTCATCATCGTTGCGGCGCTCTTCCTGTTTCAAGGCCTGATCGAGTTCCTGCGTTCCATGCTGCTTGTTCGCATCGGCATGTCACTTGACGAACGATTGAACAGAAAGGTCTTCCGCTCGCTCCTGTTCCTGCCGACCAGGAAGCAGACGTCGGACGACGGCCTGCAATCGGTCCGCGATCTCGAGCAGATCCGCTCCTTCCTCTCCGGCAGCGGCTCGACGGCGCTTTTCGATCTGCCGTGGGTGCCGTTCTATCTGATCCTTTGCTTTTTGTTCCATTTCTGGATCGGCTTCACGGCTCTGTGCGGCGCCTTGTTGCTCGTCGGCATTACAGTGCTCGCCGAACTGCTGTCACGTCGACCGGCTGAGGAGGCGGCCAGGTCTTCGGCCATGCGCCTCGGTTTCGCCCAGGCGGCGCGGCGCAACTGGGAGGCGGCCATTGCCATGGGGTTTGTTGGCCGTCTGAGCGAGAAGTGGGCGGCCATGAACGACGACTATCTCCGACATCAGCTGGCGGCGAGCACGATCGTTGGAGCGCTGACCATCGCTGCCAAGATGGCGCGCATGATGCTTCAGTCCGGCGTTCTTGCTGTCGGGGCGATCCTCGTCATTCGCCAGGAGGCGACGGGTGGCATCATCATTGCCAGTTCGATCCTGGTGACGCGGGCGCTGGCGCCCGTCGAGCTTGCGATCGGCCAGTGGAAAGGCCTTGTCGCCGCGCGTCAGGGCTGGGCGCGGCTTGCCGCGCTCCTCGACGTTGTGCCGCCCAAGCAGCAGGCCTTCGCTTTGCCGCCGCCGTCACGCGAGCTTAGCGTCGAGAACATCAGCGTTACCTCTCCAGGCAGCCGCGATCTCATCCTGCGCAATATCTCGTTCAAGATATTGGCGGGCACCGTGCTCGGCGTCATCGGTCCGAGCGCGTCGGGCAAGTCCTCTCTTGCGCGGGCGATTGCCGGCCTGTGGCCGGTTCCCATCGGCGCCGTGCGGCTCGATCGTGCAGCGCTGTCGCAATGGGATAGCGACGAACTTGGTCGGCATATCGGCTATCTGCCGCAGGATGTGGATCTATTCGACGGTTCGATCGCCGAAAACATTTCCCGTTTCGCCGAGGACATGCGGACCGAGCCGATCATCGCTGCGGCGAAGGCGGCCGGTGTTTACGACATGATCGTCAAGCTCCCCGATGGCTTCGATACCAGGATCGGCGAGAGCGGATCGCGCCTTTCAGCCGGGCAGAGGCAGCGCATAGCCCTGGCGAGAGCGCTTTACAATGATCCGTTCCTGGTGGTTCTCGATGAGCCGAACTCCAATCTGGATGCGGAGGGGGAGGCGGCGCTGACTGGGGCTCTCGCAGGCGTGCGGGAACGTGGCGCTATCGCGATCGTCGTTGCCCACCGGCCAAGCGCCCTGGCCGCCGCCGATACCGTCATGATCGTTGCCGGCGGCCAGGTTCAGGCATTCGGTCCGAAGAAAGACATCCTCGGGCCATCGCCCAAGCAGGTCGGAACGACGCATTTTGCCGTTGCCGGCGGGGAGACGCACGGATGACCGAAAAGGCTTCGCCATCGACCGAACGGACGATCCGCCGCCTGTCGCTGCTGGTGGCGGCGGCCGTATTGCTGCTGTTTGGCGTCATGGGCGGCCTTGCGGCGGCGACCAGGATTTCCGGGGCGGTGATTGCCTCGGGCACGCTTGTCGTCGACAGCTATGTGAAGCCGGTGAAACACCTGAAGGGCGGCATCGCCCGCGCGATCCTGGTCAAGAACGGCGATCATGTCGCGGCTGGCCAGGTACTCGTGCGGCTGGACGACACGCAAACCAAGGCCAACCTCGCCATCATCCGCAAGCGGCTGAACGAGCTTTCCGCGCGCACGGCGCGTCTGGCGGCGGAGCGCGACGGCAGGCAGGATATCGCCTTTCCCGCCGATCTGCTCTCGACCGCCGACGACGTAGGTGTCGCGGCGATCATGGCCGGCGAACGCCGGCTCTTTTTTGATCGCCATGCATCGCGCGAGGGCCAGAAATCGCAGCTGCACGAGCGTATTCAACAGTTGAAGCAGGAGATCGAGGGGCTCGTGGCGCAGGAGCAGGGCAAGCGGCGCGAGATCGCGCTCATCGCCAAGGAGCTCGGCAGCCTTGAAGGCCTGCTCGATCAAGGCATCATTTCGGCGACGAAAGTCTATTCCCTGCAACGGGAAAGCGCGTCGCTGAACGGCGATCTCGGCAATCTCGTCTCGTCCATCGCCCAGACCAGGGGCAAGATCGCGGAAACCGAGCTGCAGATCCTGCAGATCGATGCCGATCATAGCTCCGAGGTCTCCGATCAGCTGCGTCAGGCAGAGAGCGACAGCGGCCAGTTTTCCGAGCGGCTGATCGCCGCCGAGGATGATCTGAAGCGGATCGACCTCAAGGCACCGCAGGCCGGGATCGTCGATCAGCTGAGCATCCATGCCGAAGGGGCGGTCATTTCGCCGGCCGAGGCGATCCTGCAGATCGTTCCGGACAAGGACGCGCTGGTGGCGGAGCTGAAGCTCGCGCCACAGGATATTGACCAGATCAGCGTGGGGCAGGCGGTATCCTTGCGCTTTCCCGCCTTCAATCAGCGGATAACGCCCGAGCTCAACGGGCGTGTCGACACCATCTCGGCGGATCTGATGACGGACCAGCGTTCGGGCCAAAGCCATTATGTCGTGAGGGCCAAGGTGGCAAAGCCGGAATGGGAAAGGCTGGGACAGCTTACGCCTCTGCCCGGCATGCCCGTGGAAGCCTTCCTGCAGACAGGGCAGAGAAGTGTTCTAGCCTATCTGACAAAGCCGATGACCGACCAGATCAGGCGGGCGTTCAGGGAGGAATAAGGCGGCCTTCCCCCGGTCCTGCGTGCTGATATTACAGCGCCGCGTGTCTTTTAAGGCAGGCCAATGGCGATATAACTCTTTGAAATTATACGGTAAATAAGCGGCCGTCCGATTTGCGTCGAACGGCCGCTCTGGAATGTATCGAGTTCTGAGACCGGTCAGATATGCCAGTCCGTCGTATGGGCGGATTGGGCCGAAGTGGCCAGCTGGGCGGCGTGATCGTCCAGCGAATAGGCTTTGATATAGTCGATCTTCATCTCGGATCCGTTCGGAAGCCCATCCGTCGGAGTGCCCGCCACGCCGCCGACTGCGAGATCGACCAGCATATACATCGGGCCATGCATATCGGCGGGCGTATCGGCATGGGCGACGGCGACGTCGTCGAAATACCAGACTATCTGATCCTTGTCCCAGAGCACGCCGTAATTGTGGAAGCCGTCGGTGCTCGGCACTTCCACCGGAATGGACGTCTTCGTGTGCTCGCCGGTTGCATTCGAATGAACCGTGACATTCACCGTGGTGGGGTTCTGCCCGCGCATCTCCACCACATCGAGTTCCGGCGGCCAGGAGCCATCCTCCGGCAACAGCCAGAAGGCGGGCCAGACGCCCTGATTGTGTGGCATCTCCGCGCGCATTTCGAAATAGCCATAGGTCTGCGAGAAGGTGGAATGGGTGGTCAGAAGGCCGGATGTGTAATCATGGTTCTCGACAATCGATTTCAATGCATCCGGCGTTTGTTTCGCCGTGATCGTCAGAATGCCGTCCGAGACGGAAAACGGGTTTGCGGATGCCGTAGGCGCGTAGGACGGATTGATGTACCATTGTAGCTCATCGTTCAGGCTGCTGCCCTTGTCCGGCGCCCAATGGTATTTAGCGTCCCAGGTGCCTTGCGTTCCCTCGTGCAGCGAAAGCGAATTGAAATCGTCCGAAAAGGTCTGCGTCAGCGACGCTCTGTCGAGGCCTAGCTGGAACTGGTCTTCGTGAAGGTCGGACACGGTCTTGTTGGCGAAGACCAGGCTCTCGCCGTTGCCGAGGTCGAGCCGAACATTGGCTCCTTCCTGTGTGGAATGGCTGACGACCTGATCGAACGACGTCAGGCCGTATTGGTTGAGCCGGACCTTGTCGTCATCGCTGAAGTCGGTGATGAGATCGCTGCCGTTACCCTTGGTGACGACGAAGGTATCGGCCCCGCCGCCGCCAATGAGCACATCGTTGCCGCCGCGCCCGTCGATGGTCTGGCTGCCGCTGCCGCCGGTGATGATGTTGTCGGCGCCGTTGCCATAGGCGTGGCGGTTGTCGCCCGTGACGGTAAGGTTTTCGACATTGGCGGGCAGCGTGTAATCCATCCAGGTGTTGATGGTATCGATGCCGGCATTGGGGGCTTCATAGACCCGATTGTTGCTCGAGTAGATATAATAGATATCGTCGCCGGTGCCGCCCATCAACGTCACGTTGACGGTGTTGTCGCCCCATATGGAATCATTGCCGGCGGTACCGTAGAGCGTCGGCCCCGAGCCGGTGGCGGAAAAGAAACCTGCCGAACTACCGCTATAGTAAAGTGGTTGTCCAAGAGCATTCAAAACTGAATTGGGCATGAGAAACCTCTTCCTTGGTGCCGGACCAGCTCCTCCACCGATCTAATATTTCTCCCCGCTCATACGCATCAGATAGCGTGCATTGTTTTTCTGCCCAGCCCTGCGGAGAAGTTTTTTCGCCGTCGCCAAGGATTGGACCGATGGTGGAATACCCGTGTCCGATCCGCTCCACTTGCAATGCCGCCCTGAAGTCGCTTGGCAAAATAAGGACGCTTATTTTGCCAATTGAATTTCGGCCGACATCGGGCAAAGGCTTTTTCGGGAGGCGAGGAAATCGACGAAGGTGCGAACTTTGGCGGAAAGATATTTTCTAGTTGGATAGACTGCATGCAGCGTGGCCTTGAATGTCACATCCTCGGGGAGCACCATTTCCAGGCGGCCGTCGGCAATATCAGCTTGTGTCATCCATACCGGCAGGAAAACCAGGCCCATGTCTTCCAACGCGGCCAGATGCAGCATGATCTCGTTTTCGCTTTGCATGACGGTGCGGAAACTTACCGTTTCAGGGCCTTTTCTCCCATCCAATGCGAAACTGCCGTTCGCGTTCATGCCGCTATAGGCCAGCAGCGAATGACCATTGAGATCGCTCACCTCGGCGGGACGCCCGGTGCGCGCGAGATAGGCAGGTGATCCCACGAGGTGAAAGGGGACCTGCAACAACGGACGTGCGACAAGGCTGGGATCTAGCCGCTCCGGTGCCGTCGCACGCAGGGCAAGATCGAAGCCCTCGTCCACCAGATTGACGATCCGGCCGCTGAGATCGATGTCGAAGCGCACGTCGGGATAGCGCTGGTGATATTCGGCGAGCGCGCGAGTGACAAGCGCATTTGCGACCCATACCGGAGCGCTTAATCTCAAGGTTCCGCGCGGCATGACGGTGACGTTGCTGACGGCCGCTTCGACTTCGTCGAGGCCGTCAAGCATTTGTCGACTCTGGTTGAAGTAGAGCGTGCCGCTTTCCGTCATGCTGACATGCCGGCTGGTTCGGTTCAGCAAGCGAGTTCCCAGCCGATTTTCCAGATGCATGACATGTTTGCTCGCCATCGCAGGCGAGAGACCGAGGCGATCGGCGGCGGCTGTAAAGCTCTTCAGCTCAGCCACCGTGCAAAAGACCCGCAAGCTCATCAATGTATCCATAGATCATCAACATAGAGGAAATGTTTCTTCAATGTAAGCTGCATTGATCAATGATGACGAAAGGTTAGTTTGCATTGCACGCCGCCGCACGGCTCATCATTCCTTCTGGTCTTGAGGCGGATGGTAAGTCGCTTGGAAAAGGATGCAATACGTGACCAAGTTTCGCCTTCCGACCTATTTCATCAGCCATGGCGGCGGTCCCTGGCCCTATATGACCGGCGATTTCCGCAGTAATTTCGACCAACTCGAGCAATCCTTGATCGATATGCGCCTGGAACTCGGCAATGCGGTCCAGGCAGTGCTTGTCGTTTCCGGTCACTGGGAAGAGCAGGGCTTCGCCATATCGTCGGGCGCCCAACCGGGGATGGTCTATGATTATCATGGTTTTCCGGAATATCTTTATCGCATCAAATATGGCGCGCCGGGCTCGCCGGAGCTTGCCAGGCGGGTGCGGGCGCTGCTGCAGGAGCGCGGCATCGAGGCAGGGCTCGATCCGACCCGAGGCTTCGACCATGGCACCTTCAGCATTCTCAAGCCGCTCTACCCGGAGGAGAACGTCCCTGTCGTTCAGCTTTCGCTTGACGCCGGCTACGATCCCGCCTTGCACCTGGAAGTCGGGCGCGCGCTAGCGCCGCTGCGCGATGAGGGCGTTCTGATCATCGGAAGCGGTCTCAGCTACCACAATCTTCCGGCGATGCGCGGGAAGGAGGGCTACGAACCATCCCGGCAGTTCGACGCCTGGCTGCAAGAGACGCTGATCCATTCGTCTGCCTATGAGCGTGCAAGGCTGTTGCTCGAATGGGAACAGGCACCATCCGCCCGCGCGGCACATCCACGCGAGGATCATCTCATTCCGCTCATGGTGGCTGTCGGCGCTGCCAGGGACGAACCTGGTGCCGTTACCTACCATCAGACCGATTTCGCGGGCGGGCTTACTGCATCAAGCTTCCGCTTCGGCGATGCATCGGCATTAGCTACGCTCGATGGGGAGGCGGAATGAGCGATCCCTCGACGCCGCACTCAAGCCAGTAATGAAACTCCGGACGAAAAATCTCGAACTCAAAGCTACCGCCGATTGACGATCTCAACGGCCATTCAGGAGAAGTACTATGTTGAACACGACGAAATGGACGCCTCACGTTCTCGCCATTTTGCGGATCGTCACCGCGCTGCTGTTCCTTGAGCATGCAACCATGAAATTCTTCCAGTTCCCGGCGGCAATTCCCGGCGTAACCTACCCGTTGCCCGCCATCATGCTCGTGGCCGGCGCAATTGAAATCGTCACCGGTTTGTTGATGACTGTCGGTCTCTACACGCGCATCGCCGCCTTTGTCGCGTCGGGCGAAATGGCGGCGGCTTATTGGATGGCACATGCACCCCAGGGCTTCTGGCCGGCGCTCAACATGGGCGAGGCCGCCATCATGTTTTGCTTCACCTTCCTCTATATCGCCTTTGCCGGCGCCGGCGGCTGGGCATTCGACAACATTCTGCGCGGCTCTTCGAAGCAGGTATCGCTCACGGAGCGCGCATAAGGCTAACGCCGGTCGCAAGCATCGTTCCAGTGCCTGAGGACGCCAATCCCGGCGACCGGATGACCATCCACGAACTCTATCATCGAACCGATGCCGCGACACTCGACGCGGCAGCCCGCGGATTGCTGGTGATACCGATTTCGCGGGTTTTGCCCTAGAACAGCTGGGTCTGTCTCAAGATGCGGTCGCCAGGGAGCGCAAGGCAAAGTCGTGCTCAAGCATTGAGCATTCATTATCGATCGTCGCGCGCACCTTCGCCATTTCGCCGTCGCCAACGGACACTGAAACGATGTTTTGAGCCCGTTTGCTGGCTCGATAGCCTCTGCCGAAAGGCTGGCCAATTGATGACAACGTCTCACTGGAGAACAGGTGTCACAATCAGTGGCACGTGTTTCATCCTATTCGCCCTGATCCAACGGGTGGACGCTGAAATCTCTGCAATCCGATCCAACCCAGTCGCACAAACTCAAATAGGCGCGCCGCAGGTCATGAGATGGGAAAGAGATTTTCCGTTTCCGGCGACCCAAGAGATGGCTGTTCCTTTTAATCTACTATTTTAATGGACAATATTCGCATTATCGAAAACGCATTGGATTCTTCGGAAGGGATGAGAATGAGTGCGCCCAAACTCGTCGGCTTTGCCGGCAGCTTCAACAGGCCGTCGAAGACCCACGTGCTGGTCCAGACCGTTGCCGACCTGGCAAGCGAGCAGTATGGCTTCATCAACAGGGTTTACGATCTGCACGATGTCGGCGCCTCCCTCGGATTGGCACAATGGCGCAAGGATCTCGACGATCAGGCGAGAAGCGTGATCGACGAGATCGTGTCGGCCGATGCTCTCATCATCGGTTCGCCGACCTTCAAGGGATCCTATCCCGGGCTGTTCAAGCATCTGATCGATCTCATCGATCCGCATGAGCTGCGAGCCAAGCCGATCATCATCGCGGCGACCGGCGGTGGAGATCGGCATGCTCTGATGGTCGAGCATCAGCTGCGGCCGCTCTTCGGCTTCTTCATGGCCCATACCTTGCCGACGGCGGTCTATGCGTCGGATCGCGATTTCACCGACTACAAAGTCTCGTCCGAGCCGCTGGCCAACCGCATCAACGAGGTCGTCGGCGAGCTCGCGGCCTTTTTCCCGCATCCGGTGACAAGGCTTGCCGCTGCGGAATGATGGTCGGTCACACCCGAACGTCTCGGATTTGTCAACGGAATGGAGGGTTACATGAGATGGAATGTCATCAGCCGCCTGAAGACGATTTTTGCCGGTCCGGCGCTGCAGAGAGTGGATATTCGCACGCGGTCCGTTGACTGGGTGGAATCTGTGGAGCGGGAACGAGAACTCTCCGCCCGTGACTACGAGATCTATTATTGGTGCTCCACGCCGGCGCCCTGGTATTGAAAGGATGCGCCTTTGATGTCCTGTCGCGGGTTGAGTTTCCTGTCGTTATTCGTCGCGAGGCTTCCATGACCAGAGTACTGATCGCGCCAGGCCTCTTTGGTTCAGGTGAGGGGCATTGGCAGCGTCACTGGTTGCAGGACCATCAAGATGTCCAGCTGGTCGAGCAGAACGATTGGGATTTTCCCCATCTCGGCAGCTGGATGGAAAAACTGGAGGAAGCGCTGGAAGAGGCCGGCGATGCCTATATTGTCGCGCACAGCCTGGGCTGCGTATTGACGGCAAGATTGGCAGGCCGCCCCGCCGCGCGAAGGGTCAAGGGAGCGCTGCTGGTCGCGCCCTGCGATATTCCGGTGACGGAAGCCTTGCATGCCGGGCATCTTTCCTTCGGCACGATGCCGACTGAAGCCTTGCCTTTTCCCAGCATCACGATCGGAAGCCTGAACGATATCTATATGAGGCTCGACCGGCTGACCTTGTTCGGGCGGCTCTGGAATTCCGATGTCCGCAATATCGGCCTTGCGGGGCACATCAATATTGCCAGCGGCTTCGGGCGCTGGCCAAGCGGTTATGGCTTCCTCGAAATGCTGAAGGCGCGCAGCAGACATCGCCGGCCGCAAGGGTTTTCGACGGCTGTCGCAGCCCCCATTTAAAAGAAGGCTTTTCATATCGAACGTTCGGCGCCATTGTGCAGCGGATTTACTGATCCTGCCCCACGTCGGCGCATTTAAGGCGTGCAACGGGGCAGAACTTTGGAGGTAAGACAATGAGTTTGCGCATCAACGATATTGCTCCGGATTTTACGGCGGACACGACCCAAGGCGAAATCCAGTTTCACGACTGGATCGGCAATGGCTGGGCCGTGCTGTTCTCCCATCCGAAGAACTTCACGCCCGTCTGCACGACGGAACTCGGCGCGATGGCCGGTCTCGAAGGTGAATTCCGCAAGCGCGGCGTCAAGATCATCGGCATCTCCGTCGATCCCGTCGAAAGTCACGGCCGGTGGAAGAACGACATCAAGACGGCGACGGGCTTCGACGTCGACTATCCGCTGATCGGCGACAAGGACCTCAAGGTCGCCAAGCTTTATGACATGCTGCCGGCCGGTGCCGGCGAAAGCTCGGAAGGGCGCACGCCGGCCGACAACGCCACCGTCCGCTCCGTCTTCGTCATCGGTCCCGACAAGAAGATCAAGCTGATCCTCACCTATCCTATGACGACAGGCCGCAATTTCGGCGAAATCCTGCGCGCGATCGACTCGATCCAGCTGACATCAAAGCATCAGGTCGCGACGCCGGCAAACTGGCAGCAGGGTGAAGACGTCATCATCACGGCGGCCGTGTCCAACGAAGATGCTATTACCCGTTTCGGCTCGTTCGACACGGTATTGCCCTATCTGCGCAAGACCCGCCAGCCGTCCGCCTGATCCGGACAAGCGGTTGAAATTTGCTGGAGAAGCGGTGCGGCCGCAAAGGCCGCATTGCTTTTTCAAAGGCTGACGTTTTCACGCAGAAATTCCAGAAGCGTCCGTACGCGGGCCGGCAACGGGCCGCCCTGGCCGATATAGACGGCATGGAATTCCTCGACGTCGCCGGGGTTTAGCTCTTCAAGGATCGGCAGCAGACGACCAGCGGCAATATCCGATTTGACGGTGAAGTCGGCGAGCCGTGCCAGGCCGGCGGCACCGAGCGCAAGGTGGCGCATGGCCTCTCCGTCGCTCACCTGCAGGCTGCGAGGGGTCGGTATCGTCGCAATCTCGCCGTCAACCAGCAACGGCCAGCCTTCGATTGCCCGGGAATAGGCAAAGCCGATGCGGCAATGTTTCTCCAGTTCGGTTAAGGAACGGGGCATGCCGTGCCGCTGCAGATAAGCTGGCGAAGCGACGATGACCTTGCGCGCTGCTCCAAGCTTGCGGGCCGTCAGGCTGGAGCTTTTCAGCGGCCCGGCGCGGATTGCGACATCGGCTCGCTCTTCCATGAGATCGACGATTCGGTCGGTGTGGAAGATCTCCAGCGAGATATTCGGGTGCAGCGCCATGAAAGCGGGCACAAGCGGGGCCAGCACATGGTTTCCGAACGAGCCGCTGGTGTTGATGCGTATATGGCCGGCGGCCTGCTCTCCCGCCGAGGCGTGGCGTTCTGCCTCGGCGATATCGGCGAGGATGGCAACGCTCCGCTCAAAGAAGGCGCAGCCCTCGGGGGTGAGCTGGAGCCGCCGTGTCGAGCGGTTGATGAGACGGGCGCCAAGACGCCTTTCCAGCCTTGTGATAAGTTTGCTGACCGCTGAGGGCGTCATGCGGCAGGCCGTGGCGGCAGCGGTGAAGCCGCCAAGTTCCACGGCGCGCACGAAAACTTCCATTTCGGCAGAACGGTTGATCTCTTGGCGGCTCATGATGAATTCAAATCACAAATCAATTTCTGACCGGTAATCTATATCACTTTCCTTTGGTGATCTATCTATCTGAAGAACCAACAGGAGACAGACGATGGAATACAGAAATCTCGGTGCTTCCGGCTTGCGCGTTCCCGTGCTCAGTTTCGGCGCCGGCACGTTTGCCGGCAGCGGCCCCCTCTTCAGCGCCTGGGGCTCGACGGATGCGGCGGAGGCGCGCCGTCTGGTCGATATCTGCCTGGAGGCGGGTGTCAATCTCTTCGATACGGCCGATGTCTATTCGGCAGGCGCATCGGAGGAGGTACTCGGCCAAGCGATCCGTGGCAGGCGCGATGCCGTGCTGATCTCGACGAAGACAGCTTTGCCGATGGGCGAGGGGCCGGCCGATTGGGGGAGTTCGCGTTCGCGGCTGATCAGATCGGTCGACGCTGCCTTGCGCCGCCTCGGGACCGATTATATCGACATCTTGCAATTGCATGCCTTCGACGCTTCGACCCCGGTCGAAGAAACACTCTCCACCCTTGATGGCCTCGTGACGGCAGGAAAGATCCGCTACATCGGAGCGTCCAACTTCTCGGGCTGGGAGCTGATGAAGTCGCTCGCCATCTCCGACAAGTACGCCTATGTCCGACACGTCGCCCATCAGGTCTATTATTCGCTCGCCGGCCGCGATTACGAATGGGAGCTGATGCCGCTGGGTAAGGATCAGAACGTCGGCGCCTTGGTCTGGAGTCCGCTCGCATGGGGCAGGTTGACCGGCAAGATCCGTCGCGGGCAGCCGTTGCCGGAAAAGAGCCGGCTGCACGAGACAGCGACCTTCGGTCCGCCCGTCGATGACGAGAAGCTGTTCGATATCGTCGATGTGCTGGATGAGATCGCCGGCGAGACCGGAAAGAGCGTGCCGCAGATCGCGATCAACTGGCTGCTGAGCCGGCCGACGGTCGCCAGCGTCATCATCGGCGCGCGCAACGAAGAGCAGCTGCGGCAAAATCTCGGTGCGGTCGGCTGGACGCTTTCGAAAGAGCAGATCGAGAAGCTGGACAAGGTGAGCGAGCTGACGGCTCCCTACCCCTATTTTCCGTATCGGCGTCAGGAAGGCTTTGCGAGACTCAATCCGCCGCTGGTTTGACGCGGTAGTACTCCGGACTATGGCAATGATGGCGGCGGAGCAAATTGACTGCTCCGCCGCCAACCGTATTTAGCGGCCGCCCTCGATCTTGCGATGGCGCTGGTTCCGACCACTCTCGCCGTAAGGATAGGCAGCGGGCTGAGGTGCGCTGATCTCGTTCAGCCTGTCCATCTCCGCGTCCGTCAGCCTCAATTCGGCCGCGCCCAGATTGTCGGCAAGCTGCTCACGCGTGCGGGCGCCGAGGATGACGGAGGTGACCGCCGGACGTGCGGCCGTCCAGGCAAGCGCCACCTGTGCCATGGTAGCGCCGCGCGCCTTGGCGATTTCCTCCACGGCGGCAATGATGGCCCAGGTGCGCTCCTGCGCATTGCGCGGCGCGAAGGATTCGCTGCCGCGATTGGGGTTTTCGCCAAGCCTTGTGGCGCCGGTCGGCATCTCGTCGCGCTTATATTTGCCGGTCAGCCAGCCGCCGCCAAGCGGCGACCAGGGAAGCAGACCTATGCCGGCATCAAGGCAGGCATCGACGATTTCAAGCTCGATATCCCGGGCAAGCAGATTATATTGCGGCTGCAGCGTGACCGGGCGCGTGTAACCCTGTGCCTTGGCGATCTCGACGGCCTTGGCGATATGCCAGCCGACATAGTTGGAGAAACCGTAATAGCCGATCTTGCCGGCGCGCACGGCATCGTCGAGAAACCGTAGCGTCTCCTCGATCGGCGTCAGGGCATCCCAGGCATGCATCTGGTAGAGATCGATATGCTCGATGCCGAGACGGCGCAGCGAATCGTCCAGCGCCTGGCCGAGATGACGGCGCGACAGACCGATGTCGTTCGGTCCGTTGCCCATCGGGAAACGGCCCTTGGTGGCGACGATCGCCTGGCGGGCTTCGGCGGGGCGAGCCTTCAGCCAGCGGCCAATGATCTCCTCCGACTTGCCGGCACTGTAGACATCGGCGGTATCGATGAAATTGCCGCCCCATGCGAAATAATCGTCGAGAAGTTTATGCGACGCGGCCTCGTCTGCTTCCGCGCCGAAAGTCATGGTGCCAAGGCAATAGGCCGTGACAACGGCCCCGCTTGGGCCGAGCTTGCGATAATCCATTTCTGCCTCCTCTGAACGGAGCGCTGGTGCCCGATCGGCAAAGCGGTCGGGAGAGCCGCAGGCTCCGTGATCCATAGCAATGTGATGCTTGAGACGGCCTCCACCGTCGATGGGGTTCGACGCTCGGCGTTTCAACGCCGTGGCCGCAGAGACACCATAGCCAATCATCCCATGATTACCAAGCGCATTCGTTGCCTGGTTGGCCCTGCTCGCGTAAAATTCTCCGTGATGATTCCTCTCTTCTCGAATGGCCCTTTTCATGGATGAAGCGCCGACAAGCCGCATGCTCTCCTGGGCACGCAACTCCACCATCTATCGCCTCGAACGTCGCATGATGACCGAGAAGCAGCTGTTCGATGCGATTTCCAAGAAGGCGAAGCAGAAATTTGAGGATATCGGCGACGTGCAGATTAAGGCGCTTGCCGATTTTGCCGTCAAATTCGCCTATGAGCTGAAGGTCCTCGATGACGTCGCCTATGCCGAGATCAGCACGCGTTCGGCAGTTCGGTCCGGCAAGTCGAAGAAAGCCATTGCCTTCAAGCTCGCTGCCAAGGGCATAGATGGTGAAACGGTCGTCGCGGCGGTGGAAGAGGTCGATGATCTCCATTCCGCCGTCATCTTTGCCCGGAAGCGTGGCTTCGGTCCCTTCCGGCGCGGTGACCTCGACGAGAAACGCAAGGCGAAGGAACTATCCGCTTTCGCCCGCAATGGCTTCAGCTTCGCGATCGGCAAGAGGGTTTTCGATATGGAGCGAGAGGATGCCGAAGACCTGTTGCAGTCGACCTCGGCCGTTTGACACGGCCCGCATTGTCATGGTTGATCGCGCCGGTTAGTTTGCCGCGCTCGCGTGTGGCTAGGCATGGGGATCTCGGTGAAATCAGATATTGCGTTGCGTATGCTGGCGGTGGGCATCGCCTTTTATCCTTTTGCAGCACAGGCGGATTGGCAGCCGGTTGAGATCGTCAAGACCTATGCGATTGCCGGAACAACCGGGGCCGAACTTTACGATTCGATCGGCGAGCGAGGCCCGTTACTTGGCCCTAAGGTGAGGGCGATCGCCCATACCGATTTCAAACTCACCTGGACGCGGAAATACGAGCCGCAGCCGGATGGCGCCTGCATGATCACGGTCAACATACCGAAGCTGATGATCACCTACACCTTGCCGAAACCCTCGGCGCAACTGTCCGCTTCGACCCGCAAAAGCTGGCAGAAATTCATCGCCGGCGTCGAGGCGCATGAGCGTGTGCATGGTGGGTTCATCAAGGATATGGTCAAGGAGATCGAAGCTATAAGCGTCGGCTTTTCCGTGCCGGATGACTCGAAATGCAGCAAGATCCGCGTCGAACTCACAAAGCGGCTCGGTGAGATTTCCAGCAAAGAGCGGCAGAAAAACAGCGATTTCGACAAGGTCGAATTCAGCGACGGCGGCAATCTCCAGCAGCTCGTACTGAAGCTGGTCAGAGAAGAATAGCTGTGAGAAACGCAGCCAGTCATACGGACTGGCTGCGCCTGACAGATGGCCTCAGCGGCCCTTCCGCTTCCGCCATTCGGCGAATTTGAGCTTCGGAGCGTCGCTGGTCGCCGGATAGAGGCCGATGATGGTCGCGCCGTTCATGACCTCTTCGGTGACGAAATCCTCGTAAGCCGTCATCTCCACGGTCTCATTGGCGATTTCATCGGCGAGATGGGCGGGGATGACGATGACGCCCTCATTATCGCCGACGAGAACGTCGCCGGGGAAAACCGCCACGTCACCGCAACCGATCGGGCCGTTGATTTCGATCGCCTGATGCAGTGTCAGGTTAGTCGGTGCGGACGGGCGGTGATGATAGGAGGGGATATCGAGAGCGGCGATTTCCGGGCTGTCGCGGAAACCGCCGTCGGTGACGACGCCGGCCACACCACGCACCTGGAGCCGCGAGACGAGGATGGAACCTGCCGAGGCAGCGCGCGCATCCTTGCGGCTATCCATGACAAGCACGAAACCCGGCGGGCATTGCTCGACGGCGGCGCGCTGCGGATGCTCGGGGTTGCGGAAGACTTCGAGCGTGTTCAAGTCTTCGCGTGCCGGAATATAGCGAAGCGTAAAGGCCTGGCCGACCATGTTCGCCTTCTTTGACGAGAGCGGCCGCACATCCTGAATGAACTGGTTGCGCAGGCCGCGCTTGAAAAGCGCGGTGGCGATCGTCGGTGTTGCGACGCCCATCAGCTTGTTACGCGTCTCGCTACTCAAAACGTAATTGCTCATGCGATATATCCCTCGTGATCAATAGATGTCGGGCTCGCCCGGCGTCGGGCCGAAGCTGGTTTCCAGGAAGTCGAAATCGCAGCCGGTGTCTGCCTGGGCGACATGGCGCGAGAACATCCAGCCAAAGCCGCGGCCGTATTTTTCCGCCGGCTTGACCCAGGCGTCGCGCCGGCGCTGCAGCTCATCCTCGTCGACAAGCATGTCGATGCGTCGCGCTGCAAGATCGAGGCGGACGATATCGCCATTGCGTAGCAGCGCCAGTGGGCCGCCGACGTGGGATTCCGGCGAGACGTGCAGAATGCAGGCGCCGTAGCTGGTGCCGCTCATGCGGGCGTCGGAAAGGCGAAGCATATCCCTGTGGCCCTTCTTCAGAAGTGCTTTCGGGATCGGCAGCATCCCCCATTCGGGCATGCCCGGGCCGCCCTGCGGGCCGGCGCCACGCAGCACCATGACGTGATCGGGCGTGATGTCGAGATCCTCGTTGTCGACAGCCGCCTTCATTTCCGGATAGCTGTCGAAGACGAGCGCCGGTCCCTGGTGCTTGTGAAAGCGCGGATCGCAGGCGGCGGGCTTGATAACGGCACCGGTCGGCGCGAGATTACCCTTCAGTACCGCAAGCGACCCCTCGTGATAGACCGGATTGTCGAGCGAACGGATCACGTCGTCATTGTAGCATTTCGCCCCCTCCAGCGTTTCGCCTAGGGTGACGCCGGATACGGTCAGCGCCGAGAGGTCGAGCTTCGAAGAGAGCTTCGCCATCAAGGCGCGCAGGCCGCCGGCATAGTAGAAATCCTCCATCAGATAGGTCTTGCCGGTCGGCCTGATATTGGCGAGCACCGGCGTCGTGCGCCCGGCCTTGTCGAGATCGTCAAGCGAGAGATTGACGCCGGCGCGGCGTGCCATTGCGATCAGATGCACGACGGCATTGGTGGAACAGCCCGTCGCCATGGCGACAGCGACCGCATTGTTGACGGCGGCAGCCGTGATGATCTTCTCCGGCCGCAAGTCTTCCCAAACCATCTCGACGATCCGCCGGCCGACGGCCGAGGACATGCGGATATGGTTGGCGTCGGGGGCGGGGATCGAGCTGGCACCGGGCAGTGTGAGGCCTAGCGCCTCGGCGATTGCCGTCATGGTACTCGCTGTACCCATGGTCATGCAGTGGCCGTAGGAACGCGCGATGCCGGCCTCGACATCGACCCATTCCTTCTCCGAAATGGTACCGGCGCGGCGCTCGTCCCAGAATTTCCAGGCGTCGGAGCCCGAACCCAGATATTCGCCGCGATAATTGCCGCGCAGCATCGGGCCGGCGGGCAGGTAGATCATCGGCAATCCCATGGAAAGGGCGCCCATGACGAGGCCCGGCGTGGTCTTGTCGCAGCCGCCCATCAGCACGGCCCCATCGACGGGATGCGAGCGCAGCAGTTCCTCAGCTTCCATCGCCAGCATATTGCGATAGAGCATGGTCGTCGGCTTCACATAGCTTTCCGACAACGAAAGCGCAGGCAGTTCGAGCGGGAAACCGCCAGCCTGCAGGACGCCGCGTTTGACGTCCTCGACGCGGTGCTTGAAATGCGCATGACACGGGTTGGCGTCGGACCAGGTGTTGAGGATGGCGATGACGGGCTTGCCCGTCCATTCCTCGGGTGCATAGCCCATCTGCATGGTGCGTGAACGGTGTCCCGAGCTTCTAAGATCATCCGGCGCAAACCATCTGGCGCTGCGCAAGTCCTGGGGCTTCTTCCTGCTGTTCATTGTATTTGCGCCTTGTATCCGAATGTTGGCCGAAAGGATAAGTCCGTGCGCCGCATCATTCCTTCATGCCCCATTTTAGCAGGGTGCGCCGCTCGATCGTCTGGAAGACGAGGTTTTCGACAATAAGGCCGATGACGATGACTGTCAGCAGGCCGGCAAAGACGGAGGGGATGTCGAGAAGATTGCGGTTTTCGAAGATGAACCAGCCGAGACCGCCTTGGCCGGAGGAGACGCCGAAGACAAGCTCGGCGGCAATCAAGGTGCGCCAGGAGAAGGCCCAGCCGATCTTCAACCCCGTGAGGATCGACGGGAAGGCGGCGGGGATCAGGATGCGGAAGACATAGGAAAATCCCGTCAGCCCATAATTGGCGCCGACCATGCGCAAGGTGCGAGAGACGCCGAGAAAGCCCGCATGTGTATTGAGCGCGACGGCCCAGAGGACCGAATGTATGAGCACGAAGACGAGGCTTGCCGGCCCCAGCCCGAACCAGATCAGGGCGAGTGGCAGCAGCGAGATTGCCGGCAGCGGATTGAACATCGCCGTCATGGTCTCGAGAAAATCGGTGCCGATGCGGGTATTGATCGCAACGACCGTCAGCACGGCAGCAAGAACCGTTCCCGAGATGTAACCCGTCACCAGTATCTTCAGCGTGGTCCAAATGCGCGCCGGGAGAACGCCGTCGACAAAGCGATCGTAAAGCGCGGTCAGCGTGTCGCTGAGCGTCGGGAACAGCAGCGGATTGTCGAGATGCCGGGCATAGGCCTCCCAGATGATGGCAAGGACGACGATCAGCAACGACTTGCGGAAGAGGGTCGATTGCCAGAGGAGCTCGATCGTGCCGAGCTTCTGTTCGACGGCGGCAATATGGCCCGCCGCTTCGCTCGGTGCGGGGGCTAGGATAATCTGCGGTGCGCTCATGGATTACTCCCTGTGCCCCTGTTCGGCAAACAGCATGTGATGAATTTCCTGCTCCAGTTTGGCGGCGGCCGCCGGATCGTCGCGGACGGCTTCCACGTCGCGCACCTCGGCCTTGACGCGGCCGGGATGCGGCGACAGCAGCAGGATGCGGTTGGAGATCTTGATCGCCTCGGCGATCGAATGGGTGACGAAGATGACGGTGAAACGGATATCTTCCCAGAGCTGCAGGAGCTCGTCCTGCATCTGCCGGCGCGTCAGCGCATCGAGTGCTGCGAAGGGCTCGTCCATCAAGAGAATATCGGGCTGCATCGCCATCCCGCGGGCAATCGCAACACGCTGTTTCATGCCGCCTGACAGCATATGCGGATAGGTGTCGACCGCACGGGTGAGCTTGACCTTCTCGATATAGTCGCGGGCGATGGCCTCGGCTTCGCCGCGCGGCAGGCGGCGGGCCGTCGTCAGCGGGAACATCACGTTTTCCAGAACCGTCTTCCAGGGCAGCAACTGGTCGAATTCCTGGAAGACCATCATGCGATCGGCGCCAGGTTTCTTGACGGTTTGCCCCTTGATTTCGATACGGCCCGTCGTCGGCGTCATATAGCCGCCGATGGCCTTCAGCAGCGTCGATTTTCCGCAGCCAGAGGGGCCGAGGAGGACGAAGCGGTCTGACTGGGCCACCGAGAAGCTAACGTTTTCCGTCGCGGTGATCAGCAGGTTCGGCGTCTTGTAGCGAAGCGTTACCCTGTCGACATTCAAGAGCGGTTTTGCGGTCATCTTTTCCGTCACCGCCACGTCGGCGTGCGTTTTTGCCTGAAGCATGGGCCTTCTCCGAAGGATGGGCTTGAAGGCGGCATTCGCGCCGCCTGGGCGCGTCAATTGCCGTTGAGATCGGCGGCTTCCGGCAGGTAGTAGTCGGTCCAGGCCTTGGGCATGGTCTTCAATGTGCCGATCTTGTAGAGGTGGGCCGCAAACTTCATGGTTCCCTGCGGATCCATGCGGAACTCCATCATGTGCGGCTCATTCAGGATCGCCATGAGATCCTCGACGCTGGTCTTGTCACCGCTGACGGTCTTGTAGGCTTCCACGGCCGATTTTTGATCCTTCTTGATGAGATCGATGGCCTCAGCCGTCGCCTCACGCACGGCCTTGATGATGGTCGGGTTGGCGCTTGCGAATTGGGTGGTGGTGAAGAAGGTGCCCTGGGTCAATTCGCCGCCGATGATGTCGCGGGAATCGATGACCTTGTGAACGCCCTGCTGCTTCAGTTCGAGATATTGAAAGGGCGGAGCGGAGAAGTGGTTCTTGACCTCATGGGTCTGGTTGGCGAGCGCCGCCATCGCGTCAGGGTGGCCAAGCTGCACCGTATTGGCATCGAATTTGTGCACCTGGTCGTCGCCATACATTTGCGCGGCGGCCATCTGCAGCAGGATCGCCTGCGTCGAGACGCCGACGGTTGGCACGGCGATCTTGTCGCCAGATTGAATATCCTTCAGCGACTGGATGCGCGGGTCGCGCGAAACCATGATGACGGGCTGAGCCGAATTGGTGACGATGCCCTTGACCTTGCCTCGGGTGCGGTCCCAAAGCAGCAGCAGATTGCCGGTGCCGGTGTTGACGATGTCGACGTTGCCTGACAGTAGCGCGTCGGTCTGCGCGCCGCCGCCGCTGAAGGTACGCCATTCTACCTTGAGGCCCTGCAGGCCATCGGCGGCCGCGTGCTTCTCGATCAGCTTCTGTGTCTCCATGACGTGGCTCGCCAGATAGAGAATACCGGGTTGCCGCGTGATCGAAATATCCGTCTTTTCGGCAGCATTGGCCGAAAGGCTGCCGGCAATCACCATGCCGACTGCAGTCAGACAGCGAAGAAATCCTCTCATTAGCTCCTTCCATGGATCCAACTCTGAGACATTGAAGTTGGCTTCATCGAACTAAAGCACTAATGTATCAGTGCATCAAGCCTTCATTTGTGTTTAATGAGCAGGTTCTCGTGATCAGAAAGGCCGCCAGTGAAGCTCAATCCGAAGGAATTCGCTCTTGATCGTTCCCGTCAGGTCGCGCCGCAGATCCTGGAAATCCTAAGGTCGCGCATCCTTTCCATGAGCCTGCCGCCGACCACGGTCCTGTCGCGCATCTCGCTGCAAAGCGAATTCAATGTCAGCCAGACACCAGTGCGCGATGCTCTGATCCGGCTCGAGGAGGAAGGGCTGGTCGAAGTCTATCCGCAATATGCGACCGTCGTTTCGCGGATCGATGTCCGCAACGCCATCGAGGCGCATTTCCTGCGATTGTCGATCGAGCTTGAAGCCGTTCGACGGCTGACGCTGGATTCACCCGATGAAACGGCCGCGGCTTTGGAGACCGTTCTGGTCCGTCAGAAGCATGTCATGTCTCCCGAGACCTACGATCTCTTCGATTCGCTCGACAAGGATTTTCATCGGGTGCTTTACGAGAGAGCGGATATCCTCGGCCTCTGGTCGACCGTCCGGCGCCAGGGGGTGCATATCGACCGGCTGCGCATGCTGAACCTGCCGATGCCTGGCAAGCTGGAGCAGATCATCGTCGATCATCAGGCAGTCGTCGACGCTGTCCGTTCCGCCGATGCGGAGGCCGCCGTCGCCGCCCTGCGCAAGCACCTCTCCGGCACCTTGTCGATCATCGATCTGATTTGTGAACAATATCCGGATTATGTGAGCCGCTAGACTTATTCTGTTGGATTTGGTCGGTTGGATTGCCTGTGGCACAAGCGAAGGATCAATGCTGCCGTCAATTGTTGAGCCACTGATACCGGCTGGCTGCTAGAACTCGTCCGGCGCAGCATGACAATGATGATCTGAGGATGTAGATTTCCAATTCACCACTCAAGGAGGTTGCGTTGGAAGCGCCCAATACCCTTGTCATCGATCTCCTGGTTTTCTTGAAAGCTGGTCCCCGACCTTATCATGAAGTTATGGATGCGTGGCGGACGAGTTGTCCTCGCTTGCCCATATGGGAGGATGCAGTGGATCTTGGCCTTGTTGAACGGGAACAAGGTTTTGTCGTCCTTACTGAGGCGGGAAGAAATCTGCTGCCGTCGCAGTCGTAAAGATCGCAATTCCTGATAACCGGCTTGATGCGCTTCGCCTTGTGGATATGCAGCGTCGCCGGCGAGGTCGCGCTGCACTCCCGATCGGCATGTTCCAAATAGAGTATTTCACCCTGTCGGGCCGGTGTGAGATGTGGAGCGCCCAAGTGCCCGCATTGGCTTGTACCTTACTTCATGCGACAAGGTTCACAGGCAAACAAATCATGGAGTTCGCTTGACCATCGGGCTAGCGCATGCCGAGCTGATCGCGGTTCTGACGGCTGTCACGGGCAGCGATCCAAGGGTGATGACGGTGCGGTCGGGTGATGCCTTGCCGTCCGGTCCGTTCGAGCTCGGGCATCGCACGCTGCAGAGCGGATTGCGCGAATGGGTTCAGGACCAGACGGCCCACCCTGTCGGCTATCTGGAGCAGCTCTATACGTTTGCCGATCGCGATCGAAACAACGAAATTCTCGGCGGGCGCACGATTTCCATCAGCTATCTGGGGCTGGTGCGCGAGCAGGCGGCCCCCGGCGGTGGCATGCCGGGCTGGCATGGCTGGTACGAATATCTTCCTTGGGAGGATCATCGAGATGGCCGGCCGCCGATCCTCGACGATATTGCCGCCCGCCTGACTACCTGGATCGAGGAGGACGCGATGCGCAGCGGCCAGCGCCGACGCCGCGCTGACTTCGACTTCGGACTGAATGGTGCGGCATGGAACGAAGATCTTGTTCTGCAGCGCTATGAACTGCTCTACGAAGCACGTCTTGTCTCCGAGGCGGGCTGCGATCTCAAGCATAATTTCGGCAGATCGATGTTTGCCGATCACCGTCGCATCCTTGCGACCGGCATGGCGCGGCTGCGGGCCAAGATCAAATATCGCCCGGTCGTGTTCGAGCTGATGCCGGAGAATTTTACGCTGCTGCAATTGCAGAAAACGGTGGAGGCGCTCGCAGGCCTGACACTGCATAAGCAGAATTTCCGCCGGCTGATCGAACAGCAGGAGTTGGTGGAAGAGACCGGCGGCACCGAAAGTGAGACCGGCGGCCGCCCCGCCAAGCTCTTCCGCTTCCGCCGCGCCGTGCTTGAAGAACGCGAACTCGCCGGAACGAAATTACCGCTCTCCCGCAATTGACATATGCTCAGCTTGAGAATATCTATTTGCGCATAATATGCTCAAAGTGAGTATAATAAGGAGCCGGTCATGAATCTTCCCGTATCCGCATCCTCCCTCTACGATCGTGTCAGCCGCGTCATCCCGAAAGCCGAATGGCTGACGTTCCAGGATGACGTCGAGGCGATCCTTGAATTGAAGCGACGCCGCAACGCCGTCATTCTCGCGCACAACTACCAGACGCCGGAAATCTTCCACGGGGTCGCCGATATCGTCGGCGACAGTCTCGCGCTCGCTCGCAAGGCTGTGGAGGTCGATGCCGACATCATCGTCCTCGCCGGCGTGCATTTCATGGCAGAGACGGCCAAGTTGCTGAACCCGGAAAAGACGGTTCTGATCCCGGACATGGAGGCCGGCTGTTCGCTGGCGGAATCGATCACGCCCGAGGATATCGCTTTGCTGCGTGAGGCCCATCCGGGCGTTCCGGTCGTCACCTATGTCAATACGTCGGCAGCCGTGAAGGCGGCGTCTGATATCTGCTGCACTTCGGGCAATGCCCGGCAGGTGGTGGAATCGCTCGGCGTGCCGAAGGTGCTGATGCTTCCGGATGAATATCTGGCACGCAACGTCGCGCGCGAAACCAATGTCGAGCTCATTGCCTGGCATGGGCACTGCGAGGTTCACGAACTCTTCACGGCAGACGATATCCGCCAGCTTCGCGAGAATTATCCTGGCGTAACCGTGCTTGCGCATCCGGAATGCCCACCCGATGTCGTCGCAGCAGCGGATTTTGCGGGCTCGACCGCCGTGATGTCCGATTATGTCGGCAAAAAGCGTCCGTCGCGCGTCGTTCTCCTGACTGAATGTTCGATGAGCGACAATGTCGCCGTGCATCATCCGGACGTCGAATTCATCCGCCCCTGCAATCTCTGCCCGCACATGAAACGCATCACCCTTGGCAATATCCGCAAGGCTTTGGAAGAAGGGCGTCATGAGGTGACGATCGACCCGGCGATTGCCGCAGACGCCCGTCGGGCGGTTGAAAGGATGCTGGCGATATGAGCGAGATCCTCGAAGAGCTAAGCGGCCGCATCGTTATCGTCGGCAGCGGCCTTGCCGGATTGATGACGGCGCTGACGCTGGCGCCCGAGCCGACCGTGATCGTCACGCGCGCCCTGATCGGCGCGGAGACCTCAAGCGCCTGGGCGCAGGGCGGTATCGCCGCCAGTATCGGCAAGGGCGATAGTGCAGCCCTGCATCTCGCCGACACGCTCGTCGCCGGCGACGGGCTCTGCGACGCGAAGGTGGCGGCAAGAATCGTTGCGGAAGCTCCAGCGGCGATCGCCGCGCTGGAGCGGGCGGGTGTCGAATTCGATCGCGATGATGCCGGAGAATTGTCTTTAGGCCTTGAAGCCGCACATTCACTTCGGCGTATCGTGCATTCCAAGGGCGACGGTTCGGGTGCCGCCATTGTCCGCGCGCTTGCCGAGGCGGTCGCCCGCACGCCGTCGATCACGGTGCTCGAGGGCTATCAGGCGCAGCGGCTGTTGCTGGATGGGGATCGCGTCGCCGGCCTTCTGTGCCTGACCGACAAGGGCAATGTCGTCTTGCCGTCCTCTCGTATCGTCCTTGCCACGGGCGGCATTGGCGGACTCTTCGATGCCACGACCAATCCGGTCGGCAATTTCGGACAGGGGATTGCGCTTGCGGCACGGGCCGGGGCACGGCTTGCCGATATGGAGTTCGTGCAATTTCATCCGACGGCGCTCGATAGCCGCCGCCGCCCCCTGGCGCTCGTCAGTGAAGCGGTTCGCGGCGAAGGCGCGCTCCTCGTCAATGAAAGCGGCGAGCGCTTCATGGCAGGCGTTGAGGGTGCCGAGCTTGCGCCGCGGGATGTCGTCGCACGCGCCATCAGCGCGGAAATCGCCCGAGGCGGCCGGGTTTTCCTCGATGCACGATATGCGCTGGGCAACCGTTTCGCCGCGCGCTTTCCAGTCATCGAGGCTCTTTGCCATGAGGCAGGCGTCGATCCGGCGAGCGACCTTATCCCGGTGCGTCCGGCCGTTCACTATCATATGGGCGGCGTGGCGACCGACGAGAGCGGTCGCAGTTCGGTTCCCGGCCTATCGGTGGTGGGCGAGGCAGCTTCCACCGGCCTGCACGGCGCGAACCGCCTTGCCAGCAACTCCCTGCTGGAGGCTGCGGTCATGGGCATGCGGGCGGCGCGCGATATTGCCGGCACGGATGCAAGCCCCGCAAGATTGCAGAACCGACTTCCCGAGACATTCGCGCCAGACCTGACGCTCGTCCGGCCGATCGTGTCGCGGCATCTCGGCGTGCTGCGCAATGCCGGCGCCATCCATGGCGCGATCGCGGCACTCCTGCCGCTTTGCGAGAACGAAAGCACGGCAACCGATCCGGCGTTGGTGGCCTTGCTGATCGCCGTCTTCGCGAGCCTCAGGATGGAATCGCGCGGCGCCCATGCGCGCACGGATTTTCCGCTGAAACTGCAACATGCGCAGCGCCGCATGATGTATCTCACTGATGCCCTGGATATAGCCAGGTCCGTCCTCCCCTATTCGATGGCAAGGAGTGCCTGATATGACGCTTGCTCCCCTCCCGCGCCTGATCGTCGAGCCGCCGGTGCGCAATGCATTGGTCGAAGATCTCGGCCTTGCCGGCGACGTCACATCCACTGCCGTCATCCCGGCGGAACATCGGTCCCGCGTTGCTATGGTCACCCGCCAGCCCGGCGTGGTTGCAGGTCTCGATGCCTCCGAACTGGCCTTCCAGCTGGTGGATCCTGCTATCGCCATGACCCGTCACGTGCCCGACGGTACGAAGGTCGAAGCAGGCGACGTCATCGCGACAATCGAGGGACCATCCCGCGCTCTGCTGACGGCGGAGCGCACCGCGCTCAATTTCCTCGGCCATCTCTCAGGCATTGCCTCCGTGACCGGCGGTATCGTCGAGGCAATCGCCGGCACGATGGCTTCGATCGTCTGCACGCGTAAGACGACGCCGGGTCTCAGGGCTCTGGAAAAATACGCGGTGCGCGCCGGCGGCGGCATGAACCATCGCTTCGCGCTCTATGACGCCGTGTTGATCAAGGACAATCACGTCGCCATTGCCGGTGGCATCACTGAAGCCATCCGCCGCGCCAAGGTGGGAGTGGGTCATATGGTCAAGATCGAGGTCGAGGTGGATACGCTGGAGCAGCTTCGCGAAGCGATGCAGGAGGGTGTCGACGCCGTGCTGCTGGACAATATGACCTTGGATCAACTGCGCGAGGCGGTCGATATCGTCGGCGGCCGGGCCATTACCGAAGCGTCGGGCCGCATTACGCCGGCAACGGCTGCCGCAATCGCCGCCTCCGGCGTCGATCTCATCTCCGTCGGCTGGCTGACGCATAGCGCGCCGACGCTCGATATCGGACTGGACTGGAAGGCGGTGGTCTGAGGCAGGGCGAGGTTCCGCATTTTGGAACGCCGGGAACGCAAGGTTACCGGCCCTCCAGCTTCCAGTTGGTCATTTACTTCGTCAATGCGGATTGCACATCGGTCAACGCAAAATCATCTCCGACATAGAGCAGAGGGGCTGAATGTCGTTTGGCAAGGGCATAGGCAAAGCAATCACCGAAATTCAGGCCGCCTCGCGTACCAAAATCCTTGCCGTATTCCACACGAGCCTTCATTGCGGCACGCGCGAGGTTTTCGTCTATCGAGGCAATCTCGATGCGGAACTCGGTTAAAAACTCGTCCAGATCGGCAATCGCTTCGCGCCGGTTTCCCTCTTTGACCCTGCCCGCCATGACCGTGCCGGCTTCGACGTAATTCACAGCCGATATGAGACGAAGACTATCGGTCTGAAGGGCCACCATGCAGTCGGAGGCTTCTGCCTCCTCGAACATGATCGCAATGATGGCAGACGCATCAACGATCATCATCGGCGGAAATCGAGTTCTTCAGCTGTGTCGCCGACCGCTTCATCCCATTCCTGTTTCGTGACGGGTCGGCGGTCGTAGCGGTCAGCGCGCCCGCGAACGAAAGCTTTCATGCGGGCAATATAGTCGCCCTGCGCTTCCTGCTCGGCACGCAGCCGCTCAAGCCGCTCGCGCATGGCCTGGGTAATGGCGTCGGTCATGGTTTCGCCGGTCAGTCGGGACAATTCCCGCGCCAACCGATCTGCTTCTTCGGTCTTGATGCTCAACGCCATGGTCGCTATCTTTCTAGATGGGTAATCTAGATAGCATGCCTACATCGCTTCTTCAATGGAAAAGGGTCTCGATCAAGTTGAGTCTGGTCATTCTGATGCGACCAAGCCGCTACTCAGCTTTCACACCACGACCGGCACCTGCGCGCCGTCCATGCTGATCACGACGCCGGTGACGTAGCTCGCCTTGCCCGAGCTCAGAAAAGCAACGACATTGGCGATATCGGTCGGGCTTGCCATGCGGCCGATTGGGATGCGCTTCAGCGCATCGGCTAGCGCTTCCTTCTCGGTCGAGTCCGAAGCCTTCGCCGCCGCCTTCAGGCCCTCGGCGACGCGATCGGTTTCGGTGAGGCCTGGATTGAGGCCGACGACGCGCACACCCTTGCCGGCATAGGCATTGGCAAGCCCGACGCTTGCGAGCATCAGGGCGGCATTGGCCGATCCTCCGGCCAAGTGGACGGGGGAGGCGATCTTGCCGCCATTGCCGATGATATTGATGATGGCGCCCGTTCCGCGTGTGCCCATGCGCTTGATGACGGGATCGATCACATTGATGTAGGAAAAGTATTTCGCATCCATCGCAGCCCGCCAGATGGCAGGGGTCAACTCGTCCGCCGGCGTGCGCGCCGCGGCACCTGCGCTATTGACGAGGATATCGATCGGGCCCACGTCGGACTCGACCTTATTCACCATGGCAAGTGCCTGCTCGTCGGAGATCAGGTCGGCGGTATAGCCATACGCGCCGGGAAGCCTCGAGAGTGCCGCATCGATATTGGATTGCGAGCGCGAACAGATCGCAACGCGGGCGCCTTCCCGCAGGAAGAGTTCAGCACAGGCATAGCCGATGCCCTTCGAGCCGCCCGTGATCAGAACGACCTTATCCTTGAGGCCAAGGTCCATGGAATGTCTCCGGAATGATTTGCTTGGATCGCCAAGCTACGTCCCGAAATCACCACCGTACAGGGTCGCGGTCGTCACAGCTTGGTTACCGGAGCGCGATCTTATGAAAGACGCTTGGCCTTCAGCACTGAAACGGCCGTTTCGCTATTATGGACATAGTCGTTGGCGTCGGGCTGGCGCTGCACCAGTAGAATGAACAGCAGGTCGGTCAGCATCAGCTGTGCATCGCGGGCGGTGATTGCCGACGAGCGGACACGATCCTCGTCGCCGACGGTGTGCAGGCAGATATCGGCGACACGAGCAAGCGGATTGTCCTGTAGCCCGGTAACGGCAACGACGGTTGCCTGGCGCTGGCTTGCCAGCTCGGCGATCCGCAGCGTCTCGATGCTGGCGCCGGAGTAGGAAAGCGCAAAAAGCAGGTCGTCCGGACCCAATGTCGACGCATTGGCCATCTGCACATGGCTGTCGCTGTCGTGAAGCACGTTGCGTCCGAGCTTCATCAACTTGTAGGAAAAGTCGCGTGCGACCAGCGACGACGCGCCGACGCCAGCAAGATGGATGCGCCGGGCATCATGAAGCGCTTCGAGTGCTTTTTCGATGTCGGCTTCGTTGTTGACCGAGATGGTCTGCTGCATGGCCTGCATCTTGCTGCCCAGCAGCTTCTGCAGGATCGTGAGATAGCCATCGCCCACTTCGATCGTGCCGTGGATCATGCCGGCTGGCGCCTGCCATTCCTGCGCCTTGGCCTCGCTGACGGCAAGCTTCATTTCCTGATAGCCGGCATAGCCGAGCTTCTGGCTGAACTTAACGACGCTCGATTGGCTGCGGCCGGTTTCTGCCGCGAGAGCAGCGGAGGAGAGGCGCAGCATCTGGTCGGGATTGTCGATGATGAATTGCCCGATCTGGCGATCGGCGGGGGCCATGCTTTCCAGCTGTGCGCTGATTTTCTTTAAGATCGACATTTGTCCCTTCGAGCCATCGAGGCCGCTTCACCCTTCGACGCGAAGCATGCTGAAAATAACATCCGGTTCAACGTCGGCAACCTTGCTTCGCGCGATCAGACATTATCACAGCAAATTGGAATAAAAAATTCCAATTCCCGTTGACAGTATGGAATGGTCGAATAATCTTTGAGAGGAACAGGCGAGGGACCTTTGTGTCCTTGTCTATTTCCTGGACGGATATTCATCATGGACAGACTTCGCATCTCCGGCGGCAGACGGTTGCAGGGCGCGGTGACCATTGCCGGCGCCAAGAACGCCGCTTTGCCGCAGATCGCCGCAGCGCTTTTGAGCCCATATCCGCTCGAACTGACGAACCTGCCCTCGGTCAGCGATGTCGAGAACATGCTCGATGTCATTGCCCTGCACGGTGCCAGGGTTGAGCGCGGGCCGCATGGCACGACGATCGATGCGAATAACATCGTCTCGAAGGAGACGTCCTACGATACCGTCAGGCGTATGCGGGCGACCGTGTTGGTGCTTGCGCCGTTGCTTGCCCGTTTCGGCCATGCGCGTGTTTCGCTTCCCGGCGGCTGCGCCATCGGGGCGCGGCCCGTCGATATGCACATCAAGGCGCTATCGAGCCTCGGTGCCGATATCGCGATCGAAAGCGGCCTGATCGTCGCTTCGGCTTTAAATGGGCTGAAGGGCGCGCGGATCGTTCTGAGTTCGCCATCCGTCGGCGCGACGGAAACGGCGATGATGGCCGCCTGCGCGGCCAAGGGCGAAACCGAGATCCTGAATGCCGCCCGCGAGCCGGAGGTCGCGGATTTAGCGGCGTGCCTCAGCGCCATGGGTGCGCGCATCGAAGGCGCAGGCACGCATCGCATCCTCATCGATGGCGACACCGACTGGCATCCCGCCAGGCATCATGGCATTCCCGACCGTATCGAGGCGGGCACCTATGCCGTGGCGGCTGCAATTACCGGCGGCCAGCTCGAGCTCATTCATGCCCGGCTGGAAAATCTGGCCTCCGTCGTCCAGGCGCTTGAGGCCATGGGCGTCAGCGTCTGGCCGAGCGATCGCGGTCTCGTCGTCTCTCGAGGCGGCCCGCTCAAGGGAGCCGATATCACCACCGAACCCTATCCCGGCTTTCCGACGGACCTGCAGGCGCAGTTCATGGCTCTCGCCTGCTGCGCCGAGGGTGCCTCGCTGATCCGCGAGACGGTCTTCGAAAACCGCTTCATGCACGTGCCGGAATTGACGCGGCTCGGTGCCAAAATCACGCTGCAGGGCACGACGGCTTTGGTGCGTGGTGGAGCACCGCTCAAGGGCGCCCAGGTGATGGCGACGGACCTTCGAGCCTCCGTGTCGCTGGTTCTCGCTGCCCTCGTGTCCAAGGGCGAAACCATCGTCAACCGCGTCTATCATCTCGACCGCGGCTACGAGCAGCTCGATCGCAAATTGCGCCTCTGCGGCGCCGATATCGAACGGCTGACGTCATGACCGCCGTACCGGAAAACGCTCCTTATTTTCTCGGCATCGATGGCGGCGGCACCGGTTGCCGGGCGCGTATAGAGGATGCGGAGGGCACGGTTCTGGGGCAGGGGTTATCAGGCCCGGCAACGACCCGGCTCGGGATCCCTGAAGCGTGGGCATCGATCTCGCGTGCTTTCGATGCCGCCATCGAGGAGGCGCGGCTCGGCGCTCCTGATATCGGGCGTATCCATGCCGGCGTCGGATTGGCGGGGATCGGCCGCAAGGGCGCCCTTGCTGCCCTCAAGGCGATAGACCATCCCTTTGCCAGCATCGATTTCATCAGCGACGGCGAGGGGGCCTGCCTCGGTGCCCATTCCGGCCGCGATGGCGCGATCGTGATCGCCGGGACGGGCTCCATTGGCCTGGGTCTTGTGGAGGGGCGGCAGTTGCGGGTCGGCGGCTACGGTTTTCCGATCTCGGATGAAGGCAGCGGCGCCTATCTCGGATTGAAGGCGGTGCAGCTTGCGCTGCGTGCCCATGATGGCCGCGAACAGAAGACGGCGCTGCTGGCCGAAATCATGCAGCGTTTCCAGAACGATCCGATGGAGGCGGTCGCCTGGATGGACCGGGCATCGGCCACAGATTATGCGGCTCTTGCGCCGATGGTCCTGCGCCATGCCGATCAGGGCGATGCCGTCGCACGGCGGATCGTGCAGAGTGCTGCCGGCCATATCGATACGCTGGTTCGCACTCTGTTCGAAAAGGGGGCGCCGCGCGTCTGCCTGCTCGGCGGTCTCGCAAGCCCGCTCGAGCCCTGGCTTGCGCCCGATGTGCGCCGCCGCCTGAAGCCGATCGACGGCGATGCGGTCTCCGGCGCGATCATTCTGGCAAGAAGGGCAATTTGCAGGCCTCGAATTGAATGACGACGGGATGCAATAAACGTCTTCCTCTTTTCGCTTGATTTCATCGACGGCAAACCCTATTTTGACTATATATGGTCATTTTAGATGGGGGCTGTAATGTCGACAATTAGTGTGGCGGAGGCAAAGGCAGGCTTTGCCAATCTGGTCGATGAGGCAGCCAACGGCGACTTTGTCACCATCACGCGGCACGGGAAGCCCGCTGCCGTGCTTGTGTCAGTCGAAGCGGCCGAGGCCGCAAAGAAGGCTTTGGAGAAACCAAGACCGAATTTCGGGGATTTCCTGCTCACCTTTCCCGGTGGCGTCGATCTGGATCGAAACTCCTCAAAAATGAGGGACGTTGATCTGTGACGGGGTACCTGCTCGATACGAATATTATCAGCAGGTTGGCGCCGGATAAGGTGCCGCCGTCCGATGCCCTCCGGATCTGGTTCCACAGTCAGGGCGAAGCCAATACACTCTTTCTGTCGGCCATGTCTGTCTCGGAGATCGAAAAGGGAATACGCTCCCTTCATCGTCGTGGCGGGACTGAGCGAGCCAAGCGCCTTTCTAACTGGCTCGACCTCATCACGGACAGTTTTAGTGATCGTATCTTACCCATGGATGCGGTTGTCGCGCGGATTGCCGGCGCTCTGGAAGACGACGCCCTAAGCAAGGGCCACAATCCTGGCCTCGGCGACATTATCATTGCAGCGACGGCGCGGGCTTATAACCTGACCGTCATTACCGAGAACTTACGGCATTTTCAGCCGCTCGACGTATCGGTTGATCTTCCGGCGGTTTTCAGATCGGAATGATCGCTACCTCTGCATTGAATAGAAATTAGCAATCAGCGCGATGATGGTGACATCTACGATTCAGCTGACGATCTGGAACCGCAGCACTAGCTGGCGCCGTTGGTAAATTGCGCCTACCGCTGCGTACTGTTTTCGCGTGACCGAAGAGGCAAATTTACGCGCCAAGAATGGAATATTTTATTCCTTAATGGATTGACGTAAGGAATAATTGGACATAGTGTTAACCAAGGTAAACAGGGAATGGACGAGGGAACGAAGCCGGAAAGGCCGTCCTCAGTCCCCGGCTGACTTCGGTCGTCCGTCTTGCTGAAAACCAATCCTTGCCGCGGTGTGCCCGATATCCATCTGATCGGGCTCACCATGCTGACTTATTGATATCGAAGCGTTATTTCGCGAGCAGGCCATGACAGAGCAGAAGTTGATCTCCGAACTGGAGCAGTTGGTTTCCGAAGGGCGCAATCCGAATACGATGCATATCGATCTGTTGCCGACCTTCGATATCCTGCGTGAAATCAACTATGAAGATCAGACGGTGCCGGTCGCCGTCGAAAAGGTGATCCCGGCGATCGCCGCCGCCGTCAATCAGATCGTTGTCGCCTTCCAGAAGGGCGGACGATTGATCTATATGGGTGCAGGCACCAGTGGCCGGCTCGGCGTTCTCGACGCATCCGAATGCCCGCCGACCTTCAGCGTGCCGCCGGACATGGTCATTGGATTGATTGCAGGCGGCCCGGATGCGCTACGGCGCTCGATCGAGGGGGCGGAGGACGATCCGGCGCAGGGGCGCCAGGCGCTGGAAGAGATCAATCTGACCAAGGATGACGTCGTCGTCGGCATCGCCGTCAGTGGCCGCACGCCCTATGTCATCGGTGGCTTGAACTACGCCAAAAGCATCGGTGCCTTCACGGTGGCGCTCTCCTGCAATCCGAATTCCATCATCGCCGGCATTGCCGATCTGGCGATCTCGCCGGTCGTCGGTCCGGAAATCCTGACCGGCTCGACACGGCTGAAGTCCGGTACTGCGCAGAAACTCATTCTCAACATGCTGACGACGGCAAGCATGATCCGTATCGGCAAGAGCTATCAGAACCTGATGGTCGACGTCAGCGCCAGCAACAAGAAGCTGGTGGCGCGCGCTTCGCGCATCGTCATGCAGGCGACCGGCTGCACGCAGCAGGAAGCGCGCCGTGTGCTCGATCTCACCGGCAACGACGTCAAGCTTGCCATTCTCATGGAAATTACCGGGATGGGCATTGAAGAAGCCCGCACGGCATTGCAAAACGCTGATGGATTCCTGCGCAAGGCCATCAACGCCAGGACTGCTTGAGACAACCATCGCGGCATGCCGCGATGGCAATCAATGGGCCAAAATCGGCCGGGGACATTTAAAAAATTTGGAGGACTGAAAGTGGAAGGGAATTTTGGAAAGAAGCTGATTTCGGGAGTGGCGCTGGCCGTGGGGATCGGCCTGGCGACGGCTGCTATGCCGGTCGAGGCTGCAACGCTGCGCATGGCATGGTCGCAGGACGCAACGGGTCTCGATCCGCATAAGCAGACGGCCTTTTCCTCCATCCGCCTGCTGGAATTGATCTACGAGCCGCTGGTTCGCCTAGACGGCAATCTGCAGATCGTGCCCGGTGTCGCCGAAAGCTGGCAGTTCTCGCCCGACGGCAAGCAATTGACCTTCAAGCTCAATGCCAAGGCCAAGTTCCAGAATGGCGCGCCGGTGACCTCGGCTGACGTCAAGGCATCCTTCCAGCGCATTCTCGATCAGGCGACCGCCGCTGTCGCCCGTGCCAACTTCCTGTCGATCGCAAGCATCGACACGCCCGATGCCAACACCGTCGTCTTCAACCTGTCGCTGCCCGACGTTCCCCTTCTGACGGCCATGACGAGCCTCAATGCGGCGGTGGTTCCAGCAAGCGAAATCACCGCCGGCACCATCGGCACGAAGGCGATTGGTTCCGGTCCGTTCAAGCTTGACAGCTGGGTTCCGAATTCCAAGGAAGTCCTGAGCGCCAACAAGGATTGGGCAGGCGGCGCTGTCGGCGTCGACGGCATCAATATCAGCGTGCTGCCGGATGAAACCGCGATCCTTGCATCGCTGCGCACCGGTCAGATCGATTTCGCGCTTCTGAACGATCCGCTCGTCGCAACGCTGGTGCCGAAAGAGCCGAAGCTGCAGCTCACCCGTACGCCGGTGCTCTCCTACAACGTCCTGCAGCTCAATCCGTCGCGCAAACCGATGGATCAGCTCGCCGTGCGCCAGGCGATCTCCTGCGCCATCGACCGCAAGGACGTGATGGACACGGCCGCTCTCGGCGAAGGCAAGGTGACCGGGCCGCTGACGATGCCGCTTTATGCCACAGATCCCAGCAAGCTCTTCTGCTATACCCGCGATGTCGCCAAGGCGAAGAAGCTGATGGCCGATGCCGGCTTTGCCAACGGCTTTTCGGCGACCGTGATCGCCGCAACCGGCGAACCGCCGACCGCGACCGCCGAAGCGCAGGTCATTCAGTCGCAGCTCGCCGAAATCGGCATCAAGCTCGATATCAAGGTGATGGAACTCAACGTCTATGTCGACACTTGGCTCAAGGGCAATTTCGACATGGCCGTTGCGCTCAATGGCGGCAGTGCTGACCCCTATTCGATGTATAACCGCTACTGGACGAAATCAGGCAACCTGCAGAAGGTCGCCAACTATATCGACGATACGCTCGACAGCCTGATGCAGAAGGGCCGCGCCGAAACCGATCCGGCCAAGCGCAAGGAAATCTTCGTTGAATTCGAAAAGCATCTTGTCGAGGTCTCGCCCTGGATCTGGCTCTACACGGCCTACGGCTACACCGCCGCGCAGAAGAACGTCGAGGGCTTCGTGCCGACGCCGACCGGCTCGTTGTTTGGCCTCAGCAAAGTCTCGATCAAGTAACGGGAGTCGAGTTTTAGAGCGTTTCGGTTTTTAAATGGAAATGCTCTATCTCTTTGTTTTCACGCAATTCCAGACGCAAAACCGCTTCGCATTTTTGCTGGAATTGCACGAGAGGAAGTGCAATGGCATATCTGGCGCGCCGGCTGATGACATTCCCGCTGATCATGCTGGGCGTATCCATCTTCGTCTTCGTTGCCATCCGGCTGGTGCCGGGCGATGCGATCACGGCGATGCTCGGGACCAATGCGGGCCTGCTGACGCCGGAGCAGCGGCAGGCTCTTGCCGCATATTTCGGCATCGACCAGCCCTGGCCCATTCAGTACTGGCATTGGCTGCTCGGGGTATTCCAGGGCAATCTCGGTATCTCGGTCACCTATGGCAAGCCGGTTCTCGATATCATCCTGGAGCGCTTTCCGCTGACGCTCGAGCTTGCATTGCTCTCCATGGTCATCGCGCTCGCCATCGGCCTGCCCGCCGGCGTCTTTGCTGCCACGCGAAACGAGAAGCCGTCCGATCTTGCCGTGCGCATCTTCGCCATGATCGGCCAATCGACGCCGAATTTCGTTCTCGGACTTCTGCTGATCTATGCCTTGTCGGCCGGCTTCGGCGTATTGCCGACCATGGGGGCTTTCACGCCGATCTGGCAGGATCCGCTCGGTAATCTTGGCCAGATGATCCTGCCGGCATTGACCCTTGGCTTCGCCTTTGCCGCCTCGGTGACGCGCGTCGTGCGCTCCGCCATGCTCGATGTCTTGAGCGATGACTATGTCCGCACGGCCCGCAGTCGCGGCGTGCCGGCGCGTGGCGTCATCTGGCGACATGCTTTGCCGAATGCGCTGATCCCGGTGGTGACGTTGAGCGGCGTCGAATTCGGCTACTTGCTCGGCGGTGCCGTGCTGGTCGAGCAGATCTATGCGCTGCCGGGGCTCGGGCGGTTGGTGCTCGATGCGATCCAGCAGCGTGATTATGCCCTGGTTCAGGGCTGCGTGCTGTTCATCGCGTTCAATTTCATGATCGTCAATCTGCTTGTCGATCTCGCCTATGTCGCGCTTGATCCGCGCGTCCGTCTGGGAGAAGGCTGATGCGGATCATCAAGGCCATTTTCGGACACGTCAGCGGCCGGATCGGCGGCGCCATCGTGCTCATCTACATCGCGCTCGCCATCCTTGGCCTACTCGGCTTGACGCCGCATGATCCGGTGGCGCGCAATCCGTTGGCCCGCTTGCAATCTCCTGATTCCGCTTACTGGATGGGCACGGACCTGCTTGGCCGCGATGTGGCCAGCCGCTTGATGAACGGTATCGGCGAATCCTTCACCGTCGCGTTCTTCTCCGTTGCCGTCGCAACCCTGGTCGGCACCCTGCTTGGCTTGACCGCGGCATGGTCGGGCAAGCGCTGGGACGGCGTGATCATGCGAACAATGGATGTGCTTTTGGCCTTTCCAGCGATCCTGCTTGCACTGCTGATCATCGCTGTCGTCGGGCCTGGCACCTGGACCAGCGTTGCCGCGATCGCGATCGTCTATACGCCGATCTTTACCCGCGTGGTGCGAGGCCCGGCCCTTTCGCTGAAGGCACGCGATTTCGTCGATGCGGCCCGCACCTTCGGCAGCAGCCGCTCCTACATTCTGACACGGCATCTCCTGCTCAATCTGGTTGCGCCACTGACGGTGCAGGTGACGCTGGCGCTCGCCTGGTCGCTGCTGACGGAGGCGGGCTTGAGCTTCCTTGGCCTGGGAACGCAGCCTCCGGCCTCGTCCTTGGGCCTGATGCTGAGCGACAGCCGCAAGCTCATGGAGACGGCGCCCTGGCTGCTGATCTTCCCCGGCGTAACCATCATGATTTCTATTCTCGGCTTCAACCTGCTCGGCGATGCCCTGCGCGATATCCTTGATCCGAAGATGCGGAGGGCGACGGTATGACACCGCTTCTCTCCGTCTCCGATCTGCGCGTCGGCTTCGGTCGCAACCCCGAGGCCAATCCCATCGTTCGCGGTGTCAGCTTCGATCTCGATGCCGGCGAAACGCTGGCGATTGTCGGCGAGAGCGGCTCGGGCAAATCCGTCACCGCGCTTTCGATCAATCGCCTGGTCGATTTCGGCGGCGGCCGTATTACCGGCGGATCGATCCGCCTGAAGCAGGCCGATAACAGCATTCTGGACCTGACCAAGGCGAGCGAAGCGGAGCTGACGAAGATCCGCGGCCGCGAGATCGGCATGATCTTCCAGGAGCCGATGACCTCCCTCAACCCGGTCCTGACCATCGGCACGCAGATCGAGGAATCCTTCCGGCTGCATCGCGGCCTGACGGGAAGCCAGGCAAAGGCGGCGGCAAAGGATGCGCTGGATCGCGTGCGCATTCCCGATGCCGCGCGGCGGCTGACCTATTGTCCGAACCAGCTTTCCGGCGGCATGCTGCAGCGCGTGATGATCGCAACCGCGCTTGCCTGCAATCCGCGTCTTCTGATTGCCGATGAGCCGACGACGGCGCTCGATGTCACCGTGCAGGCGCAGATCATGGCGCTGCTCGCAGAATTGAAGCGCGAGACCGGCATGTCGATGATCTTCATCACCCATGATATCGGCCTTGTCGCCGGCATTGCCGACAAGGTGATGGTGATGCAAGCCGGCGAGGCGGTGGAGAAGGGCGAGCTCGATCAGGTTCTCGATCATCCCACGCATCCTTATACCCAACATCTGCTGCATTCCGTCCCGCATTTCGCTTCGGGGCTGGCCGCTCGCAGCGATTTCCAGCGCGATGAGGAGCAGGCTAAGCCGGTTTTGAAGGTGGAAGGGCTGACGGTCCGCTTCCCGGTCAAGGGCAGTTTCCTGCGCCGATCGACCGGCGCCGTTCATGCCGTCGAAGGCGTCGGTTTCGACCTGATGCCCGGCGAGACGCTGGCGATTGTCGGCGAAAGTGGGTCGGGCAAGTCCACCACTGCTCGGGCGATCCTCGGATTGGTGAAGTCGACCCGCGGCACGTTTACGACCAATTGCGGCAACGCCGCCGATCGTACGAGTGCGGTGCAGATGGTCTTTCAGAACCCCTATGCCTCCCTTAATCCGCGCCTTCGCGTTGACAGCATCCTTGCCGAACCGGTTATTGCATCGGGAACGCGGCTTTCATCCGAAACCCGCGAGCGAATGGTCATGCTGCTGAAGCGCGTGGGCTTGCCGGAAAATGCCCTCGATCGCTATCCGCACGAATTTTCGGGCGGCCAGCGTCAGCGGCTGTGCATTGCGCGCGCCTTGATGCTTAATCCGTCCGTGCTGGTGCTTGACGAAGCGGTTTCGGCGCTTGACGTTTCCGTTCAGGCACAGGTCTTGGAATTGCTGATCGAGCTGCAGCGTGAATACGGTCTCGCCTATCTCTTCATCTCGCATGACATGGCTGTCGTCGAGCGCATCGCCCATCGCATCGCGGTGATCTATGCCGGGCAGATCGTCGAAATCGGTGACGCAGGCTCGGTCTTGTCGGAGCCCCGGCATTCCTATACCAGGCGGCTGATCGCGGCGGTTCCGACGGTTGCGCGGCGCAAGGAGACCTTCACGCTCGACACGCGCCAGGTTCCGTCGCTGGTGCGGCCGCCCGGCTTCGAGCCGACCGCACCGGAATGGCATCGCTTCGCAGCCGATCATATCGCTCTTGCGGAAGCCTGAGCAGGGCTGCGGAGAACCGACATGGAAGGGGGGAGAATGGAGTTTCAGGAGCGTTTCGATCGGGCGTTTGCACCGCTCGAACAATCGGTTGCAACGTCCCACATTCCCGGCGGCGTGTTCGGCATGGTCGATCTCAAAGGCAACCGGCAGGTCCGCGCGGTGGGTTCCGCCCAGAAGGTGCCAAGCGTCAGGCCGATGTTGGTCGATACCTGGTTCGATCTCGCCTCACTCACCAAGGTGATTTTCACGACGCCGCGTATTCTCGCCCTAGCCGAGGCCGGCACGATCGATCTCGACGCGCCGCTGACTGTGCTTCTGCCCGATCTGCGCCAATACAGCGCCGAGGCATGGGAACGGAAGGTGACGTTCCGCCAATGCCTCGGCCATCAGACACCCTTCCCTGCGGTTGAGCCGATCTACACCTATGGCCGCGATCCTGAGCTTTTGCGCACCTTCATCCTGCAGCGCGAATGGCGCGCCGGCCCACCGGTCTATTCCGACATCAACTTCATTCTGCTCGGCTTCGCTTTAGAACGGCTGAGCGGAAAGACAATTCGTGCCATGGATCCGGGACCGGGGTTTGCTTTCTCCGCGCCGCCGAAACTCGCCGCCGCAACGGAAGACTGCACCTGGCGTCATCGCGTTCTATCGGGCGAGGTTCATGACGACAATTGTTCGGCGCTGCAGGGTGCCGGCCATGCCGGCCTGTTCGGCACGGTGGATTCGATCCTCGATTTCGCCAAGGGATTGCTTGACGGTAGCGGCGCGTCGGCGCAGTCAATCGCGCTGATGCGGACACCGCTTTCCGCCACTCGCACCCATGGCTGGGAACGGCCCCATGACGGTTGGCATGGCGGCACTCTTTGCTCGCTCGGCACGATCGGCCACACGGGCTTCACCGGCACGGCCCTCTGGATCGATTTCGACAAGGGCAGGGCCTGGACCTTGCTTACCAACCGCATTCATCCGACACGCCACTTCGACAGCGGCATTCTTGCGCTTCGTCAGACCGTCGGCGACCTCGTCAACGCAGCTTAGGAGCCTGACCATGGAACCAATCTGGGCAGTCGGTCTGATGACCGGGACCGTCCTCGACGGCAATATCGATGTCGCCATGCTGAAGACCGATGGCGAGCGCGTCGAGGAATTCGGCCCTTACGTGCTGGCGCCCTATCCCGACTGGATCCGCAGGCTCCTGGAAGAAACCCTAGCGCAGGCGCGTATTTGGAATTTCGAAGGGCCGGAGCCGGCGATCTTCAGCCAAGCCGAGGAGGCCCTGACGCGGGCGCAGTCGGAGGCGGTCAAGGAACTGGTCGAAAGCAACGGCATGACGATGGCCGACATCGGCGTCGTCGGCTTTCATGGCCAGACCGTGCTGCATCGGGCACCGCAGAAGGATCGGCTGGGGCAGACGCGCCAGCTGGGCGATGGCGAGCTGATGCGCTCCATCCTCGGCACCAAGGTTGCCTATGATTTCCGCTCCGCCGACATGCGCGCCGGCGGGCAGGGCGCGCCGCTTGCCGCTGCCTATCACACGGCTTTGCTGCGTGGTGCCGGCGCTGCGGGCGAAGCGGCCATTCTCAATCTCGGCGGTGTGGCCAATGTCACTTGGTGGGACGGAGAGGGCGATTTCGTTGCCTTCGACACCGGCCCGGCCAACGCGCCGCTCAACGACTTCATCAAGTCCCACGGGCTCGGCGAAATGGACCGTGACGGCGCGCTTGGACGTGCCGGCAAGGTCGATGAGGCGCGGCTCGAGCGGCTGCTGCAGCATCCCTATCTCACGGCACCCTATCCGAAGTCGCTGGATCGTTTCGATTTCGGCGCCTCCATGGCGGATGGCCTCAGCCCGGAGGATGGTGCCGCAACACTTTCGGCCTTCACGGCAGGCGCTGTGGGCAAGGCGCTGGATCTCCTTCCTCGCAGGCCCACCAAGGTCGTCGTCAGCGGCGGCGGTCGGCACAATCCGACAATCATGTCGATGCTCAGGAGCCGGGCTGGCGTCGAGCCGATCTTTGCCGAAGATCTCGGTTGGCGCGGCGATGCAGTGGAGGCGGAGTGCTTTGCGTTTCTCGCGGTGCGCGTGCTGCGGGGCCTACCGATCAGCTTTCCCGGCACGACGGGCGTGCCGGCGCCGATGCGCGGTGGCCGCCTCGCGCAGTAGCCACCCGCGAGCCAGCTGTCGCGTGAGAGGTTTTCGCTTCCGTCCATCGATGATATGAAGAGGCCGCGAATTTGCGATCGGTTGGTCTCGGACGGATATCGCTTATATGGCAGGCAGGCAGTATAAGGCAGGCTTCGTCGGTATCATTGTCGCTTTCGCGACCGCACTTGCCGTCGATGCTTTTGTTTTTAGCCCAGCAGCTGCGCAATCGGAATGGCGTGTTGCGCCTCCCGTCTGCGTTTCCGGCCCAATGACGACGGAGACGGGCGAGACGCTTTGCCTGCGCAAGGACAGCTACAATCGCGATCTCTGCACGGCCATCGAGTATTTCGCTCACAGCAATCGTCTGCCGCCGGAATATCTGGCGCGGCTGGTCTGGCGCGAAAGCCTGTTTCGCTCCGATGCAGTCAGTCCCAAAGGCGCGCGCGGCATCGCGCAGTTCATGCCGGGAACGGCGAAGCTGCGCGGCGTGCGCGACAGCTACGATGCGCTGGAAGCACTTGGCAAGGCGGCGACCTATCTCGATGAATTGCGGGGCCGCTTCGGTAATTTGGGTTTGGCTGCGGCCGCCTATAACGCCGGCGAGGGCGGTCTTGCCAATTTTCTCAATTCCGGTGGACTTCCCTATGAGACGCGCAACTATGTGAGCGCGATCACCGCCCACAGCGTTGAGGAGTGGCGGGACGATCCGCCCGATATCGCAGCTCCCGTGCTGGATAAGGGTAAGCCGTTCGTCGATTCCTGCGTCGCGCTCGCGCAGAGCCGGCGCCTGAAACCGACGCCTTTGGAGCAGGAGCGGCCCTGGGCGCCCTGGGGCGCGCAACTCGCCGAGCATTTTCAGCTGGATGCCGCGCGGCGCCTGTTTACCGCGAATATCCGCAAGCTGCCGTCTCCGCTGAACGTCGAAAAGCCCTTGATCGTGCGTCAGCGCAATGCCGATTTCGGCCGTCGAGTCCGCTATGCGGCGCGCATAGGGCGGCAAACGCGGGAGGAAGCGGATGCCGTTTGCACTCAGATCCGGCAGCAAGGCGGCTCTTGCCTGGTCTTCAGGAACTAGCGCTTTGCATGAGCCCATTGCCAGCGGCGATTGTTCGATCCACTACCGCTTGATTGTGCTTTACTCCCTGATGTCGCAAGCTTATTTCTTGTAAGCCCGACCTTTGGGAGGAAGCCGTTTGGGTAGCCAAAGGAGCGTATGATGGCGCAGAAGCGTGAAGTCCCCGGTATCCGTCCCTACAATAGCCCCGCCGGCGGTTGGGGAGCCTTGAAGGCAACGGCCAAGGCAGTTCGCGACCAGATGGATGTCACCGAAGCGCCAGGCCTTCTCCTGCGCACCAATAAGCCCACGGGCTTCGATTGCCCGGGTTGCGCATGGCCCGACAAGGAGCACACCTCCACCTTCCAATTCTGCGAAAACGGCGCCAAGGCGGTTACCTGGGAGGCGACGAACAAGCGTGTAACGCCAGAATTCTTTGCTAAGCATACGGTCAGTGAGCTTTTGACCTGGAGCGATTATGAGCTGGAAAATGCCGGCCGGTTGACCCATCCGATGGTCTACGATCGTGCCTCCGATACCTATCAGCCCATTGCCTGGGAAGACGCCTTTGCCCGCATCGGCGAGGTCATGCGGAGCCAGCCCGATCCGGATATGGTCGAGTTCTACACATCCGGCCGTGCCTCCAACGAGGCGGCCTTCCTCTTCCAGATTTTCGCGCGCGAATACGGCACCAACAATTTCCCCGACTGCTCGAACATGTGCCACGAGGCAACCAGCGTCGGCCTGCCGCAATCGATCGGTATCGGCAAGGGCACCGTGTCGCTCGACGACTTCGACGAATGCGATCTCATTATCTCCATGGGGCACAATCCCGGCACGAACCATCCGCGCATGATGGGCACGTTGCACGAATGCTCGCGACGCGGCGTGCCGATCATCGTCTTCAACCCGCTGAAGGAGCGGGCGCTGGAGCGCTTTGCCGATCCGCAGGATCCGATCGAAATGGGAACCTTCGGATCGACGCGGATCGCGTCGTCCTATTATCAGGTGAAGATCGGCGGCGATGCCGCGGCGCTCAAGGGCATCATGAAAGCGGTCCTGGCGCTGGCCGAGACTTCGCCTGACGTTCTCGATCACGCCTTCATCGCCGAGCATACGATCGGCTTCGATGCACTTATCGACGACATCAACCAGACGGACTGGGCCGATATCGAGCGGGTGTCGGGCCTTGCCCGCGCCGATCTGGAACGGGTTGCCGACGCTTACGTCAAATCAAAGGCGACGATCGTCGCCTATGGCATGGGCATCACCCAGCATGCCAAGGGAACGGCCAATGTACAGCAGATTGCCAACCTACTGCTCTTGCGTGGCAATTTCGGAAAGCCGGGCGCCGGCATTTGCCCGCTGCGCGGACATTCCAACGTACAGGGCAACCGAACCGTCGGGATTACCGAGAAGCCCACTCCTGCGCTGATCGAAGGTATCGAACGGGCCTTTGGTTTCACGTCGCCGGCTCATCATGGCCACGATGCTGTTGCCGCCATGCAGGCGATGGCGGAGGGGCGCTCCAAGGTGCTGCTTTGCCTCGGCGGCAATTTTTCGATTGCGCTTCCCGATCCGGACCTATGTGCCGAGGCTATGCGCAAGCTCGATCTTGCCGTTCATATGAACACCAAGCTCAATCGCTCCAATCTGCTTATTGGCAAGGAGTCCTTCCTGTTCCCCGTCCTTGGCCGTACCGAGCAGGACGTTCAGGCGACCGGTGCGCAATCCGTGACGATCGAGGATTCGATGTCAATGGTGCATGCCTCGCGCGGCAGGCTGAAGCCGGCTTCCGACCAGCTGCGCTCGGAGCCGGCCATCGTTGCCGCGATGGCGCAGGCGACCCTGCCTGATAGCAAGGTTGCGTGGATGGAACTGATCGCTGACTACGATCTGATCCGCGACAAGATCGAAATCGTCTATCCGGATTTTGCCGATTATAACGAGCGCATTCGTGTTCCGGGCGGCTTTCGCCTGCCGCTCGGGCCGACGGAACGCATCTGGAAGACGCCTTCCGGCAAGGCCGAATTCAAGCTGTTTTCGGGCCTCAACGAGGACATTTCGCTTTCAGATGGGACGATCCTCAAGCTGGCGACAATCCGCAGCCATGATCAGTACAATACGACGATCTATGGCCTCGACGATCGCTATCGCGGCGTCTTCGGCCGCCGCGACGTCCTGTTCATGAACGACAAGGATTTGAAGGCGAAGGGGCTGGAGCACGGCGATCTCGTCGAGATCGAAACGGCGCTTCCATCGGGCGCCAAGCGGTTGCTGAAGCTGACCGCCATTTCCTACGATATTTCCGAGGGGTCCGTCGCTGCCTATTACCCGGAGGCAAATTGCCTAATCCCGATCGATTACCAAGACAAGGAAAGCGGCACTCCGTCCTACAAATCCGTTCCGGTGCGGATCAGTAAGGCGGCATAATTTCGTTTTGCCGTCTAGCCATCTTCTGCCATCTTGATGGCTGGACACCCTGTGACTATATTTGGTTTGAACAGGAGACAGATATGGCTGAACCGCAATTGTCCGTTCGTAGTGCCAGGGCGCGTGACCTCGCGCATCGGCTCGCACGGCGCGAAAACCGCACAATCGCCGATGTCGTCGAGCGAGCGCTGGAAGCCTATGAGATTCGAGAGGCTGGTCGCGAACCCGCATCGTCGTTCTACGCTCGAATGGCGATGAGCGATGATGACGATATCGACCTTGAATCTGTTATTCGCAAGGGGCGTCAACTCAATCACGGTATCGATCTGTGATATTTCTGGACGCGAACGTTATGTCCGAGACGTTCCGGAAACTGCCCGATGAAGCCGTGATCTCATGGCTCGGTCGGCACGATGCGGAGATAGCACTCTCGACCGTGACTATAGCCGAAATCGCCTTCGGTATTCAAAAGATCATGCCTGATCAACGTGCTGCGCGGCTTGAGCAGAAATTGTCCGAATGGCGCCATCGTTTCGCTGATCGGATCTTCGGTCTTACCGAAGAAGCCGCATTGGACTACGGTGAGCTCATGGGCGCGGCGAAGAGGCAAGGACGACCGATGTCGACGGCGGATGGCATGATTGCAGCCATCGCCCGCGTCAATGGCGGACGTTTGGCCACTCGCAATCTATCCGACTTCCGTGAGACCGGGCTCGACCTGATATCTCCTTGGGAGTTCTAATCCGCCTGGAATGGTGACGGCCCTTTCTGGCATATGTGCTGCTTTTCAAGGAGGCAGCTACCGCAGCCGTCCTCCTTGCTTGTCGAAATAGCGCCGGCGTTCGGGCGGGCAATGCAGATGGAGCGTGTCGCCGCGCTCGATTTCCGGTCCGTCGCGATATTCGGCGATCAGGGGCTGGCCGTCCTCCGTTTGGCAATAGAGATAGCGCGTGCCGCCCAGATATTCGGTGACGTCGACTGTCACCTGCAAGGCGTCGTCCGCATCGGAAGCGACGACGAAATGTTCGGGGCGCATGCCCAGCAGGATCTTTTCGCCGGATGAAGGTCTATGCTGTGCAAGGTCGACTGTGATGCTGCAGTTTCCGACCTTCGCCGTCCCGCCATCGGACCATGTCGCTTCGATCATGTTCATCCTTGGTGAGCCGATGAAGCCGGCCACGAAACTGTTGGCCGGATCTTCATAGACCTCGCGCGGGCTGCCGACTTGTTCGATCCGGCCATCCCTCAGCACGACGATCCTATCGGCGAGCGTCATGGCCTCGGTCTGGTCGTGGGTGACATAGATCATCGTATTGCCGAGTTCGCGATGAAGCCGGGCAATTTCGATGCGCATGGAAACACGCAGCTCCGCGTCGAGGTTGGAAAGCGGCTCGTCGAAGAGGAAGACATCCGGCTCGCGAACGATGGCGCGTCCGATGGCGACGCGCTGGCGCTGGCCACCGGAAAGCTGCCCTGGCCGGCGGTCGAGCAGATGATCGATCTTGAGGATCGCTGAGGCCGAGCGCACGCGTCTTTCGATCTCGGATGCGTCGGTCCGGGCCATTTTCAGCCCGAAACCGAGATTGTCGCGTACGCTCATATGCGGATAGAGCGCATAGGACTGGAAGACCATGGCGATGCCGCGCTCCGAGGGGTCGAGATCGGTGACGTCGAGGCCCTTGATGGCGATCTCGCCGTCGGTGACTTCCTCCAGCCCGGCAATCATGCGCAGCAGCGTGGACTTGCCGCAGCCGGACGGGCCGACGAAGACGACGAAGGCTCCTTCCGGTATGTCGAGGTCGATGCCGTGGATGACCGCGAGCCCGCCGAAGCTTTTGCGGACGCCGGTCAGGCGCATGCCGTTCTTCGTCATGTCAGGCTCCGCGCTGCATCTGATCGGCGCGGATCCAGACCAGCATCTCGCCGGGATCGCGATTGTCCCAGAGATGATAGGGCACGAAACGTGCAGTGGAGGCAGTGCTTTTCGGTGGCGCCGTCCGATAGAGATCAGAACCCCAGTCAGCCTCATCGCGCGTGACCGAAACATCGAGCGCCACCGCACCCTCCAGTGCGGCAATTTCCGTCGTCTTGGCGGATGCCGGATCGCTGGAAAGCGAAATGCCGTTGAGGTCGTGACCGTTGTCCGTGGTTTCGACGCAATAGACGAGCGGGCCGCGCATCAGGGCCGCACGTCCGGCGTCCTGACGGACTTTCGGATTGGCGAACAGCGTGCGTGGGATGAGCGGAAGGGCAAGGTCGACGCTATCGCCCGCCTGCCATTCCCGCTCGATGCGGGCATAGCCGTAGACGGTGATTGCCGTCAGATCGACCGGTGCGCCATTGATTGCGAGCGTGGCACCTTCAGCCCATTCGGGAATGCGTAACGATAGCGCAAATTTCGCGTTGCGATCGGGATTGACCTCGAAGCGAATTGCGCCGTCCCAAGGGTAGCGCGTCGTCTGGGAAAGCTGCACCGTCACGCCACCGAGCGGCACGCGCGCCTTGCTCTCGCCGTAGAGATGGACGGCGATCTCGTTGTCGGCCGCGGCATACATATAGGAGCCGACGGAGGCGAGCAGACGAGCGATATTCGGAGGGCAGCAGGGGCAATGGTGCCAGGTCCAGCGATGATGCTTGCCAGCGCTCTCCAGCGGGTTTTCGTAGAAGAACGTCTTGCCGTCCTGCGACAGCCCTGCCATCGCGCCATTGTAGAGGGCCACTTCCATGATATCGGCATAACGGCGGTTCGGGCCACGGCCCAGCATACGATTGGCCCAGAAGACCAGGCCGACGGAGGCGCAGGTCTCGGCATAGGCGCTTTCGTTGGGCAGATCGTAATAGTCAGTGAAGCCCTCGTTGGAGGCAGCCGGCCCGATGCCGCCGGTCACATACATCTGCTTGGTCGTTAGGTCATCCCAGAGCGTCTCGAGTGTTGCCGTCAGCGTATCGTCATTATATTCCGTGGCGATATCGGCCATGCCCGAATAGAGATACATCGCGCGCACCGCATGACCCACGACCTTGGTCTGCTTGCGCACCGGCAGGTGCGACTGGCTGTATTCATAGGTCTTCTGCACGAAATTCTTCGGATCGCGGCCATCGCGAAGCGCTTCCTCGGTGAAGAAATGCGGCTCCTGGCCGCGCTCGTCGATGAAGTATTTCGCAAGATCGAGATACTTCTTTTCACCGGTGACGCGGCTGAGCTTGACGAGCGCAAGTTCCACCTCTTCGTGGCCGCAATAGCCGCGAAGCTGCCCCTCGCCATGGCCGAAGACGGTGATCATGTAGTCGGCAAAGCGGCTCATGATGTCGAGCAGCTTGCGCTTGCCCGTTGCCTGGCAATAGGCGACGGCCGCCTCGATCAGATGGCCGGCGCAATAAAGTTCGTGATGATCGCGCAGGTTGGTCCAGCGCCGGCCGGGCTGAACGCGCTGGAACCAGGCATTCAGGTAGCCATCTTCCTGCTGAAGCTTCTCATACATGTCGATGATGGCATCGGCGTGCGCCTCCAGTTCGGCATTGGGGCGGCGGTAGAGCGAATAGGCGATGGTTTCGATCGATTTGCCGAGATCGCTGTCCCAGAACATCTGCGTTGAGCCCGACCATGTCTGCAGCGGAATGACGATGCCAGGGCTCGGCTGGCTGACGTCGATCGCCTGGATCATGCCGGCTTCGACGCAGCGGTCGAGCAGGGTCGCCGCAGTGGAGTTGCAGATTGCATCCTGGCGGGCGCCGAACAGGCCTGCGAGTTCGACATTCGGAACGGGCAGGGGGCGGAACTGGCGGTTTTCTCTGTCAGACATGGCTTTGATCCGTTGTTGAAAGGGTTATTTCACCGCGCCGGCCATCAGCCCGCGCATGTAATAGCGTTGCAGAAGCAAAAAGACGATGACGCAGGGGATGGTCATGACGGCGATGCCGGCCTGGACCGCGCCCCAGTTGACGGCGCCCAGCCGGCCGGTCCTGACGGCGATCATCAGCACCGGCAGGGTGAATTTCTCGTTGCTCGACAAGAGCACCAATGCGGCCAGGAACTCGTTCCAGGCATTGAGGAAGGCGAAGATCGCGACCGTCGCGACCCCCGGCAGCACCAATGGGAAAAGGACACGGAAAAGAAGTTTCAAATCCCGTGCGCCGTCGATGCGGGCCGCTTCCTCGATTTCCTTCGGCACGGCGTCGAAAGCGTTGCGCATCATGAAGACCGAAAAGGGAAGCTGCAGCGTCACATAAACCAGCGTCAGCCCGATCAGCGAATTGTTGAGGCCGAGCCTTGCCAGGATGATGAAGAGCGGCGTCAGGATCGACTGGAAAGGGATCATCAGCGTCGCGATGATCAGGATGAAGAGCGCGCCCTTGAAGGGGAAATGATAGCGCGAGAAGCCGTAGCCGGCCAGCAGGCTGACGATGACGGTCAAAAGCACGGTTGCGACCGAGACGAAGAGCGAGTTCAGCGTATGCTGAATGACCCCCGCGCCGAAGCCATCGAGCGAACGGTAGGCGTCGAAGCTGAAGCCGGTGGTCGGCCATGGCGGCAGCGGCGGAAGGCTCGCCTCGGTTCCGTGCCGGAATGACGACAGCAGCGCGATCGCGAAAGGCGCGAAGAAGAAGATGACGATGACGACGCCGATGCCGTGATAGCCGATGCCGCCCCAGAGCTTGCGCCGCGCGCGACGTTCCTTGGCAGTGGTCATGGCCGGTCCTCCCCGACGCGCAGCAGCCAGAGCTGGACGATGCTGATCAGCACCAGGATGATGAGGAGCGCAATCGAGAGTGCTGCGCCATAGCCGAGGTTGAAGGACACGAAGGACTGATTGAAGATGTAGTAGACGACCGAAATCATCCGGTTCTGCGGTCCGCCTGATGTCATGATGTAGAATTGGTCGAAGGCGAGCACCGAGCCGGTGATGGAAATGATCAGCGCGAGCGCGATCGTGCGGCGCATCAGCGGCAGGGTCAGATGCCGGAAGCGCTGCCAGCGCTTTGCGCCGTCGATCCGGGCGGCCTCCGTCAGTTCGGAGGGGATCGCCTGCAGGCCGGTCAGCAGGATGATCATGGTGAAACCGGCGATCTTCCAGACCACCATGACGATGATGGTTGCAAAGGCCATGTCGAAATCGGCTAGCAGGTTCGGTCTCTTGTCGACGAGGCCGAGCGCCAGCGCAACGGGTGCGAAGAAGCCGGCGTCGACATTGGCGAGCCAGACCCAAAGCAGTGAGGCTGTTGCGAGCCCGACAACAACGGGAAGGAAGATGATCGTTCGGTAAAGGCCGACGAATGGCCGGTGCTTTTCGACGAAAAAGGCGAGCGGGAAGGCGACGGCGAAGATCGCAATGGTCACGACGACGGTGTAATAGGTGGTGAAGCGCAACGCCGCCATGAAGCGCACGTCGGAGACCATGCGGATATAATTGCCGAAGCCGATCCAGCGGGGATTGCCGAGCAACGGCCAGTTGTGGAAGCTCATCCAGATAGTGAAAATCACCGGCAGAACGAAGAAGACGATGACGAGCGCCATGGCCGGCGCGATGTAGAAAAACCCGTGCCAGCCGGCGCGCCTTTGACGTTTTCGACGACGCGCGGTTGCGATAGCTCCAGGGCCAGCCATGGAATGCTCCCGATGTTGCGATGGAGGGACCGGGGAGCGTCAAGGCTCCCCGGCATTCATGGATTGATTATTGTTGGGCGTTGTCGATGATCGACTGCATCTCCGATTGGGCATTGGAGAATGCGCCATCGACATCGCTTCCGAAGATGGCTGCATTGGTGAAGCCCGCCCACGGTCCGTTGGCGCTGTTGATCAGGTCGTTGAACTGCAGCGTATAGGGCGTCTTGGCGACAGAGATTGCCTTCAGCCCGACCCGCATGCGCGGATCCAGGCCCTGAAGCACCTGATCGGCGATATCGCCGCGCGTCGGCAAGCTGCCGTATTTCGCCATGATCTTCTGTCCCTCGAGCGAATAGGTGTATTCGAGGAACTTCTTCACGGCATCGAGCTTCTTCGTGCCCTTGGAGATGACGAAATTGTCGCCACCGGCAAAGGATGACGGCTTGCCGTCGACGCCGGGGATCAGCGTCACGCCGAAGTGGATATCGGGATACTGCGTGATCAGCGTGCCGATCGAAAACGCGCCGATGCTCTGCTGGCCGATCTTGCCGTTGCTGATGCTGAGGAAATTGGCGCCGGTGTCGCTCGCGGCTCCCGCTGGCACCAGATCCTTCTTGACCATGTCGCGGTAAAAGCCAACGGCCTTGCGCATTTGCGGCGTGTCGAGCGTTGCCTTCTTGCCGTCTTCCGAGAGAATGTCGGCGCCGGCACCCCAGACGAGCGGCGTGAAGGTGAAGATCATGCAGCCGCCACAGCCGCCGCCGGAGAAATAGAAGCCATAGGTATCGCTGCCAAGCGCGCGGATCTTTTCGGCATTCTGCTCGATCTCGTCCCAGGTGGCCGGGGCCTTTTCAGGATCGAGGCCGGCCTTCTTGTAGAGATCCTTGTTCCAGGCAAAGACCGAGGTCTCGACCGAGAGCGGCAGGCCGTAGATATGGCCATCATAGGTGCCGAGCTTCACATGCGAGGGCGACAGCGAATTGAAATAGGGCAGGCTCTTTGCCCAGTCCGTCAGGTCCTCCAGCTGACCGGCGGCGGCAAAGGCCGGCGTATAGATGAGGTCCATCGACAAGGCGTCTGGCGCCTGGCCGCCGGCAATCGAAGTCGCATATTTCTGTACGAGTTCGCTAAAGGGCACTTCCGTCAGCGTGACCTTGTCGTCATGGCCGGCATTATAGGCCTCGACGACCTTTTTGAAGGAATCGCCGATGCCGCTTCGGACCCACATGGAGATGTTTTCGGCAGATGCACCGGATGCAAGCATTAAGGATATGAGGCCGGTTGCGGCCAGAAAGCGCTTCATCATGTTCTCCTCCCATGGGGCTACTCCCGTCAGCCCCTTTTCCTCTATCAATGATCGGGGCTTCCCCCGCACGATTGCCGCACGATAAGCTCGCACGGCAAAGTTCTGATGCCCGGTTCGACGCTTCGGCCCTCCGCCAAAGCAAGAACCGTCAGCCCGGCCTCGCGGCCAAGGGCTTTAAGATTCATGTCGACCGTCGTCAGTGGCGGCCGCGTCTGGGCGGCGACGATCTCCCAATTATCGAAGCCGACCACCGAGACATCGTCCGGCACCCGCACGCCGCGCTCGCGAAGCGCATCGACGACAGCGCGGGCGATCTGGTCGTTGCCGCAGAAGATCGCGTCCGGCTTTGCCCCGGCCGAGCCCCATAATTGTGCCACCGCCTCATGGCCCCAGGCCTCGGACCATGTGCCGTACATGACCGGCAGCTCGCCGCCGGCGAGATCGTGATAGGCCTTGGCGCGCTCGCGCACCGAAACGAAGCTTTCAGGGCCGGTCACGTGCGCGATGCGCTGCCGCCCGAGCCCCCGCAGCCATTCGACGGCAAGCGCCGCCCCCTGATAGTCGTCGGCGCAGAAGGTGACGCTTCCCGGAGCCCCCTCGGTGAATGCATAGATGACCGGGACCGGCAGGTTGGACAGATCAACGGGCAGGCGGCGGTCGATCCGCTTCCCAGAGGCGATGATGCCATCCACATGCTTGTCCAGCATCGCGTCCACATGAACCTTTCCAAGTGCCGGGTCGTCCTCGATCGTGCAGAGGAAGACCGAGACGCCGTGATCGACGAGTGCCTCCGTGATGCCGGCCATGACCGGCAGCGTGAAGCGACCATATGTATCATTGGTCAGAAGACCGATCGTGAAGGTGCGATTGCTGAGCAACCCCTTGGCGAGCGCATTTGGGCGGAAGCCGATTTCGGTCGCGGCACGCTTGACCCTTTCCCTGGTTTCCTCGCCCATCCGGCCGGTATTGTTCAAGGCCTTGGATGCCGTTGAGATGCTTACGCCCGCAGCCGCCGCAACATCGTGAATCGTTGCACGTCCGCTTTTCGCACGCTGATTTTCCAGATGCCTTCTCCCATTTGAATTTTCTTGAGAAAAGCTTTTCTCAATTCAAGAGTCAATATGAGAAAAGCTTTTCCCATAAAATTCTATGCCGGCACGGAAGTCGCCTCCAAGAGCGAAGGCTAATGCTCCGCGGCTGCCCATTTTAGTGGGGGCGGTGGCTAAACATGGGGGTGAAGCCAAAAAGCGACGGCCGGATCTTGTCGGTCCGGCCGTCGCGTAAATTGCAAATTGTGAAGACGTTATCCGATCGTCATCAGGCTGGCATTGCCGCCGGCTGCAGCGGTGTTGATCGATGTCGTCACCTCTTCGAGCAGCCAGTTCAGGCAATAGGCATCGGCATTTTTGGCGATCTCTTCGCTCGACGCCGCCTGGGTGAGAACCAGCGGGCCTGGAATGGCCGAGATCGTCTTGACCGCCTGCTGGACCCGCGCGGCATCGCCTTCGATGAGGGCGCCGGCGAATGGCCCATCCGCCGCCCAGTCTTTCGTCCAGGAGATGCGATTGGCGACCTGAGCCGGCAGGCCGCGAAGTTCGTCCTGTAAACCCGATGCCGCATCGATGACGATCGAATTGCCTGTCGCAAGCCCTGCGGCGATCTGAACATTAAGGCCGAGCGCCGTCTGCGGAGCGATGAGGATCCTGCCGCGCGGATGCAGTGCGTAAAGATTCAATTCGCCGACCGGGCCCTGTAGCTCGATATTGAAGCCCAGCGACGACTGGGCGGCGATCGCGCGCGCCTGCTTTGCCGCGTCCGCGGCACCCTTGCTTTCGAGCCAGGCGATGAACTGCCTCACGGCCGGATCGCTTTGCACCGAGGCATCGCGCAACTGTTCGGTCGAGGAGGCGACCAGACGGCGCAGATACATCGGGCCGCCCGCCTTCGGACCGGTTCCGGACAGGCCGCGACCGCCAAAGGGCTGGACGCCGACGACAGCGCCGATGATGTTGCGGTTGACATAGAGATTGCCGGCCCGCACGTGCTCGGTCACATGGGCGATCATATCGTCAAGCCGAGTATGGAGGCCGAAGGTCAGGCCGTAGCCGGAGGCGTTGATGTCGGCGATGAGCTTGTCCAGTCCCTTGCGCTGATAGCGTATGATATGAAGAACCGGACCGAAGACCTCTTGCTTGAGGTCGCTGAGCTTCTTCAATTCGATGATGGTCGGGGCAACGAAGGTGCCCTTGTCGGCGCTCTCGGGAAGATCGAGCTGTTCGACGTTGCATCCGAGCCCGCGCATGCGCGCGATATGCTCGTCGATGCCGCGCTTGGCATTGTCGTCGATGACCGGGCCGATATCGATCGCAAGCCGGTCGGTCTTGCCGACAGAGAGCTCGCGAAGCGCGCCGCGCAGCATGGTCAGGGTACGATCCGCCACTTCCTCCTGCAGGCAAAGGACCCGCAATGCCGAGCAGCGCTGTCCGGCGCTGTCGAAGGCCGATGCGATCACGTCGCCGACCACCTGTTCGGCAAGGGCCGAGGAGTCAACGATCATGCCGTTCTGGCCGCCGGTTTCGGCGATCAATGGGATCGGCTTGCCGAATTTGGACAGCCGTTCGGCAAGCTGCGCCTGGATCAGGCGGGCGACCTCCGTCGAGCCGGTGAACATGACGCCTGCGGTTTCGGGCGAGCCGACGAGTGCTGCACCCATTCTGCCGCTGCCGGGGGCGAATTGCAGGACATCGCGCGGAATCCCGGCTTCGTGCAGGATGCGAATACCCTGGGCGGCAATCAGTGGCGTATTGCCGGCCGGCTTGGCGACGACGGGATTGCCGGCCACGAGTGCTGCCGCGACCTGGCCTGTGAAGATCGCCAGCGGGAAATTCCATGGGCTGATGCAGACGACAGGGCCGAGCGGCACGCTTTCCGGTTTCAGCACCTTGCGTGCCTGCGTGGCGTAATAGCGAAGGAAGTCGATCGCTTCCCTGATTTCACCGACGGCGTTTGCGGCCGATTTGCCGGCTTCGCGGATCGTGAGGCCGACGAGGGCCGGCATCTCGTTCTGCATGAGATCGGCGGCACTCTCCAATATGGCGGCGCGCTCGTCGGGGCTTACGCCCGCCCATTGCTCGGCGCCGGCCGCCGCAAGCCGCATGACATCGGCCGCATCCTGTGTTTCGAGTTCGGTGACGTGGCCGACGACATCGGCATGGTCGGCTGGGTTGAGGACGGCACGGGCCGTACCGCGCTCGGAGCCGTCGGCAAGGAGCGGCTTTGCGGTCCAATCTCTGGCTGCGGAGGCCAGCAGCCGCGCGGATAGATCGGAGAGCGCCGTCTCGTTCGACAGATCGACGCCGCCGGAATTCTGCCGCACGCCGCCGAACAGGTCGGCAGGAAGCACGATCTTGTCGTGCTGCTTGCCGACGACAGTCATTGCGCCCACCCGCTCGACCGGATCGGCAATCAACTCAGAGACAGGCACGGCCGGATCGGCGATCTTGTTGACGAAGGAGGAGTTGGCGCCATTCTCAAGCAGGCGCCGCACGAGATAGGCGAGTAGCGTCTCATGCGTGCCGACAGGCGCGTAGATGCGGCACGGGCGGTCAAGCTTTTGAGCGCCGACGACCTCTTCATAGAGTGGCTCACCCATGCCATGCAGGCACTGGAACTCGTATTTGCCGACGGAAAAATCGCTTCCGGCCATGTGGTAGATCGCGGCCAGGCTCTGGGCGTTGTGGGTGGCAAATTGCGGGAAAACCACATCGGTTGCCGCAAGCAGCTTCCTGGCGCAGGCGAGGTAGGAGACATCCGTGTAGATCTTGCGGGTGTAGACGGGAAATCCTTCGAGGCCATCCAGCTGCGCGCGCTTGATCTCGGCATCCCAATAAGCGCCCTTGACGAGGCGGATCATGAGGCGATGCTTGGAGCGGCGGGCGAGATCGATGATGAAATCAAGGACGAAGGGGCAACGCTTGCCATAGGCCTGCACGACAAAGCCAATGCCGTCCCAGCCGGACAGATCCGGATCAAAGCACAGCTCTTCCAGCAGATCGAGCGACAACTCCAGTCGATCCGCCTCCTCGGCGTCGATGTTCAGGCCGATATTGTAGCCCTTGGAGAGCCGCGCCAGCGCCTTCACCTTCGGCAGAAGCTCGCTCATCACTCTCTCGGCCTGCGAACGCGAATAGCGCGGATGCAGCGCCGAAAGCTTGATGGAGATGCCGGGGCCTTCATAGATGCCGCGGCCGGCGGATGCCTTGCCGATCGCATGGATGGCGTTTTCGTAGTCGCGATAGTAGCGCTCGGCATCGGCATGCGTCGTCGCGGCTTCGCCGAGCATGTCGTAGGAATAGCGGAAGCCCTTTGCTTCGAGCGAGCGTGCACGCTTCAATGCCTCATCGATGGTCTCACCGGTGACGAACTGTTCGCCCATCATGCGCATGGCCATATCGACACCGCGGCGGATGACCGGCTCGCCGGCGCGGGCGATCAGCTTTGTCAGCGAGGCGGAAAGCCCGCTTTCGCTGACGGTCGAGGTCAATTTGCCGGTGACCACGAGGCCCCAGGTCGCAGCGTTGACGAACATCGAGCGGCCACCGCCCAGATGCGCTTTCCAGTCGCCGCCGGCGATCTTGTCGCGGATCAGCGCATCGCGCGTCGCGGTGTCTGGGATGCGCAGCAGTGCCTCGGCAAGGCACATCAGCGCAACACCTTCCTGGCTCGAAAGGGAATATTCCTGCACCAGCCCTTCGACACCATCGCCCTTGTGCTTGGCGCGCAAGGCTTCGATCAGCTTCTTGGCCGTTTTCCTTGTCGCCTCGCGAGTGGCTTCCGGCAGGGTAGCCGCCTCGATCAGGGCGGGCAGGCATTCGGTTTCGGGACGTCTATAGGCGGCTGTAATTGCCTGGCGGAGCGGGCTTTGCTCGCGAATGGGCGGCGCGAAATGCAAAAATGGGGGAGCGTCTGGAGCTGGTTCTTCAGTGGCGAGCTTGGCAGAGACAGTCATGATAACCTCAAGGTGCAAGGGTCCCGATGGCTTTGAGTGAGCCTTAATGATTGCCACACGCGGCCCTCCCGTTGCTTCGATCGGGAACATACTTCATTCCAGAAAAGCGTTCCGCCTTGAAACTGCGGCTTTCCAGTCATATTGAACTTCAATAGCGTCTATTTCAAATGGGAATGCCTGCTAAAATGACCAAATCCAGTGAAATTGACCAATTCGATCAAAAGATCCTCGACGCGCTGGTCGAGGACGGCCGCATGTCGATCACCGAGCTTTCCGAACGGGTCGGTCTTTCCAAAACTCCATGCCAGGCACGCCTGAAGAAATTGATCGATTCCGGCTATATCGATGGCTTCAAGGCCATACTCAATCCGATCAAGCTCGGCCTCGATCACGTCGCCTTTGCCGAAGTGAAGCTGACCGATACCCGCGAGGAAGCTTTGCTCAGCTTCAACAATGCCGTCAAGAAGATCAAGGAAATCGAAGAGTGCCACATGATCGCCGGTCGCTTCGACTATCTCCTCAAGGTGCGGACATCGGACATTCGCCGCTACCGCATCGTACTTGGCGAAAAAATTTCCAGCCTTCCTTTCGTGGCCAGCACATCCACCAATGTGGTGATGCAGTCGGTCAAGGAAAACTGGTCGTAAATCAGCCGCACCCTCCATGCATGTCCTGACTCGGTCGAAGAGGCTTTCGCCGGCCAACTCCTCTGCCGGCTAAACAATGACCTAGATTTCGCCATTCGAATCGGATCATTGCAAGGAGCTAAAATTAGTAAGGCGGAGTATGTATGGAAATGAATGCAAGCGACCGCGACCTTGTCGAGGTCATGAAGCGGTACTTTGCGGTGAAGGCCGAAGTCGAGGACGTGAAATCCCGCCTGGAGGCGGCGCGGCGGGAGAGTGGCGAAGAGATCAGCACATTCTACAACCCGCGCACCAATCCGAACCACGCAGCCGACATCATCCGTTCCCACGCCCTTAGGCAGGAGATGGTGCGTCTGATGGATTGGGCCGAAACCTGGGGGCGCCGGCGCCTGATGCCGGACGAGGCCTGACGGTCAGTTACGATCGCCAGGCCATCATCATGAAATCGGATCAATTATCGGATTTCAGTTTGCCCGCTGTTGCCCAGGAATCCTTCGAGATCTCGGTAATGATGATTTCCACCGATTCTGGCGGGCAGACGAGCGTTTCGACGGCGACCCTGGTCGCTTCGCGAACGAAGGCGCGTTTCTGGTCCTGTGTGCGTCCGGGATGCATTTCCAAGCGCAGGATGGGCATGGTGACTCCTTGATGGATTATGGCGATAGATTGCGGCCTGACCTCAGGCGCCACGGACTATCTTGCAAAACCAGTGGGTGATAAATACGCTACGATTTGCTTCACTCCAAACCTATAGGTATGCAATCGTGGACAAATTGGCCGGCATGGCGATGTTCGTCAGAGTGGTCGAGCATGGCAGCTTTGCCGCCGCAGCCGACATCAGCCAGGTGTCGTCAGCCATGGTTGCCAAACATATCAAGACGATCGAGCAACGGCTCGGCGCGCGCCTGCTTCACCGCACGACGCGTCGTCATCAACTGACAGAGGTCGGCAAGCTTTATTACGAGCGCTGCAAGACGGTGCTGGCGGAGGTGGAACTGGCCGAATCTTCGGCATCCGAACTGCAATCGGCTCCGCGCGGGCGCTTGCGGCTGGTAGCACCCGTCAGCTTCGGGACGCAAAGCCTCGTGCCGGCGCTTGTCGACTATTTGCATGAGAATCTCGAAGTCAGCGTCGACCTGGCGCTCGACAACAATCCGCATGATCTGATCGGCGAGGGATATGAACTCGGCTTCCATATCGGCGAGCTGACGGATACCAATCTCGTCGCTCGCCCGCTGAAGCCCTATCGGCGCATTCTCGCGGCGTCGCCGGATTATCTGGACCGTTGCGGCAGGCCGCAAACCCCCGAGGATCTCGCCAATCATCTATGCCTCGGCCATTCCTACTGGCGCCTGCAGGGCCGCTGGCATCTCGTCGGTCCCGAGGGAGAAACCCGCGAAATCGCCATAAGGGGCCGGTTCACCACGAACCAGGGCGGGGCTCTGCGCGTTGCCGCTCTGCATGGAGCCGGTATCGTGCTGCAGCCGGAATTGCTGCTCGCAGCCGATCTCGATGCCGGCCGGCTTGAGCCGGTGCTGCCGCAATGGTCTTACAAGCCCACGCCGATGCATCTGGTCTATGCGCCGGATCGGCGTCCGACGGCAATGTTGCGCAGTGCTATCGACTTTCTCGTGGCTCGCTTCGGCTAACGGTCGATCCTCTTTCGTTGCTCGCGAATCTATGATCAATTCTGATCATCGGTTTGGAGGGCGAGGGGCGAGTGGCCAAGGTTACGCTGAAGGATGTGGCGGCTGCCGCGGGTGTGGGAGCTGCGACGGTCGAGCGCGCGCTGAACGGGCGCGGCAACGTGTTGCCGGAGACGGCGGAGAAGATCTTCATTGCGGCCAAGCGGCTCGGCTATCGCGCGCCGCTTGCCGGCGCCAGGCACGGTCTGGTGCGCATCGAGGTCGTGCTGCTCCGGCCTGAAACCTATTTCTACTCGAGGCTCAATCGCGCCTTCGAGCGCATCGCCGCCTTGCTCGACAAGGATATCCAGATCCAGCGGACCTTTGCGCGCGAGGACGATCCCGCCGATTTCTCGCGTCATATCGCCAATCCGCAGGCACGTCGTTCGGCCCTGATCGTCGTTGCGCCTGATCATCCCGATGTGGTCGGCAGTGTCCGCAAGGCCGCCGCCGGCGGCATTCCCGTCGTGCAGATCATGACGCGGCCGGCGCCGGAACTCGCCTATGTCGGGATCGATAACGAGGCCGCCGGCCGCACCGCCGCTTTCTACATGGCGCGCATGCAGGCCGGCATCTCCGGCACCTTCGTCGCGCTGTGCCACAGCGGCGCTTACGAGAACCACAAGGCGCGCATCCGCGGATTTTCCAACTACTTATCTGCGGATGCCAATCCAGCCCATCGCTTCGCCGAGGTCATGTTCGACGAGGACGACGAGATGAAGACGATGGAACTGCTGACGAGCGCCTTTGCCAAATACCCCGATATTGCCGGCCTCTATAGCGCCGGCGGCGACAACGCCGCCATCGCCACGGTTCTGCACCGGCACCGTAAGCGACCCGTCTTCTGGGTCGGCCATGAACTATCCGATGCCACGCGCAGCTATCTCAAAGAGCGCTTGATGACGATCGTTCTCGATCAGGCTCCGGAAGTTCAGGCCCGCCGTGCCATCGACCTGACCCTGAAGCGGCTGGGTTTGATCGATACCGACGTCGATCCCGAACCGGTCCGTTTTCTGACCATTACTCCTGAAAGTCTTTGAGGGTATCGGCACCTGGCGCAAATATCTCGCGCTCGGCGGCGATCGTTGGTTCAAATCCTGCCCTAGGGACTGCACCTATTGCGCGGGATCGGAATTTATTTCCGCTTCCGGCCCGGAGTTGGCGTTCATATCTCGGATTGTTATGGCGGCTCTGTGCGTCCATTTCGGACAGCGGTTCGCGGGGCCGCCTGGAAGCTGTCATTCCCCTGGTCATATCGCTTCGTCAGCGTCGGCTATAGGCCGACGCTAAGGATACTGCAGGCAGCCGGAATGAGCTGCCTGCGAGGGGGTTAGTCCTTCGCACACCACAGAGCAAAGGTCTCCTGCTCATCTTCCAGGGGCGCCCCGTTTGCCAGGTAGCTTGGCTTCCAGACGTCGCGGATGAACGCTTCCATCGTCGTCGGCAGTTGCGGGCGATCCTCATGCTGCCCGTGGAACTTGACGAGGCCGCTGTTCAGGGCTTCAGTCGTAAGTACGTCGTAATGCCATCTTTCCGGCGTCCCGAACCGCCCGATGAATTCGGCTTTCACCTCTTCGCGCTTCGTATCGATGTAGCGATAGTCGACCGGCTTGCCGATCTGAGCGCTGATGATCGCGGCCAGGTCATTCATGGAGATGTCCTCAGAGCCGACCTCAAGGTTGACCCGGTGTCTGCCTCTTGGATTGGTCAGTTCCCTGGCAGCCAGGCATGCAATGTCATCAATTGCCACCCATGGCATCTTCAGATCCGGCAGGCAGGACCACCCAATGCGGCCATATCTAGCAACCGGCCTGATCCACTGAACCGTATCTTCCATGAACCAGGCGCCACGCAGGTGAACCAGATCGATCGAGCCCAGTTCGTTGAGCTTGGTGTCGAGATGGTGGAAGCCCTTGAAATGGCCGGTCTTCGCGTTGACCTCGGACCCCATGGCGGTCAGGCTCACGGCCAGCTTGACGTCGGACTTTTCAAGCGCATCGACAAAACGCTGGGCCACGACGGGATAGTGACCCTCGAAGTCGTTCCAGTCTGTCTTGATCTTGTTCCAGTCTGTCTTGACCATCAGAAACGCGGCATCGACATCGCGGAAAAATGCGTGGAGATCACCCGTCCCACTATCAAAGCTTCCGATGAAGGGCTCTGCGCCGAGCGAAACCAGCTCTTCCAGCGCCGGACCACCTCTGGACAGGGCTCTTACCTGATGCCCGGCGCTCAAAAGGGTTCGGGTAAGCTTGTCCCCAACTCGTCCCGTTGCACCAACGACAGCAATTCTCATAACACACTCCGTTCCATGATTGATCACTGAACGGTAGCCCATTGCAGACCTGGCGAATTTGGAGATAATGCCACATGATCTCTAAATCAGGCCAATCTTCCGAAGCGTTGTTGAGCTGTTATGCTGAGTGCGATCCCGATAGTCTGGATCGCACGGCATTCGCCGTGCGTCTCGACTTCAGCCAGTACAAGGCCGAAGTGCCTCTGCACCAGCATCGCCAGGGACAGCTTGTCATGGCCCTGCACGGCGCCGTCACCTGCAGGACGGAGAAAGCCCTCTGGATTGTTCCACCGGATTGCGGCGTCTGGATACCGGGGGGCATTCTTCACAGCAACCAGGCCACGTCCAACGCCCATCTCTCCTACCTGTTCGTCGAGCCCGGCGCAGCGGCGCTGCCTATGGAGTGCTGCACCCTTTCTGTCTCGCCGATGCTGCGTGAGATGATCCTGCGCCTGGCAGATGTGCCGGTCAATTTTGCCGGGAATGAACATATTGAGCGTCTGGTCAGGGTCATGCTTGACGAACTGGTGCAGATGCCGATAGAGGCGCTGTCGCTGCCCGCATCCCATCATCCCAAGATCAACGCGATCACCGCTGCCTTGACGGATGACCCAAGCGATCGCCGCACACTTGCCGACTGGGCGGCACATGTCGCTATGAGCGAGCGATCCCTCAAGCGGCTGATGGTCGAGGAAACCGGACTGACATTCGGCCGGTGGCGGCGCCAGTTGCATCTTGTCATCGCCTTGCGCGAACTGGCCAGCGGCGCGTCGGTACAGAGGGTCTCGAGCGATCTCGGCTACGAGTCGCCGACCGCCTTCATCGTGATGTTCAAGAAGGCGCTCGGCACCACGCCCGCACGCTATTTCTCAAGCCAATCTGCCGACCGGTCGCCGCGCTCCAACTGAAGGCGATATGAGATGAGATCTGGCGCTACGTCAAACGATTGCTATGCGTTCAGGTTCGGCATTCTCTCCGGGCCGATTTGTCTTTCTGACATCCAATAGCGGACTTTCCGCTCGCGGCCCCAAACCGGATATTGGATGCGCATCTGACGAACGTCATCATCCATTTATCCGGCAATTCCTAGGCCCTGGAATTGCTCCAATCGCGCTATTCACAGATCCGTCGCCGAAACGGCTTGGCCATTGGCGGCAATCAGCCATTCGCGAAAGATTTGCGCCTCATCGGAAAGTCGGCTGGCCTCGAGCAGCCAATAGGATTTTTCCGTATCCGACGGCGTATCGAACAGGGTAACCAGCGTTCCATTGGCCAGCTCCTCGGCAATGAGCGCGGTCGGGCAAAGACCAATGCCCTGTCCCCCGATGACGGAACCGATCATCAGGCTGAAATCGGCAAAGATCGGGCCAGGTTTGGGAGACTGGCGGATGCCCTCGAGGGCGAACCAGCGTGTCCAGGCTGTTGTCGTCTCATCGTGCAACAGATCCAGATCGAGAAGATCGGCCGGCTTCCTGATCGGGCCATGACGATGCTCGTATTCCGCCGCGCAGGTCGGCCTCGTTTCCGCGGTCAGAAGCGAGATGGCGTTTGCGCCGGGTTTTGGGCCATGGCGTATCAGCAGATCGACGCTCGCTGCTTCCGGCGTCCTCGCATCGAGTGCGTAGACGATATTGATATGGATCTCGGGGTGTTCCTTCCTGAATTCAGGTAATCGCGGTATCAGCCAGCGGGTGGCGACGGAAGCAATGCATGCGACGCTGACGGGCCTCTCATTGCCGTCCAGCTTCAACCGTCGAGCCGCGATCTCGATATGTCCAAGGCCGTTTGCAACCGCTGTTCCGAATTCTCGGCCCGCCATCGTCGCCGTCACGCCACGGGCATGGCGCGTAAAGAGCTTGATATCAAGCCATCCCTCCACTGTGCGCACATGCTGGCTTACGCCCGCAGCCGTGAGATTGAGCTCGCTCGCCGCTTTGGCGAAGCTCTCATGACGGATGGCGGCCTCGAAGGCGCGAAGGGAGGCAAGTGGGATATGTCGCATCCCTCAAGGCTAAGTAGGACTTAGCCAAAGCACAAGCGCAATCGACGTTGCGCGGAGGCTTTATATCCTTACATTGCAGGCAAACGAATGGTTCGGCTCTAGATCGGTAAGGAATGAAACGTCGCTATGGACAATCTTTTCGATATGCCTGTTCCCGCGGATGCCGAGGAGCGGCGCCGCAAGCCGCCCGTCGTTGTCTATCCGAACGGGACGCTGCCGCCAGCCGATATGGAGGTGCTGCGTGCTGCGCGGCGGGATATGGCCAAGATAGAAGACGTCATCGTGCCGCCGCGCGACGGCGGCAGCTTTCGCGTGCCGAAGGGGCATTTCTTTCGCATCGTCGGCGTGGATGGCTCGCAGGTCGGAGACCTCAATCTGTGGAATGCCGATGATCTTTCGGAGCGGTTTTTCAGCGGCAAGACGCGTGCGCTGCACGGCACACATGTCGGCGTCGGGGACAGGTTATGGAGCAATCTGCCTTACCTGCGGCCGATGGCGACGATCACCCACGATACGCTCGGCTGGTACGGTTTCGATGCGGATGGAGCCGGCGTCCACGATGTGATCGGCACGCGTTGCGATCCCTATACAAACCGGCTGCTGAACGGTGACGATTATCACCGTTGCTGCCATTCCAACCTGTCGCGCGCCCTCGCCAAGGAGCTGAACATCTCGGTCCAGGAAGCCGAGTTTCACGTCCATGACGTGCTGAACGTCTTCATGTGCACCGGTTTCACGCGCGACACCTTTCAATATTTCATGAAGGCAAGTCCGGTGAGGCCTGGCGATTTCATCGAGTTCTTCGCCGAGATTGATCTTCTCGGCGCTCTTTCGGCCTGCCCGGGCGGTGATTGCGGCAGCGAACATTCGAGCGATACGGCGCCCGGTTATCCATTGCGGGTGGAGATCTGGCGGCCTAAGCCTGCAAGCCTTGCCGGCAGGGTTTTTCCGGAGCGCAACGCCTATCCCCGGACACACGGACTGTAATCCGATCGTCCGAAAGACTCCAAAACAGTTTGCCGGCGGTTTCGGCCGCCGGCAATCCTAAAGTCGTCTATCAAGCCAGGCATCTGCCAGCGGGCAGAGCTCGGTTGATTGCTTAGTTGCACACGCGAACGCGCTCGTAGTGCCAGCCGTCGTCATACGCGTTGTCGACCTGACGGTTTTCCAACCAGCACCGCGGCGGAGGCGCTTCGTACACAGGGCCTCTGTCATACACCGGGCCTCTGTTGGCAAGGGCGCCCCCGACGATCAGGCCACCGAGGAGACCTGCGGCAACACCGCCCGCGATCGCGCCGCCATTGTGGTGATGATGGTGGCGGCGCCAACCGCCATCGTCACGCCAGTCGCCGCGGCGGCCGTCGTAATACTGTGCCTGTGCGTTGCTGACAGGCGCCAATGCGCCGCCTACGACCGTAGCGGCCAGCAAAACTGTAAGAACCGTCTTCTTTATCATGACTACCTCCAAAGCAGTCTTTATGCTCAGCGAATGCGCGAGTCACTTAATCAACGTTTTAAGCATGATTATGTTCAGCTGAATATATCATGAATGTGCCGTTCATCGGATGTAAGACCTGGAAATCAAGTCGAAAGCGAGGCGGCCTCGCTTTTCAGCGCGAGGGCAATCGTCTTGTCGCTCTTATCCATTCAAGCACACGCGATTCAGGGTCATGATTGCGGGTGATATCCGTCACGACGGCGGCGATGTCGGCTCCATGCTCGAAGACGCCTGTAAGACGCTCGACCGTCAAGCCGCCGATCGCGACAAGTGGCATATTGCCGATGTGGGCCTTCCATTGGCCGATGCGCTCCAGACCCTGCGGCGCCCAGAGCATGGCCTTGAGGATGGTCGGGTAAATCGGCCCGAGGGCTATATAGTCGGGTTTGGCAGCCAGTGCCGTCGACAACTCCACCTCGTCATGCGTCGAGAGCCCTAGTTTCAACCCGGCGGCGCGAATGGCCACGAGATCGGCGGCGGCAAGATCTTCCTGGCCGAGATGGATGAAATCGCAGCCTTCGTCGATCGCGAGCTGCCAATAGTCGTTGACGATCAACTGGCATCCATGTGCGGCACAAATTGCCTTCGATTCGCGAATTTCCGCACGGATTTCCGCCTGTGTGCGATCCTTGATGCGCAGCTGCGCCAGGTTGACGCCAAGAGGCACCAGCCTCTTTATCCAGGCGGCGCTATCGACGATCAGATAGAAGGGATCGAGTGTCATGAGAAAACCGCCTTTCCGATGACCGGTGTCGACGGCACCGCCATATCGCGCGGCTCCAGCATGCCCGCGCCGAATGCCTGTCTGCCGGCATCGATCGCCTTGGCAAAGGCTTCCGCCATCATGGCCGGATCGCCGGCGCCGGCGACGGCCGTATTGAGCAGCACGGCATCGAAGCCGAGTTCCATGACGATGGCCGCATGCGAGGGTCTGCCGATGCCGGCATCCACGATCAACGGCACTTCCGGAAAATGCGCTCTCATCGAGCGAAGGGCGGAAAGATTGAGAGGACCGACCGCCGTTCCGATCGGCGCGCACCAGGGCATCAGCACCTTACATCCGGCCTCCAGCAGTCGTTCGGCGACGACGAGGTCGTCCGTCGTATAGGGAAAGACCTCGAATCCCTCGTCTGTGAGAATTCTCGCCGCCTCCACCAGCGCGAAGACATCTGGCTGCAGCGTGTCGTGGTTACCGATGACTTCGAGCTTGATCCAGTTGGTCCGGAAGACCTCACGCGCCATCTTCGCTGTTAGCACCGCTTCCGAGACACCATGGCAGCCGGCGGTATTGGGAAGAACGCGAACGCCAAGCTCGCGAATCATCTCGAAGAATGCACCGCCATTGCGCCCGCCCGCCGTTTCCCGGCGCAGCGATACGGTGACGATTTCGGTTGCCGAGCGCTTGACGGCTTCCGTCAGCACGGCCGGGGAGGGATAGCGCGCCGTGCCGAGAAGAAGATGCGATGCAATCCGGGCTCCGTAGAGTTCGATCATGGTCAGCCTCCCTGCATCGGCGTCAGGATCTCGATCCTGTCGTCGTCGGCTAAGGCGTGGTCGTCGCGTTCTTCGCGATGGATGAGTTCGCCATTGACGGCGGTTGCCAGCCACTCGCCTTCGTATTCGAGCGCGGCGAGGAGCTGCGAAAGCGTGGTTGCGTCGACGGTCTGTGCTTCGCCATTGATGATCAGGCGCATTGGCGGTTCCTGTCGCTGTTGTGTCCGGAAAAGATGAGATCCGCGGCTTCTACGGTCATCGTCGGCGCCAGCAGGAAGCCGTGGCGATAAAGGCCATTGATAAGGATGGTCTTGCCCTCCCGCGTCACGCGCGGAAGATTGTCTGGAAAGGCGGGACGGATGCCGGCGCCGGTTTCGACGATAGCGGCATCGGCGAAGGCGGGATGCAGCGCATAGGCGGCGTTCAAGAGTTCCATCAGCGAGCGGGCGGTGATCGGCCCCTCGAAATCCGTTTCGATCATCGTCGCGCCGACCATGAACAGGCCTTCGCCGCGCGGCACGATATAGACGGGAAATCGCGGATGCAGCAGGCGGACGGGCCGCGCAAGGGTGACCTCTTGCGTCCGCAGATAGAGCATTTCGCCGCGTACGCCCCGCAATTCTCTGCTTTCGCCGACACCGGCGGCGCCCGTGCAGTCCATGACGCCAGAAAATTCGGCGTCATTCGCAATGTGATCGACAAATGTCACGCCTTTCGCCGAAAGAGCGCCCTTCAATGACCGCAAGGCGTCGCGAGGATTGAGATGTGCTTCCTGCGGGAAGAACAGGCCATGCCTGAAGCGGCCGGCAAGGGAGGGTTCGAGGGTGGTGATTTCGGGCTCCTCGACCCAGCGGTAGCCCATCGTGCGGCTGGCGAATCGCTTCAGCTCGCCTTGGTCTCGGTTCGGCGCGACAACAAGCGTCCCGTTGCGGACGACCTTGCCGGGCAGAATTGCGTCCCATCGATCGGCAGAATCCCGGCCGCGTTCGAGCACGGCCTCATCGGCGCTTTCGCGTTCGCACCATGGCGCCAGCATTCCACCGGCAAGCCATGAGGCGGCTCGGCGGAAATTCGCATTGGGGTCGACAACCGTCACCTCGGCACCGCGAGCATGCAGTTCGTTGGCGACGGTGAGGCCGGCAACGCCGGCCCCTTTGACGAGGATGCGCATGTCACTCGGCCGGCTGGGCAGGGGTTTCGACCGGCATATAGAGATCGCCGCCCTCGCGGTATTTCGCCGCCATCGCCTCCAATCCTTCCTTCTGCGCCTCGGCGCGGATGTCGTGCGAGATCCGCATCGAGCAGAATTTCGGACCACACATCGAGCAGAAATGCGCAACCTTGTGGGCTTCCTTCGGTAGCGTTTCGTCATGGAAGCTGCGGGCGGTGTCGGGGTCGAGCGACAGGTTGAACTGGTCTTCCCAGCGGAATTCGAAGCGGGCGCGCGACAACGCGTCGTCGCGGACCTGAGCGGCCGGATGCCCCTTGGCGAGATCCGCCGCATGGGCGGCGATCTTATAGGTGATGACACCGGTCTTGACGTCGTTACGGTCGGGCAGGCCGAGATGCTCCTTCGGCGTGACGTAGCAGAGCATCGCCGTGCCGAACCAGCCGATCATGGCAGCGCCGATGCCCGAGGTGATGTGATCGTAGCCCGGCGCGATATCCGTCGTCAGCGGTCCGAGCGTGTAGAAGGGCGCCTCGCCGCAGACGGCGAGCTGCTTGTCCATGTTCTCCTTGATCTTGTGCATCGGCACATGGCCAGGGCCTTCGATCATTACCTGACAGTCTTTTGCCCAGGCAATCTTCGTCAGTTCGCCGAGCGTCTCGAGTTCGGCAAACTGCGCGGCATCGTTGGCATCGGCGATCGAGCCGGGGCGCAGGCCGTCGCCGAGGGAGAAGGAGACGTCATAGGCGCGGCAGATATCGCAGATTTCCTCGAAATGCTCGTAAAGGAAGCTCTCGCGATGGTGATGGAGGCACCACTTGGCCATGATCGAGCCGCCGCGCGAAACGATGCCGGTGACGCGATTGACGGTGAGCGGAATATAATGCAGTCGCACGCCGGCATGGATGGTGAAATAGTCGACACCCTGTTCGGCCTGCTCGATCAGCGTGTCGCGATAGACCTCCCAGGTGAGCTCCTCGGCAATGCCACCGACCTTTTCCAGAGCCTGGTAGAGCGGTACCGTGCCGATCGGCAGCGGCGAATTGCGGATGATCCATTCGCGGATGTTGTGAATATTGCGGCCGGTCGAAAGATCCATGACGGTATCGGCGCCCCAACGGGCGGCCCAGACCATCTTCTCGACCTCTTCGGCCATGGAGGAGGTGACGGCGGAGTTGCCGATATTGGCGTTGATCTTCACAAGGAAATTCCGGCCGATGATCATCGGCTCGCTCTCGGGATGATTAATGTTGGCAGGGATGATCGCCCGCCCGGCGGCGACTTCCTGACGGACGAATTCCGGCGTCACATGGTCGGGAATATGAGCGCCGAAGCTTTCGCCGTCGCGAATCAGGGTTTCGGCCTTCGCCTTGCGGCCGAGATTCTCGCGAATGGCGATGAATTCCATCTCCGGCGTGATGATGCCGGCGCGCGCATAGGCGAGCTGCGTGACGGCCTTGCCGTCCTTGGCGCGCAGCGGCTGGCGCTTGGCCGGAAACTCTGGTGTCAGCCGTTCGCCGGTGACGAAGCCGTTGTCTTCGGGGCGCACATGGCGGCCTTCATAGGCTTCGACATCACCGCGGGCGAGCACCCAGTCGCGGCGGAGCTGCGACAGGCCCTGCTCGATGGTGATATCGGCGCCCTCGATCGTGTAGGGGCCGGAGGAATCATAGACGACGACTGGCGGTTCGCCCGATGTCGGATGGACGCTGATCTCACGCATCGGCACGCGGATGTCGGTGTGTATATCTCCTGGAATGTAGATCTTCCGCGACGCCGGCAGGGGGCCGGTTGTGACGGTCGGGGTGAGGTTCTTTGCGGCAATGGTCATGGTTTGAGGCTCCAAGTTGTGGTTGGAGACCCAGTCAATCAGCCGGAATGATGAAAAGACGCCGACATGGAATCCACGCGGGAATCCGAAACCTTCGAGCGCTTGCACCGTCCCTACGCCAGTATGAACTGGATCAGGTTCAACGGGTCACTGCGCTACAAATCGGCTAAGCCGTATTGTCCAGCAGTATCTCAGCCCCTTGCCGGGACCCCCCTGGTGAATGCTGAAAGGCTATGCTCTCCCTTCGGCTTCTGTCAACCCTGCATCAATGATTGCATTTTCCTGGGAAGCAGCGCTCGGCACATCGGGGAATCTACCATTTAAACGTGCTTAAGCGGGTTGCCGGCATGGCGTCACTTCAATAGCGAGGCGCGGTGTTGCCGATGAAGCGGTGAGGGCCGGTGTGGGAGAGCTTGCTGGCGGTATCGAGCCAGATCTTGCCGCCGAGCGCGCGCCAGCGATGGCAGAAGGCGAAGTCTTCGCTCAGATAAATGCCCGTCCCTTCCTCGACCATGCATTCGAACAGGGCATATTGGGTGCTTGGCGAGCGCTTGGTGCTCGGATAGGCGTGGATGGCATTGTAGCGCAGTTCGGGATAAGCGGCGATCATCCTTTCGATGACGGCACGCTTGATCAGAAGCATGCCTGTGCCGGCATAGACGGCGCTGACGAAATCGCCGTCGCGCTCGGCGCTCTGGCCGACCAGCGGGCTTCCGACATAGTGGAGTGCCGCTGCCGCAAGAGACACTCCATCGCGCGAACCCACACGGGCGGCGGTGTCCCAGTCGTAGTCCTTGATCGGATACATGGCGGCGACCACGTCCTTGTCCGAATCCAGCAATCGCATCACCTGATCAGGCTCGAAGCTAATATCGGCGTCGATGAAGAGCATGTGGGTTGCCGTCGTATCGTTCAGGAAGGACGACACAAGCGTATTGCGGCTTCGGGTAATCAGCGCGTCATTGCTGAGAAGGGCGAGCGTCAGTTGCAAGCCGGCCTGCGCGCCGGTCTGCATCAGAGAAAAGATGGATTGCATATAATCCTTGGTGACGAGGCCGCCGAAACAGGGAGTCGCTATGAAGATCAACCGATTCTCGTTCATGCGCGATTTTCCCTTTCCAATGGCCCGAGTCGCCGGAATCTAGGAAGATTCAAGATTTCTGTGTGTAGCGATTTGTTGAGTTTTGTTTCTGCGCCCTTCCGTGCATTCGCGCCTTTGATGCTCTCCCCGTGATCCTCGGGCGAAACCGACCTCGCCCTGCCGTTCCCAGTTGCATTTAAGCAACAGCGACCAAGACTAACGCCAGGCGGGCGTCCGGCAAGGTTTCATATAATTGACAAACATACGGGCTGTTTGTAAGCCAGATGCAGGACAGAAATTGTCTTACGGTCGAGCGATCGGCCGGATCGGTAGGGGCATTTCAAGACCTTTGCCGCGGGGACAATCATGGAGGTTAGAGGGGACTCAAGCCAACATTACGTGCGTACTTGCCGGGCTGTGCGGTCGCGTTTTCGACCGAGCCAATCTTCAAGGTGTTTTCCAGCTCAGCGCTCGCGGTAAATTAGAAATGCATATTACAACCAGGAGTTTAATATGAATATCAAGAGCCTTCTTCTCGGCTCCGCTGCTGCGCTCGCAGCAGTTTCCGGTGCCCATGCAGCTGACGCTATCGTTGCTGCCGAGCCGGAGCCGTTGGAATACGTCCGCATCTGCGACGCTTACGGTGCTGGTTACTTCTTCATCCCGGGCACGGAAACCTGCCTCAAGATCGGCGGCCGTGTCCGTACCGAAGGCGAGTGGTACGATGCCTACAACCCGAACAGCAAGAACGGTACGCTGTGGCACACCCGTGCAGAGCTGAGCGTCGACACCGCGACCGACACCGAATACGGCCCGCTGAAGACCAATACGGTCATCCGTTGGGACTGGAACGACGGTAACTCCACCTCCACCAAGCTGCTGTTCGCCAACATCAGCCTCGGCGGTTTCCTCGTCGGTAAGGCCGATTCGCAGTATAACTACTACATCGGTTATGCCGGCGACGTCATCAACGACGACGTGATCTATGACGGTCCGTACGAACTCAACCAGCTGACCTACAGCTACGACGCCGGCAACGGCTTCACGGCTGTGATCTCGGTTGAAGATTCGAACTCCAGCGGTTCGGATGCTTCCTATGGCTCCAGCTGGTGGTCTGACGACAAGGGCAACCATTACGCTCCCGACGTCGTTGCCGGTGCCGGCTTCAAGTCTGGCGCATGGGGCTTCAAGGTCGTCGGCGGTTACGACTCGATCGTCGAAGAAGGCGCCATCAAAGCTCGCGTTGACGCTGACTTCGGCGTATTCTCGGCCTTCTTGATGGGTGGCTGGAACACCGATGGCGACAAGCTCAACAAGTATGCCGGTACCAACCTCGATCGTTCGGCTTGCCCCGTTAACGATGAGTCGAAGTGCGGCTGGGGTGACTGGGCTGTTTGGGGCGGCGTTGCCGTTCCGATCAATGAAAAGCTGAAGTGGAACCTGCAGCTCGCCTACACCGACTCGAAGATCTTTGCCGCGACCACGAACGTCAAGTGGAACCCGGTCAAGAACCTGCTCATCGAGCCGGAAGTCTCCTACACCAACTTCGATTCTGTAAACCAGGATCAGTGGGCTGGTATCCTGCGCTTCGAGCGTAGCTTCTAATTGTGAATTACCCGGCCTCGTGCCGGGTATGGAGAAGCCTGATGTTCCAATCCGTCAGGCTTCTTTCACCGATCGGTTGACCTCCGATCAAAGTAAAGGATCCGGCTTTCCCTCCGGATCCTTTTTTCGTTCAAAGCTTTGATTTTGCTTGATTTGCTTTATGCAGCCGAGGTCTCTACCTCATGTGCCTGCTCCAGCGGGAACCATGTCTTCAAGATCATCTTGATGAACATCTGTCCGCAAGGCACGAGCTGGAAATTGCCCCTGTCGAGCGTCCATTCGGTGATCAGCCCGCCGATGACCGCCGTCAGCGCGGAGGCGGCCGTATCCGGCGTCCATGGCGCTGGCAGCTTCGTCTTCTCATTCATCAGGGTGAATATGCGTTCGAAGTGCTCGTGCATATCGTGCCGGAAGGAGCTGGCGCGGCTCGTGGTGCCGTCGCAAAAGGCCATGTCGAGGTGCATCATCACCTTCAGCATGCTTCTCTTGCGCGGATCGCCCTGGACATCGTCGAATATCCCGGCAATCGCCTCTGCCACAAGATCAAGCGGATTTGTCGGGAGCTCCTTCGACATCCGCTCGGCCAATTCCTGAAATGGCTGCTGCGCCTCATCGCGGATCGCGAACATCAGCCCTTGCTTGTTCTTGAAATGCCAGTGCACCGCCCCCCGCGTTACACCAGCCGCTGCGGCTATCTCCTCGAGGCTGACATTCTCGTAGCCCTTGTCGAGAAACAAAGCCTTTGCCGAATGCAAGATCTCGCTCCTCGTCTCCGCCGCCTCCTCCTTAGTGCGCCTCATTCACGTCTCCACAGAAATCAGTCAAGCTGGACCCCTTTTTTCTGGCATTCTTACCCCACCGTTGCCGCTTATCGCTGGAAACTCCTCATACCAGCAATGCGGCCGAATTATATAATCCCCTAAAATTGGGGAAGGAAATCGTAACAGGAGGCCTTCGTCAAGCGCCTATAAGCCACGCGCAAGTTTCCGCGTTCAATTTCCCCGCGTTGGGAAGTGAAAAGTCGAAAATGTGCGGATGCTAATATGTAGCCATGACGGCACTATATTGGCTGCACGAAGCCGAGTTCGCTCGCCCGGGAACCGATGCGCCAGTCAAATCGGGGCAAAGGGCGCGTTTGATCTTCGGCGTTCGCAACTCCATCCGCTCTTATCGACTATCGACGTCAAGCCGTCGCTCTGGCGCGACGAAGCCTGGCGATAGCCAAGTTCAAATCGGGTACGCGTAAGCCATGTGAGTTCCTCTCAACGCTCATATCTGGAGGCCCCAATGACGAGCATTACCTCAGTCTCTTCAAATAATTATTACCAGCATAAGACGTTGCGCTCCTCATCGTCGAGCGACGACGATTCCATCTCTTCGCTGCTGTCCCGCAGCTCCTCGAGCGATTCTTCCGGCACGGATTCCTTGTCCTCTTCGGACGACTCGTCCCAGCTTGCTTCGGCGGAACAGCTGATCGCGCAACTGATGAACATCATTCTCAATCTGCAGGCCAATAGCGGCAGCGACGGCTCGCCCTCGAATTCGGATGGTGATTCGACCGACTCGACATCGAGCACCGGGCAGACTTCCGCTTCCGGCAAACAGAGCGATATGATCAGCGCCATGGACACCAATGGCGACGGCGATATCAGCGAGGCAGAATTTGTTGCTGCTCGGCCGTCCGACGTCAGCGAAGATCAGGCGCAGCAACTGTTCGAGAGCTTCGATCAAAACAATACCGACTCGCTCAGCGAATCGCAGCTTGAAAATGCCATGCAGGCGGGTCGGCAGCCGCCACCACCACCGGGCAGCCAGATGAGCGACGACGAGCTCTCCACCGCGTTTTCCTCCATGGACAAGGATGGTGACGGCAATGTGAGTGAATCCGAGTTCGTTGCTGCCCGTCCATCCGATGTCAGCGAAAATCAGGCAACGGCGCTGTTCAAGAGCCTCGATACGTCCGGTTCCGGATCGTTGACGCAGAGCCAGTTCGAGCACGTCATGAGGCCGCAGCTGCCGGACTTCGGCAGTTTCTATACATTCAATGAACAAGACCAGACGACGAGCGATCTGCTGACGCTCTGATCGGGCATGAAATTTCGCATTTAATCCATGTGTAGCGCCGGCAACCCGGACAAGAGACGTTGGGGCCTCCACGTCCGGGTGCGCCGGCTCTTTTTATATTCGCCCGATGGACGGTTGCCAGATGCGGGAGAAAAATCCGAAAATCCTCGATGTGAGAGCGACGGAATTCGGCGGATAGCCCGTTCAATCCTTGCGAACCCATGTTTGATGTCGAAGGACGATACGCTGACCGAGATGCCGCGATCCGACAGGAGCCGCTTGCCGGATTTGACGGCCGGGCAGAGCTTTTTTGCCGAAAGCCCGAGCCGGGCGGCACGCCATGCCGGTATCGCGCGAAACAGGAGCGGTGGCGATTGTCGATGAAGTGGGATCGCGCGCCCAGGAGCGGCGACGCGGATGAGGATCTGCTTGGTCGTATCGCCGCTGGTGACGTTCCGGCAATGCGTATGATGGTGGCAAGGCAGCTGCCGCGCATCATCGCCGTGGCGACCCGTATGCTCGGCGATGCAAGCGAAGCCGAGGATGTGGCGCAGGAGACGCTTCTGCGTGTCTGGCGCAATGCCGGCGGCTGGCGTCAGCGCAATGCCCGCTTCAGTACCTGGGTGCATCGCGTGGCGATCAACCTTTGCTATGATCGCTTGCGCCGACGTAAGGATGTTCTCGCCGAGCATCCGCCGGACATCGAATATGAAGGGCCGGCGCCGGATGCGGGCCTGATAAGCGAGGAGGATCCGTCCAAGCGTGTGGAGCGGGCGATGCAGATGATCGCGCCCCGGCAGCGCGAGGCGATCATTCTGGTCTATTATCAGGCGCTGTCGAATGCCGAGGCGGCCGAGATCATGGACGTCAGCGTCGACGCACTGGAGAGCTTGCTTGCGCGTGGACGGCGCTCATTACAGCTGCTTTTGTTGAAGGAACAGGGCGATGGTTGAGAATATCGCAGGTCCGATGAATGCCGGGCGATTCGAGGAGCTGACCGCTGCTTATGGCGGCGATATCGCCCGGTGGCCGCAGGCTGAGCGCGCCGCCGCGCGGGAATTTGCGAAAGACCCGGCCGCAGCCGGAATTCTCTCTCGCGCCGCCGATCTGGATGCATTGCTCGATACCTATGTCGTCAGACCGGGCCATGTGGATCTGCAACGCCGAATCCTTAAAAACTTCGCTCGCCGCCTGACAATTAGAAATTGGTTCCGTTTCGGTTCCGCCGGCATCGGCCTTGTCGGCGTCGGCATCGCCGGCGCGCTTGCCGGCAGCATCGCTATTGCCGTGCTGACGCCCAGCCTGACATCCGATACTTCAGTCGTCTCCGACGGAACCGCAACCATGTTCGGCGACATCGGGCCGGACGCGGGCATAGTGCAGGACAGCCAATGACGGATCGCAGTTTTAGAATAGTGGTCATTTCCCTGCTGGTACTGAATACGTTCCTGATCGGAGCATTGGCGGGCGGCGGCTTGACCTGGATCCGCAAGACGCAGGCGCGTGCGGGGATGATGCCGCTTGCCGGCGAGCAACTGCCTTCCGCGCAGAAGAAAGCTTTGCGTGCCGCACTCAACGAGGCGCGCAAGGACAACCGGCAGACCATTCTCGAAGCGCAGCAGGCCAAGGTGGACGCCGCTTCCATCCTGGGGCAGCCGATGCTGGACAAGGAAGCGCTGCTGGCTGCCCTGGCGCGGGCGCGCAATGCCGATATCGGTCTCAGGGCGAAGCTGGAGGAGCGCGCCGTCGACCTCGCCGCAACGCTCTCCTACGACGAACGCCGGGCGCTTGCCGAAAGCCTCGTTCGCCGCGGCGCGCCGAGAGCCGCTGCCACAAAATGATCATACTTGCCAAGCGACGGATCGGAACGAACCCCGCGTTTAAGGAGCATGTTTGATGCAGGAGTTGGCAGGAACATGGCTCAGCAATCGAATGACGTTTATGCCGCGCTCGCCCTTTCCCGGTTTGGGCTAGGGGCTGATCATAACGGCACCGCGTCGATCGCACCGGATCCGCGCGGAGCGCTGATGGAGGAAATCACCGAGCGCTTCGTGCCCGTACCCGTCGGGCCGCAGCTTCAATCCACGGCCGATCTTCTCGTTTCCCTCTATGCATTCCAAGAGCAGCGCAAGGAGGCAAGGCAGCAGGCCGCAACAGCCGCCGCGGCGCAGCAGAACAAGCCGGCACAAGGGCCGCAACAGCCGCCTACGCAGCCGTCGGATGTCATGGCCGCCCAGTCAAGCAATCAGCCCCAGCCGGCCAATCAGACCCAAGCGGCGAACCAGGCCCAAGTGACCAACCAGGCCCAAGTGACCAACCAGGCAATGACAACGGCGATCGGCAAGGTGGTCGGGAAGCTGGAAAAGCCCGCAATGGCCTATCTTCCGCAGCAGATCCTGCTGGCCGAAGCGGATGCTCGTTTCAACGGCACCATCCGTCAGCCGCTGATCGGTTTCGGCGAGCGGCTCGCCATGTTCTGGGCGAACCATTTCGCTGTTGCCGTCTCAAAGAGCGAGGAGGTCCATATCGTTGCCGGCGCCTTCGAGCGCGAGGCCATCCGGCCGCATGTCTTCGGTCGTTTCGCGGATATGCTGCTCGCCGTCGAGACCCATCCGGCCATGCTTGGCTATCTCGACAACCAGCAGTCGATCGGGCCGAACTCCAAGGCCAATGCCAACAAGACGCGCGGTCTCAACGAAAATCTCGCCCGCGAAACGCTGGAACTGCACACACTCGGCGTCAATGGCGGCTATACCCAGACCGATGTGACGACGCTTGCAAAGATCATCACCGGCTGGACGGTGGCACGCGCAGAGGGAAAGCTCGGCGCACCCGGCACCTTCGTCTTCAACGCAGGCGCGCATGAACCCGGCGATCAGACGCTGCTTGGCCTCACCTATGCCGATAATGGCGTCGGGCAGGGGCGGGAGGCGCTGCGGGATCTCGCCCGTCATCCGGCGACGGCACAGCATATCGCCACCAAGCTCGTCCGGCATTTCGTCGCAGATACCCCGCCGCCGACCCTCGTGCAGACCGTCGCTGCGACCTTCAGCAAGACGGATGGCGATCTTTCCGCGGTCTACCGGGCGCTGATCGCCTCCGAAGACGCTTGGAACCCGGCATTGTCGAAGGTTCGCTCGCCGCTCGAATTCATGGCAGCACTTCTGCGGGCGAGCGGCGAGACGCCGAAACCGAATGTCATTCTCGGTGCCTTGACCGCCATGGGCCAGCCCTTCTGGGCGCCGGCCGGCCCCAACGGCTTTGCCGACACCGTCGATGTCTGGGCCTCCAGCGAGAGCCTCAGCATGCGCATGGATGTCGCCAACATGATCGCCAGCGCTGCGCCGCCGCAGGTCGATCCACGCCGGTTCGTTTCCGACAGCCTGGGGCCGCTGCTTTCGAATGAGACGCTGCAGGCCGTATCGCGCGCCGAGACCCGCAATCAGGGGCTGGCGATCGCATATCTTTCCCCCGAATTTCAAAGGCGATGACCATGACCTGCGAACTCATGACTCCCACCCGTCGTGCCGTGCTAGGTGCTTCCGGCGCCTTATTCGCCTGGGCCTTCATCCCGCGCTTCGCCCATGCCGCCGGCGGCCGCGATCCGCGCTTCGTCACCATCATCCTGCGCGGCGCGCTCGATGGATTGACGGCTGTCCCGCCCGTCGGCGATCCTGATTACCAGACGCTGCGGCAGTCGATCGCCATGACGACCAGCGGCTCCAACGCCGCCCTCCCACTCGACAGCTTTTTCGCGCTGCATCCGTCGATGCCGAATTTCAATCGGCTCTATCGCGCAGGACAGGCGGCGGTCGTGCATGCCAGCGCAACACCCTATCGTGACCGATCGCATTTCGACGGGCAGGACGTTTTGGAGTCCGGCTACGAGATGCCCGGCCGCGTCGAATCCGGTTGGCTCAACCGGCTGCTGGAAGGGCTACCGAAGGGCGACAAGGTTTCACCGGGATCCTCGGAGGTCCGTGGCCTGTCCGTCGGTGCCAATGCACCGCTAGTCATTCGCGGCAAGGCGCCGGTGCTCGGCTGGTCGCCGTCCAATCTGCAGCCGGTCAGCGACGACCTGCCGCCACGCCTGATGGATCTCTACAATCACACCGATCCGCTCTTTGCGAAAATCCTGGCCGAGGGCATTTCGACGGGCAAGATCGCTGCCGGCCTTGACGTCAAGGCAAGGGGCGGACCGGGTGACCCCACGGGCATGGAACAGATGGCAAGAGGTGCCGCGCGCCTATTGGCGCAGGACGACGGTCCCCGCGTCGCCGCACTTGCCTTCGAAGGATGGGATACCCATGCCGGCGAGGTGGGTCGGCTCAACAAGCTTCTCGTCGGGCTCGACAACTCCTTTGCCGCATTCCAGCAGGAACTCGGCCCCGCATGGAAGGATACCGCCATTCTCGTCGCGACCGAATTCGGCCGCACGGCGCAGGTCAATGGCACGCAGGGCACGGATCATGGCACCGGAACGACCGCATTCCTTGCCGGTGGCGCAATCAAGGGTGGCCGGGTAATCGCCGATTGGCCCGGCCTCAAGCAGGCGCAATTGCGCGACGGGCGTGATCTGGCTGCCACCACGGATTTGCGCGCCGTCGTCAAGGGCATTGCCGTCGATCTGCTTGGCGCATCGCCTGCCATATTGACGCGTGATGTCTTCCCGGGATCCGATCAGGTCTTGCCGATGAAAGGGCTGATCGTCTGAGCGGTGTTCCGATCACTTGACTGATCGCGGCCGGCCTAAATAATCAGCCGTTAGCTGTATGTGTTGTGCCGCGTGGTGCACAACTGCCGCGAATAGCAACCGTCAATGTTGCGGAATCGACACGCCTCCCCAAAAACGTGCACGAATCATTGTGTAGTGCCCACTACTTTCTGATGCATGGATTAGAATTCTGCTATGTAACGCCTTAACCGATGATCGGCCGCGCCGCGTATGAGGTGCATTCTCATGAATTTTGACGATTTGCCGATTGAGCAAGGTACGCCTTGCGCAAGCGAATGGCTTTGACTTTGGAAAGTTAGAATGTCCCTCACGAGTAAGACGTTTTCCATCAAGACCCTGACATCCGTTACGCTTTTGTCGAGTGTACTCCTTGCATCCTCTGCAATGGCGCAAGAGCAGCCTGCACCAGCCGCAAATCCGCCTTCCAACACAAGCACTGCTCAAAGTCCCGCTCCAGCGACAAATGAACAGCAGTCGGCCCCACAAGCGCGGGTGCAGAAGTTCGACGACTGGTACTACCGCTGCATCGACGGCAAGGCGGCGGACGGATCGGCGATCACGAATTGTGAAGTGGCGCAGATCGCCACGATAAAGCAGGGCGACCAGGACGTGAATGTCTTGACGCTGGCGTTCGCCCAGGCGGCGGATGCGCCGGCTGCATCAAACAAGAAGGCGGCAAAGCAGACGGCCGGCGATCTCGTGCTGACGACGCTGGTCCCGCTGAACATGTACATTCCCGCCGGTCTTGGCATCGACGTGGCTGACAAGCCTATCGTGCAGTTGGCTTACCGCAACTGCAACCAGGCTGGCTGCTGGGCGCAACAGAAACTGGACGGCAAGATGGTGGCGGCATTGACCAAGGCGTCCGATGGCACTGGCCATGTCCAGATGATGAATGGCCAGAAGGTCAACATCAAGTTCTCGCTGAGGGGATTGCCGGCGGCGCTCGATGCGCTGCAGAAGCCTGTCTCCAAGTAACCGGACGACAGGAATCGCCCCATGATATTGGCGTTGGGGCCGACCACCGCTTTGCGGTGCGGCCAAGGCTTTAAGAAGTGGTCTTTTGCCGCTTCGTTGACGGTTGCATTGCTATCAGGAACTCTGATGGTGTCGAAGGCTGAGGCTCAGACACCCAATGATGACTTCGCGCGCCGGCAGGCGCAGGAGGCCGAGCAACAGCGCCTGAAAGCCCTGGGTGAAGTGACGCCGAAGCCATCTGCGGCGGAAGCCCAGCAGCCCGCGGCTGCTGATGGCAAAAAGATAGGCCCCTGTTTTGCGATCACCCATGTCGAGGTCGAAGGCGTCAGGCAGTTTTCGGCTAACGTCGTTGGCAAGCTCACGGCACCTTATGCGAACCGCTGTGTCGGCGTCGGTGAGATCAACGGGCTGTTGCGTGACCTGACGCATCTTTATCTCGACAAGGGGTTCGTGAGTTCCCGCGTCTACGTGCCGGCGCAGGATATTGCCGGGACGAAGGTGCTACGCCTGGTCGCGGTCGAAGGCACGCTTGCCGACATCTACATCAATGGCAAACCGACCCCAGATTCCGGTGTAATCGCCACGGCTTTTCCCGGCCTGAAGGGTAAGATCACCAATCTGCGCGACATCGAACAGGGTCTCGACCAGGTCAACCGCCTGACCTCCAACAATGCCAAGACGGCGATGCTGCCGGGAAAAACGGATGGCACCTCGATCCTCAATATCGAGAACAAGCCGGATCATCCCTGGCACCTTTCTTTCGGCAATAGCAATCTCGGTCAGGAGCAGACGGGATACTCCAAGTCCTCGGCCTCGATCGGCTATGACAATCTGTTCGGCGTGAATGACCAATGGAACTTTTCATACGAGCATAGCGGCCCGGATTATCCGTGGCGGGACGACGGCCTCGGCAAGAGCAACAGCTATTCCGGCAATGTCAGCGTGCCCTACGGTTACTGGACGTTCTCGGTGAACGGCTCCTGGTACGAATATAACAGCTCGGTTCCCGGGAATTTCGGGCCGCTCAACACCTCAGGCGATTCCAAACAGGTTGGTATCGGCGCCGATCGGGTGATCTTCCGCGACAAGGATTCGATCACCACTTTCAACAGCGGCCTGACCTACAAGGAAACCAACAATTTCCTGCTCGGCAACAGAATAGAAGTCGGCAGCCGCAAATATACGGTCGGCGATCTAGGCATCTCGCATTCGCGCCGCATGCTCGGAGGCCTCTGGGTCTTCGACCTTTCCTATAGTCAGGGGCTGAACCTTTTCGATGCGGTCTCTCCTGGTGATGCCGGAGCAGGGGATGCGGATCCTCGCTTTTCGAAGTTTACTGGCACGATCACCATGACACGGCCCTTCGAACTTGCCGACCAGCGCTTCGAGATCAATTCGCTTATCACTGGACAATATTCACCCGACAACCTGTTCGGGGCCGAGCAGATATCGGCTGGCGGTTATTCCTCCGTGCGCGGCACGCGCGAAACCATGCTGTTCGGCAATAACGGTTTCTTTATCCGCAACGATCTCGTCTGGCGTACGCAGCCCTTCGCCGACAATGCCGAGCTTGCCAAGATCTTTGGCGAGTTCCGGCCTTATGTCGGCCTCGATTATGGGCGGATCGCACGCCAAGCACGCTACCGCATCGAGGGTGGCGACATGCTCGGCTGGACGGTCGGCGCCAAGCTCGCTGGCGGGCATGTGAATTTTGACATGGGTTATTCGGATGTGCTGGGCGGCACGGTCGATCGGCATGAGGCCGGACTTCTGTTCGTCAGTACATCGGTGAAATGGTGATCATATTTTGAGGGAAATCATGATTTTTTTTGGAAAGAAAGATGACAAGGCAGCGTTGATGCCGCTCGCCATCACGGCGCTGGTTTGCTGCACAATCATACTCTCCGGCTGCGGCGGTCGTGAAGCGCATCCGATCGCATCGACCAGTGCCGGTGACGGCGGGTTGGATTGCAGCGGCGTCGGCCGTGAATTTGCAGCGAACGAACGCCAGATCCTTTCGACGGTCAAGGAACGCTCGCAGGCGCAGGGCAAGAACGTGGTTCTTGGTGCAACCGGCGTTCTTCTCTTCTGGCCAGCTCTGTTCTTCATGGATCCCAAGTCACCTGAAAAAGTCGAGATCGACGCATTGCGCAATCGCAATCAGGTGCTGACGGACCTTGCCCGTTCACGAAAGTGCCCGGCGCCGAAGTCCCAGTTGGGAGAACTATACAAAAAGCTTGACGGCGGCGTGAAGACGACGACGTCAACACGTGGTGGTTGAGTAAATGAAGATGGATTTGCGCTTGATATTTGTAACCGATGCCTTGGGTGCTCGGGTGATGCGATATATCTCCGGTGGTATCGCCCTTATTCTCGTGATGTTGCTCGCGTCCTGCGTCACAACGGACCCACGTCTTGTGGCTGCTCTTCAAAAGACCTCCGTACGCGAAATCCGCATCGAGACGACCCCTGATCTAACGGCATTTCCGGAAGCGGATAAAAAGCTTGCGGAACAGGAGATGGCGGATGCGATCCGTGTGTTGCGGACCACAATGACAAAGCAGCTCGTCGGCTTGCCAGGCGGACCCGTACCGGGTCGCCTAGTCGTCACGTTGCACGTTTTTGACGTAAGCACGAAGAAAGCGCGTGTCATCGGAGGCCACGACAGTCGCATCGACGGGACAATCCGGCTGGAAAACGCGAAGACTGGTGAGTTGATCGCAGCGGCGCAGAACATACACGGTGAAGACCTTTCCATGCGCGGAAGTGGCTACGGCGTCATTGTCGCAGTCGCCGTCAATGCGATGCAGACCTCGGGGTCTCCCGAGGTGATGGCTCAGCGCCTTTCCGACTCGTTCACCGCCAACGTCAAGACGTGGTTGTTGACGAAGAAATAGCGGGAGGCCGGCTGTGACGTCGGCTTTCCGAGAGGGTCCGGAGTGAACGGCCTATGCCGGTCAGAAAGATTGCGTCAGCCAGAGGTCGAAATCGCGTTGATCGCGAGGCCATGGATGTCTCAATCGATCTGCAAGCTTAGTTTCAATTGCGGCAAATTCAGCTTGCCGCACAGTCATCAGTGAGGGCGTGTGATGAGCAAGAAGATCGTATTGGTTGGATCACGGCTTGCGGCCAACGAGAGGGAGGTCGCGTTTGATCTGCGAAGCCCGCTCTTGCGTCTTGGGCGGCAGTCGCTTGCCGTCACTCTGAGCTTGCTTCTCTTCCTGCAGCCCGCGATTGCCAATGCGCAATCCGTTTCCGCGGCCGGCTCGGCACCCGTTGGCAATCAGCCGGGCGTCGGTGCTGCCCCCAATGGCGTGCCGCTGGTCGATATCGTCACCCCGAATGGCGCAGGCCTGTCGCATAACAAATACGACAACTTCAATGTCGGCACGCCCGGTCTCATCCTTAATAACTTCAACGGTGAAGTCGGCACCTCGAACCTGGGCGGTGCCACCCCTGGCAATCCCAATTTGAGGAATTCCGGCCCGGCGTCGGTCATCCTAAACGAAGTCACGTCGGGCAATCGTTCCGCGCTCAATGGCCCGACCGAAGTGTTCGGCGGCAGAGCTGACGTCGTCATCGCGAATCCTAACGGGATCACCTGCGCGGGCTGCGGCTTCATCAACACGCCGCGTGCGACGCTGACGACCGGTGTGCCGAATATCGGCGCCGATGGCAGCCTGTCAGGATTCAGTGTCAATGGCGGCGATGTCACCTTCGAAGGGGCAGGCGGAAACTTCGCAGCCGCCCCCGGCGCCGTCGACCTGTTCGACGTGGTCTCCCGCAATATTCATGTCAATGCGCCGGTCTACGGCAAGACCATCCGGCTGACGGGCGGCGCCAGCCAATACAATTATGCCACTGGCGAGGCGACGGCGCTGACCGCCACGTCAGGCACGCCGGAATACGCGATTGACGGCACGGCGCTCGGCGCCATGCAGGCCGACCGCATCAAGGTCGTCGTCACCGAGAAGGGTGCCGGGGTCAAGATGAGCGGCGACATGGCCGCCAATGCCGGCGAACTGACGCTCTCGGCCGACGGCAAGATCTCGATCGGCAATGCGTCCGCACGCGACGGCGTGACCATCACCTCGAAACAGAAGGTCACCGCCGCCAAGGTGACGTCGAAGGCGAAGATCGCCATCAAAGCCGACCAGGGTGTTACCTTGGCAACTGTCGCAGCCGACGACGATATCTTTCTGTCGAGCGGTAGCGGCCTGCTGAGCGTCACGGGTGACACCAACAGCGCGGCCAATCTGATGATGACGTCGGCCGGTGGCCTGTTGGCTGCTAATGTGACGGCCGGCGGAACGGCGACGCTGTCGGCCTCAGTCGGCAATATCGCTTTGACGGGAGCTGCCAATAGCGCGGGTGCTCTGTCGATCGCCACCACCTCCGGTTCGATCTCCACCGCCTCGCTGCAGAGCAATCAGAGCATCGCGCTGAACGCCGGACTCGATATTGTTGTTGCGGGCAATGTGCAGGCGCAGGGTAATGTCAGCGCCAGCGGCCGATCCGTATCTGCTGGCATGGTCGTCTCCGGCATCAATTTCGCCGCTACCAGTGCTGATCCGAGTGGCAATGTGGTGCTTGGTACGACAGGCAGCCTGGGCTTGACCGCCACTGGCGGCACTATCACAACAGGTAACCTGCTGTCGGCCGGCTCCCTCGGTGTCAGCTCCAGCGGTGGCATGAGCGCCGGCAGCATCCAGGTAGCCGGCGACCTGGCGATAACCGCAGTGTCGCTCAATGCGGGTAGCATGACGTCCCGTGGCACACTCACTGTCAATACGGCGAGCGGTCGTGTTGACGTCAGTGGGCAGGTTCTTGCCGCAAACAACGTCCTGATCTCTGGCGCCGCCATTCAGGCCGGTGCGATTGCTGCTGGTGTCGACTTTGCTGCCACGAGTGCGAACAGTGGCGGCGTTGTTATCGGTTCGGCCGGCACGCTCGGTTTGACAGCCACGACGGGCAATATCGTTGTCGATAAGCTGCTGTCGGCCGGCGACCTGACTGCTCAGGCCGCTCTGTTGCAGGCAAATAACATCACGAGCCATGGCGCCGTCAGGATCGATGGCGGCGTCAATGTCGCCAACCAATTGCTCAGCGCTGGCAATATCACCATCAACGGTAACGCCAATGGCGTCAGCGCCGGTCTTCTCGCCTCCGGCGTCGACTTTGCCGCAACCAAAGCCAATGGCGGCAACATCGTGCTCGGTGCGGGTGGCGATCTGAGCATCAATGATGGCCTCGGTGCCATCCAGGTAGGGACGATTTTCTCAGCCGGCACGATCAGCGCGGTTGGCCAGACCATCACCGCCGACACGATCACTGGTCAAAAGGACATCGTGCTCTCAGGCGTCGCCAGCGTGGCGGCCAACAGCGGTCGCGTTGATATCACCGGCCAGGTCCTCGGCGGCGGCAATGTCGGCATTTCCGGCTCCGGCATCCAGGCGGGTGCTATTGTCTCCGGCGTCGACATCACCGCCACCAATGCGGCCGGAGGCAGCGTCGTGCTTGGCGCACCAGCAGCCGGAACCGGCAATCTAACATTGACGGCCGCTGGTGCGCTCAGCGCTGGAACGCTCCTCTCTGCCGGCAATCTCAATGCCAGCGCCGCGACGGTCACAGCCGGCAATATCTCAGCCCATGGCGACATGACAATCGGCGGCGCGATCAGCGTGACAGACCAGATTCTCGCGTCTGGCAACGTGCTGATTAGCGGCCAGAGCCTGCAGGCTCGGACCATCGTTTCCGGTATCGACTTCGATGCGACCAATAGGGCAGGCGGCAATATCGCCCTTGGTCAGACCGGCGACCTGACGGTGTCGGTTGGTGGTGCCGTCGCGATGCCAACGATCCAAGCCGCTGGCGCTATCAACGTGAGTGCTGGCGCGGTCACCAGTGAGGCGATCACCGGTCATAAGGACGTCACTCTTTCCGGCACGGCTGCTGGCGTGAATGTTTCCAATCAAGTCCTTGGCGGTGGGGATGTCGCGATCTTCGGTTCCAGCATCAGCGCCGGCTCCATCGTCTCTGGCGTCGATTTCGTGAGGACGGCTGCCGCCAATGGCAATATCGCGCTCACTGGCAGCGGCGATCTAACGCTTGCTGCCTCGAGTGCACTCAACGCCCGCACGCTATTGTCGGCCGGCGATCTCACGACCAATGGTTCGACCGTTCGCGCGGGCAGCATGACCGCCCATGGAAACATGAGGCTCGATGGTGCGATCAGCGTCACGGACCAGATCCTCGGCTCTGGCAACATATTGATCACCGGCCAGAGCCTGACCGCTCAAACCATCGTCTCCGGTATCGACTTCGATGCGACCAATGCGGCTGGCGGCAATATCGTGCTCGGCCAGAGCGGGAACCTGAACGTATCGGTCAATGGCCCCGTGGCCGCGCCAACCATGCAAGCCGCCGGCGTGATCGATGTCAGTGGTACGTCCGTCACCGCGGATTCGATCACCGGCCATAAGGATATCAGCCTTTCCGGCACGGCGGCCGGCGGCGTTGATGTCACTCATCAGGTGCTTGGCGGCGGCAATGTCTCCATCTCCGGCTCCAGCATCAAGGCTGGCGCCATCGTTTCCGGCGTGGATTTTGTGGCGACAGCTGCGGCTGGTGGCGACATTGTCCTTAGCCAGACCGGCGATCTGACGCTTGCCTCTGCCGGCAATATCGACGCCGGCACGCTGCTGTCTGCCGGTGCTCTTTCAGCCAGCGGCGGAGCTGTGAACGCGAATGCAGTCACCGCGCACGGGGCTATGGCGCTCAACGGCGCGACCACAGTTTCTGGACAGATTCTCGGGGCCGGCAATGTCCTGATCACCGGTCAAAGCCTATCGGCACAGTCTGTCGTCGCCGGTATCGACTTCGCCGCCACTGATGCATCCGGTGGCAATATCGTTCTTGGCCAGGATGCGACGATTGCAGGCAATCACGCGGGGGATCTGACCGCCCGGCTCAGTGGCGGATTCTCTGCTTCGACGGTGGAAGTCGCCGGTGCTACCAACGTCAACGCCGCCAGCGTGACGGCTGACACTGTCACCGGGCACAAGGATATCACGCTCACCGGTACGACCACCGTCAATGGCCAAGTCCTTGGTGGCGGAAACGTCAGCATCTCGGGCCCGAGCATCGCGGCTGGCGCTATCGTCTCCGGTGTCGACTTCACTGGCACGGCTGCCGCCAACGGTAATATCGTCCAGACATCAAGTGGCGATGTGTCGCTGGCCTCGACCGGTAATCTCACCATCGGCACGCTGCTGTCGGCGGGCAGTCTTACCGCGCAAGCGATCGATCTAACGGCAAGCAGCATTACAAGCCATGGCAGGACCGACCTGAAAGCCAGCAGTCGAGTCGATGTCAGTGGCCAGGTCCTATCGGCCGGCAATCTTTCGATCGATGGCGCCAGCCTCAACGCTGGACTTCTGGTCTCCGGCGTGGATTTTGCGGCGACCGCGGCCAACGGTGGAAACATCATGCTTGGAGGGGCCGGTAAGACGGACCTCACCGTTTCAGGCAACGCCACGGCCGGCACGATCCTGTCGGCCGGCGATATCACGGCAAAGACGGCCAATCTCCAGGCGGGTAGCGTCACAACCCACGGCAATGTCGCGATTACCGGCAACGTCGATGTCAGCAACCAGATTCTTGCCGCAGGCGATCTCACGATCAAGGGCGGCAGCATCAGCGCGCCCACCCTCATCTCGGGTATCGACTTTGACGCCACCAATGCCGCGGGCGGCAATATCCTGCTGGCGCAATCCGGTGAGATCAACCTGACGGCCTCCGGCAATATCGTGGCCGGAACGATGCTGTCCGCCGGTGATCTGACGGCAACGGCTGCAAACCTCAGCGCCGACAGCATTACCAGTCATGGCAAAGTCGATATTTTCGGCAATCTCGCAGCCACCAATCAGGTGATTTCCGCGGGCGATCTCACATTAAGCGGCGGCAGCATCAGTGCGCCAGTCTTGATTTCGGGTGCCGATTTCGCTGCCACCAATGCCCGCGGCGGCGGTATAGTGCTCGGAACTGCCGGCGATATCAATCTGACCGCGTCTGCGGGCATCACGGCGCAGACCATGCTGTCAGCCGGCACAATCGATGCCAGCGGCGGCTCGATCACGGCCAATGCCGTTACCGGGCATGGCGATATCACCCTTGCCGGCAGCAACAGCGTCAATGTCTCGGGCCAGCTCCTCAGTGCCGGCGACGTCTTGCTCTCCGGTTCGACCGTCCAACTCGGCCAGGCAGTTACCGGCGTCGATTTCGCCGCCACCGCGCGATCGTCAAACGGCGCCATCGCTCTCGGACAAAGCGGCGATCTGACCATTAACGCCGGAAGTGCGTCAGCCAGCATGCTGATCGTCGCCGGCAACCTCAATGTGGCGGCGAGTGCGTTTACGGCCGAGAACATCACGGGCCACGGTGCGGTCGCGATCGGTTCGGCCACCAGTCCCGGCGCGGTCAGGATCAACGGCCAGCTCCTTGGCGCCAGCAACGTCTCGATTACCGGATCTGCCGTCAGTGGCAACGTCATCGCGGCCGGGGTCGATTTTGCGGCGATGGGCCAATCGGGAGCCGGTAATGTTATTCTAGGCCAGGCCGGGAATCTCACGCTCGCAGCCACGGCAGGCGACGTCTCTTTCAACAGCCTAGTTGCTGCCGGGACCATCACCGCCAACGCGGCGAACAATGTCAGCGCCAATGCGGTCGCCCATGGCGATCTGACGATCACTGCCGGTAATGCGATCACGCTCACCGGCCAATCGCTTGCCAGCCGTAATGCCAATCTGTCCGCCCGATCGATGACGATCGACACGCTGGTCTCCGGCGTCGATTTCGCCGCCACCAATGCTGCGCCGGGCGGCAGCCTCATGTTGCAACGCACTGGCGCGATGACATTGTCGGCCTCAAGCGGCAGCATCAGCGCCAATTCCCTGCTTTCCGGCGGCAATCTTGCCGCCACGGCGACGCAGAACATCGGTTACAGCAGCCTGCAGAGTCTCGGCAGCGCCACGCTCACAGCGCCCGGAGCCATCGCCTATACCAACACCACTCGTGTCGGCGGCAATCTGACGCTCAATACCGGTGCCGTCGATCTTTCCGGCAGCAGGGGTAGCCGGATTTCCGGCGGCGGTACGCTGATTGTCAACGGCTCCTCCGCCAATCTTTCCGGCAGCAATCTCGTCTTCGGCGGCCTGTCGCTCAATCTGTCTGGCAATGCGGATCTGTCCAATGCTGAGGTCAGCACTGTCACCAATGCCGGCGGTTCCGGCGATATCGCCATCTCCGCTGCTGGCCTCATCACCACCGCCAACACATCGCTGCTTGCCGCGCATGACCTGACGCTCAACCTGCCGTCGCTCGGCAACACCGGTCAGCTTGCCGCCGGCAATAATCTCACCTTCACCGTATCGGGCGATTTCTACAATAGCCCGTCCGGCCTCGTCTTCGCCGGCAACAACGCCAACCTCTTCGTTGGCGGCACGTTGACCAATGACCAAGGCGCTATCGTCGCCAATAGCGGGTTGACCATCCAGGGAGCGGCCGCCGGTCAGCGCAATGCGGCAGTCACCAATGTGTCCGGTCTCATTCAGTCCGGCGGTGACATGTCGATACTCACCAGCAATCTCACCAACAAGCGATCGACGACGCCGACCTGGGTGACGGGCCAGTTGGTCTCCTCCGGTGCCGTTGTCGGGACCTTCGTGCTCAATCCAGCTGTCGCCGGCCAACCCTTCGCCTATCTGGAATCGACCGACCAGAACATGTTCCAGCTTTATGCGGGGGTCGATCCGGGACAGTTTTCTGACTATCAGCCGCTGTTGTATTCGGTCGCAACGCTTGCCGACGGCACCTCCTATCACGCCTGGACCTGGGTCAGCGGCAGCGGCCCGACGGAAGTGCGGCCGATCTTCGACTGGATCAAAGCCCGGGTTCCCAAGGACGCTAACGGCAATCCCATCCTCGATCCCAACAATCCGTCGCGCTATTTCATTGTCGATGAAGTCGTCCGCAGCGGCTCGGACACAAGCACGACCTACACTTGGGATCCGACGTCCAACATATCGCAGTCGGTTTATGAAGACCGCTTCACCAGTGCGCTCAGCCCAGAGGCTGTGATCCATGCCGGCGGCAATCTCACAGTCGATGCCACCAACCTCACCAATTCCTACAGCCGGATCGAGGCCGGCGGCGGTGCGGCGCTCAAGGGATCGACGCTCACCAACGAAGGCGTCGTCCTCAATCGCACCACGATGCTGACCTGTAGCGCTCAAAGCGCGTGTACGGCCTACAACGCCGATGGCACGGCCGATCCTTCCCGCAATATTGCCAACGGCACGTCGATCGTGTCGGGGTCGCAGGTCATCGGCGGCGCGGCTGGCACGCTCAAGGCGGCCGGCGCCCTGAGCCTCAATTTTGGTACGGTCAACAATACGTCGCTCGGTTCGACGGGCGGCGGCGCGGCCGTCAGTGCGCCTTCGACATCGAGCGATCCTCTGTCCGCCCTTAACGGCATGACGGCCGGCGGTGCCTTGTTCAATGTCAATGCCGCGCTAGGCAGCTTCGCCTCAAATGGCGGCGCCAACGTCGGTAGTGGACCGTCGCTGGCAGCTGTCGGCACGACGATCGCCGGCGGCCCGACGGTCAACGGCAGCGGCCTGACCGCAGCTGTCGGTGCTTCGGTGAGCAGCAACGGTGTGACGCTCGCGAGCGGCCCTTCGATCACCTCGGGCACCCTGACGACCGGCGGCGCTGCGATCAATCCCAATAGCCTAATGGGCAAGCTCACCGCTGCTCTCGGCAACAGCGGCAACCTTGCCCAGGTGCTGCAGGTCAACGGCGCGGAACTCGCCTCGCTTGCCAAGCCGCAATCAGGCGGCGTCGGCGGCACGGTGCCGGGCCAGATCTTCCTGTTCGAGACCCGCGCGGCCTTCCTCGACGTATCGAAGTTCTACGGCTCGAGTTATTTCATCGGCCGTGTTGGCTATACGCCGGAGACCAAGGTTCCCTTCCTCGGCGACGCCTATTTCGACAATCAGCTCGTCGACGAACAGATGCGGCAACTGGTGGGCGATGGCCTTGGCGCCGGATCCTTCATCCCCGGCAATAACGCTACCGACCAGATGAAGACGCTGCTCGACAACGGCGTCGCTTATGCCGAGGCGAACGGGCTTGCTCTCGGGCAAGCACTGACGCCGGAGCAGGCCGCATCGCTGACCCAGTCGATGGTGATCTACCAGACGCAGATCGTCGACGGCGCGCAGGTGCTGGTGCCGGTCGTCTATCTGTCGGCCGCTGATAAGGCAAAGGTCAATGGAGGCGGCGCCGTCATTGCCGGCAACAGCGTCAACATCGATGCCGGCTCCGTCAACAATTCCGGTGCGATTGCCGCAGCGGATGGCATGACCATCAATGCCACCGAGATCAAAGCCAATGGCGGCACTTTCCTGGCCGGCGGCAACATGAACCTCAATGCCACCAATGGCATTACGCTTGCCGCACAGACGATGACCATCGGCGGTCAGAATGTCGTCAACACCAACGCCGGCGTGTCGGCCGCCGGCAACCTGCAGATCGCCGCAGGCGGCACGCTGAGTTTGCAGGGCACCAAGATCGCCGCAGGCGGCAATGCCCAGCTTTCCGGCAACAATGTCAATCTTGCTGCTGTCAAAGTCGACAATGGCGGTCAGCAGAATGCGACTGGCGCGCGCGTCAACGCTGGCGGCAATCTTACTATCGCTGGCACCAACGACGTCAACATCATCGGTTCCTCCGCCAAGGCCGGTGGCGATCTCAAGGTCAAAGCCACGGATGGTGCCGTCAACATCGTCTCGACCGATCTCACCCGCAAGACGGACGATGGCTACACCAAGACGACGGGTACCGATCAGCAGGCCTCGCAGCTCTCGGCCGGCGGCAACCTTCAGATTAATGCCAATACCGGCGTTCTGATCTCTGGTGCCGACCTGACAGCCAAGGGTGATGTCGGCCTGACGTCCAATGGCGACATCAATGTCACCACCTCTCAGAATCAGTCGAATTCGACTTTAGGAAAAAATTCCTCGTCCGAGCTGACGCACAATGGTTCGACCATTAAGGCCGGCGGCGATCTGGTCGCGAAGTCGAACAGCGACATCAACGTTATCGGCTCGACGATGGCGGCCGACGGCATGCTCGGTCTGCAGGCACAGAACAACGTTACCATCGCCGAGGCGACCGACAGCGCGACCCTTGATGTCAAGAGCTCTAGCAAGAAGAGTGGTTTCCTCGGTTCAACGAAGGAGAATGCTTCCGGTCATCTGGAGACCACGACCGCCGTTGGGTCTTCGGTTTTAGGGGAAGGCGGCGCGACGATCATCTCCGGCGGTGACACTACGGTCTCGGCCTCCAAGGTCACGGCGGGTGACGCCACGCGTGCGTCCGATCTGAACATCCAAACAGGCGGTAATCTGATCGTCACGGCCGGCAAGGATACAGAGACCGAGCGCGACAGTGCCAAGCGCAAGGGTTTCCTGCGCAGCGGCAGCTCGAGCTATGACGGCTATAACGAGACGACCATCGGGTCGCAGCTTTCAGCCTCGGGCGATGTCAATCTAGATGCCGGCAAGGCGGCAGCGATCCTCGGTTCGAAGGTCAATGCCGATGGCTCGCTGAATGTCTCCGGCGAGAGCGTCAGCATCATTGGCGCCCAGGAGAATCACCAGTCCGACAGCCAGCGCAAGGATTCAGGCCTCTTCGTTGGCTCCGGCGGCGGCTTCATCTCGCTCTACGGCAAGAACGAAAAGCAGGGCCAGCAATCCTCGACGGACAATGTCGGCTCGACGCTTTCGGCTGGTCAGGATGTCAACCTGACGGCAAGAACAACCGATCTCAACATCATGGGATCGTCGGTCAGCGCCGACCGGGATATCAATCTTTCCGCGGCGCGAGACGTTAATGTCGCGCCGGGAGCCGAAAGCTCCTCGCAATCCGAGCAACAGAAGAAATCCGGCTTCGGTCTCGCCTTCTCGGCAGGCGGCGGCGGTTTCTCGATCGGTATCGGCGCGCAGTCGACGAAGGACAGCAAGGCGCAGCAGTCCGACACCAATGCCATGTCGACGCTTTCGGCGGGCCGCGATCTCAACATCTCGGCCGGGCATGACGTAAACCTACAGGCGACAAGTGCCTCGGCCGAACGCGATGTCAATCTCTTCGCCGGCAATAACATCAATCTTCTGTCGGCCAATGACGCCACCAACTACCAGGAGGCGCATGAAAAGAGCTTTGCCGGCGTGACGCTCACGGTGTCGAGCCAGGTCGGCAAGGCGGCTCAGAGCATCATGAACTCGGCCGAACGCCTGTCGGACAGCGGCGGTGTCAATGCCGTCACCAACACGGCTATTGCCGGTCTCGGCTTCTATCAAGCCTATAAGGACCTGCAGGGCGTCTACGATCAGTATCAGAAGTCCGGCGATATCGGCATCAATGTCTCGCTGACCGTCGGCGCCAGCCATCAGGAAAATAGTTGGTCCTCGTCGTCCTCGACCCCGGTTGTTACAGACATTCGCGCTGGCCGCTCGATCTCGATGGAGGCGGAGAACGGCTCCATCACCAGCGATGGCGCCCAGATCCTGGCAGGTTACGACAAGAACGGCGTTCCCACGGTCTCCGGCGATCCGCTGACGGGCGATATCTTCCTGTCGGCCAAGAACGGCGACATCAATCTCAATGCCGCAACGGGCACGACGGACACTTCCAGCAATAATTCCTCATGGAGTGCCGGTATCGGGGTCGGCGCGACCTTTGGGGGTGGTGGCAAGGGCATGGCAGATCTCGGGCTGGTTGCCAACGCCGGCTACGGCAAGGGCAGTGCCGATACCAGCGGTGTTAGCCACACCAACACCCATGTCAACGGTACCGGCGACGTTACCATCATCACCAATGGCCTGGAGCTGCGTGGCGCGACGATCACGGGCAACTCCGTTACCGCCGACGTCAAGAACCTGACGATCGAAAGCCAGGTGGACACCGCCAAGGCAAAGGCCGATCAGCTCAGCCTCTCGGCTTCCACCGGCTTCGGTTCGACCAGTGTTTCCGGCGTCACTCAGAAGGCCAAGGGCGATGCGGTCCTTGTCACCGAGCAGTCGGGCATTCATGCCGGCACTGGGGGTCTCGATATCAATGTCAGCGGTCAGACTTCGCTGGTCGGCGGCTTGATTACCAGCGAGGCTGGTGAAGGTCGCAATAGCTTCTCCACCGGTACACTGACGGTCGCCGATATCGACACGCATTCGACTTGGAAGGCGGACACTTATGGTGGATCGATCGGGACTGGTGGTCTTTCGATCGCTCCGCCGGTCAAAGCCAACGAGAACAAGACCGGGCAGGCGCTTTCCGCCATCGGCGGCAATATTCCGATCACGATCACCGATCCTGGCCACCAGATGCAGGATATCGGCACGATCCGCCGCGATACCAACAACACCAATACCTCGTTGCCCGGTCTGCCGGACCTGCAAAACATCCTGCACGATCAATATAAGACACAGGCGGACCTGCAGGCTGCCCAGGCGACCATGGCGGGTCTGGTAGCAACGATCGCCAATCAGTTTGTCGATCAGGCTGATACCCCGGCCGAACTTGCCTTCTGGGGCGAAGGTGGTGCGGGTCGCGCGTTGTTGCATGCAATCGGCGCCGGTGTCCTCGGCGGCGTTAATGGTTGGGAAGGTGCGCTTAAAGGAGCGGCTGGCGGCGCCACGTCGACACTCCTTGCCCCAGCGATCGATGAGCTCGTTGCTGGCTTGCTCAAGGGCACAAAGTTCGAAGGCACACAGGAAGGCCAGCAGCTCGCCCTTCTGCTCGGCCAAAGCCTTGCAGCCGTGGCAGGGGCAACTGGCGGCGGCGAAGGCGCGGCCTATGGGGCTGCAAACTACCAATTCAACTATCTGAACGACAAGCAGTATTTCCAGCTCAAAAGCATGGATATGGCCTGTAAGGTAGGAGTTGGCGGCGCTTGCGACATCGTCCAGGATCTACAAGATCTCGACCAACTTACCACTCAGCAGTTGAGAAGTGCTTGTAGCGCCGACATCGGTTCGGATGATTGCATTTCTGCTCGGCGAGACCTTGGAGCAGCCATTTCATCGATTGGGGCACAAGGACTCGGCCTGTCAGATACGGAACGGCAGCTACTGGAGGGGTACTATGCCGAACTGCAGTCCCTTCAGAGAGATCCCACTGGCACAAAGCAGATTCTCGACGCTATTGCCGGGATCGTTCTGAGCTCGCCTCGGGCGGAGGCAGCGCTGCGAGAGGTGCAGACCTCTGGTACCGGCAGCCGGCCAGTATGGTTGCAGAGACTGGAGGCAGGGAATGCATTCAACGCTGAGCGCGCTTCAGCCTATCCGTATAAGGAGGTTTATGTTGAAAAGCCCGGCGGAGTGTCGGTCTACTATAGGCTGGATTCTTATAATCCTGAAACGGGTGAGATCGTGTCTCGTAAATTCACGCAGTTGTCTGATATTCAACCGCAAACTGCTGCGAGTTACATCAATGAAATCCCCAAAAAATATCCTGCCGGCGCCACCATCGCAAATGTGCCGTCAAGCGGAAATTTGGCTGGACAGCGCCTAGAAGGTAACTACATCCTCGAAGTGCCGGTCCAAACTCGACCTGTTCCGCAAAGCGTGATCGATGCGGCAGATAATGCGGGTGTGGTAATCCGAGATCCCACAGGCAAGGTCTACAGATGAAGGTTTTTTATTGTAAATCATGGTTTCAGGCACAGAAGCGGCCGACAGAGGTCTGGACCGAGGAAAAAGCTCGTAAATGTCATTTGGAGGGCGCCCTTTATACCGCGCTCATTGGCTCAATTGAGAGCCCAACCTGCGTATTGCAAATAAAGAACGATTTCGTGGCTGTCAGTTTTCTAGATAACCATCTTCGGGACTATGTCGTGTATGTCTTTTCAGAAAGCTCTCCAGAAACTTTGTTTCTTGAGAGGGCCACTCATCGAGAGTACGTCGGCGACACGGATCAAATCGATCACGCATCGATCTACTATTTCAAGCAGGACGGCAGTTTGACGATTACTCGTCAATTTTTCAATCCTCATCGATCGGAGAAGGCAGTCAGTTCTACTGACGTAGCGGCGAATTTTTCACCCAAGCCGGAGTTCGGCCACTACGAAGACTTCATTCGTTTTGAGCGCTCTTAGATTCCTGTCGCTATCGTAGGCAACATACCGCCAGCCGAGGCCGAGGAACGATACTATGCCATGCTGGACGCATCAGCCGTGGCCGCATAACTTAAACGAAAAGGCCTCCGGCAAACTCGGTGCGGTTCAGTACCCCCGACCTTCAGCCAACAGTGTCATTTAGCAAATAGGAGTTGAAATTGGCCGAGGGAGATTTGGTAGATGAGGCGATGGGATTGGGGCTGTACGCCGAGCTTTTGGCAATGCTGGAAGGAACATCCGAATATTCTGATGTAGAGCTATTTGAAACACTGGATCATCATTCCAGAAGGTTGCGATCCATGGCAATCATGCATTTGGAATTTGTCGTAAAATTCGGATATTCGAGTTCATCGAAGAAGAATATATCCGTTGGCGATAAAATTTACAGTAATTTTCCTGATTATTTCGAAGCCTGGAAGCTTGCAGGTATACCTGGAATAGCTCCAATCCTCTTAAGGAAGATGATTTCGGATTTTAAATCATCCCGCAATAAAAACTAGGATGTTTGTAACAAAGTAGCCTCGATGCGTCTATCCACAGTCAACGAAGATCTCGCGCAGCGCTTTCGACGAGCCCCTAACACAAGCGATGCCCGACGTTTATTCGAAGAGATATTCCGGGCGTGCGCTCGCAGAATTCAAAGCCGCTGGTACGCGTTGCTGGAGAATGACCAACTCGCCCTGCGATTAGCGGCTGGCGAACTGCCTCAGCGTTTCGATTTCGGCGCGCTAAGCGGCGAGATGGATGGGAGATACTTTGACGCAGAGGACGAAGGACGAGATGAGGATTCTGCAGCCTACTTTACTTTAGCCCGTTTGATGTCGGCACTTTCGTTTGCCGCAGCTGCCATGGATCCCACTGGTTTTTCCGAGGCAACCTACGAAGCCATTATGGCATTACCCAATCCCCAAGAGGATTCGGCAACATTGCTCTGAATCGTACAGATCGCAGTTGCCGCATCGAAACATCATGACTTTTCTATAGGATTTTAAGGATGCGTTTAAAGACTATTGGCGCTTGGTGGGTCATCGGCCTGTTGGCTGGCTGCGCCGGGACCCCAGACCCGGCTAAGGTCGCTGCGCAGCAGCATGAAGGGTCAGCCGAGATTTTAGCGGACCTGAAGAAGAAAGGCTCGCTGCTTCTCGTGCGAATGGTGGATTCACCGTTTTTAGGCGACGTGAATTGCGATGGTTACATCACGCTGCGCAAGATCAATGCGGGAAAACCAGACGAGACGGAACCACCTTTGTCGGTTGGTTCCGCCGCTGCGTATCGTCTGCAAAATCCAAATAAACTGTCCCTCGGCCAGCTGTTCTCAGCGACTGTGCAAAGATATGAGAGGTGGTTCGTACCCATTGCCCCCGGCCGCTACGCCGTTACATACGCGTCATGTCATTATGGAAATACCACGATTGAAGCAGGAGGCGACCAGGACGGCCTCTTCGGTAGAACATTCAGCTATGTCCGCCCATTCGGGGGTGATAGTACGATCACGATTGGCCAGGGGCAGATCGTTGACGCAGGGTATATTCGGCTGGCAGGAACACGCAGCGACCCGCGTGTAGTGGGATCGGAAGCCACGCCTGCCGAGCGTGACCTCATGAAAAGCGTCATGCCGGAAGTCTATCCTTCGATAACCTTCACGAAATTCGGTTCGTGAGCGTTGCATCATTCCGGCGATTGCCCGCGGCCGCCCTTTTGGTGGCCGCGACGGTCGAAGGGTTGGGAGAAAGACTATTTCCTTGCCGGGAGGAACATCTCGCAAACAGCGGCCTTGGCGATCATCCGCAGAGCCGGTCTGCCTCCAAAGCACGCGACAGGCGATCACCGACCGGCCGCATTTCGTCAAATCCGGGTGCCGTGCAAAATCACGAGAAAACCGCAACTGGCGGCACAGCACCGATGCGCTTTTCGTGCGCTGCGGAGAGGATGGCAACCCCGCAGGCCAAGGCCAGTGCCACGGCACCCAGCACCGGCAGGCTGCGATAGCCATATCCACCCTCGAGCAGAGCAGCGCCGATGACCGCGGCGATCGCAATGCCGATGTTGAATCCTGATGGGATGAGCGAAGAGGCGAGGCTCGGCGCATCGGCCGTCCACATCAGAATGCGGGCCTGAACCGGAGCACCGATCGCGAAATTAAGAGCGCCCCAAACAAGAATCGTCACGGTCATCAGCAAGGGATAAGGGCTGACGAGGTAGAAGACGACCAATATCGCGGCTTGAATGCCGAGCATGACGATCAGCGACGGCATCAGCTTCCAATCCGAGAGCCGGCCGCCCAACAGGACACCCAATGTCGCTCCGACGCCATTGAGCAGGAGTATCCAAGGAATCAGCATGGCATCGAGACCCGTCACTTCCCGCAGCAGAGGCGTTATGTAGGTGAACGGCACCATTTGCCCGATCATGAGCGCGAGCATGATGATAAGGGACGTCCAAACCTGCTGGCGGCCAAGAACGCGCACTTCGCGGCTAAAGTGGCCGGATGGCTGAAGTTCGGCTTTCGTTGACGGGATTAAAGCCCAGATCGCGGCCAATGCGAGGACGCCGACAGAGGTCATGGCCCAAAAAGTCGTCCGCCATCCCCAAAGTCCGCCGATCGCTGCACCGACGGGAACACCGATAATATTCGAAACCGTCAAGCCGGCGAGGATGACCGCGACGGCACGTCCCCGGAAAGCCTGCGGGACAAGGCCGACGGCAACCACCATCGCAATGCCGAAATAGGCGCCATGGGCGATGGCGGTCGCTACGCGGAAGAGGAGCATGGTGGCGAAGTCAGGCGCGAGAGCGCAAGCGATCTGTCCCAGGCAAAAGGCGATCGTAAGGGCGATCAGAATGGTCCGGCGCGAGACCTGCCGGGTTGCCATGGTCAGAAGCGGGCCGCCGATTGCAATGCCCAATGCGTAACCGGAAACCAGATAGCCGGCAAACGGGATCGAGACATCCAGCCCTTGAGCCACATCCGGGAGAATGCCTGCGATGACGAACTCGGTTGTGCCGAATGCGAACGCAGCCAGAAACAAAGCGAATAAGGGTAAGGGCAAATCCAGCTCCCATATAAAGGTATAAGGATTTCTTTAAATCACCGCCGGGAGCACATCAAGTGCGAGATATCGTTGTCGACGGCGAGAGCAGGAGAACGCGCCCGCCGGAACTAGTTGTATTCATTCCGCAAAAAGGCGATTTCTCGGGCAGTTTTCGGCTGTCAAACATACGCCGTTTCAGGGGTCGATCCTTGACAAACCAACAATGTTTGTAAAGGCTTGTCGCCATGAGTGAGGTGGCTGATTGGTTATCTTATACAAGTCCGATCAGTCGGAAAAACGCTGCCGAGGCGGTGTTTGAGGATATTCGTTCGGCAATTACATCGGGACGGTTGGCGGTCGGGATACGGCTGCCCGCCGAGGCCCAGCTTGCCGCCCGTTATGGTGTCAGCCGTCCCATCATCCGCGAAGCGCTCCGCTCGCTGCAGACGCTCGGCCTTACCCAGACCCGCACCGGCAGCGGCACCTATGTCGTGACCTCCACGCCCGGTCCGGAGCTACGCTATGGCGGCTATTCCGCGCGCGATCTGATCGAGGCGCGACCCTTCATCGAGGTTCCGGCCGCCGGCTGGGCGGCACTGCGGCGCACGGAGCAGCAGCTCACACGCCTGCGTGAACTTTGCGATGAGATGGACGGGGAAGAAGATCCCCTGAAGTGGGTCAATCTGGATTCGGAATTCCACTCGATGGTGGCCGAATCCTCCGGAAATGCCGTCTTTTACAAGATCGTATCGGACGCCCGCGATGAGCTGATGCGGCAGTCGGAGCTCGTCAATATGATGGCGCAGCGCCGCGTGGCCTCGAATGTCGAGCACCGCCGCATCGTCGAAGCGATTGCGGCGGGATCGGAAGAGGGGGCCATTGCGGCGATGGAAGCCCATCTCGGTCAGGTCAAGCGTGTGGTGACCACGATCATCGGCGAGGATCAGCCGCACCATTGACGGCAGCCGGCAGATTGGCGAGCCGCTCGGGCCGCAGCGCCTCGAAAAGCTCTTCGGCCGTCAGATATCCATGGTCCAGCACGATTTCCGGCACGGTGCGTCCTGTCGCCAGTGCTTCGCGGGCAACCTTTGTCGCCGCCTGATAGCCGATCAGCGGGTTCAGCGCAGTGGCAAGGCCGATTGATTCGTGCAGGCGTTGCGCCATGAGAGCGGGATTGGCGGTAATGCCATCGACGCAGCGTTCGGCAAGGATATGGCAGGCCGCGGTCAGATGCATGATGCTTTCCGATAGCGCGCGCACCATGATCGGTTCGAAGGCATTGAGCTGCAGCTGGCCGGCTTCTGCCGCCATGGTCACGGTGATGTCGTTGCCGATGACGGAGAAAGCCACCTGGTTGACCATTTCCGGGATGACGGGATTGACCTTGCCGGGCATGATGCTCGAACCGGCCTGCATCGCCGGCAGCGTGATTTCGCCGATGCCGGCCCGTGGCCCGGAGGACAGAAGGCGCAGGTCGTTGCAGGTTTTGGAAAGCTTGACCGCAACGCGCTTCAGCACGCCGGAAAGATGCACGAAGGCGCCGGGATCCTGTGTTGCCTCGATGAGGTCGCTTGCGGTCACGAGCGGCCGGCCGGTCAGCCGGGCGAGATGCGCGCAGGCAAGTGCTGCATAGCCGGCAGGCGCATTGAGGCCGGTGCCGATCGCGGTGGCGCCGAGATTGATCTCATTCAGGAGGGAGCCCGATTCGAGCAGGCGGGCTCTGTCTTCGCCGAGCATGACGGCGAAGGTCCTGAATTCCTGTCCGAGCGTCATGGGCACGGCGTCCTGCAGCTGCGTGCGGCCGACCTTCAGGATGCTGTCGAATTCCTTGGCCTTACGCTCGAAGGCTCCCTGCAGCGCTTCCATTGCGGTAGCGAGGCCGTCGATGGCTTCGATGACAGCGACATTGACAGCCGTCGGATAGGCATCGTTGGTCGACTGGCTGAGATTGACGTGATCGTTGGGATGGAGATGGCCATAGTCGCCCTTGGCGTGGCCGAGCAGCTCGAGCGCGCGATTGGCGATGACCTCGTTGGCGTTCATGTTGGTCGAGGTGCCGGCACCGCCCTGTATGACATCGACGACGAACTGGTCGTGAAGCTCGCCGGCACGAATCTCACGGCAGGCGCGCACGATGGCGTCGAGCCTCTCCTTGGTGAGCAGGCCAAGCTCGTGATTGGCAAGGGCCGCCGCTTCCTTGACGAAGGCGAGGCCGCGGATGAGATGCGTGTAGCGCCCGATCGGCGTGCCAGTTACCTGGAAGTTTTCAACCGCCCGTGCGGTATGCACCCCCCAATAGACATCGGCCGGAATATCCTTTTCGCCCAACAGGTCATATTCGCTTCGCGTCTTGACCACCTTATCCTCCTATGGTCGAAATCAAGCTATATCTGTCAAGCTGTATGACAGATTTAAAACCTGTTAGCGATTGCGTCGAACCGCGTCAATAAGCCTGGTGCCGGGTTGACCTCCAGCAAATTCTATGTCTAAGAGGAAAATCTGTCATACAGCATTACAGCATGACCGGCGATCATCAGCTTCGATCGACGGCTTGGTTAAAGCGAAAGGGCATCCTGTCGGGTGCAAGCGAGCACCCCGGATCCGTCCACGGACAAACGGCTCAAGGGAGGAGCAATGTCAGTCGAAACCATCCAGAATGTGCCCGCGGATCGTCAACCGCCGGCCAATGAGGACCTTGGGTACCACAAGGCCTTGAAGCCGCGCCAGATCCAGATGATCGCCATTGGCGGCGCGATCGGCACCGGGCTTTTCCTTGGTGCCGGCGGGCGGCTTGCCGCAGCCGGTCCGGCCCTGATCTTCGTCTATGCGCTCTGCGGTTTCTTTGCCTTTCTGGTGCTGCGCGCACTCGGCGAATTGATCATGCACCGTCCGAGCTCGGGTTCGTTCGTCTCCTATGCCCGTGAGTTCTACGGCGAGAAGATGGCCTTTGCCGTCGGCTGGATGTACTGGCTGAACTGGGCGATGACCTCGGTTGCCGATGTGACGGCCGTCGCCCTCTACATGAACTTCTTCAAGCATTATGTGCCGTGGCTCGCCGGTATCGATCAGTGGGTCTTCGCGCTGATTGCCTTGATGGTCGTGCTGGTCATGAACCTGCTGTCGGTCAAGGTTTTCGGCGAACTCGAATTCTGGTTCAGCCTGATCAAGGTTCTGGCGCTTGCCAGCTTCCTCGTCATCGGCATCTATTTCGTCGTCTCGGGAACGCCGATTGCCGGCCATGCGGCCGGGTTCAGCATCATCAGCGATAGCGGCGGCTTCTTCCCCAATGGCATCTTGCCTGCCTTCGTCATCATTCAGGGCGTAGTCTTTGCCTATGCTTCGATCGAACTGATCGGCACGACGGCGGGTGAAACGGAAGATCCGCGCAAGGTGATGCCGGGCGCGATCCGCACGGTGGTCGCGCGTCTGCTGATCTTCTATGTCGGCTCGGTGCTGCTTCTGTCGCTGCTGCTGCCCTATACTGCCTATAAGTCTGGCGAGAGCCCCTTCGTTACCTTCTTCGGGACGATCGGCATCCAAGGTGCCGATGTCATCATGAACCTCGTCGTGCTGACGGCCGTGCTGTCGTCGCTCAATGCCGGCCTCTATTCCACCGGCCGTATCCTGCATTCGATGGCGGTTTCCGGCTCGGCGCCGGCAGCGCTTGCCAGGATGAACAAGGCGGGCGTGCCCTATGGCGGCATTGCGGTGACGGCCGTCGTGACCGTCATCGGCGTGGCGCTGAACGCCGTCGTTCCCTCGGCTGCCTTCGAGATTGCGCTCAATCTTTCAGCACTCGGCATCATCTCCGCCTGGGGCGTCATCGTGCTCTGCCAGCTGAAGCTCTGGAAGCTGGCGAAGCGCGGCGAGATGGCCCGCCCGGATTTCCGCATGTTCGGCGCGCCCTACACCGGCATCCTGACGCTGGTCTTCCTCTTCGCTGTGCTGGTGCTGATGGCGCTCGACTATCCTGTCGGCACTTGGACGATCGCCTCGCTCATCCTAATTGCGCCGGCCCTGGTCATCGGCTGGTATCTGCTGCGTGACCGCATCCACCGCCTGGCAGTCGAGCGGGGTCAATCGTGACGGCAGCAAGTGCAAATCCGCTGATGGCAGTCATTGCCACCGGCGGCACTATCGCAAGCGAGCGCGCCGGCAACGGCGCCAGCTCGCCGTCCCTGACGGGAGAAAGCCTGCTGGCACTCCTGCCCGACATGCCCGTCGATCTCAAACCTATCGAACTGATGGCGAAGGATTCGGCGAGCCTCACACTCACCGACATGCAAGCTATCAGCGACAAGGTGGGGGAATTGCTTGATGATGCCGCGGTCGGCGGCATCGTCATCCTGCACGGGACGGATGCGATGGAAGAGACGGCACTGCTCGTTCATCTGCAGCACGGGTTGAATAAGCCGGTCGTGTTCACGGGTGCGCAATTCACCGCCGATCATCCCAAGGCTGACGGCCCTGCCAATCTTGCCTCCGCCGTTGCTGCTGCTACCGATCCGGTCAATGCAGAGCGCGGCGTGCTCGTCTGTTTCGGCGGCCGGCTGCTGCCGGCTTGGGGGTTTTATAAGTATTCGTCGGATGTTGCCGATGCTTTTCGACAATCACGGCCGCTCGAAAATCCGCCAAGCCCGCGCCTTGCGACAGCGCTCGACAGCGTGCGTATCGATGTGGTGGCAATCTATCCCGGTTGTGACTCGATACATGTGGATGCGAGCCTCCGGGCCGATGCCCATGGCATCGTTCTCGCGGCCCTCGGCTCGGGCAACGCCAATCCGTGTCTGGTCGAAGCCGTCAGGCGCTGTGCCGATGTCGGCGTGCCCGTCGTGGTCTCCAGCCGCGTTCCGGATGGGCTGCTGGTTTCAAGTTATGGCGGCGGGGGCGGCGGGCATGATCTTGCCAATGCCGGCGCAGTTCATTCGCCTACGCTGCGCCCCGGGCAGTCGAGAATCTTGCTGGCAGCCCTCGTCGCCTCCGGCGCCACCGCCGAGGTCATCGCGCAGGCGTTTGCGGACTTCGGAGCCAACGCCGCACCCTGAAGGCCTGGGCTTTCGGGTCCATCAAGGGCATCGATTGCGCAAGGGCGAGCCGGCGGGTTCGAATCCGATCACGGCGATCATCAAGATCGAGTCGATATAGCGGTTTAACTGCGTACGTTCCGATTGGAACAATAGTTCAACAAGCGCCGATTATTCCGTTGTGCTTTTTGGTCGCCGCCAGCCCGATGGATTATTCTCCGGAAGCGGCCGCTGAACTTCCGACATCGATGGCGTTCAGTTCCTGCCGCAACGTCTGGGTTTTCTTAAGTCCGTTAAGCTGTGCAAATTCCAGCTGCGCCTTTTGCCAGAGGGGTTCTGCTTGCTTGTGGAGGTGGCGGCCTTGGTCTGTAAGTTCAATGATACGAACTCGGCCGTCCGTGAGAGAGGGCTTCATCGTGACAAAGCCGTCGCGCTCAAGAAAGCCGACCATCTTTCCCATAGCCGTCCGCTCGATATCGAGCCGCTCGGCGAGAGTGTTCACAGCAGCCCCGCCCGCTTCTTCAAGGGCGGCGAGGGTCAAAAATTGCGTAATGCGCAGTCCGGTTGGCTCTAGGTGTCTATCATAGAAACGGGTTATCTGCCGAGTAGCCTTTCTCATAGCGAAGCAGGTGCATTGATCGATTCCTAGCGGTTGGTTGGCTGTCAACATCCCTATTTCCTCTCAAGAGCCGCGCATTGCTAAAGCCATGGGCAGGAAAATTCTGAGAATGTCCCGCCCTTGGCCTGCTTATAGATACCGGCGGCCTTCGCTACTATCAGAACATGCCTTGAGGAGGCGTGATATAGCCGGGATCTACTGCTGCAAGCGTACTCTTCAGCAAAGCCGTTCCCTCATCAGCCATGATTTCACTCTTGCCAATGGCGAGGGCATCATAGGTCTGGCGCACGACATCCGCAGGGTTGGCCTTCGGGACGTCGATGCCATTGGTCAGATCGGTATCGACAAAGCCCACGTGAAGGCCAAGAACCTGAATGCCGCGATCACGAAGGTGATGCCGGAGCTGGTTCGTGAAGCTCCATGCGGCCGCTTTTGAGGCGGCATATGGGGTCAGGATTGGCCGTGGCAGCCACACGATGTCAGACAGAACATTGATAATGGCGGCATGGGACTTATTCGAGAGCGCTTGCTCGAAGGCTTGGCTCACGCGGACCACGCCGTAGTAGTTGGTATCGAAGAGACGCTGCGACTGAGTTTCGAAGTCCCCCGCCAATGGTCCGTCGATCAGAGCGGCAATGCCCGCGTTGTTGACCAGAATGTTGGTATCAGCGGCGATTTCGGCGGCAGCGGCTATCGATACCTTATCCGTAACGTCGATCTGGACTGGGACGATGCCGGGTTCCGTGAAATCGCTGGTGTTGCGCATCCCCGCGTAGACCTTCGTTGCTCCGCGGCGGACGGCTTCGCGTGCGAAGGCAAGGCCGAGGCCACGATTCGCACCGGTAATGAAGATTGTATTGTTGGCGACGTCCATGACTGAATTTCCTTTCTAGCATAGTGGGCCAAGGCGAGGATGCCTGTGCGGGCCTGTCCAATCTTCGGTTTAAAGAAAGAGGTTTGCCGGCAACTTTCCGGAGAGTGCTCCCCGTAGATGAGCCGAAAGGGCCAGGACAGAGCCAAGCGGGCTCATTCGGACGCTCACCCGCGGTACGGCGCCGTCGGGATTACGGTCCACGACAACGGTGGCGGTGAGTTTTTCGCCACTGGTTAATTCGGCTTGGTACTCGAGGAAAAGCCGCGAGCCGACCGTCTCCAGGAACGTGGGGTTCTGTGAAGCGTAGAAGGTTCCGACGGTATTGACTGCGAGCTTGATCTCTTCGCGTCCGATAACAGATCCTCTTACTACGGAACTGGTGAGCTCCGCGTCGGCCGTCAGGTCATCTAGGAAGGGGTGACGTTCATATTCATGTGCCATTGCAATGTCTCCTGTCTGCTCCACCGTCACTCGAAGGCGGCGCGATTGTTTGTTATGAATTGTTTGACCGTGAGTGCGGGAGCTCCGGTGATCTTCTCGACTGCGTCGTTCGTGCCCGAGAAGACGCCGTCGCGATAGTTCTGCGCGACTTCAACCAAGTGCTGCACTAGGAACGGCGGGAACTTGTAAAGGTTTTCCATCTTGTCCTTGAATTCCTCGATCGAGGTCGGCGCGTATTCGATCTTCACGCCAAGGACGTCGCTCATGATGGCGGCGATCTCGGTGTGGTTCATCTCGACAGGACCGTGGAGAGGGTAGATCTTGCCTTCGTGGCCCTCAGGGTGGGCCAGAAGGTGAGCGATCACCCGGCCCTGGTCATCAGCGGGAATGGGCGCATGGCGACCGTTCTCGAAGGGGAACTGGATCTTTCGCGTTGCCCAGATTTCCTTTGCAAAATGCGGGTAGACGAGCCAGTCGGCAAAGAATGTCGGACGCAGGTGGGTTGTCGGGACGCCCGACCAGTCGAAGACGCGTTCCGAAACCCAGTGATCCTGTGCCGCGTGGCTTGTCGATTCCCGACGAGCCGAGATCTGTGACATGTTGACGATCGCCGACACGCCAGTTTCCTTGGCAGCCTGTGCGAAATAGGCCGCCGCCCTAACGATCCCGGGCGCTATCGGGTGCAGGAAATAGGCAGACCTGATGCCTTCCATGGCGATCCGGATGGCATCGATATCGGTGAAATCACCGATGGCGGTTTCAAGACCGCGCTGTCTCAGGGCTGCTGCCCGGTCATCGTCCGAGCGCACATAGGCACGAACGGTTTTGCCCATCTTGCGCAGCTCGTCGATGGCAGCCGCACCGGTTCTTCCGGTGGCGCCGCTTACAAGTATTTCAGCCTGGCTCACGATCTTCACTCCTCGATCCGATAAGAGCATATGCTCCCGATGAGAAGGATATGAGAGTATATGCTCCTAATGTCAAGCAGTCCTGGCCGAAATATCGATGATGCCTTGTTGCCGGTGACGGAAATCGACCTTTGAGCGGGCTCTACATGCTGGATACCAATATTGTGTCCGAACTTGCTGGATTGAGCATCCTTTTCGGCAAGCGGCACTTCCAATTAAGGCAGGTCAATGCCAGCCACGAGAACGGGCCGGCCGTTGAAAACGGCGCGGCCCGAACATTGGCTGGACGGTTTGTCCATCAAGCCTGATGTGCCGCGTTGGCGACGACGACAGGGATCAAGAGATCGCCCCAGTTGCCGTTGCCGCCATGGTGGCGGGCCGAGCGGACGAGCTCGACGGAAACACCGGCCTCGACCGCATTCATGACGGCCTGATTGAGGCGATGCAGCTCGTTGGCCAGCATGCGGATGGCCGCCTGCTGATCGGTATTCATGGTGAGAGACTGCTCTTCGGCTCTCTCGCGAACGCGTGCTATCGATGCCATTTCATTCTCCTCCTAAATCTCGATATCATTCTGCTGCCGGCTTGAACTGAGCGTGCTCGGTCGATCCGTGCATGGCCGTGGTGGATGACTGACCGCCGGTGATCGCCAGCGACACAGCATCGAAATAGCCGGTACCGACTTCGCGCTGATGCTTCGTGGCGGTGTAGCCATTGGCTTCGGCCGCAAATTCCGCCTGCTGCAGCTCCGAATAGGCGGCCATCTGGCGAGCCTTGTAGCCGCGGGCGAGCTCGAACATGCCGAAATTCAGCTGGTGGAAGCCGGCAAGCGTGATGAACTGGAACTTGTAGCCCATCGCGCCCAGCTCGCGCTGGAATTTGGCGATCGTCGCATCGTCCAGGTTCTTCTTCCAGTTGAAAGATGGCGAGCAATTATAGGCAAGCAGCTTGCCGGGATGGACCCGATGCACGCCCTCGGCAAATTTGCGTGCCTGCTCGAGATCGGGCTTCGAGGTCTCGCACCAGATGAGATCGCAATGCGGCGCATAGGCGACGGCGCGGGCAATGCAGGGCTCGATGCCATTCCTGACCTGATAGAAGCCTTCGACCGTGCGGCCGGCGTCGTAGTCGACGAAGGGCCGGTCGCGCTCGTCGATATCCGAGGTCAGCAGCTTGGCGGCCTCGGCATCGGTGCGTGCGACGACAAGCGTCGACACACCCATGACGTCGGCAGCGAGCCGAGCCGCATTCAGATTGCGGATATGAGCCGCCGTCGGAATGAGGACCTTGCCGCCGAGATGGCCGCATTTCTTCTCCGAGGCCAGTTGGTCTTCGAAATGGACGCCGGCGGCACCCGCTTCGATATAGGCCTTCATGATCTCGAAGGCGTTCAGCGGGCCGCCGAAGCCTGCTTCTGCATCAGCAACGATCGGTGCGAACCAGGTGTCGACGGAAAGCCCTTTGCCTTCGGCGGTCTCGATCTGGTCGGCGCGCTGCAGGGTGCGGTTGATGCGCTTCGCCAGCTCCGGACCCGCATTGGCGGGATAGAGCGACTGGTCGGGATACATGGCGGACGCCGTATTGGCGTCGGCTGCGACCTGCCATCCGGACAGATAGATCGCCTTCAGACCGGCACGAACCATCTGCATGGCCTGGTTGCCCGACAGAGCGCCGAGCGCATTGACGAAATCTTCCTCGTGAATGAGCCGCCAGAGGCGGTTCGCCCCCATTTCAGCGAGCGAATGGCGGATGGTGACCGATCCGCGCAACTGCTCCACATCCGCGGCCCGATAGGGGCGTTCGATGCCATCGAAACGTCCAGCAGGCGCGCTTGGAACCAGTTTGTAAAACTCTGTCATGCTATTCTCCCGATACTTGCTCTCGATCCTTCCGATCGATCTCGATTGCGTGACTATTTTTACAATACTGGCGATTACAGAGCTAGGAAAACCAGAAGATCTCGGTAGGTAAAAGGGTTATGATGTGCTATCGTTGACATCTGTTCCTAGTAAAATTGTAAATCTTGTAAAATTCGATTGATGGAAGGTTTGTAAAAGGTTTGACATATGGTTGAGCGGAAGATCTTTGCCGGACCTCGGGTTCGTCGCATCCGCACGGGCCTTAGCCTGACGCAGACGACGATGGCGCAGGCTCTCGATATCTCGCCGTCCTATCTCAATCTCATCGAGCGCAATCAGCGGCCGTTGACTGTGCAACTGCTGCTGAAACTGTCAGCAGTCTACAAGGTCGATCTCGATGAACTGCAGGGCGAGCAGGGCGGTAGTGCGGGGCAATTGCGTGAAGTCTTTGCCGATCCGCTTCTATCAGGTGAAATCCCGGGCGATCAGGAGCTGATCGAGCTTGCCGAAGCCGCGCCGAATGCGGCAAACGGCATAATCCGGCTTTATCGCGCCTATCGCGAGCAGACCGCAAGACTGTCCGATCTCGCCGAGCTTCTGTCCCGCGAAGGCCGGGTCGCCGATGTCGCCGGCCCCCGCCTGCCGCTCGACGAGGTTCACGACCGTCTGCAAGCGCGGCCCAATTTTTTCGCCCGCATCGAAGATGCCGCAGAGACATTCCATGAGCGCCTTTCGCCCGTTGACGATATGGCAGGCGGATTGAAGGCGTGGTTGAAGAGCGAGCATGGTATTGCCGTGCGCCTGCTGCCGGTGCGCGCCATGCCGGGCCTGCGCCGGCGCTACGACCGGCATTCCATGCGGCTTTTTCTGTCCGAGCGATTGTCGCCCTTCGATCAGCTTCGGGAGATTGCGACCGAGGTCTCGCTGTTGGTCATGCGCGAGGCGATTGCCGCCGAACTGGAGACGCTCGCGCTCTCGACGCCGGAAGCCAAGCGCATTGCCCGCTTCGAGCTGGCGCGATATGCCTCGCATGCGCTTTTGATGCCCTATGGTGCCTATCTTTCGGCGGCGCAACGGCTGCACTACGATATTGAAGGCCTCGGCGCCCGCTTCGGCGTTTCCTACGAGCAGGCCGCCACGCGACTGACCAGCCTGCAGCGTCCGGGCGCATCAGCCATTCCGTTTTTCCTGATGGAGATCGACAATGCCGGCCATCGCCTGCGCAAGGCAGGCGCCCAAGGCTTTCCGCAGGCGCGCTTTGGCGGCGGCTGTCCCAAGCTCAATATCCATGCCGCCTTTACCCAGCCTGGGCAGATATTGGTGGACGACACGCAGATGCCTGATGGCGGCGGATTTCTCACCATATCGCGGACGGTCGAGGGGCCGCGGGCCGATTTCGGAGAAAGGATGCGCCGCACGGCGCTCCTCGTCGGCTGCGATATCGCCCATCGCGACGAGGTGATTTACGGCAAGGCGCTGGGCTCGATGCCCGTCGCGATCGGCCCGGCCTGTCGCCTGTGCGAACGTCAGGGCTGCCTGGCGAGAGCAGAACCGCCGGTGACGCGCCCGCTCGGTCTTGACGAAATGGCGACAGGCCTGAGTGTATTCGATTTCCAGTAATCGCATTCAATTTGCCATTGCACACACGGAACGGCAAATTCAGTATATTAAAATCTATCGTTTATATGGATAATTGTTGCGCCGATATCTCGATAAATAGGATCTCATTCCTCGCGTGCTGTGCTTGCCCTCTCTAGGTTCCGCGCAGACAAGGAGTCCGAGATCCATGAATTTTGCCAAGCGAACATCTGCCGCCATTTTTGCTGCTGCGCTTTCCTGCGGCGCGCTGTTCACTACGATTGCGCACGCCGACGCGACGCTCGATCGCATCAAGGGTCGTGGTGCGCTGACGGTCGGCGTCATCCTCTCCGGTGCGCCCTTCGGCTACATCGATCCGGCAAGCCAGGAACAGAAGGGCTACAATCTCGACATCGCGAAGGCGCTTGCCGAAAAGCTCGGCGTCAAGCTGGAAACCGTGACCGTGACGCCGCCGAACCGCGTCCAGTTCCTGCAGCAGGGCAAGGTCGATATCCTGATCGCCAACATGCAGTACACGGAAGAGCGCGCCAAGATCCTCGATTATGTGCCGACGCCCTATGACCACAGCGGCGGCGCTGCCGTCGGCCGCAAGGATAGCGGCCTCAATGACTGGAGTGATCTCAAGGGCAAGCCCGTCTGCGTTTCCCAAGGGTCGAACTACACGCAGCCGCTGATGGAACAATATGGCGCTGAAGTGAAGGCGCTGCCGAGCCAGCCTGAATCGCTGCTGGCCCTGCAAGGCGGCAATTGCGTTGCCGCCGTCCATGTCGGCGCGACGGTCGGCCTGCTGCTTCAGGACCGCGCGGAAGAATGGAAGGACTACAAGATCCTGTTTCCGACCGAACTCGTTCCCTCTGATTCGGTGATCTGGCTGCGCAAGGGCGAAAGCGATACGAGCGCCGCGCTCGACAAGGCCATCCAGGAACTGCATGCCAACGGCAAGCTTCTCGACTATGCCAAGGCGAACCGCCTGCTCAACACGACCTATCTTGAGGAAGAGCATAAGAAGCTCGAGGGCAAGTGACCTTATCGGTCGCTTGAGGAACGGTTTGCATGGGAAGTTCGCTTCTTCAGACCTTTATAGACTGGACTGGCAAGATCGGGCTTCACTACGAGTTCCTGGCCAGCGGCTATGAGGCGCAGATCTGGCGTGGTGGTTTCATCACCACGCTTTATCTTATCGTGCTCCTTATTCCGATCAGCCTGCTGTTTGGCCTGCTATTTGCGGCCATGCTGACCTCGGGGAACAAGGCTCTGGCCGCGCCGGTCAGAGCCTTCATCGAGGTAACACGCAATACGCCGACGCTGGTGCAGCTGATGTTCAGTTTCCTCGTTCTGAACACGCTCGTCTCCAATGGCCTCGGCGGCGCGCAGCACAACCCTCTGACTCCGTTCTTCTGGGTGGTCGCAGTGGTCGGCCTGCATGTCGCAGCACTGCATGCCGATGCACTTCGTGCCGGTATCGAGGCCGTGCCGGAACAGACGGTGGAGGCGGCCCGCGCCATTGGCTTCACGCGCCTGCAGATCCTTCGCTTCGTTGCGATACCGCTCGCCTTCCGGGCGTCGCTGCCGGCGATCGTCAACAATACGATCAATCTTGTAAAGCTGACGACGGTCGGCAACGCGATTGCTGTGAGCGAAATCACCTATGCCTCGATCATGGTCTGGACGCAGCGTGATAATGTCGTCGAACTGATGATCGTCATTCTGCTGTTCTTCAGCGCCATCAACCTTGCCCTCGCCAAGATCGGGCGCTGGATCGAAAAGCGCCTGGCCGTGCCTGGCTTCGGAGTGGGCGCATGAGTGTGGCCAAGCTCTCCTCAGTGCCTTCGAGCAACTGGCTGCCTTGGCTGGTTGGAGCGCTCATTGCGATTGCCGTTATCTGGCTGCTGGCGGATCTGTCGCTATTGCATGTGCTGATCGAATGGTTGCCCTATCTCGGCAGCGGTTTCCTGATGAACATCCTCATCAGCCTGCTTGCGATGACGGCAGGGACCTTGATCGGTGTCTTGCTTGGTATCCTCGAGCTGGCACCGCTGAAGATCATACGCTACCCCGTCGGCCTTTATGTCCAGATCTTCCGCAATGCGCCGCATCTGGTGCTGATCTTTGCAACGACCTACATCTTCCCGTTCGAGATCGTGGTCTTCGGCCATTACCTGCCGTTTCCCGATTGGGTGAAGGCCGTGATCGGGCTTGCCATTCCTGCCAGCGCCTATGTCGCTGAGATCACGCGTGGCGCTATTCAATCGATCCCGACTACGCAGTGGGAGGCGGCCAAGGGCCTCGGCTTCTCCCGGTCCCAGGCATTGCGTTGGATCATCCTGCCGCAATGCGCGCGACGTTCGCTGCCGCCCTGGATGAACCTCTTTGCCTCGATCACCATGGGGACAGCGCTTGCCTCGCTAGTCGGTGTGCATGAGCTGCTGCATGCGGCGACCGACGCCAGCACGGCCGTCCGCCGGCTGGATTTCACCGTACTTGCCTATATCGTCGTCATGGCGGCGTTCTTTGCGCTTTGCTATCCCATTTCAAGCCTGACGCGGCGCCTTGAACGCCGCCTGAAAGCCTAGAGGAGCCGGCATGAGCCACGCTCAGACCAATCCGATCGTCGAACTGGCCGATGTGCATCTCGCCTATGGACCGACCGAGGTCCTGAAGGGGATCGATCTTTCCGTTGCCCGCGGGCAGACCGTTTCGATCATCGGCCCTTCCGGATCCGGCAAGTCGACGATCCTGCGCTGCATCAATGCGCTGGTCGCGCCGCAGACGGGCCGCATCTCGGTCAATGGCGTACGTGTCGACCAGATGCGCAGCGAGGCCGAACGCATCAAGCTGCGCCAGAAGATCGGCATCGTCTTCCAGCAATATAATCTCTTTCCGCATCTGTCCGTGCTCGACAACATTACGATCGCCCCGACGCGAATCCTCGGCGTCAACAAGGCCGATGCCGAACGCCACGCGCGGGATCTTCTGGCGCGCGTGCGCCTGTCCGAGAAGGCGAGCGTCTATCCCGGACAGCTTTCCGGTGGCCAGCAGCAGCGCGTGGCAATTGCCCGGGCGCTGGCGATGCGGCCAGACCTCGTCCTCTTCGACGAGGTGACCTCGGCGCTGGATCCGGAGACTGTCGGCGAGGTGCTCGCCGTCATTCGCGATCTCGTCAAGGAAGGCATGACGAGCATTCTGGTCACGCACGAGATGCGCTTTGCCGAGGAGATCAGCGATGTCGTTGTTTTCACCGAAAACGGCCGCATCGTTGACCAGGGGCCGCCCGAAGCTATCTTCCAGACATCGACAAATGCGCGCATCCGCCGCTTCGTCAACGGCCTTGCTGGTGCGCGGGCTTCGCTCGAGGACGGTGAGGGAATTTGACGATGGAAAAAGCCTTCCCACTCACGACAGGCTTTGCCGAAGCCATCACATCGGCCGATCCGCTGCAAGATGAGGCGGCTGTTGCCGCAGCCCGCACGGCGATCGTCGATTGGCTGGCCTGCGCTTTCGGCGGCTCCGCCGACCGCACGACACGCATCCTGCTGGAACAGTTGCCGGCAGGCCCGGGTGACGCCGTCATCATCGGGCAGGGGCGGCGCACCGATGCGCTGACGGCGGCTCTGGTCAATGCCCATGCCGGCCATGTGCTCGACTACGACGACGTGCATGCGAGCGTGCGCGGGCACCCGACGACGGTCATCGTTCCGGCTCTGCTGGCGCTGGCATCGGAGACGCCGATCTCTGCGGATCGCCTGATCGCCGGCTACATCGTCGGCCTGGAAGCGATGGCGCGCCTCGGCCTCTCGCTCGGCATGCGCCACTACGAGAACGGTTTTCATGCGACCGCAACGCTCGGCACGATCGGTGCGGCGGCTGCCGTCGCCCACGTGCTTGACTATTCGGTCGCAGAGACCGCCACGGCGCTGGGGCTGGCCGCCACGCATTCGAGCGGTCTGCGCCTGCAGTTCGGCCATGATGCCAAGCCCTATCATGCCGGCATGGCGGCGCGCTCAGGCCTGCTGTCGGCCAAGCTCGCCAAGGCAGGCTTCGGTGGCGCCAGGGATTTTCTCGACAATCCGATCGGCTTCTACTCGGCATTCGCTTTTGGCGAGCAGCGGCCACAGGCGGCCATCGAAGGCTGGGGTGCGCCTTGGCAGATCGTGGCGCCTGGCCTCACGCTCAAGGCCTTTCCCTGCTGCACGGCAAGCCATCCGGTCGCCATGATCGGTCTTCAGCTTCACGAAGAGGGATTGAACGTAGAACAGATCGAGTCCGTCATCATTACCTTCCCGCCGGGAGGCGATGCAGCACTGGTCGTGACCGATCCGACGACCGGCATCGATGCGCGCTTCAGCGCCGAATATGTCTTCGCAACGGCCGCGCTCGACGGCGCTCTGAAGATCGGCCATTTCGGCGAGACGCCGGTGAGAGAGGATCTGATGGCAATCGCGCGGCGCGTTCGCCGTCGTCACGACGAGACGGCGCCGCGACTTTCCAGCGATCCGAAAACGCGCTTCGTCATTGCCGAGATAACGCTCAAGGATGGAAGCCGTCTGACGCGCGAGTTCAAGGGCTTGCCCGGCCTGAGCGATCCCATCGAAAAATTCCGAGACGCGACCGGCAACCATCCGGCCGTGTCGGCCGTTCCCGATCTGGTGAGAACCATGCACGGCGAGGACGACCTTCATCGCCTCATCCAGCTTCTATCCAACAGTTTGAACTGATCCAAGTTCCAAGAAACGCAAGGCATGCGCCCATGAGCAAGACCCGCAAGATCCATCTCGGCCTTTTCCTGCAAGGTGCCGGTCATCACGTCTCCGGCTGGCGTCATCCCGAGGCCGAAGCCGGCAGCGAGAATTTCGACCTGCTGCGGCGTGTGGCCCGGATCGCCGAGGCTGCGAAGTTCGACATGCTCTTTCTGGCGGACGGCTTGACGAGCGGTGTCGACGCGCATCCATCGATGATTGCCCGTTTCGAGCCGCTGACGCTGCTTGCCTCGCTCGCGATGGTGACCGAGAAGATCGGCCTTGCCGCGACGGCATCGACCACCTACGGCGAACCCTATCATCTCGCCCGTGCCTTTGCCTCGATCGATCATCTGAGCCATGGCCGCGCGGCCTGGAACATCGTCACCACCTCCTATGCCCGCACGGCCGCCAATTTTTCCAAGAGCCATCCGGAGCATGACGAGCGCTATGCCGTGGCGGAGGAGTTCGTCGACGTGGTGCGCGGCCTTTGGGACAGCTGGGCCGACGATGCCTTTCCCAAGGACAAGGAGAGCGGCGTCTATGCCGATCCCGCCAAGGTGCGGGTGCTCGACCACAACGGCAAATATTATTCGGTCAAGGGTCCCCTTAATATTCCGCGCTCGCCGCAGGGACACCCCGTGCTGATCCAGGCCGGTTCGTCCGGGCCTGGCCAGGATCTTGCCGCCCGCACCGCCGACATCGTCTTTACCGCCCAGCAGAGCCTCGATGAGGCGCAAGCCTTCTACAAGAGCCTGAAGGACAAGGTGGCCGGTTTCGGGCGCAGCCCGGACGATGTCGCCGTCATGCCGGGCTTCCTGCCTGTTATCGGCAGAACGGTTGCCGAGGCACGCGAGAAGCTTGACGTGCTGAACCGCTGGACTGACATCAAGAGCGCCATGCCGCTTCTGGAAGAGCGTCTCGGCCATAGCCTTGCTGAGTACGATCTCGACGGACCGCTGCCCGATCTGCCGATTTCCGACCAGCTGCGTAGCCGTGCCGAACTGCTGACCGAACTCGCCCGGCGCGAAAAACTGACGATCCGTGAGCTTGCCCTGCGCGTCGCTGCCGGCCGCGGCCATCACATCGTGCTCGGAACGGCCGAAGAAATCGCCGATCGCATGCAGGAATGGTTTGAAAACGGCGCAGCAGACGGCTTCAACGTCATGCCGCCCTTCTTCCCCGGCGGTCTTGAGGATTTTGCCAATGATGTCGTGCCGATCCTGCAGGAAAGAGGTCTCTTCCGCCGTGATTATGAGGGCACGACGCTGCGAGATCACTTAGGGATTGCCCGGCCGATCTGGGCTTGACGGAGGCCGAGGCGTTCAGCCTCGGCTCTCTTTTTCATTCATCTATGTCAAGGGTTCAGGCATAAAGCCCGAACTGCGCATTGTGCAGCCGCGCATAGGCACTACGACGAGCAAGCAATTCGTCATGTGATCCCTCTTCGACAATGCCGTTATCGCCCATGACGATGATGCGGTCGGCATTGCGAATGGTTGACAGCCGATGAGCGACGACCAGCGTCGTACGCCCCTTCGCGAGTTCCAACAGCGCCTGCTGGATCGCATATTCGGTCGCCGTATCGAGCGCCGACGTGGCTTCATCAAGGATGAGGATCGGCGGATCCTTCAAGAAGATGCGGGCAATCGCCAGTCGCTGCTTCTGTCCGCCCGAAAGCTTGACACCGCGCTCGCCTGTCGGCGTATCGAGGCCGGCGGGCAGGGACCTGACGAATTCGTCGAGCGAAGCGCGCTGCAACGCCTTCATGATATTTGCGTCAGTGGCGCCGAGCTTTCCGTATGCGATGTTCTCGCGAATGGTCGAACCGAACAGGAAGACGTCCTGCTGCACGATGCCGATCTGGCTGCGCAGCGAAGCCTGGGTCATGTCGCGGATGTCTATGCCGTCGATGGTAATACTGCCCGACGTCACATCGTAGAAGCGCGGCAGCAGCGAGCAGATCGTCGTCTTGCCCGTGCCAGAGGCGCCGACAAAGGCCACGGTCTCGCCAGCGGCAATCGTCAGGGAGAGGTCCTTGAAGATCGCGGCCTGATCGGAATAGCCGAAGCCGACATTCTTGTAAGCGATATCGCCTCTCAGATGATCGACCGCAATCGCATCCGGCCGGTCGGCAAGGTCGGGTTCCGTATCGATCAGCGACAGGAAGCGTTTGAAGCCGGCAATGCCCTTGGGATAGGTTTCGATGACTGATGTGATCTTGTCGATCGGGCGGAAGAAGACGTTGATGAGCAGCAGGAAGCTCACGAAGCCGCCATAGCTCAGCTCCCCCGAGATGACGAACCAGGTTCCTGCCATCATGACGACGAGCTGCACCAGGCGCGTGCTGAAATAGCTGAGTGCGATGCTTGCCGTCATATAGGCATAGCCGTCGAGCTTGGTCGCCTTGTAGTCCTCGTTGTCGCGGGCAAACAGCTGGCTTTCATATCGCTCGTTGGCGAAGGCCTTGACGACCCGAATGCCGCCGACCGTCTCCTGCATGCGGGTATTGAAGTTGCCAACTTTGCCGAACAGGCTGCGCGAATTCACCGTCATCTTCGAGCCGTAACGGCTGACCAGCCAGGTCATGAAGGGAACGATGGTCGTTGTCAGCAGCGCAAGCTTCCAATGGACGCCGAACATCAGCAGAAATGCGCCGATGAAGGTCATGATCGCGATGAACAGGTCCTCGGGGCCGTGATGGGCGATCTCACCCACTTCCTCGAGATCCTTGGTGACGTGGGTGATCAGATGACCGGTGCGGTTATTGTCGAAATAGCGGAAGGAAAGCTTCTGGATATGATCGAAGGCCTGGCGGCGCATATCGGACTCGATCGAGATGCCGAGCGCATGGCCCCAATAATTGACGATCGCCGAGAGGCCGGTGCTCATCGCATAGACGACAAGTAGCAGTGCCGCTGTCGCGAAGATCAGAGCCCAATCGCGGCTCGGAAGCAGTTCATCGACGAAAAGCTTGACCGCCAGCGGAAAGCCGAGTTCCAGCAGGCCGGCAAGCACGGCGCAGCCGAAATCCAGGAAGAACAGCTGCTTATAGCGGGCATAATAGAAAAAGAAACGACGAAGCATGAATGCCTCCATGGGCACTGAAGAGGATAGTGGGAGACAAGAACGGACTGAGCGGCAGCCCGAATTCGGCATCGCCGTTCAGCGTCAATTGGTGCCGAAATTTCTCATCTGGCGATCCTCCTGCTTGAGTCGCGCGATTTTTATAATCGACGCATCCAGGTGTGTCACCCCTATAAACGGCGGTGATGGTCCGTGGCATCAGGCTTGCCGCACGGCGGGAAATAACGTCCGCCATGGACGGATTACGGCTGGCAATACCTGCGATGAGATATAAATTCGCGACTGGTCCTGATGGTGGTTTCGATACCGTCAGAATCTTTGAAGCGGTTCGGAGCGCTTGATGACATCGACGCGTCTCGGCGCTCCTGCACGACCTCCGAAGAGCTCGCATTTGATCGCTGCCGCGATAGAAGAGAAGCGGATTGCATCTTCCGCCGCCATTCCCTCGGCAATCGCAAGAGCGAAGGCGCCGTGGAAAATATCGCCGGCGGCAAGCGTATCGACAGCCTTTATGGATATGGTCGGGCAGTGCTGGACTTTGCCGGTGTCATCATCGAACCGGTGACTGCCGGCGGCACCCGCCGTCACGCAGATAAAGGCATGGTCGAACCGTTGTTTCAGCTGCTGCACCATTTCGGAAACATCGTCGGTTCCCGTCAGGCGCTCGGCGGCCGGTTCGGAAAAGATGATGTGGGTTGCTTCCGGGGCCAGCTGTTCGATGATGCCGTCAGGGGCGACGTCGCCGTCAAGAATGGCTGGCTTGCCCATCGCGCGTGCCGCCTTCAAAACCTGACGAGCCAGCGCCGGCCAGCGAACATCGATAAGCACGGCATCGAAGGCGGCGATATCGGCCGCCGTGAATTCCTTGACGGTATGGTGCAGTTTCGGATCGTAAAAGGGAACGATCAGCCTTTCGCCCTCATCGTCCACCAGGATCGTCGAGACGGCGGAGCGGGCGCCGTCCACACGCAGCATGCCGTCCACATTGATGCCGTCGCCTTTGAGATCGCGGATGATCCGATTGCCGGTTTCGTCGTGGCCGACGGCACCCCACAGGCTCGCCCTGCCGCCGAGCCGCACGACGGCATAGGCAGCGCTCGAGGCCATGCCTTCGGCGATCTGCAGCATGTCGTAAGGCAGAACCTTCCCCTGACCCTGCGGAAGCGCGCGGACACGAAAGAGCGTATCGAGAACGGCCGCACCGACGCATAGAACATGGCGGGGTCCGCCGGACGGCGGATCGAAGATCGATGGAGCGCTCAAAGCCGCTTTCCGCTCGCCTTGTCGAAAAGGTGGATGCTGGCCGGGTCGATCGCAATGTCGATCTTGTCGCCGAAGCGGATATTCAATCTCTCGCGGAACAGGCAGGAGATTTCCTCGCCGCCACAGTCGAGCTTGGCGTAGATCTCCGAACCCGTGCCTTCGACAATGCCGACCCGGGCCGATAAACCGCCAGCCGCCGCGCGGATATGCTCGGGCCGGATGCCATAGACGAGCGGGCGCCCGCCATGCTCGGCAGCGGGGAAATCTTCCGGCAGGGGCAGGATGAGACCCTTGCCGCTGCGGAAGACACCTTCCTCGATCCTGCCGTCGATAAAGTTCATTGAAGGGGAGCCGATGAAACCGGCGACGAACAGGTTTGCCGGGTGGTCATAGAGATCGAGCGGCGCGCCGACCTGTTCGATGATGCCGCCATGCAGCACAACGATCTTGTCGGCCATGGTCATCGCCTCGACCTGATCATGCGTGACATAGATCGTCGTTGTACCGACGCGCTGATGCATGGACTTGATCTCGCCACGCATCTGCACGCGAAGCTTGGCGTCGAGATTCGAAAGCGGCTCGTCGAACAGGAAGACTTGCGGATCGCGCACCAGCGCACGCCCCATGGCGACGCGTTGGCGCTGACCGCCGGAAAGCTGGCGCGGCAGGCGCTCCAGCAGGCTTTCCAGGCCCAGGATGGTGGCAGCCTTCTGGACCTTTACGGCGATTTCCGCTGGATTTGCCTTTTTCAGCTTCAGCGCGAAGCCCATATTGTCGGCGACCGTCATATGGGGATAGAGCGCATAATTCTGGAACACCATGGCGATGTCGCGGTCGCGTGCCGGAAGATGGCTGACTTCGCGGCGACCGATATGGATTTCGCCATCGCTGACTTCTTCGAGGCCCGCGATCATCCGCAGCAGCGTGGACTTGCCGCAGCCGGAGGGGCCGACAAGGACGACGAATTCGCCATCGGCGATGTCGACACTGATATCGTGAATGACCTTCACCTGGCCGTAGCGCTTCTGAATATTCTGGATGTTTACGGGTGCCATGAATGTGATCCTGTCGGAACGGAGAGGTGTGTCATTTGACGGCGCCGGCGGTCAGGCCTGCGATGATCTGGCGCTGCGCGAACATGGTCAGGACGAGCACCGGCAGCGTGACGATCAGGGCTGCGGCCGCAAGTGGCCCCCAGCTCACCTGCTCGAAGGAGAGCATATTGTAGACGGCGACGGGCAGCGTGCGGGTCTCGCGGCTCGCAAGCACGATGCCGAAGACGAAGTTGTTCCACGAGAAGATGACCGAGAGGATGAAAGCAACGACGATGCCGGGGCGTGCGATCGGCAGGGCGACCAGGCGGAAAACCTGCCAGGGTGTGGCGCCATCGATGCTTGCTGCCTCCTCGAGCTCCATCGGTGTCGTCTCGAAATAACCGATCATGATCCAGACGACGATCGGGACGGTGACGACGAGATGGATGATGATCTGTGGCCAGAGCGTTCCGAGCAGATTGAGCCATTGGAACAGCAGGAACAGCGGAATGAGGAAGGAGAGACCGGGGGTCATGCGGGCGATCATGATAACGATCGCCGACTTTTCCGCCTTCAGCCGCGCGATGCCGTAGCCGGCCGGCACGCCGATCACAAGGGCGAGCAGGGTGGCGGCACCCGTCACGAGAACGGAGTTCCACAGATAGAGGAAGAAATTGTTTTCCTGGAAGACGTTGACGTAGTTCATCCAGGCAATGCGATCCGGAATGAGGATCGGCGGATAGGCGCCATTGTCGATCTCATATTTCAACGACAGCGAGATCATCCAGAGGAAAAATAGAACGACTGGCGAAACGACCACCAAGGCCACGAAGAATAGGCCGATGCGATTAAGTGTCGAGCGCTTCATGTCAGTGGCCCTCCGCGTCCGTCCACCGCGTGCGCTGGCGGATCATCAAAAGGATGAAGGAGAGTGCGACGATGACTATGAAGAACACCACTGCCATGGCCGAGCCATAGCCGATGTCGTAATAGGAAAACGCGGTGTTGTAGAGATAGATGTTGATGGTTTCGGATGCCGTGCCCGGACCGCCCTGCGTCATCGCATAGATGATGTCGAAGCTCTTGATCGCATCGATGCTGCGGATGATGACGGCGATCATCAGGAAGGGCGAGATCATCGGCAGCGTCAGATAGCGGAACTTCTGCCAGGCATTGGCGCCGTCAATTTCGGCGCTCTCATAGGGTTCGCGCGGCACGGAAGCGAGGCCGCCAAGCACGATCAGCATGACGAGCGGCGTCCACTGCCACACCTCGACGAGGACGAGCGAGGGGATGACGCTATATTGATTGTAGATCCATTCCTGCGGTCCAATACCCACCAGCGACAGCAGATAGTTCAGTACGCCAAGCTGCGGATGGAACATCATCGTCCAGACGAGGGCTACAGCGACCGGCGTTGCCATCATCGGCATGACGAAGACGCCGCGCAGGAAACCACGCAACGGAAAGTTCGCATCGAAGATCAGTGCGGCCAGCGTCCCGAAGAACAACGGGCCGACGACGGAAAGCACGGTGTACAGAACCGTGTGCCACAGCGATTCCCAGAAGCGCGCATCGGCCGCCAGCCGGATATAATTGTCTAAGCCGACGAAACTCTGCGACTGGCCGAGCGTCCATTTGTTTACGCTCATCCACAGGGTGAAGACCCAGGGAAAGACGATGACGGCGGCAATCACGATCAGCGCGGGAACGACGAAGGGCCAGTAGTTGGGAGCAAGCCGTTGCGGCTTGCTCCTTCCTTTGGTTGCCTTCGCGGCGGTATCTTCGATGCTCACGGAGGCCATCATCCCTCGCTTCGAGCCAGCACCGGCTCGAACTGGGCAGTTGCCGTCTTCAGTTCGGTTGCCGGATCGGCGCCGCCGATCATGTTTGTCAGCGCGACGCCGTAGATATCGCGAAACTCGGTAACCGGGATGATGACGGGTAGCGCCAGCTGCGAGACCTTGGCGGAGCCGGCGACAGCGTCCAGCCAGGCACCTGGCATTTTTACGCCCTCGCGGACCTTTTGATCCTCCAGAACGGACTGACGGAACGGAACGCCGGCGCCGGCCTGCAGCAGGCGCGCGCCCATCTCGTGCGAGATCGCCCATTGGCAGAAGAGATAGGCGGCCTCCTTCTTCTGGCTGGCGGCGGTGACGCCGATACCATCGCCGAAGGTTGCCGCAGCCTGCGCATTCGGCCCCTTCGGCATGATGCCGTAGCCGACCTGGCCGACGACGCGAGACTTCTCAGGATTTTCGATCGGCGGCGCGAAGCCGACGCCATCGAGCCACATGCCGATCTTGCCCTGCAGGAAGGCCGATTGCGCTTCCGCCCAGTTGAAGCCTGAAACGCCGGGAGGTGCCGATTTCGTCATCAGGCGCTGGTAGAGCTTTGCAGCATCCAACGCCCCTTGCGATTCCGTCTGCAGCTTGCCGTCGGCCGAAAGCGGCGTTGTCCCCTCGCCGAGCATGAAGGCCGTCCAGACCGGCGTGTTGGCGTTCTTCAGACCGCGGGCGACAAAGCCGTAAGTGTTGCTCGAGTTGTCGGTCAGCGCCTCGGCCGCCTTAGCCATGTCCTCGAAGGTTTGCGGATAGGCGAGGCCCTTCTTCTCGAACAGAGTCTTGTTCCAGTAGACGATCCAGTAATCGACCGAGAAGGGCAGGGAGCGCATGACGCCTGCGGAATCCTTGGCGAATTTCAGGCCGGCCTCGGCGAAATCGCTTTCCGTCAGCGACGGATCGGTGAGCGACGGATCCTTCATGAAGCCGCTGATATCGGCGAGCCAGCCGCCTTTTTCGAACTGACGTTTCTGAACGTGGTAGCTCAGATGCACGACGTCGAAGCTCGGTTTGCCGGAGCTGAGCTCGATCGTGGTCTTCTGGCGCTGCTGCTGCTCGGGCGTCGCCTCGGCATTGACCTTGATGCCCGTCAGCGCCTCGAACTCGCTCAAATATTTGAGGATCGTTTCGCTGCGCGGGCTCTTGACCAGATTGACCTCAAGCGTCGTGCCGGAAAAACGCTTCCAGTCGACGGCTGCCGAAGCGGTGCGGACACCGAGAAGGCTCGCCGCGCCGAGTGCGGCGGTGCCGGCCATGAAGCCGCGACGTGTCGGGTTGAAAAATGACGATGACATTCCGTTCCTCCTCCTTTGGCCGAAAATCTCCTCATTCGCGGCCGTTATTCAAAGCTTTTCACATCTTCAATGCGCGATCCCGTGCTCCGCCGATGTGCGATACGAGAGCAGCAACCGCCTCGTCGGCCGATCGTCGCTGAATGGCCTCAAGCACCTTCAAATGCTCTTCCATGACCGGCCCAACATGGCCGTTAATGCGGAACCTATCCTGGCTGATCAGCCGCATCTTGATCGAATTGACCCGATAGGCATTCGAGATGATGGTATTGCCGAGCGCATCGATGAAGGCATCGTGCATGCCCCAGTCCACCGATTGCGCGTGAAGCTCGAGTTCCTGCGAACTGTCTCCGGCGCGGATTGCATCGGCAATGTCGCGATGGTCCTTCAAAAGCTTGGCAATCGTCTCGTCCGACGCCGAATGGGTGAACAGCGCGACGGCTTCCTTTTCCAGGAAAAGACGGAGCTGGAAGGCTTCGCGGATCAGGTCCAGATCGATATGGGCGATCTGCAATCCGCGCTGCGGCACCGTCTTGATCAGCCCTTCGGCTTCCAGGCGTGGGATCAATTCCCGGATTGCGCCAAGCGTCAGTCCCGTCAGCTCGACAAGCCGCCGCTGCGAGATGAATTGCCCAGGGCGAACGTCGCGCGCCAAGAGATGGCGCGTAAAGCTCTCATAGGCTTTCTCTCTCAACGTCGTCTGTTCGCCTGGTCCGTCCATCGGCAGCTCCGGGCTGTTCTGTTAGGCCGCCTTGGCGCGAAACAGCGCGCCGAAGGCAGCAAAGAGCGTGTCGGAATCTTGGCTGTTCAATGCTACGAGTGGTGGGCGCACGGCAAGCCAGCTGTCGTCCTCCGTTAAACGTGCGAGAATGGCCTTGATCGCGGGAATGACCGGATGGCTCAGCAACTGCTCGACGAAACGTTCGACATTGACGTCGTCGATGCCTTTTTCCGCCATGGCCTGAACCTCGCGGGGGAGGAGGTTCGCCATGCCGGAAATGGCGCCCTGTCCCCCAAGGCGCACGCCGCGCGCCAGATGCCGCTCATCGCCGATCAGAATGATGAGATCGCCATGCGTCTTCAGCAGCTCCTCGGTATAGGGCCAGTCGCCGGAGGAATCCTTGACGCCGACGACGACATCCGGAAATGCGGCGCGCAGGCGGCCGACCAGCGAGATCGACAGCGGCACCATCGTCACCGACGGGATATTGTAGACGATCACGTCGCGGGCATGGGTACCCAGCATCGTGAAAACGGCCGCGAACCATTTGAAGAGGCCATCGTCGCTGACGTTCTTGAAGTAGGAAGGCGGGGCCAGGAGAATGTTGCGCACGCCTTGCGCCAGTGCCTGAGCAGCCTGAGCTGCCGCATCCTCGGCAGCATCGACGAGCACGCCCATGACGATCTGCTGAGGCGTGATGCCGGCTGCGATCATGGCGGCAAGAACTTGCTTGCGCTCCTGCATGCCGATGGAGGCACCTTCACCCGTGGTGCCGAAAAGCGTCACGCTTTTGCAGCCATTGGCAAGGCAATGCTTCGCCTGTTCGATCACGCCCGGAATTGCGATCTCGCCATCCGCGTCAAAGGGCGTTGCCAGCGCTGCTGACAGCCCGAAACTCTCTTTCATCCAATCCTCCCGATCTTGTCGGATCACTGCGTAGCATGCTGACATGTTAGTTGTAAAGCGCAGATTTGTTCAGTCACACATAACTGATGCCATAGTCATGGGGGGAACGTGGTTCGCCGCTGCGACGGGGTCTACGTGCCGCCTGCTCGTTCGTAATGGTTCCGGCTGCCAGGCGTTGCTATTTCCGGACAGGAACGTAATCGAGCCCGCCATCGATTTGTGACGGCCTGCCATCGAGGAAGAGCTCGCCGATGCGCGGCGCGGAACGGGCGATAACCTTGCCGCGCTTGATGACGGCGAGGCGGTTGGGCTTCAGGCGCAACGCCTCCAGCGTGTCGACGGCCTGCAGCACCACGAAATCGGCATTGCAGCCCTTTTCCAGGCCGTAACCTTCAAGGCCAAGCGTCTTGGCGGAATTGACGGTGAGCGCGTCGAAGATCTTCTTCTTGTCTTCGATGCCGGCCATCTGTGCGACGTGGATGGCCATGTGGCCGACTTCGAGCATGTCGCCAGAACCCATCGAATACCAGGGATCCATCACGCAATCATGGCCGAAGGAAACGTTAAGCCCGGCGTCCATCAGCTCGCGCACGCGCGTCATGCCGCGCCGCTTGGGATAGGTGTCGTGCCGGCCCTGCAGCATGATGTTGATCAAAGGATTGGGAATGACATTGATCCCTGCTTCGGCCATCAGCGGGATGAGCTTGGAGACGTAATAATTGTCCATCGAATGCATCGAGGTCAGATGCGAGCCGGCAACGCGGCCTTGAAGCCCGAAGCGGATGGTTTCCGCCGCCAGCGTCTCGATATGGCGGGACATGGGGTCGTCGGTCTCGTCGCAGTGCATGTCGACGGGAAGACCGCGATCGGCGGCAATTCTGCAAAGTGCTTCGACTGAAGCCCGTCCGTCCTCCATCGTGCGCTCGAAATGCGGAATGCCGCCGACGATGTCGACGCCCATGTCGAGTGCGCGTGAGAGGGAGGTGACGCCCTCCTTGGCACGATAGTATCCATCCTGCGGGAAGGCGACGAGCTGCAGGTCGATATAGGGCTTGACGCTTTCCTTCACCTCCAGAAGCGCCTCGGCCGTCACCAGCCTGGGATCGGAGGTATCGACATGGCTGCGGATGAACAGCAGGCCTTGCGTGACGGCGAGATCACAATAGCGCAGCGCGCGCTCGACAAGTTCCTCCTTTGTCACGATCGGGCGTAGCTCTCCCCAAAGGGCGATGCCTTCCAGAAGTGTGCCCGAGACATTCATACGCGGCAGGCCGAGTGAAAGTGTTGCGTCCATATGGAAATGCGGATCGACAAAAGGCGGGCTCACCAGCCGGTCGGTTGCATCGATCTCTTCCTTTGCCTCGGCGGCAATCGACGTTTCGATTGCTGCGATCTTTCCATCCTTGACTGCGATATCGAGGCCTTTGCGGCCATCGGCCAGATTGGCATTGCGAATGATCAGATCGAACATCAAAAGCTCCTCGGATTATCTCTCGCCACGGCGATAAGGTTGCATCAGCGCCTGCGGCACGCGAGCCCGCCTGCTCATGACGGCAAGTGCAACGATGGACAGAATGTATGGCGTCATCAGGAAAATCTGATAAGGCACGCCCTGCACCGCGGTCTGCAGGCGCAGTTGGAATGCGTCGAAGAAGGCAAAGAGCAGAGCGCCGAACAGCGCTCGGCCCGGCCGCCAGGACGAAAAGACGACGAGCGCGATGCAGATCCAGCCACGCCCCTGCACCATGGTCGGAAAGAAGCTGTTGAAAGCGGAGAGCGTCAGGAAAGCGCCGCCAATGCCCATCAGCGCGCTGCCGGCAATGATGGCGCCATAGCGAATCCTCATCGGGTTGAGGCCTTGGGCCTCCGCCGCATGCGGGTTCTCGCCGGTCATGCGGATCGCAAGTCCGACCGGCGTACGGAAGATGAGGTAGGCCATGACGAGCGCTACCAGGATCGCGAGGTACGTCGGTGCCGTCTGTGTGAAGAGCGCTGGGCCGAAGAACGGCAGGGTGGAAAGCCCGGGCATGGCGATCGGCTGAAACGGCGTGATGGTTGGCGGCGTCCCGGCGACCGGCACGATCAGCCGGAAGACATAGTAACTGAAACTGGACGCGAAAAGCGTCACGCCGAGGCCGGAAACATGCTGCGACAGGCCAAGCGTGACCGTCAGGGCCGAATGCAGAAGCCCGAAAATGCCACCGGCGATCGCCGCGACGAAGAGGCCAGTCCACAAATCCGCGCCGTGATAGACGGAGAGCCAGCCGATCATCGCGCCAAAGGTCATGATGCCCTCGATGCCGAGGTTGAGGACGCCGGCTCGCTCGCAAAGGAGCGCGCCGAGCGTGCCGAAGATCAGTGGTGTGGCAATCCGCAGCACGGCGGCCCAAAGTCCGGCCGATGCAATGATGTCGACCAGCGTGCTCATCGACGGATCCTGTATTGTGTGAAGAACAGCGCGATCAGCATGGTCAGCAGCGACAGGGCGACCGTGACGTCGGCGATGTAAGTGGGGATGCCGAGGCTGCGGCTCATGCCGTCGGCGCCGACGAACATCGTGGCGGTGAAAATCGCCGCAAGGACGACGCCAAGCGGATTGAGGTTTGCAAGCATGGCAACGACAATGCCGGCATAGCCGAAGCCGGGCGACAGATCGGTGGTGACATAGCCTTTGACGCCCATCACTTCGATCGCGCCGGCAAGACCGGCAAGGCCACCCGAGAGGCAGGCGACCTTGACGAGCGTCGAGCCGAGGCGAACGCCGGCGAAAGCAGCGCCTGAAGGGTTAAGCCCAGCCGCCCTTGATTGCATGCCGAAGACGGTGCGCGACTGGACGAAATAGACGATTGCCGCGATGACGATTGCAATTGCAAAACCGATATGAAGACGCGATCGGGCAATCAGCTTCGGCAGCATGGCATGATCGACAACGGCCTGGGATTGCGGCCAGCCGAACGCCGTCGGGTCCTTCAGCACCCCGTCAATCAGCATGGAGACGAAGAGAACGGTGACGAAATTCAGGATGAGGCTGGTGACGACTTCGTCGACGGAGAAGTGCAGCCGCAGCCAGAGCGGCACGAGGATCAATATCATGCCAGCAATGGCGCCGATCACCATCAAGAGCGGAATGAGGGTCGGGCCGGGCAGTCCGGCGAGCATTTTCGAGCCGAAGGCCGCAACGGCAATGGCACCGAAATAGAATTGTCCCTCGGCGCCGATGTTCCAAAGGCGGGCACGAAAGGCGACGGCGGCGGCGAGCCCAGTCAGGATCAACGGTGTTGCGCGGGTGAGCGTCTCCGTTGCCGAAAGTCGCGAGCCGAAGGCGCCGAGCAGGATCCGCCGATAGGCTTCGAAGACCGGCGCCCCGGCAATGGCGATCAGGATGCCGGCCAAGGCGAGCGCAGCAATAATCGCAAGCAAGGGAGCAAGGATCATCATGTAGAGTGGGCGGTGTTCGCGCCGTTCAAATCGCATGTTCCGTCCCGCTCTTGTCTTTCCATTCACCGGCCATCATCAGCCCCAGCAGCCGTGCATCGGCCTCACCGGCATCGATTGGTGCCGAAAGGCGACCGCCGACGATTGCCTGGATGCGATCGGCGAGGGCAATCACTTCATCCAGATCCTCCGAGATCAGCAGAACGGCGGTGCCCTGTCGGCGCGCCTCCAGAATGCGTCCGTGAACGGCGGCGACCGCCCCTTCATCCAGTCCGCGCGCCGGCTGGGCGGCGATGAGGATATGCGGACGTTCATGGAGATTGCGGCCAAGGATCAGCTTCTGCATGTTGCCGCCGGACAGCAGCCGTGTGCGGCTTGCCGCACTGCCGCCGCGCACATCGAATGCCTCGATGATCGCCTGCGCGAAGGCCATGCCGGCGCTGCGGTCGACGAGGCCATGTTTCGAATAGGAGGACAGGCGCTCGAGCACGGCATTTTCCCAGTTCGCCATTTCGCCGATCGCGCCGTCACGGTTGCGATCTTCGGGAATGCGTCCGATCCTAGCGTCGACGATCGCCGCCACATCGAGATCGCCGACGGGCTTACCGAATAAAAGAAGCTCACCGGATGAGCGGTTCGACGTGCCGGACAGGATTTGCCCCAAGGTCGCCTGGCCGTTGCCCGATACGCCGATGATCCCCAGGACCTCGCCGGCGCGGACATGGAAGCTGATCTTTTTCAATCGGTCGACGCCGCCGCTTTTTACGGTGATATCGCGAGCTTCGAGAGCGATGGCGCCAGGTACGCTTTTCTCTCGGGTCGGACGTGTCACGCGATGCCCGACCATGAGCTCGGCAAGCTCGGCCTTGCTGGTCTGAGATGCCTGCCGCTCGGCCGCAACCCTGCCGCCGCGCAGGACGACGATACGATCGGCCGTGGCCATGACTTCATCGAGCTTGTGCGAGATGAAGATCAAAGACAGTCCTTGTGCGGCCATCTGCTTCAGCGTCGAGAAGAGCTTTTCTGCCTCGATCTGCGTGAGAACGGCGGTCGGCTCGTCGAGGATCAGAATGCGCGCATCGTTGTAGAGCGCCTTCAGGATTTCTACCCGCTGCTGCTCGCCGACCGAGAGGTCGCCAAGGCGCGCATCTGGATCGACTTTCAAACCGAAGCGTTCGGCAATCGCCAGGAGTTTTTTTCGGGCCTCGGCCATCTGAGACCTGAGCGACCACAGCCTCTCCGTGCCCGTCATGATGTTTTCGAGCACGGTCAGATTGGGTGCGAGCGAAAAATGCTGATGCACCATGCCGACGCCGGCCCGGATCGCCGCGCGCGGCTTGCCCTGCGGCAATTCCACATCGTCGATCAGGATGCGGCCGTCGTCGGGCACATAATGTCCAAACAGGATGCTCATCAGCGTCGTCTTGCCGGCGCCGTTCTCGCCGAGCAAGGCGACGATCTCGCCCTTTGCCAAGGACAGGGAGATATCGTCATTGGCAATCGTGCTGCCGAAGCGTTTGCTGACACCTTCGATGGAAAGGACTGGGATGCTCATGCCGGAAAGCCTGCAATCGGATAGCGGTGCTGCCATCGTTGCTCAGCCTCGAGCGCGAATGCAAGCTGCAGCAACAGCTTATCCTCGCCCATGGGCGCCATGATCTGGACAGGCAGCGGCAATCCTTCCGCATCCTTACCGAAGGGAAGCGTCAGCGCGGGAAAGCCGGAGATGTTGGCGAGCGCGGCAAGAGGGGCGAAGGACGTCATGCGCTCGAGGTGCAATTCGGTGTCCGAATGATCCGTCGGGAAGGACCCGATGGGTAGCGGTGCCGAGGCGAGCATGGGCATGACGATGGCATCGACCCTGTCGAAGATTTCCCAAAGGATACGACTGGCCTTCACGGCGCCATTGAGGGAATGCCAAAGTGCAGTTGCCGGCATGGCGCGTCCGCGCGTGATAAACGCCTGCGTCATTGTCTCGGTTGCCAGCATATCCAGCCCAAGGTCGTCGACCAAGCCGGCGATATTGACGGAAATGATGTCGCCAAAGGCATGGGCGCTGGAGTGAACGGCGCTTTCCATCTCATCCCAACGAAGGGATACCAGCTCGTTTCCTAAGTTTTCCAGAACACTGGCCGCTGCTTCTACGGCTTGAGCCCGATCGGCTGCGATCGGGTAGTGCTTTCCGGTGTCGGCAAGGAGACCGATCCGAAGTTTGCCCGTCTTCAGCGGGGGCTGCACAATATCGGCGAACGGCCCCCTTGTCCTCCCCCGCACGACATCGAAGATCCGTGCGGTGTCGCGCACGGAGCGGGTGACGGCGAGTTCGCTGGCGATGCCGCCAAGATGATTTCCGAAGGAGGGGCCAGCAGGGACGGCGCCGCGTGTCGGTTTCAGGCCGACGAGCCCGCAACAGGCAGCCGGTACGCGGATGGAGCCGCCTGCGTCGGTTGCATGGGCGATCGCCACGATGCCGGCGGCGACTGCTGCGGCCGCACCGCCCGAAGAGCCGCCGGCCGTTTTGCCTTGGTCCAAGGGATTTCGGCAGATCGGGCCGATTGCCGGCTCGGATGCGAGCGAGAAACCGAATTCCGGGCTGGTGCTCAAGCCGAAGGCGCAAAGGCCGCCGTCGCGAAAACGGCCCGCCAGATCGCTGTCCGCGCCTTTGCCCGGGCGGGCGAACAGGCGCGAGCCGGCGGCCACCGGCAGCCCTGGAAAGGGGCCGCCGAGATCCTTGGCGACCGTCGGCACGCCGGCAAAGGCGCGCTGCGCAAAGCGCTCGGCATGCGCCGAAGCCTCCTGATCCAGGGCGAGCGCTGCCGCAAGCCCTGTTTCAGAATTGACATAGATAATGGCCCCAAGCTCATCCTGCTTGGCGCAGGCATCAAGCGCTGCCTGCATGGCATCCACGCAGGTAAGCGTGCCGGATTTGATGGCGCCGGCCAGCTCCGTGGCATCGGCGAATGACGGGCTGCCCATGATCGAGCCGGCAGTTACTTCGGCTGATCCGTTACCTTCGGCACTTCGAAGGTGCCGGCCTTGATGTCGGCGCGAACCTTCTCCATCGCAGCTTCGGCCTCTGCTGGTGCTGTGCCCTTCACGTAGACGATGTCGCTGCCACCTTCCTTCATCAGGCCGTAGGCCGTGTAGTTGCGGCCGACCGGCTTGCCTGCGGCAACATCGGCGATCGCGGCATTGAGAATGGGACGGAAATACCACATGGCATTGGCAAAGACGGTATCGGGATAGCGCGGCGTGTAATCGATCAGCGATCCTATCGATTTGATGTGACGCTCCTTGGCGGCATCGGCCGTGCCGATGCGTTCGCCGAAGAGAATGTCGGCGCCGGCATCGATCTGAGCAAGACCAGCCTCGCGCGCCTTCGGCGGATCGAAGAAGGTGCCGATGAAGGAGACCAAATGCTTGCAGTCGGGATTGACCGCCTTGACGCCGGCAGCGAAGGCATTGATCAGCATGTTGACCTCGGGGATCGGGATCGCGCCGATGGAGCCGACGACATTCGACTTGGTCATCTTGCCCGCCAGCATGCCGGCGAGATAGGCGCCGTCGTAGTTCCACGTGCCGAAGACACCGAAATTACTGCCGGCAGCCTCGCCGCTGGAGCCGAGAACGAAGGCGGTATCCGGATAATCGGCAGCAACCTGGCGTGCTTCCTTCTCCACGGCATAGGCTTCGCCGATGATCAGCTTGTTGCCCTGTTCGGCATATTCGCGCATCGCACGGGGATAGTCCGTGCCGGAAACGCCCTCGGAAAAGACGTACTCGATGACGCCTTCCTTGGCCGCGTCCTGGAGTGCCTTGTGAAGACAGGAATTCCAGGCATTTTCGACCGGCGAGGCGTGTATGCCCGCCACCTTGAGCGGCGCGGCGGCGCGCGCGGCTGGTGCCAGCGCGCTGATGCCGAGGGCGATGCCGGACGCTATGACCGCACGGCGTGACAGTATGATTTCATTGGTCATTTTTCAGTTCCCCTGCTTTTTGATCATTTGGTAAAAATCATAGAAGGGGGCTAAAAAAGTGTCAAGCAACAGGCGTGCCCAAATAATATGCGAAAGCGCTCGATATTTGCCCGTCGCATGCATCAATGAACAATCCGAACGTCACCGGTTGCGGCTTGGCGGAAGAGCACAATCAGCCCGCGACGCGTTCGATCAGATGCGGCGGCGCTCTACGCTGAGGATACCTTACCAAAAGGCCGGTAAGATCCGGCAGTGCCGATCGATAAAATCTGCAGATTCAACTCTATTGTTCGTTAACTAGCTCACTTCACCCAATATTTCGGTTTTTCTGCGATAAAGAGGGCCAAAGGTAAGGTGACCCATGCAAGAGCTCCCGGTTTCGTCAAAAATCATTAAATCAGTCTATTTCCGCCCGGATGATGGGCGGCTTTACATCCGCTTCAAGAACGGTGAGGAGCGTCAGTTTACCGGCGTTCCGCAGAAGGCCGCGGTTGCCATGGTGAAGGCATCTTCACCCGGCCAGCACTATATCGAGCATATCCGCACCCAGTTCGAACGCGTGGCTTGAGACGAGAGTTCAGAGCCGGCCGTCTCGCCTTGAGGATGCCGGCTGGCTTGTTGCTCTCCGGCCACAAGGTCCATTGGTGATGAGCAAGCTTATCCATCAATGCATTGATAAACGATGAGTTGCACTATCTACATCGATCAGGACCATCTTCCAGGGAGGACGCGGCGTGATTGATGAAAAGCAGCTTATATCCAAGATCACCTGGAGGCTCATGCCCTTTCTGGGGATCCTTTATCTGATCGCCTATATCGATCGCCAGAACGTCAGTTATGCAAAGCTGCAGATGGTCGGCGATCTCGGCATGAGCGAATATGCCTATGGTCTCGGCGCCTCGCTGTTCTTCATCGGCTATTTCATCTTCGAAGTACCGAGCAACCTGCTTCTCGATAGGTTTGGAGCGAGCAGATGGTTCGCGCGTATCCTGATATCCTGGGGCGCGGTCACGGTTGCGCTCGCCTATACGCAGAATGCCACCATGTTCTATATCCTTCGGTTCCTGCTCGGCGCCTGTGAGGCTGGCTTCTTTCCCGGTGTGCTCTATCTGCTGACCCTCTGGTATCCATCTGCCTATCGCGGCACCATGGTCGGGCTTTTCATGATCTTCAGCGCCTTTGCCAATGCGATCGGTGCGCCGCTCGGCGGCGCGCTGTTGGATCTGAATGGCCTTTATGACATCGCCGGCTGGCAATGGGTCTTCCTCGTGACCGGCATTCCCGCGATCATCGCCGGCTTTGTCACCCTGTTTTATCTGCCGGATCTGCCTGCCAAAGCGACCTTTCTCGACGACACGGAAAAGACCTGGCTTGAAGATCGGCTCGCGGTCGAAAATTCGGCCATGGAGCAAAATGCCGCCGACGGCTTCAAGGCACTGATCAATCCGCGTGTGCTGTTGATGGCGCTTTGCTATGTCGGCTTTCCGCTGGCTGCCTACGGGCTCAGCTACTGGCTGCCGACCATCGTTAAGAATTTCGGCGTCAGCAACACGACGAACGGCTTCCTCAACATTATCCCCTGGCTTCTTGTGGCGGTCGCCCTTTATGCAGTGCCGGCAGCGGCGGACAAGGCGGAATCGAAAACGCCCTACATCGTCATCCCGGCCCTTATCGGTGCCGCGAGCCTGGTTCTTTCAGCTGTCATCCCCGATCATACGCTGCAGTTTGCTTTCCTCTGCATTGCGGCCGCCGGCATCTTCGCTGGCCAGCCGGTCTTCTGGAGCTTGCCGTCGCGCTTCCTGCAGGGCGCGGGCGCCGCAGCAGGCCTTGCCGCGATCAACTCCGTCGGTAATCTCGGCGGCTTTGTCGCCCAGAACGTCGTCCCCTGGATCAAGGATTCCACCGGAAGCACGATCGCGCCGATGTTCTTCCTTGCCGCTTGCCTGCTGGCGGCCGCGCTATTGGTTTTCATCATCGGACGCATGGTGCCACGCGCGCCGAAGCCTGAGGATTTCGACAATGCAGGCGCGGCACGGGTGAAGTGATTGCGATCACGCGAGCAAAACCATCCTTCTAATGAGAGGGGCGGCTGACGGCCGCCCCAATTTTTTCGAATGGCTGCTGGCGCTATCATCACGCAAATGCGTAGGATCCATCGGGACGCTTGGGCACGCGCCTTTGCCAATGGATATAGCCTTGCTCTTCCATCGCCTTCTCGTCCATGTCGACGCCCCAGCCTGGCCGGTCGGGCCTGAGTTCGAGATAGCCATCCTTCGGCAGATAGGGGTCGATAACATAGCGGGTTTCGCCCTGTCGCTGCTCGACCTCGTTGCCGCCATAGACATAGGCCTGGCCCTTCGGCAGGCGATACTCCAGGATCTTGAAATTCTGCGCGGCGGCCGAGAAATGCACGTTGACGGCGGTGGCGAGCGGTCCCATCGGATTGTGCGGGGCAACGCCGACGAAATGCGCCTCGGCGATCGTGGCGATGCGCCGCATCTCGCTGATGCCGCCGACAACGCAGATGTCGGGCTGGATGAGGTCGGCGCCCTTGACCTGCAGCAGGCGCAGGAATTCGTTGCGGTTATAAAGGGACTCACCGGTCGCAAGCACGCAATTGAGGCCTTGCTTCAATTCGCCCCACATCTCGATATTCTCAGGCCGCAGCGGCTCCTCGTAGAAGAGCGGATCATAAGGGGCCAGCGCATTGCCGAGCTGACGCGCGGCGACCGGTTCGAAGATCTTCGCATGGGCGTCGAAGGCGATCTCATAATCGTCGCGTACGGTTTCGCGCAGCGAGCGGAAATAGTCGGCCGATGCCTTGACGACATTGCCCCAGCGATGGGCATGCATATCGATGCGCCAAGGACTGAGCTTGAAGGCGGTAAAGCCCCATTCGGCGTTCAACCGGTCGAGCTCGTCGCGGGCTGCCGGCGCGTCCGGTGCGGTATAGACGCCGGCATAGACCTTGATACGATCGCGCACCGCACCGCCGAGCAGCTTATAGACCGGGACATTGAGGGCTTTTGCCGAGAGGTCCCACAGGCAATGGTCGAGCGCGGAAATCGCTGAAAGTCCGAGCGCACCGGGCGGGAAACGGCTTTGTTGGATCAGCAGATTGACGAGATAGTCGATGCGGCTCGGATCCTGGCCGGCGATGAAGCCGTAGAGATAGTCGAGGATCGGCGGCAGTGCTAAGTCGGGGCCGTGATTGTAGCATTCGCCCCAGCCCGTTAGCCCGTCATCCGTGTCCAGCGCCACGATGACGCGTGGGCGATCCTTGTCGCGGGTCATGAATACCCGCATGCGGTCGATTTTCATCTTACCTTCCTTCTATCGATGGCTATGCGTGCGGCCTGGGAGGTGCCGCAGTTTGGGAAATCGTTGTCGCGCTGAACCGAAGCCGGCTCGGTGGCGAATGAGGGCGGGTTCATGTCGATGAAAGCCCTCACGCGGCACTGCCGTTCTTCACCGTTTCGGGCTCGACATAGCGGAAGCGCCGCGAGCGATCCCGGTCACGCGGGTCAGGACGCGGGATCGCCGAGATCAGCGCTTGCGTATAGGCATGTTCGGGTGAATTGCAGACCTTGTCGGCATCGCCGACCTCGACCAGACGCCCCTTGTACATGACGCCGACACGGTCGCACATGTAGCGGATGACGCCGATATCATGGCTGATGAAGATATAGGCGAGGCCGAGTTCGTCCTGCAGGCGCATCAAGAGATCGAGTACTTGGGAGCGCACGGAAACGTCGAGTGCCGAAGTCGCCTCGTCGGCGACGATCACGCGGGGATTAAGCGTGATGGCGCGAGCGATGCCGATGCGCTGGCGCTGGCCGCCGGAAAAGGCATGCGGATAGCGTTCGCGAGTCCTTGGATCGAGACCGACCTGTTCCATCAGATGGCAAACGCGCTCATCGAGCGTCCGGCCCTTGGCGATGCCGTTGACGAGCAATGGTTCACCGATGATCTGCGAGACGGTCATGCGTGGATTGAGGGAGCCGAAGGGATCCTGGAACACCATGCGCAGTTCGCGACGCGCTGCCGCCAGAACTATTCCCTTGGCGCTAGCGAGATCGGTGACATCGCCATCGGCGCGGCGATAAAGGATTTCGCCCGCACTCGGATCGATAAGACGCATGATGGAGCGGCCCATCGTCGTTTTGCCGGATCCGCTCTCGCCGACGATGCCAAGCGTTTCGCGCGGCAGAAGCGAGATCGAGACATCGTTGAGGGCATGAACCTCGCCGAAGGCCATCGACACATTGCGCAACTCGAGGATTGGAGCTGCGGATCTGTCCAGCGGCGGCCGGGCAAGGCGGATTTCAGCCTTCCTTTCAAGCTTCAAAACCGAGCCGATCAGCATGCGCGTATAATCGTCCTTCGGCGCATGGAAGATCTGCTCGACCGGACCGTATTCCCGGACGACGCCGTTATGCATGACGAGCACGTCGTCGGCGATCTGCGCGACCACGCCCATGTCGTGGGTGATGAATAGCACCGCCATGCCATTGGCCTTCTGCAGCCGGGCGATAAGGTCGAGGATTTCGGCCTGCGTCGTCACGTCGAGTGCTGTCGTCGGCTCGTCGGCGATCAGAAGCTGCGGCTTGCAGGCAAGCGCCATGGCGATCATGGCGCGCTGGCGCATGCCGCCCGAATATTGAAAAGCGTAGCGGTCGATCGCCTTTTCCGGAGAAGGGATTTCCACCTGCTTCAAAAGCGAGATTGCCTCGGAACGCGCTTCCGCTTTGCTCATCTTCGTGTGGAGGCGAAGCGCTTCCATGATCTGGTCACCGACCGTGTGGACGGGCGAGAGCGATGCCATCGGCTCCTGAAAGATCATGGCGATATCGCGCCCCCGGATCGACCTGATCTGCCGCCCGCGCGGATTGAGCTTGACGAGATCGACCGAATTGGCGCTGGCGCCGTTGAGAATGATCGAACCGCTGGTGATGCGGCCGGGAGTGTCGACGATCTGCAGGATAGAGCGTGCGGTGACGGACTTGCCCGAGCCGCTCTCCCCGACGACGCAAAGCGTCTTTCCCGGTTCGATGGCAAAGGAGAGATCGTCGACTGCGCGAAAGGTCCCGGTTCGCAAGGGGAAGTCGACGGTCAAGTTCTTGACCTGCAGCAGCGGGCGGGCGGTATTCATGGAAACGATATCGGTCATGCCCGCCTCATTTGTTGTAGGGATCGGCCGCGTCACGCAGGCCATCGCCGAGAAGGTTCAGCGCCATGACGGCGATGACGACAGCGACACCCGGCAGGAAGAGCCATGGGGCCGTTGCGATCGAGCGGATATTCTGCGCCTCGCGCAGCAGCACGCCCCAGGAAATGGTCGGCGGCTGCAGGCCGAGCCCCAGGAAGGAAAGCGACGTCTCGGCCAGGATCATTGCCGGCACGGCAAGGGTGATGGAGGCGATGATGTGGCTCGCAAAACTCGGCAGCATGTGGCGGAAGATGATGCGCCCCTCGCTAGCGCCGTCGAGCCTGGCCGCGGCGACGAATTCTTCCGTTCGCAGCGACAGGAAACGGCCGCGCACGACGCGGGCAAGCTGCGCCCAGCCGGTCAACGAGAGGATGATCGTGATCATCATATATTGAAATACGGCCGGCCAACCTTGCGGCAGGGCGGCCGCCATGGCGAGCCAGATCGGAATGGTCGGCAGCGACAGCACGAAATCGATCAAGCGTTGGATGAAGAAGTCGAGCTTGCCGCCGTAATAGCCTGAAATCCCTCCAAGAACGATGCCGAGCAGAAGCGAGAAGAACACGCCGACGAGACCGATCGACAGAGAAATCTGTGAGCCTTGAACGGTGCGGCTGAAGACGTCGCGACCGAGCCGATCCGCACCGAACAGAAGAAGCGGCGTCGACTTGTCCGAGGATGCCAGCAGATGGATGTTGCTGGTGAAGAGCCCGAGCACGGAATATTCGTAGCCGCGCCCGAATAGGGTCACGGAAACCCGCTTGGTCGTGTCTTCCTTGAAGATCGCCGCCAGCGTTTCCGGATCGCGCGTCAGCTTCAGCGGATAGTAGTGCAGCCCTATGGAAAAGCCGTTCTGGGTATCGATGAAATGCACACGCTGCGGCGGGTGGAAGGTCGCGCGCGCATTTTGCTGATTGGGATCGTTAATGGCAAAAAAGCCCGGCACGATCGCAACGATATACATCATCACGGTGACGACGAGGGCGACCATGGCCAGCTTGTGGCGGCGGAAGGCCCACCAGATCAGCTGCCATTGCGAGGCGACGGCGGCACGGTCGGGGCGCAGATTTGTAACTGCAATATCGGCCATGGGCTGCTCCTATTCCAACCGGATGCGGGGATCGACGAGGGCAAGCAGGATGTCACTGATGAGTGAACCGATCAGCGTCAGCGCGCAGATCAAAAGCACGAAAGCTCCGGCAAGATACATGTCCTGCGCCATCAGAGCCTGGAGCAGCAGCGGCGCTGCCGTCGGGAGGTTGAGAACGATCGCCACCACGACGGACCCCGAGATCAGATTGGGCAGCAGCCAGGCAATGGTCGAGATGAAGGGGTTGAGCGCAATGCGCAGCGGATATTTGACCAGCAGGCGGAATTCCGAAAGGCCCTTCGCCCGGGCGGTCGTCACATAGGGCTTGGGCAGCTCATCGAGCATGTTGGCGCGCATGACGCGGATGAGGCTTGCTGTCGACGAAACGGCGAGAATGATGACGGGAAGCCAGATATGCGACAAAAGATTCAGCATCTTGGCGATGCTCCAGGGCGCGGTCTCGAAGTCGGAGGAGAACAGGCCGCCGACATCCTGACCGAACTCGACGGCTGCGACATACATCAGCACCAGAGCCAGCAGGAAGGAGGGGATAGCAAGCCCAAGGAAGGTGAAGGCGGTAAACAGGTAATCGCCGATCGAATATTTCTTGACGGCGGAATAGACCCCGATCGGCAATGCGATTGCCCAGGTGGCGATGAGGGTCGCCAGTGCCAGCACGAGCGTTAGCGCCATGCGCTCCCAAATCAAGCCCGAGACCGGTTGCTGCCATTCGAAGGAAATGCCGAAATCGCCGCGCGTGACGATGTTCCATATCCATTTCAGATATTGGATGAGCATCGGCTGGTCGAGGCCGAAGCGTTCTCGCAACTGCGCGGCCGTGTTCTGGTCGACCACCTCGTTGGAGGAGGCAAGCGTGGCGATATAGGTCGTCACATAGTCGCCAGGGGGCAGCTGGATCAGCACGAAGGCGAGGAAGCTGATGGCGAAGAGGGATGGGATCATCCACAAAAGGCGTTTACCGATGAAGACCAGCATGGCTATTTCTCGCAATGAGCGCTGCTATAGGCAGCTCCGCATGAAGGAAAGCGCCGCCCATGCAAGGCGGCGCCGAATCCGTGTGATCAGCTGGTGAAGAAGAATTGCTGCGGCATGGCCGGTCCCGGGTTGGGCCAGGACCAGCTGTCCGGCTGTTTTTCCGGAACATTGTGCAGATTGTTGCGGATGATGCCGAAGCCGCCGACGGCAAGGCAAAGCCCAACGGTTTCAAACTCTTCGGCGGCGATGTCGAAGATCTGCTTCATGACGGCGCCACGCTTGTCGAGATCGGCCGTCGAGCGTGCCTCGTCGAAAAGTTTCATGCGCTTCTTCTGGCTTTCCGGCGGCTCCTCGCCGTGCTTGCCGTTCGACGTGTACCAGACCGACCACGGAATGGCGTAGCGCGAGCCCTGCGGGTGGAAAGCGAAGAAATCACGCGGATCGAGCATGGGATCGAGGCCACCAGGTCCCGGCCAGACTTGGGCGTCATGGGCATTATCGTCGCCGCGGGTGTAATAGAGCGCGCGCTCGATCGTGTTGACTTTCATGTCGACGCCGATCTGCGCCCAATGTGCCTTCACCAGTTCGAGAGCATCGACCAGATCTGGATAGAGGGTCGGAATGACGTCGATGGCGAAGAAGACTTTCTGGCCGTCCGGCCTCAGACGGAAACCGTTCGCATCCTTCTTGCCGTAGCCGGCCTGATCGAGCATGGCGCCGGCCTTGTCCGGATCGTAATCGGTGAATTGCCGCGCGTACTTCTCGTTGTACCAGGGATGCTCCGGTCGCGGTCCAGCCTGATAGGGCTGGCTTTGGCCGAAATAGACTATATCGATGATTTCCTGCCGGTTGATCCCGAGCGAGAGCGCCTGCCGGACCGATTTGTCGGCAAACATCTTGCGCATGGCCGGATCTTTATGGGTGATGTTGAAGTAGATTTGGCATTGCTGTGAGGTCGAAGGGACAAGAGTTAGAAGGCGATAGTCACCCTTCTTCATATTCTGCGAGAGCGTCGGCTTGTTGGCGAGCACGCTGATATGGCGTTCCTGAATATCGATCTTGCCGGAAATGACGTTCAGCATCAGCGATTCCACATCTTGCGAAATGCCGAAATTGATCTCGTCGACATAGGGAAGCTGGTTGCCTGATGTATCGACCTGCCAGAAGTAGGGATTGCGTGTCATGACGACGCGGGTGGCGCCGCCGGTATAAGGCTCCTTCACGACCCAGGGATCGAGCGTCGGCTTGTCCGGATTGCCCCAGCGTGAGGGGATCTCGATGTCGCCGCAGCGTGCGCGGAAAAATTCGGGCCAGCTGCTGGCACCGGCCTTCTTCGCGTCGTCGGCAACGTTCGGATTGTATTTCGGCAGGAACTGGCTGCAATAGTGCTTGGGAAACAGCGTCGGATGCTGGCCGAGCGGGGTTGCAAGGTTTTCCAAGTAGAGTGCGTTCGGCGCTGCGAAGGTGAATTTCACCGTGTAGTCATCGATCTTCGTGACATCGACGGCCTTGCCGGCGACCGAGAGCTGCGCCGGCGCAGCACTATAGAGATCGGTATTCTTGACGCAGTCCTCAATGGCGAAGACTACATCGTCCGCCGTGAACGGATGGCCGTCCGACCAACGCGCGCCCTGGATGAGATAGAAGGTGAATTGCGAGGCGTCGGCATTGACGTCCCAGCGCTCGGCGAGGTTCGGCAGGACCTGGGTGAATTCGAGATTCCAGCGCACCAGGCTCTGGTTGCCCACCATGCGCAGGATACCGTTGTGGTCGGAGGAGCCGCGCAGGCCTCGCCGCAACGTACCGCCATAGGTGCCGACCTTTTCATAAGGTGTGACGACCATCGGCTTCTTCGGCAGCCGCTCGGCGAGCGGCGGCAGCTTGCCGTCCTTGACGAGCCCTGCCAGGGCGGGTGGCTCGCCGCCCGCGTCGGCGGCATTGACACGACCGGCCAGAGACAGGGCTGCCATTCCCGCAATGCCTCCGAGGACGGCACGTCTGCTCACGCCGCGGGCCAATGTTTCATCGCGCATCGAATCCTCCCATTTTGACCTCGGCCGGGTTTTCCCTGAGCCGATGCGACAAGCTCCCAACCCGTCGCCATTGCACCCCTCTGGCGCAGCGCCAAGACCATATTACGTTCTCAGATAATTACAAGAGTTGACAGATTTTTACAGATTTAGTAGCTCTGACGCGCAGGAAATGCGCTATGCCCTATCGCTGGCCGGCATTCACAAAGGACGATGATGAAACTCTCTGTCGCCAACGAATCCGAGACGGGTGCGACGCGCTTCGGCGACATCATCTATGAGAGGATCGTCGCCATGATCGCGGACGGGCAGTTTCCGGTGAACGAAAGATTGCCGGCGGAAGCCAAGCTCGCGGAGATGTTCGGTGCGTCACGGCCTGTCGTGCGCGACGCCCTGGAGCGGCTGCGTGCCGACGGCTTGATCGTATCGCGCAAGGGGTCCGGTTCCTATGTGCGCCAAAGGCCGGATTCTTCAGTCCTCAAAATGGTGCCCGTAGGATCGCTCGCCGACGTCCAGCGCTTCTTCGAATTTCGCGCCGGGCTCGAGGCGGAAGCCGCAGAGCTTGCGGCGCGCAACTGGCAAGCTGATGATAAGGAGCGGATCACGGCGGCGCTTCAAAAGCTCGAACAATGTCTGGGAGAAGGTCGCCTCGGCGCGGAAGAGGATCAGGAGCTGCACGATGCGATTGCGATCGCTACCGGCAACCAGTTCCACATCACCGCCCGCGAATTGTTCAGACCGCACTTCGCCATCGGTCATTCGGTGACCCGCAGCCTCAGTCTCAAGCGGACGCCAGAGCAGATCCGCAGCGTTCAGGACGAGCATGCCGTCATCGTACAGGCGATCTTTGCGCGGCAGGAGACCGAAGCGCACGATGCCATGAAGCGACACATATTGAATGCGCGCGCCCGCATGTTCCAGGGCGTTTAGGAAATTGGATGAGGCTGGAGCGAGGTGACGGCTTCTTTACGCTCCCTCGCGTTCGTCTCGACGGGTAATGAAGGGTAAGGGTAGGAAGATGAGCATTGAAACCATGCGACAGGCGCTGACCGGCGTCTCCGGCGTTCCGGTCACGGCCTATGATGCGAATGGCGAGGTGGAGCCGCACGTGACCGCCAAGGTCTATCAACGCGTGGCTGCAGCCGGCATTCACAACATCGTCGCGGCAGGCAATACCGGCGAGTTCTACGCGCTCACGCCCGAGGAAATCCGCCACGTCCATGAAGCTGCGATAAAGGGTGTCGACGGCAAGGCGCCGGTGACGGCGGCAATCGGCCGTTCGTTGCGAGAAGCCATCCGCATGGCCAGGGATGCCGCTTCGATCGGCGCTTCCGCCGTCATGTCGCATCAGCCGGTGGATCCTTTCGCCGCTCCCGCCTCGCAGATCGACTATTTCCGCGATCTGGCGGAGGCCTCGCCCCTGCCGCTCGTCGCCTATGTCCGTGCCGAAGGCTTCAGCGTCGATGACGTGGTTCGCCTGGCCGGCCACGGCAATATTGCCGGCATCAAGTTCGCGACGACGGACTTGATGCTGCTTTCGCGGGCAATCGCCGCCTCCGATCCGAATAGCGCGCTGTTCGTCTGCGGCCTTGCGGAGAGCTGGGCTCCTGCATTTGCGGCCGCCGGTGCACGCGGTTTCACCTCCGGCCTCGTCAATGTCGCGCCAAAGCTGTCGCTTGCCGTTCTCGATGCCTTGGCAAGGGGGGACTTTGCTGCTGCCCGCGCGATCGTCAACAAGCTCGAGCCCTTCGAGCGCATGCGCACGAAGTTCCGCAACGGCGCCAATGTCACCGTCGTCAAGGAAGCAGTCACTTTCTCCGGCTTGAATGTCGGCCCCGTTCGTGTTCCCGGGTTGCCAAGCCTCGATCAGAAGGATCGTGAAGAACTGTTTGCCCTGCTTCGTGCGTGGCAAGAAGCCGGCGAGCTTTCCGCCAACTGACAGCTGGCATCGGCGCGACCGCTTCGGGTGTTGAAAATTGGCATAGAGTGATATATGTAGCCGATATCAGATATCGGAGATCTCTCATGAGAATCTTGGTTGACATTGGCGACCCGGAGGTCAAAGCGCTGGATCAGCTGGCGCAGCGAGAAAAAGTCTCGCGAGCAGCGCTCATTCGCAAGGCAATCGATGATTTTCTGGCTCGCAACGCAAGTATTAGCGAAGTCGAGGCGTTTGGGCTCTGGGCTGATCAAAAGGTCGATGGTTTGGCGTATCAGAAAGACATTCGCAACGAATGGTAAAAGCGCTTTTCGACACCAACATCTTGATCGACCATCTCAATGCCATACCGCAAGCGCGACATGAGTTGATGCGGTATGAGGAAAAGGCGATTAGCATGATCACCTGGATGGAGGTTCTTGTCAGTGCCCGACCGGCGGTAGTGGTCGGAACACGCGCTTTCCTGGCGGGATTTGCAGTTATCGCAGTCGATGATCATATAGCCGAACGTGCGGTATCTCTGCGACAGCAATATGGCATCAAACTGCCCGATGCCATCATCTGGGCAACGGCAAATGTTTGTTCGATGTTGCTGGTCACGCGGAACACCAAGGATTTTCCGAGGGAAATGCCTGATATTCGCGTGCCTTACGAAATCTGAACGCACTCTTCGTTTCGTACTGGAGCATCGCCCGCTGCAATATGATTGCGAAGGTGGCGGTTCGACGCCGTTCGACAACACCGTTCAATCGCAAAAACTATCGCAATAACGCAGGAGGCGGCAGGTTGATTTCGACGATCAAGACTTGAGGCTGAGCATTTATGAGAGAGAGGGAGCCACCATGGGATTGGACGATGTCATGATCGATGAAGAGTCCCAATCCAAATCCGCCATGATCGCCTCGAGCGGTATCCAATTTGAAGAAGGGCTCGATAACGTCATTATGTGACTCCAGAGGAATACCCGGGCCGTCGTCCACGACCCGAATGGTGACGGCGCGGTCGGCTTTAACATCAAGTCAGAGCGTTTCCGCTTTTCCTCTAATCGTGAAAACGCTCCATCCTTTTGTTTTTACGCATTCCGGACGGAACACCGCTTGCGCTCTTTTCCTGGAATGCTCTAGGCAGCTTGGCGCGGCAGATCCTTGGCGTTGCCGAACAACACCCCGATCATGCGCAGGCGATTACCGCTCTGCCGACCGACATAGACAATGCCATTCTCTTCATGATGCAGGATCCAGTCTCCCGTGACGCCTGTGTCCCAATCGGTAACATAGCCATCATCGCACAGTCGCCAATACCCGCTACGGGCTTCGCCGTCATCGAGCAGCATATGCGCTGTGCCGTCCTGTCCAAAGTATACGTAAGCTTCCTTGCCGTTGCGCTCGAGAACGTGGGTTGTGCCGGGAATGAGGATTTCCAGTGCATTGCGTTGCAGAATCGTCATGACGTCTCCTTTTGGGGATGGATATTGCTTCATGCTGTCGCTAGGTGTAATCCGCTTAGTCAAGCAGCTTGACTATGTAAAGGAACCGATGAGTTTGGTCAAGAAACTTGACGATAATGCTTTGCTCGACCATATCGGCTGGCGGCTCTGGCAGGCGAGCCGCGCATGGCAGGGCGAATTCGCGGCTGGCATGCGCGAGGCAGGGCATGAGTGGTTCAGCGAGGCCCGTGCGGGCCTGATAGGTCACATCCCCCGGCATGGTCTTCGTCAATCACGACTCATCGAGCGCATGGGAATTTCCAAGCAGGCCGTCCAGCAACTCATCGACGGGCTGGAGGCCGAAGGGATACTGCGACGCCGCAACGATCCTGAGGATCGCCGGGGCAAGGTCATTGTCTTCACCGAAAAGGGGCTGGCGGCGTTGTCCGATGGCGAGCACATCAAGCTCGCTATCGAGCGTGGCTATCGCGAGCGGCTGGGTGACATCCATTTTTCCGCTCTGATGGAAGCGTTGAGAGCACTGGACGGCCTCAGCTGAAGATTGAAGCCGCCGCCGATGTGGATGGCGATAGCGTGTATCGCATTCCCGATGCCTTCTCGTCACCGGCAGAAGCGGACAAAGCAGCGCGTGCTAAGGCGAAAGAGCTTGCGCGCGGGGAGGGCAGTGTTTCCGTAACGGTGTTGGGCGATGCCGAGATAGAAGCGGGACTGCCTCTGCTCTTCGCAGACGTTCGCCCTGGACTTGATGGCGTGCCTTACATCATCAAAACGGCACGTTCCAAGTACACGAAGACAACCGGCTTTGAGGTTGACGTTTCCGGGCAGCTTTACGACGGGAAACAGGCGAAGACGAAAGCGGCGGCAGGCGCAAAGGTGTCGAACCGCTTAAAGCCGCCGATACGGCCGGGAAGGTTGCACCAAGTAGCGCGCCGGGCACGCCCGCTACGCCTCCGGTTTTCCTTAGGCCTCGCCGCTTCGGGCGGATTGATGAGAACTAGGCCGTTTCGGAACAGGTTATCTTATTAGCTTCCCCGTGGTCCAAAACTCTTGAACTTTGACCCACCAGATGCGGGTTTCCGGTTGTAGCCACGAAAGAAAGTCTTCGGGCCGGGTGTTGCGATGGAGCCTCGTGTTTTGAAGGTCTTCGAGTAGGCCTATAGTAGCCGTTTCTTTAACATATGGGTCGCCCGTGAGATGCCAGCGCTCGACGACATCGAAAACAGCGCTAAACCTGTTCGTATTGCCCGTTTCCAAATTTTGCACCAGATGACGTGCAAGCTCTGCCAATGCGATGTAATTCGGCAACTCGTCGTCGTCAGATTCATAGGTTCGTTTGAAGCTTTCCCACATGCCACAAAACGAGGGGTCGGCCTCCAAAAGGGGTTCAAACATATTCGAGCGGTCGAACTCAAAAGAACTTTGGTTGGTCTTGTCTTTGCTCATGTCCGCGTGATGGCTGGTGTTAAGATGTAGGTGCGCCCCGCCGCTGCCGCTATCCGGCAACATGTCAGGGCATCAGGATCGGCTAGGCCGCTTTCGGCCGGCCATTTTGACGCGGCCGGTAATGCGCATGCATCAAGAGCGGGTCGCGCAGGCTTGCGCGCAGCAGCATTTTGACGGCATGGCTGACGGGAGCGCCCGCACGATAGTTCTTCCATGTGCGGAGGGTAACTCCAAGGAAGTCCGCTGCCTCGTTATTCGAGAGCCCTATGTCTTCCTGCCATTTCCGCAGATCCTCGGCATTAAAATCGCGTTGTTCTTCGGCGATCTGGAACAGGTGATAGGCATCGATCGCCAAATCTTCGCCGGCCCATTCGACCGTTGCGCCATAGTCGGCAACTGCGGCGGTTTTCCAAACATCGGGAGACTTGAGAGGGGCGAGCAATTCGCCACCGGTCGCAATCCAGCCAATTAGGTTTGCAGAAGTTTCAGCGCCACCCTTCCACGTTATTGCCAGCGTCATGTTTGACGTTGGCGTTACTCTTTCAATTCGCGGCATATCCATTTCTGTTTCCCTTCCCCAAGCGATTGGAAAGCGGGGATTGCTCCGGTTCCACTCGGCGGCAATAGCTGCCTTGTTCTTTGCTGCCCATTCGAGGGCGGTACCTTGGGCCTTGCGTGCGAGCTTACCACGCAGGATTTCCAGTGTCGCGATCTCCACCAATGCATCCCCTCAGGGGTGAGAGTGTGGAAGTGCGGAGGCAGATGATCGTTCGCATAAATCCGAATAATGACGTTCCCGATTTGAAACAGTTTGCCCATGTGCCCTCACTGCGATGAGGAAAACATAGGGCATTTTATGCGCCATGTAAATATAGATGGTGCAATTTTTACCCCAAAATATGGAGAGAAGTTATGGATCACGCGAAGTTCTTCGCGGCGGTACGCTCGTCGTTGTTCGGCGGGCGGCTTTCGGCAAATCAGGTGGACGGCATGGAGGCCATTCTGGTCGCGTGGCGTGCGGCGCCATTCGATATGCGTTGGCTCGGCAAGCTGAGGAGTTGACTATGTTTCAGCCGCTTGGCGGGGAATCAAACCCTTCCAGCGTAACGCGGCGAATGATTTCAATTGGTTAGTGCCGTATATTGCCGAATGATACATTGGCTCAGGCTAACCACACTGCACACAAACGGATGCTGATTTGATGAGTGATGCTGGATCGAGACGCGCGTTCCGCCTGCATTTTGCGACGGCGGTCGCGGTTAGAGCGCGTGAACCGTAAACTGCAGATAGGCTGCAAGGCTAATGGCGGAAAGCGCTACTATGACGACCGGATGGGAAAGGCTCTTACTGATGGCCGCAAGCATCAGACCGAGCAGGATGATGGCGCCTCCCAGCAGGAAGCCCTTATCGGCGACAGACAGTGCGAGAGCGGACAGGCTGACGGCGGCTGCGACCATCGTCACCGCCATCGGCTTTTGTAGACACTCACCCCGGCTTGCAAATGTAAGCAGGAATCTATTCCAGCTCAGACCGAGAGAAATGCTCAAAAGCAGCGACGGCAGAATGGGCAGCATGATGATCGTCTCTTCCAGTAGGGTGATGAAAGAGACGCAATTCACGTGCCAATGACCGCAGGCGGCGGTTCGGCTGGATAAATCGTCATGGGGGCATGAACGGTTGCCCGTTTGGGTGGCGATCTGCCGTTCTGTTCAGCACTCTGGCGGAACTGACGGCCTCAAGGTCTCACATGATGAGGGATCACCGACAGCACGTCCGTTTTGCGTGATGACGACATCCATCGGAATGTCGTGATGAAGCGGATGGATGGTCTCGATCCTTTGTGATTCGAAGCCGACACCGATGATCAGCGGCTTGCGATCGAGGGTGGCGAGGGTTCTGTCGAAAAATCCGCCTCCGTAGCCAAGGCGGAAGCAATGTGGATCGAAGCCGACCAGGGGTGCTATGACGATATCTGGAACAGCTTCCTTGCCCCCGGCCGGAACCGGAATGTTCCATATTCCGCGTTCAAGTCGCTCTCCCATTTTCCATGAGCGGAATATCAAGGGCTTAGCCTTGGCGACGACGACGGGCAATAGGCACACCGCGCCACGAGCCGTTGCGGCCGCCATCCATCCTCTGAGATCCGGCTCTGCCAGGAACGGCCAAAACAGGCTGATATGTTGATCCGCAACGTTGGCGACTACCTGATCGAGGTGGGTTGCAATCGAGCGCGTATATTCCTCGCGTTCTGCGAATGGCAGGGCCTTCCGGTCGTCGATCAGCCTTTGCCGCTGCACCTTTCGCCACGCGGAGATATTCAAGGCCTGGCTCTCGTTGGATGTGATGCCGCTATAAGCCGGGTCGACTTCGTGCAGCAAGCAGGCGGGGGATGCGTATTCGCGGGGTTCTTCGTCCGATTGATGTCGATCTGATTTTGCCATCCGCTCCTTAACGCTCCGTCCTACGGCTCGATATCGAAACATGCTTGAGCTGCGAGAATGATTTTTATATAGGGAATGATAGGGCAGCTTAATTCCTGAATCGAGATTTTTTCATTGGACCTTTCATCGATCGAGATATTCCTGGCCGTCGCCGGTGATCGCAGCGTGACAAAGGCTGCGAAAGCCGTCGGCCGCGTACCATCGAACGTGACGACACGCATCCAGCAGCTGGAGGACGACCTGGGCGTCCTGCTCTTCAGCCGCGAGGGCAAGAAGATGACGCTGACGAAAGAAGGCGAGACGTTCCAGATCTATGCCAATCGACTTGCTGCGCTGGCGCTCGAAGCACGCCAAGCGGTCAGGCCGGTGCCTCCATCGGGCACATTGCGGGTTGGGGCAATGGAAAGCACGGCTGCAAGCCGGCTGCCCGCAGCGCTCAGCCAATTCAATCACATGTGGCCGGATGTATCGATCCAACTGACCCTTGGCGCCTCCCGTGACCTTGCCCGAGATGTCCTCAACGACGTTCTGGACTGCGCGCTGATCGCCTTGCCGCCAAAAGCGATGCCAGATGGCGATGAGGGTTTTGAGGCCGAGCTCAGACAACTCGAGGCCGCACCGGTCTTTGTCGAGGATCTGTTGCTCCTATTGCCGTCCGGGCATCCATCAATCCGATCGGCCGCCGATCTGCGGGTCGGATCGATTGCAGCCCTGGAACCCGGATGCACCTATCGACGGATTGCGGAGAACTGGGCGCGCAAGTCGAGCACGTTGCCAACGACAGAACTAGGCTCCTATCATGCCATCCTGGCAAGTGTCGCGACCGGCAATGCTGCCGGTGTCATGCCGAAATCGGTCCTTGATCTCATGCACTGGCCGATGACGTCGGCGACACACCAACTCGCCACGGTCGATACGATCCTGATTTCTCGCAAAAATGATCGTCCGAGCGCCTTCAACGCGTTTCATGAGGTCCTTGGCGCCACCAGGGGCAAGGGGCCGCGGCTGGTACCGAACTAATCACATTGCGTCGCCCAGCCACGAAATACGCTTCCGGAAAATTGGTTTCATCATGCAACATCAAGACTCTCCAAAGGCCGGATTCAGCCGATTCCGCTTATTCTCGCCAATCCTTGCCGGAGCAACCCTACGCGAGCGGCTGATCGCCTGCCTTGGCGCCTTGATCGGTATTGGCCTGACAGGGGTCATCAGCGGCTATCTTTTCGGACAGGGGCCGCACCTTCCGCTCATCGTCGCCCCGATGGGGGCGTCCGCAGTGCTGCTTTTTGCGGTTCCGGCAAGCCCGCTTGCCCAGCCCTGGTCGATCATCGGCGGCAACACCATTTCCGCCATGATGGGTATCATTGCAGCCTATTTCATCCGTGATCCGATCATCGCGATCGGGGTCGGCGTCTCGCTGGCGATCGGAGCGATGTCGTTTACGCGATGCCTGCATCCGCCGGGTGGGGCGGCTGCCTTGACCGCCGTTCTCGGCGGACCGGTGGTTGCTGGCTGGGGCTTCCTGTTTCCTTTCGTGCCGGTCGCTTTGAATTCCTGCGTACTCGTCGGCCTCGGGCTGGTGTTTCACAAAATCTCCAGGCGCAATTATCCGCATGTCGTCGCAAAGCCGGCCGAGAACATCCATCAGACACGCGATCTGCCGCCGCCCTTGCGGGTGGGCTTTCGCGAGGAGGATGTCGACGCTGCCCTGGATGTGCTCGACGAGACCTTCGATATCGATCGGGCCGACCTTAGCCGTCTCCTGCGGCAGGTCGAACTGCAGGCGGCGGTACGATCGCATGGAGACATAAGCTGTGCCGATATCATGTCGCGCGATGTCATCGCCATCGGCGAGGATGCCGAGCCGGATCAGGCACGGCATCTTCTCTTGAAGCATAATATCCGCACCTTGCCGGTGAAAGATCGGGAAGGCCGTCTGGTCGGCGCGGTCGGCCTGCGCGAACTTTCGGAAAGCTCCGATACCATCGTGAGCGTCGTATCGAAACCGGCCGTGGCCGATGCCGCAGATCCCGCCTTGTCGCTGTTGCCCGTTCTGACGGATGGACGCACGCATGCGGTCATCGTCGTCGATGCCGACTGGCGCGTCCTTGGCCTGATATCGCAGACCGATCTTTTGAGTGCCATGGCCCGGCTTCTGCCGACCAAGGATGCGCCACGAGGCTTTCAACGCCACCCAGGGATTCGGCAAGGGTGAAGATCTTCAGCACCGCCACGAAGCGGCGCGCAGCCCAGGATTGATCGGTTCGCGAGCCGACGCGTAACCTTCGGACGCGCCTGGCGCAGGTCGACGCCTTCCATGCGACCGTAATTTCCATTTAGGGAATGACAATGATAAATCATTCTCCATTATTGAAAGATGATTGCGGGTCCGAAGAAGAAGGGCAGGGATATGTTCGTCGGGCGCGCGGAAAATGGCGACTTTGTCGTCGACTCCTTCGAGATTGCCGATCGCTTCGGGTTGTCGCTCAGTGAGTTCCGCCGTTACATGCAGCGCGGCTCGATCACCTCTTGCGTCGAGGTGGGCACGGCGAATCATGAAGGCACGAGGCGCCTGTCGCTGCGATTGGGCAATCGCATATGGCGGGCTGTTCTGGATGATGAGAACAGGGTTCGGCACGAGGAGATGACATTTCTGCGTTTGGGCGCGCGGTCGCCCGAATTCTGAGGCGATCGCAGCATTGGCGGAGGTCTTTCAGGCATTCCATGCGATCAGGTCGCGAAGCGCGAATACTGCACGGTTCTACTGTCCGGTGATGAAATCCATGAGCACCAGGGCGTGATTGTGCTCGCTGTCTTTCGCACCGTAAAGAAGTGTCGCCGTCTGGTGCCCGATCTGGTCCTTGAGCTCCATCACCGCCTTGCAATTCTTTTTGAGTTCATCCCGGTAGCGACGGCGAAACTCGTCCCATTTGTTCGGATCGTGACCGAACCAGCGCCGTAGGTCAGGGCTTGGCGCGATATCCTTCAGCCAAACGTCAACATGGGCATCATTCTTGGCGATGCCGCGCGGCCACAATCGATCGACCAGAATACGCTTGCCGTCATGCTTGTCTGCAGGCTCATAAATTCGTTTGATGTGTACGGACATATCGGATCTCCGTCGGTCAAGAGCAGTTCCGGTGACGCCACCACCCCTTGGGATTTGCGGATGCTGTCGCCTTAGGCCGTCACGCGGACCTCATGCCTGGGCGCGGCGTAGCTCCGTCGGTGATTGCCCAAATAGCCTTCGGAACAACCTGGCAAAGTGCGAGGCGCTGTCAAAACCCACTTCAAGTGCGATTTCAATGAGCGGCGCCTGTGTCTGAAGAACCAGCTGCTTGGCGCGTTCCATGCGAATGCGCGTGTAGACGGCTCCGGGAGAGGTCTTCATTTCCTCCAGGAACAGGCGTTCGAGTTGTCGCCGAGACAGGCCGACGGAGGCGGCAAGGTCTTCGGTCGGCACGACGTCTTCGATGTGGCTTTCCATGGTGATGAGCACAGCCTTCAGACGCGGGTCCTGGCATTCGATGGCGAGCGGCTTGCGCGGCTGGATATCCAGGCCGGATCGCGCCCGCTCGATTTGCAGCACTTCCAGAGCGTTTCGTTCGGCGTCCCTGCTGATATGCCGTCTAACAAGGAAGGCGGCCATATCGGCTGCGCTGCTTCCGCCGGCGCACGATCCTCTGCTGCGATCGAGATTGAACAGGCGGTCGGAACGGACAGGGTTGTCGGGGAACTGTTCTCGATAGGCCTGGTAGTGCAGCCAGCTGACGCAGGTCTGGTGCGCTTTCATCAGGCCGAGACGCGCCAGAATGAAGGTGCCGGTGCAAACGCCGATCAGCGGGATCTTTTGAGCCGCGGCCTTCTTCAGATAGTCGGCGGTCTGGTTGTCGATCGTGATGTCCGTGTTCAAAAGTCCACCGACGACGACGATGTAGTCAAATTCGCGCGGCTCGATAAAGTCCGATGTCGGCGCCACCTGAACACCGCAGCTGGCGGTGATGAGATGCCGGGTACTGCCCAACACCTGCCAGTCGGCCAGGACCCGGCCGGACTTGTCGGCCTCGTCGCTCGCCAGTCTTAGCGTATCGATAAACAGCGCGAAGGCGGAAAGGGTAAACGATCGCGCGAGAACAAATCCGACCTTCAACGGGCCATGCTTCAATTCATGCTTGCCGGATTTCATCAAATGCCTCGCCTGACCAAGCCCTTCTACTTGATCTGGAAACCATACGCCAGCGGATCACGATCGTCGACGAAGATCGTATTGTGACCGATGATCTGCGCCCAGCCGCGCGATCGAGCTTGACGATCCGCCAGAGACCGAGCGGTTCGCTCGGGGTGAGGTTGATCCGATAGCCCACGAGCCCGGCGGCCACGATTGCACTGAGCAGCGTTGCTGTGACCGCCGTCATGGCCGGAAGGAGCGGGGTATGCGGCCACTGCGCCGGCGCCATTCTCAAAAGACGCATGTTCATTTCAGCGACATCCCCTGGCCCTTGGCCTGGCGAAGCGTCTCGGCCTGTTTCAGGGCCTCGACGGTTCGCTCATGGGCACCGAGCTTCTGCACGGCGCGCATCAGGCTCCAGGCCGACTGGACCTGCGCTTTCTGACCGGGGCTCATGCCGGCGGTGATCGCCGTGAAGGTCTCGCCATTCGCGTCCTTGGCGGCGAGGGGCAGGAAGGTCCGCTCGCCGAAACGCTCAGTGACCGCCTTGGCAAATCCCTGCAGTTCCGCCTTCACTTGTCTGTTGGCCAGCGCGAACTCGAGTGCTGCGGGAAGGTCATTGCGGTCGATGGCGTCACGCACGCGTTCGAGCGTCTGGCGTGCATTCGGTGACAGCGCCGGGATGTCGATCGAGAGCTTGCGGCGGACCGCCACTTCCTCCGCCTGATGGCGTTGTTCGGCTTGGCTGCGCAGGCGCATGTAATCGCCAAGGCTTTGAGCCAGAGCTGGAACGTTGCGTTCCGCCCTCTCGCGATCCTGCCTGTCGGCGCGGCTTGCGAGCAGGCCGGATTTCCCCTTGAGCGCGCCAAAACTCTCCGGCTGGTTGCCGATCGTCGCGAGCGTCGATCTGGCGATCGCTCCATCCTTCAGCATGGCATCGACATTGGCGGCCTTGAAAGCGGCTTCCGGCTGCGCATAGACGAGATGGAAGCGGGTCGAGACGTCCTCCCATTGCTTCTTCAGACCGGGATCCGCTTCGAGCTTGTCGGCGACCGCCTGCTCGATCGTTTTCGTAGACGTGGCGATACCGGCAACCATGGGGCTGGCCTCCTTGCTGCTTTGCGAGTGGGTTGGCTTGGTGCTGGTACTGAGGCCGAGTTTGGTGTGGGTGGCGAAGCCGAGCTTGGCGCCGATGGCGACGAGCCGCTGAGCCAGATCGGCCAGTTTCTGTTTCTGGCGGACCGTCCATTCGAGCCGATCGCGGGCAATCGTGCGGGCGACGTTGACGATATGCAGGCCGCGCGCTTCGGCGAAACGGAGTGCCTGGCGATAGAGGTTGCCCTTCTCGTAATCGAGCGTGGTTTCCTTGGCATTCCTGCGCGACAGGAGCTTGATCAGGCCGCCGGCAAAGGCGAAGGATCGGGTGCCGTAATAGACGCGGAGATCCTCGCGATGACGCGTCATCGCCACATAGGTCAGATGCCGATCGAGCGACAGCGACGCAAGCACCTTCACCTGGTCGACGGTGGCCCCCTGGCTCTTGTGGATCGTGGTGGCATAGCCATGATCGAGATTGTTGTAGAAGCGCTGTTCGACGGTGACCTGGCGGCGATGCTCGCCTTCGCCGACCACGGCGACGATGCGGTTTTGACGCGCTTCGACGACCTTGCCGAGCATGCCGTTCTTGACGCCGAGCGATGCTTCATTCTTCAGGAAGACGATCTGGTCGCCAACCGCGAAGTTGCGATGTCCGTCTTCCGTCCGGAAGGCAAATCCTTCGCCGAGAATGCCACGCTCGACGAGCTCGGCCCGCGCCATGCCGTTCAGCATGCGCACATCGCGGCGCAGATGGGCGAGGATCAGTGTCGTCGTCGCCGGATCGTAGTCGCGGTTCCAATCGGCGATCAGTCTTGCGGCCGCCTCGGCCTTCAGACCCAGACCGATCATTCGACCCTGAGCGGCATAGGCATCGACGGCCTTGCCGATATTGCCGCGGGCAAGATCGAGCGACGCGTCGCGCATCCATTGCTCGCGCTGGCGATAGATGGTTTCGAGTTCGGCGTAACCAATGCGATCGGCAATGGCGCGGAAGGCGGCACCCGCTTCGATCGGCTGAAGCTGTTCCGGATCGCCGACGAGGACAAGCTTGGCGCCGGCCTTGGTCACCGCCTCGACCAGATGCGCCATCTGCCGCGACGACACCATGCCGGCCTCATCGAGAACGAAGACCGTCCTTGCGTCGAGCTGGTTTCGCCCCTCCTTCCAGCGAAGCTCCCAGGACGACAGCGTCCGCGACGATATCCCCGCTTCCTTCTCCAAACCTTCCGCCGCTTTGCCGGCGAGCGCGCCGCCCACCACCCGGTATCCGGCCAGCTCCCACGCCTCGCGCGCCGCTTTCATCATCGTCGTCTTGCCGGCGCCGGCACGGCCGATGACAGCCGCGATCCGCTCCGGTCCCGCGACGTGTTCGATCGCTGTCTTCTGCTCCTCTGATAGACGGGAGTGGCGCGTCAACGTCGCCTCGATCACCGCGTCTCGAACGCCATGCGAGGATCGCCTCGAGAGCCAGATCGCGCGGTTGGCCATCTCCGCTTCCAGCCGGATCAGCTCACGCGTCGTGTATTTGGCCGGCACCCGGGCGCCGGTCGCAAATGCGATCCGCTCGCGCTCGAGACGGAGCGCTTCGGGGCTCTGCAGGACGCGGACCATCAGGTTTTGGAACAGGGCGGCATCGTCGATATAGCGATGCAGGATCTTTGCCACGTCTTGGCTATCGAAGACGCTCTTCTGCCGCGTGATCAGCTCGAGGACGATCTCCGGACGGCGCTGGATGCGCCGTGCGTTCTCGCTTCGCCGTGCCGCCTGCAGCTCGATCCGTTCAAGCTTTGCTGACCCCGCCCACGACTGCGTCCTCGCCTGTTCCGCTTTGCGGTCGATGGCCGTCGCGCCGGCACCAATATGGATGGTCGGCACCAATTCGATGCCCTGCTGTTCGAAGGATCGGCCATCGATGCGGATATCAAGGCCGGCCAGTGCCAGATGCCGGTTCTGGCAGGCAAACCAGCCGTCGCGAAAGGCGTTGAAGTCGTCGAGGCCTCCTGCCCAAAGCTCATAGACGATCTTGCCGGCCTCGTTGCGGATCGGATTGCCGTCCGGGCCGAGGACCGCGATCGTCTTGGCGCCGAACCCGTCCTCGGTGAGCGGCCGCAGCGTCGTCATCAGATGGACGTGCGGGTTGCCCGGTGCATCGTGATAGACCCAGTCCGCCACCATGCCCCTGGCGGTGACATGCCGGTCGATGAAGTCACGCATGAGTGCGATGTTCTGCTCGGCCGTCAGTTCGATCGGCAGCGCGATCGTCACATCCTTGGCGAGCTGGGCATCGGAGCGTTTCTCGAAAGCCTCGATCTTGTTCCAGAAGGCTTCCGATGCACCAGACACCGAGCGATCGGCAACCATCGACCCCAACCAGTCGGGAGCGTCGGGAGGGATCACGAACTCTTCGTGCAGCAGGTCCTGCTTGCGGGTGTAGTCGATCATCCGCGCCTCCCGCTCGTATTCCATCTTGGTGCAGTGCCGATAGGCCGCCGACAGAACGGCGCTGCGGCCGGAACCGCGGGCCACGATGCTGACGGAGAAATAAGGAACGGCCACGACGAAATTCTTTCCTGGTTGCGAGCGAAATCCACGCGTTCGTCGGGAGCCACGGCCTGCCAGGTGTCTCAGCAGCACGTCGCGCCAGCGACGTATATAACTGCGCCCCCTTGGACCCGCTCCTTCGGAACGGCCGGGATCATTCACCAAAGCTTGCGCCTTGGCGATTGTAGGATTCACAGTAGTGCGCTGCGCACGCCCATCCGAAAGACTGGGCTCGCATGACATGCTTTCTCAGTCAGGGAGACGATCGGAAATGAAGAAACCTTCTTCAAGGATTCGCGACGAAATCGCCAAACTGCAGGAACAGCTTAGGGCCGTGGAGACCCGTGACGTCGAGCGGATTGGCCAGATCGCGCTCAAGGCAGGCCTTGGCGAAATCGAGATCAAGGAAGCCGCGCTCCAGGCAGCGTTTGAAGATCTGGCGAAGCGGTTTCACGGCGGCCAAGGTGACAAGAGCAGGGCCTTGGATAGCGAGGCTTGAGCGGATGGCGCGAATGACGACATCCGATGCCTGCAAGAAGGACACGCGCGAGAAAATCGCGCGCAATTATGTAGGACCCAGTACCAGACTTCCATCCCATGATCAGATAGTCTGAAAGCGTAGCTTTTAGAGGTTATTGCGAATGCAGATGGAGGAGCTAAAGAAGAAGCGGGAAGAACTGGGAACTGGGATCGAGGCTCTTCGCGGCGAGATCGCAATCCTGGAGCAGCAGCGAGCCGCGTTCGATACTGTCCTGAAGGTTTACGAGGAGAGCTATTGCCCCGACGGCGCTGTTCGAATCGAGAAAGCCTCCGAAGGTAGTTCGCTTCCCCCTGGCTCGCCCAAACGGCTTTCAAGTACCATCGATGTTTCGAAGATGGTTGCTGCCGAAATCAGACGGACAGGATCGTCGGCGATGCGCGACTCGAATGAGCTTGCCTCAGCTTCGTCGAAGGCTATTGCAACGATGGCGGACGTATCGATGACCATCAGCTGGGTAGCCCATTCTCGTCATAGCCAAGGATTTCGTCGGCGCTACGCGATCCAGAACGGGGAGCGATTTCCAATCACGGCGGCTTGCTGCTAGATCTTCAAGCGGCGCAGCTTTCTGAACATCAGAACTTAGTCGATTCAGCCGCTCGATGAGTGCCGTGCGAGTGGCAACGGTAATACTTTCGCCAGTTTAGGCGAAGAGCGCCCGCGCAAGCCGTTCCGTTTCTGCGTCTTTAGTACTCAGGGCCACGGTAGGTACCTTTCTATCCAGATAGGATGCTACCACCTAAATAGCTCATAACCGAGGAGATTGCACGAAAATCGATCTGCCGCACTGCATTGGGCCCTTCTCTATTCGGGGTGTCGAGGTCAAGCGCTTTTGAGCTTTCAGCTTCTCGACAGTTTGACGTCCCTCGCAGGCCCTCGCTTCTCTTCGGGGTCGGCACACGGCCCTCCGAGCATGGGATCAGTTGAATGAGATGGCCCAATCTGTTGCGCGTTCTTACAGCGGGAAGCGATCGACAAGAGCCCGAGCGAGCCCACCTGATCCATCGTCCCGCGAGGGAAGAGGTTTCGCCTGCCTACGCCAGCCCAACGGAATGCTAATCCTTCTGAGTGCTTCCCAGGCATTGCTCTCGGGGCTGCGCTGGCGTAACCCGCAATGCCTTTCGCACCTTGCGCGAGAGCTCATCGACAGTCGCCATAACTCGGTTCAACTGTGACAACGTGGAAGCATGCTCCCCTGCATACCTGATGATGTGATACTCATTGTCTGCGGAGAGCGTGGCCAGGTGCGCCAGCGTACGTTTGCGCAGAACAAGGCCAGCTTCGGATGCTATACGCGTTCGCTGGTCGAGGTCGTGCCGAAAACCGCAAATTGTTGTGGGATCCACGCCTTTGGCGAGCAGGAATGCGTTCAGATAAAGTTCCATCGCATGGAGCGCCAGAAGACGCTGCGAAGCCGGGTTGAGCTTGGACGAGCCCTCGCCAAGCTTCCTGGCCGCATCTTGGTACTGTGTCGCCAAGTTCAGAATGCTTCCCACGCCCGCAGCTTTGCCAGGATGTGCAAATCCATCGCATGTCGGTCGGCGCTTCTCAGCTAGGCGGATAAGATCTTTCAGCATCGTGCGCAGCTCGGGCCAAGGTGCATCTTCGAGCTTCAGGCCGGGATCGTGCATGACAATTAGACAATGAAGTTTCGCGGTGACTTCAATCAGGGAGGAGGGCGGTGTGATCCACATGACACGTCCCGATATTCCGGCCCTTTCCGCGATCTCTTGTTCGAGGGCGACCGCCGCGCTGTATCCCAAACGCTGATCCGCTTCCTTCCATCGTTTTCGGCGCCTGCGAAGCTCGGCTCGCGCCTGAGATAGGTCTCTGGCAATGAGCTGCGTTGCCATTCGATTGATGTCGGCAAAAGAGTGAACCTCGACGGCGCCATCCTTTCCAACATTGGGCAGCGTCGCTACCGGAAGACCACCGGCCTCTTCGAGTAATTCCCTTTCAAGTTTTTCTCTGACACGAGTGGCCTTCACCTGGCGCTGATAGAGAGCATGCCATTTCGGCCACATTTCTCTGACCGGTGTTGGGCCAGGCTCTGTTCGCCGACCCTCAGGATCTTCGATGCGAGAGTTTAAGAGGCGCGAAGCGACGGAAAGCAGGTTTCGACGGTCGATCAAGCGCGGGACGGTTTCACACGTCCGAGGGAACGGCTTTATTTTTCCGCGGGCAAATACGGGCAAAGTTCTGCTATTCTCAGAATCAGCCATGATCCAAGCTCCAACCAGCCAGATTGTGGTTAGGCTGGGTAGCGTGCGCGAACACGCGATCCAGCCGTCTGCAACCTGACAATAAACGTCCCCGTTTAATCCGTCAATAAAGGGGCCGTTTATGGAGGTCCGGTTTATTTTTGATATTTGGCGACGGGGAAGAATACATTTTATGGGGCGACCGCCGCTAAATCTGAAGGAAACGAAAGTTCGTCTCCCACGGGCGACGAAAGAGCGGATCAAGGCTCTAGTCGGAAACTACGGCATCGCTACCTTCATTCGTGAGGCCGTCGAAAATGAGCTAGCGCGCCGGGAGGGTGACCCACCGAAGACCGATGGGACTGGCGAACGCGAAATTGAGTAACCATCGTCGGAACGCGCAACAGATTGGGCGATCTCATTCTACTGATCCCATGGTCAGAGGACGTGTGGCGATTCCGAAGAGACGCGAGGGCTCGTGAGAGATTTCAAACTGTCGAGAAGCCGAAAGTTGAAAAGCGCTTGACCTCAATACGAAACCTACTTCGTAAAACTACATGACGGCTCAGCGATGCCATTCGAGAAAGCCTATGGAGGGCTGCTCGATCAATTGTTTTCAGTCTGTAGTCTGATGTTGAGTTTGTGGAATTCAGCCTATGGCCTATGACGTTGAATGCAAATCCCAATCGGTCTCAGCTGGACGGCCAGGCTCTCTTAGTTCACGGCCGAATAGGTGGTATGGTTTGATAAGGCACTCAAGGGGATACCCATGCCTTATGGAGGCGTCGGATCATATTCACTGTCAGGGCACGTTTCTTGCTTGGGGCCTCCGACGCACGCGAACGGGAATCGAAAAGCATGGCGAGGTCGCCCGAGGGAGGATTTTGAACTCGGCGTGGCAATGTGGACAGCCAAGATGCTGTCTTCTCTGGTGAAGTATGGAACGAGATGAGCCTTTTGCATTTGGAGAGCGGTCGTCTACGCAAGACTAAGCTCTATGAGGAACTTCACGGGCGATTGAGGGCCAAGATACTTGCGGGAGCGGTACCGGATGGCCTTGTGCTGACCGAGGCCGCGGTGGCTGGGCTGGTCGGTAGTAGCCGTGCGCCCGTGCGCCAAGCGCTGCAGCTGTTGCTTAAGGACGGTTTGATCGCTCGGTTCGATGGTCGCGGCTTTATTGTCGGAACGCCGGGAATGCCGCCGAAACGCGTCAAGCTCGGTAACTATCTCAGCAATTTGTTTGAGGAGGACAGTGGCAGGCCCGCATTTGCCTGGCAGGCGCTTTATGAAGACGTCGAACGCATCGTCGTGCATCGCTCCTTCTTCGGTCGCTATCGTATCAATGAAAACGAATTGGCGCGACATTTCGGCGTCGGACGTGGGGTGGCGCGCGACGTGCTCTTAAGGCTGGAGACGCTCGGTATCGCGGAGAAGGACGACAATTTCCGCTGGTCGATCGTACCGCTCGACGCTCAGCGCATCCGCGACCTCTACGAGGTGCGTGAGCAGATCGAGCCGGTGGCGCTTGCCAGCGCCTTGGACGGACTTTCCCGAGACCACGTCGACGTCATGCTCGCGCGACTATCGCAGGCACTTGCGGACTATCCCGATGTCTCCGCCTCCACCATGTACGAGCTGGAGCTCGACCTGCACCTGCGCAGCCTCCAGGCTTGCCCGAACAAGGAATTCCTCAGCATCCTGAAACGGACGCATTGCATCTTGACGCTGAGCAAGCACATCGTGGGCAGTCGCATCAAAAGGCCGGACTATGAGCCATTTTTGGCCGAGCATGCCTGCGTATTCGAGATGGTGCAAAAGCGGGACGAGAAAGGGCTGCGGAAAGCCATGCGCGACCATATAAGCAATTCGCAACCCAGTGTGCAGACACGTGCCGCCTATATCCGCGAACACTATCAGCCAGACGAATACAGTTTCATCACCTGATTTGGGACAGCGTCAGGTGATGGCGCCGACCTGCCAAGGAACGAATTCATTGTCACCGTAGTCGAAGGTCTCGCTCAGCGTCTTCTTGCCGGAGGCGACCGCAATAATTTCCTCGAAAATCCGTTCGCCGGCAGCCTCGATCGTATCGTCGCCGCTGACGATGTCACCGCAGTTGATGTCCATATCCTCACGCATATGGTTGTACATTTCGGTGTTCGTTGCGATCTTGACGCAGGGTGCAGGCTTGAACCCGGAAACTGATCCGCGGCCGGTGGTAAAGCAGATCACGTTGCAGCCGCCGGCCACCTGGCCGGTGACGGCAACTGGATCGTAGCCCGGTGTATCCATGAAGACGAACCCGGGCTCGTCGACGATCTCCGAATATTCGTAGACGGCCTTCAGCGGCATGGAGCCGCCTTTGGCGACCGCGCCGAGCGACTTCTCAAGGATGGTCGTCAATCCGCCGAGCTTGTTGCCGTAGGACGGGTTGTTGTTGAGTTCCGCGCCGTTGCGGCGGGTATAGTCGCGCCACCAATCGATTCTGGAGAGCAGCTTTTCGGCAACCGTAGGCGTGACGGCTCTGCGCGTCAGCAGGTGTTCCGCGCCATAAATCTCAGGCGTTTCGGCTAGAACCGAAGTGCCGCCGTTGCGCACGAGAAGATCTGAAGCATAGCCGAGCGCCGGGTTGGCCGAGATCCCCGAATAGCCATCGGAGCCACCGCATTCCAGGGCGAGCTTGATCCCCGAGAGGGGCTGAACGGTTCGCCTGGCTGAGTTCACCTCGGGCAACATGTCCTTGATCATTTCCGAAGCGGCCGCGATCGTCTTACGGGTGCCGCCAAGATCCTGGATCGTCATGGTACGCAGGCGATTTCCCTCCTCGAGCTTGTAATGCTCAAGAATGGGCGCGATCTGATTGGTTTCGCAACCAAGGCCGATCATCAGGATGCCGCCGAAATTCGGATGACGTGCATAACCCTGCAGGGTGCGGGCCAGATAGCGATAGCCTTCAGACTGGGTGCTGATGGCGCAACCGCCGCCATGGGTCAGCGCCACCACGCCATCGACATTGTCGAAGCCATCCAGGTCTCCGGTGCGATTGAAATGCTCGGCGATATATTTCGAGACGGTCGCAGAGCAGTTCACCGTGGTGATGATGCCGATGAAGTTGCGCGTGCCGACGCCGCCCGCTCCGCGATCGAAGCCCATGAAGGTCCGACAGTCCTCGCGCGGCAGCATGCCCGTCTCTTCGATATCGACGCTGAACTGATAGGGATGTTCGGATTCGATGACCGCCAGGTTCTGCAGATGAACATGGCCGCCAGCCGGAATGAATTGCGTCGCGACGCCGATCGGCTGCCCGAATTTGCGGATTTCCTGGCCCGACTGGATGTCGCGGACTGCAACCTTGTGGCCGCGCGGGATCTGGTCGACAGCAATCAGGCCGTCAATGCCAGTCGCGCTACCGGCGCGGATCATCACGCGGGCGACCGCGACATCATCGATGGAATTGAGCAGGATGACAGGAGAAACGGCGGACATGAGAAATTCCGTATGGTTGGATTAATGTCTATTGCTAGCAATAGACAATTATTCGGTGGAAGACGTCAAGCATGATCGACATCGGTGGCAGATTCTGTCTTTCAATCATGAGGCTGGCGGGCGAGCCAGGCGGTAAGGTCGGTTTCCGCTCGTTCCAGAGCGCTGTGATTGAGCAGCTTTCTGAGAAACGCCACAGCCACGGCGCGTGCTCTAAGGTTGAAACGGCCATCATCGTCCTGATTGCCGAGCGGCTGATAGACTCCGAGCTTGATATAGAGCTGCTGCAATCGGTTTTGAACGCTGCGAACCGAGAGATTGCGTCTTTGGGCGATGGCGCGATCGGTCAATCCCAGCGCGATATCGACCAGGATCTCATATTCGGCTTCGGTGAAGCCGTTGACGTTCCCAAGGCTTCTTTGCTGCATGCCGCGCACTTCGCGATCGATCACGCACTGGCTTTCGATGAAGATGCTACGCAGCGCCAGTTTCAGCCGGTCGTCGGAAGCCGATTTCAGGACGTAGCCATAGACGGCGCCGACCGGTACGATGCGCGACACGCCGCGAACATAGGCTTCGTCGGAATAGTTCGACCAGAAGAGGATGCGCGTCTCTGGCCGCTCCTTCCATATGGTGCGCGCCGCTTCGATCCCGTTGCGCTGGCCCATCTGCAAATCCATGACGATATGGGCGGATTTGCAATCTCGCGCCATCCGTTCGCCGGTATTTCCGTTTTCAGCTTCCAGCACGCCGTCGCATTCTGGAAGTGCGGCGCGGATTGCCTCGTTGAGATAGGAGCGATGAAGCGGATCGTCCTCAATGATCAGAACCTTCATGCCGCGGCTCCTCCCACCGGCTGCGCCTTGGCGAGCAGGGTGACGCTGACCAATGTGCCTCCGGATGTGCCGGCCGGTTTTATCGCGAATCGCGCGGAGATCAGGCGCGCGCGGGTCCGCATATTTTCGATGCCGCCGCCCGACGGCCTGCGGGCATTTCCAAGTCCAAGACCGTCATCCATGACGTCAATGGTCACCGCGCCGCCAGCCGTTTTCAGGTGAACGTCAACGCTGCTGGCCTGGGCATGGCGTATAGCGTTGTTGATGGCCTCCTGCGCGATACGGAAAAGGGCGATGGAAACTGGTTGTTCGAGACAATCGATCGCACCGCCCGTCTCGTCTTTCAGCGTCCAGGCCAACGTGGCGCCGCTCTCCTGGATTGATCGTTCGAGATGGTTTTCCACCGCCTGCGCAAAGCCGAACAGCTGAAGGACCGAGGGCTTGGCCTCCTCGATGATCTGGCGAAGGTCGTGCATGCTATGCTGCAAACCGCGAAAGAGCGGTTCAAGGGCCTCACCGGTAACGTCGGGCTGGCGGGCAAGCCTCTCCAGCCGCCGGGCGAGGCGGGTCAGATCGGCCAGAATCTGATCGTGCAGGTCCATGCCGATGCGTTGTCGCTCGGCCTCCAATGCCTCGGTCAATTTCAGGGCGCCGAGGCGAAGACCTTCCTCGCGGGCGCGGGCCTCGGCTTCCACGATTGCAGAGCGTTTAGCCTGGTCGGCGGCGCGGATAGCGAAGAAATGGGGTGCTAACAGATCGGCAATGACGCGGGCGCTTTCGACGTGCTGCATGGTGTAGAAGCCGGTCTGGTGGCTCGAGCAGGAAAGCGCGCCGATGACATGACCCTGTACCTTCAGGGGCACGTGCACGCGGCTATGCAGCGATTGGTGAAAGATCGGGTGTGAAAAAGCGCCCTGAAAATGGAACTGCGGATCGCTCCAGGCGTCGTCGGTCAGCAGATAATCGCTCTCGCCCCAGAGAAGCGTGCGGATGGGGCTGTTGCTGACCGGCGCCGGAAAACGGCGTCCCCAATCGGTCTCGAGCCCGCTCTCATAAGCCGTATGAAATTGTTCGTCCACCAGCATGATGCAGACGTCGAGATGATCATGCGGGATCACATGGCTGATTTCGGCAGCGACTGCCCGGATAACGGAGTGAAAATCGAGCTGGCCGGCGAGGAGCCTCGATATGTTGAGATAATGGTCGAAGACCGATTGCGGCGCCAGATCGCGCAAGACACGCCCTCCCAGGCAATGCGTCGACCACTTCTCCTCCGATCGATCGCAGCATACGGATTTCCGACGCTATTAAGCGCCGATCCGAGCCGTTCGTCCTGCGGACTTGCGCATATTTTCTGCGGGATCCCGCAGGGTCCCGCAGCTTAAGCGCCTGTACAATCGAAACATTCTCGGACATCCTGCTTGTACTGACAGGGGAACCTGCAGTGCAAATAATATTTTCGATCGTTCGTTGAGGAGCGCGCTCGAAAATCTTGGCCTGGAAGATGAAGTACGGGCTCATTGGGAGGAAAATATGAATATTACCAAGATGCTTCTGGCATCCGCCGTCATCGCCTGCGTTGCCGTGCCGGGTTTCGCTTTTGCTGATACATCATCCAAGAAGATTGCGTTGTCGAACAATTATGCCGGCAACTCCTGGCGCCAGGCCATGTTGACCAGCTGGCAGAAAGTCACGGGCGAAGCCGTGAAAGCCGGCGTCGTTGCTGCCGCCGATCCGTTTACGACAGCGGAAAATCAGGCAACGGAACAGGCTGCGCAGATTCAGAATATGATCCTGCAGGGCTATGATGCGATCGTCATCGACGCCGCATCACCGACCGCGCTGAACGGCGCCATCAAGGAAGCGTGCGATGCCAAGATCGTCGTGGTTTCCTTCGATGGCATCGTCACCGAACCCTGCGCCTGGCGCATTGCCGTCGACTTCAAGGGCATGGGCGCCAGCCAGATCGAGTATCTCGCCAAGAAGATGCCGAAAGGTGGCAATGTACTAGAGATCCGCGGACTTGCCGGCGTTTCCGTCGATGACGAGATTTCCGCTGGTATCCATGCGGCTGCCGCCAAATATCCGCAGTTCAAGATTGTCGGCTCTGTCCATGGCGACTGGGCGCAGGATGTCGCGCAGCGCGCCGTCGCCGGCATCCTGCCGAGCCTTCCAGATATTGCTGCGGTCGTGACGCAGGGCGGCGACGGCTACGGTGCTGCGCAGGCATTTGCAGCCGCCAAACGTCCCATGCCGACGATCGTCATGGGCAACCGTCAGGACGAGCTTGCCTGGTGGAAGAAGGAGAAGGACGCCAATCACTATGAGACCATGTCCGTCTCCATTGCCCCCGGTGTGTCCACGCTGGCCTTTTGGGTGGCCCAGCAGATCCTCGACGGTCAGCAGGTGAAGAAGGATCTGGTCGTGCCGTTCCTGCGCATCGATCAGGACAATCTCGAAGCCAGTCTGGCCACCACGCAGGCCGGAGGCGTCGCCAATGTCGAATACACGCTCGATGACGCCAAGAAGGTCATCGCCGCGGCGAAGTAATCGATATCGATTAGCAAATGAAGGCCGGTGCCGCCGATGGGGGCGGCTCCGGTTAGATGCAACGGCCGGCCGGACGATCCATGATTGCAGTCAAAGACAATAGTTCGATGAAGGAAGACAGCGAGCGGCAAGCTGTCGTCTCGGCGAGAGGCATCAAGGTGCATTTCGGCGCGGTCAGGGCGCTCGATGGTGCCGATCTGACCATCCACGCCGGCGAATGCATCGGCCTTGTCGGGCACAACGGCGCCGGCAAATCGACGATCGTCAACGTCATCAACGGCGGTCTTAACCCGCATGAAGGAACGATTGCCTACGACGGCAACGACAAAGCGCACGGCATCAATGCTGCGCGTGCGCACGGCATTCGCTGTGTTTTTCAGGAGCTGTCGCTCGCCCCCAACCTGACCGTTGTCGAGAACATGCGCGTCGTTCATCACGGTCTCTCCGGCTGGAACTGGCGTCGGCAGGCGGCAACGATCGCGCGCGCCAAGCTCAATGAGATTTTCACTGGGCACAAGATCGACGTCATGAGCACCGTTGGTGAACTTTCCATCGCCGAACGGCAGATGGTGGAGATTGCGATCACCTTCTGCACAGTCGGCGAGAGGCCGAAGTTGGTCATTCTGGACGAGCCGACCTCTTCGCTCGATGCCGGATTGGCGGCGCAATTGATGACCTATGTGCGCACGTTCGTGCAGGCAGGCGGCGCGGTCATGCTGATCTCGCATATCCTTGGCGAGATCCTTTCGACGGCAAGCCGGATTCTCGTCATGAAGGACGGTCGGGTCGTCGCCGATCGTGCCGCACACGATTTTAACGTCCGAAGCCTCGTCCAGGCCATGGGCAGCGTCGTCAAGGAACAGGACCGCAAGCACGGGAATGGGGAGCGTGCCGTCACGCCTCCTATTCTCACCTTGTCTTCACGAAGAGGCAGGGGCCTGAGCTTCGAGGTCCGCAAGGGCGAAGTGGTCGGCCTTGCCGGACTTGCGGGTCATGGGCAAACCGACATGTTGCTCGATCTCCATCGCTCCTTGTCGAGCAATTGGCTGCCCGGCAGGCGGGAGAATATTACCTTCGTTGCTGGTGACCGCAGTCTGAACGGGACCTTTCCTCTATGGAGCATCTTGAAGAACCTGAGCATCGCATCGCTCGGCGATCTCTCGAAGATGTCGCTTGTCAATAAGGAACGAGAGGAAAGCCTCGGAGCCGAGTGGAAGGGGCGCATCGAAGTCCGCACACCAGCGATGGAAAACGGTATCCTGTCATTGTCCGGCGGCAATCAACAAAAAGTTCTGTTCGCCCGGGCTCTCGCGACCACTTCGCCGATCGTGCTGATGGATGATCCCATGCGCGGTGTTGATATCGGCACTAAGCAGGAAGTTTATCGCATTCTGAACGATGAAGCCGCCGCAGGCCGAACCTTCATCTGGTACTCCACCGAGATGGACGAAATCCGCCTTTGCGACCGCGCCTATGTCTTTCGAGACGGCGCTATCGTCGCGGAGCTGGTGGGAGAGGAAATCACGGAGGAAAACGTGCTGGCAGCTTCCTTTGCCGGGGAGGGCGCATGATCCGTCCATCGTCCGCCACCTTGCGTCTGCTTATCCCGGCGCTATCGCTCGCCGTTTTGCTTATCGCGGTCTTCTATCTCCAGCCGCGGGCCATGAGCTATATCGGGCTCAATCTGCTTTTCAATCTCGCCGTGCCCATCGCGCTCGCGACGATTGCTCAGATGATGATCATGTCGGTCAACGATCTCGATCTGTCGATGGGAACGTTCGTCAGCTTCACGGCTTGTGTGGCGGCGACCTATCTGCAGTCTTCACCGCTGCTGGGCATCCTCATTCTCGCTACCGCGATCGCCGTCTATGCCGTCATCGGCGTGATCATCTACATTAGGGACTTGCCGTCGATCGTCGTCACCCTCGGGATGAGTTTCGTCTGGGGCGGCTTTGCGGTGCTGCTGCTTCCCGCGCCGGGTGGCACGGCGCCCGATTGGGCCCGCTGGCTGATGACCTCGAAGCCACCGCTCGTCCCCATGGCGATCGTCGCGAGTATCGTGATCGCGCTGATTTCGCATTTGATCGTCATGCGTTCGTCCTTCGGCGTGCTGATCCGTGGCGTCGGCGGCAATCAACGTTCGCTTGAGCGCGCCGGCTGGTCCGTCGTCACCTTGCGCGCGGCTGCTTATGGGCTTGCCGGTCTCTTTGCGGTGTTATCAGGCGTCGCACTGGTCGGGCTTACCACCTCGGCGGATGCAAACATCGCGCTGCGCTATACGCTTCTGTCGATTGCCGGCGTCATTCTCGGAGGCGGAGAGTTCATAGGCGGCCGCGTTTCGCCGGTCGGTGCTGTCATTGGGGCTTTGACCCTGACTTTGGCAGGCTCATTCCTGTCATTTCTGCGGATCTCGCCGGATTGGCAAATCGGTGCCCAGGGTGCCATCCTGATCATCGTGCTGGCGCTGCGGCTCTTGCTCAACCGAGTCGAAAAGCGGGAGAAACAATCATGATCGCTTTTCGGGCACTCGGCCGGAAGCCCTGGATCTGGTCCTTCTTCGCCACCATAATCGTTTGGCTCGTCACCGTGCTCTTCACGGGCGGTGCGAGCTCCATCGGCCTCTCGCAGGCAGCGCTGACCTTCGCCGCCTTCTCCGTGATCGTCGGCATCGGGCAGATGTTCGTCATCACGCTCGGTCCGGGCAATATCGATCTGTCGGTGCCGGCCACGATGACACTTGCCGGCACAATCGCGCTCAAGCTCATGAATGTCGAGGATGGAATGATCGTGCCCGGTCTCCTCGTGTCGATCCTCATCGGCCTTGGTATCGGCATCGGCAATTATGGCCTGATCAAGCTTTTGCGCATCCCGCCCATCATCGCGACACTATCGATGAGCTTCATCATCCAGTCGACGGCAATCTGGAGCAACCGCGGTCTGCGCATCAAGCCGCCGGATCAACTGGCCGATTTCACCACGTCCGGTTTCCTCGGTGTCCCGAATGTGGCAATTGTTGCTCTTCTGCTTTCGGTCCTTGCCTGGGTGCTTTTAGAGCGGACGATCTTCGGCCGCTGGATATCGGCGATCGGGCAGAGCATGTTCGCGGCGCGCATGGCGGGCATTCCCGTCGACGGAACGCGGCTTGCTACCTATGTGCTTTGCGCTGTGCTTGCCTCAATCTGCGGCTATCTGCTCGCGAGCTTTTCCGGCGGAGCTGCCCTCAACATGGGGGCCGAATATCTGCTGATGTCGATCGCCGTCGTCATTATCGGCGGAACCGCAGTCGCCGGCGGCGATTCGAACGTACCGGGCATATGGGGAGCATCGCTTTTCATGTTCCTGGTGGTCTCCATGCTGAACACCTATGGGTTCGGCGCCGGGCCGAGGCTCATTCTGACCGGCCTGATCATCATTGCCGTCATTCTCGTTGCAGGCGGACGCCCCGTCGGCGGGCGCTGACACTGTTTCCTCAGCAGTTTTTAGGACAATCGCAATGTCAAACGACTCCTCCTCCCCCTACGAAATCTACGATACCCGCTTCCGGAACCTCGTCGTTCCAAGTGCCGGGCTGGAGGAGCTCTATTCGGACTGCCGCTGGGCGGAAGGACCTGCCTGGTTCGCCGATACCGGATGCCTGATATGGAGCGACATCCCCAATGAGCGCATGCTGCGCTGGGTGCCGGGCGGCGGCGTCTCGATCTTCCGCGCGCCATCGAATTTCGCCAACGGCAACACGCGCGACCGGCAGGGGCGGTTGATCTCCTGCGAACATGGCGGTCGCCGGGTCACACGCACGGAAATCAATGGCTCGATCACGGTGCTTGCCGACAGTTACAAGGGTAAGCGCCTGAACTCGCCGAACGACGTGATTGTTCGTTCCGATGGATCCATCTGGTTCACCGATCCAACCTACGGCATTCTCTCGAACTACGAAGGCTACAAGGCGGAGCCTGAACAGCCGACCCGCAATGTCTATAGGCTCCATCCATCAACGGGCGAATTGGAGATCGTCGTCGACGATTTCCGCCAGCCGAACGGCCTGGCATTTTCTCCCGATGAGACGAAGCTCTACGTTGCCGACTCCGCCGCTAGCCACGACATCGGCGCCCCGCGACACATTCGCGTCTTTGACGTCGATGGAAAGAAGGCGGCGAATGGCCGGGTCTTCTGCAACATTGACACCGGCATACCGGACGGCTTCCGGGCCGATATCGAAGGCAATATCTGGACAAGCGCTGGCGACGGCGTCCACTGCTTCGCACCTGATGGCACCTTGATCGGCAAGATCAAAACACCCCAGACAGTCGCCAACCTCACCTTCGGCGGCCAGCGACGTAACCAGCTATTTATCACGGCAACGCAATCGCTTTATCGCGTCTTCACGACCGCAACGGGTGCGCAGATGCCGTGAACGAGCCGGTGTGCCATAGACAATAAGATGTCGATTGATGGTAATATTGAACACTGTTCGAGCAGCTCTTGGCTTCCTCCCAGGTGCTGCAACTACCGGGGTCAGCGTTATCAACCCCGACGGTGGATAAACTGCCGAGGCGGACCGCGCATTTGAGGAGCTCGGATAGAAGGCGCTTGTTTCTTGGCGAAATGTAAGAGTGCTTGCCGCCGACTTCATTCTTTCGATTTTGCACCGTATCAGACAGCTCATCTTCAATAATCCGAAGGTGAAGGGCGTTGATGGCCTCGATGGCCGCTTCGTGGTTCGCTTTTGAAACGCGACGTTCCGTGGAAGGGTTTTTATTATATAGACGCGATCCCATACGAGCTTCCCAACATAGAATGGATTGCGGAGGAGCCCATACGCCCAAACCAACCTGCAATAAAATGAGGATCAGTTTCTCATCGAGGAGGTCTATGATCGACTATTTATTAGTTTCAGCAATCCAAGGATGCTGATATGTGCTCTAGAGACACAATCTTTGGGGTATTATGTCATGTTTAAATCCGTATGGCGTCAGACGATAGCGCCGAGTATAGCTCATCGCGTTGCGCCTCGCGTCCTTGAGCTGATCCGAAGCGATATCGAAAATATGTCACAGGCGGCAAGGGCAACCGCTGAACAGGTGCCCTCGGCTGAGCCTTTGGGCGAGCTGCAGATTTATCGAGGATACAACAGTTCTGATGTTGCAATCTTCGATGAGTTCACCAATCACAATAGAAAGTCGCAGCCTGGCTTCATAGTGGACTTCATGGGTGTGCGGACGCGAGTTTCGTCGCTGTATGACCAAGTCCAGCATCTGAGCGGCGCTGTCCAAGGCGCTCCGGTTCCTGGCGACTACCATGCCGAAACTACTGAATGGCTTGGCCTCGTAAAGACCGTCAGAAGCGCATCAGGTCGATATACCGCAATGGAGTGGGGCGCCGGCTGGGGGCCGTGGATCATTGCCGGTGGTGTTGCTGCGCGAAATAAAGGGATTTCCGACATCAAGCTTTATGGTGTCGAAGCCGATCCCGTTCACTTCGAAACCATGGTGCAGCATTATCGCGACAATGGTTTCGAGCCTGAACCGACTTTGGTCTATCTGGCAGCGGTGGGACCTGAACCCGGTCGCGCTCAATGGCCCAAGCATCCGGACCCCCGAAATGATTGGGGGACAAGACCAATTCGCGAGGGCGACGTAGCTGATGATGATTATAACGCCGGGCGCATAAACGATTTTATGAATGTGGAAATTCTGGCCGGAGCGGACCTCCTCTCAAAAGAGCCTCTGTGGGATATGTTGCATGTAGACATACAGGGCTGGGAAGGCGAGGTTTGCGCTGCAGCTCAGGAAGTCATCAATGAGCGCGTCCGTTGGGTCATCATCGGTACACACTCTCGAATCGTTGAGGCGCAGCTATTGACGCTATTCCACTCCATGGGGTGGACGCTTGAGCATGAAAAGCCGTGTCGGTTCAGTTACAGCCTGGATCGGAGCGATTTCGCCTCCATGATCACCGCGGACGGCGTCCAGGTCTGGCGAAATACTCGTCTCGTCTCCAGATGAAAACTATCATCTATAAATGATGCAACAGGGGTCGCTTTCGCGGCCCTTTTTCGTTGGAGCCTACAATGGACCGGTCGAAGTTCTTTGTCGCGGTGCGATCTCTTATTTTCCGCAGAATCTTCCCAAGGGCGGTCGACCAGCCGCTTAGAACGTCGCGCGCCCTTCGGCCTCGGACATTCTTTTCACCTGTGGGTGGTTTGGCCACGTCCCTAAGCGAGAGCGGAATATTTTTCTCGCTTTCCGCAACTTATTGAGCTACCCGCATATCCTAGTAGAAACCCAGGCAAAACTATGCACAGTGCTGATAGCCGATTCGTGTTCTTCGATGGCCTTCGAGGCCTGGCTGCCTTAAACGTGGCCGTGTCTCATTTCCTGGTTGCGTTCGACTTCGCGATTTATACCGGAAAAGTGGAGAATTCTCACGGGAGTTGGGATGTCGCGCTTTCCGCTTATCCGTTCCTTTTTGTAGGAGCGGGGGCCAACTTCTCAGTCTGCATTTTTCTCGCTCTGTCTGGCTTTGTGCTGGCGAATTCGTTTCACAACAGCCGTTTGGCGCTGCCTGGATTGTTGGTGAAACGCACTATCCGGCTCGGGGTTCCAGTACTTGCAGCGAGCCTTCTTGGATGGGCGTTGCTCGAAATTGGGCTTATTTTCAACCAAAGGATTGCCGCGATTACCAAGTCGGATTGGCTGGCAAAGCAATTCAGCCAATCCGACCCAAGCTTTACAGATGGGCTCTATCAGGCTTGGAATAGTTTGCTTGGAAACGCCACATTGGATAACTCCTACAACTCTGTGCTTTGGACAATGCCGATCGAGTTTGTAGGGTCCATAGTGTTGATCCTTATGTTCTGTACGGGCATATCACGTATAAGTAAGACCGGAGCGGGCATCCTGCTTTTGCTGTTTGGTGCCGTTGTTGGTCGGACGTTCGTCTCCATCATGCTGTTTGGCGGCAGTGTTTATCTTCTGCAAGTTCACCGATTCGCATCTCGCCTAAAATGGCGATTTCCGATCCTGCTGCTGATTTGCTTCTTGGGCACGGTGCCGTTTTCTGTTGCTCGCGGTCCCTACTGGGATGCTATAGTGTCGCTGATGGGGTTTGTGCCGTCAATAAATTGGCACGTGCCAGGGTTCATAAATCAGGGGAACGTGTCCCTTTGGCATGAAATATCCGCTTTGGCGTTGGTGGTATTGCTTTCGGGCTGGGAGGCGGCGCAAAGGGCACTGTCCGGTCGCGTTTTTAAGTATCTGGGCAAGATATCCTTCCCGCTCTATCTGACGCATATCCCGGCATTGTTCTCGGCAGGTTGTTTTGGTTTTATGGTCGCAGATGCCACTGGGTCGACTTACCCGGTCGCGGTAGCTATGGCGTTTTTTGCCTACGTTCCCACCGCATTCATTTTTGCGCTGGCGATGGAATGGTTGGTGGATATAAGGGCCATCGCGCTTGCTGCGGCAGTTTCTGCACGATGGCAACCCGCAGCCGTGTCGCTGTAGTTGCACCGAACTCATTCATCGCGCCTACCACCTTCCAACATCGCCTTGACGGACCGCAACGGCGCGGTAACATGCCAACTTGTTGAGTTCTGCAGCGCATCGACCTGGCTGCTTACGTGCCGTTGCTGCTCTCTTGTTGCGGCCAGCGCCGCCTGTGTGCCGGCTAGCTCCGCTTGCGGGGCCGCGAGTTTTCCCTGCAGCAGGCTGCTCTCCTCCTTGCCGGCCCTTGCGTCAACCCCAACCTTTGCGCTCTGCGGCTGCCTCTCACTTCCGAATTCGGCCTGATATAAGCCTTGGCCGCAAAGAGCTTCCAGTGCATGGGGGTATTGGAAATGCCGGCGATGGTAGCGCAGATGCAGATCAGCAGATTCTTGCGATCTTGGGATACACCCAGAACATAATAGAAATATGAGCGAGACCACGGGCATGATTGCCCGCTGTCACACAACTAGGTGGCGTTAAGCTCAATTTCGCGTCGCGCAGCGCGGACGAGGAAGCCTGAGCGAGTGAGACCCTTGGCTTCAGCGTATGCATCTAGCGTCATTTCGAGTGCAACCCACCTTTTGACGATCAAAAGTGGACGACTTCTGAAAAATCATATCATCAAGGCGGTTCTCTAGAGCCGCCTTTTTCAATTAAGGCATTTCCTTGCCCTTCGATCCTAACGGTAATTACAATCAGCCATCCGGCCACTTGGCAGTCAACGGGCAAAATATCCTCGCGAGCCAGCACAACCCGCCGCTTGAGGATATTGCGACGCAATCGCTTTACCGGGTGTACACGACGGCACTGGGGCGCGGGTACTGTGAGGCAAGGCATGTGGCTGATAACGGATGTTGATTGCTGAATGCAGAGGGCGTCACGGATCTGCGCCAGGTCGCCGATATCCTCGCCATGCCGATGATTGAGACGGATGACCTGTTCGCTCCGATCATGGAGGACCTGAATTATAGCGCCCGAGGCCACCTATGACACTCCTAAATATCTCCCTGGGGAAAGCGTTTAAAAGCGAGTTGGTTTACGACGTGTCGGCGCCGCTGCGGCAAAAAAGAAACTAGCAAAGGGGAAAAGGGAACAAGGTCAATTCATAAACCCTCCAGAAAACTGGATCATACCGGCTTCAAATGATATCCAAGCGTTTCTGATTGTTTCTGGCGAGGGAAATTGTGGCGGGTAGAAATGATGCTGCAGACGGCTTGCGCGGAATAGCAGCTATAAACGTTGCGCTGTCGCATTTTGTGGCAGCATTTTGGCCATCGCTTCTGCGTTACAATTATGATGGTTTTGAGAAATATCAAACTCCCATGTCTATTGCGGAGAAGATTCTAAGCAGTCCGCCTATCACTCTATTTTTCAATGGGCATTTTCCGGTCTTAGTATTTTTCGTTCTTTCGGGTTTCTTGCTTGCTTCTCCGGCTATGGAAGATCGATACGATTTGATCAGGGCACGAGCGATCGGGCGCTATTTTAGGCTCAACATTCCCATCGCTGCAGCCTGCTTTTTCTCATGGCTGCTACTCGAAGGAGGGTTCTACTTCAATATCGAGGCCGCCGCTGTTTCGTCATCGCAATGGTTGGAGAATTTTTACACCCACTCTGTTTCTCTTGGAGAGTTGCTCAACATTGTCGAGTATCGCGGTATACTCGGCGATGGAACGTTGGTTCCTCCGTTATGGACATTAAAGGTGGAATTCCTCGGATCTTTATTGCTGTTGGCGGCCATATGCCTTTCGCCTCCGAGAAAAGCGTATGCTGGACTTATTTTGGCGGCACTTGGAATTTTAATTTCCCGCTCTGATGATCAGATCTATTACCTTGCGTTTTTAGCAGGTGCTTCTCTCAATTGGTTGAAGCCGAAAGGCTATCTTGCTTTGGGATGCTTGTTTGTCGGCTTTTTTTTCGGTGCATATCAAAATGCCGCCCTACCATACCTTTGGCTGCCGACTGTCAGGGATGCAAAGTCGGCCTACAATTGTATCGGCGCCGTTCTCGTGGTTGCGGGGACCTGTACGGGATCGAAGGCGCCCTATCCACTATCCAATCCCGTGTCATTGTTCCTTGGACGTATATCGTTTTCTTTATATTTATTCCATTTTCCAATTTTGACGTCCGTTGCTTGCTTTGTGATTTGCTTCATGGGGAATGGTCTGATTGGATTGCTATCTGCTCTTGTGATATATCTTGGGATAGCAATCGCGGTCGCCTTGGTTGCGACTAAGACGGTTGACGCGCCCGCAATTCAATTTGGCCATTGGTTTGCTTTCGAGCTCTCCAAGCAGTCGCGTGCAAAGAAGATGTAGAGCCGTAAGTTATAGTGAATCAATTTTCTGGATACCACGTGTATATGCGGAATCGAGAGGGTACAATTATGGGATATTTGTAAATCTAAAGAGTCGGGATGTGATCATGCATCCATCGTCGCAGAATGAGCGCAGGCGTTTCTAGATTTGGTTTGTATTTGCGTTGGTGTTCGCTGCCGTATCTGTTGGCCGTTAGAGCTTATGTTCTTCGTTTTGCTGGCGATTACTTTTGGTCGCAGATTAGTCTGGCCATGACGAACCGCGGTCGCGTGACTACTGCGCAATTGTCATTCTGCGCGGCAAAAAAGCGAGACGCGCGTTCTCCTGCACTCTTTTAGTAGATTAGTTAAGGTTGAAGTCGTAGAATGATAATGAGGTGTCGATACCGCATGATGCAGAAGGACAGCGCTTTTGCATGCCATCGATCATCTATGCGACCTTTTTTTCTCGGGAGGTTGGCCAGCGTAGGCAGCGGGTTAATTCATCGACCGAATTTGGGGCAAGACTAAATTAAATGACTAACGAGCCAGGAAGCGCATCTCCTACATTCAAGGACGCGAATAACTCATCTCTATCAGAGGATGTGCCTTCAACAATTTCCAGGCGGCGCGGCTTACGTCTTTGTCGCAATAGCGTGCGCGGAGTTTAGAGGTGCTCGATACTGCAATTAAACCGCCGCGATCATTTCTGGTGGCGGTGCTATCGTCGCTGAAGATGGCTTTCCTTGGCATCGGAGCGACTAGCGCCCTAGTTAATATTCTTGCATTAACCGGCTCGTTTTTCATGTTGCAGGTCTACGATCGGGTGATACCGGCCCGTAGTCTGCCGACCCTTGTCGGCCTCGGTATCATTGCGGCGACGCTCTATGCCTTCCAAGGGATTCTCGAGGTGGTCCGCTCAATGCTTTTAGTGCGTCTGGGCCTTTCAGTCGATGAGCGTTTCGGTGCAACGGTCTACGATTCTCTCGTCCTATTTCCCGCGCGCATGCAGGTGCACGGAGACGGTCTCCAACCCGTACGTGACCTTGACGTCGTGCGCTCATTTCTCTCAGGGCCGGGACCAACCGCTCTGTTTGATATCCCCTGGATGCCTTTTTATCTTGGTCTGTGTTTCCTCTTTCACATCTGGATCGGGGTTACGGCACTTGCCGGCGCGCTACTCCTCGTCGGTCTTACGATCCTGACCGAACGGATGTCGCGCGGGCCTGCAAAAGAGGCGGCCAAGATCATTTCGGAACGGATGGCGCTGGCGGAAGCAACACGCAGAAACTCCGAAGCCGTATTGGCGATGGGTTTCGGCCATATGCTCGGCACGAAGTGGAACGAAATTAACAGCCGCTACCTCGGCAATCATTTGCGTTTATCAAACGTAACTGTCGCACTCGGGACAATTTCGAAGATTTTGCGGATAATGCTGCAATCAGCCGTCCTTGCCGTTGGCGCGATCCTCGTCATTCGTCAGGAGGCTTCGGGCGGCATCATGATTGCAAGCTCCATTCTACTCAGCCGAGCATTAGCTCCAGTCGAATTGGCGATCAGCCAATGGAAGAGCTTTGTCGCAGCCAGAGATAGTTGGTCGCGTCTGATGAGGCTCGCCGACCTGATGTCTGTCGACGGACGAGAGGTCTCTTTGCCCAAGCCGGAGAAAGCTTTGAAGGTCGAAGGCTTGCATCTTGCGGCGCCAGGCTCCAAAAACCCGATCGTGCGAAACATATCAATAGAGCTTCAGGCTGGAGACTCCGTTGGGGTGATCGGGCCTAGTGCATCTGGTAAATCCACACTTGCGCGGGGTCTCGTTGGGCTTTGGCCGCCGGTCGCGGGAACGGTCCGCTTGGATGGGGCGTCGCTGTCGCAGTGGGATCCGCAGGCGCTTGGTGCGCATATCGGCTATCTGCCGCAGGACGTCGAATTGTTTGGCGGATCTATCGCCGAAAACATTGCTAGATTTGATCCGGATGCGACATCAGAGAAGATCATTGCGGCTGCGAAGACGGCAGGCGTTTACGAAATGATCCTGCAATTTCCCAAAGGCTTTGAAACCAAGATAGGCGAACAAGGATCTGCGCTGTCGGGCGGACAGAGGCAGCGTATTGCGCTGGCTCGCGCGCTTTATGGTGAGCCGTTCCTGATCGTTCTCGACGAACCCAACTCAAATCTCGATGCTGATGGAGAGCTTGCGTTATCGCGGGCGATACTGAGCGTCAAAGCCCGTGGAGGCATTGTCGCGGTTGTTGCACATCGCCCCAGCGCGCTTGCTGCGATCGACAAGGTGCTCGTGTTGACCAACGGCCAAATGCAGGCTTTCGGGCCGAAAGATGAGGTTCTCAGGAAGACAACGCAACCCGGACCACCGGGGCTTCAACCGGTCCGACTGATTATCGGCGGCGAGGAGATGGCCCAATGAAGGGGGCTCACACGCCGCTTGCCGAACGCGCCGTCCGCCGTCTAACGCTGATTGCACTCGCCGCTGTTATCCTTCTCGTAGGCGTTTTAGGAGGATTGGCTGCCACGATACGTCTTCAGGGCGCCGTTATCGCCACCGGAACGTTGGTCGTCGACAGCTATGTCAAACCTGTCCAGCACCAGAAAGGTGGCACTGTGGGCCAGGTATTCGTCAAAAACGGCGATCACGTTGCAGCCGGCCAAATACTTGTTCATCTTGACGATACACAGGCACGCGCCAATCGTGCCATCATCTCGAAACGGCTAAAGGAACTTTCGGCGCGCGTGGCTCGACTTTCGGCAGAACGAGATGCGAAAGAGACGATCACCTTTCCAGAGGACCTTTTGAGCGAGCAAGCTACCCCCGAAATTGCAGCGATACTCGACGGAGAACGGCGGTTGTTTGAAGACCGACGCTCATCCAGAATAGGCCGAAAAGCGCAATTAGCCGAGCGGGTCCGCCAACTTTCGAAGGAGGCGGAAGGGCTGGGCGCTCAGCAGGAGGGTAAGCGACAAGCAATTACGATCATTAACACCGAGCTCGCTAGCCTGCAGCCATTGCTGGAACAGGGCATCATTCCCGCAACGCGGGTCTACAGCTTGCGGCGAGATGCTGCGGATCTCACCGGTGAGCTTGGCAGCTTGATCGCTTCTGCAGCTCAAACCAATGGCAAAATCACTGAAACCCAGTTGCAGATTATTCAAGTCGATGACGATCAACGAACCGAAATCTCGGATCAATTGCGTCAGGCCGAAAGTGATATCGGCGAATATTCCGAGCGGCTCGTTGCTGCCGAAGATGAGCTGAAGCATGTCGATATTCGCGCGCCTCAGCAAGGGATCGTTCATCAACTTGTCGTCCATGCGGGCGGAACAGTCGTCACGCCTGGTGAAGCGATCATGCAGATCGTGCCCGACAAGGATGCGCTGACGCCGGAACTCAAGCTGTCACCACGGGATATCGATCAAGTAGCTATCGGACAGGAGGTGATGGTCCGGTTTTCGGCATTCAATCAACGCACCACGCCAGGCTTGGCCGGCCGAATAACAAGCATCGGTGCCGACTTAACGACCGATCAACGCACCGGACAGGGCTATTATGATACCAGGGTCGCTATACCGCAGGTCGAATGGGCACGGCTAGGAAATCTGGTACCGCTAGCGGGCATGCCCGTGGAGGCATTCGTCCAAACGGACCAGCGAACGGTCTTGGCATATTTGGCAAAACCTCTATCCGATCAGATGGTTCGTGCGTTTAAGGAACAGTAACGATGTGGAAAAGGATGACGCTGGAAAATCAAGGATCGTGCCAAAGTTGATGCCACCCTTACTTGCAGACTCTTCATTCCTCGTTTATTCAGCTTAGTGAAAAAGGGCCGTTAAAATCGCCATTTCCTCGGAGATGTATTGAATGCTAACACTCACTTATCCGGTCTCGGTTTTTGGAGACGATGCCGATGACTTGATCTACGGACAGTATTGGGCGCAAACTTCACTGGATTTTTCGTTCACGACCAGCGGCGCGCAGTATGGCAGCTATAGCACCGGAGAGCAGCTGACATTTCAGCCACTCAATGTAACCATGCAGGCCGCGGTGAATTCAGCGTTGGCACAATATGCGGCCGTCTCGAATCTTTCCTTCAACGAAAAAGCCGATGCGGGAAGTGCTACAATTCGATTTGGCATGTCGGATGAGGCGCAGGATACCGCCTATACGTATTTTCCATCGAGTTCTGATCTTGGTGGTGACGTCTGGTTTGGTACGCAGACCGGCACAAGTGCGATGACCGATCCGATCAAGGGTAATTATGCCTGGATCTCCACTCTGCACGAAATCGGACATGCACTTGGCCTTAAGCATTCTTTCGAGCCCTCATTTTATAATTCCTCGAGGATGAGTATCTGGCATGACAGCATGGAATTCACTGTCATGAGCTACCGTTCTTATTTTGCGGCATCGACGAGCTTTGGTTATACAAACGAAGATTTCGGCTTTGCTCAGTCATTAATGATGTATGACATCGCGGCCATCCAGAAGTTGTACGGGGCTAATTTTACAACGCATTCCGGAGATACGACTTACACCTTTTCACCCACGACCGGTGAAATGTTCATCGACGGAGTGGGGCAAGGAAAGCCTGGCGACAACCGTATTTTTCTCACCGTTTGGGATGGCGGCGGCAACGATACCTATGATTTCTCAAACTACACCACAAATCAGTCTATAAATTTGCAACCTGGCAGCTCGTCGTTGATGTCATTTGCGCAGACCGCTTACCTTGGGGATGGTAACTTTGCTCATGGTAATGTCTACAATGCCCTTCAGTACAATGGCGACAGCCGCTCGTTGATCGAAAACGCAATTGGCGGATCGGGCAACGATACGATTATTGGTAATGCCGCAAACAATACACTCAAGGGCGGCGCCGGTAATGATTGGCTAAATGGCGGCGCCGGCAATGATTGGCTCGATGGCGGAGCAGGCGTTGATACGGCAACCTTCAACTTCAGCCTTGCACAGGCATCGGTCGATTATCGTTACCAAGCAGTGGTGGTTAAGGGCGCCGGAGCGGTGGAAAGCTTGGTTTCAATTGAGAAGCTGCAGTTTACCGATAGAACGGTTGTTCAGGGTGACGGCTTAGTCGATGATATGTTCTATTACACCCATAATCGGGATGTCCTTAACTCAGGCGCTGATGCGGGCCAGCATTATGATCAGTACGGCTGGAAGGAAGGGCGTGATCCGAACAAATTCTTCGATACGTCCGAATATTTGGCGAAGTATCATGACGTTGCTGCTGCGGGAATCGATCCCCTACAACATTATGATCAATTCGGATGGAAAGAAGGACGAGATCCCTCGGATAGTTTCCATACGTTAGAATATCTGCGGATCAATCCAGATGTGGCCGCGGCTAAGATCGATCCGCTTGAGCATTATCTGAATAACGGCTTCTATGAAGGGCGACCTGTGACAGCAAAAGATTTGCTGAACAACGGTTCATTCTATTTTCAGCACAACCCGGACGTGGCTGCGGCTCATTTAGATCCAGAGCAGCATTACAATCAATATGGCTGGCATGAAGGGCGCGATCCAAACGCGTTTTTTGACACCTCAGCATACTTGGCCAAGAACAAGGATGTGGCGGCAGCTGGAATAAACCCGTTCACGCACTATCTGGAGCATGGCTGGCATGAGGGGCGCGATCCCTCCGCCAATTTTGATACCGCGGGATATCTGAAGTTGTATCCCGATGTCGCCGCCGCTGGGATCAACCCGCTTGTACACTATTTGGAGTTTGGCATCTTTGAGGGCCGGACCTACGTTAATGACGGCGTGCTCGCATAAGTTGGACTTCAGGCTCGTTATAGATTTTCTTAAGTCGAACTCTGCTCCACGGTAAACGCTATCGGTTTTCGATATGTTGTGAATCCGAGTGGTATCAATAACCGCCCGGCTGGGGATGTTTGGCGAGCATGAGGTCTCTCAGCCCGCGGCTGCCGTCGCGGTTGCCGGTGGCAGCGACTGCTGTGAAGATGCGTTCGGCATCGTCGTACATTTTGAGATTGAGATAGCAATATCCGCGCAGCACCATGAGATCGACGCGCTCCTGCTGCAATTGTGCGCGCTGGTCGAGATAGAGCAGCGTCTCATGGTAGCGCTTGCTCGAGAAGGCGGATAGTGCGCGATCGGAGAGTATGGCTACCTGCAGCTCGGCGGCGCGTTGATGGCTCATCGGGGCCTTGGTTGCGGCCACCGCTGCGTTGTTGGCGAGGCCTGCACGAAGATAGGCAAGGCTTTGGCCATAGGCTGCCTCTTCCCGCGACTTGGAATCGGCATTGTTCAATGCGACGCCGAAGGCTTCCACCGCCTCCATCGGTCGATTGAGGTTCATCAGGCACCAGCCGCGCGACAAGGCATTGGTAGGTGTGAGCAGCTCCGCATTGACGGTGGTCGTGCATCCGGATGGCTGCCGAGCTGGGCGCACAGCCGATCTGGTGCGGGTTTCCGATTCAGCATATTTGGCTGGTGGGATACGCCGCCCAGGCGCTACTGGCTGCGCCGCGATCGGAGCGTTGGTATTGGGCCCCGTTGCGGGGACTTGAGCTGTCCTTTGTGGAGCAACAGGCGCCGCATATTGTGGGATACTCTGTTGCGTTGTCTGTGGCAGCGCTTGCGGCGAGGCTTGCTCCGCCGCCTGCGCTGCCTGGTTGGGGGAGGGCAATGGTGCTGAGACAGGTGCGCGCTGCGCCGGCTCACCGAGGACGGCGATGCGCTGCGAGCGGCCGGCCCAAAGCCGTTGGACCTCGGCGACACCCTGCCGGTCATTCAACTGATCGCGCGTGATTGCGAGACCATAGGCGGAAGGTTCGTCGTCCGGCTTCCAGCGCAGAGCCGTCTCGAACCAGCGGGCGGCCGCCTGCGGCTGATTCAGCGTGCGGGCATACCAGCCGAATTGCTGCGCCGTCGGCACATATTTCTCTTTCACGATCTCGCCGGCAACGCGCTGCAGCACCTCCTCGCCGAGATTGGGTGGTGGTTGCAGGGCCATCAGATTGGCAGTTGCAGCAAGGTAGGTCGCCATCGCATCCTTGGATTCGTTGCGCCATTTGTACATGACGTCTTCTGCTTCCTGCGGTTTGTGGTCGGCGATCAGAACCAGGGCCAGTCCCTGCGAGATCGTTGCGGAATCGTCTTTCTCATGTGCGGCTTTGAACCATTGTTCGGCGTCGCTGTAGTTGGCGCGGCGCAGATAGTACCAGCCAAGGAGCGCATCATCCGATGCCAGACCCTGGCTGCGGGCGATACGTTCGACTTGAGACAGATAATCCTGGGCGACGGTCAGCTTGGGGTCTTCATTGCCCTCGGCTACGAAACGGCGGGCAAGATCTGTCCTGATACTATCGAACTCCCGGCCGCCATTGCCGTCGGGTTTCTCGAGCGCCAGCAGATCCTGCATCGGCTGGTATGACAGCAGGCTCGCGGCTTTCTGAATGGTGGCAAGCCTTTCCTGCGGGTTGGTGCAGGTCTTCAGAATATATTTGTAAGCATCCTGTCCGCGCGCTGCACGATCCGTGCGGATAAATGCTTCGGCAACGCGCCAGAGGATGTCGATGTCACTGCAGGTCAGCAGGCTTGGCGTATTGGCGCCGACGTCGATCACGGTCGCGTATTGCTTGAGGTCGGAGGCGTTGACAAGGCGAGTGCGGGCTTCTGCTACATCGAGGCGCTCAAGGAGATCGGTGGGCGGCTGCCAGCCGGTTTCGGCCGCCTGGCGATCGGCAATGGCCTTGCGCACTTCTGCATAGCGGCCCTCCGAATAGAGCTGCCACATGGCCTCGAGCTGCTTGTCTCCATTTTGCGGGACGGTCAGCGGATCGGCGGGTGGCGTCCAATTGGGATAGAGCGCCTGCAAGCGCGAGATTTCGGCCTGCAGCCTTGCCTTGTCGCCACGGCTGGCAAAATAGCGCAGTGCACTTTCATCCACCTTGGGCGGGTTAGTGCCGGGTTGAGCCTGGCTCTGTTGCTGCGATGACGGCTGTGGTGTCGATTGTGATGGCGGCGTGGTCTGTGCGACTGCGTCCGGCTCGGCCGAGCCCCCCTGCCGCGAGCTCGAAGGCTCGGGGAGAACTGGAGAGGGAGCGTTTGCCTGTATGTGATTGGCGAGTGCCCGTAGGTCGACAGGCTGTCCGTGAGTGTCGCCCTGCGTCATATCCGCAGCGAGCGTGATTTGCGGTTCCAGGCGACTGGATTTTGCCAGCTTGATCTTGTCCTCAGGCGAGTCATGATCCTTCGTGGCGAGCGTGAACCCCGCCACGGCGACAGCCATGAAAGCCATAATCAAGGTGGACTTTATAAACACTCCGGATGTTTCTCCGCGACGAAAGCCAGACTTAGCAGTTGCAAGGTGGCTGGATAGTAAAGCGATGGTGCGAACTGCCTGACCGAAGCTGGCAGTTTCGTTCCGTTCACCACACACGCCACAACATGGTTAACAATTTCATAACCGGGCTCAGAAAGCAGGTCCTTCGGCTTGCCGGTTGCAAGGTCGATCGTCGCCGGCACGTCTCCCTCGACAGTCATGCCTTGCCGCAGGCGCGTGAGCAGAGCTTTGTCGTCTATGCCAGCCCGCGCCAGGTAAAGCGGAATCCTGACAGCATTATAGCCGAATTCCGCCTCGAAGCCGTCGGCGGGTTCCGGCTTGGCCCTCAGGCTGACCCAATCGGCAGGGAGCTTGCGTGGGCCAAATTGCATCGTGCGCAGCAAGGCTAGACCATCGTCGCTCAATTTCCGCCAGCGGTCGGAAGGCGCCAGCAACGCCATGACGGGAAACGCTTCGAAGATCCAATAGGATGGATTGATGACAGGGCCGTCCTTGCGCCCCGGCGGCAGATACCCATCCACACCCGGGATGAGCAGCGTCCGCCCTCCGGAATTGACGACCACATGCGAGAGGATTACCTTGGCCATATTCGCGGCGGCCTGCAGATAATCCTTCCTTTCCCAGGCCGATCCTGCAAGCGCCAAGGCATAGGCGATCAACAGGTCGCCGTCGGAAGCATCATTCGTGTCCGTGACGTGAGGTGTGACCGCCGGATCCCATTTCCAGACGGCGAGGCCATCGTCGCGGAGCAGGAGTTCCGTGCGGGTAAAATACCAGATCTGCTCGAAATCAGCCTGACTATTAGCGAGATAGGCAAGAAGGAGACCGTAGCCTTGGCCTTCGCTATGGCTGATACCGTTATTGCCATTGTCGATGATACGGCCATTCTGATCGAGAAACTTCGCTTTATAGGCAGCCCAGGCTTGCGGATCGATCGCTGCGCGCTGAGCGGCGACCGGTTGGGCCGCCATCAGGGCGGTTGCGGTGCAGATCGCAAGAAGGGAGCGCCAGCCTCTCATTCGCGCCTGCCGATCTTGGAAAGGACGCTAGCCGTGCTGACGCCGAGCAAGAAAGAGGCGGCTACAAACAGGAGTGCGTAGGATAGTATGTTGCTGGAAAGCCAGTTTGCGGCGATCAACCGATAGTTTGTCAGCGACCACGGCTGGGATGTGACGAAAGTGAAGCGGCTGACGGGAACCGTATCGATCTTTCCGGTCTTGCCGGAATAGACAGTGATGCGACCGCTGATCTCAGGCCAGGTGCTCTGCATGGTCATTGCCTCCACACCGGAGCGCAGGTCTTGCGCACTCGGTGCGGTCACGGCGGTCCAGGTCGCATCATTGGTCGGATTTGCCTCCTGGGCGAAGAGAAGGCTGTTGACGTTCGACGGCGTGAACACCTGCTCCGAGCTGGGCATGAAGCGCAGCGAGCTCAGCGTGATATCGAAATTGCGGTGCATCCATTGCTGGAAGTGTTCCATCTGCCCTTGCAGCAGTCCGCCGCTGATGCGGGAGCGCCAATCGGCGATCGTCACGGAGGCTTCCGGCGTGCCGGTCTGACCCGGAGTGGGCGTCCGCCATGCCACCTGGCTCGATGACGAGATGTTCATTTGCGCGAGGACCGTCGACGGCAGTTGCGAGACGGAGCCGATGAACAGCGCGTTGCGGGTTCCGGCTGTGTTTGAGGAGACCGTCGGGTCCAAAGCGATGGGATGTCCGGCAACGAGCGCCATTCGACCAAGGAGCGTCGCGGCCGCAGATAGCGTGTCGGCATCCGCCCGGTCGATGAAGAGCGCGGTCGGCTCGCTGCCGCGATTGTAGGGGTAGCCAGTACCGGCGAATGCGGCAAGGTTGGGCCGCTGTGCGACCCTCGCAAAATCCGGGACGCGGAACTGGCTGGTATCGAACAATGCAAAACGCGGAGTCGTACTCGACGTTGCCGCAGGCGCGCAGGCTCGATCCTCGTCGGCGAGCAATATGGCTTCCAGCGTGATCGTGTTCAGGCCCGGCTTGAAATGGCGCATGGTGATACGGACGGGCAGTTGCCGGAAGATGCCGCCGCCGGTCGCCGTGATCGGCTTCGTCGTGGCGATGCTGCCGTTGACATAGACGTCGATATGGCTGCCCGGACGCACATCCTTGGCATAGGCTGCGTCAAGCAGGATGGTGGCTTCCCCATAGGCGTTCGCATAGAAATCGGATGGGATTGCTACGTTGAAGCTGGTGTGGAAGCGCCGTCCGGAGAATTCGGTGGTCTTGACGCCCAGCTGCTCGAAGGAGAGGCTAGTGCCTGAGTAGATCAGCGGCGCATCCGGAGCCGACCATCGTTGCGTCACCAGCAGATCCCGGCGGGTATCGGGATCTCGGTCGGTCGGAGAAACCACCATATCGATCGCAGAGGAAATCGCCTGCCAGGATGGACCGCTGATAAGCAAAAGCTGCTGCCCGCTACGCGGATCGGTCGCAAATGTCGCCAGAGCTCCATTTTGCGCTGAGGCCGGAACCGCAAAGACGGGTTGCAACTCCGCCGGCGTGCCGACGATAACAGCCATTTTGCCGGGACCGGGTGAGGGCAGTGCGTCCGTATCGAACGAGAAGGTCTCGTTCGGCATTCCGCTGAGCAGGGCGAGGCCCTGCGCGAGACGTAGTATAGGCTTGGTCGTTCCGGGTTGTGCAAGCGCCGGCACGACAAGATTGAACTGCGTCTTGCCGGCTCCGTCGACGCCGATCGCACGGATCGCATCGGTGGTCGACAATTTTTCCGCCTCGCTGCTGGCGAAGCTCAGATAGGTTCTTGCGGGATCGATGTCCGACCAGAGCTCGTAGGTCGAGGGGATATCGCAATCGACGCGGTGGCGTTGCGCCGCCTCGAAGGTCAGCAGATTGGCGCCGGGTTGCAGGAGCCCGCGCGGGATGTCGAAAGTGACATCCGATTCGTTATCGGAAGAGCCGATCTGCTGCTGGTGCACCACGCGATCGTTTAGTAGGACGGTAAGCTGCGAGGCTTCGGGAGCAACGACGACAGCGTTCTGATAGGCAAAGCTCAATTTCGCCGGTGCCGCAGCCTGTTCGGGCGTCAGATAGATCGACCATGACCTGCGATCGGCCTCTCCCGCCAATCGCAATTTGGTGAAGGGAACGACATAACGCCGAAACGCGGGCGTGGGTTCAACAGCGGCTGCCGGTTTTGCCTTCGGCATTGGCTGCGGGCTTGCCTGAACCGGGGCGACGGGTGTTGTGGCCTGCGGCGCAGCGGTTTGCGGCGTGGCGGCTGGCGGCGTTATGACCAGAGGCGGGGTAACCTGTGGAGCAATGGTCTTAGGTGCAACGGCCTGAGGAATTGTGGCTGAAGGTGCCGTCGTCTTGGGCGGTTCGGCCTGTGGTGCTGTCGTCCGCGGTGTGATGATCTGCGGCACTATCGGCGACGCCCCTTTCGGCCGCTCGCCGGACATGTCGAAAGGTGTCGTCTGCGCCTGCGCGGCTGCAGCGCCGAGGAGTGTAATAAGAGCTGCAAGGATCTGAGTAGACAGGATGCGGTTCATCAGCTTCTCGCCTTCGCCTCCTGCCGCTGCTGGGTGCGATCCGAGCCCACGCCCCTGAAAAGATAGATCAAACCGCGGCTGGTCTGATAGAACGACAGGCCCAGGAACCAGATCGTTCCCCGGATGATGCCGGGGTTGCGCCGTCGCGCTTGCTGGAACTTCGTCCATTGATCGGAATTGGCGAAGACGAGATCGGCAATCAGGCGATGGTCGGCGGCGCCCTTCGGAACATACTGACATCCAACGGCCGTGATGTCGCCCGTTTGTTCGATATTGCGGATGACGACCGACAAGGTCACCATGTCGGCACCGCTATAGGGCTGGAAGCGAATGGTGGCTTCCGAACCGACCTTGATCGGTTCCATGCCCCTGTTGAAGACGTTCAGCCTAGCGCCATGGACGGAAACATCCTCGATGGATGCGGAGTTCCAATTGCCGTCGGTCCCGAACTCGCTGCGTCGATCCACCCTGACGCGCCGCGAGGAGGCGCGCTCCCCGCGTTCCGAGACGACACCGAGTGCACAGCCCGACAGGATCAGGTTGATGAGGTTCCAGCCGCCGACGACAAGCGTGACATCCGCCTTATAGGGCTCCGCATAGACGCGGTATATGGTGACCGCCAGCGCAATGATCTGAACGGCGAAGATGACGAAAAACGGACGGCTGATCTCCGAGAGCCGGCTGACGGCGATCGATTCGTCCTTGGCCGTGACCTTGAAGGTCGGCTTGCGCGGATTGAGCATGACCGAAACGACGGCAGGCAATAGATGCACCGTCTGGACATATTCATAGAGCTCGGAAATCCATGGCCAGCGGAACGAGCCGTAGAGGTAGTTCTGCATCATCAGGTTCACGAGCATATAGGCAAGCGTATAGGCGAGGAATTCGCTGCCCGACGCCGTAAAGATCTCGAGATCGAAGAAGAGATAGAAAAGCGGCGCGAATAGGAAAATGACGCGTGGGAATGGAAAGAGCCAAAAGAGCGTTGACGACATGTAGCAGAGGCGCTGCGGCAGCGTCAGGCCGCGCTTCAGGAGAGGAAAGCGGAAGCGCAGGATCTGCATCATGCCCTGCGCCCAGCGGCTGCGCTGGCCGATGAAGCTTGCAAAGGTCGCCGGCTGCAGGCCGGCAATCAGCGGCTTGTCGACATAGATGCTGTTCCAGCCGGCTCCGTGCAGCGCAAGTGCGGTTTCGCAATCCTCGGTGATGCTGATGCCGCTGAAGCCGTTTTGCGATTCCAACGCCCGGCGGCTGAGCACCGCGGCGGACCCGCAGAAAAAGGCCGCGTTCCATTTGTCCAGGCCGCGCTGAATGATGCCGTAGAACATCTCGTTCTCGCTCGGCATGTTGTCGAAGGTGCGCAGGTTGCGCTCCAGCGGATCCGGATTGATGAAGAAATGCGGCGTCTGCACGAGGAAGAGCTTTGGATCGTCCTCGAAATATCCGACCGTTTCAAGTAGAAAATCGCGCGCAGGCGCGTGGTCGGCGTCGAAGACGGCGATCAACTCGCCGGTCGAATGCTCCAGCCCGTTGTTGAGGTTGCCGGCCTTTGCATGTTCATTGCGATCGCGTGTCAGATACTCGACTTCTAGATCGGTGCACAGCTGCTTGAGTTCATTGTGGCGTGCGATCGCAGCCTGTGATTCCAGAACCTTCGTGGAGTTGCGCTTCTGCGCGGTGCCACCGTCGTCCAACAGCCAAACCCGGAGCTTGTCGGCCGGATAATCCATCGCCTTGGCAGAGGCGAGCGTATTGGCAAGCAGATTGGTATCTTCATTATAGGATGGTACGAATACGTCCACCGTCGGGAAATTCTGTGTCTTGGCCGCGTGTGCGGTGCGCGGGGGCAGTGGGGTCGCGACGATGAAGAGGCTGAGCATCAGCATCGCGACGTTGTACATTTCGGCGAGATAAAGCAGTAGGCCCGGGATGAAGTTTTCCAGCTGATTGATCGGTGGCAGCGTGTAGGAGGTGCGCCAATAGACATAGCGCAGCACGACGGCGGTGCCGAAGGCAAGGGCGACCAGGCGCCATGTTCCCTGGCGCTTGAGGACCTTGATCACGGCCATGATGGTAACGACGACCGTGCCGGCAATCAGCTGAGTTTGAAGGTTGACCGGCAATGTGATCAGCACGATGCCGCATAGCGCTATCACGGCCCATATCAAGATGCTGCGTGCTGTGTGCATCGGTGTCCCTTCAAAGGTATTGCCTGACGCCATCCTGGCGTCCCCCAGCCGTCCTGTTTGCTAGCGGCACGGCTGGGATATGCCAGCTTCTCCGTTACAGTCGGGTAAAGGCACGATGATATTACTTGCGGTATTTGTAGACGGCGGCTGCACCATCGAGCTTGGCCCGCTTGCGCCATTCGTTTGTGGCGGCACACCCTGCCCGTCGGGCAAAGGTACGCGCGGCCCGACCATCGGCGGCAGGGTTGGCTGGACTTGTGGCTGCGGCTGCACCGCGGCCGGGCGGCGGATGACAACGGTGCGTGCTGTTGCGGGGCGGTTCTGGTAGCCGATGCCGATCGGCGCTGTACGATAGGTCGTCGCATCGGGATAGACCAGTTCGCCCGGCTTGCCGAGAACCGCATCGGCTCCGCGTGGCCCGCCGAAGGGGTTCAACGCGGCACCGGCGAAATGGCCTGTTATCGTATAGCCATAGACGGTGCTCAAGAGCTGGCGTTCCGTCGCGTGGGCGTCGCAGAGCCGGATGCGCACCTGCACCATGCCGAAATTGCGTTGCTCCTGCGAGGGAGCAAAATCGGCCTTCACCTGCTGCCAGGCAAAGAGACAGGTATCACCGGCCCTGCTTTGGCCGGAGGCATAGCCAAACGAGCCGTAGCTGTTCTGGACGAATATCGTCGAGCGAGCGAGCCGCACGCCGGGGATCGCAGCCGCCATTTCACGAGCGATCGCACCCTCGCTGACTGTCTCGAAGGGCCTGCTTCCGAGCCCGGGATTGGAGCCTGTTATGCCCAGAAACTCTACCTTGAGAAAATTCTGACCGGGAACTGAAGATGAGGTGAAGAGCGAGATCGTCTGCTCGACATCTTTTGCGTGCCTGCGCTCCACCACATTGACGATCGCCGGTCCGCCTGGGGGCGGGAAGGCAAGCGCCTTGTCGGCGGCAACGGTATCCGCGCCGATCGACTGGCGAACCTGGCCGGTTGTCGTACATCCGGCGCCGAGGCAAGTTAATATTATCAACGCTATCGCTTTTGAAAAATGCATCTCGGGATCGCGGCAATCGTGTGTGGTCGCATTCATCGCAAATTGCGCGACGCTCTTTAGAATCAAGCCCTTGTAATCAATATAGCAAAGAAAGGCGATTATGGTTAACCAGGGGTTAATTTTGCTTGATGGCTCTCCGAAACGACTGGAAATCCGCGCCGAATACAGCCTATCGCGCCGGCTGCACGAGCAGGCGACGCGTTGCCGAAGAATGGGCTGGAGCCGCAGGTGACAAGCGAATGAATTTGCTAACTATTTCACTCTGCGAAATGCGATCTGCACAGCCCTGTTCAATGCGGACGGGAGGACCGACATGTGGTTCTCTCCGGCATATTCTTCAAACGTAATCGTTTCTGTGGACGACGCCAATCTGGCCCATCTCTCAGCCATATTGCGGGCGAGTTCCACCGTGCGCGTCTCCTTTGCGCGTTCTAGCCGCTTTTGTTCCTCCGGCGTACCTTTGTGGAAGGGAGCAAGGGTCTCGCCTTCATACTGGCCGGCGGAAAGGTGCAGTTCGATGTCGAGAGGACTCTGATGGTTGTCCAGGAATGCGCTCTCGGTCGAAAGAATGGCGCCGTCTTCCCAGTAGATCGCTGGGCTTGCCGAAATCCAGCGGCTGAAGGCCGCTGATTTCGCCATAAGCGCGTAAAGCACGAAAAGGCCGCCGAACGAATGGCCGAAGAGCGCCTGACGCGATCGATCGATCGGAACCTGCTCTTCGACCCAGGGCTTGAGTTCGTTTTCGATCAGCGTCAGGAAATGCTCGCCGCCGCCAGTTCTCACATCGGGTGTGTCTGGGAAGAACGGCGGATAGATCCGGCCGGGCGGGGGGCTGAGATCCCAGGAACGGCGAAGCGGATCATACGGCTCGTCCGTTGGATAGCCGATGGCGACGACAACGCCTTCGCCGACATTGGTCCCATTCGGGTAGCTCGCCTGCACCTTCAGCGCATCGACGGCGGTGGCAAAGCAGGCATTGCCATCCGTCAAATAGAGGACCGGCCATCCCTCCGGCGGAGCCGGCTTGCTAGGGCGATAAAGAAAAATCCTGTGCGGTTGATCGGCATTCTCAAACTTCAGATCGGCAAACGTGCAGCCAGCAAGCATGACGGGCGCTGGAGCAGCGGCTGCTTCAGGTAATGACGGTTGTGGCATGATCTCTCCGGCTGACCGAATATTTGGAGCGCCGGATTGTGCGGCGTCTCCAATGAAAAAGATGATAAGATTCCTCATATTATCGGAGGCGCAATCTGGCAAGCCGCTCAAATGAAGCGATAATGCAAGTTACGGCTGTGCATTTTCTGCAGTCCGTGGATTAAACGAGCCACTTTGCAACAAGGATTCGAAATTCAACAAAAAAGATGACTTAATAACTCATGTATTCTTGACGCCGGCTGCACCCGCGAACTAGTTTGCGCCATCTTTTTCAGGAACGGGTAGGCGAAAAGGGAACATGAAGCAGGGATCGCATAATTATATCAATAATTTGACGCGCAAGAGGTTCCACCTTGCTGGCAGTGCTACAGCACTTGCCACGGTGCTTGCGCTGAGCGGAAATGCCTTTGCGCAGGATTCCAATGCAAACAGCGGTACCGCGACCCAGCTCGCGCCGATCGTCGTCAGCGGTCAGTCGAGCGACGCAAGCGACAATACGACGATAGCGGCAAAGAAAAGCCAAGGCGCCACAAAGATCAGCACGCCTCTGGTTGAAACGCCGCGCTCCGTTTCGGTCATAACCAAAAAGGAAATGGAGGAGCGTGGCGCGCAGGACATCATCGAGGCGGTTCGCTATTCCGCCGGCGTCCAGACCGGCTCATACGGCTTCGATCCGCGTTTTGACCAGATCTATATTCGCGGTAACGACGTTACCACCGATGGCGACTACCGCGACGGATTGCGGCAGCCCTATATGAATTACGGGATGTTCCGAACCGATTCCTATGCGCTCGACCGGGTCGAGGTGATCAAGGGGCCGGTATCGGTGCTCTATGGCGCCGGCTCGCCGGGCGGCATCGTCAACAAGATCTCGAAGTTGCCGACAGAAGAAACGATCAGGGAGGTGGGGGTTCTCTACGGAACGTCTGATCGCGCCCAGACGATGTTCGATTTCGGCGGCCCTGTCAGCAAGGATGACGACACCATGTTGTACCGGATCGTCGGCTTGGCGCGAAAGGGCGACACCAATTTTGATATCGCCGACGATCGCTATTTCATCCAGCCTTCCTTCACCTGGAAGCCTGACGACGCGACGAAATTTACGGTTTACGGATCGGCGCAGTCGACCGAAACCGACGCCAATGTCGGCGCACTGACCGGTCCCGATGGCGACGTCCTCAAGCTGCGCGGCAGCGATCCCGACTACGATTATCAGAAGACCCGGCAGCAGCAGGTCGGCTACCAGTTCGAGCACGAATTCGATGGCGGCTTCACCTTCCGCCAGAACCTTCGCTTCTCCCATCTGGATCTGAAAGCGCGCTATCTCGGCACCTACAGCTGGACCGGCAACGTTGCCCACCGCGGCGCGAGTGCGATCAGCGATGCTATCAACGTCTTTCAGGTCGACAACCAGCTGGAATCCAAGTTCGATACCGGTCCGGCCGCCCATACCATGCTGTTCGGCCTGGACTATACCCGCATGAACGATTCCTTCGTATATGGAATGGACGCGACGGCCAACCCCGCCTACGACTTCGATATTGATAATCCGACCTACGGCGTCTCTGGCCCGACGCCGGAGTATAATTTCAGCCGGGTCAGCGCCAGCCTGCAGCAGTTCGGCGCCTATGCGCTTGATCAGATCGAGCTCGACAAATGGCGCTTCACGCTCGGCGGACGCCAGACCTGGGTCAAGCAGTCGACCGACACCACGCTTGTCTCTTCCGGAACGACCACGGAAGACAAGCTCAGCAAGAACGCATTTTCCTACCAGGCCGGGGCGCTCTATCTCTTTGACAACGGCATTGCGCCCTTCACTAGCTATTCGACCTCCTTCAACCCGGTTACCCAGCGATCCGCATCCGGCAGCATCCTGGACCCCACAAAGGGCGAACAATACGAACTGGGCGTGAAATACCAGCCGCCGGGCACCGACATTCTGCTCTCGGCCGTCGCCTATCACTTGGTCGAGAAGAACAAGCCCGTTCTCGTCGATCCGCTAACAGGCATCTATGCCTCGCTCGGCGAGGTCACCAACAAGGGGATCGAGCTGGAAGCCAGGGCAAACATCACCGATGGCTGGGATGTGATTGCCGCTTACTCGTACAACCATTCCGAAATCACCCGTGGTGACAATGCCGGCAATGCGCCTGCCGTGACGCCCAAGAGCATCGCCAGCCTGTGGTCGAATTATACCTTCCAGGAGGATTCGGCGGCAAAGGGCCTCACCGTCGGCGCTGGTGTCCGCTACACGGGCGAGACCTATACCAGCACGGCCAACACCGCCAAGAATGACGCAAGTTTCTATCTCGACGCGGCACTCTCCTACGATTTCGGCGCGATCGACCAGAAATACAAAGGCCTCACCGCCTCCGTCGACCTCCGCAATGTCGCCAACCGTCGCCTGACGGTCTGCAACGAGGGTTATTGCTACCTCGGTCAGGGGCGCAATGTCACAGCTTCGTTGAAGTATCGGTGGTAACGTTGTGTAACAGGCGCCTCGTTGGCGCCTAAGCGCAGAAATGCCGGCGCCCGTTAATGGGCCATTGCAATAGTCAGATCGACGAGCTGATGCCATGGGTCTATGCGAAATCTTCAATTGAGGGCCGTGGCCTGAAAACTGCCGTACATCAATCGCTAGTTGCCCAACCGCGGAACGTTTGTGCGCATCATAGGAGGCGAAAAGGTTCAATACGGTTTCTAACTAACTATGAGTATGTGAAGATAATTCCCTTAAAAGTAAGGCGGCCCTATCATGGCCGCAAAGCTCCCATGCCGGTAAATTTCGCCCGTGCCGCGTCGTAAAGTTCCTTGTCGATGAGTGTCAATTTGGCGACACGCTCACGCGCTCGATCGGAAATATCTTCGATCTGATTTCCTATTGCCGATACATTGAGCTTAGGAATCTCGCCAACATTTAAATCCAAATGCCGCGCCAGCTGGTTAACAGATTCATCCATGTGTTCGACAAACCCCACAAAATTTATTTTGTCTAATGCGGTGAATGCGCACGAGTGGATCTCATCATCCTTCATCCCATAACTCATCAACTCCCATGTAACAGAGACAGCATTTGTCGTCTGCCCCGGAGGAATTCTTGCGCCACAGGCGTCTGCTGAAAAGGGATAGGCAAGATACCGAGATTGAACGTTATAAACCAATGGCACTGCAACGGGATCGAATACAAACTCTTCAAATGTCTTATTCAAGAGGTATTTATGATAGGGATGACCTTGATCTCTCTTCACGTGAAGGAAATGGGATATAGTTCGCTCGAATGGATCACGTAGGAACGTAAAGATCCAAGATGGCCGCCCCAGCATGCGAGCAAATGCAAATCCAAAATGGCCCCAGAAAACGTCCCAATTATCGAGGGGGCTAAAATTCTCGTTCCATAAGTTATCCCACAGTCCCTCTGGATATATCCTTTCTCCGAATTTTTCAGCAAGGAGATGTTGAATTGTGGTGCCAGCAGTTTTGGGAATATGTAGAAAATAGACCGCCGTCGCTAACGCTAACATTTCAGACGGCAACGCTTCAGCATATCTGTTTTCGCATTTAGTACGACTGAAACGCATTTTATGTGCAAAATCCCGCAGTCCACCTGCAACCACTAGCAAAAGCTCCTAAAATTTCTGGATTTGCCACCCTTGAAATGAGCTCCATGGCGACAGCTTTCCGATGTGTAACAGGCATTATTTTTTTCAGTCAATCGTCATTAAAGGCCCAGTTGTGGATTAAACTTGGGCCGTCATGGAATCTCTAATTGCGCCCCGCATTTATTGAGCTAAATCAGATGGGTGCAATCCTCAGCTGTGGAGAACTTAGTAAATATCTAGCAGCCCGGGGTGGTCGTAAATTTGCGTCAGGCGCTGGCATTGAAGCATGCGATGATATAAGAAGCACGCTCATTGTTGGCCCATTGGTTTTTTCGAGCGAGTTAGCGATTGTCAGTCGATACCATTATTTCTTATGCTCAGAATTTTGAAGATGTCATGCTGTGGCGCGCTCTTGGTCATATCGAGCATGGTTTTTATATTGATGTCGGCGCATGCTCGCCTGATGAGATGTCTGTTACAAAACTATTTAGTGAGCGAGGTTGGCACGGCATCAATGTGGAGCCGAACCCGGTGCATTTTGAAGCTCTGCAGTCCAGGCGTCCACGGGATACCAACTTGCCAATAGCGCTTGGCGCCTACGATGGCGAGATAGAGATGCATTTGTTTGGTGACACCGGCCTATCTACGGTCGATAACGTCATCGCAGAAAGTCACCGGGTAAATTGGAAGGAGACAATAAGTTCGGTCAAGCTGCGCCGCTTGGCCGACATATGGCGGGAGCGCGTATCTCAAGACCAACCGGTTCACTTTCTGAAGATAGATGTTGAGGGATTTGAGCGTGAGGTGCTCCTTGGCGCTGATTGGTCAATACAGCGCCCTTGGATTGTAGTGATAGAGGCAACAGCTCCACTCAGCGCGGAGCCAACGCACGCACTATGGGAAGGTATTCTGCTCGATGCCGATTATTTATTTGTCTATTTCGATGGGTTAAATCGTTTCTACATCGCCCGCGAGCATTCTGAGCTTCAGGCTGCGTTTTCCGCTCCACCTAATGTTTTTGATGACTATATTCCTGCTGCTCTTGTAGAGCGCGATTCTATGATCGCGGAGCGTGATTCTGCGATTGCCTTACTTCACGGAGAAGTGCGTGAGGCAAAAGACAGGCTTAGCGAAGATAGCCATGCTGCTGAACGGCTGCGATCTGACGTTATAGAACTGACAGAAAGCGCGGCTAAATTGCGCGGAGAGCTTGAACGCAGAACAGGTGAGTTGCAACAGCACATGGAAAGCTCAGCCAAACTGCGCGCTGAGCTTGAGCACAGAACGAACGAGCTAAGGCGGCGCGCGGAAGAAAATACCAACTTACTTCAGCGGGCCGCAAATTTAGAGCGCGAACGTCACGTGTTTTTATCGTCCAAAAGCTGGCGACTGACACAGCCATTGCGATTGATGAACAAAAATATCACACCGACGCAACGCAATCGGCTTAGGCGTATCGTTAAAGCAGCCTGGTGGATGGTTACACCATGGCGGCTTCCTGCGCGTTTCCGTTTTATTAGGGAACGTAACGCAGCGACTGTTGCCGCTGGAATTGTTCCGATGGTCACAACTCCGCAATCGAAGTATTTGGCTTGGATCCGAGGGCGCGGACCTACGGAGAACGCTATTCCCTTTCCCCGGGGCGAGGCGCCGGTAATTTCTTTCTTACTTGATGTGAGCCATCAAGATGACGACGTGGCGTTGAGCCGCACCTTGGCATCTTTACGCGGACAGAAGCGGACAGCATGGGAGGTTTTGGTTTGCGGTGCTTCTGCTTCTCGGCAGAAAAGGCAGTCATTTTGCAGTCTCCTCGCCGGTGATGAGCGCATTCAGATTGCTGATCAGGAGCAGACCTGCGGGAGTGCCTTGCGGGAAGCCCGCGGCACCTATATCGCGGTTCTGGATGCCGGAGATCTCCTCGCACCCGCTGCTCTCGACGAGGTCGCAGCCGCAATTGCGGCTTCCCCTGAAGCCGACATACTCTATAGCGATGAGGACCGCCAATCAGCAGGGAGCGTGCGCGAACAGCCTTATCTAAAGCCGTGCTTTTCGCCAGATCTCCTAAGTGCCTTTAACTATTTTGGTCGTCTGACCCTGTTGCGACATAAGCTTGCCGTTGAAGTGGGTGGATTCGATCAAGGAGCGGGTTCTGCCTTCGAATGGGATTTAAATCTGCGTATTGCTGATATCGCGCAGACGGTGGTGCGTATCCCCAAAGTGTTGTGCCATCGCAGGCCAGATAGTGATGTTGGCAGACCGGCAGCCGAAACATCTGCCGCTGCAGATGCGCGGCGAACAATCCAGGCTTATTGGAAGCGCCATGGATATCAGGCGGAGGCTCTAACTCAGCCGGACGGGACGCAGTTGGCGACTTGGCCGCTTGTTACAGAGCCCCGGGTATCCGTCGTCATTCCCACTAAGGACAAAGCACATCTTCTTCGTATGTCAACAACCGGGCTTTTACAGCTCACGAATTATCGCAATCTCGAACTGATTATCGTTGATACTGGCTCAACACATCCCGAGACGCTCGCATTATATAGTGAGCTGGGGGCAGATCCACGTGTGAAGATTCTTAACTTTCGTCCCAAATTTAATTATTCGGCGGCTTGCAATTTCGGTGCTGCTGCGGCGACTGGCCAAATTCTGCTGTTCTTGAATAACGATGTTGAAGTTATTTCAGAAGATTGGCTAGCAGAAATGGTTCGTTTTGCCCAGCGACCTGGAGTGGGTTGTGTCGGCGTAAAACTATTGTTCCCCTCACTTGAGCTTCAACACGGAGGGGTTACTATAGGTCCACATCTCGCGGCGCTAGCCTATCGGAGTGGAGAGGCATTGGGCTTCGAATTATTTGGTTCCCCTCACCATCCCCGCAATTGGATGGCAGTGATGGGAGCCTGTCAAATGGTTACGCGCGAAGCGTTTGATGCAGTTGGTGGCTTCGATGAGTCGTACCAAATCGCAATGAGCGATGTCGCATTGTGCTTACAGCTTTGGAGAGCGGGCTATCGGACGGCATATGTTCCTGCTGGAGCTTTGGTGCATCACGAAGGCGCTACGCGTGGCCATTCCAATCCCGCAGAAGATGTCCAGCGCCTTGCTGATGACATCAGAATTTTGGGTATCGACGAAGACCCATATTTGCATCCTGATCTGAATGGTGCGGAAGCAATTCCAAGCCTAAGGCCCCCTGGCGGAGAAGGGCCCGCTGAGACGTTAAGACGAATGATTTCCGAAGTTGGTTCGTACGAAGCCATACCCACTGAGTTGGATCTAAACTGCGATGGGCGTGTGTTGGCATTGACCGGCCGGTCGAGGGCACAAGTGCTTTGGACGCCACAACCGGCATACAAAGTTGTAGATTGCTGGAGTGCGGCTCGCTGGACCCTCGATCTGCTGCGTAGACGTTCGGACATACGCGCCCGTTTTCCACATGCACTTTCAGATGGCCAGAAGGGTACTTTCGCGCGCTGGCTTATCAAAGAGGGATGTACGCAGTTTGGCTTACCTGATGAGGCGGCTAATGCGTTTCAGGCGATGTTTGATGCCAATTTGGGCGCACGGGCGCGGTCAGTGTTTCTGCGCCGCGATGACATTCGGCAGATGTGGCCCCATGGCTTGACTCCAGCCGGTCGTAGTGAGCTCTTTCGCTGGTTTATCTTGCACGGGCGCTTCGAAGAAAATATTCGACTTGAGGAAATTTGGTGGTTGTTTCAGGAGGCGAATGAGCGTCCGGAGCGAGAGATCGTAACGGCATTTTGCGTTACACGTGCATGGCAGACAATGTTTCCCGAAGGAGCGTCGCCTTTTGGTGCGGATCGCTTCGCGCGTTGGTTTGCCGCGACTTATCGAGCCGACGGGGCGTGGCTCAATCCGACGAACTGGGTATTGCCAGGATCTCCAGCCGATCAAATACGTCTCGCTTGGTGGTCCAGGGAGGATTGGCGAAAAACGCATCCGCTTGCACTTAAGGAACAGGTAGCTGCTCTTTCATTCCTCGACTGGCTGAAGTCCGGCGCCGTTGCGATGGAGCCATGGGTCACCACCTGGTTGAACAGCATCAACCGTGACAATATGGCTGTCGAACTTACGCGGCCGGGTGTCAACATGTTTGGACATTTTCGCTATCCATCTGGTTTGCGCATTTCTGCCGAAGCAATTGTTGAAGGATTACGGGAAATCGGCATCGGATTATCATTGCGTGACGTACGGACTGGTGCAAAGGACGATCCAGGTCACGAGCATTTCGTCGGTTTTGAAACGTACGATGTGACGATAGTGCACGCCCAGCCCGAGCCGTTTTTTGATCATGTGTTTGAAAGCGTCGATCTTAGCGAGCGAGATTCCCGTTCCTATCGGATCGCATATTGGTACTGGGAATTTAACACAATTCCGGACAGTTGGCGCGTGCAGGCATCGCTCGTTGACGAAGTGTGGGCCGCAACGGAATTCGTGGCGCAAGGGTTGCGTGAAAAACTTTCCGTTCCGGTTCGCACCTTGTTTCCTGGTGTGCGTCTCGCCCCTTACGAAGCGCGCGGACGCAAATACTTCGGACTTCCCGAGAACGAAACTTTGTATTTGTTTACTTTCCATATGATGAGCATTATGGAGCGTAAAAATCCGCTTGGGCTTATCCGCGCATTCAAGCAGGCCTTCCGTCCCGAAGAGCCAGCCCGTCTGGTACTCAAAACCTCATTCGGTAGTCACCATCCCAAAGAAATGGAAAAATTGCGTCAAGCGGCCGCAGGTTCGCGAATAACCATTATAGACGAGGTTTACTCCCCCAACGATGTTTTAGCTATTACGGAAGCCTGTGACGTATACGTGTCGCTGCATCGAAGTGAAGGGTTAGGTCTGACGATGGCTGAGGCCATGCTTATGGGTAAGCCCGTAGTGGCGACCGGCTATTCTGGAAATACCGAATTCATGGACGAGAGCAATAGTTTGCTCGTTGACTACACCCTCGTGAAAGTGGGTGAACCAATACCACCGTATGAAGCCGGTTATGAATGGGCCCAACCCTCCGAGGATCACGCCGCAAAGCTTTTGCGACGTCTATATGACGAGCCCGCTTTCGCGCACGAACTCGGTCTAAAAGCCAAGATTGACGCAGAGCGACGACTATCTGTATCGGAAGCGGGACGCCGTATCGCGGCTCGTCTAGCTGAAATCGAGGATGCTCGATCGAAGGATAGTATTCAGTAGAAATAAGCCAACAGCAGTTTGGACGTGGCATTGAAAGACGTGTCGATAAACGATCGAAGCGAAAAGCTTTTCAAAGTGTTAGTGTATGAGATAAAAAGCAGAAACTCGCGTTCGCTCGTGTGGTTCGGTATAAGCCGCAAACGCAAGTCCAAAGCTGCACACATGAATGGAATTTAAATGACAATCTTGGTTTCCGGAGGAGCCGGCTTTATCGGCGGAAACTTCGTCCTTGACTGGATTGAGAGGCATGACGAGACGGTCGTCAATCTCGACAAGCTTACCTATGCCGGCAATCTGGATACGTTGAAAGGATTGAAGGGCAATAATCGTCATGTGTTCGTGCATGGCGATATCGGTGACCGCCAGTTGATCGACGACCTGCTTTCAAGGCATAGGCCGCGTGCAGTGCTCAATTTTGCTGCGGAAAGCCACGTCGATCGTTCCATCCATGGACCTGGCGACTTCATCCAGACGAATATCGTCGGCACCTTCAATTTGTTGGAATCCGTTCGCGGTTACTGGAGCGGCTTGCCAGATGGGGAGAAGCAGGGCTTCCGCTTTCTTCACGTCTCGACTGACGAAGTCTATGGCACCTTGACCAAGGATGATGCGCCGTTCAGCGAGCTCAATCGTTATGAGCCAAACAGTCCTTATTCCGCCAGCAAGGCGGCGTCAGACCATCTAGTTCGCGCCTGGCATCACACCTATGGCTTGCCGGTATTGACGACGAATTGCAGCAATAATTACGGACCTTATCACTTCCCCGAAAAGCTGATCCCACTGGTGATCCTGAATGCGCTCTCGGGCAAGAGCCTTCCCATTTATGGCGACGGCCTGCAGATCAGGGATTGGCTCTATGTGAAGGATCATTGCAGCGCCATCCGCCGCGTGCTGGAGGCCGGGAAGGTTGGTGAGACCTATAATGTCGGCGGCTGGAATGAAAAGCCCAATCTCGATGTCGTTCACACCATTTGCGCGATCCTTGATGAGCTGCAGCCGAAGGTGGATGGCGGCCGCTACAGCGATCAGGTCGTCTTCGTAAAAGATCGGCCAGGCCATGATCGTCGCTACGCGATCGATGCGCGCAAGCTGGAGCGCGAGCTCGGCTGGAAACCTGACGAAACCTTCGAGACCGGCATTCGCAAGACGATCGAGTGGTATCTCGCCAATCAGGATTGGGTGGGCAACGTCACCAGCGGCGCCTATCGTGAATGGGTCGACAGGCAATATGAGGTGCAACCGTGAGCAGGATTCTGGTTACGGGCGCCAATGGGCAGGTCGGTTTCGAACTGCAGCGCTCGCTTCCGATCTTGGGGACTGTGGTAGCGGTCACCCGTGGGGAGATGGATCTTGCCAGGGAGGCGAGTATCTTGGCAGCACTCCAGGAGCACAAGCCACGCATCATCGTCAATCCAGCAGCTTACACGGCCGTGGATCGCGCCGAGAGCGACGCTGAGCAAGCGATGGCGGTCAATGCCGCAGCACCGGGGATCATGGCGCGCTGGGCGGCGGACAATGGCGCCTTGCTTGTACATTACTCGACCGATTACGTCTTCGACGGCTCGAAAGCGGCTCCGTATGTGGAGGAGGATGCGGTCAATCCGCAATCCGTCTATGGCGAAAGCAAGTGGCGAGGCGAGGAGGCCGTGCGCGCGGCCGGGGCTGCGTATATGATCCTACGGACAAGCTGGGTCTATGGCCATCACGGTAGCAATTTCCTGAAGACCATTCTTCGGCTTGCGCAGGAGAGAGACACGCTGAATGTTGTTGCCGATCAGGTGGGCGCGCCGACGTCGGCAGCCCTTATCGCCAATGTCACGCGCTCGGTCGTAGAGCGCATGGTTGGTTCGCAGGCATCAGAGGACCTGTCGGGGACCTACCATTTGACCGCACAAGGCAACACATCGTGGCATGGCTATGCGGTGCATATCCTTGGCGAGGCTTCGGCCGCAAACTTTAAGCTGACCCTTTCCCTTGATGCGCTCAAGCCGATTTCGACCTCAGAATATCCAACTCCTGCAAAGCGCCCGGCCAACTCAAGGCTCAATTGCGCAAAGCTTACGCAGCGCTTCGAAGTGACCCTGCCGCCATGGCAGGAGGGCGTCAGCGACGTTGTTGCCAAGTTGCGGCCTGCAGCGAATTGATGACTGAGAGATATTATAATGGCGCGGGTCATGATCGATGGGCCGAGTGGACATGGACGGAATGAAGACGAGACGCTAAACCATGAAGAAAGCACGTAAAGGCATCATACTTGCAGGCGGGTCGGGAACGCGCCTTTATCCGGTGACGCTCGCAGTCAGCAAACAGCTCTTGCCGATCTACGACAAGCCGATGATCTACTACCCGCTCACCACCCTGATGCTGGCTGGTATCCGCGAAATCCTCATCATCTCGACACCGCAGGATACGCCCCGTTTCGAACAATTGCTCGGAGATGGCCGCCAATGGGGGATCGAGCTTAGCTATGCAGTTCAGCCAAGCCCGGATGGGCTCGCGCAAGCATTTCTGATTGGTGAGGAGTTTCTGGATGGTGCCCCGTCCGCCCTGGTGCTGGGGGACAATATCTTCTACGGGCATGATTTCACGCGGCTTCTCCACGAGGCGAGTGACAAGGCGACTGGCGCCACCGTTTTTGCCTATCACGTGCACGACCCGGAGCGCTATGGTGTCGTCGAGTTCGACGAGAAGGGGCGAGCGATCAGCCTGGAGGAGAAGCCGAGCCAACCGAAGAGCCATTATGCCGTCACCGGCCTTTATTTCTATGATGAGAGCGTGGTCGAAGTCGCGAAATCCATCCGCCCTTCGCCACGCGGCGAGCTGGAGATAACCGATGTCAATATTCACTATTTGAACGCCGGACAGCTCGACGTGCAGACCATGGGGCGCGGCTATGCCTGGCTTGATACTGGAACGCATGAATCGATGCTGGAGGCGAGCCACTACATAGCCACCATCGAAAACCGCCAGGGCCTGAAGGTCGCTTGCCCGGAGGAGATTGCCTATCGCAGCGGCTGGATCGACGCCTCAAAGGTCGAGGCGCTGGCGCTTCCGCTTAAAAAGAACGCTTACGGGCAATATCTTCTGGGAATCCTGCGCGAACAGATATTCTAGCGATGCCGCGCCGGCTATCGCGCCGCTTGTCACCGAACATTCTCTATCGAAGCAGGAAGACGAATGAAAGCCATCGATACCGCCATTCCGGACGTCAAGATCATCGAGCCCGCGGTGTTCGCGGATGATCGCGGCTTCTTCTTTGAAAGCTTCAGCAAGGTGAAGTTCGAGACCGCAATCGGACGAGGCGCCGATTTCGTGCAGGACAACCATAGCCGATCTGGAAAGGGCGTTCTGCGCGGGTTGCATTATCAGCTGCCGCCGCACGCGCAAGCCAAGCTCGTGAGGGTCGTGGTTGGTGAAGTCTATGACGTCGCCGTCGACATAAGGAAGTCTTCGCCAACGTTCGGGCAATGGGTTGGCGTACTCTTGTCGGAAGAAAACAAGCGCCAGCTTTGGATCCCGGAAGGATTCGCGCACGGCTTCCTGACATTGAGCGACCATGTCGAGTTCCTCTACAAGACCACCAATTATTATGCGCCCGAAAGTGATCGCGGTATTCGTTGGGATGATCCGCAGATCGGCATCGACTGGAAGCTGGCAGATCAGCCAGGCCTCTCGCCTAAGGATCAACGCCAGCCCTTGTTCACAGATGCTGAACTCTTCGAGTGAAAATTATCCGCGAACGGCAGTTCCTCTTGGTACGAGGGGTAGACTTGCTGGATATCAAACACACCCGTTGCCCTGTCGCTATATATCACCGCCTCTTCATCAGTAGCATCATCAGCACTGGCGCCCCCACCAGTGCCGAGACGAGGCCGGCGGGCATCTGATATGGAAACGCGATCATTCTGCCGAACCAGTCCGCAAGCACCATGAGGCCGCCGCCGACGAGGGTGGCGCCGGCGAGTTGGGGTGCCGCGCGTCGCAGTCCGAGCTCACGCGCCAGATGCGGGCCCATGAGGCCGATGAAGCTCAAGGGACCGAGGACGAGGGTGGCGGCGGCGGTCATGGTTGCGGCGAGCGCAAAGAGGCCGGCGCGAGCGAGATTGACGCGGATGCCGATCGCTTGTGCTGCTTGCGGTCCGAGCGGCAGGAGATCGAGCCAGCGATGCGCGAGGAAGGCAAGCGCAAGGCCCGCTATCGCCGCCACGGTTGCGGAAATTGCCTTTGGTATGTCAACAAGATAGGTCGATCCGCTCATCCATTGCATGACGATCATCGCACGCGGATCGCCGCCGGCGGCGAGCACGCTGATGAAGGCATCGAGCATGGCTCCGAGCGCGATACCCGTCAAAAGCACGCGCTCGGGCGCGAAGCCGGCTCGGATGCCGAAAAGGAAAATGGCGACGAGAACGGCGAAAGCGCCGAGGCCGCCGAAGCCGAGTTGCGCGACAATACCTGGAGCAGGCAGGAGAAAGAGCGCGGCGGTGACGCCCAAGGTGGCGCCCGCGGAAATGCCCAGCACCTCCGGGCTTGCCATCTCGTTGCCGCTCAGCCGCTGCAGGATGGCGCCGACAACGCCCAGCATCGAGCCGGCGGCAAATGCGCCGATGATGCGCGGTAGCCTATAGGGCAGCACATCGGGCCAATGCAGATAGGTGAGGAAAGTCCACGCGCCATCCGGAGTGCGCCCGAAGAAGACAGCGCCGGCCAGCAGGAGGGCGAGTGCCGGGATTGATGCGACCAGCAGCACTCTTGGCGTTCGGATAGCGCGGTTCGCATCCTGCGACGGATTTGGGACGCTGCGCTGTACTGTCTTCGGACGCGGTAGCATCAGAAGCAGCAGCGGCGCGCCGAGCAAGGCTGTAATGGCTCCTGTCGGAAGGAAGGTCGAGGATGTTCCGGAAAGGATCACCAATACGTCATCCGTCAGAAGCAATAGTCCGGCGCCGATGAGGGGGGACCAAACGAGCTGGCTCTTCATCCGCCGGGCACCGGCAAGCTCAGCGATCCGTGGCGCGATCAAGCCGATGAAGCCTATGACGCCGACCCCACTGGTGACGATAGCGGCAAGCGCAATCGCAACGCAGACGGCGGCGATGCGCGTGCGTTTCACCGATAGGCCAAGTCCGCTGGCGCCGCTGTCGCCGAGCTCCATGAGCGAGAGTGGTCGCGCCATCAACAAGGCAGCACCGGAGAGGACAGCGATTTTCGGGAGGAGAGAAAGCGGAATGGTCCAGCTTTGCTGTGCCAGCGATCCGGCGCCCCAGATGAAGAGGCCGGAGAGATAGCGATCGTTCATCAGGACGAGAATGGCGGCCAGCGCGCCGCTCCAGACGCCGACGATCAGCCCGGCAAGCACGAGTGCCAAGGGCGAGAAGCCGCGTCTCGCACCGATGAGGAAAACGACTGCGGCGGCGGCGGCACTTCCGAACAGGGCGACAGCATCGCGGCTGAGGCCTTGAAGGGCGGGAAAGGCGAGCATGACGGCGACGAGCGCAAGGTTGGCGCCGGCGGAAATGCCGAGCGTCGAGGGAGAGGCCAGCGGATTGCGCAGCACCTGCTGCAGCAGGCTTCCCGACAGCGAAAGGGCGGCGCCGGCCAGCAACGCCGTCGCAATTCTCGGAAGCGTCGAATAGAGCAGCAGCAGACGCTGCGGATCGTAACCTGCTTCCTGCTCGGTCAGCCGTGCGAGATCGGGCGCCAGTTGATGCCAGGAAAGGAGCCCGGCGAGCGCCAGCAGTGTCAGCGCTACGGCCGGAGCGCCGAAGGTCTTGTTCGCCTCGATGCGGGTCATGCGAATGTTTCCAGATGATCGAGCAGGATACGGGCGAAGCGCTCCGCTTCCTGCACCATGCCGAACATCAAGGTGCCCGGCAGCACCGATACGCGCCCGGCACGCACAAAGGGGAGGCTCGTCCACAGCGAACTATCCTGCAGGTTGTCGAGCACGTTGGGCGGAAGTAACGGTCCGAATGCGATCAGTCGCAGGCTTTGGTCGAGCGTTGCCAATTGTTCCAGGCCGATCGTTTCAAAACCCCAATAGTCCCCGGGCTTGGTCCACGCATTCTTCAGGCCGATCCTAGTCATGACGTTCTGATAGAGGCCGGCGCCGCAGTAGATGCGGGCATGGCGCTGGTCGACGAAATTGATCAGCGCCAGCGGTGGAGGGTTGAGCTTCTTCACCCGGTTTGCGCAATCGTCGAAGAATTGCTCGGACCGGGCAAGGAAATCTTCCGCTTGGGCTCGACGACCGATGGCGTCGGCCAGCAACCGTGTCGCCACGATGGAGCGCTCCAGTGCCTCGCCGCCTTCGGCATAGATTGTCAGTTCCATGACCGGGGCAATCGCTTCCAGCCGCGGCTTCAGGGGAGCAAGATAGGGTGTCGTCAGGATCAGCGCCGGCTTGACGCTAGCCAAGACCTCGAGATTGATCTCGCTGGTGGTGCCGAGATCGATGACGCCATCAGGCATTTTCGGCTCGACGACCCAGGTGTTCCAATCGGCAAGGGAGGCAATGGCGGCCGGCGTAATACCAAGGGCAAGCAGTGTCGAGGCCAAGCCATAGTCCAGCGAGACGATCGGCCCCGTTGTCGTTTCGGCCGCCATTCCCGACACTGGAACGGCAAAAAGTGCTGCGGCAGCAAGAAGCGTGCGGCGGGATAACTTCAGAGTCTCGAAACTGCGTTCAAATGACATAAGCAAGCGGCGTCCCATGCACGGGGTGAGCCGTGACGCCCATGTTGGTGCCGTAGATCGTATGCAACGTCTCAGCGTTCATGAGGCTTGGCGAAGGACCGGCGGCAATCAGACGCCCTTGCTTCAGTGCATGCAGATGATCGCAGAAATGCGCTGCGACGTTGATGTCGTGCAGGACGAGAATAACGCTTAAGTCCTTCGTCCGGCAAAGGTCCCGCACAAGCCCGAGAATTTCCATCTGATGGGCGATGTCGAGCGCCGAGGTCGGCTCGTCGAGCAGCAGGCAGCGGCTGTCCTGCGCAACCAGCATGGCGATCCAGACGCGCTGGCGCTCGCCGCCGGAAAGCGTATCCACCATTCGCCCCGCAAGCGTATCGACATGCGTCAGCTTCATTGCCGTCTCCACCTTCTCGCGGTCGAGATCGGTGAAGCGGCCGAGTGCTCCGTGCCAGGGATAGCGCCCGCAGGCGACAAGCTCCTCGACCTTCATGCCGGCAGCCGATGAGGTGTCCTGCGGCAAATAGGCGACGGCACGCGCGAAAGCACGCATGTCATAGGAGCCGGCGGCAACGCCGTCGAATAGAATGCGGCCGCCCGTCGGCTGGATCTGCCGGGCCAGCAACTTGATCAGCGTGGATTTGCCGGAGCCGTTGTGGCCGATCAGACCGGAGATCTCGCCAGCCTTGAAGCTGATATCGAGCGGATGAAGAATGGTTTTGCCATCGACCTCGAAACGCAGGCCTTCCGTCGTGAAAACCGTTGCATGATGCTGATCGTTTCGGGCGTTAGTTTCGTCTTTCATTATTGTCCCTGCTGAAGCGCTCCGGCTTCCTGACATGTTGCTTGCCGGCGAAGCGGCTCAGTTAATTGATTGAAATCAAGGGTTTGACGAAGAAAAGACATGGATCGCTCTCACGCCAGAGCGTCGGGAATATCTCGGCGCGGATGAAGCCGTTCCTGTCATAAAAGGCGCGCGTCTTTTCATATTGCGGTTCGTCTCTGCCACGCGGTGCGAGCGTCTTCACCGTCAAGAGTTTGCAATCGGAAGATCGCGCAAATGTTTCGGCTGCCGCCAGCAACCGTTTGCCGACGCCGCTGCGATGATATCGGCGTCGGGTGGCAATCACCAGGATTTCCATGGCGGCCGGCGGATGGGCGCGCAACGAAACGAAGCCGGAGATGGTATCTGCCTCGACACATCCGAACATCGGCAGGGTTTCGACGGCGCCTGCGCAGGCTTCGACGACATTGGGGTCGGTGAACCACTCCGTAAGCTCCGACATGATTTCACGACAGATCGTACCTTTGGATTCGGTTATCTCGATAGCTTCCTGCATCTACTTTTCCTTATCCTGTCGGTTGAGCGTCGTTTGCAGAGGATAGCGGCGTATTCCCATCAGGTGCGCATCTCCTGAACCCGTGCGGATCGGTGGCGCCGGTGGTTGCTAGTGGCGGCACAACTATGATCGGCTTCAAGCGAGATGGCGGCGAGGCAACGCGAATGCGCCTCCCGCAGAAGGCCGCAAACAAGGGCGCATGACACGCCGGCCTCCTTGGCGATGATGTTCTGAGGAATGTCGTCAAAATAGTGCTCCTCGTAGAACTTGCGGGTTCTGGCGGGCATGGCTTCGACCGTGCAACGAAAGGCCTTGTAGGCCTCGGCCTCATGAAGATGTTCTTCCGGGCTTCCATAGGCCGAGGTATTGCCTCCGATCTCTTCCTCGACGAACAGTCCACGTTCATATTGCTGCCGCCGCATATAATCAGTGGCCAGATTGCGCACCATGCGCATCACATAGGAGGTGGGTGCCGCTATGTTTTCTCCGAGCGGCTTGGAGACCAGCTGCAGGAGAACCTCCTGCACGACGTCTTCGGCCAAGGTCATGCAACCCGTGATCCTGCGCGCGACGGAGAGAAGTTTCGGGTAGGCGTGAAGTGCTGTTTGGAGTTGCTCATTGGAAGTCGACTGCGAATGGTTGGCAATCATGTCGGGCTCTCGCTGAAATCCAAAGTTGCATTTCTGTGTGCCCCTCTTTTTGAGAGGAACCTATAAAACATGATAATAAGAGTCAAGATAGCGGAGTGGAAAAGTGCAGCCTCTCCTAAATCATGGCGTATGCACCTGATTTTATTTTAACTTTCCGATGCAATCTATAAGGAAATCCCGCTTATGTGATGCTGCCATCGCGGCTCTGCCACGAGCCTTGATGTCGCGATAGCCCATTGAAAATCCCCAGCTTCTCGGTCACCGATCCGGCCGCAACGGATGAAAATCGGTTCACCCGATACCTGATTATTGATGCTGGAAGTTGTATCTTCAGGTGCGAGCATCACGCTTTGCGGGTCGGTGAGAAAGCCGTGACCAAGGCATTTCAGTGCAGCCTCCTTCTGAAGCCAGCAGGCGAGGAGAGCATCGCGGCGATGTTGCCTGTCCAATTGACGAACCTGATTGAGCTCTTGCTCGGAAAGGATCATGGGCATGATCTCGCTGGCCTCGTCTTCCGAAAATGCATCCGGGCGTTCGATATCGATGCCGATGCGGCCGCCGCGACAGATCGCAAGCGCTACTCGATCGTGTGTATGCGAAATATTGAAGTCGATATCGGGATGGTCGGGCAGGTAAGGCCTGCCCGACGATGTAATCGCAATGGTGAGCGCCTGCGGCGGGCAGCCGAGCAGATTGCCGAGGATGCGGCGACAAAGGAACCTCCCGGCGACAAAAAGACGCCGCGCCTCGGTCGATCGAAATGCCGCGGCACGGTGTCTTTCCTGTTCGCTCAATATCCAGTTCGGGACATCAAGTCCGTCGCGCAGATGCAGGCTATGAAGCTCGACCTGCGCGACATCTTCTCCCTTGAGGGGGATGGCCACTTTATTCCGCCGCCTGTCCCAGGTGCGAGGTCTGCAACGTATGCCCCTGCGTTTCCCACTGAACGATGGGATCGAGCTGACCGATATTGAAATGTTCGCGGCCGAGCAGGGCATTGGCGATGACGGCGCTGCGCCACGCCGCGAGGCTGAGTTGCGGTTCGGCAATGCCGTGGCTGTGTCTGCCGGCATTGAGAACGAAGATGCGGTTTTCATGCGGGCCGTCCCATGCCAGCGAGAAGTCGCTTTCCAGCACCGGCTCGCCGATGGAGCTCAGTTCGATGCGGTTTTCGAGCGAATGCAGGAATTCCGGAAGGACAAAGCGATAGCCGGTCGCAAGGACGATCATATCGACAGTCAGCGTTTCGACACTGTCATCGAAACCGTTGCGCATGGTCAGCCGGATTTCGGGGCCATCCTGCTCGGCTGCGATGACGTTGCGGAAGGGACGCAGCGAGATGCCGTGGTCCGGGGCGTCTGCCGTTTCGAGCTTGCGCTCATAGAGGCGCCGATAGAGCTTTTTTAGGGTGGAGGCGGAAACGCCGTCGCTTGCCAGCACCTGCCGGCGCATATGGGTGAGCCGAAGTTCCTCGGGCAGCCCATGGAAGCGTTCCATATAGCCCGGCGTGAACAGTTCGTTGGTAAAGGGCGTCGCATCGAGCGGCTCGAAATTCGGCCGGCGGCTGATCCAGTGAATGGTCGAGACGGCGTTCAGATCCAGGAGCGCATCGACGATCTCGGCCCCACTCTGGCCGCCGCCAATAACGGCGACACGCGGAGCTTTCACATCGATGAGGCGCTGCGTCGCTTCGCTGCTGTGGAAGGTCATGGATTTCGGCAGTTGTTCCGCCCAAGCTGGGCGAGCCGGGACCTTGCCGACGCCGACGGAAAGATTGCGGGCACCGATTGCGCCATCGTCGGTGGCGATGGAGAAGAAGCCGTCATTGGCGTGGACCTCGCGCACGCTTGCGTCGAAGCGAAGCGAGGTCAGCCCGCGTGCGACCCATCCGAGATAATCGGCGAATTCCTTGCGCGGAACGGCTTCGTATTCCGCATTAAGAAACTGATAAAAGCGTTTATGGGCAACAAGATAGGAGAGAAAGCTCCAGGGGCTTGTCGGGTTGGTAGCGGTCACCAGATCCTTGAGGATGGACGTCTGCATCTCCGCGCCCGGCAGCATCATCCCCGGATGCCAGGCGAAGGATGGGCGCCGTTCGAAGAAGCGGACCGAGAGCTCCGGGACGGAGTCGAGCTGGGCGGCAAGGCTGAGGTTGAACGGACCAATTCCGGCCCCGGCGAGGTCGAGCACGTGCGATGTCATGATGCAGCTCCAGAATGAAATCGAAAGAGGAGGTTACTTGATGATGCCAGCGGACAGGGGGGCTGGCTCAAAAGCGTGATCGAGCCGTCGCGCGAAACGCTGGTGAAAGGGCGTCTTGCCGATGATCGTCAGATGATTGGTGCCGGTGACGATCTCCGAGGCGGTGGCGTTTTGCGAATAGCGCCGCCAATCGATGACATTAAGGGCGCGCGTGAGGGAATCTTCGGCCGCGAAGGCGTGGATGCGGAAATCGGATTGCTCAAGGCGGTAGTTTCGGAAGATCATCGCATTGTCGATGAGGATCCAGAACGTGTGCTCCTCCGAGCCGATGTCCGGACCGTCTGTCGGCAGCTTGACGTTGTGTTTGACGACATGATGGAGGAACTGTTCGTAGACCTCCTCGTTCATGGCGGCGAAAAGCCTCTGCCAATCCTCGCGCATCGGTGTGGTTGCCAGCCAGCCTTGAACGGCGGCATGGGTGCGGTCCCGTGCGCCATCTTCGAAGCGCGGCATGATGCCGACGGTGAATTCCTCGTCCATGTCGCAGACGTCGACCATGCCGATCATGCGCAGGTCGATGTCACTGCCGAGCTGACGCGCGGCCTCATAGGCGAGCAGTCCGCCCCACGACCAGCCGAGGAAGGCGCAAGGCCGACCCTTGGCTTTCCTGCGCACGGCCTCGACATAGCGCGCGGTGATATCTTCGACGCGGGTGCTGAGCGTCTTAGTTTCGGTCAGCGAATAGCAGATGAAACCCGTTGCCGGTTGTTCCGGGCCGAGATAGTCGACCAGGCGCATATATTCGCGCGTGCTGACGAGGAGACCGGGGAAGCAATAGAGCACCGGCCGGTCGCCGTTCCGCCGAAGATAGACCACGTCGACGCCAGCCTCGTCGCGATTGCCGTCGATCGCGAGCGCAAGATCGCGCACGGTGGGGTGATTGAACATGTCAGCGATCGTCAGCGGCCATTCGGGATGGCGCATCTTCAGGCGCGAGACGATGCGAACGGCTGCCAGCGATTGACCGCCGATATCGAAGAAATTCTCCGTGACACCGATATCGCCAATGTCGAGGATTTCCTTCCAGGCGTCGAGGATCGCCTTTTCCTTGTCACTGGCCGGGACGATCATATCGCGTTCGATGCGCGGTGCCGGCAGGGCCGCGCGGTCCAGCTTGCTGTTCGGTCCCATCGGCAGCTTGTCGATCAGCATAATCGTTTGCGGCAGCATATAATCGGGCAGGGCCGTCATGGCGGCGCGGCGCAATTCGGTCACGCTCAAGCTCTCGCCTTCGCGGGGCACCACATAGGCGACGAGCGAGCTGCGCCCACCTTCATTGTGCAGCAGCACGACCGCCTCGGCGACGCGCTGATCCGATCGCAGCACGGCTTCGATTTCGCCTGGCTCGATACGGAAGCCGCGCAATTTGATCTGGTGATCGACGCGACCAGCAAATTCGACGATACCGTCTTCCCGCCAGCGGCCGAGATCGCCCGATTTGTAGAGCCGTCCGTTGGGCGAGAATGGATCCGGAATGAAGCGATCCGCCGTCAGCTCCGGCTGGCCGAGATAGCCGCGCGCGAGACCGCTGCCGCCGATGTAGATTTCACCGATCACACCGACCGGAACGGGCGCAAGATCGGCATCGAGCACATAGATGCGTCGATCGCCGACGCCGCGGCCGATCGGCGCGACGGTCCCCTCGAAGCGGGCTCCCGCGGGGATTTTCCAGATCATCGGCGTCATGATCGTTTCGGTCGGACCATAGCCGTTGATCAGCAGCTGCGCCTTCAGGTTCTCGGTGATCATGTCGAATACCGCCTGCGACAAAGCTTCGCCGCCGAAGGAATAGAGCCTCAGCCGCGGTATCTCGCTGTTCTCGCCGGCATATTCGGCAAGGCCGCGTACATAGCTCGTGGGCAGGCTGGCATTGTTGACGCCATGGCGCTTCATCATCGCGAAGGCATCTTCGGGCGTGGCGAGCTTGTCCTGTGTCAGCACCACGCCGCCACCGGCCATCAGCGGCACCATCCAGCGTTCGTGGCCGCCGTCGGAGGTGAAGGGAAGAACGGGATATTCGCAGGACTCCTCGCTCATCTCGTAGATGCGCAGGGTCGCCTTGCAATGATGTGCCAGCGGGCCGTGCTCGACCGCAACGCCTTTCGGCACGCCCGTCGAGCCCGAGGTGTAGATCACGTAGGCAAGCTGCTGCGGTGCAATCACGGTCGCGGGCGTTTCGCTGCTCTCCGAGGAAAGGTCGACGGCGTCGAGATTGAGGAAGGGCGTTGCAATATCGCTTGGGAGGTTTGCGATGTGGCGAGCGCGGGAAATGACCAGCGAGAGCCCCGGCTCCGTTAGGATATGGCGATTGCGCGCTTCCGGGTGATCGGGCTCGACCGGCGTGAATGCGCCGCCCGACCTCAGAACGGCCAGAATGGCGATGATGGCATCGATCGATTTTTCGAGTGCGATGGCGACGCGCTTCTCCGGGCCTACGCCCAGCGCGATCAGGCGGTGAGCCAGCTGGTTGGCGGCAGCGTCAAGTTCGCCGTGCGTGACCGACTTCCCGCCCTGAGCCACGGCGAAGGCATTCGGCCGTCGTCTCGCCCATGCGGAGATGACCTCATGGATCGGCGTGCCATCGTCCGGTTCCGGCGCGTCGGGATAGGGCGCGGAGAGCCTGTCCAGCTCTTCCGGCGAAACGAACGGAACGTGTCTGATCTCTTCGCCGGGATTGGTATCCAGCCGCGCGAGCGCGATGGCGAGATCATCGGCAAAGCGGAAAATCTGCTTCTGGTCATGTTTTTGTGGATCGAAACCGAAGCCGATGCGAAGCCGGTGATCGGAAACGGGGGAAACGGTGACGACCAGCTCGGCGTCGCGGCGTGCCTGGGGCTCGACGACGCTGTGGCTTGCTGCGCTATCCGGTGTCGTTTCCAGGAAGCGCAGGCGCGGTCGCACATCGAGAAGCGTCTTGACGAGCCCCGTCGTGTCGAACAGCTCATCCCGGCGCAGCAGCGCATCGGCAAGCGCCTCAAAGGGCAGGGCATGCCGGGCGGCGGTCTCGATTTCCTCTGCGAATGCCGTGCAGACTTCGCCCAGCGCCATGGCGCCGTTGAGCTCGGCCGTCAGGATCAGCACGTCTTCGCTGCGCGCTGCGATCGTCTGTTTCTCCGGTCGAGTGACGAGGCCGACCCTTTGCGTGCCGTAGCCGGAATGCCGGCGCAGGGCGATCCCGAGTGCTGCGAGAAGGTCGCGGGACATTTCTTTGGTCGACGGCATCTGGGCAAGGCGCTCCGGCAGCGCGATTTCAAGCACATGCTCGAACCAGGCCTCGTCGACGATATCTTGGGCCGCCGATGTCTGCGGCAGCAGCGATGCGATATTTTCTTGTGCCGTCAGCCGCTGAAACCAGAAATCGATCAGCTCGGGTGCGGGATTGCGCGATGCACCATTGCCGGTCATCCACGACGCTGCGTCCGCCAACGTGGTTTCCGCGAGGTCCGCCGGTGGGTTGCCGTCGATATTGCGAAGGAAATCCGCTGCCAGCAAATCGAGTGTCGCCGCATCGGCTAGGATGGCATGCAGGGAAAATAAGGCACCGACGGCTTGACCGTTCTGTACGGCCAGAATGAAGTGTGCCGGATTGCCGTTCGTCAGATCAATCGATCGGGCCCGCTCGGCGATGGCGGCCGCGGTCAACGCTGCGCTCAGATCGTCGCCGGCACCCAGCTCCGTTTCGATGATGTCGACCGTGCGATCGTTTCTCAGGACCTGTTGAACAGCGCCGCCCGCCCGCGCCTCGAACTCCGATGTGATAAGAGGATGCTGACGCGAAAGCATGGAAAGACCTCGACGTGCCACAGCAAGCGGCACTGACGGGAAAGCAACGGCGAGTATTTGCCGTCCATAGACGATTTCATTGCCCGTCTCGGACAAGAGCCAGATCCGCGATTGCGCCGGCGACAGCGAGCATTTGGCGACGCAATCGGAGTCATTCACTGCCTTGGCGTTCCGATCATGGATGGTCATTTCTTCGCCGCTCTCCCATAATATTCCGTAATGCATAGTCAAAAGATCACAATACAATGAGATATTTTCCTCAATATCTATAATAGACATTGAGTTTAACCGACCCGCTGTGCTGACTTTCCTATGTCGGTAAATCCCGATGTTCCGAAAAATACCTAGATGTAGCTGCATGACGAACAGAGACGGGAGAAATTCAGAGAAATCTCAAAAAAATAATTTTGGAAAATATTTTGAATTTTGCCTGATGCCGTTCGTCACTCCGGAACTAGTGGCTTGCTCATTCGTCGCTCTTGGATGGTGCACGGCTTCGAAATATGGAGAAAAAGATGGATGCTTCCGTAGCGTTAAGGGGTGCAAAGGCGGCGGAGCGATCATCTGACTTGCGCCTGCCGGCGTCAGGCTTTGCAAGTCACGCACGCGGCTATGTTCAACCGCTCATCGTATCGTCAGGACAGGCGTCAGGCAGTTTTCGCGTCGAGCAAAATGGCATTGGGGTTGCCTCGGGCTTTCTCCCGAGGCCCGCCGCCGACCTATTGGTCTTTGACACCATATCTTTAGCCGCTTCGCCTGCTTCCGGAGAGGATATCGTCAATGCCGTCTTTGAAGCCATTCTCACATGTAATCCGCACGTGGTTTACTTCGAAATCGAACTTGCAGACCACGGCCTTGCGAAGCGCCTCACGGGAGCGGGTGCGATCGAGCGTCACGGCGATCGCTTGATCGTTCGCCCCGAATCCTTCTTTCAGCAGGCAAAATCCTGGATTGGAAGCGTACCCACCGCCTATCCGGAAGTACCGGTCCTGACGAATAACATCCTTCATCCGCAAAGGCCGCCGAAGCCAGTCGGCCCTGTCTACAGCCGCTTCATTCCCTGGCTGAACACGCAACTTGGCTTCCATGTCGCCGATATCGAAGCCGATCTTCCGCATTTCCATCGTTGGATGAACGATCCCAGGGTCGCCGCCATATGGGAAGACAGCGGCGATCTTTCGTATCATCGCGATTTCATCGCGGGCCGACTTGCCGATCCGCGGACGTTGCCGCTGATCGGAACGTTCGGCGGCGTGCCCTTCGGCTATTTCGAGCTCTATTGGGCCAAGGAAGACCGGACCGGCCCGCACTACGAGGCCGATGGTTATGATCGCGGCTGGCACGTGGCGATCGGCGAAGGCGATTTCCGCGGAAAGGCCTTCGTCAGCGCCTGGCTGCCATCGCTGATGCACTACATGTTCCTGGCCGATCCGCGCACCCGCCGCATCGTTGGCGAGCCGATCCATCATCATGTCCAGCAGATCCGCAATCTCGACCGGTCCGGTTTCGCCAAGATCAAGCACATCCAGTTTCCGCACAAGAAGGCGCTTTTGGTCATGCTGCTGCGCGAGCGCTTCTTCATGGATCGGCTGCTGTCGCCGGATCTCACAGGCTTGTCCGATGAAGACGGTCAGCCCGTTCTGGGTTCGCTGGCGCGAGATGCGGCGCGATGAAGGCAGCCGTCGACATGAACGATCCGCGCATCATGCGGCTCGTTCTGACGGTCGCGCTGCCGGCGGTGGCGGGATTGGCCGCCAGCGCCGGCCATCATGCGATCAATGCGATCTTTCTCGGCGCTCTGGGGCCGGATGTGCTGGCCGGCATCAGCCTCGTCATGCCGCTGTTTCTGCTTGTCGCGGCAGCAGGGCAGGGGCTTGGGATCGGACTTGCCACGCTTCTGGCGCGCCATCTTGGCGAGGGCGACCTGAAAGCCGCTTCCTCGGTTGCCACAACAGCGCTCGCGGCGACGATCCCGCTCGGCATCGCCCTCTCCGTGCCGATCTATCTAGGGCTGCCTGATTTCGTCGGTGCGCTCGGCGCAAGCGACAATCTTCTTGCGCCGGGATTGGATTACGGGCGGCTGCTCTCTTTCGGCGTAACGCTGGGGCTTTTGCAGGCAGTCTGCGATTTCATAGCTATTGCCGAGGGCAATTCGCGCTTCTCGATGATCGTGCTCATCGCGAGCTTCTCCCTGAACGCCATCCTCGATCCCGTTTTCATTTTCCTCTTCAAGCTCGGTGCCTCCGGCGCGGCGCTGGCGACGATCGTTTCCTCCATCGCGGCACTTGCCTGCTATCTTGCCTATTTTGTTCGCAAGTGGGGAACGGTCAGCATCGCCGGTGGCCTGATAGGTTGGCAGCTGTTGCGGCCGATCGCGAGGATCGGCATTCCCGCCGCCGCGACCAGCATCGTGACCGGCGTCGGCTTTCTCATCCTGATGCGGGAGGCCGCGGTTCATGGCGGCGACACGGGTGTGGCCGCGACAGCGATCGCCATCCGGCTGCTGACTTTGGGGCAGCTTCCTCTGTTCGGGTTTTGCCTTGGAGCACAAAGCGTCGTCAGCCACGCCTTCGGTGCCGGCGATGCCCAGCGGTTGAAGGCGGTTATCCGTTTTATGCTGGCGGTGACCGTACCGGTGGCTTTGCTCTATTCAGCCCTGCTGTTCCTGGCTGCGGAACCGATCGCGCACCTGTTCACCGATAGTCCGCCGGTTGTCGGTGAAGCGGTGTCGTGGCTGCATGCACTCTTTCCGGTCTTCCCGCTGGCAGCCTTTCAATCCGTGCTGCTGGTGATGCTGCAATCGCGGGGCAGGGCCGGCTTGTCAGCCCTAGTCGGACTCGCGCCGCAAGGCTATCTGCTGATCCCGCTTCTTCTTCTGCTGCCGCTCTGGATGGGCTTTGCCGGCGTTTCCGCAGCACCCGCAGTCGCTGCCATCCTCGCCGCCATTCTTGGCCTTTTCGTCGCTCGGCGGGAATGGTTCGCCATTTTGCCGGCGGATGCACCCAGCCTCGCCGGCCAACCGACACTTCACCCCTGACCATGAGGAACGTCATGAACGAGACCCCGAGATTCGATGCCTACAGACACGCCATTCCGGATGCGTTGATGCCGCCTCGCGACGATCCTTTCGACGCGGCGGTGCCGCCGATCTACCAGACATCTCTCTTTCTGTTCGACAGCTACAAGGAGTTGGAGGATGTTTTTGCCGGCCGCTCGAAGAAGCCGATCTACTCACGCGGCGATAATCCGACCGTTCGGCTTCTAGAGCGCAAGATCGCCGAGATGGAAGGCGCGGAAGAAGCGCGAGCCTTTTCGAGCGGCATGGGCGCTATCGCAGCCGCAATTCTCACTTTCGTCGGGCCGGGCGATCGCATCGTCACCGTTCGGCATGTCTATAGTGATGCTTTCCGCTTTTTCGAAAAGGTTCTGAAGCGCTTCGGTGTCGTCGTCGACTATATCGATGGCACGGATACCGAGGCGATGATCGCAGCGCTTCCCGGCGCCAAGCTTGCCTATCTCGAAAACCCGACCTCGATGGTTTTCGAACTGCAGGATCTGACCGCCATCGCCGAGGCGGCCCGCCGTCATGGCGTCGTGACCATGGTCGACAATTCCTGGGCAACGCCGCTCTACCAGAAGCCACTCTCTGTCGGCGTCGATATCGTCATTCACGCCGCCTCGAAATATCTCGGCGGGCAAAGCGACACCGTTGCCGGCCTCGTTGCCGGCTCCAAGGTGCATATCGACCGCATCAACAGCGAAATCTACCCCTATACGGGTGCGAAGCTCGCTCCTTTCGAGGCATGGCTTGTCCTGCGCAATCTCGAGACCTTGCCATTCCGCATGCGCCATCATCATGAAGCGGGCCTTGAAGTGGCATCCTGGCTGCAGGCGCACGGGGATGTGACCAATGTCATGCATCCGGCGCTTGGCGATCATCCCGGAAAGCGCACTTTCAGCGGCTTCGGGGCGCTGTTTTCCTTCGAGGTCTCCGACCGTATCGACGTTGCCGATTTCGTCGACGCGCTGCGCCTCATCCGCATCGGCGTCAGCTGGGGAGGGCCGGAGAGCCTGGTGGTGCCGGCCAGAGCTGCGCTCTGCATCTCCCCAGAGACCAATGTCTTCGCGCGCTTCGGCGTCAGCGACCGCACGATCCGCCTGAATGTCGGGCTCCATGCGGCGAAGGACGTCATTGCCGATCTCGAGCAGGCGCTTGCGGCAGCGAAACGCTAGGCGGGCTCATTACCGTTGCGTCGGAAGGTGGGCGGAGTAGTACTGTCGCTCCGCCCATACTATTATTCATTGCTGACCTTTCCCGCCCGGACCGATTGAGACAAAATGACCATTCCCTCTCATGAAACATTAAGCGCGCTTGCCGGCGAATATGGAACGCCGCTCTGGATCTACGATGCCGCTGCGATCCGTCGCCGTATCGCGCAACTCTCCGCCTTCGATGTCATTCGCTTTGCGCAAAAGGCCTGTTCGAACATTCATATCCTGAAAGAGATGCGCAAGGAGGGTGTGCATGTCGACGCCGTCTCGCTCGGCGAGATCGAGCGGGCGACGCGGGCCGGCTTTGCCGCCGGTGGCGCATCGGCTGCGGCGGAGCTGGTCTTCACCGCCGATGTCTTCGACCGGCCGACCCTTGATCGCGTCGTTGCCGACAAGGTCGAGGTGAATATCGGCTCCATCGACATGTTACATCAGCTCGGCGAACGCTCGCCTGGCCATAGAGTCTGGCTGCGCATCAATCCCGGTTTTGGACATGGCCATAGCAAGAAGACCAATACCGGCGGCGAAAGCAGCAAGCATGGCATCTGGTTCGAGCAATTGCAGGAGGCCGTGGCGCTGACGCGCCAATATTCCCTGACGCTGGTCGGCCTGCATATGCATATCGGCTCCGGCGTCGATTATGGGCACCTGCAGCGCGTCTGCGGCGCGATGGTCGGTTTCTGCCGGGTGCTTGATGTCGATATCGAGGCGATCTCGGCCGGCGGCGGTCTTTCCGTGCCCTACAAAGAGGGGGAGGAGGAAATTGATCCTGCTCATTATTTTTCACTCTGGAATGCGGCACGGCGCGAGATCGAAGCGCATTTCGCCCATCCTATCCGGCTGGAGATCGAGCCGGGACGCTTCCTGACCGCGGATTCCGGCATATTGCTTGCCGAGGTGAGGGCTGTGAAGATGATGGGCCGGAATCGCTTCGTGCTTGTCGATGCCGGTTTCAGCGATCTTGCCAGACCTGCCATGTATGGCAGCTATCATGAGATATCGGTGATCCCGGGCAAGACACCTCGCAATGCTGCGGGCGCGATTTTTCCGACCGTCGTCGCCGGCCCCTTATGCGAATCCGGCGACGTCTTCACGCAGACGGACACCGGCACCGTCGAGACCCGCGATTTGCCCGAAACCCATGTCGGCGATTATCTCCTATTCCACGGCGCCGGCGCCTACGGGGCGACGATGTCGTCGAATTACAATAGCCGCCTCTATGCACCCGAGGTGCTTATCGACGGCACCGAGCATCGATTGATCCGCAGGCGGCAGAGGCTGGACGAGCTACTGATGTTGGAGAAGGTTTAAAGAGAACCAATTACACCATGCGCGTGGCCTTTGGCTGTCGTCAAAGGCAGCCCTTGCAAGGTATACGCCGTTTTAGCATCTTAAGCTTGTAAAGCGTCCCCTGCTAAAGGGGCGTTTAACCGACGGAATTAATAGCTTGGTGCCGGAACCAGATGTTCTTAAATCTGCACCTATCCGATCATGGACAGCGTAAAAAGCGCAAAAATGGTTAAGGCGCCGAAGATTGGCATAAGAGTTAGCATAATGCGACGCGCGAGCATTTTTTCGCGGGAAGTCATGATGTGCACTGGAAAGTTCCAACTCCGTTTGACGTCTAGGAACATATGGTCGCGTTTGGTCGACTGACGTATTTTTAACGAAGGTGTCGTAAAATGTATAGTGCTGGTTGCTACCAAAAATATCCACAGGTCGCTAGCGGCGCTATATCAGCATGTGCAGGCGTTCGGATCTTCACGGTTCGCCGCCCTGTCGTGGCCCTCGCTGGACCCGCTGTCACCGGTATAGACATTTCGAACTATGGATGAAAACGACTGAATACCGGGCCGGAAGAACTATCTTTCGGCCGGGGTCATTGTCTTGCCGCTTGATTGCGACAATGCCGAAGCAGCAGGCCATCCGATAAGAAGATCTGGTCGATGGACTTCCTGTTATGACTACAAGGTTACGCCTTTGAGTATCCGGCCTGCCAAAGCGCGCTTCAGCAGGCGGTCGAAACGAAATCGGTTGCCGAGGAGCTGACGGAATGGCGACCGCCGGCACTGAAGAGATTCACCGCTGTGTCAGAGAGCTTTCAACACGTAGCGCCAATTCCAAAGGATCATGGCCAACGGTATGCAGGTGGATATCCGGGTTTTCTGGCGCCTCGTATGGAGATGTAATGCCGGTGAAATTAGGTACCTGTCCCGCCACCGCCTTCTTATACAGACCCTTGGGATCGCGCCGCATGCATTCTTCGAGCGGAGTATCAACGAAGACCTCGATGAACTCGCCCTCCGGCATCAGCTCGCGCGCCATTTGCCGCTCGGATCGGAACGGCGAGATAAACGATACCAGCACGATGAGCCCGGCGTCCGTCATTAGCTTAGCCACCTCTGCAATACGACGGATGTTTTCAACACGATCCTCCGCGGTAAAACCAAGATCGCGATTCAAGCCATGGCGAACATTGTCTCCATCAAGTAGGAAGGTGTGCTTGCCTTTTGCATGAAGGAGTTTCTCAACGAGATTGGCAATGGTTGATTTGCCGGATCCTGAAAGGCCGGTAAACCATAAAACGACCGGGCGCTGGCCTTTCTGTTCTGCACGCGCCGCCTTATTGATCGTAAGTGCTTGCCAATGAACATTCTGTGCACGATGGAGAGAATGCACAATTAGTCCGGCGCCGACTGTTGCGTTCGAAAATCGATCTATCAATATAAAATTGCCGGTCGTGCGATTTTCGGCATAGCTGTCAAAGCAAATCGAGTCCTGCGTTGAAAGGTTGCAGACACCAATCTCGTTAACCGACAACGTTTTTGCCGGCTGATGCGCGCAAGTATTGACGTCAATGCTATATTTCAGCGCTGTAATTGTTGCGCTCGTGCTATCGGTCTCAGTTCTCAGAATATAGGGACGCCCAGGGATCAACTGATCGTGGCTGAACCAGATGATGTGAGCCTGAAACTGATCTGCAACGTTGGGCCTTTCCCTCGGAGATACCAGCAGATTTCCGCGTGCTACCTCCACTTCATCATTCAATACCAGCGTGACGGCCTGTCCCTCGACCGCCGTGGTTTGATCTCCATTATAGGTGACGATCCGCCTCACAGTTGTCTGTTGGCCGGATTTTGCCACTGTAACGGCATCGCCCACCGAGACACTTCCCGATGCAACTTGGCCGGAAAAGCCTCGAAAATTGAGATCTGGTCGGTTGACCCATTGGACTGGAAAGCGAAATGGTTTTTTCGAGCCATCGCGGTCGATCGAGACAGTTTCCAAATGGTCTAGCAACGAAGGCCCGTCATACCACGGTGTCTCTTTTGACTTTGTGGTTATATTAGCGGCATAACGGGCGGATATTGGTATCGGCGTAACGGACTTGAAACCAAGCCCCTCCGCGAACGCCATATAATCGGTCACGATCTTCTCATACGCATCCTGTTCATAGAGGAGAAGGTCCATTTTGTTGACCGCGAGGACAAGATGGCTAATCCCAAGCACGGACGCGATGAAACTGTGACGCTTCGTTTGCTGCTGCACCCCGTGACGGCCGTCGATCAGGACAATGGCAAGCTCGGCCGTCGAGGCGCCCGTCACCATATTGCGCGTATATTCTTCATGGCCGGGAGCATCCGCCACGATGAAGGCGCGTTTCGGGGTGGAGAAAAACCGATACGCCACGTCGATGGTGATGCCTTGTTCGCGCTCCGCATCTAAGCCGTCGAGCAGAAGCGCAAGGTCAATATCATTGCCTGTCGTGCCATATTGCGTGTTTTCTTTCCTCAAGGTGGAAAGCTCATCGTCAAAGAGGCTTTTGGTGTCGTAAAGCAAGCGTCCTATGAGCGTTGATTTTCCGTCATCCACCGAACCACACGTCAGGAAGCGCAGAAGCGGTTTGTTGCCTTGATCGGCGTGGGTTGTATCATCAAGAGAAGGATAGGGCCCGCTGCCATCTCTCATCAGAAATAGCCCTCACGTTTTTTCTTCTCCATCGAGCCAGCCTGATCGTTGTCGATAAGGCGATCCCGCCGCTCCGAGGTGCGAGCTCCAAGCACTTCTCTAACCACACCCTCAAGCGTTTCGGCAGAAGACTCGATGGCTCCAGTGAGAGGATAACAACCGAGAGTACGAAAACGAACCATTCGTTCCTCTATTGCTTCCTGCGCAGTAATCGGCATCCGCGTGTCATCGATCACGATCAACGTGCCATTACGATTAACCACGGGTCGGTTTGCCGCAAAATAGAGTGGTACGATCGGGATGTTTTCTTGCATGATATACAGCCATATGTCGGCTTCGGTCCAATTCGACAACGGGAACACCCGGATCGATTCCCCCTTATTCACACGCGTGTTATAGGTCTTCCACATTTCAGGTCGCTGATTTTTGGGATCCCAGGCGTGCTTGGCGGTGCGGAACGAAAAAATCCGCTCTTTGGCACGCGATTTCTCTTCGTCACGCCGGGCTCCCCCAAATGCGGCGTCGAAGCCGTATTTGTCGAGCGCTTGTCTCAAGGCCTCGGTCTTCATGATTTGAGTATAGATATTGGAACTATGTGTAAACGGATTTACGCGCTGCTCGATCCCGTCACTATTCGTGTGCACAAGAAACTCAAGACCGTATTCGGCGACTACCCGATCACGAAAGGCGATCATCTCCTTGAACTTCCATGTTGTATCGACGTGCAAAAATGGAAACGGGGGCTTAGAGGGATAGAATGCCTTCATGGCAAGATGCGTCAGTACTGACGAGTCTTTGCCGACTGAATATAACATCACTGGGTTGGAAAACGTCGCTGCAACTTCGCGGAGTATATGAATTGACTCTGCCTCAAGCATTTGGAGGTGGAGATTTTGCATATCTGTTCTGACCATTATCAATCTGCAACAACCACCCGCCACGCGGCAAGCCGACTGGCAGGTTTTCTTTCTTGATGCTTAAAGGTGCGGAATCTATTTTCAATCAGCCTATCGATGGTGGCAGCTGACTGCAATATTTGGCAACCGCAAGCAATAAATAACCGGTCGCCTATGCAATATATGGTGCTTATATCAGCTTTTCATGATGAACGTTTTGGCAGCCTGGCGCCGAATACGAGATAAACGAATTTTCCGCCTGGGTTAGCTCGATAATTTTTCCAATTCTGTGGGCACTCCTGAACAGGGAAAGAGTGGTGGAGGTTCATGACCGCAAACGCGGTAGTGACAACATCATTGCGACTGGAGCTGTGAGGCTCAATCGGTTAAGTCGCACAGCATCTAGACCTCAACTATTGCCTTGATCACGCCTGCCTCGGGCCGCAGCCAATCCTTAAAGAGCGATGGCGCATCATCAAGCGAACCCCGGTGCGTGTTCAGCGCTTTCGTCGGCACCCGGCCATTTTCCATCTGTTTTACGACCTCGGCAAAATCGTCCGGCTGCGCATTGCGGCTAGCGAAGAGAGTGGTTTCGCGCTTGTGGAATTCCGGGTCGGAGAAGGTGATGTCGTCGCGCACGACGCTGACGAGGACGTAGCGGCCACCGTGGGCGACGAAGCCAAAGCCGCGTTGCATGGCCTTGGTGTTGCCGGTCGCGTCGATAACGACGTCGAAGAAATCGCCGCCGGTGAGGCGTTTCGCATGGGCTTCGGCCTCGTCATTGGCGATGAGTGTCCGATCGCCACCGAGCGAAGCGGTGGTGAAATCCAATCGGTCCTGGCGGACATCCATGACCGTGACGTCGGCGCCGCGTGCCTTGGCGAAGATGGTAGCGGACATGCCTATCGGGCCTGAGCCGACGACGAGAACGCGGTCGGCGGCGGTGATGCCGCCACGCTTGACGCCATGGGCGCCGATCGCCAGGAACTCGATCATCGCAGCTTCGTCCAGCGAGGCCTTGCCGGCGGAAATGACATTCTGCTCTGGCACACAGATGAATTCGCTCATGCCGCCATCACGATGCACGCCCAGCACGGCAATGTTTTGGCAGGCATTGGTCACGCCGCGCCGGCAGGCAACGCATTTGCCGCAGGCAAGATAGGGAACGATATAGACATTTTCTTCCTTCTTGAGGCGGCTCGAACCATTTGCATCCTCCACCGTGCCGGACAGTTCATGGCCCATGACACGCGGATATTCGAGAAAGGGATGCTTGCCCTGATAAATGTGGAAATCCGTGCCGCAGATGCCGACGCGTCGGATGCGCACAAGCACCTCGCCTCTAGCGGGCGTCGGGACATCGCGCTCGATCAGGGAGAGCCGGCCGGGTTCATTGCAGATCAATGTCTTCATGGTAATGCACTCTCGAAAGGCTGGCGATGCCGGCCGCTGGTGTTTAAATGTGTGCTTGTCGACTTTCCTAAAACGGCGAGCCGGCAGCCCTCGGTTCATTCATCATATTCCATATTCCCGCGGTGCCTGCGCTTTGCTTCGAAACTCTGCGTGGACATCACGGCGCTGCTTCGATTACGGCATGGCGCGCTGCGATTTCTCTAAGGACAGGAGCGTCCGAGGGACTGCCTGCCTTGTCCGCCCAATCCAGGAAGGCGTGAATGCGGCGTGCCACTTTCTCGCGGTGATGCTGACTGATGTCGGCGATGCGATGATCCAGAAAGGGATTGAGGAAGCGGTCTAGCGTTGTTGCCACATAGGCCTTCGCATCATCGCCCATGCCGTTTGCGGCAAAGCCGGGCAGCACTTCGCTTTGGTAGAGCGCATCCAGCCTTGCACGTATTTCCCTGTCGGCCAGTATGGCGCGCACCGTCTCACCCGCCGGCCGGTTTTCGCGTTGCCAGATTTCGGCAAGGACGGTATGGCCGAGATTGAGGATATGCAGCTTCAGGCGCTCGTATGGCTCAAGATCGTCTGTCAGCACGATGCTCGGATGGCTGCATGGCAGGCGGACGCCCGGGGCGTGCTTGATCACCCATAGCGCATAGGGTTCGGCAACGGCGCCGATCGGCTCTATCGGCTCGGAAACAATGCGGTCGACCAGGGTCTCGGCAAAGGCGACATGGTCGTCTAGCCAGGTGAAGAACCCTGCGGGTTGAGCGTTGAGCCTGGCGCAGTCGATCACGGCCTGCTTCAGGATGCGGCCATTGCCTGTCACCAGCTCGCAGGGAAGGATGACCAAGGGGCGAGCGGACACCTGCCAGCGCTTGACCAGCAGTGCGGCAAGTTTGGCTGGGAAGGAGCGCGGCACCTGGCCATCCGCGCCAAAACCATCTTCTTCCTGCCATGTCTGGTAGCCGGTATCGCCGGTATTGGAGATGACAAATTCGGCTTCCTCGGCAAAGAGCTTCGATAGTTCGTCCCAGTGTTCGACGGCGGAGAGACCGCGATCGACGCTGGTCACCTGCACGGTGCGATCGACAGGCTGCCCGCCTACCATGCCGCGAATGATGACTGGATATCCTTTCGCATTGCCGAAGGCGCCGACGCGGCCGCTGCGGCTGCTGGCACCGGAAACCTGAACTACGGTGATGGGTCCGGCATCCTGGCCTGATTGCCTTGCCTCATGCACGAAGAATGCCGCATGGGCTTGCAGAAACCGGCTAGTGCCGAATTGAATGATCCGCGAGCTCACGCCAGGCTGCTCCTTCCCTCAATGTTGATTGATAACGCTTGACTGGAGCAAGGTGCAGGCATTCACCAGTCCAGTCAGTGTTTGTTTTTTATCCATAGAAAACAGTTAAGCAACCAGTCGTCAAATGTTTTTTATATGGAATGGATAAGCCAATGATGGAATGTCGCGCTTTGAAGCGAAGGGCGGCGCTGGCGGCATTCGGTGGTGGCTTGAGTGTGCAGCAGAAGATCAGGCGGCCCACTGGCAGATTTCTTCGCGAGAATCCGAAACCGGTCGTCATAATCCAAGAACAATTTCTTCATGGAAATCACAACAAAATGTCATAGAAATTGTTATTTTGTCATTTCTATTTGTTATGAATGATGCCGCGGCAGGAGCGTCGGTTTGCCGATCTTTGGAGACGAGGTCGGGTATCGACGGGCATTCTGTTTGTGCAGCCGCGCAGAGCGGCATCATCCGCGCGATCTTGACCGCCCATCATGGCCCAGGGAGAGTTGAATGGCACGTATCACCTTAAGGCAATTGCTCGATCACGCCGCTGAAAACGGCTATGGGGTTCCTGCCTTCAATATCAACAATATGGAACAGGCGCTCGCCATCATGGAAGCGGCCGATACCGTCGGCGCGCCAGTGATCATGCAGGCATCGAGGGGTGCCAGGGCCTATGCCAACGACATCATGCTGAAGCACATGATGGATGCCGTCGTCGAGATTTATCCGCATATTCCCGTTTGCGTGCATCTGGATCACGGCAATGATCCCTCGAGCTGTATGACGGCGATCCAGGCCGGCTTCACGTCGGTCATGATGGATGGCTCGCTGAAGGCGGATGCCAAGACGCCCGCCGATTGGGATTACAATGTCGGCGTGACTAAGACGGTGACCGACATGGCGCATCTCGGCGGCATTTCTGTCGAGGGTGAGCTTGGCGTGCTGGGCTCGCTGGAGACCGGCATGGGCGAGGCTGAGGATGGTCACGGGGCGGAAGGCAAGCTGTCTCATGATCAGTTGCTGACCAACCCGGATGAGGCGGTCAAATTCGTGCGGGAGACCAAGGTCGACGCCCTGGCGATCGCCATGGGAACCTCGCATGGAGCCTATAAGTTCACGCGCAAGCCGGATGGCTCGGTGCTGGCGATGAATGTGATCGAGGAGATCCATAGCAAGCTGCCCAACACGCATCTCGTCATGCATGGTTCCTCCTCGGTGCCTGAGGAACTGCAGGAGATCATCAACAAATATGGCGGCCAGATGAAGCCGACCTGGGGCGTACCGGTCGAAGAAATCCAGCGCGGCATCAAGAACGGCGTGCGCAAGATCAACATCGACACCGACGGCCGCATGGCGATGACAGGCCAGATCCGCCGCGTGCTGCAGGAGGATCCGAGCGAGTTCGATCCCCGCAAATATATGAAGCCCGCCATGGCGGCGCTGACGAAGCTCTGCAAGGAGCGCTTCGAGCAGTTCGGAACGGCCGGACATGCCTCACGCATCCAGCCGCTTTCCGTTGCCGAAATGGCCAAGCGTTACAAATCTGGTTCGCTCGACCCGGTTTTCTCCTAAAGCCAGATGATCAGCGTGCGGCCGGGCCTGCCGCCCGGCGCACGCTCTCTTCGCTCAGTGTCTGGCCATGGAGTTTCGATAGCGCCGTGACCACATCACCGATTTCCTTGTTAGCTCGCTGTGCGTCCCATTGCAGGGCCGCTGCGGCGATCGCGCCGATTTCGCGCAAACCCTGCATCGTCAGCAGACCTTCGATCGCCATGGTCGTGCGGCGGAAGACGATATCGGACAAATGAACGACCAACTCCTGCCGTGCGATCCAATCGATTTCAAGCGCGCTGTGATGCTGCGCGCCGCTGATGCGCTGGCTGTCGCTATATTCTGAGCGATGGGCAAGGATTTTTGCGGCGGTCGTGCCGTATCGGCTGAGCAACTCATCCGCTCTGCTGGCTTCGACTCCGACCTTTGCCGCGACCGATCGGATCCAGCTCGCACGCTCGTTGGCGTTTACCGGGAAATCTCGGCCGCCGCCTATGGCGAGCTGCTCGGTGGATGTCTTGCGGCTGCGCTGAAGGCGCGCCAGCACGGTATCGGCCACTTCCTCGGCAAAGCCGCGGAATGTGGTCCATTTGCCACCGACCAGCGAGATGATCGGGAAGGGACGTCCGGCCCGTGGTTCAAAGACCGGTGCGGAATGATCGCGGCTGATCAAGCCCGGTGACGAGGCGTCCGAGGCGGGCAGGGGGCGGATGCCGCTATAGCTGTAGGTCACCTGATCGCGATCGAAGCGAAGGCTTGGAAGCAGCGATCTCACGCTGTCCAGGAAATAGTCGATTTCGGGTTCCTCGCAACGCACATTGTCTGGATCGTCGCAAGGAATATCGGTCGATCCCACAAGGGCCTGGCCAAGATAGCCGTAGACAAGGCAGATGCGGCCGTCATCGGCTTCGAAATAGATCATATGGCCGTTCAGGCTGCGCACCAGTTCCGGATGGTCGAGCAGGATATGCGATCCCTTGGTGCCGCCGATTAGATGGGCCGGTGCGCCGAGAGCGGCATTGACGTGATCGATCCAGGGGCCCGCGGCATTGACGACGAGCTTAGGCTTGACGGAAAAGGCATAGCCATCCGAACGCTGGAAGGTCAGCCGGCCATCGGCCGCGGAAACAAGTCTTGTCGCATTTGCCGCCAGCGAGCCCTTGTGCGCCTCCAGCCCGTCATTGATCAACTCATAGACCAGCCGTTCCGGCCGGCTGATCTTGGCGTCGTAGTAGATGCCGCCCGCCACGATCTCAGGCGTCACATGCGGCATTTCCTTGAGCGCGCTGCTTTTCAGCAGGAACCTGTGGCGCGGCATGACGCGGCTGCGCGAGCCGAAGAAGTCGTAGAGCGCAAGCCCGATCTTGATGAGCACGGCACCGCGGCTGCGCGGAGCGGTCGTTGAGCCCGTCAGCGTGCGAAGGGCGGCCCATATGCCGCGCGTCCAGGAAAAGATTGGCACGAAGGTCGGCAGCGCCTCGACGCAATGCGGCGCATTCTTCAATAAAAGATTCCGTTCGAGCGCCGACTGGGCAACCAGACCGAATTCGCCGGTTTCGAGATATTTCAGGCCGCCATGGATCAGCCGCGAAGGTGCCGCACTCGTCCCCGAGCCGAAATCCGATTTATCGACGATGAGGCAATTGACGCCCTGCAGCGACAGATCGCGAAACAGACCGGCACCGTTGACCCCAGCGCCGAGGATGATGACATCGACATCTCCGTCTTGCAGTTGCGAGAAGCGTTGTTTGAGATCGGCGGTCCTATCGGTCATAACATCATCGTCCTGCTGAGCTGCCGCGATAGAGCCTGTCGGCGCGGCGCATTTTCGGTCTAGTCTTGGGCGTGTTGGGTTGCGAGATTGCCGATCCGCGGCCAGAGCGGCATCATTGCTTCGGCAATGTCCCGGAAGAGGTCGTAGCGGATGCGATAATCGGCGCTGCGGGCGGGGTCCGGATGATAGGTCCGTGCGATCTTGCCAAGATCGCGCGGATCGCTCTGCGGGCTGGCGTAGACACCGATACCGGCACCGGCGCAAAGGGCGGCACCCCATGCGGCCGCTTCATCGGTTTCGGTCACGGTAACAGGCATGCCGAATATATCGGCGAACATCTGCACGACGATCGGGTTGCGCGACACGCCGCCTGCCAATCTCGCCTGATCGAAGGAAAAACCGTCACTTAAGGCATCGACGTGAATCTTATGGTTGAAGGCGATGCCTTCGAGCACCGCTCGCAGCATGTCGCCGCGATCGTGCCAGCCGCCAAGTCCGAAGAAACTGGCGCTGGCATTGGCGCCATAGGGTGAGCCGAACAGATACGGGTGGAAGAGCGCACTCGATGGCCGGTTGAACGCCGCCTCGATCTCGGGACCGAGCACCGCATGGATCGACTGGCCCGCTGCTTCGGCGCTCGCAGTTTCGCTGGCGCAGAGCTTGTCCAGGAACCATTCATAATTCGCCGATGATGCCGGCGAAATCGACATGTTGTTCCATTGGCCCGATGCGATGGCATTGCGGCAGAACCAGCGGCCGTCGACGCGTGGTTCCGAGGAAAGCGTTTCGTTGATCGAATAGGTGCCGGCGATGACAGCAACGACGCCGTTAGCGTAGCCGCCGGCCCCAAGGGCAGAGGCGGTGACATCATGCAGGCCGGCGACGACTGCCGTGTCTTCGGCAAGGCCCGTCTGCTTGGCAACGGCTTCGGTGACGTATCCCACGACTTCGTCGGATCTCGATGCATGCGGCAGAGCATCAGTCATCTCGCCAACGCCGAAGAGCTTCAGCGCATCAGGGGAGTAATCCTGTGTCGAGACATTGGTGAAGGAGGTGCTTGCTTCGGTTCGGTCGGTACCGGCAACCCCAGTCAGGCAGAAGCGAAGCCAGTCCTTGCAGCTTAGAATATGTCCTATCGCGGCGAAGCGCTCGGGCTCATTGGCCTTGATCCAGGCAAGCAGTGCCGATGGGGCAGAGACGTGCGGCAATTGTCCAGTCAGCGACAGGGCCTCGTCGGCAACCGGGCTTTTCAGCCATTGCTCCACGACCGAGCCGGCGCGGCTGTCGAGCGAGAGAATGGCGCGTCCGAGGGGCTTGCTTGCCTTGTCGAGCAGATAGATGCCGTCGCCATGTGCGGTGGCGGCAATCGCCTGAATGTCACTGGCGGGACGATTGCTGAGCTTGATCGCCTCAGCAATGGCATCGGCCGTCCGGGCCCAGAGTTCGTCCATGTCGCGTTCGACATGGCGGGCTTTCGGCATGAATTGGGTTACGCGGCGGCGCGCGACGGCAAGCGGCGTTCCATCGACGTCGAAGATGACGGCCTTGGTGACGGTCAAGCCACTGTCAATTCCGAGCAGACTCGGCATTCTCGATACTCCTGATCGTGAACTATTCCTGGGCCGACCGCATGGGCCTGATCGTCAGGACCGCTCCTTGTCGCCTTTGGCGACAACCACATTGATATTCTTGTTGCGCATGCGCTCCAGATGAGCGGCCGGCGTCTTGTCGTCGACGATCACGACATCGAACTCACTCAAATGCGCGAAACTGTGCAGTGCGCGCCGTTCGAACTTGGTATGGTCCATCATCAAGATGCGCTTGGCGGCGCTGTCGAACATCGCCCGCTTGATGTCGACGATCTCGGGTGATTGGTGGAAGACGACGTCATCGATGATCGCCGACATCGAGATGAAGGTGACATCGGCCCGCAAGCGATTGATTTCGTTGATCGTCATGCGGCCCATGAAGGCGTTGCACCAATTAAAATATTGCCCGCCGAGCGCCAGAAGCGTCACGTCATGCATGTCCTTCAGCGCATTCATCAGTGTCAGCGAATTGGTGATCGCCGTCAGCGGCACCTTGGCGGGCAGCAGCGAAGCCATCTGCAGGACAGTGGTGGAATCGTCGAGAAAGACCGCCTGGCCGGGCTCGATGAACTGCATTGCTGCAGCCGCGATCATCTTTTTTTCACTCGCCTGGCGGTTGGCACGATAAACGTCGCTCGATTCGATCAGGCTGGTGGCAGCGGCTGAAACGATGCCGCGAGTCTTTCGAAAAAGGCCCCGGCTGACCAGCTCGTCGACATCGCGATGCGCCGTCATCAGGCTGATGCCGAAACGATCGGTCAGATCCTCTATGCGCATGGAGCCTTCCGCCATGACGGCTTCGGCGATCATCTGACGCCGGGCGATCTGACGGGAATGCCGGCTGTCGCTCGGCAGTTCATCTTGCAGGAATGATACGGGGCTTGTCTTATCTGTCACGTCGGCCTCTAGCGCTGAACCTTGCGGATGTTCCCTTGCCGCAGCGAATGCCATGCTATGGGAAAAGGCATAAAAAGCAATTCGCTGCTGGCAGTTCTGCAAGTTCTGCCTGATGTTCGGGCAGAGTGTCGCCGATGGCGGTCAAAGGGTGGGGCGCCGGCTTCCGGCGCCCCCGATCGCATTATTCCGATAGAACGAAGGGTGCCGTATACTTGTCGACATTGTCCTTGGTGATCAGGATGCAGTCGAAGAGCTGCTTTTCGCTCGTGGCACCGGTCTTGCCGGTCTTGATGAAGCTGTCGGCCTGCTTGACGGCTTCTGCCGAGAAGGTGGCGACCGGCTGCAGGACGGTGTACTGCAGTTCACCGGCCTTGATGGCGGCAACAGCGTCCGGCGAGCCGTCGAAGCCGCCGACCTTGACGTTGGCGAGCTTGCCAGCTTCCTTGAGAGCGGCAATCGCGCCGAGCGCCATTTCGTCATTGCCGGAGATCACGCCGATAATGTCCGGGTGCGCCTGCAGGATCGACTGCATCTTGTTGTGACCCTGGGTGCGGTCCCAGTTGGCAACTTCCTTGGCAACCTTCTTCAGGTCCGGATACTGGGTCAGAACGGTTTCGTAGCCGTTCGAACGGGTAGCGGCATTGTTGTCGGAGGGCGAGCCGAAGAGTTCGGCATAATTACCCTTGTCGCCGACGGCTTCGACCCACTGTTGAGCGCCGATGGCCGCACCCTGGGCGTTGTTGGAAACGAGCTGAGCCTTGGCAAGGCCTTCCTGGTTGATTTCAGCGTTGACCAGGAAAACCGGGATGCCGGCTGCAACAGCCTTCTTGACCGCGCCGACCGAACCATCGGCATTGGCGGGATCGAGAATGATGGCGACCGACTTGTTGGTGATTGCCGTATCGATCAGGTTGCTCTCGGTGTTGGTATCGCCCTTGTGGGCGCCAACCGTTGCCGTATAGCCGAGCTTTTCGGCGGTCGCCTTGGCGACATTGCCTTCCGTCAACCAATAGGGGTTGGATGGATCGTTGACGATGACCGTCATCTGGCCGGCAGCCCATGCTGCTCCCGTCAGAAGCGGCGCCACGGCAACCGCTGCCATGACGGTACGCAAAGCTTTTTTGAACATTAGTCTCTCTCCCTTTTGATGAGCTCTGGTGATGCCGGCGAGCCGGCGGTCCTCTCCCCGGCCGGCATTATTCACCGGTCGGTGACAAGTTCGTGCAGGTGTCAGCCGGACTTGGTTCGGCGTCCGTACTGGATGCTATTCATGAGCACGGCGAGCACGATGACCGCGCCGGTAAAGACCGTCTGCCAGTAGGCCGACACGCCGATGATGACGAGGCCGTCGGACAGGAAGCCGATGACGAAGGCGCCGAGCATGGTGCCGCGCACCGTGCCACGGCCGCCCGTCAAGGCGGCGCCGCCGATGACGACGGCGGCGATTGCCGTCAGTTCGTAGGTGGTGCCGGCGGTCGGGCCGGCTGATGTCAGCTGCGAGGAAAGCACTAGGCCAGCGACGGCAGCGCAGACGCCCGACAGGACATAGACGATGATCTTGACGCGCTTGACCGGAACGCCGGAAAGATCGGCAGCGCGCTCATTACCGCCAGAGGCGTAGAGCCAGCGGCCGAAGGCCGTGCGGCTGAGAACGAGACCGCAGATGATCGCAAGCACGGCAAGCACGATGACGCCGATCGGGATGCCGGCGAGGCGGTTGAAGCCAAGCCAGTCGAAGCCGGTATTGCCGAGTTCGGGACGGCCGCCGAGATTGTTGTAGGTGAGGCCGTTGGTCATCAGCAATGCGATGCCGCGGGCGACATAGAGAACGCCGAGCGATGCGACGAAGGCCGGAACGCGTAAGTAGGCGATGAGCACGCCGTTGACGGCGCCGACCACCGCGCCAAGCGCGCAGGTCAGCACGACCACGGCCCAGACCGGTGGGTAGAGAATGACGCCGAAGCTCGAAAGCGTGACACCCTGCATCAGGAAGCCGGCAATACAGCCGGCAAGACCGAGCGTCGAGCCGACCGAAAGGTCGATGCCGCCATTGAGGATAACAAGCAGCATGCCGATGGCGAGGATGCCGAAGATGGCGACATGCGAAGCCATCGTCAGGAAATTGCTGAGCGAGAAATAATAGGGCGACAGGAAGGAGAAGACCGCAATGATGACGATCAGCGCGAAGAAGGCGCGCCCTTCCAGGATCAGCCGCACGAGATTGAAATTCCGCCGCTGTCCGTTCGCAATTGGTTTCTTTTCTGTGATGTTCGTGACTGACATAATCAGTGCTCCATGAATGCGGCTAGTGCGCGACCACTGCTTCGCCGGAGGCGGCCATGATCTTCTCTTTGGTGACGTCGGGTCCGAATTCGGCGGAAATCTTGCCGCGGTGCATGACGATGATGCGGTGGGCAATGCTCAGGCATTCGGCGACTTCCGACGTCGAATAGATCACCGCCAGGCCTTCTTTGGCGCGCTCGGCGAGCAGCTTGAAGACTTCGGCCTTCGCGCCGATATCGATGCCGCGGCTCGGCTCGTCGAGCAGGATCACTCTCGGCTCGGTCGCCAGCATCTTGCCGATGACGACCTTCTGCTGATTGCCGCCGGACAGAGAGCCGATTGCGGCGTCACCGCCATCGGTCTTGATATGAACCTTGCGGATAGAGTCGTTCACCAGCGACCGCTCCCGGCCACCCGAGGTGAAGAGACCCTTGGTGAAGGCGCCGATGCTGGCAAGCGACAGGTTCGAGCCGACGGTCATCGTCTGGACAAGGCCATCCCGCTGCCGGTCTTCCGGCACCAGGACCAGGCCTTGCGCAATGCGGCCGGCGATGCTGAGGCCGCCGACGTCGGTATTGCCGAGCAGCACACGACCACCGCTCGATCGCAGGCGTCCCGCCACGCATTCCAGCAGCTCGGTGCGCCCGGCGCCCATCAGCCCGTAGATGCAGACGATCTCGCCGGCGCGGACTGCAAGCGACATGCGATCGACTGCATTATAGGCCGCGCCCGAAGGGCCTGGCACGGTGAGATTGTCGATCGTCAGCGCCACGTCGCCTATTCTGTGGCCGGTCGGCGGGCTGCCGAGGTCGAAATTGTCGCCGACCATGTTGCGCACGATCCATTCAAGATCGATGTCCTTGCGTTCGGCATACGCCGTCATATTGCCGTCGCGCAGCACGACGGCGTGATGGGTGATCTGCAGCGCCTCTTCCAGGTGATGCGAGATATAGACGATCGAGACGCCGCGGTTCGTTAAGTCGCGAATGACCTTGAAGAGGACTTCGACTTCGCTGGCGCTCAATGCCGAGGTCGGTTCATCCATGATCAGGATGCGGGAGTTGACCGATAGCGCCCGCGCGATCTCGACGATCTGCTGTTGGCCGAGACGCAAATCCTCGACCGGTGTGAGCGGATCGATATTTTCTTCCAGCTCCTCCATCAGGGCGCGGGTCTGGCGCTCTTCCTCGGCAAAATCGACCACGCCGCCCTTCATGATCTCGCGACCCATGAAGATGTTGTCGCGGACGCTGAGATTGGGCGCCAGGCTTAATTCCTGGTGGATGATGGAAATGCCGCAGCCGCGCGCATGCGTCGATGAGGCAAAGCTGATGGGGTGGCCATCGAGGATGATATCTCCCGAGGTCGGCTGGATGACGCCGGACAGGATCTTCATCAGCGTAGACTTGCCGGCGCCGTTTTCGCCGAAGAGCGTGGTGACTTCGCCGCGACGGATATCGAAATTGACGCCCTTCAGCGCATGGACGCTGCCATAGGATTTGGCGACGTTGCGGGCGGCGAGAACGACTTCGCCCGTGGTCACGCCATTGTGCTGGACCTGGCTCATTTCACGTCGACCTTTACCGGGGTGACGAGCCAGTTCTTCGGATTGATGAGCTTGAAGACACCGATAACCGTTGCCGTCTTGCCGGTAAGCTTTTCGGGGTCCAGGGTGCCGAGGGTCGCCTTCTTCATATCGTTGTTGATGGCGGAACCGGCGTCCTGATATTCGATCTGGTTGGTGAACTGGCCGAATTCGATCTTGCCCGTGGCGTCGCGAAGATCGGTGCCATTGATCGCGGGGCCTGTTTGCACCCGGATTGTGACGCCGTCAGGCAAGCCATCGACCTTGAACTCGTTGAGATTGGCCTTGCGCTCGCCGAAGGTGCCGGTCAACGAAACGGGAAGAACGGGTCCGGTGGTGGTGGCAACGCCGTATTTTGTGCCGGCTGCCTTCTTGTCGGCCAGAACGGCATTGGCGAGCGTCACGGCATCGACGGCGCGCTTTTCGACATCCGCCTGCACCTTCGGGAATTCCTCGGCGCCATAGCTTTCCGGCTGGAAACCCTGTTCGCGCACGTCGTGTGCGGAACCGATCTTGACGACTTTGGTATCGGTCGCGATGGCGCCGATCACGACCACCACGGCGACGATGCCCGCGACGATTTTGAACTTGGAGCCTGCCGGTTTGGCGGGTGCGTATTGAGTCTGCGTATTCATGTTCAAACGACCTTCGGCATATGAGCCGGATTGCCTGATGGAGAAGGGGGAGAAAAGTGTCGTGATCCGGTCAGCGGAAGCCGCGTCTCGGGTTTCGGGCCTGAAGGCGCTCCGTTCGGCTTACGCTGTCGGCATGGAAATTCAACATCAGGAGCCTCCTCAGCATATGGGCGGCTGTCTCCTCCAGTCACCCAATTCGGCTTCACAAGCATCGCATCTATGCGATAAATGTGATATAAGTATGTTAATAACTTCGTTTTATATGTTATGAATTCTTGAGCGTGTCAACTGCGATTTGACGCATCCTGCCTATCGCTTGTCTTCGTGCACGCCAATGTTTTCTTTCCTGAATGATCCGCAACTTCCGCTTGGCGTGTGTCATTCAAGGCTTTTATCACTGGCGTTCCTCAGATCGAATTTCCGTAAAGAATATTCATTAACGAATTGATTTATATGATATATTTCGAGAAAACTTCTGCAATGCTTCGATTAAAGTCCGGCTGGCATCTGTCGATCACCCGCTTGCGAATTTCCTCCCCGTTGTAGTTCTTGCCGTGGGTGGTGGGGGAATTGACAGCGCTCATTTTATATGAAAAAAATTACAAGACCAGAAAAATTTTACTGATGCGGTGATATCTTTGTGTTATAAGATGTGCCGGATTGAGTGCCGTTGTGTCGGATTCGGTTGCTCGGAGTATTGAATGCGCAAAATGGCCGTTCGCGGCTGCTCCTGTGAGCGTGGATGTGGCGGCGATGCGCGCGAGTTGGCAAAACTGTACTCATGGCCGCGTGGGGAGGAATGAAGATGTTCGTGATGTATGCCAAAGCCCCTATCGCGGGGCGCATGATGGTGGAGCCGGCGTGTAATGCCTAGGAGTGACGGGATCATCATCGGCATCGATGCGGGTACTTCCGTTCTGAAGGCGGTTGCCTTCGAGTTGTCCGGAAAGCAGATCGCTTCCGCATCGGTGCGAAATCGCTACGAGACGGGGGAAGACGGTTCGGTCACGCAGCCGCTTGGTCAGACGTGGTCGGATTGCATCAGCGCGTTGCGCGGACTTGGCGAGAAGGTCGAGAACCTTGCCGCCCGAACCGCGGCGATCGCGGTCACGGGGCAGGGCGACGGAACATGGCTTGTCGGCTCCGGCAATGCTCCGGTCGACGATGCCTGGCTATGGCTCGATGCCCGGGCCGCATCGACGGTGACGCGGCTGAACGCCATGGCTGGCAACAGCGCGCGTTTCGAGGCGACCGGCACGGGTCTCAATACCTGCCAGCAGGGTGCGCAGCTCGCGCATATGGACCGTTTCATGCCCGAGCTTCTCGATCGGGCGGAAACTGCCTTGCACTGCAAGGACTGGCTCTATCTCAATCTCACGGGCATACGGGCGACCGATCCGTCCGAGGCAAGCTTCACCTTCGGCAATTTCCGCAATCGCCAATATGATCGGGTCGTCATCGATGCACTCGGCCTTGCCCGCCGGCGTTCGCTTCTGCCTGATATTCTCGATGGAACCGAGACTAGCCATCCTTTGACGGAGGCAGCCGCCAAGGCTTCCGGTCTGCTTGCCGGAACGCCGGTCTGCCTCGGCTATGTCGATATGGTGATGACCGCGCTCGGCGCCGGCGTTCGCACCGGCGGCCAGAACGCCGCCTGTTCGACGATCGGGTCGACGGGCGTGCACATGCGCGCCAAGGTCGTGCCCGACGTTCAGCTCAACGACGAGGGCACTGGATATGTGATCGCCTTGCCGATTCCTGGCATCGTCACGCAAGTGCAGACCAATATGGGCGCGACCATCAATATCGACTGGATCCTGCAGATTGCAGCCGATCTGATGTCCGCGGGTGGCAGCCCGGTATTATCCTACTCGGATCTCATTCCGCGCATTGATGCCTGGTTTGCCGAGGCACGTCCGACGAACCTTCTTTATCACCCCTATATTTCCGAAGCCGGCGAGCGCGGTCCCTTCGTCAATGCACATGCTCGTGCCGGCTTCACCGGGCTTTCGACGCGGCATGGCTTTGCCGACATGTTGAGGGCCGTGGTCGAAGGGCTCGGCATGGCAACGCGGGACTGTTACGCCGCCATGGGCGACATGCCGTCGGAACTGCGCATCACCGGCGGTGCTGCGCGTTCGCGTGCGCTGCGAGGTTCGCTCTCTGCCGCCGTCAAGGCGCCGGTCCGCATTTCGGATCGGGATGAGGCAGGTGCGGCCGGTGTCGCGATGATGGCCGCGGTCGCCATCGGCGCCTATCAGGACATGGACAGCTGCATTGCTGATTGGGTGACGCCGCTGCTCGGCGCGGCCGAGGAGCCGGATCCGCAAAACGTTGAGCGCTACGACCGTTTGTTCGACGCCTACAAGGACGTGCGGCAGGCGATTGCGCCTGCCTGGGACAAGCTGGCCGAGCGCTAGCGTTGTTGCTGGCTGGCGAGCGTCGCCCATGAAGATTGATTTGATGATGCCCCAGAGCATTCGAACAAGGGCATTCGAACAAGGGCATCCGAAGGAGCATGACATGATGGAACCGGAAATCTTTGATCTTTTCGTGATCGGCGGAGGCATCAATGGTGCCGGCATTGCCCGCGACGCGGCCGGCCGCGGTCTTTCGGTTGTCATGTGCGAAAAGGGCGATCTGGCGGAGGGAACCTCTTCGCGCTCCGGCAAGCTGGTGCATGGCGGCCTACGCTATCTTGAATATTACGAATTCCGTTTGGTGCGGGAAGCTCTAATCGAACGCGAAGTGCTGTTGAACTCGGCAAGCCATATCATCTGGCCGATGCGCTTCGTTCTTCCCCATAGTCCGACCGATCGTCCGGCCTGGCTCGTGCGCCTCGGCCTGTTCCTCTATGATCATCTCGGTGGACGCAAAAAGTTGCCGGGCACGCGCTCGCTCGATCTTCAACGCGACCCGGAAGGCGCTCCGATCCTCGATCAATATTCGAAGGGTTTCGAATATTCCGACTGTTGGGTTGATGATGCCCGGCTCGTCGTCCTCAACGCTCTCGATGCCTCCGCCAAGGGTGCCAAAATCCTGACGCGCACCGCTTGTGTCAGCGCTCGTCGCGATCAGGGCAACTGGGTTGTCCAGACGCGTGACCAGCGTTCCGGCGAAGTGCGGACCGTTCGCGCCCGTGTATTGGTGAATGCCGCCGGTCCCTGGGTCAATGACATTATCGGCCGTGTCGTCGGCTCGAACAGCCAGCGCAGCGTCCGGCTCGTCAAGGGCAGCCACATCATCGTTCCGAAATTCTGGGCCGGTCAGCAGGCCTATCTCGTTCAGAACCACGACAAGCGCGTCATCTTCATCAACCCTTATGAAGGCGACAAGGCGCTGATCGGCACGACAGACATTCCCTATGACGGCAAGCCGGAAGAAGTGACGGCCGACGAGAAGGAAATCGATTACCTGATCACGGCGGTCAATCGCTACTTCAAGGAGAAGCTGCGCAGGTCTGACGTGCTTGAAAGCTTCTCCGGCGTCCGCCCGCTGTTCGACGATGGCAAGGGCAATCCTTCGGCCGTGACGCGCGATTACGTCTTCGATCTCGACGAGAGCGGCGGTGCGCCGCTGTTGAGCGTATTCGGCGGCAAGATCACGACATTCCGCAAGCTCTCGGAACATGCGATGCAGCGGCTTGCCAAGTTCTTCCCGAAGATGGGCGGCGACTGGACGCGGGGCGCCACGCTTCCGGGCGGCGAGATCCCGAATGCCGATTACGTCGCCTTTGCCGATACGCTGCGGGCGGCCTATCCCTGGATGCCGCGTGCGCTCGTCAATCACTACGGCCATCTCTATGGCGCCCGCACCAGGCAGATCGTCGGCGAAGCCACGTCGCTGGCCGAGCTTGGCCGCCATTTCGGCGGCAATCTCTATGAAGCCGAAGTCCGCTATCTCGTCGCTTCCGAATGGGCCCAGGCGCCCGAGGACGTGCTGATGCGCCGCACCAAGGAAGGTCTGCGCATGACGGCTGAGGAAAAGGCGGCTTTCGCTGCCTGGTTCGATGCCGAACTGGCGCTGGCCGCCTGAACCATCAGATCTTGCCGGAGAATACGCATGCCCTTGACGCTTTCACTCAACACCAACCCGCTGGTGAACCGCTTTGCCGAGCCGGCTGATCTGATCGAAACAGTGGTGCACGATCTGCGCATCCGCGATCTGCAGCTGACGCACGAGTTCATCAATCCGAGCTGGCAGGCGCCGGTCATTCGCCGGCTGACGCGGGACATGCAGGCGGCACTGAAGCGCACCGGTGTTCGCGTAACGTCGGGCATGACCGGCCCCTACGGCCGCCTCAACCATTTCGGTCATCCGGACAAGGATGTTCGCCGCTATTATATTGACTGGTTCAAGACCTTTGCCGACATCACTGCCGATCTCGGCGGTCATTCCGTCGGCACGCAGTTCGCAATCTTTACCTACAAGGATTATGACGATCCGGCTCGGCGTGAGGAGCTGATCGAGATCGCGATCGATTGCTGGGGCGAGGTGGCCGAGCATGCCCGCGCTGCGGGTCTTTCCTATCTGTTCTGGGAACCGATGAGCATCGGCCGCGAATTTGGCGAGACGATCGAAGCCTGCCTGTCGCTGCAGGACAAATTGACGAAGGCGCCGTTCGCCATTCCGATGTGGATGATGGCCGACATCGATCACGGCGATGTCACCTCGGCAAATTCCGATGACTATGACCCCTACGCCTGGGCGCGTGCCGTGCCGAAGGTTTCACCGATCATCCATATCAAGCAGAGCCTGATGGACAAGGGCGGGCATCGCCCCTTCACGGCGGAATTCAATGCCAAGGGTCGCATCCAGCCGGAACCGCTCTTGAAGGCGTTTGCCGAAGGTGGCGCCAAGGATAACGAAATCTGCCTGGAATTGTCGTTCAAGGAGCGTGAGCCGAACGATCGTCAGGTCATTTCGCAGATTGCCGAAAGCATCGCCTTTTGGGCGCCTCATATCGACACGGGTGCTGGCGACTTGCATATCTAGCCGCCGGAGTGGCCGAGTCTCGATTCTACCTGGGTCTCATCGGGAGGGCGGATTAGGCGGCATGATTAGATAAAAAGCGGGCGACGGGCCATGCGTGACGAAATGAAAAGGAACGGTTGATGACGGATGCGGATGCTTCGCTCGCCGTGCGGGCGGCCTGGTTGCACTATGCCGGTGGACTGACGCAGTCCGAGGTAGCAAAGCGCCTCGGCGTGCCCTCGGTGAAGGCACACCGTCTGATCGCGCGCGCGGTCGCCGAAGGCGTCGTCAAGGTGACGATCGATGGGGATATTGTCGAATGCGTTGAGCTCGAAACGCGGCTTGCGGCCCGGTTCGGCCTGCAATATTGCGAGGTCGCGCCGGACCTCGGCGAAGAAGGCTTCGAATTTCGCGCGCTAGGCCAGGCGGGAGCCGGCTTTCTGCGGCGTGAGATCGAGAGCGGCAACAACAAGGTCATCGGCCTCGGTCACGGACGAACGCTTTCTTCCGCGGTTCATCACCTGTCCCGCGTCAGCGCCAAGGATCTGCGTTTCGTCTCGCTCCTTGGTGGTCTGACGCGAAACTATGCGGCCAATCCCTATGACGTGATGCATCGCATCGCTGAAAAGACGGGTATGCAGTCGCATGTGATGCCGGTGCCCTTCTTCGCCAACACCCGGGAAGATCGCGACGTGCTGCTTGCCCAGCGCGGCGTCAAGGAAGTCTTCGATCTCGCAAACGGCGCCGATCTCAAGCTCGTTGGTCTCGGCACGGTCGATACCGATGCGCAGCTCGTCTTGTCCGGCATGGTCGAGCCGAAGGAGATCAGGGAGATTACCGCGGCCGGCGGCGTCGGCGAAATTCTGGGTCATTTCTTCGATGCCGATGGCAAAATCCTCGAGACGACGCTGACGGCGCGCACGCTTTCCGCCTCGCTGCCGCGCACCGCGAACGAACGGCTGGTAGCGCTTTCCGGTGGATTGCCCAAGGTCGAAGCCATTCGCGCCGTTCTCAAGAGCCGCCGCCTTTACGGGTTGATTACGGATGAGAAAACGGCGAAAGCGCTGCTGAAAGCCTAAGCCGTTTCGATCCATGCGGAAACATAAAATCATCTCAATGTAACAATGAAAATGTTGAATTGTGAGATTTCAATGTTATATTTTCTCTAGTTCGATTTTGGGCTAGAGCAATTCCAGGAAAAGTGCAGAGCGGTTTTCCATCCGGAATTGGATAAAGCAAAAGGATAGAGCGTTTTCGCGATTAGAAGAAAAGCGGAAACGCTCCAGTGGCCGGAGTGCAAGGTGAAACGGGAAGAGCGTCAGCAATCGATCATCAATCTGCTCGTCGAGCACAAGACCGTAGATCTCGACGATTTGGCCGATCGCTTCACTGTGTCCAAGATGACGATCCATCGCGATCTCGAGGATCTCGAGCAGGCCGGTGTGCTACGCAAAGTTCGCGGCGGCGCGACCATCGATGCCGGGACACAGTTCGAAAGCGATTTTCGTTTCCGCGAGCGTCAGGGCCATGATGAAAAGCTGGCGATGGCTCGCGCAGCGCTGGATCTGGTCGAGCCCGGCATGACCGTCATGATTAATGACGGTTCGATGGCGGCGGTTCTCGGCGAGATGCTGCTGCAGAAGCGGCCGCTGACACTGATCACCAACAACGCCGCAATCATGGACCGCATGAAGAATGAAAGCGGGATCACGCTGATTGCGCTCGGTGGCGTCTATTCCGCGAAGTTCAACGCCTTTCTCGGCGTCGTCACCGAGGAGGCGCTGTCGCGGCTGAGGGCCGATATCGCCTTCCTGTCGACACCGGCCGTTTCCGGCAGGCTTGCTTATCACATGGACGATAACGTCGTGCGCACGAAGCGGGCGATGATTGCGTCGGCGACCAAGAGCTGCCTGCTCGTCAGCCACCAGCGTATAGGCCATACGGCCCTGCATGTGATGGCCGACCTTACCGATTTCGATGCCGTGATCACCGATCACGCGCCCGATGACGCCATTCTCGAGCAATTTAGCCGGAACGGCATCACCCTCACCATCGCCTCGAACCAGGATATGACATGACAGAGAAGCCTCGCTATTGGATCGGCACGAGCTGGAAGATGAATAAGACGCTTGCCGAGGCGCGCGCTTTCGCCGAAGCCCTGCGCGCCGCCGATACCCTGCGCGATGCCCGTATCCAGCGCTTCATCATCCCGCCGTTCACGGCGGTGCGCGAGGTCAAGTCGATCCTTTCGGACAGCTCCGTCAAGGTCGGCGCCCAGAACATGCATTGGGCAGACCAGGGCGCCTGGACGGGTGAGATTTCGCCGCTGATGCTTAGGGATTGCAACCTCGACATCGTTGAACTCGGCCACTCCGAGCGTCGCGAGCATTTTGGCGAGACCAACGAGACCGTAGGGCTGAAAACCGAGGCGGCAGTCCGTCATGGGCTGATCCCGCTCATCTGCATCGGCGAAACGCTGGAAGATCGCGAAAGCGGCCGCGCAGCCGAGATCCTGAGCGAGCAGGTCATCGGCGCGCTCTCAAAGCTTTCCGATGCTCAGAAGCAGGCTGAAATCCTGCTGGCCTATGAGCCGGTCTGGGCGATCGGCGAAAAGGGGATTCCCGCTGAGCCTTCCTATGCCGATGCGCGCCAGGCCGAGATCATCGCGGTCGCGCAAAAGGTGCTCGGCCGAAAAATCCCATGCCTCTACGGCGGATCAGTCAATCCGCAAAACTGCGAAGAACTCATATCCTGCCCGAACGTAGACGGGCTCTTTATCGGCCGCTCCGCCTGGAACGTCGAAGGCTATCTCGACATCCTCGCCAAGTGCGCCGCCAAACTCTGAGGAGACATATCATGAAGCTTGCTATTGCTGGAGACAGCGCCGGCGAAGGCCTGGCCAAGGTTCTCGCCGACCACCTGAAAGATCGTTTCGAGGTGAGCGAAGTGTCGCGCACTGAGGAAGGTGCCGATCCGTTCTACGCCAATCTCGCCGACCGCGTCGCTTCTGGCGTCATCGACGGCACCTACGACAAGGCGATCCTTGTCTGCGGCACCGGTATCGGCGTCTGCATCTCGGCCAACAAGGTGCCGGGCATCCGTGCGGCACTGACCCACGACACCTATTCGGCAGAGCGCGCCGCGCTGTCGAACAATGCCCAGATCATCACCATGGGTGCTCGCGTCATCGGCACCGAACTTGCCAAGGCCATTGCCGACGCATTCCTGGCACAGGCCTTCGACGAGAACGGCCGCTCGGCCGGCAACGTCAAGGCCATCAACGAGGTCGATGCGAAGTACAACGCCCGTTAAGCCCCGTCTCCCAAGACGCAGATAAGCCCGGCCAATCTTTTCGATTGGCCGGGCTTATCTTCATTTGCAGCGCGTCTCAGCTTGCGTCACCTGAGGCGCCCGGCGCATCGCCTTTTATGTCATCAGCGAATTTGCGCATGAGCCTCACCAGGTCTTCGATATCCCGTTCGTCCCAATTGGCGAAAATAGATCGGCCGATTCTCTCTCTCGCCGCGTCGACACGATCGGTCATCGCTTTTCCTTGCCCGGTAATGACAGCTTCCCGGATGCGGCGATCTTGCGCGCTTTCCTGGCGGTCGACCAGCCCGAGGCTCTCCAGCTTGGCAACCTGCCGGCTGACGGTGGTGTAGTCGCGCCCGACGCGGTCGGCCAGTTCGACAACTCCGATGGGGCCGAGCCTCTCTACCAGAACAAGCAGCGGGAATAGCGCACGGTCGAGCGATATGCCCGCCTCCCGAACCATCGCTTCATCACGCTGAGGCCGGTTCATGACGCCGACGATTTCGACCAGCGCACCATGAAGTTCACGCAGTTGAGCACTAATATGTGTATTTTGCACCTTTTTCATTGACACCCAACCACACCTCTCTTAATATGTGCATAATACACATATGGAGCGCGAAATGACAGAGAAATTTGCAGCCGATGTGCTGATTTGCGGCGCGGGTGCAGCCGGTCTGGCGCTGGCGATCGAGCTGGCGCGGAGAGGCATTTCCTTCCGCCTGATCGAGAAGATGGATGGCCCCTTCCACGGTTCACGCGGCAAAGGCATTCAGCCGCGAACGCAGGAAATATTCGAAGATCTCGGTATCCTCGACCGACTCGTCGCGATCGGCGGCCTGTATCCGTCCGAACGGCGACATCGAGAGGACGGCAGCTATGTCGACTCCGACGCGACGGACCATGGAGTCTCGAGCGCCGCCGAGCCTTATCACCTTCCACTGATGGTGCCCCAGTTTCTGACCGAAGGCCTGATGCGAGAACGCCTGGAGGAGCTGGGTCATCGAGCCGAATTCGGCCGGGAGCTAATCGGTTTCGAGCAGGACGCGGACGGTGTGACGGTGCGTCTTATGGGCGAGGCTGGCGCCGAGACCTTGCGCGTGCGCTGGCTCGTTGGCGCTGATGGTGGCCGCAGCGTCGTGCGCCATGTGCTCGGCATCGATTTTCCGGGCAAGACCCTGGGCGTGCGTGCCATCGTGGCTGATGTCATACTGACGGGTCTCACTCGCGATGCCTGGCATCGCTTCAATGAAGGAAACATGGCGCGGCAGATCTCGTTCTGCCCGCTTGCCGGGACTGGAATGTTCCAGATTCAAGGCCCAATCCCTCTCGAAGGCGATATCGATCTTTCCGCCGAAGGGCTGAAGGCTATCGTGGCTGAGCGCACCAATCGCGACGATATTCATATCCAATCCGTGTCCTGGGCCTCGGCATACAGCATGAATGCGCGGCTGGCCGATCGCTACCGCGTCGATCGTGTGTTCCTCGCCGGCGATGCCGCCCACATTCATCCGCCAACCGGCGGTCAAGGCCTCAATACCAGCGTGCAGGATGCCTATAATCTAGGCTGGAAGTTGGCTGCGGTCGCCAATGGCGCGCCTGAGGCACTGCTCGACACCTATGAAGAGGAACGCAGGCCAGTCGCCGCAGCAATGCTCGGCCTGGCGACAAAACTTCTCGATGCCTTAAAGCGTGGCGACATGCGTCGCGGCCGTGAGGTCCATCAACTCGATATCGGCTATCCCGAATCCTCGCTCGCGCCGGAGCAGCCAAGCCGGGTTGGCGGTCTCCTTGCCGGCGATCGTGCACCGGATGCACCGGTCCGTGGTGCAGCCGGCCGAGCCGTGCGGCTGTTCGATTTGTTCAAAGGGACGCACTGGACGCTGCTTGGCTATGAGGTTGAGCGAGGGGCCGTGCGTCCGCGTCGGGACATGCATATTCATATATTCGGTCCAAAGGGCGATATGCTCGATGACGAAGGGCACTTCCGTGATGCCTACGCCCCTGCCGTCGGCGATTGGATATTGGTGCGCCCGGATGGGTACATTGGCGCCATCGTCACGAGCGGCGATATGGAGACCTTGGAGACCTATCTCGCGCAGGTAGGGCTCGGCTTGGTCGATACCGGTTGCAACTAGCGTGGTTCTATCTGTTCCGGCTTAACGGCCTGCCAACCAGTGTTTGAATTCGACATTCGTGTCGGTCTGGATCGCGCCGACGCCGGCTGCGATAAGCGTTCCCCAGACGCTTTCCGGATCCTTGAGCGCGCGGCTGTCGTTGAAATCGACATTGTGGGACACATCGAGCGTATTGACCCACAGCCTGATGTTCTGGCGTTCCAGTTCTTCGCGCCCCGCGGCGAGATCGGCGACGTTGGTAAACTTGACTTCGATCATCGGCGCGCGCAGCGGCTCTATCAAGCGCAGATCGTCGGCGAACTTGCCTGGTCTTGCGGGAAACATCGGCATATGCGGGATAGAGCCGAACCAATCGGCATCGAGGACCGAAAATCTGGGGCTTTCCGGATCGATATCGGATTTGATGATGACGTGATCCTCGACGCCAAGGCGTCGGACGGCGGCAATGACCAGCGGCAATTCTTTCGGAAACTTCGTATCGATATTGACGAAAACGCGTCCGCGCGCCTCTTCAAGCGCTTCTTCGAGCGTCGGCACGCGCTCATCCGTCAGGAGAGCGGTTTGCCCACCGGCGCCGGCGCGCAGCCGCGCGTCACGAACCGTGGCGAAGCTGCTTGCGCCAACGACGCCTTTGACCGACGTGGTGCGGTCCAACGTCTTGTCGTGGATGACGACGAGGTGGCCGTCGGCCGTTGCCTGTGTGTCGATCTCGACGAAATCGATGCCGAGTTCGGCGGCGGCGCGGAGGGCTGCCAGCGAATTTTCCGGCGCTGCCGACCAAAGGCCGCGATGTGCGATCGTCAGAATGTCCGGATTGGCGCGGGAGAGGAGATCATAGATATCGGCAGGGCGAGGCGAGGGCGAGGTGGCAGTCTGGCTGTGCATGGGAATGGCTTTCGTGATCGTTCTGACGGAATGCGCCGCTCGATGTCCGTCGTGGAATGCAGACGCCATTGGCTGCGCGCCGACGCGATGCCCATTGGCACCGGTCGCCTGCATGGTTATTAATACACATAAAGTGTAATATTTGTGACAGGCTGCTCTTGATTATGCCGAATGGGCCGGATTGCGGGCGCGGATATGAGAGGCGAAGGCGGGATCAAGGGGGGCGGAATTGCAGTCATGACAGTGCTTGAGAAATCCCCGCTGGCAAGCGGAAACGAACGCCTCATCCTCGATATCGTTCGCCGGCATGAGCCGATTCCGCGCGCGACCATAACGGCCGACACCAATCTGACACAGCAATCGGTGCACCGCCTGGTTGAAACCTTGATGGCGCGGGGCCTGCTCCGCGCCGGTGCGCCGCTCAAGGGCACGCGCGGGCAGCCAAGCCCGATGATCGAATTGACAAGGAAGGCCGCTTACTCGATCGGCATTTCCGTCAATACCGATGCGGTCACCCTGTCGGTTGCCGATTTCGGCTGCGATATCGTCGGCCAGGAGACGCTTCGGGGAGTACCGGGTGACCGCAAGGCAACGCTGGCTGCGCTTGTCCGAAAGCTGAACTCCATCTTGACGAGGCAGGAAATACTGCGCGAAAGCCTTATCGGGCTCGGCTTCGCCATGTCTGGCTTCTTCGTCGGCGAAGATCGTCATTTCAATGCGCCGGAACCTTTGCGGGACTGGTCGCTGATCGATCTGCAGCCGGAGCTTGAGGAAGCGTTCGGACTGCCCGTGTGGCTGGAAAACAATGCGACGACCGGCGCCATCGGCGAAAGCCTGCGCGGCGTCGGGCGCTGGTGCCAGACCTTCGCATACCTGTCCTTCAATTACGGATTTGGTGGCGGTCTCGTCCTGGAGGGCAAGCCCCATCTAGGTTTCCACGGCAATGCAGGCGAGTTCAGCGTCATCTATGATCCGGATGAGGCGCTGCGACGGCTAGCTCTGCAATATCTTATCCGCATATTGCGTAAGAACGGTATTGAGGTTGGCTCCATCGAAGAGCTGAAGCAAAATTTCGATCCTTCCTGGCCGGGCGTGGAGAGTTGGCTCTCCGAAACCATGCCGATGCTCGATCGCCTGATTGCTACGCTGACCGGAGTGATCGATCCGCAGGCGATCGTCTTCGGCGGCCAGCTGCCGCCTGCCCTCGGGCAGATGATGATCGAGCGTGCGAATATGCCCTCGCAGCGCCCACATCGTTACGGCGTTGCGCCGCATGGGCCGCGGCTGGTTCTCAGCGAGACGCGAGGCGATGCGAGCGCGGTCGGTGCGGCGCTGCTGCCGTTGAAGTACCGCTATTTCTTGTAGGCTTGCCGATCGCCTGTTAATGCGAGGGCCGCCTTCATAAATGACCCTGGTAAAGAAGGCTGGTCTATTTTTTCGGCGGATTTATGCAGGATTGCCGGAATGATGCCACTTAAATATTCGGAATTAGGTAAGCGAGTAGGCAATCCCACGTATCATTTAGCCTGCTGATCGGGAATCTTCTGCGTGAATCATGCGAGGAATCCTATGAGCGATAGTGTGAATCAGCCACGAACATTCGAGGTTTTGACGGCAACGCCGGTGCGGACGCGGCGCAAGCCACGCGACTGGTCGGACGCGGAGAAAGAGCGGTTGATCGCCCAAACGTTGTTGCCTGGAGCCAATGTGTCGGCAATCGCACGTGCCGAGGGATTGGATCCCTCGCAGCTTTACGGGTGGCGTCGCAAGGCACTGTCGTCGGGTATGGTCGCGCCTCTGACGGAAGCCGCAAAGGAGGAAGTCAAGTTCGCGCGCGTTGAGCCGGTGGCAAGCTCTACGGTGGAAATCGTCATCGGTGGTGTCATGGTGCGCGTCGCGAGCGATATTGAACCTGATCACCTTTCGAAGATACTTCGGGCGGTCCGCAAGGCATGATCGGATCCGGTGTCGTCGTTTACGTGTCGTGCCAGCCTGTCGACTTTCGCAAAGGTGCGGCATCCTCGATGGCTCTGGTTAGAGATGGTGGTCTCGACCCGTTCAACGGAGCGCTTTATGTGTTCCGGTCGAAACGGGCGGACCGTGTTCGCATCGTCTGGTGGGATGGCAGCGGTGTCTGCCTATACTCGAAAACGCTCGAAGGGCAGAGCTTTTGCTGGCCGGGCATATCGGCGGCACGGATACGCCTGGACCATTCGCAATTGATGGCGCTTCTGGCCGGTCTGGATTGGAAGAAGATCCGGCCGGTCCATGTCCGGCGGCCGTTGCTAACAGGCTGAAGCCGACCTGTGACAAGATGAATCATGCTGCTGTAATGATTGGGAAAGTGGCTATTTTTGTGCTCTACTTGACCCCATGGATTTGCCCCTTAACGACCTTCCGGACGACGTTGACGCGCTGAAAGCGATGGTTCTCGCGTTGGCGCGTGAGCAGGCTGCGAAGGAAGCCCGGCTGAAGGCCGCCGAGACTGAGATTGCCCGATTGGAGGCGGTGGAGAAAAGCGCGAACGAGCGGATTGCCAACCTGACCTTGATCATGAAGGTTTTGCAGCGCACGCAAAATGGCAAGCGCTCAGAACGGCTGCGCCTTGGTGTCAATGACGAGCAGGTCTCGTTTGCGTTCGAAGAGGTCGAAACGGGCCTTTCGGCGATCCAGAGCGAACTCGACCGCGCGGCCAAGGACAAGCCGAAACGAACGCCGCGTCCACGCAAGGGTTTTGCCGCACATCTCGAGCGCATTGAGGAGGTCATCGAACCGGAAATCCCGGCCGGGTGCGAGGGGCTGGAAAAAGTGCTGATCGGCGAGGACCGCTCCGAGCGGCTGGACGTCGTGCCGCCGAAGCCCCCGAGATCGCATGGTCGCTATATTCCTCGACAATCTGCCAGCGCTGCTTTTCGGCTTGCAGCCGGCACATGCGAAGCTGGTCGGCGATCGAGGCATCGCGCTGATTGTCGGAAGAATAGCGGGCGTAGATCGCAACTTTCAAATGAGGTCTCCCGTCATCAGGAGCCGTTCGGACCCCGTTTGCGCATCTTCGCTTCGAAGTCCTTGCGCGCCATCTGTCTGCCGAGGAGACGGGCGAGTTGAATAAGACGAGGGTCCGGGTTTCCGCGCGGAGTGAAGGTCAGTTCCGGCGCGTCGGGAAGCATCGCTGCGAGCAGTTCTCGGCGCTCGCTTGGCGTAACCGTTTTTGTGGCTTTGCGTGCTTTCGGGGTCATGGCCCTTAGAATTCACGCCAAAGCTGAGATAAACAACTGAATTCAAAGGAGAATGATCGGCGTGAAACGGAGCGGATGCACGTACTGTAGCGCGCGTCGGCGTAGCATGGCGCGCGCTGGCGTCGTAAAATGACCTATGGAATTTACGTGAAGCCTGCTTCTGAAGCATGTGACCTCCTCGGCTACCTTGGCGTCGTGTTCAGCAAAGCGCGATAGGTAGTGAACGATGTGGATGATAGCGTATTGCATTTGGCGCTACAAGATATTATCTTGCTCGGAAAGGAGAAAACAATGGCCGCCACTATCGAACGTAAGGAATACCCGATCTCGATGCGCCTACCAGAGGCGGATGTCGCGATGATTGATCGCGCGGCTAGCCTGCGCGGCCGCTCTCGCACGGATTTCGTGCGGGACGCCGCCGTGCGCGCCGCAGAGGAAGTCGTCATGGAGCAGGGGCTTATCCGTATGAGTCCCGAAGGCTTTGCCGATTTCATGGAAATCCTGTCCCGTCCTCCCACCATCGTTCCGGAGATGATGGAAGTGCTCAGGCGGCCCGCCCCGTGGGAACCCGGTTACGAGCCGAAGCGCTGAGCCGTGGCTTTATCGGCTCCCGAGTCGCTCACCGCGGCGCATGACGTATCCAAATTCTCATGCGGAAAGCCGACGCTCGACCACTGGCTGAAGATCCGCGCTCTTACCAATCAGGAAAAGGGTTTCACGGCAGTTGTCGTCGTTCATGACGGGGGGCGCGTCGTCGGATACTACGGGCTGGCGCCGACAGGCGCTGTCCCTTCGATCCTGCCCCGTGCGATCCGCACCGGGCAGCCCCCCAATCCTGTTCCCTGCCTGCTTCTGGGGCAACTCGCCACGGATACGGAATGGGCCGGGCAGGGGATCGGCACAGGCTTGATGAAGCATGCCCTGCAGCGTTGCGTACAGGCTGCGCGCCTGATCGGTGGGCGGGCACTGATGGTCAACGCCGTCGATGAAGAGGCTGCCCGGTTCTGGCTGCGCCGCGGGTTCATCCCTTCAAAGGATGACCCATTGGTCTTGCTGCGGTCCATTGCTGATGTCGCCGCGATGCTGGCGGCAGATGGGATTGAAGTTTGATGGACCACGCAGACAAGTTTCTTGCCAAGAAATATTCGGAATACAGGACATATCTTCGAAAAATTGAACCATGCACTCCATTCATGCCGTACAAATGGTTCAAGCCGCCGCAGACGATCAGGCTGGATGCGGAATTCGGCCGTCAGCAGATGGTCTATCGGGATCAGGCGGATGATGCTGCTCGGGATCTGGCCAATGGCATCAATCACCTGATCGGCCTTACCATGCGGCTAGAGGCCTGGCAGGCGGTTCTTGAAGGGCTGGATCTTTCTCAGAAAAGCGACCTGCTACACGAATTCGTTCAGGATCTGGCCTCAGCGGGTCTTCTTGCTCCGTACACGCTCAAGCAAAGATGTTATTTCGCGATTGCGCACCTTTCTCATCAGGCGAATTGTGTGCAGCAAGGGGAGCAATGGTCGGACGACTTTGTGACTCTTCCAGAAGATTGGGAAATTGATGAAAAGGTCGCCGCGAGACTGACGAAACCTTGCCGGTCATGGAAAAGATTGATCAAGGCTCTCAATAAAGTCGATGTGGGCGACTACAAAACGGCGACAGGAGATTTTCGCAGCAAGCATACCCATCGGTTCACGCCGCGCGTGGAACTCGGGATGACGCAGATGATGAAGCGACTGCCCTCCAAAAATGCCGGAAAGCCTTGCTACGGGATGGGAGGCAGCGATCCGATCAAGCTGGAAACCGTGGTGCATGAATTGAAGACCCAATGCGTTTCCCTGTCGAAATGCTACCGCGAATTCCAAGCGCTCGTGGGCGAACAAAGCACTGCTCTCTACGGAGAGGTCTGCACCTGATCTTTCTATGCAGCGCAGGTATTCCTTTGATTTTCATTCGCCAAGGGTGTGACCCGAATTGGCGTCGAGCGATTCATGGCGTTTCATGTGTTTCTTGTCGCGAGCTTCTGAAATCCCGCATTCCGAATTTACGTCTTTGCACTTTTGCGCTCTTGTGGGGAAAGCCTTCCCCCTGGCCGGCACTGCGTTGCCGGCACGCCCCTTCAGCGGGGAGACCCCGCAGCGCCCCCTTTAGAGTGAGAGTGCGGACGGGGTTTGCCGTGACGGGTTGAGGGCTGGGAGAGAGGCTCCCGGCGCCCGTCGCGGAGAACCGCGATGTCCAGATATGACCGCAACGTGCGCACCGGCGCGGACCGGGCGAACCTTTACGACGAAATCACCAACAAGATCATCGCCGAGCTGGAGGCCGGACGTATTCCCTGGGTCCAGCCGTGGGGCACGTCGACAGCGAAAGCGCCGCTCGGCCTGCCGAACAATGCAAGTACCGGCCGCAGCTACAGCGGCATCAATGTCCTGATCCTCTGGGGAGCTGTCATCGAGCACGGGTTCCCCGGTCAGGGCTGGCTCACTTTCCGTCAGGCCCTTTCCCTTGGCGGCAATGTCCGCAAGGGCGAGCGCGGCACCACCGTCGTCTATGCCGACCGCTTCGTTCCCGACGACGAGAAGAAGCGCGCCCGCGAGGCCGGTGAGGAAGCCCAGGCCATTCCCTTCCTGAAACGCTTCACCGTGTTCAACACGGCGCAATGCGAGGGTCTGCCCGAGGCGATCCAGGCCGTCGCGCCGCCTCCGCCGCCCGGCATGATCGAGCCTCGCGTCGAGGCGCTCATCAAGGCGACCGACATCGATTTCCGCATCGGCGGCAACAAGGCGTTCTACGTTCCGGCGCTCGACTACGTCCAGGTGCCTCCGCCGGCTGCCTATTTCGAGCCGATCAACTGGCACAGAACTGCGCTTCACGAAGTTAGTCACGCGAGCGGCCACCATAGCCGGCTCAACCGTGATCTCTCCGGTTCCTTCGGCTCAAAGCCCTATTTTTTCGAGGAATGTGTCGCGGAGATATCGAGCGCCTTTTGCTGCGCGGCGATGGGAATCGTCCCGACCGTGAGGCATAGCGATTACATCGGTGCATGGATCGAAACGATGCGCGCCGACAATCGCGTCATCGTCCGCGCCGCCTCGCAGGCCAGCAAGGCGGCCGACTGGATCTTGTCCTTCCTGCCGGAAGCCGAGCGCCCCGGCGCGGAGCCGGAGACCGAAATCGAAAGGAGGGCCGCGTGATACGCTTCGCCGCAAGGTCGCGCGGTAGGACGCCGCGATCGAGGCGCTGCGCCGGAAATACGGATGTCCGTGTTTCCGGCTTTGCGCTTTCGTGCATTCCGGTTCGTCGGTCGTTGTCGCTGCCTCTTAGAGTGAGAGGGCGGCGCTTTGCTTCGTGACGGGTTGGAAGGTCGAGAGCGTGGCTCTCGGTCGCCCGTCGTGGAGAAACCACCATGGCAAAAGCTGCCAAGAAGAAGTCCGCCGTCCAGATGATCGTCTTCTCGCGGGCGCGCGACATTCCGTTCAACCGCATCAGGCTGTCGGACGATAATGTTCGCCAGACCGACGTCGAGGTTGGCCTCGATGAACTCACCCATGACATCGATCGCCGCGAGGATCTCGTGCAGGGCCTCAATGTCCGTGCTATTCACTTATGTTGCCGATCGAACCGGGAGATCCGGAGCTTCGTAAGGAATATGAGGCACTGATTCGGGAGGATTACGCCCGTTGCCATCCTGGTGATACTTTGGAATGGCTTAAACATAGGGCGCGTTTCTCCAAGATGGATCAAGGTTTATTACATGATTGGATGGCCGTAGCTGCCCGTAAGGCACGGCAGATGAGTCGGGTACTCTAAAGGTTTATGCTGGACGGCACGCAGTCGCGAGCAAACGCGCTGATATCCGCCGGGCAGAAGACATTCAAATTGGGCGCGGCACGAAGCATTCGCAGTTGTTCGATCGGCTGGTGAGCTGGCTCATCCGTCCCAAGCCGATGGATTCGTGCGTCATGACTTAGATGACCCGCAGGCTCATCACGGCTAATAGCCGAGGCACCGCCGACCGCCACCGCATTTTTCCAATCGTCATGTTTGATTTTACACAGCTTCTGGTGGCAAATAGAGCCAGCAGTAATTTTGAGAATATTTTACATGCCAAAAAGACCACTGATCCAGAAGGGCGTAGCAGAGCTTGAAAAGCTGTTCGATCAACAGCGCGATGATCCCAAGTTTTTGGAGGGCCTGCTTGAAGAACTTTCCGAGCGAAAAACGCAGCGTGCGCAGGAGCTACGGCAGCGAGCAATGCAGGCCAGAGGAACAATCGCTCAACGATCTGCCTCGCGCGTTGACACCAACGAACCTGCTATGGAAAGCCCGATTGTTGCTGCCGCAACACCAGTAGGCCGCCCGGCTTCTCCTCTTCCCAGACCAGCGTCAGTCTCGGCAGTACCAATCCGTCCTACCCTAGAACGCCCCTCTGTCGGTAATGATCCCGAAAGCATCCTGTCAGCGTGGACGGCGATGGAGGTGTTGTCTCCTCCGTCCTTTCGAAAGCCCGAGGATCTCGCGAGCGGCGTTCGATATCGTATCGCCCAAATCGATAAAGACGCGCTGCCTTGGGAGAATGGTGGCGAGAAAAGCCTCCCCAATCAAAAGCTTTACTACCAAATCATTCTCGGCAGCATCGACATGGAAGCTGCCGTCTCGGCCTTGCTAGCTGTACTCGCCACGATCATGGTTGATCGAGATGGGCGCCCCGTGGAGAGCCAAGCCGTTTCCATTTCCAGCTTCGGTTGGGGAATATGGCCGCCGGACTCGCCTTTCGCTGCTGGAGCGCAGCGCGCAGCGCCTCTATGGCAACCGATCGATCAACGAGCCTGCTGCAGCAGACATCGGCAAGCGACTTCGGGGCCGAAAAAATCCTTACGGCAACTCCGGAAATCTGATGATGCTCTACGCCCTGCTTCATATAGGCGTCCTTGAATTCCGTAATTCTAATGGGCGGATAGGCGGGCGCAACTGCTCAGTCCTTCTGGCTGACCGCCATCCGTACTTCGCGTGGGATCTGATCCGTAAGACCGTGAAAGGCGAGCGCGGAGGTCAGAGCAACGACGCCTTGTGGAACCAGTTTCGCTGCTTCAGCCAGAGCCTGCAGCGTGTCAAGATCTGCATCCGGACGCTGGTAGAGCCCGCGTGACAGTCGTACCAGCTCTCCTGCCTCCACGGCGCGGGCGATGGTCATCGCGAATATGCCTGCCCGCCGCAGCTCATGGAACCGTACGATCGGGTGTTCGGCGATGTAGTCACGCAGCAGATGCTGCTGTTTCGATGCGGCCACTTGTTACCTATCCTGGGTGTAATTCAAGTTTTGACCCAGGATAGGTAACAATTTCGCCGACTGTTGCCTCTCCGTCTCGCTTCGAGGCCGCACCAGGTCGCTCTCGAAATTTCCAGGGAACTCGAGGAATATTTCGAGACTTACGCCGAGCTCCGCGCTCGCGGCCTGCCGGGCAACGACAGCCTGCCCGATGACTGCAGGATTGGTCCCCTTTCATTCGGCCAATATCGCACTGCGATCGTGACAGGAATGGCGCGTTGTCTGAAACATGCCGCTTTTGTCGATACGCTTCCACGCCGCGCGTCCCATGAAATTCAGGGCGTGCTTGCGGATCATTGCACCAAGCAGCTCATCCGCAGGAAGATCGGTCTCAATAATTGCGACCATATCCTGCCACCACGCTTCGTGAATGCGCTGGAAGATCTCCCAGAGAACCTGATTTTTGTTCTTGAAGTAGTAATAGACGACAGCCTTCGTGTACCCCCCTTAGCACCTAAGGCTCATAAGCTGTCCATTCGACTTGGTTCCGGCGTTGGAAAGCGGCAGTTTACGGAAGTTTAGGAAAGTCTGCCAGAAGGGCCTCTCTTGATGATCGCCGGCCGATGGGAGAGCCATTAGATAGGCTATTTGGCAAAGGCTCTCATTCGTCCGCACGCGCCAGAACAGTTCTCCGCAGGGATTTTCAGTTCGGCATCATCAATGCTTCAGCATTCTGTCAGAACGCATTGCTAATCCACTAACCTATTTTCCGGATGACCGCATTGGCGCACAAGACCGCAATCATCGTTGGCAACGGCAAGATCGAGCGCGATCTCTCACGGGTCGTGGACGACGCGCAATTTGTCATGCGCTTCAACGAGCCGAACCTTACCGGCGGCAAGAGTGGCGAGCGCACCGATATGATCATGTTGGCCGCGTCGAGCAAGACCTTGTATCGGCGGCTGATCGATCCCGACTTTCTGGAGAATGCGGCGCTGAAGGCGGCCAGAGTGCTGATGCTCGCCTATCATCCGAACATCATTCGCAAATATCATCCTCGTCCCAACATCTTCCAGCGCCTGCAGGGCAGGAGAGCCGACTGGACGATGCAGGCGATCGGCCTGATGGGCAAGGCCGGCAAGGAAATCTGTATCATGCCGCCGCAGACCTATGTCGATAGCTGCAGCGAGCTCGGCATTGCCGGGCCTCGGATGCGAGACGTCTTTCCAAGCACCGGTTTCCTCGGCATCGGTTATGCGCTGGCGAATTTTCCGCCGTCCGAATGGGACCTCAAGCTGTGCGGTTTCACCTGGGAAGGATGGAAGCGGCACGATTGGCAGAACGAGCGCGTCTGGGTCGAAAACAAGATCGCCAACGGCCGCATCGCTCTGCTTGGGTGACCGATCCGACGCGATCGCTTCGAGAGCTTCGCAGGCTTCTCCCGTGATCACTGCTCTCCCAGCAAGCCGCGCAGTTCCACCAGCCGGTCGTTCACCAGCCAGCCATAATAATTCTCTTCCGGCAGCTTTTTGCCGCCTGAAGCGTCCGCGGCCTGCCGCAAGGCAAGTGCGCGGCGCCGCGGCTGTCCGACATTATAGAGGGTGGCCGTCAGTCCGGGGTTGTCTGTGATGTCGAAGCCGTGGGCACGATAGGCGTCGATCGCATCCCTGACGATCGCGGCGATATAGATCACGCTGCGATCCGGGTCCATGATGTCACGGTAGATTGCCTGCGGATCGTCGACGGACAGCTTCGGCAAATCGCTGGTGGCATGCACGAGATCGCTGACCTCGATCGCGGTCAACGGGCTGATCTGACCAAGCCCGAAGGTCTGGCCTGCGAAGAACGGCTGGAAGAAGGCGCGCTGGAATGTCATGTTCTCATAGGCGACGCCATCGACGACCTTGCCGCGAAAATTCTTATCCCAGGTTTCGTCACGGCATTCCCAGAGTTCGGCGCTACCTGTGAAGGCATTGCAACGGGCGAATTCCGGCTTCTTCAAGAAGATCTGGACAGTCACGTCCTTGTAGGCGAACTTGAAGTCGGATTGCGAATAGGCAAGCGCCTTGACGTAATAAGACTTCACCCTGTTCACGATCGTGATGTTGTAGGTATGTTCGCCGACCAGCGCGCCGAGAATGTGGATAGGATCAATCTGATAGGCCTTCGCGGCCTTTCTGATCGAAGCCATCAGGTCCTTGTCCTCGCGAAGCACGCCGACAATTTTCTGGTATTTTTCCTCATATGTCGTGTTGAACGCCTTGGCCCGCAGAACCGAGGTGTTGGGTATGGGAGGCTGAACATTGTTGCGATTGCCCGGCGGAACGCGCACGAGCTCGTAGGCGAAGCTGGCGTTCGTTAGGGCAAGGACAAAAAGGAAACCGAGTGCCGGGAGTGTCGACAGGCGTGTTCGCATTCGCAAGATGACTTTCAAAATATTCCCCGGCACGGGGACAATCTTCATACGCGATCGAGATGCGAAGGCAAGCGGCGCTTCTTCTGCCGCCCCGCGAATCGCAATAAACTTTCCGCAGGGCAGCTGGCGGCTGCGGAGGCTTGCAGCGATATCGCTGCAACAGGTTGTAGACCTGCCGTTCTGTGTTCGGGAGAATGCTGGTGAAACTTCTCGTCATGGCAGGCAGTATCCTGCTTGCAGCCGCGCCGGGCGATGCAGTGCCGACGATGGGCGATGTGCCTGAGCTTGCCAGGGCGGCAGTCGCGCGACGGATAGATGTGCCACCGTCCGCCATTCACATATTGGCGGCCAAACCCAGCGAACGAATGCCCGGCTTCGTCGTTTGCGGTCGGAGAGGTCCTTCAGCGGGCGATGACGCCGGAAGTCCCAACCTTGGTCAGCGCTTCTTCGTGATCATCCCAGGGGATTTCGCCATCCTGGACCAGGACGGCAAAAGCCTTATCGATACCTATTGGTCTGCCAATCACTGTGAGTGAGCAGCCAGCGCCTTGCCGATCATTGCAAGCTCCTCGGGCGTGCGGCCCGATTCAAGGTAACCCCACGGTGGGGGCCG
>NZ_VNIP01000028.1 GCF_008370325.1 Martinezella tropici | reverse complement strand
AGTCGACGCTGGTCAAGGTCCTGTCCGGTTTCGAGCAGCCGACCTCCGGCGAGATTTTGCTCGACGGCAAGCCGGTGAAGCTGCCGCCGAACGGAGCCGCCGAGGCGCTCGGCATCGTCATCATCCATCAGGAATTCAATCTTGCGGAGCATCTGACCGTTACCGAGAGCCTGTTTCTCGGCCGCGAAGTTACGCGCTTGGGTGTGCTCGATCGCAAGTATATGCGGGCCGAAACGCGGCGCGTGCTCGACCTTCTCGGCTCGCATGTCGACGAGAACGCCATAATCAGCACGCTCTCCATCGCCGACAAGCAGATGGTGGAGATCGCCAAGGCGATCAGCCGTGATGCGCGCATCGTCTTCATGGACGAGCCGACCGCCGTTCTTTCGCGCGAGGAGACCAATTTCCTGTTCAAGCAGGTACGCAAGCTGCGCGATCAGGGAACGAGTTTCGTCTTCGTCTCCCATAAGCTCGATGAGGTCATGGAACTGACGGATCGGGTCACGGTGCTGCGCGACGGCCAATGGGTGAAGACATCGCCGACCTCGCTGCTCGACGGCGAATCGATCGCCCAGCTGATGGTCGGGCGCGAGCTCTCGAGCCTCTATCCGGCCAAGAACGAGCCCGATGTCGACGAAAAGGTGGTGCTTAGCGTTGTCTCCCTTTCGACGGGCTACGTCCATGATGCAAGCTTCGAGCTGCGCAAGGGCGAGATATTAGGCTTTTCCGGCATGATCGGCTCGGGCCGGACAGAGCTGATGGAGGCAATCGTCGGTCTGCGCTCGCGCGCTGCCGGCGACGTCGTTGCCAACGGCCAAACGGTGCCGGCGCATGACGTGCATGCGGCCATCGACGCCGGGCTTGCCTATATGACCAAGGACCGCAAGTCGAAGGGGTTGCTTCTGAATTCGGGCATGGTCGTCAATCTGACCCTGCAGTCGCTCGACCGACACGGCAAGTTCGGCTATCTGAGCGCCTCCAGCGAGGCCGATGCGCTGGCGCGGGCGCGCCGCCGCTTCGTCATCCGGGTGAGGGACTTGAATATCGTTGCCGGCCGCATGGCCGGTGGCATCCAGCAGAAGCTGCTGCTGGCGAAGGTCATGGAGACCGAGCCGCAGATCGTCATCATCGACGAGCCGACCCGCGGCGTCGAGGGCGGCCCGAAGCAGCAGATCTATACTTTCATTTCGGCGCTGGCGCGCGACGGGGACT
>NZ_VNIP01000027.1 GCF_008370325.1 Martinezella tropici | reverse complement strand
AAGCAGGTGGGTGTGTCAGTACAAAAGTAAATAGGGGCGCGTCAGGTTGGCATTGCCCGAAATTCGGTATGCCGTGCCGCCAGCGCCCAAGCCGTGCGGGCCAACTTGTTGGCTAGTGCACAAGCCACAACATTCGAATGTCGCCGAGTCAACATAGACCTGACCCAATCAGCCAATCGTCCCGTTTGCCGCTCTAGCCGTTGCATATAGGCTCGTGCACATTGCACCAACAATCGTCTAAGATTTTTGTCGCCACGCTTGCTGATACCCTTCAGGTTTGCCCGGCCCCCAGTACTGTACTGGCGTGGCACCAATCCGACTGACGCCGCGAAATCACGACTACATCGATAGTGTTTTCCGTCACCGAGCTCGGCGGCCAACACGCTGGCAGTGATCGGGCCGACACCAGGGATTGTCATCAGACGCTGACCAAGATCGTCATCGCCAAGCTGGCTGGCCAGTTCCTTGTCGATCTCGGCAATTTGCTGCTCCAGATACTTGAAATGGGCATGCAGCCTCTCCAACATGGTAATCAGTCGCGCTGGTAACTCGTGTTCAGCCATCACAGAAGGCAGGCGCTTGATGGCGGCATGACCGACGGGCAGACTGATGCCAAATTCGAGTAAAAAGCCGTGTATCTGGTTCGATGCCTTAACCCGATCGCGCACAAACGATTCGCGCACACGATGCAGTGCTCCCAACGTTTGCTGGCTTTCGGTCTTGGGCGTTACAAACCGCATGGAGGGACGGCAGGCGGCCTCGCAAATAGCTTCAGCATCGATGAAGTCGTTCTTGTTGCTCTTGACGAATGGGCGCACGAATTGAGGCGAAATGAGCTTACTCTCATGCCCAAATTCAGCCAGCCGACGAGCCATGTAATGGGCTCCGGCACATGCCTCCATGACGATGGTGCATACAGGAAAAGTTGCGAGGGATTCGATGAGCTTTGTCCGGTTGAACTTCTTGCGAAGAAGAGCTTTGCCGAACCGGTCTTGTCAGTGAATGTGAAAAGTGTGTTTACCGAGATCAATACCAATAAGCGCAACGTTTTCCATGATGGCCTCTCCTGAAAGAAAAACACCCTGTCAG
>NZ_VNIP01000026.1 GCF_008370325.1 Martinezella tropici | reverse complement strand
GTACCCATACGGTGAAGACCGCCGGTAGCCTGATCCTGCATGCCGGTTTTATCGAAGTGCCAGGATTCTTCGTGCGGCTCTCTCACATCGCTTGGCCAACTCGGGATATGACAGGCCCATATGCTCTGTCGCAATCTCGAAGAGGTAGCTGGCGATGTCTTCTGCCGTTGCGTTGGCATTGACCAACATGCCGAATACGACGTCGGCATAGGCGTCATATTCGTCCTGGGCTTCGGGAATGGCAGATATGCCGATCGGATCCCAATCACGAAGCAATATATCGCGAACAACAGCGAGGATACTTTCAGACTCAGCCCCGCCGGTTTCGTGTCCCATCAGTTGATCCTATGCAGCAGCGGCATTTGGTGACAATGACATCCAATTCCAGGGCAACAACGCCTCGAGCCGAGTGATCGGTGTATCAGCGATACGGGCGAGCACGTCGGCAAGCCACGCTTGCGGATCAATGTCATTGAGCTTGGCGGACATAATTAGCGTCGCCATGAAGGCGGCGCGGTCGGCGCCGCGATCGGAGCCAGCAAACAACCAGGATTTTCTGCCGAGAGCGAAGCCGCGCAGCGCCCGTTCGGCGGCATTATTCGTCAGGCAGATCCGACCGTCATGGAGGAACGACATGAAGCCGTCCCAGCGCTTCAGCATGTAATCGATGGGCTCGGTGACCGGTGAACTGCGCGACAGCTTTGCCCGCTCGCAGCTAAGCCAGTCGTGAAGTTCGTCGATGAGTGGACGGCTGTCCTGCTGGCGTCGCGTTAATCGTTCATCGGCAGATAGTCCGTTGATGTCGCGCTCGATGTCGAACAGGACGTCTATGCGCTTCACGGCCTCGAGCGCCACCGGCGAGATCGCCGCAGCATCCTTTCCCCGCTTGACGTTGGTGGCGATGTCGGCAAGCACGAAGAACTTGCGACGCGAATGTGCCCAACACAGCGCCTGAGTCAGCGGGCCCGGATCGCGATCAGCCTTGAATAGCGGGTTGTAGCCGCCATAGGCGTCAGCCTGCAGAATGCCGGTGAAGCTCTTGAGATGACGCTCAGGATGCTCCTGCCGCCGGTCGCGCGAGGCATAATAGAGCGCCGCCGGTGGCGATGTTCCGCCGAATGGCCGGTCATCTCTGAGGTAGGTCCATATGCGGCCAGTATCGGTCTTGCCTGTCGCCAGGATCGGAACGGTGGTGTCATCACCATGCAGCCGATCGGCGGCAAGGACATGCGCCTCGATCAGCGCATGCAGCGGTTTTAGCGACGCGGCGCAGGCTCCGACCTGATCAGCAAGCGTCGAGAGGCTGAGGTCGATGCCCTCGCGGGCATAACGTTCGCTCTGTCGGTTCAGCGGCTGGTGTTGACCGAACTTCTCGAACAGGATCATTGCCAAGAGGTTCGGTCCGGCAAAGCCACGTGGCGTCACATGGAAGGGTGCAGGCGGCTGGGTGATCTTCTCGCATTCCCGGCACGAGAACTTCTCGCGCACAGTCTGGATCACCTTCCACTGACGCGGGATCACTTCCAGCGTCTCGGTGATGTCCTCGCCTAACTTCGCCAGCTTGGCCGAGCCGCAGCACGGGCAATTGCTGGGCGGGGTAATGACGACACGCTCGCGCGGCAGATGTTCGGGGAATGGCTTCTTTGATGGACGCTTGCGCTCAAAGGCTCTGACCGAAGATGAACGTGCTGCTATCTCGGCTGCCAGTTCATCCTGACTAGCGTCGGCTTCCAGCTCCTCGAGCTGCAATTCCATCTGTTCGAGCAGTCGCGCCTTGCGCTCCGATCGGCTGCCGTGGATGTCGCGCTTCAGCTTCTCGATCTCTAGCCGGAGACGGGCGATCAGCGCATCAGAATGGGAGTTCACCGCCTGGGCGCGGGCGGCAACCGCTTCAGCGTCACGGCGTGCCGCACGCTCGGCGAGGATCATCGCGTGGGCGCTGGCAAGGTCGTCGGGAAGCTGATCAGCGGGCTCGGTCATGGCAAGATGGAATCATATTCGCTCCCGCCTTTCCAGCGATTTCCGCTATCCCGCCGAGCTCGGACGCCAGGTTTTTTGCGGCATGCGCCAGTCGATACCTTCGAGCAAATATCCGAGCTGTGCGGGCGTAATCACCACCGTGCCATCGGCGGCCGACGGCCATAAGAACCGTCCCCGCTCAAGCTTCTTGGTGAAGAGGCAGGCGCCCTGGCCATCATGCCAAATGACCTTGATCAGCCCACCTTGGCGACCTCGGAAACAGAACAAATGGCCGCTGTGCGGATCCCGCTTCAACGTCTCCTGCACCATCAATGCCAGACCTGGGAAGCCTTTCCGCATATCCGTATAGCCGGTCGCCAGCCACACTTTTACACCACTCGGAACCGGGATCATCGTCGCTCCACAACGTCAAGGATGCGGCCCAAGGCTTCCGGATCAATATCACTCTCCACGCGAAGACGCCGGCCACGGCCAAGCTCGATCGTCACCATGCTCGCCTTCTTGCGCGGTCGTGGCAGCACTGCCGTCTCCACAGGATCAGGCGCGGGTAAGGCCGCGACGACGTCAACTGGAACAAATTGCGGCGTGGGTGGCTCTGAGATTTGGCAGAGCTGTTTGCGCCAACGGAACAATTGCCCGGTATGAATTCCGGCGGAACGCGCGATCTCCGATACGCTGGCGTCCGGTTCAAATGTCGCCGCGACCAGCCGCTCTTTCTCCTCTCGAGACCAGCGCCGACGCCGCTCGACCGATGTGATCACCTCAACCTGATGCTTGGTCATATGACTATCCCTAGTGCTTGCACTAGGACTTGCAGTCTTCAGCCCATCTCAGCAAGGCGGCCCCCACCGTGGGGTTAC
>NZ_VNIP01000025.1 GCF_008370325.1 Martinezella tropici | reverse complement strand
GTAAGCGCCAAGGCGGGGCCGTTCAGGGCGTGTAGTTCCACGGCATGAGCGAGTGTATTTCGCTGCTGGGCCACCCGTTGGCTATGCGCTCGAGTGTGTGGGTAAGCCAGGCTTGCGGATCGACGTTGTTCATCCTGGCCGTCTGCAGGAGCGTGGCGATTGTCGCCCAGGTCCTGCCACCGCCGTCGCTACCGGCGAATAGGCTGTTCTTTCTCGTAATTGTCTGCGGCCTGATCGCGCGCTCGACGATGTTGGAGTCGAGCTCGATGCGGCCGTCGGTCAGGAAGCGTTCGAAGATGGCGCGACGCGAGGTGGCATAGCGGATCGCCTCGGCGAGCTTCGATTTGCCAGAGACCCGCGGCAGGGTCTTCTGCCAAAGGTCGAAGAGCTCGGTAACGACAGCGGCGGATGTCTGCTGACGCGCGTCGACACGGGCGTCAGGGCTTTGCCCTCGGGCTGTTTCTTCGACCTGCCAGAGCTTTGCCATCAGCTCCACCGTCTCGGTGGCGATCTTTGAGCTTTCCGAGGCGTGGAGCTCGTAGAACTTGCGCCTGCTGTGGGACCAGCAGCCGGCCAATACCATACCGTCATTGCCGCCGTCAGATCGAGCGAGCTTGTTGTAGGCACCATACCCGTCAACTTGAAGAATACCGCGATAGCCACTCAGATGCCGGGCGACACGATCGCCAGCGCGGCTATCTTCGAAGCGATAGGCGACCATCGGCGGACCACTGCCGCCAAAGGGTCTGTCATCCCTGGCATAGGCCCATAACCAAGCCGTCTTTGCTGATCCGGATCCCGGCGCGAGCGTTGGCAACGTCGTCTCGTCAGCAAAGATCCGCTCAGCTTTTTTAATCTCGGCAAGGATATAATCGGCCAGGATGTCGAGTTCGAAGCCGAGCTTGCCCATCCATTGGGCCATCAGCTTGCGATCGAGTTCGACCTTGTCGCGGGCATAGATCGCCTCCTGCCGATAGAGCGGAAGGCCGTCGGCATACTTGGATACCGCGATCTGGGCCAGAAGCGCTTCCGTTGGAATGCCGCCCTCGATGATGTGCGCGGGCGCAGATGCCTGGATGACACCGTCTTCGTTTTTGAAGGCATACTTTGGCCGGCGGGTGACGATGACCCGGAACTTCGCCGGCATGACGTCCAGCCGCTCAGAGACGTCTTCTCCGATCAGCACCTTCTGCTTGCCGGCATGTTCGGGTAGTTCAGCCGGTTCGATTACCACTTCGACCCGCTCCAGGTGGGGCGCGAAGCCTTTGCGTGGCCGCGGCGGACGTTTGCTGTCGGGATGGGTTGCGCCCTTGTTGACCTGGGCTCGGATCGCAGCGATGCCGGTCTCGATCTCCTCGAAGACAAAAGCCTGCTGCTCATCATCCATGCCTGAAGGCCCGAGCTTTTCCGATCGCCGGCCAAAGCGGGCACGATCGAAGGCTTTCAGGATCTGCGTCAGTCTTTCGATGCGCTCATCGGCATCGGCGTTTCGTTCCTTGAGATCTGCAACCTCGCTCTCGAGAGCATCGGCCCGCGCCGCCTTGTCGGCCATGGCAAGGACCATGGCTTTCAGCGTCTCTACATCATCCGGGAGCTGGAGATCGGGCGGCGTCATGAGGCCTACCAGAGCACATTCTGCTCCGGTTTTCCTGCCCTTTCAGGCGGTTGATTCACTTCGCCGCAGGCCTTTACCCAACAATCTCCGGCGGCTTCACTGCCACAGAGCGAACCCGCTTCCAGTCCATGCCGTCAACGAGCGCCATGAGCTGGGCATGATTGAGCTGCACCCGGTTGTGCCCGATCCGCGGCCAGCAGAACTGCGCCTTCTCCAGTCGCTTGGAGTAAAGGCAGACCCCTGATCCATCCCACCAGACGATCTTGACCCGGTCTGCCCGCTTCGCCCGGAAGACATAAAGCGAGCCGTTAAACGGATCACTGCCGGCGTCGCGCACCAGCGACAGCAAGCTGTCCGGTCCTTTGCGGAAGTCGATGGGATGGCTGGCGAGGAACACCTTTACACCTGCGGGGATCATGCCGAACGAACCGCTCGGATAACGCGCTGCAGATGAGCCTCGTCGACATGCCCGCCTGCCCGCACGATAACATCCCCAATGATGATTTCCACGATGGGGTCGGGGCCGGATACAACGCCCTGCGGATACTCTGTCTCCGCTGCTTGCCCAGGTTCATCACTGCCCAACAGTTCTCTGCGCCAGCGATAGAGCTGAGACGGCAGTATCCCGATTTGCCGTGCGACCGCCGAGACGTTCACACCCGGCTGACAGGCTTGCTCGACCGCAGTCGCCTTGAACTCGTCAGACCAAAACCGCCGCAACTGTCGCGGCGCGCCGTCAAGACGATCGGGCACAGCCTCAATCATCCGCATCAATCCAAGGCTAGCCGCAGGCCCAGACATAGATCCTCACAGTCAGAGAAGTCGTATGTCCGAGATACCCTGCACAGCATCAGCACCGCCAGATGGGGTCTCCTTGCCGCTTAC
>NZ_VNIP01000024.1 GCF_008370325.1 Martinezella tropici | reverse complement strand
ACGATGCCTGCGCCGACGGTACGGCCGCCTTCGCGGATCGCGAAGCGCAGCTTTTCTTCCATCGCGATCGGAACGATCAGCTCAACCGCAACCGTGACGTTGTCGCCCGGCATGACCATTTCCGTGCCTTCCGGAAGCGTAACGATGCCCGTCACGTCCGTCGTGCGGAAGTAGAACTGCGGACGGTAGTTCGTGAAGAACGGCGTATGACGGCCGCCTTCTTCCTTCGTCAGGATGTAGGCCTCAGCCATGAACTTCTTGTGCGGCTTGACGGAACCCGGCTTGCACAGGATCTGGCCACGCTCGACGCCGTCACGGTTCACACCGCGGATCAGCGCGCCGATGTTGTCGCCGGCCTGGCCCTGATCGAGCAGCTTGCGGAACATTTCAACGCCGGTCACCGTCGTCTTCGACGTCGGACGAATGCCGACGATTTCGACTTCTTCACCAACCTTGACGATACCGCGCTCGACGCGGCCCGTCACAACCGTACCACGGCCCGAGATCGAGAACACGTCTTCGATCGGCATCAGGAACGGCTGGTCGATCGGACGCTCAGGCGTCGGGATGTAGGCGTCAACCTGAGCCATCAGCTCGCGGATCGCGTCTTCGCCGATCTTCTTGTCCGAATCTTCAAGAGCAGCAAGCGCCGAACCCTTGACGACCGGAATGTCGTCGCCCGGGAAGTCGTAGGACGACAGAAGTTCGCGAACTTCGAGCTCGACCAGCTCGAGAAGTTCTGCGTCGTCAACCTGGTCGACCTTGTTCAGGAACACGACGATCGCCGGAACGCCAACCTGGCGGGCAAGCAGGATGTGCTCGCGCGTCTGCGGCATCGGGCCGTCGGCGGCCGAGCAAACCAGGATCGCGCCGTCCATCTGCGCGGCACCGGTGATCATGTTCTTCACATAGTCGGCGTGGCCGGGGCAGTCGACGTGCGCATAGTGGCGGTTCGGCGTCTCATACTCAACGTGCGCCGTCGAGATCGTGATGCCGCGAGCCTTTTCTTCCGGAGCAGCGTCGATCTGGTCATACGCCTTGAACTCGCCGAAGTACTTCGTGATCGCTGCCGTCAGCGACGTCTTGCCGTGGTCAACGTGACCGATCGTCCCGATGTTAACGTGCGGCTTATTGCGCTCAAACTTACTCTTTGCCATTTTCGGCTCTCCGTTTTCCTGTCCCCTGGGGGATCAATTCTTGTTATCGGTCAATTGGTATTCCGGTCACTTCTGACCGGAATACTTTGCCTGGATTTCCTGTGCGACGTTCGACGGAACCGGCGCGTAATGATCGAAGGTCATCGTGTACTGTGCACGGCCCTGAGACATCGAGCGCAGGTTATCGACGTACTTGAACATGTTCGCCAGCGGGACGTTCGCGTTGATGACAACGGCGATACCGCGGCTTTCCTGGCCCTGGATCTGGCCACGACGCGAGTTCAGGTCGCCGATGACGTCACCGACGTAATCTTCCGGCGTTACGACTTCGACCTTCATCATCGGCTCGAGGAGCTGAGCACCAGCTTCGCGGGCTGCTTCACGGAAGCAAGCGCGGGAAGCGATTTCGAAGGCCAGAACCGACGAGTCAACATCGTGGAACGCACCGTCGATGAGCGTCGCCTTGACGCCGAGCATCGGGAAGCCAGCCAGCGGACCGGAAGACAGAACGCTTTCGATACCCTTCTGAACGCCCGGGATGTATTCCTTCGGAACAGAACCGCCGACGATCTTGGACTCGAACTTGAAGTCGTCGCCGTCCGGGTTCGGTTCGAACACGATCTTGACGCGAGCGAACTGACCGGTACCACCCGACTGCTTCTTGTGGGTGTAGTCCTTTTCCGTCTGACGCGTGATGGTTTCGCGGTAAGCAACCTGCGGCGCGCCGACAGTCGCTTCAACCTTGAATTCACGACGCATGCGGTCGACGATGATGTCGAGGTGCAGTTCACCCATGCCGGCGATGATCGTCTGGCCAGATTCCTGGTCCGTCTTCACGCGGAAGGACGGATCTTCTGCGGCCAGACGGTTGAGCGCGAGGCCCATCTTTTCCTGGTCGCCCTTGGTCTTCGGCTCGATCGCGATCTGGATGACCGGCTCGGGGAATTCCATGCGCTCGAGGATAACCGGCTTCAGCGGGTCGCAGAGCGTATCACCAGTGGTCGTTTCCTTGAGGCCGGCCAGAGCGACGATGTCGCCAGCGAAGGCTTCTTCGATGTCTTCACGCGAGTTCGAGTGCATCTGCAGCATGCGGCCGACGCGCTCGCGCTTGTCCTTGACCGTGTTGATGACCGATGCGCCCTTTTCGAGCTTGCCGGAGTAGATGCGGGCGAAGGTGAGCGAACCAACGAAGGGGTCGTTCATGATCTTGAATGCCAGCATGGACAACGGCTCGCTGTCGTCAGCATGGCGTTCGATTTCGGCTTCCGTCTTGAAGTCAATACCCTTGATCGCCGGAATGTCGAGCGGCGACGGCAGGTAATCGACAACAGCGTCGAGCAGCGGCTGAACGCCCTTGTTCTTGAAGGCGGTGCCGCAGAACATCGGATGGAACTTGACGTCGATGGTGCCGCGACGGACGAGCGCGCGGATCTGATCGTTGTCAGGCAGATTGCCTTCGAGGTAGGCTTCGGTCGCGGCTTCGTCGATCTCGACAACGGTCTCGATCAGCTTTTCGCGGTATTCAGCAGCCTTGGCCTTCATGTCTTCCGGGATTTCGACGACGTCCCACTGAGCGCCGAGCGATTCGTCGCGCCAGATGAGAGCGTTCATCTCGATCAGGTCGATGACGCCCTTGAAGTCGCTTTCAGCGCCGATCGGCAGCTGCATGACGACGGCGGTGGCGCCGAGCCGGGTCTTGATCATCTCGACCGAGCGATAGAAGTCAGCGCCGGTCTTGTCCATCTTGTTGCAGAAGATCATGCGCGGAACATGATACTTCTCAGCCTGACGCCAGACGGTTTCCGTCTGCGGCTCAACGCCTGCGTTGGCGTCGAGCAGAGCGATGGCGCCATCGAGAACGCGCAGCGAACGCTCGACTTCGATGGTGAAGTCGACGTGGCCGGGGGTGTCGATGATGTTGAAGCGGCGGGTCTTGCCGTCACGGCCCTTCCAGAAGGTCGTGGTGGCAGCAGAGGTGATCGTGATGCCACGCTCCTGCTCCTGCTCCATCCAGTCCATGGTGGCTGCGCCGTCGTGCACTTCGCCGATCTTGTGCGACTTACCGGTGTAGTAAAGAATACGTTCGGTGGTCGTGGTCTTGCCGGCGTCGATATGCGCCATGATACCGAAATTGCGGTAGTCTTCGATTTTATATTCGCGAGCCATTGTGGACTGCCTTTCCGAAACCGTTCGGGATTACCAGCGATAATGCGAGAACGCACGGTTGGCATCAGCCATCTTGTGCGTGTCTTCGCGCTTCTTGACGGCGGCGCCGCGGTTGTTGGAGGCATCGAGAAGTTCGCCGCTGAGGCGATCGACCATGGTCGTTTCGTTACGCTTGCGAGCAGCTGCGATCAGCCAGCGAATGGCCAGAGCCTGACGACGCTCCGGACGAACATCGACCGGAACCTGGTACGTAGCACCGCCAACGCGGCGCGAGCGGACTTCAACGTGCGGAGCGATGTTATCCAAAGCCTGATGGAACACGCCGAGCGGCTCCTGCTTTGCCTTGCCCTGCACGGCGTCGAATGCGCCGTATACGATGTTTTCAGCTACGGACTTCTTGCCGTCGAGCATGATGGCATTCATGAACTTGGTAACAACCAGATCGCCGAACTTCGGGTCCGGGTTGATCTCGCGCTTTTCTGCTCTGTGACGTCTGGACATGTACTTCTCGTCTCTCAACTGTTAGCGGCGCTAAACCACGCGGAGAACCTCGCGCAGCGCCGGATTATCCAAATCCGAATTACTTCGGACGCTTCGCACCGTACTTCGAACGGCGCTGCTTGCGGTTCTTGACACCCTGGGTATCGAGAACTCCGCGGATGATGTGATAACGGACACCCGGAAGGTCCTTGACGCGGCCGCCACGGATCATGACGACAGAGTGCTCCTGAAGGTTGTGACCTTCACCGGGAATGTAACCAATGACTTCAAAGCCGTTGGTCAGGCGGATCTTTGCGACCTTACGCAGAGCCGAGTTCGGCTTCTTCGGCGTCGTCGTGTAGACGCGGGTGCAAACGCCGCGCTTCTGCGGGTTCTCCTGGAGAGCGGGAACCTTGTTACGCTTTACCTGCGCCTGGCGAGGCTTGCGGATCAGCTGGTTTACGGTAGGCATTCAACCATCCCTTGTAAATCTATCTCGACACCCTTACGGGCTTCATTTTCGCCGTCACCGGCAACGACACACGATCGTCTCAATGCGCAAAACGTGGCCCGATCCGCTTTCGCAGATGGACCACAGAAAAAGCAGAGGACGCTGTTCAGGCGTCTTGCGTGCAGCATTCGTGTCTTCAACGTGCGTTTAGAACCTTGTTTGAGGTGAACTCCAGGGCGCGTCGCCCCGAACAGCCATGCCTCACATGGGTTCCGATGGCGGCGGTACTACTGGTTTCCCGCCGGTTCGTCAAGGCCGGTTAAGAAATTATCTTTGTCATACAGCCCGAAAAGGCCGGGCAAACCAGCCATTTGACGCGTTTGATACGGAAATGCAGTCCCTTCGGCAAGATGGACTTTGGTATTTCATCAAAATCCCTATAAGGAATCAAAGGAGGACATTTCCATCCGCCAAACCCGGCTGCCTGAGAGAATCGCCGGGGCGATTCGACACTCCCGAAGGAAGACCCATGATTACTGCGCCAGACAACGACAACAATTCCGACGGCCCCATGGTCTTCATCATCATCGGCAAGGGATACGAGTCCGATGGCGGCGAAGGCATCGACCTGCATGTCATGTTGAAAGCGCCTGACGATGATACCGCCGTGCGCGAGGCGCTGAACGCGCTAGCCGAAGAAGGCTTCATCGAGGCCGACCTCGATCAGATCGGTCTGCTGACCGATATACCGGACGAGGAGCCGCACGCTTCCGCCTATCAGGGCGCGCTTGAAGGCGAAGTCGCGATCATTCGCTTCCGCTAAGAGATCAGCCTCCCCTTGTGGAGGCAACCTCCCCTCGCCCATCCGATTTCATTGCCGTACAAAAAGAAACCGCCCGGATTGCTCCGGGCGGTTTTGATTTTTTCCGATCCCGTGCCGCTTACTCGGCCGGGCTGTTCTCGCTTGCGAGATCCTGCAGCATCGGCGTTGCGACGTTGGCACCCGTGCCCTTGCGACGCTCTTCCAGGATGAGCTCGTCGCGCGCCGTGGCGATACGGCGGATCTGCGTCATGGTACCGCCGGTACCGGCCGGGATGAGGCGGCCGACGATGACGTTTTCCTTCAGGCCCTGCAGGCCGTCGGTCTTGCCGGCGATTGCAGCTTCGGTCAGCACCTTCGTCGTTTCCTGGAAGGATGCGGCCGAGATGAAGGACGGCGTCTGCAGCGATGCCTTGGTGATACCGAGCAGAACCGGATCGCCATAAGCAGGCTTCTTGCCTTCTTCGATCAGGCGGTCGTTGGCGTCGTCCAGCTCGATACGATCGACGTTGTCGCCGACGATGTACTGGCTGTCGCCTGCATCGGTGATCTCCACCTTCTGCAGCATCTGACGGACAATCACTTCGATGTGCTTGTCGTTGATGACAACGCCCTGCAGGCGGTAGACTTCCTGGATTTCGTTGACCAGGTAGGAAGCCAGAGCTTCCACGCCCTTGATCGCCAGGATGTCGTGCGGCGCCGGATTACCGTCGAGGATGTAGTCACCCTTTTCGATATAATCGCCGTCCTGAAGGTGGAAGGGCTTGCCCTTCGGGATCAGGTACTCGACCGGCTCGACACCGTCTTCCGCCGGCTCGATGATGACGCGACGCTTGTTCTTGTAGTCGCGGCCGAGGCGGATCGTACCATCGATCTCAGCGATGATGGCGTGATCCTTCGGACGACGAGCCTCGAACAATTCGGCAACGCGCGGCAGACCACCGGTGATGTCCTTCGTCTTGGCGCTTTCCAGCGGCGAACGGGCGAGAACGTCACCCTGCGACACCTTCGTGCCCGGCTCGACAGACAGGATCGCTTCGACAGAGAGCAGGAAGCGGGCTTCACCGCCACGCGACAGCTTGGCAACGTTACCGCTGGCGTCCTTGATGACGATCGCCGGCTTGAGATCCGAGCCGCGCGGCGTCGAGCGCCAGTCGATAACCTGACGCTTGGTGATGCCGGTGGACTCGTCGGTCGCTTCGAGAACCGAGAGACCGTCGACGACGTCTTCGAAGTGAACCGTACCGGCCACTTCCGTCATCATCGGACGGGTATAGGGATCCCACTCCGCCAGACGCTGACCGCGCTTCACCTTGTCACCTTCGTCGACATACAGCTTCGAGCCGTAAGCAACGCGCTGCGAAGAGCGTTCGACACCACGTTCGTCCAGGATCTGGACCGTCATGTTGCGACCCATGGCAACGAGGTTGCCTTCCGAGTTGCGCAGCATGTTGCGGTTCTTAATCTGAACCGTGCCCTCGTAGGAGGCTTCCAGGAACGACTGGTCGACCACGGTCGCCGTGCCGCCCAAGTGGAAGGTACGCATGGTCAGCTGCGTGCCCGGTTCACCGATCGACTGTGCGGCGATGACGCCGACAGCTTCGCCGATGTTGACAGGCGTACCGCGAGCAAGGTCACGGCCGTAGCAGACCGAGCAGACGCCCGTCTGGATTTCGCAGGTCAGCGCCGAACGGATGCGGATCGACTGGATACCAGCCTTCTCGATCTCGATGACATCCGGCTCGAGGATCATCTTGCCGGCGTCGACGATACGCTCACCCGTGACCGGATGATCGATGTCGTCCAGGGCGGTGCGGCCGAGGATGCGGGCGCCGAGCGAGGCGACGACCTGACCGGCATCGACGATGGCGGTCATGGTGAGGCCGTTCTCGGTGCCGCAATCGACGTGCGTGACGATGCAATCCTGCGCGACGTCGACGAGACGGCGGGTCAGGTAACCGGAGTTTGCGGTCTTCAAGGCGGTATCGGCCAGACCCTTACGGGCACCGTGGGTCGAGTTGAAGTACTCGTTAACGGTCAGGCCTTCCTTGAAGTTCGAGATGATCGGCGTCTCGATGATTTCGCCCGACGGTTTGGCCATGAGGCCGCGCATGCCGCCCAGCTGGCGCATCTGGTTCGGAGAACCACGAGCACCCGAGTGGCTCATCATATAGATCGAGTTCATCGGCTTCTGGCGACCGGTCTTCTCGTCGAATTCGACGGCCTTAATGCGGGCCATCATTTCTTCGGCGACCTTTTCCGTGGCCTTGCCCCAAGCGTCGACGACCTTGTTGTACTTCTCGCCCTGGGTGATCAGGCCGTCATTGTACTGCTGCTCGTATTCCTTCACGAGCGCTTCGGTATCGCCGACGATCTTAACCTTGGTATCCGGGATAACCATGTCGTCCTTGCCGAACGAAATGCCGGCGCGGCAGGCATGAGAGAAGCCAAGCTGCATGATGCGGTCGCAGAAAATGACCGTGTCCTTCTGGCCGCAATGACGGTAGACCGTGTCGATCATCTTGGAGATGTTCTTCTTGGTCATTTCCTGGTTGCAGATGTCGAAGGTCACCTTGCCGTGCTTCGGCAGCAGTTCGCCGATCAGCAGGCGGCCAGGCGTCGTCTCGTAGATCTTCGAATAGGGCTTGCCCTCTTCGTCGACAGACTTGAAACGGCCGCGGATCTTCGAGTGCAGCGTCACGACCTTGTTTTCGAGGGCGTGATGCAGCTCGCCGAGGTCGGAGAAGGCCATGCCTTCGCCCGGCTCGTTCTGGTTCAGGATCGACAGGTAATACAGGCCGAGAACCATGTCCTGCGAAGGAACGATGATCGGCGCGCCGTTTGCCGGATGCAGGATGTTGTTGGTCGACATCATCAGCACGCGGGCTTCCAGCTGGGCTTCCAGCGAGAGCGGCACGTGAACAGCCATCTGGTCGCCGTCGAAGTCGGCGTTGAAGGCCGTGCAGACGAGCGGGTGCAGCTGGATGGCCTTGCCTTCGACCAGCGTGGGTTCGAAGGCCTGGATGCCCAGGCGATGCAGCGTCGGTGCGCGGTTCAGGAGAACCGGATGCTCGCGGATGACCTCGTCGAGGATATCCCAGACTTCCGGCTTTTCCTTTTCAACCAGCTTCTTGGCCTGCTTGACGGTCGAGGAATAACCCTTCGCGTCGAGGCGGGCATAGATGAACGGCTTGAACAGCTCGAGCGCCATCTTCTTCGGCAGGCCGCACTGATGCAGCTTCAGCTCCGGACCCGTCACGATGACCGAACGGCCGGAATAGTCGACGCGCTTGCCGAGCAGGTTCTGGCGGAAGCGGCCCTGCTTGCCCTTGAGCATGTCGGACAGCGACTTCAGCGGACGCTTGTTGGCGCCGGTGATGACGCGGCCACGGCGGCCGTTGTCGAACAGCGCATCGACAGATTCCTGCAGCATGCGCTTTTCGTTGCGGATGATGATGCCCGGAGCGCGCAGTTCGATGAGGCGCTTCAGACGATTGTTACGGTTGATGACGCGGCGATACAGATCGTTCAGATCCGACGTCGCGAAGCGGCCGCCATCGAGCGGAACCAGCGGACGCAGGTCCGGCGGGATGACCGGGACGACCTTCATGATCATCCATTCCGGACGGTTGCCCGACTCCATGAAGTTCTCGACGATCTTCAGGCGCTTCATCAGCTTCTTCTGCTTGAGATCCGACGTGGTGTCGGCAAGCTCGGAACGCAGGTCGCCGGCGATCTTTTCGAGGTTCATGCTGGCCAGCATCTCGTAGATCGCTTCAGCGCCGATCATGGCGGTGAACTGGTCTTCGCCATATTCGTCGACGGCGAGCATGTACTCTTCTTCCGAGAGAAGCTGATGCTCCTTGAGAGCGGTCAGGCCCGGCTCGGTGACGATGTAGTTTTCGAAGTAGAGAACGCGCTCGACATCCTTCAGCGTCATGTCGAGCAGCGTCGAAATGCGCGAAGGCAGCGACTTCAGGAACCAGATGTGGGCAACGGGAGCGGCAAGCTCGATATGGCCCATGCGCTCACGGCGAACGCGCGACAGCGTAACTTCGACGCCGCACTTTTCGCAGATGATGCCCTTGTACTTCATGCGCTTGTACTTGCCGCACAGGCACTCGTAGTCCTTGATCGGCCCGAAGATGCGCGCGCAGAAGAGACCATCGCGTTCCGGCTTGAACGTACGATAGTTGATCGTCTCCGGCTTCTTGATCTCGCCATAAGACCAGGAAAGAATCTTCTCCGGCGACGCAATCGAGATCCGGATGGAATCGAAATTCTGCGCAGGCATCTGCGGATTGAAAAGATTCATGACCTCTTGGTTCATGCCTATCTCCTTTAGGGGCGAAACGCCCTCGAATTGCGAACAGTGCCGGAAAATCCCGGGAACCGGCCTGACGCTTTAAAACCGCCTTGCGGCGCCATGCATCCAAAGGGACGTCGACGGCGCTGCAATATTCCAACGGTGCGCGCTGACCGACAGCGCGCACCCTGACAGGCTATTACTCGGCTGCGTCCGAAAGCTGGTTTGCCGTCTGCAGATCGTCGACCTTGGAGTTTTCCAGCTCGACGCTGAGACCCAGCGAGCGCATTTCCTTGACGAGAACGTTGAAGCTTTCCGGAATGCCCGCTTCGAAGGTGTCGTCGCCACGAACGATGGCTTCGTAGACCTTCGTACGGCCGGCCACGTCGTCCGACTTGACCGTGAGCATTTCCTGCAGCGTGTAGGCTGCACCGTAAGCTTCAAGCGCCCAGACTTCCATTTCGCCGAAGCGCTGACCGCCGAACTGTGCCTTACCGCCCAGCGGCTGCTGGGTGACGAGCGAGTACGGACCGATCGAACGGGCGTGGATCTTGTCGTCGACAAGGTGGTTCAGCTTCAGCATGTAGATGTAGCCAACCGTAACCTGGCGGTCGAACTGCTCGCCTGTACGACCGTCGTACAGTGTCGACTGGCCAGTCTGCTTGAGACCTGCCATTTCCAGCATCTCGTTGACGTCCACTTCGCCGGCGCCATCGAAGACCGGGGTCGCGATGGACACGCCACGCTTCCACTGGTCTGCCAGACGCAGAACCGACGCATCGTCATACTCGTGCACGTCGTCGCTCTTCGGACCGTCGCCGACGACCATGTCGATCGTCTTGCGCAGAGGCTCGATGTTGCCGCTTGCCTTGTAGGCTTCGATCAGTTCACCGATCTGGCGACCCATGCCGGCGCAAGCCCAGCCAAGGTGCGTTTCGAGAATCTGACCAACGTTCATGCGCGAGGGAACGCCCAGCGGGTTCAGCACGATATCGACATGCGTACCGTCTTCCAGGAACGGCATGTCCTCCACCGGAACAATGCGCGAGACCACGCCCTTGTTCCCGTGACGGCCGGCCATCTTGTCGCCCGGCTGGATCTTGCGCTTCACAGCGACGAAGACCTTGACCATCTTCATGACGCCCGGAGGCATTTCGTCGCCGCGCTGGACCTTCTCGACCTTGTCCATGAAGCGCTGTTCGAGGCGCGACTTGGATTCGTCGTACTGGCCACGCAAGGCTTCCAGCTCGCTCTGGACCTTTTCGTCCTCGACGGCGAACATCCACCACTGCGAACGCGGATATTCCGAAACAACGGCGTTCGACAGTTCCGTGCCCTTCTTGAAGCCCTTCGGACCAGCAAGAGCAACCTGACCGCGCAGCATCTCGACCAGGCGGCCGTAGACGTTGCGGTCGAGGATCGCCTGCTCGTCGTCGCGGTCCTTGGCGAGACGTTCGATTTCTTCGCGCTCGATCGCCATGGCACGTTCGTCCTTTTCGACGCCGTGACGGTTGAAGACGCGAACTTCGACGACCGTACCGTAGGTGCCGGGCGGCATGCGCATGGAGGTGTCGCGAACGTCGGAGGCCTTTTCACCGAAGATGGCGCGCAGGAGCTTTTCTTCCGGCGTCATCGGGCTTTCGCCCTTCGGCGTGATCTTGCCGACGAGGATATCGCCCGGCTGGACTTCGGCGCCAATGTAAACGATGCCGGCTTCGTCCAGGTTCTTCAGCGCTTCTTCCGAAACGTTCGGAATATCGCGGGTGATTTCTTCCGGACCGAGCTTGGTGTCGCGCGCCATCACTTCGAATTCTTCGATGTGGATGGAGGTGAACACGTCGTCGGCAACGATACGCTCGGAGAGCAGGATCGAGTCTTCGTAGTTGTAGCCGTTCCACGGCATGAACGCGACCAGCACGTTCCGGCCGAGAGCCAGATCGCCGAGATCGGTCGACGGACCGTCTGCCAGGATATCGCCCTTGTTGACCACGTCACCGACGGTCACCAGCGGGCGCTGGTTGACGCAGGTGTTCTGGTTCGAACGCTGGAACTTCATCAGGCGATAGATATCGACGCCGGACTTCGACGGATCGAGGTCTTCCGTGGCGCGGATAACGATACGCGTTGCGTCGACCTGGTCGACCACGCCGCCGCGGCGGGCGCCGATGGCAGCACCGGAGTCACGCGCGACCACCGGCTCCATGCCTGTGCCGACGAACGGGGCTTCGGCACGCAGAAGCGGCACGGCCTGACGCTGCATGTTCGAGCCCATGAGCGCGCGGTTGGCGTCATCGTTTTCCAGGAACGGGATCAGAGCGGCGGCGACCGAAACCAGCTGCTTCGGCGAGACGTCCATCAAGTTGATGTTGTCGCGCGGAGCGAGCATGACTTCGCCGGCATGACGGCAAACGACGAATTCCTCGATGAAGGAGCCGTCGGCGTCGAGCTCAGCGTTGGCCTGAGCAACGTAGTACTTCGCCTCTTCCATGGCGGAGAGGTAGAGCACGTCGTTGGTCACCTTACCGTCGATGATGCGGCGATAAGGGCTTTCGATGAAGCCGTACTTGTTGACGCGGGCAAAGGTCGCCAGCGAGTTGATGAGACCGATGTTCGGACCTTCCGGCGTTTCGATCGGGCAAATACGACCGTAGTGCGTCGGATGAACGTCGCGGACTTCGAAGCCCGCGCGCTCGCGGGTCAGACCACCCGGGCCAAGAGCCGAGAGACGGCGCTTGTGGGTGATTTCCGAAAGGGGGTTCACCTGGTCCATGAACTGCGACAGCTGCGAGGAGCCGAAGAATTCGCGGACGGCAGCGGCGGCCGGCTTGGCGTTGATCAGATCCTGCGGCATGACCGTGTCGATTTCGATCGAGGACATACGCTCCTTGATCGCACGTTCCATGCGCAACAGACCCAGACGATACTGGTTTTCCATCAGCTCGCCGACCGAACGGACGCGGCGGTTGCCGAGGTTGTCGATATCGTCGATCTCGCCCTTGCCGTCGCGCAGCTCGACGAGCATCTTGACCACGGCCAGGATGTCGTCCTTGCGCAGGATGCGGACGGTGTCTTCGACGTCGAGGTCGAGGCGCATGTTCATCTTCACGCGGCCGACGGCGGAGAGATCGTAACGCTCCGCATCGAAGAACAGCGAGTTGAACATGGCTTCGGCCGATTCCATGGTCGGCGGTTCACCCGGACGCATGACGCGGTAGATGTCGAACAGAGCGTCCTGACGGTTCTCGTTCTTGTCGGCAGACAGCGTGTTGCGGATGTAGGCGCCGACGTTGATGTGGTCGATGCCGAGAACCGGGATCTCGTCGAAACCGGCGTTGAGGATAACAGGCAGGGTCTTCTCGTCGATTTCGTCGCCGGCTTCGAGATAGATCTCACCGGTCTGGAAGTTGACGATGTCTTCCGCCAGGAAGAGGCCGTACAGCTCTTCATCCGTCGCCTTCAGAGCCTTGAGGCCCTTGTCCTGCAGCTGACGCAGCAGGCGCGGCGTGAGCTTCTTGCCGCCTTCGACAACGACTTCGCCGGTATCGGCGTCGATCATGTCTGTGACGGTCTTGGCGCCCTTCAGCGTTTCCGCCTTGAAGGGAATGCGCCAGCCATCGCCGGAGCGCTCGTAGAGCGACTTCGTGTAGAAGGTCGACAGGATTTCTTCGCCGTCCATGCCGAGCGCCATCAGCAGCGACGTCACCGGAATCTTACGGCGGCGGTCGATACGGGCATAGACGATGTCTTTGGCGTCGAACTCGATATCGAGCCAGGAGCCGCGATACGGGATGACGCGAGCGGCGAAGAGCAGCTTGCCGGAAGAATGGCTCTTGCCCTTGTCGTGGTCGAAGAAGACGCCCGGCGAACGGTGCATCTGGGACACGATCACGCGCTCGGTGCCGTTCACGATGAACGTACCGTTGTTCGTCATGAGCGGCATGTCGCCCATGTAGACGCTCTGTTCCTTGATGTCCTTGATGGACTTCGCGCCCGTATCCTCGTCGATATCGAACACGATCAGACGGAGGGTCACCTTCAGCGGCGCGGCATAGGTCAGGTCGCGCTGGCGGCACTCATCGACGTCGAACTTCGGCGGTTCGAACTCATAGGAAACGAACTCCAGCATGGAAGCGCCGGAGAAATCGGTGATCGGGAAAACCGACTTGAAGACAGTCTGAAGACCTTCGTCCGGGCGGCCGCCCTTCGGTTCTTCGACCATGAGAAACTGATCGTAGGACGCCTTTTGAACCTCGATGAGGTTCGGCATCTCTGCGACTTCGGGAATCTTACCAAAAAACTTGCGTACGCGCCTGCGACCGTTGAACGAAAGGGTCTGAGCCATCGTCGCTCCTTTAAAATCCTGCACCCGGGCCTGCAACGGATGGGAATCGCTGGCCAGGCGACCCCATCAATCAATGAGTAGTTCAATCTCGTCTATCTAACCGAAAACCGCTCAGCCGGATTGCGTCGCGGTTCGGTTTGAGACCATCCTCTTGAAGAACCCATTACCCAAAAGCCGTTTTGCCCGCGGCTTTTGGGTAATTCGTTCAGAAAAACGGCAAATGGGAGGTAGCAAAATGCCACCTCCCAAAGCAGTTTCAAGCTTACTTAACGTCGACCTTAGCGCCGGCGTCTTCGAGCTTCTTCTTGATGTCAGCGGCTTCAGCCTTGGAAACGGCTTCCTTGACAGCCTTCGGAGCGGCTTCAACGAGGTCCTTGGCTTCCTTGAGGCCCAGGCCGGTGATGGCGCGGACTTCCTTGATGACGTTGATCTTGTTCGCGCCGGCATCCGTGAGGATGACGTCGAACTCGGTCTTTTCTTCTTCAACGGCAGCAGCAGCGCCAGCACCACCGGCAACGGCAGCAACAGCTACCGGAGCAGCGGCGGAAACGCCCCACTTTTCTTCCAGAAGCTTCGACAGTTCTGCGGCTTCGAGAACGGTCAGCGAGGAGAGGTCGTCTACGATCTTTGCGAGATCAGCCATTTTTGTAGTTCCTTTTGTTCGGTTCGAACTGGTTGGTTATGAACAGCGAAAAACCGCCTTACGCGGCTTCGTCCTTCTTGGCGTAGGCCGAGAACACGCGAGCAAGCTGACTTGCCGGCGCTGCAACAACACCTGCGATGCGGGTAGCCGGAGTCTGGATCATGCCCAGCAGCTTCGCGCGCAGCTCGTCCAGCGAAGGCAGGGTCGCGAGCGACTTTACACCTTCGGCGTTGAGCGTTGTTGTTCCCATGGCGCCGCCCAAAACAACGATCTTATCGTTGCCCTTGGCGAAATCCACGACGACCTTCGGAGCGGTAATCGGATCAGTGCTGTATGCGATCAGCGTCTGACCCGTGAAGAGATTGGAAATCCCTTCCGCATCCGTGCCCTGAAGAGCAATTTTGGCCAGGCGGTTCTTCGCGACTTTGACGGTGCCGCCAGCAGCGCGCATCTTGGAACGGAAATCGTTCATCTGAGCGACTGTAGCACCAGCATAGTGGGCCACGACAACCGAGCCCGAAGCCTTGAAGACTTCGTTCAGTTCCGTGACGAATTCGCGTTTTTCCGCTCTTTCCACTGCTTTTCTCCAGTTGACAGGACCGGGTTAACGGACCTGCCGGGTTGCCTTTTGCCTCCTGGGATCAATTCAGATCCCAAGCGACGCTTGAGGATCCTGTCCCCTCGCGCTCGAGCCGAACGGCTCCAAGGCACAAGGCATCCAAGGCTCGAACCGAGTTCATCGAAGCGATGCTTCTTCAAAATTCGGGTCTTACCCGTCTCATGCAGGCTTAAGTGATTAAGGGATAACCACCTGCAATCTCGGACAGGAATTCCGGATTTCTCCGGAAATCCCGGCCCCGAAAGGCCGGGAATTCTTAAAAGCCGGGCTTACCGCCCGGCAAAACCAATCAGGCGCTCGGCGCCGTGACCGACGACGGCTCTATCTTGACGCCCGGACCCATGGTCGAGGAGATCGCTACGCGCTTGACGTAGTTGCCCTTGGCGCCAGCCGGCTTCGCCTTGATGACGGCGTCGGCGAAGGCGCGGATGTTTTCTTCCAGAGCCTTGGCGTCGAAGGAAGCCTTGCCGATACCGGCATGGACGATACCAGCCTTCTCGACGCGAAACTCGACAGCGCCGCCCTTGGAAGCTTCAACAGCACCCTTGACGTCCATCGTGACGGTGCCGACCTTCGGGTTCGGCATCATGCCGCGCGGGCCGAGAACCTTACCGAGGCGGCCGACGAGCGGCATCATGTCCGGGGTCGCGATGCAGCGATCGAAATCGATCTTGCCGCCCTGAACGATTTCGACCAGGTCTTCCGCGCCGACGATGTCTGCGCCGGCAGCCTTGGCTTCGTCAGCCTTGGCGCCGCGAGCGAAGACGGCAACGCGAACCGTACGGCCGGTGCCGTTCGGCAGGTTGACGACGCCGCGAACCATCTGGTCGGCGTGACGCGGGTCAACACCGAGGTTCATCGAGATTTCAACGGTCTCGTCGAACTTGGCGACGGCACGTTCCTTGACCATGCCGATGGCCAGATCCAGAGCGTAGAGCTTGGTCGGATCGACGCCTTCACGAATCTTCTGAATACGCTTTGCTACCATGGTCTTAACCTACCACTTCCAGGCCCATGGCGCGGGCGGAGCCCTCGATCATGGCCATTGCGCCTTCGATATCGGCGGCGTTCAGATCCTTCATCTTGGCTTCGGCGATCGCCTTGACCTGAGCCTTGCTCAGGGTGCCAGCCTTGGCGCCCTTGCCCGGGGTCTTCGAGCCGGACTGGATCTTCGCTTCCTTCTTCAGGAAGTAGCTGACCGGCGGCTGCTTCATGACGAAGGTGAAGGACTTATCCTGGTAGTAGGTGATGACGACCGGAATCGGCATACCCTTTTCCATTTCCTGCGTGGCGGCATTGAACGCCTTGCAGAATTCCATGATGTTAATGCCACGCTGACCAAGCGCAGGACCGATCGGCGGCGACGGATTCGCCGAGCCGGCCTTAACCTGCAGCTTGAGCTGGCCTGCAACTTTCTTAGCCATTTCTCTCTGCCTTTCTACTTGACCGGTTGCCCGGCCGACTGATGCCGGATCGCTCCGGCGGCTGCGGTTGCGTGGTGCGGATTACCAGGCCCGGCTAAGACCCTACCCTTCCACGCGGATTGCGGCTTCGCCGCGAGATATAAGTAAGCGATCACTCATATCCAAACTCGAACGAAAGGCCAGCCGCCAGGCCAACCCTTCAAACCAAAGACAATCAGACCTTCTCGACCTGGCTGTATTCCAGCTCGACCGGCGTAGCGCGGCCGAAAATCGACACTTCCACCTTCAGGCGCGAACGCTCTTCGTCCACATCCTGAACCGTGCCGTTGAACGAAGCGAACGGACCATCGGAAACGCGGACCTGCTCGCCGATCTCGAAGGATACGGAAGCCTTCGGCCGTTCGACGCCTTCCTGGACCTGACCGAGAATGCGCTCGGCTTCATAATCCGGAATCGGAACAGGCTTATTGTCGGAGCCGAGGAAGCCAGTCACCTTCGGCGTATTCTTGATCAGGTGATAGGCTTCATCCGTCAGGTTGGCGCGCACCAGCACGTAACCCGGGAAGAACTTGCGCTCGCTATCGACCTTACGGCCGCGACGGACCTCAACGACCTTCTCGGTCGGCACAAGGATCTTCTCGAACAGATGCTCGAGACCCTTCTGCCTGGCCTTCTCCTCAATGGATTCAGCCACTTTCTTTTCAAAATTAGAATAAGCGTGGACGATGTACCAACGTGCCGCCATGTTCATCTCCACCCGATATCAATTGCCGGTATTCAGCACATAGCCGAGAATCCAGCCAATGAGCTGGTCGGCAGCGAAGAAAAACAGCGAGGCGAAAACAACCATGACAAGCACCATCACCGTCGAGATCATGGTCTCGCGGCGTGACGGCCAAGTGATTTTCGACGTCTCGGAGCGCACCTGCTGCAGAAACGCTAGTGGATTCGTTTTGGATGCCATTGACTGCCCACGCAATTACGGCGCGTAAAGCTGAACATATCAGCCCCACGCACCGCGTGTCTGTTGAACCCTACATAAACACCGATTCCCGAATTAACAAGAGGCAATACGGTGTTTTCTAAAATTTGCCGCCGGTTCGGCATAATCCTCAACCTGAGAAGCAGCGAAAACGACGCGCCAGTCAAATCAAGAAAAATGGCAGGGGCAGCAGGGCTCGAACCTACGACCTGCGGTTTTGGAGACCGCCGCTCTACCAACTGAGCTATACCCCTTCTTCCTTCGACTATTCGCTTCGAGCGGTGGACCGCCCGAGCAGTTCGAAGACATGGCGCTCCCTTTAAGACGGGACGAAACGATTGGCAAGAGCGTTTTTTGTTTTTCCCAATCGAACCCGCAACTTCGGACGGAGCATATTCGCATGGCTGGACGCCCTTGCGAAGGGCAAGGCCGGTGGAACGGCGTTTCGGCTTCGCTATTCTCCGGAAGAGCCTTTCGGCTTGCGCTTGAGAAACTTCGGCCTGAGCCGGCGCAGGACATTATCGGCGGAGCGAATCACATTCGTCAGGGAGATCAGCTTGTCCACTTCGGCATCCGTATTGCCGAGCCGTTCCGAAAGCACTTCCGCGGCAGCCAGCGAAATTTCGCCCGGCGGCAGTTCGCTGAAACGCTGCGCAAGCCGGATATAGGGGTTCAGCGCAACCCCGCCATGGATGGTGATCTTTCCAAGCCGGGCAAACAGGCGCAGGAACGTCTGCTCGAAGTTCCAATCATGGACGGAGACCACCCTCCACTTCTGACTGCGCCTGGCCGAAAAGCCGGCGAGCACGATCGCGCCTGGCAGCTTCAGATCGCTGAGCCAGAGCGCCAGGGCAAAGCCGCTCGTCGGCGTCTTGCCTTCCGTATAAAAATCGGAGCAGAAACCGACCAGATCGAGATGACCGGTCGGCGCGCCCTGGAAGTCTGCCGCCGGATTGAGCTTCTCTTCCGGTCCGAGCCTGATATTCATGATGCCGAGGAAATATTCCTTCGGAAAGAATTTCACGACCTCGCCCACCTCACCGCGATAGACGATGTTTGCCCCGCGCGGCTGGCCGCGCGAGATCAGCAGCGAATGCCTATGAAACGGGCGGTCGAGGACCTTGTAGACCTTGTTAAAGAAGACGAAGAGCGCAGTTTCCGGAAACTGCTCCTGCAGGTTCGCAATATCGACCGCGTCGCTATTGGCGACCAGAACGATATGGGAAAACCCAGCCAATATGGTCCGCCATTCGTCAGCGCCGTTCAGGCCGGCCGCGGAACCCGCAGCCGGTATGCCGACATCGATACTTCCGGTCTTCTTATGATCCAAATCGTTCACTTCTGCTGGACGTGCAGCATACGGTCGCGCATGGCGAACCACTCTTCGGCGTAATCATCATTGCGATATTCGTCGAAATACGGTCCGCCATCGGTGAAATGCACGAGCTTGGCATCGTCGCGGCGGTCGTATTCGTTGACGAGATAGTTCCAGGTCACCGGTACCTCGCCGATCTGGTCGTCGCTTTCCAGCCATTTGAACTGATGGAGCTGGAGACCGGTTGCCGTGTTGACGAAATCCTGCGTCAATGCCGTGCACTTGGCATTGTTGAACAGGATCATGCTCGACCAGTTCTTCTTCTCGTATTTGGTCTGTGTCTGGCCGAGGAACTTGGTTTCGATCTTCGGCTGGTAGTCGTGCTTGACGCACATGGCGGCATAGCGGTCATCCCGCAAGGCCCAGAGCTCGGCGATATCGGCGCGCGCGAGCATGTCGCAATCCATGAAGATGCTCCAGCCCTGATAGTCGCTGAGGTAGGGCACGAGGAAGCGCGAGAAGGAAAACTCGGTCGATTGCAGCGGATTGCGCTCACGCGTGAAGATGCCGTCGAGATTGTTGAGCACGATCGGCGAGAAGACCACCGGGATCGACGAGCGCTCGATGATGCTCTGCGTCAGGACGTGATAGGCCACGACTTCCTTGGAATCGAAACCGACAAAAATACGTGCAACGTTATCCTTCATGATACCTCCGAAACGACTGAGCGCTTGCAGATCAGCCGGCAACTATCTTTCGTCGCGACGCAAATCGCGCTCTGCTCACCCTTGAAGCACGTCGGCCGGAGGGTGCTGGTTCGAAACAGGGCGCGGATATACCGGGCCATGCGCTGCAATCTCTAGGAGATGCTTCGCGAACGCAACCCTACTTAAATAAACGGCGATATTTGTCGAGTGTTTGGGGAAGCATTTTTGGTTTTGCTGCGTAACAAATGGAGAGGCAGCATAGCTGCTCCCCTTGCCTGTCCCCGCCCAGCGCTGCGAGAGAGCGCCGGGAATGCTTCAAAGGCAGCTTGCTAGGCCTTCACATAGTTCCGCCAGTTATGCTCTTCCTTGAAGCCCAGCACTTCACGAATCTTACGGTTGGACAAAAGCCCCTCATATTCACCGATTTCGCGGGTGAAAGGTACGTTCGGAAAATGCTTCGCGGCAAGCTCGCGTGACGGCGTGTTGGCCGAGACCGTGTCGTTCGCAGCGTTGAACACCTGGAAACCGAGGCCATCCTTTTCGATGCAGAGATGGACGATCTGGCCGAGGTCGCGGGCGTCGATATAGCTCCAGGCGATGCGTTTGCGGATTTCGCTGTTAGCGAAAAACTCGGGAAAGCGCTCGTATTCATGCGGCTCGATGACATTGCCAATGCGCAGCGCATAGATGTCGATGCCGAAACGCTCGGCGAAAGCCCGAGCCGTCTTCTCATTCACGACCTTGGACAGACCATAGGAATCCATCGGGTTGACATCATAGTCTTCTTCCAGCGGGAACTGATGGAAGTCGCGATGGCCTTCGGCAAAGCAGACGCCGTAGGTCGTCTCACTTGAAGCGACAATGATCTTCTTGACGCCAAGCTTTGCAGCCGCCTCGATGACATTGTAGGTGCTCATCGTGTTGATGCGGAACGTCTCGTTATCGGGCTTGATCAGAATGCGCGGTATGGCGGCGAAATGTACGACGGCGTCGAAAGGCTGTACGCCTTTGCCCTGATCGAGATCGGGAAAATCGCGGTGCATGGTCAGGACATCGTAAACTTGTCCCGCATCGGTGACATCGACCTGCAGATTGGTGACGCCGGGGCTGTTCAGCGGCACGAGGTCGACATTGTGGACTTCGTAGCCGGCATTCACCAGCCACGGAACCGCGTGACGTCCGGCCTTGCCACTTCCGCCCGTGAACAAAATACGTTTCTTCATGAAAATCTCCTCCTTGGAAAATCGAGCGATACATAGGCCCTTGCGCTCATTTCGCAAGACAAGCCTTGGTGAGCGGGGGCTCCTTCGGCAAAATAATCGAATCAAGACGGCCATGCACATTGGGAATGGCGGCCATTGCCAGAGGAGAAGGCGCGGATGCGGGCAATCACGCTTGTCGAATACGACCCGCAATGGCCTCTTCTCTTCGAACATAGAAGCAAAGCAATCGGCCTGCTGTTTGCCCACCCCGCCGAATTCCATCACATCGGCAGCACCGCCGTGTCGGGCCTATGCGCCAAGCCCAAGCTCGATATCGACGCTATTCTTTCTTCCAACGATGCGAGGCTCGACGCTACGCAACGCCTGAAGAAAGACGGATTTCGCTTTCACGGCGATCTGCACGATGCCGACCGATGGGCCTTCACCAGGGACGAGACACCCTATGGCACGCGGCTCTATCTTTGCCTGCCGGGTAACGAGGCTCATCGAAAACGCCTCCTCTTCCGCGACTATCTGCGCGCACATCCCGAATTCGCAGCTGGCTACGCAATATTGAAGCGCCGGCTCGCCAACGAGGCCAATGGCGACTGGGATCATTATACCGGCGGGAAGAGCGATTTCGTTGCGGATATCATGCGCCGTGCGAAGGAAGAACTCACGCTGACGAGCCATATCACCACTCGGTGATGATGAGTTTGAGGCTATCGGAACAGATGTTTCAGCACCGCATCCACGCTCTGCTCGATCGAGAGACGGCTCGTGTCGAGGATCTCGCAGCCATTTGCCTGGGCTTCACGGCGCAGATAGGCTGCCCAGTTCATCATGTTCGCGTCGGCAAGCTCCGGCTGGCCTCGCTCGACCGTCAAGCGATGGGTCCGCGTTGTGTCGTCGCAATCGATCAATAACAGACGATAGTCATCGATATCGGCAGCGGCCGCTGCCTCCTTGATGAAGGATGGCCGCATCTGTCCTTCGAGAAGAATGGCCCTACCCTTTTGCAGCTGTGGCGCAAGCCGCGCCAGCCATTCCACGGTCTTGTCCCGCTGCCAGCCCTCGGGCGAACCATGGTCACGGATCATGGCGTCAAGCGACGGCACGCCGATACTGTCGAAATGATGGACGGCTAAGGTAGAGGCATGGTCCCTGGCCATCGCCTGCGCGATTGCGGTCTTTCCCGAACCCGAAGCGCCGGTCAGAATGATCAGGCTCATGCAACACCTCCGAACGCGAAAAGGCCCCGCTGTTTCCAGCGGGGCCTCTTATAAAGGAATAATCCGAAGATTACTCGACGATGGAGGCAACGATGCCTGCGCCGACGGTA
>NZ_VNIP01000022.1 GCF_008370325.1 Martinezella tropici | reverse complement strand
GGGGTCTCCTTGCCGCTTACACGCTAGGTAGATCTGAGACGTTATAAAATACGTTTCGGAAGCCTCAATTGCCGGGTACTCCAAACGGCAATGTCCAGCCCGAGGGTCGCTCGACATGCTCCTGATGACCACGACGAGTGGCCGGTTTCAGTACGGAGGCGGCGCGCATATTTTCCAGCGTCTCGCTTGGGGTGTGGCCGAATTCGGTCTTGAACAGGCGATAGAAGTATTTCTCGTTCGAGAAGCCATGCCTCCAGGCGATCTCGGCAATATGAGGATGCGGCCGGGTGGGATCCGCCAGCATTTGGTAGGCACGGCGCAGCCTCCTGCGTTGTATTTGCCGCATGACGCCGCCGCTGCCTTCGAGCAATTGGTAGAGTTTTGCCCGCGACACGCCGACATCCCGGCAAATCTGATCAGGCGTGAGATTGACATTCAGCAAATGAGTATCGATGTAACGCAGGATCCGCTCGCGTAGTGCATCTCGGATCGGGCTATTCGCCTCAACCAACGCATCCGGCGTCGGGGACACTGCGGCGGTGACGAGCTGCAGGGTCGATTGAACGATATAGGGAATTTTATGCTCGCTAAGGCTTGCAAGGTTTCGCAACAGCGAAAGAAGATGGTCGCCGAGAAGACAAGCAATGCCATCCGCAAGCGTCTGCCCATGCAAAAGTGCAGTTTGGCTTGGCAGCAGATCTCTCGGCACCACCAAAGAAATCACGTCGCCAGCCTCAACCAGGCCTTCATTCACTTGAGCGGCATCAAGGACAAACAGATCCCCGGCCGCCTTTATGGGGTGAGGCGTGCTCCATCGACACAAATATCGACCACTCACCATCAAGATGAACCGAAAGAAATCATGATCATCTGTTCGGATACGCCGCTCGGCTCGATTGGTTTCGTGGATGGAAAATCGGGTCTGATTGAGCCACCGTCTACCGGATAGGATGAGAGGGCCGAGAGCAGCACCGGTTGCTTCGGCGTCGAACGCGATGGAAGCATCGCTCCGCAATATGCAGTCACAGTGATTGTCGTCGACCCAAGCTTGAAACCGATCTTTTTCAGGAAATTCGAGTGTCGAGAAACTGAACATTAAAGGGGAAATCTGCGCCATTGAACTTGCCTTTAACGGCCGCCGTCTTCGAATATGTGCAGCAATAAGTTGAAGGGCTAATATGGGCGGTTGATGGAATAGATAGAACGATCAGTCTAAGATGTCTATATGCAATTCGGTGAGACAAAGGAGGCATCAATGAGCCCGAAAAAATCGCAGCTCGTCGCGGTCGCGACCGATTTGTTTTCAAGGCATGGCTTTCATCCAATCGGAGTCGACCGGATTTTGGCCGAGGCCGGTGTCGCCCGCATGACGCTCTACAACCACTTTCCCGGCAAGGACGATCTGATCAGCGCCGTCCTCGATCGCCGTTACCACGACATCATGGCCAGCCTTCGCGCCTGCGTCGAACCCACCTCTTCGGCAAAGGAACAGCTGAGAGGTATTTTTGCATGGCACGAGGCCTGGTTCACCACCCCGGATTTTTCCGGCTGCCTGTTCGAGCGTGCACTTGCCGAATTTGGCACCGACTATCCAAAGATCTCCGATGTTGCCATTCGATATAAGAAAAACATGATGGCATGGATGGGCGATATGCTGAAAACCTTATTGCCGGAGCATGCCGCAACACGTGTCGCCTCTCTTCTCCTAATACTGTTGGATGGCGCGACGATCGATGCTCGCGCTTTTCACGATCCGACCATAGCCACGAGGGCGTGGGGCGTCGCGGAGGCCATTATCGAACAGGAAATAGCGCTGACCTCAACGAACTCCGTACGACGTTAGCGATGACGCCCCCGTAGCGAGGCATGCGGCGGCTTCACAGTTCGCGGTTGCGACGTCTCTCATGTGGACCACTTCGCTCCCTTGATGTGAATGAACGATCTTGTCGGGCGACTCGATCTGGCGAGAATACGAAGCTGGTTTCTCAGTTTACTGGCTGGAGATCAAACCACAACTATATTTGCTTTAAAGAGTGCCGGCCTATACCTTGTGGCAGCCGCATAGCCCGCGTGGGGAGCGCGGTGGGCGGAGCGAATATCCCGAAATGCTGCAATCGCCGGCTTAATTTTCCGAGGACCGCCGGCTTTGGGACGGCCTGCTGTTTGGACTCGTCAGTCCTTGGCCCTTCAGTCTTTCAGGCGAAAGACGCCGTCGAGCGAAGAACCATCTCCTCCACAGAACTTACCCATCTCGGCTTTCGTCGCGTTGAAAGTCAGCGCGTCTCGCTTAACAACCGCCACCAGAGCCGGCAGCGTCGCATCAGCCGGATCTCCGTCAGGAGCAAGATCGGCAACAACGTTGATGCGGGTCACGGTACCGTTGAAAACGTTCGCAACGAGCTTTCCTTCGGCGATAAATCCACAATCGACGGAGGTTGCTTCTCCATTGGGGATACCGCCGACTTGTACCGTCAACCGGGTACGTGACGATTTTTCGTCGAGAAGCATGACCGTGACGCTCCCCTCTCCAAAACTACCGCTTGCTCTCTGGTAGATATGCTCCTGATCGGCAGCATTGGTATCGGCGGCATGGAAAGCCACTGCACACAAGATCAAAAGCTTAGGTCCGCACGCTTTCTTGTTCAATTTAGCCCTCATTGTATCGAAAGGTTGGCATGTGAAAATTCAACTTCATCCCCAATCGAGCTCAGTTGGACGAAAACCCAAATAGAACCTTGCATGGTGATAATCTAACGTTCCCAAGTGCAACTTCATCCAAAAGAGCTGCACTTGCGTTCAAATCGCAAACGTCCGAACTGTCGCCCATCGACATTTGCAGCCTTAAGAGGCAAGCAGCCTTACCGCAGGTAACTGTCTGGAGCGACAGTGGATGCGGTAATTATTTGCTCGAAGCTGAGGGATCTATGCGTCGGCTGATACTATCTCTTGCACTCCTCGGAATGGCGGGCATCGCCCGTGCCGGGGACACCTACATCTACGATCTGCTGAAGAACTCCGTCTACGCACAGTCGTGGAAGACGCTGACCTCAGCCAAAAAGACGCCCGCCTGGGTGCGTGACGAGAACAGGTTCATCGCCGGGGCTTTGAAGATCATATCCATCGACGCAGTCAACTACCAGATCAGCGTCATATCCAAGCAGCATGCGACGAACGATGGGCAAGCCTCTATTCTTTTCAACATGAACGGGACGCAGGCATGGGCTGAGGTCCAGGAGGAGGGGAAACCTGCTCTCTATCTGGGCGAGCCGTCCGCTGCCCAAAAGTCAGCACTCGACGAGGCTATCGCGGAATAGTCGTCTCTCCTCACCGACGTGAATCTCTCCATGCATCGACTCCGCGAGGTAGCATTGCCGGATTTCCCAATCTGTCGAGGACTGGTCTAGCTAGGTCTAATAAGTGCGCCAAGGTGGCCTTCATCATGCGAAGAAATGCACTTTTACTGCTTTGTCTCCTCTTGGTTTCCTTGGCGCCGACCGGCGCGATCGCTGCCAGTTTCGATTGCGAGAGGGCGATTGCCCGCGTCGAGAAAGTGATTTGCGGAACTCCAAGCCTTTCGCAACTCGACAGCCAGCTGGCGACTGTTTTCAAGACGGCCTTGACCGCGGTGGCACCCTCCAGCAAGCAAGCCCTGCTTACGGAGCAGCGAAATTGGATCAATCACACCCGGGACATATGCCAGGATGCGGCCTGCATGGAGGAGGCATATCTCAAGCGGATCGATGTTCTTGCACGCAATGAGAGGTACATCGTCGACAAGCCGTCGTGCGAGATTCCGGATGGCAATTCCTGCCGTAGCGTCGTCGTTCTTCGCGACCCCAACAGCCGGCTTCAGTCCTTCGATCAGTCCATGTCCGACCGAAACATCGACGGGAAGATCATTGGTTGCAAAAAGCTGATCGATTTGCCGGTCGGAACGGCAGACGGCAACCATAGCTTTGGCGGCGACTGCGTGCTCGAAAGCCACTCGAAGAGGACCGATGTCAGAATCTGCAGAGATTTGATGCTCGGGCGTTTCGCGATTGAGCCTTTCGAGCGACGCAGAGAGCGGGATCACGACCTGATCGAATTCACCAATCAGCGATGTTTCGGCGGATGATCGAACCGCTAAGCGATCATCTTGCTTTGATGAGCACTGTGCGGTGCAGAAGCGTCCATATTAAGTGCACCGCTATTTCGATCTCAAGAAACCCATACACCTGATAGCTCTGGCAAGATATTTGCAGCCGGAAAGAACATCGAGGAGCAGACCGCATGCCCAGCCATCAACTCAAGAAGCAAATTCGGCTCGTGACGATCTGCCTGATGACGACCCTCGGCGCGAGCATGCCGGCCTGGGCAATCGACTGCACAAAGGCGAACGATGCCATCGATAAGAGAATCTGTGGCGATGCAGGTCTGAAGGCGGCCGACACTGCCATGGGGCAGGCCTATAGCGCAATTCTCAAGACTGCGCCGGACGCCGAGGTCCGTTCAATGCTTATAAACAGCCAACGCCGCTGGGTTGCAGCCCGCAATGAGTGGTTCAGCAGCAATCCTGGCGATCGCCCATTGCCGCTCAGCGTGCTTCGCAAGGCCATCACGGAGCGAACAGCCGGTCTTGCCGACCGATCAGACAAGGGCTTTGTTGCCCAGGCAGTGGCCCAGCGCGGGTTTCTCACAAAATATACCGGTGGGGCGTTTTCCGGTTTCGATACGAGCTGCGAATTCATTCCAAACGACAATAAGCAGACCAGCTTTTCCTATCAGTGCACCGCCGCCGTTCACGTACAGAACAAGGACCGAGTCTGCAGCCTGAGCACAGAATTCGCATCCTGGGCGCTCTACCAATATTACGCTGTCAGCACCGTTGCCGGGGAGCAGGCCAAACCCGCCGCATTTTGCGGCGATCAATCAGGAGATGTCTGCGAAAATGGCAAGGGAGGAGGATGGGACCTCTCCCCCGATGCCAACCACTTCCCCGCGCCGAAAAATGACCTTCCGAAACTCGACACCGAAGCCAACTGGCCGCTGGGAGAAACCGACGCCACCTGGTTCGGCCAATGCCTGACCAGCCCTACCTATCCGCCGGCGCAGTAGACGATATCATTTCTGAAGGACCACACGAATGAACATTGCAACCGCGCTCACGATCGGTGTCGGCCGCGCAATCACAGTCGGGCTGGGCTCATGCGCTTTGGTTGTCACGGGATTGCTCTCGATGTCGGCCACCGCTGGAGCCGTCCGACCAATGAACACTTTCCGACCCTACACACGACGAGATGGCTACCTTGCCCCGGCGCTCCTGTGGACGGCGACGGTGGGCGCCTGCCTTCTGCTGGCGGCGCAATCAGCCTTTGCCAGTGGCAGCTTGCCGCCTGAACCGGTCGCAGCAGGCCGCTTCTCCAATTTTGCCGAGTGCCTCGCCTATCTGGAAACAACACAGAGAAGCCAGGCAGCCCTTGCCATGCCGGAGCCATTGCCGGCCGAAAATGGAGGCACACGCCAGGTCCTGGTGACCACGAAAGGTGTTTCACGCGGACCGGACGAGCAGGCGACTTACGACGCGGAGGTCGGCTACGAATACCGATCGATCGACACTGCAAGCCAATCCATTGTGACCAATTACTCCTGGGAGCGCTATTCCCTCGCATGTCGCGGTGCGGCTTTTACCGGTTCGCTCCAAAAAGGCTATGCGCTTCCCGGATCCGAAGCGATCCGCCAGTAAGATAGCGCATACCGACGGATGGTCCGCCTCCAACGCGTGCCATTACAAAAATGGACGCAAGTACACCTCAGCTGGACGCCGGAATATCCGTGCGGCGACCGCGCTCTGATAAAGCCTGCTGGCTTTGTTCCTCCATCGTCAGCAGTGCCGAGGATCGAGAGCGATTGAAAGAATGGCCCCGATTTCGAAAGATAAGCCATGCGATTTATTCCACTTGCCCTTGGCGCCTTGATGCTCCTCCCCACACATGCCTTCGCCGACGACAGCTCGGCAACATTGGGGACCGGTGGCCTCGTTCTTCAGAGGACGGACAAGATTGCGCTCGTCTCCGAGGAACTCTATTTGTCGCCTACCGGCATTCGCATTTCCTATCGCTTCCGCAATCTGACGAATGCTGACTACGCCACGACCATAGCCTTTCCGATGCCGGCATTTCCGGGCGGCGGATCCAATTCGACGACCGTCGTTCCCGATCCGGCAAACGACAATTTCATGAAATTCAAGACTGTCGTCGACGGGCAGCCCGTTCCTTCGCAGCTGGAACAACGCGCCTTCCTCGTCGCGGATGGTCAGCCGGACGAGGAAATTACCGATAAGCTCAAAGCCCTGCACATATCGCTAGTGCCGACGGCGGAGGCCAGCGAGGCGACGATCAGTCGCTTGTCGAACGCGCAGCGCAAGCAGCTGGTGGATGCCGGTTTCTTTGATACCGGCGAAGGCGATTACACCGGACAACCAACCACTCTTTATCCGCTTTGGACGCTGCGTTCCAAATATTGGCGGCAGCAGACCTTTTCCAAGGGAAAAGACGTGATCGTGGAGCAAAGCTATGTCCCGGTCCTCGGCAGCCAATCCACTCTGTCCCTGGGCTCACCCGACATGGATAGCGACCAGCTCAAACACTACCGCGACACCTTCTGTACCGATGAGGCCTTTCTGAAGGCTGCCCGCTCGCTTCACAAGAAACTCGGCGACCCCAACCCGACCTTCCAGGCTTTCGAGCAATATCTGTCCTACGTCATCACATCCGGCGGCAATTGGGCAGGGCCGATCGGCGAGTTCAAACTGATCGTCGACAAGGGCGATCCCAAGACGCTGGTGTCCTTTTGCGGCGACGGCGTGAAGAAAATCGGCCCGACCCAGTTCGAAATGGACATCAACAACTACACGCCCAAACGCGACATCGATGTGCTGCTGCTTAGAACCGTGCCGGTTCAATAATCCTGGGAGCAAACGTGGCGCCCGCATGAGCCTTTCATGACCTTTCCCACCGCAAACCGGAATTCGCGCAAAATGAACTTCGCTTTGAAGCTTGATTTTTCGAAGACTGCGATCTTCGCGCTCACCCTGGCTTCCGCCATTCCCTGTGCGGCTTGGCTACAGCCGGCATTTGCCCAGATATCGGCGCAGGGCGGACAGCTCGATCAGGCCAGCTCGGATTCAATCGAGGATGCGCTGAACATATGGGAGAAACGCCTCAGCCAGGAAGGCCTGATCCTGCTCGGCTACTATACCGGTTTTGCCGACGGTAACTTTGGGCAGGCCAGCCGCAATGGCATCGCCAGCTATCAACGCGATCACAGTCGCGCTGCTACCGGCATGCTGTCGCCGCTGGACGCGCTCGAATTATCCAAGGCAGCTCTTGATGTCCGCAAGCAGCTGCAATGGCATAGCCTTGATAATTCCAAAGCCGGCCTGACCATCTCCTACCCGGCCGGGCTGCTTACGGAACGGCAGGACAACAATCTTGGAGGCGAGACGCTGGAAGCGAGAAACGGCTCGATTTCGTTGAAAACGGCGCGTTTTCCCAACAGCGACACTACTCAACTCGACAATCTGTTCCAGACCCTTGCCGTGGACCAGGGCAGTACGATCACCTATCAGCTCAAGCGGCGAAACTGGTTCATCGTGACGGGCAAATCGGGAGACCGGAACTTCTATTCCCGCTTCGAACAGCGGGGCAATGAAATCCGCGGCTATGATTTGGCCTGGAACGACGACAAGAACGACAAGCTGGTACAGAACATCTCGGTGCTCATCTCCAACGGCTTCTATCCGTTTGGCGATGACTCGGCCGATGGCGAACCCAGCTATCCGACGCTGGCGAAACTCGCCGATCTTGCCAGCGCGCAAGACAATGACAGTAAACAGGCAAGCCAGAATGCGCCATCGGACAGCTCAGGCGCGCCCGAACAGTCGCAACAGGAACAATCGCAGCAGGCCGACACGTCCTCAGAGACGCCGACCAAGCGGTTGAGCGACGACAAGGATGGTGTGACGGAACAGAAGGACAATGCGCTGCCCCCGCCTACCGACGGCAAGCTGATCACCACCGACGGCAAGGGTCTGCGTTTCGTCTATCATTATTTTCCGCCGCAGGATTCCAATTTCAACTACGCCTATCAGTGGGCTGTCGATACTCACCTGTTTTCCAACATTCCGGAAATCGACGGCCTCGACGGGCTCTTCGTCACTCCGCGTCCTCTGCATTACGTGACGCGGCAATGCGGTACCATCAACGCATTCTATAACAAGGAAAACGGCGCGGTATTTCTCTGCTACGAGATGATCGATAGCCTGCTGCAAATGGGCCAGGCCCTGTCAAAGGGCGCTTCCGACCCCAAGGCACTGACGATCGAGTTCGTGCGCGACAATCTACGTTTCATTCTGCTGCACGAGTCGGGCCATGCATTGATCGACTTGCTGGACCTTCCGGCCGTCGGACGTGAAGAAGACTCTGTCGATCAGCTGGCAGCTGTCATGCTGCTTTCCCATGTCAACGACAGCGAGAGCAAGAACGACATCGCCCGCGTTCTGCAGCTCGCTTCGATATGGTTCAAAGTCAACAGCCAATCGACGAATACTCAAGATGTGGCGGCCTTTGCCGACGAACATTCGCTCGATGCCCAGCGCTACTTCAACCTGCTATGTATGATTTATGGGCTTGATCCGAATGATAACGGCGCAATCGTCGACAATGGGATGCTACCCAAGGAGCGAGCGGCGCGCTGTCCCGATGAAGCCTCCAAGATCAATCGCTCCTGGGCACGATTGCTACTGCCGCATTTCTCGCCAAGATTTGCGCCGAAGTCGGACAACGACAACGCAGGTAATCAGCAGAATACCTCTTCCGCGCAGCAGCCGACAGCAGGTGGTAATCCTCTCGAATGGGACAGGAATTCCAACCCGTTCGGCAAATAGACGCGGCTATATGCCAATGTGGCATGACGCAGTTGCGAAAAAGCGCAACTTCGACCGTCATATATTTGCCAACAATTGTTCGGTTAGTTTCCGCTAACGCTCAAGGCTGAAGCAGGAGTCTCGCCGTGATCAATCGGCCTTATGCCATTTAGACCGATCACACGCGATCTGATGGCCGTCAACCGTCGGCCTCTGGTCCCCGTGAGTGGTGAGGCTCAATTCTATATCGCCTTTTCGATAGTAGTAACTGCACGACGCCGAGTCGGTCTCGGAACAGTCGGTCGCTTCGATGATGCCGCTTTTGCGAATACTGTCGCCGACGAAATCCTGATAGCTGGGCGGTGGGCTTCGAAACGGCTCCCACCCCTGGGCAATGATCTGCTTGCGCGCCTCACTGACCGGCTTACCATCGACTTTCGGCACCACTTCTTTGCCGCCGCAGACGGATTGTTCGGCCGTTATCGGTGTGACCTCGACGGCGTGATCGCCGACCAGCCGCACCTCGCCGACAGGCATCTGGGCAAGACTGCCATCAACAATGCGCAGCCCATCGTCGTCGGCGATAACTCTGCCGATTGATAGCTTGCTGCTCTTGGTGACGTAGATGATCATGACTAGTTGCGGGCCGTTGAAGAGCGTGATGTTGCCTTGATCAATCTCGCAGGAACCGGCAGTTGAAGGCTCGAACTCCCCAGCAAAGCTCACCACATCATAGGGTCCGAGCTTTGCCTCCCCGGTTACACCCCAACCAAGCCCGTTGATAACTTGCCCACCTGCGGTCGTTGGAGGGAAGACCGCATTGCACTCGTCCTGAGACTGAGCAGACGGCGGTGCCTTCGGAAGTTGTGTCAAATGCCTAATTTCTATCCCTGGAACCTTGGAGCTAACCTTGGGATCGGCACTCTGTTGCGCCATCAGTTGACCGCCTGCAAGAATAGTGGAAATCAACACCGCACTGGTGGCCAGGAGGAAATGGCACTTAAATCGCATCGACGGCTCAATTTTGAATCATGAAAGACATTTCGAGGTTTACTTCACGCGGCGCGTGGGCTTCAACACCCGGTAAGCTGATCTGCGTTCACTCGGCTCCATCTTAAGTGCACATGCGTCGAAAACGACGTGCACTTATGGGAGCTATCCCGGCTGCTACGCCACTGCGAGGGCCATCACTGACGCACCCGCACCAGCCGTAATTCCGAGCGGCTGCCATGATCAAATAGCTTGGGACCCCAAATGGCAGGGTGATGGGTGACTGGCAAAGTGCCACCACGCGGCATATCGAGCTACTTAAGGCTGGCGCTTCGCTGCCCATTAATTCGATGTGTTAGCTGGACCAGTGATGTTGTTGACTGGAGCCCCAATGCTGATCGAGAGGCTGCTGATTGCAATGACCATGCCCATGCCCCACTATATCTTAGGACGGAAGATGACCTTCACAGGATCGTTTTGACCGAAAACGTATGTTTGCGGCCCATAGCTGGGATTAAATTTAGGATGCCATGCCCTGAGCTGTGTTTCCGAAACCCATTTGAGCTCGAGCTGATCTTCCGGCGAATTCACGCTGAACTGTTCGATAACGTTTACAGATGAATGACAGACACCGACCCTCCCGGCCTCCAGAACGGTGGCCTGGACCTCCTCGCCCCGCACAAGCGACCCGACCTGTGGGCATTTTCGTATCTCAACGTGATACCGTTTGCTCGGCGAATAGAGGTCGGTGACAACCTCGTTCGGCTGTGTCGCACAGGATGCTAAAAAGCCGAGAGTTACAAGCGGAAGCAGCGTCGCAAATTTCATCGGAAAGCCTAGAGGTCAATATGAAACACGAGGGAGAATGGTGATATGCCGTGAGGTTGCTGGCAGCTCTGGGTGACCGATGCTGCCTTGAGGTTCGTCTCAGATCTGCAAGGGGACGTCGACAGGTTCAATTCGCTTGCAGGTTCGGCGATCTTTTGCGGACAAAGTGAACGGCAATAATATTCCAATCAAATTTCATGCTCTCGGCATTCTCAGAAGTTCGGCTCCAGACCATTTCAAATCGTGCTGATCCCCAATGGGACAAGAGTTCGCCCGTGCACGATCGTCTACAACAGGTGCATCTGCGTTTGGATTTCAAGATTCGACTGGAGGAAAATCTCGGCAGACACTAACTACTCCCTGCTGTACGATAAAGACTCCATCCCAACATGGAGTAAACATTCCTGTTTAGTGTCTGAGGGTATTGCCAAGTTGTTTGACCTTTTTGCGTGGTCTATTCGAGCTGGCGCGACGCAAGCGGCCGCTCCCGTGATTGCACCTGTTCACTTGTGTCACAGGAACCATTTCAACGCGTGTCCGGGTGGTGAAATGGACTGCCAGACGTCTCCCGCACCTTCAGCAGATCCGACGTCTCCCGGTGGGCAGAGAACGATAAGGTATGGAAAGAAATTGCCGGGAGGCGATGGCGATCTGCTACCGCACCGATATGGACGCTGGAGAAATTAACCCTGGACCTCAGCGCGGTTGGCATAGAAGTCAATCGACGAATGGCAATCTGGCATCACGACGACATTGGCCGGTTCCTTGCCCCACAGAAGATATGGCGAAAACCCTGTCGGACAAAGAGGGATGCCTTGGGAGCAATCGTGTTTTTCCGGCGAAAGAGAAAGTGGGCAAAGTTTGGCTGGTCAGTGACAACCATCTTTCAGACGGTTCGTAGAACGACTGCAACACTTGGAATGGCCGGAAGGGTGTTTGGCTATTTGCCGCGGCGACCGAGCCAGCCATTCGCCAACGGCCAATCTCCTCCAAAGTGAAGCCATTGCAAATACTGGCATATCGCACTTGAAAACAGAATGCTATCCATTAGCCGGCTCAAGAACAGATAATACGATTTATGGAACCATCTCCGACGCTCGTGATGTAATACACAGGCGCGATTTCATGATAGTTTAAGCGCTTTAGGAACATCCGCCTGTTCAACCGCACGACGCGAAGCGTGTCACTCACCGATACAGGAGAGACCTTCGTCGAAGGTGGGCCAGCGATGGCGGATAGGCCATGACATCTCAGCTCGACATGTTTTCGGAAAATACGCAGCCCGTCGGCCCCAAGCCTGCCGGGAGCGATGTCTTTTAATCGCGAACGCCGATCAATCGTCTAATCATATTGTTCGCCATGACCGATCTGCTCGCGTGCAACATCGTTGATGGCCGGACCTTCGGCAGGATCCGGATCGGCGGTATTTGCTTTCTCGAGCAATTGTCCTGCCTCGAGGATCGCCACAACAATTTCGCGCGTGCTCCATCCCGCTTCATTCGACGGATGCGACGAGGCTCTCCAGAGCGTTCCGGACAATGGTCCGTGCTTCTATGGCGCGGCCAGCCTGTGTGTTGGTAGTTGGTGATGGAAACACGCGATTTGCCGCGTCGTGACATGATTGACTAGAAATTTAGCGATAGCTGGACACAATCTGCAATTGTGTCCAGCTATCGTGGCGTCATGAGCAAGTTCGCGTTACTCGTCATCGGCAGTTCAACCGCCATTTTCCTGGCCTCCGGCGGATACACACTTGTGCCGCATGAGCTGTATGATCCGGCCTGCACGATCAAGGGAAACATCTCGTACAATGGTGGCAAGAAGATCTACCATATGCCGGGTCAGGAATATTACGTCGAGACCGTGATTACTTACAGCAAAGGCGAGCGGTGGTTTTGCTCCGAGGCCGATGCCAGGGCCGCCGGATGGCGGAAGGCGGGTAGATAGGAGTTCACTTACTTAACATATGCAGCTTGACGAAAGCTCGGATCTTTTTCGATTCGGATTGCTCCTCCCCGAAACAGAAAACGCACTACCCCAGATGAACAGTGCATCTTGAGGATGTAGGCTCGAAACCCGTCTGGTGCTCCAGGAGAGACCTCTCCAACCCATCCAATCCGCCCGCACTGCAGAAGTTTTTCCCTACCAAATATCCAAAAAACGCATAATAACGAAGGAGCGCAATTTTACACTGCGGAGTTTTATTGCCAATTCGCGAAAAGTAATCTGCCGCTTCGCGATGCAAGCCTAGAGCGAGATCGCCCATCTGCAGCTTGCTCGATCAAAGACCGGAGCTATACCTTGAACCGCACTCGAAAAGTTTAAAGTGCGTAGACCTGACCTTCTCAAAATCCCTTTCGCCCTTTGCAAGAAAATGTCAGCTGACTTGCCGCGCGATCAAAGGACCGATGGATGAGCGGCCGCCGAAGATTTCACCGCGGCAAACTTGGAAAAAATGTCGAGCGGGCATCTGATGGTGTTGGCTAAGTCAAGTTGTTCGATGGCTGCCAAGCAACTCTTGCGACCAAGGTCTCGGTAAGCCTCAAACTGATCCGGGTCGAAGAATTGATCAATCGTGCTTTGATGAGGAAAATCCGGGTTGGCGGCCCGATATCCGTCAGTGGCAAAATCGAGGCCTGTCATCATTGTCGATTTTATATAGATAAGCACTCCGCACTTGCCGTCGGGATAGCGGATCTCCCCCACGATGAAGGGGGATGCTGCGATCCGAACCCCTGAGGGATATTGCTTGCTCTCTTGCCCTATCAACAATTCGGGCCCTCGATGCTCGTCGAAGTGTATGTCAGCACCGAAGTCCTCCTTTATCCGGTTCACCGACGAGACCAATGATGACAGACTGATAGTCTGGTCCTGTTCAGCATCCACGACCAATGCCACCATCACTTTTCGCCGTACTAGTTCGTACAGCCCCAGATTCTCGAAATGCCCCCCGTCCGATAACTCCAAGAAACGCGAATAGCGATTGTAACCAAATCCAAAGATCCCGGATAGAAGTGCAGGTCGAAAATATGTGGCAATAGGTGGCTTCCAACTGGATGCCACGCTTTTGGCCAATACCAAGGGGTTACCAACCCAGAGACCCAATCGAATATTCAAGATCGACATAACTGCAGATATAAAGCGCTGCCGCGTCAGCCCTGTTCCGATGTAGCCCGCATGCGCGTTGGCGGCAGCTCCAGACGTAGCCATCGCGCTCGACAAAGTCAGGAGCCCGTTACGTTCGACATACTGGGCGGTTCTCATCCATCCCGTTGCCCTGGAACCCACAAAGGCAGCCGAAATCATGAAATTATCGCCACCTCGAACAGATACCCTTGGCTCAGCGTCTTTGATCAAAATCGCATGAGCATTTATGATATGGTAAGGGCGGCGACCCAGATCTTGAGGACCGTCCCACATATCTGCCACCGACAAGGTGTCGGCCACATCCGAACGTCGTGCCAATCCTTTCTGAATACCGCTTGCCATCGGCAAGAAGGTCTCCATCAGGCGATCTCGGTAGTATCGATGCAGCCCCGTAGCATTCACACTGCCAAAGCTGCCGATGAGAAAAGCCATAAAGAAAGCAAACATGAAAATAATGACGAGATGGACGTCGCCGCCGGGGCGGTAAATTTCATGGGAGATGACGAAGGTGAAAAGCAGCAACCCGGCGATGAAGAGCAATGCTCCGCCTATTCCCAACATCTGTCCGGCGATCCCTGGATGGATGCTCTTTGCCTTGAGGTAGTATCCGTAAAGAGCAGTGCCGATACCGCTCAGCAGCGAGAAAAGGCCCGCGAACGCACTCGGAATGATTACGCCCATAAACTGCTCCGTAGTCGAGTTATCGCGGCCCGCATACTCCGCGATAATCGGAAACGACCCCGTGAAAAGCAGAACGATAAAAAACGGAAGCAAATAGCTGGACAATCTTTCGAAGATTCTCCGAAGCCCATAGCTTGGATTTGGGCCGAATAATCGCGTTGCGGTGAGGATTGACAATCTTATGCAGAGATAACTCAACACGAGGATGAACAATCCCATCATCGGTTGAATATTGCGCACGTCCTTAAGCAGCAGGATAATGTAAACTACCAGCAGTAGCGCTCCAATCCCGCAGGCAGCTGTGCTTAGAAGCCATTTCACGACATTGACCGACGTAATCTTCTGTTGGCCAGGATTGATCAATGCCAGAATCATGACACCGGACACAAACACAAGGATCATGCCAATTGCGATGGCCAGAAGTCCGGAATAGAAAGGTCGATCGTCGATAATATAGGGTCGAAAAGCATCAAGGATCGATAAGGAAAAACTGACATCGTCGATCCATTCCAGAATAAGAAACATGAGTATTAGCAGTGGCAGCCACACCATAAGACTAACCAACACGGTCCGAACGACAGCGACAATCAGGCCGGCAACCCCGATCCCGTCGCCTGTCGTTAGATAGGAGCCGTGGTTTCGCAGGAATTCAAGATTTTTGGCGGCCTTCGCCTGCAATGAAAGATCCGCGTAATTCTCTTCCAGATCAGAGCCTGCTGTCGACTGTTGCATCTCCTGGAAGGGGAAGCTGTTCGGATCTGAACCGAATTTGCATTTGGCGTCGTCAGTAAGGCGCTCTTCCTGTTGTCGTCGTGAAGACCAAAACCAGGTCAGTGCAGACGCGATGTAGCCACCACCCGACACACTCGACAGATAGTGAAACTGCTTGAGAATGTCCTTTTCCGCCAATGACTGGAGAACACCCAGGGCAACGATGGCGGCTCTGATTCCGCCGCCGGAAAGTCCGATTCCCGTGATCCCTTCAGGGATGGCATGATCACCCCAGATCGCTCGTTTCTCCTCGGCAAGCATGTCGTTTTGAGAAAATTGGTCAGTCGCCGGAGAGGTCGTATTTGTGCTCATTCGGACCAGGTCCAAGACTGCTCGTCTGCACGAAAAGGCGAACGGCGATCGAGATCATTGATCCGAACAAACCGACCCGGCTGTATTTTTATGCTGAATCGGACGCAGGCCGATCCGCTATCGTCAGCAACATATCTCTTGATCTCGACCTGCCGATCGGAAATAGCCTGAGCAGCATAGGCTGGCGTAATTCCAAACAATGCCAGAAACTGGCTATGCTGCCCTGATCGAACAACCTTTGGATCGAAAGAAAACTGCGAGATATTGCTTGCCCTATGGCCGGAAAAGTAGGCGTCGGGTTGCGCGTCGTTGGAATTGAGACAGCCAGTCCTGGTCGCATATCGGATATGAAATCGGTTAATAGTGGCGTCTTCATCCGTTCGATAGCCATAGTCGTGATATCTGTCATAGGATATCCCGGAAACACTTGTGTCAAAATAGCGATAATTACCATCGCAGTTGGCCACTTTGCTTATGGGATATCGAAGTAGCTTCACATGTGACGTGTCCCCTGCGGCATCTGTCTGCTTAAGACTTATCCCTGTTTTGATAACCAGCAAGCCACGACGCGGTTTGTTGAGACTGTCGTCGTTGACGACGTAAGTAAAATACACATTTCGAGATTTTAGGTTTTGAACGAAATCATTCAGTTCGCCGATTACAGGTCGCCAGGTACCGTTGATTCGGAATAGCCATCCACCATCACTTCGAAGCTTTTTTGGAATATCATCACACGCTGCCTTCGCAGGCGAAACGAGAGCTGCGAGTACAGCTGCAGTGGTTGCCAGAGCTTTCATGACGTTCATCTGCGTATCTCCCAGTTTGTGTTGTTGAACTTATTCCGTACCTTTCACTCGATTGCCGGCGTTAGGTCCGCCGATTGTCTTTTGTGCACTACCAGAAACTGAAACCACCATCGGATCAGTAAAGCGGAATACTCAGAAACGAATTATGGGCGCTGACAATATCTTCATGAGGATCAGAGCCAAATATGCAGTTGCGGCCGGTATCACGCATCGCTCGATCACATATTTTCACCCCATTCTCAGAAATGCAGCGCGATGTGAACTGCCATTTTCATTTCGAAGAACTTCTACACTACCGGATATTTCACATCATCAAGCAAAACATGAGAGCACGCTGTGCTCTATTGCCAGTCTTGATGATGAGAGCGATGAGCGTCCGTCAGCCCGTTTTTGAAGTATCGGTCGTAGTAGCCAAGTTCGACATGATGCGCCTGGAGCCAGACGCCAGGCACATGGATCGCGTCGCAATGCGCCGGAAACCGCCCATGCGTCTCGTAAATGTAGGTGCAGATGTCGCGTGCGCAGTTGACGACGTCGTCGTTGTAGACGGCCGCTTCCGCCAGATAACGCCTGCCATAATCGTCCTTGTAGATTTCGGCAAACAAGGCCTGGTCGTTGAAAAGGCCGCGCTTGCCGAACTTCTCCTCGATGACGAAAGCAACGGCATCGGCCATGCTGTCGTAATAGGGTGGCGACATGCCCTTGATCAGGTGCTCGCCCTTGTAGCGCAGTCCGATCGGGTTGCTACGCAGATTGGAATAACGCGGCAAAGGAATCTGCCATCGCAGGATGTCCATCAAGCGCCAGCGCGGCGTAACGACGTCGAAGCCCAGCATCGCACCATAGGTCTTCAGGAATTTCGGGTCGCCGACAAGCACAGGCGGGCTGATGGAAGCATGGATCCAGGCGCCAAGCCCCATGGCATCGGCAGTCAGGAATATATTTTGCAGAAGAAGATCAGCTTCGATCTGCGTGCGCAACGAACCGATGACGCCGAGCGGTATCTTGATATCCTTATTCAGAAAGCCCTTGTCCACCCAGCGCTTCACACCCGCGAGCCGATAGAAGTTGCGGTCGTCGACGATGGCCGGCCGGGCACCGTCCGGTTGGGTCAGAAGATACATCATGCCATTGATATATTGCCGGGAAAGGTCGACGACCGGCAGGAAGATCGTCGTGCCTGGCTGGTTCGACAGGAAACGATTGGAATCCAGATAGGCCGGAAAGGCACGCTTGCCGTCCGGAACATCGAGGCGGTGATCGAGAATGCGCACCTTCGCCTCCGCCGCCCGGGCGATCAATCTCTCCGGCGTCAGCGCTTTTTCACCGTCCGGCGGTGGCGGCAATTTCCGGATGAAATAGGTGCCGCTGTCGTTGATCATGAAGAAATGCGTGCCCTGGGCATTGTCGGGGCTGCCGGCGGTGCGGCCTTCCATGGTGAGGTTCGGCTTGGCCATGATCGGCTGATGCGTGGCGGGGTCCTCGAAGGGCCGGTCCGGCATGGTAAGCCCGGTCGAACCGGTAATGGCGATCAGCACCGCCTCCTCGAGTTCCGAAAGAGGCTCGCGCGGCTGATCCGATTGATAGCTCATGGTGCCGGCGAGCACCGAGCTTCCCTGGCTGACGCGATGGGTGCGACGGCGCCATATCGCCTCGATGAGCGGCCGGCGGAAAAGCGCGTCGAGACCACGATTGCCGGTCGAAGTCTCCGACGCGGCGGCGTTTGCTGGCGAAGAACCATCTGCTCCGGAAATGTTGGTCATGATGCCTTCCTTTCCAGATCCTGCTTTTCACCGCCTGGAAGGATCGGCCGCCAGGGCACAAAGGCACTGGCATTGCGCGGCACCATCGAGGCGAGGTCAGGACAGTGGCGCAGGATCAGGCTCGTCATGCCATTATTGGCGATCCAGTCGATCCCGAAGGGCGAATAGACTTCCGGGCGGAAATCCACCGTCAGGAAACGGTCGCTTTGCAGCCGGCGCGAAGCCATGAGGATGAAGATGCGGAATGCGGTGTCGCTGAAGCCGAAACCGGTCGGTGGAGGCTCCGCAAATAGGCCGACCACCGTGTCGACACGGTCGATATCGCCGTAGATTTCCTTGATCAGCCGCACATCTTCCGGATTGGTCGACAATTCCTCCCAGTTCTTGATCCGTGGCCGGTGCAGGCCGGCCCTGAAATCATTGTAGCGCGGCACGCCACGGTGCCGTGTGCGCACGAGGTCAATAACGGAAAGATCGATAATCTCGTTGTCGCGCGTGAAAGCCTGCAATGCACGAGGGAAGTTGTGCAGCGTGATCGCGCCGGGATGGGCAGTGCCAAAGGAATAGAGCGTGTTGCGAAGGCCGTATTGCCGCATGATGTCGTCGGCGCCTGGGCCTTGGATATCCATGAAGCTCTTGTCAGCGATCTTGCCGCCCGTCTTGTGGTCGTAGAAGCAATAATCATCAGGCAGCAGCGGGTGCATGCGGTAGACGGTGACAAAATCCTCCGTCAGCGAATAGGGCGTGCCGTGGTGATCCGGCATCGTCTTCGGAATGCCGGTGGACGCATGTTGGTCTATCAGCCACAAGCCTGCCCTTGTCAGCCAGTCATTGGCGGGCGGACCGTTCCAATTGCTGGAGAGGCCGACTTCGATCGCCTTTGTGGCAAGGATCGCCGGCGTCCATTCGACCGTATGGATCTTGGCAATCAGTGCCGAGACGATCAGCCTCGCCGTCTGATAAACGCGCTCATCGTCCCAATTGCCATATTGGCGGCGCAATTCGTCACACAGCAGATTATGTTCGCGCGCAAACAGGGTGTGCATCGCACTTAGGCCGAGCCACCAGCTCTCGTTGAAACCGGTAACCTCGAAGCCATGAACGTCGACCGGCAGATGCCCATTGACGAGACGGATCTTTGGTCCCTCGCGCAACAGCTTCGCCTTCTCGCTGTCAGGGCCGTAGACCTCGGATCCATCCCACCAATGGGAGGCGGCGTTGCCGAAATAGATGGGCGGCTTGCCGGCATAGCCGGCGATCTCCATGTTTCCGGCAATTCGCATCACGTCTTCCGGCTGGCCGCCGACCTCGCTGGTCCATTTCATGCCGGCTGGAAGGCCAACGACCACGTCTTTTTTCCCGAGTGGATGGCGGGCATGGTTGACCCAATCATGGACCTGAAACTGGATCCAGGCGGCGGCGAGGATGTTGAGCGAGCGCGCCGGAATGAATGTATCGCGATGCATCAGTTGCTGCGCGACCACCACCGGATTGGGCGTGTCGAACAATTCGGGCGCGAAAACCGGTGCTAGGTTGCGGCCAAAAGTCGAGCCGACTGCGCCCATCTGCGGCGCCGACAGATCATTGAAAGTGCCGTCATAGGTCCGCATTTGCCGCTCGCCTTCGGCAATCGCCGGCGGCGGCGTCGGGCGCGCGACGGGCGGCGCTTCGACGGGATCGGTTCCGATCAGGTTCTTTTCACGCAGGACATAGCGGAAAGCATCGAGATTGAGCAGGCTCAGCCGTAGCGACAGCCGATGCCAGGCGATGTAGCGATTGATGACCAGAAAAGCACGGCGCACTATACTTCCTGCCAGCCGGTTGCGAAAGGGCACCGGGCTTGTCCAGCGGAAACTGTGGCGATAGGCAGCACTGGCATCGTAGACCACCTTGCGTGCCCGGTTGAGATTGCCGAGCGGCCTGAAGGCGTCGGTCGTGTTCCAGGGGTTGAAAGCCAGTTCGTCGACAAGGCGCGCATTGGCAATGGCTTCGGCGTCTCCGGTCGTCGGTTTGCTGACCTTGAGATCTGCCAGCTTGATCGGAGGCGAAGCGGTCTCCGTCCATTCGACGGACGTGTCTTCGATTGGCGTTGACTTCGGATCGGCGAAAAGCTGGAGACAGAGTTCGTAATGGATGTCTCCGACCTCCAGCCGCCGGGCGAGTTCGGTTGAGAGATAGCCAGGATCGGTCTTGGACGGATCGGGAGCATGTGGCGCATTCGGTGCGGGACGGAATAGATAGCGCACGGCCAGCTTGTCGCCCCAACAGATCGCGCCGCGGCTCCAGAAGGTCTCGAGCGCCAGGCTGCGGACTTTGCGGTTGCGGCCGGCCGTGACGTTGCGGATCATCCGCAGGGTTTCCGAGGGTCCGAAGGTGAAGGCAAGGCCGATCACACCCAGGAGCCGACTTAAGCCTCCTCCCGCCGTCGCCTTGGCGAAAGCAACGAATTGCTTGGCATCGCGGGCATGTGAAACCGGAAAGTTGGTCGCCAGCAGATCGTGCTGCTCCTGGTCCGAGACATTGATCCGCACCGCCAGCCCGCGCAGATCGGGCTTATAGTCCGGTTGACCGTAGCCGCTGGCATTGGACAGGCGCAGTATCGCGGAATAGCTCTTGCCAGGCCCGGCAAAACCCACTCTGAGATCATCGGGCAAGTCGTCTATGAAGGTCAGTTTAGCATCTATCGCCGCAAAAACGGCCTTGCTGTGAAAGGCGCGCTGAATGTCGGCGGCCTTGGCATAGGCGCGCGTCTTATACTGCACGCGCATCATATCCTGAGCGAGGCGCTCGAACAGGAGGCGCTCGGCCTCGACATCTCCTTGATAGGATTCACTCCACGCCATTACCGCTCGCCCTCCGTGAACGCATCTAACAATGGCCCTCGGCGCATCGCATCGATGGACTGCATGGGATACAAAAGAGGCGGACGTTCCCCCGTTTCCCGTCGCCGTCCGCTATGCGACCAGGAAACGCCTGCTTATTTCGGCTTGTCTCGCCAACGACCAAAATGGCTATTGCCCACTGTGACCCGGCAAAACCCGATCCTCGACCATCTTTGCGATGCCGGAAAGAAGCCCTTTCGGTGATGGGCTGTAATGCGGCAGCGCGAGCCTGGTGATGTGGGCATCGATGATTGCCGGCTTGCCCAGCGCCAGCGCCTCGTCGAAGGCGCTTTCGAATTCATCGATTGTCTCGACTCTGTATCCCTGCGCGCCGCAAGCCCTGGCATAGGCAACGTAATCGGGATTGCCGAATTCGACGAGGGCCGATTCCGCATAGGCTTCGAGTTGATAAAGCTTGATGAGCTTGAACTCGCCGTCGTTGAAAATAATCCAGATGACAGGAATATCGTACTGAACGGCGGTCAGAAGCTCGAAGCCCGACAGCAGATAACATCCATCGCCGCAACCGACGATAACCGGACGGTCGGGATTGGCGCATTTGGCGCCAAGCGCGCCGTTGACATGCCCCGCCATCGGTCCGAATCCGCCAGGCTTTCGGAAAAACTGTCCCGGTGACAGCTCCAGATAGTAGCCGAGCCAGGCGAGATGCGCGCCGGCGTCTGCAAGGACGATGGCATTCTTTGGCAAACGCTTGGACAGGGATTGCGCAAGCTGTCCGGGGTGGATTTCATCCAGGAGATGGACGATCCGCTCCGCGTCGTAATCGCGCCCCTCGGCGGGTCTTGCTGCAACAGCCGCGGCCTTGGGCGATATCTCCTTGTTGAGCGCCGCAACCGCAAGTTTTGCATCGCCGATGATGGCGGCGTCGGCCTTGTAGACCTTGTCGATCTCGCCGATATCGATGTTGATGTGGATGAGCGTCTTGCCAGCCAGAAGATCATCGCGAAAATTGAAGGTGGCGTGCTGCGCGAAGGAGTTCCCCACCGCAAGGATGACATCGGCCTGCAGGAAAGCTTTCCAGGCGGCGCTGTGGCCACTGTCGCAGAACACGCCAACCGAGAGAGGATGACGCTCCGAGATGATGCCTTTTCCATCGAGCGTCGTCGCGAACGGAATCTGATAGCGCTCCAGAAGCTCCCTCAGCTCCGGCCCCGCGCCACTGCGAACAGCGCCGAAGCCGATCAGCGCCAATATCTTCTTGTCCTTGGCAACGGCGTCCGCCAGAAGCTGGGCAACTTCGGTAACCCGCTTGGACTCCGGCGTCACCGGACGTCGCCGGAGATCGATAGGGCGAAAATTGTCAACGGAAACGCCATGATGCGTCAGGTTCTCCGGGACATGGATGTGAACCGGGCCAGGGCGGCCGTCGAAGGCCAGATTGACTGCCTCCTCGACGACGTCGCAGGTCTTGGCCGCATCCGTCAGCAGAAATGACTTCTTCGTGGTGGCGGCAAACATCGCCTGGGAATCTGGAGTGCGACTGGTGCCGGAGGTTTCGTTCAACGCCCCCTTTCCCTTCCAGTCAAGGGAAGCATAGCCGGAAACGGCCAATACCGGATAAGAATCCGACATGGCGACAGCCAATCCGGAAAACAGATTGAACGCGCCCGGTCCCGCCGTCGCGAAGCAGAAGCCCAACTGATCCGAATGCATGGCATAGCCGCAAGCCATGAATGAGGCCGCTTGTTCGTGGCGAGTAATGACGGGGCGGATTGAGGAATGTTTGAGGGCAAGCATCAGACCGGCGGCATTTTCGCCCGCTCCACCAAAGGCGGCGCCGACCCCCACTCCCTCCAGCGCCTTCACGATCGCCTCGTAGACTCTCATCGAGAATGCCCTCCAGACAGACACCCAAATTGACTGGGCGTATTTAGTCTCCCACCGAATTGCGCATGCAGAATACTGCTATTGCTATGCTTCGACCGCCGCGGCAAATGTTAGAAGATATCAATCTGAAAATCGGTGCATTGCCAACCTTTGCGACGCCGGACTGGCGGACGCTCAAGCAGTCGACTCGAAATATGCTATCGAACGAAAATGTCACGGGGCGCATGACATATCCCACTCCGCCCCATCCCAGGCTAATCGCGTTATACTCGCGCATTTCTTAACAAAATTCAACTTCCGATTATGAAGAGGATCTTATGGGAACGCATGCGCCCACCACGTCTCGTTTCTGTCAAAAACTGGTCGCTAAAAGCGTTGCGCATCGCCGACGAGAATATCGGACATCAGATTAGACCCCTGCCCTGGCCGTTGCCAATGCCAATTGTTTCCGATGCTGAAGAAGCATCGGACGCCATCGCAGATCAGCCAGCTTCAGCTGGCCATACTTCAGATGCCTTTCTGGATCCATGTGGAATCTGATAGCCTGGAAGCGCTCAGACGCTGTCGTGAAGGATTGGATCTTCCCCAGGGTTTCTCCGGCCGAAGAGGGGCCAGAACAAGATGGGGTGGTTGCCGTCCTCCCCTCACGGCATTGCAATATGCCAAGATGATGTGGTTGTAGCCCACAGGACGGAGAAGACGGCAAAATGAAAGACACGTTGATCGGGGTGGATCTGGCAAAGAATGTTTTCGTGCTGCACGCAGCAACGATGGCGGGCGAAGTACGGTATCGAAAGAAACTGTCACGAGGACAGTTTCTCCGCTTCCTATCGGAACAGCCGCCAGCGATTGTGATTATGGAAGCCTGCGGTAGCGCCCATTACTGGGCCCGTGAATTGGTCAAAGTGGGGCACGAGGTCAGGCTGATCGCTCCGCAATATGTCCGCCCTTTCGTGAAGCGCCAGAAGAACGACGCCGCCGATGCTGAAGCAATCGTCATCGCGGCCTGTCAGCCCGAGATGCGTTTCGTCCCGCCCAAAAATGCGGATCAGCAAGCTCGGGCGGTTCTGTTCCGGGCGCGCGAGCGGATTGTCCGGCAGCGAACGGAATTGGTGAACGCTTTACGTGCTGTTCTCTATGAATATGGCCAGGCCATTCCACAGGGCATTGCTCACATCCAGCGCATTAAAGCGATCGTTGAGAGGGCTGAGATCGACCTGCCCGAACTCGTGCGGGAGGAGTGCCGTGATCTTCTGGCTCAGATAGACGAGAAGACAACCCGGATCAAGGAGAAGGCCAAGAAGCTCGTGGACCTGTCTCGGCAGAGCGGAATCGCGCATCGACTTCAAACGATGCCTGGCGTGGATCCGCTGGTCGCACTGGCGGTAGAAGCCTTCGCGCCATCGATGGAGAATTTCCGGTGCGGCCGAGATTTCGCAGCCTGGCTTGGTCTCGTTCCCCGACAATTTTCGTCGAGCGGAAAGGAACGACTCGGCCGGGTATCGAAGGCCGGACAGGCCGACATTCGCAGACTTCTGATCATCGGTGCGATGACCTGCGTAAGTTGGGCGGGTCGCAAACCGCCAGTGCACGGATCGTGGCTTTCACGGATGCTCGCGAAGAAGCCGAAGATGCTGGTGGCTATCGCCCTGGCGAACAAAATGGCGCGGAATATATGGGCCATGCTGACGAAGCAGGAAGATTATAGAGACCCGGCTCTGGCAATTATGGCGTGACACGGAACCGCTACGGATAACCAGGACCGGCTAGGAGGTGTGAGAAGTCGATGACCCGAATGGGCGCATGATCGAAACGATCTGGATCGGGAAAACCAGTACTGCTCTTGGAGCCACGAGCTCGGGAACAAGATTTGGGCCGGGTCCGCAGATCACCATACCGGCCAGCGGCCTCTGAAAGTGCCGCAAAGAAAGGCCTGACAGAAGACCGCACTCGATCACACCTCAAAAAAGGTCAGAAACTACTTGCGCAACGGACGGCAACCACAGAAGAGCAGTTCGAAATCGATGGGATGGAAGGCTCCCGCTCCGCCGGTGCTAAGATGGCATCGGTTAGGATGGACAAACCGGGAGCGTTCGAATGGAAGAGATCTCTACTGTTGGCATCGATATAGCGAAGTCGGTGTTTCAAGTTCATGCGATTGATAACGGCGGCAATGTAGTGGTACGGCGACAGTTGCGGCGCCAACAGATGCTGAAATTCTTCGCGCAGGTGCCACCCTGCCTCATCGGCATCGAGGCTTGCGGAACGGCTCATTATTGGGCCCGCGAGCTTTCGGCTCTCGGGCACGACGTGCGGCTGATGCCGCCAGCCTATGTGAAGCCTTACGTCAAAAGGCAGAAAAATGACGCCGCCGACGCTGAGGCGATCTGTGAAGCAGTGACGCGACCGACAATGCGTTTCGTGCCGGTGAAGTCCGTAGAGCAGCAGTCAGCGGCGATGTTGCACCGTTCAAGAGCTCTGCTCATCAAGCAACGCACGATGCTTCTGCACTCCATCCGTGCCCATCTAGCCGAGCTTGGCATTTCGATTGGTGTCGGAATTAGTCAGATGGCACGCGTTGTCCGCGAGCTTGCTCAAGGTGAGCGATCAGATCTGCCGGAGCTTGCTCGGTTCGTCCTTGAGGCGCTGGCGAAGTTAGTTTGCGACCTGGCGCAACGCCTTCAGGCAATCGAAAAGAAGCTTATCTCCTGGCATTACCAAAATGACCTATCGAACCGACTGGAAACCATACCTGGAGTGGGGTTTGTCACAGCGTCGGCCCTGTCGTCGATTGTCCCCGATCCGCAGGCTTTCAAGTCAGGGAGACATTTTGCCGCCTGGCTTGGCTTGGTGCCGCGGCAGAACTCCTCCGGAGGCAAGGCGCGGCTTGGCCACATCAGCAAGCAAGGAAATCCATATATCCGGCAATTATTGGTGCTCGGCGCAACCTCTGTTTTACGCTACATTCGTCGCGACGGAGGGAGTGGCACAGGATGGATCAGTGGTTTGTTGAGACGTCGCCCGCCAAAGGTCGCAGCCGTTGCTCTTGCCAACAAGATGGCGCGCATCGCGTGGTCGATCATGACGCGAGGTGGCGAATATGAGGAAATCAACGATCTGAGGGCGGTTCAGCCCGCAAATAGCTGAGGCCGTTCGAAGTTTGAGGCGAAAGAGGTAAGTGAAGGCAGCAACTCGATCCCGATGGATCGGCCGAACCCGTTTAGCGTAGCGGACATCAAAGTCCGTCTAATCGATTGGGGGCACGATCCTGGCGGAACCCTTCAAGGCCAGCAGTCGAAAGAAGGGCTGCATCAAAGGCCGGACACACGACTGCACTCGAGAAGCGCTGCATAACGAAGCCATTTTCCCTCAACGCGGGAGCCTTCCACACACGATGCCATCTTAGCACCGGCGGAGCGGGAGCCTTCCATCCCATCGATTTCGGACTGCTCTTGCCCTGACCCCAAACCAAGGGGAATGAAAGAGCACGCTAGAGTTCGCGTTTTGATCCGATTTCGGTGTACTCCTGCAAATGACGAAGAAGTTGCTCGGAGGTGCCCGAGCGCTCTTACGCGACCTGCAGCAGCTGTTGCGCCGCCCTGATGGCGACGTCATCATCTAAATCGAGGTTATTGTCCTCGCAGAAGATCGTTAGTGCCCGTTTGGCTTCACGGAACCGCCAAAGTCCAAACGACATTTTCATTGCTCCAAGCTGTTTCCACTGACGCGATATTGCCAGTGCGATGTCGCTTGGTGTGCCGGAGATGTAACAAGTAGTACCGGCGGGAATTATACATCCGCAGGTAAAACTTATGCGCACTCTTCAGATTCAGAGACCGCGTTGCTGTCGCTCTTTAGCCAGGTTGGGTGAGATCCAGAGCCAAAACGGAGCTGGGGGCCGGTGGACGCCAGATTAGTTCCACCGGCTATACCATCACGGCCAAGACTTGATCTTAAGCCGAATGTCGAGAGAAAAGCTGAAGCGACGAATTCGAGCGCAGGCCTATCCGTTCGTAAACCGGCTTCCCGTCTGCTGTTGCTTGAAGGCAGACGCGTTTGATGCCGGTTGACTGGCTTGCCTCGTATAAGGCCTTGCGTGTGACAGCTTCTCCAAAGCCGAGCCGGCGGCGCTTTGCTTCTGTGGCAACCAAGACCAGAAATAATCGCCCGTCCACCACACAGGCGCCTGCGCAAGCAACAGGATTTGAGCCCTCGTAAGCAACGAAAGCGAATATCTCTTCGCGCCAGAGGCGCGACCCGCGAAACGTTGACATCGCATCCTCTTCGGATAAGCCGTATGCCCTGGCATTCAGGCTGGCATATGCGTCAAGATGCTGCGCGCTGGTTACCCGCTCAAACCGCAACGAAGGGTGGCTGGGTTCATCTTGGGTTATCAGATCGCCTGCCATTCCCCAACACGTGAACGAACTGATCAATCCGCTCTCACGCGCCAACGAGCCGATCTCAGCTCTGAGGTTCGGCGAAACCAAGTCATCAAAAAGCCAAAGGCAACCTGGTTGCGCACGGCCATCCATGAACTCTGACGACCGCAAAAGAAGCCGTCTCAATTGCTCCTCGGTCTCCACTGGAGCAGTCACAACAAGCGCATTGTGGAAGGCAAACTTTGCATCGGCCCATCGCACCGCAAGCCCTTCATCGTCGGTCACGGCACCGTTTACGTCCGCGACGAGTTTGCCCCACATTTCAGAGAGCTGGTTGACCGATTCAATTGCTTCAGCGTTGATATGAAACATCTAAAATCTCCTTATGTTTCTAAGAGTTCAAAGTGTCTTGCCGTAATAAATAACGGGCAGAATGTTATTCCAGTACGGATCGATCCTCTGGAAGCCCAGTGCCTCATAGGCCGCGATCGCGGAGGTCATAGCGGGCATGGTATCGAGGACCAGACGTCTGCACCTCATTCTTCTCGCCGTATCAAGCGTAGCTTTGATCAGTGAGTTTCCGATCCCGATCGCGGCCGCAGCTGAACACGAAGAACCTCGCGGAGGTAATCTGCGACCATCGGGAAAGAGGCTGCGGCGACGGTCACACGGCAGTAGGTTGGCTAACCTCGTTGAAGTCATCATCCGTCAAAGGCTCATTCGTCCCGAGGGTCCCGCCAACCACCTCTCCGGCCGTTCACGAAAATTCCGGGACGAGCGAGGCAGCCGCTTCCTGTATTGCCCGCCAGACCATTTCTATATCGCTCGCTGCCGTTGCTATTGTACCGATCGAGACGCGGACCATCCAATGCCCTGCCGCCGTTGCCGGCGTGATATAGGCTTGGCCCGAGGTATTGACCGCATGCGCCCAGGCGCGAGTGAAATCATCGAGACGGTCGGGCCGCACAGACTTCGGCCGATAAACAATACAGACGGTCTGCAGAACGACGGGTGCGATGACCTGCCAATCAGGGGCGGCTTCCACTTTCGATCGAAGATCCTGAGCCAAGCCAATGTCTCGCCGCAACCTGGCTTGCAACCCGGATACGCCCTGTTCGCGTATGGCGAACCACAGTTTCAAAGCTCTGAACCTTCGTCCCAGGGGAATACCGGCGTTGCGCAGGTTACGAACCTTTTCGTCAGCCCTCGATTGAAGGAAGCTCGGATCGGCAGACATCACCCGAAGCAGATGAGGCTCGTCTCGGACGAAATAGAGCGAGCAATCAAAAGGCACTCCCAGCCACTTGTGCGCGTTTATAACCACGCTGTCTGCGTCCTCGATACCGTCCCACATCCAACGCAATTCCGGCAGGATCATCGCGTTTCCGGCCATGGCTGCATCGACATGGAGCCACAAGCCGTGTCTGCGTGCGATGTCAGCGATGCTGGATAGCGGATCGATGGACACGGTAGCGGTCCCACCGACGGCCGCGACGATCGCACAGGGAGTGGATCCGGAGTGGATATCCGCGACGATGGCATGCTCGAGCGCCGCAGGATGCATCGCGAAATTGGAGTCGATATCAACCATGCGGACATTCTCACGACCGAATCCCGCCAGCAGTGCCGCTTTTTCCACCGACGAGTGGGCGCTCGCCGACGTGTAGATTGTGAGTGGCCGGTTTTCAGCCTGCAGGCCGCGTCCGGCAAGAGAAAATCTTGTCGTTTTCTCCCGCGCGCACAGCAAAGCGACCAAAGTGCTCGTTGATGCCGTGTCGTTGATAACGCCAAACCACGCCGACGATAGGCCAACCATTTGCCTGAACCAGTCGACCGTAACTTCCTCGATCTCGGTTACTGCGGGCGATGACTGCCAGGATAAACCTAGCACCCCGAGGCCACTGCTCACCAGATCGCCCAGAATACCCGAGCCAAGGGAGTTAGAGGGGAAGTAGCCAAAGAACCTTGGGTGTTGCCAATGCGAAATATTCGGGAGAACGACCTTGTCGAGATCAGCGATGATCTGGTCAAAACCCTCAGCTTCTACCGGCGGTACGGCAGGAAGCATCGCTTTGACATCACCCGGCTGTGTCGCAGGTTGGACCGGATAGTCAGATATCTTCGCATGATAGTCCGCGAGCCAGTCAATGATTTCATGACCTCTCTGTCGGAATTCTTCGGGCGTCATGTAGATCTCCTGTTTGTGCTTAAAAATTCGTCGTATAATTGCGAGCTTTCGAAAATGTATCTCACGCGACTCCGTGTGTTCATTGCCTTGGAAGTGCCAGTATCAGTCGCGCCCAGGTGCCGGATCCTGCACAAAACCTGCCTGTTCCTGCTGTAGCGTGGTCTAGGTCGGCCGGGTGTCCTGCTAATTACTCCCACGCCCATAGCCGTCCATAGGTCCTCTTGTAGCTTGAGGGTCCAACAAAACGCATAGGAGATTCCGTAGGGACACAGCTAGTCGCGAAACTGAAGCACCAACTCAAAGATCTACAACCGCAATAGTTTGTGGCCGGCCAGAGCGCCAATTCCTGTAACAACGGATATGGCGATCGGATACCAGAGGAGGACGAAGAGCGGGCTGTCGTCGTTGCAATTTGCGGCATAGAATGTCGCCGCGATTCCGGCTGACGCTAGGCCAGCCGCGGCTCCCGCAATTCCCGGCCGAGCCGGCACTCCGTGCCTAAGGGCCACAAGAAAACATGCAAGAGGCCCGGCCGACAAGGAAGGAATGATTGTCAGACAGAACCGCGAATTATGTCCGATCATGAGCGACATCCAGATTTCAGGGGGCGTGACCGAGAGCTCGAATACTGCCGCGCCAGCAGCCAATGCCCATGGCACTAGCAAAGCCCAGGCCCACCCCAACAACGGGACACCCGGCCTCCCAATACGATACATGACAAGGCTACCGGTTACCGCAAGAGCGATAGTGATCACGAACTTGAACAGGAAGCGACCGGTGTCCATTGCGGTCTCGATATCCGGCCGGAAGCCGACCGCGGAGAAGAAGGTGACCGCAACGATCAGAGCGGCCGCGATGGTCGCCTGCTGGAGCATATGACTGAGGCTAGACCTTACCGGCGCGTCCTGTGCGAGCACTTCTATGAGGTTACTCGTCTTCATTTCAGTGGCTCCGAGTAGAGAGCCGAAAGCGCCCTAAGCGCCCGGTGGAGCGACACGCGCACAGCCACTTCCGTCATCTTCAGGCGCTCGGCCGTCTCGCGAACGCTGGAACCTTCGATCGAAATCGATTGGACAATTGTTCGCTGAGGGTCCTTCAACCGGCCCAATATCTGTTCAATGTCCATCCGGTCAGCGACCCCTACTCCGTCGTCACTTTCGAGGATCGCGATCACGTCTTCGAGGGGAACGGCGGCTTGCTTGCCTCTCCGTCGCAGGCTGTCGATCAACTTGTTGCGCACGAGCGCAGCCATCCACGGACCCAGTGGCCGGGATGGATCCCAAGTGCCCCGCTTGGGATGGATAGCTAGCAATACTTCCTGAACCACGTCCTCGGCCTCACTCGCTGGCGCACCGAACTGTTCGCAGCGCTTACGAGCGATCATACGCAGATGGGGCGTGATCGCTGTTAGCAGTCTGTGGTAGGCGCGTCCGTCGCCCGCGATTGCGGATCGCATCCAGGCCGCCCATTCTTCTTCGCGCGCCGAATTTTTCATCCGACATACCCCATTTCGAAGAAAAGGCTGGTATCGTTACATGCGATGATAGAAGTTTTCTGCCAAGCTGACGTGGTAGCTTGGATGCCGCGCCAATAGTTCATATTCAAGCGGTTTCCAGTTGCTTCGTGCCGTCGGGTTCAAGGAGCGCGAAAACGGGCTTGATCAATCCTTCGAGCAGCTCCTTTTCCGGACGCGTGCGTGCCGACCGAAGTTTACTAGCTGAGGCCAAAAGCCCTTTTTTCGCCGTCCCAACCGGTCTTGATCAGGAACTGCTCCCAGGTGAGACTGGAGGGATTGATCCGCCTGCTCCACGAGAGATCCCGGTCTTTCCGGAAATATCCGTATTCGACCGCGTATTCCGCCATGCCGATGTTTTCTCGAACGAGCTCGGGATTTTCCCGGAACTCCGGAAAATGACGAACCAGCTCATCAGGGGTGTAGGCGGATGCATACACAGCCTTCCGGCCCGTGACGCGCTGGAAGGTCTCGATCATCTCGGCCGGTGATAGAACTTCCCCGATGATCGGTAGCGTTTGCCCGGCATAGATGTCGGGATGATCGAAGATTTTCAGAACGGCTGGCCCTGTCGCCGTCAGCGGATCGACAAAGGGAGCTCGGAAATGCTCCGGCAGA
>NZ_VNIP01000021.1 GCF_008370325.1 Martinezella tropici | reverse complement strand
CGGCCCCCACCGTGGGGTTACGCTGAGGAGCCTAACGCATCTCCCGCTGCAAAAAGGCCAGTTGTGAGCTTGTGTGTCGCAACGTCTCCAGAAGATCGGACGAGCCGAGCACTCGACTTGCGATCAGACAGACGTCCATGCTTGGTGGCGTAGGCTGCATCGCGAATAATCTCGAACTCTTTCGACTGTTTGGCGATATGATCCTTAAAATGGTTATCCTTTAGTTCTTTGCCGTCGAATAGAATCGCCTGCAAAATTTGAGCATCAACTGACTTCAAGTGCTCGAAAAGCACTCCATACGCTGCGTCCACGCTCGTGATGGCATTAACAGCGAGGCGATAATCCTCATCATTGTCAATCACCTCTGCGATATTGGGTTTAGCGACTTGCTCATAGAATTCTCGCGGATGCATCCCTTTTCCTTTTGACTAAAAAATCGACTTAGTATGGCAAAATATCCATATGAAATCATTGGATTTTTCGGCGCGAAATTGCAGATTTCCCAGATTTGATCACAAGATTGAGTTTCGGAATAATTATCCGCTTGTCGTATTTCAAATTATTGTTTTTATTGGTAAATTTTTATCGTGTTGCAATCATGTTGCGTTAATCCGCGTGTCGTGATAACTTCTGGGGCATGTTTGGAGAACGAAACATGCCATCCGATAACGCCAACATCGCCGCTCTAAAGCCAACCGCTCGCAGCCGTGTCACAAACGGAAATGCTTTGCTCGATGGCGTAGACGGACGTTCAGTTGCTGCACGGCGCTATCGTGACCTAGCCATGAGCTTTGCGGACGAACTTGGCGGGGCTGACAAGCTCACCGAATCCGAAACAGCTTTGGTGAAGCAAGCGGCAGCCCTCACCGTACGATCTGAGGAATTACAGGCTGCACTGGTGCGTGGCGAAAAGGTCAATGAGGTGGAAATCACCCGATTGACGAATGCCGTCACACGGACGCTAGCAGCCCTCAGGAAGCCCAAGGGCAAGCAGGCACGACGCACCCAGTCCGATATCTTCAGCCGCAGAGGCGCTGCTGCATGAAGGTACTGATCAGCCTACGCGAAGCCCTCAGCGATGACAGGCTGCTAGGACAAGCCATAGCCGGCGAGTCCTGGGCTATTTGGCGTGCATTGCTGATGGCTTCCATGGGCGAGACCCTTACGGCCGAAGAGCGAGAGCTATTCACCCTTATCACCGGCCGTGCACAGGAGCCCGAGGAACGCGTTGAGGAGTTTTGGACAGTTGCGGGCCGTCGCAGTGGCAAGACGCGTGCAGCGGCTGTTCTGGGCTCGTATCTCGCGACTTGCATTGACTGGAGCGAGTGCCTTGCCCCTGGCGAGCGTGCTGTCCTTCCGGTCCTCGCTGCGAACACGTATCAGGCCTCCAGAGCCTTCATGCATGTCGCGGGCATCCTGCAGCACTCACCCGATCTTAGCGCATTGCTTGAAGGCGAGCCTACCGCTGATGCCATCCGCCTATCCACACGGGTTGATATCAACATCGTACCCGCCAACTTCAAGACCATTCGATCGATCACCGCCATTGCCATCATCTGCGATGAAATCGCGTTCTGGTCGATCGAAGGATCAAAGAATCCCGACAAGGAAATCCTCGCTGCTGCCCGCCCTGCGCTGGCAACGACTGAAGGGCCTTTGGTGTGCATCAGCTCGCCCTACGCGCGCCGTGGAGAGCTTTGGGCGAACTACCGTAGGGATTTTAAACCCGATGGTGATCCGCTCATCCTGATCGCCAATGCGGAGTCAAAGGTGCTGAATAGCACCCTGCCCCAGCGCGTCATTGATCGAGCCTATGAACGTGACGCAGCGGCAGCCAGCGCGGAATATGGCGGCAAGTTCCGAACCGATGTTGAAACGCTCCTAACCCGTGAAGTGGTCGAGGCAGCGGTTGACGTGGGCGTAATCGAACGGGCTCGCGAGCCTGGCACACGCTATTACGGCTTCGTAGATCCTTCCGGCGGCAGCTCCGACAGCATGACGCTCGGTATCGCGCACAAGGAAGGCAATAGGGCCATCCTGGACGTGCTACGGGAGCGCAAGCCGCCTTACAGCCCAGAAGCCGTCACCAAGGATTTCTGTGATCTGCTGAAGAGCTATGGCGTTTATTCGGTCACTGGCGACAACTTCGGCGGTGAATGGTGCAAGGAGCCGTTCAGCCGGCACGGTGTTGCGTACGAGCGCAGCACAGCGCCGAAGAGCGAGCTTTATGCCGCGATGGTGCCTGCCATCAATTCCGGACGAGTAAGCCTCCTCGACAACGAGAGAGCCACAAATCAGCTTATCGAGCTCGAGCGGCGCTCGGGCTCAAGCGGTCGGGATATCATCGATCATCCGCCCGGTTCTGCCTTTCATGACGACGTTGCGAATGCCGTTGCCGGCGCAGTCTTCCAGGTGCTTGGCAAGAAGGGACCGATGGTCATCAGCGACGAAGCGCTGCGACAGTCCGCAGCCTCCCCTCGTGCCCGTGTAGCGATGCCCGGTGCCAGCTTCCCTCAACAATTCAGGCATTGAAAGGAATTCTCATGGGCCACCCAAACGACCTTCTCTCCGACCGGGAACTGCACAATTTCGCAGTCTTCCTCAAGGCAAATCCCCATCTCACCCATCCGCCCTCACAGGGCGCCTTTGACGCTATGCCCAGCAAGATCCGTCGCGTTCCCGGCAAGCAAATCAAGGCGCCATCGAAGGACTTTCGGAAGGGCGGAAGATTCGACACGGCGCGCTATGCCTTGGACGAGGCCGATCCGGATGACCGTGCACTACCCGACGGTGGGACGGACGGGACGGACCTGTTGAGGCGCCTCCTTACCGCGCTCAATCGCGAGGACTGGATTGCTATCTGGGATCAGGCCCACCCCGGGGCCGAAGACGATCTGCCTGAGAATGGCATCGATCCTGATGAAGAACGTAAATCGCGGCCTCCCGCCATGGACAGCGCTGCAGCCAGGAGCTTTGCTCAGCGGTTTCCTGACGCCGCTCTTGTCCGGGTCAATACTATGGGGCAGCAACCGGCGCCGAAGTCGAGCCACATGACTGCGAAGGGCGCAGCGTCGTTCTACGAGATGTATCCCGACGCGGCTAGGATCAAGGTTTGAAGGAGGCTGCCATGGGAAAGATTGCCATGCTCGCGCGGGGAGGAAAAGAACCCCCTTACAATCCAGCCCGAGTTCAATTGGCTCAAGCTCTGGATGAAATCGGCCGGCTGGAGCGGAGTGTTGCCGAAAAGTCGGCGACTGTGTCCCGGGCACATGAGATGATTGCGGAAGCGATCAGGGAACAGGATGAAGCGGAACAAGGTGTAGAATCCGCCCGCGTCACGCTGCGCACGCGCATGATTGATTCCGCGAGAACCGGATCTCCGGCATTGCGGGATGATGTCATGGGGATGGCCCACGCGAGACTGGCGACTGCGAATGAGGCGCTAGCTGCCGCACAAGCCGCCGTTGAGGTTGTTCGTTCCTCTCATGAAGAACATGAAGAGGCTTTGGTATCCGCACAACGGCGCCGTAATGCCGCCATCGCCAAAATCTTCGATGATGAGGTTGATGGAATCCTCGCTGAGACGATCGAACTTCGCGATAAGTTTTTGGGAAAATTGATCGAGCTTCGCTTTGTATCGTCTTTGGCGGGAAATGCTTGGCCTCCGACCGATCGAAGCAAAGCAATCGACCGGCTGATGAATATGCCTTTCGGGAGCACGCTGCATGAAGCAGTGCGTACCGATACGGCTGCGGCACAACCAGTAGTACGCCCATGGCGGGACGCTATCCAAGCTCTCCAGAGCGATGCGAACGCGCAACTTCCGACGAGGGCAAAATGATTATGATTTGGCGCGCATTTGGTTGCTTCGTCGCCTCCTCAGGGATGCGCGCCATATTCCTGCGACGCAAGCTTTCTCGGACGCAGGGGCGACCAGCCGGCGGTGTCGTCGCCATAAAAAACACCGGCAGGCCACCACGCAGCCTCCTTGCCTTCGTGGGGGTGGCTAATCGGCATTTCTCTTCTGTGCCGTTGCTTAGAGCGGTCCTCGTCCTTTCTTCGTCGGAATTGGGGGCCGCTCTATGAGCTTCACGCAAAAGAAAATAGAGGTCGTATTCAAGCTGGCGAACGGCCAATTCGAAGGCGGCGGCAACACGGCAACAATCTCCGGTGCGCGTGTATCTTGCGCCATCACCAATACCGGCGGCGCTAGCCAGGGCGAAATGATAATGGGCATCTACGGCCTGCCTCTGTCGATGATGAACCAGTTGAGCACCGTCGGGACGCAGTACCTGAAGATGTACAAGAACCAGATCTCCGTCTACGCCGGGGATGACGAGACGGGGATGAGCCTAGTCTGGAACGGGCAGATCCTCACCGCGTCGGTAGATGCCCAATCGATGCCGAACGTCTGCTTCCGCGTCCTCTCCCAGCCCAGCCCTTACGATGCTGTAAAACCGGCCACACCTCTTAGTATTCGCGGGTCGGCTGACGTAGCTGGAATGATGCAGAACCTCGCGAAGCAAATGGGTTATGGCTTCGAGAACGCTGGAGTGACGGCAAAGCTATCGAACCCGTACTATGCGGGAACGGCTTGGAAGCAAGCCCTTGCGATCGCCAGGCATGCCGGTATCGACATGATCGTGGAGCGCGGCGTCATGGCTATCGTTCCGTCCGACAAAGCTCGGGATGGTGATGCCGTTCTGATCTCCCGCGAAACAGGCATGATCGGCTACCCCCAATTCACGCAAACCAACGTCGCTCTGACTGCGCTGTACAACCCGGCAGTTAAATTCCTCGGAAATATCGAGGTCAAGAGCGATCTCACCCCGGCAAATGGCAAGTGGAAGGTCATTCGCCTTGCCTATCAGCTTGAATCGATGGTCCCGCATGGCCGCTGGGAAATGGCGATCGAGGCAGCACAGCTCGGAGCGACTGTTTCATAGTCAACATCAAAAGAATTTGGCTCCTGAAGCCATGCCGAACCGCGCCTTAGGCAAGCGCTCTTGGCCCGTCGTGACGACGCGCCCATCCCTGAGAAGGAAGCCTATTTATGAAGGCATCAGACATACCCGTGAAATTTCCCATCCCGTTCGCGGCTTCGGCCGGGGGAGGGTATATTCGCGCCATTCCTCAAGCGTCTCAGATCGGCATCACGAATGGTGCCGCATCTCTCACTGACGGTTTCCCTCCGCTCACTTTCTTGCCAGTGGGTGCCGGTGGCACGCCGCCATGGGGGCAGGATTTCAACGGCATCCTGAATGAAATCACGGTAAGCGGCAAGGAGACCC
>NZ_VNIP01000020.1 GCF_008370325.1 Martinezella tropici | reverse complement strand
AGCGGCTCGTCGAAAAGGAAGACCTTCGGCTCGCGGATGATGGCGCGGCCCATGGCGACGCGCTGGCGCTGGCCGCCGGAAAGCTCGGCCGGCTTGCGGGCGAGGAAATCTTCGAGGCCGACGATCCTGGCGGTTTCCTTGATGCGGCGATCGCGCTCGGCGCGCGGCACGCCGGCGACCTTCAGCGCGTAACCCATGTTGGCTGCAACATCCATGTGTGGATAGAGCGCATAATTCTGGAAGACCATGGCGCAGCCGCGCTCGCGCGGCTCGAGCTGATTGACCACCTTGCCGTCGATGACGATCTCGCCCGAGGAAATATCCTCAAGGCCGGCGATCATCCGCAGCAGCGTAGACTTGCCGCAGCCGGAAGGCCCGAGGATGACGACGAACTCGCCCGATCGGAAATTCAGATCGACGCCATGGACGACCTGATTGCGTCCATAGGCCTTGCGAACTTGTTCGATCCGGATTTCCGCCATGTTAATCTTCCCCGCCTGTCAATTCTGGGCCGTCAATCGGGTGGACTGCTAGCGAATTTGCATTACAGAACAGTGACAAGCATCCCTTATATCACAAACCGCATCCAGATTTCCTCACGAGAGTTGCGGTGTCATTTCGCGGTAAAACGCGCATTGGTGGAACTATTTTGCGACAGACATCGTATGCTGGTTCCGGCAGCCACAAATCAGATGCCCGCGCGTTCCTGAAAAAGGATGGAGAGACGCTATTCCGCCGGATGCGGGGTTACGCGCGGACCGACGGATCGCCCCTTGTGACCGACGCCGAGAAAATATCTCAGCACCCGGAAATAAAGGCTATAGGGCAGGAATTTCAAAAGCTTTGCCCGGAAAACCAGGCTCTTTGGGAAGCAGATGTCGAAGGCCGATGATTTCAATCCGGCTGATATCGCATCGGCCGCCTGCTGCGCCGACACTATATCGGGCATTTCGAACTTGTTCTTTGCCGTCAACGGCGTATCGACGTAACCGGGAGTGACGAGCTGAATACGGATGCCCATGCGATCGAGCTCGAAATTCAAGCTCTCGGCCATGTTGATGAGTGCGGCCTTGCTGGCTCCATAAGCAGCGCCGCCGGGCAGGCCGCCATAGCCGGCGGCGGAAGATACGAGGGCAACCTGGCCGTATCCTCTGGCGCGCATATGCCGGACCGCCGGAACGAGACAGTTGACGACGCCATGAAGATTGACGGCAAAACTGCGCTCGAACGCCTCGTGATTGAGGTCTTCGCCGCGTGCGGGCAGATAGATGCCGGCGTTCAGGACCATCAAAGCGATCGGGCCATGCTGATATTCGATGGCCGCGACGGTGTGTTCCATGTCCTCGGCATCGGTCACATCGCCGTCGAGCACGACGATGCTGCCGGCAAGTGCGCTCGCCTCGGCCTGCAAAGCCAGAAGCTTGTCATGGCTGCGGGCGGTCACGGCAACCTTATAGCCTTCTTCCGCCAGTTTCAGCGCAAGCGCGCGGCCGATACCGGAACTCGCGCCGGTAATCCAGACGACTCCATGTTCAGGACGTGCGATGAACGGGCTCATGGCTCTTCTCCTTGGCTGGCGGCCGCCTGAATCAAACGCTTTACCGCGGCCGTCCGTGGCATTTTAGAGATAGCGTATCATTGTGGCCGCTTTCGGCCTCTTTGGCGGCCCAGCGAGGAAAACAATATCACCGAATGGAGACGGGCGTGCCACGTGGCAGACTTCGGCCAACAAAGGTTGCCAAGTCGAATTTTGCGGTACGAACAAATAGCGAGGAACAGAATTTCTTGCCTATGCCGCCTTGTGAAGGGAAAAGACCGTTCTTACAGTAGTTGCGAACAGAAGGCAGATTCCAATGACCGTCCATCCGTCCGTCCTCGAAGCAATTGGCAATACGCCGTTGATCAAGCTCAAGGGCGCCTCCGAGGCGACGGGCTCGACCATTCTCGGCAAGGCCGAATTTCTCAATCCCGGCCAATCGGTGAAGGATCGCGCCGCGCTCTACATCATCCGCGATGCCGAGAAGAAGGGGCTGCTGAGGCCTGGCGGCGTCATCGTCGAAGGCACGGCCGGCAATACCGGCATCGGCCTGACGCTGGTTGCCAAGGCGCTCGGCTATCGCACCGTCATCGTCATTCCTGAAACACAGAGCCAGGAAAAGAAGGACGCGCTGAAGCTGCTCGGCGCCGAGCTGGTCGAGGTTCCCGCCGTTCCCTACAAGAACCCGAACAACTACGTGAAGGTCTCGGGCCGGCTTGCCGAACAGCTGGCCAAGACCGAGCCGAACGGCGCGATCTGGGCCAACCAGTTCGACAACGTCGCCAACCGCCAGGCGCATATCGAGACGACCGCCAAGGAAATCTGGGCCGACACATCAGGCAAGGTCGATGGCTTCATCTGCTCGGTCGGCTCCGGTGGGACGCTCGCGGGCGTCGCCATGGGCCTGCATGCCTTCAACAAGGATATCAAAATCGGTATTGCCGATCCGGAAGGTGCTGCCCTCTATGAATTCTACAAGAACGGCGAGCTGAAATCCTCCGGCTCCTCGATCACCGAAGGCATCGGACAGGGCCGCATCACCGCGAACCTGGAAGGTTTCACGCCCGACTTCGCTTATCAGGTCACCGATGCCGAAGCCCTCCCGTATGTCTTCGATCTGGTCGAGCATGAGGGCCTGTGCCTCGGCGGGTCGACCGCCATCAACATCGCCGGCGCGGTTCGCCTCGCCAGGGATCTCGGCCCCGGACATACGATCGTGACCATCCTGTGCGATTACGGCAATCGCTACCAGTCCAAGCTCTTCAATCCCGATTTTCTGAAGTCGAAGGGCTTGCCGCTGCCGGGCTATCTCGAAAAGCGGGCGGATATCGCCGTCCCATACGAAACAACAGCGTGATCTGATGACCGTCAATGCCCTCTATCGTGACGATTTCTATCTCTCGACCGCCGAAGCAGTCGTAACCGCAATCCACGAAGACGGGGGCATCGAGCTCGATCAAACCTGCTTCTACGCCACCTCGGGCGGCCAGCCGGGCGATACGGGTTTCCTGGAGCGCGGCGACGGCTCCAGGATCATGCTCGGTCAGACGAAACACGGGCCGATCAAGGACATTATCATCCATGTGCCGCTTGAGGGCCAATCCCTGCCCATCCTCGGCGAGAAGCTAGTGCTGCACGTCGACTGGGCGCGCCGCTATAAGCTGATGCGCATGCATACGGCTTGCCATCTGCTTTCCGTGGTCTGCCAATATCCAATTACGGGTGCGGCGGTCGGCGAGGATGAAAGCCGGGTCGATTTCGACATGAGCGAGACGATCGACAAGGATGAAGTGACGGCCAGGATGATGGGGCTCGTCAACGAGAACCATCCCGTTTTCGTCCGCTGGATCACGGATGAAGAGCTGATTGCCAATCCCGGTATCGTCAAATCCAAGAATGTGCGCCCGCCGATGGGCCTTGGCCGGGTCAGCCTCGTCTGCATCGGCGAGGATTCGGCCATCGACAGCCAGCCCTGCGGCGGCACGCATGTGTCGGAGACGCAGGAGGTCGGAGCAATCCACATCGCCAAGATCGAGAAGAAGGGTAAGGAAAACCGCCGCTTCCGCATTCGGTTCGGCACGCCGGCCGACGAGAATTGACCGGGCAAGCGCCTATATCCATATCCCGATACCAAAACCAATAGACCATAGCAGGGAGAGATCATCATGGCAGCGGACAAGAGCCGTTTCGTCGTATCCGCCGACTGGCTGCAAAGCGAGCTGGGCGCTAAGGACCTGCGCATCCTCGACGCATCCTTCTATCTGCCGGCGCAGAAGCGTGATGCCGATGCCGAATATGCCAGCGGCCATATTCCCGGCGCGATCCGCTTCGATCAGGACAAGATATCAGATCATTCGACCAACCTGCCGCATATGGTCCCCTCGCCCGAGTTCTTCGCGGCCGAAGTCGGCAAGCGTGGCATCAGCGAGACCGACCGCATCGTCATCTATGACGGTCCCGGCCTGTTTGCCTCGCCGCGTGTCTGGTGGCTGTTCCACATCGTCATGGGCGCGCCGAACGTCTTCGTGCTCGATGGCGGCCTGGACGGCTGGAAGGCCGAGGGACGGCCGCTGGAGACGGCTCTGCCTGCCTTCGCGCCCGCGACGTTCAAGCCCGAGTTCGACGGCAGCCGCGTCGTTTCGCTCGATGAGATGCGCGGTATTGTCGACAGCCGCTCCCTGCAGATCGCCGATGCCCGCAGCGCCGGTCGTTTCGCGGCGACGGAGCCGGAACCACGCGAAGGCATGCGCTCTGGCCACATGCCGGGAGCGAGAAGCCTGCCGTCAGGCGTCTTTGCCACGAACGGCAAGTTCAAGTCTCTGCCGGAACTGCGCGAAACGATCGAGAAGGCCGGCATCGATCTCGACAAGCCTGTAGTGACGACCTGCGGGTCGGGCATTACCGCCGCCATCATCACGCTGGCGCTCGAATCCCTCGGCCATGACAGCAACAAGCTCTATGACGGCTCCTGGTCGGAATGGGGCAGCCGGGCGGATACGCCCATTGTCACCGGTCAAGATTGAGCATGGCTGCCGTGAAAACGCCCTCGTCGATCAAGGTCCACATCACCCGCCTGGAAATGACCGCACCGCCCAAGGCAAGCCTGCCGGTGCCGGTCAATATCCAGACGGCGATCATGCGCTCGCCCAATATTCCGCTGGCCTTCTATCGCTATCTTTATCGCCAGGTGGGTGCCCGGTGGCACTGGGTGGAACGGCTGCGCCTCTCCGACGAGCAACTGACCACTGTTCTTCACGACCAACGCAACGATATCAGCGTGCTTTACGTCAACGGCGCTCCGGGCGGATTCTTCGAATATTTCCGCCAGGACGAGGAGACGATCGAGCTCAGTCATTTCGGCCTCATCGAAAATGCGCTCGGCCTCGGTATCGGCAAATGGTTCCTGCTGCAGTCGCTCTACGCCATCTGGACGCTGAACCCGCAGCGGATCATCACGACCACAAATAATCTCGATCATCCGCGGGCGTTGCAGCTCTACCAGATGTTCGGCTTTTCCCCGATCTCGACCGGCGAAGGTATCGTTCGGCCGCTGAGCGACAAGGAACTGCTCGAGCTCGCCAAGAAGAGCTAAGAGCACTGTAGCTGCAGGAATCGGGTGGCTTAGCGCCTCGATCCGGCGCATCCCATGGTGAACCTCAAGAGGAGATTTGCCATGCCTTCCATCGCCTTTGCAGCCATGCCCACCTGCGACGCCGAAGTTCTCTGGAACGGCGGCGCAGATGCCTATGGTCACCGGCCGGAGACCATGATTTCCGACGGTCCGGGCCATCCCTGCCGTCACTGCCTGCGCAATATCGATGCAGGTGAGGAACTGCTGGTCTTTGCCTATCGCCCCTTCCCGGAATTGCAGCCCTATGCGGAAACAGGTCCGATCTTTCTGCACAAGACGCCGTGCAAACGCTATGAGGCGGAAGAGGTCCTGCCGCCCGTGCTGACGACCAGCAAGGATTTCATCGTCCGCGGCTACGGGAAGAACGACCGCATCGTCTACGGAACAGGCGCAGTAACGCCGACCAGCGACATTGCGGTCTATGCGGCCTCGCTGCTTGAGCGTCCCGACATCGCCTATGTCCACATCCGCTCGGCGCGCAACAATTGCTATCAGTGCCGGATCGACAAAATCGGAGCGCCGCCATACGCGGATGCCGGCGCCTCCATCTAACGTACGCGCGATGGGCTTTACGCGACGTTCAGAATACTTTCCGGTGCAACGGCCTCATAGCCGAGCGCTTCGGCCACCGGCCGGCTGGTGATGCGACCCTTGTGGACATTGAGGCCATTGCGGAGATGCTTGTCTTCCGCGATGGCGCGCAGGCCGCGATCAGCGAGCGCGAGGCCGTGATAGATCGTGGCGTTGTTGAGCGCATGCGCCGAGGTGACGGGAACCGCGCCTGGCATGTTGGCGACGCAGTAGTGCACCACGCCTTCGACCACATAGGTCGGATCCGAATGGGTCGTCGCATGCGAGGTTTCGAAGCAACCGCCCTGGTCGATGGCGACATCGACGATGACCGATCCATTCTTCATGCCGGACAGCATCTCGCGCGTCACCAGCTTTGGTGCTGCTGCACCGGGAATGAGGACGGCACCAATCACCAGATCGGCGGAGAAGACCTCATCTTCCAGCGCCTGGATACTGGAATAGCGGGTATGGACGCGGCCGTTGAAGATATCGTCGAGCTGGCGCAGGCGCGGCAGCGAACGATCGAGAATGCTGACATCGGCACCGAGGCCGGCTGCCATCTTGGCCGCATGCAGCCCGACGACGCCGCCGCCGATGATCGCCACCTTGGCCGGCAGCACGCCCGGCACGCCGCCGAGCAGGATGCCGAGGCCGCCATTGGCCTTTTGCAAGGCCGTCGCGCCCGCCTGGATCGACAGGCGGCCGGCAACTTCGGACATCGGCGCCAATAGCGGCAGGCCGCCGCGCTCGTCGGTGACGGTTTCGTAGGCGATGGCAGTGACGCCCGAAGCGAGCAGGCCCTTGGTCTGCTCCGGATCGGGCGCGAGATGCAGATAGGTGTAGAGAAGCTGGCCTTCGCGAAGCTGGGCCCACTCCGAAGGCTGCGGCTCTTTGACCTTCACGATCATGTCGCACTTCTCGAAGATGTCCTTGGCGCTTGCGGCGATCTTGGCACCGGCGGCCGCATAGGCATGATCATCGGCGCCAATGCCGGCGCCAGCCTTCGTCTCGACCCAGACTTCGTGGCCATGGGCAACGTATTCGCGAACGGACGCCGGCGTCAGGCCGACGCGATATTCGTGGTTCTTGATTTCCTTGGGGCAGCCAACGCGCATTTCATTCCTCCTCGAATGCTTTTGCGTCTTTCATTCTCTCCAACCGAAATCAGACCACCACCGCGCCGCAATGTCCTTGCAAAGACGATTTGCCCTGCGGTCATTTTTCGTGATTTATTGCGCAAATAGGAATTTCTTCGAAAGATCTTCGAATGTCCGACCTCGATGCCATCGATCATTCGATTCTGCGGATGCTGCAGCAGAACGCCAGGATCACCAATGCGGAACTGGCCGAGAAGGTCGGCCTGTCACCCTCGGCCTGCTCACGCCGACTCGATATCCTCGAAAAGAGCGGCGTCATCGACGGCTATCACGCGCATCTCTCGCATAAAGCGCTTGATTATAAGATGATCGCCTTCGTGCACATCTCTCTGTCAGGCCAGTTCGCGAAGACGCTTTCGGAATTTGAAACAGCGGTGAAGCGCTGTCCGAATGTGCTTGCCTGCTATCTCATGTCCGGGGAATACGACTATATAGTGCGCGTTGCCGCGCGGGACCTCGAAGACTACGAGCGCATCCACCGGGATTGGCTTTCCGCGCTGCCACATGTCGTGAAGATCAATTCCAGCTTTGCGCTGCGCGAGATCATCGAGCGGCCGAATGTCGGCGTGTGACCTTCGTCAGCGCAGATCCAGCAGCAGGGCGCGGTGATCCGAGACTTCGGGCTCTGCGACAGGATCGAAACGGATGACCTCGACATTCGACGTCACCAGCATGTAATCGGCAAAACGGGGCTGCTTGCGATAATGGGACGTACGCGTATCGTCATGTCCCCGCGAGGTGACAAGATCGACAAGCCCCAGGCTGCCGAAGATTTCGAAGGTCTCGCTATCCGGCAGCACATTGAAATCACCGCAGACGACTAGCCGGTCGCCATCCTGCTTCACCTGACTGACGAGCTCGACCAGCGCATTGGCCTGATGGCGGCGTGCAGGCGTATCGCCCTTGCCTTCCAGATCACGCAGGCCATGCATATGGGCAATGGTGATGGGATAGCCGCGCTGGTAGTCGAAGAGGCGGATGCAATGGGCATTGCGCGAGCGTGGATGCGGCCCATAACCATCGGCCGAAAATTCACCATGAATGAACCCAGCTGCCTGAGCGATGACAGGATAGTTCCTGCGCACGAAGGTCGCCAAGCCGAATTCGGAGTCAAATCGCCGATCACCGTCGAATAGATCACCCCGTGCAACCGGAAGAAAGAAGGCATCGTAAGCCGGCAAAGCAGCTTTCAGCTCCTCGAAGAGATTGGTGCGCTGCAAGAGTTCAACACCATGGTCGCGATAAACCAGCCATTCGGATTGCGCGTCGTGCGTGCGAACCACTTCCTGCAGGCACAGGACATCTGCGTCGACATCGGCGAGATAAGGCATAAGCGGATCATGCAGCCGACCGCCCCATGCATTCAAAGAAACGATGCGCATGTTCAGCCTCTCTCAACATTCACATAGCGGCCGCGTTCGGCACCGATTTCCGGTATCGATTCGATACGGCCATCTACAATTTTAACGTTTATCCTAAGCATCCCTCAATGCACACCTGCTATCCACAGTCGGAAAAGATGCGCGAGCCGGGATAACGTCATGCAGTTCTCTTCGAAATCTCTCGTTCAAGACAATCTGAAAATCAAGACGCGAGGTTCGCCGCGCCATCACGCCCGGCTCATGGGCCAGGTTCGATATTTCACCAAGCTCGTCGCCGGCCGTGTAGTCGATATTTCCACAAGCGGCATCGCTCTCGACCTGCAGGCGCCGCTCTATGCGGCCGCCGGCAGCAAGGTTCGCGTAGAATGCGAGGACATCGGTCTGCTCGACGGTTTCGTGCGCTGGGCCCATAATGGCCGCATCGGCATCGAATTCGATCGCTCGTCCAACGCATCGGCGAAAGTCGCGTCCTATTTCCGCTTTTTCCACAAGGACATAAAGCCGGTTCTCAAGCGCTGATCGAATGTCGGCGCAAGCCGGCTACGATCCACAATAAGCCTGTCACATTCCTGGTGCACACCTTCAAAAATCGTCCTAATCTCCCTCGCCCGAGAGATGATCGACGGACCATAGCCCCATCGTTGAAGGAGTGTCTTATGTCTTCCATTCTGGATTTGCCCAGCATGTCGCGCCGTTCCCTGCTGCAAGGCCTGAGTGCTGCGGCAGCGCTGATCGTGCTGCATCCTTTCGCCGCCCGCGCCGCTGGCAATCAGGCGCATCTGCGTCTCATGGAAACGACCGACATTCACGTCAACGTCTTCCCCTATGACTACTATGCCGACAAGCCGAACGACACGATGGGCCTGACGCGCACGGCAACGATCATCGACAATATCCGCGCCGAAGCCACCAACTGGCTCCTCATCGACAATGGCGACGTGCTGCAGGGCAATCCGATGGGCGATTACATGGCCTATCAGCACGGCATGAAGGACGGCGACGTCCATCCGGTCATCAAGGCGATGAACACGCTCGGCTATTCCGTGGGCACGCTCGGCAATCACGAATTCAACTACGGCCTCGACTTCATGTTCAAGGTGCTGGCTGGCGCAAACTTCCCGTTCGTCTGCGCCAACCTGACCAAAGGCCAGCTTGCCTCCGACCCGACGAAGGACGACCTGTTCTTCAAGCCCTATCTGATCCTCGAAAAGACGATCAAGGACGGCGCCGGCAATGAAAGCCCAATCAAGATCGGCTTCATTGGCTTCGTGCCGCCGCAGATCATGCTCTGGGATATCAAGAACCTCGAAGGCAAGGCGCAGACGCGCGATATCGTCGAAGCTGCCAGGGCCTGGGTTCCTGTGATGAAGGCCGAAGGCGCCGATATCGTCATCGCTCTCTCGCATTCTGGCATCGACGGCAGCGGCCCGAGCGAGAAGATGGAAAACGCTTCGCTCTACGTCGCGGCGGTCGATGGCATCGATGCCGTCTTCACCGGCCACCAGCATCTCGTCTTCCCCGGTCCGAAGACCTGGGACGGCATCAAGGACGCCGATCCGGTCAAGGGCACGCTGCACGGCAAGCCCGCCGTCATGGCCGGCTTCTGGGGCTCGCATCTCGGCCTCATCGACCTGCTGCTCGAGAAGGACGGCAAGAGCTGGAAGATCGTCGACTTCACCTCCGAAGCGCGGCCGATCTACCATCGCGACGACAAGAAGAAAGTCGTCGCCGATGTCGCCGACAAGAAGGAAGTCGTGGAAGCTGCAAAGGCCGAGCATGAGGCGACGCTGACCTACGTGCGAACGCCTGTCGGCAAGACCTCCGCGCCGCTCTACTCCTATTTCGCGCTGGTGGCCGACGATCCGTCGGTGCAGATCGTCAGCCAGGCGCAGGTCTGGTACATCAAGGACATGCTCAAGGAGACGCAATACAAGGACCTGCCGGCTCTTTCGGCTGCAGCCCCCTTCAAGTGCGGCGGCCGCAACGGCGCCGACTATTATACCGACGTCCCCGCCGGCAACATCGCCATCAAGAATGTCGCCGACCTCTACCTCTATCCCAACACGGTGCAGGCCGTCGTCATCAACGGCGCCCAGGTCAAGAACTGGCTGGAGATGTCGGCTGCGATGTTCAACCAGGTGCAGCCGGGCGCCAAGGATGCGGATCTCATCAACAATGGCTTCCCGTCCTATAATTTCGACGTCATCGACGGTGTCACCTACCAGATCGACCTCTCGCAGCCGCGCCGCTTCGGCGATGACGGCAAGGTTCTGAATGCCGATGCAAACCGTATTCAGAACCTGCAATTCGACGGCAAGCCGATCGACGCGGCGCAGAAGTTCCTGGTCGTCACCAATAACTACCGCGCCGGCGGCGGCGGCAACTTCCCGGAAATCGCGGCGGACAAGGTCGTCTATCAGGCGCCCGACACCAACCGCGACGTCATCGTGCGCTATGTCCACGAGCAGGGCACGATCAACCCGACCGCCGACGGCAACTGGACCTTCAAGCCGCTGCCGGACACGACAGTACGGTTCCAGAGCTCACCAAAGGCCAAGGATTTCCTCGATCAGGTCAAGAGCGTGAAGATCGAAGACGCCGGCGAAGGCGCCGACGGCTTCCGCAGCTACCGGTTGGTTCTGTAATCACTGAAGTTGTTGGCCTCTCCCTGAAAAGGGGGATTGCCGCATATAAATGAGGTCGTTGCCACGCAATTCCTTCTCCCCAGTGGGGAGAAGGAATTCACGACACCGAGAGCCTTATAAACAATTGCCTACGGCAACGAGGGGAGGACCATTTCACTCCGCCGCCAGGCGCTTGTCGTCTGGATGGAACATGTCGACCGCCGCCTTGAAGTCCTCCTGATTCGGGCACCGCGACAGGCGATCGCGGAAAGCTTCGATCAGCCAGGCGGCTGCAGGACCCGGAGGATTGTCGACCTTGCGCACCGCATAGAGCGGATACTCGCTTTGATCATAGGCATCGAGCGCCAACGGCACGAGCCTGCCCTTCTGCAGATCCTCCATGATGAGCGAGGCCGGCAGGCCGCCCCAGCCGAGACCGCCGCGAATCAGCTGATGCTTCGTGGCGATATCGCTGAGATGCCAGATCTTGTAGGAGAGGACATTGAAATCCTTGCCATTGGTGAGGTTCGACGCGTCGGTGACGACCAATTGCACTTCTTCGCGCACATCGGCGAGCGTCAGCGGCCGCCCCAGCAAAGCGAGCGGATGCGTCGGGGCTGCGACCGGCATCATGAAGGAATGCCCAATGCGCTCGATGACCAGGGCGTCATCCTGCTTTAGCACCGAACCGCCGATACCGATCGTCGACCGGCCGCTGGCGACGAGCTCAAGCATCGAGCCCAGTTCGCCGGTGTCAAGGCGCAGGGAAACATAGGGGAAGCGATCCCGAAATTCCCGCAGCACATCGACGGTGGCATGGACGGGCACCATGACGCTGATGGCTACGGACACCTCCGCCTCGAGTCCGCTCTTCAGACCCTTCACTCTCGCTCGCATTACCTGGAGATCGGAAAGAATGCGGCGGGCATCCTCCAGCATCACCCTGCCCGCATCCGTCAGCTTCGGCTGGCGCGAGCCGGACCGCTCGAACAGCGGCATTTCGAGCTGGGCCTCCAGATTGGCAATCGTGTAGCTGATCACCGATTGCGCGCGGTTGAGCGTACGCGAGGCGGCGGAGAAACTGCCTGATTCAGCGACGGTCAGAAAGACCTGCAATTGGTCGAGGGTGGGATTAGGGAGCATCTGCCATCCATTCTATCGATAGTTCCAATCCATATTATCACAGTTTTTCTCGATAGCACTGAGGACTTATTTATCAAAGCGAACGTGATCGGGCTCTCCCAGCCGATTTTCGCAACCCATTGAAAAGGAAAACGGATATGTCCTCCATTCTGCTTCTGACTTCGAGCCCGCGCCCGGACTCGCTCTCCACCAAGATCGCGACCGAGCTTGCCGAGAAGATCAAGGCCAACAATCCGGGCAAGGCGCTCGTTCACCGCGACCTCGCCGCAGACAACCTGCCGCACATCGACGGCCCGTTCACGGCCGCTATCCGCACGCCGGCCGACGCCCGCACGCCCGAACAGCAGGAACTGGTCAAGGTTTCGGACTCGCTCGTTGACGAGCTGCTCGCAGCCGACACGCTGGTCATCGGCACCGGCCTCATCAACTTCAACATCTATTCCTCGCTGAAGACCTGGATCGATAATATCGCCCGCGCCGGCCGCACCTTCACCTACACGGAAACCGGCCCGAAAGGCCTGGCGACCGGTAAGAAGGCCTACATCGTGCTGGCCTCCGGCGGCGTCTACTCCGAAGGCCCGGCTGCCCCGCTGAACCATGCCGTTCCCTACCTGAAGTCGGTTCTCGGCTTCATCGGCATCACCGATGTCGAGACCGTTTATATCGAAGGCATCGCTTTTGGTCCGGAAGCTGTTGAAAAGGCAATCGGCGCCGCCCAGGCCCGCGCCTCCGAGCTGGCCCTTGCCGCTTAATTGACTGCTATATTCGGACAGTGACAGGCGGCCGGCTTCAACCGGCCGCTTTGCTATTCTGCCTGTGGCAGCTCCTTCACGAACTGCTTGACGGTCTCCAGAATTTCGGTCGAAAGAGCCTCGTCATTCGCCACGCGCGCGAGGCCGAGCGCTCCGGTCATCAGGCACGAGGCGATGATGGCCTTCCGTCTGGCTTCGGCTGTTTCCGGCCTTGACATACGCGCCGTCATGGCCTCGAAATTCCTTCGCAGGCCATCCGTCGCAACAGAGCGGACCGCATCGCCGCTGCGCGCCATATCCGCCGTCAGCGCCGCATAGGCGCAGCCCTCGCCGCAATGGTCGCGGTGTCCCTCGCTGAGATAAGCATCGACATACTCGTCGAGCGAGACGCTCTCGGCAACGATCCCCTTTTCCTCCTGCTGCCGCCGCCATGATCCGATCGCCGATCCCACGGCTTCCGCCACGAGTTCGTCGCGCGAGGCGAAATGCTTATAGAAGCCGCCGACCGTCAGACCCGCTTCCTTCATCAGATCGGCAACACCGATCCCTTCCAATCCTTCTTCGCGCAGACGCTTGGCGGCAAGCGTCACGATGCGTTCGTGCGTCTTCTGCTTTTCCAATTGTGAGCGACCCATCGAAAATCCTTTCGTGCCCGGCTTGACAAAATGGATTACGATCATAATCCTTATAGATAACGATCATAATCCAGATCGTGATAAAAGCCAACAGGAGCTACGAACATGCGTCTCAACAACAAGGTCGCCGTCATTACCGGCGGAAACAGCGGTATTGGCCTTGCCACCGCCCGCCTCTTCCTCGCCGAAGGCGCCAAGGTCGCCATAACAGGCCGCAATGCCAAGACGCTGGCAGCGGCAGCGGAACAACTCGGCGGCGGCGTGCTGGCCTTGCAGGCCGACACCACCGATATCCCGGCCATGGAAAAGGCATTTGCCGAGGCTGCACAGAAGCTTGGAAAATTCGATGTGGTCTTTGCCAATGCCGGAATTGCCGGCGATACCCCGCTCGGCAACACCACGCTCGAGCAGTTTGAAACCATCGTGCGTATCAATTTCACTGGCGTCTTCTTCACCGTACAGGCCGCCTTGCCGCATCTGAACGACGGCGGATCGGTGATCCTGAATGGTTCCGTGCATGCCGTCCTCGGCATTCCCGGCGCTTCGGCCTATGCCGGCACGAAGGGCGCCGTTCGAGCCATGACCCGCAATCTCGCTTCCGAACTCGCGCCCCGCGGCATCCGCGTCAACCAGGTCACGCCAGGCGCCACCAAGACGCCGATCTGGGACCCGCGTGCTGCCACGCCGGAGGCCCTGGATGCGCTGCAGGCCCGCTTTGGCGGCATGAGCGCGCTCGGCCGCATGAGCGAAGCCGACGAAATCGCCAAGGCCGCACTCTACTTCGCCTCCGACGATTCCGCCAATGTCACGGCGATCGAAATCACGGTCGACGGCGGCGCAGTCAACGCCCCCGCCGGCGCGAAGATGTTCCGCACGGCTTAAGCCCAGCGAAAATCCAACCAGCTATCGATTTCAGTGAGTGTTATGGGCCGCCTGAGCAGATGCGGGAGGCGGCCCCTGCATCAGGCGCCTATTAAGGAAATCCGCCCGATTTCAGACCTGACGAACCTTTTCGCCGTCGCCGAAGAGGCCGGCGCCGTTCTGATCGATGATCTGCTGCGCCTTGCGGAAGGTCGATTCCACCGCGTCATCGGACGAGGCAAAGACGTCGGCGCGGATGAAATTGCGCACCAGGATCTCGCCGTTCACATCCTTCTCGATCCGGCCCATGAGGCGGAACTGATTGCCCTCGCGCTGCGGTGTCGCGTAGATCGTGCAGCCGGCATGGACCTGAGGCTCGGCGCTGACGGCCGGACCGGCAGACTTTTCAGTGCCCGCCTGCGATGCACCGCCGGTGAAGATCGAAAGGATATTTGAAAACAACGAAGCCATGGATCGCCTTTAGCATGAAGGTTGTAGGGTCGCAAAGTCAAATGATCAGGTTTGCCAGGATCTCGTTTTCGGTGATGTCCTCATAACCCATGCCGGAACTTTCAAAGTTGGCGATAAGCTGCTTGAAATTATCCGGATTCTTCGTCTCAATGCCAATCAGAATGGAGCCGAAATTGCGGGCGCTCTTCTTCAGATATTCGAAGCGAGCGATATCGTCTTCCGGCCCGAGCATGTTGAGGAAATCGCGAAGCGCGCCGGGGCGCTGCGCAAGACGCAGGATGAAGTATTTCTTCAAGCCCGCATAGCGCATGGCGCGCTCCTTGACGTCGGGCAGGCGTTCGAAATCAAAATTGCCGCCGGAGACGACGGCGACGATGGTCTTGCCGCGGATGCTGTCGCGATCGAGCTTTTCCAGCGCCGTGATCGCCAAAGCGCCGGCCGGCTCCAGCACGACGCCCTCGACATTCAGCATATCGGTGATGGTGACGCAGATGGCGTTTTCCTCGATGAGCTTGACCTGCTCGGCTGCAAAGCCCTTGAGAGCGGCGAAGTTCAGCTCGCCGATGCGGCCGACGGCGGCGCCATCGACGAAATTATCGACCTTGGCGAGCGTCACCACCTTCCCCGCCTCGATACTGCGGCGCAGGCTCGGCGCGCCGGCCGGCTCGGCAAAGGTGAAGGCGTCGCGAGCAAGCACGTCGGCGAAATAGCCGGTGATGCCGGCCGCAAGCCCACCGCCGCCCACCGGAAGAAGGATATGGTCGATCACGACGCCATCGGGCAGCTGCTCGGCGATTTCGGCCGCGACGGTCGCCTGCCCTTCGATGATATCGACGTGATCGAAAGGCGGCACCATGACGCCGTCGATACTTTCGACATGCTCGCGCGCGGCCTGATAACATTGATCGAAGAAATCGCCGAAGAGCTTGATGGTGATGAACTCGCCACCGAAGATTCGGGTCTTGTCGATCTTCTGCTGCGGCGTCGTGACGGGCATGTAGACGACGCCCGGCACACCAAAATGCCGGCAGACGAAGGCAAAACCCTGGGCATGATTGCCGGCAGAGGCGCAGACGAAGGTCTTTTCCGTGCCGCCTTTAGCAATCACCTTGCGGAAGAAATTGAAGGCGCCGCGAATCTTGTAGGAACGGACCGGCGTCAGATCCTCGCGCTTCAGCCAGATATCGGCACCATAGCGGGCGGAAAGATGCTCGTTCAGCTGTAGCGGCGTTGCGGGAAAAAGGCCACGCATGGCCTCGGTGGCTTCGAGAACAGTCTGTTTGTCCACGGCTTGTCCGTCCTTCTTCAATCCATCCCCGCTATGACATAGGAAAGATGAGCAAAGAAAGCCTGTTTATTACGCTTTTAGACTTGCCGGAATGATATTGTTCCCAATGATGCCGTCCGTAGCTTCATCCCCTAATTCTGCGAATTGACAGTGCGGCTTCGCGTGTCTCCAATACGTGACAGCCATCATGATGATGGTTAGAGGCCCGCCCCAATACCGATCCGTCGGCTCAGGCGGGCTTCGCTTTGCTGTCTTTTCAGACCACGACACGCCCCCTCCAAATCCACGAGCAAGCAGATATAAGCGAACAACCGCTTGACTGAATCGCTCAAGTGCTTGAAGGGAAAGGCACGCGGACGTGGCGAAACTGGTAGACGCAAGGGACTTAAAATCCCTCGGCCTTTGGCTGTACGGGTTCGACCCCCGTCGTCCGCACCAAAAACCAATCCAATAAGCTCAAACGAAAAAGGCGCAGCTTTCGCCGCGCCTCTCTCCAACAATAAGCAAAAATCAAATCAGGCCGACAGCTTGGCCGCGATCTTGGCGACGTGGGCGCCCTGATACTTTGCTGCTTCCAATTCGATTTCAGAAGGCTGGCGCGAGCCGTCGCTGTTGGTGATGGTAGAGGCGCCGTAGGGCGAGCCGCCCTTGACTTCTTCAGTGCCCATCTGGCCCTGGAAAGCATAGGGAAGGCCGACGACGACCATACCCTGATGCAAAAAGGTCGGGACGAAGCCAAGGATGGTCGATTCCTGGCCGCCATGCTGGGTTGCGGAAGACGTGAAGACCGAGCCGACCTTGCCGACGAGCTTGCCGCTGAACCAGAGGCCGCCGGTCTGATCCCAGAAGTTGCGCATCTGCGAGGCGACCGTGCCGAAACGGGTGCCGGCGCCGACAATGACGGCGTCATAGTCGGCAAGTTCGTCGGGCGTTGCGATCGGAGCTTCCTGGTCGAGCTTGAAGTGGGAGGCCTTGGCAACCTCTTCCGGCACGAGTTCGGGAACGCGCTTGACGGTAACTTCCGCACCGGCCGACTTTGCGCCCTCTGCGACGGCATAGGCCATCTTCTCGATGTGACCGTAAGCAGAATAATAGAGAACCAGAACCTTAGCCATGAACGTCTCCTTTTTGTTGGACGCGTTGAATGTCGATGAATGTTGTATCAGCGATGCGAGAGGGACGCAGCCCCCACGCTCAGAACGCACTGTTCATCCTGCGTAGACGGAAATTTATTTGCAATGCCTGGCGATGACTTGTGGCGATGCGAAAACGGGCGTTTGCATTCGCCGTAAACGGCGCTACCTATTTCGGACTTTTTGCGAACGCGCCGATGCGCATTTTCACGGATATCCTCATGTCAAACGATACCATTGTCACAGCCGCTATGCTGGCCATCGGCGACGAACTGCTCTCCGGCCGGACGAAGGACAAGAATATCGGCCATCTCGCCGATGTCTTGCTGCTGGCCGGCATCGATCTCAAGGAAGTCCGCATCGTTGCCGATGACGAAGATGCGATCGTTTCGGCGCTGAACGCCCTGCGCGGCCAATATGACTATGTCTTCACATCGGGCGGCATCGGCCCGACGCATGACGACATCACCGCCGATGCCATTGCCAAGGCCTTCTGCGTGCCCTGCGAGCACGATGCCGAGGCCATGCGGATCATGGGTGAAATGTATGCGCGGCGCGAGATGGAATTCACCGAGGCGCGCCAGCGCATGGCCCGCATGCCTGTCGGGTCGAAGCACATCGCCAATCCGGTCTCGACGGCTCCCGGCTTCAACATCGGCAACGTCTATGTCATGGCCGGCGTGCCGCAGGTTTTCCAGGCGATGCTCGACAATGTCATACCGACGCTCAAGACCGGCGCGCGCGTTTTGTCGACCGCCATTTCCTGCCCTTATGGCGAGGGCGAGATCGGCACGCCACTCGGGCTCATCCAGAAGGCACATCCGGACACCAGCATCGGCTCCTATCCGCGCTATGTCGGCCAATTCTTCTCGACCGAGATCGTCGTGAGGGGCCGATCCGCCGAATTAGTTGAAAATGTCGCCGCCGAAGTACGCGCGATGATCGAAGACATTCGCCAGTCGAAAGCCAAGGAAAATCAGTCGGCTGAGGCATGACGCTCAACGAATAAGTGCATCCGTGACGGAACCAGAGGCGATCGAAGCGCATTAATTTATGGCGGAATGAGATATAATGCTGAGATCCAACCCTCCGCATGGGAGATCACGTCATGTCGTACAAGACCATATTGACCGTTCTCGACAATCCCGGCAATACGCGCATCGCCGCCAATTTCGTGGCAGCGCTGGCGAAGGAGTACGACGCTCACATTGTCGGCCTTCATGCGGAAATCGTCTCCACCGTGCCGCTGGTGGCGCCGATGGAAATCCCGGACCCTGTCGCCGTGCAGGCTCTTCAGGATGTCGCGCATAATCAGGCAGTCGAAATCGAGCGGCTGTTCCGCACGAAGATGGAAGGCGCCGGCCTCGACTATGAATGGCACAGCTTTGCCAGCACGATCGGCTACGGCACCGAACCGCTGATCGAAAGCGCCCGCAGCGCCGATCTGCTGGTTGCCGTGCAGCCAGACCCATCCAAATATGGCGACTCGCAGGTCGATGTCGAAACCTTCCTGTTCGACAGCGGCCGCCCGGTGCTTCTGATCCCCTATATATTGACCGCTCCGAAACCGATCCGCCGCGTCCTGATCGCCTGGAACGGATCCAAGGAAGCGGCGCGCGCCACTTTCGACGCCCTGCCCTTCCTCAAGGCCGCGGATTCGGTCGAGATCCTCTCGGTCAGTACCTCCGAGAAGGAAAGCCATCCATCGCGGGAAACAGGCGTTCGCATCGCGGCGGCGCTGACGCGCCATGGCGTTCGCGCCAAGTTCGAGACGGCGGCCTGCACCGGCAAGTCGACGCCGTCGCAGGTCATCGAAAACCGGCTGGCGGATGACAGCATCGATCTGCTGGTCATGGGAGCCTATACGCATTCCTGGCTGTGGCAGATGATCTTCGGCGGCACGACGCGCACCTTGCTGCAATCGATGACGGCGATGACGCTTCTGGCCCGCTGAGCCGCGAAAGCTCGAAGCAAACGGTTTCCGGTGCAGATGTGCACCGATTGCGGGCTTTGCGGCTATTGCCTTTTGCCGGCAAATCCAGCAGAAAGCAGCGACCGATGACAGAATTCCCGCCAGGGAACCGTTCGCGCGGTCGACGGAGCATGATCCCGAAAAAGCATATGGCTTTTTCCCGGATGAGATCCTGTTCAAGCAGATAGCAAGCGAATCGCGTTCCGGATTTGGTTCATGGTCCGCGCCCGCCGCGGGGTCTGCTCAGGGTCGCCGGCATTGCCGGCGCGTTATTATTCCATGCCCCGGAGCTTCTGCCATGTCCCTGCCCGATAAAGCCTTTCCCGTATCCTGGGATCAGTTCCACCGCGATGCACGCGCGCTTGCCTGGCGGCTTGCCGGCCTCAACCGCGAATTCAAGGCAATCGTCTGTATCACCCGCGGCGGCCTCGTGCCGGCCGCCATCATCTCGCGCGAGCTCAATATCCGCCTGATCGAGACAGTCTGCGTCGCCTCCTATCACGACTATTCCAGCCAGGGCGAGATGAACCTGCTGAAAGGCATCGCGCCGGAACTGACAGTCAATGGCGGCGAAGGCGTGCTTGTCATCGACGACCTGACCGATACCGGCAAGACCGCCGTCCAAGTCCGCAACCTGCTGCCGAAAGCGCATTTCGCCTGCGTCTACGCCAAGCCGAAGGGTGTGCCGACCATCGACACCTTCATCACCGAAGTCAGCCAGGACACCTGGATCTACTTCCCCTGGGACATGGGCTTCACCTATCAGGAGCCGATCGCCAAGGGTCACCGCGGTTAATCCGCCCGTTTCGCTTTGCGAATCACCTGCTGATTCTGCTGCGCGTCGAAATGAAGTCGGAAGACGGTAATAGAGGTGGGCGCTGCGGCGCCCACTAGATTTAGTAGGCGTCACAATGGCGAGAACGCGCGGGATTCAAGGGTTTCCGCGCGAATCATGATACGCCACGGCATGATTTCGCTGCCTTGCCAATGGCATCCCGGTCACGGTCACAATTTTGTCGTTTTCGACTTCGGCGGTGATGGGACTTGCGCCGTCATCGGTCGCACAAAGGGCGAGCATCTCCCACCAAGCTCTTGATTCTTCTACCCTACTGGCGTTTCCCCAATTTCCACAGGCGAGCCCACAAGATATTGTGGTTAACAATCCATCGCAAACCACCCCTTGACGGAATCGGGTCTTTCAAAGTTAATGGACGACGTCGCGGCGGCGACTGGACCAGGCGGGTTAACGAGGGCTGGTTCTCAATTCGAAATCGGATCTTGATTCAAGGCGATTCACCTTTGCCGGTGATCGCCGCGGGGGTTTTTGTGTCGATCTCGATGCCGTCGAAAAAATATATGCGGGGACTGGCGGCAATAAGCTGTTAATACTATATTTAGTGTTTGCAGCCACCATCACCACAAGATACAGGAATCTCATCTCCGGGTGACACCTCCTGTCAGAAAGCGGATTGAAGACTGGCTGCGCGTTGAAATCGCGATGCCGGAATGAGAATTTTTGCGCCCTGCTTTCATGCGGGCGTGCACCAACGAATGAGGATTGGGACTATGCGCATCGAACGTCGTTTTACGAAGGCCGGCCAGTCACCCTATGCGGATATCGAGTTCCGCAAGGCGACCAGCGAGATCAAGAATCCCGACGGCTCGATCGTCTTCCGCCTCGAAAACATCGACGTTCCCGCGCAGTTCTCGCAGGTTGCCGCCGATATTCTCGCGCAGAAGTACTTCCGCAAGGCCGGCGTGCCCGCCAAGCTCAAACGCGTCGAGGAAAATGACGTTCCTTCCTTCCTGTGGCGTTCCGTGCCCGATGATGCGGCCATGAAGGATCTGCCGAAGGAGCAACAGAGCGGCTCCGAAACCGACGCACGCCAGGTCTTCGATCGCCTTGCCGGCACCTGGACCTATTGGGGCTGGAAGGGCGGCTACTTCTCTTCCGAGGAAGATGCTTCGGCCTTCTGTGACGAGCTTGCCTACATGCTCGCTACCCAACGCGTCGCTCCGAATTCGCCGCAGTGGTTCAACACCGGCATGCACTGGGCCTATGGCATCGATGGCCCTGGCCAGGGCCATTTCTATGTCGATCCCTTCACCGGCAAGCTCACCAAGTCCAAGTCGGCCTATGAGCATCCGCAGCCGCATGCCTGCTTCATCCAGTCGGTCGAGGACGATCTCGTCAATGAAGGCGGCATCATGGACCTGTGGGTTCGCGAAGCCCGCCTCTTCAAGTATGGCTCCGGCACCGGCTCTAACTTCTCGATGCTGCGCGCCGAGGGTGAAAAGCTTTCCGGCGGCGGCCGCTCCTCGGGCCTAATGAGTTTCCTGAAGATCGGCGACCGCGCCGCCGGCGCCATCAAGTCCGGCGGCACGACACGCCGCGCCGCGAAGATGGTCGTCGTCGACATCGACCATCCGGATATCGAGGAATACATCAACTGGAAGGTCAAGGAAGAGCAGAAGGTTGCCGCTCTCGTAACCGGCTCGAAGATCGTCGCCAAGCACCTGAAGGCGATCATGAAGGCCACGGTCAATTGCGAAGGCAACAATGACGATTGCTTCGATCCGGCCAAGAACCCTGCCCTCAAGCGCGAGATCCGCGCTGCCAAGAAGGACCAGGTTCCGGAAAACTACGTCCAGCGCGTCATCCAGTTCGCCCGCCAGGGCTACAAGGATCTCGAATTCAAGACCTACGACACGGACTGGGATTCGGAAGCTTATCTGACCGTATCCGGCCAGAATTCCAACAATTCCGTCTCCATCAAGGATGATTTCCTGCGCGCCGTCGAGAATGATGGCGAGTGGCACCTGACCGCCCGCAAGGACGGCAAGATCATCAAGACGCTGAAGGCCCGCGACCTCTGGGAATCCATTTCCTACGCCGCGTGGGCATCTGCCGATCCAGGCCTGCATTTCAACACGACGATGAACGACTGGCACACCAGCCCGGCTGCCGGCCCGATCCGCGCCTCCAACCCGTGCTCGGAATACATGTTCCTCGACGACACGGCCTGCAACCTTGCTTCGCTGAACCTGATGACCTTCAAGGATGCAGCGACGAAGCGCATCAACATCGCCGATTACGAGCATGCCGTCCGCCTCTGGACCGTCGTTCTCGAAGTCTCCGTGATGATGGCGCAGTTCCCCTCGCGCCGCATCGCCGAACTCTCCTACGAATACCGCACGCTCGGCCTCGGCTATGCCAATATCGGCGGCCTCCTGATGTCGTCGGGCATTCCCTACGACAGCGATGAAGCCCGCGCCATCGCCGGCTCGCTGACCGCGATCATGACCGGCGTCGCCTATGCGACCTCGGCCGAAATGGCGTCCGAACTCGGAACCTTCCCGATGTTCAAGCCGAACCGCGAGAACATGCTGCGCGTCATCCGCAACCATCGCCGCGCCGCCTACGGCGAGACCTCGGGCTATGAGAGCCTGTCGGTCAATCCTGTGGCGCTGATCCATGCCGACAATCCGGACCAGGATCTCGTTGCCCATGCCAAGGCGGCCTGGGACAAGGCGCTGGAACTCGGAGAGAAGCACGGCTACCGCAACGCACAGGCAACCGTGATCGCGCCGACGGGCACGATCGGTCTCGTCATGGATTGCGACACGACCGGCATCGAGCCGGACTTTGCCCTGGTGAAGTTCAAGAAGCTCGCCGGCGGCGGCTACTTCAAGATCATCAACCGCGCCGTTCCGGAAGCGCTGCGCACGCTCGGCTATTCCGAAAGCCAGATCGCCGAAATCGAGGCCTATGCCGTCGGCCATGGCAATCTGAACCAGGCTCCTGCCATCAACCCCTCGACGCTCAAGGCCAAGGGCTTTACCGCTGAGAAGGTCGATGCCGTCAACGCCGCGCTGAAGAGCGCCTTCGATATCAAGTTCGTCTTCAACCAGTGGACGCTCGGCGCCGACTTCCTGAAGGGCACGCTGAAGGTTTCCGACGAGCAGATGGCCGATATGAGCTTCAACCTGCTCGACCATCTCGGCTTCTCCAAGAAGGACATCGAGGCTGCCAATATCCATGTCTGCGGTGCGATGACGCTGGAAGGTGCGCCTTTCCTAAAGAACGAGCATCTCGCCGTCTTCGATTGCGCCAATCCCTGCGGCAAGATCGGCAAGCGCTACCTCTCGGTCGAAAGCCATATCCGCATGATGGCGGCTGCCCAGCCCTTCATCTCGGGCGCGATCTCCAAGACGATCAACATGGCGAACGAAGCGACCGTCGAGGATTGCAAGAACGCCTACATGCTCTCCTGGAAGCTGGGCCTGAAGGCCAACGCGCTTTATCGCGATGGCTCCAAGCTCAGCCAGCCGCTGAACGCCTCGCTGATCGAGGATGACAGCGACGAGGATGCGCTGGAGGAATTCCTGCAGGCGCCGGCAGCCGCGCAGGCCGTCACCATCACGGAAAAGATCGTCGAGCGCGTGATCGAGAAGGTCGTGCGCACGCAGGAAAAGCTCCCCGGTCGCCGCAAGGGCTACACCCAGAAGGCCAAGATCGGCGGGCACACGATCTTCCTGCGCACCGGCGAATATGACGATGGCCGTCTCGGCGAAATCTTCCTTGACATGAACAAGGAAGGCTCAGCGCTGCGCGCCTTCATCAACAACTTCGCGATCTCCGTCTCGCTCGGCCTGCAGTATGGCGTGCCGCTCGAGGAATATGTCGACGCCTTCACCTTCACCAAGTTTGAGCCGGCCGGCATCGTCACGGGCAACGACGCTATCAAGAATGCGACGTCGATCCTCGACTACGTCTTCCGCGAACTGGCGATCTCCTATCTCGGCCGTCACGATCTCGCCCATGTCGACACCTCGGACTTCAACAACACGGCGCTCGGCCGCGGCGTTTCCGAAGGCAAGGCCGATGTCGTCTCCAAGGGCCTAACCCGCGGCTATAAGCCGACGCTGGTTCCGACATCGGGTGACCGTTCGGCAGACGCCAAGGGCTCCGCAACGGCTGCCCCGGCACGGGCCGCCTCGCTTTCGACCGTTACCGCCTTTGCCGGCAATACGGTGCGCAAGCTGGAGCCGGCGAGCGCGGTCTCGACCTCCGAAGTCGTCGCCTTCAAGCGCGACTATGAGGAGCGTGCGAAGGAATTGGCCGAAGAGATCGCAGAGGAAGTTATCGCCGAATCCGCGACAGGCCTCTTCACCGATAATGCGGCAAGCGAAGCTGCCAATGCCAAGACGGAAGCAAAGAAGCTGGAATCCGAACGCCGCGCCCGTTCCATCATGCAGGGCTACACCGGCAACATGTGCACGGAGTGCCAAAACTTCACGATGGTCCGGAATGGAACTTGCGAGAAGTGCGACACTTGCGGCGCGACGAGCGGCTGCAGCTGATTCGATGAAGGTATTTGCTGCAGGCAGTCGTTGATTTTTATGCACAGCCTACAGAATGACGCAGAATATATCCCGGCCGAGATATCAAACTCGGGCGGGATAAAACTATAAACAAGCCAACAGAAGACGTCGTCGCAGCATATCTCCAGTCAATACTGGAGATCATCTTTCGACAAGATTGGCTGAACAGTAACTAGACAGCGCACAATGATCCAAAAGATGTATGAGTGGGCCATTTTCTCCGCATTGTTCTGAATAATCTAATCGCCTAAGAGCAATGGTGTTGCATCATTCCTTGTACTTGGCAGCGATATCAGTCCGGCCGGTCAAAGGACTGATGAGATCTTCTGCGGAAAGAATGGAACTATTTTCTCAAGCAATCGATAGAACGGATCAAAGAGGAGCTGCGTAATGGCGGCAGGACTTAATGGCTACCAAAAGCGGATAGTTGCTGACTTTCTTTCCGCTTTCTCCATGACGGATGCCGCGCTTCCTGAACGCCGCTTTTATTACTGCAGCCTGATGCAAGACTCCGTGGAGTGGTTGATCGCGGGAAGGCTTTTCGTTGAGGGCATGAAACCCGATGCAGAGTATCCTTCATTCCAATCGAACTCTGTTCGCGCTGGAGAGTATGCCCTCTCCGATCTTAGTCCTTCAGTTGAGCATTTTATCGAAGCGGTCGGTCGAGGGGAAATAGTCACACCCCACGGACTGATAAAGATTCCTGAAAGCGACGCCGGGACCTTCGGTACTACTTTTGAGCCTTTTCATTCAGCAGGAGACGGTCTTCGAAATCGTCTAGCCGTCCTCTCGTTTGTTGGAAAGCCATGGAACCAGCTATTCGATATACGACAGATCAATTGGGAACTTAAAGGCAACGATATTCCTTACGATAGCCTTCAAGAGTTGTTTCAAGGATACAGGCTGGACATGATGCTCTCTTCAACGCTGGAGATCGTCCTTCAGCCAGCGGTGCAGGTGGACTTAGATTGTGAGATTGACGGGAAAGACGCTTTGGTTGGCGTCGTCCTTCCGGCAGGAATTCCAAACGAAAATGTTTCGTTAGGTTATCGTATCGTCAGCAGCGTCTCAAAGCCAACTCAACGCGGGACGCTTTCTTCGGCACAGTTGGATTGGAAGATTGATGGCAAATTTCAACGCGGCCGACATCAATTCGAGGTGGAGCCAGGTTCAGTTGTGCAATGCTTCGCCCGCTTTGCCGGCCAAGTCCAAAACCACGGCTTTATCGCAGATCCAAATAATTTTCAGAATAACCGAAGGGCCGCGTATGAGGTCTTTGATCGGCGGCTGTCCACGCTCAATGAGTTTCTTTTTCGCCCCGTGACAAAAGGAATTCAAGCCCGTGATTTTGAAGCAGCTGTCTCGTTCCTTTTGTGGATGCTTGGGTTTAACCCTGTGCTTCTTGGCCTTTTTCCCAAGATTCAAGATGGTCCAGACATTCTAGTCACTTCACCACTTGGAGATTATTTGGTTATCGAATGTACGCTTGGCCTTTTGAAGGCGAATGATAAGCTCGCTAGCGTTGTGCAGAGATCAACGCTCGTTCGACAAGCTCTTGAAAAATGTGGTCATTCCCATCTACGCGTTATCCCAGTAATGGTGAGTTGCCTAACACGCGAAGAGCTGAAGGCCGAAGCCGAAGACGCTGATAGGAATGGCGTTTTTGTAATTTCACGCGAAGGCTTAGAAGAAGGGATCCAGCTTAGCTTAATCGCGCCGAACCCCAACAAAATTTTTGATCTGGCATTGTCTTCGATGGCCGCGGGCCAAACCAAATCCACTCGATCCAAAAACTAGATGGGCACCCCGCATCCCAAATGCCCGATTTCGGTCACGAAACCGGCGGGAAATCATCCATTTTCATTGGAATTGTTGCTGCCAGCAACATTCGGTCTGCCGTGACCTCGAAATCATTCTGCGTGAGTGTCCGGCCTTTCGACTCATTCCTATCGCCCCATCGGCCCGCGGGCCTTGGCGATGGCATTCCAGTCGCGCGAGGCACCGCTTTGAAAACCGGCAGCGATATCACGAGCATTCAATATCTGCGGGCCATTGCCGCAATTTCCGTTCTTTGCTTCCATGTCTGCGAAACATACGGCCTTGACTTCAAGAGTGGAGCGGCAGGTGTCGATATATTCTTCGTCATCAGCGGCTTCATCATGTGGGTCACGACCGACGGACGATCGCTCGGTCCGCAGGAATTCATGTGGCGCCGGCTCATCAGGATCGTGCCGCTCTACTGGATTGCGACGGCGGCAACCTTCGTCGTCGCCGTGTCGAAACCGCAATTCTTCTTCGACACGAATTCGAGCATCAAGAACTTGATCGGCTCGCTGTTCTTCGTGCCCTTCATGAAGGACGAAGCGCTGAGCCCCGTCGTCGAGCAGGGATGGACGCTCTCCTACGAGATGTTCTTCTATCTCATCTTTTCGATTTCACTGCTTCTGCCGGAACTCAGGCGGCTATGGTTTCTGATGGCGGCTCTGGTGACCATCGTGATTGCGCACTACCTGCTGCCTTCCGGCTATCTCAGTGTTTTTACACAACCAGTCATTCTTGAATTTGCTGCCGGCATCGTCATAGGGCACCTGTGGAAACAGGGCTTTCGGCTGCCTTTTTCCGTTGCTATCGGCTTGATGATCGTCGGCGTCGTGCTGCTTGTGGCGAGTGACCCGCTGATCCATCTGGAACGGGCTATCCGCTGGGGCATACCGGCAGTGTTGCTATTGTCAGGCGCTGCTTTCGCGGAGCGGGAACGAGGCGTGCCGCAGTTGGCATTCCTGCATTTCCTGGGGGATGCCTCCTATTCCATTTATGTTTGGCACGTGCTGATGGGTGTCCTGGTAACGGCGCTGCTGTTGCGTATCGGGGTGCCGCACGGCGCGCAGCCCGTGTTCATCGCGTTGGGTTCGCTGGCTTTCACGATCGTTTGCTACCTGTTCATAGAGCGGCCGATCCTCCGGAAAACCCGATCCTCGCGCCCGCGGCCAGCATATCGCGGCTGACGCATATGGACGAGGTCGATCGCTCGAACAATGCTTATGGCTGTGCTCCGGACCCTTTTGCCGTTCCGGCGATGACCGGGCAGGATTGTGGGATTGGTCGATCGAACAAGACCGAAATACTGCAATCGGATGTGAGCATCGCCTCGTCGTCATGCCCAACGCCGGGTATCTCGACGACCTTCTGATCGAGGTCGGACGGATGCCGCTTTTTCATATAGTCGAAAAAGGTCAATCCTCGTGCAAGCCGATATGGCCCTTGCGCCATGGCAGCACAGGAACGATCGATGAAATGGGTGTATGGGTTCGTGTCCGCCTCTCCCAGCAAATAGACGACATTGCGCGCGGCATATCTGGCTTCAACAGCCTTCGGATCCTGCGAGGAGACGTATAGGGGTGCGCCGGTCAGCCCATATCGCCATTGCGTTGCACGCGGGCAGGCAGCCACCGATTGATCCGCCGGCAAAGCCGGCCGCTCATTGTCGAAATAGAGGTAACTCGACGGATTGGCGACGAGATAGCGAACGGAGATGCCCGCACTCGCAAGGCTTTCGGTCTCGCGCCCGACCACCGCATAGCGCTGCACCAATTGCGCTCCCGCCGAATGCCCCATCACGACGATGGTCGACAGCGAAGGATAAAGGCGACGATCGCTGAAATGCCGAAGCAAGGCATCGAGTGCGGAGAAAGAACTGATCGGCGCGGGCTGGCGCGCGGCTTCTCCCTCTTTCCATCCGTTTTGCGTCCAGGCCAGCGTCTGTGCGGACAGCGAGAATGCGTTGACATCCGGCCTGATCAGGAACTGCGGCGCGACAACCATCGTCCTTTTCGCAAGATCTCCCGCCTTTGCCAGCAGCTTCTGGCCTGTCGCATAATAGGCATCGGCGTTTCTCAGCGTGCCGTGGATCACGATCAGCACCTTTGTCACGTCTGGGGATGTCGCATCGATCGCATGATCGGCGTAGACGGGCAGCTCTCCCTTCCCGTCCGGCGTGTCGACGAGCACGCGTTGATCCGCAATCTGCTTGACCGGCTTGTGGAGCTTCGCATGTTGGGAAGCCGTATAGGCCGCCTGGGCTTCGCCTGCCATGCCAATGCCGATCAATGCTACGATCGCCAGTCGGGTGTAACCCCGGCCCAGATTGCTTCTCATAATCTTCATCTGTAAAAACTCGGCTGAGACGGAGGACAATGAATATAGCGACTTCCAATCAAGCAGAAGACAGCCGGGGATCCGATCAAGCCCCGACCCTGCTGGAAGTTATGCTGCTTGAACGAGTGCGTGGGCAGGAATCCGTCGTCCCGGCGAAAGTTTCTCTTCTGCATGGCAAGTAGGCATCCCAGTAGCTGTCGCCCCGAGCGTCAGTTCGCTGTCGATCTCAGTTCTGTGCTCGAAAAACCTGCGACAGACCCGATAACCCGTGGCATAAGGCCCCCGAAAACTTTCTTCAGGCCTGGCGCAATCATGATTCGTATCGAGAATATCAGCAAGCAAAACAGCCATCGCATCCTCTTCATCGAGGCGTCCGCGGCGCTCAACAGGGGCGAGAGTGTCGGATTGGTCGGCCCGAATGGCGCCGGCAAGACGACGCTTTTCCGGATGATCACGGGGCAGGAGCAGCCCGATGAGGGGCAGGTTTCAGTCGATAGGGGCGTTACCATCGGCTATTTCAGCCAGGATGTCGGCGACATGGCGGGCCGAAGCGCCGTTTCGGAAGTGATGGAAGGCGCCGGGCCGGTCAGCGCGGTTGCCGCCGAGCTTCGCGAGCTGGAAGCCGCGATGAGCGATCCGGACCAGGCCGACAGGATGGATGAGATCATCGAGCGCTATGGCGAGGTGCAGGCGCGCTATGAGGAGCTCGACGGCTACGCCCTGGAGGGCCGCGCCCGCGAAGTGCTTGATGGCCTGAGCTTCAGCCAGGAGATGATGGACGGCGATGTCGGCGCGCTGTCGGGCGGCTGGAAGATGCGCGTGGCACTTGCCCGCATCCTCTTGATGCGCCCCGACGTCATGCTGCTCGACGAGCCGAGCAACCATCTCGATCTCGAAAGCCTGATCTGGCTGGAGTCCTTTCTCAAGGGCTATGAGGGCGCATTGCTGATGACCTCGCACGATCGCGAGTTCATGAACCGCATCGTCACCAAGATCATCGAAATCGATGCTGGCAACCTGACGAGCTATTCCGGCGACTACGAGTTCTATGAGCAGCAGCGCGCGCAGAACGAGAAGCAGCAGCAAGCGCAGTTCGAGCGCCAGCAGGCGATGCTTGCGAAGGAAATCAAGTTCATCGAGCGCTTCAAGGCGCGTGCCTCGCATGCCTCGCAGGTGCAGAGCCGCGTGAAGAAGCTGGAAAAGATCGATCGCGTCGAGCCACCGAAGCGCCGCCAGACAGTCGCCTTCGAATTCCAGCCGGCGCCGCGCTCAGGCGAGGACGTTGTCGTTCTGAAAAACGTTCACAAGGGCTATGGCAGCCGCAGCATCTATGAAGGGCTCGACTTCATGGTCCGGCGCCGGGAGCGCTGGTGCATCATGGGCATCAACGGCGCCGGCAAATCCACGCTTCTGAAGCTCGTCGCCGGCTCAGCGGAGCCGGATGAAGGCAGCGTCAATCTCGGCGCCAGTGTCAAGATGGGCTATTTCGCCCAGCACGCCATGGATCTGCTCGATGGCGAGCGCACCATATTCGAAACATTGGAGCACGAATTCCCGCAGGCCGGTCAGGGATCGCTGCGCGCGCTCGCCGGCTGCTTCGGCTTCTCCGGCGACGATGTCGAAAAGAAATGCCGCGTGCTGTCAGGCGGCGAAAAGGCGCGGCTTGTCATGGCGATCATGCTTTTCGATCCGCCGAACCTGCTGGTGCTGGACGAGCCGACCAACCATCTCGATCTCGACACCAAAGAGATGCTCATAGAGGCGCTGTCGCAATATGAGGGCACGATGCTGTTCGTCTCGCACGACAGGCATTTTCTGGCAGCGCTCTCCAACCGCGTGCTGGAGCTGACACCGGAAGGCATTCACCAGTATACCGGCGGCTACACGGAATATGTGGAGCGCACCGGCTACGAGGCGCCCGGTCTCCGAAGCTGACGGGGGCTGAACCAGCGCTATTGGGTGTTGGTCGAGGGCGCGGCACCGGCGTTGATCACGGCAACGGGCGCTGCCCTGCCGCGCACGCGGATTTCGATGCGGCGGCGTGCTTCGACAGCGCCGCGCTGGCCTGAGGTGACGGTATCGCCGGGCAGGATCAGCTGCGCGGCGGACATCGGCAGGATAGTGGCATCCTTCAGCTTGGGATTGGCCTTGAGCACATTGGCGACGGCAATGGCGCGGGCAAGGCCGAGCCCGGCATTGTCGGCGGGCAGCAGGGCCGACACCGGCAGTTTTCCATCCATCGCGCTGATGATCGTGTCGTCGAGATTGGATTTTTCACGCGCCAGCGGCTGTTCGTCCGTATGGCCGATCACCTCGACAATATTGGCGCCGTAGAGGCTCAGATTGCTGGCGATTTCGTCCGTGATCTTCGTGCTGAGCAGTTGGGTGAAAGTACCGGTAAGCTCGGCGCTTCCCGACTGGAAATAGTTCTTCTTGGCATCGTCGAGATTGATGATGGGCGGCCAGTCGTGCATGCCCTTCCCGCCGGTTCCAGCAAGAAGCTTGTCGAGCTGATCGGGAGCCGATGCAAGTTCCACACCATGTTCCTTCAGAACGGCGGCAACCTTGGAAAGCGATTGCAGGTCGGCCGTCGTCGCGCCCTGATCCGCCATGCTGTCGAGTGTCTCCTTCGCTAGCACCAGCTCTCGCCATTGCCTGTCCACTACTGCCTTGTCGGCAGCGGAGAGATCGCCGGAGACGACTTTGGACTGCAGAAGCACGATCTCGGCCGCCTGCTCCGCGCGCTTCTTCTCCAGCAAGGCGACCTGCTGTTCGGCCTTCCCAAGCTTGCGCTCGACCTCATAGCGCCGGTTTCTTTCCGCGGAAATCATGGCGGCCGCCACGAGTAGCAGGCAGAAGACCAGAAGCAGCATGGATTCGGCCATCGTCAGGCCAAGGATCAGGCCACGATTATAGCCCTTATGCTCCAGTTTCGGCGTGCTGTCGGAGCCTCCTGCTACCATAGATGCCACCAGCGTTTTCGCGGCACATCCTCGAGCTTAGCAGCGATGTCGTCATCGGCTTGCGGTTTCGGCAGCGGCGCTTGCCCCATCGCCTCCGCCATGCGGCCGAGCGCCACCTCGATGTTGCGCAACGGCTGCAATTGCGCCTCCGACATCTCCTTGATGGCGATGATGGCCGGCGCCAGCTCGGCGCGCACGACATCCTCCGGCGCGCGGATCTCGTCCAGCTTCTTGCCGACATTCTCGACGGCGGCGCCGAAGGTACCGATGATCTCGGACAATTGCGAGGTTGTCGCCGTCAGCTGCGCGGCCGCATCGTTGATCGGGGTTACGGCCTGCTTTGCCAGCATTTCCAGGATCTTGTTGATCTCCTGACCATTGCGTTCGGCTTGCCGTGCAATCTCCTCGAACCCTTCCGACAGCATCTGGTTGCTGACGCGCCGGTAATGCGAGAATTCACGCGACGACGAGTCGAGTTCGGTGCGCACGCGCCGCGTCATCTCGGCAAGCTCGTGGCGGACGCTGCGCTCGATATCGATCGGGTCGCGTCGCATCTGGTTGAAGAGGATGCGCAGCGTCACCCCGGCAATGGTCGAAGTGACGGCGATGCCGAAATTGCGGACGATGGTCTCGATCGATGTTTCGCCGGCAAAGAGATAGAGCGACACGCCAAGGCTCGATAGAGTGAAGAGAAACCCCATGTAGTAGAGGTTGTCGCCCGCCTGCTCGTTGTGCAGCCGGAACCCGGCAACGGCCAGCGACACGATGAAGTAGATCGCCATCAGCACAAGCGGCACGCCGGTCACCACAGGCAGCGACCACCCCATGAGCTTCGACGACCAGATGAAGATCATACCGCCGATGGTGATGGAGGCGAACAGCACCATCGGCCCATAATCACGGATGAGATATCTGGCGTCGGTGTTGGCCATCAGCGTATCCCCTCCAGCCGCACAAAGCCGCCGAAATCACCGTTGCTATTCTTGATCCATTGCGCCCAGAAGTTCGCAAGATCCTCCATGCTGAACTTCATGTTCGGCCTTTGAAAGGCAAGGATCTTGACCGCAACGCCATTCAATGACGTGCGAAACTGGTCGTTGGCCGGGCTGTGCTGGTATTTCTGATAGGAGACGCCATCCCGATAGTTGGAGAAGGCGGCGGTGTGCTCGATCATGTCGGAGGCGATGTAGAGGCGCTTCGGCAAACCGGCCGGTGCGTTGGCAAAGACCTCCAGATTGATCTTCTGGATGGCTGCCATGATCGGCGACAGCCTGCCGGACTCGCCCGCAGTCAGCTTGCCGGCGATATCGGCGAGCGGCTTCTGGAACCCCTTCTCCCATCGTGCTTGCGCCAGACGCGGATTGCTGGTCCATTCGTCGACGTTGGCGCCGCTTCCCGGGTTGCAGCCGTGGAAGGTCTGGATCAGCTCGCCCTCCTTCTCGGTCAGCGCGTAGATATCGATCGCGCCGCCGATCGGCACATCTGCCACGATCTTCTGGAACTGGTTGCGCAGATCGAGCGCCGTCGTGTCGGCGATCGGATCGGTGACATCGAGCAGGATGGCGATTTCCGCCTTCGGGCCGTCCACCGGGCAGAGCGACGCCTGGTCGATGGCGACGTTGCCGCTTGCCTTGTAGCGCAGCCAGCCATAGGCCCCGACGATCCCCAGCGACAGGACCGCGAGACAAACCGTTGCGATGATGAGGCCGGCGGATCCGCCGCGCCGGCTACGCCGCTTGCGTCGCGCCAAGGATGCTCTCCGGGAAAAGATTATCGAGCTGATGATATTTCTCGATGGCACGCTCGAATTCGTCGCCGATCTGCTTGATCTGTTCCGAAAGCTCCGTCTGCGCACCCTGGATGCGCGAGCCCAGAACCTTGTCGTCCCATTCCTCTTCGCTGCGTATGACAGGCGTCAGGCGCTCCATCTTGTAGGCGGCATTGAAGTAGGATGGTTCCGGCTCGGTGCGTGCGGCCCTGTTGGCATCGCGGTAGGAGGTGAGGAGCACGTTGGCGGCGCGCTCGAGATGGTTCTGGTGTTCGGCAAAGAGACCGGCCGTCCTGGCGCGATGAGCGATGATGGCTGATGTCTCCTGCCGGCGCAGCGAGAGGTCGCGGATGATTTCCTCGATCTTGCTGTTGTGCTCGTCGCGGATCTCGCGAAGGTCCTCGATCAGATCGAGCTTGCGGTCGATGTAATTGTCCCTCGCCGCATCCAGGCGCTTCTGCACGCCGGCAAAGCCGGGATAGGGATCGGTCAGATAGCAGCCGTCGATGAAGGCGACGAGCGAGAACATCAGGCCAATGGCAAAGAGCATCCAGGAATTCAGCTCCTGCAATCCGAGAGGTGCTGCCTTCAGGCGCTGTATCACCTCGGCGCCGGCACCGCTCAGGATCGTCGCCGAGACCTCACGATAATGTGCCAGCGCGATGTTGATGCCTAACGCCACGGCGACATAGGCGACAAGCCCAAGCAGGCCCAGCAGCTTCAGTGCAAAGGATCGATGCACGAGGAAGCGGACGCAGAAGAAGGAGAACATCAGCGCGGTGCCGATGTTCAGGAAGGCGAAGGCGGCCGCCTCAGTCACGCCGCCGACGATGCCCTGTTCGCTTCCCTTAGCGAGAAAGCTGCCGTTCATCACCATTTCGATGAGGACGAGGAAGACGATCAATGAGACCTTGAAACCCCATGCCGCATGGCTGGAAACCTTCGCGGCGCGCTGCAGCTTGTGCGTGGCCTTAAAGCCGACCATCTCATCCTCGGCTGTCTTCAGCTTGCGGCGCAGGCCATGCAGTTCGTCGACGCCGCTTGCAACCTCCGCCTTGAAGTCGGAGACGCTGGAGGCATTCGCCTGGCGGATCAGCCCGAATTGCCCTTCGAAATCGAGGTTGCGCAAGCGGCTGTCGAAAGTTTGAAACTGGTCTTCGAGGATCTGGTAGGAACTCTTCTTTTCCGCTTCGACCCAAGTGACGATGCGCTGCTCCGTCTCGTCATGCGACTGCGCATCCGGCGGCGGCCGGTTCTGACGCCCGGCGGCGGCACCCTTTTCCTTCAGATCGAGGGTCGCACCTAGCTTTTCGATATCGACGACGGGAAAAACGTCCGTCGAGGCACGGAAATCATGGCTGGTCTCCCGAACGCTGTCCCAGAGACGGTTGAGGGCTTCGAAACGCAACGATCTTCCCCGGCGAATTCATCAACTTAGAAAGGACAATTGAGAAATCGATAGCGCACCGGTTGTCCTTGGTCCAGAGCGATCTAGCGGAGGTTAGGACGCGATTGTGGTAAAGACTAGCCCGAGCCTGTGATGATCGGAAAACACTCATGCTAATCGCGATGATCATCCTTGCGTCAGGGATCGCCGCTACGCTGAACCGAATTCGGGAGAGGCTTCCAGAAGCCGGCGCGTTGCAGCCCCTCGCGATAGATATCGCGTTGCCATTGCTCCTTGAACGGCACGACGGAAATCCGCATCGATCGATGCCGGCAGAAAAACCTGGAAGCAGTTTCCATGCCGGATTGATTTCACTCGCGCTCGGGCGAGCACGGTGAAATTTCCATAAGTTTGTAACGTAGAGGAAGGTTCGGCGATTTTCAATTCCAATTGCCTGAAGCCTCAAAGACCCTTCGCCAAATCGAAAGCGCGACATATCTCTTCTGAACAGGCGATTTCATTCGGAGCATCAAGCCATGACGTCTTCTTCCTTCAAGAACATCTGTGTCTACGGCGCCGGCGCGCTGGGTGGCGCCATCGCCGCAAAGCTCGCTTCCTCTGAAGGAGCGCAGACGCAGGTCTCCGTCGTCGCACGCGGAGCTCATCTGGAGGCCATTCGCGCTGGCGGCATACGCCTTTGGGAAGCCGGGGCAGACAGCCCTCTCGTGGCGCGGATGACGGCAACGGCCGATGCGGGCGAGCTGCCGCCGCAGGATCTCGTCATCACCGGTCTCAAGGGCCATCAGCTTGCCGCAGCCGTCCCCGGCATTGCGAAACTGCTGCATTCAGGCACTCGCGTCGTCATGATCCTCAACGGCGTGCCTTGGTGGTATTTTCACCGGGACAGGCAGAGCGGCCATGCGGAGCACCAGATGGAGGAGCTCGATCCGAACGGCGATCTCTGGCGCCTGATCGGGCCGGAGCGCGTGATCGGCTGCGTCGCCTATCAAGGCGCGGAGGTCGTCGGGCCAGGCGAGATCAAGCTCGCCAACAACGGCCATTTCATCCTCGGCGAGCCGTCTGGCGAAACGACCGCCGACATAGAAGCCATCGCGGCACTACTGCAGAGGGCGGGCGTCAACATCTCCATTTCCACGCACATTCGCGACGATATCTGGAGCAAGCTGATGGGCAACGCCGCCTTCAACCCGATCAGCGCACTGACCAGGGGATTGATGTCCGACATCATGGATGACCCGGCGCTGGCAACCATGGTCGGCCAGGTGATGAGCGAAGTGAAGGCTGTCGCCGAGGCCTTGGGATCGCATATCGCCATCTCGATCGAAGAGCGCCTCGACCGCTCGCGTCAGATCGGCCCTGTGCGCACCTCGATGCTGCAGGATCTGCTTGCCGGCAAAGCACTGGAAATCACGCCTCTTGTCGGTGTCGTCGTTTCGCTCGGCAAGCTCGCAAATGTGCCGACGCCGGTCTCGGCAACCATCCTGGCGCTGGTGACGCAGCTCGACCAAAAGAACCAGCAGGATGCTGCCTAGCTGGCGGTCGATTGCCGCCAACGGCAGCTTCCTTTCCGGCAGCGGGCCACAAGCCAGTTGCCGGGCAAAATCCGGGAATGCCGGCCCTTTATATCTCACTTACTTCTTCGCCTTTCCCCGCGAATGGATTTCCTATGGCGGCCGGCGTTACGCTTGCGGTGGAATATGGAGATAGACCCATGCTCGACACGCACGCACCCAATCTGACTGACACCATCCGTGTCCTCGTTCATAACAGCGATAAGAGACATTACCGCGTTGCGGCAGCGGCCCCAGGCGTAAAAGGCCGGCGCCAGCGCCTGCTTAAAAATCGTCAGATCCGCGAAAAGCGCACCTTTCAGGCCATGTTCGCCTTCGGCCTGCTTCTCGGCGGCCTGGAGCTCTTTATCGTACTACATTACCTCTGAGACGCAGCCGACATGAACAGTCCCACTTTTCAGAGACGTATCGGCGGTGCGATCACCGCCCTTATCACCCCGTTTCATGATGGCGCTTTCGATAGCGTCGCCTTGATGGCGCATGTGGAATGGCAGCTGCTGAGCGGCATCGACGGGCTGCTGGTCTGTTCGCTAACGGGCGAAGGTCCGACACTGACAGAGACCGAGCGCATTCGCGCCATTGAAATCTGCGTCGAACTTTCCGAGGACAAGGTGCCCGTCATTGTCGCAACGGGAACCAACGATACGGCGACGACCATAAAGGAAACCATACAGGCGCAGCGACTTGGCGCCGATGCTGCCCTTGTGACAGTGCCCTATTATTCCAAGCCGACGCAGAAGGGCGTGCTTCACCACTTCGCGCGACTTGCGGCACAGACCGAGCTGCCGATCATCGTCCACAACCAACCATCGCATACCGCGGTCGACCTCGCGCTGGCGACGGTCGCGCAGCTGGCGAAGATTCCGGGAATCATCGGGATCGCCGACGGCAGCGGTGACGTCTCGCGAATCGATCTCTGGCCGGAACGGTTCGGGCTCTTTACGTCGAACGATGCCAGCGCGCTCGGCTTCACCACGGCGCATGGTCATGGCTGCTTCTCCAGTGCGGCCAATATCGTTCCACGCCTCTTTCGATCCATGCAGCATTCGGCTGCCTGCGGCAACGTCAGCGCTGCCCGATCCATAGACGAGCGCCTGCAGCCATTATTCAGCGCGCTGGCCCGCGAAAGCGAACCGGCAACGGTCAAGCACACCATGTCATTGGTCAGGGATATCGAGGCGGATGTACGCTTGCCCTTGGTTAGCGTCACCAGAGAGACGGCTGTGGCCATCCAAGCAGCAATCACACCGTTTCAGCTCGACGGAAGCGGCCGGTTCGCCTCGCGCCATGCCTATCGCCTGGGATTGTGAAACCGCGCCATCCCTATGAGATTTTTATATTTTTGCCCTTTCAGGCAAATGGAAAACCTAGCAACTCCCTCATAGATTCAACAGCGTAGCACCGGAAATGGTCTCATCGGACCAGCGGTGCCGGTGACACTGAAAGGAACTATGATGTCACGCCATACGCATGCCGGCCTATCCGCCGATCCCCTCCAACGCCCTCGTACGGCGACACTCGCAAGAAGCGAGTGGCCCATCTCTTCGGACGCATTACTGAACGGGCTTCGTTCCGTCGCTCCGCGCCTCGGACTTGTCCTCCTGATCGCCGGCGGCCTGCAGATAGTGCTGCGCCTGACCGGACACTGAGCGAAACCGAAGAGATCAAAGAGGAAACATAGACATGGCAAACGCACAGCATATTCAGCGCCGTTCGGCTCACAGCCCGATTTCGCCGGCCCCGGCCCGCTTCATCATTGGGCGCGATCGCCGCGGCGCCTGGATCGTTCAAGACCGGCAGGGCCTTGTCGGCGGTCTGTTCCGCAGCGAAGCGGCGGCTCTGCACTTCGCCTCCGAGGAATGCAACCACAATCCTGCCGACATCTGCCATGCGCCCGAAGGCGCCATCCTCGACCTGGACGGCTTCGTCCCAACCTCATCCAATCTGCACTAAACCTATCCCACGCAGGCTTCGACAATATCCCGCCGAACGCTTCCTTAACCGCCCTCAGTTAAGCTTCCGGCCAGATATCCATAGAACAGAAACCCATGTCGAAGCCTGCCTTCCGCTACAGCCACTACGATCTCAAAGAACAGCGCGCCGGAACGGTGATCGAAATCACCCTCTCGGCCATCGCCAATGTCAGGCTGATGAGCGGCTCGAATTTCGAGCGCTTCACGGAAACCCTCAAGCACCAGTTTATCGGCGGCGTCGCCAAGAAATCGCCGATCCGACTGACCATCCCGGAATCCGGTCACTGGCATCTCGTCGTCGATATGGAAGGCCACAACGGACTGGCTGAATCGAGCGTGAAGATCGTCGATGCGGCACCGGCTCCCCGCATGCAGAAAGCGCCGCAGGAAACCGCCAGCGGCAGATAACGCGGCTTCTAGCGCTCGCCGCGCTCCTTGCGCAGCTTCGACCACCAGTCCAGCCGCTTGCGAATCTCGCGCTCGAAGCCGCGTTCCGGCGGATCGTAGAACGTCTGGCGGCCCATCTTTTCCGGAAAATAATTCTGGCCTGAAAAGGCATCGGGTTCGTCGTGATCGTAGCGATAGCCGTCGCCGTAGCCTTCGGTACGCATCAGCTTCGTCGGCGCATTCAGGATGTGCTTGGGCGGCAGCAGAGAGCCGTTCTGCTTGGCGGCCTGGGTCGCGGCCTTGAAGGCCGTGTAGACGGCATTTGATTTCGGGGCGGTGGCGAGATAGACGCAGGCCTGCGCTAGCGCCAATTCACCCTCAGGTGACCCGAGATAATCATAGGCGTCCTTGGCAGCATTGCAGATGACAAGCGCCTGCGGATCGGCAAGCCCGATATCCTCCACCGCCATGCGCACCAGCCGGCGCCCCAGATAGAGCGGATCCTCGCCTGCATCGAACATGCGAGCGAGATAGTAGAGCGCGGCGTCCGGATCGGAGCCACGAACCGACTTGTGCAGCGCCGATATCAGGTTGTAGTGCCCATCCTGCGCCTTGTCATAGACCGGAGCGCGGCGCTGGACGATCTTGACCAGCATATCGGGATCGAAAAGCTCGTCCTTGCGCGCGGCACGCCAGACCTCTTCGGCCAGCGTCAGTACCGAGCGGCCATCGCCATCGGCCATGCGGATCAGGCTGGCACGGGCATCGTCCGTCAACGGCAGCGGCTTGCCCTCCACCGTTTCGGCCCGGCGCAACAGCTCCTCCAGGCTTTCCTCGTCATGCGAGCTGAACGTCAGGACGCGCGCGCGGGAGAGGAGAGCGGCGTTGAGTTCGAAGGAGGGATTTTCCGTCGTCGCTCCGACAAGAATGACGGTGCCGTCTTCCATCACGGGCAGGAAGCTATCCTGCTGCGCGCGATTGAAGCGATGGATCTCGTCGACGAACAGCAGGGTCTGGCGGCCATCCATGCGGCGCAACCGCGCCGCCTCGAACACCTTCTTCAGATCGGCAACACCGGAAAAGATCGCCGAAATCTGTTCGAAGGCGAGACCCGCCTCGCCCGAAAGCAACCTTGCAACGGTCGTCTTGCCGGTGCCGGGCGGTCCCCAGAAGATCATAGACCCCAGCGAGCCTGCCTCGATCATCCGGCGCAGTACGCCATCCTCGCCGGTCAGATGTGCCTGACCGGTGACTTCGGCAAGTGTTTGCGGCCGCAGACGGTCGGCGAGAGGCCGCTTGTTGGCGACCTCCTCCGGTATCCGCGGTGCAAACAGATCATTGCTCATCGGAAAAACTGCCGGATGCGCTGGCCGTCACGCTCGATCTCGACGCGCCAGAAGCTTGGGTTTGACGTGACGGTCCGCTGGAGAATCTCGGTCGTATTGATCGCCACGCCATTGATGGAAATGACGATATCGCGCGCGGCAAATCCCAGTCGATCGGCCGGCGAGTTCTGTTTCAGGCTTTCGATGACGACGCCCGTGGAATCCGGCGGCAGATGCAGGTCATCGGCAACCCGCGGCGAAAGATTGGCAACGGTTGCGCCGGAGAAGGGATTGTTGCCCTCGATCACCCGCTCATCGCGCGGGATGGATTCAGGCGCTGCGGCAAGCGTCATCGTGGTCTGATGTTCCTTGCCGTTGTCAAGCACGGTCAGCGACACGGTCGCGCCGAGACCGGCCGTCGTCAGGCGATAGCCGAGCGCATCCGGATGCTCGATGGAGATATTGTTCAGCGCCGTGATCACCTCGCCCGGCTTGAGACCGGCCTTGGCTGCCGGGCCGCCATCGACCACCTTGGTTACCAGCGCGCCGCGCACCTTGTCCAGGCCAAGCGCTTCGGCGACATCGGATGTGACCGGCTCGAAAGTAGCGCCGATGTAGGGCCGCTCGAAGGACTTGTCGCCACGATCGGCCGCGGCAAGGAAGACCTTGACCAGATTGGCGGGGATGGCAAAGCCGATACCGTTGGAGCCGCCACCCTGGGAGAAGATCGCCGTATTGAGCCCGATCAGCTCGCCGGTCATGTTGACAAGCGCGCCGCCCGAATTGCCGGGGTTGATCGAGGCATCGGTCTGGATGAAGAAGCCGACCTCGTTCTTCACCTGGTTGCGGGCGAGCGCCGAAACGATACCGCTCGTTACCGTCTGTCCGACGCCGAAAGGATTGCCGATCGCAAGCACGAGATCACCGACTTCGATGCCATCGGAATTGCTAAGCGGCAGAACCGGGAAGCTCTCGTTCTTCGACTGGATCTTCAAGACGGCGAGATCGACACGATCGTCCTTCAGAACGACCTTGCAGGGAAACTCGCGGCCATCCGAAAGCGCGATCTTGATGTCGTCGGCGCCATCGACGACGTGATTGTTGGTGATGACGGTGCCATTTGCCTCCACGATGACGCCCGAGCCGAGCGAAGACTGCTTCTCGGTGCGATTCGGCATGCGCTGGCCGAAAAACTGCTCGAAGAAGGGATCGCCGGCGAAGGGGGACTGACGCTGCACGACACGCTCTGCATAGACATTCACCACAGCGCCAGCCGTCTGCTTGACCAGCGGAGCGAAGGAAAGCTGCATCTGCGTCTGGCTTTCCGGCAGAGTCTTTGCCGTCTGAGCCTCAGCGGAAAGCGGCATCGCCATGACGAGGGCAATCATCGAAACGGCAGCGCGCTTCAGGAGGACATGCATAGAAATTTCCCTTTTTAATTCTCTTTAAACAACGTTGTAGCGCCCGACGCTAGAAAGAAAAGAGGGCGGAAGCATGAAGCATAAATGGATGTTTACAGCGATAAAAAACAGGCTCGCTGAACAAAACCGTGTTGTCATGCATTTCGCGTTGGGAATCGCCAAAGGGAGCCACATATGCGATCGAACCATCTTACCGCTGCCACCTTCCTCATCTCACTGGGCGTGGCCGGCGCCTCCCACGCCGCCAGCTTCGATTGCGAGGCACAGAACCTGAAACCGGACGAGAAGGCGATCTGCGACGTAAGAGCCCTCAACGATGCCGATGTGAAGATGGTGACGACCTTTGACCTGCTCTCTGGCCTTCTCGCTATGGGGGCGCGCGGCACGATGCAGGACCAGCAGACGGAATGGCTGAAGAAACGGCAGACATGCGGCGCCGATGTTGCCTGCCTTACCTCATCTTATCAGGAGCGTCAGAAAGAGCTGAATGACGCGTACAAGCAGATCAATCGGCCGCTGTGAGAGTTTAGTTTGAATGGCTTAAAGGCTTCGCCGGAGATGTCCCCTCGCCCCGCCTGCGGGGAGAGGGTTAGGGTGAGGGGCTACCGCAGGAACAGGCAAACTCTGCCGTTGCGATAAGCTCGAAAAGCCCCTCATCCGTCCTCTCGCAGCCGAGCTATGCTCGACTGCTCGAGTCCACCTTCTCCCCGCTGTGCGGGGCGAAGGGCGTTGTTATTTGCCACCCAAATCGCGAACGGCGCCGCGGTCCGCACTGGTCGCGAAAGCGGCATAGGCCTTCAACGCCGTGGTGACGTTGCGCTTGCGCACTTCGGCCGGATGCCAGCCCTTGGCATTCTGGGCTTCGCGGCGAACGGCAAGTTCCTTGTCGTCGACGCGCAGGCTGATGGTGCGGTTCGGGATGTCGATATCGATCATGTCGCCTTCGCGCACCAGGCCGATCGTGCCGCCATTGGCCGCTTCCGGCGAAGCATGGCCGATCGACAGGCCGGAGGTGCCGCCGGAGAAGCGGCCGTCGGTGATGAGCGCGCAGGCCTTGCCGAGTCCCTTCGACTTCAGGTAGCTCGTCGGATAGAGCATTTCCTGCATGCCGGGGCCGCCCTTCGGGCCTTCGTAGCGGATGACTACGACGTCGCCGGCCTTGACCTCGTTGCTGAGGATGCCCTTGACGGCAGCGTCCTGGCTTTCGAAGACCTTGGCGGGGCCGGAGAACTTCAGGATCGATTCATCGACGCCGGCGGTCTTCACGATGCAGCCATCGAGCGCCAGATTGCCCTTGAGGACAGCAAGACCGCCATCCTTGGAGAAGGGATGCTGGGCATCGCGAATGACGCCCTTTTCACGATCGAGATCAAGCTCTTCCCAGCGTGCGCTCTGGCTGAAGGCAACCTGTGTCGGAACACCGCCGGGAGCGGCGCTGAAAAGCTCCAGAGCAGCCTTGTTATCGGTGACGGCGATATCCCATTGCGCTAGGGCCTCGCCCAGCGTCGGGGCATGGACGGTCGGCAGGTCGGGGTTCAACAATCCCGCCCGGTTCAGCTCGCCGAGGATCGCCATGATGCCACCGGCGCGGTGCACGTCTTCCATGTGAACGTCAGCCTTGGCCGGTGCCACCTTGGACAGGCAGGGAACGCGCCGCGACAGGCGATCGATGTCATCCATGGTGAAATCGACTTCGCCCTCATGTGCTGCGGCGAGGATATGCAGCACGGTATTGGTCGAGCCGCCCATGGCGATGTCGAGCGCCATTGCGTTCTCGAACGCACCCTTGCTGGCGATCGTCCGCGGCAAAGCCGTCACATCGTCCTGTTCGTAATAGCGCTTTGCCAGAGCGACGACCCGGCGACCGGCCTCGAGGAAGAGTTCCTTGCGGTCCGAATGGGTGGCGAGCGTGGAGCCGTTGCCCGGCAGCGACAGGCCGAGAGCCTCGGTCAAGCAGTTCATCGAATTGGCTGTGAACATGCCCGAGCACGAGCCGCAGGTCGGACAGGCGGAGCGCTCGATGACCTGGACGTCTTCATCGCTGATCTTGTCGTCGGCAGCAGCAACCATGGCATCGACCAGATCGAGCGCGACCTTCTTGCCGTGCAAGACGACCTTGCCGGCCTCCATCGGGCCGCCGGAAACGAAGATCGTCGGGATATTCAGGCGGAGCGATGCCATCAGCATGCCGGGGGTGATCTTGTCGCAATTGGAGATGCAGACCATGGCGTCGGCGCAATGGGCATTGACCATATATTCAACGCTGTCGGCGATCAGCTCGCGCGACGGCAGCGAATAAAGCATGCCGTCATGGCCCATGGCGATGCCGTCGTCGACCGCGATGGTGTTGAATTCCTTGGCAACGCCGCCGGCCGCCTCGATTTCGCGCGCGACGAGCTGGCCGAGATCCTTGAGGTGGACGTGGCCCGGTACGAACTGGGTGAAGGAGTTGACCACCGCAATGATAGGCTTGCCGAAATCGCTGTCCTTCATACCCGTCGCGCGCCAAAGGCCGCGCGCACCGGCCATGTTGCGGCCGTGGGTGGTGGTTCTGGAACGATAAGCTGGCATGGTGTCTTCCTCGTCATCCTGGAATTTGTGCGGCGTCGGCATGGGCCAAAGGTTTCGGGCCGAAGGGGACGCCGGCAACTCCGCTTTTTGGAATTGTCCTAATCCAATCGTGCGATACTGTCACTATCAACTCAAGCGAATCCGGTACGCTGCCGGCCAAGGGCCAAGTCCTGGCAAACAAGTCGTACGACCAGAATTAGGAATGAAGCAGCCCGATCACAAGCGCACACAAAAAGTTGCTTTCACTTCCAAAGAAATGCCGGCCTAAGAGTGTAACAAAATCTGCATCCGCTGCGTATCGCTCATATCGAAGCTGCTATCGCATAGAGGAATTGTTCCATGACCTCCTTCCGCCCACCAAAAATCGCATCCTCCGAAATCACGCCTCGCTCGGTCTATCTCAAGCGCCGCGAGCTGCTGACGGCGGCGGCCGCCGCCGTCGGCATGGCGGCGATCGGCGGCAAGGCTGCGATGGCCGAGGCGCTGGCGGCGACCAAGAGCAATTATACGGTCAATGAGAAGCTAACGCCGATCAAGGACGTCACCACCTACAACAATTTCTACGAATTCGGGCTCGACAAGGCCGATCCGGCCAACCTCTCGGGCAAGTTCAAGCCGCGGCCCTGGACGATCAAGGTCGATGGCATGGTCAACAAGCCCGGCACCTTCGATGTCGATGCGCTGATCAAGGAATTTCCGCCGGAAGGGCGCGTCTATCGCATGCGCTGCGTTGAAGCCTGGTCGATGGTCATTCCCTGGGACGGCTTCCAGCTCTCGGCCCTGCTCGACAAGGTGGAGCCGCAGGGCAGCGCCAAGTTCGTCGCCTTCGAGACCGTGGTCCGGCCGGAAGAGATGCCGGGGCAGTCCGGCCTCCTGCAATCGCTGGACTGGCCCTATGTGGAGGGCCTGCGTCTCGATGAAGCACGCAACCCGCTGACGCTGCTTGCCGTCGGCCTCTACGGCGAGACTCTGCCGAACCAGAATGGTGCCCCGATCCGACTCGTCGTGCCGTGGAAATATGGCTTCAAGGGCATCAAGTCGATCGTCCGCATCACGCTTACCGACAAGCAGCCGCTGAATACCTGGCAGGCCACCAACAGCCAGGAATACGGCTTCTACGCCAACGTCAATCCGGCCGTCGATCATCCGCGCTGGAGCCAGGCGACCGAGCGTCGTATTGGTGAAGGCGGCTTCTTCGGCTCCAATCGCCATCCCACCCTGCCCTTCAACGGCTATGCCGATCAGGTCGCCAGCCTCTATAGCGGCATGGATCTCAGGGTGAATTTCTGATGGCGATGTCCTTCGCTCTCCCCAAGCGCTGGCAATCCGCCTCCGTCTGGGCGCTCTATTTTGTCGGACTTTTGCCGGCCGCATGGGAATTCTATCTCGGCGCGACGGACCAGCTCGGCGCCGATGCGGTCAAGACTTTCGAGCTCTTCCTGGGACTATGGGCGATCCGCTTCCTGCTGCTGACGCTTGCGGTCACGCCGCTTCGCGATCTCTTCGGCTGGAACTATCTGCGCTATCGCCGCGCGCTCGGCTTGCTCTGTTTCTATTATGTGCTGATGCACCTGACCGTCTATATGGTCCTCGATCAGGCGCTGGACGTACAGGCGGTCATCGATGACGTGCTGAAGCGGCCCTTCATCATGTTCGGCATGGGGGGGCTCGTCATGCTGCTGACGTTGGCCGTGACCTCGAACAATTTCTCGATCAAACGGCTCGGCAAGAAATGGATCTGGCTGCACCGCCTCGTCTATATCATTGCCGCCTGCGGTGCTCTGCACTTTGCGCTATCGACCAAGGTGCTGTCGGTGGAGCAGTTCATCTATATCGGCCTTCTGATCGCCATGATCCTCTACAGATCCTACCGGCCGATCATGATGGAGAAACGCAGGGCGGCGCACAGGCCTGCTGCGGCTTCGAGTTCCAGAGCGGCCTGAAGACGGCCGCCCTGCCTGTTCAAGCGATGATCATTCGGCGGCGCTGGCGACTTTCGCCTGGCCCTGCTCCTGCACCTCGACAGTCGCCGTCAGGCCGGCGATCAGCTTCGTGCCATCGGGCACTTTATCGAGCGCAATGCGCACCGGTACGCGCTGCGCCAGACGCACCCAGCTGAAGGTCGGCGTGATATTGGCAAGCAGGCTGCCGGAGGTGCGTTCGCGGTCCTCGATGCCGTAGGTGATGCTTTCGACATGGCCGGTCAGCTTCTCGACTTGACCCATCAGATGAATATAAACCTCATCGCCGACGTGGATGCGCGGCAGCTTGGTTTCCTCGAAATAACCTTCGACGCGCAGGGAATCGGTATCGATCAGTGCGACCTTGGCCGTGCCGGCCGAGACATAATCACCCGGGCGCAGGATGAGGTTCGAGATCGTGCCATTAACGGTGGCGCGAACCTCGGAGCGGTCGAGATTCAGCTGGGCAAGCTCGCGATTGGCAGTCGCCTGACGGAGAGCGGCTTCATCCTGCTGCACGGTGGTCAGTGCCTGCTCCTTCTGCTGCAGGGAGGCGGCATCACCGAGGCGCCCCTGCCGCGCGCTTTCGCGGCGGGCCTGATCGAGAGCGGCATTGCTGCTTGCAAGGGCTGCATCCGCCTGCTCGAGAGCGATGGCGAAACGATCGCGATCGACGCGGAAAAGGATATCGCCTTTCTTGACGGTCTGGTTGTCCTTGACGAGGACCTCGCTCACGAGGCCTGAAACATCCGGCGCGATACCGACGACGTCGGCCCTGAGGCGCGCATCGCGCGTCCAGGGCTCGTCCATGTAATGGCCCCAGAGCTGCCGTCCGACATAGAGAGCGGCAACGACGAAGATGAGTGTGACGGCCACGCGGCCGATGAGTTTGAACGCGTTCATGTGAAGTACCAACGAGAGACAGTGGAGACAGCGCCGAGCAGCAGGACGTAAAGCGCAAGATCGAAGAGACCGCGATGCCAGACCAGAGTGTAGGCACCGATCCATGCGAGCAGGCGTCGAAGGATGATGACGGCAAACAGCGTCACGAGCATGAGAACGAGAAGGCGCGGGATATAGACGCCATAAAGATCGAATTCTGCGGGCATGATATTACTCGGCGGCAATGGCAAGAGGTTGAGTTGTATCGGATAGGGGTGGCCGCCAGCTCGCCGGCGGCTCAGTATGGGGGAAGAGCGCCCGGCGAAGGCCGACAAGCGCATCGAGACTCGCGCGAGCGGAATCTCGCTTTTCCTGCGCGACGGCTTCGAGGCTATGGTCGATCGACACACGCAGTTCGTCGGCCGGATCCACGGCCCGTTTTGCCTTCAGCCGCGAACGATAGAAATCCGACACGCCGATCAGCACTTCGCTGACGGATGCAGCGGCAGCCGGTTTCAGCTGGCCGCGCTCCTTCTGCAGCATCAGCACGTTGAAGCCGAGACGGACATCGGCATAGCCGTCGACCTTCTTCAGCTCGCGGTCCTCGATGCCGGCGAGACGCGGTACGAGCTGGCCGAGGCGATCGAGGATGCGGCCGGAGAGGCGTTCATGATCGGCACGGCGGACACCGGCGGCAGTTTCGGCCAGATCTCTCCAGCCGGCCCGCACCAGCCGCCAGGCGGCAAGCTCGGAACCGAACGGGCGGGTAAGCAAAGTCCAGACCAAGGCGAAACCAACACCGGCCAGAGCGGCGATCGCACTGTTGGTGAAGCTGGCGAAATCGGCGGTGTAACGATCCTGCAGCGCGATGAAACTTGCACCGTTCACCGCCAGCAGCATGCCGAGCATGTTGGTTTGCGGGCGGGTAATCAGCAGCCCCATCACCAGGAAGGGCGGCGCAAAGACCAGCACCAGCATCTCGAAGCCGGAAATCGACGGCAACACGCCGAAGATATAGACGCAGGCGATGACCAGGCTCACCGCAGTCCAGATGAACATTGTAGTGATGAAGGGCGCGGGACGATCGAGCGCGGCGAAAAACGAGCAGGCAACGGCCACCATGGCGATGAAGCCGGCGCCATCCGCCCAACCGGAATAGATCCAGAAGAAGCAGGCGACGGCAATACCGGCGATGACGCCACCGGCCGAGAAGGCCAGCAGGGCGTAATCATAGTGCCTGCTGCGACCGACAACATTGCGGTAGCGGAAGGCGGGGCGCCAGGTGCCGACCTGCTGTCCCGAGACGATATGGGCGCGCAGCGTTAGGCAATCCTGCCACAAGTCGACAATTTCCTTGAGGCGAGCGAGAGCGCTCGACCGGACGAGGTCGTCCCAACCGATATCGAGGTCGTTCTCCTGCAACTCCTCGATCTTCTTCGACAAGGTCTCAGCGGTCTCATCGGCCTTGCCGCGACCACCCTGCCCCAGCCAATCGGCTACCTCGTTCAAAACAACGACCAATTCCTGCGATAGCGGCTTGCCGCCGGCCTTCAAGGCGTGCAGGCGATCGGCAAGTGAGGAGAAGAGCGGCAGCAGCATCAACAAGCGGCCACGCAGCTCGCGCGAATGCCTGACGATGTCGCGGCTGCCAGCATCATATTTCAACTGGCTGATGACGAGATCTAGGCCGGAAACGTCGGCGGCGAGCTTCTGTCGCTTCAAGGGAGTTGCCGGCGAAGCGCCCTCGCCTCGCAGGATCTCGTCTGCCCAGGTGCCGGCGTCATCCAGCCAGGAGCCTATGCGCTGGCCGAGGACGGTACCGACGCTGCTCGGAAAGACGACGGCGCTAACCACACTCGCGCAGACGATGCCGATAATAATCTCCTCAGAGCGGGCAAGCGCGACATCGAAAATGGTTTCGGGCGAGCCGACGGTCGGCAACGCGATCAGCGGCAACGTATAGCCGGCCAGCATGAATACATAGCTGCGCGAGGTGCGGTCGAGCATCGAGATAAACAGCAAGGTGCCGGTCCACAGCGCGACGACGACGGAGAGTAATTCCGGCGCGTTGACGAAGAGCGGGATGAGGATAACCGACGCGGTAGCACCGATAAGCGTGCCGAGCGCGCGGTAAAGCCCCTTGGAGCTGGTTGCGCCGGCGAGAGGATTGGCGACCACATAAACGGCGGCCATCGCCCAATAGGGACGCGGCAGATCGAGCGACAACGCGATGAACAACGCCATGATCGCAGCAACGAAGGCTTTGACGGAAAATAACCACTCGCGCCAGGATGGAATGCTCATGAGACCTTCTCCGGCTCAGGTTCGACAGCCTTGGATGCCTCGAACTCCTCGAAAGCCTTCAGGACGCGAACCGCAGCTTCGATATCCGCAGGGTCGACATTGGCAAGGATCTTGCTACGCAACTCATCAAGCACGTCTTCCATGCGGGAAGCCAGCTTTTGGCCTTCCGGCGTCAGCCACAGGCCTTTCGCGCGCCGATCCGTGGGATCATCCTTGCGGATGACAAGATCCATGCTTTCGAGCTGATCGATCAACCGCACCAGAGACGGGCCTTCGATACCGACACAGGTGGCGAGCACCACCTGCCGCACGCCTCCCCCCAGGCGGCCGATCCAAAGCAGCGGCGCGGCCACCGCCTCGGATATGCCATGGGAGCTCAGCGCAAGATCGACAGCCCGGCGCCATTGGCGGCCGGTGGTCAGCAGATTGGCTGTAAATATACGTTGCAGGGCGTTTGACGAGCTCATGAGAACCTATTAGCACTAAACTAATTAGGATTCAAATTATTATCATCAAAAGCGCCAGCCAAAATGGGAAATGCAGCTATGCGCTCGACGATAACCAAGGCAGTAAAGAGGCCGAGATTGTAGGCGTGGAGATCGGCCCAGCCACTCGACCCGCCTTTCATCGATCAGCGTTGCTCAGATAGGAACAGATCATTCTGACGAGCTCCCGCTTCAGTTCCGGCGCGCCCAGCACATGCTTTCGCGCCGCACTGTGGATCACTCCCTCCACCGCACCGGATAGCAGCTGGGCAAGAACATCGTCGGAGGGACCGTCGCGGTTATTGCGATGCGTGGCGACGAAGGCTTTGTAACGAGCGTGATATTCGGCCAGGAAGGCATCGTGCGCCAACCTCGAACCATCGTGGCCCGGCGCCTCATCCAGCAGCACTCTGTGAAGCTCCGGGTTCACATTGTGAGCGTCGATCATGCCTTGCACGAGCGCCTCCGCCCGCTGCGGCAACGGCAGTGTACCGGCCGTCGCCTTGCGCATAACCGCAAGCACCTCATCGAAATGACGACGCCTGACGGCTTCGACCAAGGAAAGTTTGTCGGGGAAATACTGATAGAGCGAACCGATACTGATACCGGCAACGGCCGCGACAATATTGGTCGTGAAGCCGGCCCATCCGCGCTCCCCTAAAACGCGAGCACCCGATTCGACAATCGTATCGACCGTTGCCCGCGAACGCGCCTGGCTCGGCTCTTTGCGCATCGGCGAGCGCGGTTTCCTAATGCGAGTAGACATGCGGCACCTATTCCACGAAAATGTGAACAGACTACTCGCATTTCATCGACCGACGAAAGAGTGTTTCATCATGAGCGAAATATCAGTGCTGCAAACTCTGTTCCGCTATCAGTCCTGGGCGAATGAGGAATTGCTTGACGCTATCGGTCGCCTCGATCCTGCCCGCCACAGCAAGGAACGTCATCTCTCCGTACGCCTGATGAACCACTCGCTGGTCGTCGGCCGCATATTCGCGGCGCATCTCACCGAAAGGGAGCACGGCTACGCGGACGACAATACGCCGGAGACGCCGTCCCTGCCCGATCTTCGTCAGGCGCTGGCGGCCTCGGATCAATGGTATCTGACCTATGTCGAGACCATCAGCCCGGAGCTTCTGTCAGCTCCGGTACCGTTCGTCTTCACGGATGGCGACAAAGGCTGCATGACGTGCCAAGAGATGCTCCTTCATGTCGTCACGCATGGAGGCTACCACAGGGGCGAGATCGGTCGGCTTCTGGCGCAGCTTTCCATTACACCGCCCTGGGACACACTTGCTGTACATCTTCATCGCAGCGAACCCGCGCGCAGGCTGGCCGTGGCGGCTGAATGAGCCGCCCGGCGGTTTTGGCCTTTCACAATGGCCTGAGCTTCGACAGTGCGCAATCGAGCGCCAGCGCTATGCCGGCGGCATAGGCTGCGATATTCCAGGGCGAGAACACCCTGCCCAGCAACAGGGTTCCGGCGGCGGTCAATCGAAAAGCATCGAGATCAGGCGTGTGCCAAAGCCTGAAAAGCTCGACGGCGACCGCGATGAGCAGCGCCGCCACGGCAATCCTGAAACGCCCCTGTGACACGAAGACTGCCGCCAGGAGCCAATAGACCATCGCTCCTCACAGTAATGAGTCACCATATTTGACGACCGCGAAGGGCAGATTGATCGCATAGCCATAATGCCGCAACGCAAGACCGCTGGCGATCGTCATCAGCAGCGCCACGAACAGAAGCAGTCTCCCGCGCGTCAATTTTCGCTGCATGTCCCACGACGCTCCCTGTCCCTGATGAGCCCGAGTCGATTGCGACCCAGCAAGGCTGCTTACGGTACTCCAAAGCATTCAGGGAGATTGAAAGGCCGCTCCCGCAGGCCCAAACGCCAAAAGGCCGGATGATCACTCATCCGGCCTTTGATATTTTATCCGAAGCTTAGCCTTAAGCGGCTGCGGCTTCTTCTTCAGCGGCAACGCGAGCCTTGTCGGCTGCGCCCTTGGCGTTGACGTCGCGATCGACGAATTCGACGACTGCGAGAGCGGCATTGTCGCCCTGGCGGAAGCCGGCCTTCATGATGCGCAGGTAGCCGCCGTTGCGGGTGGCGTAGCGGGTTGCGATCGCATCGAAGAGCTTCGAAACGACAGCTGCGTCGCGGATCTGCGAGATGGCCTGACGACGAGCGTGCAGGTCACCGCGCTTGCCGAGGGTTACCAGCTTCTCGACGATCGGGCGGATTTCCTTCGCCTTCGGGAGCGTGGTGACGATCTGCTCATGGGTGATGAGCGAAGCCGCCATGTTGGCGAACATCGCCTTACGGTGGCTAGCGGTTCTATTCAGCTTGCGGCCGGCTTTACCGTGGCGCATGGCTATTCTCCTTCACTTGCAGGCATTAGCTCGCCTGCCGTTTGAAACGTTAATATTGGTCTTCGTAGCGCTTGGCGAGATCTTCGATGTTCTCGGGCGGCCATGCCGGCACTTCCATGCCGAGGTGCAAGCCCATGGAAGCGAGAACTTCCTTGATTTCGTTCAGCGACTTGCGACCAAAATTCGGCGTGCGGAGCATTTCTGCTTCGGTCTTCTGAATGAGGTCGCCGATGTAGACGATGTTGTCGTTCTTCAGGCAATTTGCCGAGCGAACGGACAGTTCGAGTTCGTCCACCTTCTTGAGGAGCGCCGGGTTGAAAGCGAGTTCGGTAACTGCTTCCTCTTCGGTTTCCTTCTGCGGCTCGTCGAAGTTGACGAACACGCCAAGCTGATCCTGAAGGATGCGAGCCGCGAAAGCGACGGCATCTTCACCGCTGATCGAACCGTCGGTTTCGATCGACATGCTCAGCTTGTCGTAGTCGAGAACCTGTCCTTCACGGGTATTTTCAACCTTGTAGGACACCTTCTTGACCGGCGAATAGAGGCTGTCGACCGGGATGAGGCCGATCGGAGCATCTTCCGCACGATTGCGCTCGGCGGGCACATAGCCCTTGCCGTTGTTGACGGTGAATTCCATGCGGATTTCGGCGCCCTCGTCGAGCGTGCAGATGACATGCTCGGGATTGAGGATTTCGATATCGCCGACCGTCTGGATGTCGCCAGCCGTTACTACGCCGGGGCCCTGCTTGCGGACCACCATGCGCTTGGCATCATCGCCGTCCATCTTGATGGCGATTTCCTTGATGTTCAGCACGATGTCCGTCACGTCTTCCCGCACACCCGGGATAGAGGAGAACTCATGCAGTACGCCGTCGATCTGCACGGCCGTTACAGCGGCGCCGCGCAGAGAGGACAGCAGAACGCGACGCAGCGCGTTGCCGAGGGTAAGACCAAAGCCGCGCTCCAGCGGTTCGGCCACGAGCGTCGCCTTGGTGCGGCCGCTCGAGGTGAACTCGACCTTGTTGGGCTTGATCAGTTCCTGCCAGTTTTTCTGAATCATGTTTTTGCCTTCCGTTCGTTGCCACCATCCAATCGTGGCAACCGAGCTTGAGTAACGCCAAGCCGGGCGCATCTACCCCGGCCGGCGTCGTGAGTGGCGATGATCAGACGCGACGCTTCTTGCGCGGGCGGCAACCATTGTGCGGGATCGGGGTCACGTCGCGGATGGACGTGATCATGAAACCAGCAGCCTGGAGGGCGCGCAGAGCGGATTCACGGCCGGAGCCCGGACCGCAAACTTCAACTTCCAGCGATTTCATGCCATGTTCCTGAGCCTTCTTAGCACAGTCTTCGGCAGCGATCTGGGCAGCGAACGGGGTCGACTTGCGCGAACCCTTGAAGCCCTTGGCACCAGCGGACGACCAGGCAATAGCGTTGCCCTGTGCGTCGGTGATCGTGATCATCGTGTTGTTGAAGGTCGAATTGACGTGTGCGACGCCCGACGTGATATTTTTACGCTCGCGACGACGAACGCGTACGGCTTCCTTGGCCATGTTAGTCCTTTCTTGGATCTCTGCACCGCCGTAATCCCAGCGGCTACACCGAAGCGGCGCCCTTAGAGCTCCGCTCCAAACTCAAAAGAGGCCGGCGGACCGCCAGCCTCCCAAATCCGGTTGCCCGGAAGTTACTTCTTCTTACCAGCGATCGCCTTTGCCGGACCCTTGCGGGTGCGGGCATTGGTGTGCGTGCGCTGACCGCGAACCGGCAGGCCGCGGCGATGACGAAGGCCGCGGTAAGAACCCAGGTCCATCAGACGCTTGATGTTCATCGCGGTATCGCGACGCAGGTCACCTTCGACCTGGTAGTCGCGGTCGATAGCTTCACGGATCTGCAAAACTTCAGCATCCGTCAGCTGATGAACGCGACGCTCGGCCGGAATACCAACCTTGTCGCAGATTTCCTGAGCAAACTTCGGTCCGATCCCGTGAATGTAGCGAAGCGCAATAACTACGCGCTTTGCAGTCGGGATGTTGACGCCAGCGATACGAGCCACGCCTGTTCTCCTTGCATTCCTTTTGCCTTGGCAAAGGGTCTTGTTATGCAGCCCGGGAGCTGCTTGTTCAATGTGCGTCCGCCACATGTCAAAACGACCGTACCCGGACTTCCCGTTGGAAATCCGCGCCGATCGCATAGCATGTCGCGAGTTGGCGCGGTGTTTAGCGGAATCAGCGCAAAAAAGCAACCGCTCCGGCAAGTTTATTTTAGGCTATCTAAAGCTTAGACAGGATAGCCTCTATGCTTTCGGTCACATGCTCGATATCGGCCATGCCGTCGATGCTCTGCAACTTGCCCTTCGCATAGTAGTAACCGATCAGCGGCGACGTCTCCTTGTAGTAGACTTGGAGGCGAGTCGCCATGGTTTCTGCATTGTCGTCAGGGCGCCGCTTGAAATGGGTCGAGCCGCATTTGTCGCAGACACCTGCTGTTGCCGGAACCTTGTCCGTGTCGTGATAGACGCTACCGCAATTCGAGCAAGAATAACGGCCGGAGACGCGGCGAATCAACTCGGCGTCATCGACCTTGAGTTCGATAACGACCGAGAGGTCCAGCCCCTTGGATTCCAGCATCCGCTCCGTGGCATCGGCCTGCACCAGCGTGCGCGGAAAACCATCAAGGATGAAACCCCTGGCGCAATCCGGCTGGTCGATACGTTCGGAGACAATGGCGTTGACGATCTCATCGGAAACAAGCTTGCCGGCGTCCATGACGGCCTTGGCGCGCTTGCCAACTTCAGTCCCGGCAGCTACCGCAGCCCTCAGCATATCGCCTGTGGAAAGTTGCGGGATGCCGTACTTTTCCACGATACGCTGGGCCTGGGTCCCCTTACCTGCTCCCGGCGGCCCTAAAAGTATGAGTCTCATCGCCCCCTCTTTCCTCCACGCAACTTCGATTTCTTGATCAGGCCTTCATATTGCTGTGCGATCAGGTGACCCTGAATCTGCGCCACCGTATCCAGCGTTACGCTAACCACGATCAGAAGCGAAGTGCCACCCAGAGACAAGGGAATACCTGTCTGGGATACGAGAATTTCGGGCAGGATGCAGACGAAGACAAGATAGATCGCGCCGATGACCGTGATGCGGGTCAGCACGTAATCGATATATTCGGCCGTGCGCTCACCCGGGCGGATACCCGGAATGAAGCCGCCATGTTTCTTCAGATTGTCGGCCGTGTCCTTCGGATTGAAGACGAGCGCAGTGTAGAAGAAGGCGAAGAAGGCGATCAGGGCGCCGTAGAGCACCATGTAGACCGGCTGGCCGTGGCCAAGCGCGGCAACGATCGACGTCACCCATGTCGGAAGCGCCGTATTGTTGCCGAGACCGGCGACGGTTGCCGGCAGCAAGAGCAGCGACGACGCGAAGATCGCCGGGATAACGCCCGAGGTGTTGAGCTTCAGCGGCAGGTGCGACGTATCGCCCTGGAACATGCGCGTGCCGACCTGGCGCTTCGGATACTGGATCAGCAGGCGACGCTGCGCGCGCTCGACGAAAACGATGAGCGCGATGACCAGAACAGCAACGACCAGCACTGCGAGAATAAGGGGCGTGGAAAGCGCGCCGGTGCGGCCAAGTTCAAGAGTGCCGGCGAGCGCGGTCGGAAGACCTGCAGCGATACCGGCGAAGATGATCAGCGAGATACCGTTGCCGATACCACGCGACGTCACCTGCTCACCAAGCCACATCAGGAACATCGTGCCGCCGAGCAGCGTAATGACGGTGGAAATACGGAAGAACCAGCCTGGGTCCACCACGACGCCGTTGCCGTGCTCCAGGCCAATCGCAATACCATAGGCCTGCAATGCGCCGAGCAGCACCGTGCCGTAGCGGGTATACTGATTGATGATCTTGCGGCCCTGCTCGCCTTCCTTCTTCAGGTTTTCGAGCGAGGGAACGACCGAGGTCATCAGCTGAACGATGATCGAGGCCGAAATATAAGGCATAATGCCGAGCGCGAAGATCGCCATGCGCTGTACGGCACCACCGGAAAACATATTGAAGAGGCCAAGAATGCCGCCCGACTGATTCTGGAAAGCCTGGGCGTAAGCGGCAGGATTGAGGCCAGGAAGCGGAATGTGGGTGCCGAGTCGATAGACGAGGAGAGCGCCGAGCGTAAACCACAAGCGCTTCTTGAGATCCTCAGCCTTGGCAAAGGTCGAGAAATTGAGATTGGACGCCAATTGTTCCGCTGCAGAAGCCATGCAAATCTCCGCACTACCAATTCCGGCATAATCGGCCGGGTCCGGAATCAGTAAGTATATTGTTCAAAATTCGGGCTTCGGACGGATTGCCATGCAATCGGGCGCCTCACCCTTGGTTCCCGTTGTCAACCGGAAAGATACTGCCGCATCGTTCAGGTTCGTGAGGCTCACATATGGGAGAAAAATCGCCCGAAGTGAAGCACCTCGGGCGATCTTTGATAATATTATTCTGCGGCAGGAGCTTCTGCGGCAGAAGCGAGCAGCTTGATGGAGCCGCCGGCCTTCTCGATCTTTTCGACTGCCGGCTTGGAAGCGCCGGCAACTTCGAGGGCAAGCTTCGCCTTCAGTTCGCCGTCCGAGAGAACCCGAACGCCGTCCTTGACGCGGCGAATCACGCCTGCAGCCTTGAGGGCTGCCGCATCAACGGTCTTCTTGGCATCGAGCTTGCCGGCATCGACGGCAGCCTGGATACGTGCCAGCGATACGACAACGTAGTCGGATGCGAAGATGTTGTTGAAGCCACGCTTCGGCAGACGACGGTAGATGGGCATCTGACCGCCTTCGAAGCCGTTGATCGCAACGCCCGAACGGGACTTCTGACCCTTCACACCACGGCCGCCGGTCTTGCCGGAGCCGGAGCCGATGCCGCGGCCGAGGCGCTTGCGGCTGTGGGTCGAGCCTTCGTTATCCTTGATCTCATTCAGTTTCATAGCAAATTACCTCCGGCTCACTTCTCGTCGACAACGCGAACGAGATGCTGGACAGCACGGATCATGCCACGAACAGCCGGAGTATCTTCCAGCGTGCGGCGACGGTGCATCTTGTTCAGTCCGAGACCGATCAGCGTCTTCTGCTGAACGTCCGGACGGCGGATCGGGCTGCCAATCTGCTCGACCGTAACGGTCGCCTTAGCTTCAGCCTTCTTGGTCGTCTTGGCCATAGGTCAAACTCCCTTATTCTTCGGAGGCATTGCCCGAAGCGGCACGGCGAGCCTGCAGAGTGGCATACTTGATGCCGCGCTGAGCTGCGATGTCCTTCGGGTGAACCTGGTGCTTCAGGGCGTCGAACGTGGCGCGAACCATGTTGTACGGGTTCGACGAACCGGTCGACTTGGCGACGACGTCATGAACGCCGAGCGTTTCGAAAACGGCGCGCATCGGACCGCCGGCAATGATACCGGTACCGACCTTGGCCGAGCGCAGCAGAACCTTGCCGGCGCCATGACGGCCATGGACGTCGTGATGCAGCGTACGGCCGTCGCGCAGCGGTACGAAGATCATGTCGCGCTTGGCGCTTTCAGTTGCCTTGCGGATGGCTTCCGGCACTTCGCGTGCCTTGCCATGACCGAAGCCTACGCGGCCCTTCTGGTCGCCGACGACGACGAGAGCGGCGAAGCCGAAGCGACGGCCACCCTTGACAACCTTGGCGACGCGGTTGATCGCGACCAGCTTGTCGACGAATTCGCTATCGCGCTCTTCACGGCTCTGACGGTCGTCCCGCGGAGCCCTCTTTTCCTGTGCCATTGTCCTCTTCCTTTTTCTTTTCCGGGTGCAATCGGCAAACAAAACGAAGACCGCATCAACCTCCAAGCGGAGATTTGCGGTCCGGTGAAATCCGGCCGGCGCTTACAGGCTACCGGCCGAAAACTTGATCAGAAGGACAGACCGCCTTCGCGGGCTGCTTCAGCCAGAGCCTTGATACGGCCATGGTAGATGAAGGCGCCGCGATCGAACACGACTTCCTTGACGCCTGCCTTGGAGGCACGCTCGGCGACGAGCTTGCCAACGAGGGCGGCGGCGGCGGTATCGGCACCGGTCTTCAGAGAACCGCGCAGATCCTTGTCGAGGGTGGAGGCAGCCGCGAGGGTCTTGCCGGCCACATCATCGATGACCTGAACGTAGATGTTCTTCGACGAGCGATGAACCGACAGGCGCGGACGGCCGTTGGCCACCGACTTGATTTGACGGCGCACGCGGTTGGCGCGACGCGCAAGTGCTTCTTTCCTGCTAGCCATTTCGCGTGATCCTTACTTCTTCTTGCCTTCTTTGCGGACGATCCGCTCTTCGGCATACTTAACACCCTTGCCCTTGTAGGGCTCGGGACCGCGGTATTCGCGGATTTCAGCGGCAACCTGGCCGACCTGCTGCTTGTTGATGCCGGTGACGACGATTTCCGTCGGCTTCGGCACAGCGATCGAGATGCCCTGCGGCGGCTCATAAACCACGTCGTGGCTGAAGCCGAGTGCGAGCTGCAGGTTCTTACCCTGCATGGAGGCACGGTAGCCGACGCCGTTGATTTCGAGCTTGCGCTCGTAGCCGTCCTTAACACCCTTGAGGATGTTCTCGATCATCGTGCGGGACATGCCCCACTTTGCGCGAGCATCCTTGGTGTCGTTGAGCGGCGTCACGACGATTGCATTGTTTTCCAGCTTGAGACCGATTTCGTCGTTAGCGACGAAAAACAGCTCGCCCTTGGGGCCCTTGGCAGTCACTTTTTGGCCATCAACCGTGGCCGTGATCCCTGCAGGTACCTGAACGGGCTTCTTACCGATACGAGACATTTTTCAAACCTGTCTGTTTCGAGGGAGATCTCTGTTCGATCTTAGAAGACCGAGCAGAGAACCTCACCACCAACATTCTGTTCGCGAGCCTGGTGATCGGCCATCACACCCTTCGGAGTCGAAAGGATGGTGATGCCGAGACCGTTCGCGACCTGCGGAATGGACTTGACCGAGACATAAACTCGGCGGCCCGGCTTGGACACGCGGCCGATCTCACGGATCACCGACGAGCCTTCGTAGTACTTCAGCTCGATGTTGAGCTCAGACTTGCCGTTGCCGAAATCGACGACGGAGTAGCCACGGATGTAGCCTTCAGCCTGCAAAACATCGAGAACACGTGCACGGAGCTTGGAAGCAGGCGTCGAAACCGACGACTTACGACGCGAAGCACCGTTGCGGATGCGGGTGAGCATATCGCCCAAAGGATCAGTCATGGTCATCTAATCTGCTCCTTACCAGCTGGACTTGACGATGCCCGGCACCTTGCCGAGATTGCCGAGTTCACGCAGCGCGATACGCGACATGCGCAGTTTGCGGTAATAGGCGCGCGGACGGCCAGACACTTCGCAACGATTGCGAATACGGGTCTTCGATCCATCGCGCGGGAGCGATGCCAGCTTCAGGGTGGCCTTGAACCGGTCTTCGATCGAGAGAGACTGGTTCATGATGATTGCCTTCAGAGCAGCCCGCTTCGCGGCCTGGTTGGCAACCGTATTGCGGCGGCGCTTGTTCTTTTCAACTGCGCTTGTCTTCGCCATATCAGGGTTCCTTTTCTACGCTCGTCGTTACGGTTATTGACGGAACGGGAAGTTGAACTCTGTCAGGAGAGCTCGTGCTTCGTCGTCGGTCGTCGCCGTCGTGCAAACGATGATGTCCATGCCCCACATCTGATCAACCTTATCGTAGTTGATCTCAGGGAACACAATGTGCTCCTTGATGCCCATGGCGAAATTGCCACGACCGTCAAAGCTCTTCGGGTTCAGGCCGCGGAAGTCGCGAACGCGCGGAAGCGCGATGTTGACCAGACGATCCAGGAACTCATACATGCGGGCGCCGCGCAGGGTGACCTTGGCGCCGATCGGCATATTTTCGCGGACCTTGAAGCCAGCGATGGAGTTGCGTGCATGGGTGATGACCGGCTTCTGGCCAGCGATGGCCGCCAGGTCGGCAGCAGCAACGGTCGGCTTCTTCGAATCAGCCGTCGCTTCACCAACGCCCATGTTGATCACGATCTTGTCCAGCTTCGGGATCTGCATCTCGTTAGCGTAGGAGAACTTCTCCTGCATGGCTGCACGGATGCGAGCAACGTATTCTTTCTTGAGCCGCGGCTCGTACTTTACCTCAGCCATCGATCACTTCTCCCGAGGTCTTCGCCACGCGGACCTTCTTGCCATCCACAACCTTGAAACCAACGCGGGTCGGCTTGCCGTCCTTGTCGACGATTGCCAGGTTGGACAGGTGAAGCGAGGCTTCCTTGCTGATGATGCCGGCTTCCTGGTTCTGCGTCTGGCGCTGATGGCGCTTGATGACGTTGACGCCACGAACGACCGCACGGTCTTCCTTCGGCAGCACTTGAATGACTTCGCCGGTACGGCCCTTGTCCTTACCGGTCAATACGACAACCTTGTCGCCTTTACGGATCTTTTGCATCGCTCCGCTCCTTACAGTACTTCTGGAGCCAGCGAGATGATCTTCATGTGGTTCTTGGCGCGAAGTTCGCGCGGAACCGGTCCGAAGATACGGGTGCCGATCGGCTCTTTCTTGTTGTCGATGAGGACTGCTGCATTGGTATCGAAGCGGATGACGCTGCCATCCGGACGACGGATGTCCTTGGCGGTGCGAACGACAACCGCCTTCATCACGTCACCCTTCTTCACACGGCCGCGCGGAATAGCTTCCTTGATCGAAACGACGATCACGTCGCCGATCGAGGCATACTTGCGCTTCGAGCCGCCCAGCACCTTGATGCACATGACACGACGTGCGCCGGAATTATCCGCCACGTCGAGGTTTGTTTGCATCTGAATCATGTCAGGTCGCCTTCTTGTTGTTACCGGAATGGTTGGGCCAACCGACCCCCTACCCCGGCTTATGGACTAGTGTCTTGTCTGATTATGCCTGGCTTCGCGATCACCAGGGATCGTCTCTGCCGGCCATCAATAAGCAAAAGAACGCCCGTTCTCGAGCGTCCTGCTTCCAAGCTCGTGCTTCATACAGATATTTCGCCCAAGCGCAAGGGCCTGAGCGAAATTCTGTTACTTGGACTGGGCGGAAACGACCGTCCAGGTCTTGTCCTTGGAGATCGGCGCGCATTCCTCGATGGAAACGACGTCGCCGGTCTTGTACTGATTGTTTTCGTCGTGAGCCTTGTACTTCTTGGAACGACGAACGGTCTTCTGGAGCAGCGGGTGAGCGAAACGACGCTCAACGCGGACAACTACCGTCTTCTCGTTCTTGTCGCTGACCACGACGCCCTGCAGAATGCGCTTCGGCATGTTATTTTTCCTTTAGGCCTTTGCTTCTGCCGCCTTCTGGCGGGCAATGGTTTTTACGCGAGCGATGTCCTTGCGGACTTCGTTGATGCGCGAGGACTTCTCGAGCTGACCGGTCGCCTTCTGAAAGCGCAGGTTGAACTGCTCCTTCTTCAGCTTGGCAAGCTCGTCCTTGAGTTGGTCGGCGCTCAGGGCGCGAACATCTGCGGCTTTCATGAGCTTCTTCCTTACTCTGCAATGCGCTGAACGAAGCGCGTCTTGACCGAGAGCTTGGCAGCGCCGAGGCGCAGAGCCTCACGAGCGATTTCCTCGCTCACACCGTCGATCTCGAACATCATACGGCCGGGCTTGACCTTGCATGCCCAGTATTCGACAGAGCCCTTACCTTTACCCATACGGACTTCGGTCGGCTTTGCGGTTACCGGAACATCCGGGAACACGCGGATCCATACACGGCCGGCGCGCTTCATGTAGCGGGTGATCGCGCGGCGAGCCGCTTCGATCTCGCGAGCGTTGACGCGGTTGGGCTCCTGCGACTTCAGGCCGAATTCACCGAAAGCCAGATCAGAACCACCCTTGGCAACGCCCTTGATGCGGCCCTTGAATTGCTTGCGGTACTTCGTACGCTTTGGCTGCAACATTTTCTTATTCTCCGAACTTATCTGCCACGTACGCTATCAAGCGTTGTCGCGGCGACGGTCTCTATCGCGATCGCGGCTAGCCGGACCCTGGGCGTCGCCTTCGAGCGCGCGGCGTTCGGAGGCCATCGGATCGTGCTCAAGGATTTCGCCCTTGAAGATCCAGACCTTGATGCCGCAGATACCGAAAGCGGTTTCTGCTTCAGCCGTACCGTAGTCGATGTCGGCGCGCAGCGTATGCAGCGGCACGCGGCCTTCGCGGTACCATTCCGTACGAGCGATTTCAGCACCGCCAAGACGGCCGGCGCAGGTGATCTTGATGCCTTCGGCGCCAAGACGCATCGCGGACTGAACGGCGCGCTTCATGGCGCGACGGAAAGCAACACGGCGTTCCAGCTGCTGAGCAATCGACTGGGCAACCAGCGTCGCGTCGATTTCCGGCTTGCGTACTTCAACGATGTTGAGGTGCGTTTCGGAATTCGTCATGTCCGACAGCTTCTTGCGGAGCTTGTCGATGTCAGCGCCCTTCTTGCCGATGATCAGGCCCGGACGAGCCGAGTGGATCGTGACGCGGCACTTCTTGTGCGGACGCTCGATGACCACCTTGGAGATACCGGCCTGCTTCAGTTCGTTCATGACGAACTTGCGCATCTTCAGGTCTTCGTGGAGGAGCTGGCCATACTCGGCATTGTCCGCAAACCAGCGGCTATCCCAGGTACGGTTGATGCCGAGACGAAAACCGATCGGATTGATTTTCTGACCCATTATGCGGCCTCCCCTTGAGCTTCAACTTCACGGACGACGATCGTCAGATGTGCGAACGGGCGCTCGATACGAGACGCGCGGCCACGGCCACGAGCGTGGAAACGCTTCATGACGATCGACTTGCCGACGTAAGCTTCCGCTACGACCAGCGAGTCAACGTCGAGGTCGTGGTTGTTTTCTGCATTGGCGATCGCAGATTCGAGCGTCTTCTTCACGGCGCCAGCAATACGCTTGCGCGAGAATTCCAGCTCTGCGAGCGCGCGATCAACCTTCTTGCCGCGGATCGAAGCCGCGACCAGGTTGAGCTTCTGCGGGCTGACACGGAGCGTGCGCGCAACTGCCTGCGCCTCATTGTCCTTCAGCCGGCGTTCGGTTTTTGCCTTGCCCATTGTTACTTCCTCTTCGCCTTCTTGTCCGCACCGTGACCATAATAGGTACGGGTCGGGGCGAACTCGCCGAACTTGTGCCCGACCATGTCTTCATTGACGCTGACCGGAATGTGCTTGCTGCCGTTGTAGACGCCGAAGGTAAGACCAACGAACTGCGGCATGATGGTGGAGCGGCGGCTCCACATCTTGATTATTTCGTTACGTCCGCCTTCGCGCACCTTCTCAGCCTTCTTGAGAAGATAGCCGTCAACAAACGGACCTTTCCATACTGAACGAGCCACTTGAGACTTCCTCTCTTACTTCTTGCGCTGATGGCGCGAGCGCATAATCATCTTGTCGGTCGACTTGTTCGACCGCGTACGCTTGCCCTTGGTCGGCTTGCCCCATGGGGTCACCGGATGGCGACCACCGGAGGTGCGGCCTTCACCACCGCCGTGCGGATGGTCGACCGGGTTCATGACGACGCCGCGGTTATGCGGCTTCTTGCCACGCCAACGCGAACGACCGGCCTTACCGTCGTTGATGTTGCCGTGATCCGGGTTCGAAACCGCGCCGATCGAAGCAAGGCAAGTGCCGTGCACGAGGCGCTGTTCGCCGGAGTTCAGGCGAAGGATCGCCATACCCTGGTCGCGGCCGACGAGCTGCGCATAGGAACCGGCGGAGCGAGCGATCTGACCGCCCTTGCCCGGCTTCATTTCCACATTGTGGATGATGGAGCCGACCGGGATGAACTGAAGCGGCATGGCGTTGCCAGGCTTCACGTCAACGGTCTTTTCCGAAGCGATGACCTTGTCGCCGGCAGCCAAGCGCTGCGGAGCGAGAATGTAGGCCAGTTCGCCGTCCGTGTATTTCACCAGAGCGATGTAAGCGGTACGGTTCGGATCGTATTCGATGCGCTCGACGGTTCCTTCAACGTCGAACTTGCGACGCTTGAAGTCGACCAGACGATAGGTACGCTTGTGACCGCCACCCTGGAAACGCACGGTGATGCGGCCGGTGTTGTTGCGGCCGCCCTTGGAGGTCAGACCTTCCGTCAGCGCCTTGACCGGCTTGCCCTTGTAGAGCGAAGAGCGGTCGACGATGACCAGCTGACGCTGGCTCGGGGTCGTCGGATTGAATGTTTTCAATGCCATTTTCTTATTCCTCAGAGACCGGTGGAGACGTCGATCGACTGGCCTTCGGCGAGCGTCACAACAGCCTTCTTCACGTCCTTCTGCTTGCCGACGAGACCCTTGAACCGCTTGGTCTTGCCGAGGCGCAGCAGAGTGTTAACGGCCGTAACCTTGACGCCGAAGAGCGCTTCGACGGCAGCCTTGATTTCCGGCTTCGTCGCGTTCTTGGCAACGTTGAAAACAACCTGGTTATTGTCCGAAAGCAGCGTGGACTTTTCGGTGATCGCAGGAGAAACGATCACATCGTAATGGCGAAGATCCGTCACTTGAATCGCTCCTCTAGAGCTTCAATTGCAGCCTTGGACAGCACGAGCTTGCCGCGGCGCAGGATGTCGTAAACGTTGATGCCCTGAACCGGCAGAACATCGATGTTCGGGATGTTCTTGGCTGCGAGCTTGAAGTTGCTGTCGAGCTCAGCGCCGCCGATGAACAGAGCGTTCGTCAGGCCGAGCGTCTCGAAAGCGCCAGCGAGTGCCTTGGTCTTGGCTTCGGTTGCGACGAGATTGTCGATGACGATCACGTCCTCAGCCTTGAACTTGGCCGAGAGAGCATGACGCAGGCCGAGGGCGCGAACCTTCTTCGGCAGATCATGCTCGTGGCTGCGGGCGACCGGGCCGTGAGCCTTACCACCGCCGCGGAACTGCGGAGCGCGAGCCGAATGGTGACGAGCGCGGCCCGTACCCTTCTGCTTGTACATCTTGGCACCGGTGCGCGCTACGTCCGCGCGGCCCTTTGCCTGATGCGTGCCCTGCTGCTTCTTGGCAAGCTGCCAGCGAATGACGCGAGCAAGAATGTCTTCACGCGGCTCGAGGCCGAAAATCGCATCAGAAAGGGAAACCTTCCCGGCGTCTTTGCCCTCAAGGGTCTTGACGTTGAATTCCATTGGTTTGGCTCCCTTACTTCGCTGCCGACTTGACGGCGTCGCGCACGATGATCCAGGCACCCTTGGAGCCGGGAACCGCACCCTTGACCAGGATCAGACCACGATCTTCGTCGGTCGATACTACTTCAAGGTTCTGCGTCGTAACGCGCGTCTGGCCCATGTGACCAGCCATCTTCTTGTTCTTGAACACCTTGCCCGGGTCCTGGCGCGAGCCGGTCGAACCGTGCGAACGGTGCGAAACCGACACACCGTGCGTAGCACGCAGACCGCCGAAGCCGTGGCGCTTGATGGCGCCGGCAAAGCCCTTACCGATCGTCGTGCCGGTCACGTCGACGAGCTGACCCGCCGTGAAGTGACCTGCGTTGAGCTCGGTGCCGACTTCAAGCAGATTGTCTTCCGTGACACGGAATTCTGCGAGCTTGGCCTTCGGCTCTACGCTTGCAACGGCGAAATGGCCACGAAGAGCCTTCGTCGTGTTCTTAACTTTAGCCTGGCCGGCACCCAGCTGAACTGCGGTGTAGCCATTCTTTTCAACTGTGCGCTGGGCTACGACCTGGCAGCCTTCCATACGCAATACGGTAACCGGGACATGCTCGCCGGCGTCGTTGTAGACGCGGGTCATTCCCACCTTCTGTGCAATCACACCTGAACGCATCGGTTCAATCCTTCTCACTCAGCTCGAGGACCAGAGGCCTCAGAGCTTGATCTCAACATCGACACCGGCGGCGAGATCGAGCTTCATCAGCGCGTCTACCGTCTGCGGGGTCGGGTCAACGATGTCGAGGAGGCGCTTATGCGTGCGCATCTCGAACTGCTCGCGGCTCTTCTTGTCGATGTGCGGGGACCGGTTAACCGTAAACTTCTCGATGCGGGTCGGAAGCGGAACGGGGCCCCGGACGCTAGCACCGGTGCGCTTCGCCGTCGACACGATCTCGCGCGTGGAAGCATCGAGAATCCGGTGATCGAACGCCTTCAGGCGAATGCGGATATTTTGGCCGTTCATTCGACGTTATCCTTGTGTTTGTTATCTCGCGTGCCGCTCAAACAAGGGCACGGATTGTTCTTCTTCCTAAGGCGGACCACCGGTTTCAAAGATCGAGAGGGACGCCGGCTGCGGCATCCCCATCCACTTCTTCAGACCTTTCGGCCCACCTTAATTGTTAATCTCATTGGCCGCTTCGTTATCCGAAGCAGGGCGCAAATCACGCTCGCGCGCCATTTGCAACATTTCCATGTCATAAGCAAGCGGCTACCGCCGCTTGCATCATATTATTGTCATCGAATCGGCCGCTCGGATGGAGTGGCCGCCTTCAAATTACTCGACGATGGAGGCGACGATGCCTGCGCCGACGGTA
>NZ_VNIP01000002.1 GCF_008370325.1 Martinezella tropici | reverse complement strand
GAGGTGGTGGACCTCGATGGGCGTCAGCTCGATAAGCTCCTGGTGAGCGCAGACGACGTTGCTCGCTAAGCCCGATCATTGGGGCTCTGCAGCGACTTGAAACACAGACTAGTCGGTATCCGGCGGCATATGACTCTAGTTCCATAATGTATGTTATCTGCCTTCAATCTGTAGCCGCAAAGTTAAAGTGTCCTGTTTCTGCAAAGTTGGAATGTCACTCTCCCCGCGTTTTGATGACGTGGGAGATTGCGGATGGGATTGATTGCGATGAGCGAGCGCGATCTGCAGCGGATCGAGGTTTTGTCGAAAGTAATTGCCGGCCGGATGACCATGGTGTCGGCGGCACAGGTGCTTGACCTGAGCGAGCGCCAGGTGCGTCGGCTGCTGGAGCGGATAAGGACTCGCGGCGCGGCGTCGATCCGGCACAAGGCGATCGGCCGGCCGTCGAACAATCGGATCAGTGATGGTGTTCGAGACTATGCGGTGACGCTGGTCCGTGAACGCTATGCGGATTTCGGTCCGACCTTGGCGACAGAGAAGCTTGCCGAGCGCGACGGGTTGCGTGTGTCGCGCGAGACGGTGCGCAGCTGGATGGTCGATGCTGGATTATGGTTGTCGCGCAAGCAGCGCCGGACGTTTCATCAGCCGCGGCTGCGGCGCGAAGCCTATGGTGAGCTGGTGCAGATCGACGGGTCGGAGCACCGCTGGTTCGAGGATCGCGGACCGCGTTGCTCGCTGCTGGTGTTCGTCGACGATGCGACGGGCAAGTTGATGCAGCTGCGTTTTGTGCGATCCGAAAGTGCCTTCACCTACTTCGAGGCGCTGGCGCTCTATCTCAAGCATCACGGCGCACCGATTGCCTTTTATTCGGACAAGCATTCGGTGTTCCGGGTGGCGAAGAAGGATGCCAAGGGTGGTCAGGGCATGACGCAGTTTGGGCGTGCGCTTTGCGAGCTAAACATTGAGATTCTCTGCGCAAATTCGAGCCAGGCCAAGGGCCGGGTCGAGCGGATGAATCGGACGCTGCAGGATCGCCTAGTCAAGGAACTGCGGCTGGCGGGCATCGATACCATGGAGGCCGGCAATGCGTTTTTGCCGGTCTTCATGGAGGACTACAATGGGCGGTTTGCGATCGCTCCCGCGCGGCCCGATGATTTACATCGTCCGATGAATCTGGCACCTGGCCGACTTCAGGAGATCCTGTGCAAGCGTGAGCAGCGTTATGTTGGATCGCAACTGACGTTTTCGTTCGAGCGCAAGCGGATCATGCTGGAGGAGAACGAGGTGACGCGCGGTCTGGTGGGCCGCTATGTCGAGACCTATGGCTATGCGGACGGCCGGCTCGATGTGCGCTGGAAAGGCTATTCCCTGCCCTACTCGGTGTTCGACAAGGACCAGCGAGTGACGCATGCCGCGATCACCGAGAACAAGCGGCTCGGTGATGTACTGGCCTATATCAAGGCGCGCCAGGATCAGCAGGCAAAGCCGACGATAAAGAGCAACAGCGACAAGAACGGCTATGTGCGACGTGCTCATGGTCCGGGACGGCGAAAGGACTTCATGAACGATCCGGCGGTGATCGAACGCCGTAAGGCGGCGTTGGCAAAGCTTGATGCTGCCGAGTGAGATGTCGATCGCATCGTCTCAAAGCTAAAGCCGAAGGGGTGTCCCTCACCCGCCCCGATCTGATCTTGCAAGCGGGATCAGCCGCTCAGATCGGGGCTGATCGATGTGCCGTGTGGCGCCCCAAGAGGACATTTCTACTTTGCAAACCGGCGGACATTCCAACTCATCCGCCACATTGTGTGTAGCCGGGTACATTCTATTTCCAAGTGCGACATGCCAATGATTTCAATGGCTTCACTTTGGAGATTTTGGCATGTCCCGATGCTATAC
>NZ_VNIP01000019.1 GCF_008370325.1 Martinezella tropici | reverse complement strand
CGCCCCGTTCAAAAGCGGAGAAAGCCAGCGATGATCTATGATGCCGTTGTCGTGGGTTCTGGTTTTTCCGCCATCTCCATCGTCTGCAATCTCGTGGAGCTACTACCCGAAACGGCATCAATCGCCATTGTCGGCGACGATCCCGGATTTGGTCGCGGGACCGCCTATCGGACAGAGCTCTATCTGCATCGCCTGAATGTGCCGGCGGGTCGCATGAGCCTTTTTCCGGACCGCCCAAATGCCTTTGTCGAATGGTTGCGAGAGCATAAGCGACCGTTGGATGCCGGAGATTTCGCCTCCAGGCAGGACTATGGCCTTTATATTCGAGATAGCTTGGCAGCTCTGCTGCGCAACAGAAAACAGCGTTGTCGCGTTGATTTCATCAAGGCGAAGGCGACAGGATGTGTCGAACGCTACCGTTCCGCACTCGGTTTTTTATTGGACAACGGCGATGAGATCGCCGGCCGAAACATCGTGCTCTGTCTCGGCGTTGGAAATGCGCAATTGCCGTTCGATGTTTCCCGACTATCCACGGGCGCACGCTCCCACATCATCGAAAATCCTTGGCGTCTGTCATGGCTGAGACAGGTGGGTAAGACCGATACGATCTGCATCCTCGGTTCGGGACTGACGATGATCGACCAGGTTTTGGCGCTTTCCGCTCACGGCTTTATGGGCAAGATAGTCGTGCTGTCGCGGCGCGGTCTCGTTCCGCACGATCATGCCAGTCATCCGAAGCCGGCGGTCGAGATCGACGTCGACGCTCTGCCCACGAGGATGAGTGAACTCCTGCATATTCTCCGTCGCGAGAGCGGGAAAACGGGGGACTGGCGTAGGATCATGGATGGTTTGCGCCCGAAAACGCAAACTCTCTGGTCGAGATTACCCGAACTCGAGCGTCGCCGCTTTTTACGTCATGCCTTGCCGTGGTGGAATATTCATCGTCACCGTGTTGCACCGGATGTGTTCCGGAGATTTGAAGCGATGATGCGAAGCGGTAAGGTTTCCGTCCGAGCCGGTTACCTGCAGAATGTGGAGGAGGCGGGTCCTTTGGCATTGCATTACCGGCCTCGCGGCAGAAGCCTCACCGCATCGATTGAGGCGGATTGGATCGTGAACTGCACGGGTATGGAACGGGCAGGCATCGCGCACTCGCCCCTGCTGCAGGAGATGCAGCGCAAGGGTCTGATCGAGGCGGACCCGCTTCGCCTTGGGTTGACGGTTGACGCTCAGTCGCGCGTTCCTGGTTCGATCGGCAAAGATGCCGTTATTTATGCCGTCGGCGCGCTGACTGCCGGCCAATTCTGGGAAATTACCGCCGTGCCGGATATCCGCGTGCAGGCGAGAAAGGTCGCCGAGGCCATTGCTGGCGGAGTGCGGTGAAGGAAGCTAATGCCACCGATCTCGATGGGCGTGCTTGTAGCTGTCAGCTCTATGCGACACGCACGATCAGTTTACCGAAGTTCCGCCCTTCCAGCAGCCCGAGAAAAGCTTCCGGAGCGTTTTCGAGCCCATCAACGAGGTCTTCCTTATATTTGAGGCGCCCCTCGGACATCCATTTTTCAGCTTCGCGATAGAAATCGGGGCGCTGATCGGCGAATTCGCGTTGTATGAAACCCCGCACGGTCAGGCTCTTTCTCAAAATGGCGCGCATGACCGCCGGCAGCTGGTCCGATCCGCGCGAACTGGACGGATCTTCGTTGTAGTGTGCGATCAGTCCGCAGATCGGAACACGCGCGAAATCATTCAGCAACGGAAACACCGTGTTCCAGACATGTCCGCCGACATTCTCGAAATAAATGTCGATGCCATTGGGGCAAGCCGATGCGAGCTGGGCTTGAAAGTCGCCGGCCCGGTGATCGATCGCGGCATCGAAGCCGAGTTCGTCGTGTATGTAGCGGCACTTGTCCGGGCCGCCTGCGATCCCGACTACCTTTGCACCAAAGATCTTGCCGATCTGCCCCACGGCCGAGCCGACCGCGCCACTTGCGGCGGCAACGACCAATGTCTCTCCGACCTTGGGTCGCCCGATATTGCGCAGCCCCGCATAGGCGGTGAAGCCCGGCATTCCCAGAATGCCGAGTGTCGTCGAGATCGGCGCCGCGAGGTTGGCCTCCAGCGGTTTTCCAACGGGACGGGAGGCAAGCACGATGCGGGTGGTGACGGGCTGATTGGCCATGTCGAGTTCCTTGCATTGATTTCGATATCGAAGCGCTGAACGCTCGCAATGGCGAATACCGGCATCTCAGTTGCAGCCGTTCAGGAGCTCCGGCCGTATTATTTGCGCGTCACTTTCAAGTATGCGCCGGCTCTTCTACTCCTTGAACCATAGCGCGACTCCATTGGCGGCACCGGCATCGACAAGCAGCCCATCCTCGAAGGCGCGAGGCGAAAAGCCTCCTTGCGCGAGCACGTCTGCAGTTGCTTCAAGCGATCGCACCTTCAGTCCGAGCGCCACTTTTCTTTCGTTGCCGTCAAAATCTGTCGGAATGGACGGGCCGAACCGGGAGGCAGCATCGACCTCGGACAGAATATGAAGTGTGACGGTGCCAGCCCGAATTGCAATGCCGTCGCTATTGATGTCAGACGCAGCGATATTGGCAAATCCGCCTAGCAGTTCGGTCGGTGTTTGAGGAGCACGGCTGACGATGAAGACATCGACGATATCAAGAACACCGTTGGGGTGACTCTGATTTCTCGGCTGCCACACCAGTTCCGGCGTATTGTGCTGGCAAAAGAAGAAGCGACCGTTGGAGATCGCCTCTTTGCCGATCTGGAAGGTGCGGAAATTGGCCGACTTCTCTACGCCTCCAACGTCGACAGGGCGCGAGAAATCACGCCATTCGGTGACGGGTTTGCCGGCGTCGGCCAATTCGCGTTGCAGGCTGGCGGCGTCGGTGGTTCGAAACGCAAGCCCGTTCAAACCGATCGGATAAGACCAGAGATCGGCGCGTTTGCCGTCACTGTCAGGCGGAAATCCTAGCAGCTCTAGATAGTTCTCGCCGAACACGGCAAGATGATTGATGGAGCCCAGCGTATGGTAGCCGCGCGGCGTCAGTGCAAAGCCGAGTTTGCGGTATATCGCGGCAGCCTCGTCGAGCCAGTCAAGGACGCCGACGACCGCGTGATCGAGGATGAGGGGTTGAGCAGTAACGACCATGTGTGGGGCTCCCGGTATGGAGTTAGGTTAAGGCATAGGATAGGTCAAGTCGTGGTCCGCTCGCTGCGTCTGGCCCCGGTTGAATTGCTACGGTTGCAAGACCTGCATTGCGATGCAGCGTGGAAGCCAGGCGTCTTATCAATCGTGGTTCCAGCCATTTTTCGCGGCTGTTGTCGCGACAAGGGTTGAGTAGTCCTTGCCAATCGTGTCGAGTTTTTCCACCAAGACGGAATGGGGGCCGCCGAGCTGGCCGATATAGTCTTCGCCGCCTCCGGATTTGTCCCAGTCATTGCCAATGAAGCGGGCGGTCGCTTTGCCCGATGCAGCGATTTCGGGCTTTGGAGCAGGAAATGAGGCAGCCGTCTGTTTCAGGCCATCCAGGAAGGCGTCGTCATCGAGGCCGCTATAGGGCTTGCCTTCGGAATTCGTGACGTTGAGGTATATCTGCTCATCTCCGAATGCGGTGTAGCCGCCACCCAGCCCCTTCTTAGTCGCGTCGGCCGCCTCGAAGAATTTCTGTGCGACGGCGGCGTTGAGCGTGTTTTCGGGAAACTGGACAATCACAAAGCCGGTCTTGCCCGACGTATCGTCGAGGCGAGAGACGAGCACGCTGTATTGACGAAAGACATAGCCAAGCGAGCCGGCCAGCCGATCGGCGGTGATATCGTCGAGCTCTCCCTCCGTTTGAAGCGACGCATTGGTTTTCAGCAGATAGCCGCCGGGCGTGACCTCGGTCTCCAAGGTCGTTGGATCGATGCCGTTTGCCGATATGATTTGCGGTATGATCTGCTTTAGCACTTGCGCCGAGAATGCCGCGCGATCGTCGTAACTTGCGCGAGCAAGCCCTGGCAGGTTGAAGCTGGAAGAAGGCGTCGCCTCATAGGATAACAGCACCTTCTGACCCGCTGCAGCCGCATTGTGAAATACCATAGCCATGGCGGAGCTCAGAGCGAGTGCCACTCCGAGCCTAAGAGCTATGGAGAAAGTGTTCTTGATGTAAATTCCACAAGGCATCTGCCATGCTCCCCGTCGATTGCTGCGTTTCAATTGCTGTTGATCATGTATTTCCGCTGCCAATGAAGATGCGCCGGTAGGTGCCGCTACCGCGTCATGAAGCTCTTAATGGCTCGCTTGGTTCCTTTTGATTACTGCGCTGGTTCGACGATTGCCGCATCTGGAAGATCGTCATTTTAGCGATCACATCAGCAACCGTGTTCGCAAACCGATGTGGGTCGGTTGCGCAGCTATTATGTCGATAGGATAAAGAGTATCCGTGGCTGCTCATGAATGAGTATTGGGCATGTTTTTCTTGTCAACGGTAATGCCGGCGTCGATGCGAACCAATCTCATGAGAAAGTTCGGCGTATTTCGATTGCAGCTCGTGGCTGGTGCCGTCATCGACAAGATCATCGATAATGAGCGCCCGATATTCCTGAGCGAGCAGCCTTGTCTCTATCTCGTCACGTAGTGACGAGAGGCGAAAGAAACGATGCAGCCTGCTCATGATACGCCTCCTTTACGCGGCACGGTTGAGATTGCCAGGCGTTGTAGACGCCAACTTATGGATTGCTCGCAGCACGTCCGAGGCGGCAGCAAAATGTTGGCCGTCGAGATCATAGACATGAAACTTGACCGCGATGAACTTCAGCGCGCCCTTGTCAGGGACGAGGATACCCACCGGAATGCCGGCATATTCAATCACCTGTCTGGTCATTATCACCACCTGTTGAAATTGATTCTTCCGGACGAACGATCGGGACGTTCCAAGTTCGCATAGTCTATTAATTTGATAGATTATATGCAGGCATGATGCGGTAGGCCATTCTCAGTGATGCCAAATAGTTGCGTAACGGCGAAAAACAATTCTAATTCAGAGGTATCGGCTCTTAAGGAACAGAGCGTGCCGGGCGGTCGCGAAGGTTACCCTGAACGTACCGGGAGTGCGCCGCCGATTTTCGGCGGAAGCCTATTTCGTCCAACATGCAAGCCTGGCGGACGCCGCAGCTCCTCGTCAAAGGGTCTTGCCGCATTTCTTTAGTCTACAAATTTAATGGACTATTATGATGGCGCCCGGCTATAAGTGGCGCGATCAATTATTGTGGCTCTGAGCTGACGCTTGAGGTGTCAGCCGTTGACGTGAAGGAAATCGGCAGTGACAAATTTGAACGAATATCTCGGGCAGAAGCGGGAAGCCCTGCTCAACCGGCGTAAGCGGGTGAAATCAGGGGAGCTCGGCGCAGTTACGTTGAATGCGAGTGCAAGTGCCGAGGGTCGCAGCGGGGTGCGTCGCATCAGAATTAGGGACTTTCAGGTTATCTCCGACAGCCCGCCGGATTTTGCCGGCTACAATTTGGGGCCTTCATCTCCGGAGCTGCTGCTTGGCGCGCTATCGAGCTGTCTGACGCATACATATCTCATCCATGCATCCGATCAGGGCGTGCCGCTGGAATCGCTGCATGCGGAAGTCTCCGCTTCGATCGATCCGCGGGGAGGTGCCGAGGGCCATGACGATATTCCCGTCTATCCCCACGACATCAATTACGTTGTAACACTGGTGTCGTCCGCAAGCGCGGAAGAAATAGCAAGGTTGCAGGCTACTGTGGAGAAGCTTTGCCCAATCCTCAACCTTCTGAAGCGAGGAAACGAGGTGCATGGGCGTGTCGATCACCAGCGCCCGGCGTGAGGTGAATTTAGCTTTGTTGTTCTCTTGTTGTGAGCTGGGGTAGCGGGGCCGTTCAAAGTGGAATGTTGCCGCCATCCCCGGAATATTGATATCGTTTTAGGCCGCATGAGGCCGAACCAAGAGTCAGGCCGGTGCGATATGCGCAAAAGCAGTCCGACAGGCGCATTCAACCTGAAGATATAGCCGCGCGTTCGTTTCCTGACTTGTGTCCAAATTAGAATATTAATTCTATAGATAGATAGGTGTTTGCCGTAGGTTGATGCGCATTTTCCCACAGAGGTTTATACAATGGGCATCAAAGCCAAACTCAAAGCGGCAAGTTTACTGAGCGTGGGGCTATTGGCGGCGCCGGCAGCATTTGCCGATGACCAGCCGGTCAAAGGCGGCACGCTGATTTATCTCGAGCAGCAGGCGCATACGAACCTCTACCCACCGGCGGGCGGCTTCTATCCGAACGGCGGCATTCTCAACCAGATCACTGACAAGCTCACCTATCAAAACCCCAAGACGCTCGATATCGAGCCATGGGTTGCCGAATCCTGGACCGTCAACGACAAGGGGACGGAATACACCTTCAAGATCCGCAAGGGCGTAAGCTTCTCCGACGGAACGCCTGTTGATGCCAATGCCGTTGCAAAGAACTACGATACGTTCGGCCTCGGCAATAAGGATCTGAAGCTGCCGGTCTCCGAAGTGCTCAACAATTACGATCACAGCGAAGTCGTCGATCCCTATACGGTCAAATTCTATTTCAAGAAGCCGTCGCCTGGCTTCCTGCAGGGAACCTCGGTCATCGGCTCCGGTCTCGTCTCGTTGAAGACGCTGGCGCTGCCCTTCGACCAGCTCGGCGATGCGACGAAGATCATCGGATCCGGCCCCTTTGTCGTCGAGAGCGAGACGCTCGGCAAGCAGCTCTCGCTGAAGGCGCGGACTGATTACAATTGGGGTCCGAGCAAGCTAGTGCATCAGGGCCGGGCCTATCTGGATGGCATCAAATATATCATCACCGGCGAAGATAGCGTGCGCATCGGCGCGTTGCTTTCCGGCCAGGCCGATTTCATCCGTCAGCTGCAGGCCTATGACGAGAAGCAGGTGTCCGACCAGAGTTTCGCGATCTATGCGGCGCCGACCCGCGGCGTGAACGACAGCGCCGCCTTCCGGCCGGACAATCCGCTCGTTGCCGATCTCAAGGTTCGCCAGGCGCTCCTGCATGCGACCAACAACAAGGAAATCGTCGACACGCTGTTTTCGGCAAATTATCCGCAGGCGAAATCGGTCATTTCGTCCGCTGCGGCCGGCTACACGGATCTGTCGTCGAAGCTGACCTACGATCCGGCTCTCGCTGAAAAGCTCCTGGACGAGGCAGGCTGGAAGAAGGGCGCGAGCGGCGTTCGCGAGAAGGATGGCAAGCCGCTTTCGCTTGCCGTCTACGAATCCCTGCCCCAGCCGCAGAACAAGGCCGTGCTGCAGCTCGTCGCACAGCAATGGGCCAAGCTCGGCGTCAAGTTGCAGGTTCTTGCCGGCACCTCGGGAAATCTGGTGACCGACAATGTCGATCCGGCAAAGACGCCGCTGGTCGTCGCCGAAGTCGGCCGTGCCGATCCCGACGTCATCAAGAGCCAGTTCTACCCCAAGAACCGTGATGCCCTGCTGCAGAAGGGTGGCCTCAATCCCAAGGCAAGTTTCTCCGATGACAAGCTGAACGCCATCCTGGAAACCGTCGCCTCCGAGACGGATCGCGAAAAGCGACTGGCGGCGGCCAAGGCGGTGCAGGAATATCTGCTCGATCAGGCCTACGTCATCCCCTTCTTCGAGGAGCCGCAGGTCTTTGCCGGCGCGCCTTATGTGAAGGGAATTGCATTCGAGGCCGTAGGACGCCCATTCTTCTACAGCACCTGGCTCGCTGAACACTGATAAAAAAAAGGCTGGCCCGGCGTGGTGCCGAGCCTTCCTGACGCGAAGACGTGGTATTGGCATGGCAAGATACATATTATCGAAATTCGGGCAGGCGCTGTTCGTCTTATGGGCGGCTTTCACCGTTTCGTTCGTGTTGCTGCAGTCGCTGCCGGGCGACGCGGTGCTGATCAAGTTTCAGAACCCGGATTACGGACTGAGCCCCGAACAGCTTGCCGATATCAGGGCGGCTTACGGCGCCGACGGATCGTTCCTGCATCAATATCTTCATGCCGTCTGGAATTTCCTGACGGGTGATTTCGGTTATTCCCTGCAGGCCGGCGTTCCTGTGAGCTCACTGCTTGCCACCAACTTGCCGCCATCGCTGCTGCTTGCAGCATCGGGCTTTGCGGTGGCGGCGCTTCTTGCCGTTCTGATCGCAATTGCCTGCAATCTCGCCGGTTTTGTCTGGCTGCGCGGCCTGATCCAATCCATTCCATCGCTCTTCATATCGGTGCCGACCTTCTGGCTCGGCATCATGCTCATTCAGATATTCTCCTTCCGGCTCCGCCTCGTGTCAGTCATCAATCCAGGACCCTGGGAAGGTCTTTTCCTGCCCATCCTGACCGTCGCGGTGCCGATTTCCGCTCCGCTGGCGCAAATCCTGCTGAAGAACATAGACGAAGTCCTGATGAAGCCCTTCGTGCCTGTGGCGCGAGCCAAAGGCCTTTCGCATGCCAAGGTCCTGTGGCGCCATGTTGCCAAGAATACGCTTCTGCCGGTTCTGACCGTCGCCGGATTGCTGTTCGGGGAGTTGATCGCCAGCGCTGTCATCACCGAAACGGTTTTTGGCCTCAATGGCATCGGCGGGCTCACGAAGCACGCAGTGGACAGCCAAGATGTCGCCGTTCTTCAGGCAATCGTCGTCGTCGCAGCGACCGCCTTCGTCATCATCAATCTCGTGGTCGATCTTCTCTATCCCGTGCTCGATCCCCGTCTGAAGATCAAACTGGGAGCAGCATGATGGCAAGGATCGAACCCGCGCAACGGCATGCTGAACCAGATGCGCCAAGCCAGGAAGAAAGAGCGTTGTCCGTGACGATCACGGCCGATCTTCGCAAGGACGCCGGCGTTACGTGGCATCTACCGCGCATACAGCCTGGTCTCGTCCTTGCCTGCCTCATTCTTGCATTGGCTGTGTTGTGGGCGCTCGTCCCTGGCGTTTTCACGGTCTATGATCCCATACAGGGTTTGCCCGGCCAACATCTCCGGCCACCGAGCGCCGCTCATCTCCTGGGGACGGATTCACTCGGCCGCGACCTCTATGCGCGCATCGTCTATGGCGCGGTGCATTCGCTTTCGGGCGCGCTTGCCGCCGTCAGCATCGCGCTTGTGGCCGGCACGACGCTCGGTCTTCTTGCCGGATCGTTGGGCGGCAGGATCGAGACGGCCATCATGAGACTGGTGGACGTCATGCTGTCGATACCGGATCTGCTTTTATCGCTCAGCATCATCGTTCTGCTCGGATTTGGCACCGTCAACGCCGCGATCGCGGTCGGCTGCACGCTGATCGCCAAATTTGCCCGATTGGTCCGCTCCGAAGTCGTCACCGTGCGCCGAAGCGAATATGTGGAAGCCGCCTTCGGCAGCGGCGGCGCCTTCCTCAAGGTTCTCTGGCGCCATATCCTGCCGAATTCGCTGACCTCGGTGATTGCCTTTGCAGCACTTCAGGCCGGCTGGGCCATCCTGCAGCTCGCAACCCTCGGTTTTCTCGGCTATGGCGCGCCGCCACCGACACCGGAATGGGGCCTGCTGATTGCCGAAGGACGCAATTATATCGCGACTGCCTGGTGGCTGACGGCGGCGCCCGGCCTTGTCGTGGTCTTTGTCGTCATTTCCATCAACCGTATCAGCCGCGCGCTTGGGAGTATCGGGAAATGACGGCTCCAATCATTGGAACAATTGCGGAAAAGGGCGCGCCGATCCTCGATGTTGCAGGCCTTAGGGTAGCCTATCGCGACAGGAACGGCCTGCGCACGGTCGTTCACGATATCGATTTTGAGGTTCGCGCCGGTGAGGTCGTCGCCCTGGTCGGGGAGTCCGGTTCCGGCAAGAGCTCGACGGCGCAAGCTCTCATTGGCCTCCTGCCTGAAGGTGGACTTCTCCAGCAGGGAACCGTTCGCCTGAACGGCGAGAACATAGCTGGCTGGCCGCAAAGGCGGCTCGATGGTATTCGCGGTTCCGTCATCAGCCTCGTACCGCAGGATCCGGGCAATTCGCTTAATCCGGTGAGGACAATCGGCGAACAAGTCGCCGAAATTCTGACGGTCCACGGCCGGGCATCCGGTGCTGCCGCTCGGGTCAAGGCTGTCGAATTGCTGGAGCGTGTCGGCCTTAGCCAGCCTGAACTGCGCGCCAGGCAATATCCGCATGAACTCTCCGGCGGCATGCGTCAGCGCGTGCTGATTGCCATCGCCATCGCGCTGAAGCCCTCGCTGATCATCGCCGACGAGCCCACCAGTGCCCTGGACGTGACGGTGCAGAGGCACATACTCGATCTAATCGACGATCTGAGACGCGAATATGGCACCGCGGTCCTTCTGGTGACCCACGATCTCGGGATTGCCGCCGATCGATCCGACCGGCTGATCGTCCTGCAGCATGGCCGCATCCAGGAGCAGGGACACACCGCTGATATTCTCAGAAACCCGCAAAGCAGCTATACGCGCCGTCTGCTTGCCGATGCGCCATCGTTGAACGCCCGGCCGAAGCGATTGCCGCCGCATGCGAGCGTATCTGCTGCATCTGCAGATGATATCATCGTGGTGGATAGGCTGGTGCAGGATTTCGGTACTGGCAGCGATGGTAGTTTCAGGGCGGTGGACGATGTGTCGTTTCGTGTTCGCCGCGGCAGCACGCATGCGATCGTCGGCGAATCCGGCTCTGGCAAGACGACGACGATCCGGATCGTTTCGGCCTTTCAGCGGCCGACCTCCGGGCAGGTTGTGATCGATGGGCTCGATCTGTCTTCGCTGCGTGGCGAAACGCTGAGACTGCTCCGCAAGAAGATCCAGCTCGTCTACCAAAATCCATACGGTTCGCTCGATCCGCGGCAGACGATCGAAAGGATTGTGGAGGAGCCGCTGTTGAATTTCGAACGCGCATCCCGGCGTGAGCGATTGGCGAAGGTGGCCGCCACTCTCGACAGGGTCAGGCTGCCGGCCGACATATTGCAACGCCGGCCGCATGCGCTTTCGGGAGGGCAGCGCCAGCGCGTGGCGATTGCGCGTGCCCTGGTGCTCGACCCGCAGATTCTGGTACTCGACGAGGCAGTTTCCGCACTTGACGTAACGGTGCAGGCGCAGATTCTTGATCTCTTGGACGAGTTGCAGCGCGAGCTCGAGCTGACCTATCTGTTCGTCTCCCACGATCTTGCGGTGGTGCGTCAGATCGCAGACACCGTCTCCGTCCTGAACGGCGGACGGCTGGTAGAAACAGGCGGCGTCGAAGACGTCTTCAGCATTCCCAAGAGCCCTTACACGCGTGAACTGATCGATGCTGTGCCGGGCAAAAGGTTTCCCCGGGCCACAGATCCTACCCTTGTCAGTGCAGGATAATCTTCATGAGCACATCAACATCACCGAAGAGACTGGGTTTCTTCAGCAGGGTCCTCGATCAGGCAGATGCGAAAACTCGCTACAGGCTGGTTTCCGAGCAGATCATCCACGCCGAAAAACAGGGCTTCGACTCTGCCTGGGTGGCGCAGCATCACTTCAATGGCGAAGAAGGCGGCTTGCCCGCACCCTTGGTTTTCCTTGCCGCCCTTGCCCCACAGACGTCGCGTATTCGACTGGGCACGGGCGTCATCACGCTGCCGATGGAAAATGCCGTGCGGGTCGCCGAAGATACCGCCGTGCTCGACAGCCTGCTTGATGGGCGGTTGGAGGTCGGCTTTGGCACGGGCGGCACCCCGCAGGCATTCCTTCCCTTTGGACTGGAAAGCAGTCAGCGTTCGGAGGTCTATGGCAAGCATCTCTCCCTGGTGCGCGATGCCTGGGCGGGCGGGGAGCTTAGAGGCGGCAATCGCGTTTATCCGGCAGCACCGCATTTGCGCGATCATGTCTGGCAGGCGACATTTTCCGTGGGGGGCGGCTTGCGTGCCGGCCGTGATGGCGACGGGCTGATGTTATCTAGGACGCAGCCGCGCCCGCCCGAGACACCGGACGCCAAGCTTTCTGACCTGCAGAACCCGATCATCGATGCCTATCTTTCAGCGCTGCCGGCCGGGCGACAGCCGCGAATATTGGGTTCGCGGAGCCTCTTTGTCGCCGACAGCAGAAAAGAAGCTCTTCATTTTGCTGATATCGGCCTGAGGCGGATTGTCGAGCACTTCAAGACAGCGGGTTTTGCGGTTCCGGGCGAAACCACGGCCGACCTGATCAAAGCGTTCGACGTTCATGTCGGCGCCCCTGACGACGTTATTGAATCGCTTCAGGCAGATGCGGCCCTGGCGCGTGTCACCGATCTGGTCTTTCAGGTGCATTCGGTCGATCCGCCGCATGAGTACATCATGCGCTCACTGGAACTGACCGCCGCCCATGTCGCACCCGCGCTCGGCTGGGCGCCGCAACGCGCCACTGGGAACGAACGTCGCTTCGCCGCGCAGGCCTGAATAACAGCATCCGAAGAGAAGGCATCGACCATGACTTTGCAGAACAGGGATATTATCGACTTCCTCGCCGGGATAGAGCCAGGATCCCGTCTTGACGATCTTCGGGCGCAGCGGCCCGAGACGCGCCTCAATGCTCAGAAGAGCTATGAGGCTCTATTTGAACCCGAGCATTGGGGAAACGTTAGCCCGGCGGAGCGCTTTGCCGCCGCAGCCTTCGTCGCAGGGCTGCACAAGGCAGCCGCGATCAGGAGCTATTACGCTTCCAAACTCCAGGATGAGCCCGATGGCTCCGCCCTCGTTGCCGTCGTCAGCGCCGAAATAGATCGGGGCAATGCAAGTGGGCCTTACGGCCATTATCCGGCTGGCCCGCTATCGCGTGAGGACAAGCCGGGCCTTGTTTACGAGGTTTCGGGTGAGAGCCGAAACCTTCTGGATCGAAAACTCAGCGCAGCGCTAGAACACATCCACCTTCTGGTCTTTCGACCAAGGGAGGCAAGCGCCGAGGCATTGCAGACGTTGCTCGATGCCGGCTGGACGACCACCGGCATCGTCACCCTGTCGCAACTCGTCGCATTTTTGGCGTTTCAAATCAGGGTCGTTACGGGCCTGAAGGCCCTGGCGGCAAGCTCCACTGCCATCGGGCAGGTCGCGCAAGCCTAAATCGCACGGATAAGGAATTCTGCCATGACCGAAACTGTTATTCACCCGGCAATCGAAAACCGGCCGAACGCCTTCACTCAAGCTGAGATCGGCTGGACGCCCTGGCTGCAACCCCTTGACGAAGCGGAGTTGACCGAACGCCATTGGGCGGGCCTCGTGGACGCGTCCCGCGCAAAATCGCCCTACTTCATGCTGTTGGCGCGGGATCCCGATATTTTGCAGGCGCGCACGAAGACCGACAAGGATATCTTCTACAATGTCTCGGCTGGTCTTCCTCGTGCCGAACGAGAGCTTGCCGCCACAGCCGCTTCGCGGGCGAATGGATGCATCTTCTGCGCATCGGTCCATTCGCGTTTTGCCTCCCATCATTCCAAACGGATTGAGGATGTGCAGCGACTGTTAGACGAGGGGGTTCAAACGGATCTTGGCAGCCGATGGAATGCCGTGGTTGAGGCCTCAGCCGCGCTGACGGCAACGCCTTCGCAATTCGGAGCCAACGAGATCGGCAGGCTGCACGAAGAAGGCCTGGATGACCTCGAGATCGCGGACGTGATTCATGGAGCCGCCTTTTTCAATTGGGCGAACAGATTGATGCTGTCTCTAGGCGAGCCAACGAGCTAAATTGAGAGCGGATTTCCAGTTCGCTATTGCCTAGAAGCAAACACTCAGCGATTGGGCATTTGGTTGCCGAGGACGAACTTATAGCGCTCGGGCCGAATGAAGAATTCCGACCTCTCGGCGCAGGCGCCGCTATCGAAATATGACGTTCGTTCGAGCACCAGCAAAACCGCATTGTCCGCCGCCGCGATCAGCGATGTTATCCGAGGCGCGACAGCGCGCGCCCCGATCGCAATTTCGGCGGAGGTAATGTCGGCACCGGCTTTGTCTTTGAGAAGTGCGTAAGTTGGCCGCTCTTCGGCGAATTCTCGATCAATATCCGACATGAAGTCCGGCAGGAAGCTTCGGCCCAACGCAATTGGTTCATCATTCACCACATGAAGCCGCTCAAGAAGTGTGCATTTCGTTCCGAACAGCGGGACGAAAGCGGATGGCGTTTCAATGGCGCTCATTTCGACGATCCGCATCGTAGCATCGAAGCCTTGAACTCTCAGCGACTCATGAAAGCTGCGCAGCGTATCGATCTGATGCCGCACCTGCTTGCCGGCCACGAAAGTACCTTTGCCTTTCCGGCGTTCGATTAGTCCATCCTTGTCAAGCTGCTCGAGCGCCAGCCGGACGGTGACGCGGCTGACGTTAAAGCGGGCCATGATTTGCGATTCCGATGGGAGTTGTCCGGAGGGCTCGTAGGTCCCTTCGATGATCTCGGCACGAAGGCGATCGGCGATCTGCAGGTACATCGCCACCGGGTTGTTCCGTATCACGTTCATCGTTTTTCCATTGAGGTTGAAAAGACCATGGAGCAGAGGCGCTTTGGAATAGCGTTCCTCTTTGCCGCTGTACAAGGAGAACACTTCACATTGATAGCTTGTATTATAATGTATTATAATTTGGGGCAACTCCAATCCAGGGTCGTCCGAAGGCAACATGGCATCTCTACCTACTTCACGGCAGATTTCATCCGGCGCCGCCTTTTCCGTGGAGGGTATGGCTTTCGCCTATCCCGAAAGCCGACGCGGCGTATTCGAACGATTTTCGCTGAAGGCTCGCCCAGGAGAGTTCGTGGCGGTTCTGGGGCCGTCCGGCTGTGGTAAGTCAACGCTGCTGAATCTGCTGTCCGGCTTCCTGCGCCCGCAATCCGGACATATCACCATAGACGGTGCGCCGGTTGTGCCCGAGCATCCGGCCCTCGGTTATGTATTTCAATCGCCAAACCTCTTCCCTTGGCTGAGTGTCCTCGAAAATGTCCGCTTTGGCCTGCGCATGAATCGCCGGGGATCACCGCAGGAGCAGCGAGCCGTGGCGCTCAATTTTCTGCGGCTTGTCGGTCTGGAAGAGCAAGCGGAGGAGCCGCCTCACCGGCTTTCGGGTGGCCAGCGTCAGCGCGTAGCGCTTGCGCGCTCGCTGGCGCTCGAGCCGCGCCTTCTGCTCATGGATGAACCATTCGCGGCACTCGACGCCATGACGCGCGCAGCCCTTAACGACGAACTGCTTCGCATCTGGTCGAGTTTGGGCAAGACCGTGCTGTTCATCACCCACGACATCGACGAAGCGGTCTATCTCGCCGATCGAGTTCTCGTCCTCGGCCTGCCGCCCGCAGGCATCACAGCCGAAGTGGCAATCGATCTGCCGCGTCCTCGCGACCAGCGTGGCACGAGAGCTAATCGATTGTTCGCAGAACTGCGCGAACGGCTCTCCGAGGAAATCGCCAAGCTCACGGCCCGCAATCAACGCGTTATCTGAAAAGGATTATTCGATGAAAGGCATTTTACTTGCAGTTCTTCTCGCGCTTGCGGCGTCTTTGCCTGCCCATGCCGAGGATAAGCGGCCGCTTCGCATTGGCTGGGTCCAGGCGATGGCGAATGCTCCCGCCTTGATCGCCGAGGAGAAGGGTTATTTTCGAGAGGAGGGGTTGAGCGTCGAGCTCAAAGGTTTTGGCGATGGCCCGGTCATTCAGCAGGCGGTGGCCGGAGGCGAAATCGACGTGGCCTACATCGGTGCGCCGCCGGTCTATCAGTGGGCCGCGCGCGGTCTCGACGCGAAGATCATCGCCAAGGTCAACTATGGTCAGGCAGCCCTGATTGCAAAGGCGGATGGCGCCATCCACGCGTTGCCCGACCTCAAAGGCGAGAGGCTTGCCGGGGTCAACAAGGGCAGTGGCATGGACGTGCTGCTGCGTGGCTATGTCCTGAAAGAGTCTGCCGGCCTCAATCCGGACACGGACCTCGCTTTGTCACAGATGCCCGTCGGCAACATGAACGCCGCCCTCGATACCGGCGTCGTGGATGCAGCCTTTTTGTGGGAGCCTTTCGTCAGCCAGTCGGTTTTGCGAGGTGCAGGCCGCGTTATCTTTGACGTAAACGGGGCTCTGCCCGGCTATCCCTGGTACGTCGTGGCAGCGCCCGCCAAGACGCTAAAGGAGCGTCCGGACGATCTCGTGAAACTGTTGCGGGCGAATTCGAAGGCCATCGCCTTTCTGCGAGAGCATCCTGAAGAGGCCAATCAGATCATCGCCCGAAGCTTCAAGCTGGAATCGGTGAAGGCTGCGGACGGGAGCATCGTCCCGCCGGAAGCGATAGTTGCCGAAGCGAGAAAGCGGCTTGGTTGGTCCGCTGAAATCGAGCCGTCCGACCGTGCCTTCATCCAGCGGCTCATCGACTACTCCGTCGATCTCGGTTTTCTCGACAAGCGCTTGAATGTCGCCGACATAATTGACGATAGCTTCGCCGCGAAAGCGGCCGCTCAACGATGAGATCCGATCGATGAAGAAGTTGGTAGCGCGGCTGCGTTTTCCGCAACCGTCCTGGCGCTGGGCAGCGCTTCCGTTTCTGCTCGTCGTGTGGTGCCTCGCGGCAAGCCGCGTTCCCTCCTATGTGCTGCCGCAGCCCTGGGACGTGGCGGCCGAGGGGCTTCGCTGGATTCGATCGGGCGAGTTGGGCCGCCAGGTCATGGCGAGCCTGTTGCGGGAATTCGGCGGATTCGGCGCGGCTGTCGTGGCTGCCGTGCTCATTGGCGTGTCCGCCGGACTTTGGCGGCCGTTTCGCGAATTCGTCCAGCCTTTGGTCGGTCTCTTCATGGCTATCCCGCCGATTGCCTGGGCGCCGCTGTCGCTGATCTTCTTCGGCCTCGGATATCTTTCCATTGCTGTCGTCATATTCGTCGCATCGGCTTTTCCAATGGCTCTGACGATTCAGGAAGGCGTGCTTTCCATCAGCAGCGGTGAGGTGCGTGCGGCACGGATCTTGGGTGCCAAACCACTGCAATTGCTGGCTTATGTATATCTTCCCGCCTCTCTTCCTTTCCTGACCGCCGCGTTGCGCATCGGCTTTGCCCAAGCGTGGCGTGCGCTCGTAGCGGCCGAGATGATCGGGGCTTCCCAAGGCATCGGCTGGATGGTCGCAATGGGTGGGCAGCTCGGCAATTCGGCTCAGGTGCTTCTTGGCATCACGCTGATCGGACTCACAGCGTGGCTCATGGAGAGCCTCGTGTTTCGACGGATAGAGCGCCGCTACGAAGGCTGGCGCGGACAATAACGGACATTTCCCATGACAGAGACTTTGCCGCAAAAGACCTTTCAAACCACCGTTCATTCTCCGACGGGCCTTGCCAATCATTTCGATGCTCTCCCCTTTCTCGGTCGTCTGAGCTGCCAAAGGCAGACGCTGACGGCGGGCGAGTGGACCGAACTGGAGCTCGTTTACGAGGTCGGCGCTGTCGGACTTGCCGATGGCGCGTGGCTGAAGCTCGCCTTCAAGTTCTATTCCGACTGGGCGCTGTTCCAGACAGCGGACCCGGCAGGCGCCAACTATGTTTCCGCCGAATACCACGCCGGGCCTCTGGTTCCGGGGCAAAGCCCGGGTACGGTTCAAGCCCTGAAGGTGCGCTTCGATCAGAAAGGACACGAACGTCCCTTCCAAAAGGCTGTCGTCATCGACGTGGTCGACGGCTATCTCAACCCCGGTGATCGGATCGTCATCCGCCTCGGCGATCGGCGACAGGGTGGCGCTGGCACTCGTGTGCAGACTTTCGTGGAAAAGACGTTCCGCTTCCGGCTGTTCATCGACCCGCTGGGAAGCTCAAAATTTGCGGAAGTGCCGGGCGACTGCAAACTGGAAATCGGGGCCGGCCAGCCGCATGCTCTCCAGGTCATCGCGCCGCGGCTGGTTGGCCTCGCGCAATCCTTCGACGCTATCGTACGTGTGGACGATGCATGGGGAAATACCTGCCGTGGTGGCGATCTGCAGGGTACGCTTGTCATCGCCGCTCCGGACGGGACTCTGCGGACGGAGCCGATCGCATTCGCCGCAGAAGGCTGGACGTTCGCGCGGATTTCCGGCCTTTCCTTCGCCGACGCCGGCGAGTGGAAATTGGAAGCATGGCTGAACGGCGAACCCTCCGTCGCCCCGGGCGTCACCTATGTGCAGAGCGAAGCGGGCGCCTTGCGGCCTTACTATGCGGATCTGCACGTCCATTCCGACGACACTGTCGGCACGAATGACGCCACCTACAATCTCACCTATGGACGCGACATCGCTGGGCTTGACGTGGTGGGCTATACCGTCAACGATTTCAACATAACTGAGGTGAATTGGGACAAGGCCGTGGAGATCATCCACGAGCTCAACGAACCCGGCCGCTTCGTCTGCTATCCGGGCACCGAATGGTGCGGCAATTCCGCCGCTGGCGGCGACCGCAATGTCGTTTTTTTACGCGATGGCAAACCCCGCTTTCCCTTCGACGAAAACGGGCGGTCTCTTCGCTCTTTCGAATGGAATGAGACGACGGCGGGCGCGATCCGACCGGGTATCTGGCCCGTGGACCGGCTCTATGCAGCGTATGAGGATGATCCGGAAGGCCATTTGCTGATCCCACATGTGGGCGGCCGGCGCTGCATCCTGGACTGGAACCATCCGGAGCTGGAGCGTCTCATCGAGATTGGTTCCGCCTGGGGACAATTCCATTGGCTTTACACCGAAGCGTTGGCGCGCGGATTAAGGGTCGGCGCTTCAGCTGCGAGCGATGAACATCAGGGCCGCTGCGGCGGAGGTGCGCCGGCCACCGGAACCTTCGGTGCGCGCGGTGGGCTCACCGGCGTGATCGCCGATCGCTTCGACCGAGCCGGTGTTGGCAGCGCGCTTCGGGCGAGGTGCACTTTTGCGACGACCGGGGAACGCAGTTTCGCTGTTCTGTCGCAAGGAAAACATTTGATGGGCGAGGTGTTCGACGCCGAGCTTGGAGAGCCATTGGCTTATCGCCTGCTCGGCCATGCCGGCTGGGAGGAAGTTCAGCTCTTTGCCGGCGACCGCGTCGTTTGGCGGCGCGACCTGCATGCCGAAGCGGGCCTGAGCGAGCGGAACGTGCGCATCCGCTTCGGCGGCGCGCGGATCAAGGACCGCTACCGGGCCGCCTATTGGAACGGTGAGGTAGCTGTGACCGGCGCCGCGCTCTTGGATGCCCATGGGGTCGGCTTCGATCATCCGGAACAAAGCGTATGGCGCACCGGCCTCGGCACGCTTGGTTTCCGAACGGCAACGCATGGCGACGTCGACGGAATCGAGCTCAAACTTTCCGACTTGCGCGACGCGCGCATCGCCATCGCAGCGAAACTCCACGGCTATAGCAAGATCGGAGATCCGCTGCAGCCGCCGCCACATGTCCATGCTCCCGAGGTGTCGCTGGAGGCAAGCGGAAACGAGCTGATCGAAAAAGGGTCGATTTCGATCGATCTTGCCGGCGTCGAGCTGCGCCTGCTTTTGGAACGCGTCACCGATTCCCCCTTGCCGCGCGATCTCTCCGGCGAGATACCGCTTTCAGAACTTGGTTTGAGCGACGGCCGCGAACACCCACTTTTTCTGACAGCAAGACAGAGGGACCAATCCCGCATTTGGACGTCACCGTTATTCATGACAGCTTGAGCTGAGGGTAAGCTACGATCAATCCGGAAGGTTGTGAGCTGGGCGTCCACTTGTCAGGGCCACAAATCCCAGCCTAACCCATATCGGACTTCGTTTGAGGCGGTGCATGTCTGCCAAGTCGAGCGCCTTCCAGCAAACAGATGGCATTACCGCATGTCCGAGGCGGCCAAGCCGAAGGATGCTGGTGGCGACGCCGCGGGGGGCCATGATGCCGACGCGATCGCTATGCCGAGGCTCGCCCCAAGGTGACGCAGTAGAGCTATGACATGATCGGCGATTTTCGCACCGATGCCCTGCACGATGCGCTCGGACGTGCGCCGATCGAGGATGACATGCTGATGGCGCTGCTGGTGCTGGCCTTTGCCGGGCAGAATGTGCGCGTCGATTCCGGTGCAGACAGTCGCCCCGTGCCGGGCTGTCCTTTTCTTCCGTGCTGCGGTTTGAACCGGCGGCCGGACGTTTCAAGGCCGCTGGCGCGCCGCGGAGCGGCCGGTCCAGCCTCTCTGCGCAGGGCAATTCCGCTTGCTTCAGCGGGCGCCCCCGCTTACCCGCAAGCCTGCCCTGCAGGTTCGGCTGGCCCAGACCTGTGAAGCCGCCCGTCCCTTGCCGGTTCTGGTCAACCGCATCGAAGGACAGACCGGCACGGGCCGGAACCGCTTCGGCAGCCAAGGAAGGGATAGACATGGCCAAGCCCGCAACCCCCAACCGCTCCAACGCCAGGGTGTCGCAACTCCGCAAGCGAGCAACCCTCGAAATGGTCCGCCTCACCTGCCCGGACGCGGCCCAGGCGCTTAAGATCGCCGAAAGCTTCGGTACTGCGATCGTCGACAGCGACGGGATCCGCAGCCTGCATGAAAGGCTGATCGTCGAGACCGCCGACAGCCTCTCAGAAGGCTTGGGCGAGAAGGCGATGCAGATCCTCTGCAGCGCATCGTCGGGGGCTTTGTCGGATCGGCCCACGGCGCCGGGCAGTTCTACTCCCGCGCTGTTACAGAGGCGCGCGACGCGACAGCCAAGGCGTCGAACGACGCCCGCGATGAGGATCTCGACGGTCCCGTCGGCTATGACAGCGCCGCCCAGCGCAAGCAGGAATTCGCGGCCGACATGGGGATCCTCCAGTCCCATGCGCTCCGCATGGCAGCCGAAGGCGTGGTGCTGGCCTACGAACAAGTCATCGGCGAGACCTGGAAACCCTTCGATCGCCCGGTCGAAAACCTGGCGCATCGCTCGACCGCAAAGCAGCCGAGGCTCAGATGGCCGCATTCGGATAATACACTCGGCGGGATCTCACCCCAACTTTCTTTTTTCGTTCCTGGGCCTGCTGGACTTGAAAATAAACAACTTGTCGTCAGGCTTGTCGCAGTCCCCATTCCTGTTCGAATTTATCCGCAAAATCGTCTGGAGAGTTGTCCAAGGACTTGAGACGACGGCTTTCCGTCACCTTCCAAAGGGAAATGTGTCGAGACGTTCGGCTGTTGGCGGTGACAAATGCCTGAGTCCAGAGTTTGGTGCTTTCGGAGCCATTCTCCGCGATGAGGCTTTCGATATTAAGCACCATGTTTCCTTCTATGACGCCGCTGCTGCTTTCATCAGGTCTTCGATCAGAATCACCGCTGTGAAAAAGAGGAAGGATTTCGCCGTCAATGCCGGGCAGTCCGTCCTTTACGTGCCGCGATCCTTCGAATTCGAACATGATCGCTGGGCTGTCGGCGAGAATAAGCGCAGCTGCGCTGTCGAGAGTTGACGACGGGATCGCGTTGATCAGCGGACGATCGGAGCCATCAGCACTGAAATAGGCTTGCTTGCGATCGTACTTAAAGACTGGCGACCTTGATGATGGCGGTGGGTTCTCTTCCCTGCATAGCATTCGATTCCTCTCCCCTTAACCCTTTATCACCGATCAACAACGAGATCGCTCAAGGGTTTCGAACAGCAGGGCAGGAACATCCCGGCGTCGATTTCCCGCTGCCTGATGCCGCCATTGTGGTTCATTTCCACCGAACCCGAGACGAGCTTGGACTTGCAGGTTCCGCACATGCCGTTGGAGCAGGATGATGGGAGCCGGACGCTGCCCTTCTTCGCCGCTGCCAGCACGGTCTGATCGGCGGAGACTTCGAGCATCCGCTTCTGCTTCAAGAATTCTACTTGGTAGATCTTGCCCGCAGGCCGCGCCTCGATGTCGAGGCCGGGTTCGTCGATGACAGCTGCATCGAAGCTCTCTTCGATATAGTTCGACGCAGGAACGCCAAGCGCTGCTGTGATCGAGCGGGCCGCCGCCATGAATGGCGCCGGACCGCAACACATGACGACCCGCTCGGCGATGTCAGGAACGGCAAGCTTCAGGAACTCGGACGAGATTCGACCGGTCAAACCTGGCCAGGCGCGCTCGCCAGCGACTGTTTCCGGCAGGAATTGCAGTCGTAGGCCTTTCATGCGGGCTGCAAGACAGGACAGTTCACTGCGAAAGATGAGGTCCAGTGGCGTACGAGCCGCATGAAGGAACACGATGTCCGCCGGCTCGCAGCTATCCGCCAAGTCACGGGTGATTGACATGACAGGAGTGATGCCCGATCCGCCTGAAAGCAGCAGGAGCTTCGTTCCCGCCACTCTCGGGCGGATGAAGTGCCCGAGCGGCCCCTGACCCTTGACCGTCATGCCGGGAACCATGTTGTCATGCAGCCAGTTCGAGACCTTGCCACCAGGCACGCGTTTGACCGTCACGGTGAACGCATTATTGCGATAGGGCGACGACGAGATGCTGTAACAGCGAGCCTCGCCTTCCGAGCCTGTCGGGAAATCGAACAGGAAGTACTGTCCGGCATTGAAGTTGAAACGCTTGCCTTCGGGAGATGCAAACGTGAAGCTCCTCACGTCATGCGTTTCCTGATGCACGTCGACGCAGATGAGCGTCTCGTCCCGTTCCGGATCCCAAACGTCGGCGTGGGCCCTTTGCATCTGTGTGAACTCAATACCCATGGGCGCGCATTCGATCGATATACCAGGCCGCGAACTTGTCGAGATTGGTTTCCGAGAACCGGGAATAGGGACCTGGCTGATAGGCCGGGTCGAGTGTGCCGGCGTGCGAGCGGGCGACGAGATCCGCATCCTGGTCGGTCGTTGCGATCCAGACGTCGGTAAGCTTGTCGAAATCGTAGTCCTTGCCTTCGACGGCATCCTTGTGGACGAGCCACTTGGTTCTGACCAGCGTCTTGCCGGCGGAGAGTGGAATGACGATCGCGACGACCGCATGGTCGCCCATGAAGTGGTTCCAGCTATTGTGACCCCAAAGATGCGTATCGCCGAGGTCCTTGCGGGTCATTTGACCGAGGAGCTTCGACGATGCCGCCGTCGCATCATGTGTCTGGGATTCGCCGGCACCGGCGATGATCAGACGCTGGGTCCGGAAGTTTGTCGCGCAGTCGACGAGCTGCTCGACCGCGGCCGACGGAAAGCCATCGGCTTCCCAGGCCTTCGTCCGCTCGTCGTAGAGCCGGAAGTGCTCCTCCGCCTGTTCGCGATCCTCAGGATTCAGCGTCTCCGGGTCGAAACCGAAATCGAGATCGACGAAGGAAACG
>NZ_VNIP01000018.1 GCF_008370325.1 Martinezella tropici | reverse complement strand
GAGAAACAAAGGAAAGTTTTCGCGATTGGCCGCGATTTCAGGATTCATTTTACGTCGCTTACCGGAATCGTCCAGATAAACGCTCGTAAAGGCTACTTGCGCCCTGTTGCAGGCATCGGATTCGCCTCTCATTGCCAGCGGGACACCCAGGACCTAATAGACATCGAGAGATTGAAGGGAGCGGAGATGTTGCTTCTCGATAAAAGGCGGGCGCAGGCCGCGTCGACCCGGCAAACGCCAGCTTTCGCCCATAAGCATATGCGGAGCAGCCAGGCGTGACATATAGAGTGCCTTCATTGCCGGAGCTGCCGGTCTCCCATGTGCTTGCCGATATCGGTGCGGCGCTCGCTAAAGAGCGGCGTGCGGTGCTTTCTGCGCCGCCCGGCGCGGGCAAGACGACACTCGTGCCGCTTTATCTATTGGCCGAAGCCTGGCGTGGCGATGGCAGGATTATTCTTCTGGAACCACGACGGCTTGCGGCAAGGGCGGCCGCCGCCCGCATGGCTTCGCTGCTCGGCGAACAGGTGGGCGATACCGTGGGATACCGCATGCGGCTCGACAGCCGCATCTCTTCCAAGACCCGCATCGAGGTGGTGACGGAAGGCGTCTTCGCGCGGATGATCCTCGACGACCCGGAACTCTCCGGCATCTCCACGGTCATCTTCGACGAATTCCATGAACGCTCGCTGGATGCGGATTTCGGCCTTGCCCTGGCGCTTGATGTGCAATCGGCGCTGCGGGAGGATCTGCGCATCCTCGTCATGTCGGCGACGCTGGATGTTGAGCGTGTCGCTACGCTGCTCGATCATCCCCCCGTCATCGAAAGCATGGGCCGCAGCTTCCCGATCGATATCCGCCATCAGGATCGGCCAGCGGGAGAGCGGATCGAGGATACGGTCACGCGGGCGATCCTCGATGCGCATGCGCGCGAACAGGGTTCCATCCTCGCCTTCCTGCCCGGGCAGGCCGAGATCGCCCGGACGGCGGAACGGCTCGAAGGCCGGTTCGGGCCGGAGACGATAATCGCGCCGCTCTACGGCAATCTCAGCCAGAAGGAGCAGGATGCGGCAATTCGGCCAGCGCCGCAGGGCACGCGCAAGATCGTGCTTGCCACCTCGATCGCCGAAACCTCCATCACCATCGATGGCGTGCGTATGGTCATCGACAGCGGATTGCAGCGGCTGCCGGTCTTCGAGGCTTCCACGGGCATCACGCGGCTCGAGACGGTGCGCGTGTCTCGAGCCTCGGCCGATCAGCGGGCCGGGCGCGCCGGGCGAACCGAGCCGGGCATTGCCATTCGCCTGTGGCATCCGGGCCAGACGGCGGCGCTTCCTGCCTTTACGCCGCCGCAGATCCTTTCCAGCGACCTTTCAAGCCTTGCGCTCGACATGGCCCATTGGGGCGTACAGGATCCGGCAACGCTTGCCTTTGTCGACCAGCCGCCAGCGATAACGCTTGCCGAAGCGCGGACCTTGCTTCGGCAGCTGGGGGCGCTCGATGCGGAAAACGGGCTGACGGCGCGCGGCCGGCTGATGCGCGAACTCGCCTTGCCGCCGCGACTGGCGGCGATGGTGATATCAGCCGTCGAATTCGGCCAGGCGCGTGAGGCAGCATTGCTTTCCGTGCTGCTGACGGAACAGGGGCTCGGCGGGCAGAGCATCGACCTGGAGGAGCGGCTGCGCCGCTTCAAGACAGAGAAGGGCGAACGGGCGGAGGCCTCACGCCGCCTGGCCGCGCGTCTCGCCCAGGCCGCCGGCGGCAATACCGGTCCCGCTCCTTCCACCCCGCCTCTCGCCGGTGCACTGCTCCTGCATGCCTTTCCCGACCGGATCGCCCTGCAGCGCGGCGGGCGGGGACGCTTCGTCATGGCCAATGGGCGCGGCGCAGAGCTGCCGGAGACCGAGCGGCTTGCCGGCTCGCAGATGCTTGTCATTGCCGACCTGACCGGCCGCGCTGCGCAGGCGCGCATCCTGGCCGCGGCGGAAATTTCCCGCGCGGATGTGGAGGAACATCTTCCCGGCGAGATCCGCACCGAAGACCAGAGCTTTTTCGACAGAGCGAGCCGTCAGGTGCGGGCGCGGCGGGCGACACGGCTCGGCGCCATCATCTTCGAGGAAACGCCCCTACCGCGTCCCTCTGGCGAGCAGGCGGCAAAGGCCCTGGCTGAAGGCATTCGCGAGCTCGGGATCGGCATCCTGCCCTTTTCCAAGGAGGCCGCGCAGCTGCGGGAAAGAATAGGCTTCCTGCATCGCACGATCGGCGAACCCTGGCCCGATGTCAGCAACGAGGCGCTGCTTGCGCGGCTGGATGACTGGTTCACGCCGTTCCAGACCGATGCGCGCGGCCTCTCCGACATTTCGGCCAGCGGCCTTTCCAACGGACTGATGTCGCTGGTGCCGCACGAGCTGCAGCGCGATCTCTCCCGGATGGCACCGACGCATTTCGAGGCGCCGACCGGCCAGCGCCATCCCATACAATATGATGGCGAAGAGCCGCTCTTGACCATCCGCGTCCAGGAGCTGTTCGGACTGAAGCAACATCCGGCCATCGGCGGTGGCCGATTGCCGCTGCTGCTCGAATTGACATCGCCGGCGCACCGCCCGATCCAGACGACGCGCGACCTGCCGGGCTTCTGGGCGGGATCCTGGAAGGATGTGCGCGCCGACATGCGCGGGCGCTATCCGAGGCATCCCTGGCCGGAAGATCCGGCCGATGCGTTGCCGACCACACGCGCCAAGCCACGGGGGACCTGACAATGGCACGCTTCTTCCGAGGACTGGAAAAGCTGTCCGAGGCCGAGATCAAGGCGCAGGACGACCACCACACCAGCCGGCGGCTGAGACTGCAGACGCTGGTGCGCCTGCGCTGGCTTGCCGTCGGCGGCCAGACCGTGACTGTCATGATCGTCGCCTTCTGGCTGAAGTTTCCGATGCCGCTCCTGCCCTGCTGCGTGCTGATCGCCTGTCTCGCCTGGATCAACTTCTTCCTGACGCTGCGCTATCCGCCAACGCACCGGCTGGAGCCGCCGGCGGCCTTTGCGCTGCTCAGCCTCGACCTTCTGCAGCTCTGCGGGCTGCTTTTGATCACCGGTGGGCTTGCCAATCCTTTCTCGGCACTGGTCTGCGTGCCCGTCATCATTTCCTTCGCATCGCAGCCGATCCGCTACAGTATGCCGCTGATCCTGCTGGCGATGATCTGCATCACCGGGCTCGCTTTCTCGCCCTTTCCGCTCCCCTGGTATGAAGGCGTCTCGGTCAACGTCCACAATGTGATGCAGCTCGGCGTCTGGTGCTCGATTGCCTCCACCATGGCCTTTGCCGCCTTCTATGCCTACCGCGTCTCCATGGAGGCGTCGCAGCTTGCCGATGCTCTCTCGGCGACGGAACTGGTGCTGCAGCGGGAAAAGCACCTGTCGCAGCTCGACGGGCTGGCGGCCGCCGCGGCGCACGAGCTCGGCACACCGCTTGCGACGATCAGCGTCGTCGCCAAGGAGATGGAGCGCGAACTGCGCGAAGACGACCGCTTCCGCGAGGATATTGCGCTGCTGCGCAGCCAGAGCGAGCGCTGCCGCGATATCCTCAGGCGGCTGACGACGCTCTCCTCCGAAGACGAGGCGCATATGCGGCGGCTGACGCTGTCGTCGATGATGGAAGAGATCATAGCGCCGCATCGCGAGTTCGGGATCACGCTGGAACTGATCGAGAAGAGCCCGCGCTCCGGCGAACCCGTCCTCAGCCGCAATGCCGGCATCATGTATGGGCTTGGCAACCTCATCGAAAATGCGGTGGACTATGCTCGCAAGACGGTGACCATCACCGTGGAATATACCGTCGACACTCTGACCATTGTCATCGAGGACGACGGCAACGGCTATTCGCCCGAAATACTGGCGCGGATCGGCGAACCCTATGTCACATCGCGCCAGCGGGACGATACCGCCGGCGGCCTCGGGCTCGGCCTCTTCATTGCCAAAACGCTGCTCGAACGCTCAGGCGCAGCGCTTTCCTTCAGCAATCGCGATTCCGAGGCGCCGGGAGCGCGCGTCCGCGTCGAATGGCCGCGCGTGTTGATCGACAGTAATTCGACAAAATGATTTTTACGGCTTAAAACAGCGATCGTCAAAATCGGTTGAATATGCAGGCGGATAGTCGCCGGGATAGAAGATAAAATGACGGAAAAAGAGAGCGCTGCCCCAGACGCCGGAGCGAAGGATGCCGCGGCCCATATCGGCCCGGACGCCACATTGCTGATCGTCGACGACGACGGCCCGTTTCTACGCCGCCTGGCACGCGCGATGGAAACGCGCGGCTTTGCAGTCGAGACGGCGGAATCGGTAGCGGAAGGCGTTGCCAAGTCCAAGGCGAACCCGCCCAAATACGCCGTGGTCGACCTCCGGCTAGGCGACGGCACAGGGTTGGACGTGATCGAGGCGATCCGCCAGCGGCGCGACGATACGCATATCGTCGTCCTGACGGGCTATGGGAATATCGCGACGGCGGTGACCGCCGTCAAACTTGGCGCGCTCGACTATCTCGCCAAGCCCGCCGATGCGGACGACGTCTATGCGGCGCTAACGCAGCGCCCCGGCGAAAAGGCTGAAGTGCCTGAGAACCCGATGTCGGCCGATCGCGTCCGCTGGGAACATATCCAGCGCGTCTATGAAATGTGCGAGCGCAACGTTTCCGAGACGGCCCGCCGCCTCAACATGCATCGCCGCACGCTGCAGCGCATCCTCGCCAAGCGAGCGCCGAAATAGAGCAATTCCAGCAAAAGCTCGCAGCGGTTTTCCGTCCGGAACTGCGTCGAACGAACGGCAGCGAACCTATTCTGAAGCGAAGGACTTGCCCGTCGCCCATTCGGCCAGCAACAGGCGTTGGGCGGCGGCGCGTGAGAAATTCAGCGTCACGGACTTGCGCGTCGCCGGCGGCAGGCGATGCTCCGGCGCCTCGCGCAGCATATGGGCGCCATAACCATCCGACAGAAACAGCCCGCAATCCTCCGGAAAGATATCCAGCGGCACATCCTTGTGCGTCGCAAAGAACATCCGGTCGCAATGCTGCCGGTATTCGGGCCATTTACGGTCGACGCGGAAATCCTCGATCGACGTCTTGATCTCGATGATCCAGATTTCGCCCTTTTCCGAGACGCTGATGAGATCGGCGCGGCGGCCGCTGGCAAGCGGCAACTCCGGCAAGACCGCGTGGCGCATGTCGTGCAGTAATAGTTGCACGCCCTTGCGTACAAGCATGGCCCTTTCCGACTGCCGGCCATCTATTAACGGATTGTTATTGTAAACGTTCAAAATCGTCATGAATTGTCTCGGGAACAGGGCGAGCGTTGTTGCAAAAAAACCATGTCCTTCTAATTTGCGCGCCGGCGCTATTTTTGTAGGGCCAGAGCCGCTTGCAAAGACAAGTTTAATGGAAAATAAACTGTAGACAAAGATGGTAGATAACCATCCGTTCCCTGCCACGAAATTTCAAGAGACTTCCATGCGCATCCGTCATGCTATGACCGCACTCGGCCTTGTCGCAACGCTCGCAACGGCTGGCTATGCCATCCCTGCGGCAGCCAAGCCCTCCGCCATCGCCAATCCCGCAACCATTGCCGCTCCCGCTACCGACGCCATCAAGACGTTCGACAGCGATTATGGCGTCACGAGCGACAACGGCTTCCAGCTACCGGCGATCCCGATCCAGAAGGTGAAGCCGCAGTTCCGCCGCCAGATCGTTTCCTACAAGTCCGACGAGGCTGAAGGCACGATCATCGTCAACACGCGCGAGCGCCATCTTTACTATATCCTCGGCAACGGCGAAGCGATGCGTTACGGTATCGGCGTCGGCAAGCAGGGCTTCGCCTGGTCGGGCACCGCTTATGTTGCCTGGAAGCAGGAATGGCCGAGCTGGCATCCGCCGAAGGAAATGGCCGTCCGCCGTCCGGAAATCGCCAAATATGTCGATGGCGGCATGAACCCTGGCCTGTCGAACCCGCTCGGGGCGCGCGCCATGTATCTCTACAACGAAAAGGGCCAGGACACGCTGTTCCGCCTGCACGGCACGCCGGAATGGGCGTCGATCGGCACGGCCGCTTCCTCGGGCTGCATCCGCCTGATGAACCAGGACGTCATCGACCTCTACAGCCGCGTTCTGCCTGGTCACAGCACCAAGGTCGTCGTTATCCAGTAATTGCTGGACATTTCGGATTGAAAAAGGCCGCCGGATATCGATCCAGCGGCTTTTTTGTTTGAAGAACTCGGGATAGATTCTAACCGCCCACCCGCCCTCGTCCTTCGAGGCTCCGCCTTTGGCTGCGCGCCTCAGGATGAGGGCTGATCTTTTCCCCAGTCGCAAGCCTTTCTCCACCTCATCCTGAGGCGCCTTGCCGTCAAAGCGTCAGCGCAGACGACAAGGCCTCGAAGGATCGAGGTGGCCTGTGATGGAGAGAAGGGATCACCCCGCCTGCTTCGCCTTCAGCTCGATGCGGCGGCGATGCAGGACCGGTTCGGTATAGCCGTTCGGCTGCTCACGCCCCTTGAGGACGAGATCGAGGGCTGCCTGGAAGGCGACCGAACCGTCGAAATTGCCTGACAGGGCGATGTAGTTGGGATCACCGGCATTCTGCTGATCGACCACGGCAGCCATGCGCTTCATCGTTTCGATAATCTGCGCTTCAGTGATGACCTTGTGATGCAGCCAGTTGGCCATGTGTTGCGCCGAGATGCGCAGGGTGGCGCGGTCTTCCATGAGGCCGATATTGTTGATGTCGGGCACCTTGGAGCAGCCGACGCCCTGATCCACCCAGCGGACGACATAGCCGAGAATGCCCTGGCTGTTGTTGTCGATCTCGCGCTGGATTTCCTCCGGCGTCCAGTTCGGCCGCGAGGCAACCGGCACGGAGAGAATATCGGAAAGCTTGGCGCGGGCGCGGCTCTTCAGGCTCTTCTGCACGTCGGCAACGTTGACACGGTGGTAATGGGTGGCGTGCAGCGTCGCTGCCGTCGGGGACGGCACCCAGGCGGTGTTGGCGCCGGCCTTGGGATGGGCGATCTTCTGCTCGAGCATGGCCGCCATCAGATCCGGCATCGCCCACATGCCCTTGCCGATCTGGGCATGGCCGGAAAGGCCGCATTCGAGGCCGATATCGACATTCCAGTTCTCGTAGGCGCCGATCCAGGCTGCCTGCTTCATATCGCCCTTTCGGATCATCGGGCCGGCTTCCATTGAGCTATGGATTTCATCGCCGGTGCGATCGAGGAAGCCGGTATTGATGAAGACGACGCGCTCGCGGGCGGCGCGGATGGCTTCCTTGAGGTTGACCGTGGTGCGGCGCTCCTCGTCCATGATGCCCATTTTGATGGTATTACGCGGCATCCCAAGCAGGTCCTCGACTTGCGAGAAGATATCCACCGCGAAGGCGACCTCTTCAGGACCGTGCATCTTCGGCTTGACGACATACATCGAGCCGGTGCGGGAATTCTTGCGGCGGCCATTCGGGCCGATGTCGTAGAGTGCTATCAGGCCGGTAATCGCGGCATCCATGATGCCTTCAGGCACCTCATTGCCATCGCGGTCGAGAATGGCCGGATTGGTCATCAGGTGGCCGACATTGCGCACCAGCATGAGGGACCGGCAATGCAGATCGAACGTGCTGCCGTCCGGCGCGGTGTAGGCGACATCGGGGTTCAGCCGGCGCGTGAAGGTCTTGCTGCCCTTGACGACTTCCTCTGTCAGATCGCCCTTCATCAGGCCGAGCCAGTTGCGGTAAACCTCCGCCTTGTCCTCGGCATCGACGGCCGCGATCGAATCCTCGCAGTCCATGATCGTGGTGATCGCCGATTCCAGGCGAACATCGGAAATATTCGCCGGGTCGGCCTTGCCGATATCGGTGCCGGCATCGATGACGATTTCGATATGGATACCATTGTGCCTCAGCAGGATATGCGAGGGCTTGGCAGCATCACCGAGATAACCGGCGAAATGGCTGCGATCCGCCAGCGCCGCAGCGCCGGTCTTCGTCGTGATCGCCAGCGCGCCATCCTTCACTGCAACGCCGGTGACGTCCTTCCAGCTTGCGCCGGCCAACGGCACGGCGGAATCGAGGAAATCGCGAACCCAGGCGATGACCTTCTCGCCACGTTTGGGGTTGTAGCCTCTGCCCTTTTCGGCGCCGTCGGTCTCGGGAATGGCATCGGTGCCATAGAGGGCGTCGTAAAGCGATCCCCAGCGAGCGTTGGCGGCATTCAGTGCATAACGGGCATTCATGACGGGAACGACAAGCTGCGGTCCGGCGATATGAGAGATTTCCGGGTCGACATTGGCGGTCGAAATCGTAAAGGCCGGGCCTTCGGGCACGATATAGCCGATGTCGCGCAGGAAGGCTTCATAAGCGGCGAGATCGACGGGCGCACCGTTCTTGCGATACCAATCGTCGAGCGCTTCCTGCATGCGGTCCCGCTTGGCAAGCAGCTCGCGGTTCTTCGGCGCAAGATCATGAACGATCTTTGAGAAGCCGGCAAAAAAGGTGTCGGCGTCGATACCTGAGCCCGGCAGCGCTTCCTTGACGAGGAAATCATAAAGTACCGGTTCGATCTGCAGCCCGTTCTTTTCAATGCGGCTCATGCCAAATACTCCTCAAGGCCATCTTTTGGCTCATTTTTCACATGCTGCCACTTTGCCGATGGTTTCGCTTCCGTCAATTTGGCAATAGTTCGAAAGATTTATGCGCTCTGGGAAATAATCAACTCGCGGCGATTCGCGGGCGGCCGCTCGCTGTCGCGATGAACCGTGCCTCGATCAGTTTTCGACTGCCCTCGACTTCAGGCGCATCCACCTGCTCATCCATCGCCAACACGAGATCCACCGCACCATTGAGCCTAGCCTGTGTCATCGCCGCCTCGGCGGCACGCGAGCGGGCATCGGCGAAGCTCCGGTCCTCGTCAGTGAAGCGCAGGCTTTCACCGGCTCCGTTCAGCACATAGATGCCGTCTTCCGGCATGGTGACGAAAACGGTAACGCTGGTGCGCACCTGACCGACGACGGCGCCGACGGCATTGGCGACATCCGAATCGGCCGGAATGGCGCTCTCCGTCGCCAGCATTTCCGCGATGGCAGGATAATAGACCGGGGCGGAAGCACCGAGCCCGACAAGGGGGCGATCGAGCGAAATGGCGAAACGGGCGATCCCGGGCGTGCGGCGAAGGGCACGATCGATGGAGATGGATTTTGCCGGATTCAGATCGGCAACGCCATCCTCGGCGAGGCAGGCGGCAAGAATGACATCCGCGGACTGGCGCGTGAGCCGATCGACGATCTTCTGCGCCAATTCCTCGACGGATGCGGCGATGGTGCGTCCGGAGCCATCCTTCAGCCGCATCGCCAGAGCGAGCCCAAGGCGAGCCGCATCGGCATTCCACTGGCCCTGCCGGCCGAGCATATGCATGGCATCGGAAGGCGTCAGGCCGCTCAGATGCACGAGGCCGCGCGCCACCAGCCTATCCAGCGTCGCCTTCTGCGACGTCATCGTCAGAAGCTTGTCGAGCGCTATAGGAACGGCGCCGATCCGGTCGAACAACGCCTGCTCGGGTGCCGTAAGACCGCTTGCCAGATGATCCGGCACGCCGGTGCGGAGCGCAAAGCGACCGGCATTGCGAGCAAGATGCGTCGCCCGCAGTTGCTGCTCCAGGACAGTCAAGATGGCATCGCCATGCATGTGAGCGGCGAGGCTCAGCGGCAAAAGGCGGCGGGGGCCGAGTTCGAAAGCGGCGATGAGGCCGCGATCGTTGATCTTGACTTCGGAATCGCCGCCGAGACCATAAGTGCGCATCGCGACCGCCTCGACCATGGTGCGATAGCCTCCGACCACGGCGCCATCAGCATCCAGCCGCGGCCGGCCATCCTCCATGACGGCAACATCGGTGGTGGTGCCGCCGATATCGGAAACGACCGCATCGTCGAGGCCGGTGAGATAGCGCGCGCCGACGAGACTTGCGGCCGGACCGGACAGAATGGTCTCGATCGGCCGGAGCTTGGCTTCGTCAGCCGAAATCAGAGCGCCATCGCCCCGCACCACCATCATCGGCGCGGAAATGCCGCGTGTCACCAGGAACCCTTCGCAAGCGCCGACGAGGCGATCGATCATTGATACCAGGCGGGCATTCAGCAGCGTCGTCAGGGCACGGCGCGGACCGCCCAGCTTCGAGGAGAGCTCATGGCTGCAGGTCACGGGCAGATGCGAGATCTCGCGAATACAGTCGCGCACCTTGATTTCATGAGCCGGATTCCGCACGGCAAAATAGCCGGCGACGGCGAAGGAGGATACCGACTTGGCCAGTTCCGGCAATGCATCGCGCAGCGCCGTCAGATCGAGCGGATTTTCATTGCCGTGCACATTGTGGCCGCCGGGGAGATAGAGCACGGGATCGGATCCCAACGCTTCCGCAAGTCCGTCGCGCTTGAGATCGTCTGGGCCGAAGCCGATCATGATGAGACCGGCGCGACCGCCCTGCCCTTCGACAAGCGCATTGGTGGCGAGCGTCGTCGACAGCGATACGAGGCCGATCGCCGAAACCGGAATATCGGCCTTGGCAATGACGGCATCGACGGCGCCGGCAATGCCGACGGCCAGATCATGCCGCGTGGTCAGCGATTTCGCCTTGGCGATCACGCCATCGGTTTCATGGAAGAGAACGGCATCGGTGTAGGTGCCACCCGTATCGATGCCGAGCAGGAAGTGAGACGTCACGCTGATATAAAACCTCTGGCCCGGATAATGACTATGAACTCCCGCAACGCCTGTGAAGATATGAACGAAGCGGCGAGCGCAGAGCCTATCTCGCCCTTGGCGGGCGAGAAAGCAATTTCATTGGTTTGGGCTCTTCTTTACCTGCTGTCGGCGGTGTGTTCTTGGAGGGTGCGCACCGCCTCTGTCGCGAAAGCGACAGAGGGGGTAACGGAGGTGCGTCATATTCGAGACTACTACGGTCTCCTTGCCCACTACCGCCTCTTCACCCGCATCGGCAATCCGCCGCGTGGCTGCGTCGTCAGCTTCTGCACCGGCCAGGGATTGGTCTCATCCGTCAGATCGAAGCGGAAACGGCGCATCATGACGGCAAGGGCGATGACCGCTTCCTGAAGCGCGAAGGTCGCGCCGATACAGACGCGCGGACCGGCGCCGAAAGGCAAATACTGGAAGCGATTGATCTTGGCCCGGTTCTCCGGAAGAAAGCGCTCCGGCATGAAGGCGCGCGGCTTTTCCCAGTAGAGTTCGTGGCGATGCAGCGTCCAGGGCATGATCAGAACGGTGATCCCCTTTTCTATCGTCACACGTTCGCCCTTGGCGCTCGTCCATTCGTCATCGGCGATGGCGGCCCGGTTGATCGACGGCGCCGGCGGATAGAGACGCATCGCCTCTTCGAAGGCGGCGCGGACATACGGCATCAGGTCGAGCCAGGCGACCGGCTCCGCATCGGTTGCGAGTACCCGGTCGATTTCCTCTTCCATAGCTTCGCGAATAAGCGGGCTATTGGCGACACAATAGAGCGTCCAGGCCAATGCTCGGGCGGTTGTCTCGTGCCCGGCGCCGATGAAGGTGAGAATATTGTCCTCGATCTCCTCCATGGTCAGCCCGTCCGGCCCGGCTTTTTCCAGAAGCAGCGTCAGGAAATCGTCGGGCGCGCTGGCTCTGTCCCCGCGCATCTTTTCCAGCCGCTGGTCCATGGTGGTGCGGACGATGCCGCGGAACTTGTCGAGCACGCGCTGGCCGCCAATGCGGGTGATGCGCGGCACCCAGGCGGGGGCGCGCAAAAGATCCATGGGATCGACTCGGCCCATGCGATGCAGGAGCTCATTGACCTCATCGGCGAAATGCTCGCCTTCGGTGACGATCTCGCCGGAAAACAAGGTCTCCGCCAGAATGGCGAAGGTCAACTCGGTCATGTCGGTAGCGATATCGAACGTTGCGCCTTCGTCGCCGATCTCATCGTATTTATGCAGATATTCCAGGCTTTGGCTCAGCATCTGGCCGGCAAAGCCCTGCGCATGGCGCGGCGTAAATACCGGTGCCACAGCCTTGCGCGAGCGCTTCCAGACCGGCCCTTCCGCCGTCAGCAGGCCATCGCGCAGGATCGGCCGGAGCACGAGCTGGCGAATATCGGCCATGCGGTAGTTGGCGGCGTTATCGACCAGAACATGCTTGATCAGGCCGGGATCATTGACGATCAGCGTCCGCTCGTTGAAGAATTTGGTTTTGATCCAGGGAAGCGTATAGGACGGCTCTCCCCAGAGTTCGAGCGGATTGCGCAGGATGGTTTTGATGATCGTCCACCGCGACGGCGGGACGGTTCGCGGGATCGGCGCCGGCGGAGAGAAGGCTTCCGGAATCATGTCCATGACATCCATTCTCCTCGAGGGCCGGGCCGTTGCCTAATCATGCGGCCGAGCGGCGCACTCATCCCATATGGTGAACGCCGCCGGCAAAATCCAGACGATAAAACGTCGCGCAGGACCGCTTAGAGGAGCGACTTCAGGTCGCTCAGCTTATCATTGATGAGCCAGCCATAGTAGTTCTCCTCGGGCCAGACCGGCTGCGAAGAGCTCCGGTTCTTGGCGGCAAGGGCGGCAGCGCGTTTACGGGAATTGCCGAGATTGTAGAGCGTCGCGGTAATGCCCGGATTGCCTGAGATATCCATGCCGGCGATCGAACGATAATCGTCGATCGATTTGCGGATCGATGCCGCGACAAAGGCAAGCGACAGGTCCGGATCCATGATCGCCTTGTAGACGCCGCCGGCATCCTTCTCGTCGAGCTTCGCAATACCCGAGGTGCGGCTGACCAGATCGGAGAGCTCGAGCGCCGTCAGCGGATTGACCTGACCGAGGCCAAAGGTCTGACCGGCATAGAAAGGCTGGAAGAAGACCGCGCTGAAGCGATTGTCGGGATAGGACTTGCCGTCCACCGTCTTGCCGCGGAAATCATCTTCCCAGACATCCTCGCGGCAGGTCCAGAGAGCGTAGGAATCTTGTCTGCCCTTACAGGCATCGAATTGCGGCCGGGCAACGAAATCGTCGACGTTTTCGCCATTATAGGCGAAACGGAAGCTCTGGCCGGCATAGGAGGCAGCCTTGACGTAGTAAGACTGCAGGCCGTCATAGGCATCGACATTATAGGTGTGCTCGCCGACGAGCGCGCCGATGATGTGGATCGGCTCGATGCCGTAGGCGCGCGCCGTCGACTTGATCTTCGCCATCAGCTTGGTGTCGGTCGCCAGCAGTTCGCGCACCTTCTGGTATTTGCGTTCAAAGGTCGAATTCGTGCCGCGCGTGCGGCGTACGGAGGCGCCGGGAACCGGCGGCTGCTCGGCATTGCGGTTGCCCGGAGGCACCGTGGTCGCCGCGTCCGCATAGGCGGGCATCCAGGAAAGGCTGGCGACCGCCAGGAGAAGGGTGATCAGTATGCGTCGCAAGATGGCTGTCCTGTCGAAGTTTCAACCGATGTTTCCGTGCGGCTGCCTGACGGATAATCTAGGCCGAATAAAGCCATCCGACACAAAGAAACGGGCCCCTAACTAAAAAGTTAACGGCCCGCTGTCGAGTGTTTACTGTTTTAAATCGCTTTTGCCGGCTCGCTCACAGAATGAAGCGGGACAGATCGGTGTTTGTTGCGAGGTCGCCGACATGCTCGCGGACATAGGCGGCATCGATGGTCACCGACACGCCGCCGCGATCCGAAGCGTTATAGGAGATATCGTCGAGCACCCGCTCCATGACGGTCTGCAGGCGGCGGGCGCCGATATTCTCGACGGTGGAGTTCAGATGCACGGCGACATCGGCGAGAGCGTCGATGGCGTCATCGGTGAAGTCGAGCTTCAGGTCTTCCGTTTCCATCAGTGCCTTGTACTGGCGGATGAGGCTTGCCTCCGGCTCGGTGAGGATACGGCGGAAATCCTCTTTGGTCAGCGGTCGGAGCTCGACGCGGATCGGCAGGCGGCCCTGCAGTTCCGGCAGAAGATCCGAAGGCTTCGACACGTGGAACGCGCCCGAGGCGATGAACAGGATATGGTCGGTCTTGACCGGACCATACTTGGTCGACACCGTCGTGCCTTCCACAAGCGGCAGCAGGTCGCGCTGCACGCCTTCGCGGGAGACGCCGGCACCCATGCCGCCGTCGCGGGCGGCGATCTTGTCGATCTCGTCCAGGAAGACGATGCCGTCATTTTCGGCCGACTGCACGGCCTCGCGCTGGATCGCCTCATTGTCGATCAGCTTGTCGGATTCGTCGCGGACCAGCTCCTTGTAAGAATCCTTGACCGTCGTGCGCACTTTCTTCGTGCGGCCGCCCATGGCCTTGCCGAACATTTCGGAGAGATTGAGCACGCCGATATTGGCGCCGGGCATGCCGGGGATTTCGAAGCCGCCGGGCATGCCGGAGCCGGTATCGGCCACTTCGATGTCGATTTCCTTATCGTCGAGCTGGCCGTCACGCAGCTTCTTGCGGAAGCTGTCGCGCGTTGCCGGCGATGCGGTAGCACCCACCAGCGCATCGAGCACACGCTCCTCGGCGCTCATATGCGCCTTGGCCTGCACCTCGGCGCGCTTCTTTTCGCGCGCCAGGCCGATGCCGACTTCGACGAGATCACGGACGATCTGTTCGACATCGCGGCCGACATAGCCGACTTCGGTGAACTTCGTGGCTTCGACCTTGATGAAGGGCGCGCCGGCAAGCTTGGCAAGGCGGCGGGAGATTTCCGTCTTGCCGACACCGGTCGGGCCGATCATCAGGATGTTCTTGGGCATGACTTCGTCGCGCAGCTCGGGCTCGAGCTGCTGCCGGCGCCAGCGGTTGCGCAATGCGATCGCGACGGCGCGTTTGGCCTCATGCTGGCCGACAATGTAACGATCAAGCTCGGAAACGATCTCGCGGGGGGAAAAAGTGGTCATTTCATATGTTCCCTGTCAGGGCTAGAAACTATCAAGAGAGGAACGTCTTAGGCTTCGGCATCGAGCGTTTCGACAACCACATTGTGGTTCGTGTAGACGCAGATATCGGCGGCAATATCGAGGGCGCGGCGGGCGACGTCTTCGGCTGATTTGTCGCTATCCATCAGCGCGCGCGCGGCGGCAAGCGCGAAATTGCCGCCGGAGCCGATCGCCATGGCGCCATGTTCGGGCTCAAGCACATCGCCGTTGCCGGTGATGGCGAGCGTTATCTGTCTGTCGGCAACCAGCATCATGGCTTCTAGGTTGCGCAGATATTTGTCCGTGCGCCAATCCTTGGCGAGCTCGACGGCGGCGCGCATAAGCTGGCCAGGATATTGTTCGAGCTTCTTTTCCAGGCGCTCGAGCAGGGTGAAGGCATCGGCGGTCGCGCCGGCAAAACCGGCGATGACATCGCCCTTACCGATACGGCGAACCTTGCGCGCATTGCCCTTCATCACGGTCTGGCCAAGGCTCACCTGGCCATCGCCAGCCATCACCACCTTGCCGCCCTTGCGAATAGTCACAATTGTCGTCATTTAACACCTGTTTGCCCCCGTTCCGGCGGGCTTTCTGCCGGGCCGCGTATCGGCCCCGTCAGCACTTATGTAAGAGGGGTTTTTGCGATTGCAAATGGCGGCCGCGCCGGAATGATGGCGGCAAGCCGGCTAAACGCGTAGGCCCCGTGCGTAACTTCTGGATATTTCCCGATACGCCTGATATGGAACGGCCGTATTCCGATGGAGCAGCCCATGGCAGAGACCGCAGCGAGCCGCACGGCAAGCGTTTCCCGCAAGACCAACGAGACTTCGGTCTCCGTTTCCGTCAACATCGACGGCAGCGGCAAATCGACGATTTCGACGGGAGTCGGCTTCTTCGACCATATGCTGGAACAGCTGTCGCGACATTCGCTGATCGACATGGAGATCGACACCAAGGGCGACCTGCATGTCGACGATCATCATGCCGTCGAGGATACCGGCATTGCGATCGGCCAGGCGATTGCCAAGGCGCTGGGCGACCGGCGCGGCATCACGCGCTATGCTTCGATCGATCTCGCCATGGACGAGACGATGACGAAAGCGGCCGTCGATCTTTCCGGCCGGCCATTCCTCGTCTGGAATGTTTCGTTCAGCGCCGCGAAGATCGGCACCTTCGATACCGAACTGGTGCGCGAGTTCTTCCAGGCTCTGGCGCAGAACGCCGGCATCACGCTGCATATTCTCAACCATTATGGCGCCAATAATCACCATATAGCCGAGACATGCTTCAAGGCCGTTGCGCGCGCATTGCGCACCGCAATTGAGATCGATCCGCGGCAGGCAGGCCGGGTGCCCTCGACGAAAGGCACGCTCGCCTGAGCCCCGAACTGGGGAAGTGAGAATGGCAAGCTATCTGATTTTGACTCCGCCCGGAGTGCCGAACCGATCCGAAGTATCGGATCGGTATCGTGACGAAACGCGATTCATCCGCGACGGCTTCTCGTGGAAGGCGTTCCTGTTTCCAACGCTCTGGATGCTCTTCCACCGCCTGTGGCTGCATGCGATTGCTGCCTTTCTGCTGCAGGGCATTGCGCTGGAACTGATGCGCCAGCCGGGCTTCTTTGCCGCCGGAGCCGCGCTTCTGCTGGGTGTGCATATCCTTGCGGCCCTCGAAGGCCCGCATGCGCTCAGCGATCGCCTTGTCGGCCGCGGCTGGAAGGTTGAAAACCTCGTCTCGGCGCATGATCTGGCGACCGCGGAGGAAATCCACTTTTCCCGACTGGAGCAGGAGCCAAACCCGGATATCCATCCGAAAAATTGGGATATCTCGGCAACCAACACGAATACCAGCCGCCCAGGCCCGAGCTTCGGCCTGCCCGGCTATGACGGAGGACGCTGACCATGCGCGTCGCGATTATCGACTATGGTTCCGGCAATCTGCGCTCGGCCACCAAGGCTTTCGAGCGGGCCGCCCGCGAGGCAGGCATCGACGCAGAGATCGACCTGACGGATGACGCCGAGCGTGTCGCCACCGCCGACCGCATTGTGCTTCCCGGCGTCGGCGCCTATGCCGATTGCCGCCGCGGCCTCGATGCCGTACCCGGCATGGCGGAAGCGGTCATCGACGTCGTGGAACACAAGGCGCGCCCTTTCCTCGGCATCTGCGTCGGCATGCAGCTCATGTCGTCGCGCGGACTGGAAAAGACGATCACTCAAGGGTTTGGCTGGATCAAGGGCGACGTCAAGGAAATGACACCAAGCGACCCCGGCCTGAAAATCCCCCAGATCGGCTGGAACACGTTGGATATCCGCCATCCGCATGCCTTGTTCGACGGGATCGAGACGGGGCCTGACGGCTTGCACGCCTATTTCGTCCATTCCTACCATCTGGCAGCGGATCATGGTGACGACGTCATTGCGACGACGAACTATGGCGGGCCGATGACCGCTTTTGTCGGCCGCGACAACATCGCCGGCGCGCAGTTCCATCCGGAAAAGAGCCAGAAACTCGGCCTTGCCCTGATCGCCAACTTCCTGCGCTGGAAGCCGTAAGGCTCGCGCCTCAAGGACAGACATCATGATACTTTTTCCCGCAATCGACCTAAAAGACGGCCAATGCGTGCGCCTGAAGCTCGGCGACATGGAGCAGGCGACCGTCTACAACTACGATCCCGGTGCCCAGGCGAAAGCCTTTGAAGACCAGGGCTTCGAATGGCTGCATGTCGTCGATCTCAACGGCGCTTTCGCCGGTGAGACCGTCAACGGCGCCGCCGTCGACGCCATCCTCAAGGCGACGAAAAACCCGGTGCAGCTCGGCGGCGGCATCCGCACGCTCGATCATATCGAAAACTGGCTGTCGCGCGGGCTTGCCCGTGTCATCCTCGGCACGGTCGCGGTGCGCGACCCGGCGCTTGTCGTCGAAGCCTGCAGACGGTTTCCGGGCCATATCGCCGTCGGCATCGATGCCAAGGGCGGCAAGGTGGCGGTCGAGGGCTGGGCTGAGGCGTCCGAACTCGGCGTCATCGAACTCGCCAAGAAATTCGAAGGTGTCGGCGTTGCCGCGATCATCTATACCGATATCGATCGCGACGGCATTCTCACGGGGATCAACTGGGATTCGACTTTGGAACTGGCCGACGCCGTGTCCATCCCCGTCATCGCGTCTGGCGGGCTCGCCTCGCTCGATGATATCAAGCGCATGATCCAGCCGGACGCCCGCAAACTGGAAGGTGCGATTTCCGGCCGCGCGCTCTATGATGGCCGGATCGATCCGAAGGAAGCACTGGCCTTGATCAAGCAGGCCAAGGAGGCAGCGCAATGACCCTGAAAGCCCGCGTCATCCCCTGCCTCGACGTCAAGGACGGCCGCGTCGTCAAGGGCGTCAACTTTCTCAATCTCGTCGATGCCGGCGATCCGGTCGAGGCTGCCAAGGCCTATGACGCCGCCGGTGCCGACGAACTCTGCTTTCTCGACATCACCGCCTCCTCAGATAATCGCGACACCATCTTCGACGTTGTGGCGCGCACGGCGGAACAATGCTTCATGCCCGTCACCGTCGGCGGCGGCGTGCGCAGCATTGCCGATATCCGCAAGCTGCTGCTCTGCGGCGCCGACAAGGTTTCGATCAACTCGGCGGCGGTCAACAATCCCGATTTCGTGGCCGAAGCGGCCGATAAATTCGGCAACCAGTGCATCGTCGTTTCGATCGACGCCAAGCGGCGCCGGACCGAGGCGCTCGGCGGCGACAATCTGAGCGCCTGGGAGATCTACACCCATGGCGGCCGCAACGCGACCGGCATCGACGCCGTCGATTTTGCCCGCAAGATGGTCGAGCGCGGCGCCGGCGAGCTGCTCGTCACCTCCATGGATCGCGACGGCACCAAGGTCGGCTACGATCTGGAGCTGACCCGGGCGATCGCCGATGCGGTGCGCGTGCCCATCATCGCTTCAGGCGGCGTCGGCGATCTCGACGACCTCGTCGCCGGCGTGAAGGAAGGCCATGCGACGGCGGTACTTGCCGCTTCGATCTTCCACTTTGGCACCTATTCGGTGGGCGAGGCAAAGCGCTACATGGCCGAGCGCGGCATTCCGATGCGGCTGGATTAGGAGACAGCGAACCGATGAGCGGATTTACCCTTTCCGACCTCGAACGAATTGTCGAGGAGCGCTCCAAGGCTTCGCCGGACGAATCCTGGACGGCGAAGCTTGTTGCCGCCGGCCAGCCGAAAGCGGCGAAGAAACTGGGCGAGGAGGCGATCGAAGCCGTCATGGCTGCCGTTATCAATGATCGCGACAACCTTACCTATGAGGCCGCCGATCTGCTATATCATCTTATGGTCGTATTGAAGATTGCCGGCATTCCGTTGCAGAATGTCATGGGTGAGCTCGAAAGGCGCACCGCCCAATCGGGCCTTCAAGAAAAGGCCAGCCGGTAAGAATGCGATGACGATAGCGACCAAGACCCAGCCCGCGCCCGAGACGCTCGATATTTTCCAGGCGAAAGCCTATTCGCCCTACTATTTCTTTTCCTCGGAAGAGTGGGCGAAATTCCGGGCCGACACGCCGCTGACACTGACCGCCGACGAAGTGACGCGGCTACGCTCGATGGGCGACCCGATCGATCTCGACGAGGTCCGGCGCATCTATCTGTCGCTGTCGCGGCTGCTGTCGTCGCATGTGGAATCTTCGCAGATCCTGTTCGAGCAGCGCAACCGCTTCCTCAGCCTTTCGGATATCGCCAAGACACCTTTCGTCATCGGCATTGCCGGCTCGGTCGCCGTCGGCAAGTCCACCACGGCCCGTATCCTGAAGGAATTGCTGGGCCGCTGGCCGTCGAGCCCGAAGGTGGATCTCGTCACCACGGACGGCTTTCTCTACCCGAACGCCGAATTGCAGCGCCGCAACCTGATGCAGCGCAAGGGTTTTCCGGAAAGTTACGATACCGCAGCGCTGCTGCGTTTCCTCTCGGCGATCAAGGCCGGCCAGCCGAATGTGCAGGCGCCCTCCTATTCGCACCTCGTCTATGACGTGCTGCCGAACGAATTCAAGACGGTCGACCGCCCGGATATCCTGATCTTCGAAGGCATCAACGTGCTGCAGTCGCGGCATCTGCCGGCCGACGGTAAGATCGTGCCGATGGTCTCGGATTTCTTCGATTTCTCGATCTATATCGATGCCGACGAGCAGCTGATCCATAACTGGTATGTCGCCCGCTTCATGCGGCTGCGCGAGACCGCCTTCCGCGATCCCAATTCCTTCTTCCACCGTTACGCCTCGATCAGCGAGGAAGAGGCGCTGGCGATCGCCGAAGGGCTCTGGAAGAACATCAACCTGAAGAACCTGCGCCAGAACATTCTGCCGACGCGGCCGCGCGCCGACCTCATTCTGCAGAAGGGCAAAAACCATCTGATCGAACAGGTTGCGTTGAGGAAGCTCTGAACGTCAGGGCTGAACGCGCCTGAGCGTCAGATTGATACGCCCGCCATTCTTCAGCAATGTCGACGTTGCCGGATAGATGCGGTCGACGCCGTGGAAGCACAGCCTGCCCTCGCCGCCGAGAACGACGATATCGCCGCTCGTAAGCTTGAAGGATAGCGTGCGATCGTTGCGGTTGACACCGCCGACCCGAAAGAGGCAGGTATTGCCGAGCGAGATCGATAGGACGGGCGCCTTAAGATCCTGCTCATCACGATCCTGATGCAGACCCATGCGGGCATCATCGTTGTAGAAATTGACGAGGCAGGCTTCGGGCGGTTTTTCATAGCCTGCTATGTCATTCCAAAGATCGAGCAATTGCGGCGGTATGGCCGGCCAAGGGCGACCGGTAACCGGGTGCGTCGGCTGGTAACGATAGCCGCGCTGCTTGTCCGTCACCCAGCCGAGCGAACCGCAATTGGTCATGCGCACAGACATTTCCTTGCCAGTACCCGGCATGACCGGCGTGTAGAGCGGCGCCTCGGCCACGACGGCACGAATCGCCTCGACCAGCGCCTCCTGGGCGGGGCGATCGAGATATCCAGGGAGATGACGAATTCCGTTGGGGAGCAACATCGATATTTCCTTTGAGCGTTGCTGGTCAGGTAAGTGCGCCATTGCCGCGCCTTCGTGCGTGGCCCCTCACCCCAACCCTCTCCCCGCAAGCGGGGCGAGGGAGCCCATCCTGCCTCAAATTAGCCGCCTCAAAGGAGAGCCTGCTGTTGAACGCAATAGTCCCTTCTCCCCGCATTGCGGGGAGAAGGCTAGGATGAGGGGCCGTGCAGGTAGCGTCCACAAAACTGAACTCACCCGACAAGCCACTTTGACCCAGCCAAACCAAAACCGCAGCCCGAAAACCAAACCTAGTCGCCGCCGATCTTGCAGCGCATCTTCTTGACCTCGGAACGGCCGGATTTCTCCTTCAGCCGGCGCTCGATCGACCCCTTGGTCGGCTTGGTCTTCTTGCGCGGCGGCGGTGGCGGGGCGGCAGCTTCGAGGAGCAGTTCCTTCAGGCGTTCACGCGCATCCTCGCGGTTGCGATCCTGACTGCGGAAGCGGCTGGCCTCGATCATCAGGACGCCATCCTTCGAGACACGCCGGCCGGCAAGCTTGATCGCATTCGCCTTAACGCGGTCCGTCAGCGATGGAGAATTCTGGACATTGAAGAAAAGCTGGACAGCAGTTGCAACCTTGTTGACGTTCTGACCGCCAGGACCGCCCGCCAGAACGAACTGTTCCGTCAGCTCCCAGCCGGCAATCGTGATCCGGTCGTTGATGTAAAGCGCTTCGCTGGCCATGATTTTCTCCGCGCCTGTCTATCCCACATCAGTGCGCGGTTGAAAATACGGTTGTGGCGAGTTTTGGGGCCGCCTCGTCCTTCGAGGCATTTCAGCGCGTCGCGCTGGAATGCGCCTCAGGAAGAGGACGGAGTGATCTGTTGCTTCGGCGAAAAAGACTAGCCCTCATGGTGAGGAGGCCTGAAGGGCCGTCTCGAACCACGAGGGCGAGTGGGTTTCACGTGAGTCATTGCTCCCGTGAGGTTATTTACTCCGCTGCAACCGGCATCCCCGGCGCGGCGTCGCGGACGTTGCCGTCGACGTGATCTTCAAACTTCGCGAAGTTGGTGACGAACATCTGCACCAGCTTTTCGGCCTGCGCATCATAGGCCTCGCCATCGGCCCAGGTGGAGCGCGGGTCGAGGATGGCGCTGTCGACGCCTTCGACGGCCACCGGAACGGCGAAGCCGAAATTCGGATCGGTGCGGAATTCGACATTGTCGAGATCACCCTTCAGGGCGGCGGCGAGCAACGCACGCGTCGCCTTGATCGGCATGCGGCTTCCCTTGCCATAGGCGCCGCCGGTCCAGCCGGTGTTGACCAGCCAGCAACGGGCGCCGTGACGGGCGATCAGCTCCTTCAGCAGGTTGCCGTATTCGGCCGGATGACGCGGCATGAAAGGAGCGCCGAAGCAGGTCGAGAAGGTGGCTTCCGGCTCGACCACGCCCTTTTCCGTGCCGGCGACCTTGGCGGTGTAGCCTGACAGGAAGTGGTACATCGCCTGATCCGGCGTCAGCTTGGCGATCGGCGGCATGACGCCGAAGGCATCGGCCGTCAGCATGATGATCGTCTCGGGATGACCTGTCATGCCGGATTCCGAAGCGTTGGGTATGAAATGCAGCGGATAGGCGCTGCGGGTGTTTTCCGTCAGCGAACCGTCATCGAGATCCGGCCGGCCGTGTTCGTCGAGCACGACATTTTCCAGCACGGTGCCGAAGCGGCGGGTCGTTGCGTAGATTTCCGGTTCGGCTTCTGCCGAAAGACGGATGGTCTTGGCGTAGCAGCCGCCTTCGAAGTTGAAGATGCCATTTTCGCCCCAGCCATGTTCGTCATCGCCGATGAGCGTGCGGGTCGGATCTGCCGACAGCGTCGTCTTGCCGGTGCCCGACAGGCCGAAGAAGATCGCGGCATCGCCTTCCGGGCCGACATTAGCCGAGCAGTGCATCGGCATGACGCCGCGCTCGGGCAGCATGTAGTTCAGCGCCGTGAACACCGATTTCTTCATCTCGCCGGCATAGGACGTACCGCCGATCAGGACGATGCCGTTGACGAAATCGCAGGCGATCACCGTTTCGGTGCGGCAGCCATGGCGTTCCGGATCGGCGCGGAAGCTCGGCAGATCGATGATCGTCAGCTGCGGCACGAAGCTTTCGAGCGCTGCGCGCTCCGGGCGGATCAGCAGATTGCGGATGAACAGCGAGTGCCAGGCGAATTCGGTGACGACGCGTGTCGGCAGTGCATATTCGACATCGGCGCCGCCGATCAGATCTTGGACGAACAGGTCCTTGCCGCGCGCATGCGCCAGCATGTCTTCATGCAGCAGCTCGAAATGTTCTGGCGACATCGGCTTATTGTTGTCCCACCAGATCTGATCTTCGGTGGTGGCGTTGCGCACGACGAACTTGTCCTTTGGGGAACGGCCGGTGTGCTGTCCGGTCAAGGCCCTGAGCGCACCGTCGGCGGTGAGATCGGCTTCCTGACGGCGAATCGCTTCCTCGTAAAGATGAGCTTCCATAAGGTTATAGCGAACACTGGCGGCGGCACCCAGGCCGATCGATCCCAGTTCGGTTGCGGGATTGCGAACGCCGAATTGCTCCATCACATTTTCCTCTACAAAGGGGCTTAGCCGTTAGAACTATCTAAAGCGTAGAGGGCTCTTTTTAAAAGCACAAGAGCATGAAGCAAGAAATCTTTAATGATATCAGTTATTTAATCGATTTAAATAAATCTCGATAATTTTAAATCGTTTGAATGAAGGGTGGCGAGGCGTTTCGTCGCACAACCATTGCGCAAGGGTTTTTCGCCGCAACAATCCTCTCCTTTATTTTTGCCACAATTTGTTCCACCTTTATCCCCATAAGCGCGCCAGGTTACCGCCGACCGAGCTGGCAGACCGCCTGGGCTGGATTCCAAATCCGGGAGACGCGCACTGATGACGGAGACGAATACCATGTTGACAATCGCGCTCGTTGACGACGACCGCAATATCCTGACTTCCGTATCGATTGCCTTGGAAGCGGAGGGATATAAGGTAGAGACCTATACGGACGGAGCCTCGGCGCTCGACGGCCTGCTTGCCCGGCCGCCGCAACTGGCGATCTTCGATATCAAGATGCCCCGCATGGACGGCATGGAGCTGTTGCGCCGACTGCGCCAGAAATCCGACCTGCCCGTGATCTTCCTTACCTCGAAGGATGAAGAGATCGACGAGCTTTTCGGCCTGAAGATGGGCGCCGACGACTTCATCACCAAGCCGTTCTCGCAGCGACTGCTGGTAGAGCGCGTCAAGGCGGTGCTTCGCCGCGCCTCGGCTCGCGAAGCCGCAAATGCCGCCGGCGGCAACGCCGTTGCGAAGCCGGGTGCTGCACAGCAGGCCCGTTCGCTGGAACGCGGACAGCTTGTCATGGACCAGGAACGCCATACCTGCACCTGGAAGGGCGAGCCGGTGACGCTCACCGTCACCGAGTTCCTCATCCTGCATTCGCTTGCGCAGCGCCCCGGCGTGGTCAAGAGCCGTGATGCCCTGATGGACGCAGCCTATGACGAGCAGGTCTATGTCGACGACCGCACGATCGACAGCCACATCAAGCGGCTGCGCAAGAAATTCAAGATGGTCGACCTCGATTTTGATATGATCGAGACGCTGTATGGCGTGGGCTATCGCTTCCGCGAAGCTGCCTGATAGTTAACTGGACCATGCGGCTGAGAATGGAATAAGAGCATGCGGACGGGATCGGCGATCCCGTTCTTCGAAAGGGCCGTTGGCTTGGCACAGCTGGTGCAGGACAGAGAGATAGACGACTCGGAAAGCCCGAGCGGCGCTCGAATCGCGCGTCGGCGCTGGACCCATCCCTTCGTCCTGATCCGCCGCATCTTCGGCAATGCCGTCTTTTCGAGCCTGACGCGGCGCATCCTGTTCTTCAACCTTGCGGCGCTGGTCGTCCTCGTCGGCGGCATTCTTTACCTCAACCAATTCCGCGAGGGCCTGATCGACGCCCGCGTCGAAAGCCTGCTGACGCAGGGCGAGATCATCGCCGGCGCCGTTTCCGCCTCAGCATCGGTCGACACCAATTCCATTACCATCGATCCGCAGAAGCTCCTGGAGCTGCAGGCCGGCCAGAGCATCACGCCCGTTCCGAACGACGAGGACCTGGAATTTCCGATCGATCCGGAAAAGGTGGCGCCGGTGCTGACGCGGCTGATCTCACCGACGCGCACCCGCGCCCGCATCTTTGATGCCGATGCCAACCTGCTGCTCGACAGCCGCCATCTTTATTCGCGCGGCCAGGTGCTGCGCTATGACCTGCCGCCAGTCGACGACGAAAAGCAGAGCTGGTCCGATTGGTTCAGCGGCCTGCTCAACAAGATGCTGCAGCCGGGCAACTTGCCTGTTTACAAGGAAGCGCCCGGCGGCGACGGATCCATCTATCCCGAAGTCATGAACGCGCTGACGGGCGTGCGCGGCGCGGTCGTTCGCACCACGGAGAAGGGCGAGCTGATCGTTTCGGTCGCCGTGCCGATCCAGCGCTTCCGCGCCGTTCTCGGCGTATTGCTGCTCTCGACCCAGGCCGGCGATATCGACAAGATCGTTCATGCCGAGCGCCTGGCGATCATGCGCGTCTTCGGCGTCGCGACGCTGGTCAACGTCGTGCTGTCGCTGCTTTTATCCTCCACCATCGCCAATCCGCTGCGCCGGCTTTCTGCCGCGGCCATCCGCGTGCGCCGCGGCGGGGCGAAGGAGCGCGAGGAAATTCCGGACTTCTCGGCCCGCCAGGACGAGATCGGCAACCTGTCGATTGCGCTGCGCGACATGACGTCGGCGCTCTATGACCGCATCGATGCGATCGAAAGCTTCGCGGCCGATGTCAGCCACGAGCTCAAGAACCCGTTGACGTCGCTGCGCAGCGCTGTCGAAACCATGCCGCTCGCCAAGAGCGACGATTCCAAGAAGCGGCTGATGGATGTGATCCAGCATGACGTTCGCCGCCTCGACCGCCTGATCAGCGATATTTCAGACGCCTCGCGTCTCGATGCCGAACTCGCCCGTTCGGACGCGAAATCGCTCGATCTGGAAGTGCTACTGCGCGACATGATCGAGATTTCAAGACAGGTTGGACACAGCAAGAAGGCCGTCGAGATCGAATATGTCGTCGATCGCAAACCGGGTAATAAGGCGAAGTTCTCTATCGATGGCCACGATCTGCGTATCGGCCAGATCTTCACCAATCTCATTGAAAATGCTCGATCCTTCGTTCCGAGCGATACCGGCAAGATCACCGTGCGGCTGACGCGCACGAGAACGCGCTGCGTCATCTACATCGAGGATAACGGCCCCGGCATCCAGGCTGAAAACATCGATCGCATCTTTGAACGTTTCTATACCGATCGGCCGGAATCGGAAGGTTTCGGGCAGAATTCCGGCCTCGGCCTCTCGATCAGCCGGCAGATCGCCGAGGCGCATGGCGGGTCGCTGCGCGCCGAGAACATCGTCGACAGCGACGGCTCGACGTTGCTCGGCGCCCGCTTCATCCTGTCGATGCCCGCCCAGACGCCGGCGTGAGCACTCGCATGACCAGCGAAGCGACCAATATCCACGCCACGGCGATCGTCATCGGCAGGACCGGGCTCTTGTTTCTCGGTCCTTCGGGCAGCGGCAAATCCACCCTCGCCTTCTCATGCCTGGCGGCAGCCAGACCGCTCGGACTTGTCGCGAGCCTGATTGCAGACGACCAAGTGCTGATAACAGAACAGAACGGCTCCATTATCGCGAAATGCCCGCCCTCGATCGCGGGGCTCATGGAAATCCGCTATACCGGGATTGTTCGGATGCCTTATATTTCTGAGGGCGAAATGCATTTCGCCGTTCGCGCGGTGGACCCGGCGACGGCGGAAAGACTGCCGCCGGACGACGAGCATATCGATATTACCGGCTCCATCCGGTTGCCCTTGATCCGTCTGGCCGCAACCTCCACGAATCCACTCGCCGTAATAATGGCGAAAATCGGCGCGAGTTTCGATTAATCGGCCATTTAGGCCCGCACAGGCATGCAAATCCTATATTTTAAGCTTGCACTTCGCCTTTTCATCGCCAAGATGTCCCCCCACCGGTGGACGACATTGCTGCATTGCGATATTGGCCACCTGTTTGCGTAATGCCATGGGAGCAGTAATATCATGATTGGACTTGTGCTTGTCACTCATGGCAAGCTGGCTGAAGAGTTTCGGCATGCCGTCGAGCATGTCGTTGGTCCGCAGAAGTTCATAGAGACGGTATGCATTGGTCCCGAAGACGACATGGACAAGCGGCGACAGGACATTCTGCAGGCCGTTGCCGGCGCCGATGATGGCCACGGCGTCATTATCCTCACCGACATGTTCGGCGGCACTCCTTCCAATCTCGCAATCTCCGTCATGAATAGCGGCCACACCGAGGTCATCGCCGGCGTCAATCTGCCGATGCTGATCAAGCTCGCGGGCGTGCGCGGCGACAACAACATGGAAAGGGCCTTGGTGGAAGCTTCAGAGGCCGGGCGCAAATACATCAATGTGGCCAGCCGTGTGCTCAGTGGCAAATAACGAGGCAGACACCGCCCCCATGGCCGAGCTTTCCCGGGAACTCCTGATCATCAACAAACGGGGCCTGCACGCCCGTGCCTCGGCAAAATTCGTCCAGACCGTCGAAGCATACGACGCCGCCATCACCGTTTCGAGGGACGGCACCACCGTCGGCGGCAATTCGATCATGGGCCTGATGATGCTGGCCGCAAGCCCCGGCTGCAGTGTGCTTGTCACGGCAAGCGGCAATCAGGCAGCCGAAGCGCTCGAGGCGCTCGACCAGCTGGTCGCCAACAAGTTCGGCGAGGAAATGTAGGCTTTCCTACCTATCGCCACCTTGGATATAAAGACATAAAGACTTCTTTATATCATCATTGATTTCCGCCCTGAAGCCTGCTACACGGCATCATCCACACGCTGTCAGCGTGCAATTCTTGTTGCATTCGGCCGAGGCGTCTGCCCGCGGCGCGACTGCATCGTTCAGGCTGGAGACCTTCATGAGCACTGAAAAGGACTACATCGTCGCGGATATCGGCCTTGCCGACTTCGGCCGCAAGGAAATCACGATCGCCGAAACCGAGATGCCTGGCCTGATGGCTTGCCGCGCCGAATTCGGCGAAACGCAGCCGCTGAAGGGCGCACGCATCACCGGCTCGCTGCACATGACGATTCAAACAGCCGTTCTCATCGAAACGCTGGTGGCCCTCGGCGCTCAGGTGCGCTGGGCATCCTGCAACATCTTCTCAACGCAGGACCATGCCGCCGCCGCGATCGCCGCTTCAGGCGTTCCGGTCTTCGCCATCAAGGGCGAAAGCCTCGAGGACTACTGGACCTATACCGACAAGATCTTCCAGTGGACCGATGGCGGCGTTTCCAACATGATCCTCGACGATGGTGGCGACGCCACGATGTATATCCTGCTCGGCGCCCGCGCCGAAGCCGGCGAGGATGTGCTCTCCCATCCGCATTCGGAAGAAGAGGAAATCCTCTTCGCACAGATCAAGAAGCGCCTGCAGGCTTCGCCTGGCTGGTTCACCAAGCAGCGGGACGCCATCAAGGGCGTGACCGAAGAGACCACTACCGGCGTCAACCGCCTCTACCAGCTCAGCCAGAAGGGCCTGCTGCCCTTCCCGGCCATCAACGTCAACGACAGCGTCACCAAGTCGAAGTTCGACAACAAGTATGGCTGTAAGGAATCGCTGGTCGACGGCATCCGCCGCGCCACCGACGTCATGATGGCCGGCAAGGTTGCCGTCGTCTGCGGTTATGGCGACGTCGGCAAGGGTTCTGCAGCTTCGCTCTCCGGCGCCGGCGCTCGCGTCAAGGTCACGGAAGTCGACCCGATCTGCGCCCTGCAGGCCGCCATGGACGGCTACGAAGTCGTTCAGCTCGAGGACGTTGTTTCCTCGGCTGACATCTTCATCACCACGACCGGCAACAAGGACGTCATCCGCATCGATCATATGCGCGCGATGAAGGACATGGCGATCGTCGGCAATATCGGCCACTTCGACAACGAGATCCAGGTTGCGGCGCTGCGTAACCTCAAGTGGACGAACATCAAGCCGCAGGTCGACATGGTCGAGTTCGCCAAGGGCAACCGCATCATCCTGCTGTCGGAAGGCCGCCTCTTGAACCTCGGCAACGCTACCGGCCATCCATCCTTCGTGATGTCGGCTTCCTTCACCAACCAGACGCTGGCGCAGATCGAGCTCTTCACCAAGCCCGACCAGTATAAGAACGAAGTCTACGTGCTGCCGAAGCACCTCGACGAGAAGGTCGCCCGCCTGCATCTTGCCAAGCTCGGCGTGAAGTTGACGGAGCTTTCCGAAGAGCAGGCATCGTATATCGGCGTGACGCCGAAGGGTCCCTTCAAGTCCGACCACTACAGATACTGATTACAAAATCAATATCCACAATATCTTGTGGCCCTGGCATTGACAAAATGCCGGGGCTTATTTTTTAGCCAGCTCCCTTCCCGCAGATTCCCTTAGGCAGTATTGTTTTTACACTTGATTCGTGACGAACCGGGCCTGCCCGGAGCCATGAAAATGGGATGTCTTGTCAGGATGCGGCACATTAAAAGACGGAGACAGACCTCTTATGTTTGAAGGGGAAGACAAACTGCATCGACCAGCGCTACACGGAGTGGCGGCGCGGTTGCTGCGGGGCGGCGTATATCGGCTTTCGACAGGGGCAAAGCAGGGCAAGGGCCGGCTCGCTCGCCTGAGCCGCCTGTTGAGGCTCAGCGTTTTCGGCGGCCTGTTGACCGGCCTGGCCGGACCCGTTCTCGCCCAGAGCAATGATGCCGCGCAGGCGAGCATGCGCCTCTTCACTTCCTCGGAAATGGCCGTCTTCTCCGTCATCATCGGCGTCATTTCCGCCGCGCTCCTCTCGACCATGTGGATGGTCCGGCAGCGCGGCAACATGGAAAGCGAAAGCCGCGAGATCCGCACGGCTCTGTCCGATGCCAACCAGCGCATTTCGCAATATCAGGCGCTGATTGCCGACAAGAACCGCCGCATCGTCATTTGGGACGGTCAGAACGCACGGCCCGAGCTGCTCGGCCAGCTTCCGGTCGAGACCGGCGCACCACAGGACAACGAATTCCTCGCCTTCGGACGCTGGCTGAAATCATGGTCGGCCGGCGAACTCGACAAGGCGATCGACAAGCTGCGCGGCAGCGGCCAGAGCTTCGACATGGTGGTCGAAACCAACCGCGACGAAATCCTGGAGGCGCAGGGCCGCATTTCCGGAGGGCGCGCCTTCGTCCGCTTCATCGCCCTCAACAATCTGCGCGCCGAACTCGCCGAGCTCAAGATCGAGCGCGACCGGCTGATGACCTCGATCTCCACCTTCCAGAGCCTGCTCGATGCCATCGACCTGCCGGTCTGGCAGCGCGACGCGGAAGGTACGCTGACCTGGGTCAACCAGGCCTATAGCGAGGCGGTGGAAGCGGTTTCCGCGGAAGAGGCACTCCGTGAAGGACGCGAATTCCTGACAACCGTGGCTCGCGAACGCATTCGTGCGGCGGCCACGCCGGAATCTCCCTTCCACGACAAGATCTCGACCGTCGTGCACGGCAACCGTACCTTCTTCGATGTCGTCGACGTCAGGGCTCCGAATGGATCGGCCGGTATCGCCATCGACGTGTCCGAGGCGGAATCCGTTCGTGCCGAGCTCGCGCGCACGCTGAAGAGCCACGCGGAAACGCTTGATCATCTGGCAACCCCGGTTGCGATCTTCGACGGCGATCGGCGGCTGCAATTCTACAATCAGGCGTTCGTCCAGCTCTGGGAACTCGACATCGCGTTTCTGGAAAAGCGGCCCGATAACAGCGAGCTTCTGGACCGGCTGCGCAGCGCCAAGAAGCTGCCCGAGCAGCTGAACTGGAAGACATGGAAGGACGGCGTCCTTTCGGTCTATCGTGCGCTCGATACGCAGGCCGATCTTTGGCACCTGCCCAACGGCCAGATCCTCAGGGTTTTCGCGACGGCGCATCCGCAGGGCGGCGCCACTTGGGTATTCGAGAACCTGACCGAACAGGTCGATCTCGAAACGCGCTACAACACGCTGGTCAAGGTCCAGGGCGAAACCATCGACCATCTTTCCGAAGGCGTTGCCGTTTTCGGCCCCGATGGCCGCATCCGCCTGTCGAACCCGGCCTTCCGCATCCTCTGGAACATCACAGAAGCGCAGGCCAAGCCCGGCACGCATATCCAGGCCCTGGCAGAGGCCTGCACTCCCTCCTATGACCGGCCCGACGGCTGGAAGCGGTTTGCCGAGCAGATCACCAGCTTCGACGACGAGCGGCCATCCTCGCAAGGCACGCTGGAGCTCTTTTCCAATCTGGTGCTCGACTACGCCGTCATTCCTCTGCCCAATGCGCAGACCATGCTGACCTTCGTCAACAAGACAGACAGCGTGCGCGCCGAACGGGCATTGACCGAGAAGAACGAGGCGCTGCTGAAGGCGGACGAGCTGAAGAACGATTTCGTCCAGCATGTCTCGTACGAGCTACGCTCGCCGCTGACCAACATCATCGGCTTTACCGACCTCCTGAAGACGCCGGGTATCGGTTCGCTGAACGAGCGGCAAGCCGAATATATCGACCATATCTCGACCTCCTCCTCCGTGCTTCTGACGCTAGTCAACGACATTCTCGATCTGGCGACGGTCGATGCCGGCATCATGCGGCTGAACTATTCCGAGATCGTGCTCAACGACCTACTCGACGAAGTGTCGATGCAGATCGCAGACCGGCTGCAGGAAAGCGGCGTGATGCTTGAGATTACCGTGCCCGCTCATCTCGGCTCCATCGTTGCCGATCAGCAGCGGCTGAAGCAGATCCTGCTCAAGCTCCTGACCAATGCCGCCAATTTCGCGCCCGAGGGATCGACGATCTCGCTGAAATGCGGCCGCGAGGGCTCGGATTTCGTCTTCTCGGTCTCCGACAAAGGCCCCGGCATATCGGAAGAGCTGATCCATACGGTCTTCAACCGTTTCGCCTCCGGCGGCAAGGGTGGCAAACGCAGCGGCGCGGGCCTTGGCCTTTCCATCGTCGAGAGCTTTGTCAGCCTGCATGAAGGCGACGTTTCCATCGAAAGCCAGCCTGGCAAGGGGACGATGGTGACCTGCCGGATTCCTTCGGCTGAACTGCCTCACTCCGTCGCAGCAGAATGACAGCCTCCGGCAGCAGCATTTCCCTTTTCCTCGCGGATGACACGGCCACGGCCCAACTTGGCGAAGACCTGGCGCTGGCCTTGAAGATCGGCGACTGTCTGGCACTGTCGGGCGATCTCGGCGCGGGCAAATCCTCGCTCGCACGCGCGCTGCTGCGCTCCATGGCCGACGATGCCGAACTGGATGTGCCGAGCCCGACCTTCACGCTCGTGCAATCCTACGAGCTGCGCATTCCGGTCTCGCATTTCGATCTCTATCGCCTCGGCGACCCCAGCGAATTGACGGAACTCGGCTTCGACGAAGCCGTGCAGGCCGGCATCTGCCTTGTCGAGTGGCCGGAAATGGCCGAGGGCGAACTGCCGAAGGAGCGTATCGACCTCAAGCTCACGCATGAGGGTGATGGCCGGCGGGTCGCGATCACGGCACCGGCCAAACAGATGGCGCGCATCGAGCGCGTGCTGGCACTTCGCGCCTTTCTCGATTCGCATGGCTATCGCGGCGCCCAGAGACGCTTCCTCACGGGCGATGCCTCGCTGCGAGCCTACGAATCCATCTATCGCAGGGATGGCGGTGACCGCGTGATCCTGATGGATTGGCCGCGCCTGCCGGAAGGGCCGCCCGTGCTCGACGGCAAGCCCTATCCGAAGGTCGCGCATCTGGCCTGGGATGCCTATCCTTTCGTGGCGATCGCCAATATCCTCAGGGAGAATGGCTTTGCCGCCCCGGAAATCTTCGCTGCCGACTACGACCAGGGCATCCTACTGATCGAGGATCTCGGCGCCGACGGCGTGCTCGACGGCGAGGGAAAGCCGATTGCCGAGCGTTATCGTGCCGGCGTTGCATGCCTCGCGCATCTGCACGGCCTTTCGATCCCTCGCGACATTCCAGTCACGCCGGATCACGTCCATCACATCCCGGATTTCGACCGGACCGCGATGAAGATGGAAGCGCGGCTGCTTCTCGACTGGCATCTGCCCTGGAAGCGCGGCACGCCGGCAAGTGATGAAGAACGAGGCGACTATCTGGCGATCTGGGATAAACTAATCGACCAGCTCGACGACGCGGAAAAGAACCTGCTGCTACGCGATATGCATTCGCCGAACATCATCTGGCGGGCGCAGGAAAAGGGCATAAAGCGTATCGGCCTCATCGACTTCCAGGATGCGATGATCGGGCCGACCTCCTATGACATCGCCTCGCTGGTGCAGGATGCGCGGGTGACGATCGAGCGCGATCTGCATGACCAGCTGTTGGCTGACTATCTCGCGCTCCGGCACGCCCAGGGTGGCTTTGACGAGGCGAAATTCCTGAGGAGCTGGGCAATCATGTCGGCGCAGCGCAATTGCAAGCTTGCCGGCCTCTGGGTGCGGCTGTTGCAGCGTGACGGCAAGCCCGGATATCTGAAGCATATGCCACGCACGCTCGCCTATCTCGCCATAGCCTTCGAGCATGAAGCGCTCGCTCCCTTGCGCGAATGGTGCGAGAAGGCCGGGATCGGCCTGATATAACAGCCAGAGACCCGGCGACGGCTTTCCGCCCTTGTGCTAAGGAAAGCAGATAGCGAATCGAAAGTTCGAGACGAAATGACCATCAAGCAAGCCATGGTATTGGCCGCGGGGCTCGGAACCCGCATGCGGCCAATTACCGACACCATCCCGAAGCCGCTGGTGAAGATCGCCGGCAAGCCGATGATCGACTATACACTGGACGCGTTGGTGCAGGCAGGTGTCGAACGGGCCGTCGTGAATGTGCATCACCATGCCGACCAGATGGAGGCGCATCTGCGCAGCTATCGCGGCCTTGAAATCCTGATTTCCGACGAGCGGGATGCGCTGATGAACAATGGCGGCGGCCTCGTCAAGGGCTTGAAGCTTTTGAGCCGCGAGCCGGTGTTCGTCATGAATGCCGACCTGTTCTGGATCGGCGAGAGGCCCGGCCATCCCACCAATCTCGAAAAGTTAGCCGGATTCTACGACGAGCAGCGCATGGATATGGCCATGCTCTGCGTCGAACTGCAACGGACCACAGGCCATAACGGCAAGAATGACTTCGGCATGGCGCAAGATGGAAGACTCGCCCGCTACCGCGATGTCGGACACGATGGCGTCGTCTATGCCGGCGCAATCGCGATGAACCCGTCCTTCCTTGATGGCGCGCCTGATAATGCCTTCAACGTCAATATCTACTTCGACAAGGCCATCGAGCGCGGCCGGCTCTACGGCACCATGATGGATGGTCACTGGTTGACCGTCGGTACGCCGGAGGCGATCGGCGAGGCGGAGGAAGCGATCCGGACCTTCCGGGCGTTTGCGTGAGCCTATGACGGGTGGGCACCGGCAGCGCGTCCTGACGATTCCCGCGGGCCTGCCTTTCCTGAAGACCCTTGCGGCAGCGCTTTGCGATGGCCGGCTGACCGAACATTTCCGCCATGATCCGAGCGACCCGCTATCGCTCGCCAAGGTCAGCATCTTCCTGCCGACGCGGCGCGCGGCGCGCGTGCTGCGCTCGGAATTCGTCGACCTGCTCGGCGGCCGTTCCGCCATCCTGCCCGTCATTCGTCCGCTCGGCGAAACCGACGATGACAGCGGCTATTTCGAGGAGACCCTGCCGGAAACGGCCGATCTGGCACAGCCGCTTGCCAATACCGCCCGACTGCTGGAACTGGCGCGACTGATCCTCGCCTGGCGCAACAAGCTGCCGCAGATCGTGCGCGACATTCACTCCGATTCGCCACTGGTGGCGCCGGCAAGCCCGGCGGATGCCATATGGCTCGCACGCAATCTTGCTGAACTCATCGATTCGCTTGAGACCGAGGACCGCGAATGGAGCGAGCTTGCCACTCTCGGCGCAGAGGATCACGCACTCTGGTGGCAGCTGACGGCCGAATTCCTGGCGATTGCCAGCGCCTTCTGGCCGGCGCGCCTTGAAGAGCTCGGCAAATCGTCGCCAGCCCGCAACCGCAATGCCATCCTGCGCGCCGAGGCGCAACGGATCTCTACCATGCGGCACCCCGGGCCGGTCATCGTCGCAGGCTCGACCGGCTCGGTGCCTGCGACGGCGGAGCTCATCGCGGCGGTCGCTGCCCTGCCGCAAGGCGTGATCGTGCTCCCCGGCCTCGATCTTGCGATGCCGGAAGAGGATTGGCAGCTCGTGGCGCCGGAAACCTCCATCGGCGAAAGAGCCGATCCGACCACCCGCAGCCATCCGCAATATGGTCTTTCCCTGCTCTTGAAGCGGTTGCGCGTCACCCGGCGCGATGTCGAACCTGTCGTGGATGCGGCTGATGCCATGCAGATGCGGGCGCAGATCCTGTCGCGCGCGCTGGCGCCGGCCAAGGCGACGAGCGGCTGGGGAAGCTGGCGCAAGACGCTCTCTCCCGATGCGATCCCGGATGCATTCGCCGACGTGGCACTGATCGAAGCCGCCAACGAGCGCGAGGAAGCGACCGCAATCGCCATCGCCCTGCGGCTGGCTTTGGATAAGCCGGCGCGCAACGGCGGCGAAAGCCAGGCGGCCTTGATCACGCCCGACCGCAATCTTGCCCGACGCGTGACGGCCGAGCTTGCCCGCTTCGGCATTACCGCCGACGATTCGGCCGGCACGCCGCTGAACGCCACGCCGCAAGGCACGTTGCTGCAATTGCTGCTGGAGGCGTCGCTTCGCCCCGGCGATCCTGTCGCCGTCGTTGCACTGTTGAAACATCCTCTCGCCTTGTTCGGCCTGCCAGCGGAGACGCATCAGTCTGCTGTCGACGCGCTGGAGATCCTGGCGCTCAGGGGCGGTGTCACCAATATCGAAATCGGCAGGCTGGAGGCCCTGCTGGACGAGCGTGTGGCGGAGCAGGCCAATGACCGCCATGCGCCGCAATGGCGAAAAGCGCTGCCGCCTGAAGCCATCGAGCATGCGCGCGCCCTGGCCCAGCGTGTGACAGCGGCCTGCGAACCGCTGATATCGGCGCTTTTGCTGCCTGCGTCGGAAGGCCTGCTGACCCTTTCGGATTGGGCCGAGCGTACGGGCCGTGCCCTCGAAGCCGTGGCCGTCGACGAGCACGGCAGCCTGGCGGGTCTTTGGTCCGGCGAGGCCGGGGACACGCTTGCCAGCTTGCTCCGAGACGTCATCGACACCGACGGCCAGCTTGAAGCCGATGGGGTGCAGTGGATCGACATTATGGCAGCGCTCTGCGTGGGCCAGGCGGTGAAGCCGCGGGCGCTCAGCCATCCGCGTCTCTTCATCTTCGGCACGCTGGAAGCGCGGCTGCAGAGCGTCGATACGCTGATCCTCGGCGGGTTGAACGAGGGTTCCTGGCCAGGCCAAACCGCGAACAACCCCTTCATTTCCCGCAGCATGAAGACGGAGATCGGCCTGGAGCCGCCGGAGCGCCGCATCGGGCAGCTCGCCCACGATTTCGAAATGGCGAACGGCACACGCGACCTGATCTATTCCCGGGCGCTGCGCCAGGGTTCGACCCCGACGGTCGCGTCGCGTTGGCTGCAGCGGCTGATTGCGCTTGGCGGCAAGGAGTTGGAAGACGCCATGAAGGCGCGCGGCGACCAGTATCGCCATTGGGCCGCGATGATCGACGAGGGTGAAAACCAGGCGCCGGCGCTGCGCCCGGCGCCGAAGCCGCCTGTGGAACTGCAGCCGAAGAGCTATTCCTTCAGCGAGGTGGGCCGGCTGCGGCGCGATCCCTATTCGATCTATGCCCGCCGCGTGCTGCGGCTCGATCCGGTCGATCCGTTCAACCGCGATCCCGGCCCGGCCGAGCGCGGCACGCTCTATCACAAGATCATCGACCGTTTCATCCGTGAAGGGCATATTGCCGGCACGCCGGATGCGACGCTCGCCATGGATCGCATCATCGCCGACCTCTTCGATGCCGAACGGCTGCCCATCCATATCGACAGTGTCTGGCGGCCACGCTTTCGCGAGGTGGCTCGCGCTTTCCTTGACTGGGAAGCGGAACGGCGGCCGGCGGTTCGCATGACGGCGACGGAAGTACCCGCCGGCGTCGAGATCGAACCGATAGGCATCCGTTTGACCGGCGTTGCCGACCGTATCGACATCAAGAGCGACAGGGGCGCCGACCTCATCGACTACAAGACCGGCTACAATCCCTCTCCGCCACAGGCCCGCGCCCTGCTCGATCCGCAGCTGGCTTTGGAAGCCTATGCGCTGAAGGCGGGCGCCTTCCGCAATATCGGCGCACTGATCCCTGAGAACCTGCTCTATGTCCGCTTGCGGCCCGGCGACCGCTTCAAGGTCGATCAGGTCAACAATGAGCACTCCAGCCGCGGCGGCAAGACGGAGACGAAGTCGGCTATGGATCTCGCGCAGGAATCGATGGATCAGCTGGTGAAATTCGTCTCGCTGCTGCAATCCGGCGAGAAGGGTTTTTCCTCGCGGCTCATCCCAGCGCAGCAGTTCGAATATGGCGGCGACTACGACCATCTCGCCCGCGTTTCGGAATGGTCGACGGCCGAGACCGAGCAGGAAGGCGGCGGCGATGAGTGATTTTCCCGCCGACGATATCGCCACCCTGCCCGAAAGCGACGATCCCGGCGTCTGGATCGGCTGGACGACGATCCAGCAATCGATAGCCTCCGACCCCGAGCGCTCGGCCTGGGTCTCGGCCAATGCCGGCTCCGGCAAGACGCATGTGCTGACGCAGCGCGTCATCCGCCTGCTGCTATCAGGCGCACGCCCCTCGGCGATCCTCTGCCTTACCTATACCAAGGCTGCCGCCTCCGAAATGTCGAACCGCGTCTTCGACAGGCTCGCCGCCTGGGCGACGATGCCGGACGAGGAGCTGAAGAAGCGCATCGCAGATATCGAAGGCAGGGAACCGGATCTCTTCAAGCTTGCCGAGGCACGTCGGCTCTTTGCCAAGGCGCTGGAAACGCCGGGAGGGCTGAAGATCCAGACCATCCATGCCTTTTGCGAGGCCCTGTTGCACCAATTCCCGCTCGAAGCGAACGTCGCCGGGCATTTCTCCGTGCTCGACGATCGGGCGGCCGAAACCCTTCTCGACGATGCGCGCCGCGCCCTGCTGACATCAACGACGCCGCATGGCGATGCCGAGCTGGCGGACGCTTTTGCCTATGTGCTCGATCTCGGTGACGAATCCGGCCTTGAGACGCTACTTGGCGATATCGTCGCCAATCGCAATGCCATCCGCCGTTTCACGGAAGCCGCGGAACGCAAGGGCGGCATCGAAGCCGCGCTGCTCGCCCGGCTTGGCCTTTCACTGGGAGAGACGGAAACAAGCATTGCGGAGCAATACTGGCCCCTGCCCGGCCTTTCTGGTGCAACGCTGGAGCTTTACCTGACGCTCGCCGACGAGAAGGGCGGCGCCAAGGCTCAGGAAGTTGCCTATGCGCTCCGCCTTGCCAAGCGCGAGGCAAGTCCGCTCGCCCGCGCCGAGATCCTCGAAAAGGCCGTGCTGACCGCCAAGGGCGAACCGAAGTCGGACAGCCAGTTCTTCGTGAAAGCGATGCTGGCAGATGCGCCTGTCTTGGCGGACGCCGTGGCTACCGCGCGCGCCCATGTCGTTGCCAGCCGCGACCGGCTGAGGCTGATGCGGATGTACCGGGCCACCCGTGCCGCTCTCATTCTCGCCGATCGCCTGAACCGCGATTATGAGGAGCTAAAGAAGCGGCGCAGCCAACTCGATTTCGAAGACCTCATCACCCGCACAGCTGATCTTCTCACCAAGAAGGATGTCGGTCCCTGGATCCACTACAAGCTCGATCAGGGCATCGACCACATTCTGGTGGACGAGGCGCAGGACACCAGCCCGATCCAGTGGAGCGTCATCCAGTCGCTGGCGGAAGATTTCTTCTCCGGCGACAGCGCCCGGCCGACGCTCAGAACCATCTTTGCCGTCGGCGACGAGAAGCAATCGATCTATTCGTTCCAGGGCGCCCGTCCGGAACGGTTTTCCGAGGAGAGCGACCGCACAAGGCGGCGCGTGGCGGCGAGCGGCCAGCAATTCTCGTCGATCCGCCTGCCCCTCTCCTTCCGCTCGACGGCCGATGTGCTTGGCGCCGTCGATCATGTTTTCACCAGCCCGGACAATGCGAGAGGTCTCAGCGCCGTCAACGAGCCGGTGGTGCACCGCTCCAGCCGCATCGGCCATCCCGGCGCCGTCGATCTCTGGGAGATGATCGCGCCTGAACCGGCCGCCAAGGAAGAGGACTGGACCGCACCCTTCGATTCGACCCCGGAGAGTGCACCTCCCGCCATTCTGGCGCGACGGATGGCACAGACGATCGGCAATCTCGTTGGCCGGGAAAAGATCATCGAGAAGGGCAAGGCGCGCTTCATCGAAGCCGGCGACATTCTCGTGCTGGTGCGCAAGCGCGACAGCTTCGTCAACGCGCTGACCCGCGCCCTGAAGCGACGCGGCAACATCCCCGTCGCCGGCGCCGATCGTCTCGTGCTGACCAGCCATATCGCCATTCAGGATCTTCTGGCGCTGGGCCGCTTCCTGCTGCTGCCGGAAGACGATCTTTCGCTCTGCGCGCTTATGAAGAGTCCACTCTTCGATCTCAGCGAAGAGGATGTCTTTGCGGTCGCGGCCTACCGCGACGACGAGGAAAGTGTCTGGAGCCATCTGCAGAGATTTGCCGCAGACGGCCATGAACGTTTCAGCCAAGTGGTCGAACGGCTGCGAACCTTCCTTGCCTTGTCGAAGAGCCTTCCTGTCCATGATTTTTATGCGCGCGTGCTCGGCAGCTTCGGCGGCAGGCGGCAGTTTCTGGCGCGGCTCGGCACCGAGGTCAGCGATATCCTCGACGAATTCCTGACCTTCACGCTCGATCACGAGACAAGCGGCCTGCCCGGCCTGCAATCCTTCATCTCGACGCTGGAATTGGAAGCGCCGACGGTCAAGCGCGAGCAAGATAAGGGCCGCAACGAAGTGCGGATCATGACGGTGCATGCCTCGAAGGGGCTGGAAGCGCCGATCGTCTTTCTCGTCGATGGCGGCGGCAAGGCCTTCACCCATACGCATCTGCCGAAGATGCGGCTGATCGAAACCAGTGGGGATGAGATCCCGCTGCCGGTCTGGGTTCCGGTCTCGGCGCTTGCCAATTCGCTGACGCAGGCCGATACCGCGCGGCTGCAGTCCCTAGCGGAGGAGGAATATCGCCGGCTACTCTATGTCGGCATGACGCGCGCCGCCGACCGCCTGATCATCTGCGGCTATCGCGGTATCCGCGAAAATGCCGAAACCTGGCACGCGATGATTTCAGCCGCGTTGCGCGGGGATGAGCTGCATTGCACGCAGAAGACTTTCTCCGGACCTGACGGCGACTGGCAGGGCTTGAGCTGGCGGGTTGCGCAGGTCCAACTCGCATTCGAGACCGCTAAGGAGCATGAGACACGTTCTGAGCGCGCTGGCCTGCCCGACGGCCTCAACCGGCCGCTGCCGCCGCAAAGAAGCCTGCCGCGGCCACTGAGCCCCTCCGGCGTTGGCACCGTTATCGATGAGGAAGCCGACGACCTGCTCGTGACTTCGGCGCTCTTCGGCGAAAAGGCCAAGTCCGACCGCGCCCTGCAAAAAGGCCGCTTCATTCACCGCATGCTGCAGACCTTGCCTGAAATCGCGCCCGAGGAGCGCGCCGATGCGGCTCGGCGCTATGCGGAGCGGGCCGCGCGCTTTTGGCCGCAGGCCGAGCAAGAGGCGCTGGTGAAGTCCGTCACGGCGCTGCTGTCGCATCCGGATCTGCAGGGCACTTTCAGCACCCATGCGCAGGCGGAAGTCTCGATCATGGGCACGCTGAAGCTCGGCAGCCAGTCCTATGCTGTCTCGGGCCGCATCGATCGGCTCGCGGTGCTGGATGACCGTATCGTCATTCTCGACTACAAGACGAATCGCGTACCGCCGCCCGAGGAAAGCAGCATTCCCTTCGCGCACAGAGCCCAGCTTGCCATCTACCGCGAGATCCTTTCGCCGCTTTATCCGGGAAAGCGTGTAGACTGCATGCTGGTCTATACCGAAAATGCCTCGATCTACACGCTATCCGACGGGGCTCTTGCATTGGCGCTTGCGGAGCTCGAGACAAAGTGAATACCAGATATTGACATATGGGCACCGCACCATCACATATCTAGCATCCCGCAAATCCTGGTAAGGAGCAGCCTATGGCTACCGTTAAAGTCGATACCTCCAATTTCGCCACCGAAGTGCTGCAGTCCGCAGAGCCTGTGGTCGTTGATTTCTGGGCCGAATGGTGCGGTCCGTGCAAGATGATCGCCCCGGCTCTCGAAGAGCTCGCCGTGCAGTTCGAAGGCAAAGTCAAGGTCGCCAAGCTCAACATCGACGAAAACCCGGAACTGGCCGCCCAGTTTGGCGTTCGCTCGATCCCGACGCTCGCCATGTTCAAGGCCGGCGAAGTTGCCGATATCAAAGTCGGCGCCGCTCCCAAGACGGCCCTGCAGAACTGGATCTCCAGCGCATCCTGATCGGGTATCGATCGCATGAAACAAGAGCCCCGCTTCGGCGGGGCTTTTTGTTGGTCGGAGAGAGCGGGCCATCCTCGCCCTTCGAGGCTTCGCTCCTCAGGGTGAGGATGGAGCGCACGCCGTTGCATAAACCGATCCCTGGCGCATGAGGCGAACTCAATAGCTGGCTTGTACAGAAGGTTAGTCCTGATGGCGAGGTGCGTAGGCTCCTGAGCTTGCCGAAGGTGCCGGAGCCTCGAACCACGAGGGCGGGTGGCGAATAACCACCCGCCTCACTTACCGCGGCGGCGTGCCGTTGTCGGCAAGGACATCGCCGACGAGATAAAGCGAACCCCCGATCAGGATGCGCGGGGCGGGTGAATTCGGCACGGCTAAAGCCTTGATCGCATCCAGCGCCTCGACGACATTAGACATGGGCTCGGCTATGAGGCCGGCATCATAGGCGGCATTGGCCAGGATGACGGGGTCGATCATCGCATCGCTGCCGCGGATAGGCACGCAGTAGACCTTCTCCGCAAGGCCGGCAAAGGCCTTGAAGTATCCCACGGGATCCTTGGTGTTGATCATACCGATGATCAGGAACAGAGACCGCGGCCGACGTTCCTCGAAATTGGCCATGGCCTCCGCGATGACTTCTCCGGCGCCGGGATTGTGGCCACCATCGACCCAGATCTCGGCACGCTCCGGCGCATGCGATATCAGATCGCCTTCCGTCAGCCGCTGCAGGCGTCCCGGCCACTCGACGGATGTCATCGCCTTTTCCATCATCGCTTCCGTGACGACGAAACCGGCGGCCTTGACCGCCCGTATGGCGGCAGCGGCATTGCCATATTGGTGTCGGCCCGGCAGGCGCGGCAGCGGCAGGTCGGCCAGGCCGAACTCGTCCTGATAGACCAGCTTGCCATATTCCTCGTGGGCGGAAAAATCCTGGCCGAACACGGCCGTCGGGCAACGAAGCCGCTCGGCCGTCGAGATCAGCACATCGAGCGCGGCATCATAGTCCTGATGGCCAATGACGACCGGATGGCCGGCCTTCAGGATGCCCGCTTTCTCAGCCGCGATCAGCTCGACGCGGTCGCCGAGATAGGGCTGATGATCGAGCGAAATCGGCATGATGACCGAGACGGCAGGATCAGAAATGACATTGGTGGCATCGAAGCGGCCGCCAAGGCCGACCTCGATGACGACGGCATCGGCCGGATGCTCTGAAAAGAGGAGGAAGGTCGCGGCCGTCAGAATTTCGAAGACGGTGATCTTCTGACCGTCATTGGCCTTGGCGATGCGCCTCAGCACATCGGCGAACACGGCATCGTCGACAAGCTTGCCGCGGCCGCCCTTGACGCCGATGCGATAGCGCTCGTGCCAGTTGACGAGATGCGGCGAGGTATGGACATGCACGCTATAGCCGCCGGCTTCGAGCAGGGCGCGGCAGAAGGCCGTCACCGATCCCTTGCCGTTGGTGCCCGCGACATGGATCACCGGCGGCAATTTCTTATGAGGGTTGCCGAGGACGTCGAGCAGACGGGTAATTCTCTCCAAAGACAGATCGAAGCCCTTGGGATGCAATCCCATGAGCTTCTCGATTTCCCGCGCTGCCTCGCTCATTGCGGATTGATCCATGGATGTCATCCCGCACCTCCGCCTGTCGGCAATCGATGATGTCAGGCGCTCGCCGCGACCGGCAGCGCAACGCTGTTCTTGCTTTTTGCGGACACGTCGTTGGCAGGCACCTTGGTCAGGATTTTCAAAAGAGTTGCCAGGGTGTCCGGAATATCGTGACGCTTGACGACCATGTCGACCATACCGTGCTCCAGCAGGTATTCCGAGGTCTGGAAACCTTCCGGAAGCTTTTCGCGCAGCGTCTGCTCGATCACGCGCTTACCGGCAAAGCCGATTTCGGCGCCGGGTTCGGCGAGATGGATATCGCCGAGCATGGCGTAGGAGGCCGTGACGCCGCCGGTCGTCGGATTGGTCAGAACCACCACATAGGGCTGGCCCGATTCCTTCAGCAAATCGACGGCAACGGTCGTGCGCGGCAGCTGCATCAGCGACAGGATGCCCTCCTGCATGCGGGCGCCGCCCGAAGCCGGGAACATCACCACGGGACATTTTTCGGCGATCGCGCGTTCGAAAGCCTTCACGATAGCTTCGCCGGCCGCCATGCCGAGCGAGCCGCCGATGAAGTTGAACTCATGCACGATGGCGACAAGCTTCAGGCCGCGAACCTTGCCGACACCTGACAGGATCGTATCTTCCTGCTCGGTCTTGATGCGGCTGTCTTTCAGGCGATCGGTATATTTCTTCGAATCGCGGAACTTCAGCGGATCCTGCGCGACCTTCGGCTGCGGCAGGGCTTCGTATTCGCCATTGTCGAAGAGATCGGCAAGACGGGCCTTGGCCGGCATCTTCATGTGGAAGCCGGATGCGGGGATGACCCACTTGTTGTCTTCCAGATCCTTGTGGAAGACCATTTCGCCGGTTTCCGGGCACTTGATCCAGAGATTCTCCGGAACCTCGCGGCGGCCCAGCATGGAATTGATCCGCGGGCGGACGTAGTTCGTGATCCAGTTCAATTCGAAACTCCTAATCGACCGAATTAATCGATAGCTCAGTCGTCACCAAATGCCCATAGGCCTTTTCCTCAATCCGCAGCGGATTGCCGAAAGGCCTATATGGGGAAACTATTCGGCGGCAACAAGGCGGGCGGAACGGGTGCCTGTCGACAGGCCGCGCACCAGCGTCGCCACGGCCTGGATGGTATCGGCCGTTGCCTTGCCATCCTTGGTCAGGCTGGTGGCGATCTGGTTGACGATCGCGGTGCCGACGACGACGCCATCGGCGGAAGCGCCGATCAGCTTGGCGTGTTCGGCCGTCTTGACGCCGAAGCCGACGCAAACAGGCAGGTCCGTGTGCTGCTTGATGCGCTCCACTGCACCCGAAACCAGCGACGGATCCGGCAGTGCCGACCCGGTGATGCCGTTCATCGAGACGTAATAGACGAAGCCGGTCGTGTTCTTCAGAACCGTCGGCAGGCGCTTGTCGTCAGTGGTCGGCGTTGCCAGGCGGATGAAGTTGATGCCCTTGCGGATCGCCGGGATGCAGAGTTCATCATCCATTTCCGGCGGCAGGTCGACGACGATCAGTCCGTCGATCCCAGCTGCAAGCGCGTCATCGAGGAATTTTTCGACGCCGTAGATATAGATCGGATTGTAATAGCCCATCATCACGATCGGCGTATCGGCATCGACTTTTCGGAAATCGGCGGCGAGCTGCAGCGTCTTCTTCAGCGTCTGGCCGGCCTTCAAGGCACGCTGGCCGGCAAGCTGGATCGCCGGGCCGTCGGCCATCGGATCGGAAAAGGGCATGCCGAGTTCGATGACGTCGGCGCCGGCTTCCGGCAGCGCCTTCATGATGCCGAGCGAGATCTCGTAGTCGGGATCGCCACCCATGAAATAGGTGACGAGTGCCGGGCGGCCTTCAGCCTTCAAAGCGGCGAAGCGTTTGTCCATACGTGCGGTCATGGCGTCTAACTCACATTCCCAGAATCTTGCCGACGGTGAAGATGTCCTTGTCGCCGCGGCCGGAGAGGTTCATCAGGATGATCTCGTCCTTACCCATCTTCGGGGCGCGTTTGATCACTTCGGCGAGCGCATGGCTCGGCTCGAGCGCCGGGATGATGCCTTCGAGGCGCGTCAGCGTCTGAAAGGCTTCGAGCGCCTCATGGTCCATGATCGGCACATATTCGGCGCGGCCGATATCGTTCAGCCAGGAATGCTCAGGACCGATGCCGGGGTAGTCGAGACCGGCCGAAATCGAATGGCCTTCCTTGATCTGGCCGTCGCCATCCTGCAGCAGGTAAGTGCGGTTGCCATGCAGCACGCCGGGCGAACCGGCGGTGATGGAAGCGCAATGCTCGTCGCCTTGCAGACCCTTGCCGCCAGCTTCGACGCCGACGATCTTGACGCTTTCATCATCAAGGAAGGGATGGAAGATGCCGATGGCGTTCGAACCGCCGCCGACGGCAGCAATGACGAGATCCGGCAGACGGCCTTCGGCCTCCAGGATCTGCGCGCGGGCTTCGGTGCCGATCACGGCCTGGAAATCGCGGACCATTTCCGGATAGGGATGCGGACCGGCGGCCGTGCCGATCAGGTAATAGGTATCTTCGACATTAGTGACCCAATCGCGCAGCGCCTCGTTCATGGCGTCCTTCAGCGTGCCGCTGCCGGCTGTCACCGGGATGACCTCGGCGCCCAAGAGCTTCATGCGGAAGACGTTCGGCGCCTGACGTTCGACATCGGTGGCACCCATGTAGACGACGCAGGGCAGGCCGAAGCGGGCAGCCACAGTCGCCGAGGCGACGCCATGCTGGCCGGCGCCGGTTTCGGCGATGATGCGAGTCTTGCCCATGCGCTTGGCAAGAAGGATCTGGCCGATGCAATTGTTGATCTTGTGCGAGCCGGTGTGGTTCAGCTCTTCGCGCTTGAAATAGATCTTGGCGCCGCCAAGCTCGGCCGTCAGGCGCTCGGCGAAATAGAGCGGGCTCGGGCGGCCGATATAATGCGTGCCGAGAGACTTCAGCTCCGCCTGGAAGGCCGGATCGTCCTTCGCCCTGTTCCATTCCTCCTGCAGATCCAGGATCAGCGGCATGAGCGTTTCGGCTACGAAACGGCCTCCGTAAATGCCGAAACGGCCGTCCTCATCGGGGCCGGAGCGGAAGGAATTGGGTTTAGGCGTCTGGTTCACTTTCTACTCCCTGCTGCCGGTTCCGGCAGACATGCTTCTGCAAAAGCGTCGAAAAACTGGTCGATCTTACCGAGATCCTTCACGCCCGGTGCGCTTTCCAGGGCGGAGGAAAGATCGATGCCGCTGGCCCTGGTGGAGGACAGCGCCTCGGCGACATTGTCCTTGTTGACGCCGCCGGACAGCATGTAATCCACGCGATCGTCGAGCCAGCTCATCAGGCTCCAATCGAAGGATACGCCGTTTCCGCCCGGCAGCACAGAACCGGCGGGCGGCTTGGCATCGAAAAGGAAGCGATCGGCAATGCCGATATAGGATTCCACCCGCTTCAGGTCATCGGCCTCACGCACGGACATGGCCTTCATGACGGGAACGTTATGGACCGCCTTGATGGTCAGTACGCGCTCCGGGCTTTCATTGCCATGGAGCTGCAGCATATCCGGCCTCACCAGCGCCATGATCTCGTCGAGATCGTCGTTGGTGGGATCGACCGTGACGGCGACGATCTTCGCCTTGCCGCGCGCGCGCTCCGCCAGCTGGCCGGCGAGATCGGGCTCGATATAGCGCGGGCTTTTTTCAAAGAAGATGAAACCGATATGGGTAGCGCCGCGCTCAAGAGCACGATCCACCGCTTCCGGCGTCTTCAGACCACAAATTTTGACATCGGGGTTCATGGCAGCGGAGTGACACGAAATTTCGAAAGAGTCGAGCCTAAAGGCGACGTTGGCGGGATTTTTGCGCTATCCGGAAGCAACAGCTCGCGCTTTACTTCACCGAGATTACGACCTTGCCCTTAACTCGACCTGCCTCCACATAGGCTAACGCCTCGTTGATGTTCTCGAACGGAAAAACCTTATCCATGACGGGTCGCACGGCCCCAGTTTCGACCAAGGACGTGATCTGGCCAAGCTGCTCTCCGTTCGCCTTCATGAAAAGGAACGAGTAGCTGACCCCACGGCGCCTTGATTTCCTTCGGATGCCGTAACTCAGCAGGCCCATCACCTGCTGAAGCAGCCAGCCGGAACCATTCTCCCTGGCAAACGTCGGATCGGGCGGACCCGAAATCGAGATGAGCTTGCCGCCCGGCTTCAGCACGCGCAGTGATTTCTCCAATGTGTCCTTGCCAAGGCTATTCAGCACAACGTCATACCCCTGCAAGACCTTGTCGAAATCGTCCTTCTTGTAGTCGACGACGACATCGGCGCCGAGCTTCTTGACGAGATCGACATTGGCTGTGCTCGTCGTAGTTGCCACATGTGCACCTATATGCTTTGCGAGCTGGATGGCCATCGTCCCCACGCCACCCGAGCCGGCATGGATGAGAACCTTCTGTCCTTTCTTCAGGCCAGCGCGCTCAACAAGCCCCTGCCAGGCCGTTAAGGCGACCAGAGGCAATGATGCAGCCTCTTCCATGGTCACATTCTGCGGTTTCATCGCAACGTCGGCCTCATTTATCGCTATAAACTCTGCAAAGGTACCAATGCGATCCTGAGCCGGACGGGCATAGACCTCATCTCCCAGCTTGAAACGCCGGACTTTGGATCCGACCTGGACCACGACGCCCGCCAAGTCATTACCAAGGATCAACGGAAGGCTGTACGGCAGAATAAGCTTGAACTCGCCGCTCCTGATCTTGGCATCCAGAGGATTCACGCTGGCTGCGTAAACCTCTACCATCATGTCGTTTCCCGCAACTCCGGCATGGGACTTTCGCCGAGCCGCAGAGCACCGCCCTTTGCATAGCGATCGATCAGAAATGCTTTCATGAGAACTAACTTTCGTTTCCAGGGTAACGAGCAGCCAAACGCCGAACAACAGCATCCGGCGGCAGAGGCTGTCAGGCGGGAAGCCTGTTAAACTTGCGAAGGTTCTTGTCGATGAAGGACTCCGGCAGGAAGCGGCGTATGAAACGGACTTGCCCTGCCGCCTTTCCCGCCGTGTAGCGCCTCTTCGGCGATGCGGCGTTCGCGGCTTTGACCACGACGTCGGCTACCACCTCCGGCGCATCGCCCGCCTCAACAATCTCGCGCATCAGGTTCTCAGCGTCGGTGCGAACTTTGTCATATACCGGAAGCGGACCATCCGGTCGCGTAAGGTTCTCCTCGAAGGACGTGCGGGTGACACCGGGCTCTACGAGCACGACGCGGATGCCGTGCGTGCGAACCTCGTGGTCAAGGGATTCGGAATAGCCTTCTATCGCGTGCTTGGTCGATGCGTAGAGCGCGTTGAAGGGAGCGGGAATCAACCCAAGGATGGAACTCATGTTGATGATCCTGCCTTTCCGCTGACGTCTCATCACCGGAAGTATTGCATTCGTCATCCGCAGGACACCGAACAAGTTCACATCGAATAGAGCTTTCGCCTGCGCAACGGAGGATTCCTCAGCTGCGGCGAGCAATCCGATCCCGGCATTGTTGACGAGCAAATCGATTCGTCCTGCGCGGACCAGTATGTCATCGACCACACTCCGCACCGATTCATCATCGGTAACGTCACAGACCAGCATAACAACCCCGTCCGGGGTATCCGGCGTAGGCTTGCGGCTGGTTCCAAACACACGGTATCCAGCGTGCCGCAACGCTTGCGCGGTCACCAATCCGATGCCGGAGGAAGCACCCGTGACCAGGGCGACACCACGTTCTGTCTTACTCATTGTGCTCACCTTCATTTTTATCATGGCACATCGATGAGCATTCTGTTACTATCAAATCAATAGTAAGTCACTATCAAAAAGATATCGACATGAAGAATCTTTCGAGCCAGCCGTGTCTGATCGCCCGCAGCCTGGCATTGGTGGGCGATGCATGGTCCATGCTGATCATGCGCGATGCCCATGCGGGCCTCACTCGTTTCGACGAATTTCGCAAGAGTTTAGGTATCGCGCCGACAATGCTGACCGCTCGGCTATCTGCGCTTACGGAAGACGGCCTGCTGGAAAAGCGGCGCTACTCGGAACGCCCTCCGCGCGACGAATATGTATTGACGCCGGCCGGCCAGGACTTCCTGCCGGTGCTGTTTGCAATTGGTGCGTGGGGGCGTAAGCATCGTCCCGCGGACGGCGTGACCCGGTTCTTCGATGCCGAAACCGACACTGAAATCGATCCCGTCACCATTGACCGCGCAACCGGCGCCCCGATCGGAACACGTCCTATTCGTATTGCCATGCCGGAATGAACACCAATGCGCACGGGCCTGAAAGACTTTCATTCCCTGCGGGCGCCACCGCCGAGAAACTGACGCAAACCATTCAAACTGCGGAAATGGCCGAGTGCAATGTCGTCGAATGAGGGCGTTCTGATGGCTTGTTCAATCAAAATCGATCGCGTGCAGCTGACTGCCATGGCGCTTTAGCCAGGCTTTCGCCTCGTCCATGTCGGGGCAGAGTTTGCGGCAGAGCGCCCAGAAGCGCGGGCCGTGGTTCATTTCCTTGAGGTGGGCAACTTCGTGGGCGGCGAGGTAATCGATGACCAACGGCGGCGCCATGACGATACGCCAGGAGAAGCTTAGGTTTCCCTGCGAGGAGCACGAGCCCCAGCGGCTGCGGGTATCCTTCATGGTGATTGACGTGACGGTGGCGCGGATGGACTTGGCATGCACCGCGACGCGCTTTTCCAGATCGGCGCGCGCCTCCTTCTTCAGGAAGGTCGCGATGCGCCGGCCGGCATGTTCCGGCAGGCCGCTGACGCGCAGCACCGGAACGCCTTCCACGACGATGGCTTCGGTGAGGCCGCGCAGGGTGCCGGTATGCTCGATCCGGTGACGCACGCCGCGCAGGAGGATTTCGCTGCCACCGCGCAGACCGGTGTCGACGGAGAATTTTGCGAGCTTCGTCAGAAGCCAGCCCTGATGCCGGTCGAGAAAAGCGTTGACCTCACGGGCGGCAAGGCCGCGCGGAATGGTCATCTTCAGCGACCGCCCGCCGGGCTCGATCCTGAGCGTGATGCGGGTTGCCCGCTCGTGCTGGCGGATCGTCAGCGGCATCAGCCGGCCGGCGACATCGAGCGTACGCGTTTCCGGCGCGGGCGGCTTGGCCGGCGGTTTGCGGGATCTGGAGAGCAGCGGAAACATGGAGGCAGTTTTATATGATTCGCCAAAGCGCGTCGCAATCTTTCAGATTCGCTCCCAGCGCTTTGATCTTTAATTTTCGCATGTCGTTATCGCAAAACCGCTGCGCACTTTTGCGCGAGCTGCTTTGCGATTTCTGGCAAAGAAAAACCGGCATCGATCGATGCCGGTTTTGACCTCGTAACGGAACTCCCGTCACGGCGTCTGGAATTCGGTCGGCGAGCCGCCATTGTCATTGCGCTTGACGCTGTTGCGCTCGCGCATGAAACGGTCGAACTCTTCCTGGTCCTTGGCACGGCGCAACTCACGGACATAGGTGTCGAACTCGGCGCGCATCTCGTCGAGCTTGCGGCGCTCCTCTTCGAGACGCTCGAGTTCAGCCTTGCGCCAATCGTCGAAGGCGACGTTGCCGGTGGAGAAGGAATGACGGTGACGACCGCGATGACGGCCGCAGCCGGCAAACATGCCATCGGTTCTCTCATTCACGTCCCGTTTGAAATCCCGCAAACGTTCCCCGAAGAGAATATAGGCGAGCATGGCAAAGCCCAGTGGCCAAAAGACCACGAAGCCAAGCACCATCAGGGCAATAGTAGCCGGAGTCCAATCCGGACGAAGCAATGCAGATTGGTTCATTGTCAGGTATCCTCGCACGGCGCATGGCCCTCGACCGACAGCGATCGATGGAAAGGCTTCTGCGCGGTTTTTAAAGCTCTACCTGCATCACAGCGCGTTCCAAGGACGCGCGGCGCGGTAAACGGCCCGATCATCTCTGCGGTACCGCTGGAATCGAGATGGTAACCTCTTCGTGAGGCTTCAATGGCAGACCCAGGCGGAATCGGACAAGTGCTTGAATCCGCGCGGATAATTCAACAAAAGCTAATAGTTTGCACAGCAGGAACGGTTCGGCTCCTCAACAAGCTCCGAACCATTCTATCCATTTGAATTTGCTTGCTCTCAGGCGGATTTTCCGCCCTTGATGACCCGCTTGACGACAGGCCTGCCGGTGCGGGCGTGCTCGCGCGTGAAGGCTAGGATACGCGGTGCGATCTCGCGGCGGAAGCGCGAGCCGTTGAAGACGCCGTAATGGCCGACATCCGGCTGCAGATAGTGCATGCGCATATGGTCGGGGATATTGGTGCAGATGGTCTGTGCCGCATGCGTCTGGCCGACACCGGAAATATCGTCGTTCTCGCCTTCGACGGTCAAAAGCGCGATGTTGCGGATAGCGGAGGGATCCACGCGCTCGCCGCGATGCATGAGCTCGCCCTTGGGAAGCGCATGCTTGATGAACACGTGATCGACCGTCTGCAGATAGAATTCCGCCGTCAGATCCATGACGGCCAGATATTCGTCATAGAAATCGCGATGCTTCTCGGCCGGCTCGCCGTCATTCTTGACGAGGTGCACGAAGAAGTCCTTGTGGGCGATCATGTGACGGTCGAGATTCATCGACATGAAGCCGGAAAGCTGCAGGAAGCCGGGATAGACGGGCCGCATGAAGCCTGGCTGCGGCCAGGGCACGTTCATGACGACATTGTCGGCAAACCACTCCAGTGGCTTTTCCTTGGCGAGCTGGTTGACGGCGGTCGGATTGATACGGGTATCGATCGGGCCACCCATCAGCGTCATCGACGAGGGCGCCAGGCGATCGCCCGCCGCTTCCATGACGGCTGCGGCCGCGAGCACCGGCACCGAGGGCTGACAGACGGCGACGACATGCGTATCGGGGCCTAGGTGGTGCAGCATCTCGATGACGTAATCGATATAGTCCTCCAGATCGAAGGTGCCATCGGTCATCGGCACCATGCGCGCATCGATCCAGTCGGTGATGTAGACGTCAGCGCCCGGCAGCAGGGCCTCCACCGTGCCGCGCAGGAGCGTCGCATAGTGGCCGGACATCGGCGCCACGATCAGGATACGGGGATCGGCGCCATGGCCTGCGGGCAGGCTGCGCTCGAAATGGATGAGATTGCAGAAAGGCTTCTTCCAGACGATCTTTTCATGCACCGAGACCGGCTTGCCATCGATCAGCGTCTCATTGAGCCCGAATTCCGGCTTGCCGTAACGCCTGGTCGTGCGCTCGAAAACCTCGAGGCTTGCCGTCAAAGTGCGGCCGAACACCGTGTGCGAGAGGGGATTAAGCGGATTGGCATAGGCTAGGCGCATCATGTCTGCCGCGGCGCGAAAAGGGGCGAGAGCGGCATGATGGAGTTCATAAAACTGATAAAACATAGGGGCTTTACCTTTCGTGATGCGGTATGCGAACGCGCAAATCACCTAAATTATTGAAATGCATGCGTCTTGCGGTCGCTACCTTTGCTGCGGCGCTTCTCCAGTCGCGCTATGCAGCAGGACGATCGCGGCTCCTCTGCGCACCTCATCCTTTAAGCTCTTATTATCCAACCTAGCAGCTTTTGCTGCAAAGCAACATAACGGCCGCCGGTTCTTCCTATAAAAACGCCGGAGAATCGCTTCTCCGGCATCGACAATGATCTCAAAAAGTTAAAGTTCCTGAGCCGTACACGTTATGCGTCGGCGAGGAAGGTCTGGCGCTGGGAGCCAAGGCCCTCCATGCCGAGCTCGACGACATCGCCCGGCTTCAAATATTGCGGTGGCTTCATGCCCATGCCGACGCCCGGAGGCGTACCGGTGGAGATGACATCGCCTGGATGCAGCGACATGAACTGGCTGAGATAGGAAACGAGGTAGGCGACGCCATAGACCATTGTCTTGGTCGAGCCATTCTGCATCATCTCGCCGTTGACCTTCAGCCACATGCCGAGATTCTGCGGATCGGCGATCTCATCCTTGGTGACGAGCCAGGGGCCGATCGGGCCGAAGGTGTCGCAGGACTTGCCCTTGGTCCACTGTCCCGAGCGTTCCGTCTGGAAGGCGCGTTCGGAGACATCGTGGGAAACGCAGTAACCGGCGACATAGTCGAGAGCATCGGCTTCGCTGACATATTTCGCAGTCTTGCCGATGACGACGCCGAGCTCGACTTCCCAATCGGTCTTTTCCGAACCGCGCGGGATCAGCACATTGTCGTTCGGGCCGACGATGGCCGAGCTTGCCTTCATGAAGATAATCGGCTCCGGCGGTACGGTGGCGCCGGTCTCGGCGGCGTGGTCCGAAAAATTCAGGCCGATGCAGATGAATTTGCCGGTGCCGGCAACGCAGGCGCCGAGGCGGCCTTCCGGCAGTTCGGGCAGACTGTTCGGATCGAGAGCCGCGATCTTCGCCAGACCGGCAGGCGAAATGGCATCGCCACCGATATCGGCGACATGAGCGGAGAGATCGCGGATCTTGCCGTCGCTATCCAAAAGCGCCGGCTTTTCCTTGCCGACTTCGCCAACACGCAACAATTTCATGGATTTTCCTTCCCTGCATTTTCAAAGACGAGATTGATGGCATCATATATGAACGAATCATTCACCAGTGTCATTAATCGATTTTTTGAGAGCCTAGCATGGCTCGGCCCTCCGCGCTGGAAAAACAGCTTTTCTAGTTCGGGGATAATGACCTGGCGATTTCGACGATGACGTCAAACGCCGTGTCGATATCATCAGCCGTCGCCTCGAACTGGCCAGCCTGGAAGCGAATGACCAGCCGGCCGCCGACACGGGTCTGCGTCAGATAGATGCGGCCGTCATTGTTGATCGCTGTCAGCAGGCGCTGGGTATGGCTTTCCTGATCGGCACCTGCAGGCGCCTTGTGATCGAAGGAGAACAGCGACAGGAAGGGCTCGGTGACGATTTCGAAATCCGGCTCTGCGGCAAGGCGCTTAGCCAGATTCTGCGACCAGGACACATGGTTGCGGATCATTGTCCGCAATCCTTCCAGGCCGTGATAGCGCAGGAGGAACCAGAGCTTCAGCGCGCGGAAGCGGCGGCCGAGCGGCACTGACCATTCCGAATAGTTGATGATGCCGTCATGGCCATGCGTGCGCAGATATTCAGGCTGGATCGCCAGCGTGCGGACCAACGTCTCCGGCTCGCGGACGAATTGGACGGAGCAATCGAATTGCGCGCCAAGCCACTTATGCGGGTTGAAGACGACGGAATCGGCCTGCTCGACGCCTTGCCAAAGAGCGCGGAATTCCGGACAGATCATCGCGGAGCCCGCCCAGGCGGCATCGACATGGACATAGAGCCCATGCGCATGAGCAACCTCGACGACAGCGGCGATATCGTCACAGGCGCCGACGCTGGTGCCGCCGACGCAGGCGATGACGCCGGCAGGCAAAAGCCCGGCCGCGCGATCGCGCTCTATGGCTGCGGCGAGTGCTCTCGGATCCATGGCCTTGTTGGGACCGCTCGAGGGAATGCGCACCAGGTTTTCCTCGCCGATGCCTGATATCCAGATGGCGCGGTCGATGGAGGTGTGGACCTGGTCGGTGGAATAGATGCGCACCGCCCTGCTGGCCGCGAGCCCGCTTCTGTTGCCCTGCCAATCCAACGCTCTCTCGCGCATCACGAGGACGGCGGCAAGCGTGGCGGTCGAAGCGGAATCCTGAACGACGCCGGTGAAGGTTTCCGGAAGACCGAGTGCCTGGCGCAGCCAATCACCGACCTTCGTTTCCAGCTCGGTTGCGGACGGCGATGTTTGCCACAGCATGCATTGTGCGGCGATGGCGCTGACCAGATATTCGGCAACCACTGAAACGGGGGCGGCATTGGCGGGGAAATAGGCAAAGAAGCGCGGGTGCTGCCAATGCGTCATGCCAGGCACAAGGATATCCTCAAAGTCTTTGAAGATATCCTCCATGGCTTCGCCTGTTACCGGCGGGCAGGCGGCGATGCGGGCGGCGATTTCTCCCGGCGCCATCTTCGCCCGGACCGGCCTGTCGCGAAGCGACGCGCGATAGTCCGCGCCCCAATGTGCGGCTTTCTCCGACCATTGCCGGAACTCCTCCCAATCCATGACGGTCCCCCCGCTTCGTCGAACGAGGCGGACCTTAGACCGGTTTTGGAGGGCGGTCGAGTATCAGAACAGCTCGTCGAGAGCAGGCCCAAGCGGCACGATGCCTGCGGGATTGAGCGTCGCTATCGAGTAGTAGCCGCGCTTGATATGATCGAAATTCACCGTTTCCGCAATGCCCGGCCAATCCAGCATACGACGGCAGAAGGATTGCAGATTGGCATAGTCCGACAAGCGGCGAAGATTGCACTTGAACAGGCCGTGATAGGCGACGTCGAAACGAACGAGGGTGACGAACAGCCTGATATCGCTTTCGGTGGGATTGATTGCAAAGAGGAAATCCTTGCCCTCCAGCTCCGTCTCGACCTGATCGAGACAATCGAATACCTCATTGAAGGCCTCCTCATAGGCGATCTGCGTCGTGGCGAAACCGGTGCGATAAACGCCGTTGTTGAGGGCGGGGTAGATCCGGGCATTGAAACGGTCGATCTCTTCCCGCTTGCCGGCTGGGTAAAGATCGATGTCATGCCTTGCGAGATCGCCGAAGCCGTCATTCAGCATGCGCAGGATATCCGATGATTCATTGTTGACGATCGTGCCGGTCTGTTTGTCCCAAAGGACCGGAACCGTGGCGCGGCCTGTGAAGGCCGGATCGGCTTTCGTATAGATCTCGTGCATGTAGGTGGCGCCATTTATCGGGTCGTTCGTGGTGCCGGGATAATCGCCGAACCGCCAGCCCTGCTTGGACAGGATAGGTTCGACGACGGAAACGGAAATGACCTCTTCCAGCCCCTTCAGCTTGCGGCCAATCAGGGTGCGCGACGCCCAAGGGCAGATCAGTGCGACATAAAGGTGATAGCGGCCGGCCTCTGCCTTGAAGCGTCCTTCACCCGTCGGTCCTGCGCGACCATGGGGCGTGACCCAATTGCGAAAGCTCGAAGTCTGGCGGACGAAGCCGCCCTTCTCGTCCTTGGCTTGGACCGGCTGCCAATCCTCAGTCCATTTCCCATTTACCAGCAAGGCTTTGTCTCCACTCGCGCGCGTTCCCTCATGAGGACAGCATAGCGGAACAGAATTTCACCGGAATAACGCAAACTTGAAACAGACTGTCTACCTCAAGGATGCGGATGGCCCTATGTATGGAAAGTGCTGACTGCGATCAGGTTTTGCGATCAGGTTTATTGGAGCATCATCCCATGGCGACATCCGTTTCCAACGTTAAAACCGACCATGCCAGCCGCTATCTCCAGCAGCTCTGCAAGCACTGGAGCCACCGCTTCAGCGTGGAATTCGACGCGGCCGCCGGCAAGGTGCCCTTCAGCCCGGGAAACTCGCTCGATCTGGCGGCCGAGCCTGGCACCCTGATCATGACGCTGACAGTCGAGAAGCCCGAAGATCTCGAGCGCATGCAGACTGTCGTCGCCGATCACCTCAAGCGCTTCGCCTTCCGCGAAGAGCTCGACGTGGCCTGGACTGCCCGAGTTTAAGTTCTCATCCTGTATTATAACCAGCCAACGGCCGGTTTTGACCGCCCGCGGCCGATCCTCTCTAAGGAAAGAAGCCCCGTGACATCAAGCAACAGCCGCGAATCCCAATATCCTATCGACAAGCTCTTTCTCGACCGCTGGTCTCCTCGCGCCTTTTCCAACGAGAGCATGCCGGAAGCCGATCTGCTGACCATTCTGGAAGCAGCGCATTGGGCACCCTCCGCCTCGAACCTGCAGCCCTGGCGCTTCCTCTATGCCCTGCGCGGCTCGGAGCATTGGGACAGGTTCCTGAGCGTCCTCATCGACTTCAACCAGGGCTGGGTAAAATCCGCATCCGCCCTGCTTTTCGTCATTTCGCGCACCCACAGTGGCGAGCTCGGCTCGGCCGAACAGAAGCCCAGCTACAGCCATTCCTTCGACGCGGGAACGGCTTGGGGCTTCCTGGCGATCCAGGCGCATCTAGCCGGCTACGAAGCCCATGGCATGACCGGCTTCCACGTCGAAAAATCCTATGAAGTTCTCGGCATTCCCGACGGTTTCCGCGTCGAAGCCGCCGTCGCGATCGGCAAGGTCGGCGACAAAAACCAGCTTCCGGAAAAGCTGCGCGAGCGCGAGGTGCCAAGCCAGCGTAAGCCGCTTTCGGAACTGGCCTTCAACGGCACCTTCATCGCCAAGTAATTGATAGAAAAGAAAAAGGCCCGTCGAAATATTCGCGGGCCTTTTTGATCTTCGTCGAGCGCTCAAGCGATCAGATGTCGAGATTGGCGACGTTCAGCGCATTGTCCTGAATGAACTCGCGCCGCGGCTCGACTTCGTCGCCCATGAGCCGGGCAAACAGGCCATCGGCATCGGTCGCGTCGGTCACCTTCACCTGCAGCAGGGAGCGAACATTCGGATCGAGCGTCGTTTCCCAGAGCTGCTCGGCATTCATTTCGCCGAGGCCTTTATAGCGCTGCAGCGTCAGGCCCTTGCGGCCGCCGGCAAAGATCGTATCCAGCAGCTTGCGCGGACCGGAGATCTCGGTTTCACCATCGCGGCGGACAAGCTTCGGCGGCGTGACGTAGACTTCCTTCAACCGTGTGCCGAGCTGGTCGATGAGGCGGGCATCCTGTGAGCCGATCAGCGCCATATCGAGGAAGACGACTTCCTTGACGCCGCGGACCGTGCGCTCGAAACGCAGGCCACCCTCACCCGTCAAGGCGCCGGTCCAGCCGCGCTCGGTCTCTTCGGCGATGAGGTCGAGCCTCCTGGCAACGTCATTGACGAGCACTTCGGCGCGGGCGGGATCGCTGACCATTTCGGCATTGAGAGCACCGGCGATGGCGGCCTGCTCGACCACGGAGCGATTGTAGCGGGAATGCAGATTGTCGATCAGCGTGCGCAGGCGCAGCGCGTCGTAGATCGCCTCGCGCAGATCCTGGCCGGCGCGCACTTCGCCGTTGCCGAGATGCAGGCTTGCATCGTCGGTGCCTTGGCCGATCAGATATTCTTCCAGCGCCTTCTCGTCCTTGACATATTGCACCGACTTGCCGCGCGTCACCTTATAGAGCGGCGGCTGGGCGATGTAGAGGTGGCCGCGCTCGATGAGATCGGGCATCTGACGGAAGAAGAAGGTCAGAAGCAGCGTGCGAATATGCGCGCCGTCGACGTCTGCGTCCGTCATGATGATGATCTTGTGATAGCGCAGTTTCTCGGCGTTGAACTCGTCCTTGCCGATGCCCGTGCCGAGCGCGGTGATCAACGTGCCGATTTCCTGGCTCGACAGCATCTTGTCGAAGCGGGCGCGCTCGACGTTCAGGATCTTGCCGCGCAGCGGCAGGATGGCCTGGTTTTCGCGCGACCGGCCCTGCTTGGCCGAACCGCCTGCCGAGTCGCCCTCGACGAGGAAGACTTCGGATTTGGCGGGATCGCGCTCGGAGCAATCGGCAAGCTTGCCAGGCAGCGAGGCGATATCCAGAGCGCCCTTGCGGCGGGTGAGTTCGCGCGCCTTGCGGGCAGCTTCGCGGGCGGCGGCGGCCTCGACGACCTTGCCGACCAGTACTTTGGCTTCGGACGGATGTTCTTCGAGCCAGGTGCTGAGCGCTTCGTTGACGAGGCTTTCGACGACGGGGCGAACCTCGGAGGAAACCAGCTTGTCCTTGGTCTGCGAGGAGAATTTCGGATCGGGAACCTTGACCGACAGCACGGCGGTGAGGCCTTCGCGGCAGTCGTCACCCGTCAGCGTCACCTTTTCCTTCTTGGTGATGCCCGAGCTGTCCGCATAAGAGGTGATCTGGCGCGTCAAGGCCGCGCGGAAGCCGGCCATATGGGTGCCGCCGTCACGCTGCGGGATGTTGTTGGTGAAGCAGAGCACGTTTTCATGGTAGCTGTCGTTCCACCACATCGCCACTTCGACGGTGATGCCGTCCTTTTCGCTGCGGATCGACACCGGCTGCTGAACGAGCGGCTTCTTGGCTCGATCGAGATAGGAAACGAAGGCTTCCAGGCCGCCGTCGTAAAGCAACTCTTCCTGCTTGACGTCGGAATGACGCTTGTCGGTCAAAAGGATGCGGACGCCGGAATTGAGGAAGGCAAGCTCGCGCAGCCGATGCTCGAGCGTGCTGTAATCGAACTCAATCATGGTGAAAGTTTCGGAGCTCGGCATGAAGCTGACTTCGGTGCCGGTGGCATCGCCGGCATCACCCGTCTCCTTCAGCGGCGCATCGGCCACGCCATGGGTGAAGCTCATTTCATGGATCTTGCCGTGACGGCGGATCTTCAGGCGCAGCCAGACGGACAGCGCGTTGACGACGGAGACGCCGACGCCGTGCAGGCCGCCGGAGACCTTGTAGGAATTCTGGTCGAACTTACCGCCAGCATGAAGCTGGGTCATGATAACTTCAGCTGCCGAAACACCTTCGCCGCTGTGAATGGCCGTGGGGATGCCGCGGCCGTTATCCGTGACCGTCACCGAGCCATCGGGATTGAGCGTCACCGTCACGATATCGGCGTGGCCGGCCAAGGCCTCGTCGATCGCGTTGTCGACGACCTCGTAGACCATGTGATGCAGGCCCGAGCCATCATCCGTGTCACCGATATACATGCCGGGACGCTTGCGCACTGCATCGAGGCCTTTGAGGACCTTGATGGAGTCTGCGCCATATTCGGCGTTGCCACCATTATCGGTTACGGATGTGTCGCTCATATATTGAAGTCTTTCCAGTGTTTTAGAGAACCCTGCCGATCCCTAGAGCATGATGCCGAAAAATGTGATCGGTTTCGGAACGACATCATACTTCTTTGAGTTTAGAGCGGATTCGGATTTTAGGTCGTACCGACCTAAAATCATCCGACTCCAACGAATCAGCGGTTTTTCCTAGCCTGTATATAGGATGTTTCGCCCTGAAGTTCCAAATGGAAGGCCCCGGAATCAGGTATAAAACAGGGGATTAAGGCGGTTTTCAGCCGGTTTTCCCGGCATTTTCCAAAACCCGCGTCAGTTCCCGGATCGTCGCGGCGTCAAGGCCACGGATCCTACCGGCCAAGTGATTGACGAAGGCCGTATATTCGGGTGCAAGCCCGGACGTATCGACGACGACGCGTGGATCGGAAAACCGGGCCAGCAGGAAGAGTTCTTCGGCTTCGTCCCAGATGATATTGAAATATCCGGCGATGCGCTGCAGCAGATCGAAGGTCGGCAAGCCGCGCTTTCCATGTTCTAAGGCGGATAAGTAAGCCGGAGTCACATTAAGAGCAGCTGCCATCTGCTTTTGCGAGACGCCCTTGCGCAGCCGCAGCTTGCGCACCGCTTCGCCGAACGGGGTCAAGGCTTCTCCCCCTTCAGGCGCGACAGGCGGATATAAAGCGCACCCTCGCCGCCGTGATGTTGCGCAGCTGTCTCATAGGAGGAGATCAGGAAGCGGAATTCAGGCTTGGAAAACCAGAGTGGTACGGCGCGCTTCAGCGCGCCCTCGCTGCCCATGGAGCTGCCTTTGCCCGTTATGACGAGCACATGGCGAAGGCCGCGGCTATGAGCCCGCAATAGGAAATCCAGAAGCATGGAATGCGCCTCGCTCTGGATGAGGCCATGAAGGTCGATCCGGGCTTCGAGTGCCAGATGACCTTTGGCGATCTTGCGCTTGACGGGACGCTCGAGCGGATGATGGCGGCCGGCCGGCTGCTTTACGGGCGCAGGGGCTTCCGACGCTTCTGCAGATACAGACGCCGATTTTGCCTTTGTGTTGCGGGCGCGTTCCTCGCTTTCGGCTTCCGCCTGCAGCGCCGCTTCAAAAGCCTCGATATCAGCCATTCGGCCCGGCATGGGGCGGGTGCTCTTGGCAACCTTACCCCAGAGGATGCGGTCTTCCGCGCTGAGCTTTCGATCCTTGTTCTGCCGTTCCGGGGCCATCAGCCGAACCTCTGCACCGCCGCCTTCGGAATAAGTATATAAAAATCGGCGTCATTGCGCACGGTGCCGGCGAGCTCTCCCGCATCATAGCCCGAACCGGTAAAGATATCTCCGCGCGCCGGCCCGACGATCGCCGAGCCCGTGTCGAGCGCCAGCATCAGCCGCGCGAAAGGCTTGCCGGCATCGAGATGCGTCAGGCTTTCCGAACGGATGAAGAAGGGGAAGCCGAAGGTGTGGATCAGCCGATCGATCGCAAGGGACCGGCCTGATACCAGCGGCACCTTGGCGGCCGCGATTGGACCCAGGGCCACATCGCTGACATCGGCCTCGCGGAAGAAGATATAGGATCGATTATGCCAGAGGATCTCGTCGACCTGATCCGCATGCGCATAGAGCCAGTTGCGGATCGTCTGCATGGAGATCGTGGTGCGATCCAGCAAGCCGCGCTCTATGAGCAAGCGCCCGACGGCCGAGAAGGGATGCCCCGCCTTGGCGGCATAGGTGATGCGGCCGAGACGCCCGTCCGGATAGCGCAGACGCGCCGCGCCCTGCACATGCACGAAGAAGACATCGACCTTGGATTTCGCCCAGGCGATTTCCAGCCCTTTCCCTTCCAGATAGCCGCGATCGATCTCGCCGCGGTCGGGATAGGCGGAAATCGAACCGCCCTGAAGCCTGCCGAACATGTAGGACGGATCGAGGTCGGCCGGGCGGTTGCTGTTATCGAGATCGATCAGATCGGCCGGGCGGCGATAAAAGGGATAGCTGTAGGTTTCATCCGCCTCGGCCGAAACTTCGATTTCCGGCTCGTAGAAGGCAGTCACGAAACCGGTCGCGCCGCCACCACGGCGAATGAAGAAAGGCCGGCAATGCTCCTCGAAAAAAGCCCGGGCCTCCACCGCATCGCGCGGTTCCCATCCTTCGGCGGCATCGAGGAGCGTCAGGAGATCATCCACAGTCAGTCCCACCGCACCCGTGCGATAGGGTTTGACTTCACGGATATAGGACCGACAGTCCCTCATCGCGCGAAAAAGGCTGGAAGGATCATCGTCCTTCCAGCCCTTCAGATCGGCGAAGGTTGCCGGCTCCAGCCTGAATTCCTGCGATGGGGTCGTCATTGTTCGGATTCGGTCGCCACGAGTTTCCAGTTCGGATCGCGCGAACGCGTGTCGCGGGCGAAGGTCCAGAGGTCACTGATCTCGGCCACGGCTTCGGCATCGCCATCGATCAAGGCACCGGCCTTGTCATAGGTGGCGGAAATCATCTGGCTGACGAGGCGCATGGTGATGAAGGATTCCGTTCCCTTCATCTCGGCGCTCAGGATATCAGCCTTGTCGATGCCGACGAAGGTCGATTTGACTTTCTCGCCCTTGGCCTCGCGATCGGCGATGGCGGCATCGAAACCGTCATAGACCTCGCGCGACAGCAGTCCCTTCAAGGACTTGCGATCGCCATCGGCAAAGGCCATGACGATCATTTCATAGGCCATGCGGGCGCCGTTGACGAATTCCTTCGGATTGAAGGCAGGGTCGGCCTTGCTCACCTCACGCAGCGATTCGTTCAGCGGCGTACCGGCCGGGGTGAAGGTATCGATGGCAGCGAAACGGTCTTCCTCTTCGGTCGTATCGCGCCGCGGCAGGGTCACGACCTTGCCGGCATCCGGCGGCGTCGGACCATTTGCCGGATCTGCAGAACCATAGAGATCGCGCGGCGGCTTCTCATTCCCCGTGCGGCGGCCAAGAACGCTGCGCAGCTGAAAGAAGATCAGCACCGCCGCCACCAGGAAAAAGATCGTCACAAAGTCGTTTGCACCCATCTCGTATCGGAACCACCGTTAAAATTAAAAGTTCAATCCCCATATAGTCTGCATCCTTCTATCATTCAAATAGCGGACCAGTTTCTTTATGATACGCGAGAAACCAACGCTTAGGCGAAGAAACCCGCTTTCAGGACCACCGTAACATGCGCCTATCGCTTCTTCCTATCTTCGTTTCTCTGATGCCTCTGGCGGAGATCGCCGGATTCATCGTCGTCGGAAAGATGATCGGCGTCTGGGCCACACTGGGGCTCGTCATCCTCAGCGTGCTGCTCGGTGCCGCTCTCCTCAGAATTCAAGGGATCGGGATCCTTCAGCGTATCTCGGCCGAAAGCCGCAATGGCGGCGATCCCGGCCGCGAGATGGTGCATGGCGCCATGATCGTCGTCGCCGCCTTTTTCCTGATGCTGCCTGGCTTCATTTCCGATATCATCGGCCTGCTGCTTTTCATTCCGGCGGTGCGCGATCTCGCCTGGACGGTCCTGCGCAGGCGCATCGTCGTCGTCGGCAATTCGCGCCCCTTCCGGCGAGGACAGGGTCCGGGCGCCGGTCCTCAAGACCGGCCGAATAATCCCGGAACCGTCGTCGATCTGGACGAAAGCGATTTCCATCGCGAGCCGGACCGCAACTCGCCATGGTCCGATCAGAAGCGTCTGAAGGACTAGTACAGCGCGCTCGAGCGCCGGGCCATAAGGGTTGTAAGCCCCTATTCTAAATGCTAGATGGCGACACCCATCGAGACGTGAGAGGACACCCCCATGGCCAACGAGACCAACGGCAACGGCGCAGCCAGCCCGAGCCTCAGCATCCTTGCTCAGTACACCAAGGATCTTTCCTTCGAAAATCCGGGTGCTCCGCGCTCGCTTCAGGCCCGGGAAAATGCTCCCGACATCAATATCAACGTCAATGTCAACGCCAACCCGTTGTCGGACGAGGATTTCGACGTCGTGCTGACGCTGAACGCCGAAGCCAAGGACGGCGAGCGCGTTCTCTTCCATACCGAGCTGGTCTATGGCGGCGTCTTCCGCGTCACCGGCTTCCCGCAGGAACACATGCTGCCGCTGCTCTTCATCGAATGCCCGCGCCTGCTGTTCCCCTTCGCGCGCCAGATCATCGCCGATGTCACGCGCAATGGCGGCTTCCCGCCGCTGATGATCGACCCGATCGATTTCGCGCAGATGTTCACGCAGCGCATGGCCGAAGAACAGGCCCGTGCCCAGGTTTCGGCCGTTCCGAACTGAGCCTGGATTTCTATTTTTCTGGAAACGAAAATGCCCGGATCACGTCCGGGCATTTTCTTTTGATGCTCAAAAGACGCTCTATTCGGAAGCGCCATATTTCGACCAGATCCCTTTTGCGCCGAGCTTGGCGATAAGCGCGGCATGAGCTGAAAGTTCTTCCTCGCTCAACCGGCTCGGCAATGGATTGGGCCGAGTAAAGATATCGGCGACAACATCCTCCGCATCCTCGCTCTGTCGCGAGCGCGACGACGAACCGATGACGCTGCCGAGACCGAGCGCGGTCTGCCGGCCGCCGATCATCTCGATATAGACTTCAGCCAGCAGTTCGGAGTCGAGCAGGGCTCCGTGTTTCGTGCGATGCGAATTGTCGATGCCGTAGCGGCGGCAGAGCGCATCCAGCGAATTCGGACCCATGGGATGCTTGCGCCGCGCCATGGCCAAGGTGTCGATCACCATATCCGGGAGGATCGGCGGCCGGCCGAGCCTTGCGAATTCGGCGTTGACGAAACCCATATCGAAGGTGGCGTTATGCGCGATCCATTTGGCATCGCCGAAAAATTCGAGGATCTGATCGGCGACGATTTCGAAGGCCGGCTTATCCTTCAGTGATTCATCGGTGATGCCGTGCACAGCAAGCGCATCGGGATGAACCTTGCGGTCGCCGGGGTTGATAAACAGATGCAGCGTCTTGCCGGTCGGGAAATGGTTGAAGAGCTCGATGCCGCCGATTTCGATGATACGGTCTGCCCTGTTGTCGAGCCCGGTGGTTTCCGTATCGAAGATGATTTCGCGCATTCGGTTCCGCTTTCCTATGTCTCGATCTGTTGCTTGCGCCGCAGATCCGCAATGATCTCTCTCACCTGCTCACGCGCCGCATCGATGCTTCCGCCCGTATCGATGACATAATCGGCGCGCGCCCGCTTTTCCGCGTCCGGCGTCTGCCGGGAGAGAATCATGTTGAATTTTTCCTCCGTCATGCCCGGTCGGGCAAGCACCCTCTGTCGCTGAATCTGTGGATCACAGCTGACGACGACGATCTTATCGACCCTCTCGTCCGCGCCGGTTTCGAACAGAAGCGGAATATCCAGCACCACCATATCGGCGCCTGCCTGCCGCTGACGTTCCAAGAACTCGCGCTCACGCTCACGAACGAGCGGATGGATAATGGCTTCGAGACGCTTGAAACCGGAGGGATCGCCCGCAAGCTTCCAGCTGAGTTCCTGCCGGTCGACTTTGCCATTGCCGGTCGTACCGGGGAAGGCAGCCTCGACCAGAGGAACCGCTTCGCCGCTATAAAGATCATGCACGACCGCATCGGAATCGTTCGCCGGGATTCCGGCTTCGGCAAAGAGTTTCGCCGAGGTGGATTTTCCCATGCCGATCGATCCCGTCAGCCCGATCCTGATCATCAATGCTTTTCCATATCCGCGATGATCAACGCCCTTAAAGTATCATCAACCACCGGACGCTTTCCGAACCATTTCTCGAAACCCGGTACGGCCTGATGCAACAGCATGCCAAGACCATCGACGATGGCAAAACCCTGTTCCTCAGCCTGCGCCAGAAGCGGCGTCTTCAGGGGTACATAGACAATGTCGGTGACGACAGCCCCTTGTGCAAGAGGCGAGAAATCGATAGGCGGCGCAGCTTCGCCGTCCATGCCGAGCGAGGTCGTGTTGATGAAAAGGCCGGCACCTTGCATGACATCCTTGAGCGCTGCCATCGGATGGGCATGAACCCGTTCGCCGAACCGATCCGCCAATTCCCGCGCCCGCTCGACCGTGCGGTTGACGACATGAATTTCCCTGAAGCCGCGATCGCGCACGGCCTGTATCACCGCCCGACTGGCGCCGCCCGCCCCGAGGATCACGGCGCTATCGCTGCGATCCCAGCCGGGATGCCGCTCATCGAGGTTCGCCGTGAAACCGCCGCCATCGGTATTCGTCGCATGCAGTAGTCCGTCTTCGAGCCATAATGTGTTGGATGCGCCAAGTTCTTCCGAAAGCACGTCCGGCCGATCGGCGAGTTTGAACGCCGCTTCCTTGTGAGGGATTGTGACATTGCCGCCGACGAAGCCGCTGGTGCCAGCTTTCAGAGACGCGATGAAGGCAGCGAAGTCCTCTGCGGAAACTTCATGCGCGCGATAGCTGCCGGCCACGCCAAGCTGCCGCAGCCAGTAACCGTGGATCAGCGGCGAGCGCGAATGCTTGATCGGATAACCCGTTACGAAAGCGTTTACGACCGGTGTTTCACGTGAATCATCCATCGATCGCCCCCAATTCGCGCAGTTTTTCAAGCAGCGGCAACATCGGCAACCCGACAATCGTGAAATAATCGCCGTCGATTTTCGAGAAGAGCTGGATGCCCTCTCCCTCGAGCTGATAGGCGCCGACACTAGACAATGCCTTCTCTCCGACGCGGCCGAGATGCCGGTGGATGAAATCAGCCGGGAGCTCCCGCATGGTCAGATCGGCGTGAGACACATGCTCCCAGATGATATCGCCATTGCGCGCGAGCGCGATGGCGCTGTTCAGGCGATGCATCTTGCCCGAGAGGGTCCGCAGATGATTTTCCGCATCCGCCATCGTCTTCGGCTTGTGGAAGACCTGGACGCCGAGCGACATGGTCTGATCCGAACCGATGACGAGCGAACCGGGGAAGCGATCGCTGACGTCCTTCGCCTTCGCCTTCGCCAGTACGAGCGCGACGGTATCCGGACTGGCGCCATCCCGTTCGAGCGGGGCTTCGATCGCGCGTTCGTCGATATCGGCGGCTATGGCCTGGAAATGCAATCCGGCATTTTCCATCAGCACTCGTCGGAACGGGCTGGATGATGCAAGAATAAGGGGCACGGTCATGACGGCTGCCTCCGAGATAATAATGTGCAGCGCTTAACGCAGCTTGGGGCGCAGGGCAACAATGGCGGCAGCGGTCTCTTCGATCGAGCGCCGCGTGACATCGATGATCGGCCAATTGTGCCGCGCACAGAGCGAGCGGGCATATTTCAACTCTTCGGAGATGGCGGCGCGATCCGTATAGTCACCACGATCGAAACCGGGCGTCGTGCCGAGAATGCGGTTTTCGCGTACCTGCGAGATCCGGTCCGTCGTTGCCACCAGTCCGACGATCAATGGCTTCGTCGCCCTGCTCAAGCTCTCCGGCAACGGCACGCCGTGGACGATGGGGATATTCGCGGTCTTGATGCCGCGATTGGCCAGATAGATGCTTGTTGGCGTTTTCGAGGTGCGGCTGATGCCGATGATGACGACATCGGCATCGTCATAATCATCCGGCATCTGCCCGTCATCGTGATCCATGGTGAAGTTCAGCGCTTCGATGCGGGCGAAATAGTCGGCATTCATCACATGCTGCGCGCCCACCCGGCGGCGCGATGCCGTGCCGAGATAGGTCTGGAAGACATTCATGACCGGTTCGAGAACATTGACGCAGGGCACGCCCATCTCCTTGCACCGCTCGGCAATGAAATCGGCGAGTTCACGATCGACGATCGTATAAAGGACGATGCCGGGGCTGTTGTCGATCGCTTCCAGAACCGGCAGCAGCTGCTTGCGATTCCGAATCAGCGGATAAACGTGCTCGATCGGCTGGCTGGCATGGAATTGCACCGAGGCGGCGCGACCGGCGGAGATGAGAGTCTCACCCGTTGAGTCAGAAATCAGGTGCAGATGAAAGAAGCTCGTTCGGTTTTCCACGCTACTTTCCATCACCTGTTGATATCTCGGGAGAAAAGAGAGGTACGAGAAGGGGCCCGTCCTCGGCAAGTGGAAAACGGCCGAGTTTTCCACATTTGGGATTTTCGAGAGAACGCTTTCGCGGCGGCTGTGGGCAATGTGGACAAGATCGGCAATGCCTCGTTCATCCCCGACTTGTCCCCAGAAGGAGAAGAGCCAAATTTCTCTTCAACCTCCTAAAAAGATTAGAAAATCGCCTTTCTTTTCCACATATCGAATTGCGATTTCGAAATCTCTCCAGATTTATGCGCAAGGCGCGACAAATTGGACAGGCAAGGGATGAACTTTAATCCTTGCTACTCACCGACTCTAAGAAATAGAAACCTTTCTATATATCTTTGATTTTATATAGGACGACGTCTGTGAGCGATGAACGCCGGAAGATCATGCGAGTGCTGAGCGGCGAAACGCTCACCCCTCCCCCTCTCTGGCTGATGCGGCAGGCGGGCCGTTATCTTCCCGAGTATCGGGAAACTCGCGCGAAGGCGGGGAGCTTCCTCGATCTCTGTTATACGCCCGACCATGCGGTCGAGGTGACGCTGCAGCCGATCCGGCGTTATGGCTTCGATGCCGCCATTCTCTTTTCCGACATCCTGGTCATCCCTGACGCATTGAAGCGGAACGTTCGCTTCACCGAAGGGCATGGGCCGGAGATGGATCCGATCGATGAGACAGGGATCCTGGCGTTGAAGCCGGAGGGCATCATGGCGCATCTGGCGCCGGTCATGGAGACGGTACGACGATTGCGCCAGGAGCTGCCGGTGGAGACGACGCTTCTCGGCTTCTGCGGGGCACCCTGGACCGTTGCGACCTACATGATCGCCGGCCATGGCACGCCCGATCAGGCCCCTGCCCGGCTGTTTGCCTATCGCCATCCTCAAGCGTTCGAGCATCTCTTGATGCTGCTTGCTGATATCTCCGCCGATTATCTCGTGGAGCAGATCGATGCCGGCGCCGATGCCGTGCAGATTTTCGATTCCTGGGCCGGCGTGCTTGGCGAGAAGGAATTCGAGGCTTTCGCGGTCAAGCCGGTTGCGAAAATGATTGCGTCGGTGAAGGCACGGCGGCCAAAGGCCCGGGTGATCGCTTTCGCCAAGGGTGCGGGCTATCTGCTGAAAACCTACCGGCAGAAGACGGGTGCCGATGCGATCGGTCTCGACTGGTCGGTGCCGCTCGCTTTTGCGCAGGAGCTTCAGAAGGACGGACCTGTTCAGGGAAATCTCGATCCCATGCGCGTAGTTGCTGGCGGCAAGGCGCTGGAGGACGGGATCGACGATATTCTGCAGCATCTCGGACAGGGGCCGCTGATTTTCAATCTTGGGCATGGGATAACGCCACAGGCCGATCCCGACAATGTCGCGGTGCTTGTCGAGCGCGTGCGGGGATGGAGGAACCGATGACGGTGGAGAAGCAGACGGACACCGCTCCGGGCCAAAGAGCCGGACGACGCGCGTATTTCATGATCCTCATTTTTGCCGTTTTGGCGATTGGCCTGTTCGCCTGGCATCCGGCCGATCTTTATCTCTGGATCAAGGCGCTGCATATCATCGCGGTCATTTCGTGGATGGCCGGCATGTTCTATCTGCCGCGGCTTTTCGTCTATCATACCGATGCCGAGCCGGGCTCGCAGCAATCCGAGACGTTCAAGGTGATGGAGCAGCGGCTGCTGCGCTACATCATCAACCCGGCAATGATTCTGACCTGGATTTTCGGGCTGTATCTCGCCTGGTCGGTCTATGATTTCCAGGGCGGCTGGCTGCATGCCAAGATCGGGCTTGTTGTGTTGCTTTCGGCCGTTCACGGTCATTTCAGCGGCGCCGTGCGCGCCTTTGCCCGTGACGAAAACAAGCATTCCGCCCGGTACTGGCGGATGATGAACGAAGCGCCGACGCTTCTGATGATCGCAATCGTCATCCTCGTGGTCGTAAAGCCGTTTGCGTGAAGCGTGGGCTGAATTAGGGGCGCGTTAAATTTCCTTCATTTTGCGTGCCCCCCTTGCGGTTCGGAAAGTGAGTCGCTATTTTCCCGCCATCTTCTCTTCGTGGCATGTATTCCATTCTGTCGCCCGCGAGCGCCCCAATCGCGGTTCTGAATACGAGCAACATTGCCTTTCCCCTCTTAAAAAAACGAGTAATTCCCTTCATGGCTGAAATGAAGCTTCAGGAACTGAAAAATAAATCCCCGACCGATCTCCTGGCCTTCGCCGAATCGCTCGAGGTCGAAAACGCCAGCACGATGCGCAAACAGGAACTGATGTTTGCAATCCTGAAGGAACTGGCGAGCCAGGACGTAGAAATCATCGGCGAGGGCGTCGTCGAAGTTCTGCAGGACGGCTTCGGTTTCTTGCGTTCCGCGAATGCAAACTATCTTCCCGGTCCGGACGACATTTACATCTCTCCCTCCCAGATCCGCCGCTTCTCGCTGAAGACGGGCGACACGGTCGAGGGACCGATCCGCGGACCGAAGGAAGGCGAGCGCTATTTCGCTCTGCTGAAAGTCAACACCATCAATTTCGACGACCCGGAAAAGATCCGTCACAAGGTACACTTCGACAATCTGACGCCGCTCTATCCGAACGAGCGTTTCCGCATGGAACTCGACGTACCCACGTCGAAGGATCTTTCGCCCCGCGTGATCGACCTTGTCGCGCCGCTCGGCAAGGGCCAGCGTGGTCTGATCGTTGCACCGCCGCGTACGGGCAAGACCGTTCTCCTGCAAAACATCGCCCATTCGATCACCGCCAATCATCCGGACTGCTATCTGATCGTTCTCTTGATCGATGAACGCCCGGAAGAAGTGACCGACATGCAGCGCTCCGTCCGTGGCGAAGTCATCTCTTCGACCTTCGACGAGCCGGCCGTGCGCCATGTCCAGGTCGCCGAAATGGTGATCGAGAAGGCCAAGCGTCTCGTCGAGCATGGCCGCGACGTCGTCATCCTGCTCGATTCGATTACCCGCCTCGGACGTGCCTACAACACCGTCGTTCCCTCCTCCGGTAAGGTTTTGACCGGTGGTGTCGACGCCAACGCCCTGCAGCGCCCGAAGCGCTTCTTCGGTGCCGCCCGTAACATCGAAGAAGGTGGTTCGCTGACAATCATCGCAACGGCGCTGATCGATACCGGCAGCCGCATGGACGAAGTCATCTTCGAAGAATTCAAGGGTACCGGTAACTCGGAAATCGTGCTCGACCGCAAGGTAGCCGACAAGCGTATCTTCCCGGCGATGGATATTCTCAAATCCGGTACGCGTAAGGAAGACCTGCTGGTGCCGCGCCAGGATCTCCAGAAGATCTTCGTCCTGCGCCGCATCCTCGCGCCGATGGGCACGACGGACGCAATCGAGTTCCTGATCGACAAGCTCAAGCAGACGAAGAACAACCCGGATTTCTTCGACTCGATGAACACATAATCATTAGCCGGATTCTTCGGGCAGCCCGCTTTGGAGATACTGTTAACATGCTATGATCGGGGTCGCCTTTTAGCGGCCCCGATTTCGTTTTAATGAGCGGGATTCCTTGAGGCGAGATAATCGACGGAGATCGATTCGGATACGGATCAATTCAATGGCGGCAGACGACACAATCTATGCACTCTCCAGCGGCGGCTTGCCGGCCGGCGTCGCCGTGATCCGCATTAGTGGGCGCTCGGCATTTCCCGTCACTCAATCCCTTGCCGGGACATTGCCTACCCCGCGACAGGCTATGCTTAAAACGATTCGGACTCGTAACGGTTTAACCATCGACCGGGGACTTGTTCTGATTTTTCCGGGGCCAGCCTCTTTTACCGGGGAGGATTGCGTCGAGATTCATGTTCATGGCGGCAAAGCCGTCGTGAATGCGCTTCTGGCGGAGCTCGCCACCTTCGATCGGTGCCGTCTTGCGGAACATGGAGAATTCTCGCGCCGTGCGCTTGAGAACGGCAAAATGGATCTTGTCGAGGTGGAGGGCCTAGCGGACCTCATTGGCGCCGAGACAGAAATGCAGCGCCGGCTCGCGTTGGAACACGCTGCTGGTGGACTATCGGAGCTCTATAATGGCTGGGCTGACCGGCTGACGCGTGCACGTGCGCTGATCGAAGCGGAGCTGGATTTCGCTGACGAGGACGATGTGCCCGGCTCCGTATCGGATATGGTATGGGCGGATATGAAGCGCCTGCATTCCGAGCTGTCTGATCATCTCAAGGGTGCTGATCTTGGTGAGATTATCCGCGACGGTTTGAAGGTGGTGATTGCCGGGCCGCCGAATGCCGGCAAATCCAGCTTGATGAATGCGTTGGCAAAGCGTGAGGTGGCAATCGTCACGGACATTGCCGGAACGACGCGGGACGTTCTGCATGTCGACCTGAATATCGAGGGATATGCCGTCAAGCTTTATGATACGGCCGGCTTGCGGGAAACCGACGAAATTGTCGAGCGCGAGGGGATACGCCGCGCCCTTAAGACCGTCGCTGATGCCGATCTTGTTCTGTCATTGGCGGAGATCGGCGATCGTCCGCAGCTGGATTTTCCCGGTTTCTCGGGCAAGATCGTCACGCTGGGGACAAAATCGGACTTGCATCATGGTCAAGGCGGCGGTGAATATGACGTGCTTATCTCATCAGAGACCGGCGGCGGACTGTCGGCGCTGCACCAATTTCTTCGGCAAGATCTGCAAGATCGTTCAGAATCTCTATCGTTGGCATTGCCGAGCCGCTTGCGGCATAGGACGCTACTCAACGAGAGTCTCGCCGCCGTTGCGGCAGCACTTGCTTCCGAGGATCGGGGTCTCGATATCAGGGCTGAGTATTTGCGGCAGGCAGCCACGAGCCTAGGACGCATAACGGGGCGCGTCGATCTCGAGGATTTGCTGGATGTCATTTTCTCGGAATTCTGTATCGGCAAGTGATTCACGTGAAACATGTCCGATTGGTTTGACGGATCGGCGTTTCACGTGAAACCTTCTTGACTCCTGAAATTGGTGTGCCAAACAGACGGCACGACCGAGGACTTGATGATGTTCGATGAAGTATATGATGTGATCGTTGTGGGAGGCGGCCATGCCGGCAGCGAGGCCGCGGCCGCGGCTGCGCGTCTGGGCGCGCGCACCGCACTGGTGACACATAAGCGAGACACGATCGGCGTCATGTCCTGCAACCCCGCGATCGGCGGTCTCGGCAAGGGTCATCTCGTACGGGAAATCGACGCGCTCGACGGCTTGATGGGGCGGGTTGCCGATGCGGCCGGTATTCAATTCCGGATGCTCAATCGCAAGAAAGGGCCTGCTGTCCGCGGACCGCGTACGCAGGCGGATCGTAAGCTTTATCGTTTGGCCATGCAGGCCGAAATCGGTGCGATCGGCAATCTCGACGTCATTGAGGGTGATGCATTTGATCTCATCCTTGAGCGAGGGCGCGTGTCCGCAGTCACGTTGAAGGATGGCAGGGTCATCCGTTGTGGCGCCGTCGTTCTGACCACCGGAACGTTTCTCCGCGGTCTTATCCATATTGGCGACAAGAAAATTCCGGCAGGCCGCGTCGGCGAAGAGCCTTCGGTGGGCCTTTCGGGAACGCTGCTGCGGTATGGGCTTGCCCTCGGTCGCTTGAAGACGGGAACCCCGGCTCGCCTCGACGGTACGACGATCGACTGGGACGCCGTTGGAAGACAGGGTGCGGATGAAGATCCCACGCCCTTTTCTTTCATGACAGATTCCATCGTGAATCCGCAAATCGAATGCGGGGTGACGCGAACGACCCCGGAGACGCATAGGATCATTGCCGATAATCTCAAACGTTCGGCGATGTATTCCGGGCAGATCGAAGGCGTCGGACCGCGCTATTGCCCCTCCATTGAAGACAAGATCGTGAAGTTTGGTGAGCGTGATGGCCACCAGATATTCCTGGAGCCGGAGGGCCTCGATGATACGACCGTTTACCCCAACGGTATATCAACCTCCCTTCCCGAGGATGTTCAGGAGGAGTTCATCAAAACCATTCCGGGTCTGGAACGAGTCAAAATCCTCCAACACGCCTACGCCATTGAATATGATCACGTGGATCCGCGCGAGCTGAAACTCTCCCTAGAGGTGGAAAAGATTCCGGGTCTCTTCCTGGCTGGTCAGATCAACGGCACGACGGGATATGAAGAGGCTGGCGCGCAGGGCCTCGTTGCCGGCTTGAACGCCGCGCGTCTTGCTTCGGGGGGTGAAGCCATCCAATTCAGCCGGACGGACTCCTATATCGGTGTGATGATCGATGATCTGACGTCGCGCGGTGTTGCGGAACCCTATCGTATGTTTACCTCCCGCGCAGAATATCGCCTTTCGCTGCGGGCTGACAATGCGGATGTGCGCCTGACGCCGATTGGCTTGTCTATTGGTTGCGTTGGTGCTGATCGTGCATCGCGTTTCGATCGGTATTTGGCGAAGCTTGAGCAAGCTCGCATTCGCCTGAAAGGTTTGAAGGTCACTCCAAGCGAAGCCGAAAAAGCCGGGATGCATCTGAACAAGGATGGTCAGTGGCGTTCCGCCTATGAGCTGCTCTCGCATCCGGGGCAATCGATCAAAGCACTGTCGCGGCTTTGGCCGGAGCTGCAATCCATGGAACGGGGCATTGCCGAAGCGGTCGAGATCGAAGCGGCCTATGCGGTTTATATGGATCGACAGACAGCCGATATAGCCCAGGCCCGGAGAGAGGAAGAGCGTGCTATTCCCTCCGACTTCGACTTCGCTGTTCTCTCAGGACTGTCCAACGAGCTGAAGCAGAAGCTGGCCGCAGCAAATCCCAAGAACATTGCTCAAGCGTCGCGGATCGATGGGATGACTCCGGCGGCCATATCTCTATTGCTGGCGCATCTGAGAAAGATGGGCAATCAGGATGCACAGAAGCTCGTATCCTGATACTACAAGGTTAGAGAGTCCAAAGCATGGAATTGAACGGTGTACGTGTTTCACGTGAAACACAGGAACGACTGCAGCATTTTGCCGAACTCTTCCAGAAGTGGGCGAAAACTATCAATCTTGTGGCGCCCTCTACCATTGACGACCTCTGGCGCCGTCATATTGCCGATAGTGCACAGATCTTTCAGCTCCATCCCACGCCGAGCCATTGGGTCGATCTAGGTAGCGGCGGCGGCTTTCCCGGGGTGATAACGGCGATTCTCCTGGCTGAAACGGGCGCCGGACATGTCGATTTAATCGAGAGCAATCAGAAGAAGGCCGCTTTCCTGCGCGTATGCCTACGGGAATGCGAAGCCCGAGGCGCGGTTCATGCGGTTCGCATCGAAGAGGCACCCGGCATCATCACGCATTGCGATGTCATCTCGGCGCGAGCTCTCGCGGAACTGGAGTTGCTGCTGGATTACGCGGCGCCCTGGCGCGAGCGCAATGAAAATCTGCGCCTTTTCCTGCATAAAGGCCGGGATTACGAACGCGAGCTCGCGAAAGCCCGTGGTCGTTGGGAATTCGATCTGGTAAAACATCGGAGTGTCGTCGAGCGAGATTCCGTCATTTTGGAGCTCACTCGCCTGCGACGCCTGAATTAACCATAATTGGATGCGGCAGATGATCGGCGAGCGAAACCGGATTATTACCATCGCAAATCAAAAGGGTGGCGTCGGCAAGACAACGACCGCCATCAACCTGGCGACTGCGCTTGCCGCGATCGGCGAGCGCGTCCTGATCGTTGATCTCGATCCACAGGGTAATGCCAGCACGGGTCTCGGTATCGAACGGCGGGATCGCAAGCTATCCTCCTACGATCTTCTGGTCGGCACTCATTCGATCATGGATACCGTACAGGAAACCGCCGTCCCCAATCTCTTCATCGTGCCATCGACAATGGACCTGCTCGGTATTGAGATGGAGATCGCACAGCAGTCGGATCGTGTCTTTAAGCTTCGCCGGGCGCTGAATACACCGGAAGCCCTCGCCTTTTCCTATATCCTGGTCGATTGCCCGCCATCCTTCAATTTGCTGACGATGAATGCCATGGCGGCGGCACATTCCGTGCTTGTGCCGTTGCAGTGCGAATTTTTCGCACTGGAAGGCCTCAGTCAGCTCCTGGAAACCGTCGATCAGGTTCGCCGCACGGTCAATCCGTCCCTGGATATTCAGGGGATTGTTTTAACGATGTTTGATTCCCGCAACAATCTGGCCCAGCAGGTGGTCAGCGATGTCCGCACCCATCTGGGTGAGAAAGTCTACCATACGTTGATCCCACGCAACGTACGCGTGTCTGAGGCGCCTTCTTATGGCAAGCCGGCCATTCTCTACGACCTGAAATGCGCAGGCAGCCAGGCCTATCTGCAATTGGCCTCGGAAGTGATCCAGAGAGAACGGCAGCGCAAGGCTGCCGCATGAGATAGTAATTGTTCCAGAGTGAGTATCGGTGATGAATGATGATCTTTCGAAGCGACGTCTCGGGCGCGGACTGGCGGCTCTCATTGGAGAGATGGACCAGCCGACACCGGTGGATGCGGGCAAATCAGCCGTCAACCCGGATCGTCTGGTGCCGATCGAATTCATCAGCCGTAACCCGCGAAACCCGCGGCGCTATTTCGATGAAACCGAGCTGCATGATCTAGCCAGCTCCATCCGCCAGCACGGCATCGTCCAGCCGGTTGTAGCCCGGACGATTTCGGCGGATCGCTATGAGATCATAGCCGGCGAAAGACGCTGGAGAGCGGCACAGCTTGCCGGCTTGATCGAAATTCCGGTCATTGTCCGGGATGTCGATGACAAGACCGCCCTCGAAATTGCAATCGTTGAAAACGTCCAGCGTGCCGACCTCAACCCACTGGAAGAGGCATTGGGCTATGAACAGTTGATTGCCGAGCATGGCTATACGCAAAACGATCTCGGCGAAATCATTGGCAAAAGCCGCAGCCATGTCGCTAACTCGCTACGACTATTGAAGCTGCCCGATCCGGTGCGCGATATGCTTGCCGGCGGCAGTCTTTCTGCCGGCCATGCGCGTGCCCTGGTATCGACATCCGATCCGGCCTCGCTGGCCCGCACCATTGTTTCCAAGGGCATGTCGGTGCGCGATGCCGAGCGGCTGGCGCAGAATGACATCAAGGCGCAGAACGATCCCCGTCCCGTAGGTGCCCGTAAGGACGAGAAGGATTCCGATACGCTGGCGCTGGAGCGCACGCTCTCCGATACGCTCGGCCTGGATGTTTCGATCAATCATCGCGGCAACGGCGGCCAGGTGAAGATCAGCTATAAGACGCTGGAGCAGCTCGAGGAGATCTGCCGGCTGCTGGAGCGGCGCTGAAGGCAGTCAGCCGACCAAGGAAAAACCGGATCCATTAGAGCGTTTCCGCGATTCGAAGAAAAGCGGAAACGCTCTAACCCTTTGCTTCGACGCAATTCCGGACGGAAAACCGCTACGCACTTTCTTGGAATTGCTCTAGAAATAGCCCTGTGGCCTCTTGGGCTGGTCATTTCCGGTGAGACATCAACCCTTTCGGGCCGATTGCAAGGTGGTTGCCAACAGGGTCTGAGTGGCAATGGTATCTTCCAGGCTGGCACGCTGGCGTGTCTGCAGAATAGCTGTCTGCAATCTGTTCATTTCCCGGGCAATGGCGGGCGCGGTCCAGCTTCTCAGTGCCTGTTCGATGATGGGCTTGCGCCGGAAATGCAGATGACGGCCATGTGTCTGCATGACCTGAGCAGGGGCGAGCCGCTTTTCATCCATCTCAGCTCGCATCGTGTCAAGCATCTGAAACTGCCTCAGACAGCCTTGAAGCACGAGGAACATTGGAGTTTTAGATGAAGCGATCCTCTGCATGGCGCGCAGGAAAGCTTCCAAATCACCCTTCAGAATGGCATCGACGGCGTCATCTGCGGAAACGGCGCTAGCGTCACCGATAATTTCGATGACATGCTGCTCCTCGATCATGTCCTGGCCGCGGCAATATAGGGCAAGCTTGCGCACCTCGTTGCGGGACGCGATGCGATCGCCTCCGAGAAGCTCCAGCAGCGTCTGGCGAGCGGCCTGCGTGATACGCAGCCCCTCGTTTGCCAGCTCAGTATCTATCAAGCTGTTGAGCGCCCTGACATCATCGGCATAACAAGGAATGGTGGCGATGCTGCGAGCCGGCTCCGCGACCTTGCGCAGCCCCGATCCTTTCTTGAGGTCGCCGGCTTCGATGATGACAAAGCTGGCATCCGGAGGATTGTCGGCAACGATCTGCAGCGAATCGATGAGTGCCTTTTCGTTGGCGGCACCGCGAATCCAGACGAGCTTCTCGCCGCCGAACAGACCAATGGCATTCACTTCATCAAGCAGGCGGCCGGCATCATTCTGCAGGTCCGCGACGTCGAGTTTGATAAGGGAGAAGGCATCGTTCAGGTCGACACCGGTTTTGCCGGCTATTTGCGCGGCACGTTCGGATACCAGGCCGCGATCCGGCCCATAAATGACAAAGATGCGGTAGTTTCGCGCGGCATTTTGGAGGAATCCGTCGAATTCGTGAGACTTGATTTCCGCCATGCCGCGCTCTTTGTCAGTGGCTGAGCGCGGCTGCTATGTCGGCAGCCACCATCTCGGCAACTTCGCGGGCCGCACGGTCTTCCGAATCACGGATCGCGCGCTGCTTGGCGAATTCCTGCGTCGGGAAATCGACGAGCGACGTTACCGAGCGGCTGCCTGATTTAAGGACCTTGCCCGTGACGGCTTCTTTCAGCGTAAAGGACGCAGTCACTGTGGTACGGCCGGCTGCCGACGTACTGGACGACGGCAGGTAGATAACGCCTCCCGTACCGGAGGCAACGCTGAGATCGACGGTATATTTCGGCGTCTTCGTTTCGCCGGCGCCTCGGCCCGCAATGAAGATCAGCTGATTGCGGACCTGCAGGCCGACGCGCGAACCGACGTCGGAGAAAGCGACTTCCGAAAGCTTCTGCGTAACGCCCGTGCTGACGGCATAGAGCGGCCGAACCTGACAGGAGGACAGAAGGCCGGCAACAGCCACAAGGGAAGCGACGCCGGCGACGCGGGCGAACTTGAAAAGACTATCAGACGACAATGTTTACGATCCTCTGTGGAACGACGATGATCTTCTTTGGCGCCTGACCATTCAATGCGCTCGTAACGGCATCCAGGGCGAGCACGGCCTGCTGCACGGCATTCTGATCTGCATCGCGCGCGATTGTCAATTCGGCGCGCTTCTTGCCGTTGATCTGAACGGGATAGACGATTTCGTTTTCGATGACGAGTGCCTCGTCATAGGCTGGCCAGGCACTGGTCGCGATCATGTGCGTGTTGCCGAGCGCCGCCGAGCATTCTTCAGCCAGATGCGGCGTGATCGGCGCAACCAGCGCAATCAGGATTTCGACGGCCTCGCGGACCGCGGAGCGGTAGGCGCCATCCGCCTCACCAGCCGCGACCTTGCTTAGCGGGGTGGCGAGAGCATTGACGAATTCGTAGATGCGTGCCACGGCCTTGTTGAAGGCGAGCTTGTCGTAATCGCCCTGAACCGCCTTCAGCGTGCGATGGGCGATCTGCGAAATCGCCAGCGCTTCGCCTTCCTTAGCCGGAGTCGGTTCAACGGTCTTCAGGGCGTCGGCGGCTTCGGAGACCAGCCGCCACATGCGCTGGGTGAAACGATGCGCGCCTTCGACGCCCGCTTCCGACCAGATGACGTCGCGATCGGGCGGCGAATCGGAGAGCACGAAGAAGCGGGCCGTATCGGCGCCGTAGGAAGCGATGATGTCATCCGGGTCGACGACGTTCTTCTTCGACTTCGACATTTTCTCGATCGAGCCGATGGCGATGTCCTCGCCAGTCGACAGCAGCGTGGCGCGGCGCTGGCCGTCCACTTCCTCGATCTTGATATCCACCGGCGAAACCCATTCGCGCGTCAGGCCATTGCCGCGGCTATAGGTCTCGTGCACCACCATCCCTTGCGTGAACAGGCCCTTGAAGGGCTCCTTCACGTCGAGATGGCCGGTTTCACGCATGGCGCGGGTGAAGAAGCGCGAATAGAGCAGGTGCAGGATCGCGTGCTCGATACCGCCGATATACTGGTCGACGGGCAGCCAGTGATTGGCCGCTTTCTGATCCGTCGGCTGGCTTTCCCAGGGCGCGGTGAAGCGCGCGAAATACCAGCTCGAATCGACGAAAGTATCCATCGTATCGGTTTCACGCCGTGCATCCTTGCCGCATTGCGGGCAGGCGACATGCCGCCAGGTCGCGTGCCGATCGAGCGGGTTGCCTGGCTGGTCGAAGGTCACGTCGTCGGGCAGCCGGACCGGCAGATCCTGCTTCGGCACCGGCAGCACGCCGCAATCGTCGCAATGGATCACTGGGATCGGGCAGCCCCAATAGCGCTGACGGGAAATGCCCCAGTCGCGCAGGCGGAAATTCACCTTGCGCTCGGCCTGCGGCGCATTGCCAAGGCTCGTCTCCGAGAGCTTCGCCGCCACCGTCTCGAAGGCTTCCTCGATGCCCATGCCGTCGAGAAAGCGGGAGTTGATCATTACGCCATCGCCATCATAGGCGGTGTCGCCGATGCTGAAGCTTGCGGCATCACCATCCCTCGGCATGACGACGGCAACGACGGGCAGGCCGTACTTGCGCGCGAAATCCAGGTCGCGCTGGTCGCCGGACGGGCAGCCGAAGATGGCGCCCGTGCCATAGTCCATCAGCACGAAATTGGCGATGTAGACGGGCAATTCCCAGGACGGGTCAAAGGGGTGGCGAACCCGAATACCGGTATCCATGCCCTTCTTTTCCGCCGTTTCCAAGGCGGCGAGCGATGTACCGGCGCGCCGGCACTCCTCGCAGAAGGCCTCGATCGCCGGATCCTTGGCGGCCGCTTCCTTGGCGAGCGGATGGTCAGCCGAGATCGCCAGAAAGGAGGCGCCGAACAGCGTATCGGGCCGGGTCGTGTAGACCGTGATCTCGCGATCGCTATTGGGGGCGGTTTCGGCCACGATTTCCCAGCGGACGGTCAGGCCCTCGGAGCGGCCGATCCAGTTCTTCTGCATCAGCCGCACTTTTTCGGGCCAATGGTCCAGCGTGTCCAGGGCATCCAGCAGATCCTGGCTGAATTCGGTGATCTTGAAGAACCACTGTATAAGCTCGCGCTGCTCCACGAGCGCGCCGGAGCGCCAGCCGCGGCCGTCGATGACCTGCTCATTGGCGAGAACGGTGTTGTCGACCGGGTCCCAGTTGACCTTGGACTTCTTGCGGTAGACCAGGCCTTTCTCCATCATGTCGATGAAGAGCATCTGCTGACGATGATAGTAATCGACATCGCAGGTCGCGAACTCGCGGCTCCAGTCGAGCGACAGGCCCATGGCCTTCAGCTGGGTGCGCATCGAAGCGATGTTCTGGTAGGTCCATTCCTTCGGATGTACCTTGTTGTCACGCGCGGCGTTTTCGGCCGGCATGCCGAAGGCGTCCCAGCCCATCGGATGCAGCACGTTGTAGCCGCGGGCGCGCTTGTAGCGGGCGACGACATCGCCCATGGCGTAGTTGCGCACATGGCCCATGTGGATGCGGCCCGACGGATAGGGAAACATCTCAAGAACGTAGTATTTCTCACGCGGATCGGCATTGTCTGTCACGAAGACCTTTTCTTCGTTCCATTTTTCCTGCCAGCGGGGCTCGGCATCGCGCGGATTATAACGTTCGGTCGTCATCTGATCTTGTATTCCGGAAAATCATGGGGAGTTAGGGGGTGACCTTCACCACGAAACTATCGAAGCGTCAAGTTTAGCGGTTGCGGCAAGTGCCTTATCTTGCAAAGCAAAGCCGGATTCGGGTGTATTCGCCCTTGGCAAAGCCTGGCTGCCTCATTACTGCAAGGGTTGAGAAGCAAGCGAACATATCGAGGCGAAAAGATGGAACTTCAAGAGCGCCTGAACGAAGTCCGTTCCCATATCACGGCAGCCGAACGCCAGGCTGGCCGACCCACCGGCGCCGTGCAGCTCGTCGCCGTTTCCAAGACATTCGACGCCGATCAGATCCGACCGGCGATTTCGGCGGGCCAGCGGGTGTTCGGCGAAAACCGCGTGCAGGAAAGCCAGGGCAAATGGCCGGAGCTGAAGGCCGAAACGCCGGGGATCGAGCTGCACCTGATCGGTCCGCTGCAATCGAATAAGGCCGCCGATGCCGTGGAGCTATTCGACGTCATCGAGACGATCGATCGGGAAAAGATCGCCCGCACCATCGCCGATGAAATGAAGCTTCAGGGCAAGAGCGTGAGGCTTTATGTGCAGGTCAATACCGGCCTGGAGCCGCAAAAGGCCGGTATCGCTCCCGATGATACCGTCGCTTTCGTCGATTTCTGCCGCAAGGAGCTCGGACTTTCGGTCGAGGGCCTGATGTGCATTCCGCCGGCGGACGAAAATCCGGGGCCGCATTTTGCCCTGCTCGCAAAGCTCGCCGGGCAAGCCGGCGTCGAAAAGCTCTCCATGGGCATGTCGAGCGACTATGAGACCGCCGTTGCCTTCGGCGCGACAAGCGTGCGCGTCGGCTCTGCGATTTTCGGCGCGCGCTAGCGCGCAAAAAACCCCGGTCGAAAACCGGGGCTTTGCATTCTTATCCGCTATGCCGGATTTTAGAACTGATCGTCGTCCTCGTCGTCGCGGCTGGTCGACTTCAGCGACTTCAGCTTGGCGAAAACGGCGTCGGCGTCGATTTCCTTTTCCTTCTCTTCTTCACGCTCATAGCTGAAGCCGAGCTTCTCGGTTTCCTGAGCCGGCTGCAGCGTCGCGCCGAGTTCGGCGGCGGTCGGCAGCGGACGGCCCTTGGAGGCCTTTTCGACTTCCATGTCGAGGTCGATCTGGCTGCAGAGGCCGAGGGTGACCGGGTCCATCGGCGCCAGGTTGGCCGAATTCCAGTGAGTGCGGTCGCGGATCTGCTCGATGGTCGACTTGGTGGTGCCGACGAGGCGGGAAATCTGCGCATCCTTCAGTTCCGGATGGTTGCGCACTAGCCAGAGAATGGCGTTCGGTCGATCCTGACGCTTGGAGACCGGCGTGTAGCGCGGGCCGCGGCGCTTGGATTCCGGTACGCGAACCTTCGGCTCGGAAAGCTTCAGCTTGTGGTTCGGATTGGCTTCGGCGCGGGCGATTTCGTCGCGGGTCAGCTGACCGGTCGAGATCGGGTCGAGGCCCTTGATGCCCTGAGCGGCTTCACCGTCGGCAATGGCCTTCACTTCAAGCGGGTGCAGCTTGCAGAACTGCGCGATCTGGTCGAATGACAAGGCTGTATTGTCGACAAGCCAGATGGCGGTTGCCTTCGGCATGAGCAATTGTTGAGCCATGGATATAGTCCTTCTGTCAGTCCGCGCCGGTGTCGCGGTCCGGGGTGTAACACCACATTGTCCGGGAAATACGGCCCTATATAGCGACAGTGTCGCGGAATTGCAATTCTTTGCGCATGAAATGCACTTTGTCCAATTGCTGTCGTAGTTTGACCTGCTATTTATTGCGCGGAAAGGGCACTCGCATTTGTAAATCGGAGTGCCGGGGATTTGAGGAGGAAACAATGTCGGAGAAGATTCATCCTGTGACGAAGCCTATCAAGGCGCACGCCTTGATCGACAAGGCGAAGTACCGGAAATGGTATGAGCAGAGCGTCGAGGATCCCGACAAATTCTGGGGCAAGCATGGCAAACGCATCGACTGGTTCAAGCCCTATACCAAGGTGAAGAACACGTCCTTTACCGGCAAGGTCTCGATCAAGTGGTTCGAGGACGGTGTCACCAACGTCTCCTATAATTGCATCGACCGGCATCTGAAGAAGCATGGCGATCGCGTCGCTTTCATATGGGAAGGCGACAATCCCTATATCGACAAGAAGATCACCTATAACGAGCTCTACGAGCAGGTCTGCCGGCTGGCGAATGTCTTGAAGAAGCATGGCGTCAAGAAGGGCGACCGCGTCACCATCTATATGCCGATGATCCCGGAAGCCGCCTACGCGATGCTCGCCTGCGCCCGCATCGGCGCGGTGCATTCGGTCGTCTTCGGCGGCTTCTCGCCGGAAGCGCTCGCCGGCCGCATCGTCGATTGCCAGTCGACCGTCGTCATCACCTGCGATGAGGGCATTCGTGGCGGCAAATCCATCCCGCTGAAGGAAAACACCGATACGGCGATCAAGATCGCCGCCAAGCAGAAGGTTTCGGTCAAGACCGTCATCGCCGTGCGTCGCACCGGCGGCAAGGTCGGCTGGGAGCCGGGCCGCGATCTCTGGTATCACGAGGAAATCGCCAAGGTGAAGGCCGATTGCCCGCCGGCGAAGATGAAGGCGGAAGACCCGCTGTTCATTCTCTATACCTCCGGCTCCACCGGCAAGCCGAAGGGCGTGCTGCACACGACGGCCGGCTATCTCGTCTATGCGGCGATGACGCATGAATATACGTTCGACTATCACCCCGGCGATATCTACTGGTGCACGGCCGATGTCGGCTGGGTCACCGGCCATTCCTATATCGTCTACGGGCCGCTCGCGAATGCCGCGACCTCGCTGATGTTCGAAGGCGTGCCGAACTACCCGGACCAGGGCCGCTTCTGGGACGTCATCGACAAGCACAAGGTCAATATCTTCTACACGGCGCCGACGGCGATCCGTTCGCTGATGGGGGCCGGCGATCATTTCGTCAAGCGCGCCTCGCGCTCCAGCCTGCGCATCCTCGGCACGGTCGGCGAGCCGATCAATCCGGAGGCCTGGGAATGGTACTACAAGGTGGTCGGCGACAGCCGTTGCCCGATCGTCGATACCTGGTGGCAGACGGAGACCGGCGGCCACATGATCACGCCGCTTCCGGGCGCGACGGACCTCAAGGCCGGTTCGGCCACCCTGCCCTTCTTCGGCGTGCAGCCTGAGCTGGTCGACAATGAGGGCAACGTGCTGGAAGGAGCCGCCGACGGCAATCTCGTCATCGCCGACAGCTGGCCCGGCCAGATGCGCACGGTCTATGGCGACCACGAGCGCTTCATCCAGACCTACTTCTCCACCTACAAGGGCAAGTACTTCACCGGCGACGGCTGCCGCCGTGATGAGGACGGTTATTACTGGATCACCGGCCGCGTCGACGACGTGCTCAACGTCTCGGGCCATCGCCTCGGTACGGCGGAGGTGGAATCGGCACTGGTGTCGCACAGCCATGTTTCGGAAGCGGCCGTTGTCGGCTATCCGCATTCGATCAAGGGTCAGGGTATCTACTGCTACGTGACGCTGATGGTCGGCCAGGAAGGCTCGGACGCGCTGCGGCAGGAGCTGGTGAAACACGTTCGCGCCGAAATCGGCCCAATCGCCTCGCCGGACAAGATCCAGTTCACGCCCGGCCTGCCGAAAACCCGCTCCGGCAAGATCATGCGCCGCATCCTGCGCAAGATCGCCGAAGACGATTTCGGCGCACTCGGCGATACCTCGACGCTTGCCGATCCGGCTGTCGTCGATGATCTGATCGCCAATAGGCAGAACAAGGCGGATGCGGCGTAAGTCTGACCAGGGGCATTGGGCCATTTGACGTTAGGTGAGAGCTGTGCTCTCGCCTAAGTTTCTCATTCAGCGGTGCTGAAAAAAGCAATTGCCATTTGAGCAACATGGTTGTGCACGTTTTCGCGTACCAAGCCCGCAATGTCGGTAAAGACTGCTGGTGATGCCTTCAGGCCTTGTGGTGTGGCCTCAGGCAAAAACGTATAGTGGCCCACTCCGCCGCCCATGATTTCAAGAGAGCTGGAGCGCACATTCTCGTGGAGCCATGTGCAGCATTCGTGAGCCGGCGCTATGATATCTGCGTCGCCACCAATGATCTGAACAGGAGCTGTTATTTCTTCGAGGCTTTCCTTGGCAAAGCCGAGAACCGACCGACCTGGCGCGATCGCCAAAGCGGCCTTCACTCTTTCGTCTCTGAAGTTGCCTCGTCGTCGATTCCATGACTCCAGGAACCTGCTGTCTTGGAGAAGCGAAGGAATGTGATCCGCCAAATCAGGGAATTCTCGCGGGCCGCGTATGGGGCTCTTCTGAGGGTTATCTGGTTCGAACTGAGAGTAGGCAATGCGCGCGCCGACAAACAGCATCGCGGTATGGGCACCTGCGGAAAATCCCGCGACATGGGCTTGATCTTCGACGGCTCCTCCCAAAACCTCTCTCCAGTCATTTGCGTTGAGCAAGGCGGTCAGATCGGCCGCTCGCTCCCAAAGACAGAGGAATCCCTCTGCTCTGTAGGGTTCCGAACCTGTATGGCCGTGATGGTCGATACCCAAGGCCACGAAGCCGGCCTGAGCCAATCGATGTCCGAGCCATTCTAGTCCGATGGCAAGGCCGCCCGACCCATGGGACAGCAACACCAGGGGGAGCGGATCGGAAGACTTCTTCATCGGCACGTTGGGCGCGACCGGCTTTTGCTTGAACCAAGACGGCGAAGATGCAATTTCGATTGCATCATCATCGGCCGGATACCACATGGACCAAGCCAAAGGGCGGTGGCCGGTACCGCTCCAGTTTGCGCGCTTCTTATCAAAGGACAGACCTTGAGAGAAACCTACAGGCATTATTCTCCCATCGAATGACGGCTAACCTAAACTCATCTCAAAAATCGATCGCCCGTCCATTGATCTCCCAGTCGCCGAAGCGTGCGGGGTCGGCGCCGCCGCGGCCGCCGATTTCCGGGGGGAGCTCGGCCTGTGCTTGAGCTTCCTGCACCTTGCGGCGCTCCTCGGCTTCGGCAAGCGCGCGCTTGGCCGCAGGCGAGAGCGGCTTGCGAGTGATTTCACCGGTTTCGGTGTCGAGTTTATTGTCGTTATCGGCTGTCTGCATGATCTGATCGGTCCGGAACCGTTGAATTAGGCGGAGGAATAGCCAAATCATAGAGCATGATGCCGAAAAGTGTGAACGGTTTTCGGGTGACATCATGCTCTGCTTTTTTGATTTCGGAGCGGATTCAGATTTCAGGTCGAAAAGACCTGAAATCATCCGGCTCCGGCGCGTCCGGCCGCAAAGAAAAAGGTTCGGACGACAGATGTGTTGGAGACCCCTCGATGAATCTCATGCGTACTGCCATGCTGCTGGCCTTCATGACCGCTTTGTTCATGGGCGTCGGCTATCTGATCGGCGGTCAATCGGGCATGCTGATCGCATTCGTCGTTGCTGCCGGCATGAATTTCTTTTCCTACTGGAATTCCGATCGCATGGTACTCTCCACCTATGGTGCGCAGGAGGTGGACGAGCGCAGTGCCCCGGAATTCTACCGCATCGTCCGCGATCTAGCCCGCAATGCCGGCCTGCCGATGCCTAGGGTTTATCTCTATGACAGCCCGCAGCCGAACGCCTTTGCCACGGGCCGCAATCCGGAAAATGCCGCCGTTGCCGCCTCCACCGGCCTGCTGCACGGGCTGACGCCCGACGAAGTCGCTGGCGTGATGGCGCACGAGCTTGCCCATGTGCAGAACCGCGACACGCTGACCATGACGATTACGGCGACGCTTGCCGGCGCCATTTCCATGCTCGGCAATTTCGCCTTCTTCTTCGGTGGCCGCCGCGACAACAACAATCCGCTCGGCATGGTCGGCGTCCTCGTGGCGATGATTGTCGCCCCTCTGGCTGCCATGCTGGTGCAGATGGCGATCAGCCGGACGCGCGAATATTCGGCCGACCGCCGCGGCGCCGAGATCTGCGGCAATCCGCTTTGGCTTGCCTCCGCACTCGGCAAGATCGCCCGCGGCGCAGAGCATATTCCGAATGAAGAGGCCGAAGGCCATCCGGCGACGGCGCATATGTTCATCATCAATCCGCTCTCCGGCGAGCGCATGGACAATCTGTTTTCCACCCATCCGAACACGGAAAACCGCATCGCCGCGCTGTATGAAATGGTTCGTTTCAGCGGCGGCAGCGCCCCGCCGATGACGCCATCTTCGGACTTTGGCTCGACGGGACCGTCCTTCACTGCTAATCCGGGGCGCAAATCGCGCTCCGTGCCGAATACGGGTCGCGGTGGTTCGCAACCGCCGAAGGGTCCCTGGTCTTGAGTTCTGACACGAAAAACAATGCTTCCAATAGAGACGGAAAACGATCGGGCAAGCGGCCTCAGCAATCCCGCCCGCTCGATTCGTCTCCGCCGAAGCCTGGCCTTGCGGCCCGCGCGGCGGCGGCAAAGATCCTGGGAGCCGTGCTGGACCGCAAGACGCCGCTCGACGGCATGCTCGATTCTGAAGGCGGCAGTGCTGCCTATACGACGCTCAGCGACAGCGATCGGGCGCTGGTGCGCGCCATTTTGAACAGCGCGCTGCGGCACCTGCCGCGCATCGAGGCGGCAATCTCGTCGCTGCTCGATTCACCGCTGCCGGAAGGCGCCCGCGCGCTGCATCATGTGCTTGTTGTCGGCGCGGCGCAGATCCTCTATCTCGACGTACCGGATCATTCCGCCGTCGATCTTGCCGTCGAGCAGGCTAACCGCGATCCCCGTAACCGCCGTTTCGCCAAGCTGGTCAATGCCATTCTCCGCCGCATCGGCCGCGAAAAGCAGGAGATTCTTGAGCGGGTCGCGAAAGTGCCGGCCATGCCGGACTGGTTCCTCTCCCGGCTGGAGGCGGCCTATGGTGCTGCCGCTGCGCTCAGAATTTCCGACACGCAGCTCGAGCCGGCCGCGATCGACCTCACGGTGAAATCCGATGCAGAAGGTTGGGCGAAACGGCTGAACGGCACCGTGCTGCCGACGGGCGGCTTGCGGCTTGCCGCTTTCGAAGGAGCCATTCCCTCGCTGCACGGTTTCGATGAGGGTGAGTGGTGGGTGCAGGATGCCGCCGCCAGCATTCCGGCAAAGCTTTTCGGTTCGCTGGCCGGCAAACGGGTGGTGGATCTCTGCGCAGCACCCGGCGGCAAGACGGCTCAGCTCATTCTCGCCGGCGCTAAGGTCACCGCACTCGATCAATCCGCCAACCGCCTGAAGAGGCTGTCCGCCAATCTCGGGCGCCTCGGCATGGAAGCCGAGACCGTCGTTGCCGATATGAGCAAATATCAGCCCGACGAACTTTTCGACGCCGCTCTTCTCGATGCCCCCTGCTCCTCGACGGGGACGACACGCCGCCATCCGGACGTGCTCTGGACCAAGGGGCCGGAGGATATCGCCAAGCTTGCCGCCCTGCAGGAGCGCCTGCTTCGCCACGCCCTGACGCTGGTCAAGCCGGGCGGCGTGGTGGTGTTTTCCAATTGCTCGCTCGATCCGGAAGAGGGCGAGGATCTGGTCGCGCGCCTGCTCTCCGATACCGACAATGTCGAGCGCGTGCCGATCGCCGCGAGCGATTGGCCGGGTCTCGAAACGGCGATCTCGCCGCTTGGAGCGTTCCGCACCACGCCGGATATGCTGCCGCTTTCCGATGGCTTTGCTTCTGGTCTCGACGGCTTCTTCGCCGCCGTGCTTCGCCACACGCGCTAGTTGTACATTGGCGCATCATTCCCCAGGACGGTTAAAAAACCCGGTAATATGTCCTTAATCGGTATATCCGTAACCTCTTTTTAACCACGGGCCATGAGAGTAAGCAAAAGCAAATATGCAGGTCTGCGGCAGGGTTTTGTGAGTTCATACATGCGGGAAGCATGGCGGCGGATGTCGCGCCGCGCGGCGTTGACGCGATTGCGTCTCACCCGCCACACGATGCGTGTGCCGGAACGCCTGATCGTGGCGCCGACCGATCTGCGCAGCGTCGATCCCTTTTTCGTCGAAGAGCTTCTGAACGGACGCATCCTGCTGGCCGGGCGCGTCCTGGAAACGCAAGGCGCATCGCCCTTCTCGCTCGAACTGCCATCGCTGGCCTTTGCCGCCCGGCTGCATAATTTTCGCTGGCTGCGGCATTTGCGGGCGGAGAAAAGCGACCAGGCCTCGGCCATGGCGCGGTCGATCCTTACCGATTGGATTGCCGTTCATGGCCGCCGGCTGCACGGTCTTGCCTGGTCGCCTGATATAGCGGCGCAGCGACTGATCGCGCTCCTGTCGCATTCGCCAGTGCTTTTGCATGGCACCGACAGCGGTTTCTACCGCCGTTTCATGCGGATGCTCGTCTTCCATGTGCGCTTTCTGCAGCGGATCGTTTCGTCCTCGCCGGATGGCATCACCCGGTTCCGCGTGCGCATCGCGCTTGCCATGTCCTCGGTCGCCATGCCGAGCAGCGCTCTGCGGCTGAAGCGCGCCGGCCAGGCACTCGACCGTGAGATCGACCGGCAGATTCTGCAGGATGGCGGCCATATCTCCCGCAATCCGCGCGCGTCGCTGGAACTGCTGCTCGATCTGCTGCCGCTGCGACAGACCTACGTCAATCTCGGCCATGACGTGCCGATACGGCTTATTCCCGGCATCGACCGTATGTATCCGGCGCTGCGCTTCTTCCGCCACCAGGATGGCGATCTGGCGCTGTTCAACGGCGCGACCTCGACGCTTGCCAACGAGCTGATGTCGGTGCTGCGCTATGACGAGACGGCGGGGCAGGCTTTCAAGGCCTTGCCGCACACTAGATATCATCGGTTGGCGGCCGGTTCGGCCGTCGTCATTATCGATGTGGGAACCGCCGCCTCGGCCGATCTTAGCCGCACGGCGCATGCGGGCTGCCTTTCCTTCGAAATGTCATCGGGCAAGACGCGCTTTATCATCAATTCCGGTTCCCCGGAGTTTGCAGGCGAGCGCTTTACACAAACTGCGCGGGCGACCGCGGCGCATTCGACTGTCACGCTCAACGACACCTCATCATCGCAGTTTTCCAAATCGAAATCTCTCGGGCCGATCATGGTCGGCGGTGTCAAGAAGGTCATCGTCGAGCGCGCCGAGACCGAAGACGGCCGCGATTATGTCCGGGCCGCTCATGACGGCTATCTCTCGGCCTTCGGCTATGTCCACGAGCGGGAGCTCAGCCTCAATGCCAGCGGCACGATCGTCGCCGGCCGCGACCGGCTCTTCGTGCCGGAGGGCAGGAAACAGCCGCCGAAGGGCGAAGGCATTGCCTCCGCTCGCTTCCATATCCACCCTTCCATCAGCCTTCTGCAGACGGAAACGGATTCCGCGCTGCTGATCGCGCCGGATGGAGAGACATGGGTCTTCTCCTCGCCGGGCAACGAGGTGCTTGTCGCGGAGGACATCTTCTTTGCCGATCCTTCGGGCATGCGTTCTTCCGATCAGCTCGAGATCGTTTTCCGAATCACGGAAAAGCCGGAAATCCGCTGGTTTTTATCCCATCGGCCATAGGCTAAGCGCGTCAGCTATGCTAACGGGGCGGCATTATCCGTCCCGCGCCATCTACGCCGGACGCCTCGTCTCCTCATGCCGGAGCGTATCAGCTCTGTTTTTGTTATCTCGCAATTCCGGACGGAAAACCGCTGCGCACTTTTCCTGGAATTGCTCCAGACCGGAGAAAGCCCATGGCCGTCGTTTCCAAGAAAATTCCCGCTCCCGACAAGGTGAAGGTGAAAACCGCGCTTCTGTCCGTCTTTGATAAGACCGGGATCGTCGAGCTGGCGCGTGCGCTCAGCGAGCAGGGCGTGCGCCTCCTGTCGACCGGCGGCACGCACAAGGCGATTGCCGCAGCGGGTCTCGCGGTGACCGACGTGTCGGAAGTCACGAATTTTCCGGAGATCATGGACGGCCGCGTCAAGACGCTGCATCCGAAGGTCCATGGCGGTTTGCTTGCCATCCGTGACGATGCCGAACACCAGGCCGCGATGAAGGAACATGGCATCGAAGGCATCGATCTTGCCGTTATCAATCTCTATCCCTTCGAGGACGTACGCAAGGCTGGCGGCGATTATCCGACGACGGTCGAGAATATCGACATCGGCGGCCCGGCGATGATCCGCGCTTCGGCCAAGAACCATGCCTATGTGACGACGCTCACAGATCCGGCCGATTATGCCGAGCTGCTGGCGCAGCTTGCCGCCGATGCAGGTCAAACGACCTATGATTTCCGCAAGCGCATGGCCGCCAAGGCTTTTGCCCGCACCGCTGCCTACGACGCGATGATCTCCAACTGGTTTGCCGAAGCGCTCGATATCGCCACGCCGCGCCATCGCGTCATCGGTGGGGTCCTGCGTGAGGAGATGCGCTATGGCGAAAACCCGCACCAGAAGGCGGCTTTCTACGTGACGGGCGAAAACCGCCCCGGTGTTTCCACGGCGACGCTCATCCAGGGCAAGCAGCTTTCCTATAACAACATCAACGACACAGATGCGGCCTATGAGCTCGTTGCCGAGTTCCTGCCGGAAAACGGCCCGGCCTGCGCGATCATCAAGCATGCCAACCCCTGCGGCGTTGCCACCGGTCCGAGCCTGGTTGAAGCCTACAAGCGCGCCCTTGCCTGCGATTCGGTTTCGGCCTTCGGCGGTATCATTGCGCTGAATAGCCTGCTCGATGCGGAAACCGCCGAAGAGATCGTCAAGCTCTTCACCGAAGTCATCATTGCGCCCGAGGTTAGGGAGGAAGCCAAGGCGATCATCGCCCGCAAGCCCAACCTCCGCCTGCTCTCGGTCGGCGCCTTGCCCGATCCGCGTGTGCCGGGCCTGACCGCCAAGACCGTCTCAGGCGGCCTGCTGGTGCAGAACCGCGACAATGCCTTGGTCGAGGATATGGAGCTCAAGGTCGTCACCAAGCGCGCGCCGACGGCGCAGGAGCTGGAAGACATGAAGTTCGCCTTCCGCGTCGCCAAGCATGTGAAGTCGAATGCCGTCGTTTACGCCAAGGACGGCCAGACGGCCGGCATCGGCGCGGGACAGATGAGCCGTGTCGATTCCGCTCGTATCGCCGCGATCAAGGCCGAGGAAGCCGCCAAGGCCATGGGGCTTGCCGAGCCACTGACGCGCGGTTCGGCCGTCGCCTCCGAAGCCTTCCTGCCCTTTGCCGACGGCCTGCTTTCGGCGATTGCAGCAGGTGCCACCGCGGTCATCCAGCCGGGCGGCTCCATGCGCGATCAGGAGGTCATCGACGCGGCCAACGAGCACAATGTCGCGATGGTCTTCACCGGCGTGCGTCATTTCCGTCATTGATCAGCGGATATACCAGATTCGAAGAATGCATATCCCGGTTGGTTCGCCAGCCGGGATTTTCTTTACCTAGAGCAATTCCAGGAAAAGTGCGTAGCGGTTTTCCGTCCGGAATTGCGTAAAAACAAGAGGATAGAGCGTTTTCGCGATTCGGAGAAAAGCGGAAAGGCTCTATTTCGTTGCCCTATCCGCCGGATAAGGCGTCGGCAGCAGAAGCAGCAGGCCGCCGGCGAGGAAGAGGACGAGCGTCGCCATGCCGAGGCGGGCCGAGCCGCTCCAGTAGGTCACCAGCGAGAAGAACAGCGTTGCCATGAAGCTGGTGGCGCGGCCTGACAGCGCGTAGATGCCGAAATAACGGCCGGCCTCCGAGAGGCTGACGCTGCGGGCGAGATAGGAGCGCGAGGAGGCCTGCACGGGGCCGAAGGCGATGCCGATCAGCAGGCCGTAGCCGATATAGGCCTTTTCCGCCGCGGTGCCGAATAGGCCGCCGGAATTGACGGTCGAGAGCGGAACAAGGCCGAAGAGCGTGAAGCCGGGTCCGGTCGATATGATGCCGAAGGTGGCGACAAGCAGCAATGTCAGGCTGATGACGACGGTCGTCTTCGAGCCGAGCCAGCGATCGACATAGCCGGCGGCGAAGCAGCCGAAAATGGCGATGACATTGAGGATGATGCCGTAGATACCGATCTCGATCGTCGCCCAGCCGAACATGCCGGCCGCGAAGGTACCGCCGAGGATCAAGAGGCCGTTGACGCCATCCTGATAGATCATGCGGGCGATGAGAAAGAGGCTGATGCCGCGCCGGCGCTTCAGCTCGCTGAGGGTCGCCGATAGCTCGCGGAGGCCCGAGCGAACCGCGGTGCGAAGCGGCAGGCCGCGGGCGGCGTCCGGCGTGAAGAGGAACATCGGCAGGATGAAGATCAGATACCATGCGGCCGAAATCGGCCCGGTGATGCGGGCATCCTCGCCGAGTGCGGCATCGAGGCCAAAGAGTGGTGTCAGGCCGAGGATGGTCTTTCCGGTCTGCGGATTGCCGGCGAGCAGGGTCACGACGGTGATCAGCACGATCATGCCGCCGAGATAGCCGAGGCCCCAGGCGGCGTTCGACAGCTTGCCGACATCGTCCTTGCCGACCAGCCGAGGCATCATCGAATCATTGAAGACGATCGAGAATTCGGCCGAGATCGACGCCAGGATCATGAAAATGACGGGATAGATGACAGGCGATCCAGGCGCTGCCCCCCAGAGGCAGAAGAGGCTGGCGATCTTGATGACGGCGAAGAAGGCGATCCACGGTTTACGGGCGCCGGATTGATCGGCGATCGAGCCGAGGACGGGGGAGAGAATGGCGATGATCACCGAGGAGATCGTCGCCATATTGCTCCATGTCGTCTGTGCGGAGACGGGATCGGCCGTCAGCCGCGCGACGAAATAGGGGCCGAAAATGAAGGTGGTGACGACCGTGAAAAAGGGTTGGGCCGCCCAGTCGAAAAACATCCAGCCCCAGATACCGCGTGCCGGCACTTTTGCCGGCACGTCATTGTCAATAATTTCGGTCGCCACCAGATTCAGCCCTCATTCCCTCATCCGCATGACGAGGTCGGGCGGACTGTGTCACCTTGACCTGCCGTTCGCAAGATCGGTAAGCAGGCCAGCGGCGACAGTGATGCGGGCGAGGTTGGGATCGCCGCTTTCGCTGAGGCCGCCAAGCTCTTCGGCGATGCGATTGATGCGGATACGGTCTTCCGCATGCCATGCCTGAACCGGCTGTTTGTCCTTCGGATGGTTCGACAGTGCGGAGATGACGATATCGCGGCGGGCGCCGGCGATCTGGTCGAGGCTACGCGCCAAAGCGAGGCTCTCATAGTGGTCGCCGGTGACGATCCGGCTGCCGGCGAGTAGCAGGCGGCCGACACGGAAGGTCTGCGAGACGGTGAAGTAGCTTTCGGCCGCCCGGTTCAGCGTATCGCCGGTGCGTTCGGCGATCTGCATGATCTCCGGCACGAGGACGAGCGCGTAGATCGTGGCGATCTCCGAAGCGAGCTTCTCCGGCAGGCCGGCAGCCTGATATTCCGCTTCGCGAGCGGCGATCTCGGCTGCGAAATCCGCCGGGATGTGGCTGAGGAAGACGGGGCGCAGCTTCTTCAGGGCTGCACGAAGCCGGCTAACAGTTTCCTCGATATCGCCCTTGGCCGCTCCGGTCTTCAGGAGGAGGCGCGTCAGCGCGGTATAGACCTCGGTGATCTCGCCATAGACTCGGTTCTGCATCTGGCCGCCAACCTTGCCATCCAGCGCGTCGGTCTCGTTCCAGAGCCGGTCGAGATCGAAACCGTCGCGGGCGATGACGGCCGCCTTGACGACTTCGGCAGCCGATGCGGCCGTCGCGTCCATCATGCTCACCGCAAAGCCCGGGCCGCCACGGTTGATCGCTTCGTTGGCAAGCGCCGTGCCGATGATCTCGCGGCGCAGGCGGTGACTTTCGATATCGGCGGCGTTCGAGCGCTGCATCTTGGCGGGGAAATAGCGGCTGAGCGTTGCGGCGAAATAGGGATCGTCGGGCAGGTCGCTCGCGACGATCGCATCGAAGAGGACGATCTTGGCGTAGGAGAGCAGCACACCGATTTCAGGGCGGGTCAACGGGCGTCCGTTGGCATAGCGCTCGGCGAAGGTCTGGTCGTCGGGCAGGGTCTCAACCTTGCGGTTGAGCTGCTTTGCCGCTTCCAGCACGCTCATGAAGCGGCTGAGTTCGAGAGCGTTGCCTGCACCCTTGCGCTCTGTCAGCGAGATCGCCAGGGATTGCAGGTAGTTGTTGCGCAGGACGAGAGATGCCACTTCATCGGTCATGGAGGCGAGCAGTGTGTCGCGCTTGGCGCGCGTCAGCCGGTCGTCGAACATGGCAGATGCCAGCGCGATCTTGATGTTGACCTCGACGTCCGAAGTGTTGACGCCGGCGGAATTGTCGATGGCGTCGGAATTGCAGCGCCCGCCCTTGAGGCCATAGGCGATGCGGCCCTTCTGCGTGACGCCGAGATTGGCGCCCTCGCCGATCACCCTGGCGCGAACCTCGTCAGCCGTGATGCGGATCGGATCGTTGGCGCGATCGCCGACTTCCGAATCCGTTTCAGCGGTTGCCTTGACGTAGGTGCCGATGCCGCCGAACCACAGCAGGTCCACTGGCGCCTTGAGGATCGCCGTCATGATCTCGAAGGGGGTTGCGACCGCCTTGTCGATGCCGATGGCCGCCACCGCTTCCGGCGTCAGCGTGACCGATTTTGCCGAGCGCGAGATGATCATGGCGCCCTTCGACAGAACGGACTTGTCGAAATCCTGCCAGCTCGAGCGCGGTAGGTTGAAGAGGCGCTGCCGCTCAGCGAGCGTCTTGCCCATGTCCGGATCGGGATCGATGAAGATGTCGCGGTGGTCGAAGGCGGCGAGCAAGCGGATTTTCGGCGACAGCAGCATGCCGTTGCCGAAAACGTCGCCGGACATGTCACCGACGCCGACGACGTCGAAGGGCGTTGTCTGTATATCGATGTCCATTTCGCGGAAATGTCGCTTCACGGTTTCCCAGGCGCCGCGAGCGGTGATGCCCATCTTCTTGTGATCGTAACCGGCCGAGCCACCCGAAGCGAAGGCATCGTCCAGCCAGAAGCCGGCTTCCTGCGCCAGCGCATTGGCGGTGTCGGAGAAGGTGGCGGTGCCCTTGTCGGCAGCGACGACGAAATAGGGGTCGTCACCATCAAGCCGCACGGTGTCGGCCGGCGGGATGATATCGGCGCCGGCGATGTTGTCGGTGATCGACAGCAGCGTGCGGATATAGGTCTTGTAGGCTTCGCGGCCGGTATTGAAGATCTCGTCGCGGCTGCCGCCAACGGGGAGCTTCTTCGGATAGAAGCCACCCTTGGCGCCGACGGGCACGATGACCGCGTTCTTGACCTGCTGCGCCTTTACCAGGCCCAGCACTTCGGTGCGATAGTCTTCGGCGCGGTCAGACCAGCGCAGGCCGCCGCGGGCCACCTTGCCGAAGCGTAGGTGCACGCCCTCCACTTCGACGCCGTAAACGAAGATTTCGCGGAAGGGGCGCGGCTCGGGCAGGCCATCCAGCAGCTTCGGATCGAGCTTGAAGGCAAGCATGGCCTTCGGCGTGCCGTCCGGGTTCTTCTGGAAATAGTTGGTGCGCAGCGTCGCGTCGATGGCGTTGACATAGCGGCGCAGGATGCGGTCGTCGTCGAGGCTTGGAACATCGGCAAGCTCGGTTTCAATGCCTGCATGCAGGTCGACAAGCTTCTTCGTGCGGTTCTTGTCGCTGAGTTTCGGGTCAAGCGTGTCATGGAAGAGGCGGAAAAGCGAGGCAGCGATGCGCGGGTATTTGTCCAGTGTCGCGGCGATGTAATCCTGCGAATAGGCGATGCCTGCCTGGCGCAGATAGCGGGAATAGGCGCGCAATACATTCGTTTCGCGGGCGGAAAGGTCGGCGGAGACGATCAGCCTGTTGAAGGCATCATTGTCGATCGTGCCGCCGAAAGCGGCGAGGAAAGCTTCTTCCAGGGCCGCGCCATGGCGGGTGAGATCGATCGTTACGCCGCTTCGAGCTTCGAGCTCCATATCGTGAAGCACGACATGGCCGGTCGAGCCGTCCTTGGCAGTGACATAGATATCGAAGGTGCGCTCGCTGATGACGTTGAAGCCGAGATTTTCCAGCAGCGGCACGCGGCGCGACAGCGCGAGATTGCCCTGGCCATGAAAGATTTTCAGCGAGAGAATGTCGCCGGCTTCGTCCTTGCGGATATAGAAGGCGATGCGGATCGGTTCGACGCCGGCGGTTGCGGTGATATCAGGCAGATCGGCAAAGGCATCTTCCGGCGAAAAGGCTTCCTGGAAGGCCTGGCTGACGGAGATACTCGGCGCTTTCGGGCCTGCCAGCATGACGAAGCGTTCGTCCCAGCGGGCTGTGATGGCACGGATCGCCTCTTCGAGCTTCGCTTGCGGGATATGCGGTGTCTTGCCGGCGCTACGTCCGATGATGAAATGCACGCGTGCCACGCCGCCTTCCGGGAAGGCCGGATAATAGGCGGAGACGCGGCCGTCATAGACTGACTTCAGGTAGTTGCCGATCTTCTCGCGGACGACGGAATCATATTCCTCGCGCGGCACATAGACGATTACCGAAACAAAGCGGTCGAAATGGTCGATGCGCGGCAGCGCCCGCACGCGCGGCCGGTCGGCCAGGTCGTTGATTTGTTCGGCGAAGCTTGCGAGCAGCGTCGTGTCGATCTGGAAGAGGTCGTCGCGCGGATAGGATTCCAGCGTGTTTTCGAGCATGCGGCCGGAGTGGCTTGTGGGATCGAAGCCGAAATGATCCTTGACCTTCTGGACCTTGGAGCGCAGCAGCGGCACTTCGGCCGCTGCACTGGTATAGGCCGTGGAGGTGAAGAGGCCGACGATGCGCAGCTCGCCCGTCACGTTGCCATCCGCGTCGAAGCGCTTGACGCCGACATAATCCATATAGGCACGGCGGTGGACGATCGACTTGACGTTGGCCTTGGTGACGATCAGGAAATCCGGCCCGTTGAGGAAAGCGAGGATTTCCGGTGTCGTGGTGACGGCGTCCTTACCCTGCCTCAGAACGCGCACATCCGGATTGGAAAGGATGCCGAGGCCGGTGCCGCGATCACGCTCCACCTTGGCGTTGGCGCCCTTGCCGGAATAGACATATTCGCGCATGCCGAGGAAAGTGAAGTTGCCGTCACGTAGCCAGGCAAGGAAGGCGAGCGCCTCGTCGCGGTCGTTCTTGCGGCGGCCCGCCGCCTCATGGGTGGAAAGCTCCGAGATGACCGTATCGAGGCGGGACAGCATCGGCTTCCAGTCGGAGACGGTGAGATGCGTCTGGTCGAGCACGCTCTGGATCCGCTTGATCAGGTCCGTTGCCTGTGTTGCCGTCAAAGGCGAGAGATGAAGCTGGATATGGCTGACGCGATGGGCAGGATCGCTCGGATGATCGGCGGAATAGAGGCTCGGCTGCTTGCCCTTCTCGATGACCAGAATCGGGTGCACGGCCATATAGAGGTCGCGGTAGCTGCTGGTCACCTCGCCCATGATCGATTCGTAAAGGAAGGGCATGTTCTGGTCGGTGATCGAGAGGATCGACACGGCGGCGCCATCGGGCTCGATATGGGCGACCTGCTCGATGCTGACGCGCGGAGAGGTACCGCTCCAGGCTGCCAGTTCCCTGGCCGCGTGCGCCGCAGCAAGAGCCAGCATTTCCGGGGTGTATCGCTCCATATCGTCATTGCTGGCGCGGCCGAACAGGATTTCGGGATCGAGGTGCGCCTCGCCCGCCGTCGCGGCTAATTTGCGTGCCGCTTCGATCTGTTTTTCCCGTTTCGGATTGGTTCTCGGCGCCATGAAATTCCTCCCGATTTTCGAATTCTGACCACAGTAGCAGAAGGTTTAGCGAAAAAACTGGCAAAAAGAATGCGGATTTAGTTGCTTTTGGACCGATTTCGCTCCGTTTTTTCAAGAATCTTGCCGGAATATGCGCTTCCGATGCAAAGCAGATGAACATTGGCGTGAAATTGACGGAATAAGCTCGTCAACAGAGGTTTTCATGACTCTGTGAAGCGCGGTTGACAGAGTGGCGCGAAAGGGATCATCAACTGCGCCATGCAGTGCGAAGCCCTGAACTGAAAGCAAGGATCATGTCGCAAATGTCGGCCGGCGCCGTTATCGTCATCTCCAGCCATGTTGTCAGAGGCTCCGTCGGCAATCGTGCGGCCGTTTTCGCGCTGGAAACGCTCGGTCATCCCGTCTGGGCGCTGCCGACTATCGTTCTTCCCTGGCATCCAGGCCATGGCCGCTCGACGCGGCTGGCCTTCAATGAGGCGGATTTCGACCACGCCATCGACGATCTCATCGCGGCACCCTGGCTTTCCGAGGTGAAGGCGGTTCTCTCAGGCTATTTCGGCAATGCCGCGCAGGCGCGCTCGGTCGCCAGGCTGGTGACTGCCCTGCGGGAAAAGAACCCCGACCTTTTCTATGCCTGCGATCCTGTGATCGGCGATGCCGGCGGCCTTTATGTGCCCGAGGCAACGGCCGAAGCCATCCGCGATCTCCTGATTCCGCTGGCATCTCTCGCGACGCCGAATCGTTATGAGCTCGCCTGGCTTGCCGGCGCGCCGCTCGAGGACAACAACGCCATCATGGAAGCGGCCCTTGCGCTGGGACCATCGCGCATGCTGGTGACGTCGGCGGTGCCGATGATGGCCGGCGGCATCGGCAACCTCTATCTTAGCGGCCGAAACGCTTTGCTTGCCGAGCATCGCAGCATCGAAGGAGCGCCGAACGGGCTTGGCGACCTGCTGTCCGCGGTGTTCCTGTCGCGGCTGTTATCGGGCATGGATGAGGAAAGGGCGCTGCAGCTGACGACGGCCAGCGTGTACGAAGTGCTGGCGCGCGCCGTCAAACGTGGCAGTAACGAGCTGACGCTCGCCGTCGATTCCGCGAGCCTGTCGACACCGATGGCGATGGTGCAACTGCGGCACCTCATCCATCCGGCGCAGCGGCGGAAGAAATAGCGGCTTGCGACGGTTAACGCTTTTTGCAGCGCAACAGTTGCCATCGACAGAACTGCGCTGTAATCCAATGTCATGCAAAGCTTTCCCGACACCCTTCTGAACGGTTATCGTAACTTCATGAGCGGGCGTTACGTCGATGAGCGCGAACGCTATCGCAATCTGGCGGAGATCGGCCAGAACCCATCGACCCTTGTGATTGCCTGCTGTGACTCCCGCTCGGCGCCGGAGATCATCTTCGATGCCGGCCCGGGAGAGCTCTTCGTCATCCGCAACGTCGCCAACATGGTGCCGCCCTATGAGCCGGATGGCAATTTCCATGCGACCTCGTCGGCACTCGAATTCGCCGTCCTGTCGCTCAAGGTCTCGGATATCGTCGTGATGGGTCACGGCCGTTGCGGCGGCATCCGTGCCGCGCTCGACCCCGATGCCGAACCGTTGTCTCCCGGCGATTTCATCGGCCGATGGATGGGCTTGCTGAAGCCGGCCGCCGAACAGATCCAGAGCAACGATATCATGACACCGGCCGAGCGGCAGACGGCGCTGGAGCGCATTTCGATCCGCAATTCGCTGGAGAACCTGCGCAGTTTCCCGGAGATCAAGGCGCGGGAAGAAGAGGGCAAGCTTAGTCTTCACGGCGCGTGGTTCGACATTTCGACCGGCGAGCTATGGATCATGGATCCAGACACCCGCGATTTCATCCGCCCGGATGTGTGAGGGCGGAAGGCAGATCAAATGAAAAGGCGCTGCGGACCATCCGGTCGCAGCGCCTTTTTCATTCCCGTCGCCGTTGTCTGGCTTACTGGCCGTCGATCTGCTGACCGATATAGGCGATCGCCTGCTGATAGACCCTTGCGTCGTTCCAGCCGGCGATGGCGGAGAAATTCGGCTCGCCGGGCTGATAGCCGGCGCCCGGCTGCCAGCCATGGCCGCGCAGGAAGTTGGCCGTCGAAGCGAGCGCATCCGCGCGCGAGCCGACGAGGTCGACTCTGCCGTCGCCATCTTCGTCGACGCCGAAGGCAACGACGTTCTTGGGCATGAATTGCGTCTGGCCGATCTCACCATGCGCCGCGCCGCGTGCCGACGGGCTGAGGTAGCCTTCGCCGACAAGCTTCAGGGCGGAGTAGAGCTGTTCGGTGAAGAAGGCCGAACGACGGCAGTCATAGGCAAGGGTCGAAACGGCCGAGAGCGTATGCTGGTCGCCCATATAGCCGCCGAAGCCGGTTTCCATGCCCCAGATCGCGATGATCGGACCCGGGGGGACGCCGAAGCGCTTCTGGATCCTGGCGAAGAGCGCCGCATTGGCCTGCTTCATGCTCTTGCCGCGATTGATGATCGTCTGGCCGCCGCGCTTCTTCATGAATTCCTCGAAGGAAAGCTTGAAGCTCTTCTGGCCGCGGTCGGCGCGGATGGTGGGCTGATTGTAATGAACGTTGGCGAAGGCTTTATCAAGGACCGAGGGGCTGATGCCCTGCCCTTGCGCTTCGCGTTTGAATTCCTGCACCCAATTCTCGAAACCGGCGGAAGTGTTGCCACAGGATGCCGCATTTGCGGCAATCGGCGTCGCCAGCAACAACCCGCCCGCCACGAGAGTTGCCATTCCAGACTTTGTGATGCGCATTCAGTGTCCCCGAATTCTTACCGCGCCGCGAACGCGGTAACCGTTTTTGAAAGGCGCATAAACCCTCCAGTTTCCAAGCTTATGCGCTGTCTAGTCGCCGCTGGACCATGCCAGCATCCGACTGCTCTGTCATTATCTCATTTTAGCAATCAATGTTTCGCTTCACGTGAAACATCACCGCCAAACTCATTTGCAAAAGCCCCGCCTTTCATCCGAAATGGCGAGGCTTTCGTTCGATCCTGCTTAGCCGGCAAGAATTTATAAACCGTAAATTGGTTTACGGATCCTTACGCAGCCTGCTTGCGCGGCTTGATCAGGCCGCGGTTGACGAGCAGTTCGGCAATCTGGATGGCATTGAGCGCGGCTCCCTTGCGCAGGTTGTCGGAGACGACCCAGATGTTGAGGCCATTTTCGACCGTTGCGTCCTCGCGGATACGCGAAATATAGGTCGCGTCTTCGCCGGCGGATTCGTAAGGCGTGATGTAGCCGCCGTTTTCATGCTTGTCGATGACGAGGCAACCAGGAGCTTCGCGAAGGATATCGCGGGCCTGGTCGGCAGTGATCTCGTTTTCGAACTCGATGTTGACCGATTCGGAATGGCCGATGAAGACAGGAACGCGCACGGCCGTGCAGGTGACCTTGATCTTCGGATCGAGCATCTTCTTGGTTTCGGCCAGCACTTTCCATTCTTCCTTGGTGTAGCCGTCTTCCATGAAGCTATCGATATGCGGAATGACGTTGAAGGCGATGCGCTTGGTGAACTTCTTGTTCTCGATCGGATCGGCAACGAAGACGGCGCGGGTCTGGTTGAACAGCTCGTCCATGCCATCCTTGCCGGCGCCGGAAACGGACTGGTAGGTCGAGACGACGACGCGCTTGATCTTGGCGAAATCGTGCAGCGGCTTCAGGGCGACGACAAGCTGCGCGGTCGAGCAATTCGGATTGGCGATGATGTTGCGCTTGGTGAATTGCGTGATGGCATCCGGGTTCACTTCCGGAACGATCAGCGGCACGTCGGCGTCGTAGCGCCATGCGGAGGAGTTATCGATGACGACGCAGCCTTGGGCACCGATCTTCGGCGAGACCCTCTTCGAAACGTCGCCGCCGGCCGACATCAGGCAGATGTCGGTGTCGGAGAAATCGTAATTCTCCAGGTTGGCAACCTTCAGCGTCCGGTCTCCGAAGGAAACCTCGGTTCCCTGCGAGCGGGCCGATGCGAGCGCCACGACCTCATCGGCGGGAAAGCCGCGTTCGGACAGGATGTTGAGCATTTCACGTCCGACATTTCCGGTCGCGCCCGCTACTGCAACTTTGAAACCCATTTCTCAAGCTCTCTTTCTCTTCTCTCCTCTTTGGCGAGGGGGGAACCGCGGCCATAACGGCCGGTTCCTGTCCCCGGCCGAGCCGGGGAGAGAGCGGCAGGCCAGAGACGTCAGACGGTTTTCGTCGTCGTTTTGGCCTTGGTTTTGGAAGAAACCGGAAAATAGACATCCCGCCCGGCACATTGCGCCGGGTGACTGAAGCTATCGAGCTGTTCGAAGCGAACCATGGAAGTCTTCCTTTTCCGTCGCCGGTTCTAAGATGTTTTCCACAGGAGTCAAGGATTTCCTCGCTCCCGTCGGTGCGGGAGCGAGGAAATCGAGCGCACCGGAACCGGCCTTCGACTATCGTGTTCGAAGGCACGTCGCTTCGATATCAGCGGTTGGACTGGCGGGTGGTTTCAAACAGGAACCAGGTGCGGCGCTCGGACTCGTCGATCCAGTTTTCAAGAAGGCTCGCGGTGGCGACATCGCCGTACTCGTCGCAGACATCGTGAACGGCGCGCATTTCGGCAGACAGCTTGAGATTATCGTCAGCGAGTTCGGCCAGCATGTCCTGCGGATCGACATATTCGGCGTCATTGTCCGGAATGCGCTGCAGCTTGGCGATCTGACCGATCGACCGCAGGGTCGTTCCGCCGATCTTCCTGGCACGCTCGGCCATAGGGTCGGTCATCGCGAAAATCTGTTCGCCCTGTTCGTCGAGAAGCAGGTGATAATCGCGGAAATGCGGCCCGCTCATGTGCCAATGAAAATTCTTGGTTTTCAGATAGAGGGCGAAGACATCCGCCAGCAGGGCGCTCAAGGCTGCGGAAATATCGCGTGTCGCCTCCTCGCTGAGATTGGTGCGTGTACCCAGTTTCGACTTGGTATTGGCGGTATTCATAAAGACGTCCTCCGTTGTTGTTCACGACAGCGATCGCCGGCGGATCTTAGGGGAGTTCGATGACATTCGCTGCTGCGTAGGATCGCATTGAACACAGGATGTTTTGAAATCTCACGGCCGAAATATCGCCGCTTTGCGGCCTGGCAGCTGTGATGCTTAGGCGGAAAACCCGAACGCATCTACTAAATAGGAAAGTGGGGTGGTTTGGCAATTGTTTGCTAATGTATTGGCCGGGCGTGCGGTTGTGTCGCGCCCGGCAAACCGCCCTCCTCTCGGAGGGCAGTATCGCGAATAGCGACTACTTCAGGCCACCGCCGACATAGATGGTTTCGCCGGTCACCCAGGCGGCATCTTGCGAAGCGAGGAAGACGGCGACCGGAGCGATATCGGTCGGCTGACCGAGACGGCCGAGAGGCGTTTGGGAGACGAGATGCTTTTCAAAATCGCTGCCAATGATGCCTGCGGCAACAACGCCTTCCGTCTCGACGCCGCCAGGTGCCAGATTATTGACCCGGATATTTCGTGAACCGAGTTCCTTGGCGAGAATCTTGGTGACGGAATCCACAGCGGCCTTGGTTGCCGTATAGACGGAGGCAGTCGGCAAGTTCATGCTGACAGCGTTGGAACCGATGTTGATCACGCTGCCGCCCTCGGGGCCGAAATGTTTCACCGCCTCTTGCGTGGCCAGCAATGTCCCCAGGACATTGATGTTGAATTGGCGATGAAATTCCTGCTCGGCGAATTCCTCGATCGTCGCGAATTTATAGACGCCGGCATTGTTGACGAGGATATCGACGCGCCCGAAGGCCTGCTTAGCCTCGGCAAAGAGGTGCTTGACGTCCTCGGATTTGGAAACATCGCCGTGGACAGCGAGCGCCTTGCCGCCCTTGGCGGTGATTTCCGCCACCACTTTATCGGCACCTTCGCGGCTCGAGGCGTAGTTGACGACAACGGCTGCACCCGCTTCGCCCATAGCCTTGGCGATGCCGGCGCCGATGCCTTTGGATGCTCCGGTCACGATCGCGACCTTGCCTGTCAGTTTGCTCATGTCATTTTCCTTCGGAAATTGTTAGACATTTTTACAATCATCAAATCATTCGACAGACGCGACCCGAAAACCGCTCCGCATCGTCACTTTGATATTTAGATAATCATCTAATTGATACAAGAGCCACGGCGGAAAATGCCGATGGCGTGGGATGGAATCATCAGATCTTGGAAAGTTCCGCCATATAGGCGTTCAGGGTATCGCGGCGCAGCACGAGGTTGGCGAACTTGCCGTCCCGCTGGATCTCGATGAGACCGGCATTCTCAAGTTCCTTGATATGATGGGACATCGTCGCGGCGCTGACGGCATGGCACTCGTTCAGCGTGCTGCAGGGCATGGGTTCGCTGCGCGTGCCGATTTCCTTCAGGATCTGCACACGTCGCGGCTCGGCAAGTGCCCGGGAGATCAATCCCATCTGCCTTTCGCTCAAACGTATCGGCCCGGCATCCATGATTTTCATCGCAAGTGAACGAAATCGGGTTGACCGCCCTCGGTGACCCGTCTGTCAGATATATGAATGTACGGCGGGCTTGGCAACCTTTGCGATCTTTCTATGCATCGCCAGGCGTAAAGGCCGATGCGGGATCTATCCCCTCGCCCACCGGGCAATCGCGTATAGGTCGGATCAGCACCGGAAACTCCTTCTCCCCGCTGGGGAGAAGGGAGGGCGGCTACGATTTCAGGTGATATGCGATTTCCCTGCAACCGACCGCGGGCGGCGGCGCTGCGCATAGTTTTCAATCGGAGCGTCACTTGCTCTTCAGCAACCGCCATTTCGGCGTCGGCCAGCCGGCGGGGTTGATGCGGAAAAGCAGGCCGTAGCGGGAATAGACGGTCGCCATCATGAAGGAAAACCAGCCGCCAAGCGCCAGGCCGGCGATGACGTCGCTTGGATAGTGCGCGCCGACCATGACACGCGTGATCGCCAGCCACAGGGCGCAGGCAGCGAAGATATAGCGGTAGCGTGGGAACATGAAAGCAAGCGCCACGAAGAGGGCGCCAATGGTGGTCGCATGGCCTGACGGGAAGCTCTCGAAGCTGGCCCGGCCGTTGAAGGGCGAGAAACCAAAAGGGCCCCAATCGGCAAAATGGGTGGGGCGGGCGCGGCCGATGGCGCGCTTGAGCAGATTGGCGAGAAGGCCGGAAAGCACGACTGTCGTCAGCAGATAGCCGCCGATCTGGCAGATACGCAACGCTTTGCAACGACAGCGCTGCGAATGCAGCAGACGGCTACCGGCCCAGCCTTCGAAGAACAGGAAGGCGCTGATGATGATGATCCACTCGGAATCGCCGAAATCGGTCAGCATTCCGCCGACGAAGCGAACGGAGGGCGACTGGCTTTTAAGGGTGGCGCCGAGAGGCCAATCGAACAGGAGGGCCGAAAGAAGCACGATATTGGCTGTCAGAAAAAGGCAGATTTTCCAGTGAGACGAAGCAAGTGCCGCATCGCTTCGCCGCCAACGCCTATCGAGAGACGTCAAGATCGCCTGCATAATCATCGCCCATTTTGATTTCCAATCAGCTGGACGACTAGCAGGCTCCTGTAACAGTATTTTTAAGATCGCCGGATCGGCCCGTCGATTCGAGGCTCACTGCCGGCTCCTCGTGCTTAATGAAAACCCCGCACTGCGCTGCAGAGCGGGGTTTCGTGTTTCACGTGAAATATATCAGGCGATCTATCTGGCTTATGCCGAAAGGGCCTTGAATTCGGCGAGGATGGCGTCGCCCATTTCGGCGGTGCCGACCTGGCGGCTGCCAGCCGACATGATGTCGCCGGTGCGGATGCCACTGTCGAGCACGTTGGCAATCGCCTTTTCCAGTGCATCGGCTTCGGTAACCAGGCCGAAGGAGTAGCGCAGGCACATGGCAAAGGAAGCGATCATGGCGATCGGGTTGGCGATGCCCTTGCCGGCGATATCGGGTGCGGAACCGTGCACCGGCTCGTAAAGTGCTTTGCGCTTGCCGGTCTTGGCATCGGGTGCGCCGAGCGAAGCGGACGGCAGCATGCCGAGCGAGCCGGTCAGCATGGCGGCGACGTCGGAGAGCATGTCGCCGAACAGGTTGTCTGTCACGATGACGTCGAACTGCTTCGGTTGGCGAACGAGCTGCATGCCGCCGGCGTCCGCCAGCATATGTTCGAGCTGCACGTCGGAATATTTTTCCTTATGCGTTGCGGTGACGACCTGGTTCCAGAGCACGCCCGACTTCATGACGTTGCGCTTTTCCATCGAGCAGACGCGGTTGTTGCGGGTGCGCGCCAGTTCGAAGGCGACGCCGGCAATGCGCTCGATCTCGTAGGTGTCGTAAACCTGGGTGTCGATGCCGCGCTTCTGGCCGTTGCCGAGATCGATGATCTCCTTCGGCTCGCCGAAATAGACGCCGCCGGTGAGCTCGCGGATGATGAGGATATCGAGGCCGTCCACCAGCTCCGGCTTTAGCGAAGAAGCAGCCGCCAGCGCCGGGTAGCAAATGGCCGGGCGCAGGTTGGCAAACAGCTGCAGATCCTTGCGCAGGCGCAGCAGGCCGGCTTCCGGGCGCACTTCATAGGGAACGCTGTCCCACTTCGGGCCGCCGACGGCGCCGAAGAGCACGGCATCAGCCGCAAGCGCCTTCTGCATGTCTTCTTCGGAGATAGCGGCGCCATGCGCATCATAGGCGCAGCCGCCAACAAGGCCTTCATCCGTGACGAAGCCGGCATTCTTCGCCTCGTTCATATAAGCGATGATCTTGCGAACTTCGCCCATGGCCTCGGGGCCGATGCCGTCGCCCGGCAGGAGGAAGAGATTGCGCACTGTCATGGGGAAAGCCTCCGCGAAAGAAAAAGTTGCGGGGTTTTTAGACCTGCAAATGCGGCTTTTCAAGCGAGGAAGGGGCCGAAACGGTACGGTTTTCGGGCATATTGGACCGAAAGCCTACCCTCGCCCCGTCGGGGAGAGGGTCGCGCGGAACGCGCGGGGTGAGGGGGCGTTACCGAGGATCTCTCTTTTAGGTAAATCTGGTAGCGGCAGCTTCGTGCCGCCCCCCTCATCCGCCCTTCGGGCACCTTCTCCCCCAGGGGAGAAGGGATATTCGAGCCTTACTCAGCCAGTCCGAGCGAAGCGAGATAGGCTGCCGATGCCGGGATCTTCGACTTGTCCTTGATCTCGATGATCAGACGCGGATTGCTGTCGAGCTTGGCAAGGGCGGCAAAGACGGCACGCCAGTGGATATTGCCTTCGCCGAGGCTCCAGTGACGATCGGCATAACCGTCGGCGTCCTGCAGATGGACATGCTGCAGGCGATTGCCGGCGGCATGCACGTAGTAGTCGACCGGCGGAGCGCCCGTATAGCCATGGGCGTAATGGGCATGGCCGGTGTCGATCGAAACCGCGACGGCGGGCGAATTGAAGCTGTCGGCGAGGCCAACGCGGATATGGGGATCCTTGTCCTCGATATTCTCGATGACCATGGTGAGGCCAATATCTTCGGCGCGCTTCACCGCGTCCTTCAGCGTCAGATGCGTATATTCGATGATCTTTTCGCGCTCGCCCTTGTTGTTGTCGAGGTTGTTATAGGACCACGACGTATAGGGGCTATGGATGACCATCTGCGTGGCGCCGATATTGGCGCAGACATCGAGCGCCTGCAGCAGGCGCTTGGAGACGACGGCACGGATATCCGGATCCTGCGAGGCGATGACGAAGCCCCAGAACGGGCCATGGATGCCAAGGCGGCCCTGATGGCCGTCGAGCAGCTTGCGGGCGCGCTCGGCAAGCGGAGCCCAGTCACCATTGAGGATTTCGGCTTCGACGAAACTCTGCAGTTCCAGATCGCGCGGCTTTTCGAGCAACCAGTTACGATGGATTTCGACGTCGTCAAGCGTCATGGCGGCGCCGACAATGGGAAGGGAGGTCATGAGGGGCTCCATTGCGTGGAGAAGAGAAGAACAGGGGTGGGAGAGGCCCCAAAAGGCCTCGGCAGGCCTGTATGGACCCCCTTCTTGTCGAGCATATTACAGCGGGTGGGAAAGATGGTGTCTGATCAGCTTTCCGGGATTTGCGGTCTCCGCTCCTGGGGTGCCGTAACTGCGGATAGTTCCCTCTCCCCGCTTGCGGGAGAGGGAGTTCTCGGCATGAAAAAAGCCGGGCTGTAAGGCCCGGCTTCGAAACATGCGATAATGATAAACCGGTCAGGCGGCCCAGGGGCGCGATGCGGCATTCGTCTTTTCGAAATCGTTGATCGCGGAAGATTTTTCCAGCGTCAGGCCGATGTCGTCGAGCCCGTTCAGCAGGCAATGGCGCTTGAACTCGTCGAGTTCGAACTTGAGCGCGCCGCCGTCCGGACCGGTGATTTCGAGATTTTCCAGATCGACCGTCAGAATGGCGTTGGAGCCACGCGAGGCGTCGTCCATCAGCTTGTCGAGATCTTCCTGGCTGACCTTGATCGGCAGGATGCCGTTCTTGAAGCAGTTGTTGTAGAAGATGTCGGCGAAGCTGGTCGAGATGACGCAACGGATGCCGAAGTCGAGCAGCGCCCAGGGAGCATGCTCACGCGAGGAGCCGCAGCCGAAATTGTCGCCGGCGACGAGGATCTTGGCGTTCTGATAGGCCGGCTTGTTCAGCACGAAATCTTCGTTCGGCGTGCCGTCCTCGTTATAGCGGGCTTCAGCGAAAAGGCCCTTGCCGAGACCCGTGCGCTTGATGGTCTTCAGATAATCCTTCGGGATGATCATGTCGGTATCGACATTGACGACCGGGAGGGGTGCTGCGACACCGGTCAACTTCACGAACTTGTCCATGGGGTCCTGCCTTCATTCTCGTCTAAGCACGAATTATCCTGCCAATAGAGCAAATCCGGCCCGAAATGAAGGAGAATCTTGGAAATGCTCTAAAAGGTGGCGCTTTGGGTCGCATTCCACCTTTCGCGCGTGTCCGAGCTTTGGGGGCGAATGCGTTCGGCAGCCCGCGAGAGGCTGCCCTCACCTGTTTCGACCTCAGAGGTCGATGATCGTGCCGCGACCGTCGTTCCAGATGCGCATTTCGCGCTGGCCATTCGTCTTTGCCTTGGCATGCACCGGCGCCGGCTTCATGCGGAGCGAAATCGCGCGGGCTGCCATGAGCACGGTCAGGATACCGCCGACGGCAAGCGTGACCGAAACGGTAAACAGCGCCATGGCTGCAAACACGGTAATACCGGCAAGCGCGATGAACAGGGAACGGATATTCTGCATGGTCGAGACCTCTCTACTCCCAGCAATGTGGTCCTCTTCCTTCCCCTCTGCAAGAGGAGCATGGCTTTTTGTTGACTTGCCTGGCGATCAAAAGCGCGGCAAAACGGCACAATGAGCCAATCTGAGAGCCAGACTTCCCCTTCCCGGCCCGCCCACCTGCGCCGCTCGGTCTTAAGCGTTCCCGCTAGCAACCGCCGCGCGCTGGACAAGCTTTCGAGCCTCGATTGCGACGCCGTCATCTTCGATCTCGAGGATTCGGTCTCGCCGGAAAAGAAGGCCGAGGCGCGGGAGAATTTGCGGGCCTTCTTCGCGGCTTCGCCGCTTCCGGGCAAGGAGCGGATCATCCGCATCAACGCGCTTTCCTCCAATTTCGGGGCCGACGACCTGGCGCTGGTTGCGGAGCTGGAGCCGGATGCGGTGCTCTTGCCCAAGGTGGATGAGCCGCAGGATGTGACTGGCGTCAGCGACAGGCTCGCGGAAGCCGATGCGCCGGAAAGCTTGCGCATCTGGGCGATGATCGAGACGCCGCGCGGCATCCTGAACGCTGCTTCGATCGCCGAGGCCGGGCGCACGGCGGGCAGCCGGCTCGATTGCTTCGTCGTCGGCCTTAACGATCTCAGAAAGGAAACGGGTGTCCTGCCGCAGCCGGGTCGCGTCTATCTCGTGCCCTGGCTGATGCAGGTGGTGCTTGCTGTCAGCGCCTATGGGCTCGAGGCCATCGACAGCGTCCTTAACGATTTCAAGGATGCCGAGGTATTCGAGGCTGAATGCGGCCAGGGCCGCATCATGGGCTTTGCCGGCAAGATGCTGATCCATCCAAACCAAATCGAAGCGGCTAACCGGCATTTCGGCCCGGATGAAGCTGTCATCGCCGAGGCTGAAGCTATCATATCAGCCTTTGCCGAGCCGGGTGCCGATGCTCTCAATGTCGTGAACCTTAACGGACGGATGGTGGAGCGGCTGCACCTTGTCCAGGCGGAGAGACTCGTCCATAAAGCTCGCCTGATCGAACAGCGCTCCATTGCCCTTCGACAGGCTCAGGGCGAGGACTGATACGTTACGAAAGATGCTTTGATGAAACTCTACCGCTTCCTCACCGGTCCCGACGACGCGTCCTTCTGCCACAAAGTGAGTGCTGCGCTGAACAAGGGCTGGGAGCTATACGGCTCGCCGACCTATGGCTTCAATGCCACGAGCGGGCGGATGGAGTGCGGTCAGGCCGTGGTCAAGGAAGTGGCCGGCAAGGATTACGACCCGGATATGAAGCTTTCGGAACAATGATCCGGAGGAAAAGCAGAGCAAGCCGTCGTGACCCTCGTCCATAACGAACGCACCAAACTATTGGCCAATGCGCTCGATCGTGCATCTACCGCTTGCATTGCTGCGGGTCTAATCGCTCCCGTGGTCTCGGCGGTGAATGGTACCGCTGCTTTCCAACTTTCCTGGATCGCCATTCTTTCTAGCATCAGTTGGCTTTTTGCTGCTTTTACATTACATATGGCAGCGAGGCACGTTGTGGGGAGGCTGAAACTATGAATAGCGCAGCCATCTTCTTTTTCTTTGTTTTACCCTTTGTCATCGCGGCGCTGGGGTGGATAATCGTGTTCGTCAACGATTGGAATGATCGGCGCCAGCAAAGGCTTCATCCCGGCGAATAAATCGTCGGATTTTCCTTCTTTCCCGCAATTCTTAAATGCGAAACGCGTCAGCGATCCGTCGCTTCTTCCGCGCTCGCCTCGATGCGCTCCATGTCCTCGTCGCTCAGGCCGAAATGGTGGCCGATCTCGTGGATCAGGACGTGGGTGATGATGTCGCCGAGGGTTTCGTCGTTTTCGGCCCAATAATCGATGATCGGCCGGCGATAGAGGCGGATCTTGTTGGGCATGTCGCCGGTCTGGGCGGTGAAGCGCTCAGAGATGCCGCGGCCTTCGAAGAGGCCGAGCAGGTCGAAGGGCGTTTCCAGCGCCATGTCCTCGAACACGTCATCATCCGGGAAATCTTCGATGAGGATGACGAGATCACCGGTGAGCGAGCGAAATTCGTCCGGCAGGTGGCTATAGGCCTCCATTGCCAGAGATTCGAATGTGCTAATGGAGGGCGAGTGACGATCCCGCCAGTTTTCGCTCTGGTCAACGCGAGCCATGAATACTTCCTTCCTTGGCTGGTCATATAGAGGCTTTGCGCTGCTTTTACGAGAGCGGATTGGAGCATGATGCCGAAAAGTATTTGAGCGGTTTTCGGACGACATCATGCTCTACCTATTTGATTTTAGAGCGAATTCGGATTGTAGGTCGAGTGGACCTAAAATCAACCGACTCTACGCAGAGGAATATTTTCTTATAAATTGGTGTTGACTCTTTTCCTGACCTCTGGAATCCATAAGAACATAACAGGAACATTATCGATCTGGAGTGAACGTCATGGCCGAGGCCGCCGTGGCGCGGGAAACGCTTTTTGTCCTGCGTGAAACCATTGCCAGACTGGAAGGCAGGCCGATTCCGGCACTGGCAGCGGCGGCGTATGAGATGCTGGCGGCCAAGCCGGTCATGGGATCGGCAGGCATTGGAAAGCCTCTGCCTGCCCAAGCCAGGTCTGCTCAGTCTAAGCCTGCCCAGCCGTTTCTTGCGACCGGCGTCGACGATCTCGATGCCGCCCTGCAAGGCGGTCTGCCGCTCGATGCGCTGACGGAAATCCGCTCGCTCGGCCTGCGCGATGCGGGGGCAGCGAGCGGCTTTACCCTTGCGCTTGCCGCGCGGCTTCACGCGCAAGCTTCGGGTACAGACGCGGCCGCATCTCCGATCCTGTGGATCGGCGATACGGTCGCCACGATGGAGGCGGGCCTGCCCTATGCCATCGGCATCCGGAATTTCGGCCTGGAGCCCGAGGCTTTCCTGCAGGCCTCGCCGCGCAAGCTGGAAGACGCGCTCTGGGTGGCGGAGGCAGCACTTGGGAGTGCTGCCTTTACTCTCGTCATTCTGGAAGTGCGCGGCAATCCCGCCCGTTTCGGCCTGACCGAAAGCCGACGGCTGGCGCTGAGGGCCAAGGCGGCGGGGCGGCCCTTGTTTCTGTTGCGACAAGGAGGCGAGGAGGAAGCGAGCAGCGCCCTCTTCCGCTTTTCCGTCGAACCCGCGCCGGCGCTGGCGCGGCCCCTGCCGGACGGATCGGTGCTTGGCGGCAGCATCGGTCATCCGGCCTTTCGTCTGACCTTGGAAAAGAGCCGAAACCCGGCGCCTCTTTCCATAACCCTGGAGTGGAATGCCCATGACCGCCGCTTTGCCCCTGTCCTCGACACTCAACGCCCTGCCTTTCCCGGCGAACACGCAGCGCATTTTGGCGCTGACCTTCCCGCATCTGCCGACCGACCGCATCGCGCGCAAGCGCTGGGGCCTGTCCTGGCGTTCGACAGGCAGGCTTGAAGCGCCGCCGCTGGCCTGTGCCGGCAAGCTCAACAATGCCATGCGGCTGACCGCGCTCAACGAGCGTGCGGAGATGATCGGCCTGAAGCAGGGCCAGGGCGTGGCCGAGGCGAAGGCGATCTGTCCCGATCTCGATGTCGTCGAGGAGGATTCGGCCGCGGATCGCAAGCTGCTGGAAGCGATCGCCGACTGGTGTGACCGCTATACGCCGCTGGTGGCGATCGACGGTAAGGATGGTCTTTTTCTCGACATTACCGGCTGCGCCCATCTTTTCGGCGGCGAAGAGGCGCTGCTCGAGGATATATTGATCCGGATTTCCCGGCTGGGCCTCGATGTGCGTGGCGCCATTTCCTCCGCGCCCGGCCTCTCCTGGGCGGTTGCTCGTTTCGACGAAAGCCGTGTCGTTCCTTCGGAAGCCATGGAAGAGGCCCTGGCGCCACTGCCCGTGGCGTCTCTGAGGCTCGGCGAAGAGACCATCGCCGCGTTGCAGAAACTGGGATTGAAGCAGGTGGGCGACCTTCTGGCAGCGCCGCGTGCGCCGCTTGCCCGCCGTTTCGGTGCGCAGCTGATGTTGCGGCTCGATCAGGCCGTCGGCCTCGTCGAGGAGCCGATCTCGCCGCGCCGTCCGGTCGCGCAATTGTCGGCCGAGCGCCGGCTGGCCGAGCCAGTTCAGGCGGAAGCCGACATTCTCCAGCTTGCCCGCCAGCTCGCCGAAACGTTGAAGCCGGGACTGGAAGCCCGTGGTGTCGGCGGCCGCTCCTTCGAACTCCTGTTGTTCAGGGTGGATGGAGCAGTCTTCCGCGTTGCTGCGGGCGCATCGCAGCCGCTGCGGGAGCCGTGCCGGATCGCCAACCTGTTCACGGAGCGTTTTGGCGCCATTCATGACGATCTCGATGTCGGCTATGGTTTCGAGATCGTCCGTCTCAATATTCTCCAATATGCGCCTTTCGACGCGATGCAAGGCGATTTCGTCGGAGAAGACCGTCAGGACGGGTCGCTCGCCGCTTTTGTCGACCGGGTGGCCGCGCGGCTGGGCCCGGATTGCCTGCAGGGTTTCGAGCTGCAGCAAAGCCATATTCCCGAGCGGGCGATACGGCCGGTGCCGGCTATGGATGTCCTTGCCGCTCGCAGACGGGCGGGCGCCGACTATGCCGGCTACGGCTTTTCCCGGGGTGAACGGCCGTTGCGGCTGTTTCGCATGCCGGAGCCGATCGAAGCCGTTGCCGCCGAAGTGCCCGATGGCCCGCCCCGGCAGTTCCGTTGGCGGCGGGTCATGCATCGGGTCAGCCGGGCTGAAGGGCCGGAGCGGCTTTCGGCGGAATGGTGGATCGAGGAAAAGGAAGAACCCGCCCGCGATTATTTCCAGGTGGAGGACGAGGAAGGCCATCGTTTCTGGCTGTTCCGCAAGGGGCTTTATGGACGCGGGGGAACGGCGCCGGACTGGTACATGCACGGGGTCTTCGCATGAACGCGCGCCCGAGCTTTCACGAACCCGTGCCCTTCTTCGAGATCGGGGCGAGAACGAACTTCTCCTTTCTCGAAGGCGCCTCGCATCCGGAAGAAATGGTGATGCAGGCCGCCATCCTGAAACTGTCCGGGTTTGGAATTGCCGACCGCAATTCGGTGGCAGGCGTCGTCAAGGCGCATGCGCATACCAAGGTTCTTTGGGCGGAGCATAAGAGGGCCATCGAGGAAAACCTGGAGCTTCGAGCCAAGGGGAAGCCGGAAAAGCCGCTCCTGAAGCCTGCCCCTTTTCAGCCCGGCGCGCGCCTGGTGTTTTCGGACGGCACGCCTGACATTCTTGCCTATCCGGAGAATCGCAAGGGCTGGGCACATCTCTGCCGGCTGTTGAGTGCCGGCAATCTCAGAGCCGAGAAAGGTTCCTGTCAGCTCGAGGAAGCCGACCTTCTGGAATGGGGCGACGAGATGATGCTGGCGCTCGTTCCCGATGCGACAAGCGTCGAGACGCCGGAGGAGCAGGCAAAGCTTGAGGAGTGCCTGAAGCGGCTATGGATGCGCTTTGGCCGAAAGTTCCATATGGTCCTGTCGCCTGCCTATGACGGGCGGGATCGGATGGTCTTTGCTACGTTTTCCATTCTTGCGCAACGCAACGGCGTGCGGCTGATCGCCAGCAATCAACCGCTCTATCATGCAACCGAACGCAAGCCGCTTGCCGATATCATTGTTTCGATCCGCGAGCATGTGCCGATCGCCGAAGCCGGTTTCAAACTGGCAGCGAATGCCGAGCGCTATATGAAGGACGCTGCCGAGATAGCGCGCCTTTTCCGGGATTATCCGAAGGCGGTCGCCAATACGCAGAAGTTTTTTAGCCGGCTGTCTTTTTCACTGGATGAGCTGAAGCATAACTATCCCGACGAAAGCGTTCCTGGCGAAACCGTCTCGGAAACGCTGGAGCGGCTGACGTGGGAAGGCGCCAGATGGCGCTATCCTGATGAGATTCCCGAAAAGGTCGCCAAACAGATCAATGATGAGCTCGCTCTTATCCGCGAAAAGCAATATGAGCCCTATTTCCTGACGGTGCGCCGCATCATGGAACATGCTCGCAGTAAGAATATCCTGTGTCAGGGGCGTGGTTCAGCCGCCAACTCCTTGGTCTGCTATTGCCTCAAGATTACGGAGGTCAATCCAGAAATCACGTCGCTTTTGTTCGAACGCTTCATCTCGACGGAGCGCGAGGAGCCGCCTGATATCGATGTCGATTTCGAACATGAGAAGCGTGAAGAGGTCATCCAGTTTATCTATGACCATTACCACATCGAGCATGCCGGGCTGACGGCGGCGGTCACCAGCTATCGGGCGCGCTCGGCCGGCCGCGAAGTGGCCAAGGCCTTCGGCCTGTCGGAGGATGTGCAGTCGGCTCTTGCGAGCGGCGTCTGGGGCTGGTCGACGGAAGAGCTGTCCGAGCGCGAGGCGAAGATTGCCGGTCTCGATCTCAAGGACAAGACGACACGGAACGTCCTTTCCTATGCTTCGACGCTGATGGGATTTCCGCGGCATCTGACCCAGCATGTCGGCGGCTTCGTCATCACCAGGGATCGATTGGACGAAGTGGTGCCGATCATGCATACGGCGATGGATGATCGCTACATGATCGAGTGGAACAAGGACGATCTCGACAATCTCAACATATTGAAGATCGACGTGCTCGCGCTTGGCATGCTGACCTGTCTCGCCAAGGCTTTCGATCTGTTGCTCCTGCATTACGACGTGAAGAAGGAGCTCGCTGACCTTGGTTACGCCAACTACCCCGACGGCGAGCCAGTCTACGACATGATCTGCCGGGCCGACACGATCGGCGTCTTCCAAATCGAAAGCCGGGCGCAGATGAGCATGCTGCCGCGTCTGCGGCCCCGCAAATTTTACGATCTGGTCATCGAAGTGGCGATCGTTCGGCCAGGTCCTATCCAGGGCAATATGGTGCACCCCTATCTCAAGCGGCGGGAAGCCTATCGGGCGGGAAAGGAGCTCGACTATCCGAGCGAAGAGCTGAAGGAAGTGCTGAAGCGAACGCTGGGCGTTCCCCTGTTTCAGGAACAGGCTATGCAGATCGCCATTACGGCAGCGGGATTTACGCCTGCCGAGGCCGACAAGTTACGCCGGGCGATGGCGACCTTCAAGCGGACCGGGACCATCCACACTTTCGAGGAGAAGATGGTCGGTGGCATGGTTGCCCGGGGTTATGACCGTGAGTTCGCCAAGAACTGTTTCGAGCAGATCAAGGGCTTCGGTGAATATGGCTTTCCTGAAAGCCATGCGGCCTCCTTCGCCCTTCTCGTCTACGCCTCCTCCTGGCTCAAAGCCTATTATCCCGATGTCTTCTGTGCGGCGATCCTCAATGCCCAGCCGATGGGCTTCTATGCGCCGGCGCAGCTGGTGCGCGATGCGCGCGAGCACGGCGTCGAGGTGCGGCCGGTGGATGTCAATCGTTCCAGCTGGGATTGTCTGCTGGAGAAGGCGTCTTTCGACCGCAGTTCGGTCGAGCCGCGTCATGCGTCGATGCGCGGGATCGTCAAGACGCAATGTGCCGTCCGCCTCGGCTTCCGGCAGGTCAAGGGTCTGTCTGAGGATGAGATGAAGCAGCTCACTGAGCGCCGTGGCGAGGGCTATCGGTCCGTGCGCGATCTCTGGCTGCGCTCCGGTCTTGCCAAGGCGCAGATCGAGCGCCTGGCGGATGCGGATGCGTTCGGCTCTATCGGCTTGAGCCGGCGCGAGGCACTCTGGGCGGTGCGGGCGCTCGATGCCGGAAGTGCCGCCGAAAAGCTCCCCCTTTTCGATCTTGGCGACCATGCGGAACTCCAGATCGAGCCGGCTGTCACGTTGCCGGAGATGCTGCCCGGCGAGCAGGTCATCGAGGATTATCGCTATCTGTCACTGTCGCTGAAAGCGCATCCGGTTTCCTTCCTGCGCGCCGATTTCGCGCGGCAGGGCATCGTGCAAAGCCGGGATCTGCCAAAGGTGGCGAATGGGCGGATGGTGACGATCGCCGGCCTGGTGCTGGTGCGCCAGCGGCCGGGTTCGGCCAAGGGGGTGATCTTCATGACCTTGGAGGACGAGACCGGCGTTGCCAATGCGATCGTCTGGCCGAAGAAGTTCGAGAAGTATCGTGCCATCGTCATGGGCGCGCGGCTGGTGAAGATCCGTGGCCGGCTGCAGAGCGAGAGCGGTGTCATCCATGTGGTGGTCGATCATATCGAGGACATGACGCCGGCGCTCGGCATTCTTCAGCGCGAGGCACGGCGTTTCGGCGTCAGCGATCGGGCGGATGAGGCGCTTCGGCCGACCATGGATGTCAGACAAAAGGAGAAGCTCCCGCTGCCGCCGCGTGGAGCCGCTGCCGGGGCAGCGGCGGAAGGCCGCAGCAATGGTGCCGAAACAGCTGGAGTCATGCCGCGGGGGCGCAATTTCCATTGAAATTCCGGTCTTCGCATCGAAGGCAAAAGGTCAACGGCCTCATCGGCGGATGAATTCGAATCGTTTCTTTCTTGACAAAGGGCGTCTTCTTTAGCAGATAACAAGACAGCGAATGTCATGTTTGACGGGCTGAACGAAGAATGCTGGTTTGCAGTTGTAATTACATCACCGACAAGGAAATCAGGGACGTCATCAACGAGTTCCTGGACGAGGATTGTTGGCAGCTCATCGTTCCCGCCAAGGTTTATCACGCCATGGAAAAGCGCGGCCGTTGCTGCGGCTGTTTCCCGAATGTCGTTGATATCATTATACAGACAACCGAAGATTATCATGCCCGTCGTCACTCGACGGAAGCCGAAATATTTGATTTCATGTCCCGCCTGAAAAAATTTCATGAAGACAACAGGAGAGCGGACATTGAAAGGCGACAAAAAAGTCATCGAGCGGCTTAACGAGGCGCTGTTTCTCGAGCTTGGCGCAGTCAATCAATATTGGGTTCACTATCGACTCCTTGAGGACTGGGGCTACACGAAGCTCGCCAAAAAGGAGCGCGCCGAATCCATCGAGGAAATGCAGCACGCCGATCGTCTCGTCGCTCGCATCATCTTTCTCGAAGGCCATCCGAACCTGCAGACGCTGGCGCCGTTGCGCATCGGCCAGAATGTCAAGGAAGTGCTGGAAGCCGATCTCGCCGGCGAATACGACGCCCGCACGGCCTACAAGAAATCCCGCGACATCTGTCACGATGCCGGCGACTATGTTTCGATGAAGCTGTTCGAAGAGCTCTTGGCGGACGAGGAAGGCCATATCGACTTCCTGGAAACCCAGCTCGATCTGCTCGGGAAGATCGGCGAAGCCAAGTATGGCCAGCTCAACGCTGACTCCGCCGATTCCGCGGAATAGCCCACAGCTTGCAGAACCGGCCGCTTTTGCGGCCGGTTCTCTTACGTTCAGTCTTCGGCCTTCAGGCCGGCGAGATGGCTGAATTCTGAAACGACCCGTTCGTAGACCGACCGCTTGAAGGCAACGATCAGGCCGGGCAGCGCTTCCATCGGCTTCCATTCCCAGGCATCGAATTCCGGTTCGTGGCCGCCCGGCGGCGGGTTGATGGCGATCTCGCTTTCGTCGCCGTCGAAGCGGAAGGCGAACCAGCGCTGCGTCTGGCCGCGGTATTTTCCTTTGAGGCCGATACCAATCAGCTGCGGCGGCAGATCGTAGTTGATCCAGTCTTTCGCTTCCGCCAGCAGGGTCACGGTTTTCATACCCGTTTCTTCGTAGAGCTCGCGATAGGCGGCTTTCAATGGATCTTCGCCGTCGTCTATCCCGCCTTGCGGCATCTGCCAGAGCTGCGGCGAGCCGTCATATTCGGAATTGCCGACCGGAATGCGGCGTCCGGCCCAGACCAGACCATCCCGGTTCAGGATCATGATGCCGACACAGGGACGGTAGGGCAGGTCTTCGGCTCTCACGGGGGCGTGGGGCGTGCTCATCTTTCTCTCCAGCGATCAGGGATGTTTCGGGTCTTCGGCAAGCGCCGAGACAGCAACGATTTCTATGCCGCGCATGGCGGCTTCCTCACTCCATTTGCTGATGGCGTCGACGCTCTCGTCGAAGGCGGAGGCAACGCCGATCGCCGAACCATTGCGGCGGGCAATGCGCTCCAGCTCATCGAGTTTTTTCAGGATCGCCTCCTGCTGCAGCTCTCCATCGAGCTGGATATCGGCAAAGGCATGCGGCACTTCCAGCGTTTTCGACAGCGTTCCGGATTTCGATTGTGCCGAAGAGCCATCATCCAGGAACAGCAAGCCGCGTTTGCCGACGTCGCGCAGAACCGGCTCCAGGGCATTGGGATTGGCAAGGAAGCGGCCGCCGAGATAGTTCATGACACCGGTATAATTGGTGATCTTGCCCATTGCCTTGTGCAGATTGTCGATATTCTTCGCCGATGACAGCGAGGTCAGCAGCGTATCCGGTCCGGGATTGTTGCTGGGATAGTCGAAAGGCTCGAAGGGCACCTGGATGAGGATCTCGTGGCCGCCGCGTCTGGCCTCCTGCATCCAACGCTGCAGGCTGTTGCCGCTGGCGGCAAAGGCGAGCGTGATTTCCTCCGGCAGCTTCTCGATGGCGCGCTGAGTGCCCGTCTGGCTGAGGCCGAGGCCGCTGACGACGATGGCGATGCGCGTGCCGCGGGTGCCGGACCAGGGCCGCGCATATTGGTCCATCGGCCTGAGCCCGCTCGGCGCGGTGACCGGCAGCTTGCCGAAGGGCGAATCCTCCAGCAGGCTCTCGTTCGGCGTCGCCGCCATGCGCGGATCCTGGCCCACCTGATTGGCGTTGATCAATACCGGGCCGCTGCCGTCGCGATTGCCGGGGCTGAACATGGTGACGACGGAACCGTCATCGGTGACGACACGCGACGTATTGGCGCCGGATTGCGGGTCAACCTGGGTCAGGGCCGACTGGCCGTTCGCCGGCTTGGTTTCGGCTGGCGGCGCGGGCTCTTCCTTTTTTGCGGTTTCGATCGGCCGGGTCTTCTGAAGCTCGTCGCGTTGCAGCGCCGAATAGAGGGAGAAGCAGGCAATCGCGATCAGACAGAAGCCGCCGAGAATACGCCCAAAGGGTGGAAGACGCCGCTGGTGGCCGGGGCGGCGATTCTGTCCCAACGGTGCATGCAGATCCGTTCCCAAAGTTCCTATCCACCCCAAGCGGAAAACTGTATCGGCGTCGGGCACTCCCCTCGCAGCCGAGCGGCAAGATGCCGGCAACACTCAAAGTGCTAAAACATGAGCTGTTTTGAACAAGGCCGATGTCATTCGGCCGAGGAGAGCGGAACGATACGCAAATCCCCTCCCCGTTTATGAAAGCGCCGGGTCTGTTTCCAGCCCGGCGCCATCTCCTTACTTGGAGGAAACTGCCTTTTCCGGGTTCGGCGGGAAGGACGGATCCGTCTTGGCGCCGCGCAGCAGGTCGAGCGCGTAGTTGAGCTGGATATCGTCCTTCGGGTCCGGCGGCACATAGGCCGAAGAGCCGGAACCCTTGTCGGTTTCGCTCTGGCCCTTGATATGGCCCGGCAGGCTGGATTCGCCTTCCGTCGTCAGCTTGCCCTTCAGATCATCCGGCAGCGGCTGGTCGACCTTGATGTCAGGCGTGATGCCGGTGCCCTGGATCGAGCGGCCCGAGGGCGTGTAATAGAGCGCCGTCGTCAGGCGCAGCGCGCCGTTGCCGTCGCCCAGAGGAATGATCGTCTGGACGGAGCCCTTGCCGAAGGACTGCGTGCCGAGAACGGTGGCGCGACGCAGATCCTGCAAGGCGCCTGCGACGATTTCCGAAGCGGAAGCCGAGCCGCCGTTGGTGAGCACGATGATCGGCTTACCGTCGGCCAGATCGCCGGGCGTGGCGTTGAAGCGGCGCGTTTCATCCGGGTTGCGGCCGCGCGTGGAAACGATCTCGCCACGCTCGAGCACGTCGTCGGCGACATTGATCGCCTGGTCGAGCAGGCCGCCCGGGTTGAGGCGCAGGTCGAGGACATAGCCCTTCAGCTTGTCGGCCGGGATATCCTTCTTGATCTTGGCGATCGCGGCTTCGAGATCCGGCGTCGTCTTTTCCGTAAAGGAGATAATGCGGATATAGCCGACATCGCCGCCTTCCTCGCGTGACTTGACGGCGGCAACGGCGATCACGTCACGAATAACGGTGAGTTCGATCGGCTTGTCGGCGCCCTTGCGCATCAAGGTGAGCTTGATCGGCGTCTTGACCGGGCCGCGCATCTTCTCGACGGCGTCTTCCAGCTTCAGGCCGCGAACGGACTGGCCGTCGATCGCGGTGATATAGTCGCCGGCAAGAACGCCGGCCTTGGCGGCAGGCGTATCGTCGATCGGGGTGATGACCTTGACGAGGTCGTTGTCCATCGTCACTTCGATGCCGAGGCCGCCGAATTCACCCTTGGTCTGGGTGCGCATGTCTTCGGCGTCCTTGGCATTCATATAGCTCGAATGCGGGTCCAGAGAGGTCAGCATGCCGTTGATGGCGGCTTCGATGAGCTTGTCTTCCTGCGGCGGCGTCACATACTGCGCGCGGACGCGCTCAAAGACGTCGCCGAAAATCGACAACTCCTTGTAGGTGGAAGTGCCAGCGGCTTCCGCCGGCGCTACCGCCGAGTAGATAACGCCCATCGCGGTCGCACCCATCAATGCGCCGACGAGAACAAGAGAAGCCCTACGTATCATTGCGTGCCTTTCCAGTGTCTTTGGAGGTCCACCAAGGCCGAGAATCGACCGGTTTTCCATCTTTTCTGAATTCAATGTAAAGCGTTGGCCGATCCGTTTCCAGCGCCAAAGCGGTCGCGCTCGCGACTCTTTTTTGGCCCATCGTGGCGAGCGGCTCGCCGGCGAAGACAAATCTGCCCGGACGCGTCTTGATCGCGTCCATTCCCGACAGCACCATGTGATAACCGTCGCCCGTATCCAGAATGATCATCTGACCGTAGCTGCGAAACGCGCCGGCGTAGACAATCGTGCCGTCGGCAGGAGCCGTGACGAGCGCTTCCGGACCCGTCGCAATGGTCAACCCCATCGCCGTATGGCCGGTACCGTCGTCGTCGCCGAACTGGCGGAGGGTATCGCCCGCCACGGGCAGCTCCAACTTCTGTTTAAGGTCCGAGAAGGGATATGCGGGCGTAATGCGGTTTTTATCGGGCACACCGTTCTCGGCGAGGGCCTTCGCCTGCTCGCGCTGCTGTTCGGTCATTTGCGCCCGGCGCGCCTCTTCCGCCCGCGCGGCAGCCGCGGCGTCGCGTACCGAGCCGATCTGGCTTTCCAGCGAGGCGACGAGTCCTTCCAGGCTGGTTGCCTGGCCTGCCAGTTCCTCGGCGCGCTTGCGCTCGGCCCCGAGCTGGGCGGCATTCTCCTTGCTGTGTTTGTCGTTTTCGGCAATCAGCAGATCCATGCGCCGCTCCTCCTCCAGACTGTTGGTCATGGTGGTGGTGAAGCTCGCCTTTTCGGCCGCCGCGTCGGCATGCAGCTTGCTGAGATCCGTGAGATCGGCGATCAGTTTGTCCGTCTCCTTGCGCATTCCCGGCACGACGGCGCCGAGAAGAATGGCACTGCGTACAGAGCCGAGTGCGTCGTCCGGCGTCACCAGCAGCGCAGGCGGCGGGTTGCGGCCCATGCGCTCTAGAGCGCCCAGCACTTCGGCCAGCAGGGCGCGGCGATCATGCAGGGACGCGCGGATTTTGCCTTCCTTGACGGCAAGGTCCGTCAGCGTCTTCTCGCTCTGCTGGATCTTACGATCCAGCTCCTTGCGGCGGGCGGCGCTGTCGATCAGTGCTTGGCGCAGGCTGGTGGTGCTCTTGTCGAGGGAGGCGATGCCGTCTTCCAGCTCTTTCGTCTTGCCGGAGGAGAGATTGATCGTCTTCGACAGCTCGTCCAGCTGGGCGCGGGTTTCGTCGCGCTTGCGGGCAAGATCCTCGGCCGGGTCGGGAGCCTGTTGCACCGGCGGCGCCGATGCGGTCGTCGCGGCGCGACCGTCAGGCGCCTGCGGTGCAGTGGTATCGGCCTCCTGCGCCACGGCCACGTCCAGCAAAGGGAAAGGGCCGGTCACATAGGCGCCCACACCGAGACATGCCGCCAGAGGTGGCAGCAGAAGACGGGAAAGCATGGGCTGGGCTTTTCTCATCCAGTCGGTTCGGGCCTGGTCCCTTCGGATCGCGTGAAAATAGGCTGATTTGCCGCGATCGGCTAGAGCGTTGCCGCTTTTCTTCGAATTGCGAAAACGCTCTATGTTCTTGTTTCTTTACGCATCCGGACGGAAAACCGCTGCGCACTTTTCCTGGAAATGCTCCAGGAAGCATCGTCATTTTCAGGGCGGGAATCAAAACACGCCTGTGTGAGCGTTTCGTTAACGCAAAAAGCCCGAAAGCCAAACTGTTTTCGAAGCGGGATAGAGGGTTACACCCTGTGGTAGGGATGGCCGGAGAGGATGGTGACGGCGCGGTAGAGCTGCTCGGCAATGAGGATGCGGACCAGCTGGTGCGGCCAGGTCAGCTTGCCGAGGCATATGGTCAGGTCGGCCTTGTCGTAAAGGGATGGGTCGAGGCCGTCGGCGCCGCCAATGGCGATCGTCAGGTCGCGCTTGCCCTGATCGCGAAATGTCCCGAGCATGGCGGCGAAGGCTTCGCTGTCGAGCGCCTTGCCACGTTCGTCGAGAAGAATAAGCACGCCGCCTTCCGGATGCGCCTTCTGCAGCAGACCCGCCTCTTCGCGCTTGCGGGTCTCGCTGTTGGAGGCGCGGCTTTCGGCAACCTCGGTCATGCGTGCCATTTCCAGGCCGATCGCCGGTCCGGCTTTGGCGAAACGGTCGAGATAGCGAGCCGCAAGATCCTTTTCAGGGCCGGCCTTCAACCGTCCCACCGCGAAAAGACCTATCCGCATTCCCGCTCCCAACCATATCCGCCGTCATGGCGGCACAAAACGAAACTCTTGCCGGAAGCTCATGTCCGGCGATGTGAAGCTGCCGACCGGTGCCGGGAAAGCGGTCCGGGGTCGGTTAGTGCAGCGTGCCTTCGTCGAGATCGGGAGCTGCCCACATCTTTTCGATGTTGTAGAACTCGCGGATCTCCGGTCGGAAGACATGAACGATGATATCGCCGGTGTCGATCAACACCCAGTCGCCACCATCGAGACCTTCGACGCGGGCATTGCCGAAGCCCTCGTCCTTGAGATCGGTCATGAGATGGTCGGCAATCGCCAGGACATGGCGGTTCGATCGGCCGGAGACGACGACCATGTAGTCTCCAAGCGCGGACTTGCCAGCAATGTCGATGGGGACGATATTTTCGGCCTTGGAGTCCTCGAGGCTTGCGAGGACGGCTTGCAGGGCGCGGGCAGCGGCATCGGCGCCACGTTCCGAGCTCTTCGGGATAACGACAGGCGTTCTTCCCTTGGCGTGTACTGTTGTCAGTGCTCTTCCTTCCTTGAGTAACAGAACATGCACATCGATGATCTGAGTCGATCACCCCCTAAAGATAGGCACCAAAGCATTAAGGTTTCAAGACGCCAATGGCCATCTTGAGGCGTTCAGGACAAGGATTTGTGTCCGAATTGGGCTCTTTCGCACCAGATATGGGTGAATATTCGCGCCGAGGGCCAAAAATCAGGCTGCCGAGCCTACTCCATCGACAAGAATGAGCTTGCGGCTGAGAGCCTTGTCGCGAATGTCGAGCGCAGCTGCGTATTCCGGCGAACGATACCAGGCCTTCGCCCGCTCGAGGTCGGGAAACTCCACGATGACGAGGGCTCGCGGCGACCAATCGCCCTCCAGTTGTTCGATCGGACCGCCGCGGACCAGATAGCGGCCGCCATATTGGCCTATGGAGGCGGCAGCGCGGGTTCGGTAGGTCTCGAAAGCTTCGACATCCCTCGCCGTGACGTCGGAGATGATATAGGCCGGCATAGTGTCTCCCTTCCCCGCGAAAGTCGAACTCCCGTACAATCCCCGTTCCTGCCCTGAGTTTGCATGCGGACGCGTCTTTTACATTGGAGATCAGATAGGCCGATATCGCCGCTTGTCCATTCCCGTCGGGATGTACAGGCAGGCGAAGGCCGCGTATAGGCCAGCGGGATTTCAGGTCGAATTGACCTCAAATCTGAATCCGCGCTAGCATCAAATAGATAGAACACGATGTCGTCCGAAAACTGCTCACACTTTTCGGCATCATGCTCTCGGGAGACCAAACCGTTACAGATGCTATGACAGATGCTCCGCAGCCACCGTTGAAGCCCATCCTCCGCATCAGCTTTTCGGGGCAGGATCGGCTTGGGCGCGGCAAGATGGAACTTCTCGAGCATATTCAGGAGACCGGCTCGATTTCCGCTGCCGGCCGCGCCATGGATATGTCCTACCGTCGGGCCTGGCTGCTCATCAGCGAATTGAACCACATGTTTCGCGAGCCGGTGGTGGAATCCCAGCGCGGTGGGCAGAAGGGTGGCGGCGCAGCCCTGACACCGTTCGGCGAGGAGTTGCTGCGGCGCTTCCGCGGTATGGAAACGACCTTGCGCGCCGCCATTGCCGACGACCTGAACTGGCTCGAAGCCAATCGAAGTTCAGTCGAGGCTTCTTCGGAAAAATCCTGATTAATGTTCGAGTGCCACGGTCTTGATGACCGCATGGATCGGCAGGCCGATGCGCAATCCCAGCCGCTCGGCGGAGAATTGCGTGATGCGTGCAAGCACCGTGTCGCCGCCGCAATCGACCCTGACCTCCGCCGTTCCGTCCGCGGCCGTACCGATCTCCAGTACTTCACCGTCGAGGATATTGAGGGCGCTGAGACCCTCTGGCCGCGCCGTCGCCAGCATGACGTCGCGGGCAGGGATATGGACGCGTAGGGCCTTGCCGACAGCCGCCGCCTGACCCGGCACGACGAGTTTCGCAGTCTTCAGGGCGATAGTGGTCAGGTGATGCCGGTCGTCCATCGATTCCACGCGGCCCTCCAGCAGCACGCCGGCCTCGCGGCGATCGGCCGCCAGCGGGCCGGATAGCTGGCTGAAAATATCGACAGCGGCACCGATCGTCTCGACCCTGCCGTCGCGCATGACGACGACGCGGTTGGCGAGCCGCGCCACTTCGGCCATCGAGTGGCTGACATAGATGATCGGTATCCTGGTCTCGTCGCGCAGCCGCTCGAGATAGGGGAGAATCTCCGCCTTGCGGGCTTCGTCGAGTGCAGCAAGCGGCTCATCCATCAATAGGAGCCGTGGGGAGGAAAGCAGGGCGCGGCCGATCGCGACGCGCTGCTTTTCGCCGCCGGAGAGCGTGGCTGGTCTGCGGTCGAGCAACGCGCCGATGCCGAGAAGATCGACGACGCCGTCAAAGCTTTCGCCGCGCTCGTTGCGGGGAGCGAACCAGCGGCCGTAATTGAGGTTCTGCCGCACCGAAAGATGCGGAAACAGGCGCGCTTCCTGGAAGACATAGCCGAAGCGGCGGCGGTGGCGCGGCACGAAGATCTGCCTGCCGGTGTCGGCAAGCACCGTTTCGTCGAGGCTGACGCGGCCGTGATCGGGCCGGATGAGGCCGGCAATGATGCGGACGATCGAGGTCTTGCCGGACCCGGAGCGGCCGAAAAGGGCGGTTACGCCGCCATCGGAGGTGAATGCGGCCTCCAGCGAAAAGGCGCCGAGGCGATGGCGGATATCGACCGAAAGCGTCATTCGAAATCCACCCTCCGTCCGGCGAGATAGGCAAGGAATTCCGAAGCGAGCAGCGCCGCCATGGAAATGACGATGGCGACGATGGTCAGCCGCATGGCACCGGCATCGCCGCCCGGAACCTGGGTGAAGGTATAGATGGCCGAAGACAGGGTCTGTGTCTCGCCGGGAATGTTGGAGACGAAGGTGATGGTGGCGCCGAACTCGCCCATCGCCTTGGCGAAGGAGAGGATCATGCCGGCGATGATGCCAGGCAGGATCAGTGGCAGGGTGACCGTCAGGAAGGTCCAGATAGGGCTGGCGCCCAGCGTGCCGGCCGCCTCTTCCAGCTTGCGGTCGACGGCCTCGACCGACAGGCGGATGCTTCTGACCATCAGCGGGAAGCCCATGACGCCGCAAGCAAGTGCAGCACCCGTCCAGCGGAACGAGAAGACGATACCGAGATATTGGTCGAGCAAAGACCCGATCGCCCCCTTGCGGCCGAAGAGGATGAGCAGGATGAAGCCGGTGACGACTGGCGGCAGGATCAGCGGCAGATGGATGACGCCGTTGAGGACCGATTTGCCCCAGAACCGGCCGCGCGCAAGCAAGAGCGCGGCGACAATGCCGAAGGGCAGGCTTACCAGCATGGCGACAATGGAAACGCGCAGGCTCAGCTCTATGGCCGTCCATTCGTCGCTGCTCAAACCCAACGCTTCCAAATATCCGCCCCTTAAAACATCTCAGGCCCGCCATGGGTCGGCGAGCCTGATGATTGAACTTTCATGCCTGACTTGCGGTGATGACGCTCACTGCTTCAGGATCGTGAAGCCCTCATGCTCGAAGAACGGAACAGCCTTAGCCGATTTCAGATAGTCAAAATAGGCTTGCACATCCGGGTTCTTGCTGCTGCTGGTAATTGCGATCGGGTAGACGATCGGCAGGTGGCTGTCTGCCGGGAAGGTGCCGACAACGGCAACGCCCGGATCGGCCGAGACATCTGTCTGATAGACGATGCCGTAGGGCGCTTCGCCGCGGGATACCAGCGCGAGGGCTGCACGCACGCTTTCAGCGCCAGCAACCTTCTTTTCGACGGAAGCCCAGATGCCGAGCTTTTCCAGCGCCGTCTTGCCATATTTGCCTGCCGGCACCGATTCCGGCTGGCCGATCGCCAGGCGGCCATCGCCGAGCAGGCCAGCGAGATCGAAGCCCGGCTTGATCTCAACCGGCCTCGCCTTGTCCTTGGCAGCGACCAAAACGAGCTTATTGCCGAGGAGGTTCACCCGGCTGTTGTCCTTGATCAGCTTCTTGCCGGCGACATAGTCCATCCAGTTGGTGTCGGCGGAGATGAAGACATCGGCCGGGGCGCCGTTTTCAAGCTGCTTGGCGAGCGGGCCGCTGGCCGCATAGGAGACGGTCACTTCCTTGCCGGTTTCCTTGGCGAAGGCAGCGTCGGCATTGTCGAGCGCGTTTTTCATGCTGGCGGCTGCAAAAACGACGATCTTATCAGCAGCGAATGCCGGCACAGGTGCGGTCGAAAGGCAGAGCCACACGGCGGAAGCGGCGGCGGTTGCAAGCTTGATCCATCGGCGTCGGCTGGTGGCCATTTTATTTCTCCCCAAAGATATCGACATATTTCGACAGATATAACGACGCGCGAAGCTTGGCTAGGGATGTGTTTGTAAAAATATATCGCCTTGGTGCAGCGTAACCTTACGAATTCTATGGATTTTCCGTGCCGCAGCGCATACGAGTGACTTCGGGCATTACAAAAATGCATGACTGGATTCGCCCAGCAGATTGGCGAACGCTCACGAAACAAGACGTAACGTTACGAACCGTGGGATCCGGTGTCATTCTTTCGCCTAAGTAATTCCAACAATGAAAATTAAATCGCGAGAAATTTGGAAAAGAAGCGTTTTTTGGGCAGAAAATTTTCAGAGCCATGCTTCTATTGCATTGCTGCATTGCGCAATCGGCCATTTATTAAGCGGTAAAATCTGCTAAAACATAATCATCGAAACGGCGATCTCCTCCTCCCAATGCCGTTCGATATGGATCAGCAACTCTCCTCCTCCCAGTTGCTGATCAGGTTCAAAAGCCCGACGCACCTCCTCCCGCGTCGGGCTTTTTATTTTTAAGCTCTTCCCAGAAATTTTGGCCAGGAATTCGTGTCGACTATTGTGCGGCGCGCAAGGCTGTCGAGCTGAGCGCCGATCGCGGTCCGTGGATGAAGGTCCAGGCCGGCGCCCGCTTCTTCCAGAGCACGCGGGCGTCATCCTCGTCGACACGCGCATAATGGAAGGTCTTCGCCATCTTGGCCGAGAGATAGGACAGCGTTGATCCCGGCCGGTCAATGACGGCGATCGGGAAGGTACGGGCGATTTCCTGCCATTTCTGCCAGCGGTGGAACGTATTCAGGCTGTCTGCACCCATGATCCAGATGAAATGGACATGACTGTTGCGCGCCTTCACATGCGCTAGCGTATTGGCCGTATAGCTCATGCCCAGCGTCTGCTCGAACGCCGTCACCTTGACGCGCGGATCGTGGAGAAGCTGTTCGCTGAGCGCGAGGCGTTCGGCGAGCGGCGCAAGGTGATTGCGGCTCTTCAGCGGGTTGCCCGGCGTCACCATCCACCAGAGCTGATCGAGGCCGAGCCGGCGGATGGCGATCTCGGCCACGAGTGCGTGGCCTTCATGCGGCGGATTGAAGGAGCCGCCAAAAAGGCCGACCACCATGCCGCGCTCGGCATGGGGCATGCGCAGATAGCGTTGATCGACCTCTTCTGTCAGCACGTCAGGGCCGTATCTGTCCGGTGCCGCGAACGCGATATTTGAAGGAGGTGAGCTGCTCGACGCCAACAGGCCCGCGCGCATGCATCTTGCCGGTGGCGATGCCGATTTCCGCGCCCATGCCGAATTCGCCGCCGTCGGCAAATTGCGTCGAGGCATTGTGCAGCAGGATTGCCGAGTCGATCTCGGTGAAGAAGCGTTCGACGATTGCGGGATCTTCGGCGATCACGGCTTCGGTATGGTTCGACGAATATTTGCCGATATGGGCAATCGCGCCGGAAATGCCCTCGACCAGCGCGACAGAGATAATCGCGGCCAGATATTCCGTGGTCCAATCCTCTTCCGTTGCCGCTTTGAGGCCGGGAACGAGCTGCAGCACCTCGGCGGAGCCACGGATTTCGCAGCCCGCCGTCGCAAGCCCGTCAAGCAGCGGTTTCAGATGGGTGGAAGCGACCTTCTTGTCGACCAGCAGCGTTTCGGCAGCGCCGCAGATGCCCGTGCGGCGCATCTTGGCGTTGACGATGATGGATTTCGCCATCTCCAGATCGGCCGAAGCATCGACATAGACGTGGCAGAGGCCCTCGAGATGGGCAAAGACCGGTACGCGTGCCTCGGCCTGAACGCGGGCGACGAGGCTCTTGCCGCCGCGGGGCACGATGACGTCGATATTGCCTTCCAGACCACGCAGCATGGCGCCGACGGCGGCGCGGTCGCTGACAGGCACGAGCTGGATGGCATATTCCGGCAGGCCAGCCGCCTTCAATCCTTCGACCAGGCAATCGTGGATCGCCTGCGAGGAGCGGCGCGAATCGCTGCCGCAGCGAAGGATTACGGCATTGCCGGCTTTCAGGCATAGCGCGCCGGCATCGGCCGTCACATTCGGCCGGCTTTCGAAGATGACGCCGATGACGCCGAGCGGCGTACGCACGCGCTCGATCTTCAGGCCGTTCGGACGATCCCAGGCGGCGATGACTTCACCGACCGGATCGGGGAGGGCGGCGATGGCGCGAATGCCGTCGGCCATCTCGGTGATACGCTTATCATTCAGCGTCAGGCGATCGACGAAGGAGGCGAGCATATCCGTGCCTTCAACGTCTTTCAGATCCCTAGCGTTTTCGGAGAGGATATGATCCTTGCGGGCAAGAATGGCATCCGCCATGGCATTCAAGGCCTTGTTCTTGCTCTCCGTGGAGGCGAAGGCCAATGGTCGCGACGCAGCCCGGGCCTTGCGGCCGATATCGTTCATCAGCGCATCGATGTCGGGGCTTTGTGCGACAGCATCAAGCATGAGCTTCATCCTTCTTCGATTTCTCGGCCTTCGCCTTGACGGAAGCGGTCATGACGAGGTCGTCGCGATGCACCATGGCGGCGCGGCCGGCATAGCCGAGGATTGCCTCGATCTCCGCCGACTTGCGGCCGGTGATCTGGCGGGCCTCTTCGGCATCGTAGCCGACAAGGCCGCGGGAGATCTCGCGGCCGGAGGGACCGATAACGGCGACGGTGTCGCCGCGGCCGAAATGACCGACGACGCGGCGCACGCCGGCGGGCAGCAGGCTCTTGCCGGCACCAAGCGCGGTCACCGCGCCATCGTCGACATGCAATTCGCCGGCCGGCTGCAGCTGCCCGGCAATCCAGGTCTTGCGGGCGGTAACGGGCGTGCCTGACGGCGCAAACCAGGAGGAACGGGCGCCGCTTTCGATCGCGTTCAGCGGCCGGTCTGTCTTGCCTGAGGCAATGATCATGGCGCAGCCGGCGCCGGTCGCAATCTTGCCGGCATCGATCTTGGTGCGCATGCCGCCGCGCGACAGCTCGGAAGCGGCACCGCCGGCCATGGCCTCGATCTCGGGCGTGATCTCGGCGATCGTATCGAGGAATTTCGCCTGCGGGTCGAGATGCGGCGGCGCAGTATAGAGCCCGTCGATGTCTGACAGTAGTACCAGCAGATCGGCGCCCGTCATGGTGGCGACGCGCGCGGCGAGGCGGTCATTGTCGCCATAGCGGATTTCGCTGGTCGCGACCGTATCGTTCTCGTTGATGATCGGCACGGCGCCGATCTTCAGAAGCTGGTTGATGGTGGCGCGGGCGTTGAGGTAACGGCGGCGCTCCTCGGTATCGCCGAGCGTCAGCAGGATCTGGCCGGCAACGATATCGTCATGCGACAGGCTTTCCGACCAGGCGCGGGCTAGCGAGATCTGCCCAACGGCCGCTGCCGCCTGGCTTTCCTCGAGCTTCAATGCGCCGGAGGGCAAGTCGAGCACGGAGCGGCCGAGCGCGATCGCGCCCGAGGAGACGACCAGTACATCGATGCCCTTGGCCTTCAGCGCGGCGATATCGGCGCACATGCCGTCGAGCCAGGATTTCTTCAAGCCGGTCTTGCGATCGACCAGGAGGGCAGAGCCGATCTTGATGACGATGCGGCGGTAGCGGTCGAGCGGCTTGCGGGCAGTCATCCCTGATGATCCCCGTCTTCACTAAGACGCTCGTCAGCGTCTTCATCGTCGGCGGCCTGCATGTCGCGATGCCGTACTTTCGGCGACTTTGCCGGCTTGTCCGCTTCGCCGGCATTGGCTTCGACGATGACGTCGCGCAGCGCGCGCAGCACTTCCGTCATGCCGCGACCGGTGACGGCGGAAATCTGGAACGGCGTCTTGCCACAGGCGCGCGCCAGTTCGCGAGTCTTCTTCTTCAGCGTTTCTTCGTCGACCACGTCGATTTGCGAGAGAGCGACGATTTCAGGCTTGTCGGGGATGCTGTTGCCATAGGCTTCAAGCTCGTGCTTCACGGTCTTGTAGGCCTTGCCGACCTTTTCTTCCTGGGCGGAGACCAGATGCAGCAGCACGCGGGTGCGCTCGACATGGCCGAGGAAGCGATCACCGATTCCGACGCCTTCATGGGCGCCTTCGATCAGGCCGGGGATATCGGCGAGAATGAATTCCTGGCCGTCGATGGTGGCGACGCCGAGATTGGGATGCAGCGTTGTGAACGGATAGTTGGCAATCTTCGGCCGGGCGCGGCTGACGGCCGCGAGAAACGTCGATTTTCCCGCATTCGGCAGGCCGACGAGACCGGCATCGGCGATCAGCTTCAGCCGCAGCCAAATGGTCTTTTCTTCGCCCGGCAGGCCGGGGTTGGCCCAATCGGGCGCCTGGTTGACCGAGGATTTGAAATAGGCGTTGCCGAAGCCACCATTGCCGCCGGCTGCGAGACGGAAGCGCTGGCCTTCCTGCGTGATGTCGCAGATCAGGGTTTCGCCGTCTTCTTCGAAGATCTGCGTGCCGACAGGCACCTTCAGCGTCACGTCTTCGCCCTTGGCGCCGGCGCGGTTCTTGCCCATGCCGTGCGTGCCGATCGTGGCTTTGAAATGCTGCTGATAGCGGAAATCGATCAGCGTGTTGAGGCCGTTGACAGCCTCGACCCAGACATCGCCGCCGCGGCCGCCGTCGCCGCCATCCGGGCCGCCGAATTCGATGAATTTCTCACGGCGGAAGGAGACGCTGCCTGCGCCGCCGTCGCCTGAGCGAATATAGACTTTTGCTTCATCGAGAAATTTCATCTTACGTCCGTCACTCGGTGTCGCGCATATCCCTTCGGATCGAATGGGATTCACAAAAGCCTATGCGCTCTTTTCAATTCTGCCGCGCCTCACGCATCCAAAAGACGCATCGGCTGGCCGTTTGCCCGTCATGTCGCCTTCGATATAGGCGCTTCGGGCTGAGGTCAAAGAATATCGTGCGGCTCCAGTGCCATAAAGGGGCGGAACTGCCTGATTGGCATGATGGTCATCGCCGGTTTGGCCGGCGACGACCGATTTTCAGGGCCTTAGGCCGCCTGCGAGAGCCGCAGCGCGCCTGGCTTCAGCACGGTTTCGATATGCGGAACCATGGTGTTGCGGGCGAAGCTGTAGATCTCCGAGCAGCCGGTGATCTCGAAGCCGAGCTTCTGCTGCAGCTTCAAGGATGCCGGGTTGTCGGCGAAGGCGCCGGAATGGATGGCGACTTCGGGCATGCGGCGGGCAAAGCGTTCGAGTGCCGCCTTGACCGCTTCGGTCATGATGCCTTGCCGCCAGTAGAAGCGGTTCAGCCAGTAACCGAGGTGCCAGCGACCGCGGCGAAGCTCGATGCCGATGCAGCCGATATGGGCATCATCCCGCTCGGTGATGGCCAGCTGCCAATCGTGCCCGAGGCCGGAGGTGTGCTGAATCAGCCAGTCCAGCGCATCCTGCCGGTCATAGGGCGCGGGCACGCGGGCCAGCATGCGGGTGACGGCGAAATCCGAAAGCGATTCCGCAATCATATCGGCATCACTGAGCCGGTGCGGGCGCAGCGTCAGCCGTCCGGTCTGGATAACCGGCGTAGGGCCGGGCATCAGGATCCGGGCATCGCGGCGGGTGAGGGCAAGCGCGTTCATCTCATGCCTCCCCAGCTGCGCAACGACATCCAGGTCTTGCGGTCAAGCCTGTACCATTCGACCGGCACGGTGCTGCCGAGCGCCAGCGACGCGGCAAGGCCGGATCCCTGGAACTGGAAGCCACACTTCTGGACGACGCGCCTGGATGCGACGTTCATAACCCGGCAGCGGGCATCGATCTGGGCGACATTTTCGCGGGTGCGGAAGACCATGTCGACCAGTGCGTGGGCCGCTTCCGTCGTATAGCCCTGGTTCCAGTAGGGTTCGCCTAGCCAGTAGCCGATCTCGACAGTGTTGGGATCGCCCGTGGGCTCTACCCCGCAGCAACCGAGAAAGGCGCCGTTGTCGGCTTTGGTAATCGCATAGACGCACTTGCCAATCTCGCCAAGCTTCGTGCGTCGCACGAAATCGGCGGCATCATTGGTCGTATACGGGTGCGGCATACGCGATACCATAGTGGCGACGTTGGCGTTGTTGGCGAGATGGGCAAGGGCGTCGATGTCTTCTTCGTGAGGGGCGCGCAGAACGAGCCTTTCCGACAGTAAGACGGGGCAATCGGTCCTTAACCTGTCCGGCCTCAGCCGTTCTTCGGGAGACCTTGATTGGTCTTCCCTTAACAATTCGCCTTGCATGGTTCAGTCCTCCTTGGTTGAGGGTAAAGAAAAAGGGGAGATGGCGCCCCATCTCCCCTTTTTCTTGACTGAACCTTGTAGCGTCAGCCGGGTCGATGAGACGCCGGCTGTTTTAGAGCGCTACCGGCTTATTCCGCTGCTTCCGCTTTCGGCATTACAGACACGTACACGCGGCCATTGGCCTTCGTACGGTAGTTCACGTTGCCCGCCGTAAGCGCAAAAATCGTGTGATCCTTGCCGAGGCCAACGTTGGAACCGGGGTGCCACTGCGTGCCGCGCTGACGCACGATGATGTTGCCTGCGATGACGGCTTCGCCGCCGAACTTCTTCACGCCAAGGCGCTTGGATTCGGAATCGCGACCGTTGCGCGAGGAACCGCCAGCTTTTTTGTGTGCCATTGGAGTTCTCCTTTAAACCTTGATCCCGTTACTTACTTGGCAGCCACGATGTCCGTGATGCGGACGACCGTGTGATGCTGGCGATGGCCGCGCGAACGCTTCGAGTTCTGACGGCGGCGCTTCTTGAAGGCGATGACCTTCTTGCCGCGGTTGTGCTCGACCACTTCGGCCTTGACGGAAGCGCCCTTGACGAAGGGAGCACCAATCGCAGCGTCGGCGCCTTCGCCGATAACGAGGACTTCGGTGAATTCTACGGTGCCGCCGGCGGTGACTTCGAGCTTCTCGATGGTCAGCACGTCGTTGGCTGCCACACGGTACTGCTTACCGCCGGTCTTGATGACTGCGAACATTTTTTATCCTTTCATGTTCGTTCCGGCTCTCTTGCCACGAGGGACAAGCGGCCGTCTTTTTATCAGTCGAAACTTAGCAGGGATTCCAAAGGCTTGAGCCTTCAAAAAGATCTGCCGGTGAAACCCTGCGCGAAGCAGGGCGGGCAAGGCGCGGACTTATCCACACCTATTGCGTCGCACGGGATATATAAGCGTCCCTGATCTGTCAAGGCAAAAGGATGAAAAGCTTTCATATTCGCCCTTGCCATCCCCGTCGTCTGTCGCTATGAGACAGCCCGCGCCGAACAAGCGCCGACCAGCATAACCGGAGAGGTGGCAGAGTGGTCGAATGCACCGCACTCGAAATGCGGCATACCTGCAAGGGTATCGTGGGTTCAAATCCCACCCTCTCCGCCATATCTATTTGAAAATATTATATTTTGGACGAAATATGGCTGAAAAGCAGCGGTTATGATAACCGCATTATTCTTTGGTAGAGGATCCGCTCTTACCGAAAAGGTAGCCCATAGCGCCTGTAATGATAGAAAACGCGCCTGTGACGACTCGATCGTATACGGCAACTAGCTTGTCCGTTCCAACGTAGGCCGAGGCTACAGCGCCTACGATAAGTACGATAAAAGATACAACGATTACGGCATAGGCAATGTTGCCAGCCTTTTCGGGGCCGCCTCCGATAAAGCGGCCCACTCTGCCAAGATGTTGGTCTAATTTTTCGTCTCGCCGGCCTGTAAATGGGTCGACATCTTTGGGCAGGGGTTGCGAACCATTCGAGTTGGCCGTTACTGGTGTGTTAGTAATGCTTTCAAGAGAAACGGTTCCCGGCTGCCCATCAGACATTCTTGGTTGCTAGCTCCACGAAGTGACGTTGTATATCTTCATTGTAGATATACTGCTGACCGCGTTCGCGCGCTAGTGACCAAGGTGTGCCTTGCTGATGTGTGAGATCAGAAAGTTGTTTTCCACTTAGTCCCTTATATTTTGTCCATACACGGTCAAATACCGCAAAAAACTGTTCATCAGATCGGGGCACCATAAGTGCCTTGACCTCACCAGTTGCTGGATCGACGTCAGTTGCGTATTCGGTTATTGTATTCCACCTGTAATGCTTGAATTTATGGTACAAATTCGCTAGCACCGGCCCATTCGGCCATGCCTCAAAATTTTCTCCGACTGCTGGTATGCCAGCCGTGGCAAGCCTCCATCCATGCATGCAATAAACCAGCTTTTGGATCTTTAGCGGATCAATGTCATATACCTTGTCTTCAGCTGCTCTCCAAATGAAGGTGTTTGCAACCCAACTCGGCTTGTAAACGAAAGACTGAGGCGGAAGATTTGGAAGTGTCATACACCGCCCCCGTCAGCCAAAACGAGAGGGCCGTCAGTAGAAATGCAGCAAGAAAAATTCTTGCTTTTAGCATATGCAGACATGGCGTTCTCCTTCGTTGAATCAAAATAGCGCAGCGACTCAGAGTCGCTACGCTTCGTTACTTTCATATAGTGACGGATTTGTAAGATTTCTACAATAGGGCCTTGACAAAACAGGCTGATTTTGCCGGAAAATCAATCTTCAAAATAGAATCGATTTAAATTCAATATGATGGATGACTGAGGCTTTCGTTTATGATTCAGAAAGCCGCCCGGCTGGCGTGACCGCGGCGCGCTTTTGAGGTGGCCTGGTGGCCGGAGCGCCATTGGGACGTTTTGGGCATGCGTCGAGTCCACTTCTCGGCGCGATACCTAGCTAGCAGCTCTTCTTAGGCGATCTGAGGGCGAGTGAGTGAACCAAAACGCCTCAACCCTCCGGAAACCGATAGACCACATCCGCAAAAGACCCCGTCGGGAATACATAGAAGAATTTCAAATTGGCTGACGATTCGTTGCGGATGCCGTGTTCGGCGTTGCCGGGGATGAAGACCGTTGTGCCGGCCGTGACCGTCGTCTCCTCTCCGTCGATCCGGACGATGCCGGTTCCCTCGAAGATGAAGTAGATTTCCGATGGGTCGTGGCGATGCGGCTTGAGTTCGCCGCCGGGTGTCAGTTCGGCGATGCCGGCGCTCATGCTGTCGGTGGGGGTGATGTCGCTGCTGAGCAGCGTGTGCCAGGATATGGAGCCATGGACGGGGTCGTTCCATCCGTCGCGCGGGCGCTCTTCGGCTGTAGTGATAACGGCTTGCGATCGTTTTGTCATTTTGCCTCAAAACGCTGGGTCAGCAATCAGCCGGAACGGTGTCACAGCCGTGGAGAATGTCAATTGGATGGGTATTGAATCAGTCGATATCAGCTGTCGTTCGCCGGCTCTCGATAGCTTTCTCAAAGCGCCATGTCGCGGCGAGGGCGGGCAGGGGCCGAGCCATGTCGTGGTTGACAGAAGCGGGAAGGCTTTCTCGCTCCTGCGCTTTGCTTCGAATTCGATCCTGAACCGCAGTGTTCAGGCCCGCCGCAGGAAGTCCGCGATCAGGTTCGAGATGGTTTCCGGGGCATCTTCGAAGCAATAATGGCCGATGCCTGGCAGGCGCTCGATGGGGGCAGACGGGAAGAGGGCGGAGAAGAGTGGCAGGAAATGCTCGGCATGCAACGTCCGGTCCGCCTCGCCCCATATGGCGAGCGCTGGTTTGCTGCGGATGATGCGCTCGGCTGCAGGATCGGGCGTTTCGAATTGATGGGCGCCGGTCGCAAAGCCTTTGGCCCAGCCGAGCGCGCCGAGGCACTCAGCCGCGCTCATAAAAGGAGTGCCGTAGGCTTTGAGCCAGGTGTCGGTGATGATGGCGTTGTCCTCGAAGCCATTGAGCTTGAGCATGCTGAGGATGTTGAAGCCGAGATTGTTGAGCACCGGTTCGAGGGTGCCGTCGGCTTCGGCCTTGATGATCCATTGAAACCAGGGCGATTGGGTGGTGTTCGCTATCGCCCGATCGACAACATCCGGCTGGCCGAAGGGCGTCGGGCCGTTTGTCGAGATGATGCGGCGGATGCGCTCGGGGTGGCGGGCGGCAAAGCCCATGCCGACCGGGCCGCCGAAATCATGCATGACGAGGGTGATGTCGGTGAGGCCGAGTGCGAGCACGAAGGCCTCCAGATTGGCGATGTGATCCTGTAGCCAATAGCTGCGTCCTTCAGGCGTTTCGCTCTTGCCGAAGCCCATATGGTCGGGAACGACGACGCGATGCGTAGGGCTCAGCGTCGAGATCAGATGGCGAAACAGATAGCCCCAGGTCGGTTCGCCATGCAGGCAGAGAATGACATCGCCGTCGCGCGGCCCTTCGTTGACGTAGTGCATTCGGAAGCCAGGTGCATCGGTGAAATGCGGAGCGAAGGGGAATGTGCCGGCGAATGTCTCATTAGCAGGAATCACAATTGTTCTCCTAACGTGGTTTTAATTTGAAACCATGATTCCAGTATCCCTTGTAGTTTTAGTTTGCAACCGCTATATTGCGCTGTCGATGTTGGCGCTTGATTGCGTTCCTGATGAGGCATCGGCAGGTATGGAAACAGGCGAGGGCAGGGCGGCATGGCCAAGAGAGTGAGCCATAAGGATTCGATGTGCGGGGTGGCGCGGCCACTGGATGCGATCGGTGACTGGTGGTCGCTGCTGATCATCCGCGATGCCTTCGACGGCCTGCGCCGCTTCGGCGAATTTCAGAAAAGCCTCGGCCTTGCCAAGAACATCCTTTCGGCCCGGCTGCGCAATCTCGTCGCCCACGGCATCCTCGATACCGTGCCGGCCTCCGATGGCAGCCCCTATCAGGAATATGTGCTGACGCAGAAGGGGCAGGGCCTGTTTCCGCTGCTGGTCGCGCTTCGCCAATGGGGCGAGGATTTCTTCTTCGCGCCGGATGAGCCGCATGTGACGCTGGTCGATAGGGCGACGCATATGCCGGTGCGGCGGCTGGAGCTGCGGGCGCAGGACGGGCGCATGCTTATGGCGGAGGACACCGTGGTCGTGGTGCCGGCGCTCGCAGGCGAGCGCGAATAAGTTAACCGGCAAAAATATTACAGGTCCTCTAGTAGAGTTTGCTCGGCGGCCGGGCCGCTTCGGCGCAGAGCGCGCGCGATCAGCGTCGTCAGAGGGTTGCCTGAGGAAATGAGGGCTGGCGTTCCGGCCTTCGAGCAACAGTTCGGTCGCGGCCGAACTGTTTCAGAGGGATGTCGGTTACACTGAAACTCTCAAGGGAGAGTTTGCAATGTTGGCGAACACAGCCGAATTCAACGCAGCCGAGAACGATCGCGAGCATATCGAAATCAAACCCAGCGTGCTTTATGTCGGCACTCCCGTCGTGCTGATTACGAGCCTCAATCCCGACGGTACGACGAATATCTCGCCGATGTCCTCGGTTTGGGCCTTATATGACCGTGTGGTTCTGGGTCTGACGTCGACCAGCAAGGGCCGGGAAAATCTCATGCGCGAGCGCCAGCTTGTATTGAATTTTCCGTCGCCGGAACTGTGGCCGAAGATCGAGGCAATCGCCCCGACGACGGGCCGCGACCCCGTTCCCCCGCACAAGGAAAAGATTGGCTATCGTTTCGAGGCCGACAAATTCGATGTCGCCGGCTTCACGCCGCAGGCGGCCGACCTCGTGCGGCCGCTGCGCATCGCCGAATGTCCGATCCAGTTCGAGGCGGAGGTGGTGGCGGCGCATCCTCCCGGCGAGGAATGGCCCTCGGAGCGTGCTGAAGCCTTCTCCATCATCGAAGCGAAGGTCCTTCGCGTCCACGCGCACAAGGATATTGTCATCGCCGGGACCAATCATATCGATACCAGCAAGTGGAGCCCGCTGTTTTACGTGTTCCGACACTATTTCGGTTCCGGGCCGGATCTTGGCCGTACTTTCAAGGCCGAGAGATGATGCATTTTCGGCCGGTGGTCATATACCGCATCTGCCGGCTTCGGCCCCGCCTATCAACAATTCGAGGCCGGCTTCGAACAGGGCTTCATGGCCGTTGGAGCGGTAAAGTGACAAGGCTTTGGCAAGGTTAGGCCGGCTTTCCGCTGCGGCATCGAGCGCTGTGCGATCCGGCGGATCGGCCGCATCCGCCTGTTCTTCCAGCACGCATCCCACCACATACCGGCTGATGGCAATCTCCAGCGCCAGGGCCTTTTCCGGATCGAAACCTGCGGCAAGCAGGCATTCCAGCTGGGCTTCGATCGAGTCGAGGTCCGAGGGATCGACCTCCGTTCCCGCGTGAACGCGCGCGCCGTCGCGCCATGCCAGCAAGGCGGAGCGGAAGCTGCGGGCATTGGCGCGCAGGAATTCCTGCCAGGTCTCCCCGGCCAAGGGCCTGTTGCGGATATGGTTTCGCCTCAGCATCTCGGTGTTCATCGCCGCCAGCAGGGCCTGTTTGCCCTTGAAGTGCCAATAGAGCGCCGGTTGCTGAACGCCGAGGCGTTGGGCGATCAGCCGCGTCGACAATCCATCGATGCCGACTTCGTTCAGAATGGTCAGTGCCGCATCGACGATCTGGCTTCGATCGATTTTCATCGTCTCTCCGATTGACAGTTCGATCATCATAATTTATCGGCGATAAAGTTCCTTATCAATGATAAGTTTTGCACTGTGAACAAGATGCTTTTGACCATCCTCTCCGTCGTCGTTCTCGATGCCGCCGGAACGGGTCTCGTGATGCCGATCCTGCCGGAGCTTCTGCAGAGCGTCGCGCATACGCCCGAGCTCGGCTGGCGCTTCGGCGCGTTCCTCTCGCTTTATGCGGCGCTGCAGTTTCTTGCCTCTCCCATCCTCGGGACGCTAAGCGATTTCTACGGCCGCAGGCCGGTGCTGCTCGCCTCGCTGGCGGGCGGCATGATCGACTATGCCTTCATGGCCTGCGCGCCGGGTTTCTGGTGGCTGTTTCTCGGGCGAGCCGTTGCCGGCCTCACGGCGGCCAATGCCGCAGTGGCGGCAGCCTGTCTCGCCGACATCATGCCGGAGGAGCGCCGGGCGCGGGCTTTTGGGCTCCTCAGCGCCTGCTTCGGCATCGGGTTCATTCTCGGACCCGCGATCGGCGGCGTGCTGGGCACGATTTCGGTGCGAGCACCTTTCATTGCGGCCGCGCTGCTCGTGATGGTGAATTTCATCGTTGCGCTGATCGTGCTGCCCGAGACGCGGGCGGTGAAGCCCGGGCGAATCGACCCGGCCGCCTTTCATCCGCTGGCGCCGCTGCGCTGGATCGGCACATTTCCAGCACTGCTGCCGCTTCTCGTCCTATCCATCATCCTCAGTATCGTCGGCGAGGTCGGCGGCACCATCTGGGTGCTCTACGGTCAGGACAAGTTCGGTTGGGATACGGCGACCGTCGGCCTGTCTCTCGCCGGCTTCGGCTTCTTCCACGCTCTCGCCCAGGCCTTCGTCGCCGGCCCGCTGAGCGAACGCTGGGGCGAGCGGTTCGCGCTTATCGTCGCGATCGTCTGCGATAGCGCTGCTTATATCGCGATCGCCTTTGTCTCGCGCGGCTTCATCGCCTTCCTGCTTTTCCCGCTCTTCTGCCTCGGCGGTATCGGCCAGCCGGCGCTGCTGTCGTTGATGACGAAAAGGGTGGGCGCGGATGAGCAGGGGCGCCTACAGGGGGTGCTGACGAGCCTGGCGAGCCTCGCATCCATGGTGGCGCCGTTAGCGATCAGCGAGATCTATTTCGCCTCAAGACATGTCTTTCCCGGTCTGGTCTGGGTTCTGGGAGCCTCGCTCTATCTCCTGTGCGTGCCGGTTCTGTTTGCACACCGGCGGCGAGTGGCTGAACCTCCTGAAGGAGCCGCGTATCGACAAGGCGAGCAGCCCTGAAGGATATTCGGCGGCGCCATAGAAGGCGCCGCCTCTCATCGGCGGTCAGTTGGCGGATTCGTCCGGATCGGCGTCCTTGGCCTTGGTGAAGAGGCTCTTCAGCGCACTGGTCTTCGCCTTCGCCGCCTTGTTGGCCTTGATCGCCCGGGTGGCGGCCTTTGCCTGTTCCAGCATCATCTCGATCTGGATCTGCTGGATTTCGGTCAGCCGCTCCCACTGGCGATTGAGGAGATGATCGACCTTTTCATGCAGGTGGCGGATTTCCAGTTCCGCCTTCAGGTTGACCTTGTAGTCGTTGAGCGCGCGCAGGCGATCCTTCTCTTCCTGGCGCCGCTGGCTCATCATGATGACGGGCGCCTGCAGCGCGGCGATCGTCGAAAGGACGAGGTTGAGCAGGATGAATGGATAGGCATCGAACGCCTTGCTCTCGCCCATGACGATATTAACGGCCATCCAGACGGCGAGAAACAGACAGAAGGAGATGATGAAGACCCAGCTGCCGCCGAAGGAGGCGACGCCGTCGGCCATCCGGTCGCCGATGGAGCGGTGGTCCTCATAATCCTCTTCGATGTTTTCGGCGAGCGTATCATGCGTCTTCAGGCTTTCGACGACTTCGTCCTCGAGGGTGGAAAGTTCGCCGCGCTCGTCGGTCAGCAGCTCGGCGATATACTGGGCACGGTAGTCGTCCATCACCTTGCGGCTGATATAGTCGTCGGCACGAAGCTCGGGGTGCTTCAGCCGCATGAAATCCGCCAGCGAGGGACGAAGGTCGTCGACATGCACCGCATCTTTTTTCTTGAGCACCTGACCGGTAATGGCGTCGATAAGCTTGACGGACTTGGCTTTCGCCTGGGCGAGGCTCTTCGTATAGTCGTCCATCTCCACCACGGTCGGGGTCTCGCCCTCGCCCGCGTCGAAATCGACCATGCCTTCCGCCGGTTCAAAGGTCTTCGCTTCTGCCATATAACGGGCCTTTTTTACGTTTTTCTCGCTCATCTAACCAATAAAGCGAACAGGAATGTGACGGTTGGAAGACTGTCAAAATCGCAGCCGAATGAAATCGCCATCCACTTTCCTGGGCATATTTAGCGCCATTATCCTAAGTAACGGCAAATGAAATGCGCTGTTCCCGTATCTCTTGGCGTCACGCCGGTTATCGGGCCTGAAAACAACTGCTCCGCGCGATCTTGCAAATGCTTTCGAAAGCGCCGCGTGTTTCTGCAGAAATTTCTACGGATACAATCAGGTTTTGACTTTCAAGCCCCTTGACCAAGGCCGGACGACCGCTATTTGCCGCGCTGCAGCAGATATTCGCTGCTGCGAATAAACTTAGAGTTTCAAAGAATTATATCGCATCAACAGGGGTGTTGGGCCTGTTGCCACGGATTTTTGCAAATATGCGGAAAGGGTAGCTATGCACAATCCCCCGGCAAGAGACTTGGAGTCCATCGCCCGACAGGGCGGCCGCCTCAAGCGTATGGCTGTCAGGATACCAACTTACCTGACCGATCTTAAAGAAAATCCAGCCTGGTTGCCCATGTTCCTGTTGGCCAGAACCCTGCCGTTTCGGCGGATCCATTGGCTTGCAACCAAGCAGGCCGTCAGGCTCTCCGTTTCCGGCGCCTCGATGTTTACCGGTGTCGAGCGCAACGCTGTCGTCAACGCCTTGCGGACGGATGGTATCTATCCGGGCCTGATGCTGCCGGATCACATCCATCGGGAGATCGCCGAATTCGCTGGAAATACCGGCTGCTACGGCAATTTCAACAGGCAGCTCGAATTTGTCCCAAGCGAACATAAGGAAGCGGAGGCTCGTTTCGGGCGGCCGATTCTGAGCGGGCACTTCTTTGAACGCTCGCTTGATTGCGAGGCCGTCATGGCGGTGCAGCGCGATCCGTTGCTGATCGATGTCGCCCGCCAATATCTCGGCGGGCAGGCCAAGGTGATCACCACCCGCATCTGGTGGAGCTTTCCCACGCAGGCTTCCGAAGCCGACAGGAGCCTCGCCTCGCTCGACAAGTATCACTTCGATCTCGACGATTGGCGAATGCTGAAATTCTTCTTCAATCTTGTCGACGTGGACGAGGGCACCGGCCCGCACGTCTTCATCAAAGGAAGCCATCGGCGCCGACAGGTCCGGCATCAGCTGACGTTGCTTGTGGGGCATCCGGCGAACGAGGTGCTCGATTATTATGGGCAGGCGAATGCGCTGACGCTGACCGGCAAGGCCGGATCCGGCTTCGTCGAGGATCCCTTCGGCTTCCATATGGGCACGGTGCCCACGCGCAAGCCGCGCCTGATGATGGAGGTGGGTTTCGGCGTCTCGAAGCCGTCCCAGCGCCGCTTCCATGGGGAGCCGGTCCTTCGATAGGCCTCGTTTGGCCATCATGCCAGGGAGCGCCGCCGTCAGGCGCTTCCCTCGGTCCCGCCTCGGGAAGAGCGGCCATACCGCCTGGCGATCAGGTGATCGAGCGCGACACGCCCGGGCCCGCCAGCTATGATCACCAGAAAGCAGGTTGCCCAGGTGCCGTGCGTCGGCCAGGCATCGGGATAGACGAAAATCTCGATGACAAGCGTCATGCTGAGCAATGCCAGCGCCGACAGCCGGCTTGCCAGGCCGATGACGAGCAAAAAGGGAAAGAAATGCTCGCTGAAGGCGGCAATATGAGCGGCGATCCAGGGATCGACCAGCGGTAATTTATACTCCGTCTGGAAGAGATAGACGGCATTATCGGTCACATGCCAGCCTTCCACTTTCGTCTGTCCCGACTGCCAGAAGACGGCGGCGATCGACAGCCGCGCAATGAGCGCGATCAGATCATGCGGAATGCGGTCGAGAAGCTTTAAGCCGCCATAGAGCCTTTGGGGCATGGTTTCGCGTTCGGCCGGAGCGGCCGTCATCATCTGGTTCTGCATCTTGGTTCCTCTCGGCGTTCAGCGAATGGCCACGAAAGCGCCTGCCGTGAACGCACCGGCGAGGTTGGCGGAAAGATCGAAATCTGCGGTTTCGGCAAGGGACGTCTCGAAGGCGCTGCCGAGATCGGCGCCGGCAAATAGCCGCTCCAGAAAGGTGGCGCCGCCCAGAGGCAGGCGATGCACTTCCACGATCATCTCAGGACGAATGATGAGGGCATCTTCGCCAGCCCAATCGGCGATATCGGCAAGCTCGATCTGACCGGTATTCATCGCCCAGATGGTAACGGCCGGATAGGCGGAGCGAATGACGGAGGCCGAGGGATGCGGCGCGAATTTCAGCTTCGCCAGCCCTTCCGGCTCGACTGTCGCCAGCAAGGCGGCATCGGCCGGTATTGCATCCGCCGCGTGATAGGCTCGGCCTCGGGCTACCTCCAATCTCATGACGTCAGGCAGATAAGGGATTTCCTGTGTCGGCTCGAAACCCTCGACGAATTCGGGAAAATCATCGCCATAGGCAAGCAGCAGCGGCGATCGCGGCGGATGAAGCCGGATGAATGCATGCGCCATGGCTGCGAAGAATTCCGCGCCGACGATCCTTTCCGCTGCCGGAAACCGCGAAGCGAGCGCGCCGATCAGGCCGATCGCGACATTGTTGCGATAGACGCCGAAGCGTCGCGCCGGCTCCGGACCGCTCCAGGCCGTAAGCCCCTTGGGCACGGCGTGGTCGGGATCGATGAGGGCTGCTGCGAACTCGCTTTGCGTGGTGAGAGACATAACCCCTCCTCAGGCTGCCTGGCGCTTGGCCGCGCGTTTCAGGATGGCGTCAGCAGCCTCGGCCTCGGCTCTCAGAATCGGCCATTCCGGGACGTCATTGTCCCATTCGACCAGGCTGGCGATTGGCCCGATCCGGCCGATAAGCTCTTCGTAAAGCGCCCAGACCTGATCCTTCACCGGCGTATCGTGGCTGTCGATCAGGAGCGGCGCGCCTGAATCGTCGATGGTCTCCGAATGTCCGCTCAGATGGATCTCGCGCACCCACTGCACAGGGAAGCGCTCCAGATAGGCCCGCGCATCCATATGGTGGTTGGTGGCGGCGACGAACACATTGTTGACGTCGAGCAGCAGGCCGCAGCCGGTGCGGCGGGCGACGTCGGCCAGAAACTCCGTTTCCTCGATCGTGCTTTCCTCGAAGAGCAGGTAGGTAGCCGGATTCTCCAGCAGCATCTGGCGCCCGAGCAGCGCCTGAACCTGATCGATATGGTCGCAGACCAGCGCGAGCGTTGCTTCGGTATAAGGCAGCGGCAGTAGATCGTTGAGAAAGGTCGTGTCGTGGCTCGACCACGCGAGATGCTCCGAAAAGCTCTCCGGCTCGTAGCGATCGCAGACGATCTTCAGGCGGGCCAGATGTTCGCTATCCAAGGGCTGCATCGAGCCGATGGAAAGGCCGACGCCATGGATGGACAAGGCATAGTCCCGGCGCAGCCTGCCAAGCTGGGCATGTGGCGGACCGCCGGCGCCCATATAGTTTTCGGCATGAACCTCGAAAAAGCCGATCGGCTGCCTCTCGGCATCGATTGCGGCGAAATGCTCCGGCTTGAAGCCGACACCGGCGCGGCGGGGAAGTTCGGACGGTTTCATTGCAGCCTCCGGGATAGAGCAGTTCCAGCAAAAGTGCGAAGCGGTTTTGCGTTCGGAATTGCGTGAAAACATAGAGATCATTCCGTTCGGGAGGCGGGCGGCGCCTATGAGAAAAATGCGCCGCCCACGTGTTCGCGCTGCCTTGTCAGACGGGCGCCGGACCCTGCATCAAAGTGCCGTGACCGTTCGGCGTCTTGATCGTCTCGCAGGTTCCGGCGGGAACCAGCTTCCACGAGTTGCGCTGATAGTCGACCTTCGCTGTTCCGGCGCAGGTCGTGCCGGGGCCGGCGGCGCAATCGTTCTGGCCCTTGAGGGCGATGCCGTAGCATTTTTCCTTGGCATCGGCGGCCGAGGCGGTCGTCGTTGCGCCGGCAGCCAGCGTCACGGCGGTGGCAACCGATGCGGCCAAGGCGAGTGCGGACATCTTGTTCATGACATGCTCCTTACGACAGGTGATTGGCTGATGATCCGGTTTCGGATCAGGCCGGGGTCAGCGAGCCATGGCCCTTCGGGGTCTTCATGGAGGTGCAGGTGCCTGTGGGAACGAGCTTGAAGGACATCTTGTCGTAGCTCATGGTCGATTTGCCGGCGCAATCATGCTTGCCGGCGGCGCAATCGTTCTGACCCTTGAGGGCGACGCCGTAGCATTTTTCCTTGGAGTCGGCTGCCGATGCCGGGACAGCAACGGATGCAAGTGCCGATGCGATGGAGCCCGCGATGGCCAGGGTGATGAGGCTGTTCTTCATGGATCTGTCTCCTTGATGGGATGCGAGCCGCCATTGGCTTGCATCGAGGTCTACGGAGCGTCCCGGCCGGATGTTACAGCCATATCGGAATTTTTTCGAGATGGCGTCCATTATCCTGCGCCGGCTATCTGCCGGGCCGGAGTTATATGCGCCTCATGACGGTGAAGCTGATACGGGTATCAAGGAAGGGTGCGGGAGTTCGGCGGTTCCCGATGGAAACGAAAGGGCTTGAAAAATAAGTGCCGTTGCCGGTAACGAAATCCTGCGATCCCGCGTATAGGAGTTGTCGGATGAATCATTCGGCGCGCGAAAAGGAATGGGCAGTCTGGATGCGCGCCGCCATCAGCGGCGATGCGCAGGCCTACCACCGTTTCCTGTCCTCGGTGACGCCGCATCTGCGCGCCATGGCGAAAAGGCGCTGCGATCAGTTCGGCGCGCCGGTAAGCGAGGCCGAGGATGTGGTTCAGGAAGTGCTGTTGGCCATCCACCTGAAGCGCGGCACATGGGATTCATCACGCCCGATCGGGCCTTGGCTGTCGACGATCGTGCGTAACAAGCTGATCGACAGCCTGAGGCGGCGTGGGCGACATATGAGCGTACCGATCGACGATGTGATCGATTTTCTGGAGGCGGAAGAGCATTCCGACGCCTTGGATCGGTTTGATGTCGATCGTATGCTGGAGCAGCTGAAGGATCCACAGAAAACCATCGTACGCTCGATTTCCGTCGAGGGAACCAGCGTGCGGGAAACGGCGGACCGGCTGAAAATGACGGAAGGGGCGGTGCGCGTGGCGCTGCATCGCGCGCTGAAGGCGCTTGCGGCCCTCTATCGGAGTGAGACCAGTGAAGACCGATGACCTCATCAATCTTCTGGCGCAGGATGCGCCGGTCCGCGCGCGGATCGGCAAGGCCCTGACCATGGCGGTCGTCGCGGGAATTCTGATCAGCGGCGGCATTTTCTTTGCGATGATCGGCTTTCGAGCCGACGTAGACAGCGCGATGCAGACCGTCCGCTTCCTGTTCAAATTCGTGGTGACCATTGCGCTCGCGGCGACGGCTTGCGCCGTCGTCTTCCGCATCGGCCGGCCGGGCGTATCGCTGCGCATCTGGGGCTGGACGCTGCTGGCGGCGCCGCTCCTGCTGCTTGCCGCCGCCGCCGTCGAAATGGCCGTCATGCCGGCCGACAGCTGGAGTGCGCGTATGATCGGGCACAATGCCCGCTTCTGCCTGACGTTTATTCCACTGCTGTCGATCGGCCCGCTTGCCTGCTTCGTGTTCGCGCTTCGCCATAGCGCGCCGGAAAAGCCGGGGGCCGCTGGTGCCGTCGCCGGCCTTGCCGCCAGCGGCATCGCCGCGACGTTCTACGCCTCCAACTGCACGGATGACAGCCCGCTTTTCGTGCTGCTCTGGTACCCGATTGCGATCGCCATGGTGACGGCTGTCGGATATATTCTCGGCAAGCGCCTGTTGCGCTGGTGAAAACGATCTCGTCGACCTAGCGACAAGTGAAGATCTCTCCCTGGTCAGCCTTTCGGAGCGGTCCCGATGGTGAGGTTCGGAATATCCGCTGCAACACCGGGATTAGAGACCGTTATCGCTCGCCGTCCCGATCCTCCAAAAAATTGCACCCGCCCGCGTTAAAGTGTTTGCATCCGTGGAAAATTCGATTATAGAGGCCATGCTTTCCCCGCGGGACATAAAATGTTCGGCGGTCGTTGGGGAATAGTTCAATGGTAGAACGACGGACTCTGACTCCGTTAATCTTGGTTCGAGTCCAGGTTCCCCAGCCAGATATCCTTCATTAAAAAGATCGATCACAGAGCCTCTTGGCGAGCTGGAGTTTTCTTCGAGTTCTCGTCGCGCTCTATTTCCTTCTTTTATGAGTTTATGGGGCAGCACTCTTCCCATGCTTCTGTTATCCAGGTGACGACGCCGGTGCTTTTCGATACAGGAGCGACATGCGCGTTCTCCATTTTTTCAAAACCTATTGGCCTGATACATTCGGCGGTGTGGAGCGGACGATCCATGCGATTGCCAAGGGGGTGGCCAAATATGGGGTCGAATCCGATGTCCTTTCACTCAGTGAAAAGCCGGGCGAAAACAGCCGCGAATTTGATGGCCACATGGCCCACAAGGCGAAGCTCGATTTCGAATTCGCGTCTACCGGATTTTCGCGAGAGGTATTTGGACGTTTCCGTGAGCTGAGCGGCAAGGCCGACGTCATCCACTATCATTTTCCCTGGCCGGTGATGGATATCGTCCATCTCGTCATACACACCGGCAAGCCGACGCTCGTCACCTATCACTCCGATATCGTGAAGCAGAAGGTTCTGCTGCAGTTCTATAAGCCTTTGATGTCCCGCTTCCTGTGCAGTGTTGATCGCATCGTTGCGACCTCGCCCAATTATCTTGAGTCGAGTGATGTCTTGAGAAGGTTTCGAGCCAAGACGACCGTCATTCCGTTGGGCCTCGACGAGGCTGACTACCCCAAGGCCGATGATGTGACGCGTATGCTGTGGCGCAACCGTTTTCCCGGCCACTTTTTCCTGTTTGTCGGTGTGTTGCGGTACTACAAAGGCATTCATATTCTGGTGGAAGCGGCCAAGAGGAACGGCCTGAGCGTCGTCGTCGTCGGCAGTGGGCCGATGGAGGAGGAATTGAAGCAGGCCGCGCAGGGCGCCGAGAATGTCCATTTCGTCGGTGCTTTACCGGATCAGGACAAGATTGCCCTTCTTGAACTTTGCGAGGCCCTCGTCTTCCCATCCCCCCTTCGCTCGGAAGCCTTCGGATTGTCGTTGGTCGAGGCGGCGATGTTCGGCAAACCCATGATTTCATGCGAAATCGGCACCGGGACGAGTTTCGTCAATTTGAATAACGAGACGGGATTGGTCGTCCCACCTAATGATGTCGATGCCCTATCGGATGCCATGAAGTGCATCTCGGAAGACGCGGAAAAAGCCGTTGCCATGGGTGCCGCCGCCCGTGATCGCTATCTCGCGCATTTTACGGCAGAAAGAATGTGCGAGGGATATCATCGCCTTTATGATGAGCTGACGGCGGGACGATCGATCGCAAGGGAATCGATTTGATGCCATGCCGCAGCCTTCTTCGCTTCGGCAATGCGAGGAGACCGGCTTTGGCATCAATGAACTCCGATGCCGGTCGATGGCCCAAGATTCTCCAAATTCGTTGAGGTAATACGATGTGACCGAGCACAAAGGGTCGATTGTGGCATGAGTGCATAAATTGTTTTTGATGCTCGCCATGAGGGAAGTTGTTCTGGCTCGTTGTCATTGGGAGCTATAGAGGTTAAATGGCGCATAAATGAGCGTTGGTATGGGCGCATGTATTTAGTGACGGCGCCGAGCTTCCCCGGTTGGGTTGATCGAACGCGATGAGAACGGAGATTAATGTGGCGAAGAAAGCACTGGTAACGGGGATCACGGGTCAGGATGGCGCCTATCTGGCGGAACTCCTGCTGCAAAATGGCTACGAGGTTTATGGCCTTGCTCGCCGCTCGAGCACATCGGACGTCAACCTCAGCCGACTGCAATGGCTCGGCATCGAAGGCCAGGTTCGGATCGTCGATGGCGACCTGATGGATCTTTCCGGTCTTGTGCGCACGCTCAAGGACGTGAGGCCGGAAGAGGTTTACAATCTCGGGGCGCAGTCCTTCGTCAAGTCTTCGTGGCAGCAGCCTTATCTGACCGGCCAGGTTACGGCTCTCGGCGTGACGAATATCCTAGAGGCCCTTCGTCTCGAGCAGCCCGAGGCTCGTTTCTACCAGGCTTCCTCCTCGGAAATGTACGGTCTCATCCAGGAGCCGATGCAATCCGAGCAGACGCCGTTCTATCCGCGTTCGCCTTATGCGGTCGCCAAGCTTTACGGTCATTGGATCACGGTCAACTATCGCGAGAGCTTCGGTCTTCATGCCTCGAGCGGCATTCTCTTCAATCACGAATCACCGCTGCGCGGTATCGAGTTCGTCACGCGTAAGGTGACGGATGCCGTTGCCCGCATCAAGCTTGGTCTGGCAAAGGAGCTTCGGCTCGGCAACATCGATGCCAAGCGTGACTGGGGGCATTCGAAGGATTATGTTCGCGCCATGTGGCTGATGCTGCAGCAGGAGGTTGCGGATGACTATGTGATTGCGACCGGCCGCACGACGACCGTTCGCGACATGTGCGCCATCGCCTTCCAGCATGCGGGCCTGAAGATGGAAGACCACCTGGTCATCGATCCCGAACTTTTTCGCCCGGCGGAAGTGGATGTACTGCTCGGCAATCCGGAAAAGGCCCGCAAGACGTTTGGCTGGGAGCCGAAAATCAGCCTGGAGGAGATGATCGTCGAGATGGTCGATGCCGACCTGAAGCGGTTGAGCAAATAGGCCCGAGCAAGTGGCGGGGCGCCCCATGCCGAGGGAACATCGTATTCTTGTGACAGGTGCCAGCGGCTTCGTCGGCTCATGGCTGTTGCGTGAGCTCGAGAGCCAGCGGCTGAAACATGGCCAGAGGCTGAGCGTGTTGACGGCCGGCCAAAGCGATGCATCCGGGTGGAAGACGGAGATCACCGATCGAGGCCAGGTGGCGAACCTGGTGCGGGAGTGCCGGCCAACGGCCATCGTCCATCTGGCTGCGATCGCGGCGCCTGGGGATGCGCGCAAGCTGCCGCAGCGGGCTTGGGACGTGAACCTCCAAGGCACGATGAATCTCGCCTACGCCGCAATGGAATTTGCGCCCGAGGCAAGGTTCATCTTCGTCGGCAGTTCCGAAGCCTACGGGGCGTCGTTTCTGGATGCGGCGGGAGAGCCGATCAAGGAAGACGCTGCCCTGAAGCCGATGAGTGTCTATGGCGCGACGAAGGCTGCGGCCGACGTGCTTGTCGGCCAGCTTGCCTATGATGGATTGAAGGCGATCCGGTTTCGTCCGTTCAATCATACGGGGCCGGGCCAGGCGGTGGACTATGTGGTGCCTGCTTTTGCAAGGCAACTTGCCGAGATTGCCGCGGGCAAGGCCGAGCCCCGCATCAGCGTCGGAAATCTCTCGGCTTTCCGCGACTTTCTCGACGTTCGCGATGTGGTGCGTGCCTATGCTGAGGCGGCCTTGGGGGACAGGGCGTGCGCTGCGTTCGGCAAGGTCTTCAATCTGTCCTCCGGCCGATCCGTGCAGATCCAGTCGATACTGGACATGCTGATCGAATTGTCTGAAGCGGATGTGGAAATCGAGGTCGACCCGAAGCGGCTGCGCGGACCGGAAATCGCCATCGCCGCCGGCGACAACAAGGCAGCTTTCGATGCCTTCGGCTGGAAACCGGAAATAGAGTTACGCCAAACCCTTAGCGATGTGCTCCAGGATTGGAAAATCCGGATCGCGAGCTAACCTCGTCGAGGGATGCAAGGCCGGGCGGATCCATTCGGAACACTGATGCTGTGTTGCTACCCGAAGAAGGCTCATATTTGTGAACAGCGATAAGCATTCGATCGAACATCAGCCGGAGCAGCATCTCATTCGTCTCCTTGAACAGAAGGACGATCAGATACGCGATCTGGAAGATGCAGTCTGGGACGCGGATAGTCGAGAGCGTACGCTGCGTCAGCAGCTTGATCAGATACATAATAGTTTCTCGTGGCAGCTTACGCGTCCCGTTCGGGCTGGAAGTCGAAAGCTATCCGCAATCAAAAGGTTACCTAGCCGAAGCGTCATGTTTTTTTTAGCAGGACTCCTGCGCTGGCTTTCCGCCAGGCCGCACTTGAAGGACGCCTGCCTGCGATTGGCGCAACGTTTCCCGATGCTGAAGAGAAGACTTGCCGCAATTGCCATAGCGCAGGGCTATGGTGTTCCGACACTTGACTTTTCGGACGATAATCAGGAGGGGCAATGGTTTATCGATGCACCGAAGTCGGCAGTAGCGCGATGGAGCAGCCTGCTTCAAGATATCTCGAAATCGAAGTGAAAGACGATCATTGATGCGATTGTGGATCGATGGCCAGTGTTTCCAGACAGCAAGCAAGTGGCGTGGAATCGGGCGCTATGTGCAAGAGTGGCTTCTGGGAATTATCGACAACCACCCGGATGTAGAACTTCTTGTTTCGCTCAATGCCGGAATGCCGCAGGATGCGCTGGCGGCTCGCGATCATCTTCAACAGTGGCTCAAACCCGCTAATATCTTCATGTGGCATGGCGTTGCCGATGGTGGAGAAGGGGTCGACGGCTATTCCGAAAAGCGTCGGCTCAGTGAGATAGCGCTCGCATATCATGTCGCCTGCATCAATCCGGACATAGCAGTCTCTGCCAGTCCATTTGAAGGTATGAGGGACAGGGCGGTTCCGCTTGTTCCCAACGATATTTCGTCAATTCCCGTTGCATCCATCTTCTATGACGCAATTCCGTATCGCTATCCCGAGCAGTATCTTCAGAGTTCTGCTACTCGCGCGTGCTATGAGCGGCGCCTTGGTCTCCATGCGAAATTCGATCTCAATCTTTGCATTTCGGACTATTCGCGGCGTGAATGCATCGAGATCTCGGAGAATGCTCATGCAATCAATATGCTTGCCGGGATATCGAAAGATTTTAAAGACGCAATCGATCACCCGGAGCTGAGATCGTCGCGCCCGACGCCGAAACGCTTCGTCCTTTACGTTGGCGGGTTGGATTGGCGAAAGAATGTGGAATCGGCAATTGCCGCATTTGCGCAGCTGCCTGAAGATTTGCGAACGCAGTACAGTTTCGTCTTGGCCGGCGACCATCCGAAAGCGCTTCTGAGAGAAGAGGAGGAGCGCTGGCGCAAGCTTGGACTTCCGCAACAGGATTTTGCGGCGCTCGGGCATGTGACGGACAGTCAACTCGTCGCCCTTTACAAAGAGGCGGATCTGGCAATTCAGCCCTCGCTGCTTGAGGGATTCGGCCTGACCGCGCTTGAAGCCATGACCTGTGGCACACTTGTGATCGCTTCAAACACCGGTGCTCTTCCAGAGGTGATTGGGGACCGGGAGTTTCTCTTCAATCCCGCCGATGTTGCGGACATTGCACGGGTCATGCGTCGAGCGTTGAGTAATCGCGAGGCGGCAAAGACTGCGGCCGCACGGCAACAGAGCCGCGCCTCCGACTTTAGCTGGGCCAAGACCGCAGCCATCGCTGTCACCGCTCTAAAGGACGTTGCCGGCAAAGCCGCGGCCTTGCGGGATGTGAATTCGCAGGCGAGGGTTGAAAAGGCCGTTTTGCAGAAAGTGGAAAAGATCGGCCTGCCGCGCGATTTCGTCTCGGAAGTGCTGGCGCGCAGCGAGATCCCGAGTTCCGGAAAGCCTCGCCTTATCGTGGATGCGACCTCGACATATCGAGTTGATCACAAGACCGGGATTCAACGGGTCGTTAAAAATATTTGCGCCAATCTGCCGCCGGAGCGTGTTGTCGACGGACAAAGCGTCGAGCTCGTCGTCGCTTATAGCGATTCTCTCGACGGATGGTTTCCCGTCCTCAAGACCCTGGAAAAAGCCAAGGATGCAAATGCATTCAGCGAGGATGCCCGCCTGCAGTTCGGGGCAGATGACCGCATCTTGATGCTCGATAGCTCTTGGGAGTTCTTCAAGTACCACTATAAGACATTGCATGCCGCGCGATTAAGGGGCGCGACGATTGTCTCCTGTCTGTATGACACGGTTCCGCTGAGATTTCCCGGCTTCTGCGATCCCGGAATGTCTCCGACATTTTCGGTATGGTTCCAGGCGGCGCTTGCATACTCGAACGCGTTTATCTGCATATCAAAAGCCGTGGCCGACGAGCTGATCACGATACTGGAAGGTATTCGGTTTCCGCGTGAGATGAAAATTGGCTATTGGCATCTTGGTGCAGATTTCAACCAGGCTATCGTCCGCACAGATATTGCCGAGCAGGTGCAGAGTGCACGCCACAATTTCCTGATGGTTGGAACGCTCGAGCCGCGCAAGGGATATGCGCTCGCTTTAGATGCACTTGAAAGATTGTGGGACGAGGGGCGAGATGTCGGGCTGACGATCGTGGGAAAGCAGGGCTGGGGCGTTGAGCATCTGATCCGCCGCATCAAGCAACATCGCGAATACGGCGAGCGTCTCTTTTGGCTCAATGGTATTTCGGACGAAAAGCTCCAGCAGGCCTATGCAGGGAGTGACGCCCTCATTGCGGCTTCCTATGCAGAAGGTTTCGGTCTTCCCATCGTGGAAGCGGCGCACTTCGGAAAAGCCGTGATCGCAAGCGATATTCCCGTTTTTCGCGAAGTGACCGCGGGCGGTCAGAATTGTCAATTTTTCACAAGCGGCTCCTCGGAGTCTCTCGCTGCGATGATCCGTTCCTTTCTCGATACTGCTCCCTCATCATTCGAGCCCGTCACGAACAATGGGATAAGCTGGAAAGAAAGTGCCGAGGAGCTGCAGCGAATAGTGCTCACGGATGACTGGTATCGGATCTATGCGCCGGGGGACAAGAAGGCCTATGTGCCGATTACCGACATGGGCGATATTAAGATGGCAGGCCCGCTTGTTCGCGGAGACACCCGGCACAAGATCGAGCTGATTGAAGGGCCGATCGTGGCGGACAATAGGACGCTGAAATATATCGTCCGTGTTACAAACCTCTCGCCGAAGCCGTGGGCCAGCGCCGGAACCGCCGGCGACGCGTTTGGGGTTGCGGCGAGCTATCGTGTCTTGTCGGCCGATGGCGATATCAGCTATCCGGATAACGACCGCTCCCGTATTCCATTCGTCCTGCCACCGGGGGATAGCCTTTATCTTGGCATCGAGATCCCATCAGAGTTCAAGCGAAAGGGTGCCGCCTTCGCCGAGATAGGCCTGTTCCAGGAATCGGCTGGCTGGTGGAGCAATCCGCTGCAGGTTCCGCTGTGATGACAATAATCGAGACATTCGTCGACCGAAGGGTAGCCTCCGCATGAAGATCGGTATCGATGCGCGCAATCTGACGACGAGCATGACCGGAATTGGCCGCTATGTGCTGGAAATGAGCCGACATCTCGCGCTTCGTGGCCATCAGCTTTATCTTTATTTCCCGCAGTCCCCTCACGGCGACGTAAAGAACCTGCCGCCTGCGCAGCTGCGCGTCGCGCGGTTCCCGGGCGGGGTAAAGCGCATGATCTGGGCTCAGACCGAGCTTCCGCGCCGCGCCGCGCAGGATGGCCTCGATGTTTTCTGGGGACCGGCGCATCGTCTGCCATCCTTTCTTGATCGCCGAATTGCCCGTGTCGTCACGATTCATGACCTCGTCTGGAAAGATATGGCGGCAACCATGCGATGGCAGACGCGCATGGGCGATCGCTGGTTGATGAAGCCGGGAATCGCCGTTGCGGACCAAGTGGTTGCCGATTCCGAGGCGACGGCCAATGCGCTAAGGGAGCAATTTCCCGCATACGCTGAAAAGCTGAGTGTCATTTATCCGGGTTTGACGGCCATCCAGGGAGGGTCGAAAGCCAAGTCTCTGTCGTCATTTGGGATCAATCGCTCCTATATCCTGTTCGTCGGAACGCTCGAGCCGCGTAAAAATCTGTTGCGACTGCTGCAGGCCTATGCCTCCCTGCCGGAGGCGATTCGACAGGAATTGCTGCTGGTACTCGCGGGCGGCCAAGGCTGGAGGCTTGGCGACCTTAAGGAGCACATTGCAAGCCTTCATCTACAGTCATCCGTTCGGCTGACCGGTTATGTGTCGGATGCCGATTTGGCGCAGCTTTACGGCCAGGCGCGATTCCTGGCGATGCCATCGCTTTACGAAGGCTTCGGATTTCCCATTATCGAAGCCAATGCGATGGGAATACCAGTGCTGACGTCTAATCGGTCTTCCATGCCCGAAGTTGCCGGGGCCGCCGGTGTCCTCGTTGATCCCGACGATGTGCAATCGATTTGCAGGGGCCTGGAGAGCCTTGTGGCCGACAACGTGCTTTATGACCGCCTTGCCGGAGAGGCGAAATCTAACGCCGGTCGATTCGATTGGATAGAAAGTGCATGCCAGCTAGAGCGGGTGTTCGAAACTGCGATTGCCAAGCGTCGCCAAGGCGTCCGCTAAGGCCCGGGTGGTCAAGCAAGTGCTTTCCGCTGTACCATCGGGTTCCCCGCCACCAAACACTCTCCCTTTAGACGCATGTGGCACCAGCAGGCAAATGCCGAGGAGGCGAAGGCGAGGCCTTCGCCGATGGCGAGGCGGTTGTTGGAATTGCTGAGCAGGGTCAGTGAGAAGAAGAAGAGGCAGGCGATATAGGCGTGCCATGCGGCCCGCGGGATGATGCCGGCCTTGCGGGCGCGCCAGACGGCGCGGATGAAGACGCCGAGCATGAAGGACATCACGGCGGCGCCGAAGAGGCCGTAGCGTACAAGGATCTCCAGATAGCCATTGTGCAGCAGCGTGTACTGGATATGCGAGTAGCGCGTCTCGGCCCAGCGCTCGAGCCACCGGTTGCCCCAGCCGAAGAACGGCGCGGAGGAGAAGACTTCCCAGCTGTTGGACCACAGCTGCAGGCGTTCGTCCATCGATACGGGTGTATTCGTGGAGCTGATCGCAGTCGAAACCACGCCGCTCATTTCATGGCCGTCGGCCATGTTCTCCACCATGGAAAGGGCGGCCGACACGGTCGGTCCGGCCGTCTTGTCGAGATTGTGCCGCACGCCGTAAACGCCGGCGATCAACAGGGCCGCCACGGCGATGATAATGATGACGCCGCTCTTCAAGCGCAGATAGGTCAGCGTCATGAGCGCCAGGACAGGCAGTGTTATGCCGAGCGAGAGCCAGACGCCTTTCGATTTGGCGCCGTAGATGGCGATGAAACAAAGCGCGAAGATGAAAGGCGAAACGATATAGGCAAAACGCGCGATCCGGCGGTCGCTGGATTTTTCCGTGAGATAATGCAGCAGCCAGAACAGCGTGAAGATCACGATCATGCCGCAGGCGACGGCGCCGTGGATCTGATTGTTCATGATCAGCGGACGGATGGTTTCGCCGGCGAAGACCTCGCGCAGATGCTGCGTTGCCACAAGCATGATGAGAACCATGGCGAAATAGGCCGCGACGATCTTTTCCATCAGCTCTTCATAGAGCAGGAAGGCGACGCCCATGATGGGGAAGAAAAAGGGGAAGGCATAGAGCCAATCCGAGGCACCGATATCATGCTGCGGCGTCAGCCAATAGGTAATGCCGAAACGGGCCATGACATAGAAGGCCCAGCCCATGCAGATCCAGCCAATCCAGTCCGTACGCGGCCGCACCGGCGCTCTCAGGTAATAAAAGAGAGCAATCAGGGACAGGAGCGCTGTGGCATAGCGATAGGCATCGCTTTCGACCACGGTCGGCGAGGCGACGAGAAGCCATAGAAGGCCGCCGATGATCGCTACCGGTTTTGCCATGCTGCTTGCAGCTTTGGTGACGCCGATCGGCTCGGCGGCAAGATCAGCATGGGGTTTGTTCATGCGCGAGTCGTCCACTGTCGTCGTCCGCCCTTCATCCAAAATCGGTTCATTACCCCGCATGCGTGGTCCCCCTGACGGCCCCTATGGCCGCAAAAGGGCAGGAATGCGGCATTTTATAATGCCGATGGACGGGCAGCGTCGATTTCGCCGGATACTTGCTAATGAGCAACTCCATCGCGTCGGACCACTTTCAAGGCCGTCAGGAATATGATCTTGAGATCGAAGAAAAACGAGCGCCGGCGCAGATATTCCTCGTCCAGCGCCACCTTTTGCGGGATCGGCAGTTCGTCGCGACCGTTGACCTGCGCCCAGCCGGTCAAACCGGGCAGAAGCGCGTCGACGCCGCTCTGCGTGCGCAGGGCAACGAGGTCGTGCTGGTTGAAAAGGGCGGGGCGCGGGCCGACGATGCTCATTTCCCCTTTCAGGATGCACCAGAGCTGCGGCAGCTCGTCGAGGCTCGATTTGCGCAGGAAGGAGCCGATCGGCGTCAGATAGATATTGGCGTCCTTCAGGAGATGGGTTGCGACCGCGGGCGTGTCCGTGCGCATGCTGCGGAATTTCGGCATGCGGAAAATCTTGTTCTTCCGGCCGACCCGATCCGACCAATAGAGGATCGGACCTCGCGACGTCAGCCGTACGGCGAGGGCGACAACGAGGATGGGAATGAAAAAGACGATGGTCGCGGCAAGAGCGGCGAGAAAATCGAAAAGGCGCTTGGCGATCGTGTAAAACATCATCTCTTGCTGTTGCATCGACGCCGGTCGAGGCGGCGATGAAGGTCGTCATTGTCCTGTGCATCTCATATCGCGAATTTAAGCACAACCGCCCCGGCCAAGATTCCCCGGCCTTGTTCCCGGCCGATATCCCGTGCAAAGCATGTCCGCGGTAATGATGGCGTGAAAAAGCGGAGGCGGTGTAGGCATGATCCTGGTGACGGGTGCGACGGGTTTTGTCGGGCAGGCCTTGTGTGCCGAGCTTTCCCGGCGACGAATGGACTATCGGCCGGTCAGCCGTTCTCCCCGGCCGGGCTTCGCCGCTATCGGCGCAATCGGCGGCGATACGGATTGGTCGGCCGCGCTCGCCGGCGTCGATATCGTCATGCACCTGGCGGCGCGTGTTCACGTCATGAACGAAAATGCCGCCGATCCGCTGGCCGCATTTCGTGCCGTCAATGTCGATGCGACGGTCCATCTGGCGCGGCAGGCCGCACTCGCCGGTGTCAAGCGCTTCATTTTCCTGAGCTCGATCAAGGTCAATGGCGAGAGAACGGCGGCGGGAAGGCCGTTCAAGGCCTCGGACGAGCCGCACCCGGAAGATGCCTATGGCCGCTCCAAGCTGGAGGCGGAGGAGGCTTTGCTTGCGCTAGGCGAGGAAACCGGCATAGAGATCGTCATCATCCGGCCGCCGCTTGTCTACGGTCCTGGCGTCAAGGCGAATTTCGCAAGCCTGATGACGTGGTCCGCCCGGCCGTTCCCGTGGCCGTTCGGTGCGGTTCGAAACCGCAGGTCTCTCGTCTTTGTCGGCAACCTCGTCGATTTCATGCTGCTTTGTGCCCGCCATCCGTCCGCCGGCAATCGTGTGTTCCTCATCAGCGACGGCGAGGATCTTTCGATCGGTCAGCTGATCGAAAGATTATCCGGGGCCTCGGGGCGAAGGGCTCTGATGCTGCCGGTGCCGCCAGGGCTGCTGGAAGGGCTTGCCGCCCTTCTCGGCCGCAGGGCCGCCGCGCAACGGCTGCTGGGTTCGCTTCAGGTCGATATTGGCGAGACGAGAGCGATCACCGGCTGGTCGCCGCCTTATTCCGTCGAAGAGGGGCTGGCAGCAACGGTCGCGGCTGGCGGGGGGAAGGCACGCTGATTTGGCTTGGGAGCCTCAAAGGCTCCAGAGCGAATGGCCCGCCAACAGAGGATTGGTCCGATCGAGGGCGGCCTTTACATCGACCACCACGCCGTTTTCGCTCAGTAGGTCGAGTATCTCGGAGGCGCTGTTGGCCAGATAGGACTTGTGGGGAACGGCGAGCACGAGAGCATCGAGCTGGCCGAAGTCCTTCAGTTCCCTCAGACGGATGGCGTATTCCTCTTCAGCTTCCGTATGGCTTGCCATCGGATCGTGCACCAGCGGCTCGAGACCGAACTGGCGCAGTTCCCTTATAATGTCAGGCACGCGGCTGTTGCGCAGGTCGGGGACATTTTCCTTGAAGGTCAGGCCGAAGATGCCGATCCGCGCGCCATTGATCGGCTTTTTCGCCGCGACCAGCATCTTGATAAGCTTCTGGGCGATGAAGGCGCCCATGCCATCATTGATGCGGCGGCCGGAAAGAATGACTTCCGGGTGATAGCCGAGCTCTTCAGCCTTGGCCGTCAGGTAATAGGGATCGACGCCGATGCAGTGGCCGCCCACCAGGCCGGGGGTGAAGGGCAGGAAATTCCATTTCGTGCGGGCCGCTTTCAGCACGTCGGCCGTGCGGATGCCCATCTTCTCGAAAATGATCGAAAGCTCGTTCATCAGCGCTATATTGACGTCGCGCTGGGTATTCTCGATTACCTTGGCGGCCTCGGCCACCTTGATGCTGGGGGCGCGGTGGATGCCAGCCTCGACCACGGCACCGTAGATGGCGGCGATCCTCTCCAGTGTTTCCTCGTCATCGCTGGCGACCACCTTCACGATACGCTCGAAAGTGTGTTCCTTGTCGCCGGGGTTGATGCGCTCCGGCGAATAGCCGACATGGAAATCTTTGCCCTGTCGCAGGCCGGAAACCTCCGCCAACACCGGGCCGCAGACCTCTTCGGTGACGCCGGGGTAAACGGTCGATTCGTAGACGACGACCGCACCTTCACGCAAAACCTTGCCGACCGTGCGGGAGGCCGAAATCATCGGCCGCAGATCCGGCTGCCGATTGCCGTCGATCGGCGTCGGCACGGCAACGATGAAGATATCCCGATCCCTGAGATCCTCGGTGTCGCTGCTGATGCGCAGCCCGCTCGATCTCAACCGCTCGGTGGAAACCTCGCGGGTGTCGTCCTCGCCAGCCTTCAGCGCGGCGACGCGGGAGGCCTTGATATCAAAACCGACCACATCATGGAATTTTTCGGCAAGCGCAATCGCGACGGGCAGGCCAACATAGCCCAGGCCGATGACGGCAATTTTTTCGTTCAACACAACATACCTCGAACAATCCACCTGAATTAGCCTAAATCCGAAGCCGATGTCAGCGGCAATATTCGCCTTCGGGATCATTTCAGGTGCGGGTCGCATGAATGTGATGACCAGCCAACGGCTTTGCAACAGGCGCGGCGGTGGGACATTGCCGCAGTCGTTTCAAGGGAACGGGCAGGGTGGCTATCGAAACTTTCAGGCTTTGGCCCTATTTATCAGGTAAGACCCAATTTCTCGGAAAGCGTGGTTCGCAATGCGAAACAGCTATCTCAAACAACTCCGCACCCAGCGCGAGCAGCTCGAAGCCAGGCTTGAGCTGCATATTGCGCGCTATTGTTTCGGCGATGAAGAGGTGGACGACGGCACCGAGGCCGAGCTCCGGCAAAGGATTTCGGAAATCTCGGACGAAATCGCCAATCTCGAAGGCGAGCGTGGCGAATAGAAGCGCAGGTGGGGTCGCCGTCGGCGGCTTTGGGCTGGGCTGCGCTATGGCGGCCGTGCTTTTCCTGTTCGTCGGCATGCCATGCTTCCTGCCGCCGCCGGTATTGGCGCTGGCCGGAATTCTCATGCACACCGGCAGGGCGGCGACAAAGCCGGCTTAGCTTTTCGCCTCCGTCCATTCTTGATCTTGCCGATCTTGCGCCTTTCTCCAGCCTTGCAAGTCGGTTACAGCTCTCTAAGTGTACGCGTCGGATCGAACCCGGTCCGCCGCTTCGGGGCGGTAAATCGTTGTCAGTCGAGAAGGGATGATCATGGCAGGAGAAACGGTGCTTGTGGTAGGCGGAGCCGGCTATATCGGCTCGCATACATGTCTGGACCTGGCGAACAAGGGTTTTCAGCCTGTCGTCTACGACAATTTCTCCAATGGGCACCGGGAATTCGTCAAATGGGGTCCGGCCGAGGAAGGCGATATTCGTGATCGCGCGCGTCTCGACGAGGTGCTTGCCAAGCACAAGCCTGCCGCGATCCTGCATTTCGCCGCGCTGATCGAGGTTGGCGAGTCGGTCAAGGATCCGGTCTCCTTCTATGAAAATAACGTCATCGGCACGCTGACCCTGCTTTCGGCAGCTCAGGCGGCTGGCGTGAAGGCCTTCGTCTTTTCCTCCACCTGCGCGACCTACGGCCTGCCGCAGAGCGTCCCGCTCGACGAGAGCCACCGGCAGGTGCCGATCAATCCCTACGGCCGCACGAAATATATCGTCGAGCAGGCACTCGCCGACTATGACCAGTACAAGGGTCTGCGCTCCGTCGTCTTGCGTTATTTCAACGCTGCCGGCGCCGATTTCGAAGGGCGCATCGGTGAATGGCATACGCCGGAAACCCATGCCATCCCGCTCGCCATCGATGCGGCGCTCGGAAGGCGTCAGGGCTTCAAGGTCTTCGGCAGCGATTATGATACCCGCGACGGCACCTGCGTGCGCGATTACATCCATGTGCTCGATCTCGCCGACGCCCATGTCCGCGCCGTGGAGTATCTGCTTGATGGCGGCGATTCCGTCGCCCTTAATCTCGGCACCGGCACGGGCACCACGGTGAAGGAGCTGCTCGGAACGATCGAGACCGTGTCGAACCGGCCGCTCCCGGTCGAATATGTCGGCCGCCGCGAGGGCGATTCGACAACGCTGGTCGCCAACAACGACAAGGCCCGCGATATTCTTGGCTGGTCGCCACAATATGATCTGGCCGAGATCATTCAATCTGCCTGGAATTGGCATGCCAAGTCCAACCAGCACTGAACAGCGTTCTTTCGTTGGTGTTGGGGGCAAACGCCCGAACGTTTTGCTGATCTCTGCCGATCAATGGCGGGGAGATTGTCTCTCCGCCGTCGGTCATGAATGCGTCAGGACGCCGAATGTCGATGCGCTGGCGCGGGAAGGCGTGCTCTTCCGGCGGCACTATGCCGGTGCGGCGCCGTGCTCGCCGGCACGTGCAACGCTCTATACCGGCCTTTACCAGATGAATCACCGCGTTTGCCGCAACGGCTCGCCATTGGATGCGCGTTTCGACAATGTCGCGCTTGCGGCGCGTCGGGCCGGATATGATCCGACGCTGTTCGGCTATACCGACACGGCGCCAGATCCGCGTGGCCATGATCCCCACGATCCGCATCTGACGACCTATGAGGGGGTGCTGCCCGGCTTCACGGCGCGACAGCTCCTGCCCGAACACGAAAAGCAATGGCTATCCTGGCTGCGGTCGCGCGGCCGTGCCGATGCCGTCAGCCGCGATATCCATATTCCGGTCGGTGCCGCGCCCGGCGAGATTTCCTGCAATGCGCCGGCCTATTCGACGGACGAGACGCAGACGGCCTTTCTGACGGGCGAATTCATCCGCTGGCTTGGAGAGCAAGATCAACCCTGGTTCGCGCATGTTTCTTTCCTGAGGCCGCATCCGCCGTTCTCAGTGCCAGAACCCTATAGCCGCATGTTCTTTGCCGCCGATGGTCCGGCTTTCGCGCGCGCCGTCGACCGCGAAGCGGAGATGGCATCGCATCCGCTGCTCGCTTTCGGTCTGCCGCTCATTGACAAGGGCGGATTCATCCATGGCGGCAAAGGCTCCATCGACGAATGGACGCCCGAGGATTTTTCGGCAATCCGCGCCATCTATTACGGCATGATCGCCGAAGTCGACGCGCAGCTTGGCCGCATCTGGCAGGCATTGAAGGATGCCGGGGCCTGGGACGATACCGTCATCGTCTTCACCTCGGATCATGCCGAGATGATGGGCGATCACTGGATGCTCGGCAAGGGCGGTTTCTTCGATGGCAGCTATCATGTTCCGCTCGTCATCCGCGATCCCCACCAGCCCAAAACGCATGGCCGGCAGGTAGAGCATTTCACCAGTGCCGCGGATATTTTCCCGAGCCTGTGCGATCGCCTCGGTATAGTGCCGGCAAACCATGTCGATGGCGACAGCTTGCTGCCGTTCCTCTCTGGTTCCGAACCGGAAAACTGGCGTGATGCGGCTTTCTGGGAGTTCGATTTCCGCGATATCGCCGCGGGCATTCCCGAGCGGCATTTCGGTTTGCGGTCCAATGCCTGCAATCTGGCCGTCGTGCGCGACGAGCACTTCAAATATGTCCATTGCGCCGGGCTGCCGCCGCTGCTCTTCGATCTTGCGGAGGATCCGGCGGAACTATCCAATGTCGCCGAAGACGGCGCCTATCTGGCAATCAGGCTTGCCTATGCCGAAAAGCTTCTCTCCCTTCGCGCCCGGCATCTGGACCAGACGCTCGCTTATACGGAACTGACGGAGAATGGGCCGGTATCGCTCCGGCCCTGAATTGTCCCGTCATTTGTTTTTACGCAATTCCGGACGGAAAACCGCTGCGTACTTTTCCTGTATTGCTTCTTTAGCCGAACGATCCGAGATAGTTCATCTTGCCGACGGACAGCCCGCGGCTGCGCAGGATGTCGTGCGCCGTCGTAACGTGAAAAAAGAAGTTCGGCAGCGCGAATTTCGCCAGATAATCCTCGCCCTTGAAGACGATCTTGTTGCCTCCGGGCGTGATCGTCACCTCCCGCTTGTCGCTGCCTTCCATGGTGGCCGGCGTGATTGTCGCCAGGAAATCCTGCGTCTTCTTCAGGCGTTCCCGCAGGTCTGCGACGGTCGTCTCATTGTCTTCGAAACGCGGCGCGGCGATGCCGGTAAGTCGGGCGATGGTGAGCTTCGCGGTATCGGAGGCGCGCTGATACTGGCCGGAGAGCGGCAGCATGTCGTCGATGAGACGGGCGGAAATGAGCTCGCCGGGTGCAATGCCCTTTTCCGAGGCGTGGGCCTCGATCTTATCGAGATAGACGGAGAGGTTTTGGAGGCCGCGTTGAAAGACGGGGACCGAGAAACTGTACATCGAGGGCATGCGTGTTCTCCGTTGCTTGCCGCGCTGCGGCCGGTTGGTCATCAGTATTCTATTCCGTTCCCGTGTCGATGGAATAACCGTTCCATCACGCCGGGCGCCCGTATGTAGGTTCGGCCTTCGAATCTTACAGCCGTGCCGGCGACAAAATCTGTCTTCGCGGGTTCCCGCAACGCGGCCAGAATTTGGTGTTGACCTTTGCAGTGAAAAATGGAATGAATATTCCGCATAAAGAATTTTACGGTTTGTTTGTTCCGTTTTTTCAATGTGGCCGTCATGGGAGTGACGGCCGAATTGATGACAGGCTCTGCGGTCGAGACTGAGGGCCCCCGGCATTTAGGAGGGGTGTGGCCGGGCACCGTATCTGGGAGGAAAACATGAAGAAATTTATCCTTGGCTCTGCGATGGCGCTTATGCTGTCGACCGCTGCCCATGCCGAAACCATCGGCGTTTCCATGGCGCTGTTCGACGATAACTTCCTGACCGTCCTGCGCAACGGCATGCAGGATTATGCAAAGGGCATGAGCGGCGTGACGCTGCAGGTGGAAGATGCTCAGAACGACATCGCCAAGCAGCAGAGCCAGATCCAGAACTTCATCGCCAGTAAGGTCGATGCCATCATCGTAAACCCGGTCGATACCGATGCGACCGCCGCCATTTCCAAGCTGGCGGCTGAAGCGAAGATCCCGCTTGTCTACGTCAATCGCGAGCCGGCCAACGTCGACAGCCTCCCGGACAAACAGGCCTTCGTCGCCTCCAACGAGCAGGAATCCGGTACGCTGGAAGCCAAGGAAGTCTGCCGATTGCTGGGCGGCAAGGGCAAGGCCGTCATCATGATGGGCGAGCTTTCCAACCAGGCCGCCCGCATGCGCACCAAGGACGTCCATGACGTGGTGGCGACCGACGAGTGCAAGGGTATTCAGATCGTCCAGGAGCAGACCGCCAGCTGGCAGCGCACCCAGGGTGCCGACCTGATGACGAACTGGCTCTCCAGCGGCATCGAATTTGACGCTGTTATCTCCAACAACGACGAAATGGCGATTGGCGCCATCCAGGCACTGAAGGCGGCCGGCAAGCCGCTCGACAAGATCGTCGTCGCCGGCGTCGATGCCACGCAGGACGCGCTTGCCGCCATGCAGGCCGGCGACCTGAAGGTCACCGTGTTCCAGGATGCCGCCGGCCAGGGCAAGGGCGCAGTCGATGCCGCGCTCAAGCTCGCCAAGGGCGAGAAGATCGAGAAGAAGGTCTATATTCCCTTCCAGCTCGTCACGCCGGCCAACGTCAAGGACTTCGTCAAGAAGAACTGATGACGAGAGTGTTCGACGGGTGCGGGCGTTGCCCGCACCCTTTGAAATCCGATCTGCCCGGGAGGGAAAAATGGTTGTGAGCCCATCCACCATGGCGGCGGTGCGCGCCAGCGGCGCTGTCCCTAATGCCGCCTATCTGCTGAGCGCGGAAGGCATCCGCAAGGAATTTCCCGGCGTGCTCGCCCTCGACGACGTTTCCTTCCGCCTGAAGCGCGGAACGGTGCATGCGCTGATGGGTGAAAACGGCGCGGGCAAGTCGACGCTGATGAAAATCCTTGCCGGCATCTATATTCCCGACCAGGGTGAAGTGCTGCTGAAGGGCGTCGAAATCCGGCTGAAGTCACCTCTCGACGCGCTGGAAAACGGTATTGCCATGATCCATCAGGAACTGAACCTGATGCCGTTCATGACGGTTGCGGAAAATATCTGGATCCGGCGTGAACCGAAGAACCGCTTCGGCTTCGTCGACCATGCGGAGATGAGCCGCAAGACCGAGGAACTCTTCCAGCGGCTGAACATCTCCATCGACCCCGAAATCCAGGTGCGCGAGCTTTCCGTCGCGAGCCGGCAGATGGTCGAAATCGCCAAGGCGGTTTCCTATAATTCCGATGTGCTGATCATGGACGAGCCGACTTCGGCGCTGACCGAGCGTGAGGTTGCGCATCTCTTCCAGATCATCCGCGATCTGCGCGCCCAGGGCATCGGCATCGTCTACATCACCCACAAGATGAACGAGCTGTTCGAGATCGCCGACGAGTTTTCGGTATTCCGCGATGGCAAATATATCGGCACGCACGCCTCCACCGATGTGACGCGCGACGACATCATCCGCATGATGGTCGGCCGCGAGATCACGCAGATGTTCCCGAAGGAGGAGGTGCCGATCGGCGAAACCGTGCTGTCGGTCAGGGATCTCAGCCTCGACGGCGTGTTCTCCAATGTCTCTTTCGAGGTCAGGGCCGGCGAAATTCTCGGCGTGGCCGGGCTTGTGGGATCGGGCCGATCCAATGTCGCCGAGACCATCTTCGGCGTCACGCCGGCCTCGTCCGGCACGATCGAGCTTTTCGGTAAGAAGACCGACATTTCCTCTCCGGCGGCGGCGATCCGTCACGGCATGGCGTTCCTGACAGAGGACCGCAAGGATACGGGCTGTCTTCTCATCCTCAGCGTGCTTGAAAATATGCAGGTCGCCGTGCTGCACGACAAGTTCGTGCGCGGCGGTTTCGTGCAGGAGGGCTCGATCGAGCAGGCCTGCGAGGAGATGGCGCGCAAGCTGCGCGTCAAGACGCCGAATCTCGACGAGCGCATCGAAAATCTTTCCGGCGGCAATCAGCAGAAGGCGCTGATCGGCCGGTGGATGCTCACCAATCCCCGCATTCTGATCCTGGACGAGCCGACGCGCGGCATCGATGTCGGCGCCAAGGCGGAAATCCATCGCCTGGTTACCGAAATGGCGCGCAACGGCGTCGCCGTCATCATGATCTCCTCGGAAATGCCGGAAGTACTCGGCATGAGCGACCGCATCATGGTGATGCATGAGGGACGGGTGACCGGATTCCTGGATCGCGCGGACGCAACTCAAGTGAAGGTGATGGAGCTGGCCGCGCAGTGACGCCGCCAATCGTCGCAAGGGAGGATTGAACCATGGTTAGCAAAGTTGCAGAGGCGACCGCCCCGGCAGTCACACGGCCAAGACGCCGGCGTGTGCCGCCCGAACTCGGCATCTTCCTGGTGCTGATCGGCATTGCGCTTCTCTGCGAGATCCTCGGCTGGATCTTCGTGGGTCAGAGCTTCCTGATGAACTTGCAGCGCCTTAAGATCATGATCCTGCAGGTCTCCGTCATCGGCATCATCTCGGTCGGTGTGACGCAGGTCATCATAACAGGTGGCATCGATCTGTCATCGGGTTCGGTGGTCGGCCTGACGGCCATGGTCGCCGCGAGCTTCGCCCAGTCATCGACATGGGCAAGGGCCGTCTACCCGGCATTGACCGACATGCCCTTCTTCGTGCCGATCGGCGTCGGCTTGCTGCTCGGGCTTTTGGCCGGCTATATCAACGGCCAGCTGATCACGAAAACGAAGATCCCTCCTTTCATCGCCACCCTCGGCATGATGGTTTCGGCCCGCGGCCTGTCGAAGCTCTATACCAAGGGCCAGCCGATCTCGGGCCTGACCGATCAGTTCAATTTCATCGGCTCCGGCATCTGGCCCGTCGTCGTCTTCCTGATCATCGCCATCGCCTTCCATATCGTGCTGCGCTACACGCGCTACGGCAAGTTCACCTATGCGATCGGTGCCAATCTGCAGGCAGCGCGCGTTTCGGGCATCAACGTCGAGGCGCATCTGGTCAAGGTCTATGCCATTGCGGGGCTTCTCGCCGGTCTTGCCGGCATCATCACCGCCGCCCGCGTGCAGACAGCGCAGGCTGGCATGGGCGTCAACTACGAGCTGGATGCGATCGCGGCAGCTGTCATCGGCGGCACGTCGCTGACCGGCGGCGTTGGCCGCATCGCCGGCACCGTGATCGGCACCGTCATTCTCGGCGTGATGATCTCCGGCTTCACCTTCCTCAACGTCGATGCCTATTACCAGGAAATCGCCAAAGGCTTCATCATCGTCGCTGCTGTCGCCATCGACGTCTACCGCCAGAAGAAGCGGGCCAAGCGCTGAAATGCCCGACACATCGTCAGCGTTATAAAGCATGCTCTCAAGGCGGGGTTTTTGCCCCGCCTTTTTCGTTTGCATATGCCGTTCCATGCAAATGCAAATTTTTTTCATTTGGGTATGGCGAATCCTGTCAGCTTTTCTATTCTGGCCGCTTTCCATTCGCTCCCCTCGGGGCGCTTCATCCAGGATAGACGATGCAATCCGTATTTGATGGCCATAACGACGTTCTCCTGAGACTCTGGCATCATGCGCGCGACGGCGCCGATCCGATCGCCGAATTCAGGGATGGAACGCCGGGCGGCCATATCGATGCGCCGCGGGCGCGTGCAGGCGGGCTGGCCGGCGGCCTTTGCGCCATCTACATTCCATCGGGCGATCTCGTCTTTGCCGAGTCGGATGGCAATGGCCACTATGCCACGCCGCTGGCGGTGCCGCTCGAGCGCGCGCCTTCGCTCGATATCGCGCTGGAAATGGCGGCGATCGCGCTGCGGCTCGACCGCGCGGGTGCCTGGAAGCTCTGCCGTTCCACAGCCGAGATCCGCGACTGTATGGAGAAAAGCATTTTCGCTGCCGTGATGCATATGGAAGGCTGCGAAGCCATCGATGCCGATCTCGCCGCACTCGAAACCTTTTACGCCGCAGGCCTGCGCTCGCTCGGCCCCGTCTGGAGCCGCAACAATGTTTTTGCCCATGGCGTCCCTTTCGCCTATCCGAGTTCGCCGGACACCGGGCCTGGCCTGACCGAGGCCGGCTTCGCCCTGGTGCGCGAATGCAACCGGCTCGGCATCTTGGTCGATCTCGCCCACATCACCGAAAAGGGCTTCTGGGATGTGGCGAAGACCTCGGATCAGCCGCTGGTCGCGAGCCACTCCAACGCGCATGCGCTGACGCCGGTCGCGCGCAATCTCACCGACAAGCAGCTTGACGCGATCAAGGAGAGCCGCGGCATCGTCGGCCTCAACTATGCGACGGCCATGCTGCGCGAGGATGCGCGCTCGGATGCCGATACGCCGCTCGAGGCGATGGTGCGGCATGTGGATCATCTCGTCGGCCGTGTCGGCATCGACTGCGTCGGCCTCGGATCGGACTTCGATGGCGCCACGATTCCTGCGGAAATTAGCGATGCCGCAGGCAATCAAAAGCTGATTGCCGCTCTTCGGAACGCTGGTTATGGTGAAGCCGATCTTGTAAAGCTGTGCAGGGAGAACTGGCTTCGCGTCCTGGCGTCCGCTTGGAAGGAAGGCAGCCGGTAAAGTGCGTGCCGATATTGCGTAGAGTTTAAAAAAGGGGAATGAAAACAATGATGATTACCAAGATGAACAGCGGTTTCCGCGCACTTTCCGCCGGCGTGGCTCTCTCGCTTCTGCTGATGGCGGTGCCGAACGCATATGCTGCGACGCCCAAGGACACGCTGGTCGAAGGCTTTGCGTTCGACGATATTCTGAGCATGGATCCGGCCGAAGCCTATGAGCTGTCGGCTGCCGAAATCACCGGCAACACCTATAGCCTGCTCGTTCGTCTCGACATCAACGATACCTCGAAGATCAAAGGTGACCTTGCCGAGAGCTGGACGGTTTCCGACGACCATCTCACCTATACGTTCAAGCTCAAGCCTGGCCTGAAGTTCGCCTCCGGCAACCCGATCACCGCCGAGGACGTTGCCTGGTCCTTCGAGCGCGTCATCAAGCTCGACAAGAGCCCGGCCTTCATCCTCACCCAGTTCGGCCTCACCGGCGATAACGTGACGGAAAAGGCCAAGGCGACCGATCCGAACACCTTCACTTTCACCGTCGACAAGCCCTATGCACCGAGCTTCGTGCTGAACTGCCTGACGGCGACGGTCGCCGAAGTGGTCGACAAGAAGCTAGTCCTACAGCATGTCAAGCCGGCGACGCCGTCGGCCGACTACAAGTATGACAATGATTTCGGCAATAGCTGGCTGAAGACCGGCTTTGCCGGCTCCGGCCCGTTCAAGCTGCGCGAATGGCGCGCCAATGAGGCCGTCGTGCTGGAGCGCAACGACAATTATTACGGCGAGAAGCCGAAGCTTGCCCGCGTCATCTACCGTTTCATGAAGGAAAGCTCGGCGCAGCGCCTGGCGCTGGAAAACGGCGATATCGACGTCGCGCGCAATCTCTCGCCGACCGATCTCGCCTCTGTCGAGAAGAACCCGCAGCTTGCCTCCACCAATGCGCCGAAGGGCACGATCTATTACATCAGCCTCAACCAGAAGAATCCGAACCTTGCCAAGCCGGAAGTGCAGCAGGCGTTCAAATACCTGGTCGACTATGATGCCATCGGCAAGACGCTGATCAAGGGCGTCGGCGAAGTCCACCAGACCTTCGAGCCGAAAGGCCTGCTCGGCGCACTGGACGAAAATCCGTTCAAGCTCGATGTCGCCAAGGCGAAGGAATTATTGGCCAAGGCCGGCCTGCCGGATGGCTTCTCGGTGACCATGGACGCGCGCAGCATCGAGCCGGACACCGGCATCGCCACCGCGATCCAGCAGACACTCGGCCAGGCCGGGATCAAGGTCGAGATCATTCCCGGCGACGGCAAGCAGAAGCTGACTAAGTACCGTGCCCGCAATCACGACATCTACTACGGCCAGTGGGGCAACGACTATTGGGACCCCCATTCCAACGCCGATACGTTCACGAACAATCCCGACAATTCCGACGCGGGCACCAACAAGACGCTTGCCTGGCGCAACGCTTGGACGACGCCGGAGCTCGACAAGCAAACGAAGGCGGCGCTGTTCGAGGTCGATACCGACAAGCGTGCCGCCATGTACCGGGAAATCCAGAAGAAATATCTGGAGGCCAGCCCCTTCGTCTTCCTCTACCAGCAGACGGAAGTTGCCGGCTATCGCAAGGATATCAAGGATTTCAAGCTCGGTCCGAGCTTCGATACCAACTTCGTCTGGCCGATCTCCAAGTGATGATCCGGCGGGACTAATTCTTTGAGCACTGTCGAACGGAAAATGCAGGTGCGGCCCAAGAAGGGCCGTGCCGCTCCCTTTTTCATGGGTCTGCTGCGATTCCTCGTCGTGGCCGTCACGACCTATCTCGGTCTTCTGGCCGTAACCTTTTTCATCGGGCGTGTCATCCCGATCGATCCGGCGCTGGCGATTGCCGGCGACCATGCGCCGACGCAGGTGCTGGAGCGCCTGCGGCGAGAGATGCATCTCGACCAGCCGCTCTACCTGCAATTCTATTATTACCTGTTGAGCGCGCTGAGCGGCGATTTCGGCACGTCGGTGCTGACGACCAATCCGGTCATGGACGACATCAAGCGCGTCTTTCCAGCGACGATGGAGCTTGCCACCGTCGGCACGATCATTGGCGCCGTTTTCGGGGTCCCCTTCGGTGTCCTTGCCGCCGTGCGCCGCAACAGCATCATAGACCAGATCGTCCGCGTCGTCGGACTTGTCGGCTATTCGCTGCCGATCTTTTGGCTGGCGATGGTTTCGCTCGTTATCTTCTATGCGAAACTGAACTGGGTCGCCTATCCCGGCCGCATCGATATCGCCTATGAATATACCTTCACGCCGACTACGGGCTTCTTCCTGCTCGACAGCGCGATGCAGGGGCAATGGGACGTCTTCTGGGATGTTTTCCGCCATATTATCCTGCCAGCTTCGCTGCTCGGCTATTTCGCGCTCGCCTATATCAGCCGCATGACGCGCAGCTTCATGCTGAACGAGCTGGGGCAGGAATATATCGTCGCTGCTCGCGCCAAGGGTCTTTCCGAGACGCGCGTAATCTGGGGGCATGCCTTGCGCAGCGCCATGGTGCCGCTAATCACGGTGATCGCGCTTTCCTACGCCTCGCTGCTGGAGGGATCGGTGTTGACTGAGATCGTCTTCTCCTGGCCGGGCATCGGCTTCTATATCACCAGTTCTCTGCGCAATGCCGACATGAATGCCGTCCTCGGGGGGACCATCGTCATCGGTACGGTTTTCATCGGCATCAACCTGATTTCCGATCTGCTCTATCGGACCCTCGACCCAAGGACGCGACGTAAATGATGGCTGAGACCACACAACCGAGCTTGAGGGACTGGCTGTTGTCCGACCGGCCGCAGTCGCGCCGGCAGGCAAGGCTGGGGCGCGCCTACGTCACATGGCGACAATTCTCCGCCAATCGCCTGGCCGTCATCGGCTTGCTGATCATCATCGCGCTTGTGACGCTAGCGGCGCTTGCCGATGTCATCGCGCCGCATTCCCCCGTTATCGGCGATCTTACCAATGCCTATCTGAAACCGCCGGGCACGCCGGGTTATCTGCTCGGCACCGACGATCTCGGGCGCGACATCCTTTCCCGCCTTATCTACGGTTCGCGGTGGACGCTCTACATCGTCGTGCTGGTCGCGATCATATCCGCGCCCATCGGGCTGATCATCGGCATGGTGTCGGGCTATCTCGGCGGCTGGACCGACACGATTTTGATGCGCATCACCGATATCTTTCTCGCCTTTCCGAAACTGGTGCTGGCGCTTGCCTTCGCCGGCGCGCTTGGCGCCGGCATCGAGAACGCCATCATCGCCATCGCCATCACCTCCTGGCCACCCTATGCGCGCCTGGCGCGGGCCGAAACGATGACGGTGCGGCGCTCGGACTATATCGCCGCCGTGCAGCTCATGGGCGCTTCGCCGCTGCGCATCATCTTCCGCCATGTCATGCCGCTCTGCATCTCATCGGTGATCGTCCGTGTCACGCTCGACATGGCCGGCGTGATCCTGACGGCCGCCGGCCTCGGTTTCCTTGGCCTTGGCGCGCAGCCGCCGCTGCCGGAATGGGGGGTCATGATCGCAAGCGGCTTCAAATACTATCTCGATCAATGGTGGGTGGCGGCCATGCCCGGCATCGCGATCCTTATCGTCAGCCTCGGCTTCAACCTGCTTGGCGATGGCCTGCGCGATGCGCTCGATCCGAAGGAGAGCGGGCAATGACGACACTTTTGACCGTGGAGAACCTCAGGGTTCGCTATCCGACGCGCACGGGCGTCATCGAAGCCGTGCGCGGCGTGTCCTTCACGCTCGGCCGCGAGCGGCTCGGCATCGTCGGCGAGAGCGGTTCCGGCAAGTCGCAGACCGGCCGTGCCATCATGGGGCTGACGCCGCCGCATGCGCTCGTCAGCGCCGACAGGCTTGACTTCAGCGGTATCGACCTGCTGTCGGCTTCGGGCAGGGAGCGCCGGTCGCTGCGCGGCAAGCGCATCGCCATGGTGCTGCAGGACCCGAAATATTCGCTCGACCCCGTCATGACCATCGGCCGGCAGATCACCGAGACGCTGCGCACACATGAGAAGGTCGGCAAGGCCGAGGCGCGAGACCGTGCCATGGCCATGCTGGAAGCCGTGCAGATCCGCGATCCCCGCCGTGTCTACGATCTGCATCCGCACGAAGTATCCGGCGGCATGGGCCAGCGCGTCATGATCGCCATGATGCTGATCGCGGGACCGGAGCTGCTGATCGCCGACGAGCCGACCTCCGCGCTCGACGTCACGGTGCAGCTCGACGTGCTCAAGATCATGGACAAGCTGGTGTCGGAGCGCGGCATGGGTCTGATTTTCGTCTCGCACGACCTGCGGCTTGTCTCGTCCTTCTGCGATCGGGTGATCGTCATGTATGCGGGTAAGGTCGTGGAGGAGCTCAAGGCTTCCGAATTGAACAATGCACAGCATCCCTATACGCGCGGCCTGCTGAACTGCATGCCTGTCATCGGCGAGAACCGGCATCCGCTGCCGGTGCTCGACCGCAAGCCGGAGTGGGCAGCATGACGGCGGCACTTGCGGTTGATGGCCTCAGCGTCGTCTATGATGGCTACTATGCGCTCGATGCCGTCGGCATCGAGGTGAACAAGGGGGAATCCTTCGGTCTGGTCGGCGAGTCCGGTTCCGGTAAGTCGACGCTGCTGCGTGCCGTTGCCGGCCTTGCGCCCGTCACGGATGGCACCATCCGCGTCGGCGGCGAGCGGCTGAAGGGTGCCAAGCGCAGCAAGACCTTCTATCGCCAGGTGCAGATGGTGTTTCAGGACCCATACGGCTCCCTGCATCCGCGCCAGACGATCGATCGGCTGCTCTTGGAGCCGCTGGCGATCCATGGGATCGCCGACAGCGAGAGGCGCATCGCGAGAGCGCTGGACGAAGTCGGCCTCGGCTCCGGTTTCCGCTTCCGCTATCCGCATCAGCTCTCCGGCGGCCAGCGGCAGCGCGTCGCCATTGCCCGTGCGCTGATCGTCGAGCCATCCATCCTGCTGCTCGACGAGCCGACTTCGGCGCTCGATGCTTCCGTGCAGGCGGAGGTGCTCAACCTGCTCGAACAGGTGCGCAAGGACCGCAGTCTGACCTTCGTGATGGTGAGCCACGATCTCGGCGTCATCACCCATATGTGCGGGCGTTTGGCCGTCATGCGCAACGGCGCGGTCGTCGAGAGATTGGCGGCGAAGGAGCTGGCGGCGGGCGACGTGAAAGAAGATTACACGCGTAATCTGATGGTCGCCAGCAAGGGATTCGTCCGCGCCTGAGCGGGCGACGCCCTGCGCCCTTGCCACGTTAACGAATGGACCGGTTAAACACGACCAATCGTATAGACTATTGACACCCGCCGCAATTCTGTCATGATCTCGTTAATGGCAGTTAACTTTCGTGATCCCGATCAAGGGTCAGACGTTAAGTGGAGGCAGGCATGTTTTTCATGGGTGGCATGACCATGGGCTATCTTCATCCGCCGGTTCCGGCGAAGCAGGAAGGTGCACGGTCCGCCTCTCTTTCCGATGAAAACAGCCGCCGCCAGGCCGGATCTGCAGAAGAGCAGGCGGCCGATACCAGCGCCATCGAGCGCAGCTTGATTTGGGCCCGCCGCATTCTTTGCTGAATTGGCATTGCCGATCTTTCGGGTCCTCGAAATCCAGTGGTTTAATTTTTCTCAGCTGATGTTCTGGACGGAAATTCATCTCTACCTAGTTGATAGGAAATATATGAATATCCGTCCCGGGCTTGACCTGAGAGACATATAAGAAACGAACGGAGGCAACACATGGCGAATTTGGGTATTTCGAATACGCATGTGAATCAGTTCGATGGTTCCAAGCGCGCCGCCAAGACGCGGCACAAGATACAGACGGCAATCCATGTCGTCCTCTTCTCTGCCGCATTCCTGTTCGTTGCGGCCATCGTTTGCGGCATCGTCGTCTAGAGCCTTTCCGCTTTTCTTCGAATCGCGAAAACGCTCTATCTTTTTCTTTCTTTACGCATTCCGACGGAAAACCGCTGCGCACTTTTCCTGGAAATGCTCTAAGCGCGATGCTTTGCGGGGCGGCAGCCCACGCCTCCTGCACAGCGTGGTCCTCTTCTCCGCGCCTGTTGCGGCGTCAAGGGCCAAGGCGAAGCTGGAGTGCCGGACGCCATACGCGGGCCGGCCTATCCGAAGTTCAGATCCATTTCACCGCAACTCTCCCTTTCTCCCGCTGGCGGAACTTCGCCGGGCAAAGAAAATTTGCCCGGCCGATAGAATATGCCGCACAGAAACGGTAAGCTTCCCGCAAATAAAGAGCATTCGGGAGAGCAGTCGGCGCGGTCGTGGCCCGGCGGCGCGGAGGGGACCGAAAGATTCGTGTGCGTTGTGCATTTTCCCCGATCGTGAGCAGCACCGTTTCCGTGTGGCGGGTCGGGGCAGACGGGGCCCAAGCTCCGTGCGTCGGCGAGCGGTGGCCAATCCGATCGGCTCGCGAACCGTTTCGAAAAACGATGCGTCCCGACAGGAATTTGCGAATCTTTTTATGGGGTTCAGTTTAAGTTCATCTTCTGCGGGATATTGAGGGCTCAATATGCCGAACCATGCTGAATTTCCGAAACGGGATGAATCAGCCCAGGGAGAATGCCTCATGACCTTGATCGATTGTCGTTGACCTGTGCGGATCGCTGCCGGAACCATTTGGCCGCGTATCCAGTTTCACGGACACCCTTTTGGATGATGACGAATAGTCGCCGCAATCTTTAAGACCGCCCGTGAAAATCTTCGCCTTTATATGTTTGTTCTAAGCCGTCACTTCGAATTCACCCCCCTTCGCCCGCCGGGAAGCGAAGCAAAAGGGTCCAAATGCGTGAATTCTTGCGTCGGGCAGGGCAAAAACGATAAAGGCGACAATGCCACTCACTCTGTTTGGACCCAGAACCCGAATCCATGACATCTCAAAATCTCTCCACCGTTACGCCGCGCGATTCTGAAGCCAAGCAGATCGATCACAACGATGCGATCCGCGCCACCTATTTCTCCAACGAGCAGATAAAGGAATGCGGCGCGACCTTTGCCCGCAACGGCGCGAAAACCAAGCTGCCGGGCTTTGCAGCCTTTGACTTTTTCGCCCGGCACAAGGAAAACGAGAAAGAGATACTGCGCGTCTATCGCTCGGCCAATGCCGATGTCGATGCCGGGGAATCGATCACGCCGGCGGCCGAATGGCTGCTCGACAACCACTACATCATCGAAGAGGCTATTCAGGAAGTCCGCCGCGATTTTCCGAAGAAGTTCTACGATCAGCTGCAGACGATTACCATCGACGGCATGGTGATGCCGCGCACCATGGCGCTCGCCTGGCTCTATGTCGCCCACACCCACAGCACGGTTTCCAATCAGGGCCTGCTGGCACTGGTGGAAGGCTTCCAGTCGGTGGAGATGTTGAAGATCGGCGAGCTCTGGGCTGTTCCCTCGCTGGTGCGCTATATCCTGGTCGAAAACCTGCGCCGCATTTCGAGCCGCGTCGAGCAGAGCCGCATGACGCGCAAGAAGGCCAATGCCGCCGTCGACGAACTGATCCGCCTCAATGACGACGCCAAGGTCGCCGAATTCCTGAAGACGCTCGAGCCGTTCACTTCGGACAATACCTTCGCCACGCAGTTCCTTTATCGCCTGCGCGACGGCTCGCACACGTCGGGCCTCGCCGTCACCTGGCTTGAGAAGCGGCTGACTGATGCCGGCACCGACGCGGAAAGCGTCATGATGGCCGAGCACAATCGCCTGTCGTCCGGCAATGTGACGATGGGCAACATCATCAAGAGCCTGCGCCTGATCGACGACACCGACTGGTCCGTCTGGGTCGAAGAGGTCAGCGCCGTCGACAAGCTGCTCTGGGACGAGACGGATTATGCCAAGCTCGATCCGGGCTCGCGCAACAGCTATCGCCGCCGTATCGAAAAACTTGCCCGCCGCTCCGAAAAGACCGAAATGGAGATCGCCCAGGTTGCCATGGCGATGACCGAGGCGGCCAAGGTATCGGGTGAAGTCCAGCCGCATGAGCCGAATATCGGCGACTTCATCATGGGCCAGCAGACGCAAAAGCTAGAGAAGGCGATCGGCTATCGTGTGCCGCTGTCGGTGAGCTTCGTGCGCCAGTGGCGCAAGCTCAACTGGCTATCGATCGCGGCGCCGGTGCTGTTCCTGACCGTCGTGGCGCTCGGCATCGTCGGCTACTTCATGCTGCATGCCGGCATGGGCTGGGTCGAGACCATCCTGCTGCTCCTGATGTTCTCGTTGCCGGCGTCGGAAGGCGCCACCGGCCTCTTCAATTTCTTCGTCACCATGTATCTGACGCCGGCGCGCCTGGTCGGCTACGAATTCAAGGAAGGCATTCCGGAAGAAGCCCGCACGCTGGTCGTCGTGCCGACCCTGATCGGCAATCGCGACAGCGTCGACGAGCTCGTGCGCAATCTCGAAGTTCATTATCTCGCCAATCCGCGCGGCGAAGTCTATTACGCGCTGCTCAGCGACTGGCCCGACAGCCAGGAGGAAGAGAGCGAGCGCGATCTGGAAATCCTCGATTACGCCCGCCGCGAAGTGGCCAATCTGGCTGCGCGCTATGACGAGGACGGCATTCAGCGCTTCTACCTGCTGCACCGCCGCCGCCTCTACAATCCTTCCGAAGACGCCTGGATGGGCTGGGAGCGCAAGCGCGGCAAGCTGCATGAGCTGAACATGCTGCTGCGCGGCGACCGCGATACCACCTTCCTGCCCGGCGCCAACATCGTGCCGAAGGATGTGCAGTATGTCATGACGCTCGATTCCGATACGCGCCTGGTGCGCGATACGGTCACGAAGCTCGTCGGCAAGCTGCATCACCCGATCAACCGCCCGGTCTTCGACCCCGAGAGCAAGCGCGTCGTGCGCGGCTACGGCGTGCTGCAGCCGCGTGTCACCCCGTCGTTGACGACGGGCAAGGATGCGTCGGTGTTCCAGCGCGTCTTTTCGGTCAATCGCGGTCTCGACCCTTACGTCTTCGCCGTTTCCGACGTCTATCAGGATCTGGTTGAAGAAGGCACGTTCACCGGCAAGGGCCTCTATCACGTCGATGCCTTCGAGGCGTCGCTGAAGGGCAAGATCGAGGAGAATGCGGTTCTCAGCCACGATCTGCTCGAAGGCTCGATGGCGCGCTGCGCCCTCGTCACGGATTGCGAACTCGTCGAGGATTTCCCGATCCGCTACGAAGTGGAAGTCTCGCGCCAGCATCGCTGGGCGCGTGGCGACTGGCAGCTGCTTCCTTATCTCTTCAATCCGAAGCGCGGCGTCACCGGCCTCGGCCGCTGGAAGATGATGGACAATTTGCGCCGTTCGCTGACGCCGATCGCCTGGTTCTTCGCTTCCGTTCTCGGATGGTACTTCATGGAGCCGCTGGCGGCGCTCATCTGGCAGATCCTGTTGATCTTCTGCCTGTTCGTGGCGCCGACGCTGTCGCTCATCAACGGCATCATTCCGCGCACCAGCGATATCGTCGCCCGCGCTCATCTCTATACGGTCTGGTCGGATATCCGCGCCGCCAATGCCCAGGTCGCGCTGCGTATCGTCTTCATTGCCGACGGCGCCTGCATCATGGCCGATGCTATCGGCCGTTCGCTCTACCGCGCCTTCGTCAGCCGCAAGCTGATGCTGCAATGGCGAACCGCGGCAAGCGCCCAGGCCGCGGCGCAGACGACGATCCTCGGCCACTATCGCGTCATGTGGCATGCGCCTGTGCTGGCACTGCTGGCACTCGCCTTTGCGTCGCTTTCCGGCGACAACGCCTTCTTCGTCGGCATTCCCTTTGCGCTGCTCTGGGTCCTGTCGCCGGCGATCGCCTGGTATGTCAGCCAGTCGGCCGAAACCGAAGACAGGCTCGAAGTGCCGGAAAGCGTTTCCTTCGAGCTGCGCAAGATCGCGCGGCGCACCTGGCGTTATTTCGAAACCTTCGTCGTCGAGCAGCAGAACCATCTGCCGCCCGACAACGTGCAGCAGACCCCGAACGCCGTCGTGGCATCACGGACGTCGCCGACCAATATCGGCGTCTACCTGCTGTCGGTCATTTCCGCGCGTCACTTCGGCTGGACCTCTTTCGAGGAAACCATCGATCGCATGGAAAAGACCATGGCGACCGTGGCGAAGCTCGAAAAGTTCCGCGGACACCTGTGCAACTGGTATCACACCGACACGTTGAAGCCGATGGGCGCTCGCTACATCTCGGCTGTCGACAGCGGCAATTTCGCCGGCCACCTGATTGCGGTTTCGTCTGCCTGCCGCATCTGGGCGGAAGCACCGTCCGCGCATATGCAGGGCAATCTCGACGGTATCGGCGACGTCGCCGGCATTCTCGCCGAAACCCTTGCCGAGCTCCCGGACGACCGCAAGACGGTGCGGCCGCTGCGTCGCCGTCTGGAAGAGCGTATCGTCGGCTTCCAGAATGCGCTTGCCGCCGTCAAGCGCGAACATGAGTTCGCCTCCATCCGCGTCATCAACCTTTCGGTTCTGGCGCAGGACATCCAGAAACTTGCGGCAAACCTCGACCATGAGGTGAAGTCCACGCAGAGCGGCGAGGTGCTCACCTGGTCGCAATCGCTGGTCAAGGTTTGCGAAGGCCACATCGCCGATAGCATCTTCGATCTCGCCAATGTGGATTCGCTGCGTCAGCGTCTGGCGAAGTTGCGCGACCAGATGCGTGAACTCGCCTTCGGCATGGAATACGCGTTCCTCTATCGTCCGGAGCGGCGCCTGCTTTCCATCGGTTTCCGCGTCGAAACCAACGAGCTCGATGCCGCCTGCTACGACCTCCTGGCTTCCGAAGCCCGCCTCACCAGCCTTTTCGCCATCGCCAAGGGCGATCTGCCGACCGAGCATTGGTATCGTCTCGGCCGCCAGGTCGTGCCTGTCGGCTCGCGCGGTGCGCTGGTCTCCTGGTCCGGCTCGATGTTCGAATATCTGATGCCGCCGCTCGTCATGCAGGAGCGCCAGGGCGGTATCCTCAACCAGACGAACAATCTGGTCGTCCAGGAGCAGATGAACTACGCCAAGCGCCTGGGTTCCGATATTCCCTGGGGCATTTCGGAAGCGGCCTTCAATGCCCGCGACCACTACATGCACTACCAGTACACCAATTTCGGCGTGCCTTCCCTCGGCCTGAAGCGCGGTCTCGGCCAGAATGCCGTCATCGCGCCATACGCCTCGATCCTCGCCAGCCAGTATCGTCCGGCCGCGGCGCTGGAAAACCTTCAGAAGCTGCGCAAGGTCGGCGCGCTCGGCATCTATGGCTTCCACGATGCCGTCGATTTCACGCCGACCCGCGTTCCCGAAGGCAAGAAGTGCGCGGTGGTCTACAACTACTATGCCCACCACCACGGCATGTCGATCGCCGCGATCGCCAACGTCGCCTTCAACGGTCGCCTGCGCGAACTCTTCCACGCCGATCCGGTGATCGAAGCCGCCGAACTGCTGCTGCAGGAAAAGGCGCCGCGCGATATTCCGGTCATGGCCGCCAAGCACGAGAGCGACCAGCCGGCGAATATCCAGGAAGACATGCTGCGTCCGGAAATCCGCAAGATCGCCGATCCAGCCACGCAGGATCGCGAACTCGCCTTCCTCTCCAACGGCCATTATTCGGTCATGCTGACGGCGACCGGCGCCGGCTATTCGCGCTGGAACGGCCTGACGGTTTCGCGCTGGCGCGCCGACCCGACGGAAGACCGTTGGGGCACGTTCATCTTCCTGCGCGATACCGCCTCCGGCCAGTGGTGGTCGGCGACCGCGGAGCCGCGCAGCATCGAGGGTGAGAAGACCAAGGTCTCGTTCAGCGATGAGAAGGCCGAGTACAGCAAGACGGTCGGCGATCTCACCAGCGATGTCGAATGCATCGTCGCGACCGAGCACGATGCCGAAGGCCGCCGCGTGACGCTGCTCAATATGGGCACGGAAGATCGCTTCATCGAAGTGACCTCCTATCTCGAGCCCGCGCTTGCCAGCGACGACGTCGATTCCGGTCACCCGGTCTTCGCGCGCATGTTCGTGCGCACCGAGATCGGCAATGGCGGCGACGTGATCCGCGCCGAGCGCAACAAGCGCGACTATAATGAACCGGACATGTCGATCGCCCATCTGGTCGTCGACAATGCCGGATCGGAACGCCCGACCGAATTCGAAACGGATCGTCGCAAGTTCCTCGGCCGTGGCCGCACGCTTGCGGAAGCCGCCGCTTTCGATCCGGGCACGACCCTTTCCGGCACCGACGGCTTCACCATGGATGCCTGCCTGTCGCTGCGTCGCGTCGTGCGCGTGCCCGCGGGCAAGAAGGTCAGCGTGATTTTCTGGACCATCGCCGCGCCGAACCGCGAGGAGGTCGACAAGGCCGTCGAGCGCTACCGCAATCCCGACACCTTCGGTATCGAGCTCACGCAGGCCTGGACGCGCACGCAGATGCAGATGCGCCATGTCGGCGTCACCTCGCAGCAGGCGGCCGCTTTCCAGAAGCTCGCCCGCTACCTGGTCTATCCGGATATGCACCTGCGCGCCGATGGCGCCACCGTGCAGGCCGGCCTGCATTCGCAGTCCGCACTCTGGCCGGTGACGATCTCGGGCGATTTCCCGATCTTCACCCTGCGCATCAATGACGATATCGATCTCGAAATCGCCCGGGAAGCGCTGATGGCGGCGGAATATCTGCGTTCACGCGGCATCAGTGCCGATCTGGTGATCGTCAACGAACGCGCTGTCGAGCAGGCCCAGGACATGCAGCGCGAGCTGGACAAGCTCGTCGAGCATGTGCGTCACAACCAGGGCGACGGTCTCAGGCAGAACATCTTCTCGGTTCGCAAGGACCAGATCGAAAACGAGACCTACCAGGAGATCCTTGCCGCATCGCGGGTGATCTTCCATGCCCGCAACGGCAAGCTCGTCGATCAGATCGCCCGTGCAGCGACGCTGTTTGCCTCGGCGCAGTCCGATGCGCCGGCGCCGCTCAACCGCCTTACAGTGCCGGTGGCGCTGCAGGAGTCGGTCTTTGCGGCCGACGCTCTGGAGGCGCAGGACGATCTCGATTTCTGGAACGGCTATGGCGGCTTCTCCAAGGACGGCCGCGAATATGTCGTCCGCCTGCCCGGAGGGCAGTCGACGCCGCATCCGTGGATCAACGTCATTGCGAACGAGCGCTTCGGCTTCCATGTGCCCGCCGAAGGCGGCGGCTTCACCTGGAGCCACAATTCGCGCGACTACCAGCTGACGCCGTGGACCAATGACATGGTCGTCAACCGTCCGGGCGAGGCGCTCTACGTGGCCGATCTCGACAGCAACAAGGTCATGACGCCCTATGCCGGCCTGTCGCGCAATGCGAAAGTCCGTTTCGAGGCTCGTCACGGTCTCGGCTACTCTGTCTTCTCGAGCGAAGAGAACGGCGTAGCGCTGGAACTGACGCAGACGGTCGATCGCGAGCGCCCGGTCAAGCTCTTCCGCCTGCGGCTCAGCAACAACGGTGCCGGCAGCCGGCGGCTGCGGATCTACAACTACGCCGAATGGGTGCTCGGCACCAATCAGAACAAGACCAGGCCCTTCATCCTGTCGACGCTGGATGAGGAGACGGGTGCGCTGTTTGCCAACAACCCCTACAGCATCGATTACTTCAAGCGGACCGCCTTCATGGCGGCGAGCGAGACGCATTCGAGTTTCTCGGCAAGCCGCCGCGAGTTCATCGGCCGCCATGGCACGATCCAGATGCCGGAAGCCGTCGTTACGGCTGCCGCGCTCTCGAATTCAGCGGATCTCGATGGCGATCCCTGCGGCGCTCTGGCCTTCGATGTGACCATCGCGGCCGGAGAGCAGAAGGAAATCTGCTTCTATATGGGCGATACGGCCACCGTCGAAGAGGCCCGAGCATTGGTGTCGGAAATCCGCAAGGCCGATTTCGAGGCCGTGCTTTCGGCAGGCCGGGAGTTCTGGGACGGCTTCACCGGTCATGTGAAGATCTCGACGCCGGACAAGGCGATGAACAACATGATCAACGCCTGGCTGCCTTATCAGAGCCTCGGCTGCCGCATCATGTCGCGTACCGCCTTCTACCAGTCGTCGGGCGCCTTCGGCTTCCGCGACCAGCTGCAGGATACGCTGGCATTCCTGGTGCATAGACCGGAGCTTGCCCGCAACCAGATCCTCAATGCGGCGCAGCGTCAGTTCCGCGAAGGCGACGTGCAGCATTGGTGGCTGCCGGGCAGCGGCGCCGGCGTACGCACGCACATCTCGGACGATGTCGTTTGGCTCGCCTATGCCATCGACCAGTACTGCACCGTGACGGGCGACAAGTCGATCCTCGACGAGGAGCTTGCCTTCGTCGAGGGTGCGGCCCTGATGCCCGGAACGCATGACGTCTTCTATCAGCCGACCGTGTCGCAGGACAAAGTCAGCGTCTACGAACATGCGGCTCTGGCTCTCGACCTCGCGATCAAGCGCAAGGGCGGCAATGGCCTGCCGCTGATCCTCGGCGGCGATTGGAACGACGGCATGAACCGCGTCGGCATCCAGGGTCGCGGCGAAAGCGTGTGGCTCGGCTGGTTCCTGGCCGGCATGCTCACCGCCTTCCTGCCTTATGCCGAGGCACGCGGCGACAAGGAGCGCGTCAAGCGTTGGTCCGATCACCTGCCGGACCTGCGCAAGGCGCTGGAGACGGCCGGTTGGGACGGCGGTCATTATCGCCGTGGCTATTTCGACGACGGTAGCCCGCTCGGCTCCAGCGAGAATTTCGAGTGCCAGATCGATTCGATCGCGCAGTCGTGGAATATTCTCTCCGGCGAAGGCGACAGGGCGCGGGGCGAGAAGGCGATGAATGCCGTTCTCGACAAGTTGGTGGACGATGAAAACCGTATCATCCGGCTGTTCACGCCGCCCTTTGCCAAGTCGGCGCGCGATCCGGGCTACATCAAGTCTTACCCGCCGGGCGTGCGCGAGAACGGCGGCCAGTATACCCATGCCGCGACCTGGGTCGTCATGGCGCTGGCGGAGATGAATCGCGGCGACGATGCCTGGCATTGCTTCGACATGCTGAACCCCGTCAACCACGCACGCGATCGTGATCAGGCCGATACCTATCGTGTAGAGCCCTATGTGGTCGCGGCTGATATTTATGGCGAAGGACAATTGACCGGCCGCGGCGGCTGGACCTGGTACACAGGATCTGCCGGCTGGCTGTATCGTGTCGCCGTCGAAGGCATTCTCGGTATCCGCGTGAAAAACGGCCGACTTTTCGTCAAGCCGGCGCTGCCTTTGAACTGGGACGGCTTTGCGGCGGAACTCGAGCTGCCGGGCGGAAATTATCGCATTTCCGTCTCAAAAGCGCCCGATGCGACCGGATACTCGGTCACCATCAATGATAGGGCGATCGCCCATCCCGAAGAGGGTCATCCGATCGGACAGTAGCGTCTCCTGCACTGTTTTGCGTCGACGATCGGGGCCAAAAAGAGGGAACTCTTTGGCCCCGATCGCATTTGATTGTCGGAACAGGAGAGTTTTATGAATTCAAGGGCGAATATCGGCTCGGCCGCGGTTCAACGCATAAGCTTGCCGAAGCCGGTCTCTCAGAGGGATACCCGGCTGGATGTTCTCAGGGCCTTGGCCCTGATCATGATTTTCATCAACCATGTACCAGGGCAGTTTTTCGAGGATTTGACCTCGAAGAATTTTGGCTTCTCAGACGGGGCGGAAGCTTTCGTGCTGATCTCCGGCATCTCGGTCGGCCTTGCCTATGGAACGAAGTTCTCATCCGGCAATCGGCTGAAAATGGCGTGGAAGGCGATCAAGCGGGCATTCACGCTCTATACCGCCCATATGATCACGACCTTCGTGACACTGGTGCTGTTCATCTCGGGGGCATGGATTTTTCACCAGAAGGGCCTGCTCTGCGAAGTGAATATTCTGGCGTTGCTGATGGATCCGGCGCGGGGCATTCCCGCGCTGCTGACGCTCGGGCACCAGATCGGCTACAACAATATCCTGCCGATGTATGGCGCCCTGTTCCTGATGCTGCCGCTGATCATGCTGCTGGAGGCGAAAAACCCGCTGCTCCTGCTGCTGATTTCCGTCGGCGTCTGGCTGGTGTCGGGCATCTATTATATCGCGCCGCATACGACGCTGCTCGATGGGTTCTGGTTCCTCAATCCACTGTCCTGGCAGCTCCTGTTCGTCATCGGCTTTATAGCCACCATGCATGTCAAGCGCGGCGGGCGTATCCCCGTGCATCCGGTGTTGATCGCGCTTGCGTCTGCCTATGTGCTCCTGTCCTTCATCTGGGTGACCGACAAGCTCTGGATCCTCGGCGACTATCTCGCCACGTTCGGCCTGCCCACCGTCGTCACCGGCTTCGACAAGACGTTCCTGTCGCTGCCACGCCTGCTGCACGTGCTGGCACTCGCCTATCTGATCGTCAGCATACCCTCCATCTCGCAGCTGTTGCGCCGTTCCGCCAATCATCCGCTGACGATCCTCGGCCGGCATTCGCTCAGCATCTTCGTGGCGGGCACGATCCTGGCCATGGCCGGTCAGGTCATCCTCTATGTGACCAACAAGAGCCCGACCGTCGGCGCGATCTATGTCGTCATCGGCATCGCCGCGCAGTTCCTCTATGCCTATCATCTGGAACACAAGCGGCTGCAGCTCGCCGGCCCGCGTGCGGCGAAGGTGCCTGCAAGGGCGATCACGGTGCCCGCACATATCGCGAAACGCCGGTGACTTTCCTTGAGCTGCGCGTCAACGCGCGGCTCAATCTCATGATTTTCTTCGATATTTCTGTTTATGACACTTTCACGAAGGAAGTGTGACGTGATTTTTCTGCAACGCGGCATGATTGCACTGCGCTGCAGCAGAATTTCGAGTGCCCAAAATCTTGTTGTGCAAAATTTAATTGTTATATGGTCGATGTGACGGCGCTCGGGAGCGCCGCCATCGCGTCGCCGGCATTGTCCAAGGGGATGGCCGCGCTTTCGTGGGGATTGTCAAAAATCGGGAATGAGTAGGGACGTCGAATTCTCGGCGCGGCAGCTCATGTCCAATCGATACTGAATTGGAGTAATCTAATGAATATCAGAGGTCTTCTTCTCGGCTCGGCCGCCGCCCTGGCAGCTGCATCGGGGGTGCAGGCGGCTGACGCCATCGTGGCCACCGAGCCGGAACCGCTTCAGTACGTTCGCATTTGTGATGCTTACGGCCCCGGCTACTTTTTCATTCCAGGCACTGAAACCTGCCTGAAGGTCGGCGGCAAGGTTCGTACCGAAGGTGAATGGTACGATGCCTACAACGCCCGCAGCAAGAACGGTACGCTCTGGCACACCCGTGCGGAACTGAGCGTCGATACCGCGACCGACACCGAATATGGCCCGCTGAAGACCAACACGGTCGTCCGTTGGGACTGGAACGACGGCAACTCCACTTCCACCAAGCTGCTGTTCGCCAATATCAGCCTCGGCGGCTTCCTGGTCGGTAAGGCCGACTCGCAATACAACAACTACATGGGTTATGCCGGCAACGTCATCAACGACGACGTCATCTATGACGGCCCGAAGGAACTCAACCAGCTCACCTACAAGTACGATGCCGGCAACGGCTTCACGGCTGTGATCTCGCTCGAAGATTCCAATTCTTCCAGCGATACCTCGTCCTACGGCGGCGCATGGCAGACCGGCAAGGGCAACCATTATGCTCCGGACGTCGTTCTCGGCGCCGGCTACAAGACGGGTGCATGGACCCTTCGCGTGATCGGGGGCTATGACAGCGTCGTCGAGGAGGGCGCGATCAAGGCTCGTATCGATGCCGATTTCGGTGACTTCAAGGCCTTCCTGATGGGCGGTTACAACACGGACGGCGACAAGCTGAACAAGTATGCCGGCTCCTACCTCAACAGCAATCGCTCCGCCTGCCCGACCAACGGCGCAGATTGCGGCTGGGGCGACTGGGCCTTCTGGACGGGCGCGAGCTATCAGCTGAACTCGAAGCTGCAGGCCAATGCTCAGGTTGCCTACACCGACTCGAAGATCTTCGCCGCTACCGCCAACGTTGCCTGGCGTCCGGTCAAGGATCTGCTTGTCGAGCCGGAAGTCTCCTACACGAACTGGGATGCTGCCGACCGCGACCAGTGGGCCGGCGTGCTCCGCTTCGAGCGCAAGTTCTGATCTGATCCCGGTCGGGCGCCGATCTTAACTCCTGGTGCGCTCGCCCAAATTGACCTCCGATCAGAAAACGGAAAGGCCCGGTTTTCCCGCCGGGCCTTTCTTCGTGTTTGGTTGGCCGTGTCTTTGATCGAGGCGGCGGATCTTGCGGATTTGTTCGGTATAGCCCCTCACCCCAGCCCTCTCCCCGTTGAAACGGGGAGAGGGCTGGGGTGAGGGGCCAGGCAGGAGGTTGCCGATCGCGCTGTGCTTGCCTGACAATCGTCGCCTGTCCAAAGCCTCGACAGCAAAAAGCCGGGAGAGCGGTGCTCTCCCGGCTTCGATCTTGGGCCCCTTGCGAAGATCAGGCGGCTTCGGTTTCCGTTGCGTGTGCCTTGCGGACTTCCTCGTCCGTCAGGATGCCGCTGGCGCGCAGCAGGGCGGCGAAGCGGCCGTTGCTCTGGCTGAGCTCGTTGAAGCTGCCGTTCTCGATGATGCGTCCGTTGTCGAGGAAGAGGACCATATCGGCCTCGCGGACCGTCGACAGGCGGTGAGCAATGATGAAGGTCGTGCGGTTCTGGCGCAGGTTGTCGATCGCCGTCTTGACCCGGTTTTCGGTTTCGACGTCGAGCGCGCTTGTCGCTTCATCGAGCACGAGGATCGGAGCGTCCTTGAGGATGGCGCGGGCAATCGCGATACGCTGGCGTTCGCCACCGGAAAGTTTGTTGCCACGTTCGCCGACGCGGGTCTCGTAACCGCTTTCGCGGGTTTCGATGAAGTCGTTGGCGGCGGCGGCCTGTGCTGCGCGGACCATTTCTTCCTCCGTCGCACCTTCGCGGCCGAGGCGGATATTGTCGCTGATCGAACGGTTCAGCAGGCCCGCATCCTGGAAGACGGTGGCGATGAAGCGGCGCAGCGACCTGCGCGTCACCTTGGTGATGTCGTGACCGTCGACGAGGATCTGGCCCTTCTGCGGATCGAAGACACGCTGCAGCAGGTTGACGAGCGTCGTCTTGCCGGCGCCGGTCGGGCCGACGATGGCGACGGTCTGGCCAGCCTTCACCTTGAAGGAGATGTCGTGCAGACCCTGCGACGAGTTGGCGAAGCCAAAGGAGACGTCGCGGAATTCGACTTCGCCCTTGACGTCCTTGATCTCGGCCAAGCCAGCCGGCTCTTCGCGGTCGCGGACTGAATCTTCCAGCGTGTAGAAGTCTTCGAGCTTGGCGCGGGCCTCGAAAATCTGGTTGGCGAAGTTGCGCAGCTGCTCGAGGCGGCCGATCAGCACGTTCGCAAAGGCGATGAAGGTGATCAGGGCACCGAGGCTCAGGCTGCCACCCTGGACGAGGACGGTGCCGATCATCAGGATCGCCATCATTGCGACGGTCGAGGCCGTGCGGTTCAGGGCGCCCGCAAGGGCCCACCAGTCGAGGACCGGATACTGGGCTGCCAGCAGACGTTCGGTGAACGACTTCAGCGCCTTGGTTTCAGCTTCGATGCGGTTGTAGCTGTGCAGCACCGACACGTTGCTGATCGAGTCGCTCACATGCGAGAAGACCGTATTGTAATGGCTTTCGACCGAGGTCTGGCCATCCTTCGTGCGGTTCATCACCAGGCGGCCGATGATCCAGTAAAAGACGCCGAGCAGGATCAGCACGGCCGAGAGACGTAGGTCCATGGCCATGGCGGTCGGGATCATGACAACGAGCGCGACGGCCGTCGTCAGGTGGTTGCGCATGAATTCGAGCCACAGGCCGAACAGTGCTTCGCAGGCGCGCAGCAAGGTGTTCAGCGCACTCGCCGTGCCGCGCTGGCTATGCCAGGAGAGCGGCATCGAAATGATGCGGCCGAATGCTTCGGTGAGCAGGGAGGCGCGACGGCCATGCGCGAGACGATCCGCCTCGCGGGACACCACGATGAAGGCTACGGCACTGAAGACGGCAAAGCCGGCCCACAACATCATGGTCGGCGTGACGGCTTCTTTCTTGGCAATGGCGTCGAAGATGCGGCCGAACAACACCGGTTCGTAAATGGTGGTCATCGCAAGCGCGATGTTTGCGATCACGACCATCCATACGCGGTATCGATACGCGCCAAGATACTTCAGGGCTCTTGCATAGACTTTGAACAGTGACACGATCCGGCACCCTCTGTGCATCAGCAAAACTCGGAATGGTCGGATGCTACAGATTGCTACCTGAACCGGCGATTAACGGAATCTGCAGCTGTTTTTTCAGGGTATTTTTCGCGCCATGCGGGCGATGGCATGATGATGTCGCTATCGATCGCCGCAGAAATATGACAATTTGAGGAGACTTGAACGTGGTAGTATCTCGTATCTTCAAGCGCCGCATAGATCGCCATTCAGGGTTGAACGGTAAAAAAATCGCTAAGGGCGTTCAATTTTGCGCCGGCATGAGTATGTTGCCGGCGATTGAGCGCGCCGTGGGACCAGACGGGCATAGTGGCAATGCCCCGTCCGCCGGTAATTCAGGCTGCAAAGCCGAGGGGTAGATGTGAATATCCATTCGCTGTTACAATTGCTTGTGGTCATCGAAGAGTGCAAGCTTGCCAACGACGTCGTGACCGAGCTAGAGCGCGTGCTCCGTTCCTACAAGTTCGAATTCTATGGCGTGCTGAAACAGACGCGGCCGAATGTCGATGTCGCGAACTTCATGCTCGCGGGGCGCTGGCCCGATCAGTGGCCGCTGATCTATGTTCGCAAGCGGTACATGCTCGTCGACCCGGTCGGGCGCTATCTTGGCCGGGCACAGCGTCCTTTCCGTTGGCGCGATGCCGTCATTGCCCTGAAGGCGGATCCGCTGCGGCGGCGGATGGAGCAGATGATGGCGGATGCCCGCGCCAACGGGCTTGTCGACGGCTATGTTTTCCCGATCCATGGGCGGAGCGGCTTGCTCGGATGCATGACGATCGGTGGCGAGGCGGTCGATCTTTCTCCGACGGAGCTTTCTCTTTTTGATGCAGTTGCCAAAAAGGCCTTCTGGCGGCTTCTGGAACTAAACGGCGAAGCGCAATCGCTGGAAGATCCAGGAAGGACCGAACTGAAGCTGACCAAGCGCGAGATGGAGGTGCTGAACCACCTGGCCGACGGCATGACGTCGATCGAGATCAGCCGCCTGCTGACGATCTCCAACCACACCGTCGATTGGTACATGAACAGTATCCAGGATAAGCTCGATGCCAAGAACAGGCAGCATATCGTTGCCATCGCTTTCAGAAACGGACTTATTCCATAATAGCAACTATTTTGCTGTCGGATGTCGCAGGAGAAATTGAACTTCCCGCGACAAGAAGTTAAGAATTTTCTTCGCGGGTGCAGCATTGCCCGTTTCGATGCCGTGAGGAGAGCGCATTGCCCATTTCCAAGATCCTGGTCGCCAACCGTTCCGAAATCGCCATCCGCGTCTTCCGCGCTGCTAACGAGCTTGGCATAAAAACGGTCGCCATCTGGGCCGAGGAAGACAAACTCGCGCTGCATCGCTTCAAGGCGGACGAGAGCTATCAGGTCGGCCGTGGCCCGCATCTTGCCCGCGATCTCGGGCCGATCGAGAGCTATCTGTCGATCGACGAAATTATCCGCGTCGCTAAGCTGTCCGGCGCCGATGCCATCCATCCGGGCTACGGCCTGCTGTCGGAAAGCCCTGAATTCGTCGATGCCTGCGATGCCGCCGGCATCATCTTCATCGGCCCGAGGGCCGACACGATGCGCCAGCTCGGCAACAAGGTGGCGGCACGCAACCTGGCGATCTCGGTCGGGGTGCCCGTCGTGCCGGCAACCGAGCCGCTGCCAGATGATATGACTGAGGTCGCCAAGATGGCCGAAGAAATCGGCTATCCGGTCATGCTCAAGGCCTCATGGGGCGGCGGCGGCCGCGGCATGCGCGTCATCCGCTCCAAGGCCGATCTCGCCAAGGAGGTGACGGAAGCCAAGCGCGAGGCGAAAGCCGCCTTCGGCAAGGACGAGGTCTATCTCGAAAAGCTCGTCGAGCGCGCCCGCCATGTCGAAAGCCAGATCCTCGGCGATACGCACGGCAACGTCGTACACCTGTTCGAGCGCGATTGTTCGGTTCAGCGCCGCAACCAGAAGGTCGTCGAGCGCGCGCCGGCGCCTTATCTGACCGACGCGCAGCGCCAGGAACTGGCCGCCTATTCGCTGAAGATCGCCGAAGCCACGAATTATGTCGGTGCCGGCACCGTCGAATATTTGATGGATGCCGATACCGGCAGATTCTACTTCATCGAAGTCAATCCGCGCATCCAGGTCGAGCATACGGTGACCGAGGTCGTCACCGGCATCGATATCGTCAAGGCGCAGATCCACATTCTCGATGGCTTTGCCATCGGCACGCCTGAATCGGGCGTTCCGAAGCAGGAAGACATCCGGCTCAACGGCCATGCGCTGCAGTGCCGCGTGACGACGGAGGATCCGGAGCACAATTTCATCCCGGACTACGGCCGCATCACCGCCTATCGCTCGGCTTCCGGCTTCGGCATCCGTCTCGACGGCGGCACCTCCTATACCGGCGCGATCATCACCCGTTACTACGATCCGCTGCTGGTGAAGGTCACCGCCTGGGCGCCGAACCCGCAGGAGGCGATCGCTCGCATGGACCGCGCGCTGCGCGAATTCCGCATCCGCGGCGTGGCGACGAACCTCACCTTCCTCGAAGCGATCATCACGCACCCGAAATTCCGCGACAACAGCTATACGACGCGCTTCATCGACACGACACCGGAGCTGTTCCAGCAGGTCAAGCGCCAGGATCGCGCCACGAAGCTTTTGACCTATCTCGCTGATGTCACCGTCAACGGCCATCCCGAAACGCGCGGCCGCCCGGCACCTTCGCCGAAGGTCGCCGAGCCGGTATTGCCCTATATTGACGGCAAGGTGCCCGACGGCACCAAGCAGCTGCTGGACAAGCTCGGCCCGCAGAAATTCGCCGAATGGATGCGCGGTGAGAAGCGCGTGCTGATGACCGACACGACGATGCGCGACGGCCATCAATCGCTGCTTGCGACCCGCATGCGCACCTATGATATCGCCAGCGTCGCCGGCACCTATGCGCGCGCCCTGCCGCAGCTTCTATCGCTGGAGTGCTGGGGCGGCGCCACCTTCGACGTTTCCATGCGCTTCCTCACCGAAGATCCGTGGGAACGCCTGTCGCTGATCCGCGAGGCCGCGCCGAACCTGCTCCTGCAGATGCTGTTGCGCGGCGCCAACGGCGTCGGCTACACCAATTATCCCGACAATGTCGTCAAATATTTCGTCCGCCAGGCGGCCAAGGGCGGCATCGATCTCTTCCGCGTCTTCGACTGCCTGAACTGGGTCGAGAACATGCGCGTGTCGATGGATGCCGTTGCCGAGGAGAACAAGCTCTGCGAAGCAGCGATCTGCTATACGGGCGACATTCTCAATTCGGCCCGCCCGAAATACGATCTGAAATATTATACCAATCTCGCCGTCGAGCTGGAAAAGGCGGGCGCCCACATCATCGCGCTGAAGGACATGGCCGGCCTTCTGAAGCCGGCCGCGGCCAAGGTGCTGTTCAAGGCGCTGCGCGAGGCGACCGGTCTGCCGATCCATTTCCACACGCATGATACCTCGGGCATTGCCGCCGCGACGGTGCTCGCCGCAGTCGACGCCGGCGTCGATGCCGTAGACGCGGCGATGGATGCGCTGTCCGGCAATACCTCGCAGCCTTGCCTCGGTTCGATCGTCGAGGCGCTCAAGGGGTCCGAGCGCGATCCGGGCCTCGATCCCGAATGGATCCGCCGCATCTCTTTCTATTGGGAAGCCGTTCGCCACCAGTACGCCGCCTTCGAAAGCGATCTCAAGGGACCGGCTTCGGAAGTCTATCTGCACGAGATGCCGGGTGGACAGTTCACCAACCTCAAGGAGCAGGCGCGTTCGCTTGGACTTGAGACCCGCTGGCACCAGGTGGCGCAGGCCTATGCCGACGCCAACCAGATGTTCGGCGATATCGTCAAGGTGACGCCGTCTTCCAAGGTCGTCGGCGACATGGCGCTGATGATGGTGAGCCAGGACCTGACGGTTGCCGATGTCGAGAACCCGGCCAAGGATATCGCCTTTCCGGATTCGGTCGTCTCCATGCTGAAGGGCGATCTCGGCCAGCCGCCGTCCGGATGGCCGGAAGCCCTGCAGAAGAAGGCGCTGAAGGGCGACAAGCCATACACTGTCCGTCCCGGCTCGCTGCTTGCCGAAGCCGATCTCGATGCCGAGCGCAAGGCGATCGAGACCAAGCTGGAGCGCAAGGTCGACGATTTTGAATTCGCCTCCTACCTGATGTATCCGAAGGTCTTCACCGATTACGCGCTGGCCGCCGACACCTACGGCCCGGTCTCAGTGCTGCCGACGCCGGCCTATTTCTACGGCCTGAAGGAAGGCGACGAGCTGTTTGCCGAAATCGAGAAGGGCAAGACACTCGTCATCGTCAACCAGGCGATGACGGCGACCGACGAGAAGGGCATGGTGACTGTCTTTTTCGAGCTTAACGGCCAGCCGCGCCGCATCAAGGTACCGGATCGTGCCCATGGCGCTTCCGGCAGTGCGGTGCGCCGCAAGGTCGAAACGGGCAACGCCGCCCATGTCGGCGCGCCGATGCCGGGCGTCATCTCCACGGTCTTCGTTTCGCCCGGCCAGGCGATCAAGGCCGGCGACGTGCTGCTGTCCATCGAAGCCATGAAGATGGAGACGGCGCTGCACGCCGAAAAGGACGGCACGGTTTCCGAGGTTCTCGTGCGCGCCGGCGACCAGATCGATGCCAAGGATCTGCTCGTCGTTTATGGCGCGTGATCGGCAAAGGACGGTTTTCGAACCTGGCCGCTAACTAAACGCAGACAAGTCTCTGCCGCAAAGCCTGACTGTTGCAGCCGGCTTTGTGGCAGAGATGCCTTACCCTGGTTTACGGGCATGCCGCTCCACGAACGCGGCCCAAAGTGCCGCGAGCAGCGCGAGCAATGCGGATATCAGCATCAGCGCGAAGAGGGTATGGATCGTTGCCGATTGCGCGACGAACAACCCGCCGATGGAACCGATGAGCGCGCCGCCGGCGATCCGCATGGCGGCGGCCAGTCCCGCGGCCGTCCCGACCATATCCGCCTGTACCGACATCGCGCCACTATTGGCCGCCGGCATGGTGAGGCCGTTGCCGATGCCGATGAATATGCAGGGGCCGAAAAGCGCCAGAGCCTGCGTAGCGCCTGATAGCGACAGGGCGAGGCCGACCGACAGGCCGATACAGGTCAGAAGCCGCGCGATGACAAGGATCGTGCCGAGCGGAATTTTCGCGGCGTAGCGGCCGGCCAGATAGCTGCCGAGAATGAAGCCGGCGGGAACCATGCCCATATAGAAGCCGAGCCTGGCGCTCGATCCGCCGAGTGCATCGCCTATCGTGAGCGGCGCTCCGCCCAGGAAGATATAGAGAACGCCCATCGAGCAGGCCATACAGAGGGTATAGGCCCAGAATCGCGCCGAAGACAAAAGAAGGCCATAGGAGGCAAGGTAGTTCCTCCGCGCAGCCGATAAGGGCGCTCTCGATCCCCTCAATTCGCGTATGGACAGGAGGAAGGCGGCAATGCCGAGGCCCGCCAGAACGACGAAGCTTGCCCGCCAGCCGAAAAACTCGTCCAGCGAACCGCCGAACAGTGGGCCGACCATGGGCGCCAACGCCCATCCCATGGCGAGATAGCCGAATTTGCTGGCGGCTTCACGCTCGTCCGATGTTTCCTTGATGATGACGAGGGCGACGGAATAGCACGGACCGATGCAGGCCTGCATCGAGCGAAAGACGAGAAAAGTGCCGATATCGGGGGCGAGAATGCAGCCGATCGAGGCGATGATGAAGATCGTAAGCGCCGTCAGGACCACCGGCCGGCGGCCGAACCGATCTGATATCGCGCCGCCGATCGCCTCAAGGGTTGCAGTGACGATGGAAAAGCCGGCAACGGAGAGGTTCACGAGAGCGAAATCGGCGTGGAATGCCGCTGCTATCTTCGTCAGCGATGGCAGGATCATATTGACCGGCAGCACCGCAAGGGCGGAGAGTAGGATGAGGGTCGTCAGCCGCGGCGTTACAGCGGCTCTTCCGGTGTTGGTGTCTTCGATCGCTTGCGAGGCTGGATGCTCAATGCGGCTTTCGGTGCGCGTCATGGCCTTGTCCGTCGTGTGAGTGGGAAGTCGAGGGAGATCTGACGAGGCGCCGCCCTGTTTCAGGGCAATAAAAAAGGCCCCGTCAGGAGCCTGCTTACCGCGCATGGGTGCTTTCGCCGGATGGTTACACCATCCTGCCCATGCGCCTTCCTACCACTACGTGAACGAGTGCCGTGTTCATGGCGCTAGAGCTAACCGCAAAGCCCTGCATCGTCAATGCATGGCCTCCCCGTGAAATGGTCGTGCCGTTATGCCGAACTCGGCATAACGGCACTTATCCCGAGCCGGATACTATGCCGGGCCCGTTTCCTAAAGCACGGGATTTCAGGTGAAGCTGCCCGGCAAACTCGGCATATTCTCAAAGCAATCAAACACAGGATCAGGTCTAACGCGACTGACTGCAGCGCGTGTCGCCTCAGCGGATCTCCGAGGCGACGCTACGGAATATGTTCTCAAGAAGTTCGGCCAGCGGCCGCTCGCCATTTTCCTGAGTGAAGATATCTCCGGCAACTCGCATGGCCCCGACTGCGAGCATCGCAACGGCTCGCAACGCCATTGAGCGTTCAGGCTCAGGCCACCGCTCTCTGAGCGCTGCGTAGATTTCGCCCTCTTGCTGCACATAGAATGCCTGCTTGCGAGCTTGAACACTCACACTTGTCCGCATCAATCGATCCAACTCGATCATGTCGGTCGAGGGAATCGCGTTACAGACACCGATAACAGCGTTCCGAACGGCGTCGATCGGAGCCGAGTCTAAGGGAGACTTTCGCACCGCATCTGTAAGCATCTCGCCTATTCCACTTAACATGGACAGCAGAATCTCGTCTTTGGACTCGAAA
>NZ_VNIP01000017.1 GCF_008370325.1 Martinezella tropici | reverse complement strand
AAATCCTGCCCCCGCAACCAACACACCTCCCCCCAACAAAAAAAGCCCCCCAAGGGGCTTTTTGTATTTGCTAACCACTCGAGCACTTAACCCCCTCTTCAGCCGCACCCAACCACGCAAGCCCCACGCACCCGGACTGAAAACTACAAAGCCTGCCCCAAAACCAATCTTTCCAGATCGATAGCGCGCGGCGCTTCCGGCAGTCCATATCATCTCGCTAGCGCAAAGCATTCCGCTTTGCTGCAGGCGGCTCTGGAGCGGGCGAGGGCAATCCTTGGTGAACTCAAGGCAACCTTCCACGCTTTGATCAGGGCGCTGTTCGACGCCCAGGCGCTGGCTGGCGAAGTCGTCGGTATCCTCGGTGATGGCGGGGACCGTGACCATGTGTGAGCGAAGAGGCCGAGCGGCCGTGGCCGCAAGGGTGAGGTAACCCCGTCGCCGATAGGTGACGGGTGGTCAGGATGCAGAACGGTGTCGCGGTGTTCATGGGATACAAGCGAAGATCCTCGTCGCGGATGCAGCGAGCAATAGCTGCCCGATATGCAGCAGCTCTGACCTATGTTTCCCGGTGATCGTCGCGCTTCGGGTATCTGACGGTCCCGCAATCTGTTCCATCGTGTTGCCGATGACGCCCCCTTCCTCGAAAGCCTCTCTTTGAGCCGTTTGGCGTGAAGTCTCACCGTGCTCAATATGTCCCTTCGGTATGCCCCAGCCCCTGCTGCCACGACTGGCGATCAGGAGAACTTCCGGCTCGTCCAGGCCATTCCGCCTTCGCAAACAGATGGCGCCTGCCTGCGCCACCCGTCGAGCCGGGCTTACCAACTCGAAGCGGCCAGGCCATGTCGAGCCACTTGCGAGTTCGACTTTCATCGTCCGTTCCCACCGTTCTACGGAAAAATATGCCTTCAAGAACAAGGCAATGCGGGAAAATGTTCCCCCGTATGTGAGGTTTCCAGCCTTGTCTATGACAGTTCAATGACTATTCTCGAAGAGGAGAAGGAGAAATCACATGAGCGAAAAGCATAAGAGAATCTATCACGCCCTTGTCGATGGGGCGACCGAAGGTCTGTCTGACAAAGCGCTATACGAGTTCGTTTTTGAGCGCTGCCCCAAAGCATCAAGTAAGAAGATCGTGCGCGCCGCGCTTTTTGCACTGACAGACCCCGACGTGGTTGATCGGAATGTGCTCAACACGATCTACGCTCTCGCGATCAAGCACCGAATGGACGAGCTTGGATACGGCGATACGGTGGAAGACGATGGCGATGACGAAACAGGTGAGATCGTTCCGTCGGTGAAATCCCAAAGGAAGCGCGCCGGTTCAACGGTGACGGCTTTAGCAGCCTCCTGAAGTCGCATTCTCCACCGATCTCGGTTTCGCCATTTGTACGCAGGCCGGTGGTGGATCAGCGGAAGCCTGGGCTCTCGGAACGCGCAGTTCCCGTCTCGAAATCGCTAGCAGCGGGATAAGCCCGGACGTTACGTTGACCAGCTACATTGCCAGCGCGATAATTGGTCGTCACCATCGTCGGGGGAGGGGCGAATGACGCAGAGCGACAGCTATGGCGAGGCATTCGGCAAGCGCCTTAACGCGCAGGCGACATCATTCGTCACGAAGCGTGCGTTGCCTCAGTCGACCATCGCCGTGACAGAACTTCGCTATGAGAATCCTCAATACGAACTGTCCACGCCCCCGGCTTACGAAGACGCTTATCTGGTTGCAGTGCATTTGCAAAACTTTCCCAATTACCAATATTGGGAGAACGGACGTGCGGCGCCTGTCTCGCCGATCAGGCCCGGCGAGACGATCGTCTACGATATTAAGCGCACTCCCATCTTCCACCTGAACAGCGCCTTCCATTCTGTTCATTTCTATTTTCCTCGCGCGGCGCTGAACGTCATCGCGGATAGTGCCGAGGCTTCTCCTATCGATGAACTTTGCTATCGGCCTGGCGTCAGCAGAGACGACGCGGTGATGCGTCATTTAGCACAATCACTCTTGCCGCTCTTCAACAATCCTAATCAGGCGAGTCAGTTATTCATGGAACATGTTCTGGTCGCGGTCGGTCACCATGTCGCCTTCCAATATGGAGGAATGAAGTTGCTGGATCGGCCCATTGGCGGCGGATTGGCAGGCTGGCAGGAAAAGCGCGCGAAGGAGCTGCTTGCTGCTAATCTTGCGGGCGAGATCTCATTGGCAACACTTGCAGATGCCTGCGGGCTGTCCGTCCGGCATTTTACGCGGGCCTTCCGACAGTCCGTGGGTATATCTCCCCACAGGTGGCTGGTGCAAAAACGCGTGGAACTCGCCAAACAGCTCCTGCAGAACAGTCGGTTGAGTCTGTTAGAGATCACGCTGGCCTGCGGCTTCGCCGATCAAAGCCACTTTACGCGGGTCTTCACGACAGTCGTTGGGATTGGTCCGGCGGCCTGGAGGCGGTATCTGAAAATTTGATTTGACCGATCTTCCGATTTGAAAGGCCCATGAGGCGGGGGCGATGGCTACATTTCCAACCCACTGCGCCATCAACGCTCCTACCGAGCGCGAAGCTCTTTTTCCACTAGGGTGCGATATAGAGTTGTCAGTGCCCGGTTCTCGCGGCGTCTGCTTTGATCTTCTTCAGCCAATCATGCGGAAGCATGCCGGTTGCGGCGCGAAATGCGCGACAAAAGGTTCTCGCGGACATCCCGAATTCTCGCGCGAGAGTGACCAACGGAATGCCGTCGATACTGGCGTTCAGCATTTCCTTGGCGCGGGCTTCACTGGCTGCGTCGAGCTTGCCGACGGGCCGATCTTTTCTCATATTGCCATATCGGACTACGATGTGCGACGCGACGGAAACCGTTAGATAGTCGACAAGGCTATTATCGACCGCAGCGTCGCCAAACGACGGCATGAGCGCATAGCCGAGTTCCCGCACGACCGCATCATTCACACCGACGCCAGGGTTATGTTCAATCGCCTGCACATAACTGCATTCCTCAGCCTCGGAAATCGCATCAAGCGCCTTGCGCGGTAAGTAGAAATGAAGTGACATAAAAGGGCTGATGCTGTTTGCAATCGGATTGCTCTGAAGATCGTAAATGCATGTCGTTCCAGCCTCCAGGGGCGCCGTCTTTACCCATTTGCCATCGATGGACAGGTCGTGTCTCAGGCATGTCTTCAATTGCAGCGCAACAAGCAGTGCTTCTTCGCATGGGATCGGCTTGGTAAGCCCATTGTGGGCGATGTCGCACTTGATCAGGGTCGCGGCGACGTCGAATTTGCCCAACGCCTTGGTAACGAAGGTCGGCGCCTGCCTGAGATGAAACCGGTCCCCCAGCCGGTGGCCAAATGCTCCTTCGATCGTCATTCGGTTTCGCGTTCCTGTGACGGCGGCTGAACTCGGCGCCATGCACCGGGGCTTATGCCAATGAGGTGAGTAAAGACTCGTGTAAAATGGCTTTGGTCGGCGAATCCACAGGCGATCGCTATATCGGCGAGTTGAAGATCTCTCCGACAGAGCAATGTCTTTGCGACGTCGACACGCCGATGCTGTAGCCACGCGTGTGGAGAGAGGCCGGTGGACTGTCGAAAGGCGCGACAAAAATGCCTTTGAGACAGCCCGCATTCCAGCGCGAGTTCCGCAATTCCCGCGCTGCCGTCGAGCCGCGCGGCAAGCATCTCGGTCGCACGCCTCTCCTGCCAGGGCGACAGTCCACCGCGAATGTGATGTGGCCGCAGACGAAGCCCACCATAGGTTTCCGCAACGTGCGTACCGATCGCCAAGGCAATATGATCGATGAACGTGCGTCCAACTTCTTCCGGTCTGGCGAAGGCCGCAGCGACTGCCAAGGTGAGATGTCGCATGACTTCGTCCATAACGCCGGCGCCCGGCTGGTATGCCAGGTCACCAATACGAGGGGCTTCTGCGTCGTCGGCGATTTCGTCAAGCGCCGGCCGCGGCAAATAGAAATGCAAAGAATGAAAAGGCTTATCGATCAGCACGACCGGATCGCGTTTGAGATCGTAGAGTATCGTGTGGCCGGCCTTCAAATCGCCAACCGGAAAGGCACGGCCGTCTTCCCAGTACTGGTGGTGAGGGAAATCGCGCAACTGCAGGGCAACCAGAAAAGCGTCTTCCCGCGGAATGCTTTTTGTCATGAAGAAACCAGTCTCGTCAGACCGAATCTCTGTCACGGCGAGGTTCGCCTTCTTTATAGTGCGAGAAAGAATGGTCGGGACAGCTTCAAGATTGAAACGAGACCCCAGCCGCTGCCCGTATGCACCCGCTTCTGCCATATCGCCCCCCATCGCTAAAGGCTTGCCGGTAGCTGAAAATATACGCTGAGCTCGTCTCTCAGCAACCATTTGGGTCTGTGCCCATGGCTTTCTGGCGTTCGAAATGGCCATTTTCGACAAAAATGGCTCTCGTCTACAATATGCAGGATGGTGTGCAGCCGCTCGCAGCAGCGGCCTCACACAAGAGGCGATGGGCAGCCGGACGAATTCGTCTCAATACGTCAAATTGCGACCGGTTCGTTATGGAGACTGGCCTGCAGGTTCGCTTTAGTGCTCGGAGCCTATTGTCCAGGAGATAGCGATGGCTGAATCTTGGCTTGTCAACCTTAAGACCACGACGCCGGAGGCCGGTTGGCAGCTTGCGGTCAAGATGTCGAGAACGAGTATAGAGATTTTGCAGCCGTCCGAGAAAATTCGAAACAAAATCAAGGTTATTTACGAGGACGACGCCGAAAGCCTGATTGCCTTTTCACAATTGATTGCCATGAATTTCCAGACAGTCGCGGCAGCCAACCGCTACTGGCAAGAGATGACAGATGACGCGAGTGGCACAACAGATTGAACAGGCGCTGATTCCCGAACCTTTGGCCAAGCATTTTGATGCCCATCTTTTGGGCTCAAATGTCCAATACGCGCCCTAATCGGCAAAGCGCCGGCAGGCTCGCTTCTCTATTCTCCGAAGGAATTGAAGAGTTTGAGGGGGTAGAAGTTGGCTCGTTGGGGTGGTTTCTTACTCGCTACGTCGTTTGCGCTCTTTGGCTCGATATCGGTCGCGTCCGCTCAGGCAGTCAATGGCGCGCCTGATACGATGGCGGCACGTGTGCAAGCCTGCACTGCATGCCACGGGATGCAGGGTCGGGGAACAAGCGACGCATATTTCCCACGGTTGGCGGGAAAACCAGCAGGTTATCTTTATCATCAACTGCTTGCATTCAAGAACGGCAGACGCAGGTATCCGCCCATGAATTATCTTCTGGCATTTCTGCCGGATGCTTATCTCAAACAAATCGCGGACTATTTCGCCGATCAACGACCACCTTTTCCTCCATCTGCAGCTTCCGACGTCAGCGAAAATGTCCTGCATCACGGTCGAGATCTGGTTACCCAAGGTGATCTCGATCGCGGCATTCCCGCATGCGTCAGTTGTCACGGACCGTCGTTGACCGGAATGGAGCCTGCCATTCCGGGACTTTTGGGACTTCGGGCAGCCTATCTCAGTGCCCAGCTTGGTGGTTGGCGCTACGGGACCCGGACGGCGATTGGTCCGGATTGCATGCAGGTTGTGGCTGGACATCTCACGGAAGACGACGTCAGGGCTGTGGCGGCCTGGCTCTCATCTCGTCCATTGCCTGACGATCCCGCTTCCGCCCCAGAGGGAACCTTTGCTTTGCCGTTCCCTTGCGGCAGCCAGCCGAACGAGGGGAAATAGACTGATGACCGGGAGAACAACGGGGATAGTCTTTCTTGTAGGACTGGTCGTTGGGATTGGTGGTCTTGCAGTCTCCGGCCATGCACAGGAGCAATCCGCAAAAGCGGATGCGGACACCGTAAAAAAAGGGGAGTATCTGTCACGTGCGGGAGATTGCACCGCCTGTCACACGGCGCCGGACGGAGCGCTGTTTGCCGGTGGGCGACCAATGCCCACGCCCTTCGGCACCATCTACACATCCAATATTACACCTGACCCTGAAACGGGGATCGGAAAATGGACGGCCGACGACTTCTACAAGACGATGCACAGCGGGCGCTTCCCGGAAGGTGGGCTTCTCTATCCGGCTATGCCGTTCGGTTCCTATACCAAGGTAACGCGCGAAGACAGCGATGCCATCTATGCCTATCTGCAAACGGTCAAACCTGTGCCGCAGAGGAATCGGCCACATGATCTGGCCTTCCCCTATAACAATCGCTCATTGATCCTCGGGTGGCGCACCCTCTTCTTCACGGAGGGCCAATTTAAACCGGACCCGAACAAGTCGGCTGAGTGGAACCGTGGCGCATATCTCGTCGAAGGGCTCGGCCATTGCGGCATGTGCCACACCCCGATCAACGCCCTCGGTGGGAATTCCGAGTCGCAAGCGTTCCAAGGCGGTCTGATTCCGATGCAGAACTGGTACGCACCATCATTGACCTCAAACAAGGAAGCCGGCCTGGGCGACTGGACGATCGAAGATATCAGCGACCTCTTGCAAAAGGGCATCTCGAACCGTGGTGTCGTCTACGGACCGATGGCGGATGTCGTTTATAACAGTCTGCAATACCTCAATGATGAAGATACGAGGGCGATGGCCGTTTATCTTAAGAGCATTGCTCAGGATTCTCCTCGTCCGCCAGTCTCCAAAATACCAAGGGCCGAAAGCAGTCTTCTCAGCAGTCTGGGAAAGGCGGTTTATGATAACCAATGTGCAAGCTGTCATGGCGTGCGGGGCGAGGGAAATCCACCTCATTATCCTCCACTTGCTGGCAATCAGTCCATCCAGATGGAGTCCGCAGTCAACCCCATACGAATGGTGCTGAACGGCGGGTATCCCCCTGGGACCACCGGAAATCCAATGCCCTACGGAATGCCTCCTTTTGCAGTCTCCCTGTCCGATGACGAAATCGCTGCCGTCGTAAGCTACGTCAGGACGTCCTGGGGCAATCGAGGCACCGCGGTTACCGCAAATCAGGCCAATGAATTGCGTCGTGTTCCACTCCAATGAGGTTCGCATGATCAATTCCGATCCTCCCGTTAGTGATCCGCAGGTTTCCGAAGAAAAGCGCATCGAGGCGATCATCGTGGCGCGGCCGCGTGGCGCTCTCGCCCTTGCCGGACTGACGACGGCGCTCGTCGTTGCCATGTGGATACTCTTCTATGTCTTGGTATTTGCGTCACGGGGAGGGCAACCATGAGCGAACGGAGCGACCACGCTGCCAGTGCAGAGATTGCGGCAATCATCGAGCGAAACTGGGCAGTCGTTTCAGCCGTGATTGTCGTTTTTCTGGCCGGCATGGCCGCGTTTGCCGGGATTCATCAGGCGACGATGCCGCAGGCGCGGGTCGAGACAACGAACCCGACCACTCTTCATCTCGGCGGCGAGTTCGTGGAGACCAATCTCGGCAGCTCTGTGGAACCTGACGGATCGGTGACCGTGCGTGCCATCGGTCAGCAATATTCCTTCACGCCGTCATGTATTCTGGTGCCGGCAGAGACGCCTCTCATATTTCGGGCGACAAGTGCCGACGTTGTGCATGGTTTCATCATTCAGGGGACCAACATCAATACGATGCTCGTGCCCGGATACATATCCGTGCAGACCGCGCGCTTCAGTCAGCCGGGCGAACATCTCATGCCGTGTCAGGAGTTTTGTAGCGTCGGCCACGAAGGGATGTGGGCGAAAGTCAAGGTCATCGATAAAGCCGATTTCATGAAGATGGCGGCCACGGAGCGGAGGCTAAGCTGTGCCAAGTAGCAAACGTCTGATCCTAGCTCATTTCTGGCTCGCCTTTGCAGTATTTGGGCTCGCCCTGCTGCTCGGTGCCTGGCAGATGTATGTTCGCAGCCCCTTGGCCAAGTGGATCAGCGACCCCGAGTTATATTATCGGTCTCTTACGGCCCACGGTACGGTCATGGGCTATGTTTTTCCGACTCTCGTTGCCATGGGATTCGGCTATTTCATTAGCGAGACTGCTCTAAAGCAGCCACTTGTGGGAAGGCGCTGGGCGTGGGCCGGGATCTGGATGATCGCCATCGGTTCAGTGGTCGCGATGATTCCAGTATCGATGGGACGCGCCTCGGTCCTATACACCTTCTATCCGCCGTTGATCGGCAGTCCATTCTACTACATCGGCGTGGTGCTCGTCGTCGTAGGATCCTGGGTGTGGGTCGCGCTGATGTCGGTCAATCTCTACGTTTGGAAAAAAGCACACCCGAGCGGGGTTGTGCCACTTGCCATGTACGCGAATGTTGCCGGCTCCTACCTTTGGGGCTGGACCGCCGTCGGCGCCGCGCTCGAGCTGCTGTTTCAGATCATTCCAGTATCGCTTGGTCTGAGATCGACGATCGATGCTGGACTCGCTCGCGTCTTCTTCTCCTGGACGTTGCATGCAATTGTCTATTTTTGGCTGATGCCTACATATATCGCCTACTATACGATCGTGCCGCGGGCGATCGGAGGAAAGCTCTACAGCGACACGATGGGACGGATCGCCTTTGTCCTGTTTCTCGTCGTCGCCATGCCGATCGGCATCCATCATACATTTTCCGATCCTCAAGTCGGCTCCGGCTTCAAGTTCATTCACTCTGCCTTTACCGCTCTTGTTGCGCTGCCGACGCTTCTGACCGTTTTTACGATATGTTCCTCGGTCGAAATCGCCGCTCGTCTTCGCGGCGGTCGCGGACTATTCGGATGGCTGGTGGCATTGCCATGGGGCAATCCGATTATGCTCGCCACAGCCTTTTCATTCATCATGCTCGGCTTCGGCGGGGCCGGCGGACTGATCAACATGAGCTATCAGCTCGATGAATCGATCCACAACACCCAATGGATTACCGGTCACTTCCACCTGATTTTCGGTGGCGCGATCGTCATTATGTATTTTGCCATCGCCTATGATGTATGGCCCCATCTCACAGGCCGTGAGCTTGTAAGTTTCCGCCTTATGCGCTGGCAGCTTTGGCTGTGGTTCGTTGGCATGATCGTCACGACTTTCCCCTGGCACTATGTCGGCATTCTCGGGATGCCGCGGCGCATGGCGTATTTCGACTATTCCAACGCCGCCATCGCGCCGCAGGCCATTCCGGTCGTCCTTTCGGTTTTCGGCGCCCTCCTGCTCGTTGCATCTGCTGTTCTATTCTTTGTTGTTCTTGCCCGCAGCCAAATGGCGAGAAGCGTTGATCCGGGCGAATACCATTTCAGCACGGCCGTGCATCCACCCGTTCACGTGCCGGCCGCGCTCAATGGCCACGCGCTCTGGATCGCGCTGATGATCGGCCTTACGATTACCAACTACGGATTTCCGATCGCCCAGCTCGCCCTTCGCGAGGGTACCTCGGTTCCAGCCTTTTACGTGAGGGCGCAAAATTGACCAAAGAGCGGCTGTTCGTCGCAAGCAATCGTTGGTTTGTTGTTGCTGTTGGGACCACGAGCGCCATTTTCGCTGTGGCGGCGGCAGTCGGGTTCGTCTTCCTTCCCTATGCTCAACCTGATCGGCAGCTCAGTGGTATCTGGGATGCAATTTGCAGCGCCGCAGGCATCGCTCGCCAGTCGTCGCAGGCAGATCCAATTTCGCCGAACTATCCAATTTCGACTGTGGTGATGGATGTTGGTGCTCTGAAAGATGCGCCGCTTGATTCCGTCGGTCGTGGCGCTACGCTCGCACAGCAATGTGCGATATGTCACGGCCCCACCGGGATCAGCAGAGCGGACTCTCCGAATCTAGCCGGACAATACCCTAGCGTGATCTACAAGCAATTGAAGGACTTCAAGTCGGGCGCACGCGTGAATGCAGTCATGACGCCATTTGCCCAACGCCTCAGCGAACAGGACATGCTCGATCTTGCTGCTTACTATGCCTATTTGCCGCGTTTACCAGCTTATCATCCCAGGCAACCGACTGAGGCACCCGATATTGTCGTGTACGGAGCTCCCCTGCGGGGGATCGCGCCTTGTGGGGCTTGCCATGGGGGCTTGGAAAACAAGGCTGGCAGTCCTTGGCTCGAAGGACAGTCGGCCGCTTACATTAAATCGCAGCTCGTGGCCTTTGCCGGCGATGGGCGTAGGAATGACATAAATCAACAGATGCGAAACATCGCCCGCCAAATGTCCGCCGAGGAAATCGATGAAGCTGCAGCCTATTTCGCCACCCAGCCATCGGAGGGAAAGTGACCTATAGAGGCGGCTCTGCAGCGGCGCTGGCAGGTCTAATGCAATTGGAAAATATGTCGAATCCGGGCTGCAAATGATGTTGCTTCTTTATCGCATGACAATGGTTCCCTCGTTTGAAGGCGCTCCGCCTCAAGTCGCCGCGATAAGATCAGACCCAGTTCATCCGCGAGTGCAGGGCGGTCATGCATGAGAGCGGCAAGGCGATCCTGCGTGATCTCATAGGCGACCACAAATGTCAGCGCCTTTACGCTTCCGGGTAGCTCCGCTCCAGTCAATACGCCTTCCTCACCGAAGCAGTCGCCGGGCGAAAGGCGCGTTAACTCGATCTCTCGATTGTCCCATCCGCGGATGATTGCCACGACGCCGCTGCGTATGAGCATAAGGGAGGTCAGTCTGGAACCCTGCTCTGCGATTATCGTATCCTTGCGATAGGTCTGTCGCGTCATGCTTTCTGCCAGCGCTTCCTTTTCGTCTTCTGTCAGAGGCGAAAAGAGAGGCATTGCATTCAGCAAACGCCACGCGGTGCCAGGATGCTGCACATATGCGACATCCTGTTCCTGAGCGATACCACTTGTGGCTGGTGCCGCGAGAGGCAATCCGGCGGCCTTGCAATGTCGGAATATGAGATCATAGATTTCGTTGGTCGCAACTACGACGTGCGATATGCTGCTGACCCAGCAACTCAACTCTGCCTCGACCGCCTGACCGTCAATGCCCTTGATGATCACCGATGGCGAAGGAGATTTGAGAATGTTGTTGGAGCTGAATAGCACGGTCCGCATGACATCCTCAATAACGGCGGGCGCCGCCGAGGCGACCCTCACGTTGATGGAGATGCCATGGCTTTCGTCCGGAGTGCTGAGATTGGTGAGGTTCGCCTTCGCAAGCCGGCTGTTGGGGATCGCCACGAGGTCGTTCGTGCCACTGAGCAAATGGGTGGCCCGCCAGTTTGTTTCTATGACACGCCCCTCGACGCCGTCGTCGAGCACGATCCAGTCGCCGACGGAGTATGGACGCCCAAGATTCAGTGCAATGCCAGAAAAGACGTCGCTCAGCGTGCTCTGAAGTGCAAGACCCACGATGATCGCGAACACGCCTGACGTAGCAATCAGTGTGCCTACGGGGGCGCTGAAGACATAGGCAATGACAGAAAGGCCAGTTCCCAAATAGATGAGGCCGACGACCAGGTCCTGGAGGAGACGTGCTTCCCTTGGCTTACGCTCGAAAATCAAAAACAGGCGAACCGAGCTGATCAGCACCATCGCTCCACCTATCCACCAAACGGCTTTGGCGAGGCCGATGAAGATTCGTCGCGATACATCTCCAGTTTCGGTATCCGGCGCATATGGCTCGATGCCGTGGTAAAGCAGCAGCGCAGTTAATACCACCAGGAACACAAGGTGGGCGATCAGTCTCCAGACGGGGTGTCGACGAAGCACCAGGCGGCCGAGCAGCAAGCCTAGGACGGCGAGAACGAAAAGCTGAACGATCGGATCGGTCCAGAGGGCAGCATTCATGACATTGTCGTCTCATCTCGGCCCAACCGTCGCGTCGGAAGCCGTCGTGTTGCGGCTGGTGCGCCGGTCATGAGGTGACCTCAGTATTTCTGCGCCTGCTTTCGAGCAGGATGGCGATCGCGATATAAATCGTCGCCAGTGTCCATAGTGTCAGGAATGGTAGGCGAACATCAGTGATAGGCGCGCCAAGCTGGGAGACGGCGACGAGGCCATTTATTGCGGAGGTGCTTGGCAACAGCGTTGCCAAGGCGTGCAGGAAAGGCGGTATTGCCTCCGTCGGCCAGGAAAAACCAGCCAAAAAGAGAAAAGGGATGCCGAGTGCAGCGGACACCAACTGAACCGTTAAGGGATCGCGAAAAAGGTCGGCTAGAATAAGCCCCAAGGCGCCTACGGCAAGCACGAAAGGTAGGGCGAAGGTGAATATCGAAAGCGGCGTTCCCAAGCGTGGGATATTGTAGAGGTAGGGAAGCGCGATCAAATAAAACGCCACGATGAAGGCTTCGAGGATAAGGTAGGCCAGCAGCTTCCCGGCAACGACTGCGGCCGGTCCGGCCGATGCTGCCAGCTCGCCGTGGATTTCGTCATTTCTGTAAGTGCCGAGCAGACCGACGCCAATCAACAGCGTCTGCTGCAGGATCAAAACGAAGGCGGCGGGAAGGATATACGTTGCATAGCCACCCTGAGGATTGAACAGCGGCACGGCCGTCAAAGGCATGGGGTCGGCGGCTGCTGCGGCAAGCACGGGATCCACCTTGGCCGCAATTAGCCTCGCTGTCTCGACTTCCGCTCCCATGGCCTTCGCAACCGCCGTGACGCCGCCGGATATGCGTTGATAGACAAGAAAATAGCTCGCGTCAGCATAGAGCGCGACCGGCGATTGGCGATGGTGCAGCAAATCACGCTCGAAATATTGCGGGATGATAAGGAGACCATAGAGATTGCGGCTGTAGACTTCTTGCCTTGCACTCACTTCGTCTGGAAAGACTGCGCTAACGGCAACATCTGCCGACGCGTCCACACGTCGGGCCAACTCGCGACTGCTGTCGGTGCCGTCGAGGTCGACGACAGCGATTGGCACGTTCCGTAGGGCTTCGGTGCGATAGGGCTGCGGGTAGAAAGCGGCATAAATAATCGATGCAATCACCAGTACTGCGAAAGCTGGCTTCAAAGAGAGGATGCGCCCCAGTTCGATACGACAAATTGTCAAGATTGCCTTCATTGCGCGGCTCCTCCGACTATCGCTTGCTGGAGCGGTTCACGCCGGACGCGTGCCCGAATAATTTCCAGCCGCACTGCCGTTAGGCCTGCAAGTAGAAGGACCATGAAAAGAAGCACGGAGATCGGCCGCCAGGAGAGGTAGAGCGGCGTGCCGCGGATGGTTTGATCGATCCGCGCCATAAGGTACCACGTGCCGGGAATCATCTGCCCCCAGTAATATGCGAACGCATTCATGCCGATCCTCGGGAAGCCTATGCCCATGAAGCCGAAGGCTGGCGCCATTAGCAACGTTCCGATGCTGATGGCAGTTGCCATCGGCCGAAGCAGCAGCGCAAGCAACACGCCAATGAACTGGTCGGCAAGGATGAACAGAACACCCGAAAGAATAAGCAGATAGCGGTTGCCGCGTAACGGCATGTCCAAGACGCCAAAAAGAACCCAATCAGCAATGCCAAGCACCACTAGAAAGAGGAGGGTATAGGGCAGTACCTTTCCAGCTATTGCCGGCCACAATCCACCGCCCAGGCGTCTTAAGACGCGAAGACGATGAGGGGTCTCCACATCAAGTCCTACAGCATAGGCCATTGTCGTGACGACAATGACTTGCAGGACACTTGGAAGCAGAGCGGCGAGGAGAAAATGCGCATAGTTGAGCGTCGGGTTGAACAGGGGGTTGATCTGGACTGGAATAGGTGCCAGCGCGGCCTCGGCCACTTCCAGTGGTTGCCCCTCAGCCGTTCGCAATGACAGGCGAATACCGGCCGCAACAGCAGGCACCGCGGCATTGACGCCGCGCAGTACCAGATTGCCGGATGTCATTGTTTGAGTGTTATAGAAGAAAACGACCTCAGGGCGCCGGCCGCCATAGACGTCGCGCTCGAGGTTTCGCGGCAGCATCAAAAGACCGCGGACCTCGCCCGATAAGATCAATTGCCTGCCTTCGGCAAGATCGCCGACATGGCGTACGACGGCAGTGTCCGGTGTCGCATCAACTGTGCGGATGATCGTTCTCGACAGATCGGTGCCGTCGAGATCGAGTATTGCGATCGGCAGCCGCGTCGCAAGACCCGCACTGAAAACGGCCGCGAGCGACGCCATCAGCAGAAGTGGTAGAACGGTTGTGAGAAACAGAAGGAGCCGCCGGCGTGAAAAACGGTCGAATTCCCTCCTGAATACCATAAGGAAACCGGGGCGTAGCCGCCCCTTCGCCATCATGTCAGCGCTCCGCCGGCGGCCATGACGCGATGGCGCTCATTCCGGGACGCAGGCCTTCAATCGGACTTGTGGGGTTCGCCCGCACCTCAAAAGTACGGAGATCGAAGTCTCCAGTCGCCCGCGTGGCCCGCCAAGTGGCGTATTGCCCCTGTGCATTGATCGTCGTGACCTTCACCGTGATCTTGGCGTTTCGCAGTGCTGGGACGGTGATATCGAAGCTGTCGCCGACTTTCAGGCCTTTCAGAAGATCTTCACGCAGGTTGAAGGTGAACCATGGATTCTGCATATCGATAAGGGAAAACAATGGGGCTCCGGCCGAGAAATTTTCGCCAAGCTCCGCCACACGTGTCGTGACCTGACCGGAGATCGGAGCGCGGATGGTCAATTCGGCGATGTCGACCTGCTGCTGATTGAGGGTAGACTTTGCTCGTTCGACTTGTGTTGCGGCGAGCGCCTTCTCCTCCTTGCTGGCTCCGGCGATTGCCAGCGCGAGATTGGCCTCGGCCGATTCGCGCTTGCGGATCGCCGCCTCGAGGTTTCGTGTCGTTTCATCGACGCGTGATTGCGTCGACGCTCCGGTCGCGATCAGTTTCGCTTGGCGGTCGGAATCTTCCTGATAAAGCGTGACGTCGGCGGCGGCGGCTGCCAATTCTGCCTTGCGTGCGGCGATCGTCTCCGGCCGGGTGCTGTTCACTCGAACCAGATCCGCCTCGGCAACGGCAAGAGCCGCCTCGGTCATATGCAACCCGGCGACGAGCTGAGGACTTTCCAGCTCGGCAATCACTGTACCGGTTTTGACATTATCGCCGACGTCGGCATTCAATTTCGCAATTCTGCCCGAAACGCGCGGGCTTATGTCGACGCGGTTGGCCGAAACTTCGCCTTGAACGATGAGCGGTGGTGGCCTTGTTGCAATCCAAAGAAGCGCGCCAAGACCAATCAGAACCGCTAAGCCAATCAGGACACGAGCCAATCGCCACATTCAATTCGTTCTCCCAAAACACGACCAAATGCAATCCGCTGATGACTAGCTGCCGGTCACCTCTTAGAGCGTAGCAGACGAAAATCACAAATGCACCAAGACGAAATCGCGACACGTCCGCCTAGCCTATGCCACCGTTCGACGTTGCTGCAGTACAGGCACCTCACCGGCGGATTCTGTTTCGTTATTTTGGGGCTGGCTTTGCTTCAGCACGCTGCTCGCGCAAACGAAGAAGAGCCAACAACATCTCGTTTTCTTCTTTGGCCAGTTGCTCCACCGACCGCGGTCCGGCTTCTCTCAACACGCCGTCGATGATCTGTTGTTTGAGGTCGGCTGTGATATTCGGATTGCCAAGTGCGTCGAACAGGGGAGATAGGCCGGCAATAATATGCTCCATGAAGTGCTTGATGCCGCCCGTGCCACCGCCTAGGTGGAACTGAAGATTGGGGCCCATAATTCCCCATCTGAGCCCTGGCCCCCAGCAGACCGCGTCATCGGCGTCCGCGACACTCAAGACACCCTGTTCGATCAGATACATGACTTCCTTGTACAAGGCGACCTGGAGGCGATTTGCAACATGTCCGGGAATTTCCTTTCGAAGCAAGATGGGCCGCTTGCCGATGGATGTGTAGAATTTCATCGCCTGCTCGATGACAGCAGGCGACGTTTTGGCGCCCCCGACAACTTCGACCAGCGGAATGATATGGGGAGGATTGAATGGATGTCCGATGACGCAACGTTCGGGATGCTTGCAGCGCGATTGAATGACGCTCATGGTCAGGCTTGACGAGCTAGAGGCGAGGATTGCGTGAGCCGGGGCAATGTCATCCATGTCTGCGAATAGGCCGATCTTGAAATCCGGGCGCTCAGGACCGTTCTCCTGAACAAAATCGGCCGCCGACAATGCCGAGCGCATATCGCTGGTAAAGCTTAGACGATCTGGCGTTGCGCCCGGCGAAAGACCGACTTTGGTCAGCAGCTCCCATGCCTCATCAACGTATTTCCGCAAATTGCTCTCGGCGTCAGGCGCAGGATCGGTCGCCACCACGTCGAATCCCCGCGCCAAATACAGCGCCGCCCAGCTCGCTCCAATGACACCGGTGCCGACGATAGCAATGCGGCGAATAGATTTGTCGGTAGACATGGTCACTTCTCCTCCTATGCAAAGTCAACATATGCAATGCCGGTCAGATTGCCCTGAACCTGGAGCAGCGCTCGCGGTTCCGATCCATCAAGCCGCGCCGCATAGACCGATCCGGCGAGGTCTGTCATGAACATGCGATCGTTGCGACAGTCGAGGGCGATGCCAATCCCCTCCATTAAATGGGTAAAGATGATTTCGGGTGTGTTGCGCTCGCCATCGATGCGGATGCGATTGACTGTATTGCCGCGCGGAGGATCGCCCCGATCCGTCCAGTAGAGGGTGCGAGTGGCAAGATCTAACTCAAGGTCGATTGGCTCAGGCAGGCCATCCAGAAATAGTTCGATATCGCTGCGCGTTGCCGCGTCCTCGCCTGTCGGAATTTCCATTCCCGCGCGGAAGATGCGCCCTTGCTCGGCATTGTCGGGGCCTTTCTGCGTCCAGTAGATTTGTCTCGCCTCGGGATCGATCGTGATGCCGACACACCATTTTGTTGCGTCACGGCGGTCGACATCGCCTTGACCAGCGATCACCAGGGTTTCGATCTGAGAGCCGTCGAGATTTGATCGCATGACGCGCATCCCCTCCCGGTCTGACCAATAAAGCTTGCCGCCGTCCTTATCCAAGTGAATCTGCTTCGGAGTGAAGGTGGTGCCTTCTGGAATGATCGTGCGGCGGTTCTGTCCATGGATGTCGGCACGTTCGATCGAGCCGTCCTGAAGGTTGGGGACACCCATGTTGGTCCAGTAGATGTGACCCGCCCGACTGTCGACGACGATGCCATCTGGACTTCGGCATCCCGCTATGATGACCTTACGGTCGGTGCCATCGGGATTAAGCGAAAGAATCCGGCCGCCGCTAAGGTCCAGGAAGAACAAGAGGCATCGCATTCCTTTCTCATCCGTTATGGCTGACGTCACGCGGTCTTGTTCTGTCATCGAATCCTCCTCCTAATGGAACGGGAGGTGCCGCCGCGTTATTCGGCGTCCTAGCTCTGTCCCATTCGCAATCCAGTCGTTTTATCCGTCCCGTTTATGGTGCCGTCTTGCCACGTGGTGCGTTCGAAACAACTTCGGCTGCGAGCATGCTGTCGACTTGCTCGACCGTGAAGCCAAGCTCCAGCAGAATCTGTTCAGTATGTTCGCCGAGGGCGGGCGCGGTCTTTGGCGCGACCTTTGACACTTCTCTGATCGTGACAGGACTGTTGACGGTGTACCGGGGCGAGGGGCTTCCATCGGCGATCGGAACAATGATCTCATTGGCGATGAGTTGTGGATCGCTAATGATCTCCTCAGGAATCTGAGCAACGCCATAAGGTAATCTTACCTTATCGAGCACTTCCTTCCAATGTGCCAGCGGCTGCGCGCCCAGGGTGCCATCGAGTTCCGCGACGAGGGCGTCAGCATTTGCAGCGCGATTTTCGACGCCGGCAAAACGGGCGTCCGACAGCAGGTCGGCGCGATTGATCGCATTTGCAAAAACGGGCCAGTTCTTTTCCGTTTCAACGAATGCAAGCAGCAGCCAGCGCTGATCGGATGTCTGATAGGTGCCGCCGGCAAGCGGATTTTGCGGTCGGGCACGATCGTTAAGTGCGAATTCCGCGCCAAATAGCGCGGCCTGGAGCCAAGCTGCTGTTGCCCAGGCCCCTTCGGCAATCAATGAAGTCATTACATTGCATCCCTTGCCGGTGCGTTCGCGGCGATAGAGGCCCGTGACGATACCAGCGTAGAGCGAGATAGCGGTGGCATGGTCGCCGATGCCCGGTACTGGTATGGCTGGCGGACTGCCAAGGTTTCGGGTGTATTCCATGAGCCCTGATCGAGCCCAATAGGCCGTTATGTCGAAACCAGGCTTGTCAGCTTCCGGACCTTGTTCACCGTACCCTGTAAGATCGGCATAAATTAATCTCGAGTTTAGCGGTGCGAGATCTTCAAAGTTTATCTTGAGACTCTTTCTCACACGCGGAGGAAAATTCGTTACAAAGACATCGGCCCATTTGACTAGGGAGACCAGAATCTCCGCCGATTGCGGGTTCTTGAGATCAACAACGAGACTGCGTTTGTTGCGATTGGTAAGTTGCCACGAATAGTTCTCGGCAAGGGACGGATTGGGCGGTGTCCGATAAAAATACCGATAGGGATCGCCAATGCCCGGTGGTTCGACCTTGATGACATCGGCACCAAAGTCAGAAAGCACGGTTGTTGCCGCGGGGCCAGCGATGAAGCTCGCAAGGTCCACCACTTTCAACCCTGAAAAGACGCTACCGTCGGCCATTCGTCACCTCCCATACTAATTATGCTGACGCGCTCGGCACTTTGTTTCACCGTCCGCCGAAATTGGGCGTACGCTTTTCCAGAAAGGCCGAGGTACCTTCCTTCTTGTCTTCGGTTCCGGCACAGATTCCGAAATAGGATGCTTCCAACAGCAATCCCTGGCGCTGGCTCGTCTCCAGTCCGCTGTTTATCGCAGCGATTGCAAATTTGACGGCGATCGGAGCATTCGCGGCGATCTCCGTTAGAAGCCGTTCCGCGCGGGTAAGCAGGTCGGCTGCCGGCGCGATATCGTTGATCAGACCAATCCGATAGGCTTCCTGCGCATCTATTGTCTCTCCCGAAAGAATGAGCTGCAGCGCGCGACCCTTGCCAACCAACCGTGGCAGGCGTTGAGTGCCGCCGCCGCCCGGAAGAAGGCCGAGTTTGACTTCCGGTTGCCCGAATTTCGCATTTTCAGACGCTATCCTCATCGTGCAAGCCATCGCTGTCTCACACCCGCCGCCTAGGGCAAAGCCGTTGACGGCAGCGATAACCGGTTTGCCGATGTTTTCGATAAAGTCCAGAACCTCTTGCCCAAAGCGGCTCGATCGCTCAGCCTCGACGGCGCCGACCTCCGCAAGCTCCCCAATGTCCGCACCGGCAATGAACGCCCGATCGCCGGCGCCGGTCAGAATGATGCCACGTACGGCGAGATCGTCCTTGGCATCCTTGAAGGCGAGGGCGAGTTCCTCCCAGGTTTTCGAATTCAGGGCATTCAGGACATCGGGGCGATTGAGGGTGATGTAGGCAATCGACGCCCTTTTTTCGTAAAGTATATTGTCAAAGGAACGGGAAGCGACTGGCATTCGATTGGCTCCGAGCTTCGAACGGGAGGGGCTAAACAAAGGCGCTGAAGCCGGTTATCGCCTTGCCGACGATGAGATTTTGCATCTCTCGTGTGCCTTCGTAGGAGTAGAGTGCTTCGGCGTCGGCAAAGAAACGGGCGACATTGTAATCGACAACGATTCCATTCGCGCCGAATAGTTCGCGTGCCCAGCCGACGGTTTCCCGCATTTTCACGGTGCAGAAGGACTTTGCGAGCGAGGCGTGATGATCGAGGAGCTTGCCTTCATCGCCCATTGCAGCCAGGCGAAGCATCAGGCATTGGCAGGCGGTGACATTGCCGAGCATCTTGGCGAGGAGGTCTTGTACCATCTGAAAGGAGCCGATCGGCTTACCGAACTGCATCCTCGATTGGGCGTAGGCCAGAGCATGCTCATAAGCACCCATTTGACAGCCGGTTGCTGACCAGCCGACCATGTAGCGTGTCATCCGCAGCACTTTCGCTGTGTCGCGGAACGAATTGGATGCTTGGAGGCGGTTTTCTTCTGATACGCGGCAGTCCTTCATGGTGATCAGGCCATTTTGGACGACTCGGAGCGCGATCTTGTTTTCGATCTTCTCGACACTGAAACCGTCTGTGGTCTTGTTCTCGATGATGAAGCCCTTGACTTGATTGTCGCTCACATCACGTGCCCAGATGATCGAAAGGTCGCACCAAGGGGAGTTTCCGATCCACTTCTTCTGGCCGTTGAGGATCCAGACGTCGCCCTCTCGCTTCGCTGTGGTCGTCAAGCCACCGCCGGCACCGGAGCCGACCAAAGGTTCGGTCAACCCAAAGCAGCCGATCTTTTCAAATCGCGCCATCGGCGGCAGCCATTTCTGCTTCTGCTCCTCCGAGCCGTCGAGGTAGATCGAACCCATTGCAAGGCCGTCGTGAACGCCGAAGAAGGTGCAAAACGAAGCGTCGACGCGCGCCATTTCCATTGCGACGAACCCGAACAGTTTCGCACTGCCGCCTTTGCAGCCATAGCCGTTGAGACCAAGGCCACCGATGTTGAGCTCTTTCAACGCGGGGATCAGTTCAAACGGAAACGCGTCTTCGGCCCAGTATTTATTGATGACCGGCGCGACCTTGCTCTCCATGAAGGTGCGTACCTGCCTTACGAGCGCAAGCTCGCTGGGGTCCAGGGTTTCGGCAAGATCGTAGAAGTCGCTGTTGGGTAGTGGTAGCTGCTTGCCTTCGGTGCTGGCAGTCGGTGACGGCTGGGTTGACATTATTCTCCCCCATGATGTCCGAGCAGGTTCCTTCGCGAAGGAGACGCACCGCGCGATCACCCCACCTAAGGCCTCCTCTTATCCGCAAGTAGCTTTCCGCGGCCTTTCCCGTATGTAACGGATCAGCCGGTGTTTGTTTAAACGGGTCAAAAGCGCGCAGGCATGCGCAGTTCTTCAAGCTTGGGAGATGCTCTCCCACATCCCGCCCGCTATCTGGGTCCGAAAGCGGCTTGTCTGGCTTATGTTTGCGTTTCGCCGCTTTGAAATGAGCAATTGTTGGTGTCTGCCCTCGAAGGCGATTGCGCTATTTTACAGCGTGGCGGGAAATTAGAGGATTGTTGCAAGTCTCGGTGCGATCAGGCCCCCGCAACCAATCTTTCCCAATCACCAAGATCAGCTATCGCCGGCGCGAAGACTTCATCTTCGCTGGCGATCGGTAGCTCGTCGTGCCTCAGGACCATAACCTGAAGGCTGAGCGCAGCGAACGGTTCAAATCCTGCCCCAAAACCAACACACCTCCCCCCAACCAAAAAAGCCCCCCAAAGGGCCTTTTGGCGTTTCCGAACCGAGAAAAGAAATTCGAAAGCAGCCGCACGCGCCAGCCCAAACACATAAGGCCAGGCTCTGAGCTATTGCGATGCCCCAACACCGTCGGACCAAGCCTTCTCAGGCACTGGCCCGATCAGCGGTGATGATCCATGCGCGGGAGTCGAAGAGCACGCCTTCGGGGGTCATATGCGCTTCCAGCAAATCACGCAGCCGCTGCAGTGGTTGATCGGGCGTCTCATCGGTGTGCGTAAGCGCGTCCTTGACCATATAGAGGCCACCAAGAGCATCAAGGGCGGCGTCGACATTCGCCCCGTAAAACACCGGCTCCTCCACTTCGATGAAGTCGATCGAGGTGAAACCGGCGGCGCTTAACAGCTCTTTGGCTATAGTGGGATCGCCAAGCGAAAACGGCTTGCCGGCATTTTCCGGAATTGCGCTTCCCGGAGCCAGGGCATCCCTGATGGCGCCAGACCATGTGTTGCGCTCCTGGCTCTGCCATACCATCCAGGCGAGGCGCCCGCCCGGGCGTATTGCATGGGCGATATTGGCAAATGCCGCCGACGGATCGGCAAAGAACATAACGCCGAACCGGCTGATACATAGATCGAAACCGGCAGCTGGAAAATTGTGGCTTTGTGCGTCGCCCAGTTCGAAGCCGACATTGCGTAATCCCGCTTCAGCGCAACGTCGCCGCGCAATCTCAAGCATCTCGGCGGAAGTATCCACGCCGACCGCGCCGCCTTCTATTGCGGCAAGGGCTGCTTCCCGGGTGGTTTGTCCAGCGCCGCAGCCGATATCGAGCACCCGGTCGCGCCTCCTGACGCTGGCGGCGGCCTGCAAATGCTGGTTATGCCGTGAGAGTTCAGCGTCGTAAAAATCGGCACATTGCAACACAACAAGCCTCCCTCATCTCGTCTTAATCGCGATCAGTTCTCGCGATACCTCCGAACAGCTAACGCATTGTTCTTGCACAATTCGGTTGGAAAGCCGCTAGGTGCTTTTTCTGGATTTGCTCTAACGGAAGTCGGTTCCCGTGTGCGCCTTCCTGATAAACTGATTGCATAATAGGATCAGTTATGCAATATGGATTCCAATTGCAATTTGCAATCGGATGGATTTGTCATGGAACGGACGGGATCATTCGTCGTCACCGAAACGTCGGTCGAGGCCAAGGGAGCGAGACTGCAGACCCAGGCTTTCGGTGATCCCTCCAGCTCGCCCATCATATTGATCATGGGGATGATGGCTTCGATGCTGTGGTGGCCGGACAGGTTCTGTGAGGCGCTTGCCGCCCGCCAGCGCTATGTGATCCGATACGACCAGCGCGACACCGGCCTCTCGACACACTATCCGCAAGGCAAGCCGCGTTATTCGTTCAGCGACCTTGCCGACGATGCCATCGCCATTCTCGACGGCCACGGATTGGAAACGGCGCATGTGGCGGGCATGTCGATGGGCGGCGTCGTTGCGCAAGACGTCGCGTTGCGCCATCCCCGGCGTGTTCGGACGCTTACGCTAATCAGCACATCACCGCTCGGCGTCGAGGGCTTGCCCTCCTCGACAACGGCCTATCGGGAGTATTCCAGATCGGCCGAAGCAATCGACTGGTCGAGCCTCGAGGCAATCGCCGATTTCCTGCGTCGCGAGACGGCCATGCTTGCCGGCACCCGGCATCCGCATGATCCTGACGCTGCAAGTACATTGATCGCCCGCGACATGGCGCGGGCGCCTTCATTTGCCAGTGCTACGAACCATTTCACGCTGGTGAGTGAGGAAGGGCCTGCCAGGCTTCACGCCTCTGATATCAAGCTGCCGGTCCTCGCGCTCCACGGCACAGCCGATCCGCTGTTTCCCATAGAGCACGGTGAGGCCTTCATCAAGGTCGTGCAAGATGCGCGGCTGCACCGGGTCGAAGGTGGAGGGCACGAAATCCACGAGCGCGACATTGACGAGATCGCGCAGGCCATCATCGATCATACAGCCTGACAGATGACCGGCCCGACAGACAATCGGAAAGCAAGGCATGACCTCGCTTTCCGGTTCGTTAGAAATCAGCTTCTCGGCTTCAGGTTCGCCGCATCGTAGAGCGGCTTGTAGCCGACGCCGGCGACTTCGACCGGGTAGGTTTCGCCAAAATATTCGACCGTCAGCTTCCGGCCCTCCTGGGCAAAGGACCAGGGAAGGTAGGCGAGAGCGATGTTCTTGCCGATGGTCGGGCCGTAGGCGATCGAAGTGGTGAAGGAGCGGCGGCCGAGCTCGTCGACGAGGGTTTCGCCGGTTTCGGGATCCATGACCGGCAGGATGCCGACCGGGTAGCGGGCAACGCCGTTGGAATCCACATTGTCAGTTATCACGAGCGTGCAGAGCATGGCCGGCTGGTGTTCGCGTGCACGATATTCGAGATGCTTGGCCTTGCCGCGGAAATCGGCGTCCTTGACCTTCGGGCGGGCGAGATCGGCTTCCAGCAGATTATATTCCGTCAGCAGGTCGGCATTCTGCAGGCGCAGGCTCTTTTCCATGCGGCGGCTGTTGGCATAGGTCTCGACGCCGACGGCGATAGCGCCCGTCGAACGCAGCGCATCCCAGACGACCAGCGCGTCGCCATAGGCCATGTGGAGTTCCCAGCCCTGTTCGCCGACATAGGAGATGCGGAATGCCGTGACGTTCTTGCCAGCGATGCGGATCTGCTTGATCGCCGCGAAGGGGAAGTTTTCGTGCGTGAGGTTTTCCGGGCTTTCGACCACCTTCTGCAGATTGGTGCGGGCATTCGGTCCCCAGATGCCGATCGTGACATAGCGTTCGGTGACATCGGTGATGGTGACATCGAAGCCCTTGTCCTCGGCAACGCGGCGCATGTAGTGGAAATCGCGCGGGCCGGCGTCGGCGCCGTCGATGAGGCGGCAGCGGTCGGCCATGCGGATCACGGTGAAGTCGGCCCGCACCATGCCCTCGTCGTCGAGGAAGTGGGTGTAGATGCCCTTGCCGATATTGGCGTCGCCGCCGATCTTGGCCGCGCAGAGCCATTCCAGCAGTTCGACATGATCGGGGCCTTCGATGTCGTACATGGCGAAATGCGAGAGGTTGATGATGCCGCAATCTTCGCTCAGTGCCAGGTGCTCGGCATTGGAGACGCGCCAGAAATGGCGGTTGTCCCATTCGTTCTCACGCACGGGGATGCGGTCGCCGTATTTCTCGAGCAGGTGCTCGTTGGCGGCATAGCCATGAGCACGCTCCCAGCCGCCGAGCTCCATGAAATAGCCGCCGAGTTCTTTTTCTCGCTCATAGAAGGGCGAGCGGCGGATGTTGCGGCCGGTGGCATAGGGTTCGCGCGGGTGGACGGCGGGGTTATAGATCTTCTGGGCCGCCTCGGTGCAGCGGCCCTCGATGAATTTTTCTTCCAGCATATGCGGGTAGAAACGGGAATAGTCGATCTTGTTGTGGTCGATTGGCGTGCGGCCATCGGTCATCCAGTCGGCGACCAGCTTGCCGAAGCCGGGGCCATCCTTCACCCAGATGGCGACGCAGTACCAAAGACCGCGAACCTTCTGGCTTTCGCCGACCGAGGGGCCGCCATCGGTCGTGACCTGCAGCAGGCCGTTGAAGGAATGGCCTTCATTGTAGCCGAGCTCGCCGAGGATCGGCGTCAGTTCCATGGCGCGTTCGAGCGGCTCGATGATCTGTTCCATGTCGAGATCGCGCTGCGAAGGCGAAAGCCGGGCCTCATGCTTTTCGAGGAGATCGCGGGGATGGCAGAGGCGCGGGTTCTTTTCTTCGTAATAACCCCATTCGATCTGGCCGCCTTCGGCGGTCTTCGGGTCGCCTGTGTCGCGCATATAGGCTGAGTTGCCCTGGTCGCGCATCAGCGGGAAGCCGATTTCCTTGCCTGTGTTGGCAAACTCATTGTAGGGGCCGAAGAAGGTCAGCGGGTGGTCGACCGGCATGACCGGCAGGTCTTCGCCGACCATCTCGGCGATCAGGCGGCCCCAGAGGCCGGCGCAGATGATGACATATTCGGCTTCGATCGTGCCGCGATGGGTGACGACGCCGGTGATGCGACCGTCCTTGACAATGAGGGACTGGGCCGGCGTATTGGCGAAGGAAAGGAGCTTGCCGCTCTTTTCGCCCTGGTCGATCAGCTTGCCGGCAACCGTCTGCGAACGGGGAATGACGAGGCCGGCATCCGGGTCCCACATGCCGCCCTGAACCATGCTTTCCTCGATCAGCGGGAATTTCTCCTTGATCTCGGCGGGGTCGACCAGGCTCACGCGGGTGCCGAAGGCCTTGCCCGAGGTGACCTTGCGCTTGATTTCCGCCATGCGGTCGTCATCACCGACGCGGGCGACTTCCAGGCCGCCGACGCGGGCATAGTGGCCGAGCTTATCGTAGAAATCGATGGAATAGAGGGTCGTCCAGCAGGAGAGGAAATCATGGCTGGTCGTGTAGCAGAAGTCGGAGGCATGGGCAGTCGAGCCGATATCGGTCGGGATACCGGACTTGTCGATGCCGACAATATCGTCCCAGCCGCGCTCGATCAGATGGTGGGCGATCGATGCGCCGACGATGCCGCCAAGCCCGATGATTACGACCTTCGCCTTTTGAGGAAATACTGCCATTTCGTGCGACCCTGATTGATACTGGAGACGGATTTTATGATGTGTGCGACGCCGACCAGAGCCTGTCTACGACATATTCAAGATGCTTGCACGACGACTGCAAGGCCGTTTCCCATCGAGACATCGCGCCGGTAGTCGCAGGTGGTCATGTCGCAAAGGCGATGGCATCGCGCCGGTTGCGTTTATTGCGGGATGGATTGCATCATGATCTCGCGACGCAGGATCGGGCCTTCTTCGCCGAAATAGGTCGCCAGCAGCTTCGCGAAATCGCCCGACTGATAGGTCTCGGTCAGCGCCTGATCGACGAGGAGACGGAAGGCGGAATCGTCTTGCCGGAGCGCGATGCCATAGGGCTCGTGCGTGAACAGGCGGTTGCCGATGGCAAGCGCGGAAGGGTTGCGGGCATGCGATGCCAGATCGAAGAGTAGGGCGCGATCGGCGAAATAGGCGTCGATCTTGTGATCTTCCAGCGCATTCAGACCGTCCTGGTGAGTCGCGAAATTCGCAATCCGCGTCTTGGGCACGTCGGAACCCAACGCCTCGCGCAGCGTCGCTCCCGTGGTCGTGTCGGCGCGGACGCCGATCGTGCTCCTCGCGGGCGCCTGCTTGACGGTCCGCGCCGGCATTTTGTCGAGGAAGAGCACCATCAGATAATCGGGCGAATCCTTGCGCAGCAAGGCACTCGCGCCGGTCAGGAAGATGGGTTGCGAGAAATCGACGTTTTGCCGCCTGCCGAGATTGATGGTGAGGGCGCCGCAGAGAAGGTCGATCTGGCCGCTCTTCACCGCGTCGAAGCCATCGGCGAGCGCGATTTCCACATAGTCGCGCTTCAGATTGGCGACCTTGCGTCCGACAGCATCGGCAATCTTGCCGCAGAGGTCGATGGCATAGCCTGTCGGGTTGCCATCCTTCTTCTTGAAGGAGAATGGTTCTTCGTCGTTGATATAGCCGATACGGATCGTGCCTTTTTGGGCGATGAGGTCGAGCGTCTGTGCGGCAGCGGCCGTGCAAATGGATATGCCGAGGATAATGCCTGCCAGAACCAGTCGTCTCATGCAATTCGCCGGCATGATCCTGATCTCCAAAGAAAATGGGCAATCGCAAAGGCTTAGGCGCAGATTATGGTCTGACAGGTTTTTGTCAACGGCGGATTGTCCTCGATATGTCAGGTCGAGCAGGGGTGGCGGAAACCGTCTTGCCCGAAGGTCGCGTGTTAACGCGGTAGACCGTGACGCTCGGCCCAGTGAGAAATCGCTGCTGCGATCGCTTCCGGCTGATCTTCCGGTGCGACATGCCTTGCCGGCCCGCAGTTTTCGATTTCCAGCGCGGCGATATTTGCCCGGCACCAGCCTGTCATCATGTCACCGATCAGCAGCGTCTCAGGCGGACCATCGAAAGTCAGCAGTAGCTTCGGGATATCCTGGCTCAGAGAAAGCCAGGCGTCATACGCTTCTATCCGCGCGACCACCTCCGCGGGTTCACCTTCGATCGGCATCGCACGTGGCCAGGCCAGCAGCGGCCGGCGGCTTTCGCGCGTAAGGTAAGGGGCGCGGTAGATGGCATGGTCCTCGGCGCTCAGCCCATTTAGGATCGTGGCCTTCAGCGCCTGCTCGATAAAGAAATTCTCATCCAGAACCTTCGCTTCGCCAGAGCCTGGCGAACGCAGCACCTCATAGCGAGGACGCGCATTCGGGAGATCGTCCCAGGTCAATGGTCTAACGATCGTTTCCATGAAGGCGATACCGCGCACACGTTCCGGATGGCGGGCGGCCCAGTCGAAAGCGAGGGCGCCGCCCCAGTCATGGCCGATCAGGACGACATCATCGAGGGCTAGCCCGTCGAACCATGCGTCGAGATAACGGGCGTGATCGTCAAAACTGTAGGCGATATCGGGTTTGCCTGAGCGACCCATGCCAATGAGATCGGGGGCAAGGCGGCGGGCCTGTGCAGCAATGGCAGGGGCGATATGCCGCCAAAGATAGGATGAGGTCGGATTGCCATGCAGGAAAACGAACGGCGTTCCGCTCCCCGCATCCTCGTAGAAGATAGTCGAGTCCAGCACATCGAGCGAAGACATATGGGTATCCTCTCTTGGGAAGAAATGGTAAGGTACCTGTCTATCTATCATATTGGTCAGGTACCTGTCTATATCCATGGAAAACTGCGTTCCCACCCATCTATCCCTGGGCTTGCTGCTGCGGCTCGTGCACCAACATTGGACACAGGATGTCGAAGCCGCTCTGGAAGAGGCCGGCTTCGGCGATATCCGGCCGCCGCATGCCAATGTGTTCACCTTCATCCATCCCGAGGGAATTCAGGTAAGCGAACTCACCCGGCTCGCCCACGTCCGCAAACAAACCATGACGCAGGCGGTGGAGGAGCTTGAGCGCCTTGGTTATGTGGAGCGCCGGCCGGATCCCAACGATCGGCGGGCAAGGCTGGTCTTCCTGACCGAGCGTGGCAAAGGCGTGCGACCGGTTGCGGTGGCAACTGGCCGTCTCGTGGATCAGCGCTGGTCTGATATTGCCGGTTCGGAAGAGATCGATGCGCTCAAACAAGCCCTGCAGAGCCTGCTGGGAAAGCTGCGCGGCGGCGATAAGAATGACGGAGACCCGATGGGCGATGGAGGCTCATAAATGGCTCCCGCCACTCATGGCGTCAGCTGAACGCGCCGCAAGACCATCACGAAGAGTTTCGTTACCCTCTCGCAGTTTCTCGCCTATCAATCTTGCACCATCGTCAAACCCATGAGGACGCTGATGCACAAGAGCAATGGACTTCGATACGGAGGCGGCGCGATAGGCAGAGCAGGTTTTGCCTTATGCGCCGGTTTTGCAGTTCTTTGTGCAGGCCTCAGCGCCGCCTTCCCATCACCGGCAGCAGCGCAGACGATCATCGACGATTGGCAGAATGTAAAGCCGCCGGCGCCGCCGGAACTGAAGCAGGTCACCGTCGATCCGAAGACGACGGCGCTGCTGATCCTCGATTTCAACGGCGCGCAGGACCCGACCAAGGGACCTTGCAACAAGAATACAAAGCCGCGCTGCCTCGCCTCCGTGCCCAAGGTGAAAACCCTGCTCGATCAGGCCCGCGCCAAGGAGATGCTCGTCGTTTTCAGTCTGGCGGGCGTTGGGCAGGCGGAGGATATCGCGACCGCGCTGGCACCCTTGGCAAGCGAGCCGGTCGTCAAATCCGGGCCGGACAAGTTCATCGGCACCAACCTGCGCAGCATTCTCTCCGACAAGGGCATCAAGACTGTGATCGTGACAGGCACCGGCTCGGAGGGCGCGGTGCTCGACACCGCAACGGACGCAGCGCTCAACGGCATGAATATCGTGCTTCCCATCGACGGCATGTCGTCTACCGAGCTTTACGGCGAGCAATATGTGGCCTGGCACATGGTCAATGCGCCCGGCGTCTCGCAGAAGACGACGCTGACCAGCATCGACCGGATCAAGTTCTGATCCGCCGCGGCCTGACCTGCAGCCGGCCGGCCTCTGGGGCCTCGAGAGCTCCTTTCTCCAAAAGTGCCGCGCTCGACGATCCATCGATCAACATCTCTTGAGTTTCGGTGGTTGTCGTCTGTGACATAGTATCGCCGGCAATAACCTCTATGCGGCGAACCTTTGGAGGATACGATTTCATGTCTTTTCGCCAGATGGTTCCCGGCCTGGTGCTGGCTTTTTCGCTGATATCTGTTACCGCATCCGCCGCACCGCCCGAGCCGGGACATACTGCCGGCGGCGGTGGCGTGCTTTCGCTCCTGCCGCCGGATGCCGTGAGCGACCACGTGCTCGCTACGGATGGCAAGACCGTCCCCTATACGGCAACGGCGGGTACGCTCGATCTCTTCGGCCAGGATGGCCAGCGCAGCGCGGCGATCTTTTACACCGCCTATGTCGCGAAGAACCGGGATGCGAACCGGCCCGTGACCTTTGTCTTCAACGGTGGGCCGGGCGCGGCTTCAGCCTTCCTCAATCTCGGGTTGGTCGGCCCGCGCATCGTCGACTTTGGTCCGGATGGCCGCGATGGCGCCAATGCCAAGCTGGTCGACAATCCGCAAAGCTGGCTCGAGTTCACTGATCTCGTGCTGATCGATCCGATCGGCACCGGCTGGAGCCGAACGGCGAAGCCCGATGATCAGAATGATTTCTATAGTGTGGGCGGCGATGCCGAAAGCCTGGCTAAAGCGATCGCGCTCTACATTAGCCATAATGGCCGCGCCACATCGCCGAAATATATTCTTGGTGAAAGCTATGGCGGGTTTCGCTCGGTCAAGGTTGCCAACAGCCTGCGCGAGGATCAGGGCATTCTGATTTCCGGCATCGTCATGCTTTCGCCCCTGCTGGAGGGCCGGTTCGTCTTCGGTGAGGGTGGAGATGCACTCAGTGCGGCTCTGGAGCTGCCTTCGCTGGCAGCGGCCGAGCTGGAACGGCAAAATGCCTTCAGCGAGAAAGCGGTCCAGGATGCCCAGACCTTCGCCTTGAATGACTATCTGCCCGTTCTTGCCGGGCCGCCGCCGGCGGGCGATGCCGCCCGGGCCTTCTATGGCCGCGTGGCGAAGCTGACGGGCATTCCCGAAGATGTCGTCGCCAGGAACCAGGGTTTTCTCAGTAGGGCCTACCGCAAGCATTCCGATGGGAACGGCGCGGCTATAGCGAGTGCCTATGACGCCTCCTTTCTGGCACCGGATCCCTATCCGCAATTGGAGGCTGAGCATGGCGGCGATCCGGTTCTCGATGGCTTCGTCCGTGCCTATGGCGGCGCCTTTTCGAGCTATGCCCGCGATGAGCTTGGCTTCCATACGGACATGACCTACACGCTGCTATCGGGAGCCGTGAACAGCGAGTGGAAATGGGGCGGGCGGAACGGCGGCTCTCGAGCAACCACCGGTGCCACCGACGATCTCAAGGAACTGCTGTCGCTGTCGCCATCCTTCCGGATTATGGTGGGGCAGGGATATAGCGATCTCGTCATTCCCTTCGGCGTCAACAAATATGTGCTCGACCACCTGCCGCAGGCCCTTGCCGATCGCGTGGCGCTGAAGCTCTATCGGGGCGGCCATATGTTCTACACACGACCGGCGTCACGCGAACAGTTCACGACGGATGCCAAGGCCTTTTATGCCGGGCAGGTTCAGGCAGCGCCGTCGGCAAAGTCGAATTAGTCATGCTGCTGCAGCTGAAAGAGATGCTTGATGCGTGAGCTCAGCGAGTTGACGGGAGCGCCATGGACCAGCATGTCGGCATTGGCAAATAGGTGACGCTCGGCGTCGATGCGCTTGGCCATGATTGCGCCGAGCTCCTCGGCGAGCGCGGGCCTGTCATGCAGCAAGGGCGCCAGGCAATCCTCGCCGATTTCGTAGGTGACGACGAAGGTCAGGGCTCGGACCGTTCCGACTTCCCCCGTGCCCATCAGCAAGCCGTTTTCGCCGAAATAGTCGCCCGGAGCGAGCCGCGTCAGCTCGATCTGCCGATGTCCTTCGCGACGGGTGACGCTGACCACGCCCGAGCGGACGATGGTGAGCGAGCGCAGGCGAGCATCCTGTTCGGCAATCACGGCGTCCTTGTGATAGGTGCGGCGCTGCATGTTTGTCGCCAGATGCTCCTTTTCGTCCTCGGTCAACGAAGCGAACAGTGGGATGTTGTTGAGCAACCGCCATGGCGTGCCGGGGCTCTGCTGTCCCCCGGCCGTGTCCGTCTTGTGTTCCGCCGCAATGGTGATCGTGCCGGGAGGGCCGGCGAGCTTCAGGCCTGCTGCCTTCGCATGCCGGTAAAGGAGATCGTAGATCTCGTTCTTGGCGGTTGTCGCCAGGGATATCTCGCGCACGCGGAAGGAAAGCTGCAATTCGATCGCCTGTTCGTCGATCGAGCTGATGGCGACGGAAGGTTCGGGCGTTTTCTGGATGGAATTGCAGCTGATCAGCACTTTCTGCATCACGTCAGCGACGACGTTCGGCTGGGTGGTCGGCTGGATTCTCACGGTGACGGTGGCGCCGTGGCTCTCGTCTGGCGACGAAAGGTTGGTGAGCCGTGTCTTTGCAAGGACGCTATTGGGAATAACGACCAGATCGTTGGTGCCGCTCAAGAGATGCGTCGCCCGCCAGTTCGTTTCGACGACGCGGCCCTGGATATCATCGTCAACAACGATCCAGTCGCCGACGGTATAGGGGCGGCCGAGATTGAGCGCGATGCCGGAAAAGACGTCGCTCAACGTGCTCTGCAAGGCAAGACCGAGAATGATGGCGAAGACGCCCGATGTTGCGATTAGTGTACCGATCGGGACGCTGAAGACATTACCGATAATGGAAAGAATGGCGCCGAGATAGATGACGCCGACGATCAGATCCTGCAGCAGCCGGCCTTCGCGAGGCTTGCGCTCGAAAATCAGGAACAGCCGCACGCAGGCAATCAGCACCCAGGCGCCATTGACCCACCAGACGATCTTGGCAAAGCCCGTGAAGGTGCGCAGCGTCACCGACTCCTGAGGCGGGCTCGGCTCATAGGGGACGATGCCATGATAGAACAAAAGTGCCGTCAGGCAGACGAAGAAGGCGATCTGGCCGATCAGACGGCCGGCCCGCTGACGACGCAGTATGACGCGGCTGACGAATGTGCCGACGACAACCAGAATGAAGAACTGGACGATCGGATCGTCAAGAAGCGCAATGGACATGGGGACGTGGTCGCACTCGGTCTTTCGGATGGGCGCTAAATTGGCATGAAAGAGGCCGCAGCGCCATATGCAGATAAAGTATGATTAATTGACGCTGACGCCTTGATCTCAGGGCTTGCACCTTGATAATTAGATGACGATTATCATCTTACATCTGTCATTCCATCCTGCTATCTGCTCTCGAAGCGCATCTCCCAGCGCTCCGACATCATCAAGGAATACCCATGACACAGTCTTTCGAGATTCGCGGCGATCTGCTGATCGGCTCGGATTCCACCGGCGACAACAGAACCGCGCGTGCCATCAACCCGGCAACCGGCGCAAACCTGGAACCGGCCTTTGCGATCGCCAGCGAAAGCGACGTTGCCAAAGCGTGCGAATTGGCGGCCCAGGCATTCGATATCTACCGCGCGACAAGCCCGGAGCAGCGCGCGGCCTTCCTTGAAAAGATTGCCGACAACATCATTGGCATCGGCGACGCGCTGATCGAGCGGGCAACGGAAGAGACCGGCCTGCCTGTCGCGCGCCTGCAGGGCGAACGCGCGCGCACCGTCGGCCAGCTGCGGCTATTTGCCCAGGTCGTCCGCTCGGGCGAGTGGCTCGATCTGCGCGTCGATCCGGCCTTGCCGGAGCGCAAGCCGCTGCCGCGGCCAGACCTGCGCCTGCGCCAGATTCCGCTCGGCCCGGTTGCCGTCTTCGGTGCCAGCAATTTCCCGCTCGCCTTCTCGGTTGCTGGTGGTGATACGGCTTCGGCACTTGCCGCCGGCTGCCCGGTCGTCGTCAAGGGCCATCTTGCCCATCCGGGCACGGGCGAGCTTGTCGGCCGCGCCATCCGCGCCGCCGTTGCCCAATGCGGCCTGCCGGAAGGGACGTTCTCGCTGCTGACCGGTGCCAATGAAACCGGTGCTGCGCTGGTGCGCAATCCCCGCATCAAGGCCGTCGGCTTCACCGGCTCGCGTGGCGGCGGCCTGGCGCTTGGTGCCATTGCCGCAGCCAGGCCCGAGCCGATCCCGGTCTATGCCGAAATGAGCAGCGTCAATCCCGTCTTCCTCTTCCCGGCCGCCCTTGCCGCGCGCGCCGAGGCGATCGGTACGGGCTTCATCGATTCCCTGACGCTCGGCGCCGGCCAGTTCTGCACCAACCCCGGCCTGCTTTTTGCGATCGAGAGCCCCGATCTCGACCGGTTCGTCCAGGCTGCCAGCGGTGCCCTGACCGGCCGTGCGCCGGCACCGATGCTGACGCCGGGCATTCATGCCGCCTTCGACAAAGGTGTTGCCGCATTGGCAGAGCATGAGGCGGTCAAGACCGTCGCTCATGGTGCGCCGGCTGAAGGCGTCAATCGCAGCCCCGGCATCTTCTTCGAGACAGAAGCGGAGCAGTTCCTGGCCGACGAGCGCTTAGGCCACGAAGTTTTCGGCGCGGCAAGCCTTCTCGTGCGCTGCAAGAATGTCGACCAGATGATCGCGGTTGCGGAAAAGCTCGAGGGCCAGCTGACCGCGACGCTGCAGATCGAAGCGGATGACTACACCACGGCCGCCAAGCTGGTGCCGGTGCTGGAACGCAAAGTTGGGCGCATTCTCGCCAATGGCTGGCCGACCGGCGTCGAAGTCTCTCACGCCATGGTGCATGGCGGGCCTTTCCCGGCGACCTCGGACAGCCGCACCACCTCGGTCGGCACGCTGGCCATCCGCCGCTTCCTGCGTCCAGTTTCCTATCAGGATCTGCCGGAAGGGTTGCTGCCGGTGGAATTGCGCGATGGTGGCGTTAGGTCGTTGCCGCATCTGCTGGATGGTGTGCGCAAGGGCAATTGAGTGGCGAAGTGCCCCTCATCCGGCCTGTCGGCCACCTTCTCCCCGTTCTGACGGGGAGAAGGGGATAGACGCACCCACAGCCTTCCCTTCAACTACCTATTGGGCGAGGGTATGAGGTCGTTCCCTCTCCCCGTCAAAACGGGGAGAGGGCTAGGGTGAGGGGCAATTCCACGACTTGAAGTCGATTGGAAACCTCAAACCACAGCGTAAACAATCCCCGTGAACGAGCCGGCATGGTGCAGTAGTTCGCGCTCGCCCGAGCCGTCGAGGCTTGCGGAGTAGAGATTGCCGCCGATGTCGGTGAAGAACATGCGGTTGTTCGGTAGGTCGAGCGAGAGGCCGATGCCTTCGTCGAGCCCTTCGAGGACGACTTCGGAGGTTGCGGCGATATCGTCCATCTGGGCGCGGTTGACGGTATTGCCGCGTGGAAGATTGCCGCGATCGGTCCAGTAGATCGTGCGGGTGGCGAGATCCAGTTCGAGATCGATCGGTTCCGGCAGCTTGTCCAGCAGTGTCTCGATGTCGCTGCGGCTTGTCGCGGTTTCGCCGGCCGGTATATTGATGCCGGCGCGGAAGATGCGGCCGAGGCCGGCATCCGGCGGTCCCTTCTGGGTCCAGTAGATCTGGCCGAGCGGCAGATCGAGCGCGATGCCGACGCACCAGCGTTCGATATCGGCGCTCTCTTCCGGGCTATCGCCGTTCTGCACCAGGGTTTCGATGTCGCTGCCGTCGATATTGGCTCGCATGACGCGCATGCCTTCGCGGTCGCACCAATAGAGCTTGCCGTTGTCGCGATCGAGCTGGATCTGCTTCGGCGTGACCAATGTATTGCCCGGCGGGATCAGCGTGACGTGATTGCCGCCGTCGAGATCCATGCGCTCGATGGAGCCGTCATGGGCGTTGTAGTCCGTGCCCATCTCCGTCCAGTAGATCCAGCCGTTCTCGCTGTCGACGAGAATGCCGTCCGGGCTGCGGCCCGGCCGCTGGACGATGAGCTTGAGATCGGTGCCGTCGATGGCGGAGGAGAGGATTCGTCCGTCGTTGATATCGAGGAAGAACAATCGTTCGGTCTGGTCGGCGGAGGTGGCAGGCGTCCGTGCTTCTGCTTCTGACATGAGAGCATCCTTTCAAAGGGAGCGGATCTGCGGATCACAGCGCGGCAATCATGGCATCGGTTGATGACAGCATCATTCGCCGCTGCGATCACGATGACCATCTGCTGCACCGCAACAAATATCAAGGGCCGGATTGTCGCGGCGCGGATGAAGGGTTGTCAAATAAGTGTCATCGGTCTGATATAAATCCCCGTCATTCCCATGGACTGCACCAGTCGAAGGCTGAAACCGAAGCCGGAGGTGATTGATATCATGTCGACGCTCCAGCAGATCGCCTTTCGCGCCGGTTGTTCGGTTGCGACCGCCAGCCGGGTGATGAATCGCACCGGTCCGGTCAGCGACGAGATGGTGCGGCGCGTGCGCCGGGCGGCGGCGGAGCTCGGCTATCGCGCCGGCAGCCGCAGCGGCAATGGCCGGCCGGCGATCGGCGTGCTCATTCCGAGCATTACCAATCCGGTTTTCGCGGCTTCGCTTTCCAGCATTCAGAACCGAGCCCTTCATGCCGGGCATAGCGTGCTGATCGCGCAATCGAATTATGATCCGGCGCAAGAGGCTGATGCTGTCGCCTCGCTGCTGCAGCAGCAGCCGACCGGCCTCATCCTGACGCTCTGCGATCCCGAACGCAGCCTAGTTCTGCCATCCGCTCTGCCGCCGACCGTATTGCTCGGCAATCTGCCGACTGCCCGCTTCACCGCCGCCGTCGCGACAGACAATTTCGGTGCCGGCCGTGATCTGACCGAGCACCTCCTGCAAATGGGGCATCGCCGCATCCTGTTCATATCAGGCCACTTCTCGGCATCGGATCGGGCAAGACTGCGCTATCACGGCTATGTCAGGGCGATGGAGGCGGCGCGGCAACAGCCCCTTGATGCGCTCGAAATTTCCTTCGTGAACAGCCTGGAACAGCTCGATCTCTCTGATGCTATTTCACGTTTCGGCCCGACGGCGATCATCGCCTCCAACGATCTTCTGGCGCTCGGCGTCATGGGCGCGCTTCGGCGCCAGGGTTTTTCGATCCCGCGCGATATTTCGGTCGCCGGCTTCGACGGGATTTCCCTTGGCTTTCTCGGGGAGGTTTCACTGACGACGGTCGAAATTCCGGACGGGACGATGGGGGCTGCGGCCGCCTCGCTGCTGCTCGATATGGCGGAAAACGCCGCGCCGCCGCGTCATCTGAGCGTGCCCTATCGAATGCGCGCGGGTGGAACGGTGCGCAATCTCGCCATTCAACCCTGACATCCCTTTGCATATAAGAACGCCGCCTCTTCGGGAGAGGCGGCGCGGTATCTTCAGTGCCGTTTGAAAGATCAGCTGCGCGGCAGCAGGCCTTCGACGTCGGAAGCGGCGTCGTCGAGCGCTTCCTTCGGCGTGGCCGAGCCGTCGACGATGCGCGAGAGGTTGTCGACGATGGTCTGCGTGACCTTGACGCCGTTGGCGCCCGGGAAGGCGTACCAGGGAACCATGATCGACATCTGGCTGAGGCCGGCCTGGAACAGCGGGTTCTTCTTGTAGAAGTCGCCGAGATATTCAGCGGACTTAGCAGCAAGCTCGTTGTTCGGAACATAGCCGGTGCCGGGAACGACGACCGAGGCACCATAGGGGCCGGCGGCGAACTTGGCGAACTTCCAGGCAGCTTCTTCCTTGACCGGGTCATGGGTCAGGATAACGACGGCGTTGCCGCCCGTCGGCAGGCGGCCATTGACCGGGTCGATCAGTGGCAGTTTGGCGGTGCGCAGGTCGAACTTGGTGCCGACATTCTTGATGGTATTGACGAGCGCGCCGGTCGTCTGGAATTCGAAGCCGACCTTGCCGGCAGCGAAGGCCTGTTCGCCGGCAGCCTTAGTGAAGACCGGCATGCCGCCTTCCTTGACGAAGCGCTGGATCATCTCGACGGCCTTCTGGCCCTCGGGACCGTTGAAGGCGACCTTCGTCTCGTCGTCGCTCAGCATCTTGCCGCCGGCGCCGAAGAGGAGGGCGGAGAACATCCAGTCGTCACCCTGCCAACGGAAGTCCATGCCGTCGACACCGTTGCCGAGCGCCTTGATCTTGCCGGCGAGCGCGATGACTTCATCCCAGGTCTTCGGCGGGTTGTCCGGATTGCCGCCGGCCGCCTTCACCAGATCGGCATTGTAGTACATGATCGGGTTGGACGTCGCAAAAGCGAGGCCGACCTGCTTGCCCTTGACCTGGGCGAGCTTCAGGATCGTGTCCGAGAAGCCCTTTTCAGCCATATTGCCCTCTTTCTTGACGAGGGGGCCGAGGTCGACGGCGACGTTGCGCTCATCCATCATGCACAGGCGGTTGAGGCCGATGAAGGTGACATCGGGCATCTCGCTGGTGCCGACCTGACGCAGGATGGTTTGAATGCCTTCCTCATAGGTGGCCGAGGGAGCGGCGAACTGGATCTTGATGTCCGGGTTTTCTTCCATGAACTTCTTCGAGATCGTGTCCATCACGTTCTTGAAGAAGCCGGGCATGGGATAATGAACCGTCAGGGTCGTTTCGGCATAGGCCGGGACCGTCACGACCATCGAAATGGCCGCGGCGGCGAGAATCTGGGTGATATGCTTCATCGCTCGTTCTCCTGTCGAGCATGATGCCGAAAAGTGCTTGCGGTTTTCGGACGACATCATGCTCTACTTCTTTGATTCTAGAGCGGATTCAGATTTTAGATCGCTTCGATCTAAGATCATCCGCTCTAGGCGAACCGGTCAGCCTTTGAGACCGGTCATGGTGATGCCCTCGACGAAGCGCTTCTGCGCGAGAAGGAATGCGAAGACGAGGGGAAGGGTAATGATCAGGGTTGCCGCCATGAGCGCGCCGTAGTCGTCGCCGGCTTCGGCGGCGCGGAAATACATGAGGCCGAGCGGCGGCGTAAAATAATCCTGCTTGGTGATGACGATCAGCGGCCAGTAGAGGTCGTTCCAGTGTGCGACGACCGAGAAGATCGCGAAGGCGGTGACCGCCGGCCAGGCATTCGGCACGATGACGCGAGCGACGATGCCGATTTCCGACATGCCATCGAGACGGGCGGCGTGGATCAGGTCATCAGGCATGGCGCGGAAGAACTGCAGGAACATGAAGATCGCGAAGACCGAGATCGAGAAGGGCGCGACCAGGGCCGTATAGCTGTTCAAGAGCGACAGGCTGTTGAAGCCGACATAGAGCGGCAGCGCCGTCGCATGGATCGGGACCAGCAGGCCGAGCATAACCAGCACCATCATCATGCGCGCAGCAGGGAACTTTAGTTTCGCCATGGCATAAGCACAGGGTATGGCGATCAGCACCTGGAAGAAGAAGATCAGGCCGCAGACGAGGACGCCGTTGAAGAGCAGCGTGCCCATGTCAACCTTGCTCAGCGCCTTGGCGATGTTCTCGACGTAATAGAAATGCGTCGGGATCAGCTTCAGGGCGGAGGTGAAGATATCGTCCTGCGCCTTGCCGGCGGTCGAGATCATGAAGATGTAGGGCGCGAGGAAGATGAGCGCGCCTGATATCAGCAGCGAGAGGCGCAGGATGCGGCCGGGAGTGAAGCCTGTCGAGGTCATGTGTAGTGCACCTGCCGGTCTTGGACGCGATATTGCAGGAAGGTCAGCACCACGAGGATGGCGAGGAAGACCGTGGTCATCGCCGAGGCATAGCCGACACGGAGATAGACGAAGCCTTCCTGGTAGATCGAGAAGAGCAGGACTTCCGAGGCATGGTTCGGGCCGCCGTCGGTCAGGGCCTTCACAGTGTCGAACACCTTCACCGCATTGATGATGCTGATTGTCGTGACGAACAGCGTCGTCGGTCCGAGCATCGGCCAGGTGACGAGCCAGAAGCGGTCCCAGGCCGATTTCGCGCCGTCAACTTCGGCCGCGGCATAAAGTTCGCGCGGGATGGCGGTGAGGCCGGCCAGAAACAGCACCATGTTGAAGCCGACCGACTGCCAGACGCCGATGATCGACAGGCTGTAGAGCGCCGTTCCCGACGAGCCGAGCCAGTTCGGGCCGCGCACGCCGATCTCGGCCAGAAGCGCATTGATCGGGCCGATCGTCGGGTGGAAGAGATACTGCCAGACGGTCGCCATCGCGACGATCAGCGAGGCGACGGGCAGGAAATAGGCGGTGCGGAAGAAGCTGCGGCCGATACCTTCGCTTTCGATGAGCAGAGCGACGCCGAGACCGAGCGCGATCGAGACGGGTGCGACGATGGCGGTATAGGTCGCCGTGTTCCAGAGCGACTTTATGAAGGCGCGGTCACGCAACAGATGCGCATAGTTCTCAAAGGCGACGAAGCGCAGGCTCTTGTCGCCGAGCTGGAAATCCGTGAAGCCGAGCACGACGACGGCGACGATCGGCACAATGATGAAAAGCACGATCAGGATGATGGCAGGCAGAGCGAAGAGGAGAGCCGTGCGGGCCTCGCTGCGTTCGCGCGCCGCGGCCGCCTGCATCGGCAGGGAGGTGGCGGCAATGCTAGCCATGCGCCTTCTCCCGCGCGGCGTCGACGGTCGTCGGTGCAGCCCGCAAACGGTGGCCGTCTTCGGCGAAGACCATTGCTTGTTCGGCCGTGAGCGTCAGTGAAACGGGCATGCCGGCGGAAAGGCCGGCGACATCCGATGGTGCGAGCTTGACGACCATGGTTTCGCCGATGGCGTCCAGCTTGGCATAGAGGATGACTTCGGAGCCGAGGAACTCCATGCGCTCGACATGGGCGGCCAGCGCATCCTGCCGATTTTGGGCGAGGCGCACGAATTCCGGGCGAATGCCGAGCGTGACATTGTTGCCGGCGATGCTGCCGTCTTCCAGCGCAAGACGGATGCCGCCGAAGGCGACGATGCCGTTTTCCGCCAGCGCCGGCAGCAGGTTGATGCGCGGCTGGCCGACGAAGCGGGCAACCTCGACATGGGCCGGATCGTCATAGATTGTCTGAGGGGAGGCGAGCTGCAGCAGCTGCCCGCCGATCATGACGGCAACGCGATCGGCCATCGACAGCGCCTCGGCCTGGTCGTGCGTGACATAGACGGTGGGAACGCCGGCGCGGCGATGCAGGTCGACGATCTCGCCGCGGGCGTGGACGCGCAGGTTGGCATCGAGATTGGAAAGCGGCTCATCCATGAGGAAGACGGCGGGGCGGCGCACCATGGCGCGAGCGAGCGCCACGCGCTGACGCTGGCCGCCGGACATCTGTCCGGGCTTGCGGTCGAGCAGGTGATCGATCTTCAGAGAAACAGCCATTTCACGGACATCGCGGATGATGCCCGTGCGGGTGGCGCGCTGGCCGGGGATCAGCGAGCCGACGAAGGGCAGGCGCTGGACGCGCGACAGACGGCGCATGGCGAGCGGCACGGCGATGTTTTCCGATGCCGTCAGGTGCGGATAGAGCGCGTAGGACTGGAAGACCATGGCGATGTTGCGGTCGGCCGCCGCAACGCTTGATACGTCGCTGCCTCCAAGGATGATCTCGCCGCTATCGGCATGGTCAAGGCCCGCGAGGATGCGCAGCAGCGTGCTCTTACCGCAACCGGACGGGCCAACAAGGGCGATGAACTCGCCGGGTTGGACGTCGAGATTGACGCCCTTGAGGATGGCGTTGCCGCCGAAGGATTTGGCGATGCCGCGAAGCGAAAGCGCGCTCATTCGGTCGGCTCCTTTGTCTTGGGGGCGGCCTGCGGATAGACTTCCATAAGGACGTCATCGAGGAAGTAGGCGGTCATGCCGGGTACGGCGACGAGCTCGGTCGATACCGTCTCGCCAAGCTCATGGATTGCGGCGCCGATCAGGCGTTCGCCCGGCATTTCGCGTTCCATCTTGTCGAGGATGAAGGCGCCGGGCGGTGCCCAGACGAGGTTCGTGTCGTTGAAGCGGCCTTCCCAGGTCCAGTGCAGGTGGCCGCTGCCGAAGAGAGCGACGTCATGCGCGGCAATCAGATCATAGAGCCGGCGGCGTTGGGCCGGGCGTACGCTCCAATAGCCGGTATCGCCCTCATCGGGCGCATCGACGAAGAGCGGCTTGTGGGCGAAAAGGGCAACGCGGCGATCGCCACGGCTTTCGAGCATATCCTGCAGCCAGTCGAACTGCTTCTGCTCCTCGGCATCTTCGAAGCCCATCAGCAGGCTGTTGAGGCCGATCAGCCGCCAGTTGTCGACGTCCTTCGCCCAGTAGTCCGGGCCGACGAGGCGGCGCCAGCGCTCCAGGCGCTCGGGATTGACGGGCTGATAGGAGCCGGGCAGGTGACCGACATCGTGGTTGCCGGGCACGATCAGCATCGGCACGGAGACCTGCCGCATCAGCTCCATGGAGAAGATGAGATCTTCATCCTTGTCGGCGCCATCGACGCTGAGATCGCCGGTGTGAACGACGAGATCGGCGCCGCTTGCCTTGATCCATTTTGCCAGCGGCTCCCAATTGCCGTTGAAATGCGGCTTGTTGGGGCTCAAATGGGTGTCGGTGATCTGAATGATCTTCAAGGCGCTTCTCCGCAGTCTTTTAGAATGGTGCGCCTGTCGAATGGATTGCTTTCAAATGGGCGCGTCTATGCGCTCTCTTTAGAAGGCCCCCATGTCAGTTAGGTAACGGGTCTTTTCAGCTGTTTTTCAGTTTTGTCACATCGCCGTCAAACGGCGCCGTCGTCCGCTTCACGCCGACTTCCAGGACTGTACGCAGCTGCCTCGATGTTATAGATCGTTGTGAAAGGGATCAGACATGTCAGACGAACAGAGCCGCATCACCAAACTCGAGGAAACGGTCGCCCACCAGGCGAACACGATCGAGGAGCTTTCCGACCAAATTGCCGAGCAATGGAAGGTGGTGGAGCAGACGCGGCAGAAACTTGACCGGCTGACCGAGCGCTTTCTGACGCTGGAGGAGCAATCGCTCGACGCGCCTGGTATCACCAAGCCGCCGCACTACTGAGGGCCGCTCGGCCACCGCGTTCACGTTTCAGTGTTACACGCGGGCGTGTGTAACAAAAGTGTCTGTCTTCCCGTATTCCCTTGTGACCGGAGCATTTACAATCGCGGTCGAGAGGTAATCACCATGAAGACTCTATCGACGGACATGATTCGAAGCTGTTCAGCGCGCGTTGCTCGTTTTGCCGGCCTGACTGCGGTGACCGTCTTGCTTGGCGGCGTTGCGCTGCAATTTGTCGGCCGCGCTTCGGCCGAGGATGCACGCATCGTTCCCGCGCCGAGCATGGATGAAAAGGCAGGTTCATCGGGCACGGAGACAGCGGTGCTCGCCGGCGGCTGCTTCTGGGGCGTCCAGGGCGTCTTCCAGCACGTCAACGGCGTCATCAGCGCGACTTCGGGCTATACTGGCGGCAGCAAGGATGCGGCCCATTACGAAACGGTGAGTGCGGGCGATACCGGCCATGCCGAATCCGTGCGCATCGTCTTCGATCCCCACAAGATCAGCTATGGCCACCTGCTGCAGATCTATTTTTCGGTCGCCCATGATCCGACGGAACTGAACTATCAGGGGCCGGACAGCGGCACGCAATATCGTTCGGCGATCTTCCCGACCAGCCAGTCGCAGGCCGACGTTGCCAAGGCCTATATCGATCAGCTCAACCACGCCAAGGCCTTCGATGCCGCTGTTGTCACCAAGATCGAGCCGGCGCGGCAATTCTATGCTGCGGAAAACTATCATCAGGATTTCCTGACGACGCATCCGACTTATCCGTACATCGTCATCAACGATCTGCCGAAGATCAAGAATCTTGAGCATCTCTTTCCTAGGGATTATCGCGCCGATCCGGTTCTGGTGACGGCGAGCGCCGGTGCGAACTGAGCGATAGCTGATGGGCTGACCGGCGAGCGATGTCCGCCGGTCACGGCCGCCTTGCAAGAAATGCTCGTTACTCGCGGCTCGCCTGGTGTATTGCTGCGCCATCAGACATTCATCGAGAGTGCGTTTCGTCATGATCGTCCGCGACCGGCCGAATCTTTTTCAGCTTTTCTTTATCCTTCGCGGCTCGATCATCCGGCGTATCCTACCGCAGATCGTTGCCATCTTTCTGCTGTCGATGCTGATCGTCTGGGGCCATGAGGAGCGGCCGAACCTCATCATTTCTTTCAACGGTTCGGCGCTTTCGCTGCTCGGCATCGCCCTTTCGATCTTCCTCGGCTTCCGCAACAATGCCTGCTACGACCGCTGGTGGGAGGGAAGGCGCGACTGGGGGCAGCTCGTCCATCTCGCGCGCGGCTTCGCCCGGCAGACGCTGGTGCTGGAGAGTGCAGGGGAGGCTGGCATCGAAGCGCGCAAGAACCTGCTGCGCCTGACGATGGCGTTTGCGCAGGCGCTGGTCTGTCTTCTGCGTGAAGGCAGCGACGAGGGCAAGGTGCTGCGCCTGCTGACCCCAAGCGAGGCGGAATTCTATCATGCGGCCCAAAATCGGCCCGACCTTATCCTGCGCCTGATGTCCGCCGATCTCGCGCGGCTGAAGGCAGAGGGTGCGATTTCGGATATCCAATATCAGATGCTGGATATCACGATCGGCCAGATGGGTGCGGCTCAGGCGGCTTGCGAGCGGCTGCGCAACACGCCGCTGCCTTTCGGCTATACGCTGCTTTTGCATCGCACCGCCTATCTCTTTTGCTTCCTGCTTCCCTTCGGCTATGTCGACACGCTCGGCTGGGGTTCGCCCTTCGTGACGGCGCTGATCGCCTATACCTTTTTCGGTCTCGATGCTTTGGGCGACGAATTGGAAGATCCTTTCGGCCATCGACCCAATGCTCTCGCCATCGGCGCCCTTGCCGATACGATCGAGATCAACCTGCGCGAAGCGCTTGGCGAAACCGACCTGCCGCCGCTGCCGCAGCCCAAGGATTTCGTGCTGATGTAAAAAATCAGCGAAAAATATTCGTCGGGCGATGGAATAGAATCCGGAGTGCTTCCGTATATAGGGGTATGGAACGCAAAGGACGCACATTCGATGTTTTGGGGCAGCTCGGTTCGCTGAGACGTTACGCCCGCTCGCTCGTGCGCAATGCGGACGAGGCCGAAGATCTGGTGCATGACGCGCTGGTCAAGGCTTATGAGCGCAAGGCATCCTTCAGGCGTGACGGCAATCTGCGCACCTGGTTGTTGTCGATCCTGCACAATGTGCATATCGATCGTCTGCGCCAGACGAAATCGCAGAACCGCCGTCACGAGGAGGCTGCGGCCGAGCTCGAGCCGATGTTGCCAGCATCGCAGGATCATACGGTGCGTTTGAGCCAGGTCCGCGAAGCCTTCTTCAACCTGCCCGAGGAGCAGCGCGAGGCGCTGCATCTCGTGGCGATCGAGGATCTCTCCTATCAGGAGGCGGCATCCGCGCTCGGCATTCCTGTCGGTACGCTGATGTCCCGTATCGCGCGGGCTCGCGCGACGCTGCGCCATTTCGAGGAGGCTACCTCCAAGGTTTCCCATCTCAGGCTTATCGAGGGGGGCGGCAATGAAAATCGTTGATCCGATCATCGATACCGATCTCGATGCCTATGTCGATGGCGAGCTGACGCTCGCGCGCCGCGTCGAGGTGGAGTCCTACCTCTCTGAGCACCCCGAGATCGCGGCCAAGGTGATGGCTGATATGAGCATCCGCGGCGAACTGCGCATGGCGCTGGCCGGAGAAGGCCATGTAGTCCGGGCTGAAACGCGCGAAGCCGCCCGGCGGCTGGAGCGCGGGCTGGTCTACGGGCGCATGCTGGGCTCCTTCCAGCGGGTTGCCGCCATCGCCGTGCTGGTGACGACCGGCTGGGTCGCGCATACATCCTTCGGCGCTTTCACGGCAAGCGAGGTCAGCGCGTCCACACGGCCGCCGGCTTTTGTCGACGATGCGGTGCGCGCCTACAAGACAACGGCCGTGCGCGAAGAGATCAAGCAGCAGTCGGTCGTGAATTACAATCCCGAGGAAATCCGCGCTTCGACGGCGATCGTCCTGCCGGAGCTGCCGGGTGGCTGGCGCGTCACCGACGCCCAGATCTATCCGTCCGAGTTCGGTCCAAGCGTCGAAATGATGGTTGATGCTGGCAAGGACGGGCATTTATCACTTTTCGCCGTCCGCCCGGGCACATTCGCCGTCCAGGATGTCAGTCACATCAAGCGTGACGATGTCCAGGCTGCCTACTGGCAGATCGGCGAAGTCGCCTATGCGCTGATCGGCAATGGCCAGGCGGGTCAGCTTGACGGCGATGCCGAAAAGCTTGCCCGCAGCCTCTACTAGTTTGGATTAAAGGAGAACGACCATGAACCCGACCAATCCGCGATACGGCTACGGAGCCGCCGCCGGCTCTCAGGCGCTCTTCGACGAAGGGCTGCGCCGGCACATGCTGCGCGTCTACAACTACATGGGTATCGGCCTTGTCGTGACGGGAATCGTCGCGCTGATCGTCGGCACGACGCCGGCGCTCTACGTGCCGATCTTCCAGAGCCCGCTGAAGTGGGTCGTCATGCTGGCGCCGCTCGCCTTCGTGTTCTTCTTCTCGTTCCGCATCCAGTCGATGTCGGCCAGCACGGCACAGATGATGTTCTGGGCGTTCTGCGCGGTCATGGGCCTGTCGCTGGCCTCGGTCTTCCTGGTCTTCACCGGAACGAGCATCGCCCGCACCTTCTTCATCGCCGCGACCATGTTCGGAGCGACCAGCCTTTATGGCTATACGACGAAGCGTGACCTTTCCAACATGGGCTCCTTCCTGATGATGGGTCTGTTCGGCGTGATCATTGCCAGCATCGTCAATATCTTCTTGGGCTCGAGCGCCCTGCAGTTCGCCATCTCGGTGATCGGTATCGTCGTCTTCGTCGGCCTGACCGCTTGGGATACGCAGAACATCAAGGAACAGTATGCCGAAAACCATGATCAGGAATCGCAGCAGAAGCTCGCCGTCTTCGGTGCCCTGTCGCTCTACCTGAACTTCGTCAACATCTTCCAGCTGCTGCTGAACTTCACGGGTGAACGGGAGTAATTCGAAATTGTCTGCTTGAGCATGGTCTGAGCTGAAGGGCACTCCACGCCTTCGGTGATCATGCTCCAGGAATGCGTCTCCCTGGGGGCTTGTTGAGACGCATGACGCGCCTGCAGTATCTGCGCCGATACTGCAGGCGCAACCTTTTTTGGGAGAGCCGCACACCGGATGTGCAGCGTTATTCGCCGCCAGGCGGCAAAGGGGAAGGTGCCGGACTAAGAGAGCACCATCTAAAGAAAAGGCCCGATAGCGCAAATCTGCTGCCATCGGGCCTTTCATCATTGGAGATATGCGGTTTCCCGTCCGTCAGAAGAGGGGGGTGGTCTTACCATTCGGCGACGCTGCCGTCCTCGTGACGCCATACGGGGTTGCGCCAGCGATGGCCTTCCTTGGCGCGCTCGATGACATAGGCTTCGTCAACTTCGATGCCGAGGCCGGGACCCTGCGGGATCGAGACGAAGCCATCGGCATATTGGAACACCTCCTTGTTGGAGATGTAGTCGAGGATGTCGTTACCCTTGTTGTAGTGGATGCCGAGGCTCTGTTCCTGGATGAAGGCATTGTAGCTGACGGCGTCGACCTGCAGGCAGGCGGCAAGCGCGATGGGGCCGAGCGGGCAATGCGGGGCGAGCGCCACATCATAGGCTTCGGCCATGGCGGCGATCTTGCGGCATTCGGTGATGCCGCCGGCGTGGCTGAGGTCGGGCTGCAGAATGTCGACATAGCCGTCCGACAGGACCGACTTGAAATCCCAGCGCGAATAGAGGCGTTCGCCGAGCGCGATCGGTGTCGAGCAATGATTGGCGATTTCCTTCAGCGCTTCGCGATTTTCCGAAAGCACCGGCTCTTCGATGAAGAGCAGCTTGTAGGGCTCCAGCTCCTTGGCGAGCACCTTGGCCATCGGCCGATGGACGCGGCCGTGGAAATCGACGCCGATGCCGATATAGGGACCAATCGCCTCGCGGATGGTGGCGATGGTTTCGACAGCCTTCTCTACCTTGTCGTAGGTGTCGACGATCTGCATTTCCTCGCAGCCGTTGAGCTTGATCGCCTTGAAGCCGCGGGCAACCACGTCCTTGGCATTGTTGGCGACATCGGAGGGACGGTCGCCGCCGATCCAGGAGTAGACCTTGATCTTGTCGCGTACCTGGCCGCCGAGCAGCGAATGGATCGGCTGGCCGAGCGCCTTGCCCTTGATGTCCCACAGCGCCTGGTCGATGCCGGCAAGCGCCGACATGTGAACAGCGCCGCCGCGATAGAAGCCGGCGCGGTACATGACGTTCCAGTGATCCTCGATCAGGAACGGATCCTTACCGATCAGATAGTCTTCCAGCTCGTGCACGGCCGCCTGAACGGTGAGCGCGCGCCCCTCGACCACCGGCTCGCCCCAGCCGACGATGCCTTCGTCGGTCTCGATCTTCAGGAACAGCCAGCGCGGGGGAACGATATAGGTCGTCAGCTTGGTGATTTTCATGGGAATGATTCCGTTTGGGCTTTGGGTTGCGTCAGCGGCGCGAGGCCGCAGATCTCGGGGTTTCGGGATTTGTTTTCCGGCCTTCGTCCGGCCGTCGTTCGACGGCGAGATCGCGAGCGGCAAGATCGAGCATGCGGTGAGCGCAGTCGCGTGCGGCGGCGCGGTCGCGCAGGCGCAGCGCTTCCACCAGTTCGCCATGAACCGCGATCGCCTCGTCGCGGCTATGGGCGGCGACGTTGGAGGCGTGGAGTGCATATTTGAGACCGGCATGCATGGCGCTGGACAGGCGCCGGAAGACCTGATTGTGGCTGGCGCTCAGGAGTACGTTGTGGAAGGTCACGTCGGCCTCCGTAAAGCCTTCCGGATCATCGCCGCTGTTGCGCATCTGCTGCCATGCATTCTCCAGATCGGCAATTTCGCGGGCGGTGGCGCGCTCGGCCGCATATTCGGCGGCGGCGGGTTCGATGGTGCGGCGCGCCTCCAGAATGGAGCCGAGAATGTCGAAATCGGCGATAAAGGGACCCATCCATCCCAGCACATCTTGGTCGAGAATGTTCCAGTCGTCCTTGTCGCAGACCGTGGTGCCGATTCGCGGCTTGCCGCGTACGAGGCCTTTGGATTCCAGCACCTTGAGGGATTCGCGGATAACGGTGCGGCTGACGCCGTACATTTCGCAGAGGTCGTTTTCGCGCGGCAGGGTCGAGCCGGAGAGATAGCGTTCGGCGCAGATGTCTTCGGCGATCGCGGCGGTCACGTTTTTGCGCACGCGCGGACGGCGCGCCGGCCGCGTTGAGGAGCCATGTCCTTGTTTTGCAAGCCCCTGTCTTTCGAGCGATTCCACCCTATCTCCTCCACACCGTTTCGCATGCTTTCCCGAATATCTCCCTCGGTCAGAGGCAGGCGGGTCTTTCATGCAGGCGATGCCCGGCCATCTTTCACGGCCATGCTGAAATCATGATACGATAATCATCATACATTGGCAATATTCTTGTATGATGATTTTAGGAGTCCGCAATTGCCCGGATCGACGCCGCTTCTGTTACCGCGGCGTCGTCTTCGGCGGATAGAAGGATTATGGTGTCGGTGCAGGTGGCCAAGCCGCTTGCCGTCGATCATCACGGGAGGCGGCTTCCGCTTTCCAATTCATTCAACGACAAGGAGGACGACATGCAGATCAATCGTACAGGTTCGGCCCAATGGTCCGGCGGTTTGAAGGACGGCAAGGGTCAGATCTCGACGCAAAGCGGCGCGCTCAATCATTACCCTTACGGCTTTGCCAGCCGTTTCGAAGGCGTTGCCGGCACCAATCCGGAAGAGCTGATCGGCGCTGCGCATGCCGGCTGCTTCACCATGGCCCTGTCGCTGATCCTGAATGAGGCGGGCTTCACCGCCGAAAGCATGGAGACGACGGCCAAGGTCACGCTTGAAAGCGTCGAAGGCGGATTTGCCATCACCGCGATCCATCTGACGCTGACAGGCAAGGTCCCCGGCGCCGACGAGGCGACCTTCACCGAGCTTGCCAACAAGGCGAAGGCGGGTTGCCCGGTTTCCAAGGCGCTGGCTTCCGTTCCGATTTCCCTGGAAGTTCACGCCGCCTAGGCCGCAATTTCAGGTTTTCGCGTCGCGCTGGCTGGCGCGGCGCGTTTCGTATATATTCCGCACTCGGGCATTGGGCTGTCATTTCCAACGAAATGCGGTGCTCAAGGAGAGAGGCGAATGTCTGGAATTCTCTTAATTCATGTTGTCATAAGCTTGATTGCCATCATCAGCGGCATTGTCGTGGCCCAGGGGTTTCTCACGGGCAACCGTCATAATCGATCGACGCTCGTCTATATGCTGACCACTGTTCTCACCAGCTTGACGGGCTTTCTGTTTCCGTTTCACGGTGTCACGCCGGCGATCATCGTCGGTACTATCTGTCTTCTCATCTTCATTCCAACGGCGCTGGCGCGCTACGTGTTTCATCTTGCCGGCATCTGGCGTCCCGTCTTCGTGATCGGGGCCCTGGTTCTGCTGTTCTTCAACTGTCTGGTCCTGATCGTCCAGTCGTTCCAGAAGATATCGGTGCTTAATGCGCTGGCGCCGAATGGCAACGAGCCGTCGATATTGGCTGCGCAGGTGGCGCTGCTGGTGGTGATTGTGTTCGTCGGCTTTTTCAGCCTTCGCCGCTTTCATCCGACGCTTATGAGCGCCTGAGCAGGCGACTTTCGCTGCTGCGACAAAATGCCGGACACTTTCGCTGCGTTCCGCGAGGAGCGTTGTCGATGATTTAACTCTTGTTTCAAGTTGTTCGGCGCATTCTCGGTTTATTGTATAGCATCTGAAAAACCGCCTGTGGTTGTAGGCGGGTTTCTTGACATCGGCGCTCTAATGGTTTACGAGTGACGAAAATTGAAAATCGTCACTCGTAAAACCATTAGGCCTGCTCATGCTCGATCTTTCCGACGTTAGCGCCGATCCTGCCCGCCAGGAAAACATCACGCGCATTCTCGACGCCGCCGAAAGGCTGTTTCGCCACTATGGCTACAGCAAGACGAACGTAGCCGATATTGCGCGCGATCTCGGCATGTCGACAGCGAATATCTATCGTTTCTTCGGTTCCAAGACGGAAATCCATCAGGCTATCTGTGGGCGTATGCTCGGCCAGAGCTACCAGATGGCTCTCGCCATCCGCAATCAGCCCATCAGTGCCACCGATCGGCTGCGGGCCTATCTCATGGCCCAATATAGGATGACGCTGGAGGCCATGCTCGACGAGCAGAAGGTTCACGAGATGGTCATTGTCGCCATAGAGCGCGACTGGCATGTCATCGAAAAACATATCGAACGTATCCAGGATCTGGTCGCCGAGATCATCGCTGAGGGGATTGCCGCTGGCGAGTTCGCCGAACAGGATCCGGGCATTGCAGCCAAGTGCTTCGGTGCGGCGACCGTCGATCTCTGTCATCCGCAAATGGTGGCGCAGTGCCTTGGCAAGACATACCAGGCCAAGCCCGAGGATATCATCGAGTTCGTCATCAGGGCTTTGAAGAAATAACAATGTGCATCCGGATGGCCGGCGTGCTCGTACTCTTTGTTCGACTTTAGGAGAGCGACATGGTTTCGCTGACGACCAACACTTTACGGACCATTGCCGGCGCGGCTCTCTTTGCCGCTTTCGGGCTTGGGCTTACGGGCTGCAATGAGAAGAAAGAGGAGACGGCGGAGGTGGTCCGGCCGGTCAAGGTCGTTGAAATCGCTCAAGCCGACACGACGCGCAAGCTTGATTATTCCGGCGTCGTGCGCGCCCGGACCGAGATGAACCTCGGCTTCCGCGTCAACGGCAAGATCGTCGAACGTAAGGTGGATATCGGCCAGAGGGTAAAGCCCGGCGACGTCCTCGCCCGCATGGACGCGACCGATTATGTCCTTTCGGTGCGCCGTTCGCAGGCCGATCTGGATTCGGCGGAAAAGCAGGTACAGACGACCGAGCTTGCCCGCACGCGTGCGCAGACGCTCTTCGACAAGAACGTCACCTCCAAATCGCAGCTCGAACAGGCCGAACTCTCCTATGAACAGGCCGTTTCGACGCGCGATTCCGCGGCATCGGCACTGACCGAGGCCAAGAACCAGGTCGCCTATGCCGGCTTGACCTCAGACATGAACGGCATCGTGACTGCTATCAATGCCGATGTCGGCCAGGTGGTCAGCTCCGGCACGCCCGTCATTACCGTTGCGGTCGATGGCGAGAAGGAGGTGCAGGTCGCCGTGCCGGAAATGGACATCGCCCAATTCAAGGTCGGCAAGGACGTCAAGGCACGCTTCTGGTCCGACTCGGCTCTCGTGCTCGATGGAAAGGTGCGGGAAGTATCCGGCAGCGCCGATCAGTCGCGCACGTTTGCGGTGCGCGTGAGCCTGCCGAACGATCCGCGCGTGTTGCTCGGCATGACCGCGACGATCGAAGCGCTGGCCGACAATACGGAACCCTACGTTTCCATTCCGCTTAGCGCTATTGCGCAGAAGGATGGGCAGCAGATCGTCTGGCTCGTCGACCGCAATGCCGGCACCGTCCATTCCCGCGCCGTCAAGATCGCCGATTTCGCCGATGACGGCGTGCGCGTCGCCGATGGCCTGAAAACCGGCGATGTCGTCATTGCCGCCGGCACGCAATTCATGACCGAGAACATGAAGGTCAAGCTTCCGAGCGCTGGCGCTCAGCAAGCCTCCGCAGACACCAAAGCCGCCTCGGCGGATATCGTACGCTGACCCGGATCGAGGGGACGAGATCATGTCCATCAATAGCACCTCCGGCGAGAGGAAGCGTTTCAACCTGTCGCGCTGGGCGATTGCCCATCCGAGCATTGCGCGGTTCCTGTTCGGGCTCATCATCATCGCCGGCGCGCTCGGCCTGACCCATATGGGCCAGAAGGAAGATCCGGATTTTACCTTCCGCGTCATGGTTGTGCAGACCGTGTGGCCCGGCGCCTCGCTGCAGGACATGGAAGACCAGGTGGTCAACAAGATCGAGCGAAAGCTGCAGGAAACGCCGCATCTCGATTGGGTCAAATCCTACACCCGCGCCGGCTTTGCCATCACCACCATCCAGATCAAGGGCGACACCAACACCGCTCAGGTGAAGGACGCCTTCTACCAGATCCGCAAGAAAGTGGGCGATATCGGCAACGAGCTGCCGTCCGGCCTGCTCGGTCCCTATTTCAACGATGAATTCGGCGATACTTTCATCACGCTGCATTCGATCAGCGGCGACGGCTACACCTATCCGGAGCTGAAGAAATTCGCCATCCAGGCCCGCGACATGCTGCTTTCGACGCCCGGTGTCGAGAAGGCCACCATCATCGGCGACCAGGCGGAGCAGATCTATATCGACGTCTCCTCCAAGGTTCTGGCCGAGCGTGGGTTGACGCTCAACGACCTGAAGAATGCCATCGTCGGCCAGAACAATGTCGATCCGGCCGGCACCGTCGATACCAGCACGCGCTCCGTGCGCATCTCGGTCGAAGGCGATGTCAACAAGATCGAGGATATCAAGAACCTGCGGCTCAACGCCGGCGGCCAGGTGACTCGTCTCGGCGATATCGCCACCGTCACCGCCGGGCTGCAGGACCCTTATACAGCCAAGTTCCTCTATAACGGCCATCCAAGCGTGCAGCTCGGCGTCGTCATGGCCAACGGCTATAAGGTGACCGATGTCGGTACGTCGGTAGAGGAAACCTACAAGCGCTTCGAGGCCTCGCTGCCGGTCGGCGTTCAGGTCGATCAGATCGCCAACCAGCCTGATGTCGTCACCGACGCGATCAGCGAATTCATGCATGCGCTCGGCGAAGCTCTCATTATCGTGCTGATCGTCTCGTTCCTGTCGATCGGCTGGCGTTCCGGCCTCGTGATCGCCATTGCCATTCCGCTGGTGCTGGCCGCGACCTTCGCCATCATGTATGAGTTCGGCATCGACCTGCAGCGCATTTCGCTCGGCGCGCTCATCATCGCGCTCGGCCTGCTTGTCGACGACGCCATGATCGTGGTCGAGCTCATGGAGCGCAAGCTGGAGGAGGGGCTGGTGAAGCTCGATGCCGCGAGCTTCGCCTATTCCTCGACCGCCTTCCCGATGCTGACGGGCACGCTGATCACCACAGCCGGCTTCATTCCGGTGGGCTTTGCGGCGTCGACAGCAGGCGAATATGTCCGCACGCTGTTCTATGTGGTCGGCATCGCGCTCGTGGTCTCCTGGTTCGTGGCCGTCTATTTCACGCCATGGCTCGGCTACATGATCCTCAAGCAGCGCCACCATGCCGGCGAGCATCATGACGTGTTCGACACGCGCTTCTATCGCCGCCTGCGGTCGTCGGTCACCTGGGCCGTGCGCCACCGCGTCATCGTACTGCTCCTGACGCTCGCCGCCTTCGTCGGTAGCCTGTGGTCCTTCCAGTTCATTCCGCAGAATTTCTTCCCGCAGTCGTCGCGTCCGGAAATTCTCGTTGACCTGTGGCTGCCCGAGGGCACCAGCATCAAGGAAGTCGAGCGCCAGGCCCAGGCTTTGGAAGCCCGCATGGCCGACGATCCGGACAAGCGCTTCATCGCCACCTATGTCGGGCAGGGCGCGCCGCGCTTCTTCCTGCCGCTCGATCAGCAGCTTACCAACCCGAACTATGCCCAGATGCTGGTCATGGCAAAGGATGAGCCGGCCCGCGAGCGTCTGATCACCAAGATGCGCGGCATCCTGGCGGCGGATTTCCCGTCGGTCCGCGGCAAGGTCGACCGCCTGTTCCTCGGTCCGCCGACAGGCTGGCCCGTGCAGCTGCGCGTCATGGGTCCCGACCGGCAAGAGGTTCGCCATATTGCCGACGAGGTGAAGCAGCGCTTTACCCAGAACCCGCTGCTCGGCGCCATCCATGACGACTGGCTCGAGCCGGTGCCGGCCATGAAGCTGGTGATCGATCAGGATCGTGCCCGCGCCCTCGGTGTTACCTCGCAGCGCATCCGCCAGATGCTGCAGGCCTCGATGTCCGGCTTCACGCTCGACAATTATCGCGAAGGCGAGGAAACCGTCGGGATCGTCGCCCGTGAGCCGGACGCGAGCCGTCATCTGCTGACCTCGGTCAATTCGGTCTACATTCCAACCGATAGCGGCGGGTTCGTGCCGCTGTCGCAGGTTGCCAAGATCGTGCCCGTGATGGAGCAGGGCATAGAATGGCGCCGTGACCGTCTGCCGACCATCAGCGTGCGGGCGACCTTGCCCGACAATGTGCAGTCGAACGATGTGACGGCCAAGCTCTATAACGACATGGCCGATCTCAGGAACAGCCTGCCGGCCGGCTACAAGATCGAGATCCAGGGCGGCGCCGAGGACAGCGCCGAAAGCCAGGCCTCGATCGCCGCCAAGGCGCCGATCATGCTCGTCATCATCGTCGTGCTCCTGATGGCGCAGCTGCAGCATTTCGGCAAGGCGATGCTGGTGCTCGCCACCGGCCCGCTCGGCATCATCGGTGCGGCCGGTGCCCTGCTGATCAGCGGCGCGCCCTTCGGCTTCGTCGCGATCCTCGGCGTCATCGCGTTGCTCGGCATCATCATCCGCAACTCGATCATCCTCGTCGACCAGATCGACCAGGATATCGCGGCGGGCATGGACCGGAAGGAAGCGATCATCGGCTCGGCCGTGCGTCGTTTCCGGCCGATCATGCTGACGGCGCTGACGGCCGTGCTGGCGCTGATCCCGATCTCGCGCGGCGTCTTCTGGGGGCCGCTCGCCTACGCCATGATGGGCGGCATTCTGGTCGCCACCGTGCTGACGATCTTCGTTCTACCCGCCGGCTACGCCCTGTTCTTCGGCCGCGAGCCGAAGCACAAGTCGGCAGAGCCGCAGGCCAAGGAGCAGATCGACGAAGAAGAGCAGAATACGATCCGGCTGCCACCGGCCGTGGCGGCGGAGTAGGATACCTGAAAAATAAATCCCGGCTTCAGGCCGGGATTTTCGTTCGGGTTGTTCAGATCGGCGGCAGGGTCGTCTGCCTACCATCGGCGATCTTGAGGATCGTCAGGCTTCCGCCCATCGAAACGGCCGTATCGATGCCGATGCGGCCTATGCCGAAAGTCGGATGGGAGCCAGGCGTATGGCCGTGGACCACCAGAAGCGGCAGTCGCGGCCCTTCCGACAGGAAGGGCTCACGGATCCACATTAAATCCTCGTCCGTCTGATCCCTGAAGGGAATGCCGGGCCTGATGCCGGCATGAACAAAGAGCGTCGAGCCGAACGTGACGGCCGCGGCGAGCGACCGCAGCAGATCGACATGCGCTGGCGGCATTGCCTTCAGCGTCATGTCGCGCAATTGCTGGATGCTATAGCCAAGGTCGAAGAGAACGTGTCTGGCATCGATACCATAGGAGGCGAGCGTCGGCAGCGCGCCGAATTCGAGCCAATGGACATTGGTGTCGGGATCATCGAGAAAATGCAGGAAGACATCGTCGTGATTGCCGCAAAGCGCGTAGCGGTCGAAGCCTTCCGGCGGCGGCGCGCTGAGATGCGCCAGCACGTCGCTGGAGCGCGGGCCGCGATCGACATAGTCGCCGAGAAACATCAAAAGCTTTCGGCCGGGAAGGGAGCGGGCATCGGCAACGATGCGCCTTTCAGCCTCCGCCATCTCGTCGTGGCAGCCATGAATATCGCTCAGTGCATAGATCGCGGTATAATCGCGTCCGGTGAGATCGATGCGGTCCCGTTGCTGCTGCATGAAATCGACCGTTTCCCGCCGGGTCGTGCCTGAATGGCCGCGGCAGTCCAATTGCTTGAAATGGTATCGAAACCCGACTTTGACGAGTCTTTATTGGACGGTATTCCACGCATCGTCCTGCCGCAAGTCTTACGGGCAGCGGCATTGGTCTGAACCGCTGAAATTGCAGGGAATTTCAGGACGCCTTCGGGGATCACGCCCATGACGCAATCCCCTGAATGGTCGCTCAGCCGCGATAGGCGGCCTCGAGCTCGGCAATATCGAGCTTCACCACTCCATCATGGCCTGCATGACGCGAGCGGCCTTGGCCGGATCCGGATCGGCGATATATTTGCCGAGCACGGTCGGCACGATCTGCCAGGAAATGCCGTAGCGATCCTTGAGCCAGCCGCATTGAACGGCCGCTCCCCCGTCAGTCAACCCGTTCCAGAGCCGGTCGACTTCAGCTTGGTCGGCGCAATCGACCTCCAGCGAGATCGCATGGGTGAACTCGACGCGGCTGCCGCCGTTTATCGCCATGAAGCGCTGGCCGGCAAGCGTAAAGCCGACGACCAGAACCTGATCGGACTTTCCGGCCGGCGTGTCGACGACATTCTTCTGAACATGATCAATTCTGGAATCCGGGAAGAGCGAAACGTAGAAATTCGCTGCTTCCTCGGCTTCGCGTGCAAACCACAGGCATGGGGCAATCTTGGACATTTGGTACTCCTCTCTCGGATAGCTCTCTTCGTAGCTGGGCGGCCAGAGGACGTTTGAAAAAGCGAGATGCCGACATCGAGCTTTGAAAAATGCCTTTCAACGCGATGCAGGCGGGTAGAATTGTCTTTTAGATATCGATTGTGAACTCGTGGAGGGCGCGCTACCCCCTTCTGTCCCTCTCGGGACATCTCCCCCACATGGGGGGAGATTGGTAACTCGCGGCACCTTCCTGCCTCAAGCAAGCATTAAATTTGCCTATTCCTGTGTTCTTGTTCTTTTAGCTGAAACGGGCGACATACTCCCAACGATCTCCCCCATGTGGGGGAGATGTCCCGAAAGGGACAGAGGGGGGTATCAGGGGTGCGATAAGCGAGAGAGGTATTTGGCCGATGCAACACCAAGCTCAATCGCTCGTCGCCAATCTCTCCGCGAATTCGATCGCCTCGATCAGGCTGCGTTCGTTGGCGATGCCCTTGCCGGCGATGTCGAAAGCCGTGCCGTGGTCGACGGAGGTGCGCACGATCGGCAGGCCGAGCGTGATGTTGACGCCGGAAAGATCCATCCACTTGCCCGTCGCCGGGTCAATCTCGAAACCGAGCAGCTTGACCGGGATATGCCCCTGATCGTGATACATGGCGATGACGGCGTCGTATTGGCCGGCGCGCAGCTTGACGAAAACGGTATCACCAGGAACGGGGCCGACGATATCAAGCCCATCGGACACGGCCCTGGCGATGGTTGGCGCGGAGATATCGATATCCTGCCGGCCGAAGAGACCGCCTTCGCCGGCATGCGGATTGAGCGCCGCCACCGCGATCTTCGGGCTGGCGATGCCAAGGTTTTTGAGAGCCTTGTGCGTGAGGTCGATGACGAGCCGCAGCCGTTCGGGCGTCAGGCGCTTCGGCACATCCTCCAGCGCGACATGGGTGGTGACGTGGCTGACGCGCATATTGCCGTGGGCCAGCATCATGACAGAGCCGCGGGCGCCGGTGAGTTCGGCCAAAAGCTCGGTATGGCCGGCATAATGGAAGCCTGCCTTGTTCAGCGCTTCCTTGTTGAGCGGTGCCGTGACGATGCCGCCGACCTTGCCTGATATTGCGAGCTGAACGCCCTTTTCGATCGCCTTGAAGGCCATGCGGCCGCCATCGGCGGAAAGCCGGCCCGGCAGGATCGGCTCTCCCTCGGCATCGGCCTGGATGAAGCAGAGGTTCGGCCAGTCGCCCTCCATCTCAGCTTCCGGAATCTCGATATCGAGGCCAAGCTGTTGCTCGGCGAGCCGCAGGGCAGGGCCGCTGCCGATGATCGTCAGTTTCAGCTTACCGTCATCAAGCCTATCTCTGAGTCGCGCTGCAGCCTTGACGATGATTTCCGGGCCGATGCCGGCGGGGTCACCCATGGTGATTGCCAGATGCCGCGTCATGGTTCTTCTCCTCCGGCAATCAGCCCGTTTTCACTCAAGAGGTCGCGCCACAGGGTCGGGCCGCCGAATGCGCCTGACTTGGAGATCACTGTGGTCCCCTGCCAGGGTCCGCCGACAATCGTCGAGCGGGGCAGGCCCGGCGCTGCCTGACCGGTGATGCTGAGGGCTGACACGTCGAGCGCCGAGCAGAGATTGCGCAGGGTCTCGCCGCCGGCGACGATCAATGTGCCTGGAGCCGACAGCGCCTTGGCCATGCCGCCGAAGCTCGCCGCAATGCGTCTTGCCGCATCATCGCGTTCAAGCCCTGTCGGCAGGTCGAGGCTGACCATGGCGACACCGCTTTGCCGGATTTGATGATCGACGGCATCGGCATCGGCGCCTTCCGCAAGCTTCAGCCAATTGGGACCGCAAGCCTGGAGTTGCGCGAGCGTGATCGGCTGATCGGAGCCGAACAGGCCGAGCACCGGCCTTTGCAGCCTGCGCGAGATGGGGACGGCTGGGGCAGGCCGCCTTTCGTTTGCGTCTTTTTCGGCGCGGGGCAGATAATGCGTTGCCCGGTCGATATTGCGTGCCAAAGCGCGGGCGAGACCGCCGGTGCCGCTCCAGAGAACCGGCCCTTCCAGCTGTGACGATCCCCATGCGATGATGGCATCCAGATCGTCGTCCGTATGGGCATCGAAAACATGGATGCCATCGGGAATGGGCTGGTTTTCTGCGCCATCGACGGAGGTCTGGTCAAGCGCCGTGTTGAAGGCCGGCAATCCCTCTGCCCTCAAATGCGCGACCAGATCGCCGCTGACATCGCGCCAGGCGTCCTTGCCGGCATAAAGCACCTGCCGTCCGCCCCTTGTATACCGGCCGTGATGTGGAAAAGCCGGCGCGAGAATGCAGTGCCGCCAGTAGCCGAGCCGGAAGCAGGCGGCCAATTCCGCCGCCCAGGGGCCGCGAAACAGGCTGTCCACCTTCTTGAAGGCGAGATCGGCACCCTCCAGCAGTGGCGCAATGCTGCGGACGATCGCTTCCGCTTCAGCAGCGGTCTTCTCGCGGGTGCCGCTGTCGATCGCAAGGCAATCCGGCAGGCTTGCGGCAAGCGCATCGCTGCGTTCCACTGCGATCGGCCCATAGACGCCGACGAATTCGACTGCGGTGTCGAGCGCGCCGGTCAAGTCGTCGGCAATGAGGCGGAGGGTGGGCATTGGCGGAGAAGCCTTCAGCGGCCTTGCGGGTATCGGATATGGGAATGGAGGTGAGGCCTTGCGGGCTCGTACGAAGCGCAATCTTCAGCCTTCCATGAGGGATGTCAACGGGTTGCTTTGTCACCGATTCATGTAGGGCTACCGGATATGGAGCGGGCCGGTGCCGCATGTACCTTCTCCCCCAGGGGAGAAGGGGTTGCGCGGCAACGATCTCACCTCATATGCGACTGCCCCACCGTTTCATCGATCGCGGCTGCGACCTCAGCCCGCGTTTACTCGGCTGTGCATATGCGGCTATGCTTGTATCTGAACGACACGGCGGTTGTTTCGGCCGCTTCAAGGAGGGCAGGGTGAGCTACGATTTCCATGTGGGGCAGAAGGTCGTCTGCATCGATGACAAATTCAAGCATGTCAGCATCGATCAATTGATCCGCAAGGGCACGATCTACACCATCCGCTGGGTCGGCGAATACACGCATTATGTCGACGGTACCTTCATCGGCGTGAAGCTGGAGGAGATCCATCGCGGCAACGACGACGGCCCGGAAGGCTATGGCGCCGCCGACATGCCCTATCGCGCCAGCCGCTTCCGTCCGCTGGTGAAGGACAAGATCGCCTCGCTCAGAAAGCTGCTCGCGCCGATGCCGGATGCGCCTGTCGAGCCCAAGGTCAAGACCAGGAAAAAGGAAAAGGTCTGACGCTGGAGGGCATGGCGAGCTAGGCTTGCCGCGCCCGCGCAAGCCCGTGCTCGATCAGGCGGCTGATGAGCTCCGGATAGGGGATGCCCGAAGCGCCCATGGCCTTGGGATACATGCTGATATTGGTGAAGCCCGGCATGGTGTTGATCTCGTTGATGACAACGCTGCCATCCGGCCGCAGAAAGAAATCGACGCGCGCCAACCCCTCGCATCCGAGCGCGCGAAAACCGTCCGCCGCCATGCGCTTCATTACTTCTGCCGTCTCGGCCGGAATATGCGCCGGCACGGTGACGACGGCGCCATGCTGATCGAGATATTTCGCCTCGTAGGAATAGAAACCGTGGGTCGCAGCCGTGGTGATCTCGCCCGGCACGGAGACGAAGAGCGTACCGTCAGGCTGTTCCAGCACCGCATATTCGATTTCGCGGGCGCGCACGAATTCTTCCACCAGCACCTTGCGGTCATGCCGGAAGGCCTCGGCAAGCGCTCTCTCGAACCCTGCGGCATCCTGCACCTTGCTGACCCCGACCGACGATCCCTGGCGGGTAGGCTTGACGAAGACCGGCGAGCCGAGCGCGCCCGCGATCTCAGCGAAATCAGGCTTTTCGCCGCGCGTCAGCGTGACAGAGCGGGCCACTGGCAGGCCGGCTTCGCGCAGCAGGCGCTTTGCCATATCCTTGTCGATCGCATTGGCCGAGCCCAGAATGCCGCAGCCGACGAGCGGCAGGCCGACGATCTGGGCAAGGCCCTGAATGGAGCCATCCTCGCCGTTCAGCCCATGCAGCACCGGGAACAGCACGTCGACCGCAGGCAGCGCGCGTGCGCCAGACCCTTCCAGCGCCATCAGCCGCCCGTTGCCGCCCGGAACCAGGCAGACTTCCGTGCCCTCATAGGCAATCGGCTCCGGCAGCACGCCGCCCTTTTCCTCCACCAGCAGCCAGCGCCCGGCGCGATCGATCAGGATCGGCACGATCTCGTATCGCACCCCATCGATCGCCTTGACGACATTGCGGGCCGACATGACGGAAACCTCATGCTCCGTGGACTGACCGCCAAACAGAACGGCGACGCGTAGTTTCGACATTGAGGCGTTTCTCCCGGGGCAGGATGGATGTGATGGGAGAAGGTTTTAAACGGGGGATTGCAGCGGAATTGGGGTGGGGGTTTAAGGTGTGCTGTCACAAGAACATGTTGGCGTTCCATCCTCCTACGGTTCCCCTTGCCCCGGGTCTGCACGGAGTGGACGAGGAGTTGAGTTGAAGCCTTTAGCCTACTGGGTTGAAAATCAGCGACATCAATATTAGCAACATCGACGGGATAACTGCAGCCATGAATTCTAGCGCCTGGACTTTCGGCGCCTGTGATGCTGCGAGTGGCCATTTTGCGACTACTGGCCTTTTTCCCATGTGCCATGCGTAATGTAATGGGCTAGCCGCTCTCTTGCCCGATCTATCTGCAAATCAGTACGTCGCATCGACTCTATTAGTCGGAAATATCGCTGCGCGGCAGACAAGGCGGATTTCTGCTGACCGTGCTTGATCAGGGCGGACACATGCCTATCGGCAAGCGTTACGATTGGATAGAAATCTGCCTCAATACCTTGTGCAGCATGAAGACCTTCTAATGTCTCCACCGCATCGCCGATTAAAGCAACGGTGGTTGCGTCAAAAGTATCGCGCGTGATTGCCACTCTCAGTTGGAGGTCGGCTAAAGCATGAACCGCAAAAATATTCTCAGGGTAGGCTGCTATTGACTTCTCCAAGGCACGCAAAGCCGGTTCAAGTTCTCCGAACATCGCAAGATATTGCCCGTACTGCAGCCAGAAATGACCATCAAGCTGAAAATCGATCTCAAAACTCTGGAATACCCGCAAGGCTTCTTCAACCTCGTTTCGCCGACGAGCTAATTCGCCGATGAAATTGTGATTGAGTATGAATTTGAAAAGCAGGCCATCCAATCGATCTACGTTTTTTACAATGGGTAGGGCATATTTTGTATAAGTTCGAAGGGTCTCGACAGCGGCGTCGATAATGGCTGGAAAGTCCGCGACGTTCTCCAGAATATGTCGAACGTATAACTCGTGACGTGCGACCAGACGCCCTGTTGAGTTCGTACTCACAATACCTTCCAACTGACGCATAGCGCCGTCGAACGACAATTCCGTTCGAAGCCTATTGTATGATTCCCGCGCTACGCCAGCGGAGATTCCAGTCCGTGAGATAGTTGCGAGTCCGACAATTAGAAATAGTGCTTTGGTGTCGTTGTCCGGCAGGTGCTCATACTCGTCCGTGATCACCTTCGTGAATTTCTCGGAAGATGTCGCCTCTTTCAACGCTATTAGCAGTTGCTCTTGTGAGGTTGCCAGCTTCTGCGTTCTCTCGTTAGGGCTCATTTTTAGGAAACTAGGCGACGGAACGTATTCAAGTAACCTTTCGATGAGGGGCGGATGGTCTTTCTTTACAAATCGCTGGAATTCGAACGGTGTCGTAAAATCTCCAACGCGCCGCTCAATATGGTGACGCCATTCGTGTGATCGCGCACTTGTGATGAGGGTTATTCTACCTCGCGGAAGGGCTAAAGCATCCTCGCTAAGCGCGTCACCATAAATGAAAGCATCACCGATGTAGACTATGGCGTGATCGTCTTTGTGAAGCCGAGAGATTAGTTCAAGGGATGCACGTAGGGATCTCACCTCGCCTTTTAGTTCGTAGACACCCCTTCCGTCATGCTCTTGAACATATCGAAGTAGTGCCTGGAGAAGTGCGGTCGTTTTGCCACTGCCGGATTGGCCATATACAAGAAATATTCGATCTCCAGCGTCAATGGAGGACGAAAGTGCGGCGTACAACTCACCGGTTGCGGTAAGCCAAACTGGTATGTCGCTTGCGGCGATTTGCCAGCTTGGAGGTTCTCCTTCGAGGAAAGCTCGGGCCGCACGTTGCCGCTTCAACCCTTGAAGTTCTTCCGCTTTGCTTTTCGCATCTTGCCAAGTCTGAACCCGAATGAAATTGGCGGTGCTAATTTCTGCCCGTGTAGGCGTGATTCTCGATGCGAGGGTTTCGGTGAATGTGTTTCTTTTCTTGCTAATTTGCAGCGGGCTCAAGCCGCCACTAATGGCTCCGCGAAGCCAGTCGGTAAAATCAGCAAGTGTCCCCTGCACAACAACAATATTTCGAGCCTGATACGCAGCTTTTTGGAGAGCGGTGAACTCATCCGGCGTGATCAGAAAAGCCGTGCCCAGAGATGAATCCGTATTTGGACGTGCGCGATCGAGTTCCGCTGAAAGAATGGGCTCCTTTAGAGTGCTGCCAATGAATATCGGCACATACGCTGCATAATCGGAAGCTGCTTGTCGATACCAATCATGCTTATCGCTGTTAAGCCGTCGGTTGTATTCGGAAGGTCCAAATATAAAACCGTGTTCCGGTTTGGAAGCCTCGCCGTGTAGGTGGATTACGTGAAGATACTCGATTCCTTCATCGACAGCTACTCTGTCAATAAGTCCATTGTAATAACGCCGACTCTGCGCAGAAGACTGAATGTTCTCAATCGCGTCATCAATGTTCCACGTATATAAGCGGCGCCAACTATACTGAAAAAGCTCACGAAATTCGGCGGCGGGAACTATCCGAGTGAATTCTTTTCGAAATAACTGATGAAGCTGTAGCTCGCTTACCCTGGGGCGAACGGCTTGAATTACGTCCGGTAAATCTTCGTCGGCGTAAGGTAGCCCCGCCATTCCTGCAAGTTCACCCGCAAGAGCTTTTCCCAGCTTAACCTTCTGTCCCTGCGCATTCAGCGAGGTGGCAGATGCCCCTGCTCCAAGCAATAAGACCGCGTTACCGTCGTTTATAGCCTTCAGGAGAAGGTTACCATCGTGCTCATTAATCTCGAACATGCGCCCCCCCAATACGGTTTGATATTAGTGGTAGCCGCAATCTCGCCTTTTGCCTATGGAGTTGTTGATTTTACTACCCGCGTCCACAGGTGGTGAAATTCGAAAAATCGCGAACAGTGGGAATGGGCCAACCTTCTTCTTTGGCGAAGCTACAATCGTCGACCATTTGAATGTCTCTCGGTGTTACATTCGGTCGAAACCCTGTTTGGAGAAGTATCGGTGCGAAGTATTTGAGGCGTTTATTACGCGATTGTTTTCATCGCAAAAATATCAGGTGGGATCATGAAGATTGATCACGCAGCATTCCCCGAGGGCCGGTCCGCGCGGCGATGGCTGCATCTGACGTAGCCTGTGTTCTTCGAACCACTCATCAACCTCCGCAGAGGCTTTCCGAAGCTTTTTCAGCGCCTCCTGGTAGTCGCGGGATTTCAGCGAGAACGTTTCGTCCGTTTTGGGATAAGAATCTTTGATATCGCGCGGGATCGAACACCTAAACCAATGGACATTTCCGCGTTTGATGAGGCCGGGGGCAGCGGCATGTCGTTTATTGCTCCGCTGTAGCAGCACGCAGGAGCAAGCGAGGCGGTAACCCGTTGATTTTCTGGTAAGTCCTTGCGAAACAACAAGGAAAACTGGTGCTGCTAGAGAGATTTGAACTCTCGGCCTCTCCCTTACCAAGGGAGTGCTCTACCCCTGAGCTATAGCAGCATTCCGTGGCGCCACTGAAGTGCGCCGTATTGGGCGAGGCGGCTATTGCCATAGGTCGGGGCGGAGTGCAAGCCGCAAATTGCAAGTTCTTTGAAAGATCGTTGGAAAAAATGTGTCGGTCTTTTGACGCCTAAGGTTTTCCGCTATGAGGAAGACATGGGTGCGGACAAGACGAAAATCGATGACAAGCTGGCTTTGCGGGGCGGTTCGGCGTCCAGTGGGGTCGGCGATGCGGCGGGCGAGCCCGTGGGCGGCAGGCAGGTCACGGAGGCGGATCGGCGGCGGGAGCGGGCGGCGCAGAAGCTGCGCGAGAATCTGTCTCGCCGCAAGCAGCAGGTGCGGGCGCGCCGCGCCGGTCAGGCCGACGAGACGGATGGGCTGCCGGCCGCAAAGCCTGTGGATAGTGCGGATGCCGCCGCAAAAAGGGACGAATCGCAATGATTGATGTCGCCCATCATCAAACGAATTGATGCGTTAATCTATTTCGTCTAAAGAGCGCCTTTTACCAGGTGCACGAAACCTGGCGCCTGAACTTGGCGCCCGGAACTATCAGGAAAGGCGGGCCTCGCCCGTATTGCATATATGGATCGTATCAGGATTGTCGGCGGCAACGAGCTCAACGGTATCATTCCGATCTCCGGCGCCAAGAATGCCGCCCTGCCTCTGATGATCGCCTCGCTTCTGACCAGCGATACCCTGACGCTCGAAAACGTGCCGCATCTGGCCGATGTCGAGCTGCTCATGCGCATCCTCGGCAATCACGGCGTCGATGTCGCCGTCAACGGCCGGCGCGAGCGCCAGGAAGACGGCTATTCCCGCACGATCCATTTCACCTGCCGCACCATCGTCGATACGACCGCGCCTTATGAGCTGGTCGCCAAGATGCGCGCGAGCTTCTGGGTCATCGGGCCGCTGCTCGCCCGCGAGGGCCAGGCGCGCGTGTCGCTGCCGGGCGGCTGCGCCATTGGCACGCGTCCGGTCGATCTCTTCATCGAGGGTCTTGAGGCGCTCGGCGCCACCATGGATATCGACGCCGGCTATATCAATGCCACGGCGCCGAAGGGCGGCCTCATCGGCGCCCGCTATGTCTTTCCGAAGGTTTCCGTCGGCGCGACGCATGTGATGATGATGGCGGCCACGCTTGCCCGCGGCACGACCGTCATCGGCAATGCCGCTCGCGAGCCCGAGATCGTCGATCTTGCCAACTGCCTGATCGCCATGGGCGCCAAGATTTCCGGCGCTGGCACCAGCACCATCACCATCGAGGGCGTCACCTCGCTCTCCGGCGCCCGCCATCGCGTGCTGCCCGACCGTATCGAGACCGGCACCTATGCCATGGCCGTTGCCATGGCCGGCGGCGACGTCACGCTTGAGAATACCGATATGGCGCTGCTCGACACGGCGCTCGAAAGCCTGCGCCGCGCCGGCGCTACGATTTCGCCGACCAATAACGGCATCCGCGTCATGCGCAACGGCGGCGGCATCAAGCCGGTCGATGTCGTCACCGACCCGTTCCCCGGCTTCCCGACCGACCTGCAGGCGCAGTTCATGGCGCTGATGACCCGCTCCGGCGGCATTTCGCACATCACCGAGACCATCTTCGAAAACCGCTTCATGCATGTGCAGGAACTGGCCCGCCTCGGCGCTAAGATTTCGCTTTCCGGCCAGACCGCCCGTATCGAGGGCGTAGAGAAGCTGAAGGGCGCGCCGGTGATGGCGACCGATCTTCGTGCTTCCGTCTCGCTCGTCATCGCCGGCCTTGCCGCCGAAGGCGAGACGGTGGTGTCGCGCATCTATCACCTCGATCGCGGCTTCGAGCGGCTGGAAGACAAGCTGACGCGCTGCGGCGCCGTGGTCGAGCGCATCAGCGACTAAGCCCTATCGCGACCCTGCGGAATAGTTTCCCGCTTTCGTGCCTGTCGCTGTCGCAAAACCGCGACACGGATTTGCGCGGCATGCCCTAATTCCATCCGATGGCGCCAAGAGAGCGGGCAAGCCCGTTTTCTTCGGTTGCGTCTTTTGCGCTCGCATCTTATGTCCACAGAAGGGAAACGCTGGAAACGGCGTTTCGCTAGAGCAATTCCAGGAAAAGTGCGTAGCGGTTTTCCGTCCGGAATTGCGAGAAAGCAAAGGAACAAAGCGGTTCAGAGATTCAGTGAAAAGCTGAACCGCTTTAGGGCGTTTTTCTGGTGGCGTAATCGGGGATAAAGGACGAATGAGCGATCTCAAGCTAATGGCACTCGACACCGAGGACCTGGATGTCATCTCTGCCTATATGCAGGATAGCGTCTTCAAGGTCGGCGATATGTCCTATGCGCCGAAGCAAGAGCAGTTTTCGCTCGCGGCCAACCGTTTCGGCTGGGAGCAATCGGATCAGCGCAGCAAGCCTTACGAACGCCATCGTTCCGCGCTGGTGTTCAAGCGCGTGCAGGCCGTGCGCTCGAACGGCATCGACCGGCGCAACCGCGACGAGGTGCTGTCGCTGCTCGCCATCCGCTTCGATCAGCGGGGCGAGGGGCCCGACGGCACGATCGAGCTTGCCCTTGCCGGCAAGGCCACGATTGCGCTCGATGTCGAATGCATCGAGGCTCAGCTCGCGGATATCGGCGGCGCGTGGGAAACGGCGCATAAGCCCCGGCATCCGGATGCGGGCAACTAAAGCATGTCGCGCAAAAGTGTGCAGCGGTTTTGCGACAACGACATGCGCACAATCAAAGACCTAAAGTGCCAGAAGCGAATCTGAGAGATCGCGACGCGCTTTAGGCTTGTAACGGTTGGATACGGCCGCTTAGGCGGCCTCGATGGAAGGGAATTTCAGCATTGGCTATCTGGCTGGATCAGGCGTCGGAAGGGTTCGAGCAGCAGTTCGCCGCGTTCCTGACGACCAAGCGGGAAGTGTCCGAGGATGTGAATGCCGTGGTGCGCGGCATCATCGATGATGTGCGCGCGCGCGGCGATGCGGCCCTTGCTCACTATTCCAGGAAATTCGAGGGCATCGATTTCGCCACGACGCCGATGCGCGTCAGCGAAGCGGAGGTCGATGCGGCTGTTGCCGCCGTTCCGGCCGAGGTTCTCGGCGCGCTGAAGGTCGCCGCCACCCGCATTGAATCGCATCACCGCCGGCAGCTGCCGAAGGACGATATCTATGAGGACGATCTCGGCGTCGGCTTGGGGTCGCGCTGGACGGCGATCGAGGCCGTCGGCCTCTATGTACCCGGCGGCACGGCGAGCTATCCGAGCTCGGTGCTGATGAATGCCGTGCCGGCCAAGGTTGCCGGCGTCGACCGCGTCGTCATTGCCGTGCCGACCAAGGACGGCGCCGTCAATCCGGCCGTGCTTGCCGCGGCCCGCATGGCCGGCGTCGAGGAGATCTACCGCATCGGTGGCGCACAGGCGATCGCGGCCCTTGCCTATGGCACGGAGACGATCAAGCCGGTCTATAAGATCACCGGTCCCGGCAACGCCTATGTGGCGGCCGCCAAGCGGCAGGTGTTCGGCACCGTCGGCATCGATATGATCGCCGGCCCTTCGGAAGTGCTCGTCATCGCCGACAAGAACAACGATCCGGATTGGATCGCCGCCGATCTTCTGGCGCAGGCCGAGCATGACGAAAGCGCGCAATCGATCCTGATTACCGACGATGCCGAATTCGGCAAAGCGGTGGAAGCGGCGGTCGAGCGGCAGTTGAAGCGGCTCAGCCGCTCGCAGACGGCGGCGGCGAGCTGGCGCGATTTCGGCGCGGTCATCCTGGTCTCCGATCTGAAGCAGGCCGTTCCGCTTGCCAATAGAATCGCGGCCGAGCATCTGGAACTCGCGGTCGACGATCCCGAGCCGCTGGTTTCAGGCGTGCGCAATGCCGGCGCGATCTTCGTCGGCCGTCACACGCCGGAAGTGATCGGCGATTACGTTGGTGGTTCGAACCATGTGCTGCCGACGGCCCGCTCCGCGCGCTTCTCTTCCGGACTTTCCGTGCTGGATTTCGTCAAGCGCACCTCGATCCTCAGGCTTGGGTCGGAGCAGCTTCGCGCACTCGGGCCGGCGGCGATCGCGCTTGCCAATTCCGAGGGGCTGGATGCACATGCGCGATCGGTGGCGATCCGCCTCAATCTCGAGGGGTAAGGCATGGCCAAGGGCGTCTTCCGGCTGAGCGATGTGGTCCTGGACGACACGATCGGCCGTTCGACGCCCGATGTCGAGCATGAGCGCGCCGTCGCCATTTTCGACCTGATCGAGGAAAACAGCTTCGAGCCGATCGGGCATCAGGGCGGGCCGTATTTGCTCAACCTGTCGCTGGTCGACCAGAAGCTGGTCTTCGACATCCGCATGGAAGATGGCAGCGTCGTCGCCACCCATATTCTGTCGCTGACGCCGTTTCGCCGGATCGTGAAGGACTACTTCATGATCTGCGAGAGCTATTACGAGGCGATCCGCTCCGCCACCCCCAGCCGTATCGAGGCGATCGACATGGGCCGGCGCGGCATCCATAACGAAGGCTCGCAGACGCTGATGGACCGGTTGAACGGCAAGATCAGCGTGGATTTCGACACGGCGCGGCGGCTGTTCACGCTCGTGTGCGTGCTCTACTGGCGCGGGTGACTGAGATGGAGGAGCCGCAGGCGATCGAGCACAATGGTAGGTCGTCCGGGGGCAAATCCCCTGGCGCCATCCTCTTCATGTGCGGCCTGAATACCATTCGTTCGCCCATGGCCGAAGCGATCGCTCGGCAGATGCTGCCGCAAGGCACCTATGTAGCCTCGGCGGGGGTGCGTGCCGGCGAGCGCAACCCCTTCGTCGATGTCGTGCTTTCCGAGATGGGGCTTTCGCTCGGCCGGCGGCAGCCGCAGACCATGGAGGAGCTGGAAGATGATTTCTTCGACGTCATCATAACGCTCTCTCCCGAGGCGCATCACGCCGCGCTGGAATTGACGCGGTCCAACGCGATCGACGTCATCTATTGGCCGACGATGGACCCTTCCGCAACGGACGGAACGCGCGATCAGGTTCTGGATGCCTATCGCGGGGTGCGGGACTATCTTCTCGGTCTCATCGAGAGCAGGCTTGTGGAACATCGCGGCTCGCTTTAGAGCTGCAAATGAAACAAATGCAGAAACCCTTATCAACGTGGTTCACAAAACCGCGGCGATTGTGTAGTTTCCGCCCAAATTTCCGGCGACCCAGCCTTTTTAACCGGGGCGCCGGCCTCAACCGACAGGAAAAGAAGCTTTAATGCCGAAAGAAGAAGTCCTCGAATTTCCCGGTGTCGTCACCGAACTCCTGCCGAACGCGACTTTTCGCGTGAAGCTGGAAAACGAGCACGAGATCATTGCCCACACCGCGGGCCGCATGCGCAAGAACCGCATCCGCGTTCTGGCCGGCGACAAGGTGCTGGTGGAAATGACCCCTTACGACCTGACCAAGGGCCGCATCACCTACCGTTTCAAGTAGTCCGCCGCTCGCTGGAGCCGGATGCCGCCGACATTTTCGGCATCATGCTCCGGAGCCGGCTCTCATTCCCGCATGACAGGTCGAGATCTGATGGCGTTGAAACACAAGCTGATACTAGCCTCCGGATCGCCGCGTCGCGTCGAGCTCCTGCATCAGTCAGGCATCGAGCCCGCGCGCCTCATGCCCATGGACATCGACGAAACGCCGAAGAAGTCGGAGCATCCGCGCTCGCTGGCGCGGCGGCTTTCGACCGAGAAGGGCGAGGCGGCGTATGCCGCGATCAAGAGCGACGCCGCCTGGCAGGGCAGCTATATTCTCTCAGCCGATACGGTCGTCGCCGTCGGACGGCGTATGCTGCCGAAGGCGGAATTCGTCGATGAAGCGTCCGCGGCGCTGCATCTGCTCTCCGGGCGCGGCCATGTCGTCTATACCGGCATCTGCCTGATCACGCCGGACCGCAAGCTGCGCCAGAAGGTGATCGAGACCAAGGTGCGCTTCAAGCGGCTTTCCGGCCGCGATATCGAAATGTATCTTGCCTCCGGGCAGTGGCGCGGCAAGGCTGGAGCCTACGGCATACAGGGGCTTGCCGGCTCCTTCGTGCAGAAGCTCGTCGGCTCCTACACCAATGTCGTCGGATTGCCGCTTTATGAGACCATGCTGCTGCTCGCAGGCGAGGGATTCGATGTCCACGCCGGATGGCAGGAAGGATAGAGCTGATGACGAAGGCTGAAGAGATCAAGGTCGGTTCGAAGGTCGAGCCGCTGCGCAAGACGCGCCCCTGTCCGGAATGCGGTCGCCCATCGGCGCGCGAACACTATCCCTTCTGCTCGGATCGCTGCCGTTCCGTCGATCTTTCGCGGTGGCTCAATGGCTCCTACGCGATTCCTGTGACCGAGGACGACAAGAAGGCGGACGGCTCCGATCAGGACTGAGTGCCGCTTTCCAACGTCGCTCGACCTTACGAACTCCTTCATTTTGTTCGCGAATTGCCAAAGTTCGATTTCCTGTCAAAAAAGAGTCATTTGCGGCTGGACATGGCCGAACAAGATGCTATAACCCCGCTCGCTTCCGGGGCGAACCAACCGCCCGGTGCCTTCCAAGGCTCCTTCTTAGACGCGAAGCACGGATGCCCAGATAGCTCAGTTGGTAGAGCAGCGGATTGAAAATCCGCGTGTCGCTGGTTCGATTCCGGCTCTGGGCACCACTATAAACCTCAATAAGAACAGCAGTTTAGATGTGTGGCGTGCTGTGAGTTTTCGGTATTTCGTGTTGCGTGTTGTTGCGAGCTGTTCCCGTTCATTTCCGAGGGATTCCCGGCACGCTCGGCGAATCCATGCAACATGCAGCGCGACATGAAAAAATTCTGAATCTAGATCAAAGGCTTGGCACGTGGGCCGCGTTTTTGTGGCCACCTCTTATTGCTTTCTTAGGACTCATGCGCCATATCTCTGCCTAACAACACCCGCCACGCCTCGGACGAAACCTTGGTTTCGGAACTGCGCACCCCGGCGGGTTTTCCTTTTCTAGGACTTCGAATCCGCCTATGAAATGGCATGAAGTTCGAAAAACCGTCCGTCTCGATCGCTGATCAAATTGCTCTGCTTGAAGCGAGAGGAATGGCCGTTCCAGATCATGCACATGCGGCTCATTGTCTCCAGCATATAAGCTACTACCGTCTGCGCGCTTACTGGCTGCCGTTCGAAGATATCGCACCGACAAGCGGCGGGCACAAATTCAAAGATGGCATCACCTTCGACAATGTGTTGGACCTGTATATTTTCGACAGGCGCCTTCGGCTGCTCGTGATGGATGCTATCGAACGAGTAGAGGTTTCGCTGCGAGGAAGTTGGGCCCACCACCTTGCAATGAAATACGGCCCCCACGGCTACCTTGAGCCAGCTCTTTACAACCGCCCCGACCGATACGCCCAAGCGTTCGCAAAGTTGATTGAAGATCTGGATAGGTCGAAAGACACCTTCATCGTTCATTACAAGAGCAAATACGATGATCCGGAACATCCGCCGATATGGATGACCGCAGAGATCATCTCATTGGGGCAGCTCTCAATGTGGTACAGCAATTTGAAAAATCGCCCTGATCGCCAGGCGGTCGCAAAAACCTACGGGCTCGACGAAACAATTTTCGTTTCGCTGGCCCACCATCTGACCTACGTTCGAAATATCTGCGCGCATCACGGGCGTCTTTGGAACAAGCAAGTCACCGTAAAAATGATCGTGCCAAAATCCCCGGCCAGCTTAAAACTTGCCATGAACCAAGCTAGTCAAGGTCGCATCTATAATACGCTTGCTGTTCTCGGCTACATGATGAGTATCGTTGCGCCCGGAAACCATTGGCGTCAGCAACTTGTCGAATTGGTAAATTCGTGTCCCTTGGCCGATCCCGCAGCCATGGGTTTTCCGGTAGATTGGAAAAATCTTCCAGCGTGGAAATAAAGCGATCGAAGGTTCACCAGACCGGCGGAAAACATAATTATTCGAGCGCATGCGATGCGACATGCATTATCAAAATTCGTCAGATGGCCACTCAGCCCGCATCTGCCCTTCGAGCAGTTTGATAGCTTTTACGATGCGCGTGTAATTCGGGGGCTTGCTCCGCCAATTGCAGTGACGGAAATAGTTCTTGGTGCGGCACTCTTTATCAAGATCTACCAATGATAGGTTGGCAGCCGCGCATTTCTCAAGAAGAGCATCAATCGGCTGATCGCCGGTGAGTTTGAATTTCTTCCGCGGGCGCCTGAAACCATGGTATTTTGCGACGCCTTTTAGGCGCTCTTTGTCCGAGAAGGGAAACGCTTCTAAGATTTCTTGCCATGTAGCGGTGGAATACAAACGCCGTAGTTTCGAAATTTCCGCCGCAGTGTAAAGGTGCTTTTCTCCTGCAACGCCCATGGCTGATGCCATATGCTGGATGGACCGTCTTTTCCTTGAAGGGATGAGTTTGCAAATCGCGTCATAATCTGGCGAAAGCCGCCGTACGATTTCTTTTTCCTCTTCAGTCCAGAGTTTGTATCCGTTCATGGTCACACCTTCTCTTCGCATCCGACGTCTGTTTCGTTCCGCCGTAGCGGCATTTCGCGCGTAATAGGCAAGCGACATAGCGCATCTCCTGGCGGCATTGGGCCTCAGGCCAAGGAAACGGGCGAATCACAAATTAGGTTTTCCAAGGTTTCCACAAATCGGATTCGCGGATTAGGCGAAATATCGCCATCGACATTCGCGCACCTTTTGATAGCTTCTGCATTCGACAATTACCAAGCGGGAGCGACTGGTGTCCGAGCAGCAAAAGAATGTCGAAAATTTGCGCGCTGTTAGAGAAGCGCTCGTAAAGCGGCGACGGGAAAAGGCATCTATTGCCGCTACGAGCGACAGTCTGGGTACAATAAAGGTGGTGATTGAGCTTCAACAACAGATCGAGATTATTGATCGCGCTATTAGCGATGAGCTCAAAGAATTTGACCCAGAGGTTTGGAAGAAGGTATTCGGATGAGCGAACAAGAAGAAAGAGCGCAGGCTCGCTTCGACGATGATTCGCCATTTGTAGAACTCTGGAGCGATCCGAAAAGGCGCGAGCGCTATCAATTTCATGCCCGTGAATGGTATGAGTTTTTGAAGCAATATCGCGATCACGCTCGGCAAGGCCATGTTGAATATGGCAAGTGGCTCATTGCTTCCTTGCTAGCAGTTCATGGCGGTTCACTATACGCGTTAAATGCACTTCGAACTGCGGTCCAGCCGCATCAAGTCGTGGGCCTAATAACAAGCGCGAGTTGGCATCTTGCGGGAATTTTTCTTACATTGGTCGCCGGCTTCTTTGCGTGGCTAAACTTTCAATTTGCCGAAATGCTCTATTCGGCAAGAGTCAAGCCGATTGTGGTCTTCAAGACGGACGAATGGCATCAAGACCAATCGACAAGGGATCCAGTGAACGCGACGATGTGGATGGCGGCCGCTTCTGGTTTGCTGTCCGGTCTATGTTTTCTGTTCAGCTCAGTTAACATCATCGGGGTCCTTCGTCAGGGATAAGTCAACTCGTGGCGTCCGATTTTAAGCCGCTTTCGCCATCCGCATATACCGGTGCACCGTGCCGTAGCTCAGTCCAGATTGCTGCTCGATCCACGGCAGCCATTCGCCACGGGGCAGGCGTCCTTTGATCTCGATAAGCTTCCGGCCAGTCTCGATCGCCTGCTCACGGTTGGCATTGCTGCGAGCTCGGCCGACTTCCGGAACCTTGTTCTTGATGGTGGAAGCCGTGTCCTGGACTGACATGCGCTGCTGGGCATAGGTACACAAACGCCAGTAAATAGCACCGGCTAGGGCATGGCGCTGGTGGACGACGCCGCGAAGCTGGTTGATCGTGGCAATGATCGGTCCTAGCGGAATTTCGTCCCACCACTGCAGCCATTCCGAGGTTCTGTTCTCCACCCAATCTGGACAGGCCCGTATTAGGTCAGAGACGGCCCACAGGCTCGTTTGCTCGATGAGCGCGTTATTTCCCCGCGTCTCGCCCAAAGTCGTCATGACGAGCCGGAAATGGCCTTCTCCGTATTTCGCGAGGATCTGGCACATGGTCGCCAAGGCGCGGGTTTGCCCGGGCATGGGATAGACGTTGCCAGGGATGATCTCGATATCGTACTCTGCGCAGATCTCGCGCACGATCGCTTCGGCTTTGGCGTTGTGCTTCATGCCTACCAAAGCCTTAATATTCGATGATGATGAGGCCGTTGGCACCTGTGCCCCCGATACTTCCGCTGCCTGCCGTTCCCGCGCCGCCGGCTCCAGCTCCTCCAGGATATGCGCCTGGAGATCCACCCGTGCCCGCATTCGGGCCGGAAGATGGTGCTGCGAAAGTACCACCGCCAATACCGGATAGCGTGCCACCTGTGACGCCGTAGCCAGTACCACCCGCTTGCCCACTGAGGTTTAGGACATTCCCACCGCTACCAGTGCCACCAGATGAACCCACCGGTTGAATACCGCTGTTGCCGCCACCGCCGCCAGTTCCGCCTGTCGCGGAAATCAGGGCACCGAAGGATGATGAGCCGCCATTGCCGCCAGATGTTGGTGTAGTCGCGCCACCTGCCCCACCTGTACCAACCGTGACTGTGACAGGAGTACCGGGAGTAACCGCATAATTAATGCCCTCGGCATAACCGCCGCCTCCGCCGCCAGCGCCGGCGGCTCCGGCATTGGCATTTGCACCACCGCCTCCGCCGCCGGCACCCCATACGCGGGCGCGTTTAATTTTTGTCACGCCGGTGGGCGGGGTCCATGTGGTGTTTGAGGCAAATGTTACCGTAGTAGTGGAAGGTAGGTTAGAACTGATCAAACCGTTGATTTGAAATTGAGTACCATCGCAATTCAATTCTACGATAGCACCGGCTTGAAGGTCTCCAGGCTGCGTTGGAGAAAGATCCGCGCGGGTGATGGCTATAAGGCCGATACCATCGACGTTGACTGTAGCTGTACTGGTGTTTGTGGTAGCAATCTTGACCGAAAGACTAAGGCCAGCCGTATAGGATGTGATCGCCGGGATCGTAGTGACCGTCAGTGCATTCGCTGAGCCTCCGGCGACATAATAGGTGAATTTCTGTGTCAGAAGATCGAGCGCGGTCGGAACGTTCAGCCAACCAGCCCCAGCACTATCTGGATTGCTCGTATTATTGTCGGCAGTGCAAAGCCAGATGATCCCAAGTGCCGTACCAGAGAGAAGAGCATTCTTGGGATAGCCACCAATGGCTGTTGAAAAGGCAGAATCATAGGCGACGAGGCCACCTGCGTTCTGCCATTGCGTCCACTTCGTGATTTGTAAGCGCCAAGGCGGGGCC
>NZ_VNIP01000016.1 GCF_008370325.1 Martinezella tropici | reverse complement strand
CCCCACCGTGGGGTTACGCTGGATATGGTCCTTACCGAAAAGCATTGAGGACTGGGCGCGCATAGTATCCGCAAGCGAATTCCCGGTCACACTGACGCTTGGTCAGCCCGGCCTACTGCTCGAACGCGTTGAAGCGGAAGCGCTCCCGACATGCGGGCACACCCGATGCGGCGAGAACGTTGCGCCAGGGAAATCAATGCGATGGAGACGCCACATACGTCTTTGCTGCCTCCCAGGTCGAAGAGAATGCCGCCTAGCTGGAGGAACTGATGCTTTTATCGCGCGATCGTCGGTAATGCCGCTGGGCCTTTGCACGGTTTCCGCAATCTCCCATCGAGCACCAACGTCTATTCATTGCCCTGCTCTCGTCGACAAACAGCCACCCGCAGCCGCGATCATCCTGGCACTGGCGGACACGATGCGCTTTCGGACCGGTCATGAGGTTCGCCGCGGACATGATGATGGGTTTGAGCAGATCTGAATCGCTGGCTTCATCGATACACCAGAACAGTTCACCCGCCATCGACCGCAGCCTTATTCCATCCCCGGATCGAACCAAAAATAGGTTGAAATTCTCGAGAGCCTCCATCGGCGGGGCGACATCGGCGATGCGAGCGACAAGGAGCTCATAGATAGCCTCGCGCAGCGTAATCACCGCTTCATAGAATTTGGCGCCGTCCTGTTGATGTGTGCGCCAACGCGCACTAATCATCGCCAGCTGCTGTTCCATCCCAGTTTGGTTGGCGGCCAGCCAGCGCAAAAATGCCTGTGCGTCGGAAAGTCGCTCTTCGTGGGACGTGCGCAACCGCCAAGCTACAGTGTTCACAAACCGGATCGCCAATTCCTCTTTGGGGTCGCCGCCGGCGCTTGAATGACGGTAGCCTTTGGAACTCATGATCTTGATCCTAGTTTGGCTCCTAACCCTATAAAAGGTTAGGACTAGCCATGATGCTTTCAAGGACACATATCACGACCGGCGCGGCCTTTGCCGCAATCTATGTTATTTGGGGATCGACCTATCTTGCCTTGGCTTTGGGTCTGCAAACCCTGCCGCCGTTTCTCCTCATGGGCACGCGCTGTCTGATCGGGGGCACCATTCTCTACACCTATGCGAGGCTGAAGGGTGCTGCCGTTCCTTCAATTACGATGTGCGCCATCGCAGTAACCTGTGGTCTGCTCTTTTTCGTCGGATGCCACGGAGTTCTCGCGTATGCGCAGCAACGTGTCCCATCCGGCGTGGCCGCTCTGCTGCTGGCAACGATCCCGTTCTGGATCGTACTCCTGCAGGCTTTCATTCCCGGGGGTGAGCGGCCGACCGGGATGAGGGCGGCACTCCTCGTTCCCGGTATCGGAGGTGTTGCTCTCATCGCATGGCAGGAAATATCTTCCAACGCGAGCGCGGTGCACCTCGTGGACTTGCTTGTCCTGCTGGGGGCGTCGCTATCATGGGCAGTCGGAACGGTCATATCCGAGCGCTATTCCGCCAAATTTGCCTCAACGGGGCTCGCTGGCCTGGAGCTGCTCGCCGGCGGAGTTGCGTTGGCGGTGATAAGCGCGCTATCGGGTGAGTTGGATGCTGTGGAGCCGACCCAGATCTCCGCTGTTTCGCTGGGCGGCTTGGCCTACTTGATTTTGTTCGGCACCGTGATTGCCTTCGCTGCATATACCTGGTTGCTAAAGCGAAGATCGCCTTCACTAGTCGCCACCTATACGTTTGTAAACCCGATCATTGCCCTTGCCCTTGGCTGTACATTTCTGGGGGAAAGCGTGACGACGTCTATCATCGTCGGCGCTGCCATGATCATAATCTCGGTTGCCGGGCTGCTGCTGACCCAACACAAATCAAGTAAGGATGGCAAAACGTCCTATTCTCGCGAGGGTCAAATATCTCGGCGGCGCCCCCTGAGAACGCGTTGAAGCATTGCCTTAAGTCAGTTCCCGGGAGGGGGAAAACTTACCCGCCAAGGAATGGTTCCCAGTTCCTTGGCTAGCGCGTGGCTGGCCGCAGAAATTTTCAATTGGATTTGGGAAGCCTCGGGGATCTGGACCGAAAGCCCAGGCGATACGATTTAACTCTTATCGCGCCGCTTCGCGGCGGGGTGGGTGTAACGATGTTGCGCTCGCCTCGGCTCTTGAAGGAATATGATCCACTGATGCGAAGACATCGTCCAGCAAGAGCAGAAACGACAAGTTGCGCAAATCTCCACGCATCAAATAGCCTTAATGGAGAGGGATGCTGTTTCGTCAGTGCAGCTCTCGTCTTCTCGTCATTGGAATGCGAACAGCGGTAAGGCTCTTACAAGGGCAAGTCTTTGTGACAAGCGTAAAGGCAGGCTGAAATGTCCCTGCCCGCGCCGCTTTGCGCTCCAAGGAGGAAACAACCATGCAAGTCGAAAATTTCGCCGGCCCACCCGGCTTTAACATGGCATCGACGCTTCCTGATCCGATAAATGCAGGAGTGATCAAATCTCCAGATTTGAAAGTTTCCGATGAGGCAGCCAGAGAAGCCTACGAACGTGGCGGCGACGCCGGCATGCGCGAGATGGAAGATGACGAAAACCCTTACCCCGGAAGGAAGCGTGCTCGCGAAAGCCTTTGAACACGGCTATCTCGATGGGCAAAAGGCACACCGATAGGACAAGCTTTGGAGAGGAAAAGTACTAAGCGTCTTCATCTTCGGTCGCTGATAATACGGCGAGCACCGTCTTTTTCGTTAAGGATGGCGGTCCAAGCGCTCGCGGCCTCCTTATACGCAGTCTGCTCCAGTCGCGGCTTGTAGTGCTGGGCAATGCGTGTCAATCATAACTAAATTACGATTTTTTAAAGTTTATAAAACTTTTCTAAAAATCCATGCTACTGTGCATAGCTCGTAGAAAATAATCATAAAAAGGAACGAACATGACAAACGCTATTCTCCTTAACACGACACGCCGCATGACGCGCCTCTTGATTGAGACATCCGTTCTGATTGCTGGCGTGGCAGCTATTCTCAGCATCAGCCTTCCATCTGCTCACCTTTGGTCGTGACCATGTCCAAAAGCTCGAAGTGGTTTAATTGTCCCATCCGCGAGAAGACCGACACAGTCTTCCAGCCGATTGTAACTGGCGATGTGATCAAGCGACTTGAAACGGCCGCGCTTCTCAAGGCTCTAAGAATAGAGCGAGATCGGCCGACGCGGCCCCAATCCACGCGTTAACGAACGCCCAAATGCGAGTGCCGGAATTCTCCGGGCATCGCGAACAAATGTCACAATAACGATTGCGATATAAATCGACTCAAAACCCGAGAAGGGCAATTCCAGGCCTGACCGTCAGTTGGCAGCTTTTCGCCGTTGCCGATTATTGTGATGGTACAACCTGGCTGTGAAGTATGGCCGATCCACCATCGGGAACATTCCGAAACGCCAGTCGTTGACGGCGGATAGGAGAACGTACATGGCCCAATGGTGGAGCAAGTCGGTCATCGTGGAAACGCGACAATCCGCGGACCGGCTGGTCATCTCGAACGCCGAGCGCGCAGCGGAATATCTTCTGAACGAATGGCCTACTCTTGAAAATGAGCGGGCCCATAAAGCTGCAAGAAAAGCGTTGCTAGCCGCACATGAAGGAAAGATCGACGCGGAGGACGCCCGAGCGGCGTTCGTAGCCGCGTTAAAAGAAGGCGGCATCTATATCTTCGAGGAGTAGGGTTACTCCGCTCACCTTCAGATCGTGGCAAGGCCGCCCTGCATGCGCAAGGCGGCTCTCAATTCGACATTCTTGGCCAGTCGACATTATTGGCCAGCGATACGTCGGAAAACCACTTCTGAAACACCACGTCCGCCCAGCGCCGCCCAAGGTGCCAAGCCCGCTATCGATCTATCTTTAGCTTGGAGGCCGTCCTGTGCAGTCAGGCTGAAGGACTGAACGGCAGGTCCCTGCCGTTGCTTAGGCTCCGCGAGACCCTGGAGGCAAAGGAACATCAGTGTCGCCAGCCGCATATTCCAAATTGAGCAGCTTTGCCATATCCTCCGCGATACCTTCGCTCAGCCCGCCAAGAATGACGTCACTATAAGCTACAACCCGGCCAGTAGTTGCGTCGATGACAGACCAAGACCAGGCGGCATCCCGCACGGCGTAGTATCTTGTAGGGATCATATCCGATCTCCGGAAAGGCATGCTGCCGAAACATTCCGGATGGCTTGAAGTTCCCGCGGTGGCCGCATTTTTCACATATTACTATCGGAGTTTCCCTGGGTCCGTCCGAGCAAGAACGCAGGATCATGCCTGGTTATGCCCAGGTTTCGGGGACGAAACGAGCCGCGAGGATATCGTGCCTTTGTCCTCCAAAACGTCATCCGCGACCAGGCGTATCGCTGCCTCGTCGTCGACAACCAACATCGATTGGGCCATGCCGCCAAATCTTGCCTGTTCATTCTTCGAATAATGATCCAGCGCGCTCGCCGGTCAATGTCGAGTGGATAAGAAAGACTGAAATAACAATCGATACTTCGACGTCGTCCAGGTCGACGACACGACATCTCCAAAGACGGAAGCCGCAATAAAAAAGGCCGGGGCGAAACCGCACCGACCTTCCTCATCGTCGCTTACTCACCCTTGCCAGTACATCCGTGGTCAAAGCTGAAACGACTACAACATTGCGAGCGGCAGATTCATTCCAGCGCTCATCAGCAATGTCGACTGTGGTGGTATAGCTGGCGATTGTGTTAGAAACAAGTTCAAGCCGCGAGATCCTGAAATTCAAGGGCCGCGAATGCCAGTCGTCGTCCATCGCCCGCCGATCCTCGCGCACCATCAACAACGCCGTCCATTCCGACAAGGACAAGTTAATCGGTAAGGCTCAGGCTTCCCTGGACGAGGTGCTCGACGCCAAGCGCTTCCGGTGATGACCTGCAAAATCCGGCTCTACGGCTTCGGTGCACTATCGACAAGCGAAGCGATGTGTTCTTGCAAGGACGTAGCCCCCCGTTCGGGATCGGGCGGAACTTCGAAACCGCCGTCTATGCTTGCCTTCATCATTCGCGCGTAGGATTCCGCCGCCTCTTTCGAGAAGCCGAGTTTGCGAAAGCTTTGTTCGATCTCGTCTCGTGGGATCGTCCGCAATTCAACCCGACGGGAAAGGACTGACGAGAATGCGTCGGCAACCTCGGCAAATGTGTAACGCTCCGGACCTTCGACATATCGGATCCCAACGTCCGTGACAGCTGACATCAGACGCACTGCAGCGGCACGTCCCAGATCGTGGGGCGACACCATCGGTATCTTGAGATCAGCCGGGAATGGAGAAGCGATGACGCCCTGCCATGCGGATTCAAGGGAGGCGTCGAGGTTGGAGAAGTAGTACGCGCCGCGGTTGACGGCACAGGGAATGCCCGTCGCCCTGATCATCTGTTCGAAATCGTAGAGAATCGAAAGATCGCCAATCTTTTCGCCGGGCTGGGCACCGTAGGTCGAGGCGACCACCACCTTTTCCAACCCCGAACCCCGCACCGCTTCGGCAATGCACCTGGCACTTGCCGCTTCTCGCGCGTCGGTGTCCGAACTTGGATCAGCGGGGGGATTCAAAAGGAACGCGCGTCCGGCCTCCTTGAGGACCTCGCGGAGCGCTTCGGTGTCCATCACATCCATGACACGAGCCTCGACAGCTGGCCCGGCAATGCTCTGCGCGCTTTCCCGCGAATGAGCGATTGCGATTGCTGACCCGCCTGCTTCAATCAAAGTCCGGATAACCGCCGAGCCGATGTGCCCGGTGGCTCCAAGAACGACAAAGCTACTCATCCGCCATGCCTTTCTCCCGAAGCTCCTGCCGAGCTTGAGCGCGTTTTTCGATCTGCAATCCCATGGCGCGCATGACGGCGTCCGTTTTGCTGAACTGCAGATCGGCATACTCCACGACCTCGATCCGGTTACCCCATGGATCCAGGAAATCCAGGAACCGCCCCTCGACGAGCGTGGCTCCAGCTGCTTCGGCGAGCGTCCTCACCGACGTCCGGTCGTCGACGACGAGGCCGAAATGTCGGCTCTCGTCGGGAGATTGACCGCGTCCGCGAATGAGGGCAAGGAACTGATCACCCATATCGATGAAAGCCATAGCAATCCGGCCTTCGTCGTCCTTGTGCGTTCCCCTAAGCTCAAACTTGAAGATGCAATGGTAAAAGGCCAACGCGTCCTCGACGTTGCCGACCTCCAGAGCGACATGATTGATGCCGACAAGCCGTGCCCTATCCATGGTCTTCTCCATGACTGATGAGATGTGAGATAACGGCCGCCATTCCGGCAAGTTCCGCCTCAGGCGGGTGCGCCACTTATTTTGAATGCCCGTGGTCCGGTCGATAAACCAAGGGCGCGGGTCTCGACCGGCGATCACAAGCGAGCAAACCTTATCAGGCTGAAGAACGTCAGTTTACAAACATGGTTCCGGGTTCACGGGGTTCCGGGCGATCGTTGACCGGTTGTCTAATCATATTGTTCGCCATGACCGATCTGCTCGCGAACGACGTCGCTGATGACTGGATCGTCGGCGGGATCAGGATCGGCCGCGTCCGCTTTCTTGAGCACCCTTCCTGCTTCCAGGATTGCGGAAATAATTTCGCGCGTGCTCCAGCCTGCTTCGTTAGCCGAAGCGACGATATCGTCCAGGACGCCCCGGACAATGGTCTGCACCTCTTCGAAACGCTCCGCCTCGACGTTAGTCGTCGGTGACGGAAACACGCGATTTGCCGCGCCCCGAGCGGCCAAGGGTTTCAACTCTTCGCGGTCGACAGCGCCATCGGCAGCACGTACTTCGCCGTCCGGGTGGGAGACCACGACGTCGAGATTCTCTGAAAGCTTCGTCGCCTGGCTGGCGTTCATGATGCCCATCGGCACCTCATCGCCGTTATCAGTCATCACCTTCACCTCGACGATCTTCTTTTCCTCAGTCATAGCGGTCTCCTTCGGAGAGAAACTTCCGAGGCTCCCATCGGTTCCTCTCCACGGGAGCTGGCTCAGGCGTGCGGAGGCTAAACTTCCGTTTGGCAGATGCAAAATCCTCTAACTGTTCCTCGCTCATAGACGTCTCGTCCACGGCGTGCCGATCAGCAACGTAGCGCATGATGACTTCGAATCCCTCGCGCATTAAGCAACATGCCGGCGTTACTGAACAAACCGCATAACGCACCATCCAATTCTGGAACAAAAGCCCTCGATCGCGGTTGAAATTGACATCAGTTCACGCCCGGAGGATTTCAAAATGGGTCGAGGTATTCTGCTCTGGCTTCTCGGCATTCCGTTGCCGATCGTCATTCTTCTTGTTCTCTTCACTCGATAGGAGGCAGCGATGTCCTCCGCCGTCGAAAGTACCCCCGCAGGGACTACCCCTGTCGAATCGTCCAAATCCGCCCTTGTCTGGGCGCCCATCATCGGGGGCGCCCTTGCCGCAACCGGCATCGCCCTCATCCTTCTGCTACTTGGATCCGGCGTCGGCCTGACGATGGTATCTCCATGGTCAGGCCAAGGCAGTTCGGCCACTACGGCTGGTCTCACCGCTGCCATCTGGCTGGTGGTCGTTCAATGGCTGTCATCAGCGATTGGAGGCTACCTGACCGGCCGCCTCCGCACGAAATGGGTCGAAATCCACTCCGATGAGGTCTTTTTTCGCGATACGGCACATGGTTTCCTGAGCTGGGCACTTGCGACCGTATTCGTGGCAGGCTTCCTCGCCTCTTCGTTAACCTCGTTGGCGGGTGCGTCTGTCAATGCTGCAGGCCAAATCGCTCAAACCGCGGTTAATGCAGCCTCCTCAGCGACACAAAAAGACAACGCGGACGCGGCTGCCTATTTCACCGACGCCCTGCTGCGGCCTGCAAAGGCAGCAGACCGCGCTTCGTCCGACGATCGGGCAGGGGCGGCAGAAATCTCGCGAATTCTCCTGTACGGAGCAACCACCGGCCAGATACCGGACGGAGACAAGTCCTATCTCGTCACCATCGTTTCCGCCCGTACCGGGCTTTCGGAGACGGATGCCCGTAACCGCGTCGACGCGATGCTCAAGCAAATCGATGATGCTAAACTGGCAGCGAAAGAAGCGGCTGACAAAGCCAGGAAGACAAGCGCAACGACCGCTCTGATCGGCTCTCTGTCGCTATTAGTCGGTGCGTTTATCGCATCAGCAGCCGCAGCACTTGGCGGCCGTCAGCGCGATGACGAGGAAGACTTGGTCGCTGGAGTATACCGGCCGCGCCCATAGGCGAGATATTGCCGTGTGTCGTCGAGCACTCGCTTCAGATCCTCGCAATTGCCGAGATCAACGAAAACGTACTGGATTACATCACTTGCCTCCACGACGAATGAGATTGTAGCCGAGAAGCGCAACGCCAGGATAAACGCTCTCGGCCGCTTTTCCATGGATCGATAGCGCTCTACTCGCTTGCATGGAGTCAAACCGCGATTTCAATCCAAACCGGTGCATGGTCGCTGGTGTGTGGCAACGCGCGAATTGATTTATCGACGCCCGCGGCGACCAAGGCTTTCGCCAAGGGCGTGCTGAGGAGGAAATGATCAATGCGCAGCCCTGCGTCTCGTGCGAAGGCGTTCCGAAAATACTTCCAGAAGGTATAAATGCGTCGATCGGGATAGAGCTCGCGGATCGCGTCGGTCCATCCCTGCGCAACCAAATCCGCGAAGGCTTTTCTTACCTCCGGCCGAAACAGCGCGTCCTCGCGCCAGCGCTCTGGTGCATAGACATCGAGATCCGTGGGCATGACGTTGAAATCACCCACCAGCGCGGCTGGCACGCCAAGATCGCGAAGCTCTCGCGCATACCCCTGCAGTCGCTCGAACCAGCGGAGCTTATAGTCGAACTTCGGGCCGGGTGCCGGATTGCCGTTGGGAAGATAAAGGCAGCCGATGAGGATGCCGTTGATTGCCGCTTCGATATAGCGGCTGTGGACATCGTCCGGATTTCCAGGCAAGCGACGGCGTGTCTCGATCGGATCGATATCGCGCGCGAGGATCGCGACGCCGTTCCAGCTTTTTTGGCCATGCCAAATCGCCCCATAGCCCGCCTTCTCAAGCGCGCGGCGCGGAAACTTCTCATCCGGAGCCTTGAGTTCCTGCAGACAGGCGACGTCAGGCCGAGATTCTTCGAGCCACTCGAGCAAGATGTCGAGCCGACCATTGATGCCGTTGATGTTGTAGGAGGCGATCTTCACCGTAGCTCAGCGCTTCGTCTTACGGTCGCGCGATCGCCTTCGCGGAGCTTGGGCATCATGTTTGGCCCTCTGGCGGTCGGCGGGCAAGCGATCGGTCGACATCAACGCTCTCCTTGAAGTGTCCTTGTTCGTCGCGACGCACTGTGCCGGCGGTATCGGCCGGTTCGCGCTTGATCATTGAAAGGGTTCCGTACGATTGCTGCAAGGAAAACGCAGCCGACGCCCAAAGGATGCATCGCAATCATGATGTACAAAGCCTTCGCAGATGCCACTCCCAGCGCGCTGTTTTCTAACACATGACACTAGTTTGCTGTTCCTTTACAGCGCGTTAGCAGCCGCTGCCACCGACTGCTAATTTTTTCTTTCACCCCTCTTGAAATGGGAAAATCGCGAAACCAGATCATTGCGCGCAAAACGCTCGAACGAGGCTTTGCACCCGCCCGGACTGGTCATCCGGTCCGGTGAGGGGAACTATGTCAACATTGTTGTCCATGGAGGAAAACATGTCGTTCCGACCGCTTCACGATCGCATCCTTGTTCGCCGGGTCGTTTCCGAAGAGAAGACCAGAGGCGGCATCATCATTCCCGACACCGCGAAGGAAAAGCCGCAGGAGGGCGAGGTCATTGCCGCCGGTCCGGGCTCGCGCAATGATGCCGGTCAGCTCCAGGCGCTGGACGTCAAGGTCGGCGATCGCATTCTCTTCGGCAAATGGTCCGGCACCGAGATCAAGATCAATGGTGAGGAACTGCTGATCATGAAGGAAAGCGATGTCATGGGTATCATCGAACCCCAGACCGAACAGAAGCAGGCCGCCTAAGCGTGATTAGCGTCATCAGTCAAAATAGCTGCCTATCGAAGGAGTGAAGAAATGGCTGCGAAAGAGGTTAAATTCAATATCGATGCCCGTGAACGCATGCTGCGTGGGGTCGATATATTGGCAAATGCGGTAAAAGTGACGCTCGGCCCGAAGGGCCGTAACGTCGTTATCGACAAGTCCTTCGGCGCACCGCGCATCACCAAGGACGGCGTCACCGTCGCCAAGGAAATCGAACTCGAAGACAAGTTCGAAAACATGGGCGCCCAGATGCTGCGCGAAGTCGCGTCGAAGACCAACGACCTCGCCGGTGACGGCACCACGACCGCGACCGTTCTTGCGCAAGCAATCGTCAAGGAAGGCGCCAAGGCGGTCGCCTCCGGCATGAACCCGATGGACCTGAAGCGCGGCATCGATCTCGCCGTTGCCGAAGTCGTCAGGGAACTGAAAACCAACGCCCGCAAGATCACCAACAATTCGGAAATTGCTCAGGTCGGCACGATTTCCGCCAATGGCGATCCCGAGATCGGCCGCTATCTCGCCGAGGCAATGGAAAAAGTCGGCAACGAAGGCGTCATCACGGTTGAAGAAGCCAAGACCGCCGAAACCGAACTCGAAGTCGTCGAAGGCATGCAGTTCGACCGCGGCTACCTCAGCCCCTACTTCGTCACCAATGCCGACAAGATGCGCGTTGAGTTCGAGGATCCCTATATCCTGATCCATGAAAAGAAGCTCTCGAACCTGCAGTCGATGCTTCCGGTTCTCGAAGCTGTCGTTCAGACTGGCAAGCCGCTCCTCATCATCGCTGAAGACGTCGAAGGTGAAGCTCTTGCGACGCTCGTCGTCAACAAGCTGCGCGGTGGTCTGAAGATCGCTGCCGTCAAGGCTCCTGGCTTCGGCGACCGCCGCAAGGCCATGCTGGAAGACATCGCCATCCTGACGGGCGGCACGGTCATCTCGGAAGACCTTGGCATCAAGCTCGAGTCTGTTACCCTCGACATGCTCGGCCGTTCCAAGAAGGTGGCGATCGAGAAGGAGAATACCACCATCATCGATGGCGTCGGCTCAAAGTCCGACATCGAAAGCCGCGTTGCCCAGATCAAGGCCCAGATCGAGGAAACCACCTCCGACTACGACCGCGAGAAGCTGCAGGAACGTCTTGCCAAGCTCGCTGGCGGCGTTGCCGTTATCCGCGTCGGCGGCTCGACGGAAATCGAAGTGAAGGAAAAGAAGGATCGGGTCGATGATGCGCTGCATGCAACCCGGGCGGCGGTCGAGGAAGGCATCTTGCCGGGCGGGGGTGTAGCCCTTCTACGCGCGATCAAGGCACTCGATGGCCTGCCCACACAAAACGGCGACCAGCGGGTCGGCGTCGACATCGTGCGGCGTGCGATAGAAGCGCCGGTCCGCCAGATCGCCGAAAATGCCGGTGCGGAAGGCTCGATCATCGTTGGCAAGCTTAGAGAGAAGAGCGACTTCTCCTTCGGTTGGAACGCGCAGACCGGCGAATATGGCGATCTCTACGCGCAAGGCGTTATCGATCCAGCCAAGGTCGTGCGTACGGCTCTTGAGGATGCGGCCTCCGTTGCCGGACTCCTGGTGACGACGGAAGCCATGATTGCGGAAAAGCCGAAGAAGGAGGCCGCGCCTGCGGTGCCAGCCGGAGCAGGAATGGACTTCTAGTGCTTGAGGCGGCCCGCTCCATCCTGTGTTGGGGCGGGCTCTACAAACGGAGATCACCATGGTTCAGACGATCATTAAAAGATCAGATGCGCCGCTGGATACACGCGATTTGCAACTTTGTCAGCGCGTTTTCGATGAGATTCGGGCAGCGGCAGACATCCCACGCAAATCGGAAGAAGGCGAGCGCATCGCCGCAATAGTGATAGAGTTATTCCGTCAGGGCGTCAGGAATCCGGAGCACCTGAAATTGTTGGTACAGGGTGCGCGTGGCACCTTTCCAGAGGCGGCGGAACGATGAACAACAAGGTTTCTCTTTCGCGGGAAGATCTACGGATGGGCATGGATATTGTGAAAGCGATAGCGCGTGACAGGGAAGCCGCAGCATGGCACAACTTGTCTCGCTAGGCTTCGCCCGGCGCGGTCGCCCGCGGCTGGCAGGTAGTGGTGGCCGACGTTAAACCCGAGGTCTGATCGGAATCTCGACCATGAACGCATGACTCGGCAAGCTCCCAAGGCATGGGGGCACGCCCATCGGCAAGAAGGTCAGAAACGGCAGCCATCCACTGGCGGCGAACGCATTGATATGGTCGGCGAAGGCCAGATAGATTTCACGCTGATATTCGATAATCGCTACAGGCCATTCATCGTCGCACGAGGGATGGCAGCCATCTGCGGTGCCATCCAAATAGGTGCGCTGGCTGCAGGTTAAAAGCCGGCAGCTTGCGCTCGCGGTTGTTACGCCTTGCGACCTCTTGCGGAACTCGGCTTGGCGCCGCTTGGCTTATCAGGGGTTTCCGCCGCAGGTTGAGACAAACGAAGTGCACGAAGTCTCTCCGTCTTCTTAGCCCTGATCGCAGCCTCGGCATCGAGGATGTCGCGGGCGTTGGTGGCGGTTTGCGCCAATTTCGTTTCGGCGGTGGTTGTGGCCGGTTTGAAAAAACGGTCTTTTGTCGCAGTCATGTATTACCTCTCAGATGAAGATCCTATCGAGTGCGGAGCGTCGGCAGATAGCGAGCAATGGCAGTGCGCTCACCGCGCCCTTCCGATTGTCTTCTTTTTTGGCGCAGGAAGAAGGCCTTCTCGCTGCGCCTGCTTGCGGGCGAGCTTGCGGCTCCGTCGGATCGCATCGGCTTTCTCTCGCGCGCGTTTCTCCGAGGGCTTCTCATAGGCACTGCGGGCCTTCATTTCGCGAAAGAGGCCTTCGCGCTGCATTTTCTTTTTCAAAACGCGAAGCGCCTGATCGACGTTATTATCTCTTACATCTACTCGCAAGATTGCTCCTTTGCTTGGTGTTTTTCGATTCCGATTGCGTTTGAATTGAGCCGGTTAGAGTGCTTTGCCGGTGGGAGAAAGCGCGCTTGTCGGGCAGGACCCAGAGCGTCTCCGCTTTTCTTCGAATCGCGAAAACAACCTATCTTTCTGTTTTTACGCAATTCCTCCCGGAAAACCGCTGCGCACTTTTCCTGGAATTGCTCTAGGCTCTGCTATTTCGGTTCGAGGCATGATCTGCGCCGAGCAGGAACGCGTCACGTGCGATCATACATGCATCGTCACCCGGCAGACAGGCCCGGCAAACGTCGGGCCGAACATCATAGACGAGACAGGATGTCCGCGAGCCGACACGGCCCGAAAGCGCAGAACAGCGTGAGCCCTCACATCGCATCCCTCGTTGATCTTCGGCGACGAAGCGGGCTGGAACCAACTCGAGAGCAGCATCGCTTTCAGTGGTGAACCTAGGCCAGTCAGATGAATACGCGCAGCAAGCGCCGCATGTCTGACAGTCAAAGTCGGGTGTTGGGGATATGGGATTCATCAAATAAACATTCCTGAGGTCGACGGAAAGAGAATGGTTCTGCCGTCTGCGTCCAGTGTCACTTGTGTTTCAGCAGCCACATCTTGCCGGCCATCGTTATGGCATGAGCCGGTTCTGAGGAACCAATTTCGGCGTCGAGGCTTCGTAGAAGCCCGTAGTCCCGCAGTTGCTCCAAGGTTGTCGTCGTTACGACCTTCACCTTAATCGGGCGCTCCTTGAAGCGGTCGGATCTTGCATAGGTGACGGTGGCATTGAGGTGCGTCCACCTCTTCGCATCCTGAGGATAAAGGTCGCCATCTCTTGCCAGCTTCAAGGCTCTGATCTCGGTCGGGGTGAGGGTGATGCTCAAAGGGATTGCGTTGGTGGTGGTCTTCGCGCTCATATTCAAATTTCGATCCTAAACACGGGTAAGTTTGCAGCGGCCCTCATTGTTGAAGGTCATTCATGTGTTTTTGCCTGCGCAGCATCGCGGAAGGAAACGAGCCTGCCGCTCTTTTCATCCCAAAGAACGAGCCGGATGCAGCGGAGGCTCTGCCGCAGGGTGACCCGGCCGACATCGGCCAGTTCCGGATGGTCACGCAGCACTTCCGTCAGCCGGTAGTAGGGAATCCTGCTTGCAAGATGGTGTATGTGATGGAGGCCGATATTGCCCGTCAGCCATCGGAGCACCGGCGGCAGATCGTAGTGGGATGCACCGTGGAGGGCGGCTTCGGGAAATTTCCATTCTCCGGTCCGCGACCAATGGGTTTCTTCAAACTGGTGCTGGATATAGAAGAGCCAGACACCTGCTGCCCCTGCGAGAAGCACGACCGGCAGATGGACGATCACAAAGGGTACCGGTCCAACAAGCAGAACCATCATGACGGTCAGGATCGCGATCGCCACATTGGTGGCCATCGTGGAAATCCACGGCAACGCGCCCGCGTTCATCATCCCGAAAGGCAGACGCTGCTTGAAGAGAAAGAGCCAGGCAGGCCCGATGCCGAACATGACCAATGGGTGGCGATACAAACGGTAGGCAAGACGCCCGGATCGGGAGAGAGAGCTATATTCGGAAATGGTGAGCGTGGAAATGTCGCCCACGCCTCGCTCGTCGAGATTGCCGGCCGAAGCATGATGGGCCGCGTGCGCGCGTCGCCAGTAATCATAGGGTGTCAGGGTCAGGACGCCGAGCATACGCCCTGTCCAGGTATCGACCCCTCGCCGCGCAAAAAAAGATCCGTGTCCGCAGTCGTGCTGGATCATGAAGAGCCTGAGCAGGAAACCAGCAGCCGGCAAAACCAGGACAAGTCCCGGCCAGAAACCCTGAGCGACCGAGATACAGGCCCCACTCCAGAAGAGCGCGAATGGTACGAGCGTGATGATCAGCTCGAACACGCTGCGCCGCATGTGAGGCTGTCTGTATGTCGCGAGAATTTTTAGCCAAGCACCGGCATCATCGTCAAAGCTCGCTTCAGTCGCATGGGCATGAACATTCATGGATGATATCCCTTCCAGCCTGACGCCGCCTGCGTGGCCGCTAATGTCGGCGCCGAGCAGGCCAGTCTGATATAGGCCGCGCTTCTCAGCCCTGACGTGCCTTGCGGGCCGCATAGCGGCGATCCCGCTCGGCCTTACGTTCGGCCTCATCAGCCGCGACCTGCAAAAGGCGATTGTTGCGTTCCACTTCCCGAGCGTGAGCTTCCGCCTTTTGGTGCGCCTCAGCGGCCGCTGCCAACATTGCGGCTTCTTGTAGCAGACGCTCGTTTTCCGCAGCTTTCTGAGCCTCGCGTTCAGCCCGGCGAGCCGCTCTCGCCACGGTGATTGCCGCGCGGGCGGCAGAACGTTGCTGCATGGCGGGATCGGTCGGTTTTGGCGCAGATGCAAATTTCGTCAAAAGCTGCCGCTTGGCATTATCCGCAGTCTTGCGGCGTTCGGCGAAGCTGTTGTCGTTCGGATGTCTCAATAGATTGTCCTTCTGGCGCAAAAGGCCTGCACGACACGGCCTTGCTGCAAACCGCGCGATTGCCAGGCGAGATCGTATCGAATGAAAAAAGGCCAGACATCTGTCTGGCCTCCAAATGCTCCTGCCAGCCACGCCAGTACATCCGTGGTCGTGGCGGCTATAAGAGCTTTAAGCAGCTTGAAGCTGGCCGGCGGACATCTTGCCGGACTTGCGATCGCGCTCCAGCTCGAATCCGAGCTTCTGGCCTTCAGCGATCGAGTTCATTCCAGCGCGCTCGACGGCAGAAATGTGGACGAAAACGTCGGCGCTGCCGTCGTCAGGCTGGATGAAACCAAAACCCTTTGCGGCGTTGAACCATTTAACTGTGCCAGTGGTCATAACGAACCCTTTCATAGCAAAAAATAATGTCCCGCCGGGCGACGCACGGCGGTGTTTCGACTTTTGAAAGGGAAGTTGATCAAGAGGCGCTAAGCGCAGCCAAACAAATATCGGCAAACAAAGTATCGATTACCGTGTAATACACAAGCCGACCTCCGTCGTCTACCTTTTGTTTTTGAACTTTGTAAATTTGCTATACAGAGGGGTATTCGCGCACCTTAGGTCTCTGGCCGATCCACCAAGCGTTCTGGCTTGCATGGATTCCTTATCGCAACGCCCTCACATTTCTTTTCGCGGCGGACTGAGGATCGATGATATCCGTGGACAATTATCATTGCTCTGTTCAAACCGCGCGGCTGAATTTCTTCACAGGCCGCCTGTCCGATACTCAGCCTGGGCAGAAACCTACATTGACCATGCGAGCAGCTCATAATCTTTTCGGGTCAGGAACCTGCCCAGCTTGGGAAAACAGGCAATCTATTCCAGCATTTGAAGATCAGTCGGCTCTGGTTCTGCGCCCGCTGCCGTCAGCATCGCGTGGACCTGACCTCGATGGTGTGTCTGATGATTGAAAAGCTGCATGACACAGAAAACAGCCATCGCTATGCTGGCCTTTCCCACGGATTCACCAGCGCCACTCTCATGCCTTCGAAATCTTTGACGTTTCGCGTGACCAGTGTCATGCGCCGGGTGAAGGCTATCGCCGCGATATAGGCGTCATTGATCGGCTTGGGATTGGGGACATGCCATTTCGCCGCTTGAACGGCTGCCGCTTCGTCCAGCGGCAGGATGCGGCCAGAAAATGTCTTGAGGACCGTATTTTCCAGCCAGTTGCGCAGGACCTTCCCTGCGACAGTATCACTGTGCTCCGCGAGCCGGACGCCAATTTCCAGCTCGTGCAAAACCACAGACGAAATGAAGGTTTCGGCCGGATCAACGGTTTCGTTCCACACTACGACATTGGGATCAGCCTTGCCGCCCGCGACCTTGCGCAGCTCGGACACAACATTGGTATCGAGCAACAGCATCAGGACAGGTCGACCGGCTTGGCATGTTCCGTGCGCTGCGGCAGCGGCAAGTCAACGTCTTCCGCTCCCGGTGCGGCGAGCATATCACCGAGCGTCCGCATCTTACCGGTAAGACGCTTGTATTCGTCGAACGACAGGAGGACATGCGCGGGCCGGCCCCTGTCAGTGATGATGACAGGGCCGTCCTTGGCAGCGCGCTTCGCACGGCCAAGATCCTGATTGAGTTCACGGCCTGAAAGCGTGGTGACGGTCATGACAAGCTCCAACATTCGCGGCCCAACATTGTGGCTACGTAACCACATTTAATGCGCGGAAGCTGGAATTGCAAGAATCAGGTATGATTATCGGCCGTGTCGCCGCGACGTCAAACGAGCACCGATTTCCTGCGCCAGCTCTCGTAGATGCGAACGAAATGCGCCTGTCGGATCCGTCTCGGCTTTCGAGCCTATTGGAACCGGACAAATCCCAATCCATCACGATCCATTTCTCGATATGCTTCGCGAGCGTTTCCCTGATCGGCGCGTAGACATCCTGTGCGACACCGAGCCTCTCGGGCTAGGGCTGCTGGCAGGTCCGCTCGATATAGCTTTCAGGTGTGCCTCGAAGGGCCGAGCACGGCCCATCCGTGCGGTGCCAGTCGGACCGATATTGCGCGATCGGGGTAGGCCTTCCTCACCTCAGCAGCTCCGGCCAATACATCACCGCCACCCGGCGCAGGGAGTATTGTCTCCCTGTCATTGAGATTGAGCGCGACGAGAAGACTGTTGTCGCCCGCTTCCATGGCCCAGACGGCCTCCCGCTTTGTGAGATGAATCTTCCGGCTTCTGGCTTTGAAAAGCCAGGGGTGGCGACGGCGAAGTCCGATGAGTTGCTGATGAAGTCGGTAAGTTGGCCAGCCGAACGGGGCTAGCTGCTCCGGCGTCGCGGGAAAGGCAGGTCGGATCGCATCATCGCCGCCCGCCCGGTTTTCCTTGATACCTCGAAATGCCTGTTCATCCCCCGCGTAGATGGTTGGCGTACCGCCGATGGTCAGCAGGAGCGCCAGGGCGTGGGCAATGTGCAGTTCGTCGGTCAGCCGGCTCGCCAGTCGTGTCACGTCATGGTTTCCAACGAAGGTGAGCGGCTGGAAATGCTCGAGGAAACCGTTGTGCCGTTCGAGCGCCCATTGCAGCTCGAACAGATTGCCGTCGTTGATCGCGCTCCAGATCGCTTTCCACAATTCGTACTGCGTCACGGCGTCGACGCCCGTGTCCGCTACAATCCCCTTGTAGTCGCCGTGAATGACCTCGCCGAATATGTAGGCGTCGGGATGGTTTCGGCGCACATCCGACAGCACCGTCTTCCAGAACGGTCGGGGTACTGCGTAGGCTGCATCGAGCCGCCAGCCGGAGGCGCCCCGGTCCAGCCAGTGGTTCATCACGCGCGTCACATAAGCGATGACATCCGGTGACCCATGATTGAGCGTGACTAGGGCGCGGTGTCCTTCGAAGGTCGCATAATCGGGCTCGCCTGCACTATCCTCGCGGCCGAGCCAGCGGAACCAGCCCGCTTCAACGCAAGTCGGGCCGTTTTCAAGAGCTGCCCGGAGAAGCGGGAAGTCCCTTCCGACATGGTTGAAGACGCCATCGAGGACGACTTGCAATCCGCGTGGTCGCGCCTCTGAGATGAGCTGGTCGAAATCCCCGTCATCTCCCAGGCGAGGATCTATCCGAAAATGGTCAATCGTATCGTAGCCGTGCGTCGATGAGGCAAAGACCGGCCCCAACAGGAGACCTGATGCCCCCATCACGACCGCATAGTCGAGCCAGTCGACGATGTGGACGAGACGATGACGAACGTCGGCTTCCGCGTGCTGCGGAGCATCCACGAAACCGAGCGGATATAGGTGCCAGAAGACGGCATTATCGATCCAGCGAGTCATGAAGCCCCCGTTTGCCATGGCCGTCGAAGGCCAGCTTGAGCATGATGTCGGCGGCCGCGATCAAAGCCGTGCGCTCCTCTTCTGAAAGCGCTCCCAGCATCGCGTCGCGCAACCACGCCTGGCGCGCGCGCAAATCATCCGCGAACACGGTCTTGCCCTTCTCCGTCAGAGCGATGATCAACGCTCGCTGGTCGGTCGGGTCTCGCCGGCGTTCGATCAGCCCGTCGCGTTCGAGACCGGCAATGATCCGCGTCAGAGATTGAGGCTGAAGGCGCTCCTCGGCGGCCAGTTGCACGGCCGGCGTTGGTCCAAGGCGACCGAGCGTTCCGAGAAGACTGATTGCAGCCAGCGTCACCGCGCCTTCCGGGCGTTCCGAGCGCAAGCGCCGCCCGAGCGCGAGGACGGCGCGGAGCAGAAAGAGAGCTTCTTGATCGAGATCTTTTGTCATATGCTACGCATAGCGTATCAATTGAGGAAAGGCGAGCCCTCTCTTGTCAGCCGTCCTTCAAGCGAATCCCGGCAGAATTGTTACTCCCGCCCTCTCGTCATTCGGCGGTAATTTTTCCATCGCGACCGTTGGGATCACTGCTCCTAATGGCAAATCAGCGTGAAAGGAGAAGCTCATGAACACCGACAGCGAATTGACCAAAACACTCCAGAATCATCCCCCCGTCGTTTCGGCCAGCGAATGGCGCACGGCGCGGCAGGCGATGCTGATCAAGGAAAAGGCACATGTCAGGGCGCGTGATGCGCTTGCCGCCGAACGCCGGAGGATGCCATGGATGGCCATCGAAAAAGACTATGTGTTTGAAGGGCCTGACGGCAAAGCCAGCTTGCTTGATCTTTTCGCGGAGCGCCGACAGCTGATCGTCTATCGCGCCTTCTTCGAGCCTGGGGTCTTCGGTTGGCCCGATCATGCCTGCCGCGGCTGTTCGCTTGGCGCGGATCAGGTTTCCAATCTGGTCCATCTGAACGCACGTGACACCACTCTCGTCTACGCGTCTCGCGGATCACAAGACGATATTACGCGACTGAAGATGCGCATGGGATGGGAGCACATCCCCTGGTACACGATCACAGACGACTTCGATCGGGATTTCGGGGTCGACGAATGGCACGGTCACAATGTCTTCATTCGCGACGGCGGCCTGATCTACCGCACGTATTTCACCGACAATCGCGGCGACGAGGCATTGGGCACCGTTTGGAGCTATCTCGACCTAACCCCGCTTGGACGGCAGGAAATCTGGGAGGATTCTCCGGCGGGTTATCCGCAGGACCCTCCGTATAAATGGTGGAACTGGAACGACAACTATGAGACCGAGGTGACACCCAGTGCGCGATGGGCAGAGGTATCGGACGCAGGCGAAGCGGCATTTCGCAACGGGCAAGCCGAGCCGAAGCGATAAGGGTGGCCCACCGCGGTTCGGAACAACCGGCGCCAACATGCGTGGACGCATCGCGATGCGTCCTATCGACCCGCGGGCGCGCTGACCCGACTTGCGATGTACCAGCAAACAAAACCAGCGCCCGGAAACGCGGCGTTGGCTTATATCTTCTGCTTGTGACGGCATCAGCCGATCACGTTCATGCCCTCTTCTGCGACATCAGAGTTCTATCGGCGTTTCCCGCGATATCTCTTCATGATAGCCCCCAAATATCACCACTCGGGTTGAAATTGCCGCCCCCCACGCATAACGCGCATAGCGTCGGAACCAACTCGTCGATTGCAGTAGAGGCAGATGCCCCTGCAACCCCGTGCGTATCGCTGACGATAGATCATGGCATGATCGTCAGGTGCACCCATTCGCCAAGCCTTAGGCTTGCGTCCATGCACCGATCAACATGCGCATGAAATGCTCCGCGGCCGGCGACAAGGTCCCGCCGCGACGCCGGACGACGCCGATGGTGCGCGTGATTTCCGGGTTTCGAATTGGACGTGTGATAAGGAAGGGGTGTTCCCCTTGCGGTGTCGCCATTTTCGGCAACACCGAAATTCCCAATCCAGCCTCCACAAGACCGAGCGACGTTGAGAGATGAGTGACTTCGTAGAACCAGTTAAGCTTGATGTTTGACCTCGCCAGAGCGGCGTCCAGGAGTGTCCTGTTCGCGCTGGAGCGATGGACGGTAATAAGGGGGTAAGGTTCAAGGTCCTGCCACCTCACCTCTTTCGTTTCCGCCAAAGGGTGGTCCCTTTTGGCTGCCAGAACGAAAGGATCCTCGGCCAGCCTCTCGAAGACCAGATCGCTGTCGGAACTCCCCATGATATTGATCCCAAACTCGACCTCACCCCGTGCCACGGCCTGCAGTGCGTCAGTCGCGGTAAGGTCGAGAATCCGAAGCCGAATATTCGGATACTCCTGATTGAATTGACGAATGACGGAAGGCAGGAAGTAAAAGGCTGCCGTTGGCAGACATGCAATAGTTACCAAGCCCCCACGTTTGGCTCCCAGTTCCCGCATCGAAAACAGCGAACCGTCGAACTCCTCGAGCATACGCTGCACCAGAGGAACAAGCTCGGTCCCAAGAGCTGTCGCCGCGACGTGACGCGTCGTCCTTTCCAGCAGCGGCGCGCCGATCGCCTGCTCAAGCTTTTGAATGCGCCGGCTCAGCGCCGGTTGCGACATGTTCAACTGATCGGCCGCGCGATGAAAGCCCTGCAGCTCCACGACGGCCAGGAACGCTCTAAGGTCAAGAATTTCACAATTGATGTTCATTTCGTATCAATCGCCTCGATTTTAGCATTTCACATATCAATCATTCATTCGATAATAGCAATAACGAGGCTGATTAATACGCCAATCACATTATCCGACGAGAAAACGCATGAATGACTTGCTCTCCATACCCTGTGTGTTGATGCGGGGCGGCACCTCAAAAGGCCCGTTTTTTTTGGCATCGGACCTGCCGCAAGATCCTATCCAGCGGGACCAAGTGCTTTTGTCCATAATGGGCTCGGGGCATCCTCTCCAGATCGATGGCATCGGAGGGGGAAACCCTGTGACCAGTAAAGTTGCCATCTGTGGCCCGGGAACGGCGCCCGGCGCGGAAGTGGACTATCTGTTCGCGCAAGTTCGCGTGGATCAGCAGATCGTCGATACCTCTCCCAATTGCGGAAACATGTTGGCGGCTGTCGGGCCGTTCGCGATAGAGGCAGGGCTTGTGCCGGTTTCCGGTAACACCACTCTCGTTAAAATCTTCAACGTGAACACCGGCAAGATGATCGAAGCCGAGGTTCCGACCCCAAATGGTGCCGTAGCCTATCTCGGTGACGCAGAAATTGACGGTGTACCCGGTCACGCCGCTCCGATCGCGCTCACGTTCAAGGACGCGGCAGGTGCCCGAACGGGCCAGCTTTTCCCAAGCGGCAATTCGATCGAGACGATCGACGGCATCGATGTGACCTGTATCGATTGCGCGATGCCCATGCTCTTGATCGAAGCGGCCTCGCTTGGCGTGAGCGGATACGAGAGTGCCGCGGAAATGAACAGCAACCGTTCATTGATCGAGCGGCTGGAAGATCTTCGTATCCTTGCCGGCGAGAAAATGGGAATGGGTGATGTTCGCAATCAAGTCACCCCAAAACCGGTTCTCCTTTCTCCTGCCCGACAAGGCGGCGCGTTGAGCGTTCGATATTTCATGCCGAATGAATGCCATCCGTCACTGGCAACGACAGGTGCGGTCGGGATCGCAACGGCGTGCGTAAGCGAAAACACCGTCGCGTCTCGTCTTATCGGAGTTCAGACGCCGCCCGTCGTGCTTTCCATTGAACATCCCAGCGGCCATCTGGACGTAAAGTTGCAGTTACGGGATGGAAAGCTTGTCGCCGGAATTCTTCGAACCGCACGTAGGCTATTTGAGGGCCATGTCTTCGCGAAACCTGCCAAAGCGCTGGTTTGTGCCGCATAATCAATCAACCTATGGTGCCGGGAGGGTGCCGAAATGGAGGAGATCGAATGAAAAAGCTTATTCTCGCACTCGCTGCCACGGTAGCGCTGTCCGGAGCAGCTTTCGCTGAACCTGTTCGCATTAGCATGGGTTCCTACAACCTCAACAACCTGCCTTTTCCTGTCGCGCAGGGTTTGGGCCTCTATGAAAAGGAAGGGCTGGAGGTCACCGTCGAAAACTTCGCATCCGGTGGATCAAAGACCTTGCAGGCTCTGGTTGCGGGCTCGACCGATGTCGCTGTCGGCTTTTATGACCATACGATTCAAATGCAGTCGCAGAACAAGAATGTCGTCGCGTTCGTGGAGCTTGGACGCAATTCCGGGCTCGTGCTGGCCGGCGGCAAAGACGCGAAATTCGATCCGAAAAAGCCGGAAACCATCAAGGGCGCCAAGATCGGAATCACCGCTCCCGGATCGTCCTCGGATTTCTTTGTTCGCTACTATCTTCAGCGGCATAAGCTCACAGCGAACGACGTTTCGATCATCGGCGTCGGCTCGGGCTCGGCTGCTGTCGCAGCTCTTCAGCAGGGCAAGATCGATCTGCTTGTAAATTACGATCCCGCGGCGACGTTCGTTGTCGAGAAGGGTGTCGGAAAGATCCTGATCGATGCCCGTAACGACGACGGCGCTAAGGAAATCTATGGCGGCATCTATCCGACATCGGTGCTTTACGCCACGCAGGATTACATCTCCAAAAATCCGGAGACCATTCAGAAGCTCACGAACGCAACGGTAAAGGCGCTTCAGTGGATGAAGACGCACAGCGCCGCAGAGATCGTCGAAAAGCTTCCGCCTGAATTCATTTCGGGGGACAAAGACACCTACATCAAGGCAGTCGAAAATGCTCGACAGATCTTTTCCACGGATGGGCTGCTGAGCGAAGACGATATCAAGACGCCTCTCGATGTTCTGACGTCGTTCAACGACAAGGTCAAAGCCGCCAAGATCGACCTTTCCAAGACCTATACCAACGAATTTGTAGCTAAGGTGCCGGCGACGGCATCGAACTAAGGGAGGTTAAGATGTCCGTGACAGCCTTGAAACCGGCAACACAGACACCTCATGCAGCGGCGTCGCCCAAAGCGATGGTGGCGATCAAAAATGTCACCATGTCCTTCGGCTCCTTCGTCGCCGTCCAGGATGTGAATCTAGCAGTGGCCGATGGTGAATTCGTCGCAATCGTCGGGCCGACTGGCTGCGGCAAAAGTACGATCCTGAATGCGATCGCAGGGCTTTTGAAGCCGGCAGAAGGGTCGGTTTCCATCGATGGGGCGTTGGTCTCCGGTATCCAGAACAACATCGGGTATCTGTTTCAACAGGATGCGCTACTTCCTTGGAAAACCGCGATCGAAAATGTGGAACTAGGTCCATTGTTCCAGAGCGTTGGCGCCCGCGAGCGCCGAGAACAGGCTCTAAAATGGCTGGCGAAGGTCGGCCTCAAAGGCTTCGAAGACCGCTATCCGCACCAGCTTTCGGGCGGCCAGCGCAAACGAGTGCAGATGGCTCAGGCGCTGATAACCGGGCCGAAAGTCATCCTCATGGACGAACCTTTCTCCGCCCTGGACATTCATACCCGGCATTTGATGCAAAATGAGCTGCTTCGACTGTGGCAGGAAGAGCAGCGGGCTGTCGTTCTGATTACGCATGATCTCGAGGAAGCAATTGCTTTGGGGGATCGCGTCGTGGTTCTGGCCGCGGGTCCCCGGTCTCGGGTAATCGACAGTTTCCCAGTCGACCTGGAGCGGCCCCGCGATGTCGCCGAAATCAAGCTCGATCCCCGTTTTACCGAGCTGTATCGCAATATTTGGGCTTCCCTGCGCGGAGAAGTGGAGAAGAGCTATGAACGCCATGACTGAAAGACTTACGCAACTGGCATTGCTGCTGATCATCGTCGGCGGATGGGAAATCGGCGTGAACCTGGGCGTGGTCGATGTCTTCTTCTTTCCCTCTCCTGTCGATATTCTGAAGCAGGTGTTCGGCTGGGTTACTGATCCAGGGTTTTTCAAGCATGTGACCATCACCCTAACGGAAACGGTACTCGGCTACGTCATCGGCACCGGCCTTGGCGTTGCCGCGGGGGTGTGGCTCGGCCTGTCGCGCTCAGCCGCTCGCATCCTCGATCCGTTCATCAAAGGGTTGAACGCCATTCCCCGCGTGGTTCTTGCCCCGATCTTCGTTCTTTGGCTCGGGTTGGGTCTGTGGTCCAAGGTGGCCCTCGCCGTCACGCTTGTGTTTTTTGTGACCTTTTTCAACGCGATGCAGGGTGTACGCGAAGTCAATCCGGTGGTGCTGTCGAACGCTCGCATCCTCGGTGCGACGAGGTCCGAACTCCTGCGGCACGTCTATTTTCCGGCTGCCGCGAGCTGGATCCTTTCATCGTTGCGAACGTCCGTGGGATTTGCGGTCGTCGGTGCGATCATCGGTGAATATCTGGGTGCATCGGCCGGCCTGGGATACCTTATCGCGCAGGCTGAAGGGAACTTTGATGCCGTCGGCGTCTTCGCAGGGATCTTCATCCTTGCCGTGTTCGTCCTACTGATCGATCTCGTCCTGGATTTCGTCGAGGCTCGTCTGATCAAATGGCGGCCACGTGCCGCGGAACGTGCGACGTGATTCTACAAAGATCGCCAAAAGCCCCGGAATAGGGGCTTTTGGATCACGGCATCTTGTCGATTTTAATCCGCGCACGGCCAACCAGAAGGCTCCGTACAAATCCCTCAAGAACTACACCAAAGATTTCGATGACATCTCGTACGCTGTTGGCGGATGCCGCACCGGCACGAACGCGATCCACAGAGGGATCGCGGTCGTGGCATCTCCGATGTTGTGGATAGTGTCGGCGAGAAGTGCGCCAGAGCCAGAGGCGAAGACGACGATCAACGGCAGCACCGCCGTGATCGCGAGGATGACGAAGGACCATTTGATCGCCTAAATGCCGCGCTCGGAGGTGGCGATGCTGGAATCGACGACGCCGTGGGTTCTAATCATCGCCTCCGTTTTCGCACTTGCGGCGATAGGCGGCGCCTCCGCCACAGCAGTTTTTCCCTCTACGCGAAGATTTCGATCCGATGTTCACGAGCAAGGAATCGGGAATGGGTACGGGTCTTGCAATATGCCGATCTATTGTTGAGGCGCATGGGCAAACCTAACGGTCGAGCCCGCAAATCCGAGAACTGTTTTCAACTTTTCGATTGGTCTTGCGCCCAAGGTTTCGCAGCAGAGATCGGCATGGTTGAAATGTCGAACAGCTGAGCAAGTTCGCAAACCGTGCCCCCCGACATCGCAGGCCTTGCTGCCATTCCGTGCGGCGTGGACGGATGAGATGCTTGATAAAATCCGCCTTGCCTTCCGTGCGGCTGCGGTAGGTCTGAGACGCGAGCTACTCCGGCAATCCGGCGTCACGTAGGGCGCTGCCGAGTGTTGATGCGAGCTCCGGCGCGCAATTAACGCCTGCAAACTGACGGCCGTAACGAAAGGAAGGCTGAAGCTCAAGCACGCGCGCGGCCGCCGCCATTGCTTCCTCAAACCGGCCAAGTTTGGCCAGCGCGGCAGCCAATTGCACATAAGTGATGCTATGCGCGGGATTGGCCTGAACGGACTTATAGGCGGCACGACAGCTGTCCTCGTATCGACCGCGCAGCAAGTGGCTCATCGCCTGCGCGTCAAAAGCGGCGAAAGTCCATGGATCGAATGGGCTGAGCCGCATGCCGCGCTCGCTCCATTCGATCGCCCGTTCCGCATCTCCGCCCCATCCCAAAATGACGCTGCCAAGGATGTAGGTCAGCGCTGACGATGGACTGAGGGCGAGCGCGGCTTCCAGCGCCGTGAAAGCCGCGCCACGGTCGTGCCCATCCATGCCCAAGGAAAATCCCGCTAATGTTAATGCGGCCGCATCGTCCTGTCCGTGGATGATCGCTAAACGGGCGTGGCGGATCGAAGCGGTGCGGTTGGCTTCCTGCAAGCCCGCGCGGAGAAACAAACAATGATGACACATGGCGGCATTGCCGTGCGCCAGCGCATAAGCAGGTTCGAGTGCGATAGCACGCTCAAGAAGCGTCAGTCCTCTCGTGACTTGCTCCGGCATGCCCGAATCAACATCAGGCTGAGCCTGGAGCACCAGATCGTAGGCATCAAGGCTTTCAGGGCGTTTCCGCTTGACACGTTCAAACTCCGCTTTTCGAAGGCTTGGCGCGATAGCACCCACCGCTGAGAGCGAAATCTCGTCCTGAAGCGAAAAAATATCCGCCGAATTGCAATCATAACGCTCGGCCCATACATGGGCTCCGGTCGATGCATCGATCATCTGCCCAATCACCCGCACGCTGCCGCCAGATCTGCGCACGCTGCCTTCCAGCACATAACGCACCCCAAGCTCGCGGCCCACCTGTTTCACATCCGTAATGCGCCCCTTATAGGCAAAGCTGGAATTTCGCGCGATGACGAACAGCCACTTAATGCGTGCAAGGCCGGTGATAATCTCGTCGACTATTCCATCAGCGAAATAGTCCTGCTCAGGATCGCCGCTCAGGTTCAAAAAAGGCAGAACAGCAACCGAGGGCTTCTCGGGAAGTGCGAGGGCTGACGCGGCGCTAGCCGGAACATCGCGAACGTTCGTGACAACTGCCGGCGGCCCGACATAGCGATAGCCGCGCCGCGGCATCGTTTCGATCCATCTTTCGGCATCCGCCTCCGCCAGCACCCTGCGCAAGGCTGCAATTTGAACCGTCAGATTGTTGTCGGCGACCGCCAATCCGCCCCAACCTGCCTCGACCAGCACGTCTTTCGACACGGGTGCCCTGGCATTTTCGAGCAGCCGGCACAGCAGCACGACGGCGCGACGCCCAAGCATGGTTGGTTCGTCCCCTCGATACAAAATACCCACCGCGGGGTCGAGGCGGAACGGGCCGAACTGGTAGATTTCGCTCCCACTCGTCATTCACCACTTTTAGCAGATTTTTAGCAACGGATTCACGACTTTTCGGCACCGAGCGCCGATCTTACGACGATGTTTACAGCAGCAGACCCATTGTCAATGGAGGATCAAATGAGCGCCGCAACCATTGTCCGCATGCCCGATGAGAAGAACGGAGTGATATTGCGCGGTCACCCCATGCACTTTCTCGTCACCGGCGAAAATACCAGGCACACCAGCATGTTCGACTGGACGATTCCCGCAGGGTTCGCCACGGGGCGCCACGTCCACCGGGTACAAGAGGAAACCTTCTACTTGCTCGAAGGCGAATGTGAGTGGCATGTCGGCGACAGGATTGTCCGCGCGACGCCCGGAACTTACCTGTTCATCCCGCCAGGCGTGACGCACAACATTACCAATGTCAGCGAGAAACCTGCCCGTGTGTTGATGACGGTCTCACCGCCCGGCCATGAGCACTATTTCGAGGAGCTAGCGAAGCTTGCCGCGCAGGGCGCCCCGGATCCAGAAGCCCTCGCCAATCTGCGAAGCCGCTACGACACCGATCAGCTCTCAACCTTAACCACACGCACGTGAGCTTACGTTTTGGTCGTAATGACTTAGGTGGGGCGACCTGCCGAGATGAGGCAATGGCGCGTCTGTAGCCTCCGCGATGATCAAGTTAGCGTCACCAGCACATCGACGGTGGATGCTCTTGAACGAATACCCGCGTCTCGTCGATACGATTCTCCGACCTGGGCTCGCGCATTGAAAAGGTTGCCACAGGGCATGACGAGCGGCTGCGAATGCCAATCCTAAACCTTGCCGTGAGGGCTTCTTGTTCCAGATCATAAGCCCTCACGCTTTGCGTTAAAGCGTGTCAGACTTGTGCCAAGCCTCCATCGACAAAAACTTCGCCGCCGGTCATGAAGCTGCTGTCCGAAGAAGCCAAGAATGCAGCCACCGCGCCCGTCTCGGACGGGTCGCCCATGCGACCCAGCACTGTCGTGGCGCCTATGGCATTCATTCCTTCATCACCCAGGACCTCAAGCGCCAGTTCTGTTGTGATCGGCCCCGGTGACATCACATTGACGCGGATACCGCTGCCGCGAAGGTCGAGTGCCCAACTGCGGGCAAGGTTGCGAACCGCTGCCTTCGTGGCGCTGTAGATGCTGAACGCCGCCGTGCCCATCACACCCGTGCTCGAACCGGTCAAGATGATCGAAGCGCCCTGCCCCATGAGCGGCAGAGCCTTCTGCACCGTAAACACCAGACCTTTCACATTCAGGTCGAACGTCTGATCGTAATGTTCGAGCGTGATGTTTCCAAGAGCCGCGAATGACCCGGTCCCGGCATTGGCAAGTAATATGTCGAGCCTTCCACGTTCCTCTTTCACCGTCTCGTACAGCCGGTCGAGGTCGTGTGGATTGGTTACCGAGCCTTGCACGGCGCGGGCCGACGAACCCAATTGCGTGATCGCGGCGTCAAGCGTCTCCTGCCTTCTGCCAAAGATGTATACGAATGCTCCTTCGTCGATAAATCGCCTGGCAGCACCAAGCCCGATGCCGCTTCCACCGCCTGTTACCACCGCTGTCTTACCTTGCAGTCTGCTCATATGATTGCTCCTTCATTGAGACCATACGAAGCTGGCGACTTACATCCCTATTGACAAGTATGCACCTTTTGGTAAGTGCATAGAATGTCATCCGATCACGTCGGCCCGACGGTGCCGCCAGAGGAAACCCTGCCGCCAACCGAGATCAATCCCTCAACGCTTCCAGGCTTTACATGCGGCCTCGATGCGACTTTGCGCGTCATTTCCGGCAAGTGGAAACCGCTGATCTTATACTTCGTGGCTCAAGACGGCCCCACCCGGTACGGCGCGCTTCGGCGGGCAGTGCGAGACGTCAGCGATAAAATGTTGATACAGCAGCTTAAGGAGCTCGAGGCAGACGGTCTCGTGAAGCGGACCGATTACAAGGAAATTCCGCCACGGGTAGACTACAGTCTCACGCCATTGGGCCGCAGCTTGGCTGAAGCGCTGGTTCCACTCTGCTCATGGGGCACAGAAAATATGGCAGAGGTTGCACGCCTCTTTGAAGAGCGCGATACCTCGAGCAGAAACCTTCGCAGAAACGGCCAGCTCAGCACTTGATGGGAACAGAATCGGAGCGCTCCTCTTCAGCATCCAGTTGCAGTTGAAGGGGTCAGAGCCGGAAGCCCATTTTTAGTGCCGCCGCGAGGCCCGGCAGCAGCACGGGCTTCCGCCCGCATCTGTCGGAGAGCTGTCCAGCTGCCAGTAGGATCAGCAGCAGACTGAGGATGTAGGCGGCCGAAGACGATGGTTAGCGTCGCCGAAGAAAAGCCGATCGTGGCCTGCCAGCGCACAAGATGCGCTCCACTTTAATGAAATCCGGCCATGCGCCAGCTCGGGGATTTCAATAGAGTTTCACTTCGGCGTAACGTCGAAGCCAAACCACTTCTGCGATAGCTTGGCGATCGTACCATCCGCCTTGGCTGTGGCGATCGCATCGTTGAACATGGCTTTCAGTTCTGTGTCATCCTTGCGCAGGCCGACAGAACTGCCCCGCCCGAGCATGCCGCCCTGGAAGCGCGGGCCGGTGACGATCATGTCCTCATTGCCCGGCTTTGCCGCCGCGGTCGAAAGATAAGCCATGGAAGCCATAATGAGGTCGAGGCGCCCGGCCTTCAGATCGAGATCGTGCTGTTCGGTCGTCTTGTATTCACGGATATCGGCAATACCCTTCAGATATTTGTCGAGGAAGGTCGCGGCGATCGATGCTGTCTGCACGCCGATCGTCTTGCCCTTGAGTAGCGGCTCCAATTCCTTCACCGCCTTGGCGGCGCCGGCTTCGTCCGTCGCGAGCGAAAAGACCTCGCCCTTCAAAGGCAGGGTGGCAAGCGAGGAGTCTTTCAGTGTCGCGAAGGTCTGGCCCGTCGTGCCGTAGGAATCGCTGAAGGCAATGACTTCCTCGCGCTTGGCGGTCGCCGACATGCCGGAGATGATCGCATCGAATTTGCCGGCATTCAGCGCCGGGATCATGCCGTCAAAGGGCTGGATTACGGTCGTGCATTCGACCTTCATATGGGCGCAGAAATATTTGATCAGCTCGATTTCGTAGCCGTCGAGGCTGCCGTCGGCCTTGGTGAAATTCCACGGACGGAATGCTCCCTCCGTCGCGATCGTCACATGTGTCCATTTCTTCTCGTCGGCACGTACAGCGGTCGAAATGGCCAAGGTGGCGATCATCATGAACGCCGTCAGAATTGTGGTCAGGTATTTCATGCTCGAGTTCCCCTTTTTAATTGAGCTTGCTGAAACTATTGACTGATGAACTGCCGAAAGCGGTCCGACTGCGAGTTCGAAAAGACATCCCGCGGCCTGCCGTCCTCCTCGACGACGCCTTTGTGCAGGAAGATGACGCGGCTGGAGACGTCGCGCGCGAACCCCATCTCATGCGTGACGACCAGCATGGTTCGCCCTTCCTCGGCAAGCGAGCGCATGACCCGTAGCACTTCGCCGACAAGCTCGGGATCGAGCGCGGACGTCGGCTCATCGAACAGCATCACCTTGGGGTGCATGGCGAGCGCGCGCGCAATGGCGGCGCGCTGCTGCTGGCCGCCGGAGAGATGGGCGGGATAGAAATCTCGCTTGTCGGCAATGCCGACCTTGGCGAGCAAGGCCTCGGCCTCGTCTACACATTCGGCGCGGGAGCGGCGCTGAACATGGATCGGCGCCTCGATAAGGTTTTCGAGGATCGTCTTGTGAGACCAGAGATTGAAGCTCTGGAACACCATTCCGAGCTGGGCGCGGATCCGGTCGACCTGCTTTCCATCGGTCGCGCGCTGTGTACCGCGCGCGTTGCGCTGCATGCGGATCGTTTCGCCGGCGATGGTCACTTCACCGGAATCGGGTGTTTCCAGCAGATTGATGCAGCGCAGGAAGGTCGACTTTCCCGAGCCGGACGAGCCGAGAATGGAGACCACGTCGCCTTCCAAGGCATCGAGGGAAATGCCCTTGAGGACCTCGACAGGCCCGAAGCTCTTGTGCATGTCGCGCACCCTGAGTGCGATGGGCATGGCCGTCATTGTGATTCTCCTGCAGGGGTCGCCGTCGCCGCACTCTCTCGGGTGACGGGAAGGGGGGCACGCAAATGCGGGCTCAGCCTGTATTCGGCGAATTGAATGAGACGCGTCAGCACGAAATTGATGACGAGATAAATCGCCCCGGAGACCACGAAGACCTCGATTGCCCGATAGGTCTCAGAGATGATCTTGGCGGCGACACCCGTCACCTCCATCAGCGTGATGATCGAGGCAAGCGATGTCGCCTTGACCATCGATATCATTTCGTTGCCGTAGCCAGGCAAGGCCTGGCGGATCGCCAGCGGCAGCACGATGCGGCGAAACATCAAAAAGCGATGCATACCGCAAGCACGAGCAGCCTCGATCTGACCGTGTGGCACCGAGAGCAGGCCGCCGCGAATGATTTCGCTGGCATAGGCCGCGGTATTCAAGGTCAATGCCAGAACCGCACACCAATAGGGATCGCGCAGGAACGGCCAGAAGATGCTGTGCCTTACGGCCGGAAACTGGCCGAGGCCGTAGTAGATGAGAAATATCTGCACCAATAAAGGGGTGCCGCGGAAGACAAAGACATAGAGCCGCGCGAACCATTCCAGCACGGCGATGCCGGAAAGGCGGGCAAGTGCCAATAGCAGCGCCAGAATCGCGCCGAGGCAGATCGATGTCACGGCAAGTTCGATCGTCAGCGGGATTGCGGCGACAAGGCTCAGAAACGTTTCTTGGAGAAACTGCCAATCCATCAACGCCTCCTCACGCCGCGCGACAGGCGCCGCTCGGCCTGCTGGATGATGAGGCTCGAAAGGGTCGAGATCATGAGATAGATCGCACCGGCGATCAGGTAGAAATCGAATGGAAGCCCGGTCGATCCCGCTCCGACCTGAGCCTGACGCAGGAGTTCAGCGACGCCGGTGATCGATACCAGCGCCGACTCCTTCAAGACGACCTGCCAGACATTGCCGAGACCTGGAAGCGCATGACGCAGGGTCAGCGGCCCGATGATCCGCCGCAGACGCAGCCAGCGCGGCATGCCGCAAGCAATGGCAGCCTCGATTTCGCCTGGGTGGACCGCCTTGAACCCGCCGCGCAACACTTCCGTAAACTGCGCACCTGATGTGACGCCCACGGCGAGCGAGCCGGCAAGAAAGCCCGGAAAGCCGAGAAAGCCTTCCGCGCCGAAAAGCCTACCGACCGCCGTGACCACGGCACTGCCGCCGAAATAGAAGAGATAGATGACCAGCAGATCGGGGATGCCGCGCAACACCGTCGTATAGGCGTCGGCGGTGGCGCGAGCAAAACCGTTGCCGGCGATCTTGGCCCAGGCCCCGAGCGTTCCGATGCAGGCGCCGACGGCATAGCCGGCGACCGCGACAAGTATGGTCATCCATGCTCCGGCCAGAAGCGCATGTCCCCAGCCGTCCGGTCCAAAACCGGCGAGATCAAACAAACCCGGCTGGTTCATGGTGCCGCCCCGGGAAAGCGGCGTTTTGTGGCAAGTGACATTGTCTAGCCTCGGCTAAGCGTAACGCGGGAATCGCGCGCTCAATTGGCGTCGAAGGTTGGCGTGAGGTCGATCTTGCTCCACTTTTCCGAAAGCTGCTTGATCGTCCCATCCTTGGCGGCCTGCTTGATGGCGTCATCGAATTTGACCTTCAGATCGGTTTCGCCCTTGCGCATGCCGAGCGCCACCTCGGTTGCCAGCATCGCACCCTTCACCAGCGGGCCGGACATCATCAGATCGTCGTTGCCGGGCTTGCCGAGCACGGAGGTTTCATAGACACCGCTATCGAAGCCGGCATCGATGCGCCCGGCCTTCAGATCGAGATCTCGTTCACCGGAATTCTTATAGGCGCGCACGGCGACATCGGATCCGAAATAGGCGTTGATCAACTGCTCCTGGCTGGTCGATTGGACCACTCCGACTGTCTTTCCCTTGAGAGCTTTGCCGATTTCGGCCATCACAGGGTCGGCCTTTTCCTTGTCGTTCAGATTCAGTCGTTCGCCTGTCATCGGAAGCGAAGAAATCGGCCCATCCTTCACAAGCAGGAAGCTCGCGACCCCGCTTGCATAGGGTACCGTGAAATCGACCACCTGCTTGCGCTTCTCATTGATGCCGAGCGTCATCACCAGATCGAACTTGCCCGCATTGAGACTCGGGATCATCGCATTCCATTCGCCGGCAATCAGCTCGCAATCGACCTTGGCGCGCTTGCAGAGGTCATTGATGAGGTCGACGTCGAAGCCGGCCAGCTTGCCGCTGGAATCCATCAGGTTCCAGGGCGGAAATGCGCCCTCGATGCCGACCTTGACATGCGTCCAGTCCTTGGCGCCGGCGACAAGCGGGGCCAGGAAAGCGATGGCGCCGAACACGGCGGCCCATAGGTTTCTATTCCTCATTTTCAGTTCCCTTTTTTCAGCCACGAAATGGCCTTTGTTTGATCCGGAATACGACCGCGTCAGTCCTCCAGCGCCGTGCGCAATGCCGCATTGGCCTCCCTCAGCGCATGGGCGGCGCGATTTTTCACCTGCCGAGCATGGACGGCGTAGAAAGCTGTCTCCGGCGATGCCATGGGTAGCGCCGCCAGCGCTCGCAGTCCCTCCAGCGCCGGCCACGCCGGGTGCGGAAGGGCGGAGTCATGATGGAAGCGCTCTCCGCTCGTATAGTTCAGCGGCACGAGATGGCGACCGGCGCGCATCAGCGAGGCATTGATGCGAGCCGCCCTTTCAGCCGATACGTCACCCACCTTCGATATGGCTTTCGCATTGATGCGCAACTCGTCGATTGCGTTTGCAAGAACGGATATGTCAATGCGGCCGGCGAGCTCCGCCTGCAGTTGGGCAATCTGCTTGCCAAGGGCATCCGCGTAAACAGTATAGTCCAATGGCAGGATCGGCGAGGTCAGCAGGCGCCAAAGTATCTCCAGCACGATCCGCGTATCCCGGCTCAGATTGTCGGGATCGATATGTTCCGCCGTGTCGTGCGGCGTGTGCCACCACCAGCCGAGCGCCGTCAGCATCTTGACGGGGCCAGGCGGCTGATGGCTGAGACTTCCGAACATGGAAGGGATGCCGACACCCCAAAAGGATTGATCCGCGGCTCTGCCGTGACGCCTGCCGGCATGCCTTTGTCCACTTAGCCGCTCGATCACCTCGGCTGCCAGGGGTTTCAACTCATCGATGACGCCGGAATTGGTAAGGACGGTCGCCCCCTCGCCGCCAGTGGAATCGACGTTGACGTGCACGGCACAACGGCGATCGAGTTCGTCGAAATATTCGTCGGCATACCACGCAGAACCGGAGTAGCGGCCGTGCGAATGGCCCGACCAGAAGCAGACGCGCAGGCCACGCTGCCAATCGCTGGCGTGAAGGGCAAGCAGACGCGCCGCTTCCAGCATGGTGGCGTTGGCGCCGCCATTGTCCATGACGCCGAAATGCCAGGTGTCGTGATGGCCCGAAAACAACACGAATGGCTTGTCCTCGCCCGCCGGCTGAAGCTCGGCGACAAGGAGCGGCGTCTTGCGCCATCCGGTGTCGACCTTTGTCATGAGCGTTGCTTGCACCTTTTCGCCGCGAGCGAGCCTTTCGCGCAGGCACCTGCCATCATCCCTGGCAATGGTGCAGATGACTGTCTTCGGAAGTTGGGCGCGCGTATATTGCGACGGACTGCCCCAGACCGGCGACACACACATTTCGTAGAGATGCTCATTCGGGCTGACATGAAGCTCCCCGAGTGCACCGGCCGCGCTCGCAAGTGCGGCAACTTCCTCTGTCGCGATCCCATCGACCAGAATGATCTTTCCGGCTAGGTCCTTGTCGGCAAAATCGGCCTTCGTCCCTTCGCCGACATAGGCGAGGTCGCCGCTTACGCCTTCTACTTCGCTCGAAACCGACATCGAATGGGTAATGCAGCGCAGGCTTTCGCCCTCGATCTCAACCTTGCCCGCACCCGGTAGGCTTATGAAAGCATCATGCGACAGCAACTGCGTCCGATACCCGTAGCTATCCATCTGAGCTTGAAGATAATAAAAGCTCTGGAGTTCCTCCGGCGTTCCCGACAATTTCACCCGGCGGGCGAACTCGCGGATATGCGCCATTAGGCGTTCACGATCGGGCTGCAGAGCCGGGTTAGGCATGGGCCTTCTCCGGCAGCGGCGGCTCGACGTCATCCGGGATCGGATTGACGAAAGGCATCCCTTCAAGGCGCGCCTTATGGTCGGCCTTGGCGGCCTCGATCAGCTTGGGATTACGGATGAGATCGGCTGCCGTGCTCGCCATCACCTTAGCGGCATGTTCGGTTCCCTTGTGAGCAACCGGCAGCTTGCCTTGGGCGACCAATTGCCAGGAATGACCGGGCGTTCCGATGGCGTAGGTCGCACCGCGCATCTGCACGGTCGGCACCACCCAGCTGACGGTTCCGACATCGGTGGAGCCGACCAGCGTGCCATCGCCGGCGTTCAGCGGGAAAATCTCCTCGCAAAGCGGCTGGTCTTTCCTCGGCTTCAGCGCGAAACGGCCATAGGAGGCTGCTATATCCTCCGCATTGAAGGTCTGCTGAAACTTGCGGGCCGTTTCCCGGTCCGCATCATCGAACTCTGGAGGTCCAAGCCGCTGCAGATGCGAGAACATACATTCTTCGAGCGGTGTATTGCCGACGAGATTGGCATCGCCGCTGATGATCTCGCTGCGAACGTTCGTCTCGGTCATCAGGGCCGCACCTTCGGCGACCTTCTTGACGCGGGCAACCAGCGACAGCAGTTCCGGCAAGGTTCTCGCCCGGACAAGATAGCGCACCGTGGCGCGCGCCTGGACGACATTCGGCGCCGCGCCACCCGCATCGGTGATGGCATAGTGGATACGCGCGGTCGAAGGCATGTGCTCGCGCATGTAGTTGACGCCGACATTCATCAACTCCACGGCATCGAGGGCACTACGGCCGAGATGCGGCGTGGCGGAGGCATGTGAGGCGCGGCCTGAAAAATGAAAGTTGATTTCGTTGCAGGCGAGCGAGATGGGATTGTTGACGCCGGCGAAGGCCGCTGGATGCCAGGAAATCGCGATATCGACATCGTCGAAAACACCGGCTCGAACCATGAAGCCCTTCGAAGAGCCGCCCTCCTCGGCCGGGCAACCGTAGTAGCGCACCCGCCCCTTCAAACCGTTCTCCGCGAGGAAATCCTTGACGGCAGCGGCGGCGAGCATCGATCCGGCACCGAGCATGTTGTGACCGCAGCCATGACCATTGCCGCCTTCCACCAGCGGCCGCTCCTCGGCAATCCCGGCCTCCTGGCTCAACCCCGGCAGCGCATCGAACTCGCCAAGGATCGCGATCACCGGGCCGCCCTCCCCTGCTTCTCCCATGACGGCTGTCGGCAAGCCGGCAATGGCGCGCTCGACGCGAAAACCCTCGCTTTCGAGCAGGCGGGCATGCTCTTCGGCCGATTGATATTCAAGATAATTCGTCTCCGGGATCTCCCAGACCCGATCGCTCAACTCGAAAAACGCCGCGCGCTTTCTTTCGACAATTTCCCAAACGGCATCGGAGTTTTGCATGGATTTACAACCCGCCTCATATAATGGTAATCAAATTGGCGCCAATTTATGATCCAATTATAGTGAGTGCGCAAGAGATAAGCATGGATATTTTTTCGGCACCAATCATCGGCCTCGTTGTGAGCCAAAGGAGAGCTATGATAGTCATCGCCGAAATCGGGAGGCTGGGGAGAACTGCATGAATCCGCTGGAAGCCGAAGCGACAGCGCATACACAAGAACAGCAAACGCCGGACGTAACCGAGCTCATCCTCCAGGATATCCTTGCCGGCCGCCTCCCGCCTGGAACTTGGTTGAAGCAGATCGACCTCGAACGGCGATATAACTGTACGCGACCCGAGGTCCGCAGGGCGCTCGACAGGCTGGTGCAGAAGCGACTAGTGGAGCATGTTCCCAATCGTGGCTATCATGTCCATGAGCAGGATGGACGCCGTGCTCAGGAGGTCAGCGACATTCGCGTCATTCTTGAGGTCGCGGTCTGCGACCGTATCATTGCGAATGCAAGCGCGGCGGATATCGCGAATTTGCGGGTTCTCGCCTCACGCTTCGACGATCTGGTTCTGAACGGCACCACGCTTGAGCTTTACGAAGCCAACCTTGCCTTCCACCGCCATTTGCTCGCTCTCGCCGGCAATCAGGAACTCGTGGAACTGATCACGGAAATCAGGCAGCGAACGTCTTCGGCGCCGGTGTCGCAGTGGCGAACGCGTGCCCGCATCGAACAATCCGGCCGTGAACATCAGCAGATGGTCGATGCGATAGAGGGACGCGATGTCGATCGCCTGACGGAGCTAACGCGCAGGCACATTCTTCAAGCTTGATTGGCTATTTTCAACGGGCGCAGATGGGTTTCCTAGATGGGAACCGAACTTGCATCCCACTATGGTCCGAAGACAAGCTGAAGAAGTGATTGCCGCCACACCGCACTGAATCGCTCGCGATGTCGCGCGAACCGGTTGTTCACCGTCCGATGGCCTATCGCTACCTAACACAGACGCATGCATCTCTGTTCAGCGTGTTCATCCGCTTCAAGGTCCACTTTCCTCGGCCCGCAGCTGATCGATAGCCTCCAGCGCCTCGTCCGCCGACCATCCCGCACGCAGAGCTGCGGCGACCAGCCGGACTTCTAGCTCTTGCTCCAATTTAAGAAAAGAAACCTCGAGTGCTTCTTTTGCCGTCACGACATGATTGTCATGTGGGACAACGTCAGGAATTCTCGCAGTCTTTGGCACAGCACTCTCCGTCAAGTTGAGGGACTGTTTTTAATGGTTTCAACTTCCGCAGCGGCGGAATCGTTCTGTTTCGGCATTTGTCGGCGGGTTTAAAGCCCCCTCGCCTCAATAAAATACTCCGAAGCTCCCGAAATGTTCCACTCAATAGATAACTCGCTGTGGAACATCGGGTCGGCGCCTGACCTCACGAGTGGCAATGGGAATATCCCAGCTGATGGATTGCACCTATCTGCGATCGCGAGGTCCAAAATCTGCGCCGCAATGCGGTACGGTAATGATTGGGCTATGTGAGCGCCGCCCTGAATACCGCGGTCGAGCCGAGCCACAGCGGGCCATGGCGGAAGCACATGCTTGGCTTGTTAGCGGAGATAGAGGCAAATCTGTTGCCCTCGCATCAGGTAACGATTCCAAGCCGAGCTCAACGCGGAGGCCGGAGCCTGACGGTAGAGACGCCAGCCGTTGCAGCCGCCATTCGCGGCACGGACTGGAGGTTGAGACAAAGGGAGATCAGACGTTTCCACCAACCGCTCGGCCTGGCCCGAGAGATGAAGGTCGCGCTATCCGGGCTATTCGGCCGCTTCCGCTTACCTAAATCTGAGACAGGGCAGTTTGCGCATCTATCGCTCACCAACTGAAACGGGGACCGAAAGTGCCGTAGGAACCTGGCGCCGAGCCGCTTGGAGCTAACTCATTATCTCGTTGGACTCTCTCTGCCCATCGCCGACGGTCAGCCGCCTTGTCTTTGGCAGGGTCTGTCGATTTGCTGGCGGTCACGGCGGCAGGTCGACCGGCGGTTCCGCCGACCGTCGAGCAGGAAACAAAGAAAACAGCGGAAAAAATGAACAGGATGCCTAAAGCAGCTGCCCTCGTGAGCCCGTGGTAAATCGGCGGCATGGACATCCCTAACGCTCTCTTCGACCATTTCTAATAGCGAGATGTTATTCGGTTTCGCATCGAGTGGAAACTAAAGGCTATTCCTCGGCAGACAGTGCCTCACGGTCAACCGTCGGAATAGGTCTCAGTCGTCACGCCCCCTCACCGCCCATGAGGCGGTATCGTGATCGGGGTGCTGGTTGTTGCTCTCCTTGATCGCCGCGGCCCAATCGGTGCCGTTGTTTTCGGTCGCGCCGGCATTTTCTATGCCCGTGATCGTATCGAACCATGCCACCATGTTCTCGGTGCAGGTATTGGCGTGCGGCGAGAAGGCGTGCGGATCGTCAAGCGAGCCGATCATCAAATTGGTGCGGCCGTTTTCGAGGTGGTGGAAGAATAATGGCGTGCCGCAATTGGCGCAAAAGCCGCGCTCCACAAGCTCCGAGCTCTTCCATACGCTCGGCTTGCCGCGTGTCCAGGTGAGCGCATCATCGGGCGCCGCGACCAGCGCGGCAAAGATGTTGCCCGATGCTTTCTGGCACATGCGGCAATGGCAAAGATGCGCGTTGTCGAGCATAGCGGCTGTTTGGTAGCGTACGGCACCGCATTGGCAGCCGCCGCTCACCTCCATCTCGATGCGCTTCATTTTTCCCCTCCTTCAGAAACCGGCTCGATCTCTTTTAGGGTCGCATCGTTTGATCGTCCAGCGGAAGGATGGCCCCCATCACGCCTTTCTATTCAACGGCAAACTTGATCGAACCGAAGCACCGCCATCGATGACGATATCCTGACCGACAATATAGGCCGCGGCATCGGAAGCGAGCCAGATGGCTGGCCGCCCGCAACGGGTCTCAAAACAGAGATTGTCCGAGCTTTATCGCCCTTCGCTTGCATCGCTCGACTGAGGTCGTGCCGCTGTGGACACTCCGCCAACGAGATCCATTTCCAGCAGCGTGTAATCCTTGGGCACTGCCTGCGAAACTGGCGCCGGCCATGCCACACGACCATAGCGGCTCACTCGATGCAGCCTTTGTCCCGCTTGCGATTGCGACGGAAACGCAGGAGGCAGCATTGATTACGGAAGCTTACCGCAACGAGCATCAAGATCAAATCTGCTGCCGCGGGAAGCCGGCTAAACGAAAATGGCCCGCACAAAGTGTCCAGGCCAATCTTCGCTTCTTGAACCGCGGTAGAATTGCGGTGCCTGCCTTCACAGCAGACTAATCAGAACTCCGACCACTCCTGCTGGAGTTGTTTAAGCGCAGCATTGCCCTGCGTGACGGGAGCGGCGCGTGCAGCAAGCCGGGCTATTGTCGGGGCTGAGGCAGCTCGGGCGGCAGACCTCGCCTGCGGCTCCATGCGCTCGGCCTCGCCTGTGCGGAATGCGCTCAGGAGCTCTCCGAGACGCTTGCTTTCTTCGGCCAAACCAGCGCCAGCCGCATTCATCTCTTCGACCATGGCGGCATTCTGCTGTGTCGCCTGGTCCATGTGATTGACAGCGCTGTTGATCTCCGAAAGCCCCATGGACTGCTCCTGAGCGGCGGTGGCAATCGCATCCATATGCTGATTGATCTGCAGGACCAGGTCGGCGATAGCCGCGAGGCCCTCGCCAGTGTCGTTGACGAGTTTCACGCCTTCGCCAACGGCAACCTCGGAATTGCCGATCAGGGCCTTGATCTCTTTTGCGGCATTGGCCGAACGCTGGGCAAGCTCACGCACTTCCTGGGCGACGACGGCAAAGCCTTTTCCGGCTTCGCCCGCACGCGCCGCCTCGACGCCGGCGTTGAGCGCAAGCAGATTGGTCTGGAAGGCGATCTCGTCGATCACGCTGATGATCTGGGTGATCTGCTTGGAGGAATGCTCGATCCTGCCCATGGCATTGACGGCGTTATTGACGACTTGGCTGGAGTTTTCTGCCCGCGACCGGGCGCCGCGAACCAGGTCACGCGCATCGCCAGCCCGCTTGGAAGTCGACTGGACGTTTGCCGTAACCTCCTCGAGGGCGGCGGCCGTCTCCTCGAGCGAGGCGGCCTGCTGCTCAGTGCGCTTGGAAAGGTTATCGGAAGCCTGTGAGATTTCGTAGCTGCCGCTGTTGACGAGCGACGCGGCCTGGCCGACCTGGGACATGGCGGCGCGCAGCTGGCTGACTGATGAATTGAAGTCGTGACGCAGAGCTTCGAACTGCGCGGCCAGCGGCGTTTCGATCTCGCAACGCAGGTCGCCGGATGCCAGATGACGAAGACCTGTCGCAAGCGAACCCGTTGCCTGCAGCAGCCTCTCTTCGGCCTCTGCTTCGGCACGGCGCTGGACTTCGACGCGTTCGTTCTCCGATGTAATGCGTGCCTCGGCGGCTTCGGCTTCGAGCGCCTTGTTGCGCAGAGCTGCCTGCTGGAAAATCTGGACAGAACGCGCCATGGCGCCAATCTCATCACGCCGTTCGACGCCACCGATTGAGATCGAGAGGTTGCCTTCGGCGAGTTCGGTCATGGAATGGGTTAGCGCTCCGACCGGCCTGGTGACACGGAAAACGATGACGCAGATGCCCGTGATGCTCAGAATCGCCGCGACGAGGAAAGTGAGCCCGTAGGCGATCAGGCTGATGAACGCATCATTCTGGCTGGCGGCGGCCTTGGCGACCATGCCATCCGCTGCTGCCGCGGCGGTGTTTGTGATGGTCAGAAGGGAGGCGTTGCCAAGCGGACGCCAATCGTCGAGGGGCATGGCCTTCTTCTCACCGGCCGCGAACCTCGCGAGCAATGCGTTGTGTTTTGCTGCGAAGTCACCGCTGAAATAGGCCGTGCTGGCGACTTTGTAGGCGTCCTTAACGACCTGCGGTGTCGACGGATGATTGACCAGGGTGCCGATCTGTCCCCAGGTGAAATTCGCAGTGTAATCGAATTGCTGGATCTTGCTGACGTCCTCTGGCTTCATCGCCTCTCCAGAGGCAAGTGTGTTGACGAACAACAGGTTTGCAGCACCCGCTGTCGCGCGGGTGTACCATGTCAGTGCACGGATCTGAATGAGTGCCGTCATTGAAGGATCACTCGCGCGGATCCGGCTTTCAATGGCGGTCGAACCTGTCTCCAACGCGGTCAAGAACTGCTGACCGAGATCCAGCGTGGTAGCCTGCAGTGTGGGATCGCGATCAGCGAGCTTCTTGGCGATTTCGCTGTCGAGCTTTGAGCGGAATGCGACCCCCTGATCGTAGGCGTTCATGACGCCGGCAATCGGTGCTTTGAGCGTCTCGTCGTCGATGTTTGCAAAGACCGACCTCGCGTCAGTCATATATTTGTCGACGACGCCCCTATCCGCTTTCAGCAAGGCAAGCGTCGCGTCTTGCGCGCCAAGCTCAAGTTTGGCAAGCGACGATCCGTCACCTCGCTCGTTACGAAAGTTGGCGAGCGTCTGGAAGAGCGCCCGGTCGAGCATGGTGAGGTTCGAGACGTCGGCATAGGTGCTTTCGCCCCGATAGGCATGGAGCATGGACGAACCTGTCAGCACACATAGAGCGATGCTGAGAAGAAGGAAAATTCCAACAAGTATATTGCGAAGAGAAAAAATCATAATTGCTCACCTACGTTCGGGGTGCTGTGACGCTACCCGCTTCGCCGAAACCCGTATTTCTGGAGCTCTTGTGGTGAAACTTCTAAAAGAAAAGGAGTCCGTGAGCCGTCGAGGCGCCGCCCGACAACAGGCGCGTCATGCCCTGCCCAATCAGGAGAAAAGTTAGCCCAGCTTTATTGAAACAGAATTAATGGTTTCCCCTAAAAACACAGGGGGATGTTTCGATCAGCCCCGTTAGCGCTCTGTACCGCCTCGATTTGACCCGTTTTGCCACTTTCATCTTTCCTGGGTGAACGAAGAAAGACAAAGTATTCGAGAAAGAAGGAAGGCATCTTCTTCGGCACTAATGGGGTTGTCTCCAGTAACACGGGCAAGGGCCAAATGACGCTTGAAGACTTCATGTCAGCCAATCAGGCTTCGTTCTTCCGATAAATCGAAGCCACGGCGGACCAATTTTTCGGACACTTCGACATGAAAGGAGCTGCGACGAACAATGCTGCCAATTGACCTGCTTCGGCAAACCATCACACAGTGCCATTGTCCAGATGACGGATGCCCTTGGAGGAAAGCCCATGAACATCGTGAAAATCAACGACAAGCTCTCGGTCGCAAGCCAACCCGCGCGGGAGGATTTCGAGGATCTTGCGTCTCAGGGCTACAAGGCCGTCATAAACGCCCGCCCCGATAATGAGGAGCCGAACCAACCCGGCAACGCCATTGAGAAGGTGGCATCGCGAAACGCGGGACTTGATTATTCGTTCATTCCCGTCACAGGACCAACCATTACCGAAGCCGATGTGCGCGCTTTTCAAACGGCCATCAACAATGCCGAGGGTCCCGTTTTCGCGCATTGCAAAAGCGGAACCCGTGCACTGACGCTTTACACGATTGGCGAGGTGTTGGGCGGCAAGATGAAGCGCGAGCACATCGAAGCGTTCGGAGCAGCCCACGGCGTCGATCTGACGGGTGCCGGTCGTTGGCTGGACCAACACGCAAAAAGGGCTCCTGTCGTGAAAGGATTTTTCGACGACCGCACATCGAGTGTCCAATATGTCGTAACGGATCCGGCGACAAGGCGATGCGCGATCATCGATCCCGTTTACGACTTCGATGAAAAGTCGGGAGCGACAGGCACCATCAATGCCGACGCCATTCTGGCTTATGTCAAAAGTGAAGGCCTCGTGGTGGAGTGGATATTGGACACCCATCCGCATGCCGATCACTTCTCCGCCGCGTGGTATCTGAAGAACGCCACCGGTGCCCCGACCGCGATCGGCGCACATATCGTGGCGGTGCAGAAGCTTTGGAAGGACATCTATAACTGGCCAGGTTTGGCAGCAGACGGCTCACAGTGGGACAGGCTGCTCGCCGACGGAGACACCTTCAAGGTGGGCTCAATCGACGCGCTGGTAATGTTTTCGCCGGGCCACACGCTCGCCTCGGTAACATACGTCATCGGTGATGCCGCCTTCGTGCATGATACGCTTTTCATGCCGGATTCGGGAACAGCACGAACCGATTTCCCAGGCGGTGACGCATCGACGCTGTGGTCGTCCATCCAATCGATTGTCGCATTGCCGGATGAGACGAGGCTCTTTACGGGTCATGACTATCAGCCGAATGGCCGCAATCCGAAGTGGGAAAGCACGGTGGGCGAACAGAAGCGCTCCAACGCTCACCTTGTTGGAATGGACGAAGCGCGCTTTGTGGTGTTGCGGAACGCACGGGACCGATCCCTACCAATGCCAAAGCTGATCCTGCACGCCCTCCAGGTGAACGTTCGCGGTGGACGGCTCCCTGAGCCCGAAAGCAACGGACGAAGATACCTGAAGATACCACTCGACGCTCTCGGCAATGCTACGTGGTAGATGCGTTCGGCCTTCGTCAGGCGCCAACGTGATCGCCCGAACGAGGTGGGTGGAGCGCGCGAGAATAATGCAATTCCACATGGAGCGGCGAAAGTGACGAAGTCATCATTGCACAGGCAAAATCACCACAGCTTAGCTCCTTGACCGAATACTCTGAATGTTGGAACGCCGGGGAGCGAACTGCTGCCTAACGATCCGCCGTAGCATTCATCATTCTTTCACCGCACCAGTCATCGACGAAACGTAGTAATCGACGAAAAAGGAGTAGAGAATGACGACCGGCAATGAACCGAATAGAGCGCCAGCCATCAGCGACCCCCACTCGAAGACATCGCCGCGAACCAACTCCGTCAGAACACCAACTGGGATTGTTTTGTTTTCCGACGATTGAATGAAGGTAAGCGCGTAGATGAATTCGTTCCAGGAAAGAGTAAAGGCGAAGATGCCGGCCGATATCAGGCCCGGCACCGCCAGCGGGAGGATAATCTTGACAAGGATTTGCCAGCGGCTGGCGCCATCGACCAGCGCGCTTTCTTCCAGCTCGAAGGGTATCGACCTGAAATAGCCCATCAACAACCAAGTGCAGAACGGAATGAGGAAGGTTGGATAGGTGAAGATGAGCGCCAGCCTTGAATCGTAAATTCCAAGCTTGAAGACAATGAAGGCCAACGGAATAAACAGGATCGAGGGCGGAACGAGGTAGGCCAGGAAGATCAGCAACCCGATGGGACGCGAGCCTGTAAAGCGCACGCGTTCGATTGCGTAGGCGCCAAAAATCGACGCCAGCAGTGATAAAGCAGTCGATCCCACGGCCACCAGTATCGTGTTCCAGAGCCAGCCGGGATAGGAGGTTTCGAAGAACAGGTACTTGATGTGATCGAGCGTCGGCTCCACCACCCAGAAGGGGCTGTAGTTATTGTAGTCGGTCAACTGTGCATTCGGCTTGATGGCCGTTATCGCCATCCAATAGAAGGGAAACAGAAGCACGAAGACGAAGACTGCCATCGGCAGATAAAGCATGACGATGCGCCGAGGCAGGCGGTTGAGATAGCCCATGCCCTCGACATTATCAGTGAGTACCGGATTGGCGGTGTTAGCTTTGGTGTTCACGAGGTTCTCCCAATCTCAGTCCTGTCCGCCCTGCTGCCATTTGCGGCGCTGCAGACCGAAGAAGCTGAACATGATGGCGGCAAGCAGGAAGGGAATCATGGCAACCGCGATTGCGGCCCCCTCGCCGAGCTGCCCTCCGGGGATGCCGCGCTGAAAGGAAAGCGTCGCCATCAGATGTGTCGCATTGACCGGTCCGCCCTTGGTTAGCACATAGATGAGCTGAAAATCCGTAAAGGTGAACAGCACGGAGAACGTCATCACCACGGCGATGATCGGCGTCAACATTGGTAGTGTTACGTAACGGAAGCGCTGCCAACCGGTGGCTCCATCCAGGGATGCCGCCTCCTGAAGCGAAGCAGGAATGGTCTGCAGACCGGCAAGCAGGGAAATCGCGACGAAGGGAATGCCGCGCCAGACATTGGCGATGATGACCGAGATGCGCGCATTGGTCGGATCGCCGAGGAAATTGATCGGGCCATGGATCAGGCCCATCTTCATCAGCGACCACGAGATGATGGAAAATTGGGAATCGTAGATCCACCAGAATGCCAATCCCGAAAGCACCGTCGGCACGACCCAGGGCAGAAGCACGATTGCACGGAAGAACGACTTGAATGGCAGGTGCTGGTTGAGGAGTAGTGCCAACCAAAGGCCGAGCACGAATTTCAGGACGGAGGCAACGAACGTGTAGAGCAAGGTATTGAAGACCGTCAACCAGAAGACGGAGTCATGGGCCAGGAATTGATAATTCTCCAGTCCGATGAAACTCCCAGCACGCCCGATCCGCGTGTCGGTGAAACCGAGCCAGACCCCGAGCCCCAGCGGATAGGTGAGAAAACAAACCAGAAAGATGGCCGCCGGCAACATGAAGAGGAAGCCGAGCATATTATTGTTCTGCATGAGCGATCTGATCGGGCCGCGAGTCGTATCGCCTGATGTCACGGTCGACATGGTATTATCTCCTGATGGACGGTCGCAGCATGCCGTTACCGGCATGCTGCAGATCTTCGCGGGGGATCAAACCTTGTAGTAGCGGTTTGCTCGGCGCTCAGCCTCTTTCATCGCATCCTCTGGCGTCATCTGGCCGGTCACAGCGGCGGCGAACATGTCGACGAGCACGTAATCGGCCATCACGCCTGCCGAGGCATAGCCCAGTGGACCGGCATAGCCGTTTGGGCGCAGCGTTTCCGAGGCGCGGGCATAGGGTGCGTGGACCGGATCGGCGGTCCAGACAGGATTGTTGGCAAAGGCCTTCAGGGGTTGGCAACAATAGGCGCTGGACCCTTGAATCCAGGCGTTCATCTGGTCGCCTTCCATCATGAACTTGATATAGGCCTTGGCTGCTTCCGGATATTTGGTATGGCTGAAAAGAACCAGCGAACTCGTCTGGTGCAGCTCGACGCTCTTGCCGACCGGGCCGATCGGGAAGTTTGTGGTTCTGATATCGGCCGCTATTTCGGCGAGCTTCGGATCTTTCTTAGCTGCATAATAGACCGAAACGCCGTTGGCGATCAGCGATACCTGCCCGGCAAGGAAGGCCCGGTTGTTGTTGATGTCCTGCCAGCTTTCCGTACCGGGGATGAAGGTCGCATAAAGATCCATCGCATAGTGGATGGCTGCCAGCGTCTCAGGGCTATTGATGGTCACCTTGCCGCTTTCGTCCACCATCTTGCCACCATGGCTCCAAAGCAGCCAGTGGGCGTAATTGTTGCCGTCGCCGACGGCCTTGCCATGCGGGAAGCCGGCGGGCGTACCTTTCGCCTTCATGGCCTTGCAAAGCTCCAAGAACCCGGCGGTATCCTTGGGGAACTCGCTGAAGCCGGCCGCCTTTACATGACTATCGCGATAAACGACGGCGTTGCCGATCGCCGTCAGCGGCATGGCGATGAACTTGTCGCCGCGGGTTGCATAACCACGCACGCCATCATACCAGCCGCCGTATTTGTTGCCGAGGTAGTTGCCGAGTTCGGTCAGGTCGACGAGTTTGTCAGGATACTGGTGAGCATCGTCGAACCAGCACATCACCATGTCGGGACCGGAACCGACGTTGGCGGCGACGGCAGCCTTCGGTCGGATATCTTCCCAGCTTTCCTTGTCGACACGAACCTCGACACCCGTCGCCTCCGTGAACTTCTTGGTATTGGCAAGCCAGGCATCCTCGTCTCCCTTGACGAAGGGTGTCCAGCGAAGAAGCCTGAGACTTGCGCCCTTTTCGGGCGTGTAGCCGGGTTCGGCTTGGGCGAAAGATGGGCGTATGCCGAGCGGCGCGAGGCCTGCGATGCCGGCCGCTGCCGCGGATGCGGCAAGAAAGTCACGTCTCTTGAAAGTCATGATACTCCTCCTTTGAAAACGGGAGCAAATTCCCCCGGCGCCCACCTTCCCGTTTGGTGAACGACGACCATCGCATCCGAACCGGCCGAATGCTTCCGCATCGGCGGGCGAGCAGGGAGACTCCTCCTCTTCCCGCTTCCCACCGAAGCGATATCAGATCGTCAATCTCTGCCCGCTTTCAGCGTCGAAGAGATGGACATGCGGCGCATCGATGGAAATGCGCAGCGTTTCGCCGGGTCGGGCATTGATCCTTTCCCGAAAGATGCAGTTGACGTCGCTGCCGCCAAACCGAACCGTCATCTGCGTTTCATACCCGGTCGGCTCGATCACGATGATTTCCGCCGGCAGACCGTCGGCATCGAGCGCGATGTATTCCGGGCGCAGCCCATAGACGAGATCCCGACCCTTTGCGCCAGCGGGCGGATTTACAACCGGCAGCACCGTTCCATCCGATGCGATGAACCGGCTGCCATTCTCCACATCGAGGCGACCTTTGATCATGTTCATTGCCGGCGAACCAATGAAGCCCGCGACGAAAAGATTGGCAGGTGTGTCGTAGAGCTCCAGCGGCTTTCCTACCTGCTCGACGACGCCGTCATGCATGACGACGATCTTGTCGGCCATCGTCATGGCTTCAATCTGATCATGCGTGACGTAGACGGTCGTGGTACCGAGACGTTGATGAAGCTCCTTGATCTCCGCGCGCATGGCGACCCGGAGCTTGGCATCGAGATTGGAAAGCGGTTCGTCAAACAGGAAGACCTGTGGATCGCGCACGATCGCCCGGCCCATGGCGACACGCTGGCGCTGGCCGCCGGAAAGCTGGCGGGGATAGCGGTCGAGAAGCTTGGTAAGGCCCAGGATTTCCGCGGCCTTCTTGACACGCAGATCCATGTCGGCTTTCGGCGCGCGTTTGAGCATCAGCGAGAAAGCCATGTTCTGTGCCACCGACATATGCGGGTAGAGCGCATAGTTCTGAAACACCATGGCTATGTCGCGATCGCCCGGCGCGACGCCGTTGACGGCGCGATTACCGATACGGATCTCGCCCGCGGAAATATTTTCGAGCCCGGCAAGCATTCTCAGAAGCGTGGATTTTCCGCACCCAGACGGTCCGACCAGGATTACGAACTCGCCGTCCGCAATCTCGATGTTCACACCTTTGATAACCGGGAACGCCCCGAATGATTTCCTGACATCGACGAACTCGACACCTGCCATAAAAGTCCTCCCAGAACCTTTCACTTCCTTGACTTGCGGTCATCCCTCCTCCGGAACACTAACCGCCAGAACGCATCAATCCGATTTCGACGTCCTATACCCTGCCGACGAACGGCATCTTTGTCTCCCCCACGTGCATATCAGGCAGATCTCCTCATGCTGGTCAGATCAGACCGGATTGCCGCTGGCCAGTTGAACCTTGGTCGTTTCGTAAATACGTGTCAGATGATGCTCGAACGCCGCAACGACGGCGTCTCGGTCATGGCGAGCGAGCGCTTCAAAGATCGCTAGATGATCGCTGTAGCTCGCCTCGATGGCACCCGGCTTGGCCATGACGTAGCGGCGATAATTCATCATGTAGGTGTATAAATCGGTGACGAAGGCAGCAAGCAGCGGGTTTCCGCAGGCCCGATAGATGGCCACGTGGAATTCGCGGTCGCAGATCAGGAAACGCATCGCGTCGTTGCCCCCGAGACGCTGAGCCTCCAACAGGGCTTGCAGCTTTGCCAGGGTGATGTCATCGATGCGCTCGGCGGAGTCGCCGACAACCTTGAGTTCGATATGAAGACGTGCAGCGTGGACCGATTCCAGATCGTAGCCGTCAATTGCATTGGAAGAGGCGATCGTCACGGTAGTGTGGCTGAGGTCGACCTCACAGACGCGACTGCGGCTGCCATGCGAAACCTCGATAATGCCCTGCGCGGCGAGCGCCTGAATAGCGCCACGCACCGTCTCGCGGCTGACATGAAGAACGTTGGCCAATTCGCGCTCGCCCGGTAGCTCGTCGCCCGGCCGTAGCATGTTGGTGGCGATCAGGACCATCAGCTTCTCGGCGATGACATCACGCGCCGTTCGGCGGGCGAGGCTCCGCGCGATATTCGGTACCTCGGTCAAGATCGGACTTTCGTCCATCGCGCCCCCCGGTCCACTGGTTGGTCCAGTAGATCAGTTAATTAAAGGTCGTTGAGGAAGTCCGTCAAGACAATTTCGTTGCTGCAACCGAGGACACGGAGCCCGAATTGTTAGCTCCGCAGTATCGCTTCATATTACCTCAAGGCGGTGGGCCGATGGAATCGCGTATAACCAATTGGCATTCCATCTTTAGGCGCACTGGCGACTTCTTCGGCTGCACTACCTTTTCCAAGAGTTCAGTCACCGCCCATCGCCCCATGTCCATGTGCGGCAGCTTCAACGTCGTGAGCGGGGGCAGGATTTTTCGGGCAAGGCTTTCATCGTCGAACCCGACGACGGAAATATCGTCGGGGATTTTCAGGCCGCGCATCCTGATTGCGTCATAGGCACCCATAGCGACACGGTCAGAAAAGCAAAACACCGCTGTCGGCGGCGACGGCAGGTCGAGCAGTTGAAGCATCTTCTCCCGACCGAGATCGAGCGACCAGGCTTCGGAGAGGATCAACTCAGGATCGACGGCGATATCGTAAGTCGTCAGTGCCTGGCGATAGCCGCTTAGGCGATCCCGGGCGGCTTCAAGCCGCTGCCTGCCTGCGTCGATCATGCCTATGCGGCGATGTCCTGCTTTGATCAGCACTTCCGTCGCCGCAAAGCCGCCAGCGTGATCACCCGGAATGATGGACGAGAATTCGGCTCGCTGCTGGTGACAATTCAAAAGGACGGCCGGATAGCTACTAAGCTTGGTGGGCAGCACTGGCGCCAGCTGGGTGATGAGCGTGGCATAGATCACGCCGACAATTTGGCGCCGCCCCAGATAATCGAGAATCGACTCAGCGAATTCGACTTGTCCGCCGGTAACGACTGTGAGTGCCGCCATGCCCTGTTCTTCCGCCGCGCTGCGAACGCCTTCGATCAGTGGAGCCGCATGCTGAGAAGCCATGAGATCGTCGATCAGGAGAACAATAATCCCGCCGATGGGGTCATTGGCTGGCGCGGTCTTCTGATAGCCAAGTTCCTCGGCAACCGCCAGAACACGCTCACGTACCTTCTCCGAAACCCGCCTGCCGGGCACCTCGTTCAGCACCAATGAAACCGTCGCATGCGAAACGCCGACCCGCGAGGCGATATCGGACATGGTCGGTCGTTTCGTCGTTTTGTCGTTCACTCAGTTTCTTTCTCGGACTCAGCGCAGCTCCATGCACGTTAGAAAATCTGACGGACGATGTGAAGCTGCGGCTCTTGCGGAAGTTAAATATATAAGTTACGAAACTTATCTGTAACTTATTTTGTGACTTAATCCAACCGGAAAGCTCGCGGCTATGACCATCGCCTCCCGCCGTTTCGCCGGCACTCATTCCGGGCCGCGTGCGCGCCTGTCTCTCGATGGAACCTGGGACTTTCATCTGGAAGGACAAACGCCGATAACGATTGCCGTACCCGCACCTTGGCAGGCGCATTTTCCGGATCTGCGAGCCGAAGCTGGCGTAGCAATTTATTCACGCGCCCTCACGGTGCCGAAGGAGTGGCGGGATCGTCAGGTCATCCTGCATTTCGGGGCCGTGAATTATTTTGCCGAAGTCTCGGTCAACGGCCATGCTCTCGGTTCCCACGAAGGCGGCTATTTGCCGTTCGAATTTGTCATTCCCGGCGATCTACTTGATGGCGAAATGCGCCTTGAGGTAAAGGTTACGTTGCCGAGTGCCGATGCGCAGGCTTTTCCCGACTTCCCATTTGACGAGATCCCGCACGGAAAGCAGAGCTGGTACGGCATGCTGGGCGGCATCTGGCAGTCGGTCTGGCTCGAATGCCGCTGTAAGGCGCATATCAACCACCAGGCCATTCGCGCCGATCTCGCCACGGGTGACGTCATCGTTGATGTCGAGCTGGCATCAGCCTTTACCGGCGCGTTGACGATCACGCTTCTCGACCGCAACGGCACGATCGCATCGGCCACCGAGCTCGCACTCAATGGCGAAACACAAGCCTCTGCTGCCCTCAACGTCGCGAAGGCGGAGGCGTGGTCGCTCGATGATCCCGCGCTCTATCGCGCCGTCGCGGAGTTGTCCGAGGGCGGTGTCGTAATTGACGCAGCCGAGCAGAATTTCGGCTTTCGCACCTTCGAAACGAAGGGTGGCAAGTTCTTCCTGAACGGGCGGCCCTTCTACATGCGTGGCGCGCTGGATCAGGATTATTATCCCGAGGGCATCTACACGCCACCATCGATCGAGTTCCTGGAAGATCAGGCGCGCAAGTCGAAGGAGCTCGGCCTTAACCTCCTGCGCTGCCACATCAAGGTGCCCGATCCACGCTACTACGATGTGGCAGACCAGTTTGGTCTGCTGGTCTGGACGGAGATCCCCAACATTCAGACCTTCACCGAGAAATCGGCGAAGCGCCTGCTCGATACAATGGAAGGAATCCTGCGCCGCGACGGCAATCATCCCTCCATCGTGATCTGGACCATCATCAACGAGGACTGGGGGACGCGCCTTGTCGAAAGCGCCGATCAGCGATCCTGGTTGGACAACGCCTATCACTGGCTGAAAGAGAAGGACCCGACTCGGCTGGTCGTGGACAATTCCGCCTGCATTCCCAACTTCCATGTTGTTTCCGACATCGACGACTACCATTATTACGCCTCCGTTCCGGAAATGGCGCGCGAATGGGCCGATTGGGTTTCAGTCTTCGCCGGAAGGCCGAGCTGGTCCTATTCGCCGAACGGTGATGCGAAACGGCGCGGCGACGAGCCGCTCGTCGTCTCCGAGTTCGGGGTTTGGGGTTTGCCCCATCCAGACAAGCTCAAGCAGGATGGAAAGGAGCCGTTCTGGTTCATCAACGGCCTGGAATGGGATAGTGACGGCGCGACCTATCCGCATGGCGTCGAGCAGCGCTTCCGCACCTATCAGTTCGACAAGGTTTTTCCGTCCTTCGGCTCCTTCATCGACGACGCGCAATGGCATCAATTCAATGCGCTCAAGTTCGAGATCGAGGAAATGCGCCGCCATTCCTCGATCCAAGGTTACGTCATCACCGAGCTGACCGACTTGCATTGGGAAGCCAACGGACTGATGGACATGGAGCGCAATACGCGTGTCTATCACAACCGCTTCCATGAGATTAATACCGATGTTGTCATCGTACCGCGCATGCAACATTACGCGGTGTGGGCAGGCGATGCGGCGAGCATCGAACTCGAAATCTCGACCGGCGGCAAGGCGCTCCCACCGACCGAACTGCGCTGGAGCGTCAATGGTGCGGATGCCGGAAAGACCGCGATCCCCGCGCTGAACGCAACGTCGGTGCATCGTTTGCCAGCACTTTCCCTGCCCTTCACGATGGATATGGCCGGCGAACAGATCAGCATCCACTTCACGCTCACTGCCGACGACAGGGAGATCGCGCGCAACAGCCTCGACATCAGCGTCTATGGTCGTCGCCCGAAGCCTACATTCTCGGTATTCTCGGCGGAGCCCGAGATCGCGCAATATCTGAGCGCGCTTGGTTACGAGCTTGCCGATGCCGCAAAGGCGGAGGTGCGGGTTGCATCCTCCCTCAGTCAGACCGATATCGATGCCATGGAGCATGGTGCCCATTATGTATCGCTGGCCGATGCGGCAACCCTTCCCTTCGGCAATCTGCGCAATGACCAGCCAAACTGGAATTATCCGACTGGCGGCGATCGCGGGCAGTCCATGCCGCAGATGCGTGTCACCGAACGCAACGGCACCATCTGGAAAGGCAATTGGGTTACGGGTTTTAGCTGGGTGAAGCGTTCAGGGGCCTTCGAGCGCCTGCCAGGCGGCCCGCTGACAGACCTTTCCTTCGTCGGCGTGAACCCCAACCGCGTCCTTACTGGCTTTCGTCCGATCCATTTCGACGGACTGGTCCATGCCGGCACGATGGTGGGCTGGATTCACAAGCCCTGTGCCACAATTGCCGAACGACGGGTGGGTACCGGTCGCATTGTAGCCACCACCTTCGGTCTGATGCGCGAACCCGCCGGTGCCGATCCAGTTGCGGCAACCTTGCTTGATTGCATCATCGAAACGGCGGCTGCCGGATAGGCCGGTGGCAGAACCGAACCACCGCACCGTCAGCGAGAGGAGACGCAGAAGGTCAATCGGCATCGACGTTTCAGACGAACATGTGGCAGCCCCGGAAATGCGTTTGCCGCCGGCGAAACGACAGGGTGCCCGTTTGATGCAAGGGGCTACGAGTATTTCGCGGCTCGTTGGCGGCGAGGCAGGACTTAAGGCTACCCTTGAAGGGTTGCTTGGGAGGAAAATAGAACAGCCTGGAGGAGAGAAATGCGTAATCTGTTGAGAACATCGATCGCGGCGCTAGCCCTCATGACTGCCTTTCCGGCATTCGCAGTCGAGAATGTCGTCTGGTGGGACTTTTTGTCCGGAGGCGACGGCGTGCGAATGAAGGCACTGATTCAGCGCTTCAATGACGAGCATAAGGACAAGATTAAGATCACGGGCACCACGCTCGAATGGGGCATTCCCTATTATACCAAACTGCAGACATCTGCTGCTGTCGGCCAAGGACCGGATATCGCGACCTATCACCTGTCGCGGCTGGCTGCCGCGGTTTCGGCCAAGACGGTCGCGCCGATCGATCCGAAGGAGCTCGAGGCCGTCGGCCTGAAGGACAGCGACTATCCGCCGAACTCAATCGCCGCCTCGACGGTCGACAATTTACGTTACGCCGTTCCTTTCGACGTGCACGGCGAGGTGCTCTATTACAACAAGACTGTGCTGAAGGACTTGGGGGCACTCGGCAACGACGGAAAACCCACCGGCATCGGCACGCTGGAGGGCTGGCGCGCGCTCTTGGCCAAGGCCAAGGAGGCAGGCAAAAATGGTGTCGTCATCGCCTCGTCAACCGGCGATTTGCGCGACATTTATACGCTGTTCGGCCAGTTGGGAGGTACGCTAACAGACAATGGCAAGTTCCTGCAGGGCGACAATCTCGATAAGATGGAAAAGGCCTATAACGAAGTAGCCGATTGGGTGAAGCAAGGTTGGGCTCAGCCCTATATCGACTCCGAAACCATCACGCCGACTTTCCTCGCCGGTCAATCCGCCTTTTTCCTGAACGGAAACTGGGAGCTGCCGACCATGGAAACCGAGGTCGCCAAGGGCAATGGTTTCGATTACGGCATGATCAATATACCGGCCTGGATGGGCAAGCCCGCCAATTGGGCGGACTCGCACTCCTTCGTAGTTCCCAACAATGTCGGTGTCACCATGACGCCGGAAAAGCGCGCCGCGGTTCTCGAAGTCATCCGGTGGATGAACGTGAACTCGCTGGAATGGGCCGCCGCCGGTCATATTCCGGCCTATTTGCCGGTCAGCACATCCGCTGCCTACAAGGCGCTCAAACCGCAGTCGGATTACGCCGCCATGGCGCTCAATGCGTTCTACATGCCGAAGACGCCGCTCACCGGTGCCGCGTCCAAGTTCGATGACGACTGGCAGAACATGGTGTCCGGGCCGCTGAACGGCGAAGGCGATGTGAAGGAAACACTTGAGAAGTTTCGTGACCACATGAACTCTCAGTGAGTTTTCCGTCAACGATCCCCAGGGGCCTTACGCCCCCTGGGGTTGAGTAACCCAAGGCAGGCGACTATGGCGGCAGTCAGCAATAGGAAGCAGGACAATGTGATTGCGGCGTTGCTGGTTGCGCCGGCCGTCATCACCTTTGTGCTCATCTTTGCCTATCCGACTTTTCGCATGGTGGCGATGAGCCTGACCAATGCGCCGCTGATCGGCCCTGGCGAATGGGTGGGGCTCGACAATTACACGCGCCAGCTTGCCTCACCTCAGTTGCAAAAGGCGCTTGTGAATACGCTGTATTTTATTGTTCTGACCGTCGCTCCCGGCACGTTTCTCGCTCTGTTCATCGCCATGGCCATCAACCGTTTGAGCGGGCGCATACAGATGCTCGTCCTCGCGTGCTTTTTCCTGCCCTCCATTCTACCGGTTTCCGTCGTGACTCAGATCTGGACCTGGATCGCAAACATGCAATACGGCGTCATCCAGAACGTCATCGGCCTGTTTACCGGCGGGCGGCCGCTGCCGGTGCTGCGTTCGCCCACTTATTTCATGCCTTCCGTCGCAGTCGTCACGATCTGGTGGACGATCGGCTTCAATATCCTTCTGTTCCTGGCTGCCCTGCGCAGCATTTCGCCCGACATCTACGAAGCGGCCGCGCTCGACAATGCCAACCGCTGGCGCACGTTCTCAAGGATAACCTGGCCGCTGATCTGGCCCGTCACGGCACTGGTGCTGACACTGCAGCTGATCGCGCAGTTCAAGATTTTCGCGCAGCCTTACCTGCTCGGCTATTTCGCCCACACGCCAGCTGACGCTCAATCCGTCGTCATGAGCGTCATCTACGATCTCGCTTTCAAGCAGAACAAGGGCGGTGAAGGCGCGGCTGTCGCTACTATCCTGTTCGTCATCATTCTGGTTGCCTCGGTCCTGCAATACCAGTTCCTGCGGGCGCGAGGCGAAAGATGAGCGACCGGAGAAGCGATGCGCGAGCAGGCCTTGCGCCGGCAAGCCGACACCTCGCTGCCGGGCGCTGGAGCAGCCGCGCACTGACTGTGCTGACCGCGCTTGGAGCGCTGATTTGGTTTTTTCCGCTTTACTGGGCCATCGCGACATCGCTAAAATCGGACACCGAGGTCGTGAGCAGGACGCCCGGGCTTTTTCCAAAAGCGCCGACGCTGGAGCCTTATCGCTACGTGATCGAGCGCTCGAGCATCATACAATGGTATATCAACTCGGTCGCGACATCGGCGATTGTCGCGGTTATGGTGCTTGCGATGAGCCTCTGCTGCGCCTATGCGCTCAGCCAAATCCAGTTTCCCGGCCGCCGCCTGATTTACGGCGCATTGATTGCCTCGGTGATGGTCCCGACTGAAGCGCTCATCATCAACCATTTCGTGCTGATGAACTCGTTCGGATTGATCAACACCTGGGGCGGCATCGTTCTGCCGCAGTTGGTCGTACCGTCGGTCATCATCATCCTGAAGCAGTTCTTCGATCAGATCCCCAAGGAATTCAGCGAGGCGGCAATGCTCGATAATGCAGGTCACTTAAGAACGCTTTGGAAGATCTATGTGCCAATGAACTGGGGTGTTATCACCGCGCTTGGCATCACCACATTTATCGCGGCATGGAACAATTTCCTATGGCCTTTCCTAGTCGCGACGTCGGATGCGACAATCACCATTCCCGTTGGCATCACCCAGGTGAAGGACGTCTTCGGCGTCCGTTTCGCCAAAGACATGGCTGCGGCGGTATTGGCGGGTCTTCCGGTCGCCATTCTTTATCTCCTCTTTCAACGGCAAATCACGCGCGCCATCATGCTTTCCGCCGGAATAAAGGGATAATAGTCGGGCGATATTCAAGCCCGCGTGGCAGAATCGACGCTCGCAGCCAACTCGCCGCGCCGCCTGCGGTGTCATCTCGAGCGTGTTGGCGACCATGCCGGCCGACACGACCGGCCGCGCCATGACGAACTCGACCAGTTGTAGCAGCTTTGACCAGGTGCGTCGGCCACAACTGGTTTCTCTATGCCGAAACATGGCCAAGGCACCTCGCATTGACGAGATCGAGCGTCCTCTGATCCCGCTACGCGATCGGGTGACGCCGGCAAGGCTTTGCCGTGGTCGCACAGAAGCGACGAGCGAACTCGGACAGGGATCCATCATCACGGCGAAAGAGTTCACGGCACTCATTTCCACATCCGGTCACCAGGTCGAAAGCGGCGCTGCATTTGCCGGTCCTCATTCAAAAGGACGGCTTTTACACGAGAGTCATAAACGGTCCGAGAGAGATGCTTCGATATCTGCAGAAGGACTTCGAACAACACTCGGATCAGCTCTTTTAGAACGCGGTTTATTCCTGCACGAGGACAAATAGTCGGAAGTTCGCTTCCCAAACGATTTCTACAAAAGGGTGGTTACGCCCATCCCGATCACGGCGACAAACATGGCGACGCATGACAGCCAGCCGAAGACCTTCAGCCACGTTCCGATGATAAACTGCTTCATGACCTTACGGTTGGTCGCGATCAGCATCAAGATCACCATGACGGGAACGGCGACCATGCCATTGAGGACGGCACTCCAGAACAAGGCCTTCATTGGCGGGATCGGCGTAAAGTTCAAAAGCATGCCGACGGCAGTCGCGAGCCCCACCGTCACATAGAATGCCTTGGCTTCGCTCGGCTCGCGCGATAGTCCCACTTTCCAGCGTGCCGCCTCGCCGACCGCATAGGCTGCCGAGCCGGCGAGAACTGGGACAGCCAAAAGGCCGGTTCCAATGATGCCGGTCGCGAAGATGATCTTGGCAAAACTTCCGGCAAGCGGCTCTATCGCTTTCGCTGCATCGACCGAGCTTTCGATGTTGGTCGCACCCGCACTGTTGAGCGTCGCGGCTGTAGTCGTGATGATCGCGAGTGCGACGATGTTGGACGCGGCCATTCCGATCAGCGTATCGAGCGTGATGCGCATGTTCGCTCTTTTCGCTTCCTGAGGATGCTCGACGAGTGGTTCCTGACGGGGCTTCTCCTTCAGGTCTTCGGCTTCCTCGGACGCCTGCCAGAAGAAAAGGTAGGGGCTGATCGTCGTCCCGAAGATCGCGACGATCATCGACCAGTAGTTCGCGTCTCCCTTGAATGTCGGCAGCAAAAGCCCTCTCGTGAAGTTCGACCAATCGACATGCACGACGAATAGCGTCGCGATGTAGGAGAGCAGCGCGAGGCTCAGCCACTTCAAGACCGCAACGTAGCGTTTGTATTTCAAAAGTACCTGCAGGAGGACGCAGATCACGCCGAAGGCCGCGACATAGATCAAGGAGTTGCCATTGAGGAGCAAATGAGCTGCATCGCCCATCGCTCCAAGATCCGCGCCTAGGTTGATGACATTGGCGAGCAGAAGCGGAACGGTGATGCTGACGCCAACCCAGCGGGGATAACACCGCGCCATGCTGCCCGCCAAACCCCGGCCCGTCGTCCGACCGATGCGTGCACTAATCATCTGCACGGCCGCCATCAGCGGATAGGTGAAGATCAACGTCCAGCTCGCGAGATAGCCGAATTGCGCTCCCGCTTGCGAGTAGGTGGCAATGCCGCTCGGATCGTCGTCCGAAGCGCCAGTGACCAGGCCCGGTCCAAGGATTTCCAACAGCCGTGGTTTTGATGGTTCGACGACGGCGCTCCTGTCGTCCAAATTATAGTTACTCATGACCGCCTCCCAGCAGAAGTCCGACGCAGCACATATCCGCTGATCTCGGTGCGAGTGAACCGTACTGGCAGCCTGATTGTTCCCCGGGAGCAGGAGACGCTAAAAATAATGCAACTCCAGAAACTTAGCGTCTGCGCTTACGCAATTTTAGCGTGCGCTTTTCCAATTTTTCGCGTTCGAGGGAACTTTCCACGCCTATGTCTATTTGCTTCGTCAGTACAAGGAGGATCATCCGATATGGAAACACAACGGTCTTTCCAACGGCGCCGACCCATAAGGGGCGCTGCCTATTCCCTGGCGGATTTCCAGAGGAAATACGGTCTCGATGACGTCTTGGCAGAGGATCTCTTTATTCGCTTTGGCCCGTCTTCGATCGAGCTCGATTTGCTCATGGCGGCCAAGCGCCGAATTCTCTCCTTCGATGAACTGACGCGCACCCTGACGCCTTAACTTCATTAAGAAGAAGACTGCCTGGGCAATGGTTGCACGGTGGCGGATCATCGAAGCCGCTCGTCAGCGGCTTTCCAATATCCGCATCAGCCGGCCGCGATAGCTATCGAGAATAACGGCCAGCACAATGACGGCGCCGATGACGATCGGCTTGATGTTGTCGTCGGCGCCGAGTAGCTGCAGCCCAGTGGACAGTACTTGCAGAATGCAGGCGCCCACCAGCGTTCCGACGATCGATCCTTTACCGCCCGAAAGGCTGGTGCCGCCGATGATGACGGCCGCGATCGCGTTCAGTTCATAGCCGATGCCCGCAACCGGGCTGCCCACATTGAGACGAAGCAGGTAGACCATGGCCGCAATGCCGGCGGTCAGTCCGGAAATGGTGAAGACCGCGATCTTGTATCTCTTCGGTTCATGGCCGGATAGGCGGACTGCCTCCTCATTCGTCCCAATCGCGAAGACGAAACGGCCGAACACCGTGTAGCGCAGCACGAACCAGCCGACGAGGACAACGAGGATGGCTATCAAAAAGATTGACGGAAAGACGCCCCAGAAGATCAGATTGCCGAAATCGACGAAGGGCTGCGGCAGGCCAGTGATGGTGGAATTGTCGCTGACGACGCGCGCCAGGCCGCTTGCGATGTTGAGCATGCCGAGCGTGACGATGAAGGATGGAAGTTTCCACTTCTCGCAGATCCATCCGTTGATGGCACCCAGGATCGCGCCTGCGCCCATCGAGGCGAGCGATGCGAGAGCGATCGCCTGCCAGGGGGAAAGCCGCGGGTCGATCATGATGGTTGCGCCGATGACCGTGCAAAGGGCAAGCAGTGATCCGACGGAAAGATCGATGCCGCCAGTGAGTATGACGAAGGTCATACCGGCGGCAAGCACCGTGTTAATTGCGATCTGAACGAAGATCTTCAGGAAGTTCTCCGGCGTCGCGAAATAGGGCGCAGTCAGCGAGAAGAAGAACAAAATAAGGACGAGGGCGATGGTGACGCCGGCCTCTTTCATCGAGATCCGGATGATCTTGTCCCAGACGCTTGCCTCTTGCGCCTCGTTCGTCTTTTCAATGTTGCCGGACACGACGGTACTCCTTGTAAGCGAGTGAGAGGATCCTGCTCTCGTCAAATTGCTCCCGAGGAATTTCCCCGGCTATCTTGCCATCCGAAAAGACGATGATGCGATGGCAAATGCTCATGAGTTCGGGCAGGTCCGAAGACACGACCAGAACACCTTTCCCCTCGGCGGCAAATTTCCACAGAAGCTCGTAGATTTCTGCCTTGGCACCCACATCGATGCCGCGTGTCGGCTCATCGAAGATCAGTACCTTGGGACCGCGAAACAGCCATTTGGCGATCACCACCTTTTGTTGGTTACCACCCGAAAATGTCCTGACGACCTGATGGATGGATGGTGTTTTGATCCTAAGTTCGCGCACTAGGCGATGCGAAAGGCCCTCTTCCAGCTTGCGCACGATCAAGCCATTGCGGGACACTTTGCTGAGGTCGGTTATGGTCGTGTTCTCGGCGCAACTAAGGTCGAGCATCAGACCTTGGATCTTGCGGTCTTCCGTTGCCAGGCACAGTCCAGCGGCGACCGCATCCTTCGGTGACGTGATATCGATTGCTTCGCCGTCCACACGGATTTCACCGGCAGCCTTGGCGTCGGCCCCGAATATGGCACGAACCGCCTCGGTGCGACCGCTGCCAACAAGCCCGGCAATGCCGACGATTTCTCCCTTCGCGACAGAAAATGATAGCTCCGGGCTGTTACGCGTCACCTTCACGCCGGAAACGCCAAGCGCCTCGCCGGATATAATGCTGTCGCCGCGGAAGGCGTCGTGATGCGCGAGTTCGCGCCCGACCATGAGTTCAACGATTTTTGGAATACCGAGCCCTTCGAGCGGCCGCGTAACTACGTGCTGTCCGTCGCGTAGGATGGTCACGTCGTCGCCCACCTCGAAGATCTCCTCGAGCCTGTGCGATATGTAAAGCGTGGTAACGCCACGCGCCTTCAGCCGCCTTAGGATCTCAAAGAGACGGTCAACTTCCTTGAAGGTCAGGGTCGCCGTCGGCTCATCGAGGACCAGCAGCTTGCTTTCGTTGGAGAGCGCCTTGGCGATCTCGAGCAATTGAAGCTGTGCGACGCTCAGACTGCCGGCAAGTGTCGTCGGCGCCACGTTAAGGCCGACTTCAGCCAGCAATTCCGCCGCCCTCACGTTCATTTGTTTGTAGTTTACCAAGCCGTATCGGCGCGGTAGATGCTCGAAAAGCAGGTTCTCGGCGACGGTGAGATTAGAAAGCGGGTGCAGTTCCTGGTGGATGACACGGATGCCCGCCTTGAACGCTTCCAGCGGAGAGGATGGATTATAGGCTTGGCCGTCAAACAGAATGCGGCCATTGTCTGGTTTGAAGACGCCACCAAGCAGATTGATCAATGTCGATTTGCCGGCGCCGTTTTCGCCGAGAAGAACGTGACCCTTGCCGCGGCCGATCTCTATGGAAACATCCCTCAGCGCCACAACACCCGGAAAGCGTTTGCCTATTCCTTCCAGCTTCAGGATGGACTCGTCTGCTGTCTCTGGCATGTCCACCTCACGCGCGCATCTGTTTCGAATTGGAGATTGCGACCTTCATTGCGCTGCCGCTCATCCTGAGTGGCCAACAAGAAGACTGATCGCGAAATAGATGCGTCGGCATTTGCCGACGCATCCTTGCCCGCAAGATCGATAGCATCGGCTATTTGAGATCCTTGGCGGTGACGAGCGTGACATCCGTCTTGACCCAGCCGGTGAATTTTTCGCCGGCGTACTCGCGAAGGCCATACTTGATGCCCATGGCCGCCATTTCAGCGCCATATTGTTCGACCGTCGCAAGCATCTTGCCGTCCTTGATCAGCGGCTTGACAGACGGGATATTATCGAAGCCGACGACTTTAATCTTGCCTGCCTGGCCTGACGCATCGAGAGCCTTGACCACGCCGAGGGCCATGGAGTCGTTAGCAGCCATGACGCCTTGAATATCCTTATATTTCGTCAGGAAATTCGTCATGACAGTGTTGGCTTCTTCGGTCTCCCAATGCGCGGTCTTGCTGTCGAGAAGCTGAAGCTTGCCGGCCTTGATGGAATCCATGAAGCCTACCTTGCGCTCCTTGGCGTTGTCGGCCTCGGGATTGCCTTCCAGGATCACGACCTTCGCGCCGGGTCCCAGATCCTTGGCAAGCGCATCGCCCGCAAGTTTGGCGCCCGCAGCGTTGTCGGGGCCGAAAAAGGCGAGATCGATACCGGCCGTCTTCTTGGCGTCGGCATCAAGTGGTACGTCGATGTTGATGACCTTCACGCCGGCCTTCACCGCCTTTGCAAGCGGAGTTGCCATTGCCTTGGAATCAGCTGGCGCGACGACGATGATATCGTATTTCTGCGTCACGAAGTTCTCGACAGCATCGACCTGGGCTGCGAAGTCGCGCTCGTCCTTCATGCCGACGGCCTTGAAGTCAAACTTGTCCTTGTTTTCGGCCGCATACTTGTCGGCGCCGGCCTTCATCTGCTTGAAGAACTCATTGGACAGAGATTTCATGATCAGGCCGACCTTGGGCTTGCTGGCCGCAAAGGCAGGCGACATGCCGCAGGACAGGGCAAGCGCTAGGGTGCCGACAAGCCCGAGTTTCAGCGCAACGCGCCGGTGCGCGTTGATCACGATGGTTTCATGCTTTTTAGAATTAGACATTTCTCTCCTCCCGGACGGTCCTGGACTCAGCTCCACCTGAGTTGTCAGCGACAATGAACCGTTTCACCAGTCAATGGGTAACAACGCCTCCAGAAATTGTCAAGGCACCTAAAGCTCCACAAAAATTGGCGTGGATTGCAATTTCGCTCATATGTTGCAGTATATGCAATGAACCGGTTCCAACGCGTTGCGAAATGCTTCCCATTCGACCGCTTGCCCTCAATCGAATTTGAGATGCAGTATCTTGATGAAGGTAGCAGAGACCGGTAGCTAAATGCGTGAACCAGGCACCTTGTCGGCGACTGATTCCGAAGAAAAAGGACCCATGTTCTATTATGCCGAAGGTCGGAATTCGAGACGTCGCCAAGCTCGCAGGAGTCTCTACCGGGACCGTTTCGAGAGTCTTGAATGATCACCCCTCCGTTACGCATGAATTGAGGACGAGGGTCAATGCCATCATAGAAGAACTCGGCTATACGCCCGATCCGTCCGCAAGAAGCATGCGCAGCAAGGTCAGCCGCCTTATCGGCATCGTTATCCCGGACCTGACTAATCCATTCTTCTCCGAACTCGTCCAATCTGCCGAACAAGCTGCCGCGACGCACGGCTACAACATCATCGTCATGACATCCTTCGATCATGCGACGAAGGAGGCCGACCGTATCCGGCAACTGACGAGCCGCAAGGTGGACGGCATCATTCTCGTTCCGAGCAACGATTTCCATGCGATCAGGCTGCCGAAAGGACTACCAATCGTCGTCGTCGACCGTCTCATGCCGGGCTATTCGGGCATAGCGTCGGATCACCGCAACGGCGTTCGCCTTGGCGTCGAGTATCTCATGAAGCTAGGGCATCGCCGCATCGGCTTCATTTCAGGGCCTGAGCATTCCGTTCCCGCCAACGATCGCCTCAAGGGCTATATCGATGCTATAAAACAAGCCGGCGATAACGAAGGAGGCGCAACCCCGCCGCTGGTCGCCGAGGCCAGCTTCGATTATGAAAGCGGACGATTGGCCGGAAATTATCTGCTCGCGCGCGCTCGCAACGAGCGTCCCACCGCCATCTTTGCGAGCTCGGATCAGCAGGCGATCGGCTGCATGAGGGCGGCATATGATCTTGGCATCCCGATACCGGCAGCGCTTTCCGTCCTTGGATTCGACGGCATCCCGCTCTCCACTATGACGATCCCGCGCCTGACGACCGTGAAACAGCCGATCCGGAAGATCGCCGCAGCCGCCGTGGAGGTTCTCCTGAACGTGCGGCCCGTGCCGAGCGTCGACCAACCGGTCTTGTTGGCCTGCGAACTTTCCGAGGGAGAAACGACCTGCGCGCCGCAACCCGACTGAATACCGATAAGATAGCACTACTCTAACGCTTTATCTGCAAACGTGGTTCAACGCCCAGACTTCTCGCAAATCGCCGTCGATGCTCGAAGTGAGCATGTACTTGCGAACGGGCAACAGCCGACGCGCCGGCTATCGAACACGCCCGCTGAAATCCGTTCAAACACGCCTGTTCTTATTGGATTAATGACCATTCCAGTGCGGGTTAGAATAGGCCGGAGAGCCGATGGCGCATATGAGAATAGGAATTGCGGAAGCATACTTCCCGCCGACATAGAATGCCCGTCACGATCTAGCAGACCGTGCAGCTACTGTAGCTGAAACAGCGAAGAATCCGGAGGCTGTTCGCGGTCAATTTACATGGATCGGCACCGAAGCTCGCCCCTGGCCGGCTTCCCGGCATTCGAAAATCGGTCCGCGAAATCTGGCAGAAATGTCTCAAGAGACGGCCTATAGCCTGTCGCCACCACAATCGCGTCGAATTCCGCGGATCGATCATTGACGAAGAGTCCCTCGCAAGGACATTGACCGAACCGCGGACCGACATGGCAACATCAAGACCCGCTTCAGCGCATTCCGGCGCAAACCGAGATAGCCTGGCAGCTTGACGTTTTCGTCCGCCGATTAGGTGCCAAGCAGGCACCTATGTTGTCGGGACGAGCAAAGTTCGTAGGTTTGTGAACCCGCATTGACGACGCTATTCACAGCGCCTCATGGTCCTGGTGACCCGATCGCCGTTTTCATCGGTGCGAGTGACGGTCCTAGTCACACATCGGCCGCGATCATTATAGCGATCGTAACGGTCGCGATCACGAACCGATCCGACTGAGATGCCTCGATCGCTCAGCGCAACATACGGGTGGTGATGACGATGGTGACGATAGCCTTGATCATAGGAAGGTCCGTCGACGATTACCTCCTCAGCCGAAGCAGGCAAAGCAGCACCAATAGTAACGGCGGCCGCGCAGGCAATAATTAGCTTTCGCATTTGCGTTTCCTCCTTAATTTCCCTCATGATCAACTGCCGATGTGGAATATTGTTCCAGCCTGCTAGTCTGAGCGTCGAGCATAGTACAAAAGCCCGCGCCGGCCATGGCGTGGCGGCACTTCTCACAGCGCGTTTGCGGGGTCTCGCGTCGATGGCTGCTGAATATGTTACCTCCCTGCCGGTGAAGGAGATGAACTACGAACTGGCGAAACCATTTGGTACGAGTTGGTGGTCGCTCTCAGGTAAGGACAGGAGGCGGTGGACCAGGACCGGTTACGTCTTTCGAAGCCCTTGGGCGATTTGGTCTCCAGATTGGCTCACGAAGTGACAGGATTTCGACGCTATGGCGCCGTCACTTCAAAACGATGATTGGGCACGAACCAGCATTCATTGCCATCTGCAGCGCCGGAACGAAACGCCAGGCGCCCCGGACATGAGGCTGTCGAGCGCGAGCTTGCCGAGAAGCCGCTAATCTGAGTTCCGGCCCTGGTGCTGCACAGCACCTGCGACGGCTGTGATCTCGCTAATACGTCGGCTCCTTACATGCTCCCCGCGCAACATATTCTTTTGGTGGGCCAGGAACTTGGGCTGCCGGGAGAGGACGATCCGGGGCTGGCCATCTGCTTTCAGCTTCTAACCCCAACTGGGAACGCGAAAACATCCGCTGCGATAGTCCGGAAGCTATCCGGAGCCGCCATCCCATCCCATGCCTGCTCGCTTCTAACCATTGATCACGCTGTCCAGCAGGCGGTACGCACACCTATCTCATTTCGTCGGGTGAGATCGTGCAGTCAGCTTGTTCCCGTCAGGGTCGCGAAGATATGCAACGAATGCCCCGTTCGGACGCTCCGCGGGCGGGCTCTCGATTGCCGTGCCACCATGCGCGGTACCGGCGGCATGCCACGCTAGAACATGGTCGCGGCTCGCGGCGGCGATACCGATCGTCCCCCCGTTGGCAGCAGTCGCCGGCTTACCGTTGATCGGCTTCGTGATCATCAGCCGGCCCCCCTCGTGAGCGTAGATCAGCCTGCCTCTCGCATCCATCTCGCCAGGCTTGCCGCCTAACGCCGCGAATGTGGCGTCGTAGAAGCTTCTGGCCCGCTCTAAGTCGTTGCTGCCGATCATGACGTGTGTGAACATGTTTCATCTCCTGTAGGGTGCTTCTGCAATCGTATTCCCTGGCGTTTACCGGTCAAAGTTCCTTAAATATTTTGCTGGCGATGCGCCGAGCGCTTTCTTGAACATGGTGATGAATGCAGACACCGACTCATATCCAAGGTCCGCAGATACCCGCTGAACCGTTGCCCCGGCTGAAAGGCTGCGGATTGCGACGATCAACTGCAATTGCTGTCGCCAACGTCCGAAGGTGAGTCCCGTCTCCTGCTGAACAAGACGAGCGAGCGAGTTCTCGCTCATTGCCATTCGCTTCGCCCATTGTTCGATCGTGCTCCGATCCGATGGATCATCGACCAATGCCGATGCGATGCGTCCCAGTCGCGGTTCGGCCGTCAGTGGTAGATGGAGATGCTCCACCGGCATCCGCGACAAAGCCGATAGAAGCAGTGTTGTGATGAGTTCAGCATCCGCCGTCGCTACCTCGGAATGATCCGCCATCTCAATGATAAGCTCCCTGACAAGAGGAGACAGAGAAAGCGTGCAGCACCGCTCCGGCAGATCGGCGGCGCCCGGCTCAATGAACAGAAAGAACAAACGTGCATTGGCGGTCGCTACATTGCTATGGGGCATGCCCCCCGGAACCCACACACCGCAGCGGGGCGGAACCATCCACATCCCGTTTGGGACACGACATGTCACGCCTCCGTGCTCGGGCATGACGAGCTGCCCTTTACGATGACGATGTTCGGGGGCCTCGCGCTCGTTCTGCGAGACATCGATCCTCACAGCGTTCAGTCGCGCCGTAGACTTGTCGATATCATCATCGTCCCGTGCCAAAGCAAGGGATATCGGGAATTGGTGGAATTTCGCTATCATTAGAGAGAATATCTAAATTCATCGAGGAGCTTTGTCGATAGATTTCGATCAGACACGAAGTTAGGAGATGATGATGGCGGTCCCGCTATATGATCCTGCCACGGCCACACTATCGCCGGTTAAAAGCACATTACCGCCGCCGAAAACGCGGTTGGTTGGACGACTTATTCACACCACGCTCGAGAAAGCCGGCTCGTTCGTCTCAAGGTTTCGTGCCTTGCTGACATCTCCGGCGACGAATATGCTAATCATTTCATATGCTGATCCTGCGGAAGCTTATCTTCATGCCTGCATTGCGGCGCCGTTCTTCTGTTACGTTTCGCCCACGATCTACGATCTCACCACCTCCGGCGATGGACGAGACATTACGCAGAGAAGCTCTGAGCGAGGAGATGATTTGTGAACGGTCGATCGATCGTGACCACCGGAAACGTGATCTTTTCATTGAAGACATTCCTGGCGGCCATGCTTCCCACGAATCCACCTCGGCGATCGAGTGAGGATCGATATCATGGGCGAGTCGCAATCGGTCATGGGGCATGTGGCAGGTATCGCCGCCGGAATTGAAGATCGGGAGCGAAATGACTCTGCAGGCTCGCTCGCAAGCGTGGTTCCGACATTCTCATGGGTCCGTCTGGCCCAGAGAATTCCGGTGCGGATCGAGATCGATGATGTTCCAAACGCAGTTCGGCTGATTGCGGGGAGGACCGCGACAGTTTCTGTCGAACCGAAGGGCAACTAAGGTGTGAACACATCTGATGCTCTGGAATGCGTAGATCAGTGTGCTCGCGTTCTTGCGCCTTGGTCGCCTAAATCCCCAGTAAAGCGAGAGTTGACAGGCCCCACAGCGGTGCTGCCCAAACTATGTCTGATTTCAGCCATCCGCAATGATGGCTTCTAAGACCGTGTTAGCCCCTAGGGCTGCAGATGCCTTTGCAGTTGAACGGATTGGAACCTGTGACCCAGTCAAGCTATGTGGTCTAGAACGCATTATTCTGGAAGCCCACTTTAGCGCCCATATTTCTCGCAAAAGCGCCTTCAACCAACGTTGATCAAGTAGCGTTGTCTCAATGCCAGAACTGAGCATCTGATGATCACAATATCCAATCCCGCGATTCAAGACGAGCGCGCAGTTTTCCTTGATGGCAGGTTGGCTCGTGGACTTTAGCGTTGCTTTAAAGAAACTGTGTGAGGATGCAGGTCTGTCTCCTTTACCGGCAACCTGATGAAGTTTCGAAGAAAACCAAAGATATTGCGCGGCTTGGCGAGTTCTGCAGTAAACCATGCTAGCGCATTTGCTCCGGCAATATTTGCGGCAACCATCGCAGTAATCGTCGTCTATGTTGCAACGAACTGGCGGCTGGAACGATCACTAGCCGACGAACGCTCAGCAGTTGCCGGTGAGCTTGCCACCATATCATCGCGGCTTCAGACGAACCTCAACAGCAATGTGAAGCTGCTGCAAGGCCTGGCGGCCGGTATCGCAGTCAACCCGACGATGGACCAGAATACTTTTTCCAAACTCGCTGCGGAGATTTTGCAGCCGGATTCACAGCTGCGAAGCTTCGCCGCAGCGCCCGGCATGGTGGTCAAGTGGGTTTATCCAGAAAAAGGAAACGAAAAAGCGATCGGACTCGATTATCGAACGAACGAAAAGCAACGGGATAGCGCGATGCTGGCGCGCAATACCCACAATATCGTCCTGGCAGGCCCAGTGGACCTGATCCAAGGCGGAACGGCTTTCGTGGTCAGGTGCCCGGTTTATATCAATGACAGAACAAGTCAGATCTTCTGGGGTCTTGTTTCTGGAATCGTAGACATACCGAGGCTCTACCAAGATAGCGGCCTTGGATCAACCGACCTTGAGATTGCCATCAGCGACGTATCGGAGCCGAGGCTGGCCAAACAAGTTTTTCTCGGCGACCTGGAAACTTTTTCGAAGAATCCGGTCGTTACATCCGTTGATATGACTTATGGCCGATGGACCCTTGTCGCGGTGCCGAAGGATGGATGGGGCCAAAAGAGCGGCATGGCGACTTTCGAGCTCTATGCATGTCTATTGTCCTTGTGTGTCGTTGCGCCGATTGTCTGGGTAGGCTTTCTGACCAAATCACGCCAAAGAACCATCGAAAAACTTCGCCTTCACAAGAAAAAGCTCGTTCGAGCACGGCAAAGGCTCGAATACCTGTCGTTGCATGACTCACTCACGGGGCTTCCCAATCGCCGATTTATTGATCGGATGATCTCGCAATCGCCGAGCCCCGGTTCAGAAAATTGTCTGATACTCATTCATATCGACCTGGATCGATTTAAGGAGATCAACGACACGAAGGGACATGCCGGAGGTGATATAGTCTTGCAGGCGGCGGCTTCGCGCCTTGTCAATTTGGCCGGCCCAAATGACGTAGCGGCTCGGATCGGTGGAGATGAGTTCATCTTCGCTAGCTGGAGCGCCCATCCCGCGCCTAGGGCAACCGAATTGGCCCACCAGATTGTCGATACACTCAAGCAGCCCGTATTCGTTGATGGTTCAGAGTGTGTGGTCGGCGCAAGCGTCGGCGTCGCCTGGGAAACTGAGCGTGCACAGCGGAACCCCAGTCAGCTGCGTCTCAATGCCGATTTGGCTCTATACGAAGCGAAGAAGACGGGCCGCGGCCGGGCGGCCGTTTTCACTGAGGAGCTTCGCAGTGCTGCAATCCATACGAAGGAATTGGCGGCCGAATTCAATCATGCGCTTGATCGCGATGAACTGGTTGCATTCTTCCAGCCGCAGTTTCATGCAGAGACGTTGGATATCGCGGGCGTCGAGACCCTTGCCCGTTGGGATCATCCGCAAAAAGGTCTGCTCGCCCCGGATAAATTTCTCGCTGTCGCGGAAAATTTGGGACGCTCCGGCGACATGGACAGGCTGATCCTGCAAAAGGCCCTGTTCGAGCTTGCAAGATGGGACAGCCTGGGAATGCGTATCCCGCGCGTCTCGGTCAATATTTCGGCGCGTCGACTGGCGCAGGCAAATCTGCTTGCCGAACTGTCTAAGCTTCCTATGGCCAAGGGTCGCCTGTGTTTTGAGCTGCTTGAAACAATCTCCTTCGACGATCTTCAACCCGTTCTGAATGAGATAATTCCGGCCGTCAAAGAGCTCGGTATTGAAATCGAGATCGACGATTTCGGCACCGGACACGCCAGTATCGTTAGTTTGCTTAGATTTGAGCCACGAAGGCTTAAAATCGATCGGGAAATTATCAACCCGATCGTCACATCTCCGTCTCAGCGCCGCCTGGTCTCCTCGATTATCGAAATCGGCCGGTCGCAGAACATCGACATCGTCGCCGAAGGCGTGGAGACAATGAAGCATGCGAAGATCCTGAGAGAGCTCGGTTGCCATTTGCTGCAAGGTTACGCTCTGGCACGACCAATGTCCTCAAAGCAGTTGATCGAATTTTGCCGAACGAAGGATAAGCAACTTAAAGAGGTGGGATAAAGGCTAGGCGCGCTTCCCGGCCATCAAAAATCGACCAACCAAATTATGAATTTTCTCGACCTCACCGCCTGGTTCAAGCTTCGCAAGAAAGGACATCGCAAACGTCTCGCCCAACATCGTTTCGAGCAGATAGAAAGCATGAGATCGGTATCGCTGAACCACGATGGAATCGCTGGAACCTATGACGATCGGGAAATCGGAACGTGAGGTCCGCCGGCACTAGCCGTGCGAAGTCAAAGCGCGACGCATGACAGCCAAGAGCGTGGCCTCATTGGCACCGCTAGCCAGCAAGTCGGATGAGAGCGGACGGTCATCCACGCGTTGAACTATTTTGCCGACCATACGCATTCGTGCGTCGATTAAGCCGGTTAGAAGAACAAAACGTCTCGATAGAATGGAACCTGCTTCAATGCCGGGTGGCGGTATGCGAAATGCCGTCGAGCGTCGCCATAAGCTTTTCGAACTCGCTAAGAACACGGTTGAAATCGGCAACCTGCATATCGGCGATTTCAGGCATCGTCGAGGAAACGCGGGCGATCAGCCTGTCCATCCAAACGAAACGGTCGGCCGGCACATTTCCGAGTAGTGCCCATCGTTGGGTCTTCAGCTCATTCAGGATGCGAACGATAAGTGCTCCTCGGTCCGCCCTGCTCAAGAACAAACCTTTTAACTGAGCTTGCTGGATTTCTGTTATCAGCGTGGCCGTCATCTCTGTCTCCAATCTTCAAATTTAGTCGGCTATCGCAACCGACGTATTTCCAACGCGGACGTTGGTCGCTCTAACCAAATCGGCATATCCGCTGTGCTCACTTCGCCGACGGCACGGATGATCACTTGCCGATAGCAACACGGTCTGGACCGGGAAGGATGTCTCGAGGGCTGCAGGTGCGCCGCGGCCCTTCCCACGGTTGATAGGTATTGTCTTCCGGTCGATACGACTTGTAGCGCGCGGCGCACCACGCTGCTGAACGGACATTTTCCTTCGTGCCGACGGGCTGATCTGCCTCAGAGACAATCTGTTGGAATGGCGAAGAGCATTCTCGGATCCCGCCACTATAAGATCGATAGAAGTTGGTTGTCGGGTTGAAGGAGCGGTGGTGTTGCGCGCACCAGGCAAAGTGCTCTCCCGCAAGCTCTGGCTGAGGTGCAGGACGTTGGGGTGTCGGGTGGGCAGAATCCTCCGCGGCCTTTGATGTGGTCGCCGACGCTTCGATGACATAGCTGGAATAAAGCGGCGGAATGCGTTCGTAGTGCTGCTGCCGGGGATCGACTTTCACCGGCCTCGTCGTCCATAGGTCATGTGCTGCAAGCTCTTTAAAGGCGTGCGGTTCAGAATCCCCCACGACATGGGACGCGACAGATGCGACGGCGACACAAGCCCCGACCGAGCTGACGATACCGAAGGCGACGGATGCGAGCGCCTTCATTTTCCCTCCCCCTGGTATTGGACCTGTGGAACTAAGACGGGGCCGGCAGTATGCCAGGCGCCGGCAACGAAAAGCGTGGCCGGAAGGCCGGGGATCGCGAGCAGAATGGCCATCAGGGACATGGCCAGGCCACCGGACTTTTTGCTGAATGGACCATGTTCTTTCTCCTCGTTCTGGTGGTGTTGTCCCAAAGCGCTTCTCCCTCCTTCTATCGGAGGCAGATCTTGTGACCGCTGGCGAACCAACGGACCGCCCGGCAGGTCGTTCCACGGCAGGGACTTCAGTCTGAGGCCCACGGCCTTTGGTCCTAAACCCGTTTCAATGGCCCCCACCAGCGCTACCTGCGAATGGAAGCTCATACTCACGGGCGTAGTGGAGATTAAAGCAGATGGCGCGATCCAACCGGCAGGAGGCCGGGCGCAGACGCCTCGCGATGCGATTGCCACAGATGCGAAACCTTATTATGGAAGCGCGCGATCGCTGGCAGCTCGAACTTTTCGAGACTTACCAGGTAGCAGTCGAAACGCGCGATGCTCTCCAGGGACAACCGTTCAATTCCGATCTGGTGCAGGAGTGCGATGAGACTTGTTCCGAGATCGAGCAGCGCATCGTCCGCGCGGTGCTCGAAGATTCCTGGCCTCAGTAACCTAAGCGTGGAGCACCATCTGGTTCTGCAACGCAGATCGGCACAATCAATCTATGCTCTAAACGCAGCTTGGCGGCTACAATCCGCTTCACGGAGCGTACACAACAAAGATGCCGCGTATGCAATGCGATGGATGCGGATGCGACCGGCGAATGGGCGTCACGGCGATTTCGTCCGTTGCCCGTCTACCTCGCGAGGCATTTGTCGGGGTATAATGCCGGTCCGACAATCCCTCGACAGTCCGTGCGGCAGTCCCTCTTCCCTCTTCCCCCTATTTCAGTTATGACCATATTTGCAAAAGTGGTCACAACTCGCTGGGGGATACGGTGAAGACCATCGACCTCATGTACCAGACGATGCTTGCCGAGTTGGCGCAGCGGACTATGGATGCGGCATGGACAGCGGACTTCCCTCCCGAGGGACGCTTTCTAACGTCCGAGGTCAAGGGCAAGCGCTACTGGTATTTCGACATGCCGGATGGTGCGAGGGGGAAGAAGCGGCGCTACGTCGGCCCTTCCGACGATCCCGAGATCACGCAGCGCGTCGAGGACTTCAGGCGCGAAAAGGACAGCCTTCGCGACCGCAGGCGCATGGTGGCCTCCCTCACTCGGCAAGGAGGCATGATCGCCCCCGATCAGATGTCAGGCGACGTCGTCGAGGCCCTGTCCGTCGCTGGCCTATTCCGGCTCCGCGGCGTCCTGATCGGCACGGTGGCCTTTCAGACTTATTCCGGCATCCTCGGCGTGCGCCTGCCCATGGCTGCGATCCTCACCGGGGATGCGGACATCGCCCAGGACTACGCGATCTCTCGCGAGGTCGAAGACACCCTGCCCCCGATCCTCGATCTCTTGCAGGCAGTCGATCCGACATTCCGCCCGGTGCCTCATCGATCGGGCTCCCCGGCGTCTAGCGCATTCCAGACGAAGGGCGGCTACCGGGTGGAGTTCCTGACTTCCAACCGAGGATCTGACGATTACAATGACCAGCCCTCCAGGATGCCTGCTCTCGGCGGCGCGAGCGCCGATCCGCTTCGCTTCCTCGACTTCCTGATCCGGGACCCCATGCGAACGGTGCTGCTTCATAAGAGCGGTGTCCCGGTCAACGTGCCGGAGCCGTCTCGGTACGCTGTCCATAAGCTGATCATCGCCACAAAGCGCAGAATAGATGGACATTTTGCGTTGAAGAGGGACAAAGATCTCCGGCAAGCCGAACTATTGTTCGAAGCCTTGTACAAGACACGCCGAGCCTCGGACTTTGCCCTCGCCTATGACGAGGCTGAAGAGCGCGGACCTGCGTGGCGTGAAGCTCTACAGGAGGGTACGGACATGCTATCGAAGGATGGCCGAAAGATGTTCACGCAGATCCTCCGGCAGGGCAACCAGCAGATCGGCAAGGAGCGACCTGACGATCCGCAGTGAAGAATTGAAGCCGGGACGGGCGATAGGCTGTTCACGCAGTCGTCTTTCCGGCTTGCCGCAGGACGGCGATGACTACGAGACGTGTGTCGGCAGCGCAGTTTCGACGATCGGCCGAGCTTTTGTTCCTTCGGCTTTTTCAGTGGCGGTGGGTCTTTCATCGGCCATCATTAACCGAGTCTCGGCTAATTTTAATTGCGTCATGGCCATCAGCCCCACAAGGCGGACAATGGAGCTGCGACCAACCTGTCGCCGAAGGGCACGAGATCAGTGCTGTCGTAGAGCACCACGCCGTAGGCGAAATGCTCCTTGCACGCTTCGGCCAAGGTCCGCAGACCGGCGAAATCGCTAGACTTCACCGTCGCTGACGCCTTGACCTCAATCCCCACGATTATGCCGTCGTCGCGTTCCAGCACGACATCCACCTCGTGCATCGGCTGGTCGCGAAAATGATATGACGCCAGCCGCAAGTCGGACGCATCCATGAGCTTCAGGACTTCGGCGAACACGAAGCTTTCCAGAAGCGCTCCGAATACGCCGCGATCCGCCTTCACCCGATCGAAGCTCAATCCGCTCGCCCTAGCGAGAAGGCCCCGACCCATACGTCCGGCGTCTGACGAAGTCTATCGGTTCAGGATCCGGCGGGGCACGATTTGCCTCCTGCAAGGATATTGCGTTGACCTCGGCGGCGTGTTGATGAATTGGCCCCAATATCCGCGGATTGCCTGGAATCTGTTGACAGCCAATTCGCTATTTCTTGCCGAGATGACGTGCCACGCGCCATATAGGCGCCATGACGCCTGATTCGAAAATATTCGTTGGCCTTAGATCGACTCGTAAGAGGCCCACCCCGCAGAGCGAACCCACCGGTCCTAGATGCCAATGGGACGGCTGCGAAAAGAACGGTACGCACCGCGCGCCGGTGGGACGGGACGCTGAAGGCCTGTATCTGTTCTTCTGTCTTGAGCACGTGAAGGAGTACAATAGGGGATACAATTTCGCGACGTATCTATCTGACAAGGACATTGCCCGCTACCAGAGGGAAGCGGCCGCCGGCGACCGTCCGACCTGGGGGACTAGTGCCAGTCAGGGTTCCGAAACTCCGCTCCCCGGCAATGTCCGTTCTGGTTCTGCAAAGGCATTGAATGCCCGCAAAACTGCCGCGCAGCGCCAAACGCGAAACACTGAACTCCAGACACGCAAACTCAAGGTGCTGGAAGCCAAGGCATTTGAGACACTCGGTCTTTCGCCGGATGCAACACCGGAGGCAATCAAAAGCCGCTATAAGGAAAGGCTCAAAATGCACCATCCGGATGCCAACCAAGGCGACCGCGCGTCCGAGGACGAGCTTCGAGCATCGATCGAAGCGCATAAGATCCTTAAATTGAATGGATTTTGCTGAACGATTCTTCCGTTTGGCTGTACGCAGGCTTCCTGAGCGACCGTAAATCCTTCTTGATGTCATGGCTTAAGTCCGCCGCCGTGCAACGAAGCCGGAGAACCTCGAGACATAGTGTCTCTATGGTCGTCCTTCACGGTATGAAAGAACACGGTTTGCAGTTGAAGAGAGCTGAACCGTCGACCCCGCCGGTTGCGCATCATGAGATCCAAAACGTTTTGCCTTGACTCCCAAAACGTTTTGGCAAATCCTTTGCGCCATTCTGGAGGATGATCTTGGCAAACCTCAAGCAGCTCGCGCAGTCGCTCGGACTGTCGATCACCACGGTTTCCCGTGCACTCGACGGTTACGATGATGTCTCTGCAGCAACCCGGAAGCGGGTGAGAGAGGCTGCAGAAAAAGTTGGCTACCGCCCAAACGCATCGGCGCGTAGGCTAAGAAAGCAACGTGCGGAACTGGTTGCCGTCACGCTGCCGAGCGACCCCGGCCATATCGGTCCGCCGCATTTCCTCGACATGCTCTCCAGCTGTGCTGAGCATCTTGCGAGTGCCGGCCTCAATCTGGTCATCGCGCCTGTGCCACGCGGTGAAAGCGAACTCGACATCTGCCGTCGTTTCGTTGATGGCCAACGCGTCGATGCCATGCTTCTCGTCCGCACCAGGCGTAAGGACGAACGCGTCGAATTTCTCCAGTCGCGCGGCATTCCCTTCGTCACCAACGGCCGCACCGAAAGCCTCGTGCCGCATCCCTATATCGACGGCGACGGTTTTGCCGGGTTCCACGCGGCAACGGTCCGTTTTCAGGTCGCCGGCCACCGCCGCATCGGCCATGTTGCCGGGCCGCAGGAATATTACTTCGCGCATGTGCGCCGCACGGGCTGGAAGGCCGCGATGGACGAGGCAGGTCTGAATGCCGATCTCTGCGCCGAGGGCGCGCCCACGGAACAGGGCGGTTATCTCGCCGCACTGGAATTGCTCCGGCAGCCTTCGCGCCCCACCGCGCTCGTTTGCTCCACGGACGAAATGGCAATCGGAGCGCTCAGAGCGCTACGCGAGATCGATGGCGGCAACGCGATCAGCATTGTCGGCCACGATGACCTGCCCACGGGCGCCTTCACCAGCCCTTCCCTCTCGACCATGCGCATGACCGGCGAAAACCTCGGCGCGAGCTTCGCCTCGCTGCTGTTGCGGGCGATCGCCGGCGAGCCTGCGGAGGAACTGCAGGAGCTTCACGCGATCGAATTCATCGATCGCGACAGCCATCGCCGTCCGATGAAGGCGGCATGAGCAGACAGTGCATCACAGACAAAAACAATGAAGGAGGAGAGAATATGAAACGTATTACATCATTCGGAATTCTGGCTTCCACAGTGCTGGCCTTTGCTTCACCAGTGCTTGCCCAGACAGTTTTCGTATCCACCCAGCTTCGCCCGATCGAAGAGGCGACCGTGGTGCGGCAGGACCTGCTGAAGGATGCCGGCAAGGTGGATTATGTGGTCGAAGAACCGCCGCAGTTCGCCGTACGCATGGAAGCCGAGGCCAAGGCCGGCAAGCATACCGTCAGCCTGGTCGGCGCGCTGCACGGCGAGCTTTCACCACTCGCCGACAAGGATCAGCTCGAACCGCTTGATAATCTCGCTAAGAAGCTCGCCGCCGGCGGCATGCCGCAATCGCTCCTCGATCTCGGCAAGCTCGGAAAATCCACCCAGCAATACATTCCGTGGATGCAGGCGACCTATGTCATGGCCGCCAAGAAGGAAGCCCTGCAATACCTGCCGAAGGGCGCCGATATCAACGCCATCACCTACGATCAGCTGATCGAGTGGGGCAAGAACATGCAGCAGGCGACCGGCCAGCCGCAGATCGGCTTCCCGGCCGGCCCGAAGGGCCTGATGGCACGTTACTTCCAGGGTTATTTCTACCCGTCCTTCACCGGCGGCGTGGTGCGCACCTTCAAGAACGCCGATGCCGCAGCAGGCTGGGAGAAACTCAAGGCGCTCTGGGCCTATGTAAACCCCAACTCGACCAATTACGACTTCATGCAGGAGCCGCTGGCCGCCGGTGAAGTCATGGTCGCCTGGGACCATGTCGCCCGACTGAAGAATGCCATTTCCGCCTCGCCGGACGAGTATGTCGTATTCCCGTCTCCGGCCGGCCCGAAGGGGCGCGGATACATGCCCGTTCTCGCGGGCCTTTCGATCCCGAAGGGTGCCCCGGATGCGGCGGGCGCGATGAAGATCATCGAAACACTGACGACCCCGAAGATCCAGCTGCTCACCGCGTCCAAGGTCGGCTTCTTCCCGACGCTGAACGTCCAGCTGCCGCCGGATCTCGACAAGGGCGTCGCACTTCTCGCCGGTGCCGTCACCAAGACCCAGGCGGCCAAGGATGCAGTGATCTCGCTTCTCCCAGTCGGCCTCGGCGACAAGGGTGGCGAGTTCAACAAGGTCTATATGGACAGCTTCCAGCTGATCGTGCTGCAGAACCAGCCCGTCGGCGACGTGCTGGCCAAGCAAGGCGCCGTCATGGCCAAGCTGATGACCGATACCAAGGCTCCTTGCTGGGCACCGGACGCCAAGAGTGACGGCGCCTGCCCGGTTCAATAATCCTCCCCGAAGTGCCTGGGCGCGAATGTCCGGTCATTCTTTCTGCAACCCTGCTTTTCGAGGCGGGAGCCTATGACCCGAAACCGACCCTGGATCCCCTATCTGCTGATCCTGCCATCCGTCATTTTCCTCGGCCTGCTTTTCATCGTGCCGCTGGTGCAGACGATCTGGCTGGCGGTCTCGGATGACGGCGCACCGTCGCTTGCAAACATGCAGCGCATGATGACAGACATCAATTTCATCCAATCGGTGCACAACACGTTCCTGCTGACGATCGTGGTCGTACCGGTCCAGATCGCCATCGCGCTCGCCATGGGCACGATGGTCGCCAAGATCGGCCGCGGTCGGGAGACGATTCTGTGGATTTGGACGATCCCGCTCGGCATTTCGGACCTCGCCGCCGGCCTCGTCTGGCTGTCGATCCTCCAGAATACCGGTTATTTCAACTCGCTGCTCTTCAGCCTCGGCGTGATCAGCCGCCAGGCGAGTTGGCTCTCCTACCAGACGCCGGTTGCGCTTTTCATCGCCATCGCGGTGGCGGAGATCTGGCGCGGCACGGCGATCGTCATGGTCATCATCGTCGCCGGCCTCAACCAGGTGCCGAAGGAGTTCAAGGAAGCCGCCGAAATCTTCGGGGCCGGTCCCTGGACGCGCTTCTGGAAAATAACCCTGCCGTTGATCCGCCCGGCGCTGCAATCGGCCCTCATCCTGCGCACCGTGCTCGCCTTCGAGGTCTTCGCAGTCGTATACGCCCTGGGCGGTCGTAATTTTCCGGTCCTCGTGGGCGAAGCCTACAACTGGCAGAACCAGAACCAGAATTACAGCGTCGCGGCCGCCTATGCGGTTCTGATCATGGTCATCTCGCTCGCCGCAACCCTCGTCTATCTCAGGGCCTTCAAAGTCGATCCGGAGCGCCTGCCATGAACACGCAAGCCATCAGTTCCGAAGCAGCCGCCACTACCAATCCCGCAAGCTTCGTTTCATCGCGCCGCTGGTTGCTCTGGAGCGGTATCGCCGCGCTTTGCGCCTGGGTTCTGGTGCCGATCTATCTCGTCGCGCTAGGCGCGCTCGGCGGGCGACAGGGCGTCTACATCTGGCCGAAGACCGGCCTGCCGACCGGCATATCGCTCGAACCCTTCATCCTCTTCCTGCAGACGGAAGGGGTCGTCCGCTCCTTCCTCAATTCGCTGGGCGCCGCGGGCATCACGGTAGCGCTCTCCATCCTGCTCGGGGCGCCGGCGGGTTATGCGCTCGCCCGCTACAATTTTCCGGGCAAGGACAGCTACCGGCTGCTGGTTCTGCTGACGCGCGCCTTCCCGCTGGCGATCCTGGCGCTGCCGCTCACCGTCTCCTTCATCCGGCTCGGCCTTTACGATACGATCGTCGGCGTCGGCCTGATCCATACGGTCCTGGCGCTTCCCTTCGCGGCTCTCGTGACCCAGGGCATTTTCCTCGGCGTCCCGAAGGAGCTAGAAGAAGCCGCATGGGTTTTCGGCTGCACCCGCATCCAGGCTTTTTTCAAGGTCGTGGCGCCGCTCGCCTTGCCGGGCATCGTCGCAACGGCCGTCTTTGCGTTCGTCATCTCGTGGAACGAAGTCTTCGCTGCCTCGGTGCTGACGGTGCGCAACCGCACGCTGACGGCCTATCTGCTGTCGGTGCTTTCCGAAAGCCCGATGCATTACCGCTTCGCCGGCGGCCTGATGCTTATCCTTCCCTCGGTTGTCTTCATCTTCGCGGTCAGGCGCTACCTTTTCGCGATCTGGGGCATTTCCTCCAAATAACGGGACCAATTCCATGGCCAATATTGTCATCGACCGTGTCCGCAAGAGTTTCGGGGCATTCCAGGCCCTGAAGGAGGTCTCGCTGACGATCAACGACGGTGAATTCGTCTCGCTTCTCGGCCCGTCCGGCTGCGGCAAGACCACGCTCCTGCGCATCATTGCCGGTCTCGAAACCGCATCCGGCGGCGATGTCCGCATCGGCGACAAGTCGGTCCTCGGGCTCGCTCCCAAGGACCGTGGGCTCGCGATGGTTTTCCAAAACTACGCGATCTTCCCGCATATGACGGTCTACGAAAACGTCGCCTTCGGGCTGCGCATGCAGAAGGCAGACCAGGCGCGCATCAAGGCGCAGGTCGAAAAGGCCGCCGGCCTGCTGCATATCGAGCAGTATCTCGACCGTTATCCGAACAAGCTTTCGGGCGGCCAACGCCAGCGCGTCGCCGTTGCGCGCGCGCTTGCCGTCGAGCCCAAGGTACTCCTCATGGACGAACCGCTCTCCAACCTCGATGCGCTGCTTCGCCTCGAAATGCGCACCGAACTCAAGACGGTGCTGCAATCGGCCGGCACGACGACGATCTACGTCACGCACGACCAGACTGAGGCGATGGGCCTTTCCGACCGCATCGCCGTTATGCACGGAGGGATCGTCGAGCAAGTCGGCTCGCCGGTCGATGTCTACAATCATCCCGCAACGCGCTTCGTCGGCGGGTTCATCGGCAATCCGCCGATGAACTTCATCAAAGTACCCGTCCTGAACGGCCAGGTCTCTGCCGGTATCGAGCAACTGAACGCACCGCAGGAAACCGGCAAGGAGATCATCCTCGGCCTGCGCGGCGAGGCGGTCGAGCTCACGAGCCTGCCCGAGGGCCTCGAAATGAAAGTGCGGGTCGCCGAACCGATGGGCTCGCACCTACTCCTGACCGGCTCGATCCACGATCAGCCCGTCCGCGTCATCCTGCCTGCCTCCGAAACCGTCAGGAGCGGCGATACGATCGGCCTGAAGCTCGATCGCAAGCGCATCACCTGGCTTTCCCCCGAAAGCGGCAAATCCTTTCCGTCCGTGACGGCCTAGGGGCGTCCCTCCCCAATACCGGAGTACCGACATGAACCTGCATATCGATCAAGCCAAGCGCATTCTCGTCGCCAACGACCGCGGCGGCTACACGGTGCCGACGGACCGGCTCTATCCCTTCCAGTGGAACTGGGATTCCGCCTTCGTCGCAATGGGCTTCGCGCTCTACGATACGGACCGCGCCTATCGCGAACTGGAGCGGCTGATCGAGGGGCAGTGGGCGGACGGAATGATCCCGCATATCGTCTTCCACCAGCCGAGCGATAGCTATTTTCCAGGCCCGAACGTCTGGCGCACCCGCCATACGATCCCCACCTCGGGGATCACCCAGCCGCCCGTTTTCGCCATCGCCCTCCGCAGGCTGCACGAAGCCACCGGTGACAAGACCCGCACCCTGCCGCTCTATGAGGCGGCCCTGAAATGGCACCGCTGGTGGTATGCGGCCCGCGACCCTGAAGGAACCGGCCTCGTTGCCCTGCTTCATCCCTGGGAAAGCGGCAGCGACAATTCTCCCGCATGGGACGTCGCGCTCGCCCGCGTTCCCATCACCACCGACACGCCGGTCGTGCGCAAGGATACTGGCCATGTGAACGCTTTGATGCGTCCCCGCAACGAGGACTATCAGCGCTTCATCCACCTGGTTGACACCTATGCCGCCTGCGGCTGGGAGCCGGCCAAACAGTGGGCGAAGGCACCTTTCAAGGTCGCCGAGATCCAGACCACCGCGATCCTGCTCAAGGCAGGCGAAGACCTCGAAGCACTCGCCCACGAATTCGGCCGCATGGAAGACAGGTCCGAGATCGCCGCGCTCAATGAAAAAACTCGTAACGCGATCCTCGCCCAGTGGCGACCCGATCTGTCGCGTTTTGTATCCTGCGATCTCGTTTCGGGCCAGGATATCGAGGCCCCGACACAGGCGGGCTTCATCCCGCTTCTGTCGCTCGATCTCGACAAGGCGGTCGTCGGCGCTCTCGTCGATGAAATGAAGGCATGGTCCAAGGGGATGAAAGTCGCCTTCCCGACAGTAAAGCCCGGCATTGCCAGCTGGGAGCCGAAACGCTACTGGCGCGGCCCGGCCTGGGCGATCATCAACTGGCTGCTGATTGACGGCCTGAAGCGCAATGGCCGCGTGGACGATGGCGAGAAGCTGCGCAAGTCGACCATCGCGGCGATCGAGGCGGAGGGTTTTGCCGAATATTTCGATCCGGTCACCGGGGAAGGCTGCGGCGGCCTTGGCTTTTCCTGGACAGCTGCAGCTTATATGTGGCTCGTCGCGTCATGAATTTAGGTACCGGTCGCGCCCGCGAATAAATCCTAGGTCGTGCACCAGTCTAATAGATTTCAACCTGAAGCAATCGCAATCCAGTGCCTGTAGTTCTTGAAGGGATTGGAACCGTCGGCCCGGTGTTTCAAACACCCATAAGCCTACTAAGGCTTCGAGAATGTTACGTCGCCGGTGGCTGGCTCGACAAAGGCGGCGCCGGATCCCTGATCCTCCGATTTCTCTCGCTGTTTCATTCAGGCCGACACGCCGGCAGACGTCGGTCATAGGAATTTATCCCCGAAGTTGCGGCCCGGAACAAAGCTTTCGCATGGCCGTTCGTTCTTATGATGAATGGAAGAGGAAACCCATGCCGTGTGGCGATCAATCCAAATACGCGAACAAACAGGAACGCAACGCCAATCACATCGCTAATCGACATTACACCCGAGATCAAAAGGAGGAACAACTCATGGATCACAACAACCACATACGACTGACCGAAGACGAACTGACACAAGCTAACTTGGAAGGCGTATCGATCTATGGTGCCGACGACCACAAGGTTGGAACGGTTGACCACGTGCATGGAGCCGGCAGCGGCAGCAGCGTGGTGATCGACGTCGGCGGCTTCCTTGGCATCGGCGCAAAGCCGGTATCCGTTCGAGTGATCGATCTCGATTTCATGCGCGATGAAAGCGGTGAGATCCATGGCGTGACGTCTTGGACAAAGGACCAGCTGAAGGCAATGCCCGAGCATCGCGATTAAACTTTGGAAGGGAGCTTCCGCATGCGCGGCAGGCTTCCTTTCGAACCGAGATCTCAGGAGGTATATCGAAGCGCACTGGACACATTCGCTGCAGCCAGCAGAACGATAATGGTATGCGACAAGCGGCGATAAGTGACCCCAGAAAACATTCCGGTCGGCGAGGCGCAGATAAAGCCCAGGTAGCGGAGTGTACAGAATGATCAAAATTGGTTCGATCGTGATCCACTGCTACGAATTTGAACCGATGGTCGCGTTTTGGCAGGAAGCCTTGCATTATGTTCCTCGTGCGCCTGCCAGCGGCGATTGGATTGTGCTTTGCGATCCCGAAGGCCGTGGTCCAAATCTTTCCTTTCAGGCTCGCGACCGCCGGAGCTGGCGGAGAAGCTGGCTGCACCTGGACCTTTATACCGATCGCCAGCAGGAGGAGGTTCGCCGTCTGTTGGCGATTGGGGCGAAACAATATCCGTGGCGCTACCCGCAGAACGCCGATTACATGGTCTTGCAGGATCCGGACGGCAATCTTTTCTGCGTCGTGCAGAAATGACTGATCCCATAAACTGCTTTGGTGATGTCAGTTTAGCGAGGCGGGGCGATTTTTGATCATTGGTGTGTCAGGCACTTGCCCGAATCTTAGCCTTTCAATGTGCAATTGCCCAGAGACGACGCCGGCCACCTATGGGATGAGCCCCGTGGTCCGATAAGCTCGGATCGCCCGGTCATAGATGCCGATGTTCCGGCAACCACGCGCGACGAGTTGGGCCCCCTCGATGGCAGCGAAGATCGCCATCGCGTGCTCCTTCAGATCCTGCTCGCTCGCCGAAGACTTTGTCAGTGAAAGCACCTTTGTAAGCCAACCGACGTTCATCGCGGCAAATTTATCGACCTCGGTCCGGACCTCCGCAGGAAGGTCGTCGAGTTCCGCGCTCATGATGCCGCACAGGCACATGCGATTGTCGTTGGCCAGGGCAGAGCGAAAGATCTCCGTGTATCTGTCCATGCACCAGGTCGGCCCCTCGGACGTCGCTAGCAGCTCCGCCAAGTAGGCTGCCCCCTCCTCGGTATAGCGACGCGCCAACGCGGCGCCGAGGTCACCCTTGGTCGGGAAATGATAGTGCACGCTGGCGCTCTTTATCCCGACCTCTTTCGCGAGCTCGCGAAAGCTCAGCGCATTGTAGCCACGCGACTGCACAGTCGCTCTTGCAGCGGTCATGACCGCCTCGCGCATATCCGTCTTGGTTCTTGCCATCATCTGATCCGCACCTATCACTCGATAGATAGTTGTTGACGCCGAAAAAGGGAAGAGATAAACGAGGGCCGTAATCTATCTATCGATAGACAGATAAGGAGTCTTTCATGAAAATCTTTGATCGCCCCGGCTTTCCTAATCCGGCCCGCATCCGCATCGTCCTCGCCGAGAAGGGGCTCGAACCCCAGGTCGAGTTCGTCTCCGTCGATCTCATCGCCGCCGAACACAAACAGCCGGCTTTCCTCGAAAAGAATCCTTCCGGCGTGTTGCCGGTCCTGCAACTCGACGACAGCACCTACATCGCCGAATCCACCGCCATCACGGAATACCTCGATAATCTCGACGGCGAACCGAAGCTCACCGGCAAGACGCCGAGGGAAAAGGCTGTCATCCACATGATGCAGAAGCGAGCGGAAACCGAGCTGCTCGACGCGGTCGGCAATTACTTCCACCACGCAACGCCTGGCCTCGGTGCCGACCTGCAGGTGTTCAAGAGCCCTGAATGGGTTGGCCGCCAGGAATGGGGCAACCGCCAGCGCGACAAGGCGATTGCCGGCATGAAGTATTTCGACGCGGTGTTGCGGGGGCATTCGTTCGTCGCGGGCGACGTATTCTCGATGGCCGATATCACTGTGTTTGCCGGGCTGATGTTTGCCGATGCGGCCGGCATTGCTGTGCCCGAGTCCTACACCGCGCTGAATGCCTGGCGCGCGAAGGTTTCTGAACTGCCGAGCGTCAAGAACCGCAGCGGCCAGACGTTCGTCACGGAGGATCTGCGCAGGCTAGGCTTCTGATCCCAGACAGGGAGGCGGCTCGACCATCGCGCCAACACGCCCATCCGCATTCGACAATCATGCCGCCGCGGGCGGCTTATTTCTCACGGAGTTTCCTCATGTCGACGATCACAACACCCGAAAGCGCTTCCCGGCGCAACCTCTTGAAAGGGGTCGCCATCGCTGGCGTCGGACTTGCGGCTGCAGGGGCCAGCGCCAATCCGGCGGATGCAAAGACCCCCGCGTCAAACCGTGCCGGCAAGCCAACCGGCGATCACCTCATCACGAAAGACGGCACCAGCCTCTACTACAAGGACTGGGGCACCGGTCCGGCCGTGGTGTTCAGCCATGGCTATCCGCTCTCGTCCGACGCCTGGGAGGACCAGATGTTCTTCCTGTTGCAGAATGGCTACCGCGTCATCGCCCATGATCGCCGGGGTTTTGGCCGATCGAGCCAGCCCTCCGATGGTTACGACTACGACACCTTCGCCGATGATCTGGCGCAACTGGTCGAGGCACTCGATCTGCGCGAGGCGACCTTCGTCGGTCATTCGATGGGTGGTGGCGAGGTCGCACGCTATGTCGCGCGCCATGGCCAGAGCCGCGTCGCAAAAGTCGCCTTCGTGTCCTCGGTGACACCCTTCCTGCTCAAGACCACGACCAACCCGAACGGTGCACAGAAGGAATTGTTCGATACATTCCGCGCCGCCGTGCAGACAAACCGGTCGCAGTGGAATCTCGACGTCACCATGCCGTACTATAGCTTCAACCGTCCGGGCGCGCATGTATCGGAAGGCCTGCGGGAGAGCTACTGGCGGCAGGGGCAGGCAACCGGGTTTCTTGCCGCCTATCATGCGCTTGGCGCCTTCTCGGAGACCGATTTCCGCGATGACCTGAAGAAGATCACCGTCCCCGCGCTGGTAGTCCACGGCAGCGATGATCAGATCGTCCCACTGGAGATCTCCGCGAAACTGACGGCTGGGCTCGTTCCGCATGCCAAGCTGATCGTTTACGAAGGCGGCTCGCATGGATTGCTGCATGTCGACAAGGACCGCTTGAACGCCGACCTGCTGGCGTTCCTCCGCGGCTGATGGCGTACGAAAGGCCGAGGGCTGGCCGTAGCCCAGCCCTCGGCGGCTTTAAGTGCGATCGAGCGCCAGTCTGGCAATCAGGAGGCCGCGATCTCATTCACCGACGTGTCGTAAAGAGATCACCATCAAACTCCTCCCCGACGATGCCGCCAAGTCCTGCCGACAGTGACACCGCGGAATCCAAAGGCGCAAACGTCATCGTCACGCGCCGCACGAGCCCGGTCTCGTCGCGCTCGATCACCCCACCGCTTCCAGATGACCGTTCAGGACTTCGTCACCTCGCACCGGGCCGCCTTCAATACGCTGGACGCGGCCGCGTAAGCCACTCCGGCGCAGACCGACGAGCCTCGGCATCACCGGGTCTGAAACACCGGTTCCGTCCAACAAGCTGATGGTGGCGCGACGAATGCACCGCCCGCCCACCTTCCAGCAGAAACGAGTTGAGTATCAACCTATCAGGTAAAATCGGCTTGGTTACGGGATCCACCGCAGGCATCGGATTTGCCGTTGCCTGTGGGCTCCACGAGGCAGGCGCAGCAGTCGCTCGCCCTATGCTGGGTCTGTCGCAAAGCGAAACCCGCCGATGTGTACGCTACAACCCGCATCTTTCACGGTCGACTGCGGCGCGTGCACTTGGTATCTCCGTGCGCCATCTTCATCGTCTCTTCGAAGGAACCGGCGATCTGTATCCAGATAGGTACTGCACTCCCTCCCCATCAGATCGAACCCGCGCCCCACGGACTATCGCATTGAAGGATAGGTACCCAGAAGATAAGGGCCGAGCAAATATTTTCTACTAATTCAGTAGAAAAAGAACGACCTGTCTTTCTGCTGATGAGGTGATAACCTACACTTCTCCCAACATTCAGGAAGCGGGCGCTTACGTTATGTAACGCTCAATGGGCCATCAATGTTGACCAGGATTTCGAATTCAAAGTGTTGCGTTAGCCGGCTGTCATCCCCAGGCAGATCATGCGATTTCCCAATCGGAGCAACTGTCTTTTATTCCTTAGCAGGAACCGTAGGTGTTGAATGGCGACAAGCGCGACGACGGCGCGTGTGTCAGCCGCAGATTAGATTTGGAAAGACGAAATGACCCGGTACATCATCATCGGAGCGGGGGCAGTCGGCGCGAGCATGGCTGCACAGTTCGAGCTTTCCGGCATCAGCTACGCGTTGATCGGACGAGGCGCGCAAATCGGCCATGTGAAGGAACATGGCTTAAGCTACCAGCGTCCATCCGGTACGCAACAGATCAGTCTGAACGCCTTCGATCTCGCCGATCTGCCCGAGTTGAAGCCGAGCGATATTCTTTTGCTGACGGTGAAGTCGCAGGATGTGGCCGGCGCCCTCGCCTTCTGGTCATGGCGGCCGGTATCAGGCGCGACAACCACAACTGCCGCTAATCTTCCTGTGGTCACCTTCCAGAACGGCCTGGCAGCAGAAGCGTTTGCGCTCAGAACCTTTGACCGGGTTTATGGAGCGAGCATCATCACGCCTGCCCGCTTCACGGAAACAGGCAAAGTCGCTGTCAGCGGCGACCCGCAGGTCGGCGTCGTCACAGTCGGGCGTTTTCCACTGAGCCGTGATGAAACGAGCGATCGAATTGCTGCGGACCTGAACCGTGCAGGCTACCTCGCGGAAACGAGCCCCGACATCCAGCGTTGGAAATCGGCCAAACTTCTTCACAACGTTCGAAACGTGCTGGAACTGTTCGACGGTTCTGCCGATCTATTGGTTTCGATTGGCGAGGCATTGGTGAGCGAGGCTCGCCAAGCTCTGGAGGCTGCCGGATACAGTCCCGCTTCACCTTCGGAGCGGACTATCGATATCTCAGGTTGGCGCGTAGCGCAGAACAGCGGCATCCAGCCGGGGCAGCAATCGACGTGGCAAAGCTTTATTCGCGGGGCGTCGAGCGAAGTCGATTTTCTGAACGGCGAAATCGTCCTGCTTGGCCGCCTTCACAATATTCCGACACCCTATAACGTGGCGGTTCAGACGCTTGCCGGCCGACTGGCGCGTGAAGGCTTCTCAAAACCGCTGCCGCTTGACGCGATCCGCTCACTTGTCGACAGATCACATAGCGGCATCGACACTGGTCTTCTCGAGACCGCGTGATCACTTGCCTGCCAATCCCACAACGATGAAACCTCAAGCTGAAGCGACCCAATGAGAGAAGCCATATCAGATCATATCCTCATCGCAGCCGGCGCGCTCTTTTACAAAGAAGGCATCCGGGCCGTCGGGATCGATCGCATCATCGAAGAAGCGAAGGTCGCGAAGGCCACACTCTACCGGCACTTTCCGTCCAAGGACCATCTCGTCGCCGCCTATCTCGAGGATCGCCACGACCGCGTCATTCGCTCGCTGCAAGACGTTCTTGAGGCGACGAATGAACCAAGAGAGCAGATCAACGTGATCTTTGAACGGCTGCACGAAAAGGCTGATAGCCCAGAGTTTCGCGGCTGCGCCTTCGCTCTTGCGGTCGCAGAGCACGGCGACTCCGAACGTGTCGTGTCAGTGGCGCGGGCACACAAGGCCATGGTGAGAGGCATATTCGGCGCCATCATGGCAAGAACAGGCGGCAGCCCGAACCAGGCGTCAGCGCATCTCTCCCTTCTCTACGAAGGGGCACTCGCCACTGTGGCGGTTGGCCGCGATCCACAGGCGGTACTGATTGCCCGCGACTGCGCGCTTTCCGTCTTCGACGCCGCAATCCATTCGAGTGAGCCTTCAAAAAAGAGCAAAGCATGACAAAAACCATCGATTACTTCTTCGGCATCGGCTCGCCTTGGTCCTTCATCGGTCTCGAGCCGTTTGCCGAACTGGCTCGTGAACATGAGGCCACGATCCGTCCTTTTCTCATCCCGCTGATCGAGGATAATGGCGCGATCTACGCGCGCAACCGGCCGGCGGCACGCCGTGCCTACTGGACTACGGATTTGAAGCGTTGGGCGGCACTACGAGGTAAGACGTTAAATTTCGAAAACCGCGCCGCGCTTTCAGATCCGACATCCGCCGGCTTCATGATCATTGCCGCTATCGAAAATGGCGCAGACTGGCTGCCGTTGACGCGAGCCCTCCAGGAAGCCTTCTGGGGACGCGGTGAGGACATCGGCAAGGCGGAGGTTCGCCGGGCGATAGCGGATGCCGCTGGTTTCGATGGCGCTACGCTCGATGCGCAAGGTCAGAGCGATGCCGTGCAGGCAATCTGGAAGGCGAATTACAAGGCGGCCAAGCAGTCGGGTGTTTTCGGACTTCCGACGTTCCGCTACGAAAACGAGCTCTACTGGGGACAGGACAGCCTGCCCTTCCTCGAACGGCATCTCCAGGGCGAGATGCTGGTTGCCTGATTTCATTCCGACAGGTGCTTGCGACAAGCGCAGCTGCCGGAGACTTGTTCAGTCCGCCATCGACAAGAAGATGGTCGAATATGCGATTTCGGTCGGCGGCACATCGACGGGCGAACATGGCGTGGGCACGGGCAAGATTGCCTATCTGCGCCAGGAACATGGCGACGCCGTGAATCTCATGGCGGTCATCAAGAACGCAGTCGACCCCGGTGGCATCATGAACCCAGGAAAGATCCTGCCGGGCTAGGTTTCGTCAGCCTCCTTTTGGAAGCGCATCGATCGCCGAGGACACTCTCAGATGAACGCGTTCAAGACCCACAGTTCCCATTGGGGAGCGTTCTCAGGCCGATACGAGAACGGCAAGCTAGAGATCCGGCCGCATCCGGGCGATCCGCACCCCTCCCCATTGCTGGGCAATCTTCCCGCGATTGCCGATAGCCCGGCTCGCGTCAGGCGCCCCGCGATCCGGCGCGGCTGGCTCGAAGGCACACCTGGTCATGCAGCCAAACGCGGAGCAGACGACTATCTGGAGGTCAGCTGGCCCGAGGCGGAGAAACTGGTCGCGAAAGAGCTTCAGCGTGTTTACGGCGAGTATGGCCCTCGCGCCGTGTTCGGTGGCTCCTACGGCTGGTCGAGCGCCGGACGCTTCCACCATGCGCAAAGCCAGATCCATCGCTTCTTGAATGTGCTGGGCGGATATGTGCGATCCGTCAACACGTACAGTTCCGGTGCGGCCATGGTCGTCATCCCGCATGTCTTGGGACCATATGACCAGTTCGACCGCAAGAGCGTCACCTGGGATGCCATAGAGCGGAGCAGCGAACTGGTCGTCGCCTTCGGCGGAATGGCGATCAAGAATGCGGATGTGCACGGCGGCGGCATCAGCACGCATGTCGTACGGCAGAAGCTCACCGGCGCCAGCGCCCGCGGCGCCCGCTTCATACTCGTCAGCCCGCTCGAGGACGATTTTCCCGCTGACCTGAGCGCGGAATGGCTGCCGATCATACCCGGCACCGATGTGGCGCTGATGCTTGGCCTCGCGCATGTGCTTGTCGGTGAAGACCTGCATGACCGTCCCTTCCTGGATCGGTATACGGTCGGCTACGACCGTTTCGAGGATTATCTGCTCGGCCGCACCGACGGATTGGAAAAGAGCCCCGAATGGGCTGCAGATATCTGCGGCATCGGCGTAGAAGTCATCAAAGACCTGGCACGCAAGATGGCACGCGCAAGGACGCTGATCACCGTCAGTCATTCCCTGCAGCGCGCCGACTACGGCGAGCAGCCGGTCTGGATGGGCATCGTGCTCGCCGCAATGCTGGGGCAGATCGGGCTGGATGGCGGCGGCTATTCCTATTCCCTTGGAGCCTTGGGCAATATCGGCAAGCATCAATTGGCGGTACCGCTGCCGACCCTCAATCAGTTCCGAAATCCTGTGACCGATTTTATCCCCGTCGCGCGTATCGCCGACATGCTCCTTAATCCCGGTGAGGAATTCCACTACAACGGCCAGGCTTTGCGTTATCCGGACATTCGCCTCGTCTATTGGGCGGGCGGCAATCCGTTTCATCACCATCAGGATATCAATCGGCTGCGGTCGGCATTCAAACGGCCGGAGACGATTATCGTGCACGAGACGGCCTGGACTTCGACTGCTCGTCATGCCGACATTGTGCTGCCCGCGACGACGACACTGGAACGAGACGATATCGGCGCAGCAGATCGCGACGAGCTCATGATCGCCATGAAAAAACTGATCGAGCCGGTTGGCGAAGCACGAGACGATTACGAGATCTTTGCCGCGATCGCCCGTCGTCTCGGGAAAGACGAGGAATTCACCGCGAACCGGACCAGTCGGGCATGGCTCGCCTATCTGTTCGAGACGACGCGTAAGGCGCTCGCCGATGGCGGTCACGACGCGCCTGATTTCGAGGCGTTCTGGGAAAATGGCGAACTTCGTCTGCCGCTCAAGCCCGAGGATGGCGGACCGGCGCGCGCCTTCCGGCACGACCCTTCTGCGTTTCCGCTGCAGACGCCCTCGGGAAAAATCGAGATCTTCTCGCAAACCATCGAAGACTTTGGCTACGACGACTGCGGCGGTCATCCACGTTGGTATCCGCCGAGGTCAGAAGCGGATGAGAGCCGCTATCCGCTGCATCTGGTCTGCAACCAACCGCACCAGCGCCTGCATAGCCAGCTGGACTACGGCGATTTCAGCCGCTCGACCAAGATCAAGGACCGCGAGCCGGTTCGCATCAACCCCGTCGACGCGGCGGAGCGCGGCATATCGGACGGCGATGTCGTCCGCCTCTTCAACGCGCGGGGCAGCTGTCTTGCTGCCGCTCGGTTGAGCGCAACTGTCCGAAAAGGCGTGATGCAGCTTGCAACGGGAGCATGGTTCGAGCCGGATGATCCGGCGGCGGGCACAGCCATGTGCATTCATGGCAACCCGAATATTCTCACCCGTGACGTCGGAACGTCCCGATTGGCGCAAGGCTCGACCGGGCAGATCACGAAAATCGAGGTGGAACGGTTTGCCGGAGAACTGCCGCCGGTGCGGATTCTCGAGCGCATGACGTTCGCACCATCGGCCGACAGATCCGGCGATCGAAAGCCTCTCTGAAAAGCTGATCCTATCATCTTTGGGAACCGGGGGAAAATAATCCATAGAATTAGTAGAAAAAGAACAACTGGTCTTTCTCCTTCAAGCCACCCTGCTAGGCTGTCGTCATGATCTTCTCGGCAAAAACAGGGGACCTTTCATGACCGAAAAACGATCAGCAAACAGAGGCTTCGACTGTAAGACGATCAGGCGCTGAGCAATATCGGCACCTTCGTTCTGAGCGTCGAAACGACGTAAACGGACAAATACATCTCGGTTTTTCAGGCAGGCGTTTTGCCCGCTCGGCGCGGTTGTCGAAGCGGAGGCGGCTTGACGCGCGCACTTCGCGACGACGGTCGCAATACAGGCATAGACAATACTCGAACCATCAGGATCCTTCATGACCGAACGTTCCACCTTGCTCTCCCTTTCCAGGCGCCGTCTGCTGATCACGACGTCCGCGGCGGCTGTCGCCGTTCTGGTTGCAACGAAGGGGTTCACTCCGGCTGAGGCTGCCGACAGCCCGCGCGAAGGTGGCGACATCACGTTCCTGATCGACTCGCTCGGCGACACGTGGATCCCGAACAACAGCGCCATCTCCAGCTTTCAGGGCCACATCTGGGGCCATGTGACCGACAAGCTCCTCTACGTCGATGCTGACGGCAAGGTCAGCCCCTGGATCGCCGAGAGCTGGGAGCAGAACGACACCGCCACCGAGTTTACCCTCCATCTCAAGAAGGGTGTGACCTTCTCCGACGGCACACCGCTCGATGCTTCGGCCGTCGTCGCCAACCTCGATATTTGGTACGCAGGCCGCAAGAACGAGGGCATCAACCCGATTGGTCTCTTCCCGAAGACCTACGATCATGCCGAGGCCGTTGACGCGGCCACGGTCAAGGTCTTCTTCAAGAAGCCGACACTCGGTTTCATTCCGACGCTCGGCTACCATGGCTCGATCCTGATCTCGCCCAAGACCCTCGCGCAGCCAGCCGCGCAGCAGGCCGACCTCAGCAAGACCTCCGGCAGCGGCCCGTATGTGGTCGAGTCCTGGAAGGAGGGCAACTTCGTCAAGCTCACCAAGCGCAAGGACTACAACTGGGGGCCTGGGGCGGTTGGTCATACCGGTCCGGCCTATCTCGATACCATCACCTACAAGCTGGTATCGGAGCCGTCGCTGCGGGTCTCGGCCGTTCAATCCGGACAGGCCGACGTCGCCTACAACGCCTCTCCACAGGAGTTGGAGTCTCTCAAGGCAGACGGTTTCACCGTCGCGACACCGCGCTATCTCGGTTTCGTAAACGGCTGGGCGATCAACACCAAGCTCGCGCCATATGATGACGTGAAGGTGCGCCAGGCCCTCCAGGCCGGCATCAACCGCCAGGAGATCATCGACACCGTCTATACGCCCGACTGGAAGCTTGCGACATCCTTCATCCAGAGCAACGTGCCGGGAGCGACGGACCAAAGCACCCTGCTGGCCTACAACCCCGGCAAGGCCGAGAAGCTTCTCGACGAGGCGGGATGGACCAAGGGCGCCGACGGCATCCGCGCGAAGGCCGGCAAGCAACTGTCGCTGACGCTGAATTCCAACCCCTATCTCGCAACCTCCAAAGCGATCGATGAACTGATCGCCCAGCAACTCGGCAAGATCGGCTGGAAGGTCGATATCCGGGCCTACGACGTCGTCACCTTCGGCCAGAAGGTGAAATACGGCGGTCCTGCCGTGCCGGCCTACGAGGTGACGCGCAGCTTCATCGACGCAGGAACAGTCGCCAGCATCCTGACGAACGCCAACAATGGCGAGAACTGGTTTGCCCTCGACGAAAGCGACAAGACGCTCAACGAACTCCGCGACAAGATCGCCGGCGCCGCTTCGATCGAAAGCCGCAAACCGCTTCTGGATGAGCTGCAGAGATATGTCCTCGACCAGGGTTACTTCATTCCGCGCACGCAGATCGTCCAGCGGATCTATGCGCAGTCTCCCAAGCTGACAGGCGTGGTCTACAACGGCGTCGCCTATGCCAGCTACTACACGGCGACGAAGAGCGAGTAATCCGCAATGCGACCGAGCAACGCGAGAAGGTGATCGGCATGAGCAAAGCCTACCTGAACTATGCTGCAAAACGCCTTGTGCAGGCTATTGTCGTGATCCTGCTGGCTTACGTCTTCACCTTCGTCGTCGTCAGCATCCTGCCCGGCGACCCGATCACCAACGTGCTGAACAACCCCCAGAATGGGTTCACGCCGGACGAGATCAAGGAGATCATCGCCGCGCAGGGGCTGGATAAGCCTATTCCGATCCAGTTGTGGACAGCCTTTTCCGGCTTCGTGACCGGCGATCTCGGCCTGTCGATGCGAACCAATCGGCCGGTGTCGACCCTGATCGCCGAGGTGCTGCCGTCGACGTTGATCCTCGCTTCCGCCGGCCTTGCCGTTGCCCTTATCCTGGCGGCGGTAATCGCTTATGGCACGCAGTTCCTGCCGAAACGCTTTGGCCAGGGATTACTGCGCGGCTTCCCGTCGCTGTTTCTGTCGGTGCCGAACTTCGTGATCGGCCTGGTGCTGATCCACCTGTTCGGCTTCCAGCTTGGCATCTTTCGCGTGATCGAGCCCGACAGTTTCTGGGCGACCGCGTTTGCGGCGATCGCGCTTGGCATCCCCATCTCGGCGCAAATCGCCGAAGTGCTGATCGCCAACCTCGACCACGAGTCCGGACAAGAATACGCCGCCGTCGCGCGTGGCCGTGGCCTTGGGCAAATGCGCCTCTTTGCAAAGCACCTGCTTAAGCCGTCTTCGCTCCCGGTCATCACCGTCATCGCTCTGACGATCGGGGAACTGCTGGGAGGCTCGCTGATCACCGAGACAGTGTTTGGGCGCACCGGCCTTGGCAGTCTGGTGCAGCGGTCGGTGAGCACCCAGGACCTGCCGGTGCTTCAGGCGGTCGTGTCGTTGGCAGCCGTCGTCTTTGTGATCGTCAACCTGATCGCCGATCTCACCTACCCGCTGCTCGATCCGCGCGTAAAACTCCTCGGCACACCCGGACGTCGTCCAACTATGGCGGAGGAAGGTTCCGTCAATATTTCCAAAGCGGTGACGTCATGACGCTTGCCACCACTCACTCCTCCGCGCGCGTGACGACGATCGGCCGGCTGACGGCGCTGCGCGTGCCACCGATTGTGCTGCTTTCCTTCGCCGTGGTCACGCTCGCGATTGCCTGGTCGCTCGCCCCTGGCCTGTTTACCAGCTATAGCCCGGTCAACGGCGTTACCGCTCAGAAGCTGCTCGGCCCAAGTGCCGCGCACTGGTTCGGCACCGATCATCTGGGACGCGACCTCTATGCCCGCGTCGTCTATGGCACGGCATCCTCCGTGGCGAGCGCGCTGATCGCAGTGGTCATCGGCGTCGTCGCCGGCGGGCTCATCGGTCTTCTGGCCGGTTTCTTCGGCGGCTGGGTCGATATCGTATTCGCCCGACTGGTCGACGTGCTGCTTGCCATTCCCAAATTCCTGCTGGCGGTCATCGTCGTCACCGCGATCGGCTTCGACACCACCAACGCCGCCATCGCGACAGGCGTATCGGCGGTGGCTCTATTCGCCCGGGTGATGCGCTCGGAAGTCATCAAGACTCGGCAAGCGACCTTCGTCGAGTCGTCCTTCCTGCTGGGCGGATCGCGCTGGCACATTCTGTGGCGCCACGTCCTGCCAAATGCGTCCCGCTCGGTGCTGCCGCTTGCGGTGCTGCAATTCGGCGACTCGATCCTGGTGATCGCCAGCCTCGCCTTCCTCGGTTACGGCGACCCGCCGCCGGCTTCCGACTGGGGCCTGCTGATCTCGATCGGTAAGGATTACCTCAAATGGCCATGGCTGGTCTACGCACCCGCCTTCGTCACGATCGCGACCGTCCTCTCTGTAAACAGGATCAGCCGATGGCTCCGCAAGACAGACTGACCGCCCCCTTCACCCGCACCGAGACCACCGCGATACCGCGCAGGCCGGCTCCCCTGCTGCGGGTGAGCGACCTCTCGGTCTCCTACGGGCCTAATCAAGTCGTTACCGACGTCGGGTTCGAACTCAGCCGCGGCAAGAGTCTCGCCCTCATCGGAGAGTCAGGCTCGGGCAAATCGACCATCGCCCGCACGGTGCTGCGCCTACTCCCCAGCGGCGCGCGTGCCACCGGCCGCGTCGAGTTCGACGGCCAGGAAGTGCTGGGGCTCTCCGAGCGCAGTTTCCGGCCGCTTAGGGGACGTGCCATCGGCTTCGTACCGCAGGACCCCGGCAATTCCCTTAACCCGGTGCGGGCGATCGGCGCCCAGGCAATGGAGGCGGCAGCACTCCTCGACGAGCCCAATAAAGCCATCCGAAAGGCGCTCATTCTGGAGACCTTCGCCCAGGTGGGGCTCGACAATCCCCAGCGCGTCTACGACTCCTACCCGCATCAATTGTCCGGCGGCATGCTGCAGCGCGTGCTGATCGGCCTTGCGGTCCTGCCGCGGCCGCTGCTGCTGGTGGCAGACGAGCCGACCTCCGCGCTCGACGTCACGATCCAGAAGCGGATTCTCGACCTGCTCTCGAAGCTCCAGCACGAGCTGGATATCAGCCTGCTCCTCATCACTCACGACCTGGCGATCGCCGCCGAACGGGCGGACTCGCTCGTGGTGCTCAAGGACGGCGGCATCCAGGAGACGGGCCGCACCGCGGCTGTCTTCTCCTCGCCAGCCTCAGCCTATGCGAAAAAGCTGCACGCCGACGTCCCGGCCCTCAATCCCGACCGCTACGCCAGGCTGCGCGACTCCGGCTTCCGCTTCCTGAGGACCGAGGCCAGCAAGGTGCCGAAGATCGAGGTCAGCGGCGTCACCAAGACCTTCGCGGTCGATGACAAGGTGCTGACGGCCGTCAACGACGTGTCATTCTCCGTTCCGGCGGGCACCACGCATGCGCTGGTCGGCGAGTCGGGCTCGGGCAAGACGACAACGATCCGGCTGCTGCTCGGACTCGACGAACCCGACACGGGAACTATCTCGGTCGCCGGCGAAGAGCTCACCGGCCGCTCGCGCCAGTCGCTGCGATCGGTGTGGCGCCACCTCCAGCTCGTCTACCAGAACCCCTTCACTTCGCTCGACCCGTCTTGGACGGTCGAGCAGCTGGTGCGCGAGCCGCTCGACCGCTTCAAGATCGGAACGCCTAAGGAGCGGACCGAAGGCGTCCGAGAGGCGCTCGCCAATGTCGGGCTCGGCGAACACCTGCTCTCACGCAAGCCGACGGCGCTATCGGGCGGCCAACGCCAGCGCGTGGCCATCGCCCGCTCGCTGGTCCTCAAGCCTGATGTGATCGTACTCGACGAGCCCACCTCCGCGCTCGACGTCACCGTCCAGGCCGACATCATCGACGTGTTGCTGTCGTTGCAGGCAAATCTTGGCCTGACCTACGTGTTCGTTTCCCACGACTTGGCCCTGGTACGTCAGCTCGCCCACACCGTCTCGGTGATGCAGCGTGGCCGCATCGTCGAACACGGGACCGTCAGCGATATCTTCCACAACCCGCAACACCCCTATACGGCATCGCTTCTGGGATCGATCCCCTCCGGCATCGCAGCTCCGTCCCGCGTGCCACAGACGGATCCGGAGCGGGCTCTTCGCAAGGAAAAGATTGCATGACCATTGCTGCGGCCGCCAGCACCCTTCCCGCGTCGTTCCGACCGAAGCAGCGGTTGGGCTTCAACACCCGGGTCTCGTTCAACGACGAGGCCGGGCCGGCTCAAGGGTTGCGTGACGGGATCGAGCTCTTCAAACAGGCCGAGCGGCTTGGCTACCAGTCAGGCTGGGCCTATCAGCGACACTTCGACCATTATCTGTCTTCGCCGCTTCCTTTCTTCGCGGCCGTCGGACAGCATACCAGCCGCATCACGCTTGGATCGGCGGTCATCCCGATGCGCTACCAGGATCCGATCCTGCTTGCGGAGGCGGCCGGCACGACGGATCTGCTGATCGATGGCCGGCTTGAACTCGCTATCTCAACCGGCGCCAATGGCGCCTTCGATGCCGTGTTCGGCGCTGTCGATGCCGACGCACGCACGGAAGCGAAACGCCGGCAAGCACGCTTCCTTTCCGCAATCGCAGGCGACGTCCTGCACACGGTCGCCGAGCCGGGCCAGGGCGCGCCGCAAGGCGCAGAACTCCGCGTGACGCCACATAGCCCGACCCTGCGGGCCCGCATCCGGCAAGGCTCGGCCAGTCTAAGCTCAGCCGTGCAGGCGGCCGAACTCGGCATCGGGCTGATCTCGGGGACGGTCGTGCACGACCAGGCCGAGGGGGAGACGTTCGGGCAATATCAGGCCCGCATCATCGAGACCTTCCGCTCTACCTGGCGCAAGACTTGGGCAACCGAGCCGCCACCCGTGGCCGTCGCCGCCTCGATCCTCGTCGGCACCAGCGCAGAGCTGCGGGAAAAGTACGCCGCCTATGATCTCGAGCGTCGCACCAAGGGAATTGCCGCATCGCGTCCCAAGGGTGCGCTCGAGCCTCCCAGCCAGCCTGCCGGCATCCTGATTTCGCCTGTCTTCCAAGGTACGCCCGACCAGGTGATCGAGGCGGTGTTCAATGATCCAGGCTTGGCCGCCGCAGACGAGATCGTGCTCTTTCTGCCACCTGCTTTTAGGCTTGGCGAGAATATACAGCTGTTGACCGATCTGGCGGCAACGGTTGCTCCAGCGCTTGGGTGGTCGCCTGCCGAGGCTTTGTGAGGTCGGTCGAACTTCGTCACGTTGCCTCAGTGCTACCTCATCCGCGAGAGCAGCGAATATTTTCTATATATTCAATAGAAAAAGAAAGACCTGTCTTCCTCGCCTCATCGCCGCGACTTAACCTTCCCCCATTGTTCGGAAGCCTATAGGAGCTCACATGGCCGCGGAATTCATCAGCGTTAGCTTTCCCAACGCGTCGAACGACCTCAACCCCATTCCCGACGCCCCTGTGGATCCGGGTTTTCTCGAGCGCTACGCACGAGCCCTCGACGACTACGGGTTCAACTATACGCTGATCCCCTACTCCTCATCCTCGTTCGACCCCTTCACGATCGGGGCCACGGTGCTCGCGCATACGAAGCACATCAAGATCATCGTCGCGCTCAGGCCGAACACGGTCTATCCGACGGTCGCGGCCAAATCACTCGCAACCCTCGATCAGTTGAGCGGCGGTCGTGTGGTCGTTCACTTCATCGCCGGCGGCAGCGACGAAGAGCAGGCGCGTGAAGGCGACTTCCTCAACAAGGAAGAGCGCTATGAACGGCAGGAAGAATATATCCGCATCCTGCGCCTGGCGTGGGCATCGACGGAACCTTTCGACTTCGATGGCAAATATTATCAGTTCAAGCAATTCCGCAGCGCGGTGCGCCCGACCAATGGACTCATTCCAATTTCGCTCGGCGGCTCGTCGGACGCCGCCTATCGCATTGGCGGTTCGCTGTGCGACATCTTCGGCCTCTGGGGCGAGCCGCTCGCGGAAACGAAACAGCAGATCGAGCGGATCTACGCGGAAGCCGCAAAGGCAGGTCGAACGGACCGCCCGCGCATCTGGGTCACCTTCCGGCCGATCGTGGCTGAGACCGACGATCTGGCATGGGAAAAGGCGCATCGCGTCCTCGACCAACTGAACGCCAACCGCCAGAAGGGGTTGGCACGTGCTCCGATCAATGCCACTCCGCCGGCCAATGTCGGTTCCCAGCGTCTCCTGGAGATTGCCAAGCGCGGCGATGTCCATGACCGCGCCTTGTGGTACCCGACCGTCACGGCCACGAATGCCAGCGGCGCGACCACCGCGCTTGTGGGTTCACCGCGCACGATCGCCGATTCCATTCTCGATTACATCGATCTTGGTGCCGATCTGATCTCCATCCGCGGTTATGACAATTACAACGATGCCGTCGACTACGGGCGTTACATCCTTCCGCTCGTGCGGGAGGGCATTCGCGAACGCGAGGATGCGAAGAAGAAAAACGCGGCGTAATGCGTGGGCCTAGCGCCCAACACCGAGCAGATGACCTTCTCTAACGACAACCTGAACTATCCGCCCCTCTCGTGATGACGCACCCTCGACAGCTAGAAGGTCTTGAGCCGTATGTCCTATGATCCAACCGTCCTAGACGCGACTGTGAACGTTCTCGCCGAAGCCGCACCCGACGCGGACCAGACCGGGCAATTTCCCTGGGCCGGTATTCGTGCCGTGCACGAGAGCGGGCTCCTCGAAAGCACCGTTGCAACGCGCTATGGCGGCAAAGGCGCTGCGCTGAGCGACGCCGCTTATATTCTGGCGGCATTGGGACGGGGTGATCCTTCGGTGGCCTTGATCAGCGCTATGACGATCTTCACCCATCTCGGCCAGGCGACGAAAAATCATTGGCCGGACGATCTCTACAGGCACCTCCTGAGCGAAGCGAAGCAGAGGCCGCTATTGCTGAATGCCGCCCGCGTCGAGCCGGAGCTGGGATCACCGGCGCGTGGCGGCCTGCCTGCGACACTCGCGCGCCGCACGGCGAATGGCTGGTCGATCACGGGGCGCAAACGCTTCGTGACAGGTGCATACGGTCTCACCCATTTCCTTGTCTGGGCGCATACCGATGAGACGCCTGCACGCGTCGGGACCTTCGTGGTGCCGAATGGATTGCCGGGCATTCAGGTGATCGAGAACTGGAAAAGCCTCGGCATGCGCGCCTCAGGATCGCATGATGTGGAGTATATCGATGTCGAAATTCCCGGGGAAAACGTACTCGAACTCGTCGATCCCTCGGTTGCCCAGCAGGACAATCGGGCGCATGCGGCGATCAACCTGGCTCTGACGGCAATCTATCTCGGCGCCGCCGAAGCCGCGCAGGAGGCATTCATTCGTTTCGCCCATGAACGTGTGCCCGCCAATCTCGGTCACCCCATCGCTCGCACCGAGCGCTTCATGACACTCTCCGGCGAAATCGACCTGCTCGTCGCCGGCGCCCGCCAGATCATCTTTGGCGCGCTGGACGGCAACCATGGTGATGCGGAGATCTTCATAAGGGCCAGGCTCATCGCGGGACGGCAAATCCGCGAGGCCGTGCAGATCGCGGTTCGTGGCATCGGCAATCCAGGTCTCAACGCCGATCTCGGCCTCGAACGACATTTTCGCGATATTCAGTCCGTGCTCATCCATGCTCCGCAGGAAGATACATCCATCTCGATATTGGGCCGCGCTGCCTTCGACAAATGGAACCGGGCCGAGCTCGCTCAAACAGCGCGCGGGCCGGCCGTACCCGTTCTGAAAACGGCCTGACGGGAGCGCATTAGCGTTGCCGCTCCTTGATTATCGCGAACGCATTTTTGGAAGGAACGCGAATGAGCAACAATTTGATCGTTGGCTTCTCAGGTGACTCGTGGAAAGCGTGACAGAAGCGCTGGGATCGCTTGAAGCGACGGCAGATATTCTGGCGCAAGGAGGCTTTTCGCCTCGCCCATTCGAGGGTGGCCTGCTCGTTGATGCCGATGCCGCCAATGGAGTCGCGCTATGGTTCA
>NZ_VNIP01000015.1 GCF_008370325.1 Martinezella tropici | reverse complement strand
CCAACTCATCCGCCACATTGTGTGTAGCCGCAAAGTTAGAATGTCCTGTTGAGCGTCGCCAGATAATTTTGGACTGTGGTCACGTATTCTTGGACTGTGCACCCACAATTTTGGATTTACGTACTCTCCTGCCCGAATGCCTGACCTCTCCGCCTGTCAGGCGATGCCGGAACGAACTGGCAGCGGATCGAACATCCGCTGCCGAAGATAATTCAACGAGTGGTCTGCTTATTTTGCCGGGGCTTTGTAGGCAGATGCGATTTTGCCCGCCTTTTTTTGGGCGGCCTTGAATTCCGCACCCGTGTACGCTCGCACGGTTTTGATATTCGATACTGCTCCCGATGCGCCGACGACAAGAAGCGCGGGGATCAGGTCAACACCGTCGGGGAATTCTGCGATTATCATCCAGTCGGTTTCGCCGGTCGTGACGTAGAAAGAATGCTGTTTCCCGCCTGCTGCTTCCATGATGGCACGGGCCGCCGCTTCCCGGTCCGATGGATCGGCGATCATTCCCTTCGCTGCTGCGGCAGAATAGCACCCTGTGATTATGAACAGTGGCATAGGACATCCTCCTCAACAATCAGGCAGATCGGGTGATCTGCGCATATTCAGTATCTCACATCCAGGCGTTCACCGCGATTAGGTAAACCGGAGTAAACCCCGGCGTAGGCCCGTCGTGCAAAAAGCCCAATGCCGCCCTCTCCTCAGTCGAACCTCGATGCCGACGACAAGGAATATGGGCGAAACTGCCGAAGGTCGGGCGCGCCAGATTCTCTTTCGGTGGCGCGATGCGGATAACCCTTGCGCTCCTAGCCCGCTGCTCCGCCCGTTCGACCGCCGCGATGGCAAGGTCGGTGCCAACAAACCTCTGCGGTCGCTCCAATGCGATCCTGCCCCCGATCCAGGATTATGCGTTTCAGCATCCAAAATCGTCCTTTCGAGATCTCTGATTTTCATAGCTAAAACAATGCTTTTGAATCCAAGATTATCTGGCGGCGCTCAATGAAGTGCGACAGACACACAGCATCAGCCATGATTTCTTGAGAATGGAATGGCCTGCTCTTTTGCGCAATTGAACAGGCCTGCCTGCCCCTCATGCCTCCAGTGTCATAACGACGATCCAGGCCTGCCATCTGATGCCCGGGATTTTGAGCAGCAGATTGTCGATCTGTTCGCCGGTACCCCGGACAGCGGCGCCAAGCGGGCTCCTGCGAAACGGGATGGAGGCAAGTGAGGCAAGCCCGAAGAATTCCAGGTCGCACTTCGAGAAATATTTGCGCACGATGTCAAAGTCGGATTTCAGGAGCGGATGCTCGTCAACCGTGCGGGCGGCTGGCGTCCGGTTACGATAGAGATTGATCACGGGGTTGTGGCCGAGTGGCTCGAAGAAGAAGGCCTTGCCGCCGGGTCGCAGCACACGCCGGATCTCGCTAAGCGATTTCTCCAGGACCAGGTGGTGCAGGATGCCGCTGCCGAAGACAACGTCAAAACCCGCCGAGGACAGGCTCATAGCTTCCGCATTGTCGACCTGGAAGGCTACGTTGTTGATTCCATGGCCAGCCGCCGTATTCGTGGCCTGTTGAATGGCGACGTCCGAAATGTCGATACCGGTGATCCGCTTGGCGGAGTGCGCAAGACCAATGCTGCTCATACCGTTCGAGCACCCGTATTCGAGCACTTCCTTTTCGGGGCAAGCCGCCCTCACCAGTCGCCAATAGGTGTCCACAGCGGCCTTTACGGCGAAATAGAACGAGTCCTCCTTGCGCTCCTCCACTGCACCGAAGCGTTCATTATGAAAGTCGCGCTCACGCGTCAAACGTGCATCATCATACGTCATTCCGGCCCTCCAAACTTGACCTAATGCGTTGAAATATTTGCGAGATTTCAGAGGAGCACCAGACCGGTCGCGGCCAATGGTGAATCCTTCATTTTCGGAGATAACAAACTGGAACAGATATCTCCGCCTACGCGAATTCGCAGTTCGGCGCGGATTCCCACCAAATCATGACAAGCGCAGCGAACGAGCAACGGTAGACATAGGGCAGCCCGCCAGTTCGGCAATCACCGCTCGACTATTGATTGTGAGAGAGCCGTCTCACTGATCAACCATGAAAATGTCTTGAGTGAAAGCCGCAGTCGGGGGCATCGCGCTTTTGCACGAAGAAACCCGCCCCCTCACCCTGTACGATAGGCATGATGCGGCGGGATCAGCTTCTCCGCGGAGCAACTTCGGGACGGAGCCACCCTCTTGTCAGCTGCCCAAAGGTGAATGGTAGGCTGGACACTGAAATCAGGCAGAAATCAGTTCGCCGAGCTTTGCTTGGGGACGCCCGTCGATACCGTGGCTGTCGTCGCCACCGGCGCCAGATAGGTGTCCAAAAGGCTTGCCATCTTGTCGTCGCGAATTTGGGCTGTCTTCTCACCCATGACCACGCCGACAATGCGGCGGCCGTTCTTGGTTGCAGACGTCACGAGATTATAGCCGGAGGCATCGGTATAGCCGGTCTTGATACCGTCGGCACCGGCGTAGCGATACATGAGATTGTTGTGGCCGCGCAGCTTCATGCCGCGGAACTTCATGCCGCGCAGCGAGAAGAGCTTGAACTCATCCGGAAAGTCGCGCATCAGCGCCACGCCCAGCGTTGCCATGTCATGCGCGGTCGTGACCTGTTCCGGATCCGGCAGACCAGAGGGATTTTTGAAGACGGTCCTGCTCATGCCAAGCTGATGCGCCTTCTCAGTCATGATCCTGCCGAAGCTCTCCTCGGAGCCACCAAGCTGCTCGGCAATCGCGACGGCTGCGTCATTAGCTGACAGAACGACGATGCCTTCGATAGCTTCGCGCACAGTGACCTTGCGGCCGGCACCGATCGCGAATTTGAAGGGTTCCTTGCCTTCGGCATTCGCCGACATGGTCAGTTTCTGATCCCATGTCAGGCGGCCGCCATGCAGCGCCTCGAAGGCGAGATAGAGCGTCATCATCTTGGTGAGCGATGCGGGATAGTTCAGCTCGTTCTCATTCGATGCCTCCAGCACCTGGCCGCTACGCGCGTCCACGACATAACTTGCCTGACCGGCCTGCGCTATCGAAAGACTGCCAAGAAGAGACACGGCCGAAAGCGCCGTGGTGAGAAGCAAGGAAGTTGTCTTGAGCATGGAACTCTATCTGGTACTCTGAATTGATGATCCGGGCGGAAGGCGGGCAGCAGCCGAAAGGCACCGCTGAATTTGGAAGGCGATGGATCAGACAACTCTATGGCGGAAAGAAGAACGCTGCCACAAAAAGGGCCGCATACGGCATAATTGCTGTGCACTGAGGGTGGGATCATCCGGAGCGCGGCCTCTGCCGGCGGCAAGGGTCAGATCCTGCTGCCGCAATCTGCGGCGCGCGCCAGAGATGACGTTTGAAATTGCTTGGTCAAACCCTGTTGGCCAACTGCATGAACTCTTCCAAATCCGCTTTCGACGCTCACCTCCTGCATAGATCCCGTCGGTGCGAGCAGCAGCGTCATGTGGCTCCTCTCCGGAACTTTCCCTTCCCGTAGCTCTGGGCCATTCAGCCCCAGAACCACGACTTGCTGACCTCGGTTCGCGCTTCGGCGCGCGTCATGCCGATATCGCGAAGCTGATCGTCGGTCAGGTCGCGCAGGTCCCATCTTGTTTCGCGCTTTTCGAGATAGGCCAGAAATTTCGTGAGCGCAGCTCCAAGAAATCCCAGCTTTCGCCATTCCCTGCCCGCGCCAGCCGCTGCTCGCGTTGCGCTATCGATATCGATCGTCATCTTCATGCTCCTTGAGCCGCATCAACACGGCATCAGGATGCACTGGCGCTAGCAATGAATGAAGCTTATGATTTTTATGCAATCCATAAGGAATTCTTCTAATGCTCAATCTGGATCAGCTCGCCGCCTTTATCAGCGTCGTCGATCTCGGCAGTTTCACCGCTGCGGCCGATAAGGCCGGGCTGACGCAACCGGCCGTCAGCCTGCAGGTGAAGCTTCTGGAGCAGCGTCTTGGCGTGAAACTGATCGAGCGTGTCGGTCGGCGGGCGCAGCCATCGCCGGCGGGCGTCGATCTGCTTCCGCATGCGCGCCGCATCATCGAAGCCTGCTCCATGGCGGAAGAGGCGATGATGCCGTTTCGCGAGGGATCGGTCGGCCGCGTGAGGATCGGCAGCGGCGGCACGGCCTCGATCCACCTGCTGCCCCGCGCCATTGCCATGGTGAAGAAGCGCATGCCCGATCTCGAGATCATCGTCCGCATCGGCAATATCGCGGAGATTCTGCGCGATCTCGAAGCCAATGCGCTTGACCTCGCGGTGGTCGCCCTGCCCGCCGCCGGCCGTTCCCTCGAAGTCGAGCCATTTCATGACGACGAGCTTCTGGCGGTGGCGCCCAAGGGAACCGTGATGCCGGATGGCGGACCTGATGTGGAATTCATGAAGGACAAGACGCTGCTCTTTTACGAAGGCGGCAACACGCGTCGCGCCACGGATGATTGGTTCCAGGCTGGTGGGGCTCGCCCCGAGCCCGCCATGGAATTCGGCAGCGTCGAGGCCATAAAGGAGCTGGTCGCGGCGGGCCTCGGATGGTCCATCCTCCCGGACATGGCGCTGAGGCGCGACAGGTCTGACCTGCTGGTTACGTCGCCGCTCCGGCCAAGACTCGTTCGGCAACTCGGCATGGTGCTGCGTCGGGACAAGCATCTCACGAAAGGTCTTCGCGAAATCATGAAATCCCTTCGCGAATTTCAGACGATCGAACAAGCGATGTAATCCTGACGAGGCATCGTTCGACCGTCCCGACCATCGACTATCTATTTCCACCGCTTGCGGCGCTCGATCTCCTCTTCGGACGGATCCGGCCCAACGAAGGAACCAGTCTTCACCGGACCGTCCGGCTGGTAAGTCGCAAAGATGACCCCGGTCGGAGACGACTGGGTGCGCAGCAGTTTCATCGCGGCGGGAATCGCCCCGCCGGCGAAGAGCTTCTTGCCGCCGCCCAGAACAAGCGGAAAGATCATCAGGTTGAATTCATCGATCAGTCCGTGGCGCAGCAAGGTCTGAATGAAATCGCCGCTGCCCTGGATGAGGAGATCCGGCCCCTCGCCTGCTTTCAGTTCCTTGATCGCCGACACGACGTCTTTGCCAAGGGATTGGCTCTTATTCCATTTCAGTTCGCCGTTGCCGCGTGTCGCAACATATTTGGTGACGCTGTTGAATTTAGCGGCGATCGGATTGTCGTTGTCGATATAGGGCCAATAGGCGGCGAAAATTTCATAGGTCTTGCGTCCGAGCAGTAGATCGAACGGCTTTTCGAACACTTCGAAGAGTGTCTTGAAGGTTTCTTCGTCGGAGTAAGGAAATACCCAGCCGCCATGCCCAAAACCGCCGGTCGGATCCTCATCCGGACCGCCGGGTGCCTGCATGACGCCGTCGAGGCTGATGAATGTGGCTGCGATGACCTTGCGCATGATGTCCTCCTTTTTTGGCTTGGTGCCCGAAGGACGTCCCGCCGGTTTCGATCCCGACATGTCATCGATTATTTTTTGAACACGCAATCTAACGTTCGCGCGGGACTTGTGACCAATTGACTCTTGAACGTCGCCACGGAATCGGCAAAATTCATCCTATCAATACTTTCCCTGAGATACGAACCCGACTGCGGGCCCGCCTCGTTTAATTGTGCTTGGATAAAAGCGTGAGCAGCGATTCATCAAGAAACGCGGCGCGGCCATTGGCTTCGCGCGCGCATATCAACGCGGTCGGCTGGGGCCAGGGCCTGTCGACGATCGTCCGGATCACCCATATGACGCTGCGCCACCCCTGGCAGACAAGCTTTGCCATAGGGGCAACTTTTGTAGCTGCAACGTTGCAGTTGACAATCCCCAGGCTTTTGGGGCGAGCCGTCGACCAGACGCAGACGGCGATTGCCGGTGGCGTTGCCGGCCAGATCGCGGAAAATGCCTTGATGACGACGGCTCTGCTGCTGCTTGTTGTCAGCATCCTGCGCGGACTGTTCACGATGGTGCAGAACTATTACAGTGAATCCGTCGGCCACCATATGGGCTACGAGCTCCGCCTCGCCTGTTACGAAAAAATCCAGCAGCTCTCCTTCAGCTTCCACGACAAGGCCCATTCTGGCGATCTCATCACCGTCGGACTGCTCGATCTCGAAGGCGTGCGCATGTATTTTTCGACCGCGCTGGTGCGCATGATGTTGCTCACCATGCTGATCGGCGTCGGCGCCTATATGCTGCTATCGACCGATGTGGCGCTCGGCCTGCTAGCGCTGAGCTTCGTGCCTTTCGTCGCATGGCGTTCCTCCGTCACGCAGTTGCGGTTGCGTTCGACCTGGCTCGACCTGCAGGAACGGCTCTCGGTGCTGACGCGCGTGATGGAGGAAAATCTCGGCGGCATCCGCGTCGTCCGCGCCTTCGCCGCGCACGCGCATGAACTCATGAAGTTCGACCGCGCCTCGCACAGCGCGCTTTCCCTCGCCCATAAGCGTGTCGGCATCCGCGTTATCAATACCAGCGCCATGAACCTCTCCTTCTTCGTGTCGATGGGGCTCGTGCTTTGGCTGGGTGGCCTCAAGGTCATTGCGGGCGAGATCAGCGTCGGCACGCTGGCCTCGTTCCTGACCTTCATGACCATTCTACAGATGCCGGTGCGCCAGCTCGGCCTGATGGTGAATGCCTTTGCGCGCGCATCGACATGCGGATCGCGCCTGTTTGCGCTGCTGGATCTCGATATCCCCATCAAGGATGCGCCGGATGCCAAGCCACTTGTCGTAACCAACGGTACGCTGCGTTTCGAGAATGTCGACTTCAACTATCCCGGCTCGGAAACGCGGCCGGTGCTGAAGAATATCTGTTTCGAGGCACGGCGCGGCGAGACGATCGGCATCGTCGGCCCGCCCGGCAGCGGCAAGTCCACCATCGCCCACCTCATTCCGCGCTTTTACGATGTCACGGCCGGGCAGATCACGCTGGACGGCCAGGATATCCGCAAGGCGACGCTGCAATCGCTGCGGCAGAACGTTGCCGTCGTACAGCAGGATTCCTTCCTGTTCACGACAAGCATCGAGAACAATATCGCCTACGGCGACCCCTGGGCGAAAGAAACCCGCATCGAACGCGCTGCCGAGTCCGCACAGCTTCATAATTACATTCTCGGCCTGCCAGGCGGCTACGCCACGGTTGTCGGCGAGCGCGGCGTGTCGCTATCCGGGGGTCAGCGCCAGCGCCTGACGATCGCCCGCACGTTGATGCTGAAGCCGGCCGTCATGGTCTTCGACGATTCCACGGCGGCGATCGACGCCGCAACCGAGCAGCGCATCCGCAGCGCCATGAAGCGCTTCGCGCGGGATCGGGTGACGCTGATCGTCGCCCATAGACTGAGCTCGCTGATGCATGCCGACCAGATCCTGTTCATCGAGGATGGCGAGATCGTCGAGCGTGGCACCCATGAGCAGCTTCTGGCCGCAGGAGGGCGATACAAGGCGCTTTACGATCTGCAGGTTCGCCCGGAGGACGATGTCGTCAGGACATCCAGCAGCGGCACGCTCGAAAGGGCGAAAAGGGAGGTTTGACAATGTCGGAAATCACCGAAACCGAGCGCAATGACGTGCGCGAGGATGGTCGTCGCCCTCCCCGCGCCGTAGTCGGCTCGCATCGCGTCGAAGAGGAGATCTTCGGCAAGGTCTTCGACAGCAAGATCATCCGCCGCATCTGGGCCTACGTCAGCCCTTATCGCCGCCAGATCTATATTTCGGTCGCGGCCGTTCTGCTGTTCACCGCATCGCAGATCATCATACCGCTCGTCATCCGTCATGCGATCGACAATGCGATGGCACCCGGCGCTATCGACTACTCGGCACTCTGGCTGTCTCTGGCAATTTTCGCGGCGGCAATTCTCGTCAATTACGGGGCGAGCTATGTGCAGGAAACCTTCGTCGGCCAGGTCGCGGAAGAAGTGCTGTTTGACATACGCCGTGCGATGTTTGCGCATCTGCAGCGCGTCTCGCTGTCCTTCATGGATAAGACGGAGGTCGGACGTTTGATGTCGCGCTTACAGGGTGACGTTAACTCCATGCAGGAATTCCTTGAAACATCTGTACTTTCCGTCGGTGACATAGCCCTGCTTTTCGGTATCGTCATCGTTATGCTGTCGCTCGATTTCCGGCTCGGTCTCCTGACGCTCTCCGTCATGCCCATCCTGTTCATCGTGCGGCTGTTCTGGCTGCCGAAGGCACGCGTCGCCTTCATGAATGCGCATGAAACCAACTCCGTCACCAGCGGCGCGCTGGCGGAGGCGATCCATGGCGTGCGCGCCGTCCAGGGCATGCATCGGCAAGGCGTCAACTTCTCGCTTTTCGACGACAAGGCACATACCAATCTTCAAGCGCATCTGACGGCGGCACGCTATGCGCAGATCATGGTGCCGATCGTCGACACGCTGACCGGCATGGCGATGGCGATCGTCATCATCGTCGGCGGTTCGATGGTACTGAACCATAGGCTCGATGTCGGCATCATGGTCGCTTTCCTGTTCTATATCCAGCGCTTCTTCGACCCGATCCGCTCGCTCACCATGCAATATTCGGTCATGCAGCGCGCCATGGCCTCCGGTCAGCGGCTGACCGAGGTGCTCGACGTGCCGATCGATATCAAGGATGCGCCCGACGCCAAGGAGCTTTCGCGGGACATGGATGGCTCGGTGGAGTTCCGCAGCGTCGTTTTCGGCTACAATCCCAAGCATCCTGTGCTGAAGAATGTCAGCTTCAGGGTCAATCCAGGTGAAACCGTGGCGCTGATCGGCCCCACAGGCTCAGGCAAGTCGAGCTCGATGGCACTCATCCATCGTTTCTACGACGTACAACAGGGCCAGGTGCTGGTCGGCGGCCACGACGTGCGGTCCCTCACCCAGGATTCGCTCGGTCGTCAGATCGCCATGGTATTGCAGGAGCCGTTCCTCTTCACCGGCACGGTGCTCGAGAATATCCGCTACAACAAGGCGGAGGCGACGCGGGAAGAGGTCATCGAAGCCGCCAAGGCGGTTGGCGCGCACGAGTTCATCATGCGATTGCCCGATGGCTATGACGCCGTTCTCGGCGAGCGCGGCGGCGGTCTTTCGCTCGGTCAGCGCCAGCTCGTCAGCTTCGCCCGCGCCCTTGTCGCCGATGCCAAGATCCTCGTGCTCGACGAAGCCACGGCGAATATCGACAGCTATACCGAAATGCTGATCCAGAAGGCATTGGTGAAATTGCTCGAAGGGCGTACGGGCCTGGTCATCGCCCATCGTCTGGCCACCATCCGCGAAGCCGATCGCATCATCGTGCTGCAAAACGGCCAGCTGCTTGAAAGCGGCAACCACAATCAGCTTATGGCGAATGGCAAACTCTATTCGAAGCTCTATAACCTCAATTATGCGTCGTTCGACGACATTCCGGAGGAAGAGGTTTCCGCTTCGGTGCCGGTGGAGTCACGGACGTAGAGTATCTCGCACAAAACTGTGGGGGCATAATCAACAATGACCGACAGTATTCTGGTTCTCTACGGTTCCTACCGGTCGGATCGCGCCGGCATCCGTCTCGCGAATTATCTCGTAACCAGCCTGCGTCAGCGCGGAAATGCTGTGGAGCTCATCGACGCTAGAGATGTTGGGCTGCCGATGCTGGATCGGATGTATAAGGAATACCCAAAAGGTTCTGCTCCCCCGGCGATGGAGCGGCTTGCCGAAAAAATTCGGAGTGCCGATGCCTTTATATTCGTCACGGGCGAATACAATTGGGGCATGCAACCCGGCCTGAAAAACCTGACAGATCATTACCTTGAGGAGTGGTTTTGGCGCCCGGCGGCAATTGCCAGCTACTCCGGCGGGCGCCTTTCCGGCGCACATGCGGCGGTCTCCTGGCATGGCACCCTTTCCGAGATGGGAATGGTCGTTATCTCGAGCACGCTTGCCGTCGCCAATATTTCGGCGGCATTGGACATTGACGGTAAACCTATCGGGAGCGGAGGCGATGCCCTTGCGAAAGCTTTTCCCCGTTTTGCCGATGATCTCGCCTGGTGGACCGAGGCAGCAAAACACCAGCGCGCCCGCAGGGCGCCTCCCTATTGAGGCAACGGAATCCCGCACCAACAGATTGGGTTCCAGCTTCGCGCAGATATAGGTCCGCGATAGTAACTTGCATAATGCTAGTTACTCATGCTATCTGCCCTGCCCATGCAAAGAACCAGCTTCAGCACCTTCAAATGCCCCGCCGCCCGTGCGCTCGAAAGCGTCGGCGATTGGTGGAGCATTCTGATCCTGCGCGACGCACTGCAGGGCTTGAGCCGGTTCGACGAATTCCAGAAGAGTCTTGGGATTGCGCCGAACATCCTGACGCGCCGGCTCAAGCATCTGACCGATGAAGGCCTGTTCGAGCGGTGCCTCTATAACGAGCGGCCGCCGCGTTACGAATATGTGCTGACCGACAAGGGCCGGGATTTTTTTCCGGTTCTCATGGCGCTTTTCACCTGGGGCAACCGGTATTTGCCTCCAGAAGAGGTCGCCGTGCGGCTTACCGACGCCAATACCGGTGAGGATCGCGACCCCCTTCTCATCGACCGCGTTACCGGCCGCACTTTCCAACCCGAAGACACGATCCTCGTGCCGGGACCGGCAGCCGACGATGCTGTTCATGAACGCATCGCCCAGATGAAAGCATGGTTTCTGGGCTTCGACGCCTGACATAATAGGAGCAAGACATGGATCGTATCGTCGTCACCGGCATGGGACTGGTTTCCCCCCTGGGCGTGGGTGTCAATGCAAGCTGGAAACGGCTGGTCGAGGGCCGCTCCGGTCTCAGGCTGCTGCCCGAGGAGATGGTGGGCGATCTCGCTGCCAAGATCGGCGGCGTCGTTCCCGATAGTGCAGAAGATCCCGAGGCTGGCTTCGATGCCGATCGCTACGTGCCCGTCAAAGACCAGAAGAAAATGGATCGCTTCATCCTCTTCACCATGGCGGCAGCCGAGGAAGCGATCCTCCAGGCCGGCTGGCAGCCGACGGAGGTTGGCGATCTGGAGCGGACGGCGACGGTGATCGCATCGGGCGTCGGTGGCTTTCCGGCCATTGCGGACGCCGTGCGCACAGCGGAAACAAAGGGCGTCCGGCGACTGTCGCCCTTTACCATCCCATCTTTCCTCGTCAATCTCGCCGCCGGCCAGGTCAGTATCCGTTACGGATACAAGGGACCACTCGGCGCGCCGGTCACGGCCTGTGCCGCCAGCGTCCAGGCGATCGGCGATGCCGCGCGACTGATCCGCGCCGGAGAAGCCGATATCGCTATCTGCGGCGGTGCGGAAGCCTGCATCGACAAGGTGAGCCTCGGCGGCTTTGCGGCGGCACGCGCGCTCTCGACCGGCTTCAGCAACCGGCCGGAAGAAGCCTCCCGCCCCTTCGACAACGGTCGCGACGGTTTCGTCATGGGCGAAGGCGCCGGCATGCTTGTCATCGAGACATTGGACCATGCGCTTGCCCGCGGCGCGGCGCCACTTGCCGAGCTCGTCGGCTATGGCACCGCCGCCGATGCCTATCACATGACCGCCGGTCCGGAAGACGGCGATGGCGCGCGCCGGGCCATGCTTGCCGCCCTTTCCCAGGCTCGAATTTCACCGGCCGAGGTCAAGCATCTGAACGCACATGCGACGTCGACACAGGTCGGCGATCGTGGCGAGATGGAAGCCATCAAGACCGTCTTCGGCCGCGATGGCGGGATCGCGGTCAGTGGCACGAAGGCCGCAACCGGTCATCTTCTGGGTGCCGCCGGCGGCATGGAGGCGATCTTCACCATCATGGCGCTGCGCGACCAGATCGCTCCGCCGACCCGCAATCTGCAGGACCCGGATCCGGCGGCCGAGGGTATTGACATTGTCAGTACCAAAGCGCGGCCGATGGCCATGGACTATGCGATCTCCAATGGTTTTGGTTTCGGCGGCGTCAACGCCAGCGCCCTCTTCCGCCGCTGGCAGTAACCGCTTCTGCTTGATATCAAAGCGCGTTATGCTCTTCCCATATGGCTGGGGTCGAACATGCGCGCTTTCTTCATAGCCGCTTTTCTCTGCTGCATCACCTTCGCACCGGCCGCTCGCGCAGACGATCCGGTACGAACGGCACAGAGCCTCATTGAACAACAGATCGAAGCTTTTCTGCACGATGACGCGGCGACGGCCTATTCCTTCGCCGCGCCGGGCATCAAGGCGCTCTTTCCCGACAAGGACAGCTTCTTCGCCATGGTGAAGAAGAGCTATCAGCCGGTCTACCACCCCGGCAACTATGCATTCGGCAAGAGCAGCGCGATCGACAACGGCGCGGTCGTCTATCAGGAGGTGCTGATCACTGGCACCGACGACAAGGACTGGACGGCGATCTATCAGATAACTCGTCAGCCTGACGGCAGCTACAAGATCAATGGCGTGCAGATTCTATCGAAAACGACGAGCGAAGGCATATAAACAACTGCTCAACCCAAATGAAAACAGCGCGCCTCGTTAGGAGAGACGCGCTGCACGAAGGCTTGAGCCAGGTCTTGCCAGAGCCTTTCCGCTTTTCTTCGAATCGCGAAAACGCTCTGTCTTTTTGTTTCCCTATGCATTCCGGACGGAAAACCGCTGCGCACTTTTCTTGGAAATGCTCTAGCCGCGAATTCTAAGCGAATTTCCTGCCGGCGTGTTGCCGTCGAATTCCGGCCGCGGCTGCGGAATGACAACGGTCGAAGCGGGCACCGGCGTATTGGTGAACGTCGTGTCGTCATTTGAAAGCGGTCCGGAAATCGCCATGTTCGTCGGCGCCGGCGTCGGGATCGGAACCGCAGCCGGGATGACAACGGCGCTCTGCGGCATCGTTACCATCGGGTTCGAGACAGGCGTGAAGGCCATAACGGACGAAGCCGATTGCGCTGGCTGCGTTTCCGGCAGAACGAATGGAGATTGCGGCGCACCCTGCGTGGGCACGTAATTCATCGCGACCTCGTAGGCCGGAAGCGGCGCAGGCGTCTGCAATTCGCCATCCCGACCACGTTTCTCATAGAATGCGTTGCCGCCGGCATAAGCGACGTAGTGCATATTGTCGTAGGGGAATCTCAGGCCCTCGGTATGGAAGAACATTGCGTCCTTCACCTGGGGATGCCGTTCGCCACGCAGGATCGCGGCGGCAGCAACATCAAGATCCGACTTCGCCTGATCCTTGACTTCCCTCGTCATCACGCCCGGCGCGAACTGCTTTTCCTGGGAAACGACGCCGCAGATCGTGGGCGGATAGGCTCCGGAGGTCAGCCGGTTCATTATGACCGTACCGACGGCCATATAACCGCTGGGGTCGGAACGCTCTGATTCGAAGTACATTGCACGTTCGAGACAGTCCTTGTCCTTGATCGTGTAATTGTACGTTACTTTAGCGCCACGAATGGGCTTGGTGGTTTTGCTGGGGGTGGGGGTCGTCTTCTGCGTCGTCGTGCAGCTGGTGGTCGCTAGACCGACAACCAATAGCCCTGAAAGACATGCCCCGAATTTACGTTGCGCCCTCAACGGCAAGTGCCTCCTATTTTCGGTAGTACAGCCCTTATCGATCAAGAGAATGCGTTTTAGCCGGATTTTTTCAAAATTCCAAGCGTTATGCAATCAAATCAGCCAATGAAATGCATCAGTGGTGGAAGGACCGTTTATTCCGATTCGTTATTTTTCCCAATGCTTTATTATCGAAAAGCTCATTGTGAGACACGGCTGAAGACAGAGATTGCCCGCGGCAAGCCTGTTCCAGCCAGTTCAAAACGATGTGCGTTCAAGATAGCAATCAATCGATAATAAAGGATTTACCATGCGGATTAACCGCTTAGTCGCCAACCGACCTCGATGAGGATTCGGCCCGGCGCGAAGCAGTAAAGCAGCCATCCGCCACGGATCGCAGTCGGCGGCCGCCAGATCTCATGACCCGCCGCCTTGATCCTTTCATACTGTATATCGACCGCCATCACACCGGCTCGAGATCGCCCCTCGCCCAGTTCTCCAGCGTCTCGGCCATGAAATCGGCAAAGCGGCCTTCGGCGATCGCCTGTCGGATGCCCTGCATCAGCTCCTGGTAATAGGCAAGATTGTGCCAGGAAAGCAGCATGCCGCCGAGCGCTTCGTTGGCGCGGACGAGATGATGTAGATAGGCGCGGGAATAATCCCGCGAAGCCGGGCAACTCGACTGCTCGTCGAGCGGGCGCATGTCTTCCGCGTGGCGGGCGTTGCGGATGTTCACCTTGCCGCGGCGCGTGAAGGCCAAACCGTGACGGCCAGAGCGGGTCGGCATCACGCAATCGAACATGTCGATGCCGCGGGCTACGGATTTCAGGATATCGTCGGGCGTGCCGACGCCCATGAGATAACGCGGCTTCTCGGTCGGCAGCTCGGGTAAGGTAATCTCGAGCATGCGCAGCATGACCTCCTGCGGCTCGCCAACGGCAAGACCGCCGACGGCATAGCCCTTCAGGTCCATACTGCTCAGCGCCTGCGCGGAACGGACGCGCAGCTCCGGAATGTCGCCGCCCTGGACGATGCCGAACATCGCCTTGCCGGGTTGGTTGCCGAAAGCCACCTTGCAACGCTCCGCCCAGCGCAGCGACATTTCCATGGCGCGCTCGATTTCCTTCGGCGTCGCCGGCAGGGCGACGCACTCATCAAGCTGCATCTGGATATCGGAGCCGAGCAGCCCTTGAATCTCGATCGACCGCTCGGGCGACATATGATGCAGGCTGCCATCGACATGCGATTTGAAGGTGACGCCCTGCTCGTCCAGCTTTCGCAGACCGGAGAGCGACATCACCTGGAAACCGCCGGAATCGGTGAGAATCGGATGCGGCCAGCGGATCAGCTCGTGCAAGCCGCCAAGGCGGGCGACACGCTCGGCCGTCGGGCGCAGCATCAGATGATAGGTATTGCCGAGGATGATATCGGCGCCGCTTTCGCGCACCTGGTCGAGATACATGGCCTTGACCGTGCCGACTGTGCCGACAGGCATAAATGCCGGCGTGCGGATCGTGCCGCGCGGCATGGAAACTTCGCCGAGGCGCGCGCCGCCATCGGTCTTCTTCAATTGAAACTGAAAGCTCTCGCTCATCTCGTCCTAGTCTTTCCGGTAGAGCAGGCTGCCATCGCCATAGGAATAGAAGCGATAGCCCGTCTCGATAGCATGTGTATAGGCCGCGCGCATCGTATCGAGGCCGGCAAAGGCCGATACGAGCATGAACAGGGTCGAGCGCGGCAGGTGGAAATTGGTCATCAGCATGTCGACGGCCTTGAAGCGGTAGCCAGGCGTGATGAAGATGCCCGTAGCACCCTGCCAGGGCTGGATGGTGCCATCAGCTGCGGCAGCACTTTCGATCAGTCTCAGCGACGTCGTTCCGACGCAGACAATGCGCCCGCCTCTCGCCTTGACGGCGTTGAGCTTCCCGGCGGTCGCGGCATCGACATAGCCGATCTCGAAATGCATCTTGTGATCGTCGGTATCATCGGCCTTCACAGGCAGAAAGGTGCCGGCGCCGACATGCAACGTCACGAAATGGCGCTCGACACCCAAGTCATCGAGCGCTGCAAACAGGGATGGCGTAAAATGCAGGCCGGCGGTGGGTGCGGCGACGGCACCTTCTTCCCGCGCATAGATCGTCTGGTAGTCGGCGCGATCGCGCTCGTCTTCCGGGCGCTTCGCCGCGATGTAGGGCGGCAGGGGAATATGACCCACCGCCGCGATCGCTTCATCCAGCGCGGGACCGGACAGATCGAACCGCAGGGTGATTTCGCCGCCCTCGCCCTTTTCCTCCACCGTTGCATCGAGCGAGCCGAGGGCGCAGACATTTTCGCCATGACCGAACTGGATGCGATCGCCGATCTTGATGCGCTTCCCGGGCTTGGCAAAGGCCTTCCAGCGATCAGGTGCGGCGCGCATATGCAAGGTCGCCGAGACCTGCTGGCCGGGCGCACCCTCGCGATGGCGAATGCCTTCAAGTTGCGCCGGTATCACCTTGGTATCGTTGAAGACCACGGCGTCACCGGGGCGCAGGAAGGACGGCAAATCCCGCACCTGATGGTCGCTGAGCGTGTTTGCGCCGCTGTTCGGATCGACGACGAGCAGGCGCGCGCTATCGCGCGGCTCGGCGGGCCTGAGCGCGATACGCTCATCCGGCAAATCGAAATCGAAAAGGTCAACGCGCATACAAGTGGTCCAGGCAGTTCATTCAGACAAAGCGAAACCCGCCCCTCACGCCACAAGCGCAAGAGGCGGGTTTCAGGAATAATCACGATCAGACGTCGGCGGCAACCCGCGCGGATACGATCGAATCCGGATCCTTCACCGGCTCGCCGCGCTTGATCTGGTCGACGATTTCCATGCCGGAGATGACCTGACCCCAGACCGAATACTGCTTGTTCAGCCACGGAGCATCGGCAAAGCAGATGAAGAACTGCGAATTGGCCGAGTTCGGGTTCTGCGAACGAGCCATGGAACAGGTACCGCGTATATGCGAGGTCGCGGAAAATTCCGCCTTCAGGTCAGGCTTGGAGGAGCCACCCATGCCGGCGCGGCCGGGATTGAAGGTTTCGCTGCCCTGCTTGCCGAACTGCACGTCGCCGGTCTGGGCCATGAAGCCATCGATGACGCGATGGAAGACGACGCCATCATAGGCCTTCTCGCGAGCGAGTTCCTTGATGCGGGCAACGTGCTCGGGGGCGACCTGCGGCAGAAGCTGAATGACAACCTGGCCCTTGGTGGTTTCCAGGATGAGGGTGTTTTCTGGATCCTTGATCTCAGCCATGTTCGTTTCCTTGTTCTCTCTGTTTGGTTGTGCATGATCCTACCCGGATCATGCAGCTTGCGTTGGCGTGATCTCATCCAAAAGCCGCGCCGGGCCTTTTGAGATCATGCCCCGTGAAGTCACTTCTTGGTGACGGTGACCTTGACCATCTTGTCAGGGTTGCTCACTTCGCCGTTCTGGCCCTCGCCACGCTTGATCTTGTCGACAAGCTCCATGCCGGAGATGACCTTGCCGACGACCGTATACTGGCCGTTCAGGAAATCACCATTGGCGAACATGATGAAGAATTGCGAGTTGGCGGAATTCGGGTCCTGGGCGCGCGCCATGCCGACGGTGCCGCGCTGGAACGGGACTTTCGAGAATTCGGCAGGAAGATTCGGCAGGTCGGAACCGCCGGTGCCGGCCTTGTTCGGATCGTAGCCCTTCGTCGCATTGCCGTACTGGACGTCGCCGGTCTGGGCCATGAAGCCATCGATGACGCGGTGGAAGACGACGTTGTCGTAAGCACCCTTCTTGGCCAGCGCTTCGATCTGCGCGACATGCTTCGGCGCAACTTCGGGCATCAGCTGGATGACGACTGGGCCGTCCTTGAGCTGGATCGTCAAGAAATCGGCGGCCGCAGCCGAGATTGCGCTGCCTGCGAAGGCGGCAAGGCTCAAAGCGCCTGCCAATGCGATATGAAAGAGTTTCATGGGTGCTCCGTTCGGAAATGAATTCGGGCTCAGTTTTTGACGCTGGCCGTATCTTTGAGTTTGCCGGTCAGGGCTTCCAGAACCGCTGACGGCACGAAGGCGCTGACATCGCCGCCCATGGATGCGATCTGCCGCACCAATGTGGCGGTTATGGGCCGCGAGGCCGTGCCGGCGGGCAGAAACAGCGTCTGGATATCCGGCGCCATCTGCCGGTTCATGCCGGCCATCTGCATTTCGTAGTCGAGGTCGGTGCCATCGCGCAGGCCGCGCACCAGCAAGGTGGCGCCATGGGTGCGGGCGGCATCGACGACCAGATTGTCGAAGGCGACGACGGAAATGGCACCCGCCTTCTGTGGCACAGCCTCGGCAAGCGATCTGCGGATCAGTTCCGCCCGTTCCTCAAAGGAGAAGAGCGGCTTCTTGCCGGGGTGAATGCCGATCGCGACGATCACATTCGAGGCGACGTTCAACGCCTGCACGAGGACATCCAGATGTCCATTGGTCATCGGGTCGAAGGATCCGGGATAAAAGGCTGTCGTCATACCAAGCCGGCTCGTTGTTTTGACGCCTTTTGTCATGGATGGGGCCGCATCGCAAGTCATTTGCAACCCAAGGACCGCCTCTGAACACTGGATGAACGCGACGTTCAAGCCTGTTTCAGCTCGACAGTGCTTTACTGGCTTCAACATCGAAACGGGCCTGGTTCAATGGCTCATCGATCTCCGCCTCAGGGAAATCATGCCATGCTCGTCTTCATTATCGCTGGCGCCATCGTCGGTTCATTTCTCGTCGAATATCTCGTTCATCTTTTCGCCGACTATTATGAGATTGAATGGGATTCCGCCTTTGAGAACGGCAAAGACGTCGACTTTGCCCAAGAAATCGCCACCGCCATGCGCAAAACGCATCGCGAATCTGAACGCCAGATGAACAAGCTATTCAAGGTCGCTTCAGGCGCGCATTGCTAGACAGCTCTCAAGATCGGCGGAACCATTTAGGAAACGCCGCGTTAACAGTTCGAAACTCAGTTCGCATATTGCGGCAAGAAGGGAAATAGTATGCCCGACAAGATCACCCTCATTAACGTTGTTTGGATGGCCATGATTTCGGGAATGCTCGCGGCAACCGTTGCGCTTTACGATCAGAAACCCGACCAGTCGAAGGTCTACGGTCCCTTTGCTTCGGCTCGTCCCTTCGTTACCACGAGCCAATACTAAAGGGATCTGAACGCTAGTCCCACCAAAGGAGGGAGCGATCATGTTCACAATTTTGACGCTGCTTACGCTTTTCATCAGCATCATGTTTATCGTGTCAGTCGCATCCACCATTTCGGCGCTCCATCGCGAAAGCGAAGAGAGCAAGAGATTGCATAAGCGTCACAAGACGCTCTGATCTCCGCGTACCGAGCATCTCTCCCCGCCATATGCTCGGATGGACCATGAACCGGACGCTACCCCCGCCAGCGTCCGGTTTTTTATTGCCAATACATTGAACTCTTGCATCCTGTCGCCACTCCGCAAGCATATGATCTTGCAACAAGAAGCGCGGCAATCGCCATGATCGTGCTATGATGGGCCAGTTCATCGGGGGATCGACATGCGCATTGTTCTGACAGGCAGTTCAGGGCGGCTTGGCCGGGCAATCTTCAACGCGCTGGCGGCAAACCACTCGGTCGTAGGGATCGATCGCTCGCCGTTTTCGACGACGCATCTCGTTGGCGATTTCACTGATACGGTGCTGCTGCGCCAAGCGCTGGCGGGTGCCGATGCGGTCGTCCATTGCGCGGCGCTGCACGCTCCGCATGTCGGAACGATCTCCGACGATGAATTCCGCCGCATTAATGTGGAGGGAACGCGTTTCCTAGCAGAAGCGTCGCTGGCGGCCGGTGTGAAGCGACTGGTGTTTACAAGCACGACGGCGCTTTATGGCCACGCAGCCGCTCCCGGCCGTTGCACATGGATCGATGAAGACACAGCGCCGCAACCGAAAAGCGTCTATCACCGCACAAAACTGGAAGCCGAACGGATCCTAGCGGACATGGCCGGTCCAGATCTGCAGGTGCGCGTTTTACGCATGTCTCGGAGTTTTCCCGAACCGGCCAACGTGATGGCCGCCTACCGGCTGCATCGCGGCGTCGATATCCGGGACGTGGCCGATGCCCATGTCGCGGCATTGACGAATGGCGGCATGGATTTTCAACGGCATATCGTTTCCGCCGGCACGCTGTTCAAACCAGAGGATTGCGAGGCGCTCGCCGTCGACACGCCCTCCGTCATCCGATTGCGCGCTCCGGGCCTTGCCGCGAAATTTGCGCAGCAAAACTGGTCTCTGCCGCAAAGCATCGATCGCGTCTACGCCTCGAAATCCGCAGGCACGGTCCTCGGATGGCATTTCCGTTTCGGCTATGACGAGGTTCTCGCACAGCTTGATCGCGAAAGCCTCGAGGTTCTGCCGCCCTTCTCCCAGGGCAATAAACAGTCCGAATAGATCCTATCGCGATCTTCCGACAAGTCAGCCTGCGCTCCAAAAACAATCGCATGAGCCTGTTGCCAAGCTCATGCGATTTGAAAAACTTCCATTTTCAAGCAGGTCGGTCGGATCAGCCTCCAGCTTTTCCGACCGGGTTGCGGCGCAATTTTATTCTTCGCCGCCACCCTCGACGTCGTCGCCGGCATCTCCTGCCTCGCCGGCAACGGCGTCATCTTCGACCGTCGTGTCATCTTCGCCTTCCGGCTCGCTGATGCGCTCGACGGACACGACCTTCTCATCCTTGGCGGTAGAGAAGATGGTGACGCCCTTGGTGGCACGGCTGGCGACGCGGATGCCGCCGACGGGAACGCGGATCAGCTGCCCGCCATCCGAGACGAGCATGATCTGATCGCCATCTTCGACCGGGAAGGCGGCAACGAGTTCGCCGATTTCGCCCGTCTTCGACGTGTCAGTGGCGCGGATGCCCTTGCCGCCGCGGCCGGAGATACGGAAATCATAGGAAGACGAACGCTTACCGAAGCCCTTTTCCGAAACCGTCAGGATGAACTGCTCAAGCGCCTTGAGTTCTTCGTAGCGCTCGTCGCCGAGCTGTCCCTCTTCGGTGACTTCCTCGCCGACCAGAGCGATTTCCTCATCGTCTCCCGTTGCGGAGCGACGTTCGTTGACGGAGCGCTTGAGATAGGCTGCGCGCTCCCAAGGTTCGGCATCCACATGCCGGACGATCGTCATCGAGATGATGCGGTCTCCGGATGCAAGGCTGATGCCGCGCACGCCGATGGAGTTGCGGCCGGCAAAGACGCGCACGTCCGAAACCGAGAAACGGATGCACTGGCCGAGCGCCGTCGTCATCAGCACGTCGTCGTGTTCCGTACAGGTCTCGACGGAGAGGATTTCATCGCCCTCCTCCTCGAGCTTCATGGCGATCTTGCCGTTGCGGTTCACCTGCACGAAATCCGACAGCTTGTTGCGGCGCACGGTTCCACGCGTCGTCGTGAACATGACGTCGAGATTGTCCCAGCTGCTCTCGTCCTCGGGCAGCGGCATGATCGTGGTGATGCGCTCGCCAGGCTCCAGCGGCAGCATGTTGATCAGTGCCTTGCCGCGCGAAGTCGGCGTGCCGATCGGCAGGCGCCAGACCTTTTCCTTATAGACGATACCGCGAGACGAGAAGAACAGAACGGGCGTATGCGTATTGAGAACAAATAGCCGCGTAACGAAATCTTCGTCCCGCGTCGTCATGCCCGAACGGCCCTTGCCACCACGACGCTGTGCGCGATAGGTGGTCAGCGGCACGCGCTTGATGTAGCCGAGATGGGAAACGGTGACGACCATGTCCTCGCGGGCGATCAGATCCTCATCGTCCATTTCGAGACCGCCGTCGATGATCTCGGTGCGGCGCGGCGTTCCGAATTCGTCGCGAACCGCAGCAAGCTCTTGTTTTACAATGGCTTGGATGCGGGCACGCGAAGAGAGGATATCCAGATAGTCCTTGATCTCGACGCCGATCTGATTGAGTTCCTCGTCGATTTCATCGCGGCCGAGAGCGGTCAGGCGAGCCAAGCGCAATTCGAGGATCGCCCGGGCCTGTTCCTCGGAGAGGTTGTAGGTGCCATCCTCGTTGATCCGGTGACGCGGATCGTCGATTAGCCGGATAAGGGATTCGACGTCTGCCGCATTCCAGCGACGCGTCATCAGCTCTTCGCGGGCCGATTGCGGATCCGGCGCCTGGCGAATGACGCGGATGACTTCGTCGATATTGGCGACCGCAATCGCCAGACCGACCAAGACGTGGGCGCGATCGCGCGCCTTGCGCAACAGATACTTGGTGCGGCGGCTGATGACTTCCTCACGGAATGCCACGAAAGCGCGCAGCATGTCCATCAAGTTCATCAGCTCGGGCTTGCCGCCGTTCAGCGCTACCATGTTGCAGCCGAAGGAGGTCTGCAGCGGCGTATAGCGATAAAGCTGATTCAGGATGACGTCGGCATTGGCATCGCGCTTCAGCTCGACGACGACGCGATAGCCCTGCCGGTCGGACTCATCGCGCAAATCCGAGATGCCCTCGATGCGCTTGTCGCGCACGAGTTCGGCCATCTTCTCGATCATCGACGCCTTGTTCACCTGGAAGGGAACCTCGGTGATGATGATCTGCTCGCGATCGCCGCGCATCGGCTCGATGGTCGCGACGCCGCGCATGACCACGGAGCCGCGGCCCGTCTCGTAGGCGGAACGGATGCCGGCACGGCCGAGAATTTTCGCACCCGTCGGGAAATCCGGACCGGGAATGATCTCCATTATCTCGGGCAGCTCGATCGCCGGATTGTCGATCAGCGCAATACAACCGTTGATGACTTCCGAGAGGTTGTGCGGCGGAATGTTCGTTGCCATGCCGACGGCGATACCACCCGAGCCATTGACAAGCAGGTTCGGAAAGCGCGCCGGCAGAACCTTCGGCTCTTCCGTCGTCGCGTCGTAGTTTTCCTGGAAATCGACCGTTTCCTTGTCGATATCCTCGAGAAGTTCGTGGGCGACCTTCGTCAGGCGCGATTCCGTATAACGCATCGCCGCCGGCGGGTCGCCGTCGATCGAGCCGAAATTGCCCTGTCCGTCGATGAGCGGCACGCGCATCGACCAATCCTGCGCCATGCGGACCAAGGCGTCATAGATCGAGGCGTCGCCATGCGGGTGGTAGCTACCCATGACATCAGCGACGGGACGGGCCGACTTCACGTATTTGCGGTTCCAGTGATAACCGCTCTGATGGGCCGCATAGAGGATGCGCCGGTGAACGGGCTTGAGACCGTCGCGAACGTCGGGAAGTGCGCGGCTGACGATCACGCTCATGGCGTAATCGAGATACGACCGCTGCATTTCCTCAATGATGGAAATCGGCTCGATGCCTGGCGGGAGCTTCCCGCCGCCGGGTGGTGTTTGCTCAGTCAAAACAGATCACGATCTCTTTTAGAATCACTGCGAAATTTATAGCCGAAAGGCCCTGCAAGCGCCAATTTTGACGGGTGCTTTTAAACAGGCTTTTGCCCCTTTAAGCCATGAAATCGAACATTTCCATGGCGTAACCCGCCAATAGCAGCGCATGGCTCTTTGCGAAAGCTCGTTCCTCGCATAACAATGATCGATAACAACGACAGAACAAGTTCCGGGGACTATATGGCGAGCGCGGACACGCTGATCAATGCCTTCACGACTCTGCTTGTTACCGTCGATCCGCCTGGGCTCGCCCCGCTTTTCATCGGGCTTACGGCGGGCATGAACCGCTCCGAGCGCAAACAGGTAGCGCTACGCGGCTCGCTGATCGCCTTCTTCATTCTGGCAGCCTTCGCCCTGTTCGGCGCGAGCGTCCTTGGCGTGCTCGGCATCTCCATCGGCGCTTTCCGCATTGCCGGCGGCCTGCTGCTTTTCTGGATCGCCTTCGAGATGGTGTTCGAGCGGCGGCAGGACAGAAAAGAGAAGACGACCGAAGTCGCGATCACCCAGGATCATATACGCAATATCGCGGTCTTCCCCCTCGCCCTGCCCTTGATCGCCGGCCCCGGGGCCATCTCGGCCACCATTCTGTTGGCCGGCTCGCTGCAGACGACGCTCGACCGCGCGCAACTGATCGGCGTCATCGCCGCAAATCTTTGCCTGGTCTTTGCCGCTTTGGCCATTTCGGACAGGCTAGACCGCATGCTGGGTGCAACCGGCCGCGCCATTCTGACCCGGTTGCTCGGGGTTATCCTTGCGGCGCTTGCCGCGCAGTTCGTTGTGGATGGCGCAAAAGCAGCGCTGACCCTTCAATAAAAAGCCCGCCTTGAAGGCAGGCCCTTCCAAAACGAGCGCAACACCAGCTCGGAACGGAATGTCATCATCCAAATCTCGCGAGAAGTTGCCCCCTGGCTGCTGCCACCAAAATTGCCGCCGCCACGGGAGCAGCTCTGCGATGAGGACTGGCCGTAATCGCCATCGCAATAACACACCGAAATTACCGCCGCAGCCGCCATCTTAGCCGGGTGAGGAGCTGTTCCTATTGCAAAGCTTCAGCGTATCGGATGATGCTCTGATTTTGCACGTTTTCGATCAATTCATCCGCACGGGATAAAAGCCGGCGGAGCAAGGGAGAGGAATTTGCTTCGTTGTATCCCAGAGTGAGATCAACCGTCGGAGGCACACCTTCCAGCGCTCTGGCAACAACGTTTGGTGCCAGCATATTTTGCGCATAAAGCGGGACAAGAGTAACTCCGCCCGTGGACGCGACGAGCGACATTGCCGACGATATGTTCTCGCCTTCGTACTTTGCCTTGAGCACGATCCCGGCACTTGATGCGTAATCCTGAATAGCAGCTTGCAATACCGGAGAGGTTCTCGCCGAACTGACGTAAATTTCGCGGGCAAGATCTTCCGGCCGAATCTTTTTGCGCGACGCCAAGCGATGGCCTGCCGGCAGCACGGCAAGCAGAGGCTCCTTCGCTAGCAATCTGAAGGATAGGCCCAAACTCTGTTTCTCGGGACGAAGGAAGGCTACGTCCAACTTCCCGCGCATTAAAGCAAGAGCAAGCTCCGGGGAGGACTGACTACACAACGTGACTTCGGTCTCCGGTGCTTCCTCGCGGATCATGCGCAATAGGTGAGGTAGCCACGTGACCTCCAGCCCAACCAGAAACCCCATAGCGAGTACGGGCCTTTTCGGCTGCGCCGTTCGCCGGGCGCCTTCGCTCGCCGCCTCGACTTGCAGAAGTGCCAGCCGAGCGTGATCCAGAAAAACGCGCCCCGCATCGGTAAGCACGACACCGCGCGCCTGTCGCTCTAATAGCTGAACGCCGACTTCCGATTCGAGATCGCGAATCTGCCGGCTCAACGACGGCTGCGAGGTGTTCAGTCGCCGCTGGGCAGCGGTCAACAAGCTGCCCTCCTCGGCAACCGCAATGAAGTAGCGTAAATGGCGGAGTTCCATCCGATCCTCGCTATACTTCCAAGGCATAGGTCAAACGTACAAAGTCTTTGTCACTGATGGAAGGGAAATCTACCTTCGCGCTGAAATCAACGAAGGAGAAAACAAAATGTCTACAGCATCCAAGCCTACCATCGTATTCTGCCATGGCCTCTGGGCGGATGGCTCATGCTTCAGCAAGGTGATCCCGGTCTTGCAGGCGGACGGACATGAGGTCATCGCCGTCCAATATGGCCTGGATTCGTTCGAAGAGGATGTGGCGATGATCAAGCGCACGCTCAACCGCGTCGGCAGCCCCGTCATCCTCGTTGGTCATTCCTACGGTGGCGCGACCATTACGGCCGCAGGCGTTGACCCGCGCGTGGCCGGCCTTGTCTATATCGCGGCCGTCGCCCCTGATGCTGGCGAAACCGTTCAGGACCAACTCAACAAATATCCCTCGGACATCTTCGGTTACGTTGAGATCGCAGACAACCGCGCTTGGTTGCTGCCGAACGGCACCCAATTCTTTTGCGGTGACCTTTCGCAAGAGGAGCAGAAGCTAGTCTGGGCGATCCACTTCGCGCCTGACGCCGACGTGCTCAACCAGCAGAAGCTGACGGCAGATCAGGTCGCGTGGCGAACCAAGCCGAGCTGGTATGTGCTCGCAACCGAAGACCATACGGTACACCCCGATCTGCAACGATGGGTTTCGAAGCGCATGGGAGCGAGTGTCACTGAGGTGGCGAGCAGCCATGTGCCGATGCTCTCCAAGCCCGATGTCGTAATCGAGGTCATCCGAAGGGCTGTCGCCGCTGTTCAGAGCGGCTGACGAGGGTCGTTTTACCCGACGAATATGGAGAGACTGCCGCAGGGCGGTCTCTCTCGCCGATGTGAAGCATCGCGGAACGCCGGCAGGCCTTTCCCAGGCACTCGCGGCAGACAGCACTGCAATGTTCCCATCTACGGGTACGACCTTCATTTCAAGGAAATATTATGTCGTATCAGATATTTGGGCGGCGTTAATTTACAGAACCTTCCGCCTTCTCTTTTAGAACGGGATGTCATCATCCAGATCGCGCGAGAAATTACCGCCGCCGCCCTGGTTGCTGCCACCACGGTTGCCACCGCCAGCGCGGGAGGAGCCCTGCGAAGAGGACTGGCCATAATCGTCGCCGCCGCCGTAATCACCGCCGAAATCACCACCGCCACGACCACCGCGGCTGCCGCCTTCAATGGAACCGCCGCCTTCGCCGCGGCCATCGAGCATGGTCAGCGTCGAATTGAAGCCCTGGAGCACGACTTCGGTCGAATAGCGATCCTGACCATTCTGATCCTGCCATTTGCGGGTTTGCAGCGCGCCTTCGATGTAGACCTTGGCGCCCTTCTTCAAATACTGTTCCGCAACCTTGCAGAGACCTTCATTGAAGATGACGACACGGTGCCACTCAGTCTTTTCCTTGCGCTCGCCGGAATTGCGATCGCGCCAGGTTTCTGAGGTCGCAACGTTGAGGTTGGCGATCGGGCGGCCGTCCTGCGTGCGGCGGATTTCCGGGTCCGCCCCGAGATTTCCAACCAGAATTACCTTATTCACACTACCGGCCATGATACCACCCTGCTTGCCGCCCATCGACGGCTTTGAAATTCTATCCAAGCACCTTAACCCATAGCGGCTGTCAGGCGCTATTTATGCGGCCTTCCCAGTTCCGTTCATCCACAAAGAAATCGCCGCGATAATTTTGTTCTTTATTTGTTCTAATTTGTCTCTATGATCTTGTCAACGGAATCGAAAACCCGGGCTCCACCCTTCATTTCAGCCTCGACTCGCGGGCTGACATCACTAAATAAAGGCAGACCCAAAAGGACCTGCATACGACGATGAGCGAACTGAAGACTATTTCCATACGTGGTGCGCGCGAGCACAATCTCAAGGGCATCGATCTCGACCTGCCGCGTAACAAGCTGATCGTCATGACCGGCCTTTCCGGCTCCGGCAAGTCGTCGCTTGCCTTCGACACGATTTATGCCGAGGGACAGCGCCGCTATGTCGAAAGCCTTTCGGCCTATGCACGCCAGTTCCTGGAAATGATGCAGAAGCCGGATGTCGATCAGATCGACGGCCTCTCGCCGGCGATTTCGATCGAGCAGAAGACCACGTCGCGCAATCCGCGCTCGACGGTCGGCACGGTCACCGAGATCTATGACTACATGCGTCTGCTGTTTGCGCGCGTCGGCGTCCCCTATTCGCCGGTCACGGGCCTGCCGATCGAGAGCCAGACGGTCAGCCAGATGGTCGACCGGGTGCTCGCTTATGAAGAAGGCACCAGGCTTTATATTCTGGCACCGCTCGTGCGCGGCCGTAAGGGCGAGTACAAGAAGGAACTGGCGGAGCTCATGAAAAAGGGCTTCCAGCGCGTCAAGGTCGACGGCCAGTTCTACGAGATCGCCGATGTGCCGGCGCTCGACAAGAAATATAAGCACGACATCGACGTGGTCGTCGACCGTATCGTCGTCCGGCCCGACATGGCGGCGCGTCTCGCCGACAGCTTCGAGACCTCTTTGCGGCTTGCCGACGGTCTTGCGGTTGCGGAATTCGCCGACAAGCCGTTGCGGCCGGAGGAAACCGCCGCCGGCGGTTCGGCCAACAAGTCGCTGAACGAAACGCATGAGCGCGTGCTGTTCTCGGAGAAATTCGCCTGCCCGGTTTCCGGCTTCACCATTCCGGAGATCGAACCGCGCCTGTTTTCGTTCAACAATCCCTTCGGCGCCTGCCCGTCCTGCGACGGCCTCGGCTCGCAGCAGAAGATCGATCCGGACCTGATCGTGCCGGAACCGGAACGCACGCTGCGCGATGGTGCCGTCGCCCCCTGGGCCAAGTCGACTTCGCCCTATTACAATCAGACGCTGGAAGCGCTTGGCAAGCATTATGGCTTCAAACTCGGCAATCGATGGAACGAATTGTCCGACAAGGCCAAGGATGTGATCCTGAACGGCACGGAAGACAAGATCGAATTCCATTATGCCGATGGCGCACGCTCCTACACCACGCACAAGAATTTCGAAGGCATCGTGCCGAACCTCGAGCGCCGCTGGAAGGAGACGGATTCCGCCTGGGCGCGCGAGGAGATCGAACGCTTCATGTCGGCAGCCCCCTGCCCGGCCTGCAACGGCTATCGCCTGAAACCGGAGGCCCTGGCGGTCAAGATCAACAAACTGCACATCAGCCAGGTGGCGGAGATGTCGATCCGCGTTGCCCGGGACTGGTTCGACACGCTGCCGGGAACTTTCACTGACAAGCAGAACGAGATTGCGGTCCGCATCCTCAAGGAAATCCGCGATCGCCTGCGCTTCCTCAACGATGTCGGTCTCGAATATCTGAGCCTGTCGCGCAACTCAGGCACGCTTTCAGGCGGCGAGAGCCAGCGCATCCGGCTGGCATCGCAGATAGGTTCGGGATTGACGGGCGTTCTCTACGTTCTCGACGAGCCGTCCATCGGCCTGCATCAGCGCGACAATGCCCGCCTGCTGGAGACGCTGAAGCATCTGCGGGATATCGGCAACACCGTCATCGTCGTCGAGCACGACGAGGATGCGATCCTGACCGCCGATGATGTCGTCGATATCGGTCCGGCGGCCGGCGTGCATGGCGGCCAGGTGGTGGCACATGGCACGCCGCAGGATATCATGGCGAACCCGAAGTCACTGACCGGTAAATATCTTTCCGGCGAACTCGGCGTGCCGGTTCCGGACGAGCGCCGCAAGCCGAAGAAGGGCAAGGAAATCAAGGTCGTCGGCGCGAGAGGCAACAACCTCAAGAACGTCACGGCGTCTATCCCGCTCGGTGTCTTCACTGCAGTTACCGGCGTGTCCGGCGGCGGCAAGTCCACCTTCCTGATCGAGACGCTTTACAAGTCGGCAGCGCGGCGCGTCATGGGCGCCCGCGAAATCCCGGCCGATCACGACCGTATCGACGGTTTCGAGCATATCGACAAGGTGATCGATATCGACCAGTCGCCGATCGGCCGCACGCCGCGCTCGAACCCGGCGACCTATACCGGCGCCTTCACGCCGATCCGCGACTGGTTCGCCGGATTGCCGGAAGCAAAGGCGCGCGGCTATCAGCCCGGCCGTTTCTCTTTCAACGTCAAGGGAGGCCGCTGCGAGGCGTGCCAGGGCGACGGTGTCATCAAGATCGAGATGCACTTCCTGCCCGACGTCTACGTGACCTGCGATGTCTGCCACGGCAAGCGCTACAACCGCGAAACCCTCGACGTCACCTTCAAGACCAAGTCGATCGCCGACGTGCTCGACATGACGGTTGAGGAAGGCGTCGATTTCTTCGCGGCCGTCCCCGCCGTGCGCGACAAGCTGCAGAGCCTCAAGGATGTCGGCCTTGGCTATATCAAAGTTGGCCAGCAGGCCAACACGCTTTCGGGTGGCGAGGCGCAGCGCGTCAAGCTAGCCAAGGAACTGTCGAAGCGATCGACGGGCCGCACGCTCTATATTCTCGACGAGCCGACCACCGGGCTGCACTTCCACGACGTCGCCAAGCTTCTGGAAATGCTGCACGAACTGGTCAATCAGGGCAATTCCGTCGTGGTGATCGAGCACAATCTCGAAGTCATCAAGACGGCCGACTGGATCCTTGATTTCGGTCCGGAAGGTGGCGATGGCGGCGGCGAGATCGTTGCGGTTGGAACGCCGGAAGCGGTCGTCAGCGAAAGGCGCTCCTACACGGGGCAGTTCCTGAAGGAGCTGCTGGAGCGGCGTCCGGTGAAGAAGGTTGCAGCAGCGGAGTGAGGTTCACTCGGACGAACGTCCAAGGAGGAGAGAATGACCAAAGCGGGCGAGATCCGTACAGGCATAGGCGGCTGGACTTTCGAACCCTGGCGCGGGACCTTTTATCCCGACACGCTCAAGCAGAAGGATGAGCTGAACTACGCCAGCCGCCAGCTGAAAGTGATCGAGGTCAACGGCACCTATTACAGCACGCAGAAGCCCGAGGTCTTCGCCAAATGGGCTGCCGACGTCCCCGACGGCTTCATCTTCTCTCTGAAGGCCACCCGCTTCGTCACCAACCGTCGCGTGCTTGCCGAAGCGGGCGAATCCATGCAGCGCTTTCTGGAATCCGGCATCAGCGAGCTCGGCGATCATCTCGGCCCCCTGCTCTGGCAGTTCGCGCCGACGAAGAAGTTCGACCCGGATGACTTCGAGGCATTCCTGAAACTGCTGCCGGCGAAGCAGGATGGCCTTGCACTCAAGCACGTCGTCGAAGTTCGCCACGATTCCTTCAAGGTGCCGGACTTCATTGCGTTGCTTGAAAAGTATAATGTGGCGCCGGTCTGTGCCGAGCATTTCGAGTATCCGATGATCGCCGATGTGACGGCCGATTTCGTCTATGCCCGCCTGCAGAAAGGCTCGGACGACATCAAGACCTGCTATCCACCGAAGGACCTGAAAGCCTGGGCGGATCGCCTGAAGACATGGGCCGCAGGCAAGGTGCCGGACGATCTGCCGCTGGTCGACGAGAAGCGCAAGGTCAAGACGGAGCCGCGCGATGTCTTTGCCTTCATGATCCATGAGGGCAAGGTGAATGCGCCTCCGGGCGCGATCGCATTGCAGCAGGAAGTGGCGAAGTAGCGCTATAGCGGCTTGACGGCTGCCACGAGGTCTTCGGCCGTCAGCCCCTTGCCGGCATGTTGGCCTGCAAGACCATGCAGCCAGACGCCAGCTGCTGCCGCCTCGAAGGCCGGCACCCCTTGCGCCATCAGGCCGCCGACAATGCCGGCGAGCACATCTCCGGAGCCGGCCGTGGCAAGCCAGGGCGGGGCGTTGGCATTGATCAAGGCCCTACCATCCGGGGCGGCAATCACGCTATCGGCCCCCTTATAGATGATCGCGGCATGGGCTCTAGCAGCAGCAGCCCTCGCCTTGTCGATCTTGCTCAACGTCTCGTCGGCGGCAATATCCGGAAAGAGCCGCGCAAACTCTCCCTCATGCGGCGTCAGCACCAAGCGTGTCGGTCCTTCGGCGAAGGCATCGAACAATCGCTGCGGGTCATCGCGAAACGACGTGATACCGTCCGCGTCCAGCACCAGATGGCGATCCGCGAGCGCGAGGCAGAACTGGCGCGCTTTCTCGCCGGCACCGAAGCCTGGCCCGAGAATGAAAGTTGAGAGTCGCTGATCGGCGAGCCATTGCCGCAACGACGCTTCATCCTCGACAGCGTGCAGCATGATCGCGGTCAGCAGTCCGGCATTGACGTCGAGCGCTTCTGGCGGCGAGGCGATGGTGACGAGCCCTGCCCCAGCCTTCAGCCCAGCCATGGCCGACATGCGCGCAGCACCCGTCGCGTTCGGTCCGCCTGAGAAGACGACCAGATGGCCGCGCTTGTATTTGTGCGTATCTGCGCCCGCCGACGGGATCTTGGCCTGCCACTGTGCCGGCGCATTTTGCGCGATCAGATTGTCAGCATGGGCGCGAACGATGCGGGCAGGAATGCCGATATCGAAAACCTCCAGCTCGCCGCACAGATCGCGACCTGGAAGAAGAAGGTGGCCCGGCTTGCGCGTCATGAAGGTAACGGTGCGCGCGGCATGGAAGGCTGCTCCGAGGATCCGGCCGCTACGCCCGTCGACGCCGGACGGCAGATCAACGGCGATGACGGGAACTTTCGCTTCGGTGATTTTGGCGATGACGGTGGCCACCTCATCCGGAACGGGGCGGGAAAGCCCCGCTCCGAAGATGGCGTCGATCACCACATCGCCGGCCTTCGGAACATAGCTGCCGATCGTCTCGCCTCCGACAGGACAATCGGCAAAGGCGCGGGCTGCATCGCCCTTAAGCCGCTTGGGATCGCCAAGATAGCAAAGCCGTAGTTCGGCGCCGGCCTGCTGTAGTGCGCGCGCCGCGACATACCCGTCCCCGCCATTGTTGCCCGGCCCGCAAAGTACGACATATCGATACGCTTCGGGAAAGTGCCGGAGCGCTGCGGCGGCCACAGCCTGGCCGGCCCTTTCCATGAGCCCATAGGAATCGATACCGGAGGCGGCGGCGGCGCTGTCGACAGCAGCCATATCGTCGGGCGTGAGGAGAAGGTCGGCAAGCGTCAACATCATGCAACCATTATAGATGCGAAATCTGCCTCAAAAACAACCGCTTTCGTAGCGTGCAATTTGATCGATAAATGTGCATTTGCATAATAGTTAAACAATAACATTCAATGGCTTGCCGGAGCATCGACATGGCATGCATGGCACTTTTTTGCGAAATTTTGCTTATCCCATGCATTTCGGCGCGAAATCGCTTCCATTTTTCCGAAAAATCCTCATCAATCCATTGTCTCGGTGCGAATTCATCGGGATTTTCTACGGCAGCTCGTTCGCAACTGGCATGATACGTGCATCACGTTGGCCGAGCGGGGAGTAGTCCTGCTGTAACAGGAAAAGCGGAGAGACATTTTCTCATGAAAAAGATCGAAGCGATCATTAAGCCCTTCAAGCTCGATGAAGTGAAGGAAGCCCTTCAGGAAGTCGGCCTGCAGGGCATCACCGTCACGGAAGCGAAGGGCTTCGGTCGTCAAAAGGGCCACACGGAGCTTTACCGTGGCGCCGAATACGTCGTCGACTTCCTGCCGAAGGTGAAGGTCGAGGTTGTATTGGCGGACGAAAATGCGGAGGCGGTGATCGAGGCCATCCGCAAGGCTGCGCAAACAGGCCGTATCGGCGACGGAAAGATTTTCGTTTCCAACGTGGAAGAAGTCATTCGAATCCGCACCGGTGAGACGGGTATCGACGCCATTTAATCTGCCCGGCCCGTCAGGCCGCGGCTCGTTTAATCGTCATCTAAGTCAAGGGAAGTAATTTAATGACGACCGCAAGCGAAATTTTGAAACAAATCAAGGACAACGACGTCAAGTTCGTCGACCTGCGCTTCACCGACCCGAAGGGCAAGCTGCAGCACCTGACGATGGATATCGTCTGTGTCGACGAGGACATGTTCGCCGATGGCGTCATGTTCGACGGCTCCTCGATTGCCGGTTGGAAGGCCATCAATGAATCCGACATGGTGCTGATGCCCGATCCGGACACGGTCCATATGGATCCGTTCTTCGCGCAGTCCACCATGGTGATCCTCTGCGACATCCTCGACCCGGTCTCCGGCGAAGCCTATAACCGCGACCCGCGCGGCACCGCCAAGAAGGCCGAAGCTTATCTCAAGGCCTCGGGCATCGGCGACACCGCCTTCTTCGGCCCGGAAGCCGAATTCTTCGTTTTCGACGACGTCAAGTACAAGGCTGACCCGTACAATACGGGCTTCAAGCTCGATTCCAGCGAACTGCCGTCCAACGATGACACCGATTACGAAACGGGCAATCTCGGCCACCGTCCGCGCGTCAAGGGCGGCTACTTCCCGGTCCCGCCGATCGACAGCTGCCAGGACATGCGCTCCGAGATGCTGACGGTTCTCACCGAAATGGGCGTCGTCGTCGAAAAGCATCACCACGAAGTGGCAGCCGCCCAGCACGAACTCGGCATCAAGTTCGACACACTGGTGCGCAACGCCGACAAGATGCAGATCTACAAGTATGTCGTGCACCAGGTCGCCAATGCCTACGGCAAGACGGCAACCTTCATGCCGAAGCCGATCTTCGGCGACAACGGCTCGGGCATGCATGTCCATCAGTCGATCTGGAAGGGCGGCAAGCCGACCTTCGCCGGCGACGAATATGCAGGCCTCTCGGAAAGCTGCCTCTACTACATCGGCGGCATCATCAAGCATGCCAAGGCGATCAACGCCTTCACCAATCCGTCGACGAACTCCTACAAGCGTCTCGTCCCGGGTTATGAAGCTCCGGTTCTGCTTGCTTACTCGGCCCGCAACCGTTCCGCCTCCTGCCGCATTCCGTTCGGCACCAACCCGAAGGCAAAGCGCGTCGAAGTCCGCTTCCCCGACCCGACCGCCAACCCCTATCTCGGCTTTGCCGCGATGCTGATGGCTGGCCTCGACGGCATCAAGAACAAGATCCATCCCGGCAAGGCCATGGACAAGGATCTCTACGACCTGCCGCCGAAGGAGCTGAAGAAGATCCCGACGGTTTGCGGCTCGCTGCGCGAAGCTCTGGAAAGTCTCGATAAGGACCGCAAGTTCCTGACGGCCGGCGGTGTCTTCGACGACGACCAGATCGATGCTTTCATCGAGCTGAAGATGCAGGAAGTCATGCGCTTCGAAATGACCCCGCATCCAGTCGAATACGACATGTACTATTCGGTCTGATAGCGGATGCGAAAGCCCCGGCTTGCCGGGGCTTTCTTCATGATTGGGAAGCCGGTGGCAGGTCTCCCGCCCGATGGTGTTTTCGCATTGAGCTATCGCTCGCTGTCCAGTTGAAGAGCCGGGCCGAATGTGACAGTTCAATGAAGGAATGGGGGCAAAATCCTTGATATCAGTGGTGAAAGTCACCACATGATTGCTTGAAAGGAAGTCGTGCCATGAAACAACGAAACGCAAAATTCAATATTGGCGACGTGGTTCGACACCGGATGTTCCCCTTCCGCGGTGTCATCTTCGATGTCGATCCGGAATTCGCAAACACCGAGGAATGGTGGAATTCCATTCCGGCCGAAGTGCGGCCCGAAAAGGACCAGCCATTCTATCACCTTCTCGCCGAAAACGACGAGACTGAGTATGTCGCCTACGTATCGGAACAGAATCTGATCAACGATGAGAGCGGTGCCCCGCTCCGCAATCCGCAGATCGCCCAGATTTTCGACCAGGCGCCGACGGGCCAGTTCAAACCTAAGATGAGCTTCGCCCACTAAGAGCCTGCCAGATAAGTTCTTTTTAAAAGGGAAGATGCCCCAAGCGTCTTCCCTTTTTCATTTGCAACATGCGGTCGATAGCAGCAAAAAAGCCCGGATTGCTCCGGGCTTTTTCAATAAGGCAAAGTTTTAGAAGCTTACTGCTGCTTGGCGGCCTTTTGGGCGTCTTCCAGCTTCTTGCGTGCTTCCTCGGCCTTCTTCTGCATGCTGTCCTGCAGGCTCTTCTGGCTTTCAGCGAGCTTGCTGTCGGAGATTGCCGGACCGTCATAAGCGGCACCAAAACCGGTGAGCGAAATCTTGATCGGGTTCGGCGCACGGCGGAAGTTGATCGAGGTGAAGGTCACATCCGTGCCCTTCTTCAGCGAGTTGATCATGGCGTCGGTCAAGGGCACTTCAGCCGTGCACTTGTCCGGAAGGCAGACGGCGTAATCGAGCTTCTGGCCCTTGCCGCCATCAACCTGCATGGTGATGCCGGGCGGGATCAGGCGAGCCGTGGGAACGGAGATCTGCAGGATCTTGCGGTTGACCTTGCCATCGACGGAGATGAGGCCGACTGCCGTGACCAGCTGGCCATTGTTGGCCATGATCAGGTTCTGCACGATGCAGATATCGGCATCGTCCTGCTTGGTGCAGGTCTTGTACCAGCCCAGGCGCGGCTGATTGGGATCGTTGCCGCCATCGGCAGGAGCTGCGTTGGACGCGTCCTGAGCGAAGGCAGCAGCCGGCATGGCCGCGCCGATCATGAGAGCCAGAGCAGAGAGACCTGCCCGCATTTTGTTGTCAGTCTTGAACATCATAGCGAAACCGCCTCCTGAAATCCGCTTCGAAACGACAGCGCGCCGTCCCATGCAATTCGGGTCAAACCGTCGTCCACCTGTCGAATGAATAAGGCAAATACATGACCCGAGAAACCCGGCACCCCTGTTACATCGCACTGGCACGGATATCCAGCTTTTCTTTGGTCTTTTCCGCCAAGTCCTAAGATTTCCGCAGTCGCGTGTTGAATTCGGCACGCTCATGATAATGTTCGGCCGAATCGTACCCTTACCGGAAAGGATGCCATGCTAGCGCTCCGGATCGCTGCCTTCCTGCTCTTCGCAACCTTGTGCAACGCCGCCGCGGCTCAGCCGCTCTATGGCATCGCCACGCATGGAGATCCGGCCCTGCCGGCGGACTTTAAGCATTTCCCTTACGTCAATCCGGATGTGAAAAAGGGCGGGCGCATCAGCTATGGCGTCGTCGGCACCTTCGACAACCTCAACCCCTTCATTTTGAAGAGCATGCGCACCACGGCGCGCGGCATGTGGGACCCGGAATTCGGCAACCTTATCTACGAACCACTAATGCTGCGCTCGCGTGATGAACCCTTCACGCTTTACGGATTACTGGCACAGACCGTCGAATGGGACGACAGCAGGAGCTATATCCAGTTCAATCTCAATCCCGCCGCCAAATGGTCCGACGGACAGCCGGTGACGCCTGACGACGTGGTCTTCACCTTCCAGCTCCTGCGTGAGAAGGGACGCATACCCTTCTCGTCCTGGCTCGACACGATCGGCTCGATCGAGAAGGTCGGCGAGCGTAGCGTGATGGTCCGATTCAACGAGAAGGGCAATCGCGAAACGCCTGTCATCATCGCGTCGTCGCTGCCGATCCTGCCGAAACATGCGACCGATCCCGACAATTTCGACCGGACCACGCTCAGTATTCCGGTCGGCTCCGGCCCGTATCGGGTGAAAAGCGTCGATCCCGGCCAGCGAATCACCTTCGAGCGCAATCCCGATTATTGGGGCAAGGACATTCCGACGAAGGTCGGCGTCGACAATTACGATCAGATCGTGGTGAACTACTTCCTGCAGGACACGACCTTATTCGAGTCCTTCAAGAAGGGTGATATCGATATCTACCCGGACGGCAGTCCCGCGCATTGGCAGCAGGCCTATAACTTTCCGGCAGTCGGCTCCGGCGCCGTCGTCAAGGAGACGTTTACGCCGAAGCTGCCGAGCGGCATGCTAGGCTTCGTCTTCAACATGCGCCGGCCGATGTTTGCCGACAAGAATGTGCGCAAGGGCCTGACGCTCGCCTTCGATTTCGAATGGTTCAATCGCAATCTGGCTTCCAGCGCCTATACACGAACGGAAAGCTACTGGCAGAATTCCGATCTGTCCTCTTTCGGCGTACCTGCCGGTGCCAACGAGCTCGCGATGCTCGGCCCAATCAAGGATCGTATCGACGCCGACGTTCTTAATGGCACCTACAAACTCCCTGTCAGCGATGGCTCCGGCCGCGACCGCAAGGTTCTGCGCAAGGCCGTCAATTTCCTGAAGCAGGGCGGCTATACGATCAAGGGCGAACGCATGGTCGATAGTGCTGGGCGGCAGCTCAGCTTCGAGATCATGACGCAGAATGCGGATCAGGAGCGTATTGCCATCGCCTATCGCCGCTCGCTGGCGCTGCTCGGCATTGCCGTTACGATCCGCACCGTCGACGATTCGCAATACCAGCTGCGCACGACGAACTACGATTATGACGTGATCATCAAATCCTATCCGTCGTCGCTGTCGCCAGGCATCGAACAGGTGCCGCGCTGGGGCTCTGCCGCCGCCAAAATGCCGGGAAGCCTGAACTTTGCCGGGGTCGAAGATCCGGACGTCGATACGTTGATCAATCACTTCCTGACGGCCCATTCGGCCGAGGATTTCCGCGACGCCGTGCGCTCCTTCGATCGCGTATTGATTTCAGGCTATTATATCGCGCCGCTTTACCATATCGCACAGCAGTGGGTGGCACGGCGCAGCCATATCGCCCATTCCGGCGTATTGCCGCTCTATGGCTATTACCTGCCCGCATGGTGGGACACCTCGGCACAGTAGCGTTGCATGGTTCCCTTTCGGTAACCGGTTGAAGCCATCGGCACAAAGGCCTAGATGGAGGGGAATAGCCCTAAAACCGAAAGGACAGAACCATGGAACGCATTACGATCGACATCGTCTCGGACGTCGTCTGCCCATGGTGCTATCTCGGCAAGGCCCGCCTGGAGCTTGCCATCGCCGAAGTGCAGGACGAAGTTGGCGTCGACCTCAACTGGCGGCCCTATCGTCTGAACCCCGACTATCCGCCAGAGGGCGTTGACCAGAAGAAGGCGCTCGAGCAGAAGCTCGGCGGCGCGGAGCGTGTCGCTGAGGGGCACAAGATGCTGACCGATCTCGGCCGCGAAGTTGGCATCAAGTTCGATTTCGACGCCATCAAGATCGGCCCCAACACGCTCGACGCACACCGCCTCATCCACTGGGCCGTCACCGAAAGCCGGGAAAAGCAAGACAAAGTAGTCGATGCGCTCTTTAAGGCCAATTTCGAAGAGGGACGGAATGTCGGCGACCATGCCGTACTGCTCGATATTGCCGAAAAGGCCGGGCTCGACAGATCCGTCATCGCCACCCTGCTTTCCTCGGATGCGGACCGCGATCTCATCGTCGGCGAAATCGACGCCGCGCAGAAGATCGGCGTCAACGGCGTGCCCTTTTTCATCTTCGACCAGCAATATGCCGTCAGCGGCGCGCAGACGCCGGATGTGCTGGCCGAGGCCTTGCGTGACATTGCCAAGATGAAGACGGAAGCGCGCGCGGGAATGAATTGAGCTGACGATGGCGCTTTCGCTGGAAAGCAAGCGCCGTTTGAAACCCCTCGAGCAAGTCAGCTGTCGCGAATCGCCGATAACAGCAGCAAGGCGGCCACCTGTATCAGGCCTTTGCCAGCAATCCCGAAGCCATCGCCCGGAAGGTCTCTACCGCCTTGGGCAGGATCTCTGCGGGATTGTCACTGGCGGCAACCCATAGGGCGGCATTCAGCGCTGCGCCGGACAGGAGGCGAGCTGCCGCTTCCGCATCAACCGGCTTGACGACTTCGTTCTCCAGAAGTCTCAAGACCGTCTGCCTCGTTCTTGCGAGACAGCTGTTCTGGCTGGGCCATTTCGATGGATCACCCAGCACCGCCGGCCCGTCAAGCAGAACGATGCGCTGGACCTCCGGATCGAGAGCCATTTCGATATAGGCTTCGCCTTCTGCAAGCAGGCCTTGCCAATCGTCTCCCGCCTGCTCGCCGATCGCTTTTGCCCGCAACGCCATCTCATTGTCGATCTGATCAACGACGGCAGCGAGTAACCCCCGTTTGTCTCCAAAATTGTGATAGAGCGCACCTCTCGTCAGGCCGACGTCCGCGGTCAGCTCGTCCATCGATGCGGCGGCAAATCCTTTTTCGGCGAAGGCTTTTCGTGCGGCGGCAACAAGCTTGTTCCGGTTCTCTTCCATTGTTTCCAAGCGTTTTGCCATAGCATCCTCAATATTTCACATACGCTTCGTATTTTAAATATTGACATACATCGCGTATATCGATATTTCACATACACGCCGTATATCAAACAAAGCGGCCTTTTGAAAAGGGCGTGCAGGATTGCGCGCCTCCGATCTTTTCACATTAATGCGATGGAGAGCGAAATATCATGACGACACGTAGTGCGATTTTTCCGAAGAACAGACATGCACTTTACGAAGAACATGGCTATTCCGCCGCTATCCGCTCCGGTGATCTGTTGTTCGTCTCCGGCCAGGTCGGCAGCCATGCGGATGGAAGTCCGGAGCCGGATTTCGAACGTCAAGTCCAACTTGCCTTCGACAATCTGCAGGCAACCTTGGAAAGTGCGGGCTGCACTTTCAACGACATCGTCGACATCACCACGTTCCACACCGATCCCGAGCAGCAATTCGGTACCATCATGACCGTCAAGAACCGGATCTTCAGCGAGGCGCCCTATCCGAACTGGACGGCTGTCGGTGTCAATTGGCTGGCTGGCTTCGATTTCGAAATCAAGGTTATCGCGCGCATTCCAGACGCTGGAGAGACTCGCAAGCCCCGGGCCGCATGAGGATATGTCGGATACTGGAGCTATCTCGGCATCGAACACCTTTCCGCTTGTTGCCGTCTTTGAGAAGGCATACTAATTTCCAAATCGCTTGAGGGAACACTGTCCGGCGACAAAGTTAGACATTGGTATTAAGCGCTGAGCTGTTCTGTGAGCCGCATGAAGATCATTTTCCGTTGCGACCCGAATCTGCATGATTATTTGCCGAAACCAGCGGCGGCGCGGTCCTGTTTGCCCGATTGGCTTCGCCAGATGCCGAATACCTCGTTTTCGGAATTTCATGGACGTGACATACGAACCGTCAAGCAATGCCCGCCTTTTGTCGACGCCATGACCCATGGCTTCATGATCCTGCTGCCATGCGATGTGACAGTAAAAGCTGGAAAATTCTCCTGGGACTGGGATGTGCCAATACCGGCTGCGAAAAACCACCCCCGTGCGCCTATGAGTTTCCATGTGCCTGAACAAATCCTTGGATCAGCGCTGGCCAAAGAGGGAACATCCCAACTGGTAGCGATCAAATTCAATAGTTTCTGGACGATTGAGCTTGAGGAAAAGTGGTCGCTTTTTGCGACGCATCCTGCCAATCGGGAAGACCTCCCGTTTCGAACCGTGACCGGAATGGTAGATTGCGACAAATTCCACGACGCAGGCATCAATTTCCCGGCAATCTGGACAAGATCGGATTTCGAGGGCGTATTGTCCAAAGGGTTGCCGGTCGCACATTGCTTTCCCGTCCGGCGGGAAGACCTTGAGCTTGTCTGCGAAAGCTTTGACGGCGAACAGATCGCCGGTTACGACCGGACAGTCGGCCAAATTCTGGTCGAGCCTGGCATTTATCGCAAGAAATTCAGGGATAAGCGTTCCCGCTCACCTGGAGAGAAAAGAGCGCAGGCCCGCCTTGTCGAGGAATAGAAGACCATTGCGTCCAGAACTCAGCACATTTGCTATCATGCCCAGCGTCGCAGGCGAGAGCGCATAGGCATCCCGGTACGCGCCAATTGCACCTTCCATATCACCAAGCTGCTGTAGAGCGCTACCGAGGTTGAATTTAGCTTGCGGATCATCCGGCTTACGCGCGAGCGCCGTTTTAAAGGCATCCACGGCACCGTCAAGATCGTCACAATCTTGACGCGCGAGGCCGAGGTCGAACCAAGCGCTGTGAGGTGCATCTGCCTTCACCGCAAACTCCAGCCGTTCGCGGGCATTTTCGAAATCCCCGGCTTCCCAAAGCAGACGGCCAAGCCTTGCGGCGGCCTCCCGTGAGGATGGATCGATCTCGAATGCCCGCTGCCAGGCCTTAGCTGCCTGCTGGCGTTTGCTATTCTGTTCAAATGTCCTGGCGAGCTCGGCGAGCGCGTCCGGAAAGGCGGCTGGAAGCTGAGCGAAATAGCTTTCGGCAAGGTCAAGCCGGCCAAGAGCGCGAGCAGCGCGCCCTGCGAGGAACAATGTTGCCGGATTTCCCGACCTGACTTTGAGGCTCTCCTCGGCACAATCCAGCGCCGTGACGAAATCCTGGACCGCGAAGCTCCCCGCCGCGAGGAGGTGATTGAGTACGGCGTCATTTGGGTTGTCGTCCAGGGCATTGCGGCACAGTCGCAGCGCGTCGGCATGCTTTCCGGAATTGAATGCCGCCACGACCTCCCGGACTTGCAATTCCACCGTGATCAAGCTTCACCTTCCCTTTTATTGCCGTGCCCTAACTTTGTACTTCAATTTCAAGCGGAGCAATCAAAAAAGCAGGAGCGGATAAATCGCTTCGGCTGCTTCAAATCTGGTTTAAGAAGAGCTTACGGGCAGTGCCATTTCTCAGGATTTTCACGAATAGCTGTGATCCTATCAAGCAAAGCCGAGAGGCAAGCGAAGGTTGATTGATAGAGCTACCGTGTCTATCCCAATTGACAGCTATTGGGGTAATCGCGCCACAACCCGACGGTCCGGAAGCGGCCCCGGGCCGGACATCGGTCGCCTCTCGACCGATGTCCGATTCTGGCGCATAGCGTACTTCGGAGATCGTATCCACGACGGCCGCTTAGAGCCGAAGGCGGCCTTGGATCGTGCCGTCGAAAGCGGTCGCCGAATACCACCGACCGGCTGAGAGACGCTTCCCTACTTAGCCAGCTCCGCCAGCTGCGTCATGACAACTGCCGCCCCCTGCAGCCGCTTTTCCGGCGTGGGAAGATCGCGGGTCAGGAAGACGCTGTGGTCGGGACGGATCTTTGCCATGGTGCCCTGCTTGGCGATATAGCCGACGAGGTTGGCCGGGTTCGGGAATTCCTTGTTGCGGAACTGCACGACGACGCCCTTCGGGCCGGCGTCCAGCTTCTCGACATTGGCGATGCGGCAAAGCGACTTGATGTAGACGATCTTGAGGAGGTGCTGCACCTCGATCGGTAAGGGGCCGAAGCGGTCGATCATTTCTGCACCGAAACCATCGATCTCCTTGATTTCGGTAATCTCGCCGAGGCGGCGATAGAGCGCCATGCGCAGATGCAGGTCAGGCACGTAATCATCGGGGATCATGACCGGCGTGCCGACGGAGATCTGCGGCGACCAGCCGGTATCCTGGATCTCGTCGACGCCCTTGACCTCGGCGACGGCCTCCTCGAGCATCTGCTGGTAGAGCTCGAAGCCGACTTCCTTGATATGGCCCGACTGTTCCTCGCCGAGCAGATTGCCGGCGCCGCGGATATCGAGGTCGTGGCTGGCAAGCTGGAAGCCGGCGCCGAGCGTATCCAGCGACTGCAGCACCTTGAGCCGGCGCTCCGCCGTCGTCGTCAGCACCTTGTTGACAGGCAGCGTGAAGAGCGCAAAGGCACGGACCTTGGAGCGACCGACGCGGCCACGGAGCTGATAGAGCTGGGCCAAACCGAACATGTCGGCACGATGGACGATCAGCGTGTTCGCCGTCGGCACGTCAAGGCCGGATTCGACGATGGTGGTGGAGAGCAGCACATCATAACGGCCCTCGTAGAACGCGTTCATGATATCTTCCAGCTCGCCGGCCGGCATCTGGCCATGGGCGACCGCCACCTTCAGCTCCGGTACATCCGACTGCAGGAAGGCATGGATATCGGCGAGATCGGCCAGGCGCGGGCAGACATAAAAGCTCTGACCGCCGCGATAATGCTCGCGCATCAACGTTTCGCGGATCACAAGCGAATCGAAGGGCGAGATGAAGGTACGCACCGCCATGCGGTCGACCGGCGGCGTTGTGATAAGCGAGAGCTCGCGCACGCCCGTCATCGCCAGCTGCAAGGTGCGCGGGATCGGCGTCGCCGACAGCGTCAGCACATGTACGTCGCTCTTCAGCTCCTTCAGGCGCTCCTTGTGCTTGACGCCGAAATGCTGCTCCTCGTCGATGACGAGCAGGCCGAGATTGGCGAACTGGATGCCGGCGCCGAGGAGCGCGTGGGTACCGACGACGATATCGGTCTTGCCCTCGGCAACTTCCTTCTTGGTAAGCGCCAGTTCCTTGGAACCGACCAGACGAGATGCCTGCTGTATGCGGATCGGCAAACCGCGGAAGCGCTCGGAGAAGGTCTTGAAATGCTGGCGCGAAAGCAGCGTCGTCGGCACGACGACGGCGACCTGCACGCCATTCATGGCAGCGACAAAGGCTGCACGCAGGGCCACTTCGGTCTTGCCGAAGCCGACGTCGCCGCAGACGAGGCGGTCCATCGGCCGGCCGGCGCCGAGATCCTCGCGCACCGCCTCGATGGCGTTCATCTGGTCGTCGGTCTCGTCATAGGGGAAGCGCGCGGCGAATTCGTCATAGAGACCATCCGGCGTACTGAGCACCGGCGCATGGCGCGTCAGGCGTTCGGCCGCGACCCGGATCAAGGCGCCGGCCATATCGAGCAGGCGCTTCTTGAGCTTGGCTTTGCGCATCTGCCAGGCGCCGCCGCCGAGCTTGTCGAGCTGCGCTTCGGTGCCCTCGCTGCCATAGCGCGACAGGAGATCGATGTTTTCGACCGGCAGGAACAGCTTGGCATCGTCGGCATACTGCAGCTCGAGGCAGGCATGCGGTGCGCCGGCGGCCTCGATGGTTCTGAGCCCAACGAAGCGACCGATACCGTGCTCGGCGTGAACGACGATCGAACCTTCGTCCAGGCCCGCCACTTCCGAGATGAAATCGGCAGCACGCTTGCGACGCTTCGAGCGGCGCACCATGCGGTCGCCGAGAATATCCTGCTCACCGATGACGATGAGATCGCCAGCCTCGAAACCGGCTTCCAGGCTGAGCACGGCCGCAGCCGCCTCACCCTTCGCCAGGCTGCCGAGATCCTTGAAGGCTTCGATCGTCTTGACGCGTGCGAGGCCGTGTTCGGACAGCACCTGCAGGAGACGGTCGAGCGAGCCTTCGGTCCAGGCCGAAATCAGCACCTTGCCGCCCGCAGCCCGCTTATCGGCGATATGCTTGACGACGGCATCGAAGACGTTGACGCGCTCACTGTCGGCGCTCTCGGTGGCGGAGCGCGCCCAGCGCGGTCCCTGGCGGGCATCGAGGCTGACGACGCGACGCGCCTCGCCCTCGTGCTCGTTGAAGGGTGAGATACGGATAGCGGCGAAGGCATCGAGCGCATTGCCGAAAACCTTGCCGTCGAGATAGAGCTGGCCTGGGGTCACGGGCTTATAGGGCGTGCCCTGCGCCATCTGCCCCTTGGCTTGCTGGCCGGAGTGCAGGCGAGCGTCGTAATAGTCGAAGACGAGCTTGGAACGCTCCTCGGCGGCCTCGCGAACGGTATGATCCGTCACCAGCCGGAAGCCCTTGAGATAGTCGAAAACCGTCTCCAGTCTCTCGTAGAAAAGCGGCAGCCAATGTTCCATGCCGGCATAGCGGCGACCTTCGGAGACGGCGAGATAGAGCGCATCGTCGCGCGTGGCCGCACCGAAGGCGGAGAGATAGTTTTTGCGGAAGCGGCTGATCGTATCCGGCGTCAGGGTCACTTCGCTCATCGGATTGAGATCGAGCGAGCGGACCTGTCCCGTCGTGCGCTGGCTGGCGGGATCGAAGCTACGGATGCTTTCCAGCGTATCGCCGAAGAAATCCAGGCGCACCGGCTCTTCCGTGCCCGGAACGAAGACATCGAGAATGCCGCCGCGCACGGCATATTCGCCGACCTCGCGCACAGTCGCCACGCGCTCGAAGCCGTTGCGCTCCAGGCGGGCCGCGATATCGTCCATCCGGACCTGGTTACCCGGCCGGGCAGAAAAGGCCAGGCTCTCGATAATCTCCTGCGGCGCTACCTTCTGCAGCATGGCGTTGACGGTCACCAACACGACCGCCGCATGCGGCTTGCGATGATGGGCAATGAGGCCGGACAAGGCCGCGAGGCGCCGGGCCGAGGTGTCGGAGCTCGGGGAAACGCGGTCATAGGGAAGACAATCCCAGGCCGGCAAGGTAAGTACCGGAATTTCGGGCGCGATAAAGCCGAGCATCTGTTCGACATCGGCCATGTGCTGGCCGTCGGACATGACATAGGCGACCGGCTGGCCGGCCTTTGCCATTTCGGCAATCAGGAACGGCTCCAGGCCGGCCGGAACATGACCGATCGTCATCGGCTCGCTGGCGGCGAGCAGCTTCTTCGCATCGAAACCGGGGATCATTTCGTTAAACCAAACCTTTCGGCGATCTCTTCGAAATCGGGCTTATAGGACGCGAGGCGCTCAAACAGCGGCGTCTGCAGATGCTGCGGTATCGGCAGGCTACCGAGTATCCACTTGAGGAGATCATTGTCCTCCTCGGCCATAATGCGCTCGAGCTCATCGAGGTCTGCCTCGGCAAGGCCCGGCAGCTCGTTGTCGGCAAACTGGCCGAAGACGAGATCCATCTCGCGGATGCCGCGATGCCAACAGCGGAAAAGGATGCGCCGACGACGAGGATCGAGATCGGCACTGCTGAGGGTAAGCCCAGTCATCAAAAACACCTTTATGTTGATGCGTCTCTATAAAACCAGCATTGAAAGGTGGGAACCGGTTTTTCAGAAAAAAGCGCCGGAAGCGCAATTTTCGGGGGAGTGATGGCCTCAAAGACGCCGTGCGTGGCGCGACCCCTTGCCAAACGCGCCCTGCCCGTCGCATTTTGCCCGCCATGCGTCCCGCTATCCTCGACCCGCTGTTTGCCTCCATCTCTTCGCTGCCCGGCGTCGGGCCGAAGGTATCCGAGCTGCTGGTGAAACTGCTCGACCGGGAGACGATCGACGATTGCCGCGTCATCGACCTTATTTTCCACGCGCCGCATTCGATCATCGACCGGCGCGAACAGCCGGGTATCGCCCGCGCGCCGCAGGGCGCCATCGTCACCATTACCGGCCGCGTCGATCGCCATCAGCCGCCGCCCAATCCGCGCAGCAACGTTCCCTATCGCGTCTATCTGCATGACGAAACAGGCGAGCTTGCGCTGGTCTTCTTCCGCGGCAAGGCGCAATGGCTCGAAAAGCAGCTGCCGATCGATGAAACCGTCACCGTCAGCGGCAAGGTCGACTGGTTCAACGGCCGGCCGTCCATGGTGCATCCGGACTATATCATGCGCGAGAGCGAGGCGGAAAACCTGCCACTGGTCGAACCGGTCTATCCGTTGACCGCCGGGCTCGCGCCGAAATTCCTGCGCAAGACCATCGAGGCCGCACTTCCGCGCATTCCGCAACTGCCCGAATGGGATGACCTTGCCCTTGCCCAGAAGCAGGGTTTCCCCTCGATATCCGACAGTTTCCATATGCTGCATGCGCCGAGAGACGCTGCCGATATCGATCCGCAGGCACCAGCCCGCCGCCGGCTTGCCTATGACGAATTCCTGGCGGGGCAATTGTCGCTCTCACTGGTTCGCCAAAGGCTGCGCAAGGTGGCAGGAAAGCCGGTGCATGCTACTGGAGAAATCAGCGGTAAGATACTGGAAACCCTGCCCTTCTCTATGACGAACAGTCAGCGCGACGCGGTTGCCGATATTCTCAAGGATATGGCAGGCACCGAGCGCATGCTCCGCTTGCTGCAGGGCGATGTCGGCGCGGGCAAGACGCTGGTTGCGCTAATGGCGATCGCCGCCGTCATCGAAAGCGGCGGCCAGGCCGTGCTGATGGCACCGACCGAAATTCTTGCCCGGCAGCATCACACTACGATCTCGAAATTCGCAGCAAATGCAAATCTTTCCGTCGAAGTTCTCACAGGTCGCACCAAGGGGCGAGAGCGAGATGCGATCCTCGAGCGCATCGCCTCCGGCGAGGCGCAGATCATCATCGGCACGCATGCTCTTTTCCAAGACAGCGTCGCCTATGCCAACCTCATGCTGGCTGTCGTCGACGAGCAGCATCGCTTCGGCGTTCACCAGCGCCTACGCCTGACTGCGAAGGGCATCTCGCCGCATATGCTCGTCATGACCGCAACGCCGATCCCACGGACGCTGGTGCTCGCCGCCTTCGGCGATATGGACGTGTCCAAGCTCACCGAGAAACCGGCGGGCCGCAAGCCGATCCAGACGATCACTATTCCGAACGAGCGAACCGGCGATATAGTGGGCCGGCTGAAAAGTGCGCTGTCAGAGGGTAAAAAAGCCTATTGGATATGCCCACTTGTGGAGGAATCCGAAGAATCCGATCTAATGTCGGTCGAGGAACGTCATGACACATTGACCAAGGCGCTCGGCCCCGGCATCGGCCTTATCCATGGCCGCATGGGCGGCCCGGAAAAAGATGCCGTCATGATGGCCTTCAAAAATGGCGAGATCCGCCTGCTGGTCGCCACGACCGTCGTCGAAGTGGGCGTCGACGTACCGGACGCGACGATCATGGTCATCGAACATGCGGAACGTTTCGGCCTGGCACAGCTGCACCAGCTGCGCGGACGCGTCGGTCGCGGTGACGAGGCCTCGACCTGTATCCTGCTCTATAAGGGACCGCTCGGCGAAACCGGGCATGCGCGGCTATCGATCATGCGGGAGACCGAAGACGGCTTCCGGATTGCCGAAGAAGACTTGAAGCTGCGCGGCGAAGGCGAGCTTCTCGGCACGCGTCAGTCCGGCACGCCGGGCTTCCGCATCGCCAGCCTCGAGGCCCATGCCGATCTTCTGGAAATCGCCCGCAAGGATGCCGTCTATCTCATCGAGCGCGACCCAGAGCTGACGGGCGAGCGCGGCATGGCAGTTCGGACGCTGCTCTATCTCTTCCGCCGCGACGAGGCGATCCGGTTCCTGCGGGCCGGATGAGCGGATGGACGCGTCTGCCGCGTCCATCCCGGTTTAAGAGCATTACTTGGTAGCGAGGCCGGGAATGGTGACCTGGAACACCTGGAACATGGTGTCGACATCGCCTCCGCCGTCGCCCTTGTAGGCGGCGCCGACCTGGAAACCATCCTGGGTCAGGAAGTCGTTGTCGTTGGCGACGAACAGGAAGTAATCATCCGGCAGCTTCGGATCCTGAACGCTGACAAGCGACATGGCCTCCCACTTTTCCGAAAGGTTGTTGCGGTCGTTCGGCGCGCCGTTATGGAGGCCGAAGCGAGCGAGATCGGCGCTGTCGTTGATGTCGATGAACTGACTGACCGTTGCCGGCTTTACCGAGGCGTCAAGAACGCCCTTGGGTGCGACCGGCTTGTCGGCATCGAACTTGCCCGCAATATCGGTGGCGGTGGAGACATCGACAGCAACGACGCTGCGATAGAGCGACTTGTCGCCTTTCACGCCATAGCCATTGTTGCTGTCACGCGCCAGCATCAGGAAGGTCTGCGGCGAGAGCGCATAGATTTCGCTCTGGGCTGCAACGGCCGTCTTGCCCTTCTCATTTGTAAAGACCGGCAGCGGCACGACATATTCATGAACCAGCTTCAGATTTGCCGGATCGACGGCATCATAGACCAGCGCACGGGTGTTCTCGCGCGTGGAGCTGGAATCGCCGCCATCCTGGCGCGTTGCGGATTGCAGCACGGCAATCAGGAACTTGCCGTCCGGCGTCAAGGACATGCCTTCCAGGCCCTGGTTGTTCTGGCGGCCACTGGTCGGATCCTTCGGATCCGGAGCGGATTCGCCGGGACCGGGGTTATTGGAAGCGAAGTTGACGGCGCCATTGCGCATCGGCAGCAGGGCCGCCGGCGGAGGGGTAGCGGACATCATGCGGCCATCGGCGGCGAAGCGGTAGATATAGGGGCCATATTCGTCGCTGATGAACATGGTGCCGTCAGGCAGACGCGCAACGGCTTCGGTATCGAGCGAGATCTTGCCGTTCGGAGCAGCGGGCAGCAGCGGCATGCTGCCTTCCGCAGGGCGAGTGCCATTGACCGGATCGAGACCGGTGGTGTCGGCGCCCTTGTCGTCTTTCAAAAGCATGGTGTCGATCAACTTGGCATCGACGCCCGATTGCTCCTTACCGGCTGGCGGGGTTGCGCCGGGCGCAACAGGGGCCAGAGTGACCTCGATCGTGTTGAGACGTGCGCGATAATCCGTCGTTCCCGCGACGTTGTAGCCACGGTCCGGCAGCAGCCACAGCGAGCCCTTATATGTGCCGTCAGCATTGCGAACCCAGCTCTTCGTATCGATCGACATGCCCGAGCCGGAGCCGAAGGTCTCGCCGAATTTGTCACGCAGGTTGGCCGGGATGCGGCCAACCGCGACACGTCCCTTGTTGACGAGCGTCACGCCCTGGACCGCGATGGAACTATCCGCAAGCGCCGCGACTGGCGCGGAAAAAACAAATGTGGCAAGCACAGCCGACAACAGCGGCAAGCTCTTGGAACGCATATATTTCAAGACAATATCCTCCGGTGAAAATACGTATGGCGACAATGAGATCCATCCGCGACCCACTCTCAAGCCGCGTCGAAGAACAACAGCCCGGGGCCGAAACTCCGAACGTTCGATGATGAGATGCATCCGACTGCCTATCCCGTACGACGATCTAAGGCGTCAATATGATAGGGACATGACAGTTCGCGCGATACGCGAAATCAGGAGACCTACGACAGGAACGGGAGTGTTAAGTCAGCGACTTCATCGGAACGGGCCTGGGCAGCCCCTTCGCCGCGACCAGCTCTTCCTTGTATTCGGGCGAAACCAGGCCGCCTGATATCAGGAGCTTGGCGCCATCCTCCGGGCTCATATCGAGCACCGTGATCTTTTCGCGCGGAACAAAAACAAGGAATCCGGCCGTAGGTACGGGAGTCGGCGGCAGGAAGACCGCTACCATGTCCTGACCCATGGCATTGAATTTCGAAGCAATCTCGCCCTTGGCATCCGTCGATATGAACACCATCGACCAGAGACCGGGGCTCGGATACTCGATCAGCCCCACCTTTTTGAACGACGAACCCTGCTCCTTCAGCACGGTTTCGAAGATCTGCTTGACGCTCTTGTAGATGGTCCGCACCAGAGGCACGCGATTGACGATCGACTCGCCGACACGGACGATGCTCTGCCCGATCAGGTTCTTGGCAAGAAAACCGACCAGCGTAATGAAGATCATCGCGATCAGCAGGCCGGTGCCGGGAACAGCAAAATTGAGATAACTTTCAGGGTCGTAGCGCGCGGGAATATAGGGACGGACCCAGCTGTCGGCCCAATGGACGACGGACCAGGTCAGCCAGAGCGTAATGGCAATCGGAGCGCAGATAATCAGGCCGGCCAGGAAGTTGTTTCTGATCCGCGTGGTCACGGACATTTTGATGAGCTTCTCAGTCATTCGCCGCTCGAAAACTCCGTTCGGTCGCCTACCGCCGACCGGCAAATCCTCCCCCACGTCTCCTTTGGAAAGACTGCCAGAAATCGGGTCGGCATACAACCAGCCAGTCACGTCTCCGCGCCGAACAGGTGCCGGCTCACGACGACGTGACCGCGAAGGAAGGCCGGCGGAAAAACCTATTCCACCGTCACCGATTTGGCGAGGTTGCGCGGCTGATCGACATCCGTCCCCATGAAGACGGCGGTATGATAGGCAAGCAGCTGAATCGGCAGCGAGAAGATGATCGGTGCAATGATCTCATCGACGACCGGCAGCGTAATCGTCGCCATTGTCGGCAATGTCGAGGCGGCAGCTCCGGCTTCATCCGTGATGAAGATGATCCGACCGCCACGCGCCGCCACTTCCTGCATGTTGGAAACGGTCTTGTCGAAGAAGCGGTCATGCGGCGCGATGACGATAACGGGCATGTTCTCGTCGATCAGGGCAATAGGACCGTGTTTCAGTTCGCCAGCCGCATATCCCTCGGCGTGGATGTAGGAGATTTCCTTCAGCTTCAGCGCGCCTTCCATGGCGAGCGGGAAGCTGGTGCCGCGACCGAGATAGAGCACATCCTTGAACTTCGATATCTCGCGCGCCAGGCTTTCCATCTGCGGCTGGATGATATTCAGGACATTGGCCATGATGCGCGGCATCTCGACGAGATGCCGCACCATCTCCTGTTCATCGGCAGCGCTGACCGTACCGCGAGCGACACCCGCGCCGATCGCCAGCGAAGCAAGAACCGCAAGCTGGCAGGTGAAGGCTTTCGTCGAGGCAACGCCGATCTCGGGACCGGCCATGATCGGAAACACGGCATCGGACTCGCGCGCAATGGTCGATTCCTTGACGTTGACGACCGCACCGATTTTGAGGCCGTGATCCCGGCAATAGCGCAGCGAGGCCAGCGTATCGGCCGTCTCGCCGGATTGCGAGATGAACAACGCCGCCTGCGATGGCAATAATGGCATTTCGCGATAACGGAATTCGGAGGCGACGTCGATTTCGACCGGCAAGCGCGCATAGCGCTCGAACCAGTATTTGCCGATCAGGCCGGCAAGATAGGCCGTGCCGCAAGCGGAGATCGCCAGGCCGGAGACGCTGCCGAAATCGATTGCCGATGCGCCTGGGCGAACGCGATGGCTGGCAAAATCCACGTAGTGGCTCAGCGCGTGGGAGATGACCTCCGGCTGTTCGTAGATCTCCTTCTCCATGAAGTGACGATGGTTGCCCTTGTCGACCACATAGGCGGTTGCCTGCGAAATCTGCCGCGGCCTGCTCACCTCATTTCCGTTGAAATCGAGAATGGTCGCGCCGGCATGGGTGACGATCGCGCAGTCGCCGTCGACGAGATAACTGATCTCGTTGGTGAAGGGCGCAAGCGCGATTGCATCCGAGCCGAGGAACATCTCGCCCTTGCCGTAACCCACGGCAAGCGGCGGGCCAGAACGCGCCGCTATCAGCGTGTCGGGATCGTTCTCAAACATCACGGCCAATGCATAGGCACCGGTTACGCGGTTCAGCATCTTCAGCATTGCGGCGCGTGGCTCGAGACCTTCGCGGATATGGTTAGCGAGCAGGTGTGCAACCACTTCCGTGTCCGTCTGCGAAGCAAATACCTTGCCTTCGGCCTTCAGCTCCTCGCGCAGTTCGGAGAAGTTTTCGATGATGCCGTTATGGACGACGGCAACGCCTTCCACGAAATGCGGGTGGGCATTGGTCTCGTTCGGAACGCCGTGCGTTGCCCAGCGCGTATGGGCAATGCCTGTCGTACCGGGCAGAGGATCCGTCTCCAGCCGCTTCTCCAGATTGAAGAGCTTTCCTTCCGTGCGGCGGCGATCCATCACGCCGTCATGGATCGTCGCGACGCCGGCTGAATCATAACCGCGGTATTCGAGGCGCCGCAGCGCGTCCACCAAGCGGTCCGCTACAGGCTTCGTTCCGACGATCCCAACAATGCCGCACATACAACTCTCCGTCTGGCCTCAAATATGAGGGCGAGTCCTAATCATTCCTGCAATTTTCTCAATGCCGTAACGGTCACTTTCGATTTCGGACCGTTACGCCCGCGGCCCAAAGATTTAGCGATCGCTCTTCTTCGCTGCCTTGACGGCGAGCGCCCGCTCGCGCAAGGCCTTGGCACGTTCCGGCTTGATTTCCTGGCGTGCACGGCCGAAGGCCAAGGCTTCAGCCGGAACATCATCCGTGATGACGCTGCCGGAAGCAATATAGGCGCCGTCTCCGATGCGAATGGGCGCGACCAGCGCGGAGTTGGACCCGACGAAGGCATTGGCGCCGATATGGGTCTCGTATTTGTTCACCCCGTCATAGTTGCAGGTGATCGTGCCGGCACCAATGTTGCTGGCAGCGCCGATCGTCGCGTCGCCGATATAGGTCAGATGATTGACCTTGGCGCCCTCACCGATCTTGCCGTTCTTGACCTCGCAGAAATTGCCGACCTTTGCGCCGCGAGCGAGGTCCGCACCAGGGCGCAGCCTTGCAAATGGCCCGACGGTAGCACCCGCGCTGACATGCGCGCCCTCTATATGCGAGAAGGCGTGGACGATCGCGCCGCCTTCGATGAACGCACCCGGGCCGAACACGACATTCGGCTCGATCAACGCATCCTGGCCGATAACGGTATCGTAGGCCAAAAACACGGTCTCTGGCGCAATCATGGTGACGCCGGACAGCATCAGCTCATGCCGGCGCCGCTCCTGCCAGAGACGCTCGATGAAGGCGAGTTCGGCGCGGTTGTTGCAGCCTGTCATCTCGACTTCGGGCGCATCGACGGCCACGGCGCGGCCGCCCAGCGAACGGGCGATCTCGACGAGATCGGTGAGGTAGTATTCGCCCTTGGCATTATCGTTGCCGATGCGGTCGAGCAGATCGAGCGCCTTGCGGCCGTTGATCGCCATCAGGCCGCTATTGCACCAGGTCACCGCAAGCTCGGCGTCCGTTGCGTCCTTTGCTTCGCGGATCGCAATCAATTCGCCATCCTTGACCAGCAACCTGCCATAGGCATTCGGATTGTCCGTGTGAAAGCCGATGACGACGACATCATTGCCTTCGGCCAGCCCCTGGCGGGCGGCGCGAAGCGGCGCGTCGGTCAGTAGGGGCACATCGCCGTAGGCAACGAGAATATCGTCGTATCCCCTGGCAATCGCTTCGCGCGCCGCCAGCACGGCGTGACCGGTGCCGAGGCGCTCCTTCTGCAGATAGGATTCGACCGCGATGCCGCCGATTGACGCTGCGGCACTCACCTCATCGGCATTGCGCCCGACAACCAGCGCCGCCGCCGAAATATCCGTCTTGGCGATCGCCTCCATCACGTGCGCGATCATCGGGCGACCGGCAATCGGATGCAGAACCTTCGACATCGACGATTTCATACGGGTACTGTCGCCGGCGGCGAGGATGATGGCGAGGCAGGTACGTTCCATTTCGGGCTCCGAGATATACGATCAGGCGTTGCCCGCAGACGGGCACAGTCCCTCTCATAGCAACTAGTCGAGCGGCGAACTACGGCGAAATTAAAGACAGGCGTCAGGCCTGGGCAAGAGCGGCAAAACCTTCGAGGACGTGCTGACGTCCATCGATGATAACAAACTCCATGGCCTTATGCGCGGCCGGGCCGTTCCGTGCTGCGATGGCATCGACGATCGCCATATGCGTGTCGGCAATGTTGGCGAAGCCATTGCTGGAGGGAGGCGCGCTCATGCGGAACATGCCGACCAATGCCGCCTCGATGAGCCCGCCGAGCGAGCGCATGAACGGGTTCTGCGACGCTTCGGTGATTGCCAGATGGAAATGCAGGTCGGCAACGGCCAGGCTGTCCGACGTATGATGTGGAGCAGCCATGGAGGCTGCGAGCCGACGCAGGAGATCAATGTCCTCGCGGCTGGCCCGCTCCGCTACCAGGCTGGCGGCGAAGGGCTCGAACGCCATGCGTATATCATAGAGGTGGAGAAGGAACTCCTTGTTGACCCCGCTCTCGAAGTGCCAGTTAAGGACTTCATTATCGAACATGTTCCAATGAATTCTCTCGGTGACGCGAGTGCCGACTCGCGCACGGGGCACGACCAGTCCCTTTGCCGCAAGGGTCTTCATGCTCTCGCGCAGAACGGTACGGGATACCTTGAAACGCTGCAGAAGCTCGCCATCGCCAGGAAGAATGCTACCGATCGGAAAAGCGCCTGACACGATCGCCTTGCCAAGATCGTCGACGACCTGGGCATGGCTCGTTCGCGTCTTTCTCTCGGGTTTTCTGGTATCAAGCATTCGGCTGCGCAAGCATTCTGTCCTTCCCTCAGACGTACCGTCGATTGAAACGGGAAAGCAGCAGAAGGCTCTTCTGCATCAGAATAAATGCAAACAGCAATAAGCCGATCAATATCTTCGTCCACCAGCTGGAAAGCGTTCCATCGAAGGTGATGTAGGTCTGAATCAGGCCCTGTATGAGAATTCCGATGAGTGTCCCCCCGACGAACCCCGCTCCTCCCGTCAGCAGTGTTCCGCCTATGACCACGGCAGCGATGGCGTCAAGCTCAACGCCAACTGTGGCAAGCGAATATCCAGCCGATGTATAAATCGAAAAAACGATTCCGGATAGACCAGCGAGAAAGCCCGACAAAGCGTAGATCCGGATCGTCGTACGGCCGACAGGAACGCCCATGAGTTGGGCCGTCGGCACGCCGCCGCCCAAAGCATAGACATTGGCGCCGAAACGGGTGCGGTGAGCCAGGACGACGCCGCCGGCGAAGACGAGCAACATGAGGCCGCCGATCAGCGTCAGCCGGCCGCCACCGGGCATCAGCCAACAGAGATCGTTCAGTTGCGAATAAAAATCGTGTTCGATCGGAATGCTGTCGATGGACAGCACGAAGGCGAAGCCCCGCGCCAGAAACATGCCGGCCAGCGTCACGATGAAAGGCGGCATGCTGAGATAGTGAATGATGGCACCCATGCCGGCGCCAAAAATCGTCGTGATGACAAGAGCAAGAACGAATGCGATCAACGGATGGATCGCCGTATCGCGCAGAATGACGGCCAGGAAAACACCGGTAAAGGCAATGATCGAGCCGATGGACAGATCGATGCCGCCCGAGATGATGACGAAGGTCATGCCTACGGCGGCAATTCCTAAAAATGCGTTATCGGTCAACAGGTTGCCCACCACCCGCGTCGACAGCATATTCGGATACTGCGTCACGCAGGCGATATAGGCCAGAATGAAGATGAGGATCGTCGCAAGCAGCGGAAGATATTTCGAATTCACTTTGCCTGCTCCTTTTGCACCATCTGCCCCTCGTCTCGGCGACGCCAGAAGAATGACGTGGCGGATTGAACCGCCGGAGACTGGATGACCAGAATGACGATAACGATAATCGCCTTGATCACCAGGTTGAATTCCGGCGGAAAGCCGGAGAGCAGGATGCCTGTATTGACCGATTGAATGATCATTGCGCCGATCAGCGAACCGACGATGCTGAAACGACCGCCGAGCAGCGAATTGCCGCCAACCACGACCGCAAGGATCGCATCCAGCTCAAGCCACAGACCGGCATTATTGGCGTCCGCACCCTTGATGTCGGCCGTAACGATGATACCCGCGATGGAGGCACAAAGGCCGCTCAATGCGTAAACCGCAATCAACAGAACCGGGGTCCGGATACCGGACAAGGTGCTTGCCCGGCGATTGATGCCGATGGCTTCGACCAACATTCCGAGAGCCGTCCGCCGGACCAAAGCGATCACCAAAAGAGCAGCGACAAGCCAAATCACCACCGGCATCGGCAGGGCAACGAACGAGCCGCTGCCAAGAAAGATAAGTCCGTCATTGTTGAAGGTGAGGATCGCGCCCTCAGTGATCAATTGCGCGATGCCGCGGCCTGCCACCATCAGCACCAGCGTTGCGATGATCGGCTGGATATCGAGTACGGCGACGAGGAAACCGTTCCAGAGCCCACATGCCAGCCCGACGCCGATCGTCGACATCAGCGTATAGGAAAGCGAGTAGCCGGCAACGATCGAGGATGCCGCAACGGCACCGCAAATCGCAATGACCGCGCCGACGGACAGATCGATGCCTTTCGTGGCGATGACCAGCGTCATGCCGATGGCGAGCAGCGCTACCGGCGCACCACGATTGAGTACGTCTATCAAGCTTCCGTAGAGTCTTCCATTCTGAACTTCCAGATGAAAGAAATGCGGGAACATTATGAAATTCAAGAGAAGAATAACCGCGAGTGCAATGAGCTGAGGCATCAGCCGAAGCAAGGAGGTTTTGATTGGCGAGCTCATGCGTCCTCCCGCGTCTTTTGAGCCGTGGCGATGGCCTCGACGATATTTCCGGCCGTGATCTCACTTCCGGCCAACTCGGCAATATGTTCGCGGTCACGCAGGACGATGACGCGCGAACTATAGGCGACAAGCTCCTCAAGTTCGGATGAAATGACCACCAGGGACATTCCCTGCCGGCAAAGATCCTCGATCAAGCGGATGATTTCCGCATGGGCACCGACATCGATGCCGCGCGTCGGCTCATCCAGGATGAGGAAGCTCGGATTGGTCGCCAGCCATCGCGCAAGGATTGCCTTCTGCTGGTTACCGCCTGAAAGGAGCCTGATCGGCTTTTCGCGGTCGGTCGTGCGGATATCCAGCGCCTTGATGTAGCGATCGGCGATGGCGTTCTGCTCGCTGCGCGGCAAGGGCCTTGCCCAGCCCCGCCTTGCCTGCAGCGCCATGACGATATTTTCGCGTATCGAGAGATCACCGATGATCCCATCGGTCTTGCGGTCTTCCGGGCAAAAGCCGAAGCCACTCTTGATCGCCGCACGCGGACTGGAAAGCGTAATAGTCTTGCCTTCGATCTTCGCCTCGCCGCTGTCGGCGCGCTCGACGCCAAAGAGCACTTCGGCGGTCTCCGTCCGCCCTGAGCCAAGCAGGCCCGCAATGCCCACAACTTCGCCGACGCGCACCTCCATGTCGAAAGGCTTGATCTTGCCGCGCTTGCCGAAATTCGTGAAGTGATATCTGACAGGGCCGCTTTCCGTCTCGCTCTGCTTTATCGTACTTTCCGTCTCGGCGAGTTCGCGGCCAAGCATCATGGCGATCAGAGTCTGCCGCGGAAGACCGTTCGCATCGCGCGTGCCGACCAGCCGGCCGTTGCGGAGAACGGTAATACGATCGCAGATTTCGTAAACCTGCTCTAGGAAATGCGTGATGAAGACAATTCCCAGCCCGCGCTGTTTCAATCGCTTGACGATGCCGAACAGCATCTCGACTTCATGCGTATCCAGGCTCGCAGTGGGCTCATCGAGAATGAGGACCTTGCCGGAAAGATCGACCGCGCGGGCGATGGCGATCACCTGCTGAATGGCGACCGAAAAGCGATCGAGCTGGCGGCTGACATCGATATCCAGGCCATATTGTGACAGCAGATCTCTGGCCATCTTATTCATGACGCGGCCGCTGACCATCCCGAACCGCCGCGGCTGGCGGCCCAGAAACAAGTTTTCCGCGACGCTCAGATTGGGCAGCAGGTTCACTTCCTGGTAGACGGTTCCGATACCGAGCTTCTGAGCGGCAAGCGTATCATGCGGATCGATCTCGGCCCCATCGAGCACCAGAGTACCCGCATCGCGGCGATAGGCGCCGGTCATGCATTTGATCAGGGTCGATTTTCCGGCACCGTTCTCGCCGAGAAGCGCATGGACCTCGCCGCGCATCAATGTGAAATCGACATGATCGAGAGCGGTCGAACCGGGGAAATATTTACAAAAACCTGTCGCCGTCAGAAGTCGCTCTACGTCGTGAGCCATGAAGCGCGAATTTCCTTGGAATGAATCAAATTGCGAAAGCGATAGCCGGCGCATTCCGTGGGTGCGCCGGCATCTTGCACAAGATATCGCACCGGCGCGACATTGCCGATCCGGTGCGATGGGCTTTCGTCTTAGTAGCCGAGGTCCTTCTTCTGCTCGTAGACCTTCTGCGGATCATCCGCCTGGGTATAGAGCTTGGATTCCGTCTGGATCCACTTCGGCGGCTCTTTCTTTGTCTTCAAATAGGCATCGAGCGCGTCGAAGGCAGGACCAGCCATGTTCGGCGTCAGCTCAACGGTTGCGTTCGCCTCACCGGCAGCCATGGCCTTGAAGAGATCCGGAACCGAATCGATCGACACGGTCAGGATGTCCTTGCCCGGCTTCAGGCCAGCTTCCTTGATCGCCTGAATAGCGCCGACGGCCATATCGTCGTTATGGGCGTAAAGCGCGCAGATATCCTTACCGCCGTTTTCAGCCTTCAGGAAGCTTTCCATGACTTCCTTGCCCTTGGCGCGGGTGAAATCGCCGGTCTGGCTGCGAACGATCTTCAGGTTGTCGTGACCCTTGATGCCTTCCTCGAAGCCCTTCTTGCGGGCGATGGCCGGCGAGGAGCCGGTCGTGCCCTGCAACTCGACGATATTGCACTTCTTGTCGCCGACCGTCTTTACGAGCCATTCACCGGCGACCTTGCCTTCATGAACCAGGTCGGACGTGACAGCTGTCAGATAAAGGTCCTTCGGTGCAGCAACCGTGCGGTCAAGCAGAATGACCGGGATCTTGGCTTCCTTGGCTTCCTTCAGGACAGCATCCCAGCCGGTCTCGACGACCGGTGCCAGCAGGATCGCATCGACGCCCTGCGCGATGAAGGACCGGATCGCCTTGATCTGGTTTTCCTGCTTCTGCTGCGCATCGGCGAACTTCAGATCGATGCCGCGCTTCTTGGCTTCCTGCTTCGTCAGGGTCGTTTCGGCCGCACGCCAACCAGACTCCGAACCGATTTGCGAGAATCCGACGACCAGGTCTTTAGCCGATGCCGATGTGAACATGCAGGCAGCGAGAATCGTAGCACTAACGAGTGCGGTCTTAAATTTCATGATTATCTCCCAAAGGCCATCTCCTGAGGCCACGGTCAAAAAATCATATAGTAATACTTTTGTAAATCGACATTCGATGATGCAACGCAACAAAAAAGGGCGCTGGAGACGCCCTTTTTCAACTTTACCTATTTGGTCGCGATTACTTGGAAGCCGGCAGCTTGTCGTCCACGCCTTCAATGTAGAAGTTCATGCCGAGCAGCGTGCCGTCATCGGCCTTTTCGCCGGCCTTCAGCCAGGGCGTACCGTCCTGTTTGTTGATGGGGCCGGTGAAGGGAGCAAGCTCGCCCGACTTGATCTTGGCTTCGGTTTCCTGAGCCATCTTCTTCACGTCGTCAGGCATGTTCGTATAGTCGCCCATCTTCAGGATGCCGTCCTTCAGGCCGTCCCAGCTCTGTTCGGACTTCCACGTGCCATCGAGCAGCGCATGAACGCGCTTGGAGTAGTAGTTGCCCCAGGTGTCGACGATGGCGGTCAACTGCGCCTTCGGGCCAGCCTTGATCATGTCGGAAGCCTGACCGAAAGCATGGATGCCGCGCTCTTCAGCCACCTGCATCGGCGCCGTCGTATCGGTGTGCTGCGTCAGGATATCGACACCTTGGTCGACCATGGCCTTGGCGGCATCGGCTTCCTTGCCCGGGTCGAACCAGGTGTTGACCCATACCACCTTCAGCTTGAAGCTCGGATCGATCGAACGGGCGCCCTGTTCGAAGGAGTTGATACCCATCACCACTTCCGGAATCGGGAAGGAAGCGATGTAGGCGGCACCATGATTCTTCGATGTCTTGGCGGCGATCTGGCCGAGGATATAGCGGCCTTCATAGAAGCGCGAGTTGTAGGTCGCGAGATTCGGGCCACTCTTGAACCCGGTCGCATGCTCGAACTTCACCTTCGGGAACTTGGCGGCAACCTTGACGGTCGCGTCCATGAAGCCGAACGAGGTGGAGAAGATCAGCGAGCAGCCAGAACGGGCAAGACGCTCGATGGCGCGCTCGGCATCCGGGCCTTCCGGCACGTTTTCGAGATAGGGCGTCTCGATCTTGTTGCCGAATTCCTTCTGGATCTGCTGACGGCCGAGATCGTGCGCCTGCGAATAACCGCCATCCGTATGCGAGCCGACATAGACGAAGCAGACCTTGGTCGGCGCCGCTTCAGCAGCGGCCGCAAAGCCGACGATGGCGGCGGCTGTCGTGGCGAGGGCGAGTGCTAGTTTCTTCATGGTTACCCCTGTTGGTTTGACACTATGAAATCCGTCCGGTTCCTGGCTTCAGCGTTCCGGAACGAAGGCCTTGCCGAGCGACGCTGGCGTGTTGATCAAGGTCGCGCGGCGATTTTGAGAGATGATGACGAGAACCACAATAGTCGATGCATAGGGCAGCATCGACAGGAACTGCGAGGGAATGCCGATGCCGAAGCCCTGCGCATGGAACTGCAGGATCGTTACGGCACCGAAGAGATAGCCGCCAGCCATGACGCGCATCGGCCGCCAGGACGCGAAGACCACCAGTGCCAGCGTTACCCAGCCACGGCCGGCAGACATGTTCTCGACCCATTGCGGCGTGTAAACGAGCGACAGCTGCGCACCGGCAAGCCCGGCGCAGGCACCGCCGAACATGACGGCGAGGTAGCGCGTGCGAATGACGTCGATGCCAAGCGCATGAGCCGAGCCATGGCTGTCACCCACGGCGCGCAGCTTGAGGCCGGCACGACTGCGGAACAGGAACCAGTTGACGCCGATCAGCAGCGCAATCGAGAGATAAAAAGTGAGATCCTGCTTGAACAGTACCGAGCCGATCAACGGAATATCCGACAGAAAGGGGAAGATGATTTCGCGCAGCTGCACGCCCGGCACGCTGACATAGCCCTCGCCGATCATGCCGGAAAGGCCGAGGCCGAGAATGGTCAGCGCCAGGCCGGTCGCGACCTGGTTCGTCACCAGCGTCAGGGTAAGGAAGCCGAACAGCAACGAAAACAGCGCGCCCGCGATAATGCCGGTCAGCAAGCCGACATAGGGTGATCCGCTCATCTGCGCCCCGACGAAAGCGGCGACCGCACCGATGATCATCATGCCTTCGACACCAAGGTTGAGCACGCCCGAGCGTTCCACCACCAGCTCGCCGAGGCCGGCGATGACAAGCGGCGTCGATGCGGTGATGATGGTGAGCAGGATGGCTTCAAAGACACTCATGCCGCACCTCCCCGAACCCGCGACCAGACCAGGCGGATCTTGTAGTAGATCAGCGTGTCGCAAGAGAGCACGAAAAATAGCAGCAGGCCCTGGAAGACGCTGGCCGCTTTGGCGGAGATACCCGGCGACAATTGCGCCGCCTCGCCGCCGAGATAGGTCAGCGCCAATACGAGGCCAGAGAGAATGGCTCCGAGCGGATTGAGGCGCGCGAGGAAGGCGACGATGATGGCGGTGAAACCGTAGCCCGGCGAGATCGCCGGCTGCAGATGGCCGATGGAACCGGAAACCTCGGATATGCCGGCCAATCCCGCCAGCGCACCGGAGAAGAGGAAGGCAAACCAGACCATCTTCCTCGAGGAGAAACCGGCAAAGCGCCCTGCCCGCGCCGATTGGCCGAGTACCGTTATCTCAAAGCCCTTCAGCGTATATTTCATCAGGAACCAGGCAAGGATCGCCGCGACCACTGCAAAGACGATGCCCCAATGCGCCCGCCCGGAATCTTCCCATATCGCCGGCAGCACCGCTTCCGGGGCAAAATCGATGCTCTGCGGGAAATTGTGACCTTGGGGATCGCGCCATGGCCCGCGCGACAGCCAATCCAAAAAGAGCTGCGCGATATAGACCAGCATCAGACTTGTCAGGATCTCATTGGTATTGAAATGCGCCTTCAGGAGCGCCGGAATGGCAGCATAGAGCGCGCCGCCGACGGCGCCGGCGAGCAGCATCAGAGGCAGGATCAACGGCGAGTGCCAATCGGTGAAGACGATCGGGATGAAGGATCCAGCGACAGCTCCCATGGTGAACTGGCCTTCCGCGCCGATATTCCAATTGTTGGAGCGGTAGCAGAGGCAAAGGCCGACGGCGATCAGAATCAATGGCCCGGCCTTGATCGCCAGTTCGTGCAGCGACCAGACCTCCAGCAGAGGCTCGACAAAGAAGGCATCGAGCGCCTCGACAGGATCCTTGCCCATGACGGCGAACATGATGGTGCCGGCGATCAGCGCCAGGACGAGGGCTAGCAACGGCGACAGGAAGCCGAACAGCTTCGAGACCTGCTGGCGCTTTTCAAGTTCAATGCGCATGAGCAGGCTCCGAATGCGTCTTGGATTCATGCAGGCCGCCCATCAGCAGGCCGATCTTTTCGCGGGTCAGCTCACCTGCCGGATAGGACGGCGACAGCCGCCCTTCGGAGATCACGGCGATATCGGTCGCGACCTCGAAAATCTCATCCAGGTCCTGGCTGATGACGAGCACGGCCGAACCGTCGCGGGCAAGATCAACGAGTGCCTGGCGGATGCGACTTGCGGCGCCCGCGTCCACGCCCCAGGTCGGCTGATTGACGACGAGAACGCTCGGCTGACGATCCAGCTCGCGGCCGACGATGAACTTCTGCAGATTGCCGCCGGAGAGCGCGCCGGCGGCCGGATCCTCGCCGCTCTTGCGCACATCCATCGCCTCGCAGATCCGCTTCGTCGCCTGCTTGACCGCCCCATGCCTGATGATGTTGAGGAAGCGCCCGCTCAGAAACGCCTTGCGATCCGACTGATTGCGGGCGAGCACGAGATTGTCGGAGAGCTTCAATGCCGACACGGCGGCGTGACCATGGCGCTCTTCCGGCACAAAACCGGCGCCCAGCAGCCGGCGCGCATTGATGCCCTTGGCTCCCACCGCCTTGCCGCGCAACTGGACGAGATTATCCGATGCAACGGTGTATTCACCTGAAATGACATCGAACAGCTCGCCCTGGCCATTTCCGGCGACACCGGCAATCGCCAGCACCTCACCGGCACGCACGCGCAGGGAAACATCCTTCAGCGACATGGCAAAGGGGGTTCGCGCCGGCGCCGAAAGGCCCGCGACTTCCAAGAGGATATCCCCTTTCTTGTCCAGGCCTTCATGATGCACGCTCGCGACATCACTGCCGACCATCATGCGAGCAAGCGAGCCCGTCGTTTCCTGCCGCGGATCGCAGGCGCCTGTCACCTTGCCATGGCGCAGCACGGTGGCGCGCGAACAGATGCGCTGCACTTCCTCCAGCCGATGGCTGATGTAGAGCACCGAGCGCCCCTCGTCTCTCAGCTGGAACAGCGTCTCGAACAGCCGGTCGGCCTCCTGCGGCGTCAAAACGGAGGTTGGCTCATCAAGAATGATCAGCTTCGGATTCTGCAGAAGCGCGCGGACGATCTCGATGCGCTGGCGTTCGCCAACCGAAAGATCGGCGACATGCGCATTCGGATCGAGCGGCAGGCCATAGGCACGCGAAAGCTTTGCGGCTTCCTCGGAAATTTTTGCGAGCGGGATATTGCTGTCGAGCGAAAGGGCAATATTTTCCGCGACGGTCAGCGCCTCGAACAGGGAAAAATGCTGGAACACCATGCCGATGCCGAGCTTGCGCGCTGTGCCGGGCGCATCGATCAAAACTGGCTGTCCCTGCCAGATAATCTGCCCATGCGACGGCTCGAGCACGCCGAACAGCATCTTCACGAGTGTAGACTTGCCTGCGCCGTTCTCGCCGAGGAGAGCGTGAATTTCCCCTAGCTGAATTTCAAGATCGATTTCGTTGCAAGCCGCAAAACTGCCGAACAGTTTCGTCAATTTGCGAACCGACAATAGCGCACCGGTTGCCGGCGCATCAGATGACGACACGTTCCCCTCATTTCCTTCCCACCGACCTGTCCTTTACGGATCTATGGGATCAGTAGTGTAGTTCCACTCGTTTTCCTGGCTTCCAAATCCGCGTGTGCGCGCCCTGCATCAGCAAGCGGATAAGTCTGATGAATATTGATACGCACTTTGCTGCTTTGCACAACAGCAAATAACGCGTTCGCACTGGCTCTCAACTCACCAGGTGTACCGACATAGGCAAAGAGGCTTGGTCGCGTGGCGAAAAGCGAGCCCTTCTGATTGAGGATGGCGAGGTTGAAATTCTCGATCGGGCCGGACGATTGGCCGAAGGTGACCCACATGCCGCGCGGCTTCAGGCAATCGAGCGAATGCGGAAACGTGTCCTTGCCAACCGAGTCGTAGACGACATCAACACCCTTGCCACCGGTGATCTCCCGAACGCGATCGGCGAAATTCTCCCTGCTGTAGTCGATGACGTGGTCGTAGCCATGCGCCAATGCCAGCTCGACCTTTTCCGCGGAACCGGCCGTGCCGATGACGGTGCCGGCTCCGAGAGCCTTGGCCCATTGGCCGGCGATCAAGCCGACGCCGCCGGCAGCGGCGTGAAACAGCAAAGTCGTTCCCGGCCCGACCTTGAAGGTGCGGTTCAGCAGATATTCGGCCGTCATTCCCTTCAGCATCATCGACGCGGCGGTTTCGAGCGGGATATCGTCAGGCACCTTCACCAGATGGCGCGTCTCGATATTGCGCTCGACGCTGTAGGCGCCGTCGCTGCCGACATAGGCGACGCGGTCGCCTACGGCAAAATCGGTCACGCCGGGGCCGACTTCCGTGATCGTGCCAGCGGCTTCCTTGCCGAGCGGCAAAGGAAAATAGGGCGCCTTGTACAGACCGGAGCGGAAATAGACGTCGATAAAGTTAAGGCCGATTGCGGCGTGGCGGATCTGCACCTCACCCGCGCCCGGAGGCGGCAGCTCCACCTCCTCCAGCTTCATGACATCGGGACCGCCATTTTCATGGATGCGGATGACCTTGGTCTTCTTCATGATGCGCAATCCTCAGTGACGTCCGAGGGACGGGAAAAACTGCAGCACGGCTCCGATACAATAAAGATAAATGCCGCTGATGATAAAGAGAAAAACGGCCCATTGCGGCATGACAAAGTGCATCAGCAGCGAATAGACGCCGAGTGCCGACCAGAAAAGAAATATGCCGAGGTTCAGCGGCCGCAACCGCTTGACGCGCACGGGATGCAGGAAATTGATGGGCAGGAAGGTCAAGACGACGGAAACGCCGACGAGGATCATGGCCGTCGTCGCGCTGGCATCGATGACGAAGAGCGTGAAGATCACCATATTCCAGACGACCGGAAAACCGGAGAAGAAATATTCGTCCGTCTTCATGCCGGTATCCGCATAGTAGATGGCGCTGGAGACGACGATCATGCCGGCCGCGACGAATGACCAGGGCTCGCCGATCATGCCGCTTTCATAGAGCGCGAAGGCCGGTAGCAGCACATAGGTCACGTAGTCGATGATGTTGTCGAGCGTATCGCCGGACCAATTGGGAAGGACTTCCTTCACGCGAACCTTGCGCGCGATCGGTCCGTCGATGCCATCGACCAGCAGCGCCAAGCCAAGCCACCAGAACATGTCGACGAAACGATGTTCGGACGCTGCGACGACCCCGAGAAAGGCCAGAAACGATCCGGATGCCGTCAATATATGGACGGAGAAAGCACGCATCTCCGCGTAAGGCACCCGCTTGTAATTGAAGATTTTCATCCGCCCCGTGACTCGCCTGCTTATGCGCCTGCCCCCGGCAGGCGGTTTTTTCGCTAATATGCATCCTTTGGTTTGCACCGCCAGCACAAAAGCGTCGATCCCGGCACGCTAGCGCGACTTACTGTCATTTTCACCCATTGCGATGTTTCATCCCATGGATTTCAACAGGCTAAGCGCTTATTTTCAGGACAAGAGATAATTGAGGCATCGATATGAAGCAGATTGAAGTGGCCGTTATCGGCGGTGGCCTGGCCGGCATGATTACGGCATTCGCGCTCGCGCGCGGCGGAAGATCCGTCGCCCTTGTCGCCGCACCGCATAACAAGGCCGACAAGCGGACGACGGCGCTGATGGATCAATCGATCCGCTTTCTGGAGCGCCTGACGCTATGGGAAAGGATCGCGCCTTCGACCGCGGCGCTGACCACGATGCGCATCGTCGACGGCACTTCGCGGCTGCTGCGTGCGCCCACCGTCTCGTTCCGATCGTCCGAGATCGGACTGGACGCCTTCGGCTACAATATTCCGAATGCCGTCTTGCTCGACAATCTCGGTGAAGCCATCGAAGCGGAAGGCAATATCAGCCGCATCGAAGCCACTGCTTCCGAAATCGCCTTCCGCGATGACGGCGTCACGATCACTCTCGACAACGGCGATTCGATCGAAGCCGCCTTCGTCATCGGCGCCGATGGCCGCAACTCGATGGTGCGCGAAACGTTGGGGATCAAGACCAAGGGCTGGTCCTATCCGCAATCGGCCATGGTGCTGAATTTTGCGCATAGCCTGCCCCATCAAAACATCTCGACGGAATTTCATACGGAAAGCGGTCCCTTTACGCAGGTGCCTCTGCTTGGCCGGCGCTCCAGCCTCGTCTGGGTTCAGAAGCCGGCGGAAGCGGCCGCCAATGCCGAAAAGTCACTCGAGGAGCTTGGCCGATTGGTCGAGGAGCGAATGCAATCGATGCTCGGCCAGGTCACGATCGAGGATAGCGTGCAGGTCTGGCCCCTTTCCGGCATGACCGCCTATCGTTTCGGCAAGGGCCGCGCCGCGCTGATCGGCGAAGCAGCCCACGTCTTTCCGCCGATTGGCGCCCAGGGGCTCAATCTCAGCCTTCGCGATATATTGGCGTTGTCGGACATTCTCTGCTCGCGCGCCGACCAGCCGATCCCGGCGACATCGGGCGATAGTTTCGATCGCAAGAGGCGCGCAGACATCATCAGTCGGACGGCGAGCGTAGATCTCCTCAATCGCTCGCTGCTGTCGGATTTCCTGCCCGTGCAGATGCTGCGGGCCGCCGGACTGCATGTGCTTTCCGCCATTGCTCCGCTCCGCAATATCGTCATGCGCGAGGGCATCGAACCCGGCGGCAGCCTGCGCAATTTTCCGTCGATACTACGGGAAAAGCTGCGCCGGTAAGGCGCCCGACTTTATCAAATAGAGAACGAGGGAAACCGTCACCACGGAACATACCGTGGTGATCAGGATGGTGGCGGATGCCCGCTCCTGCCAGACGCCGTATTGCTGGCCGATGACGAAGACATTCGTTGCCGTCGGCAGTGCAGCCAAAAGGACCGCCGCTTCGATCCAAATAGGATCGAGGCCGCCGACAGCTTGCAGAACGATATAGACCACAAGCGGATGCAGGATGAGCTTCACCGGCACGATATAGCCGATCTCGACCGGAATCCGTTTCAGCGGGCGCAATGCAAGCGTCACGCCCATGGCAAATAGCGCACAAGGCGCAGCCGCTTGCGCGAGATAATTGACAAATCGCTCGAAGGCGATCGGCTGATGCAGCGAAAACGCAGCCACGACGAAACCAAGCGCGGTCGACAGGATGAAAGGGTGCAGCAACACCTTGCCGGCGATATCCGCGGCAAGCCGCCATGGGGAACGCTTGTCGCCACCTTCCAGCGCCATCAGCGCGGGTGCGACGATGAAATGCAGCGCGTTTTCGAAGCAAACGATCAGCGCTACGGGAACGGCCGCCCTTTCGCCGAGGGCCAACAGCGCAAGTCCCGGCCCCATATAGCCGATATTGCCATAGGTGCCGGCGAAAGCCTGGATCGTGCTATCGGCAAGCGAATTGCGGCGCAGGAAGCGACCGACCAAAAACAGCAGCAGGAAAATCAGATAGGTCGCGGCGATATCAGCAGCGATGAAGTCGATCCGCGTCAGCTGTTCAATCGATGTCTGGGACACGAGCTTGAAGAACAGTGCCGGCAATGCGGCATAGATGATGAAGGTATTCAGCCAGCCGAGCGCCTCCGCCGGCTGTTTCGTAACGCGTGCAGCGACGTAACCGATCAGGATCAGTCCGAAGAATGGCAGCAGCAGACCAACAATATCAGCCATGGGGATCAGCCATCGGGCATGCTCCATCTGCCGGGGAAAATGAAGGCGAAAGGTGTCGCCCGACTTAGCCGATTTTCATCAGGATTGGAAAGGTCTGCTGAAACCAGATCGCCATATCGCTGATATAGCCAAAGATGAAGGCGAGACCGGTGAGCACCAGAAGCCCTCCCATGACCTTTTCGACCGTGCCGAGATGGCGGCGAAAGCGCGAGAGAAAGCTCATGAATGCGCCGGAAAAGCCGGCGGCGATCCAGAAGGGAATGGCAAGGCCCAGCGAATAGACCGCCAGGAGACCGGCACCGGCGCCGACCGTCTCACGCGATGCGGCGATGCCGAGGATGGCGCCGAGAACCGGGCCGATGCAGGGTGTCCAGCCGAAGGCGAAGGCAAGCCCCATGATATAGGCGCCCGTCAACGTCGCCGGCTTGCCGCCGCTCTGGAAGCGGGCCTCGCGGGCCAGAAGGCCGATGCGGAAGACGCCGAGGAAATTCAGCCCCATAATGACGATGATGAGACCGCCGATCTTGGCGAGGATATCCAGATGCTGGCGCAGCAGCAGCCCGATGGAAGAGGCGCCGGCTCCGAGCGCAACGAATACCGTGGCAAACCCCAAAGTGAAAAAGAGTGCCGACATCAGCACATTGCCGCGAACGTTCGGCGCCACTGCGACAGCCGCGCCGCCGCCGCGAAACTGCTCGACCGAGATGCCCGCCATATAGCAGAGATAGGGCGGCACAAGCGGCAGCACGCAGGGCGAAAGAAACGAAAGCGCTCCAGCGAGCAATGCACTCAGAAGCGAAATATCGGCAAGCGACACGATGGACTCCGGCTATGTCATTCCGATCCCTTCCTAGCGGCGCGGGTATCGGAAAGCCAATCACCTTTTCGCGCGGGCTCGGCGTCTTGCCTTAAAGTTGACGGAATTGAGAAACGCGCGGCCACCCGTAAAACCTCAGTTTTTCCCGGGTTTTCCGGGCGCGAACAACGGTTGCGACGCTGCCCAATGAACGAATTGCTTTTGCAAAAATATTGGTCCAAGCTGTTGATGTTCGTCGAACAACGTACATTCCACCCCAGCTAGTCAGCGGAGGAAAAGCCCCCATGAGAATTGCTACTATGTTCACGACTGCAGCCTTTGTCGCACTCTTCAGCGTAAGCGCGATGGCACAAACGGCAACGACCCCCAGCACTACGACAACGACCACGCCCAGTGCAACGACGTCGACTCCATCGGCGACCACTACGATGAAGCCGAAGGCAATGAAGCCGGCTCAGACTGCCGTGTCCAAGGCATGTTCGACCCAGGCCGACGCCAAGGGTCTGCATGGAAAAGCGCGCGCCAAATTCCGCAGCGACTGCAAGAAGAACGGCGGTAAGGTCTAAGGCCAAATACGTCCTACGCAACGATCAACTTTGTCGTTGAAATGGCGGTGGAGTTGATCGTTGCGATAGGTTCGTCACCTCGCACCATAAGACGGGCAGACGCGATATAAAAACACCGTACGTCTGAGCGCTGTAGCGGCGGCAATGTTTTGCAACAGATGAGACAAACAGCAGAAACCCGCTGAAATTACAACTTCTTCCTGTCCGATCGAATCAATGGACGGAGCAGGAAATTGAAACCAGCCATAAACCCTCCCCCTTCTGAAGCGATGCCGCATGCCAATTATCTTGCGGCCTGTCTTTTTGCCCTTGAACCCTCCCTCGAAAGCTTGGTGACCGCGGCGGCGAAATCGGGTTGGAAGCGGGCTTATGTTCTCCTCGCAATCATGGCTCTCGTCTTGGATGACGACGACACCACGATGTCACCAGTGCAGCCAATGCATTCGTGATCGGCAGAGTACGAGGTGGCTGCGGAGGCGCCGTCGGCCAATCGAATGCGGCAGAGCCGCCATAGGCAACGCCTTTGCGGCCATCGAAGCAGTGACCCGCAAAGGGTCACTCCTTCTTGGGCTCGAGTTCCCTCGTTGCCGGATCGACCTTGCCGTCGGCGAGCCTGTTGCGAGGATCGGCAACGAGCTTGGCCTTATCCTTCGTTGCGCGAGCTGGATCATGTGCCTTGCTGTGCTGAATCTTCGCCAGCGCCTGCTTATCTTCGTTTCCGTCCCGCGGATCATGCGACCGATCGTTTGCCAAGATATGTCTCCTCTTTGTCGGAAGGGAAACTCGGTCGATTCGATTCCGTTCCAAGGAGGCGGTGGGCGTCACTATCCGGCGATTGTCCAAATCCGCAGCCGGCGCGGCCTTAAGGACGCCGAAACAATAAAGCGCCATACTTTTAGCGACATTAGATATAAGAATACGACAGTCGATACGAAACGAATCATGAATTCCAGCGTTTAAGCGTCACTGCTAGGTGGAGGAACGTGATCATGACGGCGATCGAAAGAAAGAAGTTCGCAAGGCTTGTTATGCTGATATTGCTGCCAATCTTCGGCGGCTTGACGGCGGTTGCGATCGTAGCGCTCTCGGCAATCGCATAGGTGCCTGCCAGTTTGCTCATCTTGAAGAACCCTGCAGAGCCGATCTCAATGCAAGACCGCCTATCCAAGCCTCATGAGCAGTCGTGGCTATCGACCGAAAACGAGTAATCCCTGCCCTTCAGCTGATAGATGTAATTTGCCAGCAAGGCTTCGCCGGAGCTGAATTTCGGCAGGAGGAAGTCGCACAGGTCGGCAAGCTGGGCGGATTTGACGAGAGGGGGATCGAAATTCTCGTCATCATCATCCAGATCATAGAAATAGCTGTAGATCTGGTCTGTAAGATCTATTTTCGTCAGAGTGGTTTTCTGATCGACTTTCCTGGGCAGATCCTTGTTGGCGAAGATCACCGGATAGCGCTCCGCGAGATAGGGAATCACAATATGCTCTGTGACCGACGTCGTGATCGCGACACCGGCCAGCGGCAGCACCCTCGCCGCAATCGCAAACCTCTTTCCCGCAATCAGCCCGAATATAATCCCGAGGGAACCCAGCAGCCCGCAAACGATTGCATAGATTTCCCATAAGGACAGATCTGCAACGAATTCCATCATCCGCTCGTCGTCTTTACCAGCCATCATCTTGATCAGTTTACCTTACTACCCGATCGGCGGTCTTCACCAGCCATTTCGACACAAACGACATCAACAACCTGTGCGTTATGCAATCTCGCAAGAGACGTTTTTCCGGCTCACCGCCCCGTTTCGTCACATGGAGACGAGGAAAAGCATCTTCAGGGCATAACAACTTCTATTTTATGGGTTGACCGCAACAGGGCGTCTGCATATGTTCCGCGCACTTCCAGCCGAGGCAGTATCTGCCTGCGGAGAGGGAGAGCGTAGCTCAGTCGGTAGAGCAACTGACTTTTAATCAGTAGGTCATGGGTTCGAATCCCATCGCTCTCACCAGCGGATTCTTGTCCATACCGGAGACATGGGTAACAGTTTGTCCCTAAGACATGGGTGACAACCTCGTGCCGAACGGATTGTCGATGGTTTGCAAAGTCCTCTGCTCCAAGTCGATATCGCCCAGATCATAGCGCATGAAACTGACAAGCCGAATGCCCTAGGCAAGGCAGCCGATTCTCATCGGCGCAAACAACCGTTACAATTTCCCTTAATAATCAGGGTTGCAAAGATCGATTCCATCGGATCGCCATCGGCAACAGTTGGGGTGCGAATCGTTTTTGGTGTATATCAGTTATTGTTAACAACCTGTCGGGCCCTCAGGAGGTTCTTTTATGGAAGACGCAAACGTAGGTTGGATTGCAGCAATTATCATCGGCGGCTTGGCTGGCTGGTTCGCCGAGATGATCATGAAGAGCAACACCGGCATAGTCATGAACATTATCCTTGGCATCGTTGGCGCGCTCGTCGCCAGCTGGCTGTTCCGTGCCCTCGGCATTGCGCTGCCGTTCCATGTATGGCTGAATTATCTGGTCACCGGCTTCATCGGAGCCTGCATCCTGATCTTCGTCGGCCGACTGATCAGGCGGTAACCACATAGCGGGCTGATACGTCCGAATCGGGAAGAGGAAAAGGGAAGGCGGGATATCCCCGCCTTCCCTTTTTGTTGCATGAACAGCGCCCAGCATGCGCGGCGGTTGCCATGACATGTAAAAATCCGGATATGAGAACCCAAGGAGCCGATCCTCACGATCACAATGCGCTTCGAGGCCTTTCCAACCCCCAGCTTGGCGCTATCTACCAAGATGGAACCGAAAGGAGGTTGGAAACATGACGGAAAACGCCAATCGGACAACCACGCGAAAAGTCATTCGAGGCCGCCCTTACAGCATTGCTGAATTTGCGCGGAAATATCGTCTCGACGACGCGGAAGCAAAGCGCCTCTTCTATAAGTTCGGACCATCATCGACGGAGCTGGATCTGCTCATGGCAGCGAAACGGAAGCCGCCGACCCTTTCCACGGCAATCGGCCCATGATGAGCGGCTCTTTCCGTTAGGCGCGAATTGCCGCTAGACGGTCGACTTTCTCATGGCGGTCCGGATCATCGAAGCACATGCGCGGGTAAGGAAGGCAGACTGAATGCGATACTGATATATCACTATCGGTTGCCTTCGATGACGCCAGGTGACACTCTGCGCCATCCATGCACATGCCGGAAACCGCGCCGAATGCAGAATTCGCTTAGCCACCTCGCCTATCTCGCGCTCGAATACTCGATCGTGACGCTTGAGCTGAGGCCAGGTACCCTCGTTACCGAGAAACAACTGATCGAGATGGCAGGCCACGGGCGAACCCCGGTGCGCGAGGCGATCCAGAAGCTTGCCTGGCAGGGACTGATCCATGTGCGGCCCCGCGTCGGCCTGCAGATTGCGGAGATCCGCCCCGAGGACCATCAATTTGTCATGCAGGTCAGGCGCGAGTTGGAGCCGATCGCGGCGGCGCTCGTTGCCACCCATGCAGGTCCGCAGCAGCGTGAGCAGTTGCGGGAATGCGCGCGTCTGATGACGGAATGTGCGATTACAAACGACCTGCCCGGCTTTTTCGCCGCCGACAAGACGTTCGATGAGATTCTGGAAGCCGCCTGCCCCAACAACTTCATTACGGCAGCGCTCGGACCAGTCCAGACGCATGCGCGCCGGCTCTGGTATTCCACGGGAACGCATGATCGCATGGGCAAGGCGATAACCATGCATGTTCAGGCAATAGACGCGATCCGTAACGGCGATGCCGATCATGCGCGCGCCGCCATGGCCTCACTTATCGATCATCTCAGCAGCCCATGAAAAAGACGGCTTCGTCGCCGAAACCGCCTCTCCTTCTGCATACCGGCAATTCGTCTAGCCGACAAAAGCGCGTTCGATCACGAACTCGGCCGGATTGTTGTTGGCACCTTCATTCAGGCCGGCTTTTTCGAGCAGGATCTTGGTGTCCTTCAGCATGGCGGAGGAACCGCAGATCATGCCGCGATCGATCGCGGGATCAAGCGGAGGCACGCCCAGATCGCTGAAAAGCTTGCCATTCCCGATGAGATCAGTGATGCGGCCCTGGAAGGGGAATTCCTCACGGGTAACAGTCGCATAGTGGCGTAGCTTGTCGCCGACGACTTCACTCAGGATTTCGTCGTTGCGGATTTCCTCGACGAGGTCGAAGCCGTATTTCAGCTCGGCGACATCGCGCGTCGTGTGGGTGAGGATGACTTCCTCATACTTCTCATAGGTTTCCGGATCGCGGATCAGGCTCGCAAACGGCGCGATGCCAGTGCCGGTCGAGAACATGTAGAGCCGGCGGCCGGGCGTCAGAGCGTCCAGAACCAGCGTGCCGGTCGGCTTCTTGCGCATCAGCACTTCGTCGCCGGGCTTGATGTTCTGCAGGTGCGAGGTCAGCGGACCGTCCGGCACCTTGATGGAAAAGAATTCGAGCTCGTCGGCCCAGGCGGGGCTTGCGATCGAATAGGCGCGATAAAGCGGCTTGCCGTCGACCATCAGGCCGATCATGGCAAACTCACCGGAGCGGAAGCGGAAGCCTTGCGGCCGGGTCATAGTGAAGCGAAAGAGCCGGTCGGTATAATGCGTAACGCTCAGCACCTTCTCGGCGAAGACGCCGGCGGGGATTGCTGAAGCAAATTCATCTGATTTGGCGGGGGCGTTCATTCTATCTCGGATCCCGTATCTGTCTTACGCGTTTTTTCCTGGCAGGCTCATTTGGCGACGCTGATATTATAATATAGCCGGTATTGAAAGGCATTCCATTCCATCAGGCAGCATGGGACTGAAATATGTCTATTTCAGTCAGGATTCCAACTCACCGACATTACACATGCTGATAGACTTAAATACGGCAATCCGACACCGTCAAATTGCCGCAACAGCGAGCCAGCGATTTCAGGCCGACTTAGCCGGTAATCGCCGCCAGCTATAGGCCTGCCCGCCTTCTGCGCGGCGCGCGGTCGGCTGATAGTAGTGCGGAATGGCCGGCAGTCGGTTCTCCGACAGGCGCTTCAGCGCCGTCTCATTGGTCACGGCGAAACTATCGATGCCGACACGCAGCATCAGAGGTACCTGGTCGATCAATACGTCGCCGACGGCCCGCAGCTCATTGGCATAGCCGAGACGCTGGCGCAGCAGCGAGGCATGACTGAAGGCGCGGCCATCGCTGAAGGCCGGAAAGGCGACGGCGACAATGTCGAGCCGATCGAGATAGGGCTGCAGCCGGGTCACATCGTCAGCCGGTCTGATGACGACGCCGAGGCCCGCCTCATTGCTTTCTTCCGCCTTTGCGATCAGCGCATCGAGGCCGAGCAGCGGCTTCTGCATCTCGGTCGCCTTGACCTCGTCGGTCTCGATCACCCACGGATCGTTTTCCACGAAGCCGGTTTCTCGCCAGATCTTGGTCATAATCGATCTCCTTAGGCTGCTTCGGCTGACGAGGACGCGCCGTAGAGCGCGGTCTTGAACGGCTGCGGCCCGACGCGGCGGTAGGCGGCGAGGAAGGTTTCGGAAGGATCAAGCCGAAGGCCGAGATAGGTATCGACAATGGTCTCGATGGCATCGGTCACCTTGTCGGGCTCGAAGCCGCGGCCGATGATCTCGCCAATGGAGGTGTTCTCGTCGCCGGAGCCGCCGAGCGTGATCTGATAGAGTTCCGCGCCCTTCTTCTCGACCCCAAGCAGACCGATGTGACCGACATGATGGTGGCCGCAGGCATTGATGCAGCCGGAAATCTTGATCTTCAGCTCACCGATCTCAGCTTGGCGCTCGGCCGAGCCGAAGCGCCTGGAAATCTCCTGCGCGACCGGAATGGAACGCGCATTGGCAAGCGCGCAATAATCGAGACCGGGACAGGCGATGATGTCCGTGATCAGGCCGGCATTCGCCGTCTCCAGGCCGATGGCGACAAGGCCACGATAGACGGCTTCGAGATCGGCCAGTGCAACGTGCGGCAGGATGAGGTTCTGCTCATGGCTGACGCGGATTTCGTCGAAGGCATATTCTTCGGCAAGATCAGCCACGGCTTCCATCTGCGCATCCGAGGCGTCGCCCGGAATACCGCCGATCGGCTTCAGCGAGATCGTCACCATGCCGTAATCAGGGTTCTTATGCGGCTGCACATTCTGCTGCACCCAGCGGGCAAATGCCGGATCGGCCTTCTTCCAGCGCGCCAGGCTTTCCCAGCCTTCAGCGCGCTCAGGCAGCGCCGGCGGTGCGAAATAGGCGGAGATCGCCTGGACATCGGCTTCCGGCAGCTTCAGTTCGGTATCCTTGAGCTTGTCGAACTCGACTTCGACCTGACGTGCCAGTTCCTCTGCACCGGTTTCATGCACGAGGATCTTGATGCGCGCCTTGTACTTGTTGTCGCGGCGGCCATGCAGATTGTAAACGCGCATGATCGCCGTCGTGTAGGACAGGAGATCCTCTTCCGGCAGGAAGTCGCGGATGAGCTTGGCAACGAGCGGCGTGCGGCCCTGCCCGCCCCCGACATAGACTGCAAAGCCGATCTCACCCTTATCGTTCTTTTTCAGATGCAGGCCAATATCATGCACCTGAATGGCCGCGCGATCGCGCTCGGCACCGGTGACGGCGATCTTGAACTTGCGTGGCAGGAACGAGAATTCCGGGTGAACGGACGACCATTGCCGCAGGATTTCGGCATAGGGCCTGGGATCGGCGACTTCGTCGGCCGCAGCGCCGGCGAAATGGTCGGCGGTTACGTTACGAATGCAATTGCCCGAGGTCTGGATGGCGTGCATCTCGACGGAAGCGAGATCGGCCAGCGCGTCCGGCATTTCGGACAGTTTCGGCCAGTTGAACTGCAGATTCTGGCGCGTGGTGAAGTGGCCATAGCCACGGTCATAGGTGCGGGCGACATGGGCGAGCATGCGCATCTGGCGCGAACTCAGCGTGCCATAGGGAATGGCGATGCGCAGCATATAGGCATGCAGCTGCAGATAGACGCCATTCATCAGGCGCAGCGGCTTGAAAGCATCTTCGGAAAGCTCACCCGAGAGGCGTCGTTCCACCTGATCGCGGAACTGGGCAACCCGTTCCGCAACAAAGGCGTGGTCGAATTCATCGTAACGATACATGACTTCCTCGGGACTTCTCAGACTGCAATGAAATCGGGATCGGCCGCGGCATAGCCCGGCGCATATTCCATGGTGGGGCCTTCGGCGCGGATGCGCTCGCGCAGGCGCAGCGGCCAGAGCTTGCCGCCGGTTTCCTGAACGTCGACCAGATTGACGTCGACGACCTTGTTGTCGGCATAGGCCTGCTTGCCGATCGCTTCCAATGCGGCTTCCGCTTCGGCGTGACGAGCGACCAGCGCCTCCTGCAGCGATGTCACCCACTCACCATTTGCGTTCAGCCAAACGGCGACGCCATCGGTGAGCCGGTTTGCGGTCAGAACCTTGTCGACCATCAATCAGCTCCTTGCATAGTCTTGAGCAACGGTCTCGCGGCGGACCAGCGGCTCGGATTGTTCAAAATTCGCACCGGCGACGGCATCGCCGATAATGACCATGACCGGCCCGTTCAACTCGTCGCGGTGCTCGAGACCGGGCAGATCCCGCAGGATGCCGTGCATCAGGCGACGATCGCGGCGGCTCGCATTCTCGATGATGGCAACGGTCGTCTCCGGCGGCAGTCCAGCCTGCATCAGGCGACCGGCGACGGAAGCGGCAACCGTGCGTCCCATATACACGGCAATCGTGGCACCGGATACGGCCAGGCTCGCCCAATCGGGCAGCACATCGCCTGTGAGATCATGACCCGTTGTGAAGACCAGCGACGAGGCGACGCCGCGCAGCGTCAATGGCAGTTCGAAATCTGCGGCGGCCGCAAAGGCCGAGGTGATGCCGGGAACGATCTCATAGCCGATACCAGCGGCCCGCAGAGCCGCCATTTCCTCGCCCGCGCGGCCATAAACCAGCGGATCGCCCGACTTCAGCCGCACGACGCGCTTGCCTTCACGGCCAAGCTGCACCAGCAGATCGTTGATCTCTTCCTGCGACTTGCTGTGGCATCCCTTGCGCTTGCCGACGGACAGGCGCTCGGCATCGCGACGTCCCATATCGACAATCGCCTGCGGCACCAGCGCATCATAGACGATGACGTCCGCTTCCATCATCACGCGTTGCGCCCGAAGCGTCAGCAGATCTTCCGCGCCAGGGCCGGCGCCGACCAACCAGATGCGGCCCTCGACTTCGCGCGACGACTGCAGCAACTCATCGGCTGCCTGCTCGGCCTGCAAGAGATGGCCGGCATTGACGGCATCAGCGACGGATCCGGAGAAGAACCGCCGCCAGAAGACGCGACGCGCAACGCCGCGCGCTACAAGGCGCTCGACCGGCTTGCGGTAGCGCGTCGCAAGGTCGGCAAGCTTGCCGAGCGACGGCGACAACATCTGGTCGATCTGGGCGCGGACCATCTGCGCCAGCACCGGACCGGCACCTTCCGTGCCGATGGCAACAGCCACAGGAGCGCGATTGACCAGCGCCGGCGTATAGAAATCGCAATAATCGGGCTGATCGACGGCATTCGCGGGAATTCGCTCAGCGCGGGCAGCATCGACGATCGTGCGATCCGCCTCGGCGTCGCCGGTGGCGGCAAAGACGAGAGTCGCGCCCTTGACCTGATCGGGTGAAAAACTGCCGCGTACGGTTTCGATGCGGTTGGCAATCAGGAAGGCGTGATAATCAGCCTCTGGCGCCGGCGCATAGACGACGATCTTGGCTTGCGTGTTCATGAGCAGCCGCACCTTGGCGAAAGCTTCATCACCATTGCCGAAGACAGCCGTCACCCTTCCTTCCACGCGGAAGAAGGCGGGAAACACCGAAAGCTGTTCAGTCCTGGGAGGCATCATGGTTCCACTTCGAGATTTGGCGACTATCGCCCTTGCTGCCAAGAGATTGAAGAAACAGAAATTCTAATGCCCACGCATGCGCGTATTCTTTTGCTCGACATGCCAAGGATTTGAGCAAAACTCACCAGACGAGCAGATCGAGATAAATATAGGAAATCTATAGACTTTTATGATTGACTGCCGCCTACGGCGATTTTATTGCCTGTGACAAACTTGGTCCATACGTCATTTGCGCATTCCGCCGCTTGCGCAATGCCGATAGACTGGCCCAAAACTCTGGAGCAGATCCTTGTCCGACAACAGCATCGCAGCCCGCCTTCTCGACGTCGTGGAGCACGACATCCTGCCCCTGACCCGCAAGGGCGTGGCCGCCGGCAACAAGGTCTTCGGCGCCGCTATCCTGCGCAAATCCGACCTTTCGCTCGTCATCGCCGAAACCAACAACGAATTGGAGAACCCGCTGTGGCACGGCGAGGTTCATGCCCTCAAGCGCTTCTACGAACTCGGCGAAAAGCCGGCGACCAAGGATTTGATCTTCCTGTCCACCCACGAGCCCTGCACCATGTGCATGTCGGCGATCACCTGGGCCGGCTTCGACAATTTCTATTATTTCTTCAGCCATGAGGATTCCCGGGATGCCTTCGCGATCCCGCACGATCTCAGGATCCTGAAGGAAGTCTTCGGCCTGGAGCCGGGCGGTTATCGCCGTCAAAACGCATTCTGGAACAGCTTTGCCATCTCCGACCTTGTGGAAACGGAAGCGGATCCGCGCAAAGGTGAGCTGAAGGAACAAACGGCGCGCATTAAACAGGCCTATGCCGATCTCTCGGACAACTACCAGGCGTCGAAGAGCGGCAACGACATCCCTTTGAATTGATAGCTAGATCCGAGGCAATGATGGAAGCATCGCGAGACATAAACGGCCTGATCGACATCATGGCAGCGCTGCGAAATCCCGAGAGCGGCTGCCCCTGGGACATCGTTCAGACCTTCGAAACCATCAAGCCCTACACGATCGAAGAGGCCTATGAGGTCGCAGATGCGATCGAGCGCAAAGATACGGACGATCTCTGCGACGAGCTCGGCGATCTGCTGCTGCAGGTCGTTTTCCATTCCCGGATCGCCGAGGAGTCAGGCGCATTTTCGTTCGGCGATGTCGTCCATGCCATCTCCCGCAAGATGATCCGCCGCCATCCGCATGTCTTTGCCGTTTCCGATGCTAAGACCGAAGATGCGGTGACGCTGCAATGGGATCGGATCAAGGCCGAAGAGAAGCGCGAACGGGCGGAGCGTCGTGCCAAAAGCGGCGTTACCGAAGATTTCAAGGCCGGCTTCCTGGGCTCGGTGCAACGCACCTTCCCTGCCCTGACGGAAGCCTTGAAACTACAGGAACGGGCCGCCAAAGTCGGCTTCGACTGGTCGGCGCCGGAGCCTATTCTCGACAAGATCGAGGAGGAGATCGACGAATTGCGGGCAGCGCTTGCGAGCGGCGACAAGGCCAAGGTCAGCGACGAGCTCGGCGACCTGATCTTCGCCGTCGTCAATATCGGCCGGCACGTGAAAGCCGATCCGGAACAGGCTTTGCGCGGCACGAACACGAAATTCCGCCGCCGTTTCCATCATATCGAGACAACGCTCGAGGCAGAAGGCGAAACGCTGGAAGGCGCCTCGCTGGAGCGGATGGAAGAGATCTGGCAGTCGGCAAAAGCCATCGAGCGGCAGCTCAGCGAGGCGAAAACGGCTTAGACGCAGCCTATTCCCAGTCCTCGCGCTGCGGCTTCGGGCCATTGCCCATGCGCCGCTCCAGCTCGGCCGCCTCGGTCTCGGTCAGGCGGACGTCGAGCGTCACCGTACCGTCCTCATTGTCCTCGCGGTTGTCGACAATGGCGTGGTTGTAGAGCCAGGGTAGCAGTGCCAGTTTTTCGACCGGCAGCGTGATCGACGTTTCCGTCAGCACACCGGAGAGACGCCGGCTGATTTCGTCCATCAGACGATCGACGCCCTCGCCTGATATCGCCGAGACGGCAATGACGTTTTCGGCGGTCGAAGCCTTTTGGACGATGGCATCGTGAGCTTCCGGTTCCAGGCGGTCAATCTTGTTCCAGACCTCGAGGATGCGCTCCGCACCTTCCGCCTCGCCAATGCCGAGATCACCGAGAATGCGCATCACGTCAGCGCTCTGCGCCTGATTGTCGTCATCCGAGAGATCGCGCACATGCAGGATCAGGTCGGCCTCCAGCACCTCTTCCAGCGTCGCGCGGAATGCGGCCACCAGATGGGTCGGCAGGTCGGAAATGAAACCGACGGTATCGGAGAGGATGACGGTGCGGCCATGCGGCAGCTTCATACGGCGCAGCGTCGGGTCCAGCGTCGCAAACAGCATGTCTTCCGCCAGAACACCGGCGCCGGTGATGCGGTTGAACAACGTCGATTTGCCGGCATTGGTATAGCCGACCAGAGCCACGATCGGATGCGGCACCTTCCGGCGCTTGGCGCGATGAAGCTGGCGGGTGCGAACCACCTGCTCCAGCTCGCGCTCCAGCCGAATGATCCGTTCCTGCAGCATCCGCCGGTCGGCTTCGATCTGGGTTTCACCGGGGCCGCCCATGAAGCCGGCACCGCCGCGCTGGCGTTCAAGGTGGGTCCAGCTTCGAACTAGCCGGCCTTTCTGATAGTTCAGATGCGCGAGCTCGACCTGCAGCGTGCCTTCCTTGGTGGAGGCGCGGCGGCCGAAGATTTCGAGGATGAGGCCGGTGCGGTCGATGACCTTGGCGTTCCACGCCTTCTCGAGATTGCGCTGCTGCACCGGCGTCAACGGATGATCGACGATAACGAGGCCGGCGTTGAACTCATCGAGCAGCGCCAGGATTTCCTCGATCTTGCCGGTTCCGAGCAGCGTTGCCGGCCGTGGATCGTTGATCGGCACGATGGAACCGTTGACCACGTCGAGATCGATCGCCAAGGCGAGGCCTTTGGCCTCTTCCAGTCGGCTCTCCGGCGGGCGCGAGGCGGAATTGGCGCTATCGGCTTGAGCGGAACGCGCCGCGCGCGCCTGTTTCAACACAGGCACGACGACGACAGCGCGCATATCATCCCGGTGCTTTGCGGACTCCGGGATGAGAGAATCGTTTTTGGTATCGCGTGTCGTGATAGTAGAAAGTCCTGGTTAGGATGCGGCTTCTTCGCTCTCGAACATCTGCATCGGCTGACCCGGCATGATCGTCGAGATCGCATGCTTGTAGACGAGCTGCGAATGGCCATCGCGGCGGAGCAGGACGCAGAAATTGTCGAACGAGGTTACGACACCTGTGAGCTTCACGCCGTTAATCAAGAAAATTGTCAGTGAAATCTTTTGCTTGCGAACAGTATTGAGAAACAAGTCCTGCAAGTTTTGAGAACGTTCCGCCATCGCGCCGCTTCTTTCTTTTTTGCCGACCCAGGTCGGTTAAATGTCATGATATACAGAGGTCCCGGACAAGAGATACCCTCATTCTCTCCCTCCAGCGAATGTTGGTATCAAATCGCAGTCTTTTCCGCAACGTCGAAAAAGGCTTCACGAATTTTCTGTGACATGCTGCCCGGATGACCATTGGCAATGGTCTCGCCATCGATAGAAACGACCGGAAAACATATACTTGTCGCCGCGGTGATGAAGACTTCGCGGGCCTTCATCATCTCCTCGACCGAGAAGAATCGCTCGACAATCGTCACGTCGAGCTTGGCTGCGACGTCCATCAGGGTCGTACGGGTGATGCCACGCAGGATGCCATGCTCGGCCGGGCGAGTGACGAGATTGCCGTCATGATCGACGATCCAGACGTTGGTCGCGGCCCCTTCCTTCACCATGCCGTTGTGGTCGATATAGATCGCCTCCTGGGCGCCGGCCTCCTTGGCCTGCTGGCGGGCCATGGCATTCGGAAGCAGGCCCACCGACTTGATATCGACCCGGTCCCAGCGATTGTCGCGGACGGTAATCGCCTTGATGCCATCGGCGTTCTTTTTGGCGATCCCGGATTGATCGGTGCTCTTGGCGGTGACGACGATCGAGGATGGCGTGCCGGCGGGCGGGAAGACGTGGTCTCGCCGGGCAACGCCGCGTGTCACCTGCAGATAGAACAGGCCATTGCGGACATGATTGCGGCGCAAGGTCTCGCGAATCACCAGTACCAATGCCTGGCGCGTCATCGGCCAGGCGATCCGCAGCTCGCCCAGCGAACGGTTGAGACGATCGAGATGGCGCGTCAGGTCGACGATCACGCCATGACGAACCTCGCAAACCTCGTAGACACCATCTGCAAACTGGTAGCCGCGGTCCTCGATATGCACCATGGCATCGCTGTGCTTGACGTAGCGGCCGTTGACATAAGCTATTCTCGGCATGGAAGCCCCTGATCAGAAGTCTACGATGTTGACGGACGAAGCGGCCGATCAGACGCCCAGCGACTTCAGCTTACGGTGCAGCGCCGAACGTTCCATGCCGACAAATTCCGCGGTGCGCGAGATATTGCCGCCGAAGCGGTTGATCTGAGCGATGAGGTAATCGCGCTCGAACATCTCGCGCGCTTCACGCAGCGGCAGCGTCATGATGTGATAATCATTCTTGGCGGACACCTTCGGCAGCATGTCGCCGAGGTCGGTCGGCAGCATTTCCGCCGTGATCGGCGTTTCCGCGCCATCCGAGCGTGCGAGGATCATCAGCCGCTCGATATTGTTGCGCAGCTGGCGGATGTTGCCCGGCCAGTCATGCGCCTGCAGCACGGCCATGGCGTCGTCGCCGATCCGGCGGGGGCGAATGCCGGCCTGCTCGGAAATCTGGCGCATCAGCTGGTCGACGAGGAATGGAACGTCCTCGCGGCGTTCGGCAAGGGCAGGCACGCGCACGGGCACGACGGCTAGACGGTGATAGAGATCCTCACGGAACAGCCCTTCGGCGATGCGGCTCTCGAGATTATAGGCCGTGGACGAGATGATCCGGACGTCCACCTTGACGCGCTTGGAGCCGCCGACGCGCTCGAACTGTTGATCGACGAGCACGCGCAGGATCTTGTTCTGCGTCTCGCGCGGCATTTCACCGACTTCATCGAGATAGAGGATGCCGCGATGGGCCTCTTCCAGGGCGCCGATCTTGCGCGCCTGCCCCGGCGAGCCTTCAGTGCCGAAGAGAGCGATTTCCATGCGCTCTGGTGTGATCGTCGCGGCATTCAGCGCCACAAAGGGACCATTCGCGCGGGTCGACTTCTTGTGTATCATCCGCGCGACGAGCTCCTTGCCGGAGCCCGACGGGCCGAAGATCATGACGCGGCTGTTGGTGGGCGATACCTTGTCGATCGTCTGGCGCAGCTGCGAAACGGCTACCGACGTACCAATCAGCTCCACGGCATCGCCGGTGCGGCGCTTCAGCTCGGAGACTTCGCGCTTCAGCTTGGAATTTTCCAGGGCGCGCTCAGCAATCAGGATCAGACGATCGGCCTTGAACGGCTTTTCGATAAAGTCGAAGGCGCCGCGCTTGATGGCGGAGACGGCCGTCTCGATATTGCCGTGACCGGAGATCATGACGATGGGCAGTTCCGGATGGCGCGCCTTGATTTCGTCCAGCAGCGCAAGACCATCGAGCTTGCTGCCCTGCATCCAGATATCGAGGAAGATCAGCCGCGGCGCGCGATCGGAAATCGCGGCAAGCGCGCTGTCGCTGTCGTGTGCCGTGCGGGTTTCGTGCCCTTCGTCCGAGAGAATTCCCGAAACGATTTCGCGAATGTCTTCCTCGTCATCCACTACGAGAATGTCAGATGCCATAGACGCTTTCCTTGTCACTTGCTGTCTGGGCGACGACGGCCTGCTCACGGCGTGGCAGATGCACGCGGATCATGGCCCCCCTGCCCTGGTCGAAATCGGCCGGCGCGTCGTGGAGTTCGATCTGCCCGCCATGGTCTTCAATGATCTTCTTGACGATGGCGAGGCCAAGGCCCGTGCCCTTCTCGCGCATCGTCATATAGGGTTCGAGAATACTGTGCCGGTTCTCGACCGGCAGGCCGCGGCCATTGTCGATGACGTCGACAGTGAAACGATCCCGCTCGGGATCGAGCGACGAGCGCACCAGGATCTTCGGCTCCTCGCGGGCCTGGTCGCTTGGCACGCCTTCGATCGCCTCGACGGCATTCTTGATGAGATTGCCGAAGGCCTGGCCGAGCATTCGCGCATCGAACATACCCTCCAGCCGTTCGTCGCCCAGCTCACGCTCGAATTTGACGTGAGTGTTGCCCATTTCGCGCAGGAAGACGGCATCGCGCAGAATATCGCGCAGATCGGTCGGCTCCATGGTCGGCTTCGGCATGCGGGCGAAGGAGGAGAACTCGTCGACCATGCGGCCGATATCGCCCACCTGGCGGATGATCGTATCCGTGCATTGATCGAAAACCGCACGATCGGCTTCGGCGATGTTCTTGCCGAAGCGGCGGCGGATACGCTCGGCCGATAGCTGGATCGGCGTCAGCGGGTTCTTGATCTCATGCGCAATGCGACGCGCGACATCGGCCCAGGCGGTCGAACGCTGCGCGATCACCAGATCGGTGATGTCGTCGAGCGTGATGACATAGGATTCGTTGGCATCGCGCGATTCCTCGCGCGTTACCTGGACACTGAGCGTGCGCACCGTCCCGCCACGAACAAGGCTGATCTGCTTGCGGAAATCGCTGCGATGGCGCATCGTCGCCTCGGTCACGACTTGGTCGACCTCGGGGGCGATTTCCGACAGGTTCTTGCCGATGAGCTCGTCGCTCTTGAGCGTCAGCAGATCTTCGGCCGAAGTATTGGCGATCGTGATGCGCCGGTCATGCTCGACACCGATCACAGCCGCCGTCACGCCCGACAGAACGGCCTCGATGAAGCGGCGACGGTCGTCGACCTCGTCCTTCGCCTCAAGGATTTCATCGCGCTGGGTGCGAATTTCCGAGATCATCTTGTTGAAGGTGCGCGACAAGCTGCCGACGTCGCCATCGGCCGAGCGCACGGGCACCAGCACGTTCATATTGCCCGAGGCGACATTGTCCGCAGCGCTGATGAGGAGGCGGATCGGCCTGACGATACGGTCGGCGATCGCGATCGCGGTCCATATCGCGGCCAGCAGCACGATGAGCGCGAAGCCGATGTAAAGAACGGCGAAGGCGATCTGGAGCGACATGCGCCCTGCTTCCATCGCCTTGTATTCGACGGTGTTATCCTCAACCATGCGCATGGCGTTCATGACGCGCGGGTCGACGGCACGCACAGTGTAGAGAAACGAGCCGGGGATCTCATCGAGCTTGATGACCGCGCCGACAAGGTTGGTCACCCCCGGCGGAATGAGCGTCGGCTGCCCGTTGGCCGAGGAATCGAGCGCATCCTTCGGAATGGCCGGCAGCGGCCGTTCGGTCTTGATCTCGGCCTGGACGATGGCGCTGCCATCACGGCGCACGAGAAAGGCCCCCAGCAAGCCGCGCCCGCGCGCTTGACGGGTCATCAAATCGGTAAAACCGGTGCGATCGAGATTGAAGAGCGAGCGATTGCGCTCCAGATCGTTCGCCATCGACACTGTCTGCCCCTGCAGATAGCTCGCATTCTCCATCAGATAGGCTTGCGCGACGTTCTGCGAGGAACTGATGATCTGCTGCGTACGTACGCCGAACCAGCGGTCGAGGCCGACATTGAGAGTCAGGCTGGCAACGATAGCGACAAGAATGGCCGGCGTGATCGCCACGATCGAGAAAAGAACGACGATGCGGATATGAAGCCGAGCCGCGGCGCGGCCACGGCTGCGCGCCTTCATCAACCGCGCGACTTCGCGGGCGATCAGAGCAATCAGTCCCAGCACGAACAGGCCGTTGATCACGACCGAGGTGAAGACGACGGAGGACGTCGGGGCGATCGGCGTGAGCCCCAGGAGCATCAGCAAGGTCGCGATGGCGCACAGGAGCGCGCCGCCGGCCAGGATCAGACCCGGCAGGGCGAAGGAAGCACGACGGTCCGTCACCTTGACAACCGCCTCGTCGCTCGCCGCCGGCGACACCGCGTCCTGCATCATTCCCATCAATCTCCACGCACGAGCGACGGTCGGCGCCCTGGTCAAAATCGCACCGCCACTATTTGGCATTCGTGTGCGCGACAGGCAGAGGCGGGAACTGTCGTTCGGTTTCGCATAAGAGCGAAACCTTTACTTCACGTCATCCTTGCAACAGGCTGAAAAATCTGACGAACTCTCCTTTTCCAGAGAGCAGGTCAAATGAATCGCCACTGCAAAGACGACGAATCAACTGCGTGACCTTTAAGCAACGCATTGTGGCGAAAATGCAACGCATCGGATCGCGTTGTCAAGCCGTTCGGGAGCTTCTGTAAACCGAAACTCCCAGTTCCCTGATCTTTTTACGCAACGTATTGCGGTTGAGGCCCAAAAGATCGGCGGCCTTGATCTGATTACCCCGCGTCGCGGTCAATGCCGCGAGAATCAAGGGATATTCCATTTCCGTCAGCACGCGGTCGTAAAGGCCAGGCGGCGGCAGATTATCGCCGAAACCGGCGAAATAGGTCCGCATGTTTTCCTCTACCGCCTGGGCGATGGTCATGGAGCCGGTGCGGACCGGACCCTTTTCGATCGGACTGTCGGGCACGTCAGCCCGCAGTTCCGCGTCGATAATTTCCTTGGTGATGACATCCTGCGGATAGAGCGCCATCAGCCGGCGAATGAGATTTTCCAGCTCGCGGACGTTGCCGGGCCAGGGATAGGCCTTCATCAGTTCGAGCGCTTCCTGGTCGAAACGCTTGGAACCCAGCCCTTCCTTTTCGGTCTGCTGCACGAAATGGCGCACGAGATCCGGGATATCCTCGGCGCGGTCGCGCAGCGGCGGCAGGCGCAGCGGCACGACGTTGAGACGATAATAGAGGTCCTCGCGGAACAGGCCCTGATTGATCGCCTGCTTCAGGTCCTTGTTGGTGGCGGCGACGATGCGGACATCGGTGCGGATCGGCGTGCGGCCGCCCACGGTCGTATATTCGCCCTGCTGCAGCACGCGAAGCAGGCGCGTCTGCGCATCCATCGGCATATCGCCAATCTCGTCGAGAAACAGCGTACCACCTTCCGCCTGCTCGAAACGGCCGGTCGAGCGCGTCTGTGCGCCAGTGAAAGCGCCCTTCTCATGGCCGAACAGTTCGGATTCGATCAGATCGCGCGGGATCGCGGCCATGTTGATGGCAACGAAAGGCCCATTGCGGCGCTTGCCGTAATCGTGCAGGGCGCGCGCCACCAGCTCCTTGCCGGTACCGGATTCGCCGGTGATCATCAGCGTGAGGTCGGTCTGCATCAGGCGGGCGAGCACACGGTAGATTTCCTGCATCGCGGCCGAACGCCCCACAAGCGGCATGCCGTCCTGCATGTCATCGTCGAGCTTTGCCGGCTTGCGCTTCGGTTCGGACAGGGCACGGCCGACGATCGCGATCAGCTCCGTCAGGTCGAACGGCTTCGGAAGGTAATCGTAAGCACCCTTCTCCGACGCCTTGATTGCAGTCATGAAGGTGTTCTGCGCGCTCATGACGAGCACGGGCAGATCCGGCCTTGCCTTCTTGATCCGCGGCAATAGATCGAATGCGTTTTCGTCAGGCATGACGACGTCGGTTACGACGAGGTCGCCTTCGCCGGCCGAGACCCAACGCCAGAGCGTCGCGGCGTTGGATGTAATGCGCACATCGTAACCCGCGCGGCTCAGAGCTTGGTTGAGCACGGTGCGGATGGCCGCATCGTCATCGGCGACAAGGATCGTGGCTGTCATCGAGTAGTCCCTGTAGAGTTCGGAAGGGGGGCATCTTCTGAGGTGATGCCCTTGGAGGCGGGCATCAAAACACGGAAAGTGGTGCGGTGGTTCTGGCTGTCGCATTCGACAATGCCGCCGTGGTCGCCAATGATTTTGGCGACCAGCGCAAGGCCGAGGCCGGTTCCGTTCGTCTTCGTGGTGATGAACGGATCGAAGAGATGCGGCACGAGGTCGGATGGAACGCCGGGACCATTGTCGATGACGCAGAATTCCAGCGGCAGCGAAATCTTCTCGCGCGTGCCGGCGACCGAAAGCCGGATGCCGGGGCGATAGGCCGTCGTCAGCATGATCTCGCCATCCTGACGATCGCCGACCGCCTCGGCGGCATTCTTCACCAGATTGAGGAAGACCTGCACGAGCTGGTCCCGGTTTGCAAAGACCGCCGGCAGCGAAGGGTCGTAGTTCTCGGAAATCTTGATGTTGCGGGCGAAGCCGGCCTTGGCGACGGCCTTCACGTGATCGAGCACGGAGTGGATGTTGACGGGCACGCGATCGACCGGCCGCTCGTCGGAGAAAACCTCCATGCGGTCGACCAGCGAGACGATACGGTCCGTCTCGTCGCAGATGAGGCGCGTCAGAGCGCGATCGTCGTCCTCGACGGACTGCTCCAGCAGCTGAGCGGCGCCGCGAATACCTGACAGCGGGTTCTTGATCTCATGCGCCAGCATGGAGGCAAGACCGGTGACCGAACGGGCGGCGGCGCGGTGCGTCAGCTGCCGGTCGATCTTGTCCGCCATGGAGCGTTCCTGGAATACGACGACCACTGAGCCGGGGTCGCTGGAAACCGGCGCGACGTAAATATCCACCAACTTGTCCTGCCCAAGACGCGGAGAGCTGAGGTCGACGCGATACTCGTTGACGGGCGCGCGGCGCTCGCGCACCTGGTCGATCAGCGCCAGCAACGGGCTGCCGAACGGGATAAAGGTCGAAATCTTATAGCGTGAGAGATGCGAGGCGCTGGCGCCGAAGAAGGCCTCCGCCTCCCAGTTGGCAAAGGCAATCAAACCGGCCTCGTCGACCATGACGACGGGGTTCTGGATCGCGTTGAGAACGGCCATGGCGAGGGAATTGGCCAAGATGTCGCCGGCGCCGGAGCTGGATTTCGAAGTCATGCAGCCTCCTGGACGCAGTGAGCGAGATCGGCGCCTGCCTGCAGCGCGGCATGGAAGGATGCAGCCACCTCGCCGCTCTCTTTCGACGTCATGATTTTCGCCTTGTCGACATCTGTCGTCGCCGGCGCGTACCGATCGAGATACCAGGCCAGATGCTTGCGGGCATGGCGTATACCGACCGCTTCGCCGTAAAACTCCATCATCATCCGGTAATGTTCGAGCGCGATCTCGACGATCTCCTGGCGGCTCGGTTCGCGGTAGCCGGCCAGTATGCCTGCATGCCACGGGCGGCCCTGGCAGCCACGGCCGATCATGACGGCATCGGCACCGGAGCGGCGCAGGATTTCCCGCGCGTCTTCCGCCGTTTCGACATCGCCATTGGCGACAAGCGGGATGGAGACGGCATCGCGCACGGCGCGGATCGCATCCCAATCCGCCCTGCCCTCATAGAACTGCATGCGCGTGCGGCCGTGAATGGTGACGAGCTGAATGCCGGCTTCCTCGGCACGGCGCGCAATATCCGGCGCGTTGATGGAGTTTTCATCCCAGCCAAGCCGCATCTTCAGCGTCACGGGGATGTTCACGGCGCGGACCGTCGCCTCGATCAATGTTAGCGCGTGATCCGGGTCGCGCATCAGCGCCGAGCCGGAATAGCCGCCGATCACCTTCTTGGCGGGGCACCCCATATTGATATCGATGATATCGGCGCCATTGTCGGCGGCAATCTTCGCCGCCTCGGCCATCCAATGTGCCTCGCGGCCAGCCAGCTGCACCATATGCGGCTTCAATCCCGCGCTTTTCAAACGCGCCCAGGATTCGGCCGTATCCTGCACGAGCTCACGGCTGGCGACCATTTCGGTGACGACCAGGCCGGCGCCGTAACGTAATGCGAGCTGCCGGAAAGGCAGATCGGTCACGCCCGACATCGGTGCCAGAATCACGCGATTTCGGATGGATACGGAACCGATGGAAAATGGAGCTGCAAGCTGGGAAGAAAGCAAATGATTATCTTTCGGGCACACTATACATCTGCACTATTTTTAGACACGCTTTGAAAGTTTGCCAAGGGGGTTTAGAGAATCCCGATATTTTTTGGGCAGATGCTGGAAAATACTCGGTCGAGGCGATAGACCCTGCTGAAGCAGGATCCCGTTTGGCGATCTATTTAGCATGTGCTTGTCCAAAAGAAAGCTCCACGCTTTTCAAAGCCATGCCGGAGACGAGCCTTTATTTTTCGGGGGTTATGACGCAAATGCATTCAACGCAACCGCTATCGGTGGGAATCGTGATCGTTGCCGCCGGACGCGGCGAACGGGCGGGCTCTCCGGAAGAAGGCCCCAAGCAATATCGCCCGATCGGCGGCAGAGCGGTTATTGCGCACACGCTTGAAAGATTCGTGACATGGCCGCAGACAGCGAAGATCGTCATCGTCATTCATCGCGACGATGAAAACCTGCTCCGCTCGGCGCTGCAGCAGGTTGCCGGATTGCCTGATGTCGATATCGCTTTCGGCGGCGCCACGCGCCAGCAATCCGTGCTTGCCGGACTTCGCCAGTTGAAGGGAAGCGGCGTGACGCATGTCATGATCCATGATGCCGTGCGCCCCTTCTTCGACCACGATCTGCTGGATCGCGTCGCCACGGCGCTTGCAGACGGCGCACCAGCAGTGCTGCCGGCCATGCCTGTAACCGACACGCTAAAGCGCGGCAACGCGGAAGGGCTCGTCGTCGACACCGTGACTCGCGCCGGGCTTCACGCCGCGCAGACGCCGCAATCCTTTCGCTTTGCCGATATTCTTGCCGCACACGAAAAAGCAGTAGCCGACGGCAAAAGCGATTTCACCGACGACGCCGCGATCGCGGAATGGTGCAGCCTGCCGGTGACATTGGTAACCGGCAGCGCCGACAATGTGAAACTGACGATTAGGAGGGATATTGCCATGGCCGATGAAAAGCTGAGCGCCGGCCTGCTGCCCGACGTACGTACCGGCAATGGTTATGACGTGCACCAGCTGGAGCCCGGCGACGGCGTAACCCTTTGCGGCGTCTTCATTCCTCACGATCAAAAGCTGAAGGGGCATTCGGACGCCGATGTCGCCTTGCACGCTCTCACGGATGCCTTGCTCGCCACCTGCGGCGCCGGCGATATCGGCGACCATTTCCCGCCCTCCGATCCGCAGTGGAAAGGCGCCCCTTCCCGCATCTTCATCGAACATGCGGCCAAAATCGTGCGCGAACACGGCGGCACCATCATGAATGCGGATGTCTCGCTGATCGCCGAAGCACCGAAAGTCGGGCCGCATCGCGACGTGATGCGCGCCAGGCTTTCGGAGTTTCTGGGCATCAGCATCGATCGCTGCTCGGTCAAGGCGACGACGAACGAGAAGATCGGCTTCGTCGGCCGCCGCGAAGGCATCGCCGCCATCGCGACGGCAACCGTCGTCTATCGCGGAGGCAAGACATGACGCATTTCCCCGATGAGATTCTCGCGCTCGCACGAAAGATCGTCACGGATTTCACGGTAAAAGGCTGGATGGTCGCCACGGCCGAATCCTGCACTGGCGGGCTGATCGCCGGAGCGTTGACGGAAATCCCCGGCTCCTCGGCGGTGGTCGATCGCGGCTTCGTGACCTATACCAATACCGCGAAAATGGAGATGCTCGGCGTTCAGGAACAGACTCTTGCGCAGTTCGGCGCGGTTTCAAAGGAAACGGCGCTCCAGATGGTGCATGGCGCCCTCTTCCGCTCCCGGGCCGATTTTGCCGTAGCGGTGACCGGTATTGCCGGCCCTGGCGGCGGCTCCGCGGAAAAGCCCGTCGGGCTCGTCCACCTCACCGCCAAAGCGCGCAGCGGTGCACTGATCCATCGAGAAATGCGTTATGGCGATATCAGCCGCGACAAGGTCCGGCTCGCCACTTTGAACACGGCGCTGGAGATGCTTGTCGCGCTCAGCCAATAACCAAAGCGCAGCGCGATCTTTCAGATTCGCTCGGTGCGCTTTAACTTCTTGATTTTTCGCATGTCGTTATCGCAAAACCGTAGTACACTTTTGCGCGACATGCTTAGGCGCGGCTTCAAGTATATATTTTGCTCGCGCGCGTCTCGAAGGCATCCGTGAACATGCGGAAAGCCCGATCGAACATCGATCCCATCAGGGCGCCGAGGATGCGGCTCTTGAATTCATAGTCGATGAAAAAATCAATGCTGCAGCCGCCATTTTCCAACGGCGTAAAGCGCCAGCGATTGTCGAGATATTTGAAAGGCCCATCGATATATTTCACATCGATCGCGCGCTCCGCCTTGTTCAACAGCACCTGCGTCGTGAAGGTCTCACGGATCGCCTTGTAGCCTACGGTCATATCGGCAATCAGCAGGATCTTACCGTCGCGCTCCTTGCGGTTGCGGACCGTGAGCGCCTCGCAAAGCGGCAGGAATTCGGGATAGCGCTCCACGTCGGCGACGAGGTCGAACATCTGGTCGGGCGAATGCGGAACGGGGCGATGAGTTTCGAATTGAGGCATGAGCCGCAATTAAGCAGGACGGCCAAGAAGATCAAGAAGCTGACGCATTTCGCCGCGGGATTTCAGCTGCAAAACGGGGACATCGGGGCCGTATTCGGCAAGGCCGGCAAGAACCCGCGGCGTGAATTTTTCCTCAAATGTCCAGATGAAGCGCAAGAATTCCCAATCGACTTTCTCGATGCAGCCCGGTGCCATTTCCGGGCGCGTGCGACCCATCCACTTGATCCAGCGAGAGACGGCGCCCCAGATGCACAGCAGGCGCGGCATCCGCACCCATATGACGAAATCGGTACGCGGCAGGCGGATGTCGAATGTCGAGGGATTGGTCCCGTCCATGATCCATCGCTCGCCCTGCACCTTGGCAAGGATGATGGCGCGCTGCTCGTCCCTATCGCGCTGAACCCAGCCCGGCAGCCACAAAACGTCGCGATCGATCGAGACATAAGCAAGGCCGACGTGTGCGGCGATCTTCTGCGACAGGGTCGACTTGCCGCCGCCGGAGCAGCCCATAACCATGATACGATTCGCGCGGCGGATATGCTCAGCGGCTACATCAAGGTCTCGTATCTCGCTGCGCAATGTCGGCATCGCGATTTGATCCATGACAGCCTCTCAGCTCTTGCCTCGGAGACGGGACAGCAGGTCTTCGCCTTCGCGGTAGGATTTCAGCGTCACGACCGGCACATTACGGCCGTGTTGTTCGAGCATCTCCTGAAACTGCGGCGCTTCGTCACGCTCGAAAGTCCAGATGTAGCGCAGGAATTTCCAGTCCAGCCGCTCGGGGCATCCCGGCGCCATCTCAGGCCGCGACCGGCCGCGGTAGCGCAGCCAGCGTGAAATGACGCCGCGCAATGCCACGTGCCGCGGCGGGCGTCGCCATATGACGAGTTCGGCGCGCGGCAGCCGCAAGGGCAAGGTTCCTGGGCTGTTGCCGTCCATGATCCAGCGCGGCCCGGCGACCGCCTGCTCGATCAGCGCGATCGCTTCTGGGCGCGGGCGCAATTTCCAGCCGGGTAGCCAGAAGATGTCGCGATCCATTGAAACATAGGCCAACCCACGCAGCGACGCGATGGCCTGCGCGAGCGTGCTCTTGCCTGTACCGGAGCAGCCCATGATGAGAATACGGTCTGCCTTTTCGAGGATGCGAGCCGCCTGATCTATATCGACGGCATGGGAAAGCGCCTGCAGCGCGACGATCTGCTCCACGATACGGCTCCATATTCGATCTCGACAGGCGCCGGTACCGGCAGCAAACGGCTGGCATGCTTCCTAAATCAAGCGAATGACGATCCTATGGCAGAGCACGCGAAAACCGTGGTAAGGATCCCTGGGCCAGATCGAGGAGCAGCGCAATGGCGATAGTGCGGTACCTAGTCGAGGATGTGGAAGCGGCAGCGGCATTCTATCTGAAGCATTTCGGCTTTACGCTAAAACAACAGTTCGGACCGGCAATGGCGATTCTGAAGCGGGACGACCTCACATTGTGGCTTGCAGGCCCAATGGCGTCGGCTTCCCGGCCAATGCCGGATGGCCGCAAACCTGAACCGGGCGGCTGGAACCGGTTCGTGCTTGAGATTCAGGAAGAATTGCCCACACTCGTTTCCACTCTGCGCGAACATGGTGTTCATTTCCGCAACGACATCATAGAGGGACCAGGCGGACGACAAATCCTGTGCGAGGATCCGTCCGGGAACGCGATCGAATTATTCGAACCAAAAAGCTCCTGAAATCTCCGCGTCGCCGCTCCTGAGGACAAAGAGACTACTTTTTCCTATTCCGCTGCCAGCAGCAGCTTCTTTTCGCGGGCAGCGCGCAGACGCTCGAAATCATCGCCGGCGTGATGCGACGAGCGCGTCAGCGGGCTGGAAGCGACCATCAGGAAGCCCTTGGTGTAAGCCACGGTCTCGTAGGACTTGAACTCTTCCGGCGTGACGAAGCTCATCACCTGATGATGCTTGCGCGTCGGCTGCAGATATTGGCCAATCGTCAGGAAGTCGACATCGGCGGTGCGCAGGTCGTCCATCAGCTGCAGCACTTCGTTGCGCTCTTCGCCGAGGCCGACCATGATGCCCGACTTGGTGAACATGGTCGGGTCCAGTTCCTTGACCCGCTGCAGCAGGCGGACGGAGTGGAAGTAGCGCGCGCCGGGACGAACCGTCAGATAATTGCCGGGCACAGTTTCCAGATTGTGGTTGAAGACGTCGGGCTTGGCGGCGACGACGCGCTCCAGCGCACCCGGCTTCTTCAGGAAGTCCGGCGTCAGGATCTCGATCGTGGTCGTCGGCGAAGCGGCCCGGATCGCCCAGATCACCTTCTCGAAATGCTCGGCACCGCCGTCGGCGAGATCATCACGGTCCACCGAGGTGATAACGACGTGGCTGAGGCCCATCTCCTTGACGGCCTTGGCGACGTTTTCCGGCTCGGCCATATCGAGCGCGTTCGGCTTGCCGGTCGCGACGTTGCAGAAGGCACAGGCGCGGGTACAGATTTCGCCCATGATCATGAAGGTGGCGTGCTTCTTGTCCCAGCACTCGCCGATATTCGGGCAACCGGCTTCTTCGCAGACCGTGACGAGCTTATGCTCCTTCACGATCGAGCGGGTTTCGGCATAACCCTTCGATGTCGGTGCCTTCACGCGGATCCAGTCCGGCTTGCGCAGGACTTCCGTATCCGGCCGATGCGCCTTCTCCGGGTGTCGTACGCGCTTGGCGTCCGGGTTGATCGTGTCGAGAATGGTGACCATGAAACGTCTACTTTCCGCCGCCTGAAATGCGGCCCTTCATCGCCGAGCGAATTTGGCGAGGAATATCAGAATGCATGCACCGATGAAACCGGTGATGAAAAAGCCGAGCCTGCCGCCCGGTACGCCGACATGCAGGGCTACCAGAAGCCCCGCAGCGACCACCGAGCCGGCGATGCCGAGGATGATGTTCAGGATGATGCCGTAGCGCGCATCCATCAGCTTGCCCGCAAGCCAGCCCGCGAGACCGCCGATGATGATCAAACCCAGCCAACCGACACTTTCCATCAAACCCTCGTTCCAAGCCTACTGCCAAGATGCTCTAGACGATCAGCCTCGCCAATAGCACCACGATGATCGCGCCGACCGTGGCATGAATGATCTCCACGACAAGCGCATTTTCAATGCCGAGCGATATCCCGAAATAACGGAACAGGAAACCGCCCACGAAAGCCCCGATCACGCCACTCACCAGGCAACCGATGAGCCCACCGCCTCCGACGATCAGGCTCGCGAGGAAACCCGCGACCAGCCCGATGAGAAGAAAGACGATCCAACCTTCCGCCGTGATAGACATGTTGATTTCCTTTCCTGATTTCCACCCTTTGGATAAAGGGCATGGCAGGAAATTATCAAGCGTTCAGCACCCGCCCGTAGGCGTCCAGCACGGCTTCCTTCATCGTTTCCGAAACGGTCGGATGCGGGAAGATCGTGTGCATCAGTTCCTCTTCCGTCGTCTCCAGGTTCATGGCAACAACGAAACCCTGGATGAGTTCGGTCACTTCGGCGCCGACCATATGCGCGCCGAGCAGTTCGCCGGTCTTCTTATCGAAGATCACCTTGCAGAGCCCCTGGTCTTCGCCAAGCGCGATCGCCTTGCCGTTGGCGACGAAGGAGAAGCGGCCGACGCGGATATCGCGGCCGAGTTCCTTGGCCTTGGCTTCCGTGAGGCCGACGGAAGCAACCTGCGGCTGGCAATAGGTGCAGCCCGGCACCTTGCTCTTGTCGGTCGGGTGAACATTCGGCAGGCCGGCGATCTTCTCGATGCAGACGACGCCCTCATGCTCGGCCTTGTGCGCCAGCATCGGGGGACCGGCAACGTCGCCGATCGCATAGATGCTCGGCACGTTGGTCTTGCCGTAGCCATCGATGACGACGCAGCCGCGGTCGGTCTTCACGCCGAGCGCCTCGAGGCCGAGGTTCTCGATATTGCCCTGGACACCGACGGCCGAGATCATGCGGTCGGCAACGATCTGCTGAACCTTGCCGTCTTCGGTTTCGACATGGGCGGTGATGCTGTTGGCAGCCTTATCGACCTTCGTGACCTTCGCCTTGGTGAAGATCTTCAGGCCGCGCTTTTCGAGCTGCTTGCGGGCAATGCCGGAGATTTCGGCGTCTTCGACCGGCATGATCGTCGGCATGACTTCGACGACGGTGACGTCGACGCCCATCGAGCGATAGAAGCTCGCGAATTCGATGCCGATCGCGCCCGAGCCCATGACGAGCAGCGACTTCGGCAGGAAATCCGGCTTCAGCGCTTCGAAATAGGTCCAGATCAGCTTGCCATCCGGCTCGATGCCAGGCAGAGCGCGCGGACGGGCGCCGGTCGCGACGATGATGTGCTTGGCAGTGTAGGTGCCCTCGCCCTTGACGTTCTTCGGCACCGGATGCTGCGGCTCGACGACCGGCTTGGCCGACTTGCCGACGACGATTTCGCCCGGCTGAGCACCGGTCGAAGCCTTGGTGATCTTGGCTTCGCCCCAGATGACGTCGATCTTGTTCTTCTTCATCAGGAAGCCGACGCCTTGGTTGAGGCGGGCGGAAACGCCGCGCGAGCGGGCAACGACGGCCTTCACATCCGCGCTGACCTTGCCTTCGAGAACGAGGCCGTAATCCTTCAGATGGTTGGAATGATCGAGAATTTCGGCCGAGCGAAGCAGCGCCTTTGTGGGTATGCAGCCCCAGTTGAGGCAGATGCCGCCCAGGTGCTCGCGCTCGACGATCGCGGTCTTCAGGCCAAGCTGGCCGGCGCGCACGGCGGCGACATAACCGCCCGGACCGGAGCCGATGATAATGACGTCGTAATTCTCAGCCATGTGTTTCCTGCCTTATTGGTGGCGGCGGATCGGAGCCGGCGCCTTGAATGTGTCAGAGACCGAGCATCATCCGCACGATCGGCTCGAGGCCGCGACCGAGCGCCCGGGTGTTTTCCGCATCGAGATGAACGCCATCCAGCGGCGTGGTGACGGCAACCGTATTGGCGTCGAAGAAGCCGCAGCCGAGCTCGTCGGCCAGATCGCTGTAGAGCGTCGGCAGCTTGCTCGATTCCTTGACCGCGCCGAGATAGCTTGCCGCAAAGGCCGGATTGGCCGTCTCGGAGATTGCCGGCGGGGCAACGATGAGGATATCGGGCACCTCGTAGTCGAACCCCCAGGCATGATTGCGCACCAGCTGGACCAGCCGGCTAATGCCCTGCAAAGCGGCGAAGGCCGAGCCGGCAACGACCGGCTTCATGTCGTTGGTGCCAAGCAGAATGATCACCAGATCGAGTGGATTATGAGACTGCAGGATCGTCGGCAGGATCCGCGCACCGTTGCGGTCGCAATCGGCGAGATGATCGTCGAACGCCGTGGTGCGGCCGTTCAATCCTTCCGGGATCACGCGCACCTGGTTGCCGAGCGCCTTTTGCAGCACGCTCGGCCACCGATCTTCATAGGCATGACGGCCAACCGTTTCGGCACTGTAGCCCCATGTCAGCGAGTCGCCGTAACACAGAACAGTCTTGGTCATTCATGCCTCCGTGTTACAACCAGAGCGTGATGCCGAAAAGTGTAAGCGGTTTTCGGGAGACATCACGCTCTACCTATTTGTTTCTAGAGCGGATTCAGATTTTAGGTCGATCCGACCTAAAATCATCCGGCTCTAAGCTCAGACGAGCATCCCCATCGGGTTTTCGATGTAGCCCTTGAAGGCTGCCAGGAGTTCGGCGCCGAGCGCACCGTCGACAGCGCGGTGGTCGGTCGACAACGTGACGGTCATCACGTTGGCAATCACCATTTCGCCCTTCTTGACGATGACGCGCTGCTCGCCCGCGCCGACGGCCAGGATGGTCGCATGCGGCGGGTTGACGACGGCGGCGAAATTCTTGACGCCCATCATGCCCATGTTGGACACGGCCGTCGTTCCACCCTGATACTCCTCGGGCTTCAGCTTGCGTTCCTTGGCGCGCTTGACGTAGTCCTTCATCTCGTTGGAGATGGTCGAGAGGGTCTTCTGCTCGGCGCTGCGGATGATCGGCGTGATCAGGCCACCCGGGATGGAGACGGCAACGCCGACATCGGCATGCTTGTGCTTGACCATGGCGCTGTCGGTCCAGGAGACGTTGGCATCTGGAACATCGCGCAATGCCAGCGCCAGGGCCTTGATGACCATGTCGTTGACCGAGAGCTTGTAGGCCGGCACGCCATCCTTCGACTTCGGCGCGGAATCGTTGAGCTGCGTGCGGAGCGCCAGCAGCGCGTCGAGTTCGCAATCGACCGAAACGTAGAAGTGCGGGATCGTCTGCTTGGATTCCTGCAGGCGCTTGGCGATCGTCTTGCGCATGCCGTCATGCGGCACGAGCTCGTAGGAGCCCTGCTCGAACAGCTTGAGGACAGCATCATCGGATATGCCTTTAGGCGCGGCCGGAGCAGCAGCCGCCGACTGTGCGGCCGGTGCTGCTGCAGGAGCAGCCTTGGCGGTGCCGCCCGAAACCGCAGCTTCGATATCCTTCTTGACCACGCGGCCATGCGGGCCGCTACCGGAGACAGCAGCGACATCGATGCCAGCTTCCTTGGCCAGGCGGCGTGCGAGCGGCGAAGCGAAGGTGCGATGACCGTCGTTTGCTGCCGAAGCCGATGCAGCGGGAGCCGGGGTGGGCGCGGCAGGAGCCGAAACGCTTGCCGGAGCCGGGGCGGCGGCAAGTGCCGCTTCCGCCTTCGGAGCTTCCTTGGCAGCCGGAGCCGGAGCAGCACCGGCGCCAGCGCCGGAAGCTGCAGCGGCAACATCTTCGCCATCGGCAGCGATCACGGCGATCAGGGCATTAACCTTCACGCCTTCGGTGCCGGCAGGAACGACGATCTTGGCGACGGTGCCCTCATCGACAGCCTCGACTTCCATCGTTGCCTTGTCGGTCTCGATCTCGGCGATGACATCGCCGGACTTGATCTTGTCGCCCTCCTTGACCAGCCACTTGGCGAGGTTACCCTCTTCCATCGTCGGCGAGAGGGCAGGCATGGTGATGTTGATAGGCATCGATGAGCCCTCCCCTTATTTGTAGCAAACGGCTTTCACCGCCTCGACCACTTCACCGACATTCGGAAGCGCCAGCTTTTCGAGGTTGGCGGCGTATGGCATGGGCACGTCCTTGCCGGCGATCGTCAGGATCGGCGCATCGAGATAGTCGAAGGCCTGCTGCATGACGCGGGTGGCGATTTCCGTGCCGACGGAGGACTGCGGATAGCCTTCCTCGACGGTGACCAGGCGACCGGTCTTCTTGACCGATTCGATGATCGTCGGAAGATCCATCGGGCGGATGGTGCGCAGGTCGATGAGTTCGACATCGATGCCCTGAGCTTCCAGCTCGGCGACGGCCTTGGTGGCATAAGTCATGCCGATACCGAAGGAGACGACCGTGACATCCTTGCCCGGGCGATGGATGCGGGCCTTGCCGATCGGCAGAACGAAATCATCGAGCTTCGGTACATCGAAATGCTGACCGTAGAGAATTTCGTTTTCAAGGAAGATGACCGGGTTCGGATCGCGGATCGCAGCCTTGAGCAGGCCCTTGGCGTCGGCAGCCGTGTAGGGCATGACGACCTTGAGGCCCGGAATGTGGCTATACCAGGCCGCATAGTCCTGGCTGTGCTGGGCGCCGACGCGCGCTGCCGCGCCGTTCGGGCCGCGGAAGACGATCGGAGCGCCCATCTGGCCACCGGACATATACAGCGTCTTGGCGGCGGAGTTGATGATCTGGTCGATCGCCTGCATGGCGAAGTTGAAGGTCATGAACTCGACGATCGGGCGGAGGCCGGCCATCGCAGCACCGACGCCGATACCGGCAAAGCCATGCTCGGTGATTGGGGTGTCGATCACGCGGCGGGCACCGAATTCCTGCAGCAGGCCCTGGGTTACCTTATAGGCACCCTGGTATTCGGCGACTTCTTCACCCATGACGAAAACGTCCTGGTTGGCACGCATTTCTTCGGCCATGGCGTCGCGAAGCGCTTCACGCACTGTCATCGACACCATTTCGGTGCCGGCCGGAACTTCCGGATCGGCTGCAGCGGCAACCTTCGGCTGGGCCGGAACCGGTGCAGCAGCAGGTGCCGGAGCAGCGGCGGGGGCCTCGGTCTTTGCCGGCTCAGCGGCAGGTGCAGCCTTTGCGGACGAAATGGCGTCGGCGGATTCGCCGTCCTGCAACAGGATGGCGATCTTGGTGTTGACCTTGACGCCTTCGGTGCCGGCGTCGATCAGCAGTTTGCCGATCGTGCCTTCGTCGACGGCTTCCACTTCCATGGTGGCCTTGTCGGTTTCGATTTCGGCAATGACGTCACCGGAAACGACCTTGTCGCCTTCCTTCTTGAGCCATTTCGAAAGGGTACCCTCTTCCATTGTCGGAGAAAGGGCGGGCATGAGAATGTCGATGGGCATGGATCGTCCCTCCCCGATTTAGAGCAGAATGTCGGTGTAAAGCTCGGATGCATCCGGCTCCGGATCGTTCTGGGCGAAATCGGCGCTGTCTGCGACGATGTCGCGGACATCCTTGTCGATATCCTTCAGATCGTCTTCGGTCGCCCAGCCCTTTTCGAGCAGGCGAACACGGACCTGCTCGATCGGGTCGTGCTCGGAGCGCATCTTCTGCACTTCGTCCTTGGAACGGTACTTGGCCGGGTCGGACATGGAGTGACCGCGATAGCGATAGGTCAGCATTTCCAGGATGATCGGGCCGTTGCCGGAGCGGCAATGCGCGACGGCTTCGTCAGCCGCAGCCTTGACGGCGCGTACGTCCATGCCGTCCACCTGGATGCCGGGAATGCCGAAGGATGCACCGCGCTTGGAGAAATCTGCCTGAGCAGTGGCGCGCGCCGTCGACGTGCCCATGGCGTAACGGTTGTTCTCGATCACGAAAATCACCGGCAGCTTCCAGAGCTGCGCCATGTTGAAGCTTTCGTAGACCTGGCCCTGGTTGGCGGCACCATCGCCGAAATAGGCAACGCTGACATTATCATTGCCGCGATACCAGTTGGCAAAGCCGAGGCCGGTGCCGAGCGAAACCTGGGCGCCGACGATGCCGTGGCCGCCGTAGAAATTCTTTTCCTTGGAGAACATGTGCATGGAGCCGCCCTTCCCTCGGGAATAGCCGCCCTGGCGTCCGGTAAGCTCGGCCATGACGCCGCGCGCGCTCATGCCGGTTGCCAGCATATGGCCGTGGTCGCGATAGCCGGTAATAACCTGGTCGCCATCCTTCAGAGCCAGCTGCATACCGACGACGACAGCCTCCTGGCCGATATAAAGGTGACAGAAGCCGCCGATGAAGCCCATGCCGTAAAGCTGGCCGGCCTTTTCTTCGAAGCGGCGGATCAGGAGCATCTCACGATAAGCCTTGAGCTCCGCATCACGATCGAAATCTGCGATCGGACCGCCATTGGTTTCTTTGGCAGGCCTTGATGCTGTCTTACGGCTGGAAACGGTCGCGTTTTTTCGCGGCGCCATTCAACCCTCCCTGTGTGAGTAGCCTCGATTTTATGGTGAGGCGTAACATAGGGAAGATTGTTCGCCACAGCAATGCTATAATTGCATGGCTCGTATTCTACGCAAGTTATTGATATAACCCGCAAAAAGTCGATTAACTGGAATTCAGTTAATTGCGGCTATTTGTTGAAGATGACGATCTCGTTCGCCTTGGAATAGGTCAGCTGATAGCGCGCATATTGATCGAGCATGTCCTTGTCCAAGGAACCGTCGCTCAAGAGAGTGACCTCCTTTTCGAGGTGCTCGCGCTTGGCGACCAGATCCGCCAATTCCTTGGCGCGGTCGACGCGGCGCTCCTCGAATATCTCGGTCGCCTTCAGGCCGTAGTCGCCATGAATACAATGATAACCGAAATAGCTCACAAAGGCGACGGTGATGGCGGGAAGGATGAAGCGCCCGAACTTTCTCTTCTTATGATACTTTGTCCACATACTCGCTCGAAACGCTCTGGCTTTAAGTGATCCCGCTCCAAAACCAATGTTGCTTCGGACAAGATCACATCAAATCAAACACCTAGAGCGAATGTAACCGGCAGAGATTAACCGTCCGTTGACTCTAACTACGCGGTCCAACAAAAAAACCGCGCCCGAAGGCGCGGTTCGATTTCAGCGAATAATCTCGTCGCGGATCCCGCGGATCAGGCATCAGCCGCGCAGGATGGAACGGCCGGCATATTTTGCCTGCGGGCCGAGCGCTTCCTCGATGCGGATGAGCTGGTTGTACTTGGCGAGACGGTCGGAGCGCGACAGCGAGCCGGTCTTGATCTGGCCGCAGTTGGTGGCAACCGCGAGATCGGCGATCGTGGAATCTTCCGTTTCGCCCGAGCGGTGTGACATGACGGCCGTGTAATTGGCCTTATGCGCGGTCTCGACAGCATCGAGGGTCTCGGTCAGCGAGCCGATCTGATTGACCTTGACGAGGATCGAGTTGGCAACGCCCATGCGGATACCGTCGCGCAGGCGGGCGGAATTAGTGACGAACAGGTCGTCGCCGACGAGCTGGGTCTTCTTGCCAATCAGGTCGGTCAGTGTCTTCCAGCCTTCCCAGTCATCTTCAGCCATGCCGTCTTCGATCGAAACGATCGGGTATTTGGCGGCAAGTTCCGCCAGGTATTCGGCCATGGCGCCGGATTCCAGCGTGCGGCCTTCGCCTTCGAGCACGTACTTGCCGTCCTTGAAGAATTCGGTCGAGGCGCAATCGAGGCCGAGAGCGATTTCTTCGCCGGGCTTGTAGCCGGCCTTTTCGATGGACTTCATGATGAAGTCGAGAGCTGCTGGAGCACTGGAGAGGCCCGGTGCAAACCCGCCTTCGTCACCGACGTTGGTGTTGTGGCCCTGCGATGCCAGTTCCTTCCTGAGGACGTGGAAGATTTCCGAGCCCATGCGCACGGCATCGCGGATGGATTCCGCGCCGACCGGCAGGATCATGAATTCCTGGAAATCGATCGGGTTATCGGCATGGGCGCCGCCGTTGATGATGTTCATCATCGGGACCGGCAGGAGGCGGGCGTGAGCGCCGCCGACATAGCGGTAGAGCGGCAGGTTGGCGCTCTGGGCCGCAGCCTTGGCAACGGCGAGCGAGACGCCGAGGATGGCGTTGGCGCCGAGGCGCGACTTGTTCGGCGTGCCGTCGAGTTCGATCATGATGTTGTCGAGCTGGATCTGGTTTTCGGCATCCATGCCGCCGATGGCGTCGAAGATTTCCGAATTGACCGCTTCGACGGCCTTTTCGACGCCCTTGCCATGGTAGCGCTTGCCGCCATCGCGAAGCTCGACGGCTTCATGCGCGCCGGTCGACGCGCCCGACGGAACCGCCGCGCGGCCCATGCTGCCGTCTTCGAGGTAGACATCGACTTCGACAGTCGGATTGCCACGGCTGTCGAGAATCTCGCGGGCGATAATGTCGGTGATTGCGGTCATGATAGCTTCCTGCTCGCTGGTTTATAAATCGATTTAAATCGTCTTAATCGAAGGCACGGAAATTTCAATGCCGATCCGCGCCCCGATTTGGCACTCCTGCAGGCCGCGTAAAGCAAATTCATGTCAGCCTGTTGAATGCCTGATATTTCTTAAGCCTTGGCCACGGCATCAAAGGCCAGCAGCTTCTCCAGAAGCCGCGGCATATCCTTCAGATAGACCATATTCGGGCCGTCCGAGGGGGCGTTGTCCGGGTCCTCATGCGTCTCGACAAAAACACCTGCAACGCCGACAGCTACAGCGGCGCGCGCCAGCGTCTCGACGAATCGGCGGTCACCGCCGGTGGAGCCGCCCTGCCCGCCGGGCTGCTGTACGGAATGGGTCGCATCGAAAATGACAGGAGCGCCCATCGCGGCCATGATTGGCAGCGAGCGCATATCCGAAACCAGCGTGTTGTAGCCAAAGGACGCGCCGCGCTCGCACAGAAGAATGTTCGGATTGCCGCTCTCATTGAGCTTGGCAAGCACGTTCTTCATATCCCAGGGCGCGAGGAACTGACCCTTCTTGACGTTGACAACGCGGCCGGTCTTGGCGGCGGCAACAAGAAGATCGGTCTGGCGCGACAGGAAGGCCGGGATCTGCAGGATATCGACCGTCTTGGAAACGATAGCGCACTGCTCTTCCGTGTGGATATCGGTCAAAACCGGAAAGCCATATTCCTTCTTGAGATCGGCAAAGACCTCCAGCGCCTTCTCCAGGCCGATGCCGCGCTTGCCAGACAGTGAAGTACGGTTGGCCTTGTCGAAGGACGACTTGTAGACAAGGCCGATGCCGAGCTTGCCGCAAAGCTCCTTCAGGACTCCGGCGACCATGAAAGCATGGTCGCGGCTCTCCATCTGACAGGGACCGGCAATCAGCGACAGCTTGGCGCTGTTGGAAAAGAGGACCTTGGAGGCACCCTCGCCGATGGTGACTTCGGAATTCGTGCTCATGCTATCTCCTCGAAGGCGAACAATGCGCCCTGTCCGGGCGCCAGCCTCGCCAGTATACGATTGTTCTTACGCGTGTAGGTGACGCCGTTAGCAGCGAAATGCGACGATGTCACGGAAAGATCACGCGTTTTGAAAAGGATTGCGCGTGCCCTCACCCCCGGATCATTGGTGTGAACCGGCAAATCGTAGAATGCTTCCATTCCTTCCGGCGTCAAAACTTCGACATCGACATTGCCCGCCTTGATCGTCAAGCCGAAGGAGTGCTCCGAGACTCGCGGACCGCCAACGATCTCTTCGAAAAAGGCGCGATACGCCGCTGGTTTCAGCGCGGAAAGCGCCACCCGCGCGATGCCGGTCACGCCGTTTTCGTGACGCTCGAGCACGCTGCGATCGGCCGGCAGCGGATTGATGCGCTGGCAGCAGAAGGCCAGGAAATCCGGCGCGCGCAGATCCGCCGCAAATGCGAGGCGAAAACCGGCCGTGGTTTCCGTTCCATCCGGCATCTTCATCGGCCGGGAGAAATCCAGCATGCGTCCAGCCGAGATCGCGGCCGCCTTGAAACGCTCGTCATCGCCGACGGCATCGTCCGTGCCGAAAACCAGGGCCGAAAACCCATCCTCGGCGACGCGGAAGCGATAGGCCTGGTCGCGCGCAACGAAGACATTGCCATCGGCAATACTCGTCTCGCATTGCTCCTGCGATGCCACGCCCAAAGGTTCGAGATAGGTCTTGTCGGCAAGGAAGACACAGGCATTTTCAGTGCCGAAAGGGTGGCGGGCATCCGGAGCAACCGTGAAGCCCAGCTTGCCCAGGCGCTCACGCGCCAGAGCGATGTTGACGGTCGGCAGCACGAGATGATCCAGCGGATGCGGCGACAAAGTCATGGTCCTCCCCTGTTTGCCTGCAAGAGCAGATTTGCGCTCATACAATGCTCAATTCAAGATGAAAGCCAAGCCGTAACAGCGCAGGAGAACGCAGGTCGGACGAAACCCTGGCAACACGAGCGCACTGATTCTCGATTGTGGCCGGCTTATGCGATAGTCGCGTCTTCATCCGCACACGAGCCGAGCGGGATTGAGGTGAAGCGTCCATAAGGCGAACAAAGCGGCATTTCTCATATTTATCGATGAATTAGCGCGGATATAATTCCCGAGGAATTTCAAGCGATCCATTCGATAGCGGCAATTATTTGATAGACCCTGCCAAGCTTTACTGAAATTTAAGCACTTGCAGAACACATATGGAACATATAGTGTCCGTTCTGGATTTGTTTCACGACGATTTTCTTGATTTGGGGTTCCAAGACGATGTTGACGCGCAAGCAGCAGGAACTGCTTCTCTTCATTCACGAACGAATGAAGGAATCTGGTGTCCCGCCATCTTTCGACGAAATGAAGGACGCACTGGATCTGGCATCCAAATCCGGCATTCACCGTCTGATCACCGCGCTCGAGGAGCGCGGCTTCATTCGCCGCCTGCCGAACAGGGCGCGGGCGCTCGAAGTCATCAAGCTGCCGGAGGCCTATAATTCAAGCCTTCAGCCGCGCCGCGGCTTTTCACCGAGCATTATCGAGGGCAGCCTCGGCAAACCTCAGCCGGTCGCTCCTCCCGCCCCGGCAAAGGTTGCCAACGACGACCACAATAGTTCCGTATCGGTACCGGTCATGGGGCGCATCGCCGCCGGCGTTCCGATTTCCGCCATTCAGAACAATACGCATGACATTACCGTTCCCGCCGACATGCTCGGCTCCGGCGAGCATTATGCGCTGGAGGTCAGGGGCGATTCGATGATCGACGCCGGAATTTTCGATGGCGACACGGTCATCATCCGCAATTCGACGACGGCCAATCCCGGCGATATCGTCGTTGCGCTCGTCGACGATGAAGAGGCAACGCTGAAGCGTTTCCGCCGCAAGGGCGCCTCCATCGCGCTGGAAGCCGCCAATCCGGCCTATGAAACCCGCATTTTCGGACCGGATCGCGTCAAGGTCCAGGGCAAGCTGGTGGGGCTTATTCGTCGTTATCACTAGCAGGTAGGTTATCACTAACGGTTGAACTATCATTGACAGGTGATACTTGCGCAGGTGGTGTAGCGAATTTGCCGGTGCGCCAATCATAAGTTCGGTGCCTCGTCCACGGTCGCTGCGGGTTTTCGAATGCGGCAGAGATAATGGGCTTATCGGCGGTAAGCATCATTTCGATGGATCCGGTTTTGCGCAATGTCGCACCGGTTATGAGCATTGCGCCGGAGCGACAATGGTCCAGCCGCAGCCGGATCGGCGTCACGACGATATTTGCGGTGTCACAGGCTGACGGCAGATAGGCAGCATTTTCGATGGTGATCAATATGGCGCCGTTATCAAGCATCGCTACGCACCATGCACCCTTCTGGCAGGCGAAACTTCCCTGCATCGTACTGTCCAGCGCTTCCTCCATTGCCTTGCGGACTGCCTTCTGTTCTTCGCTGCCCAATCGCTTGTGGCGATCCGTCTTGCTGATCTGCGGAAGCCGGCTATCGGCCGGGAGCATGGTCGGCGGCTGATGTTCGGTTGCAACCAAAGCCTTTTGCCATTGTTCGAAAATGAAGGCCTGCGGCCTTTCGCGATTTGTGGCAAGTATATCGTCCTGTCGCAATGCAACCAGGACACCATCCTCGGAAATCATCAGGTCCGGCTTCGGCACGCCGGAGCCGAACGCTGCCGCGCCGACAGACGTGAGCAGCACCAATAGGCCCAGATGGCGAAGCCGGGTCCGCAGCACGGTCATGATCAGGAAGCCGGCAATGAAGGTCGGCATCAGCCAGCCGGGTTGGCGGCCGAAGGTGATGTCGCCTCCCCAACCGGCCACGGTTTTGGCGATCAGGATGACGAGCTCCAGTCCCTCGCCGGTGACCTTCCAAAACGGCCCGTCCAGGCCGAACGGCATCAGCAGCATTGCCGCCATGCCGAACGGCATGACAATGAAGGAGACGATCGGCATGGCCGCAAGGTTGGCGGCGAGACCATATGTCGCCAGCCGGTGAAAATGCTCGATCGAGAAGATGGCCGTCGATGCGCCGCCGATGAATGAGGTCGACAACACGCCGCCGAAGAAGCGCGAGACGAAAAGCAGCGGACTTAGCAGACGGATCCGCGAGAGGATGGTTTCGCGGTGCCGCCGTCGTTTCCATAGCGAATAGCCCGACACCAGCGCCAGCGTCGCGGCATAGGACATCTGGAAGCTTGGGCCTAGCACCTGCGACGGCGACAGAACGAGGATGACGATGGCGGATAGCGCGACATTGCGAAGGCTGAGCGACGGCCGGTCGAAAAGCACGGCCACCAGCATGATCGCCATCATGATGAAAGCGCGCTCGGCGGATACGCCGAAGCCGGAAATGAGATAATAGGCCGTTACCGTCAAAAGCGCGCCGAAAGCCGCGAACTTCTTGGTCGGCCAAGCCTGCGCAACTCCCGGAAACAAGCTGAACAGGTAGCGCAGGCCGATATAGAAGATGCCGGCCGACAGCGCCATATTCAGCCCCGAAATTGCAATGATGTGAGTGAGACCGGCAATTCGCAGCGACTCGGTCGTATCCTTGGAGATTGCACGTCTCTCATCGGTGACGAGCGCCGCAGCAAAGGCGCCGGTATCTCCCGGCAAGGTTTCCCGGATTCTGTCGCCAATGCCGTTGCGCAGGCCGGCGAGCCAGATATCGGCCTTATCCAGCAGCGAATTTGCAACGTTATCACCGGATGGAGACAGCAAGGTTGGGCTGCCATAGGCGAAACCGTTCGCACCGATACCATTGAAATAGGAACTGAAGGCGAAATCGTTGAGGTCAGGCAGAGCCGGCCCGGACGGCGGTGTCAGACGCGCCTTGCCCTGGATGCGATCGCCGAGGTCGAACGGCTTCACCTGCTTGCGTATAAAGATCGTGACCCGTTCCGGCGAACGGCGGATAGTAGGCTTTTCCGTCGCCTCCACCCGGACGACATAGCGCCAGCCTCCATTGTCATAGGATTCACGCCGCTCGACCCTCCCCGTGACGGTCGTCGTCACGGCCGAATCGAGCATGACAGTGGAGGCCCGCCAGCTTTCCCATTGCGCAAGCGCCATGCCGAGGCAAATCAGCATGCCGGCGAAAAGCAGATGGTGCAGCAACCTCCCCGCTTCCCGCCGGAGCGCGAAGCTGGCAGCAAAGACAAGCAGGCCCGCCAGCACGGCTTGCGGAGGCGGATCGCTGCCGGCCTCGAACCAGAAGATCGCACCGAGACCCATATAGATCGGCGCGAAAAGGATGGCGCGGCCATGCGCAGCCTCCTCTTCGACCAGGCGGGCAATGCTGGCTCGAATACGGCCTGCGACCAGAAGGAGACGCGAAGCCAGCGGCGCATGATCCTGCGTCCGCTCTCCTTGCGGCGCTTTGGCGCGAAGCATAATCGTCGCAACAGCAGGGCGAAGCTGCGAAGGCGCAGCGACATCCCGGCTATCTTCCCGCTGCTCCGTTGCCTCCAAATTAGGCACTCGCCGCCGCCCCCACGCAAAACTACAGCTTTGGCGCGATTTTTGCCGTCACCATGCAGTGATTTCAACCGAAATCGGCATGAGAGAGACAAAATCGAGCCGGTTTCCCGGCGCAGCCTCGTCATGATGCTACCGCAGTGCCCAAAAGTTGATACCGCAATGCACAATTCGGCAATGGGATAACTTGGCATTAGGCTTTGGATCATATAGCTAGTCGGTAGTCGCTTAACCTTTTGGCGCTTTTTATGGCGTCAATCCCGCCAAATCTTGGAGGATCAGCATGACGGAACAAAGCGCGAAACTAACTTGGGGTGAAAAGACGGTGGACTTGCCGGTGAAGACCGGAACCATCGGCCCAAGTGTCATTGATATTGGTGCCCTTTATAAGAACACCTCCACTTTCACTTACGATCCTGGTTTCACCTCGACCGCATCGTGCGAGTCCAGCATCACCTATATCGATGGCGACGAAGGCGTTCTGCTGCATCGCGGCTATCCAATCGATCAGCTGGCCGAACACGGCGATTTCCTCGAAGTATGCTATCTTCTTCTTTACGGCGAACTGCCGACGACGGCGCAGAAGAAGGATTTCGACTATCGCGTGACCCACCACACGATGGTGCACGAGCAGATGTCGCGCTTCTTCACCGGCTTCCGCCGCGACGCCCATCCGATGGCTGTCATGTGCGGCTGCGTCGGCGCTCTCTCGGCCTTCTATCACGACTCGACCGACATCACCGATCCGCATCAGCGCATGGTCGCAAGCCTGCGCATGATCGCCAAGATGCCGACACTCGCCGCCATGGCCTACAAGTACCATATCGGCCAGCCCTTCGTTTATCCGAAGAACGATCTCGACTATGCGTCCAACTTCCTGCGCATGTGCTTTGCTGTTCCGTGCGAAGACTATGTCGTCAATCCGGTGCTCGCCCGCGCCATGGACCGCATCTTCATCCTGCATGCCGACCATGAGCAGAACGCGTCGACCTCGACGGTTCGCCTGGCAGGCTCTTCCGGCGCCAACCCGTTCGCCTGTATTGCAGCAGGCATTGCCTGCCTCTGGGGCCCGGCTCACGGCGGCGCCAACGAAGCGGCGCTGAACATGCTGAATGAGATCGGCACCGTCGACCGCATCCCGGAATTCATCGCTCGCGCCAAGGACAAGAACGATCCGTTCCGCCTGATGGGCTTCGGTCATCGTGTCTACAAGAACTACGACCCGCGCGCCAAGATCATGCAGAAGACGGCGCATGAGGTTCTGGGCGAACTCGGCATCAAGGACGACCCGCTGCTCGACATCGCGATCGAGCTCGAACGCATCGCTCTGACGGATGAGTATTTCATCGAGAAAAAACTCTATCCGAACGTCGACTTCTACTCCGGCATCACGCTGAAGGCTCTCGGCTTCCCCACCACCATGTTCACCGTTCTGTTCGCTCTTGCCCGCACCGTCGGCTGGATCGCTCAGTGGAACGAAATGATCGAGGATCCGCATCAGCGCATCGGCCGTCCGCGCCAGCTCTACACCGGCGCTCCGCTGCGCGAATATGTGCCTGTTTCCAAGCGCTAAGCTTCGGTACTGAAACAAAAAAACCGGTCAGAGATGACCGGTTTTTTTATTGTAGAGAACGTCCAGAACAATCTGTGCCGCCTTATCGCCGGGCGGCTCCTGCGTCTGCATCCGCTCCCAGACGAGATCGTAACCCGCCAACATTGCGGCGCGCTCCGGCGTCTCGCTCGACAGACGCTCCATGTAGCGGGCCAGCAGTCCCGGCCGCAGGACATCGTTGATGAGTTCCGGCACAACGGCATAGTCGGCAATCAGGTTCGGCAGGGCCGCCGACCACACCTTGATGCGCGACATCACGAACCTGGCCAGCCATTCAGTCTTATAGGTTGAAACCACCGGTACGCTGGCTAAGCCCAGTTCAAGGATCACGGTGCCCGATGCGGCCATGGCAGCATCAGCCTGCGCAAAAGCCTGCCACTTTGCATCTTGGCCGACGAGGATTTGGGGCTTGACGTTCCAGTTTTCGAGAAGCGAGCGCACAAGGGCTTCCTGCTTCGGCACGGTCGGCAGCAGATAGCGAACCCTATCATTTCTCCGGCTAAGCTCTTCGGTAGCCCGCTCAAAGACTGGAAGGAGCTGACGGATTTCCGAAGCACGCGATCCTGGGAGAAGAAGCACCGTCATCTGGGAGGCGGCGGCATTGACGCTGCGCAAGGCACGCTGTCGGCGCGTCTCCACCAGGTTGGCATCCACGGTCAGGCGATGACCGACATAGGTCGTTGCCGGACCGCCCAGGCGCTCCATGGCAGCAGGCTCGAAGGGCAAGACGGCCAGCACATGGTCGACATAGGCGAGCATCTTCTGCGCACGATATTCCTTCCACGCCCAGACGCTGGGGCAGACGTAATTGATAACAGGCAGATCGGGCAAAGCCTTGCGCATCCGCTTGGCGACACGGTGGGTGAAATCGGGGCTATCGATGATGAGGAGCACATCGGGCTTTGCGGCAATGATGGCTTCGGCTGTTTGCTGGATGCGGGCAATCAGCTTCGGCAGACGCTTGATGACCTGAATGAACCCCATGATCGAGAGTTCGGAATAGTCGAAGAGCGAGCGCAGGCCTTGCGCTTCCAACGCCTCGCCGCCGACGCCAATCAGCTCGACCGGGCCATCGTAACGCCGCTTCAGGGCCGCGACGAGATCGCCCCCCAGCAGATCGCCGGAGACCTCGCCGGCAACCACGGCAAGCTTCAAAGGCGCGCCGCTCACATGAAGCCCTCCGCGCTCAGACCCCGATCGATGCCGCAGACGAAAATGCCGGCTTCGTCGGCGGCGGCGATGACAGCCTGCCGGTCGAGGATCAGCGCTCTGCCGGCCTCGATGGCAACGCCGGCAAGACCGGCCTTCTTGGCGTTCGACACCGTCGATACACCGATGGACGGCAGGTCGGCCCGGACATCCTGCTGTGGCTTGCAGAGCTTGACGAGCACGCCGCGCCGACGCGTCGAAATGCGCCCCGCCGCGCGCAGCTCGGCAACCCGCTCGATCATCTTGTCCGTGCCTTCGGCACCCTCGAGTGCAACGACGCGGCCGCCGACGCTGACGGCACCCTGACCGACATCCAGTAACCCCAGCACATCGGCGGCCTTCGCACCTTGCGCGATATCGCGCAAATCCTCTGCGGACGGCGAGTGCCGGCCGAGCGGTCCGGTGGTCGCCAGCAGATCGGGCGCGATCTCATGCGCTCCAACGACTTGAACGCCGCCGGCTTCGATCAAGCGGATGACCATTTGCAGCACGGCATTGTCGCCGCCGGAAAGAAGCGTCCGGATAGTCAGAGGCAATTCTTTGATCACGCGCCAGGTCGGATGGATCTCGCGCCAGGGCGGACGGCGCGCGACGCCGCCGGACATGACGACGCGGTCCACGCCATGACGGCGGAACATGGCCTCCAGGCCCGCGAAATTGCCGACACCGAGATTGGCATGGTCAAAGGCGGACCAATCCCGATCCGCCTCGTCCGTCAATGCAATAATGACGGGATTTTCACCGGCCTGGCGAGCGGCGTCGGCGACGTAAACCGGCAAAAGCCCGCTGCCTGCGATAATCGCCAGCCTGCCTTTGCCGTTTTGGCCGGCCGAAACCACGTCAGCTCTTGCCGCGATTGGGCGACGACAGAGCGCGGTCGCTATCGGCTGCGATGAAATCGAGGATTTCAACCACTTCCTTGCAGTCGGCATATTCGTCGCGGATCGCAGCCGCGTTGTCGCGGATCGAGCCTTCATTCTCGAAGATGGTCTTGTAGGCGCGCCGAACCCTGTGAATGACCGCGCGCTCTATGCCCGCGCGCGACATGCCAACAATATTAAGGCCCGAGAGAACGCCCGGATTGCCATTCAGCATGCCGTAGGGAATGACGTCGTAGCTCGCGGCCGAAAGCCCCCCGATAAAGGCCTGCCGGCCGATGCGAGTGAACTGATGGACGGCACAGCCGCCACCCAGGATGGCGCGATCCTCGACGGTCACATGCCCCGCCAACATGACATTATTCGACATGATGACATTGTTGCCGACGCGGCAATCATGCGCGACATGGGAATTGGCAAGGAACAGATTGTTATTGCCGACGATCGTCTTGCCGCCGTAATCGGCCGTGCCGGTATTGATCGTGACGCCCTCGCGGATCGTGCAATTCTCGCCGACATCGAGCGTTGTTTCTTCGCCGCCGTGATGGACGCTTTGCGGATCCCCGCCAACAACGGCCATCGGAAATATTTTCGTTCCCTTGCCGATCGTCGTGCGGCCGGTCACGACCGCATTGTTGAGCAAGTGAATATTATCATGGAGTACGACTTTCGGACCGACATAGCAGAGCGGACCGACCACTACATTCTCGCCGATGACTGCACCATCTTCGACGACCGCCTGCTTGTGAATGCGAGCGCTTTTAGCGATGCTGCTCATGCCTCGTCCTGATCCTTCCTCACAATCATCGCGCCGATATCGGCTTCGGCGACCAGAGAGCCATCGACCTTGGCGTCGCAATGGAATTTCCAGATGGTGCCGCGCTGCTTCTGCTTCACGACGTGGAACTCGACGCGGTCGCCAGGAACGACCGGCTTGCGGAAGCGAGCATTGTCGATCGTCATGAAGTAGACGAGATTGCCACCGATGCCATCCTTGCGAGCGCAGATCGCGCCGGCGGTCTGGGCCATCCCTTCGATGAGCAGCACCCCCGGCATGATCGGCGATCCAGGAAAATGCCCGGTGAATTGCGGCTCATTGGCCGTCACGTTCTTGATGCCGATCGCGGAATTGTCGCTATCGATCTCGATGATCTTATCGACCATCAGGAAGGGATAACGATGCGGCAACAGCTTCATAATTTCCAGAACGTCGGCCGACGACAACGACGCCTTGGCTTCCTCAGTCATGCTCCGCACTCCCGTCTTTCTTTTCCCTGGCTCCTGACCGCTTTGCGATCTCCGCCGATTCCCTTAGAAAATCCCATAGAGGCCGCGCTGGAAGGCCCGCATAACGCTCTCCCGCCGGAATACTGTTCATCACGCCGCTCTTGGCACCGATCTGCACGCCATCGCCGATGTGGATGTGGCCGTTGAGGCCTGCCTGGCCGCCGATCTGGACACCATCTCCGATCACCGTGCTGCCGGCGATACCCACCTGGCTGACGATAGCACAATGCCGACCGATGCGGACGTTATGTCCAATCTGAACCTGGTTGTCGATCTTGGTGCCTTCGCCGATCACGGTGTCATCCATGGTGCCGCGATCGATCGTCGTATTGGCGCCGATCTCGACATTGTCCTGGATGATGACGCGGCCGATCTGAACGATCTTGACCATGCCGCGAGGCCCTGGTGCATAACCGAAACCGTCTTGGCCGATGCGCGTACCATTATGGACGATGACGCCATTGCCGAGGTAGGCGCAAAGCACGCTCGCGCCGCCGCCAACGCTACAATTGCGTCCGATTTTCACGCCTGGTCCGATAAGAGCATTGGCGCCGATATAGGTGCCCTCACCGATCTCGGCGCCAGCGCCGATGACAGCACCCGGCTCGACGCCGATATTGGCCTCCAGCTTCGCTGTCGGGTCGATAATGGCGGCCGGCGAAATCGTTCCCGGGTTCGCCGTGAATGTAACCGGCCGCATGGCTTCCGGATGCAGCAGACCGCCGACGATCGCAAAATCCGTGTGCGGTTTCTTCGACAGAAGCACCGGAATATGATCGGGAACGAAAGATTTCAGCGCCGGCAAGCAAATGATGGCGGAAGCCTTACAGGTCTCCAGCTCAGCGCGATTCTTTCGAGAAAGGAGATAGCAAATATCGCCCTCGCCTGCCCGATAGACGGGGGCGATCGATCTGATGGCGACCTCCGAAGAGGCCGCATCAGCAAGTTCCGCCCCAAGATGCTCAGCCAGTTGCCTTAAGCTGATGCCGCCATGGGGCGGGAAAAAACCAGTATGTTCCATAAGCACCAGCTCCAGAACGGTGTTCAAGCCCGAAGTTCTGGACTGCCGATATCAGAACTGGTTGGCGATGCCAAACCGGAAATTCTCAGTCTTATCGTAATCTTCCTTGAGAACCGGTACGGCATAGTCGACGCGGATGACACCAAACGGCGACGACCAGATCAAACCGGCACCGAGCGATGCGCGGATCGAGCTATCGTTGTGAAGCGTATCGCCGAAGAGATTCGCCTTGTTGCCGTAGAGGGAACCTGCATCGGCAAAGGCCGCAATGCGCAGACCGATATCCTGCGGCACACCCGGCATCGGCATGCTGGCTTCAGCCGAAGCCGTGAAGTAGGTCGTACCACCGAGCGGATCGCCATGCGACGAACGCGGGCCTATACCGGCATTCTCGAAGCCGCGGATTTCACGGCCACCGAGCGTGAACTGATCGAAGACGTTCAGTTTGCCGTCCGTCGGCATCACGTAACCGGCACCGACGGTCAGCGAGCCGATGATATCGGCTTCGTCGCTGATCATCTTGTAGTAACGAGCCTTACCACTCAACTTGTAGAAGTCGGAGTCGCCGCCGAGACCAGCATATTCATGCGTGAACTTGGCGATGATGCCTTCGCGCGGCAGGTTCTGGTCATCGAGCGTGTTGTAGGTGAAGGTCTGTGAAATAGTCGACTGCGTCCAAGGGCCGTTCTCGACGAGGTTGAGATATGGAGCAGAAAGATTGTTCTGCCAATCACTCGTGCCGTCGTAGGTCAGGCGCTTGTAGTTATAGCGCAGGGTCGTCGCGAAGTTCTCGGTGATCGGCGCGGTGACGCGCAGCGAGAAGCCTTCTTCCGAGTAGTCGTAGAAATCGTCGCTCGACGTCTGGTTCTTGAAGATATCGAAACCAGCAGCAAGGCGATAACCGAGGAAATAGGGCTCGGTAAACGAGATGTTGTAGGTACGGTTACCTTCCGTGCCGGCACCAGCGGCGATACGGATGTACTGGCCGCGACCAAGGAAGTTCTTTTCTTCGACCGAAGCTTCGAGCAGCAGGCCGCCGTTGTTGCCGACAGCGTAACCGGCGCCGATACCGAAGGAGCCGGTCGGCTGGTCTTCGACGTTGACGATCACGACCACGCGGTCCGCGGCACTGCCCTGTGCTGTCGAGATATCGACCTTGGTGAAATAACCCAGCGCATCGAGGCGGCGCTTGGCGCGCGTGATCATTTCCTGGTTGAAGGCATCGCCTTCATTGAGATCGAACTCGCGGCGGATGACGTAATCGCGCGTGCGGGTGTTACCGCGGATCTCGATCCGCTCGACATAGGCGCGCTCGCCTTGATCGACCAGGTATTCGATACCGATGGTGTGACCGGACAGATCGCGGTTGCCACGCGGCGTGATGCGGGCGAACGGATAGCCAGCGGAGGCCACGCGCTTGGAAATGTTCTCGATCGAGGTCTGGATATCCTTGGCGCTGTAGACATCGCCCTTATGGGTGATGATGAGACCCTTCAGCTCGTCGGCATTGACGCCCTCGACCGTCGAGACCACGTTGATGTCGCCATAGGTGTAACGCGGACCTTCGTCCACGTTGAAGTTCAGCGTGTATTCGTTGTTCTGCTCGTTCAGCGTCGCGTCGGCGCTGACGATGCGGAAATCGGCGTAGCCGTGATTGTAGTAGAACTGGCGCAGCGCATCCTGGTCGGCCTGCTGGCGCTCAGGGCTGTAGACGTCCTTACGGGTCAGGAACGACAGGAAGTTGCTTTTCTTGGTGCTGATCACCGAAGCCAAGCGGCCACTGCCATAGGCCTGATTGCCCGAGAAATTGATCTTGTCGATCTTGGTGCGATCACCTTCGTTGATGACGAAGGCGACGTTGAGGCGGCCCGGCGACACTTCTGCGGTCTGCGTCGTCACCTCGACATCGTTACGACCGATCGAAGCGTAGGCGTCCTTGATGGTCTTGATGTCAGCCTGAACGCTAGCCTCGTTGTACGGGCCAGCCGAATGGGTCTGAATGATGCCCTGAAGCTTATCGTCCTTGATCTTGCGGTTGCCGTTGAAGACCACGGCGTTGATGAGCTTATTTTCCTGGACCGTTACGACCAGGGTGCCGCCCGAAACCGTAATGTGGACATCAGAAAAATATCCGGTGGCATAAAGCTGCTTCACCGAAGCGTCGATGTCGCCGGGGGAGAAGTTCTTTCCGGGCTTGATCGTGATATTGTCGCGAACTGCCGTCGCGCCGACACGTTCCGCACCGCGAACGTCAACACGCTGAATGACAGCTGCTTCCGCAACCGAGGCAGAGGCAAGGGTGAGAACACCAGCGCCAGACGCAACAACACCAGCAGACAGCGCTACCGCCGACACTGCGTTCAAAAATTTTGAACCAGCCTTCATTTTCACTTCTTACCTTTTTTCAATCGTCCCCAGCCCCGAGCGAACCCGATTCCGGCCACGTGTGTCGTTTTACCCGCTTTTGACATACAAGCAAGGGAGCACGTTAATTTCTGTTTACTTCATTTCAAAGCGTGGCTCATTCGCCACTACAGCTTTGAAACATCGTAAATAAATCGTAATTTCCTCTCGTCGTAGCCCCACTAGCCTATTCTGGAACTGATGTCGTTCCAGGTCGCAAACACCATGAGTGAGAGCACCATCGCAAATCCGATCCGGAAAGCGATATCCTGCGCCCGTGCACCCAGAGGTTTTCCCCTTACGGCTTCAATCGCATAGAACATCAGATGGCCGCCATCAAGTACCGGTACAGGCATCAAATTTAATAACCCTATTGAAACAGAAAGTATGGCGGCGAATTGGAGCACCGCAGCAAAACCCAAGGTTGCCATTTGCCCTGAAAGTTGTGCAACCCTGATCGGACCTCCCAGCTGATCGGCCTTCATATAGCCGCCGATGACATTCCCGATATATTCGAAAGTGCCGGAAACGATGCTGCCGGTCTGCTTCACACCCTCGGCAAGCGCCTTGAGCGGCCCATAGGCCTCATAGCGCAGCTTGATCGGCTTCTGGCCGTCGGTGATGCCGATGGTGGCGATCTCCGTCTGGGCGCCGAAGGCATCGGTCTCCGCCGACTTCCTGGGCGTCACCGTCAGATCGTGCGTCTGGCCGTCGCGCTTGACCGTCAGTGCCATGGGCTTGTCGGCGTGAGCCGCCGCGTAACGCTGCACTTCGCCGATGGAGCCGATGTCTCGTCCATCCACAGAAAGAATGCGATCGCCAAGCTCCAGGCCGGCCGTCTGGGCGGGACTGTCGGAACCGATCGAGGCAATGACCGGATCGATCGGTGCTATTCCGATGCTGCCGATATCCTTCTTGTTGCCGGACGCATCGGTATCGACAAGCGTCTCGGGCATGATCGGGACATCGCGAATCGTACCGTTTCGCTGCGTGGTCAGCACGATGCTCTTGCCGGGTCGGTCGGCCACGTAGCGACCGATATCGTAATAGGTCGCGACATTATTGCCGTCGACCGCAATCAGCCGGTCGCCCGCCTGCAAGCCAGCCTTGGCGGCCGGACCTGCCGGCTCAACCGCCGTCACCACCGGATCGACGAGCGCTATGCCGATACGGCCCATTTCCATCTTGTTGCCGAACTGATCGGTATCTTCGACGAGCTTCGGCACGATCTGGAAATCGCGATTCTGGCCGTCGCGCTCGACCGTCAAAACGATGGTACGGCCTGGGCGAAGACCGACATAGCGTTGCACTTCATCGAACGTCGCCACTTTATTGCCGTCGATGGCAACAAGACGGTCGCCCGGCTCGATGCCGGCCTCGGCGGCGGCACCGTCACGCGTCACCATGGCGACGACGGGATCGGCGACCGTGCGACCATAGATACTGAAAAGGACGGCGAAGATCGCGATCGCGAGAAGGAAATTGGCAATCGGGCCGGCCGCAACCGTGGCAGCCCGCTTCCAGAGCTTGGCACCGGCAAAGGACTGCGCCCGCTCTTCCTCCGTCATAGCTGAAAGCTGATCCACATCGGTCTTGCTGGAGGCATCCTCGTCACCGAAGAAGCGCACATAGCCGCCGAGCGGGATGAGCGAAAGCTTCCAGCGCGTGCCGTGCCGATCGGTAAATCCGGCGATCTCCGGGCCGAAACCAATCGAGAAGGCCATAACACGGATACCGGACCAGCGGCCGATCAGATAGTGACCCATCTCATGCACGAAAACGAGCAGCGACAGGACGAAGACAAACGTGATGACGTTGTTCGTCAAGAAACTGATGAAGCTAGCCGCGCTACCCATGCAACGATCCTGTTCGTGTTAGAGCGGTTCAGCTTTCACGGAAGCTCCGAACCGCTCCATCTTTCTGTTTTCTCGCAATTCCAGGAAAATCGCTACGCACCTTTCCTGGAATTGCTCTAGTATTCAGACGCCGAGCAGAACGCCGCCCAACGAAAAGGTCTCGCCGCTCATTGTCAGCGACATTACGATAGCCAACAAAAACGCTGCAAAACAAGCAAAAATTAGTCCATCGACCCGATCCATGACGCCACCATGGCCGGGAATCAGATGGCTGGAGTCTTTCACGCCAAACTTGCGCTTGATGAACGACTCGAACAAATCGCCGATCTGGCTGCAGATGGAAAGCACCAGGGCAAGGACGGGAATCCGCAGCTCATCGGCGGAAAAGAAGCTCCAGACGACCGCGGTTCCCGCGACGACGGCAGCGATGGCACCGCCGATCGCGCCGGACCATGTCTTGCCCGGCGATATACGCGGAGCGAGCTTTGGCCCCCCGATGGCGCGCCCGACGAAATAGGCGAGGATATCCGTTGCCCACACGGTGGCGAAAACGAACAGCATCAGGACGAAGCCGCGCAGATCGTCATCGCGAATCTCCGAAAGCGCAATCGTCGTCAGTCCGGAATAGAAGATGCCGGCCGGCAGCCACCAGCTTCTGGCGCCAATCCCGACCATGATCGCCGTGACAACGACGAAGACCGCCAGAATTTCGATGGAATAAACGGATTCGCCCAGGATCGTCGCCCCGGCAATAAGTACGAGACCAAGCCAGCCGAGCGCATTCCCCTGGGGATCGCGGCCATGCAAATCCGTTATCGTCGACCATTCATAGTAGACGAGCAGACCGATCGCAGCCGCCAGGAGACGGAAGCTCAAGCCGCCATACCAAGTGGCGACAAGGACGACGACGGCGAGAATGATGCCGGAAATGATACGCAGCCTGAGTTCGCGGCTCATCAGGACCCCACGGCGGCCGCCTGCTTGGCGGAAAGGCCGCCAAAGCGCCGGTCGCGCGCTGCATATTTTTCCAGCGCGGAGAAGAACAGATCGCGGCTGAAATCAGGCCAATAGTCTGGCACGAACATGAATTCGGAATAAGCGGCCTGCCACAACAGGAAATTCGAAAGCCTCTCCTCGCCGCTCGTGCGGATAATGAGGTCGGGATCAGGAATTCCGGCAGTGTCGAGACGGGCATCGACCAGTTCCGCACTGATGTCCTGCGGCCGCAGCCGCCCGGCTTCGACATCTTTTGCAAGGCTCGCGAAGGCGCGCGTGATCTCATCGCGCGAGCCGTAATTGAAGGCGATCACCAGCGTCAGGGCCGTATTGTTCCTGGTGGTTTCCTCCGCCTCGATCAATAGGGGCAGAATGTCGCCGCGCAGGTTGCTACGGTCGCCGATGACGCGAATCCGGACGTTCTGCCGATGAAGCTCGGCCAGGTCCCTCCGGATGAAGGCCTTGAGCAGGCCCAGCAAATCGCTGACCTCAGTCTCGGGGCGACGCCAATTTTCCGAGGAAAAGGCAAACAGCGTCAGGTATTTGATGCCGATATCGCCAGCGGCCCGAACCGTTTCCCTGACCGCCTCCACGCCCTTGCGGTGGCCCATGGTGCGCGGCAGACCGCGCGCATTGGCCCAGCGACCGTTGCCATCCATGATAATGGCAACGTGTTCGGGTACGACAGAGAACGTGGGAGCTGACATATGGGTCCGGTTTCGTTCGGCGGAAATACGCTCTGGTCTCGTAATCTAGGGCGCAGCCACCGCTTTCAATATTGCCAAATCAAAAGCGCGACATCTCCCCAGCGTGTGATCAGACCTGCATGATTTCCTTTTCTTTGTCGGCTAGCAAGCGGTCGATTTCCGAAATCGTCTCATCCGTCATCTTCTGCACACGTTCCGAGAGAGAGCGGCTTTCGTCCTGACCAATTACACCATCTTTTTCGGCCTTTTTTAGACCATCCATGCCGTCGCGGCGGACGTGGCGAATCGCCACCTTCGCCTTTTCCGCGTATTCATGGGCGACCTTCACCAGCGAACGACGGCGCTCCTCGTTGAGCTCCGGCAACGGGATACGCAGGTTCTGGCCGTCGACGATAGGATTGAGGCCAAGATTGGATTCACGGATGGCGCGCTCAACGGCACTGACCATCGACTTGTCCCACACCGAAACCGTCAGCATGCGTGGTTCCGGCACGGTGATGTTGGCGACCTGGTTCAGCGGCATGCGCGAACCATAGGCTTCGATCACGACCGGATCCAGGATGTTGGCGGATGCGCGTCCGGTGCGCAGAGAGGCGATATCGCTCTTGAATGCCGCGATGGCGCCGTCCATGCGGCGCTTCAATTCCTTGAGGTCGGTGCCTTCACTCATGCTCATACTCCCGTCGAATAAGGCGACACCGGGCATGCCCGGCGCCACAGGAACGTCAATTGTCTGATACGATGGTCTTGCGGCCGCCGCCGGTCAAGATTTCAGCGAAACCGCCCTTCTCGTGAATCGAGAAGACGACGATCGGAATGGAGTTTTCGCGCGCAAGCGCCACGGCGGCCACATCCATGACGGCCAGTCCCTTTTCGAGCACCTGGCTATGCGTCAGATGGTCGAAGCGCTCGGCATCGGGGAATTTCTTCGGATCGGCGGAGTAGATGCCGTCGACCTGCGTTCCCTTGAAGATGGCCTGCGCGCCCATTTCGGCAGCGCGCAGCGCGGCGGCCGAATCGGTGGTGAAGAACGGGTTGCCTGTGCCGCCCGCAAAGATCACCACGCGGCCAAGCGAGAGATGATAGAGCGTGGCACGCTGCGAGAAGCTCTCGCAGATTTCCGGCATGGAGATGGCCGAGAGCACGACGGTCTCGATGTCGAGCTTGCGCAGCGAGGTCGCCAGCGCCAGCGCGTTGATGACGGTGCCGAGCATTCCCATGTGGTCGCCAGTCACGCGGTCGCCACCCTTGGACGCTACGGCGACACCACGGAAGATATTGCCGCCGCCGACTACGACGCCGACTTCGACGCCCATGGAGCGCGCTTCGGCGATATCGGAAGCAATCCGGTCAGCGACGGTCACGTCGATGCCGAATCCCTGGCTACCCATGAGCGCTTCACCGGAGGCCTTGAGCAACACGCGCTTGTAGATCGGCTGGGACATCGTAGCTCCTTGAAGTGATCACCGGGGGAATGATTGTGAATGCCGGATACACGAAGGGCACCGCGTTGTCACGCGATGCCCATACGTTTTCCCTGATATGGTTTCACCAAACCGGGATATGTCTCGTTTCGGCGATCAGCCCTTGGCGACAGCCGCAACTTCGGCAGCGAAGTCGGTCTCTTCCTTCTCAACGCCTTCGCCGAGGAGCAGACGGGCCATGCCGACGACTTCGATCGGGGCACCGGCGGCCTTTTCGGCTTCCTTGATGGCAGCAGCGACCGTCAAGTCCGGGTTGATGACGAAAGCCTGCGAGAGAAGAGCGACTTCCTCGAAGAACTTGCGCATGCGGCCTTCCACCATCTTTTCGATGATGGCTTCCGGCTTGCCGGATTCGCGGGACTGCTCGATGAAGACGTTGCGTTCGCGCTCGGCGACTGCGGCATCGACTTCTTCGGCGCGGATAGCCAGCGGGTTGGTAGCAGCAATGTGCATGGCAACCTGGCGGCCGATCGACGTCAGAACGGCCTTGTCACCGACCGACTTCAGGGCGACCAGAACGCCGAGCTTGCCGATACCGTCGCCGGCAGCGTTATGGATGTAGGTCGCCACGACGCCGTGTTCGACTTCCAGCTTGGCGGCACGACGAAGCGTCATGTTCTCGCCGATGGTTGCGATCGCATCCTTGATGGTGTCGGCGACCGGCTTGCCGGATGCGGGATAGGTCGCAGCCGAAATGGCTTCGACCGTGCCGTTGGTGGACAGTGCAACTTCGGCGATGCCGCGAGCGAGGTCCTGGAAGGCGTCGTTACGGGCAACGAAGTCGGTTTCGGAGTTGAGCTCGACGACAACGGCCTTGTGGCCAGCGCCGGCAATGGCGATCAGGCCTTCAGCGGCGGTGCGGCCGGACTTCTTGTCTGCCTTGGAGATGCCCTTGGCGCGCAGCCAGTCGATCGCGGCTTCGATATCGCCGTTCGTCTCGGTCAGCGCCTTTTTGCAGTCCATCATGCCTGCGCCAGACTTTTCGCGCAGTTCCTTCACCAGTGCAGCCGTAATCTCGGTCATAAGCTTCCTCTTGTCGGTTCATACGGTGCGGCAAACGGCGTTAAACCGAAACGGCACCGATTTGAGGGACGAAATGTACCCGTAAGTATGACAGCGTTATGAAGCAGCGTCATACTGTGGAATTCTGTTTGGAACACGCCTGAATTTTCCGCCTACAGCGCCACGCGTCACAGGTGACGCGCAAAGGTTGCTGTAGCACTTTAAATCTTCTGCATAATTTACCCTCAAATCGATTCCGATCTAAGGAATTATGCAGTGGGCGAGGCGTTACCAAAAACGCGATAAGGCCGCTCGAACTTGTTGAAGTCGCAAACGGCCTTATCCCGGATGTCAATGCGCATGGGCGGACAATTTTCTGCCCGCCTCTGGGCGCTATCAGGCTTCGGTGCCGTCCGCCAGGGTCGGCTCGATCGGTGCTTCCTCGGAAGCGCCGAGGTCACGGCCGGATGCACCCTGCTGACGCGCGATGCCGTCGATGGCAGCGCGCGAGATCAGGTCGCAGTAAAGAGCGATGGCGCGCGAAGCGTCGTCGTTGCCCGGGATCGGATAGTCGATCAGGTCCGGATCGCAGTTCGAGTCGATGATGGCGACGACGGGGATGCCGAGGCGCTTGGCTTCGTCGATCGCGATCTTTTCCTTGTTGGTGTCGATGATGAACATCAGGTCCGGCGTGCCGCCCATGTCCTTGATACCGCCGAGGGCCTTGTCGAGCTTTTCGCGTTCGCGCTCGAGGTTCAGACGCTCCTTCTTGGTGAAGCCCTGGGCTTCGCCGGAGAGGATTTCGTCGAGCTTGCGCAGACGCTGGATCGAGTTGGAGATCGTCTTCCAGTTGGTCATCATGCCGCCGAGCCAGCGGGCGTTGACGTAGTACTGAGCCGAACGCTTTGCGCTGTCGGCGATCAGTTCGGACGCCTGACGCTTGGTGCCGACGAACAGGACGCGGCCGCCGCGAGCAACGGTGTCGCTGACAACCTGCAGGGCGCGGCTCAGCATCGGAACCGTCTGGGCGAGGTCGATGATGTGGATGTTGTTACGATCGCCGAAAATGTACGGCTTCATCTTCGGGTTCCAGCGGTGCGTCTGGTGGCCGAAGTGAACACCAGCTTCCAGAAGCTGGCGCATAGAAAAATCAGGCAATGCCATGCCTTTGACTCCTTTTCCGGTTGAACCTCCGCAAGGCGAACAGCATCCTCTTCGAGAATGCCACCGGGCGGAACAATCCGGATTTCTCCCGGACAATCCCATGCCTTACGTGTGGAATGCGGGTGCCCATACATTCGATTCACTTGGAATGCAAGGCTTTGGGTCGAAAAATAACCCGCCCTGCCCTCAAGCGGCCAGTTTATCGAGCAGCGCCAGCATGACATTGGCATCCGGCATCGGCAATACGGCATCGATTTCAGCCGGCAGCAGGCCGGCAATCGCACTATCGGCATCGCCCGTCACTGCTCCCAGCGGCCCGCGGAAACCGTGCTTGGTCCAGGCAAGCTCCTGCAGCCGCGGGCTGACCAGGGCCTCGATCATGCGATCGACCTGTTCGTCGACGGCGATCAGCGGGTGCGCGGAATAGACGGTCGGATGCGGATAGAGCACCACGGGCTTGGCGCCGTTGCCTGACTGGATCCGCTTCCAGCGCTGCGGATCGGCGATGATCCATTCCACCAGCTGATTCTCGTAACCGACGATCATCGGCTCGCCGCCGATGCCGCCGGCGAGATATTGTTCGAACAGCTTGCCCGACGACGACGACTTGAAACCCATGTTGCGGAAGATCGCCTGTGCCTTGTCTCCGAACTGCGCGAGGCTTTCGGCGCTTGCGACATTGCCGCTCAGGAGGCTGAGCACGAGGCCGGAGAACATGAAGCCGGAATTGGACCGGTTGGGATCGGTCGAGACGATCCGGGCCTGGCCATAGAGCGAGTTGACGCCGAGCTGCGACCAATTCGTTCCCGCAAGCATTGCGTCCAGCAATGCCTTGAGATCAAGCTGATGCTGCCCCTCCGGTGTCGTGGTGACCAGCCCCGCCTTCGTCAATCCGTCGACGACGGGCTGCCAGGAATAGATGACGACGGGCGTATTGAGGATGACGCGATCGTTGCGGATCTTGACGCCGCCCTGCCGGGCGATATCGACCATGATCGACGAGGACGGCCACAGGAATGCGGGGTTCTGCGACAGAAGCGCCTGCTCGCGCACCATCTCCACCGAGCCCGCCACATGGCTGTTGATCTCCAGTCCGTAGCCGTGGAGTGCCGAAATCACGTCCCTATCGGCGAGAAACGCTTCCTTTTCGCCGCCAATGAAGCCGAAGAGCTTGGTGCGGTTGCCGAGCAGTCCCTGCAACTCCGGCCGGTCCTTGACGGCGAAATAGCCTCCGGTCCCCGCGACACCGGCGGCAAGAAGCCCTACTCCAAAAGCGCGGCGGGAAATGGCCATCAGCGTCCTATGTCCTCTTTGAGCGAAGCCTGTATCAGGCGCAGCTCCGTATCAAGCGTATCGAGCCTGTCTTCGACCAGGCTGTCGGAATAGTGTACGAAAGCGTCTTCCAGTTTGGTCAGAACGAGGCCGACCTCCTGCAGGCGCTCGGCATCCGGCTGACGTTTCGCCTCGATCACGGCAAATCCTTCCGCCACCTCCGCCGCCCGCGGCAGGTAATAGCTAAGAAAGCGCCGGACGGTGCTGGCGCTTTCAGGATTGGCCTCCACCTTGGCGAAGACGTCGGCGGCAATTTCCGCCAGATGCCGCACCCGTTTTGCCGTTTCCTTGCTGGCGATCTGATCTGCCGATGCCTCCAGCCTTTGCGCGGCGGGTGCTGCCGCGCTCAACAGGTCGCGGGCAAAGTCCAGGCGTCCCCTGCCGATCGCCTTCGCATCCACCCCCTCGAACAGGCGTTTGGGCGCGAGCACGAATATCAGACCGACGAAGACCAAAAGGCCGATGATCGCCGCGATCCATATCGGCATGCCGGCAAGGAAGCTGAGCCCAGGAACGACGATCGCGGCGGCAAGACCCGCCACGATCCAATTCCAGTCATTGCCGAACCAATTGCGCATTATCGTCCTAAGAGCAATTCCAGCGAAAGTGCGAAGCGGCTTTGCGTCCGGAATTGCTTGAAAACAAAGAGATAGAGCATTTCCGTGACTCCGTTTAAACAGAAATGCTCTAGTTATAGCCGCGCACCGCCCGGAACGCGCTGACCAGATCGCCGCGACCGTCGAAGACACGCGCCGAGGTCTCCTTTGCAAGAGCATCGAGCTGCCGCTTGTCCGCATCGCCGAAGGTGATACCGAACACCGGCACATGCGGGTTCACCGATGCCCAGCGGCTCATGAAATCACCATTGGCATCATCGGACCTCCCATCGGTCATGATGACGATCGCCGGCAGATAGGATGACAGATCCCGCGTCGCACTTATCCAGTCAAGCGCTTTGCTTGCGCAGGCATACATATCCGTGCCGCCGTCGGCGCGCTGACGCGAAACCTTGTCGACAAGCATCTTCTGCTGAGCCGGATCTCCCGTGCCCTCGAAAGTCGTGCGCACATCGGCGTCGAACGGAATGACCATGATGCGATCGGCCGGCGTCCATTGCGCCAGCACCTTGCCTGTCTCGTCGGGATTGAACAGGAAGCGCATGGCCGCCTGGAGCTGCTCCTCACCCTTGCCTCCCATCGAGCCTGAAAAATCGAGGCATAGCGCCGTCAGCGACGGCTTGCGCAGCGCCACCTGGTAGAGATCGAGCCCCTGGCGGATCACGGCGGGCTCCGGCATGCGGATCGCGGTCACGAGCCGGGTCGGATCGAAATTCCACGACGGATCCGGCTTTGCAACAACATCCGCGAGAGGGATGCGGCGGCCCGTATCGGCGATGCGCTTCTGCACCGGGGCAGAGCGCAGATAGTCGACGAGCTGATTGAAGAAGGTCTCGACCTCCTGCCCTCGCCCGTGATCGACGAAGCCGATAGGAGAATCGGCAACGACCACGCCGTCGGCGGGATAGATGGCGTAAAGCGGTTCCTTGCCCATGCCCGCGAGCTTGTCGTTTGTCTCCTTCAGCACCGCCTCATAGTTCCACATGGCGTCGTAGAGCACGCCCTTTGTGGCCGAGCCGGTATAGAGATCCGCAAGCCAGCCAGACGAACCCGAAGAGCGCTCGACACCGGCAAGCAGCGAGCGGACCGCGCCCTGAACCTCCGGCTTGTCGAGATCGCCCGGCTCGATGACGGGCTTGTTGCCGAGCGCGCTCGACAGCATGGCGAGATAGGCGCTGGCGCCGGAATTGGATTGCGTCGCCGATGTCATGAGAAATTTCAGGGAGCCGTTCTTCACCGCCGCCAGAATGTCCTTCATATAGACCGGCTTGCCGACCCAGCCGAGCGCCTCAGCCTTGGATTTGCGCACGCCGAGAATGACGGGCATCTGCGCGACCGATGTCAGCGACTTTACCCGGCGCTTGGCATCGAACATGTCGACCCAGACGCTGGAGGCCGGCCAGACGGCGTCCTGCTCGACACCCTGCTCGCTCTGCAGGGTAAGGCCGATATCCAGCGTGCCTTCATAGGAGAAGGTACAGGCCGCCTTCTTCTCCTTGCAGAATTCCTCGACGATCGGCTGCAGAACCGTATTTTCCGAGCCGGAAACGATCGAGAATTTCGGGCCTTGCCCGCCGACGTTGCAGCCGCTCAGCGCAAGAGCTGACGCGAGCGTCAGGCCGGTAACAAATGTGCGGATTGTCATGCGAATTACCGCGCCTCGATCATTGCTTTCTTAAGCTCTATGGTCATTTTCTGCATCCGCTGCTCGGCCTCCGCGCGCTTGGCGCGGCCATCCTCCTGCACCTTCAGGACGCCGCCGATCGTATCGATCAGGTCGCGGTTGGCAGCGGCAAGCGTGTCGATATCGACGATACCGCGCTGCGATTGCTGTTCTATGGCGATCGCCTGATCCTTCATCATTTTCGATGCCTGGCGGATCATGTCGTTGGTGGCGTCGGTAACAGTCTTTTGCAGATCGAGCGCGGATTTCTGCTGCGTCAGGCCGAGCAGGATCACCATCTTCTGCTTCCAGGCCGGCACCGTCAGCGCGGACGTCGCCTGCAGATTTTCGATCAGCGTCTCATCGCCCGACTGGACGATACGGATCTGCGGCAATTGCTGGATGCCGAGCTGGCGGGCCTGCTGCAGGTAGAAAACACGTTTTTCCAGCCGATCGAGGGCCTGAAGGCTATCCTGGTAGATCTGCGCCTCCAGCATGCCGCCGCCGGGATTGGCGGAAGCCGCATCGGCGGCGCTCTTCAGTCGGGGAAGTTCGGTCGACCGAAAACGCTCGGCAAAATCCTTGCCGGCCTGCACATAGGCATCGAGCTGCACGATCGATTGCTTGGTCTCCTCGTGCAGATCGTCCAAAAGGGCGATGTCCCGGCGCAGGATATCCTTGTGCCGATCGAGCTCGAGACCGATGCGATCGATCTGGCCGGCGACATCCTCGAATTGTTCCTTGAAACGCTCGAGCCTCGCCCTGAACGAGGAAAACATCCGCGAGAGGAAACCCTCGTCCTTCAAGGAGGCGGGATCCAGCTTCTTCGATTTGACGATGATATCGGTCAGCAGCTTGCCGACCTCGCCAAGATCGCGATTGCGAACTTCGCGCAGGATACGATCGGAATAATCAGACACGGCTTGCTGCGCGCGATCGCCATAGACGGAGATGCCGGCTCGATCGGTCAGATCGATGCCGTCGCCGATGCGGGCGATTTCCGCCGGATCGGCGGCGACAACCGGCAGACTATTGGTGGAACCGGTGGAGATATCGGTATTGCTCATAGGTCGTGCTTTCTCGTCCATAAACACGGAGCCGACCGCAAAAACTTCCAATCGCCCCAAAAGGCGATCATTCCCCCGCGCGCCCCACTGCAATTCCAGATCGGCGCGAGCGAAAGACGGACTCACCCACACGTGCCAATCGTTTCACACCATAGTGAAGCTTGGATCACAGTTTTATGACGATGAACTATGTTCGGCTAACCCAACGCGGCGCGCTGGACTACTGGCACGCCTTGGTATCGAGAACCTCGAGCTTGGTGAGCTTGCCGGTCAATACGAAGTCGCCGTAATCCATGGTGAGATCACGCGTTATGCCGTTCTCGTAGAGTTTGAAGGACATGCGGTAGACGGGCGTGGCATCGCCAGCGGACTTCTCGTTGAAATAGGCCACGGTCACCGGCCAGAAGGACGTCTTGGCAAAGGCGCCGGCCTTGTCAGCATCGGGATCATCCGTGGCCGGAGGCTGCGCCTTGCCCACGACCGTGGTGGCGATGAGCGGCTTGTCGCCATCGTCGGACCCGTCGAAGACCTGCGCCTCGAAGAAATTCCTGCCGAGCTTGGCGTTGTGGATGATGTCGAGCATATGCTCCGTCGGGAAGCGGCTCTGGATGAGTTCGACCTGCTTGCTGTGCGGCTGCGTCAGATCGACCTTGATGCCCCTCTGATCGTCGCTTGCGGCTCCCCGCACGTCCTTGTCGAGCTGGTTATCGGTAAAGGACTTTGTCTCGAAGCGGAACAGGCGCTTACCGAGATCCTCGAATGTCGTCGTCTGCTGGTCGCTGACGCGGGTGGAATCTCCCGTGTCGATCTTTGTCACGAAGCGGAAATTGGTGGTGAACCCGGTGCAATCGGAGCCTTCGAACTCATAGACCATGCGGCCGACCATGCCGGAAATGCCGGAGCGATCGGAGGCATCCTTCAGCTCGAGATCATAGACGGCGCGATGCGCGATCAGCCCGCTCGGGCCTGCTGCATAGGCTGCAGAAGTCCCCAGTGACAGAATGCCCAGCCCCGAAACGACGGCGGCAGCAAGACTCGAGCGGAACATTCATTATCTCCTGTTGGACTCGCATGCGATGTTATAAGAACGCTTTCGGCTGAAACGAGGCTGCCGATCCTAAGTGACGGAATTTAGTCTTGATGCCGGATTTTTGAAGTTTTTACAACAAAACGGGAGATGAAAATGTCCGACGCCATCGAGGGTCGCCTGAAGGAACTCGGCATCGTTCTGCCGCAGGCCGCGGCACCGGCCGCCAACTATGTTCCCTATATCATCAGCGGCAATCTTCTTTATCTATCGGGGCAGCTGCCGATGGAAAACGGCAAGATCGGCGTGACTGGCCATCTCGGCAAGGACGTCGATGTCGCCGGCGGCCAGCGTGCGGCCGAACTCTGCGCCATCAATATTCTCGCCCAGGCAAAGGCAGCCCTCGGCGGCGATCTCGGCCGGATCAAGCGGCTGATCAAGCTGAACGGCTTCGTTGCCTCGACGCCTGATTTCGTCGAACAACATCTTGTGATCAACGGCGCCTCCAATCTTCTGGCAAATATATTGGGCGAAGCCGGCAAGCACGCCCGCGCCGCCGTCGGTATGGCAGCCCTGCCGCTGAATGCCGCCGTTGAAATCGATGCCATTCTGGAAATTGCATAATGAGCAAGCTTGCCTGGTTGATCGAGCGCCCCGTCGCCCATCGCGGCTATCATGACATGAACGGCCAAGTCTGGGAGAACACGCTCTCGGCCTTCAGCCGCGCCATCGAGGCGGGTTTCGCCATCGAGTGCGACCTGCACTACGCCTCCGACGGCGTTCCGGTCGTCTTCCATGACGACGATCTGCAGCGGGTTTGCAATCTTCCCGGTGAGGTACGCGAGCGCACCTCGGCCGAACTCGGGCTGCTCTCGATCGGCGGCACCAAGGACAAGATCCCGACGCTGAAGCAGCTTCTGCAGCTTTGCGGCGGCAAGGTGCCGCTCGTGCTGGAACTCAAGGGACGCGAAGGTGACGACGAAGGCTTTGCGGAATCCGTTCTCGAAGTGCTCGAAGGCTACGACGGCCATGTGGCCCTGATGAGCTTCGATCATTGGCTGCTCAAGGACCTTAAAGGCCTGGAAGCACCCTACCCGGTCGGGCTTACGGCTGAAGGAAACAAGCCTGAAACGTTTTTTCAGCATGACGAAGCCATGCATCTTGGGCTAGACTTCATTTCGTACTTCTACGGCCACCTGCCGAACCCCTTTGTCACGGCGCAGCGCCAGCGCGGCATTCCGGTCATCACCTGGACCGTGCGCGACGAAGCGGCCCGCAAACATACATTTGCCAATGCAGACCAGATGACCTTCGAAGGTTTTGACCCGCGCCTGGCCTCGTAAATCGGGATCGATTGAAGGAGAGGCCTTGCGCAAACCCAAATTATCGCTGCGCCTACGACGTATCCTCCCGGTGAAGGCGCAGCGGTGAGAGCCCTCCCATCCTTCCTAGCGCAAGAACTTGATGACAGACGAATTATCCATTCGAGTCGAACGATCCTTCAAGAACATCGCCCCGGAGAGCTGGTCCAAGCTGGCCGGAGCGTCCAGGGCCGGCAGTATCCTGCCATACAACCCCTTCGTCTCGCACGCTTTCCTGTCGTCGCTCGAGGAGTCCGGCTCCGCGACAGACAAGACGGGATGGCTCGGCAATCACCTGTTGCTCGAAACCGACGGCGGCGAATTACTTGGTGCTATCGCGGGCTACCTGAAAAGCCATAGCCAGGGCGAATATGTTTTCGACCATGGCTGGGCCGATGCTTTCGAACGCGCCGGCGGCCGCTATTATCCAAAGCTGCAATGCTCCATTCCCTTCACGCCCGCTACCGGGCCGCGGCTGCTCGTCGCCGAGGGACAGGATCGGAACTCGCTGCAGCCGGCGCTCGCCGAAAGCCTCAAGGAAGTCACCAGGCAACTCGGTGTGTCCTCGGCGCACATCACCTTCCTGCCGGAAGAAGAGGCGTCCGTCTTCGAGGGCGACGGCTATCTGCACCGCACCGACCAGCAGTTCCATTTCATCAATGAAGGCTATGCCGATCACGACGCTTTTCTGGAGACGCTAGCGTCTCGTAAGCGCAAGGCGCTGAAGAAGGAGCGGCGGGCGGCAGTCGAGCACGGCATCACCATCGATTGGCTGACCGGCCGCGATCTCACCGAAGCCATATGGGACCAGTTCTTCGCCTTCTATATGGATACCGGCAGCCGAAAATGGGGCCGTCCCTATCTCACCCGAAAATTCTATTCGCTGATCGGCGAGCGCATGCCCGATGACATCCTGCTCGTCATGGCCAAGCGCGAGGGGCGCTATATTGCCGGCGCCATCAACTTCATCGGCGGCGAGACGCTGTACGGCCGCCACTGGGGCTGCATCGAGGATCATCCCTTCCTGCATTTCGAAGTCTGCTATCATCAAGCGATCGATTTCGCGCTTGAGAAGGGGCTGAAGCGGGTGGAAGCCGGCGCGCAGGGTGAGCACAAGCTGGCGCGCGGCTATCTTCCGGTCATCACGCATTCGGCGCACTATATCGGTCATCATGGCCTGCGGCGCGCCATTGCCGACTACCTGGAGCACGAGCGGGAACAAGTGGAGGAGATGAGCGAAATCCTCACCGAACACAGCCCCTTCCGCAAAGGCGAACGGCAGGATATTTAGCGGTTCGGGATAACTAGAGCACTTCCAGGAAAAGTGCGTATCGGTTTTCCGTAGAAAAGCGGAAAAGCTCTATAACGGAAGAAGAGGAGACCCTGGATGACCAGTCCCGCCTATGACGACAACAATATCTTCGCGAAGATCCTGAGGGGCGATATCCCGTCCTATCGCGTCTATGAGGATGAGCACACGATCGCCTTCATGGACGTGATGCCGCAGTCGCCCGGCCATACGCTGGTTATGCCGAAGTCACCGTCCCGCAACATTCTCGATGCCGATCCGGCCGCGTTGCAGCACGCCATCACTGTCGTCCAGAAGGTCGCCATTGCGGTTCAGGAAGCCTTCGACGCCGACGGCGTCTATATCGCCCAGTTCAACGAACCGGCGGCCGGCCAGACCGTGTTCCATCTGCATTTCCACATCATCCCGCGCCTCGAAGGCGTCGCGCTGAAGCCGCACTCGGGCAAGATGGAGGATGGCTCTGTGCTGGAGGAAAACGCCAGGAAGATCATCGAAGCGTTGGCCTGACGCACTAAGCCTCTCAAGTCATGTCTGAGCTTTTCTTCATAAAACGGCTGCATTATATCTAATGCAGCCGTTTCGTTTCTTCTCAAGCAGCCGATCGGCGGTTACTTGCGCGGCACCTTCGGCACTGCGCCGCCACCCTTGCGGGGCGACTTGCCTTCCGGCTCATCGCTTTCGCTCGATGTCGAAGCCTTCGCGGAACGACGGGCATCGGTTGTCGTTCCGGCCTTGCCGACGCGGCTCCGGGTCTTGACGGTATCGCCGTCATCCTCCTCCACCTCGACCGGCACATCGCCGACTTCGGCTTCCGGCTTCGGCCGGATCGGAGCGGTGTCCGCGATCGCATCGAGCAGGATACCGGTCGAGCCGTCTTCCTTCTTGCCGACCGTGACGTTGACGACGCCGCCCTTCTTCAGCTTGCCGAAGAGGATTTCGTTCGCCAGCGGCTTCTTGATATTTTCCTGGATGACGCGCGCCAGCGGACGGGCGCCCATCTTGTCGTCGTAGCCCTTCTCGGACAGCCAGGCGATGGCGTCCTCGTGCAGGTCGAAGGTAACGTTCCGTTCGGAAAGCTGCGCTTCCAGCTGCATGATGAACTTCTGCACGACCTTGTGGATGACCGTCGTCGGCAGTGATGCGAAGGGAATGACCGCATCCAGACGGTTGCGGAATTCCGGCGTGAACATCCGGTTCAGAGCCTCTTCGTCCTCGCCCGTACGCTTGGACGAACCGAAGCCGATGGCGGCCTTGGCCATTTCCGAAGCGCCCGCATTGGTCGTCATGATCAGGATGACGTTGCGGAAGTCGATCTTCTTGCCGTTGTGGTCGGTCAGCGCGCCATGATCCATGACCTGCAGCAGGATATTGAAGATATCCGGATGCGCCTTCTCGATTTCGTCGAGGAGGACGACGCTGTGCGGATGCTGATCGACACCATCGGTCAAGAGGCCGCCCTGATCGAAGCCGACATAGCCGGGAGGTGCACCAAGCAGACGGGAAACCGTATGACGCTCCATGTATTCCGACATGTCGAAGCGCAGCAGTTCGACGCCGAGCGACGAGGCAAGCTGCTTGGCGACTTCCGTCTTGCCGACGCCCGTGGGGCCGGAGAAGACGTAGCAGCCGATCGGCTTGTTCGGTTCGCGCAGGCCCGCGCGGGCCAGCTTGATCGAGGTCGAGAGCGCTTCGATCGCCGTATCCTGGCCGTAGACGACCGAACGCAGTTCCTGTTCGAGATTGGCGAGAACCATCTCGTCATCCTTGGAAACCGTCTTCGGCGGGATGCGAGCCATGGTGGCGATCGTCACCTCAATCTCGCGCTCGGTGATCAGCTTGCGGCGCTTCGAGGGCGGCAGCAGCATTTGCGCGGCGCCGGTTTCATCGATGACGTCGATCGCCTTGTCCGGCAGCTTGCGGTCGGAGATATAGCGAGCCGACAGTTCGACCGCCGACTTGATGGCGTCGTTGGAGTAGCGCAGGTGATGATACTCTTCGAAATAGGGCTTCAGGCCCTTCATGATTTCGATGGCATCTTCAATGCTCGGCTCGTTGACGTCGATCTTCTGGAAACGACGGACGAGTGCCCGGTCCTTTTCGAAGAACTGGCGGTATTCCTTGTAGGTGGTAGAGCCGATGCAACGGATCGCACCCGAGGAAAGCGCCGGCTTCAGCAGGTTCGAAGCATCCATCGCGCCACCGGACGTGGCCCCCGCACCGATAACGGTGTGGATTTCATCGATGAACAGCACCGCGCCCGGATACTCTTCGAGTTCCTTGACCACCTGCTTCAGGCGTTCTTCGAAATCGCCGCGATAACGGGTACCGGCCAACAGCGTGCCCATATCGAGCGAAAAGATCGTTGCGTCTGCCAGAGCCTCGGGAACCTTGCCCTCGACGATGCGCTTGGCAAGACCTTCGGCGATCGCCGTCTTGCCGACGCCGGGATCGCCGACATAGAGCGGATTGTTCTTCGAGCGGCGGCACAGCACCTGGATGGTACGATTGACTTCAGAATGGCGGCCGATCAAAGGATCGATCTTTCCGTTCTTGGCCTTCTCGTTGAGGTTGACGCAATAGGCTTTCAGCGCATCCTGCTGCTTTTTGCCGTTGCCTTCCTCCTGCTCGCCGCGGGAGGTCGGCTTGCTTTCGGACTCACTCTCTTCGGCGCCGCGCGGTGTGCGCGTCTGGGTCGACCCCGGACGTTTGCCGATACCGTGCGAGATATAGTTGACGGCGTCGTAGCGGGTCATTTCCTGCTCCTGCAGGAAGAATGCGGCATGGCTTTCCCGCTCCGCGAAAATCGCGACGAGAACGTTTGCGCCCGTCACTTCCTCGCGGCCGGAAGATTGCACATGGATCACGGCGCGCTGGATGACGCGCTGGAAGCCGGAGGTCGGCTTCGAGTCCTCGTCATAGCCCGTAACCAGGTTGGAAAGTTCATTATCGACGTATTCAGTCAGAGTCTTACGGAGCGCGTCGAGATCAACATTGCACGCGCCCATGACAGCTGCGGCATCGGCGTCGTCTACCAGCGCCAAAAGCAGATGTTCCAGCGTGGCATACTCGTGATGCCGCTCGTTCGCGTAGGTCAGTGCCTGATGCAGCGCCTTCTCAAGACTAGGCGAAAATGTTGGCACGTTCAGATCCTCACTTCTTTTCCATAACACATTGCAGCGGATGCTGGTGCTGCCGGGCAAAATCCATCACCTGGCTCACCTTCGTTTCGGCTACTTCATATGTATATATCCCGCACTCGCCCACGCCGTGGTTATGGACATGAAGCATGATGCGGGTGGCACTCTCAAGATCCTTTTGAAAGAAACGCTCCAGGATATGGATCACGAAGTCCATGGGCGTATAGTCATCATTCAGAAGCAGCACGCGGTATAGATTGGGTTTCTTGGTTTTGGGCTTGGTGCGCGTAATCACCGAGGTCCCGCGATTTCCGTTGTCCCCGTTCCTTTCGCTGTCGTTTTGCATCCGGATCGGCTCAGCGATCATTTCATTCATTCCTCAAATCATCCGGCAGAAGCTATCGCATTCCGACTTGGCAACTGGGGTTGGTTTCTTCATTTGGTCGGGCCGGATATCCGAACCTCTAACTTAGTTCATATTGGCGTGATTTTAAGCCCCTTGCTGGACACTGCAATCACAATTCGCTGACAAAACGGGCTGCGACCAAAAAAGTCGCTGCATATCCTCAACTCCGGTTCGACGTGCCAAACGCAAAAGACCGGCCACGCATCGCGTAGCCGGTCTTTCCGGAAATTTTGCTTTTCGGCGAAAGTTTTAAGCGGCGGTTGCCGTTGCCGCTGCCTTGCTGGCAGCCTTCGTCGCAGCCGCGACGGGCGCTTCGTAAGGCTTATAGGCGGTCTTGGCGATATCGGCATACATTTCGCCGAGCTTGGTGGCTTCGGCGACGAAGTTTTCATAGGAGGACTTCACATAGCTGCTCTGCAATTCGAAGGCAGCTTCGAAGCTCTTGACGCCGGCGAGCGTTTCGAAGTGTGACACGCCATCCTGGAAAGACTTCTTGGAATATTCGGCGGCTTCGGCAGCAATCGCCTGAAAGCCCTTGGTGACATCGGAATAGCTCTTCAGCGCCGTGTCCATGGCTTCCTTGCCCTTCTTGTTCGCTTCATCGAAATTGAACATGCTTCTCCGTCCCTTGTTGGCCGGCCGGCGGCCGGTTTACAGGGTAAAGCTTAAATGCGGCGCACAATTAGTCAAGTAGTCTTGTGCGACGCAATATCACCTTTTGGTTGTATTTCCGGTAACAATACGATGTCAGCCAGCGTTGGGTGCGCCGCATCGTTCTGTTTTTTCTAATATATATCATTGACCTTGCAACCGCAGGCTTTGGCCAAAATATTAGCAATTGGGCAGGAAAAGCTGCAGGACTCAAAACGGCTACGGAATGATTAAATCGGCAATTGCCAAAGAAAAAGGCCGCATTTCAATGAAATACGGCCCGAATATTCAATCACTATACGAGATCGACGAACTTAGAGATCGACGTCCAGGATCGCCATCGAGAAATTATAGGAGCGATCGCCATCTTCATCATCGATATAGACGACGCCCAGAAACTCTTCGCCGAGATAGACTTCCGCAGAATCGTTCTTGCGCGGACGGGCCTTCACCACCATCTGCGGGTTGAACGTGCGCTTGAAATAGGCGTCGAGCTTCTTGATTTCTTCAGGCTTCACAATGCTTCTCCGTGAGGATCTCGGTTGGCCGCTTCTTGCATAGGAAAAGCGGCGGTGTAAAGACCGGAGGCGCGCATACCTGTCCGGCGACAGCGCAAGCCTCCGAAAGTCAGGCTGAATTTTTCCTAGATCCCAGCGCCCATGATCTGGTCGACGACCATGCGTTCGGCGAGCAACTGGTCCATGGAGCGCGATGGCTCGGAACAGCCGGCCTCGCCGACCACCTTGGCCGGAACGCCGGCAACCGTCGTCTTCGGCGGCACTTCCTTCAGCACCACCGAGCCCGCGGCTATGCGCGAGCAATGGCCGATCTGGATATTGCCGAGAATCTTGGCGCCGGCACCGATCAATACGCCATGAGCGATTTTCGGATGACGGTCGCTACCCTCTTTGCCGGTTCCGCCGAGCGTGACCCCGTGCAGGATCGAGACGTTGTCGCCGATCACGGCGGTTTCACCCACCACGAGGCCGGTGGCGTGATCGAGGAAGATGCCCTTGCCGATGCGCGCCGCCGGATTGATATCGGTCTGGAAGACGCTGGAGGAACGGCTCTGCAGATAGAGCGCGAAATCGCGGCGGCCGTGATTGTAGAGCCAGTGCGCGAGGCGATGCGTCTGCAGCGCGTGGAACCCCTTGAAATAGAGTACGGGCTCGAGGAAACGCAGGCAGGCGGGATCACGGTCGTAGACGGCCTGAATGTCGACGCGGAGGATCGATCCCCATTCCGGCCAGTCGACCAGCATCTCTTCGAACGTCTGCCGCAGGAGGACGGCCTGCATGTCCGGATGGTCGAGTCGCTCGCAAATGCGATAGATGACGCATTCCTCCAGCGAACGGTGGTTGATGATCGTCGAATAGAGGAAGGCGGCAAGCAACGGATCCCGCTCGGCAGCGGCGCGAGCTTCCTCGCGCATGCTGTCCCATATAGGATCCATGACCTTAACCGCGCCCAAGCCCTCTACCGGGCGAATGTCCGTTGCTGCGACCATTGGCGGTCTCCCGATTTTCTGTCAGGGATACATTATATAGAATAAATGCCACACAAGACAAATGGGTTGGTCACGTATGAATTTCGAGCATGATTTTGCCGGCGGTCTCATCCGCGCAACGTGCGGCGATGCCATCGGCACCATCACCATCAGCAACCCCGATCGGAAGAATGCGGTGACCGCCGCCATGTGGCGTGCCATCCCGCAAGCCGTGCGCATCCTGACCGACGAGGCGCACGCGCATGTGGTCGTCCTTCGCGGCGGCGGCGCGGACTTTTCCGCCGGCGCCGATATCAGCGAATTCGACAGCCTGCGCAAGAACTCCGAGACAGCGGTCGCTTACGAGGCGTTGAACAGCCAGGCTTTCGAGGCGATCCGGCATTGCCGCGTGCCGACGATCGCTGCAATCCGCGGCATCTGCTATGGCGGCGGCTTCGGGCTGGCGGCGGCCTGCGATTTGCGGATCGCCGAACGAGGCGCCCGGTTTTCCGTCCCTGCCGTTCGCCTCGGTATCGCCTATCCCGCCGATGCCGTGCAGGACATCGTCAATGCCCTTGGGGCGCAGATGGCCAAGGTCACGCTGTTCACGGGCGCGCCAATGTCGAGCGAGAAGATGGTTGCTGCCGGCTTTCTTCTGGAGGAAATCGAGGCAAACGCTTTCGACAGTGAAGTCTCCGCCCTCGCTCACGCGATCGCCGCCAATGCGCCGATCGCGCTCCATGCCTCGAAACTCGCGATCCGCGCCGCCATCGAGCAGAATCCCGACCTGCTGCGCGAAGCGGAAGTGATCGGCGCCGAGACCTTCGACAGCGCCGATTATACGGAAGGCCGCGCCGCCTTTGCCGAGCGGCGCAAGCCGCATTTCACCGGCAAGTGACCTGGAGAATTTCCGCTTTTCTTCGAAACGCGCAGCGCGCTTTTCCTGGAAACGGCTCTCTAGCGCTTGTCCAGGCGCTGATAAAATTCAAGAACCGCAGCCTTGAAGATCTTGTCTCCGACAGCAAGCATATGATCGCGGTTCGGTATATCGATGGCCTCAGCATTCGGCATCAGTGCCGCCAGTTCATGGCCGGAGCCTGCTATATCGTCCCTGGTGCCGACGGCAATCAAAGCCGGCGCTTCGATCCTCGCCACGTCTTCCCTCGCCGCCAGATCGCGCGAGCCCTGGATACAGGCGGCCAGCGCCTGCCGGTCGCTTTTCGTCTGCTCGGCAAAGGCACGGAACATACGCCCGCGCGCATGCGTGACGTCATCGAGCGACGGCGCAACCAGAGCGTCCGCGATCGGATCCCAATCACCGACTCCTTCGACCATGCCGATGCCGAGGCCACCCAGCACCAGCGAGCGGACACGATCGGGATGCGCGATCGCCATGAAAGTGGCAACGCGCGCGCCCATGGAATAACCCATGACATGGGCCTCCGGGATACCGAGGTGGTCTAGCAGTGCCACGGCATCCTCGGCCATGATCCAGGGGTGATAGACATCGGCGTCATAAAGCTTGTCGCTCAAGCCGTGGCCGCGATTGTCGATGGCGATCACACGGTAACCCGCTTCGCCCAGCGTCTTGAGCCAGCCCGGATTGACCCAGTTCGCAATCGCCGTCGAGGCAAAACCGTGAATCAGCAGTACCGGCACGCCGCTGGGATCGCCTTCATCGAAAAAGGCGAGCTTCAATCCATCTCTGACAAAATTAGACATCTGGGGAGCATTCAAATTCATGGCTTCGTCTTCGCAAGCTAGGGTCTGTTGACGCCGGACCATATTTTATCGGCTGTATCAAATGAACCCTGCGCCTGCGAAAATCTCTGCATCAAGCCGGACTTTCGCACTACACAATCAGCAAGAAGGATTATAAAGAGGGGCTACCAAGTCTGGCGCAACATTCATGCCGCTCACGGCACGACGCATTCGGAGATCATCATGGCCGGCCACAATATTCCCCATTTCCAGAACGACGGCGGACATCGCGTCATCGAAATCGGCGTGAAGGAATTCATGTGCACCGGCGCCTCGATCCCCTATGATCACCCGCACATCTTTATCGATCTCGGCGACGAGACGGAGAAGGTCTGCTCCTACTGCTCGACGCTCTATCGCTACAATCCGTCGCTGAAGGCGGATCAGACCAACCCTCCCGGCTGCGTCTTCCATTTCAAGGCGGCGTAATCCCGTCGATTCCGATCGGACATAATCGATGCCGATCAAAAGAGCGGCCATCATCGGCGCTGGAATAGCGGGATTGACGGCAGCGCTGGCGCTGGCGAGACACGGTATGGAATCGGATATTTTCGAACAGGCCGAAGCGCTGACCGAAGTCGGCGCCGGCTTGCAGATCTCCCCGAACGCTTCCCGCATCCTCGATACGCTTGGCGTGCTCGATGCGCTTCGGTCCGTCTGGCTGGAACCTGAAGAGGTTCAGCTGGTATCCGGCGCCTCGCTGCGGCAAATCGCATCCGTCCCATGCGGAAATTTTGCGAGACAGCGGTGGGGGGCACCCTACGGGACGGCACATCGCGCCACGTTGCAAAAGGCGCTTCTCGAAGCCGTTGCCGCTAATGCGCTGTGCACGCTGCATCTTGGCCGACGCATCGATCTCGAAAACCGAACGATGGTGGATGGGATCGCTGGCCGCGACTTTGATCTCGCCATCGGCGCCGATGGCGTCTGGTCGAAGACGCGCTCACTCGTGCCCGGCGCCCCCTCGCCGCTTTTTTCGGGAAACATCGCGTGGCGTTTCACGATTCCGGAAGCATCCGCGCCGGCGATCCTGAACCGCAGCAGCGTCACGGCCTTTCTTGGCCGCTCCAGCCATCTCGTTTGCTACCCGATCCGGGAAAATGCTGCATTCAATATGGTCGCAATCGTTTCCGGCAGCAGTGCCAGCCATGACTGGGACGCCACCGGCAGCAAGGCTCAGAGAGAGAATATGCTGCGTGGCTTCTCCGGCTGGAACGACGCGATCCTGCACATGCTGGAAAGACAGGAACAGGCGAGCTTCTGGCCGCTCTACGAGATGGGTGCCGGCCGCTGGCATAACGGCAACGACGCGATCCTGATCGGCGATGCCGCGCATGCGATGATGCCGTTTGCGGCTCAGGGCGCGGCCATGGCGATCGAGGATGCCTTCGAGCTGGCGGGCATGGTGGCGACACGCCCCCTGCCGGAAGCTTTCGATCTCTACGAGAAACATAGAGCGCCGCGCATCGCCCGCCTGCGCCAGCGCGCCGCCTTCAATCAATTTGCCTATCACGCCCGCGGGCCGATCCGGATGGCGCGCGACCTCGTTCTCTCGCTTCGTCCGCCGCAAAGCCTCGCGGCGGACATGGACTGGATCTACGGCTATCGCGCCATCGGCTGATCAAGCCTCCCCACAGCGCCGCGCGTCACATGTGACGCGCGGCGCTGTAACACCTTAAACCTGCTGCATAATTTTATCCTTAAATCGATCCCGATTTAAGGAATTATGCAGTAGCTGCGGCGAAGCCCTTCTCAATGTCCGCCTTGATATCGGCGACGTCTTCCAGGCCGATCTGCAGGCGGATGACCGGACCTTCCGTCGGAGCCTTGGTGACGCGCCGGTCGTTGAGATTGACCTGCAAAGCGAGGCTTTCGAAACCGCCCCAGGAATAGCCGAGACCGAAAATGCGCAAGGCATCGAGGAAGGCATGCGCCTTCGCCTTGAATTTCCGCGCATCGTCGACTGCGAGGACGAATGAGAAGATCCCGCTTGCACCCTTGAAGTCGCGCTTCCACAATTCATGACCGGGGAAGCTCGGCAGCGCCGGATGCAGTACGCGCGCGACCTCTTCCCTGCCTTCGAGCCACTGAGCGATCGCAAGCGCGCTCTCCTGATGCCGCTCCAGGCGCACGCCCATGGTGCGCAAGCCACGCAGCACCTGATAGGCATCGTCAGGCGCGCCGCAGAGGCCGAGCTGGCCATGCGCATCCAGCAACTGCTTCCAATGCGCAGCATTGGCGGAAACGGTTCCCATCAGGATATCGGAATGACCGGCCGGATATTTCGTGACCGCGTGAATGGAAACGTCGACGCCGTGATCGAGCGGCTTGAAATAGAGCGGCGTCGCCCAGGTATTGTCCATGGTGACGACGCAGCCATGCCGGTGAGCCGCCGCCGAGATCGCGGGAACATCCTGCATTTCGAAAGTATTGGAACCCGGTGCCTCGGTGTGAACCAGCTTGGTGCTCGGTCTGATCAATTGTTCGATGCCGGCTCCGATCATGGGATCGTAGTACTCGATCTCGATGCCGAGGCGCTTCAGCATGGTATCGCAGAAGAAGCGTGTCGGACCATAGACTGAATCAACGATCAGGGCGTGATCGCCGGCAGACAAATAAGCGAGAAACGGCACGGTGACAGCCGCGAGCCCGGACGGTACGAGGATCGTTCCAGCCGACCCTTCCAACGCGTCGATCGCCTCGCACAGCGCATCCGTCGTCGGCGTGCCGCGCGTTCCATAGGTATATTTTTGATTGTGTGTCTCCATGACGCGCGCATTGGGGAACAGCACCGTGGAAGCATGCACGACAGGCGGATTGACGAATCCGTGGAACTCGAAGGGCGAATTGCCGATGTGGGATAAACGCGTATTGATGCCGGCGTTCTGCAGGAATGTGTCTTTGTCTTTCATGTCCGGATATGCCTTTGGCGCTGTAGGAAACCGGATTTGTGGCGGGCAAGTCCGGTGGGGTCAACCCCGATCCTTTCCTCAGCGCTTTTTATTCGAAGGCTAAAATAACGAAACTATTGAAAAAACTCCAATTTCGCGCAGTTTTTTGGCAGAATGCCGCCCATTTTGGCGCCAAACGCCAATTTTTCAGCCGCGAAGGGCAAAAATGCCGAATAAATCCGCAATTATTGAGACGATCTCTTGACCGCTACACCATTTGCGACTGTGATAGGATCACTCGCACCGAGAAGGGAAGGAACGTGGTTCTCTAGGAACCTGCTTCGGAAGCGATACAGTTTAACTATAAAACAAATAGACAAAGGTTGGGAAAATGAAAAAGTTTGCTCTCTCCGCATTCCTCGGAGTCGCAGCATTGGCCTACACCGCGTCGGGTGCTTCGGCCTCGACGCTGGGCGACGTAAAGGCCAAGGGCTTCGTTCAATGCGGCGTGAATACCGGCCTTCTCGGCTTTGCGCAGCCCGATGCATCCGGCAACTGGGCAGGTTTCGACATCGACTTCTGCCGTGCGGTTGCTTCGGCTGTCTTCGGCGATCCGACCAAGGTCAAATATACGCCCCTCAGCGCCAAAGACCGCTTCACGGCCCTGCAGTCGGGCGAAATCGACGTGCTGTCGCGCAACACGACCTGGACCATCAACCGCGACACCGCACTTGGCCTCAAGTTCCGCCCCGTCACCTATTACGACGGCCAGGGCTTCATGGTTCGCAAGGAGCTGAACGTAAAGTCGGCGCTCGAGCTTTCGGGTGCGGCCGTCTGCGTTCAATCCGGCACGACGACCGAACTCAACCTTGCCGACTACTTCAAGACCAACAACCTGCAGTACAACCCGGTGGTCTTCGACAAGCTCGAAGAAGTCAACACCGCTTATGACTCCGGGCGTTGCGACGTCTACACGACAGACCAATCCGGCCTCTATTCGCTGCGACTGACGCTGAAGAACCCGGACGACAACGTCGTTCTGCCCGAAATCATCTCCAAGGAGCCGCTTGGCCCGGCCGTTCGCCAGGGTGACGACCAGTGGTTCAATATCGTCAGCTGGACGGCCTATGCGCTTGTTAATGCCGAAGAATTTGGCATCACGCAGAAAAACGTCGACGAGATGAAGGGTTCGGCCAACCCGGACATCAAGCGCTTCCTCGGCGCCGAGCAGGGCTCCAAGATCGGCACGGACCTGGGTCTCACCAACGACTGGGCCTACAATGTGATCAAGGGCGTCGGTAACTACGGCGAAATCTTCGACCGCAACATCGGTGCAGGCAGCCCGCTGAAGATTGCCCGCGGCCTCAACGCCCTGTGGAACAAGGGCGGCATCCAGTACGCGCCCCCAGTCCGCTAAGCGAAATAGCCCAACTATCGGAGAAAGGCGGCAAACCGCCTTTCTCACCTCAAGAAAACAAGCCTGAAACGGGCAAATTGGGGAAAAAATCTGCATGGCAATTACAGCAAATTCGCCTGAAGGCGAGCGCTCCCCCCTATCGGCGGCGCTATACGACCCTAAAGTCAGGGGTGCATTTTATCAGGCCATCACGATTATCATTCTGGCCGGCCTCTGCTGGTTCATCGTCACGAATACGATCGACAATCTTCACTCATTGAACCGCTCCTTCGGTTTTGACTTTCTCGAAGGCCGTGCAGGCTTCAATCTGGGACAGGCTCTCATCCCCTATTCCAGCGACTCCACCAACCTCACCGCCATCATCGTCGGCGTGCTCAACACGCTTCTGATATCGTTTGTGGGTATCATCGCCGCGACCATCGTCGGCTTCATCATCGGCATCGGCAGGCTTTCGAATAACTGGCTGATTGCGAAGCTTTCCCAAGCCTATGTCGAAATCTTCCGCAACATCCCGCCGCTGCTCGTCATCTTCTTCTGGTACAGCGGTGTTCTGGTGTTGCTGCCACAGGCCCGCGATGCCGTACATCTGCCGTTCTCCAGCTATCTCAGCAATCGCGGCCTCGCCTTTCCGAGCCCGATATTCGCCGCCGGCATGTGGGCTGTCGGCGTTGCGCTCCTCGTCGCCATAGCAGCCGTATTTTTCGTGGCGCGCTGGGCACATAAACGTCAGGCGGCAACCGGGCAGCAATTCCACACCATCTGGGTGTCGCTCAGCATCTTGATCGGCCTGCCGCTGCTCGTCTTCCTGGCGGCAGGCATGCCGCTTTCCTTCGACTATCCCGTTGCCGGCAAATTCAATCTCACCGGCGGAACGGTCGTGGGACCGGAATTCATCGCGCTTCTGCTTGCGCTTTCGCTCTATACCGCATCCTATATTGCCGAGATCGTACGCGCCGGCATTCGCGGCGTGCCGAAGGGCCAGTCGGAAGCGGCGGGCGCACTCGGGCTTCGCGCAACCGCCGTTACCCGGCTTGTCGTCATTCCTCAGGCGTTGCGCATCATCATTCCACCGCTGACGAGCCAATATCTCAATCTCATCAAGAACTCGTCTCTCGCCATCGCCATCGGCTATGCCGATCTCGTCGCCGTCGGCGGCGTGATCCTCAACCAGTCCGGCCGAGCGGTCGAAGTCGTCATCATCTGGATGGTCATCTATCTCGTCTTGAGCATCGTAACGTCGCTGTTCATGAACTGGTTCAACGCCAAGATGGCCCTGGTGGAGAGATAAGATGTCGAGCGTAGATCAACACTTCGTCAGCAAGACACTGCTCGTGGCACAGCCCGCACCCGCCGGGGAAAGAGGCGCATGGCACTGGTTGAAAAAGAACCTCTTCGCCACGCCGAAGGACATCGTTCTGACCGTGCTTGCCATCGCCTTCCTTGCCTGGGCGATCCCGCATCTAGTCAATTGGCTGTTCATACAGGCAGTTTGGAACGGGACCGACCGCACATTCTGTGCCACCACGGTTCAAGGCGGAACGCAGCCGGACGGCTGGAATGCCGCCTGCTGGGCCTTCGTCCGTTCGAAGTTCGTCATCTTCATGTTTGGTCTCTATCCGCCGGACGAGCGCTGGCGGCCGGTTCTCGTCATTATCCTGGCGATCATTGCCTTCGTGCCGCTCCTGATGCCGTCGGTTCCCAGGAAAGGATTGAATGCAATCCTGGCATTCTTCGTGCTGCCGGTTATCTCGTTCTTCCTGCTGCATGGCGGCTTCGGCCTTGAGACCGTGGAAACAGAGAGATGGGGCGGTCTGCTCGTGACGCTGGTGATCGCCTTCGTCGCAATCGCGGTATCATTTCCATTCGGCATCCTGCTTGCGCTGGGACGCCGGTCGAAACTGCCCATCCTTCGCATGCTGTGCGTGGCCTTCATCGAAATCATCCGCGGCGTGCCGCTGATCACGGTGCTGTTCATGGCGAGCTATATGCTGCCGCTCTTCATGCCGCAAGGCTGGACTGTCGATAAGCTGCTGCGCGCCGTGGTCGGCGTTGCGATCTTCACCTCGGCTTATATGGCGGAGGTCATTCGCGGCGGCCTGCAGGCGATACCGAAGGGTCAGTTCGAAGGAGCCGACTCGCTCGGCCTTGGCTATTGGCAGAAGATGCGGCTGATCATCTTGCCGCAGGCGATCAAGCTGGTCATTCCCGGCATCGTCAACACCTATATCGGCATGTTCAAGGACACGTCGCTCGTTGCGATCATCGGCATGTTCGACCTGCTCGGCATCGTCCGTCAGAACTTCGCGGATGCCACCTGGGCGACTGCGGTGACCCCCGTCACGGGTCTTGTTTTCGCCGGCTTCGTTTTTTGGCTGTTCTGCTTCGGCATGTCACGCTATTCAGGGTTCGTGGAACGCCATCTCGACACCGGCCACAAGCGATAAAATTGAGGGAAATATAAAATGGCTGAAGCCCAATCGAAAAAAATGACCGTTTCCGAGACCGAGGTCGCGGTCGATATGATCAACTTGAACAAGTGGTATGGCGACTTCCACGTGCTGCGCGATATCAACCTGAAAGTCATGCGCGGCGAGCGCATCGTCATCGCCGGCCCATCAGGCTCGGGCAAGTCGACGATGATCCGCTGCATCAACCGCCTGGAAGAGCACCAGAAGGGCCAGATCATCGTCGATGGCGTCGAGCTCACCAACGATCTGAAGAAAATCGACGAAGTGCGCCGCGAAGTCGGCATGGTTTTTCAGCACTTCAATCTGTTCCCACACCTGACCATTCTGGAAAACTGCACGCTGGCGCCGATCTGGGTGCGCAAGATGCCAAAGAAGCAGGCGGAAGAAGTCGCCATGCACTTCCTCAAGCGCGTCAAGATTCCCGAACAGGCAAAGAAATATCCCGGCCAGCTTTCCGGCGGCCAGCAGCAGCGCGTGGCGATCGCCCGCTCGCTCTGCATGAACCCGAAGATCATGCTGTTCGACGAGCCGACCTCGGCGCTCGATCCGGAAATGATCAAGGAAGTGCTCGACACGATGGTCGGCCTTGCCGAAGAAGGTATGACCATGCTCTGCGTGACCCATGAAATGGGCTTTGCCCGCCAGGTCGCCAATCGCGTCATCTTCATGGACCAGGGCCAGATCGTCGAACAGAATTCGCCGAAGGAATTCTTCGACAACCCGCAGCATGAACGCACCAAGCTATTCCTGAGCCAGATTCTGCACTAATCGAGCAAACTGTTCGACAAGGGAGAACCCGCCGCTGCATTGCAGCTGGCGGGTTTTTCTTATGTAGGGATTGCGATACGGCTGCGAAACAAACCTATCAGCGCAGGGGCAAAGCGTAGGTCTGTTTGACAATCTGGCTCGGCACGTCGGTCTTGACGTTCTGGATACCGTTGACCTTCGTCAGATGTGTGGACTGAAAGCGCCTGTAGTCATCGAGATCCGAAACGGCGACGCGCAGCAGCGCATCGCTTTCGCCAAGCATGATGTAGCATTCCATCACCTCGGGCAGTTTTTTCATGGCGCTGATAAAATGATCGATCGTTTCCGCATCCTGCGCCGTCAGCCAGACTCGGGCGAACATCGAAAGCGGCAGGCCCGCCTTGACCGGATTCACGACCGCCACATAGCGATCGATGATGCCGGCATCCTCTAGGAGCTTCACACGCCTCAGGCAAGGCGATGGCGAAAGCCCGACTTCTTTTGCCAGCTCCACATTCTGCATCCGCCCGTCGCGCTGCAGCGCACGCAAGATACGCTTGTCGATCTCATCCAGCCGCATTGGCATTCCCTACCGATAAAATAGCTTTCTTGGATTCGGATACCAATTATCAGATAGAAATTGGCATATTTGCAAGCCGATTGCGCCAGAAAGCCTCTAGGCTTCCATCCATGGAAAACGCCAATCTTCTTCTTTTTGCAGCCACCGTCCTGCCTCTCATCTGCACGCCGGGGCCGGATATGCTGTTCGTGGCATCACAGACGATCTCCGATGGCGCTATCGCCGGACTGCGTTCGACGGCCGGCATCTGCATCGGCTACATCGCCCATTCCACGCTGGCTGCCCTCGGCGTGGCAGCCATCATCGCGGCCTCGCCCCTCTTGTTTGCGGCGCTGCGCTGGCTGGGAATCGCCTATCTGAGCTACCTCGCCTTCCGGCTCATCGCGTCATCCATGAAACACAGCCGTATTCCGCCGCCGTCTTCAAAAGCCGCGACCAACAGGTTTCGCCGTGGCTTCCTGACGGCCGTTCTCAATCCCAAGGGCATGATGATCTATTTCGCCATCCTGCCGCAGTTCATGAGCCATGATCAGAGCATCATGCTGCAGGCCTGCCTTCTCTCCGCTGTCTTCATCGGCCTATGCGGCATCGTCTATGCCGTGCTCAGCCTCGCCATCGCGGCTGTCGGCTCCCGCGGAAGGTTCAGCGATCGCCGGCGGAGATGGATCGAAGGCATTGCCGGCGGCCTGCTGCTCATCGCAGCCGGGCGATTGGCGGCGTGAGCGCACCCCTGTAGCGCTTCGCACAAAACGCGATATAGTCTTTGCCGCCGCGAATAACGCGGCATTCACGAGACGTCGGGGGAAGCGGGCCGTGAAGAAAGGCGACAGAATCATCGGCGGGCTTGCACTTTTAAGCGCAGCCATCATCGCCATCAAACTGGCCGGATCGATGTTCGGCTACGACCTCATCCAGATGATGGTCGACGTGACAAGACCTGCGGATACCGGCGGCTGGCCGACGGCGGCGAACTGAACAGGAATGGCACTGACGTCGCTTGGCTAGCGGTACGCGATTACGCGGTCTTGGTTTGTCCATATTGCATGATGCGCATTGAAATCATTATATGATTTTCGGGGCTTCTAAACTGCCATTTTCATCCCGCGGCATTTGATTTGGGCACTTTCAGGAGGTAGGCGCAAAAAACCCGCCGGAGCGGGCTTTCGAGATGGATGGGCGGGTTTCGTCAGATCTTGTATCCGGCTCGGGCCAAGTCCGACCTTTTGTAAAAGCGGGCGATGAACCCCTAGACTTGAGGAATGCGGCGAGAGCTGCCAGTGGGAAGAAGGCTTCCCTAATGGTTCCGAGGATTATGCGCCTTGGCCGTCCTTGCCGACGAAAGTCCGGTTCGCCAGCCACTTGCTGCTTGTCACCACATGGGTCTGGCCATCGGTTCCGATGAGAAGCGGATAGGAAACCATCGCGTTCTCCGCCTCGGAAATGGCGGACTGCCAAGACTGACTGGCCAGAGTTCTTGCCATAGGCGGCCCGGCTGGGCCGACCGCACCTGACGGCAGCCTGCTCGTTCGAATCTCGGAACTTTCGTTAGCGCGATCACCAACGAACTCACATTTTTATCGCGCCCCTCACGCGTGTCGACGGCACGTCGCGATAATTCGCGGCCACTTCTTCATGTAGAGTGACAACGTCACCGACTGCGACGTCCGTAAGCCTGCATTGGGTTTTGACTTCGAAGAGGAATGGCTCTCGGCGGCCTGCCGTTGGCGGGTAATATCGCTCGTATATGACTTCAACATAGGGTTCGTTGGTCTGAGAGCGCAGGCCCAGTACCAAATGCGACCGCCCCTCCCGGACATCCGAAGACGTGCTTTTGAAAGCTCCGACCCAAGACTCGCTACCTGAGGCTTGCGCTTCGGGTAGCAAGAGGCGGCAGGCGTCATAAACAGTCATGCCTTGCCAAGGCTTGCTGCTGCGGGCCTCCATTTGTGCGCGGTCTCCATCCAGTAAACGTGCGCGTATGGCGTCGGTCTCAAAGTTGCGTTCGGCTCGGACTTCTAATGGAGCAGTACCGAAACGCAGAAGTCCCTTATTATTTTTCTGAAATGCGCCGGCTAGATAATAGAGGTACTCCCCCCATGGTTCGACTTCCCAGAAAACTCCGTCATAGGTGGGGGGCTTGCTGTGATGTGCCGGAAAATCAAACCAAATGGGGAGCGTCACCGGACCTTCTGTAATGGCTTTTGGTTTAAGATGGACCTGAGCGTGCGCAGCTAGATTAGCTTCCGCATCACCAGGTAATTCAACGAACTTTGCTTTCGATGACGGGCCACGCAACAACCTCTCTAGCCAACCGAGCATCCCATTCCCCACAAAAAAGAGTTCAATTGCACTACTCCACACGATATTGCCGCAGAGCAAATTCGGATAAGGAATTGTTTCAGCGGTGATGCAACCACGATTCGATCCCAAATCCACATACCACCGTCAAGAGTTCGGCTGACGTCTACTGAGGCTCAACGAAAATTCCTAGATTTTACCTTCAGCGGGAAGAAGCCGGGCGGGTGGGCTTCCTCGAAAAAGGGGACATATCAAATGCCGCGAAATGCCCCGATCAGTCAGCGCAGGGACAAACTGTTACCTATGTCTTCGGTATGGACAATCGGGAAAATGGCGACCCCTGCAGGATTCGAACCTGCGACCACATGCTTAGAAGGCAAGTGCTCTATCCAGCTGAGCTAAGGGGCCGTAAGGCCTAGCCGCACCTAGCGTGCGGCGGGCAACACATGCCTGAAACCGCCGTCAAACTCAATGGCCGACGTTCAATAAGTGCTTGGCTTCAGTGAGTCCAGGGCTGGATGCGGTTGAAGCGGAAGTTGTCGGAATAGGACACGGTCTGCCGGATCGGATCCTTCGGCGCGATGACGCGATAGTCGATGCCGTTGCGCTTGGCATAGTCTTCCGCCTGCTCCTGCGTCTCGAACGTCAGCTTGAGCTGCTGGCGCGTATCGCCCGATGATGTATAGCCCATAATCGGATCGATCTTTCGCGGAGTTTCCTGATCGAATTCCAGAACCCAGAGATTGGTCTTGGCCTTGCCGGACTGCATGGCGGTCTTTGCGGGACGATAAATCTTGGCAGGCATTGCTGCAGCGCCTCCGAATCAAGCGGGAATGATCCGCTTTTTGCTTCTCTTGTCTTGGCGCAGCCCCTTACGGGCCACGCGAATACGACTTTGCTTAGCCGCGAATCCCTTTGTTTTCAAGCAAAAAGGCAGCCACCATCAGCGATATCAATAAGGGGGTTTAAATGGTCGGAGTGGAGAGATTCGAACTCCCGACCCTCTGGTCCCAAACCAGATGCGCTACCAGACTGCGCTACACTCCGTACCGTCAGCACGATCAGCCCACACAGGCAATCGGATCTGATTTTTGTACCGCCGGATACCCGTTTGCGGAACGAGTGGGGAGATACACGGTTCGCCTGCCCGCTGCAACAGGTAAAATCACGCCGGGCAGATCTTCCCAGACGAAAAACTACTTGCCGAGCTTTGCCGAGATCGTGGCACTCGTCACCTTGTCGCCAACGGCGAGGCCAAGCTTCCTCACTATCCCGCTATTCAGTTCGATCACATAGGCGATCGGTCCGCCGGAATTGATGATCGATTCGGAATAGGGGACGGCGTCTTCCTGGATATGGGTAATGATACCGTTCTGGTCCAGAAAGAGCATGTCAAGCGACAGCTTGGTGTTCTTCATCCACATCATGACCGGCCGCGGCGCGCCGAAATCGAACAGCATGCCATGGTCGGCCGGCAGCTTGTCGCGATACATCAGACCATATTCAAGCTGTGCCGGCGTCAGCGCCAGCTCCACGGTGAATTTATGGGTTTGCCCCTTGGCCGATACGATCGTCAGAGGCTCCGAGTTGAAAGCCATCAGCTGCTGTTCCGCGGTTTGTGCCGCGAAGGAAGATGGCGCGATGGCCCCAACGAGAAAAAGCGCCAAAACGGCGCTTTTCAGAACTCCAGGAAATATGTCTCTATTCATATCAGTGCGGCCGCGTCACCGGGCTCGGCGCATCCGGATGGATTTCCGCCGCCATCAGGCCCTTTTCGCCCGGCCCGAAGCGGACCAGCACCACCTGCCCCGGCCGCAGCTCGGCCAGACCGAAACGGCGCAGCGTTTCCATGTGCACGAAAATATCCTCGGTGCCCTCGCCGCGCGTCAGGAAGCCGAAGCCCTTGGTGCGGTTGAACCACTTCACCAGCGCGCGCTCCAGACCGCTCGTCGCCGTCACCTGCACATGCGTGCGCACCGGCGGCATCTGCGAAGGATGAACGGCGGTCGACTGATCCATGGAGAGGATCTTGAAGGCCTGATAGCCACGCTCCCTGCGTTGGATCAGCGCAACGATGCGGGTTCCTTCAAGGATCGTCTGATAACCATCACGGCGCAGACACGTCACATGCAGCAATACATCCTGCATGCCGTTGTCGGGCACGATAAAACCGAATCCCTTGGCGACATCGAACCACTTGACGACGCCTGAGATTTCGATGAGCTCGACGGTATCGCCCGACATCTCCTCGAAGTCGTCAACTCCCTTCGATGAAATTCTGTCACCCATCCTAGCCAGCCCTCGATTACGCGTCACACTGTTACGGTTAACTGATTCCCTGATATCAAGATTAACATCTTGGTAACGGAAAAGCGCAAGTCCTAGTTTTCGTTTATTCCCACCCTAAGATTATTGCTCCAAGACTTGCGCGAAGCTGGTGCCTCGATCGAAGATCGGGCCAGCGCAACATTAAGAGAGGAAATAGAATGCGTTATCTCCATACGATGGTCCGTGTCACCGATCTCGACGCCTCGTTGCATTTTTATAGCACCTTGTTCGGCCTTACAGAAACTCGCCGCTATGAGAACGAGAAAGGCCGCTTCACACTCGTATTCCTTGCAGCAAGCGAGGATGCCGAATCGTCTCGCAGCAATGGCGCCCCCAGCCTGGAACTGACCTACAACTGGGACCCGGAGGAATATAGCGGAGGACGCAATTTCGGCCACCTCGCCTATGAGGTCGACGACATCTACGCGACCTGCCAGAAGCTCATGGACAACGGCATCACGATCAATCGCCCGCCGCGCGACGGTCACATGGCCTTCGTGCGCTCTCCGGACGGCATTTCCATCGAAATTCTCCAGAAGGGCGACAATCTTCCGTCTGCCGAACCTTGGGCCTCGATGCCCAATACCGGCTCCTGGTAGAAGCCAAGCTTTCGCGAGGCTTACGGCACGCGCGGAGCCATCCGTTTCGCGCTTGCCGCCCATGCCTATCCTCCGGCATGCTTGGACGACTCGAAGCATCATGCATCGGATATCGCGCGGTCATCGTTCCCAGTCGGCGCGTGCGGTATCATCGTCCCTCGCAGGAGGCCGTTCCGATGCAGACTTTTTTGCAGGGAACGTCCATGTGCGATCAACAGATTTTATACGGCGGGAAGAAGCTAGCAAGCACTATTGCCGTCATCGCCTCATTTGTGATGATCGCCGGCTGCGCGACCACGGCCAAGAAGCCGACGGAGACATCGGAAGTCGTGCCCGCCGCGCAGCTTACAGCGGCAGAGCAGCTCGCGGCCGACATGAACAACAAGGCCGACGCCCGGCGCAAAGCCGACGGCAGCTATCGCGATCCACTCGTGCACAGCGTCAACGGCACGCGCCAGCAGATCATCGCCCAGCAGAATCAGGCGCTCTATCCGGCCCCGACGGCAGCTCCCGCGGATGGACAGACTGGCATTGCCGGCCTGGTCACACAGCCGACAGGCGTCAATGCCAACAGAAGCAGCATCTTTTCAGCTCCGCCGCCGATCGCCGTCAACCCGGACGGGACGCTTGCAAAGACCCAGCCCGATGGCGGCACGCAAGCCATCACGCCAATGATGCGCAGCGTCTACAGCACGCCGCCGACAGCGATGCGGACCACGGCGCCGCAGTCGATGGATGACGCAGGCGCGCCGAACGGCCGCACCTCGGCCGATATGCTGCCGCCGCCCGTCATCCGCAATGCAACCTCGCCGGCTGCGGGTTCGCCGCGGCCGATTGCCCAGGTGACGGCGTCGGGAGTTGCGGCGACGCCGAACCCGAACGTCCGCGAATTGAACGGCAGACAGGCGGCCGCCCTGGCGCAGTTCATCGCGTCGAAGAACCAGCCCCAGAACGGCAAGCTGCTGGTGCAACCGGTGCAGGCTGCGAGCGGCCAGTAAAGAGCCCGCGTTTCCAGGGAATCTCTGATATAGCCGGCAAGAGCCTGTTAAATCTCACTTATTCATTGCCGGCGGCAGCTTCACCCATCTGTCATTTTTTCCACAAAAAAGCAAAATTGCCGCTTGCAGGAATGAAATCACCCCGCTATAAGCGCGCCACACAACAGCTGAACGCGCCCTTCGTCTATCGGTTAGGACGACAGATTTTCATTCTGTAAAGAGGGGTTCGACTCCCCTAGGGCGTGCCACTGTTGTTCTTTTCCCCATTTTGAATTCAATGAGCTACCGCTTGCGGACGCAATAGGCTATTCCTATTTAGAACATGTCGCGCAAAAGTGTGCAGCGGTTTTGCGATAACGACATGCGCGCAATCAAAGACCGAAAGCGAGAAGCGAATCTGAAAGATCGCGATACGCTTTAGGTCTTGCAGCATGCGCCCTTCGTCTATCGGTTAGGACGACAGATTCTCATTCTGTAAAGAGGGGTTCGACTCCCCTAGGGCGTACCAGATCGCGATGGTTCCAAGTTTTCCACAATCGCCTTGAAAAATCTTCGACTAGTCATGGTTTTTTCTGGGATTTTTCTCGTTTTTCCGCTTGCGGGAATGAAGGGTGCTGACTATAAGGGCGCCACAGCACGCGCCCTTCGTCTATCGGTTAGGACGACAGATTTTCATTCTGTAAAGAGGGGTTCGACTCCCCTAGGGCGTGCCACTGTCCCTTCCTTCGAAATCATTGATTTTGTTTCTTAAAACGACGCTGTGAATGATTTATTTCACGGAGCCTTGGCGGCGTCCGTGACGCGAAGCTGCACGCGTCGGCTTCCCTGCCAGTGATCGGCGCCGAGCGTACCTGCCACATGGATCTGCGCGCCGCGCGACGACATCAGCAGCTCGCCCAAAGGCGTCTCCGCCGCGCGGAAGGCGATGCCATCCACCCGGCCGCCATCCTGGGCCTCCAGTGTGATCTTGATGTGCGACTGGCCGACAAGGCGGGAATCGCGCAGCCTGTGGCTCGGAAGCGCGAAGACGGGCTGTGGATGGCCCGAGCCATAAGGGCCAGCCGTCTCGAGCCTGTCGATGAGCTCGACGGTCGCGCCGCTTGCGCCGAGCGCGCCGTCGATCTTCAGCGTTTCGTTGGCCACCAGCCCGGCCACCTGCTTCTCCGCCTTTTCGGTAAAGAAGGCCCGCAGCTTTCCGAGATTGCTTCGTTCCACCGTCAGGCCTGCCGCCATGGCATGGCCGCCACCCTTGACCAGCAGGCCGGCATCGACGGCCGCACGCACCATGCGGCCCATGTCGAAGCCATTGATGGAGCGGCCGGAACCGGTCCCCTTCCCCATCGGATCGAAGGCGATGGCGAAGGCCGGCCTGCGGAACTTGTCCTTGAGGCGCGATGCGATGAGGCCGACGATTCCCGGATGCCAGTTCTCGCGCGCCGTGATGATGACGGCGGCGCCATCGCCATTGCCATATTCCGCCAGCGCCTCGCCCTCTGCTTCCTGCAGCATGGCGGCTTCCATGGCCTGCCGCTCACGATTGAGCTCGTCGAGCTTTGCGGCGATCGTTTCCGCCTCGCCGGTATCCTCCAGTGTCAGCAGGCGGGCGCCGAGTGCTGCATCGCCGATGCGGCCGCCGGCATTGATACGCGGACCGATGAGGAAGCCGAAATGATAGGGTGAGACAGGACCGTTGAGACCCGCCTTGCGAAACAGCGCGGCAAGCCCGAGATTGCCCTGATGACGAGCAGCGATCAGCCCCTTGACTACATAGGCGCGGTTGAGGCCCTTCAGCGGCACGACATCGCAAACGGTTGCGAGCGCAACGATATCGAGCCAGGCCAGCAGATCGATCGAACGCACGCGGGAATCACCGGCCTCGCGCAAGAGCCGCAAAGCTGCGACCAAAACCATGAAGACGACGCCGGCGGCACAGAGATGCCCCTGCCCCGACAGATCATCCTCACGGTTCGGATTGACCAGGGCATGACAACGCGGCAGCTCGTGTGCCACCTGATGGTGATCGATGACGACGACATCGATATTGCGCGCCCTCGCCGCGTCAAGCGATTCGAAGCTGGTGGAGCCGCAGTCGACCGTCACGATCAGCGTCGCGCCATTGTCGATGAGCTGATTGATGGCTGTGGGATTGGGGCCGTAACCCTCAAAGATGCGATCGGGAATGTAGATGCTCGCCGGAACGCCGAAATGCGTCAGGAAGCGATAGACGAGCGCCGAGGAGGCAGCGCCATCGACATCGTAGTCGCCGAAGATCGCGACCGTCTCGCCCTTCCTGATCGCCTGCAGGAGGCGCTGTGCGGCCTTTTCGCAATCGGTCAGCAGATATGGGTCCGGCATCAGGCCACGGATCGTCGGATCGAGGAAAGCCATGGCTTCGTCTTGCCCGACACCGCGGCCGGCAAGCACGCGGGCGATCAGCTCCGGCAAGCCATGCGTCTGCGCAATGGCGAGAGCCCTGTTCTGGCCGGCCTGATCCAGCCGGGAAACCCAGCGATTGCCTGACACCGAGCGCTCGACACCCAGAAATGCCCGCTGAACTGGATCGACCGGTTGCTCCACCATCTCTCCCGGAAATTGAGGGCGGCGTCTTTATGAGAAACGCCGCCGCTGTCGGCCTATTCTTTCGGCCGCTCGATACGGATGACCTGCGGCTCGCCGACGAGATAGCCTTCGTTCTTGATGGAGGCAACCGCCTTGCGCACCGAATCCTCTGTCGTCGCATGGGTGACGAGGACGATCGTCTGGTGATCGGACGGCGCCAGATGCTGCTTGGAGCGCTGCACGATCGATTCGAGCGAAATATGGTTTTCCGCCATGCGGGTCGCGACGCTCGCGAAGACGCCGGTGCGGTCGAGCACGGTAAGGCGGATGAAATAACCGCCTTCATGGCTCTGCATCTGCGCCTTGCGATAGGGTTCCAGCGCCTTAGCAGGATGGCCGAGCACAGGCACGCGCTGCTCGCCCGGGCGGCTTTTGGCGATATCGGCGATGTCGCCGAGGACGGACGAGGCCGTCGCATTGCCGCCGGCGCCAGGGCCGACCATCAGCAATTCGCCGAGGATATCGGATTCAATCGCCACGGCATTGGTGACGCCATCGACCTGCGCAATAACCGAATCGAGCGGCACCATGGTCGGATGCACACGCTGTTCGATGCCGCTTTCAGTGCGCTGGGCGACGCCCAGCAGCTTGATGCGGTAGCCGAGATCGGCAGCAGCGCGGATATCCTCGATGGAGACGTTGGTGATGCCCTCGAGATAGATATCGTCGGCCGCGATGCGATTGCCGAAGGCGAGCGTCGTCAGGATAGCAAGCTTGTGCGCGGTATCATTGCCTTCGATATCGAAGGCCGGGTCGGCCTCGGCATAGCCGAGACGCTGCGCTTCCTTCAGGCAATCGGCGAAGGACAGACCTTCCTTCTCCATCCGGGTGAGGATGTAATTGCAGGTGCCGTTCATGATGCCGTAGACACGGGAAATCGTATTGCCCGTCAGCGATTCGCGCAGCGCCTTAATGACCGGAATGCCACCGGCAACGGCCGCTTCGAAATTGAGCAGGGCGCCCTTCTCTTCCGCGATCTGCGCAAGCTCGACGCCGTGATAGGCAAGCAGCGCCTTGTTCGCGGTGACGACATGCAGACCACGGGCAAGAGCCGCACGAACCGCGGCATTGGCAGCACCCTCGGAACCACCGATCAGCTCCACGAAGACGTCGATATCGGCCTTCTGCGCGAGATCGACCGGACCGCCAAACCATTCGATTCCTGTCAGATCGATGCCGCGATCCCGCGTGCGATCGCGCGCCGTGACGGCGACGATCTTGACGGGACGACCGCAGGTAACGGCAAGCTCGTTAGCGCGGCTCTGGATGATGCGGACAAGCGAGGCACCAACGGTGCCCAAGCCCGCAATGCCGATTTTGAGGGCATCTGCCATGGAAAATTCCTGATCAGTATTGGGAACGGCAGCCGCGAGAACGGCTGCCGCGCGATATTATGAACGATGAGCGTTCAGCGAAATAACATTATGCATCGTCTCGTCCGCGGAGGAGAGGAAACGCTTCAGATTGCGCGCAGCCTGCCTGATGCGGTGCTCGTTTTCAACAAGCGCGATGCGAACATAATCATCGCCCTGCTCGCCGAAGCCGATGCCGGGAGCGACCGCGATGTCGGCCTTCTCGACCAGAAGCTTGGAGAACTCGAGCGAGCCGAGATGACGGAACTTTTCCGGGATCTTCGCCCAGGCAAACATGGTCGCAGCCGGCGGCGGCACGTCGAAGCCGGCTTTGCCGAAGCTGTCGACTAGGACGTCGCGACGACGCTTGTAGATGCTGCGCACTTCCGCGATGTCGGAGCCGTCGCCGTTCAGTGCGTGCGTCGCCGCCACCTGGATCGGCGTGAAGGCGCCGTAATCGAGATAGGATTTTACCCGCGTCAGCGCCGCGATCAGGCGCTCGTTGCCGACGGCAAAGCCCATGCGCCAGCCGGGCATGGAAAAGGTCTTCGACATCGAAGTGAATTCGACCGTCACATCCATCGCGCCCGGAACCTCCAGCACCGACGGCGGCGGCGCGTCGTCGAAGTAGATTTCCGAATAAGCGAGGTCCGAGAGCACGATGATGTCGTGCTTCTTCGCAAAAGCGACGACTTCCTTATAGAAATCGAGCGTCGCTACATAGGCCGTCGGGTTCGACGGATAGTTCAGGATCAGGGCCAGCGGCTTCGGGATCGAGTGGCGCACCGCACGCTCCAACGGCGGGAAGAAGCTGTCATCCGGCTCGACCGACATCGAACGGATCACGCCGCCGGCCATCAGGAAGCCGAAAGCATGGATCGGATAGGTCGGGTTCGGGCAGAGAATGACGTCGCCGGGCGCCGTGATCGCCTGCGCCATATTGGCGAAGCCTTCCTTGGAGCCGAGGGTGGCGACAACCTGCGTATCCGGGTTGAGCTTCACACCGAAACGGCGCGCATAGTACGCCGCCTGGGCACGACGAAGACCTGGAATGCCTTTGGAGGAGGAATAGCGATGTGTGCGCGGATCCTGGACCACTTCGCACAGCTTGTCGACAATCGCCTTGGGGGTTGGAAGATCGGGATTGCCCATGCCGAGGTCGATAATGTCCGCCCCGCCCGCTCGCGCGCTCGCTTTCAAACGATTGACCTGTTCGAAAACGTAGGGCGGCAAACGCCGGACTTTATGAAACTCTTCCATTTCTTTCCCCATGGGACAGCGGCCCTCAAAACCGCGCTGAAGTTCGTCGATCTCCCGGCCAGCCGCGATACGAACTTGGGACTCGCGGCGCCGTAGTCATGCTATCTCGAAAGATAAGGTGAATCTTGGGCGGCTATGCACCCAAAGTGCAATTCGCCGGTCAGACACATCCAAATTCGGCCCATCGGAACGCTTTGCGTCCAAATTGCCTGAAACGCAAGGTTAATTCTGCGTCTGGCCTGGTTGGGCGCTGCCCTCTTTCTGAATTTCCTGCAGCGTATCCTGACCGTGTTCGGCGGCAAGCTTGCGCATCTCGGCAACGCGCTTCTGGTACTCGGCCTCCGATATGGTGCCGGCCTTGCGCTGGGCGCCGAGCGCCGTCAGCTGCTTGACCATGTCGCCCGCCTGCTGATCGTTGATCTGCACGTTTGCGGCCGTCGGCGGTGCGTTGAAGGAAGGATAGCCGTCCTTGTAAAATTGCTGCGTGCTGGTTTCCACGACCGGCGTGCCCTTGGCGGGTTTTACGATCACGGCTTCCGGCGGCTGCTTGCGCTTGGCATAGGCCGCCTTTTCTTCGGGTGTCGAGCAGCCCGCCAGCGTCAATGCGAGAATCCCGCACATTGCACCGCAGAGTACGGAATACCGGTTCAGTCTTGCCACCATGCCGCCGCCCATAATTGTCTTCCTGCGCTATTCCTTGCTGTGGGTTGCGACTGTTAAATTTGTCGCAGCTGCAAAGCAAGAGCAGGGTTGCGTTTCATTCGACTTGTATTCCTTTTCCCGCAAGATGTACAAATGGAAAACAAGACACGAGCTGCCGCCGGGAGGATGATGCGTGACCGACAGCAAGCGGGATAAGAATGAAGGTAATGGCGGCTTTCCCGGCTTTGATCCAAAGTCAGTCGAGCCTTACATCGTCAGGGATCCTGAAGCGATGGCCGTCAACTTTGCCCGTGCGCTGGAAAATCTCGGCAAGGCAGCCTCGGCCTGGCTTGCACCGCGCGAACGCGGTGAAAAGGTCGATACGGTTGCCGATCCTTTCACCGACATGGTCAAGACGCTGTCCAAGGTCGGCGAATACTGGCTTTCCGATCCCCGCAGGACGCTGGAGGCGCAGACGCATCTCCTGTCTGGCTATTTCGGCCTGTGGACAAAAACCATGCAGCGTCTCAGCGGCGATTCGTCCGCCGAGGCCGAAGCCGAACCGGTCAGGGACAAGCGTTTCGCCGATGAAGACTGGCAGAAGAACCCCTTCTTCGATTTCCTGAAGCAGACCTATCTTCTGACGTCGAATTGGGCGGAGAAGCTGGTTGGCGAAGCAGAAGGGCTGGACGAGCATACGCGTCACAAAGCTGCGTTCTACACGAAACAGATCACCGCCGCCTTTTCGCCCACCAATTTCATCGCGACCAATCCGCAGGTCTACCGCGAAACCATCGCCTCCAACGCCGAGAACCTGGTGCGCGGCATGAAGATGCTGGCGGAGGATATCAACCTCGGCCACGGCGAGCTGCGGCTGCGGCAGACCGACATGACGAAATTCGCCGTAGGCCGCGACATGGCGCTGACCCCCGGCAAGGTCATCGCACAAAGCGATGTCTGCCAGGTCATCCAATACGCGCCGGCGACGGAGAAGGTGCTGAAGCGGCCTTTGCTGATCTGCCCGCCCTGGATCAACAAATTCTACATTCTCGACCTCAACCCACAGAAATCCTTCATAAAATGGTGCGTGGAGCAGGGTCACACCGTCTTCGTCATTTCCTGGGTAAACCCCGATCAGCGCCATGCGGCGAAGGACTGGACGTCCTATGCCCGTGAAGGCATCGATTTCGCTTTGGAGACGATCGAAAAGGCAACCGGCGAGCAGGAGGTCAATGCCGTGGGCTATTGCGTCGGCGGCACGCTGCTGGCGGCCACGCTCGCGCTCCATGCCAAGGAAAAGAACAAGCGCATCCGCACGGTGACCTTCCTGACGACGCAGGTCGATTTCACCTTCGCGGGCGACCTGAAGGTTTTCGTCGACGAAGAGCAGATTGCGGCACTCGAAGAGCAGATGAATGTGCTCGGCTATCTCGAAGGCTCGAAGATGGCAACAGCCTTCAATATGCTGCGCGCCTCCGAACTGATCTGGCCCTATTTCGTCAACAGCTATCTGAAGGGGCAGGAGCCCCTGCCCTTCGATCTCCTGTTCTGGAACGCCGATTCCACGCGCATGGCGGCCGCCAACCATTCCTTCTACCTGCGCAACTGCTATCTCAACAATGCATTGAGCCAGGGCAGGATGGTGCTCGACGGCAAGGCGCTGTCACTGAAGGATGTGCGTATCCCGGTCTACAACCTGGCAACGCGCGAGGATCATATCGCGCCGGCCAAGTCCGTCTTCATCGGCAACCAGTATTTCGGCGGCCCGGTGGAGTTCGTCGTAACGGGCTCCGGCCACATCGCCGGCGTCGTCAACCCGCCCGACAAGCATAAATACCAATTCTGGACGGGCGGCCCGACCGGTGGCGACTACGAAAATTGGCTGGCCGAAGCGAAGGAGACGCCTGGCTCCTGGTGGCCGCATTGGCACGCCTGGATACTCGCGAAGGACCATCGCATGACGGCAGCCCGTCCACCCGGTGGCAAGGCGCTCAACGCGCTGGAAGAGGCACCCGGCAGCTTCGTCATGGAACGGGCGTAGACGATCGCCAGACCATGCTCTTCCATTCGCCCCTCGTCCCTGCCCGCCTGATGGCGCGCTACAAGCGCTTCCTCTTCGATGCGGAGCTGGAGGACGGAACCTTCATCACCGGTTCCTGCCCGAATACTGGCTCGATGCTTGGGCTGACGGCGCCGGGCTCGCGCATCTGGCTTTCCGAGCATGAGGGCGCGAAGCGAAAATACCGCCATGTCTTCGAACTGATCGAGGCGGACGGCACGACCGTCGGCGTCAATACAGCCATGCCGAACCGGATCGCGGCAGAAGCGATTGCGCTTGGTCAGGTTTCCGATCTCGGAGACTATACGACGGTCAAGCGCGAACAGAATTACGGCCGCAATTCCCGCATCGACCTGCTCTTGACCGACCCTTTGCGGACAACCACCTATGTCGAGGTGAAGAATGTCCATTTCATGCGAAGGCCGGGCCTTGCGGAATTTCCCGATACGGCGACGGCCCGCGGCGCCAAGCATCTCGAAGAACTCGGCGACATGGCAGAGGCCGGTTACCGCGCCGTCATGCTGTTCGTGATCCAGCGGCATGATTGCGATCGCTTCCGGATTTGCGGTGATCTCGATGCGGTCTATGCCAGGGCTTATGAGCGGGCTTTGGCGCGCGGCGTCGAAGTCTATGCGCTGAAATGCAGGGTCTCGCCGACGGAAATCGCGCCTGCCGGGTTGATCCCGATAGACGAACCCGGCATAGCTGCATTAGATACCAGTATAAAGATTTCTGCTGAAGGCTAGTCATGGTGAATTACATCGAAGCGGCAACGGCGCCGGCAAAGAATACGGGCGCTATCCGCATTTACGGGCAGGATGCCTTTGCTGGAATGCGCAAGGCATGCCAGCTGACCGCCCGCTGCCTCGATGAACTGGCCGCGATCGTCAAACCCGGCGTGGCGACCGACGTCATCGACCGCTTCGTTTTCGAATTCGGCATGGATCACGGCGCCTATCCGGCGACGCTGAACTATCGCGGCTACATGAAATCCTCCTGCACGTCGATCAACCACGTCGTCTGCCACGGCATTCCCAACGACAAGCCGCTGCGCGAAGGCGATATCGTCAATATCGACGTGACTTATGTGCTGGATGGCTGGCATGGCGATTCCAGCCGCATGTATCCGGTCGGCGAAATCAAGCGGTCGGCCGAGCGGCTGCTCGAAGTCACCTACGAATCCCTGATGCGCGGTATCGCCGCCGTGCGCCCCGGTGCCCGAACCGGCGCCATCGGCGAAGCGATCCAGACCTATGCCGAGGGTGAGCGCTGCTCGGTCGTGCGTGACTTCTGCGGCCACGGCGTCGGCAGCCTTTTCCATGACTCGCCGAATATCCTGCATTACGGCCGGGTCAATGACGGCCCGGAGCTGCGCGAGGGCATGATCTTCACCATCGAGCCGATGATCAATCTCGGCAAGCCGCATGTGAAGGTGCTCGGCGATGGCTGGACGGCCGTCACCCGCGACCGTTCGCTTTCGGCACAGTATGAGCACACAGTCGGTGTCACCGCGACGGGCTGCGAAATCTTCACCCTGTCGCCCGGCGGCCTCGACCGCCCCGGCCTGCCGCCGCTGCAGGGATAGTTCATGGCAAAACGTCCCGCTTCTTCCAACGGACATGGCGACATGCCCCTCGACAGAAGCGGGGAGACGGAGGCTTTGGAAGAGGCCCCGTTTCTGGACGAGCGACTATTCTTCGCACCCCAAGCCGCCAAGCCCGCCCCGATGGCCAAACCTACCCAGGCGAAGGTTGAAGCCGATTACCACGGCCATCGCGAGCGGTTGCGCAATCGCTATCGCGACGGCGGCGACACGGCGCTGGCCGATTATGAAATTCTCGAGCTGCTGCTTTTCCGCCTGATCCCGCGCCGCGATACCAAACCGATCGCCAAGGCTCTGCTAGCCCGCTTCGGCTCGCTCGGCGGCGTGTTCGGTGCGCCGGTCAGCCTGTTGACCGAGGTCAGCGGTGTCGGCGATGCGGTCGCACTCGACCTGAAGCTGGTGGCGAGCGTCTCGCAGCGCATGCTGAAGGGCGAGTTAGCAGGCAAGCCCGTGCTCTCTTCATGGAAAGCGCTCATCGACTATTGTCACGCCGCCATGGCACATGAGGCGCGCGAGCAATTTCGTCTGCTGTTTCTCGACAAGCGCAATGCCTTGATTGCGGATGAAGTCCAAGGTTTCGGCACGGTCGATCATACGCCCGTCTATCCCCGTGAAGTCGTCAAACGCGCGCTGGAGCTCTCCGCTTCGGCGGTAATACTCGTCCACAACCATCCCTCCGGTGACCCGACACCGTCGCGCGCCGATATCGATATGACGAAGACGATCATCGATACCGCCGCCCCTTTGGGCATCGCCATTCACGATCATATTATCATCGGCAAGAACGGTCATGTCAGCTTCAGGGCACTGCGGCTGCTCTCGTAAGTGACATTGCCGGGATCGCGGATCTCGGGGCCACGTCGTTCGAGGGACGATATTTGGACCAAACGTCAATGCGCCGACATCGGTGGGCTGAACTCAAGCCACCACCGCCAAGCCCGGCGAAGCACGCAAGCGGGCTATGTCGCGCGCCGGCGGCTCTCCAAAATGGCGGCGATATTCGCGACTGAACTGCGTCGGGCTTTCGTAACCCACGCGGAAGGCGGCGGTCCTGACGTCGATGTCCTGGACCAGCATCAGGCTGCGCGCGTCCTGGAGCCTGAGCTGCTTCTGGAATTGCAGCGGCGTCAGCGCCGTCACGGCGCGAAAATGCTCGTGCAGGCTCGACGGACTCATGCCAACTTCCGCGGCAAGCCGCTCGATGCTGAACCGTTCCCGAAAGTTCTGCCCTATCCAGGCGATAGCGCGGCCGACCTGGGCCACCCGACCCTGGCTGGAGGTGATGTGGCGCATCCTGGCGCCGTCCGGGCCGGCGAGCAGGTGATAGAGAATTTCCTGCTCGATAAGCGGTCCGAGTACTGGCAGCGCTGCCGGATCGTCGAGGAGGCGCAGCAGGCGTAGGACCGCGTCGAGCAGACGAGTGCCAGCATCGGACACCGTCTTGCCTATGGGCGAGGATGGCGCTCCCGCTGGCGGCGGTACACGCGACGCCAACTCTCCCAGCATGACCGGATCGAAATCGAGGTACAGGCAGAGATAGGGTTTGTCAGGCGTCGCCTCGACCACATGGCCTATAACCGGCAGATCGTAGGTCACGACCCCATAGCGCCCCGGTGCATATTGGAACACGCGGTCGCCCAGCATAACCTCCTTGTGGCCCTGCGCGACGAGGCACAGTTGCGGCCGGTAAACATTCGGCATCGGCATCGTCACCGTAGAGGATCGAGCAAGCGTCATCCGTTCGATGGGGGTGGCGTGGAAGCCATCCCTCGAGACGTGTCGGGCAATTACGGCCGCGATTTCGGTCAGTGTTTCCATGAATCGGACCATCGCACGTGCGCGGAAGGGCGGCAATGCGAACCGCGGCTTCTCGAGGATTGGGCAGTAATCCCGGCGCATCAGGCTAACGGTTCGGCTTCGCCGCGCATCATGATGTCAGTATCGCCTGGGTCACGGCAAACCTGGCGGCAGAACAACTAAGGAGCGAACATGACAATCGATAATCTGAAGATCCCCGCCGTCGCACTGGGAACCTGGGCTTGGGGCGATAGCGGCGAGACTGGCGACGGCTACTTCGGCAGCCTCTTGACTCGAGGTGGCCTGGAAGAACTTGCCGACAAAGCACATGCGGCCGGCTTCACCCTATGGGACACCGCCATGGTATACGGCATGGGCCGTTCAGAAACCGTACTTGGGGAGGTCCTGAAGCGCTACGCCCGCAGCGGCTACCAACTCTCGACCAAGTTCACCCCGCAGGCTGCGGGGACCAGCGATGATCCGGTGGCGGACATGCTGGAGCAGAGCCTGGCCCGCCTCGGTACCGACTACATCGACCTCTACTGGATTCACAATCCAGCCGATGTAGCGCGGTGGACGCCTCACCTGATTCCGTTGCTAAAGAACGGAAAGGTCAAACATGTCGGCGTCTCGAATCATAACCTGAGCGAAATCGAGCTCGCCAACCGGATCCTCAGAGAAGCCGGGTTCCGGGTCGAAGCCATCCAGAACCACTACAGCCTCCTTTACCGCAGCTCTGAGCAAGCCGGCATCCTGGATTACTGCCGCAACCAGGGCATCCCGTTCTTCGCCTATATGGTGCTCGAACAGGGCGTCCTGAGCGGCAAATACAGTCCAGAGAATTCGCTGCCGGAAGGCAGCAACCGGGCGAAGACTTACAATGGCATGCTGCCTCGGCTGAAGGCCTTGACGGACATGCTCACATCGATCGGCCGGAAGCAGGGTGCGGCGGCTCCCGATGTCGCGATAGCTTGGGCCATCGCCAAGGGCACAACGCCGATCGTCGGCATCACCAAATCCGATCACGTCGATGGCCTGGTCCGAGCCACCAGCATCAGCCTCACCGGCAATGAAATCGCAGAGCTGGAAGCTCTCGCTGACGCCGCTAATGTGAACACCCGCGGCTGGTGGGAACAAGAGATGTAAGTCCCTCGGGCCGCTGCTCCCAGCGTGTTGCGGGGGCAGCGTGTATTCGGCCTGGCCGCTTCCTGGGTCGCGGGGAGCGGCTAGCTCTTGATAGTGACGCATCATTTCTTCGGCGGTATTGATCCCCGATCTTCCATCGGGAGATCCCACACCGTCTCGCGCCGATATCGACACCGCCAAGCTACTGGACATCACCGTTCACGACCATGTTATCATCGGCAAGAGCGGTCATGTCAGCTTCCGCGCGTTGCGACTGATCTGAAATTACCGCGCGCAACTTAACTTATACATTCAAAAAGCAATTATATCATTTTGATAATATACATATTTCTTAATTCTGCTTTCGGTTCCGGATTCTCGAGCCTCCAAAACCGCCAATCGCGGTCCCCATTTTGGGTTTTCAGTTCAGCGTCAGGATGATCTGGCAGAAGGATCGCCGCATTCCAGTCGGCGAATCCGCTGGCGGAAGTCGTTGTTTTGATTTGGCCAATCCGCTTGCGCGGTTGGCCCGCCCCGGAGATCGCATGCCGAAGACATCGCCAACGCTTTCCCATCGCCTCCTTCGTGTTGGCCGCGGCGCGCTTGTCGCCTTGGGAGCCTTCGCAGCGGTGGCCGTCGGCTTCTACGCGCATATGCTCTGGACGACGAACTTCCACCCGGTTATCGCCGGCGAGCTCTATCGTTCCTCTCAGCCATCGGCCGCCACGATTGCGGAGCTTCAAAAGCAATATGGCATCAAGACCATTATCAACCTGCGCGGCGAAAACAGCGGTCATCGCTGGTATGACAAGGAAGTCGCCGAGGCCAAACAGCTCAACATCAACCACATCGATTTCCATATGTCTTCCGCTCGCGAGCTGACGCAGCAGCAAGCCGCACAGCTTATCGAAATTATGCGCGATGCGCCCAAACCGCTTCTCATTCATTGCCAGGCGGGAGCGGACCGCACAGGGCTTGCTTCAGCGCTCTATCTCGCTGCCATAGCCAAGACGAACGAGTCAACGGCAGAAAACCAGATGTCGATCTTCTACGGCCATCTTTCATTTTCCTTTACTCGCGCCTACGCCATGGATCGGACATTCGAGAAGCTGGAACCCTGGCTCGGCTTTTCCGCATCCTGACTGCCGGCCCTTCCTGTTAGATAATCTGTAACATTGAGCAGCTACCGGTTGACGGAGTGCATGTTGCGTTGCGACATTGATTCCCTATCCAGTCATCCGAGGCTTCCCGATGGACCAATTCGATCTCCTAGTCGTGGGTAGCGGCCCTGCAGGCCGCAGAGGCGCTATTCAAGCCGCCAAACTCGGTAAGAGGGTGCTCGTCATCGAGCAAGGCAAACGCGTCGGCGGTGTCTCGGTCCACACCGGCACCATTCCCTCTAAGACGCTGCGCGAAACCGCGCTGAACCTCTCCGGCTGGCGCGAGCGCGGCTTCTATGGCCGTGCCTATCGCGTCAAACAGGAAATCAGCGCAGAGGATCTGCGCCGCCGCCTGCTGATCACCCTCGATCACGAAGTCGAGGTGCTCGAGCATCAGTTTGCCCGCAATCGCGTTCAGCACATGCGGGGCAAGGCGAGTTTCGTCGATCCGCAGACCATGCAGGTCGTCAAGGACGACGGTGAAGTCATCAATGTCACAGCGACGAGCATCCTGCTCGCTGTCGGCACCAAGCCGTTCCGGCCGGATTACATCCCCTTCGATAGTAAGACCGTGCTCGACAGCGACGAGCTGCTCGATATCGAGGAACTGCCGCGATCAATGGTCGTCATCGGCGCCGGCGTCATCGGCATCGAATATGCGACGATCTTCAGCGCGCTCGACACGCAGGTGACGCTGATCGATCCGAAATCGACCATGCTCGATTTCATCGACAAGGAAATCGTCGAGGATTTCACCTACCAGCTGCGCGATCGCAACATGAAACTGCTGCTCGGCCAGAAGGCCGAGAAAGTCGAGCGCCTGCCAAGCGGCAAAGTGGAGCTGACGCTCGACAACGGCCGCCGCATCGCCACCGACATGGTGCTGTTTGCCGCCGGCCGCATGGGCGCGACGGATACGCTCAATCTGCCCGCTGCCGGCCTCGAAGCCGACGCGCGCGGCCGCCTGAGCGTCAATCCGGAAACCTTTGCCACCAAGGTCCCGCATATCTTTGCCGCGGGGGACGTCGTCGGCTTTCCGAGCCTTGCCTCCACCTCGATGGAACAGGGCCGCATCGCCGCGCGCGTCGCCGTCGGCGCCATCGCCAAGGAACCGCCGAAATACTTCCCTTACGGCATCTATGCCGTACCGGAGATTTCCACCTGCGGCCTCTCGGAGGAAGAGGTCAAGGACCGGCATATCCCCTACGAATGCGGCATCGCGCGCTTCCGCGAGACCTCGCGCGGCCACATCATGGGCCTCGACACCGGCCTCCTGAAGATGATCTTCTCGCTGAAGACGCGCCGCCTCCTCGGCGTGCACATCGTCGGCGAAGGCGCGACCGAGCTCGTGCATATCGGCCAGGCCGTGCTGAACCTCAAGGGCACCGTCGAATATTTCGTCGAGAACACCTTCAACTATCCGACGCTCGCCGAAGCCTACAAGATCGCCGGCCTCGACGCCTGGAATCGCATGGGCGACATCAAGTCGGAGCTTTGAGGGGATTATGATTTGAAGAGTTTATGGGGCCATCCTCGTCCTTCGACGCTCCAGCCATTTGCTTCCGCTCCTCAGGATGAGGATGGAACAAGGGTCATGCGCAAAAGATGAGCCCTCACGGTGGGGAGGCCCGAAGGGTCGTCTCGAACCACGAGCACGGATGATAACTCACTCCTGCCCTCCACCAGATCTCGGAGGTCTACTCACGATACAAAAAAGCCCTGCCGCGAACGGCAGGGCTTAATTTTAGTCCGGTAGAAAACCGATTACTCGGCGCTGTCTTCAGCAGCCTTCTTCTTCGGAGCAGCCTTCTTCTTCGGAGCCGCGGCTTCTTCGCCTTCGGCGGCAGCGTCCGTAGCTTCGGCCTTGGCGGCAGCCTTCTTCTTCGGAGCGGCCTTCTTGGCAGCCGGCTTGTCTTCAGCTTCGTCGTCAGCCAGCAGCGCTTCCTTGGAAACGGTCTTGTCCGTGACGTCGACTTCGGTCAGCAGATGGTCGATGACCTTCTCTTCGAAGATCGGCGCGCGCAGGTTGGCGGAGGCGCCGGGCGTGTTGCGGAAGAATTCGAGGATTTCCTTTTCCTGGCCCGGGAACTGCTGGAGCTGTGCGTAAAGCGCGCGCTGCAGTTCGTCTTCGCTGACTTCGACGCCGGCCTTTTCGCCGATTTCGGACAGAACGAGGCCGAGGCGAACGCGACGCTCAGCAAGCTTGCGGTATTCTTCGCGAGCCTTTTCTTCGGTGGTGTCTTCGTCTTCGAAGGTCTTGCCGGATTCGCCGAGATCGGTCTGGATTTGGCGCCAAATGCTGGCGAATTCAGCTTCGACGAGCTTCTGCGGGGTGTCGAACTGGTACATTTCGTCCAGCTGGTCGAGGATCTGGCGCTTGACCTTCTGGCGGGTCACCGAGCCGTACTGGCTTTCGATCTGGCCGCGAACGATTTCCTTCAGGCGGTCAGCCGATTCGAGGCCAAGCTTGGAGGCGAGTTCGTCGTTGATTTCGACTTCGCCGGGAGCTGCAACTTCCTTGACGTTGATGTCGAAGGTGGCTTCCTTGCCAGCGAGGTTCTTGGCCGGATAGTCGGCCGGGAAGGTTACGGTGATGACCTTCTCATCGCCAGCCTTGACGCCGACGAGCTGTTCTTCGAAGCCCGGGATGAAGCGGTTGGAGCCGAGAACGAGCTGCGAGTCTTCGTCCTTGCCGCCGTCGAAGGCAACGCCGTCGACCTTGCCGAGGTAATCGATGGTGACGCGGTCGCCGTTGGCGGCCTTGCCCTTCTTGGTTTCATAGCTGCGGGCGCTTTCGGCGATCTTGAGGATCTGCTCGGTCACTTCGTCTTCGCTGATTTCAGCGACTTCGCGGGTCACCTTGATGCCGTTGACCGGCTTCAGCTCGATTGCCGGGATGACTTCGTAGGAAAGCGTGAATTCGAAATCGGCCTCGGCGGAGAGGATCTTTTCTGCCTCGTCCTTGTCTTCGGTCATGGCGACTTCCGGCTGGGTTGCCGACTTTTCGCCGCGCTCGGTCAGGATCGCCGGCGGCTGGTCGCGAACGATTTCGTTCACCAGATCGGCCATGATCGACTTGCCATAGACCTTCTTCAAGTGCGAGACCGGAACCTTGCCCGGACGGAAGCCGTTGATGCGGACCTTGTCCTTGACCTCGGCGAGGCGCTCGTTCATGCGCACTTCCATGTCCTTGGCCGGGATGACCACCTTGATTTCGCGCTTCAGCCCTTCAGCGAGCGTTTCGATAACCTGCATTGTCCTACCTTCATTCATGGCGGCCGTGCCCAGACAGCCGTTCGTTTCGATGAGCACGACGCCGGAAAATCCCGAGCGTGGCTTGGATGCAATTCTCTTTCACCTTGCCAGAGCGCCGCGCCTTCGAATGAACGCGCAAAAGGCAGCTCTATCCCGTTACGAGCCAAAACATCCTGTCCCCTTCCTCATCGAAAGCGGGATGCTTTGGGCAAGATGGCGCGTCCTGCGGCATTTCGGAAGACAGACTTCATCAGCCTCCCCCCGTCCACAAGACAGTGTTGGTGCGGGTAGAGAGACTTGAACTCCCACGCCTTGCGGCACCAGAACCTAAATCTGGCGTGTCTACCAATTTCACCATACCCGCGTTCCCAAAACCGCATGGCGAATGCCTGCCCATGGGGCCTTCCGGAGCGCGGCGTCTCTATATCACCCGTTTCAAACCACGCAAAGGAAAAATGACGGTTCCGCGACGACGCTTAAAGCTTATCGGAGCTCTTCGCGCAGATGTCGTCAGTAAAGCGGCTCTTCGTAGACGGATTTGCCATCGAGCAGCAGGCTTCTGATATGGACAACACCATCGGAAGACACGCGAGCCGCGATGGCGACGCGATTATCGTTGCGGGCGCTCTCGAGATCGTGCCCCTGCCCCTCGGGCACGTAATAGCGCTCGATGCCATAGGTCACCCCGATGATCGCCTGCTGGGGATCGGTGGCATCGCCATAGAAAACATAATCGACAGGCAGGCTTTTGAGCACGACCGTGTCGGGTTTCGGACCGAGCGCTCCGAAAGATGATTCGACGATGCCCCAGTAACCGTCATCCTGCTTCTTCAGACGAACGGACAATATCGCGGCGCTTCGGCTCATCTTCGGTGGTCCCTCGACCATCGTCGAGAACGGAACCCGCGAAATGTCGTAGTTCAAGGTCACATAGTCACCGCGCAGAAGATCGCGTGGATCGACCGGCGCCGTCTTCAAGAGAATCTCGACGCCGCTCCGCAGACCCCAGGCCCGCTCGCCGACCATGTAGCCCAGCACGGCGGTCTGCAGAGCCGCAACGACGATGGCGGCAATCCAAAGGCGGCGGGGGCCGATGGTAGGGCTCCTCTCAGCGATATCAGTCATGCCCGCGTCCCCTGCCCGCGATTATCGGAAAAACGCCGTTCCAGCTGGATGACCAGCCAGGCGGCAATGGCCACGAGTATACCAGCCACAAGGAAGAAGCCGGCAGTACCGATGATGGAGCCGATCGTCTCGCTGGCGAGGTAGAGAACCTCGCAGGCAAAGACGAAATAGGCGAGATAGCGCACCGCACCATTGTCACGGCCGGCAAGGGCGATGGCGATCACCGAACTCGCCAGCGTCACCGCCGCAACGATGACGAGCGGCAGCTTGTCTTCCACCCAGACGTTGTTTTCGAAGGATCCATTGCTGATCTCGGCATGGACCAGGAAGAATCCGATCGAGGCGATCAGAAAACTATAGAAGGCCGGGGCCGCTCCAGCCGTCCGCACAAGCGACATCAGCGGCGAAGCGGGAATGCTGACGAGAAGAAAGGCCGCCATTCCGAGCCCGGCGAAGAGGATCGCCGTGTTCAGGCTCTCATGCCGGGCGAAAAGCCAGGTGAACCATCCCACCAGCATGAGGTAGGCGAGATGCCGCGCGCCTGGCGCGTCGACATAGCGAACGAGCGCAATCAGGATGACGGCCATCAGAGGCGGCATCCAAGGCATGACGCCATGCCACTGATCGAAATGGTCCCATAGATAGACGCAGCAGAACGCCCAGGCGAGGAAGCCGGCCAGCACGACCTGCGCGCTTAAGCGAAACAGTGCCGCCACGATGCAGGCCGCCGCAAACCAGACGAGCATCATCGTCAGTTCGTCGCCGGACAGGTTGTACATCTGACCGACAAGCGCCATAGCGCCGCCGAAGCTCAGCGTACCCAGGATCAAAAGTCCGGATGCAACAATCGAACGACCCAGAGTAAGGAGATGCGCCGCGCCGAGATAGAAGGCCCATATCATCGCGACGAGCCCTACGAGGCGCGCAATCCTTGGAATTGCCTCCCAATTGGCGGAAACGAAAAGCAGTATCGCCAGGCCAAGAAGCACGGCGGCTATGATAGCCAGCACTCGCCCCGCACTGAAGCTCGTTCGGCGACCGTCATATTCACGCAGCACCGCTTCTGCAGCACCTGCATCGACAAGACCTTTTTCGACCCAGATTTTCAGATCCCGTTCCAGCCTGCCCCTATACATCCCGGCTCCCTAGCTGCGACTCCCCTTGCATAGGAGAAATACCACAATTCAGCCATCTACGCCGCCGGCGCTTTCCGCACAAATATGTCTCACATTAATACAGAATTAAGTGGCAATCTGGCATCATATGGTCAGGTATCTCGATACCCTCGCAAGGCATGCGCATTCGGCATACCTCCCATGAAATTATTGCGCTGCACAAAATTAAAAAGTCATACTATTAATAGAACAACAAAACACGGCGATGGCGCGCCGGGCCGGCCCAGGTCGGAAAAGCCTGGGGATTTACGTCCCGACACGGAATTCGGAGCCGCACACTCCTCCTCCCAGTGCGCTCCGATAGATTGACGACACTCCTCCTCCCAGTCGTCAATCATCTCAAATGACGCCCACCGCATCCTCCTCCCGCGGTGGGCGTTATTTTTCCACCTAAATCGGTTTCATATGCTTCGAACGCCCCGATGGGCCGGCAAATGCCGGAACCTGACGCGCAAGCAGTCGAGCGAAGATCCGCAGGCGGAAAGCGGCCGACGCAGCCCTCCCCAAACGGCATGGCTGGCCAAAACATGGCCGAATGCCGGCAAAAAACGGAAAGCACCTGCGAAAGCCGGGGATTACCTTGAAGCGAGCCTCTCAGGAAGCTCTTCATTCGGCCGCGATATGCACATAAAGCAGCCATCATCTTAGGCAGATCGCCCCAAGGCTTGCATAACATGCATAGGTGACATGAAGCATTCGCTCTTTTAGTTTTCGCGCCGCAGCATATATTTAAATCCATTAGATCGACGACGGAACCAATCGCGGAACCGCTCGATCCCAGATCCTCGAAAGGGACTTAAAATGAACCTGACCCGCTCTTTCAACAACTGGCGCAAGTATCGTCAGACCGTCAACGAACTCGGCCGCATGAGCTCGCGTGAACTGCACGACCTCGGCATCGACCGCGCCGACATCCATCGCGTTGCCCGCGAAGCCACCGGCCGCTAATCGCCGGATAGGCTTCGCCCAATAGCGAAAGCCTTCTCAACGCCCGTTGCGGACCGCCGCGACGGGCGTTCTTTTTTGCCTGCGACTGAGCAGCTGCAGCATGATTGGGTTAGATCGAGCTATTCGCCATATGCAAAGCAGATAAATTTTAGGCATTGGCGGCTTTTTGGGCGTCATATTGCACAAATGCATAGCAGACGCCTTTTCTTTGCACTGCACAAGAGACCTCCTCGCGCCTATATAGAGTGCAAGCGCTGAGACGGTAATCGTACCGCTCGCAACCAAGATACCGAGGATAAGATCATGAACCCGATTCGCATTGCAAAGAACTGGATCAGCTACCGCCGCACCCTGAACGAACTTGGCAACCTCTCCAGCCAGACCCTTTCGGACATCGGCGTCAGCCGCTACGAGATCCGCAATATCGCTGCCCGTTCCTTCCGTTAATCGTTGGGAAATGCAGACTGCTTCAAGACGGCGCCTTTCGGCGCCGTTTTTGATTCCGGCGATTAGCCCCGTTCGATTTAATCGACCAGCAGAGCTTCCGTTGATCAGCGGCGAGCCGCCCACCCCACTGGCGCCGGATATCAGTGCCGCCAGCCATACAGCGTATGGCAACCATACGCCCCCAACTGGACATAGCCACCGCCGCCATCGCGCGCGATTTGGGAACGGAACCACGCCTTTTCTCATTTACAGATGGAAACCTTTTGGCAGGGAGGCGTGAGAATGCGAATCCAAGGAATTTACGCCGCGCTCGCGACGGCAAGCATGGATAGGGCGCAGGCGTTCTATACCCAACTTTTCGACCGGGGACCCGACGATCGTCCCATGGATGGGTTGATCCAATGGCGCAATGTCGCAGGCGCGAACATTCAAATCTTCCATGACAAGGAGAATGCGGGATTCGGCAGACTAACCATTGTAGTGCCGAAAATGGATGAAGCCCGCAGATCGCTCGAAGACTTTGGCGTGAAGCTCACAGGTGAATCGGAAAGTGACTACGGAAGGATCGCCCACTTCGCGGACCCCGACGGAAATCGCATCACTCTGGCAGAGCCGCCTTCGAGGCCTTTCGGTACATAGCCCTACCAAGCGCGGGACCAGAGATTAAGTTTGCCATAAGACCGCTGCGCAGTTTTGCGCGGCATGCTTTAGCAAAGCGATTGGATCGCCGCTCCGCCCGTGATAATGACGCGCGCATGACACAGACCAACTCCCATTCCCCCATCCACGTCATCGGCGGCGGGCTCGCCGGCTCGGAAGCCGCATGGCAGATCGCCAGCGCCGGCATACCCGTCATCCTGCATGAGATGCGCGGCGTGCGCGGCACGGAAGCGCACAAGACCGACGGACTTGCCGAACTGGTATGCTCCAACTCGTTCCGCTCCGACGACGCGACCAGCAATGCCGTCGGCGTCATCCATGCCGAGATGCGAATGGCGGGCTCCCTCATCATGGCATGCGCGGACAAGCACCAGGTGCCGGCCGGCGGTGCACTCGCTGTCGACCGCGATGGTTTTTCAGCAGCGGTGACGCAGGCGGTGGAGAGCCATCCCTTGATCACCCTCGCCCGCGAGGAAATCCAGGGCCTGCCTCCGAAGGAATGGGACCAGGCGATCATCGCCACAGGCCCGCTGACGGCGCCCGATCTTGCCAGCGCCATTCAGGCCGAAACCGGCGCGGATGCGCTTGCCTTCTTTGATGCCATCGCGCCGATCGTCTATCGCGAGAGCATCAACATGGACATCTGCTGGTATCAGTCGCGCTACGACAAAGTCGGCCCCGGCGGCACCGGCAAGGATTATATCAACTGCCCGATGGACGAAGCCCAGTACAATGCCTTCGTCGATGCCCTGATCGACGGCGATGCCGTCGGCTTCAAGGAATGGGAAGGAACGCCCTATTTTGACGGCTGCCTGCCGATCGAGGTCATGGCGGAGCGCGGGCGCGAAACCCTACGTCATGGGCCGATGAAGCCGATGGGCCTGACCAACGCACACAATCCCACGGTCAAGGCCTATGCCGTGGTACAGCTGCGCCAGGACAATTCGCTCGGCACGCTCTACAACATGGTCGGCTTCCAGACGAAGCTGAAATATGGCGCGCAGGCAGAGATCTTCCGGCTGATCCCCGGCCTTGAGAATGCGGAATTCGCGCGCCTCGGCGGCCTGCATCGCAATACCTACATTAACTCGCCCACGCTGCTCGACCGCTCGCTGGTGCTGAAGTCCCGCCCAGGCTTGCGTTTCGCCGGGCAGATCACCGGCTGCGAGGGTTATGTCGAGAGCGCCAGCATCGGGCTGCTCGCCGGCCGTTTCGCCGCTGCGGAGCGCAAGGGTGAAGCACCGTTGCTGCCGCCGTCCACCACGGCGCTCGGCTCGCTGCTGAACCACATCACCGGCGGCCACATCGTTTCGGACGAGGAGCCGGGCAAGCGCTCCTTCCAGCCGATGAACATCAATTTCGGGCTTTTCCCGGAGCTGGGGCCGGGGTCGATCGTCAAGCCGGAGGGTGTCAAGCGCTTCCGCGGTAAGGACAAGACCATCATGAAGCGCCAGCTTATCGCCAAGCGCGCGCTTGCCGATTGTGCGAAATGGCTGGGCGTGCAGGCGCCGGTTCTCGCAGAGAGTGCCTGACTGTCCCCTAGCTTTCGGGATTTTCAAGCCTTGGCCGGCGACGCCTGCTCCTGCAGCTTGGCGTCGTCACCGGCCACATAATTGCCGAGCAGCCAGAGCGATACTTCCGCGGCTTCGGCTGATGTCTTGAATTCGAACGTGCCGTTATGGTGGGGCGCATCCAGAAAATCGACGGTCAAGCCGCGACCGGTTGCTGAGGTCTTGGCATGCGCCCGGCCCGGCTCGATCAAATGGACGCTGAAGTGATTGCGCACATTGCGCATGAAGCCCGCTTTGTCGTCATGCAGCCGTACGAAGACTGCCTGTCCGTCGGCCGTCGTCTGCAACTGGCGGATCGCTTCGGTTGGAAAGGCGCGGCCGAACTCCAGAATGGCGAGGCCGGTATCGTGCAGGCCGTCTTCCTTGTTCTGCGATGCCATGCGCGTCGCGTAATAGGCAATGAAGATGACGATCGCGAACAATATGCACCAGACGATAATACCCATGGCAACTCCCCCGGAAATGCAAATTCAAGTGCCCGGCCTTCTGCATACAGGCCGAGACTTGCGCGAGCTTGTCGTATTTTAGATTTTCTTTGTAATCGACGCCATCGCCATGCGCGTCTGCTTGCGCCATTGCGGTAATCCCAGGGATCGATCGAAGAGACCGGCGCCGAGCTTCTGGGCCTGCTTCAAGACCGGTTCGGCCAGTATGACGGGAAGAAAGGCCGGGAATATCGCCGGCGATATGGCTCCTGCCGCCCTCGCCTTGGCAAGATGCTCGCGGCCCAGGCCGGCAAATGCTTCGATCGCCGCTGAAATGCGCTGACTATCCTCACCGGCAAGGAAGGAGTCGCGGTCGAGACCCGTTGCCGTTAGAATCTCAAGCGGCAGGTAAAGCTGGCCGCGATGGCGATGGAGCGGCATCAACAGCAGCAGTCCGGCAACCGCCTGTGCGACACCGGCATGGCCTGCGGCATCCGCGGAACGCTTCGCCTCATCCGCCGACAGGACCAGGCTTGCCAGCTGGATCAGGGCCGAAGCCGTCTCGCCGGCGTAGCCTTCGAGGCTGCTGCGGCTCTCCATGGGATCGTCGTAGAGATCGAAGATGCGCGCGTCGATCATGTCGATCAGCGTCTGGCGCGGCAAGCGGTACTCTTCGATCGCGGTCAGAAGCTCGGACGCCAGCGGATTGGCTTCGCTCGAGCCATGAGCCTGCCCTTCAAGAAGATCGCGCCAGTACTGCATGCGCACTTCACCGGGCAGCGGTTCGTGCACGAGATCCCGCACGCGCGCCAGCTCTGCATTGAAGGCATAGAGCGCAGCCAGCGCGGGACGTTTCTCTGCCGGCGCCAGCAGGCAGGCGAGATAGCGATCGCGATCGGTGTCGCGAAGCGTGGCGAGGCAGATGTCCCGATTGCTACGGGGCGCAGCTGTTATCGTCATACGTGGATCCGAAGGTCAAACGGCGATCAGCGCCGCAGCCACGGCACGCGACTCGGACAGCATGATATTGAAGGTGCGCACGGCAGCGCCGGTGCTCATCGGGTCGGACGAAATCTGTTTGGCGCGCAAGGCTGCCTTCAGCTCGGCGGGGAGCGGTCGCAGCTCCGTGCCGGTGCCGACGAGCAGAACTTCGATCTCGGCAGCTTCATCGAGAACCTTCTGGAAGCGATCCGGCGTCAGCGCATCGCCCTGCAGCATGTCCCAGCCATAGATGCCCGAAGGCAGGCAAAGCAGCGAGCCGCGATGCGACATGTCGGCAAAGCGGAAGCCGCCATTGCCGTAAGCGTCGATCGGTGCGCGCCCGGGAAAATGCGCGTTACGGATTTCTATTCCTTTAGCCAATGTATCACACCGCTGGTTTGCCTGACTGGATATCGCCGGCCGCGGGTCCATTGCTTTCGCCGCCGGTCTGGAACTTGTCCGGCCGCAGCTTGAACAGGATCAGCACCGGCGCCGCAATATAAATCGACGAAAAAGTGCCGACCGCGACGCCGAAAAGCAGCACGAAGGTGAAGGCACGGATCACCTCGCCGCCGAAGATGTAGAGAGCGAAGAGCGCCAGAAGCGTCGTCGCAGATGTCAGAATGGTACGAGATAGTGTCTGATTGATGGAGGCGTCGATCAGAATCGGCAGCGGCATCTGGGAATAGCGCTTCAGATTTTCACGCATGCGGTCGTAGACAACGACCGTGTCGTTCAGCGAATAACCGACGATGGTCAGGATCGCGGCAATGCCGGTCATGTTGAATTCCATGCCCGTCAGCACGAAGAGGCCGAGCGTCAGAATGACGTCATGCAGCGTCGCAATGATCGCGCCAACCGCAAATTGCCATTCGAAACGCAGCCATATGTAAACGAGAATCGCAACGAGAGCCGCCAGAACGGCAAGAGAGGCCGTCGTCGTGATTTCACCCGACACGGCGGGACCAACCACCTCTACGCGTGAAAAATTATAGTCCTTGCCCAATTCGTCCCGCACGAGGGATACGGCGGATTGCTCGGCATTTTCACCGCCCTCCTGCGCATGCACGCGAATCACGGCGCCGAGGCGATCGGCAAGCCGCTCGACGCGCACATCGCCCGGAATGACGGCCTCGAGGCGCGATTGGATATCCGCCGCGTCGGCAACACCCTGCTTGGCGCGGACCTCGATAACCGATCCCCCGGCGAAATCGATACCGAGATGCATGCCGACCGTCGCGAAGGTGACAAGCGTGATGACCGACAGAGCCGCCGATACCGTGAAAGTGTAGCGGCGAATGCCCATGAAGCGGATATTGGCGTTGTCGAAAACGCCGCTCCGCACGCCAACCAGCAACGTGCGCGGCTTGCGGCGCGATATCCACATATTCACCAGCGACCGTGTAACGAAGCAGGAGGTGAAAAAGGTGGTGAAGACGCCAACCATGAGAGTGGCGGCAAAGCCGCGAACAGCACCCGTGCTTGCATAGAAGAGAATGGCTGCAACGATGAGCACGGTCAGATTGGCGTCGGCCACGGTCGCGGCTGCCCGGTTGAAACCGTGGCGCAACGCATCGACGAGAAGATGGGTTTTCTTTTCCTCTTCGCGCACTCGCTCATAGATCAGCACCAGCGCATCGAGGCCGATACCGATGATCAGGACGATGGCGGCAACACCCGGCAGCGTCAGCGTGATGCCGAGCACGCCCATGAGCGCTGCCACCATGATCAAGTTGATGACGAGCGAGATGGTCGCGATGATGCCGAGCAGGCGATAGAAACCAACCATCAAGGCGGCAACGAAGACCGCAGCGGCAATGCAGGCAATCAGGCCGTAACGCGCCGTTTCGCCGCCGAGGCCCGGCTGAATAGTCCGCTCCTCGACCGTCGTCAGCATTGCCGGCAGCGGTCCGCTCTTGATCATGACGGTCAGATCCTGCGCACCTTGAACAGTGAAATCTCCCGGAACATCGATCTCGCCGGTGGCGATGACGGTCTTCAGGGAAGCCGCGGAGATGACCTGATCATCGAGAACGACGACGATGATCTTGCCGAGATTGCTTGCGGTCGATTGCGCGAAGCGGTGGGTGGCCTCCGGCGTCAGCTTGACGGAAACCGTCCCCTCGCCGCTCTGATCGTTGGTAACGGAGACCGCGTCGGAAAAATCGACGTTCGAAAGCAGAGGTTGCCTCTGCACGAGATAGCCGACTGGCGGGTCGTCTTCGGAAAACAGCACATCGGATCCGGCGGGCGGGTGATTATCCATCGCATCCTGGACCGTCACCGATGGATCGACGAGACGGAAGCTGAGTTTGGCGGGCTGGCCGAGGAGGTTCTTCAGCCGCTGCGCATCGGCGAGATCGGGCACTTGCACGACGATGCGGTCAGATCCCTGCCGGCGGATCAGCGGTTCCCCGACGCCGAGTTGCGCGATGCGGGCATGGATGACCTTGATCGCGCGTGCGATCGCCGCTGACACATGGCTGTTGATGTCAGCATCGGTGATATCGAGCGTCAGCGCACCGTTGTCTCCCTGGGACAGAACCACGGACGGCTTGTCCGGCCCAGCGGTCAACGGTCGCAACGCCGTCAAAGCAGTCTGAACCTGTGCGGGATCATTGATGCGAAGCTGGATCTTGCGGCCGGTGCCCGTCAGGCCCGAATAAGCGACATTGACGGTGCGCAACCGCGTCGAGATATCGCCGACGATGGTTTCCAGGCGATCCTTTTCGACGTCACCCCGTTCGATCTTCAGCAGCAGATGCGATCCACCGCGCAGATCCAGACCTAGCTCGATCTTTCGATGCGCCCACCATGCCGGGAGGGATGAAAGCGCGCGCTCACCAAATAAATTGGGAGCGGCCAGAAGCACGCTCAAGAGAACGACGAACCAGATCAGGGCGGTCTTCCACCAGGAGACGTGCAGCATCGCTCTCTCGACTTAGGGCTTCCCTACCGCGCCCCGCTTTCAAAAGAAAATGCAACGGGCGCAGTAACATCTTGAAATTGTGCACAATCCCTCAAGAAAGTCGATCCCGATTTTCGAGGATGCGCAAGCGGCGACAGGCGCCGCTCTCAGCCAAGGGCCTTAAGCGGCATCTGCCTTGACCGGCTCACCCTTGACGCGAACTTCCGAAATGGCGCTGCGGACGACACGGATGCGTACGCCTTCGGCGATCTCGACTTCCAGTTCCTTTTCGTCGATGACCTTGGTGACCTTGCCGACGATACCGCTTGTGACGATCTGATCGCCGCGGCGGATGTTCTTCAGGATCTCGTCACGCTTCTTCGCCTGAGCGCGCTGCGGACGAATAAGAAGGAAATACCAAACGACCATCAGCGGCACAAACAGGATGATCATTTCAAAGCCGGACCCGCCGAACATGCCTGCGGCTGAATCTGTCGCGCTCTGCGCATATGCGTTGGTGATAAACATCGAGAACTCCCTTGAATTCCGAGCGGGAACAGGCCCCGCGTCAGGTGGCCGGAATATAGTTAGGCGCATGGCGATTGCAACAAAAACAGCCGCCAGCCGTACCGTTTTCCCGGTCTGTTAGCCTTTCAGCCCCCAAAGGAGCATGATACCCGGCAAGACAGCGCGCATTTTACGACTTTCTTGTTCAGTATTCAGGAGGAAACGGTGACTGAAGACCAAAATGCCCTGATCCTTGCCGCGGTCCGCCGCCTTGCCGAAGCTGTCGAACGCCTTGCCGGACCGGCTCCGGCCGTCAACGACTGGAATGCCGCCGATTGTTTCGTCTGGGCTCCTGTCCGGCTCCATCTGCAACCGGTTCCCCGGCCGAACCGCGTGGCGCTCACCCTCATTCGCGGCGTCGACCATGTGCGCGACATTCTGCATGAAAACACCTTGCGTTTCGCAGAGGGCTTTGCCGCCAACAACGTCCTGCTCTGGGGCGCGCGCGGCATGGGCAAGTCGTCGCTGGTCAAGGCCGTGCATGAAGACGTGCGCCGCTCGACCGGCGTTTCGCTGAAGCTGATCGAGGTGCATCGCGAAGATATCTCGTCGCTGCCCGTGCTGCTCGATATCCTGAAGGCGGCGGCGCATCGCATCATCATCTTCTGCGACGATCTCTCCTTCGATCACGACGACACGGCTTATAAGTCGCTGAAGGCGGCGCTGGATGGCGGCGTCGAGGGGCGGCCGGACAATGTGCTGTTCTATGCGACGTCCAATCGCCGCCACCTCCTGCCGCGTCATATGATGGAGAACGAACAGTCGACCGCCATCAATCCTTCGGAAGCTGTGGAAGAGAAGGTTTCGCTCTCTGACCGCTTCGGCCTTTGGCTCGGCTTCCATAAATGCAGCCAGGAAGATTACCTGCAGATGATCGATGCCTATGCCGATCATTTCAAGCTCGATCTCGATCGTGCGCAGATGCATCACGAGGCGCTTGAATGGGCGACGACCCGCGGCGCCCGCTCCGGCCGCGTCGCCTGGCAATATATCCAGGATCTGGCCGGCCGGCTGCGCATTGTGTTGGAACGGGATTGATCTTCAATCATCTAGAGCCTTTCCGCTTTTCTCCGAATCGCGAAAACGCTCTATCCTCTTGTTTTTACGCAATCCCGGACGGAAAACCGCTTCGCACTTTTCCTGGAATTGCTTTTGGCCATGAACGACAAAAAGCCCGGCACTGACCGGGCTTTTTGCAGAGTCCTTGAGACGCACTACCTATTCAAGGAACGTCATTGGGTTGACCGGAGCCGAATTCTTGCGGACTTCGAAGTGCAGCTGCGGCTGGCTGACATTGCCGCTCATACCGGACGTTGCCAGCGTCTGGCCGCGCTGAACCTTCTGGCCACGGGTAACGCTGAGCGCATCGGCATGGCCGTAGACGGTGACGGTACCGTCGTCGTGACGGACAAGAACCGTGTTGCCGAGCTCTTTCAGGCCGTTGCCTGCATAGATGACGACACCGTTTTCGGCAGCCTTGACCGGCGTGCCCTCGGGAACCGAGATATCGATACCGTCGTTGCGGCTGCCGTTGACGTTGGAGCCGTAGCCGGCAACCACGGCACCGCGAACCGGCCAGCGATACTTGCCGATGCCGGTTGCTTCCGGCGCATCGGCCTGCGCATCCGACTTGGCGGCGTCATTGATGGACTGGCTCGGAGAAGCGGAGGCAACTTCCTTCGACTTGGCAGATGTGTCGTTTGTGGTATCCGCATGAGCGACAGTCTTCGGGGCCTGCTTTGCGATCGGTTCGGCGGCCGCCTGCTTCGGCTCTGCGACCGGCACGGCGCCGGGCTTGGCCGAAACCTTCTGGGGCTCGATGGAAGCAGTCTTGACCGGATCTGCAGCGGCAACGGCGCCGTGCGGCAATGCCAGCGCCTGGCCGATGCGGATGCCGTCGCCGGCCTGCATGTTATTCGCGCGCTTCAGTTCGGCGACGGTAACACCGCTCTCCTTGGCGATGCGAGCAAGCGAATCGCCCGGCTTGACGACGTAGGTGCCGGCGCCCTTCGGGGTCGGACCCTTGCCATTGCCGGCTGCAAGCTTGTTAGGATCGGCGAGGCCCGCCTGAGATTTGCCGCGCATCTGGTTGCCGGAAGGCAGTGCGAGGGCTTCCTGCTGCGGTGCCTTGGCAGGGCCTGGCATCTTGCCGCCCTTGGAAAGATCCGTCGCCTCGGACGCCATCTTGGCCGGGCCTGAAACACCGGCGCCATTCATCGTCGGGATGATGATCTGCTGACCGGGCTGAGCACCGGCGCCGTTACGCAGGCCGTTGGCGCGCAGGATTTCCTTTTCCGGAACGCCGTAGCGGCGCGACAGAAGCGCAATATTTTCGCCCTGGCGCAGCGTTACGCTCGGCGCGTTGACCGTGGTCCAGCCCGGAGACATCTCAGGCGCTGCCGCCGTCTTGATCGTGCCGGTCGACATCGCATCGGGTGCGAGAGCCGGCGCGGCGCGAGAGCCGTTATTGTTGTGCGATGCCGGGAACGGCTGAGCAAGCGCTTCGGTTTCGGCGCGCGAACCACCACGGGGACGAGCGGCACTGGCGGAAGCGCCGGGAGGAGCAAGTTCGGTGCGCTGAATTGCGACAGGTGCGGTGGATGCACGTGCACTGGAATAGGACGGATTATAGCGGGCCGGTGAGTTCGGATAAGGTTGCGATACCGGCGCGCTCTGCTGCGAATAATCCTGCTGACCGTAACCGCCGGCCTGTGCGACATCGGCGCGCGGTACTGGATCGCCGTTCGGACCATTGAGGCCGCGCCGGTTGATCGAACCGGTCGTCACATTGTCCGTCTTGTTGAAGAGCCCGCTGAACCGGGTCGTATCTGAGCTGCAAGCCGTCGCGGTGCTCGCCAGAAGAATGGCCACCAGGACTTTCCCTGCCGATTTACCGAAGTTCGAAGAAAGACTGAAACCCATGACTCGACCCACTTGAGACGCAACCGATTATGGGTCGATTAAAGCGCGTTAATCTTACCATGCGGTTAAAGCACTGGTGCGGCATGTGTTTTTTTGAGGAATTGCTAACCATAGAAGATGAAACGGCGCCGAGACGCCTGGTTTCACAGGCATTATCCCGAATTGAGCCTCAAAGATAAGAGGCGAGCATCGGCACGATGGGCTGATAGGGAACATCGAACAGCTCTTCGCGCTCGAAGCGGCTGCCGGTCTTTGTCAGCCGCACCAGACGGCAGACATCGTCCGATACCATCAGCGGCGCGATCATCGATCCGCCCGATACCAGCTGCTCGGCATAAAAGCGCGGCATGGTCGGAAATGCGGCGGTGACCAGGATGCGGTCGAAAGTACCCTCGCCGGGCAGACCGGTGCTGCCATCTGCCTGGCGGATGACGACATTGCGCAGTCCGAGCGCATCCATGCGCTGCTGCGCCGAAGTGGTCAGCGTCTTGTATCGGTCGATCGTCAGAACACGCTCGACGATTCGCCCCATGACTGCGGCGGTGAACCCGCTCCCCGTCCCGATTTCGAGAACGCGGTGTCCAGGCTTGATCTTCAGGCTGTGGAGAATACGCACGACCAGATCGATGCCCTCCATGAAGGAACCGCAATCGATCGGAATCGTGCGGCCGGAATAGGCATCATCGGTAAATTGCGGCGGCACGAAAGGCAGGCGCGGCGTCTGCTCGACCGCCGTCATGAGATCGATATCCAATATGCCTTCCGCCCGCAGCCGTAGAACCACGGCCGCAAAGCCTTCCTTTTCCACCAAACGAGGTGTCAATCCGCTACTCCATACCGAGCGCCCGCGCCACGCGGTCCTGCGCCGAATAATCCGTCAGATCGAGTTTCAAAGGCGTTACCGAAATACGATTTTGTTTCAACGCCTGAATATCAGTCCCCGGACGGAAGATACCACTGCGTTCGCCGAAGCGAAGCCAATAATAGGGGAAGCCGCGGCCGTCGGCCCGCTCCTCGACCTGCACATTGAAGGCGAGATTGCCCTGTGCCGTCACCTCCGTCCCATCGACCTCGCCGGGACGGCAGTTCGGAAAGTTGAGATTGAGGAAGGTCCCGTCGGGCAGATCGACATCCATGAGCTTGCCGAGCAAGGCCGGAGCATGCGCCTCGGCTACTTCCCAGGGCACGACGCGGGCACCGTTTTCATAGACATAGGCCTGGCTCAGCGCAAAGGAGCGCACACCCTGCAGGGTGCCTTCGATCGCGCCGGCTATGGTTCCGGAATAGGTTACGTCGTCGGCGACATTGGAGCCGGAATTGACGCCCGAAAGCACCAGATCCGGTTTGCCGTCCAGAACCTGCCGGATCGCCATGATGACGCAATCGGTCGGCGTTCCCCTGAGCGCAAAGTGCTTGTCGGAGACCTTGCGCATGCGCAACGGCTCGGAAAGGCTCAGCGAATGAGCAAGGCCGCTCTGATCCGTCTCTGGCGCGACGACCCAGACATCATCAGACAAAGTGCGGGCGATACGCTCCAACGCAGCCAGTCCTTCGGCATGAATGCCGTCATCGTTGGTCAGAAGAATACGCATCGCCCCACCGCTTGATTATGCTGCTTTCTCGATCCTTGTCACACCACCCATATATGGCAGCAGTGCGTCGGGAACAGTGACGGAACCATCGGCATTGAGATAATTCTCGAGAACGGCAATCAGGCACCGGCCGACTGCGGTGCCGGAGCCGTTCAGCGTGTGAACGAACTTGGTGTTCTTGTCGTCCTTGCCGCGATAGCGCGCATTCATGCGCCGGGCCTGGAAATCACCGCAGACCGAGCAGGACGAAATCTCGCGATAGGTATCCTGCCCCGGCAGCCAAACTTCGAGGTCATAGGTCTTGCGCGCGCCGAAGCCCATGTCGCCGGTCGAGAGCGTCATGACGCGATAGTGCAGACCAAGGCGCTTCAGCACTTCTTCCGCGCAGGCCGTCATCCGCTCGTGCTCGGCAATGGAGCTTTCGGCATCGGTGATCGACACCAGCTCGCACTTCCAGAACTGATGTTGGCGCAGCATGCCGCGCGTATCACGGCCGGCAGAGCCGGCTTCCGAGCGGAAGGACGGCGTCAAGGCCGTGAAACGCAGCGGCAGCTTTTCTTGATCAAGGATATCGCCGGAAACGAGATTGGTCAGCGAAACCTCCGCCGTCGGGATCAGCCAGCGACCGTCCGTGGTCCTGAAGGAATCCTCGGCAAATTTCGGCAGCTGGCCGGTTCCGAACATCGCCTCGTCGCGAACGAGCAGCGGCGCGCTGACTTCGGTATAGCCATGCTCGCTGGTGTGAAGATCGAGCATGAACTGGCCAAGCGCCCGTTCGAGGCGAGAAAGCTGCGCGGTCAGCACCGTGAAGCGCGAGCCGGAAAGCTTGGCGGCACGCTCGAAATCCATGTAGCCGAGCGCTTCGCCAATATCGAAGTGCTCCTTCGGCTCATGGTTCCAGGTCGGCTTCGCGCCCCAGACATGCTTGACGACGTTGTCGTGCTCATCCTTGCCGACGGGCACATCCTCGAGCGGGATGTTCGGAATACGTGACAGCGCATCATGGAGCTCGGCCGTCAGCGCGCGCTCTTCCTCTTCGGCAGCCGGGAGCGAGGTCTTGAGGTCGGCGACTTCGGCCTTCAGCTTCTCGGCAATCTCGTTGTTCTTCTGCGCCATCGCCGCGCCGATCTCTTTCGAGGCGGCGTTACGGCGGGACTGCATATCCTGGACGGACTGAATGATGGAGCGGCGCTTCTCGTCGAGCGCAATGAGGCTTTGCGACTGAGGCTCCGCACCGCGCTTTGCAAGCGCTGCATCGAAAGCTTCGGCATTCTCACGAATCCATCTGATATCAAGCATCTTCGTTCCAGGTCGTTTGACATGAGTACAGCTCCGACCGAGGTCTCGGTCGGAGGTCGAAACGGCAAATACCTGGGAAACGAAGCTGAGGCTCCCCTCGCCTAGACGTTATCCGTCTTGGTGATCTCGGAAGTCCCGCCAGTCTCTTCAAGCGCTTGCCGGGTACGCTGGCGTTCCACGAGTCGCGCCGCGTAGATGGAAATCTCGTAGAGAAGGATCGTCGGCAGTGCAAGGCCGATCTGGGACATCGGATCCGGCGGCGTCAGCACAGCGGCAACGATGAAGGCGAAAACGATCGCGAATTTGCGCTTTTCCGCCAGCCAGGTCGACGTCAGCAGGCCGACGCGCGCCAAAAGCGTCGTGATGACGGGAAGCTGGAAGACGAGGCCGAAGGAAAAGACCAGCGTCATGATGAGGCTCAGATATTCCGAGACCTTCGGCAACAGCGCGATGCCCACCTGACCATCGGCTGGCGCCTGCTGCATCTTCAGGAAGAACCACATGACCATGGGTGTGAAGAAGAAGTAGACGAGTGCTGCGCCCATCAGGAACAGGATCGGCGACGCGATCAGGAATGGCAGAAAGGCGGAACGCTCGTTCTTATAGAGACCTGGCGCCACGAACTTGTAGATCTGCGCGGCGATGATCGGGAATGAAATCACCAGGGCACCGAACATGGCGACCTTCACCTGGGTGAAGAAGAATTCCTGCGGGGCCGTATAAATCAGCTCGGCCTTGGAGAGATCGAGATGAGCCCATTCGACCGCCCATTTATAGGGATAGACCAAGTAGTTGAAGAGATGCTTTGCAACTGCAAAGCATCCGATGAAGGCGATGAAGAAGGCTACGATCGACCAGATGAGCCGCGTGCGCAATTCCATAAGGTGTTCGATAAGCGGCTGCGGCTTATCATCGATATCACCCGTCATGCCTGGTCCTTCTTCTTGGGCGTTTTAGGCGTCGCCTTGCTGGCGGTAGCAGTCGGGCGCTTCCTGGGAGCTGGAGGCGCCTTCTCTACGGCAGCAGCGGTCGCGACTTTGCGCGGGGCCCGTTTTGGCTTTTCCGTCACGACGGGCGTCTGGACGGCGGCGGCCGCAACATCGTCAGTCTTGGCAACCGGCTTCGGACGCGGCTTGCGCACGGCCTTCGGCTTTTCAACGACTGCACTTGCCACCGCCTCGCCTGCAACAGCGGATGGCTGTGGAGCGGGTACTACCACCGGGCTCGGATTGTTCGACGCCGATGTGGCCGACAGTGCCTCCGGCAAGCCGGACGAAACGCCCGGGACCGGCTCGGATGGCAAGGGTGTTGCGGCAGGTGCGGCCTTGTCGGTGCTAGTTGCGCGCTGCAGATCGGCCTTTATCTCGTTGCCCATCTCGCGCAGCGGGTTCATCGCCTCCCGCAGCGAGTTGACCGGATTGAGCTTCTGGGCGTCGGCGATCGTCTGGCGCACGTCGTCCAGTTCCGCCTCGCGCATGGCCTCGTCAAACTGGGCGCGGAATTCGCCAGCGACCTTCCTTGCCCGAGCCGTCATCTTGCCAATTGTCCGCAAGGTCGCCGGCAATTCCTTGGGGCCGATCACCACCAAGGCCACGACGGCAATAACCACCAGCTCGGACCAGCCTATATCGAACATGCAAAGGCTCCTGGGCCAACGGCAAGCCTCTCAGCTTGGCGCCTGCCCGACATGATTACTTCGTTTCGTCAGCCTTATGCTCGACCGTGCGGGACGTCGCCTGCGTCGACGACGTATCTTCGTCGTCGTTCATGCCCTTCTTGAAGCTCTTGATGCCCTTGGCGACATCACCCATCAGCTCCGGGATCTTTCCACGGCCGAACAACAAAAGCGCGATGGCCAGGACGATGAGCCAGTGCCATATGCTTAGAGAACCCATTGCTTTAACTCCCAATTACAGTGTCTTTCCGATGTAAGACGTTTGCGGATGTTTTTCAAACACCAAAATTTACTGCATCCACGCATATCGGGATGACGAACGCCCATGCGGGCGACCAAGCGTCTCCAAGTCGAGAGGATAATTTGTATATTCGCATCCACTGATGGCGAAAGAGAGACTTTGCCGGTGGTTTCGTGAAAATTTACGGAGAGAGCAGCAACCCGTTCCAACGGTCACCAAATGGCTCAATCGCTGGAATTTGCGCCACTCGGCGGCAGTATCCCAAGCTCTTCCAGATCCATCTGGGTAATCGGATCCTCGTCTTCGGTCAGCTCATCGTTCATCAAGGGCGACGGAATGTTGAAATTGGCCGGAATCCGACCAGACAACAGCCCTGCCCCCTTCAATTCTTCGAGACCGGGCAGGTCGCGCAGCTCCTCCAGGCCGAAATGATCGAGGAAATCGCGTGTCGTGCCGAGCGTGACCGGCCGCCCCGGCGTCCGGCGGCGGCCACGAAAGCGAACCCAGCCGGCCTCCATCAGCACGTCGAGCGTGCCCCTGGAGGTCTGCACACCCCTGATGTCTTCGATTTCGGCGCGCGTCACCGGCTGGTGATACGCAATGATGGCCAGCACCTCCAGCGCAGCGCGCGACAGCTTGCGCACCTCGCTCTCGTCGCGCCGGATCACGAAGGAGAGATCCGCAGCCGTACGGAAGGCCCAGGCTCCGTCCACCTGCACGAGATTGACGCCGCGCATGGCGTAATCGGCCTTGAGCTTCTGCATGATGGCGGGAATATCGACGCCATGCGCCACACGCTCCGCAATGAAAGCCTCCGAGACCGGCTGGGCCGAGGCGAAAACCAGCGCTTCAGCGATCCGCTCGGCATCGCTCAACCGGCGCTCGTCGATCTCAAGCGTTTCCGCCTCGGGTTCCATATGCTCGTCGTCCGGCTCGTTCACGCTCGTCCCTGTCCTATTCCGCCGCTTCCAGCGACGAATGCTTCGGCCCGCGCCGCATATAGAGCGGCTGAAACGCGCCTTCCTGGCGAATTTCCAGCTGCCCCTCGCGCACCAGTTCGAGCGAGGCCGCAAACGCGCTGGCGATGGCCGTTACGCGATCGCTGGCAGTCGTCATGTAGCTCAGCAGATAATGTTCCAATGCCGTCCAATCGGTGATTTCGCCGATCATCCGGTCGAGAATGACGCGGGCATCGGCGAGCGACCAGACGCGGCGCTTCTCGATCGTCACCTGGGTCACCGCTTGACGCTGACGCAGGCTGGCATAGGCCGTCAGAAGATCATAGAGGCTGGCATCGAAGGCGGATTGGCGCCTATCGGGAATATGTTCCGGTGCGCCACGCGCAAAGATATCCCGACCGAGACGATTGCGATTGACGAGGTCGGTGGCCGCGTCGCGCATGGCTTCCAGGCGCTTCAGGCGGAAAGCCAGCGTTGCGGCCATCTCCTCGCCCGTCGGGCCGTCTTCCTTGCTTTGCTGCGGGATCAGCAGCTTGGATTTCAGATAGGCGAGCCATGCGGCCATGACGAGATAATCGGCCGCGAGTTCGATGCGAATGCGGCGGGCGCTTTCGATGAACTGAAGATATTGCTCGGCAAGCGCCAGAACGGAAATGCGGGACAGATCGACCTTCTGGGTGCGCGCCAGATGCAGCAGCAGATCGAGCGGTCCTTCAAAGCCGGCAAGGTCGACGACAAGCGACGGCTCGTGCGAGCCGCGCTGCGTCTCACCCTCCTGCCAGAGCTTGTCCATCGGCGTTGCCGCCTGCTGAAGTTTGTCCGTGCTGCCGCTCACTCTGTCACCCGTCCGTTCCTCGAAGTCCGGTTTTACGCCACTGCGAACATCGCGTCGAATTCTGCCCGAATAGAGGCTTCATTAGCGCCATCATTTCTGCCGAATGCCGCCTCGACCGCCTTGACCCTTGTCAGCGATGCGCCCGCCAGGACGGGAACATTGCGCACGACCTGCTGCATCTCGTCCATAACGCCATTGCAATGCAGCACGATATCGCATCCGCCCGCAATAATATTTGCCGCGCGCTCGCCGATCGTGCCTTTCAGGGCATTCATCGAGGTATCGTCCGACAGGAGCAGCCCCTGGAAGCCGATATGCCCGCGGATAATCTCCTCGATCACCTTGCGCGAGGTCGTGGCCGGGTTCTCCGGATCGATATCGGTGAAGACGACGTGGCATGTCATCGCCATCAGCTCGTCCTTGAGTGCGACGAAGGGTGCGAAATCATGCGCCTCCAGCTCCGCAAGCGGCACCGAGACGACCGGCAATTCGTGATGCGAATCCGCAAAGCCGCGCCCGTGGCCGGGCATGTGCTTCATGACGGGCAGCACGCCGCCGGCTTTCAGGCCGTCCGCCGCCGCGCGTCCCATCTCCGTCACCGTCACCGGATCGCCGCCATAGGCACGATTGCCGATGACATTGCTCGATCCCTCCACAGGCACGTCCAGCACCGGCAGGCAATCGACATTGATCCCGAACTTCAGCAAATCGAAGGCGTGCAGCCTCGACATCAGCCAGGCGGCACGCAGGCCGCGTTCACGATCCTGACGGTAGATATCGCCAAGTGCCTGCCCCGAGGGGTAATGCGGCAGGATCGGCGGGCGGATGCGCTGCACCCTGCCGCCCTCCTGATCGATAAAAACAGGAGCATCGCGCCCGACGCTGTCACGCAGGGACGCAACGAGATCGGCAATCTGCGCCGGCTCTGAAATATTACGTCCGAACAGGATAAAGCCCCATGGCTGCTCCCCCTGATAGAAGGATCGCTCTTCGGGCGTGATGGAGTGGCCGCTACAGCCGAGGATCATGGATTTCGATTCGGTCATATCCGAATCATAAGGCTTGCGCCGGGAAATGCGAGTGACGTCAAGCGGAGATACACAGGAACAGCACATTTCAAACGAAAACGGCGAGCCGATGCCCGCCGTTTTCATCAGTTCCGTATCCGATCCTTACTTCGAGATCAGGCAGGTGCCGCCGGCGGCGCGATAGCGCGTGCAGATGGCTGCGGCCTCATCCTTCGAGCCGGCGACGACGCGGACGCGATAGTAGGTGCCCTTGCCGGCGATATCGGCCTTGCGGATCTCAAGCGGATGGTTGCCGATGACACCGGCGAACTTCACCTTGAGGTTTGCCTGCGACTTCTGTGCATCGGCCTCCGTCGGCAGCGAGGCAATCTGGACACCATAAGCGCCGCCGCTTGCGGTAGAGCCTGTAGCCGGCGCTGCCGCAGCAGGGCTTGCCGATGCGACCTGCTTCGACTGGGCCTTGGGCTGAGCTTGAGCTTGAGCTTGAGCTTCCTGGGCCGGAGCAGCCGTATTGGCCTTGGCGGCCGGTTCGGGACGTGCCGTCGGAACCGGGTTCGTCTTGACGACGCGGATCGGCGTGCTTTCGGCGCTGGCGGCATTGCCACTATCGGGCTGGGCCGCTGCCGGCGTATTTGCTTGAGACGGGCGCGGAGCGGTCGATGCGACCGGATTGTTCGCAGGCTTCGCGACGGCGGTCGTCGTCGTATCGACGGCCGGCTCGTCACGCGGAACCAGCGAGCCATCCGGCTTGACGATCATCGTGCGGACCTTGCGCGGCGAAACAGCCGGGACCTGATCGTCGCCATTGGCGGCAACATCGGTATTTCCGCCGTTCTGGTTGGGCAACAGGCGCGGGTCCTCGGTTTCGCCGACAGGCGTCGACGTGACCTGATCGGCGCTGCCGTCATCCGGAGAAACCGCTTCCGGTATCAGAGTCTTCTGCACGACATCGACAGGCTGCTCGTTCGAGGAGACGAGAGCCTTCTGCTTCGGCGCAGCAGTGCTGTCGCCCGCGACGCGGTCGTACACGGCCTTGTCCTGATTCGGGACCACGGTGCCGCCCGGATTTTCCGGAGCGACCTTTACCGGGTCGCTATCGGCGGTGATCACGCGCGGCTCGCCGGAGAAGCTGGAGATCGGCGCACCATGGCGAATCCAGCTATAGGCGCCATAGGCGCCGACACCGAGAACCACGATGACGGCAGCGGCGGTCGCCATGCCGCGCATCGAGCGCACAGGGCGGCGGCCGCCCGCGGCCGGGTTCAGCGTCATTCTGGCGACGTTCTCGACGGGGCTGGACGCTTCGCGGTAGCTGCGGCGGAAATCTTCTTCCAGCGCACGCTCGAACTCATCGAACTCCTCGATGGGCTGCTTGGCAACGGGTGCAGCTGGCTGGGCAACCGCATTCTTCGACCACGAGGCGGCACCGCCCAGTACGGCAGCGGCAGCCGGCTTGATCGGCTCGGATGCCGCTTCCTTGGCGGGCGTCCCCAGAAGGCTCGCCATCTCGGAATCGAGATCGAAATCATATTCCGGCGGAACGACGACCGGCTCTTCCGGCTCGATCGGCGGCAGGTGCGGAACATGCGAGCCCTCGAAGGTCTCGACACGATCCTCTGTCTCCGAGATCTCTGTGGGATCGAAAGGCAATGCCTGTTCGACCTCGAACGCCGGGGCTGCCTTGTGAGCGACGGGCAAGATCGGCAGCGGCGCTGCTTGGATCGACTGAGGCGCTACGACGGCAGCGGCAGGAGCGGCCGGCGCCGGCATAACCGGCGTTGCGCGGGAAATGATCGGCTCCACCGCCGGGGCAGCGGGAGCCGGCTGCTGGGCACTGGAGGATTTGTCGGCTTCGGCAAAATCGAGACCGGCAAGTTCCATCTCGATATCGGCGAGATCGAATTCGAAATCCTGACCTGCAAACGGATCTTCCGTATCGAAGGCGATCGGCTTCGGCTCTTCACGCGACGGCACAGATGCAGCCGGCGCCATCGACTGTTCGTCAAACGAAACGCTGAAATCGCCGAAGGCCGGCTCGGCTGGCGTGGCGGCCCTGGAAGGGACCGGATATCGATTCACATCGGCCAGCAGGGCATCGATCTCGGCGGCAAGCGCAGCGGGATCGGCCTTAGCGATCTTTGGCGGCTCGGGTGCCTTGAAGACAGCCGGAGCAGGCTCAGGCACTACCGGCTTCGAAGCCGGTTCCTGGGCGGTGAAAGGCTCGACAGGGCCAAGCTGCTCAAAATTCGGCACCTCGTCGAACATTGCTTCGGCGGGAGCGGCTTGCAGCACCGGCGGCGCAATGGAAGGCGCCGGCTGCTCGCGCGGCGCAACCGGGGTTGCCAGCGTGAAATTGGCTATCGGCAGCCGCATCGTGGCGGCAGCGGATTGCGGCGTCTTGGCGACCGGAGCTACCGCCGGCGGTTCGACGGGCGCAGCTTTCGGCGCCGGCTGCAGAGCAGGCGCAATCGACATCTCCAGCTCGTCGATCAGGTCACGAGCGCCGATCGTCGGCTTGATGGGAGCGGCAACCTGCTGGGCAGGCTCCTCAAATTTCGGGTCGACCCGCACCGGCTCGACGGGAGCCTGGCTTGGAGGAGATACCGGCTCCGTCGGGACGGAAATGTCATTTGCCGGACTCATTCGCGGCGTATCGTACCGCTCGAATTCGCGAAGAAGCTCGTCTTCGAGATTGAAGGCAGGCTCCTGCCGTTGAGCCGCGGGAGTTGCCTGAGCAGCAGAGCGCGGCTCAAAACCTACGATACGAGCGAGTTCTGCGAGCGGATCATCATCCGCAAAGAACTCGTCGTTTCCGCTTGCGCGATACGCCAACTGTTTTTCTGCCATCACCCGTTCCACTCGCAAACACTACAGTTAATGCCAGCGCAATGTGGGTAAATGGTGACGTTTATCGCATTTCGTCGGGTGCTGCGGTCCCGGTTATACCAAGACCCGACTTCAAAACCGACGCGACAGCGTACACCAGCCCAAGTCTGGCAATGCTCAATTCTCGGTTCTTATCGTTAACAAAACGTAATTCAGGTAAATCTTTACCTTTATTCCAGTGTCCATGGAAGGAACTTGCCAGGTCGTAAAGGTAAAATGCGATGCGATGAGGCTCTTGCGACTGCGCCGCAGCTTCAACGATTCGCGGGAATTCCGCAATCTTGGCGACGAGCTGAAGTTCGGCCGGATCGGAGATCGCACCGACGACCGCCTTCGACAGATCGAGCGAGGCGATGTCGAGATCCGGGAAGGCCTCCTTCGCCTGACGGAAGACCGACATGCAGCGGGCATGCGCATACTGCACGTAGAAAACCGGATTGTCCTTGGACTGCTCGGTGACCTTGGCGAAATCGAAGTCCAGAGGCTCGGAATTCTTCCGGTAGAGCATCATGAAGCGCACCGAATCGCGGCCGACTTCATCGACGACTTCGCGCAGCGTGACGAAATCGCCCGAGCGCTTCGACATCTTCACCGGCTCGCCATTGCGATAGAGCTTGACCAGCTGGCACAAAAGCACGGTCAGCTTCGCCGCACCATCGGAAACGCCGCGCGCGACCGCTTCCAGGCGCTTGACATAGCCGCCATGGTCCGCGCCAAGGATGTAGATCATCTCGTTGAAGCCGCGGTCGAATTTGTTTTTGAAATAGGCGACGTCGGCGGCAAAATATGTATAGGAGCCGTCCGACTTGATCAGGGGACGGTCGATATCGTCGCCCACCTCCGTCGAGCGGAAGAGCGTCTGCTCGCGATCTTCCCAATCTTCCGGCAGCTGTCCCTTCGGCGGCGGCAGCGCCCCCTTGTAGACATAGCCCTTGAAGGTCAGGTCATTGATCGCGGTGCGGATCAGTGCGGCGCCATTGGCATGCAGGGTGCGTTCGGAAAAGAACACACCGTGTTTGACGTTCAACGCTTCGAGGTCTTCCCTGATCATCGCCATCATCGCGTCGATGGCGCGATCCTTGACGATGGGAAGCCATTGCTCTTCCGGCATGCCGCGCAGCTTGGTGCCGAACTCCTTGGCAAGCGCCTCGCCGACGGGAACCAGGTAATCGCCGGGATAGAGACCCGCCGGGATCTCGCCCACCTGCTCGCCAAGCGCTTCGCGATAACGAATGAAGACGGAGCGCGCCAGCACATCGATCTGCGAACCGGCATCGTTGATGTAATATTCCTTGGTGACCTCATAGCCGGAGAAGGCCAGCAGGTTTGCCAGCGTATCGCCGACAACGGCCCCGCGGCAATGGCCGACATGCATCGGCCCGGTGGGGTTCGCCGAAACATATTCGACATTGACCTTTTGCCCCTCGCCCAGCTTCGAGCGGCCGAATGTCTCGCCCTCGGAGATCATCGTCGCGAGCAGCCGCTGCCAATAGCCGACCGAAAGACGGATATTGATGAAGCCGGGGCCGGCAACCGAAACCTCGGCAACGTCGGCGTCCTCCTTCAACTTGGCAACGATAATCTCGGCAAGCGCACGCGGACTCGTGTCCAGCGGCTTGGACAGCACCATGGCCGCATTGGTGGCGACATCGCCATGGCTGGCGTCTCGCGGCGGCTCCACGCCGATACGTCCGAAGTCGAGTTCCGATCGCTTTTCTCTCACAATATCAATTTGCTCGAGAGCGTTCTTAATTCTTACTTCGAAGTCGGTGAAAAGGTTCATGATATCGTCCACGCATAGCTTGGTCCGGCCGCTATCGGCCCGACGCCGCCGCTGCCTATCGCAAATCGGGAGTCTGGTCAAACAGGCGCTTGTGAGCGCTGATGGCGTAGGTGTCGGTCATGCCGGCCAGATAGTCGCCGACATGCCTTGCCTTGGGGGCGATCGCAAGCCCGGCGATATGATCGACCCAATAGTGGCTCTGCATCTCTTTGGGATTTTCCATATAGGCGTGGAAGAGGTCCGTTACGATCTGCGCCGCGCCGGCACGGATTCGCATGATGTCGGGATGGCGATAGATGCGCTTGAACAGCATCTGCTTGATCAGCTTGTCGGTTTCCGCCATGTCAGGCGAAAAGGTCGCGACGACGCGGCCGGCGGCCCGGATGTCGGCGACATTGCCCGGCTTGATTTCGGCAAGTGCCCGCTGCGACACCGCAATGACATCCTCGACCATGCGGGTGATCTGGCGGCGCATGATTTCGTGCGTGAAGCGGCTCGGCTCCAGATGCGGATAGCGCGCCCTCACCTCGGCCATCAGCCCCGCGAGAAACGGCACTTCCTCCAGCATATCGAAAGTCAGATAGCCGGAACGCAGGCCGTCGTCGATGTCATGCGTGTTATAGGCGATGTCATCGGCGATCGCAGCAACCTGTGCTTCGAGGCTGGCGAAGGACGCGATTTCGAGATCGTGGATCTCGCAATAGTCGAGGATCGGCTGCGGCACCGGCCCGCGAATACCCTTGCCGTCGGGCGTCATTAACGGGCCATTGTGCTTGACCAGGCCTTCGAGCGTTTCCCAGGTGAGATTGAGCCCATCGAAATCGGCATAGCGGCGCTCGAGCTTGGTAACGATGCGCAGCGACTGCGCGTTGTGATCGAAGCCGCCATAGGGCAGCAGCATCTCGTGCAGCGCATCCTCGCCGGTGTGGCCGAAAGGCGTGTGGCCGAAATCGTGAACCAGCGCCACACCTTCCGCGAGGTCTTCATCGAGTTTCAAAGCACGTGCCAAGGCGCGCGCGATCTGCGCCACCTCGATCGTATGGGTCAGCCGGGTGCGGTAATGGTCGCCGTCCTGGGCGATAAAGACCTGCGTCTTGTGCTTTAAACGCCGAAAAGCTGTCGCATGGACGATCCGGTCGCGATCGCGCTGGAATTCGGAGCGCGTCGGGCTCAAGCCCTCGTCGTAGAGCCTTCCGCGCGATGCCCAGGGGTCCGTCGCATAGACCGCCTTATCACCATATCCAAAACCCAATGCATGCGTATCGATCGTCATTATCAATCCATTCCGGCATTTGGCCCCCGCACAATAACAGATGCGAAGGTCGTTTCATCATACCCTGCCACGGCGTTGCCTGCAGATCGGAATATACTATCCCATCGCGAAGCGGTGACCCATTGACGCCGCATTGCGGCCTTCATACCTATAGACAAGAAAACAGCAAAAAGGTGCGTGGCTCAACCACGAAACCAGAGCTGTCGCCGGCCTGACTTTCATGATAAAGGCTATGGATATCAGCCGTTTGAAAGTTCGACGGCCTATTTGGTTCTCTCCGGATCTTGACCCCGGCAGGAGGAAGGCATGACTGAGACTAACGTTACTCTATCGGACGCCGCGGCGAAGCGAATCGCTGCGATCGTCGGCGCGGAAGCCGGCAAACGTGCGCTTCGCGTCGCCGTCGAAGGCGGCGGATGTTCGGGTTTTTCCTATAAATTCGATCTCGTCGAAGGCCCGGAAGATGATGATATCGTTGTCGAAAGGGACAACGCCACCGTGCTGATCGACCAGTTGTCGCTGGTCTATATGGCCGGTTCCGAGATCGATTTCGTAGACAACCTGCTCGGCCAGTCCTTCCAGATCAAGAATCCGAATGCGGTCGCAAGCTGCGGCTGCGGCACGAGCTTCTCGATCTGAGGCTTTCTCTTTTCCACAGCTTGATCGCCGGCCGGGAGCCATCGCTCCGGGCCGGTTTTCATATGGGCTGTAGTCAAGCCCGTCGGCGGCGGATACAACAGGGCGAAGCAAAGGAATGAGCTACCCATGAAAATCGCCACTTGGAACATTAACGGTGTCAAAGCGCGTATCGAAAACCTCTGCCAGTGGCTGAAGGATTCGAGCCCGGACATCGTCTGTCTGCAGGAGATCAAGACGGTCGACGAAGGCTTTCCACGGTTGGAGGTGGAGGCGCTCGGCTATCATGTCGAGACGCACGGGCAGAAGGGCTTCAATGGTGTCGCCATCCTCTCAAAGATCAAGCCGGATGAGGTGACACGGGGGCTGCCCGGCGGCGACGGCGATGAACAGTCCCGCTTCATGGAAGCGGTATTTTCCGTGCCAGGGCACGGCGCCCTGCGCGTCTGCTGCCTCTATCTGCCGAACGGCAATCCGGTCGATACCGAGAAATATCCCTACAAGCTCGCCTGGATGGAGCGCCTGCGGAAGTTCGCGTCGGATCGCCTCGCACTCGAGGAGCCTCTCGTGCTTGCCGGCGATTACAATGTCATTCCGGAGCCGCATGATTGCTTCGATCCGAAGGTCTGGGAAAGCGATGCGCTATTCCTGCCGCAGACGCGCCAGTCCTTCCGTCAGCTCGAACATCTCGGCTTTATCGATGCCGTGCGAGCGACGACGGATGCGGTGAAGCTTTACTCATTCTGGGATTACCAGGCCGGCGCCTGGCCGAAGAACAACGGCATCCGGATCGATCACCTGATGCTCTCGCCGGAAGCTGCCGATCGGCTGACGGCGACGGCAATCGAAAAGCATGTGCGCGCCTGGGAAAAGCCTTCCGACCATGTCCCGGTGATCGCGCATCTCGATTTCGCCAACTAAACGTTGGTCCGAAACAAAACGGTTCGGCTGCAGGCGCGGTGCTTCAAGCGGTAGCCGCGCGGTAAAGACCGGCAATCAATCGGAGCCGGCGACGTCAAGCTGATGAGCCATGGAGACCGCCACGCGACGGTCGTTCTCATTGGCAACAGAAAATGCCTGCTCCTGCAGGTCTTCCATCCAGCTGCAGTCCTTTGGCTTGCACTTGTCCAGTGCCGCCGTCATGAAGGCAAGCCCCCGGATGGATTGACCTTCCTGGAACAGGATATTGCCGAAGACGGCCATGGCACCCGGATGGCCGCTCTTGCGTGCCTGGTTCAGCCATTTCTTGGCCTGCTGGACATTGGTGGCGCCGCCCTCGCCCGTCAGCATCATCTGCGCGAGCTGGAATTGCGCTTCGGGAACGCCGAAGGTGGATGCAACCTGGAAATAAAGCTGGCGGGACTGATTGAGATCGATCTTGACCGGGCTGTTGGCAATACCGGTCTTGTAGTAGCTGGCAAGCGCCAGCAGCGCGTTGATAAAGAAGCCGGTATCTTCAGAGCCAGGCTCCACGCCTTGCTGGGCGATCTCGCTATAGATCTTGAAAGCTTCGAAATCGTTCTGCGTCACACCATCACCATCGGCATACATGTTGGCTAGAGCCCAGCGCGAGCCCGTATGGCCCTTTTCGGCGGCATAACGATAGGCTTCGACCGCTTCTTCCTTCTGCCCGTTCTTGTAGGCCTTGAAGCCAAACTTGAAGAGATCGAACGGACCCGATTCCTTGGTGACACCGGCAGTGATATCGAATGCCTTGGCTTGACCCGCCAGCGCCACTGCCGTGGCAAGGGACAGGCTGAGCATCATGACTCTCGCTGATATGAACTCGGACTTAAACATAACAGTCGATTTCTTTCGCTCCATTCGGGCCTGTCACGGCGCTTGCATGAACGCCGTCAGATTCGCGAATGTTTTCCCTGATGGCGCATGAGACTGGATCATCCTTTGCAAAGACGGTTCCCATGGCATTCAACCGAGGCTGTTTGCCACAATTGCGAGCATAACTTGCAATTATGTCCAAACCAGCATTCGTGCGGCCGTTATCGTATCCCATCGCCGAACCCGCGCTCTCATTCGCTTGCCGAGGAGTGAGATCGACCGTCGTCAGGCTGAGGGCTTCCCTTGGCGGACAAAGACTTTTCTCCTGCATCGGAAGCATCACGGCCCCGATCCCGGATTGTTGCTTATGCCAAAGTGGAAGTTCACCCATCGATCGTTTACGCACTTTCTACGAGGCCAACCCCTGTGCCCACGTAATCGCTGCTCCCCATTTGTGGCGGGAAATGGACAAATTGTAATCTGATCACGTGGCTGCAATGTCTTGAAATAGAGTGTTGCTAATTCGTCACAAAGATTTGACCGACCTTGTAACTTCCTTAACCATAAATCCGGCAAAGAGGCTGGTTTGGCGCTTCGATCCATCCAAGCAGGGCAAAGAAAAAGCCGCGGGACTTGTATAAGCCCGCGACCTTATCGATGTTATGAGATGATAGACGATAAGTTCGTCAATCCAATGACTTATCGTCAGAAGCTGACTTTCACCGACGTCTGAAGAGCGGCGACCAAGTCATTGCCGAAGCTGTAGCTCGCATCATCGCCATAGACGATGCCGCCGCGGGTGACCGGTCCGGATTTGCCTGATGTCATAAGGCCAAGCGCGCCGCCGAAATTGAACTGAACGTGCTCAGTCGCCTTGTAGGCAACACCTGCGCCGAGTGTCCAAGTGTCGGAGTTCATGCCGTAGCCGTCGCTCGTACCACGATCCCAGCTCAAGCTGACGGCGCCGCTCCATTTGTCATTGAACTTGTGTCCGATACCGCCCGTAATGGTCCAGCCGTCGCGATATAGAAGGTCAAGCGAGGTCAGTTGCGTCGGGCCGCCGGTCCGGCAGGCGACGCTACGGGTCGAGGTCGGGCAAAGGGCGATGCTTTGCAGGATGCTCCAATTCGTCCATTTGACCGAGCCGAAGGCCAGCCAGTCCGGCGCGATGCCGCTCTGCACTTTCCACTCCAGCGAGTCCGGGGCCTCGGCCGAGCCGAAGACGGAAGTGGCCGAGCCGAAGAACGGCCGAATCGGCGGCAGTTCGGTCAGATCGACGCTGCCCTTGAGATTGTCGTACTTGACCCGGCTGTTGTAGACGAGGCTCGTGCGGAAGGCATATTCCGGGATTTCATAGGCCACGCCGGCGCGCCAGCCCCAGCCGTGACCGTCCACATCAAGCGAGCCGACGCCGTCATAGACGGAGGAAAGCGGAGCTGGGATGGCCGAGACCAGGCGTGATTTGAAACCGCTGACCTCCTGGTAGAAACCGCCGCCGATGATGCGAAATTCGCCCGGGCCTGCATCGAATTTGTACGAGCAGGTCGCCCCATAATTGTTCGTGCGGACCTTGACCTCGATTTCGTTGTTGGCACCGGCCCAGTTCTGGCCCTCGTTGAGATGCCCGCCGAATGGCTGGGAATAATCGGCCATGCAGTCGATGTTGTCAGTGATGCCGATCTTGAAGGCGGCATAGGGCATTGCATAATTTTCCGAAGCATCGGTCGAGTGGCTTCGGTTATTGAGATTGCCGTCGCTCGGATCGGTGTCTTTCGCGTTCTTCAACTTGCGGTCGGGCATGACATAGGTAACGCCGGACTCGAAGACATAACGACCCTTGTCGAAGAGCAAGTCGATGTCATAACCGGAACGGTCGAGACCGCCCGCAAAGGCCGCGCTCGCAAAAGACGTACCGATGATGAGTGAAACTGCGCCCCTCAACGCAATAGAAAATGCCATTGTAACTCCCCCACGTGTGCATTCGCTTTTTCGATTGTTGCGACGATCACTTGAATTGGCAATGCGTCCTACAAGGGCCGAAACTCGGTAAAAGAGTGATTGATTTACGTAAGAAAACGAACCATGCCGCACAAAAAATGTGCGATTAGGTAAATTTTTTCTTTTTAATGTCATTTTTTCCCCTGCTTAGATTTTTATTCTTCGCGGCAACAATTCTGTTACAATATGACAACAGCTCTGCTTTTCACGAATGCTGAGCAGATTTCCATGTAATATGTTTTGCCTGTGTGAAACTGGCGGTGGATCAGGGCGCACAGCTTCGGTTGATCGACATCGAATCAAAGAAACAAGAAAGGCACGTGACGTAAGCCGCGTGCCTCTCACCAAATCTGAAAGCATGTCGCGCAAGGCGCGCAGCCATTTTGCGATTACGACATGCGCAGGACCAAGAACTTAGAGCGGATCTGAAAGATCGCGATACGCTTCTGTTCTCTCTTTCTCAGCTCGCTTCGCTGACCCGCGCCAGTGCCACCTTCAGGCTCGCCTGTTGCCCTTCGAGTTCACCGAGGCGCTCGCGCTCGGCGGCGACCACATCCGGATTCGCGTTCGCAACGAACTTCTCGTTCGAAAGCTTACCGTTGATGCGCGCGATCTCCTGGTCGTTCTTGGCGATCGCCTTGTCGAGACGCGCCTTTTCGGCCGAGAGATCGATGAGGCTGCCGAGCGGCAGGCAGATGGTCGCCTCGCCGACAACGATCTGTGCAGCACCCTTCGGCGCGGTATCGGCAAGCGAGACCGCTTCCACACGCGCTAACCGCTTGATGGCGGCGTCGTGACGGAACAGGCGCTCCCGAGTCAGGCTGTTCGCATCGACGACGACGAGCGGGGCGATCGCTGCCGGCGGCACGTTCATTTCCGAGCGCACCGAACGAATGCCGGAAACAAGGTCGATCAGCCAGTTGATTTCATCGGCGGCAACATCGTCCGCATAGGAAGGCGCCGGCCAATCGGCGTGGCAGATCAGGCCCTCGCGCTCATTGCCCTCGCCCGCCGTATGCGCCCAAAGCTCTTCAGTCATGAAGGGCATGAACGGATGCAGCAGCTTGTAGGTCTCTTCGAGAACGTAAGCAGCGCAGGACTGCGCTTCCGCCTTGGCGTTCTCGTCATCACCATTAAAGATCGGCTTCAGCAGCTCGAGGTACCAGTCGCAGAACTGGTTCCAGATGAAGCGATAGAGCGCGCTTGCCGCATCGTTGAAGCGGAAGCTTTCCAGCGCCTCGGTAACGTCGCGCTCGGCACGCGCCAATTCGGTCAAGATCCAGCGATTGACGGTGAGCTCGGCGGCTTCCGGCACGAAATGCGGATCGCTCTTGGCGCCGTTCATCTCGGCAAAGCGCGTCGCATTCCAGAGCTTGGTGCCGAAGTTGCGATAGCCGGCGATACGGGCCGGATCGAGCTTCACGTCGCGACCCTGCGCCGCCATGATCGCCAACGTGAAACGCAGCGAGTCGGCGCCGTACTGGTCGATTAGTTCCAGCGGATCGATGACGTTGCCCTTGGACTTCGACATCTTCTGCCCGTTCTTGTCGCGCACCAGGGCGTGGACATAGACCGTGCTGAACGGCTCGACAGGCTCGCCGTTCTCATCCTTCATGAAATGCAGGCCCATCATCATCATGCGGGCAACCCAGAAGAAGATGATGTCGAAGCCGGTGACGAGGACATTCGTCGGATAGTAGCGCGCCAGTTCCGGCGTCTCATCCGGCCAGCCGAGCGTCGAGAACGGCCAGAGCGCGGACGAGAACCAGGTATCGAGCACGTCTTCGTCGCGCGTCAGGATTTCGCCCGGCTTGAAATTCTCCAGCAGGTCCTCGACATAGGCCTTCATCGGCCCCTCATGCGAGAGATAATGCTGGATCGCCGCCTGCAGCGCCTCTTCTTCGGTCTTTTCGACGAAGACCTGGCCATCCGGTCCATACCAGGCGGGGATCTGATGACCCCACCAGAGCTGGCGGGAAACGCACCACGGCTGGATGTTTTCCATCCAGTCGTAATAGGTCTTGTCCCAGCTCTTCGGAACGAGCTTGGTGCGGCCATCGCGGACGGAGGCGATCGCCGGCTCGGCGAGCGTCTTGGCGTCGACATACCACTGCTCGGTCAGGCGCGGCTCGATCGGTACGCCGCCGCGATCGCCGTGCGGAACCATATGCTTGTGCGGCTCGATCTTATCCAGCAATTCGGATTCTTCGAGAATGCGGACGATGATCTTGCGCGCCTCGAAACGGTCCTTGCCCTCCAGCTCATCCCAAGCGCCGTGCAGCGCGGCGGGGTGATCAAGACCTTCGAGGAAGTCCTCGTTGTCCTTGATAGTGATGGTGGCTTCCGGGGTCAGAATGTTGACGACGCGCAGACCGCGGCGCTTGCCGACGTCAAAGTCGTTGAAATCATGCGCGGGCGTCATCTTGACCGCGCCCGTGCCAGCCGTCGGATCCGGATATTCGTCAGCGACGATCGGGATGCGGCGACCGACGATCGGCAGGATGACGTGCTTGCCGATGACCGACTTGTAGCGCTCGTCGCTCGGATTGACCGCGACACCGGTATCGCCGAGCATTGTCTCGGGACGGGTGGTGGCGACGACGAGATAGTCGCGCGTTTCCCACTCCGTCGGCTTGCCCTCGTCATCGAAGGCAACCGGATGCTGATAGGTAACGCCCGGCTCCAGCGGATAGCGCAGGTACCAGAGATTGCCGTTGACCTCGTGCTGCTCGACCTCGATATCCGAAATCGCGGTCAGCATCTTCGGATCCCAGTTGACCAGCCGCTTGTCGCGATAGATCAGGCCTTCCTTATAGAGCGTGACGAAGACTTCGAGAACGGCCTTCGACAGCCCCTCGTCCATGGTGAAGCGTTCGCGCGACCAGTCGCAGGAGGCACCGAGGCGCTTGAGCTGGTTGAAGATCAAGCCGCCCGATTCCGCCTTCCATTCCCAGACTTTCTCGATGAAGGTCTCGCGGCCCATCTTGTGACGATCCGGCTGCTGGCGTTCGGCGAGACGACGCTCGACAACCATCTGCGTGGCGATGCCGGCATGGTCCATGCCGGGCTGCCAGAGAACGTCCCTGCCGCGCATGCGCTCGAACCGCACCATGATATCCTGCAGCGTGTTGTTCAGCGCATGGCCCATGTGCAGCGAGCCCGTCACGTTCGGCGGCGGAATGACGATGGTGAAGGTTTCCGCGCCCGGCTTGGCGTTCGCACCGGCGCGAAAGGCGTCGGCTTCATCCCATTTTTGGGCGATCTTCGGTTCGACGGCGGCGGAATCATATGTTTTGTCGAGCATTTTATGACCGGATCTTGAGGATTGGATGATGCGGGTTGTAAATAGGATGGCTGTGGGCAAGTCAATAAAAAAGCCGCCCCGGAACCCGGAGCGGCGGATCGGTTACCCGAAGCTCAGGCTATCAGCGACGCGGGCCGCGGGCCACTCTTTCGATTTCCTCACGCACGAGGCGCTCCACAAGGGTCGGCAGATTGTCGTCGAGCCATTCCTGCAGCATGGGCCGCAGCATCTCCTGAGCCAGCTCATCGAGGGAGCGGCGCGGGCCGCCGTCAACGATGGCGGCCAGCTCTTCAAACGAACGGGTAACCTGCGCGCCGGCTGCTTCTGACATCAGCGGTGATGCAGACACGAGCTGGGCCGGCGGCAAGGACGCTTCCATCTCCGCCGCAACGGTTGCGGTCGGCTCCGGAGCCTCGAAAACCGGTGCTTCGGCAGGCGTGGCTGCCTGAGGCGCGGCCATTTGGGGCGCGGCGACGTCTACCGTCGGATGCAAGTCCTCCATTTCGGACTCGCCCCCAACGTCTGCCGCAGCCTGCGTAGCCAGTGGAGCTGCCGGCGCTGCGATATCGGTAATGGCATGCCGCAACGGCACATCGGCGATCGGCTCGACATGGACTTCGGCAAGACGCGCGGCCATGGCCGGCGGCAATTCACGCGGCTGCGGGGGCTCGCGCCCGGCATTCAGCAACGCGGCGGCATTGCGCTCGGAAGCGGCGCGCACACGCGCTGCGACATCCGCCAGCGATAGGCCACGACCGGCACCATCCGGTTCGGCAACGGGCATTTGCGAATTTGCGGCGATGAAACGCGGGTCCTGCTCCGCGGCGCGGGCGCGATCCGCGGCAGCGAACTCTTCATCCACGGTCAACGGAATATCGTCGTCGCGCATGTTGGAAGCGGCAAGATGAGGGGAAGAAATCGGCTTGGCGCCCACAGGTTCGTTGCTTTCGATAATCCTGCGGATCGATGCCAGGATCTCTTCCATGGACGGTTCACGCACTACATTTGGCTGAGCCATATTCATCCCCGTTTTCCATATTCAACGACCGGAAACACGCCGACGCGGCACCCGAATCAGGGCCACCCTAGATGACTGCCCTCGGGAAAAAAATCACCGTCAAAGCACTAAACCCGGTGATGCACAGTTTTGTTACGACCACGACGAATCGCTTCGCTGCCTGCGATTCTGCCACAGGCGGCGGCAATAAAAAACAGGCGCCCGGAGGCGCCTGTCGCAAGCTGGATCATCAGACCGTTCTGAAAATCAGAATACGAATTCCTTGGCTTTGGCAAAGCCCGGCAGCGGCTTGATCGATGCGTTGAAAAAGACGTTTTCCGAGAAGACGCCGCGTTCGCGCATGAAAACGGTGGCGCGGGCCGCATGGCCATAACCGATGACCGTGATCAGGCGGCCGTCTTCGCCGAGCTGGTCGAGCAGTCCCTGCGGCAGCTGCTCGATCGAGCCATCGATGAAAATCACGTCATAGGGGGCATTGCCGGTGTGGCCCTTTTCGAGATCGCCGGTGACGACCGTGACATTGTCATAGCCGAGTGCGGCGATATTGGCCTTGGCCTGAGCGGCAAGCTCCTCATCACTTTCGAGGGCGACCACCTTTTCGGCAAGCAGCGACAGGATGGCGGCGACATATCCGGTACCGCAGCCGACATCGAGAACCTTGTCTTGCTTGGTGATGACGCCAAGCTGCAGGAGTTTTGCCAATGGCGATGCCTCCATGAGAAAGCGGGCCGGCTTGCCGGCCGTAGCGGCGGCGATCTCGATGTCGTTGTCGATATAAGCCAGGAGCTTCGACTTCTCCGGCACGAAATTCTCGCGCGGTACCGTCAAAAAGGCATTCAACACGGAATGGGAGGTGACATCCGTCGTCCGGATCTGGTTCTCGACCATCTTCACGCGCGCTGCTTCGAAATCCATCTTGTCCTCTTGCGCCCTTCATGCCCGAACGGGCCTGCTCTGCTTTCTGTTATGCGTGTCTTAATCGCCTGACGTCACGCTTTCAAGGCATTGCGGCAACCGGGGCGGAGATTCATGGCCGGGCGTCGCCCACGCACAACAATCGGCGCCTTGAAATACGGATCCGAACTTCTCGACAAAGCCCGTTACCGACGACATCGCGCAATTCGCCGCGCCTCGGATCGGAGCATCCGTTAGCAAAATGTTAACTTCGCAGGACCACGCTTCGTAACCTGGAACCGCCCGAGTGTGGTCACAGATCAACCTTCCGGCCCGAAGCCCTTCGGGTTAAGACTAAATTCGAATAGAAGGTGACTGGGATGCCTGTCTCTCTCGTTCTTTTCGTTGCAACCTCGTTGCCGCTCGTGGTCTTCCTGGCTGCCAGTCTTTCTTCCATGATGTAGGTTTCCGAATGAGGCTTTCGCTCTCCCTCGCAGCGCTTCTCCTTCTCCTGCCCCAGGCCGCGTTGAGCGAGGAAGCGCCGCGGGAGGCGACGCCCATCATCGGACACGTCGTGACCGGCAAACAGCTCGACGAATGGTGCGAAGAAGATCGCACGCTTGCCTCGGTCTATATACAGGGCATTCTCGACGAAGCGCAGCGGACGAAAAACCTGACGATCCGCGCCACCAAGCAGACGCCGAAGAACTCGTCCCGCTATGAGCGCTATCTCCAGCAATTCGTCGGCGCCTTCTGTCTGCCGCCCGATCTCAGCAACGCAAAGGCAACCGCGATCGCCTGCAAGTGGATGGCGGAACACTCATGGCAGCTCGAACGACCTGCCAGCTCGCTGATTGCACGCGCTTATAAATTCGCCTTTCCATGCCTTGAGGAATAGGCATTCCTGATGGCTGTGGCGGCGGCTTTGAACTCCCGTATAAGCAATTGAACCCTGGCAAAGATCCCGCTCCCTGCATATGGACCCGTGGAACAATGCTTTTGCTTGGCCCACGCCACTGGGCCGCGCCACATCCCGTTCCTGTTGACAATTAATAAGGTAAACTTATAATTAGGGCGCTGAATTTGATTGACCTCTAGTCCAGCAAAAGGCGGCCCAGTTTTTTCCCTAGACTGGACCGCTTTTGCTTTTCCGGACGCGATGATCGCCACAACACTCAGTTGAGCTTCACGAGGCTATCGTCGCCAAGTCTGCAAAAATACCATCTCCTCTGTACCTTAAGCGTCATTGCAGTTTCGAATGCGACGCTGCGACGGGGGAATGTCCATGGAATTACCGAGGTCGCAGTGGTCTACGCTGATGTCGTGCGAGCGCAAAAAGCTCACTCGGCTGATAATGAAGATGTTGCTGCCAATCTTTGGAGCTCTAACGCTGCTTGGCGTCGCGTTGCTTATTCTGACGACATAATCCGAACAGGTTGCCGCTAACATGCGCCGCAGTCCAAGACGACGGTCTGGATAGCTGTGCCCGCCGAACGACCGGCAAATGGATCGCGTCAGGCAGTTCAAAGGGCACGACCCGAGGCAAAGAAGGCTAAAGCGGCAACAAACTGCCACACCTTCAAATAGGCGAGCCGAATTCAATGGTCTATCGATATTGAAGGGAAGGATGGAGGCCTCGCCCGGAATCGAACCGGGGTGCAAGGATTTGCAGTCCTCTGCGTAACCACTCCGCCACGAGGCCATCCGAAAACAATTTGCGTTGTGGTGGCGCGGATTTAGAATGATCCAAAGAAAACCGCAAGAGGCAATTTCTGAAAAATGTCCTCTTCGATTTCTAAAACTGCGCCTTCCCGCGCAACCGGCTTTACCCGTCGCATTGCGGACCTTAAACAACCATCCCGCGATTTCAAGCAAGACCTCGAGAATTCCGATATGCTCCTGCTGCGACCAGCCAGACCCGACGATACCGCGCGTAACTATGAGATATGGCGGACATCCGTCGACGCTACCCATCATTTCCTTGATCCCGCGGACCGCGAGGCGATCGCCAGGATGGTCATGGAAGACTATCTGCCGAACGCGGAATTCACCGTCGCGGTGGACAATGATGACCTGCCGCACGGCTTTCTGGGAGTGACCGGAAACAACATCGATTCGCTTTTCGTCCATGCCGATAGCAGAGGCATGGGCCTTGGGCGCTTGCTTCTCGATGGCTTCCGCATGGGCAAAGATGTCGTCACAGTCGATGTGAACGAGCAGAATTCCGCCGCGACGGGTTTCTACGAACGGCTTGGCTTTGTGGTAACGGGGCGCGCGGAACTGGACGATCAGGGACGCCCCTACCCGATCCTTCATATGCGGTGGCAGAAAGCGGCATAGTCGGAATGGTGCAAGCTGCCCTCGCAAGAGCCTTGTCCCGAAGCAACCTCACCGCCAGTCCATTCAGGTAGGTTATAGGTACCTACGGTAGATGCTAGAATCAGTACTACCGGTTTGGATGCCACCCCCGAACCGGACAGTGCCGCGTCCGACGAGAATACGCCCCCAGTAATGTCGTCGGACGCACCACCGTCAGGACGGCTCAGGAAACGCCTTTCTCCGATTTCTTTCTTGGGAGAATCATTTCGGCAATCGCGGCTCAAAGCCTCGATTTTGTAAGAGGCCATAGCGATCACCCATAGTCGATCGGCCGGAATCGGTGCGCGGCATGACGATGATCATACGACGGCAGCCCTCCTTTCTGCATCCGCCGCTCGCATATTCCCTTCGCCCGAACCCAATTCCAGCCGTTTCCGCGCTCAAAAGGCAGAAGTCGTGCTGACGAGATCAAAAGCGGCCGCGGTCGGTCGCGGCTAACGAATTGCGTCATTTTTGCAACAATGCCCACTTTCAAGTAGGGCACATATAGTTCGTAACTCTTAGTATCTTGCCAAATCAGCGAAGCAGGTCCACGAAATAGTTCGTGAAGCTTATTACTTCGCACCTACTGAATAGGGAACATGAACGGGATGAGGTTGGGCACGTCGTTTTTCGGCGCGATATCTCATGCCCAATCAAGAAAGATTGGAGTTACTATGAACATCAAGAGCCTTCTTCTCGGCTCCGCTGCTGCGCTCGCAGCAGTTTCCGGTGCTCACGCGGCCGACGCCATTGTTGCCGCTGAGCCGGAGCCGCTCGAATACGTCCGCATCTGCGACGCCTACGGTGCCGGCTACTTCTTCATTCCGGGCACGGAAACCTGCCTCAAGATCGGCGGCAAGGTTCGTACCGAAGGTGAATGGTACAATGCTTACAACCGCGCCAGCCACCAAGGTACATTGTGGCACACTCGCGCCGAGCTGAACGTCGACACCGCGACCGACACCGAATACGGTCCGCTGAAGACCGAAACCATCGTTCGTTGGGACTGGAACGACGGCGGCTCCACCTCCACCAACCTGCTGTGGTCCTATATCAGCCTCGGCGGTTTCACGGTTGGTAAGAAGGACTCCCAGTACAACCTTTATATCGGATACGCCGGCGACGTCATCAACGATGACGTGATCTATGACGGTCCGTATGAGCTCAACCAGTTGACCTATGAATACGATGCGGGCAACGGCTTCTCGGCAGTGATCTCGCTCGAAGACAGCAACTCCAGCGGTTCTGGCGCGTCCTACGGCGCAAGCTGGTGGACGGACGACAAGGCCAATCACTATGCTCCCGACGTTGTCGCCGGTGCTGGCTTCAAGTCCGGTGCATGGGGCTTCAAGGTCGTCGGCGGCTATGACTCGATCGTCGAAGAAGGTGCCATCAAGGCTCGTATCGATGCCGACTTCGGTGCATTCACAGCCTTCTTGATGGGCGGCTGGAACACAGACGGCGACAAGCTCAACAAGTATGCCGGTACCAACCAGGACGTCTCCGCCTGCACGGCGCCGAACGGCACCGTCAATGCATCGAAGTGCGGCTGGGGTGACTGGGCTGTTTGGGGCGGCGTTGGCGTTCCGTTCAACGACAAACTGAAGTGGAACCTGCAGCTTGCCTATTCCGACTCGAAGATCTTCGAAGCAACCACGAACCTGAAGTTCAATCCGGTCAAGAACCTGCTGGTCGAGCCCGAATTGACTTACGTTCACTATGACTATGCCCACGACGATACCGTTTCAGGCATCCTGCGCTTCGAACGCAACTTCTGACCTGATCTGACTTGACCTCCGATCAGAGAAGGAAGGGGTCCGGCTTTCCCTGCCGGCCCCCTTTTTGACGGCAATTCCTGGAAATTGCAGAGCCACCCTGCGATCGGAACGCGTGTTACAAGGCTTCCCGATCAACCGGAGAGGGGAACCTTGTCGTCACCGTGGCGTTTAGCGCTGAAAGGGACGTGGCTGAATATAGGAGTTACCGCCTTGAAACATCTCGCTTCAATCGCCTTGACCGCTGCGCTTGCCGTGGGTTCCGTATTGTCGACTGCCCTGCCCGCCGCGTCTACCTCGCTTGGCAGCTCATCGACCGCTTCGAACGTCATTCTGGTGCAGGAACGCGGAACACGCAGATATCCGGATTACGACCGCCGGCCTTATTGGCGCGATCGCGATCATGATCGCCGTCATTGGCGGGAGCGCCGCTGGGAACGGAGTCATTGGGACGACAGATGGCGGAGGGATGACAGATGGCGGGACGACCGTCGCTATTACCATCGGCGCCCTGGCGGCGTAATATTCGAGATTCGACCCTGATATTCCCGACATTGCCGCCGACTATGGCGTTATGTTCCCCGCTTGTTCGCCAAACCCGAACGAAGCGTGATTGACACCCCTCACATCACAGCAAAAGAAAAACGGCCGCTACCTGAGATACCGGTAGCGGCCGACTTGTTTTCAGAAGGGAACTTGCGCCAGTTCCGACTGTCTACCGCTCAGCGGCAGACGCGTACCCTGCGGACGACCCAGCGGCCATGAACCTTGTGTCTCACCTTCTTCATATAGCAATGATGATGATAATGATGACGGTGATAGTGGCGATGATGCATCGGAGCGGCCTCGGACGGCACGCTGAAGGTGAAGACCGATGCCAGAGCTACTGCGGAAGCAAGAAACAAGTTTTTCATGTCGAACCTCTAAAGCATTGGGGACTATGCTGCGCGGATCGCGCATGGATGTTCACGCGCCATATTGCATCGACGGCATGAACATGTTCTCACGCTTACGAGAGCAACCATACCTTGAACTATTTTTTTCAGAAATACCACATATATCCGCAGGAAGGCTCCCGGTCATGTCGGCTGGAGATTGCCGGCGTATCTTATTGGCACATTCTCATTAGCCCGCTACCATTCGCACTGTCCGGGCAAGTCGAGTGCGGCGCAAGTTATTGTTATTGCGGCGCAAAAACCGCGAATGATGTGCGCGCCGACTTTCACCTGATCGCAGAGCGGATGGGCAGGAGGCGCCGGACGCGCTCATCGCGAAGATAAAGTCCGCCCCACGCCATGACTCCCAGAAGCAAACTGATAAGTTGTGGCGGCGAGCCGATTTCTCCAAGGCGGAAATGCGTGCAGATCGCGCCGCCGAGAAAGCCCGTCATCAGGATTGCGCCGAGTACGGCGGTGCGCGGAATAGCGTAAAGAACCGCGCAGACGAGGATGATCAGCCCCACTGCTCCCGCCTGATTGGCCGGAAACCCGGTTGCGATCATCTCCGCCGTAAGCGTGGCGGGCGAAAACAAGTTGACGGCGGCGTCGGCCGCAAAGATAAGGGTCACGATCACCGTGAGCGCCCATCCCGCCCACGAAATGCGATGCGTATCCGCCTTCTCAGCGACTGCATTCTCCGCCATGCCAGATCTCCCCTGTCCCCTTGCGGTCCCAGTCAGTCCAATGAGCGCGGCGATCCTGCCACGACTTGGAAAGGCTGGCAATGAGAACGGTTTTCCGGTGAGATCTGGATGAAAGGCAAAAGGTCGAGAAATAACCGGCGCGAAGCATGTGCAATAAAACTGCCAAACTGCGCTGCTAAAGCTTTGCTCGTTTGGAGGCCAGCCAAATCCATCTGCACGAGGCGATGACCATCGGTCAGCGAAACGGCGGCGCTACCGCCACTATCTCTCTATTGCAATGTTTGTAGAAGAAAGTGGCTCCCCGGGCCGGATTCGAACCGGCGACCTGTCGATTAACAGTCGAATGCTCTACCGCTGAGCTACCAGGGAATGCGCTTGGCGCGGTGTGAGTGGGCTTCTACAAATGCTTTCTCGATTTGCCAAGCGGTTTTTTCAAAAAAATCGAATTCTCTTGCATTATTTCCCCGCCTCACCATTTCCTGTGGATGACCGATCAAAGCCAAACGACCGAAAATGCCGATCGAAATGGCCGGAAAACCCGCCGTTTCGGCATTGATCCCTCAACGCGCGAGCTTGTTTTCGGCTCCGTGAGAATTCCCCTGCCGCGCTCGCGCCTTGCCCGCCTGGGTGTGGGAGTGGCCCTCATCTTCGGCGGCCTGCTCGGCTTCCTGCCGGTACTCGGCTTCTGGATGCTGCCCTTGGGCTTCATCGTGCTCTCGCACGATATGCCCATGGTTCGCCGCTGGCGGCGTCGCTTCGCCGTCTGGTGGGCCAAGAAGCGCCGTCCGGCGAACTAGTCGCTCCCCGCAGCGACCGCGCGGGCTGGATTGCCGACAACGGTCGCACCGGCTGCGACATCCCTGGTCACGACCGCGCCCGCGCCGATGATTGCGCCATCGCCGATCGTCACACCCCCGACAAGGATCGCACCGCCGCCGATCCACACGCTGCTGCCGACTGTGACCGGCCGCGCGATTTCGATACCCGCACCGCGCAGCTCGCGATCCTTATGGTGCTCAGCGCAATAGATATGGACGCCCGGCCCCAGCATGCTGCCATCGCCGATGCGGACGCTGCCGCTGTCGAGAATGGTGCAGCCGGCATTCATATAGACCCGCCGGCCGAGCGAGATGTTGATGCCATAAGAGCAATGGAACGGCGCCTCGATGAAAACATTCTCGCCGGCATCGGCAAAGAGCGCAGCGAGAGCCGGTCCGAGGTTGCCGCGCTCGACAGGCGACATCGTATTGTGCTGATGCACAGCCTCCCGGGCCTGCCAGCGCAAACCGTCGAGTTCGGGATCGAAGCAGCAATACCATTCCCCCGCCGCCATCTTCTCTCGCTCGCTAAGATCCATCGCTCCCTTCCTCCCATGCTTTTCCGGATTCGCCTCGAAGCGATGATGCATCACCACTCGGTTAGGCAGCAAGCAGGCCAACCATTGGCTCGCGAACGTGCGACGAGCCCAACGCGAACCAGCTAATATTGCACGCTTTGATTAGCATTGACTCAAATGCTTGATCGTTCAAAGATCGTCTACCCGAAATCCCTGATTTCGGCCGGAAACGCGGGATTCTTGGCCTCAACAAACTGTCACACAGCTTGTCTATAACGCCGCTACCGCGGACTTGCGCAAGGCCACCGGTTCCGAGCTTTCAAAAAGGAAATAGGGATTATGTCGAAACTTAAAAATTACATTTCGGCCGCTGCTGCCGGCGTTATGAGCGTAGCGCTGGCTTTGCCTGCTGCTGCTGCTCCGACCAAGTTCGATTTCTGGTTTGGCCTGTCAGGCGATCTTCAGCGCGTCGTTGAGACGCTCTGCAAGAACTTCAACGATTCCCAGAAGGATTACGAAGTCTCCTGCGTCAGCCAGGGCAATTACGACGCCGCTCTGCAGAATACCATTGCCGCCTTTCGCGCCGGCAAGCAGCCGACGATCGTCCAGGTCTATGACGTCGGCACCGCGACCATGATGCTTTCGGGCGCCTACTACCCGGTCAGCAAGCTGATGTCCGAAAACGGCTACAAGGTTAAGTGGGACGACTATTTCCCGGGTATCGCCCGCTACTACGCCACCTCCAAGGGCGAACTGCTCTCCTTCCCGTTCAACTCTTCGACCGCCCTGCTCTACTGGAACAAGGACGCCTTCGCCAAGATCGGCAAGACTGCCGCTCCGAAGACTTGGGAAGAAGCTGCCGACGACATGAAGGCGCTCAAGGGCGCCGGCTATGATTGCCCGATGGCGATCAACATCTCCGGCAACGAAAGCTGGCAGCTGATGGAGCAGTTCTCTGCCATCCACGATCAGCCGGTCGCCACGAAGAACAACGGCTATGACGGCCTCGACGCCCGCCTGACCGTCAACAAGACGAAGTTCGTCAAATACGTGACCGACCTCAAGAGCTGGTACGACCAGGGCCTCGTCAAGATCAAGTCCAAGGACCTCGGCCAGGACATGGTTCAGGCCTTCGCCGCCGGCGACTGCCAGATGATCATGACCTCGGTCGGCGACCACGGTACGGTCGGCAAGACGCAGAAGGCCGGAATGAACTGGGATGTCGCCGAGCTTCCGGTCTACGCCGGCACCGAGCGCAAGAATTCGCTCGTCGGCGGCGCGTCGCTCTGGGTTCTCTCCGGCAAGTCCGCTGACGAATACAAGGGTGCTGCGGCGTTCCTCGACTTCATCGGCAAGCCCGAAACCGCTCTGTTCTGGTCCACCAACACCGGCTACATCCCAGTCAGGAAGTCCGGCTTCGACTTCATGAAGTCCTCCGGTTTCTATGATAAGGCTCCCTATAAGGGCCGCGAAGTCGCCATCGCCAGCCTGACCGCTTCCGAGCCGACCCCGATCACCCGCGGCGTTCGCCTTGGCAGTTTCACGCAGATCCGCGCTGAGTTCGGCAACCAGATGCAGGCCATCTTCGCCAACAAGGTCAGCGTCCAGGAAGGCATCGACAACCTCGTCAAGAACGGCGATGCCGTTCTCGACCGCTTCGAAGCCACCTACAAGGGCAAGCAGCTGCCGTAAGCGGCACAGCCTCGTGACAGCAGCGTCCGCCGGGTTCTCCCGGCGGACGTTCGTTATCAGAGCAAGCGCGACATCAGGCCCCCAAGCCGGAAGAGACAATGGAAAAGCGTATAACTTTCAGCAAATGGAGCGTCGGCATCCTGTTCGCGGTGCCGCAGCTGCTCCTCATCTTCACCTTTTTCTATTGGCCGGCAGGTCAGGCGGTGTTCTGGTCGCTGACGCTGCAGCAGCCTTGGGGCGGCGGCAACATCTGGGTTGGCCTCGATAACTTCAAATCCATTCTTGCCAATTCCGATTACTGGAACTCGGTCACGATCAGCATCACTTTCGCGGCCATCAGCACCGGTATTTCCATGGGAGTCGGGCTCATATTTGCAGCCCTGACCGATCGGCAATTGCGCGGTTCGAAAATCTACCGCGTGGTACTGATCTGGCCATACGGCATCGCGGCTCCCGCATCAGCAATGGCTTTCCGTTTCATCCTGGCGCCGGAAGCGGGCCTCATCGCCGTCGTCAATCAGTGGTGGCCGGGAATCTGGGACCCGGGCCTCGACGGCAACGCCGCCATGGCCAGCATCATCGCCGCGTTCTCGTGGAAGTATATCGCCTATAGCTTTATCTTCTTCCTTGCAGCTTTCCAGGCCATTCCGCGCTCGCTAATCGAGGCGGCTGCGATGGACGGCTCCAGCGTGCTGCGGCGCTTCTGGGATATCCAGTTCCCGCTGATAACGCCGACGATCTTCTTCCTATTGGTCATCAACATCACCGAGAGCTTCCAGGATTCCTTCGCTATCATCGACGTCATGACATCAGGGGGTCCGCACAACTCGACCAACCTTATGGTCTACAAGATCTATTCCGACGGCTTCAAAGGCCTCGATTTTTCCGGCGCGGCGGCGCAGAGCATCATTCTGATGCTTCTGATCATCGTGCTCACCATTTTCCAGTTCCGCTTCATCGAGCGGCGCGTGCATTACGGTTGAGGCTGACATGGTCGAGCGCACACCCATTCTTAATTTCTTCACCCATCTGATTCTGTTCATCGGCTTCGTGGTGGCAATGGGACCGATCGCCATCGTCGCGATCGCCGCATCCCATAATATCGCCGACGTCAACAAGGTGCCGATGTCGCTGATCCCCGGCTCGGACTTCTGGGTCAACGTGAAGACGGCCTGGACCACCGCCAATCTCGGCCCCAAGCTGCTGAACAGTCTGATCTTTGCGGGAGGCGTCGCGGTAGGAAAGGTGATCATTTCGGCGATCACCGCCTTCTCATTGGTCTATTTCCGCTATCCGGGCCGCACCATCCTCTTCTGGCTGATCTTCATAACGCTGATGCTGCCGCTCGAAGTGCGTATTGTTCCAACCTATGCGGTCATAGCGAACGTCCTGTCGCCCTACCAGGGACTACTCGACATCACCGGCATCAGCTGGCTCGTCGAGAAGCTTACTGGCGTTCAGGTCGCGCTGAACCTCGGGCTGCTTAACTCCTCAATCGGCTTGATCCTGCCGCTGGTCGCAACGGCGACAGGTACTTTCCTCTACCGTCAGTTCTTCCTGACGATACCGGACGAGCTGACCGAGGCCGCCCGCATGGACGGTGCAGGAGCATTGCGCTTCTTCATCGACATCCTGCTGCCGCTGTCGCGCACCAATATGGCGGCACTCGGCACCATCATGTTCCTCTGGGCCTGGAATCAGTATCTGTGGCCGCTGCTTGTCACCACCGAGCCGGCGCACATGACTGCCGTGACGGAGCTCAAGCAGCTCATCCCGAACTTCGGGGGCCTTCCGGAATGGCATATCGCCATGGCCGGCACGCTGATCGTCATGCTGCCGCCGCTTGCCGTCGTCGTACTGATGCAACGCTGGTTCGTTCGCGGCCTGATCGCCACCGAGAAGTGATCGGTTTATCTGCCGCGTCGAACCTACCGGCGCGGCAGTCCTTTTCGTGATCGAGCATCGATCTGCATCCTGCCGGCACTTCCATATGGCCGCCGGCTTCTCTCCAGGAATACATCATAATCAGTTGCGGCATCGGAGATCGTTCCGATGCTTCGCTATGCTGGCGTTTGCATCGCCGTAGACGGCTACAGCAGGAATAGCTCTCTGTTGGAGCAATCACTTGGCGGCAAGCAACCGCCAAGCGAACGCGCCGCAAATAAAAAGCCCGGAAGTCGGGAAAGACTTCCGGGCGCACTTGCTGAAAAGTTATGTCTGAAATCAGCTTGCCAGCACCTTCAGCGGCGTGACGGAGGCAACAGCGTCGAGCCGTAATCCGGTATCCTGGGCGAAGAGATGGGTGTGCTGCTGCGGCAGCTCCAGCGCGACCGACTGACCGGTCTGACCGGTCGTATGGTCGGCAACGGCGACTGCAAAGCTCGAACCGTTGATATCGCAATGGATGACGCGGCCGGCGCCGAGTTCTTCGACGAAATCGACCGTTGCCGGGATGGCACCCGGCGTGCCTGCGGGGACGAGGCGCGCATGCTCGGGACGGACGCCGAGTGCGACCGGCTGGCCGGCATGGCGCTTGCCGATATTGGCGTCGATGGCGATCGGAATGCCATCGAAGATGAATTGTTCGCCATTGGCAGCGAAGGTGCCTTCCAGGAAATTCATGGCCGGCGAG
>NZ_VNIP01000014.1 GCF_008370325.1 Martinezella tropici | reverse complement strand
TCTCCGCTTTTGAACGGGGCGAGGGAATGACCGATATCACCCTTTCACCTGATCTAGGGCAGGTGGGTTTTCGATCCAATATGCGATGGCTGGCGTTGCCGGAAATAGTGGATGCACCCTATCCGCTCCGGCTTGGGACGCGGGCCTGACTTGCCATGCCCTCCAATTTGTGGATCGCCCTGAGTTCGCCTGCAACAAGCTTTTGGAGCTTCCACAGGTTGAGATCACGAATTCCCCAAGCCTCGAGATGCTTCACCGTCAGGTAGAGATACTCGGCACATGACCCTCTGGCGCGGCAAGCGCGTGCCAAGATGCTGGCAACAGCCTCCAATGGCAGCTTGGAAGTCACCCTCCGAAATCGCGGTCACCCGCAAGGTTTCGCTCTGCTTCAAGACACTTAGTGCCTTGTCCAAATCTCGCACTGGCAAGAAGCCGATTGGAGCAGGTTTCTTGGGCCGACAGCCCGCCAACAGTGGCGCCGCGCCTGGCCGATCATAGACGGCGAAAGGATGCCCCTATGTGGCGATCCGGCAACCTGTCATCTTCACCAAAAAGCTTTCTACGAAGCGAGCCCTGTTCATAAGCGGTTTTGTAGAGACCGCGCTCCTGAAGCGCCGGCACCACAATGTCGATAAAGTCCTCGAAGCTCTCCGGCACGACCGTGCGGGTTAGATTGAAACCGTCGATCTCGCCTTCATCCATCCATGATGAAAGCTCATCGGCAACCTCCGTGGCATCGCCGACGACGACCGGGTAACGCCCACCCATGGCAAGCTCCTGCAACAACTGTCGCTTTGTCCAGCCGCGTTGTTGAGCGATCTGCGTTGCCGATTGGCTGGCATTGGACTTGCCATAGGTGATGGCCTCATCGAGATCGTACCTGGAAAAATCGATGCCTGTGCTGGCCGAGAAATGAGCAAGTCCTGCCTCCGGATTGGCATAGCGCAGATACTCTGCGTGCTTCTCCCGTGCCGCGGTAGCGGAGCGATCGGTTATGACTGTCATGCCGAGGAAGATCTTTATGTCTTCCGGCTTTCGGCCGGCAGCGACGACCGCCTCCCGCAACGAACGGGAGGCCGCGCGGGCTGAGTTCTTGTCGGGGGCTGCGATGAAGACGCATTCTGCATGGCGCGCTGCAAACTGCTTGCCACGGCCAGACGTTCCGGCCTGATAAAGAACCGGTGTGCGCTGGAGCGACGGTTCGGCCAGGTGATAGGCCTGCGAGCGGTAAAACGGCCCTTGATGGTCGATCACATGTACCTTTGATGGATCGGCATAGATACGCCTTTCCTTGTCGATCAGGACCGCGTCATCCTCCCAGCTTCTCTCCCACAACTTGTAGAGCAGGTCGAGATAGTCATCGGCGCGATCATAGCGGCTGTCATGCTCGATCTGGTTGTCAAGACCTAGTCCCCGCGCCGCGCTGTCGAGATAGCCCGTCACGATGTTCCAGCCGACGCGGCCATCGGTCAGATGATCCAGGGTCGAGATTCGTCTGGCGAAAATATACGGCGCATCAGCACTGGCATTGACGGTGATACCGAAGCCAAGGTTCCGGGTCACGGCCGCCATCGCGGAGACGAGCAGGAGAGGATCGTTGACCGGCAACTGAATAGATTCACGAAGCGTCAGATCGGCGGAGCCTTGGTAGACGTCGTAAACGCCCAAAATGTCGGCAAGAAAGATGCCATCGAACAGCCCGCGTTCCAGCGTTGCGGCAAGCGAGGTCCAATAGTCGAGTGTCTTGTAGCGATGCGACTGATCCCTGGGATGCGCCCACAGCCCGTGATTGATGTGCCCGACGCTGTTCATGTTGAACGCATTGAGCAATATCTGTTTTTTCCTGGTCGCCATCTTCAGCTATTCCGATTTCAGATCGCGCCATGGCGCGGTGGCCGTTTGCCATTGAGATAATAGTTGCCGATGGCCTGATATTTCCAGCGCACCGGGTCATGCAGCGTATGGGTGCGGGCATTACGCCAATAGCGATCGAAGTTGTCATCCGAAAGCGTCGATGACGTGCCCGAGAGCTCGAACAGCTTGTTGGCAGCAAGCAGGCTTGCCTTGGTCGTCAATATCTTCGCTTCCGCAACGGCGATCGAGGCGTGGGCAACGCTGTCCTCAGTCATATCGGCGCGAGCCGCATCCGTTGCCGCTGCGGCTCGCTTCAGCAAGCCTTCCGCGGCACGCAGTCGCAGCCAGACATTCCCGACGTTTTGCAGCGTCAAGGGATCTTCCGAGGCACGCTCGGCCTTCGAATCCAGCCAGGGCCGGGCCCGTTCGCGGATAAACCGCAACATTTCCCGATAGGCACCCTGCCCTATGCCAAGATCGATGGCTGCATGCATGATTTGAGCGACCGGACCGATCGTCGTCGGACGTTCAAAGGAAGATTGAAAGGGGACGATCCATTCCGGGTCGATCTCCACCTGATCGAATCCGACCGAGCCACTTCCGGTAACCCGCTGCCCGAAGCCGTCCCAATCGTCGGCGACCGTCACGCCGGGCGCATGTCGCGGGATGAAGGCGAGATAAGTGACGTCCCTTGTGTCCTCCTCAGCAACGACAAGGGTCGGAATCCAGTGCGCGTAAATGGCGCCCGTGCAGTAAAATTTTTGCCCGTGAACTATCCACTTTCCCCGCTCGCGAAAAAGCCGGGTACGCCGCTTGAAATCGCGCTGGCCGATTTCCGCCAGTGCATTGCCGAAACGTTCGCCCGCCAACACGCGCTCGAAAAAGAAGCGCCGCTGTTTGGCTGAGGCTCCGACACGCAAGACTTCAAGCGCGTAAAAATGATTTTGCGGAATCTGCGACAGCGATCCATCCGCGGCACCGATGATGGCGATCACCTGAGACAGCGTGTGCGTCGACACATCAGCACCGCCGAATTCACGCGGCACGGTTATGCCCCACAAACCAGTTTCGCTGAACCGCTCCAGTTCACGCCATGGCAGGATGCGATCCCTGTCCCGTTCGGCGCTAACAGCGGCAAATTCTGCCGCCAGGACAGTTGCCACCGCGATCGCCTGCTCGTCGTTGGAGATGAGATCGGGCCGCCGCAGCGGCGGCGGTGCGGCTTCGACGGGGACGCGAAAGTCGGTATCAGTCACGGTTTTCCTCGCTAGTTCCATTGATGGCGGGCCGGGAATATGCCGTTGAGCTGATAATTACCGAGCAAATGATATTTCCAGCGTACGGGATCGTGAAGCGTATGCACGCGCGCATTTCGCCAATGCCGATCCAGGTTGTGGGCAGCCCGCGTCGCCGCGGACCCCGCCACATCGAAAAGCGTTTCAGCCGCCTTCAGCGCGACTTCCGTCGTCAATATCTTGGCTTCGGCAACCGCAACGGAAGCTCTGGCGCTCTCCGCCTCGCTGACGGGCGCCTTTGCCACTTCGTCGATAACGGCACCCGCTTCATAAAGAAGTGCTTGCGCTGCGTGCAGATCCACATGAAGGTCGCCGATTTCATGCAGGATTGTCGGATCCTCGCTTGCCGACTGAAGGCCGGAATCCATCCAAGGTCTTGCGTGATCGCGGACAAAGGTTACGGCATCGGCAATCGCGGCCGCCGCTATGCCGGAATCGATCGCCGCCTGAATGAGCTGCGAGACGGGACCGGAGACACCGGGCCTGTCCGCATAGGACCAGACCGGGAAAACCAAAGCTTCGTCCACAGGCACGTAAGTAAACTCTACCGAACCGCTGGCCGTCGTGCGCTGGCCGAAAGAAGACCAGTCGTCGATGACGCGCACGCCCGGTGCGTCATAGGCAGCCCAGACCTGGACCGCTCGCCCGTCATCGTCGACGGCGCGTGTCGGAATCCAATGAGCGAAGATTGCGCCGGTGGAATAGAAGCGCCGCCCGGTCAATCTTAGTCCATCTGGCCCGCGCGTCAGGCGAGTTGAGCTGTGGTTGACCGCCTTCCGGCCACGCTCCGGCCCGGCATTGCCGATCCGATAACCGGCAAGGATATCGCCGTAGATACGCGCTTTCTGCTGTGGAGATCCCACATCGCGCAAGAGCGCCAGCACGCCGAACTGGTTCTGCGGAATCTGACCGAGTGCAGGGTCGGCTGCGCAAAGGATTTCGAAAACCTTTGCAAGCGTTACGCAGGAGACGTCGGCGCCGCCGTATTCCTTCGGCACGGTGATGCCGCCGAGGCCGCTTGCCGTATATTTCTCCACCTCATCCCAGGGAAGGCGACGAACACGGTCCCTCTCTGCGGCACCTGCTGCAAAGTGAGCCGCGAGGCCGTGGGCAATCTCCAACGCCTCGGCATCCGAACGGATCAGATGTGGAGTACGCGGTGGCAACGGGCGCCTGATTGCGCTTTCTTCGTTCGAGCCGGACGCAGCCGGCACGGCATCAGGTTCAGTCATGGAGCTACTCCGGATATTGTCGCTGATATTAGCGCGCTCGCAGGCGCCGCACGACATGGTCGCCCGCAAACTGCACCAAACAGACCATGGCAATGAGCACTGCGATGACCACCGCCATGACGGTGGTATCGAAGCGCTGATAGCCATAGCGGATCGCCATATCTCCAAGACCGCCGGCGCCAACCGCGCCTGCCATGGCCGAGGCGCCGATCATACTGACGATGGTGATGGTGAAGCCGCCGACGATGCCCGGAAGCGCTTCTGGCAGAAGCACATGGCGCACGATGTGCCAGCGGCGGCAGCCGATCGCCTGGGCAGCTTCGATCAACCCGCCGTCAACCTCGCGGAGGCTGACTTCGGCAATGCGCGCAAAAAACGGCGTCGCGCTGATTGAAAGCGGCACGACGGCGGCCCACACACCGATCGTCGTTCCGGTGAGCCATCGGGTCAATGGCAACAACGCCACCAGGAGAACGATGAACGGCGTAGCCCGAAAGCCGTTGATGATTGCGGCGAGAATGCCATGCAATCGCGGTGCGTGAATGAGACCGCCAGACGCTGAAAGCACCAGGAAGACGGCAAGAGGAATGCCGGCAGCGAATGCGATCAGAGCGGAAGCACCGACCATCGCAATCGTATCGAGAAACGCCTGCCACAGGCGTTCATACATCATGGTCGACATAACCCAATACCCTGACTTGATGAGCAAGATCGGCAAATTGCGAAGAGACCGTCGGATTGCTCCCCGTTCTGCGTACTGCAATCAACAGCCGGCCGTGAACGCGACCCTCAATGCGGTCGAGCGAGCTCTGCAGCAACCGTACGGAAGCGCCGGTTGCGCTGGCTATTCTAGAGAGGTCGGGTTCCAACCCGTGCTCACCTGTATAGACCAGTTCCCAGATAGCCTGCGAATGCTCGTCGCGCGGAGAAGATCGCAGATGCTTGGCTATATCCTCCGGGATTTCGCGGTTGAGGGGTCGCAAGAGCGCTTGCGTGGCAGAATGCTGCGGATTGCCGAAAATGCGCCAGACCGGCCCGGCTTCGGCAATCTCACCCTGATCGAGAACAAGCACGTGGTCGCAGATCTCACGGATGACGCTCATTTCATGGGTGATGAGAATGATGGTCAGCTTGAGACGGCGATTGATGTCCTTGAGTAGGCCCAGGATGGAAAGCGTCGTCTCCGGGTCGAGCGCCGATGTCGCCTCATCGCAAAGGAGGATTTCTGGCCTGTGAACAAGCGCGCGCGCAATGCCCACACGTTGCTTCTGACCACCGGAAAGCCGCGACGGATAGGCGCTCTCCTTACCCTCCAAACCCACCAGCGACAGGACTTCTGCCACTCTTTCTTCGATCTGCCGGCGCGGCACGCCGGCAACGATCAACGGCAGAGCGACATTGCCCCAGACAGTCTTGGCTGAGAGAAGATTGAAGTGCTGGAAAATCATGCCGATGCGTCGTCTCAATGCGACCAGCGCATCCTCATCGAGCACCGAAATATCCTGTCCGTCGACCAGGACCTTTCCGCCGGTTGGCTTTTCCAGGCGGTTGATGGTGCGCAGCAAGCTGGATTTTCCAGCCCCGCTTCGCCCGATGATACCGTAGATCGCACCCGCTGGCACATCGAGACTGATGTTCTTGAGGGCATGGACCGGACCAGCCGCCGACGAATAGATCTTCTCGACACCGTCAAAAGCTACTGACCCTATCGGAGAGCCTGGCAGCGGCTGACCGACAGCGGCGGCATCCTGCAAGGTGCCACAGCTCGCCGCCGTCTTGTGTTCCGGATCCTGCCTTATCCGCTCGATCAATTCAGCCATGGGAGCGTATAAAGCTTCTGATCATTGGCGAATGCTTTGCTGATTGCCGCTCGTACGGCTGGCGAATTCTGATAAAGCGCCACGAGCTCCTTGATCCCGGCATCATTTACCTTTTGCTTTTGTACTGCAAAAATGATGGCAAATTGCTTGTCGTCCACACCGGAATAGATAAGGCCCGAGCTCGGATCGAAGGCCTTGGATGCGACGATGAAGTGCGGATAGCCCTGGGCCAGATCGACATCGCCGGTCATGCGCGCAAGCTGCGGACCCTCGACCTCGTTGAAGGTCAGCTTCTTGGGATTGTCGACGATATCGTCAAGCGTGCCCTTGAAGCCCACACCGTCCTTGAGCTTGATGAGCCCGGCCTTTTGCAGCAGGAGCAGTCCGCGACCCTGATTGACGGGATCATTGGCGATCGCAACCTTTCCGTTTTGCGGCACATCGGCAAAATTCTTGTACTTCAAGGAATAGATACCGATATTGGCGAGAACGCCGATACCCGCACTGACAAAATCATAGCCCCGTTCTTTGATCGCATTGTTCAGGAACGGCTGATGCTGGAAATAGTTGACATCGATATCACCGGATTGAAGCGCGATGTTTGGCGTCGTCCAGTCGCTGAATTCGACAACCTGGATATCCAAGCCCTTGGCCTTTGCCTCGGGGATCACCGCCTCGATGGAGTCGGCATAAACGCCCGGCACAACGCCAACCTTGATTGTCTCAGCCTGTGCGACCCCCGTCGCTGCAAGTAGAATTGCGGAAAAAAGACCTGCAATATGAATTCTCATGTCATCCTCTCGGTTTAATGACATGGAAGATAAAGACCACAAATTTTATAGGCAAAGACGGAAATACCCGCCAATGAGCCTAGATGGAATATTTTTTCTCCAGTCCACCCGATTTGCCATAATGTCTCTCAAAACTGCTTAGGCAAAAGTCGCGACCCCTCTTCTGCGCCCTATTGCATCTCCGCGACCCCCGATCTGCTTAGAGGACAGCGGGAAAGTTCGCAGCTTAGCGATGGAAGGATACAGTCGAACAACGATCGAAGTTCTGGGGACCACGGTCCGCAATCCCCACCATCACGATGGCTGTAATGAGCGGTTGAGTAGCAATAGCAACTGTCGTTTGGCGGCTTCAAACGATCCAGAAGCCCGGTCACGCCGCCTCGGCAGGCTGATCCTAACTTCATCGAGGATGCGGCCGGGCGATGGCCGCATGACGATGATCCGATCCGCAAGTACGAGCGCTTCATCGATATCATGCGTCACCAGCACCAACGTCGGTCGCTTTTCTGACCAGATGTCGAGCAGGTGACCCTGGAGATCCGCACGGGTGAAAGCGTCGAGAGCGGAGAAAGGTTCGTCGAGAAGGAGCACCTCCGGCCTGGTGACCAATGCGCGGGCGATAGCCACACGCTGCGCCTGGCCTCCGGACAGTTCCTTCGGCCAACGCCTGGCGAAACTTTCCAGACTAACCTTTTGCAGTGCGGTTTTCACCCGTTGCCGGCGGTCGTCACCATCGAGTTCGGCAAGGCCGAAGCCGACGTTGTTTGCGACGCTCAGCCATGGAAACAGGCGTGGCTCCTGAAAGATGAGATTGATCAGCGGGTTTGGCTGGGTGACCGGTTCGCCGTTGATCTCGACCGTTCCATGCGTCGGCCTTTCCAGGCCGCTGATCAGCCGCAGCAGCGTACTCTTGCCACAGCCCGATCCACCGATGACAGCGACGATCTCGCCCGGTGCAAGATCGAGCGAAAAACCCTCCAGCGCACGCGCGCCGTTTGGGTAAGTCTTTCCTAAGTTTCGCAACGTCAGCATCGGCTCATCCCTCGCGCCTATAGCTGTCCTGCCATGTCAAGAAAGGTGCCGTCGCCGCAAGCAGCACACTGTCCGTCAACTTGCCGATGACGGCGAAGGTGATGATGGCCGCCATGATCTGATCCGGCTTTCCAAGTTGCTGGCCATCGACCAGAAGATAGCCGAGCCCTTCCGACGCTCCCATGAATTCAGCCGCCACCACGAACATCCAGCCAAGGCCGAGGCCGGATCGCAGGGCGGTCACGTAGGCCGGGAAGACCGCTGGCAATATCACCCGCCACACGAGGGTGAAACCGGACAGGCGAAAGATACGCCCGACCTCGACGATCTTGCGATCAACGGAGAGGATAACGCCGGATACGCCAAGATAGACCGGAAAGAAAACGCCGACGGCGATCAGCGCCACTTTCGAGGCTTCGAAAATCCCGAACCAGAGAATGAACAGAGGCACCCAGGCAATCGACGGGATGGAGCGCAGTGCCTGGAGCGAAGGATCGATCAGGCGGCGGGCAAGCCAAAAATAGCCGGTGATAGCGCCTGTAGTCGTGGCAGCGGCAGCACCGATGATAAATCCAAGCAAGACCCTGAATGTGGTGATACAGATGTGGCTAGGGAGCTCGCCGGAGTTCCAGAGCCTCCACAAGGTCATGGCGACCCTGGATGGCGGCGGCATGAGCCGGCCGGAAAACCACCCCGCTGCAACGGTGATTTCCCAGAACAGCAATCCAAGCAGCGGTAGCACGATGGCTACCACCACCTTTCCGATCGCTCCAGAAATGGCCGACGCCGCGATTGATCGCGGCGTTGCTGTTTCCGTCTTGATGCTGGCCTCGACTAGGTCCGTCATGGCGATGACTGGTACTCTCTATTGGGTTTTCCCGACCGCGAAACGATCGTCGATCAGCTCGTTCGTGACCTTGCGGATATCGACATCCGCCCGCAGAACTCCGGCGCTTTGCAACGCAAGGCCCGCTTTCGATATCGTGTCACGCTGCTGGTCGCCGATGGTGGATTGGGAGATGTCCGTACGTTCGAGCTGCTTGGCAATGACATCGCCCGGCAGCTTAGCCGCTTCCACCAGCGCCGCCTTCAAAGCTGCGGGATTGGCGATCGCATCAGCCCGCGCCTGCTCGTAGACGGCTATGACACGCTTGACGATGTCGGGATGTTCGGCAGCGAACGTCTCAGTGGTATTGAGCACGCCCCATGTGTTGTTTTCGGGCTTGCGATAAAAGAGTTTTGCCTTGTCTTCCACTTCGGCCGAAGCCATTAGCGGGTCGAGCCCGGCCCAAGCATCGACGTCGCCGCGCAGAAGCGCCAGCTTGCCATCGGCATGCTGCAGCAGCACCAGCTTCACATCCGATTGCTTCAGCCCGGCATCCGCCAGGGCGCGGACGAGAAAGATATGCGGATCCGTGCCGCGTGTGACGGCGATGGTCTTGCCTTTCAGATCCTGGACGGCGGAAATAGAGCTATCCGCGCGAGTGACCAGGGCCGTCCATTCGGGGCGCGAGTACACGTAGATCGATTTCACCGGATTGCCGTTGACGCGCGCGATCAGTGCCGCGGCACCCGCCGTGGACCCGAAATCGATCGAGCCGGCATTCAGAAACTCCAACGCCTTATTCGAACCGGCGGACTGTACCCAGCGGACGCTGATCTTGTCCCTTGCGAATTCCTTTTCCAGCAGGCCTTCCTTTTTCAGAAGAAGGCCGACAGGGTTATAGGTCGCCCAGTCGATCCGAATTTCCGAAATATCGGCCGCTCCAGCCGATGACAGCCCCAGCCCAAAGGCAACCGCAACACCCATTGCCGCCGCGCGAAACAAGCCCATTTGATCCCTCGCTCTAATATTCCCTCAATATGCGTGGGCAAACCTAGGACCTGAGGCAGCGATGCGTGAAAGCCATAACGTCTATTTCTATCGAATTTATAGAAATATTTTTCCCGTTATTCGGCTGCCACGCTTTCCGATGCATGGATCGCTCGAAGCTCGCGCGCCACCAATTTTTGAAGCCTCCAAAGGTTGAGGTCCCGAATTCCCCAAGCCTCGAGATGTTTCACCGTCAAATAGAGATATTCCGCACATGAGCCTCTGGCGCCGCAAGCGCGTGCTAGGATTCCGGCCACGGTCTCCAATGGCAGTTTGGCAGTCACGTAGCTTCCCTTTGGATCGGCCCAGAAGACCAATGCCCGTACTGGGCCTTGATCCGTCTGCGCCCGTACCCAGCGAATAGTGGCCACGGCTTCAGGGGTTCCGATTTCACGGCGAAGCATACGCTTGATCTGACCCAAGCGATCGCTGTCATCCAATCTGAAAGCGATCGCCTTGCAATATCCGCCCCGCTTCAATGCCAGCATGAGCCCCGGCTGTGTCTGCGATCCCCGCCACCGTGTCATTCGGAGGCAGAAGGAGCGATGCCACCCTTTGACGGCTGCCACACGTGCTTCCACGGCTTCGAAATCAGGCTTCCAGATCAACGAGCCATAAGCGAAGACCCAAAGCGCACCGCCCTGCGACTCCCGATGGAGCCGCGCGGCCAGTTCGTCCAGCTGAGCTTCCGTGATCGGTACGCGCTGCGGATCCGGACCCGGATCGATCTCATTTCGCAAACTCAGAGCGACGAGCTCATCCGTCAGATCCATCTGGGATTGATCAATTACGGCTTTGACGCCACCGTCAATCATCTTTCATCCACCTCCGCGGCTGGCGATCCGACGCTCGCCTCCGGCTGACGGTTTGCAACCCTGTCCGCTGGAGGCGTCGGGATCTTGCAAAAACCGGCCGGCACCATTTCATCCCACCGCCGCCAAGCCAGCTGGGACTGCTTCCGATGATGGCCCGGCCAGACCAAGATTGGAACGCAGCGTTTCCCCCTCGTACTCCCTGCGATAGACGCCCCGCTCCTGCAGGAGCGGCACGACTTTCTCGACGAATTCATCAAAGCCGCCGGGCGTCAAATGAGGCGCGAAGACAAATCCATCGGCCGCATCGGCCTGTACATGCCGATCGATCTCGTCCGCTATGCTCTCCGGGGTTCCGACGAAATGCTGGCGCGCAGTGACACGAATGGCCAATTGGCGGATGCTTAGCCGGTCACGGTCGGCAATCTCTCGCCACAGGCGCGCTGTCTCCAAACGGCTTTTGATATCCTGGTTGTTCGCGCGCCCTTGTGCCAGGCTCGAGCCGGAGACGTCGGGTTCGATCTCGGGCAATGGCCCATCCGGATCGTAGCTCGACAAGTCGCGGTTCCAGACCTGTTCGAGAAATACGATGGCACTCTTCGGACCGACTTGCTGCAGGCGGATCGCGTTCAGCTTCTCCTCGGCATCGTCCTTGGTATCACCGATGACGAAATGCGCGCCGGGGAGAATCTTGAGAGCGTCGGGACTGCGGCCATATTTCGCCAATCGCTTTTTCACATCCGCATAGAAAGCCTGCCCCGCCTCGATCGACCCGTGACGGGAGTAAATGAGGTCGGCGTGGCTGGCTGCCAGTTCCCTGCCTTCATCCGAATCTCCTGCCTGTGCGATCACCGGAGCGCCTTGCGGCAAAGGCGCCAGCTGCGACCGTCCGGCGATATCGAAATGCTTGGAGTGGACCGAAAACGCGCCGCCACTCCATATCGCCCGTGCCGCCTCGATGAATTCACGAGCACGCTCGTAGCGCTCACCATGCGGCAGATGATCGCCGCGGCGGAAGTTCGCGCCGGTAAAGGCGCCCGGCGAGGTGACGACGTTCCAACCGGCGCGGCCACCGGACAATAGATCGAGTGTCGCCAATTGGCGTGCGAGCGGGTAAGGCTCGTTGAAGGTGGTCGTCAGCGTGCCGATCAAGCCGACATGTTCCGTAATGGACGCAAGGGCCGTCAGGATCGCCAGCGTATTGGGCCGGCCGGCCACGTCCAGCTCGTGGAAACGACCCTTCTGCTCGCGGATGCGCAACCCCTCGGCCAGAAAGATGAAATCGAATTTGCCGCGCTCCACGGTCTCGGCGAAATGCCGGAATGACGAAAATTCGATCTGGCTTCCTGCCGCCGGATCGCTCCAGACGGTAAAATTGTTGACGCCTGGGAACTGGGCGCCGAGAATGACCTGCTTCTTCGCCATGGACTTCGCTCCTTTAAAACTCAAGCCGCCGCCGTGAACCGATTGATCGCCGCCGGCAGAGCAAACCGATCTCTCAGTGAACCATCCACGGGGGGACGGACGAGAAGAGCCGCTCTCAAGGCGGGCAGAAGCTCGTTGCTGAGATAGGCCACCTGTTGCGTGGGATCGCTAAGCAATAGGCGAATACCGTTGACGCCCGGTCGGGCCAGCCCGGCGATTTGCGCCGCCAGATCGGCGGTTGATTGCCGCCCGGCTTCGAGGGTGATGTCGGCAACGAAGACTATTGTCTTGCTGGGGGCGGAGCGGCGGATTTTCTCCACCACGTCGCCGATACTTGCTGCCTCCAAGTGCAGAAAGACAACGTCAGCCGCAGCGGCGATGAGGGGATCTTCATTCTTACGGTAGGTCACGGCAGTTACAGGCTGACCTTGCGGCGGCCGAGGTGTAATGGAGGGGCCGAGAATATTAAATTCCGCCCCTTCAAAATTGACGTAATGCAGCTTGGAGCCATTGAGAAAGCGCTGGCTCTCCGGGTCGCGGATGATCGCTCCATTCTCCCAGCTATCCCATAGACGCTGAGTGGCCTCGATCGCATCCAGGCTATCTCGCTCCAAAGCGATGACTTGCGCTGGCGGAAAGCCATCAAGCTCGCCGAGTGTGCGCCTGGCCTGTGCCGCCTGTACCTCACCATATCGCTGCACAAGCAGCCCTGCCCTCCCCTCGCTCACGAAGTCCAAGGTCGCGATTGCGGTCGAGACGTGAAATGGTTCCAGGAAACTGACCGGTGCACCGGCGATGATGCCGATATTGCGGCTGCGCGGCGCGAGCCAGTTGGCAAGCAGCACAGCATCGAGACCGTCGCCCGCGGCGCGGGCAAATCCATCCTCAAGCGTTACATAGTCGACGACATTATCTATCCGCGCGAGGAGTGCCTGCCAATGATCGCGGTGGAGTTCACGCTTGCTGGCCGAACGTGCGGCGATATCGAACCCGATGCCGACAGTCAGGCCGTTTGCATTTGTGGTCATATAAGCTCCTGTCTGGTCATGATTTAAAGCGGGGACGCGTTCGGGCGCTTCGCTTCAGATGATTGGGCCGATCGTATCTCTGGTTTTTGGAGACCTCAGGCCGCGGAGGCTTGGTATGTCGCCAGCCGTGCGGAGATCTTCTGCTCCTGCCCGGCTTTCAGCGCCGTCACGCGCGCTGTGGCCTCCTCAAAGGAGGCCGCCGGCGGATAGATCGGCGTCGAACCGACCTTACCCACCTTCGCGCCGATCAGCTTTTCAAACGGCAGGGAGCGATAATAGACGGGATCCACCGTCGCATCGAAAAGCGGGCGATAGCCGAGCGAAACATAAAGCGCGGCCGCCTCCGGCTGGCGGAAGCCTGTCGACAGATAAGCGCGCGTATAGCCAAGTTCGGCAGCGCTTTCCTCCAGCGCGATCACTATTTTGCGGGCAAGCCCCTGACGGCGCAGCGCCGGATGTGTCCATATGCGTTTCAACTCGGCCGTCTCGTCATCGTGGCTCATGAAGGCGCCACCGGCGATCGTTTCGCCGTCGCGTTGCAACAGGAGAAAATCGCCGAGCGGCGGAGAAAACAACGCGACGGGATAGCGCAGGATTTCCGTGCGCGCACCACCCGGACGGCTGGTAGCGCCGTACCGGCCATCATATTCGCTGACCAGACCTTCAATCAGCGGCTGAGCCGCCGGCTCCAGAAGAGAAGAACGGACGATGATATCGGTCATAGGAACGCCTCCAAATAGTGGCCTTAAGGCTGCTGGAGGTAGCCTGCAATCGGATCATCCCGACCTGCCGCTCTCTCAATACCGCTCAGCGCTTCACGCTTCTAAGATGCATGATTGCTGGAGCGCTTCGCACGGCATGATCTTTCATTGTGCAGCCGACGATTGAAACATCATTGCTCGATTCTATAGTCTATTAAAAATATAGATTATGACAATTAATGTTGTCGCCCATTGCCAAGAGGACAGATGTCTTACACCCTGAGTTTTCTCGACAAGAGTCCGATTGACGGGTCCGAGCCTGCTTCGCAAGCATTGCGCCGCAGCCTTGCTCTTGCCAGGCGAGCCGAAGAGCTGGGCTATCGGCGCTTCTGGGTTGCCGAGCATCACAACTCCCCCAAGCTTGCAAGCTCCTCGCCCGAGGTATTGATCGGCCATCTGCTCGCGCATACGCAGCGCATCCGGATAGGCTCCGGCGGCGTGATGCTGCAGCATTACAGCGCCTATAAGGTCGCCGAGAACTTCAATCTGCTGGCGTCGCTAGCGCCGGGACGTGTCGACCTTGGGGTCGGCAAGGCGCCAGGCGGTCTTCCACTTTCGACCGGAGCTCTTCAGAGAGCATATGATCCCACCCGCAAACCGTCGTTCGAAGAGCAGCTGGCCGAACTGGATGGTTTCCTGCGCCATGAACAGGACGCCGAAGACAAAACCGAGCACCTTGCAGCCTTTCCAGCACCCGACGAGCCGCCCGGTCGCTTCCTGCTCGGCGCGAGCCCGAATAGTGCAAGATTGGCGGCCCGTCTCGGCTGGGGCTTTGTCTATGCTGGCCACATCCATGGTGACGACGAAGCAATCTCGCAGTCGCTATCGGCCTATCGGCAGGCGGGCGGCAAGACCGCGCTGCTCGCCGTCAGCGTCGCAACAGCGCAAATGGCCTCGCTTGCCAAGAGTCTCCTAGGCGATACACGCCGTTTCCACCTGCAAATCAAGGGTGGACAAGGCGTCAATGTCGGCAGCCGCGAGCAGGCGCTGGAATATGTTCGCCAGGCAGGCGCCACGGACTATCGGATCGAAGAGAGAAGCCCGCGCGTCATTCGCGGAACGCCGGGCGACGTCCATCTCGAGCTCCAGCGCCTGCACGAGGGATTCGGCATCGAAGAATTCGTGATCGACTGCCCGGTTTCCGAAGGCGCGCACCGTCTCAGCACGATCGAACTGCTGGCCGGCGCGCGAAAGGTCGCCGCTGCCTGATTGGGAGCCGGTCCAAGAATGACATGGGCCAAAATGACGTAGGAAAGAATTGCGTGGTAACCAGAAGAGATTTCCTGAAGAGTTCAGCGATTGCCGCTCTGTCTCTATCCACCGGACTACAAGCGACCGAAACGCTGGCGGATGACAAGCCGGCGCGCGGCGGGTCCCTGATCTGGGGCGTCGAGACAGAACCGACCACACTCAATCCGCATCTGAACGGTCAGGCCAAGGCGAAGCTTATTCTGCGTAACGCCTATGAATGTCTTCTCGCCCGCTCTCCGGATGGCGGCTATGTGCCATGGTTGGCAAAAGACTATGCGGTATCCGAGGACGGCAGGACCTATACCTTCAACCTCCGCGATGACGTGATCTTCAGCGACGGCGAGAAATTCGACGCTGAGGCCGTCGTCACAAACTTCCTGAAACTGAAGGAGCCGATCTACTCCGGCAGCATCAGTGCCGGTCACGTCTCCCACATTTCCGAGGCGACCGCGCTCGATGCTCATACCGTCGTACTCAAGCTCAACGATGTTTATGCCCCTTTCCTCGATGGCGCGACTAGCATCGAGATCATCTCGCCGAAATCATTCTCCTCTTCGCAACTGAAGGCAGGTGGGCGCGAAATCGCGGGCACCGGCCCTTTCATCCTCGATCGCTATATCAAAGGTCAGGACATCCGTTTCATTCGAAACGCGGCCTATAATTGGGCTCCTGCCAATGCCGGTCATCAAGGCCCGGCCTATCTCGATGAAGTGGTCTGTCGCTTCCTGCCCGAATCCGCTGTGCGAACCGGCGCACTCACCTCCGGCCAGGTGCACGTCATCGAAGGCATTTCCGGCAATGACGCAGCACTTTTCCGCGACGATCCCGATTTCACCTATCAAAGCGCGCTGAATACCGGCACGCCCTATACGCTCTACCTGAATGTCACCAGCGCCCCGACAAGCGAGGTGACAGTACGCAAGGCCTTTCTTGCGGCGATCGACGTCGAGCGGATCATTCAGTCCGTCTACCGCGGTGAACGCAAGCGCGCATGGGGTGTCCTGACTCCTGCGGACACGGATTTCTACGACAAGAGTATCGAAGGCAGCTACGGCTTCGATACCGATCTCGCCAACAGATTGCTCGACGAGGCCGGCTGGACGAGTAGAGACGGCGATGGCATCCGGACGAAGGATGGCAAACGGCTGACGATCGAGATCGTCCAGTCGCAGGCGACCTTGCGCGACCAACGCGACGTTCTTCTCGAGGCCGTCCAGGCACAGGCCAGACAGAATGCCGGCATCGATGTCGCCTTGCGCTATGTCGACGCCGGAACCTATGCCAACAGGCAGAACGACGGGCAATACGGCATCATCCCGAATTCGACCACGACGCAGGAAAACGGCCTCACCCTCTATTTTCATTATCTGCCGCGCGAGAAGGGCGGATCGATCAATTACAGCCGCACCGTGGCGCCTGAAATATCCGCCTGGCTTGCCGAGGCAGCCTCCACGCTCGACGTCAAGAAGCGCTTCGAGATCTATTCGGCGCTGCAGCGTTTCGCACTCCGCGAGCAGGCGCTCGGCCTGCCGCTCTATGTTCCCGAAGATCAGATTGCAGCAACGGCTGCCGTCAAGGGAGTGGGATTCCGTCCCTTCAAGCGCCTTCCCGAAAACGCCTACGACATCTGGCTCGAGCAACCGGCCTGAGCCGCGGCTGTTCCTCTCAAAAAAGATTATTTCAAGGAGATACTCGGAATGCTTATGCGCAGACATTTTCTCGGCCTGACGGCAGCCATGCTGGTGACGGGGGCGCTGCCAAGCCTTGGCATGGCTGGGGACGGCACGCCAATCAGCGGCGGCAAGCTGACATGGGGCGTCGAGACGGAGCCGGCCACGCTCAATCCGCAGCTCAACGGGCAGGACAAGACCAAGCTGCTGCTGCGCAACGCCTATGAGTCGCTGCTGGCGCGCACCGTAGACGGTGGCTACGTTCCCTGGCTTGCGACCGAATACAAGATCTCCGACGACGGCAAGAGTTACACATTCAAGCTTCGTGACGATGTGAGCTTCACCGATGGTCAAAAGCTCAATGCGCAGGCCGTCATCACCAATTTCACCAAGCTCAAGGACGCGGCCTATAGCGGCAGCGTGAGCGCCGGCCCGGTCTCACGTATCGTCGAAGCGAAAGCGCTGGACGACCATACCGTTTCCTTCACATTGAACCGGATCTATGCGCCCTTTCTCGACTATGCCGCAAGCCTGGAGATCCTTTCGCCTGCGGCCTTTAACTCGACGCAGCTGAAATCCGGCGGACCGGAAATTGCGGGAACCGGTCCGTTCATTCTGAAGCGATATGCCAAGGGACAGGACATTCAGTTCGTCAAGAATCCGGCCTATAATTGGGCACCCAAGACATCAGCTCATAATGGCCCGGCCTATCTGGACGAGGTGACCTATCGCTTCCTCTCCGAATCCTCTGTCAGGACAGGAGCGCTCTCGTCCGGCCAGGTCGACGTGATCGAAGGGATCGCTGGCAACGATGCCAGCCTTTTCAAGGACAATTCGGACTTCAGCTATCAGACGGCCCTCAATACCGGCACGCCCTATTCGCTGTTCCTCAATGCCACCTGGGGACCGACCCAGGATCTCAAGGTGCGCAAGGCCCTTATCTCAGCAATCGATGTCGATGCCGTGCTGAAAGCCGTCTATCGCGGAGAACGCACCCGCGCATGGGGCATCACCTCGCCGATCGATCCGCAATTCTACGACAAGAGCATCGAGGCGACATACAAGCACGATCCCAAGGCGGCAAATGCGCTTCTTGACGAAGTTGGCTGGACCGCCCGGGACGCCGACGGCTTCAGGACGAAAGACGGCCAGCGACTGACCATCGAGGTCATCCAGGCTCAGGCGACGGTGCGCGATCAGCGTGACGTCCTGCTGCAGGCCCTGCAAGCGCAGGCGCGACAGAATGCCGGCATCGATCTCAAGATCGTCTTCGTGGATGCCGGCACTTATACCGATCGGCGCAAGACCGGCCAGTTCGGCTCGATCGCCAATTCCAATACACCGACCGATGCGATCGACATCGAATACCATTACCTGCCCCTCGATAAGGGCGGCAGCATCAACTACAGCCGCGCCTTTGCGCCCGAGCTGTTGCAATGGCTGAATGAAGCCGCCTCGACGCTGGACCAGAAGAAGCGCTTCGATCTCTATTCGAAGCTGCAACGCTTCGCCATTCTCGACCAGGCCTATGCCCTGCCGCTCTACGAGCCCGAGGACCAGGTGGCAGCTGCAAGCTATGTGAAGGGCGTCAGCTTCCGGCCCTTCAAGCAATTGCCGGAGAGCGCCTACGACATCTGGCGCAGCGAGTGAACCGTACCGTCAACGCGTCCCCGGCAACAGCCGGGACGGTGAAGGAGTGACCGATCATGACTGCTGACAATACGACGGCCTTCGACCAGAGTCCTTCGGCGTGGTTTTCACGCAAACACCGGCTGAAGCGCAACGGCCTGACATCGCAGATCCTGGTGCGGATTGGATCGGCCATCGCGGTCCTATGGGCAGCGGTGACGCTGAGCTTCATCAGCATTCATCTGGCGCCCGGCGATATTGTCAGCCTGTTGATCGGCGAGCAATTGCGCACGCCGGAGGTAGAAGCGGCCATCCGCCTTGAATGGGGCTTGGACAAGCCGTTGCTGACGCAATACCTAACCTATCTCCTGCGTGTTCTGCATGGCGATTTCGGACGGTCCTATATCCTGCAGACGGATGTTTCCGGCCTCGTCCTATCGCAGATGCTGCCGACATTGAAGCTTACTGCGGCAGCCCTTGTCGTCGCCGTGGTCTTTGCCGTTGCCAGCGCCCTGCTGACGGCCGGCAGACGCCTGCCGCGCAGCATCGCAGGCAGTCTCGAGCTTGTTCTCATCTCGACGCCGTCCTTCTGGCTCGGCATCGTGCTTTTGTTCATATTCTCCTTCACCTTGAAGATCTTTCCGGTTGCCGGTGACCGGACGTTTTCGGCGCTGGTCCTGCCAGCTCTGTCGCTGGGTCTGTCGCTTGGCGCCGTCATCGGACAGGTGCTGCGCCAAGGGCTCGAACGGGCCTTGGAAGAACCCTTTATGCTGACGGTCAAGAGCTGGGGCGCCAATGACTTCGTGCTGAGGCTGCGTCACGGCCTGCGGCACGCCGCACTTCCGGCCGTGACGCTTGCCGGCTGGCTGGTCGGCAATCTGCTGTCCGGCGCCGTCATCACCGAAGCGGTGTTTGGCAGACCCGGGCTTGGGCGGATTACAGTCGACGCCGTGCTGGCGCATGACCTGCCAGTCGTGCTCGCCGTCGCCATCCTGTCGGCCTTCATTTACGTCGTTCTCAGCACGCTGGTCGACGTACTTTACCTTCTGCTCGATCCCCGACTGCGCAATCAGAACGTGGAGGCCGGCCATTGAGCGTCTCCTCGTCTCCCGAACAGGAAACCGATCCGCGCCAACAGCGACTTTATTGGCGCGTCGCAAATCCTGGGCTTACCCTTTCGGCGATTTTCCTGCTGTTGGTGGCGATCGCCACCTTCTGGCCGCAAGTTCTGACCGCTGCCAACCCGATCGCCGCCGATCCCTTGCAGGCACAGCTGCCGCCATCGACGCAACATTGGTTCGGCACGGATCATCTCGGCAGAGATGTCTTCTCGCGGGTTGTTTACGGTGCGCGTTACTCCATCCTCATCGGCGTCAGCGCCGTAGCCATCGCCGCGATCGTCGGAACTTTTCTCGGGCTTCTCTCGGGCCTTGCCCGTGGTCCCGTCGATGAGGCCATCTCCCGCTTTCTGGACGTGATTTCGTCGTTCCCGGACCTGCTTTTGGCTCTCGTGCTAATCTCCTTTACAGGACCCGGCACGATCAACCTCATCTTCGCGCTCGGCCTTGCCTCCGTGCCCCGCTTTGCAAGAGTCGTGCGCGCGCAGACCTTCGTGATCGCCAAAAGCGGTTATGTGGAGCAGGCAAGAACATTCGGACTGAGACGCAGCGTGCTGGTGGCTCGCCATATCCTGCCACATGCGCTCGCCCAGGTGCCTATCCTGGCGACGATCGGTCTCGGCACGACCATCATACAGGCCGCAGGCCTCAGTTTCCTTGGCATGGGCCCGCAGCCGCCCGCCCCGGAATGGGGAGCCATGTTGGCGGAGGCGCGCAATTATCTTCGTGTGGCCTGGTGGATCGGCGTCTGGCCAGGTCTCGCCATCACGCTGACGGTCATTTCCATCAGCGTGCTTGGAAGACGCTGGCAACTTGCATTTGAAGGCAGGAGGCCATCGTGACACCGGTACTCGACATCCGCAATCTGGCGATCGGCTTTCCTCGGGACGGCCGCGACAACAGGGTGGTCCGCGGCATCGATCTGAGGATCGACAAGGGCGAAGCCGTCGCGCTTGTCGGCGAATCCGGCTCCGGCAAATCGGTGACTGCGCGCTCGATCATCGGTCTTGCCGGCCCCGATGCTGTTGTCGGCACCGACCGTTTCGATATCGACGGAAACGATGTTCGCGACTTCGATGAACGGCAATGGCAGCGCCTTCGCGGCGAAAAAATCGGCTTCGTTCTTCAGGATGCCCTCATCTCCCTCGACCCGCTGAGACGGATTTCGCAGCAACTGTCCGACGCCTTCGGCGGGCGCAGTCTCTTTCGGCGGCCCGATCGACGCGAAGACAGCCGCCTGCTGCTGCAATCGGTCGGCATCCCCGATCCGGATCGGCGGCTGCCGCAATACCCGCATCAGCTTTCGGGCGGCTTGCGCCAGCGCACTCTCATCGCCACGGCAATAGCACGCAGGCCTTCACTGCTGATCGCCGACGAGCCGACGACGGCGCTGGATGCGACGGTTCAAAAGCAGATCCTCGACCTGCTTCTCGAACGACGCAAGGCCGGCCATACGCTTCTTCTGATCAGTCATGATCTTGCCGTCGTCTCCCATCTTGCCGATCGCGTGTTTGTCATGAACGACGGCCGGATTGTTGAGGAAGGTTCGACCGAACAGATATTGAAGAGACCTCGGCATCCCTATACGCAGCAATTGCTGGATGCCGTGCCTTCGGCCGCCTCCAAGGGATTCCGGCTATCGCCGGCATCTGTCACACAAGCACAGAGCGAGCAGGTGCAAGCGGCCCCCACGCCAAATGCATGGCAACGCGTCCCCTTGCCTGCAAAAGCAATCGATCGCCACAACCACATTCTGTCAGCCCGCAATCTCGTCAAACGCTATGGCGGATCGGGCGGCATCTTCGCCGTCAACGACGTCTCCTTCGACCTCGCAGCCGGCGAAGCCCTCGGCATCGTCGGTGAATCCGGTTCCGGCAAGACGACTGTCGCCAAGATCGTTCTTGGCCTCGTCGAACCGGATCATGGATCGGTTCGTCTTGACGGCGGAGGCTGGAGCAATGTCACTGAGGCCGCGCGTCGCTCCAGGCGCTCCAGCATGCAGCTTATAGCCCAGGATGCGCTCAGTTCCTTCGACCCGCGCTATACGGTCGAGAAGATCATCGGCGAAAGCCTTGATAGCGCCGGGATCTTCGGCGCCGCGCGCCGCGAACGCGTGCTTGAGGTGCTGGACGCGGTTCGTCTCAGCGACGCGTTCCTGAAGCGCTATCCGCGCGAGCTTTCCGGCGGCCAGCGTCAGCGCGTCGCGATCGCACGCGCCTTTGCGCCGCGCCCGCGTCTTCTCGTGGCAGACGAGCCGGTCAGCGCGCTCGACGTATCGGTGCAGGCGCAAGTGCTCGATCTTCTGGCTGAACTTCAAGCGGCATCTGGAACCTCGCTCCTCTTCATCTCTCACGATCTCGGCGTCGTCCATCACCTGACGGACCGTGTTCTCGTTATGAAGGAAGGACGCATCGTCGAAGCAGGCGCGGTGGAGGATGTCTTCACCAAACCACATCACAGCTACACGCGCACGCTCCTCGAGGCGGTTCCGGCCTTGCCCTGAAAGCACAATCCAAACACCGGCGCAGACCGGAATTTCAAACGATCAAGGAAATTCGCGATGACCCACAATCGTCCCCGACGCCTGAAGACATTGACCGGAGCAAGCAGCGTCATTTCCGCCGGAAACGACACAAGCTCCGTCACCGGCATCAAGCGCGCCGCCGAACTCGCCCGCAAGGCGGAAGCAGAAAAGATCACCGGGCTGTTCACGGCCGACCTGCTCCACATCGATCCGGCGGGACTTGCCGGAACCGCCGGCATCCAGGAGCCGATCATCGCGCTTGCCGCCTTGAGCCAGGTAACATCCCACATCGGCCTGATCGCTACTGTCTCGACGACTTTCCACTATCCCTACAATCTGGCCCGCCAGATCGGCACGCTGGATCATGCAAGCGGCGGGCGCGCCGGCTGGAATGCCGTGACCTCCTCGGTCGGCGAAGAGAATTTCGGCGAGACATTGCCAAGTCCGGAGGAGCGCTACGAGCGGGCTGCTGAATTCATCGAAATCGTCAATGCGCTTTATGATGCCAATGAGCGCAATGCCGCCGAACGCAAGGCGTCCGGCGCCATCGGTATCGATCCGGCAAAATTCCATCCGATCAACTATCGAGGCAGGCACTTCAAAGTTGACGGTCCCCTCAACGTGCCGCCTTTGCCACAGGGCCGTCCCGTCCAGTTTCAGGCGGGCCAGTCAGAAGCCGGCGTCACCGTCGGCGCACAATATGCCGAGGTGGTCTATACCTCACAGCCCGAGCTCGAGGATGCCATCGCTTTTGCCACGGAGCTGCGGCGTCGTGCGGCAAGCTTCGGGCGCGCAGCCGGCCTCCCCTTCATCATGAACTCCTTCCACTCGGTGATCGGCGATTCAGATGCTGATGTCGCAAGGCGCCTGAAGGAAAAGCACGAGCGGATCGATTACGAACAGGGCCGCCTGAAACTGGTGGACATGCTCGGCGGCGATCTCGATCTTTCCGAACTGCCGCTCGACAAGCCTTTGCCGGAATCGCTGCTGCCCGAGGTTACCAGCATCAACCGGCGGCGCGGCCGCGTGGAAATCTTCCGCCGCTATGCGCGCGAGGGACTGACATTGCGGCAGCTCATCATTCAGGCGCAGGAAACCGGCCACTGGTCGGTTGCCGGCACGCCGGAGCAGCTTGCCGACGCGATTGAGGAGCGCTATCGAGCAGGCATTCTTGACGTTCTCTCCCTGCATGGCTTCGGCAATCCCGACCAGGAAGACCTGCTGGTGAACGGGCTGCTGCCCGAATTGCGGCGGCGTTCAATCATCGACACCGATTATGTCGGCGACGATTTCCGCGCGAATCTGGAGCTACCGCCCTACATAAGCGCAAACGGTAGCTTGAGCCCGGCCAAGCGCGCCTGACGCAAGGCGCGCCATAGGCCCCACAATCCATCCGCGGCGCTTGCTGCCGGCATCGCGGATAGAGCTTGGCAGCAAGCCTGTCTTTTTATCGAGAGATACGCTCAGACCGTTGATGAAGCTGCGAAGGCGCGCTCCAGGTCGGCGATCAGATCTTCGACGTCCTCCAGCCCGATCTGAAGGCGGATGACCGGTCCTCCCATGGGTGCCGATGCGATGCGGCGATCACTCAGATCGACGTGCAACGCAAGGCTCTGATACCCACCCCAGGAATAGCCGAGGCCGAACAAGGAGAGTCCATCGAGAAATCTCTGGGCCTTCAGTTTGAAATCTTCCGTTTGGTCGGCCGCGAGCACGAAGGAAAAGACGCCGCCGGCTCCCTTGAAGTCACGCCGCCAAAGCGCGTGCCCGGGGAAACTTTCCAGAGCCGGGTTAAGGACACGGACGACGTCGCTCCGTCCCTCCAGCCATTTCGCGACAGCGAGGCTGTTCGCTTGATGACGCTCCAACCGAATGCCCATGGTGCGCAGTCCACGAAGAACCTGATAGGCGTCATCGGGCGTGCCGCAAAAGCCAAGCGCTCCATTGGCGCGCTTCAACGCCCTCCAATGCCTGGCATTTGCCGAAATCGTGCCCATCAGCACATCGGCATGACCGGCGGGATATTTGGTCGATGCCTGGATCGACACGTCGACGCCTGCGTCGAGGGGCCGGAAGAAAAGCGGCGTTGCCCAGGTATTGTCCATGGTGACGACGGCATCGTGCCGATGCGCGACCTCGACGATGGCGGGAATATCCTGCATCTCGAAGGTGTTCGACCCAGGCGCCTCTGTATGAACCAGCTTCGTATTGGCCTTGAACAACCTCTCGATGTCATGGCCGATCATAGGGTCGTAGTACTGAACATCGACGCCGAACCGGGAAAGCATGGTGTCGCAAAACTGCCGGACATTGCCATAGACGGAATCAACGATCAGCGCGTGGTCTCCGGGAGACAGGTAGGCCAGCAGCGCGGTCGTAACGGCCGCAAGCCCGGACGGGACGAGGACCGTACCGGCCGCCCCTTCGAGTTCATTGATTGCATCGCAAAGTGCGTCGGTCGTTGGTGTGCCACGCGTCGCATAGGTGTATTTCTGCCCGTTGCGATCCATCGTTTGTGCATCCGGAAACAGAATCGTCGATGCATGAACCTTTGGCGGATTGACGAAGCCATGATAGTCGAAGGGATCATAGCCTGCGCGCACCAGCTGGGTGTTGGGGCCGGTCTGATTGGCAGGGCGATTGTTCTTGCTCATTGTGGCTGCTCCGTCGAGATCGATAAATAGCGTTCACCGATATCGGGCAAGATGGCTACGATGAGCTTGCCGGTATTGTCGGGTCGCCGGGCCAGCGGCGTATTGCCGATCAGCTCCGTGAAGCTCCGATAGATTTTCGTCACGCGATACTCACCGGATGATTGGCTGGAAATGCCACAGGCAAAAGGTCAGTCGATGCCGAAAGAATATCTATAAATTTACTGGACTAAAGAAATAGCTTTCCGCCGCTGCTGCGTGAATCAGCAAAATGAATTTTTCGCCTCGCTGAGCACTCGGCATTGAGGCGGAAAGCGACTTCAAGGGCAATCTCGCCATCTGCAATAGCGGATGAATCTCTGCCATAACGAAGATATCGATCGAAGCAGCGGAGACGCCTCTATTCTATCAGAGGAAAGAATATTAAAATAATTTTTTACATTGAACAGAAAAATTGGTTGACATAACTAAAACTTCATCGAAGGCCAGAACGCGGTCAATTTCGGGAGATGACGATGATGAACCCTGCAATGAACATGATGCCGATGATGAACCCCATGATGAGCGGCATGCCGATGATGGGTGGAATGCCCATGATGAACCCGATGATGGGTTCGATGATGGGCGGCATGCCGATGATGAATCCAATGATGATGCCCATGATGCAGATGATGATGGGCAAAATGACCTGCAAGATGACGCCCACGGGCATGGTCTGCGAAACGATGCCGATGGAAGGCATGGACAAGGACATGTTCATGGAGTGCTGCAAGCGCATGATGTCCATGATGTCGTCTGGCATGCCAATGATGATGATGTGCGGCAACATGATGATGTGCTGCATGATGGAAGCTGCCTGACCGACACGATTTCGGCGAGAAAATGATCGACGGGTCGCTCTCTGGGCGGCCCGATTTTGGCTGGAAGCGGATCGCACGTTCAGCCGCTGATTTCCTCGACGTAGGTCGTCACCAAAAAGAGAACCGCTTCACTTCCGGTCATATTGCGATAGCTATGAGCGACATCGGCCTCGAATAGGATCGCATCGCCTTCGCCCAGGATTTGCGGCGCATGACGGCCGGCGACGATCTCGACGGTGCCCCGCGAAACGACCAGATTTTCCACGGTTCCCGGACGATGCGCGTCAGCTTTCTCCGTGTGATGCGCGGCTATTCTCAATTCGTAAAATTCGACTTTCCGTTCGCTCTCGTAGGGGAATAAGGCCCGCGTCTGAAAGCGGCCTTCCGAAGCGGAAAGGACTTTCGCTTTGGCATGGGTGAGAACCCGGAGAGCCGTCTCGTGAGGCTCGGCAATCAGCGAACTGCAAGAGACATCCAGCGCGGCGGCAATTTTCCAGAGAATTGCAATGGTCGGGCTGCTCTTGCCTGTCTCGATCTGCCCAAGCATTGCCCGGCTGACGCCGGAAATCTTCGCCAATCGATCAAGCGAATATCCTCTGCGCGTCCTTAGGCGCCGAAGATTTTGGCCAGTCAAGGCAGATATTTCGTCGATCGACTCCGCTCTTGAGGCCACAACGAGCGTTCCGCTCGCCTCAGCCACCATAAGTCTGATTGCCGATGGGCATTACAGGAATGAAACCGAGATAGGGAACCCACATGACGAAAGGCTGGGCCGGCCAAGCCGCACGCGCCTGTGATACCGCAAGGGACGATTTTTCCCGCGCATCACGATAGGCCTGGAAATCGATGACATTAGCAGCCTGGGACATCCGAACTCCTCGAACTCAACATCATGAATCTACTTTTAGAGCCGGCCGTTGTGGAGAGAGACCCATCCAATCTGGAAAAGAGCGGCGAAATGTTTTTCGCCGGACAAGCGTTTAGGACGAAAGGCTTGCCCAAGAACCAGCTCATTGCAGGGCGTCTGGCGGCGCGACTATCCCTAGCCATCGCTAAATCTCGGCACGGATGCGATGAGTTCGCGCGTATAGGCATGCTGGGGGCGCTCGAATACGTCTTCGACCGATCCCGCCTCGACGACAGCCCCTTGTTTCATGACGATGATCCGATGGCTGATATGCTGGATCACTCCCAAATCATGCGAAATGAAGATCATCGACAAACCGAGTCTTGCCTGCAAATCGACCAGCAGATCGAGAACTTGCGCCTGTGTCGTGACGTCGAGCGCCGAAACGGGCTCATCGCAAATCAGAAGCTTCGGCGTCGCAGCCAGAGCCTGCGCGATCGAGACGCGCTGGCGCTGGCCGCCGGAAAGTGCTGTTGGCCTGCGGGCAAGGAGATCGGGTGGCAGTCCGACAAGCTCCAACAACCTGACGATCTCTTCGCGGCGCGCCGATCTGTTCAGCTTGCCGTGAAGCAGCAAGGGTTGCCCGATGATGCGCTCGACCGTGAAGCGCGGATTGAAGGAACTGAGTGGATCCTGGCTGATGATCTGCATTCCGGCTCGCAAAGGACGGCGTGCGCGCTCGGAAAGCGTGCTCCACGGCCGCCCTTCAAACAACACCTCCCCCATATCCGGATGCTGAAGTGCCAGCGCGATCTTGCCAAGCGTCGTCTTGCCGGAGCCGGATTCGCCGACCACACCCAATGTTTCTCCACCGTCGACATGAAGCGATACATCGCTGACAGCGTGCAGAAGACTGCCGTCCGTGTGCCTGAAGCTCATCGACACATTGCGAATGTCGATGAGCCGCTCACCCGAACGAATGGCCTCCCTATGCGGCAAGGGCTTATCCGGGGCGCTGAGACGACGACCGCGATTGGCAGCCGTCGGTACGGCAGCCAGGAGCTGTTGGGTATAGGCATGCTGCGGATCTGACAGAACGCCGCGCGCCGGGCCGGTTTCCACCAATTGCCCCTTCTGCATCACGGCGACCCGGTCCGCGAGCTGGGCGGCAACGGAAAGATCATGCGTGATCAGAAGGATGCCGTGGCCGGCAGCCGTCAGTTCTTTGAAAATAGCGAGCACCCTTTTCTGGACGCTGACATCCAGCGCCGTCGTCGGTTCGTCGGCGACGAGTAGGCGCGGCTGGCCGGCGAGCGCTGAGGCAATCAACGCTCTTTGCCGCAACCCGCCGGACAATTGATGCGCATATTGGCCCATCCGCGATTCCGGCTCGGGGACACCGACGCGTTCCAGCAACTCCACAACGTGCTGCGATACGAGCGAGCGCGGCGCCAAACGATGCGTAAGGATGGGCTCGGCGATTTCGCGACCGACGGTCCTCAAGGGATCAAGCGATACGAGCGCATCCTGGAGAATGAAACCGATTTCGCGACCGCGCACATCGCGCCAGGCTTTTTCCGACAGATCGAGGAGGTTGAGCGGCCGGCCATCATGGGCGGTCAGTTCCATCCCCTCGGCTTTTACCACGGAGCGCGATCCGGCAAGGCCGACAATCGCCCGGGCCGTCACCGATTTTCCGGAACCGGATTCGCCAACCAATGCGAGGATTTCGCCGGGGGCGATTTGCAGCGATAGGTCGCGAACGGCGTCCACGCGGCCCTGCGGGGTCTGAAAGACCACATTCAACCCTTTGACCACAAGCAGCTGGGACGGCTCGGAAGCAGCAGTCCGAAAGTTTTGCAGGCCGGGCTGAATATTCATCGCAGATCCCCCGTCGCGAGAAGGGCTTGCAACCTGCGGCCCAGCAGGGTGATCGAAATGACGGAAAGCGCGACCACCGTCGCAGGCAACAGGCTGGTCCAGGGCGCGATATCAAGGAAATTGCGGCCATTGGCGAGGAGCGCACCCCATTCAGCCGCCGGAGGCACGACGCCTAGGCCAAGAAAGCTCAAGGCCGAGGCGGACAGTACCGAACTCCCCACGCCAACCGTCGCGAGGATGAGGAGCGGCCGGATGGCATTGGGGACGATATGCAGGCTGATGATCGTCCACGGATGCTCGCCAAGTGCCACGGCATGCTCGACATAGCCCGACAGCTTGATGCGAAGCACCTGCGAGCGGATCAATCGCGCATAGCCGGCAATACTGGCAAGCCCGACCGCCAAGAGCGTGTTGGCAGGCCCGCGGCCGAGAACGGCAATCACCAGCAGCGCAAGCAGCATTTCCGGAAAGGCAAGCAGGATATCGATGATGCGCAAGAGAAGCCGGCCGATCGGCCTCGGAGCCAGCGCAGCCGTCGTCCCCAATACGATACCGCCGAGGCTGGCAATCAGGGTCGCGCCGATGCCAATGGTCAGGGATTGCGAGGTTCCGTAAACGACGCGCGAAAACAGATCCCGGCCTAGTTCGTCCGTTCCAAACCAATATTGCCCATCAGGCGGCAACAGGATCGCATTCGGATCGACTGCCTCGGGATCGAGAGCAGAGAGCCATTGTGGCGCCCATACCGCAACACAAAGAACGACCACAAAGGCGAAGGGAACAAGCAGTCCGAAAGACAGCCAGATCGGGCGGCGCCTGATGCGGCGCTGCTGCTCGCGTTCTGCCAGCACGACATCGCTCAAAGGCCTGTCCTCCTTAAACGTGGATCGATCAAAAGGTAGAGCGCATCGACCAGCAGGTTGACGACAACGAAGACAAGGGCAGACAGCATCACCAGACCGAGGATCAACGGCATGTCGCGGGTCTTGATCGCCTGAAGCGTGATCTGCCCAATGCCCGAACGGCCGAATACTGACTCGGTCAGGATCGAGCCCCCGAGGGTACTGGCGAGCAATGTGCCGGTAAGGGTCGAGGCCGCCAGCGCGGCGTGCCGCAAACCATGCCTGACACGCAAGACCGTCTCGCCGACGCCGCGTGTCCGGACCGTCAGAGAGAACGGCTGGGAGAGTGCCTCCTCCAAGCCATCGCGCAATACCTGGCTCAACAGCGCGGCCAAAGGCATGCTCAAGGCAATGGCGGGCAGCACAAGCGCCGATGGTCCGTCATTGCCGGTGACCGGAAACCATTCGAGGTTGAAGCTGAAGACCGTCAGCAGGACGATGCCGATCCAATAGACGGGTGTACTTAGAAGGATCAATTCTATTCCCGAGGACAACAGCGTCAGGCTTCTACGACGACCGGCTGTCGCGAGAGCCACGCTAATCGCCAGAAGAAGAGCAAGCACGATCGCGCTCCCGGCGAGCTGCAATGTCGGCCGCGCCGCTTCATAGATCACCTCGGAAACAGGCTGCCTGTACTGGTAGCTTTGTCCGAAATCGCCGCTCAGAGCCTTGCCGATATAATGCGCGTATTGCAGCGCAAGCGGCTGGTCGAGGCCGTATTGATGCACCAATGCGGCCCGTTCCGCCTCATCGACGACGTTCTCCCCGCCAGCCAATATCGCGACGGGATCGCCGGGAATGAGCTTCACGGCGATGAAAGCGATCGTTGCCGCGCCCCAAAGCACGGCAACGACCACCCCGATCCGCCGAACAGCGGTTTGGAAGAGCTTAGCGATCCAACCAGGCATCGTAGAAATTCGGTTTTGCGTTGGTGGCCCAAGAAATGCCATTCAGGCCCTTCGAGGCTCCGAGCTGATAAGCGGCCACGAAAAGGGGGACGGCATAGGCCTGCTCGATCACTTCCTTCTGCACCTCCGCATAGAGCTTCTTACGCTCGGCATCGGAAGCCCCGACCGCTTTCGTCAGCTTTTCGTCGAGGCTTTTGACGCGAGACGCATTCTGACCGGCTGGCGGAATATAGGCGGAATGGAATACCGTGCGCAGGATATCGGGCTCCGCACGCACATAGAAGAACGAGACCAGATCGTAATCATTGGCATTGGTTCGGGCGGTCCAGCCGCCGGAATCGACCGGATCGAGCTGCAGATCGAAGCCCGCCTGCCGCACCTGATATTGAACGGCCTGCGCCAGGATCACTTCCGTCGCGGCAAGTGAGGTACTGTCGTAGACATAATGCAGCGTCAGGCGGCCGCCGTCCTTCTTGCGGACACCATCAGCATCCTTCTGCGACCAGCCCGCCTCATCAAGCAGCCGGTTGGCCTTTGCCAGATCGAAGCCCCATGAACGGGAGATGTCGTGGTCGTAATAGAGGGTCGAGGGACCGAGGATATTGTCGGCCGCCTTCAGGGTTCCGAAGAAGGCAGCCTTGACCGCTGCAGGCCCATTGACCGCGCTCTGGAAAGCCTGCCGCACCTTCAAGTCCTGAAACGGGCCTTTCGAAGTGTTCAGGAAATAGGCGCTGTTGACGCCTGGATTTTCTCGCGTCACCACCTGCAGCTTGCCGTTACCCTGAACGGAGCGATAATTTGCCGGCGGTACCGCGTCGATCGCCTGCAACTGACCGCTTGCCAGCGCACCGAGGCGCACGGAAGCCTCCGGCAGATATTTGAAGACGATCTGATCGAAATGAGCCGGCCCTTTATGCGCGGCGTAACCAGGACCCCAATTATAATCCGCGCGACGGCTGAGCTTGCTGCCACTGCCTTTGGTAAAATTGTCGAGCACGTAGGGACCCGATCCGATGACGGTATTCGTCGTGCTCTGAGCCTTCTGAAGATAGGTCGGAGACTGGATACCGAGATAGGGAAGGCTCAATCCCTGCAGCAAGGGAGCAAAGGATTGGCGATAATGGATCACCACCGTACGGCTATCCGGCGCCTCGATCTTGTCGATCGGTCCGAGCAGCGACTTGGCGTAGCTCGATGTCGTCTTCGGATCGAGAATGCGATCGAAATTGTATTTGACCGCGGCTGCGTCGAGCGGAGTGCCGTCGCTGAACGTCACGCCCTGACGCAGATGGAAGGTATAGACAGTATTATCACCGCTGATGTCCCAGCTTTCTGCAAGCCATGGCGTGAATTTATTATCTTCAGCCTGCCCGACGAGTGAGTCGACGATATTGCGGGTGATCAATGCCGTGACGGAATTGCCCGTGATCGACGGGTCGATGATAGAGGCATCCGTTGCCAGCCCGACGTTGAGAACACCACCATCGATCGGCTTTGTCGTTTCGGATGCGGCATTCGCTGCGGTCCCGATCATCGCCAAAAGAGAAAATGCAAGGGCGATGCCGCTTTTGCCTCGCTTCGCACCATTCACGCTGAAATATCTCTCGCTCATATCCCGTCCTTAATATTGGTCGCTGCCGCTCCGATCATCCGCTTCTGGAGGAGAATGGGGGTCGCGCGGTCTGAACGGGATCATAATTGTCTATAAAAATGATAGACTAAAGGTATCGTGGTGCGTTTATGAACAAGGAGGCAGAAATCCGTTTCATGGATGCAGCCTTGCTGCTGCGGCGCGATGCGGTCGGCTGACACAGTAACAACTGCCTGCCCATAACTATCGACAGCGCGACCTACGTGATCTGCTTGGGTCGCCAGCGCAGCAGATAAGCCTCCAGCCCATAGGCAAGGCGATTGAGGATGAAACCGACCAGGCCCAATATCAGGACGCCGACCATGACCATGGCCATGTCGAACCGTTCACGGCCGGCAATCACCAGACCGCCGATCCCCGGGCCGACGGCCAGGAAATACTCCGCGCCCACGGTCGCGAGCCAGGCATAAATCAAGCCCAGGTGGACCCCGGTCGCGATAGAGGGCATTGCCGAGGGAATATAGATCCGCAATGCTTTCTGGCGCGCATTGAACTTCAACGCGCGCCCGACCTCAAGCAGTTCGGCCGGTGCCTCGCGCATGCCGTCATAGGTGTTGAGAACGATGGGAATGAAAGCGGCAAGCGCGACGAAGACGATCTTCGCTTGCTCGCCGAAGCCAAACCAGACCGAGATCAGCGGTATCCACGCCAACAGCGAGATCTGCTTCAGGCCGTTGAAAGTCGGCATGATCAGCCGATCGGCAATACGCGAGAGCGCCAGCAGGCTGGCGAAGCCGACGCCCAGCACACATCCGATAAGAAAGCCGGCAATGTTGCGCATGAGGCTAAAGCCGAGCTCGCCGATAAGATCATTGTCGATCAGCTCGCGCTTGGCTGTGGCAACTACGTCCTCCAATGGCGGCAGAAAGCGCGCATCCACCAAACCGGCCCGGCTTGAGACCTCCCAGGCGACAAGGAGAAGGATCGGCAGCGTGATGCCACGCCGGAAACGTACGAAACGGCTTGCTCTTGCCATCGTCAAAGCTCCTGCCGCTTCCAGCGCTGAACCAGCAGTTCGGTTCGGTCCAGCCCCTTGTCCATGACAAAGCCGACCAGGCCGATGACGATCATTGTCACGATGACGGTATCGAGCCAGAACATCTGCCGCCCCCAGACCAGCAGAAAGCCAAGCCCTTCGGAAGAGGCCAGCAGTTCCACGCCGACAAGCGATGTCCAGGAATGGGTGAGTCCATAACGGATGCCGGTGAATATGGAGGGAACGGCTGCCGGCAGCACGATCAGACGCAGGGTTTGCCAGCGGCTGAAGCGCAGCGCTCTGCCGACCTCGAGATATTTCGGCGAGACGCCGCGGATTCCGGCGAGCGTGTTCATCGTCATCGGCACGATGGCGCCCTTGGCGATGATGATGATCTTCAAGGTCTCCTCGATGCCGACGAGCAGCATCAAGAGCGGAATCCATCCGAGCGTCGGAATTTGCGCAAAGGCGAGGAAGAGCGGCTTTACATAGTCCTCGACCGTTTCGGAAAGCCCCATGGCGATGCCGAGCAACAGGCCAAGCCCGGCGCCTATGGCAAAGCCGATGACGACGCGTCCGAGACTGACCCCGGTGTGATAGAGAAGCTCGCCGCTCAGGATCATGTCCCGGCCGGTCTGGTAGACATAGGCTGGCGGCGGCAGGATCTGCTCCGGTAGCCAGCCTCTGGCGGAGGCTACCCACCAGAGACCAAACAGGCCAAGCGGAAAGATCAAGCCGGTCAAGAGAACGGCAAGACGCTGGAACCTTGCCGGCGATATGGACAAGCCGGTCCGACCGGTAGTCTCGACAACAGCGCTCACGCCAGCCTCCTAGTCTTAATCGCGCCTCCGATCAGGAAGCGACCGGCTTTCCGTCGGCTCCGTAGGGCTGCCAGAACTTCGTCAGGCCGAGCCGTTGCAGTGCATTGTTGAGATATTTCGGCTCAAACCAGCCATTGAGATCGACGTCGCGGCGGATCAGGCCGTATTCCTTGCTCTTGACCGCCTGCTCCTTGTACTGGGACGTGAGCAGGTCATCGATCAGCGGTGAGTTGCGATAGGCCAGCGTATCGTTGCGAAAAAACTCCTCAAGGATCGGAACGGGCGTGCCGGACTTGTGCCAGAGTTCGAAGAGTGCTGCTCGATTCTGTTCCTCCGACGACCATTGCGCCGCCTTGACGAAGGCATCGACGACACGCTGCGTGATCTCCGGATGAGCCTCGATGAAAGCTTCGCGGCCGATGATGCCCGCATTGCGGCCGAAGCGTGGATCGTCGCCCTTGGTCGTGTAGATGACATCGGCACTGTCTTTGGCTGCCAGATTGATGAGCTGGGTGTCGCCGAAGGCTGCGTCGATATCCTTGCTGGTCAGGGCTGCGACAGTGCCGGCCGTATCCAGATTGACGACCTGGATGTCCCGTTCCGTAAGCCCGTGCGCCTGCAGCACCTTGATGGCCGCAAGATGCCCGTTGGTTCCGCGCTGCAACGCGATCTTGCGTCCCTTCAGATCCTCGATCGTCTTGATGCCGGAGCCCTTGGCCGCGGCGAGATAGAGCGGCTTGCGGGCGCCGCTCGCCAGCAGAAACTTCGTCTTCAGGCCGGTTGCCCGGCCGATCAGCGCGGGAAGATCCCCCTGATAGGCAAAGTCGAGCTGGTCGTTGGCAAAGCCTTCATTGACCGCCGGGCCAGCGCCCTTGAAGAAGGTCCATTCGATCTTGACGTTCGGATCGTTGGCGAATTCCTTTTCCAGAAATTCGCCGGCGCGCGCCGTCGCAGCCGACGTTCCCTCGGCATAGGGTTTATTGTCGACGCCGATCGCGGCATAGCCGACGTGAATGACGAGGGGATCCTGCGCCCAGGCCGAGGCGGATAACAAGGTCAGGGCGACCGCCGCACCGGCGGCCAAGCGGGAAATAATGGACAGTTTCATCTGTTGCTCCGTGATTATTCTGCGGCGACGACGGCGGGCCGGGTTTCAACCGCCGGACTTGTGATGCTCGATGGCGGGCGAGGCGTTGACGTCGTAGCGTTGAGGTTCTCAAGAACCCGATTGCGGATTTCGACCAGCCGGGGAGACGTGCGATCGCGAGGACGCGGCAAATCCACCGGGACGACGTCTCGGATGCGGCCTGGCCGAGGCGACATAACGACAACGCGGTCACCGAGATAAACGGCTTCCTCGACATCATGCGTCACCAGAACCATGGTGATGCGTTCCTTGGCCCAGATCGTCTGTAGCTCGTCCTGCAATCTTGCCTTGGTGATGGCATCGAGTGCACCGAAGGGCTCATCGAGAAACAGGACATTCGGACAATTGACCAGACCGCGAGCGATACCGGCGCGCTGTGCCATCCCGCCGGAAAGCTGGTGCGGATAGGCTTTGGCGAAGCCGGAAAGCCCGACAAGTTCGAGGTGGGATTCGACGAGTTTCTTTTTTTCCGCCTTCGGCAGCTCAGAATTCTCCAGCCCGAGCGCAATATTGCGGGCGACCGTCAGCCAGGGGAAAAGCCGCGGCTCCTGGAAAACGATGCCGCGCTCGAGGCTCGGCTCCTTGACCGGCCGTCCGGCATGGCCGACAAAACCGGCCGTCGGGAGATCAAGGCCGGCTCCCAAACGCAGCAAAGTCGACTTCCCGCAACCGCTCGCCCCAACGATGGTGACGAACTCGCCCTCGGCAATATCGAGGCTGACATCGTCGAGAGCGGTCAATATCTCGCCATTCACCTTGAACTGGCGGGTGACATGACTGATCTGAACATGCAGGGAATTGCCCATGGCTTTGCTACTCCGCAGCAACCGCGTGCCGCGCCGGATGCAGGGGCACTTTCAATCCGAGATTTTCCCGCAGCGTCGCGCCTTCGTAATCGCTGCGGAAAAGACCGCGGCGGCGCAGTTCCGGCAACACGTGCTCGACGAAATCATAAAAACCGGTCGGCAGTTGCGGCGGCATGACGTTGAAGCCGTCGGCGGCTCCCGTCTTGAACCATTCCTCCATCTGATCGGCGATCTCAGTCGGCGTTCCGACGATCTGCCAATGCCCGCGCGCACCAGCGACACGGAGATAGAGCTGACGAATGGTCAGCTTTTCGCGCCTTGCAAGATCGAGCAGCAATTTCTGGCGGCTCTTGCTGCCATTGGTTTCCGGTAGATCCGGAATGGGACCGTCGAGCGGATATTGCGACAGGTCGACACCGCCGGACATGCCATTCAGCAGGGAAAGGCCGACCACCGGATGGACGAGATCCTGGAGTTCGGCAAATTTCCGCTGCGCTTCCTCGCGCGTCCGGCCCACGACCGGGAAGATCCCAGGCATGATCTTGAGGTCATCATGATCCCGCCCGTATTTGGCAAGACGGCCTTTGAGATCGGCATAGAAGGCCCGCGCGTCCCCGATCGTCTGATGCGCGGTGAAAACGACCTCAGCCGTTCGGGCGGCGAGCTCCCTGCCCGGCTCGGACGAACCCGCCTGGACCAGAACGGGGTGGCCCTGCGGAGCGCGCTCCACGTTCAGCGGACCACGAACCTTGAAGTATTTTCCCTTGTGATTGAGGATGTGCTGCTTTTGCGGATCATAATAGATGCCGCTTTGCTTATTGCGAGGAAAAGCGTCCTCCTCCCAGGTGTCCCAAAGGCCAAGAACGACATTCGCGAATTCTTCGGCCCGTTCGTAGCGCTCGGCATGCGCATAATGTTCGTCCCTGCCGAAATTATGCGCTTCATGATCGGTGGAGGAGGTCACGAGGTTCCAACCGGCGCGGCCGCCGCTGATATGGTCGAGCGAGGCGAATTTGCGGGCGATGTGATAGGGCTCGTTGAAAGAGGTCGAGGCGGTCGCGACAAAGCCGATATTCTTCGTCACCGCCGCCAACGCAGAGAGCAATGTGATCGGCTCGAATTGCGCGACATAGCGCTGTGCCGTACGCTGCAACGCCTCGGTATCGTCTCCACGGGTGCCGACACCATCGGCCAGGAAGATCAGATCGAATTTGGCCGCCTCGGCGATTTGTGCAAGCCCGACATAATGCGCAAAATTGGAGCCGGCGTCCGCCTGCGTCAGAGGATGTCGCCAAGCGGCAATGTGATGGCCGGTCGGGTAGAGAAAAGCCCCGAGCTTCAATTGCCGTTGTTTACTCGCCATCGTCTTCTCCGTCATCGCAGCCGAACGAAGGCTAATCGCTAAAGATAATAATCTATAGAAATTATATTCTATTTACCGCGGCCTGTTCGGATTTGTTCGTCGCGCAGCATGCCGAACCGGCCAAGATCGTTTCGCAGCTGCCGTCGTGCCGGCTGGAAATTGCGGGCACAGGCACCCGCCCGCCTTGCCAGGAAAAGAATTTCTTCCCGAGGAGCCAAATAGATATTGCTGGACTTGGAGCGGCAGTCGCCGAACCCTCCGTGCCTGAGAGCGGCGATCACCGCTTAGATCCATAGGCGTGGAGCAGACATGTCTTTCCCATCAGACACATCCGATCCTTTGGTCGCCAAGGCCATCGAACTCAGGCAGGCGTTCCACCGGGATGCAGTGGCGCGCGACAAGGCGGGCGGACGGCCTATCGAACAGATCCGCCTGCTGAAGGAAAGCGGCTTGCCTTCCGCCCAGATCCCCACGCGCTATGGCGGTCGAGGCGCGTCATGGCTCTCCATCCTGCGTGTCGTGCGGGAATTTGCCCGCACCGACGGGTCGCTTGCCCACCTCTTCGGCTACCATCACCTGCCCTTGAACCTCGTTCTTTTCCGCGGCTCGGACGTGCAGCGAGAACGCCTGCTCAGGGCCTCCGCTGCCGGCAATTTCCTTTGGGGCAATTCCGGCAATGCCATGTCGAAAACCTCATCGGGCAGGCGGATCGACCATGGCTGGCTGGTCAATGGTAAGCGCCCCTTCTCCTCAGGCTCGCACATATCAGACTACATTCAGATCTCCTTCGAAAATGCCGAGGGCGAGCGCCTGACGGCGGCCGTGCCAGCCAACCGCCAGGGTATCGTCATCGAGGATGACTGGGACGGCATCGGCCAGCGCCAGACCGGTAGCGGCACGGTCAGCTTTCATGACCTCGAGATAGCAGATGACGAACTCATCAGTTCCCCAGCGGTCCCGCTGACCCCCTATACGTCGATGATCTCACTACTACAGCAAAGTGTGCTGCTCAACGTCTTCGTCGGCAGCGCACAGGGAGCGCTGGAGGAAGGCCGGGCCTACACGACGACATCGTCGCGGCCCTGGATCTATTCCGGCGTCGACAAGCACACCGACGATCCTTGGATCAAGCGGCAATATGGTGATCTCTATATCCGCACGCTCGCAGCCACCGAGCTCGCGGACAAGGCAGCACGCAGCCTTGACGGCGCCTTCAACCAGGGGCCTGGCCTGACGCATGAAGATCGCGGGATCGCCGCCATCGATATCGCCACGGCCAACCTCTATGCCGGTGAGGTCGGGCTTTCCGTCTCCAGCGAGATCTTCGAGGTCATGGGCGCACGCTCGGCAACGACGGCCAACGGTTTCGACCGCTTCTGGCGCAACGTACGCACCCACACGCTGCACAATCCTGCCGAATACAAGAAACGGACGCTCGGCACATGGCTGCTCACAGGTGAATTCCCCATTCCGGCAATGTACCGCTGAAAGAACATTCCATGGCCAGACGCAAGGATCAGATCAAGCTCGGTGCCTTTCTGCTTTTCACCGGTCATCACGTAGCCGCCTGGCGGCATCCCGAGGCGTCCGTGGGGACTGAGTTCGAGAACTATCTGGAGCTCGCCAAACTCGCCGAAGCCGCCAAGTTCGACACCATCTTCTTTGCCGACGGCGTTGCGGCGCGGCTGAAGGATTTGAATGCGGCAAGCCGGAAGGCGCATAGCGGCATCTATCCGTTCGAACCGATCACGCTCTTGTCGGCGCTTGCCAGCGTCACCCGCAATATCGGCCTGATCGCCACCGCCTCGACGAGCTTTTCCGATCCCTTCAATCTTGCGCGCCAGTTCGGTTCGCTCGACCGCTTAAGCGGCGGCCGCGCCGGCTGGAATCTGGTGACCTCTTCCGATCCGGATGCCGCCTTCAACTTCGGCCATGATGCGCAGGTCCTGCATGCCGACCGCTACGACCGAGCTGAGGAATTCGCCGATGTCGTGCTCGGTCTCTGGGACAGCTGGGAGGACGATGCCTTCATCCGCGATCGCGAGAGCGGCCGCTATTTCGATCCCGAAAAACTGCATCGGCTCGCCCACAAAGGGCGCCACTTCAAGGTGCGCGGGCCGCTGAACATTCCGCGCTCGCCGCAGGGGCGCCCGGTCGTGGTCCAGGCCGGGGCCTCCGAGCCCGGTAAGGAACTGGCCGCGCGCACCGCCGAAGCGATCTTTGCCGCGCAGATCACGCTTGACGAAGCCAAGGCGTTCTATGCCGACGTCAAGGGCCGGCTCGGCAAATATGGCCGTTCGCCCGACGACTTGAAGATTCTGCCGGGAATCTTTCCTGTCGTCGGGCGAAGCGAGGCGGAAGCTGAAGACAAATTCCAAGCCCTGCAGGAGCTCATCCAGCCGGAAGTGGGTCTTAACCTCCTCTCGCAATTGACCGGCGTCGATTTGAGTTCCTATCCGCTTGACGGTCCCGTGCCGCCGGAGCCACCGGTCACCAATGCCGGCAAGAGCCGCCAGGAACTGGTGCTCGATCTCGCCCGCCGCGAAAACCTGACCATCCGACAGCTCTATCTGCGCATTGCCGGTGCCCGTGGTCATTGGCAGGTGGTGGGCACGCCGACGCAGATCGCCGACGTGATGGAAGAACGCTTCGAAAATTACGGCGCCGACGGCTTCAACATCATGGCGCCAATCATGCCCGGAGGCCTTGCCGATTTCATCACGCTTGTCGTGCCGGAGCTGCGCCGCCGCGGCCTGTTCCGCACCGAATATGAAGGCACGACGCTGCGCGAAAATCTCGGGCTCAAGCGTCCGGCCAATCGTTTTTCCGCAGGCAATGCGGTCGCAGCAGAATAGGAGAAGACCAAATGGCGCGTGACAAACTGTTCCTCATTTCACCCGGCTTTGCCGATCCGAAACATCCAGGCGTCAGCTTCGTCTGCCCCTATTGCAACGCCGTTGAGGGACTACTCGCCTCATTCCCGGATCTTGCCGCGGCGATCGATGTCGAAAGGGTTGCCTTCCTGCGACCACGACACAAGGTGATCGAGGTTGCCGGCGAGGAAAACCAGTCGCTGCCGCTTCTCATTTTCGCGGAAAACCCGCCTGACGATGCCGGTGGCTGGAACGGCACGCGCTTCGTCAATTCGACCGATCGCATTCTCGAGCTGCTTGCCGAACGGCACGGCTTTCCGCGCCTGCATTAGGGATGGTGCCTGCCATGACCATAAAGCCAGATGGCTTCGAGCCGCCCTATCCTCCGCCCTCTCTATTCGAGGCCGACACATCAAACCCCAATCTCGCCAAGGCCGTCGAGCTTCGGGATCTCTTCGCCCTCGATGCCATCGAGAGAGATCAATCCGGCGGCAGACCCGCCGAGCAGATCAGGCTTCTCAAGGAAAGCGGCCTCGTCAATCTGGTGATCCCGAAAGAATTCGGCGGCGCTGGCGAACCTTACTCGACCGCCATGCGGATCGTGCGCGAATTCGCCAAGGTCGACGGCTCGCTTGGCCATCTCTATGGCTATCATTTCAGCCCATTGCAGAATGCCGTCACCACGGCCGAGGACGAACGCTCGCAGGATATCCTGCGCCGCTCGGCCGCCGGACGCTGGTTCTGGGGCAATACGACGAACAGCTTTTCCAAGAGCCTCTTCGGCCGGCAGGACGTCGGGAAGGTCATTCTCAACGGCTTCCGTCCGTTCGCCTCCGGCTCGCATGTCGCCGACTATCTGATGGTGGCCTGGGAAGACGAGGACACCAACAAGCGGAGCTTTGCCTATATACCGGCTGACCGCAAAGGCATCACCATCACCGACGACTGGAACGGGATCGGCCAGCGCCAGACGGGAAGCGGCCGCGTTCTCTACAAGGATGTCGAGATCAGCGACGACGAAATATTGCCGGAGCGCCCCAAGGATCCGATCGCCCTACTGGCACCGTTGCAGCAGCAGAGCGTACTTCTCAACGTCTTCGTCGGCTCCGCACAAGGAGCGTTGGCGGCAGCCCGGGACTATACGGTCACGAAATCGCGCCCGTGGATCTATTCCGGCGTCGAACGGCATGCCGACGATCCGTGGATCAAGAGACAGTATGGCGAGCTATGGATCAAGGTACAGGCGGCAACGGCGCTTGCCGATCGGGCGCTCTCGGCAGTCGATGCCGTCTATGCCAAAGGGCACGATTTGACGGTAGAGGAGCGCGGTGAGGCGGCAATCACGGTCGCCTCCGCCAATGTGCTTGCCGGCCGGGTTGCTCTTGAGGTGACAAGCGAGATCTTCGAAGTCATGGGCGCACGGTCCGCCGTCAGGCCGCTCGGGTTCGACCGCTTCTGGCGCAATGTGCGCATTCACACGCTTCACAATCCCGCCGAATACAAGATCCGCAATGTCGGGACATGGTTCCTGGACGGCGAGTTTCCGGAACCGGGGATATTCCAGTGAGCAGGAAACGCGAACTCCATCTCAACATCAACATCCTGCATTCCGGTTTTTCGCCGGCCGCCTGGCGTATGCAGGGAAGCGACCCGCGCGCATCCTTCGATATCAATCACTATATCAATGTCGCCCGGATCGCCGAGCGCGGCACTTTCGACGCGGTCTTCCTCGCCGATCAAGCGGCTATCTCCGATCGCGTCGATTTCCGGCCACTGACATCTCTCGAGCCGACCATCGTGTTGGCTTCGGTCGCGGCCCATACCGAGCATATCGGCCTGATCGCCACGGCTTCCACCACCTATAACGAGCCCTATAATATCGCCCGTCGCTTCGCGACGCTCGACCATGCGAGCGGCGGCCGGGTCGGCTGGAATGTCGTCACCAGCGCCGATCTCTCGCAGAGCCGGAATTTCGGCCTGGAAAAGCCTGTCGCGCATCAGAGCCGCTATGAGCGCGCGGAGGAATTTACATCCATCGTCAAGGCCCTCTGGGACAGCTGGGAGGAAGATGCCTTCATCGGCGATGTCGAAAGCGGTCGGTTCGTCGACACTACCAAGGTTCATGCGATTGCCCATCGCGGCAAGCATTTTTCCGTTCATGGCCCGCACAACGTCCCGCGTCCGCCGCAGGGGCATCCCGTCATCGTGCAGGCCGGCGGCTCGGATGATGGGCGGGAGCTGGCAGCCCGGCACGCCGAAGCGGTGTTCTCAGCCTCGCAATCCCTTGAGGAGTCGCTCGATTATGCGCACGACCTCCGAGCGAGAGCCGCTCGCTACGGTCGCGCTCCGTCCAGCCTTTTGGTGCTCGCCGGCCTCGCGACGATCATCGGCAGCACCGAGGCAGAAGCCAGGCGGCGGCAAGAGGAACTGCGCGAACTCATTCCGCTCGAATACAGCCTTGCGCGTCTGTCGGGCGTATTGCAGGTCGATCCAGGCAGGCTGAAGCTCGACGAACCCCTGCCGGACGATATTCCCTTGCCGGCCGATGGAGGACATACCTTTTTCCGGGCAACGCTTGCTCTTGCCCAGCGCGAGAAATTGACCGTGCGCGGCCTCATTCGCGCCTTGAACGGCGGGACCGGACACCGCACCATCGTCGGCACACCCGAGGCGGTTGCCGATGATATCGAAACATGGTTCGAGGCAGGCGCCGCCGATGGCTTCAACCTGATGCCGGATGTGCTGCCGCATGGCCTGGAGGTCTTCGTGGACGAGGTAGTGCCCATCCTGCGCGGCCGCGGTCTGTTCCGGAAAGACTATGCGGGCCATACCCTGCGCGATCACCTGGGTCTTTCCCGGCCAGCCAACCCCTATGCCATTGCCGCCGAATGAAGGAGAACAGTATGACATCAGCAACAACGGCGAAACTTCCCGACGATGATCGGCTCGCCGCTCTTGTCGGCGAGCGTTATCGCAATAGCCAGCATATCGGCGCGGACTGGAACGAAACGATCGAGACACTGCTCTCCCATCGCACGGTTCGGGACTATCTGCCGAAAACGGTTCCGGACGATATCCTCCACCTTGCGATCGCAGCGGCGCAATCGGCGCCGAGCTCATCCAATCTGCAGGCCTGGAGCGTCATTGCCGTCAGGGACGAGGCGCGCAGGGCCAAGCTGAACGCCGTTGCCGGAACACAGAGGCAGATCACGCAGGCGCCGCTTTTGCTGATCTGGCTCGCGGACCTTTCCAGGCCGCGCCGCATTGCGGCGGACCAGGGTTCCGCTGCCGACGGGCTGGACTATGTCGAAAGCTTCTTGCTCGGCGTCATCGACGCCGCACTAGCGGCGCAAAATGCCGTCGTGTCCCTGGAATCGCAGGGCCTCGGCACCTGCTATATCGGCGCGATCCGCAACGATCCCGAAACCGTGGCACGCGAACTGGAATTGCCGGAGGGCGTGTTTCCGGTTTTCGGCTTGACGGTCGGCTACCCCGATCCCGCCACATCGGCCGCCGTCAAGCCGCGGCTGCCGCAAACGAGCGTGCTTCATGACGAACGCTATGATCATCGCCGGCGGTCGGAGGACCTGCGGCATTACAATACCGTCCTGCAGGACTTTCAGACCGAACAGCGCATGCCGCGCATTGATTGGACGGTACAGGTGAAAAACAGGATCGGTACCGTCGAAGCCTTGAAGGGGCGACATCTGCTCGGCGTTGCCGCGCGCCGCCTTGGCTTCAGGCTGAAATGAGCGATGTCATTCGGCGGCGGCGACATCGAATTTGCGCAATGAGTTCCGCAACAGAATATCGCCGATCGTCCGTAGCGCCTTGACCTCAGCCTGAAGCCAGTTGCGGAACAGCTCGACACGCATCAGACGCTCCTTGGCGGGCGTCGTCACGAAGAAATAGGAAAAGCTTACCGGCTGCGGGCTGCCAAACGGGCTGACAAGACGTCCCGCCTTCAGCTCGGCTTCCGCCAGACGGACCTTTCCGAGACCAAGCCCCTGCCCCGCCAGCGCAGCATCGATGACGAGGGAAGACTGGCTGAGACGGAAGCCGCCATTCGGCAGACGTAGGACCAGCCCTTCCGCGCGGAGCCAGGCACTCCAGTCGGGGCAGGAATGGTCGTGCTCCGCCCCATCCTCATGTAAGAGCGGCACGCCTTCGATCGCCTGCGGGCCATTCCAGAGCCAATGGCGTTCGGCGAATTCCGGGCTGCAGATGGGCACCACGGCTTCAGAGAACAGGTGCTCGACGACCAGGCCGGGATAGCCGCCGCTCCCATAACGAATGGCACAATCGGTGTCGCCTGCATTCAGATCGGTCAATTGCGTCGAGGCATCGAGGAGGATCTGCAAGCCGGGCGCTGCCTGTCTCAAAGCGTCCAATCTCGGGATTAGCCATTTGCTCGCAAAGGACGGCGCCACGGATACGCGGATCGGAAGATCGTGATCGCTGGCGACGAATTGCGTCATTGTCGCCAGCACCGCGTCGAATGCATTCGTCAGGCCCGGAACGAGCGCGAGACCGGCGGCCGTCAATTGCAGCTGCCCACGAACCCTGTGAAAAAGCGATTGCCCCAGATAATCTTCCAGGAGCCGAATCTGCTGCCCGACCGCGGCCGAGGTCACATGCAATTCCTCCGCAGCGCCAAGAAAGCTTAAATGCCGGGCGGTGGCGACGAAGGCGCGCAGCGATGTCAATGGCGGCAAGCGCGCCAAAGTCGGCTGGATGGCTTTTTTCCGGGCATGCGCAATCGTGTTCATGGCGCGATTGCAGCACAATCCGACTGGCAAAGACGAGAACGCGCTTTGCGTTTACCGGTAAGCGGACGGACATTTTCTTCCATGCCTGGAGGGCATCAGGGAAGCAAAAACTAAAATCGCAAAATAGTCTATATTTTTAATAGACAAATGTCCGCGACGGCTTCCAGCGAAACGGGATTTCGCGAAGCTTTTCTTTCTCAGTGGACGAGAAAAACATTCTTCCGTTTTGCCGGCTCGCGACCCGAAGATGCGCCAGCCGTGGCCGGTCTGCAGCCTCTTGGCAGCCTGATCGCCGCATATCCACACGGGAACCAATCTATTTCAGCCGGCAAGGAAACCGAATGACTATCAATCGCCGCCGTTTCAATCAACTGCTTCTGCTCTCCACTGCCGCGAGGCTCTTGCCGCCCGTAGCCGCCTACGCAACAGGGGTGACGCCGGCTCGCGGCGGCACGCTTAATTTCATCGTCGAACCCGAGCCACCGACGATCCTGGCGCTTGCTCATACGGCCGGCGGAACGCAGAAGATCAGCCCGAAGATCACCGAGGGTCTGTTGACCTACGACTTCGGCCTCACGCCGAAGCCGCAGCTCGCAACCGAATGGTCGATCGCTTCCGATGGCCTGACCTATACCTTCAAGCTCAGACCCAACGTCAAGTGGCATGACGGCAAGCCGTTTACCTCGGCGGACGTGGCCTATTCGATCGAACTTCTGAAGCAGGTTCATCCGCGCGGGCGCGGCTCATTTGCCAACGTCATCGCAGTCGATACGCCTGATCCGCTGACGGCGGTATTCCGCCTCTCCAAGCCGGCACCCTATCTCTTGAAGGCGCTCTATGCGGCCGAGTCTCCGATCGTGCCCAAACATATCTATGAAGGCGTGAAGATCGCCGATGTTCCGACCAATCCCAACGGCAGCGCGCCCATCGGCACAGGCCCCTTCGTCTTCCGGCAATGGGTGCGCGGCTCCCACATCATTCTCGAGCGCAATCCCGATTACTGGGATGCCGGTAAGCCCTATCTCGACCAGATCGTTGTGCGTTTCGTGCCCGATGGTGCTGCCCGCGCGGCCGGCTTCGAAACTGGCGAATTCGATCTTGGCGGCGACAATCCCATTCCGCTCGCCGATCTCGAACGCATCAAGGCACTGCCGAACATCGGCATCGATTCCCGCGGCTATGAGACAAAGGGCGACCAGACGCAGCTCATCCTCAACCTCGACAACGAGTATCTGAAGGACATCCGCGTCCGTCGCGCGATCGCCCATGCGATCGATCTCAACGTCATCCTCAATACGGTCTGGTATGGCTATGGGCACGTCTCGCCGACACCGGTCAGTACGTTCTTGCCGCAATATCGGGACACCACGATCAAGCCCTATGCCTTCGATCTCAAGGCAGCCGAGCAACTGCTGGACGAGGCCGGCTATAAACGGAACGGCAGCGGCAACCGATTTACGCTTCGCCTGACGCACAATTCCTACAATGAAGGCTTCAAGCGCGTCGCCGAATATCTGAAACAGAATCTTGCTCGCATCGGTATCGATGCGAGGATCGATTCCTATGATTTCTCGACTTACATCCAGAAGGTCTATACCGAGCGCGCCTTCGACCTGACGGCGGAATATCTCGGCAATCAGTTCGACCCGACGCTCGGCGTGCAGCGCATCTACTGGTCGAAGAACTTCAAGCTCGGCTTGCCCTTCTCCAACGCCAGCCACTATCAGAATCCGGAGGTCGACCGGCTGCTCGAGACGGCATCGGTCGAAGTCAACGAAGCAAAGCGGAAGCAGGAATTCAACGACTTCCAGAAGATCATCGCCGACGAGCTACCCGTCATCAATCTGATCTCGCTCGAAAACGTCACCGTCTTCAACAAGCGCGTCAGGAACCACACGATCGGCGCCGAAGGCGTGCAGTCGAATTTCGCCGATGTCTATATCAAGGAAAGCGAAGGCTGAAGCGGCAGACGACGTATTCTTCTTGAGGGGGCGATGCGGCGCCCCCTTCTTTTTGTCGTTTTACGAAGCGGCAAGAGCAAGCGGGGTGAGTTTACTCAGGATGCGATCCGCCAGCGCAATCGCCTGAGTACGCTGTTCGGTGATCGAGCTCGATTCCCAGGCAACGCCTCGAAGCGGATGACCGATGGCGCTGATGTTGCGATGGACACGCCCTTCTTCGGAAATGACGTCGCCCTCTGGCGTGGCATCGATGCCAAAGCCGGTGCTGTGCGGGCTGACCTCGCCACTTTCGACAAGGTTCCTGACAAAGGGATCGGAAATGCACCGCCAGTCATGCAGCTGATGACCACGGCAATCGATGACGCCCCCGAAGGAACGCCTGTGAGTGCCCGATCGCGTCTTCAACGTGGCTGCGATCAAGCCGCCGGCGGGCTTCAGCGCAAGCAATCTTGCGGGCTGATGTTGGAACCGTCCCTCGGCAATCGCATCGGTGACAGCACGATAGCTGTCGGGTGCTGCCCGATGGGCCGTCACGTCCCAAAATGCGCGCAAGTGGCGGGCAAATCGCGATCTCTCCGCATCACCAGCCTTCTGCCACAGAGGCAGAATGTAGGGCCGGATCGCTAGCGGCAGCGCCTGCCAGTCCTTGGCTGCAGCGGCCAAGGCGCGGCGCTCGGCCTTGACAACGGACAGCAACGCCCGTGCCGTCGTCGGCAAAGGTCCTTCGGCGAGAAAATCACGTTCGAGCTCGGCATTGCGCCGAACTTCGATCAACTGCCCTCGCCGGGATATCGCCTGATACCGGCCGCGAAAGCCGCGCGCCTCCAGGCTGGCGACCGCATCGACCATCGACAGGCTCGACCCGATGAGCAGGATTTCGCCGGCATCTGCCACACGATCCAAGGCGGCGACATCCCAGGGAGACGCCGCAAAAGCCGGGTGATCCGCAACGGAAGCTTCCCGCGGGCTGAGTGGAGGCTGGAAAACACCAAGCGCCAGGATCACTTCGTCCGCCTCCAGCGTCTGACCCGCGCTCGTCGTGATCCGCACTTTGTGTGGAGCGGAAACGAGGTTGGTCGCCGAAGCCCTGATATGACGGAATGTCGATCCCGCTCGTGCGCCCGCGATCGCACGGCTCAGCTCGTCGCGGACATAGGTTCCATAGAGGCAGCGCGGCGGGAAGCTACCGGCGATATCGGCGGGCGGTGTCCAGCCGTATTGGGAGGCATTGCCGGCGAGCCAATGAACCAGATGGTCGGGTTCTTCCGGATGAAGTGAGAATGTGCTCGCCGGCCCGTTGACGAGATGAACCGCCTCGGTCGTGCTGTAGGCCACCCCGCGCCCGAGCTCCTCGCGAGGCTCCAGTATGGTGATCCACAGCGGCACTTCCGTTCGGTCGAGCAGCTTGATCGCGGTCAGGGCGCCAGCAAAGCCGCCGCCGATGATGACGATGGAATGATGCGAATGCGGGTCGATGTACATGGCTCAGAAGACCTTGCCTTCCTCCAGATGCGTCGTGGTGCCGTTGATGTAATAGTCGCCCACCACCCGCGCCTTGTGCAGCAGAGGGTTATGGTTGAGTACGGTGCGGATGTTGCGCCAGTGGCGGTCGAGATTGAGATGGCGCGATGTCGCCGAACCGCCGCCGAGTTCGAAGACGTTGGTCGCGGCGGCAAGCGCGAGTTGCGATGCGACGATCTGGGTGCGCGCCGTGGTCAGCGCGCTTTCGACCAATGCCGTTTCCAGTATCTGCGGATCATCGCCTGCAAAGGCCTCGGCCGTCCGATCGAGCGCGCGGGCGCTTTCGCGGATCAGCGTATCGACAGCGAAGGAATTGGCTGCGACCTCGCCCAATATCTTTTGCACGAAAGGATCGGCATTGGCTGTCTCGGCTGCACTATGAGCGGCCGAGCGGGCCTGTCTGCACACATATTCGGTGCCGTCATTCAACGCACCGCGCACGGCACCTGCCATCGAGGCGGCGAGATGAAGCTGGCGCAGCGTGGACGTATGCCGGTCGATGAGAGTGCTGAGCCCACGCCTTGAAATCTCCTGCGGTAGGACTTCGACGTCTTCGAGAAGCACGCCGCCACTTGCGGTCAGGCGCTGCCCCATACCATCCCAGTCATCGAGAATGGTGATCCCCTTGCGATCGACCGGCAGCAATACGCTGACGAGCTGGTCTTCATCATCCTTGGCGCTGAACGAGGCAAAATCGGCGAATGCTGTACCCGTCGCATACCATTTGCGTCCGTTCAGCCGAAAGCTGTCGCCGGATTTCGTCAGCCGCGTCGTCACTTCGCCCGGACGTTTTGTCCCCTGCTCCGTATGGGCGCCACCGAAGAGCTTTCCCGCCAACACGCGGGCAAGCTGCGTGCGATCGATCGCACTGCCGGGATTGAGCAGCAGCGCCTCGGTGAAATTGAAATGGCTCCGAAGCGCATGGGCGACATTGGAGTCGGCTGTGCCGATCGTCATGACCATTTCGATGTAGTCGAGCACCGATCCGCCAGGCCCGCCAAGGCTCGTCGGTATGCGCAACGCGCCAAGACCTGCTTGCCTGAAAAGCTCGAATGCTTCGTGTGGCAGCTCACGTTCGAGGTCCCGTCTTGCCGCGCCTTTCGCGATCTCCGCGGTAAGGTCCGGCACTCTTGCAAGCAGCGTTGCCCGATCGGTCATTGCGGGAGCGGAAGGTATGGCTGATGTAGCGATAGTGGGCATGAACGGTTCTTTTGCGCCGGAAGGAGAAGGCCCAGCTCAAGCAGGGCCTTGGGCTTGGTCGTTACGCGACGGCGCGGGCAAGCGGCACGACGTTTCCGGCATCGCCGGCAACACTCACCGGAACCCGGCCCTCGACCGGATGGCTCGGATCATTGAAGCCCGGCGTGGACGGATGGCCTGTCGTGACCAGACGGTCGACCAGAGCCTCGTCCTCGGCAGTAAGCTTGACATCGAGAGCTCTTACATAGCTGTCCCAATGCTCTTCCGTGCGCGGCCCCGTGATCGCCGAGGTGATCAGCCTGTTGTTCAGCACCCAGGCGATGGCGAATTCGGTCGGCGAGATCTTCTTGGCGGCGGCATGCGCGGCAATTTCCTGGGCGATGGCGATGGATTCGGGACGCCATTCGGTTTCGAGAATGCGCTTATCGCCGCGACCGGCGCGCGTGTCCGCCGCCGGTGCCTGACCCGGCTCATACTTGCCCGTCAGCACGCCACGCGCCAGTGGTGAGTAGGATACGACGCCGAGACCGTAGTGATAGGCGGCCGGCAGCTGTTCGGCCTCGGCGGTGCGGTTGACGATATTATAGAGCGGCTGGCTGGCGACCGGCCGGTCGATGCCGAGTTGGTCGGCAAGATGTGAGACTTCCGCGATGCGCCAGCCGCGGAAGTTCGAGACACCGAAGTAGCGCAGCTTGCCCGCGCGGATGAGATCGGCAATCGCACGTACCGGCTCCTCCAGCGGCACGTCGAAGACGGCGCGATGGAAATAGAGGATGTCGATATAATCGGTGTTGAGGCGGCATAGCGAGTTCTCAACCGTCTCGATCACCCACTTGCGGGAATGGCCGCCGAGATTGGGACCTTTCGTGTGGGAATTGACGAACTTCGTCGCCAGCACCCAGTGATCGCGGCTTGCTTTGATGCCACGGCCGACGACCTCTTCCGATTTGCCATCATGGTAGACATCGGCGGTGTCGATGAAATTGATGCCCTGGTCACGGGCCTTGTCGATGATGCGGAAGGCGACATCGTCGGGCGTCGGGCCGCCGAACATCATCGTGCCGAGGGTGAGAGGCGATACCTTCAGCGCACTGCGCCCGAGATAGCGATAGTCGACCATGTCATTTCTCCATTTCATTCTGCGTGATGGCAGGCAACCGCGTGGCCGGTGCCCATTTGCCGGTAGGCCGGATCATCGGTCCGGCAGATGTCTGTTGCGAGCGGACAGCGCGTGTGAAAGCGACAGCCGGACGGGGGATTGTGAGGGCTCGGCAGATCGCCGTTAATCGGTGCGGCCTGCTTGCGCCGCGACGGATCGGGCACGGCAGCGAGGAGCGCCTGTGTGTAAGGATGCTTGGCATCGCTCCAGAGCCTCGCCGTCGGCGCGCTTTCGACGATCCGGCCGAGATACATGACCAGCACACGGTCGGCGAAATAGCGCACGACCGAAAGATCGTGGGAGATGAAGAGATAGGAAAGCGATAGCTCCGTCTTCATCTCAACGAGAAGATTGAGGATCTGCGCCTGGATCGAGAGATCGAGTGCGGAAACGGGCTCGTCGCAGATCACAAGTTCCGGCTGCAGGATCAGTGCACGGGCAATGCCGATGCGCTGGCGCTGGCCGCCGGAGAACTCGTGCGGATAGCGATCGAGCGAATCCGACGGCAGGCCGACATGAGCGGCCATCGAGGCGGCAATCGCATCGCGGCTCTTGCGATCGCCGATACCGTGGACCGCAAGCGGCGCCGTCAGGATCGTCCGGATCGTCTGGCGCGGATTGAGGGAGGCAAACGGATCCTGAAAGATCATCTGGATATGCCGGCGGATCGACTGCAATTCCTTGCCCGACATCGCAGCAACGTCCCGTCCCTTGAAGGTCACGCGGCCGGAGGTGGGATCGATGAGACGCATCAGGGATTTGCCAAGGGTCGACTTGCCACAGCCGGATTCGCCGACGAGCGCCACCGTCTCGCCTTCCAGGATCTCAAGCGATACGTCATCCACAGCCCGCACCGTTCCAGCCGCAGCCGGATAGTGCGTGGAGAGCCTATCGACCGACAGAAGCGACATGGGCTCTCTCCGCAATGGCTGGAACATAGGGGCAAGCTACCTCACGGTTGGCCGAAACCTCGATGAGCGGCGGCACGGATTGCCCGCAAGCCGATCGCGCCACCGGACAGCGCGGCCGAAACGAACAGCCCTGCTCGCCGGCCGCCGAGACGATCGAGCCGCGGATCTCCGTCAACGGTCCATCGCGATAGTGATAATCGGCTTTCAGCCGCGGCGAAGCGGCAAGCAGCCCTTGCGTATAGGGATGATAGGGCGTCTCGAACAATGCGCCCGGCAGGCCCTGTTCGATCTTCCGGCCGGCATACATGACGACGACACGATCGGCCCATTGCGCGACGATGCCGAGATCATGCGTGATGAGGATCACGGCCATGTTGAGCTGGCTGCGCAGGCGATCGAGCAAGTGCAGGACCTGTGCCTGGATCGTCACGTCGAGCGCCGTCGTCGCCTCGTCGGCGATCAGGAGCCGCGGATTGCAGGCAACGGCGATAGCGATCATCACACGCTGACGCATGCCCCCCGAAAGCTGATGCGGATAGTCGTCGACCCGCTTGCCGGGCTCCGGGATGCCAACAAGGTCAAGCAACTCGATCCCGCGTTGGCGCGCCTGCTTTCGGCTCAATTTTTCATGAATGCGCAGCACTTCGATGATCTGGTCGCCGATCGTCAGCACGGGATTGAGCGACGTCATCGGCTCCTGAAAGATCATGGCGATGTCGTGCCCACGAATGCCACGCAACTCTCTTTCGGACAGTTTCATGAGGTCGCGTCCGTCAAAGACGATCTCGCCTGCGGTTTTGGCATGCCGTGGTAGCAGGCCCATCAGGCCAAGCGCCGTCAGCGACTTGCCGGAACCGGATTCGCCAACGATCGCCAGCATCTCACCGGCTGCAGCGCTGAAGCTGACACCCTTGACCGGCTGTGCACTGCCAAAGCCGACCGAGAAATCGCGAACGTTCAGAAGTCCCGGCATCAGCGCTCCTCCGAGAAGCGTGGATTAAGGGCGTCGTTCAGGCCGTCGCCGATCAGATTGAGCGACAGGACCGTGAAGACGATGGCAAGGCCCGGCAAGGCGGTGAGGTACCAGGCCGTGCGGATGACATCGCGGCCGGCGCCGATCATGGAGCCCCAAGAAACGCGATTGGGATCGCCGAGCCCCATGAAGGACAGCGCCGATTCCATCAGGATCGCGCTTGCGACCATGACGGAAGAGGTCACGATCAGCGGCGGCAGGGCATTCGGCAGGATTTCCCGGAAGATGATGCGGGCGTGGCCGAAGCCGAGGCTGCGGGCGGCGAGCACGTAATCCTTCTCGCGAATGGCGCGGAATTCGGCGCGGGTTAGGCGCGCAACCGTCGGCCAGCTGACGATGACGATCGCAATGGTCACGGTCGATGTGGTCGGCTGGGCGATCGCGACCAGCACCACAAGGAGAACGAAGCTCGGTATGGTCTGGAAGATCTCGATGAGCTTGACGAGGAGATCATCGACCAGACCACCAAAATATCCGGCAAGTGCGCCAACGGTCACACCGGCACCAAGGCCGAGCAAAGTCGCAGCGATGCCGACCGTCAGCGAGATCTGAGCACCGTGCAGAATGCCAGCAAGAACATCGCGACCCATGGAATCCGTGCCCAGCGGATAGGCCGGATTCTGCCCCGGCCACAGGAAGGGCCGTGCCACCATCTCCAGCGGATCGCCAGGATACAGGATCGGCGCAAGCAGGGCCGCAAGTATGATGCCGACAAGAACAGCTATGCCGAAGAGCGCATTGGGGTTGGCAAGAAAGATCCTGAGTTCGCGCCGCCGCCCCTGCCAACGCCCACCCGAGACGGCCGTGGTGCGCGCGTCGGGTGCGTGGATATGGGTCCAGCGGCGTTCTGGAACGGGCGTAGCCTTTGCCGGCGTTTCGGATACCTTGGCACTGAAGTCGCGCGCGGTTTCCGTATGGACCTTGAGCTCCTGCGCTTTCATCGGCTTGCTCCGATCCTGGGGTCAAGCCAGGCTTGCAGAAGGTCGACCGTAGCGTTGGCGATGATGACGAGAAGTGAGGAGAGAAGCAGGATGCCGAGGAGCACACTGAAGTCGCGAGCCATGACGGCCTCGAAGGCCAGTCGCCCGAGGCCGGGCCAGCTATAGACGGTTTCGACGACGACGGCGCCGCCGAGCATGCCGCCGAAATGCATGCCCGCCATGGTGGTGATCGGGATCAGCGCATTGCGCAGCACATGCCGCGTCGTCAGCACGAAGGGCGACACACCCTTCGCCCGCGCGGTGCGGACAAAATCCTGCGATTTGACCTCCAGCATGGCGGCTCGCGTCAGTCTCGCATAGATGGCGAGATAGAAAAGGGCAAGCGATATGGCCGGCAGAACCATGTAGCGCGCCCGGTCCAGCAGTGCCGGCAGGCCGGTGAGCCGCGAGCCGATGGTGCCATCGCCACCGCTTGGCAGCCATCCGAGCTTGACGGAAAACAAGAGGATCAGCATGAGGCCGATCCAGAAACCCGGGATCGAATAGAAGAGCAGCGAAATAATCGATATCAACCGGTCCGGCAGCCGTCCGGCAAAGCTTGCCATCAGCGATCCGAGCGTCAGACCGATCACGATTGCAAAGATGAGCGCCGCCAGCATCAGGGTGAGCGTCCCGGGCAGTCGCTGGCCGATCAGATCTGCCACCGGAATGCCATACCGCGGCGAAAAGCCGAGACTGAAATGCGCAAGATTGTTCAGATAGTTCGCCAGCTGCACGATGATCGGATTGTCCAGGCCGAAGCGTTCGCGCAGGGCCGCCATCGTCTCGACCGTTGCCGAGCCGGCTTCGGCGGCCATGACGTCGGCCGCATCACCTGGCGCCAATTTCAGCAGGAAGAAATTCAGGATGACGATGCCAAGCACCGTCGGCACCGCCTGAATGGCCGTCCGGCGTAGTGTTCGCCCAATCCGCATGTAAGCCGACATCGAAACTCCTCGGCAGCGTCATCGAATTTCTCATCATCGCGTCGCAATATTAGTTGACTAAATCTGTAGGTTTTGTCAAATCAGTATTGGTAGATATTTCCAGAATTTCTCGAAAGCGCCGCTCTATTTGGAACTTAATCGCTTAATAATGATATTTTGTGGTTATTTTTCCCAATAATCGGATTGTCGGAACAAACAAAACCCACAAGAGCGGGCTCCTCGGGAAGATAAAACCAGCCGCCGCTGGCAAGTCGCAGCACGGCCACCGACATGCGAGGCAATCCTAAATGATCAAACTTCCGGCTATCACCCGTCGCAGTTTTCTACTCTCCTCGGCAGCGCTCGGCGCATCCGTCATGACAGGAACCGCCACATATGCGGCCCCATCCCGCGGCGGCTCGGCGACCCTCCTGCTCGCCGCCGAACCGCCGGTTCTGACGACGATCGCTCACACGGCCTACAATTCGGTCTATGTGTCACCGAAAGTGACGGAGGGCCTGCTGACCTATGATTTCGACCTCAACCCGCAGCCGCTGCTCGCCAGGCAATGGACCGTTAGCGACGACGGCCTGCGTTACACTTTCAAGCTGCGCGATGGCGTCAAATGGCACGACGGCAAGCCGTTTACCGCCGACGATGTTGCCTTTTCGATCAGGACCCTCAAGGACGCTCACCCACGCGGGCGCAATACGTTTCTCAACCTCGTCGACGTAGAAACGCCAGATCCTCTGACCGTGACTCTGGTGTTGTCCAAGCCTGCCCCCTACCTGATCACGGCGCTTGCCGCATCGGAGTCTCCGATCGTTCCGCGCCATCTCTATGAAGGCACGAAGGTTGCCGAGAATCCGGTCAACCTTGCCCCAATCGGCACGGGCCCCTTCAAATTCAAGGAATGGGTGCGCGGCAGCCACATCGTCTATGAACGTAATCCCGATTATTGGGATCAGCCCCGTCCATATCTCGACCAATTGATCGTCCGCTTCATCCCGGATGCCGCTGCCCGCTCCATCGCGATCGAAACAGGCGAGATCGATCTGGCGCCATCGACGCCCGTCCCCTTAAGCGATCTCGAGCGCTTCAAGACCGTGGAGAGCCTCGCTTTCGAAACGCGCGGTTATCAATATGCGAACGGCGTCAGCCGCATCGAATTCAATCTTGAGAAACCGGTTTTCAAGGATGTCCGCGTGCGGCGGGCCTTTGCGCATGTCATCGATCGGAAGGTGATCCGCAATACGATCAATTATGGCTATGGCGAACCGATCCCCGGGCCGATCAATCCCAACCTCACGAAATGGTATGTTGCCGATCTGAAGACCTATCCGATCGACATTGCCGCGGCGGAAAAGCTGCTGGATGAAGCCGGTCACCCGCGTGGCTCGGACGGCATACGCTTTCGCCTCAATCTCGATTATGTGCCGAGCGGCGAGCCCTATATTCGAGGCTCGGAATATATCCGCCAGGCGCTCGCCAAGATTGGCGTCGAGGTAAGCGTGCGCAGCCAGGATTTCGCCACCTATACCAAACGCATCTATACGGATCGCGATTTCGATTTCGCCTATGAAGGAATGAGCAATCTCTTTGATCCCACGGTCGGCGTGCAGCGGCTTTACTGGAGCAAGAACTTCAAGCCCGGCGTGCCCTTCTCCAATGGTTCCGCCTATAGCAACCCCAAGGTCGATGCCCTTCTTGAGGCCGCCGCCATCGAAGTCGATCCCAAAAAGCGCGTCGAACAATGGCGCGAGATACAGCAGATCCTCGTCGAGGACCTGCCGGCGCTCGATATCGTCAGCCAGCCGGAGCTCACCATCTACAACAAGCGTATCGCCGATCACACGCTCGGCGGCGAAGGCATAGCCGGCAGCCTTGCCTACTCCTATGTCGCAACCGCCTGAGGCATCGAAAGCGAAGAACGCCATGTCCATCCAGCACGCACCCGGCTCCATCGTTGGCCTGCCGAAATTCGCCGCACCGACCGATTTTCCGGAAAGCCCGCTATCGCAGGCGTTGAAGCAGCCCGTTCTGCTGGGCCTCTTCCTGCCGATCCAGGCTGGAGGCTGGACGCAGTCGACCCTGGAGCGCTCGACCGACTGGCGCTTCGACTATAACAAGGCGCTGACGGTGCGCGCGGAGGAGCTGGGTTTCGATCTGGTGTTTGCGCTATCGCAATGGCTTCCCAAGGGCGGCTACGGCGGCGTCTTCGACGGCCAGGCACTCGACAGTTTCGTTTCGACCGCAGCGCTTGCGGGCCTCACCAAGAAGATCATGCTCATATCGACGATGCATGTTCTCTACGGACCTTGGCATCCGCTGCACCTTGCCAAGTTCGGCGCCACGCTCGATCACATCACCGGCGGCCGCTGGGGTATCAATGTCGTCACCGGCCACAGGGCCGTCGAGCACGAAATGTTCGGCTGGCAGCGCATCGAGCATGACAGGCGCTATGAACTCGCAGCGGAATTTCTCGAAGTCGTCCAGCGTCTATGGAGCGACGACGAGAATTACTCCTTCGAAGGTGAAAGCAGCTGGAAGCTCGGCGGCGGTTTCGTCACGCCGAAGCCGAATTTCGGCCGGCCGATCCTGGTGAACGCCACCGGATCCGATGCAGGCATCGCCTTTGCCGGCCGCTACTCGGATATCATCTTCATCACCAGCCCCACGGGTGCCGACATCGACAGCGCCCTCGCCTCCCTGCCAGCGCATACGAAGAGGGTGAAGGATGCCGCAGCCGATCTCGGACGCAGCGTGCGCACCCTGCTCAATCCGATGGTCATTTGTCGACCGACCGAGAAGGAGGCATGGGAGCTGGCGGACCGGATCGTCGCCCATGCCGATCAGCGCTCCCCGCAGGGCTTCCAGTCGCTGAATTCCGACGCCCAGGCATGGAAGGGCCGCAACCCGCAGGATCCCTACCGCTTCATCGGCGGCAACATCCGCGTCATAGGCTCACCGGAACAGGTGGTCGACCAGTTCCTCAAGCTCAAAGCGGCTGGCGTCGACGGCCTCCAGCTCAGCTTCTTCGATTTCCGCGACGATCTGGAATTCTTCGGCGAGGAAGTCCTGCCGCTGATGAAACAGGCCGGGCTTCGCAACTGAAAGGAACGACCATGACCAGCAATGCCATTTCCGAAATCTGGTACACACGCTGCCCCGTTCCGACCCCGGTCGGCCTTGCAGCACAGCTCGGCTATCTCGAAGACGGCTTTCGCAGCGAAGGCGTAACCCTGAAATCCATCATCGACTCTCCGGACAGGAACATCCGGCAGAGCCATTTCAACCACACGCTCGATTGGTCCTTCCGCCATGGCGGCAACGTGCCACCCATTCGCGCGCGCTCGGAAGGGCGCCGCACGCGCCTTGTCGGTATTACATGGACGGACGAGTTTCAGGCAATCATCACGCTGCCGGAAACTGGCATCAGGACGACCAGGGATCTCAAGGGTCGCCGCTTCGGCATTGCCCGCCGCCCGGAAGGGATCGTCGACTTCATGCGCGCCACGGCGCTCAAGGGCCTTATCTCGGCTTTGTCACTTGAAGGCTTCTCCATCAATGATGTCGAGATCGTCGAGATTGCGCTTGCCGATTCCGTGCTCGCGAGTCAGGAAGGCCCATGCCTCTTCGGCCTGAAGCGCCGGCAGGCCTATGGCGAAGAGATCGCAGCGCTGTTGCGCGGCGAGGTGGATGCTATCTATGTCAAGGGAACCGCCGGGATCAACGTCGCCAATCTCATCGGCGCGGTGCAGGTTGCCGAATTCGGTTTTCATCCCGATCCGAAAATCCGCATCAACTCCGGCTCGCCGCGGGTGCTGACGGTCGATGACCTGCTAGCCGACGAGCGACCAGATCTCGTGCGCAAGCTGATCGAGGCGATCTTCAAGGCAAGCGCCTGGGCGGAAGCCCATCCGGAAGAAACCCGTCGCTTCGTGGCGCGTGAATCCGGAGCGACCGAAGAACAGGTTCTTGCCGCCAACGGTCCGGATATCCATCGCCACCTTGGCCTGGGACTGGAGCCGGACCTGGTTGACGCCGTCGAGCACTACAAGAACTTCCTGCGTGACTTCGGTTTCCTGGCCGGCGATTTCGACATTGGCGAGTGGGTCGACCGCCGCCATATCGACGGCTTGGTCCAACGTGCCGTCGCCTAAACCGCGTTGTAACGAGATGACAGAGACCACCGATGATCTGATCGGCAAGGCAAAAAACCTTGCCGAGGATTTTTCCAGAACAGCCGCGCATCACGATGCGACGGGTGCCTTTCCCTTCGAGAACTTCGACCGGCTTTTCGATGCCGGCCTGCTCGGCCTCGTCAGCGACCGAGACCATGGCGGTCACGGCGGGGGCCTGACATCGGCACAGGCCGTTATCAGCGAGATCGCCCGGGGCGAGCCGTCGACCGCGCTGGTGCTTGCCATGCACTACACCTCGCATTTTGCCATCCGCCGCTTTGGCAAATGGCCAAAGCATCTGGCCGAGCACGTGCTCTCGGCAAACAGGCAGGGCGTGGCACTGATCAACAATGCACAAGCCGAACCGCGCATCGGTTCGCCCGCCCATGGCGCCCTGCCCGAGACGATCGCGCGCCGTGACGGCGATCGCTGGCGCATTTCCGGCCATAAGAGCTATGTGACCGGCATCCCCATCCTGAAATGGGTATCGCTTCTGGCAGTAACCGACGAGGAGGAACCGCGCCTTGCCTCGTTTCTGGTGCCGACCGATGCCGCCGGCTTTCGGATCGAGAAGAGCTGGAATGCGGCCGGCATGCACGCCACGGCGAGCGACGACATCATTCTCGAAGACGTATCGATCCCGATTGACGATGTCATCGAGGCGCAGCCCACGACGGAACCGATCCGCCGCAACGAACATGCCGCTGCCTTCTTCTTTGGCCTGCTGGGTGCGGTTTATCATGGCGTCGCCAGCGCTGCCCGCGACCGCGTTCTTGCCTTCGCCAGCAGCCACACGCCCGCGAGCCTTGGCACGGCGATCGCGACGGCGCCGCGCATCCAGGACGGACTCGGAGAAATCGAGGTGCGGCTTGCGACGAATGCTCGATTGCTGCGCTCGCTTGGAGAGGATGTCGATGCAGGCAGACCGGTCGGCATGGACGGCATGCATGTTCGCCATGTCGTCATCGACAACGCTGTCGCGGTCACTAGCCTTGCGCTCGAGCTCGCCGGCAATCCCGGCCTCAACCGCGACTTCCAGCTCGAACGCCATCATCGCGACGCGATCACCGCCCGCTCGCACGCGCCGCAAAGCCATATGATCCGGACGATTGCAGCGCGGAATGCATTGAGCCGGCTTGGATAGCCGGCTCCCGTTCACAAACAGTGCTGCCTGCCCAGCTCAGGCGTTTGGGCTCAGCCATATCTGACCGAAACTGTTGTTGATGCCCTGCGCACCGGGTGCGAAATTCTTGACCCGCTTGTTGGCAACGATCTGCGCGCCTGCCGCCACCAGATCGACGGAGACGACATCATCATGGATGATATGCTGGAACTTGTACCAGAGCTGCCGACGCTTGCCTTCATCCGGCTCGACGGCAGCGGCTTCAAGAACGGCATCGACCTCAGGGTTGGAGTAATGGCTGGCATTGGAGAACACCAGGCCGATCTTGAAGTTCTTCGACCAATAGGCGCGCTGTACGCCAAGCGTCGGGTCGAACGTATTGGACAAGGATTCGATGACCAGATCCCAGGCACGATCCGTGTAGACTGTCTTCAGGAAGGTGGCGAGATCGAGCTTCAGGATTTCGGCATCGATGCCGACGGCAACGAGCGACTGCTTGATGAAGTCGGCATAGGATGGCTGCAGGAATGAATTATAGGCAAGCCGCAGCTTGAAGCGCGTGCCATTGGCACCGCGCGGATAGCCGGCGTCGTCGAGCAGCTTGTTGGCAAGCTTGGGATCGTGTTCACGCGCCTTGATGCTCGGATCATACCATTTCGGCAATGCCGTGCTGATCGGGCTTGGAGAGACCTTTGCATAGCCGAAGAGGGCGATGTCCACGAGCTTCTGCAGGTCGATGGCATGAGCGATCGCCAGCCGCACATCCTTCTTCGTGAGAATCTCGTTCTCATAGTTGAAGAATAGCTGCTGCTGCGGCCCGGAATAGGCGTAGGTCGTTGTATCGACGACGAGGTTGGCATTGGCCTTCAACCGCTCGATGTCCGCCAGCGGCACGGGGTTCGCGCCAATGTCGATCTCTCCCGTCTCAAGTGCTGCGGCCCTTGCTGCCGGATCGAGGATGACGCGCAGGACCACCCGGTCGAGATAGGGTTTCGGGGCGTCCCAATAATTCGGGTTGCGATCGAAGATCAGATGGCTTCCAGGCACCCATTCCTTGAGGATGAAGGGACCGGTGCCGATCGTCTGGGCAAGGGTCGGCTGCTCTGTCGGCTTGAAGGTTTCATAGATATGCTTCGGCACGATCGGCGATTCCGAACTGCCGAGCGCGGAAATCAGGTAGGGTGCCGGCTTGGACAGAACGATGACGGCCGTCAGCGGATCGGGCGTTTCGACCGATGTCACGTTCTGAAACGTAATGCGCCCGCGCGGATGGGCTTCCTTGAGGCGAAAGATGGTGAATTTGACATCCTCGGAGGTGAAATCCTTGCCGTCGTGCCATTTCACGCCCTTGCGGAGCGCGAAGGTGTAGCGCAGACCATCATCGCTTACCGACCAGGACGTCGCCAGCAATGGAGCGGGATTGAGATTGTAATCGAAATCGAGCAGCCCCTCATTGATCTTCGGTCCGATCGCCTGACCTGTGCCGGAGGAGGTGTTGATCGCGATCAGAGCCGTCGGATCAGGATAGTAAGCCCAGGTCAGCGTTCCGCCGCTGACCGGTGTTTCAGCAGCGCTTGCCCCTGACGGAATGCCGCCAAAAGCGAGGCCTGCACCACCTAAGAGCAGCAATTGATTGAAGTGACGGCGATTGATCGACATTTGCTCGCTCCGAAATTTGGCGTTACCGGGCATGATGGCCCATCGCGAAAATCATCGTCACGAAAGCGTGAGATCCAAAGTTAGTTTTTCTAGCGCGCTGCGAAAGCAATCCTTCCCGCACCCAGATATTCGCGCATTTGCGGCGTGGAACGATGCAGGCACCTTCTCGGCTTACGATCGACGGAAATTATTTTCCCACAGCCGTGCAACGTTAGTCTATAAATTCTGTAGAGAATTAGCTGCGCGAACTGGCGTGCATCGCCTCACGGAACAAAAGGCGCAGCCGCATGACCGCTACCAAACGTCAGCTCCATCTCAATATCGGCATCAACACGACAGGTTATCTTGCCAATGCCTGGCGCTACCGCACCGGCGATCGCCATGACATCAACAACCCCGATTACTATCGCAGGCTGACGGAGCTGGCACATAAAGGGCTGTTCGATGCCGTTTTCTTCTCCGATCACCCCGCCTTGATAACCGATCCGAATGGCCGCCCCTTCCATACGATCGACCCGCTGATCCTGTGCACCGCGCTGGCGGCGCAAGTGCCTGACATCGGCTTTGTCGCGACCATGTCGTCCACCTACAACTCGCCTTATAATCTTGCCAGACGCACACAGTCCGCCGATATCATTTCGGGCGGGCGCATGATCATCAACATCGTGTCCTCCTTCAATCCGAATGTTGCTGCGAATTTCGGCGCGGAACCCTTGCCGCCGCGCAGCGAGCGTTATGCGAAGGCATCCGAATTCCTCGATGTCGCCAAGCGGCTCTGGTCGAGCTGGGACCCCGCCCGCGAAGGCGATATCCCCGAAAATCGCTTCTGGGATGCAGCAAGTGCGCAGGCGATCGATCATTCCGGCGATTATTTTACCGTGCAAGGTCCGCTGAACGTACCCGTCGGACCGCAGGGACATCCCGTGATCGCTCAGGCGGGCGCCTCCGACGGTGGCATTGATCTCGCGGCCCGCCATGGCGAGATCATCTACTGCAATGTTCTCTCGCGGCCGGCAGGCCGGGCCTTTGGCAGAAAGGTCAAAGAGCGGGCCGCAGCTTTAGGCCGGGATCCTTCCGGAATACGCATTGTTCCCGGCCTGGTGGCCATTATGGGAAAGAGCCGAGAGGAAGCCCTACGCAAGCATGAACTGTTTAGCGGTACCGGCTCCGAGGATGGGCTGATTGCCCGCTTCATTAGGGATAACGGCATCGACCCTGATGGTTTCGATCCCGATGCCGTTCTCGATCCGGAACGTTTCATCCCCGATCCAAACCGTATTGAGGCCGTCGGCATGGGGCTCGGCCTATCGGATCTTCTGTCCCACGAACAACTCACCGCACGTCAGGCAGTGCGCTGCTCCGAAGGCCACCATCGCCTCGTGCTTGGGACACCGGAAGAGGTCGCCGACGCCATCATAGATCTCTGGGCCGACGGTACGGTGGATGGCTATACGTTGCAGCCGCCACGCGCGCCCGACGATATCGAAGAATTCGTTGCCAACGTCATCCCCGTCCTTCAGGACCGCGGCGTCTACAGAACGGCCTACAAGGAAAATACGATGCGCGAGCGCTACGGCCTACCCTATCCATTCAATAAACTTTGATGATTTGGTCGCCCTTGAGGCAAGCCTCTGCAATATCGCAATGGTCTGAGAGATCAGATCTCGGGTGTGGGGAGTGCAAGCCGGAATCGAGCCCCCCGGGCTGCGTCCAACGCATCTCTGGCGCGGCGCGCGTGCAATATCGGGCACAAGGCTCCGTTATTGGGGAAGCTCAAGGCCAAAGAGACGCATTTCTTTTGCCTACTATGGCGACGGAAGAAAAAAGTGAACCCCAGAGAAACATATAGTGGAGCACAGACTTCCTAGAAAAAACATAAGGATACTTTAATTTGGCGTGACCTTGTTTCGGAGAGCATGATGAAGATCACAAGACGAGCGTTCACCGCAGCCGTAGCCAGTGCAATCGCGGCGCCGCTGGCAGATATTCGAATTGCCAAGGGGGCCGACAAGGTAGTGCGTATCGGCTATCAGAAATATGGAACGCTGGTGCTTCTCAAGGGCAAAGGAACGCTGGAAAAGAAACTCGAGGCGATCAACTACAGGGTTGAATGGGCCGAGTTTCCAGGTGGTCCTCAGCTCCTCGAAGCGTTGAACGCGGGGGCCGTCGATTTCGGATCGACAGGCGAAACGCCGCCGATTTTCGCCCAGGCCGCGAACGCTCCCCTGGTCTACATCGCACATGAGCCGCCTGCCCCGCGCGGCGAAGCCATACTTGTCCCGAAAGATAGTCCTATCAAAACCGTTGCAGACTTGAAGGGTAAAAAAGTCGCCTTCAATAAGGGCTCGAACGTCCATTATCTGCTCGTAAAGGCCCTTGAGGAAGCAGGCTTGATCTATGAGGATGTGGAGCCATCCTTTCTCGCACCAGCCGACGGCCGCGCAGCCTTCGAAAGGGGCGCGGTCGATGCGTGGGTCATCTGGGATCCCTTTCAAGCAGCGGCGGAAGTGGCGGTTGAGGCACGAGAGCTTCGAAACGGTGAGGGCATCGTTCCCAATCACCAGTTCTATCTCGGCACCAACGCTCTAGTCGACAATCACGCCAGAGCGGTTGATGTCCTGATCGAAGCGATCTCGGAGATTGACGCATGGACCAAGTCCGACACCGCGACTGCGGCTGCGGAACTATCACCATCGGTCGGCATCCCTGAACCTATCCTTGTCAAGGCACTAGAGCGTCAATCCTATGGCGTCAGCAGCCTCGATGACTCCGTTGTGGCACAACAGCAAGCCATCGCCGACGCCTTTTTCAAACTGAAGCTCATCCCTAAGAAGGTGACGGTCGCAGATGCTGTTCGCAAGCACAAGGCATAGCGCTGCTTCCAAGGCCCCCGATAATAGTGCAGCTCTTGACAGGATCAGAACCTGTGACCGTCTTAATCCCCTAAACAGAAATGATCTAACTGGTTGAGTTGATTTATCAAAGTCTGCGGGCCGTCCAGATTCGTCGGTCCGAGACACCGAGTCTTAACGGGGGAGCGCAATTCCCTTGTGCTTGGTCCTCGCGCGCAGAATCGAGCCGGTTGCTGACTCCGTGATGAACACCTCGCTGTTGCTCGACCCCCCAAAAGCAATATTGGTACAAGTCCTGCCGGCAGCGCTTTCGATAACACCGACGCATTCGCCGCTTGGCGCAAACATCAAGACGGCGCCAAGCGACGCATGAGCAACAAACAGGCTGCCGTCCTCGCTCATCGCGAGCCCGTCGGGACCGCTGGTGCCGAACATCTGGCAGAAGCGCCCGACCTTCGAGACCGATCCATCCCGCATCAAAGGTGCCCGCCAGACGGAATTATCGCGTGTCATCGCGACGAACAGCACCTTCTCGTCGGGACTAAGGACAAGGCCATTGGGGCTTGGTAGGTTGTCCATCAGGCAGTCGAGGCGGCCTCCCGGCGCCAAACGAAAGACGCGTCCGGTGGGCGAATGCAGTCCAGACTGGCCCTGGTCGGTAAAATAGATATCGCCGTTCGAGGCGATAGACAAATCATTCAGCCCCTTGAAAGCCTCGGAATTCCGATGCGCCAGAACTTCGCTGACCTTGCTGGTGTCGGGGTCGTACTGCAGTAATCCGCGACGATAATCGGCGACCAAGATGCGGCCGTCCTGATGCAATTTCAGGCCATTCGGTTGGCCGTCATATTCGGCAGCCAGCATCCATTCGCCCTTTGGCGAAATCCGGAAGATCCGGCCGTGCGGGATGTCGACGATGTAGAGATTGCCGTTGCTATCGAAGGCAGGGCCCTCGATGAAACAATCAACAGGGTGGCCCTGCTTGTTGGCATCGCCCCAGGCGGACCTGATCCCCGTCTTGCGGAATTCGTCCGGCATGGTCGTAAAAATTTCAGATGCAATCGCAGCAGGCGGATTAAAGAGAAACATCGTCACGCTCCGTAGAGACCCCGCGGCGGTGCTATTCCCGCCGCGGTTTGGTAAAGCTCATTTCAACCGCTTGGCTGCTTGCTCGGCGAAGCGATTGGTATATGTCTGCGTCAAGTCGATCTTGGCGTTCTTAACCTCGTCCGTATAGGCACTGACGATGTTGTAATTGATCTTGACGCTATCGGGGATCGTCATGCCGTCGGTGGAGAACATCTGTTTCGACGCGTCCATGATCGCGATATTCAGATCACGCTGGTTCGGGAGTTTCCAGGTATCGGGGAGTGCATCGACAATCTCGGCTGAGGGCTTGTCGTGGATAAAACGCAAGGTCGAAACGAAGGCGTCGACCAGACGCTGGATCGTCTCCGGGTTCTTGTCGACAACGTCCTTGGTGGCATAGAGGCAGGCGAATGGCGAGACCGGGCCGCCGAACGCCTTCACATTGCCTTCCGGTGTGCGTGCATCGAACAGCACTTTGACCGCCTTCTTCTGTTCGAGGATCGTGGCGACCGGGTCCCAGTAGATCAGCGCATCGACATTGCCCTGTTCCAGCGCCACCATGCCTGGCGTCCCGCTGCCGACTGCTATGATTTGCGCATCCGTCGGCTTCAGACCATTGCGCTGCATATAGTAGCGAATGGCCATATCGGTGCTGGAACCGGGTGTCGTGATGCCGATCTTCAGACCTTTGAGATCGGCGCCCGAATTGACCTTATCGGCGAGCGCTGAACGGACGGCCAGCGAATTGCCGGGGAGCGTGTTGAACTGCACGACGCATTCGACGAACTTGCCCTTCGCCTGCATCTGGATTGTGTGGTCGTAGGCACCGACGACCACATCGACCGAACCGCCGATCAGCGCCTGCAGCGCCTTCGAGCCGCCGGCCTTGAAATTTTCGACGGTGACGTTGAGACCCTGCTTCTTGAAGGCACCTGTTGCATCGGCCAGACCGACCGGCATGTAGCTCATGATTACCGAGCCGACGCCTAGGGAAATGTCTTTCTTTTCGGGTTCGGCGGCGCCCGCCTGCGCCAGTGACAACGACAGGGAAAGGCAGGCGGTAACGCTCAGGGCTGTAATACGTGATTTCATGTCCATTCTCCTCCTCAGAATAGAATTATGCTTCATGCTCGGGATGCGATACCGGTCTCCAAACCAGCAGACGCTTCTCGAGACGGTCGACGAGGCCGTCGAGGACGACGACGAAAAGTGACAGGATGACGAGACCTGCAAACACGCCTGTCGCATCCATGACGCCCTCCGCCTGGCCAATACGGTTGCCGAGGCCGTAGGACGATCCGAGATATTCGGCGACGACCGCACCGAGAACGGCCATGCCGACCGAGACGCGAAGCGACGAAAGGATAAAGCTGGTCGCCGACGGCAGGTAGACGTGGCGCAACAGGGCAAGCTTGCTTGCCTTCAAAAGCCTGGCATTGGCGAGCACGACCGGATTGACTTCGCGCACACCCTGGTAGGTGTTGAAGAAAGCAATAAACAGCACGATCATCACGCCGAGCGCCACTTTCGAGGCGAGCCCGATGCCGAACCAGATGACGAAGATCGGTGCGAGCAGCACGCGTGGGATGGCATTGAAGACCTTGATGAAGGGCTGGAAAATGTCCGAAGCGAATTTCGACAAACCGAGCCAAACGCCAAGAACGGTGCCACCCGTGATGCCGATGACGAAGGAAAGCACGGTCTCGAGCAGGGTAATGCCGAGATCGGTCCACAATTCCCGCGTCTGAACCCATTCGAAGACGCGCAGCACGATCGCGCTTGGCGCCGGAAAGAAGAACGGGTCGAGCAGCGCGCTACGCACACCTATTTCCCAAAGGCCAAGGAAGCCGACGATGATGATCACCTGGGCCAGAAGAACCTTGGCCTTATAGGGAAGCCGCATGGAACCGCCGACTGCACGTCGTGCGCCGGCCCTTGCGGACGTGTCACTGATTGACATAGCTTTTCTCCACTTCCTTGCCGAGCATGTCCCAAATCTGTCGGTACAGCCGCATAAATTCGTCGGTCGTCGCGAGCTGCGAGACATCTCTCGGACGGGGAAGATTGATCTCGACATCCCCGACGATTCGGCTGCCAGGACCGGCCGACATGACGACCACACGGTCCGCCAGTACGATCGCCTCCTCGAGATCATGGGTTATGAAGATCAGCGAGCGCCGGTCGGCTTGCCAGAGATCGAGAAGAATACGGTGCATCAGGCGCCGCGTATGGACATCGAGTGCCGAGAAAGGCTCGTCCATCAGGACTATCTTCGGCTCCATGATCAGCGTCTGTGCCATGGCGATGCGCTTGCGCTGCCCGCCCGACAATTGGTGCGGATAGCGCTTTTCGAAGCCCTTGAGCCCGACCTTTGCCATCCATTCACGGGCCCGCGCGCGAGCCTCATCCTTGGCGACACCTTGGAAGACCAGGCCGAGGCCGACATTGTCCTCGGCGGTTTTCCACGGCAGGATCGCCTCCTGCTGCAGCATGTATCCGCTGCGGGAATTCAGACCCTTCAGCCTCTCGCCAAAAATCTCGACATCGCCATTGGCGGCCTTCAACAATCCGGTGACGACATTAAGGATGGTGGATTTTCCGCAGCCCGTCGGTCCGACGACCGCGACGAACTCTGCATCCTTGACGGTCAGGTTCATCTCCGCGACCGCAGTGAAGGCGCCGAATTTGACGGCGACGTTTCTCAGTTCCACAGCCGAGGCTGATTGCATTGTCATGGGCTCCTCCCAATGGCGTGCCGCAGTCATCCGCGGCCAATCTCTCAACCCGATCCACGTTTCCCCTGTGCGGGATGATACGCCGCGCGCTACGCGGCGTATCAAAAATCATGCAAGCTTGCGCCTCGGCGCCGGCTCGTCGCGCTCGTCTTCGCGGCCGACACGACCATCGGCGACCATGCGGTCGATGTCGGCCTGGGCGTAGCCAAGCTCGCGCAGGAGCTCGAGGCTGTGTTCACCACAGCGCGGAATATCGAGGCGCAGACCAAGCCGCTCTCCGTTAAAATCGATGGGCAAGGTTGGAACCCTGGTCGGCGTGCCATTGGGCAGGACGACATCGACCATGCCGCCCGGCTCGCTGACATGGGGATCGTCGAACAGGTCCTGCGGCTTGGCGATCGGCGCAAACGGAAGGCCGATTTCTTCACAGCGCGCCAGTGCATCTTTCAGCGTCATGGCGGCAAAGATCGCCTTGATGTCGGGCATGAAGCCGGCCCGATGCAGGACACGATTGGCGTTCGTCTGCAGATCGGGATTGTCCAGGAACTTCTCCAGACCGAGGGCCTTGCAGAACGCCGCCCACTGGGTGTCGCTGACGACGCCGACGAAGATCTGCTCGCCGTCACCGGTATCGAACAGATCGTAGACGGCCCAGGCCGAGATACGTTCCGGCAGGGGGGCGGCGGGCTTTCCGGTGACTGCCATCTGCAACATGTGCTGGGCGACCAGAAACACGTTGTTTTCAAAGAGTGCACTGCGCACAAACTGACCCTTGGCCGTCTTCGATCGTTCGTGCAAGGCGGCGAGGATGGCGATAGCTCCAAACATGCCGCCCATGACATCATTGACCGAAGCGCCGGCGCGTAAGGGGCGCCCCGTAGGGCCGGTCATATAGGCAAGCCCGCCCATCATCTGGACCACTTCATCGAGGGCTGCTCGGTGCTCGTAGGGGCCGGACAGAAAACCCTTGAGCGAGCAATAGATCAGGCCGGGATTGCTTGCTCTCTGAGTCGCATAGCCGAAGCCGAGCTTGTCGAGCGCGCCGGGGCGGAAATTCTCGATCAACACATCCGCCTGGTCGATCAGCTTCTGGGCGACATCCTTGCCGTCCTTCGACTTCAGATCGAGGACAAGGCTGCGCTTGTTACGATTGAACGTTGGGAAAAAGCCTGCACCCGAGCCATTCAGACGGCGTGTATTGTCGCCGTTTGGGTAGGGCTCGATCTTGACCACATCAGCGCCGAGATCCGCCAAGATCATGCCGCAGCTCGGGCCCATGATCATGTGCGAGAACTCAACGACCTTGATGCCCGCAAGCGGCAGGCTGCTATTGTCGCGGAACGGCTGGTTCAAAAGCGCTCTCCCAAATTCTGTCAGATAGAATTACTTTCTATTAATGTGAAATCTGTCCTCGTCCTTTCTCATTGTCAAGAAAATTAGATGCTGCGCCGCAACCTGAGTGCCTGATGTCTGCCCTCAATCGCCCCAGCTCGGTTGAAAAAGATCAGATTCACCTGAGCAATTCCGCAATCGGCTTTATTCGTTTGAAAGCAAAGCACTACCGTGATGAGGCTCGTCTTCGAGCAACCGGATGCGCAAAATCCAATCAAAATCCGCTTGCCACAGGTTTGACGAAGCCTATATTTCCATCTAGTAGAACATGCTTCTATTTCTGGAGTTGGAGGAGATTCTAATGGAACCGGTGAACCGCGACATCATCGTCAGTGAAGTCGGACCGCGCGATGGGTTGCAGAGCATCAAGCGCATCATGCCAACGCAGACCAAGATCGCATGGATCAAGGCACTCGCCGCGTCCGGACTGTCCGAGATCGAGGTGGGGTCTTTCGTTTCGCCGAAGCTTCTTCCGCAAATGGCCGACTGCGCAGATATTGTCCAGGCGGCGATCGCGATTCCGGACCTGACGGTCCTGGCGCTCGTTCCTAATCTTCGCGGCGCCGAAAAGGCCTTTGCGGCCCACACGCACAAAATCACCATGCCGGTTTCCGCCTCTCAGGCGCATAGCAAGGCCAATATCAACCGCACTGTCGAGGAAGCGGTCGAGGATGTCGCACGCGTCAATCGCCTTCGTCACGAGCAACCGGATGGCTACAGGCCGGGCATCGAGGTCGGGATTTCAACTGCCTTCGGTTGCACGATGGAAGGCCCGATTTCGGAAGACTGGGTCATCAGGCTTGCCGGCATGCTTGCCGAAGCAGGTGCAGACACGATTGGCCTGTCCGACACGACGGGATATGGCAATCCGACGCAGGTGAAGCGGCTGTTCAAGCGGCTGAAGAGCGAAATTGGCGAAAAGGCCGGTGGCGCGCATTTTCATAACACCCGCGGTCAGGGTCTCGGCAATGTCGTGGCGGCGCTCGAAGTCGGTGTTACCACCTTCGATTCCTCCCAGGCCGGCCTGGGTGGATGTCCCTATGCACCGGGCGCCACCGGCAATATCGTAACGGAAGACCTTGTGTTCATGCTCGAGGCCATGGGTCTCAAAACCGGCATCGACATCGACACGTTGATCGCCGCGCGTCCGGTCATTCTGTCCGGCCTGCCAGGCGAGGCGCTCTACGGCCATGTCCAGGACGCGGGCCTGCCCAAGGGCTTCCACTACGCCTGAGTGGTGCTTCCACTCTCGATCTGACATTTTCGATCCGTCCGCGCGCTCCTCGACATCAACTATGGTGAGAACCAGAAGGCCGCTATCGGATGGGTGATCGAATTGATGTTTGCGATGCTTGCTGGCGCGCTCGGCATCATTCCGCTACGGGGTATGGGTGCATGAACAACGAGATCGACTGGGTTGAGGAACAAGACGGTGGCTTCATCAAACTTGTTGGGCCTATCTTTCATCAAACGACTTCCGACGGGAACGGAAGGTTCCGCTTTCATGCCGAGGCCAAGCACAAAAACCGCGCCAGCTACGTCCAGGGTGGGATGTTGATGACGCTCGCGGATCGTGCGATGGGCAAGACTGCCCGACAGGGCGATCCGACCCGTGCTCAGGCCACCGTGCAGTTCGACATGCAGTTCCTCGAACCGGTCAAGATCGGCGAAACTGTCGATATCAGTTGCACAGTGGTGCGAGAAACCCGTCAGCTCGTCTTCATGCGGGGGGAACTGTTCGTTGAGGATCGACATGTCGCGAGCGCCCACGGGGTGTGGAAAATCATCACACGCCGCTGATACGGCTTCTGCGGCCCTCTCTCCCGGTGTCATCGCGCACCGAATACACTATATGGATTCGCAAGGCGCACCGGCGAAAGCAAATGTGCATGAAGAGTTTACAAAGGGTGGAGGGGTTTGATGGCCGGGCAGAAAGAACAGCGTGTGGAAGCCGTCGAACGCGCGCTATCCATTCTCGACGCATTCGATGATGCGGATCCAAGACTAACCCTGAACGAGCTCGCCCAAAGAACAGGCCTTTATCCCAGCACGATCTTGCGGCTCGCCGCCTCGCTTGAACGTTTCGGATATCTGTTTCGGGAGGCTGACGGCCGCTTTCGGCTAGGATCATCGCTCTACCGCCTCGGCAATCAGTACCAGCGCGCCTTCAACCTCGCCGACTATGTCCGGCCGACGCTCAGGGAGCTTGTCGACAGCACGCAAGAAACCGCTGCCTTTTACATCAAGGATGGCGACCGGCGTATTTGCCTTTACCGGCACCACGCCGAACGGATCTTCCGGCACTACTTGGAAGAAGGTGCGGCCCTGCCGCTGGACAAAGGCGCCACCGCCCGCATCCTTGTCGCGTTTTCGGGTGAGCCCGGACCATTTTACGACGATATCAGGAATAAAGGCTATTACATCTCACTCGGGGAACGAGATCCGGATACCGGGGCGATCGGTGTGCCTGTGTTCGGAGTTGGTAATGCGCTGGTTGGGGCCATCGGCCTTACCGTCCAGATGCAAAGGTTCACGCCAGACGCCCAATCCTCCCATCTTAGCGTATTGACGCAAGCTGCCGCCGAGCTCTCCCGTAAGCTAGGCGCACACGAGCCGTTAGTTCGCTCAGCGCGCCGATAAGCTTGCTGGATATCCTTGAGTGCAGACGGTTCACCGGGCGTAGCTCTTGAAAGAAAATCGAACGTGCAACTCAGCGGATTATGCACGATGCTCCGTTATCAACGGCCGATGTGAGGACGCAAAGCAATCGTCCCTCGCTCGGCTGCGACTCCACTCTTTTAAAGACGACAACCCATAGCCAAAAGATGAGATCCGTTGATGTGATGAGATCTGAACCTGTGACCTCCTCAGAAAAAACGCCTGCAAATCAATTGCATCGGAGCAGACAAAATAACAACTTCTTGATTCGCAAGGGGATTCTTTCGATCTTTCTAACCGAATCTACTGGCGCGCCATTGATTATATCTGCGACAATGTTGACGCCAAAGTGATCGACCAGTCGTCACTCGTGGCCGGTTTCGCAGATGTCAGGATTGCCGCCCATCCTGTTTGCAGGCTGGTCCCCTGCGGCTCACAGTTTCAGGAAAAACCGTCCCACGACGCGAACTGGATAGCCGCAACTCAATCTTTCTGGCATGAATAATCTTCGAATGCTTTCCATACGTAGATCCGCTACCATCCATCCTCGGGCCGGTTGCCAATTTTTCAAGCTCGTACTCGCCACCCCTGCGAATATGCAGAGGGCACACGGCAACCTGCCCGGCGTATTCTTTCCTCACCCGGCAGTTCGGCATCAGGCCACCACCGACGGGTTCAGATTGGCGTGCGTGTATCATGCTGAAGGCGGTCGCCGTAATTCTGCGCAGTGGGTGCTGGTCCGCATGCAATGCCGCACCAAGAGTCCATGACCGAAAGCCGAGGGCCGGTCGGCCTTCGGGCGTTAGCTTTCAAGAAGCATCAAAGAACACTTTATCCTCGTCCTCAGCTTTGCTTGCTGGGGGCTGTACGTGGTTCAATAGCGTAAACAACGCTTGCAGCCCAACCACTATGACGGCCATGACAAGATAACCATTGATGGCTTCTGCTGCCGACACGATTCGGCCTTTTGTATTGATCGGAGAAAAATCACCATATCCTAGTGTTGTCCATGTAACGACGGAGAGGTAAAGCGTGTCGATTAAATTATTTGAAATAATATCTGAGTGCTTATCCCAGTCAGAACCAACTCTTATTCCAAACTCGGCGAACAGTTTTGCGTAGCACAGTAGACATGTCGCCACATCTAGGAAAATAATTATTAGCAGAGAGACATGTCCGGAAAATCCATAGAACTTTTTCCTGCCGGTTATAAGATTGTACAGGCTTTTCAACATCGATATGTTGGAAAAAACTACCGCCGAGGCGTAGATGACAAACGCGTATGGATTTGCTTGCAAATCGATCATCAGTATTCCGACAGCAGGGAGCAATCTGAGCACGACTCTCAAGAAAATCCATTCCACGGATCGCCGATGCAATCGAATTATCCAGGAAAGATAAACGATAGTGATTGATATAGTGATGGCATAAAATACAATCGTCTGCGCGGATATCGGCACATTGTTTTGACAAATTAGTAAAATCAAAGCAACATTGGCCGGAATTAGGATAATCGGCGCATAGAAGAGCGGCCCTGCGTAACCAAAATATGCTACGGCGATAGCTAGCGTAAAGAACATTACTTCGCCCAAGGCGTCGCTTGTGGACATGACGTCACTCATATGTTGCTCCCTTCGGCGCAGTCGTCTGCACACGGCAACTATGCCGTGAGGTAGAGCAATTGTCGAGGTTGCGGCACCGCCGGACGTTCATCCCTCATTTGGCATATGACGCCGCGCGCCGCCGGCGCATCAGTGGCGTCGATTATACAGACGGTCGCCCCTTCGGTGCCTGGCGATCTGAACACTCGCCCTGATCGCGATCGTGGCTACAGCAGTGCCGATTCCGCCCCAAAGCAATCGGCCACTTCGTTGGCTTTTCTCCCACTGTTGTTTTGCATTTAATCGGGGTCTTCCTCACTCTGTGTGGTTAACAAATCATTAGTAGTGACGCCGGTATGGGCTGGCATGCGAGCGAAATCGAAATGGGCGCCCGGTCCGTTGATCTGAACCTGATCTGAACCCTTCAAACTGGACCAGTTTTGGTTAGAGTTTTCCGGTGCATTTTCCTGGCTGGGGAAAGGAACGGAAGACGATGAAGGCATCGCAGTTTTCGGACGCGCAGAAGGCGTTCATTTTGAAGCAGGGTGATGAAGGTGTGCCGGTGGCGGAGATCTGCCGGAAGGCAGGGATTAGCCAGGCGACCTATTTCAATTGGAGGAAGAAGTACGCCGGCATGCTGCCGCCGGAGATGAAGAAGCTGAAGCAGCTCGAGGACGAGAATGCGCGGCTTAAGAAGATCGTCGCGGATCTGACATTGGATCGGGAGATGTTACAGGACGTCATCCGGCGAAAGCTGTAAGGCCTGCTCGGAAGCGCGAGGTGGTGAAGGCTATGTGCCGCGATTGGGCGATCTCGATCCGGCGTGCCTGTGGGGCGCTGAACTTCGATCGTTCGACCTACCACTACACCTCTCGCCGTGCCGATCAGGCCGCTCTGGAACGTCGCATTCGCGAGATTTGCGAGATCCGTGTGCGTTACGGCTATCGCCGCGTGCATGTGCTGCTGGAACGCGAGGGTTGGGGCACGAACATCAAACGAACCTACCGCATTTACAGAGACTTGGGCCTGCAGTTGAGGAACAAGACACCGAAGCGAAGGGTGAAAGCCAAGCTTAGGGAAGATCGGCAAATGGCCACCGGACCGAACGACGTCTGGGCGATGGACTTCGTTCACGACCAACTCGCCACCGGGAAGAAGCTGCGGGTACTGACGGTGGTCGACACCTTCTCGCGCTACGCGCTGGTACTTGATCCGCGTCACAGCTATCGAGGTGAAGATGTCGTGCAAACCTTGGAACGAGTATGCCGGAAAGTTGGCTATCCCAAGACGATCCGTGTTGATCAGGGAACGGAGTTCGTGTCCCGCGATCTCGACCTGTGGGCCTATGCCAAGGGCGTAGCCCTGGACTTCTCACGACCAGGCAAGCCGACCGATAACGCCTTTATTGAAGCGTTCAACGGCCGCTTCCGTGCCGAATGTCTGAACCAGCACTGGTTCCTAACCCTTGCGGATGCCCGCGAAAAGATGGAGGATTGGCGTCGATACTACAATGAGGAAAGACCTCATGGTGCGATCGGCAACAAGGTGCCGATCTCGTTGGTAAATTCGGGAGGCGCAACCAGCCCGCCTTCCTGAAACAAGCCGGAAAACTCTAGTCTCCGGTGGTCCAATGTTTGGGAGCGGATCAAAAGCCGCCGAGGCTCTAATCGCCGTTGGATGAAGTTCAGTGGCAGATCAGTTATTCCGAATTAGGTGGCCGAAGCTCTTGTGGAATGATATCTGGATATTCGGCATGAATAGAGTCTGCTATTTCAATTAATTCAGCCATCGAGCCGCCTATCTTCCGGATGAGTGTTTTCGCTTCCGCCGCCTCACAATTATTTTTTATATAGCTTGCAATTGCATTTAAATTGCCCATGGCACCCATTATCATACCGTCAATTCTTGTGGCGACGATCTTCTCCATATTTCCTCTCCGACGAGCCCTATACTATTAGAAATGTCTATCCCATTGCGGCCAACCAGAATTGCCACCGGAAGCGGACAGGCATCGCTGAAACGCTATACCGTGATCCGGCGTAGGCAAAGCTCGAAGCAACGATCAATACAGTCTCGTTTACTGTTGCACGGCGCCAAACCGTTGGGATCTTTGTTGAAAACTAGCTCGCCATCTGCGTATTCGTATAAAGTGCTTATGACCCGTCGCTGCTCTCCGATTGGGTCTCGTGAGGCGTCATGAGAAAGGCCCCGATGGCACCTTCGAAGTCAACAACGCGTTCACTCGTCCGACCGAGTTCGAGAGGAACCGTTTTTTGATAGCGACTTATAATATTCATTAAGAGCCACTTGTTAAGCATTTACTAATGTGTATATTGGTTGCATTAATCTCATAAACTTTAAAGGAATGGTAGCATGCAGCCTGCTGATTTCCTTTTGTTCGACACCGATACCATCCACGGCTACAACCCCCAGTACCGCGACACGGGTGCCGGTGTTAGATTCGACGCTTTTGAAATGCATGCCGTGCACCCAAGGCCGACGCGATTCCACTTCGAACAAGTTCCCGGCACGACGCTTCTCGATCATCAAGGCCATATTATTCCACAGAATAACTACGGTCCAAGATTGCTGGCGATAGCAACCCAGATTGATAATGACCTGCGTGGCGCCCACGGTCCGTACAATCTGACCAATGCCAATGCCCGGCTCATCCATCACTTTCCAACTTTGAATTTTCAAACAGTTACGACCTACATCCAAAACCGTTTGATGACGGCAGGTGGTGCGGCTGCGACAATCTTTGTTGATCCTGCCGGCAATGATGTTGAAGAACGATTGGGCGGCTATTTCTCGGTCATCAACTGGAATCCGGTCAATATCTGCCGCGCCCCGAGCGATAACCATCGCAATAATTACCCGGGTAACGGTCCCGACAACGTGGTCGCTCTCAAGCTTCTGACCGACCAACTCAATGCAGGCATTACACTAGACGCCAATTACGAGGCTTTCCTGCGAGCCAATATCGTCAATCTCCTAGGCAATATTGATGACTTCATCGCTGCCTGCAATGCCAGCCTCGCCAATACCCCAGTTGGATTTTACAAATTCAACTGGGGCAACGTACTCGCCCCCGCCTTCTGATACCCGCCGTCGATAAATCCACCTAGCCTCAATTGATCAATCGAACCGCAACCAGGAGACGTATCATGCCTGATGAACCGGACTATAATGCAAAGCTCTATGAAAAACTTTATTCAAAGCTCGCCATTGCGTTGGGTATGGGCAGCAAGACGCGCGACGGCGGATACATGATCGGCGAGTCGCTGCTATCGATCTACAATCCGGGACAATACCTGCCTGTTGGGCTTAGCCCCGATACATCGCCCCTGGACAACCAGGAAATCTCTCAGATCTTCGACACATCGCCCATGTTCGATTTCACCTATGCGCCTAGCTCGTTGACCGTATCGAACGCCTACAAGAGCGTGTTGGACTACAAGCTGTTCCCGATAGCGGATCTGTCGAAATCTGAGAAGGAAAAGCTCGAGAACGCACGCAAGAGTTACGCGGCACTCAAAGAGGCATGCGATCAAGCCATGTATGCCTACTGGGACGCATGCGATGCGCTCGACGAAGCCCAGGCCAGCTATGACAATAAGACCGGCCCAGCACCATCCAGGCGGTTGAAGGGCGCGGTTGAGGACGCGATGAACAAATGGATTGCTGCCGGCAAAGTCCAGCAGGAGACCAATCTCGCCATCATCCAACAGCTGGAAGGACGCGATGGCTCCGCGTTCTGGCAAGAGCTTGATCAGCGATGGGCCAGCAACCAGGGGAAATTACCGTCAGGCATGGAGTTTCCGCCGGCTGTCCTGGCGCCGTCCTACAAAAACTGGTTCAAAGCCGAAGGTTGGACGAAGTTCAGCTTCAACCAAACGGATATGGATAACCAGAAAAACTCGAGCGCCCTTGGCGTCGCGGGCGCATTGGATGGCAAATTCGGCATTTTCACCATCTCAGGCTCCGGCGATTACACGAAAGAACAGAAATACGAAAAAATCGATCAAACGCAGCTGGACTTCACCTGCGAGTTGATGCGTGTCACAATCAATCGCCCCTGGATGAACCCGCTATTGTTCAATAGCCGGGCCTGGAAGTTCGACGCCGCCGCCCCGGCTGCGCAATATTCGAGTGGCGGCAGCATCGATAATATCATCATACCGAAGGGGCCATTCGTGTCTTTGCCCACGACCGCGATCCTGGCGCGCAACGTGAAAATCATCGGCAAGCTCACTAAGACTGAAGAAGAGATGGTAAGCACCGCGATCAATGGTCAGGCCAGCCTTGGCATCGGCCCATTCTCGATCACCGGGAGAGTGAGCTACAATGACAGGACCGAGAAGATCCGGGGATCGATCGCCGGCAATACGATCGAAATCGCCGACACGCAGATTATTGCGGCCATAAGTCAGATCCTGCCGCAGCTTCCCAACCCCGATCCGAACCTGCCTTGGCCGACATGAGCTAAGAGTAACTCAGATTGGTTGCATCCGCGAGGGGTCTGAACGCCTCTCGCGGCCGCCAATAGTAGACGTCGAGAAACCGTGAGAGGCTGCCATGTTCCGATCGACAACAGAGCAAGACGAAAAAGCCGAATTCGTTCAGCTTTATTCGAAAATGGCGCAATCGCTGGCGGTGTCTGGGGTCGTCGGACAGAACCCGTCCGGGCTGTTGGCGATTCAACTGCCCGGCGTGGTTGTCAAGCCAGGACTCGACCCCAAAGATCCCGAGACGGAATACTACGTCAGTAACTTTCTCAATCTGACACTCGAATGCGATTATGTGGCCACATCCAAGGCAGCATCGGTGTCGGACGTCTACAAACTAATCCTCGACGGCAAAGAACTTCCCCTGATAGATCTTTCTTCGGCAGAAAAAGAGAAACTGAAGCTGGCTCGTGATTATTTGCTCGATGCTGGCGGCAATCCGTCACCAGCCTATGTCGCCTATGACGACTACGCCTATCGGTTTTACACGGCACAAGACACGCTCGACACCGCCCAAGCAACGCACGACAACGGCGGACCGCCGGTCAGTGAAGCAATACGTGACGCCTATACCCAGGCAAGCACTGACTGGCAGACCAAGGGACATAAGAACGACATAGAAAACGCACTTGCCGTGGTCGAGCAGCTCGAGGGACGCGATCCTTTCCCGTATTGGCATTCGCTGGCTAAGCTTTACGGCGAACATACGCGCGCTCTACCGAACGGCAGCCGATTTCAAAGTGTCACGAGCTTTCCCCTCTACGAACATTGGTTCAATCAGGATCTCTGGACGCCATTCTCGTTCGATGAGAACGATTTTCTGCGACAACGTCGCTCCGGCGGCACAGGAATGCGTGGCAGCGCTTGCTGTTGCTGCCAAGGAGGCCATCAGTATTTCGACGCTGGTCTCGTGAGCCGTTCCCATCCCGTCGGCGGCCCCCCGTCCGGCTTCGGGCCGGGCTTTCATCTCAGCCGGCCGGTTCGATCCCCACGCCATAATATCAGCGATATCATCGCCGCCTGGCGTGATGCCTCGCCCGATACGGAAGAACCGCTGCCCCATGCTTACAGTCAAGGCGCGACAAAGCTCGAATGCTCGTTCAAGCGCATCAATATCATGCGCCCGTGGATGGACGCGAATGTCTTCTACAGCCGCCTGTGGCGCTGGTCGCCCCAAAGCATTGGCTGGGGTATTACCGTTTCCACCGGCGGCAATGTCGCCGGCAATCATACGGCAAGCGGTGTCATGCCGGTTTTACCGATGACGGCTTTGCTTGCCAAGGACGTCAAGGTCTCCATGGCTTCCTCGCCCGTTGCCGATTGGACTCAAAGGCAGCTTGCTGCTGGAAAGCGCCTGCGCTACGGGCCATTCATACTGGATAGCGTCGCGTCGGCTCCGGCTGGCACACGGCTATCGTCAGGCGCCCCGGCTGAATTTCAGTTCAGCGGAGCGCCGCAGATTTTTGGGTACATTTCCACTATTTTTCCGGAATGCCCCAACCCCGACCTCACGCTTCCGTGGCCGAGTTGACCACGAGCCTTGTCGAAAAGGGCACCTCATCAACAGGCCAGAAGTAAACATCGACGCGCAATGATATCTTGAGTTGCATCACGTCGGACAAACCTAAAGGAGGATCAAGATATGTCTGATTGGACAAATGTATATGTTCAGCCTGAAATTGGCGGAGATTATTTGCTAGAGGGTGGAACAGGTTCGGGCGGGCTTAGCGAATTTGCCTGCAGCGTCTTCAGCCCTAACGCTCTGCCGACTAAGGGAGCGAAGTATCTTATATCAGCTGTACCGGATGGAGGGATAGATCCAATGGATTGGGTTGCCGTGTGCAAGTTCGCGGGCACCGTGTCCCGATTTGATGAGAACTAAGGCGGATCCTGTCTTCGTACGAATACATGAACTCCCTCCTGGTAGTCCAAGTTTCTGTCCACACCCCTACTGGGTGAGATCGCGATACAAATGAACAGTCCCCCGCTCTTGAAGAGAATCGAACCGGCGACCCGTTGTTCCGACCGGGCGACAACCACAATTTATTGAATTTACGCTCAGTAATGGTCAAGGTTTGAACAGGCCCTTCGATAATCCAGCGCTGGCATGCAAAGATTTCACGCTTGCGAGGTTCCTGAACCCCAACGATTGACGCGCAAATACTCGCTCAACTCGCCCTTCACGATTTCTATAAATTCCATCATGTAAACGGGTTGCACGCGACCGCGTGGTATCAGGAGCGAAATCTGCGCCGGCTCCATGATACCAGGGCCAAGCGGTATCCACGCAAGCTTACCTTCGGAGACCTCCTTTTCCACGCCGAGCAACGAGAGGAAAGCGATACCTAGCCCGGCGCGAACGAGAGCCTTGAGAATACCGGGCCGCTCCGCTCGAGCGACGATGCGGCCAGGAGCCTGCTCTCCCTCAAAAATGTGCTTCAAGCCGCTATGCCGGAGCCAGTCATCGCCAGGTGCAATGAGCGCCCAGTCGGCAATATCAGCCCGTGTCACTAATTCCTTTCGGGATAACGGATGATCTGGGGCAGTGATAATCCCGATCGGATCGATAATCGAATATGCTCTTTCGGCACGGACATGGTCGCTGACGTCATAAGCGAGCACGAGATCCGCCTCTTTTGCCAGAAGCTCGTTGGTGATGCGCTGGTTGTCGCCTGAGATCAGCGTGTAATTCACGTGCGGGAAAGCGGCCTGCAGCTTCATCATTGCGTTCGGTAACAGGTCCTCGGTGAAAGTCTCCGCGGCAGCGATGCGGATCGTGCCACGCACACCGCCGCTGAGGCTGCCAATCTCTTGCCTGACCAGTGCCACCTCCCGGCTCCAGCGACGGATGTAACTTAGAAGGACACCTCCTGCTGCCGTGGGACGAATACCACGCGGCAGTCGCTCGAACAGTTCAGCACCAATCTCCCGTTCGAGTTGCAGGAGCTGGCGATTCATCGCTGAGGACGCGACGTTCAGACTTTCCGCTGCCTTTCGGATGGAGCCATGCCGGATCGCGGCATCGAAATGAACAAGCGAAGTTTTGAGAAGCGCCATGCCAACCTCCAAGTGAGCGAATTATTCGAGCAGAGAGCGCCAATAAATCTGCTGGTGCAAGGCCCCCCGACGACCATATCATCGATATTACTGAACCTAAGCACCTAGGGCATCTTTAGCGATGCCGCAAAGTGGGCAGTGGGTCACTTCAGGACAATCGCAACACAGGGGATTGAAATGCTGATCAAACCCGCGGAGGAGGCCTTTTCCCCCATTGAACAGACGATATCAGCTATATCCCCACTGCGTGCCGCGATCGAAATCAGAAATGTGTCCATGTCCTTTCCCGGAAAGCGGGCAACTGTCGAGGCACTGGTCGACATCAACTTGAACATCCCTGAAAATCGCTTCATATCGATCATCGGTCGCAGTGGCTGCGGCAAGTCGACCTTGCTTCGGATCATCAGCAATCTCCTTCCGCCAACGAAGGGTGAGGTACGCGTTCACGGCCTTTCCTCGGTCGAGTACCAGCGCCGCAAGAAATTCGGCTTCGTGTTTCAGGATGCCAGCCTCTTTGCCTGGAAGACGGTTTTCCAGAATGTAGAACTCCCTCTGGCCATTCTTGGCGCCGGATCTCCGGCGGAGCGCCGAGACAAGGTTCTCGATCTTCTTGATCTCGTCCGTCTGGATGCCTTCGCCGATCATTATCCGGCCCAACTCTCCGGTGGCATGCGACAACGCGTGTCGATTGCACGCGCTTTGTCCTACGAGCCAGACATTCTGCTGATGGACGAGCCGTTCGGCGCGCTTGATGATCTAACGCGCAAGGAGATGCACAACGAATTGATCCGCATCTGGAACGCACGGGGTTTGACGGTCGTGTTCGTCACGCATTCGCTCAGCGAGGCGCTATATCTTTCCGATCAGATCGTCGTCATGGCTCCTCGTCCCGGCCGGATAAAATCGATCGTTTCCGCTCTCAATCCTCGTGTCAGCGATCCCGCGCTGCGCGCCAATCCGGAGTATGTATCTCAAATGCGGGATCTGGAGGCATTGATCCATGAGCAATGAATCCGTCGCACCCTTCATGCAAATTGCCGTCGCCCGCATTGTTTCCCGCATCATCGACCTGGCACCGGCTATCGGACTGTTTGTTGCAATCGGGATTTTCTGGGAGGTCGCAGTCAGGGCCTTTTCCGTTCCGACCTACCTGCTTCCGTCTCCCAGCGCCATCGGCGTGAAAATCTGGCAAGCACATGACATGCTTTTGCAAAATCTCGCCTGGACCATGGCCGCCGCGGTTCTCGGCTTCATCATCGGAACGGCATTCGCGGTTTCGCTGGCCGTGCTCTTCCTTTATTCAAGAGCCGCCGAACGGGCGCTTTTTCCATGGGCGATCACGTTGAAGGCAATCCCCATCCTTGCCATCGCTCCACTTCTCACCATCTGGCTCGGTTTCGGTTTACAGCCGAAAGTGGCGATCGCTGCAATCGCCTGCTTTTTCCCCACACTGGTCAATACGGTGAAGGGATTGCGCACGGTCGATCGACAAAGCCTGGAATTTCTTTCGGTCATCGGCGCGACAAAGGCGCAAGTCTTCCGTCATGCGCGGCTCTACGCCGCCCTTCCCTATATTTTCGCAGCCGCCAAGGTAAGCTCCAGTACCGCCGTCATCGGTGCCATCGTGGCGGAATTCACCGGCGCTAATTTCGGGATCGGCACGGTCATCGTTACGGCCGGCTACCAGCAGGATGCCGCCATGCTGTTTTCTGCGATCGTTGCGTCATCCGTCGCAACCATCCTCATGTTCTACCTCGTGGTCCTCGTCGAAAAAATCAGTCTGTTCTGGCCCGAAGCCAGCATGGACGCCTGAACCGTTCACAACCTGTTGGAGACTTTGCAATGAGATCACGTGCATATGCCCTTTTTGCTGCCCTCATGCTGGCTCCCGTCGTTGTTTCGGCGCCCGCTCTTGCGGCCGACAAGATCTCGCTTCGCCTGCCGTGGCTCCTCAACGTGCAGTCCGCCGGTTACGTGATGGCCCGCGAAAAAGGCTTCTACGCCGATGCCGGCCTCGACGTTGATATCATGCCAGGCGGGCCCAACCTGAATTCGACGGCTCTCGTGGCGTCAGGCGCCAATACGTTCGGAACGAATGATGTCGGGCAGATCCTGTTGGGGGATGCCAATGGCATGGACCTTGTCATGGTTGCGGCATGTTTCCAGCGGCATCCGGCCGGCGTGGTCTCCCTGGAGAAGAGCGACATCAAGAAACCCGCCGATCTGGTTGGCAAGACGCTCGCTTATAATGAAGGCGGTCCATGGGCATTGACCAAGGCGATGCTCGCCAAGGCGGGAGTACCGCTCGAGAAGATCAAACTCGTAGTGTCACCGAGCGACCAGCTCCTGGTCAACGGCTCCGTCGACGCCAAAACCGGCTTCGTCATAAACGAGGCGGTCGCTCTCGACCTGCAGGGACATAAGACGTCGACGCTGCTGCCCTCCGATTTTGGTGTCAGCACCTATGCCGAGGTGATCTTTGCAGCCCGCAGGACGGTCGACGGCAATCCGGATTTGGTCAAGCGTTTCGTGGCGGCAACGCAGAAAGGCTATGACTATGCCTACGCCCACAAGGACGAGGCCGTAAAGATCATCGTCGGCCTCAACAACCAGCTCGATCCGGTACAGCAGGCCAAGCAGATGGAGCTGCAGGAAAGCTTCGTCTACACCGATTTCTCGCGCGCCAGGGGCGCTTGCGCCTTCGACGGCGCAGTGATCGGAGAGACCGAGAAAACGCTTCGGGAATTCGGCGATCTGAAGTCAGCGGTCGACGTCTCGAAGACCTATTCGACCGAATTCATCCCCCCGAAATAATTGCCCAGCTGAGGACATAATCATGACAATCCAACACACCCCCATTCATCCCGGCGGCTTGCAGATGCACCTGAAGATCAGGCCCGGCGATGTTTCCCGCTACGTCCTGACCCCTGGCGACCCCGGCCGCGTGCCGGTCGTCGGCAGCTCCTGGGATTCCTATGAAGAGGTCGCCTATTTCCGTGAATACCGGACGGCGCGCGGCACACTCGATGGTGTCGACATTACCGCCTGCTCTCACGGCGTTGGCGGTCCTTCGGCGGACATCGCTGTTGTGGAACTTTCGAATTGCGGAGCCGATACCTTCATCCGCGTCGGTTCCTGTGCAGCCCTTCAGCCGGAGATCGAGCCAGGCGACCTGGTCATCTCGACTGGCGCGCTCCGCCTTTCGGGCACGGTCGACGCTTATGTCGACAGATCCTATCCGGCGGTTGCCGATCATGAGGTGTTGCTGGCGTTGATCCAGGCGGCCGAAGACATGGGCGAACGCTATCATGTCGGTCTCGCCGCCAGCGTCGACAGCTTCTATGCCGGTGAGGTCAATCCGATGCCGGGCGGTTTCCGCCAGTCGAAAATGGACCATGTCATCGATGACCTGCAGAAGGCCAAAGTCGCGAATTTCGAGATGGAAGCAGCAACCATATTCACACTGGCCCAACTGTTCGGATTTCGCGGCGGGATGATATGCTCTGTGGGAGCCAACCGCATCACGCGCAAACGCGAGGATTCCGCCGATTCAATAAAAAGGTGCTGTGCTGTTGCCAGCCGCGCGGTGGTCATTCTCGCCAGCTGGGACGCAAAAAAAGCCGAAGCAGGCAAGAAACACTTCTTCCCGAAGCTCCTGGCGAAAGCATGACGACGATGCGGAACCCGGAAACCTCCACACGGAACAGATCGATCAAGGTCATTTTCGATACGGACCCTGGCGTCGATGATGCGGCAGCGCTTCTGTTCCTTAACGCTTATCCCTATGTCACGCTCCTTGGCATTACCACCGTCTTCGGTAATGCCGACATCGATACGGTCACGCGCAACGCTCTCTATCTCAAGAAGCGCTTCGCCATTCCGGCACCGGTCGCGCGCGGCGCCGGCATCTCGCTTGCCGGCGAGACAAGCCTGCCGCCGGCTCATATCCATGGTCAAAACGGCATTGGAGACATTGCACTGGATGAGTCCCACCTCCCAGAGCCGGACCCGCGACCAGCACACAGATTCATCATCGATACGGTGCGGGAAAATCCAGGTGAAGTCACGCTCCTCGCCGTCGGCCGGCTGACCAATCTTGCACTTGCCCTGAGGGAGGCGCCCGATATCGCCAGCCTTGTCAAGGAAGTCGTCATCATGGGTGGCGCGTTTTCGCTCTCCGGGCACAATGGCAACGTGACGCCGGTGGCCGAAGCAAACATGATCGGCGATCCTCTTGCGGCCGACGAGGTGTTCGGCGCGACATGGTCTGTCACCGCGATTGGTCTCGATGTCACCCGGCAGGTTGTGATGGGACCGGCAGAACTCAATCGCCTCGCCGCGCATGGTGGCGAGGCAGGTCGCTTTATTGTCGAAATATCCAAAGGATACCGCGCATTTCATGCGCAGTTCGGAATAGACGGCTACTACGTTCACGATGCCACCGCTGCGGTCTACGTGATCGATCCATCCTTGTTCAAAGTGCGATCAGGGCCGATCCGCGTCGCAACGGAAGGAGTTGCGGTCGGGCAGACGATTCAACGCGACTGGGGAACCCTTTATCCACCCGGCGAATGGGATATGGCGCCCGATCAGAAAGTTGCGGTCAGCGTAGACGCCAATCGCGTGCTTGGCATGCTGCTTGGAACGCATATTCCCTGCCTTCTGGCATCGTGAGGGATAACAATCAATGGTTGGTCCGAACGATGAAAACCTACTTTTGAATGCACTTCCGGCCGCACTTGAGAACCATGTGCTGCCTCTTACGCAGCAGGGTGTGTCGCGTGGCAACAAGATCTTCGGCGCCGCCTTGTTGCGAAAAGACGACTACTCCGTCGTCCTGGCGGAAACGAACAATGAGATAGAAAGTCCGTTGTGGCATGGCGAGATCCATGCTCTCAAGCGGTTTTCCGAACTGCCGGCCCCAAAAAGGCCGCCCCCGAAGGATCTGATCTTTCTGTCCACGCACGAACCTTGTCCCATGTGCCTTTCGGCAATCACCTGGGCAGGGTTCGACAACTTCTATTCATTCTTCACGCATGAAGATTCCCGCGACGCCTTCAGCATTCCTCACGACTTGAAGATCCTGAAGGAGGTTTTTGGGCTGGCTCCTGGACAATATCGGCGCCAAAACGCCTTTTGGCATAGCCGCTTCATTCGCGACATGATCGCCGTTTCAGACGAAACGGTGCGTTCGCATTTCGAAGAGCGCGCATCCGCAATAGCAGACAAATACGCTTCATTGTCGGTGCTCTATCAGCAGGGCAAGCATCAAAACGCCATACCGCTGAACTGACGCACAGGCTGCGCCTTTCTGCGCACAGAAGCAAGTTCACGGGCCGATTCCCGCTTAGAACAACCGGACCGGGCCGAAGCAGATTAATCATCTTAGGTAGGCAGCCGCCTCACGACCAGCGGGGCCTCCGCTGTAGCGGCGAATTTTAATCGTAGTCAGCCAGGGAGCCAAAAATGACAGCCACGTCGACCTTGCAGTTCTATCTCAACGGTAAGTCAGTGACTATCGAGAACCCCTCTCCGTCCACTTTGCTCGTTGACTATTTGCGGTCGCCGGAGGTGCGGCTGACAGGCACAAAGAAGCCCTGCGGGCAAGGCGGGTGCGGTGGTTGCACGGTAATTCTCTCGGACTGGCCGGATGGAGGGTCTATCAGACACCGCGCCATCAACTCCTGCCTGCGCAGACTCTGTTCGCTGAATGGAATGGCAATTACAACCGTCGAAGGGACAGGCAGCATGCCGGCCTCGTTGGCCGCTTATCCCGCACATCATCCGACCGCCTCACGCGGAGGTCCTGATTTCCAGGATTCCCTGCCCACCAGCCTGGTTGAAGCGATCAAGCAGGTCAACGCAAGCAACAACGGTAGTCTCACACTTGCCGCGGGGCCTGATATCTCTCAAATCAATCCTGTTGCCCATGCACTTTCAAGCAACAATGGCAGCCAATGCGGTTATTGCAGTGTTGGCTTCGTGATGAACATGTCGGAGTTCATCACAAACAATCCTCAGGCTACCAAGCAAGATATCGAAGGCATTTTCGATGGCAATCTCTGCCGGTGCACGGGATACCGTCCAATCCTCACTGGCATGAAGACCCTGGCCAGCGACTGGTCCTCGCACGACGAGGACAACCGGATGAAGTGTCTTGAGGATCCGGAAATCGATATTCCAAATGGAACGCCGGTCAGAATCGACGCCCCGACCTCATCATTTCCAGTAGAGCCCCTGGACGTTCCGGGGTCTGTGCAGTGGTTCACGCCATCGACCATGGATGAACTGGCAGCGGATGCGGCCCACTTGACGAATGGCGGCAAGACGTTCCGTTTCATACATGGCGGCACGTCCTATGGGATCTACAAGACCGAATTCGAGACAGTCGATGCCTTTATCGACCTGCGATACGTGCAGGAACTGCAAGGCAAACCTAGCCCGGCATTTCACGATCAGCTTAATTACACTCTTCCTGCCTGCACCACCTACAATGAACTCATCGAATTTATCGCCAGCCTCGATGATGACTCTCCCGATTTTGCCGCCATTCTGTATATGGCCGAAAGGACGGCGGGACGCATCGTTCGAAATGCCGCTTCGATCGGCGGCAACTTCATGTTGTGGCTGCATCACGTTGCCGGCGGCAGCGGTGAGCCGTTCCCATCCGACCTGACGCTCGCCCTGATTGGCACAAACCTGACCGTAACCTATTATGAACTGGATCTCGTCAATGGAGTGCCGGGACAGCAATCGACCGATCAGGTCGATGCGCTCCTTACCAGGATTGAAGCTGATCCAACCTTCCCGAGCAAAATTGTGATCGTCAGCTTTCAGATCACTCCCACCCGTACGTCCATCTCGGACCCCTATGAGCGCTACTTTTCCTTTGCCCAGAAGGTGGCATTGCGGGAGGTAAACTCACACTCCATCGTTAACTCGTTCATTTCATTTGATATTGATACTCAATCGGGCAACGTGGACAGTCCCGGGAAGGTCATATTCGGAGGAATAAATGCCTCCTATTGGAGGGCATCGACCATCGAGGGCTGGTTCTGGAATGGCAAGGTTTTCTCCTATGAAAACCTGTTGTCCGCCTGCGCGCAACTCAAGGCAGACGTAACACAAGCTCTGGCGGATTCTGCGGCTCGAAGGGACGAGGCTCCATGGGAAGGATTTACCGACGAATACAAGGCAAACCTTGCCGTTGCGATGTTTTACAAGGCGGGTGTTGCGGTCCTTGTCAGATTGGGCTTTGCAATGCCGGTCAACGCCAATTCCGCCGGCGAAATGACCTGGGGGACCTGGGCCGTCAGCGATGGTCTTCAGGATTACACCCGGCAGGATTTCAAAGCTCCGGTCGGACAGCCATATGTCAAGGCGACCGCCCTGGAACAGTGTTCAGGCCGCACGCACTATACCCACGAGCTCGCCTATCCCCAAGGTACCCTGCATGCAGCTTTTGTCCGGAGTCGCAGCGCGCTAGCCCAGTTTTCATTCCAATGGGAAAGCAACCCTGTTCAACCCGATGGTCTCAACGACAAGCTGGCGGACATGTTCCCGCACTTCCGTCGACTGCTGACATGCGAGGACGTGCCGGTCCGGCCGGCCAATTTCCAAGGCATGGGCGGCGATCAACCCATGCTTGCCGAAGGCTCCGTTCTTTATTTCGGGCAGGCGATCGCAATGGTGCTTGCCGATACAGAGGAGGATGCGAATCTGATTGCCGACTATGTTTCCGAAAATTGCCTCGGCTATCAGCCGATTAATTGGGACCCGAGTTGGCAAGAACCAATATTGGCGATCGAGGATGCTATTGCAAAGGGAAGTATCTTTCCGGATACTCCATCCACGGCAGGGTATCTATGCCACATCTGGAAGATCACGCGCCCGCGCAGTCGATTTGATTGGATGACGTCCCTGCCGGCTGTACCGAGCGATTTCGACGCCGAGCCGTCAACGACGGACAACGTGGCTGTCGACGGGGCGAATTGCATCCGCGTGGTCAACAATCAGAAAACCGGCGGGCAAGCCCATTTCTACATGGAAACGCAAGCCTGCCTGGCAATTCCGGCGGACGAAGGAAGGATTATTGTCAATTCGTCGACCCAGAGCCCGATGGAGATGCATCAGACCGTGGCCTCGGCACTGGGACGACAGTACAACAAGGTGAAGATCCAGACGCGATTGCTGGGCGGCGCCTTTGGCGGAAAAACCGAACAGGCGCGTTTCACAACGGGGCCGACCGCCGTCGCCGCCGCGGTGATGGATGCGCCCGTGCGTCTGGCAATGGCTCGCGACAGCGATATGGCGATGATCGGCAAGCGGCATGCCCTTTATGGCGTGGGACAGATAGCCGTCGATGACGGTTCGGTTCGCCCGGACGATAAGGGTAGAATCAAAGGCACGCATCTGACCCTTTGGGCAGACGGTGGTGCCTACTACGACTGTTCCTTCGTGGTCACGAACTGCATCCAGACCCGGATCGATAATGCCTATATGATCGATAACTTCGAGAGTCAGATCGACGCCTGCAGGACCAATACGCCGCCAAATACGGCGATGAGAGCGTTCGGAGACATTCAGGCAACCAATATCCTGGAGAACCTCATAGACGACGCGGCGACTGCGGTTGGTCTTCGCCCGGAGGACCTGCGGGAGAAGAATTTCTACCAGCGGGGCGAAGTCACCCCTTACGGCCAGACCTTGACCGCCTGTTACATGCTTGAAGTCTGGAACTACCTGAAGGAAAAATGTCAATTCCAAAATAAGCTTATGGAGGTTCAAGCGTATAATGCGCAGAATAAATGGAGGAAGCGAGGCATTGCGCTCATTCCCGTCAAATACGGATCGGGATACAATTTCGAGCAATTGAAGCAGTCGTCTGCGATCGTCGTAGTCAATCAATCGGACGGCTCGCTCGTCATCCATCAGGGCGGTGTCGACATGGGCCAGGGCTTGCTGACCCAGGTCAGGCAGGTGGCAGCCTATGTGCTCAACATCCCGCAGTCACTCATCCACGTGGAAAGTCCGCAGACGGATACGACCCCCAACACCAGCAGCTCGGGTGCCTCGACGGGAACGCCCTATAGCGCCGAGGCAGTGAAGCGTACCTGCGAACAGTTGCGGCAAGAATTGACAGAATTCGGCTATCGGCTCCTCAAGGACAACGGAAATGACTGGTGCCGAGTACATGGGTTTGACTTCTGGAACTACGGCGAGGCCGGCTGGAACACCGAGGTCACCATCAACGGCAACACAGCCTTGATCTGGCAGAACCTGGTTTACTACGCCTATGTGCAGCGACTGCCGCTGACGGCAACGTTCAATGCCAATATCGAGCACGGCGACTTCGACATGCCGGTTCTGACCTTCAAGCAGGCAGAGGATCAGCCGAATATTCCAGGCATCACGAGGGCGAACGTCCCAACCGTCACAGATGTCCAGAACCAGTTCGTAGGTTTCACTTACTCGGCAGCCTGCTCCGTCGTCGAGGTCGACATCCTCACAGGCGAGACGAAGATACGCAGCTCCGACCTCGTCTACGACGTTGGCTGGAGTCTGAACCCCGCGCTCGACGTCGGGCAAGTCGAAGGCGCCTTCGTCCAAGGTGTCGGCTTCCTCATGACAGAGGATCTCGTATACCAGCCCGACACGAATGCTGGAAATGAGAAGGGGCAACTCAATACGACCAATACCTGGCGTTATAAGATCCCTGCGCAGGTCACGATCCCACTCGAGTTCAATGTGTCGCTTTTTCCGCGAAACGATCCGTCGGTTGTCAACATCCCTCCGGACGATCAGGGGATCTTCTCTGCCAAGGAAGTCGGCGAGCCTCCCCTGGTGCTGGCAAATTCGGTCTTCTTTGCCATCAAGGATGCAATCCGGGCATCAAGAATAGAACGCGGCCTCTCCGGCCTGTTCAACTTGCGAGCGCCAGCCACGGTTCAGGAGGTGCGCCGCGCGTGCGCCCTCGACCTGCCTAATTAGGCGGTTTTCCAATTGCAACCGCGAGGAGACTAATCGGCCTGTATCCGGTTCGTGCGCTCGAACGCGCGTATGAGCGGACCGCGGCGCTATATTACAACGGCAGGCCCAAACTGAAAGAGATTCTCGCGCGTATCGCGTCCAACTCGGAGCGCCTCTAGCGGTCCGGTCGCGCAACTGCGGCCGAGCATCTCTGCTCCGCAGGACGAGTGGGGCTACCAGCCCTGCGACGAACAAGCGGCCGGGATGGCGCAGGCGGCAGTTGTGCGATAGCGTCGGCAGGAGGACCGATCTGCGACGGGTTTCCCTTCCTCCCTCATTTTTCCCGAGAGGCGTTGAATGCCGCCATTATTGACGCTATATAGCGTCTATATTATTGGCACTCTGAAGATGGAGGCGGATCATGGGCATCGCCCAATATGCAGACGATGGGCTGTTCGCACCGCGCAAGATCGCGGATGCATTTCGCACGACCAGCGAAGAGATCGCCCGCACCGCCGGACTCGGAAAAGACGCGATTCAACGCAAGGATCGTATTCGCTCCGACAGAACGCAGCGACGCCTGCGCGAGATGATCGAGGTCGTCAATAAGGTCGAACCGCGCTTCGGGTCGGCGCTGATGGCCTATGCCTGGTATCGCTCCGAGCCGCTGTCTGGCTTCTCCGGTCAGACCGCGATGCAACTGGTCCGCAATGGTCGCGCCGACGAGGTGCTTGATTATATCGACGCGGTCGACGCCGGCGTTCACGCATAACCCCCGGCCGATGCAGTATCAAGGAAAGCTCTACCGGGCGCTCAACCCGATCTATGCCCGCGAGCCTTTGTCGGGACGCGGCGCGGAACTCTATGGCGGTCGCTTCAACCCGAAGGGTGTGCCGGCCCTCTATACCTCGCTGACAATCATGACGGCGCTGAAAGAAGCCAATCAGGTCGGAAATCTGCAACCGACGACGCTGGTTTCCTATGATGCCGATATCGAACGTGTGTTCGACTGCCGGGACGACGCGGCCCTTCGGGCGCTGGGCATGGATGCGGCGGCCCTCGCCGATCCGACCTGGCGTGACCAGATGAAGGTTTCGGGTGAAGCGAAAACACAAGCCTTCGCGCGCCAGCTTGCCGCCGACGGCTGTTGCGGGCTGCTCGTGAAGAGCTTCGCACCCGCTGCAGCGAATGACGATCTCAATCTCGTCCTCTGGACATGGGGCAGCACACCGCCTGGCCGTCTGATCCTGATCGACGACGAACATCGACTGTCCCGATAGTCTGCGCACCACGCCATCTATCTCGACGCGAAAACGCCGGCCGCAGATGACCACGCGACCGGCCATGGAAAACAATGCACCAGAGAAAGCTTAATGAGTCGAGTATAAAATCACGTCTTTCGGGTAATGACTGCCTTTGAAATCGACCATGATCGGGAAAACTCAATCTGCCTGCTCATCTTCAACCCGGATCTACGCCTACCATACTAGTTGCAAACCCGGGTGAAAAGTTTGCGACAGAACCTTGTACAACCGTTGTATAAAAATGCCCTTTCAAAGCTCCCGTTTTAGGGGTAATCTCCCGATCCTGTAGTGGGGCATTCAATCGAAAATCGCGTCTCGTTCCGAATTCTTGACGAGATTCTGTTTTTTCGCAGCACGCCGAGTGCATTTCTAACGACATTTCCCGATCGTTGAGTTTTTGAACTCAACAGCATTTGCGACTGTCTCTCGTGAGGCCGCTATGGCGACGTTGGCGTTGCTCGATATGGTCAGTCCTTATGTCGTCGGCGGTGCGGCCATTGGCCAACCGCTGCACGAACTGCTGAGCGCGCTATTCGTTACCGAAATCGAGACAGCCTTCGATGACAATGGAATCTGCCTTAGCGGGATTGCCCGTTTCAGCGCCAACGTTAGCAATGCATTGCCGACTTTCACACCACCCTTCACCATCACTTGGAACCCCAACGCGACAGTCGACCATCGTACGCAGCGCACGCAGGGCGCATATTGGGATTTTCCCGACATCGCGATCACCTTCCAGCTGACCGCCCCCCGCATTTCTTCACCCGTTGCCGACCTCGTCGTTTCCGGCGGTCCCGGCGGCAATCCGGCAGCGCTCAACAACGGCCCGCTTGCCGCGCTTCTGGCAGGGCTTGGCCAGGGCCAACCCGCGCCGGGTCAGACCGCAGCGGATTCTGTCGATACGGTCTTCCATCTCGATCTACTGTTCGATGCTGCAACGTTGCATCTGCCGTTCCTCACAGGCGCCTTGTTGCAGCCGGACGGCATGCTTGTCCCTGACCCGCAAAATCCCGAGGTCACGCTCGTTCTGCCCAAAATAAAGCTGTCGATCGACCAAACTGCCGGAGCCACCACGGGTGGTGGTAGCGATCCGCAGGTATCAATCAACTTCGATTCCTGGGCCGCTTTCGACATTAACGATCCGGCGGGTGCCGGCTACGGCGATCTATTGCGCATGCAGCCGCCCTACGCCTTCTTCGGCCCCGACGATGTTCTCGGCTTCGGCTTCAACAGCCTGCTACTCGACCTCTCGGGGACCGAGACGCCAGCAGCGATCCTCGAAAAGTTCGGCGTCGGCGATGATTTTCGCGGCTTCTATGCTCCAGATGTGCGGGTCTTCATCCAGCCGCCGGCGTTCAAAGGCCTCGGTGTCGACGTTTCAGCGCGGGAACTGCTGTTCCAGTTCGGCAGCGACGGTGGCCTGTCGGCAATCTTTGGCCTCGATGTCGTCAACCCGGACGCAGCGCAAGGGGCGACGATCACTATCTACGACGAGTTCGGCGGACTGGTCGACAAGATCGCCGTGCCTGACGTCGCGGCGCCTCCAGCTCCGCCTTTCACGTCCGAGATCGTACCGGTTCCGCGGAAATCGCTATGGGTGGTCGACGTCACGGGCGGGCAGCCGCCTTACAACATCAATATCGACGGGAAGACGCAGACCACCGACCCCATCGTCGTCCAGTTGGCGCCCAATCAGACGAGCCGCACTGTCGGCATCGACATTCTCGATGTGCACGCTGGCGCCCAGCCGCGCCATGCCGATGTGCGCGTGGCTCTGCTACCGCCTTCGCTGACCGCTCCGGAGGGTGGCTTCAATGCCACTTCCGAAAAGGCCGTGCTGACCGTTACAACCGCGGGTCCTCCCGGCTATGCCATCGGCATGCTGGATTTCCCCGAGCAGGAAAAACTCACCATCGTCTTTGCGCCAGAGACGGCGGTTGCGACGCTTTCAACGGCCGGGGAACCACCACGGGCTCTGCCGATCACCGCCGGCCGCGCTTCCGTGTCGTTGCCCCACGGCGCCTTGGTGGACATCGGCGCCACCTGGAATATCGCGGCCCAACCGCCGAGCCCGGTCACCTTCCATGGCCAGTTCCAATACGATCAACCGCTCCGCTCGTCTGCGACGCCGGAGACGGTCGACGATCCCGCCTGGGCTACCTTCGCCAGCAATCCAGAGAATATCCGGACCATTCCCTCGGCGGATACCGCCAATCCCAACCAGCAGAATTGGCAGGGTGTGGACAACGAGCTCGTGACCAGCTCGGACTTCAACGCCTTCGTGGCCGCCGCCAAAGCAGAACCGGATACACCTATCACCCTCGCTGGCGAGGCCAGCAAGGAGAAAGTCCCGGTCATCGAGTACAACTTTGCACTGTCGCAGCGCCGCATCTGGGCGATCCGTGAGCTGCTCACAGCGCAAGGCGTCACCAACCAGATCATCGAGCTGCCGGAGGGCGAGCAGCCCCCTACCGATCCTTACCTTGCTCCCGGGCGCGGCGCCTATCGCCGTGTCCTCGCCAGCATCCCGACCGGCGGTCGGCCGGCGACTACCGCGACAGCCGCTGTGCAGATTGCCCGGCCTGCCCGCAAGCCTGTGCCGGCTCCCTTTAAACCGCCAGTCATTAAGCGCGAAGCGCCTGGCAACGACAGCATCCGCTTCAAGGAGCTGCATGTCCGTGTCGAACTCGACCACAATCGCCTGATTGCCATCGAGATCCGCCTCAAGGTCGACGTCACCACGGTTCTCGAGAGCTACCTGACCACCGTCCAGCAGCAGAACCCGATACCTCGGGGTCAGGGACCGATCTCGCTGCCAGTCGGCAAGGCGGCCGATCCCAATGACGGCGTGCTCGACATACGCCTCCAGCTTACCCTCGACGACACCGTCGGGCGATGGCAGATGTTGGCGAGCCTCTTCGAGCAGGACAGCGATGGATTCCTGCAGACGCCGCCGCCCACCGCGCTTGCCGCCGGCCCCGTAGCCGATTACTTCTGGCGCGACTATTTCGGCCTGCTGATTGCCCTCGCGCCGCTGCTCGACGCCGTCGCAACCTCCAACACGCCGGCTGGTGATCTCGTCGCGCTGGGTATCGGAGCGAGCGTCCCGCTTGCCGCGGCCGAACTTGATGTCGTCCACGTACCGCGCATCACCCTCTACGGCGGCGAGCTGGTCGTCGCGCACGATCCCAATGGTACGCAGGGTGCGCTCTTGCTTGACGTGGAGGTGGCGCTCGTCGTCACGCTGAACCTCGCCGGCACGCAGCTCATCGATACCGACCCCACGAATCCCATTACCGTCCGCTACAAGGCTGTGGGGTTCAAAACCTCCGACAAGCCGCAAATCCGCGACGTAATCCCGGTCTTCGACTCCTCGAAGGGATTTACCATCAATATCCCGAGCACAGGCGGCATCAGGGTGCCTGCACCGCTCGGCGACATCCTTCAGGTGTCCGGCGCACGCATAGCCCGCTCAAACCCGGCCAATCTGGAACTCGACCTCGGCCTCAAGGTCGACCTGGGCGTCATCACCGTCGACAAGACGACCATCCGTATCCCGCTCGAAGGCGGGCAGCTGCCGACGATCACAGCGCTTGGCGTCCACATCAACATCAGCGGCGCCATCGAGGGCGGCGGATATCTCGCGATCTATCCAGACGGCTTCGCCGGCCAGCTCGATGTCTCTCTGCCCGGTCTCGGCGTCCGTGTCGCGGCAGGGCTCTCCGTCCGCCACGTGCCGACGCCGCCCGCGCCGGGACCGCAGGCCACCGCAATCCTGCTGATGCTCGAGGTCGATTTCCCCGTGCCCATTGCCCTTGGCAATTCGGGGCTTGGGATTTTCGGCTTTGGCGGTCTCTTCGCACTGCATTTCCGCCGCGACGAGCATCCCAACGATCCAGTCCCGGCGCTCGACTGGCTAACGCGCGTCAACGGCAATCCGATGGAGATTACCGGCTGGGTGCCGGACATCGATCATTGGGCTATCGGCCTCGGCGCCGTGCTCGGAACGATGGACGCCGGCTTTACGCTCAACGTCAAGGGCATGCTCATCTTCGAGATGCCCGGGCCGCGCATCCTTCTCGTCATGAAGGCCAAGATCATCGCGATCCGGCCGCCACGAGAAGGCAATCCGACTGCGACGATCCTTGCGGTCATCGACATCGACCTCGGGCGGCGCCGGATCACCATCGGGCTTACTTTCGACTACGAGATCAAGCCTCTGCTTGCTGTCCACATACCGACGCGCGCAATCTTTCCCTTCGATGACCTGGCGCATTTCGCGATCGACGTGGGCTCCTGGTACAACCCGGCCACGGTCACTTTCTTCGACCTCTTCAAGGCTCGCGGCTATTTCATGATCCGCGGCAAGGGTATACCCGACAGTTCAGCCTCTCCCGACAACTACGATGAAGGCCAGGACAGCACCTTCCCGTTGCTACCCTTGCGGCTCGGCGGTTTCGCTATCGCGACGGGCGTTTCCGTCTCGTTCACCTGGGGCGACGTGGATGATGGGCTCTATCTTTCGGTCGGCGCCGCTGCCGATGCCGGCCTCGGTTTTGCACCGATCCTCTTTACCGGCGAGATCAGACTATGGGGAGAGCTGCATCTCTGGGTGGTGAGCATCGAGGCAGCGGCCAAGCTCACGGTCGTCGCGGGACAGGTGCCCGACGGCCCGCCGGTGCACGATCCGGACTATCCCGGTGATCCGACCCATCTCTATCAGCCGACAAAGAACGTCGTTCAGATCGACGGTGAAGTGCATGGCGAAGTCGACCTGTTCTTCTTCACCGTATCGGGCTCCGTGCACGTGACACTGGGCTCCCGTCCCGACGATCCACCGGCCCCGCCGCCGCTCGTTAATGGCGTCAGCCTGCAGTCGCGAGCGGCGGCACTGCTGGCCGGTGTCAGTAGCGACCGTCCGATCGATGGCAAGCTTGTCGACGCACATGCCGACGGCAGCGCCATCCCCGACGGCGAAGCCGTGCCGATCGACGCGATCATCGTGCTGCACTTCGACTGCACGCCCCGCATCGACGGCGTCTTCTCGGCGACGCAGCCCGACCCGAACGATGCCAGCAAGACCATCACGACCAGTGTCGCGATCGGCCCCATTGGTCCATCCTCGCCGGCGGTGCATCGCGGGACGCCCTACTATACATACCGTCTCAAAGGCATTTCCATCGACCATGCGCTAACCCCCGGCGAGGTTCCTGCTGTCTGGTGGCCGAACGCTCCCAACCCCACCGCCGAGAGCAAGCGCGAGCTCGCGCTGCTGACGCGCGTACCTGATGCGCACCCCAGCGCCGTCGAACGCAGCCGCCACGCGGAGGATTTTCTCCGCCAACATTGGGCAACGATCTGCGACGAGGTCGCGCCTGCCACATCGGTGCTCTGGACGTTCCACGACCAGCCGCTCGGGCCGTCGAGCATCGGCTGGCAGATATTCGGCACCGCCTGGCCCGATCCGCCGCAATCGATGCGCCAGACCGCACCCAAGCTTCGCCTAGACATCGCCGAGAACTGGCGTTCCGGCAATCCAGTCGCCGATCTCTTGGTCGACGTTGCGCCTGCCCGAGTGATCGGAGGATATGTCACATGCCCTGACGGCTGCACCGCTGCCGGCGCGGTGGCGCTGCAGCGCCCCGATGTCCACTTGGCGCAAGCCCAACGCCCGAGGTTCACCACGATCCGCGATTTCGCCGCCGTAACGAGCTCGTCGGACCAGCGGGCCAGCTTGGCGTGGCTCCTGCCCGGGCTTGCCGATGCGACACGGCAGCGGGTTTCCCGCGGCTGCTACGCCAAGTTGCTCGAAGCGCCGTTCCAACGGCCGCAGGCACCGGACCTTCGGCGCGGCTATCCACTCGCCGAGATCATCGACGAACTGCTCGCGGAAGCCAGCCGGGGTGACGACTACTCGGACGTTCTGACGCTTGCGACCGGTCAAATCGTGACGCTTCGGGTGCTGATCTTCGCGCCCGACCAGCTCGTGCGGAGCGGCCGCCTTCAGATGCGGTACTTCGATGCCGACGGCAACCAGCTCGACACGGTCAAGATCGCGGCAGATGGCAACGGCAGCCTCCGCATCCAGACACAAAACGACCTGCCAAAATCATGGATCAATCCTAAGGGACCCTGGGCTTGCCGCGTTATCGAGGTCTTCAATTTACTCTCAACCGCCAATCGAAAAGAGGACGGCGCCATCATCCTCGTCGATACGAACACCCCGGCTGGAACCGCCTATGTCCAGTTCGGCATCGTCGACCTGCAGAGCATCATCGCCGAGGGCTTTAACCGCCCCTCCTATCTCGTCGGCGTCATTGAGACGCTGACCGCAGCCGAGGTAGCACGAGAAACCGACGAGACGCTGATCCAGAACCACAAAAAGAGCGAGATCAATGGCGCGCTCGCACCCATGACGGCACCGCCCGCGCTCCTCCTCCCCAATACCGAATACGCGGTTTCGGTCGAGTGGGAATGGGCAACATGCAACGCCGACGGATCGGATGCGAATACGTGGAACGCTGCCCCGACACAGACCTTCCGCTTCCGCACCGACAACCAGCCATTGGCGCCCCGTGTCATCGCCTCACCCGGTGACCGGCAGGATCAGGCCAAGACGATGCCGGTCAGGCTCGACCCGTGGGTCATCACGACGGATCCCGATGAGGGCGAACGGTTCTACTTTCACGGCCTGCCGATCCGAATCGTCTTCGCCGTCGACTATCTGCTGACGATGTTCAAGACTTACGGAGTTGAGCTGCAGGCCAAGGTCCGCGCTGCCTCCTACAAGAACGCCGCGCCCACTTCGCCTGGGTTCCCCAACACCTTTGCCGTGATCAAGGACGCCGTCACCGCAGTGGCAACCGATCAGGTCAATACCCGACCGCTCGTTGGCGTGTCGGTGCTGTCTCCGTGGGAGGGCATGATCCGTGATGTCTTGGCCAACGCGCCTTGCATCCCCACGTCAGGGGCCGTCACCCGTCACACCATCGTCGATATCAACCTGCTGCTCGAGCCGAGCACCGATTTCATCCTCGACATCGAACCGGTCAATCCGCCGCCGCCTCCACCTGGCAAGCTCATGACGCCGCTCTTCCGACGTGCCTTTACCACCTCGCGTTACGCCAATCCGGCGGCCATGTGCGCCGACGTCTCTGTGAGCAAGCCGGTCGAGTTTCCGGCCAGCGGTGCAGATATCGCTGCACTCCTGGCCTTGCTCAACGCGCCTCAGCTGTCGCGGTCGCAGATCGATGCGGCGCTCGGCGAGGCAGGCCTGCGGCCCGTCGTCGAAGTAAAAAGCCCCGAGGTCGAGGTATTGTGGGTGCCTGATGGTGGCGCGCTGCAGCCCCGGCTCATCGTCATCCGCACCCCCGAACCGCTGGTGCGCACCCGCAAGGAGCCGCAGAACCACGAGCCGCCTGGACAGCCGCGGCTGCAGCGCGAGGTAATCAGCCTCGTCGACAAGCCCTACCTCGAGGTGGTCCCGACGGCGGGTATCGGAGGCGCGGCACCGCTTCATATCATCAGCGAGCCCGGCCTCAATCTTGTCATCGTCGCCATCGACGCGGGCCGCAACAAGCCGATCGCGCTCTCGCTTAGGGTGCATGAAAACCAGTTTCTCGGCGAGGGCAGCGACATATCGGATATCGAGCTGCTCAAGATGACCCTCGATGCTGCAATCTGGGAGGTGGCATAATGGCACCGCGCGTCTGTCTGCCGGGCGAATTCCTCCTGGATGCGATCGTCGTCGATCCACGCCGGCAACTTGCCGCGCAGGACCGCTCACCGGAGGCGCAGGATTGGGCGCGTCCGGCGCCCATTGACGACCGGACGGCGCGCAAAGCCCGCGGACGCGGCCCTTACATCGCCCTGCGCTGGGTACTGAACGCCAGCCTTGGCATCCCACTCGAGCCATTCACAGTGTGGCGGCGGACGGCGCTCAAACGACCTCGAGCGAAATCCATCGACAACTGGCACCGGATCGCTCCCGACACCTTCTGGTGGGACGGGCTCACCGAAATGTTCCTCATCGAGCTTGAGGTGAATGCTCCGGTGACCGCATACGGCCTGTCGCGTGCGGATAACGATCCAGTGGCGATGGCCAGTGGCGGGCCGGGCATGATCACGCTACGTGGCGGGCCTATGCTCGGGGTCCGGCTGAGCGATGAAAGCGCCCTGATCGACGCCCGAGGCCTCTCCGCCATCGTGATGGCAGATGACGGCGGATGGCAGGAAATCCAGCGCGTCGGCTTGCCGGTGCCGGCGCACCTCGTCAACACAAGCTATTATCGTTCAGATCAGCAGGGCTACGTCTCCTCCTATATCGACGACCCCGTGGCCGCGGCAATACAGCGGCTCAAGGACTGGGGTCCGGTCATAGGATGGCCGGCGCTCGCAGGGCTCGACCCTTGGGTACCGCCCGACCCCGCGGCATTGGTCGATCAACTCGGCGCCAACATCATGAGCGACTTGCTGCAAGTGCTCGCCGACCATCCGCCGCCGGATGTCGATGCGCAGCAACTTGCCAACGCCAAGCCGAGGCTGCTGCCACGATTCGAGCAGCAGATCGCTGGCCTCAAATACGAATTCGGGGACGGTCGTACGATCGATCGTTCGGAGATGACGACGCGGCCGCTGCAGAATCTCACCACGGCTGTTGCCACCGACACCTGGGCCAGCCTGGCACTCGGCTACGGCACCGGCGCCGACGTCGGCGAGCCCACCGGCCGCCTCCAGGAGCTTGACGACTTCATGGTGACGGTGCCATGGAGCGGCCAGATCAAGGCCGCCGTGCAAACACCCTCGATCTGGCCATTCGGCAACAAGCCGCCGCAAATCATTGCCAGGCAGGTCGATCGCGAGCTGGCCGCCATCGTGCTCGCCCCGACCTTCCGCGCAGCACCGGATGCGCCGAACCCTTTGCTGCCCGCGCCGAGCTTCGTCGAGGGCGCCCCCAAGCCGGACGCACCGTTTACCAGCGCGATGAAGATCGAGACGCCGCGCACCTCGCCGCAGCCCGGTCGCAGCCGTGCCAGTGCCTATGCCCTCGCCCGCTTCGACAAGCCGGGTGTCGGCCAATATCGGATGCGCCGGCGGCCCAAAGGCGACAGCTGGGTACCGATCGGCGCGGCGACCCCCGTGCGGGCGATGGGGCAATCGCCCGACCCAGCACTGACGCCGAATACCGTCATGCTTCGCGACAGCGGCGTGCCGAGGCCGATCACCGGCGCCGCGCTCAACTATCAATATGCGGCGGCCGCCGGCGACCTCTTCGGCCAGTGGAGCGGCTGGTCCGGTGCGTGGCTGGCCCTCGGGCCTGGCGACGTGCAGATGCCGACCGTCACGATTTGCCGGGCGCGCGCGAGTGCACCGACCGGGGCAGATCCCTGTGCGCTCGACGCCAGCACCGAAATCGTCTGGGAAGCGAGCGAGCGTACGCTTGGGCAGCTCCACCTCGTCGTCGACCTGTTCGATCCCTACCCGGCGCCCCCTGATCCCCTCGCAGATCCGCCGGACAAGCCGCAGCTCGGGGCCGGCATCGTCGACACCTTCATTCGCTTCGATGCGTCGGGCATGGTCATCCAAAAGCCTGCTGACGTGACCGTAACACCGTTGCATCCCGACGATACCGAAGTAACCAACGCCAGCCCCTTTGTTGGCACGGAGCGCCGCTATCGTATCGAATGGACGGCGTTGTCGATTGTCTATGGCGTCGCAAAGGAAAAGGCGGTCTCGATCTACGCTCGGGCGGAGGAGACGATCCGGCCCGGTGAATGGAGCGGGTGGGGTCACGCCCGCGAAATAGTGATCGCCCCCAATCCGCTCCCTCCACCGACACCGATACCGCTGCCTCCCGAATATCCGGTCTGGGCCTCGTTGCCGGACGCCGCCGGGCTCTCCTACGCCAGTGTCGCCTGGGCGCCGACCGGGGCCTGGCGCTATCGCGTGTTCGAGGCCACCGAAGCGGCGATCCTCGCGGCCTGCGGCCTGCCCGGCCCTGTGCTGACCCAGGGCTTCCATAGCCGGATGCAGACACTCTTCGATCTCCACAAGGGCAATGCGCATCTAGCGACGATCAAGGCGGCGTACCGCAAGCTCGGCGACGAACCGATCCTGCCGCCCATCCACCCCGACGGCACGATGCGCTACGAGGCGCTGCTTCCGCGCGGCAGCAGCCTGATCCATTGTTTCATCGTGGTCGGTGTCAGCGAGACGAACGTCGTCTCCGGCTGGCCCGTGCCGGATGCCGATGGCCGAAAGGGGTTTCTGGCGTACGCCATCCCGCACCCCTTGCGGCTCCCCATGCCCGAAATCAGGGCAACGATGGGTGCGGCAGGCTCCCCCGAAATCACCGTGACGGCAGCCGGCGCCACTCCGCCCACGCGCGTCACACTCTACCGTGGACGCAACGCCGTCGTGGCACGTACCCTCGGCACGATGGAGAGGGTTGCAGCCGTGTCGCCGAATCCCGCCGCATGGACCACGACGACCTTTACCGATGCGACGGCCGTCCGCAGCTGGGAACTGCTGCAATACCGGGCGGTGATCCGGCCGGACGACGACCTCGACAGGGCCGGCCTCGCCGTCGACTCGCCTACCTCCCGTTCTTACGGCTTGCTCTTCCCGCCTGCCGGGCCGCCAGCGCTTGCGCTGACAGAGATTGCGCCTCGGCGGTCGCTGACGCTTGCTGTGGTCAAAGTCACGAGCGACGCGCCGCGTGCAAGCGCGACCATCGGCGACCATTTATTGTCCTGGATGAGCCGGCAGGGAAGCAGCGCGCCGGTTATGGCATCGTCGACATTCGCCGGACTACCCAGTTTCCCCAGCATCGACGCCATGCTCGGCTCGACCGAGCACGCGGCCTATGTCGGCGCCGATGTTTTTCTCCGGATCGATCGTACCGGGGGGGCGCCGCTGGCCCTGAGCATCGACGTGACCGATCCCCTCGGACGCTCCACGCACGCACTGCTCGATCTGCCAGCTTTCGTCGCCGATCCGGCGCCGGTCATCTCAAGCTTCGTGCTGACGCAGCGCCAGAATATCCTCGCTCCGGCGCTCTGGATCGCGATGGACACCAACGCCCCGGAAACGCTGGCACCTGGCCACGATTGGACACTGCAAGTCCGTTCCCGGCCGAGCAATGTGCTCATTCCGTGGACGACCCGCAGCTTCTCGGTACTAGGCCTGCCATTCGTTGCGACCGAAAGCCAGGTGCCGTCGCCGGCTCACACCATGGATACCATGTTGGTGCGCCGCCTCCTCGGCGGCGGCAGATTCGTGCTTTGGATCCGAGCCTCGGTCGCGGTGACGGTTAGCGTCACGCTGACCAACGGCCTCGGGCAGAGCGCCTCGCAGCAAGGATCGACGAGATGGCAATAACCATTGCAGGTCAGGGCGACATCCGGCAGCGACTGAATAATGATGGGCTGGCGGCCCTCGGCCTGGCAGGCCCTTTGCTTTCGCCAGTGTGGACGCAAGCGCTGCCGGTGGCAAACGTCGCCAATTTCAGCTTCACGGTCGCCGCGCAGTGGTACGCCCCGCTCGCCGGCATGCTGATCACCGAGCCCAATCCTACCGGCCTCGGGCTGTCTCGTCTTGACGGGACACCCTGGCCGACGACGACGGGCAACGCCGTGGTCTTTCGCATCCATCCTCAAGCGAGGCTGCGGCTCGAACGCCTCATGGTCAGCAATTTGCAGCCGGCCAACGCAGCGCCGCCCGACCGGTCAATCCGGCCAGTACCCGCCATATTCCTTATCACCAACCCTGGCATGACCTTCGCAACGCCTTGGATCGCCAATGCTGGCGAGCAAATCATGCCGGTTGGCGACGTAACGATGTATGACGAGCATGGGCTTGCGATCGACCCCTTCGCCTTCGCCGCAGCGCTTGCGGCGATCATCGCCGGCACCCCGGCCGCGGGTGGTCCCACGCCAGCGGGAGCACCAGCCGGAACGCTGGTTGCGATCGCTGGACTTGTGCCTGCAGGCAACTTCGTCCACGCAGTCGATCTGCACGGTCGCCCCTGGCAAGACCCGCCCGGCGTCAACGCCGGTATCAGCCTCTATACCGCAGGGGTCGCCGGGGCCGCGCCAATACAAAGCCAGCACATTGGCGACGGCCTGGTTTATGCATTCCCGACTGGGCTGACGATCGCTGCCGATGCCGATCCAAGCGGCACGCAAAGCGCCTTGACCACGCCAGCGCTGCTCCGCTTTGGCTGGCAGGTACAAGGCCGGTTGAACAACCTGCCCGTGAGCTGGCCGGCAGCCGGTCCGCAGACGCCGGCGCGAGACACGATGCGCCTTGCCGTGTGCGATCCGACATTCCACCTCTTGGGCAACATCACGCTCACCGCGCGCGACGGCGTGCCAGGCGCCGACGTCAGGACCAACGCCTCACAGGCCTCGATCCTCAGGGAGGGCAGCCCAATCACTTTGCTCCCAGAGAGCCGCTCGGCACTCGGCTGGATCGGGCAAGTCATCCTCAATCTGCAGGGTGGTAATCCGGCAGCAGCGTTCCAGACCGGGCCGATGTTTGCCGCAAGCTCCTATTTTGACCTTGGTCAATGGCCTTTTCCGAATATCCCGGGGCCGAACGGCGCCTGGCCGATCGCGCCCGCGGCGACGCCAGTTCCTGGCAATGACGCCAGCGTCATGGCTGCGCTGGCGCCGCTCAAGACCGCGGTGGCCAATTGGATCGCCGGCAGCAACGACGTTCTCGTCACGCTGCCGGCGGGACTGCCAGCGGGCGTCGCCGTACGTTTCTATCCCATCCAGATCCTCATGGGGGTTTCGCCGGACGAGCAGCCCTTGCTGCGGCGCAGCGACGGCAATGCCACCATCACGACTGGCGCGGCAACCGACACCGTCCGATTGGCTGATCCCTTCAACCTCGGTTCCGACGTCGTTCGTCCCGGCGGCACAACCACGCTGCGCATGGACGCGGCGCTGACATGGTTGACTGCCGCCAGCGCCGTGCCACGCGTCAAGCTGATGGGCAATTTGCACCTGACTGTCGGCGCTGATGTGCCGGCGCCCCAGCTGCCGCCCGCCAATATCCTCGCCGCGATGTTCTGGCGCGGTACCGCGTCCAATCCCATGATCGGCGCGCCGTCACGTGGACCGTTTCCGCTGGCGGCAGTGCTTGGCGACCCGATCGCTTTTATCCAAGGCGTCGTCCGGCATCTCTCGACCGATGCCAACCCCCGCGAGGCGCCGCGACTGCCGACCATGTCGCGCAACGAAAGCCTCTTCGCGCTGCAGCTACAGCCTGGAGCCGCAGCCGATATCTACCGGTCGATGCTCACCGGCGCCTGGCTGACGCGCGAGGCCGACGCCCAATCTCCCCGGCTCGCCAACCCCGGTGGCGCCGGTTGGCATGAAGTGCATGCGCCGAGCCTTGTCGCAACGAGCCAGATCGGCTTCGATCTGTGGATCGCTGCAGCTCATCGGACGCGGCCGGTCGTGCCGACCGCCGATGTTGCGCAGGCTTTCCAGACAGGACCAATCGCCGGCCTGCCGACCAATTGGGTGCTGCTTCAGGCCAATGCCACGTCGGTGCCACCTACTCCGCCGGCGGCCCCTTCGACAATCGCGGCAGCGGTGCTGCAGACCGTGCCGGCCTATGTCGAGACACCCGAGCTCGCGATTATCCCCGATACCGACATCGCCGCAGCGGTGAACTGGGTCACCACGCAACTCGGCAATTGGGCATCGACGCCGAACGATCCCGAGCTGCACCGGCAGATCGCACGCGAGCTTCGCTCGTCCAACTATGGTCGTCGCGACGCACAATGGGCGCTCCGTCGCGCCATAGCGCACGCCCGCGAGCTCATTTACATCGAGACCCCGCTGCTGGCGCATACGACGCATGATGCCGGCCCACCGCAGGACCCGGCGGCGGCAGTCGACCTCGTTAACGCGCTCGCCAACCGGTTGACCATAGAGCCGCGCCTCCGCGTGGTTATCCTCGTGCCTCGAGAACCGCCCTTCGTGACGGGCTATGAGCCCTTTTCCGCCTTCTTCTTTGCCAACCGGCTCGAGGTGGCGCGAACGCTCGCCCTGGCGGGAGGCATGGTCGATGGCCTTAACGGGCAGCGACCGCGGGTCGTGATCGGTCATCCAATAGGCATGCCGGGGCGGCCACTGGCCATCCGCAGTACGACGGTGATCGTCGACGACGTCTGGTGCCTGCAAGGTACTTCCTCGATCAGCCGGCGTGGCCTCACCTTCGATGGTGCGACCGATGTTGCGCTTGTCGACTGGCAAATTGATCGCGGGGCCAGCGTCACCATCCGGGCGCATCGAAAGGCCCTGATGGGACAACATCTGGGTGTCGGGCCGACACCTGTGGGCGGCGGGGTGCCGGTAAATTCCGTCGGCGCTCCGGCAGGCGATTGGGTCAGGCTTCACCAGCCCGTCAGCGCGCATGAAGTCTTTGCCGACGCCCTTGCCGCCGGGTCCAATCGCGGAAAGCTGCTTCCCCTATGGTCAGGCCCAGATCCAGCGGCTCCAGGCGCCGTGATCGCCCATCCAGCCGATGTCGCAGATCCGGACGGGCGCGGCGGAGCTAGCTTCGTCACTACCCTGGCAGCCGCCCTCGGCGGAAGCAGCGTCGTCTAGCGATTGGTGACGACCTGCTGCGGATGGAAAGCGAGGGCGCCCAGCACGCAAAGGACTTCTGCGAATCGCGCTCTGAACAATAACCCCGTTGGGATCCGCTTCGAAAACTTGAGCTACTATACTACGCTCTTGATAGGTTTTGAACCGTCGATCCATTTTTTGCAAAAGCTATCTGCCTGAAATTCCTCAGTGACAGACATCGGCTTTGTCCGCTTTGAATGACCGATTTGGGGCCGTTATCGGACTGACCGGTATCGACGGGGAATTCGAGAAAGCTGACATCCAACATCCGACAGGCACGCAGTCCGCGCGGCATTTCGCGCAGGTTCAATCGAATACCGGGGTAGAAGTGCAAATCAGCGAGAGCCCTCTTCTATGTGCCTTATTTGGTGGGCTTGCTAGATTTGCTAGGTTTGAGGGACGGTGTATTCCCTGGTGTGCTTTTGTTATCACGACGGCGCTGATCTGGTTTCCCTGTGGATTTCGCTATCGGCTTTGGTCCTGGTTTAAGTGCCATGAATGCTCTCCTTTTTTGATTTAAGAAAATAAGCCTGCGCGTACCTTCTGACGGGGGCTTGGGACACAGCAATACTATGTATCAGTCCACACTAGTTCTGGCTGAAGTCAAGGCCCACTGTATATTCATACAGTAGCTACACCCCACGAAAATCGGCAGGCTAGGCCGGTGGCACTTTGCCTCACTGTCCCTGTCAGCGGCGGTGAGGGCGATCGGGTTTTCCGTATGGACGAAGTTTCTGAGCGCCTGCTGTCGGCCAGGATTGGCGTCAGCCTCGGCCGGTCACGTTGATTGAGGTGCTACGTCTGTTTCAGGAACAAAGCCTGCTCCCTGCGCTGTCCTTCACTATCAGGTCGGCACACCGACCGGCAGCTCTCTGCGCATTGCTGCCGTTTGTCTAGGATGCAGCGAACGACAACTCCCCGCCCTTCTTGGTCCTTCCCGTCGGCGCGTGCGAACGACGGCTTTCAGGACGGTTCGGTAACCGCATGAACGACCGATTTGGAGACGCAAAGCAGTCGTCCTGCGCTTGGCGGCGGCGCCACTTTTTAAAGACGAAAAGCCACGGCCAACAAAAGCGGATCTATTGATGTGAACGGAATCGAACCGCTCCTTTCGTGTCGCATCCCACATTATCAATGCCTTAGGCATCCGATCCGGCATAGTACGATTTATGGAACTTTGTAATGACCAAAAATCAGTACCAGGTCCTTGGCGTCGATCTGGTCGCCGGCCTTGACCAGCACCTCAGCGACGGTTCCATCCTTTTCCGCATGCAGGGCGGTTTCCATCTTCATCGCCTCGATGGAGAGGAGCACGTCGCCGGCCTTGATCGCCTGGCCGGGGAAGACGAAGACGCGGGAGATGACGCCCGGCATCGGCGCTCCGAGCTGCGAGACGTTGCCGGCTTCCGCCTTGCGCCGAACCGCCGAGCCTGAAGCGCCATGCGCCCGATCCGGCACCTTGATGCGGCGCGGCTGCCCGTTGAGCTCGAAGAACACGGTGACCAGCCCCTGCGCATCCGGAGCGCTCGCCGCCTGGTTGACGATCACAAGCGTCTTGCCGCGTTCGATATCGGCCAGCATTTCCTCCCCGTCATCGAGCCCGTAGAAATAGGCATGCGTCGGCAGGACGGAGACCGGACCATAGGTTTCCGAGGCTAGAGCGAAGTCGGTGAAGACTTTCGGGTACATCAGATAGGACGCGAATTCGAAATCGCTGACCGGCCGTTCCAGCTTGTCCTCGATGACCTTGCGTTCCGCGTCGAGATCAGCGGCGGGCAGCAGCGAACCCGGCACGGCGGTATAGGGCGCCTCGCCCTTCAGCGCTTTTTTCTGGATGCCTTCCGGCCATCCGCCGGGCGGCTGGCCGAGATCCCCCTTCAGCATGGACACGACCGAGTCCGGAAACGCGATGTCCTTTGCCGGGTTCTCCACGTCGGCAACCGTCAGGTCCTGGCTCACCATCATCAGCGCCATGTCGCCGACGACCTTGGAAGACGGCGTCACCTTGACGATATCGCCGAACATCTGGTTGGCATCGGCATAGGCGTGCGCCACCTTGTGCCACCGCGTTTCAAGTCCAAGCGAACGGGCCTGTTCCTTGAGATTGGTGAACTGGCCGCCGGGCATCTCGTGCAGGTAGACTTCGGACGCCGGTCCCTTAAGATCGCTCTCGAACGCCACATACTGGTTGCGTACCGCTTCCCAGTAGAACGAGATTTTTCTGATCCATTCGGAATCCAGACCCGGATCCCGTTCCGAACCCGACAAGGCTTCAACGATCGAGCCAAGGCAGGGCTGCGAGGTATTGCCGGACAGCGCATCCATCGCCGCGTCTACGGCATCGACGCCGGCGTCGACTGCGGCGAGCACCGTCGCGGCGGCAATACCCGAGGTATCATGCGTGTGGAAATGGATCGGCAGGCTGGTCGCCTCGCGCAGCGCCTTGAACAAAACGCGGGCGGCCGCGGGCTTCAGCAGTCCCGCCATGTCCTTCAGGGCGATGATATGGGCGCCTGCCCTCTCCAGCTCCTGCGCCAGCGCAACGTAATATTTGAGGTCGTATTTGGGACGCGCCGAATTGAGGAGGTCACCCGTATAGCAGATGGCGGCTTCGCAGAGCTTGTTCTCTTCCTGCACAGCGTCCATTGAGACGCGCATGTTCTCGACCCAGTTAAGGCAGTCGAACACGCGGAACAGGTCGATGCCGCCGCTTGCAGCCTGGCGAACAAAATACTTCACCACATTGTCGGGATAGTTCTTGTAGCCGACGCCGTTGGCGCCGCGCAGAAGCATCTGCAGCAGAATGTTCGGCGCGCCTTCCCGGATCAGCGCCAGCCGCTCCCACGGATCCTCGGTCAGGAAGCGCATCGACACGTCGAAGGTCGCCCCGCCCCAGCATTCCAGCGAGAACAGGTTCGGCAGTGCCCGGGCATAGACGGGTGCGATCCGCGCGATGTCGTAGGTACGCATGCGCGTCGCCAGCAACGACTGGTGCCCGTCGCGCATGGTCGTATCGGTCAGCATGATCGGCTTCTGCGCGCGCATCCATTCGGCGAACTTCTTCGGGCCGAGCTGGTCGAGCTTCTGCTTCGTGCCGTCGGGAACGACGCCATTGATCGAGGGCAGAACGGGCTTGGCCACCTTGGCGGACGGCTCCGGCCGGCCCTTGGTCTCCGGATGGCCGTTGACGGTCACATCGGCAAGATAGGTCAGCAGTTTGGTGGCACGGTCCTGGCGCTTCACCTGTTCGAACAGCTCGGGCGTGGAATCGATGAACCGCGTCGTATACGTATTGTCGCGGAACCTCGGGTGCGTGATGATCGCTTCGAGGAAGGTCAGATTGGTCGCCACGCCGCGGATGCGGAACTCCCGAAGCGCCCGGTCCATGCGGGCGATCGCCTCCTGCGGGTTCGGCGCCCAGGCGGTGACCTTCACCAGCAGCGGATCGTAGTAACGGGTGATGATCGCGCCGGTATAGGATGTGCCGCCGTCGAGACGGATACCGAAGCCGGAAGCCGAGCGATAGGCGGTGATGCGGCCGTAGTCCGGGATGAAATTGTGCTCCGGATCCTCCGTCGTCACGCGGCACTGCAGCGCATGGCCGTTGAGCCGGATGTCTTCCTGCTTCGGAACGCCCGATTCCGGCGTGCCGATGGCAAAGCCATCGAGAATGTGGATCTGCGCCTTGACGATATCGATGCCGGTGACGACCTCGGTCACCGTATGCTCGACCTGGATGCGCGGATTGACTTCGATGAAGTAGAATTTGCCGGTATCGGCATCCATCAAATATTCAACGGTGCCGGCACCGACATAATTCGTGGCATCGGCGATCTTCAGCGAATAGGCGGCCAGTTCCTGGCGCTGCGCGTCGGTCAGATAAGGCGCCGGCGCGCGCTCGACGACCTTCTGGTTGCGGCGCTGAACCGAACAATCGCGCTCGAACAGGTGTACAACATTGCCATGCGTGTCGCCGAGAATCTGGCTTTCGACATGGCGGGCGCGCTCGACGAGCTTTTCGAGATAGACCTCGTCCTTGCCGAAGGCGGCCTTCGCCTCGCGCTTGGCTTCCGTCACCTCCTTGGCGAGATCTGCCTTGGAGCGGATGACGCGCATGCCGCGGCCGCCGCCGCCCCATGAGGCCTTGAGCATGACCGGATAGCCGATCTCTTCAGCCATCTTGGCGACCTCATTCATATCATCCGGCAACGGCTCGGTTGCCGGCACGACGGGCACGCCGACCGAGATCGCCAGGTTGCGCGCCGCCACCTTGTTGCCGAGCTGGCGCATCGTGTCGGCCCTCGGGCCGATGAAGATGATGCCGGCGGCATCGCAGGCATCGACGAATTCAGGGCTTTCCGACAGCAAGCCGTAGCCCGGATGGATGGCATCGGCACCGGACAGCTTGGCGACGCGGATGATCTCGTCGATCGACAGATAGCTCTCGATCGGCCCGAGGTCCCGGTCCAGATGCGGGCCGCGCCCGACCTGGTAACTCTCGTCTGCCTTGAAGCGGTGGAGCGAAAGCTTGTCTTCTTCCGCCCAGATCGCCACCGTTTTGATGCCGAGCTCATTGGCCGCGCGAAACACGCGAATGGCGATTTCGGATCGGTTCGCTACAAGGATTTTAGAGATAGCCATATACCTGTCCTTCAAATTACAATTGAATATCCAGTCGTCGCCGCGACAGATCTCGCACGCCACCTTGGGCCAGCTCTCTTTCTATTCCCGCTCATAGGCCTGTTCCTGAACAACGCGAGAAAAGGCTCATGGCCTACGCTGCCCGCCGCGACAGGTGACGTGGTCTCCGGTCGCTATTATGGGCCTTCCGACTTCAAGGAGCTGAAAGGCCCCTCAACAGAGGCCTCTCGTGCCGAGCGGGGCGAGCGATACGGGGGCCGCACGTCGGCTGTGGGATATCTCCATCAGCATGACCGGCGTAGAATCCCAACTGCCCTCAGCGCCTTGACGCAGGTTCCTCTCCCGGCAAGATGGTGGTCGATCAACCCCATGGATCAATCATCACCTTGCATTCGTGGGTTGGATTCCTCAACTGCTCGAAGGTTTCCGGGAGCCTATCCAGACTGACAACGTTTGTGATCATGGCGCGTGGCTCGACATGGCCAGCAGCGAGAGAGTCAAGCGCGATCTCGTAATCGCGCATCGAATATAGGATCGGAAATTTCAAAACCACTTCCCGCATCGCAGCTTGAGCTGTTACGAAAGGCTCGGGCGCCATACAAAATCCCAGTGACACAACGGTTCCCCGCGGACGGACCATCGCGACCGCCGCGCTTAGAAGACCTGGCTTGCCGACACACTCGAAAACAAATTCCGCACCCTCTTCTTTGACGGAACCGAGGTCCTGACCGTCCGACGGTGCCGGCGGGCGACTGCTGTGGGCTCCCATGGCCATCGCCATTTCAATACGGGCAGCGTTCCCCTCAACGACCTGGATTCGGGACGCTCCGAAACGACGCGCCCAGTAAATGGCAGAAAGACCAATGGGACCGGCGCCGATGACCGTGACGGTTGACCCGGGCAGACCCTGTGCCATCCTGACACCATGCAGCGCGACGGCAAGCGGCTCCACTAGGGCGCCGTCAGCGAGTGAGAGATCCGCGGGAAGAAGCAGGCACTCCCGTTCTCCAGCCCTTGCATACTCAGCGTAGCCTCCCCCGAGATAGTCAGCGCCTCGCTCGCACCAAACGGGTTCTCCATTGAGACATGATCCGCAGTGACCACACCCTTTAAGTGGAAGGCTGGCGACACGATCTCCGACTTTAAGGGAAGTCACCCCTTTACCAAGTTCGATGACCTCGCCCGAAATCTCATGGCCGATGACGCTGCCGCGGCTCGGCGCCATTCCGCCGGGTGCAGTCATATGCAGATCGGTTCCGCATATGCCGCAACGCCCGACCTTGACAACGACCTCCCCGGTGCCCGGCTTCGGATCCTCCATGCTAATGACTTCAAGTGGAAGTCCAACGGCCTGAAATACGGCTGCCTTCATCGCCATTTTTCCTTCTCTACATTAATCCGGAAATTAGTTTTTTGCCTAAGATAAGGGGAATAATCGCTCGAAAAAAACTGCTCAGAGCGGCATGAATAGCGCCAAGATGACGTTGAGAGCGTTACGATCTTCTCGTCTTTGCGTCACACTTGGGTTCATCGTGTAACCAACACCGAGCGTTGCAGACACACCGTCGGTCACATGGGCCGTGTAGCTGAGCTGGGCTGTCTGACTGGCAGAATTCGCAAAGAGCCCGGACAAATTGGAAAACGAATTGATCTGCCGCCCCAGCGATTTGCTGATATCATTGTAGGTGTAAGAAAGGCTGATCATGTCCTGCGGTCGCGAATCCATGAGGCCGATGCCATAGAGACGAGCTTCATAAGACGCGAAGAAAGGCAGCACGTCCTCATCGCCCATCATCATCGTTGCGCCTGCATAAAGGCCGCGATACGCACTAAATATCGAATCCGGAGCAATTTGCGTCAGCTGATAATCGCCGAGGAGGTAACCCGCAACCGCACCAGACTGTTTGCGGCCGGTAGCGAAATTGTTGAAATCGGAATTATTCCACATGATACCGCCGCGCAGCCAAGTGGAATGAACGCCCGGAGAGGCAGCCGTCTTGTATCCAATTTCGTTTATCGCCAGCAAACCGCCGTTGGGGACGTCAAAATCCAGGTTGGACGGGTTGTAGATCCTGTTGTCGTAGATCGGATTGCCGGTGGGGCCGTTGATGGGAAGGCTCCGCATCACACCGATCTGTTCGTAGATGTTATCCGTTATGTTCCACTTAAGCCTCGCCGATGGCTGAGCAGCCGGAACGGGGCCCAGACCCATCTCATAGTGGACCGCCGCGCTGCTTCCAATCGGATTCGCGATGTTTCCACCAATCACCGTGCCGACCCATTCTTTTTCATTTGTCTGAATCCCGAACTTCAGTTCGAGAGACTTGTCAAAAAGGGTTTGGTACCAGGTAATAGCGGCGACCGCCGTCTGATTGGGATTGTAGTTCTGCCAACTGCTAACCGTGTTGACACCCATCACGACGATCTGGCCATCAGGCACCCCCCACCAACGATCAGTATCAAAGGAGAGTCCAGCTTGAAGAAAGTTCGTTCCAGAGAGTTTCTGGCCCCAGAATTGCTGATCGCTCTGCCGCCCGTCGGCCATGACCGGCCCCGGCCCGCTTCGCGGACCGTCGAGAAGATTGTAAGCGCCAATTGCCGTCACATCCCCGACGATACCGATCCCATATTCATCCAGCTTTGAACGAATGCTGCCGTAGTCTTGTAAAAGCGAGTCCGAGTAAGATGGGTAAGGGATATTGAACCCCTTGATCTGATAGTTGTCGAAACGGGCAGCCGTCTTCGATCGAGCTTGCATCAGAGCTTGATCGCCGGCGGAGATTGCTGGGCTGGAGGAAGACGCCTTCAAGGCAGCCGCAGCGGCTTCGTCATTATTAACTAATGATTTCACCTTGAGGGCATGACGCTCGCGCTTTTTGACAACGTTCATCCCCGCCTGTTTCTGATCAACAGTCTGCGAAAAAGCTTGTGAAGGTATGATGATTGCTACGGCTCCCAGAAAGAGCGCAGATCTCAATATTCGCTTCGCCGGCATCGTCGAAGAACAGTTCAGATTATTATCTGTGAATTTATCATGCTGCATGGTCGGCTCCCCCCGAGATCTGATCATCGTCTCAGCTGTTAGTGTCGAGCGTGGATCTCCCAATCCACTCCCTGGTTGCTTTTCTTGATATTGCCTATGGCTACGGAACGTCGCAGCGCCTCCCGCGCTGCTTGCTTCATCCGTAAGGTGACGTGCCGGACAGGATATTTTTGGGCGCGTTCACGCGTTCAAGAGCGCGTTCCACACCAGCCAGAACAAACGAGGAGTGGATGCCCATCGTAAGTAGCGTAAAGCCTAGGGACCGATACATCTCGACAAAGAACTCGCTTCCAGAGTGAAGTCCAGCGATTTTGGAAGCGCCATGGGCGGCGGCGGCAATCGTTTTCAGCGCATCACTGAGTTGGGGGGTCGTAGGAAATTGTTGGTGACCCAAGCCTAGCGACAAGCCGAGGTCGGCTGGTCCGACATAGACGCCGTCGATCCCCGGAACAGCCAGGATTTCATTGACATTTTTTACCCCCGCTTCGCTTTCAATCATAGCAAGGACGAGCACGCGGCGAGCCAATTCTGCCGGTTCACGCGGAATGTGACGCGCTACAGGGCCATAACTGCGCACGCCTTCTGGCGGAAATTTAACCGCGCTCACGGCCGAACGAGCCTCCTCGGCATCGTTGACCAACGGTATGATCACACCGTCGGCGCCTGCATCGATCACGCGCTGGATCAGTTCGGTACGATTGGCCGACACACGCACTAACAGAGGGACCGGCGAAGGACCCGCTTCGACCAGCATTCGCGCAACGTCGGCCTCACTGCTGAGCCCATGTTGGCAATCGATGCCGATGTAATCCAAAGAAGAGGCCGACAGGGCGGCTAGATATTCGCTGGAGGCAACTGTGAGCCAGCCGCCCAGAGCCCGTGGACTCTCGGCTGTTGCAAGGCTCCGCAGTTTATCGGCGCCGACCATCTTTGCGTCACTTCCCGTTCCTGCCGGGTCGTTCGCGTTGGATAGCTGTGTCATCGTTTGGACCCGCTCTCTCGATTGCCCGCACCCTGTGGGAGAAGGCTTTATATTGATCGTCCATCGCCTCTGCCTTGAGGCGGTCAAACGCTTCGGCTCCGGTTCAGCCGCATCTGCTGAGTTTTTTCATGACATGCTCGCCATCGGCGCCAGTCCAGCGATAAGAGGCCGCATCGCCACGACCTCACTAGGCATGTCGAAGGCAACGACGCCGCGGAGTAATCCGGCGCGCGAGTAGGCGAGTGAAAAGCGCAGGTCTTCAATACTTCCTTGGAGCAACTTGGTGTCGTCGTCTCCATTGACGCTACCGAGAATCTGAATCTTATGCTCGTACTGATCCGACCAGACATAGGGCACAGGATCGTGCCCACTCGCTGCATCGCTGTCGAGTAGGTTTGTGGCAAGGCACCCCGCCTGCTCGGCCGCATTGGTCCAATGCTCGATGCGCCGGACCTCTCCGAATAGGCCACTCGGCCAAGCTGCGACGTCTCCGGCAGCCCACACATGGCCGCCGCCACCGACCGCCCGGCAATGCGCGTCGCAAAGGACCCCGTTGCTGAGATCCAGACCGCTGCCTTGGAGCCAACCGGTGCCTGCCACTGCCCCTACACCGACCACAATGAAGCTGGTCTCGATCTGTGTTCCGTCGCTCAGCGTTGCTAGGCAGCCACCTACACCTTGATCAACCGATCGCACGTTAACCCCCAGCCGGACGTCGACGCCGCGTTCCCGGTGCAGCGAGGCGATTATGCCGCCTACAAGTGCCCCGACGCCCCGTATGACCGGCGCGGATGCCGGCTCGATGATTGTAACCGCCAGACCGCGCTTTCGGGCGGCGGCTGCCACCTCGCAGCCGATAAAGCCGCCCCCAACGACAAGGATATGCTCTGCGTTTGCGAAAGCAGAGCGGATCCGGCGTGCATCCTCGATGGTCCTAAGCCGTGCGACCCTATCGCTGTCAGGAAGTCCGGGCAGGGAGCGCGCGTTAGCGCCGGTGGCAATGACGATATGGTCGGCATAGACACGGGAGCCGTCATTGAGAGCGATCGACTGGTCTCGGAGGCTTAGTCCAGTCGCCCTGACGCCAAGGCGCAGATCGACTGAGTCGTAGAAACTCTCTGGCTCCAACAGTTTTGCTGCGACGGGATCATCTGATGTCAGAAATTGCTTGGACAACGGAGGACGATCATACGGCAGTTCGTTCTCTTCGCCAATCAAGACGACATCCCCGTCAAAGCCCTTTCGCCGCAACGCCTTGATTGTGCGGACACCAGCCAATGAAGCGCCTACAATGGCGATGCGACGAGCCATCACTATTTACTCCGTAAAGTGATTGCGTTCAGCGGGCATGCAGCCGCCGCGTCCTCGATCGCATCCCACATGTCTTCCGGCGGTTCAGCCTCTAGAATCTCCAACTGACCGTCTTTGCCAAACTGGAAGACAGATGGTGCGATACCAATGCAGACGCCTTGGCGCTCGCAAAGCTTAAGATCGACTTCGACAATCTTCTTTGTCTCAACCGTCATTTTTGTCTCCTGATTATTTTGAGGATGCTTAGGAAGGCCGGACATCGTGCGGCGTACTCGCTGACGATCTAGCGGTAGCGGTGTCTCTACTCGTTATTTTAGCGAGCCGCGGCTCGTACAGGTCATAGGCGTTACGCCAGAGTATCCTCTCGCGATCTTCCGCGCTCAATGCAGGGAGAAGCTCATCCGGTGTCATCGCACTCCAGAGCGGATAGCCGCTGCCGTAAATCAACAGATCTGCAGCTCCGGTCCTTTGTGCCCATTCGATTACCGTGTCAGGCTGTGAATCGGGCGGACCTTCAAGCTTGCTGGCAACGAAGCGGACATGATTCTTAAGATATTCGCTCGGCGCTTTCTTCACCCAAGGGACTTCGGTGCGGGTAATCGGCCAGTCCATGTCCATTCGCCAGATTGCTGGAGCCAACATGTCGAAACCACCGTCAGCGGAGATAATGCGCAGGTCCGGGAAACGATCGAACACACCCTCGGCAATGAAGCTGGCGACGTGGTGGAAGAACCGATCGCGGTGCATCATGCTGTACTCGATGTGCGTTCGCGGCGTGCCAAGAATAGATACGGGCAGATCGATGCCCATCGCGCCTTCGGACTTGATGATCACAGGGAGCCCGTGAGCCGCAGCCGCTTCCCAAATATCGAGGAAGTAGCGCTGACCATACGGATGCTGAGACTCAACGGGGACGCCAATCTGCACCATCTTGCCGTTGCTGGCCCAGCGCTCGATTTCCTTAACTGCCGAGGCGGAATCCATGGGGTTGACGCGTATGGTGCCGAGGAACTCGACATCCTCGTCAGTCTCAGCAAGCCAAGTATCGGCAAGCCAGTCATTATAGGCAGCACAAACTGCATTACCCTGATCGGCGGCAGGGATGATGCCGCGAAGCATAGGCGTCAGCACGGCGCGCTGAACGCCGTTATTACGCAGAAAGTCCTGTGCCAACCCCGCCACTGCGCCGGCTTCATAGATAGGTCTGTTTCCGGCCGCGGTCGCGATGGTTTCCCCTTTTGTTGGACGGGATTGCTCAAGCCATTCACCGAAAGGTGCCACTCCAGTCGGAACCGGATTGTAAAAGCGGTTTGAACGGTTATAGACGAGCTGCTTGTACCAGCCGTCGGTATACTCGTTGATCTGCTCGGGATAGGCCATCCGAGGATGCACAGCGGCGTCGAAAGCAATCTTCTGCTTGGCGTCTTCTTTTGACATGATTAAACTCCCTGGAGAACGATTTGATCGTTTTCTACGCGCACCTGGTGCATGCGAACTCGCAGTTTCCCGACCTCCGCTTGACCATCACGCAGGTCGAATTCCAACCCATGCCAAGGACAACGCAGGATTTCGTCCGTTCCAGACACTTTGATGTCATAAGGTTCGCTAGACTCTACGATCGGGTATCGTTTCCCAACGCAAAGTGGGCCTCCCCTGTGAGGGCAATAGTTGGTCACCGCACGGAATTCTCCATTTACGTTGTAAACGGCGATCCCAAACTTTCCGACCGATACAAATTTATGTGTCCCTGGCGGTATTTCATCAACGCGAGCCACAACATAACCGCTTGTCATAATGTCCTATTCCTCCCATGAAATTTCGCCCTCGCCGGAGTTCTAGACATCCGGCAACTATGGCTGCGCACCAATCAGTCGGAAGACTCGATTGCGGTACGATCGAATTGCGCTCCAGCGACACCAAGTTGACCATTCGCGAGCTGAGCCAGCGCGAGCTGCCGCTTTTCACCAGCCCTCATGCGATGATCACCTGCATCCATGTCATCGAGATAGTCGCGCGGACGCTCGGCGGGCAGTCCGTAAGTTTCAATGGCGTTCTGCGCCATAAGGCGGTCGCGCCAAGAAGATGGCAGCTGGTTCGCCACCCACGTGGCCGGGTCAAAGTCGTAATGTGGGTAGTCGGAACTAAATACTATGCAGTTTTCCGCCAAACCCCATTCGAGGAAGCGACGAAGATCGCCCTGCCCCTCTGGCTCACAGAGCGGCTGCGTGGCGAAGCGCACGTGTTCTCGAATAACTTCAGACGGTTTGCGTTTGAGATGGGGAATTTCCGCCCCCAGCTGTTCCCAATGGCGGTCCATGCGCCATATCATTGGACCTGCCCACTCTGCGCCCCCTTCGATACAGACCAGCTTGAGATTCGGATAGCGTTCGAACACACCACCAAACACCATGCTCGATACGTGTCCGATATAGGTGAATATCCATTCGGGCAGCACTTCCACATGATAGGAAGGAAAGCCGACCGGGGTCATCGAGCGCAGGCCTGCGTGCCGGAACAGATGCGTTCCAATGGGGAAATTGTGCTTGGATGCCGCCCGCATAACTGGTTCGAGAGACGGATGACCAAAGGGAATCCCCGAATCGGCGAGGAAATAGATCTGCTTGAAAGCAGGATGCCCCGCCCACTTCTCGATCTCCCTGACCGCACCCTCTGGATCCATCGCTGATACCTGGATGGAGCCGTAAAAACGGCCATGTGCGTTGGCCTTGCCTTCCAACCAGCACTTCGCCAGCCAGTTGTTGATCGCGCTGCAGTGGGCAGAATCCCATTGTGGATCCCAGTGACGCGCACGGAAGAACAAAGGATTAAAGAGGCAGTAGTCGGTACTGTGATCAACACAAAGCTGTTTGGCGAGATAGTCGGGATCGCTACCGCTACCGCCCATCTTGCCTGGGGGTGTTGCATATCCACCCGGTCCCTGCATGCCGTAGGACACGAGATTTGGATGAGGGGTGTAAAGAAAGAACGAAAGAGGAACCTCTGTCGCGTGTTTTGTGAAGTACCGACTGCGGTAGGGTTCCGGATAAAACTCGGTGAATGCTTCAAGGCTCTCAGGCACCGGGTGGACGTCGCAATCGACCACCTTGACCTTGATACGATCCTTTGAGGGTGAGCCGTTCATCTGATTCCTCCTAATCATCAGCGGACAATACCGCCTTGGGCTTGAATTCGATATATCGAAGAACCTTCAATATTTCAACTGTAATTTTCGTTATTTGTGCTTGAAAGCCTTTCCGTCGGTTAGGATTAGTGAGACATCACCGGTGTTCTCGGCTAGCGTCGCACCTCAGCAGATGCGTGCGAAAGTGGGGCCTTCGGTATATCGAAGTGTTGGGCAGTGGAGGCCATATGCTGTGCCGCGATGTAACCGAAAGTCACGCCCTGCCCGATGGTTGCGCCGGCGCCTGGATAGACGTGTCCGAAGGCGTTACCCGCGTTGTTTCCTATTGCGTACAGCCCATTGATCGGGGTCGCGTCCGTCCGCAGAACGCGCGCATACTCGTCCGCGGCGAGGCCACCGCAGGTACCAAGATCCGATAGGACAACCTTAACTGCATACAGCCGCTGACCTAGGGCGCGCAGATTGGGATTCGGCTGTACAGTCGGATCGCCATAGTATCTGTCATAAGCGCTGTCTCCTCGATGGTAATCCGTGTCACGCCCTCGGGCAGCCTGAGCGTTAAAACGATCTAACGTCGCCTGGAAAGCTGCTTCAGGTAGCCCGACGGCGCGCGCGAGTTCCGACGGTGTTTCAGCAACAAACGCTATGCGTTCGTCAAACCAGGACTTAGGGATGGCGGCCCGAGGAAAAACTGTCCCGCCTAGGACGTAGCTGTTGCGAAATCCTTGATCGAAGATCAACCACATATCCCCGACAGGATTTCCTTCATTTTCGCGGGCGAGCACGCTCTGGCCGAAGCTCATGTAGTCTTTCGCCTCGTTGACAAAGCGCGAGCCGTTGCTGTCAACGATGAAAGACCCGGGGGATGCTCGCTCGGCGAGCAGCACAAGGGGAGAGCCACCTTTGACTGGTGCAATAGCTGGGAACCACCAAGCTTCATTCATGAAGCGACGATCAGCCCCCAAGCTCTGCGCCAGATCAATCGCGTCCCCCGTGTTTCCCTCCGCTCCTAGGCTTAGGTTAGCTTTAAGAGATGCCGATTGGTACTGGTGCCGCATCGTCATGTTATGGTCAAATCCACCGGCGGCGAGGACAACACCTTTGCGAACCTGAACACGCACGATCTCGCCATCCTGCTCAACCACAGCGCCGACGACACACTCATCGTGGGCAAGCAGCTCGACAACGCGAGCCCTCGTCCAGACAGGCACATCTGCTTTTATGAGACCGGCAAACATCCCGGCAGCGAGGGCTTGACCCGTCGCGACATATCGCTTTCCCAACAGGCGACCGCCAATACCTTTCAGCAAACGCCTCAGCATCAGCGGAATAACCTTCATGGGCAAACGGGCCATCAGATTGATCCAGCGATAATCTGCGCCCGTAATCGGCATCGGCAATGGAGCTTCCACGGCAGGCGGTCTTAAGCGTAGTCTTTCCTTGCCCAACACCGAAAGATCGAACGGCTTGCTTTCGCAGGCGCGCCCCAGCGAAGAGCCACCTGGAAGTTCGGAATGGTAATCAGCGTATTCGCGCGCCCAGAAAAATTTCAGGGATGTGGTGCGCTCCAGCATCTCGACAGCCGCTGGACCTTGTTTAAGGAAAGCGTGATAGCGTGCTTTCGGCGCGGCATCGCCGACAGCCGCCTCAAGATATTTTCCCGCTTCTTCGAGTGTGTCGTCGGAGCCTGACCTTTTTAGGACGCGATTGGCGGGGATCCAAAACGCACCGCCTGAACGGGCCGTCGACCCTCCGACATAGGCCGTCTTTTCGACGACGAGCACCGAAAGACCAAGTTCTCTGGCCGCCAGCGCTGCGGCCATCCCGGTTCCGGAGCCTATAACGAGCGTATCGACTGTTATATTGCGTGCCTTTGGACCTCGCAAAGGTGCGGACTTGGTCATGGCTTTACTCCCGTTAAACCATATCCTGATCAACGCTTGTTACGGCGCGATTCAGCTTCGCTTGAGGAGCCCTGACCATTACTGGCGACCGGCCAAGAGGAAGCGGCCATATTGCGCGTGGCACGGGCTTGATAAGCGGCAGATGCATCGCCGCTCATCTTCAACTGTTATGCTCCAGGCTCAGATCAGGACGGAGCGAATCTCTTCTCCCGCTTCCAAGGCGCGTACAGCGTCGTTGACTTCATCGAGAAGAAGTCGACGTGTGATCATCGAGCCGAGATCGAGGCGGCCGGTTTCGGCCAGCTCAACGATCAGCGGGATGTCGCGTCGCGCTTGAGTGCCGCCATAAAGACTGCCCAGAAGGCGCTTGTCGTCAGAGGAAAGAGCAAACGCTGGCAGGGTCACCGTCGCGTCCACCGCGGGCATTCCGACAAGCGTAACTGTGCCGGCCTTGCGTGCGAGGTCCCACGTCTGCAGAATTGTGGCAGGCTTGCCGACAACCTCGAAGGCAAAATCCACGCCGCGCCCTCCGGTTAGGCTGCGAGCATATTCAACCGGGTCGGTTTCCGTCGGATCGATCGCGTCGGTGGCCCCGAACTTGATAGCCGCCTCACGCTTTTTTGCGACGGGATCAATTGCGATGATGCGGCCGGCACCGGCGATCCGCGCCCCTTGGATCACCGCTTGCCCGACACCCCCGCAGCCAACAACGGCCACGCTGGCGCCAGGCGTCACCTTCGCGGTGTTGAAAACAGCGCCCAGTCCCGACGTGATCGCGCAACCGATGAGCGCGAGTTGCTCATCAGGCAGATCAGTTTGCACCTTCACGAGACTGGTTTCATGCGCAGTCATCGCTTCCGCGAATGTTCCCAAGCCAACAAAAGCCGGCAGAGTATCACCATTTGCACGGCGGATCTTCTTTGGCCCCATCGTGATCACGGCACTGTTATCACAGTGGTGAGTCATCCCATGATTGCAGTGCCAGCAATGACCGCAGACGGCTCCGACAGACCCGATCACCTTATCGCCGACCGCCAGCGATGTGACTTGAGACCCGACTTCCACGACCACACCTGCGCCCTCATGACCTAGGATTAGCGGTAGCGGCAGCGGCAAAGCCCCTTGTAGAATCGCGACATCCGTGTGGCAGACGCCACTCGCGCCTATCTTGACGATGACGTCATTCGGGCCCGGAGGCAGCATCTCAACATTTTCAATCGAAAGCGTATGTCCATTTTCAAGACCTAGTGCGGCACGCATGTGTGATCCAATCGTTTTCTAGGGGATTAAATGAAACGGGTGGCGGCAAGAAACAGAAACCCGCAAAACGGTGATTACTGCGCAGCGACTGCGGGCTCGGCTATCCGCCTTGCGTGCACCTTGTTTGCCGCGCCAGCTTTGATGAGATCGGAAGCACGCTCGGCGATCATCATCGTCGGTGCGTTCGTGTTGCCACTGACGACGACAGGCATGATAGACGCGTCCACGACGCGAAGCCCTTGCACCCCATAAACGCACAGACTGGGGTCCACGACTGCGTTTTCGTCGATACCCATCTTACAGGTGCCTGAGGCATGGGCGCCCTTGAACGCAGCAAAACTGAGATAATGCGCCAGCTCCTCGTCAGTCTGAAGCGCATCGCCCGGCAGTACTTCTGCCAAGAGATACTTTCTGATGGATGGCTGCTGAAAGATCCGGCGAGCCAACCTCACGCCAGCAATCAAGCCAGCCACATCGTTTGGATGGCCGATCAACTCGTGGCGAATGACAGGGTTGTCTAGCGGGTCTGCCGAGCGTAAAGAAACTGTCCCGCGGCCAGATGGATGCAGAAACGCTGGCATTGCGGTAACCACCGACTCCTTGTCGAGGACCGGCGCCATGACCTCGCGGGTCGCACCCGTGGCGTCAGTGACTTTTTTGATCGTACCATGAAGGCCGAAGGTGATGAACTGCATTTCGATGTCTGGCCACGCTGCGGCTTCCGACTGCGCGAAAGCAATGCCGTGGCTGAATCCGGCCGTCACGCCACCACGCCTGCGAAAGGCAAAATTCAGACCGTGCATTAACGCCCGTACAGGCGTGAGGTCAGTGTTGAGTGTTCGCTCGGTGGTCTGATATTTGACGTAGGTGTGAGGATGTTCCATCAGGTTTTCGCCCACGCCCTTCAGATCGGAAACCACCGAAATGCCGTGCTCGCGCAGGTGATCGGCAGGGCCGATGCCCGAAAGCATAAGGATTTTTGGCGAGGCAAGGGCACCGGAACTCAGGATCACCTCGCGATCCACGTGCGAGCGAGTAACTCGGCCATTGTGAAGATATTCGACCCCGATGGCCTTCCCATCCTCTGTGAGAATCCGCGTAACGTGTGCGCCAAGAGTCAAGGTGAGGTTTTTCCGACGCAGCGCAGGAACGAGATAGGATTGCGCAGCACTCGCTCTAAGCCCGTTCTTCTGGGAAACCTGCCCTATATTCACGCCAAGCTGACTTTCACCATTATAGTCCTTGTTGATCGGCAGCCCGGCTTCTGCGCCAGCTTGAATAAAGGCGGGAATGAGCTTGCTCGATACACGCATTTTGGAAGCTTGCTGGGGGCCACCAACGCCACGATAAGCGTCGGCGCCGTCTTCCCAATTTTCGGACCGCTTGAAGTAGGGAAGAACGCTGTTGTAGTCCCAGCCCTCGTTACCAAGTTTCGCCCAGTTGTCGTAGTCGGCTCGGTTACCACGAACCCAACACATAGCGTTGATCGAACTGCCGCCGCCAATGAGCTTGCCGGCCGGCCATATGTCTTCGAGCCCATTGCGCGATGCGTCGGGCTCAGCCGGATAGGCCCAATCCAGGCTTTTCTTCATCCCGACCATAGCTGCGGGAATACGGACTGACAGGAACCTGTCGTGAGTTCCTGCTTCGAGTACCAGAACCTTGACAGAGGGATCCTCCGACAGACGGTTCGCCAGCACACAACCTGCCGAGCCGGCACCAATTATGATGTAATCATAGTTTGTCATAGTAGCCCACCTCCCTCGGGTCCACGCAACGTCAGTCGGCGGGCGCACCAGTATTGCATGGGGTGCCCACGTCTCAATCTGTTCAAACCGGAGTTCCTCAGACCGGCGCAAACAGAAGGTCTTGATTTATTCATCGATTTATCGAAGGTTCTTCAATATGTCAACGAAGATGAGGAAGGATATGAAAAGAGATCGGGCTATGAGCTGTTACGCGAATTGTCGAAGATCAGCTGGTGGCCGGCAAAGAATTCGTCCATCAAGTCCAATCGGTCATTTGATGATGCATCTGCCGGCTGTTATCGCAGCGGATCTCGACGATTGAGGAGCGGCTGCATCTTGCTACGCTCGACGCCTAAAGAAACTAGACTTATGGAGGGACATCAGTGACACAAAGCACAGCTACAGTCGCGGCTCAGGTGACCGCGGTTCTTGACGAGTACGCATCCGCATGGACTGCCCGCGACCTGCAGAGAATAGCCGACAGATGGGACGAAGCAGACGCTGGTCTTAGCTACATTGCCGAGGAACTCGGTGTAATTTTGCTGGATCGAGCAAGCATCACGGACCACTTGTTACGGACGGAGTATCGAGTTACCGCCTCGCGAGTTCGCCTGCGCGATATTCATGTGCGTGAACTTGCCGATGGGCTGGCCCTCGCAACCTTTATATGTCGCTGGGATCTCGACTGGACCAGTTACAGCCGGGTCACCACGATTTTTCGCTGGTGTGCCGGAACGTGGCGCTTCATCCACTACATGGAGGCGCCTTTCCATACAGAAGATTGGCCAGACGACAACGAAGGGATAGACTGTTGATGAGGTCGTGTTGCCCCAGCTTGCCATCGAAATAAAGAGCTGCAACCGAGATATTGCTTGGGGAGTGAGCGCGTGTCAGGACGAATTGCGATTGTGGGAGCATCGTTGGCGGGTGTGCGCGCGGTGAAGGCGCTGAGGCGTAAGGGTTTCGGCGGCGAGATTGTGCTCATAGGCGAGGAAGGCGAGCTTCCCTATGACCGCCCGCCACTATCAAAGCAGTTCCTTACCTCCGACGAGCCTATCACACCTCGCTTGCTGGAGGCGGCAAGCTTCTATGACACCGTCGATCTGCGTCTAGGTGTCCGGGCAACGGCGCTGAGCTTGCGCGACCAAGCGGTCACCCTCAATGACGGTTCAAGCGTTGCAGCTGACCACATCATCATCGCTACGGGTGCGAGCGCCCGCTCTCTTCCCGGCCTGCCAGACAGGATCAAGGGCGTGACGACATTCCGCACGGCCGCGGACGCGCGACGCGTGCGCGAAGCCTTTGATGAAGGCCCTCGGGTGGTTGTCATCGGTGCAGGCTTCATCGGCTGCGAGATCGCTGCCTCGGCGCGGGCTCGCGGACTGCAGGTGACCGTTATCGAGCTGCGGCATTCTCCGGTGATCCGTGACGTCGGAGCCCTTGTTGGGGGCACGATTGCTGCGCTACATCGCGAAAACGGGGTCGACATGCGGTTCGGTACGACCGTTTCCTCCTTTGTGGCGGACAAGCGTATACGAGCTCTGCATCTCAGCGACGGCTCCCGCATTGAGGCCGATCTGGTCGTCGTCGGTGTTGGTGCCAATCCACGAACGGACTGGTTGGACGGAAGCGGGCTTTTGCTACGAAACGGGCTCGCCTGCGATGAACGCTGTCGGGTCATTGGGGGCGGAGGCCATGTCTGGGCAGCTGGTGATGTCGCCTCTCGTCCCAGTTCCCGATTCGCAGAGAGCCTACGCGTTGAGCATTGGACCAATGCGAGCGAGCAAGCGAGCGCACTTGCTTCCAATCTTCTCGATCCGAACTTATTCCGCCCCTATGATTCGATTCCATATTTCTGGTCTGATCAGTATCAGCATCGTTATCAAATCATCGGCCGCATTAGTTCCAGCGATGACACAACGCTCCTGCACGGCACTTTGCGCGAGCGTCCGTTTGCCGTAGCTTACCATAGGGATGGCAGATTGCGAGGGGTCGTCGCCTGCGACATGCCCGATGTTATCGCGCAGGCCCGGGTTCAACTAGACGACGAGACCATTCAGTTGAGTCCGACATAAGGGAGTGGATTGGTGCTGAGTCCTTTGGTCAACTCGTGCTTCCACCGCAACTCTCATAGCGGCGACACGAGTGAGGAACCTATGGCCTCGGTGATGTCAGGGGCACTATTCCGTGGTCCGAAAAGACTGCCGGCCTCCAAGCGAAAAGAATCCCCCTGATTAAGATACAACGTGTCGCCGTCTGGTTGCTCGATAATGAGTTGACCTCGCGTGATGACGAGGCAGGTCTCCGCAGGCATGGTGATTGGGCGTCCACTGCCATCAAAACCGATCGGATAGATTGCCTTCCACATAATTAAAGGCAGGTCCAACCGGGGGCTAAGGATTTCGACCAGACGGCCATCCGCGAACGACATGCGCTGACGCTCGGCCTTCTTGACCACCCGTTCGTCTTTCCACGCTGTTGCACTGATGCGGAAGAACTCAACGGGGTCCATCTCAAGCGCTTCAGCAAGCTTTAGTAGCGTTGAGAATGACGGATTTCCCTTGCCTCGTTCTATCTCGCTAAGAAGGCCCGCACTGATCCCTGATCGTTGAGCAAGCGATTCAATTGAAAATCTTCCCCTGCGGCGACTGCGTATAAGCTCCCCCAGCCATACCGTTTCCGGCCGCTGAACGCTCGTCAATTTACTCATGCCCTAGTTCTTCCAAGTAGATGTTCAGCTGACGTATGTACTCGATACTGCGTAGGCTGGCCAGCGCTGGAGGTCCGACGACCGGTTTGGCAGCTTGGGGGCCAAGACCAGTTATAGCAATCGATTTTGCCAAGCGATCCCAGAGCTACCAAGCCGAAGATCTTGACATTCTTTCAGCGATATAGGCCCGGCAACACGATGTCCTGATCTACCAGGACATTGAATTTGTAGCCAGGCCGGATTTCGAGCGTCGGCTGCACGTCCATATTGCGCTGGATCGTGCGATCGGCTACTCGCCCGAAGGTCTCGGCAAAATTGCGTCTTGCCGCATCGGATGCAGTATCCTGGGTGGCAAGTGTTGAGCTCTGGGGCACCGCCATGTCGATGCCGGTTCCGATCAGCGCAATCATGACCGCAGAGCCGAAGGTTTTGAGATAGTGGTTGTTCACCTTATCCTTGAACCCGCCATAGCCTTCCGCATCCGTGCCGGCCATGCCGCCGATCTGCAATGTCGAGCCGCTCGGAAAAATGATATCGGACCAGACGACGAGCACGCGGCTCTGGCCGACGGAAACCTTGCTGTCATAGCGACCGAACAGTTTCGTGCCCTGCGGGATCAGTAGGCGATGGCCTGTTGCGCTGTCATAGACATTCTGGCTGACTTGCGCGGTGATCCGCCCAGGAAGGTCGGAATTGATGCCTGTTATCAACGTCGCCGGAATGAATTATCCGATGTTTCGGGAAAGGGCGGGAGGAGCGCGTCACGCCGCTCACCAAAATTCTGAGTTCCGTCCTCAAACAATGGCTGGATGACCCAAGACCGGCCCGCTCCGACATCCTCTTCCCACCCGTGCATGGATCTCGGATGAGTCCGGACGCGGTCCAGTATTTGCTGGCGAAGTATGTGAAGCAGGCGGCACAGCAATGCCCATCATTGCGAGCTAAGCGCATTTCACCGCACGTTCTTCGTCACAGCGCGGCGATGGAATTGCTGGATGCCGCGTCGACAGCACGGTGATTTCGCTATGGCTAGGCCACGAATCCTCCCGTTCCACCCAGGCGTACCTTCATGCACATCTTGCGATAAAGGAGGCGGCCTTAGCGAAGGTGGGGCCGCTTAATGAGCAGCCCTTCCGCAGGTTTAAAGCTGACGACAAGCTGTTGTCGTTTCTCGACGCCCTCTAGCAGTTTAACGCCGCAAACTCTCCTGCGGCGTTATTGTGTCCTTCCATCCAGACCCCTGACGTTGCGGCTGTTGCCTTAAGCGGACACCAATTGAAGACCGCTAGAGTTTGGCTTTCGCTATTAGCGACGACGATCTTCAGAACGCTGCCCCGGTCATTCGTTCCGATATTTCCCATAACCTCTGCCTGGCAACAGGATCAAGTGCTTGTGCGGGAATGCGCGCGGGGTGTGGGTGCCCACGGGTTTCACGGAGCCTGTCGGGACCGTAGTAGCCACCTCCAACCGCGTGAGCAGACGTTGCCGCATACAATGAAGGCAGCGCGCCCTGTGATGCTGGCTGCAGCAGGAACCCCAAGAATGTCCTTGCGAGCCCTTCCCAGCTTCGCCGACCAAGCGTGTTGTGCACGAGCTCCGTCCGAGCAATGCCTGGATGAGCAGCCATGCCTGAGAATCTCCAACCACCAGCGCGGCTACGGCTGTCAAGC
>NZ_VNIP01000013.1 GCF_008370325.1 Martinezella tropici | reverse complement strand
TCTCCGCTTTTGAACGGGGCGGGGGAATGACCGATATCACCCCTTTCACCTGATCTAGGGCAGATGGGTTTCCGATCCAATATGCGATGGCTGGCGTTGCCGGAAATATTGGGTTCGCCCCAGATCAGACGTATGCTTCGCCGCGAAATCGGAACCCTTGAAGACGCGGCCACTCTTCGATGGGTGCGGGTCCTTCTCACCGTATCGACAATTTCGCTATGGGGATTTCGCTCGTTGCCTCGACAAGGGGAATTGCGCTGCTTCCCGCCTATGTTGGACCCAGCACTAAAGGACGAGATCAGGCTGCGTCTGGTCGATGAGTTGATGTCGGCGCGACGAGCCGTTCGGGATGCGAGTAATGATCCCGCCAACTTGGCGGAAGCGCGCCGCCAGGTCGATGAAGGCAAGATCGCGCCTCAACGAGCGCGATCCAGTCTGGTGGACTGACGGGGACCGGACCTCAATCCGCAACTCGTCAAAAATACGCCCTCTGCCGCTTGGTTTGGATGGCCGCAAACATAGCGGAATCTCGGGGATCGATCAGATCCGGGCGCCACCCGTCGCATCAATCATCTGCCCCGTTGTCCAACGCGCATCGTTCGATGCGAGGAAGGCGATGACGTCGGCGACGTCCTCCGCCCGTCCGACACGCGAGAAGACCGAGAGTGCTTCGGCGCCGGCGCGCGCATCCGGCGATGCCAGCCACTCGGCATTCATATCCGTCTCCGTCACACCCGGCAGCACGGCATTGACCGTAATCCCGCGACCCGCAAATTCAGGTGCCAGCGCCAATGTCAATGTCTCCAGCGCCCCCTTGGAGGCAGCATAGGCGGGATGCGTCGGCGCCGCGATCCGTGTAAACCCGGTCGAGACATTGATGACGCGGCCGTTGTCGCGAATGTGGTCGGCCACTGCCTGGATCAGGAAGAACGGCGCCTTGTAGTTAATCGTCATCACCTCGTCGAAAGCGGCTTCGCTCGTCTGCTTCAACGGCAGTGCGGGCGCGATACCGGCATTGTTCACCAGAATGTCGAGAGCAGACGAGCCCGTCTCAGTACGCGCGGCCTGGCTGAACTGCGCCCAGAGGCTGTCGGCCGCGTCCTTGCCCTGTCTGAGGTCGGCCTTCACAGCGACGGCCTTGACACCAAGCGCCTCGATGTCGCGTATCGTGGCATTGGCCGCATCCGCATTGGCGGTATAGTGCACGCCAATTAGCGCGGCACCCTCGCTGGCAAAAGCAAGGGCAACCGCCCGGCCGATACCGCGCGAACTTCCAGTGATGAGGGCTATCTTGTCTGCGAGTCGTTTGGACATTGATCACTCCGTTGCTAAAATAAATAGTGATCCCTACAATAAGAGGCGAGATGCGTCTGTCAACAATTTAATAGGGATCGCTATTTTAATGGAGAAACCAGTCCGCAAACGAGGCAGACCACGCGTGCTCGATCGCGACGTTGGGCTCGACATCGCGGCACGGCTGTTCTGGGAACGCGGCTACGAAGGAACATCGACCGCCGATCTCACGAAGGCCATGGGGATCAATCCGCCGACGCTCTATTCGACCTTCGGCTCCAAGGAAGAATTGTACCGTCAGGCGCTCGACTTCAGCATTGCCCGTGAAAACAGCCGCCGCTCAGACATCCTGCAATCGGGTCTTCCGGTTTATGAAGCCCTGAGCCGCTACCTTTACGATATCGCTGACGGAGACACCCAGCCGGGCAAGCCGCCAGGTTGCATGGTCTCGACCGCCGTCTTGCAGCATGCGGAAGAAAATGCATCCGTCGCGCGGATGACGGCAGCCTTGCGCGAGGCGTCGATGCAGACCCTCAAAGCCCGCTTCGACCGTGCCGTCGAGGAAGGCGAATTGCCGGCGCAAACCGATACCGATACGCTCGCACGCTTCTACGGCGCGATCATCCAGGGCATGTCCGCCCAGGCTTGTGACGGCGCCTGCAATGCCCTGTTGAAACGGCTGATCGACCTTGCACTCACGGCCTGGCCTGGAAAACGTTAGACATTTTGCATCCGGATTGCAGTGGAAGGGGGTTGAACCCACCCCTCTTTCGCTCCGGGTGATGTTACGAAGACTTAGACGCCTTTTGAGGCGTGGGAGCTATTATGGAACAGCTACGCGTTCTCTTGCCGTTTGCCTTGACCCCTGGCTAGAGGACGACGCGTCCTCCCATCGCGGCTGACTGCTTGACGGCCTCAATGACTTTCAATGTCTCCAGACCTTCCCGACCACTGACTAAAGGAGCTTCCTCGCCCCGAATGACGCTGCAGAACTGACGGATCTGCATGACAAGCGGATCCTCGTTTTCGTATGCGGCTCTGTCGCGCTCAAATGCCTCGGTCCAGCTTCGCTTTTCGGCATTGCTCCATATTTCTAGCGACGGCACGGCCAGAGATCCGTGTGTTCCGCCGATCATGTAGCAAGTCTCTTCGGTTTTCGGGTAAGCGGGATTTTCTCCCGTCGTCATTTCCCAACTCCACGGCGCGACAACGGAATCGGACACGGAAGCAGTTCCGAGAACACCACTTTTGAACTCGATGAGGATGACCGCGCTTTCCTCAACGACGTTGCCTCGCACTGCGTTGGATTCACGGGCCTGCACGGCGTTTATATCGCCGCAAAGGAAACGGAGGTTGTCGATGTCGTGAATTAAGTTAAGGAAGACCGGCCCTGCTCCACGCTCTCGCCGCCAGGGGATGTCAAAATACTCGTCCGGCTTGAACAGCCAGAACATCGCATTCACGATCAGGATCCGACCGAGCGTCCCGCGGTCGATGATCTCCTTCGCTTTCTGCATCATCGGATTATGCCGGCGGTGATGTCCCGTCAGCAGCGCCACGCCTTTGGCCTCAGCCATTTGCACAAGCTTCTCGCCGGCAGCGATGCCGTCCGCGATCGGCTTTTCGATCAGCGCCGGTATGCCCGCCTCCACGGCTTCCAACCCATTTTGGACATGCAACTGGTTAGGTGTCGCGATGATGACTCCGTCGGGGCGCTCGGAATTCATCATGTCGGCAAAACTGGGGAACCATCTGACACCAGCCTCACTCGCGATCGCCTGGCCAACTGGCGTGGGATCCACAACTGCCATCAGCTTTGCGGCGGGCTCTTCCATCACGTGCTTGATATGACGCTTGCCGATTAGCCCCGCCCCAAGGACTGCCAGCTTGACCCGGTTCGCCATCGCTATCAGTCCTTCTTCTCCGTCTTGAGCATGGTCGCAACTCTGCGGATGCCGAGTTGATAGCCTTCGGTGCCGAGACCAGCGATGACGCCGTCGGCCCGGTGGGACACGAAGGAGTGGTGGCGAAAACTCTCGCGCTTGTGGACGTTGGAGATATGGATCTCGATGACCGGGCCTTCAAAGGTATTCAGCGCGTCGAGGATCGCGAGCGAAGTGTGAGTGAACGCGGCCGGGTTGATGACAATGCCAGCGCCGTCCTCGCGCGCTTGGTGGATCCAGTCGATGATCTCATATTCGCGGTTGCTTTGATGGAAACGGATCTCGTGCCCCAGCTCCGACGCCAACTTTCGGCAGTCCGCCTCGACGTCAGCCAATGTCTCGTGCCCGTAGATATGTGGCTGGCGCTTGCCGAGGAGGTTTAGGTTTGGTCCGTTGAGAACGTAGATGAGGCTCATTGCATTTGTCCTTGTTAGGCGTTGCCGGGATCAGGCGAAGGCTATTTCCTGAAACGCGAAGTTTGGGTCGGATTCGTAGAGATCTGCACGGAGCCCGAGCCGGCCGGTTTCCAGTGCCGAAGCTGCGACGTCACGCGCAGCTTCGAGCACCGATTTCAGCAGCTCTCGCTTGACCTCCGGAGGACGGCCTGGGGCCATGCGTACAATTATCTGCACAAAGTGGTTGTCGGGATGCTCGTCGCCGACGCAGGAGACGGTGGCTTCTCTAGCGAACGTGCGGACCACGGTTGGCTTGACCAGCCCGCCGTCGCGGACCCGGCGATGAACCGCGCGGGTCAACTCGTCGATGGCGACGCGTTCCGCCGCACCTCGGCTGTAGTCGATGATGATATGCGGCATGGAGTAGTCCCCCGATCAGGCTGCCACTCGACACAGTTCGTCGAAATGGCGCGACATTCGTTCCGTGTCGGGTGACAGGCCTGTGAAAAGCTCGAAGGCTGCGGCCGCCTGAAACACGGTCATTCCTCCGCCTGGGAGCGTTCGGCACCCCTTCTGCTTTGCCAGTGCAAGGAGCTCGGTCACCAACGGCATATAGACGATATCCGCCACCCAGTGACGATGCTGTATCCAATCGGGATCTATCGGAAGCCCCGGATGGCTTCGCATACCAGTCGGCGTGGCGTGGATCAGGCCATCTGCGACGGCGAGCGCGGCACCGACGTCTCTGACCGGCCTTGCGACTTCTCCTGAAAATCTCTCGTTGAGCTGATCGGCGAGAGTGGTGGCGCGGCGCTCGTCCTGATCGAAGATCGAGAGCTTTTCTATGCCGAGTTTCACGGCGGCGTGCGCGACGGCCACCCCAGCACCACCAGCGCCGAGCAGAACAGCATGAGCCTTCGCGACATCGGGCAAGCCGCGCTCGAAATTCTTGTAGAAGCCATACCAGTCGGTGTTGTGTCCGATCCGCTCGCCATTCCGAAGCACGACCGTGTTTACAGCTCCAAGCATCTCGGCATCTTCGGACAGGCGCGTCAGGTGAGGCAGCACGGTCTGTTTGCATGGGTGGGTGATGTTGGTTCCCGCAAAGCCGCGGCTTTCCAGTTCGTTCAGAAGATCTGGCAGCGCGGAAGGAGGCAATCCGCGCACTGTCAGGTCCACGAGCTCGTACTCGTAATCAAGCCCCAGGTTGCGCCCTTCCGTTTCATGGAGCGCCGGCGACTTTGACATCTGGATGTCGGCGCCGATTAAGCCGACCAGGAATTTGTTGTTGTCCATGTCTCTGCCCGATCAGTGATGCGCAAGGATTTCGCCGAGAAATGCCTTCGTCCGTTCATGCGTGGGGTTCTTGAAGAAGGTTTCGGGCTCCGCCTCCTCGATGATCTCTCCGGAAGCCATGAAGATGACCCTGTCAGCGACTTGCCGGGCGAAGCCCATTTCATGGGTCACGCAGATCATAGTCATGCCGTCTCTTGCGAGGCCGATCATGGTGTCGAGAACCTCTTTGACCATTTCAGGATCCAAGGCGGACGTAGGCTCGTCGAAAAGCATCGCTTTCGGCTCCATGCACAGGGCGCGCGCGATAGCGACGCGCTGCTGCTGTCCGCCGCTGAGTTGTGCCGGATACTTTTCCGCCTGATCGAGGATACGGACGCGTTCGAGATACTTTCGCGCCAACTTCTCTGCGTCGGCACGGCTTGCGCCCCGCACTCTCATGGGTGCAAGCGCACAGTTTTGCAGGACGGTCATGTGCGGGAACAGATTGAAGTTCTGGAAAACCATTCCGACTTCACGTCGAATGGCGTCGACCGCCTTGGCGGTGCCGTCCAGCAGTTGACCTTCCACCACGATCTTGCCGCTCTCAATCAATTCAAGAGCATTGATGCAGCGGATCAAGGTGGACTTGCCGGAACCGGACGGTCCGCAAAGGACGATCTTCTCTCCCTTGCGAACCGACAGATTGATGTTCTTCAGGGCGTGGAAGGCGCCGTACCATTTCTCCACTTTATCAAGGGATATCAAGGTCGACTGATCATTGGGGGAATTGAGCACGGCGCCCTCCATTTATGCTTTACTTGACCGTAAACGGGATGTTGGGGATGGATTCAGGGAATTTAGGAAGATCGATTGCCATCCACTTCTTGGTGATGGCTGCGAGTTCGCCGTTGCCCTTGATCTTGTCGAGGAACGCGTTGACGGTCTCGTTCCAATCCTTCTCGCCGAGGCGTGTTCCCACGCCGTTGTAGGTCGTCAGGAAGTCGATCTTTCGTTCATACGTGCCGGCGCTGGCTGCATCGAGCCTCTGCCCGTAGAACTGATTGCCACCCACTGCCTTTACCTGTCCGGAGATCAGGGCCTGGATAGTGGCCGCGTCATCGTCGAAGCGGCGAATGGTGGCCGTCGATCCGACCGCGTCGGTTACCGCCTTGTCCTGCGAGCTGGACTTCGGCACACCTATTTCCCAACCAGCCACGTCGGCCGGCGATTTCACTGCGTCGGCTTTGGCGGCATAAAGCGAAATCGTGTTGGCCGCATAAGGTTTGCTGTACTGGATCGCCTTGGCGCGCTCTTCCGTCATCGCCATCGTGGCGAAGAGAATATCGACCTTCCCGGTCGTCAGCGCGGGAATACGGTTCGCTACCGCGAGCGGTTGGAACTGGACTTTCACGCCGAGCTCCTTGGCGAACAGCGTCGCCACGTCGGCGTCGAAGCCATCCTGTTTGCCGCTCGAGTTCACGAAGCCCCAAGGTGCGTTGTCGCCTTGGATACCCACGACGAGCGTTCCCTTCGACTTGATCTGCTCAACAGATGCCGCGGTGGCTGCCGTAGCGCCGATGGCGGCGAAGGTAGCGGTTGCCAGCGCTAGACCGATAAATTTCCTGCGATTGGTATTCATTGCACTTTCCTCCTCTTATGCTGTTTACTTCTCCCGAAGCAGGCTTAGCGGATGGCTTTTGCCATCCGTTTTTCGAGGCCGCTCCCGACATGGGAGAGAGGCCAGCAAATCATGAAGTAGATTATTCCGATGATCCCGAAGACGAGCAGCGGGCGGTAGGTCTGGTTCGATATGATCTGGCCAGCCCGGGTCAGCTCGATGAAGCCCACGATCGCCGCAAGCGACGTCCCCTTGATGAGCTGCACAAGAAAGCCGATGGTCGCAGGCATCGAGATCTTCAAAGCCTGCGGCAGAACCACGTCCTTCATTCGGGAGACGTAATGGAGGCCAAGAGCGTTCGCGGCTTCGGTCTGCCCTTTGGGAACGGCTTCAATCGAACCGCGCCATATCTCGCCGAGGAAGGCGCTTGCGTGGAGAGTGAACGCGATCGCGACAGCGACCCAGGCGTTGACGTCAATGCCAAGCAAGGCAACGCCGTAGTAGACGACAAAGAGCTGCATCAGGAGCGGCGTGCCTTGGAAGAGCGCGATGTAGCCAGATGATGCAAGCCGGGCGAACTGATACTTCGACGTGCGCGCGAGCGCGATCAAAATACCGAACACGCCTCCGCCAATGAAACCGATAATCGCCAGCAATACGGTCCATTTCAGACCCTGCAGGATGAAGAACAGCTCGTTTTCGCCGATGGGACCCATGAGCGCCTCCTATCGAGTCGGATAATTGAAGTAGGAACGGGAGATCAGAGCGAAGATTCCCATCATCAGGCTTGAGATGACCAGGTAGATTACGGTCACGGTGAAGTAGACTTCGAAGCTTCGGAACGTATCTGACTCGATGCGTTGCGCCGCCGATGTAAGCTCATATGCGGCGATCGAGGTGCACACCGACGTGGTCAAGGTCAGCATCACGAATTGGCTGGTCAAAGACGGGTAGATCGCTCGCAGTGCCGGCTTGAGAACGATGAGCCGGAAGACGTCGGCCTTATGCAGCCCGAGTGCAAAACCAGCTTCGATCTGTCCCTTGCTGATGCTCTCAACGCCCCCGCGGATGATCTCGATGGCGTAGGCACCTCCGTTGATCCCCAGCGCGATGATTGCGGTGACTGTCGGGTTCAGGCGGATGCCCATAAGCGGAAGGGCGAAGTAGATAAAGAAGATCTGCACGAGGAACGGCGTGTTGCGGACGACTTCGACGAACGCGATGACCGGAGCACGAACCCACGCGATCTTCGACGTTCTCGCTGCAACGCCCAGGATTCCGATCACGAGAGCGAGCAGCATCCCGGCGAAGGCGAGACCCAACGTTCCGAGCGACCCCCAAAACAATTCCGGGGCGCGGTCGAAGACCGCACCAAAATCAAACGTGTAACCCATCTGCTGGCTTCCTCCCTTCGGCGCGGCTCTCGCCTCACCGCCGCCGCGATCACTGACCCGGCTTAGATATTCTTAAGGCCCCTTCGAACAGGCGTTTCAAATGCTCCTCCGCGTCCGCCGAGCCTGAAAGAGGTACTTCGACCGAGATCGATGCGGCCCCGTCGGCTATTGCGACCAGTTCGCCCAAGGGCAACTTGCCCTCGCCAGGGACAAGACGTTTGCCTCGCGCCTCCGCGATCATGGCCTCGGCCGTGCTCGGAGCGGGTCCGACGACGTCGCACAACTGGACGTGCTTGACCCTGTCGATCTCGGCGCGCAGCGACGTCAACGTTCCGCCGTTCCTGAAGAAATGTACTCCGTCGACGAGTGCGCCGGCATTGGGCGCGCCGCTCGATTTCAGGAGGTTGACACTGTCAGCGAAGGTTCTGACCGTCCGCCAACCCATGTTCTCGATATCGACCGCCAATCCGTAGCCGCTTGCAAGGCCGCAGAATTCGGTGAAGTTCGACTGCAGCCGGCTCTGTTCCGGATCGTCGCCGCACACGCTTAGACGCTTGGCCCCGATGTTGGCAGCCGCAGCCACTATGGGTTCCAGAGACGAGGCGTTGAACGACGGGTCGATAACAAAGAACTCGATATCGAAGACCTCGAGCGCTTCGCCGCGCAATACGGCTTTCAATTCTTCCGCTGCGTGGCCGCCTACAGGCAGCTCGTAGTACGGCGCTCCAGGAAACGCCGGATTCAGCCTCAGTCCAATCCTTGAAAAGCCCGCCCCCGCTGCGGCCTTTGCAAAATCGCTCGGCGTCAGGGAGATGGCGGAGAAGTGCGCGACGCCAATCTTTTGCTCTGATTTCGATCCAGGCGCCACCATCACACGATCCCTTTCGTCGCGAGATGATTTCGCAGGTTCGTCCCAGTGCGGTGGATGTGCTGTCGCAGTTTCTCGCTGGCGTATTCGATATCCCGCGCGACCGCTCCTTGCGCAATCTCGCTGTGCTCCTGCCCGACGTTCCGGTCGCCGGAAGTCCTGATGAGGAAGACCCGGCGGTATCGGTCATTCAGATTCAGCAAGAGGTCGCAGAAATGCAACAGCAGCGGCTTGCCGCAGCCGGAAATGAGCGTGAGATGAAATTCCCGATGAAGTGCCTCCCATTGCTCGAGCGTCTCAGGCCGTGAGGCATCTCGATCCGTGCGGTTCAGGCGATGGAGCGAGCGCATTATATTGCCCTCCCACTCGACATCGCCGATACGCATGGATTCCCGCAGCGCGAAGACTTCGAGCTCTTCGCGGAGCGTCGTGATTTCTTCCAGATTCGCCAGCGAGATCGGAGCTACGCGATAGCCGCGGTTGTCCTGAAACTCCACCAGGCCATCGGAGATGAGGCGGGCAAGTCCCTCCCTCAGAGGGCTTAAGCTGACGTTGAACGTGCGGCGCGCCTTGTCGAGATTGATCTTGCTGCCGGCCTCCAATTCACCAGAGATGATCGCCTCGCGCAGACGCGACGCCAGCTGGCTTCCGATAGTGTTCTTGCCATCATCGGAAAAAGCCGCCGACGCTGTCTCCTCATCTGTCATTGGCGCAGAGGCGCTGTCATCAGCCGAGCTCATCCCTACTCCTTTGATCAACTGTCGATGATCGATATGATAAACGATTATTTTTGTCAACGAGAAAGCGAGATTAAGCCTCGTTTTGCAGATAAATCTAGATGAGACTATGAATTTAAAGAAGCAAATTCAGTATGTTAATACAACAAAGAGCAAATTTCCTTCCCGCTTACGGGAAAAAGAGGCCGTAACATTCATTGACAGATAATCGTTTATTTTTAATAGTCGGTGCCGATGGGAGGTACCCTTATGGCCATAAAGACTGAAAGCGAGTTGACGCCCGCCGTCCTCGCGGTGATGAACAAAACCGAGGATCCGCGTCTGCGAGAAATCCTCGTAGCAATGGTGAAGCATCTCCATGCATTCGTGCGGGAGGTGAGATTGTCCGAAGTCGAGTTCCGCGAGGCTACGGCGATACTCAACGAGATCGGACAACTGCAGACGGACAGCCACAACGAGTTTGTTCTCATGGCCGGATCTCTCGGCGTGTCCTCGCTGGTTTGCCTTTTGAACAACGGCAACAGTGGCCAGACGGAGACGTCGCAGTCTCTTCTCGGCCCATTCTGGCGCCTGAACTCTCCCCGTGTCGAAAACGGCGGTACGATCATCCGCTCCGACACGCCAGGCACGCCACTCTATGTCCGCGCCAGGGTAGTAGACCGGGACGGCAGGCCGATCGCGGGTGCCGAGGTCGACGTCTGGCATGCTTCTCCTGCTGGGCTCTATGAAAATCAGGACCCCGATCAGGCTGAGATGAACCTTCGGGGCAAGTTCACCACGGACGCCGACGGCCGCTTCTGGTTCAGGACCGTGAAGATGGTCGGATACCCGATCCCGGTCGACGGCGTCGTCGGCCGACTGCTGAAGGCGCAGGGACGTCACCCGTACCGACCAGCGCATCTTCACGCCCTGATCTTCAAGCAGGGATACAAGACACTGATTTCCCAGGTCTTCGATCCAAGCGATCCGAACATCGATTCCGACGTTCAGTTTGGAGTGACGGCAGCCCTGACCGGCGATTTCGTCCGCCATGACGAGCCGCATCCGTCCGAACCCGGCGTCGACGGCCCCTGGTTCTCGCTCGACTATACCTACGTCATGGAGCCCGGCGAAGCCGTGCTGCCGCGCCCGCCAATCAAATAACCAACGACAGAGCCTAACCCATGATCACAGAACAGGAACGCCGAGAGGCGGCCAACGCCCTTCTGAAGGCAGAAACCGACCGCAAGCCAATCGTTCAACCGAGCAAAACCTACCCCGGTCTAGAGCTTGAAGACGCCTACAAAATTCAAGCGCTCTGGGCGGAGGCTCGGACCGCTAGGGGTGCTCGGGTCGTCGGCCACAAGATCGGCCTCACATCGCGCGCGATGCAGATGGCGTCCAAGATGACCGAGCCCGACTATGGTGTCATCCTCGACGACGCCCTCTACAACGACGGGGCGCAGATCAAGGCGGAACTCTTTATCAAGCCGCGCCTCGAAGTCGAGCTCGCCTTTGTGATGGGCGAGGATCTCGAGGGGCCCGGTACGCGGATCTACGACGTGATGAGGGCGACTGAATTCGTAGTCCCGGCTCTCGAGATCATCGACTATCGCACCGAGGTTCCGAGGGCGATCACCGACACGATCGCTGACAATGCCGCTTTTGGGGCCATCGTTGTAGGGGGTCGCATCATTCGCCCAATGGACATCGACATCCGCTGGGTGGGCGCCACCCTCTCGAAGAACGGCATTATCGAGGAATCCGGTGTTTCTGCAGCGATCATGGGCCATCCGGCAGCCGGGATCGCGTGGTTGGTAAACAAGCTCCATGCGGTGGGCGGCGGTTTGAAAAAGGGGCAGATCGTGCTGGCCGGCTCTTTCACCCGCCCAGTGGACATCGCCCAGGGCGACGTGATCCAGGCCGACTACGGCCCCGTCGGCTCAATCGGCGTCTCATTCGTGTGAGGATCTAATGGAACTCCCCGTCAACAGCTTCAAGCGAAAACTCCAGGCTGGTCAAAGCCAGATCGGATTGTGGTGCGGTCTTCCGGGCAGCTATACAGCGGAAATCGTCGCACCGTCCGGTTTCGACTGGCTGCTTTTCGATACCGAGCATTCTCCCAGCGACGTCCTCACTGTGCTTCCACAGTTGCAGGCGGTCGCGCCGTACGACGTCGCCCCCGTGGTGCGCCCGGCCTTCAACGACCCCGTATTGATCAAGCGTTTTCTGGATATCGGCGTCCAGACGCTTCTCATTCCATATGTGCAGAATGAACAGGAGGCGAAGGCGGCCGTGGCCGCCACGCGTTACGCACCGCGAGGTATCCGTGGCGTATCCGCCCTCACCCGCGCCACCCGTTTCGGGCGCGTGCCGAACTACGCACAGACCGCCGAACAGGAGATCTGCCTCTTGCTGCAGATCGAAACGCGAGAGGCGCTCGATCAGCTTGAAGCCATTGCAGGGGTCGACGGAGTCGACGGGATCTTCATCGGTCCGGCGGACCTCGCGGCCAGCCTCGGTTATCCCGGCCAGCCGGGACATCCCGAGGTAGTCTCGGCAATCGAGAATGCGATTGAGCGCTTGAAAGCCGTCGGTAAGCCTTCGGGCATCTTGACGGCTGACGAGAAGTTTGCGGCTCGCTGCATTGCGCAGGGAACGCTGTTCACGGCAGTTGGCGTCGACGTTGCCCTCCTTGCCAGAGGATCGGAAGCACTTGCGTCCAGGTTTTCGCGCTAGAGCCGGATGATTTTAGGTCTGTTTGACCTAAAATTCCGCTCTAGAATCAAAGAAGTAGAGCGTGATGTCGTCCGAAAACCGCCTACACTTTTCGGCATCACGCTCTAGGGAGACATAGCATGTTCACTTTGGAGCAGGTCCGGGCGGAGATAGCGACGGCTGGAACCATCAGGGCCGCCGTCAACATGTCGAACGCAGCATTGATTCGCTGGGACGAAAACGCGGGCGCCTTAGTGGGTCCGAGCGCGGACATTGCGGATAGGATCGCCCACGAACTTAATCAGAGGCTTTCCCTCATACAATACGGATCGGCCGCGGATATTCTTTCCGCTGCGGACGGCGACGAGTGGGACATCGCCTTCATCGCGTCAGACCCATCAAGAACCGATCGCTTCAGCTTCTCGCCTCCCTACATCTCGGTCGACGCCACCTACCTGGTTCCAGTGGCTTCACCCTACCAGACGGCGGACGAGCTGGATTCCAACGGAATTCGCATCGCTTCCGCGCGTAGCGCCGCCTATACGAAGCAGCTTGAACGAACACTCAAGCGAGCGACGGTGCTACATGTCGACAGCCCCGCGGCGGCCCTCGACTTTCTCGCGGACCGAGAATGCGACGCGGCGGCTGGGCTGACCGAATTCCTCTTCAACGCCTCGGAGCGGATGGAAGGCTTCCGGGTGGTGGATGGAGTGTTTTCGCGAATTCCGCAGACGATCGCGGTGCATAAACGGGCCACCAACGCCTCGCTCTTCTTCGCGGACTTCGTACGGCGGCTCGGTGGCGCGGATGCCGGGGGAGAAAAAGGCGGCGTCGACGGAGTGGTGCGATCGGCAACAAGGTGCCGATCTCGTTGGTAAATTCGGGAGGCGCAACCAGCCCGCCTTCCTGAAACAAGCCGGAAAACTCTAGTCTCCGGTGGTCCAATGTTTGGGAGCGGATCAATCTCCGCCGGGGCTCTGGTTACCGCTGGATGAAAGTTCAGTGGCAGGTGAGGCTTGTCATTGCGATTGACTTTGCGATTTGCAATGCCTCGATCCCAATCTGGCGAAGCAGCCCGGTCGTGGCAGGATTGAAGCCGCAGAAGTACAGATTGGCCTTTCCTGGTTGAAGCTCATCCCTGGCCGGCTTCCCGGCATTCGAAAACCGGTCCGCGAAATCTGGCAGAAATGTCTCGAGAGACGGCCTATAGCCTGTCGCCACCACAATCGCGTCGAATTCCGCGGATCGATCATTGACGAAGCGCACGTTTGCACCATCCGACTTTTCGATGCCGGGGAACACCTTGATCCGTCCATCTCTGATCTTCGCGATGGTACCAATGTCGATCAAGGGAGTCCGGCCTTGCTCTATCATCGTGGTCAGAGGACCTTGGTGGGAGCGCTTGAGACCCAGTTCCTCGATATCGCGGTAGCGTAGATGTAGAAAAGGCGCGTTAACCGCATCAACCACTCTGTACGGAAAGCGTTGTTGAAGGATGGCGATCGTCGCGCTTGACACACCTAATATCTCCCTCGGGACGACATTGACTGGACCGCGGACCGACATGGCAACATCAAGACCGGCTTCGGCACATTCCAGCGCGATCTCTCCTGCTGAGTTTCCGAAGCCAACCACCAGGATTCGACCTGCGTCGACGGCAGACGCGTTCCGATATTCGGAAGAGTGAATAATCTGTCCTGGAAAATTGTTCTGACCGGTCCAATACGGTCTGACGGGACTCCTCGATAGACCAGTCGCGATTACGACAGCTCTCGCCTCGAACACATCGCCATCGGTGGTCGCAACAACCCACTCTGTTTTCTTGGCTACGGACGCGACGGTCTTGTCGGTGAGAATTCGAAGGTTGTTTGCCCGCGCATAGCTTTCGAGGTAGTCGATGACCTGTAGGCGTGACGGATATTTTGGAAAGCCGGCGGGCATCGCTCTCCCCGGAAGCGCTGAGTGACGTTTCTCAGTATGGAGATGAAGACGATCGTAGTGCCGCCGCCACGAAGCGCCGAGCTCGTTCGTGGCTTCAAGAATAAGGGAACGGCAGCCTCTTGCACGGAGTGCCGCCGCGCATGCCAATCCCGCCGGGCCTGCACCGATAATGACTGTTTCCTCAGCAGCCATCTGCGCTTCCTCGAGTAAGCTCGTGTATTCAACACCTGAGCCTACACCATCATCGGCCTCCACGCCCATACCCGTAAAGTGTGATGTCGGCGGCGCGATTGGTCTTGCCGACTTCGATGAAGAGCCATTCCGTGTCACCTGAGCGCTGAACTTTCCCGACGTGTATGCTGGGAGGCGCGGTAGATTGCCCCGATGGCAGCGCTCAAGAAAATGGCGCACGACGTCGAGGGCAATACGGGCACCCAGCGCTCGAGCCTTCGTTGAAGGGGGTAAGGCGCTACCATTTGCTAAAAATTTCAGTCCGTCGCTGCCGCGAGTATCGGTCCACCTCGTGGCTCTTGAATGAGAATTGCCGTGCGAAGGCCATCCGGCGCCTTCGAGAAATCGAATGCGGTAGAGCTTCCGTCCCATTGCCCAAGACGCTTCAATGCATGCACGACGTGGATGTGGGGCAAAGTACTGCCGGCATTCTCGCCTCTCGCGATTGGCACATCGATGACATTTGGATCGTACTGGATCAACCAGACGTCCGCAGCCGTTCTTGGGACATCACCATGGCCAATCTCCGTGCGGCTCCGGCCCAGCGTAATGGCCGGTCCTTTCAAGTGGGAGACCGTTGACAGAAGTGCTGTCAGCTCTGAGAGGTTGTTTCCAACAACAGTCTTCGTGCCGTTGACAACCATCTGCGGTGTGAAGGGTCCTGACTGATGCAACGGTGCCTCATATGCAATCTGCCGATCCGAAAATTCCTGTTTTCCGAATGTGTCCTTCCAGCCGAGATAGTCCCAATATGTCACTGCGAAGCTCAACGTGAGGACGGCGTCGCGCTTACTGAGATTTATCAGGTTGGCGTTCGCGGGCGGGCAGGACGAGCATCCCTGGCTCGTGAAGAGCTCGACTACCGTGAGGGGACGGTTGTCGCTCGGTGCCCCATGAGAAGCGCCCGCCGTGACGCACATGACCGTTCCGGTGACTACTAACCTCGCTAGCTGCCTCATCGCTTCTCTCCCAGTGGTTTCATCATCGCCTTCGCAATCAGATCGCTGCTTGTTACAAGTTCACGGTTTTGTGATCGTAAGCACAGGTCTCCCTGAGCGAGCTATGCAGGTTTTTCGCGTGGAGCTAACCCGTATTTGGAAGAATTTTCTTCGCGGCGCCCTGTAATAAGAGTATTTTATCATTCGTAGTACCCGATAGGACCGCACCGTAGCCAGCTCTGGAGGAGCGACCATGGCGACCGTGAACCATCAAGAGACGCCGGCAGCGCCGACGACGACCTTCATTCACCGTCATTCGGTGCCGACGCGCATTACGCATTGGCTCAACCTTCTTTGCTTAAGCCTGCTTCTGATGAGCGGTCTACAGATATTCAACGCGCATCCCTCCCTCTACTGGGGCCAATACGGAGCCGATGCCGATCCATCCTGGCTTTCGATCGGGACTGTCCAGGACGGTGACAGCACGCGTGGGGTCCTGCGCGTTGGAAGCTTGTCCGTTGCGACAACGGGCATCCTCGGCGTTTCTCGTGTCGGCAGTGATGTGACCGAGCGCGGCTTTCCCTCCTGGGCAACCATCCCGAGCTATCAGGATCTCGCGACCGGCCGTCGATGGCATCTATTTTTTGCCTGGCTGTTCGTGATCAACGGATCGATCTATCTGCTATACGGCTTCTTGGGCGGCCATTTCCGGCGCGATCTCGCGCCGAGTCCCGACGAGCTCTCGCCCTCTCATCTCAAACAGGAAATCGCGGACCACGCACGGCTGCACTTTCCGAAAGGAGAAAAGGCACGCCATTACAATGTCCTTCAGAAGCTCAGTTATCTGATTGTCATCTTCATTCTACTGCCGTTGATGCTCGCAACGGGGCTGACCATGTCCCCCAGTATGGATGCCGGCTTCCCCTTCCTGCTCGATTTCTTTGGCGGCCGGCAGTCGGCGCGCTCGATCCACTTCATTTGCGCCTGGTCGATTGTTTTCTTCGTTCTGGTGCATGTCGCAATGGTTATCCTCTCAGGTCTTTGGAACAACATGCGCTCGATGATCACCGGCCGCTACAGGATCAAAAACGAAGGGGGCGGAGAATGACGTTCTCTATCACGCGACGCCGTCTTTTGATCGGATCGGCCGCCGGACTTGGCGCAATCGGCCTCACAGGTTGCGACGCCGTCGTCCAAAACGCCAATGTTCAAGCCGTACTGGACATGGCAGAGACGCTGACAATGAAAAGCCAGCGAATTTTGGTTGCGAGGGACAAGCTGGCTCGCGAGTTTTCGGAAGCGGCCATTTCACCCACCTTCAGATCGAACGGCACCAGTCAGCCGGACAGCGAAGAATATGCCCGGATGATGGAGAGTGATTTTGCGGATTGGCGGCTGAAGATCGATGGTTTGGTGGAACATCCGGTCGAGTTCTCGTTGGCGGATCTAAAAATGCTGCCATCGCGAACGCAAATTACGCGGCATGACTGCGTGGAAGGCTGGAGCGCCATCGGGAAATGGACGGGCGTGCCGCTCGGGCTCATCCTACAGAGAGCTGGTATGAGGCCCGGAGCTCGCTATGCGGTGTTTTATTGTGCCGACCAGCTTGAACAAACGATCGACGGCAGCGGCACGTACTACGAGAGCGTCGATCTGATCGACGCCTTTCATCCGCAGACAATCCTTGCCTATCAGCTCAACGATAAAGATCTCGAAGTCGCACACGGCGCACCGCTCAGACTGCGGGTTGAACGCCATCTTGGCTACAAGCATGCAAAATACCTCATGCGCATTGAAATCAAAGACAGCTTCGCCAGCCTTTGGGGTGGCAAGGGCGGTTTCTGGGAGGACCGCGGCTATGAGTGGTACGCGGGGATTTAATCGCCTGGAGAACGTCTGACTGCGGGCAATTGTGCCCATCAAGAGGAGGAAAACATGCTTAAATTTGCGATTGCGACCGCTTTGCTGATGTCAGCTTTCACCTTGCCGGTCTATGCGGCGAACACGATGATGAAATGCGACGACGCATCGATGATGAAGGCGCAGAGTGACGTGGACGCGGTGACGGGGCCTAAAATGAAAGAGAAGAAGGAAATGGCATCTAAGGAAATGATGATGGCCAAGGAGTCGATGAAGGCCAAAAAAATGGACGATTGCATGATGCATATGGACAAAGCAATGAAGAGCATCGGCAAGATGTAGAAGGCATGCATGGCGACCGGCCACGCCGGTCGCCACCATCATTGACAAGTCCGGTCATTTCCCTGCGTGCTCACCTTCGCTGGAGTGGAACAGCGGCCGAATCCTTTTTACTTTCCGAAGCAGCTCTCATCACCCGTGGCAGGTGTCTCCAAGTCAAACTTGTTGCTCGCCGCGGCTATCTGAACCGGAATAAACGCCGATTTCGAAGACGGCGGGAATGGAGGGACCTGGATGGGTTTCCTTATCCAATTCCAAACGTGGTTCAAAGTCGCTAGAGTGTAATTAAGCATCAAGTGATGACCCCAGACGCTGCAACGAAAACAACTACTTGTTGTGCCTCTCGGCATCGTGACGCACCATGCCGATTCACACGCTGAAGATGAAACACGTCGAGGACCATGGATCGAGATAAAGCGCTGGAGCTGCCGCAACCGGACACCAAGCGCAAACAACGGTTCCGGATATTCATTCGAAGGCAGCTAGTTCGTGGAAACAACGGTGCAAAGCAACAAATTTTACAGGATTTCTTAAGCGGGTTTTGTTAGGCCTCTGTTTAGCATATGCTGAATTACAGAACGGGGATAACTCCGATATGATTCTACAACAGCGACATCCCTCCGCCAGCATTTTCAAAGCCCTGCGGAGGGCCACGCTCGGCGCGCTATGCGCCGTGGTCGGTTCGGTTGGTCTTCTACTTATATTAAACTTATTGATGCCGGATCGACCATTTTTGGTCGGATTTGTCGGTGCAGCACTTGCTTCCGCATTTGTGGCCTTTCCGCTGTTTTTTGCCTTGCAGCTCAACAACGGCGTCGTGCGCAAAATGCAAGAAAACGTCACCCAGGCGGCACGCTACGACAGCGTGACGAAGACGCTGAACGGCACCGCCTTTGCCGCGGCCGTCGAGGACTTTATCGAGCGGCGCAAGCATGCCGAGACAGATGCCGGCGGCATCGTCATCGCCGTCATCATCGATACGCTCGACGACATCGGCCGCCGCTACGGGCTGCAATGGGCCGACACGGTGATGCAATCGCTTGCCTCGATCATCCAATCCTCGGTTCGTCGTGGCGATCTCGTGGCGCGGCTTGCGACCAACGAACTCGGCATCTTCCTGCCTGGCGCCACGATCGAGAACGCCTGCGACATCGGCACCCGTATCCGCGCGGGCGTCGCCGCGGCCACCTTCAGCGCCGACGGCGCGCCGCTTTCCGTCGCCATCCGCCTCGGCGGCATCTCCTTCGACGGCCCGGCCGACTTCAACCAACTCCGCCAGCTCGCCGACCAAATGGCCTTCGAGCGCGGCGACGAGGAGGACGACATCCCCATCAGAGCGCTGCCAGCCGCATGAGGCTGGTGACACGCGGCAGCGGCGGCATAGGCCCAAACGGCAAGCCCCGTCTTTGATGCCGCGTCAAAGCCAGCTCGAATCTGGGTTCGCCTTCTCGATGCGCCGAGGCTGGTCAGGCATCGAAGGATGAGATGTCGGTGTGGGGTCTCGTTAAACAGCCTTCATGACGGAAACCTCGATTTCAATACCCGCCGTCGCATATTCCCATATCGCGACGGGCAGCTTTCCCTGCAAGGCGACGATGATTGTTCCTTAAGGCGTCCCTTGTCGTGCCTTACACCGGTCGAGATTGTAGCGTTTGCGATCTGGCTCTATTTCCAGTTCAATGGCAGCCTGCGCGAAGTCGAAGAATTGATGCTCGAACACGGCGTTGTCGCGATGACCCGCAGTTGGTCCAAAATAGCGAAGCATTTCATAGGCCAGCCTCCACCCGGCCGAGTCACCGCCGGGTGGAAAGAAAGTCAAGTCAAGGCGGAATTCAACAACCCAAGGCCAGAGGTGATAAGTTCGCCGCTGCCACAGGCTAAGTCACTCAACTGGCTTGATCGAGGCGACGATTGCCTTAACTTCAGCATCGTGCTTGTCTTCTTCCCCCTTGTCTCCCCAATACGTCACCACGAGAGCGTTGTCAGCGCTTACCTGGACGATGAGCAAACCTACGCTAACTGGGCCGTCTTCATCCTTACCATCCCACTCCAGGGTGGCCATTTGCATACCGTTGACGTCGGTGGTGGGCGTTTCCTTTTGAGTGGAGGGGTCGATCGTCACTTTGTTTTTTGCGAGAAAATCGATCGCACCGGTAACAACTTTCTCCATGGATTTGCCGTTGGCGGCCTCAGCTGAAAGATAGACCGCAGAATCGGCCGAGGTTCCCTGGACGCCGCCGTCGGTTTCCTCCGGCTTCCAGCTATCCGGAATGGTGATACTCGCGACGGGCTTGTCGCCAGGAAAAGTCAAGGTCGCGGCTTGCGCCGTGAGAGGAGACGTTAATGCAAGCAAGGCCAATGCGATGAGTTTCTTCATAATAGAAATCCTTAGAATTTAAAGCCGATATGCAGGGCGGCAATGAGACTTCTAAATACAACATATTAAGATCGTGATCACTTGGCGCACAAAAGAGCAAGATTAAAGAGGATAAGTCCAACCGAAATATGCCGTCGTTACTGGCACGCTCGGTCAGATATCAATCTATAGCCGCAGATCGTATCTTCGTACTAGGTAATTGAGCAAGGGTGGGTAGATCGTGGATGTTAAATTCCGTACTAAATTCATCTCAATTCACATTTCGCGATCCATCACTTATATCCACTTATAGACGGTTATAAGGTCTATGTATTATAACCGTCTACTTACCAACTGTCAGCCTCGCCGTACGTACGCCTGAAAGTGATCGAGACATAGTTAGCGGTACTGCCTTTTACGGCACCGACAGTGATTGGCAGGAAGTAGAATCCTATTTGCAAGGGATGTGCTCTCATCACACTCACTGCACCTCCACTTCACCGCGGCTCATTTCGAGATAGGTAGCCGTTCTCCGGCTCTCACCGCGCCTTTTAGTCGATTGCCCGATGGCGCTAATGGACAGACATAGCGGGAAGAATAGGCGCATGAAGGAAAATAGGAGAAGTTGAAATCCAGCACCAGTGTGCCGTCTGGGCTGACAACCCCAAGATCTGCTCCCTTGATGGTGTCGAGGAGATATCGGCCACCACCGTAGGTCTCGGTCCCCGAGGTCGCGTCGGCAAACGGCAGGAACACGCCACCGCCATACCCTTCAATCCAGTAAAGGGTCAATTCGCCACCCAATCTGGCCTCCAGCCCCGCGGTACGGGCGAACGCATGCATCGACAGGTCACCATCCGCTCCTGTTGCGACGGTTATCCGTTCCGGCGCTACCGGAATGAGCTGCACCGTCAGACGCAGTGAGGGATCGTAAGGAAATATAGTCGGCCCTTCGAACGCCTTGCGGTCCGCCGGTTCAATCGGCGACTGAGGATGGTCGCGAAACAGGGTCGAACGGGTGTCGCACCAAAGCCCCCAGGCAGCAACCGCGTCCGGGCTAGAACGTATCTCGTAGTAGAGATTTGCGATCTTCTCGCGCCATTCCCACAGTTGTTGAGTCTCGTTCAAATCATTTCCTCCTATATCAAAAATCGTGCCTTTCCCTCTGGTAGACTTCAAATTCAAGCCCCCCACGCGTCCTCCGTTGTTTTCCGCTAACTTCTCGGAAGCCCTGCGCCAGAAAACATCCGGGATGGCCGGGATCGCACCAGGGCGATTGCCTTCCGCATTTATATTGCTTGATCAGCTGCCCTGATATAAATCACCGGATTACATGGATCGCAAACGCCTACAGTTTATAGATCTGGAAATATTAGAGATATTGCCCAATCCCGTCGACGCTGATCCTTCAGCAGCGGCACACCGCACACAATACCCATCGAAAATCATGGCCAAGCAGACAAAACCCTTCATCTTCGAAATCAAGAACTCCCGCCGCAAAAAGACCGGATCCGTCGAGCAGCCGAAATCCATTTGGGGCGCATTCGCTTCCGATCTCAAGCATGGCTTGGTACCGGAGAACGAAGAGCGGGTCCGCTCGGCCGCTCCCGCACCCGGTCCGGTTCCGTCGGAATTGAAACCCGCAGTCCTTGCCGATGGCGATGATGCGGCAACCTTGCCGCCGAGATCTCGCTTCATTGAAAAATGGGCCGCGAGGAAAGCCGAAAAGCCAAAGGCCGGCCCAGGAGACGCCGTTGCGACATTCCTCGCACGGATTGAACGGCAAAAGGCTTTGCTTGCAGAGTTTCGGGCGCATCCCTCAGGGTTCAAGAAATGGCGATCAGCATGGTTCCGGGAGGTCACTGGCGGCTTTGGTGTCAGCATTAGCTATGATGCCGTGGATGCAGGCGGCGGCTTGCGATATCTTGTTGTCGAGACCGCTCAAGACGTCGCCGAATTCCTCGACGATCTCGCTCAGCACGCGCAAACCGACGTGAATTTCCAACGCGTGTTGAAAGAGACCCGTTTGCAGCGCGCTGCCCGGCGAGTTGGCGGTTGAGCGGCCCGGGCTTATAGACAATACGGGATGCTACCGGAACAAGTGTGCCGAGGCCGTCCGTCACGCAAGACTTATCGCGATCGCGGCTATGATCTCGACAGATGATTGATAGGAAACGCAACGAGTTCATTGCGAAAAACCCACCGCATCGACGCAGGCGGCTATCTGCAAGCCGTATTCCCTACCCGCTAATCGTTTCGAGCAAGCCATCCCGCCGCCGCTTATCATCCCATTGAACGGATGAATTTTCCGCGAACGCAGCGAAAGATTTGCTCTTGAATGAGATTCATCCATGATATCAATCTGTCAATACGTGGGGCCGCGCAGGTTGCAATGTGGGACCTTAGGTCATTTTTCATCATGCATACGCGGAACGGGAAACCTTGTTCACTCTTCACACATTTGGTCACCTGCGCCTTACGAACAAACTTGGCTATGTATCGTTTCCAGATAAAGGCCTGTTAGCGATATGCTATCTGCTCGATACCAAACAGTTCGAGGCCAGCCGAACCGATATTGCGACCTTGTTATGGAGCGGTGAAGATCGCGCCGGGCTGCTCGCCAATATGCGCCAGACCATCGCTCGCGTCAAAAGCTGTCAGCGCGAACTCGGCGTCGACTTTCTGACCTTTACACCAACGACGATCCGCGTTGAGGTCGAGGCCCTGACCTCGGATCTATCATTGCTTGACATCGCGGAGGACGAGGAGCCATTGCAGGCATTGTACCGCGTGGCCGAGGCCATGAAGGGCGATTTTTTAGAGGGTTTCGAGCCGATCGACACGCTGCTCGATCTCTGGGTCAAGCAGAAGCGCGGGGCCTTTTCTAATCTGCTTTTGCGCGTCTTCAAGCGTGCATTGACAACCATATCGGCAACAGAATCGGATATGGCGATCCGCAAGGTGGCCCTGCAGATCTTCCGGTTGCATCCACACGACGAGGAGGTGCAGAGGTTTCTTCTCGAGTCCGGCGTTCACGATGGCGCACTGGATGGAACGACTTTGCCCCTTGTTGGCGACGCGCGTGTTGTCCTTTCGGATGCCGAGACGGAACCGCTGCCCCTGCAACTCGCCAGTCGCATGTTCAACAAGCAGTTCGCGCAAGCCCGCGATTCGCTTCTGGCACGTCCTCTGCCCATCGCCCCGCCCTATGGCGGCCGAAAACTGGATGTGCCACGGTTAGCGTTATTGCCGCCCCAGAACGACAGCGAGAGTATCGTAGCGACGCTTGTTGCTGCTTCATTGATCGAAGATATCACCATCGGCTTTTGCAGTCTGAAGAGCGTTCGAGTGATTGCCCCGCATACCGCCAGACAGTTCTCACGCGATCCTAACAAGGCGGCGGTCTTCGAACGGCATGGTATCTCCTACATACTGGATACCCGCATAAGCTACGCTCAGGAAGTATCGCTCTTCGCCCAGCTGGTCTTCTTTGCCAATGACGAGATCATCTGGGCCGAACGCTTCAGCCTTGATTCCTCGAATCTCACGCTACACAGGCGCGAACTCTCGAAGCGAATCGCGCTGATCGTTGCGTCTCACATCGAGCGCGATAGCCTGTCGCGTGCCTATTATGAAGCAAGCCCCGATGCCTATCACAGCTACCTCGTGGGACAGCGCCATCTGAAAGAACTGACCCTGCCCAATTTGCGCAGGGCGCGGCGGGAGTTCCGCACCGCGTTACAGAAGAATCCACACTTCGCGCCGGCGCTCAGTGGCCTAGCGCGCACCTATACCAAGGAATGGTTACTGACGATGCGAGGTGACGAGCAACTGTTGGCCTCGGCTGCGGAGTTTTCCACCAAGGCGATTTCCGTCGGTGAGGATCTGGCGGGCGGGTACCGCGAACGGGGGATCGTAAAGCTGGCGCAGGGCGATATCGACGAGAGCGTCAACGCGCTGAACCTTGCCGAAACCCTTAGCCCGCATTATGCCGACATCATCGCGGATTATGCCGATACGCTGGTGCATGCCTCGCGGCCGGCCGACGCGCTGGAAAAGATCGCCAATGCAATTGATCTCAATCCATTGACTCCCGATACCTATCTCTGGACGGCGGCCGGCGCCAGCTATTGTCTCTACCAATTCGAGACGGCATTATCCTATATCGCCATGATGCATGATAGCGGTCTGGCCGATCGGTTGTCGGCCGCCTGCTGGGCGATGCTCGGCGATATGAAGAAGGCACGGTCCTTTGTTCGCAATGTAAGGGCAAGCATTCCCGATTTCGATGTGGACAAATGGCTGTCCATGATCGTCATGAAGGAACAGTGGCAAAAGGACCTGTACCGCGAAGGACTGCGCAAGGCAGGATTTTGAAACACCAACGCAAAAAAGGAAGACGGACTTATGGCACGAGTTGTTGTTATCGGATTTCCAGACGAAAAAGGTTTGTGGGTGGCAGACATCAATGCGGGAACCATTACCCCATTGCCGACACCCGCCTCGGGCGCGCTCAAGGAAGCAGACGACCTCCGCGCCGGCGGCGCCGTGATCGTAAAGAACGTCAATCTTGCCGTCGGCGTCAACAGCACCTCAGCGGTGGCCGCCGGCTTCCTCGAAGGCTAGCCCCAATAATCGTGTTGCTGATGGCGTAGTTTGCACCGCCATCAGCAATCACTTAGCCCATCGGCGCGCGGGTTATTCCAGTTCTCGAGATTATGATTGGTTGCCTCGCAGAGTCAGTCCCATTTTATGCTCTTGAACGGATTCGAACCCGGAACCAGCACGCTCCAAGAACCTATCACCCTGATTTCCCGCGAAAATGTCCTCTACAATGGACATAGATTGCGGTCGCTAGAAAAGTACAGCAAACGGGCATGGCTTCCAATGACGCCGGGCCGTTCAACTTTTTACCTTTATTTATCCCAAGGCCAAAGACCGCCGATGGTAGTCCTCTTTTCAGAGGTGCTGATGTTGGATCCGCACCCATTTTGGAAAGGTGAGGATCATGAAAAAGCATCTCGTCAGCGCCATCGCACTTCTTATTGCCATCTCGCCCGTTGCAGCCGAAGCCCGCTGCGGGCCGAACAACGCGGTCATCACCGCGAAAGCTGTTCCGGTCATTCAGTACAAAAACACGACGATCGACGGCGTGAAGGTCTTCTATCGCGAAGCAGGCCCCAAGGACGCGCCGGTCGTCCTGCTCCTGCATGGATTTCCGACCTCGTCACACATGTTCCGAAACCTCATCCCCCTGCTGGCTGACCGCTACCGCGTGATCGCGCCCGACTATCCCGGCTACGGCCAGAGTGACGCGCCCGACCACACAAAGTTCGAATATACATTCGCGAACCTGACCAACATCGTCGACAAGCTGACTGAAAAGGTTGGTGCCGATCGCTACAGCATGTACGTCATGGATTACGGCGCACCGATCGGATACCGGCTGGCGCTGAAACATCCAGACCGGGTCGAAACCCTGATCGTGCAGAACGGCAACGCCTATACCGAAGGCCTCGCCGCATTCTGGGATCCGATCAAGGCCTACTGGGCCGAGAAGACGCCAGAGCGCCGGGAAGCTCTTGCCGGCCTGGTGACGCTCGAAACCACGAAGTTCCAATATACCGATGGCATGGGTGATGTCGCGCACATTAGCCCCGACAACTGGGTCGTCGATCAGGCATTGCTCGATCGACCGGGCAACAAGGACATTCAGCTGGATCTTCTGGGCGACTACGGCAGCAATGTTCCGCTCTACCCGCAGTTTCAAGCCTTCTTCCGCGACCACCAACCGCCGACACTGATCGTCTGGGGCAAGAACGACAAGATCTTCCCCGAACCCGGCGCACACCCCTATCTTCGCGATCTGCCCAACGCCGAGATGCACATTCTCGACAGCGGCCATTTCGCCCTCGAGGACAAGCTTGACGTGATGGCGCCGCTTATTCGCGATTTCCTCGACCGCAAGCTTTGCAAGTGATGCGTCCCGCGGGGCCACTCGCCCTGCGGCCAACATCTTGAAAGGAAGAGACATGACCAATCCCTCTTTGGGCACCCAGGCAACTGGGGCGCCATCTCTCTCGATCGTCCTTGTGCATGGTGCCTTTGTCGACGGCTCGGGATGGCAACAGGTCCATGGCGAACTTATCGACCGTGGATTTGAAGTGCTCGTCGCCCAGCACCCAACCACCTCGCTTGAGGGGGACGTTGCCACCACCGAGCGCCTGATTGCCGAGACTCCCCACCCGGTGCTCCTGGTGGGCCACAGCTACGGTGGGGCCGTCATCACCGAAGTCGGCGCCAACCCAAAGGTCCAAGCGCTGGCTTATATTGCGGCTTTCGTGCCCGATGTGGGCGAGTCCGTCGCGGCGCTGAACGAAGCTCCGGAAGAGCCCGGCGAGACGAAGGCACCGTTGCTGCCCCCGCAGGACGGCTACCTCGTTGTAGACCCCGCCCGCTTTCCCGAAGCCTTCGCAGCCGATGTCGCCCCGCGACCACGCGGTTCATGGCAGCGACGCAGTTACCTTGGGGCCGTGCGGCCGTCGTCGCGCCTCTCACGCGCGCCGCATGGAAGATCAGACCCAGCTTCTATCTCGTCGCTTCCGCCGATAGGATGGTGCCGCCAAGTGCGCAGCGCCGGATGGCTGAGCGCGCAGGAGCAGCGATCACCGAAATCGACAGCAGTCACGCCGTAATGATGTCACACCCGCAGGAAGTCGCCGTGTTCATCGCGGCCGCCGCCTCGGCCGCAACGGCGACCCAAGGTGACGGTCAATGATGCGGCCCGTGACCTACCACCGAACCACCAGCGTTGCCGGAGTGAAAATATTCTACCGCGAGGCGGGAGAGCGGGGCGCACCTGTCGTGGTGTTGCTTCATGGCTTTCCGAGCTCGTCGCACATGTACCGCAACCTCATTCCAGCGCTCGCCGACCGCTATCATGTGATCGCGCCCGACCTTCCGGGGTTTGGTCTGTCAGAAATGCCTTCTTCCAGCGACTTCGAATACGGCTTTGCCACCTTCTCGAAAGTCGTCGCCAGCCTTCTCGAGCAACTGGATGTCGAACGCTATGCTCTCTACGTCATGGATTATGGCGCACCGACGGGGTTTCGCGTGGGGCTTGCACACCCCGAGCGGGTGACCGCTCTGATCATCCAGAACGGCAACGCCTATGAAAATGGCATGGGGGACTTTTGGGCGCCGACGCGCGCTTACTGGGCCGACAACGGCTCGGTAAACCGCTACGCGGTGCGGCCTTTTCTGTCACTCGACGGCACGCGCTTCCATTATCTCGCCGGCACAAAGGACGAGGCGCGGATCGATCCTGCGGCGTGGCTGTACGATCAGTTCTTCCTCGACCGCCCGGGAAGCGTGGAAATTCAGCTGGACATCATCTACGACTACCGCACCAACGTCACACTCTACCAAGCCTTTCACGCCTATTTCCGCGCGCATCGGCCGCCGGCCCTGATCCTCTGGGGTAAGAATGATCCCATTTTCCTCCCCGCAGGCGCGCAAGCCTTCCTGCGCGACCTGCCCGACGCCGAACTTCTTTTTTCGACACCGGACATTTCGCCCTCGAAGACAAGGCGGACGAGATGATCCCCGTTATGCGCGACTTCCTAGCGCGAACTCTCACTCAATAACTGAAACTCAAGCAGGGATAACGACCATGTACAATAGCAAATCCAAGTCGAGCGTGCTTCCGACCGGCGGCGGCGCGACGCTCATCGATCCCTCCGACGCCCTGATCCTGTTGCTTGATCACCAGTCCGGGCTGTTCCAGACGGTCAAGGACATCTCGGTCTCGGATCTGCGCCGGAATGTGGAGATGATCGCCAGGCTCGCGACGCTCCTGAATATCCCGGTCATCACGACCGCCTCGGAACCTTCCGGAACCAATGGTCCGCTGATGCCCGAGATCCACGAATATGCACCGCACGCCGTCTATCTGCCGCGCAAGGGCGAAGTGAATGCATGGGACAATGACGATTTCGTCGTCCAGGTTCGCTCGACCGGCCGCAACACGCTCATCATGGCGGGCGTCTGGACCAGCGTCTGCGTGATGTTTCCGGCGCTCGACGCCCGCGCCGCCGGCTACGACGTCTATGCGGTAGTCGATGCTTCGGGGGATCCCAGCGAAATGGCCTCGCGCATTTCGCTCGCCCGCTTCGTGCAGGGTGGCGTCAAACCGACATCGACCAACGCATTGCTGTCCGAGCTTCACCGCACCTGGGCGCGGCCCGAAGTTGCCGAACTCGGCAAGCTCTACGGACTTGCAGCACCCAACTATGTAGCCGTCGCCGAGAGCTACGCGCGCGCAGCAGGCCGCGAGGGAGGCGAGCTAGGCTCGCATTCGACCTGCAGCCCGCGAAACTGACCAAACAAGAGCGAGACACGACATGTCATATGGTTTCATGGATATCGCAGTCACTCCTGCAGTTCGCAGGGCACAAGCGGAAATGGGAGCGGATCACCTTTGGTCCGACTTCAAAGGGCACCGCGAATTCGACCGGTTTTCGACCAGAGAAACCGCGTTCATCGCAGAGCGAGACAGCTTCTACATGGCCTCGGTTTCGGAAACGGGTTGGCCTTACGTCCAGCATCGCGGCGGGCCTCCGGGCTTCCTAAAGGTCCTCGACGATCGCACGCTCGCCTTTGTCGATTACCGCGGCAATCGCCAGTATATCAGCACCGGCAATCTGGCTGAGAACGACCGGACATGCTTGTTTCTAATGGACTATCCGGCCCGTGCGCGTCTGAAGATCTATGCCCGTGCGGAGAAGCTGGCACTCGACGCGGATCCGGCGCTCACGGCGACAGTCACTAACGGTGATTATGGCGCCACGGCCGAGCGCATTTTCAGACTGAAGCTTGAGGCGTTCGACTGGAACTGTCCGCAGCATATCGTGCCGCGATATACAGAAGCCGAATTTCTGGCAGCCTCGCAACACCTTATGAACAAGGTCGCTCTGCTCGAGCAGGAAAATGCGTCTCTTCGGGAGCGCCTCGACTCACGAAAAGTCTGAGCGGTGGCAATCCACAAATCTAAGATTGGAGCGCCAGGTCAGCGCAGGTCCATTGCAGCCATGGCATGCTGGGTCCGCTTGGTTGCGGCACCTGCACCCATGGCGCGCGCGCAATCCAAAGACTTCTGAAAATAGCGCATTGCTTGGTGCGGACGGGCGTTTCCGGCTTCGATCATTCCGGCGACGCGCCAAAGATCCGGATGACACCAACGTTCCTCACGGATCCCGATTTCTCCAAGCACGGCACGCAGACTATCCTCCGCAAGTTGCATCTCACCTGCCTTAATATAGGCTTCCGCCATCAGGCTACGGTAGAAGGGAACGCGAACACGCCAGCTTCCCCGGAGCAATCCGGTGATACTGTCTTGCATGAAGGTGAAACCGGCATCGTCCCCTCGGGCCGACTGGATGGCGCCTGCAAAGAACTTGGCTGTTCCCTCGTAAATGCCGACACTTTCACGCCGGCTGACTTCGGCAAGTTGTTGCTGAAGCTGCGCAGCAGCTTCCAGGTCGCCCTCCACGAAAGCGATCGGCAGGGCCGCCAGCGAGATCGCATTGCCGAGGGATATCATGTGATCGAGATCGGCGGCTCGATCGATGGCACGGCCGACCAGATTGGAGGCACGGTCAGTGTCACCCTGTAACCAAGACAAAAATGCTTGAGACAGACGAATGGCAACGGGCAAATCGACCTGAAATCGAGACAATCCATAACCATCCTCCAATTCACCCCAGTCGTCCATCAGCGCCCCTAAATGGCCCGATGCAGAAGTCAGCTCGCCTGCGTAGATCTGGATATGCGCCAACAGGCGCTTGCCGTCAGGCGCAGTCGCCCAGTTCAGACCCTTTGCCGCCGCAAAATCGTTCATGCTGCGCAATGCCGTGCGCGGCCGACCAGAATAGGCAAGAAAGACTGCCTGCCCGCAGACCGAGCGTATCTGAAATTCTGAGTCGCGCGATCCAGTCGCATGAAGAATGCTTTCGCGCCAGGCGTTGTCGGTTTGCGGATGCATGTGGCGCGCCAGCGTCATGGCCCAGGCCTGCGCCGTGGAAAGCTTGGTTCGGCCCAGAGGTGCCAGCCCTGATAGCGCAGCGCTGTGTTCGCCTACAAGGTCGATGGCCGCCAGCATTTCCCTGAACGCCGAAAGCTCCTGCCACAGCGGCAATGCAGCGACCACCAGTTCGACGCCCAACTCTGCGTCGCCTGCAGGATCGAACGCCCAGCCGATCGCAGCACGAACGTCGTCGATCTGCCTGCGATATCTCCGTAACCATTCGCGCGACGTCTGTGACGACCATTCCCGTTCGGCGATCTGCAGCTTATCTCTTATCCGGACAGCAAATTGTCGCCTTGCTTTCTCCCTGTAGGGTGAACCAAAGAGACGCCGCGCAGCATAGGTGCCGGTGCTCTCGGCCAGCCTGTAGTTCACAGTACCGCCATCGTAATCCGAGGAGACGAGGGATTTTGCCACAAGTTGAGACAGGGCGTCGCGTCCCGTCATAGGTTCGAGAGCACCCGCGGAATACATTGCCTCCACGTCGTCGGCATTAAAACGGCCCGAAAACACGGAAAGCAGATCAAGCAAGACAGCCTCGCGGTCGGGCAGAAGCCTATAGCTCCAGTCGAGGGTGGCCTCCAGAGTCTGGTGGCGCAAAGGCGCATCCCTTGCTCCCCGGCTCATCGAATCGAAGCCATCTTTGAAGAGGTCTTCGATTGCCTCGGGGGCGAGGACACCGGCCGTGCCGGCGGCCAATTCGATCGCTAGTGCCAAGCCTTCCAATCGTGTGCAGATCGATACGACACTGCGGACATAATCGTCGGTTGGTTCTGTAAGGCCAGAGCCGTGCGCCTTGGTGATAAAGAGCTGGACCGCCGGAAACTGCAGCGCGTCACTCGCGGAGAGCGCCTTCGACTGGTCTGGGTAGGCGAGCCCGGAGAGAAAATGGATCTGCTCGTGCCGTGTTCGCAGCGGCTCGCGGCTGGTTGCTAGAATACGGGCCGCAGGAACCTCTGATGATATCCGCTCGACGATCGTCGCGGCCATCGCAATGACGTGCTCACAATTATCGATGATCAGAAGCAGGTTGCTGCTGCGAAGCACGTCGATCACGCCTGCAATCGGATCGTCAAATCCCAGCGAAATACCGAGGGCGGAGGCTATCGCGGGCACCACAAACCGGGGATCGCTGACCGTCGAGAGATCGACAAAGGCGATGGCTTCCGCTGCGCCGCAGCAATGCTGAGCAACCGTGACGGCAAGTGACGTTTTTCCGGCCCCGCCTGGACCTACGATTGTGACGTAACCCGGTTGATCGAGCTGCTCGGAGATTTTCCGGATTGCGTCATCACGGCCAAGGAGCCGTCGCACCTGGGGTGGAGCGGTACGATGACTGTTGATTGAAGCAATGTGCCGTGCCGCCGCCGGGTGATCGCTCTCCACTACGGCGACGAACTTATAGCCGCGGCCAGCGATTGTTGCGATGTATTCCGTGGCGGGATCAAGTTTGGCGAGCGTACGTCGAAGGTTGCCGACATTGACCTTCAGGTTATGATCGTGAACGATATAGTCCGGCCATACATGGGCGAACAACTCTGCTTTGCTGACCACCTCGCCAGCCCGTCCTACGAGCAGGGTCAATATATCGAAACCTCGCCCGCCGAGCGCGACGGGCTGTTCCTTATGCAGGAGAGCTTGGCCCTCTGGCAGCACTCGGAAATCGCCGAACCGGTAAGCTTTTTGCTTCAACAAGGCACGGGACCCGCGATCGTTCGACATTTACCCTCACACATTCAGAAAAGCTGGACGTTACATTGCACCAGCCCATTTGCAAGACGGACCCCGCGACGCTCGTAAAACTTGCGTGAAGCTTCTCAAGCCCTTGGAGAATATTTGAAGATCGTCTGGTTCGACGCAAACCTGAGCAGGGCACCGAATGCCGAATGAAAGACACATGTGATTTACGGTTCGCGAGATCCAGCTACAGACTTGCCAATGTCCCAGGTGCAATTTCTCGTCACGGGGGGACTTCCTGCTTGAGCCATGTGGATACTATCGGGCTTCGGGGCGTTCCTTACGCGGCTCGCTAATTACAACCGAAAACAGAGCGCCGGCAGAACGCTTCAATTTTACGCTCAACCCGATCAAAGGCGTCACAGACCCAAGGCTCGAAGACGCCCTCGTTGCGCCGCAGGCTACGCGATATGAGTATCCGTTATCCGCCATCACTTCCGCATAGGCTCCCGCTTCCCCCGGCATCTCACCGGGAGTCCACGACCGGCGGATAACCTCCCGCATCGGCCAAAACGAACCCCAGGCGCTGTTGCCTTTTCGGCAATCGATAGTACGCATAATTGTTCTTTATTAGAACGCTGAATTCCCCCATCATCCCTGCCATTGGTGGATAACGAGACGAAAAGTCCGATCGCCCAATCAACAGGGGAACTATCAGCATGTCTCAATTCATGATGAATCGTCGCCGTTTCCTGTCCAATGCTGCCTTGGTCGGAGGTCTCGCTGCGACCCAGACCTTCGTCGGCATCCGTGCGGGCAAGGCCGCGGATGTTGCCGAAGTGCGCATGCAGCTCGGCTGGCTTGCTTCCAACGGACTCATCGGCGAAGTCGCGGCACAGAAGAAAGGCTTCTTCACCGAGCAGGGAATCGACCTAACCATCGTCCCCGGCGGCCCGAATGTCGATGGCGTCGCCGGCGTTGCAGCAGGCCAATCCACCATCGGGCAGATTTCCTCCAGTCCGTCCGTCATGCTCGCGCGATCGGCCGGCATGCCGGTCAAGGCGTTCCTGGCCGGATACCGTAAGCATCCCTTTACATATTTCTCGCTGAAAAAGGCGCCGATCCGCGAGCCGAAGGACATGATCGGCAAGACGATTGCCACCCAGCCGACAGCCTTCATCCTGCTGCGCGCCCTCCTCGCCCAGAACGGCATTCCGGAGGACAAGGTGAAGATGGTCAACATGGGCTCCGACATGAACCAACTGATGACCGGGCAGGCCGATGCTGTCACCGGTTGGGTGACGAACACGAATGCGCTGAAGGTGCTCGGAGACGACCGCGTCGACATGATGTTGTGGGACGCCGGCCTGCAGCTCTACGCCAACGTCTATTATACGACCGATGAACAGCTCGACAAACATTCCGACGTGCTGGTTCGCTTTACCACGGCCGCCGCCAAGGGCTGGGGCTATGTCCGCGACCATCCGGAAGAAGCCGTAGACATGCTGGTGGACGCTTATCCGAACCTCGACAAGGCAAGCGAACTCGAAGCCGTTCGTTCGGTCATCGATTTCTCCTTCGGCGACAGCACCAAGCAGACCGGCTGGGGCGCCATGAACAAGGATAATTGGGCGGCTCAGATCAAGGCCTATGCCGACCTGAAGCAGTTTAAAGGCACGGTTCCGACTGTCGACGACGTTGCCACTATGGCGATCCTCGATGCGACGACCGAAATCCGCAAACAGATCGGGTGAACGCCATGATGAGCGCCGCCACCATCAAACAGCCGCTGCCGGTTGCCGAAACAGCAAGGCTTGCAGTCTCCACTCGCAACCTCGACATCCGCTTCGGAGACAAGGGCAGCGAGTTCACCGCCCTCTCCAAGGTGTCCGTCGATATTCCGGAGCGGTCGTTCGTCACCATGCTCGGACCATCCGGCTGCGGCAAGTCGACCTTGCTGCGCTGCATTGCCGATCTCGTTGACATCAGCGACGGTTCGGTTTCGGTTTTCGGCCGACCGCCACGAGAGGCACGCCAGGGTCGCGATTTTGCCTTCGTCTTCCAGGAGGCAACGCTTTTGCCGTGGCGGAGCGTCATCGACAATGTCCGCCTGCCGCTGGAAGTCGGCAGGCACGACAAAAGCTCCTACGCCGATCCCATGGAGCTGCTCGCCCTCGTCGGCCTCAAGGGTCGCGAAAATGCCCTGCCGCACGAATTGTCGGGCGGCATGCGCCAGCGCGTCGCCATCGCCCGCGCCCTGATAACCAAGCCGCGTATCCTGCTGATGGACGAGCCCTTCGGCGCTCTTGACGAGATTACCCGTGACAAGCTCAATGAGGAACTCTTACGCATCTGGCGCGAAACGGGCACGACCATCGTTTTCGTCACCCATTCCATTCCGGAGGCTGTCTTCCTCGGTCAGCACGTGCTGATGCTGCAGGCGCATCCCGGCCGGGTGAAGGAGTTCATGAAGGTCGATCTTCCCTTTCCCCGCGCCCTTGCGATGCGCGACACGGTCGACTTCATCAAAGTGACCGCGCATCTGCGCGCACTGCTGGAGGAATGCATATGAGCAACGCAGTGCACTCTGACATCGGCCACATCGCCAAGGCGCCGCGCAAGGTCGCCATTCTCGACGCAACCGTCGGCGTCCTCTCCTCCCATATGCCGGCGATCCTTGCGGCACTCGGCTGCATCGTGCTTTGGCAGGCGGTCATCTGGATCTTCAAGATCCCGACCTTCATGGCGCCGAGCCCACTCGATGTTCTCTACGCCTTTCGCGACAATGCCGCGACACTGACCAGAAACTTCCTGCCGACCGTGCTCGAGGCCGTTCTCGGCTTCGTCTTCGGCAATCTCGTCGCCATCCTGCTGGCGATCTGGTTCGTCCACAGCGCGACTGCCGAGAAGGCCTTCTATCCAATCGCCGTCTTCGTCAAGGCGATCCCGATCATCGCGCTCGCGCCGATCCTCGTCCTGATCTTCGGCAATGGCGTCGCCCCGAAGATCATCATCGCCGGCCTGATCTGCTTCTTCCCGACGCTGGTCAACATGGTCCAGGGGCTACGCTCCGCGAGCCCTGCCATGCTCGACCTGATGCGGGTGCTTTCGGCCAGCAATTCGGAGATCCTCTGGAAGGTTCGCCTGCCAAGCTCGCTTCCATTCTTGTTCGCTGCCCTGAAGATCGCCGCAACGAGCAGCGTCATGGGCGCGATCGTGGCGGAATGGATCGGCTCCAGCTTCGGGCTCGGCGCCCTCATAATCGAGGCGACCTATAATTTCCGCTCGCCGCTGCTTTACGCGACGGTGGTCATTGCCGCGCTGCTGGCCGTGATTCTCTTCTTCATCGTCTCGGTCGCCGAGGCAAAGATGATCCGCTGGAAGCCGGCTGGACAGCACTAAAGCTTAGAAAACATCGAGGGAACACCAATGGAACAGGTTATTCACCAGCCTGCACGGGATATCCGTGTCGTCGATCGCTCCGATGTGGTCGTGGTCGGCGGAGGCCCGGCAGGGATTGCCGCAGCCGTCTCGGCCGCACGCAACGGCGCCAGCGTCACGCTTCTCGAACGCTATCCCTATGTCGGCGGCCTTGCTGCCGGTGGCATGGTGCTGGTGCTCGACGACATGATCAACGAGCTCGAAATCACGGTGCGCGGCATCTGCATGGAGATGATCGAACGCATGAAGCGTTGGGGTCTGTGCGTGACGCCGACCGATCGCGATCGCTTGATCGAGTTCCGCGACACGCCGGAGGCTTGGCAGCGTTGGGCACGCTGGGGCCTCTTCGACTTCCACACCCAGTCGATGCCGCATCCGATCTGCTTTTCGGCCGCCTTCGATCCAGATGCCTTCAAGCGCGCCGCCTATGATATGATCGCCGAAGCGAAGATCAAGCTCAGAACCCATAGCTGGTTCTCCTCGGCGATCATCGATGGCGGTGCGCTCAAGGGCGTGATCTGCCAGACCAAGGAAGGCATGCAGGCGATCCTCGGTGATGTCGTCATCGACACGACGGGCGATCTCGATGTCGCTGCAAGCGCGGGTGCTTCCCATGTCGAATCCAACTTCATTCTGACGACGGTCTCGCGCTGGGGTGGCGTCGATACGGAAGCGGCGGAACGTTTCGAACTGCAGGAGCCGGAAACCTTCAAGGCGCTCGATCACGAAGCCAAGCGGCTGATCGGCGGCTGCTGGTCCTTTTGGTGGCTGAAAACGCCGCTGCCCGGCGTCGTCTGGTTGAACTGCCCGCATATGCCGACGCTGAGTGGTCTGAAGGTCGATGACCTGACCAAAGCGGAGATGGAAGGCCGCTCGCGGATCGCAAAGCTGCTCGATTTCGCGCGCGAAAAAATGCCGGGCTTCGAGAATGCCTACGTTGTCGATTTCGCGCCCCAGACCGGCGTACGCCAAACGCGGCTGTTGCAGGGAGATTATGTCGTGACGAAGGACGACGTCATGACCCGCCGCCATTTTGCCGACACGGTTTGCCGTGGCCGTGACTACTACACGCCCTACCGCGCCATGCTGCCCAAGGAGATCGACCAGCTGATCGTTGCCGGCCGGCATTATTCGGCAACGCCGCAGGCGCAGAAATCCAGCCGCGAAATCCCGCCCTGCATGGCGATGGGCGAAGCGGCGGGTGTCGCAGCAACGGTTGCCCTCAATGCCGGCACGACCGTTCGCAAGGCCGATATCAAGGCAATTCAGAAACAGATGCGGGCTCAGGGAGCCGATCCAGGCGACACTCCCTCGGAGAACGCGACATATTTGGAGGCTGCAGAATGACGACTTTGCCACTCGACGGAATCCGCGCGATCGATTTCACGCAGGTCATGCTCGGACCTTCCTGCACGCAGGTCCTGGCCGATTACGGCGCCGAAGTCATCAAGATCGAAAAGGTCAAGATCGGCGATCTCTCGCGCTGGTCACTTGGCTCCGATCCAGACGGGCTCAACAATCCGGTCTTCTGCTCGCTCAACCGCAACAAGAAGAGCCTGGCGTTGGATCTGAAAGAGGCCGGCGCCCGCAAGACCGTCCAGGCGCTGCTCGAAACCGCGGATGTCGTCGTCAACAACTTCCGGCCTGGCGTGATGGAACGCATGGGCTTCGGCTATGAAGACCTGAAAAAGATCAATCCCGGCCTGATCTATGCCGTTGGCACCGGCTTCGGGCTGACCGGCCCCTATCAGCACAAGGGCGGTCAGGATGTGCTGGCGCAGGCCGTCTCCGGCGTGATGCGCCGTAAGTCGGACAACAGCCACCCGACCTCAATCTATGCCACGCCGCTTGCTGACTATTCGGCCGGCATGCATCTCGTCCAGGGCATCCTGCTCGCCCTGCTGCAACGCGACAAGACCGGCGAAGGTCAACAGGTCGCCGTCAGCCTCTACAACTCCATGATCGCCATGCAGATGCAGGAAGGCACGACGCATCTGATGCGGCAGAAGGACCTGAACTGGGGTGCCTTCCCGCTAACGGGTGTTTTCGAGACAACGGACAGCGCGATCGTCATGGTCGGCGCCTTCAAGCCGAACCCCTTGCGCGACATCTGTGAAGCGCTTGAGATCGAGGATCTCTCGCAATATCCGCAGTACAAGGATTTCGACGCGCAGATGGCCCGGCGGCCGGAGCTACAGGCAATCTTCCGTGAGAATTTCGCCAAGAACAGTACCGCGCACTGGATCGCCCGGCTGGAAGGCGTCGATATCCTCTGCGCGCCGGTGCGTTCGCTCCCCGAGGCGCTGAAGGACGAGCAGACGATCATCAACAAGATGATCCTGGAGGCAGGCGAGACCGCCGCCGGTCCGATCCGCTTGATCGGTTCGCCGATCGACATGTCGGCCGCACCGGTCACCGTGCGGATCGCGCCGCCACAGCTCGGCCAGCACAATGAGGAAATTCTGGCCTCGCTTTCCGAGGTGCAGGGAAACGCCGCATGAGCGTTTCCTTCACTGTAGAAGACCGCGTCGCCCGCGTGACGCTTGACCGGCCCGACCGGATGAATGCGGTTGATGCGGAGACCGAGGCAAGGCTGGAGTCGATCTGGACCGAGATCGAGAGACGCGACGACATCAGTTGTGTCGTCCTGACAGGCTCAGGCGAAAAGGCTTTTTGCGCAGGCGCCGACCTCAAGGGCGGCAACGGCAGTTCCGGCGTCGATTATTGGACCGTCGGGCGAGAAAACGGCTTTGGCGGCCTTGCCTTCCGCCGCTCGCTCGACGTGCCCGTCATCGCCCGAGTCAACGGCTACGCGCTGGGCGGCGGTTTCGAGATGGTGCTCGGCTGCGACATCGTCATTGCGGTGGAAACGGCACGCTTCGGCTTGCCAGAAGCACGCGTCGGCCGCATGCCGCTCGATGGCGGTATGGTGCTCCTGCAACGCAAGATTCCGTTCAATCGTGCCATGGCCGTGATGCTGACAGGGCGGCAGTTCGACGCACAGGAAATGGCGAGCTACGGCATCGTCAACGAAGTCGTCTCGGCCGGCGAGCTTGATGCTGCTGTTGAGGGCTGGGTCTCCGATATCATTGCCTGTGCGCCGCTGTCGCTGCGTGCGATCAAGCAGACGGTCAATCGCACGGCGCATTTGAGCCCGGCCGAGGCGCAGGCATTGCGGACGCCAGCCCTCATCAAGGCGCTGAAAAGCGAGGATGCCATGGAGGGTGTGGCGGCCTTCCGCGAGAAGCGTGCGCCCATTTGGCGCGGCAGATAGGCATGCTATAGCTTCGAGATTGCCGAGGGCTTTCTATGCATGCCAGCATCCTGAAATATTTCACCGAGGTCGCACGCTCGGGATCGATCCGCAAGGCGTCCGAAGAGCTGCATGTGGCAACCTCCGCCGTCAGCCGCCAGATCAAGAAACTGGAAGACGAGCTTGGGACACCGTTGTTCGAGCGCTTTTCCGACGGTTTGCGCCTAACGTCTGCCGGCGAAATCGTGCTGCGCCATGCCAAGGAGACGCTGCAGGACTTCGAGGTAATGAAGTCCAATCTCGGCGACCTTCAGGGAAAGAATACGGGCCGCGTCCATATCGCCGCTCTCGACAGCCTGCTCGTCACATTTCTTCCTAATTTCATTAAGAGGTTTCATAAGCTGCATCCTGCGGTCGACTTTCGCGTGCGAGCAGGAGCCTACAACAATATTTTCCATTTCATGGCGGCTGGCGACATTGATATCGGCATCAGCTTTGACCTTGCGACCCCACATGACCTCAAGCTTGTGGGTTCGATCCGCACAGCCTTCATGGCCATGGTCGCATCATCGCATCCATTGGCGCGGGCGAAATCGGTGACGTTGCCAGAGTGCGCCCAATATAAGCTGCTTCTGGCGCTCGACAGCGAAGTCGTCAGCTCAGCGATAGCAGTCGAACTTGCGGGCCTCAATCGTGTGGGGCGAACGTTGGTCGCATCCAACAATCCAATCCTCCTCAAACCATTGATCATGTCGGGTGACGGCATTGGTTTTTTTACCCCGGTTGGACTCTGGCCGGAAATCCAAACCGGCGAAATCGTTGCCATCCCGATCAGGGACTTCAAGCTCAGCACTGTCGATATCGCTATTTTCGTACCGCGCGATCGGCATCTAACTCATGCTAGCCAAGCAGTCATCGAGCTGCTGAATACCGAGTTGCGCCGGTTCGGCGAGGATTTGAGAGCCATCGTCAGCAGATGAGAAAAGCATGAAAAAGATCCGCCTGCTAAAACGTCCTGGCTATGGCCCGGCCACGTGCTTTGACAGATTGGCAGACCTGCCATCGCAATTCGACGCTGTGACTGCGCTGCCCGGCGATCTGATCATGCCGTCACCTGTCAATGCCCACGATCATGGCTACGGCATCCGCACCCTCGATTTCGGCGCGGCCGACGACGCACTGGAAGCCTGGATACCGGGCCTCAGGCTGCGGCCGCGAACGGATGCCTATCTCGAAGCGCTCGTCGCCTTCGGCCGCCTTGCCAAAACTGGCGTCGGCGCGACCATGCATTGCCACAACTCGCTCAACGTTGATCGTCTGGTCGATGAGGCGAGCGCGGTTATGCGGGCCGCAGGCGATGTCGGCATTCGACTTGGCCTCTCCTGCCCACTACTCGACCACGATGCCTGGGCCTATGATGGCGGCCCGCAGCGATTACGCCCGTTTCTCTCCGAGGGCGATTGGGATGCGCTCGCCGGCACGATTCCGAATTATGCTCCCATTCACATACAGTTTGATGCCGTCGAGGCTGTCGCCGCCGCAAATACCAATCCGTTGATCGATGTGCAGTATGGCCCGATCGGCCCGCAATGGTGTTCGAACGCGCTTCTGGAGGCGATTGCCGAGGCTTCCGCGCTGCGTGGCCGGCGTATCCACATGCATCTGCTCGAGAGCCCGCGCCAGCGCGCCTGGCTCGATCGACGTTTCCCCGAGGGCGTCATCACCTATCTCGACAAAATCGGCTTCCTGTCGCCGCGGCTCGCCATTGCCCATGGCGTCCAGTTGCGCCCCGATGAACTCGAATTGCTCGCCGAGCGTGGCGTGCAGCTCGTCAGCAATCCCTCAGCCAATCTTCGCCTCCGCTCAGGCGTCGCCCCGATCGCCTCCGCTCTAGAGATCGGCGGCCCGGCCTTCGCCATTGGTCTCGACGGCACCGGACTGGATGACGATCAGGATCTCTGGCGGGAGATGCGGCTCCTCTACCTCCTGCAGAGCGGTCGCGGCCTGACGCGACGATTGACGGCGCAGAATGTGTTCGATGCCGTCATCCGCGTGGGCGGCCAAGTGATCAATGCAGACGAAGCCGAAGATTTCACCATCATTGACTATCAGGCCTTGATCGCCGACTCGCTGTTCGACGACCTCGATGAGGCGGAAATCCTGCTGACCCGTATGAGCGCCAAACACGCAAAGGGGCTTGTCATTGCGGGCCGGGAGGTGATGCACCAGGGAAAACTGGCAGGCCCCGACTTTGACGCAGCCTTGTTCGAGCTCCTGGCACAGGCCAGAGCCGATCTGCCAAGGCTTAAGAAGCAACGTCCTCTTGTTCGAGCTTTGTCGGAAGCCACGCGTGCCTATTATGCGACCTGGCCTGGGATCTCGTGATTTCGAGCCAGGCGGAGATCATGCGTCGACCAGCGCGACAAGCCGCAATGCTTCGAGGCTTTCGAGCCTTTTCTTGTCGCTGATCGGCAATTGCGGCGGCAACACCCTGTTCCAAACTGCATTTCCGGTGCGCTTGCCAACCAGGTACTTGACCGCCGGAATGAGGGGATGAGTGGCGATGGCCTGCCGTAGACCACGCACCTGATCCAGCAGCTGGGCATTCCCCTGATCGTGCCATAGTCGTTGCGACGAGGAAGGGTCGATGTTGACTGTCGCCGAGATGCAGCCCGCATAGCCATCGCGACCGGCATCGGCAAGCGCCGCCTCGCTACTCGGGAAGACGCCGAAGCCGGCGATCTTGGCAAGCTCGCGCGCATAGGCAAGATTGCCGGAACTATCCTTCTCCCCAAGAATCCGCTTTGGAAAGGCCTGCGAAAGCCGCGCCGACAAGGCGGGTGAAAACTCGATGCCGGTCAATTGCGGGAAGTTATAGAGGTAGATCGCGATCGGCGTCTCCGCCGTCATTCTCACAAGCTCGGCAAACCAGGCAAACAAGCCCTCTTCCTCAACCGGCTTTTAGTAATAGGGCGGCAGCACGAGGGCTGCCGCAAACCCAAGATCGAAGGCACGGCGCGTCAATGCAACCGTCGTTTCCAGATCCGGCGTGCCGGTCCCGACCATCAGCCTGCTACCATCCAATTCCCGCGCCGCGGTCATCATGAGAGCGCTGCGTTGGGTTGCGGAAAGAGTGTTGGCCTCACCCGTCGTGCCCAACACGTTCAGGAAATCGCAGCCATTATTAAGGCACCAGCGGGCGTGTTCGATGAAGGCGGCATCATCGATATCGCCATGATCGTCGAAAGGTGTGGGCACGGCGGCGATCACGCCGGAAATCCGGATCTGCGTCACGAAAAGGCTCCAAGCATTCTATCAGATTCCGCTTTCGGTCGGGCTGCGATAGGCTGCCACGAAAGGATGATCGAGTCTGGTGACGCGGCTCTTGTCCCAACCACCGGGGGCGCCCCATCCAGTGACGTCATCGGCAAAGAAATCGCGATTGACCTCGCGCAGGAACAGCCGCTCCGTTGGCATTTCCTCGTCCCACAAGATAGCGTCGACTGGACAGACAGAAAGACAGAGCCCGCAATTGATGCATTCCTCCGGCTGAATGTAGAACATCCTTCCGCCCTCATAGATGCAATCGACCGGACAGGCGACCGTGCAGGCCCCATCCTTCGTATCGATGCAGGGTTCGGTAATTACGTAAGCCATGACCTTCGCCTTACGGCGCTCGGAACTGCGCCTTTAGCAAACTATGACAAACTAGAGCGTTCTTAAGAAGCGCCGATTTTCGGTTCTCTCCTTGCCGAAACGGCAATGCTCGGGTCGAGCGAGTGGGTTCGAAACGCAGATGATGCAGGTCTTTCAGCCGGCATGCAGTAGCCGCTTGCCGGTCTACTCATCCGCTGCAATATCATCCGACAATCGCCTTTTCTTTCGCAAGAAGCAGAAGATGGGGAGCGGGAAAAAGTCGTGAAGCAGCTCGTGGGCGATGGCACGTCATTCAATCTCCAGCGAAACAGATTCGCGGTGGGCGGCCGCCTTTGGGGAAAGGACGATCCAGCACTAAAGGACGAGATCAGACAGCGTCTGGTCGCTGAGTTGATGTCGGCGTGACGAGCTGTTCGGGATGCGAAAAGGCCGAGAGTGCTTCGGCGCCGGCGCGCGCGTCCGGCGATGCCAGCCACTCGGCATTCATATCCGTCTCCGTCACACCCGACAGCACGGCATTGACCGTAATCCCGACATTCCGGCCCGGAGAGGACTTCCATCTTGAAATGGCTGCTAGTCAAATGACCAACATTACTCCTCCCCACTTAGCTAAGTGGGGGAGTGTGTCCGGGCCTTTCGGGGGCCACTTCAAGCCTTACATCTACCTCTTTATGAGTATCCAAGGTTCCATGAGAAGTATATTTGGTAGTATTTTCGTAAAAATAATATCGCGGCGGTTGCAAATCATCTAGCAGGCAGAAGCGTGTCAGACATCAAACAGCACCGGTGACAGCATATGCCTCCCTTTTGTGCGTTCGTTCGGATATCCGCCGCAGCTTCTATGATCGCCGTCTTCACAGGAAGATAGAAGGAAATTCTGATCTCGTTTCGAGGGCTGCTTTAAAAGTGTTCTGACCAATTCTTGAGCATTCGAGGCTCATCGCATTAGCACAATTTTAAGGATGTTGCGGCGCACAACAAATCATGTAACGATCCACGCATTCTTTCGGGAGGAAGAATATAGGCAGCTTCATTAAAGGAACTGTAGCTATGTTTTCCCTTCTCAAAAGCAATTATAATCAAAAAAATGGCGCGTCCGTTAGATTGTCGTCTTATGCTGTACTTGGTGTCATCGGAACAGTATTTGCCTCGTCTGCATTTCCGCCCTTCTTCACCTCGACATCGAGCCGCGCCGTGATAAACGCGCCACTTGTGCCGTTGACGACGCCGATCAGCGGCAAGGTGGCGTCGCTTGGCTCCGCTGACCAGATCACCGTGGAGAACGATCGAGTCGACAATTCCACTTTGATCGGCCTGAAGGTCCAGCTTGTGGCTTTGCACGACGAGCTGGCGCAGAAGAACGGCATCGTCGCAGACTATGCACAGCGCATCAAGGATTTCGAAAACGACCTGGCGGGCCAACAAGCAGCACTGCTGGCCAGGAGTAATGCCGATCTCAAGGCGGCGGAGGCCGCTTTGGAGATGGTGACCTATTCGTCCCGCATTGCAAAGGCTGAAGCGGCGCGCAAGCTCAAACTCATGGCTCGGGGAATAGCCGCAGGCACCCAGGACGAGGTTGCCGACACCGTCCGCCTGGAGGATGCGAAGCTTGAGGCAGCCGGGCTCTCGGTCGCCAAGCTTAAGGCGGAAGTCGATTTCGCGCGCCAAGGCATCTATGTGGGCGCCGACTTGCAGTCGCTGCAAAATCTTCAGCAGGAAATCCGCACCCGCAAGGCCGATCTGCTGCAGATCAAGATGCAGATCGCCACGATGCGCTCGAAGGAAGCCGAGTTAAGCTCTCTCGTTGTGACGGAGGGCGAACGGGTCCAAAGGCTGGCCCGCGCCGAACTCCACATTCCCCAGACGAGCCAACTTTACAAGCCGGTAGCCGCATCTGGGCGTGAGGTTACTGCCGGCGACACATTGGCGGAGATGCTCGACTGCCGCGATGCGTTCGTCGTGGCGATTTTCTCCGAACGGCAAGCTCAGGCGCTTGCCGTCGGTTCGAAGGTTCAAGTCAGAGCCGACGGCTGGGCGCGCGTGGCAGACGGGACAATCACACGGTTGGTTCCCCGCACGACGGACAGGGTCGACCTCGATTATGCCGTGCCGTTCCCGCCGACGGAGCGTCGCGAGCTATATGTCTATATCCGGCTGACCGAGCCGGATCAGGCCGTGTTTCGCGACAACCAATTCTGCTCCGTCGGAACATGGGTAGATGTGACAATGCCCGAGCAGTGGCTGCAGAAAACGCAGGAATATATCCGCGAGGCATCGACATCCCTTATCGGCATTGCACAGGCATCCGCGGCGCAGTGGCCCGCTGCCGAAACAGAGCTGAACGGACTTGAGCAGCGGCCCGCCGTACGGCTCGGCGCGGCGAAAGGTATCGGCCGCGGCATGAAAGGCCCTCGGGACATCTCGGCCCCGGAAGAGAGGCCGGCTGTCCAGTCGTCCCGAGCCGTCGACCTGCTGAACGAGAGGATGGCCATTCTCCCGGCCAAGAGCTGACGCGGGCAATCGTGCGGTAACGGAAAACATTCACATACCAACCGGCGAATGAAAGCAGACGCCAGCCTTGCTCGATGAGCCGCCATCCCCCGTCGAAAGCCGCGCGGACACGCGACTGCGCGGCGAGGCTCGTGGTTGCGCTAAAGTAACGAAGGAAGGGATCATGTTTTTCAATTCCAACGACGACGTCTTCAGTGTGCTGGCCTTCGACCTTCTCATCGCGATTTGCGCACTCCTTTTCGCAATACTCGGCGATCCGAAACGGATGTTCGAGCGGGCTGCCTTCAGCCTGCTCATGCTTTTATCGCTCGGGCTCTACATTTCATGGCGCGCGCTCGACACGCTGCCGCCGTTCGAGCTTTCTGCTGAGACGATCTGGAACTACATCTATTTCCTCTTCGAAGCCGTGTCGGTGCTTTATGCCATGGGCTCGGTGCTGATTTTGCTGCGGAGGACGGATTGGACTGAGCAGGCCGACCGCAGCGAGCAGGAGCTGACGGCAGCAGCAAACCTTCCCTCGGTCGATGTGTTCATTTGCACTTACAATGAGCCGCTGAATATCCTGGAAAAGTCCGTCATCGCCGCTCAAGCAATGGATTATCATCGGCTGCGGGTCTTTGTCTGTGATGACACGCGCCGGCCGGAGGTTCGCCAATATTGTGAACGCGTCGGGGTCAACTACCTGACGCGCCCAGATAACAAACACGCCAAGGCCGGCAACCTCAACAACGCGCTGCGCCACACCAACATGCTCGCCGACGTCTCCGATTTCATCATGGTTCTTGATGCTGATTTCGCGCCTCAGGCGAACTTCCTCAATCGCGTCGTCGGCCTCTTTAAGGACGGCAAGGTCGCTGTTGTCCAGACACCGCAATTCTACTTCAACAGCGATCCCATTCAGCACAATCTTGGTATCCGCCACTCTTTCGTCGATGACCAAAGGGTCTTTTTCGATACGTTCCAACCAGCAAAGGACGCGGCCGGATGCGCATTCTGCGTCGGAACCAGCTTCGTCGTCCGCCGGGCGGCGGTCAATGAAATCGGCCGCTTTCCTCATGAAGCACTCTCGGAAGACATGCTGCTGACCTATCGCCTGATGGAGCGAGGTTATGTGACCCGCTGGCTCAATGAGAAGCTGAGCGTCGGGCTGTCGGCCGAAGGCATTCCCGAATACATCACGCAAAGGACCCGCTGGTGTCTCGGCACCATCCAGATCGGCCTCTTGCGCGATGGACCGCTCTGGCGCGGCAATTTCACGCTCACTCAGCGGCTTCACTACTTGCACGGCCTGTTTTGCTGGCTGTCCAAGCCATTCATTCTCTGCCTCCTGCTGGCGCCTTCCATCTATTGGCTGACCGGCATGCCCGCACTGCAGGCCGATGAGTTGCTCTTCATGAAATACGGCCTCAGCTCGCTTTTCCTGTTCTGGGCCTATTCGGCGTGGATCTCCGAAAGGCGCACGCTACCCCTCTTCACCGAGGTCACACACGCGCTGACGGCCGTGCCGATCACGATCACCCTTCTCCAGGCGATCCGTAAGCCGTTCGGCCGCCCATTCAAGGTGACGGAAAAGGGCGGCGACAGGTCCGCAATCCGGGTCCATCGGCCGACGGCGCTGTTCTTCAGCTTCGTCGCGGCGATGTCGGCGCTCTCCGTCATCCGGGTGGTTTACGGCTGGGATGCGCCGGTCGAATTTTCGGGGCGCGAGTGCCTCAATCTCGTCTGGTCCGCAGTTGCGATGGTCATCGCCTTCACTAGCCTGCTTTGCTGCATCGAATTGCCACGCCTCGGCCAGGAAGAGCCCATCGAGATCAGTCTCAACGCGAAACACAAAGCAGACGGCAAGATTGCCGATACGACGATAACGGCCTTGTCCACAGAAGGCGCCACCATTGCACGATTGGCCCCGGTTGGTTCTCAAGACGAGGCCTTGTTCATCCCCGAAGTCGGCTGGGTTTCGGCAGGCGCCAGTTCCGCGCCGTCGGCCACGCCGTTTGCACTATTTCCGACACCGGAGCAACATGATGCGATCTTGCGGCTGCTGTTTAGAACCGCGCCCGGCAACGTGGCCGAAAAGGGCGATCTTGGCAAATCGATGCGGATGCTCCTATCGCGCGCTTTATCCTGATGAACAAAAGGGGCTGAGATGCATCTTTTGCGCAGCATCGGAAAGAAGGCCGTGGTCGATCTGTTTGGGACCTTCCTGGCCGTCGTCGTGACTATCGCTTTGTCGGCCGACGGCGCCGCGGCGTTGAGCGGAGGGCGCGAGGCACAGCTCGCCTCAAGGCTCTGCGATGGGCTGATCTCCCATATGAACGGCGATCCGGCGCAACCCTTCATCTTTCGAAGCTTCGAGCCCGCGAACGGCGGTTCACGGCTGCATTCCACACTTGAAAACACCGGCTTCACCTACGACAACGCACTTGCAGCGATAGCGCTCTATGCCTGCGGCCGAAAGGCCGAAGCCGATCGCGTTGCCGACGCGCTCGTGCTCGCGCTGAACACGGATCGATATTATCACGACGGACGGCTGCGCAACGCCTACCGTTCTGGCCCCGTTGTAACCGGCAAGGAGGGAATGTTGCTGCCCGGCTATTGGAATTCCACCGCCAATTCCTGGGAGGAAGACGGATATCAGGTGGGCAGTGCGACGGGCAGCACGGCTTGGGCAGCGCTCGCGCTGCTTGCGGCCTACGAGCAGACGGACCTTCCGGCTTATCTCGACGCTGCCGGCAAGATCATGGAATGGATCCATATCGCCGCGGCAGACCCGCAAAATCCCGGCTATTTCGGCGGCTTTGTCGGGCCTGAACCCGCACCCGATCGCGTGACGTGGAAATCCACGGAACACAATCTCGATGTTTATGCCGCCGATGGCTGGCTCGCCCGCCTCCATGCCCAGAGCGACTGGAAGCATCTCGGCGATCATGCACGCCTGTTTCTGGACGCGATGTGGGACGAGAAGGAGGGGCGCTTTTTCATCGGCAGCATGCCTGGCAGCAACGCGCCGAATACGACTATGTCGGGTCTGGACGCGGAACTATGGCCGCTCATTGCCGTGCCGGCCTATGCGGCCAGGGCGGGACGCGTTCTGGAATGGACGGAGCGCCATCATGGTGTCGACGGCGGCTTCGACTTCAACGACGATCGCGACGGCATCTGGCTCGAAGGGACCGCACAGGCCGCGCTTGTCTTTCGCCTTTCCGGCCGGGCAACCGAGGCCGAGCCGTTGCTCGCCACCATCTCTGCGCAAGTGGCGCCGGACGGCCTCGTTTATGCGACGGTGAAGGACGAGCTGTCGACCGGGCTTCAGGTCGGCCCCAATTCCGCACCCGGCGATTTCAGGTACTTTCGTCTGCCGCATATCGCCGCGACGGCATGGGCCGTGCTCGCCGCTCTTGGCCACAATCCCTTCATCGGCATGGCCGACCAGCGGGCCAACCGGTGAGCAGGAGAGGTCCTGCAATCGGTTACAGCAGGACCCGTATTGTGTTGTTTTCCGATGTGCGATGCCGATATCATCCGCCAACCAGCATGGCCTTTTGACTCTCGAAGAAAAGTGAATGTTCGATACATCAATACTATAGATGGCCCAGACAGATTTCGAGACACAACGATCACTTACCCCAGGTGCGCCGTGCACGCCAAAGAACAGTGTTATCGGCATAACCCGCGATACGAGCTATCTCGGTCATCGAGCTACCGTTCTCTCTTTTCAGATGAAGCGAGACAAGTGCTTGGCGATACTCTTGAATGAGAATACGCAAAGAGGTTCCCTCTAGCGAAAGCTTTCGCTGGAGGCTGCGTGGCGACATCTGCAATTCGCTGGCGAAGGCCGCAATCGTGATCTGTCTGTGACCAAGATAGATTCCGATAAGGCTCTGAACCTTTTCAGTGAAGGTTGCTTCCGATCCAGGTCGATCGAGTAGATCGGCAATGTGCCGCAGCAAGATTTCGATCAGGCCCTTGTCTTCAGCACGATGGACGCGGTCTGCTTCCATCTTCGACATGATGATGCGATTGCCGGATTGCCCGAACAGGATTGGCGCAGCGTAAATCCGCGAGAGAGAGCTTGTGTCCCGGGGGGCCCGATGCTCGAAGTGAATTTCAATTGGCCGCCAGCCGCGGCGGAAGCACGAACGCACGAGTTGGCACGACGCAGCAATCGTAAACTCGCTGTCCTGCCGACGCGGCCACATGGAAGGGTCATCGACGCGGTAGCTCCACACAAAGTCACCGTTCTCTTCGAAAACGCCGGAACTGGTGGCCCCCTGTACAGCGTTAACATACCGCGACAGGCGCTCGAAGGCAGAGCGAATAGTCGGAGACAAGGCGAATAGCATACCGATCGGCCCGATATCCGCGGGCTTGAAGCCGACACCCATCCTGGCTCCGAGGCACGGCTCGCCCGTGACAAGCGCTGCATCCTCAAATAGCGCGACGTATCGCGCCATCGGCAAAACCGCATAAGGGTCCTCGAGCTGCGACCTCAAAATGCCATGCGATGCTAGAAGAAGATCGGTCTTTCGAGATCTCCTGTCAATTTCCTGCACCAGAGGAATGAGCACAGAGGCGCGAATTGAGGCAAAGGCCGGCATCTTGCTGACTAAATGCGGTGCAGTTGCCATTTCAAGCATCCGTGGCAGCTAGTGTGGCGCAGATTATCGATTCATCAGCGTAACTTGCAATTTCAATGCCAGAAACCGGCGCGTAGCTTCCTTGCAAATGATAAGGAAGGGGTTCTCCAATGACACCGGAAGCAATTATGCCGGCAGCCACACCACCGGATCGGCTGGCCAAAAATTCTGTCGGTCTTGCCCACATCGTGTTTTTCGTGGTGGCCGCTGCCGCTCCGCTGACTGCGGTCGTCGGAGCGTCGCCTGCAGCCTTCGCTTTCGGCAACGGCGCCGGCGTCCCGGGTGCTTTTGTGCTGGCTGGCCTGCTCTATTTGATCTTCTCCGTGGGCTTCACTGCAATGAGCCGGCATGTCGGCGGTGCGGGCGCCTTCTATACCTACATCACAAACGGCATCGGAAAGCCGGCCGGCGTCGGCGGCGCGTTTATGGCGCTAGTGACTTATAGTGCCGTGCAGATCGCCATCTACGGCCTGTTCGGATTCTTCATGGCAGGCGCTGTTGCACCTTTGGGCCTTGTATTGCCTTGGTGGGCGTGGTCATTTGCCGCACTGATGATCGTGCTGATCTGCGGTCAGCGCAACATAGCGTTTTCAGGCACAATCCTCGGCGTCTGCATGATTGCCGAGATCGCGATCTTGCTCCTGCTCGACTTGGCGATCGTCTTCACCGGAGGCGGCCAGGAAGGCATGAGCCTCTCGTCCTTCGCCCCCACGTCGGTGTTCGCCCCCGGCCTCGGCGTCGCGCTGGTCTTCGTGATAGGCTCCTTCATCGGCTTCGAAGCGACAGCCATCTTCGGTGAGGAGGCCCAAAATCCCGAAAAGACAATACCACGCGCAACCTATGTCGCAGTGACATTGATCACATTGTTCTACGCGTTCTCGACATGGGCCATCGTGCAGTTCTACGGTCCGAGTAAGGTGCAGGCCGCTGCCAATGCCGGGCTGGACAGCTTCTATATCAACGCCGCAAATTCCGTCCTTGGCGCATGGTCAGGCCAGGCGATGAATGTGCTGCTGATTACCAGCCTGTTTGCATGCATCCTGTCCTTCCACAATACTCTCAACCGATACTTCTTTGCTCTGGGCCGCGAGGGCCTCGCTCTGAAGGCACTGGGCAAGGCCCACCCGAAGCATGGGTCGCCCTATGTCGCAGGCCTCCTTCAAAGCGCGATTGCCGCCGTGGTGGTCGGTCTGTTCGTCGCCTTTGATGCCGATCCCTACACGGTTGTCTTCTCCTGGATGTCGGCGCTTGCAGGTATTGGCATACTGCTTGTGCAGGCGCTGGTCTCGATCGCAATCATTATGTTCTTCAGGAAAACACCGTCAGCCCACGGTCCTTGGACAACTGTCGTCGCGCCGATCATCAGTCTTGTCGGTCTCTTGAGCTCGCTCGTCCTTGTTAGTGCCAACCTCTCGCTTCTGTCCGGCAGCGAAAGCATCATTGTCCAAGCATTCCCCTATGCCATGGTCGCCGTCGGCATTCTTGGGGCGATCTTCGCGGTCCGGGTCAGGAAATCTCAACCGGATCTGTATGCCTCCCTCGGAAAGGTCTTCGAATGACTTCAACATTCCAATTCGCGCCCTCCGATCGGCTTCTCCCGCTGGCCGCTGCCTTCCTTCTCGTCGCAACGCTAGCCGCCGGTATCCAGACGCATGCCTTCTGCTCGATCTTCTGCGTTCACGGCGATCATATGATCGCGAGTGAGATCTGCGCACACCGCTCGCAGGACTGACATACGTCGTTCCGGGAAGGGCGCGGCGCCTCCATGCCGCCCTGACTTCTTCCACATTCGAAAGGCAAACCCATGGACGCTATCGTTGCACTCACCCATCCACTCGATCCGCTGAGCCTCGAAGAGATTGCGGCCGCGGTTGCGATCCTGAAAGCTGCGCAAGCACTCTCCGCCACTGTTCGCTTTCCAATCATTCGCCTCAAAGAGCCAACAAAGGCGGACCTAGCGAGCTTCCGTCAGGGCATCTGCCTTCCACGCCTTGCCTTCCTTCTCGCCATGGATATCAGCAACGGCGAGACTTTTGAGGCCATCGTCGATCTGAAGCAGAGCACGGTTGCCTCCTATGTACGCCTGCCGCTCGATGAAATGCCCTTTGGGCAGCCGCCTGTCATGCTCTGCGAATTCGAGACCATCGAGGGTACGGTGAAATCCGATCCTCGCTGGATCGCCGCAGTCAAGAAGCGCGGCATCACCGACGAAGACATCCCTTTGATCCAGATCGACCCGTTCTCGTCCGGCTATTTCGGCCGCGAATTCGAGCAGGGCAAACGTATCGTTCGCGCAGTTTCTTACTGGCGCGGAGATATTCGCGACAACGGCTATGCCCATCCTATCGAAGGTGTCGTCGCGGTGGTCGACCTGATCGCCAATGAAGTGGTCGACCTCCACGATGACGAGAAGATCATTCCGGTGCCGAAGAAGAAGCGGAACTATGGTCGAGAGTCATTTCCCGAGACAAGGGCTGACCTGAAACCACTTCATATCGTGCAGCCGGAGGGTACCAGCTTTTCCGTCGATGGCTGGAAAGTAGAATGGCAGGGCTGGAGCTTCCGCGTCGGCTTCACACCGCGCGAAGGACTGGTCATCCACGAGCTGGGCGTCGATGATCAGGGCCGACAACGACCAGTGATCTTCCGCGCGAGCGTCACGGAAATGGTCGTGCCCTATGCCGACCCAACTGCCAATCACTATTGGAAGAGCGCTTTCGACGCGGGCGAATATGGCCTGGGTCGCTTGGCGAACTGCCTCGAGCTCGGTTGCGACTGCCTTGGCCAGATTCACTATTTCGATGTACCGGCCGCCGATGATTTCGGTCAGCCTTTTGTCATGAAAAATGCCATCTGCATGCACGAGGAAGACTATGGCATTCTCTGGAAGCATTACGAATTCCGCAACGGCATTTTCGAGGTCCGCCGTTCGCGCCGCCTCGTCATCTCCTTTTTTGCTACCGTGGGAAATTATGACTACGGCTTCTACTGGTATCTCTACCAAGATGGCACTATCCAGCTGGAAGCAAAGCTGACCGGCATCATCCAGACGGCAGCCGTTGCCAACGGCGAGACCTATCGCTGGGGTGGCATGGTCGACGACAATCTCGGTGGGCCGACCCACCAGCATTTCTTCAACGCCCGCCTGCACATGGATATTGATGGCGGTGGCAACACGGTGACGGAACACGATTTCGTGCCGCGTCCGTGGGGCGAGGATAATCCTTACGGCAACGTCTTCGATACCAAGACCCGCGTCCTGAAGAGGGAGCTGGATTCTCCATCTTTAGCCAATGGCGAAACGGGGCGATACTGGAGGATACAAAACGCGAACGTGACGAACAGCGTTGGCAAGGCGCCGGGGTACAAGCTTGTTGCCATGCCCTCGCCCGTAATGCTTGCTCAGCCCGAATCCACGGTTGCGCAGCGTGGGGGCTTCGCCAAGAAGCATATCTGGGTTACCGCATTCGACGAGAAGGAGAAGTACGCCAGCGGCGACTACCCCAACGTCCATGCGGGTGGCGATGGCCTACCGGCTTACGTTAAACAGAACCGACCCATCGAGAACGCCGATGTGGTTGTCTGGCATTCTTTCGGCCACACCCATGTCTGCAAGCCGGAGGATTTTCCAATCATGCCGGTAGAATACACGGGCTTCACGCTAAAACCCAATGGCTTTTTCGCGAGCAACATTGCAATGGACCTACCGCCAGAGGTCAACAGACATAGCATCGACAACCGCCTTGAAGCGTCGGGAGACAAGCTAGCTCAGAGCTGCTGCGGTAAGTGATTGCCGACACACTCCCGGAGGCAAGTCTCTGGAAGAATAAAAGTCCCCAATGTCGCTTTGCACTTACCCGTAAAGCTGCGCCCCAACAAAATCATATAGTTAGTGCAGCACATAATTGCGAATTGGCCCTTGATTGGGATAAGGATAAGAGTGATACGGCGCCGGCTCGTATTGGGCCCGCCGACAGAACATATGACAATGCTCCTGCGTGATCCGCAAACCGGTCATTTGATCTCACCGGTTGTGGCCGCTATTCTTTGCGTCACGCCGCGCGGCGCGCTGACCATCAATCAAGTACGAAAAGTAGACGACGTGCGGCAGAGTGGGTCTAGAGCTTCTCAGCGCGCGGATGATGCCAATCAAATTGGCCGATCTCCACACAAAGTGAGGCAGACCCTCCATATGTGCAGTGCAGCAACGATTGTCACTTGCAATGTTTATAAAAATGTACTTCACTAAACATATTGCTAAACATGAAGGTTGAGGAGTTCATGTAGGCATTCTCTGACATTGGTGGACTTGCGTGGCCGGCGGGGAGCTGGCCTTTGGTTCTGGGAGGAACTCATGCAGAAGACATTGAAAGCCCTTCTTGGGCTGGGCTCGGCGTTTGTCATGTCGCTGGCGCTGCCCAATATTGCAAAAGCCGATCAATTGACGCTGTGCTGGGCCGCCTGGGATCCTGCAAACGCACTCGTCGAGCTGTCGAAAGATTTCACCGCCAAGACCGGAACGAAAATGAAATTCGAGTTCGTCCCATGGACGAGCTATGCGGATCGTTTCCTCAACGAGTTGAATTCGCACGGAAAGCTCTGCGATCTGATCATCGGCGACAGTCAGTGGATCGGCGGATCGGCGGAAAACGGCCACTACGTCAAACTCAACGACTTCTTCGACAAGGAAGGCATCAAGATGGATGACTTCGTGCCGGCGACGGTCGTCGGTTACTCGGAATGGCCGAAGAACACGCCGAACTACTGGGCGTTGCCTGCCATGGGCGACGTGGTTGGCTGGACTTACCGCAAAGACTGGTTCGAGCGGCCGGAATTGCAGAAGGAATTCAAGGAGAAGTATGGTCGAGATCTCGCAGTCCCGAAGACTTACGATGAGCTGAAGCAGATTGCCGAATTCTTCCAAAAGCGTCAGATAGACGGCAAGACCGTCTACGGCGCTTCGATCTACACCGAGCGCGGCTCTGAAGGCATCACAATGGGCGTGACCAACGTCCTCTACGACTGGGGCTTCCAGTACGACAACCCGGACAAACCCTATGAAATGAAGGGCTTCGTGAATTCTCCCGATGCGGTAAAAGGCCTGGAATTTTACAAATCGCTCTATGATTGCTGCACGCCGCCCGGCAGCTCCAACGTTTACATGGTGGAGTCCGCCGATGCCTTCAAATCCGGCCAGGTCGCAATGCAGATGAACTTCGCCTTCACTTGGCCGGGTCTTTACAAAGACGAGAAGGTCGGCGGCGACAGAATTGGTTTCTTCCCCAATCCAGCTGAAAAGAAGCACTTCGCACAGCTTGGCGGACAGGGCATTTCGGTTGTCTCCTATTCCGACAAAAGGGACGCCGCTCTGCAATACATCAAGTGGTTCGCCCAGCCTGACGTCCAGGCCAAATGGTGGAAACTCGGCGGCTACTCCTGCCTGAAATCAGTCGTGAACGCCCCGGACTTCGCGTCCAGCCAGCCCTATGCCCAGGCATTCCTGGACTCGATGGCAATCGTGAAGGATTTCTGGGCCGAGCCGAGCTACGCAATCCTTCTTCAAGATATGCAGAAGCGTGTCCATAACTATGTCGTGGCCGGCAACGGCACGGCTCAGGAGGCGCTCGATGGCCTCGTGAAGGATTGGACCGAGGTCTTCAAGGACGACGGCAAGATCTAGTGTCCGGCTGGACGTACAGCATCCTTACCAGAATGGCGGCCCGGATCGCCAAGACTGCCGGGCCGCCACGTGTCTCACTTACGCAAAGACCAGGTGATACCTTGAATATTTCCTCTTCCTCCATGGTCGAAAAGGCTGCGGACGCAACGGCAAGGGCGACGCCTACATCGGTCGCTCATCGCGTCCGCGGCCTATCCGATCGAGCGATTGCGTGGGTGTTTATCGCCCCAACCATCATCCTTCTTCTTGCCATCAACATCTTCCCGCTCATCTGGGCAATCTATCTCTCATTCACGAATTATCGCGCCAACCGTCCAAATGCGCCGGTCCAGAATGTCGGATTGAGCAATTACGAACGCGTTCTGACCGATCCTGATATCTGGCAGGCCATGCAAACGACAGCGCATTTCGTGTTCTGGACAATCCTGCTGCAGACGGTAATCGGCTTTACGCTCGCCTATCTTATCGACCGCAAGTTTCGTGGCCACGCGTTCTGGACGACGCTGATCCTGATCCCGATGATGCTGTCTCCGGCCGTCGTCGGCAATTTCTGGCGCTTCCTCTATGAACCGCAGATCGGTCTCTTCGCTTACGCCGTTTCTCTCGTCACCGGCATCCCGACGGCCAATATCCAGATGCTCGGCAGCGTCTCGCTTGCTCCCTGGGCAATCATCATCGTCGATACCTGGATGTGGACGCCGTATGTCATGCTGATCTGCCTGGCAGGCCTGCGTTCCATCCCCGACTACATCTACGAGGCTGCCGAAGTCGACCGCGCCTCCGCCTGGCGGCAATTCTGGTCCATCACCGTGCCGATGGCGCTGCCTTTTATCATGCTTGCCGTGCTTTTCCGCGGCATCGAAAATTTCAAGATGTTCGACATGGTTACACTGTTGACGGGAGGCGGTCCGGGTTCGACTACGGAGGTTGCCTCCATCACCCTGAAACGCGCCGCCTTCGAGAGCTGGGCGACAGGAAGGGCGTCGGCCTTCGCCATCGTCCTCTTCGTCGCCGTTTTCGGTCTCGCCAACATTTACGTCAAAGCGCTGAACAAGGTGAAGCAGCGATGAGCCCCGTGACCTCAGCCCATTCGGTCGTCGAGCCGAGCCCGACCAGCAAGCGCATCGCCGGCGCCATCGTGATCCTCTATGCCCTGATCACCATGATTCCGCTGGTCTGGATCTTTCTGACCAGCATCAAATCACCGCCGGATTCCATCAGCTATCCGCCAAAGATCGTCTTCTCTCCGACGCTCGAGGGTTATTGCAACCTCCTGACGACGAGGACGCGACAGACGCCGGAATATATCGCCGCGCTACCCGCACCAACCGGCACCTGCGACGAGGTCACCCGCAAGCGAAACATGGTCATTGCCGGCCCCTCGAATTTTCTGCCGCGCTTTGCCAATTCGCTGGTGATTGCCTTCGGCTCCACGTTCCTCGCCGTTTCGCTGGGAACGTTGGCCGCCTACGGCTTCTCCCGCTTCAGGGTTCCGCTTGCCGACGACCTTCTGTTTTTCATCCTGTCAACGCGCATGATGCCGCCTATCGCGGTCGCAATCCCGATCTATCTCATGTACCGCGAGCTCGGTCTTTCCGACACGGCAGTCGGCATGATCCTGCTTTATACCGCAGTCAACGTCTCGCTCGCGGTCTGGCTGCTCAAGGGGTTCATCGACGAGATCCCACGGGAATACGAGGAAGCCGCAATGATCGACGGCTACACCCGCCTGCAGGCCTTCTGGAAAGTCGTCTTGCCGCAGGCAACCACAGGAATTGCCGCCACGGCGATCTTCTGCCTGATCTTTGCCTGGAATGAATATGCCTTCGCGGCATTGTTGACCTCGGGCGAGGCCCAGACGGCACCGCCATTCATTCCGACCATCATCGGCGAAGGTGGCCAGGACTGGCCGGCCGTCGCGGCAGGAACGACGATCTTCCTGATCCCGATCCTCCTCTTCACGATTCTCCTGCGCAAGCAACTCTTGCGTGGCATCACCTTCGGAGCCGTCCGCAAATGACGCATCTCATCGAAACACCGCCGCCATCCCGGCCGAAGCGCCCCCTCTTTCTGCGCCGCGGCCCGATGGAGAACATCGCGACCATGCTGATTGCGATCGGCTTCCTCATGCTATTCCAACCATTCCTACTGGTACTCTACAGCTACTCGCTGGTGACCCTCCTTGCCGGCACGGCCATGTTCATCATCGTCTCGAAGTTTCCGGAGTGAGCCATGGCAGAGATCAGAATAGAAAATCTGCGCAAGCAATTCGGCGGCTTCGTCGCGGTTCAGGATTCAAGCTTCACCATCCACGACGGAGAATTCCTGGCACTGCTCGGCCCGTCCGGCTGTGGCAAGACGACGACGCTTCGCATGATCGCCGGACTTGAACTGCCGACCAGCGGCAAGATCTACCTTGATGGCGAGGACGTCACTTTCAATCGCGCCAGCGCCCGTGACATTGCCTTCGTCTTCCAGCTTTTTGCGCTCTATCCGCATATGAACGTGCGCAAGAACATCGGCTTTCCGCTGCTTTCGCAGGGCATGTCGAAGGCCGAGATCCGAAAGCGCGTCGAGGAAACCGCGCGGCTGCTGCAGATTGATCATATCCTGAACCGCTCTGTCTCCGGACTTGCTGGCGGCGATCGACAGCGCGTGGCTCTCGGTCGTGCGATCGTACGCCGTCCGAAGTGCTTCCTGATGGATGAACCGCTTGGCACGCTCGACGCGGAATTCCGCGAAGTGATGGTCCATGAGCTGCGTGAACTCCATAACCGCATCCATGCGACGACGGTCTACGTAACGCATGATCAGCACGAAGCCATGGCAATGGCCGACAAGATCGCGGTCATGAACCATGGTGTCATCGAGCAATTCGGCACACCGCAGGAAATCTACAGCAAGCCAGCCACGATGTATGTCGCTGACTTCATCGGGTCGCCGCCGATGAATTTTATGCGCTTCACCTCTGGCCTTTATAGCGGGGCGAGATCGGTCTCAGTTAATGGCGTCGATGTCAGCGTTCCCGAAGTGTACCAGGACTTGGCCGAAGCCGAATTGGCGCTCGGCGTCAGGCCGGAACATATCCGCTTCAGCGACACCTCTCCTTTGCGGGGTGCAGTCTATGGCAGCGAATATCTCGGAACCAATCAGGTCGTGGCAATCGAGACATCGAGCGGCGTGATCAAAGCGCGTGTTCCTGCGAACCGCAACTTCCGCATCGGTGAAACCGTTGGTCTTGAGTTCAATCCGGCCAAACTCGCGCTGTTCGACTGCAAATCGGGTCGCGCCGTTGCTTCGGCACTCTACTCGGAGGTTGAACATGGCTGACGTTGTTCTCAAGGACCTTAACAAGCGTTTCGGCGATACACAGGCTCTGGCTGATTTGGACCTCTCTATCCGCGACGGTGAATTCGTCGTTCTGCTTGGGCCAACGGGCGCCGGCAAGACGACCACGCTGCGCCTTATTGCCGGCCTGGAGCGCCCTGACAGCGGACGCATCGAAATCGGCGGTCGCAACGTCGCGGGCGAAGCTCCGGCCGACAGGGACGTTGCGTTCGTCTTCCAGCAATATTCGCTCTATCCGCACATGACGGTCTACGACAATCTCGCCTTTCCGCTGCGAGCGCCAGTGCGCAAGCTTTCAAGCGAAGAGGTCGACCGCCGTGTCCGGGAAATTGCGCGCATGGTCAGGATCGACCATAAGCTCGAGAACCGTTCGACCCATCTGTCGGGTGGCGAAATGCAGCGCGTTGCGATCGGCAGGGCGCTGGTGCGTCGTCCCGCGATCTATCTTATGGACGAGCCGCTCTCTTCGCTCGACGCAAAGCTGCGTGGGGAGCTTCGTCTGGAACTGAAGCGTATCCAGAAAGAGCTCGGCTCGACCCTCCTCTATGTAACCCATGACCAGGTCGAAGCCATGACGATGGCGGATCGGATCGGCATCGTTGCCCAAGGGCGGCTGCTGCAGGTAGGAACGCCCCGCGAAATTTATGGCAATCCGGCTAGTCTTCATGTCGCGGCACGTCTTGGCCAACCGCACATCAACCTCTTGCCACCTGGTCTTCTAAGTGGCGCCAATCCTCCGCCTGGAACCAAGACGATCGGCGCGCGAACCGAGCATCTCGATATCATCCCCGATCAGAATGCCAATGCCGAAATAGACTGGATCGAGCATCTGGGCGACCAGAACCACTTGCATATCAGGGTGGGCGACCACAAGCTCGTCACGCTTGCTGATCCATATCTTGCGATCCGGCCGGGTGATCGAATTAGCCTGTCGCTGCGCGATCCGCTCTATTTCGATGCCAGCGGCCAGCGGCTTGGATGAACAACAGAACGAAACGGACAATAGTGGCATAAACGACGGGTCTCACTCCATGAAACATTTCTTCAATCGCCGGGAAACCATCGTCACCGAAGCCCTGGATGGCCTGCTCTTGACGAGCGACCCTGCCCGTCTGGCCCGTCTGGACACCTTTCCCGAGATCAAGGTGATTCTCCGCGCGGACTGCGATAAATCCAGGGTTGCAATCATCTCCGGCGGCGGTGCCGGGCACGAGCCCTCACATGCAGGCTTCGTCGGCAAGGGCATGCTCACAGCAGCGGTATCGGGCGAAATCTTTGCCTCGCCGAGTGTCGATGCCGTGCTGACTGCAATCCGTGCCGTAACGGGTCCCAAGGGTGCGCTGCTCATCGTCAAAAACTACACGGGTGACCGTCTGAACTTCGGCCTTGCCGCCGAGAAGGCGCGTGCCGAAGGCTTCGACGTCGAAATGGTGATTGTCGCCGACGATATTGCAATCCCTGGCATCAACCAGCCGCGCGGCGTTGCCGGTACGCTGTTCGTGCACAAGATCGCCGGCTACCACGCCGAGGCCGGCGCTGATCTCAAGACAGTGGCGGCGCAGGCAACCGCCGCAGCAGGCGACATCGTCTCGCTTGGCATGTCCCTATCGACCTGCAGTGCACCGGGTCAGGCGCATGAGGACCGGCTTGGCGCTAACGAGGGAGAACTCGGCCTCGGGATCCACGGCGAGCCAGGGGTCGAGCGCATTGCCGTGCAGCCGGTTGCCGACCTTGTCGCCACGATGGCCGAGCGGCTAGCCGCCAAGCTGGACAGTTCGCGGGATCATGCGTTGCTGGTCAACAACCTCGGTGCCGTGCCGCCACTTGAGATGGGCGTGATAGCCAATGCCGTACTGTCGTCTCCCCTAAGGCGCTGCGTACGGCTTGTCATCGGGCCGGCGCCAATGATGACCGCGCTTAACATGAACGGCTTCTCGCTGTCGCTGATCCGGTTGGACGCTGCCCGTGAAGCCGCCCTGAAGGCTGCCGTCGCTCCGCACGCCTGGCCGCCCGCGACCGAACGGCATGAGATCGCTATCATTCCTGCCCCTCAAAGAGCGCTTGTACAGAACGAAGCGAGAGTGGCCAGCGATGATAAACAGAGCCGTCTTCTCCTGACGACACTTTGCGAGCATCTGATTTCCCTCGAGGAAGAACTCAATCGCCTGGATGGCCGCGTCGGTGATGGCGATACCGGCTCTACGGTCGCGCAGGGTGCCCGCAGCATTCTTTCCCGCATGGACACGCTGCCGCTGAAGGATCCCGCCGCCACGATGGCCTCGATCGGCGAGATCCTGAGCACGAGCATGGGCGGTTCCAGCGGCGTGCTGCTATCGATCTTCTTCACCGCCGCATCCAAGGCTATGGCCGAAAAGAAAGATATCGCTGCTGCCCTGCTTGCCGGACTAAATCGGATGACGTTCTATGGAGGAGCTGGCGTCGGCGATCGCACAATGGTCGACGCGCTGGCTCCGGCTTTGGCAGCTCTGACATCGGGAGATCTCGCGGCCGCGGCAAGGGCAGCCGCAGCAGGTGCGGAGGCGACAAAGGCGATGCGGAAGGCAAAAGCCGGACGAGCTTCCTATGTCGGCGAAAGGGATCTGGAGGGAGTGCCTGATCCAGGCGCCGTGGCGGTGGCAGGTGTATTCGAAATGGTGGCATCGCTTGCATGAGCGCGCCGGGAGGATATAGGGTGCAGGCAGAACCGGCTCTTCTCATGGGATTGATCGAAGCTTGCCGCGCGACGATCGCAGCAAACAGCGATCATCTCTGCGGGCTTGATCGTGCGATCGGTGATGGCGATCACGGGACGAACATGCGGCGCGGCTGCGAGGCGGTGAGCGCGGAGGAAGCCTCCGTATCGCTCCTCCCCTTGCCGGACGCGCTTGAAAAAATTGGCCTGACGCTGGTGATGAACATAGGAGGAGCGGCAGGCCCTCTTTACGGAACGCTGCTGATGGAGATGGGTCGCGAGCTCCGTGCACTCGACGACAAACAGGATTTCTCCTCGGTACTGAAGCAGGCGATTGACGCGGTCGCTCGTCGCGGTCGCTCGCATGCTGGTGACAAGACCCTTCTCGATGTCCTCTATCCAGTCCAGGATGCACTCGCACATCGCGTGCCTTTGACGGATATTGCACGTCAAGCCGCACTTTCCGCCGAATTGACTGCCGCAATGAAGGCCATGCGGGGGCGCGCCTCCTATCTTGGAGACAGGTCAATCGGCCATGTCGATCCGGGTGCTTCGAGTTGTGCGCTTCTGACAGCCGCGATCTGCCGTTACCTTGAGGAGTACCGTCCGGCATGAATGGGAAGACGCCTAACGTTGGGATTGTGATCGTTTCCCACTCGCCGCTTGTCGCGCGCGGGACAGCCGACATGGTGAGGCAGATGGTCGGCGATAGCGTGCCGCTTGCCTGGTCCGGCGGCAACCGTGATGGCGAGCTTGGCACGGATGCCGGCGGCATTCTCAAGGCCATCGAGGAAGCCTGGTCGGAAGCGGGCGTCGCCGTCTTCGTCGACCTGGGTGGGGCTGAGACGAACAGCGAGATGGCAATCGAAATGCTCGGTCTGCCGCGATCGGAAAAGGTATCGATCTGCAACGCCCCCGTCGTGGAGGGAGCCGTCATCGCAGCGGCCGAGGCCTCTGGTGGCGCACCGCTAAGCAGAGTGGTTGCAACGGCAGAGGAGCTTTCAGCCTGATGAGCGGCGGATTGCGTATAGGAAGCCGGGAGGCCGGACAGGTGCAGGCCAGTTGTCAGATTGAGGTCGAGGTCAAGCACGGCGTGGGATTGCACGCTCGGCCTTCAGTCACGTTCACGCGTCTGGCAAAATCGTTCCCTTGCTCTATCGAAGTCGCGGTCAATGGCAGCGACATCTGGCTGAACGGCAAGAGCATCATCAAGATCATGGGTGCAAGGATCCGCAAGGGTTCGGTCCTCAGCATCCGCGCCGACGGAATCCTCGCCGAAGAGGCGATCCGGGCATTGAAGGAACTCGTCGAGCGCAACTTCGATGAGGAAAAGAGGCATGGCCGCACCATTTAGATTGAAAGCCACGAGCGCTTCGCCGGGTGTTGCATCCGGGCCAGCCTATATCGTAGAGCCGCTGGTCGCCGCCGCGTCACCGCCGTCAAGCCTTTCCGGACATGTCGAACTCGGCGATGCGATCAAGACGGCTATCCACGAGCTGCAGAGCCTTGCGACCGGAACAGATCCCGAGAGCAGCGATATCATCGAGTTTCAGATCGAAGTCCTCCAGGATCCGACGTTGACGGAGATGGCTGGCGCGCGGATCGATGCAGGCGAGAACGTCGCATTCGCATGGGTCGGGACACTCGACGGATACATCCGTGAACTGGAATGCTCGGAGGAGGACCAAATGCGGGCGCGTGCCGTCGACATCGTCGACATCAAGAACCGCGTCCTGTCGGTCCTCACGGGAACGCAACTCGACGACTTTCCAGCCGGATCCATCTATGTCGGAAGGGACATGGAACCCAGCCGCTTTCTCGCCCACGACTGGTCGGCAGGTGGCGGTATCGCTCTTTATGCCGGCAGCGCCGTCGGCCACGTCGCCCTGCTTGCCAGATCCCGATCTATCCCGATGGTAATCGGCGCCGGCCAATTCACGACAGAAGGGGGACGGCATATCGGGGTTGATGGCGATTCAGGTGCCGTCGTCCTTCAGGCAGCTAAGGAAAACGCAACGCCGGCCCAGGTCAACCATCCTGTGACGAGCATGCCACCGCCAGCCGACAACGGCAGTCTGCGCACGGCCGACGGTTCGCGGGTCCTGTTGTCCGTCAACGTCAACGCTCCCGATGAAGTCGATTCGATCCCTGCCGCTACAATTGCCGGCATCGGGTTGATGCGCTCGGAATTCGCAGTGACGTCACTTGGTGACGCTGCAAACGAAGAAAAGCAATTCGCGATCTACCGCCGGCTCCTCGATTGGGCGGATGGCCGAGCGGTAACGATCCGCATGTTGGATATCGGCGGCGACAAGCCGCTCGCCGGCCTCACCGAAGCGTCTTCGTTGCGAGGCGTCCGCCTTCTCCTTGCCCGGCCGGAAATTGCAAGCGTTCAAGCCCGCGCGCTCCTGCGCGCAGCCATATTCGGCAATTTGCGCGTCATGCTGCCCATGGTGACTTTTCCGTCTGATGTCGACAATATCAGACAAATCTTTCGCGAAGAATCCACTGAGCTCGCGCGCAGGGGCGTGCCGCATAGCATCCCCCCGATCGGGATGATGGTAGAGGTTCCGGCTGCGGCGCTCATGCTCGACCGGTTCGAAAGCGCAGACTTCTTTTCGTTCGGTACAAACGACCTCGCGCAATACCTTGTCGCTTCGGCACGCGAGGATGCCGACTTCGCTGTTTATCAAGACCGCGCCGTGCCGGCGGTGCTGCGCCTGCTGTCGCACGCTGTGAAGCTTGCCAGGGCCAAGCCAGTCAGCATCTGCGGCGACATGGCCGGCGATCCATCCCGGACCGCGGATCTTCTTGCCGCAGGCATATATCATTTTTCCGTGGCGCCCACTCGACTTCCCGCGATAAGATCGGCAATCGTCGGTCTGAATGCCGATGGGACAAAGGCAGCCGGAGAATAAGATGGCGCGCGAAGATACCGAAGACGCCATTATCGCCTACAAGTCCATTCTGGCGCAAATCATCGACAACCGACCGTCCGGAACACGCCAGCGGCTGGCCACGGAACTGGGTAAACATCGAAGCTTCGTCACGCAGATCACAAGCCCGACCTACGCGACACCACTTCCCGCCCGGCATCTGGCGACGATCTTCCGGGTATGTCATTTCAGCGGCGCCGAACAGGAGCGTTTTCTGCACGCTTACCAGGCCGCCCATCCTGGCAAATTGCCGGAGCTTAGCGCCTCGGAAAAGCTGCGGCATCTTTCGCTGATGGTCCCTGATTTCGGTGACGAGCGACGCAATCGGCTGCTGGAGGAGGCAATTGCGGATCTGGTGCTGAAGATCGCCGCACTTTCCGGACCGCCCGAGTGAACGGGGGCATTGCACAAGGGGCAAAAAGACTGAGATGATCATCGCCTTGGGAGGGGCTCGATGAAGAAATTCATGAACACGGCGGAAACCATGGTCGCTGAAAGCATCGAAGGCTTCGTGCGCGCCCATGAAGAATTCGTTGCGTTTGGTGTCGACCGCAAATACATACGCCGCCGCCACTTGGTTCCCGGCAAGGTCGCGATCATCTCTGGCGGCGGCGCGGGCCACGAGCCAATGCACATCGGCTTTGTCGGTCGCGGAATGCTCGATGCCGCCTGTGTCGGGCATGTCTTCACATCTCCGACGCCAAGCCAGATCATCAGCGCGATCGAGGAAACGGACACTGGCGCCGGTTGCCTGCTGGTCGTGAAGAACTATGACGGCGACGTGATGAACTTTGAAATGGCGGCAGAGATGGCGGCCGGCCGGCACAGCATCGAAATGGTTCTTGCCTGCGACGACATCGAAACGGTTAGAGCCGGCGACGATCGTGGGCGGCGTGGCGTTGCCGGCACGATTATCACAGAAAGGCTTCTTGGTGCTGCGGCTGAGCAGGGCGCGTCGCTCGCACAACTGAAAGCCATCGGCGACAGTCTTTCGCCGCGCATTCGGTCGATGGGCGTCGCCCTGACTGGTGTGACGGTGCCACACACGCAGCGCACAACGTTCACGCTCGGATCGAACGAGATAGAAATGGGCGTCGGCATTCACGGGGAGCCTGGCCATTCGAGGCAGCCCTTTGCCAACGCCGACACAATCGTCAGACGTCTATGCGAGGCAATCGTCGACGACATCAGGCAGGCCACGGACAAAGGACTGTTACTCGTCAACGGACTTGGCGGCACGCCACCAGCCGAACTCTATCTCGCCTATAATATTGTTCACAACTTCATGGCCGAGCACGGCCTGCGGATCGAGCGCTCGCTTGTCGGCACTTATGCCACCTCGCTCGACATGCAGGGCCTTTCCGTCACGCTCGCTTTCCTGAGCGACGACGAGTTTTCTTTGTGGGATTCGCCCGTTTCAACCGCTGCGTTGCGCTGGGGCTGCTAGGTGCCCAAACGACCGCCGAAAGCGCCCTATGTGCGCCAGGCCTGCATGTTTCAGGAAAAATCGGATCGGACGCGACGCCTGCTGAGCGAATTCGAAGGTCTTGATGGGGAACGGAACCTGGGAGCCCGCCATTGGGCATTCAGTGCTCTTGAAGGGAACAGGACCGACGACACCTTTATCCAAAAAGCTAAGTGGCTGATAAATAGGGCTTCGAGGCATAGCGCTTATTTATGGAACATGTAACGGACCAGCATCGCGAAATCACGATCTCCACGGTCAAAGTCATGGTCGTCTCAACGCGCGTGAACTTTGCTGGGCATCGAGTATGAACTGCAATAAACCCTCGTATGATTGTGCATCTTCTACCAGGCGAATTTCAATTCCGCCCGGAAGTAGTTGCTGTCAGGGCCTCCGGCGTCGCGAAGCGTCGAGCCAACCTGGTAGTGGACCGCCTCCACCGAGCCCGTAAGATTTTGATTGAGCCTGTAGTCGGCCCTCAGCTGGGCGTAGGACCCTGTCCACGGCGTTCCGCTGGCTGCAGTTCCGGCGACCGGGACGCTCGGCATGGTATAAACGGCATCGTCCGTCGTCTGGCGCCAAAGTAACCCGACCCCAGCCAGTAGGGTCAGGTCCTCCGTCGGCTGAACGGTGATCGACGGTTTGAGGTGAATGAGGTTGGCGTATCCGGTATGACCGCCGAGCGAGAAATAAAATCCGTTTGGAAACAGTGGATTGAACGTGCCAACCGTGCCGTCGCCCGCATCACCGTCACCCGACGCCACGTCGAACTGCAGACCGATCCGCGGCGACCAGTTTACATCCTCGAAGGTGTAACCGGTCCTCGCACCCACGGCCCAGGCCAGAATGTCGGCTGAGCCGACTTTGCCAACCTGTCCCATCGCTTCCGCATCCCAGTCGAAACCGGCATATTTGCCGGCCGACCGGATATTAAGAATATGCCTGTCCTCCTCACCCGACGCGGCGAGAAAAGTGGCATCCTTGCGCTGGTAGAGCGCGTAATAGGCGGATGCCTCGATCGTCGGCGAGAGCTGCCGCTCGACGCGGACCCCGCTGAACAGCACATCGCCGCTTGAGCGATCATCGAAAGGATCATCATCCCGATACTGAACGGGCTGGCTGACCAAACCGTAGAAGCGCCATGCATCCGTTTCCCACCCGGCCCAGACCGCATCGAACGACTGGCGGACATTCGGTCCATCGCGCACCGATACGAACCGCTCAAGGTCAAACGCAAAGTCTTGGCGGCCGACCCTTGCCCTGAACGTTCCCGCGTCAGTCTCCTGCGTGTAGCCGATGAATGCCAGCCGAAGGTCAAACCGGTTTACGTCGTTAGGGCCGACCACCGTCTTGTCGAACGCACGGACATCCTCGAACTGCGTGAACAGTTGCCAGTTTTCATTCAGATGAACGTCGACGTGGAACTGGGCGCGCTGTAACCAATAGGAATCTCTGGGGTTCGCCGGCACAGTTCCGAATGCCGGAGCGTCACTGACTTCGAAGATGTCGCGCAGATTGAGCCCTAACGAGATGTAGCTGTCGGGATTGGAGGGAAATAACGGAATGTACTTGAGGCGGTCTAGCGGCTGAGTCCGCATTTTCGGATCCGCGAGAGCCGACCAGTCTTCCCGTGCCCGGTCGGTTTTCATCGAGGGCCTCTCCGCCGCCGTCGCATCGTCATTTGCAAAGGCCGACTTGTGGGCGACCTGGGAGAGGGCAAGGACTGCCGCCGATAAAGCAACCTGCTTTGCGTAGGATGTGAAGCGGGCGCGGCCTCGCTGTCGCCTCCTGCTCGATTTGCTGGCGGCGTTCCAGAGGGCAAGCCTGCTCCATAGGGCCGTTCTTACAAAAACCATCACTGTTCCCGATACTCGATATGCCATAGGCAAGAGGGACGACGAGGATCGGCAAACCGTCCGAATTCTCGCCAAACGTTAATCGATATCCTCATCATCCCGGTCGAGTGTTAGAGCCCAGCTGGGGGGTTCGTTACCGGCGTATTGAGCAACTGCTGCTCCCACAGATATGCGATGCCGCTGCCGGCCATATGCGAGATGAGCACTTCCGTCAGCTCTTCGACGTGCTCGGTGCGCGCCCAGTCACGCTGCCATTCGCCAGCCAGAGCCATCCAGGTCATCATGTTGACGCCGGCCGCAATCATCCGCTGGATGGCTACCTGGTGAGACTCGGTTGAGCTTCCGCCCGATGCGTCGGTAATGACGGTCACGTCCCAGCCTTCGCCGGCGGCCTGAATCGCCGGCATCGCCACGCAGACTTCGGTCCATAGGCCTGCGATGATCAGTTGCTTGCGGCCGGTCTCCTTGACCAGGTCCACCACCTTCTCGTCCTGCCAGGTATTGACCCAGGTCCGGTCGATCACGTCCTGCCCCGGGAAGACGTCCGTGATTTGCTTGAAGAGCTTGCCACCGCGATCAGCGATCACGCTGGTGAGGATGGTCGGGACATTGAAAGCTTTTGCCAGCTTTGCTAACGCGGTCGTGTTGTTGACGACTGTCTGAGGATCGTGGCTATTGAGGTTGGTCAGCTGGTAAGGCTGATGATCGATCAGAACGAGAACGGAATCTTCGGGACGAAGGAGAGAATCGAGGCCGTTGCGAAAGGTCATGAAATACATCCTGTATTGGCGGTTCGTTGAGGCTTATTGCGAGGATGCCCTCATCGGAGAGGCATCCGCCGGGAACCTGTCATTCTCTTCCGCGCCCCGGTAGTCCTCGGTCGCGTGACGGCCTGTTGCAAAAAAAGGAACGCGTGTTGGAATTTGATGATCTGAGGATATTCGTCGAGGTCGCTGATGCGGGCGGGGTATCGTCGGCAGCGCTGCGCTTGGGCATTTCAAAATCGATGGTCAGCCGGAAGATAGCCCAGCTTGAGGCAGAGCTCGGCGTACAGTTATTGGCGAGGACGACCCGTGGCATAGCACTGACAGAAGCAGGTGCCACGTTCAGAGAGCACGCAGCCCGTATTTCTGCCGAACTGGACGTCGCGCGGGAAATGATCCTGCCTGCCGGTGAGCTTCGTGGCCGCATGCGCGTAGCCGCGCCGCTATCATTTGGTCCGACGCATTTTGCTCCCGTCCTCTCCCAGATGGCGCGCCGACACCCGCAACTACGAATTCAGTCCTGCTACACTGATCGCTTCGTAGATCTTGTCGGAGAGGGTTTTGATTGCGCGATCCGACTTGGTCACCTGCCAGATTCAAACCTTGTCGGAAAACGTGTCGGACCGATCTTCGGCAAGCTGGTTGCAAGTCCTGCCTACATCGAGGCTCATGGCGCTCCCGAAACACCGGACAAGATTGCGGACCACCATGTCATTATGCGAGACGCCGAGACGTGGCAATTCATGGATGGCGATAAGATTGTCAGGGTGCGTCCCCACGGACGCTTCGTAGCTGACAATGCGATATCGCTCGTAGCGGCCGCTCTGGATGGGATTGGGATCGCCTATTTGCCAGAACCGCTGATTGCGGATCATATTTCTTCTGGCGCACTCGTGCCAATTATGACGCGTCATCCGATACCGCCGGCCGCAATCTTCGTCGTGAGGCCGCCTAGCAAGTATCCCTCCCGGAAAGTCAGAATTCTCACTGAAATGCTCATCGAGTGTTTTGGGAATCCGCCTGTCAGTGGGGGCGCGGTGGGCGTCGACAACGGAGACGAACGATCGGCGTAGAGGTAGTGTAAACGACTCGTGTCCGCCCGCCTCGCTTCCAGTTTCCAGCTTGGCAATCGATTGCTGCCGTCAAAGTGTGCGACGATCCAACAAAAATCGGTCGAGTTTGCCGCTCGGGCCCGCGGAAAACAACTCTTTGAACAAGGTGGAGGCAACCCGCGGGGCCAATCCAGCCCTTTCATCGATCAATACCACCGACAGTCTTTTGATTTCGAGGGTTATCGTGCGCGCCTCGTCAATCCGACGCGGCAACTGCCATGACAATGCGGTGGCCGAGAGCTTCGTCAATCTTCTGAAGCGAGAGAGGATACGTCGCAGGGTCTACCGTTCACGCGATGAAGCTCGCCAGGACGTGTTCGACTACATCGAAATGTTCTACAACCCGAAACGCAAACACGTCAGGAACGGGATGCTGTCGCCCGTAGAGTTCGAAAAGCAGCAGAAAATCTAACCCGAGGGTGTCTACGAAACTCGGGGCTATTCACTCCATCCCCTTTTCAACGCCTTCGGCGGTCGGCATGTTACGCTGCAAACAACCGAGGCCGGTAAATGAAACGAACGGATTTCGAGCTTGCGACCCCTAATTCCGCGGGTGTCAGCGGGCGTCGCTGCCTGTTGCGGCCTCGTGCTCGGCCTGGCGACATGCTCTAGAAAATGTGTGAAGCGTCTAATGCGGGGAGCGCTGGAGTGGTTCGGGTCGCAATTTGGCTGGCAACGCCACATGCCGTTCAAAATTCACGTTTAACCCACAGGAAGCCTGTTGTTCCTTTCAAATTCGCACCTGGAACAAGACCGATCGCGCCGTCGAGCGCGACATGTGTGCTGAGGGCATCCACTTCTGCGCCGATCGTCCACTTTTCCGCCGGCTGATAGATCAAATTTATGCCGTATCGCTTGGTTGTGATCGAGGGGTTGGTTGCGAACAGGTCGAGATTCACCGCGATATAGCTTGCGAACGCGTTCGACTCCCATTTGTCCGACCATTTGTGATGGTACGATGCGACGCCGCTCCAGCCTTGTATCGGCCCGACGGTGGGGAAACGTGCGGCGAAAGCATCGGCGTCGGCCGCAGTGCCGAGGAAAGCAGGCGCGTCTACCGAGTAGGCAAGGCTAGCGCTAAAATTGTCGTCTTCACCGGCAAATCTAACCGGCACCGTAAGGCCGGCAGTCGCTGCCCAACCGGATCGACTGCCGGCCGACGAATCGTGCAAGAGTGCGGCCGGCGTCTCTTGCCGATGAACGGCCGCCGAAATCTGCATGATCCAGTCGTCTTTTTCGTAATGGAGTTGCGCAGTGAAATACGGCGGCTCCTTGGGGAATTCCCAGGTGGTCGCGCCGTTGCTGGCCGGTGGGCCAGCTTCGACCGCCACCGAGGACGACAGGCCGTCAGTGATCTGGTATTTGTAAGAAGCCAGATAGCTGCTCAGCGACGGCGACGACGCGGTGAACTGGAAATCGCCCGACCAAGCGTTCATGAGGGATTCGGCGTACCCAACTTTAACCCCTGCGTATTCGATTGTTGCTTCGGACAAAGTGGGCGCTGCATCAAAACCACTGTCAGTATTATAGCCCCAGGAAGTCCCGAAGACGAACTTGAAAGGTCCCCTTTCCGTCAGCCGCGCGGCTTCGAGGCGCAAATCCGCTTCGCTGGTGAAGCTGCGGGTGGTTCTTGAGCCGGGCCCTAGATGCGGCTCCGGAGCGTTGGTGCGTTGCACAGTGCTCTGCAGGCTTCCGGACAGATCATAGCAAATGCCGTTGACGAGATAGCGATTTAATCCCGTGCCATTTGTGGTGCTGAGGGGCTTGCTTTCCGAGCCGGACCCACCGACATCGATGTCGCACACAGCGCTATCTTCTTCCCCCTCGTCCTCGTCGTCCTCCTGTGCGAAGGCCGGCGACAACAAGCGCAAGAGACACAAGCAGATCATGCAAAAGCGCCGAACGTGGCGCCCAAATGCCACCTCGTCCGACTTTTGGCGCAGTCCCGTGAATGCTGACGCTCCGCCATGCGACTTGTTCGCGTCAACGGATGAGGTAGGCACATGTAAGACGCCCAGCTCTCGCCGGGCCTTTTCGTGGTCCTGTGGAAGGCTTACGGCTACGATCGAGAACGACCGCACTATGCGCGCAACTGGCCGCAGGTTCCGTTTGTTAATCAGCATGCCGGGCTTGGCACGCGCCGGAGCCGGAAGTCAACGACCAGAGCCATGCCAGTACTCCCCTGCAATCGACGCGTCACACGTTTTCTAAAAGTAAAAGGCGTCCTGCGCTTTACATTTTGCGCCAAAACACTCGAGGAAAGAAACAGGCGCCTTGTGAACATCGATAACTCCCACGTTTTTTGCAGCAGCAGCCGGTTCCCCAGCTACCTGTTGACGACTCTGTTGGCCGGCCGGAGCGAGTGTTCGGGCTCCGGCGAGAGCCGAACAGAAACTCTCTACCCCATTGTCGGTGGGATGCAGAAAAGCGTGCGCTTCGACATCCCCTTCTAATGCTCCAGGAACACGTAATTCATCCATGCACTCATGCGCAGCAGGATCTTCCGCATGATCGCAACGTGGTGCCAGTGCTCGGTATAGACGGCGACGCTGGCAACGACGCCACCTGGAAGCTGATATGCGGAAAGATCATCCAGAATCTCGATCTTGGCCAGCGTCAGTCCCGGCGCGAGCCGTTCGGGCGCTTGCGGGTCGATCAGCGCGCCGGACGGCTGAAGCTGCCCCTGCGCCATGACATCAATGATGCCGCCGACCTTCGCCTTGAAAACCCGGCCGGGAATGGCCTTGAACGAAACTTCGGCTTCGTCTCCGACGCGCACGCGCTGCAGGGAATTCTGGATGAAGGCAGCCGCGAGCATGCGGTCGTCGCTGTTGATGAAGACCATGACTGGCCGAAGCGGCAGCGGGTTTGCCATCATGCCCGGCCGCAGGAAGACCTGCGTCACATAGCCGTCGCTCGGCGCCCGCACAGTCGTCTCATCGAGCTCGTACAGCGCATTGTTGAGCTCGGCTTGAATGCGGGCGACGGTCGGATTGGTGCCATTTATCTCCGATTCATAGGCGAGCTTCGCCTGGGTTTCCTGCGCCTGCGCCGTGGCGAACGCCGCTTCTGCCGTCAGATATATGCCGCGCCGGTTGTCGACCTCAAGTTCGGAATAGACCCCGGCCCTGCCGCTGGCCTTGGCGTTCTCATTGGACTGCGCGATACGTTCGAAGGCCTGCTGCGCCCGGTCGCGCGAGGCGGCGGCACCGTGGGTTGCCGAGGTAGCGGCATCAAGTGCGGCCTTGAGCTGCAGCACTGTCCGCTCGGCCTCGGCAAACGCTGCCCGCTTCTGGTCGACGGCGAATTGATAGGGACGCGGATCGATGCGGAATAGCACGTCGCCCTTCTTCAGCGGTGTGTTGGGCGTTACCGGCACTTCCACGACCTGGCCGCCGACGATTGGGATGACCGGCGCCGAGGTGAAGTAGATGCGGCCATCTCCGGAATAGGGATGATTGTAGCTCATGAGCAGCAGGAGGCCCGCGATCAGGAAGATGCCCCCAAGCACCGCCGTGGAGACCGTCCACTGGGTGACGGGGATCTTGAAGATCTTGAAGATCGCAATGCAGATCGCCGCATAGGTGAGGATGAGGAGCAGATCCATCAGGCATTCCCCTTTGTGCGCGGTTGCTGCTCCTCAAGCTCGGCGATGCGGGCCTGGAGGCGGGCAATCTCTGCATTGGCTTCGATTTCCGGTTTGAGCACGCCGTCCGGACGCATGCCCCAGCCGCGATCCTCGCGATAGAGCGTCGCCCAGATGAACAGGAACGGCCATATGGCGTGCAGCGTGAACAGGCTCACCCAGCCGGCGATGTGGATGGCATCCTGGTGCGGATGGTTGCGCGACTTGGCGATAAGATGCGGAATATCGTGGATCGCGATGATGCCGTAGAAGAGCGTCAGCACCACGAAGAGCAGAATGCCGAGCGCAAAATAGTCGAGAAACATGACGTCGCTCCTTAATCGACCTGCGTTTGAAACAAGTTTCAGTAAACGCTCGGGTTCTTGCGATCCCGGCTGGTGTTTGGGATTTGGCCCGATGGTGGAGCGCCGCGTGGCGCGCCGAAGAGCGGTCGCATCGGGAAGCTCCGTCCTGCATAGGGAGAACGGCGCCCGCGAGCGATGGCTTCGGAGAGCCCGCCGACAGAACGCCGATGACAGCATCCCGCCCACAATGCACGTCTGTTGAGATTGGTACCCGAGCCCACGCGGAATTCTCCCTCGATCTACTTTGACCTTCGACGCCATGCGTTGCGCTTCCCAAGGCGGAATGGAAGTAGGTTACAGTAACCAACGGTACGACTGCCTACAGTGGATCCGGTTCGAGCGCCTTTCCAAGACGGTCGAGTTCGAGCGAATAGCAGAAGAGGCCGAACAGGATCAGCGCGATGTAAGACAGTTTTACCGCCGATTGCTCGAAGGTCGGAAGGACATCCAGTTCGGGGACATGCCTGAAGAAAACCGCCGAAAAGAGCGCGCCTCCAAACAGGAAGCTGAGCCGCCCGATAAAGATACATAGATGAGAGATGAGCGTGCTCTTGAAGGGCACAGTGACGGTGACCCATCCAAGCCGTATCCAGTAGCAGCAGTGAAGAGTGACCGCGACTGCCGTGATAGAGATCTGATCCGCAATGTCCAGGGTCAGCCGCTCTCCAAGATGGGTCAATACGTCGTGGAAGATCGGGAATACCTTCATGAACAATGCCGAGGCGGCGATGGTCTGGCCCGCCAGCAAGAGTGCATAGAGTGTGCCGTTCGATGGGCGGAACCGTTTGGACATTCACATGCTTCGCTGCTCATGCTTGTGACGGATGTGATCTTTTCCGGCGAAACGGAAAGACCGAGGCATTGTCGACCGCCTCGGCGATTTCCGCTCGTAGGCTATCGACCAGTTCCACCAACTCAGCGTGCCTTTGCGCGTCGCCCGGTTCGGAGCTACCCTGCCACGCCTGACGCAACTGGTCTGCAATCGCGAAGTCGTTGCACAGTTCACGAAAGCTTTCGCTTCGGCGTGCGAGCATGTCGATCACGTCCGCTCGGAGAGGGAACCGGCTTTTAGCGAAGCTCACGTCAAAGCCCATTTGAACCTCCCAAATGCGCGGGTTCACGCTACGGCGGCACCTTCATCCTGTGCTTTGGCGAAAGCAATGCAAGTATATAACTGTAAGCTACATCTCGACGGACTATCGATTGATCGGATCGTTAAGTTCTCTCTCATGGACTGCGCAGCTAATATACGGTAGGTTGCAACGGTGATTGGGCAGAGAAATCTCGAGCAGTCGTGTTTCTCGAGAGTGGGTGGGGATATGGCCATGCAGACGTCCGTGCCGTCAAACGATTTGTCGCTGCATTGCCCTCCTCTCGATTCCGAGGCCGTCAGAGCCCAGCTCGAACGCATTGTTGCGAGCCCGGAATTTCCCAAGGTCGGCCGAAGCGCAGCATTCCTCACGTATGTCGTGCAGGAGGCACTCGAGGGTCGCGGCGATCGCATCAAGGGATACACGATCGCCGTCGAAGTGTTCAAACGGTTCGAGGGTTACACCCAGGATGACCCTGTCGTCCGGATAGAAGCAGGCAAGCTGCGGCGTGCACTGGAGCGATACTACCTGACCGCCGGTCGTGATGACCTGGTTCGCATCGACATTCCCAAAGGCGGTTACGTTCCGACGTTCACGACCGTCACACCCGCGCCTGCCGAGGTGGACCGATCGCCTGAAACAGTTGCTCCCGCAACCATAGTCACCCGCCGCCGCATCGACTGGCGAGTAAGCACCGCGGCCCTTATCCTGACCCTTGCCGCGGGCGTCGCGATCGGCCTCTTGGCTGCCATCCATATTTTTGCGCTTTCATCCCGTGTCGGCCACGACCAGCCGACGCTCGTCGTCGCTCCCTTCGCCAATCTGGGCGGCGGTCGAGACGCTGATCTCTATTCCGCTGGGCTGACCGAAGAGCTTTTGACGGCACTTCCCCGCTTCAAGGAAATCAGGGTTTTCGGTCGGGAGACGTCGAAGAGCCTGCCTGCCGACGTCGCGCCCTCGCAGATCAGGAAGGAACTCGGGGCGCGGTTTCTGTTAGCGGGCGGCGTGCGCATGTCAGGCAACCGCATACGTGCCACGGCGCGCGTCCTCGACACGGAAAACGGCGCAATCCTCTGGTCGCAGGACTACGACGACGACACGCAGTCGGGCGATCTGTTCGCGATCCAGTCCGACGTCGCCAACAAGGTGGCGACGGCCATCGCACAGCCCTATGGCATTATGGCGAAAGCCGACGCCACAAACCCGCCCCCGAACGATCTTCGAACCTATCAATGCGCCCTTGAATTTTATGGATATCGAGGAGAATTGAGCGCCGAGCGGCATGCGCATGTGCGCGCCTGTCTGGAAACATCGGTCGCGCGCTTCCCGTCCTTCGCCACGGGTTGGGCCATGCTCTCGATCATCTATCTCGACGAAGATCGTTTCCGTTTCAACACGATGGCGGGCGCTCCGTCTCCCATCGAACGCAGCCTTCAGGCCGCCCGGCGCGCCGTCCAGCTCGATCCCGACAATGTCCGCGGCCAGCAGGCGCTGATGACCGCCCTGTTCTTCAACCAGCAGGTCCCGGAAGCGCTGCGCATCGGCGAGAAGGCCGTCTCCATCAATCCCAACGACACCGAACTCCTCGGGGAATTTGGAACACGAGTGGCGATGAGCGGGCAATGGAAGCGCGGCTCCGAGATGCTGGACCGTGCGCTTGCCCTCAATCCTGGTGGTGGTGGATATTATCAGGGCAATCGAGCGCTGGCCGCCTACATGCTCCGCGACCGCGCGCTTGCGGTCATGAACATCAAGCAGGCCGACTTGCAGAAGTTTCCGCTCTTTCACGCTGTGGCCGCGGTCATCTACGCCGACGCCGGCATGATTGACGACGCTCATCGGGAAGCCGCGCTCTTCGACCGAATGCGTCCGGACTTCGCGCCGAACATCGTCGCCGAACTCAAGGCACGGAACTTCACCGCTGAGGACCGCGCTCGACTGATCGCCGATGCCCGGACGGCGGGGCTTCCCGTACCTGCCGAGGCGGATATTGCCGCGCTTGCGTCGACCGCCCCCTCCTCGGCTCCATGAGGGGGAAAGCCGACAGAATATACGAGAGGTTACGTTAAAATCCTTCTCCGCTCGTGTAGCGTCCGACCGAAATTGGGTTTTCCATAGGCGGTTGGGCATGAGAAAGATTGACGTGTTTCGAGTTGGACGGTTGGCCGCATGCGGGGTTCTCTTCGGTTTGCTGTATGGCTGTGCCGGCCATCCCAAGGACGTGATTGTTCCCGTCGCCGAGACCGCCCCGACCGCCAGCAAGGTCGACATGCTGATCACCACCACCCGCGCCCGTTCCACGGTGCCCGGCGAGATGTACAACGGAGAGCGCGCCGCCGCACCATCCTTCGCGGACCTGACGATCTCGATACCGCCCGACAGTGTCCGCAAGGTCGGAGAGGTCGCGTGGCCCAGACGGTTGCCGTCGAACCCGGCCACGGATTTCGCCACTTTGAAGGCCGACGAGATTTCGCGCGAGCAGGCGCAGAGCTGGCTGAGCGCGTCGGTCCGCAAGAACAAGGATGGAAGCGTGCTCGTCTTCATCCACGGGTTCAACAACCGCTTCGAGGACTCGGTCTATCGCTTCGCCCAGATCATCCACGATTCCGGCGTGAATAGCGCGCCCGTGCTGGTGACTTGGCCGTCTCGCGGCAAACTGCTTGCATATGGCTACGACCGGGAAAGCACCAACTACACTCGCAACGCGTTGGAGCAACTCTTCCAGTATCTGGCCAAGGACCCCGAGGTGAAGGACGTCTCGATCCTCGCCCATTCGATGGGCAACTGGCTGGCGCTGGAATCACTGCGGCAGATGGCGATCCGCAACGGACACCTGCCCGGGAAATTCCACAATGTGATGCTGGCGGCCCCGGACGTCGACGTCGACGTCTTCCGCCAGCAGATCACCGACATGGGCAAACAGCATCCACAATTCACCCTCTTCGTCTCGCGCGACGACAAGGCGCTCGCCTTTTCCCGGCGGGTCTGGGGCGGCGTCTCCCGGCTGGGCTCTATCGATCCGGAACAGGCTCCCTACAAGCAGGAACTCGCCGACAGCAAGATCAAGGTCATCGACCTGACGAAGATCAAGGCCGGAGATAGCCTGAACCACGGCAAGTTCGCCGAGTCCCCCGAGATCGTCCGCCTGATCGGGGGGCGTATTTCGCAGGGCCAGAGCCTGACCGATAGCCGTGTCGGCGTCGGCGATGCGATCGCGGTTGCGGCGAGCGGGGCGGCCGAAGTTGCGAGCAAGGTCGTGACCGCTCCGCTCGTTGCGGTCGACCCGAACAGCCGTAAGTAACTGTAACCTACTTATGGATCACTCAGCTTTCGGACAATCTCGCATCGTTCCCATCGACACGGGGACACCGGCTGAAGGATATTCGCATGAAGAATTTGCTGTCGTCCGCTGCTCTGCTTTTGATCGCGCTCCTCGTCCCTAACTTTGGGTACGCAGCCGACCTGACGCCGCTGGCAACCAATGCGAAGGTCGAAGGCACACCCGATGGGTGGCAGTTCACCGTCGCCCCGTACTTCTGGCTGGCAGGAATTTCCGGTGATACCGCTTCCTTTGGTCTTCCCGAGGTTCACCTCGACTCGTCGTTCGGCGACGTGATCCAGAACATCGATTTCGCCTTCATGGCGGCAGGAGAAGCGCGATACGAGCGTTTCAGCGTCGTCGGCGACGTCATCTACACGAAGCTCGGGGCCGACGCCAAAACGCGCAACGGTATCCTTGCCGATAGCGTCGACGTCACCTCGAAGACCTTTGCCGGACTGCTCGGCGCAGGCTACGCGGTCATCGACGATCCGGCCGGACATCTCGACGTCGTCGTCGGTGCGCGGCTCTGGTCGGTCGACAACACGATCGGCTTCAACGGCGGCATCCTTGGCGGACGGGAGGCGAAAGACGGCGCGACCTGGGTCGACGCCGTGGCGGGCATTCGCGGCAACTATTTCTTCACACCGGAAATCTACCTGACCGGATGGGGTCTCGTCGGTGCCGGCGGTGCCGACCTCGACTGGGATGTACAGGTCGGGCTCGGCTACAAGTTCAACGACACGATTTCCGCAGTCGCCGGCTATCGCGCGCTCGGCGTGAACTACAGCAACGACGGGTTCGTCTTCGACGTCGTCCAGCAAGGCCCGATCCTCGGCCTTGCCGTACATTTCTAGGGTGATCTGCATGACATTCGAGAAAAGCGCCCTCGCGATGATGACCGTATTGGCAGTCGCCGGACAGGCGCATGCGCAATCAAACGAGGACCTCGGGTCCGACGTGCCTAAACGTTCGTTCGCGCGGACGGAAACAACCAACTAAAGGGAGTGAACCGATGAAACTCTTCAAAGCGTTCGGCAACGTCATTGCCGCAATCGCGGTGCTTCTTCTTATCTCCGCTCCGATGTTCGGAGCGACGCCCGCCGAAGCACGGCGGGCGGTCGCCGCATGCGGCCCCAGAGGCTGCGGTGCCGCAGCCTGCGGGCCACGGGGATGTGCCGCCGTGGGCCATCGTCATCCGCCCGCATATGGTGCGGCGCGACGAGGTGTCGTCGTGGCCCAACCCCGTCGTTATTGGCGTCCAGGCGGTGCGATCGCCGCTGGCGCCGCAATCGGCTTCGTGGCAGGCGCATCCGCGGTGGCTATCGCGGGCAACCCACCGCATTCAGGCCAGTGCTGGTACTATACGTCGCCTGCGAAGACGACGGGCTTCTGGGACGTCTGCCCCAAGTGACAGCACCACAGAGCTACCAGTGAATTTCGACAACTTCCTTATGGCATTTCGATGAGACCAGCCCAATCATCGCGCCGCTGGAAGAATAGCTGCGACGTGTCCGATGACGCTTAGGGATTGAGCGAACGAATAGAACCCGGTCGTCAATGCGTCCGGCCGGGGAGCTCAACGATCAAACCTGTTCGGCAGGACGATGCCGCAACCGATCTGAAGGGGGTAGAAACGGCCGTGCGCTTCGCTTTGACAATTTTCCTCGTGTGGATCGCGCTCGTCGCTTTCGGAGGCACCGGCTGGGCGCAACAGACCGGCCCGGACCTGCCGCCCGCCAAGGCGCAGCAGTTCCTCGAGCTCATGAAGGACCCGGAGCTTAAGGCCTGGCTCGAAGGGAAGGCCGTCCCTCCACCCGAGCAAAACGATCCCTCGGTCAGCGACGCCGTTACGCAATGGGGGGCTGCGCTTCACAGCCGCGTCAGCGCGCTTGTGGCTGCCTTCCCCCGCATTCCAAGCGAGCTCGCCAACGCTGCCAATGTCGTCTCGCGCGAGGTCAACGCCGGCCAGCCGGGATTGGTGATTGGCATACTGGTGGTGCTGATCGCGATCGGTTTCGGCGCGGAGTGGCTCGTGCGACAGGCGCTGGATCATGCGCGCAAGCCAGTTGACGATGCAGCGGCAGGCACCGCACTGCCGGATCTGATTTGCCTGCTCACCTTCGCGCTGGCGAGCGTCGGCGCATTCCTGGCGTTCGATTGGATGCCCCTGCTGCGCAGGATCGTCGTGACGCTGCTCGTTGCGTTCATAGCTTTCCGAGCCGTCCGCATCATCGCGCGCTGGATAATTCCCCTCACCGCCAACGGCGCCACGCCGGACCAGGTTGCACCGATGGGGACGGGCGGGTCGGCTCTGTCGTTCTGGCTCCCCCGCACAAGCCAGATCGCCGGCATCTTCCTGTTCGGCTGGGCCGTCGTCAGCCTGATGCCGGCACTCGGCTTCTCGAACGAGGTGAGAGCGCTCACGGCGTTCCTGTTCGGTCTGGCTATCCTGGCGATGGCAATCGAGGTGGTCTGGCGACGGCCGGACAGACCTGCATCCCTCGTCAGGCGCATGCTGTTGACGCTCTGCCTTGTCGTGCTCTGGCTGGTCTGGGTGGCCGGTCTGCTCGGTCTGCTGTGGCTCGGCATCCTTGCGCTGGTGCTGCCAACCGCGGTGCGGGGTGCGGGCAATATCGCGCAGGCACTGGCCCGTCGGACCAGGCGTGCCGGAGCCGTCGGCGTCATACTCGGTGTCCTGATCGAGAGGGGCGCGAGGGCGGCAGTGATTGCCGCTGCGGTCGCATGGCTCGCCTATATCTGGAGCATCATGGCAGCCAGAGTGGCTGGCAGCGCCGCCGCCGCGATTGCCGTCCCCGGCGTGCTCAACGCCGTCGTGATCCTGCTGGTCGCAGATTTCCTCTGGCAGCTGTCCAAGCGACTGATCGACTACCAGCTCGACCTTGCCGGACAGGCGGGCGGCACCGCGGAGGAGGCCGCCCGGCGCGCAAGGCTCAGAACGCTGTTGCCGATCTTCCGGAATGCGCTAGCGGCGTTCATCGCGGTGGTAGCGGTGCTGACGATCCTCTCGGGCCTGGGCGTGCAAGTCGGGCCGTTGATTGCCGGCGCCGGCGTGTTCGGTGTGGCGGTCGGCTTCGGATCACAGACCCTTGTGAAGGATGTGCTCAGCGGCGTCTTCTACATGCTCGATGACGCTTTCAGGGTCGGCGAATACATCCAGAGCGGGTCCTACAAGGGCACGGTCGAATCCTTCAGCCTGCGGTCGGTAAGGCTGCGGCATCACCGTGGCCCGGTGTTCACCGTTCCCTTCGGTGCACTCGGTGCGGTCCAGAACATGAGCCGCGACTGGGTGATCGAGAAGATGACCATCCGCCTCACCTACGATTCCGATGTCGATCTGGCGCGCAAGCTCATTAAGAAGATCGGTCAGGATCTGGCGGCCGATCCGGAGTTCGCGGCCGATACGATCCAGCCGCTCAAGCTGCAGGGTATCGACAACTTTGGCGATTTCGCGATCGAACTGAAGATGAAACTGATGACCAAGCCGGGCGCCCAGTTCTCGATCAAGCGGCGGGCATTGATGATGATCAAGAAGGCATTCGCAGAGAACGGCATCAAGATTGCCAGACCGACCGTTCATGTCGAGGGCGGGGCCTCGGACGCAGCAGCCGCTGCACAGCAGATGATTCAGATGAAGGAGGCTGCGGATCCAGCAGCGAACCAAGCCTAATTCAATGACTTGACCACTTCTCGCAAACATAACAACTAGAATTGGACATGGCGTAAAATGGTAAGACGTTCCCTCGAAATATATCTGCTTGGCAAGGATTTCCGGAGAGGAAGTCGCACAAAGCGCACAAGGCTGTTGGACTTCACAATTGGTCAGCGAAGCGAAGGAAGGACCCTTCAAGGGAAAAAAACGACAGGAATGATGCCGAGATGGGTCGGTGGAGCCTGGCGCCACGCGCTGATATTGACGATCGCAGGCTGTGCGGCTGCGTGGGCCGCCGACGCCTCGGAAAAAACACCCGGCTACAACTACAAGATCCCCGAAGCGATCATGACCCCCGATCAGGTGGAAACCCCGCTAGGGACCCTGAATTTTTTCGACGGGATGCCGGACAAGGTCACGGTTGACAAGCTCTATGACAATCTCGACCTCATGCGTGGCGTCGAAACCTTCCTCAACGGCATTCCCGCCGCCTCCATCGAGAGTATTCGGCTTGGTTCCCTGAAAATGGGCGCCGATGCGTCTAACAAGGTGATCCTTATCGAACAACTGATGGACTCCGCGCCGCTGTTCCTGACCGGCAACACCGATACCGTCTATGGCATGGCGATGCTCGATCTGCAGAAGGACGGACCGACGGTCGTCCAGATTCCGGCCGGCTCCGGCCCAGGCACGGTCAACGATGCCTTTTTCCGCTTCGTGGCCGACATGGGCGCTCCCGGCCTCGATCGGGGCAAGGGTGGCAAGTACCTGATCCTCCCGCCCGACTACAAGGGCGATCTCAATCCGCCTGTCGGCGGCATGGAGGCTGAGGTCGAGGGCGAGAAGTATTTTGTCTCGAAGTCGACCAGCTATGTGAACTGGCTGATCCTGCGTGGTTTCCTGGTAGATGGAAAACCCGACGCCGCGGTCGCCTCGTTCAAGAACGGGTTGAAGGTCTATCCGCTCAACAAGCGCGACACCCCGCCGGCGATGGAGTTCATCGACGGATCGCGGAAGTCCTGGAACACCATCCACGCCAACAACTTCGATTTCTTCGAGGAGCTCCACACTGTCATCGAACGTGAGCCAACCTCGATGCTCGACCCCGAAATGCTCGGCCTGTTTGCCTCCATCGGCATCCAGAAGGGCAAGCCCTTCGCGCCGGACGAGCGGATGAAGAAGCTGCTGACCGACGCGGTCGCCATCGGTAATGCAACCGCCCGCGCGCTGGTGCTCCGCCCGCGCCTTGACGGCGTCCGGCTTTATCCGAACAGCGCCTGGAGCACGGCCTTCGTGGGCGGAAGCTATCAGTGGCTCCGGGACGAAGGCGCGGGCGGCCGCAATCTCGACGCCAGGACTCTCTTCTTCTATCAGGCGACGGTCAACACGCCAGCCATGGTGCAGAAAATGGTCGGCGCCGGCTCCCAGTACGCCTATTCTGCGACCGACGCGAACGGCGACTATCTGGACGGCGCGAAGACCTACACGCTTCGCATTCCCGCCAATGCGCCAGCCAAGGACTTCTGGTCGGTGGTGATCTACGATCCGCAGACGCGCTCCGAGCTACAGACGGGCCAGACCTTCCCCAGCAAGAACAACAAGCGCGACAAGCTCATCGAGAATTCCGACGGTTCGGTCGACCTCTACTTCAGTCCGACCGCCCCGGAGGGCAAGCAAGCGAACTGGATCCAGACCGTTCCTGGCAAGGGGTGGTACACGCTGCTTCGGCTCTATGGTCCGCTCGAACCCTGGTTCGACAAGAGCTGGCGGCCCGGCGAGTTCGTGCCGATGTGACGTGCTCATCTCGGCGGATGCCCGCAAAATCGAACGGGCCGCCGCCGATCCTAGCAGCGAGTTTTTGAGAGAAGCGGAGCAATGAAGATGAGAAAATTGCTTAGTAAGGTCCTTTCGGTCCCATTGGCCGGTTTGCCATGATTGTGGTGGACAATGTCGTTCCCGCGCCATTCGTTCATCCGTATCCGAGGCGCAGGCTCTCGTAGGGCGACCATTGCCGCACGTATTCTTCGGCGGTCTGTTCATGGACAATCGCAGCCATTTGCGGTGACCCAGGGGCGAGTTCGCTCAATGGCGAGGATCAGCGACACCGGCCACGGCACCGTTTCGAAGATCAAACCCGACGCCAGCGACTATCTCGGTGGGCCGCACATGTTCAGGCAGGCTCGCTCGTGTTCACACAGGTGCTTGATTACTTTGAGAAGGCACCTTTCGCCTTCAGTGGAACGATCAATGAGGTGAAGGTGAAATATACATAAGAAATCGGTGCGGAGATATCTTGCCGACGTCCTTACCAGGATCGTCAATGGCTGATCCCTAACAGCCAAATTGATGAACTTTTTGCCGGTGGCCGATATCCGCGCCTCGAAGCTCAAGGCCATGGCCTGAGAACAGCGCTTACATCTGAGGACAACTGAGGGATAACCATGCGAAATTTTACGGCATTCATCTTAGCAACGTCAGTGGCACTTGCTTCTGCGACGGCAGTCTACGCACAAGAAAATCCCCTTCCCAAGGCTAGCGATCCGCTTGTCAAATATGGGGAGGATGTCGAGGGCTGGACTGTCTACGCAAATAAAACACGCGGAGATTGCCTGATCGTCAGGACATTCGGCCCAGGTGCGGTACAAATGGGCGTCGCCGCGGACCAGTCGGTCGGTTATCTCGGTGTGTTCACAAAGCTGGATATAGGTATCCAGAACGGGGCCAAGGAAATCTTCGTCGCTATCGACCACCATCTTTATCATGGCGTGGTGACCACCACGGCAGGAAAACTCAAAGGCGGATATTCGGGCGGTTACATTTTGACAGACGACCCGGGTTTTAAACGCGACGTGGCAAAGAGATACACGATGACCGTATTTCCGCAAACCCAGGGCGCCTTTATCGTCGATCTCAAGGGGACCTACAAGGCAATGGCAGCGGGCCGCAAGTGCCTATCCGAACAAAGGCCAGGCTGACATACTCCACCGATTTTCGACTGGTATGGTCGATCCGTGGGAGGGCCGCATTGCACCGATACCATCGACGAAGCCGGTCGAAGGTAGCGAGGCCAGTGGCCCTCCGCTAGATAACCGGCGAGAAGGCCGTGGTCTTCACGCGGGGTTTCAGCTTTGCAAGTTTGCGGAGGTTCAGCGCGTATATCAGGAGCTAACGTTTTGAGCTGGAGTCCGCGCTGGCGCAGCCATACCGCCCAAATGGCAATGTGAATTGAGCGTGCGCTCGAATTTCTAACATAACCCGCGTCGGCGGGTTTCTTTTTGGGCGCGACCTCCTTTTGATTATCAAACATCACGGCTTGGCTACTGGCATTCGGCAATGCTCCTATCGGGCTTCTTTTCCATTCTCCTGCTTCTCACCAATGGTTATCGGTAAGCGTTACGACGCCCTGTCGCTTAGCTCATCCACAGCCGGTTTCGGCTGCGATGCGACCGCCGATCGCCGCCGCGGCATATCGCCGAAGAGGCCGCCGGGACGCACCAGCAGGATGATGCAGAGCATGACGCCGATCGCTACGATCTGCAGCGATGCCGCACGAGCCTGTTGTTCGGGCGAAAAGAGGATACTCGTGAGCGCACCGGAACCGGCCCAGATAGCCCAGACCAGAGCGCTGCCGACGATGGCACCCTTGTTGCTGCCAGAGCCGCCGACGATCAGCATGACCCAGACCTGAAAGGTCAGGATGGGAAGGTAATTGTCCGGCGCGATAAAACCGATGAAATGTGCCTGTATGGCGCCGGCCAGTCCCATGATCGCACCGCCGACGGCAAAGGCCTGTGCGCGGTAGAAGCGAGCGCTCTTGCCGAGAGAAATGGCGGCGCGCTCGTCCTCACGCAACGCCTTGAGGACGCGTCCCCAGGGGCTTTTCGCCAGATGCTCGAGCGCGAAATAGACGATCAGCATTACGACAGTCACGACGCCGAGATTCGCCAAGTTGAAAAGAAGTGGCGTTTCGGCAAGGCCAGAAAATGGGCGAGGAATGAAGCCGACACCAAAGGGGCCGCCTGTCAGCCTCTGCGCATTCAGCGTCACGAGCTGGACGACGACGGCCACGCCGAAGGTCGTGATCGCCAGATAATCGGATTTCAGCCGGAGCGTCGCCACGCCGATGATGGCGGCGGCAAGACCGGCGATAATCATCGCGCCGAGCCAGCCGACGAGAATCGGCAGATCGAACCCACCGAACCGCCCGGCCGTATCGGGCGTCGTCAGCAAGGCCGAGGTATAGGCGCCGATCGCTACGAAGCCGGCGAGCCCGACATTGAAGAGGCCGGTCAGGCCCCATTGCAGGTTCAGGCCGAGCGTGATGAAGGAAAAGATCAACGCGGTCGTCAGGAAGAAAGCGCCGTAGCCAATAATGTCCATCATCGCTCTCTCACTCCGAAAAGGCCGATCGGCCGAATGAACAGCACCGCCATCAAGATGATGAAGGAGATGGCGGCACGCCACTCCGCACCGACAAGCTGAACTGCGGCCGCCTCGGCAAGACCAATAATGAGGCCGCCGAGAACCGCGCCCGGCACACTGCCGATACCGCCGAGAATAGCGGCGGCAAACATCGGCAGCAGCATGTCGAAGCCCATCAGCGGACGGATCTGCACGAGAATGCCGATCATGACGCCGGCAACGCAGGCGAGCCCTCCGCCGATCAGCCATGTGACGCGTACGACTTTGGAGACATCGATGCCGACGACGCGGGCAAGCGCCGGGTTTTGGCTCAGCGCCTGCATGGAGCGGCCCGTCTGCGTCCTTGTCATCAGCATATGCACGCCGAAGACCAGAAGCGCCGTGACGATCAAAAGGGCAATCTGATCTGGGGTGATGCGAATGCCGAAGCCGACGGGCATGGCGATCTGGATGGCGCGACTGAAATAGGTCGGCCGCGAGGTGAAGAGGAATTCGAGCAGGCTACGCAAAGCCATGGAAGCGCCGAAGCTCGCCATGACGACGATGATCGATTGGCCCTTGGCGCGCAGTTTCGCAAACAGCACCTTGTCGAGTGCAAGGGCAAGGAGGCCGGTAAAGCCCATTGCCACGATCACCGCCACGAGCAGCGGCCAGCCGAAAGAGAGCGGGCCAATGGGTGCGACCTTGCCGAATACAGCGCCGATCGCACTGACCACGGCAAGCGTCGCGTAGGTGCCCCAGGCCATGAAATCACCATGGGCGAAGTTCGAAAAGCGTAAGATCGAGTAGGTGAGCGTCACGCCGATGGCGCCAAGACCGATCATCGAGCCCGTCAGCAATCCGTCGACGATGAATTGCAGGTTCATGCCGCACCTCCCCTTGCTGAAGCCGCCGGTCGCTGACCGAGATAGAGTTCGGCAACGACAGGATCGTTCCAAAGTTCGGAAGCCACGCCTTCATGCCTGTCTTTGCCCTCGACGAGGACATAAGCGCGATCGCCAATCGCAAGCGCTGCCTTGGCATTTTGCTCGACCAGCAGAATGGTAACGCCGGATTTGCGGATTTCGGTCAGCATGTCGAAGACCATCGAGACGAATTTTGGCGAGAGGCCCGCTGAAGGCTCATCGAGCACGAGAAGCTTCGGATGCACGATAAGGGCACGCGCGACGGCCAGCATCTGCCGCTGGCCTCCCGAAAGATTACCGGCGGCGATGCGGCGATGACGAGCAAGATCCGGAAAGGTCGCATACATTTCTTCGATGCGAGCAGGCACGTCTTTCGGCTTCAGAATGCCGCCGGCGACCTTCAGATTGTCCTCGACGGACATCAGCGGGAAGACATTTTCCGTCTGCGGCACGAAGGCGAGGCCGAGCCGCACCATGGTGTGGGCGGGAGCACTCGTAATATCCCTGCCGGCCAGCTCGACCGTGCCGCTTTCGACCGGAACAAGACCGGCAATGGCCTTGATGAAGCTCGATTTGCCGGCGCCATTTGGACCGAGCACGACGACAATTTCCTTCTCCCCCACCGCAATCGAGGCACCGCGCACGATCGGAACACCCGGCTCGTAGCCGGCAACGAGATTGCGAACGCTCAAGACCGGTTCACTCATGCCGCGCCTCCCAGATAGGCTTCGATGACGCGCGGATCGCGGGCGACCTCTTCCGGCGTGCCCTCGCAAAGAAGCTCGCCACTCGCCATCACAAGCACGCGGTGACACAGGCGCGTCACCATATCGATATTGTGCTCGATTAGAAGAAAGGTGACGCCGCGCTGATTGATATCGCGGATGCGGTCGATGATCGTTTCCAGAAGGGTCGCGTTGACGCCGGCGGCGGGCTCGTCGAGCAGGATGAGGGCCGGATCAGCCATCATGACGCGGGCAAGCTCCAGAAGTTTGCGCTGACCGCCCGACAACACGCGGGCCGGCTCATGCGCCAGACGCGTCAGGTGAACGAGGTCGAGCAGTTCCATCGCCTTGGCATGGGCCGCCTTCTCCTGCGCGGCGACTTTCCACGGCCGCAGGAAATTCGACAGCAGGCGCTCGCCTGACTGATGCTGGGCGGCCAGCATCACATTGTCGAGAAGCGTCAGATTGGGAAAGGGCCGCGGGATCTGAAAAGTACGACCGAGGCCGCGACTGATCCGCCGATGAGCTGCCTCGCCTGCGACTCCGGTGCCATTCAAGACGATTTCGCCGCTGCTCGGCGCAACACTGCCGGCCAGAAGGTCGAACATCGTCGTCTTGCCGGCGCCGTTCGGACCGATCAATCCGAGGATCTCACCCTGGCGCACATGGAAAGAAACGTCGTTGACGGCCACCAGGCCGCCGAAGCGCCGCACCACGTTTTTGGCCGTCAGAACGGGCCGGGCTTCCTCCCCATGCCGTTCGGTTGTCGTACTCATGAGATCCCTCTGGCCGGAAGGCGATTGTTGCCGCCTCCCTGGTTATTTGATTTGTGATCACACTTGCATTGATCACGCTAATCAGCTTTAATCCTCTTCGCAAGCCGAAAAAGGGATGTCGAATGCAAAAGGCCACCGCCGACAAGAGCGATCCGATTGCCGCACAGCTTGCGCCAGTGGGGCGAGAAACCGTTCAGGACCGGGTCTATCTGGAGCTGCGCCGCGCGCTGATCGGCGGGCTGTTCGAGCCGAGCCAGGTGCTGACGATCCGCGGTCTTGCCGACGCGCTGATGACCAGCACCATGCCGGTGCGCGAGGCTCTCGGTCGGCTGATCACGGAAAAAGCGCTGGAAGCTCTCCCCAACCGGTCCGTTCGCGTACCGCCGATCACGCTGGAGCGCATGGACGACCTTCTGCGCGCTCGCATCCTGATAGAGGGCGAGGCGATCGCGCTTGCAGCGACCCGCATGACGCCGCGCCAGATTACGACCATCGAAAGCATGCTCGGCGAATGGGACGAGATGCGCGCGCTGAAGCACAAGAAGGACGTCGACCGCGAGGTGACGCTCAATCAAGCCTTTCATTTCGAGATCTATCGCGCCTGCGGTTCGGCCGTGCTGATCCCGATGATCGAAAGCCTTTGGCTGCAATCCGGCCCCTGTATCCGCGTCGCCATTTACGCCTTCTCGGATGCCGGCGAGGTCGATACCGCCCACTATCACCGCACGATCGTCAAGGCGATCGCCGCGCAGGATGCAAAGGGCGCTCGCGATGCGCTGGTGGCAGACATCAGCCGGCCGTTCACCTTCCTGCGCAGCAAACTGGAAGCCGAAGCCAAAAAGGGCCAATCCGCATGAGCCAACGCGCCATCAAGATCACCGAACCACGTTCCGGCCTCAGTGTCTTGGCACCTCTGCTGGACGCCAAGGCGCCAGACAATGCCGCCTTTCTCTGGAGCTACCTCAGCGAAACCCGTGTAGTCGGTGGCATTCACGCCATGTGGACCGGCCCGGAAATCTCATGCCCAATCCCGCCGGCGCATCTGAAGGGTGCTTCCTATGCGAACGCCCTGCCCGCCGAAAACGCAACGCTGACGCCGCAGCCAGGTGATATCGTGCTGAGCTACGTGCCGCCGCGCATGTGGGGCGGCAATCCGGATGCGATCTTCGATATCGGTCTGTTCTATGGACCCGGCGCCCGTTTGCTCTTTCCGATCGGCTGGCTTGCCGGCAGCGTCGTCGCACAGGTGCGCCCGGAGGAGCGCGAGCATTTCGCGGTAGCCTGCGGCGTCATCCGCCGTAACGGCGCCTGCGACGTCACCTTCGAGCGCGCGGAGATCTGAGATGACGGCTGCAAGCGATGACAGTTTTGAGCTTTTCGACCTCAGGGTCGAAGCCGTCATTCCAGAGGGCAAGCCGATCTATTGCGGCGCCAAGCAGGGCGATTATTTCGAACTCAAGGGCGAAATGCTGTCCCTGCCTGCGGGGCAAGGCTTTTCGATCTACTCCATTTCAGCCGTCCTGCCGCTGCTGGCGGCCAAGCAACGGCCCACTCACAAGAATGACTGGATGACCTCGGATGCGGAAATCGCCTGCCCCGACCCGAACTGCGCGAGCCGGCTGCGCATCGTCAGGACGGGCAAACGGCGGTTTAGCCATGCCGAAACAACGGCTGTGCCGTTGCCCGAAGGAGAATGAACCGTATGACCGCCAAGACTTTTGAGCTCAACCCCGGATACAAGATTTCCCGCGTCATCCGCGGCGGCTGGCAGCTTGCCGGAGGACATGGCGCCATCGATCGCGCCCAGGCCGTGACCGACCTGATCGCCGCCTTCGACGTCGGCATCTGCACCTATGACTGCGCCGACATCTATACGGGCGTCGAGGAGCTGATCGGCGAGGCGCGCGAGCGGCTTCGCAACGAGCGCGGCGCGGAAGCCGCGGGCGCGATGAAGGTCCACACCAAACTCGTGCCCGATCTGGAGAAGCTGGCAACAATCAGCCGCGACTATATTCGTGGCATTGTCGACAAGTCGCTGCGCAAGCTGAAGACCGAACAGCTCGATCTGGTGCAGTTTCATTGGTGGGATTACTCCCTGCCCGGCTATCTCGAAGCCCTGAGCTGGCTGGACGAGATGCGCCGCGAAGGCAAGGTGCGCAATGTCGGCACAACGAATTTCGACACGCCACATATTTCAGAGATCCTTAAAGCCGGCATTCCGCTGGTCAGCCAACAGCTGCAGTATTCCGTTCTCGATCAGCGGCCGTCGCGCAGCCTCGCCAAGCTCGCCGCCGAGAATAACGTCAAGTTCCTCTGCTACGGTTCGGTGGCCGGCGGCTTCCTGAGTGACAGATGGCTGGGCCAGTCGGAACCGGAAATGCCGCTCGAGAACCGCTCGCTCGTCAAATACAAGCTGATCATCGATGATTTCGGCGGTTGGGAGCTGTTTCAATCATTGCTCGGCACTTTGAGGGGTATCGCCGACAAGCATGGTGTCGATATCGCCACGATTGCCAGCGCCTGGGTGCTGGAGCAGCCGCAGGTCGCCGCCGTCATCGTCGGCGCCCGCAATCAGGCACATGCGCTTGCCAATGCCAAGATTATGGATATCGCCTTTTCGGACGACGACCGCCGGCAGATCGCCAGCATCATCGCCCAAAGTCCTGGCCTTGAAGGCGACGTCTATACACTGGAGCGCGATCGCACAGGCCGGCACGGCTCGATCATGCATTACAATCTCAATGCGGGGAAGGTATGAGCCAGCAATCGCCCCTCTTCCGCAAGGCCAGCGCCGAAGTGCTGGATTTCCATCGCTTCTTCGAAGCCTGGTATGACGCCGCAACCGCCGACAAGACCGATTTCGGCCACTGCGAGCGCACCTTCGGCCAGGCTTTTCACATGATCCCCCCGACCGGCCGCGTCTTCGACCGCACTGAGACCATCGAGCTGATCCGGGCAAACCGGGCGACGTTTCGGGGCAATTTCACCATCGAGATTTCGGATATCCGCGCGCGCTACGAAACTGCGGATACTATCGTTCTCACCTATGTCGAAGCCCAGTCTCGCGCCGGCAAATACAGCCGGCGCCAGGCGAGCGCGCTCTTCACCGCAAGTTCATCGGCACCCAACGGCGTCGAATGGCAGCATCTGCATGAAACCTGGCTGCAGATGCCGGAGACCTGACAGGTTCTAAAAAGCAGAAGCGAAAATCGTTGACCGAACAAGGGGAACAAAGATGAAGAAGACGATATTTCAAATTACCACGGCTCTGGCCCTTCTGACTGCAGCCGGCGCTGCCAATGCTGCGGACTGCAAGGTCACGGTCGGCCTCGTGATGGAACTGACCGGCCCGGCCGGCGAATACGGTCAGGCGGGCGCAAAATCCGTCGAGATGGCCTTCCGCGACATCAACGCCGCCGGCGGCGCTCATGGCTGCGATCTGGTGACGGATACGCGCGACAGCCAGAGCCAGGGCAATGTCGCGGTTGATGCCGCGACCCAGCTCGTCCAGGTCAAGAAGGTACCGGCCATCATTGGCGGCATCATTTCTTCGGTGACGATCCCGATCCTGACCTCGGTCACCGCGCCGGCCAAGATCGTGCAGGTGTCGCCCGCCGCCTCCTCGCCGACACTGACGGCGCTTGGCCGGGACGGCAAGACCAACGGTATCTTCTTCCGCACCATCACATCGGATTCGCTCCAAGGTATCGCCGCCGCCAAATACGCGATCGACAAGGGCTTCAAGAAGCTCGCGATCATCCACGTCAATAACGATTTCGGCGTCAACATGGTCGCCGAATTCTCAAAGGCCTATAAGGCGCTCGGCGGCACGATCGTCTCGACGACACCCTATAACGAGAAGCAGTCGAGCTATGCCTCGGAAGTCACCGCCGGCATGGGCGGCAATCCGGACGGCCTCTATCTCGTCAGCACGCCGGTCGACGGCGCGACCATCGCCCGCACCTGGATCTCGCAAGGCGGCCCGCAGAAGTTCCTGCTCAATGACGGCATGAACAGCCCGGATTTTATCGATTCCGTCGGCTCGGACTATCTGAAGGACGCCTATGGCACCTCCTCAGGCACGACGCCGACGCCATCGACTGACTACTTCAACAAGAACTACAAGGATTTTTCGGGCATCGAGCCGACCAACCCGGCCGCTGACCGAGCCTATGACGCCGGCGCGATCGTCGGTCTCGCGCTGGCGATCGCCGGCGACGACACATCCAAGCTGAAGGATGACATCGATAGGGTCGTCGACCCCAAGGGCACGCCGATCTATGCCGGCAAGGAAGAGTTCGCCAAGGCGCTCGGCCTCATCAAGGAAGGCAAGCCGATCCGCTACGAAGGTGTCATCGGCCCGGTCTCCTTCGATCAGTATGGTGACATCACCGGCCCCTTCCGTCTTTGGAAGATCGCAGACGGCAAGATCGTCACCGATGGCGAACTGAAGATGGAAGACGTTTCAGCCCTGAAGGATAAGATCAAGTAGGCGGCGCTCCACTTTACAAAAAAGCGAGGTGCTCCCATCGGCGCGCCTCGCTTGAAATCATCCTGGCGCAATCCTTTCAGCGGCTGATCTATGGTGACAGCTATCTGGCGTAGTTTAATTGAGAGACCCCCGCTGATGCCCAGCAGTGCCGCTCGCCCCACCAATCCGACCCTGTGGACGTTGACAGCCGGCCCTGCCCCTGAACTTTCCCGCGACCTGCCTTCCCGCTCAGACGTCATCGTGATCGGCGGCGGCTTCACCGGCTTGACCACTGCACTTCATCTCGTCCGCGCCGGCCGCTCTGTCACCGTCCTCGAAGCCGGACGATTGGGCGCCGGTGCCAGCGGCATGAATGCCGGCTTCGTCGTTCCCAATTTCGCCAAGGCCGATCCGGCGACCGTCCGTCAGAAGCTGCCGCGCGACCAGGCGGATGCGCTGTTGTCGCTCGTCGGCGCAGGGGCAGACGAGATCTTTGCGACCATCGCGGAGGAGCAGATTTCGTGCGATGCCGCGCAGACTGGTTGGCTGCAGCCCACTTATGGCGACGATATGGCTGCGATCCTGCGCCAACGGGCGAAGGACTGGACGGAGCTTGGCCGTCCAGTCGAATTTCTCGATGCCGGCGCCATCCGGAACGAGACCGGTATGGAGATCTATTCCGGAGGATTGATCGATCACTCAGGCGGCACCCTCCACCCCCTGAATTATCTCTATGGGCTCGCAGGCGCGGTCATGCGGCGCGGCGGCAAGATCCGCGAAAACTGTGCGGTTGAGCACGTCGAGCGACATGGCGGTACCTGGCGCGTCGGCCTTGCAGGCCATGAAATCGAAACGGATGTCGTCATCCTCGCCACCAACGCCTTCACAAGCGGCATAGCTTCCTGCATGGGCCGAACGGGCGTGCCGTTAAAGGTATATCAAGTGGCAACAAAGCCGATCGATGCCGAAACTGTTGCGCGGATCGCCCCAAATCGCCGGCCCGTCGGCGATACGCGCTCCAACCTCTTCACCTATCGGCTCGATCGCGACAACAGGTTGATCAGCGGCGGCATGGCGATCAATCCGATCGGTGCCTTCGAGCGCGTCGGCCGCGCCGTCGTCGACCGGCTCGCATCCGAACTCGGCCTGCCGCGCCATCCAGGCGTGGAGATCGTCTGGAGCGGAATGGCGATCATGACGCCGGATTTCCTGCCACGCCTTTACCGTTTCGGTGACGGCTTTTTCGGAGGGATCGGCTGCAACGGCCGCGGCATCGCCATGACGGCGCAACTCGGCCGAATACTGGCGAGATTGGCGCTCGGTGAAATCGCGGAATCCCTACCGATCCCGCTACAATCCAGCCGGCCGCTGCCATTTCACAAGCTCATGCCTGTCATCGCCTCGCTTGCCTTGACGCATGCATGCTTCGAAGATTGGCGAAACGGCCGTCGATAAAGGGCCGGCGTTGCTTTGCCTTTAATTCCGAGATTTTCGCGTCTTCCGTCAACGGACGCCGCTCTTTGCCCTCAAATATGAGACGACGATCAGCCTCGTTCGATAGTATTTGATGTTGAGGCGCGACGTCGTCAATCGGGCGACCGATCCGGTTGACGGTTGTGAGCAAGCGGTCGTCCTTTCGATAACCTCGGAGCAAGACGACTGTAGCGAAGTCATGGGTACCAGTGATAAACAACGCCGCTTTGAGTAGCGGCCGCTTCTGGACGACCGCAATCGCGGCGCCGATATTGTTGAAAAAGTCGCTGTTGCTATCGGCCCAAAGTGCTGGTTCACTCGGCGTGTGGCAAGGGGGAAGCGGCAATGATGCGCGATCGGACGGTGATGCAGGCGGCACTGTTTTATGAGTTCAACCTCGAACGTCACGTGCAACCCGACCATCTTGTCGGGCAATAGATCGGTTCGCTCTCCAAATTTCGAAAGCACCCGCAGCCTTCTACAGCGACTTTTTCAACAATATCGGCCGAAGCTGACGTTGTAAATTACGCTCTTGAAAGGAATCGAACCGTCGACCCTGTTACTATGAGAAAGGCCACTGGTTTTCGATCAGCCCTCCAGCTGGCGTAATCGTCAATGGCAGGCGTGCCGCCTTAAAAATGGCGGCTGATAGTATCGGGATCGCCTTCTGTATCAAGGATACGGTCAAAGACCTGGTCGGGGCAGGCAAACTTGTGCCTCTTCTGCTTGAGTGGAGTAAGCGTTCCCCGGGTTCTTCCTGAGTTACTCGCATCAGCGGCATATGCCAGCAGCGACCCGGGTGGTAATCGATGCCATCCGGGCCGGATCTCCTTGATGCAGGGATAACTTTTCCTTATGTGCGGGGGGCGCCAAGCGCGCAAGTAGCGTCACAACCATCGCTGCATGATCCTAAAGGCTACTATGAGGACTGACATGTGTTTAAAACGAGATGCTAGAATGGTAGGAGGCCTTCCGACCTTCGATATCTCGAGGTCCTAGGATGGATAGGCTTTCCGAGCTCGAAGTGTTCCTTGCGGTCGTCGAGACGGGCGGTTTCACGGCAGCCGCCCGGAGAACCGGCACGTCACAGCCGGCAGTGAGCAAAGCGATCGGTACGCTGGAAAATCGTCTTGGCGTCGCACTTTTTAATCGCAGCACCCGAAACGTCAGCCTGACGGACCAGGGGCGAAGATACTTCGATCGAATGAAACCTCTGCTCGAGGAAATCGAAGACACCAATCGAGAAGTCATGGGCAGCCGCGCCGACATGTCGGGATCGATCCGCATCGCGGTACCCACTACGTTCGGTCGACTTCATATTCTGCCCGTCATTCCGAATTTGCTGGCCGAATATCCTAATCTCCGAGTGGACCTAGTTTTATCTGATCTTCGGCGAGACATGGTCGAGGATCGGGTCGATCTGGTAATAAGAGTGGGAGCTGTCGAGGAGCCCGATGCCGTCGTTAGGCGCGTAGCAAAGACTCCTCTCGTGTGCGTAGGCTCGCGCCAATACTTCGAAAAGCACGGCGTCCCCTTGGAGCCCGCCGAGCTTGCACGTCATAATTGTCTCGTTTACGGCGGCTTCGAGGAGGCAGCGAATTGGCCGTTCGTCGGCCAAAAAGGTCATTTTAGCGTGGCTGTGCGCGGTAACCTCACCTCCAACAGCGTGGAGGCGATCCGTGCGGGTGTGCTTGCCGGCGTGGGAATTGGCATGTTCACAAAGGCGTCCCTTGTCGACGAGCTTTCGCATCCTGACGTGGTGACAATCCTCAAAGATTATGTCCACGCCACCAGAGACGTCAGCTTTATCTGGCCCAAACGTCGGTTGGTTTCCGCGCGGGTCCGACGCGTGACGGACTTCTTGGCCGCCTCGCTAGAAGGGCAGTTCTAATTTATCGAACGCCCGGTGAGGCCGGATGATGGTTGCCTTCGGGGTAGTCGCCATTTATTCCATCTGAGTATGAATATCATGCCGGTTTGGTTTGTTATCGCTATTTTTGGCATGCGCTATGAAGAATGATCGTCGCAATCAGAAAGAACGATCATGAACATTTCACTTGCAGGCCGCAGCGCAGTCGTTACCGGGTCTACTGCCGGTATCGGTCGGGCGATCGCAGAAGGTTTGGCGCGCGCTGGCGCGTCAGTCGTTATCAACGGCCGTAGCGAGGGCCGGGTCGCCACGGCGGTGGCTGAGATCAAGGCGCTCTTCCAGGACGTCGAGATCACCGGCGTCGTTGCGGATGTGGCAACGAAGGAAGGCAGCGCGGTTCTTGCGTCCCAAGCTCCCAGTGCCGATATTCTAATTAACAACGCCGGCACAGCCAATCCCAAACCATTTTCCGATCTCACAGACGAAGACTGGCTGAGCCTGTTTCAACTCAACGTCATGAGCGGTGTTCGGGCAGCACGTCATTATTTGCCGAAGATGTCGGAGCGCGGCTGGGGGCGGGTCGTATTCATTAGCAGCGAATCCGCACTCGCAATTCCAAAGGATATGATCGACTACGCCATGACCAAGACAGCGCAGTTGGCGATCGCGCGAGGTCTGGCCGAGACCGTTGCCGGGACGGGCGTAACGATCAACTCGGTGCTTCCCGGCCCGACGAGTTCAGAAATCATATCGAACTGGATGAAAGCAACGGCCGCCTCCGAAGGCATTACGCAAGAGCAGGCCGAGTTGAACTTCGTGAAGAATATGCGGCCAACCTCGCTGCTGCAACGGTTCACGACGACGGAAGAGGTCGCCAACATGGTCGTTTACCTATGCTCGGAGCAAGCATCTGGCACGACCGGGGCTGCGCTGCGCGTTGACGGCGGCGTGCTCAGGCAGATCGCCTGATCCGTCCAGAACCGTAGCTCTTAGGAAAATTATCATGACCACATCACAGAACGAATTGAAGCATCCACATTCACCTTCCTATGATCTCACCGGAAAACGCGTGATCGTCGTCGGCGGGAAAACAGGAATAGGGCTAGGCATGGCTCTGGCTGCTCACGCGGCGGGAGCGAGTGTAACAGTCGCCAGCCGGCGCTCGGCCTCTGTAGCAGACCATCCGGAGCTGGCGCCCTTCGAGCAGCTAGTGCTCGATATCAGTGACGAAGACACCGTTCGGGCCGCCTTCAACGCTATCGGCAGTCTGGATCATTTGCTCGTCGCCGCGGGTCCGACCGATGGCAGCTGGGGTGCATTCATGGACGAAGACATGCGAGGCGTGCGAAGCTATGCAGAGAGTAAGTTTCTTGGCTCCTGGGCATGTGCACGCTATGCGGCCCCAAAACTTTCCTCCAATGGGTCCATCACCTTGCTGACAGGAGGGATCGCAGCACGCCCGAAGATCGGCATGACAGCCGTCACCTCGACTTTTGCCGCCGTGGAGGCGCTGGCGCGCTCGCTGGCACTCGAACTCGGACCCATCAGGGTGAACGCCATTCGGCCTGGGTTCATCGATACCGACCTATGGAACTTCTTGTCTCCAACAGATGCTGCGGACGTCCGTGAGAAGGTGCGAACCAATTTCCCGGCGCGCCGGATCGGTTATCCGGCCGACGTCGGCCATGCAGCCGTGTTCCTGATGACCAATCCCTACGTCACCGGCACTGTGCTTGAGGTCTCCGGCGGCGAGACGCTGGTTGACTGGCAGTTCTAGTTAGGTCCAGCGCAAGCCATGGAAATCATAAATGATGCGAACAAGATCTGCCCTGGTCAAAGGCAATCAGAGGCAACATAAACGTGGAGTTTCACCCTTGCCTCCCCGAGCCCTGATGGCGGCCGCTGTGCATCCCGACCAGCCGGCATGTTCATGGTTGGCCGGGACGGGGTCAACCGATGCCGCCTCGTCGCGCCGGCGACGTGACGCGGGTGCAAGCAACGACGCAGGCTTTGCAGTGCTGACCCTGGAACAGATCTTGCGCGCAGGTCTGCGTTCGCTTGAGCTGCCGCTGTTTGTCTGTATTTTCTTGGGTTCCATTTTGGTGGTGGGTGCCAGTTGCCGTCAACGAAACCTAATAACCTCCTCATATGGGCGGGGCTGCGAGCGAGAGGAGTTCACGGGAGATGTGGTCTTGCGCCAAGGCGCTCGTGTTTCGCTGGCGCAGCGTGCAGTCTACGACATGGCGTGCTCCTCGAAACCATGACATCCATTTTGCCCCTTACGCTGCATCTGGTTGGGCGGTAGTCGTCGTAACAAGTTCTAATTTCTTGAAGATATCTGATGGAAACGCTGCAAAACCTCGAGTCGTTTGTGCGGAGCGCCGAGGAAGGAAGTTTCTCGGCCGCCGGATGCCGGATGTCGGTCACCGCTGCTGCGGTGAGCCGCAACGTAGCCGTACTCGAACAGAACCTCGGCGTGCGACTGTTTCAGCGATCCACTCGGAAACTTACGCTGACAGAGGATGGCGAGCGCCTGCTCGCGGGCATCGGAGACAAGCTGGAAGAGTTGAGGACCGCAGTCGCCGACGCGACCGCAGGCGGACAGGAGCCTTCCGGCGTACTGAAAGTCAGCCTGCCTACCACGTTCGGGATGGACTACATTTTGCCCTTGCTCCCAGAATTTACGGAGCTTTATCCCGCCGTCAGGATCGACTGGAGCTTTACGAACCGCCAAATTGATTTGGTTGGCGAGGGATTCGATCTCGCTATCGGCGGCGGCTTCGAACTTTCGCCGGGTGTCACTGCGCGAGCACTTGCGCCGCTACATATCATCGCCGTGGCTTCGCCATCGTACATGGCGGGGCGAACGCCACCTGTGGCGCCAGACGATCTGTCCGCTCTCAACGGGATTCTCATGCGCTCCGAAACCCACGGACGGATAAGGAACTGGATGATGCGCAACAGCCAGGGTGACGAAGCTATGGCGCGAATGAACCCGGTCACGGTGTTCAACGATCCTGCCTCAATGGTGCGGGCGGCGCTGTTGGGAATGGGCGTGGCGCTGGTGGCCGTTCCAGATGTTGCGCGTCACCTGCAAAGCGGCGAGCTGATCCGATTATTGCCGCGATGGTATGTCGACGCGGGCACCATCAGCCTCTACCACTCCGGGCGCGCTCTTCGACCAGCGAAAATATCCGCCTTCGTCGAACATGTGTTCCAGCATTTCAAGCGCGAACGCTTGGCCGAGATCTTCGCAGGTAGCCTCGGTTAGACGCCTCCTCCCCCGTTCCCGTAATATGATGACGCACTACACCGACCATATTGGGGTAAAGGTGCCGTCCGCTCGCATGGGCATAGCCGCACATCAAGATGTAAAACACCATGTCCTGCCTTGGGTCGCCCTATGCATAGGGATAGGCTCGGCAGATCCAAGCAGCCTCGATTTCTCGTTATATCGTTGGGGGCTACTGTTGTTCCCCAGCGGACTTTGAGTTCAATTTCAAGACGCAGTTGAAACTGACGCAAGCGAGCGTCGGCTAGTTTGCTCACCGTCGAACGCGCATCTTAATGGCTGAGCAGCCAATAACGGAGCGTGTCATGAACCAGCATCACAGCCAGACAAACCATCTTGGGACCAGCCCCGCGGGCGCCCTCACGAGAACGGTTGTCTTTCATGCCTTAGGCGGACCCGAGGTTCTGCAGATCGAGGAGCAGGCTCTGGCGGAGCCAAGACATGGCGAAGTCCGCCTGCGGGTCGAGGCGGTGGGGCTGAACCATTCCGAAGGCGCCTTTGTGAGGGGGACCTACGTGGAGCAGCCGCGCCTGCCCTCGAAGCTTGGATACGAGGCAGTAGGGATTGTGACCGCGGTGGGCGAAGGGGTGGATCCAAGCTTGATCGGACGGCGGCTGTCTTCGATACCCGGGTTTTCCATGAATGACTACGGCGTGCTTTCGGAACAGGCGATACTTCCTGTCCACGCACTGACGGAGGCACCGCCTAACCTGTCCCCGACCCAAGCTGCCGCGGTCTGGACCAGCCATCTCACCGCATACGGCGCACTCATCTTGTTCGGCAACGTGCGCCCCGGCGACTATGTCATCATCCGCGCATCGTCGAGCAGCGTTGGTGTTGCGGCCATCCAGATCGCAAAGGCCGAGGGCGCCACCGTAATCGCGGCGACACGGACGTCGGCCAAGCGGGACGACCTGCTGGCTCTAGGCGCAGACCACGTGATCGCCTCGGACGAGGAGGATCTCCCGGCACGTGTGAAGGAGATCACCTCAGGAGAGGGGGCGCGCTTGATCCTGGATCCGGTGGGTGGACCCGATCTGGAAAAACTGGCGGAAGCAGCGGCCCGTGACGCGACCATTTTCCTGTTCGGATCTCTCTCGGAACAACCCAGCACGTTCCCGCAGGCCGGGTGGGGAAAGGGTCTAGCCCTCAGGGCTTACACAATGATGGAGTTGTGGGCAACCTCCGAGCGAATGGAAAAGGCCAAGCAATATATCTACCAGGGGCTGGAAGGTGGCCAGCTCTCTCCGAAGATCACCGAGGTGTTTCGTTTTGAGGACGTGCGAAAAGCCTTTGAATATCAGGCACGCGCACAACACGTTGGCAAGATCGTAATCACGTTCTGATGGGCAGGCTGTTTCGCCTATCAAAACGGGGAGCGGGTCAAACCCAACCTCCCACGATATTGGCTGGCACAGTTTTCCCCAACCCACGGAATTACTACCCATCGAAGTCGATTGTGAGCATTCCTGTTCGACGCTGATTGACGGCACTTACACCCTCCCGCGGACGATACCGGTTCGCAAATAACAGAAAGGCATTATAATGACCGAGAACAGCTCAAAGCGCGGTGCTATCAAGACCACTATCCTTGCATATTTCCAGGCGCTGAACGACGCCAACATCGACGCGATACTTCCGCTCTATTCTGAAGATCCGGTGATGTTGCCGTTTATGCAGCCGGCGGTGGTGGGTACCAACGCCGTTCGGGCGAACTACGAAGGCACTTTCCAGCTCATCCGCTTTGAGATGCAAACCACAATCCAGGAGCTTGTGGAGATGTCGCCGGAATGGGCTTACGTGCGCACTGATACCACCGGGATTTTCACACCGACCAGGACTGGAGAGGGCGCACCGGCTTCCTTCCATGAACTCTTTCTTCTGCGAAAGACAGGCGATGAACATTGGAAAATCGCACGATACAGCTTTTCCCCAGCAGGCCCTCTCCCGCCCATCTAATCAGCACGTGACCCTCCGAACAAGTGCAGGGTACGCCATGTCAGGAAGCACACGACTTCACATCCAGCCCAGCCCAGCCCAGAGCCACCGACCTGAGGCGCGAAATAGGAACGGGCCAAGCAACGTCGCACGGACCCGTTTTGAATAGAGCAGGTGTCACCGGACCAACGCTTCTCGGCTTTGTCGCAAATTCGATAGTCGCAAAGGCGCATGTTCCTCAAAGATGAGTTTCGTGTCCACGTCCGGGCGGTATCGCGCTTCCCCTCGCCCATCGCGCTAACATGCGATCGATCGACAATTTTCCCGGTCCCCAAGCCATAAGCGACAGCGCCATCGCAGCCCAAGTGATATGGATCGGCCAGCCGTCAGGCACGGTCAGTTCGACGATCAGCGTCATGAACAGCAGGCCAGTCGCGGCGAACCGGGTGGCGAGGCCAAGGACCAGCAGGATTGGAAAAATGATCTCCGCCGAACCGGAGAGGAAGGCCATAGCCACCGGCGCCGGATATGGGTAAGGGCCGCCCGGTAGATGCAACATAAACTCATCGGTAAACAGGGTAACCGCCGTGTCGTTCAGTTGCAGGAAGCCGTCCCATTTCAGAATACCGGATTTCCAAAAGGGTACCGCAAGAGCAATCCTCATAACGGCTTGAACGAGGGCCGGCTGTACGAATGCGCGAACGGCATTCTGCGCAATCTCGACGACCGCTACGATCGGCTGTATCCGAGCTTTGATGGACGGTTTTTGTGTGTTGGACGATATCATCTTGCGTCTCCAAGAGTAATGGCTGAAAACACGCCCGCGTCGATCATGCCCGCTACGCTGGCCGCGATATCGAAGGATGGGCAGGCATCGACGGCCTTGGCCGCGGCGATGCCCAAAGGCTCGCCAGAAATGAGGAAGGTCAGGAATTCTGCACCGCCCGGAGGAAGGTGTCGCACGACCACCTCCATATCAGGCCGCGTGATCAGCGCGTCTTCCGGGTCGATCACCTCGATGGGGCCGACAGGATCATCACCTCGGTTGGCCGCAAAGATTGTCAGCGCCGGATAGTCTGAGCGAACGATCCTGGTCGCAGGATGAACCGTAAAAACCAACTCGGCGAGACGCTCGGGCGGCACGGACGCGAGTGCGTCGGCGGCAAGCATGTGGACATCCGGCGCATGGTATGCATCCAGCCAGGCTCGCTCTACTCTCGCGACATCAGCGAGCCACGGCAACGACTGGGCGTATTCATATCGTTCGATAAATGCTGGAAAATCCCGGCCATATTCGAACAGCAGCGGCGAGCTCGGCGGCGTCTCTCTTAAATGAAAGCGCGCCATGGCTCGGAAGAAGTCTGGTCCTGTGAGCCGCAGGACAGCCGGGAAAATCCCGGCAAGCGCATCGATAAGGCTCACCGTGACATTATTTCGGTAGACGTTGAAACGCTTGGTCGCCTGTTTGCCGTTCGGACCCGTGATGCCGCCGGGCGTTTCGATCTCGGGGTTCGTCAGGGCTGGCGCAAACTCCTCTGCGTAGGTGAAGGGTTTCGTACGTTCGGAAACGATATCAAGCTGCGGCATGGCTTTGATCCGGCAATGCGATGGAACTGAAGCGATCCAGGATCGCCTGGGCGGCAATTGCCTCGCCACGGAGTACCGGCCAATCGGGTATATTGCTATCCCATTCGATCAATGTCGGGATCGGGCCGCGGCGGCTGATGACGATCTCGTAGAGCTTCCAGACTGCATCCGCGACGGGGCCGTCGTGACTGTCGATTAAAAGCAGATCGCCTTCGTCATCGGACTGCTCGGCGTGCCCTGCGAGGTGGATCTCGCCGACTGCAGCAAGTGGAAAATCGGAAAGATAATCCAGTGCCGAGAAGCCGTGATTAGTCGCGGAGACAAACACGTTGTTGACGTCGAGCAAAAGCCCGCAACCAGTGCGCCGGACGATCGAGCGGATGAAATCAGTCTCGCTTATCGTCGACTCTTTGAAGGTCACATAGGTGGACGGATTCTCAAGAAGGATTGGGCGTGCGATCGCTTCCTGTACCTCGTCGATGTGGTCGCAAACCCACGCCAGGCTCTCCGGCGTATAAGGGAGGGGAAGAAGATCGTTCAGATAGGTCGTCTGGTGGGTCGACCAGGCCAGATGTTCCGACACCAAAGCCGGCTCGTAGCGATCGATCAGAGATCGGAAGCGCTCAAGATGCGCTTTGTCGAGCGGCTGAGGTCCGCCGATCGACATGCAGACACCATGAAGCGACACTGGGTTATCGGACCGGATCTGTTCGAGTGCTCGGTGTGGCGGCCCGCCTGCGCCCATGTAGTTTTCGGCATGGACCTCGAAGAACCCGCGATGTGGCCCTTCTCCGGCGATGGCGGCAAAATGTTCGTGCTTGAAGCTTGTTCCCGCCAGCCCAGCAATCGGGTGTGTTGGAAAGCGGAAAGCAAGCGTCTCTGATGAAGACGCGGCCATGTCAGTGTGGGTCTGTTTCATAGATCTTCTCCGCTTTCCAGTTTGCTTGCGTTTCGCCGCGAATTAAATCGCCTTCAGCGAACCGTGCTTGCCGTTCGGCAGCTTGATCGATGTGCAGGTGCCACCCTGAACGAACTTCCAGGAGTTGCCCTGGAAATCGACCGTCGAGGTGCCCTGGCAGGTCGTTCCTGGGCCGGCAGCGCAATCGTTCTGGCCCTTCAGGGCGACGCCGAAGCACTTTTCCTTGCGAGCGGCGACAGCAGCGGCGCCCTCGGCCTTCGTAAGCGGAGCGGCACCGACCATCGAAGCGAGGGCAGTGGTAACGGCGCCGGCGAGCACGACGGATGAAATAGCGGTTTTAACAGACATGAAATTCTCCTGTTTGATAGACGCTCTTGTTGAACGCATCAGGAGTTCGCAATCGTTCGGCCTTTCGTTACGCGTATTTCGATCACATATTTGTGATGGACCACGCCAAACGATTTTATTTTATCATGATCGTTCCAAAATAGCCGAAAATTCAGAATTCATTCATCATATAATGCAACAGTTTCCGTAAGTTGTGACTGCCGTTAAAGGCGGCTAGCCGGATCGAACAAACACACAGTGCACGTTGTTTAATGCATCAAGTGGACCTATGCCGCGGCCTTCCTCAAGAACGCAAACATACGCCTGAAAATACTGCCACCTCTCGTTGCCATTTCGATGATAGCACTTGCCGACACGGGCTTCATGGCCACGGAGCACAGGCGGGCCAGCATGGAATACTCGGACTTCATCCTACGCGAAGATGGTGTCAATGCTGAAATGCGGCCGTGCTCTGACTCAGGCCGAAAACCTGAATGTGCTCCTGGCTCAGTTTTCCATCGCTCGTGAAAATGCTGCAGCAGGGGCAAATCGCAGGCGCCTTGCGGCCGCCTAGCGCCTCGTTACCAACACAAAAAGCGGCGGCCTCCGAAATAGCCGATAGTCACCACGATCAGCGTCGCGAGCGGATACCAGGTGGCGACGAACAGCGGGCTGTCATCGAAGCAGTTAGATGCATAAAGCGTCGCCGCAATTCCGACGGAGACGAGACCCACCAGTGCACCAGCGCCCCCCGGATTTTCAGCGGCGCCCTGGCGCATGGCGAGAAAGAGAAAAAAACCAGGAAAAGCGGACAAAGCCGGAATGATTGTCAGGCAATGCAAAGCATTGTGACCGATCAACCTGGTCACCCAAAGATCAGATGGCGTGACCAGTAGCTCGACGATGGTCGATGACAGCAGCAGAATCGGCGCGACAAGAAGCAACCAACGCCGCCTGCCGAAATCGCTGCCTGGCCGAATTGCCGGATCCACCAGCGTCACTGCGGTGGCAAACAGGGAAAGAGTGACGACGAACTTGAAGCAGAATCTGACCGTTTCCACTGCCTGAGAAATGTCGTGTCGAAACCCAAGCGTCAGAAAGAAGGCCGCACCCGAAATTAGAGCTCCGATGACCACGGCGCCCGATAACATATAGGAAGGGTTTAAGGGGCGCCGGGTGTCCTGCGCGATCAGGTTTATCAAGTCTTCGGTCTTCACAAGGGCAATCCCAACTCGATGACCCGCCGCTTGCGGATCATATTAATCTAAAATCTACACCCACTGATATGAGGGCTTCGGCCTAACGCATCAAGCGCCGTGCTGTTTTCTGTACGGACGTCATGTGATTGATCGCAGGACACGGCTCAGGGTGGTGACGATCTCGTCGATATGATTGTCGTCGACGATCAAAGGTGGAGAGAGTGCGATAATGTCACCGGTCACCCGGATCAGTACGCCCTGCTCGAACGCCTTGACGAAGGCATCATACCCGCGAGCGCCAATCTCACCGGGCCTCGACTGCAGTTCAATGCCGGCGATCAGTCCAACGGTTCTGATATCGATGACGTTCGGCAGATCGCGAAGACTGTGGATAGCGCTCTGCCACCTTTCGGAGATGCTCGCGGCCCGCCGCAACAGGCCCTCCTCCTGGTAGATGTCGAGGGTCGCCAATCCTGCGGCACACGCGACGGGATGGCCCGAGTATGTATATCCGTGGAAAAGCTCGATGACCTGCTCGGGGCCGGTCACCAGTGCATCGTGAATCTGACGGCTCGCAAAGACAGCTCCCATCGGCACAGAGCCGTTCGTCAAGCCCTTCGCCGTGCTGACGAGGTCAGGCTCAATGCCGAAATACTCGGTCGCAAACGGGGTGCCGAGGCGACCAAACCCCGTGATCACTTCATCGAGGATCAACAGGATTCCGTGTTTGTGAGCGATCGACTGCAGCTTTTCGAGATAGCCCAGCGGAGGAATAAGGACACCGGTCGATCCGGCGACCGGCTCGACAATGACGGCGGCAATGGTCTCCGCGCCGTGTAGAGCGACGAGCCGCTCCAGGTCATCTGCCAGTTCGGCCCCATGTTCTGGCTGCCCGAGGGAGAAGGCATTGCGACCAAGGTCATGCGTATGGCGAAGATGGTCCGACCCTGGAAGCAAAGGATAAACCCGGCGATTGTTGACGATGCCGCCAACGGAAAGGCCTCCAAACCCGACACCGTGATACCCGCGCTCCCGACCGATCAAACGGGTCCGGGTTCCCTGCCCTATTGCCCGCTGATAGGCAATTGCAATCTTGAGTGCAGTTTCGACCGATTCGGAGCCGGAACTGGTGAAGAACACCCGATCAAGCCCGGCGGGCGCAATCGCGCCAAGTCGTTCGGCGAATTCGAAGGCGATCGGATGGCCCATCTGGAACGTCGGAGCGAAGTCGAGATCGATAAGCTGTCGGTGAACCGCGTCAGCAATGGATTCGCGCCCATGCCCGGCGTTTACACACCAAAGTCCGGCAGTCCCGTCGAGGATTTTCCGGCCGTCACGATCCTCGAAGAACATGCCCTTTGCTGCGGCAAGCATCCGAGGCGCGGCCTTGAATTGGCGGTTCGCCGTAAACGGCATCCAGAAGTTCGAAAGTGATTGTTCGTTGATATGTTTTGATGTCATATTGTCCTCTGGATCAAGTCAGTCATCTTCAGTCGCGTACGGGCGATCGGCCCTTCGAAGCCTGACCGCCACTTCCCTTTTCCACTTGCCGCTAGTCTGGGACGCCAGCAAACGGGTGAGCGTTTCTCCTGCGCAAGCGACCACCAAACTTCGGGCCTGCGGATCGGTATCAGGATCGCGCATTTCAAGCTCGGGTCCTCATAAGTCGAAGCCGTTACCGCCCGCGCCCGTGTTGCTGCCTCCGCCTTCCAGAAATCAGCGGCTCGAGTCGAGAGGGCACGGCTCTGCCTCATGACTATCGGCCACTGTCCCTCCGCGGCCGGGCTGACGAAAGATGATTGCCCCAAAGATAAATCTACCAGCGGAGGAAGCTGCGACCGATTAAAGCTCCGGTCGCCACTACGGCCGATATGGCAATAGGATACCAAAAGAGGACGAAAAGTGGGCTGTCATCGTTGCAGTTGGCGGCATAGAACGTGGCCGCAATCCCGGCCGAAGCCAATCCAGCGACAGCGCCCGCAAGTCCTGGTCGCGTCGGGGCGCCGTGGCGAAGTGCAAGCAAGAAACACGCCAGTGGCCCTATCGAAAGCAAGGGAATGATCGTCAGACAGAGCCTGGAGTTATGCCCGACCATGCGCGCTGCCCAAGTTGCCGCAGGCATCACCGATAGCTCGACGATTGCCGCCCCGACCGCCAGGACCAAGGGGATCAACAGGCTCCAGGCCGATAACTTCAAGGGCACACCCGGCTTGCCAATACGGAACATCGCAATGCTGCCGGTTGCTGCCAACGCGATGGTGATCACGAATTTGAACAGGAAGCGTACGGTTTCCATCGCGCTGTCGATATCAGGACGCAAACCGATAGCAGAGAAAAAGGCGATCGCGACGATCAGTGTCGCGGCGATCGTCGCCTGCTGAAGCATATGGCTCAGATTGGAACGAACGGGAGCATCCTGCACGATCAGTTCAATGAGATGGTCTGTCTTCATTTGGCTTGCTCCGAATACAGAGCGGATAGGGCTTTCAGGGCGCGATGGAGCGCCACACGAACGGCAACCTCCGTCATCTTCAATCGTTCCGCCGTTTCGCGAACGCTCGAACCTTCGATCGAGATCGATTTTACGATCGTCCGTTGTGGATCCTTAAGGCGCGCCAGGATCTGCTCGACATCCATGCGATCGCCAGCGTCCAGTCGTTCCTCGCTTTCAAGTATCGCGATGACGTCCTCCAGTGGAACGCTCGCCTGCCGCCCTCGTCTGCGAAGGCTGTCGATCAACTTATTGCGAACAAGAGCAGCCATCCACGGACCCAGAGGTCGAGATGAATCCCAGGTACCGCGTTTTAGATGTATAGCCAGCAACACTTCCTGTACCACGTCCTCGGCCTCGCTTGCCGGCGCGCCATACTGCTCGCATCGCTTACGGGCCATCACACGCAGATGGGGCGCCACGGCTATCAGCAGTTTTTGATAGGCCCTGCTATCGCCCGCGATTGCGGATCGCATCCAGGAAGCCCATTCTTCTTCACGCGCCGGATTCTTCATCCGATACGCTCTATTTCGAGAGAACAAGAATAATCGTTACAGCTGGGCTCCCGTTTTTTTTCGAAGGCTGCACGAATGGCAAAATGACATTGAACGAAGTGGCATGTGATCATGGTACCGCAGATTCCAATTGCGTTGCCGCAGCAGGTTCGAGCAAGCCGAGAACGGGTTTGATGAGGCCTTCAAGCAGTGCTCGTTCGGGTCGCGTGCGCGCTAGGACTCGGATTCCCAGCAAAGTGCTCAGAAGCGTTCCGGCGAGATCGGAGGCAGCCTGCCCGTTGGTTATCGATCCATCGTCTTGGCCCCTCCGCACGCAACGCAGGAAAAAGCCTTCGACCTGCACCAGCACCTCGGCCACGACCCGTTGGAATTCCTCGTCGTGAGGCGCTACCTCGAGAGCGGAATTTACCAACATGCAGCCCTTGCGTTTGACATCGCTGAGCGATCGCTCGATGATTTCATCGAAAAACGCTTTGATGGCAAGCAGCGGCGGCTTTGATTCGAACCGTCCGACACGATCACCGAAGCTGCGCTCGATATAGAAATCCAAAGCACGGCGGTAGACAGCGCGCTTGTCTCCGAAGGCGTTATAGACGCTGGCGGTCGTCAGCCCCATGGCTTGGGCGAGGTCTCGGATCGATGTTGCCTCATAACCCCTTTCCCAGAACTGCTCGACAGCCAGCTCCAGGACTTTCTCTTCATCGAATTCTCTCGGCCGGGCCATGACATCAACTCTCAAAAATTTGATCGCGCCTCCAGCATAACCGGAAGTTTGAGAGATACATTTTATAACGACTGATTTAAAACGCAATCGTGGACGTGTCCAACATAAACAGGGATGGATGGTAATGAGCCTTGAACAAGAACTCGCTGACCAAAACGCGAGCTTCGAGGCGAGTGCACCTCCCGGCGCCGCGGCGTTCTTGAACGCAAAGATCGAGGAACTGACAGCTACGTTTCCGTTCGACAGTGTTTTAAAGTCTGGTGACCTAGTCCCGGAATTCTCCCTCCCCGGCGTCAGGGGTGAAGCAATTTCACTGCTGGAAACGCTCGCCGGTGGCCCGGTGGTCTTGTCCTTCTATAGCGGTACCTGGTGTCCGTATTGCAACATCCAGCTTGCCGCCTACGAACGGGCTTTGCCTGCAATTGCTGATGCTGGCGGCTGCCTTATTGCGATTTCACCGCAGAAGCCCGACGGCTCCCTATGGATGATCGAGAAGAACAATTTGACGTTCGACGTCCTCAGCGATGCCGGCAATGCGGTCGCTCGACAGTTCGGTCTCGTCTATAAGCTTCCCGACGACCTTAAAGCTGCCTATTCCTCTTCTTTTGGTGTCGATCTGCCAGCTGTTAATGGAGATGACAGCGGCGAACTTCCGATACCCGCAACGTTTGTCATCGGCAACAATGGCCGCGCCCGGCTGGCTCATGCGGAAATAGACTACCGCAGGCGGCTTCCTCCGGAAGCAATTATCGAGGCGCTCCGGTCTTCCTGGGCTGCGTGAGCCAAACCGAAAATAATCTAAGCGAGGTCAAGTGATGAATCTGGAAGGAAAACGTGTTCTTGTTACCGGCGGATCCAGTGGTATCGGATTGGCCATCGCCCGAGCGTTACTTGGAAAGGGCGCGAGAGTAGTGGTTACCGGACGAAATGCCGAACGGCTCTCCAAAGCCGTCAAAGATCTTCAAGCGGGCTGCCTGCCAGTATCCGGCTTTTGTGCTGATGTTGCGACGGCTGATGGGCGAGCCTTGTCGCTCGATAAGGCAATTGAGATCCTTGGCAGCCTGGATATTTTAGTGAACAATGCTGGTGGTGTTCGCGCAGGACGTTTGGAAACGACGACCGAGGAAGAGATAAGGACGATGGTCGAGGTCGACCTAGTCGCCCCGATCCTCCTGACGCAGGCAGCCCTCCCTCATCTGCGAGCGTCAGGCAATGCGCTAGTTGTCAACGTAACGTCCGGTATCGCCCTCATCGGCGCGCCGTTCTATACAACCTACGCTGCGGTTAAGGCAGGCCTTTCACACTTCAGCGAGGCGCTGCGCCGGGAGTTGAAAGGCGAAGGCATCCACGTGTTAACGCTTTATCCCGGGCCAACGGACACGCCGATGATGAGAAGCTCAAAGGCCGGGCCTGAACTTGGCTTTACCCGGGAGCCGGCGAGTGCCGTGGCGGACGCCTTGATCGATGGTATCGAATCCGATGCCTTCGAAGTCATCCGTGGCGGCGAGGCACGCGCCAAGATGATCGCGGCCAATCGCGACAATCCTGGCGCGGTTGATGAACGATTCCTGACCATGAAATCAGCACTCGAAGAGGCCGTGAGTGGCCATTCAGCGCTTTGAAAAAGAGGAGATAATCATGACCAAGGTTGCACTATTCGTTCAATTGAAAGCCAAGTCCGGGAAAGAGGAGGAGGTTGCGGCCTTCCTTAAAAGCGCACAGGCGCTGGCGCAGCAGGAGCCGTTGACCGTTGCATGGTTTGCTGTTCGTTTCGATACGTCGACCTTCGGGATCTTTGACGCGTTCGAAGGGGAAGAGGGACGACAGGCTCATCTCAGTGGCCGGATTGCAGCGGCCTTGATGGCGAAATATGACGAACTCTTCGAAGGCGCGTTGGAAATAAAGCAGCCAGACGTATTGGCCGATCACCTGCCGGGTTGAAACAATCACGCCAGAGCCGGCGCGTTAGCTGGCTCTGACAGACCGCCACGTCAGGTTCGCGGAAAGGCATCGTCAAGAAACGCCATGACGTGCTTCCAGTTTTCCGACGCTCCTTGCGGATCCTCGTCGGTCCGAAGTGTCGACGACCCGTGTACGCCGTTCTTCGGGATATATTGCACCGCCCTGCGATCGCGCACCGCCTTCGCCAGAGCCTCGCCGCTCGATATCTCACCGCCGTCGGGCGCTGAAGTAATGAAGACGGGAATCGAAAGCTTGGCCGCCTCCCCTTCGATCGAATATCCCTGGATATATTCCGCCGGTGAAAACGCGAGAAGCGCTTTCACCTCGGGGTGACGGGCGGCAAGAACGAACACGAGCGCTGACGAATAGCTCGAGCCCCAAACGGCAATTGGGCCTGCATGTTGTAGACTGCCATAGGCGATGGCGGCCTCAAGATCGGGAATTGTGTCGGCGAACTCTGAACCGCCTTTTGCCTTTGCAGCGGTTTTGTTCACGTCGCCCCAGAGATTGCCGCCCGAGCGCTGGTCGATGGCCAAGGTGCTGAACCCGGCCTTGTTGAGAACCGGCGCCAGCGGTGCATATTCGCTCTTGTTGGAACCGGCCATGTGAAACAGGAGAATCGTTCCACGCGAACGCCCCTCGGCCTGGCGAAAGTCTCCATAAATTTTCACACCGTCCTTCGCATCGAACGAGACCGGTTGGGCAAGCGCCGGAGCAGCCAAGGCTGGAGCGACAGCCAGGGTTGCGGCAAGAAGTATGGGGCGAAGCGGGTTCATGATCTCTCCGGACAGTGATTTGTATCGTCTCCAATACGCGCGCCGATGATCTGCTGTTACATCGCCATCTTCCGATCACTAAGACGTGAAGGTGTAACGATGTTCGCCTCGTCGGCGAATTCCCATCAACCGCTCGGATCGTCCGGCGCGGCCTTGATTGGGAGTCCCATCATGAAATATCCCGGCAGCATCGGCAGATTCATGCTTTTTGGTTCTTTAGCAGCAACTGCGGCAATGCCCGTGGCGGCAGCGGACCGGCAGCCAACCGTCGTGGAATTATTCACAAGTCAGGGCTGCTCGTCCTGCCCTCCGGCCAATGCGAACCTTATCAAGATCAGCAACCGGAAGGATGTTTTGGCACTCAGCTTCTCCGTGACCTACTGGGACTATCTCGGCTGGAAGGACACGTACGGAAAGCCTGAATTTACAGAACGCCAGGTGACCTATGAGCCGGGCCTGAGACAAGCCGGTCCGTACACACCCCAGATGGTCTTCAACGGCGCGACGACGGCTGTCGGAAACAGCCTCTCCGAAGTCGAGGCTCTACTTACCGAAACTCCTCCGCTAAAGGGGCCTACGCTGACTTTTAACAATGGCCGGGCCGAAGTCGGCGCCGGCTCCGAAACCGAGGACGCCGATGTATGGCTCGTGCGCTACGATCCGCGGGTGGAAGCCGTGCCGGTAGCACGCGGAGAAAACGGCGGTGCGACATTGCAGCATACCCACGTCGTTCGGAGCTTGGACAGGCTCGGGACCTGGGACGGGAGCAAGGCCTCGTTTTTGTTGCCTCGTGCCGATGTGGGCTTGAAGACAGCGTTGCTTATACAGCGACCCAACGGCGGCCCCATCCTTTCGGCCGCGACCGACTAGCGGATTTCAGCGACCCTGCCGCATTTACAGAGCGTCGCTAGCTGCGTCGCAGGCGCCAGTCTCATGGCGGAATGATGCGTCCGCCACGAAGGAGGGAGCAGTCTTTTACTTCGGAAATGCATTATTCTCGACTCACTTTGCCGGCGGGTAGTTCGACGGAAAAAGGGCCCTCTTCGTCTCCTCGTCGTTGACCCGCTTGAAGGCGTGATCCCTTCCTACTTCGCGACTGCGTGCGACCGCAGGACGAGCATCGACCATCTCAAACAGCCGCTTCAGATTGGGATAGGCCGCGAACGGATCTTCCGCCCCCTTCAGCACCCGCGAAGCCCGGTCCAGCCACCCCCATGCTGACATGTCCGCGATCGTATAGTCGCTGCCGACAATGAAGGACCTTCCTTCCAGATGATCATCCAAGACCTGATAGTGCCGTTCAGCCTCGCGGCGATAACGGTTGACCGCGTAGTCAAGCCCTTCAGGAGCAGCATGCTGAAAGTGGACAGCCTGACCCGAGAACGGTCCCAGGCCGGAGGCGAGAAACATCAGCCACGAGAGCAATTCGGGTCGGTCCTCAGGTGAGCCCAAAAACTTGCCGGTCTTCTCACCGAGATAGATGAGGATCGCCGTGGAATCGAAAACCCTTGTTTCCTTTCCACCGGGGCCGTCCGTGTCTACGATGGCAGGCACTTTGCCGTTTGGATTGATCGTCCGGAAGGCTGGCAAATGCTGCTCCCCCTTGCTGGTATCGACGGGGATAATCTCATAGGCAAGGCCGGCCTCTTCCAGAAACAACGCCACCTTGGCGGGGTTGGGCGTCGGGTGAAAGTAAAAGCGGATCATCTGGATCTCCGAAGCAGGTGAGTGAACGGACGCCGGCCCTCAGCGGCAGGGGCAAGTGACGCGTCCGGATTCATTGAAGCGAAAGCGATTTGAGTGCGGCGACAATTTCGTCAGGCTCGAGCCTGTTGCGGTAGTCAACGTCGATATGCGCGAGAACAGCGGTAGCGTTTGTGTCGATAACGAAGGTCGCCGGAACAGGGAGTTCCCAGCTTTCGTCGCCATTGATTCCGGGCAGCGCCTTGCCATTGGCAATCATCGCGGCACGTAGCTCTTCCGGCAAGGTAAACACGATACCGAACGATCTGGCGACCCTGTTGCCAAGATCGCTCAGGACGTCGAACGCCAGGGCATTCTGTTCGGCTGTGGTCAGATACTGATCGGGAAGTTCGGGCGAGATGGCGATGAGTTTAGCACCATACGACTGTATCTGTGGCAGGATTTCCTGGTACGCCTTCAATTGCAAATTGCAGTACGGGCACCATCCACCGCGATAGAAGGTGACAACGATGGGGCCGGAGGCAATTTCGTCATGGAGCGAAACTAGGTTTCCCTTCGCACCAAGCAGACGGAAATCGGGCACGCTTTCGCCCGTTCGAAGGGCGCCATCAAATAGAGAGCTCACTCGCAATTCTGCGATTTTCGACTCGTACAGCGCCACGCGTCCTTCAGGCGCGGTACGCGCGAACTCCTGCTTGAAAGCCGCCAGTGTCTTTTGCACGCCCATAACGTCCGCCGGGTGGCTCCCAATTTTCCGTTCTTATGGTTTTAATTCGTTTGTTCTAGAATTCAAGGCGGGAACGATTCACATTTGAGTTTGAGTCAGATCTGTCACGAAGTGGCGATGGCAACGCGACTTTCTCGCTCAAATCTTTATACGCTCGATAGAACCAAGGCGGTCTCGGATGCGCGTAGCCGTCGAGCTATTTTTCGCGACCGCACTGAAGGAAAAAACTGGACGACATTCAAGCCGCGGGTCTGGCAAGAGGAGCGGCTATCTGCTCTTCTATCCGGTGCGTTTTACGGGTTGCTCGTCAACAACATTGCCCACCGGCAATGCAGGACCGCTGCTGAGTCCGGCATAGAGATGGTATCGAACGAAGAAAACAGCGGATGGGTAACTCGGGCGTCAACAGCGTCTCCATCCTAAGCCGGTCAAAACGCTACACGTGACAAGAAAGACAGGTACCAGTCAGAAATGGTTGTTACGTCACTTCAGAACGGCTTGGTGACAGCCAACCAATCGATCGTCGCAAAAGTAAGAATGATAGCAAGCGGCAACCAGCGGAGCAGCGCGGTCGATTGCCCTGCCCGGAGCTGACGCTTCAAAGCAATCCCTTGAAGCGTATGCAGACCGGTCAGGAAGGCGGCTGGAACCAACTTCAGCAAAAGCCAGAGCGAACTGCTCCAACCGGCGCCGAATGCCATCGTGAAGCCTGCAACCCAAACCACAGCGAGCGCCGGCGTCGTGACCAGCCCGTCCCACTGCAGAACGATTCCCCCGAGCCGGCGGGCGCTTACATCCTGTGGCACTGTCGCGACTGCCCGTAGAGCAAATGCCGTTGTCAGCATCCCTGCAATAAAGACGATGACGGCAAAGACATGGATTGCCTTAACATAAAGGTACATCAGGCGCCTCGTCCGGGGCCGCCGAATAAGTCAGGAATTTCTGCCAACGAACGGACAGTCACATCTGCCGATTGATCCAACGTTTCGGCCTGAGCGCGCAGAAGATCGAATAACGCCCGCTCGTCGATCTTCAGAGGGAACGCGGTCCCGACACGGTTGATAGAGCGTGCAACACGCACAACCGTGAAACCATAATTCTTCGCGCCGCAGATATCGAATCCGTTCGACGACACGAAGACCACCTGTTCGGGTGTCACGCCAAGCTCTTGCTCGATCAAGGCGTAGGCGTCCTTGGCCGGTTTGAATACTCGTCTGCTGTCAACGCTCAAAATGCGATCGAAAAATCGCTCGAAGCTGGAGTTCTTCACCAGACTATACAGCATCGCAGGGCTGCCGTTCGAGAGAATTGCACGCTTTTGCGTCGCCAAGCGCTCCAGGCAATCTCGTGCGTCGTCGTAAGGTTGGAGACTGAAATAGGCGGCGGCGAGATTTTCTACACGTTGTGGATTGGCATCCAGATGAAGCGAGCGCAGCGTGTATTCAAGGGCGCGCTTCGTCAGGTTCCAAAAGTCCTCATATCTCCCCATCAGCGACGTCAGCCAGGTATATTCAAGTTGCTTTATTCGCCATATGGCCGTGATCACGCTCCCGTAGCCCGGATAGGCACCCTCTACAACTTGCTCGACCGACTGGACGTCGTAAAGCGTGCCGTAGGCATCGAAGACGAAGGCCTTGATCTGTTGTGGCACCGACTTTCCTCTCGTGAGCAAAGAATTGCAGGACGTTCTCAGCCGGTGGCGGGTGCCGCCATGACGACCAAACTGTTGCGATCATGACCAACGATGACCCTGAACACCGAACCCTCCTCGACAGGTACCGGTGTTTGGAAAGGATGCAGGATCTGCAACCATCCCCCATCGGAATAATCGTCAGGATGGTTCTCGAATTCGATCCCTTCGGCAAGGTCGATTTTCAGCCACTGCACCATGCCGGCCGCCATTCCACTGAATGTAACTGGAATGTCGATCACGCGGTATTCCTCGCTGTGGATCGTACCGGTGAGATCAACGACCTGGAGGTCGACATCGTGAGACAACCGCTTCCATTCCGTCATTGTTCCATGCACGGGAAGCTTGTTCGGCGCGAGGGACGCAAAACCGGAGACATCAAAGCCTGAAACCCTGTCGACAAATGCATATTTGTTCAAGATCTCGCTCTCCACAAGGCAGCCTACCGCTATAGCGCTGCGCGGGATGATGAGAGCGTCGTCATTGATCAGCCGCTTGTGCGCGTCCTCGAAGGTCGAGAGAACGTCTTCGGCAAGAAGGTCGCTGGACAGGATCTCGGAAACAAGGATATCGGCGCGGCGGTCAATGTCCTGACCGACAACAAGCTCGGATGAGCTCTTGTTGACGACGACGATGCGATCGGAAAAGCCATTCTGCTCGACAATCTCTTTTGCGGTCGCGGCGATCACCGGCACGACCTCGCAGGTGACAACATGTTTTGCCCCGGCTCTCGCAGCCATCATCGACAGGAGCCCGCTGCCGGTGCCTATATCGAGAACGCGCGCATCTGGCCCTCGCTCGGCGATTGCCTTTGTGATGGCCGCTTCGAAGGCGTCATTGCGGCGAGCGTCGTTCAGCATGGGAATATGCCAGAACGGAACGATTCTTGACGTTAAGCGGCGTACCTGATGTTGAGCCAGAACGTTTCCCGGTTGATGGCGCACCAGAGTGCGGAACTTCTCCAGAGCATCGTGCTGTCGATTGGCTTGGGTAAGCGCGACAGCAAGATTGTTGAGGGCAAGCATATTGCCTGGGGAGCCCAGCGTGGCGGCCTCGAAGCAATGGACTGCTTCCACCGCCTCTCCAACCTTCAAATGCAGAGCGCCTTTTTCCAGAAGCGCAACCGGGTGGTCGGGTCGGATCTGAAGTAGCTGGCTCCAGTAAGAAATCGCAGTCTCGTACTTTCCCCTGGCTCCGACTACGCCGGCGAGCAACGGTAAAATGTCCGCGGCCCGGTAGCCATGGTTCAGCACCTCGACATAACACTGCTCCGCGCGGTCAAGATCGCCAGAAGCGTGAAATGTCATTGCCTCATTTAAGAATTCGCGCGCCTTCGAGTGGTCGTGTAGCAGATTTTCAGCCGTCATCAAATGTCCCCAAGCGACAAGGTCAATCCTCGTCCGACTTCGCTGGGGAAACTCGTTTCGTTACAATCGCGGGCAAAAAAATTGCTGTTCCTCGTCTTCCCGTGGCTGGGATGGTGGCTCCAACGTCTGCACACCCGCCTCGCATGACCTTCACGCAGCAATCGCATCCTCCTGATTATCCGCAGGCCACCTCCTAAAATTCGATCGCCGTTTCAGCAGTGGTTGCGATCAATCGCGACGTCCAAAGAGCAAAACGTTACCATTGGATGAGATTCGCAATAAGCGCGGTCCAGCCAGTTTGATGGGACGCGCCGAGGCCCTCGCCGGTATCGCCGTGGAAATACTCGTGGAACAGCAGATTGTCATCAATCACCGAATCCGACGCCAGCGAGATTCGCTGCCCGATGGCGTCTGCGGTGAAAAGCTGTTGTAAGCGTCGGCTCAGTTCGTCGGCGACGCCGGCGAGACTGAGCATGACACCCGAACCGGCAGGGCATTCCACACGGTAATTCTCGCCAAAGTAGGCGTGGAACTTCCGCAGGGAGTCGATGAGCAGAAAGTTGACTGGCATCCAGATCGGCCCTCGCCAATTTGAGTTGCCCCCGAAGAGTCCGTTCACGGACTCACCGGGCGTATAGGTGGCGTCAAAGCGCATACCGGCAAAGGCAAGATCACAAGGAGCCTCAAGATGAGCCTTCGACATCGATCGCACACCGAAGTCAGCAAGGAACTCGTCCTCATCGAGCATGCGGCGAAGCAGGTCTCTGAGGCGATCGCCGTGCAACAACGAAAGGAGGATTCGTTCGTCTGATCCAGGTTCAGTCCATTTGGGAACCAGGTTTGCGAGCTGCGGCCTGTGCTGGAGGAACCAGTGCAGGCGTTTCGAAAACTCCGGAACTTTGTCGAGCATCGCCTGATCGAGGACCTCGACTGCAAAGATCGGGATGAGTCCAACCATCGACCTTGCTGGAATCGCCTGGATCTGGCCCCCTCTCGTATGGAGCGTGTCGTAGAAAAAGCCATCGGCTTCGTGCCAAAGGCTTTGCCCGCTGCCTGCTACGTCAGCCATCGCGCCGGCGATCGAGAGGAAATGCTCGAAGAATTTTGTCGCAATATCCTCGTACACGGGATCCGTCATCGACAATTCGAGCGCAATGCGCATCAGGTTTAGCGCATACATAGCCATCCAGGCCGTGCCGTCGGCCTGGTCGATTGAAGCGCCGTCCGGCAGGATTTCCGAGCGATTGAACGGGCTGATGTTATCGAGACCGAGAAAGCCACCCTGAAAGATATTTCGGCCCCCACTGTCCTTGCGGTTGACCCACCAGGTGAAGTTCAGCATCAGCTTGTGAAATATTCTCTTTAGAAAATCGGTATCGGCGACACCGGTATGGTTACGGTCCGTCTGATAGACCTTTAGCGCTGCCCACGCATGAACCGGCGGATTGACGTCGCCGAACTCCCATTCGTAGGCTGGGAGCTGGCCGTTCGGATGCATGAACCACTCACGTGTGAAAAGAACGAGCTGATCCTTGGCAAACCCCGGATCGACCAGAGCGAGCGATACACAATGGAAAGCGAGATCCCAGGCCGCATACCAAGGATATTCCCACGTATCCGGCATTGAGATGACGTCGGCATTGTTGAGATGGCGCCAGCCGGCGTTTCGGCCCTGCAGCCGCTCGGTTGGCGGCGTTGGTTGAGCCGGGTCCCCGGCCAGCCAGATCGGAACGTCAAAGTAATAAACCTGCTTTGACCACAGCATGCCTGCGACCGCCTGCCGATGAATTTTGCGAGCATCTGCATTAGGGATACCGGCCTGCACAACCTCGTAAAATTCGTTTGCCTCTGCGATGCGCTGGTTGAAGATCACGCCGAAATCTTCGAAAGGTTCGTTTGCAATGCCGTCCGGGCGCCAGCGTATCCGGATCTCCCGGCTTCCTAGCGCCGGCAGATCGAGAACGACGTGTGCCGCCGCCTTGGTTCCGCGTCCATCGGCGCTGACGGCGGTCTTCATTGCGTTGACGACGTAATCGTTGATGCCATCCTTGAACGGGCCAAGGCCCGGCGATCCAAACAAAAGAGGCGCGTTGGTTTCGTTTTCACAAAACAGCAGCTTCGCGGCACCGTCGTTGCTCCAGCGCCACGTCTTCTTGCCGGCACGGAACGCAAGCACGTCGCCCGACGCAGTCGCATTGAGGACTGGTCGTTCACCGCCGGGTTTCCATGACCATGTGTTTCGTGCCCAGATGTGCGGGAGAACGTGGATGCGAGCGGCGCTGCGTGCAGCATTCTTGACCGATATCCGCATCAGGATGTCATCGGGTGCCGCCTTGGCGTATTCGACCGTGATATCAAAAAAGCGGCCATCGGCAAAAATGCCGGTGTCGGCAAGTTCGTACTCCGGCTCCAACCGCGAGCGTTGTCCGTTAACGCGTACCAGATCTTCATAGGGAAAGGCATCCTGCGGATAGCGATAGACCATCTTCTGATAGGAGTGCGTCGGTGTGGCATCGAGGTAGTGGTAGACCTCCTTGACGTCTTCTCCATGATTGCCCTGCTCATTGCTGAGGCCGAACAGCCGTTCCTTGAGTATTTCGTCCCGGCCGTTCCACAACGCCAATCCCAGGCACCATCGCATGCTCTGATCACAAAAGCCGGCAATTCCATCTTCACCCCAGCGATAGGCGCGACTGCGAGCATGGTCAAAGGTGAGCGCATTCCATGCATCACCATTGGCACTGTAGTCTTCCCGTACAGTTCCCCATTGGCGCTCCGCCAGATAGGGTCCCCATCGGCGCCAACCAACGCCATCCGCCGTTCCGAGGAGACGTTTGCCTTCGGTGGTCTTGAAGATCGAAGCATTAAAGATCATGGAACCAACAGCAGTGCGGAGTGGGTTTCGGGCAGGTGACTGCCTGCCCGAATATATCACGAGATTTTCTTCTTTGAGCTCTTGGGTTCAGCTACCGTTTCTTTGGCGGCGGCGTCTCGCGCCCTGTGCCAATGCTCGTCAGCTTTTCCCTCGGGCTGACCGTCTTCGAGCCAGAGCATATAGGCGTGATGACGAATATGCTCCTCATCGATTTCCTTGGGTGTATCTTCGATATTGATTTCCACGATGACCTGCCTTTCTGGACGAATGTTAGGATCGACTCTCGGCCTTCACCCCGCAGGGAAAAGGTGAGCCAACTCTTTTCGCAACGACACCGGAAAACGTTACAGATCGGCGGTGGTGTGCGCAAAAAAATGCCGTCCTTGCCGCCAGGAGCGTGCGATTGATCTCTCGTATGGTGGTCTCCAGATGATCAGGGACTGTAGGCTCAAGAGAAAACACCAGCGCGAACCGCCAAAGTCGTGAAAGCCTCCTTGCAAGCACTTGGCGCACAAGTGCCAGTGTCATTGTTCGCGATCGTTCAACGACTAAGAGGCAAGCCCTTTTGCCACTTAACGTGCCCGACTACCGCATCAATTTTGGCATGACGCTGTTCAAACCCGAAAGCAACCCGATCGCTGCGATGCCGAAGATCACGTATCGCAATTCCTCGAATGGCGTGCCGTCGAGGTAGTCGAGACCATATTCCCAGATGACGACGATCACAATTGCTGCGATCGTCGCCAGCGACAGACCAAACAAATGACGTCCAAAGCTTGAGACGCGATCGGTCATGCGCCTGCTCCGCCGGCGAAGCGCTCGACCTTGAAGATGAATAGGTCGTCGCGGCGTTCGATAGTTCCTTCAAGCACCACTGGCACGCTGGTCTTGTCGAGCAGCCCTGCCGGCATAGGTCCACCGTCCTTAGATGCGAGCATAAAGAAGATGCGGCCATCAACCGGCGCGGTTGAGACAAACACGGGCGGAACCCCGCCTGAAATGCAAAGATTGGCGCAGGCTTTGTGCGCGAGGCCCGTCCCCGGCTTCATCGCGCCCCCTCCGCATTTTCCATCGCAAATCTCACCCGTCAATCGCCAGCGCCCAAGATTCTGCGGCGGCGAGAGCACCGGAGCCGCGGAAGCCTGCGGGTCAGCGGCCTTCAATTCGTCTCCGCCGCCGACGAGCAGCATTTCGAGATCTCCACGCTTGACGAAGATGCCGCCCACCCGAGCGGCCTTGCCGGCAAGGGGGAGGGCCCGGTCGTCAACACCGAATTTGCCCGAACCCGCCAGCATGATGGCGCGCGGCGGCGTCGTTCCAGTGCCGGGCACGCGCAATATCGGATATGGCTTGACCTCCATCGTGCCTGTCAGATGCTCGCCATGCAGTTCGTCGGCGTAGCTCCCGGCGCCGGGACTTTCAGTATTGAGAGACAGGAGCACCGAAGCTGAGGCCATGCCGGCGACAAAAAACACGATGAAGCCGATCATCAGTGCCCTGACATCGGACGGCACCTTCTTGAAATAGCCAACAAAAAATCCGCGTTCAGCTGGCTTCAGCATCACGCTCCTCCTTGCTTTGACGTGCTTGCAGGCGCAGCAAGCACGTCTGCCGGAATTGGAAACGGCTCCAGTTTCGTTCCGAGTGGTAATGGTTCGGGATCGACGAGCACGCTCGATCCCCGAAGCTGGACACGATATTTACGGATACGCTCGCGGAAGGGCGGGGGCGAACAGCCGTCCTCCGGGCGATATTGGTAGCCATGCCACGGACACGTGATGAAACCGATAACGACCTTGCCTTCGCCGATCGGCCCGTTCTGGTGCGAGCAGACATTCGACACGGCTGACAAGCCGCCCTTTGAGCGAAACACCGCGATGCGTTCGCCCCCTGGAGACGCGCCGATGATCGCCCTGCCCTCGGCGATCTCGGTAAGATCACCGACGACGATCCAAGGCTCCTCTGGGGCTTTGGCGGAAGCGGCAGCATCGGCCTCAACTTCGCGGCGTCCAGCGATCAGATGCAGCGTTGAGAGCAGCACCAAACCGCCGACCAGCAGTAGCCCAAGGGCGAGATCGTGGCGATCGAGCAGTGCCCCAAGCGCCACATGCAATATGATCGCCGCGTAAGCAAAATAAACGCTCATGTGGATCGCCTTCCACAAGGGCGGTGTCAGGAAGGAGAGCCAAAAGTCGTGGCTGGTAGCTGCGAGAATAGCTAGAATGATAAGCGCAAAGACGCCGAAAAGCTCGAAGGGAAAACCTGCAATACTTGTGAAGCTGGTATTGCTGGTAAAAAGTGCCGTCAGTTGCGGCGTCGGGCTGTAAGAAAAATACCAGCCGAGCACGTAATAGGCATGCGTCGCGGCGACGATCGCAGTCATCACGCCGAAGTGACGTCTGTTGTAGAGCAGCGGAATAAAGCGTGTATCGATGCGCGCGAGCGGTCCGATCGCAAGCACGATCGTCAGCATCAGCAGCGCCAGAGAACCGAAAGCCCGCATACGCTGGGTGGGAAGATCGACATCGCGCAACGCCGGCGATAGGAGCGGGCCAGCTTTCAGGAAGATCAGAATGTAGATCGCGATCCCCGCCAGCAGGACGCCGTCGTAGATCATCTTGGTCCGGTTCCAGATGACCGGCCTGTAGGATACGCTCATGGTTGCGCCCCCTCAGTGACTTTGCCGTCGAGACGGATCGCCGGCGCGTCGGGCGGTAGTTTCGAAGCGCTTGCAATGATGATGGCAAGCAAAAGTGGGAGAGCGATTGCAAGTCCGCTCCAGATCGCCGTGTGGGCGCGACGATGTCGACGCTGCATTACTTTGCTCCCTTCGCGAGGCTCCGCCAGCGCCAGACGACAACCGGCCAAAGGAGAACTAGGCCGGGGATCAGAAGAGGCCTCACTGCATAGGCATCGTGAGCACCGGGGTCGACCTTGTCGAAGCCATAAAGCAGAAACGCTGCGGCAACGATAAGGCCAATGCCCGCCCACAGCATCAATCCTGCGGATACCGGATCGGTCGAACCAAACATGAGATCCTCACACCGGTCCGATTGCCGGGATCGCCGCGCCGGTGACAATTCCACCAGCCGGCGAAATAAGAAAGCCGATCAGCTTGGCGATATCGGCCGGCTGGACCCAGCCATCGGTCTTTGCACTCGGCATTGCGGCCCGATTTTGCGGCGTGTCGATTGTACCAGGCAGGATACAATTTGCCGTGATACGCTTGTTGCGGTTCTCGGCGGCGATCGCTTCCGTCAGGCGGATAACCGCGCTCTTCGACGCGGCATAGGCCGCCTGGTTGGCACCAGCCTTCAGCCCGGGTGCCGCTGCAATGTGAACGATACGCCCGTAACCTACTTGCTGCATCGGTTTCAGGACCGCAGCGCTGATCGCGTAGGCGGTGCGGGCATTTATCTGGAACATATGGTCCCATTGATCGTAATCCTGCTCCGCGACTGCACCGGTTTGGAAACCGCCAACCGTGTTGACCAAGGCATCGATCCGGCCAAATGCGTCAAGCGATCGCCGAACGGCGTCCTGACATGCGGAAAGGTCGGCCAGGTCGATGCCGTCGAGCTCTAGGATTTCGCCTGTTTGCCCGCTTTTCGCGCGAAAACCGGGATCTCGTAGATGTCGCTCGACGGCCGCGATTTTCGCGCCGCTGTCAAACAACTCGGTGACGACTGCTCCACCGAGATTGCCAGCTGCGCCTGTCACCATCACGACGATTCCACTGCTTGGTGCGTCTTGCATTGGGGTCTCCCTCATTCAGCCGATGTGAATGCTGTTGTGCTTCTTACGAACTAGACATCCATTTTGTTACATATGTTTTAAAACTTTTCCATTGTCATTACGCTCAAGACTCTTTGCTGCAGCACCGAAAAAAATACCGACCGATGTAACGAACCCGATGGCACAACCGTAAATGCCATTGTCGGACCTGAGCTTCAGATTTTCCAATCGAGCTGATGGGCCCTCCTCAAGGAGAATAGCATGAAACGCGATGCATATGATCTCGCAACCGGCACGGAAAATGCAGAAGCACAGCGGGCATTCGAGAATGCGGTATTTGGAATCGCCGCGCACAGGCCGAATACCGGAGCTGCTCTGCAAGCGACGCTTGCAGCAGATCCACATCATGTTGCTGGCCATGCGCTGAAGGGTTTCGCCAATCTCATTCTGGCTCGCTCGGAACTGACAACGGTCGCTACCGCAGCACTTGTTGATGCACGCGCCGCTCTTGTGCAAAAGAACGGCGGGACAGCCGATGAACGTATCTTGGTCGCAGCACTTGAAGCCGCAGAAAGTGGTCTCTTTGCGCAGGCCGCCCGAATTCTGGATACCGGTTTCGAAGATCGCCCCGCGACATTCCTGCCGTTCAAGCTCGCCCACGCGCTTCGTTTCATGATCGGCGATGCCGGCGGCATGCTGGCTGCCAGCACCCGTGCTGCACGGTCTATCGACCCGGCAAGCAATGCTGCGGGTTTTGTGCTGGGTTGCCATGCGTTTTCGCTCGAGGAACACGGACGGTACGATGAAGCTTTGAAAGTCGGCCAGCGGGCGGTGGCGCTCCAACCGGACGATTCCTGGGGTCTGCACGCCGTCTCTCACGTTTTCGAGATGCAAGGCGACGCCAAGCAAGGCATCGATTGGCTGGAGGGCAGCCGTAAAGCCTGGTCACGATGCAACAATTTCTCGTTCCACATGGCCTGGCATCTCGGCTTGCTTCACCTTGAGCGCGGCGACCATGATCGCGTCCTCGAACTTTACGATGACGAAGTCCGGCCGCAGCAGACGGACGACTTCCGGGATATGGCCAATGCGATCTCGCTATTGTGGCGCCTTGAGCAATCGGGGGTGCATGTCGGCAACCGCTGGATGGATGTTGCCGAAATCGCTCAACAGCGCAAAAGCGATACGACGTTGATCTTTGCGGCCCTTCATAACCTGGCCGCACTGGTGGCGGTCGGCGATCGCGAGGGCGTCTCAGAACTTGTGGCCCAGATCGATGTCAAGGCTCTCGGCATGGACGATCAGGCCCGTATCGCTGCTGAGATCGGCGTTCCGATGGCGCGAGTTCTTGCCGGCCTCGATGCGCCCGCCGATCAGCGGATGATCGATCGAATGGTTGCCAATCTGCCGAAGATCGGTGGCAGCAATGCCCAGCGTGACTTTTTCGTTCTCGCCTTGGCAAAGGCGGTCGGCGCCGGCGGCGATAGCGCTGCTGTCTATCGCATCGGCCAAATCCGCCAGCAGCTGAAGGCTGACGACCGGCTTTTCGAGTCGATCGAACGCTCCGTCGGCATGCGCCTGTCGGCCTGATCATCTTTTCGAAAAGGAGAAGTTCAATGTCTATGATGGAAATGAACAAGACAAGCGTCTTTCCCGAAATCCAGCCAAGTCTTGGCCGCACGATCGTGCTCGCCGGCCTCGCGGCCGATATTACCTGGGAGATCTGGGCCCGCCTCATTACTCCACTCTGGGTCGGCGGCCCACTAGAACCTGCAGCCCTTGTCCAATCGGTCTTCGGCTTCAACAATCTGCTGCTGGCCGAGGCTATTCACGCGACTGTCGGCATCATCTTCTATCCGATCGGCTATCTGTTCATTGCACGTCCCCTGCAGAGACTGATCGTTCCGAAACTGCCGCTGCTTCTGACGGGTATCGGCTTCGGCGTCGGCCTCTGGGTATTCGCTCTTTATGTTATGGCTCATTTGCTCGCTGGATTGCCTGCATTTCTCGGCTTCATCACGCTGACCTGGGCCTCACTGATCGGCCATATCCTCTTCGGCACCGTCGTCGCGTTCGTCGTCCGCCAGACCGAACGCTAAGGTGTCGCACAAGAGGCCTGCCCGGTCCCACCATCCATCCGCCGGGCAGGCTTCTCACCCAAGATATCCCTCTGTGAAATGGCTTGCTTGCAATGTCTCAATCTCAAAAAACTGATCGCGTTGCCGATATCGTGGCAAAGACGCTCCACGCATACCGGGTGCGTCATGCCTTCGGCGTGCCGGGCGGAGAGGTCGTCACTCTGATCGATGCCTTGCAGGCTGCTGGCATCGCATTTAACCTGGCACGTCACGAGACGTCAGCCGCCATCATGGCAGCGGGTGCCAGCGCCATTACCGGAAATCCCGAACTACTGGTAACGACTGTCGGCCCGGGTCTTGCAAACGCAGTCAACGGCATCGCTGACGCGGTCCAGGAGCGCGTTCCGCTGATCGTCATTTCCGGCGTTGTCGATCGAGCCACCCGGGCTCGCTATACCCATCAGGTGATCGACCACGCGCAGCTTCTGCGTCCGCTCGTCAAAGCTTCGTTCGAAATCGAACCGGAAAGCGCCACCTCTACCATCGCTCGCGCCCTTGCAATCGCGACGGCGGAGCCGATGGGCCCTGTGCATCTCGACCTTTCGCCCGCCGTGGCAGCGATGATCGTTCCGAATGTCTCGGTGGCCGTCCCCCCGAACCGTCTTAACACAAGCGCTGGGGTGACCGATCCGGCCGTTCGCGCTCTGTCAGAGCGTATCCGCGTGGCCGACCGGCCGTTGATTATCGCCGGCCTGGAAGCGGTACGCAGCAGCGCCGGCCCATCGCTGCAACACCTGGCCGAGACGATTGGAGCACCTGTTATCACGACCTACAAGGCGAAGGGCATTATCCCCGAGGACCACCCGCTGTCGCTTGGCGGCGCCGGCCTGTCGCCGCTTGCCGACCGCGTTCTGCTCCCCTTGTTCGAGAAGGCGGATCTGGTGCTTGCCTTTGGCTATGACCCAATCGAAATGCGGCTTGGGTGGCTCGATTTCGGGGCCGACCAGACGAAGCTCATCGATATTTCCAAAACACTGCCCGACCATGGGATGCATCATGCTGGAACGTGGATTTCGGCGGAAACGAGAAGCATGTTACAGGCGCTCAACGGTTCGCTCGTCGAGCGCAAGGCCTGGGCGGGCGGCGAGCCGGCCGAGGCGAAAGCCGAGCTTGACCGCGTCTTCTCGACCAGGGACGCGTGGGGTCCGCATGCCATTGTCGATCAGTTGAATGAAGCAGCCGGGACAGATGGCCTGGTCACGGTCGACAGCGGTGCCCACCGTATTCTGCTCTCGCAGAAATGGCGCGCGGCGAGACCTCTCTCCCTCCTGCAGTCGGCGGGCTTCTGCACGATGAACGCCGCTTTGCCGCTGGCGATCGGCGCAAAAGTCGCCGACCGCTCGCGGCGGGTGTTTGCGGTCATGGGGGATGGTGGCCTGGAGATGGGTATTGGCGAACTTGCGACCGTTCGGGATCTCGGCTTGCCGCTGACGATCGTCCTGTTTCAGGATCGCAGCCTCGCGCTGATCGCGATGAAACAGGCTTCGGCCGGCCTAGCGCCAGCGGGGGTCACCCTCGGTGAGACAGATTTTGCCGCCGTGGCCTTTGGGTTCGGCGGCTACGGCGTGAATGTGGAGACGATCGATGACTTCCGTAACGAGCTTGAGGCTGCCGGCAGACGCAAGAGTTTTAGCCTCATTGCCTGCAGGTTTGATTCCAGCGCCTACGACGGTGCCTTCTGATGCCGCACCCGCGATAGCGCCGCTCGGTCAGAAGACAAGACGTCCACGCGACCCGCGCCTCGACTTTTTCCGCGGCGTCGGCATGCTCATTATCCTGCTTGCGCACATCCCCAGCGACGGTTGGGCGCTTTGGATTCCCGCCCGCTTCGGCTTCTCCGATGCGACCGAGATGTTCGTCTTCCAATCCGGCATGGCCTCGGCCATCGCATTCGGTTCGACTTATGACCGCAACGGCGCAATAGCGCTGATCGCGCGCGTGGCCCAGCGCGTCTGGCAGATCTTCTGGGCTCATATCTCCGTCTTCATCGTGGTTGCCGCCATCATGGTGGTCGCCGGAACGCGCTATGATGGCGTCACTTATGTCGACAGTCTGAACCTTGTCCCGTTCATTAAGGATCCCGGCCATCTGCTGGTGGGCTTGCTGACGCTGACCTACGTGCCGAACTATTTCGATATCCTGCCGATGTACATCGTCATCCTGGCGCTGATGCCAGTAATGATCTTCGCGTCGAAGGCGAACCGCTACCTGCCATTCCTGCTGATGTCCGGTATATGGCTTGCCGCGCAGTTCGGCCTGACGCGGTTGCCGGCAGAGCCATGGTCGGATCGCCCCTGGTTCTTCGATCCGTTCGGCTGGCAGTTCCTCTTCTTCACCGGTTTCTTCTTGATGCGAGGCGCCCTACCGGCACCAGGCTACGACCGCCGCCTGATGGCGCTCGCTGTCGCCATCGTGATCGCGACGGTGCCCTTCGCATGGGTCCGTTTCCAGGAGGTTCACCCCTTTTTCCAGATGGCCGCGGCGCGCATTGCTCCACTCACCGACAAGACCGACTTCGGTTTGCTGCGCTTTGTTCACTTCATGGCGCTCTGCTACATCGCCGTCCATGTGGTCGGCGAGAAAGGTGCGCGGCTGCGCGGTCCGATCGTTCGGGTTTTGACCGTCGTCGGCCAGCAATCGCTTGCCGTCTTCATCACCGGCATGGTGATCGCTCAGCCGATCGGTATTGCGCTTGATCACGCCGGCCGTACGGCCGCCGCCGAGGGCGTCGGCAACCTATTCGGGTTCATGACCCTGCTCGGCACGGCTTACCTCGTCCGTTGGTTCAAATCCTCCCCCTGGAAATCGTGAGGCATCAATGCCCGATCATCAGAAACCCGCCAGTCTAGCAGGTCTGCGTGTCCTCGATCTCTCCCGTATCCTTGCCGGTCCGACAGCGACACAGCTTCTCGCCGATCTCGGAGCCGATGTCATCAAGGTCGAGCGGCCCGGCAATGGTGATGACACGCGTGGCTGGGGTCCACCCTTTGTCCCGAATGCCGACGGCAGCGACAGTGATCTCAGCGCATATTTTCTTTCCGCCAACCGCAACAAGCGATCGATCGCGGTCGATCTGGCCACCGACGAGGGGGTAGCCCTCGTCAAACGGCTGGCGGCGATTTCCGATGTCGTCGTCGAAAACTACAAGCCGGGAGATCTGGCCCGCCGCGGCCTCGGCTACGACGACATCTGGAAGGTCAAACCGGATATCGTCTGGTGCGCGATTTCCGGCTTCGGCCAGACCGGGCCTTATGCCGATCGCACCGGCTACGATTTCCTGATCCAAGCCATGGGCGGGATCATGAGCATTACCGGCGACAGCGACGCCAATGGCGGTCGTCCTGTCAAGGTCGGCCTTGGCATTGCCGACGTCATGTGCGGCATGTATGCCACCGTCGGCATTCTCGCCGCCCTTCGTCATCGCGATCACACCGGAGAGGGCCAGTATATCGATCTCGCCCTCTACGACACACAGGTGGCATGGCTGATCAACGCGGCGACGAACCATCTCGTTTCCGGCAAAGTGCCAGGGCGCATCGGCAACCGGCATCCCAACATCGCGCCCTATCAGACCTTCCCGACCGCCAATGGGGAGATCGCGATTGCCGTCGGCAATGATCAGCAATTTGCACGCTTTTGCGCGGTGATCGGGACGCCTGAACTTATCGACGACGAACGGTTTGCCCGCAACCGCGACAGGGTCATCAACATCGACGCGCTGGATGAACTGGTAACCAATGCCTTCCGCGCCGACACGGCGGGAAACTGGGAACGGCGTCTTATCGCAGCTCAAGTACCCGCCGGCCGGGTGGCAACGATCGATCAAGTCGTTTCCAATGCGCACACGCTAGCACGGGAGATGGTGGTGGAGGTGCCGACGCAGGATGGACCGCCTCTCCGGCTTCTCGGAAATCCGCTGAAGATGTCAGCGACCCCAGTGCGCTTTGACCGGGCGCCGCCGCATGTCGATCAGGATCGCGACGACATCCTCGCCCTTCTATGGGATCTGGAAAACAACCGGTAGCCTGAAGGGGGCGAACACCAAGGTTGAATGGGAGGAACGGCGTTCAGCGTAAGGATTGCCGCCCTGACGAGACGGCTGTTCTAGCCCAAAAGCACGGGCTGCCATGTCTCCAACGCGCCACGTGTGGACATGGGAGCACCGCTTGGCGCAAACGTTCGAATATCAGTAGAATAAGCTTCCTTGTCGGCCCAAACTTCAAAAACGGTTGATTGGCCGACTACCAAGATTCAGACCTCTGCGCCGGCACTGCTCATTTCGAGATAGGTAGCCGTTCCCCGGCTCTCACCGGGCCTTTCAGTCGATTGCCCGACGGCGCTAGTGGGCAGACATAGCGGGACGAATAGGCGCACGAAGGAAAATAGGAGAAGTTGAAATCGAGCACCAGTGTGCCGTCTGGGCTGACAACCCCAAGATCTGCTCCCTTGATGGTGTCGAGGAGATATCGGCCACCACCGTACGTCTCGGTCCCCGAGGTCGCGTCGGCAAACGGCAGGAACACGCCACCGCCGTACCCCTCAATCCAGTAAAGGGTCAATTCGCCGCCCAATCTGGCCTCCAGCCCGCTTGTGCGGGCGAACGCATGCATCGACAGGTCACCATCCGCTCCTGTTGCGACGGTGATCCGTTCCGACGTTACTGGGGCAAGCTGCACCGTCAGACGCAGTGAGGGATCGTAAGGAAATATAGTCGGCCCTTCGAACGCCTTGCGGTCCGCCGGTTCAATTGGCGACTGAGGATGGTCGCGAAACAGGGTCGAACGGGTGTCGCACCAAAGCCCCCAGGCAGCAACCGCGTCCGGGCTAGAACGTACCTCGTAGTAGAGATTTGCGATCTTCTCGCGCCATTCCCACAGTTGTTGAGTCTCCTTCAATTCATTCCTCCTATATCGGGGTTTCATCTGTGATCAGGTCGCGCGAGCCTGTTTAATCGCATCATGAAGCTGATCCTTACCGAGAAGACCGGAATAGGTTGCCGTGCCAATAACGAAGGACGGTGTACCAGCGAAATTAAAGGCCATTGCCTGATTATAATTTCGGGTAAGAAGGTCGGAGATCTTCTTGTCGTTCTGTTGAACAGCCTCTGCAATCTTTGAGAGATCGAGGCCTGCCGTGGTCAGAAGCCTTTTCACATCGTCTTCACTCAGAGAGGCGGGCGTTGCCATCAACGCATCCATGGCTTTTTCGTAGGCGCCGATCTCGTTTGCGCCGAGCACGGCTTGCGACGCAAATACGGATGCGTCGCCGAACACAGGCCAATCCTTCATGACCAGCCGGACATTGCCATCTTCGGCAACGGCTGCCTTGACGTCCGGATGACTCTTTTTGCAATAGGGACATTGATAGTCGAAAAACTCAACGATCGTCACGTCACCTTTCAGATTCCCGAGAACCGGAGCATCGGGATCGCGAAACACTTCCTTCTGTGTCAGCTGGGCGGCAAAGCCGGACCTTACTGGCAGGGTGGATGCAAGAGTGCTGCCAGCCACGACCGACAGAAATTGCCTGCGATTGAACATATCCTTCTCCTATTCTCGAATTTGACGACCGTGCGACTAGGTGCCGGCACCCGCGACCGAAACTGCCTTCAAGACTTGATCGGCGCCGAATTCGCCGACTAGTCGGCCAGCTTTTGCTTCCCGTTGATCCGCGCGGAAGAAAATCATCGTCGGCGGTCCGACGACGTCTAGTGCACGCATCAGATCGCGCTGATCGGCACCGATATTCGTAAGGTCGACTTTGAACGTCTTCAGCGGCGTGAGGGCATCAGCAATCTTCTTCTGGGAAAAAACATTGCGATCGATCGAGCGGCAACTCACGCACCAATCGGCGGTGAAATAGACAAGGCTCGCCTTTCCGTCCGAACGCGCCGCATCGAGCTCAGCACTGAGCTGCGACCTTGAAGTAAGCAGTGCCATCCGCGCTTCCGGGTTTGTCCGAGAGACGGTTTGCACGCCGCCAAGCCCGTTGAGCGGTCGTACCGGATCGATGGAACCGGCCGCGAGGCCGACGATGAGTATCACAGCATAGACGGCCGCGATCAGACCCAGTGCCTGCAGGCCCATTCGCATCGGCGTGCTGCGACCCTTTGTAACATCAAACGCCCCCAGGAAAACTGCAATCGCCATAGCCCAGACACCCCAGAGACCAAGAGGCAACCATTCGGGAATCACCGGCTCCGCCATCCAGATCGCAAATGCGAAAAAAACAAAGCCGAAGACATGCTTGACGGAGCTCATCCATGCTCCCGCTCGCGGCAGAGCCTGACCGCCGGCGGTCCCGAAAATGATCAGCGGAATACCTTTGCCAAGTCCGAGCGCAAACAGCAGGCCTGCCCCGAGAGCGATATCTCCGGTGCGAGCAACGTAGAGCAGCGCCCCCGCAAGTGGCGCCGTCACGCATGGACCTATGATGAACGCGGAAGAGAATCCAAGCACCGCAGCCGACCCAACCGAGCCACCGCCTCGCTTGCCGAAGCGGCTAAGACCTGCCACCCATGCCGAGGGAAGTTGTAGTTCATACAGTCCAAACATCGACAGCGCCAGGAGGGCGAAAAGTGACGCTAACGGCGCCAGTCGTGATTGGTGATTGCAGGGCGATCTGCAGATTTTTTCCCGTCCAGGCCGCCGCCGCCCCGAAAATCGCGAACGCTGAGGCGAGTGCGATTGCATAACTTGCAGACAGAACGAAGCCGCGTCGCACATTCAGCTTTTCTCCTTCTCGCGCGAGCGTGGCGGCAAGGATCGGATAAAGCGGGAAGACACACGGCGTAAACGCCAAGAGGAAGCCAAACGCGACGTACGTGACAAGAAGAAGCGGAACACCGCCGCGTGACAGCAGGCCACCGACGATATCGTCCTGACCCGCCGCTGCTGTCACGGGTGCGACGCTCGCGGATGTTTGTGTATCGTTTGTTTTGTCTGCTGGTGCGGTCTTGGACCATGCCGAGTGTCCGCCTGTCGGCGGAGAAAACACAGGCTCTTCAGAGACCGCTAGCGTTCCAGGATCGATGGCACGTCGAGCGGGAGGATAGCAGAGACCGTGCTCCTGGCACCCCTGATAGGTGACGGTCACTGCGGAACTGACAGAACCGATTTCCGCATCGGCGCGATCAAAGTAGACTTCCGACTTGCCGAAATTGGGGTCGTCTCTTTCGATACCCGGCATGGTCAGCAATTGAATGGGGCTACCGTCGGAGGCTTTGGCAGAAAGGTACTGCCGGTATAGATAGTATCCTGGCGGCATTTCCCAATGCATATGAATGCCACCGCTATTCGTCCGATCTACCGAAAACTTGAACGCATCGTTCATCGCAAGCGGCGTCTCGGCCGCGGACACCGAGCCGGCGACAGAAATGAGAAAGAAGATAGAGGCTAGGGAGCGCATGCCTTGCTCATAGAACACAAAAATACGAGGGGTTATGCGACGTGTCGCGTCGGCTGACCAACATAGCCGGCCATTGCCCGCAGCAAGCTATCCGCATCCGAAGGTTCGGTGTCCAAGAGATCGGCGAGACCGGCAATAACCTCCTGCCTGTCCCAGCCAATGGCGGTCGCAGCATCGATGAGGGCGTTAAGATCGGTCACCACCGACCTTTGACACTCGCGAAGTCGGTTCGAATGGTGATGCGAAATACGAGGTGGATTGATCATGCTTTGGGATCCCAAAATAGCTTCAGCGTCCCGCCCGCCCAGAAACTTGGGCAGGCGGCTCTTGGTGAAAGCGTCAGTCATGGAGCAGGCTGCGCTCTCACCGCGTCCCAGTTGGTATTTGCCTTTTTGATGTAGCCGCTGATATCCGAGCGCCAGGTTCCGAGAACTTTGTCGTTGTAGTTGAGATAGAGTTTGTCATCGACGACCGTGAAGGCCTGCGGCTGGGTAGGAGCTTTGTGGCCCTCAGCGGTCCCGTAGGCGCAGTATCCGCCATATTGGGGAGCGTAATGTTCCGGATCCTTCGCGAATGCATCACGATGCGACGCTGAAGCAAAATAGAACGTCGCATCCTTGTAGGAGGTCGAGAATTCCTGCGTGCCCTTAACCGGCTTGTGATCGGTGAAGTAGGCAACGGGGTCGTAACCGTTGATGGCGACGCCATTGGTTACATAAATTTCGTCGGCGAAGGCGATCGACGCCGACGACAATGCAAGAACAGTAGCCGCCGCAATGGGCACAATTCGCGGGATGAAAGTCATGGTCTTTTCCTTTGCGGTTGAGACGAACGACCCCGATACGCAGCTTATCTGTCGGTCGTTACATCTCGCACCGTTCACGAGTTCGTGCGTTCTGTGCAGAGGCGCTACTGCGAACACATTGCGAGCGTGACTTGAGACCGAAGCCGCTGAATCTCGCGATCCTTATCGGCAGATTCGCGCCGCAGTTGGTCGAAGCTGCTATCGCTTGCCCGTGAGATCTCCCAGAATGTCACGGTAAAGATAACCGGTATTGTCGAGGCGGCATCGCGGGTACGAGATTGCTCCTGCAGCAGCCGATCCTCTGCCGTAGCGCGTCCCCAGACCTTAAGGGTGCAGTCGCCGCCGACATCAATGCGTACAACGGATTCGATCGTCGCGTACGGCCGACCGGCCGTGTGGCGAAATGGAGTCGCCCCGACATGAAGCCGCAATGTCGAAGCATCGATGACATGTGGCAGCATCGCGGCGGCGGTCTCGACTTCGAAGACAATACCGGGGCGGACACGAGAGAAATCAATCGGGAGTTCGCGCTGGGACTGAATAAGGTGCGCGATGCTTGGTGTGATTACTTGCCCCCAGACAGCCGCACCTTCTCCGAAGTGATGAATGATGGAATGGCCGATGCTGGGACATACGATAGAATGCAGCATGATCAAGTTTCCTTTGTAACGGTTGGACCGAACGTCCGGGACGAACTTCGCCAAGGCTGAACACTTGCTGCCTCCTAGTTCGCAAGGTGCTGCCCGGTTGTTACAAAGAGCTTCAGCTAATTTTCGGGAATACCATCAGCGTGGAAAGCCAATGGCTGTCAAACCAGCATCGAGCATGTCGGCGCGGGCCTCGTGGCCGCCATTGTGAATGCACATGATGCTGTCTCCCCGGATGCAGCCGGGGACATCGTCGCACTTGATGCCGTCGAGCGTGATTGTCTTCGCATTCTTTACATCACATTTGGCGCGTGAACGCAGGATCGCCATGCTGTCAAAGGCGTTTCCCTGGTGAAAGCTTGCGCCAAGGGCGCGGCCGGCCAATGGAAAGGTCTGGTCGGCGGTGCCGTGAAAGTGGATGATCGGTGGAACATTCGCGACACAATCCTCGGCCTTTGGAAGCGGGTCCCAGAAGACGCCAGAGAAGGTGATCATGGCGACTGCCTTGTCCCCTTGCTGGCAAGCCGTGTACCAGGCCATCGAGGCGCCGATGGAAAAACCTCCGATGACGGTTCTATCAGGCGTAAAACCATAGCGTTGTCGCAGATCATCGAGAACATCGGCGACAAAAGTCCTTTCGTTCCGTCCGGGACGAGCGCTGTGGGGAAACGACCAACTGCCATCGATTCCGTCCACCGCGACGAAGGCGAGGTGATGCGAGAGGGTCATGTCGACAAGCGAACGTTGCTGCATCTGCAGCTCCGCCGAACTTTTGTAACCGTGAAAATACACATACATGCCCTTCACATTACCCTCCTTGGGCAACTCGATCCGATAGTTTCCACCTGCTACTAGGCATGCGACATTGCCGCCACAAGCGACACTGGCAACGGTGACGGACGGCATGGCGAGTAGAAGTAGAACAACGGTAGAAAGACGCGATAGCATGGGACGGAAAACCTCTGTTGATCCATCAGCCACCTAACGCAGCGCGTCATGGAGAGCAATTTCCTGCCTCATCAAATTGGCGAGAGGAAAGGATGACTGCGATCAAGAAAACGGGAGCGAGCGTTCGTTGCCACCCTTGGTTCAGACCCGATCGCGGACACGCTGAGGTCACGCAGTTCCTCAAGGATGCCTTAGCTGCCGGCGCGGCGCCGGTGGAACGCCGCTTCTGCTACGCGATCAATGAGGGAGAAATTCAGTCTGACTTTCCCATGGCCGCACGCGCCAGGTACTCGATCTCTCCTCTGATCTGACGATGCGCGCGCATATGGGCACGTTACGCAAAACGCTGCTCAAATCCATCTAAACAACCCTCTCGGTGAAGCGGAGAAATGTGTCAATCTTGTCGCCTCGCCCGCAGCCTAGGATCTGCGTCAAATTCCGAAGCAAAGAAATCGATTGCCGCGCGCACCTTATGCGGCAAGTACCGGCGGGACGGATAGACGGCACTTATCGGCAAAGGTGAAGTTTCGAACCCTCGGAGAAGAACCCGAAGTTGACCATTCTCAATTTCCCCGTCGATGAAATGCCAAGTGGGGACCTGCCCTATCCCTAAGCCCTGAAGAACCGCTTCGCGAACCGCCTCTGTCGTGTTGACGTATATCGGACCGCCCGCAGTGATTGAGAACGGCCCATCTGGACCGATGAAGCTCCACTTCGGCCCCGTCATGGTTCGGTGATAAACGATGCAGTCGTGGCCGAGCAACTCTACCGGGTGCAGCGGTATTTGACGACCGGCCAGATACTCTGGAGTGGCGACCACAGAAAATTGCGAGCTTCCGATCTTCCGGACAACCAAGGAGGTGTCGCCGACTTCGCCGATGCGGATAGCCAGATCGATGCCCTCTTCGACCAGGTCGGAATACCTGTCTTCCATCATTAGCGTTATCTGTACATGCGGGAAAAGTGTGCGAAACCGCGGCAGCCGGGGGATCACGTGCAGACGGCCGAAGACCCCAGAGCACGCTAACTTCAACATCCCGGTTGGCGTTCCTTTTCGACGTCCGACAGTGCTCTCAGCCTCCGCGGCAGCCTCAAGCGTGCGGCGGGCATATTCGTAGAAGACGCGCCCGTCGTCGGTGAGCGTCAGTGCCCTTGTTGTACGTTGAAACAAAAGGCAGCCCAGATGATCTTCGAGGACGGCAATATGACGAGAAATCGTCGGCTGCGAGGTGTTGTACTCGCGAGCGACGGAGGTAAAAGAGCCGGTCTCAACGACGCGAACGAAGGTGCGGTAGTGTGTGAACGTATCAGACATCCATTCAGTTTGCGTATGAATGGCATAAGATCAAGGGCTGTTATCGCGGGCACCTAAATGTCGCAAGGCTTCTACCAGCGGCGATTGTCGAAACTCGCCGATATAACGGAGAAGCACGATGAACCACATCAATGTCCCAACGCGCGACGAAGTCTCGTCCGCTAATCAGCAGCTCTTCGACCAGCTTAAAAGTAAACTCGGGGTGGTGCCGAACCTCTATGCGACACTTGCCCATTCCGAGAACGCCCTCGGGACTTATCTGGCACTTCAAAACGCCAGATCGAGCATCACTGGGAAAGCGCGTGAAGTTGTCAATCTGGTCGTCAGTCAAGTCAATGAGTGCAGGTACTGCCTCGCCGCTCACACAATTATTGCCGGAATGAACGGCTTCACGCCTGATCAAATCCTTGAGATCCGCAAGGGACGAGCCTCCTTCGATCCGAAGCTGGACGCGCTGGCGAGACTGGTGCGAGATATCGCCATCAGCCGTGGGCACGCAGATCCTGCGCTTGTTGATGCATTCTTGACCGCCGGCTGGACAAAAGAGAATCTCATCGATGCCATCGTTACGATCGGTGACAAGACGGTTACAAACTACCTCCACGCCACAACAAACGTACCAATCGATTTCCCTGCGGCTCCTGCCCTTTCCCCGGAATCGATCTTAGCCTCGTAAGCGGGAAGCATCCCAACCTGTGGATCAAAAATCATAAGAGTGAAACAAAGGACTGGAATGGCTCGTCGTCCAAGCCATTCCTCACGATCAGCCGTCCGGTCGCGCCCGTGGCGCCTAATACCAGGATTTTCATGTCAAACCTCCAACCGTGTTGATATATGGGCCGCGTCAACGAGCCGTTGGCGAAGGAAATCACCAATTGCCTTCACGGACTGCTCGGCTGCAAGAAAGCGATCGAGGGAGGATTGGAACACATGTGGCATACCTTCCCAGACCGATAGTGTGACGTCCACGCCTGCCGCTTGCGCGCGCTCGGCGTAGCGGACCGCATCGTCGAGCAGGACTTCGTCGTCGCCGACATCGATCCGAATCGGCGGCAAGTTTTTAAGATCGGCATAAAGCGGCGACGCCTTCGGATCATAAGCGTAATGGCCGCGAAGATAGGCATCTGCGAACACCTGCAACACATCCCTCGTGAATATGGGGTCCGCCTCGGCACGAGTCTCGAAACTGGCGCCGTCGAGAGCAAGGTCGGTCCAGGGGGACATCACGGCGGCACCGACGGGTTGCAGGACTCCCTTGGCCTTTTCGCCGACGAGGATCGATAGCAACGCCAGCGTCAGGCCGCCGCCTGCAGAGTCGCCCACCACCGCGATCCGTTCGGCACCTTCCGCCACGAGGCCGCGATAGGCGGCGGCCACATCGTCGATCGCGGCCGGGAATGGATGTTCGGGCGCGAGCCGGTAGTCGGGCACAAAAGTATCGGCGTTGATCCACGCGGCGATCTGTCCAGCGAAGTTGGTCAATGCCAACGCGGAGCCAAGCACATAACCGCCACCGTGGACGTAAAGCATCCGTGCCGCTGGCTGCGCCGTATCGGGGCGTAGCCAGAAGCCCTTGATGCCGCCGACCGTCGCCGGTTCGACCCGTATCCCTGCAGCGGCAGGAGTGGCAGTGAGCATTGCGTCGAACATCGGCCGTGCCTCCGGACCGAGGGCCTCGCCCTTATGAGCTGACGCAGCCTGCCGCATCGCGGCAACGGCCGTAGCGTCTTGAGGCGAAAGAGGATGAATGGTGGTCATGGACCGTCTCCTTGTTTGATGTACCGTGTGGAACTCAGCCCTTCGCCCACTGGGCGGCGGCGTCCTTTGCGAAGGTCGCGTAGGAGCGGGGCGCGCGACCGAGCAGCTTGGTGAGATGCGCGATGTCGCCGGTGGTCGCGACCGCACCGTCCGTCTGGTAGCGACCGAACATCAGGCGCAGGTCGAGCGCGTGCCATGCGGGCAGCATGGCCTTCATCCGCTGCTCCATCACGGTGAGATCGTCTCCGCCATAACGGATCGCGCGGCCGAGCGCCTCGCTCCAGATTGCCGCGATGGCTTCCCCGGTCAGACTGTCCGGACCAACCAGTTCATAGGTCTCGCGGGCGAGCGGTACGGGCGCCTGTTCCCGGCGGAGCAGTTCGATGGCGGCAGCCTCGCCGATATCACGTATATCGACCATCGAAATCCCCTTCGAGCCGATCGGCGCGCCATACGCGCTGAACTTCGTAAGCGGGTCCTTTTGGCGAAGGTCGTTCTGGATGAAATAGGCCGGGCGCAGGATTGTCGCAGGCAAGTCCAGCGCCTCGATCATCCGCTCGACCGTGTGCTTGCCGGCGAAATGCGGCACGTCCGCATAGGCCTCTCCCTTGAACACCGACAGATAGACAATGCCCTTGACGCCTGCCTCGAGCGCAACCGTCAGCGCCAGCATGGCTTGGGTCAGCTCGTCGGCGACGTTCGGTGCCAGCAGGAACAATGTGCTGACGCCGTCGAGCGCCGCGCGCAGCGAATCCGGATCGGCAAGATCGCCGCGGATCGGCGTCACGCTGGACGGAAGCTGCGCCGTCTCGGGTGAGCGGGTTAGGGCGCGAATGTCAATGTCGCGACCCTGCAGATGGGCGAGGACCTGGGACCCGATGGTCCCCGTGCTGCCGGTAATAAGAATGGCCATGTCGAAAACTCCTCAAAACGTGGCGAAGAGACGGTGTGTCTCGAAGAGGAAAATAGTTGTTTCGATAACGATCAACAGATGGCAATATAGAGATACCTCGTCTCAATTTCGGAACAGCGATATGGATTTGCAGGCCCTATCCGATTTCAACCTCGTCGCTGCCCATGGTGGGTTCGGGCGAGCCAGCCGCGTTTCCGGACGGTCAAAGGCGACCCTCTCGCGCAGGGTTGCGGAACTGGAACAGAACCTCGGTGTGAGGTTGATCGAGCGTGGATCCCAGAGTCTGCGATTGACTGATGAAGGGCGAGCGCTCCACGAGCGTACCTATGGACCGCTGTCGGAAATCGCCGAAGCGAGAGAGGCTGTCGTCCTGGGTGCGTCTACTCCGAGGGGCAGGCTGCGGGTCAGCGCACCAGTGGTGTTCGCCCATGTGGCGCTTCCCAGGATAGGCGCCCGTTTCGCTCTCGCTTATCCGGAGGTCCAGCTCGAGATCGTTGCAGACGATCGCAAGATCGATCCGGTTGAGGATGGCTATGACCTCGTTATCCGGATCGACCCTTCGCCGGACGATCGTCTCGTCGGTCGCCGGTTTCTCAATGACGAGCGGTTGATTGTGGCGCCCCCCGACATGCCGCGCCCTCTGCCGAAGACGGACAACGAAGCATGCGTTGTGAAGGCTGTCCTCCTGGATGCCACCCCGCCGGGTGTCGTCTGGCGGATGGGTTCGGGGGCGGGAATGGATATCGCCCTCAAGCCGGAGCCGGTCATTCGCCTGTCATCGCTCTTGATGGTTCGCGATACCGTCCTGGCGGGTGCGGGCGCAGCCTTGTTACCAAAGCTCCTTGTCGCTGACGATATCGAGGCGGGCCGACTTGCTTACTGGGGAACCCACACCGGCCCGTCGGTTGAAATCTGGGCGCTGCAAAGTTCGCGCCGTCTGGTCGGCGCCAAGGTTCGCGCTTTCCTGGACGTGGTCGAAAAGGCGTTTCCGGAGAAGATCTTCGTTTTGCCAATCTGAGCGGAAGAGTGATCGTAGTGTCACCTTCCATTTAATTCGGGGTCTTCCTCACTTTGTGTGATGACTCCGTCAATTGAGCGGTAGCATGCGTTCTCCGAGCATCCTTCCCGCCAAATCCGCGAAAAGCGGCCGAGTGACCGTCGCCAATCTGCTGATCTGATCTCTGCCTGGCCGCTACTTCACTCAAATTCTCCTCCGCCCGCACGGCGTCGAACGGCATCGTCAACTTAACGAAACGTGGAACTCGATATGCGATGACGAGCCATGACGCATCGTAATCCGCTTTATCGCCGCCATCGCTTTCCCGCTGAGATCATTGCCCACGCTGTGTGGCTCTATTTCCGCTTTCCTCTCAGCCTGCGGATGGTCGAGGACATGCTGGCTGCGCGTGGCATCATTGTCTCGCATCAGACCGTCCGGCTGTGGGCTGAGAAATTCGGCCGTACTTTTGCCAACGAGATCCGCCGGCGCTCATCCGGTCGGTTCGGCGACAAATGGCACCTCGATGATGCCGTCGTATCGATCCGGGGCAAGAAACATTGGCTCTGGCGCGCCGTTGATCAGGACAGCTTTGTTCTGGAGGTTCTCGTGCAAGGCCGCCGCAATGCAAAGGCGGCAAAACGCCTGATGCGCAAGCTGTTGAAGGGCCAGTGCCGGCCACCACGGGTGATGATCACCGACAAGCTTCGGTCGTATGGCCGACGAAGCATTACAAAATGGCTGACGTTTGAAACTGCACCCGATCGACGCAGAGGCGCGCTACAGCCGACATCTCCTCTCTACTTCGAAGCGTTCCTCACCCAGTGTTGGAAGGATGGCAACCGCCGTGGGCGGCATTTGTTTCACGATATCAAGCACCGAGGATACACAGGCAGCTTTTCTAATCTGGAACGCCTCCTAGCGACTTGGCGCCGCGCCGAGAGGCAGGAAACGGATGAGGATAAGGCCGATGCGGCGCCGGCTCGGAATGGGCTCTCCGACAGAGCACCTGACAATTTGCCTGTCCGTGATCCGCAAACCGGTCATTTGATCTCACCCATTGTCGCCGCTACTCTCTGCATAAAGCCGCGCGGTGCATTGACCATCAATCAGGCGCGGAAAGTTAATGCACTTAAGCAGGGGTCACAAACATTCGCCGTTTTGCGCAGCTTCGCAATGCGAGTTCGCGGTATATTTCGCGGCCAAACCTCGGCGAAACTCGAGCAATGGATCGACGATGCCATTCATTCTGGTCTCGCCTTCTTGGCCCGTTTTGCCCGTGTACTTCGCCGCGATATCGATGCCGTCTGTAACGCCATCGATCTGCCTTGGAGCAACGGTCAGGCAGAAGGTCAGATCAACCGTTTGAAGACGATTAAGCGCGCAATGTACGGCAGAGCCGGGCCGGAGCTTCTGAGAGCGCGGATGATGCCGATCAAATTGGCTGAGCTCCACACAAAGTGAGGAAGACCCGCTAATCGTAAGAATCTCGTTTCCAATAATATCAAGCAGTTAGCGTTGCAGATAATTTGAGAATTGGCAGCTAAATTGAGAATATCGATCGGCCCTTGCCACTTAAATGCGGCTGAGCGATACGTCCAATGGCGTTATCACCATCAGTGCTGTAATCGTTAAGCGTGGCAGACGCCGACTGTCCAGCGAACCCTCTCCTTGCCTGTGGCCGGATCACACGCTTTGGCAACCATCGACGGATTGTCCTTGCTTATCGTCCAAGAGACCGCGATGCTTGATATGAGACGAGTTGCCAAACCAAGCGGTGGGTTGCTCGAACCACAGACTTCGCAATTTGGGCTCGCCGCCAGCCATGTCGGAGATTGGATGACCATATTTTCCGTCCGGCACGTCACGGACTATCGATATATGAGACCGGTCGAATTCGGCGAGCACCGTCTGATGTTCAGGCCAAGGGATAGTTTCGACCAGACGCTATTGAGTTCCCACCTGCAGGTTGATCCGCTGCCGGACTACGTTCGATGGATCCATGATGTGTTTGGCAATTGCGTCGCGCTAATCGGGTTTGCTGAAGCCTCGCGAGAACTTCGCTTCGAAACAACCATTCGCCTCGACCACACGCCGAACGTTGCCATCGACCTTCAAATCAATGGGGCGGCCCTGACCTATCCTTTCGCATACGATCCGGAGGAAGCGCTTGATCTGCAATGGACCGTTCATCGCCATTATCCTGATCCAGGGGATGAAGTCGGCAAATGGGCGCGGCAATTCGTGCGGATCGGTCAACCCACGGAAACCGGGCACTTGCTCATGACAATGTGCTACGCGATCCGTGAGGGCTTTACCTATGCCCGCCGATCGGCTCACGGAACGCAAGCTCCGGTGGAGACGCTGCAGCTTCGCCGTGGAACCTGTCGCGATTTTGCGCTGCTGATGATGGAGGCGGCGAGATCGCTTGGGCTCGCCGCCCGCTTCGTCACCGGCTATATCTATGTTCCAGATCGCGACGGCTCGACGACGCTCGGTGGCGGATCAACCCATGCCTGGTGCCAGATCTACCTTCCCGGCGCCGGCTGGGTGGAATTCGACCCCACCAACGGTATCGTCGGCAACCGCGACTTGATCCGGGTCGGTGTCGCCCGCGACCCCAAACAGGCAATACCCCTTTGGGGCAGCTACGATGGCGGCCCATCCGATTTCAGCGACATGTCCGTGCAGGTAAATGTCACGACCGACGATCGTAGCGCCAGGCTCGACGAATGAGGGGAACACCTGCGTTGTCTGTGCGTTGCCGCTGAACAATCGTTTCTGTCGGAATTACTCTTGCAAAGGGCACAACAATGAAGATACGGGCCGGCTTTCACATCGGTTATGAATGCCAGCAGGCCACGCCTATGCTGTTGGTCCTCAACATTCACCCCTCCCGTCGCGCGGATCTTCTCACGGAACAGACCGTAATTTTTGATCGGCCGATCGAGGCTTGGAGCTATATCGACAGTTTTGGTAATGCTTGCAGCCGGATCGTCGCGCCTACGGGATTAACCACGATTTCGACGGAGTTCGAGATCTACGACGGAGGCCTGCCCGATCCTGTGCCGCAACAGGCCTTTCAGCACGATATCAAAGATCTGCCGGATGAGGTGCTGGTATATCTGCTTGGTAGCCGCTACTGCGATACAGACCATTTGGCGGACTTCGCCTGGGAGCAGTTCTCATCCACGCCTGTCGGATGGCCCCGCGTACAAGCAATCCTTGATTTCGTTCACAACCACATCACGTTCGATTATCAAAAGGCAAATCCCCTCCGGACCGCGTTTGGCGCGTATAACGATCGTGTCGGCGTCTGCCGAGACTTCGCGCATCTTGCCATCACGCTTTGCCGCTGCATGAATATTCCAGCACGGTACTGTACAGGCTATCTCGGCGATATCGGCGTTGCGAAGGATCCGAACCCGATGGATTTCAGCGCCTGGTTCGAAGTTTATCTCGGCGGCCATTGGCATACCGTCGATGCCCGGCACAACGCTTCCCGTATTGGCCGTATTCTAATGGCGACCGGCCGTGATGCCACTGATGTGGCGCTCACGACGGCCTTCGGCCCCGCGACACTCGCGCGTTTCGAGGTTTTGACAGAGGAGATTTCAAACGCTGCTTAAACGGTGGCCATTCCTTGTTGTCAGTTGCACGCGCTGGCCCAAGCCTAAGGCCGCCAAAACGAAATAAGTGCCTTCGTCGGGCTGCTGGTTAAATCGGTAAATTTCTCTACTCGATACCGGCGGGATCAGCGACATGAGTTTTGCCCTTTGCCATCTCGTCGGTTTCCAGCTCGTGCCCCGGCTGCGAGGTCTCAAGGATCGCAAGCTCTATCTATTCCCCGGCGACACCCCTCCGGAGAGCCTGGCGTCGCTCGTTGGCGAACCCGTCAATAACGAGCGGATCAAGGCAAACTGGAATGACATTTTACGCCTGGTCATGACGACCCGGTCAGGTCAGGTCCGACCTTCGACCCTGTGGCCAAGCTGTCCGCATCCCCGTCTTCCGCTTGACGCTGACCCTGCCAGGCGGAGGCAGGCCTATGAAGTGCTTCACTATTTCGAACTGATTGTACCTTATCGCGAAATGGCAAGCTGGATATATTTCATATGGAATGCAACACCTAAAGCACTGAAGGCCACCGCTGGTGAGCATGCATGACCGTGAGAATCTCTATGTCCTGCCCAACACGGTAGGGAATAATATACGGTATATCTGCCAGCACCACCTCGCGCGTGCCATTGAGACGACCAACACGGCCCGTTGCGGGAAAATCGGCAAGCATATCTACCGCCGACACGATCCGAGCGACTACCCGCGCTGCGGCGTCTGGATTGTCCTTCTGGATATGTGCACCGATCTCATCAAGCCGTCGAAGCGCTCTCATCGTCCAACGGACGCGCTTTTCGCTCATGATTGACGAGCAGACTTGATGTATTTTCCAATGACTTTCGCCACGTCGCTATCGCTGGCGAATTCGCCCCGATTGGCTTCAGCTAACCCGGCCTCGATCTCGGCAATTTGCCATTCTTCACGAGCAACGTAATCTTCTATAGCTTGGGCCGCCATATAAGAGCGAGAGCGATCGAGTTTTTCCGCGATCTGGTCAAGCTTACTAGCCGTTTCGTCTGAAACGCGCACAGTGAATGCAGTCATAACACCCAACTTTCCTTGGTTCGTTATGACTATCTGTGAACCACTATGGTTCGTCAAGGTTCAACTCGAGCAAGAGCGCTTTCGCACGAAAGCTGCAAATGGCTGCTCTTGAAGGGATTCGAACCAGCGACACTGGTTTTGGACGTCTTTTCGGCGACTATGATGTCCGTCATGTCGTAACAAGCCTTCTGGGATTCTGCGCGCAAGCTGTAGGAGTCGATCAACTGACACGATGGCCGCTCGAGCCGTCGCGTGGTCGTTGAGATCTTGGCGATTAACGAATCGAATTATCAATCAAGGATTGCTTAGAGGCTAGTCCTTTGTTCAAGTCCTCTGCGGCGAGAGTGGCGGCGAATTGCAGATAGCGACACGCACCCGAGAAACGAGCTCGCCAACAAGCGCGCCAGGGCACCTTCGCTCACCGCTCATTCAAGTGACAAGCTCAAGACCAGGGGTTGGCGTTGCCGGCGGCCGCCGGATAACCAGCAACATCGAAAAGATTCTTGACCGCCAGGCGAAGGCCGGAAAGTGGGCAGGCGGCCGCATACCCGACATTGGTCTCCGGATAGGGCATGAATGCGTTCCACCGGTCATCCACTCGCCCTCTCCCTAGATTTTCAGATGCTGCAGAACACGGCCGCGGCTGTCTGGCCCATTGGAACTTTCGTCCTCGATCGTCCCGAGCTTGAGAATAGCCCAGCGATCCGCGACTGAAAGAGCGAAGTCCAGGTTCTGCTCGACCAGAAGGATAGTCGTGCCGCGCTTCTCACGATCATCCCTCAATGCATTGGCGATGTTCTGAACGACGGAGGGCTGCAGGCCTTCAGAGATTTCGTCGATCAGCAGCAGTTTTGGACGCAGCATCAGCGCCCGCGCGAGGATCAGCATTTTCTGCTCGCCGCCCGATAGGGTGCCGGCCTTCTGTGCCAGCCGGTCCTTCAGGAAAGGGAAATAACCGTAGACCCGCTCCAGGGCGGATGCCAGATCCCTGTCGCCTTTGAGCGCAAGACGCAGATTGTCGCGGATGGAGAGATCCTGAAACAACGGCAATTCCTGAGGGGCATAGCCGATTCCGGAAGCGATCAGCTCGGCGGGTTTGCTGTCGCTGATAACAGCACCGTCGACCTCGATCTTGCCTTTGCCGACATGCAGGAAGCCGAGGATCGTCTTCAGCAGCGTCGTTTTGCCCATGCCGTTCTTGCCCATGAGAGCGAAGATCTCCCCCGGCCGGATGGTAAGTGACACGCCATTGACGACATCGACTGCGCCATATCCGCTCGATACGCCGCTGAGCTTGAGTTTGAATTCGTCAGCCATGGGCGCCTCCTGCGTAGATGGTGCGAACCGTTTCGGAATTGACCACGTCATTCACCGTGCCGTCGAGAACGAGCTTGCCCTGGTGGAGAACCACGATGCGGCTCGATATGTCGCGCACGAAATCCAGATCATGTTCGACCAGGATCGCGGCGAACCCCATCTCGTCCGTCAGTTTCTTGAGGATGGTGCCGATCGTCATGCGCTCGGTCTTGGTAAGACCCGCAGTCGGCTCGTCGAGAAGAATGATGCGTGGTTCGAGAGCGACGACCATCGCCAGTTCGAGGGCCTGCCTTTGACCGTGCGACAGCAGTGATACCGGCTTGTCCAGCATATCCGCCATACCTGTCAGTGTCAGGATCTCGACTGCGGCCGCCGGCAGCGTGATCTCAGCAAGCGATCGCATCGGATTGGGTGTCTCATGGCTGAGGCGCGCCATCTTCAGGCATTGGCCGATCGTCATGCTGTCGAAAATGCTGGCGACCTGGAATTTGCGGCCGACGCCGAGCGCAACGATCCTTTCCGGCGCGCGTCCGGCGATGCTCGTTCTGATGATATCCACTTGACCGTCGATCTTCTCGGTACCGTCCGAGAGACAACGCATCAGTGTGGTCTTGCCGGCGCCGTTAGGGCCGACCAGGCTGACGAGTTCTCCCGCGCCAATTTCAAGGTCGATGCCCTTGAGCACGGGGAGGCTTCCATAAGACTTGCCGAGACCGCGGATCGACAGAAGGCTTTTGCCTGCAAAGCCGCCATCATTGAAGGCTGTGCGTGCCGGCAATGACGTCAGAGTGCTGCCGGAGCTTGGCGAGCGCAGGAAGCGTGTTACCAGAGAAGCAAGACCTCCCGGCAAGACGATGATCATAAGGACGAAGAGCGCACCGACGATCAGCTGCCACAGGAAGGGCAGATCGCCGGAGAGGCTGGCGCTCAGATAATCGATGCCGATTGCGCCAAACAGGGGACCGATAATCGTTCCGCGACCGCCGAGCGCGGTCCAGACGACAAGTTCGGTTCCGAACACGAAGCCGGTATTCTCAGGCGCGACGACACCGGACGCGTTGGCGTAGAGAAAGCCCGCAAGGCCACATATGCCGGCAAGAACGCCGGTCAGGGCGATCTTCAGCACAGCCGGATTCATGCCCAGATAGGCGACGCGCGCTTCGTTGTCGCGGATCGCCACGAGCAACCGACCGGCATCGGACCGGACAAAGATCATCGCGAGAACGGCCAGGGTGATGAGGCACAGGCCCGACAGGCGAAAATAGCCGGCAAGCCCGAGCGGCAGCGTGTCGTAGCCGACAAGACCGCTCGAGGAGCCGGTCCAGATGCCGCCGGAGAAGACCAGCTGCGTGATGACGATCGGAACGACGAGCGAAATCACGGTGGCATAAAGCGGCGTCGACGCGTGATAGAACGACAGCCAGCCGACCGCGAGGCCCAGCAGGAGCGGAACGAGGATGGCGGCGGCAAGAGCAAGGACGAACAAGGCCGGACTTGCGCCGATATGCGTCAGAACCATGGCGGTGGCATAGGCGCCGACACCGAAGAATGCTGCCTGCCCGAAGGTGAGAACACCCGTGTAACCCCAGAGCAAGTCGACAGTAATCGCGAGCATGGCGTAGATCATCGACCGCGTGAGGACGTTGAGACTGAAGCGGCCGAGAAACATCGGTCCAAAGACGATCAGCAGGATTGCTGTAAACGCCAGCACCAGCAAAAGGACAAGCCGGAGTTTCTGTCTGTCAGGCACGGGCAAATCCTTTCGGGCGTATACGCAGCACGACCGCGCAGAGGACGGCCACGGTGATGCCGCCGAGGATGGGACTGAAATAGGTGCTGACGAGCACCTGAGCGGCCCCGAAGATGAGACAGGCGGCTGCAAGCGCGCCAAAAGAGGAACCTGCGACCATCACCAGCATGAATGCGCCTGTCAGCCAGGCGACGCCCATATTCGGGTCAACGCTGGTCAATGGGGCGAGCAGCACGCCGGCAAGGGCGGCAAGGCCGGCGCCGATCATGAAAGTTGCGAGCCGCACCTTTTCCGTATCAATACCGAGTACGCGCGCCAGCGTTTCGTTCATGATGACGGCCCGGGCGGAAAGACCAAGCCGTGTTCCATCGAGAAGAAGGGTAAAGCCGAGGCCGAGAGCGATCGCGGCGACGATGGCGAAAAGGCGATAGCATGAATAGCCGACGCCGAACAGATCGAAGGTGCCGGCCAGCAGCGCCGGGGTGAACTGCACGTCGCGGCCAAACCAGAGCGTAATGAGCTGGCCGATGACGATGCCAAGCCCCCAGGTTGCAAGAATGGCGTCAAGCGGCCGGCGATACAGCGGCCGGACGATGAACCGTTCGGCAATACCGCCGAGTACGGCTCCGACCAGGAAGGCAAAGGGAATGGCAAGCCATGGATTGAGGCCGAACCCGCTGACGACGACAGCGCAGTAAGCCCCGATGGTCAACCATGCGCCATGCGCGAAATTGATGATCTTCAACACGCCGAAGATCGCAAGCAGCCCCGCGGCAACGATGAAGAGAATGGCCGCAGTGCTGACGATATCGAGAAAGAGCGTCATGTCTGGAACTCCGATGCTGGAGGCGGGGCACCCTGCCCCGCCACTCTGGTTTCAGAGCTTCGGGCACTGGTTGCCGGGATCGACGTCCTTGAAGCTATCGACGACCGCGACGCTGCCATCATCCTTTACCTGGCCAAGATACATGGTCAGCGGCGCGTGATGCTGCTTGTTCATCGAGATCTTGCCGCGCGGGCCGGTGAAGGATACCTCGGGAAGGGCCTTAAGAACCTTTGCCGTATCGGTGCTGCCGGCCTTCTCGGCGGCTGCCTTGTAAAGGTAGATCGCTTCATATTGCGGAACGGAAAGGTCGTTGGGCGTGCGTAGTTCCTTGCCGAACTTCTTGTCCATGGCCGAGAGAAACGCTTTGTTTTCGGGGCTGTCGATACCGGTGACATAGGAAGCAGAGAGGAAGATGCCCTTAGCATCCGCGCCCATGCTCTTGGCGGTGCCCTCGTCGACGGCGAGATTGCCGTAAGGCAGAGTGACGCCGGCCGAGCGCAATTGCTTGGTTAAGGTCACGTTCGGCGCGCCGCCGGCCGTTGACGTTATAATGGCATCGGCCCCGGAGGCCTTAATCTTGGATATGATCGCCGTCCAATCGCTGCCGTCCATCGGCAGATATTCTTCGCCGACGACCTTAGTACCGGCTTTTTCGATATAGCCCTTGGCGAAACTCAGCATGCCGCGCCCGAAGGCATAATCCGAGCCGATGAGGAAGAATTTCTTTGCGCCCTGTTTGCTCATGAAATTGTCGACGACGGGCGGAATCTGCTGTTCGGGAACCCAGGCATCGACGAAGAGATTGGCGTTGCAGGATTTGCCTTCGTAGAACGACGTGTAGATATATGGCACGTCGCCCTTGGAAAGGATCGGCAGTCCGGCATTGCGCGCCGCACTTGTCTCCATGGAGATGACGACATTCACCTCCTTCTGGAAGACAAGGGAATCGAAGGCCTTTTGCGCGCCGGCCGCACCGGATGCGTCGTCGGCGATCTCAAGCTCCAACGGGCGCCCGAGCACGCCGCCCTTGGCATTGATTTCTTCGACGGCGAGTTCGGCGGCCTGGACGACGGACGGCGCGATCACGCTGTTTGCGCCGGAAAGCCCGACCGGTACGCCGATCTTGATCGGGTCGGCGGCGAAAGCTGCCGTGGCGCATGCCGCCGATGCCAATGCGAGGATGATGGTTTTCATTTGCATTTTGTTCCCTTTTTCTTGATTTGGGTTGATATCATTACCCGTAGACATCTGCGCGGCGGTCACCGAGCAGATGATTGAAGCTGTTGAGCGTGCGGGTTTCCGCCACGCTCGACAGATCGATGTGCGCCAGTAGGATTTCCTCGCGATCCGTGCTCGCCGGACCGGACACGGGCCAGCCTTGAGGACCGACGATAAGGCTGCGGCCGATGAAAGGCTGATCGCGCTCGATGCCGATCCGGTCGGCGCAGGCGATGTAAAGGCCATTGATGTGGGCGGCCGCCTTGTGCAGAATATTGGCCATCGGCTCGGAAGCGTTTTCCGCGCCGGCCATCGGCACCCAGTTGGTGGGCACGCAGACTAGTTCGGCGCCGGCCAGCGCCAGTTCGCGAAACGTTTCCGGAAACCAGCCGTCGTAGCAGATCGCAATACCGATACGCCCGAAGGGCAGATCGAAAACCGGCAGCCCAAGATCGCCTTTTTTGAAAAAGCGATTTTCATTGTTCCAGAGATGAAGCTTGCGGTATTTGCCGATATATCCGTCAGGACCGCAGAGAAGAGCGCTGTTGTAGAACCGGTCGCCGTCCTGCTCGGCTATGCCGCTGACGATGTAAAGGCCAAGCTCCCGGGCGAGACGGCAAAGAACCTCGGCACTCGGGCCGCCGGGCACCGGGCCGGCCATTACCGCAACCTCGTCGCAGTCCCGGAAGCTGTAACCGCTATCGGCCAGCTCCGGTAGGACAAGGATCCCCGCACCCTGGGTTTTCGCCGTCCTCACCAGCTGCTCGATGGCAGCAAGATTATGGACGCGATCACCGACGATCGGTTCGAACTGGACGGTCGCGACGGTTACCGTCCGCGTGGTTGAGGCCTTGACGCTCAATCTTGTCTCCAAACGCAAAAAACCTCTGGCACGGAATTCAATCCGTGAACCAGAGGCTACGTAGCCACAATGTGAAAGCGGCAGCCCTGCCGCTGAGCAAACCTGCTCGTTGCCATTAAGCTTTCACGTAACGATGCGACCGTCAAGCGGCTCTGTCAGACATTTTCAAAAATCGCCGAGCGACAGTGCCGGGGCTTAGAGTTCACTTTTTCACGCCAATGGACAATCCGAGGCTTTTCATCGTGTCTTGTGCGGCAATGATGGATTCGGCGATTGCCGCCATGGGAACGCGCTTCGACGTAGCCTGCTCCCGCAAAAGCTTATAGGCCGCCTCCTCGTCGAGGCCGTTCATGACCCGCAGCGCCGAAACTGCTTTTTCGACCAGCCGGCGGCTTTTCAATGTTTCCTCAAGTTTCTGCACCTTGCCGGCAAGCCTCTTTTCGTAGCTCTGCCGATAACGCGCCAGAGCAAACTGCGTGAGGATGCCGAGAGGCCGTAGCGGTTTGCTGATGACGCCGTGGGCGTTGAGATCGATGATCGCCTGAAGCGCCGTCGGGCTCTCATAGGTCAGGATGGCGATGATCGCCGTTTGCTGGAGGTCAATGATCTGTAGCGCGTGTTCGACGTGCATGTCGTCGACATGCAGGAAGACTGTGTCTACGTCGGGAGGCAAGGTCGGTGGCAACGGCCAGGTCGCCCTGACCTCGCAGCCAAGGCGCTTCAGATGCGCGATCAATGTGTTGCCGTCTTCATCGCGTGGGTGGACCACCAGAACGCGCGCGCGCCGCAGATCCTGAATGATCCTGCTCGGTCCCGTCATCTCAGGCCTCCAGCCAGACGTCTTCAAAACGCGAGGCCGTCAGATATGGGTCTGGCCGGATCGGACCAGGCGCCTGCCAGGCGATGTCGAACAGACCATCGGCCCGCGCCACACCGATGCGCGGATGCAGCCAGAGATGACGGGTATCAGCGTCGAAGTTGATACGGCCTTCCGGTGCGAGAAAATCTTCTATGAGAATTTCTTCGGAGATGCGATGGGTTTCGAGCGAGCCCGCCCGGGCAAGCGCCCGGGCGAAAAGATGAACCTGTGCGTAGGCCGGCTGAGACCAGACGCTCGTGGTCACCGCTTCGCCGAAGCGGCTCTTGAAGGCCCTGACGAAACGGTCATTCGCCTCGTTCTCGACCGTCTGAAAATAAGTCGCCGAGAGAATGTGGCCAGTGCAGGCATCGGCTCCTATCTCGCGTATCTCGGTCTCGGCCATGGTCAAACTGGCGATTGGAACCCGCTTGCGATCGATGCCGGCATCGGCATACATGCGATAAAAGCGTTGTGCAGGCCGTCCGATAATCGTCGAGAAGATCGCATCCGGCTGGAGGCGAACGATGTCGGAAATGACCGACCGCAAAGTTTGCTCGTCGGCATGAAGAGGAAGATATCGCTCGCTGACGACCTCGCCGCCCTTTGCCTCCACCACGTCTCGCATGACCCGATTGGATTCGCGTGGGTAGATATAATCCGCACCGACGAAGAAAATCCGGCGTCCATGGTTGCGCAGGAGATACTCGGCGAGCGCGAAGGTGTTCTGATTGAGGGTGGCGCCGGTGTAGACCACATTCTCGGAATATTCGAAGCCTTCGTACATCGAAGGATAAAACAACAACCCGTTGTGCCGTTCGACAATCGGCAACACGGCTTTGCGGCTGGCCGACATCGACGCGCCGAAGATGATATTGACGTCGTCGTCGGCCAGCAGGCGCCGCGCCAGATTGCGATAGGCGGTTTGATCGCCGCCTGGATCATAGGCGATCGGAACGATGGGCTTGCCAACCACGCCTCCGGCCGCATTAATTTCTTCGATCGCAAGCGCGGTACCAAGAAAGTGCTCGGTTTCCGTAATTTCGCTGATTCCGCTTCTGGAAAAAAGTACTCCCACCCGCCATTCGGAGCTCGTCATCTTCGCCTCTTCCGACGTCGCTGGAGGTTCGATAGCTGGGAATTTTGCAATCCCGCGCGTTCGACTTCCCTACCCTTAGTGCGTTTCCATAGGATGCTGCAAGCGAGTTGAAGGGCTTCACTTACTGAAAATTCCTCACCGTCACCTTCAACCTATCAATATGCCGATCCGGCTCGTAAATCTCGCGCCCCTTCACGACAGCCCTCTCTCGCGAATCCGGGCTGCCAGGCGTCCCATGGGCAAACTCATCGCCACGACCGGTCGGCAGCCTGAACGCCTCATCGCGATCGGCAAGACCGGAAAGCTCGCCTGTCAGATCGAAGAGCTGCTGAGCGACGAGATGCACGACGTCGCCTTCGCGCCGAATATCGCCATACTATGGTAATCACCATAGAAAAGACCAGCGCATGAGTCATCCCATTCGTTTCAAACCATCGATGTCCCGACGAGCCGTCCTGGCGATGGCCGCGGCCACCCTGGCTGCAGCGTCACTTCGCCCGGCTCGCGCAAACCCCATAGGAGGACCTGATTTGACGACATCACCATACGGCGGGGGAACGCTCCCCAAGAACGTCCGCTCGCGCATGATCCATGGGATCAACGGCCTGGACGTTCATATTCTCGAGGGCGGTTACGAAAGCCCCGGCCGGCCGCTCGCGCTGCTTCTGCACGGCTTTCCGGATCTGGCTTACGGTTGGCGACACCTGATCCCAATCCTGGCTGGCGCTGGATACCATGTAGTGGCGCCCGACCAACGGGGTTTTGGCCGCACCACCGGCTGGGTGAATGAGTATGACTCGCCGCTCGCACCCTTCGGCCTCTTGAATATGACGCGCGACGCTCTCGCATTGGTTTCGGCGCTCGGCTATAGGCGTACGGCAATGCTCGTCGGGCACGATCTCGGTTCGCCCGTGGCCGCCTATTGCGCGCTCGCCCGACCTGACGTCTTTCCCTCGGTGGTGCTGATGAGCGCACCGTTCCCTGGTCCGCCGGCGTTTCCGTTCGACACCGCGGACAGCGAAGCACCGCCGGCTCAACCGAATAATGAGGGCCAAAAGCTGGCAGCGGCGCTAGCGGCGCTCGATCCGCCCAGAGAGCATTATCAACAATATCTGAGCTCACGGCGGGCGAACGATGACCTGTGGCGCCCCCCTCAAGGCCTGCACGCGTTTCTTCGTGCATTTTTCTACGTCAAGAGCGGCGACTGGCGGGGAAACAAGCCGTATCCGTTGAAGGGGCGAACCGCGGTAGATCTTGCACAGATGCCCACTTATTACGTGATGGATCTCGGCAAGACGATGCCAGAGACCGTCGCGCCATTCCAACCTTCCGCCGCCGAGGTCCAATCCTGCAAATGGCTCACCGAGCCGGAACTTGGAGTGTACACCGAGGAGTATGGCCGCACCGGATTTCAGGGGGCCCTGCAGGCGTATCGCGTCTTTTCCGATCCCGATCTGAACGCTGAGTTGCGCCTGTATTCCGGCAAGACGATCGATGTCCCGTCGCTGTTCATCGGCGGCACGAGCGATTGGGGCACCTATTCGGCGCCGGGCGCGTTGGATCTCATGAGGACGAAGGCGGCAACGAGGATGGCTGGCATCGAGCTGATCGATGGCGCCGGTCACTGGATCCAGCAGGAGCAGCCGGCGCGGCTCGGCATGCTCCTACTCGCCTTCGTCAAGGAGTTGGATGCGGCGGATCACATTCCCGGTTAGGTCGGGAAACGTCTATCGAGGCTCGTGAAAGTATTGCCGGCGTCCAAATGACCGTCCCGCAATGTCCGTGGGTTTCAGTAGGCCCCTTGGGGTTGGCGGTCCAGGTCTGGCGCTCGCTTCCGGTTTGGGTTTGGCCTGCCGCAACGAGGTGATCCAAGCGGAATGTTAGCAGAATGCCGCCACGTTCTTCCTGAAGAACGTCATTACACGATCCATTCGCGTCGGGTTAAGCGCATGGTTTCGACGGATCATCCACATCGTTGTCGGTTCGCATGCCCACTCGTCAAGCACGGGGGACAAGCTGCCGGCCCGCAATGCGTCCGCCACCAGCCAGTGTGGCGCCCACGCTATGCCGGCTCCGGCGATTGCTGTCCGGGCAACGGCATTGGCATCGTCGAGGATCAGTGCGGGGCTCGGGTACCATCGCAATTCCGAACCTCCACCATCGCGACTGCCAAAGCGCCATGCATCCACGACCCCGGTGCGTTGGTTGCGGAAACCGATAAGATCGTGATTTGACAAGTCACTGGGCGTCGACGGTTCTCCTCGGTTGGACAAATAGGCGGGCGACGCGCAGGCGACCCACGCAAAGTCGAATAGCGTCCGCTGGAGATGCCCAGGGATGCCGTCTACAGTTCCCGCACGCAGCACAATGTCCACCCCATCCTCGGCCAAGTCGATCATGTGATCGCTGCCACGCAAGTCGAGCAAGATATCGGGATGTGCGAGCCTGAAGGCAGAAGTTAGGGGAGCAAGACAGGCGCTGAGAAAAGCGGTTGGCGCGCTAACTCGCACGCGACCCTGGGCACCGTCTCGTGCCGCCGTTGTCAAGGCTGTGTCAACCTGCTCGATGCTGCGAACCGCTTCACGGGCAAGTCCGATCAGTTCCTCACCTTCCGGTGTTAAGGAAAGAGAGTGCGTCGAGCGATTGAGCAGCCGCACTCCTCTCATCTCCTCCAAGCGTGCGATCGTCTTAGAGATGCCTGATGTGGACAAGCCGAGCTGCCGACCTGCTTCGGCGAACGATCCTGTGTCCACGATCCGCACGAAGCATTGCAGCTGAATTGTACTGAGGGTTGGTGTTGACATGGTGTCAATACTGTCACTCCTAGTCCGGCGCTACAAGGTTGGGAGGCGTCATGCGATTTAATCCAAATCAACAGAAGGAAAATCGGCATGGATATGCGACATGTAGAACCATTTCTGAACGCCATGGACGCCGGCGAGGTGGACAAACTCGGCGAACATTTGAGTGACGACGTCGTGCTGCTCAGCCCGTTTGTCGTCGATCCATTCGTTGGTCGCGATGCCGTCGTTAAGGTGTTGGGTGTGCTGCATTCGGGTGTCGACTCATTTACGACAGAAGAGGTCATCGCGGGCGATAAGCGCGCTGCGGTGATGCTGCGCATCCGGGCTGGCGGTATTGAAGTGACGGGCGTGGACGATATGCGGATCGGCGAGGACGGCCGTATCGCAAGCATGTCGGTCCAGTGGCGGCCGCTTGCCAACATCGTAGCGATACAACAGCGGCTTGCTCCCTTAATCGGCGCGCCGGTGCTGGAGCTCATCGAAAAGCGGGCGTGAGTGCACCGGCTCTAAGAGCATGCCGTTGCCAATTGACAATCGCTCAGGTCCTCTGCAAATCCCGACGTGCCTTGGAGATACCCTTGTTAGCGCCAGCGGCAACGAGGCTGCGCCCCGCTGGTGCTCCCGCACGGCGGGGCGCCACCATCGTCAATGGGGCTTCTCGATTTCGGCAGGGTTTGACTCGGAGCCGCCTGAGGTTCGGACCATAGCCACCCTTAATGCCGGCAGCCTTGGCACTCATTTCCTGACCAATGTCCGATCAGATTGCAGTGTCTCGGTTGCCTCGGTCCCGCATGCGCGCGCGAACTGAGTGGGGGAACAGCCGACTGTCCTTGTGAAAGCCGAGCTGAAGGCGCTCGACGAGCCGAATCCTACGGAAAACGCGATCTGCGCGACCGTCTTCGTACCGTTCTGGAGTTCGTCCTTCGCCAATGCGATGCGCCATCGCAGCAAATACTCGATCGGTCCCACTCCGAAAACGCGCCTGAATCTTGTGGCGAAACCCGCTCGTGACACGCCGCAGAGTTTTGCCAGTTCGGCGACAGTCCAATTGCGTGCGACATCTCGATGCATCGCGGCGATGGCTCTTTCCGTATATCGATCGGCCAGTCCGGCCAGGAGCCCTTTCTTTTCCGCATTTATGCCGGCAAAGCCGCTCCGAAGGATTTCGACAAGGATCAGCTCGACCAGCCGTATGATCACGAATTCGCTCGCCGGGCCAGGCGAGCGGGCTTCCGCTTCGTTCATCGCCAGCAGGGCTCGGATCCGCCCGACGGACGGGTCGGAAGCCGAGACTCCCACAGTTTGCGGAAGCAGCTCCTCAAGGAGATCGTGGTTCGCCGTGGAAACGATGAATTTTCCGGCATGAAGCGTCGTCTGTCGATCGTCGCCGGAGCCGAGCCGAAGTCGCTTGCTCTTTGAAGACGTGACGGCACTCTCGCTATCGACAGCAATTGCGGAGCTGCTTGAAGCGAGCCTAAAGGGCGTCGACGCCCGGATCAGGAGAAAATCTCCCTGCCTGAGCAGGAGCGATTGATGATCTGGCCGAATAACGAGGCATTGCCCCTGTTCCACCCAACAGAAGAGAAGGTCGTTGCGCTCACGGAATCCAAGAGCCCATTCTCCCGACGCGTCGACACCGGCGAAGAGTACGGCTCGCGGGCGAAGAATCCGCACGATGTCAAGCAATACGTCCGCCAAATTTAGACTTTCGATAATCAACAATATATTTTCAATTATCGACAGTATATCGGATCGGACCTACATCCAAGTGGCTTGGCGGTCTTGGCGGCTATTGCTACTTGGAAGGATCTTAAAGTGAGCCCTGAAACGTTGAAAAATAACTGGAAGGCATATCTTGCGGCCTATGGGGCTATCGACGCCAATGAACGGGAACGGTTGCTCCAGCAAAGCGTCGCTGACGATATCGTCTTCACAAATCCTGGAGGTCGAGGTGAGCGCCGCACCGGTCTCATTGCTCATATTCAGGACTTCCAGAAAAAGATGCCAGGCACTTACTTCGAGACGGAGAAGATTTTCATCCATCACGGCGAGTTGCTGACGATTTGGTCCATGCATCGGCCTGACGGGATGAAGGTAGCGACGGGATACAACTTTGTAAGGCCGGATGACACCGGGCGGTTCGTTTACATGGCTGGTTTCTTCGGCAACTCGGCCTAGGCGCAAAGACCGCGCCTCTCTGGCGTGAGGATCCGCACGATTGTCGCGAACCCTCTCCGTTGTCTCCGCCACCTTGACAACCTGCGGCTTAATCGACCCGAAACCAGCCGAGGTGACGGAATAACGTCCCGGTACCGTTAACCGCGCAAGGCGGTTGCGACGAGGCTCTGCATCGATGTGGTTGGACGACCGATCAGCCGACCAAGGGCGCCTCCGTCGTCGAACAAAGCTCCGCGCGAGGCAGCGGCGTCGTTCTTCTGGCGCTTCACGAAAGGGCGGACATATTGCGGAGCGATCAGCCTGACCTCGTGCCCCACTTTGACCAATTCACGGGCCCAGTAATGGGCGCTACCGCAGGCTTCCATAATCACAATCGCTGGCGGCTGTTCCGATAGGAAGCGGAGAAACTGTCCTCGTGACAGTTTCTTTCGATACCGTACTTCGCCCGCCATCGTTGCTGCGTGCAGCACGAAAACATTCTTTGCCAGATCCACCCCGATCAACGTGTCTTTCATTTTGCCGTCTTCTCCGTCCTGTGGGCTACAACCACATCATCTTGGCATATTGCAATGCCGTGAGGGGAGGACGGCAACCACCCCATCTTGTTCTGGCCCCAGTAGGGCAGTTCGTTGCACTCAACGTGTCTTCCTCTTCGCTCCACCGATGGAAGTTGCCGGCAGGCAATATTGCCCTTGCCTTCTGGGTGGCGCCAGAAGCACTTGTCGAGCCGAATCCGGTCTGGGATGAGGGGTTAACAGCAGCCCAAGACAACAGCAACGCTGCCCTCTTGACGCCCCACGAAGCCGGCCGGGCGGATCCGTCGCTGGGTCGCAACTTGCCTATCGGCTAAGCCGGCTCTCCAACTGCCAGGCGCGCTCGGCAGTCGCCAGCGCTGCACAGTCTACAGCGTTGATCAACTCTGCGGTACCGCCGGCTTTATCGGCCTCGCATTGATTGTCACGTTGTCCGATCCAGGCTCGCTGCTCGTCTCGCAAGTGTGTCGCAGCTCCCTTTCCTAGCGTTGCAAGGAGGGTGCGATAAACGCTGTTTAGGCGCTCATCCTGATATTTGTATTCTGCGTTAACGCAGTCTCGCATTAGGACGGTAATTCCGCCTGCTTTGCCGGCGCATGCAAGATAGGAGGGACGAATTCCATAGTCATTCGTCGCATCTCCACTTGCTGACTGTTTTGATGTCCTTGCCTGCTCTAGATCGGAAGATGCCTTCTCGTCGACACGCCTGTAGATCCGAGAAAAGCTGACGTTGATCCCACCGCACATGCGGTTGTCGCCGACGACGAGATAGCGCCCGAGCTGGCTCATTTTTACCCGGCAAAGGCCGGGGACAGACTGGTCCTTATAAGGAAGCAGCTTCTCGCTTTTTCCTGCATCGCCAGGCTCGTAGCCGAACTGAGCCTGAGGCTGCGTACCGTCGATAAGCGCAGCAAACTGGCCGCCTTCTCTGCCGTTGCCGAACTGGAGGTCGGCCTTGGCGTCGATGCGGATCTTATCACTTTGGGGCTTTGCCGTGATTGTTGTGTCACCGTCGCCCCAGCGCCCCACCCAATGAGGGGAGAGCGACTTTTGAACCAACCGATTCAGCGGCAACCAGCCAGCGGTTTCGTCGTCGTCTGCACGCTTTGCCGGGCTGTGATATTCAGCGCAAGCCTTGTCGCCATCGACCCTGCTGACGACAACTTGATCGCCAGGCAAAAGAAAAGCGCCTTTCTTGCAGAAGACCGAGCGTTCGGGGCACTGAAATTCGACTTTGTCACCCGGCTGGACCTCGTAGAGGCGGGCCGCGAGCGGATCGTCATCGATGGCATCGAAGCCGAAGCAATCTTTCTTTTGTTGGGCAGCATTGGCAAGAACGGAAATGGACACCGCCGAAGCTGCCAGTGCGAGACGGCTAAAGGCCTTGAGCCAGAAATTCATTGCTGTTATTCCTCCTACGAGACGGCGCTTCCAAGACCAGCAAACCGCGATAAAACGGTCGCTCTGCCAGCCTCTAAAACGGTGGCCTGAACCTCCTCGCCCCGCACAATCGAGCCGACCTCTGGGCATTTTCGCACCTCACCGTGATACTGTTTGCTCGGCGAATACAGGTCGGCCACAACCTCGTTCGGCGGGGTCGCACAGGATGCTAGAAAGAGGAGAGTTAGAAGCGGAAGCAAGGTTGCAAATTTCATCGGAAGGCGAGCACTTTGATGTGAGAACGAGGAGGATTGCTCATCCGACATGAGGTTTTGCATACCACTCCACGGACGATGCTGCCCTAAAGATCGCCTCACGCCTCCGACCTAGACGATGAAACAGGTCCGTCTGCCGGCAGGTTGGGCGGTCGTCTGAAGACAATGTGAATGTCGACAATCGTCCCTCCAATCGAACTTCATGCTCAGCATTTCAAGAATCTCCGCTCAAGATCATTTCAAATCATGTTATTCGGCAGTGAAGCAAGAGTTCCTCCCGTGCACAATCGTCCACAACGGGTGCACCAGCGTTTGGATTTCAGGAATCGACTGGAGGAATATCGCGGCAGACGCTAGCTACTCCCTGCCGCTCGATGAAAATCCTATACCAACGTTGAGCAAGCATTCCTTTTGAGGCTCTGAGGGATTGATGCGAAGGTTCGTACTGTTGCTTGCACTTTTCGGCACCGCAGACGCCGCATATGCCAAAGACATATGCATAAGCGGGGAAGACGCGGCCACGACATTGCCCGCATGCCTGGCCGTTGCTCAAGACGTGACGCAGACACCCCTGGATCGATCATTTGCTTACAGTAGCGCCGGCTATATCAAGCTTGAGAACCAGGAGCTTGATCTTGCCGAGGATTACTTCAGCCGAGCGCTAACGTTCGATGCGAATTCCGACATCGCCTATGCCGGGCGTGGTGTTGCCGAATTTGCGAAAGCCGCCTACGAGCAAGCCATTGCTGATGCCAAAAAAGCGGTGGAATTGAAGCCTGACGCCCATCCTGAATCCTATCTCATCCTTGGAACTCTCGCCGACCGCAATGGCGACCACGAAGCAAGAATTGACTATATGAACATGGCCATTGCACTGGCGCCGGAATATGCGGAAGCCTATGCCGGACGCGGCAATGGTTACCTTGCGGAGAACAGATACGATTTGGCTTTGGCCGACTTCAACAAGGCGGTTGCCCTCAAGCCCGAATTGTCAGGCCCGTTGCAGCAGAATTTCGAGATCATTTATATCGAACGAGGCGGCCTCCGGGAAAAAGACGAAAACTTCGGCGCAGCGATCGACGATTATACACGGGCTCTGCAACTAAACCCTCTCAACATAAGGGCGCTCAACGATCGGGGCGATGCCTACAACATGACTGGCAATTTCGACCGCGCCATTGCGGATTTCACCAAAGCCATCGAGAGCGATCCGTCCTATTCTTATGCCTATACCAATCGAGGCCTTTCGTATTTCAAAATGGGCGATAACGATCAGGCTCTACGCGACCTCAATAGCGCGATTGAACTTAATGATCATTCGAACCTGTCTTACTTCATTCGAGGCGAAATTTACCGCAGCAAATCGGATTTTAAGGCGGCTTTGGCCGACTTTCAAAAGGCATTCGAACTGACGCCTGCCGATGATCCCCACCGTACCAATATGCTGTCAGCAATTGAATCCGTGAAAGAGTGATACCACCGTCACCTTCAATCTGTCGTCAAAGCACAAAAAGGATATTTCGCCTTGGCTAAGACCGTCTCTTACGCCCCTGCGTTTGCCACCAACTCCCTCAGTTCGGCTGCTATCAGCCCAACGCCGCGCCAGGTTCGGTCGGCGTTGTGGGCACTGTGTGTTTCAATCGCGAGTGCAGGCATGCTCCTTTCTGGGTGCACGGGCGTGTCCTCTCCTGATCCTCAGCAGCAGTTTGTAGAGGCGCAAAAGAGCAGCAGGGCTGTCTACGACAAGAGTCTCGCATCGTACCGCACGATCGCCGCCAATCCTGACATTCATAGTCGCGAACAGGTTCTCGGTGCCTATCAGGAGCTTTTGTATCAATATTCCAATGCCGCGATGAGCTGGGTGCGCGCAATTGATCCGCCCGCACGTCAGACACTCCCTCCCTCTGTGCAGCCGCTTTCTGAGCCATCAGGAACGCCTACATTGACAGACGTAAATCGCGCCTATGAACAAGCGCTCCAATTGAACGCCGCTATGTGGGAAATTGATCAGGCGGCATTCTGGGGCCGACCCTCCAATACCGTGGTACCGAAATACACAGGTATCACGCTATTCATGCCTGAGGCTCCTCCGCTTCCACCGTTGCAGGACGCTCGTGATCCTGCATATGCGAGGCTAGTCGCCATGACGAAGGAAGTGGACGCAGCGCAGAAGGCGGATATTGGCAATGAACGAGAAGCGCTCGCCAAACAGCAAGCCGAGCAAGCTGCATGGAGCGCGGCTCATATCGACCATCGATACGATAACATTGACCCGAGGACGGGATTGCCATATCCGGCACCGCAACAGATGGAGCAACGCTGGTGCTATCAGAACGGGGGGCGATTCCCATGTTAAGGATGCGCATCGATCGCCCAGCGAAAGCACGATGTTCGGATAGTGAGGTCCATGGACGCGGGTGAGTAGCTGTCGAAGGACTACTGATATACCGTATGCTCTTGAAGCGAACCACTGTCACTACAAATGCTCAGCGTACATTATTCAAGCAAATCCCGCGCCCAAACCTTTGGCGCATCAACGCAAATGAATTCGCACAACCCGCAGGTGAATTGTCAGCTCACAATCTCAAATGAGCACGCTAGGGTAAGCGCCAAGGCGGGGCCG
>NZ_VNIP01000012.1 GCF_008370325.1 Martinezella tropici | reverse complement strand
CCAACTCATCCGCCACATTGTTTGTAGCCGGGTACATTCTATTTCCAAGTGCGACATGCCAATGATTTCAATGGCTTCACTTTGGAGATTTTGGCATGTCCCGATGCTATACGCAGATCACCCTCGCCGATCGTCGACGTCTTTATCATCTCAGAGAGCGAAAGATGCCGATTGGTGAGATCGCCCGCCAACTCGGACGTCATCGCTCGACGATCTATCGTGAGCTCAAGCGCAACACTTTCCACGATCGCGAGTTTCCCGAGTACACCGGCTACTTCGATACGATCGCCGATGATATCGCTAAGGAGCGGCGCCGGAGACTGCGCAAGCTCAGGCGGCATCCAAGTTTGCGCGAGCTGGTCATTGACCGGCTGAAGGCCTACTGGTCACCAGAGCAGATTGCCGGTCGCCTTGCCGAGGATGGCGTCAACCCCGTTCGCATTTGCCCGGAGACCATTTATCGCTTTGTCTACTGCAAGGAGGACTATGGTCTGGGCCTCTATCGGTACCTGCCGGAGGCACGCCGCAAGCGCCGACCTCGAGGCTCTCGCCGACCGCGGGCAACGTCTCCCCGGCCGATTGCAGGATATCCCAAAGACCTGATTTTATTGGCAATCGGACCGAGTTCGGACATTGGGAAGGCGATCTGCTGATCTTCAAGCGGGAGCTTGGGCCGACCAACGTCACCTCACTGGTCGAACGCAAAAGCCGCTATACGGTCATGCTCAAGAACAACAGTCGCCACTCGCGACCGATCATGGATAAGATCGTTCATGCCTTCTCACCATTGCCAGCGTTGGCGCGGCGTAGTTTTACCTTCGATCGCGGCACGGAGTTCAGCGGCTTCAGGGCTTTGGAGGAAGGGATCGGCGCCAGGAGCTGGTTCTGGGACCCCAGCGCGCCGTGGCAGAAAGGTGCTGTCGAGAACGCCAACAAACGCATCCGACGCTTCATGCCTGGTGACACGGATCTTGCCAATGTCACCCAGCAACAGCTGACCGAGTTGGCGCATCATTTGAACTCACAGCCGCGCAAATGCCTCGGATACCGGACCCCCGCCGAAGCCTTTGCTGCCTATTTGCGCGAAAGCGGCTGATCCCCTACCCTGCAATCCGGCATGATGCACTTGGGTTAGGTTCTCCACCGCGTAGAACTCGGGCTCGATGACACCGGATCATCTCTCCGGCAGGCAGCCACTCACTGACCTCGCCACTGAGATCGGCACGACCGGCAAGTGGCATGGTGCGCCCAATAGAAGACAAGAAATCGATTTGATTCTAATGCTTCTGCTTCGATCATTTCCATTCGCGCTTCCAGATCATGTCGCAGCCGAGCAGCTACATCAATGGAACCTCTCGAATGTAAGTCGGGGTCTTGTTCACAAGGTTCGTGTAGCCAGCCGCGCTGTGGGCGCTGGTCGAGGCAGGAGTTGGATGAAGGAACTTCGTGTGGTTGCCTGCTGAAAAGAACGCTTTAGAGGCGGCAGACGACAGTGGGACGCTGTGAGCGCTTGCAGCATCGCCATGATGCGGCACTACGATGGCCGTGTATGACATACCAGCAAGGCTGCTGACGTGGGAATTGGCGTCCTTGACGATCTCGTCGTACACACAGTCGCCAGGGAGCAATCCCAACTCGGTACCATCCTCGAACAGCAGGATCAGACCGTCGTTGTTCGATGTGGGACTAGCCGGAGCCGTTCTCATGATTTGCAACTGCTGTCCTGAATATAAGGGGACGCTGACATGAGGTGCGCTCCAGCGACGTGTTCGAGATTTCACGGTTACATCGAAGAATACCAGGGGCTTCATCCCGTTCGGCACAAAGAACTCTGAAACCCTTGTCTCAATCCTTCCGTCCCAGACCAGCATTCTCCAGTGGTCGCTGTCGGCATGCGACAGGAAGAACTTGCTGGTTCTGGTGTTGAGCAGCGACAGGAGGTCACTGACAAAGCTAGGCAAAAGATAGGCTGGTCGCTTTATCGGGGTCCCGGCACCGGCATCCACCAAATACCCGAAGGAGGAATTGTATACGAGAGAGGCCATGCCTTGGCCGACCTCAAACCCGGACAAAGAATACGGTGCCGCCGCACCCCCTTCGAACTCAACATCCGAGCTTTCTGGGAATTCAGGAAGCTGCGGGCCGCTGACTACCTCGATGTTCAGGATGTTAAAGCGCTCCGGTGGCCCGGCCTGAAAGGCTCTGTAGACCCACGTCTGCCCATTATTATCACCTGTGAGTGTCAGCTTTATCCAGTTCCACTGCAGCTTTTTGCGGCAGAAGCACTCTTCATCATCGCACAGCCCAAGCATCGAAAGGTCGATATCGGCTTCAATGACGTAGGCTTCAACGCCCTTGTCAAAAGCGCTCTCGTTGAAGTCATGCTGGCGGATACCGGTCAAAAGTACGCACTTCGATCCCGCCCCATAGTCTGGGATTGCGGTACCGAGTTCAAGCTTGCAGAATAGCACGAAATCCACGGATACCCCCTCCGAGCATCATGAATTCATAGTTTATTGAGTTTCACGATTTAGTCTATTGCCGCGTGACATGTATTGCGTCCGCGCTTCACCAGAGCACCGCGCTGCGACCTGGTTACGCCCGCCATGCTTTGCCCGATACAATGCGTTGTCTGCCCGGGCCATTACCGCTTCGATATCCTCCGCCCCAATACCGACAACGACGCCGATGCTCGCCGTGACCGCCATGGATTTCTCGCCCCAACAAGCAAAGCAACGATCGATATGGCCAGCCAATCCGATAGTCGCTGGAGCAGCGACTGCGGCGACGAACCCCGGCGTCGTGACCATGAGCCCCGCATGCCCTTCGGTAACGTCCGCAAATTCCATATGGACTTCGGTTTGGGGACCGCATTCACCGTCGACTGGGAGGTGGTCAACATCGCCGTATCGGGAAATGTGGTCCTCAATGAGCGGATCGACGTCTTCAATCACACCAGCGGCGGCAAGATTACGTTGCCCGTGATGGGTACGATCACGGTTGTCGGCGACAAGATTTCGGTCTGGCGCGACTATTTTGACCCGCCGATTTCAACAAGCAGCTGGCACTAATCAAGTTGTAACTCGGCGTAAAATATTCGCAGGTAGACCGGTCGAGGCTTTCCTCGGCCGGTTTTTGATTCAAGCGTTCCGACAAAGCCTACTCATTGCCAGATCACTTCGCTTTCGCGCATATCGTTAAGGTTCTATCTGATGCTTGATTCCGAGTTATTATTTTCTGATTGGCTAACTAGACAGCAGGTTCATTGGGTTGCGATCGACCAATCGCCAAACGCTGCTGCGGACGGTGCTGTACGAGTTCTCAATCAACCAGTGTTGCACAGACCTGACATCCTGGCGCTGACAGGTGGGTTCGGTACGATCGCGGTCGATGTCAAATCCTATGACATCCGCTCAGACAAGGTGGTTCTTGCTGAGGCGGAATTTACTGGCGGAGGCTATGATCCGTTCGCGGCTCAACCCTACGCTGATTACAGTGACGAGGTATCCACCGATATCAATTACGTCAGATTGTTTTGGTCGGACATCGTAGGTCTGGTAAATTTTCAAAAAGCCTCTGCTATCCCTACGTGGATCTGCATTATTCCTGCACATGACAAAGAGGGCGAAACCGCCTTTTTCTATCGCGTAGACGATGTTCTTCAGGCTTTCGCACGCGTCTTCACACCACTGCATGATGATGTCGAGCCAGAAAACTTTAGAATCTTTAAGGGCTGGGGGCCGGTCGAACTCAAAGTCGATCCCACAATCAGCGAGCAAGAATTTGTCTTCGACTTTGTCATCGAGTCTGTTGAACTGGCGGAAGTGCTGCCTTGGAAGGATTGGCGGCTGTATGTGCCACCGAAAATTCTGAACCTTAAGGAGGGGACAACCCTTGCAGACCTATCAGGCATCATACCCGCCCTACCTCGCAAGCACGAAGACCCCACCGTGAGAGCACTCAGCTTCGCCAACGCGATCGGCAACACTTTGAAGATCACAATCCCCCGGCCCGCAACAAGACGAGAAGTCATGAACTTCATCGACGCAAACAAAGCCGAATTTTACCGATCCAGACCAAACAATACGCGTCGTTAAGATTGGACTCTCACTTCATGCAGATCAGGGGTGATTAGCTGTTAAGTCGCAGTGCCTCAGCGAGTTGAATAAATTCAGTGAGGCTCCGCGCACCCAGCTTTTTCATCCCATTTCTATCGGCACGCGACTGGAGGCTGCGACCAAGGACATTGTCGTCGTTGCGTCAGGGTGGGCCACAGTACAGCCCCATCTGACCAGCCCTCCCGATTTCGATGACCGCATTGTCGTCGAGGTGTGTAGTGACGGCCACGCCCGGCCTCCACGTCGAACGCAATTGCAGCACTCGCCCCGGAGCCCGCGTAGTGAAGGCGCTGAACCATTTCCGTGCTGATCAGCGCAGAGCCACGAACAGACGGAGGCAAGAGGGTCGCTTTTCTTTGCGGCGACTGTTGCCACGCCAGGGCTGAAGTGTGCCGGTTGATCAGAAGGCTCGGATTCTTCGTCGTCGACCTGGGATCGCTTGCGGACGGCGAAGCCGTCATGCGGGCGCCTGGAGGGATCCTCTCCCAGGTGGAGTTGGTACAATTCAGCTGATGAACGCACTAATTGCTAAGTGCTCGCACATGTTTCATTGGGTAACAGAAGCCAGAGCGATAGGAGGGGTTGCCCTTCCCTGGCGAGACGGGCATTTTGCCGCTTCTCGGTCGTTCGCCTTTTGGATTGGGGTCAGACGTGAAGCACAAATCAATTGATCTCGCGTCTGAGGTGAAACGGGCGACTTTGCCCGACGGTCTCCATGGGTTTCTGTTCCCTTTGTACGAGGCGGTTTCCAACTCTTTTCACTCCATCGAAGAAAGGTGGGGAGATGAGCTCATCAACCGGGCGAGAGATACAGATCGCGCCGGACACAATGGTTCGTGGCTACGTTTTGGCCGACTGGAACGACAACCTTCAAAGCTACCTTGAGATGGAAGATTTTATGATCACCAACTACGGTGGTCAGATGGCGTACCGGTACTACAAGACCCTCAACCTTACTCTCATATCGACCTGGATGAACGACGCAAGATCGCCCGCTGGCGGATGGCCGGCCTGAGTGTCGGAATCATCGCCAAGATCGGCCCGTGGCCGCTAGACGGCGTCATTACGTGGTGAATTTCACCGCTACACCGCGCTGACGAAAGTAGGCCTGCATGAGTTTCCTCCCAGAACGATTGTTCTGCACCAGCCTAGCAGGGTCGAATACGGCTTCCTTCAACCCTGCCTGCGCAAGGGCTGCCTTAAGGGTCGCGATGTGCAAGTCGATGTCGGCATTGTCGGTCTGAAGAGATTCATAAATGCGGTTGACTGCGTCTGCTACGGTCGGTTCGGTCACTTTCATACTCCTGTTATGGCTTCGCTTGCGCCTACCATATTTCTCGGCGTGACCTTATTGTGGTGAAGTGTGTCGACGTCAATGAGTAACGATGGAGTGAAACGCCGCATTCGCTGTCCGAGCTGGGCAACAGAAGCCGATATCCTTGAGCGCTTGCGGGTTGTTTCAACGTTCCGATCAAATATCGGAGTGACGAAACGCCTGCCATCCTGCGCCTTTTCTTAAATTGAATTCCGCTCTCCCACTCGCCAGTACATCCCGAGATTTCCACACGTCTCATCGTCGACCTGAGGGGCTGTTGCACACTTCTCGTGTTCGGTCGTTAATAATCCGCCCTAAACGTCCTCATACTCAATCGACAGGCTATTCGCCAAGGAACGAATATCCGCGTGGCAGGCAGCCTCTGCCACGGGTCGGCTTGATACTCGGTCAAGAATGCCGGCCGGCACGCGATCGCCGAACAGCACGATCGCAAAGTCGGGGCCAAATTGGGCCGAGCTGTAGTAGATGCCCTGCGCTTTTGAGCAGGTCGCATGGATGCGCTCCGCCCAGGCTCGCGTCGCTGGATATGTGCTTCGCGGCCCGGCCAAGAGGGTGTTCTGGTTGATGCCGATCTTCCGCTGCCCGGCATTGGTGAGGTCCATGAGATTGAGGGCCGCCGTGGTTTTGACGATGCTGTGACCGTAAGCCTTGAAATCAGCTGGAAAGACGATCTGGAAGGTTGGCAACCCTGTCTTCGGATCGATGGGCAACGTATCAGGGCAACGCAGGATGATCTCGCAAGAGGCGCACTCGAATGTCTGCGCCGCGTAGATTGTCGGAATGATAGTTCCACTCACATCGTGAATCGGCGAAAAACGGGCATTGCCTGCAGCCGTGGGATTGAACTGCTCAGCCTTGTACACCGAGGGATGAATGCGGTGCAGTTCGGTGCCCTTGGCGAGCAGGACATAGGCTTCCTTCCCGACCCGCATCATGGACGGATCGGGAATCGTCAGATCGAAGCGCATCAACCATGCTCCACGGGCACGATCTCGCGTTTGAATGCCGCAATCACTTCTGGGTCTTCCGCACCAAGCTTTTCGGCGGGCGCGGTCCCGAAATCGAGATGCGGCCTCGTCAGCCAATGCAGCAGGCGAAAATCGCTCCATGTCTCGGGTTTCAGCGCAATCAATTTTGCCATAGCCGGAAAGAGGCGGCGTCCCTCGACGTCGAACTGGAACAACGGGTAAAAGACACGGCCGTCGATCGTGAAGCGCAGGATTTCTCGCTTTTCCTCCTTGCGCTTCATCGTTGCGGAAGGATTCGTTCCCGACAGGCCAAGCAACTCGCAAGCCTGCGCCTGATCAACCATCGAGGTACTGGCGAGAATCTTTTCCTGCAGCCGAGCGCGGTTGAGCGCAGTTTGCAAATCGGAGTCGTTGCCTTTCGCCAGACTTTCGCGAAGCATGACCCGATAGGCGTCGACCACCTTGTCGATTTCTCGGGAGAAACGGTTGCTGAACACATCGACAAAGGCTGCTTTCATGGCTTCCCGAAGGGCGCCAGACACCTTGTCGCGGATCTGCCTGGTCGGAGCGTCGGATTCGACAATCGCACCCCATTTGTCTACATCGGCTGGATCGGCATCTACCGAAACGTTAACATGAACCGAACCTGCCGTCAGGGTGGATACAACAATGTCGCGAGACGCATAGAGCATGTGCGTGTCATGCGGGTCGGCTCGCGGCCCATGAGGTTTTCGGCGATTGTCCGAGTGGCGCAAAGGTGTCGCAACCATCACAGCGTCCTATTTCTGATACCTGTTTTCCTTGATATAGCAAATATATCGCGACATTGCGAGTCTCATGCCCGAGCATTCTGCGAGAATGTAAGGAGCCGCTTGTGCCAGTGGCCATTCATTTATTGACCAATGCGGAACATTCGGAACGCCATCGGGCTTGCCGAGGCAGAGCGGACGGCGTTTGCGGCCAAAGGCGTCAACGAGCGCGGTTCCGAGTTCCGGCGCGTCCTCGGCGAATTCGATCCTATCGATCCGATAGCGGCGCATGACTTTCTCCTTCCGACGCCGGTCAGAGGGTTTCCCTGGCGGTCGCGACATCCACGATCCGCAGTTCGTTGACTTCTTGCGGTTCGCTGATCGATTGCTCATAGCCGGTGCGGAGATTGGTGAGGGCGCGACAACGCGCCGGCTCGGCCGCTCGGCCGGCATTGATGTCATCATCCACAAGCTCTTCGATCTCGGTGGGGACGGCGCTCCCGGCCTCGAAGAAGAGTTCAAGCCGATTGTCCTCGTCGTCTTCGACTCCGTCGGCGATCGGGATCGGGATCGGGGGCAGCGGTGTGCCCGGAGAGAAGAACAGTTCCGCCGCATTCGCAATCTCGTTTGCCACTTATTCAATGGAGCTCGCAAGCTCAGCAAGGAACGCTGTCCTGATGTGCTGAGCTAGAGCCGCCATGTCCTCATCATCGATAGCAGCGCGCCGTTTTCGACGATAAGCGCGTGATATTGTTACTGCGCTAGGGGAACGCCTTTTGGCAAACGCGCGACGTGGAAATGGAAATGACTGCAGACATCAGACAGCTTGCTTTTCGCCTCCTCCCTCCCCTTCAACTTGGTTTGCTTCAGTCAAATTGCTATTTTTGCTCCCATTGAGATCAATGGAGGCGTGCCGATCTGGAAACTTGCACGTGCGCAAATCTGGATAACGAGCTGATTTCGAAACTGAAGGTTCGCGCGGCCCGCCACGGGCGCTCGGCGGAAGCGGAACGAAGCGGAACATTGCGAAATCCTGCGGCAGGCCGTGGCAAGCGAGGGCGGGCCGAATTTCGAAGAACTCGCGGCCGATTTGCGGAAGCTGACTGCATCCCGCAAGCAGACGCCCTCTGAGGTCCTGTTGCGCGAGAGCCGAGACGAACCCTGATGGAGGCGCTCATCGTCGACGCCAGCATCGCAATCAAGTGGGTCGTGGAAGAGGAAGGAACCGACGACACCGTCGGGCTAAGGTCGCGCTTCCATTTTGCGGCACCTGAGCCTCTCATTCCGGAATGCGCCAATATTCTCTGGAAGAAGGTTCAGCGTGACGAGCTTTTGCGCGAGGAAGCCGCCCTTGCAGCAAGGCTGCTCGAAGGTTCCGGCATCGACCTCCTTTCGATGACAGGATTGCTTGAAGAGGCCACGAACCTTTCCATCGCGCTTGCACATCCGGCGTATGACTGTGCCTACCTTATGGCGGCGCACAGAATCAGATCAAGGTTCGTCACCGCTGATACGCGCCTACTGCGCATCGCTAGGCTCGAGCCTATCTCCGCCTTCTCCTTCCGGTCGACCTTTACGGTTCGAAAGCGCTCGAAGATGCACGCGGCATCACGGGTGGCCTACTGCAGCAGTCCGCGTATTTGTCGCCCTCGCTATCGTTGTCAGCCACCGCGAGCGCAAGCGGCCAGTAGAGAGCAGCCCTTACACGGAGCGCGAGTTTCGATGGTCTCGTTGCGCTCGCGAACAATTTATAAGAAACGTCGCAGCCTGATTTATTTTGTTGCTCCCGCCGTGAGCCCCGTAATTAGCTTTCGCTGGAAAAGCATGTAGGCAAGAATGAGCGGGCCAATGACGATAACAGCGCCTGCTGTCAGCACAGGTGTATTTACCGTGTAGCGCCCTTGGAAAAACAACATGCCGATCGGAAGGGTTCGGTAGTTGTCGTCATTGACAAGAACAAGTGGAATAAGAAACTCGTTCCACGTCCAGATGAACAGGAACAACGCTAGTGTCGACATGGCCGGCATCATCAAAGGCACGATAACCTTTGATAGAATATAGCCTCTTGATGCCCCATCGAGAACTGCCGCCTCTACGATTTCAGATGGCAGCTGCTGCATGGCGCTTGCCATGAACATGGTTGCAAAGGGTAGCGACATGGCAATTTGCGGAAGTATTAGTGCCGCATAGGTGTTGATGAGGCCGACATAGCGCATTTCATAGTAGAGCGGAATGATGAAGGCCTCGGTCGGCACCATCATGCCAATTGTCAAAAGAACGAAAATGGTGCGTCTGAAGGGGAAGCTCAGGAATGCGAAACTGAATCCCGTCAATGTCCCGAGTACGATGCTGACGATGACCACAGGGAAAACGATCAGAACCGAATTCAGGAAATAGACGTTAAAATGGCCCTCGATCCACGCATTTGCGTAGTTCTCGAAATGCGGATAGGCCGGCAATACGAATGCGCCCTGTATAAGATCGGCACGGCTTTTCAGGGAGGTAAGTATCAGGAGAACAAAAGGAATAACCGTCAAGATTGCAAACAGCCAAAGAACGATACGCGAGGGCAACACGGCAGCTATCCCATGAGAATTTCGGCTCACGATGCACTCCCTTCATTTACTGGCCGCACCAGCCGATGAACGGCATAATTGATTGTAAAGACCAAAATCGCACCGATGATGGCGACAGCCGAGGCATAGCCATAACGATTCAATTGGAAGCCAAGCTCGTACATGTAAATATTGGGAACGAGGGTCGCGTTGGCCGGGCCGCCTCTAGTCATCGTAAAGATGAGATCAAAACTCTTGATAGAAGAAATGATGGTGAGAAGAAGCGCGATACGTATTTCCGGCAGCAGGAGGGGCAATGTTATGAAGAAGAAAATCCTGCTTCCTGAGGCTCCGTCGACCCTTGCCGCTTCAAACAGCGAGGGGTCGATCCGCTGGATACCGGAGAGAAACAGGACCATGCAGAAGCCGAAGAAATACCAACTGGCGACCATGCCGACCGCTGGTAGGACAAAGGTGAAATCGCCAAGCCACGGTAAAGCGATCGAACCCAAGCCGATCAGCTTTAGTGCCTGGTTGATAGGGCCGAAAGCGGGATTGTAAAGCCAGTGCCAAATGATGCCGAGGACGGCGGTGGGCATGATATAGGGCAAAAACAGCAGTGTCCGCAGCGCGAACTGCTCTCGCTGCCTGAGTGTCCAGACCAACGCGGCAAGCAACAGGCCGACGACAATCGGGATGACGCAGTAAAACAGCATAAAAAGAGCATTGTTTTTCAATGCGACATAGAAAGTCTCATCCGAAAGCAATTTTGCATAATTGCCAAAGCCAATCCAATTGGGCGCTGTGATCCCGTTCCATTCGGTGAAACTGATACCGATTGCCGTGACAATAGGGCCAAGGACAAGCACAAAATAAACCAGCAAACCAGGCAGAATATAGATGAGATTTCTGCTGGCCTTTGCATCAAGTGGTGAGCGTTTCATGCACCATCTCGGAAATATGCCAGAGGTCGAATCGCGCCGCTCTGGCCGTGATCAGGATAGACGAACCGAAGCTTCCCGCCGCTGCCTCTCAACGGAGCAGCGCGGCGGGATTGCTGTGTGTCCTGGCAATCACTTGCTCTTCATGTAGGCGGCATAATCCGCATCGAGCTTGCCGATCAGTTCTTCAGGCGTTTCCTTGTTCGCAAGCAGCAGAGGCGTGTTTTCATCAAACGTCTTGAGCATGGTTGGACTCGCCCAATCGGGATAATGTCCAAGGGCATTGTTATCGTTCAGCGACTTCCACATTGAGATGCCCTCTTTCAGGAGCGGGGAAGCGTTGACCCCGGCATCTTCCGCAACAGGGGTTGCAGGCAGGTAACCGGCATGGACCCAGGTAACGGACGCTTCCTTGGAGACCATATAGTTGATGTACTCGCCGGCGAGATCCTTCATTTTGTCGCTCTTGGCCAGGCTGGTGATCGCCCACGCAAGGTCGACGCCGCCAACCGAAAGCGGATGCTTGATGCCGGCGGGCGCCGGGATCGGCATGAAATGGATATCGGGATTGTTCTGCATATCGCCGAAATACCAAGTTCCCGAAATCAGAAAGGCGCCTTGGCCGGCGACAAAAAGTTGAACAGCATCATCACCCGAGATGCCCTGATAGCCATCGAAGAAATACCCATTTTTTGCCCAGTTCTGGACAAGCCTGGCCGATTCCAGATTACCCGGCGTATTCCACGTTCCGCCGCGGCCATAGATCAGGTCATCGAGCGCTTTTCGATCGGACGCATCGATATGCGCCTGACTGATTCCGGCCAGCATATGGAGCGCCAGGTGGCCCTTGGCCGTGCCGATTGTGAGCGGTGCAGTCCCTGCCGCCTTAACCTTATCCAAGGCAGCAATGAAATCATCGAAGTTCTTGATCGGCAGCTCGACGCCGGCGGCTTTCAAAACCTTTTCGTTGTAATAGAGGCCTACGATTTCGGCGAGGGACGAGATACCGTAGGTCTCACCGACACCGAACTCGCCCTTGCTCGACCAGCGGTCACGCGCCAAGAGACTATCGGATTGGTTTTTATCCCATCCATATTTCTTGAGGTAGGTATCGACAGGAACGAGAAGGTTTTCCTTCACCATCGCACCCATCGCGCCGGCACCCTGGTTGACCTTGGTCACCACTGGACCATCGCCGGATGAAACCGCAAGCTTGAGCGTAAGATTGAGATCCTGGAAGTCGCGTACGGTGTGGTCAAGCTTAACGTCGGGATGCGCCTTCTGAAAATTGGCGTTGAGTTCGGTCATCACGGCAGCCCGCGATTCCGAATCGTGGTCGTCCCAAACCGTGAGCGTCTCGGCAAAGACAGTTGTCGACATGCCGAACCCCACGACAGTGACGCCCGCCAAAATTCCTGCCTTCTTCAGAATGAATGCTGCATTTATGGAGATGAAATTGCTAAACATTGATTGGTTCCCTCTAGCTGCGTTTTGGCAGTTCCTATCGATTCCCACCGGCTGATCTTACTAAAACGAGCCGAATGTCTTGCATGGTCGGGCCTTTACTGGTCCGACGAATTTCCTTATTCTTTCCAAAAAGTCCGCGGGCTTTTACCCCGAAGATGCAGTTCCTCAACTTTCTCAGCTTTATCGCTGCCTGACGTCAGTTCGCTCCGTACAGCGGCCAGCAAATCGATGATGCCATGCCTCCTAAGATCGACGATTATTTCATCCGTCCGGCCACCGAGGACGATGTTGGCGCCCTCTTCCATATTTGCCTGATGACGGCTGACGCCGGAACCGACGCGAGCGCGCTTTACAGCAATCCGCGCCTTCCCGGTTATGTGTGGGCGGTGCCTTATCTCAAATTCGCTCCGGATTTTGCGTTCGTTCTCGGCAAAGGCGAGCAGGTCATCGGCTATGTTGTTGGTACGCCGGACACCGCCAGTTTTGACGAAGAGCTCGATAGATATTGGTGGCCGCTCGTTCGGCGCGAGATCGCTGGCCTGACACCCAGCGCTGCAAAAGACGCCGATGTTCTTGAGCGAATAGCCAATCCTCATAGCGGGACGTCGGGCCTTGAAGCGACCTACCCCGCGCATCTTCATATCAATATTCTGCCCGAAGCCCAATCGGGCGGATGGGGACGCCTGATGATCGAGACTATGCTCAACAAGCTTTCGGGCCACGGCGTGCCTGGCGTCCATCTTGGTGTCAGCCCCACAAACGAACGCGCCAAGGGCTTCTATCGGCATCTCGGTTTCGAAGAGCTCAACCATAACGATCACCTTGCCTTCGTCATGAAATTGCATAAGCGGGCAGTCTAAACGGAAATCCTGCCCTCATCCGCTCATTATCTATTCTCCGCGTTCGCGGCCTCCAGGCCATATTTGAGGACGACAGCCGCTGGCATTCCGCTCCATCCCTGCAGCAGGGAGCCGCGTCCATATGGTGGCGAGAAATACTCGACCGCACCGGCCCAGCCATTTGCCAAGCAGGCTTCCCACCAGCGTACAAGCGCATAACGCGCTCCACCGAGGCCGTGGCGTATTCTTTCTTCCGCATAGACGCCGTCCCAATAAGGCCAATCCGATCCATTGTGGTAACGGAAGGGAAAAGCGGTCTTCGACCGCACATCACTTGCCCGCTTGAATGGCGGATAGGCGCACAGGACACCCCAATCGCCATAGGGCTGCTTCCTATTGTTTCGAGCCTCCAGAGCCCGTTCCATCGCCATAAGGAGGCCAGCGGCGCGCGTCTTCGAAATCGCCCCATAACGGGAGAGCGTCAGACTGTCGAGCACGAGATGATCCTCGACAAATCCGTCAGGGGTGATGAAATCGGCGTAACCATCTCTGCTCGGGACAAAAAGCTTGTCCTCGATTTCGGCACGAGCGGATCGTGCGGTTTCGCTTGCCTTCTCCGCCAACACGGGATCATACCCGGCTCCCAGTTTAGCCACGCCATCCAATGCACCGACGAAAAGGCCGAGATTATAGGAGACGAGACCTTCCCGGTAGACATTGTCTGCCCAGTCCCTGTCGTTTCGAGGCTTCAGCGGCAAAACGCTATCGGGCCCCGCAAGATCCAGATATCGTTCCACGATGGCAGTGACGAGCGGCCAGTGCCGCAGTGCTTCCGCCCTATCCCCCGTGGTGTCCACATAGTCGACGAGAAAGAGGATGAAGAAAAGCGGGCTGTCAAAATGATCGCTCCACCAATCACCCGGACGATTGTGATGCTCCGGAACAGGCTTCCCATAATATTTCTCAGGGTTTCGCTTGCAGTCGAGAACGAAGTTCTGCCAGGCGCGCGATTGCGCCGGTCCGGTCAATATCACGCCGCTCGGCGCCTCTCCGTCTGGCTGGATGCCCTTGGCCAAAAGTCGAATTTCATCGCGTACCGCTTCCGGCGCAAGCTTCAGCAGTATTTGCATCGTCCAGTAGCCATCGCGATAATAGGTGCGAGCCGGCGCGCTGTAAGCCTGACCGGCAGCCAGACCGGCAAACACACCGTTCTCATCCAGCCGAATGCTGGAAAAGGCGGCGTGCGCGCCCTGCATCACCATGCTGCGCATCACGGGATCGGCCTTGGGCGCGAGGTCGCACCGGGCTACATAACTCGCGGCTTCTTCTACGATCGCGTCGTTTGCAAGACTGAATGCAGCTTCAGCCTCCTCTTCAGAGGCGCCGGCAGCAACACGGATATCACCGTTATTGACTTCGACGATTATCGCACCCCAGCCGATCACGACGGTACGGCGATTATTGCGTTTGATGATCTTCGTCCGCGGACTATCCTTGTCAATCTCATGCCACCAAGCACAGCGACGAGCCGGATAAATTCCTTCCAGACGGGCATTGCGGATCAGGAGGACGGGCTTTGACTGGGCGACAAAGATGCCACCCGTTTCGGCAGTGACTCTGTTTGGACCGTAAACATAAGGTCCAGCAAGCTTGGAAAAACGTATGCGTCCCAGACGACCACTTCCCCAAAGTGCGAGATCAAGATACCCGCCGGGATGCGCATCCGCCTGCAGCCGAGGCGCCATGATCGGCAGAATGACCGGATGGCTGGTTGTGATTTCGCCTTGGGACGTGGGGTTCATCATGGCAAATCAAGCGCCTTTCAATGCGCAATGTCGGGGATGGGACAACGCGTGAAATGCAGGCTGCGATATCCAGCACGCTTGCCGGAATGGGGTGCTATGAAGTCCCGACCGAATGCAGGACTATATCTCCTTTCCTTTGACCTCGCTTTCATTACCCCTCCGCAATTTGCTCAGCCATTGGGCACAGTCTACGAATTGGGCATTTAATTTGTCAATGACATGGACAAATTAAATGATTTGGTTTAGCCAAATCACGAAGATTCACTTGAATTTTGCAATATTTCACTCGAAGTTAGGCACAGCCGTAACGCGAGATGATGAATTAGGAAAAGGTCCCGAACTAATTAGAGGTGGAATGCGAGCCAGCAATGAAGCCTAACGCGACCCAGACACCGATAGCGCGAAAAATCTCAACAAATTCCGTTATTCGGACCATACTTGCAAAAGGTCCCATTTCCCGGGCGGATATCGCTAAGCAAACGGGCTTGTCCAAGCAAACGATTTCCGACGTCGTTCGCAATTTGGAGAACAATGGTTGGTTGAAGCCGACCGGATATACCGACGGGCATGTTGGGCGAAACGCAATAACGTATCAGCTCGATGCAAGTGCCGGTTTTGCTGCGTCCATCGATCTTGGCGGGACCAAGGTCGCCGCTATTATCTGCGATCTGGTTGGAAATGTTGTCGCCGAAACCAAAGTGCCAACAAGCTCGCGCGGCGGGCTCCATCTGGTTGATCAATTCCATGCCCTTATACAGGACCTTGCCCGCGACGCCGGCATCGATCTCTCCAAATTGCGCGTCATAGTGCTGGCTACGCCAGGCGTGCTTGATCCTGTCACCGGACATATCAATGTCGCGCCGAACATCCCGGGAGTCGAAACAATTGACTTGCGCCGGCTCTTAAGCGACCGGATGGCAATTCCGGTCATTATTGAAAATGACGTCAATCTTGCCGCGCAAGGAGAACGATGGCGAGGGCACGGCTCTACCTCAGATAATTTTGCCTTCGTAGCAGTCGGGACCGGTATCGGCATGGGCATCATTGCAAATGGTAGCCTCATGCGCGGCGCACGCGGTGCCGCCGGCGAGATCGCCTATCTACCTCTCGGAGGGGAGCCATTTGATCCGAGCGGCTTTACCCTTGGCACTCTTGAAAGCGCCGTGGGTAGTGCGGCAATGATGCGGCGCTATTCTGGATATGGTGGGCAAAGCAAGGCAACGGTGGCGGATCTTTTTTCGGCACTGGTGGCAGGCGAGCCAGCCGCTGTTGCCGTGATCGAGGAAACTTCGCGGTCGATTGCACTTGCCATTGCCGCAATCGGTGCAACGCTCGATCCAGCCCTGGTGATCATGGGTGGCAGCATCGGTGCGCGTCCCGAACTTGTCGAAGCTATTCGCAAATATCTGCCACGTTGCACGCCCTACCCACCCCGTATCGAAATCAGTCAGTTTGGCAATCGGGCGGCTCTGGTCGGCGGCATCGGCATCGCAGTCGAGCACATGCATCGGGAGCTGTTCGGTGTTGACTTGCAAGATTCATGAGATGAGCATCGTGTCGCGGGGACGGACTGCAACAGGAACGTGCCCCCCTGTCCTAAACGTCGGCGTGATATACCAACACTTGGATGAGCTTCTTCATTGTCGAACTATAAATCAACAACCGCTACACTGTTGATGTGCGATGGATCGCCGTCAAATCAGTTGACGTCTCGAAGCAACTTCGCGACGGGTTTCTGCGATGGCGCAGGCGCTTCATGTCTGGCTGAAATCGATGATGTGAGAACAGCAATGATTGCAACAGCTATATAAGTGGCCGTCCCTTTAGGCTTACGGTCAGATACGCAATGCCTTGTCGATTCAAGCGGTCGTGAATGTTCAGACATCTTGGTCCTTTGTTTTGGAAAGTGGGAATTTAAGTCATCAGCGCTCCCTTATGAACCACCAGTTTCGCGGGCCTCCCTTGCAAAAGGCGAATACCAGTCGAAGTTCGACGCATCGAATTTGTCGAAAGCAAAACCTCACGCCAATGATTTCAATGCATGCCCTGGATATTAGTGTTTCGGCTACTGAACACCAGCCAAGCGTCCGAACACGCCCGGAAGTCATCCAGCGGATGTGAACGGCTGCGGCTCATCCACGGCTGAGCAATGAGGGACAAGACGAGCCCGACCCTGCGTCTTGGCGCGGTACATGGCCTTATCAGCCTCCTCGTAGAGCGACGCCGAGGTCGTTCCCGGCACTGCCCAAGCGATACCAACGGACGCGCCGAGGACGATTCCGTCACGGGCGTTCCACTGCATTTCCTGCGCAATACGGCTGGCAGCATGGTCGACATCCCCCACGGAGGCTTCGGTATAGATTACGGCGAACTCGTCTCCTCCGATTCTTGCCACCAGATCGGCGTGCTCTGCAGCGCCAGTCAGGCGCCGCGCCACCTCTACCAGGCAAGTATCCCCCATTCGGTGGCCCAGAGTATCGTTGACACGCTTAAATCCATCGAGATCTATCAGCAGAAGAGCTGTGTTGGTGGCCGGTCCCGATCCGCAGAGCGTGTCGAGGCGCTCCTGAAACCTGAACCTGTTGGGCAGTCCGGTCAGGTGATCAAAGTCCGCCCGGCGGCGGATCTCGTGCAGCATCATGACTTCCGCCGTGACGTCCTGTTTCAGGCCAAAGATGCGGACGGGAATGTCGTTCTCGCATTCGACCGTCGCCGTGATCCTGATCCAGCGTCGATTGCCTTTACAAGTGATGATCTCGGCATCGAGTGAGAAGCTGCCGCGCTGTTCGATGGCGGCATTTCGAAGCCGCGTAAGCTCCCTGGATGCCTCCGGCGAATAGAGCGCGACGATGTCATCGCGAACCAGGGGTGTTCCCGGCTGAAGATCGAATAGTTCGTAGACCATGTCCGTCCAGGAGAGCCTTTCGTCCGGAAGGCTGCACTCCCACACTCCGATCCTGGCTGCTTTGGAACAGCGGTCGAAAACCTTTTTGAGATGGTGCACATCGTATGACGGATCGAGACGATCAACGCCTGAAATCTCGGGGTGGCTCCGCATTCTTCTCATCAGGGACGACAGCAGGCTCATATTCCCCGTTCCACTCGTTGGCTTCTTTGCTGCCACGGATTTGTTGACGCGCGGTTTATCGTAACGGGGGATGGACGCGAATCCTAGTGGGGTGGCCCTCGCCTCCCCTTATCTGCTTGGCAAACCCCTCCAAATGCCTGCGGCGCCGTTCCCAGGCAGGCAAGTTGCCGTGATGGCCGGAGATATCCAGCGAAATAACGATGGCGTATCAGCCTCAGTGCCCATCCCGGGCGACGGCATCCTTCGGGATCGTATCGACCATGTTTTTGCGATGGAAAATGAAGAGCCCGGCGAGCACGATGACGACAGATCCAATGATGATCTGAGCATCCGGAATATCGCCGAAGAAAGCAAAGCCCAGTATGATCGCCCAAAGGAGAAGACTGTACTGCAGCGGGGCCAGCAGTGAAGCCGGAGCAAGTTTCAATGATCGCGTGATCATCAAATGCGCGCCGCCGGCAACGACGCCGAGCGCCAGCATGGCGCCGAGATCGAGTGCCGATGCCGCGCGCCAGTTGCCGATGCTGAGCACCAAACCGGTCGCAAGGGCGCCAACCGTCTGCCAGGCGACGAGCGTGGCATCGCTCGTCTGCCGCAGCCGCCGCCCGAGCACAAGCGTCATCGCGAATGCGAGGCTGCCGCCAAGGCCGAAAAGCGATGGCCAGGAAAACATGGCCGCCGAAGGTCTGAGTGCGATCAATACACCGAGGAAGCCGACGAATACGGCGAGCCAGCGCCGCCAGCCGATCCTCTCATCCAGGAAGAAATGCGAAATGGCGGCGACATAGATTGGGCCGGCCATATAGAAAGTCATGACATCGGCAAGCGGCAGATAGGCAACGGCGGCGTAGAAGAGACCGACATCGAGTGTTGTCATGGCCACCCGCAAGAGCTGCAGCGGCGGCCGTTCGAGGCGAAAGAGCGCATCGCCGCCCTGCCGCGCGATCATGGGTGCCAGGACTATGAACGAACCGAGCGAGCGGACAACCAGAATCTGCCCGACAGAGAAACTCGCAACCAACCACTTGCCCATGGCATCGTTCAGCGAAAACATGAAATCGCCGACAAGCATCAGAAGCATGCCGGCAAGCACGAGATTGCCATTCGCCGCAGCGTTGCGAACGTTCATGCCCTTTATCCTTGCGAATCCTGTATTTCTTCCGCCTCCGCTTTAGGGTTTTCGTCCCTACTCCGCAAGGCGATCACCACGCCTGAAGCTCAATATGATCGGCATCCGGCGCGGCAACCGGAACGAAATTCTAATTACAACAGACGGTATCATGCCATGGCGTGCGCACCGCTCCGATCGGGCGACGTTTCATCACCGCATGAATGCTCAGCTGGCCTGGTTCTCCTGGTCAAAGCTCCGATAAATATGCCTTTACGCTTTCGTTTATGACGGCCAAAATGGCCCATCCGTTTTTCATGGTTACATAACTGCTTGCCTCTATTGTCCGTTCACCACGTGAGAGAACATTGATGACACAGCGGCCGGGTAGATCGTCGAAGTCAGCGAATACAGATGCAAACGATGATGACCGGCACGTCCGCGAGCTGCTCGAATTGCTCCGGGCTCAGCATCTATCGCTCACCGAGCGTTACGAATGGCTCGAAGCGATGATCAACTACGTGCCCGACTATATCTATGCCAAGGATAGAGACGGCCGTTTCCTCTTCGCCAACCAGGCTATCGTTCTCAACAACGGCTTTACGCATGTCGCTGAACTGATCGGCCTCACCGACGCCGAAATTCACCCGATGGCCGACGCGCATAAGATCGAGGAAGTCGAGCGTCAGGTCATGGAAACGGGCGAAGCCGATCTCGGCGTGGAAGAGCGGCGCCTCAAGGGCGAAGGCTGGCTAATGATGTCGCGCGTACCGCTGCGGGATAGAAACGGCAACATCATCGGTGTCGTCGGAGCCTCCCGCGATATCTCCGCTCGCAAGCGCGCCGAAGAATTGATGAGTGCGCAGACGAAACTCCTGCAGGATGTGGCGCGAGGCGTCGATCTTGACGACCTTCTGAAGGATGCCCGATCCCTCCTCGAGCGGCTGCTCGACGGCCGGCAGATCGACTTTGTTCTCGATAGCGAGCAACCCGAATCCTTGGCCGGCGACACTTTGGAATTTCCGATCTTCTCGCGGGATGGCGGCAGACACGGGGCGCTGGTAACGGAGAAGACCGACGGCGACGAAGCGGGGCTCATGGAATTCCTCGCAGGCATAGCGCAAACGGTTGGGATCGCTATCGATCGCCATCGGGACATCGCCCATATTGCCTATCTGGCCGAGCACGATGCCCTCACCGGCCTGCCCAATCGCATGCTGCTCGACCGCAAGCTCAGCGCCCTTCTGGAAAAAGCCTCGCGCAAGCAAAAGCCGCTGGCGGTTGCCTTTGTCGACCTGGATAATTTCAAGCTGGTGAACGACACACTCGGTCATGCCGCCGGAGACGAATTGCTGATGGCGGTGGCGCAGCGCATATCGGCCCAAGTCGGCCGCCGCGGCATCGTTGCGAGGATTGGCGGTGATGAATTCATCATCGTCCTGGAGGAATCCTCAGACTCCATATACGAGAGGCTCACCGCCATTCTCAAGGACATATCCAAACCGTTGACGATCGACGGCGTCGAAATCCGCGTCGGCTGCAGCATCGGTGTGGCATGCGCCATGGAGCACGGCGAAACCGCCTCGGACCTGTTTGCAAGCGCCGATATGGCGCTCTATCGCGCCAAGGAAGCGGGGCGCAACTCCATTCGACTGTTCACACCGGCGATGGCGGAAGATGCCCGCAACAAGCTGATCCGCATCGAAGAGCTGCGGCGCGCCGTGGAACGGGATGAATTCGTGCTGCATTACCAGCCACAAAAGGAGATCCGCAGCGGCAGGGTGATCGGCGTCGAAGCCCTGGTGCGGTGGCAGCATCCTTCCGAGGGATTGTTGCTTCCCGGAGCCTTTATTCCCCTGGCCGAGGAAACGGGGCTTATCGTCCCACTCGGTGAAATCGTTTTGCGTAAAGCCTGTCAGCAGGCCAGAGCATGGCGGGATCGCGGCCTGCCAGAGCTGCGTATCGGCGTGAATGTGTCGGCCCGGCAATTTCTGGAGAGCTCGCTGACAAACCAGGTTGCGTCGGCACTGCAGACGGCGGGTCTCGATCCGCGATGGCTCGAGCTCGAACTGACGGAGAGTTTGATCATGCGCGACATCGAGGGAGCAATAGAGCGCATGCTTGAACTGAAGACGCTGGGCGTCAGTCTCGCGATCGACGATTTCGGTACCGGATATTCGAGCCTCAGCGCCCTCAGGCGCTTTCCGCTTTCCCGATTGAAGATCGACAGGTCGTTCATTACCGATATTCCGGACAAGCCCGGCGATATGGCAATTACCTCCGCCATCGTGTCGCTCGGCCGAACGCTCGAACTGGAAGTCGTGGCCGAAGGCGTGGAGACCGAAGAACAGGCCCGCTTCCTCGAAGGTGCCGGATGCGAGCTTCTCCAGGGCTATCTGTTTGCCCGGCCCCTTCCCTCTTCCGAGGTGGAAAGCCTGCTCGCGGGGATGGTCGCCAAGGCCGAATAACGAAGTCAGCGCTTGGCGTTTGCAGCACAAGGCTACGCTTCAAGGCAATGTCACGATCTCGATCCAGTTGGCGCCGGCATTGACCGGATATCGGCCAACCGGAGCGAGCGCACCGCTTTCCTGGTCGATGGCATAGACCGACAGCTTGTCGGATTTCTCGCCGGAGGCGATAAGGAAGCGGCCCGATGGATCGATGCGAATGCCGCGCGGCTGCTGCTCGGTCGGATAATTCGTGACGTAAGTCAGCTTTCCATCGCCTGCGGCCACTTGGAAGAGCGCGATCCTGCTGGTGGTTCGCTCGGTCGTATAGAGAAACTTGCCATTCGGCGTGATGCCGATATCGGCAGCCCACACCCTTGGCTTGCCGTCATCCGCCGGAGCTGGCGGGGCAATGCCCGGGAAAAGCCCGGCATCGTCAGGAACGGATTTCACGCTTTCGACTTCGCTCAACGTGCCTTTGGCTGCATCGAGAGCGTATTGGATGACGTGGCCCATCAATTCCGTCAGAACGTAGACGGATTTATTATCCGGCGAGACGATGATGTGGCGCGGGCCGAAGCCTGGCTTCGTCGCGACCTTCGGCGGATTGTTCGCCTCCAGCATGCCGGTCTGTGGATTGAGCACGAATTGCAGCACGACGTCGGAACCGAGATTGGTTGCGAAGACATATCTGCCGGTCCGGTCGCTTACGATCGAGTGCGCGTTGCGGCCGGTAAGGATCATCTGCCGGGCGCCATCGGTCACAAGCCCATCCCTGCCGATCGGCGATACGGCGATCTTGTTGCCGCCATAAGACGCGGTGAACAACAAGCGGCCCGACGGATCGGTGGAGACGTACGGCATGCTGTCGGGCAAGGCGGCGACGGCTTCCTGGCTGAGTTTGCCGGTCGCAGGATCGATCGCCAGCGTCAGCACGCGATACGGCTGCGAACGGATAACGGCATAGAGATGCTTCTTGTCGGCGCTGACGGTCATCGGCATGACCATCTTGCCCGCATCGAAGGTCGAAACCTGCTGCAGCGCCCCGGTTTTCGCGTCCATGCTGTAAGTGTCGATCGCTCCGGCCGTCGCTGCCGAAACATAAACGAATGTCCCTGCAGAAGCGCTGCCGGCACCTGAGAACATCGCCGTCATTGCCTGCACCGATGCGGCAATCCCAAGGATATCTGTGTCACGCGTCTCCTCCCTCCAATATGGATCCTCGTTATCGCAAACGATTGCTCAAGTCCTGGCCATCCTCACCCCGCTGACGCGACGATCTTTTCCAGAACAGCCATTTCCTCGGACGTCAGATCCGTCAAAGGTGGCCGGACCGGGCCTGGATCCTTGCCGACGATACGCAGGCCCGCCTTGATGATGGAGACTGCGTAACCCTTCTTACGGTTGCGCAGGGTTACCAGCGGGAAGAAAAAGCTCCGGAGAATATGGTCGACCGTTGCCTGGTCTCCGGTGCGCAGCGCGGCATAGAAGCGCTGCGCCAGAGCGGGTACGAAATTGAAGACCGCGGAGGAATAGGTTGTGACACCTGCCGCGAAATAGGCCTGGGCGTAGACCTCATGTGTCGGCATGCCGCCGACATAGACCAGACGATCCTTGAGGGTCGTGGTGATTTCGATCACCTTGTCGACGTCGCCGACCCCATCCTTGTAACCGATAAGATTGGGGCAATCATCGGCAAGCCGAGCCAAACTCTCGGCGCTGAGCACCGCATTGTCGCGATTGTAGACGATGACGCCGATACCGACGGACTGGCAGACCGCCTTTACATGGGCGATCAGGCCCGCCTGCTCGGAAAACATGAGGTATGGCGGCAGAAGCAGCAGGCCGTCGGCGCCGGCCTTTTCCGCGGCTTTCGCGATTTCGATGGCAAGCGACGTTCCGTAACCCGCTCCCGAGATGATCGGCGTCTTGCCGGCCGAAGCCTTGGCGGCGCGCACGACCTGCGGGATTTCCGAGGGGTTGAGAGAAAAGAACTCGCCCGTTCCGCCGGCGGCGAAGAGCACTGCGGCGTCGAAGCCCTCCAGCCATTCGATATGACTGCGGTACTTCGTCTCGTCGAACGTCAGGTTCTGATCGAAATGCGTGACCGGGAACGACAGCAGACCGCTGCCAACTGCCTTTTTCAGCTCAATCGGGTTCATCGTGGAATCCTGTCTTAGTTCAATTGAAGCAACAAGGTCTAGGCCTGCTCGAGCGCTTGAACGAGCGCTGCGATATAGCCATAGCAAAAGGCGAAGGCGACGCCGGTCGGATCACGGCCGCTGATCGTCGGGACATGATCCGGCATCAGCATGTAACGATATCCGACTTCCTTATAGATCCGGGCGGAGCGGACCATGTCCATGTCGCCCTCGTCGGGGAAGGTCTCCATGAAGGACAGCTTGCCGCCGCGGATATTGCGGAAATGGACGTTGAAGATTTTATCGCGGCTGCCGAACCAGCGGATGATATCGTCGATCTCCTCGCGCGGATTGTCGAGCATCTCGCCGATCGATCCCTGGCAGAAGTTCAGCCCGTGATAGGGGCTTTCCCGCATGAGGACGAATTTCTTCAAGCCTTCCACGGAGCCGAGCACGCGCGTAACGCCGCGATAGCCCGGCGGCGTGTAGGGATCATGCGGATGGCAGGCGAGCCGGACGCGATTGCTTTCCGCCACGGGGATAACCCGCTCAAGGAAATAATCGATGCGCTCCCAGTTTTCGTCTTCCGATAAAACGCCCGCAAGACCGTGTGCTGCGTCGTGGTCCGCCTTGTCCCAGCGGAAGCTCGCATTCATCGAGCCCCCTCGCCCCTGTTCTTCCGGTGTGCGCGGAATGCCGATAAGATTTAAATTGTATTTTGCTGCTGGAATGCCGGCCGCCGCCACATCCTCGATCAGCTTGCAGACCGCCTCTATCTGACGATCGCGATCGGGCCCGGCAAGAAGGATATCGGGATAGGACGCCTTTTCGATCGGCTGCGACGGCAACGGAAGCTGGATCATGTCCAGAATCAACCCGAAGCTTTCCACCTTGTCGCGATGACGTTCGAGGTCGGACAGCGTCCAGCTCTCCGGCCTTCCTGGCGGATCGGCGCAGATGTGCTTCACCCCCAATTGCGCAAAGACCCGATAGTCATCGTCGTCCCGCGCGTCGACCTGCGTTCCTACATACACCCGCAATGTCTCCCGTTCGCGTCATGATGTCATATGACATAATATGACTTTTGTGAGGAGTCGAGCCCTATTGCTGTTACTGCTCGGCAAGGAAGCGATAACGCCGTTGACTGGCCATCATATGCGCCCTCATCGCCTGGCGCGCACGTTCAGGATCCTGATCCGCAATGGCCATCAGGATCTCGACATGTTCGGCATGAACCTTCTCCAGATAAGCGCGATCATTGGCTTCCGGCAGCGTTGGGAACTGGCCTCTTGGGATCGTGCGGGCACCGAAATGCCTGAGAACATCGACATAGAATCGATTGTTTGTGGCCGCGGCTATGGCCATATGGAATTCATAATCCGCCTCGACCGTTGGCAGCCCCTGATCGATCAGCATCGCCATCTTTCGATTGGCCGCAGCGATCGCCGCTTCCTGCCCGGCAGTTCTCCGGTAAGCGGCAATCGCCGCCGCCTCCCCCTCTGCCGCCATGCGAAACTCCAGCAATTCAAGGGTTTCCGGGATGCTTTTGATCTCAACCGGCGTCAGTGTCAGCCCGCCGCGTTCCGTCAGCTCCGCAACGAAGACGCCCTTGCCCTGAATCGGCTTGACGAGCCCGGCGGCGCGCAGATCGGCAATTGCTTCGCGCACGACGGTACGGCTGACACCAAACGCCGCCTCCAACTGCGGCTCCGTCGGCAATTGATCCCCCACTTTCAATTTGCCCGTTTCGATCTGCGCTCGCAGCTGATCGATCACCTGCTGCGCCAGCCTTTGTCGCCCCCGACTCATCGTCGTCATTCCTGATCCCCCAATTTGGTTGCCGCCAATTGATCCGCCCGGTCGTGCCAAGCCTGCCGATCTTCGATAATCATAATACGACATATGTGTGACATAATACGTATATAGTAGTCCGACATGTCGGACAACGATTACGGCAACGCTTGGCTGAGAACGCACTCGGTCGACTCCGAGCCACTCACACTCAACAGATGGACCCCGAACGAGATCGCTCTCCTGGACGCCAACAAGAACTCAATCTGCTCGCGGTCATCGGCCATATGTGCGACCGAGTCCTGATCATGAAGGGCGGCCGGTTCTTGGACGAGCTCACGAGGGCGGACATACAGGCCCGCGCGACCCATGACGCTTACACGCGCGAGCTGTTTGAAGCGAGTTTCCTTTGACGGGCCGGTCGCCTTAGATCTCCCAATCGGAAGCATAACCTCTGCCTCGGAGACGCGATACAAGTTCCAGCTTGACCTCGACCGTCTTTCGCAGCCTTGCTGCAAGCTCGTCGGACAGGTTGGCACCATCGATCCAGTCTCTCTCCGTCGCATAAACGACGTAGGGATTGATCACGCATTTGAAATCGAGCATCAGCGACATCGCCAGATTTCCGTAAGCCATATAGCTGTGGGGAAGCCCACCGGAGCAGACGAAAGTGACGATCTTGTCGAACCAGGCGGATTTTCGACCGCCCGCACCTGTCGCGCCGGTAAGTTCGATCAGGTTCTTGGCAGCGCTTCCCACTGACCAATTGTAAATGGGTACGGCAAGCAGCACGCCATCCGCATCGCGAATTGCACGATAAAGTCTGTCGTATGAAGGATGCCCATAGCAGTTCAAATTGTCGAATGCCGGCAACTCGATATCCTGAAGATCGATAAACTCAACCTCGGACCGCCTCTCCCGCAACAGGCTTTCCGCTCCACAAGCGATCCGGCGGCTCCTGCTTTCCGGATCCATGCTGCATGACAGGATGGTGATTTTCGATGGATGCATCTCTGTCTTACTCCGTCGCCAACGATGTCACCTGGGACTGCCCTGCATCTCAAGATTAAGCAGATTCACCGCGCCCACAACCAACTTTTTTGCACAATCGCCGTGGTCTAGGCAGGCTACTTGCGCCGCTATTCCCATCGCAACGGCACACTCCAAGCTGCTCATTGCGGCAATCCTCTTGAGATCGTATCCAATTTATATTGCTTATTTACAGATACTTACAACGACTACCTAAAGTACGCCTCAAGAGAGGACGCTTCATCGGCGTCCATGCGCGATACCTTCCCTATATGAATTCGTCGTCATCGTATTGACATTTGTCGAAAGCACATCGAATATTGTCAACATTGGTGCTGGCAACGATCGACGATCTCATTAGAGCTTGTTCCGGCATCGGGAGTGCGGAGGAGAAAGTGGAATTCCTGCTTGAAGTAGAGGGGCTGAAAAAGTCCTTTGGCGGCGTCGCCGCGTTGCGCGATGGGCGCTTTCAGTTGCGTCCTGGCTCTGTCCACGCCCTGTGCGGCGGCAATGGTGCCGGCAAGTCGACTTTCCTCAAGATCCTGATGGGTATTCACAAGCGCGATGCCGGCTCCATCCGCCGCCGGGGCAAGGACGTCGATTATGCAAGCCCCGCAGAAGCGCTTGCCGCCGGCATTGCCATCATTGAACAGGAACTCAGCCCCATCCCGCATATGACCGTTGCGGAGAACATCTATCTCGGCCGCGAGCCGTCCGCTCGTTTCGGCGGTATCGACTTCAAGACGATGAACCGCAATGCGCAGGCGCTGCTCGACCGGTTACAGTTCAACATCCGCGCCACGCAATTCATGATGAACCTCTCGGTCGCCCAGGTTCAGCTGGTCGAGATCGCCAAGGCACTCAGCCACGATGCCGAGGTGATCTTCATGGATGAGCCCACTTCGGCGATCGGCGAGAAGGAAGCACAGCAGCTGTTTGCCACCATCGAGCGGCTGAAGGCGGATGGCAAAGGCGTCGTCTACGTCTCGCACCGCCTGTCCGAAATCTTCCAGATCGCCGATTCCTACACAGCCTTCCGCGATGGTTCCTATGTCGGCAGCGGTACGCTCACTGACATAGACCGCCCCGGCCTCATCCGCATGATCGTCGGCCGCGAGTTGGGCGAGGAATACATCAAGACCAACGTGCCGACGGCGACCCCCGGCCTGGAAGTCGCCGGCCTCACCGCGGAAGGCAAGGTCAACGATATCTCGTTCACCGCTCACAAGGGTGAGATTTTCGGCATCTACGGCCTCATGGGATCCGGCCGAACCGAGATCTTCAACTGCATCTTCGGCGTCGATGCCATAAACCACGGCCAGATCAAGCTCGCCGGCGCACCCATCACCGTGCGCAAGCCGGCCGAGGCCATGCGGCAAGGTATCGCCTTCGTCACCGAAGATCGCAAGCTGACCGGTCTCAACCTGATCGACAGCGTGCGCAACAATATCTGCCTTGCCAGCCTGCCGGAAATGAGCCCGCGTTTCTCGATGGATCGCCGGGCCGAAGCCAGCGCCAGCCAGGACATGATCAAGCGCTTCGGTATCAAGGCGGCGCGCGACAGCATGCCCGTCTCGGGCCTTTCCGGCGGCAATCAGCAGAAGGTCGTCCTTGGCAAGTGGTTCCTGCGCAAACCGAAAGTGCTGCTGCTCGACGAGCCGACGCGCGGCGTCGATGTCGGCGCCAAGCGCGAAATCTACCGCATCATCTGCGACTTCGCCGCCGAAGGCGGCACCGTGATCATGATCTCATCCGAAATAGATGAGGTCCTCGGCATGTCCGACCGCATCCTGGTGATGCGCCAGGGACGCTCCGCCGGAATTCTCAAGAGGGAGGAGGCCGACGCGCAATCGCTCGTGCATCTGTCGACCTGAATGCGACAGAGCACGAAACCCAGAATGAAGCGCCCGGCAATAAGAGGTATTTCCAATGTCCGCCACTGACAACAATCCGTCCAACTCGTGGTTCGGCTCGGACCGGCGCAGATTGATCGTTCAGGAATACGGGATTTTTCTCGCCTTCCTGCTGCTCGCCGTCTTCCTCTCCTTCTCGAATGAGTACTTCCTAACCGCCGGCAACATTTCGAACGTGTTGTTGCAGACCTCGATCAACGGCGTGCTGGCGATCGGCATGACATTCGTCATCCTGACGCGCGGCATAGATCTTTCGGTCGGCTCCGTGGTCGCGCTTACCGGAATCGTCAGCGCAAGCTTCGCAACGACGTCGGCGACGGCTGGCATCGTCGGCGCTCCCTACCCGCCTTACGTCGCGCTCGCGGTCGGCCTGCTCGTCGGTGTCGCCTGCGGTGCGGTCGTCGGCCTCATCGTCTCACGCTTTGCCGTTCCCGCTTTCGTCGCGACGCTCGGCATGCTGTCCGCCGCCCGCGGCCTGACACTGATCTATGGGGGCGGCAAGCCGGTTCCGGCTCTCACGCCTGATTTCCGCTGGATCGGCACCGGCAGCGTCCTGTCGATCCCGATGCCGGTCATCCTGCTTGCCATCGTCTTCATCGTCGCATGGTGGATCCTGAACCGCACGCGCTTCGGCCGCTATATCTATGCCGTCGGCGGCAACCCGCATGCTGCCATCACCTCGGGTATCAATGTCAGCAAGCTGCGCTTCCTCGTCTACGTGATTTCCGGCGGCCTTTCCGGGCTCGCTGGCATGATCCTTGCCGCCCGCACAGGATCGGCCCTGCCGCAGGCCGGCATTGCCTACGAACTCGACGCGATCGCGGCTGTCGTTATCGGCGGCACCAGCCTGTCCGGCGGCGTCGGCCGCATCACCGGCACGTTGATCGGCGCATTGATCATCGGCGTCATGAATAACGGCCTCGATCTGATGGGCATCCAGTCCTACTACCAGCAGGTCCTCAAGGGCGCGCTCATCGTCGGCGCCGTCATGCTCGACCAAAAGAGAAATCTGGGCAGCTGAGCCCGAAGAAATTCCAGTGTTCGCACTCGGAAAACCAAACGGCGCGTCAAGGCGACGGCCGGACTTTCAACGGAGGAGACTTATAATGAAGAAATTACTCATTGCTCTTGCTGCAGCGACCGCAATTCTGGCGTCACCTGCCCTCGCCCAGGACAAGAAATTGAAGATCGGCGCAGCACCCTATGGCCTCAACGCCGAGTTCATGCAGATCTGGTCGGCAGCGCTGAAAGAACATCCCGCCGTCAAGAACGGCGACGTTGACCTCACCATCTTCGACGGCCGCTATGATGCGCTCGTGCAGCAGGAGCAGGTCAATACGATGATCACGCAGAAGTTCGATGCGATCATCTTCGTGCCGATCGATATCGAAGCCGCAGCGACGGCCGTTCAGGCCGCCCATGATGCCGGCATTCCGGTCGTCGGATCCAACACCCGCGTCAACTCCGATCTTCTGACGTCCTATGTCGGCTCCGACGACACGATCTCCGGCTACATGGAAGCCAAGACCGTTCTCGACAAGATCGGCTGCAAGGGCAATGTCGTCATCCTCGAAGGCCCGATCGGCCAATCGGCGCAGATCTCGCGCCTCGAAGGCAACAAGAAGGCGCTTGCCGAGTGCCCGAATGTGAAGGTGCTGGAAGACCAGACTGCCAATTGGTCGCGCGCTGAAGCCCAGACGCTGATGGAAAATTGGCTGACCTCGCACCCCGGCCAGATCAATGGCGTCATCGGCCAGAACGACGAGATGGCGCTCGGTGCGATCGAGGCGATCAAAGCTGCCAAGCTCAACGTCAAGGATTTCGCCATTGCCGGTATCGACGGCATCACCGATGCGCTCCATGCCGTCAAGCAGGGCACGATGACCTCGATCCTGCAGGACGCGAGCGCACAGGCCCAGGGCGCCCTCGATCTGGCGATCTTTGCCGCCAAGAAGGGTAACTACAAGCCGGAATCCAAGATCTGGTCGCAGTATCCCGACATGCCCTTCAACGACGGTAAGGAGAAGAACTACAATGTTCCGTGGACCCCGGTAACGGCCGAGAACGTCGACAAGCTGCTCGAAACCCGCAAGTAAGATCAATGCGGCGGGGCGAACCGTCGCCCCGCTTCACCCCCAAGACAGAGGCTTGAAGAAGATGACCGAGACATCCCCAGACATTGATTTGAACTTCCCGCTCTCAGGCAAGACAGCGCTTGTCACGGGCGGCGGCTCCGGCATCGGTGCTGCAATCGCGGCAGCGTTCGCCTCCAAGGGCGCGAAGGTCGCGGTTCTCGATATCAATGTCGATATGGCAAAGGCCAAGGCATCCGAAATCGGTGGCGGCGCTGGAGCATTCGTCTGCGACGTGTCTGATCCGGCTTCGGTCAACAAGGCCGTCAGCGATGTCGTCGCGCAGTTCGGCGGCATCGATATCGCCGTCAACAGCGCCGGCGTCGTCTTCCTTGCCCCGGCTGAAGATCTGCCAGTCGACTATTGGGACAAGACGATCAACATCAACCTCAAGGGCACCTTCCTGGTCACGCAGGCCGTCGGTCGCGCCATGATCGCCACCGGCAAGGGCGGCAAGATCGTCAATCTCGCTTCGCAGGCGGGCACCGTCGCCATCGAAGAGCATGTCGCCTACTGCGCCTCCAAGTTCGGCGTGATCGGCATGTCCAAAACCTTTGCCGCCGAATGGGGCAAGCACGGCATCAACGTCAATACCATCTCGCCGACGATCGTGCTGACCGAACTCGGCAAGAAGGCCTGGGCCGGCGAGAAGGGCGAGGCCGCCAAGAAGCGCATCCCAACAGGCCGGTTTGCCTTCCCGCAGGAGATCGCAGCCGCGGCTGTTTTCCTCTCCTCGTCCGGTGCGGACATGATCAACGGTGCCGATCTGCTGATCGACGGCGGCTACACCATTCTTTGAGCGTAAGCGCTCGACAATTCGACAGGAGAGACTATGCAGCGGTTCATCAACAACCCCGATGAAGTCGTTGAAGATACTGTAAAAGGCTTCATCAAGGCGCATTCGGATATCGTGCGTCTCGCAGAAAATCCGCGTGTCGTCGTCGCCAAGGATGCGCCGCATGACGGCAAAGTCGGCGTGATCACCGGCGGCGGCTCGGGTCATGAGCCGGCCTTCATCGGCTATGCCGGCAAGAACATGCTGGATGCGGTCGCAGTCGGCGAGCTTTTTTCGTCTCCAACGGCCAAGAGCTTCCACGATGCCATCCGCGAAGCCAATGGCGGTCGCGGCGTCATCTGCCTCTACGGCAATTATGCCGGCGACAACATGAACGTGAAAATGGCAACGAAACTTGCCGCCAAAGACGGCATCGAAGTCGCAACCGTCGTCGCCAACGATGATGTCTGCTCCGCCCCCCCGGAGGAGCGTGAGAAACGTCGCGGCGTCGCCGGCGAGATCTTCATGTGGAAGGTCGGCGGCGCAAAGGCCTCCAAGGGTGCAAGCCTCGAGGAAGTCCGCGTTGCCGCGCAGAAAGCGATCGACAATTGCCGCTCTGTCGGTATCGGCCTCGGTCCCTGCACCCTGCCCGCTGTCGGTCATCCGAATTTCCAGATCGAGCCAGGCACGATGGAAGTCGGCATCGGCCATCACGGCGAACCTGGCGTTCGCGTCGAGCCGCTGAAGACGGCCGCAGAAATTGCCGAAGACATGTGCCAGATCGTGCTCGACGATCACAATCTGCCAGCCGGCACGGAAGTCGCCGTCCTCGTATCGGGCCTCGGCGCAACACCGGTCAACGAGCTCTACATCCTCAATGATACGATCGAGGCGAAGATCTCCGAACGGGGCCTGAAGATCTACAAGACCTATATCGGCAACTACTTCACGTCGCTCGAGATGGTCGGCGCGACGCTGACCGTGTTGGCGCTCGACGAGGAGCTGAAAGAGCTTCTCGACGTCGAGGTCAAGTGCACGACGCTGCTCTGAGGGGGGATGCACGCATGCAGACATTCAATAACGCAACATCCGGTGACGTCGTATTGGCGATGGCCGATCGTATCGTCGAAAACCGCGCCTATCTCAGCGAGATCGACGGCAAGATCGGCGACGGCGATCACGGCGTCAACATGGCCAAGGGCTTCGGCATGGCAGCGGAGCGCCTGAAGGGCAAGAACCAGTCGCTGTCGGCCTCGCTTGATACGCTGGGCACCGTGCTGATGACCGAGATCGGCGGCTCCATGGGCCCGCTTTACGGCGTTATGTTCACCGAGATTGCTGAAAAGCTCGAAGGCATCGAGGCGATCGACAGCGCCGCCTATAGCAGGGCGCTGCATGCGGGGCTCGAAGGCATCCAGTCGATCGGTTCCGCCAAGGTCGGCGACAAGACGCTGCTCGATACGCTGGTTCCGGCAATCGAGGCGTTCGATGCAGCGAATGCCGCCGGCAAGTCCTTTGCGGAAGCGCTTGATGCATTGGTTGCCGCCGCTGACGCGGGTCGTGACTCCACGCTCAATCTCGTTGCCAAGATCGGCCGCGCCAGCCGGTTGGGCGAGCGTTCGCTCGGCGTGCTGGATGCTGGCGCGACATCCTGCGCGATCATCCTGAAGGAGCTTTCCCTCGGCGCTCGCGCACGGCTGCAATAAGCCGGCTCTCCCGAGGCCGCGCGATCCCGTGCTCCACCACGGGGTCGCGCGCCGTCCCTCGTCCGAAGAAGCATTTGCAAACATGCGCCATTGCTTCCATGTTCGGGCAGGAAAAGGGAATTGTGAATCGTCATGACAGGCAAGGCATCTTCGATCGGCAAGAATAGTGCAAGCAAGGCGGGTGCGCCGGACGCAACCGACAGCATGCCGCTGCGCTATGGCGACGATCCCTATGTCTGGGCCTGCTGGCTCTATTATGAAGATGGCAAGACCCAGGGCGATATCGCCGAGATCATGGGCATTTCGCGAGCAACCGTGAACAGCTATCTGGCCGATGCGCGTAGCCGCGGCATCGTTAATATCTCGATCGAGCCATCGCGGTTGAGCTCGCTCTCCATCGCACAGGAACTCAAGCGCCATTTCGGCCTCCACGACTGTCTTGTCGTGCCGAGCGACGACGGCTCGCGGCCGCTGATCGATCGCCTCGGTACGGCCGGCGCGCAGGCGATCTCTCGGCTCCTAAAATCCGGCGACACGCTTGCCGTCGCCTGGGGACGAACCGTTCTTGCCGTTGCCCAGCAGGCCAATGTGCCCAACCTGCAGGATGTCACCATCGTCCAGGCAACCGGCGGCACGCGGGCACGCTTCGCCTATACGCCGGAACTCTGCGCCGCGGCCTTCGCGAACGCGACGGACGGCAAGCTGATCAACATCACGGCGCCTGCCATTGTCTCGACCCCGGAAGTTCGGGACATCCTGCTGCGCGAGCCACTGGTCGAGGACCAGTTTGCCACACTCGCCAAAGCCAACAAGGCCATCTTTGGCGTCGCATCATTACGCCCGAACTCGACGATCCACAGCAGCGGCTTCTTTGAATCCGTCTCGCTGCAGGATTATCTAGCCAAAAATGCCGTCGGCGTTCTTGCCGGCCGCTTCATCGATGCAAGGGGACAGCCGGTCGCCGGGCCTCTCGACGATCGCACGATCGGCATATCCCTCGACATGCTGAAATCCGTCGGCCTGCGGATCGCCGTTGCCGGCGGTTTCGACAAGGTGCCGGCGATCCTCGCCGCCTTGCGCGGCGGTTATATCAACGTGCTGATTACCGATGCGGCCACGGGTCGCGGCATTCTCAATGCGGACGGTGTCACCGAATTCGATCAGAAATCCCAGCAGCGCCCGAGGACCGACAACAGCGTCACTCTGCCCAGCAGCTATCGAACGCATATCAAGAAATTCCTCAACAATCCCGACGACGTCGTTGACGAGATGCTCGAGGGTATCGTCAAGGCGCATGCCTCGCATATCGCGCCGATCAAGGGATCGAACCGGGCGTTGGTGGCGCGCAATGGTCCTAGAGCCGGCAAGGTCGGTCTGGTGATCGGCGGCGGCACAGGCCACGAGCCCTGCTTCCTCGGCTATGTCGGCAAGGGTCTTGCCGATGCCGTCGCCGTTGGCAACATCTTTTCCTCGCCGCCGCCGACGCCGATCCTCGAATGCGCCAAGGCGTCCTCAGGCGGTGAAGGCGTGCTCTTCGTCTATGGCAATTATGCCGGCGACGTCATGAACTTCGAAATGGCCGCGGAACTGGCGCAGGAACAGCAGATCGACGTCCGCACAGTCCTGACGACCGACGATATCTCCTCCTCGCCGATCGAGGATCGGGAGGGACGGCGCGGTGTTGCCGGCAACTTCTTCATCTTCAAGATCGCGGGTGCGGCCTGCGACAAGGGCCTCTCGCTCGATGCCTGCGAGGCAGTGACGCGCAAGGCGAATGACCGCACTTTCACCATGGGGGTTGCGCTGGAGCCTTGCTCGCTGCCGCAGACGCGGCGTCACAATTTCGAGATCGGACCCGACGATATCGAATTCGGCATGGGCATTCACGGCGAACGCGGTGTCACCCGCGAAAAGATGATGAGCGCCGACGAGATCACCGACCGGGTGATGGACCGGATCTTCTCCGAAATGAAGCCGGCGGCGGGCGATCGGGTCGCTGTCCTGATCAACTCCTTCGGCGCGACGCCATTGATGGAGCTTTACATCCTGTTCCGGCGCGTCGAGCAGAGGCTGAGCGCCAAGGACATCAAAATCGAGGCGAATTGGGTGGGGCGTTATTGCACGTCGCTCGACATGGTCGGCGCCTCCATATCCATCCTGCACCTCGATCAGGAACTGACTGACATGCTGCACCATCCATGCGACACCTTCGCTTTGAAGGTCGGATGAACCGATAAGAATGCGCCCGGCGACAAGAGAAATGGCCGGGACCGGGAGGAAGACGATGTCTGAAAAAGCCGCGCGATGCCTGGGCAGTATGTTTCAGCGCATATCGATCGCGATCAATGCCGAAAAAGACCGGCTTTCCGAACTGGACGGGGCGATCGGCGATGCCGATCATGGCATCACCATGGCCCTAGGCTTCATGGCGGTGAATGCAGAACTCGCAAAGCTCGATCTTGCGCAGGCATTACCCTCGGAAATATTCTCCGTCGCTGCCTCTGCCTTCCTCGACGCCGTCGGCGCCTCGACTGGCCCGCTCTATGCCACAGCCCTCCGCCGGGCCTCGCAGGCACTGAAGACGGATGAATCCCTCTCGCCTGCCTGCCAGGCCATGATCGTCGACGAAATGCGGGCCGGCATCCAGCAGCGCGGCAAGGGCCAGCGCGGCGACAAGACCATGCTCGACGCCTGGATCCCCGCGGCAGAGGCCGCCATGGCCGCGAAGTCGCATTCGCGCGATGTTGCCGCCATGTGGAACGCTATCGTTGAAGCCGCCGAAGCCGGGGCAGGATCGACAAGCTCCATGGTGGCCGCCCGCGGCCGCGCCGCGCGACTGGGAGAGCGGTCTCTGGGGCATGTCGATCCCGGTGCGGCGTCGGCGGTGATCATCCTACGGGCGATGCGGGATACGTTTGTGGGGGGTAAGGCGGGTGGTTGAGGCTCGATCGAAACGCCTGACCTATTTTATTGCAAAAATCTACTTGTATTCCAGCATGATGCCAGCCATTCGCTCACGTATTTCGATGCTAGTGGCATTCTGCAAAGCGAAATCGATATAGTGACCAAAGCCCAGCATGGATACGCGTGTTCGGATACATCCCCTCTTGCGTCAAGAAAACTCCAGCCACTGTATCGATATGACATCACCTTAACACCGCCGTTGAATGGGCGCTTGGCTGCTCCAGGCGCTTACACCAAACGCAGCATCAATCGAAGCGTCGCAGCCATGCTAGAGTTTCGTCCCGATCGTCCAAAGGTGGTGGCAAGCTTTCGAAGATTCCACGCCGGCCGAAATCCTCGAAACGGAGTGGTTTCAAAACATTTGCTACCTTGTGATACGCGTCCAATACCTCTCCGCGGTTGACATCGCCGATCCTTGGTTCCTGACCGGCTTGGATAATGATGCCACCATCATAAGAATGAATGGAGCATTCCGGCTCTACCGAAGCACGGATTTTATCAAGGCCACCAACCAGCCGAATGCGCTCGTCGTCGATCAGTGTCAGCCAGTTGATCGATCGTATCACCGGTGTTGCCGCTGCCTCGCTCCTGACACGCCACAAACTCAGATCCGGATAGTCAAAGCCGATAAAACGCTTCAGAAATGGAAAGGCGAGATCAATGAACGGGCCACGACCGCCCCCCTCTTCCATAACGAGGCCTAGACCAAAAGTGCCGTGGATCGGCCGACCTATGGCTGCCCAGCGGGCCAAAACGATCAGCAATTGCGTATAATCTCCCTGCGGCCAGTCAGCCGGGAAATAGGCCTCAAGCCGACCGAGCGCATTGTCCTTGTTTGCCAAACGCTTTTCGGCGATCGCGGGTCGCGCCACAACGCCGATGTGATATGGCGTTGGCTCATCCCTGTCGACAGCGCCCGAAAAACCGTAGAGTTCTGCGTCGAAGCCTTCCACTTTTTCCTCGGGCGGGATGCTGCGCATGCGGCCCGTAAAATAGCCGATATAATCGAAATTTTTCGTGGGTTTTAAGCGGTTGCCATCATAGGGCATGTAGTGAGTGATCTTGTCCGAAAAGATCTTTCCATAATCCTCCACCAACCGGATCAGACGAATGCGAACTTCATCATCGTAAGCGTGGCTGAAGTATAATTTGAGCACAAACCCGAATTGCAGCGCCGGATTGCCGCGTTTATCGGCAATCGTAAGCTTGGCCAAATCCGATATGGTCCTAAACTCCGACAGGATTTTATTGTAATCGATTTCTGTCACTTTATATTCCACCTGCGAGTAAGGTTTTCATCAAGCTTCACAACGCGAGCGCAGCAAGCGACGCTCCGCCCGTTTCCGGAGCAAGCAAAATGGCGCCTACGGCCACAGCACCCGCGCCAAGCGGAACGAGCCAGCCTGCATTGCGACTGAACCAGCTCCCGTTACTCGATGGCTCGGTCTCCCGCTCCGTCTGCGGCGCTGGCTGGGTAACAGGGGCCTTATTGCCATCATCATCGTCGCATTTGCAGTCTTTTTTGAAGTTGATGTCGTTGCGATCCTGATCCGTATCCTGTCCAATTTCGTCGTATGTTTCATTTTGATTGCCGCGATACCGATCCTTTGGCAATTTGTTTTCGCCAAAGCTATTGTTATCGTGATCGGTGTAATCCGGCATCTTTGTGCCTTTGGGCCCACCCCTCAACTGGTTACCGCCGTCATCCAGACGATATGTCCACTTCCCATCCTCGCCAATTTCATAGGCACCTCCAGGTGTCACATTGCGTCCCGCCTGGCTGGCCCAATCTAATATCTTGCCATCGATGCAACGCTGACTGAACGTTCCGGCCGCCTTACAGGCGCACGCAAACTCACAGATCTTCTCCAATATCTCGCGCTGCGGGCCTTTTACTGGCCCCGTATAATATCCCCCCGCCGATATGGTATTGCCCTTATTCAGCAGCATGCGATCCGTCAGACGCGTAACATTGCGGCCTTCCATGAACACATTCGGCGACCAGGACAGGAACGTTGCGCGATCCTTGTTCACGCCTGAAACGATGCCACCGCCGACGCCTGGCTCATCGCCAAAGGAGCGATAGAATTCGGAGCCCTTGACCCCATTCATAGCTCCACCATGCGAGAATACTGTCGTCGTGCCTTTGGCAAGATCTCGCGCGTAAGCCGTGTTGGTATAGGGGATCGGCTTGTCAGGGCTCTTGCACACATCGGGCATGGTTGAACGAACCCAGCCATCGGAATGTTTGTGACAGAGCGTCAATCCATTGATAGCGATAGTCTCCTGCATCGGCTTCAATCCTTCTTCCGATAGCTTTCGATCACCGCGACACAACGCGGACCGTCGGGATGAGATGTCGAGACGATCGACCTCATGGGCGCACTCTTATCTGAGGGAAGACCATCCTGCTCGCCGGCGTCACTTGCCAGGCGAGTATTGGACGCAAGCGCAAAGCTCGCCATCACCATGCCGTTCGCCGCCCCGCAATCTCCCGTGTTTCCGAGTGGCGCTTCGAAATCCTGGACGAGAGGTTCCGGTATGAGGGCACCAGACAAGGCGAAGCCCAGATCCTCCGAGCGCCATCGTTCTCCATTCAGATCGGCAAGAAACCGATCCGGAACGAAGGTCTCGAAGGCTTGTCGCAGGGGCTTGGCGAGCCCCCTGCCGACAACGCCTTTGGGAGACGAAGGCTTTTCGGTCTCGAACCCGGTAAATACGGACTTTAAAACACCGACTGGTCGATGGTTACCGCCGTCATCGGTGTTCCCGATCAAAAGCAATACCGCCGCCTCACCGGGGATAAGCCCGTGGGGCGTCTGCCGCGAGTAAAGGCAATTGTTCATGGCGAGAATATCCAGAAGTTCTGCATCCATGAAACTGTCAATGGCGCCGACGACTAGGGCGGGAAACTGGCCCGTCGATATCTCGTTCGCGCCACGGACAATTTCGTAGAGAGCGAGGGTCTCTCCGTCGATCAATATCTCGACGTCCGAGAACAGATGCGGATAGGTATCACCGATCCACAGGGATAGCCGCTTACCGATCTGGTGACCGACGAGCCAACGTGGCGCGACAATCCGTAATGGAACAGGCCCAAATGCCTCCGCGGCCATAAGATCATCCGTCGCGCCGGCGAACAGTTTTTGCAGTCTCAGTTCGAAGTCGCGCATATCTTCAAACGGAATGGCGCAGGATAACGTCATTGGCATTCCGTCGACGCCAATGGGTCCCTTATGCGACTTCGTGAAATTCCTTCCATTGGCGAAATACGCATCGCAGGCATTCGCAAATCCCTTGCCCAAGGGGCAATGCAAGCCGACTCCGAGAATTTCGACCGCGGCGCCGCTCAACGTTCCACTCCCGCCATTTGCCGCACATGCAAACTGCAGCCGGAAACTGACATGTCTCCGGATGGACAAGGAATCGCCATGTTCCAAACCATCTCCAGCGTCTTTTCCGTTCCATTCAGCAAGACGGAGACCAGTCTCGGTCGGCTCTGCATCTTTTCGCGCCCCATCCAGGTGGCGCATTCCATGATGATCTGCGGCAGACGAAACGCATAATCACCGCCAGCGTGGAGACCGATCACCCGGCCTGTCTCGCCACCTTTCAAATCGAATATCTGGTCTTCCGGAGCAGCCTGGAAAAAGCGATCGGAAAAATCTTGCGGAGGTAAAGGCGCTTCATATTTCCGCCAGTTCTCGTCATAGGTACCTGCGTGCGTCGAACGGGCCTCCCAGGACGGCTGAATGGCTCCGAAACCGTGCGGATCCGGCAGAACGTCATCGTCGATCAAGGCCGCCGGACTTTCGATGAAGGGGAGGGAAATTTCCGTTCCCTCCGGTATTTCCTGCCATGCTGACGTCCAGCCCATGCCGATGGGGTTGGCACCATTCGCCGGTCCGTCTGCGTTGATGAAATCGGCTCCCCCCAGACTGTTGCGCCAGCTAAGCCGGCACTCGCGGTAGGGCTCGTATCCCTCGAGCTGCAGCCTGCCGGATTTTTTCCGCAGCCGGCGTGCGCCAAAAACCAATGCGCGCTTCGAATGTGTCCCAAGATCGAAACCGGCTTCCATTTTATTGACAGCGCGGCCTGCGGGCGCAGTGATACTTCCGGCGAGCAGGAAATCGACTTTAGGCCGAAACGGTGAAATATCGGCCTCCGCTTTCAATTCCAAGCTTTCGTCATCCTTGTATTCGGGCGCAATGCGGATCGCGCCTTGATCTTCCGCAACGGCGTTGAGACCATTTTCCCGGATATCGAAGCGCGCGCGAACCGCAACGACCCAATTTTCCATTCCCGCGCGGTCGCGAACAAAGTAACCCAATGCGGCGAACGGAGTCCGGTTCTCAACCTGCCACATGGCGGAGCCTCAATTCAGGTCAATCGTCGCGGCATCAAGCGATATGTGCCGTTCCGCGGACTGAGCAATCGACACGCCTTGTACGGTGATGCGGCCATCCCTACGAAGCGTGAGCGATGATTTTCCATTGCGGATTGTCATGGCGCCCGAGGCCGGATCGATTTCCAGCATCTCGGCGAGTTTGTGCAATTTCGACCATGCGCTGTCCTCATCAAAAGGAACAGCTTCGACAAAAAGGGCTCTCTTGGGGATATCGTTCATGATTTTGGACCCTGATAACTTTTTGTGGACATCAATTTACGCCGTTGATTGCTCTGCTCGCAGATTTGGCATGTCTGCAACACAGGGCGTATCGGGATAAAGTCGCCGAAATCTCGTTTCTGCTCCGTCGAGTATCTCATCTTTCGGCCAAACTGGAGGAGGATAAAGAGAATAAGCGCTCTTTTCGAAAGAGCCATTCAGGCAACTCTTTGGCTAGAAACTTTCGTTTTTGCGAAGCGTCAGTCATATTCAGATCCTGCCGAGAGATATGGGAGTATCCATTACTCTCCCATTGCGATCGAGATTCATGCATCGAGATACTCCCAAAACGGCACGTTAACTTCCGGAGTTTCACCGGCATCATTCGTGGCCAGCATGCATATGGGATCCGCAATTACGAACAGTCGATGTGACGATCGGATTTCCGACGATAAGAAGGCTGATTTTTGCAACCCTCAAACCCATATTTGGGTGACGCATAGTGCATGCGCACCTCCCCTTCAGGCGGAAGTGCTCCCAGCGAAATTATCGAAGTTAGGTCGAAGTTCCCTTATCATCGTTCGTGCCGTGCCTGCCGTGATGGACCAGCGTTCCGGAGTATCGATTTCCGACACAAGGCGCGCGCGCTGGCTCCCTCGATCATACTGAAGAAGTACCCGACATAAGGCCTGTGGAACTCCTTGATTGGAATCGCCGAGAAACGCAATTACGGCCGGCTTCACGTCCTCCACAGAGCAACTAAAAGCCCACCATTGCCCATCCGCACCATAGGCATAGCCGCCGTTGCCGAAATTCCGCCCACCATCAGAAATCGAAAATACGACGGCCAGAGTCTTCCAACGCTCATCGGACAGTGCATCGGCAACAAGGACCGAGCGCACTACCGCTGTTAGATGCTCACGTCGTCGCTGCCGCTCATCAGCAAGCGAAACAATCGTTCCACCATTTCTGTAGGAGCTGACTGGCAATGCTCTATTCTCCGAGGTTAGGGCGAAGCTGCTCGATGATGTCATCGACATTCTTCGGTGTAACCTGCCACCGCCCGAGGTTTTCATACTCGAAGTCCGCGTTAACCTTGCGGCTTACACGATTGAATTGGAATAGAATCTTTCGAAAGCCTTTGTCCCCGTCTTGACGAAGCCATTCCCGGTAGGCGGCTACTGGCTGCTCAATCTCGCGCAATTTTGGCGCAACAGCAGTATAATTTCCCTTCTCATCGTAAGCGTAGCCGAATATCTCGCTTGCTTCGCCGCTCTCATCAACGGTAACCACGATCGAGATTTCAACCCACTCGACGCCCTGCATTTTGCCTGAATTCACGATTGCTCGCGCAATATTGCCCATGAGTTCAAGGTTTTCCGACATTTATTACTCCATGTCCCGAAATCGAATTCTGTTGAAGCTTTCACCGGCCTGGTTTCTGAAGCGCTTCTCATTACTATATTTAATGATTCCCGTTTTGGGATCGCGAATGGTGTACTCAACATCAAAGCTGCTCGGGCGCACCGAGCCAGGCGGATTGACGTCAATGTTATAATTGACTTCGTAGCCCTTGTTTACCCAGTCGGCCCATTCGTTCTCCATTGTCTTCCATGCGCCGGTGTTAAGATTGCCAGCTTGCGGAGCGATACCATAATCTGGCGTATCGCCCATAAATCTGTGCGCAACCAGATGGCCGCCCTGATCACCCGGATCGCCTAGCTTACCAATAGCCGTGGCATTGTCACCTCTGGTCGTGCCCCCAAAGTCCTCGCGCAGGGTGCCTTTCGCATTGATTGGCCTGCCGGTTGCCGGATCGTAAGTGATTTCATTTTCATTTCTGCCATGGGTAAGCTTACTTGACTTTGGCTTGCCAGCCGCGTCACCATTCTTCGGCTCATTTTCAGGGGACGGATTATGATTTGGGTCCTCTGTCTTTACCCCTGGATGATTATGTTCAGGCTTTCCAAACTCGCGCTCAAGTTGATCTACTGCAAATTCACGCTCTACTTTGCCACCGGACGTATGCGTAAATTCGACAACGACCTTCGAGGCTTTTCCGGCCTCTTCTCCAGCCTTCACCACGCGGACGAAAACCTTGAGCGATTTCAACATTGCCTTGGCGGCAGCGCTTATTCCCTCGCCCAACGCAAGATCGCCAACCAGAAAGACCCCGTCTACCGTCAGCGTGGCAATACCATAGAGCCAGCCGCATTGCGTAAACCGCTTTTTAATGGCATTCCATGTTTCACTGAAATAGCCCGCTATGGCGTCGGCGGCCTTGCTATATTCGGATTGACTTAAAAGCTGCATATTCATGCCATCCTTGGCATATTTTTCAGCTTTGTCTTTGTCGCCCAACCCAAACCAGCTGAGAATCTGCTCCGTTGCGGACAACTGGAAACTGCTCTGGGCCATCTCGGAATAGCCGTAGCCTGACATGAGATGGCCAAAACCACTTTCAGAAATGCCGGCCATCAATTGCTTGCGCGCTTCCGCGTCGGTCGCAAGCACATAAACCATCTTGGCTATTGCGACATATTCATAGAATTTTTCGCCAGTGTAGGCGACAATGGAGCACGCATTGTCAGCATGCGTCCCCTTTGTAATATCCGCGCCGGCGCCTGGGTTGTTTCCCGCATTCGCTAAATTATTTGCAGCGCCGCTACCGGGACCCATCTCATGCACCGTCTATTTTGGATGCTTCAAAAGCGGTGACATGCCATTGTTGAAAGAATTTCTTCATTTCAATCGGCAGCAGCTCATTCCACGAAAAAGCCATGCTCGGCACACTTGTCTCCAGCGAGCCAAGCGTCATGCCGCCGATAGCTTGCGCAGCGGCAAGCGTGATAGCCTTCATCTGCGGGTTTGCCTCTGGACCAGATATTGTTTTCTGAACCAGCGATTGGAAAAGATCCATCCGTTGCGAGACAGGAATATCAATTTCGGCCGTATCTCGCGCAGGAGTAATACCAAGCTCTTCCCAAAAGGCTTTTCGGCGATCATCTCGTTTTTGCTGGTTGTCCGTTTCGTCGCCTTCCCAGCCACCGGTGAGGAATTTTGTTGCCATTACATCCTCAGTTCATGTCAATTTTTCCAGCAGTCACAGTCATAGATGTATCCTGCTTGATGTTAAGCTTGACACCTTCGATAGTAATCGTCCCATCGCGTTCCATAACCAATCGGGACTTGCCGCAAATAATCTCGTATTTGTAGCCGATCATCGATACTTTGGTCTGTCCTACTTCCTCCCAGGATCCCATCGCGACGCTCTCATTCTTCACGCCGCCAACTGTTAGCTGATATCCGCCTCCGACTGTAGTTGCCTTTGCCGCACCGACAATCTCAGTCGACGATACCATGACCGTCTCTGCCTTGTTCTTGCCGACACCGACGATCATGTTGCCCTCGCCCATGGTAGATTGCGAAAGAAATCCGAGTATATCGGTGAATTTACCGAGCTTATCCGTCAGCACGTTCCCAACGCTATCGCGCAATATTCCCATCGCGGCCGTAACACCCTTCTGCAGGATGTTCGGGCCGACCATCAGTGTCATATTGCCGCCGATGACTTCGTGGTGATTATTGCCGACTTCGATGGACTTGTTATGGCCTATCGACTCCGCCTGGTTGTTATCGACGCGCTTTGAATGGGAGTTTTCGACATGCACGCGGTGATCGCGTTGGGCATGCATATAGATTTCTTCACGCCCATTATCGTCTTCGAATGATAGCTCGTTAAAACCATTGCCCTTGTAGGTCTGCGTTCTGAAGATGGACTTGGTCTTGTTGGCGGGAAGTGTATAGGGCACGCTGTTGGCGGGATTCGGCACCACGCCGGTTACCAGCGGGCGGTCCGGGTCGCCGTCGATGAAGGCGACCATGACTTCCATGCCGATGCGCGGGATGATCTGGCCGCCCCATGTGCCGCCGGCCCAGTTCTGGGCGACGCGCACCCAGCAAGTGTCCGAACCATCCTTCTTGGCGCGGCGGTCCCAGGGATACCAGAGCTTGATGCGGCCATATTGATCCGGATGGATCTCCTCACCTGAAGGGCCGGCGACGATCGCGACCTGTGTGCCGCGGATGCGCGGCCGTTCCGTCTTGCGATGGGGCGTCATCGAGACGCGCGACGGCACCGCTTCGAAATCATTGGTATATTCCGGCTGGTCCATATTGGTTTCATAGGAAGGATCGAGCGCGACATGGGTTGCGCGCACGATTACATGCTCCTCGTAAACATGCTCCGGATGGGCCACTTCATAGGGCGTGAAGCGGCGGCCTGCCTCCAATATGCGTGAGGTCGAACGCCCGACGACGCGATTGTGGTCGGCCTCGCTTGCCTGCATGCGCAGCTTCTGCGCCCTTTCAGCTTCCGCGACGGATGAGATGCGAGCCGGATATTCATAGAGCTCCCGCTTCATCGCATCCGGCATCTGCACCAGCGAGGGCGTGCTCGTTCCCGGTACCATCTGCGGCGTCTCGAAATTCCAGTCGGCGCCGGCCCGTTGGCCGGGGATATAAGCGTAATGCCTCATCCATTCATTGATATGGTTGCGGTCCGTCGAGCCCTGGGCAAGGCGGACCATGCCCTCGCCCTGTGCGGACGGCGATGGCCCCGCCCATGAATTCGCGCCGTCAGCGACATGCAGCCGGTGGCTGCCGTTTTCATGGGAAAACCAGTAAAACAGGCCGTCTTCTTCGAAACGGCGGGTCAAATAATCCAGATCCGTTTCGTTCCATTGCACCGAATAGTGCTGTGGCGGCGGCGGCGTTATCACGCCGGAGACGTCGGGGGCCGGAATTCCATGTTCGGAAAACAACATCTCGACGATATCGATGCTGGTCTTGTCCATCCAGATGCGGCAGTCCGAGCGCTGCGATAGCAGCCACATCTGCGGCTTCAAGACCATCGAATAGGAGCGCAGACCGCGCGTGACCGGCGGCCCCTCCTGCAGGCTCGTCACGAGACCGTTGAAGGGACGGCGAACGCCGTCACCGCCATCTTCGGCCTGTCGAACTTCGATGGAAACATCCACGAGACGGCCGATCAGTTGCTGTGGCTGGATGATTTCGCGCTTGGCGCGCACCGAGAGCTGGATATCGAAAAGCGTGGACACGCCTTCCGTTATCGCGACCCGCTCCGGCAAGAGCTGGTCCGTACCAAGCGGTGAGACGACCCGGAGATTTCGGGTCGCCTGGATGAAATCATTGGCCGAAGGCTGATCGTTCATCTGCATTTATCCTACCAGTGAACTTGCCGAGCCCGTCTTGCCGGCGCTGCCGACCACCTGCTTGCGGCCGCCGACCAGATAGGCGATCTGGTACAAGGTGCCATTCGGCACGGTTTCGCGCATGCTGGGACCATAAAGCGCTTCCGGCGTCAGGATCTTGCCGATATCGGCGCGCGAAGTGACCGTACCGAGCAGATAGGCACCACGAACCATGTAGGTCCGCACCTCGCCATCCGTCACCGTATAGTTGAACTGAGCGACAAAGACCGAATGATGGTTGATATCCATCTCCCGGATGATGTGAGGCTCGTTGTTTCGCAGCCACACCTGCAGCCAGTGCGTCAAAGACATCTCGTTGGCCTTTTCGGCAAGCGATCGGATGCCAGATGCGAAAGCACCCGCTGCCTGGTTCCGGGCGGCATATTCGCGCGGACCTTGGGGCCAAGAGAAATAATCGTAGGAAGGACCGCGGCCCGCTCGCTTGATCGGCGGAAGGTCGGTCTGCTTCACCGGCTCCATTTGCAGCGCTGGCGATGAAACGGAAAAATCTACCATGGCGACCTCGATGAAAAAGGTTGTCGAGAATGTTCAAATCCCAGCCGCCGCAGCGATCTGGCATCAGGCACAGTTCCGGCGCGTTGATCGCAACGCGCCGGAAGGCGGTGCTGGTATTAGGCAGCCTTGGTCGTTGCCAGATCGTAGGACGCGATCATCGGCGACTGCGGTGTCTGCGAGTCGTCGTAAGGCGTGTACTTCACTTCCATCTTGGTGAAGTTCAGCTTGATCGTCTCGACCGGGCGATCGCCGTTGGAATCGACCGAGTAGCTGGCGATCAGCGTGTTTGTCAGCGTGTATTCGATGTAGGTGTCGCCCGGATTGCCTGTCGTCACGAGATGGATGACAGCCTGCTTGCCGGTGCGGCCCGAGCATGCTTCCTGGAACAGCTTGGTCGACGAGGAATCACTGACCTTGGTCAGGATGACTTCCGAAACGGTGGGTTCAGAAGCTTCGCGGTTCGCTGCCGAACCGGCCGAGGTCTTCATGTTGCGCGAGACGTTCCAGTGGATGACTTCGATGTCCATCCACTTCTTGTGCTGTTCGTGGGTGGCATCGCCTTGAATTCCGTCGATCTGCAGATAAATCGGCATGCTCTCAACTCTCCTGTTGGAATTTGAATTTCGCCTTGTCGCTGCAAGGCGGGTTTACCTTTCCGTCTAATGCCGCATCCGGACGTTGTGCTCGTCCGGGGCTGCTTCATTCGCCGTGCCGCCTTGTTCGGGGTCAGCGAATTCATGGTCGTTCACCGGCTTCTCCTCGATGAGGAAGCGGTGATCGTGAAAATTGATGGTGATGCCGGCAATCTTGCGCCCCTCGGCAACGGCATCGAGGAAGAAGGTCGACAATTCTGGCAATAAATCACGCCCGATCATGGTCTCGATGGCGCGCGCGCCCATCTCGCTCGCCTTCGCGCGACTGACAAGCGCGTCGCGGGCGGGCTGTGACAGAGAGACCGTCGTTCCATAGGAAGCTGAGACACGGTCGCGGATACGGCCGATCTGAATATCGACGATGCCGCTCAGCGTCTCGCCGTTCAGCGGCATGAAGGGTAGGACCGTCGTTCTGCCGACGAAGGCCGGCTTGAAGTGTTTCTGCAATTCGGGAAGCAGCAGTGCCTCAAGCGCCTCGCCCTCGGGCATGGTCTCCGGATCGGCGGCAAGCGCTGTCAGCAGCTCCGAGCCAGTATTGGCGGTCATGATGATCGTGGTATTCTTGAAATCGATGTCGCGGCCTTCGCCGTCGCGCAGCGTTCCCTTGTCGAAGACCTGGTAGAATACTTCCTGGACGCCGGGATGCGCCTTGTCGATTTCGTCCAGCAGCAGGACACCGTAGGGGCGCCGGCGGACCGCTTCAGTCAGCACGCCGCCCTCGCCGTAACCAACATAGCCGGGCGGCGATCCGAGCAGCAGCGAAACCTTATGCTCCTCCTTGAACTCGGACATGTTGATGGTCGTCAGATACTGGCTGCCGCCATACAGAAGATCGGCGAGCGAAAGTGCCGTTTCGGTCTTGCCGGTTCCCGACATGCCGACGAGTAGGAAGACGGCAGGCGGGCGCCGCGGATCGGAAAGGCCGGCGCGCGCCGAACGCATGGCGGCTGAGATTCGCGCGATCGCGGCATCCTGGCCAAGCACGCGCTCCTTGAGCTTCGCATCGAGGGTCTTGACGGTCTCGACCTGATCCGACAGCAGCTTGCCCACGGGAATACCGGTCCAGCGCGCAACGATACCGGCGATCACCTCCTTGTCGACGACGCGAGGGACCAATGGCGTCTCGCCGGCAACATCGGCAAGATTGCGCTCGGCTTGCGCCAATGCCGCGCGGGCGGCTTCCGAGGAGGCACTCTGAGGGAAACGCGCGACATTGCCAGCGCGTGTATGGTCATCGCTTGTGTGCGCCGCTTCTTCGGCCTGCTGCATGCCCGCATCGCCAAACGACGCTTCTATTCGGTCCGCTTCCTTCGACAGGCGAACTTCCTCATCGAATTTGGTCTGCAAGCGCTCAATCTCGAGCAGAACCTCGCGCTTCTCATTCTCGATGATCGCGAGCCGTGCGATGAGCTCAGGCGTGACAGGTTCAGCGGAAAGCGCTGAGGCTTCGACCTCCAGCATCTCCTGCTCGTTACGCAGGCCTTTGAGCGCTTCGGGAACAGTCTGTCTGGAAAGGGACACGGCGGCAGCGGCGGTATCGATGAGGCTGATCGCCTTGTCGGGCAACTGCCGCGCCGGGATGTAGCGGGCGGAAAGACGCACGGCGGCAGCCAGCGCCTCGTCGCGGATGCGCACCTTGTGATGAGCCTTGAAGCTACCGACAATGCCGCGCAGCATGCGGATGGCGGTTTCCTCATCAGGCTCCAGCACCTGAACGACCTGGAAACGCCGGGTCAGTGCCGCGTCCTTCTCGATGTGGCGCTTGTATTCGCTCCACGTGGTCGCCGCAATCGTTCGGAGTTCGCCGCGCGCCAGTGCCGGCTTTAGAATGTTGGCGGCATCGCCCTGACCGGCCTGCCCGCCAGCGCCGATCAGCCCATGCGCCTCGTCGATAAAGAGAATGATCGGCTCCGCCGAGGCGCGCACGGCGGCAACCACGCCATGCAGGCGCCGCTCGAACTCGCCTTTCACGCCCGCTCCGGCCTGCAGCAGGCTGAGATCGAGGAGGAGAATGCGGACAGGTTTCAGCATGTCGGGCACGCTTCCGGCAGCAATCTCGAGAGCCAGCGCTTCGGCGACCGCCGTTTTGCCGACCCCCGCCTCGCCGACCAGGATGGGATTGTTCTGCCGGCGCCGCATCAGAATATCGATAACCTGACGCAGCTCACGGTCCCGTCCGATAACCGGATCTATGCGGCCGAGCTTCGCATCGGCTGTCATGTCTCTCGTATAGAGACGGAGAAATTCGTTTTCGCCGGCCGCGGGAACGGCTTCGGAATTCAGTGATGGCGAAGCGGCATCCTGAGACGGAGCCGCGTTCAAGCGCCTTTCGAGAGCATTGCGATTGAGGTTTCGCAGCGAGGGCGCCATGCCGCGCGCCATGATTCGCAGCGATTGGTCATCCGTGAGTGCGGTCAGGAGATCGGCCAAAGTGATGCTGTTCCGGCCGCATTGAAGCGAGGCTACAAGCCAGGCTTCCCGCATCAGCGCCAGTAGGTTTTGGGAGAGCACGAGTGCGGCCCCGTCCCCTCTCGGCAATTCGGCAATGGCGCTATCAAGCTCCGTGCGCAGCGTCGCAGATGATACGCTAAGCTCTTCAAAAAAAGAGCAAACTTCCGATGAGTCTAACAATGAGACTATCCAATGTGCGACATCGACATTCGCGTGCCGATCACGTGCTGCATGCGACGCGGCAGCCTCGAGGGCGACGCGCAATGCGGGCTCGAGCGTTCTGATCAGACGGTTGAGATCGATATTCGACACCTAGAAGTTTCCTCCCTCTGGTTTCATTTCAACCAAACTTTCATGCCGCGGCAACAACTAGGGCGGTTATTCGCGGGCGTCTAGATCAACAACAAAAAATTTTTCATGCGGTCAAAAACTGGAATTGTCATAAATCCATTACAGAATAGACATGGTTGACAAAGAATCTTATCGACATAAGTATCACGCTCTTAAACGATGTAGTTCGCAATATGGAGCTAATAACCTGCTGAGCGTTCGCGACCTAGAGAATTCGTTTGACGAAAATGCGCCATGCGGAGAAAATGTGCGCAATAATACTTCTATGCGCGAAATATACTACAGAATAAAAGACGCCAGAAACCAGGCTCGTGCTGCGGAACGAGGTATATCACCGGGTGAAAATATTAGCCTTTCGCCTCTTTGGACAGACGTTAGCAATCTTGGATTGCAGATTATTTCTTCCAAAAGCAAGGATCTCGAAGTATTAGCATGGCTGGCCGAGGCGGAATTACGTCTACGCGGATTCGAAGGCCTGAGGGATGTCTACCTGGCGATTGCGTCGCTATTAGACAAGCATTGGGAGAAATTTCATTCCGTTGGAACAGACGATATCGAAGAGCGGCTTGCCCCGCTTTCGGGTCTTAACGGCGTCGGCGGCGAAGGGACGATCATTCAGGCGATCAGGCTCTCGCCGCTCGTTCCGGGAATGAAATTCGGCCAATTTTCCCTTTGGGATTTTCAGCTGTCGCAACGTCCCAACGAGGTGAAGCGGCGCGATGAACTGAATCAGTCTGTCCTTGAAGCCGGTACGGCGGCGATGAGCTCGCATCTCGAAATGGTGAATGGCTGTGTGGCAGCTTTTGATAGGCTGGTAGCCATTCTCAACGAGCGCTGCGGACAGATGGCGCCACCGAGCTCCAATACGCACAATGTCCTTAACGAGGCTGCCGCGGCACTTCGCACTCTTGCCGGCATCGAAACCCCGGCAGCCGAAGCCGACGCGGACCCGCAACAGCAGGAAGATTCGAGCGGGCAGACGCCAAGTCGCCCGCGCCCCTTGAACGGCGAACAGATCGGGTCGCGCGAAGAGGCCTTCGAGCTGTTGCTGGCCGTTGCCCGCTACTTTCGCCGCACGGAACCGCATTCGCCGATCTCCATGTCGATCGAGACGATGGTCAGGCGCGGACGCATGGATTTTTCAGAATTATTGGCCGAACTGCTGCCGGAGCAGCAGGTTCGCAACGCCGTTTTGACGGCGGCGGGCATTCAGCCAAAGTCGAACAAGACGGCATGACAAATACAACTGGTATCCTGAACTTTTTGCAACCCGCTCTTTCCAAAGTCGAGTTGTGCCACATCTGAAGAGCGAATTTGCCGCTGGGATTTGAAGGAGAAGCTTTATGGCGAGTGTTCACGAAAAACTGGAACGAGTGCGCAAGCCCAGGGTCCACATCAAATACGAAGTGGAGACCGAAGGCGCTATGGTCGTCAAGGAATTGCCCTTCGTCGTCGGCGTGCTCGGCGATTTCTCGGGTAATCCGACCCAACCGCTGAAACCGTTCGGCGAACGCAAGTTCGTGCAGATCGATCGCGACAATTTCGACGATGTCATGCGCCGCATGACCCCCGGCCTGAACATCGCGGTCGAAAACACGCTGGCGGGCGACGGTTCCCAGCTCCCCGTGTCGCTGAAATTCGAAAGCATGCAGGATTTCGAGCCCGGCTCGGTCGTCAATCAAGTGCCTGCGCTGAAGGCCCTTCTCGATGCCCGCAACCAGCTTCGCGACCTCATGAGCAAGGCGGACCGATCGGAAGAGCTGGAACGGCTGCTCGAGGATGTCCTGCAGAACAAGGCGGATCTCTCGAAGCTGATGTCCGAACTCGGTCTGGCCGAGAAGCCTGCCGCAAGCTGATCGTCATCGATTGCCGGCAGGCGCCGGTCGTCCAATCCCGTTTCAAGCAGCCGATAACGGCGGGCCTCGACCTTCACCGATATCGCCTGAACTTTCCGCAAGGATCGAAAAATGAGCGCTGAAAGCCAACTGAAGACCAAAGAGGCCGAGTTTGCGCCCGATGAAAATCTGCTCTCGCAGATCGTGGCCGCGACCCGGCAAACCGAACCAGACCGTGCCCAGGATCTCTTGAGGACGCTGACCGACCAGGCTCTCAAGGGTACCGTCACCTATGATCGCAATCTGACGATCACGCTGAACAAGGCGATCGCCGAACTCGACAGCAAGATTTCGCGTCAGCTCGCCGCCATCATGCAGTCGCCGGAATTCGCCAAGCTGGAAGGCAGCTGGCGCGGCCTCCACTATCTGGTCAAGAATAGCGAGACCAGCGTCAACCTGAAGATCCGTGTGCTGAACGCATCGAAGCGCGACGTCTCCAAGGATCTGGCAAAGGCGGTGGAATTCGACCAGTCGCGCCTCTTCAAGTCGATCTATGAGGACGAATTCGGCACACCGGGCGGCGAGCCCATGGGCGCCATCATCGGTGACTACGAATTCGACAATTCGTTCGACGACGTGCAGACGCTGCAGGCGATTTCGTCGATTGCCGCTGCTGCCTTTGCCCCGTTTATTTCGGCCGCCAGCCCGCGAATGTTCGGCTTCGACGATTATCGCGAGCTTGCCCGGCCGCGCGATCTGGAGAAGATTTTCGAAACGGTCGAATATGCGAAATGGCGCAGCCTGCGCGACAGCGAGGATTCGCGTTTCGTCACGCTCGCCCTTCCCCGCGTGCTTGCTCGTATGCCCTATGGCCCGAAAACCAACCCGATCGACGATTTCGCCTTCGACGAGACCGAACATTCGAAGACCGGCGAGCTCGATCACAATTCTTATTGCTGGATGAATGCATCCTATGTGATGGGAACGCGGCTGACGGACGCTTTTGCCCAGAGCGGCTGGTGCACGGCGATCCGTGGCGCGGAAAACGGCGGCAGGGTCGAAAACCTGCCGATGCACATCTTCTCGAGCGACGATGGTGACCTCGACCTCAAATGCCCGACCGAAGTCGGCATTACCGACCGCCGCGACGCCGAGCTCGGCAAGCTCGGCTTCCTGCCGCTCTGCCACTACAAGAATACCGATTATGCCGTGTTCTTTGGCGCCCAGACGACGCACAAGCCGAAGCTCTACGACAAGCCAGAGGCAACCGCCAACGCGGCCGTCTCAGCCCGCCTGCCCTATATGATGGCGACGTCGCGCTTTGCGCATTACTTGAAGGTGATGGGCCGCGACAAGATCGGCTCCTTCATGGAAGCGCAGGATTGCGAGAACTGGCTGAACCGCTGGATCGCCAACTATGTCAACGCCAATGACGATGCCGGCGAGGAATCTCGCGCCAAATACCCGCTGCGCGATGCCAAGGTGACGGTCCAGGAAGTTCCGGGCAAGCCGGGCTCCTATAACGCCGTCGCCTGGATGCGGCCCTGGCTTCAGATGGAAGAGCTGACCACTTCGCTCAGAATGGTCGCCCGCATCCCGAGCAAGAACTAGGAGAGGTGGCGCGGCGGCCGTCTCGCCGCGCACCTTCAGCCAGCACCATGACCGCAACGACGATGGAACCGAGAGTTGCCTGGCCCCGTCAGGTGCATCGCGTGATCGCCATGATCGACGATGTACTTAACCGGCAGCTCAACGCCATTCTGCACCACCGCGAATTCCAGGCGATGGAAGCGCGGTGGCGTGGGCTTGCCATGCTCACGCGCCATGCAGGGCAGTCGGACGAGGTGAAGGTCAAGATCCTTAGCGTCAGTTGGTCCCAGCTGACGCGCCATCTCGAGCGCACGACGGAGTTCGACCAAAGCCATCTTTTCGAGCTGATCTACAGCCGCGAATTCGGCATGCCCGGCGGCGAGCCATTCGGACTGCTGATTGGCGATTACGAGCTGTCTCCGCAGGACCCGGCCGGCGGCGATACCGTGGGGGCATTGACCCAGATCGGCATGGCCGCGGCCGCCGCGTTCTGCCCCTTCGTGGCGGCAGCAGCGCCACAGGCGATCGGCTTGCAGGACTTCAATGAACTCAATCGCGTGCAAGACTTTTCCTGGCTTGCCTATGATCCCACCCGCATCCGCTGGAACGGGCTTCGTGCCCGCGAGGATTCCCGCTTCCTGGGGCTCGTTGCTCCACGGATCCTGATGCGGCCACCCTACGAGGCCTATTCTCGGGAACGCGACGATCAATTTCCGTTTCGCGAAAGCATAGCAGGCGACGGCAGCAGCCTGCTTTGGGGCAATGGCGCCTTCGCCTTTGCAATGATCGTCATCCGCAATTTCGTCGAATCCGGCTGGTTTGCCGACATTCGCGGTGTGACACAGGATGCAATCGACGGCGGCATTTTGAGCCAGGAGGAACTGGCTCCCTACGATCTCGGCATCGAAAGTAATGGTCTTTCGCAGCAGGCTCCCGTCGAAATCCGCCTGACCAATGCGCAGGAGCAGCAATTGTGCGAGCTCGGCATCGTGCCTGTGGCGACCACCTATCTTTCCGCTTCGGCAATCTTCAATTCAAACCAGTCGCTGCATGCGCCGCCGCATTATTCGAGCGAGCATGCCCGGCAGAACGCGCGCATTGCGGCGATGCTGCAATATGTGCTCTGCGCCTCGCGCTTCTCGCACTACCTGAAGGTCATCATGCGCGACGAGATCGGCCGGCTTGCCGATAGGATCTCGATCGAACGCAAGCTGAATGACTGGCTGTCGCGCTATACGCTCGGCAACGACGATGCGGATCTGTCGCTGCGCACGCGCTTCCCGCTACGCTCGGCTGGTATCAGCGTTGACGAGGTTCCGGGCAAGCCGGGAGTGTTCGCCTGCACCGTGCGGCTACAGCCGCACTTTCAGCTCGACGACGTGTCGACAAGTTTTCATCTCATCTCGGAGACGGCAAATGCGACGCATGCGTTCTCCCGTTCCGCAAACATGCCGCAAAGGATATCCGCATGACGCTCGCCGCCAAGATCGCCGAAGCCCTCAGCGAAAACGCGCTCGACGATGCGATCGAGCAGGCGAAAGCGCATGTGAAGGCGGCACCGACCGACAAGGACGGAAGACATCTCCTCATCGATCTCCTGATCCTTGCCGGCGACTACGAACGAGCCGACGCGCAGTGCAACCTTGCAACAACATTTGCGCCGGAGGATATGATGGGCTTCGCCATGCTGCGCAATCAGCTGCGGGCAATGGCGGCGCGTTCGGCCTGGTTTGATAGCGCCGCCGCGCCGGATTTTCCGAACGGCCCGACCGCTCTCGACCAGGCGGCCATGAAGGTTGCGATTGCGCATCGCGATCGCTCTCCGGATACGTCCACGGCGCTACAATCCCTGGAGGAGATTCGCGGCGAACGACCGATGCATTGGAATGACAGGCTCGTTTCGGACTTCCGTGATCTCGACGACCGTATCCCGCATGCCCTTGAGGTCATCATGACGGGCGGGGCCTATCTGTGGATCGACTTTTCCAGGGTTGCGGCCCTTCGCGTCGAACCGATTGCACGTCCGCGCGATCTCGCCTTCCGCCGGGCTGAGCTGGAATTGGTGGACGGGGCAAGCGCGCCCGTGCTCCTCCCCGCGATCTATCACGGTACGGCAGGGGCGAAGCTGCTGCTTGGCCGCGAGACCGAATGGGTCGACGAACCGACGGGCATCACCACCGGCCGCGGCCAGAAATGCCTCCTAGCAGGCGACGATCTCGTTTCCTTTCACGATCTGACGTCGCTTGGAGCGATCTCTGGCTCCGACGAGACGAGGCATGCCGCCCATGGTTGATCCGCTGGAACGCTACAGGCCTCGGGAAAGGGTTGTCGCCAGATCGATCATCGATCGGCTGATCGACGAAAATCCCGATCGCCTGCAGGATCCGCCGCTGACGTCAGCCGAGCAACTGCGTGAACTGCGCGAATGCATCCGCCGCGATCTCGAAGCCCTGCTCAACACCCGCCGTCGGCCGACTGCGCCGCCCTCGATCTATGATGAGCTCGGCGACGCGCTGGTGTCCTTCGGTGTCGACGGCATGGTATCGGCAAATCTTGTGACCGATGAAGCCAAGAACCGCCTTGCCCGCCTGATCGAGCGGCGGATCGCGCTGTTCGAAACGCGGCTTTCCGACGTGCGGGTGAACATCCTGAAGAGCCGGGGCAATGGCGAGCGCGCCCTGCGCATGCGCATTCAGGCAACCTTCCGCGTGCATGAGGGCATGCCGCCCATCAGCTTTGAATCGACGATAGACCCATCGACCCAGCGCTTCCTGGTGGAGGCCAACAATGGCTGACGGCTTTCTGCAACGCTACAACGACGAGCTTGCCGCCATCCGCAGGCGGGCAGCACGGTTTGCCGACGCTTTTCCGAAGATTGCCGGCCGCCTGCGTGTGACAGGCGAAGTCGCTGACGATCCGCATGTCGAGCGGCTGATCCAGAGCTTCGCCTATTCGGCGGCCCGCGTGCGCCAGAAGCTCGACGACGAGTTTCCCGAACTGACGGATGGCCTGCTGGAAACGCTCTATCCGCACTATCTGGCACCGTTGCCCTCGATGAGCATCGTGCGCTTTGCCCCCAGCACCACGCTGGCCTCCGTGCAGACCGTGCCGCGCCACACGGAAATCTTCGCGGAGCCGATCGGCGGCGAGAGCTGCCGCTTCCGCACCACGCAGGACACCCAGATCGCGCCGATAGAGATCGTTTCGGCTTCCCTGGCCGGTCATCCGATCAGCGCGCCACCGTCACCTCACGCCGGGGCTGCCGGCTGCCTGCGCCTGTCGATCCGGGCACGTGACAGCAACAAGCCACTCGGCGAGATCGGCCTCGACCGGCTTCGGCTTCACATCGGCTCCTCCTGGCAGCAAGCTATCGCCATTCACGAGCTTCTCGTCAATCATACGCTCGGCATCGCTCTAGCCCATCATGCTGATGATCGCGCTCCTGTCATGCTGCCGGCCAAAGCGCTCCGCCCGGTCGGGTTCGAGCCAGACGACGCCATATTGCCCTACCCCGCATCGAGCTTCACCGGCTATCGACTGCTGACGGAATTCTTCGCCTTGCCACAGAAATTCCTCTTCGTCGATATCGTCGGACTGAAGGCGTGGCGTGGCGAGACGCTGGAAATCTTCATCTATCTCGACGAAACCAGTGCCAAGTTGGAGCGAGCCATTTCGGCGCGCGATTTCGTCTTGAATGCCACCCCGATCGTCAATCTGTTCCGTCAGACCTGCGAGCCGATTGCGCTCGACGGGACACGTACGGAATATCGTGTGCTGCCGGATGCCAGGCGGCAGAAGACGCGCGAGATCTACGCGATCGAGAAAGTGCTCATATCGGGCCGCACCGGTGAAGAGGAACAGTGCCAGCCGTTTTTCGGCCGCAGCTTGAAAGGCGGAGCCTCGTCGCTCTTCTGGCAGTGCGCTCGCCGTTTCGATGCCGATGACCACACGTCGGACATGGAAATCACCTTCGTCGATCGGGCGCGCCGTGCAAGCGGTCCCGTCGATAGGATCGCCAGCATCGACGCTCTTTGCCTTAATCGCGAATTGCCCGAGCAATTGCCCTTCGGCGGCGGCCATCCCTATCTGCAGCTTGCCTCCGGCAGCGAGGCAGTGGGGGCCGTCGAAGCCTTGATGGCGCCGACGCCGTCCGTGCGAATGAACGAACAGCAGGGGCGCAACTGGCGGCTCATGTCGCATCTCCAGCTCAACCATCTGTCCATTTTCGACAATGATGGCGCCGCGCTCAAGGACATTCTGGCGCTCTACGCATTCAGGGACAGCCGCGAGACCCGCCAGCTCGCCGATGCCTTGGTGCGGGTCGACGCCAAGAGTTCGATGACCCGGCTTGGCAGCGGCGGGATGGTGACGGGCACGGATATCCGGCTGGAGTTCGATCCGGCTGCCATCGACAGACCTTCGGCCTATCTTTTCGGCAGCGTTCTCGACCGGTTTTTCGGCCTTTACACCTCGATCAACAGTTTCACCCGCCTCTCCATCTCGATGAAGGGGCAATCGAAGCCAATTGCCGTCTGGCCGGCCCGCGCCGCCGAACGGCCGCTGCTTTGACGAAAGGATGATTTGAAGGCGATGGACCAGTTTCGGCCAAGTGAGAGCGAAATGCTTGCCGCGCTGCTCGAACGCGACCCCGGTCGCTTCGAGCCGACGACGGCATTTCGCGTCGCCCAGCAGGCGGCCGGCGATCACTTGACGGTATCCTCGCCGGTCGGTGTTTCGCCGGCTCCGCTTGCCGTTAGCGACTTCAAGCGTAAGGGTATGATGGGCTCGGTGCGAGCCAGCATGGCCTGCCTGCTTGGCCCTCTCGGCGCCATGCCGCCGAGCTACAATGAGCTTGTCATGCGCGAAGAGCGCAATCGCGCTCATGGGCTTTCAAGCTTCTTCGATCTGTTCACCAGCCGCCTTGCGGAGCTTTTCGTCGATGCCTGCGAAAAATACCGGCTCGCCCGCCGCATGCGATGGAGCCCGGACAGAGGCGGAAATTCCTTCATCACGGCGCTGTTTGCGCTTTCGGGCCTTGGCACGGCGAAGCTGAAGGAGCAGGTTCGGCCGGATGACGAGCTGATCCTGAGGTTTTCCGGCTTCTTTGCGGCGCGGACGCGCAATGCGGTCAATCTGCGGGCCATGCTGCAGGAATTCAGCGGCCTTCCGGTTCAAATCGAATTGTTCAAGGGGCGCTGGCTTTCCATTCCCCCCGAGGAGCGCAGCCGTATGGGCCAGCCGCAGGGCGTGCAGCTGGGCGTCAATGCAACGGCGGGGGCGGCGATCCATGATTTCGGCGGTAGTTTCCGCGTGGTTATCGGGCCTGTCGATTATGAGGACTACCGTTCGCTTTCGCCTGACAGCAGCAACATCGATGCGCTTTTTGCGTTGACACGGCTCTATGTCGGTCCATCGCTCGATTTCGACATCCAGGTTGTCTTGAAAAAAGACCATATCCCCTTCTGCCAGCTTGGTGAGGGCGGCGATCCGCCGAGGCTTGGATGGAACAGCTGGGCACGCGTTGCCGCGGCAGATCGCGACAGCGGCGATGCCGTTATCATCGAGCCCAGCCTGACCCGTGGGCCATTGAACGAGGGAGGCGCTCATGCGGCTTGAGCTGCGGCAAATCTCCGGAGAGGGCTCCAGCAAGGGCTGGTTTTTCGAACGCGGCAGGCGCACGCTCGGCCGATCGCCGGATTGCGACTGGCAGGTTTCCGACCCGGACCGGCTGATCTCGAAAATTCATTGCGTGATCGAGCGCGATCGCATCGGTTTTCTGCTTCGCGACCAGAGCGCCAATGGAACCCATGTGGATGGCGCAACGATACTGGAAGGAGAAACCGCAAGGCTTTCGGACAAGTCCAGGATCACATTCGGCGATATCACCTTCAGCGTCGTCATTTCCGGGGAAGCAGACCGCGATATCGACGATCCGGCTGCCGATCTGCGCCTCAGTGATGAAACTATGACGATCTCCTCGATCCTGGCCGACATTGCGCCGGGCGGCAGCACGGCAACCGGTGTGCTTGGCCAGCGGGGCGGCGATGATTGGATCGCATCGGTTCCGCAATCCTCCAAAAAGGGCAAGTCGCCCAGCAGAAATGTCGATATCGGCTGGAACGGCCCGCCTGATATCGACGGCATCAAGCCAACCCTTCCGAACGACTGGAACTCGGATTTCGAGCTTGGCAGCCAGTTGGAACATGGCCCGGCGACACATGTCTCCGTCGCTGTTGCCCGCAGCAGCGTGCGGGAGACCACCGAGACCGCGAAAACGATCGTTCCGGCCAACGATATCCGAACCATCGATGACGCAGATCAAGGGGAGGACGATACGAGCCTGGCTTTGCAATTCGATCCGCTTCGGCAGCTCGAAGCCCTTGTCGACACATTGGAGCAGACCCTCGACGACGGGGCATCGATCTTCGGCGTGGAGGACAATAGCGCGCATTCATCCGCCTCGCTGTTCAGCCGAGAACGGACCGAGCGACTCGCCGAACGCCTTCGATCGCTCATTTCAAGGCAATCCATGCTCAACGCCGGCCTTGAAAATCTCGTCCGCGAAGCAAGCCGGATTTTCGAGCCGCGCATGATCGAGGCGCAGGTCGATGCCTCCCCGCGCAAGGCTCTTTGGCATGGCAGCCGCGACTATTGGAAGGCCTATCGCAGCCGCTTCGAAAAGGACGGCAAAAGCCTTTCGGTCCGCGATCTGCTGGCCGAGGCGTTCCAGGCTCCCGCGGATGGCCGCGACGAACAGCATAACAGCAGTTTTTCAGAGAGGACGGGCAACACCCGATGAAGAACGAAAACCGAGTGGCTTGGAGCGAAGGCATGTTCCTTCGCGTGCAGCATTTCCAGCAGGCCGACCGCTGGACGGAGCGGCTGGTTCGCACGACTGCCCGGGGGCTTGCACCCTATCCCTGGGGCATCGCTGAAATCGGCATTGATCGCAGCGCGCTTGCCATCGGCCAATTTGCGCTGTCGAACCTGCGCGGCATCCTACCCGACGGCACGCCCTTCGAAGCGCCGATCGATGCGGACCTGCCTCCCCCGCTTGACCTCGATGATTCGACAAAGAACGCCATCGTCTATCTGGCCCTGCCGGCCCGCCAGCCGGGGAAGGCAGACGTTGCCATGAACGGCAGCGCCATGCGCAACAGCATGCGCATCACCGCCTCGCAATATGAGGCGCCGGATGCGAATATGGAGACTGACTTCATGGCGCCGATCGACGTCGGCCGCCTGAGCCTACGCTATCTGAAGACCGGCGACGAACTGGCCGGCTACGACCTGATCGGGCTTGCCCGCATCATCGAAGTCCGCTCCGACAGGTCGGTTGTCCTCGATCCCGATTATATCGCACCCTCCCTGAATTGCGCCGCTGAAGCGCGGTTGAACGAGCTCATCACCGAACTGCTCGGCATCGTGCGTCATCGCGCCGAGGCGATTGCCGAGCGCATCGGCGATCCCACTGTGCGCGGCACCGCCGAAGTGGGAGACTATTTCCTGCTCCACATTCTCAATCGTGCCGATCCGATGCTGCGACACATCGCGGCGAATGCCTCGCGGATGCATCCTCTGACCTTTTACGAGGAATGTATCCAGCTCGCGGGCGAGCTTGCCACCTTCACCACCGACCGCAAGCGCGCCAGCGATTTTCCACCCTATCGCCATGACGATCTGAAGGCGACATTTGCAGCTGTCTTCAATGACTTGCGTTCTTCTCTTTCAGCAGTTTTGGAACAAGCGGCGGTCGCGATCGAGCTCATCGAACGGCGTCACGACGTGCGCGTCGGCACCATCAACGATCGCTCGTTGCTCAAGGATGCCGGCTTCGTGCTTGCGGTCCGTGCCGAGATGTCGGCCGAAGATGTGCGCCGTAAGCTGCCGGCGCAGATCAAGGTCGGCCCTGTGGAGCGAATCGCCGAGCTCGTCAATGTCGCGCTGCCAGGCATCCCCGTCAGGCCGCTCCCCGTGCTGCCGCGGCAACTGCCATACAGGTCGGGCACGATCTACTTCGAACTCGATACGAAAAATCCGCTTTGGAAACAGCTTGATACCTCCGGTGCGATCGCCCTGCATCTCGCGGGCGACTTTCCTGGCCTGGAGATGGAACTGTGGGCTCTCAGAGAATGAACACACCACACTCAACACCCTGGCACGAGCTGCCGACGATCATCGAGCTGACCGAGGACGGCGCCCGCAAGAATGCGACCGCCCGCAAGATGGCCGATTTCCTGGACGAAGAACTGGACCAGAAAGCAGGAGGCAAGGCTGGCGATGCGCACGGCTGGTCCGTTGATGCCCTGATCCGCGGCTTTCGTTTCGGCGGAGAGGACGTTCCCACTATCGTGCGTTCGGCGGCGCCACTGCTCAATCTCGCCCACAGCCTGCGCAATACCGAGGAACAGCCAGACATTGATGAACTGCGGCGGGTGACGATCGATGCGGTCGGCCGCTACGAGCGCGATCTTGCCGGCGCCCGCATCAGCCCGGAGCGGGCGCGTGCGGCGCATTATATCGTCTGCGCGACGATCGACGACGTGGTCTTAAGCAAGCGCTGGGGCGTTCGCGCCGGCTGGGCGCGTTCCGGTCTGGTCTCGACCTTCCACATGGATGTCACCGGCGGCGATCGGGTCTTCGATCTTCTCGACCATTTCCAGCAGAGCCCCGGCACCAACAAGGACCTGCTGCTGCTCATCTATCTCTGCCTGTCGCTTGCCTTCGAGGGCCGCACACGCGTTTCGCCGCGCGGCTCGCTGGAGCTCGGGCGCATCCGTGACAGCCTCTACAAGACCTTGCTCGGCCAATATGGCGTCTTCGAACGAGAGCTATCGCCGCATTGGCGCGGTGTTTCCGCCCGCCACAAGCCATTGCGCACGGCTGTTGCGCTCTGGACGATCCTTTCGGTGCTCGCGCTGCTGTTTGCGCTTGGCTATATGTTCTTTACGCTTTCCCTCAACAGGGCCTCTGACGCCACTTTCGAGCGTCTCGCCAATCTGCCGCCGCGCGATACACCAAGCGTGCTGATCGAAAAGCCGAAGGAGGTCGCCGTTCAGCTTCCTTTGCCGGTAAAGAAGCAGCCCGAGACACCGCCGCCCGTGGTCAAGGCGCAGCCGAGCCCGCTTGACAATCTGCTCGCCTTCCTGCAGCCGGAAGTCGACCGCAAGCTTGTCACGCTGTCGAATTCCAACGGACGGCTGCTCGTGCGCATCAACAATTCCGGCCTGTTCGACACCGGCAGCGCGGAAGTCAGCGACAAATTCCGCGATCTTCTTCAGCGCATCGGCGGCGCGCTGGCCTCGGAAAAATTCCGCGCGGTCGTCGTCGGCTATACCGATAACGTGCCGATCCGCACCGCGCAGTTCCCATCGAACTGGCATCTTTCCGAAGCGCGCGCGCGCTCCGTCGGCAATATTCTGGCGGCTTACACCGGCAGGGAGGCGATCCTGACGGAGGGGCGCGCCGACAGCGATCCTCTGGCAAGCAACGACACGCCCGAGGGCCGCGAGGCAAATCGTCGGACGGAAATTCTGGTGCTGACCGATCCGACGCAGCGCCTCGGCGATGCTGCCCTCAACCCACAAGCGACACCGCAAACGCAGACCGGCAACAAGCCGGCACCGACGACAACGACGGAGGGTGGCCGATGAATCCGCTTGGCGCGTTCTACACGCTTCGCTCCTACGTTTCGGCCTATGCTGGCCTTCTCGGCCAGCGCTTCATATCGCTCATCTGGGTCGCGGCGATTTGCGTCGTCATCTGGTTCTACGGCTATATGGCCGGTTATGGCAGCTTCAAGCCGCTGGCGGGAGTTGGTGCCCGGATGATCGCGATCGGCCTGGTCATTGCAGCCTGGCTAATCTACATGCTGATCTCGAAGCTGCGCGCCCGCAAGCGTGACAAGGCGCTCGTGGACGGCATCGCCGACGATGCAGCCAGCCAGCAGGCCGAGGTCGGCGAAATCCACGGCCGCCTGAAGGAAGCGCTCCTGCTGCTGCGCCGCATCAGCAAGAAGCGCTTCGGCTACATTTACGAATTGCCTTGGTATGTCATCTTCGGCGCACCCGGATCGGGAAAGACGACGGCACTGACCAATTCTGGGCTGAAGTTCCCGCTCGGCGATGCGATGGGAAGCAGTTCCGTGCAGGGTGCCGGCGGCACGCGCAACTGCAATTGGTGGTTCGCCGACGAAGCGATCCTGATCGATACAGCCGGCCGCTACACGACCCAGGACGATCTGAACGGCGCATCGAAGGCTGGATGGGAAGGTTTTCTCGGCCTACTTCGCAAATATCGCCGCTCGCAGCCGATCAACGGTGCCCTTATTACGCTCTCGATCGGCGACCTCCTCGGTCGCGACCATGAAGCTCAGCTCGACGAAGTGCGCTCCATCCGCAAACGGCTATCGGAGCTCGACGAATTCCTCCACGCGCGCGTACCCGTTTACGTCATCCTGACCAAGGCCGATCTATTGACCGGCTTCGTCGAATTTTTTGACGGTCTTGCCAAGACGGACCGCGAGCAGGTTTGGGGGACCACCTTCAATCTCGACGAGAGCTACAAGGGCGAGAACCTGCCCGAGCGCTTCATGGAAGAGTTCGCGCTTCTGCAGCAGCGGGTCGATGCCATGCTGATCGAACGCCTGCAGCAGGAGCCGAATGTCGAGGTGCGCGGCCGGATATTCCGCTTCCCCGCGGAGCTTGCTTCGCTCGGCGAACGCTTGCAGGAGGTGCTGAGCGAGCTTTGCTCGTCATCCAGTCTTGTCGAAGCGCCGCTGATGCGCGGCGTCTACTTCGCCTCGGGCACGCAGAGCCGGGAAACGGAAACGCCGCGAACACGCCGCAGCTATTTCCTATCGCGTCTGTTCAAGGACGTCATCTTCGGCGAAGCGTCGCTGGTTGCGCGCGACAGGCGCCTGTCCGGCCGCCAGGCCATGATCAGGCGAATTGCCTATGGCGCCGCAGCAATTGCGCTCGCAATCGTTTTCACCGGCTGGACGGCAACCTATTTTCAGAATTCCCGCGCGATCGCTGCGGCTGAACGGCGCATCGACACCTATGAGAAGCTTGCGAGCGGCATCCCGGTGCGCGACGTCACCGATGCGGATTTCCTGCGTGTCTTGCCGGCACTCGACAATCTGCGCGCCGTGACCAGCGGCTTCGACGAGGCGCGGGTCTGGCCGACGAGTTTCGGCCTCGACCAGGAAGACAAGATTGCCAGCCGCCAGCGCGGCGCCTATCAGCGGGCGCTCAATTCGCTCCTGCTGCCGCGCATGCTGGTGGAGCTTCAAAAGGAGCTCAAACAGACATCGGACGTTCAGAAGACCTTCGATGCATTGAAGCTTTACGGCATGCTCGGCGGTCTTGGACCGGTCGACAGGGATTTCGTCTCCGGTCAGGCGGAAGATATGTTTGCCGCACTTTATCCCGGCGAAGGACGGGCCGGTGCGCGCAAAGCCCTTGTCACACATGTCGAGGCGATGACCGGAGGCAACCTGCCGACGATCGAGCTGGACAATACGCTGATCGCCAAGGCCCGGGACACGATCCGCCCACAGGGCCTTGCCGCACGCGCTTACGATATCCTCACTCATTCCCGTCAGGCACGCGAGCTCGATCCGTGGATTGCGGCTGACGCCCTGGGGCCGCTTGGCTCACAGATCTTCCAGCGTAAGTCGAGAGCGACGCTGCGCGATGGCATTCCGGGGATTTTCACCGGCGACGGCTACCGCACCGTCGTATTGCCGAATGTCGCGGCCGCGGCCGCAGAAGCACTCAAGGAGCAGTGGGTGCGTGGCGACGCTGCGAGCAACACCGCCGGAATGACCAGCGACGTTATCGTGCAGGCAGCACTGCAGCTCTATTTCGATGCATTCCAGCAGCGCTGGTCGACCCTTCTTGCCGATCTGCAGGTACGTCCATCAGGCAACCTCGCCGACGCGACCGAAACGGCGCGCATTCTGGCGGCCGATCCGAGCCCTGTGGAAATGGCGCTGAAGTCTATCGCCGCTGCAACGGACCTGCGTCCCCTGGCGGGCACCGAGGTTGCCTCGCTCGATGGCGTTGCGGATGCGGCACTGACGGCCGCCACGGCAAGCGCCGTCAATGCCCCCGATCCTTATGGTCCGCTGCGCGCTGCCCTTGAGGCGAATTCCGCCAATACGCCGTCGTCCTCACCGGAGGGAAAGGACGCTGGCAGCAACAAGCCGCGCTCCCAGATCCAAGGCCTCCAGCCGATCCTGCAAAACATTTACGGCCAGCTGTCACGCGCCGCCAATTCGACGGCAGAGGTTGCCCGGGTCTTCGACGCCGGCGGCCAGCTCGCCAATGCCAACCAGGATCTCCTGCAGCAGGCCCGCGGTTTGCCGGCACCGGCGGATGCGTGGATGGTTGCCGTAGCCGCCGATATCGGCTCGCTGGCCGTCAAGACGGCCCGGGCCCGCATCAATGACCTTTGGGCTGCCGAAGGCGCCGATCTTTGCGCCCGTGTCGTTACCGGACGCTACCCATTCGACCGATCCTCCCGCCAGGATATCGCCATGGCGGATTTCGTCAGGCTGTTCGGACCGCAAGGACTATTTCAAACTTTCTTCAAGAACCGGCTGGACGCATTTGTCGATACGAGCGCCCAGCCTTGGGGCTGGCGCGGTACCTTCGGCGGCGACAGCATTCCGAGCCAGGCGATCGCGCAGTTCGAAAATGCCAGCAAGATCGAGAACGCCTTCTTCCCCGCCGGCAGTGAGAAGCCGGCGATATCGATCAATGTTAAGCCCGTAACGCTATCGGATTCGGCCAATGCCGTAATGATAGCCATCGCAGGCGAGCGTGTTTTCTATAATCGCAGCCGAGCAGTGCCGAAATCCATCGCTTGGCCGGCAGCCACCACGGACAGCCAGTCCGAAGTCAGGTTCTTTCCCGGAGACTTCCAGCCAGCCATCGCCCAAAGCGGAGACTGGTCGCCTTTCCGCCTGTTCGATGCTGCCCAGGTGACGGTTCAGGCCCCCGATCTCTTCCGGGCCAGATTTGAAGACCAAGGCCGAGAAGCGGAATTCGACATACAATTCGGTTCGGTGCTCAATCCTTTCCGGCTGCAGGCATTGTCCGATTTCAGCTGCCCGGCGCAGTTCTGACGGTCTGACGATGAACGAACCTCTCGCCCGCACCCAATCGTCGATGCAGACCGATGCGATCGGCTTCTTCGGTAAATTGCCGACACATGGCGATTTCGTTTCCTCCGCGCTCGGGCTGCGTCTGCAAAGCGAGCTTGACCGATGGATCCATGGCGGCCTGATCGCGCTTGAGGCGGCATTGGGCACGGAATGGCGCCGGCTTTTCCATGCGACGACCGCCTGGCGCTTCGTGGTCGGCAGCGGCATCTGGGGTCCCACCGCCATGGCGGGTGTGATCCTGCCGAGCCGCGATCGCGTCGGACGAAGCTTCCCTTTGATCATCGTCGCGCAGCTGCAGCGCTTCTCCGGCCAATTGCGCGATCTTTGCGAAGATGACAGCTGGTTTACCGCTGTCGAGGCGCTGGCGGAAACCTCCGATAAGGCCGACTTTGACATGCAGCGCTTCATCGAGAGCATCAAGCGGCTCCGACCACCCTTTGCCGACAAGCGCTCGGCGGTGGCGCAATCCGCTGCCGCAGGTGAGGCCGGAGAGCCCGCCTCGCTCTGGTGGCGCATCAATCCCGGCACGCGCCACGGCAAGGGATTTCGCACCACGACAGCACCCACGGCGCAGGATTTCGTCAAGCTCGTGACAACTGATGCCATCAAGACGCCCCTTGCTGCGGAGCCATCGGTGCGCGCTGCGGTATCCGCCCCAGACAGGAATGCGCAGGCCGCGCCGGTATCCCCGGTGGATTTGATGATAGGCTACAGTCGCGCCAGTCATCCGGGAACACGTCTCTCCCTGAATGCCGATGCCCTTCTCGTCAACGCGCCTCGCATCTTCGCGATCGCCGATGGCGTCGGCGATGGCCTTAGTGCCATTGAGGCGGCAAGGATCACAACTGGCATTCTTGCCGGCATTCCCGAACGCGAGAGCGCGCAGGCATTGGTGCAGGACGTCAAAGGCAAACTCAGCCACGCACATGCAATGCTTCGCGCCAAGGGCGGAAATTCCGAAAGAGAAGCCGCCGTTGCCAGCTTCGTGGCAGCAATCGTGCTGGACGATGAATTCGCGGCCATATGGGCAGGAGACGCGCGCTGTTATCTTCTGCGCGACGGAATGATGCAGCTTCTGACGCACGATCATATCGACATCGGACTTCGGCGCACGCTTGGCCGCGGCCTGGGGCTGAAGGATCAGTTCGTCGCGGAAACCGTCAGCGATCAACTTAGGCGCTGCGATCGCCTGCTGCTTGCCAGCGGCCCGCTGTCCCGCACGCTTACGGATCGTGTCATTGCCGAGATCCTGATCGAGACACCTCTGGAAAAGGCAGCCGAGGCGCTGATCCAGGAGGCGCTCATCGCCAATTGCCGCGAAAATGTCAGCGCCATCGTCATCAGCGCCCAATGAGCGAAGATCCAAGCAGCGAGGAGATGAGAGAGATCGCAACGCGCTTTGCCGAGCTGTTGCATCTCGTCACCCACGACGGCGAAGCCGAGCGGCCGAAGGCCATGCGCTATCTTCTGACCGATCGATTGCGCGACGCACTGGATCGGCGCCTGCCTTCGATCGCCGACGATCAGCCGAGCTTCATCGCAAACACGTTTCTGGTGGAAGCAATCGCGCATCGCAACGAGCGGACAGAAATCAGCCGGCTGCGCCATCGCGATCTCGGAACACTGCATGCGCTGAAGACGATCAGGGCCGACCGAGCCGATGAGGCCGTCTCCAAGACCCTGCTGTTGCGGGAGGCGCGTATCAGCATGACGCTTTGTCATGCCAATCTCGCCGCTGTCCAATGCGCCATCCGTCTGGCCGATGGCCGCCCCGCGATCATTATGGAATGGGTCGGGCCGTCGCTGTCACAGCAATTGGCGGCTGGCCCAATTTCGTTAGGGGATATCAGGGCGGCTACGAGGTCCCTGCTTGCGGGACTTAGGGCGATTCACGAGGCTGGTTTCGTCCATGGCGATATTTCGCCCGCCAACCTGCTGCTGTGCGATGACGACTTCAGGCGGCTGAAGGTTATCGATTTCGGCACCGCAGTAGAATGCGGGGCACGCCATCGCGACCTCGATATTGCGAAAGCCGCAACAGCGGGTTTCAGCGCGCCGGAACTCTCAAACGATCCCACCGCCGATCCTCGTGCCGATCTCTATTCGGCCGGTTGCGTGATGAACCTGCTTCTGGATCACTGCGTCGATCATCATGGCAGGACCGATGAAACGGCTGTGCGGTTGAAAGCGGTCGCTCAGCGCCTGGCAGATCAAAGCCCATCCAGCAGGCCGCCGACTGCGAAGGCAGCCCTTGCTTTGATGGATGAGGACTAGCGCTACCCTGCTTAGTTCGAGGATGAACTGCCCGGCAGCGGGGCCGCGGCCGTCGGCACGCTCTTCTGATAGACGGTCAGCAGCTTGGCGGCATCGACCATGTCTGCGTTGCTGGCGTAAATCGTGTCGCCATCCTGCATCTTGAACTGCTGCATCAGCACGAAATTCGAGACTTGCTTGAGGTTGACGCTGTAGATGACTGGCTTGACCGAAACGACGGTCGGCGCGCTGGCGCTCTTAGCCAAGCTCGACGCAACCTGCGAATAGATCTTCTGGTTCCGGAAAAGGTAGAAGTTGCGGGAATCGGCGCGATCATCGAGCAGACCGCCGGCACGAGCAAGCGCTTGGGCCAAGGTGGTCTGGCCGGGTTCCAGCGGAAACTCACCGACGCTCTTGAAGGCGCCAAGCGCCGTGAAAGTCTGCGACGCTCCCTCGACGAAGACCTGGTCGCCAGGCAGGAGGTACACATTCTGTTTGTCGTCCTGCAGGATGCGATCGAGCGGCGCCGTCGCCCGCTGCGATCCGCGGGTCAGCGTCACGGTCGTGTTGCTTGGCGCGGACGACGCGCCACCGGCAAGAGCTAGAACGTCGAGCACGCGCTCCTTGCGCGCCGTCAGCGGGAAGCGTCCGGCAGAGCGAACCTTGCCGTCGACCGTCACGGCGCTGGAAGGCTGGTCGACGACCGTGACCACGGCCTGCGGATTAACCGAGGAGCCTTTGAGGGCGGTGACGATCTGCGATTGCAGGCCCTCTGGGGTCGAACCGCTCACCTTCTGCTTGCCGACATAGGGCATCGTGACGAAACCCTTGGAATCGACCGTGAAGCGGCCAAGATTGAGAGATTTGCTCTGGGTCGCGGATAATAATCCATCCTCGCCGGTATCGAGTACGGTCACATCGAAGACGTCACCCGGACGCAGCCGGGCATTCGAATTGCCACCAGAACGCAGCCGTGCAAGGCCTTGATCGGTGGGCGCATAGGATGGCGCAACAAGTTGCGCGCCCATCGGAGCCTCGGAGAGCGGCACGACTGGAATCTTTCGCTGCGTGTCCGGCATTCTTGCATTGCGGATATTGAGGGCGCTTGGCCCATCAGACGGCCTTGCGCAGGCGCTGAGGACAACCAAGGGTAAAATCACCGCCCATTTCCGCATTCCGGAATCTCCTTCGGATGTTAGAAGCAAGGCAGAAATATCAACCACAAGGCGGGAAGCAATATGCGGGGCTAATAAATAATGAATTATGACAGTTCGGTTGTTTACTATTGTGTCCAAATAGCAACCGATCACTCCCTAGATGATTGGGACCTGGCCCTCTTTGCGGCATTTGAATGAGACTTAATGGCTGAAATGTCCGGGAAAATGCGAATCGGCGGCAACCGCGATGATAGAGAATGCGGGATGAAAACATGCTCGCCCATTGTCGTCCGGGAGATCAAACCGAATTTCACCATGGCCGCGTATATAGGGCGCGGATGATACTTTGCCGTCGAACATCTCCCTTCAAGCGTGTTTCATTTTATAGACGCACTCTCTCTAAAATAGCATCAATATTACCGCTTTAATCTGACGGTCTTTATCAGCGGCAAAAAGGCTATGAAAACACGTTTACAAGGATAGCTTGCGTATTCGCGCTTCGGGTTCTTTCGGCCGCTCCGGAGTTCGCGGACGCTTGTTCAGATCACTGCGAGAGTAACGGGTGTGCCGCTCGCGAAACCTTTTTCACCCGGCAGACTTCATCCTACCTATCGCTGTTTCGTAGCCTTCTGGCAGTTTCGGACGGCATTTCGCCGAAGGCCTGATGATAGAGCGCAGCAAAGCGGCCCATATGGGAAAATCCCCAATCGCGTGCTGTCTCGGCGACCGGCCGTGAAGGTCCGCAGTCGAGCAGCGCTTTGCGAACGCCCTGCAGACGGATCATCCTCAGATAGTTGAGGGGGGTCGTGTTCTTGAACTGCTGAAAGGCAGCCTGAACCGACCGCACACTTGTCGCGGCCTCGCGGGCAATTTCGGCGATCCGGATATCGGCGCCGATATTGGCGTGCATGTATTCGATCGCACGCTTCAACTGTTTCGGCATTGCCGGCGAAACCGGCCTGCGCAATTGCGTCGAATAGTTATGCGGCACCACCTCAAGCAGCGCGATCATCATCGCCTGCAACAGACGTTCGCAGAACGCCGGGGAAGAACGGTCCGCATCGTCGACTGTCAAATTCTGCCAGATCAAACTTCCGAGCGCCGCAATCTGCGCGCCTCTTTGCGTCGTGAGATCGACGGTGCCACCCATTTCCAGATCGTCGAGAACGGGCGCGTCGAGCAATTCGCTCAGCTGGCGGATCATTGCCGATTTATCGAAGGCCATACCCATATGGCCGCGCCGCTCTTCCAGTGTCAGCTTTTCGAACGACGACATATCTGCAAGCAGGCCCTTGCCTGCTTCCGACACGAGTTGTCGTCCCCTTGCATCGATCAGCATTTTTCCCATGGTTGGGAGATAGAGGCTATAGGCATCGGGACCTCCTGCAAGCATCACGCTCATTCCGGAATGGCATTTCCCATTCCACACGCTGCAGGAACCGACCGTATAATGCCGGTCCTCCACCGAAATCGAAGCGCCTCGTTGGAGTGGCTCGACAACGGCAGGAAACAGGGTTCTCGCATAATGGGCCGTCATCTCTTCGGCATCCGCGCTGTCAATTTTAAATATCGACTGAGTAACGTACGTCAAAAATTTTCCTCGAATGCACGCGGCAAGATGCCTTCCCTCAGAATTTGCTCAAAGCGTGCGGTAAGGGGCCCATCATTCATATCGCCAGCAAATAATTTTAGATGAGATGCGATCCGTGTGCACTACCTAAGAAATATTAGTCCGAACTTAGAATAATACAACCGAAGGTAATACTATGAACGCTTAGCGAGAAATATCGTCGTTTCATAATATGATTGCGATGTCTGGCTTTTTTATTTCACATATAAAGGAAATTATCTGATCGATACGGAATTCAATTCTTTTACAGTTAAAGGAGCGCATCCGGCGACGAGGCCGGAAACAGGAGGTCTTGACGGAATGTTATCGATAACATAGCCTTCCTTCATCGACGCTTTGGGAGGAGCAGGATGGACGACGGAAAGCTGCTCGAATTTTGCGAGATTACCAAGGAATTTGGGGGCACACGCGCCCTATCGAATGTTTCACTCGATCTCAGGCAAGGTGAAATCCTTGCGCTTCTCGGTGAAAACGGCGCGGGCAAATCGACGCTCATCAAGACGTTGGCAGGTATCTACAAGCCGGATGGCGGTCAGATCCTGTTTCGCGGCAAACCCTATCATCATCGCCCGCCGCAGCCTAACCAGCGTCAGCCGGTCGCCTTCATCCACCAGGATCTCGGGCTGATCGAATGGATGACTGTGGGCGAGAATGTCGGCCTTGCGCAGGGCTATTCTTTGCGCGGCCACCTGATCGACTGGCGCGCGACCGAGCGGCGCACCGCGGAGGCGCTGAAGCTGGTGGGCTGCGATTTCGATCCCTCGACCCGCGTCCAGGAGCTGACACGCACGGAAAAGTCGCTCGTCGCGATCGCCCGTGCACTCGCCGTCGAAGCGGACGTTCTGGTCCTCGACGAACCGACCGCCAGCCTGCCCGCCGACGAGGTCGAGAAACTGTTTGCGGCCATCCGCCCGCTAAAAGAGCGCGGCGTGGCCATGGTCTATGTCTCGCATCGGCTGGACGAGATCTTCCGCATTGCCGACCGTGTTGCCGTATTGCGTGACGGCCAGCTGGTAGGCCAAAAGCCGGTTTCGGAGACGGCGCCGGATGAGCTCATCCGCATGATCGTCGGGCGCAAGGCGGACCAGTTGTTCATCAAGGCAGAAAGACGCGCAGGGCCTGCGATTGTTTCGGTGAAAGAGCTTTCCTGCCGCAGCGCCGGACCGGTATCCTTCGATATCCAGCAGGGCGAACTGCTCGGTCTTGTCGGCCTGCGCGGTGCGGGGCAGGAGCTGATCGGACGTGCGCTGTTCGGTTGCGAGCCATCGCAAGGTTCGGTGCGATTGAACGGGGCCGAGCCGGACCTTTCCAGCACGGTTGCAGCGATGGCATCCGGTATCGGCCTGATCGCCAGGGACCGGGCGGAAGAGTCCGTCGCCATGTCTCTCAGCCTGCGTGAAAATACCTTCCTGAACCCGGGCGCTTCCGGCAGAAGCCTGTTTTCGTTCCTGTCGCCGCGCCGGGAAGCGGAAATTGCCCATTCTCTCGGCAGCCGCGTCGGTCTCAGGCCCAATGATCAGAACCTCGCCATCGAGGCGCTATCGGGCGGCAATCAACAGAAAGTCGTGGTCGGACGATGGCTGGCAACGGGCCGGAAATTGCTGATTGCCGAGGACCCGACGGCCGGCGTCGATGTCGGCGCCAAGGCCGATATCTATCGCCTGATCGCCGAGGCGGTCGAGGCCGGCCTTGCCGTTCTCGTCGTCTCCACCGATTTCGAGGAAATCGCGCATATCTGCCATCGGGCGCTGGTGTTTTCGCGCGGGAGGATCGTGCGCGAGCTTGGCGGCGCCGAGCTGACAACACCGGCGGTCATCGCCGCCGCTTCAGCATCCGAAGCGGCCTGAACCGGAGAGAAACATCATGCAATCGATCGAATCCAATGCGCTCGAGCCGACGCGCGCCGAGCTTTCGGCCATGAGCTTCGGCCAGAAAATCCAGCGTCTGCTGCCCGTCTATGGCCTCGTCATCCTGACCGTGCTGCTGATCCTGCTTTTCTCCATTCTGCTGCCGCAGACATTCCCGACGATGCTCAACCTGCGTTCGATCGTTTCGGACAAGACGATCATCGCCATCCTCTCGCTCGCGGCGATGATCCCTATGGCGGCAGGCCGCATCGATCTGACGATCGGCTACGGCATCGTGCTCTGGCACGTGCTTGCGATCAGCCTTCAGACGATGTTCGGCCTGCCCTGGCCAGTCGCTGTGCTTGTTGTCATTGCGCTTGGCGCGCTGACCGGCTTCTTGAATGGCCTTCTAGTGGAAATCGCCAAGATCGACAGCTTCATCGCAACGCTTGGCACTGGCACTGTCCTTTATGCGATCGCGCTCTGGCACACGGGTGGCCGGCAGGTTGTGGGCATGTTGCCGCAGGGATTCTATGCGCTGAATGGCACCATGGTCTTCGGCCTGCCGATCACCGGTATCTATGTCCTTGCTCTTGCCTTCGCCATGTGGATCGTCCTCGAATATCTGCCGATCGGCCGCTACATCTACGCGATCGGTGCTAATCCGAAAGCAGCCGCGCTTAACGGTATCCCGGTTCGCCGCTTCGTCATCGGCGCCTTCGTCACTTCGGGTACGCTTGCCGCCATTGCCGGCGTGCTGCTCGCCTCCAAGCTGCGGATCGGTCAGGCAAGTGTCGGGCTTGAATATCTGCTGCCAGCACTGGTCGGCGCATTCCTTGGCTCGACGACGATCAAGCCGGGCCGCGTCAACGTCTGGGGCACGATGATCGGCGTCATCATCCTGGCGGTTGGCATTGCCGGCATCCAGCAGTTCGGCGGCTCCTTCTATGTCGAGCCCCTGTTCAATGGCGTCACATTGCTGGTCGCGATCGGCATTGCCGGCTACGCGCAGCGCCGTCGCAGCCATGCAGGGCGCATGGCGCCGGCCCAGGCACCACAGCTCTCCGCCAAGACAGCGGAGAAATGAAAATCATCTGAAGTTCAAATGTCCAAAGGGAGGAGACGACATGAACCGTAGACAATTCCTGCAAGCGACCACCGCCGTCCTGGTGCTGTGCGCCGGCCAGGCCTATGCCGATCCGATGGCGGATGCGAAGGCCGTCGTCGACAAATATGCGACGCCAGTGACGAAATGGGACGGCCCGACGACCGGCCCGAAGGCACAGGCCGGCAAGACCATCGTCGTGCTGGCGGGCGATCTCAAGAATGGCGGCATTCTCGGCGTCAGCAACGGCGTCGAGGAAGCAGCAAAGGCGATCGGCTGGCAGGTGAAGGTTCTCGACGGCGCGGGCTCGATCGGCGGCCGTACAGCCGCCTTCGGTCAGGCGATAGCGCTGCAGCCTGCCGGCATCATCATCGACGGCTTCGATGCCGTCGAGCAGGCACCGGCGCTGGAACAGGCAAAGGCTGCCAAGATCCCCCTGGTCGCCTGGCATGCCGGCCCGACCATCGGCCCGGACGAGAAGAACGGCCTCTTCGCCAATGTCAGCACCGACGCCATGGAAGTTTCCAAAGCCGCAGCCGATTGGGCCTTCGTCGATGCCAAGGGCAAGCCGGGCGTCATCATCTTCACCGACTCCACCTATGCGATCGCCATCGCCAAGGCGGACAGGATGAAGCAGGAAATCGAGCGGCTGGGCGGCAAGGTGCTCGAATATGTCGACACCCCGATCGCCGAGACGTCTCAGCGCATGCCGCAGCTGACCACCTCGCTTCTGCAGAAATATGGTGACAGCTGGACCCATTCGCTTGCGATCAACGACCTCTATTTCGACTTCATGGGTCCATCGCTCGCCTCCGCCGGCAAGGGCGGCACCGACGCGCCGATCAATGTCGCTGCTGGCGACGGCTCGCAATCGGCCTATGAGCGCATCCGCGCCGGTCAATTCCAGAAGGTCACGGTGGCCGAACCCCTCAACCTCCAGGGCTGGCAATTGGTCGACGAACTCAATCGCGCATTCGCGAGCGAAAAATGGTCCGGCTACCTGTCGCCGCTGCATGTGGTGACGGCAGATAACATCCAGTCCGATGGCGGCCCGAAGAACACCTTCGATCCGGATAACGGCTATAAGGATCAATACAAGAAGATCTGGGGCAAGTGATCCCGGCCAAAAGATGTGGCGCGGTCTACGGGTCGCGTCACCTCATTCGGCAAAAGGGCTAATTTCTATCGGCTGCTGTCGCGCGCAATCAGTTCGGGCGAGATCCTGACATCAGCGCCTTGCTTGCCATCAAGAATATCGAGGATCAACGCAGCCGTCCGCTCGCCGATTTCCCGCGCAAAGACGTTGATCGTCGTTAGTGTCGGCACGCAGACCTCGCCGATTTCATAATTGCCGAAGCCGCCGACGGAAAAGCGTTCCGGCACCGGGATCCCGAGCCGACGACATTCGGTGAGAGCGCCGTAGGCGGCAAGATCCGAGACGCAGACGACGGCCTCCGTATCCGGATAGAGCTCGATCAGCTTCGCCATGGCGTTGGCGCCTTCTCGCATCGAGATCGGCGGCGAGCCCGCAGCGATCAATCTCGAAGCATCGAGGCCATGCGCTTCCATCGCCGCGATAAAGCCGAGCCGGCGCTCGCTGCCGCGCGAATCCCGCTCGACATCGCCGCCGATGAAGGCGATGCGCCGGCAGCCGAGAGCAACGAAATGGTCCACCATGTCGCGCATGACGGCAGTGTTCGAAAAGCCGACGTAATGGCCGATCGGATCAGTCGGGATGTCCCAGGTCTCGATCACGGGGATTGCCACGGTCTGCAAAAGCCGGCGCGCACGCTCGGTATGCCTGCCGCCGGTGACGACGATCGCTTGCGGCTTGCGGCGCAGCAATTGTTCGATCAGCCGCTCCTCCTCCTCGACATCGTAGTCGGTGTAGCCGAGCAGTATCTGCATATCCCGCTTCGACAGGGTATCGGAGAGACCACCGACCGTATCGGCGAAATTGGCGTTGTTGATCGAAGGAATGGTAACGGCAACGAAACCCGACTTCTGCGAACGCAGGTTGGACGCCGTGCTGTCGAAGACATAGCCCAGTTCTTCCGCTGCCTTCAGGATGGCTTGACGCGTCTGCGGGCTGACGAGGCTGTCGGCCTTGAAGGCGCGCGATACCGTCATCGGAGAAACTCCCATGACGCGGGCTATGTCCGCCATGGTGGGCGTTTTGCGATCGTTGCTCATCGACAGCCTATGTTATCGTTACCATCAGAATAGTATGCCTCTCCCGTGGATGGCAAGAGCCCGCCCCATTCGTCCCGCTATGCGGGTGCGGGTTCATTCCGCATTCGCCTTCAAGGGCATTCTGCAAGCAGCCTATAGCTGAAACTCGTGAGCAAACGTCACATGATGATGGATGCGGCCCTCGAAGAACCGGGAGAGGACGGCTTCCGTCGCCGCGCGCGCTTCCGTACGGACGGGACTTGCAAGGGCCTTTTCCACGGCAGCCATGTCCGGATAATTGACGGCCAGGATCATCGGGAACTCGGGGGCGCCTTCGTCGCGTGCTTCGGCGAATGTGACCCGTACGTCGAGAGCGCCCGGAAACTGCTTCCATTTCGGCAGGATGGTTTCCATGACGGCCGTTCGAAACGCCTCTACCTCCCCTTCCCTGACTTTGCCCTCGAATAATGCGTATCGGGTGATCATCCGGCAATCTCCTTGTTCGGCCCTTTGAAGAATTCCATCAATGCCGCCTGATCTTCGCCGCCGAGCCCGGAAGCCGTCAGCATGCGGTGTATCTCGGCGCAGACGGCCGTCAGAGGCATGGCAGTATTGGTCCTGCGGGCGAGATCCTGGGCGCCGTTCAGATCCTTGACCATGTTGTCGATCCTGCCGGTGCGGCGATAATCCTTGGTCACGTAGCGCGGCATATATTCCTGCAGGATTGCGCTGTCGGCCCGCCCGCCCTTCAGCGCCTGCGGGATCTTGGCGGCATCGACGCCGGCGTCGAGCGCCAGTTGCGTCGCTTCGGCGACGGCCAGAAAGTTCAGTGCGCAGAGAACCTGATTGATGAGCTTCGTGGTCTGCCCCGCACCGACAGGCCCCATATGGGTGTAATTCGATGCCACATGCCGCAAGACCTGATGCGCATCCGCGATATCCTGCTCAAAGCCACCGGCCATCAGGGTCAGTTGCCCGATCAGCGCCTTCGGCGCGCCGCCGGAAAGCGGGCTGTCCACCCAACGCAGTTCCCTTTCCGCCGCCTCGCCGGCAAGGGCCTTCGTCGCGTCAGGATCGATCGACGACATGTCGATGATCAGCGTTCCCGGCCCGGCACCTTCGGCAACGCCGCCCGGGCCGAATACCGCGGCATGCACGATCCTGGGCGAATTGAGGCTCAAGATGACGAAATCGGAAACGCTTGCCGCCTCCGCAGCGCTGGCGGCTGCCATGGCGCCTTTTGCGGTCAGCGCGGCGACCTTGTCCTTGTTGGGATCGAAAACCGTCAGCCGATTGCCGGTCTCGACCAGCCGGGCGCCGATTGCACTGCCCATCGCGCCGACGCCGATAAGCGCCACCTTGTTGCTCATGATTAATTCTCCTCCTCCAATGCGGCTATGATGGCCGCTACCACCGCGTGCAGCAGCTGATCGAAATCGACGGTGATCGCCCGCAGCCGCTGACACCCATAACGACGAAACGCTGCAGCTCGGCGCCGTCAGAGCGAGGCTGTGATGCCACCATCGACATAAAGCACGTGACCGTTGACAAAGGAGGAGGCGTCGGAGGCGAGGAAGATGCAGGCGCCGACCAATTCTTCGACGCGACCCCAGCGGCCAGCGGGTGTGCGCTTTTCGAGCCATGCGGAGAAATCGGCATCAGCGACGAGAGCCGCATTCAGTGGCGTATCGAAATAGCCAGGCGCGATGGCATTGCATTGCAGCCCATGTCTGGCCCAATCCGTTGCCATGCCCTTCGTCAGATTGCCGACAGCACCCTTGGTTGCCGTATAAGGCGCGATCGATGGCCGCGCCAACGCCGTCTGCACGCTTGCGATGTTGATGATCTTGCCGGCCCCGCGCTTGATCATGTGCCGCGCGACGGCCTGGCCGACATTGAAGACGCTCGATATGTTGGTGCGCAGAAGCCGCTCGAAGGCGTCGGCGGGAAAATCCTCCAGCGGTGTGCGAAACTGCATGCCGGCATTGTTGACGAGGATATCGATCGCGCCCGTCTCGGTCTCAAAAGCATCGACAGCTTGCCGGGCGGCCTCATGATCGGTGACATCGAATGCCAGTTGATACACCTTGCCCTCGAAGCTTTCAGCCGCTTTGGCCAGCTTCTCTTTGTCGCGGCCGTTGAGAACCAGTTCCGCGCCCGCTGCCGCCAGACCTTTCGCCAGCGCAAGCCCGATGCCTTGGGAAGAACCTGTCACCAGGGCTCGCCGCCCTTTCAGATCGAAGAGGCCAAGAGACATCGTTTCCTCCGTTTTTATCTCGACAATGGTCGTCTTCCCTGTTTATGTTATCGATAACATTTGATGTCAAGGGAGGACGTGAAAGATGGACAAGCCATCAATCCTGCAGATTGGCCCCTATCCGCAATGGGATCAAGAACCGCTCGATGCGGCGTTTCAGGTTCATCGCTATTTCGAGGCCGACGACAAGGCGAAACTGCTTGCCGACGTTGGATCATCGATCAGGGCCATTGCCACACGCGGCGAGCTTGGCGCCAACCGGGCGATGATCGAGGCTTGCCCGAATCTGGAAGTCATTTCGGTTTATGGCGTGGGCTTCGATGCAGTCGACCTGCAGGCCTGCCGCGAGCGCGGCATTCGCGTCACCAATACGCCGGATGTCCTGACCAATGATGTTGCCGACCTCGGGATTGCCATGATGCTCTGCCTTTCGCGCGGCATGATTGGCGCCGAAACCTGGGTGCGCGACGGCAGCTGGGCGCAAAAGGGGCTTTACCCTCTCAAGCGGCGCGTCTGGGGACGGCATGCCGGCGTGCTCGGCCTCGGCCGTATCGGTTTCGAAGTCGCCAAGCGCCTGAAGGGCTTCGACATGCAGATTGCCTATTCCGATGTCGAAGCGAAACCCTACGCATCCGACATGACCTTTGTCGCCGATCCGGTCGAACTCGCGAAACAATCGGATTTCCTGTTCGTCACGCTCGCCGCTTCCGCCGCAACCCGTCATATCGTCGGTCGTAAGGTGATCGAGGCGCTCGGCCCGGAAGGCATGTTGATCAACATCTCCAGAGCGTCCAATATCGATGAGGAGGCACTCCTCGACGCGCTTGAGGCCGGCAAGCTCGGATCGGCCGCCCTTGACGTCTTCGAAGGCGAGCCGAAGCTCAATCCGCGTTTCCTGGCGCTGAACAACGTGCTGCTGCAGCCCCACCATTCATCCGGCACCGTGGAAACACGCAAGGCCATGGGACAGCTGGTGCGCGACAATCTGGCCGCCCACTTCGCCGGCCAGGCTCTGCCGACACCCGTTCTTTGAGGAGAAGAAGATGAAAGCCATCGTCGCTCACGCCGCCAAGGACGTGCGAATCGAGGATCGCCCGGAGGAAGAACCGGGTGCCGGAGAAGTGAAGCTGAGGCTTGCGACCGGCGGGGTCTGCGGCAGCGACCTGCACTACTACCATCACGGCGGCTTCGGCACCGTGCGCTTGAAGGAGCCGATGATCCTGGGACACGAGGTCAGCGCCACCGTGATTGCGCTCGGCTCCGGCGTGCAGGGCCTTGAGCTCGGTCAGCTCGTTGCCGTCTCCCCTTCCCGCCCCTGCCGGACCTGCCGCTACTGCCTGCAGGGATTGCCCAATCAATGCCTCAACATGCGCTTTTATGGCAGCGCCATGCCCTTTCCGCATATCCAGGGCGCATTTCGCGAGACGCTCGTCGCCGATGCCATCCAATGCGTGCCGGCCGATGGGCTGACGCCGGGCGAAGCAGCGATGGCGGAGCCGCTGGCCGTGACCTTGCATGCCACGCGACGCGCGGGCGAGATGCTCGGCAAGCGCGTTCTCGTCACCGGCTGTGGCCCCATTGGCGTCCTGTCGATCCTGGCTGCACGCCGGGCGGGTGCCGCCGAGATCGTAGCGACCGATCTTTCGGATTTCACCCTCTCGCTCGCCAGGCAGGCCGGCGCCGACAGGATCATCAATACGAAGAATGAGCCGGAGGCGCTTGCCGCTTATTCCGCCGACAAGGGCACCTTCGATGTCCTTTACGAATGCTCAGGCGCTGCCGCGGCGCTGGTCAGCGGTATCGCAACGCTTCGCCCGCGCGGCGTCATCGTGCAGCTCGGTCTCGGCGGCGATATGAGCCTGCCGATGATGGCGATTACCGCCAAGGAACTGGAGCTGCGCGGCTCCTTCCGCTTCCATGAGGAGTTTTCGGTCGGCGTCGATCTGATGCGCAAGCGTCTTATCGATGTGCGGCCGCTCATCACGCACACCGTACCGCTTGCCGAGGCACTCAACGCCTTCGAGATCGCGTCGGATCGAAGCAAGGCGATGAAGGCGCAGATCGTCTTCGCCTGACCATTTGTGACCGTGCGATCTCCATCGGGCCCGCGGGATCGAAGGGAGGTCGTCTTTCCGCTAGTCGAGATCGGCGCCGATTTCCTTGAGAGCAGCGCGTGCCACCTGCTCGTCCTGTTCGCCTGAACCCGATCCGACACCGATGCCGCCGACAAGCGTGCCTGAAACACGGATCGGCAATCCGCCGCGCAAGCCCGTCATCCCGCCATGGGTCGCGACAGCAAGCGGCACCCTGGCATGTTCCGGCAAGGAGTGGCTTGGCGCACCGATGGAGGCGGCCGTCTGCGCCTTGGCCGCGGCACTTTTAAGCGCCTGGAAGCGTGAACCACGCATGCAGAAGGAACCCAGCGTCACGCCGGATTGATCGACGATGACGATGCATTGCGGCTGCCCCATCTCGGTGGCCGCGGCAATGGCAGCCGTCAACAATGTCATCACACCTTCGTCGCTCAAGACACTCGACGCCAGAACATGGCTCATGCAACTATCCTCCCGCTTGCGGACTCAATTCTATATGTTATCGATAACACATCGGTCTCCAGATGTAACCTTATGGGAGGTATTGTCATAATGTCGTTCTTCGAGATCATCGATCCGGCCTTCGGGAAATTCATCCTTGGCAACGCTCCCGTGAAGCAGATCGCCACGGGGTTCGACTGGGTGGAAGGGCCAGTCTGGTTCGGAGATCTGAATTGCCTGCTGTTCTCCGATATTCCCAATAATCGCATCATGCGCTGGGTACCGGGCATCGGCATCAGCGTCTTTCGCGAGCCTTCGAATTTTTCGAACGGTCATACGCGCGACCGTCAGGGCCGGCTCGTCAGCTGCGAGCATGGCGGCAGGCGCGTAACGCGTACCGACTATGACGGATCGATCACGGTCATTGCGGACAGCTATCAGGGCAAGCGCCTGAACTCGCCGAATGATGTCATCGTCGCCTCGGACGGCGCCATCTGGTTCAGCGATCCGCATTATGGCATTGCGACGGACTACGAGGGGCATAAAAGTGAGCAGGAACTGCCCTGCAATGTCTATCGTGTCGATGCCTCCGGTGCGATCGCCGCCGTCTTGACGGATTTCAATTGCCCGAACGGACTTGCCTTCAGTCCCGACGAGAAAAAGCTCTATGTCGCCGATACCGGCCGCATGCATGGCAGCGACTCGCAGCACATTCGTGTCTTCAATGTCGGCGAAAATTGGCGGCTGTCCGGTGGCGAAGTGTTTCACGCGATTTCACCGGGCTGCGCCGACGGCATGCGCCTAGACAGCGACGGCAATCTCTGGTCTTCGGCCGCCGACGGTGTGCATTGCATCGCGCCCGACGGTCATCTCATGGGCAAGATTCTGGTGCCGGAGACCGTGTCCAATCTCTGCTTCGGTGGCCGCGGCAAGCACAAGCTGTTCATCACGGCGACGAGCAGTGTCTATGCGATCTCACTCAATCGGAGCGGCGCACTCTGACGCGCAGATCCGGCGCATCGCGAAGTCAAGACTGGGAAGACGGGAGACCGGAAACGTTGCAACGACAATCGCCGGTGGTGCGGCGATTGTCGTCGAGGGTAAATGATATCAACGCAAATCGACCTGCGGTGCAGAGCGCGCGGCTGCATGCGCAATGGGCGCAAGATTGGTCGACAAGGCAAGCTCCTGTCTGCGAGCGGCATCATGGAGCAGGTTTTCCATCTTTGAGACGGAGATGTGATCTGCGCGCATGACCTGGCGGATCAGCGGATCTTTGAGAACTTCGGCGATCGTCAAGTCCCTATGGGTCATGGTTACCTCCTGTTCGTTGGAGCAGAAGATAAACAGCTTAATTAGCAGCCCGATGTCAAAAGGCGGACAAAAACAAGGCAGTTCGTTCGATTTTGTTACAGAATAATTGCAAATCGAAAGGCGGGACATATTCCCAAACTGCGATAGGACCCTAGTTGTCGGTTATGGAAAGGTTGATCGGTGGCGATCGGCCTGAATGGGAGGTCCGTTTGCTCCGCGAAGGCGCAACGTTTTTGCAATAATCTTTGTCATAATTTTGCAACTTTTGCGTTTATCATCGCGCGAGGCCGGGGCTCTGCAGTTTAAACATCAACGAATCGGCCGCGCCATGTACTCAGATCAGACCACAGAAGATGAGCGCCTCATCTACCATGCAGATCTTCTCAGTCAGCTTTCCAATCCCAAACGTCTCGAAGTTTGCATTCACCTCTCACGCCACGAAGAGGATGTGAACAGCCTGGCCAAGAAGCTGGGAATATCGCAATCGGCGCTGAGCCAGCATCTGACGCGGCTGCATCATTCCGGTATCGTGAAAGTGCGCCGCCAGGCGCAATTCAGATATTACACCTGCGACCACCCCGGCGTTCAGCGGATCCTGAAGACATTGTCGAAGCTGTTCGATGCCGAACTCGCGCCAACGCCGCCCGAGGCCACGGACGATAGTGCTCACGGCAAAAAATCGTAAGATGCCGCCTTGCGGCCCTTGAGGCCGCAAGGCATCAAGGGCGAAGGAAGCCAGAGCGCAACGGCTCAAACACCGCGCTTGTTGCCCCAAATCAGCACGTGCAATTGCGGTAATACTCTCGCCTCGAACCATCGGTCGCTGCTGACCTTGTCGACGAGCCAGCGCATGCGCTCGACGATGCCCTCGATATCGACGATAGCATCGTCGGCTTCCGGCGGTGGCGGCGTGTGATTGCCGGGTTGCAGATAAAGCGGCAGCCCGGGATAGCGCGACGCGGCCTCGCGCGCATAGGCGTAATCGACGTCGTCGAACACGACGATCTTCAGCGCGACCTGCGGCTTGTGGCTCGCCATGCGCAGACAGTCGTCGAATGCGCCCCAATCCGTTGCCATGCCGCTCGATGGCGGCTTCGGGCTCAGCACCAGCACGTCGAGTTCGGCGAACCAATCCTTCGCCAGGCTCCCTTGCGTTTCCAATGCGAAACGATAGCCTTCGGCATGACCATGCGCGATCAGCGGGCCGAGGGGCTGGATTGCGGGATTGCCGCCGGAAAGCGATATCGTCAACGGCTTGCCGCCGGAAAGCCGCGTTACCTCCGACCAGATCTCATCGACCGACATCGGCAGCCATTGATCGCGATAGTCACTGTCGACCGCGTGCAGCGTATCGCACCAGGAACAGCGGTAGTCGCAGCCGCCGGTGCGCACGAAGATTGTCGGAAGGCCGATCAGGATACCCTCGCCCTGGATCGTCGGCCCGAAGATCTCGCTCACGCGAATGCGCGCTTCGCTCATGGCCGGTATTCCGCCCAGGTCTTCGGCGTCTCGCTGACGCGCACCGCCGATGTCTCCGGCAGGCGAGACTTGCACCAATCGTAGAAATGCTTGGCCAGGTATTCCGAGGTGACGCGATCGTGGCCGAGCACGTCGTTGAGGTGGCGGTGGTCGAATTCGTTGTCGATATAGCGCTTCAGCGGCTGCAGTTCATGATAGTCACGCACAAAGCCGTTCCCGTCGAGTTCGTCGGCCGAAAGCTCCACCACGACGATGTAATTGTGCCCGTGCATGCGCGCGCATTGATGGTCGTCGGGAAGATGAGAGAGTTGATGCGAGGCGGAGAAGTGAAACTCCTTGGTGATGCGGAACATCACTTCACCTCCGCCGCGACAAAGCCCGATGTCGCCGACACCCAGAAATCCGGATCCTCATAATCCGTGGGATCCGCGATGCCGGCGATATGGAAGGCTTCACGCCGCTCGACGCAGGTGCCACAACGGCCGCAATGGCGTTCTCCGCCCTTGTAACAGGACCAAGTCTCTGCAAAGGGCGTTTGATGCCGTGCGCCATCCGTGACGATATCCGCTTTCGAGATAGTCACATAAGGCGCATAGAGGGAAACGCTGGCATAGCCATCGAGTGCGTGGTTCTGCATCTGCTGGAATGCATCGATGAAACCGGGCCGGCAATCCGGATAGATGAAATGGTCGCCGCCATGAACAGCAACGGCAACCGCATCCGCCTTCTGGGCGGCCGCGAGCCCGAAGGCGATCGCGAGCATGATCGCGTTGCGGTTCGGCACGACGGTCGCCTTCATGGTTTCTTCGGCATAATGCCCGTCCGGCACGTCGACATCGTCGGTCAGCGCCGATCCGGTGAGATGCCTGCCGATACCGGTGATATCGATGATCTGGTGAGGGACGCCGAGGCGCGTTGCGCAGGCGGCGGCAAAGTCGAGTTCCTTGCGATGCCGCTGGCCATAGTCGAAGGAGACCAGACCGATAAGCTGGTGTTCGGCTGCAACCTTATGGGCGAGCGAAACGGAGTCCAATCCGCCGGAGCAGACGACGATAGTCTTCATAATATAGGATCCCTTGTTTTGACCGGGTGGGCTGCGACCGGATTTCATGGCTCTTTCGAAGCCACGCCGGGTCTGTAGCAGCAGAACTCGGAGGAAACAAGGCATCCATAATATTTCACGATAACACGCCGGCGAATGCCCGCGCGCTGGTGGCGATTGCCAGAGGGTTAGCTGACGCCGGCAAATTGTCCGGAGATATTCAAATCCGGATAATAACCGGCAGGCTTGCCTCCGACGGGTTGACCGCCGGTCAGGCCGCCCTGGACTTCTGGGCCGAAGAACGAATAGGGAAAGCTCGGCTGCAAGGCGCTGACGTCGTCGAGGCGGCGGCGTAGCTCGGAGGGTATTACGAAGTCCAAGGCGCCGAGATTGTCGTTCAATTGCTCCAGCTTCGTGGCGCCGACGATGATAGAGGCTATTCCGGGCTGCGTCATCGCCCAGTTGACCGCCACCTGCGCCATGCTGCGCCCGAGCTCCGCCGCTACCTTCTCCAGTTCGGCAACGATCGCCCAGTTGCGATCGGTAAATTTCTGGAAGCCGGGATTGGTGGTGCCGCGCACCGTCTCGAGCCGGCCCGCCGTCTCTCCCTCACCGCTAGGGCGATATTTGCCGCTCAAGAGGCCGCTTGCCAGCGGGCTCCAGGCCATGATCCCCGCGCCATAGCGCGTGCCGAACGGCACGAACTCGTTCTCGATATTGCGCTCGGCCAGCGAATATTCGAGCTGCAGCGCCGAAACCGGCTCGTAACCGCGATGCTCGGCAATGGCCTGGGCGCGGCTGGCGTACCAGGCAGGTACGTCGGACAGACCGACGTGGAGTACCTTGCCGGAGCGAACGAGATCGTCGAAGGTGCGCATCACCTCATCCGGCGGCGTCAGGCGATCCCAGCAATGCATGAGATAGAGATCGATGTGATCCGTATTGAGCCGCTTCAACGAGCCCTCTACGGCCCGGAGTATGTTCTTGCGTCCGTTGCCGGCCGCATTCGGTGTGCGGGCGGTAAGGTTCATGGTGAACTTGGTTGCGATCACCGCGTCATCGCGTAAGCCCCGTTCGGCGATGAATTCGCCAAGCCAGGTCTCCGACGTGCCGCCCGTATAGACATCGGCCGTATCAAAGAAATTGCCCCCGGCATCGACATAGGCATCGAAGATGGCGCGTGCCGCCGCCTTGTCCGATCCCCAGCCCCATTCCGTGCCGAACGTCATGGTGCCAAGGGCAAGCCGCGTCACCTTCAGGCCGCTGTTGCCAAGCGTGTAAAACTCCATGCTCATCACTGTGCTCCTCTTTGCCATCCAGGCCCGAGTTCGACGATCGAGCGAGCCCGTAGCAATTTGTGATGCATCTAAGTTCGCTGCTTTTGAGTCATTCGATAAGGTCATTTAATTTGCATGCATTATGCGATATCTTGCATGAATGGATCGCGATCTGCTGCCACACCTGCCTATTATCGCCGCGGTTGCGCGCCGAGGTGGATTCGCTGCCGCTGCCAGTGAGTTGGGAATGAGCGCATCGGCCGTCAGCCATGCGGTGCGGCTGGTGGAGGAAAGGCTCGGACAGCCGCTTTTTGCGCGCACGACGCGCAGCGTGGCGTTGACCGAGGCAGGCAGGAGCCTGATTGGCACCATCACGCCGGCGCTGCAGGACATCCATGAGCGCATCGAGCGTATAAAGGCCGTCAAGGGAAGGCCGAGCGGCCTCTTGCGTATCAATGCGTCTCGCGTTTGCCTGCCGCTTGCACTCACCCGCGTGATAGCCGCCATGGGCGAGCGCTATCCGGAAGTCGAGGTCGAAATCTTCTCCGATGAGCGGCTGACCGACATCGTCGCCGAAGGTTTCGATGCCGGCATACGTATCGGCGAAATGATTGCACAGGATATGGTGGCCGTCCGCCTCACCCCGCCTTTCCGATCGGTCATCGTCGCTTCCCCCGGCTACATCGGACGTTTCGGCCGCCCGAACACGCTTGCCGATCTTTCCAGCCATAATTGCATCGGCTACCGCCTCATGCGTTCCGGCGGTCTCTACCAATGGGAATTCGTGGAGAATGGGCGGGATGTCGCGGTTACGGTGAGTGGCCAGGCGATCGTCACGGAATCGCACTCGGCAATCGAACTGGCATTGGCCGGCGTGGGGCTGGCCTATGTCTTCGAACCGCTGGTGCAGCCGGAAATCGGATCCGGCAGGCTTGTTCAGCTCTTGAGCGACTATGCTGTCACCGAGGCTGGCCTTTTCCTTTATTTCCCGCGTCGCGCCGAGCTGGCGCCAAAGCTCCGGGCCTTTATCGACACGGTACGGCATATCGGCCGCGAGTCGGCCGCCGGTTAAGCGGGAGCGCTTTTGAGCGTCAGAACCTTTCGGGGATAGTCAGATTGCGCAGCTATTGTACCGAATGCGCACCAAACAGATGGCTCTGCCTCTATCGAGGCGAATTGACGTTGCCGTTTTTCATGGCGCCCGGCAGTCATAGACGGAAGGCTCCGCAAAGATCCCGATTGAGAAGTTTCGCGGCCTCCGTCCATCGGCTCCCCCAGGTTTGATGGGCGGTTTCATGGTTAAGACACGAGGAACCAGTGCAAGATAGCCCAGGAAGAAAACTCCCCAGTCCCGTCGATATAGAAGTTGGCAAGCGCATCCGCGCGCAACGTCGCTTGCTAGGCATGAGCCAATCGGCATTGGCTGAAAAGCTGGATCTGACGTTCCAGCAAGTGCAGAAATATGAGAAAGGCACCAACCGCGTCGGTGCAAGTCGTTTGCAACGCGTGGCTGAGAGCCTCGGCGTTCCGATCTCGCATTTCTTCGACAATCCGACGTCGAGCGGCCATGTTTCGGCGAATGAGGCACATGCGCTCAAGAACGACCTCGTCAGGTTCCTCTCATCCGAGGAAGGCGTCGAACTCAATCGCGCCTTTGCAAAGATCAAGGATGCAAGAACACGTCAAAAAATCGTGGGCCTGATCAAATCGCTTACTGTGGCCTAGATCGTCTCCGCGCGTTGGCGATCGCGCTGCTTGCCGTCAGCTCGTAATACGCGGCGTGCGAATGACTTTCAGGAACAAGGCGTTCATGGCGTCGGAAATGCCCTGTGTCGGACTGACTTCGAAGTAAAGGCCAGGCGAGGCGCAGCTTTGCAGATTGGTCCCTATCTGCGATTGGAAGGGCGCGATCCATTGATTGTACCAGCCGTTGGTCGGCAGAGGAAAATAGGTCGTGTAGAGGATAGCGATTTTGATGTTCTGATTCTTCAGCGGCTGGCAGAAAGCAGTGGCGAGCGGCTCCTGGCAACGTCCGTTCGTGGTCGGCTTGGTGCAGGTGGTGGGCTTATTGCTGTCACCGACGCCATCAGTGACAAGGAAGAGGACCTTCTGACGGTCGGCATTGGTTTTTCCGCTGCCGCCGGTGCCGATGATCGGCGCGAGCTGCGTCAGCATCGTATCGAAACTCGTATCCTGATCGTTGTTGTAGCCTTGTTTGGGAACAGCCATCAGGTCCACCGCACTGGTGGCTTTGCTAACCTGCGCCATATCGGACAAAAGCGGCGAGACGTTGGTCAAGCCAATTTGCGTGGCGTCAGCGCCGAATGTATAGACGGCCATTCTGTACTGATCGGATGTCACTCGGTTCTTCACAGCGGTATCGGTCAGCGACTGAGTCGCCTGGCGAACGACGTCGATACGCGTATTGATTTTCAGTACATTCTTCGCAAGATTGTAATAGTCGTTCGTTGATTTTTGAATATGGCATGCAAAGGCGCAGCTATCCGGCGTGTTTGTCACCATCTTTTGAATATCAGCCAAGGTAGCGGCGATCCCCATGGAAGGCGTATTGTCCAGCAACATATAGAAGTCCATGAAGACTGCCGTCTGATACTGCGCGGACGCGGAACCGCTCACGGGAATGGATGTCTTTCCGATGACCTGACTGAGCGTGGTCGGCACATTGGCCGAGAAACTGACCGTCGAAGAGACGATGTTTCCCGTGCGTGTCACCGCGACATTGACATTGACAGGCGTGCTTGGAAGATCGCCGGACGCCTGACCCAGAAAGAGCTTGTTGGCATCATCCTGACCGATCGTGACGGTGCCGTCCGTCGTCATCGCCATGGCAGCAGCAACCGCCGGCGATGAATCAGCGATTGCACCGACCGCGGCTGCATCCGCAGCGTTTTGCAATTCCGTCCTGACGAGCATGGCGTTGGTGACATCCAGCGCCAGGCCGCCTGCCGCGATCAGCGGAACAGCGACCAGGGCAGTCGTTATCCCAAAATTGCCCGCTCTCTCGGCGAGCAACTTTCGCAAAAGCTTATACATTGCATCGAACGACTGCGAGAGGATCCAGAATTTCTTCACCAAGCAAGCTCTCTATTATACAAGTTGCATTCTCAAAACATTCGCCGATTTCAAGTATTATCATTTTCAGATATACTAATTAATAGTATCGCACGGAAATATTGAAATTCAGATAAAAGCAATATCTCTATTTTATATTGTTAATATCCATGGAAAATTTACCAAAGTCCAAGTTATGTTTGCGAAACGATCTGGCGGCAGAACGAAAATAAAAACCTCTTTTGTTCGGAAACGAGGCGCGCTTGAATTGCAATCGGCGGTTACGCGAAAAAATAGTGCAGGCGACATCGGAAACCCCGGCAGGACTGAACGTGAGATAACGCCCCTGTCGCCGTTTTGCTGAAAGTATCTTTACCCGATTTTCAGAATTTACTCGCGAAAGCAGTGGCATTGATTTTAGACGGCTGCCCTGGTTAAGGGCTCCCCTCACCTATTGACCATAATTGGGATTTTTTGCGTGCGCGTTCTTTCCTGCATTTTCACGGAGCATAATCTGTGGCTTGTTCTTCTTGCAGCATTTGTCTGCGTCAGCGGCGGATGGATTACGTTCGGCCTGTTGCGGCAAGCAGGAAAGACGCGCGACCTTCAACGGGGCGGATGGATTTTCCTGACAGCCGTCGCGGCAGGCTCCTCGATCTGGTGCACGCATTTCATCGCCATGCTGGCCTATGAGGTCGGTGCGCCGGTTACTTTCGATCCGATCCTCACCATGGCTTCCTTTCTCATAGCCGTGATCGGCTGTGCATTCGGTTTCGCAATCGCTCTGTCCAGCCTGCCGCGGGTGGCGCCGGAATTGGGGGGCGCCATCGTCGGCCTTGCGATCGTCGCCATGCACTACACCGGCATGATGGCCTATCACGTCGATGGCATTGTCGAGTGGAATGAGAGCTATGTCGTCGCCTCCGTCGTGTTTTCGGTGATCTTCGCTACGCTTGCCCATCATCAAGCGATCCGCCGCCCTTCGCATTTTTCGGGACTTGCGGCACTCGGCCTCTTCGTCGTTGCCGTCGTGTCGCTTCACTTTACGGCGATGACAGCCGTATCGGTCACACCCCTGGTAACCGGCGCCGGACTTGCCGATTCCTATGCGCTGAAAGCCATGGCCGTAGCGGTCGCCGGCGGCGGGCTCATCATCATCGGCACTGGTGTCGCAAGCTACATGATCGATGAGCGCGCCTCGCGCGAATCGATCCAGAAGCTCCAGCATATGGCATTGAATGATCTGCTGACCGGCCTGCCCAATCGCGGCAGCTTTGCCAATTATCTTCAGGGCGAAATGCAGCATGCCGAGGAAGACGGCGCGAAGCTTGCTGTGATCGGCATCGATCTCGACCGCTTCAAGGAAATCAACGACCTGCGTGGCCACAAGGCCGGCGACCAGGCCCTCAAGGCAATCGGTCGGCGGCTTGCGCGTCTCGTCAAGGATGGAGAGTTCGTCGCACGTGTCGGCGGTGACGAGTTCGCTGCAGCCAAACGGTTCCAGAACCAAAGCGAGCTTTTGGATTTCGTGGCTCGCCTGGAAAAGACCCTGTTCGAACCCATCCGCATCGATGATTTCGAAACGGCGACCGGCGCGAGCATCGGCGTCGCCGTCTATCCAGATGACGGCATCGATCAGGAGCGCCTGGTCAGCAATGCCGATCTCGCCATGTATCGCGCCAAGGCCGATGTCGGCCGCGCGGTCTGCTTCTACGAGTCCAAAATGGATGAAGCGGCGCGCGCCCGGCATACGCTGGCGCAGGATCTGCGCCGCGCCGTCGAGCTGGATCAACTCGAACTGCATTATCAGGTGCAGACCTCGGTCAGCACCGGCGAGATCTGTGGCTACGAGGTTCTGGTCCGCTGGCATCACCCCGAGCACGGCGCCGTGCCACCCTCGGAATTCATTCCGATCGCGGAAGAGAGCGGCACGATCCTTGTCATCGGCGAATGGGTACTGCGCACAGCCTGCAGGGAGGCCGCATCATGGGACAAGCCCTACAAGATCGCCGTCAATCTCTCGCCGGTACAATTCGCCCACGCCGATCTCGCCAGGCTGGTTCATTCGATCCTTCTCGAAACCGGCCTGTCGCCGACGCGGCTGGAACTGGAAATCACCGAGTCCACCATCATTGCCGACAAGAGCCGCACACTGCATGTGCTGCGGCAGATCCGGGCGCTCGGCGTCACCATCGCCATCGATGATTTCGGAACCGGATATTCGTCGCTCGACACATTGCGCTCATTCCCATTCGACAAGATCAAGCTCGACCGGTCTTTCATGAACGAGGTGGACCGGAGCATCCAGGCAAAGGCGATCGTCCGCGCTGTGCTGACACTCGGCAAGAGCCTCGAGATTCCGGTTCTGGCGGAGGGCGTGGAAACCGATCACCAGCTGGAAATCCTGCGCGTTGAAGGCTGCGACGAAGCACAGGGCTTCTTCCTTGGGCGCCCGAAGCCGGTCGCGCAGATCTTTCAAATGACGGCCACCGACGAGGACGAAGCATCACCATTCTCCGGGCGGGTCCCGCCACAACGCATGCGTCGCCGTTAGGTCTATTTCGAACGCAACGGCATGCCGGCCGGTCATCCCGGAGCGCATGTCTTACGCCCCATCGCTATTCTCGGGGCAGCACGACACCGCCCCGCAACGTCAAATCCAACGATCGCCGGTTTCGCCGATCCACTCATCTACAAGCTCGATCGTCACAGCCGAGCGGATATCGGCAGCATTGGCGGCGGCAAGGAGTTCATAGCGGCCGGCGGTCGCGCGGAAGGTCTTCGTCGCCTCATCGAAATAGCTGAGATCACGGAGCCGTACGACCAATGACGCCGTGCCCGTTTCGCCGGGCGCCAATCGCAGCTTGGCAAAGGCGCGCAGCTCCTTTTCCGGACGTTCGATCGTGGAATCGATTGCCCGCACATAAAGCTGCACGAGTTCCGAGCCCGTTCTCTCGCCGATATTGGTGACGTCGATCATAACGGCGATACCTTCTGCGGCCATCTGCGTTGCCGAGGCTTTTGCCTCGCCCCAGGAAAAGCGCGTGTAGCCGAGACCGAAGCCGAAAGGAAACAGAGGTTCGATACCGCGCGTATCATGATGACGGTAGCCGACGAAGACGCCTTCGGCGTATCGCACATGCCCATCCTTACCGGGATAAACCTGCGGATCCCCAACCATGGCGCAATTATCTGACAGGCGCTTCGGGAAGGTCTGCGGCAGGCGGCCGCCGGGCTCGACATCGCCGAACAACACATCGGCAACGGCATGCCCCAACTCCTGGCCGGGATACCACATCTGCAACACGGCCCTGACCTTGCCGATCCAAGGCATTTCGATGGGACCGCCTGTCTGCAATACGACGACGACATTGGCATTGACGGCTGCCACGCGCTCGATCAGCTCCTCCTGCCGGCCGGGCAGGCGCATATCGGGCAAATCGAGCCCTTCGGTATCCCATTCGCCGTCACGACCGACAAAGAGCAGGACGATATCGGCACTCTCAGCCTTTGCGACAGCATCCAGCATATCGGCCTCACCGAGCGGCTTTTCGACGCCGAAACGGATCGCCGTCAGGTTGATCCCCTCCTCGCTCGTCGCCGGCGAGCAATATTCGACGGTCATCTGATATCGCTGGCCGGCCTCAAGATGAATAGCCTGCCGCTGCTCGGCATTGGCCGTTCCGAAATAATTGTCGCCGCGCGACCAGCCGTCATGGCCATTCACGACAAGCTTGCCATCGACATAGAGCCTGGCGAGGCCTGCATTGGTCATGCCGAATACATGCTCGCCACTTTCCGCCGGAACGTAGGAGGCCGTCATGCGGGCAGAGAAATTGCTGGGATCAAGCTCGGAAGACGGCAGATCGAACCAGAAGAACTCGCCCTTGTCAGCCGTTTCGGTGGCGATTACGGGGCCGGCAAGATCGCGGCCTTTGAAGTACTCGACCCGCATCTCACCAGAGAAGACGTTGATCAGCCGATTGTTGCGGCAGGCTGCTGCATAGTGAATGCTGTTGGCATTCGACAGCGCCTCGCGGATGCCCTCGAGCGGGCTGACTTTATAATGCGCGGCAATCTGGGCGCTGCCGCCGCCCATGACACGGGCTTCGGCCGCATTTGGTCCGATGACGGCCACATGCCCAAGCCCTGTTTTCTGCAGGGGAAGAATGCCGTCGTTCTTCAAAAGAACTGCGCCTTCGGCCCCGAGCTGGCGGATCAGAGCCCTGTCCTCCGGCAGATCCAGCGCATACTCGCTCAAATCGGGCGCCTTTTCAAAAGCGCCCACGCGCTCGAGCAGCGTCAGAATGCGGCGCGCGGCTTGGCGCACTGTCTCGGCCTTGACTTCGCCATTGCGCACAGCCGCCACAAGCTTGTCGCCACGATCGCGCGTCGGGCCGGGCATTTCCAGATCGAGACCTGCATTGACCGTTGGCGCCGTCGAATGCGAGCCGAACCAATCGGACATGACGATGCCGTCGAAACCCCATTCCTCTCGCAGAACCTTGGTCAATAGCCAGGGATGCTCGCTGGTATAAGTGCCGTTCAACCTGTTATAGGAGGACATGACAGCCATGACCCCCGCCTTCTTCACCGCTTGTTCGAAGGGCGGCAGATAGATTTCGCGAAGGGCTCGCTCGCCGATATCCGAGGACATCGTCTGACGCTCGATCTCGGATTCATTGCCCGCGAAATGTTTGATGGTGGCGGCGATACCCTGGCCTTGGACGCCCTGGATATAGGCGACGGCGAGTTCGGCCGTCAGCACTGGGTCCTCCGAATAACATTCGAAATTGCGGCCATTCAGGCCGGACCGGTGAATATTGACCGTCGGCGCCAGGAGCACCGATGCACCTTTGCTTTTGGCCTGGCCGGCGAGCGCCACGCCCATGCGCTGGACGAGCGCTGGATTCCATGTGGCCCCAAGCGCGATGGCGACGGGAAAGCAGGCAGCGTTGACGCCGGCAACCAGCGAGCCCGCACCGCGCGCGCCGTTCGGACCATCCGTGACCTTGATCTTCGGAACGCCGAGACGTTCGACCGGCACCGTGGTCCAGAAGTCGGCGCCCGACAGTAGCGAAACCTGCTCTTCAAGCGTCATCCGATCGAGAATATCGTCAATCATAAAGCCTCCCACGCGTTCCCCAATGATCCCGTAGGGTCCGACACAGAGACTTGCATCCTCCTGCTGTGCGAACCGTCGTCGACCGCAATGCCAATCAGCAAAATACGACGCTGCTATCTAGCGTATAAATGCCGGATTCGAAACCGCATTGGATTGAACTGCCAATGCGTTCGGCAGCCGATATCATGCAGTCAGCCCACCTTTAGGATCTGTCGAATAAAACTGTCCGGTTCAATGGAGGCGCGGCTCTGAATACTCTGGGGCCTCACTGCGTCAAGCCTTACCTCTATCGGTAGTCCGTAGCGACCTCCTGTGTGACGGTTTTTCGGCTAATTCGCCCGAGGGGGCTATTCTCGCTTTCCATGCTTTGCTAGGGCTTCGCCTTAAAAAGATCGCATGTCTTTGGTGCTGAGGCAAAAGACCAAGCTGGAAAAATGGGTTGTCTGTGAGAAATCTGAAAATAGCAAAAAACGGGATGTCCTATCACGACGCTGTGTGGGACGTCACAGAGGCGCTAGCAAACTTCCACTTGGCGGCTTTGCTCGGATGGCAGGATGTTGCTCAACGCTACAGGCGATCCCGGATCGGAGCATTTTGGCTGACGATCAACATGGGTGTGTTGATTGGTGCGCTAGGACTCGTCTTCGGCACGATCTTCAACAGTCCGATGAACGAGTTTCTCCCCTTTATATGCGTTGGCCTAATATTCTGGGGCTACTACACACAGATCGTCAGCGAAGGCTGCTCCGGCTTTATCTCGAGCAGCGACACTATACTTCAGCTCGACATACCATTTTTTACATATATCTTAAGGGTGTGGTATAGAAATACCGTTATCCTGGCGCATAATCTCGTCATATTCCCGATCGTTCTGCTGATATTCTGGAAGTCAATTGGTTTCTCCGCTTTGCTTGCGGTGCCAGGTTTCGCCCTCGTGACACTGAATATGACCTGGATCGCACTGATGCTGGCGATCTTGTGCACCCGATATCGCGACCTGATCCAGATCGTACAGAACATCATGCAGGTCATGATGTATGTCACGCCGATCATGTGGATGCCGGAGCATTTGCCCGAGCGGGCATCGCATGCCATGCTCGATTACAACCCGTTTTTCCACTTAATTTCGGTGATCAGGAATCCGCTATTGGGACAAAGCGTTACGGCTACCAGCTGGATTGCCTGTGCTTGCCTTGCCGTCGCTGGCTGGTCCTTGACGCTTCTGCTACTGAGAAAATACAGGGCGCGCATCGCCTACTGGCTGTGACCAACAAACCTGCATTCAAGAAACACAGGCAATCATGACATCCATATCTCTTCAGAACGTCACAGTCGACTTTCCGATCTACAACGCACGCGGCAGGTCACTCAAAAACCGCATGATGAAAATGGCGACCGGAGGTTCCATCAACTCCGAAAGCGGCGGTGTCGTAGTCGTTCGCGGGCTTGATCATATTAATCTGGAATTGCACGAGCATGATCGCATTGGTCTCATAGGCCACAATGGCTCCGGCAAGACGACGCTTTTGCGCGTGCTGACTGGCGTTTATGCACCGACCTCAGGTGAGGTCGAGATAAAGGGAAAATGTACGTCGCTCATCAACATTTCGCTTGGAATCGATCCGGAAGCGACCGGACGCCAGAATATCTTTCTTCGAGGCGCTTTGCTCGGTTTCAAAAAGGATGAGATGAAAGGAAGGCTGCAGGAAATTGAAGATTTCAGCGAGTTGGGCGACTTCCTTGATATGCCCGTTCGCACCTATTCCACCGGCATGCAATTGCGACTGGCGTTTTCGATTTCCACCATTTTGCAACCCGAAATCCTGATTATGGATGAGTGGCTGGCGACTGGCGACGAAGGATTCAAGGCAAAAGCCAACCAGCGGTTGAACGAGCTCGTCGAAAAGACCCAGATCCTGGTAGTGGCAAGCCATTCAAAAGAGCTTCTGGCGAAAAATTGCAACAGAGTGATATGGCTGGAGCACGGGAAAGTCCGCATGGATGGCGCGGCCAGCGAAGTGCTTGATCAATATTTCGGTTCTTAGCCAACCATAATTCCATCGCTGCATCGCCAGACAGGATCGAAGTACGATCTCCGCTTGATGGATGGCAGCTTTAGCCGCTCTTAGCGGAGCCATCGACTTGGTGCTTCTCGCCTCGATTGAGGAGCAGAAGTTCAAAAAGAACCAGTTCGCTAAAATGCGAACAGTCTTCTTTCGAATAAATTTGACCGCATCGGATTTCATGAACCCAATTCATGGAGCCGAGTATGCGTTCGTTCCTAGTCGCTGCAAGCTTTCTCTTCGTTGCCGGTCTGTTGTTTTCGACGGCCACAACCGCAAAACCAGTGGCAAACATCACCACAATGCATCCGCATCAGTTCGCCCATGTGGTAACGGATGCAAGCGTGCCGGTCGGCTGGACCAGCTTTTGCAAGGCGCAGCCCGCCGAATGCGAAGCTGGCCGGAAGAGCGAAGAAACTATCGCCATCGACAGCCAGCACAAGGAGCAGCTGCGGCAGATCAACAGCCTGGTCAATCGCGAGATCCAGGGCGTCGGCGACGACGACCACTACGGCATCTACAAGCTCGGCATCATCAATTGGTGGACCTATCCGGACGACGGCGCCGGCAATTGCAATGATTATGTCCTGCTGAAGAAGAAGCTGCTCGTGTAGGCCGGCTGGTGTAAGCGCCAAGGCGGGGCC
>NZ_VNIP01000011.1 GCF_008370325.1 Martinezella tropici | reverse complement strand
CCCGTTTACGGGGAGAGGGTTAGGGTGAGGGGCCAGGCACTGAGATGTGTCAGTAGCAGATCCTGCCCGACAGTCATTATCGGCCATGATCCAAGGCAGAAAACAACATGAACGAACAATCCGAAACGCCCCTTGCCATCATCGTCATGGGCGTGAGCGGCAGCGGCAAATCCTCGATCGGCGAGGGTGTGGCGGCTAAGCTCGGCATCCATTTCATCGAAGGCGATGCGCTGCATCCGGCCGCCAATGTCGAGAAGATGAGCAAGGGCATTCCGCTGACGGACGAGGATCGCTGGCCCTGGCTCGAAAAGATCGGTCAGGAAATTGCGGCAAGTCTTGCGAAAGGCGAAGGGGTCGCCGTCACTTGCTCGGCGCTGAAGCGCGTCTATCGCGAGCGTCTGCGAGCCGCTGCCGGCGGCCATCTCTGTTTCATCTATCTCGAAGGCTCGAAGGAGCTGCTGACGAAGCGCATGGGTGAGCGCAAGGGGCATTTCATGCCGGCCTCATTGCTCGAAAGCCAGCTGCAGACGCTGGAAGTGCCGACCGGCGAGCCCGGCGTCGTGACCGTCGATATCGATGATACGATCGAAGGCATTGTCGAAGCCTCCGTCAAAAGCCTCAAGGCAATTCTCTAGAGCAATTCCAGGAAAAGTGCGTAGCGGTTTTCCGTCCGGAATTGCGTAAAAACAAGAGGATAGAGCGCTTTCGCGATTCGGAGAAAAGCGGAAAGACTCTAACGCAATTCCAGGAAAAGTGCGAAGCGGTTTTCCGTCCGGAATTGCGTAAAAACAATGAGATAAAGCAGCTCAGGGCGCAAATCGGTCCGGTGCATAAGCGGAAATATCGATGAAGGGCTTCTCGCCGGTGATGAGCTCGGCGAGCACGCGCCCCGTCACCGGACCGAGCGTCAGGCCGTGATGGGCGTGGCCGAAGGCGAACCATAGACCATTGTGGCGTGGGGCCTTGCCGATGATCGGCATCATGTCGGGCGTACAGGGGCGAGCGCCCATCCAGGGTTCCGGGTCGAGCCGTTCGCCGAGCGGGAAGGTGGCGCGGGCGACGGCCTCGGCGCGATCGAGCTGCACCGGCGTCTTCGGTGCGTCGCGCAGGGCGAATTCGGCGCCGGTTGTGAGCCTGATACCGCGGCTCATCGGCGCCAGCAGATAGCCGCGCTCTGCATCGAGCGTCCAGTTGTTGAGGATGGCGTTGCCCTCGGTAGCGTAATGCATGTGGTAGCCGCGCTTGACGCCGAGCGGGAAGGCATAGCCGAAGCGTTTCGTCACGATATCGGCCCAGGGGCCGAGAGCGACGACGACATCCTCCGCCTCTATCGACCCTTCCGCCGTCACCATTCTCCAGGCTGAGCCCGCCATGCCGAGCGAGACGGCATCCCCCGTCGTCACGCGGCCGCCGATGCTTTCGAAATAGCGGCGATAGGCTGCTGTCAGCCCGTGCGGGTCGAGCACCGACCAGGGATCGCGCCAGCGCAGGGCACCGGAAAAATTGCCTCTGAGATGCGGCTCCATGGCGGCGATCTCCTCACTGCTCAAAGCATCGTAGCCGATCCCGAATTCGCGGTTGAGACGTTCTGCCTCGGCATATTCTGCGTCGCGCTTCTCGTTCGAACGGAACAGCTCCACCCAGCCGTTCTTGCGAATGAGTTCCTCGGCATGCGAGGCTTCGATGAGATCGTTGTGCTCGCTGACCGAATGTTCGATCAGCGGCGCGTAGGCGCGCGAAATCATCTCGTGGCGCTTCGTATTGGAATTCCACCAATAGCGGGCGAGGAAGGCGATCTGCGCGGGCAGGGCGCGCAGATGATAATGCGCGTCGATGCGATTGTTGAAGGCATAGCGCAGCAGCAGGCCGAATTGCTGCGGAAAACCGTAGGGCACGACGCCCTCGCGCTGGATGAGGCCTGCATTGCCGAAGGATGTTCCCTTGCCCGGCGGCTGGCGATCGACGAGGACGACTTGTCGTCCCCGCCGCTGCAGATGGATTGCCGTCGAAACACCGACGATGCCCGCACCGAGAACGATTGCGTCCTTTGTCATCTTATCCTGCTATCCGCATGCTCATTGCATTGTCGCGCGACCTTCAAGGCAGTGAATGCCAGTGCCTGGAGCGCGATCTAAGCATCGAAAATGCCTGCCAAATTTCAGTGGCGCAATTGAAAAATGCGGTTAGGCCGCACTCTGTTTCAAACAGGCATTTTCGGCGCGGATGCGGATTGCGAGAATGATGCCGTTCAGCAGCGAAAAGATCGCGGCATAGAGCGGCAAGCCGAAGGCGAGCGGCAACACGGCGATCTCGCCGATGACGATCGCATAGTTCGGATGGCTGAGGAAGCGATAGGGTCCCCTGGTCACGAGAGCGGCGCCCGGCAATATGATGATGCGCGTCGTCCATCGCCCCTTCAGCGTCGCCAGTACCCAGAGACGCAGTCCCTGCAAAAGCATGAAGAGCAGGAACCAGCCGGGATCGATTGGCCGGCCCGTGGCGAACAGCCATAGCCCGATCAGCCAGGCCGCATGCAGCGCCACCATGAAGGGATAGTGCTCCGGGGCATATTCACGGGCGCCGCGGGCAAGGAGGGCGGCGGTGTTGTGCCTGGAATAGATGAGCTCAGCCAGCCGCTGCAGCGTCACGAAGGTCAGAAGCGCGATCGACGGCCATAGCATCAGACGACCCTCCTCAAGGTGATGCAGCTTGCCGAGAAGCCCGGACCCATGGCGAGCAATGCCGAGCGAGAGGGAAGTCCGGCCGCAATCATGCGCTCCAGCACGAAGAGCACGGTGGGAGAGGACATATTGCCATAGTCGCCGATCACCTCGCGCTCGATGTCGAGCGCGCCGTCTTTAAGGCCAAGTACGCTCTCGAGTGCTGTCAGAACCTTGGCGCCGCCGGGATGGCAGATGAAGCGGTCGACATCCGAGATCAAAAGCCCGGATCGCTCCAGAATGCCGGCAACGGCGCCCCTCAAATGCGTCTCGGCAAAGGCGGGCAGCGATTGATCGAGGACGATGCCGAAGCCGGTATCGTCGATCCTCCAGCCCATGATGCCGAGGCTGTCGGGAAAAAGGTGCTCGCCTGTCGATTCGATCTCCGCGATACCACTCTCGCCTGCCCGCAGCACGCAAGCTGCCGCTCCATCGCCGAACAGCGCCGTGGCAATGATGTTGGGCCGTGTCAGTTCGTCCAGACGGAAGGCGAGTGAACAGAGTTCGATCGCAACGAAGAGGATAACGGCGCCCGGCCGGCTTCTTGCCATCTTTGTCGCGACGGCAAGGCCGGATACGCCGGCTGCGCAGCCGAGCCCGAAGGTCGGCACGCGTTCGATATCGCCGCGGAAGCCCATCTCGCCGGCGAGCCGCGCCTCGAGGCTCGGTGTCGCGAGCCCAGTGGATGAGGCCGTGACGACGCAGTCCACCTGGCTGGCTTCGAGGCCGGCGCGTTGCAGCGCCGCAGTCGCCGTCCGGCGGAAAAGTTCGGACGCCACTTCCGCATAGGCGGCCATGCGGTCCTGCCAGCCATGCGGCTGTTCGAACCAGGAAAGCGGCCGCGCCAAATGGCGCTTGCGAATGCCGGTGCTCTCGAACACGCGGGCGAGATATTTGAAATCCTGAAAACGGTGCGAGAACAGGCGGCTTGCCGTCTCGGCGGCGTCCGTCTGGAGGATGATGTTGTCGGGCGTTGCTACGGCGAGGCTTAGAAGTTTGATGCTATCGGTCACGGGTTTCTCCTGTGCCCTTGAGGGGCATATGGTGGAAACACGCAATGGCGACGGTCTATTCGATGTCGGAGCAGTCACGAAAGGGTGACGGCGTCCGGGCCTGGGATCTTCAGAAAAAAATTCTTGGACCCTCCGAATAAAATGTCCGGACGGTGTGTTCTCTCCTCGCAACGTTCATTTTGCCAAGGAGACAGTTCATGACGACCAAAGCATTTCGCCTGGCTTCCATCGCTCTCGGTGCCAGCCTGACCCTCGGCGCTTTCGCCGTTCCCGTCTTTGCCGCCGGCGACGATTCGAGCACGACGCCGACCTGCAAGAAGGGCGAGATCTACGATCAGAAGGCGAAGAAATGCGTCAAGCAGCAAAGCGCCAACGTCACCGATGAAAACCGCGCCGACTACGCCTATTCGCTGGCCAAGAAGGATCATCGCTACGAAGAAGCGCTCGCGGTTCTGGACACGATGAAGAACCCGAATACTGCCGAGGCGCTGAACTATCGCGGCTATGCCACCCGCAAGCTCGGCCGTACGGACGAAGGCATTTCCTACTACCAGAAATCCGTCGCCATGGACCCGAAATACACGCTGGTCCGCGAGTATCTCGGCGAAGCCTACGTCATCAAGGGCCAGATGGATCTCGCCAAGGACCAGCTGGGCACGATCAAGACGCTCTGCGGCAATACGAGCTGCGAGGAATATCGCGATCTTCACGCCGCGATCCTGAACCCGTCCAGCCTGTAACGGCCGCCCGGGTCAACGATGAAGACTGTAAGCAGGGAGCTTTGCGAGAAATATGGGAGTGATGCCGGTCGCTCGTAGCGCAATTTCTGCTTATAGTCCGACAGCAACGAAGCCGCCGAAAAGGTCGGCGGCTTCCGGACATGCGAATGCGGCGGAGGATGTCATAGCGAGCGAAGAGGATATCAGGACGGGGCTGTCCCAACATCTGACGCGGCTATGGCGCTATGGCGTGGTGCTGTCGCACCAGCGGGACGTGGCTGACGATCTCGTGCAGGCGACCTGCGTCAGGGCTCTGGAGCGAGCGGCCCAGTTCACATCGGGCACACGGCTCGATCGCTGGCTCTTTGCCATCCTGCATTCGATCTGGCTGAACGAGGTCCGCTCGCGCCGCGTGCGCATGGGGCAGGGCTTCGTCGATGCCGACGAGACGCTGGTTTTCGACGGTGCACGGGAAACCGAAACGCATATTTTGGCCGGGCAGGTATTGCAGCGCGTTCAGGCCCTGCCGGAGGCGCAGCGCACCGCGGTGTTCCTGGCCTATGTCGAAGGGCTTTCCTATCGCGAGGTGGCCGACGTTCTTGATGTGCCGATCGGGACGGTCATGAGCCGGCTGGCGGCGGCGCGGGCGAAGCTCGCCGAGGGCATGGGAATGGCGGCTGACGGAAAAACATCCGGAGGTGAGCGACTGGGGAATGGAAATGAGTGAATTGCATAAAGGACAGATGCCCTCGGACGAGCAGCTCACCGCCTTCATCGATGGTGAGTTGGATGCTGCCGAGCGCGAGCGGATCGAACGATTGATCGCCGACGACGAGCGCGTGGCGGAACGATTCGATTTTCTGTCGCGCAGCACCTTGCCCTTCGCAGAGGCATTCCAGCCGATGCTTGCCGAGGCTCCGGCTGCGAAGCTGGATGCCATGCTTGCCGCCATTCCCTCGAGAGAGGAGAGCAAAGTCCGCACTGCCGGCATCGGCCGCCGCGGTTTCCTTGCGGCCGTCGCCGCAAGTTTCGTCGCTGCCATTGCCGTCGACCGTACCGTGATCGGCATCGGCCACCGGCTTTCGAAACCGGATGAAGATACGGAATGGCGTGCCGTAGTGGCGGAATATCTCTCGCTCTATACGGCGGATACGCTGAGCGCTCCAGCCGGTGATCATGCGCAACAGGTTGCGCAATTGAATGAAGTCGGCGCCAAATTGAATCTGTCGCTGGCGCCCGAAGCCGTCGCCATGCTGGGCATCGAGTTCAAGCGTGCTCAGATCCTGAATTACGACAGCAAGCCGCTGGCTCAGATCGCCTATCTCGATCCGGAAAGCGGTCCCATGGCGCTCTGCATCGTCCGATCCGCCAAGGGTGCGGCGGCGCCGGACATGGAAAATCGCAAGGGCATGAATGTCGTCTATTGGTCGAGCGCCACCCACGCCTTCATGCTGATCGGGCATGCGCCGATCGACCGGATGGAGCAACTTGCGGCTGATGTCAGGGCGCACCTGGTCGCCTGAGGGCTGTTTGGCGCGCGACTAAAATGGCGTGATTCAAAAAGAATTTGGCGAAAACCCATCCTGCTGGTATTCTTTGCCCAACGAAAATCGAACGAGCGCCAGCAGCATACCCTCAGGGGCCTTGCGCGGCGCGGTGGAAAAGATACGTGAGTGACCCCGACAGCGGCCTAGCGCCGCAGGCAGACGGGGCGTCGGCAGCAGAGCGCAGGAAGGGTAAATCCTCCCGGCGCGCGAAGCGTAAGCGCGGTCATGGCCGTCCAAACGCTCATTCTGCGGAGGCCACCCAGGCAGGCAAGTCCAGCCAGGTGGCGCAACGCCCAGCAGAGGATGAGGCCGGCTTACCGGCCAAAAAGCGCAAGCGCCGGCGCCGTGCACGCGCAGCCCAAGGTGGTGCGCAGCCTGCTTCCCAGACACAGCAGCTTTCGGCTCCGGCGGAGCATCGTGCCTCGCCGGATCATGGCCATCCGTCTTCGCATAAAAGCGGTAAGAACCGGCGCAAGCATCGCAGCAAGCGTGGCCTGCAGGGCCGGCCTCTGGTGCATGAGAAAGTGGCGCAGATCGTCGCTCCTGCCAATGCTGCTTCGAACGCGCATGCGCCAGTGGCCCATGACGATCATCGCCAGATCAGGCAGTCGCCGCCGCGCCGCGAAGGGCAGGGCCAACATCACCCCTATGCCGACGCCGATTCCCGGCCACTCGACCTCTATGCGGCCCTCGACCTCGGCACCAACAATTGCCGCCTGCTGATCGCGCAGCCGACCCGCCCCGGCCAGTTCCGGGTGGTCGATGCCTTTTCGCGCATCGTGCGCCTCGGCGAAGGACTTGGAGCCAGCGGACGTCTGTCGAGCGATGCCATGGATCGGGCCGTGGAGGCATTGCGCATCTGCGCCGCCAAGCTGAAAACGCGCGAAATCCGCCGCATGCGGCTGATCGCGACCGAGGCCTGCCGCGCGGCGGACAACGGCGAAGCTTTCCTTTCACGGGTCACCGAAGAAACAGGACTGCAGCTCGAAATCATTGATCGCGAGACGGAGGCGCGGCTTGCCGTTTCCGGCTGCTCGTCGTTGGTGGGACCGGAGGCGCGCTCTGTCGTTCTGTTCGATATCGGCGGCGGCTCTTCCGAGATTGCCGTCATCCGCATCGGCGAGAATCGCTCCAGCCGGCTGGCCAATCACATCACCCATTGGACCTCGCTGCCCGTCGGTGTCGTCACGCTCTCCGAGCGACATGGCGGTCGCGACGTGACGCCGGAGCTGTTCGAGACGATGGTCTCCGAAGTCCAGCGCATGCTCGAGCGTTTCGATTGCCCCCCGGTCCATGGCGCAGCACGCGACAGCGGCGACTTCCACCTGATCGGGACTTCGGGCACGGTGACGACGCTTGCCGGCGTTCACCTCGATCTTCCGCGCTACGACCGGCGCAGGGTCGATGGTGTCTGGCTGTCGGATGATGAAGTGAGCGCGATGCAGGCCAAGCTCTTGTCCTGGGATTTTGCCGGCCGCGCCGCCAATCCCTGCATCGGGCCGGATCGTGCCGATCTGGTGCTGGCGGGATGCGCCATTCTGGAGGCGATCCGCCGCCGCTGGCCAAGCCCGCGCATGCGCGTTGCCGACCGCGGCCTGCGCGAGGGACTGCTGACCGACATGATGGCAGACGATGGCGTTTGGCGGCGGGGCCGCTCGCGCCGAGGTCATCGACCGAGGGATATGAAGGGGCCGCAGACGTGACCAAGCCAACCATCGCCGGCAACCGCACGGGCCGCAAGCTCGGCCAGCGCGTCAAGAAAAAGAAGCTGAAGGCCTCGTCGCGCCAGTGGCTACAGCGTCATATCAACGATCCCTATGTGCAGCGCGCCCAGCTCGAAGGCTATCGGGCCCGCGCCGCTTTCAAGCTGCTGGAGATCGACGAGAAACATCAGATTCTGAAGGGTGCGCGCCGCATCATCGATCTGGGTGCGGCACCGGGCAGCTGGTCGCAAATCGCCGCCAAGGTGACCGACTCGACTGAAGAGGATATCCGCGTCGCGGCGATCGACTTCCTCGAAATGGCGCCGATTCCCGGCGTCAGTATCCTGCAGCTCGACTTTCTGGAGCCGGATGCGCCGCAGCGGCTGATCGATGCCGTCGGCGGCACGCCGGATCTCGTGCTTTCGGATATGGCGGCGCCGACGACGGGCCATCACCGCACCGACCACCTGCGGACCATGCATCTCTGCGAAGTGGCTGCGCATTTCGCCGTCGAGGTGCTGGCCGAAGGTGGGCATTTCCTTGCCAAAACCTTCCAGGGTGGAACGGAGCGCGATCTGCTGACCTTCCTGAAGCAGAATTTCCGTCAGGTCGTCCATGTGAAGCCCGGCGCATCCAGAGCCGAGTCGGTGGAAATGTTCCTGCTGGCGAAAGGCTTCAAGGGCCGGAAGCCGGAAGGCGAGACGGAAGAACAACAATCCGTCGCCGATCACTAAACCCGACCATCCTCAATCGATAAACTGACGAAACCCTCGTTGCGCTGCGGCTTGGCTGAAGCGCAACGAGGGTTGGATCATCACTTTGCGGCCGGCTGCTGCACCTGCGGCTGCAGGGTATCGACGCGCTTGAGACCGGCCTTGTGGCCGGAAACCATGGCGCCGGCACTGCGATCCATCCGGATGAAGGGGATGGTCGCAAGCACGGTCAGCACCGAGATGCAGAAGAAGGCGATGTGGAAATCGCGCACCTGCAGCTCCGTGCCGCTGAAGAAGGTGGAGGTTTCCAGGATCATGGCGGCGACGGCGACGCCGAGCGCCAGGCTGATCTGCTGCATGACCGAGCTCATCGATGTCGCCTGGCTCGCCTGCTTGTCGTTGATATCGGCAAAGGCAAGCGCATTGATGCCGGTGAAGAAGAAGGAGCGCGAGAAGCCGCCGATCAGCAAGATGCCGACGATGATGAGATGCGACGTCCAGGGCTGGAAAAAGCCGGTGCAGATCGTGGTGATGGTGGTGATCGCCGCTGCCGAAAGCAGCGCGGTCTTGAAGCCGACGGCGGTAAAGACCCGGCGGGCGATGAATTTCGTCGAAATCGCGCCGATCGCGCCGGCGAAGGTGATGAGGCCTGACTGGAATGGATTGAGGCCGAAGCCGAGCTGCAGCATCAAGGGCGTCAGGAAGGGCATGGCGCCGATGCAGATGCGAAACAGCGTGCCGCCGGTGACGGACGCGCGGAAGGTGGCATTCTTCAGCAGCGACAGGTCGAGGATCGGGGCCGGGTGACGGCGCACATGGCCGACATAAAGAACGCCGCAGACAAAGCCGATGACAATGGCGGAGATGCCGATATAGGGCGGCAGCGCCGGCAGGCTGATGACGGACATGCCGAAGACGACGCCGGATGCGGCGAAGGACGTCAAAAGGAAGCCGATGAAATCGAGCTTCGGCGGCATGGTCGCCTCGACATCGGGCAGGAAGATCGATGACAGGATGACGCCGAGGATGCCGACGGGCACGTTGATCAGGAAGATCCAGTGCCAGGAGGCGTAGGTGGTGATGAAGCCGCCGAGCGGCGGGCCGGCAAGCGGGCCGACGAGCGCGGGAATGGACAGCAGCGCCATGGCGGAAACCAGATCGCTCTTCTGCGTGGTGCGCACCAGCACGAGCCGCCCGACCGGCGTCATCATCGACCCGCCGATGCCCTGCAGGAAGCGGGCGAAGACGAATTCGAGCAGGCCACCGGAAAAGGCGCACATGATGGAGCCGATGACGAAGACGCAAATCGCGATGCGGAAGATGTTCTTCGCGCCGAAGCGGTCCGCCATCCAGCCACTGATCGGGATGAATACGGCGAGCGACACCATGTAGGAGGTCAGCGCTAGCTTGAGTGTGATCGGGCCGACATGCAGATCGTTGGCGATGGCCGGCAGCGCTGTCGCGATGACGGTGGAATCCATCTGTTCCATGAAGAGGGCTACGGCGAGGATCAATGGAACGATGCGATTCATAGGCATCTGCCTTGATAGGTCTGTCTTCGGTAAGGCCGCCGCTTAGGGCGCGATCAGCCGCTCTGTAGTCCTATGCGAGGCAGCTGCCAATCCCGGATCTTGCTCCGTCAACGGTTGGGGATCACGTCTTGGTGATAGCCACCGTCCCATGGCGCGGAACGCAGGATTTGACATATGCTAAGGGCATGGAAATGCTAAACGCATAAAACGTCGTCCGGTCTATTAGCGGATTCGGATTGTCTTGTCATGACCAAATTTTCGGTTGAGACGAGGACCTTCCGGGCCGTTGTCGCCGGCGACGACGATAGGCGCAGCTTACGCTGTGCATCAACAAAGGAGTGAGTTCATGACTGCCGTCCTGCCCCCGGATACGCATCAGTTCAAATTGGGATCCTGCATCATCACCGTCGTCAAGGACGGCGCCACCATCTTGGACAATCCCTGGGAAACCTTCGGCTCGAACCAGGCGCCCGACACCGTTCGCAAATTGCTGGAGCAGAATTTCCTGCCGACTGAAAAGCTCGTCAACAGCTATGCACCCGCCATCATCGACACCGGTTCCGACGTCATCGTCGTCGATACGGGTTTTGGCGCGGCCGGTCGCGCCCGTGGCCTCGGCCGCTTTCGCGAGGGGCTGAAGGCCGTCGGCTACACGCCGGAGCAGGTCACCGTCGTCGCCCTGACGCATCTGCATGGCGATCACATCAACGGACTGATGGAGGAGGGCGGCCCGGCCTTTCCGAATGCCCGCTACGTCAGCGGGGAGATCGAATACGGGTTCTGGACCGACAAGGCGCGCGAGGGAACGCCGGCGGAAAGCGGCCACAAGGCAGTGCTGGCAAACGTCGTGCCCTTCGCCGAAAAGATGACCTTCCTTAGGGATGGCGACCAGATTATCAGCGGCATGACCGCCATGCTGGCGCCGGGCCATACGCCCGGCCATCTCGTCTTTCATCTGGAATCCGACGGCAGGCAGCTTGTCATGACCGGCGACACCGCCAACCATTATGTCCTTTCGCTCGGTCGTCCCGATTGGGAAGTCCGCTTCGACGCGGATAAGGCGCAGGCCGCCAAGACCCGCCGTCGCATCTTCGACATGATCGCCGCCGACCGCATACCCTTCCTCGGCTTCCACATGCCTTTCCCCGCCGTCGGCTTCGTCGAGAAGCAGCCCGAAGGCTTCCGCTATATTCCGAAAACTTATCAGCTCGATGTTTGAGATAAACTAGCCAAGGCGAATGGGATCGCACGTGCTAGAGGTGTGATCCCGTTTCAGTTCTGGGCAATAGCACTTCGCCCGAGGCGAGGCTCCGTTCCTGCCAGCAGCCGCCGTATGTTGGCCCGATGGCGAATGATCACGTAAAGGCCGCCTGCAATCACTAGCAGTCGATAGGGCAGTGGTTGTTCTAAGCTGCAGATGAGCGCAATCGCAGTCAAGGCCGCTAGGATCGAACCAAGGGAGACAATCCGAAAAGCAGCCAGCACGAGGCCAAAAACTGCCAGAGCACCTAGACCCGTTGGCCAAGATATCGCCAGCAGCAGGCCAAGTCCGGTCGCGACGGACTTGCCGCCCTTAAAATTCAACCAAACCGGACGGCTATGCCCCAGCAATACGGCGAGTCCCGCTAAGCAAACTGGCCAAGACACCCAGGCTTGCCGATCGAACTCCGTCTGTAGCCAGACAGGAGAAAGCGTGCCGAGTTGGGGATAGAACCAAAGGGCAAAGACGATTGCCGCAGTACCTTTCAATATATCGATCACGAGCACCGCCAAGGCGGGCCATTTCCCAAGAGTTCGCAAAACATTTGTTGCACCCGTGGACTTGGAACCGTGTTCTCTCAGATCGATGCCCTTGAGCAGTTTCCCGGCCAGATAGCCTGTGGGCAGGGAGCCGAAGAGATAAGCGATCGCCAATCCAATTATGCTCGCTATCCAGAAAGTCACAAATGCACCTCGTCTACGCCTTGCCGCCACGGATTGCGGGCTCTCTCCGTCGAAAATTCTCTGCCGGCTGCCGCCAGAAGAGTTCTCGGACGCTCTGCTTAACCAAAACGACGGTCTTGTTCCGATTTCCGCACCATCGCGAAATTGGGCTTTCCGGGCAATCGCGTTTGACGGCGCCTTGCATGAAAATCTCTCAGCGCCGCAGCCGAATCCCGCTTTGAAGCCAAGGCTTAGCATATCTGCCCCGCGCTTTTTGCTATTCCCTTCCTGTCATAGACGTGTTACCAGCCCTCGCCAACTTCCAAGCAACACTTGCAAGATCGCCCGGTAGACGATTCGTTCCGGGCTTTCCTGTTTTTCACAGACGAAGGAATTGGCCATGGCACGCATTATTGAAACGTCAACCGGGTTGGATGCTCTGACATTCGACGACGTGCTCCTGCAGCCGGGACACTCCGAGGTCATGCCCGGCCAGACGAATATCGCCACCCGCATCGCCCAGGATATCGAGCTCAACCTGCCGATCCTCTCCGCCGCCATGGACACGGTGACGGAAAGCCGCCTTGCGATCGCCATGGCTCAGGCGGGCGGCATGGGCGTTATCCACCGCAATCTGACCCCTGTGCAGCAGGCCGAAGAGGTCCGCCAGGTCAAGAAGTTCGAAAGCGGCATGGTCGTCAATCCGGTCACCATCGGCCCGGACGCTACGCTTGCCGAAGCGCTCAGCCTGATGAAGGCGCACGGCATTTCCGGCATCCCGGTCGTCGAAAAGTCGCATCGCCTCGTCGGCATCCTCACCAACCGCGACGTCCGCTTCGCCTCCGATCCCGAGCAGAAGATCTATGAGCTGATGACCCGCGAAAATCTCGTCACGGTCACGGACAGCGTGCAGCAGCAGGAAGCCAAGCGCCTGCTGCACACGCATCGCATCGAAAAGCTGCTCGTCGTCGACGGCGATAGCCGTCTGGTCGGTTTGATCACCGTCAAGGACATCGAAAAGTCGCAGCTCAACCCGAACGCTTCGAAGGATGCGCAGGGCCGCCTGCGCGCCGCTGCGGCCATCAGCGTCGGCGATGACGGTTTCGAGCGCGCCGAGCGCCTGATCGAGGCCGGCGTCGACCTCCTGGTCGTCGACACCGCCCATGGTCACTCGCAGCGCGTTCTCGATGCCGTTACCCGCGTCAAGAAGCTGTCCAACTCCGTCCGCATCATGGCCGGCAACGTCGCCACCTATGACGGTACGCGGGCGCTGATCGATGCCGGCGCTGACGCCGTCAAGGTTGGTATCGGTCCCGGTTCCATCTGCACGACCCGTATCGTCGCCGGCGTCGGCGTACCGCAGCTTGCCGCCATCATGTCGGCGGTGCAGGCGGCGCAGGACCAGAACATCCCTGTGATCGCCGATGGCGGCATCAAGTTCTCCGGCGACCTGGCAAAGGCGATCGCCGCCGGCGCCTCCGCCGCCATGATCGGCTCGCTGCTTGCCGGCACGGATGAAAGCCCGGGTGAGGTCTATCTGTATCAGGGCCGCTCCTTCAAGGCCTATCGCGGCATGGGCTCCGTCGGCGCAATGGCGCGCGGCTCCGCCGACCGCTACTTCCAGGCCGAGGTTCGCGACACGCTGAAGCTCGTTCCGGAAGGCATCGAAGGCCAGGTTCCCTATAAGGGCCCTGTAGCGGGCGTTCTGCATCAACTCGCGGGCGGCCTCAAGGCTGCCATGGGTTATGTCGGCGGTGCCGATCTCAAGGATTTTCAGGAGCGCGCCACCTTCGTGCGCATCTCCGGCGCGGGCCTGCGCGAAAGCCATGCCCATGACGTCACGATCACCCGCGAAAGCCCGAACTATCCAGGCGCAGGCGGCTGATTGATGGCGGATCACGCTCAGGATAACGCTAGGTCCTTACAGGGCCTGGCGGCGATCCTCGCGGCTCTTTCGCTGGCACTCTTCGCCTGGATTTATGCCGGCTTCGTCAGAGCATTCAGCGATGCCGCAGCCGGCCAGCAGATGCTCGATGCACGCATCGGCGGCTATGAGCGCGACGACGTCATCGCCATGCTGGGCTACCTCAAGGATCATCCCGATCCGGCTGCCATCCTGCATTCCATGTATCTCGGGCCGGAGCTTATCTTTCCACTGGTGCTGGGCGGCCTCTTGTTCTGCCTGCTGCGGCTGATCGGCCCCGGCGGTTTCTTCTTCGGCCGGCCGGTCCCGCCAGGCGGGACCACTGTCATTTTCTGTCTGCCGGTCTTTTATACTGTTGTCGATTATGCCGAGAATATCGCCGGCCTCCTACTTTATCCCCCGGCAATGCCATCGGATGCGACCGTGACGCTTCTTGCAAGCGTACTGCCTGTTATCGTCAGGCTGAAATTCCTGACGCTGGTGGTGACGGTTATTCTACTGGCCCGTTTCGCGATTTTTCGCTACCTGTCGCGCGACGGCGCGCGGCCGTCCTGATTGACCCCTATCGGCTTTCGGAAATTCCAAAGGAGTTGGCGGCGTGACCGGCTATGAAATGTTTTGGCCCATGGTGGCGCATGCGGTGCTTGTCTTCATTCTCTATGCGCTCCTGGGATGGCGCCGCCGCGTACTCGTGAAGGCCGGCCGCATCCAGTCTTCGCAATTTCGCGAGAACCACGCCACCGACGAGCCGGCCGAAAGCCTGGTCGTGCGAAACAGCCTCGCCAATCAGTTCGAGCTTCCCTTGCTCTTCCACGCCTGCTGCATCGTGCTTTACACCACTCAGGCCGATAATCTACCGGCCGTGATCCTCGCCTGGATCTTCATCGTCACGCGCTACGCGCACGCTTTCGTGCATGTGACCAGCAACGACATGCGCTATCGCAGCCCGCTCTTTGCTCTCGGCTTTGTGGCGCTTGCCGGCATGTGGGTGTGGCTCGGCATCTGGCTTGCCCTCTCCTGACGCCGCGCATGTTATCGCGATAACAACTTGCGGTAACGCATTTGTGTTTTACCTTTTCCGTCGTGCCTCCACCCGCTGACCTATCTTGTCAACGGGTGACGGCCGCTTTGTGCCGGCTGCCGGGGAAAAATGGGAGAACAGGACCATGAGCGCGGAAAAGCCCGTTGTGACGCAGGCGATGATCAATGCCTATGACGAATATACGCATCTGACGCTCGACCGTCGGGGTTTCATGGAAAAGCTGACCAAGCTTGCAGGCTCTGCCGGGGCGGCCGCTGCGATTGTGCCGCTGCTTGCCTCCAACAAGGCGAGCGCCGAGGTCATTGCCGCCAATGACGGCAGGCTGGAGGCAAAGGATGTGACTTTTGCCGGCAGCAAGGGTGAGATGAAGGGTTATCTCGCCCGGCCGAAAGATGCGGCCGGCAAGCTCGGTGGCGTCATCGTCATCCATGAGAACCGCGGCCTCAATCCGCATATCCGCGATGTAGCCCGCCGCATGGCGCTCGAAGGTTTTGTGGTACTGGCGCCGGATTTCCTCTCTCCGCTTGGCGGCACGCCGGAGGATGAAGACAAGGCGCGCGACATGTTCACTAATCTCGACCTAACGCTGACGGCCGCCAATGCCGAAGCGAGTCTGGCCTATCTTGCCAAGGCCGATGGCGCCAATGGCAAGGTCGGCGCGGTCGGCTTCTGCTGGGGCGGTGGTCTCGTCAATCGCTTCGCGACGATCTCGCCGGAGCTGAAGGCAGGCGTCGCCTATTACGGCGCACAGCCGCAGGCGAGCGATGTGCCCAATATCAAGGCCGCTCTGCTCTTACATTATGCCGGCCTCGACGATCGCATCAATGCCGGCATCGACGCCTATCGCAAGGAGCTGCAGGCGGGCGGCAAGACCTTCGAGATCTTCGTCTATGACGGCGTCAACCATGCTTTCAACAATGACACTTCCGCTGCCCGTTACGACAAGAAGGCCGCCGATCTCGCCTGGGGCAGGACGGTCGAGTTTCTAAAGAAATATGTATCGTAACGACGCAAGTCGTTAATTGCGGCTTGCCAGCCATCCGCTGATTACCGAGGTCGAAACCATGTTCCGGCGTCGATTTTCATAATGGCAATGGCGCCTAAGTGATGATTAAAATTGGACTTTTCCCGTTTACGCGCATTGAACGCGTCTGGTGTCATAGCGTCTTCTGTGTCCAGCGTCGTTCAGTATGAAAATGAAACGGGGAAAGAATGAATCCGGATAGGCCTGACCGCGTCACGTTCCGCAAAAGGCCGCAGCAGGAGCGAAGCATTCAACGCGTCGACGTCATTCTGTCGGTCGCAGCCAGGCTGATCGCCGAAAAGGGCGTCAGTGCGATGAAGATGACGGAACTCGCCGCGGTCGCGGGGATTCCAATCGGCTCCGTCTATCAATATTTTCCGGACAAGGCCGCAATCGTCGGAGCCCTGCTTGACCGGCACTCCCGTCTCATCCAGCAGAAGGTTGGGGAAGCTTTTGCGACCGTAACATCGCTGGATCATGCCATCGACTTGGTCTGCGGCATGATCGATTGGTACTACCACGAGTTCCGCAGCGATCCTGCCTATCTCGGCGTCTGGCTCGGCACGGATATCGACAGGGATATCCTGAAGCTCAACATCGCGCACAGCAATCGCGTCGCCGAAATTTTCCTGGGGAGTATCCGGCCTTTCCTGCCGGCCGAAAGCCGCATCGACCTGGCGGCGCGCACCCAGCTCTTCAGCCATCTGATCGGCGCATCCGTCCGCTTTGCCATCATGAGCGACGATGAGATGGCCCTGCGCATGCTGCACGAATGGAAACAGGTGATCCGCACAACCTTGCTGGCGGAGCCGGAAAACTAATTCGACCGAAGTGATTGGCTGGTGACCCCCGAGGTCACCAGCCCGGCAGAATGTGCCCGGCGCGCAGCCGTGGATAGAAGCGCGTATAGGTCTTCACCTCGCCATCGAGGTCATCGTCGACCGCAGCCGGGGTGATATTGTCCAGGCAGGCCGAGATATGGGCGGTAATCGCGTTCATCAATGAAACGGAAAGTCCAGGCCGTTTCATGATGCCGATCTGCACTGGCGGTAACGGCGGGAAGCCGTCAGCCTGGGTCAGCACCTTCATGCCGGTCCTGAGCGCCGATTCCGGCATGACCGAAACCGCCATGCCGGCAAGCACGGCGGCGGCTACGACGGTACAGGACCAGCTGGTGAACAGGATCTGATAGTCGCGGCCGCCGGCATCGAGAGCCGAACAGGCAAGCTGGCGCCACTGGCAGTCGCGCCGCCCGACGGCAAGCGGAATGGGCGCGTCGTCACGCAGCGGATGATTGGCCGAGCCGACCCAGCAGAGCGGCTCCGTCCGCACCACATCCGACATGCGCTCACGCGGATTATGGGTGACCAGCGCTATATCGAGTTCACCACGATGCATGCGCTCGGCCAGATCGACCGAAGGCTCGCAGACGATATAGAGCTCGACATTCGGATGCGTCTTGGCGAAGCGGCCGATGATCTCCGGCATATAGCGGTCGGCGTAATCGTCCGGCGTGCCGATACGCAGCGTGCCTTCAAGCCGATTGTCGTCGAAAGCTGCCATCGCCTCGTTGTTCAGGCGGATGATGCGGCGGGCATAGTTCAGCAGCTTTTCGCCCTCGGCCGTCAGACGGTTGCCGCGACCGTCCTTGATGAAGAGCTGTTTGCCGACGCGCTCTTCCAGCCGGCGCATCTGCATGGAAACGGCCGATTGCGTCTTGAATACCCGGTCGGCCGCCTTGGTGAAGCTGCCGGAATCCACGATTGCGATGAAGGTCTGCAACTGATCGATATCAAGCGGCGCGGACATGGGTTCACCTATAAAAGAGTTTGATAGTTATCATTAGAAACATTCGTTGGACTGATCAATAGGGCTTTGGCATCTTCCTAATGCAATTCAGCATACCAATCGAACAGAATTCTTATCGAACTCCTCCCGGCCTACGCCCCTTTTCCGGTTCATGGGAAAGGGGCCTGGCTCGCGTGTGCCTCAAGGAAAGGAATACGGAAATGCGCACGATAGATCGGACCCTTGACCTCGGCCCTGCAACGCCATCGCTGTCGCTGACGGCGCGCATGATGCTTGCTTTGGGCAACGTCGCATCGATCTGGCGCGCAATCCGAAATCGTAAGGAAATCGAATATCTGAATGAGCTGAACGACAGTCAGTTGTGCGATATCGGCCTCACCAGGCAAGATTTGAATGCCGCGCTGACTACCTCGACCTTCTTCGGGGACCCGTCCGGCCATCTGACCAATTCCGCGCGTCGTTGCACGCGCCCCTCCGCCTTCAGCAGCTTTAGAGGCTGATGGTGGCAACAGTTTCCCCGCAGGGTGATAGCCAATAAGCCCTGCTTCTTTCCCGGTGTTCGGCCCAAGGGCCAACACCGGGTTTTTTCTTTCTGGAGACCGGTTTTCGCCATAGATCATGCGCGGGCAAGTTGCCTCCGGCAGCAACTGTCTTATCTAACGACCTGATCCGAACAGCAGGAAAGCGATGATGGCAACGGTGATCTTCTTCCATTCCGTCTACGGCCTGCGCTCGCTCGAGCATGAAGCGGTCGAACGGGCACAGGCAGCCGGGCACAAGGCTTTCGCGCCGGATCTCTATGACGGGCTGATCGCGCGATCCATCGAAGAAGGGTTCGAATTCAAGGACGAGATCGGCTGGCCGACGATTTGCGAGCGCGCGGAATGGGCACTGGCAGGTCTGCCCGCCTCGACCGTGCTTGCAGGCTTCTCCATGGGCGTTGCCGTCGCGGCAAGCCTCTGGCCAAAGCGCGAGAAGACCGCCGGCATCCTTTTCCTGCATGGCATTGCCTCCATCGCCGACAGTGCCCGCAAGGGTCTGCCGTTGCAGTTGCATCTGGCCGATCCGGACCCGTTCGAACCGGCGGAAGAAGTCGCAGCCTGGCGGCAGGCCGTCGAGCGGTCCGGAACCGCCGCGGAGATTTTCCGATATCCCGGCGGCGGCCACCTCTACACCGATGCCAGCCTGCCCGATTACGATGCCAAGGCAGCAGATCTCACCTGGAAACGGGTCATCGATTTCCTCGATGCCATCGACGCCAAGGGTTGAACTTGCTCCTGACTTTGCGCGCCGGACTTGAACTGAAGCCACGGGTCGCCTAGTTTATGGGCATCCGCAATACCAACAGGATGTGTGCAGCAATGGATTCCACCTCGACCGCAATGCCGTTCAGCCTTGCCACCGGGGAAATTCTTGTTCATGCCCATATCCATCGTTCTATCCAATCTTTCGTGGTCCACGCCTGACGGCCGGCCGCTCCTTTCCCATCTCGATCTCAGCTTCGGTGCTGAACGCACCGGCCTTGTCGGGCGCAACGGCGTCGGCAAGACGACGCTGATCAAGCTCGTCGCCGGAGACTTGCAGCCACAATCCGGCAGCATCTCCTTCAATGGCCGATTGGGCATCCTGCGCCAGAGCGTGCAGGTGGAGGCGGACGAAACCGTTGCCGATCTCTTCGATGCGAGCGAAGCCCTTGCCGTCCTGAAGCGGGCGGAAGCCGGCGAAGCAACGAATGAAGAGCTCACCTCGGCTGACTGGACGCTCGAGGCGCGCATCGCCGCGGCACTTGACCGCGTCGGGCTTGACGTCACTCCGGAAACGCCTCTGGTGACCCTATCTGGTGGACAGCGCACGCGCTGCGGCCTTGCCGCTCTCATCGTTGACGATCCCGATTTCCTGATTCTCGACGAACCCACCAACAATCTGGATCGCGACGGCCGCGCCGCGGTGATCGACCTGCTTTCAGGCTGGAAGGCCGGCGCGATCGTCATCAGTCACGATCGCGAATTGCTCGACACCATGGATGCGATCGTCGAGCTGACATCGCTCGGCGCCTCGCGCTATGGCGGCAACTGGAGCCAGTATCGCGAGCGCAAAGCGCTGGAGCTTTCCGCCGCCGAGCGTGATTTCGCCGAGGCGGAGAAGCGTGTTGCCGAGGTGGAACGAAGCGCACAGGCGGCCGTCGAGCGACAGGCTCGACGGGACAAAGCGGGGCGGAAGATGGCGGCCAAGGGCGGTATTCCGCGCATCCTGCTCGGCGGAATGAAGGAGCGAAGCGAGATGACGGGCGGCGAGAACACGCGGCTTGCCGAACGACGCCGTGGCCAGGCTCTGCAGGATGCTGCCGCGGCCCGCGAAAAGATCGAGGTCCTCCAGCCGCTGACTGTGAAGCTGCCGACATCGGGACTGCCGGCAAACAGGATCGTCCTCAGAATAGAGGGCGTCACCGCCGGTTACGAGCCTGAACGGCCGATCCTGCGCGATTTCGATTTTGTGATTACCGGGCCGGAACGCGTTGCCGTCACCGGGCCAAACGGCTCGGGCAAGACGACGCTGCTGGCGTTGATATCAGGTGCGCTGGAACCCTGGAGCGGAACGGTGCGCGTCGTCCAGTCCGCCCTGCTGGACCAGCGAGTGAGCCTTCTCGACCCATCGCTGTCGATCCGCGACAATTTCCGCAGGGTCAATCCGGATGCGGACGAAAATGCTTGCCGTGCCGCCCTGGCGCGTTTCATGTTCAGGGCCGATGCCGCGCTGCAGGTCGTTTCCAGTCTCAGTGGCGGCCAGCTTCTGCGCGCCGGGCTTGCCTGCGTGCTCGGCGGCTCGGTGCCGCCCTCGCTGCTTGTTCTCGACGAACCCACCAACCATCTGGATATCGATTCCATCGCGGCGGTCGAGGCCGGGCTGCGCGCCTATGACGGCGCGCTTCTCGTCGTCAGCCACGATGAGGTATTTCTCGACAACATCGGAATAGAGAGACGGCTCGAGCTGCCTGCTCGAGCCGTTTCGGATCGGTGAGTGGACGCGTCAGACGTGGCCGGCGCCGGCAATGCGATCGAGTTCGGCGATCGCATCTTCCGGCAGCTTCAGCTCGGCGGCCGCGATATTCTGCTTGAGGTGCGCAAGCGACGATGTGCCCGGAATAAGGAGCATGTTCGGTGCGCGCTGCAAGAGCCATGCGAGCGCCACCTGCATCGGCGTCGCGTTCAGGTGGGCGGCCACATCGGAAAGCGCCGAAGATTGCAGCGGTGTGAACCCACCGAGCGGGAAGAAGGGCACATAGGCGATGCCGTCGCGTTCCAGTTCGTCGACCAATGCATCATCCGTGCGCTGCGCCAGATTGTAGAGGTTCTGCACGCAGACGATCTCGGTAATCCCTCGCCCTTCGGCGATCTGGTTTCGCGTGACGTTGCTGAGCCCGATGTGACGCACCAGACCCTGCCGCTTGAGCTCCGCAAGGGCGGTTAGCGGCGCCTCGATCGACCCTTCGGCCGGACCATGCACGTCGAACATGATGCGGATATTGACGACATCGAGCACATCCAGTCCCAGGTTACGCAAATTGTCATGCACTGCCTGTGTCAGCTCTTCCCGGGAAAAAGCCGGCAGCCAGGAGGCATCCGCACCGCGCCGCGCGCCGATCTTGGTGACGATGACGAGATCGTCGCGATAGGGATGGAGTGCTTCCCGGATCAGCCGGTTGGTCACATGTGGGCCATAGAAATCGCTGGTATCGATATGGTTGACGCCGGAGGCGATGGCCTCGCGCAGAACCGCGAGCGCGGTGTCATGGTCCTTCGGCGGGCCGAAGACGCCGGGACCTGCAAGCTGCATGGCGCCGTAGCCAAGCCGTCTGACCTTACGGTCCCCAAGGGTAAAGCTGCCGGATTGATCGATGCTGGACATGGCTATCTCCTTTCAAGATGAAAGCAGAAATAGGCTCAGTCTCAGTGTATGATAAGCGGGCGCAATGCGCACGGGCTGTGCGGAATTGCGAACAATCGATGAAGATCGAAAGTGACGATCCGCGTCACTCTTGTTTGGATGCCGGCTTGCCCTGCGTCTTCAAATAGCTGTCGAAGATCGCCTCCATGTTCTTCTGATAGCTCTTCTGCACTTCCAGGCCGCTGTCGAACATGGCGTTGAACATCTCGGTATAGGCGGCCATGTCGACGCCGGCGGCGGGCTTGGCCTTCGGCTCTTCCTTCGGTGGCTCGGCCGGCATCGGGAAGTTCTTCATCATGTCCTGGAAAGCCTTGGCAAACGGATTGTCGAGGAACGGATTGGTCTGCGCCGGCTTCCCGCGCTTGATCGAATCGGCGCCGAACATCAGCTCCATCGCTTGGGTGAAGGGGTTATCGAAGATGCTCGCCTGCGGTGTCGGTTGCTGCTTCGGCGCAAAGCCGATGCTCTGCAGCCAGCCCTGCATCATCTCGCCCATATCGGTATTGAGGAAGGGATTGGCCATCTGCGGGATCTGGCCGCTGGTTTCCTTGAAGAGACCGCCCATCAGGGTATCAGCCATGGCCGGCAACATGCGCTTGTAGATTTCCTGACCGATGCCGGTCATCTGCGCGGCCTGTGCCGCAACCGCGCGGGAAACCTCCTTGGAGCCGAACAGCCTTCCGAGCACCGCATTGCCGTCGGCAATGCCTTCGGGCGTGAAGGCCTTGGTCATATCCTCGAAATATTTGGCATAATTGCCCGAGCTGATGTCCTGCATCACGCCCATGAAATTATAGGGATCGGTCGCGCTACGCTTGAAGCCGGAGGAAAAGGCCGGCATCAGCGCGGCCATGGCCTTGGTCGCCTGCTCCTGCGCCAAGTTGAACTGCTTGGCCATGGCCTCCGTGGCGGCGCCGTTCTGAGCCTGCATCATCATGTCGAAGAGTGGCAGCATCGAAGTCCCTTTCCCCGCTATGAGGCCGCTTCGGAATCACGCGGCGCTTGCTTGCAGCAGTATAGCGGGAAAAAAGGGAGCGCATACCGGTTTCTGCCGCCGCACCATCAGGTTTCAGCGGCAGGCCCGTTCGCTATCAGTATTGATATTCCTCGAAGATCGGCTCGACGGACTGGTTCCAGCGGCCGTTATAGAGCATCAGCAGATCGTCGGCGAGCGTGCCCTTCTTGGCAAGCACTTCATCGAGCGGCGAAAGGAAGACGGTTTCATCCTGCCCGTCGCCGTTCAGGCGGCCGCGGTTCTTCAGGCCAAGGCGGGAAATGCCAACCACTTCGCGCGCCACGTCGAGCAGACCATGGCCCTTGATGGCGGCCTTCAGGCCCTCAACCGGCACGACGTCCCGCAGCGCGTTGACCTCATCGAAGCTCCAGTCCTTGGTTAGCTCGTCGGCTGCCGTCAGTGCCTCGTCGTCATAGAGCAGGCCGACCCAGAAGGCCGGCAGCGCACAGATCCGGCGCCAGGGGCCGCCGTCAGCGCCGCGCATTTCGAGGAAGCGCTTCAGGCGCACGTCGGGGAATAGCGTCGAGAGATGGTTCGTCCAATCGCCCATCGTCGGTTCCCAATCGGCGATTTCGCCCTTCAGCGCGCCGTTCATGAACTGGCGGAAGGTGACATGCGTACAGTCGTGATAGCGGCCGTCCCGGACGACGAAATACATGGGAACATCGAGCGCCCACTTCACATAATCTTCAAAGCCGAAATCGTCGCGGAAAGTGAAATCGAGCAGGCCGCCGCGACGGTTGTCGGTGTCCTTCCAGATTTCGCCGCGCCAGGACGAAAGCCCGTTCGGCTTGCCCTCGGTGAAGGGTGAGGAGGCAAAGAGCGCCGTCGCCAGCGACTGCAGCTTCATCGACACGCGCATCTTGCGGCGCATGTCGGCTTCCGATGAGAAGTCGAGGTTCACCTGGATGGTGCAGGTGCGGTACATCATGTCGAGGCCTTTGGTGCCGACCTTCGGCATGTAGCGGGTCATGATCTCGTAACGCGATTTCGGCATGCGCGGGGTCTCCGCAAGCGTCCACTTCGGGCTGCCGCCGATGCCGAGGAAGCGAATGCCCATCGGCTCGGCGATCTCGCGCACCGCCGCCAGATGATTGTTCGATTCCTTGCAGGTCTCGTGGATGGTTTCGAGCGGCGCGCCTGAGAGTTCGAACTGCCCGCCCGGCTCGATCGAGATCGCGCCCATGCCTGTGGGCTCGCCGAGCCCGATGATGTTGTCGCCGTCCATGATCGCATCCCAGCCGCATTTCTTCTGCAGCCCCTCGAGGAGCGCGGAAATGCTGGCCTCGCCGAAATAGGGCACGGGGCTGTTGTCGGCGCGGAAGAACACGAATTTCTCGTGTTCCGTGCCAATGCGGAATTTCTCCTTCGGCTTGTTGCCCTCGGCCAGATAGGCCGTCATTTCCGAGACCGAGGAGAGCGGAGTCTGGTCGGTGGTATCGCGCGCCATGGTATTACCTTAGATCTCGGAGAAGAACCCGCGCAAGCCGCAGGTCAATAGGAGGGTGATTGACGCGGATTGAGGTACGGCGCAAGTGAATTTCTTTCAAGGGTCGTTCAAAAAAATAGGATTTTGTGTCTCGCGAGTGCATCACAGCCGTGCCAGCCGTCGGCATATTTGCACAAGCGTTCAAGACGTCTCGCCGTGAGCACGGATAGTTTTGCTTCGATTGACATCAAGCGGAGCATATCGATGAACGGTCCGAACGCCATTTACTATCCTATACTGACTTTGCTTCTGGCCTCGCTGGTCATCATGGGAAGCCCAGGCCCTTCGACGATCAGCGCAACCGCGATGGGCGCGGCCTATGGCTTCCGGCGCTCGCTTGGTTATGTCTCCGGCCTGATCGCGGGCACGGTCATGGTATTGCTGGCCGTGGCAGCGGGCGTCGTTGCGGTCCTGCTGTCGGTGCCGCATGGCGCCTTCCTGCTGACGGCGGTCTCGGCCGTTTATATCCTGTATCTCGCCATCAAGATCGCCACCGCGGCGCCGCTGTCGCGGCGCGGTGATCAGGCCGCGGCTCCGGCCTTTTCCGGCGGCTTCCTGCTGGCCGTCGCCAACCCCAAGGCCTATCTGGCGATTGCTGCCGTCTTTGCCGGAGTCAGCCTATTTCAGGACCAGAGGCTGCTCGACGCCGCCGTCAAGATCGCGCTGCTTACGGGAATGATCGTCGCCATCCACATGGTGTGGCTTCTTGTCGGTGCTTCGTTGGCCCGTTTCCTTCAAGATCCGAGGGTCTCGCGGATCGTCAATATCTCGCTGGCGATCCTGCTGGTCGTTACGACCATCGTCGCTGTCTTGGAGTAGAGCAATTCCAGGAAAAGTGCGTGGCGGTTTTCCGTTCGGAATTGCGTAAAAACAAGAGGATAGAGCGTTTTCGCGATTCGGAGAAAAGCGGAAAAACTCTAAAGGCTCAGTTCCAGTCGCCGATCGCCGCCTGGATCACCGCCATGGCGGCAACGGCGGCCGTATCGGCGCGCAGGATACGTGGGCCGAGCGGAATGGCGGTGACGAAATCGAGGCCGCGCAGCAGGGTGCGCTCCTCTTCGGAGAAGCCGCCCTCGGGGCCGACCAGCAGAGCCAGATGCCTCTCCTTCACCTGCGTCAGCAGCGGCAACGGATTCTGGCCGGCATCGCCTTCGTCGCAATAGATGATGCGACGCTCGCGCGGCCAGCGGGCAAGCAACTCGGCAAGCTTTACCGGCTCGGCGACATCGGGAATGCCCAGGATGCCGCATTGCTCCGCCGCCTCGATGACATTGGCCTTGACCTTGTCGAGGTTGGTGATCTTGCCCTGTACGTGCTGCGTCATGACCGGCTGCAGCAGGCCCGCACCCATTTCCACGGCCTTCTGCACGAGATAATCGAGCCGCCCAACTTTCAGCGGCGCGAAGAGATAATGCAGGTCGGAAGGGGCAGGTTGCGGTCTTGTTTGCTCGGCGGGCGTCAGCAGGATGCGTTTGCGGGTGGGGAAGGAGATGCTTACTTTCCACTCACCGTCCCGGCCGTTGAATACGAGCAGCTCGGCACCATCCTCCATGCGCAGCACGTTGGCGAGATAGTTGAACTGATCCTGATCAGCCTCGATGGCGATGCCTGCCTTGATGTCTGCGGTCACGAACAGCCGCTGCATGCGGAAATTGGCGCGCATGGATTACCCCCGGAATTACCTGGAACAATGAGATGGAGCGGTTCGCAGATCCGGTGAGAAGCCGAACCGCTCTAAATGAAGAGCGCGACCATAACCCAATATACGGCGGCGGCAAGCAGGGCTGCGACCGGCACGGTGATTGCCCAGGCGGCGACGATGGTCATGAAATGCGAACGGCGCACCAGGCGCCGGCGATGAACCTCGTCGGGATTGCGCTCATCCGTGATTTCCGGCTCAAGCCAGGGAATGCCTGCGGCTTCGGCCTTTTTACGCATATAGTCAAATCGCCGCTTGGAACGGACGGTATACCACTCGCGAAAGAAGCCGACGCCGAAAACCGCACCGACGGTAATGTGGGTCGAGCTCACCGGGAAACCGAACCAGGCCGCGACGATGACGGTGAGCGCCGCGGATACGGCAACGCAATAGGCCCGCATTGGATTGAGTTTGGTGATCTGCTCGCCGAGCAGGCGAATGAGTCGCGGGCCGTAAAGCAGCACGCCGACGGAAATGCCGCAGCCGCCGATCATGACCACCCAGAAGGGCGCCTTCTGCGTGGTCGTTTCGGCCACCACGCCGAGCGAGCCGCCGAGGCCGATATCGCGCACGATCGCCGACAGCGGTCCGATGGCATTGGCGACATCGTTGGCGCCATGCGCAAAGGACATCAGCGCCGCAGAGCAGATCAGCGGCAGGCGGAAAAGCTTGCGCAGCGAGCTGTTCTTGTTTTCGAGCCCGACGGATTGCGCCGCCACCAGCGGCCGCGCCGCCAGCCAGGCGATCATGCCGACGATCATGCCGATCGCGAGATTCAGCAGGTTCGGGATGGCATTCCTGGGCTCGAGCTGGACGATGAGATAGGCCGAGAACGAGCCTGCCATCAAGCCGATCAGGATGGGGATCCAGTACCTAGCGGCGGCGATCTTGTCGTCGCGATAGACGATGAAGGTCTCGATGAAGAGCAGGATGCTGGCCGCGATGGCGCCGCCAAGGAAGGGCGTCACGACCCAGCCGGCGGAGATCGCCGCGAGAAGATTCCAGTTCACCAGTTCCGGGCCGACGGCCGCGGCTCCCGCGCCGACGACGGCGCCGACGATCGTATGCGTGGTCGAAACGGGCGCTTTCAGCCAGGTTGCGAAGTTGATCCAGAGTGCCGCGGCGAGCAGCGCCGCCATCATCAGCCAGGCAAGCTTGCCGATGCTGATGATGCGATTGGTGTCGACGATATGCGTCGAGATCGTGTTGATGACCGGGCCGCCGGCAATCGTCGCGCCGAGAATCTCGAAAATGGCCGCCATGACGAGCGCCTGTGTCATGGTGATCGCGCGCGCGCCGACCGCCGCGCCGACATTGTTGGCGACGTCCTTCGCGCCGATGTTCATGGCCATGTAGCCGGCAAGGCCGACGGCGGCAAAGATCAGCGTTGCGCGCGGCTGGTCGAGCACGTAAATGCCGGCGAAGACCATGGCGAGGCCGAGAAAGATCAGGCCGATGCCCGGCGCCACAAGGCGCCTTGCGACGTGATGGGTCGCGTCCTCGACATAGGTGAATTTGTCGAGGTCCTTGTCGAGCGTCCTTTTTACTGGTGTGGCCGGTCGGTCGGGCATGCAATTCTCTGGATCAAAACTCTCGTATTGCGCTGACCGATGAGGCGCGCAATATCCGCTACGCACACTGGCACAGTTTTTTGTGACTAATGTGGCTTATTTCGCCTGGATTGCGGCCGGAGCCGCCGTCACCCGCCGTGCGAAGGCGACAATGAGATCGCGCAGTTCCGGTTCGCGAACGCGTTCAGCCGCCACCTCGCAGGAAACCCACTCCAGGGAACGCTCGCCTTTTTCCTTGAAGTTCTTGGCGAGTTCGTTGACTGCGAGTGCATAGACCTGCACGCGGCACGGCACCTGAATGCCGTCCCGCAGCACCTTGTCGTAACCGAACGAGCCGAGCGGTTCCGTCTCCACCGTGCCGCGCACACCGGCCTCTTCATAGGCTTCGCGGGCGGCGACCTCATGGGAAAGCTTGCCCGGCATCGGCCAGCCCTTGGGAATGACCCAGCGGCCGGTATCGCGGCTGGTCAGCAGCAACACTTCGAGATCACCCGTTTTCTTCTTCAATCGATAGCAGAGCGCAGCATATTGTTGTCGCGGCGGGCGCCGAAACATAAGTTGCACATCATTAGCTATACGGTTGAGAAAGGCCAATTGTCGGATCACCTTTTGGTGTTGGAGTGAAGCTTAGGTTGCATAATAACATCGTGTGGAAAAAATTTGCGCTTCATATGACGCTATATGGTATTTCCCCACAAATTTATTCAGTGTTGCGTAGATAAAAAACAACAGATTTGTTTTCTGATATTCGCCAGCTCTTGTGCTGAAAACGACATTGAACAGCATTTTTATGCCGCAGATGGCGCAGTTTCTTGAATGTCGCTGCTATCATACTGGGAAAAAAGATAAATTCTTGTCATGTCAGAACGACCGCCCCGACGCCTGCCACCCCTGAATGCATTGCGCGCTTTCGACGCGGTGGCGCGGCGCGGCAGCATTCTGAAGGCAGCCGACGAGCTTGGGGTCGTGCGCGGCGCCGTCAGGCAGCAGTTGAATCTGCTGGAAAGCCACTTCGGCACGGCCTTGTTCGATCGGGAGAACGGCAGGCTGGTGCTGACGGCGAAGGGCAAGGCATTCGCTGATTCGGTCGGTGTCGCCCTCGGCATCCTGGCACGGGCTTCGGCAGACCTTTCGATGGAAGGCAGGCGGTCCATCCGGCTCGGCGTCCCCTCGGCCTTCGCGGTCTGGTGGTTGATGCCGCGCGTCGCCAGCCTGCAGGCAGCTCTTCAGGATATCGACATAGACATCGCGCCGATGGCAGCGGTGGAGCCTCTGGCCAAGCGCCCGGATCTCGAAGCCGTGATCATGGGCGGTGAGTACCGGCCGACGCGTGATATCACCGCGATCCGCTTCATGGAGGATGAATTCGGGCCGGTCGCGACGCCGGCACTCGCCGATCGCCTTGGTCTTTCAGCCGATGTCTCGACGCTCGCCGGTGCTGTCGCGCTCGCAAGCCGTTCCGCCCCGAGCTTGTGGGAGGATTGGTTTGCCGAAAGCGGTCATCTTCCCCTCCGCTTTGCCGGCAATCGCGAATTCGAGGATCTGCTGCTTGCGATCGGAGCCGCTCGTTCCGGACTTGGTATTGCCATCGCGCCGCGCACGGCCGTCGGTGACGATATCGATCGCGGCACATTGGTGGCACCTTACGGCTTCATTCGAAGACCGGCCGGCTACAGCCTCAGCATCCGCAGCAGCGATGTGAAGGATCCGGCTCTCGTCCGGCTGGCCGATTGGCTGAGCAGAGCAGGGGCCGAAGGGGTTTAGCAAGGCATCTGCTCGATCGGGATCTATATGGCAGTTTTTCTGCCATGCGACGCATTGCAATGTCCATCGACAGCTAACCTCCAGCCATGCCAGATCGCATATGGAACCAGCCGGCAGGAGCGCAACATGGATCAATCCTCTTCTCTTTCCCGTATCGACTGGGTGGCGCGCAGCTGCCGGCTGCTGGCTGCCACGGCGGCGGAATTTCGCGACACCAAGCCCTTTGCCGGCCTGACCATCGGCACCGGCATCCATCTGGAACCGAAGACGGTTGCGCTGCTGATGACGCTGCGGGCAGGCGGCGCGGGCCTCGTCTGCACTGGCAATCTCAACAGCACGCAGCCTGAAACGGTCGACTATCTTCGCGCACAGGGCATCAAGGTCTTCGCGACGCAGACCCGCGATGCCGAGGAGCACGGCGCAAGCCTCGACGCGATCCTGGCAGAAAAGCCGCACCTGCTGCTCGACAACGGCGGCGATCTCTTCGCCCGCGCGGCCGACAAGCCCTATGCCAACCTTCTCGGCGGCACCGAGGAAACGACATCCGGCCGCACCCGGCTCATACCGATGCGTGACAAGCTCTACATGCCGATCCTGGTCATCAACGACAGCCCGATCAAGCAATTCGCCGAAAACCGGCATGCCGTCGGGCAGAGCCTGTTCGAGAGCTATCTGCGTTTCACCAATCGCTCCACCAATGGCAAGCGCGTCGCCGTCTTCGGCTACGGCGCCTGTGGCAAGGGCACGGCGGCGTGTTTCCGCAACGCCTTTTCCACGGTCAGCGTCGTCGATGTCGATCCGGTCACGACGCTTGAGGCACACCTCGACGGTTTCTCGACACCGCTGCGCGAGGCGGCGATACGCTCCGCCGATATCCTGATCACCGTTACCGGTTATCCAGACATCATCACCGTGGCCGATCTGCCTTTGATCAAGGACGGCGCGATCCTGATGAATGGCGGCCATTTCCCGCATGAGATCGATGTCGAAGGCTTCCGCAACAGTCCGGACGTTGCCGGTGTCGACCGATACGAAGCCGAGCAGATCGAGACGGTCCGCATGCACGATGGCCGCACCTTCCATATTCTCGGCGGCGGCCACATGGCCAATCTGGCCGGCCCGCGTCCGCTGGGCAATACCATCGAATCCATGGATCTCGGCTTTACGCTGCAGGTCCGCTGCCTGGAGCGGGTCGCCAAGGGCGGCCTTGGCGGCGAAGCCTGCGTCATTCCCGTTCCGGCCGATATCGACGCCTTTGTCGCTTCCGCTTATCTCGACCTGGCGCGCTAGAGCAATTCCAGGAAAAGTGCGCAGCGGTTTTTCGCCCGGAATTGCGAGAAAACAAAGAGATAGAGCGGTTCACAGATTCCGTGAAAAACTGAATCGCTCTAAACGTCAGGCTCCATCAAGCGCTTGCGGCAGCAATCGATCGTAGAGCGCCGCCATGTCGTCGCCGAAGCAGCAGAAGACGATCTCCTCGAACGCGCCATCTTCGCTCTCGGCTAGAGCCGTGCGGATTGCGATCCTAGCAGCCGGCTCGGCGGGAAAGCGATAGACGCCCGTGGAGATGGCGGGGAAGGCAACGCTTTTGAGCCCGTGTTTCCGGGCAAGGCTGAGGCTGCTGCGATAACAGCCGGCGAGTAGTTCTTCCTCGCCATGATCGCCACCATTCCAGACAGGGCCGACGGTGTGGATCACATGTCTTGCCGGCAGGCGATATCCCATGGTGATCTTCGCTTGTCCGGTTTTGCAGCCGTTCAGCGTCCGGCATTCGGCGAGGAGGTCCGGTCCGGCGGCGCGATGGATCGCACCGTCGACGCCTCCACCGCCGAGCAGGCTGCTGTTGGCCGCATTGACGATGGCATCGACCGGAAGTTTGGTGATATCGCCGAGAGCCACCGTGAAGCGCGTCTTCAGGATGGAGGCAACATCGGAACGAATGATCTCAGGCGCGGCCATGATGATTTCCTCGAAAGGGCTCTCATCGCTCCCAATAGGGAAGGGGGCCATAAAGTTCCGCGAGAAAATCGATGAAGACGCGTACTTTCGCCGGCAGGAACTGTCGACTGGGGTAAACGGCCGAAAGCGTGACATTGTGCGAGCCTTCATAGGCCGGCAGGACCTGAACGAGGCGGCCGTCACGCAGCTCCGGGCCGATATCCCAGGTCGAGCGCAGGGCAATGCCGAGGCCGGCGATGACCGCTTCGCGGACGACCTCGCTGGAATTGGTGATCAGCCTGCCCTCCGGCCGGAAAGTCAGGCTGCCTTGCGGACCGTCGAGCCGCCAGGGATCATGATTGTGCGCGGGCAGGCAGGTGTGACGGCGCAGATCCTCGATATCCCCGGGCATACCGTGCGCATCGATATAGGCCGGTGACGCGCAGAGCACCCTGCGCACCGGCGCAAGCCTGCGGGCGACGAGGCTGGAATCGGTGAGCTCGGCGATGCGGATGGCAAGGTCGAAGCCACCGCCGACGATATCGACGAATTCGTCGCTCAGCACCAGATTGATCGCGAGGTCCGGATGGGCCTGCATGAAGGATTTCAGGTGCGGCGCGATATGCAGCCGGCCGAAGGATGTCGGGGCGGAGATCTTCAGCGTGCCGTGCATCTGGGAGGAGCGCCCGGCAATATAGGCTTCTGCCTCTTCCAGACCGGCCAGAATTGCAAGCACGCGGTCGTAGAAACCCTGGCCTGCCTCCGTTAGTGAAATCTGCCGCGTCGTGCGCTGCAGGAGCCGCGTGCCGAGCCGGTCTTCGAGCCGCTTGATGCGCTTGGAAATCACCGCCGGCGAAAAACCGAGCGCGCGACCGGTCAGGGACATGCTGCCCGTTGCGACGACGCTGGCGAAGATTTCGAGATCGCCTAAATTGGTCATGCACGATTATTTCCTGTTTTGGAATAAATGCTTATCATTTGCTCCAAACCTGGGAAAGCGCTAAGCCTGTAATGCACCTAGAGTCGGATGATTTTAGGTCTCTTCGACCTAAAATCTGAATCCGCTCCAGACTCAAAGAAGTAGAGCATGATGTCGTCCGAAAACCGATCACACTTTTCGGCATCATGCTCTAAAAGGAGGCTGTATCCGGCATAGGATGCAGAAGGAGGACGGCATGGCCGAGGCCATTTCATTTCTGGAGCCGCGTGCGGATGTTCTGGCTCGCCGCAGCGCCATCGTCGCCGATCTCGCCGATCTTCTGGCGCCGGAATGCCTCATCCACGAGCCGCGCGAACTCGTACCCTTCGAAACCGATGCCTTCATTTCCTACCGCCGCTTGCCGCTTGCCGTAGCCTTGCCGCGCTCGACGGCGGAAGTGGCGGCCGTGATGAAATATTGCCATCGCTATGGCATTCCCGTCGTTCCGCGCGGCGCTGGCACCTCGCTTTCCGGCGGCGCCATCCCGCAGGAAGATGCCGTCGTTCTCGGTCTCTCCAAGATGAACCGCATCCTCGATATCGATTATGCCAATCGCACCGCGACCGTGCAGGCGGGGGTGACGAACCTGCACGTCTCCGAAAGCGTCTCGGCCGATGGTTTCTTCTATGCGCCCGACCCGAGTTCGCAGCTTGCCTGCACCATCGGCGGCAATATCGGCATGAATTCCGGCGGCGCGCACTGCCTGAAATATGGCGTCACGACCAACAACCTCCTCGGCGTCAAGCTGGTTCTGACCGATGGCACCGTCATCGATCTCGGCGGCAAGGCGTTGGATGCGGCGGGCTACGATCTGCTCGGTCTCGTCTGCGGCTCGGAAGGCCAGCTCGGCATCGTCACCGAGGCGACGGTGCGGCTCATCGCCAAGCCGGAGGGCGCCAGGCCGGTGCTCTTCGGCTTCGATACGTCGGAAGAGGCGGGCGCCTGCGTGGCCGATGTGATCGCCGCCGGCATCATTCCCGTTGCCATCGAATTCATGGACAAGCCGGCGATCGAGATCTGCGAGGCCTTTGCGCATGCGGGTTATCCGCTCGATGTCGGCGCGCTGCTGATCGTCGAGGTGGAGGGGTCTGAGGCGGAAATGGGCGATATGCTTGCGAGCATCGTCGCCATCGCGCGTACCCACAAGGTCAAGACCGTGCGCGAATGCCAGTCTGCCACGGAGGCGGCCCTGATCTGGAAAGGCCGCAAATCCGCTTTTGGCGCCACCGGCCGCATCGCCGATTACATCTGCATGGACGGTACCGTGCCGCTCAGCCAGCTTTCCCATGTGCTGAAGAAGACGGCCGAGATCATCGACGGCTACGGTCTGCGCGTCGCCAATGTCTTTCACGCCGGCGATGGCAACATGCATCCGCTGATCCTGTTCAATGCCAACGATCCCGAGGATGCCGCCAAGGCGGAAGCCGCCGGCAACGACATCCTGCGGCTCTGCGTCGATGCCGGCGGCTGTCTCACCGGCGAGCATGGCGTCGGCATCGAGAAGCGCGACCTGATGCGGCACCAATATGCCGATGTCGATCTCGCCCAGATGATGTCGGTCCGTGCGGCCTTCGATCCCGGCTGGATCCTCAACCCTTCCAAGGTCTTCCCGCTCGACGGACGCAACACTGCATGACCGAGTTTCATCCGAGGACGGAGGAGGAAGCCGCCTCCATCATCAGCGACCATACGGCGCGTGGTGCGACCCTTGCGATCGTCGGCGGCAACACGCGGTCCGGCTTCGGCAACGCGGTCGTCTCGGAAGCGGTTCTGTCGTCGCGCCATCTTGCCGGCATCGTTGCCTACAATCCGGGGGAAATGGTGTTGACCGCCCGTGCCGGTACGCCGGTCGCAGAGATCGAGGCGGCTCTTGCCGAGGGCGGCCAGATGATGGCGTTCGAGCCCATGGATCACCGGTCGCTGATGGGAACGGACGGCGAGCCGACGATCGGCGGCATTTTCGCAGCCAATGTCTCCGGCCCACGCCGTTTCGTCAGTGGCGCCGCCCGCGACAGCCTGCTCGGCGTCCGCTTCGTCAACGGCAAGGGTGAGATCGTCAAGGCCGGCGGGCGGGTGATGAAGAACGTCACTGGTCTCGATCTGGTCAAGCTGATGGCCGGCTCGCACGGTACGCTCGGCCTGTTGACGGAGGTGACGTTTCGCGTGCCGCCGAAGCCGAAGACGGAGGAAACGATCGTCGTCTCCGGCCTCAACGATGCGGAGGCCGCCAACGCGATGGCCGCGGCCATGGCCCTGCCGCTCGAAGTATCGGGTGCAGCCCATTTGCCCTTGACGGTCGCGTGGTCCTTCGTCGACGGCACGATGCCGCAAGGGGAGGCAACAGTGCTGCGCGTCGAGGGCCTTCCCGGCTCCGTCACGGCGAGGGCCGAAAAGCTGGCCGCCGCGATGGGTCGGCTCGGCCCTGCCAAGCGCCTCGAAGAGGATGTCAGCCGCAGGCTCTGGCGAGAGATCCGCGATGTGAAACCTTATGCCGATGGCACGATGCGCCCGATCTGGCGGGTATCCGTCGCCCCCAGCATCGGCCAGCAGCTCGTTGCGGCCCTTCGCCTGGAGGAGGGCGTCGATGCCTATTATGATTGGCAGGGCGGGCTGGTCTGGATGCGCATGGAAGCCGAACCGGAGGGCGATATGCTCAGGCGCTACATTCACGCGCTCGGCGGCGGACACGCGACCTTGATGCGCGCTACTCCAGGCCACCGCGCGACGACACCGGCCTTCCAGCCGCAGCCCGAGGCCGTGGCGTTGCTTTCGGCGCGCGTGAAGGAAAAATTCGATCCGGCGAGGATTTTCAATCCGGGGAAGATGGGGTGAAGGGGATGGAGGCTTGTCCACGATTGCCCCTCACCCTAACCCTCTCGCCGCGGGCGGGGAGAGGGGACGACCTCTTTTACTTGGCAGCATCGGATGTACCAAAGCTGCGGGGCGACGGAGGATGCGGCCATCCCCTTCTCCCCGTCAAAACGGGGAGAAGGTGGCCGATAGGCCGGATGAGGGGCGGAACCTTGCTCGAATGGGGACGTGCATAGATGCAAACCAATTTCACCCTTGCCCAGCTTGCCGATCCGCATGTGGCCGAATCCGAGGCGATCCTGCGCAAATGCGTGCATTGCGGCTTCTGCACCGCCACCTGTCCCACCTATGTGACGCTCGGCAACGAGCTCGACAGCCCGCGCGGCCGCATCTATCTCATCAAGGACATGCTGGAAAACGGCCGGGCCGCCGACGCAGAGGTGGTAACGCACATCGATCGCTGCCTGTCCTGCCTCGCCTGCACGACGACATGTCCTTCCGGCGTCGACTACATGCATCTGGTCGATCATGCCCGCGCCCATATCGAAAATACCTATCGGCGCCCGCTGATGGACCGGCTGACCCGCAATGTGCTGGCGGCCGTGCTGCCCTATCCCGGCCGTTTCCGGCTGGCCTTGCGACTTGCAAACCTTGGCCGGCCATTCAATGGCCTGTTGAGGCGCGTTCCGGCGTTGAAGGCTTTCGCCGCTATGCTTGATCTTGCGCCGCGTCGCATCCCGGCGCCGTCTCCTTTTGCCAGGCCCGCCCGGCATGAGCCGCAGGCGGAGTGGCGCGGTCGCGTCGCGATCCTGACGGGCTGTGCTCAGCCGGTGCTCGATCCGGCGATCAACGAGGCGGCCATCCGGCTGCTGACGCGCCTTGGCGTCGAAGTCGTCGTCCCGGAAGGTGAGGTCTGCTGCGGTTCGCTGGTCCACCACATGGGGCGTGAGGAACAGGCGCTCACCGCCGCCCGCGCCAATGTCGATCTGTGGACGCGTGAGATCGAGGCCAGCGGGCTCGATGCGATCATCATCACCGCGTCTGGCTGCGGCACGACGATCAAGGATTACGGACATATGCTGCGCCTCGATCCGGCCTATGCCGAAAAGGCGGCAAGGGTCTCGGCGCTCGCCAAGGACATCACCGAATATCTCGCCGGCCTCGACCTTCCCTCGCATATGCCGCGTGGCATCACGGTCGCCTATCATTCCGCCTGCTCCATGCAGCATGGGCAGAAGATCACCATGGCGCCGAAGCTGCTTTTGAAGGCTGCCGGTTTCACGGTGCGCGATCCGGCGGAAGGGCATCTCTGCTGTGGTTCGGCCGGCACCTACAACATCATGCAGCCGGAGATTTCGGCCGAACTGAAGGCGCGCAAGGTCAGGAATATCGAGGCGACGAAGGCCGATATCATCGCGACCGGCAATATCGGCTGCATCACGCAGATCGCCACGGGGACCAATATCCCGATCCTGCATACGGTGGAATTGCTGGATTGGGCCTATGGCGGCGAGATGCCTGCCAAGTTGAAGGGGCTGCAGCCGGCCGCCGCTTAATGCAGCCTGCCCGACCCGGGCAGCCGGTAGGCTTGCCATTCGGTCTCGAACCGATCGGCGGCGATCTGCGTCATGCTGATACGATCCTGCCCCTCCTCGAAGAAGATGCCATCCATCAGGCCGGCAACGCCATCGTAAAACGAGCCTTCGACCAGGCTGGTGATCCCTAGCATTTCACGTCCTACCGTAGTGAAATCGACAACCGACATGCATTGCCGGCGACCATCGGCAAACACGTCGATAAGCCGAGGAACATCGCCGGTGATGTCGACCTCGTAATAGACGATGACCGGCTCCTCACTTTCCGGATGGATCCAGTCGCATCTGTAATAGGAAAAACTCATGTGCTGGAATATAGCACATAATGCCCCAAGCCTGAACCGGCTTAGGGGGATTGATCGCGAACTTCAGCCAGACCGGCTTCAGAAGTTGAACGAGACACCGAAGTTGAGCGCGTGAGTGAAGACCCTGGTCTTCAGCGTGTCGCCGCTGTCGATCGAAACATCGTTCACGAAGTTATAGTTGCCCTTATATTCGACGAAGGTCGACCAGTGCTTGGAGATCTGGTAGCTGACGCCGGCCTGTGCCTGCAGCGAAGCGCCGCCGAATTCGTAGTCGAAGGTGCGGCCGGACGCGCGCGTGACTTCGACGTGCGGCACGTTGATACCAGCGCCGAGGCCGACATAGGGCGTCCAGTTGCGGGCAGGATCCTGGAAGCGGTAGAGAGCGTTCAGCGTCAGCATGTTCAAGCCGTCGGTGAACTCGAAGTGTGACCAGCCGGGCGTGTTGCCGAGATCGCCATAGACCTTGGCATGCGAGTAATCCAGCGACACGCCCCAGTTCGGCTTGTTGAGCTCATCAAGCCACCAGATGCCGCGGAAGCCGAAATAGGGAGGCATCTTGAAGGATTTGCCCGACCAGTTCGGGTCGAAATCGGCGCCGTCCGACGTGGTCACGTTGCTGCCGGTTGCACCTTGCACGCCGCCATAGGCGGAAAACTGCATCTCTGCCGAGGCAGAATTGGCGGCAAATATGACTGCTGAAATAGCAAGCGCGGCAAGCGCCGGCTGCGTGATGCGAAATGCACGATGCATATGAAATCCCCGAATGCCAAAGTGCTGCTATCTAAGCGCGCTTCCGTGACACTTCTATTGCAGTCATAGGTGCGCAAGCCCGGCTTAGGCGGGAAAACTGACGGTAAACTGAAGGGAACAAGCCGTTTTGCGGCGGATCGGGACGATAAGTTTCAGGCTGTAACACTGATGCAACACTGACATCAGCGCAGCCTGGCGCGGAATGGCGCATCACGCGAGAAACGGGCGTCCTCGACCTGCATGATCGAAGCCATGCCATGGTCCGGAACGCCCGTGAGCTGATATTCGAATCAGGATGAGGAGATACCGCTCCGCTTAGCCGCCGAACAGGGTCCGCAGCACATCGACGCCACGATCCTGATAGCTGACTTCGCCCTGCTTGTTCCCGGGACCGACCACGATGACTTTGGTGCCGACGGGGACGCGCTCGTAAAGATCGATCACGTCCTTGTTCATCATGCGGATGCAGCCGGACGACATATTGAGGCCGATGCTCCAGGGCTGGTTGGTGCCATGGATACGGAAAGCGGTGTCGTTGCCGTTGCGATAGAGATACATGGCGCGCGCACCGAGCGGATTGTCCTCGCCGCCCTCCTGGAAGGGAGGCAGCTTGTGGCCCTTCTTGGCTTCGCGAACGATCATCTCCGGCGGCGGCGTCCAGCCCGGCCACTCCGCCTTGCGGCCGACCTTGACGACGCCCGACCAGCCGAAACCGTCACGCCCGACACCGATGCCGTAGCGCCTTGCGCGATTGCTGCCCTCGACGAGATAAAGATACTTGTTGTTGGTATCGATAATGACGGTGCCCGGCGCCTCGTTCGTTGCTAGCCGCACCATGCGCCGCTGGAACTGCGGTTTGACTTGGCCTTGCGGTTCCACCGCAACTCGGACCACGTCGCCGCGTGTGGCCGGTGCTGCCGTATAGGGCGTGGAAGCGGTAAAAGCCGCTGCGTTCGATGCTGCAAGAAGACACGCCGCGACGACGCCTGTCGCCACGACCGATAGTGCTGCTCTCATATGGCATTCCCCTCGTTGAAACCGGTAGGAAACTACCGGAACCAACGAAGGGATCAAGATCAAAATGCCCGATGCGAAGAACGGAGTGGAAGAACGGCTCGCTCTTCTATGGCAAGTCAGACTATAGTCTGACTTATAGTCCGGGCCATTCCGGCGCTGCGGCTGGCGACCTTTCGACAAGAGCAAGATCGCCGCGCGGGTTTACACGCGATGCTCGATCACATCACGATGACGCGGGTGCCGACCTTTACGCGGTTATAGAGATCGGTGACATCCTCGTTGCGCAGGCGGATGCAGCCGGAGGAAACGGCGCTGCCGATGGTCCAGGGCGCATTGGTGCCGTGGATGCGATAGAGGGTGGAGCCGAGATACATGGCGCGGGCGCCGAGCGGGTTGCCTTCGCCACCTTCCATGTGCACCGGCAGATAGTGGCCCTTGGCGGCTTCGCGCGAGATCATTTCGGCGGGCGGCGTCCAGTCCGGCCATTCCTGTTTGCGGGTCACCGTATGGGCGCCGGCCCATTCGAAGCCGGGCTTGCCGACGCCGACACCGTAGCGGCGTGCCTTGCCGCCATCCATCACCAGATAGAGGAAGCGGCTGTTGGTATCGATGACGATGCTGCCGGGTCTTTCCTTCGTCTGGTAGTCGACGATCTGCGGCAGGAATTGCGGGTCGATCTGGCCACGGATTGCCGGATATTGCGGACGGACCATGGCAACTTGCTGCACGACCGGGCGGGCAAACAGGCCGCGCGGCTGCACGACTTGGCGCACCTGTGGATTTGCGTGCTGTTCCATTCTGGGATCGGCCGCGCGGCGCGCCATCGGGCGGGGATAGACGACCGGCTGCACATTGCCGCCGCCAAGCTGCATCACCCAGGGGGCGGTCAGATCGGGACTGACGATAACGGGCGGGCGCGACTGATAACGGTCATCTGCAAAGGCAGTGGAGGCAAGCAGGCTCAGAGCGCCGGCGGCACACAGGACGGCATGTTTCATCATCGGACAAACTCTCTACATGGGCCGAGGATGGGCGCGAAGGCACCCGGTCGAAACCATGGTGCCATTTGCGCGCGAGCGAATGGTAAACATCTATTCATCAAAATGCCGCGAAGCCGATAAAGCTGTATCAGGGTTACCGCCTGGTTTGGAAAGATGGTTTGCAAGTGGTAAATCTGGAATCGGAATGCGCGATCGTCGAAATGTGCTTACGATTTTAAGCGTTTGATTGATCTGGTTTTATCCGATATTTGCATACCGGTTTCCGGTAGTGCGCGCTGAAATAGGGACGAATCGCGAAAATGGCCGACACGGGCATCATCACCGGCGAAGACGGCAAGGACCGCTGCTTCTGGCACGGCAATCTGCCGGAATATCAGCGCTATCACGACGAGGAATGGGGTCGCCCTGTTGTCAACGACATCAGGCTCTTCGAGAAGATTTGCCTTGAGGGCTTTCAATCGGGCCTCTCCTGGCTGACGATCCTGCGCAAGCGCGAAAATTTCCGCGCCGCTTTTGCCGGTTTCGATTTCGAGAAGGTCGCCAAGTTCGACGATACCGATATCGAGCGCTGCCTCGCCGACGCCGGCATCATCCGCCATCGCGGCAAGATCGTCTCCACCATCAACAATGCCAACCGCGCCCTCGAGCTGCGCAATGAATTCGGATCGCTCGCCCGCTATTTCTGGAGCCATGAACCGACCGCTGCCGAACGCCCCGAGGTCTTCGATCTTGCCCATCTTCGCGCCAATCCGACGACGCCGGTTTCCGTGCGGATTTCGAAGGATCTGAAGAAGCGCGGCTGGACCTTCGTCGGCCCGACCACGGTTTATGCCTTCATGCAGGCCATGGGCCTCGTCAACGATCACATCGAAGGCTGCTACTGCCGGAAAAAAGTGGAGGCGATGCGATGCGCATTGGTGCGGCCATGAAGGCGGCGCTTCTCGGCCTTTCCATGGTGGCGCTTGCGTTGTTCGGTGCCGCAGCAGTCCATGCAGAGGATGCCACCCAGCAGCTGCCGCAGCTCGACCGCGGCGAAAAGGTCGAGAAAATCGGTTTTCCCGCCGTCCTAGAGAAGCTCACGGGCTGGACGAAGTTCGGTAAGGGCAAGGTCTATATGCTGCCGCTGAAGAAGGGCCAGCATGTGCGGATCACCTTCAGCTCCAGGAGCAAATACGCCTATATGGCGATCTTCGACCTGTCGTCGAGCGAGGACGAATCCTTCTTCGGCACGGACGAGGACGGCAATACGGCCGACGTCACCGTCAACGAGGATACGACCTGGCTGATCAAGCCTTATTATTCGCGGGTCACCCGTCGTCGCGGCCTCGGCGCGCCTTACGAGATCCGCATCGATCCCAATCCGCCGGCCGCGCAGCAGACGCCCGCCGACCAGCAGAAGGATCAGGGTCCGACGCTCTTCCCGCCGCGCTCCAAGCAGGGGCAGTAGAGCAGCTCCAGGAAAAGCCCGCGGCGGTTTTCCGTCCGGAATTGCGTAAAAGCGACTAAGAGCCTACGACAGCGCGTCGAGCACGCCATGCAGCTCGCCGAGATGACCGATCTTGCGGAAACGCGGCGCTTCGGTCGGCTCCTCCACATGTTCGAAGGACCATGTAAGCTCGTGCGGCACGAAGACGCCATAGCTTCCGGCGGCGAGCGCCGGCACGATATCCGATTTCAGCGAATTGCCGATCATCATCGCCCGTTCGGGCCCGTCGCCCACCTTGGAAAAAATGCGGCGGTAGGTGGAGGCGTTCTTATCCGAGACGATCTCGATCGCATCGAAGAGGTCGCCGAGGCCGGATTGGGCGAGCTTGCGCTCCTGGTCGAAGAGATCGCCCTTGGTGATCAGCACCAGCAGGTATTTTCCGGACAAAGCTTCCAGCGTCTGACGCACATGCGGCAGGGTTTCGACGGGATGGGCGAGAAGATCGCGGCCGATATCGAGGATTTGGGCGATGACGGTCGAGGGCACTTCGCCTTCCGTGATCTCGATCGCGGTCTCGATCATCGAGAGGGTGAAGCCTTTGATGCCGAAGCCGTAATGTCTGAGGTTGCGTTTTTCCGCCTCCAGCAGCCGTGCGGAAATGACGTCGCTTGCGGCGTGATCGGCGAGAAGATCGGTAAATTGCAGCTCCGTCAGCCGGTAGAACTGTTCGTTCTGCCAGAGCGTGTCGTCGGCATCGAAGCCGATCGTGGTTAGGGGACGTTGCGTCATCGGTATGTCCGTCCTGCGCATGATATGAAGGTATGAATCTATCTCGCAGCGGTCCGGAAGCAAGAGCGGGTGCCGGTAACCGCATCGTGATCGACGGGAGGTCTCGCGTTGAAATCGGTTTCCGGTGCATTATGTGCTTGTTGTCTCGATTGCCGCGGAGCCAGAGCCGGGCCTTGACGACCATCTCGTGACCTCTCCAGGGCAGCGCCGATAGCGATTGCCATGCCGGGGCCAATTCATAGCCAAAAGATATGCATTCACCGGCCGGAAGCATCTTCCGGCTGACCACAAGGGAATTTCTCCTATGCGTTACAATCAACTCGGCAATACCGGGCTGTTCGTTTCCGAACTTTGCCTGGGTACGATGACTTTCGGCGAAGCCAATCCCAGCAACGGCCTCTGGGGCTCGATCGCAGATGTCGATCAGGCGCTGGCGGACAAGATCGTCGAAGGCTCGCTTGCGGCCGGCGTCAACTTCATCGACACCGCCGACGTCTATTCCTCCGGCAATTCCGAAAAGCTGCTCGGCCAGGCTCTGAAGAACCTCGGCGTTCCCCGCAAGGATGTCGTCATCGCCACCAAGGTCTATGGCGTCATGGGCGACAAGCCGAACGATCGCGGTGCCTCGCGGGGCCATATCATGGACTCGGTGCAGGCAAGCCTCGACCGCCTGCAGACCGATCACATCGATCTCTACCAGATCCATGGGACGGACACAGTGACGCCGATCGAGGAGACGCTGCGGGCGCTGGACGACCTCATTTCGCGCGGTCTCGTACGCTATGTCGGTGTTTCCAACTGGCAGGCCTGGCGCATCGCCAAGGCGCTCGGCATTTCCGAACGTCGCGGCTTCGCCCGCTTCGAAACGGTGCAGGCCTATTATTCCATCGCCGGGCGCGATCTGGAGCGTGAAATCGTGCCTGTCATGGCTGAGGAAAAGATCGGGCTCATGGTCTGGTCGCCGCTGGCCGGCGGTCTGCTCTCGGGCAAGTATGGTCCGGGCGCTCCCGGCAATGGCGAGGGACGGCGTGCGAGCTTCGACTTCCCACCCGTCGACAAGGATCGCGCCTGGGCTTGCGTCGCCGCCATGCGCGAAGTGGCGGAGAAGCACGGCTCCAGCGTCGCCACGGTGGCGCTTGCCTGGATATTGGCGAAGCCCTTCGTCACCAGCATCATCATCGGCGCCAAGCGTCTCGACCAGCTCGATCAGAACTTGGCGGCCGTCAAGCTGAAGCTCGATACCGACGACATCGCGAAGCTCGATGAAGTCAGCGCGCTTGCGCCCGAATATCCCGGCTGGATGCTGGCCCGGCAGGGCGCCCAGCGCGTGCCGCAGCCCTTCGAGCCGAAGGCCTGATATCGTGCGAAGGCCGGGCCGCCGCCATCCGCGGTGGCCCGGCGGCTATCACAGCTCGATGACGATCTTGCCGAACGGGCCGCGATCGAGATGATCGAAGGCGGCCGGCACCTCGCCGACGGCATAGCGATGGTCGATGACGGGCTTCAGACCGATGCTGTCGACCGCGCGGACGAAATCTTCGAGCGAGCGGCGGTGGCCGACGCTGATGCCTTGAATGACGGGAGATTTCAGCAGCAAAGGCGCAGCAGGGCCGGCAATATCGAAGCCCTCGAGGACGCCGATGACAGAGATCCGGCCATGAAGCGCCACCGCCTTCAGCGATTGGCCCAGATTCGGCCCGCCGGCGATTTCGATGACGTGGTCGATGCCGCGATCATTGGTGAGGCGATAGACCTCTTCCACCCAATCGCTTTTGTTCCGGTCGATGCCGTGATGGGCTCCGAGCGCTTTTGCCCGTGCGAGCTTCTCCGGGCCCGATGAGGTCACGAAGACCTCGGCCCCCTGTGCGGCGGCGATCTGCAGGCCGAACAGCGCCACGCCACCCGTTCCTTGCACGAGCACGCTGTCGCCCGGCTTGATTTTGCCGCGCTCCACCAGCGCAAACCATGCCGTCAGGCCGGCGCAGGGCAGAGTGCTGGCCTCGGCATAATCGAGGCTCGTCGGGGCCGATACGAGCCAATCCTGCGGGATGGCAATATATTCGGAAAGCACGCCGGGATAGAAGCCGCCCAGCGTCTTGTAGGGCAGGTTGCGGGCATCGCCGAGCGGCTTATCGTCGATCCAGCCGGGATGGAAGGTCGAAATGACCCGATCGCCGACGGAAAATCTGGTTACGCCGTCTCCCACCGCTTCGATTATGCCAGCCATGTCGGAAGCCGGCACGAAGGGAAACTGGATCGGCAGGCCCATGCCGCTCTCGCGAACAAGCTTGTCGCGATAGTTCAGTGAAACGGCCTTCACCCGCACGAGCACTTCGCCGCGCGCAGGTGTCGGAACCGCCGCTTCCGTGAGGTTCAAGGGAGCGCCAACGGCAATCGTCTCGAGGGTCCAGCGCTTCATGGTTTTCGTCATAATCATCTCCTGAGAGGAATTGGAAGCAATGGACGGAAGCATATCGTTGCTTTCTGGTCGCCAGTGGCGATATTATTTCCGCTAACTGGTTCCTTTCAGGAAGCAATCATTATGAATGACATGCTCAACGGCATTCCGGAATTTGTAGAGGCGGTCGAGGCAGGCGGCTTTTCAGCGGCGGCGGCCCGCATGAATCTGTCGCGCTCGGCAATCGGCAAGACCATCGCCAAATTGGAGCGGCGCCTGAACGTGCGCCTGTTTCACCGCACCACCCGTATGCAAAGCCTGACGGACGAGGGCCAAGCCTTTTACGAGCGCTGCCGGCGGGCACTGGACGAGATACAATCAGGCGAGGCCATGCTGGAATCGGGCAAGCGCGAGGTCACGGGACGCCTGCGCATCTCCATGCCCGTGCTCTTCGGCCGCCGTTGTGCCGCACCGCTGCTGCTGGAACTGGCCCGCATGCATCCCAGGCTCGAGCTGGATCTTTCCTTCAGCGATAGGGTAGTCGATCTCTTCGATGAAGGGTTCGATCTGGCCATTCGTAACAACGCGCTGCGCGACGAAGCCGGCCTGGCCGCGCGCAAGATCGCTCTCCATCGCATGACGCTGTGTGCAGCGCCGGATTATCTTGCCGCAAGAGGCGCGCCGCAGACTATTGCCGACCTCGATGGCCACGACCTGATCGTCTATGGAAGATCGGGCGAGACGAAGAAATGGACCTTCCTGCAGGATGACGGAACTGCCGTCGATTATTTTCCGGAAACGCGGCTGCGCCTCGATGATCTGGAGGTCATGGCGGATGCAGCCGTGTCGGGAATGGGGATTGCTTGGCTGCCATGCTGGCTGGTGCGCGATCACGTATACGCCGGCAGGCTGGCTCAAGCGCTGAAGAATGTTTCCAGCCGGGCCGTCAACGTCTATGCGGTCTGGCCGCAGGTTCCGCAGCTGTCCCTGAAGATGCGTGTGGTCATCGATCTGCTGGCCGCACGCCTGCCTGAAATCATGGGCTGAGCGCGTGACGGTGCTTCCGACTAGAGGAGGGCGCCTTCTGCAAATACCTGGTTCCACCTGAAGACCTGCACGGATTTGCGCAGGCCCGCCGCCCAGAATGGATCTTCCTTCACCAGATGGTCGACAGCATCGGCGGTCTCCGCTTCGACAAGCCACAGGCCGCCGGCAAAAGCGTCACCCTCTCGGCTGAGCGGTCCGGCCGTCCTTATGGAAGCGGCATTCGCCTCCAGGAAGGCGAAGTGGCGCGGCAGATACTCCTTACGGATCGCGGCGGCGTTTTTTTGATCGTCTTCGAACAGAACTGCGAAAAGTGTCATCGTCATCTCCTTGCTGGATATTTCCAGTCTATGGCTGCAATAATACTGACGCACGCTGTAAGTTTGCCGTCGGGAGCTGCAAAATTGCACGATATCGATTGGAATGACCTGCGCCACGTTCTAGCGCTCGCGCGGGGTGGATCCTTTGCCGCTGCTGGCCGGGCGCTTGGCACGGACGCGACGACGGTCGGCCGCCGCCTGCGCGTTCTGGAGAAACACCTCGGCACGACGCTGTTTTCACGCGATGCAGGCGGTATTCTGTCTCCGACGCCGACGGGCGAGATCGCAGTGACGAAGGCCGAGGCCATCGAGGCCGAGATCATGGCGCTATCTGGCGCATTGGATGCGGCCGATTCCATGGCGTTCGGCAAGGTGCGCCTCACGGCAGCGCCATCCTTCATCAGCCGGTTGCTCATCCCCTCCCTAGCTGGCCTGTTGGCCCAGCATTCCGGCTTGCACTTGGAGCTCATCGGCGATTCCAGGAACTTCAACCTCACCCGGCGCGAGGCAGATATGGCACTGCGCCTCGCAAGGCCGGCAGATATGGCAAATGGCAGGGTCGTCGCAAGGCGGATCGCGACACTGGATTACGCCGTCTACGTCGCTGCGGGGCGGGAAGATCATACAGAGGATCTGCCCTGGATTGTCTACGAAGACGCAATGATGCATCTGCCGCATGCTCGTTGGATCGCGGCGCAGGCGGAGAAATCAGGGCGCGTCAGCCAGCTTGCGGTCAATGATGCCGAAGCTCTGTTGCAGGCCGCGGCTGCAGGATTGGGGCGCGCGCTTCTGCCGAAAATCCTGACTGAGAATGCGGGAGGTCTTTGCCGCGTAGATAGCGGCGATAGAAATCCGCCGGCGCGCGAGATGTGGCTGCTCATCCATACCGAGCTTCGCCAGCTCGTTCGCATCCGCACCGTTTCTGGTTGGCTGGATAGAGTCTTTCGCAATCCGCATCCGGAGCGGTGAGAGAGAGAGAGAGAGACGGCACGAATGCCGCCTCCCGCTATCGGGCGAATTAGTTGCCGTGCTTCTTCAGCCAGGCTTTCATTTCCTTGATCTCGGCTTCCTGCGCGGTGATGACGCCCTGCGCCAGTTTGCGCAGTTCCGGGTCTTTTCCGTATTTCAGCTCGATCTTTGCCATGTCGATCGCACCCTGATGATGCGGGATCATGCCGCGGACGAAATCCGCGTCGGCGTCGCCGCTGTAATTGATCATCATGTTCTTGTGCATCTTGCCCATCGCGTCGTTGAACGCCTTGCTGGAGGCGCTCTGGTCGCCCATGGGCTTGCTCATATCCATGCCCTTCATGTCGTCGGCAAAGGCAGGAAGAGCGAGGGCAAAGGCGAATACGCCGGCGAGGATCAGCGATTTTGAAGTAGACATAGGTATTCTCTCCGTTTCTGGACGGTATCTGGATTTGAGCGGAAAGCCGCTCGTGGAGTGAATGCAGATGATCGTCAGGCGAAACGGGGAGGGGGCGGCGTCGGCTGCGGACGCGAATCGACAAGACGTTGGCCGGATGAAGGAGCCGGATACGAGAATGCGTTCTTGCCACTTTCGAAAGCGAGAGCCGGCGTCAGGGCAAGACAGGCGGCACAGGACGCGACATGCGCCATGCCACCGGCGCAAGGATTCTCCGGCTTCTTTTCCTGATGCTGCGCCATATCACCGTGGCCGGCCATGCCAGGCATATCGGCCATGCCTTCATGCATGCTCATGGCCGATGCAACGGGCATTGCAGTTCCGGAATCGCAGATAGGACAATTCGCCAGCGCCGGCATAGCACCGTAGAACAGCCAGGCAATCACCATTGTCAGGATGGCAAAGAAACGCATGAAGAAGAACCTAGCTGCGCTACCCGCGAAGGCAAGCGCAAATTGCATTGCCGGAACACTGGAAGGCGATCAAGGCAGCAATTTGACTTCTCCCAGGATTTCGATTGGAGGAAAGCTCAGACAATCCACAGCATCGAAGCTGAGTGTGAACCGAGCTTCCTTTGCCGCCGCCCATGTCAGTGCCTGTTCCGCCGCGCTTGCGGAGATCTTCATCGCGATGGTGCAATGCGGCTGCCAGCGATCCGGGCGGGAATGCTCATGACAAAGGGCAGGATCGATCTCGTCGTGAATAGCGCGGTGTATCCGCCTCAGAATCCGATCGTCCGCCGGACGTGCCCAGAGCACCAGCATCTCGTTTGGAAAATGGCCAATCCCTGAAAACTCGACCGATAGCGGCGGTAAGTTTGCGAAGGCCTTTTGAGCGGCGGCGACAAGCGAGGAAAGGGCAATGTCCTCATAAACAGCAAATGTCAGATGCGGCGGATAGTCCAGTGCCTGCATCGATGGAGAACTTTCGAACCGGCTCGCCTCCCGCCAGAGATTCAGCACTGGAGAGGCGCTATCATCGGTACATTTCAAAACGATTGCGTGTGGCATGGTCTCTATGCTGCCTTCTCTGGCTTTTCTCGGTTTTGTCCGCCGCTAACATATAACAATCCTTGCCGCATCCAGCCCAATCCGCTAGTTAACCGCGACTGTTCCCGTACCGGATTACCCTACAGATGAGCGACAAACAGAAGAAACCACAGAAGCTCAAGGCCCGCCTGCCGCGTGGCTTTGTCGATCGTTCGGCCAGCGATATTCGCGCCGTTAACGAAATGACCGCAAAGATCCGGGCCGTGTATGAGCATTATGGTTTCGATCCTGTCGAAACGCCGCTGTTCGAATATACCGATGCGCTTGGCAAGTTCCTGCCCGACAGCGACCGGCCGAACGAGGGCGTGTTCTCGCTTCAGGATGATGATGAGCAGTGGATGTCGCTGCGCTACGACCTGACGGCGCCGCTCGCCCGTCATGTCGCCGAGAATTTCAACGAGATCCAGCTTCCCTACCGCACCTATCGCGCCGGCTATGTATTCCGCAACGAGAAGCCAGGCCCGGGGCGTTTCCGCCAGTTCATGCAGTTCGATGCCGATACCGTCGGCGCGCCGGGCGTGCAGGCGGATGCCGAGATGTGCATGATGATGGCCGATACGCTGGAAGCCCTCGGCATCAAGCGCGGCGACTATGTGATCCGCGTCAACAACCGCAAGGTTCTCGACGGCGTACTGGAAGCGATCGGTCTCGGTGGCGATGACAAGGCTGCGCAGCGGCTGAGCGTGCTGCGTGCCATCGACAAGCTCGACAAGTTTGGCCCGGAAGGCGTGGCGCTGCTGCTCGGTCCCGGTCGCAAGGATGAGTCAGGTGACTTCACCAAGGGTGCTGGCCTCAACGCCGATCAGATCGAGAAGGTGCTGTTCTTCGTCGGCATCAAGGACTACGCCGAAAGTGCGGCTCAGCTTGCCGAGCTCGTCGCCGGTACGTCCAATGGCAGCGAAGGCGTCGAGGAACTGAACTTCATTGGCAGCCTCGTCACCAGTGCCGGCTATGAGGCGGATCGCATCAAGATCGATCCTTCCGTCGTGCGTGGCCTCGAATACTATACCGGCCCGGTCTACGAGGCTGAGCTGCTGTTCGACGTCACCAACGAGAAGGGCGAGAAGGTCGTTTTCGGCTCCGTCGGCGGCGGTGGCCGTTATGACGGGCTCGTCTCGCGCTTCATGGGCCAGCCGGTGCCGGCCACCGGCTTCTCCATCGGCGTGTCGCGCCTGATGACGGCGCTGAAGAACCTCGGCAAGCTCGGCACCGAAGAGGTGGTCGAGCCCGTGCTCGTCACCGTCATGGATGGCGATGTCGATGCCATGGGACGCTATCAGCGCTTCACGCAGCAATTGCGTGCCGCCGGCATCCGCGCCGAGATGTTCCAGGGCAATTGGAAGAAGTTCGGCAACCAGCTGAAATATGCCGACCGCCGCGGCTGCCCGATCGCCATCATCCAGGGTGGCGACGAGCGCGCTCAGGGTGTCGTCCAGATCAAGGATCTGATCGAGGGCAAGCGTCTTTCCGGCGAGATCGAAGACAATGCCAGCTGGCGTGAGGCGCGTGTGGCGCAGGAAACCGTGCCGGAAGCCGAGCTGATCGCGAAGGTCAAGGCTATCTTGGCGGCACAGGCGGAAGACCGGAAGAAGGCACTCGGCAATGTCTGAGTGCGTGGCTTTGCCCCTCACCCTAGCCCTCTCCCCGCTGGCGGGGAGAGGGGACGACCTCTTTTGCCGCAGCCCATCGATTCTCACAGAGGTGAGGGGAGATAGATGGCGCGCCGATCCCCTTCTCCCCGTCCAAACGGGGAGAAGGTGGCCGACAGGCCGGATGGGGGGCTTTAGTGGAGTTCTGAGCCCATGCCCCTGATCAATCTTCCGAACTTTGCCAGCGATCTGCTAGACGAATTCTCGGTTCGCGGAACGGAGAGGGTGGACACGCCCATCATCCAGCCGGCCGAGCCCTTTCTCGACATGGCCGGCGAGGATCTTCGCCGGCGCATCTTCATGACCGAAAGCGAAACGGGTGCCAGCCTTTGCCTGCGTCCGGAGTTCACGATCCCGGTCTGTCTGCGCCACATCGAAACCGCCACGGGCACGCCGAAGCGTTATTCCTATCTCGGCGAGATCTTTCGCCAACGCCGCGAGGGCGGGCATGAGTTCTATCAGGCCGGCATCGAGGATCTGGGCGATGGCGATACGGCAAGCGCTGATGCCCGCGCCGTCGGTGACGCCATCGGTATTCTGACCCGCCTGGTCCCGGGCAAGCCGCTTTCGGTGACCTTGGGCGATCAGGCCGTGTTCGAGGCTGTGGTCCAGGCGCTCGGCCTGCCCACAGGCTGGCAGAAGCGGCTGATCCACGCTTTCGGCAATATGATGCAGCTCGAAACCCTGCTGGAGCGTCTCGCAAGCCCGCCGCCTGTCACGGGGCTCGATGCGCATGCGCTCGATTTCCTCAGCCGCGGCGACGAGCAGGGGCTGGTCAAGCATATCGATGCCACCATGCAGGCTACCGGCTATTCCACCAATGCCAGCCGCTCGCCGCAGGAAATCGCTCGCCGCCTTCGCGAGAAGCTGGTCCTGTCGGAAACGCGGCTCGATGACGCCGCCTTTCGTGTACTGGAGGAGTTTCTATCGCTAACCGTGCCGTTGGCGGATGCTTCCGCGGCGCTGGCCGGCTTTGCCGATGCGGCAGAACTGGAGCTGGGCGCGGCTCTGAAGAATTTCGACGCCCGCGTCAAAGCATTGGCAGATGCCGGCGTCGATACCGCGAAGATCGACTATCGCGCCGCCTTCGGTCGCCCACTTGATTACTATACCGGCCTCGTCTTCGAAGTGACGGTGGAAGGATCGAGCGCGATGCTCGCCGGGGGCGGCCGCTTCGACCGGCTGATGACCCTGCTCGGTGCCAAGGGTCACATTCCGGCTGTCGGCTTCGCGCTCTGGCTCGACCGCATCGAAACCGCGAGGGCGGCCTGATGACTATCACGATAGCGCTTCCCTCCAAGGGCCGGATGAAGGACGATTGCTCGGCTGTTTTCGAGCGTGCCGGCATGACCATCGTCGCTGTCGGCAATGATCGCTCCTATCGCGGCCGTGTCGAAGGCTTGGAAGGCGTCGAGATCGCCTTCCTGTCGGCTTCGGAAATCTCGCGCGAGATCGGCAATGGCAGCGTGGATTTCGGCATTACCGGCGAAGACCTCGTGCGCGAGGGCATGGCGGAGGCCGATCGCCGCGTCGAGTTCTGCGCAAGGCTTGGATTTGGCCATGCCGATGTCGTGGTCGCAGTGCCGGATATCTGGCTCGATGTCGACACCATGGCCGATCTCGGCGATGTTGCGGCCGATTTCCGTGCCCGTCATGGCCGCAGGCTGACGGTCGCGACGAAATACTGGCGGCTGACGCAGCAGTTCTTTTCGCGCCAGCACGGCATCCAGCTCTATCGTATCGTCGAAAGTCTCGGTGCGACCGAAGGGGCGCCGGCCGCGGGCTCGGCCGACATCGTCGTCGACATTACGTCTACGGGCTCGACGCTGCGGGCGAACCATTTGAAGGTCCTGTCGGATGGGATCATCCTGCGCTCGGAGGCTTGCCTGGTGCGTGCCCGCAAGGGAAGCCACGAGGGCGATCCGATGGTTCAGCGCATCATCTCGGCAGTGCGCAGCGCGCTCTGACCTTTCAGTTTCCCATTCGCGCAAAAAAAAGGCCCGCCGGAATTCCGGCGGGCCTTTTGTCTTGGGAAGTATGCGGTAATCAGGCTGCAGCGTAGGCGCCGCGGCGTGCATCGACCGAGTAAACACCTGCGCCATTGGTGGCGAGCATGATGTAGGCGCCGGCGAGCGTGACGTTCTTCAGGAAATTGACGAAGTTCAGGCCGTTGATCCAACCATTGGCGGCCGCCGGGAAATCCGGAACGTTGACGGTCGGCAGATGGAAGACGACGCCGGTGAAGACGCAGAAAGCGGCAAGCAGCCAGCCGACGATGCGGACCTGGAAGCCGATAAGGACGCAGACGCCGGTGATGAATTCGAAGGCGCCGGCGACATAGGTCAGCAGCGTCGAAGCGGGCAGGCCGGCGCCGGCGATCATGCCGGCGGTGCCGGACGGATCGGTCAGCTTGCCGAAGCCGGCGAAGATGAACATGAATGCGAGCAGAATGCGCGCCACGAGAATGATGATGTTGTTGGTATTGGACATGACGATCTCCAGTAAATTTAGTTCGGATCGGGTGGCGACAATTTCTGGAGGCAGATATTCGTGATTTTCAGGCAATTGAAAAGATAAACAACTGCGCACAATTAGTTCACAATTATTGAACAATGGTGCGATTTATGCGCTCTTCCCATCGGCTCCATATCGGATATGGTGGCGCAAATTTGTTCGCCAAATCATGATCTTTGGAAGGAAATCCCATGGCCGATCTGTCCTCGTTTCCGATTACGAAGCGCTGGCCCGCCAGCAATCCTGATATCATCCAGCTCTATTCGCTGCCGACGCCGAATGGCGTGAAGGTTTCGATCGCGCTCGAGGAACTTGGTCTGCCCTATGAGCCGCACCTGGTTTCTTTCGGCACCAATGATCAGAAGTCGCCGGAATTCGTTTCGCTGAATCCGAACGGCCGCATTCCCGCGATCATCGATCCCAATGGTCCCGATGGCAAACCGATCGGTCTGTTCGAATCGGGCGCGATCCTGGTCTATCTCGCGGAAAAGACCGGCAAGCTTATCCCGAGCGATGCAGCCGGGCGTTACGAAACGCTGGAATGGGTCTTCTTCCAGATGGCCGGCATCGGCCCGATGTTCGGCCAGTTCGGTCATTTCTTCAAATTCGCGGCCGAAAAGGTCGCCAACAACTCCTACCCGGTCGAGCGTTACCGTGACGAGGCCAAGCGCCTGCTGAGCGTGCTAGAGGACCGTCTGCAGGGGCGCCAGTGGATCATGGGCGATGAATATACCATTGCCGACATCACAACCTTCCCATGGGTCCGCGGCGTCGATGTGTTTTATGGCGGCCGTGAGGTTCTGGAGTTCGAAAGCTTCCCCTCGGTCATGAGGTGGCTTGACCGCGCTCTCGCACGTCCAGCAAGTCAGCGGGGCCTTAATATTCCGAAGCGGGATTGATTGGATTCGAGTTCGTGAGCTGGTCAGGCGATGACGGATTCACCTGACCGTCATCTGCAGTCGTTTTTACTGCCGGCTCGCCAACTGGCTGCCCGGCTCCAGCTTGAAGCGTGGAAACAGAAAGACGCCGATCATGCTGCCGGTGTGTTGCCCATCCGCGGCAACGGATTCGCCGACGCAAAAAATCGGCTGGCGATGACCGCTGGCGCCAAGCGTCGTGGTGGAATAGCAGAAAGAGGAATTGGTGGTTGCCGCCTGTTCGAATAGATCGAGGATACGCACGCGATCTTGCACGTCATAGCAGTGCATCAGGCTCAGCAGGCCGCATTCCGAAGAGCTCAGGCCGTGCAGCATCGTGCTCCATTGCCCGAGCTTGATGATGCCGCTCGACAGGTCGCCCGTCCAGCCCTCGGAAACGCAGAACTGCGCGAGCAGCTCAGGATTGTGACCGTCAAACTCCAGCGAACCCGGCGCAAACGGTGCGGCAAAATTGGCCTTGGCAATTTTGAACAAGATGATCCCCACTTAAGCGCATGATCCTCCTGCGCTTCATCCAAATTCCCAGCGTCTTCCGGGCTGTCGATCCCGTCTGCGAAGTCATTTCAAGTAAAAAATCCGGACGCCTATCAATTCTCAAGGTCATGCCCACGCGCAGGCGCCGATTAAGCGTGCCGAAAATAAGTAAAATTTGCGTGCATTGCAGCTAACCCTCTAAAATCGCTGCGCTGCGATTTATAAGAGCTTTTTCGAAAACGGCAATGGGGCAATTTGCGTAAATTTGCGCTACCGCGAAACTTGCCGGTCTGCATCGAAACTATAGACCCACAAACGAAAAGGGCGGCTCGAGAGCCGCCCTTCGTCAATTCCGGATGTCGGATTGAACAATCGTAACAGACCGTTGGCCTATCACATCATGTCCAGCCGCCACTTCAGGCCGCTTGGCGGCCTGAAGCACTAAAAGTGCATGGGCGAAGCTTTATGAACATTCCTGTGATTAGGCCGTTGGCCTATCACATCATGTCCATGCCGCCCATGCCGCCCATGCCGCCCGGCATGCCGCCAGGGGCATCCTTCTTCGGCAGTTCGGCGATCATGGCTTCGGTGGTGATCAGCAGCGAAGCAACTGAAGCTGCGTCCTGCAGAGCCGTGCGAACGACCTTCACCGGGTCGACGATGCCCATGGCGATCATGTCGCCGTAGACGCTCGTCTGAGCGTTGTAGCCCCAGTTGTCTTCGTTCTTGTCGAGGATCTTGCCGACGACGATCGAAGCTTCGTCACCAGCGTTTTCAGCGATCTGGCGGCAAGGAGCCTGCAGAGCGCGGCGAACGATGTTGATACCAGCTTCCTGGTCGTCGTTTTCACCCTTGACGGTGATCTTGACGGAGGAGCGCAGCAGAGCCGTGCCACCGCCCGGTACGATGCCTTCCTGAACGGCAGCGCGCGTCGCGTTGAGAGCGTCGTCGATGCGGTCCTTCTTTTCCTTCACTTCGATTTCCGTCGAGCCGCCGACGCGGATAACGGCAACGCCGCCAGCGAGCTTGGCAAGGCGTTCCTGCAGCTTCTCGCGGTCGTAGTCGGAGGTGGTTTCTTCGATCTGAGCCTTGATCTGGGCAACGCGGCCTTCGATGTCGGACTTGGCACCAGCGCCGTCGACGATCGTGGTGTTTTCCTTGGAGATCGAAACCTTCTTGGAGCGGCCGAGCATGTCGAGGGTAACAGACTCGAGCTTGATGCCGAGGTCTTCGGAGATGACAGTGCCGCCCGTCAGGATGGCGATGTCTTCCAGCATGGCCTTGCGGCGGTCGCCGAAACCAGGAGCCTTGACGGCAGCGATCTTCAGGCCACCGCGCAGCTTGTTGACGACGAGCGTCGCAAGAGCTTCGCCTTCGACGTCTTCAGCGATGATGAGGAGCGGCTTGCCGGTCTGAACGACGGCTTCGAGAACCGGGAGCATGGCCTGCAGGTTCGAGAGCTTTTTCTCGTGCAGGAGGATGAACGCGTCTTCGAGGTCAGCGATCATCTTTTCCGGGTTGGTCACGAAGTAGGGGCTGAGGTAGCCGCGGTCGAACTGCATGCCTTCGACGACTTCGAGTTCGGTTTCGGCGGTCTTGGCTTCTTCAACCGTGATGACGCCTTCGTTGCCGACCTTCTGCATGGCTTCGGCAATATCGAGACCGATCTGCTTTTCGCCGTTTGCGGAGATCGTGCCGACCTGTGCGACTTCTTCCGACGTGTTGATCTTCTTGGCCTTGGCCTGGAGATCCTTGACGACTTCGGCAACGGCGAGGTCGATGCCGCGCTTCAGGTCCATCGGGTTCATGCCGGCTGCAACTGCCTTGGCGCCTTCGCGAACGATGGCCTGCGCGAGAACGGTTGCAGTCGTGGTGCCGTCACCGGCGATGTCGTTGGTCTTCGAAGCAACTTCGCGGACCATCTGGGCGCCCATGTTTTCGAACTTGTCTTCGAGTTCGATTTCCTTGGCGACGGTGACGCCGTCCTTGGTGATGCGCGGAGCGCCGAAGGACTTGTCGATAACGACGTTGCGACCCTTCGGGCCGAGCGTGACCTTCACTGCGTCAGCGAGGATGTCGACGCCACGAAGCATTTTTTCGCGGGCGCTGCGGCCGAATTTTACTTCTTTAGCTGCCATTGTTTGAACTCCTGAATTCGCGTTTTCCGGGCTTTAAGGCCCGTCAGCTTTATCGGAAAAGGGAACCGGCTAAATTAGCCGATGATGCCCATGATGTCGGCTTCCTTCATGATCAGAAGGTCTTCGCCGTTGAGCTTGACTTCGGTGCCGGACCACTTGCCGAACAGAACGCGATCGCCAACCTTGACGTCGAGTGCTACGACCTTGCCGGATTCATCGCGAGCGCCGGAACCGACGGCGACGATTTCGCCTTCCTGCGGTTTTTCCTTGGCGGTGTCCGGAATGATGATGCCACCCTTGGTCTTTTCTTCCGACTCGACGCGACGAACGACGACACGGTCATGAAGGGGGCGGAAATTGGTGCTTGCCATTGTCTAATCCCTCGATCAAATGACATTCACGGATCAGCGGGGGATCCGTATGGGCTTTGTTAGCACTCAGCCTGTAGGAGTGCTAGCGACGGTGATTTAGGGGTGGCTCCCAAACGAGTCAAGAACAGCACTGTGAATTTTTTGCGGCGCGGACCGGCTCGTGTCGAGCATGATTAACGACCAGAGCCGTCCTGCGTAGCATATCATTGCAACGGCTATCTCATTTTGACCTCGCGCCTGAGGGCTTGGCAACGCCCTTCCGGCTCGCTCCGCCAGGGTCTCCGCATGTGATTTTTGCCGCTTTCCAGCGTTGCTTCCGTTCGCTCATCGAGCCTTGTGCGGCGCAAAAACCTTGCGCGGCGCTCTTGTAATTTGCCGGCCGGTTTGCGATGTCAGCCCGTGATTTATTTGGTGCGAGGACGGCATGGGCAAACGGATCGAAAGCTTTCGCGACATCGGCGGACTTTATGATGTTGCGCTCTGCGATGTCTGGGGCGTGCTCCACAACGGCGTCAGTGCCTACGGAGAAGCCTCGATTGCCCTTGAGGCGGCCCGCGCTGAAGGTCTCACGGTGGTTCTCATCACTAACTCCCCGCGCGTTGCTCCCAAGGTGGTCGAGCAACTCCGGGCGATCGGCGTTCCCGACAGCGTTTATGATCGCATCATCACGTCGGGCGATGTCACCCGCAAGCTGATCGCCGAGGGACCGAAGAAGGTCTTCCTGCTAGGGCCGGAACGCGATATCGGCATCCTCGAAGGGCTTGATGTACAGCGTGTCGACGCCGGCGAGGCCGAAAGCATCGTCTGCACCGGCTTCTTCGATGACGAGACCGAGACGCCTGACGACTATACCGATATGCTGACCGCCTGGTCGGCCCGCAACGTGCCGCTGATCTGCGCCAATCCGGATCTCGTGGTCGAGCGTGGCCACCGGATGATCCCCTGTGCCGGCGCCATGGCCGCCTATTATGAGCGGCTCGGGGGTGAGACGCGCATCGCCGGCAAGCCGCACCAGCCGATCTATGATGCAGCGCTCGCAGCGGCCCGCGACGTGCGCGGTGAATTTCCGCTATCCCGCGTGGTCGCGATCGGCGACGGCATGCCGACCGACGTGCGCGGCGCGCTCGATTATGGCCTCGATCTCCTTTATATCAGCCATGGCATCCATGCCCGCGAATATGTCGTTGAGGGCCACACGGATGAGGCCGCTCTTGGCGCCTTCCTGGCGCGCGAGCAGGCTTCGCCGAGGTGGTGGATGCCGCGCCTTGTCTGAGGAGAGTGGCAGACGATGACTGTTTTCCATCGCAACGAGACCCGCGAGCCGCTTCCCGATACATTGAAGGGCGGTGTCGTCGCCATCGGCAATTTCGATGGCGTGCATCGTGGCCATCAGTCCGTACTCACGCGCGCACTGGAGATTGCCAGGGAACGCGGCATTCCAGCCCTCGTGCTGACCTTCGAGCCGCATCCGCGCACCATATTCAAGCCCGAACAGCCGGTCTTTCGGCTGACACCAGCACCGTTGAGGGCGCGTCTCCTGGAAGCGCTCGGCTTTAACGCCGTCATCGAATATCCCTTCGATCGTGCCTTCTCGCAGCGTTCGGCGGATGAATTCGTCCATTCGATCCTGATCGACTGGCTGCACGCTTCGGAAGTCGTCACCGGTTTCGATTTCCATTTCGGCCACGATCGCCAGGGTGGTCCGGCCTTCCTCATGAATGCCGGCAGCCACAACGGTTTCGGCGTGACGCTCATCGATGCCTTCCGCGATGAGAATACCGAAGTCATCTCGTCGAGCCGCATCCGCACGCTGCTGGCCGAAGGCGATGTCGCCCAGGCCGCCGGCTTGCTTGGATACCGCTTCACTGTCGAGGCGCCCGTCATCGGCGGCGAGAAGCTCGGCCGCACGCTCGGCTTCCCCACGGCAAACATGCAGCTTCCATCGGAAATATCGCTGAGATCGGGCATCTATGCCGTGCGCTTCCGCACGGCCGATGGTGTCATCCGTGATGCCGTCGCCAGCTACGGACGCCGCCCGACGGTAACGGACAATGGCGCGCCGCTGCTCGAGACCTTCGTCTTCGATTTCAGCGGCGACCTCTACGGCCAGGTCTGCTCCGTCTCCTTTTTCGGCTATCTCCGTCCCGAACTGAAGTTCGACGGCCTCGATCCGCTGGTCGCACAGATCCGTAAGGACGAGGAAGAGGCGCGAGCGCTGCTTGCCGGCGTCCAGCCGCTCAGTGACCTCGATCGCGTCATCGCCTTCGACTGATTTTATTCGGCATGCTGCGCGCGGAGATTGCGGCAGTGCAGTATGTTTTTGCCTTGAGCGGGTAGGAAGATGCTGCAATTCTCATATAGCTGGGTGCGAGTCGCGGCACCCATTTTTCCGAAAGGCGCACGAGATGGACAAACGCTTCGGCACGGCGGCCTGCTGGCTGCTCGTCATTCCCTACATAGGCTTGCTTTGGGTTCCCTTCTACAACAGTCACGATCCGGTGCTGTTCGGTTTCCCTTTCTTCTACTGGTACCAGCTGGCCTGGGTGCCGATCACAGCAATCCTGACGTGGATCGCCTACCGGAGCATGCGCCATGACGACTGATATCGATCCGACAGCCCTTGCCGTCTTCATCTTCTTCCTGGCGCTCGTGACCGTCATGGGCTTTGTCGCGGCGCGGTGGCGCAGGCCGAAGACCCTTGCCCATATCGACGAATGGGGCCTTGGCGGCCGCACCTTCGGTACCTGGATCACCTGGTTCCTCGTCGGCGGTGACTTTTACACCGCCTATACCGTGATCGCCGTCCCGGCCCTGGTCTACACCGTCGGCGCTTATGGCTTCTTCGCGCTGCCCTATACGATCGTCGTCTATCCCTTCGTCTTCATGGTCATGCCGCTTCTGTGGAGGCGCGCGAAAGATTACGGCTATGTCACCGCTGGCGATGTGGTGCATGGCCAGTATGGCTCGCGCGCGCTCGAATTGGCGGTCGCTCTGACAGGCGTCATCGCGACCATGCCCTATATCGCCCTGCAGCTCGTCGGCATGACGGCGGTCTTCAAGGCCTTGGGGCTCCATGGCGAACTACCGCTCGCGGTGGCCTTCATCATTCTGGCCCTTTACACCTATTCGGCCGGCCTTCGCGCGCCGGCGCTGATCGCCTTCGTCAAGGACATCATGATCTATATCGTGGTGATCGCAGCCATTGCGCTGATCCCCGCCAAGCTCGGTGGCTATGCCAATGTCTTCGCGGCAGCCGATGCGGATTTCCAGGCCAAGGGCGCGGGCAGCCTGCTGCTCGGCGGTAACCAGTATGTCGCCTATGCGACGCTGGCGCTTGGCTCGGCGCTGGCGGCTTTCATGTATCCGCATACGCTCACCGGCATCTTCGCCTCCAACAGCGGCAATACCATCCGCAAGAATGCGGTGCTGCTGCCGGCTTATACGCTGCTGCTCGGTCTTTTGGCGCTGCTCGGCTATATGGGCCATGCCGCTCACCTGAAACTCGACAGCGCCAATGATGTCGTCCCGGCGCTGTTCCAGACACTGTTCTCGAGCTGGTTTGCGGGCTTCGCCTTCGCGGCCATCGCCATCGGTGCGCTCGTTCCTGCGGCCGTGATGAGCATTGGCGCTGCCAACCTCTTCACCCGCAACTTCTGGAAGGCTTATGTCGATCCGCAGGTTTCCGATGCCGGCGAGGCGAAGGTCGCCAAGATGACCTCGCTCGTCGTCAAGGTCGGTGCGCTTCTCGTCATCATTTTCCTGCCGACGCAATTCGCGCTCGATCTGCAGCTGCTCGGCGGCATCTGGATATTGCAGACGCTGCCGGCCCTGGTCTTCGGCCTCTATACCAGGTGGTTCCGCGCGCCCGCTCTGCTAGCCGGTTGGTTCGTCGGCTTCTTCGGCGGCACCTATCTCGTCTGGGATGCCGGCTGGAAACCGCTGCACATGGTCCCGCTCGGCGAAACCGGCTTCACCGTCTATACGGGGCTGCTGGCGCTTCTCGCCAATGTCGTCGTGGCTGTCATCGTCAACGCGGTCGTGCCGGCACGGGCGGCGGCACGGGCCTGATCGAAGAGATCGTCAAATCGGCCGCGGGCGGAAACGTCCGCGGCCTTTCTATATGCCGGCTGCGTTGTTTCCTCTTCCTTTCCCTGGAAAAAACGCCTATGAACCGGCGACCATGACCCAATTTCGGCTGAGCCACTCGATACGAATTATTGGCCCGGCCTTCCGCGCGCTGTAAGCTGCCGGAAGGTCCGGGTTTTTGGCGTCTCGTTTACGAGACGCTTTCCGCCGCCGAAAAATCCCCATATGGCTGCGCCAGCTGAGGCGCAAGACGCCCGAGACACCGAGGCAATTGTCACGACTATGACCGATACCGCTGAAAAGATGGATTACTCCAAGACCCTTTACCTGCCGGAAACCGATTTTCCGATGCGCGCCGGGCTGCCGCAGAAGGAGCCGGAGCTGGTGAAGCGCTGGGAGGAGATGAACCTCTATAAGAAGCTTCGCGCCTCCGCCGCCGGCCGCGAGAAGTTCGTGCTGCACGATGGCCCGCCCTATGCCAATGGCCACATCCATATCGGCCATGCGCTCAACAAGATCCTCAAGGACGTCATCACCCGCTCTTTCCAGATGCGCGGCTATGACAGCAACTATGTTCCCGGCTGGGATTGCCACGGCCTGCCGATCGAATGGAAGATCGAGGAAAAGTACCGCGAGAAGGGCAAGAACAAGGACGAGGTTCCGGTGAACGAGTTTCGCCAGGAATGCCGCGACTTTGCCGCCGGCTGGATCAAGATCCAGTCCGAGGAGTTCAAGCGCCTCGGCATCACGGGCGATTTCGACAATCCCTATCTGACCATGAATTTCCATGCGGAATCCCGCATCGCCGGCGAACTTTTGAAGATCGCCCGCACCGGTCAGCTTTACCGCGGCTCCAAGCCGGTCATGTGGTCGGTGGTCGAGCGCACGGCGCTTGCCGAAGCCGAAGTCGAATATGCCGATGTCGAGAGCGACATGATCTGGGTGAAGTTCCCGGTGGCGGAAGGCTCGGCTCATCTCACCGGTGCCTTCGTCGTCATCTGGACGACCACACCCTGGACGATCCCCGGCAACCGCGCGATCGCCTATTCCTCGCGTGTGTCCTACGGGCTTTACGAAGTCACGGAAGCGGCCAATGATTTCGGTCCGCGCCCCGGCGAGAAGCTGATCTTCGCCGACAAGCTGGCAGAAGAATCCTTCGCCAAGGCAAAGCTGCAGTACAAGCGCCTTGGCGATGTGACCGCTGCCGATCTGGCCGCGCTCACCTGCGCGCATCCGCTTGCCTCGCTCGGCTACAGCTTCAAGGTGCCGCTGCTCGACGGTGATCACGTCACCGACGATGCCGGCACCGGCTTCGTGCACACTGCGCCGAGCCACGGCCGCGAGGACTTTGACGCCTGGATGTCGCATGCGCGCGACCTCGAAAACCGGGGCATCTCGTCCACTATCCCGTTCCCGGTCGACGATGCCGGCTTCTATACCGCCGATGCCCCGGGCTTCGAAGGCGGCCGCGTCATGGACGACAACGGCAAGAAGGGCAATGCCAACGATCTCGTCATCAAGGCGCTGATCGAGACGAACACGCTCTTTGCACGCGGCAGGATGAAGCACTCCTATCCGCATTCCTGGCGCTCGAAGAAGCCGGTGATCTTCCGCAACACGCCGCAGTGGTTCGTCTACATGGACAAGGACTTCGCGGATGGTTCGACGCTGCGCTCGCGCGCCTTGAAGGCGATCGACGACACGCGCTTCGTGCCATCAGCCGGCCAGAACCGCCTGCGCGCCATGATCGAACAGCGTCCGGATTGGGTCCTGTCGCGCCAGCGCGCCTGGGGTGTGCCGATCGCGATCTTCGTCGACGAGCAGGGCAACATCCTGCAGGATGACGGCGTCAACGCCCGCATCCTCGAGGCTTTCGAGCAGGAAGGCGCCGATGCCTGGTTTGCCGAAGGCGCGCGTGAGCGCTTCCTCGGCGAAAAAGCCAACGAGCCCTGGACGCAGGTCATGGATATCCTTGACGTGTGGTTCGATTCCGGTTCGACACACACCTTCACGCTGGAAGACCGCCCGGATCTGAAATGGCCGGCGGACGTCTATCTCGAAGGCTCCGACCAGCATCGCGGCTGGTTCCATTCGTCGCTGCTCGAAAGTGCAGCGACCCGTGGCCGCGCGCCATATGATACGGTCGTCACGCATGGCTTTACCATGGACGAGCAGGGCCGCAAGCAGTCGAAGTCGCTCGGCAATGTCGTCGCCCCGCAGGACGTGATGAAGGATGCCGGCGCCGATATCCTGCGTCTCTGGGTCATGACCACGGATTATTGGGAGGACCAGCGTCTCGGCAAGGCCATCATCCAGACCAATGTCGATGCCTATCGCAAGCTGCGCAACACCATCCGCTGGATGCTGGGCACGCTCGCGCACGACAAGGGCGAAGTGGTCGCCTATGCCGACATGCCCGAGCTGGAGCGGCTGATGCTGCATCGTCTCGCCGAGCTCGACGAGCTGGTGCGCGAAAGCTACGACGCCTTCGATTTCAAGCGCATTGCCCGCGCCTTGATCGATTTCGCCAATGTCGAGCTTTCGGCCTTCTATTTCGACGTTCGCAAGGATGCGCTCTATTGCGATGCGCCGTCGAGCCTGCGCCGCCGCGCCTCGCTCGCCGTCATTCGCACGATCTTCGATTGCATGGTGACGTGGCTGGCGCCGATGCTGCCTTTCACCACGGAAGAGGCGTGGCTGTCGCGCAATCCGTCGGCGGTCTCGGTTCATCTTGAGCAGTTCGTCACCATTCCCGCTGAATGGAAGAACGAAGCCTTGGCCGAGAAGTGGAAGAAGATCCGCGCCGTGCGCAGCGTCGTCACCGGCGCGCTGGAAATCGAACGCAAGGACAAGCGCATCGGCTCCTCGCTGGAAGCCGCCCCGGTGGTCTATATCGCCGATCCGGAGCTGCTGAAGGTGCTGGAAGGGCAGGATTTCTCCGAGATCTGCATCACCTCGGGCATCACCGTCCTCGGCAGTGAAGGTCCGACGGACGCATTCCGCCTTGATGACACCGCCAGGGTCAGCGTGGTTCCGAAGCTTGCCGAAGGCCGCAAATGCGCCCGTTCCTGGCGCATCACCACCGATGTCGGCTCCGATCCGGAATATCCGGATGTCTCGGCTCGCGATGCCGCGGCACTGCGCGAGCTGATGGCTGTCAACTGAAGAAAGTTGCCGGATGAATTGCCTTTGCGGCGTTCATCCGGTAAAAGCTGCCTGAAAATGGCCCGATTTTTACGGCAGTTGCCGTCTAATGGGGTACTGTTACGTTTATTCCGGCATGGCTGGGAAGGGTTTTCATGAGAGCGATGCATAAGGTTCGTGTCGGCGTCAGCTTGGCGGCACTTGTGGTTGGCTGTGGCGCAATGTCCGGTTGCCTGAGCAGCCCGACTTATGGCACCGACAAGACCGCCGGCGTGCAGCTCCTGGACGACCTCGGCGATATCGCCTCTGTTTCGGCCGCAACGCCGAAAGAGAAGGGCGTGAAATATCCGAACCGCCCCGGCTTGGTTGTTGGCGGCGCCAAGGACACTCTGACCGCGCCGCAGCAGTCGCTGGCAAGCAAGGACAATCCGGCCTGGCTCGAATCGCCGGAAGACGCCCGCAAGCGTCTCGCCGCAGAAGCCGACGAGAAGAAGAGCGACGTCAACTATCGCTCGCCGCTGGCCCAGGCCGACAGCAGCAGAAACCGTATGACGGAAGCGCAGCAGACGGCCGCCTATCGCGCCGCGCGGCAGGACCAGGCCGGTACCTACGATCAGCGCCGCTACCTGATCGATCCGCCGCAACAGTATCGCCAGGTCGCCGACCAGGCCGCGCTCAGCGATCTCGGCACGCCCGAGAGCAAGAAAGAAAAGAAGCGCAAGAAGGATGCGGAGGCTGCGCAGCAGACCAACAACAGCAGCTGGTGGAAGCCCTTCCAGTAAAAAGCTCTCAAAGCGGCGGCGACTGCATAATTCCTTAAATCGGAATCGATTTAAGGGAAAATTATGCAGAATTTTAAAGTGTTACAGCGTCCTTTGCGCGTATTGAAAGACGCGCGGCGCTGTAATCTGCCGCTTTTCAGTCTTCGGAGCGTTTCGCTTGAAAGAAGCCTCTGAGGATATCGGCGGATGCGGTCTCGCCGAGGCCGGAATAGACCTCCGGCGCATGATGGCAGGTCGATTGATGATAGAAGCGCACGCCGTTGTCGACGCCTCCGCCCTTCGGATCCTCGGCGCCATAGTAGAGACGGCGGATGCGCGCGAACGAAATGGCCGCGGCGCACATGGTGCAGGGCTCCAGCGTGACGTAGAGATCGGCGCCCGCGAGACGCTCCTGGCCAAGCTCCTCGCAGGCCAGGCGGATGGCGACGATTTCGGCATGAGCGGTGACGTCGTTAAGCTCTCGAGTGCGGTTGCCGGCGGTGGCGATGACCTCGCTGTCGAGCACGACAACGGCGCCGATCGGCACTTCGCCGCGCTCTCCGGCACGGCGTGCTTCGGCCAAAGCAAGCTCCATGAATTGATTTGTAGCCGCCATTCAAGTTTTTCCACTTAACCGCAAGGGCGTGACCTGATAGGAACACGCGTTAAAAATTCAGGCAAACAACAAATGACGATGAATGACAAGCCCAAGCGGCCTGGGTCTAAACCCTTTGCTGGCGATAAGAAGACGATGAAACGCGATGACGCGAAGCCGGCAAAGGCCGCAGCCGTCAAGGCGGCGGATGAAACCGTGGCAGGCGATGGAAAGGCCGAGCGCATTTCCAAGGTGATGGCGCGCGCCGGCGTGGCATCGCGCCGCGATATCGAGCGCATGATCCTGGATGGCCGCGTCCGGCTGAACGGCGTGCCGCTGGATACGCCCGTGGTCAACGTGACCCTTGCGGACAAGATCGAGGTTGACGGCGTGCCGATCCGCGGCATCGAGCGCACGCGCCTGTGGCTTTATCACAAACCTGCCGGCCTCGTGACCACCAATGCCGATCCGGAAGGGCGCCCGACCGTTTTCGACAATCTGCCGGAAGAGCTGCCGCGCGTCCTGTCGATCGGCCGCCTCGACATCAACACCGAAGGCCTGTTGCTGCTGACCAATGACGGCGGCCTGGCCCGCGTTCTGGAGCTGCCGACGACCGGCTGGTTGCGCCGCTACCGTGTCCGCGCCCATGGCGAGATCGATCAGGAAGCGCTCGACAAACTCAAGGAAGGCATTGCCGTCGACGGTGTGCTCTACGGCTCGATCGACGCGACGCTCGACCGCACGCAAGGCTCCAACGTCTGGATCACCATGGGTCTGCGTGAGGGCAAGAACCGCGAAATCAAGAACGTGCTCGGCGCGCTCGGCCTCGAGGTCAACCGCCTGATCCGCATCTCCTACGGCCCGTTCCAGCTCGGCGAGCTGCCGGAAGGCCATGTGCTTGAGGTGCGCGGCCGCACACTGCGCGATCAGCTGGGTCCGCGCCTGGTCGATGAGGCCAAGGCGAATTTCGATGCTCCGCTGTATAACGCACCGGCCGTTGCCGATGCCGAAGAGGCGGATGCCAAGCCGGCCCGCCCGGCCAAGGAAGAGCGGCCGCGTCGCGAGCGTCCCGAGGACAAGCGCGAGCGCGCCTTGAGCCGCCTCGATACAAAGCGCGATGCCAAGCGTGATGATCGCCGCGAAGGCGGCCACAAGGACGACGACCGGGCGAAGCGCCAGCCGCTCGCCCCGCGTCGCAGCGCCAATGTGTGGATGGCGCCAGGTGCCCGCCCGCTCGGCGAAAAGGCAGCCGCAAAGGCTGCCAAGAATGCAAGAACCGCTGCAAAGCGCGGCGAGGCGGAACGCCCGCAGCGCAGTGGCTTCGATCGTCCGGACGAAGGTCCCCGCGTTCGCATCAATCGCGTCGACGAAGGCGATGGCGAATGGATTCGTTCGAGCGAGGAAGCTCCGCGCAAGTCGCGTGACGACGAGGGCTTTGATCGCAAGCGTTCGCGCGGCGACCGCCCGCAAGGTGATCGTCCCGCTCGTGCGGACCGTCCGTTCGGCGACCGTCCCCGCGCGAAATCCTTCCAGGGCGAAGCCCGCTCGGAACGTTCCTTCGGGGATCGTCCGCCGCGCAGTGAACGCCCATATGGCGACAAGCCGCGCGGTGATCGTCCGTTTGGCGACAAGCCTCGTGGCGACCGGCGTCCGCGTGCCGAGGGAGACGAGCGTCCGCGCGGCACGTCTTTCGGCGGCGAGCAGCGGTCGGAACGTCCCCGCGGCGATCGCCCCCAGGGTGAGCGTCCCGCTCGCGGGGATCGTCCGTTTGGAGATCGGCCGCCCCGCGGCGATCGCCCGTTTGGTGATCGCCCACAAGGCGAACGGTCCTTCGGTGATCGGCCGGCCGGCAAGCCCTTCGGCAAGAAGCCCGGCGGCGGCAAATCCTTTGGTGGCAAGCCGGGCGGGAAGCCCGGTGGCTCGCGCGGCTTTGGCGGCAAGCCGGGTGGCGCAGGTCGTCCCTCGGGAGGCCCACGCGGCGGCTCCGGTCGCGGTGGCCCCGGCAGGGGCGGCCCTAAGGGCGGCAGGGGCTGACGCGCGGTGAGGATCGTCGGCGGTGAGTTTCGCGGTCGCTCGCTTGCAACGCCGAAGTCGAACGATATTCGTCCGACGGCGGATCGCACGCGTGAAAGCCTCTTCAACATCCTGAGCCATGCCTATCCGGAAGCCATCGACGGCACCCGGATGATGGACGTCTTTGCCGGCACCGGCGCAGTCGGCCTGGAGGCAGCGTCCCGCGGCTGCCGTCATGTGCTCTTCGTCGAAAGCAGCGTCGAGGGCAGGGGTCTTCTCTGGGAAAACATCGATGCGCTCGGCCTGCATGGCCGCACGCGCATGCTGCGGCGGGATGCGACAGATCTCGGCAGCGTCGGCAATCTCGAGCCTTTCGATTTTCTCTTCGCCGATCCGCCCTATGGCAAGGGACAGGGGGAGAAAGCCTTTGCAGCGGCGGCTGCCGGTGGTTGGCTGGTTCCGGGCGCGCTGGCCATCCTCGAAGAGCGTTCCGACGTGACCGTTGTCCTACCCTCGGATTTCCTGTTTCTGGAGGAACGGACCTTCGGCGATAGCAAGATGCATTTCTTCCGTTATCAGCCGCGGATGGCATAACGGAGGAAGGGGAAAGATATGGGCGATTATGCTGATTTCGTCGGCAGCGATTACCCGGTTGCCGCCTCCGGCATGCCGAGCGTCGCGGTCGCCTTCGGCTGCGGCGGCGCGCGCGGGCTCGCTCATATCCACATCATCGAGGCGCTGGACGAACTCGGCATCCGCCCGGTCGCGATAGCCGGCTCCTCCATCGGCTCGATCATGGGCGCGGCGATGGCGGTCGGTATGAGCGGCGCGGAAATCCGCGACCATACGCTTGCAACCGTCGGCAATCGTCCCGCCGTGCTCAACAAGATCTGGAGCTTGCGGCCGGTCAACATGCGCAGCATCCGATTTGGCCAGTTCAATCTCGAACGCATTCTTCGCACATTCCTGCCGACCACATTTCCGGAGAATTTTTCGGAATTGCACATACCCCTGAAGGTGGTGACGACGGATTACTACGATCAGGCCGAAGTCGTGATCGAAAAGGGCGAACTCTTTCCGGTGCTTGCCGCTTCCGCCGCCATTCCCGCCGTCTTCATGCCGGTGAGACTGGGGGATCGCGTGATGATCGACGGCGGCATCATGAACCCGGTTCCCTATGAGCATCTTGCCGGGCTTGCCGATGTCATCATCGGCATCGACGTCGTCGGCGGCCCAGAAGGCGGCGGCCGGCATATTCCGAACCGCATCGAAAGCCTGTTCGGCGCCGGCCAGCTCACCATGCAGTCCAATATTGCCTTGAAGCTGCGCCTGCAGGCGCCGCAGATCTTCCTGCGCCCGGCCGTGGGCCGCACGGGCGTCCTCGATTTCCTGAAGGCGCGCGATATCCTCGCCATGTCGGCCAGCGTGAAGGACGAGCTGAAATTCGCCCTCGACCGCGTGATGACGGCGAAGAATTAGAGCATCTTACGGAAATTGAGCGGCGCCACTTTCCCTGGCTGCACAAACGGTAGCCTAAACCCGCTCCGGCTCCTCTTGCGGCAACGCCACCAGATCGTCGGCGTCGCTGTAGGTGTCGGCGGCACGTTTCGGCTTGACCAGAGGTTCCGGCTTGACAGGGCGGGAATAGAGCATGTCGGTGCCCGCCTGCAGCCCTTCGCTGACCTGCAGCACGAGCCGTTGTTCGTCGCGCTTGCGGATATCCTCGCCGATCTCGTAGGCTTCCGCTTCGCTGACCCCGAGCGCTTCCAGGGTGCGGCGGCCGAAGAGCAGACCGGATTCCAGCGTCTCGCGCAGCTCGTAATCGACGCCCTTGTGGCGCAGCTCGATCGAATGGATGCGGTCGTAGGAGCGGACGAAGATGCGCGCGTGCGGATAATCCGTCTGCACGAGTTCGACGATCTTGTCGGTTACCTCGCGCAGATGCGTGCTGACGACGACGATCTTGGCGCGATCGATGCCGGCGGAGCGCAGCACGTCCTTGCGGGTTCCGTCGCCGAAATAGATGCGGAAGCCGAAGCTCGATGCCTGGCGGATGCGGTCGGCGGAGAAATCGATGACCGTCACGTCGCGGCCGCTGGCAAGCAGGATCTGCGCGGCAATCTGGCCGAAACGCGAGAAGCCGATCATCAATACGTCGGAGCCGGCGCCTTCGAAATCCTCGTCCAGTTCCTCCTGCGTGTCGCCCTTCATCAGCCGCTTCGCAAGCGCGGAACTTAGCGGTGTCAGCGCCATCGACAGCGTGACGATGGCGATCAGCATCGAGGCGGTATTGGCCGAGAAGAGGCCGCCGCTGGCGCTGGCGGCGCTGAAGAGCACGAAGCCGAATTCGCCGCCTTGCGGCAACAGGCCGGCGATGCGCACGGCATCATTGTGCGGCGAGCCCGTCGCGCGGCAGAGCGCATAGATCACGATCGCCTTGATGATCATCATGACTGGGACGGCGAGCAGGATCAGCACCCAATTGTCGAGGATCACCTCGAGTTTCAACGACAGGCCGACGGCAATGAAGAAAATGGCGAGCAGCACGCCGCGGAAGGGCTCGATATCCGCCTCCAGTTCGTGACGATAGGAGGATTCGGCGAGCATCACGCCGGAAAGAAAGGCACCCATCGCCATCGAGAGGCCGGCAAGCTGCATCAGCGTCGCCGAACCCATGACGACGAGGAGGGCGGCTGCAATCATCGCCTCGCGCGCGCCGGTGCGTGCGATCACCTGGAATAGCGGCGTCAGCAGATAGCGGCCGGCGATGACCATTGCCGCCACCGCCCCGATGGCGATCGCAAGATCGGGGAGTGGATTGCTGGTTTCCTTCGATCCGTCGAGAACGGTGATCAGCGCCAGCAGGGGCACGATGGCAAGATCTTGCAGCAGCAGCATCGAGAAGGAACGCTGCCCGTATTTCGTATTGACGTCGCCCTGCTGTTCAAGAATCTGCATGGCAAAGGCGGTCGAGGAGAGCGCCAGGCCGAAGCCGATGATGATGCTGCCCTTCCATCCCGCAATGCCGCCGAAATAGGCGGCGAGCATGAGCGCGAGGCCGCTTAAAATTACCTGGGCCGAGCCGAGGCCGAAAATATCCCGCCGCATCTGCCAGAGGCGCGAGGGCTTCAATTCCAGGCCGATGATGAACAACAGGAAGACGACGCCCAGTTCCGCCACGGCAAGCACAGCTTCGCTGTCGCCGATGCCGTGCAGGACAGGGCCGATCACCACACCGGCAGCCAGATAGCCAAGCACTGTCCCCAATCCGAGTTTTTTGAAGATCGGCGCCGTGACGACGGCGCCTCCGAGCAGCATCAGGGTTTCAGTGAAGAGACTATTGGCGGCGGACATCGTCTGTTTCTTTCCATGGGGCAGGCGGTGTTGCGACACATGGTCATGATAAACAACCATGCGTGAAGGGATTAGAACAAGAATCGGCTTTGCCGCCCTTGATGCTTCATGTAGTGCACAATAAATGGAACGCGAAGGAAAGGCCAAGTCATGACCTCTGAAATCGATTCCGCCACTCTGCTTTCCCGCGCCAGCCAGTTGATCGATCTCGCCCGGAAAGCCGGTGCGGATGCGGCCGATGCCGTCGTGGTGCGATCGAGAGCCCATTCCGTCAGCGTCCGCCTCGGCAAGGTCGAGGGAACGGAGTCGTCGGAGAGCGACGATTTTTCGCTGAGGGTCTTCGTCGGCAATCGAGCGGCCAGCGTTTCGGCCAATCCCGGCTTCGATCTCAACGCTCTTGCTGAGCGTGCGGTTGCCATGGCCAAGGTTTCGCCCGAAGACCCGTTCGCCAGCCTCGCCGATGAGGCGGATCTCGCCAAGAACTATCCTGATCTCGAACTGTTCGATCCGACCGAGGTCTCCTCGGAGCAGCTGCGCGAAGCGGCGCTCGCGACCGAAGCGGCCGCACTTGCCGTTTCCGGCGTCACCAATTCCTCCGGCGCCGGCGCCTCGGCCGGCATGGGCGGCCTCGTGCTCGTCACCTCGCATGGTTTTGCCGGCCACTATATGGGCTCGCGTTTCGGGCGTTCCGTCAGCGTGATTGCCGGCGAAGGCACCGGCATGGAGCGCGACTATGATTTCGACAGCCGCCTTTATTTCGCCGAGCTGGATGCGGCCGAGGAGATCGGCCGCCGCGCCGGCGAACGGGTGGTCAAGCGCCTCAATCCGCGTCAGGTGCCGACGGGCAAGAACGTCACCGTCGTTTTCGATCCGCGCGTCGCGCGCGGTTTTGCCGGCCACATCGCCGGTGCGATCAACGGCGCTTCCGTCGCCCGCAAGACCAGCTTCCTGCGCGACAAGATGGGTCAGCAGGTGCTGAAATCAGGCCTCTCTATCACGGACGATCCGCTGATCGTGCGCGGCCCGTCCTCGCGGCCCTTCGATGGCGAGGGCGTGTCCGGCAAGCGGCTGGTCATGATCGAGGACGGCGTGCTGCAGTCCTGGTTCCTGTCGACGGCAACGGCGCGGGAAATCGGCGGCGGCCTGAGGACCAACGGCCGCGGCGTGCGCGGCGGCACGGCGGTCTCGCCCGCATCCACCAACCTGGCGCTGGAACCGGGTGATATTTCGCCGGAAGAACTGATCCGCAGCGTCGGAACGGGCTTCTATGTGACCGAGCTGATCGGCCAGGGCGTCAACATGATCACCGGCGAATACAGCCGGGGCGCGACCGGCTTCTGGATCGAGAACGGTGAATTGACCTTCCCCGTTTCGGAGGTGACGATCGCCTCCAACCTGAAGGACATGTTCATGCGCGTGACGCCGGCGAGCGATATCGATCGCGATTTCGGCGTCGCGGCTCCGACGCTTGCGATCGAAGGCATGACGCTGGCTGGCCGCTGAAAAACGAGCGGAGATTGGAATTTGTGAATGATCGATAGCCAGAAGGCCGGCCGTTTGAGCGATGTGGACCTCATCGTGGGTGCTGCGCTCGAGGCGGGCAAGATCGCTCTCGGTTTCTTCCGGCAATCGCCGGAGGTCTGGTGGAAGAACAACGGTCAATCCCCGGTCAGCGCCGCCGATTTTGCCGCCAATGAGAGCCTTGCCGCCACCCTGCGCTCGGCGCGGCCGGATTATGGCTGGCTTTCCGAGGAAACCGATGACGACGCCGCGCGGCTGTCGCATGCGACCGTTTTCGTCGTCGATCCGATCGACGGCACACGCGGCTTTCTCTCAGGCTCGGATCTCTGGTGCGTCAGTGTTGCCGTCGTCACCGATGGCCGCCCGGTCGCCGGGGTTCTCTATGCGCCGGCGCTGGACGAGCTGTTCGTGGCAACCGCCGATGGGCAGGCTTTGAAGAACGGCAAGCCGATCAGCGTTTCCGAGAGGATTGGCGATGCCATCCATCGGCTGGCGACCGGCGAGGATATGCTGAAGAGCTTCGCTCCGGATTTCCGCAAGACGGTCGAGCGGGTCAAGCATGTTCCCTCGCTTGCCTATCGCCTCGCCATGGTGGCGGACGGTCGGCTCGAAGGAACCATCGTCAAGCGCAATTCGCATGACTGGGATCTGGCGGCCGCCGATCTCATTCTGCAGCGGGCCGGCGGTGCCCTCGTGGATCTCGCGGGCAACGTCCTGCGCTACAATCGCGCCGAGGTATCGCATGACGAACTTTGCGGGGCATCGGCATCGCAATTGCCGGAGTTTCTCCGTCAACTATCGCACCGACGAGACGGTTGACCTTTCGGTCAAAATCCCTCAGATGAAGAGCGGAGGGGGACGATAGTAGAAAGAGACGAAAATGACTGATACCAGCGGCAAGAAGCAGCTCCTGCACCTCGTCTTCGGCGGTGAATTGGAAAACCTCGAAGAAGTTCAATTCCGCAATCTCAACGAGCTCGATATCGTCGGCATGTATCCCGACTATGCGAGTGCGCTGACGGCATGGAAATCCAAGGCGCAGCAGACTGTCGACAACGCCCATATGCGTTATTTCATCGTCCATCTGCATCGCTTGCTCGATCCGCAGGAAAAAGCGGCATCCTGAGGTCGCATCACCGAATTTGCATTTGATATCTCCATCCGGTAAGGCGTTCTCGCTTTAAATCCGGCCATGAAGCAGTATCCTTGACACAATAAGAACGAAAATCCGGCTGCTTATTCGGCCGTATGACAATCGGGATTTGGCATAGATGATGATCAGCTGGGATAGGAGGCGATCGAAATGAGTAGCCTCAGGGCGCGTCTTGCCTTGAGCGCCTATCGTTTTGGCGGGATCGCCATCTATCCGTTCATCGGGCCTTATCTTGCCGTTCGCGCGGCGAAGGGCAAGGAAGAGAGTTCCCGCAAACTGGAGCGTTCCGGTTATGCGAGCGCCAATCGTCCGCAAGGGCCGTTGATCTGGTTCCATGCGGCAAGCGTCGGCGAGACGTCTGCCGTCATTCCGCTGATCCGTGAAATCCGTCGTCGCGATATTCACGTCATCCTGACGACGGGTACGATCACCTCGGCCAAGGTCGCGCATCAGCGCCTTGGTGAAGAGGTCATCCATCAGTATGTTCCTCTGGATCTCAAGCCGGCCATCAAACGCTTCCTTGACTACTGGCAGCCCGATTGCGCCATTTTCGCCGAATCCGAGATCTGGCCGACGACCATCACCGAGCTCGGCCGCAGACGCATTCCGCAGATCCTCGTCAATGCCCGCATGTCGGATCGCTCCTTTGCCCGCTGGAGCCGCCATCCCACGCTTGCCGAGGCGTTGTTTGAAAACCTGGCGCTGGTCGTGGCCCAATCGGACCTCGACGCCGAACGCTTCCGCGATCTCGGTGCCGTGCAGGTGATCAGATCGGGCAATCTCAAGGTGGATACGGACGCGCCGTCCTACGATGCGCCGACGCTTGCCGGCTACCTGAAGCAGGTCGGCGACCGCAAGACCTGGGCTGCGGTCTCCACTTTCGATGGAGAGGAAAGTGCCGCGGCATCCGTCCATAAGATGCTGAAGGAGCACAACGGCCAGCTCACCATCATCGTACCGCGTCATCCGGAGCGCTGCGACGCGATCGAGGCCATGCTCGTGGAGCAGGGCTTGAAGGTGGCGCGCCGCACCCGCAGCGACATTCTCTCACCTGAAGTCGACGTCTTTCTCGGTGATACGATCGGGGAGATGGGGCTTTACCTGCGCATGACCGAAGTCGCCTTCATGGGCAAATCGTTGTTCAACGAAGGCGGCCAGAATCCGCTCGAACCGGCCATGCTCGGCTGCGCGATCCTGACGGGCGGCCATGTCCAGAATTTCCGCGACTCCTATCAGTTGCTCGCTCGCCGCGGCAGCGCCCGCATGGTGCGCGATACCGAGATGCTGGCGCGCGGCGTGCATTATTTGCTGACCAACGACACGGCGCGACGCAGCATGATCGATGCCGGCTTCGCAGCCGTGCATGAAATGCGTGGCGCACTGGCAGCAACGGTGAAAGGGCTGGAGCCCTATATCAATCCGCTTTCGGTGAAGGCGCGGCTGATGCCGAAGACGATGGCGAACGGTTAAGAAGGCAAGGGCATGGCGGCGGTCAAGATGGGAGCGATTGCGGGCATTCTTTTCGACAAGGACGGCACGCTGCTCGACTATGACCAGAGCTGGCTGCCGGTCAACCGCGAGCTCGCCAGGATCGCCGCTGAGGACGATCCTATCCTCGCTGATCACCTTCTATCCGCCTGCGGCATGGATCCGATTTCCGGCCATATCGTGCCCGATAGCCTGCTCGCCGCCGGCAATACCCGGCAGATTTCTGAGGGGCTGGTGGCTGCCGGCTCGAAAATGGATGTCGCCGAGCTGGTGGAAAAGCTCGATGCGCTCTTCGCGCACGCGGCTGATTTCTCCTCGCCGGTCACCGATCTTTCGGCCTTTTTTCGCCGCCTGCATGAGCGCGGTTACAAGCTCGGCGTTGCCTCCAGCGACAATGAGCGCTCCATCCGCCAGACGGCGCGCCGCTTCGGCTTCATCGATTATCTCGACTATATCGCCGGCTATGACAGCGGCTTCGGCACCAAGCCGGAGCCGGGCATGGTGCTCGGCTTCTATGCGGCAACCGGTCTTTCGCCGGCGCAGGTCGCCGTCGTCGGTGACAACAATCACGATCTCCACATGGGCCGCAATGCGGGCGTCGGTCTGACCGTCGGCGTGTTGACGGGCACCGGCTCGCGCGAAACGCTGACGGCCGCATCCGACTATTGTCTCAACGACATTACCGAGCTGGAAAGCCTGCTCATGCCTGTGGCGCAATCGGCCTGACCCTGGCAGTGGCTTGCTTTTTCACGCAATCTGCCCTTTCTTGCGGTTCGTCGCGGGCACAAGAATAGGGCTGGATTAGACGCATGGTATCGGAAGCCCCACCTTTCTGGTGGCGAAAGCCGGATTGGCGTGCCTGGGGGCTCTCACCCTTTTCCTTCCTGTATGGCCGTATCGCCGGGCACCGCATGGTGCATGGCAAACGCGCCTCTGTGCCGGTGCCGGTTATCTGTGTCGGCAATTTCACCGTCGGCGGGGCCGGCAAGACGCCGACGGCGCTCGCGCTCGCCCAGGCCGCGAAGGCGAAGGGGCTGATACCCGGTTTCCTCAGTCGTGGTTATGGCGGCTCGCTCGATGTCACGACCGTCGTCGATCCCTCGCATCACCATGCCACGGCCGTTGGCGACGAGCCGCTACTGCTTGCCCGCGAGGCGCTGACGGTCATTGCCCGTCGTCGTGAAGAGGGGGCGGAAAGGCTCGTGCGCGAGGGCGCCGATCTCATCATCATGGATGATGGTTTCCAGAGCGCCCATCTTGCCATCGACTATGCTCTTGTGGTGATCGATGCCGGCAGAGGCATCGGCAATGGCCATCTCGTTCCAGGCGGCCCGGTGCGGGCGCCGCTGCGCACCCAGCTTCTTTATGCATCCGCTCTCTTGAAGGTGGGTGAGGGTACCGCCGCCGATCGTGTCGTTCGCCTTGCGGCAAGGGCGGGGAAGCCCTTCTTTTCTGCGAGCGTCAGAGTACGCGGGCAGGAGGATTTGCGAGGGCGCAAGGTGCTTGCCTTCGCGGGCATCGCCGATCCGGCCAAGTTCTTCCGCACGGTCGAGACGTTGGGGGCTGATATCGCCGTTGCACGCAGCTTCGGCGATCACGAACATCCCGGCGAAGACGACGTCTCCGACATGCTCGACATAGCCTCGCGCGAAGGGCTGGAGATCGTCACCACGTCGAAGGACTATGTGCGCCTGATCGGCCATCATGGCCGCGCCGACGAATTGCTACAGCGTTGCAGGGTGATTGAGATCGACATGGTCTTTGCCGATCCGCAGGCGCCGGCACTGATTATCGACAGGGCCATTGCCGCCGCGCGTGAGCGCCGCTTGCGGGAAAAGCGCAGCAGCAAAGCAGCTTAAAGCCAGGTCCAGTTATTCAGCGCGGAAAATCAGCGCTTTTGGTTGGGGAGTGCCCCGGCGCGCTTTTCGGCTTCGAGCGAAGTGATGACGTCGGCATAGGGCTCCTGCCGGGCAACGCTCCAGTAGCGCAGCTCATCGAGCGCGATATGTTTGCCGGTCATGGCGCAGACGACGTAAGAGCCCGGCATCAGGATCTGGAAATCGCCGTCGAGATAGCGAACTTTCGCCTCGCGGTTTCCATGTCCTTCGAAAAGATTCATCTGACGTCGTCCTTGATCTCTGTCATCTGTTTGCCATACCGCACTACAGCGCCGCGCGTCAAATATGATACGCAAAGGTCGCTGTAGCACTTTAAAAATTGCGCAGCAGGAGCGACTTTTCCAGAGCATTTCCCGGAAAAGTTCCTTTCGAAAACGGCAGGCGTCAGCTGCGCCCGAAGAGCCGCTCGATGTCCGAAAGCTTCAGCTCTATATAGGTCGGCCGGCCATGATTGCATTGTCCGGAGCCGGGCGTGGCCTCCATTTGCCGCAAAAGGGCATTCATTTCTTCCGGTCGCAAGCGTCGGCCCGAGCGCACCGAACCGTGGCAGGCCATAGTCGCGGCGACATATTCCAGCTTGGCGGCAAGGCCGGATGCAGTATCCCATTCGGCGATCTCATCGGCCAATTGCCGAACCAGGCCTTGCGCATCGACTTCACCGAGCATCGCCGGTGTCTCCCGCACGGCAACTGCGCCGGGGCCGAAGCGCTCGATGGCGAGCCCAAGCTCGCCGAGTTCGTCGGCAAATGCAATCAGCCGGTCGCAATCCTCTTCGGGCAAGTCGATGATTTCGGGAATGAGCAACACCTGCGAGGACAGGCGTTTCGAATGCAACGCCTTGCGCATGGCCTCGAACACCAGCCGCTCATGGGCAGCATGCTGATCGACGATGACAAGCCCGTTCTCCGTCTGGGCGACGATATAGTTCTCGTGCAGCTGCGCGCGGGCGGCACCCAGCGGAAAGCGCGCCGGCTCCTCGGCTCGTATTGGTTCCGCCGGGGGCGCCACTTCGGCGCGCGCGGTGGGGATGGCAAGTCCCTCGAAGGCGGCCTGCGGTCGCTCGGCAAATCCGTAGCCTGCCGTTGCTGCTTTTTCGTAGGGACGGGACGGCGACGTTTCGGCCGCCCAAGTGGTCGGAGCTGGCGCGGGTCGCCATCCCTGTTGAAAGCCGGAGCGTCCGGGGGTGAAGGCGCGCAACATGCCGTCAGCGCCTGTCGTGGCCGCCCGGTCGCCCTCGCGTGCTAGAGCTTCGCGAACGGCACCGACGATCAGGCCGCGCACCAGTCCCGGATCGCGGAAGCGCACATCGGATTTCGCTGGATGCACGTTGACGTCGACCAGCGCCGGATCGAGCGTTAATGAAAGCACGGCGATGGGATAGCGTCCGGCGGGGATGGTTTCGGCATAGGCGCCGCGGATCGCCGACAGGATCAGCTTGTCCTGCACCGGCCGGCCGTTGACGAAGGCATATTGATGGGCGGAGTTGCCGCGGTTGAAGGTCGGCACGCCGGCAAATCCGGTCAAACTCACATCCTCGCGTTCGGCGTCGAGCGCGATGGCATTGTCCTTGAAATCGGCACCGAGTATCTGTGCCATGCGGGCGAGATGATCATCGCCGGTCGCGGGAAATTCGAGCGTTGAGCGGTCGCTGCCCGACAGCACGAAGCGCACGCGCGGAAAGGCGATCGCCATGCGCTTGACGACCTCGGTGATCGCGGCGGCTTCCGCCTTCTCGGTCTTCAGAAATTTCAGGCGCGCCGGCGTCGCGAAGAACAGGTCGCGCACCTCGACGATCGTGCCGGTATTGGCCGCCGCCGGTCGCAGAAACAGAACCTTGCCGCCGGCAACCGCGATCTCGGCGCCGCCGGCCGCACCCGCCCTGCGGCTGGCGATTGAGAGCTTCGCCACGGAACCGATGGAAGGCAGCGCCTCGCCGCGAAAACCGAGGGTGCGGATGTCATCAAGCGTTTCGGAGATCTTCGAGGTGCAATGGCGCCGAACGGCGAGCTCAAGATCGGTCTCCGCCATGCCGGATCCGTTATCGGTCACGCGCAGCAGCGCCTTGCCGCCGCTGGCAGTCGCGATCTCGATGCGGGTCGCTCCGGCATCCAGCGCGTTTTCGATCAGCTCCTTGGCGGCACTTGCCGGGCGTTCGATCACTTCGCCGGCAGCGATCTGGTTGATCAGTGTTTCGGAGAGTTGCTTGATGGCCATGGCGTCATTGTCGTGGATTCGCGGCGGTGTGGAAAGAGGAAAGGCGATTGGCTCACCTTCTTTCACCGTTTCCGTCTCTGGGGCTTTGTTAAGAAATTTAATCAATGTTTAAGGGAATGATGACAGGTTGTGGGAGAGAAGCTTGAAATGACTACAGGTGGCGCGCTTCATGCATGCTGACGGCTCTTGATGGCAGGTTGGTGGCCGTCAACTTTCATGAGCCAGGTGCCATCTGCTTCAAGTGCACAGGCCAGCATGCAACTTTTCAAACATCCCTTTATCGAGCGCGCCGTCCCGTCGGTTTGCCTTGCTGTGAAACTGGTTGAGTGTAGGAATCGGACGAATGACTGCCGAGATTGACAAGGCAGCCCTGGCAATGGCGACTGCGGATGCGTCCTTTGGCGGCAATCTGCAGGCGATGTTCTTCGATGCTTTCTGTGACGGTCTTTCCAGCGCCTTCTTCGCCTATGACAAGAACGATCTGCTGCTGTTTGCCAGCCGCCAGGTTCTGAATTTCTTCCCCATCCAACCGGAATACCTGCAGCCGTCGACGCGGTTGCGCGACTTCCTCGGTGTCGTCTTCGACACGGGCATGCGACCTCAGGCAAATCAGGCCAAGACTTCAGCCAATCGCGACAGCTGGATATCGCAGCGCATCGCCTCGCACTGGCGCGAACGCTTCGAGACGACGGAGCATTTCACGGATGACCGCTGGGTGCGCATCAGCAAGCGGCGGCTGTCCTCCGGCATCGGCTTCTGCATCATCTCCGATGTCTCCGAAGTAAAGAAGCGCGAAGAGCAGTGGCGCGTCGACATGGAGCGCGTGCAGCTGACCGAGGATATTCTCGACAATCTGCCGTTCCCGGTATTCGTCAAGGACCAGAATCTCATCTATGTCGCGGTCAACAGGGCGTTCTGCGAAAAGTACCAGACGGCGGCCGATGAGGTGCGGGGCCGCAAAAGCATCGATCTCTTTTCCACGGATATTGCCAATCGCTTCCACGAGAGCGACCGGCATGTGATCGAGACCGGCGAGATGTCGATCTCGCGGCAGCGCCAGATTGCCCGCGACGGCATCGAGCGCGATATCGTGACGCGCAAGCAGCGTATTGGCAAATCCGGCCGCTATTTTCTTGTCTGCACCATGCAGGATCTGCCCAAGGATGGTGGCGATTTCGATGAATTCGCGCTTGCCTCGCATATCCGGGAAAACAGCGACCGCTCCTATCGGCGTGCCTATGTTCCCATGGCCGCATTGCAGACCATTTCGCGCCGTCCTGCCGCCATGGAGACCTTTGTCCCGGAAAATTTCAGCGGCCGCAAGGTTCTCGTCGTCACGCCTGACTTTGCCGCGGAAACGGCCGCATTGAAGACACTCGAGAAATACGGTTTCGAGGCTTGCGTCGTTCACAATGAGAACGAAGAGGCGGCGTTTTTGGATGTGGCGAGCGCGCACGGCGTCAAGATCGATCTTGTCATCGTCGACAACCAGCTGGGTAAGCGCGGCATCGAGCTGGCTGAACGGCAAAATCTTGCCGCTCTGTCATTGGATGGCTCGCAGCTTGCCACGGAACTTGCCTTTCTGATCGCCCGCCATTTCAACCGCAATATCCGCGGCGAGCCCGGGAATGCTACGGAAGCGGGGCTTTTGCCGGAATGGCGGCGCACGGCCGGTGACGATCGCCGCGCACAGATCCTCGTCGCCGAAGATAACGACATCAATCAGATCGTCTTCTCGCAGATCCTGGAAGGTCTGGGATACAGCTATGTGATCGCCGCAAGCGGCGACGAGGCGGTGCGGTTGTGGCAGGAGCATCGTCCGGAGCTGATCCTGATGGATATTTCGCTACCCGGCCTGAATGGCTTCGAAGCCGCAAGGCTGATCCGCAATGCGGAAGAGGGTAGCGGCTCCCATACGCCGATCGTCGGCGTGCTGACACAGGCCTTCGAGCGCGATCGTAAGGAGTGCGGGGATGCCGGCATGGACGATGTCATCCTGAAACCGGTCAGTCCCGACATCATCGAGACGGTATTCCAGAAGTATATGCGCAGTCTCTACAAGGCGCAAAATAGATAGATGTTACAAAGAGATCGCCGGTGAAGGCAACTTATCGCCGGCATTGAATCACCGTCCTCCCGCTATCCTTTGTTAAGACTTCGCCGTCATGCTTTTTAGAGGGTGGAGAAAACGTCGGGACCACATATGAAATCGGCTGAAACGCTGCCAGGGCCAGTCAGTCAAGAGCCACAGGCAATCGCTTATACCGATCCGCTTACCGGATTGGGCAATCGACATCGCATGCGCGAACGCACGCGCTCGATTTCGCTCGAACGGGCCAGCGATCCGGCACCCTTCACCATCGGCATCGTCAATCTGGATGCCTTCAAGCCGATCAACGACCTGTTTGGCGTCGAAGCCGGTGACGAGATTCTCTGCCAGGTCGCGCATCGCCTCAAGGCCTGCATTCCCGACGGAGCAATGGTGACGCGCCATGACGGGGACGAATTCGCCTTTGTTCTTCCCTTGGTGTTCGAGCGCGTCGGCGCCGAGAAGTTCGGGCAGATGATCCGCGAGGTGCTCTCGGCACCCTATGATCTCGGCGATCGCAATGTCAGGCTTTCCGCCTCTTTCGGCTTCGCCATCCATCCGTTCGCCGGGGAGGAATTCGACGACCTCCTGAAGAATGCGGAAACCGCGCTCTATCGCTCCAAGCGTCGCGGCCGTGGGCAGATCACCGTCTATTCCAGGGAGATCGCTCAGGAAATGAAGCGCGCGACGCAGCTCGAGCAGGCGCTGCGCAATGCCATCATTTCGGATGCCATCGATGTGCATTTCCAGCCGATCGTTTCGCTCGCCAACAACATGGTTGTCGGCTTCGAGGCGCTTGCCCGCTGGAACGATCAGGATCTCGGCTTCGTCTCCCCGGCTGTCTTCGTGCCGCTCGCCGAGGAGCGCGGCTTCATCGATGCTCTGTCCGAAACGCTTCTGCGGAAGGCGGCCGAGGCGGCGCTTTCCTGGCCACGTGAGCTTTTTCTGTCCTTCAATTTGTCTTCGGCACAATTGATGGATCCGGGTACCAGCAGCAGCATCCTTGCCATCCTTGCACGTGCCGGCCTCGATCCGCATCGCCTCGAGCTCGAAATCACCGAAACCGCGGTCATGAGCTCGGCCGACACGGCGCATCGGATCATAGCCGATCTCCGTGCCGCGGGTGCGCGCATCTCGCTTGATGACTTTGGCACTGGTCAATCCAGTCTCGGGCGTTTGCGCGAATTTATCTTCGACAAGGTTAAGATAGACCGCGCCTTCGTCTCTCGCATGAATTCGGATCGGGTGTCCGAACATATCATCAAGGCGGTGCTGGCCATGTGCGAGGGGCTTGAACTGCGTGTGGTGGCGGAAGGTATCGAGGAACATGCCGAAGCGGCGAAACTGAAAGCGCTGGGCTGCGCCATGGGGCAGGGCTATTATTTCGGCAAGCCGGCAGACAGCGCCGCGACGCTTCGTTATCTGCAAAGCCATTATCTAGAGCTCAGCAACGAACGCGAGATCGCCTAAAGCATGTCGCGCAAAAGTGTGCAGCGGTTTTTGCGATAACGACATGCGGGAGATCGAAGGCCCAAAACGCAATGAGCGAATCTGAAAGATCGCGACGCGCTTTAGGCCAAGTCCACGAAAAGTGCACAGCAGCTTTTCGTTCGGGAAAAACAGAGAAAGCGGCAGCCGGAAAGGGCCGCCGCTTCTGCATTTCGCCTGACCATTGTTTTATTTGACTATTATTTGTTGGTCGACGAAGTCGTAGTGTTGTCCGTCGCCGGCATTGTCGACGTACCCGCCGAGCTTGCCGCCTTGTCGGAAGCCTGCATTGCCAGCGTCTTGAATTCCGGCGCGGCCTTCAGCGAGTCGGCCGTTTCGGTCGTCGTGAGCTTGACAGTGCCGTCCTGCGGATTCTGCGTGGCATTGATCTTGTCGAACGGTACGGCGACGCTCTTCTGGCCGATGCCAAGGAAGCCGCCGACGCCGACGATGGCGGCAACAACACCGCCCTGCTTCTGCAGGATCAGGTCGTTGATGCTACCGATGCTTTCATTCTGACCATTATAGACCGACTGGCCCATATAGGTCTTGGCACTGATCTGGTCGGCCGACTGTGTGGTGATGTAGCCGGCGGCCTGTTCGGTGCCGGTCGTCGAAGCGGGCGCCTGAGCCTTGGTTTGCGGCATCGAGCTATCCGGCTTTGTGGCGTCCGGCGTTGCAGGGGCGGATTGCGTCACCGGCGCCTTGCCAGTGCCTCCGTTCGCCGGTTGCTGCGCCTGAGCGTACGCCATCGGCGAAAGTACCGAGGCCGTGGCGAAGATTGCGCCTGCAGCGACAGAAGTGAAGAGTTTCCCAGTCATCGTGAACCTACCTTTCATTCTGATGGGCATGCATTCGTGCGCATGCTTACCAGCGCGAGTGGAACCTCCATTTACCGACATTCATCGTGTCGGCTATAAAGGCAAATGGTTCACTAAGGTTTTGGTTCCGTCAAAAGTTGCAGAAGTCGATGGCTGCAAGTTGAAAATGGAGGGAACGTAACATGAAAACAATAGGTTGATGTTTCGAAAAACAACCTGGGGAACTGGCTGAACTGAAGAAGGGTCGATACAAATTTCAGATTTTCCGCAAATCGGCGGATGCTGATGCAGCATTGATCATCAAGGCAAAGCCCTCTTCAGGCACGGAGCGCCTCAAGAGGGCTTTCAATCAAAGCTTGTATAGCGGGTCAAAGACGCCCTTCACGGTCAGGCCGAGTTCCAGGAGCGCGCCGGCTTGGGGTTGCATGGAACGGGCTTCGTCGTCCAACCCTTCCCAGGCGGTCGTCACTGCCAGCCGGTCGGCATTCTTGCCGATAAAGGCCGGGCAGGAGGGCTGCATGGCAGGCACGCGATAACGTTCGATGCGCAGGCCGTCCGGGCTGTACTTGTCGACGAAACCGGAGCCCCAGCGCGCATTCCAGATATAGCCATCGGCATCGCAGACCGAGCCATCGAGCCCGCCCGGATCTTCCATGCTGTCGACCATGACGATCGGCTCGCCCGTCGGAAGCCCGGTCTCCGGGTCGACGAGAACGCGCATGAGCTGGCTGACGCGCGTGTCGGTGAAATAGCCGATCGTGCCGTCGGGCGAGAAGCAGATGGAGTTTGGAATGCTAATCTGATCGAAGATCTTGGTGACCTTGCCGCCGGAGACATGATAGATGGCGCCCGCCTGCATCTCGGCGCGCTTGCCCATGGTGCCGATCCAGAGCGATCCGGAAATATGCGTGCGCCCGTCATTGGAACGGTTCTCCGGCTTGTCGGCCTCGATCGCCGCATAAAAACTCAGCTCGCCTGTCGCGATGTCGCGAAGGAAGAGGCCCTGTTCGGTGGCGATCATCTGCCGTTCCGCATCGACGCGGGCCAGCACGCTTGCCATCATCGGCAGCTCGTGAACCTGTTTCTTGCCGGTCGGCAGATGCAACTCGTGCAGTTCCTTGCCGAGGATATTGAACCACCAGACGGTGTCCGTATCGGGGTCGTAAGTCGGGCCTTCCCCCAGGACGGAGGACGTATTGCAGAGAATATTGCCCTGAAAATCGTGGATATCGGTCATAGTCAGGCTCCTATGGCTGCATCATAGGCATAGATGGTGGCCTTGGCACGTTCGGCAACCTCTGCCGCGGTCATTCCCGGCTTGTAGAGACTGGTGCCGAGACCGAAAGCCAGAATGCCCGCCTTGGTGTAATCGGCAAAATTCTTGTCCGAAACGCCGCCGACCGCGGCGATGACGAGCTCCGGCGGCAGGACCGCGCGAATGGCGGTGATACCGGAGGCACCGAGTACGCCGGCGGGGAAGAATTTAAGGCCGGTGGCGCCGGCGCGGGCAGCGGAAAGCGCTTCCGTCGCGGTGAATACGCCTGGCATCGTCACCATGCCCTTGTCGCGGGCGCGGCTGATGACCGCAGGCTCGACATTTGGCGTGACGAGCAACTTGCCGCCGGCGCTGTCCAATCGGTCGACATCCTCGACCGTCAGCACCGTGCCTGCGCCGATCAGGCAATCAGCGGGGGCCATCTTGGCGGCAATCTCGATGGAACGAAAAGGCTCGGGCGAATTCAGCGGAATTTCGATCGCGCTGAAGCCGGTCTCGATCAGCGCGCCGACGATATCAGCCGTTTCCTCCGGCTTGATGCCGCGAAGAATGGCGATGAGCGGGCGTTTCATGGGCGGGAAGGGGATGCGGGTCGTCATCAGCTTTTGCTTTCTTTTTTGAACCAGATCGCTTCGGCCGCGGCGGAAAGCCCGCGACGGACGGCGGCGTCGGCGTCGATGGTCTTGTAGGTGAGAGATAGGGCGCGGAACGCACCCTCATAGAGAGCCTGCAGGCGGCCGGACGCGACAAGCGTAATGGTCACGTTCTGCCCGGCTGATGCAAGCGCGCCGGCAATCTCCGTTCCGATCAGGGTTCCTGATATCAGCGCCTGCGCACCGGCAGCCGTCAGTCCGTGCAAAAGCTGGCCGGAACGTGCGGTGAACAACAGGTTGGTCGCAAGGGCAGGTTTGTCGAACGCTGCCCCGAGGGCCGTCTCGAATACCTTGGTATCGGCAGGCTGATCCGCCGCGCCGGCAACGGCATGCGACAGGATGCTGTGCTTGGTAATGACGTCGAAGAGCTCGCCGGTCATGAAGGTGGAGAAGCCCGTCACCTGGCCGTCAAGCACGCGTACCCATTTCGAATGCGTTCCCGGCATGCACACGAGCTGTTCGCCCTTGGCATCGGCGGCGATCGCGCCGAGCAACTGTGTTTCCTCGCCGCGCATGACGTCAGGCATCTGCTGGCTGCGTTGCGCAAGGCCCGGCAGGATGCGGATGTCGCGAGATTGTCCGGGCACGGAAACGGCACCGGTGAGGATCGCGGCAAGCGATGCCGGTGTGTCGATATATCCGGCCTCCACCCAGCCCTGGCGCGCTCCGGCCATGCCGCAGACGAGAACGGGAACGGTGTCCGGCACGGATACTGCGTCCAGATGGGCCTGCAGAACCTTGGCAAAGCCGGTCTGGGCCGCCGCAGTCATGCCTTCGCCGCTCCGGCGCTCTGCCAGAATGCTTCCGTCCTCGCCGATCAGCCACAGACGGAAACTGCTGGTGCCCCAGTCAACCGCGACATATGCGGGCTTGGTCATGAGAAATGCTCCAAAGTCTTTCGTTAGAAGATGCCGCCATCGACGGTGATGGCTTGTCCGGTCATGGCGCCCGAGCACTCAGACGCCAGGAAAAGCACCGGTCCCACAAGATCGTCGGCGCTCAGCACGCGCTTGAGGCATTGCCGATCGATCGTACTCGCCATGCCCTCTTCGGTCAGCCATAGGTCGAGCTGCCGCTTGGTCACGACCATTCCGGGGAGGACGGCATTGACGCGAATATTCTCAGGGCCGAAGCGTCCGGCAAAGCTCTTGGTCAGCCCGAGGATGCCGGACTTTGCCGCCGCATAGGAGGACAGCAGCGGCGGGCTGGTCTTGAAGACGATTGAGGAAAAATTGATGATTGCGCCGCCGCCGGCTGCCCGCATGCCGGGAACTGCCGCCTGCGAAACGAAGAAAACCTGTTTGAGGTTGATCGCCTGATTGTTGTCCCAATAGTCCTCTGTCGTTGTGTCGATATCGTGCCGGTCGTCCCAGGCTGCGTTGTTGACGAGCACGCGGATCGCGCCGAGATCGGATTCGACCGCCGCGACCGTGCTTTTGATAGCGCCGACATCGCGCAGGTCGGCGTGATAGAAGACGACGGGATGGGCGGATTTCGCCGAAAGCTTGGCGGCCAGCGCCTTGCTCGGCTCCTCGGCAACGTCGATGAAGGCAACTTTCGCACCCTGCTTGGCGAACCCCTCTACAAGTGCCGCACCGATGCCGGAGCCGCCGCCGGTGACGAGTACGGTTCGATCTTTCAGGTCGGGAAATTGCGCATGCGTCTCAGCCAAGATCTCTCCTCCGAGATAGGTTACAAAGTTCCATTATGTGGAACAATATTTGACTATATGGAATTATCGGATTACCCTTCCATCGTGTCAAGGATAACGCTGCAGTGCCAGCGATAAATGAAAGGACATGGATCTGAATTCGGAAGGCGTGAAAGCGAACGGCCGCCGCGACCGGGAAACCGGAACGCTTGGGAAGCTTGTTGCGCTGCTCGATCTCGTTGCGCTTGCCGATGGCCCCATGCGCTTTACGGATATTCTTTCGCTGTCCGATCAGCCGCGCGGCACGCTGCATCGCCAATTGTCGCATCTCGTCGAGGAAGGGCTTCTGGAGGTCGATCGCGACGGTCGCTATCTCATCGGTCTCAGGCTTTTGACGCTCGCCTCACGCAGCTGGGCGCGCAACGAATTTCGTGCCATTGCCGAGCCGCATTTGCAGCGCCTGCACGACGTCACCTGCGAAACCGTGCATCTCGGCGTTCTGCATGGCGCAGAGGTCATCTATCTCGACAAGGTCGAGGGACGGCAGTCCGTTCGCATGTATTCGCAGATCGGCAATGCCTCGCCGACCTATTGCACGGGCATCGGCAAGGCTGCGCTTTCCGCGCTCGATGATACCGAGCTTGCGACCCGGATCGCCGGTCTCGAATTTCACCCCTATACCGGGCAGACGCTCCACAATGCCGGAGAGCTGCTCTCGGATATTTCGGAGATCAGGCGACGCGGCTATGCGTTCGATCTCGAGGAGCACGAAAGCGGCATATGCTGTGTTGCCGCCCCGATCCGCTCGGATGATGGTCATATGCTGGCCGGTGTCTCGGTCACCGGACCGGCCTATCGTGTCACGCCGCAGAGCCTGCAGGCATGGGCGCCGCTGGTGGTGGCTGCCGCTCAATCGATCATGATGGATATGCGCAATCGCATGGGCCCGAAACGCTAGTTCCACAAATTCTCATCGCGGCCGCCCAGGCCTTTTCAATTTTAATGCTGCCAATGCCGGACCTTAGCCAAATCGCCCGTTTATCTTGAATTTTATTGTTGAGATATGCGTAAGAGCTGCCATTATAAGTAAATGATTGCTGGAATCATCAAGGATTTGGCGAGGTTATGACCGGACGACATAGTAACGATCGTTGAAGCTGCCACGAATTTCGAAAACTTATATTTCGGCAGGTGCCCTATATCGGCGCTGGTGCGTTAATCGTGGGGGACAAGATACGGAAATCCCGTATTTTTTTCCTCTTTTACTAAAGAAGACTGATGATGGCGGCATTGGTACAGGCGGGAACGCCCCCTCGCGGTGAGGACTATATCGAAGAAATCGGTAGGCTGAAGACTCAGTTTGATGTGTTCCGTTTCATGAAAGGGCTGACCGAGGCCTATCGCTGCCGCGCTTTCATGGTGCTCAATCTACCGCCGATCACCTCTTTCGAACTGCAGAGCAATTCGGTGATCAACAACTGGCCGGCCGAACTGCTGTCGATTTATGATCAGGAAGGGCTGCTGCCGACCAGCCCTCCATTGCTGCGCTTGCGCAGCTCAACACTTCCTTTCGTCTATGAGGTGGTGGCGAGCCCCAATCGCGAGGTAGGCAAATCGCAGCTCGTCGTCGCTCTGTTCGAGCGCTTTCGCATGACGCGCTTCCTCTATCTGCCGACCCATGATGCCTCCGGTCTTCGCGGCGCGGTCTCCCTGGCTGGTGATCGCGATCTCTTTTCGTCCGAGGAGATCAAGGATCTCTCCTACATCGCAATTCACGTCTTCGATCGGCTCGCGGAAATCCGTAATCTCGACGTTCGTGTCGTTGACGCCCTTACCGATCGCGAGATCGATTGCCTGAATTGGACCGCGGCGGGAAAGACGAGCGCGGAAATAGCCGAGATCCTTGCGCTGTCGGAGCATACGGTCAACCATTACCTCAATCGCGCTACCAAGAAGCTCGACACCGTCAACCGCACGCAGGCCGTTGCCAAGGCGTTACGTGTTGGGCTGATCAAGTGATCCTTGCGGGCTCGCCGAAGTGCTGCCGTCGTCAGTTTTAATTGCCGGCAGGATGTGGCCAATTGACTGCAATTCGGGCAGTTGCTGAATGAATTTTGTGCGCTGCGAATAAAATATGATGAGGAGAATCGGCGCGCCCTTCTGATCAGGCCGACCAGCTCCTCGCCAAGTCTCTGAAATGCGGCGATTTTTTCAATTTTGTGAAAACTGGCACGCTTCCTGCTTGTTAAATGGCAGAGGTCCAGAGGGGACTTTGATAACAGCGCCGATGAAACGGGCGCGGATCAAACGACCGTCGCCGATGCCGTCGCCATAGCTTCCCAGGCGAAGGGTGTCGGCGGCGGTTGTTGCCCAATTGGCACGCTCACAAAGATCGAAGCGGCCGATGAGGCGATTTTCCCAACCTTGCCCTATTCCTTCCAAGCAGTTGTTCTATGTCGGCCGGCGAACGTCTTTCCGTGTTGGGAGACCGTTGCGGCTGGTGGGGTCATAGATGGACCCGGCGGACCTGCCGGCCGCAACGAAGACGCTTTTTATCGATAGCGCCTTGAATTTCGTTTGGCGAAGTCCCGCCGCTCTACTATCTAAGCCAGAAAGATTTCAGGAAGCGTGCGACAAATGCTGCGCTCCGGATGAAGATCGTGCAGTGAGGGTGGAATGGCAGATATCACCAAGGAACAGGTGCTGGAAACGTTGAAGACGGTTCGCGGCCCGGACCTGGAGCACAATATCGTCGAGCTCGGTATGGTGTCGGATGTCTTCATTTCCGACGGCAAGGTCTATTTCTCTATTACCGTTCCCGCCGAACGCGCCAAGGATCTCGAGCCGATGCGTCTTGCGGCCGAGCGCGTCATCAAGGAAATGCCCGGCGTCAAGGGCGCCCTGGTCGCTTTGACCGCCGACAAGAAGGCCGGCGCGCCCGCCGCCCGGCCGACGCCGGCGCAAGCTGCCCCGCACGGCCATTCCCATCCGCATCCTCATCAGCACGCGCCGCAACAGCCGCCCCGCGCCGCCAAGATCGGCGTTCCGGGCGTCAAGGCCATCATCGCGGTCGCTTCTGGCAAGGGTGGTGTCGGCAAATCGACCACCGCAGTTAATCTTGCACTGGGCCTCCTGGCCAACGGCCTGCGCGTCGGCATTCTGGATGGCGATATCTATGGCCCTTCGATGCCGCGCCTCCTGAAGATTTCCGGACGTCCCACGCAGATCGACGGCCGCATCATCAATCCCATGGAGAATTACGGCCTCAAAGTCATGTCGATGGGTTTCCTGGTGGAGGAAGAAACCGCAATGATCTGGCGCGGGCCGATGGTGCAATCCGCGCTCCTGCAGATGCTGCGCGAAGTCGCCTGGGGCGAGCTCGACGTCTTGGTGGTGGACATGCCGCCCGGCACGGGTGACGTGCAGTTGACCATGGCACAGCAGGTACCGCTTGCCGGCGCCGTCATCGTTTCGACGCCACAGGACCTCGCCTTGATCGATGCGCGCAAGGGCCTGAACATGTTCCGCAAGGTCGAGGTTCCTGTCCTCGGCATCGTCGAGAACATGAGCTATTTCATCGCGCCGGACACCGGCGCCCGCTACGATATTTTCGGCCATGGTGGCGCGCGCAGGGAAGCCGAGCGCATCGGCGTGCCTTTCCTCGGCGAAGTGCCGCTGACCATGGGCATTCGTGAAACCTCGGATGCTGGCACGCCGCTCGTCGCCGCCGAACCGAACGGAGTCGTCGCGAATATTTATCGCGAGATCGCTGCCAAGGTTTGGAAGCAAGTGGAGGGCACACCGCAACGCGCTGCGCCGTCGATCGTATTCGAATAAATTACAGAGACATATCTGCTTTCTGTATAGCGACGCATTGTCTTGTCGGCATCCTGTGCTATGACTTCGCAAGATCATCGAAACTGCGGTGAAATCGCGCAATGAAGAGGTTGTGACTTGATTCTTTGCGAGCTTTGCTGCATATGCGCCGCCGGCGTGGAACTGGTCGAGCATTTCCGATGACCGCCCTCCGCCGCATGGTGGTTTTATTTCGTCCGAGCAGGCGCCTTCGCCAGGACGGACGAAGGATTGGTACAGCAGCGCAATGGAACATGGACACGGATTCCCGGCCGGACCGGCGGGATACGACCGGGGTTTTATGAGCTTTTTTCATTGGCCATTGGTGGGATCGCGGCGAATGCGCGCAAAGTGCCTCGGCTTCAGTGTCGTCTCCGCTGTCGCGGGAGCGAGCAGTTGATAACTGCCTATTGCTCAGATTCCAAACCGATTCAGCTCCCCGATCTCTCGGCCGCCGACCGCTTGCCTGACAATGCCGTTTGGATCGACATGGTCGATCCCACGCGCGACGAAGAGGCCGATATCGAACGGCTGCTTGGGCTCGAAGTGCCGACGCGCGAGGACATGAAGGACATAGAGCCTTCCAGCCGGCTCTACGTTGAAAACGGCTCGGTCTTTCTGACCGCTTCCCTATTGTGGAAGGCCGATACCAATCTGCCGATGCTGACCGATGTCGCCTTCATTCTGACGGGACGCCGGCTGGTCACCATCCGCTACGCACAGCCGAAATCCTTCGCATTGTTCATCGCGGCTCTGCAGCGCATTCCGCAGGAGCGGCGCACGGGTGTCGCGCTCCTTGCCAAACTTCTCGAAACCATTGTCGACCGTACCGCCGAGGTGCTTGAACAGACCGTCGCCGGTATCGATATATTGTCGGTGCACGTATTCGGCGATCGCGTGAAGAAGATCCGCCGCCCGGCAAACTACCTGGAAGAAAAGCTCAAGGACATCGCAGGCTATCACCGCACGCTCAGCAAGGTGCGTGACAGCTTGAGTTCGCTATCCCGGCTGCTGACCTTCCTTCATGCCATCCCCGCCATGCAACAGGACCATGAGGCCAAGGACCTGTGTCGCAATGTCTCGCGGGATGTCCAGTCCTTGTCCGAGCACGCATCCTTTGTCGCGGGAAATATCACCTTCCTGCTGGATGCATCGCTCGGGCTGATCAATATCGAGCAGAACGCCATCATCAAGATCTTTTCGATCGCTTCCGTGGTGTTCCTGCCGCCGACGCTTGTGGCGTCCGTCTATGGCATGAATTTCGAGCATATGCCCGAGCTGCATTTCGCCTACGGCTACCCGGCATCGTTGTTGTTGATGGTGGTTTCCGCCATCGTTCCGTTTTTCTTTTTTCGCTGGAAAGGCTGGCTCTGAGAGTCTAGTGATCCTGAATGTCTAACGAAAACCATCATTCTCCCGACGGGAAAATGAACGCTCGTAAGCTCGCATACCTCGCCCTCGGTTCGATCGGCGTGGTCTATGGCGATATCGGTACGAGCCCGCTCTATGCCTTTCGCGAGGCACTGAAGCCGGTAGCCGCTGACGGTTTGACGCGCGGCGAAGTCATCAGCGTCGTCTCGCTGATGTTCTGGACGCTGACGATCATCGTCACGATCAAATATGTCCTTTTTCTGCTCCGCGCAGACAATGACGGCGAAGGCGGCACGCTGTCGCTGCTGGCGCTGTTGATGAAGACGGCCAACGGCCATACCGCCATTCTGATGCTGCTGGGTCTGCTGGGCGCCGCGCTCTTCCTTGGTGATGCGATGATCACCCCGGCGCTTTCGGTTCTCTCGGCTGTCGAAGGCCTGAAGCTGGTCACGCCGCAGCTGTCAGACTATATCGTTCCCATATCGGTCGCCATCCTGGCGCTGCTCTTCGCCATCCAGTCGCACGGCACCGGCGCGGTCGCCCGCTTTTTCGGCCCGATCACAGCTCTCTGGTTCATCATCATCGGCCTTGCCGGCGTTATGCACATTTCCGACGATTACAGCATTCTGGCCGCGCTCAATCCGTGGTATGCGATCAGCTTCCTTATAAGGGAAGGCTTTCTTGGAATCGTCGTGCTCGGTGCGGTGTTTCTGACCGTGACGGGCGCGGAAGCGCTCTATGCCGACCTCGGCCATTTCGGCCGCCGTCCGATCCAGTGGGCCTGGTTCGTGGTGGTCTTTCCGTCGCTGGCGCTGAATTATTTCGGCCAGGGCGCTTTGGTGCTGCGCGAGCCGATGGCCATGTCCGACCCGTTTTTCCTGATGTTTCCACATTGGGCGATCCTGCCGGTGGTCATTCTCGCCACTCTGGCGACGATCATCGCCAGCCAGGCGGTCATTACGGGCGCTTTCTCGCTCACGCGCCAGGCCATCCATCTGGGCTTCCTGCCGCGCATGGAAATCCTGTTCACCTCCGAGACCAATACCGGCCAGATCTTCCTGCCGTCGGTCAACACCGTCCTATTCTTCGGCGTCATCTTCCTGGTCCTGGCCTTCAAGACCTCGGACGCGCTGGCGACGGCCTATGGTATCTCGGTTACCGGCGCGATGGTCGTCACCTCGATCATGGCTTTCGAATTCGTCCGCGTTCGCTGGAACTGGACGCTACCCATGGCTGTTGCCGTGCTGACGCCGCTGCTGCTCCTGGAATTCGTCTTCCTCGGCGCCAACCTCTTGAAGATCCACGACGGTGGCTATGTTCCGGTGCTGATCGCGACCGCTTTCACCGTCATCATGTGGACCTGGCGCCGTGGCACCGCGATCCTGATGGAAAAAACGCGGCACACCGATATCCCGCTGTCGTCCTTCGTCAGCTCGATCGAGCGCAAGAGCGATCACTCGCCCGCCCATGTGCCCGGCACCGCGATCTTCCTGACCAGCGATCCGGAATCCGCGCCTGCCGCGCTGCTGCATAATCTGAAGCACAATCACGTCCTGCACGACAAGAACGTGATCCTGACGATCCGCACCACGAACAAGCCGCGTGTCCTCCAGGAAGATCGCTATACGGTCGAAAAGGTTTCCGATCGCTTCTCGCGCGTCGAGCTGCGCTTCGGCTTCATGGAATCGCAGAACGTCTCCCAGGCACTCGCGACCCTGCGCAAGACCGGTTTGAAGTTCGACATCATGTCGACCTCCTTCTATCTCGGTCGTCGTAAGCTCGTGCCGGACGCCAAGTCGGGCATGCCGCACTGGCAGGACCGGCTCTATATCGCACTCGCCAACGCCGCGACCGACCCTTCAGACTACTTCCGCCTGCCGGCCAACCGCGTGGTGGAACTGGGCTCGCACGTCATCATCTAAGGCTGATTTTATCGCATCGTTCGAAGGCCCGGTGGACATCCGCCGGGCCTTTTCTCTTGCCCTGGGTAGCTTGCTGTATTCACGATCACAGATTCGCCCGAATTAACCATCCATCAAGGTTAATGGGGGATTATTCCGGCTCCTGGTTTCGAGTGCCGTTTGGAGTCCGGTGTTGTCTCGCTCGCGTTATGTCAGCCGAAAATTGAGTTTCTTGCCGAAAAACTGGACTTCGCCCGCCGTCTTCGGGCTCTGTGCCTGGCTGATCTTTCCGTCTCCTGCGGCCTACGCCGATCTTGCCGGCCTCCTTTCCGGCATCGACAGGGAAGGGGCCAACTGGCGCATGGTGATGACCGCCTCACCGGCCGGTTCCACCCATCAGGCGGAACTCGCCTTCGGCGATGCCAAGACGGCCGCCGCGGTGGGCGACGGCGGCTTGGTGCTGCCGGACGGGCGGCGGGTTGCTTTCCAGTCGGAACAAAAAGGCAGCGATCCGAGACCGGATGAGGACCGGGTCAACCGCCAGGACAAGAAGGGCCGCGTCGTTGCCATAGCGCCGATGCAGCCGCCGAAGGATTTTTCTGCGGGCTCGGTATTGGAGCGGCAAAGCATGCTGTTTCGGCCGGAATCCGATACCGGTGAGCGCACTGCCTTCCTGAAGCCGAAGCTCGACGGCAAGGAAATCCAGATCGCCACCGCCTTCTACAAGAAGCAGCCGCCGAAGCTGGACGAGAGCGTGCCGGCCTATCTGGCAAACCTCGTCACCAATCGGAATGCCGATGTTCTGGCGGCGGCCTATGCATCGCCGGCGCCGGACTATGCCCGTGTCTCGCCTTTCGATTCCATTCTTGCCAAGGATCAGGACGGCGAGGGCCGTTTCGTGCCGCAGATCGGACCGAAGGATCACCTGTGGGCAGCCAATATCCTGCCGCCATCTGTGTTCTCGTCCGATGAGCAGCAATGCCTTGCGACCGGCATCTATTTCGAGGCGCGCGGCGAGTCCGTGAAAGGGCAGGCGGCCGTCGCCCAGGTCATCCTCAATCGCGTTCGCAATCCCGTCTATCCCAAAACCATCTGCGGCGTCGTCTATCAGAACGAGGATTGGACCAACGCTTGCCAGTTCTCCTTCGCCTGCGACAACGTCAAGGATCGGGTCAACTCGCCGGAACACTGGCGCATCGCCCGTCAGGTCGCGATGGCGGTGACGGCCGGTAAGATCTGGTTGCCTGAAGTCGGCTCCGCCACCCACTACCATGCCGTCTACGTCAGGCCGAAATGGGCGGCCGAGATGGTGAAGGTCGGACGCATCGGCATGCATATCTTTTACCGCACGTATGGCGGCGGCTGGAGCTGAGGCGTTCGAAGTTTGCGGATTGGCCCTAAGAAGGGCCATGGCGGCTGGCAAAAAAGCCATAGAAAAGCATGGGCTGAAGAGGATTCTTCGGCTCAGTTTTCGTCCGGCACGGTTCTTTCACTCTAAACTCATGATTTAATTAGGCTAATTTATGGCTGGACAGATGTCGTCTACGCCTTGACTATGCTTTTTCCTAAAACTATGTTGCGCGCGACTTCAAAACGGGCCGAAAGGTGGCGAAACCTGCTGTTCGTTTACGCGTTGACCGGGGTATAGGGATAACGCGCGACGAAAGGGGAGGATATCACCATGACGGACGACCGCGACGAAAGTCTGGAACAGCGGCGGGCGCAGCTGGGAGCCGAATTGGCGAGCAAGCGCGCTGCCGCGAAAGAGGATGAATACGGGGAGGTTCGCGCCGAGGAAGGCCGTAAAGGCTATGCTCAGGCGATGAAGCTTTCCAGCGAATTCATTGCCGCCATTATCGTTGGCGCTGTTCTGGGCTACGTCTTCGACCGTTTTGTCGGTACGGCGCCGTGGGGCATGATTATCTTGCTGCTTCTCGGATTCTGTGCCGGCGTGCTGAACGTGCTGCGCTCTGCGGGCAAGGTGGCGACACCGGCGCTGGATGAGCAAGGCCGAGACAAGAAATGAGCGGAAGCGACGCTGCGGCGCCGTTTCCAGGTGAGAGGCATCCGCTCGCTCGAGCGGGAAAATGAAAGAGAACCAGCGGTGGCAAACGGACCTACCCATCAGTTCCTGATCTTCAAGATTATTCCGATCGATATCGGTGGAATTGATTTTTCGTTCACCAACGCTTCCTTGTTCATGGTCGCCTCCGCGGTAATCTCCGCCGGCTTCCTCTACTTCGCCGCGGCACAGCGCAGCGTTATCCCGAGCCGCGCTCAGTCGGTTGCGGAAATGGCCTACGAATTCATCGCCTCGATGCTGAAGGAAGGGGCGGGAACGAAGGGAATGAAGTTCTTCCCGCTGGTCTTCTCGCTCTTCATGTTCGTGCTGACGGCAAACCTGCTCGGCATGGTTCCGTATTTCTATACCATCACCAGCCAGATCATCGTCACCTTCGCTCTGGCGCTGCTCGTCATTCTCACCGTCATTCTCTACGGTTTGATCAAGCACGGCTTCGGCTTCTTCAAGCTCTTCGTGCCGCAAGGCGTTCCGGGCATCCTTCTGCCGCTGGTGGTGGTGATCGAAATCATCTCCTTCCTGTCGCGGCCGATTTCACTCTCCGTTCGTCTTTTCGCCAACATGCTGGCCGGTCATATCACGCTCAAGGTGTTCGCAGGCTTCGTCGCCTCGCTCGGAGCCCTTGGCGCGCTCGGCATCGGTGGCGCCATTCTTCCCCTCATCATGACCGTCGCCCTCACCGGTCTCGAGTTCCTCGTCGCCTTCCTCCAGGCTTACGTCTTTGCGGTGCTGACTTGCATGTACCTCAACGACGCGATCCATCCGGGTGGCCACTAAGGATAAAGACATTGGCGTCTAAGGGCGTCAGTCATTCACCGCACAACCATTTCAAAGGAGTTCAACATGGACGCGGAAGCAGCAAAGTTCATCGGCGCAGGTTTGGCTTGCTTTGGTATGGCCGGCACGGCTCTCGGCCTCGGCAATATCTTCGGCAGCTACCTGTCCGGCGCACTGCGCAATCCGTCGGCTGCTGACAGCCAGTTCGGCCGTCTGGTATTCGGCTTCGCCGTTACGGAAGCTCTGGGCATCTTCTCGCTGCTCATCGCTCTCCTCCTGCTCTTCGCCGTCTGATATCAGCGGCGTCATAGATCACGGTTCGCGGATAGCGAGCCGTGATTCTTTGTATTTGCAGACCACCTGGAGGTGAGCATGTTTGTGACCCCGGCATATGCTGAAGAAGCACCGCCGGCCGCCGGCGAGGTGCATACGGAAACGGGTGCGCCGAATGAAGGCCATCACGCCGGTGTTTTTCCGCCGTTTGACCATACGACGTATCCGTCACAGCTGCTTTGGCTGGTGATCACCTTCGTCATCTTCTATGTGGCCATGCAGAAGATTGTCATTCCGCGTGTTGGCGGCATCCTGGAAAGCCGGCACGACCGGATCGCTCAGGATATCGAGGAAGCTTCTCGCCTGAAGGCCGAAGCCGACGCCGCCGTCGCGACTTATGAAAGCGAATTGGCTACCGCGCGCGCCAAGGCGAATTCCATCGGCGCAAGCGCCCGCGATGCTGCCAAGGCCAAGGCCGAGGAAGATCGCAAGGCGATCGAGGCAAGCCTTTCCGAAAAGCTCAAGGCTGCGGAAACCCGCATCGCCGAGATCAAGACGAAGGCTTTTGGCGATGTTGGTGCCATTGCTGAAGAAACGGCCGCAGCTGTCGTCGAGCAGCTGGTCGGCAATGTCGCCGGCAAGGCTGATGTCGCTTCGGCTGTTGCCGTAGCATCCGCGAAGCGGGAGGGCTAAGTTATGACGTTTGGTCTTGACGAAACTTTCTTTGCATTCGTCGCGCTCATCATCTTCATCGGTCTCATCGCCTACCTGAAGGTTCCGGGCATGATGGCGAAGTCGCTGGACGACCGCGCCGACCAGATCCGCAACGAGCTGGCAGAAGCCAAGCGTCTGCGCGAAGAGGCCCAGCATCTGCTGGCCGAATATCAGCGCAAGCGCAAGGAAGCCGAAGCTGAAGCAGCGCATATCGTCGCCGCAGCCGAGCGCGAAGCCGACATGCTGACAACGGAAGCCCGCAAGAAGACGGAGGAATTCGTCGCCAACCGTACGGCTCTCTCCGAGCAGAAGATCAAGCAGGCAGAAGCCGACGCGATGAAGGCGGTTCGTTCCGCCGCCGTCGACCTGGCGATCGCCGCGGCTGAATCGGTGCTTGCGAAGAAGGCCGATGGTAGCGTCCAGTCCGGTCTTTTCAACGATGCCGTCAAGGAAGTGAAGACGCGGTTGAACTGAGCGCGCGGAACATTGAAACTCGAAAAACCCGCTTCGGCGGGTTTTTTGTTTTCCACCCCGCCTTGTTGATCATTGCCGCGACAGATAGCAAGATCATGGGATTGGGGAGGGCGGATGCAGTCAGCAACAAACGATGGGCCATTTCGTCAAGGCCATCTTATCGTGAGGCCGGCGCGGCCCTGGACACCGGGCGTGCACGCCTTGCTGACTGCCCTGCATCGGCATGGTTTCACGGCTGCTCCGCTTCCGGAGGGATATAACGAGGTCTGGGAGCGGGTGACCTATCTGCCCGGAGATACCGGCGACCTCGATGGCTGTACCGATATGCGCAGCGAGACGGTGCTGCGATCGGCGGCGGCGCTGCTGCGCCGTTACCATGATTGTTCCGTCTTGTTCGCAGAGACCCTTGAGGCCGGCAATCTGTGGCAATTGCCGGCCCGTCTGCCGTCCGAGGTCATCTGTCACGGAGATTTCGCACCCTACAATGTCGTTTTGAACGATGGCGAGGTGACCGGGATCATCGATTTCGAGGCAGCCCATCCCGGTCCGCGGATATGGGATCTCTCCTACGCGGTCTATCGCTGGGCGCCATTGTCCTCAAGCATGGCGGTGGAGGGATTGGATAGCCCTGTCAGCCAGATCCAGCGTGCGCGCGTCTTTGTCGATGCCTACGGGTTACCGGTTTCCGAGCGCAGTCTGCTTCCGGCTGCCATCATCGAGCGGCTCGAAGCGCTATTGGCCTTCATGGAACGGGAAGCTGCGCGCGGCATTGAGAGATATCGCCGGAACCTGCAGGATGGGCATGACCGCATCTACAGGGAAGATGTTGCCTATGTCGCTAAATGGTCGCCGGAGATCGTGGAAGGGCTGAGGAATTGAGACCTCAGACTGCTTCCTTTTTGAGGGGGCGGAAGCTCATGCGATGCAGCGAGCAGGGACCGTGTTGCTCGATGCCGGCGCGATGCTGCGGTGTGCCGTAGCCGGCATGGGCGGCAAAGCCATAGGCGGGAAAGACGATGCCCGCACGGGCCATCATCCGGTCGCGCGTTACCTTGGCGACGATCGAGGCGGCTGCGATCGAGAAAGAGCGCGCATCGCCCTTGACCACGGCTTTTCCGGGGCAGGCGAGCCCAGCGGGCACATCGAGCCCATCGGTCAGCACATAGCTTGCCGACACCGCCAGCCCGCAAATGGCGCGTCGCATCGCATCCAGGCTTGCCTTGCGGATATCGGTCGTGTCGATGCGGGTTGCGCTCGATGAGGCGATGGAGATCGTCGCCGTCGCCAGAATCTCGACGAACAGCTCCTCGCGTCTGGCGGCTGTCAACTGCTTGGAATCGTTCAGCCCATTCGGAATGCGCTCTGGATCGAGGATGACGGCGGCGGCCACGACCGGCCCTGCAAGCGGGCCTCTGCCCGCCTCGTCTGCCCCGGCGACCGGCCAATGTCCGGCACGCCGCGCGATCAGCTCCAGCTCGAAGGTCGGGACGAGCGGGATGTCCTCGAATAGCATTGGAGAATCGGGTGGCGTACTGCGTAACATGCGGCGAAGCTCGCACACCACCCGATCTCCTGCAAGCCCCCGGTGGATCAGGGCGGCGAACCAGGGGGCTTTTCCAGCGGGTACAGGGAAAGCCCGCAAGGAATGTCAGAGCAACGATAGCTGAACGCCGCTGCCGTCAGGCGGCACGAACAGGTCATCGCGCAATGCGATATTGCGACGCGTGAGTTCGAGCCGGCGCGTCGCCATTTCGAAGCGGCGGCTGATCTGCCAGGCATAGGGGCCTGCGCCCTTCATGCGCTTGCCGAATTCGGCATCGTAATCCTTGCCGCCGCGCATCGAGCGGATCAGCGACATCACATGGCGATAGCGGTCCGGATAATGCTGCAGCAGCCAGTCGCGAAACAGCGGGCTCACCTCCAGCGGCAGCCGCAGGATGACATAGCTTGCCTCCAGGGCGCCGGCGGCCTTGCCGGCATCGAGAATACGCTCGATCTCATGGTCATTAAGCGCCGGGATGATCGGTGCCACCATGACCGAGGTGCGAATGCCGGCCTCGCTGAGCGCCTGGATCGCCTCCAGCCGCCGCGGCGGTGTCGCTGCCCGTGGCTCCATGGTGCGCGCGAGCTTCCGGTCGAGTGTCGTCACTGACAGTCCCACCCGCACCAGGTTCTTGGCGGCCATTTCCTGGAGAATATCGATATCGCGCATGATCAGCGCCGACTTGGTGACGATGGCAACTGGATGATTGGCCCGGTTCAGCACCTCGAGGATCTGGCGCATGATCCGCCATTCCTTCTCGATCGGCTGATAAGGGTCCGTATTGGTGCCGATGGCGATGACGCGCGGCTTGTAGCCGGGCTTTGCGAGCTCGCGTTCCAGCAGCTTGGCTGCATCCGGCTTGGCAAACAGCTTCGATTCGAAGTCCAGTCCCGCCGACAGGCCCATATAGGCATGCGTCGGCCGCGCGAAGCAATAGATGCAGCCATGCTCGCAGCCACGATAAGGGTTGATGGAACGATCGAAGGGAATATCGGGGGATTCGTTGCGCGTGATCGCGGTGCGCGGCTTTTCCACCTGCACTTCGGTCTTGAAGGGCGGAAGCTCTTCCCATGTTTGCCAGCCGTCATCGACGGTCTCACGCTGCTGCGGCTCGAACCGGCCGCTCGGATTCAATCCGGCGCCGCGTCCGCGCCGGCGCTCAGCGTCGACCCTGAGACCCGCGTCGGCGATCAAAGCGTTGGCAACGTCTGCCGTATTGGCAGGCGCGAATGCGACCTGCCCTGCAAGGGACTGCTCGTTCATCGGTAGCTCCAGGGCGGTTCATGCCATCGCATGCCGCGTCTAAGATGATTAAATTCCTATCCGACAAATGAGAACATTGCAAGAACAAAAATTCGAAATCACCATCTTCCGCTTCGCATATTCGAGGTATTGGCGACGGCGGCGCCGCAGTTTCGAGGCGGTGCATGAGGCTTTTCTTAAACGTTCGGCCCCAAGGGTTAGGCGCTGGCAATAGATTGTGCGCCGCTCTATAAATGGGCAATGTTGACGGTCATCATCGAATGCCAGGATCACGAACCCGAGCTGGCACAGACATTGGCGGCATTGGTGGCAGGCGCGGTCGAGGGGCTGGTCTGCGATGTCGTCGTACTCGATCACGGCTCCAGGGACGGTACTTCGCGAGTGGCGGATGCCGCCGGATGCCGCTTTTATTCGCAGTGGGATATCAAGGACATATTGCGTTCGGCGCGCGGCGACTGGCTGCTGCTGGTCGAGCCGGGTGCGCGGCCGCAGGCGGGTTGGATCGACGAGATCGCGGAATATGTCTCCCTGAACAAGGCCCCGGCGCGCTTCACCGCGTCGCGCGGTTATCGCCGGCCTTTCCTTCAGCGCATTCGCAAGGGCACGCCGCCTTTGGAGCTGGGATTGCTTTTGTCGAAGGCTCAGGCCATCGCCGCCGCCAGAACCGGCATGCGGCTGGCCGAATTTGCCGAAGGCCGCAAGGGCCGCAGTCTTTCAAGCGAGCTCATACCCTCGTGGGTGGCGCGCGCGGCACGATAGCGCTTGGATTTCGAACCAGATTCCATTTGAAAAGCTGCAAATACATGCGATAATTTTCCTGTGGCGGCACCTTACGCGTGTCGCGTCGGGCGGTCGACCATGAAGATGCCGATATGCGGCGGAACAGGTCAGCGGCACACTCCTTGTCCGCCGGGATACCGGCGAAAGGAGGTGCGTCATGAAACGCACGATGCTTTACCGCCTCTTGTCCATGGCTCTCATGTCCAGTGCAATCCTTTTTCCCGGCGTTGCAGATTCCCAGGCGATGCTGGTTTGCGCCCAGCGCGTCGATATCGTCGCCTTTCTTGGCGACAACCTTTCCGAAAAGCTTTCGGCGGTCGGCAAGCTCAATCCCGATACGATCGTGGAGATCTACGCTGCCGAGAGCGGTAGCTGGACGCTGCTGATCAGCGACGCCTCAGGGCGCAGCTGCATCATCCTCAGTGGCGATAGTTGGGAATCAATTCCTGTCTTGCCGGGGCCGAAGGCATAGCAGGCTTATAATGTCCCGCCACGAGCAAGATCTACTTGGAGCCGGCGCCGCGCTTCAGATGCTCGTCGAGGCGCGGCATGATCTCCACGAAATTACAGGGCATATGGCGATAGTCGAGCTGCGCCTTAAGGATGCCGTCCCAGGCATCCTTGCAGGCGCCGGGTGATCCCGGCAGTACGAAGATGAAGGTGGCGTTGGCGACACCGCCGGTCGCCCGCGACTGGATCGTCGCCGTGCCGATCTTGTCGTAGGAGATGCGATGGAAGACCTCGGAGAAGCCGTCCATGCGTTTCTCGAACAGCGGCTCCAGCGCTTCGGGCGTAACATCGCGGCCGGTGAAGCCGGTGCCGCCTGTGGTGATCACCACGTCGACCGCATCGTCCTTCGTCCAGGCTTCCACCTGCACGCGGATGCGCTCCTTGTCGTCGGGAACGATGGCACGGGCCGCCAGCCTGTGGCCGGCTTCGGCAATGCGCGCGACCAGCGTATCGCCGGACTTGTCGTCTGCAAGCGTGCGCGTATCGGAAACGGTCAGCACGGCGATGCCGACGGGAATGAAGGATCTTTCGCTGACTGAACCTGCCATCACGCCTCTCCCGCAATCGTTTCCGTCACCTGGAAATACCAGTCCGGCTTCTGCCTGTGAAGCGAGGAGGCAGCAGCCTTCGCCTGTTCGGCGCTTTCAAAAATCCCGAAGCAAGTGGCACCGGAGCCGGACATTCGAGTCACTGTCGGCTGCTGGCTTTCGATCAGACCGGAAAGCACGGAAATCTCACCGCAGATCGAGCGTGCCGGCGGTTCGAGATCGTTGCGCAGGTTCCGGATCACCTCGATCCACTCGCTGGAGCCGCGCGGCATCTGTGTTGGAAACAGCAGCGGCGGATTGTCCTTGCGGACGAGATGGCGAAATACGTCCGGCGTGGAGACGCCGACGAGCGGATTGCCGAGAACCATGGGAAAGGAGGGAAACGCCGGCAGCAAGCCTATCGCCTCGCCAATCCCGCGCGCCACGAGGGGTTGACTGGCAAGGCACATCGGCACATCGGCGCCAAGCTTCAAGGCAATGGCCGTGACCTTCTCGTCAGGCAGCGTAAGCTGCCACAGCTGCATCAGCCCGCGCAATGTTGCGGCCGCATCCGCCGAGCCGCCGCCGATACCCGATGCAATCGGCAGGTTCTTCTCAAGATGGATATGAACGGCGGGTGCATCGAAGCCCGCCGCCTGTGCGGCCTGCCGCAGCAGGTCGCGCGCCCTGAGCACGAGATTGTCGCCAGCCTCGGCATCGACGGAAAGCAGCGGGCCGAAGCGCCCGGAAAGGCTGAACTCATCCTGCTCGCTTGCGCGGAATGCGACACGATCGCCATGGCGGGCAAAACTGACAAGCATGTCGAGCAAGTGATAGCCGTCGGCGCGGCGGCCTGTCACATGCAGCGCGAGATTAATCTTTGCGGGCGCTTCCTCCATGAGGTCGAAATCGCCCGCTGCCAAGATCGTGTTCATGGGAAGTCTTAGGACTTCTTGTCGACCGGCGCCGGAGCGTTCGTGTCGGGCGAAGGCGCAGGCGCGGGATCGGGTAGCTTGCTCTTGTCGACGGTCTTCGGATCGGTATCGAGCACGGGCAGGCCCTTCTCGACCTTTTCCTTGATCTTCGGAATATCGGCTTCTTCCGGCTTCGAGGCGAGCGCGCGGTTCCACTGGTAGACGGCTTCGAGCTTGCGATTGACACGCCAATAGGCATCGCCCAGGTGGTCGTTGATCGTCGGATCGCCGGCCTTCAGCTGTGCTGCCCGTTCCAGCTCGTTCACCGCGTCGTCGAAGCGGTTCAGGCGGAAATAGGCCCAGCCGAGCGAGTCGACGATGTAGCCATCGTCCGGCTTCAGGTCGACAGCCTTCTTGATCATGTTCAGGCCCTGGTCGAGATTCATGTTCATGTCGACCCAGGAATAGCCGAGATAGTTCAGAACCTGTGGCTGATCCGGGTTCAGTTCGAGCGCCTTCTTGAAGTTCGGCTCGGCATCCGGCCACTTCTTCAGCCGCTCATAGGCGATGCCGCGCTGGAAGAACACGGCCCAATCGCTGCGCTTCGGCACCGGGCCGATGATCTGTACGGCTTTGTCGTAGTTCTCGGCCATGGCCTGGAAATCCTTGGCGTCGGAAAGGACGCTGCCATAGGCAAGATAGCTACGAACGTCGTTAGGATCGGAATCGATCAATGCTTTCAGATGCTTGCGGGCATCGTCGACCTTGCCGGACTGGGCAAGCGCAAGGCCGAGCTGCAGCTCGGAAATGCGGGCCATCGGCGAATCGTCAGGCACCTTCTTGTAGAAGGCGACAGCGCGATCGGTCTGCTCCTGCTTTTCGGCAAGTCCGCCGAGAAGAACCAGCGTATCGGCGGCCTTCGGATCGAGCGAATTGGCAATCTGCAGGTAGAGCGAGACGACATCCTCGGCACCGTCGCGGTTCAGCGCGGCACCGATGGTAAAGAGCACGGCGGCCGCGCCCTGGCTCGCATTGGTGACCTGCTGGTCCGGCGTATCGCCCTTGGTGATGCTATCGCGCAACGCGTTCAGCGGCGCGTAATTGCTGACGAGATTGTCGCCGACCGAAATCGCATCCAGCGCCTTCTGCTTGTCGCCGGCCTTGGCTTCGAGGCGTGCAAGCGCCATGACCGCGCGCATGAAAGTATCGGGAGCCGTTGCGCCGCCCGTCTTGTCGAGGATCGCGTCGTTGAGATGCGAACGTGCCGATTTGAGGTCACCCAGCGTCAGCGCGATGGCGCCGGCATGATAGTTCTTGAAGATGTTGAACCAGTCCGGACCCTTCATCTTGTCGATCATCGAGATCGCTTCCTTGCCGCGGCCGGATCCGGCGCGGGCCCAAGCGGAGAGCAGGTTGGTCATCATCCGGTCGAGATCGTTCGGACCGTTATATTTGAGGATTTCCTGCGCGGTGCGGTATTCGTGACGACGGATGGCATCCATGCCACGCACGATCGTGGTGACCCGCTCGACAGAAGGATCGCTCTTCAGCTCGTTGGCGTATTTGACGCCCTCTTCCAGATTGCCGTTGAGCAGCAGCGAGATCATCAGCCGCTGGCGGATTTCCGGATTGCTGGGGTCGATCATCAGCGCTTTTTTATAAAGCGCGATGGCGGTGTCGTAGTCGTGGTCGACATCGGCCGTGCGGGCAGCGAGAAACGCGCCTGCGAAGGTATCGACGCTATCGGGATCGAAAGCAACCGGAGCGCTCGCCTCCGGCGCTGCTGCTGCCGGCTTATCCTCAGCGCGCGCGCCAGTCAGGGCGGACACCGAAAGGATTGCCGCCAAGGCTACGCCCGAAAGGAAACGGATGGCAAGTCTCTGCCGCATTAGAAAGCCTTTCATCAAGGGAATGGCCGGCGAAGTCGCCGGCGGCACAACGCATTCGTGTCAACTGATTCACAACAGGATGGCTTTTTTGAAGCGGCCCTGCAAGAAATTCGGGTTGTCGCTATCAATTAACGCGTTCGATGCAGAAATCGATCACTTCGAGAAGTGCCGATTTCCAGGGCGTTTCCGGCAGAGGCGCCAGAGCGTCGCGCGCGATGGTGCCGTAGTGCACGGCACGAGCAATCGTGTCGGCCAGCGCGCCGTATTTCGTGATCAGGCCGAGGGCCTTTTCGAGATTCTCGTCGCTGTTGTTGCCGGTTTCGATGGCGTCACGCCAGAAGGCGCGTTCCTTCTCGGTGCCGCGGCGATAGGCCAGGATCACCGGCAGCGTGATCTTGCCCTCGCGGAAATCGTCGCCGACATTCTTGCCGAGATCAGCAGCCTTGCCGCCGTAGTCCAGTGCATCGTCGACGAGCTGGAAAGCGAGGCCAAGATTGGTGCCGTAGGACTTCAGCGCATTGCGCTCCGCCTTACCGGCATTAGCAACGATCGGGCCGACTTCCGCCGCGGCGGCAAACAGCGCAGCGGTCTTGGCGCGGATGACAGAAAGATAATCATCCTCAGTCGTTTCCATGTTCTTGGAGACGGAGAGTTGCAGCACTTCGCCTTCGGCGATGACGCAGGCAGCCGAGGACAAGACGTCGAGAGCATCGAGCGAGCCGACTTCCACCATCATGCGGAAAGCCTGGCCGAGCAGGAAGTCGCCGACGAGAACACTTGCCTGATTGCCCCAGATCATGCGGGCGGTGGATTTGCCGCGGCGCAGATCGCTTTCATCGACCACGTCGTCATGCAGCAGCGTGGCCGTGTGCAGGAATTCGACTGACGTCGCGAGCTTGATGTGATTGTCGCCCTGATAGCCGTAAAGCGCGGCGGAGGCGATCGTCAGCATCGGCCGCAGGCGCTTGCCGCCGGAGGAGATGAGATGCTCGGCAACTTCGGGGATCATCTGCACATCGGAGCCGGCCTTGGACAGGATGAGCTGATTGACGCGTTCCATGTCCGCCTTGGTCAGATCCACCAATGGCTTGATGGATGCCAGTTTATTCTTGCTTTCTTCCAGCGGTATCACGACGCCCAACGATCCGGACTCCTGTTCATTTTCTGCAAAGCACAATAAGAAGGGGCGAAAGAGGCGGCAAGAGGCGAATTGTCTCGTCGCGTAAATTTGACAGGAATTCTAGGGCTTATGCACGAGCTGATCCGCACCAACGACCCGGTCCTTCTCTCTTTTGCGGAGAGCCTGATGAAGGATGCCGGAATTCATTGCATGGTGGCGGATCAGGCGATGAGCATCCTGGAGGGGTCTCTCGGCATGCTGCCGCGCCGCTTTCTGGTGGACGAAGAGCGTGCGGATCAGGCACGGCGCATCCTGATCGATGCCGGTCTCGGCGACGAGCTGCGCCCGGCGCGGACTTGAGGCCCGCCATGACGGGCAGCCCCTTGGAAACCATCGACGCCTTTCATCGCGGCGCTTTCCATGTCGTCCAGCCGAAGGGCAGGGGGCACCGCTCCGGCATGGATGCCATGCTGCTGGCCGCACTCGTGGCCGATGACCGCACGATCAGGGTGGCCGATCTCGGCGCTGGGGCGGGGGCGGCCGGAATGGCCGTCGCGTCTCGGCTCGATCATGCGGAGGTCGTGCTGTTCGAGCGCTCGCCCGACATGGCCGGGTTCGCCCGCAAGAGCCTTGCGTTGCAGGAAAATGCCCGTTTTGCCGATCGCGTCTCCGTCGTCGAAGCCGATGTGACCTTGACCGGCAAGGATCGTAATGAGGCGGGCCTGATCGACGACAGCTTCCATCATGTCATCATGAACCCGCCTTTCAACGATGCCAACGACAGGCTGACGCCCGATGCCTTGAAGGCCGAGGCGCATGCCATGACGGACAGGCTGTTCGAAAAATGGATCCGCACGGCAGGCGCGATCATGATCCCCGGCGGCCAGCTCTCGCTCATCGCCCGGCCGGAATCCATCGGCGAGATCATCACCGCCTGCGGCCGCCGCTTCGGCGGCATCGAGATCACGCCGATCCATCCGCGCCATGGTGAGAGCGCCGTGCGCATCCTGCTAACCGGAATAAAGGGGTCGCGGGCAAGGCTTGCGCTGCGGGCGCCGCTGATCATGCACGGCGAGGGGACACATAAATTTTCCGATTTCGTCGACGATCTGAACAATGGCCGCGCCGCCTATCCGCGCCGATAGCCTATCCTTCGCTTAAGGATCAGGGCACGAAATACGATCCGCGATGTTGCGTTTGCCGTTTCCATGCATACATCACGGGGCAGCAAACATCATGATTCAGGGATGACGAATGGTTGAGTTCTTGAGACGCATGCTTCCGAAGCGCTTCCGCAAGGAGCGGGTGATCGTCCCCGTTGTCCGGCTGAGCGGCGTCATCTCTTCCGGTGGCGGGCCGCTGCGGCAATCGCTGAATCTCGCGGGCGTGTCGCAGGCGCTTGAAAAGGCCTTCGACGTGAAGACAGCACCGGCCGTTGCCATTATCGTCAATTCACCGGGCGGTTCTCCGGTGCAATCGCGGATGATCTACAACCGCATTCGCGATCTTGCCACCGAGAAAAACAAGAAGGTCTTGGTCTTCGTCGAGGATGTGGCGGCGTCCGGCGGCTATATGATTGCGCTCGCAGGCGACGAGATCTTCGCAGACGCCACTTCCATCGTCGGTTCGATCGGCGTCGTTTCCGGCGGCTTTGGTTTTCCGGATCTGCTGAAGAAGATCGGCGTCGAGCGTCGCGTCTACACCGCTGGCGCGAACAAGGTGATCCTCGATCCGTTCCAGCCGGAGAAGGAAAGGGACATCGAATATCTAAAGAGCCTGCAGCTCGAAATCCACAAAGTCTTCATCGACATGGTGCTTGAACGGCGAACCGGAAAACTTTCCGCGGACGAAACGGTGTTCTCCGGCCTGTTCTGGACCGGCAGCCGTGGGCTGGAGCTTGGTTTGATCGACGGCCTCGGCGACATGCGTCAGGAATTGAGGAAGCGCTTCGGCGACAAGGTGAAACCAATGCTGATTACTTCGCCGCGCAGCCTTTTCGGCCGCAAGGCTCCGGGCATTTCGTTGGCTGGCATGGACGGTCTCGGCGCCGGGCTTGCATCCGGACTTGCCGAAGCGGCAGAGGAAAAGGCATTGTGGAGCCGGTACGGATTGTAATCGGGAGCGCTGCCTGATGCCCCAAATCATCTTCTTCGCCATCGCCGTCGGCGGCATCTGGTTCCTATATCGACGCTTCGTGCGCGACGCCCGGAGACTCGCCGAGAAATCCCGCCGCGCCGAAACGGAACGCCGCACCGGCGCCATGGGAACCCTGGTTAAGGATCCGAAGACGGGAGAATATCGTGTGAAGCGTGAGGATGACTAAACCAAATTGCTTCGTTTACGAGTTTTTGATATACATTTCTTAGTGTATATCATCGGAGTATCTCATGCAGGTCGCGAAATGGGGGAATAGTTTGGCCATCCGCATCCCTTCCGCGGTTGTCGATGCTCTCGATTTGAAGGAAGGCGACGATATCGTCGTGCGTGTCGGCAAAGGAAACGCCTTCGAGATCGAGCGCGACGACAAGCGGCAGAAAGCCTTGGCAAAAATCAGATCGTTCAAGCTCAAACTTCCCGAGGATTGGAAGTTTGATCGCGAAGAAGCCAATTCCCGTTGATGCGCCCCGTTTCGGATTTCCTCGACACGAACGTTCTTCTCTATGCCTTTATGGAGGAAGAACGGGCCGAAAGGGCGCAATCGCTTTTGGCGCAACCATTCGCTATCAGCGCGCAAGCGCTGAACGAGTTTGCCAATGTCGGACGTAAGAAGCTCAATATGCCGTGGGCTGATATTCGCGAGGCAATTGATGCTCTCGTCGCTTTATCGGCAACCATCGTTCCGGTAAGTGAGAAAATCACATTGGCGGGGCTGCACCTTGCTCAGCGCTATCAGCTTTCCTTCTACGATGCGACGATGGTGGCCGCGGCGATCGAAGCTGGCTGCGAGCGGTTTCATTCGGAAGATCTGCACGACGGCTTGTTGGTTGAAAAGCAATTGATGATCGTCAACCCATTTGGGTAAAGGCTACGGGGTTATGTGCGAGCGATGTCCTTGCGCTTAGCGGAGTAAAAACTTGACCCGTTCGCCCCGTCGTGGCACCTGTCCGCCCAACCATTTGCTAGCGGAAGAAACCAATTCCCATGACTGCCAACGTGCCCGACCATATGAACCCGAAGCGCTCTTTTCAGGCGCTGATCCTGACGCTGCACAATTACTGGGCCGACAAGGGTTGCGCGGTTCTGCAGCCCTATGACATGGAAGTCGGTGCCGGCACGTTCCATCCGGCGACCACGCTGCGTTCGCTCGGTCCGAAGCCGTGGCGCGCTGCCTACGTCCAGCCGTCGCGCCGTCCGTCCGATGGCCGCTATGGCGAGAACCCGAACCGCCTGCAGCACTACTATCAGTATCAGGTCATCCTGAAGCCCAATCCGCCGAACCTGCAGGAGCTCTATCTCGGCTCGCTGAAGGCGATCGGCCTCGATCCGCTACTGCACGATATCCGCTTTGTCGAGGACGACTGGGAAAGCCCGACGCTCGGCGCATGGGGCCTCGGCTGGGAATGCTGGTGCGACGGCATGGAAGTCTCGCAATTCACCTATTTCCAGCAGGTCTGCGGCATCGAATGCGCCCCCGTCGCCGGCGAGCTGACCTATGGTCTGGAGCGCCTTGCGACCTATGTTCAGGGCGTCGACAGCGTCTATGACCTGAACTTCAACGGCCTCGAGGGCGAAGACAAGATCACCTACGGCGACGTCTTCCTCCAGGCCGAACAGGAATATTCGCGGCATAATTTCGAATATGCCAATACCGAGATGCTGCACCGCCATTTCATCGATGCCGAGAAGGAGTGCCAGGCATTGCTGGCTGCCGGCGCCCCCGGCGACAGCGAAAACCAGCGCCTGCACAAATGCGTCTTCCCGGCTTACGATCAGTGCATCAAGGCGAGCCATGTCTTCAACTTGCTGGACGCCCGCGGCGTCATCTCGGTGACGGAGCGCCAGAGCTACATCCTGCGCGTGCGCACGCTGGCCAAGGCTTGCGGCGAGGCCTTCCTGCTGACGGATGCCGGCGGTATCAACTGGAACCAGCAGGCCGCTTGAGGCAAGCTTCCCCAGGATCGGGCATCGCCAGCCTATCTTGGTTCTGCATCGCCGTTAAAGCCGGGTGACATTGGCGTGAAATCTGCCTAGTGTCCCTGTGGTTGCAGTCGCCACGGGGGATTTCAGATGCTTATTCTTCTCGCGATCATAGTGCTGGCCGCGCTCTATGTCGTCTTCATCTACAACGGGCTCGTTCGCGCGCGCCAGGTCGCGGAAGAGGCATGGTCCGGCATCGACGTGCAATTGAAGCGCCGCGCCGACCTCATTCCCAATCTGGTCGAGACGGTCAAAGGCTATGCCGGCCATGAGAACAAGACGCTCGTGGAAGTCACGCAGGCACGCAATGCAGCCCAGGCGGTGCCCGCAGGTGATGTTGCCGGTCGTGCCGTTGCCGAAGGCATCCTCAGCCAGGCACTTGGCCGCCTGATGGTCGTGTCAGAAGCCTATCCCGACCTGAAGGCCAATACCGGCTTCGTCGAGCTGCAGCAGTCGCTGGAGACAACGGAAAACGAGATCCAGATGTCGCGCCGCTATTACAACGGCGCCGCGCGCGATCTGAACGTCAAGGTCGAGACCTTCCCTAACAATCTCATTGCTGGCCCCTTCGGCTTCGTCAAGAAGGCCTATTTCGAGATATCAAACGAAGCGGACCGCGCCGTTCCCACGGTAAAGTTCTGAGATTCCCGCTATCGGTTTTTCATACGAGGCGATAAAGGAAGCCGACCGACGGCCATCGGCCGCCTTCCTGACTGACCAAAGAGAATGATGATGGGTAGAGCCAAACTCACGATTATCCCGCCGGGCAAGCCTTTGACCGGACGCGCCATACCGCCGGGATCGAAATCGATCACCAACCGCGCGCTGCTGCTGGCGGGCCTTGCCAAGGGCACGAGCCGACTGACCGGTGCGTTGAAGAGCGACGATACCCGCTATATGGCCGAAGCGCTGCGCGCAATGGGCGTCGTCATCGACGAACCCGACCACACCACCTTTATCGTGACGGGCAGCGGCAAGCTGCAGGCGCCTGCCGCTCCGCTTTTCCTCGGCAATGCCGGAACGGCGACGCGCTTCCTGACAGCTGCTGCGGCACTCGTCGAAGGCAAGGTGATCGTCGATGGCGACGCCCATATGCGCAAGCGGCCGATTGGCCCGCTGGTCGATGCACTGCGCTCGCTCGGCGTCGATGCTTCGGCTGAAACCGGCTGCCCGCCCGTGGCCGTCAACGGCACCGGCCGTTTCGAGGCAAGCCGCGTGCAGATCGATGGTGGCCTGTCCAGCCAGTATGTCTCGGCGCTGTTGATGATGGCAGCCGGCGGCGATCGCGCTGTCGACGTGGAACTGCTTGGCGAGCATATCGGCGCTCTCGGCTATATCGACCTGACGGTTGCGGCAATGCGTGCTTTCGGCGCTAAGGTGGAACGCGTGAGCCCGGTCGCCTGGCGTGTCGAGCCCACCGGCTATCATGCCGCCGATTTCCTGATCGAGCCGGATGCCTCGGCCGCGACCTATCTCTGGGCAGCCGAAGTGCTGAGCGGCGGTAAGATCGATCTCGGTACACCGGCGGAGCAGTTCTCACAGCCGGATGCAAAATCCTATGATCTGATTTCGAAGTTCCCACACCTGCCTGCCATCATCGACGGTTCACAGATGCAGGATGCTATCCCGACGCTCGCCGTTCTCGCGGCTTTCAACGAAACGCCGGTGCGCTTCGTCGGCATCGAGAATCTCCGTGTCAAGGAATGCGACCGTATTCGTGCGCTGTCGAGCGGCTTGTCGCGCATCGTTCCGAACCTCGGCACCGAAGAGGGTGACGATCTGATCGTCGCATCCGACCCGAGCCTCGCCGGCAAGGTGCTGCCGGCGGAGATTGATAGTTTTGCCGATCACCGCATTGCCATGAGCTTTGCCCTTGCCGGCCTGAAGATCGGCGGCATCACCATTCTCGATCCCGACTGCGTCGCCAAGACCTTCCCGTCCTATTGGAATGTGCTTGCGTCGCTGGGGGTCATTTACGAAGACTGACGCTCTGCCATCCCAATGAAGGCCTGAGCGCGGATGTGTTTCTGACGCGAAGCGGCGCCTGTAACGGCGCCGCGGCTATCTCTTGGGGGAGTGATGACACGGCTTTGCAGGTTCTTCCTGGCTCTGTGCCTGCTGCTTTGCGCAACAGCGGTAACGGCGGCCGAACTCATTACCAGTTTCGATCAGGCGATCGCCTTGCATCGCGACGGCTCCATGCAAGTCGTCGAGACGATCTCCGTGAATGCGGAGGGGCGTGATATCCGCCGCGGCATCTTCCGCGATTTTCCGCTGACAATGACCGATGCCAACGGTCGTGAGATCGAGGTGGATTTCAAGGTCGTGTCCGTCGAGCGCGATGGGCAACCGGAGGATTGGCACAGCGAACGCATCAAGGGCGGCGAGCGCATCTATATCGGCAAGGCCGACCGAAGCCTCAACCCCGGCCCGCACACATTCCGCCTCACCTACGACACCAATCGCCAGATGCGCTATTTCGGCGATCATGACGAGCTTTATTGGAACGTGACAGGCAATGGCTGGCTGTTCCCGATCGTCAATGCCAAGGCGAACGTTACATTGCCAGATGGCGTCGAGCCTCAGCAGCTTGCCTTCTTCACCGGGCCGCTCGGCGCCAACGGCAAGAATGCAAGCGCCAGCGCGCAGGGCAATACGGTCACCTTCGTCACGACCAGACCGCTCGCCATGGCCGAAGGCCTGACGATCGCCATCAAGCTGGCGAAGGGAGCAATCGCGCCGCCGAGCGCCAGCCAGCAATGGAGCTGGTTCCTTCGCGATCATCTCGATACGACCATTGCCATTGGCGGGCTGATCCTGCTGTTTGCTTATTACATGCGCAGCTGGATCGCCGTCGGCCGCGATCCTCCGCCCGGCGTCATGGTTCCGCGCTGGGATCCGCCTGAAGGCATCTCACCGGCGCTGGTCAATTATATCGACAACAAGGGCTTCGCCAGTTCCAGCTGGACGGCATTCTCGGCGACCGCGATCGATCTCGCCGTGCGCGGCTATGTAATCCTCGATGACCTGACGAAAAAGGTCGTCGTGCGCCCTACGGGCAAGGCAGGCAGCGATCTCGGCGGCGGCGACAAGGTGATCATGCAGGCCGTCGGGCCATTCTCTCCGCTTGTCATCGACAAGGAAAACGGCGAGGCGGTACAGCGGCTCGGCTCGAAGTTCCGCAGCGCCATCGAGCGCAATCATCGCGGCGAATATTACAAGGCAAACGCGCTCTACGTCATTGCCGGCATAGCGCTCTCGATCCTCATCCTGGCGTCCATCGTCCTCTTCGGTCGCCTGCATGAGAATGCCCTACCGCTTATCATCGTGCCGGGCTTCCTGTCGATTTTCGTGACGCTCTTCGCCAGCTCGATTGGCCGCAGGTTCCGAAGGCATAATGCCAGCCTCGCCCAGCGTATCCTTTCCGTCTTGATCTTCGCCTTTTTCGGCTTCGTCCTCGTATCGATTGCCGTCAGCGGCCTTGCCACCGCGATCGTGCCACTATGGGAAGCGGGCCTGCTGCCGCTGGTAGCCGGCATCGTCGGTATTTTCGCGCTCAACGTCGTCTTCTATTTCCTGATGGGGGCGCCGACGCCGCTCGGGCGCAAGATGATGGATGGCATCGCCGGTCTCAGGCAATATCTGACGCTGGCCGAACGCGACCGGATGAACATGCAGGGAGCGCCGCAGATGTCGCCGCAGCATTTCGAAAAACTGCTGCCCTATGCGGTCGCGCTCGGCGTCGAAAAGCCTTGGTCGAGCGCTTTCGAGACCTGGCTTGCCACTGCTGCGGGTGCGGCCGCGGCGGCCGCCTATGCACCCGTCTGGTATTCCGGTAACTTCAACCCCGGCAATATCGGCGGAACGATTGGCGACTTCTCCTCATCCATGGCATCCACCATCGCCTCGACCATTCCTGCGCCAGTATCGAGTTCGTCCTCTGCCTTTTCGGGCGGTGGAGGCGGTGGCGGCGGCGGCTCCTCCGGCGGTGGCGGCGGTGGGGGAGGAGGCGGCGGGTGGTAGCTAATCACCTCCCCCTTGAGGGGGGAGGTCGCCGCGCAGCGGCGGGTGGGGGTGACAATTGTTTGGCTGCGGAAGTTGCCGCGATCACCCCACCCCGGCCTTTGGCCGACCCTCCCCCTCAAGGGAGGGTAATCGCATATGGATGGTTAGCCCCTCATCCGTCCTCTCACAGTTTCGCTTCGCTCAACTGTTCGAGTCCACCTTCTCCCCGCACGCGGGGCGAAGGAGCTTGGCGACGTCGCTCCCTCGCCCCGTCAAAACGGGGAGAGAGGGCTGGGGTGAGGGGCATTTTCTATTTCATATGCGATTGCCCTGCCCCTCAAGGGGAGGGTGTAGATCGCGACGCTTCAACTTCGCTGTCTCAGCAATACGGAGATCCTTGTGCCGAAAATCCCTCCAAGCTCGATCGCTTCAAGATCGCCAATAGCCGCCGCCTGCGTGCCGGTTCGACCGATGCCGAAGTCAAGCTTTGGAAACATTTGTGGCGTATCCCGATTGAGGGCACGTACTTTCGCCGGCAGGTTCCGATCGGGCGTTATTTCGCTGATTTCGCCTGTCATCGGATCGGCCTGATCATCAAGCTTGACGGCAGCCAGCATGCGGAAGATGCGGCAAGGCGTTACGATGCCGAGCGCACGGCCTATCTTGAGAACCAAGGCTAATCATGTCGTCCGATTCTGGAATGCGGAGGTCATGGATGAGGTCGAGGCTGTCCTGGATACGATATTTGCCATTGTGCAGCAGCGCCAAATTTTGCTAGCAGAGGCCAACCGTTTTCACCCCACTCCGGCACGCCGTGCCGACCCTCTCTCTCAAGGGGAGGGTGAGGAACCTTGACATGCCCGATCTCCTTCTCGAACTCCGCTCCGAGGAAATTCCCGCCCGTATGCAACGCAAAGCCGCCGGCGACCTGAAGAAGCTGGTGACCGATGCCCTCATCGAAGCTGGTCTTTCCTATGAGGGTGCGAGGGAGTATTGGACGCCGCGGCGCCTCACGCTCGACATTCGCGGCCTGACGGCGCGCTCGGCCGATGTGCGCGAAGAACGCAAAGGACCGCGCACTGATGCCAACGAGAAGGCGATCGAAGGCTTCCTACGCGGCGCCGGGCTCTCTTCGATTTCCGAGGCTCAGGTGCAGAGCGACCCGAAGAAGGGCGATTTCTACGTCGCGGTCATTTCCAAGCCCGGCCGCGCGGCGGAAGAAATCGTCGCCGCCGTGATGCCTGATATCGTAAGAAATTTCCCCTGGCCGAAATCCATGCGCTGGGGCAAGGCATCGGCCAAGCCCGGCTCACTGCGCTGGGTACGCCCGCTGCAGTCGATCGTCTGCACCTTCGGCACCGAGCATGAAGAGACGGCGGTCATCCCCTTCGAAATCGACGGCATCGTCGCCTCGAACGTGACCTACGGCCATCGCTTCCATGCGCCGGATGCGATTACGGTCAAGCGCTTCGAGGATTATGTCTCGAGCCTGGAGAAGGCCTACGTCGTCCTCGATGCGGAGCGCCGCAAGGATATCATCCTGCATGATGCCCGCGATGTCGCTTTCGCCAACGGCCTGGAGCTGGTCGAGGATGAAGGCCTGCTGGAGGAAGTCTCGGGCCTCGTCGAATGGCCGCAGGTGCTGATGGGTTCCTTCGAGGAGGATTACCTGTCGATCCCGTCGGAAATCATCCGCCTGACCATCAAGACAAACCAGAAGTGTTTCGTTACCCGCCCGCAAGGCTCTCACCTCCCCCTTGAGGGGGGAGGTCGCAGCGAAGCTGCGGGTGATCTCGCGTCCCAACAAAATCACCCCACCCCGGCACTGCGTGCCGACCCTCCCCCTCAAGGGGAGGGTGCTTTGTCCAATCGCTTCATTCTCATCGCCAATATCCAGGCGACGGATGGCGGCAAGGAAATCATCCACGGCAATGGCAAGGTCGTGCGCGCCCGTCTGTCCGACGCGCTGCACTTCTGGAAGCGTGACCAGGGCGATTTGCCCGATCTCGAAACATTGGAAGCCTCGGCCGCGAAATTCGGCCTCGATCTGAAGAAGCCGCTCGATCAGCGTATGGCAAAGCTCGACGCACTTGATGTCACTTTCCATGCCAAGCTCGGCAGCCAGGGCGAGCGTGTCGCCCGCATCCGGGCGCTGGCCGCTGACCTCGCCAAGATCACCGGTGCCGATGCCGCTCTGGTCGACCGCGCCGTGGTGCTTGCCAAGGCCGACCTGCGCACGGAAGCCGTCGGCGAGTTCCCCGAGCTGCAGGGCGTGATGGGCCGCAAATACGCATCGCTGCAGGGCGAGAACGCCTCGGTGGCGACTGCGATCGAGGATCACTACAAGCCACAAGGCCCGTCAGACCGCGTCCCCGAGGACAAGGTTGCGATCACAGTCGCGCTCGCCGACAAGCTGGATACGCTCATCGGCTTCTGGGCGATCGATGAGAAGCCCACAGGCTCGAAGGATCCTTACGCGCTGCGCCGCGCTGCCCTCGGCGTCGTCCGTATTTTGCTGGAGCGGGGCGTTCGCCTGCCGCTGCTCGCGACCACCAGGGATGCCGATCTGCTCGCCTTCTTCCATGATCGCCTCAAGGTCTACCTGCGCGATCTCGGTGCCCGCCATGACCTGATCGACGCCGTGCTGACGCTGGAAACCGACGATCTGCTGATGGTCGCCCGCCGTGTCGAGGCGCTGACCGCCTTCATCACCTCCGAAGATGGCAAGAACTTGCTCGCCGGCACCAAGCGTGCCACGCAGCTTCTGGCCGCCGAGGAGAAGAAGGGCACCGTCGTTGCCGACGGCGTTTCGGAAGCCTTGCTGAAGCTCGATGCCGAAAAGAATCTCTTCGCCGCCGTCAAGTCGGCCTCCGCCGAAGCATCCGATGCGATTACCAAGGAAGACTTCCGTTCCGCCATGGCAGCCCTTTCCAAGCTGCGCGTGTCGGTCGACCGCTTCTTCGAAGACGTCCTCGTCAATGACGAAGACGCCGCCATCCGCGCCAACCGTCTGGCATTGCTACGGCTGATCCGCGAGGCAACCGGCACGGTCGCTGATTTCTCCAAGATCGCGGGATAAGACATGGGGGCGCGATGACCGGAAAGATCCTCGTCAGCGCCTGCCTTATGGGCCACGCCGTCCGCTATGACGGCCGTTCCAAGCCGCTCGTTCATCCGGCGATCGATCGCTGGCGCGAAGAGGGGCTGCTGGTGACAATCTGTCCGGAAATGTCGGCGGGCATGGCGGTTCCAAGGCCGCCGGCCGAGATTGCAGGGGGCGCGACCGGTGAGAACGTGCTTGCCGGCACAGCAAAGGTGATGGAGATCACCGGCGGTGATGTCACGGCGGAATTTCGACAGGCGGCGGAAAATGCGCTGGCGCTCGCAACAGAAACCGGCTGTCGCTACGCTCTCCTGATCGACGGCAGCCCGTCCTGCGGTTCGGGCTTCATCTATGACGGCACTTTCTCCGGCGGCCGGCAGAGCGGCCGGGGTGTCACCGCGGCGCTGCTCAAGCAAGCCGGTATCGAGGTCTATTCCGATCGCGAGATCGACCGGCTGGTTGAGCGCTTGAAGGTCGCAGAGTAGAGCGGTTCAGCTTTTCGCCGAATCTCCGAACCGCTCTATCTTTTTGTTTTCCCGCAATTCCGGACGGAAAACCGCTCCGCACTTTTCCTGGAACTGCTCTAACGCAGCAAAGCTTTGCTCAAAAGAAAACCGCCGGACGCAAGCCCGGCGGTTTCCCATTTTCTGACCTATGCTGCTCAGGCAGCGCGGCGGTGATCCATGGTCGCGCGGCCTTCGTTGACGCGGAAGCCGCGGATGAGGGCGAGAAGATCTTCCGTATCGGCGGCGAGCGTCTCGGCCGATGCGGTGGTCTCCTCGGCCATGGCAGCGTTCTGCTGCGTGGCCGCGTCAAGCTGGTTCATCGAAGACGAGATCGAGCGCAGCGTCGTATCCTGCTCGGAGGCGCTGTGGGCGATCTTCGAGACGATTTCGTTGGCGGCCTTGATCTGATCGGAGATGCGCTTCAGCGCTTCGCCTGCCTCACCGACGAGGCGCACACCCTGATCGACCTGGCCGGAAGAGCGGGCGATCTGGTCCTTGATCTCCTTGGCGGCTGCCGCGGAGCGCTGGGCGAGTTCACGCACTTCCTGCGCGACGACTGCAAAGCCCTTGCCGGACTCGCCGGCACGGGCCGCCTCGACGCCGGCATTGAGCGCCAGGAGGTTGGTCTGGAAGGCGATCTCGTCGATGACGCCGATGATCTTGCCGATCTCGGCCGAGGACTTCTCGATGCCGCTCATTGCTTCGATTGCCTGGGCAACCACGGCATCGCTGCGCGATGCCTCGGCGCTGACGGCATGAACGCGCTTGCTGGCCTCATCGGCGCCTTCCGCAGTCTGGCGGACGGCGACAGTGAGCTCGTCGAGCGCGGCGGAAGTCTCTTCCAGGCTGGCAGCCTGGCGCTCGGTGCGCTGCGACAGCTCATTGGAGGCGCGACGGATCTCTTCTTTGCTGAGGCCGATGTCGTTGCCCTTGGCGTTGACGCGGCCCATCGCGGCTTCGAGATGCGACAGCGCCTCGTTGAAGTTGCTGCGAAGGCCGGCATAGCTGGCGCCGAGATCGCCGCACCGTATCGTCAGGTTCCCCTGGGCGAGGTCTTCAAGCGCCCGGCCGATGACCGAGACGACGCGCGCCTGTTCGTGGGCCTCGTCCTGCTGCTGGCGCAGGTTCTGTTCGCGCTCATTGCTGATTTCGAGTTCCTGTGCGGCCTGGCGGTCGGCCAGTACGTGGCGCTCGCGGATCTTTTCCTGCAGCGCCTGGGTCGCTTTCGCCATCAGGCCGATTTCGTTGCGCATCTCGGCATGCGGAATGGCCATCTTCACATCTTCGTCGGCCACGGCCTTCAGTGCGGCATGGACGTCGGCGAGCGGCTTTGTGATGCCGCGGATGAAATAAAGGGCCGCACCGACGCCGATGACGAAGACGATGCCGCAGATGAGTAGGGCGCGCCACATCGTTGCATTGATCTGCGCATCCAGGTCGTCCATGTAGACGCCGCAGCCGAGCACGATCTGCCAGGGAGCGAAGGCGGCCGAATAGCTACCCTTCAGGAAGAAGTCGGTGCCGGGATGGCCGGGCTTGTTCCAGTAATAGATCGTGCGACCGCCGCCCTTGATCGCCTTCTCGACCATTTCCTTGCTGAAATGGGTGCCGTTCTTGTCGACTTGGCCGGACATGTCCTTGCCGATATTGACCGGGCTCGGGTGAATGCGCTGTATGACGTTATAGTCGAAGCCGAAGAAATAGCCCGCCGGCGCGAAGCTGACATGCGACAATACCTTGAAGGCCTCGGCTTGAGCCGCCTCATGAGTCATCTCGCCGGATTTTTCGCGCTGATAATACTGGTTCAAAACGGAGACGCCGGATTCGACCTGCGTGCGCAGCATGTCGAAGCGGTCGTCATAGATGGAATCGGCCTGCGACCGGATCTGAAAATAAGTGGCCACGGCGAAGGCGGCCATTAGGACGCCGAGCAGGGCAAATAATTGATGCGCAATCTTGAGATTCTTCATAACGTCTCCCACAGGTAAGTGAATACCGGTGCGGTATCCTACCGCCTGTGCGATCGCCTGAGAGATTCTCAATACGTTTGCCGCCGCTCGAATGACATGCTGCTGTCCGGTGATCAGTAAAATCACCATTTATGTCTAAAAAATCTTTAATTTTAGGGGGTTGGTTGTATTTTTGGCGGGATAAAACTGCAGATATGCCGCCTTGCCGCCAATAATACTTATGCAGGCTTACGAATAACTTCAGTTATTTTACATTCATCTCTTTGTAATTTAGAAAAATATAATACTGAATAATGTATATCATAAGTGTGTGACGAGCCGTTGCTTCTGTGATCGGCAAATGCAGTCATAGCGGATGGCTTCTGCAGCTATTGACGCAGCTGGAAGGCGGAGAGATCGAGCGGTTTGGGAGCTGCCGCGGTCGCCGGCAGGGCTGCGGTCTTTACGGCCAGGTCGATCCCGTCGACGGGCTCGGCAGTGGCGGCCAGGGCTTCAGGTGTCGGCTTGCTGACGAACATGACAGGGGATCCGCCCATCCAGGCCTCTGTCCGCACGACCTTCTTTTCGCCGTCTATGCTGCGGATCACGACCGATTGCGTGCCCGGCGTCAATGTCGGCACCTTATATTCCTTTTCAGCCACTTTCGGCTTGAGGGGAGGGCAATTGGCGCAACTCTTGTCGACGATGCTGCTGTCGCCGCTCTGCATCGTGCCGTCGATGGACTGGATGGAGGAGGCCATGGCGGAGCCACCGGCCAGAACGCATGCCAAGGTCAGAAAGAAGAAACGCATTACAATAACTCCGTCCATAGTGACGAAGACTCTAGCGTGCCTTTATTTCCATCCCGTCAGGAGATTAGGTAAAAATTTAATGGCCTTGCGCTTGCGGAAGCGCCGCGACGTTTACATCTCGCGTTCGACAGCACGCCAGCCGATATCGTTGCGATAGAAGCCGTTGTCCCACTTCACCTTGCCAGCCAGGGCATAGGCCCGCTCTTTTGCCTCGCCCACCGTCTTGCCCGTCGCCGTAATGTTCAACACGCGGCCACCGGTTGCCACCAGCGCGCCGTCCTTTAGACCTGTGCCGGCATGAAACACCTTCTCGCCTTCACCGTCGGCCGGCAATGCCGCGATCGGCGTGTTCTTGGCATAGGAGCCGGGATAGCCCTTCGATGCCATGACGACGGTCAGCGCCGGATCCTCGCTCCATTCGGCCGTTACCTGATCCAGCGTGCCATTGGCGCAGGCGTAAAGCAGCGGCAGCAGGTCGCTCTTCAGCCGCATCATCAGCACCTGGCATTCGGGATCGCCGAAACGGACGTTGTATTCGATGAGTTCGGGGCCTTTGGCAGTAATCATCAATCCGGCGAAGAAGACGCCGCTGAAGGGATGGCCGCTTTCCGCCATGCCGCGCATCGTCGGCTCGATGATTTCCTTCATGGTGCGCTCGACCATTTCTGTGGTCATGACGGGGGCGGGGGAATAGGCGCCCATGCCGCCGGTGTTCGGGCCGGTATCGCCGTCGCCGACGCGCTTGTGGTCCTGCGCGGTCGCGAGCGCCAGCACATGCTTGCCGTCGCAAAGACAGAAGAAGCTCGCCTCTTCGCCGTCGAGATAGGCTTCGATCACCACTTCTGCGCCAGCCTCGCCGAATGCACCCTCGAAGCAATCGTCAATCGCAGCTAGCGCTTCGTCGATCGTCATTGCGACGGTGACGCCCTTGCCCGCTGCAAGGCCGTCCGCCTTCACGACGATCGGCGCTCCTTGAGCGCGGACATAGGCTTTCGCCTTCGGTGCATTGTTGAAGCGCTGATAGGCGCCGGTGGGAATATTGTAGCGGGCGCAGATATCCTTGGTGAAACCTTTGGACCCTTCGAGCTGGGCGGCGGCTGCGGAAGGGCCAAAAACGGCAATGTCGGCGGCGCGTAGCGCATCGGCAATGCCGGCGACCAAGGGTGCTTCCGGGCCGACCACGACGAAGTCGATAGCCTTGTCGTTGCAGAAGGCGACAACAGCGTCATGGTTGTCGATATCGATCGGCGCAAGCGTCGCATGCTCGGCAATGCCGGGATTGCCGGGTGCGGCATGGAATTCCGTCATGAGAGGCGATTGCGCCAGTTTCCAGGCCAGTGCGTGCTCGCGTCCGCCCGATCCGATCAACAGAACTCTCATGGCTTGCCCTTTCGTTGCGTCCTTTTGCGCGGTTAAGGGGGGATGAGCCAAAGGTCAAGCGGCAAATCCTGTGGAGGCACGGCTGCCAACATTGCCATGCCTTTTTATCCCGTTAAAGCGGAAGCGGCTTCGCCCTCCACGCCATCTCCGCGCCCGGATTGGCGTGTTCCGTGACGAAACCGCTTCTTATGTCCGCGGGATCATGCTTATGGTCCGCTTTACGATTGTCCAGTTCAGAGAGACACATGTCCGCCGATATACGTTCCCTTGCTGCTACCATCGCCGCCGAGATCAACTCCCGCCCGGATCAGGCCAAGGCCGCCATCGAGCTCTTGGACGAAGGCGCGACCGTGCCCTTCATTGCCCGTTACCGCAAGGAGGTGACTGGCGGCCTCGATGATACGCAGCTTCGTACTCTGTCGGAACGTCTTGTCTATCTGCGTGAGCTGGAAGCCCGCCGCGCCGCTATCATCGAATCCATCACCAGCCAGGGAAAGATGACCGACGAGCTGATGAGCAAGGTTGCAACCGTCGGCACGAAGGCTGAGCTGGAAGACCTTTATCTGCCCTTCAAGCCGAAGCGCCGCACGCGCGCCGAAATTGCCAGGGAACGCGGCCTCGGCCCATTGGCCGACACGATCCTTGCGGATCGCTCCAAAGAGCCCGCGGTTCTCGCCGAAGGCTTTATCACCGCCGATGTGCCTGACGTGAAAACGGCGCTGGAGGGCGCGCGCGATATCATCGCCGAAGGCATTGCCGAAAATGCCGATCTGCTTGGCAAGTTGCGCAATTACATGAAGACCAACGCGACGCTGAAGGCTGCAGTCGTCGACGGCAAGCAGGAGGCAGGCGCCAAATTCTCGGATTATTTCGCCCATCAGGAGCGCTGGGCGACCGCTCCCGGTCATCGTGCGCTCGCCATGCTGCGCGGCTGGAACGAAGAAGTGCTGACGCTGAATATCGAAATCGATACCGACGCCGTCTCGCCCAACAAGCCGGTCGAGCGCATGGTCACTTCGGCCTATGATATCGGCGCAAACCGGCCCGGCGACCGCTGGCTGACGGAGGTCGCGAGCTGGACCTGGCGTGTGAAGCTTTCGATGTCGCTGTCGCTCGACCTGATGCGGGAACTGCGCGAACGTGCCGAAGAAGAAGCGATCCATGTTTTCGCCCGCAATCTGAAGGATCTGCTGCTGGCAGCGCCTGCGGGTTCGCGCGCCACCATGGGCCTCGATCCGGGCATCCGCACCGGCGTCAAGGTCGCCGTGGTCGATGGCACGGGCAAGCTGCTGGAGACGACGACCGTCTATCCCTTCCCGCCGAAGAACGACGTGCGCGGTACGCAGGCGACGCTGGCCGCACTTATCCGCAAGCACAAGGTCGAACTGATCGCGATCGGCAACGGCACAGGCAGCCGCGAAACCGAAAAGCTGGTGGCGGACATGCTGGCCGAACTGCCGGCGCCGAAGCCGACCAAGGTCATCGTCTCCGAAGCCGGCGCATCTGTCTATTCCGCTTCAGAAACGGCGGCACTCGAATTCCCCGGCCTCGATGTGTCGCTGCGCGGCGCCGTCTCCATCGCCCGCCGTCTGCAGGACCCGCTGGCCGAACTGGTGAAGATCGAGCCGAAGTCGATCGGTGTCGGCCAGTATCAACATGACGTGGATCAGCAGAAGCTCTCCCGCTCGCTGGATGCGGTGGTCGAAGACGCGGTGAACGCCGTCGGCGTCGATCTGAACACGGCCTCTGCGCCATTGCTTGCCCGCGTTTCCGGCCTCGGGCCTTCGATCGCCGAGGCGATCGTCAAGCATCGCGATGGCGAAGGTGCGTTCGAGACACGGCGTGATCTCCTGAAGGTCGCGCGCCTCGGCCAGCGCACCTTCGAGCAATGCGCCGGCTTTCTGCGCATTCCCAACGGCAAGGAGCCGCTCGACGCCTCCTCCGTGCATCCCGAGGCCTATGGCGTCGCCAAGAAGATCGTCGCTGCCTGCGGACGCGACCTGCGCACGCTGATGGGCGATACGGCGGTGCTGAAATCCGTTGATCCCAGGCAGTTCATCGATGACAAGTTCGGCCTGCCGACCGTGCGCGACATCATCTCCGAGCTGGAAAAGCCGGGCCGGGATCCGCGCCCGAGCTTCAAGACAGCAACCTTTGCCGAAGGCGTCAACGAGATCGGCGACCTCAAGCCTGGAATGCTGCTGGAAGGCACCGTGACCAACGTCGCCGCTTTCGGCGCCTTTGTCGACATCGGCGTCCATCAGGACGGTTTGGTGCATGTCTCGCAGCTGGCGGACCGCTTCGTCAAGGATCCGCATGAGGTCGTGAAGGCTGGCGACGTCGTCAAGGTTACGGTCGTGGAAATCGACGTCAAGCGCAAGCGAATCGGCCTCTCCATGCGCAAAGATGGCGGCACTGTGACGGCTTCGTCCGGGCGGGAATCGCGCGAGCAGAGTGGTGCGCGCAACGCGGGCGTGAAGGGGAATACCCGTCCGAAAGCCGAACAGCAGGGTAGTTTCGGAGCCGCTTTGGCCGATGCTTTTAAACGAAAATAAGGACTTAGCGGAACTCCGTGCAAGAATGTCACACTCTGGCAGAGTTGTTGCCAGAGTGCCAATGACTGCGAAAAGGTAATCTTGCCACAATGCTGGGAGGCGTTAAAGTTGCCTTAATGTCATGTCATAACATTCGAGGCGTCCATGGCGTCGGCACTCTTTTCTCTCGTCAAGAAACTTATCCGTAAAGGTTCACTCAGGCTTACGCTCGCATCCGGCGAGACCCATATGGTCGGCGACGGAACCGGCGAGACGGTGGCCGTTCGTTTTGCCGATCAGCAGGCGGAAGATGCCGTCGCGCGCGATCCGACGCTCAAGCTCGGCGAAATGTACATGGAGGGCCGCTTCATCCTCGAACAGGGGGATATCTATGAATTCCTCTCGATGGTGAAGCAGAATACCACCAACGAGATTTTCGATTTCCGCATGGCGGCGCTGCTGCTCGGCCGCATCGCCTGGCAGCAGATCAAGAGCCGCTCGCCGATCAACCGCAACAAGCACAATGTTGCGCATCACTATGATCTGTCGGCAAAGCTGTTCGATCTCTTCCTCGATGAGGATTGGCAATATTCCTGCGCCTATTTCAATCCGCCCGGTATCAGTCTCTACGAAGCGCAATTGGCCAAGAAGCGCCATATCGCCGCGAAGCTGCTGGTCGAGCCCGGCCAGAAGGTGCTGGAGATCGGCTCCGGTTGGGGCGGCATGGCCATGTATCTTGCCGAGGCCTATCCCGGCCTCGACGTGACAGGCATTACGCTTAGCGAAGAGCAGCTCAAGGTATCGCGCGAGCGGGCGGCGAAGCGCGGCCTCTCCGATCGTGTCCGCTTCGAGCTGCAGGACTATCGCTATATGACCGGTAAGAAGTTCGACCGCATCGTCTCGGTCGGCATGTTCGAACATGTCGGCATCGGCGACTACGGCAAGTTCTTCCGCAAGGTGTCGGAACTTCTGGATGACAACGGCGTCATGCTGCTGCATTCGATCGCCCGTCCGAAGCCGAGCTATGCCACCAACGCCTTCATCGAAAAATATATCTTCCCGGGCGGCTACATTCCGTCGATCGGCGAGACCACGCCGCCGCTGGAAAAGGCGGGCTTGCTGACGAGGGACGTCGAAACCCTGCCGATGCATTATGCCTACACGCTGCGGCATTGGCGCAATCGCTTCGTGGCGCGCAAGGCCGATGCCGTCGCGCTCTACGACGAGAAGTTCTTCCGCATGTGGGAGTTCTATCTGGCCGGCTCCGAAATGGGCTTCCGCTGGGATGAACTCTTCATCATGCAGCTTCAGATCGCCAAGAACCAGTTCGCCGTCCCGGACAATCGCAATTACATCGCGGAACGCGAGGCGAAGCTCAAGGAATTCGAGGCGGATCGGGCGCCTCTGGAGAAGGTGACGTTCTAGCTGCAGGCCCAGAGACTCAGGTAGCATTTACGCCGGCAGCATGGCAACACGCGCCGGCGTTTCTCATTCAGGGCTTGAGCTGGTACGGCACGCTTTGAGCTTATTTGACAACGCGAATCTTCAAGGTGTGCTCGGCAACGCCATTTGCCGCATTCAGCCCCGTCATCCGGATCGTGAATTGATCGGTGCCGGTAAAGCCGGCATCGGGCGTATAGTAGACGATGGTGCCTTCCGCCGATTTGCCATTGCACATATGCATGGGTTCATCGCTTGGGAAATGCGCTTTTACGGATCCGTGAGTGATCTCCACCTTGCCGTGGCTGCTCGGTTTGACGACCGCAGTATAGGGATAGGATGAGAATGTGCAGTCAGGTTTCAGAAACGAAACCGACATGACTTGGGCTTTTTTGCCCGCGCGGATGCTTCCCGTCGTCTCAGTTTGCTTCGCCCCGCCGAGCGGGGCACTGACGCAGCCGGAGAGCGCCATGGCGGCGCTGAGGGACAGACCTAAGGAAATCAGCGATATGGTCTTCATTGGTTGCTCTTCTTTGAAAATCGGGGGCTGCAAAATGGCGAGCACCAAAGGAAATGCCGGCCATTACCTGTGATTGAGTAGCCCATGCGATAATTAAATCACCGCGACAGATTGGCGCATCTCAAAGGAAACCGATGCTTCAACTTGAATTTGATGTCCCCATCGGATTCAGCGCCTTGTGGTTAAGAGAGCGGTAACGCGATCCGAATATTTTGCGGCAACTCTGGGGCTGCGTTCATAGTCCCCTGTATTGCGTATCATGGAGTTGCGGTGTGTTTGCAAAGTCGCGTTTTCTTTTCATTTTCGGCCTCTCCGTCGCCTATGCCGGTGCCGCCTTCGCGGGCGATGGCCAGCATTTCTGGTCGGGTGACTGGTACCTAAGCGTCGGTGCGGCCGGTTTCTCCGCGCCGAAATTCGAAGGTGGCAAGCACAACAAGCTGCAGTGGTCGCCGCTGGTCTCGGTTGGTCGGCAGGGTCCCGGGCCGCGCTTTTCCTCACGCAACGACAATCCGTCCTTCGCGCTCATCGAGAGCGATGCCTTCCGCATCGGTATCGTCGGCAAGTTCGTGCCGAGCCGCGACAGCAGCGATGGGCGCGAGCTGAGGGGGCTGAAGAAGGTAAAATGGGGTGCTGAAGCCGGTGGTTTCGCTGAAGCCTATCCGACCGACTGGCTGCGCGCCCGCATCGAAGTCCGGCAGGGCATTCGCTCTCATAGCGGCCTCGTCGCCGATACGGCCATCGATGCCTTCACCGATATTACACCGGAGTTGCGCCTCTCGGGCGGGCCGCGCATGACGATGGCCACCAATGACTATTTCAACACCTATTACGGTGTCGACGCTCGTGAATCGGCCGCCTCCGGCCTCAGCCGCTATAATCCGGGCGGCGGTGTGAAGTCCGTCGGTGTCGGCGGCGCCTTGACCTGGAAGGCATCGGAAAACTGGACCACCAGCACCTTCCTGGAATACACGCGCCTTACCGGCCCGGCTGCCGACAGCAGCCTCGTGCGCGAGCGGGGCGACCGCAACCAGTTGCTGATCGGCCTCTCGGCCAGCTACAAGTTCAATTTCACCACGCATTGAGAAATAGGCGGGGCCGGAGCATGATGCCGAAAAGTGTTTCGGCGGTTTTCGAACGACATCATGCTCTAATTCTTTGAATTTAGGGCGGATTCAGACTTTAGGTCTTTGCGGCGTAAAATCATCCGGCTCTAACGCCCCGCCGCTTGACCTCCGGCGCCGGATGTCACTACTACTCGCCTATGCAAAACACAGGCGACATCAATGGGCGCGTTGCTGACGCGCCATCCGGCAATTGGGTCTATCGCGTCCTGCCCCCGTGGCTGTGGCCCTATGCCCAGCTTGCGCGCTGGGACAGGCCGATCGGCTGGCAGCTCCTTATGTGGCCGTGCTTCTGGTCGGTCGCGTTGGCGGCCAATGCCTCGGTCGCCATGGGCCATGGCTCGCCGGGCTTCGTGGTGATCTACCACCTGTTCCTCTATTTCATCGGCGCAGTCGCCATGCGCGGCGCCGGCTGCGCCTATAATGATCTGGTCGATCACGAGATCGACATGTCGGTCGCACGCACGCGCTCGCGCCCGCTGCCATCCGGCCGCGTGACACGCATGCAGGCCAAGGTCTTCATCGCGCTGCAGGCCGTGGTCGGCCTGCTTGTGCTGCTGCAGTTCAATTGGTTTGCGGTCGTTCTCGGCGTGCTGTCACTCGGCATCGTCGCGCTCTATCCCTTTGCAAAGCGCTTCACCGACTGGCCGCAATTCTTCCTTGGCCTTGCCTTTTCCTGGGGCGCGCTGATGGGATGGGCAGGCCTTTTCGGCAGCCTGTCGTTTGCCCCGATCGTGCTCTATCTCGCAGCCATCCTGTGGACGATCGGCTACGATACGATCTACGCGCATCAGGACAAGGAGGATGACGAGTTGATCGGCGTGCGCTCGACCGCCCGGCTTTTCGGCGATCAAACGCGCCTCTGGCTCGTCGGGCTCTACGGGGCGACGCTGTTTCTGATGCTTGTGTGCTTCGCGCTGGCCGGCACGAGCTGGCTTGCCTATCTCGGCCTGCTTGTCGCCGGCGGCATGTTCGCTTACCAGATTGCCGTGCTTGACATCAAAGATGGCGAGCAGTGTCTTGCCCTGTTCAAATCGAACAATCGGGTCGGCCTGATCATTTTTGCCGGTCTCTTCCTGTCGTTCCTGTTTCTAATTCCGTGAGGAAATTGTTCCGAGCGGAAGCGGCCAGCAAAATTTTGCTGACGTATAAAAGCTTCGGCCGCGGGATTGTTTGTCCCACGGCCGGTCTTTCAGGATGACCAGATTTCGAGCCGATGGGGCTCAACGCCTTGCAATGATCTCGCGGCCTTCGATCTTCATCTTGACGCCGAGCTTGCCCGTCGTGCGGCGTACGAGAAAGCGCGGGCGGCGATCGGCGAAATAGGAGTGACGGCGACGCGGCTGGCTGTCCTGCGAGCGGACGCCGCCGAGATGTTCTTCGAGCGGGCGGGCAACGCCGTCGGCTTCGATCATCAGCATCGGAATGCGGAAGGCTTCAGACCATGAGCGCCAGTCGGCGGCGATATCGCTGAGGTCGTGGGCGACGAGAAGGGGGATGCAGAGATCCGGATCGGAATGATGCAGTTCCAGCGTTACGGTGACTTCGCCGTCGCCATGGTCGATGGCGCGGGCGGCGACGCCCTTGAAGGCACGTTTCGGCAGGGCAACGGACAGCGGCAGGCCGCTGGACGGCAGGATCTTGCGCAGCACCGCGCCACGCTCGTCGATCGTAATGGTGACATCACCCGCGGCACCTTGCATGGCATAGCTGACCTGTTGCGGGAAGCGCGCCGGATCAAGCCGCAGTGTGGTTCCAGCCCAATCGGGCTTCAGGACGGTATTTGTCATCGATTTTCTACCCTTGCTTTACCTGAGAGCCGGTTGTTCCGGTCTTCTCCCGGAGAACTTTTGTCCTCTCGTTGTTGGGCAGATTAGGCGCCGTCCCTTCCGGACAGCTTAAAAATCGAGGTTAAGAAAACTTTGCGTCCTCAAATGGTTAGCAAAATCGAATGCATCAGGGTTTCCATAAGATGAACACACGGTAGGGCAGTGCGCCAGTATAGTGCACGCATGAGGCGAGCCCGTGTAAGTCTCAGGTAAGGTTTGTATGCAATAATGGCGACTAGATTCGTCCCCTTTATTACAGATCTATTGGGATTCCGCTGATGATTTCCACTTATCTTGGTTATACGATCGCAACCAGAGATATGGCGACCTCGCTCAACCAGGTGGCATCACAGTCGCAAAACAAGCGTTTGATCGACTATTACAACGCCAATATCGGCAAAGTAACTGATGTCGATGACTTCCTGAATGACTATCAGCTATACAGTTACGCCATGGAGTCTTACGGGCTTTCGGACATGACCTATGCCAAGGCCTTTATGAAACAGGTGCTGACGAGCGATCTCAGCGACTCCAGCAGTTTTGCAAATAAGCTCACCGATCCGCGCTACAAGGAAATGGCGGCCGCGTTCAATTTCGGCACGGGCAGCACGAATACGGCACAGACCAGCACGCAGGAAGACGATCTCATCGGACTTTATCAGCAGTCGTTTACGAATGAGGAGACGGCTGCGGCGACCGAAACGAGCTATTACAGCCAGAATATCAGCTCCGTTAAGACGGTCGATGATCTCCTCGGCAACACCCGCCTGCGCAACTATGTGTTGCAGGCCTATGGTATCGACCCGACCTATGCGTCGAGCTCCATTCTGAAGCAGATGCTCACGAGCGATCCCAGCGATCCCAACAGCTACGTCAATCAGAACGGCAGCGCCGCCGACAAGGCTCTCGTGGCGGAGTTCAATTTCAATGCCGACGGCACGGTCAAGACATCAACGGCGGACAGCGATACGGCCTATTACGAGGCCAATATCGGCAAGATCGCCTCCGTCGATCAGCTGACGTCCAATCCGCAGCTGTTCCAATACGTCAAGACGGCATTCAGTATCCCCGGCTACATCACAGCCGATCAGTTCAACGCTTCGGCCAAGGATGCAGGTACGGCGAGTTCGAACGGCTTGACGGATGTCATGGCCCAGTTCAACTTTGAGAGCGATGGAACGGTCGCCTCGGGCTTGCAGGCGCAGACCGCGGGTCAGATCAGCGCCACGACGACGGCCTATGCCGCAAACTATCCGGGAGGGCCTCAGACCCTCGGCCAGCAGGCCGATGTGATGAGCGCCTATAATTCCACCGTGCCCTCGTTCGTCACGAGCGTCGGTGCGGTCGACAATGACCTCTACTACAAGAACCACATCGGTTCGATCACCTCTGTCGACCAGCTGACCTCGGATACGCGCCTCTTCGATTACATCAAGCAGGCCTACAACATCGATCCGACAACGCCGGCGATCGTCTTCAAGAACGCTTTCGCCGATCCGTCGACCGCCGCCGTCTTCGGCCTGACTGATGTCGTTTCGCAGTTCAATTTCCAATCGGACGGCACGCTCGCCTCCGGCCAAACCGCGCAGTCACAGGATGAGATCGACGCGGCCTCCAAGGCCTATATGAGCACCTACAAGTCGTCGCAGTCTGCGCTGACAACGGATGCCGTCAACAACTACAAGAACCGCATCACCGACGTGAAGACCATCAAGGATTTCTTCACGAGCAACACGGCCGACAGCGATTCCTCCAACGACAGTGCGCCGGAACTCTACGAGATGGCGCTGCGGGCTTATGGGATCGGCGACAAGGAAGTTACCAAGTCGCAGCTGACGAAGATCCTCGAAAGCGATCCCTACGATCCGAAGAGCTATGTCAACTCGCTGAAGGATCCACGCTTTACCGAGCTTGCCAAGGCGTTCAATTTCGACAGCAAAGGCAATCTGAAAGCTCCGATCCAAGCTCTGTCGCAGACACAGATCAACAGCGATATCTCCGAATATTCGAGCCGCGCCACAGCCGGGCTGACAGGCGCCGAACTGACCAAGGCGACCAGCGACGCCAAGGATGCCGCCACCTATTTTGCGACCAATATCGTCAAAGTAACCTCCGTCACCGATCTGCTGGCCGACAGCAAGCTCACCAATTTCATCCTGAAGGCCAATGGCATCGATCCGAAAAGCGTCACTACGGCGACGCTGAAGAAGGCCTTCGCTTCCGATCCTTTCGATTCGAAGAGCTTCCTCAACACGACCGACGGAGCCAAGTTCAAGAGTATCGTCGAGGCGTTCAATTTCGGCACTGATGGGAAACTGACCGACAGCAAACTCGGAACGACGCAAAACCAGGGTGCGCTCGCTGCGACCAATGATCTCTATCTGCATCAGACGCTGGAGGATCAGCAAGGCGAGACCAATCCCGGCGTGCGTCTGGCGCTCTACTTCCAGCGCAAGGCGCCTGATATCAACTCGATCTATGACATCATGGGTGATAAAGCGCTCTATCAGGTGATTACCACCACCTACAATCTGCCGAGTTCGATCTCCAACATGGATGTCACTACCCAGGCCAAGATGCTCGGTAATTTCGTCAATGTAAGCGACCTGCAAGACCCGGATAAGGTCAACAAGCTCCTGCAGCGATTCTCGGCGATGTACGACCTTGAGAACAATACGACCTCCTCGACATCTCCGGCGCTCTCGATTCTCTCGGGCTCTTCTTCCAGCACCGGCATCAGCGCCGACACGCTGCTTTCCATCGCGCAACTGTCCTCATCGCGATAGCAGGCTCCAGCAAAAAATTTAACCTGCCTTCCCGTCGCGGTTCCGCGCCGGGGAGGGACTGTCATGCCCTTGTTTCCGTGGGATTTCCGGGGATGCGCAGGGCCATTCGACGGGTGCGGGATGGCTGCTTTCCACAACGGCAAGAAGGAACTTATTAACCATCCTTGCCCTATTCGATTTGAGAAGCCAACGGCAATATCAATGACTGGGTTGCAGGTCTCATGCGTCTTTCCCGAACGACACTTTCCAATGCGTCTCAAGGCGTCCAGCCGGAGGGCGATCTCGACCCGGAGCAGGCGGCCGAAGAGGCGCGCCGGACTGAGCAGATCGCTGCTCGCCGCGCCTTCCTGGAAGAGAAGATTCGCAATGCCCGCGAAGCCAAGCGCAAGGCTGAAGAGCAGCGCCTCGCCGAGGAAAAGCGCCTTGCCGAAGAGGTGAGACGGCGAACCGCCGCGGCGCCGCCGCCGGTCGTGGAAGCGCTGCAGGCAGCCGCCGCTACGAGCGAGCAGCAAATGGCCGTTCTGCCACAGGGAATCTCCGCGGAAGATCTCGCATCGCCGGGTTGGCAGAACGCCTTCCTGATGGGCCCGAACGTGCGCTTCACCCGCACGCGCGAAAACGAAATCATCAGCCGTCGCCCGCCGGTCGAGCCGAAGGCCGAGGTTCGGCAACAGGTCTCCATACACGCTACCATGCGCGTGATGGAGCCGCCGGTCGTCGAGGCGGCTGCAACCCCGGCTGCAACCATCGTCGTTCCGCCCGCGCGACGGGACGAGTTCCATCTGCCACCGTTGGAGGACATGCCCTTTGCGGTGCAAAACTACATGCCGACAGTAATTCAGAATTCCCCGGCAACCGAGCCGGACGCATTGGAGATGACCGTTATCGCTACCGCATTTTCGAAAGCTCCCGCGATCGCGCTGGATGCTTTACCCGTACAGTCAAGTGTTCCCGAGTCCCTAGCCGCGCCTGTGGTCGAGTCGCGTCTTGTCCATCTTTCCGATTTTGCCTTCTGGGATGCGATGCCGTTCGACGGCGAGTTTGTCTCTGCCCTCAAGGGTGAACCGAAGCAGCCGGCAATGCCGCCCAAGCCGGAAGTCGATGCCGAATCGATCATTGCGAAGTTCCGGGTCGTCGAGTGCCGCCGCCCGATTGGCGCTGCCGAGCCTTCGGCGATGGTCGAAATCGTAGCTCCCGTCGAAACCGTTGCCAGCCTGCCGGAAGCAGATCTGAGCACGCCGGCCATGGACGAGCTTGCCGCACTTGAGGCTGCCGTTCTCGCCCCCATCGTCGAAGCGGCACCCGTCGTTGTCGAAGCATCTGCCGCCGAGCCGCAGACTGTGATGGCGCCGACCGAAACATTCACGCCGCCCGTTTTCGTAACCGCAGTTTATGGGTCGCAAGCCGCCCCGGTTATCGAATCCCGTCAGGCGCCTGTCATGGTCGTCGCGCCGATGCCGGCCAAGGTTGCAGCCTCTGTGCCTGCCGAGCCTGTTGGCAAGGCTACGCCGACCATTCCCGCTGTCGAAGCCGCAGCCCAGCGCCTGATCGATACGCCGCCGTCACGGGTCGTGCCACGCCGTCCTGCGTCGCTGACGCCGCCCGAGTGGCGGCCGATCGCTCCCAGCGTTGACGGCGAATACGAGCTTCCACCGCGCGAACTGCTGCAGGAACCAGCCATCCGCTCCGGCGTGATCATGACGCAGGAAACTCTGGAGCAGAATGCCGGCTTGCTGGAAAGCGTGCTCGAGGATTTCGGCGTCAAGGGCGAGATCATCCATGTTCGCCCCGGCCCGGTCGTCACGCTCTATGAATTCGAGCCGGCGCCTGGCGTCAAATCCTCGCGCGTCATCAACCTCGCAGACGATATCGCCCGTTCGATGTCGGCGCTCTCGGCCCGCGTTGCCGTCGTTCCCGGTCGTAACGTCATCGGCATCGAACTGCCGAACGTCAACCGCGAGACTGTCTACTTCCGCGAGATGATCGATTCGCCCGATTTCGAGAAGAGCGGCTACAAGCTGGCGCTCGGCCTCGGCAAGACGATCGGCGGCGAGCCTGTCATCGCCGAGCTCGCGAAGATGCCGCATCTGCTTGTTGCCGGCACCACCGGTTCGGGCAAGTCGGTCGCGATCAACACGATGATCCTGTCGCTGCTCTACCGCATGACGCCGGAACAGTGCCGCCTGATCATGGTCGATCCGAAGATGCTGGAACTGTCCGTCTACGACGGCATTCCGCACCTGCTGACCCCCGTCGTGACCGATCCGAAGAAGGCCGTCATGGCGCTGAAATGGGCGGTGCGCGAGATGGAGGATCGCTACAAGAAGATGTCGCGCCTCGGTGTGCGCAATATCGACGGCTACAACAGCCGCGTTGCCTCCGCCAAGGAAAAGGGCGAGACGATCCACGTCATGGTCCAGACCGGCTTCGACAAGGGCACCGGTGCCCCGATCGAAGAGCAACAGGAAATGGACCTGACGCCGATGCCCTATATCGTCGTCATCGTCGACGAAATGGCCGACCTGATGATGGTCGCCGGCAAGGAAATCGAAGGCGCAATCCAACGTCTGGCGCAGATGGCGCGTGCCGCCGGCATCCATCTAATCATGGCGACGCAGCGTCCCTCGGTCGACGTCATCACCGGCACGATCAAGGCGAACTTCCCGACCCGCATCTCCTTTCAGGTGACCTCGAAGATCGATAGCCGCACCATTCTCGGCGAGCAGGGTGCGGAACAGCTCCTCGGCCAGGGCGACATGCTGCATATGGCCGGTGGCGGCCGCATCTCCCGCGTTCACGGCCCCTTCGTTTCCGACGAGGAAGTCGAGAAGGTCGTGGCCCACCTGAAGCTGCAGGGCCGTCCGGAATATCTCGACACGGTCACCGCCGACGAGGACGAAGAAGACGAGGAAGAAGACACGGCCGTCTTCGACAAGGGGGCGATTGCCTCCGAAGACGGCGACGATCTCTACGAGCAGGCGATCAAGGTGGTCATGCGCGACAAGAAGTGCTCGACGTCCTATATCCAACGCCGCCTCGGCATCGGCTACAACCGCGCCGCCTCGCTCGTCGAGCGTATGGAAAAGGACGGTCTGGTCGGTCCCGCCAACCATGTCGGCAAACGCGAGATCATCACCGGCAACCGCAACGGCGGCGGTAATTCGGGCAATGATGATTTCGAGTGATATAGTTGGGGGATGACGCTGGCGGCGGTCGTCGCGGAGAGTGCGCACCCCCCTCTGTCCCTTTCGTGACATCTCCCCCACAAGGAGGAGATTGTTAGCCTGCAGCACTCTTTCGCCTCAAGCTGATACCGCGTCTGTTGAAATCGAAGTTTCTGTCTTAACGAGGGCGGGGCGTCAAACTCCCAACAATCTCCCCCCTTGTGGGGGAGATGTCACGACAGTGACAGAGGGGGGTATCAGACGCTTCGGCATACTCAAGGCCAATTTCTCTTCATACGGAGCACATCAAACCCGCTCGAGCTTCATGTGCGGCAGCGGCGGCAGCTCGACACGGATGGCATCGTCCGGTTGTACCCGGCCGCCCTGTACGACGATGCTCATGATCCCCGCCTTGCGGACCAAACCGCCATCGGCATCCTTGTCGAGCACGGCATGCAGCAGGCCCTTCTGGAAATTGTCGATCTGCTTGCAGGGATTGCGCAGGCCCGTCACCTCGACGATCGCTTCCTCGCCGATATGCAGGCGCGTGCCTTGGGGGAGGGACAGCAGGTCGATCCCTCTGGTCGCGATATTCTCTCCCATGTTGCCCGGAGCGACGGAGAATCCCTTTTCGCTGAGCTCGTCGAATAGCTCTTCGTGGATGATATGCACCTGGCGCAGATTGGGCTGGGTCGGATCGACGGCAACGCGGGAGCGATGCTTCACCGTCACCCCCATATGCGCATCACCTTCGATGCCGAGCCCCGTCAGCAGCTGAATGTAATCTTTGGTCTGCTTGCTGAACTCGTGCACGCCGCTGCTGCTGACTGATGTCACATATATGCGCTTGTCGCCCATACTGAATCCTTCCATAACAACCTAGATTCAGAGCGTGTCTCGCGACCGTTAAGGCCGCCGACCAACTCTCAGACCTTCAAGACCTTCCCCGGATTCATGATGCCGGCCGGGTCGAATGCCGCCTTGATCCGGCGCATCAGGTCCATTTCGATATCGGAACGGATCGTCGCCAATTCATCGCGCTTCAGCTGGCCGATACCGTGCTCGGCGGAGATCGAGCCGCCATGCTGCAGCACCAGCCCGTGCACGATCTTGTTGATCTCGCGCCAGCGGCCGATGAACTCCGCCTTGTCGGCGCCGACGGGCTGCGAGATGTTGTAGTGGATATTGCCGTCGCCCATGTGGCCGAAGGCGCAGACGCGCGCGCCCGGCATGGCGGCGACAACAGCCTTTTCGGCTTCCGCCATGAATTGCGGGATCTGCGCCACCGGCACGGAAACGTCGTGCTTGATCGAGCCACCTTCCGGCTTTTGCGCATCCGACATGCTTTCGCGCATGTGCCAGATGGCCTTCTGCTGGGCTTCCGAGCTGGCGATGGTCGCATCCTGGATGAGGCTGTCTTCGTAGCCCTTTTCCAGCAGCGTCGTCATCATCCGCTCGGCCGTTTCGGTCGAATCCGAGGTGGAGATGTCGATCAGCACATACCAGGGATGAGCTGTCTCCAGCGGATCGCGCACGCCCGGAATGTGCCGCGTGGTGAATTCCACGCCGATGCGAGGCATCAGCTCGAAACCGGTCAGTGCCGTGCCGCAGAGGCTGGAAGCGTTCTTGAACAGGGTCAGCGCATCATCGACCGATTGCAGGCCGGCAAAGGCGACCTGATGGCCGAGCGGCTGCGGAAAGAGCTTCAGCACCGCGCCGGTGATGACGCCGAGCGTGCCCTCCGCGCCGATGAAGAGGTCGCGGAGATCATAGCCGGTATTGTCCTTCTTCAGGCGGCGCAACCCGTTCCAGATCTCGCCGGTGGGCAGCACGACTTCGAGGCCGAGGCAGAGCTGGCGCATGTTGCCATAGGCAAGAACGGCCGTGCCGCCGGCATTGGTGGAAAGATTGCCGGCAATGCGGCAGGAGCCTTCCGAGCCGAGCGAAAGCGGAAACATGCGCCCATGCTCGGCCGCCGCCTTGTGAACATCCGCCAGAATGCAGCCGCCATCGACGATCATTGTATTGCCGACCGGATCGATATCGCGCACGCGGTTCATGCGCTCCAGCGATAGGATGATATCCGAGCCACCCTCGCGCGGGGTCTGTCCGCCGACAAGGCCGGTATTGCCGGTCTGAGGAACGATGGCCGCGCCGGTTTCGCTGGCAAGCTTGAGGATCGCCGAAACCTCTTCCACCGAACCGGGCTTCAGCAGCATGGGTGAGGCGCCATGATAGAGCCCACGGTTTTCCACGAGATGCGGCGCGATCTCCGCGGGATCCCGCACGGCATGTTTTTCACCGACGATCGCGGCGAAGCGGTCGAGGATGGCGGAAGAGGGGGCGGAGCTGCTCATGGCGTGTCCTTTGCCGAAAGATCAGGCGATTATTCTCTGGGAGCCGCTGCACGACGCAGCCGGTCGTTGATGGCCTCGCCGAGGCCCTCGTCGGGAATATGCGAGAAAGCAATTGTTGTCGCACCGGTGGCATCAGCGCGCTTCATGAAATCGAACAGGTTTGCGGCAGCTTCCGAAAGATCGCCGCTGGCGCTCAGATCCAGCACGGCAATAGCCTTTTCGATGCCGGGGATGTCAGGCGTCCCGAAGCGGATCAGCGCCTCGCTTGCGGAAACCTCCGTCGCGTCGAGCCGCACCGCCGCTCCCGGCGCGTAATGCGAGGCGAGCATTCCCGGCGCCTCGATGGCAGCCGAAGCTTTCTTCTTGCGCTTCAGTGCCTTGCCGGTTACCCGCTCGATCTCGCTGGCGGCCAGGCCGCCCGGCCGCAAGAGGCGCATCTCGCCATCCTCGACCTTGACGATGGTCGACTCGACGCCGACGATCGAAGCCCCGGCATCGAGAATAAGAGTAATCCGCTCCCCAAGGTCGTCACTAACATGGTCGGCGCTCGTGGCGCTGATCTTGCCTGACGTATTGGCGCTCGGCGCGGCAAGCGGACGGTCGAAGGCGCGGATCAGATCGCCGGCAAAGCCCTGGGGCACGCGGATGCCGACCGTATCGAGGCCGGCGGTCGCCAGCGGATGGATGCCGCTATCGGGCTTCAGCGGCAGCACCAGCGTCAGCGGGCCGGGCCAGAAGGCTTCCGCCAGCTTGCGCGAGATAGGATCGAAGACCGCGTAGCGCTCGGCCATGGCGAGATCGCTCATATGGCAGATCAGCGGATTGAAGCGCGGACGGCCCTTCGTCTCGTAGATCCGGGTAATGGCGGCCGGATTGGTGGCGTCGGCCGCAAGGCCGTAGACCGTCTCCGTCGGCAGCCCGATCGGCAGCCCTTCGGCAAGGGTTGCCGTTGCGACCTCTATAGCCGTTTGCGGATGTTCGAGAATATCTATGTGTCGTGCCATGGCCTGCCTGCTTGCAGTTCAGGCCGTTCTTATGCTCTTCGAGTTTTCGGATCAATCGTCAAAGCTGGCGAATGATGTCGCGAAGCTGCTCGTTGCGCGCCCCGAGGAGAAGAACGTTGCGGATGGCGATCTGCGGATCGTGCGTGTGGAACAGCACGCCATTGCCGCGAATGTCGCGATTGATCGTCAGCTTCTTGTCTTCCGCTTGCCTGTCCGGATGGATGGCGACGGCGAAATACATCCGCGAATATTTCAGACTGATGTCTTCGAAGAAGTTCTCTTCCTGGCCGATGCGGGCAAAGAAGTTGGCGATGTAGAAGGCCCAGTTCACTTCCTCATATCGCGCGAACTGGGTCCGCGCGGCGGTAACGTGACAATAGCCGAGATGCGGTGTGTCCTTCAGCGTGTGATGAAAGATGAGTTTCGGAAAGCGGATGGACTTGTGGAAATTGTTGAGCCGGTCATGGGTCTTTTCGCCGGCGTCCCTGAGCTTCAGCGCCGTGCGTTCGGCCACCTGTTCATGGGTGAGGTATTCCCGCTCTTCCGCCAGCCAATGCGGCCTGTTGCGGTTGATGCGGCCGGTCCGCAGGAATTCGCTGTAGCCCGTCGTCGATACCGCTGGCGCCGGTTCGGGCTCGGCGGGCTTCCCAGCGTCGAAATATCTGAGTTTGGCCATGCCGGATCTCGCTATAAAACTCTTCAGACGACATGATGGATCACGGAGCTTGAGCCGAGCTTAATCGCGCCGGACCGAAGGCTCCCTATGGCGGCTCGCTGGCGCTCTGCGCCGCCCAATCATTCCCCTGATTATCGGTCGTTCGCGGACCTGTCGCAATCAGGATAAAGCGTCATTGGTGGAATACGAATGCGATGCGTGGGCCATTTCTCATGCAAGCGCCTAAGCGATTGAATCGTATTTCTATATTGTCCCGATATACAACCGTCCCATCGTCCGGTTTCGCCTGTCGTCAATTTCGAAGCCGATGTCGCATTGCAGCGCAGCAGCCGATCGGGCCGAGCGATATGATGACATCAATCTCAAGGTGCCGTCTGCTAGGGAGACGGAGAATTGGGAAGCCGGTCAAAATCCGGCGCTGCCCCCGCAACGGTGGTGGAGTGAGGCATGGCGAATAAAGCCACTGGGTCGATCGACCTGGGAAGGTGCCATGGGGCTCTGGAAACAGGGCCGCTCCAGAGCCCGGAAACCAGCCTTGGGCACATATGGTTTACTGACCGCGGCGGGCGGTCGGGACATTGCTTTCGGCTGTCTTCAACCAGCCATGCATGTCCTTCGCCCGTTTCCTGGTACTGCGAAGGATAGGCAAATGGATATCGGCAGCAAAGTTCTGCGGCAATTGAAGAACCACCGGACGGGTTTGAGTCTGGAGCAACCATTCTATACCGATCCGGATTACTTCAAGCTCGATATGGAGACGATCTACTATCGCGACTGGTTGTTCATCGGCCATGATTGCGAAGTGCTGCGCGCGGGCAATTATTTCACCGTCCAGATCGGCGATTATCCCGTCGTGATCGTCCGCGGCCGCGATCAGGTCATCCGCGCTTTCCACAACAGCTGTCGCCATCGCGGCTCGCGCGTCTGCACCACCGAGCGCGGGTCTTCGGCGAAGCTCGTCTGCCCCTATCACCAGTGGACCTACGAGCTCGACGGCTCGCTGCTCTTCGCCCGCCAGATGGCCGAGGATTTCGACAAGAGCCAGCACTCGCTGAAGCCGGTTCATTGCGAAAGCGTCGGCGGCTACATCTTCATCTGCCTGGCGCAGAACGCTCCGGATTTCGCGCCGGTTCGCGCGACGATCGAGCCCTATATGGCACCGCACCGCATCAGCGAAGCCAAGGTCGCCTTCCAGAGCACCATCATCGAAAAGGGCAACTGGAAGCTCGTCTGGGAAAACAACCGCGAATGCTACCATTGCGCGGCCAATCACCCCGAACTTTGCCGCACTTTCCCCGAAGCGCCGACCGTCACTGGCGTACAGGGCGCGATGAACGACCCTGTCATTACCGAGCACTGGCAGCGCTGCGAAGCGGCCGGCCTGCCGAGCGAGTTCAAGATCTCGCCGGATGGCCAGTTCCGTACTGCGCGCATGCCGCTGATCGAAGGCGCCGAGAGCTACACCATGTCCGGCCAGAATGCCGTCAGGCGGCCGCTTTCGCCCGATGTGACGATCAATGGCATCGGCACCATGCTGCTATTCCATTACCCGACGACATGGAACCACATCCTCGGCGACCATGCGATTTCCTTCCGTGTCCTGCCGATCAGCGCCGAGGAAACCGCCGTCACCACGAAGTGGCTCGTCCACAAGGATGCCGTCGAGGGCGTCGACTACAATCTGGAAGAGCTGACCCACGTCTGGACCGAAACCAACGATCAGGATCGCCGCATCGTCGAGGAAAATGCCTTCGGCATCCGCTCGCCGGCCTATGAGCCCGGTCCCTATTCGGAAATCCATGAAGGCGGCGTCATGCAGTTCGTCGAATGGTACACGACGTTCATGATCAACCGGCTGCAGGGTGACCAGGCCAAGCTGTCGGCGGTTGCCTGAGCATGAACATGGCCGTCTCCCTTCCGCACCGCCACCTCGACCAGATGCAGCCCTGGAGCGACAGGCAGCATATGCTCGAATGCCTCTCGGCAACGCCCGAAGCGCCCGACGTGATGACCTTCACGTTCCGCTCCGACAAGGACAACTGGTTCCGCTACCTGCCGGGCCAGTTCGTGACGCTCGAGCTGCCGACGGCTCCGGAGCCGGTCATGCGCACCTATACGCTGTCGTCGACGCCGTCGCGGCCCTTCTCGGTCGCCGTGACGGTGAAGGCGCAGAAGGACAGCATCGGCACGCGCTGGATGTTCGAGAACCTGAAGCCGGGCATGCGCATCAAGGCTTTCGGCCCGATCGGCGATTTCAGCCATATCCGTCATCCCGGCGAGAAATACCTCTTCATCTCCGCCGGCTCCGGCATCACGCCGATGATGTCAATGACCCGCTACATGTCCGATACCGCACCGCTGTCGGATATCACCTTCGTCAATTGCTCGCGCGGCCCGGCCGACATCATCTTCCGGTCCGAGCTCGAATATCTCGCCCGTTTTATGCCGAACCTCAATCTCGGCTTCATCGTCGAGGGCTGCGGCCGTACCGATCTCTGGTCGGGATTGAAGGGCCGCATCGACAAGGCGAAGATCGGCCTGCTGGCGCCCGATTTCATGGACCGGACCATCTTCTGCTGCGGCCCGGAAGTCTTCATGGATGCCGTGCGCTCCATGCTGGAGGCGCATGGTTTTGACATGTCGCGCTACCATCAGGAAAGCTTCCAGCCGGCCAATGCCGCAACGCCGCTTGCGGAGGTTTCCGATGATGCATCGGGCGAGGCCGCGACAACGATCCGCTTCACCATGGCCGGCAAGGACGTCGTCTGTGCGGCGGGACAGACCGTGCTTCAGGCGGCGCGCGGCGCCGGCGTGCGCATCGGAGCAGCCTGCGAATCGGGGCTCTGCGGCACATGCCGGGTGTTGAAGCTTTCGGGCGAAGTCGAGATGAGCCACAATGGCGGTATCCTCGATGACGAGATCGAAGAGGGCTATATCCTCGCCTGCTGTTCGCGTCCGAAGACGGACGTCCAGGTCGAGGCCTAGAGCAATTCCCGGAAAAGTGCGAAGCGGTTTTCCGACCGGATTTGCGTAACAACAAAAGGCTAGAGCGTTTTCGCGATTCGAAGAAAAGCTGAACCGCTCTAGAAATCCTGATAGTTCAGCTCGTTGATCTCGACCGGTTTCGACTGCGGGTTTGACGCCGTGACGACCGGATCGACGTCGACTACGAGTGAAACAAGCGTCTGCCGCGGCCCGCTACACATCTGTGCAAGCGCGATCGTCAAGTCCGGTGCAGGCAGCGGCTTGGCCGGCAGCAGATCGCCCTGCGGCCAGACCCTGGCGAGCTGAACCTTCGTCATCGGGACGACATTGACGTCGATATCGGTCAACGTGCCCGGAACGCGATAGGGACAGCTCTTTTCCGAGCAATTGTCCGAAGAAGCGAACTGCCAGATGGCATAGCTATCCCAGTTGCCGAGTGGGAAGGCGCCTTTTACATCGGGCTTATAGCGTGCATACCACAAGGGCAGCCGCGACAGCAGCGGATAGGTGCCCCGGTGATCGGCGATATAACGCGCCGTATTGTGATTGACGTAGAGAATGGGGTATCGCCCGGTTCTGACCTTGATGTGGGCGACGAAGATCTGCGCATCGTCGAGCGACATGAATTGCGCCGCGTCGATGCCGTCGATGTCGAGCACCATGAGTTCGTCGAGCTGTGGATCGGCATAATCGAGAAAATGATTGGCCTGGTCGATCGGATTGCCGGGCCGCCCCAGATGATAGGCGCCCCATAACAGGCCATTCGCCTTTGCCAGCATGCGGCGGGTCTGGAACAGCTCGCGGCTGACAGCATATTTGCGCCACATCGTCCTGCAATGGGCCACCGTATCGCCGCCGTGGTCGCCGGTGCAACTGAAGCTTTCAGGCAATCCATCCGACGCCTTGGAGATGAAGCCTGCGATGCGCTTATCCTGCAGAAACGCGTTCCAGTCGATGGTGTTCAGCTCGTAAGCATCGACGATAAGGGCGTTTTTCGGATCGGTCCAGGGCGGGCTTTCACCGGCCGAAGGCTTGGAGACCGGCCCCATCAGGGTCAGGATCGTCAGCAAGCTGAAAATGAGGAGGTTACTCTTTCGGTATCCTTTCATGAAATAATAGTAAGGATTGCTGGTTAATCTTGGGTTAAGAAAGAAATCACTATAAATTCATCGTGGAGCCCCGCATAACTCCTTAAATTGGTAGGGATTTGAGGAACGAAATAACGCGCTGCCGCGTTTCTTGCCGTGTACTCGGATATGCGACGAAGCAGGCGTCGAAACCTTGCTCGGGAAGCATTCCCGACATGAAACGCTGTAGGCTTGAGTATCAAGTCAAACCAGGGAATGGAGATGAAAATGCTTGGTTTCCGTGCAAAAATCGCGACAGTCGCCTTAACGGCCGCCGTCGCCCTGACGAGCTTCACACCGTCTTTTGCCGTGCAGATGCCCGCCGCGCCGGCTGTACCCGTAGAAAAGTCCGCGCTTGGCAACGTCGAACAGGTTCAATGGCGCCATTACGGCGGCTACTATCGTCGTGGCTGGTATGGAGGCTATCGCGGCTACTCAGGCTATCGTCGCGGCTATCGTTATCACGACGGCTATTGGTTCCCGCTGGCCGCCTTCGGCGCAGGCGCGCTTATCGGCGGTGCGATCGCCAGCCAGCCGCGGTACTATGAGCCGGCTCCGGCCCCGAGCGCCGGCATCAATCCGCGTCACGTTGGTTGGTGCGAATCGCGCTATCGCTCCTACCGTGCTTACGACAACACATTCCAGCCGAACTACGGTCCGCGCCGCCAGTGCTATTCGCCGTATTTCTAAGCGGCGGTTCCAGAATTGCCGATACCAGCCGTCCGGTCCCTTCCGGACGGCTTTTCCATGTCTCATCCTTAGAGAATGTTGACCCGCTTGAGCAGCCACCATGCCAGCAGCATGGAGGCGACGATGAAGCCGACGGCATATTCCGTACCACCCGCGCCGCCGGAAAGCGGCAGGTTCGAGGTGTTCATGCCGAAGAAGCCGGTTACCAGCGTCGGCGGCAGCAGAAACGCGGTCATGATCGACAGGATGTAGAGATGGCGGTTGATCTCGGACCCGAGCTTCGAGTCGATTTCTTCATGCAGCAGCCTGGCTCGTTCCTGCAATGCATAGACATCGTGCTCGACAGCTTCCAGCCGACCTGTCAAACGCCCGGCGACGTCCTCGAAACCCAGCGGCATTTCCTCGTCGTCGGAGGCGGCCGCATGGCGCATCAGCGACAGCACCGTGCGCAGATGCCGGTGCAGTCGCACGATCGTCCGCCGCACGGGCGGCAGCCGCGCGCGTTCGTCGCGTGACGTATTTCCATGGACGAAGTCTTCGATGAGGTTGAGCTCTTCGCTGATCTCGATGACGACCGAAATCAGGGTGCGCTGGAATTCGACGACCAGCAGCTCGAAAATATCGAGGGGACGCGAAAACCTCGTAGCATTCTTGTCGATCAGCATTCGCGCCCGATCCAGGCTACGAAGCGGCTGCAGCCGGCTGGTGATGAGCATGCGGTCGGTCACGGCGAAATGCAGCCAGCCGATGTCGTGAGTGTCTCTGGCAAAGTCGCGCTGAAAATCGACCAGCGTGCCAAAGAGCATCTGTTCGTCGACGGTGACTGTTGCATGCGTCTCGTGGCTTGTCAGCGCTATGCGGGCGGCTTCGTTCAGGCCCGGTGCATCCTCCAGAAAAGCCGGAACGCGCGCATCGACGAGATTGAGATGCAGCCACAGGAAGCCGTCGTCGCTAAAGAGCGTTGAACGATCGGTATCGTCGGGCAGCCGCTCCGGCCTGGCTTCGCCTGGGCGGAGACGATAAGCCCAGATGAAGCCGGGTATCGTGTTGACTGACGTGATCGTGTTCATGGCTGTGTCATTCGGGTTTCTGAACAGTTGCCTTAGTCTTCGTTCATGACGATTGTTTATGCAAGTCCGTGCTTTGGTAGAATAATCGTGGCTGCGGGCGGCGATGTCACAGCCGCACGGCGCGCGCAAGACGTATAGGAGCTCAAGGTTCGCGAGAGGGTGGAAATCAACATCTTTGCCGCCTCGCTAAAATTGACGTTTACGTAAAAATAAACTAGCTATGACCACAGATGAGCAATGATCCGGGTGAGGCGGATGATTGCCGGCACCAATGCGGAGGAAGCAGCATGTACAAGGCGCCAGTCGAAGAAATCGCATTCACGCTGAAGCATGTCGCGGGCATGGAGCGCGCGATGGACGAAGGCATCCTTGGCGATCTGAGCGCCGATGTCGTCGATGCCATCCTGTCGGAAGCCGGTCGTTTTGCCGGCGAGGAGATGGAGCCGCTTGCCGAGATCGGCGACAAGCAGGGTGCGAAACTGGTCGATGGCAAGGTGGTGCTTCCCGATGGCTGGGAGAAGCTCTATCGCGATTGGATCGCCGGCGGCTGGAACGGCTTGACCGCGCCCGAGCAATTCGGCGGGCAGGGCCTGCCGCATATGCTGAATGTCGCGACGCTGGAAATGTGGAACTCGGCTTCCATGGCGTTCGGTCTGGCGCCGACACTCACCATGGGCGCGGTCGAGGCGCTGATTGCCCATGGCAGCGACGACCTCAAGAGAAAATACCTGGAAAAGCTCGTATCCGGGCAATGGTCCGGCACGATGAACTTGACCGAGCCGCATGCCGGCTCCGATGTCGGGGCGCTGCGCACCCGCGCCGAACGCCGCGACGACGGCACCTACCGTCTCTTCGGCCAGAAGATCTTCATCACCTGGGGCGATCACGAGGCGGCGGAGAACATTGTCCATTTCGTTCTCGCCCGTCTTCCCGATGCGCCTGCCGGCACACGCGGCATTTCGCTGTTCCTCGTGCCGAAATTCCTTGTCAACGACGATGGCTCGCTCGGCGCCCGCAATGACTATTTCGCCCATTCGCTCGAGCATAAACTCGGTATCCACGGTTCGCCGACCTGCACGATGATCTATGGCGATGGCAAATACGGGTTGGAAAAGGGCGCGGTTGCCTGGCTCGTCGGCGAGGAGAACAAGGGCCTCGCCTGCATGTTCACGATGATGAACAATGCCCGTCTTGCCGTCGGCATCCAGGGTGTCGCGATTGCCGAGGCCGCGACCCAGAAGGCCATTGCCTATGCCCGGGAGCGCACGCAGGGCCGCGCGCCCGGTACGACATCGTCGGGCATGAGCCCGATCATCGAGCATCCCGATGTCGCGCGTATGCTGCTGACGATGAAGGCGCTGACTCAAGGCTCGCGCGCCATCTGCTACGCCTGTGCCGAGGCCATCGACATGTCGCACCGCGATCAGCAGAAGGCCCGCTTCTGGCAGGAACGTGCCGCATTGCTGACGCCGATCGCCAAGTCCTTCTCCACCGATGCCGGCGTCGATGTCGCCTCGCTCGGCATCCAGGTCCATGGCGGCATGGGCTTCATCGAAGAGACCGGGGCTGCACGCCTGCTTCGCGATGCGCGCATCGCGCCGATCTACGAGGGTACGAACGGCATCCAGGCGATCGATCTGGTGACGCGCAAGCTGACGATCGCCAACGGCGACCATGTGCGCGGTTTGATTGGTGAACTGCGCGAGATCGCCGATACGGTCGCCAAGTCCAATCTCGAGGGTTTCGGCCAAACGGCGTCGCGGCTGCAGGCGGCCATTGCCGATTTGGAAAAGGCGAGCGATTGGTTGTTGTCGAAACAGGCCGAGGGCGCCGTTGTTGAGGCCCTGGCGGGCGCCACGCCTTACCAGCGGCTCTTTGGCCTTGTGCTGACCGGAAGCTATCTGGCCAAGGGAGGCCTCGCCGATGCAGGCGATGGCGAGGGCGGTAAGCGCATTGCGCTTTGCCGCTTCGCCGCCGAGAATCTTTTGGCTGAAACCGCCGCCCTTGCCGACCGTGTTATTGCCGGAGCCGGCAGCCTTGAAGCCGCTCGCATCGCGCTTGCCTAAGGACATATGATGACCGACCATATCCTCATCGAACGCCCTGAGACCGCGCCGCAGGTCCAGGTCATCCGGTTCAACCGACCGGAAAAGAAGAATGCCATCACCCGCGCCATGTATCAGACCATGACCGATGCGCTGAAAGCGGCGGAGGACACGCCGGATATCCGCGTTCATGCCTTCCTCGGCACGGAAGGCTGCTTTTCGGCCGGTAACGATCTGGCCGATTTCCTCGCCTTCGCCATGAGTGGCAATATGGGGCGCGAAGTGATTGATTTTCTCGTTGCGCTGGCGAGCACAAGGAAGCCCGTCGTCTCCGGCGTCGACGGGCTGGCGATCGGTATCGGCACCACGATCCATCTGCATTGCGACTTGACGATTGCCTCCGACCGCAGCCTGTTCAAGACACCCTTCGTCGATCTTGCGCTGGTTCCCGAAGCCGCCTCGAGCCTGCTTGCCCCGCGCGTCATGGGCCATCAGCGCGCCTTTGCCCTGCTCGCCCTCGGCGAAGGCTTCTCCGCTGCCGAAGCAAAGGAAGCCGGCCTCATCTGGAAAGTGACGTCACCGGACGCGGTGGAGGCCGAAACGCTGTCGCTGGCCGCCAAGCTCGCCGCCAAGCCGCCCGAAGCGCTGCGGATCGCCCGCGATCTGATGCGTGGGTCGCCGGATACCGTCCTCGACCGAATCCAGAAAGAAGCCGAGCATTTCGCCGCCCAACTGAAAAGCGCCGAGGCCCGCGTGGCTTTCGAGGCTTTCATGAAGCGCTGAAGAGAATTATTTCTCCAGCGCCGCAACCACCTCGACATGCGAGGTCCACAGGAACTGGTCTATCGGTGTCACCCGCGTAATGCGGTAGCCGCCTTCGACCAACAGGGCCAGATCGCGGGCGAGCGTCAGGGGATTGCAAGAGACGGCGACGATTTTCTTGACTTGGGAGCGGGCAAGCTCCTTGCACTGGAATTCCGCGCCGGCGCGCGGCGGGTCGAAGACGACGGCGTCGTAGACTTTCAGTTCCTGCGTCATTAAAGGCCGGCGGAAGAGGTCGCGGCGTTCGACGGAGACGGGCTTCAGCCCCTGTGTCGTGCGTGCGGCCTGGTCCAGTGCCGCGAGCGGCTTTTCCTCGCTCTCCACCGCATGCACTCGCCCGATCCGCGCCAGGCGAAGCGAGAAGGTGCCGCTGCCGGCAAAGAGGTCGGCGATGCGTTTTGCCTTACCGATATGGGTTGAGACCAACTCGGCCATGGCGTCCTCGGCCTGCTTGGTCGCCTGCGTGAAGGCGCCCGGCGGCGGCGAGACCGGCACGCCGCCGAAATCGATGATCGGCTTCACCGGTTCTACCAGGATCTCGCCGTTCAGCGAAAGGCGCGCGATGCCGCGAAGCGACAGCACGGTTTCGATCGTGCTGCGGCGCTGCTTGTCCGAAAGCGATTTGATGCCGTCGACGGCAAGGTCGAGGCCGGGCTGCGTCTCCAAAACGGAAATGCGGAAGGCTTCGGCATTGATGGCGATTGCCGCGGCGATCGTCTTGATCGCCGGCAGACGGGCCATGATGCCGGCCGAAGCGATGGGACATTCCTCGATGGCGACGATGTGGTGGCTTTCGGCCTGGTTGAAGCCGATCAGCATGTCCTTTTCGGTCTTGCGCGCGGCGAAGACAACCCGGCGCCGCTCGCCAGGATGCGCGGCGACGATATCGTCCACTTCGGGCGTCAAGCCTTTCGAGCGCAGTGCATCGACGACGAGCTGGCGCTTGAAGGCGCGATAGGGGGCATCGGCATAGTGCTGCAGGGTGCAGCCGCCGCAGGCGCCGTTGACGCCGTGCGGGCCGAAGTGCCGACAGTGCGGCTCCTGCCGGTCGGGCGAGGCCGACGCGATCGACATCAAAGTGCCCTGGCTCTTGACCCGCGCGATGGCAACGCTTTCGCCTGGCAACGTGAACGGCACGTAGATCGGGCCGTCGGCGCCCTGCGCGATGCCGTCGCCCTGGGCGCCGAGCTTCTGGATGGTAACGGTTTCGGTGCTCATGGCTTGATCCCTGCGAGAAGAAATTCCTGGTTGCCGTCGCCGCCTGCGATGGGCGAGGCGATGAGGCCGAGGCTTTGCCAGCCCATGTCTTCGGTAAACCAGCGTTCGAGTTCCGCGGCAACCGCCGGAGCGGAGGCGGGGTCCTTCAGGAGGCCGGCCTTGCCGATCGCATCGCGACCCGCCTCGAATTGCGGCTTTACGAGCAGGGCTGCCCGCGCGCCGGATTCGGCAAGCGCCAGCGCCGGCGCGAGAGCCAGCTTCAACGAAATGAAGGAGACATCGGAAACGACGAAGGAGAAAGGCTCGCCTATATCCTCCGCAGTCAGGTTGCGCGCGTTCAGACCCTCGATATTGGTCACGCGCGGATCGGCGGCTATGCGCGGATGCATCTGGTCATGACCGACATCGATCGCCGTGACATGGGCGGCACCTCGCTGCAGCAGCACTTCGGTAAAGCCTCCGGTCGATGCGCCGACATCGAGACAATGCTGCCCTTGCGGATCGAGACCGAAATGGTCGAGTGCCGCCACCAGCTTCAATGCGGCGCGCGAGACGTATTCCTGCGCGGGATCATCGATGCTGATATCGGCGCCTTCGGTAAACAGCGCGCCCGGCTTCGTCACGATCCTGCCGTTCACGGTCACCGTGCCGCGCTGGATCGCATCGCGCGCCCGCGATCGGCTGGCAAAGAGCGAGAGGGTGACGAGGAGCTGGTCGAGGCGTTGCGGTTCGGACATGGGCTGTCCATGCCGGGCAATGGGCCATGTTGCAAGCCTTTTATGCTGATATCGGCGTTGACGCCGGATCGCAACCGGCCATAATCGCCGCAATCAACGGGCGAGGGGCATCATGCGAAAGATCGGTTGCTATGCGGCGCTAATGGCAATGTTCGCCGTTCCGGCTATGGCAAATGACACGATGGCCGAGTTGAGGACGGGCGGTCTCGCCTATGTCCGCACCGGCGATATCAGCATGGCGCAGGAAAAGCTGTTCATTTCGGCGGAACAGGTCCGCGTCGATTACATCTTCGAAAACACCTCCGACAAGGATGTCGAAAGCGTCGTCGCTTTCCCGATGCCCGATATCAAAGGCGACGTAGACAGCATGGTCGATGCCGGCAATGTCGATTCCGATAATTTCCTGGGTTTCACCATCACGCAGGATGGCAAGGCCATCGCGCCGACCCTGCAGCAGCACGTATCGGTAGCCGGGGTCGACATGACGGATGAGTTGAACGCTCGCGGCGTCCCGCTGCTGCCGCTGAGCAAGGCGGCTGCAGATGCCGTCGCCAAGCTGCCCGCCGATGTGCTCGATGATTGGACGGCCCGCGGCCTGATCGCCGATGACGAATACGACACTGACGGTCAGGGCATGAAGCATCACCCAACGCCAATGTGGACGCTGCACACCACCTATTGGTGGCGCACGAAGTTTCCGGCCAAGGCGAAGATCGTGGTCGAGCATCGCTACAAGCCGAGCGTCGGCGGCACCGTGGCCATCACCTTCGCCGGCGAGGAAGACTATCAGAAGCAGCAGCTGCAGGCCTATCGCGCCAAGTACTGTCTCGATGAACCCTTCCTGAAGACGGCGTCCAAGCTTGCCGCCGCGGTCGACAAGGGCGGGCGCGGCTATACCGAAAGCTGGATCTCCTATGTGCTGACGACGGGCGCCAACTGGTCCGGTCCGATCAAGCATTTCGAGCTGACGGTCGATAAGGGCAGCCCAGACAACTACATCAGCTTCTGCGGCAAGGACGTGAAAAAGACCGGCGCGACCACCTTCCAGATGACGGCGCAAGATTTCTATCCCGAACACGATCTGGATATTCTCATTCTCGCTGCCGTGCCGCAGAATTAGAGCGGTCGGAAGAAGGAACGCACCACCGGTCGGCTGCATTTCAATGCAGTTGCGCGTAATTAAATAAATTTAAAGTACGAGCCTCTACTGATGCCTGTGATTACGGTGATCGTTTTGAGATCATCGCCTGCCATGAAGGCTTCGCGCGTCTGCGTCCCAATCATGCCACTCCCTGAATTCTTCGAGCATCCGCCGCGTTCCCTCCCAATCGCGGCCTAATGACGCTCGCCAGGACCGGCGCTCAGGAGGCGCTCGCCCATGTTTGCGAAAAAACTCTCGCTGAATGGCAAGCTTGCCATCACGTTCACGGCGTTGATCGCCATCTTCGCCTGCGTTTCCGCATTCGTCTATTCCAAGGAAGAAGTGTCGGCCGGTGCCGCCGCCGAGCAAACCAAGTCGCAGCAGCTCGTCAGCCTGATCGACGATTCCCTGCAGGCGATGCTGGAACAGGCGGTCAATCTGCGCGGCTTCCTGCTGCTGCACAGCGAAAGCACCTACGGCGATATTTTCAACAATCGCGAACGCATGTTGAAAAGCATCGCCGCCGCCAAGCAGGTCGCCGCCGATTCCCCGGATCTGCTGCAGGCCATCGACAACATGCAGAAAGCCGCCGATCTCTATTTCCATCAGCTCGCAGAGCCGCAGGCCAAGGCTCGCAAGGAAACCGAGATGCCACTCGACCAGATCGTCAAGATCGGGCAGAACGAAACCAAAGGCCAGCTCGATGGCTTCCGTGACGCTGCCGCCAAGATCAAGCAGGCCGCCCGCGCCAAGGCGAGCGATCTGGCAGCCATGCAGGACGACGCTAACGGCGATCTGCGCCTGACGCTTATCGTCGGCGGCATCTTCGCGTCGCTGGCTGCCGCTGTTCTCGCCTGGCTGCTCTCGCGCCTCATCGTGCGCCCGATCGTCGGCATGACCGCTGCGATGGGCCGACTGGCGAATGGCGAGCATGATGTCGAAGTCCCGGCCGTCGGCCGCGGCGACGAAGTCGGCCGCATGGCCGATGCCGTCCTGGTCTTCAAGCAGGCGGGGATCGAGAAACTGCGCCTCGCCGGCGAGACCGAGCGCATGCGTGGCGATGCCGAGCGCGAGCGTCAGATGAACGACGAGCAGAAGGCGCGTGAAGAGGGCGAAATCCGCTTTGCCATGGAAGCGCTCGCGGACGGCCTCTCCGCCCTGTCTTCCGGCAATGTCGCGACCCGCCTGCGCAATAGTTTTGCGCCGCAGTTCGACAGCGTCCGCAACGACTTCAACAATGCGGTGGAAAAGCTGGAAGCCGCTCTGCAGTCCGTCGGCCGCAATGCTTCCGCCATCAATGCCGGCGCCGACGAGATCCGCTCGGCCGCCGACGATCTGGCGCAGCGCACCGAACAGCAGGCCGCCGCGGTCGAGGAAACAGCTGCCGCATTGGAGCAGGTCACCATAACGGTCCGCGACTCGGCCAAGCGTGCCGAAGATGTCGGCCATCTCGTCGAGCGCGCCCGCCTCGGCGCGGAACGCTCCGGCGAAGTGGTGCGCAATGCCGTCTCGGCCATGCACCAGATCGAAAAGTCCTCGGGCGAGATCAGCAACATTATCAGCGTCATCGACGACATCGCCTTCCAGACCAACCTCCTGGCACTCAATGCCGGTGTCGAGGCCGCCCGCGCCGGCGAGGCCGGCAAGGGCTTCGCAGTCGTTGCCCAGGAAGTGCGCGAGCTCGCCCAGCGCTCCGCCAATGCCGCCAAGGAGATCAAGTCGCTGATCACGACTTCAAGCGATCAGGTCAACACCGGCGTCTCGCTCGTTGGCGAAACCGGAAAGGCCCTCCAGTTGATCGTCTCTGAAGTGCAGGAGATCAACCGCCATGTCGGTGCGATCGTCATGGCGACCCGCGAGCAGTCGACCGGCCTGCAGGAGATCAACACGGCCGTCAACAACATGGATCAGGGCACGCAGAAGAATGCCGCCATGGTCGAGGAGCAGACGGCCGCAAGCCATGCGCTCGCCCGCGAAGCCGCGGCACTCAACGAGCTGCTGCAGCAGTTCCGCCTCGGCGATGCCGTGCAGGCCATATCCGCGCGTCCGGTCGTGGCGACAGCACGTTCGAGGCCGGCCGCATCTCCGGCCCGCGCTCTTGGGCGCACCGTCGCCAAGGCTTTCGGCGGGAAGGCAACGGCGACGACCGCTGCCGCCGTCCGCGACGATTGGGAGGAGTTCTGATTTAGTAACCCTCCCCTTGATGGGGAGGGTAATCGCATATGAGGCGGATAAGCACCGGAAACCCCTTCTCCTCAGCGGGGAGAAGGGGGACGCGGCAACGACCTCATTTCATATACGATTGCCCCTCAAAGGGGTGTAAAGCTATCCTGCGGCTTCGACGATGCGGCCGTGGCCGAGTGTGCGGAATACCGTTTGCACGATGCCGGCACGATCGAGACCGGCTCTGGCATTCATGGCTTCGGGCTTTGCCTGCTCCATCCAGATATCCGGCATGACGAGCGAGCGGATCTTCAGGCCGTTGTCGAGCAGGCCTTCATTGGCGAGGAACTGCATGACCTGGCTGCCGAAGCCGCCGACCGAGCCTTCCTCGATGGTGATCAGCATTTCGTGGTGAGCCGCGAGCTGGCGGATGAGATCATGATCGAGGGGCTTGGCGAAGCGCGCATCGGCGACTGTCGTCGAAAGCCCGGCGGCATCGAGATCCTCGGCTGCGGCAAGGCTGTCGGCCAGGCGCGTGCCGAAGGAGAGTAGCGCGACTTTCGAACCCTGCTTCACCACGCGCCCCTTACCGATTTCGAGGATCTGACCCCGTTCCGGCAGTTCGATGCCGACGCCTTCTCCGCGCGGATAGCGGAAGGAGATCGGACCTAGATCATAGGCGGCGGCGGTGCGCACCATGTGCTTGAGTTCCGCCTCGTCGGCTGCGGCCATGACAACGAAACCGGGCAGGGTGGCCAGAAAGGCCGTATCGAAGGAGCCTGCATGCGTCGGGCCATCGGCGCCGACGAAGCCGGCACGATCGATCGGGAAGCGGACCGGCAGGCCCTGGATCGCCACGTCATGCACCACCTGGTCATAGGCGCGCTGCAGGAAGGTGGAATAAAGGGCGGCAAAAGGCTTGTAGCCTTCGGCGGCAAGACCGGCCGCAAAGGTCACGGCGTGCTGCTCGGCGATACCGACGTCGAAACAGCGCTTGGGGAAGAATTCCTGCAGCTTGTCCAGCCCGGTGCCGTTCGGCATGGCGGCGGTAATGCCGACGATCTTCTCGTCGAGCGTTGCCTCCTGCACCAAAGCGTCCGCAAAGACGCTTGTGTAGCTCGGCGCATTCGGCTTCACCTTGGTCTGCGCGCCGGTGATAACGTCGAACTTGTTGACGCCGTGATATTTGTCCACAGCCGCTTCGGCCGGCGGATAGCCCTTGCCCTTCTGTGTCACGACATGGATCAGCACCGGCCCCTGGGCATTGTCGCGCACATTGCGCAGCACGGGCAGCAGATGCTCGAAGGAATGGCCGTCGATCGGGCCGATATGATAGAAGCCCATCTCCTCGAACATGGTGCCGCCGGTTACATAGCCCCGTGCGTGCTCGACTGCCCGCGTGATCGCGCGGTCGACCTTCTTGCCGAGATAGGCGGTTAGTTTCTTGCCGAAATCCCGAAAGCCCATATAGGTGCGGCCGGAGGCGAGGCGGGCAAGATAGGCGCTCATCGCTCCCGTCGGCGGGGCGATCGACATGTCGTTGTCATTGAGGATGACGATCAGCCGTGCGTCGAGCGCGCCGGCATTGTTCAGGGCTTCATAGGCCATACCGGCCGACATGGCGCCGTCGCCGATGACGGCGATGACGCGGCGGTCGGTATTATCGAGCTCGGCGGCAACCGCCATGCCGAGACCGGCGGAAATGGATGTCGACGAATGCGCGGCGCCGAAGGGATCGTATTCGCTCTCGGCCCGGCGTGTGAAGCCGGAAAGACCGTTTTCCTGGCGCAGCGTGCGAATCCGGTCGCGCCGCCCGGTCAGAATCTTGTGCGGATAACACTGGTGCCCGACATCGAAGATCAGCCGATCGTTTGGCGTATCGAAGACGCTGTGGATGGCGATGGTCAGTTCGACGACGCCGAGGCCGGCGCCAAGATGTCCGCCGGTACGCGATACCGCATCGATCATCTCGTCGCGGACTTCGCGGGCGAGCTGCGGCAATTCCCGGTCCTCCAGCTTTCGCAGGTCGGAAGGATATTGGACCCGGTCCAGCAGGGGCGTCTGTGGCATTTGTGTCAAGGCGGATGCCTCTTTCTTGCTATTCTTGGGCGGTTGTCCGCCTTTACGTCAAAACAGATTGCGACAAAAGGCGCCGAATTCAAGGTACCCCCGAACAAGAAACATGTGGGAGTGTTATGAACCCGTTAGCCTTCCGGCAGGGGAATGAACTCTTCCTCGTCACCCGGCACGATATCGAAGCGGCCCGTGCGCCATTCTTCCTTGGCCTTTTCGATGCGCTCCTTTGAGGACGAGACGAAATTCCACCAGATATAGCGCTTCGAATTGAGTGCTGCACCGCCAAAAAGCATGAGATGACAGCCTTTTTCGGCCGCCTCTAGCGTTATCGCATCGCCGGGACGGAAGACGAGGAGCTGATCCTGCTCGAAACGGTCGCCTGAAACGACAAGCGAACCGGAAAGAATATAGACCGCGCGCTCTTCATGCGCTGCCCCAAAAGGAAACGTCGTATTCGGCTGAAGCTGCAGATCGACGTAAAGCGTGTCGGAGAAGGACTTTACCGACGATTTCAGACCCTCGAACTCGCCGATGACCACGCGCCCGGTCACGCCGCCATCGGCGATCGTCGGTAGGTCATCCTTTTCCGTATGGGCGAAAGAGGGATCGATCTCTTCCTTGTCGTCGGGAAGCGCCAGCCAGGTCTGCAGGCCCGACATGGCGAAGGGGTGGTCGCGCAGGTTCTCCGGCGTACGCTCGGAATGCACGATGCCGCGTCCGGCCGTCATCAGGTTGACGTCGCCGGGGCGGATCACCTTGGCCGTGCCGAGGCTGTCCATATGGCGGATTTCGCCGTCGAACAAATAGGTGACCGTGGAAAGGCCGATATGCGGATGCGGACGAACGTCGAGCGCCTGGCCCGGCCGTAAAATTGCAGGCCCCATGCGGTCGAAGAAGATGAACGGCCCCACCAGCCGGCGCCGGCTGCTCGGAAGCGCGCGCCGCACGGAGAAGCCGCCAAGGTCGCTGGTACGCGGAATGATGAGGTTTTCGATCGCATCGCAGGCGAAGGCATCACCGGCCTGGGGATCGTTGCCTGGGAAGAAGGACATGGAGGCTCTCCTTTCGGTTGGGACTCAACCTACCGGGAATGTGTGCCAAACTCAAATTTCCTGTTTTGAACTTATGCGCCGTCCAGTGCTTCCGCACCTTGCGGCTTGCCGGCGCGGTCCAGCCGGATCTTTTCGATGCGGTTCTCGGCAGCCGAGAGCAGCGCCTCGCAATGCTTCTTCAGCGCTTCGCCGCGCTCGTAGATCGAAATGGATTCGTCCAGCGCCACATCGCCGCGTTCGAGCCGGGCAACGATGCTCTCAAGTTCTGCCACAGCCTTCTCGAAGGAATAGCCTGATACATCTGCCTTGGCGCTCTCGCTCATCGTCAACCTTTCATCATGCGTAGAATATGCATCCCCGCCGACTCGGCGAGACCTTCCAGATCATAGCCGCCTTCGAGCAGGCTGACGACCCGGTTCTTCGCGCTTCGGTCTGCGGCTTCGAGCAGCCGTCCCGTCGCCCAGTCGAAATCCTCGCCCGTCAGATTCAACTGCGCCAGCGGATCGCGGTGGTGGGCGTCGAAGCCGGCTGAGATGATGATGAGGTCGGGGCGAAAGTCCTGCAGCGCCGGCAGAATGCGCGACTTGAAGGCCTCGCGGAAATGATCGCCGCCGGTATTGGGCGACAGCGGTGCGTTGACGATGGTGTTGTGCGCGCCGCGCTCCTCCTTCTTGCCCGTGCCTGGATAGAGCGGCATCTGGTGGGTGGAACAGAAAAGCACGGACGGATCGTCCCAGAAAATGTCCTGCGTGCCATTGCCGTGGTGCACATCCCAATCGACGATGGCGACGCGCTCGGCGCCGTGGGCCTTTTGCGCATGGCGAGCAGCGATTGCGGCGTTGTTGAAGAAACAGAAGCCCATGGCCTTGGTCTTCTCGGCATGATGACCGGGCGGACGGGCCGCGACGAAGACATTGTCGGCCGCACCGGAGAAAACGTCGTCGACCGCCGCCATGGCGCCGCCGACGCCATGCATGATCGCCTGCAGCGTCTTCGGGCTGGCATAGGTATCCGCCTCGAGCTGGTTGATCTCGCCGTCGTCACCCCTGTCCGGCATCGACCGCAGCACGAAATCTAGATGTTCCTCGGGATGCGCAAGCAGGATCGCATCTTCATGGGCGGGAGGCGCCTTTCGCCGGTCCAGCCGCTCGAAATTGGGGTGCTCCAGCGCGATATTCAGCGACCGCAACCGGTCCGGCCGCTCCGGGTGGCCAGGCGGAACGATATGTTCCAGGAAGATCGGGTGTTCGTAAAGACGTGTGCTCATGGGGCCAATCTATAAATGAGGTGTGACGCCTATTACAGGACATGGACCATGTCACTACAATGTCAACAACCCACCTTAACCACTCTGAATGGCGCCCGTTTACTTATCGGGACGCGGTGTTAAGCTTTCATTAAGGCGAATATGGCGTCGGCCAGGATTATTGCGTGATGGCGAGAGCAGAACGATCCGATGTCGTCGAAGTAAGGGTGCCGCCGCGCGATGTCGACCGGCACGGCCAAATGTTTATCGCCTCCTACATCTCCCAGGCGGAAACGGTGCTCTCGAATTTCTGGCGCACGCGGCCGCTGGTCGAAGACGAGCCACTCTACATCGCCAGGAAGGCATCCTGTTCGCTGCACCGGGCCTTGCACTATGACGATCTTGCCCGCTTTTCGATCAGCGTCAACAAGATCGGCGGCAAGTCGATCGGCTTCATGATCATGGTCGAAACCGGCAACGAACTGGCGGCTGAGGTGGAAATTCTCTGGCTCGCGGTCCGCGGCGACGAACACGATCCGGCGCCGCTGCCGGAAGATACGCGCGACTGGCTCTACAAATACCTGGCGTGAGCCGAGCTAAGCCGCACATCGTGGCTGTAAAACCTCTGCACACTTTTACCCGCCGTACTTCAGCTCCGCTGCGGCAGAAGCGGATAGCCGACCATGACGGCGCGACCGACGAGAGCCGCGACGACGGCCTTGACGACATCGCCCGGTACAAAGCCCAAGGATCCGAGAAACGCCTTGCTGAAACCGATATTGATCGTCAGCCAAGCGATGCCGAACGCATAGAGCACGACCACGCCGCCGATGACGGCGGCGATGAAGAAGCCGACGCCCTGAACGAGGCCGCTCTGTTCCGGCTTCACCAGTCTCTCAGAGAAATAGCCCGTGATGAAGGCTGCGAAGATCCAGCCGACGAAGAAGCCGGCCGTCGGACCGGCGAAGACGGCAAGACCGCCGCGACCGCCCGATAGCACCGGTAGGCCGATGGTGACAAGGACGACCACCAGCAGCACCGCAATCGTCCCGCGCTTGGCGCCGAGTACGACGCCAGCGAGCATGACGCCGAGCGACTGCGCCGTAATCGGAACGGGAATGATGCCGATCGGGATGGGCGGCAAGAGGCCGAGCGCCACGATGATGGCGGCAAAAAGCGCCGAGAGGACGAGATCGCGGGTGTTCATGACGGCTCCTTCCGAAAAAGATCCATGTTCATTGACGCCGAATGCCGCGCGCGTCAATCGCCGCCGCGATATTGTCCGCATCGCGAAGCGTCAGAATGATCAGCGGCGCGAGCGTGGTCGCCAGGCGTGTCTTGATCCCGCGCGCCTGATGCGCTTCGCGGATCGCGCGGTAGCGATCGAGAATCTCAGGGATGAAGCGGATCACGAGGCCGATTGCAAGCCCGATATCGGCGGCTTTCAGCAGGCCGAGCTTTTCGAGCGGTGTGGCAAGGGCGGTGATCTCATCGATGAAAGCAGCCATCGATGTCGTCGCCGTCACCGTGGCGGCAAACAGCGCCAGAGCCGTCAGCCGCAGCGCGGTAACGATGGCGGCGTGCAGCGGGCCTACCAGTGCCGCGAAAATTGCCAGGACGGCAATCGAGATCAGGATTGGCCGCAGCCGCTTCAATGCGTCTCGGATCGGCAGGCCGCTGCGGAAATAGAAGCCGGCGCCGATAAGATTTGCACAGGCAAGCACCGCGATGGACTGGGTCAGGAAAAGCAATACGCCGAATGCGGTCAGCGTGAGGAGCTTTACGCGTGGCGAAAGCCGGTGCAGCCAGGTATCGACGTCGACATGCAGCGTCTGCATCAGCGTGCCATCTCCCTGTAGCGGGCGATCGCTTCGGCTGCGGACGCGTCGGCGACAAGCCGACCCTGGTCGAACAAAAGCACCCGCTCGAAATCCTCGAGCAGCGGCAGATCGTGGCTGATGACGATGACGCTTTCCGGCAGCCCCATGATGGTCTTCTGTACGAGCGCCCGATTCTTGAGATCTAGTTGGTTGGTCGGTTCATCCAGAATGAGAATGTCCGGACCGGTCACCAGCACCGAGCAGAGGGCGGCCATTTGCAACTCCCCGCCGGAAAGCTCGTGTGCTCGCCGCGAACCGAGATGGCTGACGCCGAACCGGCCGAGAATGCCCTCGACCGCGGCTTCGGTTTGCGTCTTGTCATATCCGCGCGCCTTCAGCCCATAGGCGATGTCGTCGCGCACGATGGGCAGGATGATCTGGTTCTGCGGCGACTGGAAGATATAGCCGACTTTGCCGAGAACTTTGCCAGCATCCCCGACGGTATCGAGCCCATCGACCACGACGCGTCCTGTCGTCGGCTTGACGAGCCCGTTGATCAGCCGCGCGAAGGTCGTCTTGCCGGAACCGTTGAGACCGATCACCCCGATGCGGCGCTCCTGCAGCCTCAGGCTCAGCGGAAACAGCGCGGTGCGCGTGCCGTAATCGACGCCGGCATTGTCGAAGCGGATATCCAAGCAGTTTCCCTATTCCCTAATGCTATCGCGGAGCTATAGCGCATCGTCTGGATTTATCAAATCAGGCCCTCTTTGAAAGCATGGGAATTTATGCCTATGATCCGCATATGACGAATCTGCTTTCGAATCGTGACGCCCGCCGCGTGTTCCTTGCCAAGCAGGGGCTTGCCAATCCACCGAACCGCGCCTTGACCAAGGCGGGCCTGCTGCAGCTCATCCACGACATCGGCTTCGTGCAGGTGGACAGCATCGCCACCGTCGAGCGCGCCCATCACCAGATCCTGTTTTCGCGCAACCAGACCTATCGGCGCGAGCACCTGACGGAACTTCTGGAAAAAGATGGCGCACTCTTCGAGAACTGGACGCATGATGCCTCGATCCTGCCGAGCGCCTTCTTCGTCTACTGGAAGCACCGTTTCCGCCGCGAGGACGAGGCGATCATCGCACGCTGGCGCAAATGGCGCGGGGAGGGGTTCGAGGCGGCTTTCGAGGAAACCTACGAGCGCGTGCTGAAGAACGGCGCGATCACCGCCCGCGAGGTCAAGGCGGAGGATCATGTCTCCGGCGGCTGGTGGAACTGGCATCCCAACAAGACGGCGCTCGAATATTTCTGGCGCACCGGCAAGTTCGCCATCGCCGGTCGCACCAATTTTCAGAAGGTCTATGATCTGGTGGAGCGCGTGTTGCCGAGCCACTTCCATGAGCCGGAGGTGGAGCACGACGAATTTGTCGACTGGGCCTGTCGCAGCGCGCTGCAGCGCCTCGGCTTTGCGACCTCAGGCGAGATCGCCGCCTTCTGGGATCTGGTGACGCCGCAGGAGGCGAAGAGCTGGGTCGAGACGCATCGGGATGAACTGACCGAAGTGCTGATTGAGCCTGCCGGCGGTGGCAAGCCTCGCCCTTCCTTCGCGTTCCAAGATTTCCATGACACGCTCGACAGCCATGCCGAAGCGCCGGCACGCATCCGCGTCCTCAGTCCTTTCGATCCGACCTTGCGCGACCGCAATCGTACCGAACGCCTCTTCGGCTTCTTTTACCGCATCGAGATCTTCGTGCCGGAACCGAAGCGGGAATACGGCTATTATGTCTTTCCGCTGCTGGAAGGCGACCGGCTGATCGGACGGATCGACATGAAGGCTGACCGCAAGGCGGGAACGCTGGATGTCAAACGCCTGTGGCTGGAACCGGGCGTCAAGGCCTCGGCCGGCCGGCTGGAAAAGCTCGAGGCCGAGCTGGAGCGTGTCGCACGCTTTGCCGGCGTCGAGAAAGTCGTGTTTCTCGAGGGTTGGCGGGGATGACTGAGATCGCATGGGCAAGGTCTTGATATTCGACGGGCATAATGATGCCGTCCAGTTCATGCTGGGTTATAAGCCTGATGGCCGCGATTTTCTGGCTCGATCGGAGACCGGGCATCTGGATTTTCCGCGGGCACTCGAAGGCGGCTTGGCCGGCGGATTGTTCGCGATGTATGCCAAGCCGGAGCAAGAACCGGTGGATGATCTGACGATCACTCATAATGGCTACGAAGTTCGCTATGCCGATGCGGTACATCCGGATCATGCCCGCCGGCAAATCGACGGGCAGCTTTCGACCATAAAGAAGCTGATCGAACGCTCGGGTGATAAAATACGTCTCGCAACGAGCGTCGGCGAGATCGAGGCGGCACGATATGACGGCGCCTTTGCCATCGTGCTCCATATGGAAGGCGCCGACGCCATCGGCCCCGATCTCGGCTATCTGGACAGCCTGTACCAAGCCGGCCTTCGATCCCTAGGCATCGTGTGGAGCCGCCCGAATATCTTTGGCTACGGCGTGCCGTTCGCCTATCCGAGATCGCCCGATACAGGACCCGGCCTTACGGATTTAGGCAAGAACCTGGTCAGAAGATGCAATGAACTCGGGATAATGATCGATGTTTCCCATCTGAACGAGCGCGGATTTTGGGATGTCGCGGCATTGAGCACCGCTCCGCTGGTGGCCACGCACGCCTGCGCCCATGCCATATGTCCATCGACCCGAAACCTCACCGACCGGCAATTGGACGCCATACGCGATACAGGTGGCGTCGTCGGGTTGAATCTTGCCGTCAACGATATCCGCGCCGATGCCCATCTTGAGGAAGATACCCCGCTTGAGGCCGTTGTTCGTCAGATCGATTATCTCATCGCCCGCGTTGGAGCGGATGGGATTGCGCTTGGATCGGATTTTGACGGTGCTGTCATGCCTCGTAAGATCAAGGATGCAAGCGGCTTGCCCCATCTCATGGAGGCCATGCGCAAAAGCGGGTTCGATGAACCGATCCTGCAAAAATTCGCCTATGATAATTGGCTTCGCGTATTCGGCCTCACATGGCTGGATCGATCGCGAACTTTGTCACCTCCCCCTTGAGGGGGGAGGTCGCCGCGTAGCGGCGGGTGGGGGTGATCTTGAGTGCGGGGAGACATCACCCCACCCCGGAGCTTCGCTCCGACCCTCCCCCTCAAGGGGAGGGTGAGGATCAGCAGATTTTCCTGGTGGTAATCTTGATGCCAAAGCCCTCTAGGTTGAACATAGTGCTGCTGGATGCTTGTAAGCTATAGCTAGTGGCCGAGCTAGCGTTTCAAACCGCCACCTCTGGTGGGGTCGAATAGGCAGAAGAGCACCTGAAAAAGGAGGGTTCATTGCCATCACCAATTCTTGAAGGCAGCAACGTCCGGCTCCGCCCGCCATGTGCCGACGACGCCGGTGTGCGCTTCGCCTTGGGTACGAATGCCGAGATCGCGGAGATGTATGGCGTCAACAGGGAGGACATCAAGCCCATCACCCGGGAGGGCGCGACGCGATGGGTTCAGGGTATTGCCGATCACCCTCACGCATGGGTCATCGAAATCAATGGCGCCTTTGCCGGCGTGATCAGATTGGATAACGTCAATCACCAGGACCGGCGCGCGACGATGGCAATCGGTATCAATAATCCAGCCTTGCTTGGCAAAGGCTTTGGCACGGAAGCAATCACTCTCCTGCTAAACTATGCCTTCGGCGAGATGGGATTGCATCGCATCGGAATACGCGTGCTCGCCTACAACACGCGTGCCATCCGCGCCTATGAAAAATGCGGCTTCGTCATCGAGGGCAGGGAGCGCGAGACCGCTTATGTCAACGGCAGCTGGCACGACGACATCATGATGGGCCTGCTGGATCGTGAGTTTTCGTTACCTCCCCCTTGAGGGGGAGGTCGCCGCGCAGCGGCGAGTGGGGGTAAACGTGCGGGGAGAATATCACCCCACCCCGGAGCTTCGCTCCGACCCTCCCCCTCAAGGGGAGGGTGGAATCAGCAAATCTCGGTCTTGGCGATCTTTCGCAATGACTCACCTCAATGGCAGCTGGAAGCTTTGCTTCAGCGTTTCCATCGGTACATCCGTCTTTACATTCAAAACGCTGGGGATGCGTGTCAGATAGTCGGCCTGGAAACGCCAGTAGCTGTGAAGATCCGCCGTGACGATTCTAAGGATTGCATCGCATTCCCCGGTCGTGAGATAGCATTCCATCACTTCGGGAAAGCGCCGGATTGCCTCACCGAACTGGACCGTTATCTCGGCATCCTGTGTTTTGAACCAGACGCGAGCAAAGACCGTAAGGCTGGCGCCGACCTTTGTCGGATCGAGCACGGCAACGTAGCGGTCGATGACGCCTGCTTCCTCCAGCAAGCGTACTCTGCGAAGGCAGGGTGACGGCGACAATCCAACCTCCTTCGCCAGTTCCACATTGGAAATACGCCCATCTCGTTGAAGCACGCGTAAAATACGCCGGTCGATATCGTCTAAGTTCATTGGCGCTTTCAGCCTCTTAACCTGTAGAATTCGGCATTTTATGCCAAACTTATATCTTTTCTTGCATTCTTCGCAAGCTCGTTGCGCGCAGGTTAGCCTAACATTCCATCCGTTCAATGCGAAGATGGAAACTCATTCATGCCGAAGAAGTTCAAGAAAATCGTGCTCTCTTACTCAGGCGGTCTGGATACCTCGATCATCCTGAAATGGTTGCAGGAGACCTATCAGTGCGAAGTCGTAACCTTCACCGCCGATCTAGGCCAAGGCGAGGAGCTGGAACCGGCACGCAAGAAGGCTGAAATGCTCGGGATCAAGGACGTCCGGATCGTGGATGTCCGCGAGGAATTCGTGCGCGACTTCGTTTTCCCGATGTTCCGCGCCAATACGCTCTATGAGGGCCAGTATCTTCTTGGCAGCTCCATCGCCCGTCCGCTGATTGCGAAGCATCTAGTCAGCATTGCGCAGGAAGTCGGCGCGGACGCTATTGCCCACGGAGCGACCGGCAAGGGCAACGATCAGGTCCGCTTCGAATTGACCGCCAATGCGCTCGATCCCTCGATCAAGATTATCGCCCCCTGGCGCGTATGGGACATCCACTCCCGGACGCAGCTCATCGACTATGCCGAAAGGCATCGGATACCCGTCCCCAAGGACAAACGGGGAGAGGCGCCCTTCTCGGTCGATGCGAATTTGTTGCATACCTCGACCGAGGGCAAGGTCCTGGAGGATCCCGCCGATATCGCGCCAGATCATATCTATCAGCGCACGGTCGATCCCTTGGATGCACCCGACCTGCCGGAGGTCGTTACGATTGGTTTCGAGAAGGGCGACGCGGTTTCCCTCAATGGCGATAAGCTGTCTCCGGCCGTCCTTCTGACCGCGCTCAACGAATTTGGCGGCAGACATGGAGTGGGGCGGCTCGATCTGGTCGAGAACCGGTTTGTTGGCATAAAGTCCCGCGGGGTCTACGAGACACCGGGCGGCACGATCTTGCTTGCAGCCCATCGCGGGATCGAATCAATCACCCTCGACCGCGCCGCTACTCACTTGAAAGACGAGATCATGCCCCGCTATGCGGAGCTCATCTATAACGGCTTCTGGTATGCGCCGGAGCGGGGAATGCTGCAGGCGCTGATCGACAAGAGCCAGACCTACGTCAGTGGCGAGGTGACGGTCAGGCTCTACAAGGGCTCGGCCAGTGTTATCGCGCGCGGTTCACCCCACTCACTCTATTCGATGGATCTTGTTACCTTCGAAGAAGGTTCGGGCACCTACGACCATCAGGATGCCGAGGGCTTCATCAAGCTCAACGGGCTGCGTCTCAAAACCTGGGCGGCTCGCAACAGGAAATCGGGTGAGCTCGGCCTTGCGCAAAATTAATAAGTTGCGCAGATGAGCCAGGCTCAGCGGTAACAGCGTCAATCACCTCCCCCTTGAGGGGGGAGGTCGCCGCGCAGCGGCGGGTGGGGGTGACAACTGTTTGGCTGCGGAGATCGACGCGATCACCCCACCCCGGCACTTCGTGCCGACCCTCCCCCTCGAGGGGAGGGTAAAGATCAGCAAATCTCCGTCGTAGCGATCTTGATGCCGAAGCCTTCCAGGCCGACATAGTGCCGCTCGCGGCTGGTGAGCAGCTTGATCGAGCTGACGCCGAGATCCTTCAGGATCTGCGCGCCAAGGCCGATTTCCAGCCACTCGCTGTCGCGCGCCTGCGCCTCGGCATGGATTTCGCGTTCGGCCTGGCGCGCCTTGCGGCCATTGTCGAAATGGCCGACGCCGACGGAGCCTTCGCGAAGATAGACGATGATGCCACGGCCTTCCTCGGCGATCTTCTTCATGTAGAAATCAACCGGACGGCGCTTGCCGAACAGATCCTCGGCGACGCTTTCGGGATGCAGGCGCACCGGGATATCGACACCGTCGCGGATATCGCCGAAGACGACGGCGAGATGCTGCATCGGGTCCCAGGGCAGGGAATAGGTATGTGCCCGCGCCTTGCCGAACGGCGTCTCGATATCGAAGCTGGCGCCGAGCTCGATCAGGGTTTCCTTGCGCTGACGATAGGCGATGAGGTCGGCGACGGAGACGAGCTTCAGCCCGTGCTGCTCGGCGAATTCAACCACTTGCTGGCCGCGCGTCACCGTGCCGTCGTCATTGACGAGCTCGCTGATGACACCGATCGGCGGTAGGCCGGCGAGCTTGCAGAGATCGACCGCGGCTTCCGTATGACCGGAGCGCATCAGTACGCCGCCCTCACGGGCAACGAGTGGGAAGATATGGCCGGGGCGGACGAAATCGCTCGCGCCGATGTTCGGATTGGCGAGATTACGCACGGTCAGCGTCCGGTCGTCGGCGGAAATGCCTGTTGTCGTGCCGTGCTTGAAATCCACGGAGACGGTGAAGGCTGTCGTATGGGCGGAATCATTCTCTGCGACCATGGCGTTGAGGTTGAGCCGCTTGGCTTCCTCGCGTGGCATCGGCGTGCAGACGATGCCGGACGTATGCCGAACGATGAAAGCCATCTTTTCGGACGTGCAGTGAACGGCGGCGACGATCAGGTCGCCTTCGTTTTCGCGATCGTTATCGTCCATGACGACGACGATCTCGCCGGCTTCGAAAGCCCGGATGGCATCGACAACGCGCTTCTGGTCGTAAGACATTTCGAAATTCCTACCTCTGCTGGCCCGTCTGGCCGCGATCCCTCAGATAATGGTCGGCAACGGCGCAGGCAACCATTGCTTCGCCGATCGGCACGGCACGAATGCCGACGCACGGATCGTGGCGGCCCTTGGTGCGCACATCGACATTATTGCCGTCGGCATCGATCGACTGGCGTTCCGTCAGGATCGAGGAGGTCGGCTTGATGGCGAAGCGCGCCACAATCGGCTCGCCGGTGGAAATGCCGCCCAAAATGCCGCCGGCATGGTTCGACAGGAAGATGCGCTTGCCGTCATTGCCCATGCGCATCGCATCGGCATTTTCCTCGCCGGTCAGTTCGGCGGAGGCGAAACCCTCACCGATTTCTACGCCCTTGACGGCGTTGATCGACATCAGCAGCGAGGCGATATCCTGGTCGAGCTTGCCGTAGATCGGGGCGCCGAGACCCGCCGGCACGCCTTCGGCCACGACTTCGACCACGGCGCCGATCGAGGAGCCGGCCTTGCGGATGCCGTCAAGATATTCTTCCCATACTGGCACGATTTCGGGGTCCGGAGCAAAGAACGGATTCTGATTCACCTCGGCCCAATCCCAGTTGGCGCGGTTGATCTTGTGTTTGCCGATCTGCACCAGCGCGCCGCGGATGGTTACGCCGGGCACGACGAGGCGGGCAATGCCGCCGGCCGCGACGCGTGCGGCCGTCTCGCGCGCCGACGAGCGGCCACCACCGCGATAGTCGCGGATGCCGTATTTGACGTCATAGGTATAATCGGCGTGGCCTGGGCGGTAGCGCCGCGCGATCTCGCCATAATCCTTCGAACGCTGGTCGGTATTCTCGATCAGCATCGAGATCGGCGTGCCGGTCGAGATCATCGTCTCGCCGTCCTCGTCCATCATCACGCCCGAAAGAACCTTGACGAGATCGTCCTCGCGCCGCTGCGTGACGAAGCGCGATTGTCCGGGCTTGCGCTTGTCGAGCCAGGCCTGGATGTCTTGGAGCTTGAAGCGGAGGCCAGGAGGGCAGCCATCGACGACACAGCCGAGCGCCGGACCATGGCTTTCGCCCCAGGTGGTGACGCGGAAAAGATGACCGAATGTATTGTGCGACATGGGAAACGACCGGTTTGCTGCAGCCCGATGAACAGACCGCCTTTTCTCTCTTGCAATTGCGGCACACTCATAGAGCATGATGCCGAAAAGTGTAAGCGGTTTTCGGGCGACATCATGCTCTACTCTTTGATTCCAATGCCGGATGATCGAGGCCAAAAAGCCGGCAAGACAAAATCTTTCTTTTCGCTGCCACGGAAGCGCCGCCCGACGCCGTCTTCCGTCGGTCATCGGTATGGTAAACAAAGATTAATCCGCACTGTGGATTGTGACGACACATTCACCAATTGGGCGAGCGAAGCCACTATTGCGGGCAACTTCCGCCATATTCGCCGTGTTTTCTAAGCCGCATAAGAAAACACAATCAAATTGACCTGAAGGGTAACGACCATGCGCTTTTTTGTAGCGACGCTTTTGGCCACGGCAAGCCTGCTTGCGCCCGTCGCAGGCTTTGCCGAAAGCGCCGATGTCGAGGCAACGATCAAGAAGGTCGATGCGAAGAACTTCAGCATCACGCTGGATGACGGCAAGAACTATCAGGTGCCGGAGGATTTCGATTTCAACGGCCTGCAGGCCGGCGTGAAGGTCGTCGTCTTCTACACGGAAGTCGACGGCAAGCGCGTCGTCAACGATCTCGATATCGTTCAGTAAATGCTGGTCCCGCCGGGCAGCCGGCGGCTCGGAAGCTATTCAAGCTCAGGAGATGGTCGTTCCGCCATGGTTTCGCAGATCCCCGTCGCCCTTGGTCTCAATGCGGAACCGCTCTACATCCAGCCGATGATTTTCATATGAGGATCGACCTTCAGGATCTGGTCCTGATGAATAGGGATTTCGGCCGCCTCTTCCTTTTCGACATCGCCGATCAGGCGAAACAATGTGCGGATGACGCCGCCATGCGTGACGCAAACGGTTGGCCGGTCGACGGCTGTCAGCCACGAGCCGACGCGCCAGGAGAGGATTTCATAGCTTTCGGCATCATCGCCCGGTGGGATGAAATCCCACTTGTTCGCCTTGCGCTCGGCAAGCCGGTCGGGCTCAGTCGCCTTCAGTTCCTTGAGCGTGAAGCCTTCCCAGGCGCCGAACGACAGCTCGACCAGCCTGTCGTCGGTACTGTAATCCTTGGGCGGCAGGCCCATGGCGTCCCTCGCGATCTCCATGGTCTCGCGCGTGCGGCGCAGGGGACTGGCGATGAAATCGAAGGGCCGGTTTTCGAAGGCGAGGATTTCGGCAAGATCGATGCCGTTCTGCCGTGCCTGTTCGCGGCCGATGGCATTGAGATCGATGTCCCTCTGCCCTTGCAGGCGGCGCTCGGCATTCCAGTCGGTCTGACCGTGACGTATCACATAGAGGATGGGCGACACGGTCAGATTTCCTGTTTTCAGTCCTTCGCGACGGAAATGTCAGGCGCGTCCACGGCCTTCATGCCGACCGTGTGGTAGCCGGAATCGACATGGTGGATTTCGCCCGTGACGGCCGTCGACAGATCGGACAGCAGATAGAGCGCGGAGTTGCCGACTTCGTCGATCGTAACGGTCCGCTTCAGCGGCGCGTTGTATTCATTCCACTTCAGGATGTAGCGGAAATCGCCGATACCCGAGGCTGCGAGCGTCTTGATCGGGCCGGCCGAAATTGCGTTGACGCGGATGCCTCGGCCGCCGAGATCGACGGCGAGGTAGCGTACGCTCGCTTCCAGAGCCGCCTTGGCGACGCCCATGACGTTGTAATGCGGCATTACCTTCTCTGCACCGTAATAGGTGAGGGTGATCATGGAGCCGCCGTCATTCATGATTCGCTCGGCGCGCTGCGCAACCGCCGTGAAGGAATAGACGGAGATGTCCATCGTCTTCGTGAAGTTGTCGCGGCTGGTATCGAGGTAGCGGCCGGTCAGCTCATCCTTGTCGGAGAAGGCGATGGCGTGCACGACGAAATCGATCTTGCCCCATTTCGCTTCAAGCGTGTCGATGACCGCATCGATCGTTGCCGGCTCGGTCACGTCGCAATGGCCTGCCATGAAGGCGCCGAGTTCCTGAGCAAGCGGCTCGACGCGCTTCTTGAGGGCGTCGCCCTGCCACGTCAATGCGATTTCGGCTCCGGCATCCGAACAGGCTTTGGCAATACCCCACGCTATCGAACGGTTGTTTGCTACGCCGAGGATGACGCCGCGCTTGCCTGCCATGAGGCCAGTGGATTGAGCCATATTCTGCTCCCTTGAACTTTCGAATGACCCTGCCTATGGCATAGGCCGTTCCCCTGTTCAAGCATCGTAAAGATCATCAACTGTTAGGGATCGTAACAAAGGGTGCTGTAGTCACTAAAATTTCACAGGAAAAGCCCTTCGCGCATGCTGCGCATCAGATCCGTAACCTTATCATCCGGTTTTTCCCACAGCATCAGCCGCAATTCGACGACGAGATCGCCTTTTCCGCCATTGCCGTCGGGCAATCCCTCGCCGGGAATGCGAACGATCTGATCCGAACCGGACCAGGCCGGCACTATCAGCTTGACCGGTCCGTTCAGCCCCTCGACGGTCGTTTCGCAGCCGAGGACAGCATTCTCGATGGTGACGGGCAACATGGTGCGTACATCGCTGCCGTCGAGCGTGAAGCGCCCGTCGGTCGACAGATGGACGGTGATGGCAACATCGCCGCGCAGCATGCCCTGCAGCTTCAGCCCCTGGCCCTTCAAATGCAGCACCTGGCCGTTGGCGATATCCGTCGTCGCCTGGAAGCGCGCCTCGCGGCCATCCGACAGCGGAACGGTGATCCAACGGCTCTTCAACATGTCGTCGAGCGTCACGGTGGCTTCGGCGGCAACCTCGGGCGTCTTTTCCGGCGGCTTCTCCTGGACATTGCCGCCGGTAAAACGGCGCACGAGCGAACCGAGGAGGCCGAAGGTGGAGCGTGGACCGGCGGGAGAGGTTCCGGTCGCCAGCAGTTCCTCCTCCGCGTGTGTTTCTTCCGCAGCAGCCGCGTTGGCCTCCTGCTGCTTTTCGGCGTGCTGGGCCGCGGTCTCGGTGGCTGCGGCCTGATCTTGTTGCTGCGTGCGACCGGACTTTACCCCGAATATGCGCTCGACCACGTCTTCGGGTGTCTCGCTTGTCGCATTGTGCTGAGCCGATGCGGCGGAGGCGGCGGCCTTGCGTGCATTCGCCCGGGCAAGCTCCTCCATGATCTTCTCGGCATTGGCGCGCGCGGCCCTGGCGCGCTCGGCAGCCTCGCGCGCCGCCTGGCGCTGCTGCATGATCGTCTGCTCTTGGCTCTGGCCCTTGGCTTCCGCCATGCGCGCGATCTGATCGTAACGGCTGCGCTTCTGCGGATCCTTCAGCGTCTCATAGGCGTGGCCGATTTCGGCGAAACGCTCCGACGCTGTTGGATCGCCCAGATTGTGATCCGGATGAGCGGACTTTGCCAGTTTGCGCCAGGCAGCCTTGATTTCGTCGGCTCCAGCATCCTGCTTAACGCCCAACACCTTATAAGGATCGCGCATCTTTCCCGCCATTGTTCATGGGTATGCCAAGCCCCGTCGCAGCATCCCAAGCAAAGAACCAATTGATCGCGCTTCATCCCCATGCTTCCCGTTAGGGAGGCACGGCCGATGCGCGTATGAACCGATCCTGCGGGAAGAGTTGCTAATCAGGCGTTACGCCGGGCGGGAACCATCAACTTCCATTTCTGCGCATGGTTAGCGGATTGCTAACGATGAATGCCGGAAGCCGTAGCGGCCGGCGCGTCGACTATCCTGCCGTTCGGCAGCGTCGATGGCACGCGGAAACTGGGTCGATGGCATGCGGAAAAAAGAAGAAAAGCGATCAGCCGGCTTGCTGGAAACTCAGCAGCTGCCATTCGCCCTGACCGACAAGGCAGGTCCTGCCGGAAAAATTGGCGATGCCCTGATAAGAGTGGCGGCTGGTGCGGAACTGCCGGCAAACCACGCCGGATGCATTGCTTTCGACGATCGTGTCGATGACGCCGGCGCTGCCCGTTGAAGCGTTTGCCCAGGGAATGGACTGGCCGCTGAGCTTTTGAAGATCCGCCGAGGTCACCGCATTGCGCACCGTCGTTTCGTCGGAGATGCTGTCCGTGGTGACAGGTGCAGTCGGCACCGTGCCAGTCGATACGCTGCGATCGACCTTGGCCGAGCTCAGGTAGTCCATGCCGCCGCCGACGCAGCCGCCAAGGGTGAAAAGGGAGACAAGGACGACGGCCATCGTCACGCCTTTTGCAAGCTTGCGCTTTGTATGAACGGTCGACTTTGCTATGACTTCCACCCGAACGTTTTTGGTCAGCCGGAGGGGCCGGCGGTTATTGGGAATTGCGGAGTATTTGAACTAATATGTCGGAAAACGAGTTAACAAGCGGTGACTTCACCGAGCAGAACGAACCTTTCGCTCTTTTCGCGGCCTGGCTGCGCGAAGCAGAGACCACGGAGCTGAACGATCCGAACGCGGTCGCCTTGGCAACGGTGGATAAGGATGGATTGCCAAATGTCCGCATGGTTCTTCTGAAGGGTTTTGATAGCGACGGATTCGTCTTCTATACGAACTTCGAAAGCCAGAAAGGTCAAGAAATTCTTTACCACAAGAAAGCGGCCATGTGTTTCCACTGGAAATCGCTGCGCCGCCAGGTGCGTCTGCGCGGTGTGGTTGAAGTGGTGAGCGACCAGGAAGCGGATGAGTATTTCAAGACCAGGGCGCGCGGAAGCCGCATCGGCGCCTGGGCTTCGAAGCAGTCCCGCCCGCTCGAGGGCCGCTTTGCGTTGGAAAAGGCGGTCGCCGAATATACCGCCCGCTATGCCATCGGCGACATTCCGCGCCCGTCCCATTGGTCCGGTTTCCGCATTCGGCCGCTGTCGATCGAGTTCTGGCATGACCGACAGTTCCGCTTGCACGATCGCATCGAGTTTCGCCGCGAGGTGCCGGAAGGCGCCTGGCAGAAGGTGCGGATGTATCCTTAACTCCTATGCCGTTTCCCGGCGCCCCATCAATCGCATGGGGATGCCGGAGGCGAGCGCCGATGCGTAGCGGGGCTTCTGGTAATGGCCGTTTAGAGATAGCCGCGGCAGGAGCATCGGCGCAGTGCCATTCGTCGGCATGATCGTGCCGGGGCGCGTCGTGACGCCGAGGGAAAAGCCGAGTTCTGCCGCGAGCCTGCCCTCGCGTGGCGATACGGCTTCAAGCGTGCCGTAAGGATAGGCGATCGAGAGCGGCCGGTTCCCGGTGATATCGGCGACATAATCGGCCGAAAGCGCCATTTCCGCGGCTGCCTCCGCCTCCGGCAGCCGCGACAGCGCACGATGGCTTACCGTATGCGCGCCGAGCGAGGCGAGGGGATGGCGAGCGAGTTGCCTCAGTTCGGTCCGATCCATGATCGATGCGCGGACGATATCGAGCGGTTCCAGGCCGTGACGGCGGGCAAGCTCGTCGATCCGGCCGACGGCCTCGCTTTCGTCGTGGCCGTGAACGAAGGCGGCGAAGCGGGCAAATGCCGTATGCTTGTGGCTCTCCTTGCCGAGCGGCAGGAATTCGCCGCCAGCGCCGAAATCGAATGTCAGCCGATCCAGCCGGCCAAGCAGTTCGGCGAGCGTTTCCCACCATATGCTGTGGCTCCGCTCCGAGAGCCCCTGGGCGATGAAGACGGTAAAGGGCGCATCGTGACGGGAGAAGACCGGCAGGGCGTGTTCGAGGTTGTTCCGATTGCCGTCGTCGAGCGTGAAGGCGACGAAGGGCGGCTTGCCGGCGGCATTCGTCAGTCGTGACGGAAGAGCGTCAAGGGTGATGAATTCATAGCCATCCTTTTTCAGCCGTGCGATCGCCCGGTCGAGAAAATCGGGCGAAACCTCGAGATGCGCATTGGGCGCAAAGCGGCGGGAAAGGGCAGGGCGGACATGATGAAGGGTGAAGATGGCGCCGAGGCCGGCAACGTCGCGCATCAGGCCGGCACCCTTCAGAATTGCGGCAGCCTCCAATCCGCTGGAAATCATCCTGCGCTTGAGGCGGACCTTGATGCCCTGTTCCATGCGGATCGACCCGGTTGACCAACGTCAACGCTCTAGCGCATCCCCGTTAAACCTTACTGAATCTTTGCCATAATTTCCAATGCGTTAATGGTTATTTTACCAGGAACGGCAAAATTGAAGAACTATCGAGGCTGTTGCCTCAATATCGCACCGGTATCAGGCTTTTTGTCGCAAAATCATACAGGGATTGATGCGGTGTGTTGGCATTCTTTCGGTTGGGGACAATTATGAAAAGACTTTTGATGGCTCTGTCTGCGGCCGTCTTGCTGGTGAGCGCTCCTGCGGCGAGCTTTGCCGGCAGCGCCTATTTCATCATGGATGCGAAGACCGGCAAGGTATTGGCATCAAGCAATGCCGATGACCTCAACCATCCGGCATCGCTGACTAAGATGATGACCTTGTACATGGCCTTCGAGGCGATCCACCGCGGAAAGCTCAGCTGGAACACAAGGATACCGGTATCGCGTTTTGCCGCCGCTAAGCCGCCGACCAAGCTCGGCCTGAAGCCCGGCAGCACGGTGACCGTCCGCGAAGCGGTTGACGGCATGATCATCAAGTCTGCCAATGACGCCGCAACCGCCATGGCGGAGGCGCTCGGCGGCAGCGAAAGCGGCTTTGCCCGGCTGATGACGCAAAAGGCGCGGGAAATCGGCATGCGCCGCACCACCTTCCTCAATGCTTCCGGCCTCCCGAACATTCAGCAGTGGACGACGGCCCGCGATATGTCGACGCTCGCCGTCGCGCTCATCAACAACTACCCCCAGGAATACCGGCTCTTCTCGCAGACGAGCTTCAGCTATCGCGGCCGCAGCGTTCACGGCCATAACAATCTGATGTATCGCTATGAAGGCATGGACGGCATCAAGACCGGCTATACCAATGCCTCCGGCTTCAACTTGGTCAGCGCCGTGCGTCAGGGCAATCGCCGCGTGATCGGCGTCGTCATGGGCGGCGCCACGGCGCGCGGCCGCGACGCGCTGATGGCATCGCTGCTGGATCGCTACATTCCGAAGGCAAACCCCGTTTCGTCATCGCGCCTGTTTGCAAGTGTCGGCGGCGGCAAGGTTCCGCAGCAGGTCGAAGTAGCCTCGGCTTCCGACGATGTTGCCGTCGATGTCGATGCCCAGACCACCGCCACGACGACGCCGGCGCGCAAGCGCGTCGAGGTCGTCCCGATGGCATTTGCCGCGGCCTCGAACGTCACCGTGCCGATGGATCGCCCGGCTGCGATGGATGAGATCCTCGTTGCCAACAAAACAGCGGCAACCGGCAGCTGGCAGGTGCAGATCGCCGCAACGCCGACCGCCCAGGCCGCCAAGGATCTGTTGTCCGAAGCCAAGTCCAGGGCCGGCAATGCGCTTGCCAACGCTTCACCCTATACCGAAGCCGTCGGCAAGGGTGCCGGCACGGTCTATCGCGCCCGATTCGTCGGCTTTGCAAGCCGCGACGATGCGAATTCCGCCTGCTCGGCTCTGAAGCGCAAGGATTTCGATTGCATGCTACTGCCGAGCAAAGGCTGAGCATAGTTCCAATTCGATAAAGTCGAGCCGGCGGGGCAAGCTCCGCCGGCTCGACTTTTTTGTAGGAATCGTTCATGTATGTTGAGAACATAAGAGGAACGATATCGATGCTGTCAGATCTGATGAAGCAATTCGAAGCGGCTTCGGCGACCTATGCCGCCGATAACGGCCTGGAACGCGACGATGACTGGTTCGTCCTGAAGCTCCAGGAGGAAATGGGCGAATTGATTCAGATCTGGAACAAGATCACGGGCCGAGGGCGCCGCAAGGGCATGAGCGAGTCCGAGCTGGCAACGGCATTGGCCGACGAGACGGCGGACGTGCTCGGCCATATCCTTCTCTTCGCACACCGCAACGGCCTCGATCTCAACGCCGCCGTCGAGCGCAAATGGCTCTTCCGCCCGCAGGAAAATTAGGGCAGGAGGCTTTAGGCCTTGGTGCCACCCACCGTGATCTGATCCATCCGCAGGTGCGGCTGACCGACGCCGACGGGCACCCATTGGCCCGCCTTGCCGCAATTGCCGATGCCGGTATCGAGCTTCGTGTCGTTGCCGATCATCGAAACGCGCTTCATGGCATCCGGCCCATTGCCGATCAGCATGGCGCCCTTGATCGGCGCACCGATCTTGCCGTCCTCGATGAGGTAGGCCTCGGTGCAGCCGAAGACGAATTTACCCGACGTGATATCCACCTGGCCGCCGCCGAAGGAGACGGCGTAGATGCCCTTCTTCACCGCGGCGATGATTTCTTCCGGGGTCTTGTCACCACCAAGCATATAGGTGTTGGTCATGCGCGGCATCGGCGTATGGGCATAGCCCTGGCGGCGGCCGTTGCCGGTCGCCTTCATGCCCATCAGCCGCGCATTCTGCCGGTCCTGCATGTAGCCGACGAGCTTGCCGTTTTCGATCAGCACATTGTAGGCCGAAGGCGTGCCTTCGTCGTCCACGGTGATCGAGCCGCGACGGTTCTCGATCGTGCCGTCGTCGACGACGGTGACGCCGGGTGCGGCGACCATCTGGCCCAGCAGCCCCGCGAAAGCCGATGTCTTCTTGCGGTTGAAATCGCCTTCCAGTCCGTGGCCGACAGCTTCGTGCAGCATGACGCCCGGCCAGCCGGAGCCGAGCACGACGTCCATCGTGCCCGCCGGCGCCTCGATCGCCTCGAGATTGACCAGCGCCTGGCGCAGGGCTTCGTCGGCGCCAAGATGCCAATTGTCCTGGGTCACGAAATCGCCGAAGCCGATGCGCCCGCCGGTGCCGAAGGAGCCGGATTCCTGCCGGTCGCCGTCACCTACGATCACGGAGATGTTGATGCGCGTCATCGGACGGATATCGCGCACGCGATGGCCGTCGGCGCGAAGGATGTCGACCACCTGCCAGCTTGCGGCGATGGATGCCGTCACCTGGCGCACCTTGTCGTCCTTGTCGCGCAGATAGCTGTCGATCTGCTGGAGGAGCTTTGCCTTTTCCTCGAAGCTCGGCGTGCCGATCGGGTTCTCGTCGCCGTAAAGCACCTTGTTGGTGCGCTGCGGTGCGGCTGCATAGGAGCCCGCATAACCCGAAGTGACCGCACGCACGGCATCGGCGGCGCGTCTCAAGGCGGCTTCGGAAAGGTCGCCCGCATGGGCATAGCCCACGGACTCGCCGGCAACGGCACGAAGGCCGAAGCCCTGTTCCGTGTTGAAGCTGCCGCCCTTCATCCGGCCATTGTCGAATGTCAGCGATTCCGCCTGGACATGCTCGACGAAGAGCTCTCCGTCATCGGCACCCAACAGGGCTTCGGCGACGATGCCGCGCAGCTTGGCTTCGTCGGCATCGAAAAGGGTAAGGAGATCGGTATTCATGGATCAGTGCTCCGTTCAGAGCCGATGTAGGCTTCGCATGGCGCAAGAGCAAGCCCATCCCGTCAAGGAAGGGCGTCGTAGCCGTCCGCGAAGCCCTTCAAGTCCACAGGAATACCGATGCCTTCCTCCGGCGACTGGAAGACGATGAAGGTTGCAGTCGCGCCGCTGCGCAGCGTCTTCAGCAATTCGTCCTCAAGCACGACTTCGGCATAGCAGCCATCGGAGAAGCAGCGTACGAAATAGGCGCGGCCGATATCCTTGCCGTCGATATTGAGGCCGAGACCGTTCGGCAGCAGCACGCCGAGCGGCGCAAGTACGCGCAGGATCTTCGACTTGCGGTCGGCCGTCTTCAGCACGACGACGGAAAGGCCGATTTCCGGGCGGTCCTCGGCGATGACGTTCTGCATCAGCGCGCATTGCTCGGCTGAGGCGCCGGCGGGCTTGTCGCAGACGACGGACCATGCGCCGTGGCTGGAGCGCACGGTGCCCGGTGGTTGCGGAACCTGGCTCGTGGGAACCTGCTGCGTATGCGGCTGTGGCTTGCCCTGCTGTTCGGGCTGCAACTGCTGGGTCTGCTGCGCCGGCGGCTGGGCCTGTTGTGCCTGCTGCGCCCATGCGGGTGCCGCGGCTGCAGCAGCGATGCTGCTGGTAACAAGCAAAAGCCGGGCGAGGGAACGAAAACCCATGGAAACCTCTAGATTCGAATCAGTGCCGCTATTGTTGAAGCCCAGGCCGGCAAATGAAAAGCCCCGGCTGCTGGATTCCAACCGACTACGGCGGAAATACGACGTCTACTCCATTTTGTCCCGGCGGCGCCATGGACCATCATGCAATTTTTCGTATGATGATGAAATGCTTGCCATGTCCGGGGCAGGCATGGGGGGATATTCGCGCAAAAATGCCGCACTAACAAATCTCTTGAGTTGTTGCGGAGTACCCCAAACTGTGGTTTGAAGCGCAATGGATTGTAGGGATACTGCGTTTGAGGAAGATCTGGGATCAAACGCTGGAGGGAGAGACATCGTGATTAAAAGAGCTTACGCGGCTCTGACGGCTATGATCTGTCTGCTTTTCGCGACAGGCAGTTATGCCGATCAGCCGAGACCCTGGGAAACCGGTATGCAGCAGGCGGCGACCGGCAACATGCATCAAATCCGCTGGTTTGAAGCATACACGCTTTGGTTTATCATTCCGATCACGCTGCTGGTTCTCGTCCTCCTGGTCGTGGTTATGGTGAAGTTCCGGGCTTCCAGGAACCCGGTTCCGTCTAGGACGAGCCACAACACCCTGATCGAAGTCATCTGGACCATCGGCCCGGTCCTCGTCCTTCTCTTCCTGGCCATTCCCTCCTTCAATCTTCTCACCGATCAGCTGACATTTCCCGAGCAGACCGACGTAACCGTCAAGGCGACGGCGACGCAGTGGCAGTGGAATTACGAGTATGAGAACAGCGGCGCGACGCCAGTCGCTTTCGATTCCTTCATGCTGAAGGAGCAGGATCGCACCACCGCCGGCAAGGACGACAAGTCGAAATATCCGCGGCTTCTCGCCGTCGACAACGAAATGGTCGTGCCGGTCGGCAAGAACGTCCGCCTCCTCGTCACGGCCGCGCCGGCCGATGTCATTCATTCCTTCGCAATGCCTTCCTTCGGCATCAGGATCGATGCCATTCCCGGCCGTCTGAACGAAACATGGTTCAAGGCCGACCGTGAAGGCCTGTTTTATGGTCAGTGTTCCGAGCTTTGCGGCAAGGATCACTCTTTCATGCCGATCGCCATCCGCGTCGTCTCCGACGATCAGTACAAGCAGTGGCTGGCCTCAGCCGCAACTGATCTGAGCAAGGCGAACAAGGCTCTGATGGCCGCCGTCGACGAACCGACGACCGTCAAGGTCGCCGAAAACACGGCCAAGTAAGAGGGATAGGAACAATGGCTGGATCCAAGGCACACGATGATCACTCGCACGATCTTCAGGACGCGCACGCGCATGACGATCATCACGCGCACACGCCGACCTTCGCCGAGCGTTGGCTGTATTCGACGAATCACAAGGACATCGGCACGCTCTACCTGATCTTCGCGATTTTCGCGGGCGTGATCGGCTTCCTCCTGTCCGTTGCCATCCGCATGGAATTGCAGGAGCCCGGCATACAGATCTTCAGCGGTCTGGCGTCGATGGTCTATGGTTTTTCGGGCGATGCCGCCATTGATGGTGGCAAGCAGATGTACAATGTCTTCGTCACCGCCCATGCGCTGATCATGATCTTCTTCATGGTCATGCCGGCGATGATCGGCGGTTTCGCCAACTGGATGGTGCCGATCATGATCGGCGCGCCTGACATGGCCTTCCCGCGCCTCAACAATATCTCGTTCTGGCTTCTCGTCCCGGCCTTCCTGCTGCTCATCCTCTCGATGTTCGTTGAAGGTCCGGCAGGCGCCTATGGCGCGGGCGGCGGCTGGACGATGTATGCGCCCCTGTCAGGCACGGTCGGCCATCCAGGCCCGGCGATCGATCTGGTCATCTTCGCGCTGCATATCGCGGGTGCCTCCTCGATCCTCGGCGCGATCAACTTCATCACGACGATCCTCAACATGCGCGCGCCGGGCATGACGCTGCACAAGATGCCGCTGTTTGCCTGGTCGGTGCTGATCACCGCCTTCCTGCTGCTGCTGTCGCTGCCGGTTCTGGCCGGCGCCATCACCATGCTGCTGACGGACCGCAATTTCGGCACGACCTTCTTCGCGCCGGAAGGCGGCGGCGACCCGCTGCTCTACCAGCACCTGTTCTGGTTCTTCGGCCATCCGGAAGTCTACATCCTGATCCTGCCCGGCTTCGGCATGATCAGCCACATCATCTCCACCTTCTCGCGCAAGCCGATCTTCGGCTACCTCGGCATGGCCTATGCCATGGTCGCGATTGGCGCCGTCGGCTTCGTCGTCTGGGCTCACCACATGTATGTGACCGGCCTTTCGCTCGACACGCAGCGCTACTTCGTGTTCGCCACGATGGTTATCGCTGTCCCGACGGGCGTGAAGATCTTCTCCTGGATTGCGACGATGTGGGGCGGTTCCATCGAGTTCCGCACGCCGATGATCTGGGCGCTCGGCTTCATCTTCCTGTTCACGCTCGGCGGCGTCACGGGCGTTCAGCTCGCCAATGCCGGCCTGGACCGGGAACTGCATGCGACCTACTTCGTGGTGGCACACTTCCACTACGTCCTGTCGCTCGGCGCCGTCTTCGCCATCTTTGCCGCCTGGTACTACTGGTTCCCGAAGATGACCGGCTACATGTACAATGAGCGGATCGGCAACTGGCACTTCTGGATCACCTTCATCGGTGTGAACATGGTGTTCTTCCCGCAGCATTTCCTGGGTCGTGCCGGCATGCCGCGCCGCTACATCGACTATCCGGACGCCTATGCCGGCTGGAATTTCGTCTCCTCCATCGGCTCCTATGTCGCAGCCGTAGGCCTTTGCTTCTTCTTCTGGGGCGTTATAGATGCATTCTCGAAGAAGCGCGTTGCAGGCGATAATCCCTGGGGCGAGGGCGCAACCACGCTCGAGTGGCAGCTTTCGTCGCCGCCGCCCCACCACCAGTGGGAAGAGCTGCCGCGCATCAAGTAGCCTGTTTCCGGACGCCGTGATAAACGGCGTCCGGCTCAACTGATAATTGGAAGAAAGAATGACGCTCATCGACAATCACGAAGCGCTCGCAAAGCAAGGCGATACCGGCCTGTCGGAAGCGAGTGCGCGCGATTATTTCGAGCTCTTGAAGCCGCGCGTCATGTCGCTGGTCGTCTTCACCGCTTTCACCGGTCTGGTGCTGGCCCCCGGTCACATCAATCCGGTCCTCGGCTTCATCGCCATTCTCTGCATCGCCGTCGGTGCGGGTGCCTCCGGCGCTTTGAACATGTGGTACGATGCCGATATCGACGCCGTGATGAGCCGCACCGCACGCCGGCCGATACCTGCCGGTCGCATCAAGCCAGCGGAAGCGCTGGCCTACGGCCTCGTGCTGTCAGGCTTCTCGGTGACGATCCTCGGCCTTGCCATCAATTGGCTTTCCGCTGGAATCCTCGCCTTCACCATTTTCTTCTATGCCGTCATCTACACGATGTGGCTGAAGCGTTCGACGCCGCAAAACATCGTCATCGGCGGCGCGGCCGGCGCCTTTCCGCCCGTCATCGGCTGGGCCTGTGTGACCGGCAGCGTGGCGATCGAGAGCATCGTGCTCTTCCTCATCATCTTCCTGTGGACGCCGGCGCATTTCTGGGCGCTGGCCTTGTTCAAGATGGGTGACTACGAGGCCGTCGGCGTGCCGATGCTGCCGAATGTCGCCGGCATTCCGACGACCAAGAATCAGATCGTCGTCTATGCCGTTCTGACCGCCATTGTCGGCGTCGTCCCGGCCTTCATGGGCTTTGCGAGCCTGGGCTATGGCGTCGTCGCCGCGCTGCTGGGTGCGATCTTCGTACACTGTTCCATCGCCGTCTGGCGCATGGCCGACGGCGACGTGAAGATGGTGCCGGCAAAGAAGCTTTTCGGCTTTTCCATCTTCTATCTCTTCGCGATCTTTTCCGCGTTGCTGATCGACCGGCTCGTTGCCGTGCTGATATCGAGCGGCGTTGGAGGCTGGCTATGATCGATCTGGTCAAGCTCACGGAAGCGCAGAGGAAATCGCGGCGCGGGCGCAACATAGCGCTTGGCCTTGTGCTTGCCGGCCTGGTGATCCTGTTTTACGCGATCACCATCATCAAGGTCGGCTCCGGACACGTTTGAGGAGGCGTGATGGAGGGGGAGGTCACAAAGAGCACGAGAAGCGGCGGCCGTAGCAACGGGATGATCGTTGCCATGTGCCTGAGCTTCGTCGTCGGCATGAGCGCCATGTGTGCCGCTGCCGTGCCGCTCTATCGCATGTTCTGCCAGGTGACGGGTTATAACGGCACGACGCAGCGCGTCGAGCAGGTCTCGAACGTCATCCTCGACAAGCAGATTCAGGTTTCCTTCGACGCCAATGTCGCACCCGGTCTGCCCTGGGATTTCAAGCCGCTGCAGAAGTCGGTAAGTCCGAAGATCGGCGAGACGGTCGAGGTCAGGTTCGAGATCGAGAACAAGTCGGACAAGATGGAGCGCGGCCAGGCGATCTTCAACGTCTCTCCGCTGGAAGCCGGGGTCTATTTCAACAAGGTCCAGTGCTTCTGCTTCAATGAGACGGATCTCGCACCCGGCGAAAAGCGTGAGATGTCGGTGGTTTTCTATGTCGATCCCGAGATCACCAGGGCTGTGGAAACCAAGACGATCAACGCGCTGACACTGTCCTATACCTATTACCCGCGGGAGGGCGTAAAGCCCGTGGCATCCAATGACGGCGCTGCAAAGCCGGTGGAAAAGAAACTTTGATGGAGAGTGCTTTCGGTTCGACCGGGAGCAATATGGGAAAAGTTATTCGGGGATTGCTGATATGGCCGAAGTGCATCAGAGAAAACACGATTATCACATTATCGAGCCCAGCGCATGGCCGATTACCGCGGCCCTCGGGGCCTTCGTGATCACCTTCGGCGGTGTCTGCTTCATGCGCTATCTCAATGGCGGTGCGGTGCATCTGTTCGGGATCAATTGGGCGCAGCCCTGGCTGTTCTTCATCGGCCTCGCCGTAATCCTCTACGTTATGTACGGCTGGTGGGCCGACACGATCAAGGAAGCGCATGAGGGCGCGCATACCCGCGTCGTATCGCTGCATCTGCGCTACGGCATGATCATGTTCATCGCCTCCGAGGTGATGTTCTTCGTCGCCTGGTTCTGGGCCTATTTCGACGTCAGCCTGTTCCCGAACGAGGCGATCCAGGCATCGCGCACGGCCTTCCTCGGCGGCCAGTTCCCGCCGAAGGGCGTCGAGGTTCTGGATCCCTGGCACCTGCCGATCTACAACACCATCATCCTGCTGCTGTCGGGCACGACAGTCACCTGGGCGCACCATGCGCTGCTGCATGGCGACCGCAAGGGGCTGATCCAGGGCCTGACGCTGACCGTTCTGCTCGGCGCGTTGTTCTCCTGCGTGCAGGCCTATGAATATGCCCATGCGCCGTTCGAATTCAGAAACTCGATCTATGGCGCGACCTTCTTCATGGCGACCGGCTTCCATGGTTTCCACGTGTTGGTCGGCACGATCTTCCTGATCGTCTGCCTGCTCCGCGCCATCAGGGGCGATTTCACGCCGAAGCAGCATTTCGGCTTCGAAGCGGCCGCCTGGTACTGGCACTTCGTCGACGTCGTCTGGCTGTTCCTGTTCTTCTGCATCTATATCTGGGGCAGCTGGGGCGCGCCGGTCGCGGCTGGCTGATCGGTTTCGATCTTTCGATAGCAAAAGGCGGGCGCTCAGCGTCCGCCTTTTGTTTTGGGTCTTACGTCCCCGATGCCAACCTCTCGAAAGCAGTGGGATGGTGCAAGCCTCCGGCAAGCAATCGTCGGATTTGCTCGGCACAGTCCTCAGGACCGTTCACCGACGTATCGACTTCCAGATCGTAGATACCGGGCCGATGCACTTGCTCCTGCCAGGCCATGACCGGCGTGGGGATAGGCATACCAGCCTCGACCGTCACGTAGGTGCCTTGTCTTTCCGGCCCTTCCGCCAGCCGCCGCTGCATCACGACGTCAAGCGGGCAGCGCACGCCGATGAACAAAGCGGATAGGCCCGCCAGCAGGCGGGCGCAATCGGCAAGGATACCCAGCGGTTGCGAATAGGCGTCGTGATGGCCGAATTCGGCGACGACATTCAGCCCCATGCGGCTGTGCGCGGCGATCGAGGCATAGAGTGCGGCATAAAAGCGCTGAACCAATGGCTCGAGATCGGGCCGCTCGCCGCCGGGGCGCAAGCCGATGCCCGGGCGATAGCGCGGGGGCGTCATATGCCGCACATAAGCGTCGACACCGAGATTGACCCACACGCCCTCGAATTCGGCCTGGATCACCTCGACGATGCTGCTTTTTCCGGATCGTGGCGCACCGTTCAGAATGACGACGTGGCCGGGCGGCGAGGCTTCGCTGAATGCCATGAACCTAATCCTTTTGCATGCTTTCCAGGCGGATGACGGTGATATCCGAGCTTTTCGATTGGACGGATGCGCTCATGGCGGTTACTGATGATGACAGGGGCGAGATTTATATGTTCGCCCGCAATGGCAGGCTGATAGAGACAGAACTTTGACCTCAGAGCAAGACAAGACGCCGGACGGGACGCCCCATAGCGACAGCGCTCTCTTTGCGCCCGTCGATCCTTTCAAGGTCGGCATCCAGGGATGTTGCCCGCGTTGCGGCCAGGGCAAGCTCTTCAACGGGTTATTGTCGCTGAAGCCGCGCTGCGCGGCCTGCGATCTCGACTATGCCTTCGCCGATGCCGGCGACGGTCCGGCCGTCTTCGTCATCCTGATCGTCGGTTTCATCATCATCGGTCTGGTCCTGTGGATGCAGGTCAATTATGCGCCGCCGATCTGGGTTTATATCGTGCTGTTCGCGCCGCTGACCATCATCCTGTCGCTGCTTTCCCTGCGCTGGTGCAAGGGCATTCTGATTGCGCTTCAATATCGCAACAATGCCAGCGAAGGGCGCATCAGCGGTGACTGAGGCAAGCATGCCAGCCCGTCGCGCCAATCCCTTGTGGCAGATCGGCAAGGCATTGCTCCTGCTCGTTGCTCTCGTCATCCTAATCGGGCTCGGCACCTGGCAGGTCGAGCGACTGCAGTGGAAGGAAGGCCTGCTGGCCGATATCGCCGCGCGCAAGGATGCGCCGGCCCTGCCGCTGTCGGCGATCGAGGCGATGGCTGCCTCCGGCGGGGACATCGAATATCGCGTGGTGACCGCCACCGGCCATTATCTGAACGACAAGGAGCGGCATTTCCTCGCCACCTATGACGGCGATCCCGGTTTTCATGTCTATACGCCATTGCAGTTGGTCGATGGCCGCTACGTCTTCGTCAATCGAGGCTTCGTGCCCTCCGAGGCAAAAGAGCCTGAAAAGCGCAAGCAAGGCGAACTGACCGGCGAACAGGCGATCACCGGCCTTGCCCGAGCCAAACTTACCGAACGGTCCGACGGCATGCCGGACAATGATCTCGCCAAGAACATTTTCTACTGGAAGGATCTGGACGTCATGGCGGAGAGCGTCGGCTTGCCGAAGGACAAGGTGCTGCCGTTCTTCATCGATGCCGACAAGACACCCAATCCAGAGGGCTTGCCGATCGGCGGCGTCACGATCATCGATCTGCCGAACAATCACCTGCAATATGCGGTGACCTGGTATGGCTTGGCGGTGGCGCTGGCAGCGATCGTCGCCATATCCTTGTGGCGCAAACGTCATCCGGATGCGCCGAGCCAGTGAAATCGGCAATAGAGCTGCCATGCGTAAGGCCGGCTACAAGCTAGATGACGCTCTTGCAATACTGCCGGTTCTCGATGAACGTCCATCGAGATCACATCCGGCTCGTGTAGACCGAGCTCTCTCGATCACCGATGGCTTGTCGCACAACAATAGTCGCTCATTCCAATTGAGTGAACTTGAGGTCTGAGACTGGGAGATCGACCGCCTCAGCGCCAGCAACGTCGGTAACATTCTTGGGTGAGGCGATAGGGGGCAATTCTTCGCGTCGCTTGACGCTACCCGCTGGACGAATATAGATGTTTCAATCACATGCAATCCCGTAACCTGGAAATGAGCATGATATACGAACAGAGAGTTTATCTCGCCGTTCCTGGTCGTTTCCCCGATTTACTTGCGCGCTTTCGAGTTCACACGCTCGGCATTTGGAAGAGGCTTGGTATCGAGCAAGCCGGATTCTGGACGACTGCTGTGGGCCCCGACAGCAACCAACTCACCTACTTGCTGAGGTGGGAAAGTCTAGCTGAGCGAGAGGCGAAGTGGTCCGCATTTGTCACAGACGTTGAGTGGCTGAGCGTGAGAGCTGCCAGCGAAGCTAACGGGCAGATCATCGAACGGATAGCGAGCAGTTTCCTTGTACCTACTGACTTTTCGTCCGTTCGCTGAGTGGCTTTAGCCCAGCGGTATCGCGGGCGCACGACCGCAGATACGGCACCGCTCGATAGGCACTCTTGTGGATCACCGCGCTTGTGCCGAGCTGATTGCAATCCTCATATCAAGAACGGATGAGGAACGCAAAATGACGATCCAGTTGCCAAAATGGCTTCATTTCGACGGAATATTCGTCTAGAGCATGATCCCAACAAGTGCGCAGCGGTTTTTGGATAAGAATCATGCGGACTAGATGACGCAGGCGTCGGGCAGCCTTATCTATGCTCAAGTCATCGTCGCGCATTTCGGAAGAGATATGAACGTAGCCGTTTCCAAACCTGACCTGACCATCCGGCTTTGCGGGCCGCGCGGCTTCTGCGCCGGCGTCGACCGCGCCATCCAGATCGTCGTTCTGGCGCTGAAGGCCTATGGCGCGCCGGTTTATGTCCGCCACGAGATCGTACACAATCGCTATGTCGTCGAAGGCTTGGAGGCCAAGGGCGCCATCTTCGTCGAGGAGCTGAACGAAATCCCGGCCGAGCATCGCGCCCAGCCCGTCGTCTTCTCGGCCCATGGCGTGCCGAAATCCGTGCCGGCGGACGCCGATGCGCGCAATCTCTTCTATCTCGATGCCACCTGTCCGCTGGTCTCCAAAGTGCACAAGCAGGCGATGCGCCACAATCGCCTCGGCCGCCATGTCGTGCTGATCGGCCATGCCGGCCATCCGGAAGTGATCGGCACCATGGGCCAGCTGCCCGAGGGAGCCGTGTCGCTGATCGAGACGGTGGAGGATGCTGACGTCTACCAGCCTGATGATCCCGACAATCTCGGTTTCGTCACTCAGACGACGCTCTCGGTCGACGATACCGCCGGCGTCATCGCACGCCTGCAGGAGCGCTTCCCCAATCTGACCGCGCCCGCGGCGGACTCGATCTGCTATGCCACGACCAACCGCCAGGAAGTGGTGAAGGAGGCGGCTCCGGGTTGCGATCTCTTCATCGTCGTCGGCGCGCCGAATTCCTCCAATTCCAAGCGTCTCGTCGAAGTGGCGCTCAGGGCAGGGGCGAAGAAATCCGTTCTCGTCCAACGTGCCTCGGAGATCGACTGGGACAATGTCGGCGACATCAAAACAGTCGGCCTCTCGGCTGGTGCATCTGCGCCAGAAGTCATCGTCAACGAGATCATCGAAGCGTTCCGCGCTCGCTATAATGCCGTCGTGGAACTTGCTGAAACTGTGAAGGAAACCGAGAATTTCCTCGTCAATCGCGAGCTTCGCAGTATAGAGCTGACGACATCAGACATGGCTTTCGTCAACGGCGAATAGCCGACCCAAGGCGCTCAAGTTCAGGACTGTTTCGTGGCCGTTTATACCGATATTACCGAAGACGATTTGAAGTGGTTCCTGACCGAGTATGATGTCGGCGAGTTGCTCTCCTACAAGGGCATTGCCGAAGGCGTCGAGAATTCGAACTTCCTGCTGCATACGAGCCGCGATCCGCTGATCCTGACGCTTTACGAGAAGCGCGTCGACAAAGGCGATCTGCCGTTCTTCCTTGGGTTGATGCAGCACCTTGCGAGCCGCGGCCTGTCCTGCCCGTTGCCCTTGCCGCGCCGTGACGGCGCCTTGCTCGGCCATCTCTCCGGCCGCCCTGCCGCCCTGATTTCTTTCCTCGAAGGCATGTGGCTGCGCAAGCCCGAGGCGCATCATTGCCGCGAAGTCGGCAAGGCGCTGGCCGCCATGCATATTGCCGGCGAAGGTTTCGACATCCGCCGCCCAAACGCGCTGTCGCTCGAGGGCTGGCAGACGCTCTGGGAGAAGTCCGAGGCGCGCGCCGATGAGGTCGAGGCCGGCCTGCAGGATGAGATCCGCAGCGAACTCGATTTCCTTGGAAAGCATTGGCCGAAAAACCTGCCGGAAGGCGTCATCCATGCCGATCTTTTCCCGGACAATGTCTTCTTCCTCGGCAACACGCTGTCCGGCCTGATCGATTTCTATTTCGCCTGTAACGATCAGCTCGCCTACGACGTCTCGATCTGCCTCAATGCCTGGTGCTTCGAAAAGGACCATGCCTACAACATCACCAAGGGCATGGCGCTGCTCGAGGGCTATCAGAGTGTGCGGCCGCTGAGCGCAACAGAAATCGCCGCCTTGCCGACGCTTGCCCGCGGCTCGGCGCTGCGTTTCTTCCTGACGCGCCTCTATGATTGGCTGACAACCCCGGCCGGTGCGATGGTCACCAAGAAGGATCCGATCGAATATCTGCGCAAGCTGCGCTTCCACCGCCAGATCGCTTCATCAGCCGAATATGGGCTGAAGGCATGAAGCACGTCGATATTTTTACGGACGGCGCCTGCTCCGGCAATCCCGGTCCCGGCGGCTGGGGGGCGGTACTTCGCTACGGCGAGGTGGAGAAAGACCTCTCCGGCGGCGAGGCGAATACGACCAACAACCGCATGGAGCTGATGGCGGCGATCTCGGCGCTCGGCGCCCTGAAGACGCCGTGCGAGGTCGATCTCTATACCGACAGCGTCTACGTCAAGGACGGCATCACCAAATGGATCTTCGGCTGGAAGAAGAACGGCTGGAAGACCGCCGACAAGAAGCCGGTGAAGAATGCCGAGCTCTGGCAGGCGCTGGATGAGGCCTATAACAGGCACAAGGTGACGCTGCACTGGGTCAAGGGCCATGCAGGGCACCCGGAAAACGAGCGGGCCGACGAGCTGGCGCGCAAGGGCATGGAGCCTTTCAAGAAGAAGTAGGCCCGCTGGCGATGAGATAGGAATTGCCGAGCCGCATTGAAGCGATCACATCAGGATGTGATCGAGTGCGCTTCTCACGCGCGGCTTTTCGGCTGCGGAGAGCGGCAAGATCGGGCGCGGCGGATCGATGCTGCAAAGATCGAGTGCTTCCGCAATCGCGTACATCACACGGAAGCTGCCGAACTCCTCGAACAAGCTCCATACCGGCTGGAACTTTTGATCGAGCCGTTCGGCTTCGGCGGTGTCGCCGGCTTGGGCCGCCCTTGTGAGGGCCAGTGCTTCGGCGGGCAGAAGACCGGCGATCACGCTATACCAAGCGTCGCAACCCGCCAGTAGCCCGGCCGCCGCTCCCCAATCGCCGCTATAGCCGATAGCGAAGCCCTTTGGCGTTTCCTGGCGCAGACGTGCCATCTCTCCCTGGAAATCGCCTCCTTGCGGCAAGGGCATCTTCACCGCCCCGATATTCGCCACCTTTGCCAGCCGCGCAATCAGTTCGTGGCTGAAGGTAAATTTCGTCGTGCCTGGATTGTTATAGATGCAGAGCGGGAGATCGCCGGCCTCCGCGACGGCGGCGAAATGCTGGTAGACCTCTTCCTCCACCAGCGGCGTATAGGACATGGGGGCAAGCAACAGCCCGACCGCGCCGGCAGCCTTGGCGTCGCGCGCCAATGCCTGCGCTTCGTCGGTCCGCAAGGCTCCGACACCGACGATGACAGGCATTTTGCCGCCGACACTTGTCATCGCCGCCTGCACGGCGCGCCGACGCTCGTCGCGTGAAAGAAAGGCGTAGCCGCCGGTGCTGCCGAGCAAGCCAACGGAATCGGCGCCGGCCAGATGGATGCGTTCAAGCAGACGCGTGAGCGCTGCAGTATCAACGCGTCCGGAAGCATCGGCCGGGGTAATGGGAAAGGCCGAAAGACCAGTAAAGAGCGTCATGATTGTCTTCATCCTTCATCGAGCTCCGGACAACCGCAGCGATCGAAAACCGGTTGTTTGCCCATGAATAGGCCGCGCAAGTCATATCCCGCTCAATAGTTTGGTGGCAATCATCCACATGACAAAAGCGATGAGCGTTTCCAGAATGCGCCAGGAGGCGGGTTTGGCGAAGATCGGCCTTAGCCATCTCGCGCCGAAGCCGAGCGAAAAGAAGAACAGGAAAGAGCCCGTCATGGCACCCGTTGCAAACGAAATCTCGTGCCCGGGGAACCGGGTCGAGATCGTGCCGAGCAGCACGACGGTATCGAGATAGACATGCGGGTTGAGCCAGGTGAGCGCCAGGCACATAGCAAGTGTCTGCCGAAAACTCGATGATTTCGCCTCTCCGGCAGCCAGTACCGCCGACGAACGAAAGGCGGAATGGAGGCTCCTGGCTCCATACCAGATGAGGAAGGCCGCTCCCGCATAGCGCATGACCGGATCGAGCCAGGGAAGCAGGGCGGCAATCTGCCGAAAACTCGTCACGCCAAGCACGATGAGCGCGGCATCGGAAAGCGCGCAGGCAAGACAGACGGCGAATACATGGTCGTTGCGAAGGCCCTGGCGCAGGACGAAAGCGTTTTGCGCGCCGATCGCGACAATCAAGCTAAGCCCCATCGTGAGGCCCGTCAGGTAAATCGAAAAATTCATGCTTGGAGCAATTCCAGGAAAAGTGCGAAGCGGTTTTCCGTCCGGAATTGCGCAAAAGCGAAAGACTCTAGCGAAATGCTCCGAAACGAATGAGCATTTCGGTATCGCCATATGTGGATTTAGGCTAATTAATGTTGCTAATCCCAATTAAGAAAAACTAAGCCATGCTCGACTATTCGGCTCTCCGTGCCGTCTCGATGATCGTACAAACCGGCAGCTTCGAAAAGGCTGCGGGCATTCTGAACGTGACGCCGTCAGCGGTCTCGCAGCGGGTGAAACAGCTTGAGGAGCGCCTCGGCGTCGTTCTGATCATCAGGGGCAATCCCTGCACCGCGACGGAGAAGGGCGAATGGCTCTGCCGCCATATGGAAAATGTCGGCATGCTGGAAGACGAGCTTTTCGGACGCCTGCCGACGCTCGTCGATCCGGGGGAGCCCAAGCAAAAGGTAACGCTTCACATTGCCACGAATGCCGATAGCCTCGGGACGTGGTTCGTGGAAGCCATATCGGGTTTTGCCAAACGCTCTCCCTATCTGTTGAATATCGCCATCGACGATCAGGATCATACCGCCGAATGGCTGCAGCGCGGGCGGGTGATTGCGGCCGTCACCAGCCTGGAAAAGCCGATCCAGGGATGCCGGCGCACATTCCTCGGCGCGCTCCGCTATCATGCGACTGCAAGCCCCGATTTCATCGCCCGGCATTTTAAAGCGGGCGTGACCCCGGAAGCGGTCATGAATGCACCGGCCTTGACCTTCAACCAGAAGGACAGGCTTCAAAGCCAGTGGATACGCCAGACATTCGGAAAGGATTTTGCCTATCCGAGCCACTGGCTGCCGTCGACTCAAGGCTTCGTCGATGCCAGCCTCTCAGGCATGGCGTGGGGCATGAATCCCGTCCAGCTCGTGCGGGAACATCTACAGGCCGGGCGCTTGATCGAGCTTATTCCCGACACCCCGTTGGACATTCCATTATATTGGCAGGTGAGCCGCCTCGCCGCCGATCGGCTTGCCGAATTGACGCGTGACATCATCGCAACAGCCAAATACCATCTATCGGCGTGAGCTGCGCTTCGAGCTGAACACGTTGCCATTCGCCCCGCCGCCTGGAACGCAATGTTCGCGAATCGGTGCCTTGCCCCGCTGCCCTTTCCCTCTATGCTGCTCCCGACTTCCAGGGAGATTGACTGATGATCCTGCATTGCGTTTTTCTTAGGCTCAAATCCGCCATGACACAGGACGAGAAGAGGGCGCTCTTCGAATCGGTCGCCGCCTTGCAGAAGGTCATTCCGGGCATTGTCGATTTCAAATATGGACCGAACGTCTCGCCCGAGGGGCTGCATGGCGGTTTCGCGGACGGATTTGTCGTCACCTTTGAAAGTGTCGAAGCGCGTGATGCCTATCTGGTGCATCCCGATCATGTCGCCGTCGGCGACCGGATCGTTTCGTCCACGGATGGCGGCCTGGCCGGCCTGATGGTCTTCGATTTCAATCTTTAATGAACGGGCTGTAGGCGCAGACTGCGGCCATGGTCATGCTGGCCGCCTGGGCACGACGACACGGAGGTTCATCTCGGAGCGCGAGCGGAAGCCCATCGCGTTGTAAAGCGAGATCGCAGATGTGTTCGTGGCATAGGCATGCAGGTAGACGGTTTCGTCTCTCGCTGAGATCTCGCCTGCAACGAAGCGGAAGAGCAGGGTGCCGAGGCCGCGCCCTTGAAAATCGGGATGGGTGCAAAGGCCGCTGAGTTCGGTAAAGCCAGGCTGGCGCATGCGCTGGCCGGCCATGGCAATGAGGCGACCATCGATCTTCACACCCCAAAACGTGCCGAGACTTTGGGCGCGCAGCGTAAACGGGCCGGGTTTGGTCAGCGTGGCCAGGGCAAGCATCTCTGTTGCATCGGCTTCCGTCAGCGGTTCGATCCGGCTGTCGAAGATCTGCTCATAGGGTCGTTCCGCGATCATCTGCACCAGCTTGCCTTCGGAGACGATTGCCAAGCCCTGGGGGAGTGGGAGGGGGACGGCTTCCACGAGCGCCATGATCTCGTCGGCGGCCGGCAGGCTCTGCAAGGCCTCCAGGCTTTCCGCCGTATCATCGGCAGGCGCGGCGAAAGGCACGATGGAAGGCGGATAGCGGAGAGCGAGCTCGCTGCCTTCGGCCAGCGTCGCGTGGGCGGTTCGCAGCGCGCTCCAGGCCGGTCGGTCGAGAATATGGCTCATCGTTTCTGCTCCTTGTCGGGACTGCCCCGACGGGCAAGCGGCGCTTCGGCAAGCCCGTCCTCGATTGCCGCGAGTTGTTGCAGGATCGGCCCGGAACTCTCGCCGCAGAGTTCGGTTACCGCCTGTTGGATACGCGGCCAGACGAATCGTTTCGAATAATCGATGAGTTCCTGTCCTTGCGGCGTCAGCGAGACCAGTCTTCGGCGCTGGTCTTCGGGCGAGGCCTGCATGTCGACATAACCCAGTTCCAAAAGCTGAGAGACGGTGCGCGTGGCGCCCGGCTGGGTGATGCCGACAGCTTGGGCAAGTTCGCCGATGGTAAGCGGGCCAGCCCGGTCGATCGCGGCCAGGAAGGGATATTGAGCAGACTGGAGTGAGACGCCGAGCTCCTCCATAATCTGCTGTGTGTCTGCCTGAAGTCGTTCGCCGATACGGCGAAAGCGGCTGCCGAGACAAAGGAATCCCAGCGATTTCACGATATCCTCGACCATGGCGCTTCCCAACTCCATCACATAATAAGTTATATAACTTATTATGCATTTGCCGTCAAAGCCTCAGCGCTACGGCATGCTTTGTATTGGATCTTGTCCTTGAGAGGAGGCCGCGGGCATATGTCCACGGCCATGCTTGTTCGGCTGTCTCAGCTCGATTTCGCCATCGCTGCCGCGAGTTGCTCAACGTTATAACGGAACATTTTTTCGTAAGTCGAAGCCGGTCCGTTGGCCTTGGAAAGCGATTCGACATAGAGCTCGCCGCCGGGTTCGGCGCCGGTTGCCTTGGCGACCTGCTTGACGAGGCGCGGATCGTTCGAATTCTCGAAGAAATAAGTCTTCACCTGCTCGGCCTTGATCTGCTCGATCAGCTTGGCGACCTCGGCGGCCGACGCTTCCGTTTCCGTAGAAACGCCAAGCGGCGACAGGAAGCTGACCTTGTATTCGCGGCCGAAGTAACCGAAGGCGTCGTGGCTGGTCAGCACTTTGCGGCGATCGTCCGGGATCTTGTCGAACTTGCTGTGCGCATAGGCATCAAGCTCGGTCAGAACCTTCGTGTAGCGCTCGGCATTGGCCTTGAAATCGGCGGCGTCGGCCGGATCGGCGGCGGAAAGAGCCTTTTCGATATTGGCGACCCAGACCTTCACATTGACCGGGCTGTTCCAGACGTGCGGATCGGTGATCGTCTTGCCGTCGTCGACCATGGTGCGGGTGTTGACGCCCTCGGAAGCGACAACAGGCGCTCCCTTGTAGCCGGATGCGCTGATCAGGCGGTCCATCCAGCCTTCCAGGCCCTCACCGCTGACGAACACGACCTTGGCGGCCTTCAGCGTCTTGGCATCGGCCGGCGAGGGCTCGAATTCATGGGGATCGCCGTTCGGGCCGACGAGGCTCGACACCTTCACATGGTCGCCGCCGACATGCTTGACCACGTCGGCAAGCACGGTGAAGGACGCGACGACATTGAGCGTCTCGGCGGAAGCGGGTGCAGCGACGCCGAAGGCGACGAAGACCGCCGCTGCCGCCGAGAGAAGCAGTCTCTGTTTGTTCATGCGAGTCTCCTTGTTCGGATTAGCCCCGGAGATGGGGACGGGGGAAGAACCGCCGGGCAAGGCCCGAGGGTGCGAAGAGAATGGAGAAGCCGTAGATCAGGCTGGCGGTGATGATGATGGTCGGGCCTGAAGCAAATTCGAGATGGTAGGAAGCAATAAGGCCGAGATAGCCTGAAGCCATCGCCGTACCCGTTGCGATTGTCATCATGGCAGGCAGGCTGCGCGACCAGAGCTGCGCCACGGCCGCCGGCAGCATCATCAGCCCGACGGCCATCAGCGTGCCGAGTGCCTGAAAGCTTGCCACCAGATTGAGCACGACCAGCAGCAAAAACAGGAAGTGATAGAGCGGTCCGCGTCCGCCGACGGCGCGCAGGAAACCGGGATCGAAGCATTCCATGACGAGCGGCCGGTAGATGACGGCGAGTGCGAGCAGCGTCGCCGTCGTGATCGCGCCGATCTGGTAGAGGGCAGGCGCATCGATTGCGAGAATGGTGCCGAAGAGCACATGCAGCAGATCGATGTTGGAGCCGCGCAGCGACACGATGAGGACGCCGAGCGCCAGCGAGGTCAGATAGAAACTGGCAAAGCTCGCATCTTCCTGCAGCACGGTCGCACGGCTGACGAGACCTGATAGCAGTGCCACGGAAAGGCCGGCCACGAGCCCGCCAAGCCCCATGGCCGTCAGCGACAGCGAGCCGGCAATCAAATAGCCGATGGCCGCCCCGGGCAGGACGGCATGGCTCATGGCATCGCCCATCAAGCTCATGCGCCTGAGCATCAGGAAAACGCCGATCGGCCCGGAGCCGAGGCCGAGGCAGACGCAGGCAATCAGCGCGCGCCGCATGAAGCCATAATCGGCGAAGGGCGCGAGGAAGATGTCGTAGACTGTCATTCGGCCGGCTCCCTCTTTGCCAAGCCGCCCTCGTCATGCTCCTCTTCCGGCAGGCATGCTTCGGCTTCCTCATCCCAACGTTCGGCCATGGCGCGCGCCTTGATGAGGTTCGTCGCGCTCATAACCTCTTCCGTCCCGCCCCATCCCACAAGTTCGCGGGCGATCAGGAGCGTTTCGGGGAAATAGCTTCGCACCTGATCGAAATCGTGCAGCACGGCGATGACTGTGCGTCCCTCCCGGTTCCATCGCAGCACGAGGTCGAGAAGATCGCGCGTCGTGCGTTGATCGATCGCAGTAAAGGGTTCGTCCAGCAGGATGACGCGCGCGTCCTGTAGCAGCAATCGGGCGAAGAGGACGCGCTGGAACTGCCCGGCGGAAAGCGAGCCGATATGCCGGCTTTCGAAGCCGGACAGACCGACGATGCCCAGCGCCTCGCGCGCCCGCTCGGCATCTTTTCGGGAGAATTGGCCGAAAGCGCCGGCATTCTTCCAGGCGCCGAGCATGACAGTATCGGCAACCGAAATGGGAAAGCGGCGGTTCATCTCGGCCGCCTGCGGCAGATAGCCGAAATCGTTGCGCGTCAGCACCCCTCGATCGATCGATCCGCCCGCCGGACGCAATTCGCCAATCATCGCCTTGAGCAATGTCGACTTGCCGGCCCCGTTCGGCCCGGCAATAGCCGTCAGGCTGCCGGCGGCAAAACCGCCCGAGATGTGGTGCACGGCCGGATGACGCTCATAGGTGACAGTGAGGTTGTTGAGGCGGATCAGATCGTTCATGCCAAGGCCACCGCCCAGCCGATGGCCGCCCAGAGCACCGCAATGCCGATCGCAACATAGGCAAGGCGCACCAAGGCGGAGCGCCCCATGAGGGATGGCGCGAGAGGATCACGGTCAAAAGGCATGCCGGGGCTTTCAATTATGTAATAACATTACGTGTAATAGCCAATGGAATGCGGCGAAAAAGAGGCGGAGAGTGAACGGCCCACCGTTCGCAGGGAACAAGATCGGAAATTTACAGCCGTTTCCGTTGCTGCCTTCTCGCCATGATGGCCGCAACGAGTTTATCCTCGCAATGCTAAGGTTGTGGGAGCGAGCCTGCGAGAGGAGATGTCGTGAAACTAAGATTGGAGCTATTTGTCGCCGATGTCGGTGCGTCGATAGAATTCTATTGCCAGGCATTGAGTTTCCAAGTGATTGGCGAACCAAGCAAGCAATATACAATGCTCTCGAATGGTGAGGCTGCCATCTCCGTTAATAGCCGGGAGGCCCTCGGATCCGATCATCCCTTGCTGGCTGCTAATGGCGAGCGGCTTGGCCTTGGTGTCGAAATCGTGCTGAGCGTTGCGGATATAGAGGGCTCATATGAAACGGCCAGAACCTATGGCCAACCGGTGTCTGAGCTTGCCTTGCAGCCGTGGGGCATGCGTGATTTTCGCATTATGGACCCGGACGGTTATTATATCCGTGTAACGAGCGGGCATAAGGGCACAGAGTGAGAAAGCCTGACAAATTGCCTGTGTCCCGGCATTTAAGTCGGAAGCGGGCCGCGGCGCGGCCTGCTCCCTAAATCCATGGAAATCTTAAAGCTGCTCGATCATCGCCGCAGCACCCGAAACCGTTGCCTGGCCGGGGCTTTCCTCGATGTTGAGCGTCTTCACCACGCCGTCTTCCACCAGCATGGAATAGCGCTTGGAGCGAATGCCGAGGCCGCCGGCGGAGAGGTCGACATCGAGGCCGAGCGCCTTAGTGAAGGAGCCGTCCCAGTCGGCGAGGAAATGGATCTTGCCCAGGCCGCCTGATGATTGTGCCCAGGCGCCCATGACATGCCAGTCATTGATGGCAACCACGGCGATGTCATCGATGCCCTTGGCGAGAATGGTGTCGCGGTTCTCGAGAAAGCCCGGTAGGTGATTGAGCGAGCAGGTGGGCGTAAACGCGCCGGGCACGGCAAAGAGCACGACGCGCTTGCCGGCAAACAGCTGCTCGGTGCTGATCTCGACCGGGCCGTCGGCGGTCTTTTCCTTGAAGGTGGCGGCAGGCAGCGTGTCGCCGATGGCGATAGACATGGTTCTCTCCTTGCGTCGTGATTAGGGGGCTTTTGCAGGAAACTATAGGTCCGACCTATTCGAGCGCAAGTGTGGTTTCCATGGCCCGATCACCGTCGATGACCAGAATGCCCCAGCTCTTGCCCTTCGGATCATAATTCTTCGGCAGCTTGCCGATCTCGATATCGGTCGAGAAGCTGCTTCCATCCCGCTTCGCGTTCACTTGCTGGAAGAACACATAGCCCGACGGTCCCGTCACGTAGATCATCGGCGCATCGCCGGTTGCCTCCGGCAATGCCAGCCGCAGCGAAAGCTGCTTGGCGTCGGCGGAGATTTGATAGCTCTGAACGGCGAAATCGGATGAAGGAGTTTCCGGCAGCAGCGCTTTTGCTGCATCCAGCAGGGCCAGTTCATGCGAGGTCGGCTGCCCGCCCGCCGGCAGCGGCAATGAATAATCAGCCTGGAAGGGGATGCATATTTCTTTGCAGAGGCCCACGAAAGCAGTCAGCTTGAGTTCCGCCGGTGTCTTGCCGGTGACGCGAAAATCGAGCGGCAAGGTCACCGGCGCATCATAGCCGATCTCCTTGATATTGCCGACCGTGATCTGCTTCGGCACTGGATAGCCGGCCTTTTCCAGCGTCACGCCGCTATCGGGTGCCGGCGTCACCTGGGGCGGAATTCCGCCCTGGCCGGGCTCGCGCCAATAGGTGATCCAGCCGGGTGCCGGTTCGATCTGCAAGGCGGCCCGGATATGTCCTTCCGCGTCAGGCGCAAGCGCCACCAGGCGCATGCGTCCGCCTTGATTGTCCATCCATTCGCTCATGGCGGCATGGGTCGTCGCGGCGGTGAATAGAGTGGCGGCGAACAATGCCGAGAGGCGTGCGAGAGTGCTTATTCCAATCATGAAACAAGGATTTAACGGATCGGACCGCCAGGAGCTAGCATGACGGAAGAGGGAAATGATCATTTTCAGTTGATTGATTTATGACATTGCCCCATCTTGATTACAGGCGGTGCAGTTGCAGACTGCGGTCAGGAGGCACGATGTCCCTATCGACGCTGAAGAATAGACGCGAAAGAGGTTTTCTCGACGGTCAGTTCCTGATCGCCATGCCGGGCATGGAGGATCGGAACTTCCACCGGACGGTGGTTTATATCTGTGCCCATTCCGATGCAGGTGCCATGGGTTTCGTCATCAATCGGGCCCAAAAGCTGACATTCACCGACGTCCTCTTGCATCTCGAAATGATCAAGGACGACGATGCCATCGTGCTTCCGCAAGGCGCGCGAGATTTTCCCATCCAGACCGGCGGTCCGGTTGAAAGCGGGCGCGGCTTCGTCTTGCATTCCGACGATTACCTCAGCGACAGCAGCATTCCGGTCAGTGACGATATCAGCCTGACGGCAACGCTCGATATCGTTCGGGCCATTTCCAAGGGGAGCGGTCCGAAGCGTGCGACGATGCTGCTCGGTTACGCTGGCTGGGGCGCCGGTCAGCTCGAGGCGGAGATCGGCAATAATGGCTGGCTGAACTGCCCGGCGAACGAAGAACTGATCTTCGACCGCAGCCTCGACAATAAGTATGATCGCGCCTTGGCGCTCATGGGCATCAACCCCGCAATGCTATCGCCGCATGCCGGCCATAGCTGAGCTGACTTGCACTGTTTCGGAACGAAATAGCCGCTGTGACGTTTTCCCGGCAGCGCAACGGTAATTCCGCCGTGCAAGCCAGGGAGGCATCAGACATGAGCAGCACGACCGACAAGGTATCCGGTAAGGTGAACGAAATCGCCGGCAAGGCCAAGCAGATGGCCGGCAAGGCGACCAACGACAAGGGCATGCGCGCCAAAGGCGCTGCACAGGAAGCCAAGGGTAAGGTGCAGACCGCCGTTGGCAAGGCCAAGGACAAGGTCAAAGGCGCAGTCGACCGGATGTGACCGGCCGGTTTGCATTTACCAATCCATGGTCGCTGCTCCGCCTGAATTGACGTTGTAGCAGCGATGTTGGGAGGAAGAGCCTGTTACGGAAACGTGGCAGGCTCTTTATTCTCACCGATCGTCTTTTCCGAGGGGAGCATGCGGCTTTTCACCTGTGGCCATTGTGGCCAGCCCGTCCATTTCGATAACAGGCGGTGCGTCCGCTGCGGCCATCAACTCGGCTTCGTTCCGGATCGCCTGGTGATCTATGCGCTCGACGCCGATGACGATGTGACATGGCATCCGGTTTCCGAGCCCGGGCGGCCTATGCACTTCTGCGCCAATGCCGCGCTCGACATCTGCAACTGGCTCGTCGATGCCGATGATCCTCAGCCCTATTGCGTCGCCTGCCGTCATAATCGGCTGGTACCGAATACCGATACGCAGCAGGGTATAGACCGCTGGCGGCGTATCGGTCAGGCGCAGAGGCATCTGTTCTATTCCCTGCTGCGCTGGAATTTGCCGCATCCCGATCGGCAGCAGGATCCGGATGGTGGCCTGGTGTTCGATTTCCTCGAAGATGAAGTGCAGGGTGGCACCGTCGTCCCGGCCATGACCGGCCATGAGGAAGGGCTGATCGCCATTCGTGCCGCCGAGGCGGATGATGTGACGCGCGAACAGACGCGCACCTCCATGAACGAGCCCTATCGTACCTTGCTCGGTCACTTCCGCCATGAGACCGGCCATTTCATCTGGAACAAGCTTGTCCGGGATCGGGGGCAGTTCGACGGCTTTCGCGCTGTCTTCGGCGATGAGCGCGCGGATTACGGTGCGGCGCTTCAGGCCCATTACGACATTGGCCCGCCCGCGAACTGGCAGGAGAGCTTCATCAGCGCCTATGCAAGCGCGCATCCGTGGGAGGATTTTGCCGAGTGCTTCGCGCATTATCTGCATATCGTCGATACGCTGGAAACGGCGCGTTCCTTCGGGCTGGCGATCGACCCCTATCGCTATCATGACATGGCCGCTGAGGTGGATTTCAATCCCTATGAGGCTGAAAGCGCCGAACAGCTTGTCAACGCCTGGATCCCGTTGAGCGTGGCGATCAATTCCATTCAGCGCAGCATGGGACAGCCGGATTCCTATCCCTTCATCCTCTCGCCGCCGGTAGTTGCGAAGCTCGACTACATAAGGGACCTGATCGCCACTGCCTGAGCGGCGTTGCAATCCATCAGCGCCATGTAGGGGAGGGATTAGGCGCGCTTCGTCAGCGGAAAGCGTTCCTTCAATAGACGCAGCACCGAATCCGATCCCATAGGCGGCCCGAAGATGAAGCTCTGGCCGTAAGTGCAGCCGATCTTGGCAAGCTCCAGCGCATCCTCTTCGGATTCGATGCCTTCGGCGACGACCCGCATATTGAGTTCGCGCGCCATGGAAATGACCGAGCGCAATAGGACCGCCTTCTTGTCGCTGTCGTCGCGGACCATGGCCTTGTCGAGCTTGATCGTGTCGAAGGGGAAGCGGGTGAGATAGGCGAGCGACGAATAGCCTGTGCCGAAATCGTCGAGCGCCAAGCCGATGCCGGCGTCGCGCAACTTGTCGAGCACGAGCCGCGCCTGCTCCGGATTCTCCATCACCTGCGATTCCGTCAGCTCAAGTTTGATCCGGCTCGGGTCGCAATGCGTCTTGGCGAGCAGGGCACGGATATCGTCGTAAAGTTCGTTGTTGAGCAGCTGCACGCTGGAAAGATTGATGGAGACGAACAGCGGCAGGTCGCCGGTCTGTCGCTGCCAGGCCTTCAGGTCGTTGGTCGCCTGTTCGAGCGCGAACATGCCGAGCGGGCCGATAATGTCGGAGGCCTCCGCGATCGGAATGAATTCCGTTGGCGGAATATTGCCGCGCTTGGGATGCTCCCAGCGCATCAGCGCCTCGAAGCCTGCGACCTCGGCATCTTCCAGGCGGACGATCGGCTGATAGACCAGCGAAAGTTCCTTGCGTTCGACGGCACGGCGCAGATCGGTTTCGAGCTGCAGCCGGTCGGTGCCGAAGCTGCGGAAGGCCGGTTGGAAGGGCTCGACGCGATTACCGCCGGCGCGTTTGGCGCGATACATGGCAAGTTCCGCATCGCTCAGCATGCCGGCCGCATTTTCCTGCTGGTCGACCCAAGACGTCAGCCCGACCGATGCCGTCAGGATGATCTCGCGATTGGCGAAATTGATCGGCACCATGATCGCCTTGCTGATCGCATCGGCAAAATCCGCGACCTTGGCCGGATCGCGTTCGGAAACGAGGATGAGGCCGAACTGGTCGCCGGAAAGGCGCGCCAACGTATCCTGCGGCTTCATCAGCCGGCGAAGGCGCCGCGTCAGCGCGATAAGAATATTGTCGCCCGCCGCGAAGCCAAGGGTATCGTTGACGAGCTTGTAGCGGTCGATGTCGATGACCATGACTGTCGGCCGGAGCTGATTGCCATCCGATGCGAACGTCAGAACGGCCTGCAGGCGGTCGAGGAAGACCTGGCGGTTCGGCAATCCGGTGAGATTGTCGTGCACCGCATCATGCAGCAGCCGCTCGACAGAATTCTTCTGCTCGGTAATGTCGACGATCGTGCCGACGCAGCGAATGATCTCACCGTTCGACCCCAGCACCGGCCGGGCGCGGATCGACAGCCAGTGGAAATGCCCATCCTCCGCGCGGATGCGGAATTCGTGGTTCAGCCGGCCGCGTCGATGCTCCAAAAGCACGTCGAGCGTCGCGCGAAAACGGTCCCGGTCATCGGGATGCAGCCGCGGCAGCCAGTTGCGCGCCGCGCCATGCATGGTGCCGGGCGAAAGACCGAGCTTCATCGAGATATCTGGCGTCGTCACCACGCGGTCGCGCGCCACGTCCCAGTCCCAGACGGTGTCGCCGGAGCCGGTCAGCGCCAGGGATTGCCGCTCCAGATCCGAGAATAGGCCCTGCTGGAAGGCGCCGCCGGCAAAGGCATGCTGCATGACGGTGAAGCCGATCAGCAAGACGATGAGGACGAGGCCGCCGCCGAGGGCTGGCTGGATGATGTCGTTGTCGAGCTTGCCCATGACCGTCATCCAGGACCCAAACAGCCAGACGAGGATCAGCGCCCAGGCGGGCACGAGCAGGATGGCACGGTCATAGCGGCTGAAGCCGAGATAGATGATGAGCAACAGGCCCGCCGTCGCCGTCAGCGCCAGCGATAGCCGTGCAATGCCGGCCGCGATCGAAGGATCGTAGATCGCGACGCCGAAGAGCAGGGCAAGGCCGAGCACCCAGGCGAGCGTCACGTAGCCGAGATGCGCATGCCAGCGATTGAGATTGAGGTAGGTGAACAGGAAGATCACCAGGCTCGACGCGAGCGCCACCTCCGCACAGGCGCGCCATATTCGCTGGTCGCCGGAGGTTATGGTGATGAGCTTGCCGAGGAAGCCGAAGTCCACGCAGATATAGCCGAGCACCGCCCAGGCGAGAGCCGCCGTCGCCGGCAGCATCGACGTGCCCTTGACCACGAAAAGGATGGTCAGGAACACCGCCAGCAGGCCGGCGATGCCGAGCACGATGCCGCGATAGAGCGTGAAGGCGTTGACCGTATCCTTGTAGGCGTTCGGTTCCCAGAGATAGAGCTGCGGCAGGTTCGGCGACGAAAGCTCGGCAACGAAAGTGACGACGGCGCCAGGGTTCAGCGTGATGCGGAAGACATCGGCCTCGTCGCTTGGCTGACGGTCGAGCGCGAAACCTTCGCTCGGCGTGATCGCGACGATGCGCTGCGAGCCGAGATCGGGCCAGAAGACCTTCGAATTCACCAGGCGGAAATGCGGGGCGACGATCACGCGCTCCAGCTGCTCTTCGGAAACGTTAGCGAGCGCGAAGACCGCCCAGTCGCCCTGGTGGTTCGGCGAGGAGGAGCGGACCTCGATGCGGCGCCGGATGCCGTCGGCCCCGGCGGCCGTCGAAACCTGAAAGGCCTCGCCTTGATTTCGGTAGATCTCCGTCGTCGCCGTCAGGTCGAGAGCGGTATCGTCGCGCGAAATCTTCACGGGTTCTGCCGCATGCGCCATTCCGGCAATCAACAGCATCACGGTGGCCGCAAGCGTTGCGATAACGGCATATAGCCGCCGGGCCATAGTCCCCGTCTGGGTGAATCCGGCGATCATCGCTGGCCGAGGCTTCGGTTCGGGTTGGTGTCGGACACCAACCTTGAAAACATCACATGGTCGCGCCACTGACCGTTGATTTTAAGATAACCGCGCAAATGACCTTCCCGCTGGAAACCGGCTTTTTGCAAAAGCCGCATGCTACGCTCATTGTCCGGAATACAGGCTGCTTCAATTCGGTGCAACTCAAGTCCGGAAAAGATATAGGGTATAACCAATTGAAGTGCGGCGAACATATGGCCCTGACCGGAATAGCGTTCGCCCATCCAATATCCGATCATGCAGCTCTGCGCGGCACCGCGGCGAATATAGCCGATCGTAATCCCGCCAACCAGCGTCATGTTTTCCCTGAGGAAGATGAACAATGGTATGGCCTGGCCGGAGCTATATTCCTGCTTTCCGCGGATGATGCGGGCCCGATAGGCGCCCTCCGTCAGCTCGTCATGTCGCCAGGTCGGCTCCCAGGGTTCCAGGAAGCGGCGGCTCTCCGCCCGGAGCTTGTGCCATTGGTTGAAATCGGAGTAGCGCGGCAGGCGCAGCAAATATGTATCGTTTTCGAGTTCAACCGCGTCCGAATGACGTGAGAGAAACCGAAAGACAGATTTTTGCATGCCGCCAAGCACTCCCCCGAGAATTGAACCCATAGGCTCGCGGCGTGCCCTTAGCCGCTTGCGCTTTTGGAAGCAGGGGCCGGCGACGACAGCGACGTGACGATGTCTTCCATCGGTGCAAGCTGCTCCAGCGGCCCGATCGCCGAAAGCGTCGGTACTGTATCGAAGAACAGCCGGCCGGCAAGATCCGTCAAACGCTCGATGGTGATGCCTTCCAGGCGTTCCAGCATCTCCTGGTTCGGGATGGGGCGGCCATAAAGCATCATCTGCCGGGCGATCTGGCCGGCGCGGGCGGCCGGGCTTTCCTGGCCCATCAAGAGCTGTGCACGGATCTGGGCGCGGGCGCGCTCGATTTCCTGCTGCTGGATATCATGAGACGACTTGTGCAGCTCGTCGACGATGACGGGCAGCAATTCCGGCAGGTTCTCGCCACCGGTCGCGGCGTGGATGCCGAAGATGCCGGTGTCGGAGAAGCCCCAGTGAAAGGCATAGACCGAATAACAGAGGCCACGGAATTCGCGCACTTCCTGGAACAGGCGCGAGGACATGCCACCGCCGAGGATGTTGGCGAGGATCTGCGAACAATAGAAATCGCGGGTGTGATAGGCGCGTCCCTCGAAACCGAGCAGGATCTGCGCATCCATCAGGTCGCGCGTTTCCCGGATGTTGCCGCCGATATAGCGGGCTGGCTCGATAACGGGCGGAGCGGACGGCTTCGTCGGCAGGCTGGAGAAGCGCTCCTCGACCTGACGCACGAAGCTTTCATGATCGACAGCGCCGGCCGCCACCACGAACATGCGGTCGGTTATGTAGTTGCGGCCGAGATAATGGCGGATCTGTTCCGGCGAGAAGGAGACGACGGTCTCTGGCGTGCCCAGAATGGCGCGCCCGAGCGTCTGGCCGCGATAGGCGACTTCGGAAAACTTGTCGAATACGACATCGTCTGGCGTGTCGTTCGCCGCATTGATTTCCTGCAGGATGACCTGCTTTTCGCGCGCCAGCTCTTCCTCGTCGAAGGCGGACTCCGTCAGGATATCGGCAAGGATATCGACGGCGAGCGGCACGTGATCCTTTAAAACGCGGGCATAATAGGAGGTGGTTTCGGTCGAGGTGGCAGCGTTGACTTCGCCGCCGACATTCTCGATTTCCTCGGCGATCTCGCGGGCGGTGCGCCGTCCCGTGCCCTTGAACGCCATGTGCTCGAGCAGATGCGCGATACCGTGTTCTGCTTCCGTCTCGTTACGCGAACCCGATTTGATCCAAACGCCGAGTGCCACGCTTTCGAGATGTGGCATCGATTGGGTTGCTATTGTCAGCCCGGACGCAAGCCGGGTGCACTCCACTGTCATCGCTTGTCTTTCCGCGTTTGTTATTCCCCGGCCCTGGCGTGCTTGCCGATAAAGCCTTCAACGGCTTTAAGTTCCGGATCGAGAATGTCGAAACGCTCCTCCCTGGTCATCAGACCAGCAAGCCACGTCGGAAGCGCCGGGTCAATACCGGATGCGGATTTTACTGCGGCGGGGAATTTTGCGGGATGTGCGGTGGCAAGCGTCACCATAGGGCTGCTGGGGCGCTCGTTCTTCGCGGCGACGAAGGCGCCGATCGCCGTATGCGGATCGAGCAGATAGCCCGTGTCAGCAAGGGTTTTGCGGATCGTTTCGGCCACCTGCTTCTCGCTGGCGCGACCGGCGCGGAAGTCCTTCTTGATGAACTTCAGGGCCTCTTCGCTGATCGAAAAGCCGTTCGACTGCTTCAGGCTCTCCATGGCGGCGCGCACCTTGGAAGCATCGCGGCCGTTGGCCTCGAACAGCAGCCGTTCGAAGTTGGAGGAAATCTGGATATCCATCGACGGAGAGGTAGTTGCCTTGACTGAACGCATCTCGTAGCGGCCTGTCTTCAACGTGCGTGCCAGGATATCGTTCTCGTTGGTGGCGATGACCAGGCGCTCGATCGGAAGGCCCATGCGCTTGGCGACGTAGCCTGCGAAAATATCGCCGAAATTGCCCGTGGGCACGGTGAAGGAAATCTTGCGGTCCGGGCCGCCAAGAGCGACGGCGGTAGTGAAGTAATAGACCACCTGCGCCATGATTCGCGCCCAGTTGATGGAGTTGACGCCGGAAAGTTTGACCTTGTCGCGGAAGGCGGCGTCGTTGAACATGGCTTTGACGAGGTTCTGGCAGTCGTCGAAATTGCCCTTGACCGCCAGCGCGTGAACATTTGCCGCCGTCGAGGTAGTCATCTGCCGCTGCTGCACCGGCGAGACCTTCTCATGCGGGAAGAGAATGAAGATATCGGTGCGCTCGCGGCCGGCAAAGGCGTCGATCGCAGCACCACCGGTATCGCCCGACGTGGCGCCAACGATGGTCGCCCGCTGGCCGCGCCTTTCCAGCGCGTAATCCATCAGCCGCGCCAGCAGCTGCATGGCGACATCCTTGAAGGCGAGCGTCGTGCCGTGGAAGAGCTCCATGACGAAACTGTTCGGCCCGGTCTGGACGAGCGGAGCCACCGCCGGGTGCCGGAAGGTGGCGTAGGCGTCGTCGATCATGCCGCGAAAGATCTCTGCCGGGATCTCGCCGTTCGTGAAGGGCGAGAGGACTGCGAAAGCGACCTCCTGATAGCTCTTGCCGCGAAAGGCGCGGATTTCCTTCTTCGTCAGGACAGGCCACTCACGGGGAACGTAAAGCCCGCCGTCACGGGCAAGGCCGGCCAGGAGAGCGTCGCAGAAGCCAAGGGCAGGGGCTTCTCCCCGCGTTGAAATGTAATCCACGGTTTAGAATTCCTTTGGTCGCAAAATTGCCTGAGTGATCGATTGAGAGGGTAGTGGAACGAAGCGACGGCGGCCTGTCTTTTTGCGTCGGATCAGCCGCGTGGTTTTCGCGTTTGCGCAAGGCGCGTGGGATCGGCGCCATGCGGCGGCTGTCTATGGCAATGTGTGGATCTCGAAAAGTGAGCCAAAACGGTGTCTACCCAATCGATTTTTTGCTGCGTCGCTGGTATAGACCATCGCCAAGTGTCATAAAAGGCCCGTTTGACAGGCTGCAGGCCGATAATGTGAAATATATGGAGAGGGTGGAATAATAGTGTTTGGCAAGGTTTCGCGTCGTCTTTTCTCCGCTTCGCTTCTGGCATTGCTGACGGGTTGCAGCACTCTCGGTATTGGCGGCAATAATGAAAAACAGCCGGCAACGGACGTAGCGGTAGCACCGCAGGCGAGCACCGCGACGGCGGCTCCGACCGGTGGTCAGACCTATGTCGCCGGCAAATGCCCGCAGGCTGTCATCCGCGATGAGGATTCGGTCTATCGCGTTTACGCCAAGGGCGCCAAGGACGATCCGAACCAGCTGGCCTATCAAGCCTCGCTCGCGCAGGCGACGCGCCAGTGCACCAGCGACGGCGCCAGCCTTGGCATTCACGTCGTCGCGCAAGGGCGCCTGGTTGCAGGCCCGATGGGCAGCTCCGGCAAGGTCACCTTGCCCATCCACGTTGCCGTCATGGACAATGACAACGCCCTTTACAGCAAGACCATCATGTACACGGCGGAAATTCCGCCGGGCGAAACCACCGCACAGTTCCTCTTCACCGATAACGATATCCAGGTTGCCGGCGGCTCCGGCGGCTTTACGATCGTCCAGCTCGGCTTCGAGCAGGGGCCGCAGAAGCCTGTGAAGGGCGAGAAGCCGGCGCGTAAGAAGCGTCACTAAGGTTGGGGTCAAGCAGTAGGCAGTAGGCAGTAGGAAAAGATCACCTTGTCCTTGCTGCCGCCGGCACTATAGCCGCAACATTTATTGCCTATCGCCTATTGCCTATTGCCTATTGCCTCAGAGCACGCCGTCCCATTCGGCGAGTGCCATGACCACCCCGGGCAGGTCGGCCATGCGGCTGACGACGGTCTCGGCGCCGGCATCGGTCAGCCGGTCTGCATGCGAAAGATAGGTGTGCGACGCACCGGTGAAGCCGATGACGCGCATGCCGGCGGCTCGTGCCGCCTGGACGCCGTGAACCGAATCTTCGACGACGATCGTATTGGCCGGGCTGGCATTCATCTCCCTGGCGCCGTGCAAGAAGATATCCGGCTTCGGCTTCACGCGGTCGGCACCGAGATCCTTGGCGGAAAAGATATTCGGAGCAAACAGCTTGATGTAGCCGACCTTGGTCAGCATCATCTCAAGGCGTTCGGAGCTGGAATTCGAGCAGATGCAGCGCGGCATTGGCAGCCGCGACAGCGCAAGCGGCACACCGGGAATGGCCTGGACGTCGCTGGCAAGCTTCAGGTCGAGCAGCTTCTCGGATTTGTCGAGCAGCGACGCGGAGAGCGGGATGCTCGCCTCGCGCTCGACTTCGAACAGGATGTTGCGCCAGGTCATGCCGGCGAAGCGCTCGCCCATTTCCTCGGTGCTGATCGGATAGCCGGCATCGGTCAGCAGTTTGGATTCGACTTGTGCCGCGATGATTTCCGAATCGACCAGAACGCCGTCGCAGTCGAAGATGATGAGGTCGAAGCCATTGCTCATGAGAGGTGCTGCCTTTGATATGGGCTGAATTCGGCATGCTTCACGGAAGGCCGTCGGTGGTTCGCCGCATGCTCTGGAAAATGACGGTGGGGCTTTACACGATATGTCGGCAAAGCTCAACCAATTGGCGGGCATGGCTGCGCTGCAGTTAGCGAAAGGGTCGAAATGCGCGAAAGAAGTGATGACTTTTGCTTGCCGCTCGACATCCGGCAGGCACGCCTTTAAGGATCGGCCATGGCCAAGGAGCGCGACGACACCACCATTGCCAGCCGCATCAGCCGGGTGCTTGCCGATCGCATCATCCGCGGCGAGATCGCGCCCGATGCCCGCCTGCGGCAGGATCACATCGCCGAAGAGTTCGGCGCCAGCCACGTGCCCGTGCGCGAGGCATTCCGGCGGCTGGAGGCGCAGGGGCTGGCGATCAGCCTGCCGCGTCGCGGCGTTCGCGTCGCCTCCTTCGATCTCAAGGAAGTCCGCGAGGTCGCGGAAATGCGGGCAGCCCTTGAGGGGCTTGCGCTCAAGCATGCAGCGCCGCACCTGACGCCTGCCATTCTCGATGAGGCTGAGCAGGCAACGCGCGACGGCGATGCCGCCGGCAACGTCCACGCCTGGGAGGAAGCCAATCGCCGCTTCCACCGGCTGATTCTGGCGCCCTGCGGCATGGCGCGGCTGCTGGCTGCCATCGATGACCTGCATGCCGCCAGCGCTCGCTTTCTCTTCTCCGCCTGGCAATCCGGCTGGGAGAAGCGCACGGATCACGACCATCGCGCTATTCTGGCGGCGTTGCGCCAGGGGCGGGCCGACGAGGCGGCTGCGATCCTGCAGAAGCATGTGCAATGGATCGGCCGCGCACCGGTTCGCACACCTTCCGGATCGACGCGTGAAGCCTTCGCAATCGTCGGCTAAAAATTATAGATAATTTCTTCGGTGCATTATTGGAGCAATTTCAGCGGCGTCCCGATCGGGTCAGTTTAAGGCGTATCATCCAGCTGGGGCTGCTCGATGTCTTCCCCCAATTCGAGCGGAAAGAGCGCCAGGAAACGGCGCTCTCCCTCTGGCGTGAAGAAGATCGAGCGGCTGTTTTCGGTTCGCCGCGCCCAACCCTTGTCGAAGAAGTTTGAAAGCAGTGCCTTGCCGAGGCTGCCGGCCAGATGCGCCCGCCGTTCGCTCCAATCCAGGCAGGACCGGCAAAGCGGACGGCGGCTGGAGCGAAGCCCGGAGACATCGATGCCGATCGATCCCAAATGCTTCTCACCACCGGGCGTCAGGCTCAGGCCTTCGCCCATAACAGAGATCGAACCGGCCTCTATCAGGCTGTCCAGCATGCGCACGCCGTAGTCGCCGGCCAGATGGTCGTAGCAGATGCGCGCCTTGCGCAGGGCCGGCTCCTTCGGGCCGGGGCGATGGCGCAGGTGCCCACGGCTTGCGGCAAAACCCATGATGCCCTCGAGCAGTTTGCCGACGCGATCGTCTGCCAGCGTGAAATAGCGATGGCGTCCCTGCTTGCGTTGCGTCAGCAGGCCGCCCGCTTCGAGCTTGGCAAGATGGGCACTGGCGGTCTGCAGCGTCACGCCGGCAGCGGCCGCAAGTTCCGTTGCCGTCAACGCTCGGCCGCCCATAAGCGCTGTCAAAATATTCGCGCGCGCGGGATCGCCGATCAGCGAGCCGATCTGTGCTATGTCTGGACCTTCTTTCATACTTCGATCGTAACCGAACCATCTCCGCCTTGCAATGTGCGAAAACGTCTGTATCGGCAAAGGAGAAAGCCAATGATCACCTGTCTCATCCGCTATCAGATCGACCCGTTCAAGCAGGAAGCCTTCGCAGAGTACGGCAAGGCCTGGGGCCAGGTCATCCCGCGCAACGGCGCCGACCTGACCGGTTATTTCGCACCGCACGAGGGCTCGCTGACGACGGCCTACGGCATCTACAACATCGAAGGCCTGGCTGCCTACGAGGCCTATCGCAAGAGCCTTGCCGCCGATCCGCTGGCACAGGCCAATCTCGATTTTGCCCGCCGCGAGCGTTTCATCTTGCGGGAAGATCGCATTTTCCTGAAAAATATATCCTTACCGCATGCTCCAAGGATATCGCCATGATCGCAGTAATTTTCGAAGTCATTCCCCATCCCGATGAACGTCAGCACTATCTCGACATTGCCGCAATGCTGCGCTCCGAACTCGAAACGATCGACGGCTTTATCTCGATCGAGCGCTTCGAAAGCCTGAGCCAGCCAGGCAAATTACTGTCGCTGTCCTTCTGGCGCGACGAGGCGGCCGTTCGTGAATGGCGAAACCGCGAAGCCCACCGCGCCGCACAGACGGCAGGCCGAAAGACGGTGTTTGCTGATTATCGGCTGCGCGTGGCGCAGGTTCTTCGCGACTATGGAATGACGGAGCGGGACGAAGCGCCTGATGATAGCCACGCAGTACACGATATCTAGGGCTTTCAACGCCTTTCGACGAGGCCCGAATTCCCGCGAACTTGCGTGGGAATTTGGAAAATATGCCGCCGCTTTAGTCTTTGGTAACCAAGTTAGGTAACCATAACACTCAGTTAAGAACACCGAGTAAGTGTAACAGCGAGTATCACATGGCGTCAGTTTTCCCGCTTGCCGACCTCAGGACATCAGCCGTTCCGGGTTCCTGGATCGACACGATCATCAAGGGCGATTGCGTGGCCGCTCTTGAAGCACTGCCCAATCAGTCCGTCGACGTCATCTTCGCCGACCCGCCCTACAATCTTCAGCTCGGCGGCACGCTGCACCGTCCGGACCAGTCGCTGGTCGACGCAGTCGATGACGAGTGGGACCAGTTTGCCTCCTTCGAAGCCTATGATGCCTTCACCCGCGCCTGGCTGCTCGCCTGCCGCCGCGTGCTGAAGCCGACGGGCACGATCTGGGTCATCGGCTCCTATCACAACATCTTCCGCGTCGGCGCGACGCTGCAGGATCTGAACTTCTGGATCCTCAATGACATCGTCTGGCGCAAGACCAACCCGATGCCGAATTTCAAGGGTCGTCGCTTCCAGAACGCCCATGAGACGATGATCTGGGCAAGCCCGAACGCCAAGGCCAAGGGCTATACCTTCAACTACGACGCCATGAAGGCCGCCAACGACGACGTGCAGATGCGCTCCGACTGGCTGTTCCCGATCTGCAACGGCAACGAGCGGCTGAAGGGCGATGACGGCAAGAAGGTGCATCCGACCCAGAAGCCGGAAGCGCTGCTTGCCCGCGTCATCATGGCCTCGTCCAAGCCCGGCGACATCATTCTCGATCCCTTCTTCGGATCGGGCACGACAGGCGCCGTCGCCAAGCGCCTCGGCCGCCACTTCGTCGGTATCGAGCGCGAGCAGGATTATATCGACGCGGCAAGCGCCCGCATCGCAGCCGTCGAGCCGCTCGGTAAGGCGGAACTGACCGTCATGACCGGCAAGAAGGCCGAAGTGCGCGTGGCTTTCAACGTGCTCATCGAGAGCGGCATGATCAAGCCGGGCCAGGTCCTGACGGACGCGAAACGCCGCTATAGCGCCATCGTGCGCGCCGACGGCACGGTCGCCTCCGGCGGCGAGGCCGGTTCGATTCATCGCCTTGGCGCGAAGGTTCAGGGCCTGGATGCGTGCAACGGATGGATGTTCTGGCATTTCGACGACGGCAGTTCCCTGCGTCCGATCGACGAACTCAGGGCCATTATCCGCAGCGATCTGGCGAAGGTGGAGTAGCCTCAGCCATTTCCCGCAACCACATCCGCCTTCTTCCGTCGTGTACCTCCAGTTAGGGAAGAAGGTGAAACGCCCAAGGCCTCACCGAACGAATATCGGTAAGGCCTTGGGTGTCTTTTCAGCTTCGGATATCAGAATTCCTGATAGTCCGTGACATCGACGCGGACGACGCGGCCATTCTCATCAAAGGTAATGGTCTCCTCGCCCTCGCGGATCAGAGGCTTGCCCGTCTTGCTGTTGGTGGCCCGCACCGACCAGACGGCGCGGCCCGAAAGCGGCGTCAACGTTTCCACCAGGGAATTGGATGCCGTCTGATCGGGATAGGTGTCGAAATAGCCGCGGAACGCTTCCATGATCGCCGCACGGCCGGCAAGGCTGCCGACTCCATTCGAGACATAGGTGGCATCTTCGGCGAAGAAGTTCTCGATCGCCTCATAGTCGAGGCGATTGATCGCATCATGGAACAGATCGATGCGCTCTGCGGGGTCGAAGATCATCGGCTCAAACCTTTATGCCATGGGCGGCGAGATCGCTGCGCAGCTTCTCGGCGCCGGTGAAGTGAACTGCATGCCAGCCGGCCGCCCGTGCGCCTTCGACGTTCGGATAGGAATCGTCGATGAAGATCGTCGAGGCCGGATCGAGATCGAAACTCTTGGCGTGGGTGTCATAGATCGCGACATCCGGCTTGATCAAGCCGATATCGCCGGAAACGGTCACGCCGCGCGGCTTGTTGAGGAACGGATAGCGCTCTTGCGCCTCGCGAAACGTATCGGAGGCGAAATTGGTCAGCATAGTGACGTCGCGGCCTTCCGCGATCAATCCTTCGAAGATCGCGACGCTGCCTTCATAGGCATGCGGAACCATCTCGTGCCAATACTTGCGAAAGGCGCGGATATGCTCTTCACGTTCGGGATGGGCGGCGATCAGTAGCGCCTCGGCGTCTCCCCAGGTACGGCCGCGGTCCTGTTCGAGGTTCCATTCATGTGTGCAGACATTGGCGAGGAACCATTCGCGCTCGGCATCGTCCGGAATGATGCGGCTGTAGGGGATGCTCGGATCGTAGTGAAGCAGAACCTTGCCGATATCGAAAACGATATGCCGTATTTCCGTCGTCATGAATGAATTCCTGATTTTTGCTCTAAAGGCATTTTTGCGAACGCATTGGGAATAGCCTGAGCGATCGCTTTTTTCATGACTGTTGGGAGTGCCTGCTCTTCAAGATTTGTAACCGGCGCCCACCATCCGTCATGGTTGTCCTTCTCCAAGACTGACTTGGCGCGCCAGATCGACAGCCGCAGCTCGAAATGCGTGAAGACATGCGTCACCGTGCCTGCCGGCTGCCAGTCGGCCGGGAAGGGGGCCGCCTCGATGCCGGTCTCGCCGTCGATCCGTGCCGTCCACCCCGTCGTCGGCACCTCGGTCATCCCCCCAAGCAGGCCGTTTTCGATGCGGCGGCGCAGAAAGATTTCGCCCTCATCATTGACCGCGACGAAGGCCGCCCCTTGGCGCACCGGCTTTTCCTTCTTGGCGGCTTTGACCGGGAAGCGCTCGGGATCATGCCCCGCCAGCGCCTGACAGGCACCGTTGAAGGGACAGAGCGAACAGACCGGACGCTTCGGCGTACAGATCGTCGCGCCGAGATCCATCATCGCCTGGGCGAAATCGCCTGGCCGGTCCGCAGGAGTAAGCAGGGCGACCTTCTGCTTCATCAGCGGCTTGGCACCGGGCAGAGGTGCCGAAATCGCATAGAGGCGGGAAATGACGCGTTCCACATTGCCGTCCATCACCGCCGCCTGGCGATTGAATGCGATCGCGGCAACGGCGGCAGCCGTGTAATCGCCGATGCCCGGAAGCGCGCGCAAGCCATCCTCGGTATCGGGAAAACGGCCGCCATGATCGGCTGAAACGGCCTCGGCGCATTTCTTCAGGTTGCGGGCGCGGGCGTAATAGCCAAGCCCGGCCCAGGCGGCCATGACCTCGTCGTTCGCCGCGGCAGCGAGATCATCGACCGTCGGCCAGCGCTCCAGGAATTTCGCGAAATAGGCTTTGACCGCCGGCACCGTCGTCTGCTGCAGCATGACTTCCGACAACCAGATGCGGTAGGGATCGGGCTTGACGCCGCGCGCAGCCATGGGCGGTGAGACCCGCCAGGGTAGGTCGCGATGGTGTCGGTCGTACCAGGCAAGCAGAGATGCGGCCGTGGGGGATTCTAAAGTCGAGGTCATGATTTGCTGCGTCGAGGGGAAGTGCTCTATACTTGGCCAAGCTGCGTCGGGTGATCAAGATGCCCGACGTACAAAGCATGCACCGGAAGCCGATTGAGATGAGTTATCCCCGAAAAGGCGAAAAGCAGATTTCCGAGCTGACCAACGGCATCGTCGATCCGGTGCTGGCAAAGCGCGCCGGCATCAACACCACGCTGCTCGGCTGCTGGGACGAAATCGCCGGCGAGGACTTTGCCGACTGCACGCGGCCGGAAAAGATCGCCTGGGCGAAGCGAACAGGCCCCGGCGTGGACGACCGCTATCAGCCGGGCGTGCTGACGATCGCCTGTGAAGGCGCTCGTGCGCTCTTTCTCACCCATGCTCAAGGCGAGCTTATCCAGCGCATCAACAGCTTCTTCGGCTTCTATGCCGTCAATCAGATTCGTATCGTCCAGAAGCCGGTCTCGGTCGCATCCAAACGCTCCCGCACGCCGCCGCCATTGAAGGGCGAGGCGGCGCGCAAGCTGTCTGACATGATGGACGGCATCGAGGATGAGAAGATCAGAGCTGCCGTTCAGCGTCTGGGGACCGCCATGGCCTGGAAGCGGGACAAGAAATAATCCAGGCTTGCTTTTATTAATGACACTGTCATACTCAAGGCAAGGTATTGACAAGGAACTGGATATGCGGACCAGCAAGCCGATCACAGTCACACTTGGTAGCCAGCAGCGCGGTGTGGATGCGCGACTGGAATCCGGAGCATACGATTCTGCCAGTGAAGTCCTGCGCGCTGCCTTAAGGGCATTGGACCGTGAAGAAGAAGTCATCAATCAAGTAATGCGCGCAAAGATCCAGGAAGCGCTTAATGACCCACGACCCGGCAGAGATGCTGACGAGGTTTTTGACAGAGTTGAAAGAATGCATGCCGAGCGAATGAAAGCTGCTGGTCGTGACATATAAGGTTATTTTCAGTGCTCTCGCCGAAGACGACCTTATTGGCATCTATGAATTTATTGCGAAAGACAGTTCGAGCCACGCATTGTCGTTTATCCAACGGCTCCAACGGCAGTGCAAAACACTTGAAACGATGGCTGATCGAGGTCCGCAACGCGAGAGTTTAGGGCCGGGTGTTCGGATTATGGTGTTTGAGCGGCGGGTTACCGCCGCTTATCATATCAAGAACGAACAGGTCATTATTCTACGTCTCTTTTATGCTGGCCAAAATATCCCATCGACCTTACTCGACGAACACTGACCTCGCATACATCCTCATCAATTCCGGCGATAATTTAACCCCTTTGTCTTTGCCAGGTCACAATTCTTTGAAGAAAGTTGGCCAACCGTGCCTTGTTAGCGGCAAGCTGCCGTTATATCGCATGAAACATTCGAAGCCTCTTTAACGACGGGTGACTCTATGCCGATGTCCGACATGCTCTTGACCAAACGCCATCTGCTGGGCGGCTCTGCCGTTGCGGCCCTCTCCGCGGCGTTCTCTGCCTTCGCCGGCACCGCATCCGCCGCAACTGCCGAAGATGAAGTGCCGCCGTCAGACGGCAATGTTGACATGAACGAAGTGCTGAAGCCCGGCCCGCTGCCGGAAATTGCTTTCGGCAAGGAAGACGCTCCGGTCAAGATCGTCGAATACATGTCGCTGACCTGCCCGCACTGCGCGCATTTTGCCGTCACGACCTTCGACACGATCAAGCAGAAATACGTCGACACCGGCAAGGTTCGCTTCATCATCCGCGAATTCCCGTTCGATCCGCGTGCAGCCGCAGCCTTCATGCTGGCCCGCTGCGCCCCGCAGGAACAGTACATGCCGATGGTCGAAATGCTGTTCAAGCAGCAGATCGCCTGGGCCTCGCCCGACGTCGACGGCCGCGCCGCACTGCTGCAGATGTCGAAACTCGCTGGTTTTACTGAGGATAGCTTCACGAAATGCTTGACGAACCAGAAGCTTCTGGATGATGTCAACTCAGTACGGGAACGCGCAGCCAAGGATTTCGGCGTCAATGCCACGCCGACCTTCCTGATCAATGGCAAGCGCTATGCAGGGGACATGTCTGTTGGTGCCATGTCGAAGCTTATCGACAGCCTGCTCTGATCCGCGCCTTTTTCGATCACAGGCGGGCGGCCGAGGTTGTGCGCCTGCTTTCTATTACCTCCCCCTCGAGGGGGGAGGCCGCGCGAAACGCGCAGGTAGGGGTGATTTCTGGGGTGAATGCATGATTATCCCACCCCGGACCTTCGGTCCGACCCTCCCCCTCAAGGGGAGGGTGGAGATCAGCCTATGAAGTTCAATAGACTGAGGCTTGTCGGCTTCAAATCCTTCGTCGAACCGGCGGAATTCGTCATCGAGCGCGGCCTGACGGGTGTCGTCGGCCCGAACGGCTGCGGCAAATCCAATCTCGTTGAGGCCCTGCGCTGGGTAATGGGCGAGAATTCCTATAAGAACATGCGCGCCTCGGGCATGGACGACGTGATCTTTTCCGGATCCGGCAATCGTCCCGCCCGTAACACCGCCGAAGTCGGTCTGTATCTCGACAACAGCGATCGCACCGCGCCCGCCGCCTTCAACGATAGCGACGAAATTCAGGTCACGCGCCGCATCGAGCGTGAGCAGGGCTCCGTCTATCGCATCAACGGCAAGGAAGCGCGCGCCAAGGATGTACAGCTGCTGTTTGCCGACGCTTCCACCGGCGCCCGCTCGCCCTCCATGGTCGGGCAGGGGCGTATCGGCGAGCTGATCCAGGCCAAGCCGCAGGCGAGACGCCAGCTGCTGGAAGAGGCGGCCGGCATTTCCGGTTTGCATTCGCGCCGACACGAAGCCGAGCTGCGCCTGCGTGCCGCCGAAAGCAATCTCGAGCGGCTGGACGATGTAACGTCGCAGCTCGAAAGCCAGATCGAGAGCCTGAAGCGTCAGGCGCGCCAGGCCAACCGTTTCAAGATGCTTTCGGCTGATATCCGTGCCCGCGAGGCCATGTTGCTACATATCCGCTGGGTGCAGGCCAAGGAAGCCGAAGCCGAGGCCGATAGCGCGCTGAACCAGGCAACCGTCCTGGTCGCCGAGAAGGCGCAGATCCAGATGGAAGCGGCAAAGGCACAAGGCATTGCCAGCTTCAAGCTGCCGGAGCTGCGCGACGAAGAGGCGAAGGCCGCCGCTGCTCTTCAACGACTGCAGATCGCCCGCTCGCAACTGGAAGAGGATGTCAATCGCATCCTGCGGCGGCGGGACGAATTGATCCGTCGCCTGGCGCAATTGGCCGAGGATATCGGCCGCGAGCAGCGACTTGTCGCCGACAATGCCGCTATTCTGGCAAAGCTCGACACCGAAGAAGCCGACCTCGCCGATATTCTTGCCGATTCCGGCAGGCTTGCCGAGGAAACGCGCCTAGCCTTCGAAGAAGCGGCCACCAAGCTTGCCGACAGCGAGCGGATTTTTACCACCCTGACTGCGGAGCGCGCAGAAGCCGCCGCTGCCCGCAACCAGCTGGAGCGCGCCATCCGTGATCTGGCCGATCGCAAGATGCGCCTCGAGCGTCAGGCCGACGAAGCGAACCGAGAACTTGCCGCCATCGACGAAAAGATGGCCGATCTGCCCGATCCTAGCGAAAAGCGCGATATGGTCGAGGCGGCGGAAAACGTCGTCGCCGATGCGGAAGGCGAGATCCAACGTGTCGAGGAGGTTCTTGCCAAGGCGCGCGAAACCGAGGCGTTGTCGCGTGGCCCGGTCGAGCAGGCGCGGGCGCGTCTGAATGCTCTCGAAACCGAAGCGCGGACCATTTCCAAGATGCTGGCAGCGGGCGATACGTCCGGCGCCTTTTCGCCTGTCGCCGAGGAATTGCGTGTCGATCGTGGTTTCGAAACGGCGCTTGGCGCTGCACTTGGCGATGATCTGGAATCCTCGCTCAATTCCGAGGCGCCGGTCTATTGGTCGGACAATGGCAGCGGCGCCAACGATCCGGCCTTGCCGGAAGGCGCCGCGCCGCTGATCACCCATGTCGGCGCGCCGGCGGCACTGACACGCCGTCTTCGCCAGATCGGCATTGTCCCGGTGGAAGATGCACTGCGGCTGATGCCGGAATTGAAGCCGGGGCAGCGGCTGGTGACCAGGGATGGCGCCGTGTTCCGCTGGGACGGGCACGTGACCGGAGCGGATGCACCGAGTGCGGCTGCACTGCGGCTCGCCCAGAAGAACCGGCTTGCCGAGCTGGAGGCCGAAGCCGAGCTTGCCCGCGATGTGCTTGTCGAGGCCGAGGAGCGCCTTTCTGCCGCCGCCGATGCGATCAGGGGCGAAGAGGGCCGTTTGGCCACCGCCCGTGATGCAAGCCGCCTTGCGGCCCGGCGTCTGGCCGAGGCGCGCGAAGCACTTGCTGCGGCGGAGCGGGCCTCCGGCGATCTCATCCGCCGCCGCGACGTCATCGTCGAGGCCGTCAGCCGGTTGCAGGAGCAGCTCGAAGATGTTGTCATGCAGGATGAGAATGCCCGCATCGAACTGGAAGATGCGCCGAATCTCGATGCCATCGATCTGAAGCTGCGCGACCAGCAGTCCGAAGTTGCGACGGACCGTGGCGTGCTGGCTGAGGCCCGCGCCCGCCATGAAGGCTTGAACCGGGAAAACGAGGCGCGGCAACGCCGCCTTCTGGCGATCCGGCAGGAGCGTGATACCTGGCGCCAGCGCGCGGCCAGCGCCGAGGAGCATATCCAGACACTGCGCGACCGTGAAGAAGAAGCGCGCGAGGAGGCGGCCGAACTTGATCTCGCCCCCGATGAATTCGACGACAAGCGCCGAGCCTTGATGAATGAGCTGCAGAAGGCCGAGGAGGCGCGCCGCCAGGCCGCCGACCGCCTTGCCGAAGCGGAGGTCGTACAGCGCGAGGCCGATCGCCATGCGACGACGGCTCTCTCCGAACTGGCCGAAAGCCGCGAGAAACGTGGTCGTGTCGAGGAGCGGCTGGTCTCTGCTCGCGAGCGTCGGCAGGAGAGCGAACTGCGCATTCGTCAGGCGCTCAATGTCGAGCCGCACGAGGCCATGCGCCTGACCGGCCTTTCGGCAGTGCAGAACATGCCGGATCTGCGCGAGGTCGAACGCGAGCTGGAACGGCTCAAGATCGAACGCGAGCGTCTTGGCGCCGTCAATCTGCGCGCCGAGGAGGAGAGCAAGGAGCTGACGGAGCGGCTGCAGGCGCTGATCAAAGAGCGCGATGATGTCATCGATGCCATCAGGAAGTTGCGTGGCGCAATCCAGAGCCTCAATCGCGAGGGCCGCGAACGTCTGATCGTTGCCTTCGATATCGTCAATGCACAGTTCCAGCGCCTGTTCACCCATCTTTTCGGCGGCGGCACGGCCGAGCTGCAGCTCATCGAGTCGGACGATCCGCTGGAGGCCGGCCTCGAAATCCTCGCCCGTCCGCCGGGCAAGAAGCCGCAGACCATGACCCTGCTTTCGGGCGGCGAGCAGGCATTGACGGCCATGGCGCTCATCTTCGCGGTGTTCCTCACCAATCCCGCGCCCATCTGCGTGCTGGACGAAGTCGATGCGCCGCTCGACGACCACAATGTCGAGCGCTACTGCAACCTCATGGATGAGATGGCGGCCTCGACCGAGACGCGCTTCGTAGTTATCACCCACAATCCCATCACCATGGCCCGCATGAATCGCCTCTTCGGCGTGACAATGGCGGAGCAGGGCGTCTCGCAGCTCGTCTCCGTCGACCTGCAGACCGCCGAGCGGCTGCGCGAAATCGCTTGATGTTTTTCGCTGTCCGGCAGCGACTTTCATCAAGCTATCGATTCGAACGAATGTGCGATGTAATTCGTCGTTCCGGAATTCTCACTGGTGGTTCAATAGGTTGTCGATGCTTTAGCCTTTAGGCGCTGGCGGCACGGGAAGAATGATTTCCGATGCGACCTTCCAGTCCTTTTTCACCTTGATCCAATTGATGATCATCAGGAACGGCTTTGGGGTTCCGTCCTGACCGGCATAGGAAACCGTAATGTTCATCGGCGCATAGGATTCTGCCATGTCGCGGGTCAATCCGACAACTTTGAGCTTGGAGAGGTCGGGCGCAAGCACGACGGGTCCCGACCCAGCGATATCGTGGAGCTTCTGGTCCACGGCCTCATTACCCCAAAATCCTGCCCAGTTGCCTTCGGACGGGATTGCGCTTTTCGCGACCAGAAGGACGGACGGTGACTGCCAGAAAATGTCGTGCAACGCCTTGAGATCATGCTTGTTTGCCGAGTCCATAAGCTGACTGAAATGCGATCTGATCGTGTTCAGGGTGAGTTTGTCCAATGGATCCTTGTCGGCGGCTGGCGCTGCCGCCAGTGATCCGGCCGAAAGCATTGCCAATGCGAAGGCGGAGAGTATTTTTTCCATGTCCGATATCTCTTGTATCCATTGAATGAGGGGCCGATTCCAAAATGAGGAATGAAAAATCGGGCCGGCCGTGAAACCGACCGGCAACCCACTGCCCTTACCTTTGCTTCTTGGCGGTGTTCGAAGCACCCCAGAGTGAGCCCGGATTGGCGCGATCGGGATAGAGTTCCAGCATGGCGTCGTAGAGCTCTTGCGCGGTCGTCGTTGCCTCGTTCAGGCGATTGAAATCGAGAAGATATTGCCGCGTCTCGCCGATGATGCGGGGATCATCTGCATTTTCAGGCAGTTTGTGCCCGGCGATCACCGTCTTGGGCCGCAGGGCCTCAAGCTTGTCGAGCGCAGCAATCCACTCAAGCCGGCTCTGCTTGTCGGTCTCGCCAAGGTAAAGGTGAATACCATTGTAGACGACATCCCCGCCGACGATCAGCTCGATCGATGGGGGCGTACAAGCAGGTTGATTGCGCCGTGTCGGTATGCCCGGCATTCACTGCAACAAGCTTATGCCCTTCCAGTTCCAAAGTGTCGCCGTCGAGCGGCTCGGCGATCAGCAACCGGTCGGGAATCTGGCCGGGAAAGAGTCTGCGCCAGAAGCCGTCGATCGATGCTGGCGCCAGTTGCGCATGCATGGCTTCGACCACTGCGGGCGTCGCGACCGCCTTCGCATTGGGGAAATGCTCAAGAAGTGGTGCAAGGCCGAAGAAATGATCGCCATGTCCGTGCGTGACGTAGATCGTGGTGAGATTCTTGCCGCTCGCGACGACCCAATCGCGTAAGATCTCCGCCTGCTCGGCTGTGAGGAACGTATCGACGAGGACTGCGTCGCGCTCGCCATAGATGAGCGTCGATGAATTCACCACCCACATCAACTCCTCCTTGCCGGCCGGCACGTCGCGGCCAAGGCCGGGTCGCTTGATCGTCAGCACATCCCAGTTCAGGCTCGGCTTGGCGGTTTCAATCTCAGTCATTGTTGTCTCCATTGCCGTTTGAGGAATTTGCGGTTCCGATGCTGGTCGTATCAGCGGTTGAGAGGTGCAGTCATTGTCCTCCCAGCCAATCGACCTCAGCGGATCGATACCCATGTCCGCGACGGTCCGAAGGCACGCTCCGCCGACAGGCGTCCCTATAGAGGACGCCCTTGCTCGCATTCGATCTCGGTATGATGCGCGCTAGTCCGCCGCTCCCTTGACACCTGTCCAGAGAGTTGCGATAAACATCGTATGACCGGTTGGTCGTAATTAGTCAAGAGGCTTGAAATGAAATCTCCTGCAGGTGCCAAGCGCGGCCCGAAGCCGAAGCCTGATACGCGTAACAATCTCCTTCAGGTGGGTCTGCAAATGATCCACGCCGAAGGTTATGCCGCGACCGGCATCCAGAGCATCGTGGATGGAGCGGATGTCCCCAAGGCCTCTTTCTACAATCACTTTCCGAGTAAGGAGGCGTTCGGGACCGAAGTGATTGACGCCTATTTCGATCGCAACGAAGGCAAGTTGCGCGACTTTTTCTGCAATTCGAATGTCGGCCCGCTCGCCAGGTTGGAGGCCTATTTCGATGATCGCATCGCTGCCTTCAGAGCGAATGGATTTGTGCGAGGATGCCTGCTTGGCAATTTCGCCGCGGAGGTTGCCGATCACAGCGAACTCATGCGCGAGCATCTGGTCGAACATTTCGAGGCTTGGGGCAGCTTTTTTGAAAAATGCATCGCCGAGGCGCAAGAGCTGAGAGTGATCAGCGACAAGCTTCCCGCAGCTTTGCTCGGCCGTTTCGTGTTGAACAGTTGGGAAGGCGCGTTGCTGCGTATGCGAGCCGAGAAGAGTGATGCAGCACTGGTCGAGTTCAAGAAAGTCGTCTTTGACGGGCTCTTCGCCAAGGAGTAACGCCTGCTTCGAGGAGCTTAGGCACTCTTTGCATTTCGTCGTGCACAGGCCACCTTCTTTGGAAGGGAAAAATGTTTCTCTTATCGACAGGAAATTGCTGCTTCGGCTGCCGTGCAGCCGGAAAGCGTGCTAGTTTCGTTTTTCGATCAACAACATGGGCGCTGATCCGCCCGGAAGGGAAGTATGTCTGGTTCGACTGGCGGTATTTTCGATTTCCTCGGAATACTTGCCGTATTACTGCTCGTAGCCGCCAATGGCTTTTTCGTTGCGGCGGAGTTTTCGTTGGTTTCCGTTCGCCGCAGCCGCGTGACGGAACTGGTTACCGAAGGGCGGATGAACGCCAAGTCGCTGCAGAAGGCAGTCGACAATCTCGACGCCAATCTGGCGGCCACGCAGCTCGGCATCACGATCTCGTCGCTCGCCCTCGGTTGGGTCGGTGAACCCGCGCTTGCGCATCTTCTCGAGCCGCTTCTCGAATTTCTTCCCGGAGCATGGGCGGCGGCCAGCTCCCATGCCATTGCCGTCGCCATTTCCTTCATCATCATCACCGCGCTGCATATTGTCCTCGGCGAGCTTGCACCGAAAAGCCTGGCGTTGCAGCGCAGCGAGGGCACCGCTTTGGGCGTGGTGCGGCCGCTTGGTCTTTTCCTTTTCCTGTTGCGTCCGGCGATCACCGTCCTCAACGGCCTTGGCAATCTTGTTCTGCGCCTTTTCGGGCTGCAGCCAGGGGCAGGCGAGGGGTCGTTGCATTCGCCCGCCGAGATCAAGCTTTTGATCGCCGAAAGCCAGGAAGCCGGGCTGCTGGAGCAAGCGCAGCAGGAGTTGGTCGAGCGCGTCTTCAATATCGGCAATCGTGACGTCTCCAACATCATGACGCCACGGCTGGAGGTCGATTGGATCGATGCTGACGACACGCCGGCGGAAATGCAGAAGACCATTCGCGAAAGCCGTTTCGAGCAGCTTCTCGTTGCTCGTGGATCGATCGACGAGCCGATCGGCATGATCCTGAAGAAGGATCTTCTCGATCAGCTTCTGAACGGCGAGCCGCTGAACCCCATGGCCGTCATCCGCCAGCCGCTGGTCGTGCATGAGGCGACGGCGGTCTTCAAGGTGCTCGAAAGCTTCAAGCGCGCCCCCGTCCGCCTCGCCATGGTCATCGATGAATATGGCAGCCTGGAAGGCATCGTCACGCAGACGGATCTGCTGGAGGCGATTGCCGGCGATCTGCCAGACATGGACAACGACACGCCCGATGTCGTCGAGCGGGCCGACGGATCGCTGCTGATGGAAGGCATGATGCCGGTCTACGACGCCTTTGCGCGGTTGGGGCTGCGCTTCAGCGAGGAGGACGTCAATTTCCACACATTGGCGGGCTTTGCGCTTTACCAGCTCGGCCATCTGCCCGAAGTGGGCGAAAGCTTTACCTTCGGCGGCTGGCATTTTGAGATCGTCGATCTCGACGGCATGCGGATCGACAAGATTCTGGCCCAGCGTGAGCCGCAGGCTTAGCCGTCAGTAGCGCTAAAATGACCCCGGAAGCTCCCGGTTTCGATCAATCGATTGAAATCGGAACGCTCCGGGCCATATTTATTGTGCAGCGCAACATTTTGCCGCATTTGTCGATTTTCATTTGTGCCTCAATGAATTAAGTTCAACCGGAGGAGTTGGACGGAGACGATGACGAAGTGGGTCTATACATTCGGCGGCGGCAAGGCCGAGGGGGGCGCCGGCGACTTTGAACGGCTCGGCGGCAAGGGCGCCAATCTTGCTGAAATGTGCAATCTCGGCCTGCCGGTCCCGCCGGGGCTGACGATCGTCAGCGAGGTCTGCGCTTTCTATTACAAGAATGGTCGCAATATCCCCGATGAGCTGAAGCCGCAGGTCATGCAGGGCTTGCAGCGGATGGAGGCCATTACCGGGCGAAGGTTCGGCGATACCGCGCGGCCATTGCTGGTTTCCGTGCGTTCGGGCGGCCGGGCATCCATGCCGGGCATGATGGATACCGTCCTCAATCTCGGCCTCAACGATGCCACGGTGCAGGCACTCGGCCATGATGCCGGGGACGCCCGCTTCGCCTGGGACAGCTACCGCCGCTTCATCCAGATGTATGCCGATGTTGTCATGGGCCTCGACAACGAGGTCTTCGAAGAGATTCTGGAGGATGAGAAGGCGCGGTTCGGCCACGAGTTCGATACCGACCTGACCGCCGTCGAATGGCAGCATGTGGTTTCGATCTACAAGACCGTCATCGAGGAAGAATTGGGCGAAGCCTTCCCGCAGGAGCCGGAGGTTCAGCTCTGGGGCGCCGTCGGCGCCGTTTTTGCCAGCTGGATGAACGCCCGCGCCGTCACTTATCGGCAATTGCACAATATCCCTGAGGCCTGGGGAACCGCTGTCAATATTCAGGCGATGGTGTTCGGCAATCTCGGCAATTCCTCCGCCACCGGCGTCGCCTTCACCCGCAATCCCTCGACCGGCGAGAAGGAGCTTTACGGCGAGTTCCTCGTCAATGCGCAAGGGGAGGATGTCGTTGCCGGCATCCGTACGCCGCAGAGCATCACGGAAGTCGCCCGCATCGCCTCTGGCTATGAAAAGCCGTCGATGGAAAAGGTGATGCCCGAGGCTTTTGCCGAGTTTCGGAGCATCTGCTCGCAGCTGGAATCGCATTACCGCGAGGTCCAGGATCTGGAATTCACCATCGAACGTGGCAAGCTCTGGATGCTGCAGACCCGCAATGCCAAGCGCACCACCAAGGCGGCGATGAAGATCGCCGTCGACATGGTCGACGAGGGGCTTATCACGGAAGACGAAGCGGTTTCCCGCATCGAGCCGACGACGCTGGACCAGCTGCTGCACCCGACGATCGACCCGCGCGTCCACCGCGAGGTTATCGGTTCCGGTCTCCCTGCATCGCCTGGTGCGGCCACTGGCGAGATCGTCTTCACGGCCGAGGAGGCAATTATTGCGGAAGAGGAAGGCCGCAAAGCCATCCTCGTGCGCATCGAAACGAGCCCGGAAGACATTCACGGCATGCACGCCGCCGAGGCGATCCTCACCACCCGCGGCGGCATGACCAGCCATGCGGCGGTGGTTGCCCGCGGCATGGGCATTCCCTGCGTCGTCGGCGCCGGCACCATGCGTATCGACATGCGCAATGAAAAGCTGATCGGAATCGGTATCACCCTGAAGAAAGGCGATATCGTCACCATCGACGGATCCACCGGCCAGGTTCTGAAGGGCGAAGTGCCGATGATCCAGCCGGAACTGTCCGGTGATTTCGGTCGCATCATGGCCTGGGCCGACCGCTCGCGCCGCATGACTGTGCGCACCAATGCCGATACCCCGGCCGATGCACGCGCGGCCCGCTCCTTCGGCGCCGAGGGCATCGGCCTATGCCGCACTGAGCACATGTTCTTCGAAGGCGATCGCATCCATGTGATGCGCGAGATGATCCTCGCCGAAGACGAAAAGGGCCGCCGGGCCGCCCTTGCCAAGCTCATGCCGATGCAGCGCCTCGATTTCACCGGCCTGTTCACCATCATGCATGGCCTGCCGGTGACCATCCGCCTGCTCGATCCGCCGCTTCACGAGTTCCTGCCGAAAACGGATGAGGAGATCGCCGAGGTTGCCGGCATCATGGGCATGGAGCCGGCCAGCCTGCGCCAGCGCGTCGATGCGCTGCACGAGTTCAATCCCATGCTCGGCCATCGCGGCTGCCGGCTGGCGATTTCCTATCCGGAGATCGTCGAGATGCAGGCCCGCGCGATTTTCGAGGCGGCGGTCCTTGCCGCACGCGAGACGGGGGCTGCCGTCGTGCCCGAGATCATGGTGCCGCTGGTCGGCCTGCGTTCCGAACTCGATTACGTCAAGGCCCGCATCGATGAGGTGGCGCGCGCCGTCATGACGGAAGCCAGGATGAAGATCGATTATCTCGTCGGCACGATGATCGAGCTGCCGCGCGCGGCCTTGCGTGCCCATATCATCGCCGAGGCGGCCGAATTCTTCTCCTTCGGCACGAACGACCTGACCCAGACCACGTTCGGCATGTCGCGCGACGATGCCGCCGCCTTTATCCCGACCTACCAGCGCAAGGGCATCATCGAGCATGATCCCTTCATTTCGCTCGATTTCGATGGGGTAGGCGAACTCATTCGCATCGCTTCGGAACGCGGGCGCCGCACCCGCAACGACATGAAGCTCGGCATTTGCGGCGAGCATGGCGGCGATCCCGCTTCCATCCACTTCTGCGAGGATATCGGGCTGGACTACGTGTCCTGTTCCCCTTTCCGCGTGCCGATCGCACGGCTTGCGGCGGCGCAGGCGGCAATCAAAGGGCGAGCCTGATTTTCTTGAGGTCAGCGGCGCCAATGGCCACGGTGATATCCCGGGCCGCCGACCACGATTGTCGGCCCCCAGAAGAAATCATCGTTGCTTTCCATGAAGGCTCTTTGATCTGCCCGCCGGCTAAGATCTTGATTCATCAGGCAGTTGGCGAAATTCTCCGACCCGCGCCTGAAGCCATAGCCACCGCACCTCGCCTCGTCGGCCGCGCGGATTTCCTCGGCCGTCTGGCAGGAGGAAAGCACGAGCGTGATGGTGAGGAGGGAAAGGATGGAGGCGGCGATACGCATGACTTTGTGTCCTGAATGCTGATGTGCAGGCACGAATTATAGCGCCGCGCGGCATGGCGCGAAAGGCGTATTGGACCGTAGGCGGATCGCCTATGCGGCTTCCTTCGGCCTTGCCGGCAATCGTTGCAACAGATCGACGAAGGCATCGGCAAACTGCGAAATGTGCTCGGTTTCGTCATCCGGTTGCAGCAACCGGATTTCCGCGCCGTCTTCGTCCAGCGCGGCAAAGAGAGTGCGCATCGTCGCATCGCTTTCGGGAATACGGATGACCGCCAGCCTGCGGCAATCGGGGATCAACCCCGTAGCCGGAAGATCAAACAGGAAGTCACCACGCACCGCCGAAGCGGCGTTTCGCACAACCTCGCAGAAGCCAGGCTCTCCGCCGGAAAAACCTTCGAGCGAAAGCTCCAGTTCCAGGAGTTCCAGCGGCAGGATCGGATCGGCCGCGTCGCTCCCGGTAATGGCCGCTGCCGGCAACGGTTTGGTGGCGGCGTCTTGAGAAACTATCGGTTCCATCTCACCAAGTCCTTTCACAGCCTCGATAAAACGCCGAAGCATGGCCTTTTTTTGGAATTTAAGCAAGCGCTCACGTTTTTGGTCTAGGCGTTACTGATTTCAGCCCTGACGAAACATGCGGCGTTGATGTCGTGACATTCGATTTATTTTCGCCGTTTCTTGATCTAAACATAAGTCGCTTTCTGGGATTCGGTGCATCCGGCTTCCGATCCGACGCGCCGACGAGCCCTTGATGACCATCCGCTTCGACCGTCCTATTTCACATGCCGCCCGCGCCGCGCGTTTGATCGCTTCGTTTGCCCTGGTGCTCTGCGGCGTGACACTGATCGGCTATCGTTTTGGGCCGCTGGAAACGCCTTATTTCGTGTTGCTGCTGCTGATTTCGGCCAGCTGCGCCGTGCTTTCGGTGTTGCTGGCGCTGGTCGGCCTTGCCCAGCTTTGGCAGAACGCCGCCATCGGCGGCGTCTCCGCCGTCAAGGCGCTCGTCTATGCCGCTGTGCCGCTTGCCATTTTCGGTATCGGCGCCGAGCGCTACTGGAGCCGGCCGCCGATCTACGAGATTTCGACCGATCTCAACGAGCCGCCGGAATGGCTGGCAACGCCGGACGCCAGGCAGTTGTGGCTGCCGCCGCGCCATTTGGTGACCCAGCAGGAGCGCGAGGCGCAATTCGATGCCTATCCCGCTTTGATCAGCCGCCGCTACGAGGGTGCTGCCGACCGTGTGCTGGAGGCGGTGCGCAAGGTCGCGCATGACCGCCGCATCACCATCGTCAAGGCGGATGGCGCCGACGTGGCCGATCCGAACGGCAATGTGAAGCCGAAGCGCCGCGCCCGCCCGCAGACTGTCAATCCCGCGCAGAATGGCAGCGTCGTCGGCGACGTGCCCGATATCGTTCCCGTGCCGACGCCGCGCCCCTTCCGCGATGGCGTTGCGGAACTTATCCGCCAGAATACCGACGTCATCCTGCAGGGCGAAACCCGCACCCGCATCTTCGGCCTGCCGTGCGACGTGGTGATCCGCATTCGCGAGGAGGCGGAAACCACTCTGGTCGATATCCGCGTCGCCTCCCGCTACGGCCAGAACGATCTCGGCGTCAGCGCCGACCTGGCCGATGGCTATCTGAAGGCGCTGGATGCGGAATTGCTCGGCATCGCCGGAAGCTGAGGTTGCGACCCTCCTTCTCCCCGCTTGTGGCAGGGCAATCGCATCTAGCATTCAAACTTCGGAAATTGACGATAGTCCAACCATCTTGACTCAGATGGGACGATAGGCCCCGAAAAGCGCCGGCGGCCCATCGGTTTCCACCTGGCCTTTCTCGATCAGATCTTCCAGATGCGCCAGCACGGAAAGGGCGGCTGCGCCATGCAGGCGCGGGTCGGTATCGCGATAGATGGCCTTCACCATGTCCGGAATCAGCCGGTCGCCGGCCTTGATGCGCTCCAGCACGGCGCGCTCGCGCATGCGCCGGTGGGTCCGCAATCCTCGCATGAAGGAGGCGGGCTCCTTCACCGGGCCGCCATGACCGGGCAGGAACAGCCGGTCTTCCCGGGCAAGAAGCCTCTCCAGCGAGGCCATGTAATCGGCCATGGAGCCGTCGGGCGGCGCGACGATCGAGGTCGCCCAGGCCATGACATGATCGGCCGAAAAGACGATGCCGGTGCTGTCGAGCGCGAAGCAGGTGTGGTTGGCCGTATGGCCCGGCGTCAGCAGCGCCGTCATCTGCCAGCCGTCTCCGGAGACGCTTTCGCCGTCGCCGAGCACGATATCCGGCTGGAACTCCATGTCGGAGCTCTCGGCGAAGGGATTGACCTCGCCTTGATGGAGCGGTCGCGCGGCGCGATGCGGCCCTTCGCCGACGGTCAGCGCGCCCGTCGCCTCCTTCAGCCGCTTGGCAAGCGGCGAGTGATCGCGATGGGTGTGGCTGACAAAGATATGCGTGACTTCGCGCCCCTCGAGCGCCGCCAGCAGGGCAGCGAAATGCGCCTCATTCTCCGGACCGGGGTCAATGATCGCCACGGAAGAGCCGCCGACGATATAGCTGTTGGTGCCGTGAAACGTGAAGGCGCTGGGATTATTGACTGTCATCCGCTCGATGCCGGGCGCAACCGGTACGGCGCGGCCATAGGCAGGTTCGAAGGCGAGGTCGAAGTCGGGCGTACTCATGATTGCTTGTATTCGATTTCGATGAATGACATCGGCTCGGAGCCGGCATTGACGACATTGTGCTCGACACCGGCCTCGCGCCGATAGGCGGCACCCTTGGCGATATCGACCTGCCTGATGCCATTGGGCTCCTCCAGCAGAAACCGGCAATCGGTCATCGGCACTACGACATAGCCGAGGTCATGGACATGATGCCCGGTATCGGCGCCGGGCTCAAAATCCCAGCGCGTGATGCGGCAGACGGCATCGTCGAGAAGCACGGTGGACACGGCCGGCGGGCGGGCGCGAAACTGGCTCATCGGATCTCCTCATGCGCAATGCAGTGCAGCAAGACCTATCATAGCCGCCCGAAAAGCACACAGAAATATGCGTCCGCGCATCACTTAGTCATTGTAGCGGCAAGCGACCTTTGCTAATCAGACGCCGATTTGGCTGGTATAACCGCCATTTCCTCTGTTGGGGCGTCGCCAAGCGGTAAGGCACCGGTTTTTGGTACCGGCATTCCCAGGTTCGAATCCTGGCGCCCCAGCCACATATTTTCTAATATTCTAAATGGCTGCGGCGATAGACTTTGCAGTGTCAGAGATATTGTCTGAGAAAATTTCCGTCGTAAGCCGCGTTATTCCCCCACTTAAATATTGTTTGACCATTTTCCTCCACTGTAGTCGCCATCACTTCGATACAGGCGATCATGAACCACGCTCCCCAGGAACTGCTGCTTTCCATCGTTGCCCCCTGCCACAATGAGGAGGAGGGGCTTGGCGAGTTTTGCCGGCGGGCGGTGGCGACGGCGCGGGGGATTGCCGGTGAGGCCTTTGAGATCATTCTGGTGGATGACGGGTCCACTGACGGCACCTGGGAGGTGATCGCCGCGCTCACGGCGGAGACGCCGCAGGTGCTCGGCGTGCGGCTGATGCGCAATCACGGTCATCAGCTTGCCGCGACCGCCGGTCTTGCCGCCTCGCGCGGCGAGCGGGTGCTATTGATCGATGCCGATCTGCAGGATCCGCCGGAACTGTTGCTCATGATGATGCCGATCATGGATCGCGGCGCGGATGTCGTCTATGGCCAGCGCGTGCGCCGGCAAGGAGAGAGCTGGTTCAAGCTCGCCTCGGCTTCGTTCTTCTATCGGCTGCTGTCGCGGCTCGCCTCGGTGGCGATCCCGCGCGATGTCGGTGATTTCAGGCTGATGCGGCGCCGTGTCGTCGATATCCTGCTGGCAATGCCGGAGCGGGATCGCTTTATCCGCGGCATGGTGAGCTGGATCGGCGGCAAGCAGGTGGCGTTGCCCTATGAGCGCGATGCACGCTTTGCCGGCACGACCAAATATCCGCTGCGCAAGATGATCAATTTCGCGCTCGATGCCATCACCAGCTTTTCCACCGTGCCCTTGCGCATCAGCACCTGGCTCGGCCTTGCCAGCGCCGGCTGCGCGGCCTTGCTGCTCGTCTATACGCTCATCCGCTGGTTTGCAGGCGAGACCATCGTCGGCTGGTCGAGCATCATGGCAGCGATCACCGCCTTCAGCGCCATCCAGCTCATCTGCATCGGCATTATCGGCGAATATGTCGGTCGCCTGGTGCAGGAGAACAAGCGGCGGCCGATGTTCATGATCGAAAGCCTGCTGCAGGGCGGCCGCTCGCTCGAAATCCCCAGCGACTTTTCCGATCTGGACGCGGTCGGCAAACGGCGTGCGCTCGAGGAGGCTTTGAACGGCTCCGGCGGAATGGTTGACAGCGCGGAGCAGGTGAGGGCAATCCGCTGATGCCGCAACCATCCGCGAGTGCACCGTCACCGGAAGATGCGGCGGTTTCCCCGAGCGTACACGAAACAGCTGATACGGGTGCCGCCGTCAGGCAGAAGCCGGGTCTTGCGACTTCAGTCTTTGTGATCCTCGTCGCGATTTTCGTCGCCGTCTTCAAGTTTCCGCCGATCCTCGATTATCCCAACCACTATGCCCGCATGTGGCTGCTCGCCGGCGGCATCGACACGCCGCCGTTTCACGAGATCTATGCGCTCGACTGGAACAGGACGTTTACCAATGTCGGCATCGATCTCGCCGCTTATTGGCTGGGGCCGCTGATCGGCGTTTCGCTGCTGGCGCGCAGCCTTCTTTTCCTGGCGATCGTCCTGCCGCCGCTCGGTGCGATTGCCCTGCACCGGCGCCTGCACGGCGGCGGCTATTACTGGCAGATCGGCATATTGTATTTCGCCTGGTGCGCGACGCTGATCGGCGGCTTCATCAATTTTCAGATCGGGCTCGGCATGGCGCTGCTTTTTGCAAGCGCCGATCACGCCCTGCAATCGCGCAATCCGGCTGTGGTGTTCGCTTGGCGACTAATCGCCGGCCTGCTGCTGACGGTCATGCATATCTTTTCGCTGGGCTTCTACATGGCGCTCGTCTGCGGTCTCGAATTCTCACCGACGACGGCGGCCTTGCGATCGCCTGGGGCCTTCCTGCGCCTGTGCGGCAGGCTTCTGATCGCGATGCTCGCCTGCACCCTGCCGGCGATTTGCCTGTTCTTCTATCAGCCAGTCTTGCCCGATGGCGGCGGCGGTCTGGATGCATCCTGGAACGATTCCGTCGTTCTGATCCTGGCCAACCTCATGTCGGCGCTGTGGAGCTATGCGCTGCTGGCCGACATGCTGCTCTTGATCCCGCTGATCCTTGTGTGCACCTATGCGGTGCGCACGCGCCGTCTGACCATCCATGCCGGCATGGCGATTGCGGCCGCCGGTCTGCTGCTTCTGTCCTGCGTTGCGCCGCGTCATATGCTCGGCACTGGCTGGATCAGCTGGCGTTTCCCCATCATGGCGGCGCTTGCGGCCATGGTGATGATCTGCCCCTTGCCGCGCCTGCCGCGTCGTCAGGCTTTGATCGTTATGCTCGTGCTCTCCACAGTCGTGCTCGGCCGAACCGCCTGGATCGGCTTCAACTGGTGGCAGGGGGATGCCGATGCCGCCGCCGTTCGCACAGTGCTTGCGGCCGTGCCCGAAGGCGCGGCCATCCTGCCGGTCATGCGGCAGCCGAACGAGCACGGCGTTGCGGATCATCGTTATTTCGCCTGGAACCAGGATACGATCCGGCATCTGCCGACGCTTGCCGTCCCTGACGCCCATGCCTTCGTGCCGACTGTGTTCACCGCCAAGGGCAAGCAGCCGTTGACGGTCTTGCCGCCCTGGAGCGGCATCGCCGTGCCGGAAGGCAATCTGTTCTCCATGGGCCTGCTGGATTGTCCCGATGAAATCAGGGCTGTCAGCGGCATCGCGCCCTATCTCAATGATTGGCGGCGGCACTTCGATTTCATTCTGCTCGTCAATGCGGATGTCGAGGATCGCTTCGGCGGTGCCGTGCCGCAAGGCGTCAGCCTTGTCACCGAAACGCCCTTTGCGAAGCTCTATGTCATCGACAAGGCCTTCATGCCGGCGGCCGATGCACCGCCGCCGAAAAGCTGCGCAGACATCGCGGCCGCTAATGGCTGAGACCTGCAAACGAACGGGCGACCTTTGCAGGCCGCCCGCTGGCATCGTCTCGTGATGAAGCCTTACAGCGCCGCGCGTCTTTCAAGACGCGCCAAGGGCGCTGTAACGCTTTGAAATACTGCATAGTTTTTCCTTAAATCGGTTCCGATTCAAGGAATTATGCAGGAGCCTCAGCTTTCCGCTGCTTCTGCCTTTTCCGGCGGAGCCAGAAGTTCGGCGCAATAGGACGAGCCGTTGACACCCGGCTGGTCGCCGAGAATTTTGACCGAGCGGATTTCGTAGCTCTGGTTGGTGACGATGTCGGCCTTGCAGCTGAGAGAGCGCTTGCCGGCCTTCTTGCCGTCCTTGTTGACGATGGTGACGTTCTTGTAGCCGCCGCGCCAGGTGTAGACGCGGCTGCCGCCTTCGTCACGGTCGGAGAGCGGCGGGCCATAGGCCGCGAAGAAACGGCCTGCGGATTGGCCCTGCCAGCGATCCTGAACGGGGTTCTTCGCGAGCAGCGGCAGGGCTGATGTCGTTGTCGTCGTCGTTGTGCTGCAACCGGCCAGCGCCAGCAACAGTCCAGCCGCGGTAATCATGCGGATATTCATCGTGTCGTCCTTGAGCTTCTGTCACGCATTCGGTCGCGGAAAAGCCGCTGTCCCACGGCATTTTCCATCTGTCCCGCCTAGGGCTTTAGCGCCAAAGCCGGCAAAAGAAAATTCCCATCCGCGTGTACAAGCGGGATTTTACTTGATCTGTTGCGTCTTTTGCACGCCGGCACTTTCGCCCCCGGCTTCCTGCCGATTTTCTAGGCAGACGCGGCTGTAATTTTTTCGTCAAAAATCAAAAGGTTTTTTGAGATTGGTGCTTGTGCATCAAAAAGGGCTGGTCTATAGAAGCGCCGCTGGTCACGGAGTGTAGCGCAGTCTGGTAGCGCACCACGTTCGGGACGTGGGGGTCGAGTGTTCGAATCACTCCACTCCGACCAGCTTAAAACACTGATGTTCCTCCCGAAAAATCTCCCTCGAAATGTGACCTGAGATCCTGTCCGAAGAGCGGGCGGCTATCGCCTGATGTGCGCTTGCCTGTTCTGTTCCGCTCATGGTGGCTTGAAAATCGCCTCATCTTCAGAGGTCGGATGGCAGGCTTGGAGCCTGGACGCATGTCTCCGCCAGCATCACGGCTTAACATCAAACCACGCATCAGGCCTGCTTTTACAAAACCGGCTCTTTCTGTCGCCCGAAGCACTATATAGAAGGGAGAGGGACGTGCATCCGACTCGAGAAAGAGTTCGGCTAGCGGTGCTGAAGCGGAGTGACGGAATGGATCTTGTTGACGGGGCGGCCCGGGCGGCCGGGGAGAAATTTGCTGGTACGCAAAGGCGCCGTGCTGCGTGCTCGGGCGCCATGGGGCGGAGAATGGGGATAGTCACAGGCCTCGGCGTGTTGGCGCTGAGCGCGGTGTTTCTCCTCGGCTCCAGCACCAATGCGCTGCGTGCCGCCGAGTGCGGCAATATCGCAGCACCCGGCCTCGACTGGAGCGGATGCAGCAAGACCAACATCATGCTGCCAAGCAGTGATCTGCATGGCGCCAACCTCGCAGGCGCCCATTTCGACAGCACCGATTTGAGCGATGCCAACCTGGCCTCCGCCAATCTCGAGAAGGCGACGCTGGTCCGCGCTTGGCTGAAGAATGCCAAGGCCGATGGCGCGAACTTCGCCAAGATCGAAGCCTATCGCTCCGATTTTACCAGTGCCTCCGCCAATGGCGCTTCCTTTGCCAATGCCGAATTGCAGCGAGCCGAATTTGCCGGTGCGCAGCTCAGCAATGCCGATTTTCAAAAGGCCGAGCTCGGCCGCGCCGATTTCGACAAGGCCGTGCTGACGGGCGCCAATTTCTCCTTCGCCAATTTATCCCGGGCGACGCTGAACGGCGCAGTGATGGACGGCGCGACCTCCTTCAGCGGAGCCTTCATGTATCTCACCCGCATCGAGGGGCTCGATCTGTCGAAGACAAGTGGCTTGCAGCAGGCGCAGATCAATCTGGCCTGCGGGGACAATACGACCATATTGCCCTCCTGGTTGAAGGCGCCGTCCAGCTGGCCTTGCCCGCCGGACGAGAAGGACTGACATCTCTCCAAAATCTTCGAAAGGTCAGGCCCATGTTCGTGGAAAAAGCGATCCAAAATGACAGCAAGCCCGAATTTTATCGCGAGCTTGCCGATCAGCTGAAAGCCTTGCTGGAAGGCGAGCAGGATTCGATTGCCAATGCCGCCAATACCTCCGCGCTGATCTTCCAGATGCTGCCTGATCTCAACTGGGCAGGCTTCTATTTCCTGCGGCAGGCAAATGAACTTGTGCTCGGACCATTCCAGGGCAAGCCGGCTTGCGTGCGCATTGCCGTCGGCCGCGGCGTTTGCGGAACGGCGGTCGAGAAGGCCCGGTCGATCCTCGTCGAGGATGTGCACGCCTTTCCCGGTCACATCGCTTGCGATGCCGCCTCGCGATCGGAGCTGGTCGTGCCGCTCTTCCGCGATGGAAGAGTCTTCGGCGTCATCGATCTCGACAGCCCGCTTCCAGGCCGCTTCGACGAAGACGATCAGGCCGGCATCGAGGCACTTGCTGCGATTTATGCCGCTTCATGCACAGGGAATGGCTGAGGCGCCGGAAGGGCAGGGCGTCACGCAGTCGTGATCGATATGGCAAACCGATCGCGTGATGCCTATATTGGCTTCGCAAACACTCCCTTAGCGCTGATCGAGCTTCATCCGGCCTTCTCGTGTCCCCTGGTGGACCCGGCCCAGCTCGGAATGCGTGCCGAGGGACATGGAGAACAACAATGGGCAAATACAGCAAGACGGCAGAGGCCATAGCCAAGCTTACCCCTGAACAATATCGTGTGACGCAGCAAAGCGGCACGGAACGTCCCGGTTCCGGCGAGCATCTCTACAACAAGCAGTCGGGCATCTATGTCGATATCGTCTCCGGCGAGCCGCTTTTTGCCTCTGCGGATAAATTCGATTCCGGCTGCGGCTGGCCGAGCTTTACCAAGCCGATCGAACCCGCCAATGTCAGCGAATTGACGGACATGTCGCATGGCATGGCGCGCGTCGAAGTGCGCTCGGCCAATGGCGACAGCCATCTTGGCCATGTTTTTCCGGACGGGCCGATCGATCGCGGCGGCCTGCGCTACTGCATCAATTCGGCTTCCCTCCGCTTCGTTCCGCGTGACCGGATGGAAGCCGAGGGCTATGGTGCCTATATCGATCAAGTGGAGGATGTAAGATGACAACGGAACGTGCAGTTCTCGCCGGCGGTTGCTTCTGGGGCATGCAAGACCTCATCCGCCGTTACAACGGCGTCATCTCGACGCGCGTCGGGTATAGCGGCGGCGATGTCCGCAACGCCACTTACCGCAATCACGGCACCCATGCCGAGGCGATCGAGATCGTTTTCGATCCGGAGAAGATCAGCTATCGCGATCTGCTGGAATTCTTTTTCCAGATCCACGACCCGAGCACGCGCAACCGCCAGGGCAACGATGTCGGCTTGAGCTACCGCTCGGCGATCTTCTACACCAGCGAAGAGCAGAAGCGGGTCGCGCTTGATACGATCGCCGATGTCGACGCTTCCGGTCTGTGGCCCGGCAAGGTCGTCACCGAGGTCGTACCGGTCGGCGACTTCTGGGAGGCCGAGCCGGAGCACCAGGATTATCTGGAGCGCTATCCGAACGGTTATACGTGCCATTTCGTCCGGCCAGGCTGGAAGTTGCCGCGCCGGCAGGCGGATGCAGCGCAGCGCGCGGCCTCCTGATGAAAGGATCGGCCGGCATTGGCCGGCTGAGCCCCTTCCTCGGCACATGGGAGGTGAAGCGGCGGATCATCGACCGCTTCAACCGCTCCCTGATTGCATTCGAGGGGCAGGCGTTCGTGACGCCTGTCCAGTTCGAAGAACACGGCGATACGCGAAGCGAGCAAGCAACGCTGAGAAGCAGTCGCACCTATCGGCTCGAGGAAGCAGAGCACGATCTGGTCGTGCGTTTCCCCAATCTTTCGGAATTCATTCGCATCGATGAGGGCGCGTCGCAACGCGTCACCCATCATTGCGGCCCCGATCTTTACCGGGGCCGACTCTTCTTTCGCTCGCTCGATGCGTGGGCCGAGATGTGGCATGTGCGCGGGCCCAGAAAACACTATCTGAGCCTCGCGCACTACCGACGTATTTGACCGAACCGGTCTCCGGAACGGGAGACAGCGCTACCGCGCTTGGCGCCGTGCCTGAGCGGCCTTTGCCAGATCTTCCAGCGTACGGACCGAGGTCGGCCAATCGATGCAGCCATCGGTGATGCTCTGGCCATAGACCAGCGGCTTGCCGGGCACGAGGTCCTGGCGGCCGGCAACGAGATTGCTCTCCATCATCATGCCTTTGATCCGCCGGTCGCCGGCTGCGACCTGCTCCGCGACTGACGTGACGACGAGCGGCTGGTTTTCCGGATTCTTGCTGCTGTTGGCGTGGCTTGCGTCGATGATGATGCGCGGCTCGAGCCCCACCTTGAGGGACTGTTCCGCCGTCGACTGCACGCTCGCTGCGTCATAATTGGGCTCTCTGCCGCCGCGCAGGATGATGTGGCAATCCTCATTACCGCGCGTCGAGGCGATCGCGGCAAGGCCTTCCTTGGTCACCGCAGGGAAGTGATGCGGCTGCGATGCGGCAACGATCGCGTCGAGCGCAATGCGTACGTCGCCATTCGTGCCGTTCTTGAAGCCGACGGGGCAGGAGAGGCCCGATGCCAGCTGCCGGTGCACCTGGCTCTCGGTCGTCCTCGCGCCGATCGCACCCCAGCTCACCAGGTCGGAAATATATTGCGGCGTGATCGTATCGAGATATTCGCAGCCTGCCGGCAGGCCGATCTCGTTGACATCGAACAGCAATTTGCGGGCGATGCGCAGGCCTTCCTCGATGCGGTAGCTGCCGTCGAGATGCGGATCATTGATCAGGCCCTTCCATCCCACGGTGGTGCGCGGCTTTTCGAAATAGACGCGCATGATGATTTCGAGATCGTCTGAGAAGCGATCCCGCTGTTCCTTGAGGAGTGCCGCATATTCGTGGGCAGCAGCCGGATCATGGATCGAGCAGGGGCCGATGACGACGATCAGCCGATCGTCTTCGTCGCGCAGGATATTGTGAACGGCATCGCGCGCCCCAGTGACGGTCGCCGTCACCGCCTCGTCGCGGGGGATTTCGTCAATGATCCGAGAGGGCGGCGTCAGCGCCGTGATCTCGACAATGCGCAAGTCATCGGTGGAATTCAACACGGTATCGTTTCCTTTAAGGGTCATACCGTGGCGACAAAAAAAGCCGCCAGGTAGACTAGCGGCTGTTCGGGTCTTTGCTGTCGTGTCTTTTCTAACTACGCACAGGCCCGCCTCCGCTGAGAGCAGCGGTACGAATAAAATCGCGAGGCATATGCATGAGCGAACGACATGCGTTGTCTCTACGATAAAAAATGCTGGATGTCGATGCGTTGACGATAGGGAAATTCGGGCAATTGGCGGCGCGGTTATTCGCTCGACAATCGGTGCGCCCGCGCGCCGCCAGACTTCTGGCCAGCATGAACGCGGCATTGCGGTGGCCGAAGCACGCCATCCGCAAAATGAATCGACCCCTTCTCGGGAAGACCGGCCCAACTTCGCTGGAAGTCGGGCCAATCCCCATCCGATCAGGGGTCAAGTCAGATCAGATCTCAGTAAAGCGGTCTTAGAAGCTACGCTGGAAGCGCAGGACGCCAGCCCACTGGTCCTGATTGATGGAGTCCCAGTTGGTGTAGGATACTTCCGGCGTGATCTGGAGGTTCTTGACCGGGTTCCACTTGACGTTCGCGGTGGCTGCGAAGATCTTCGAGTCGGTGTAGGCAACCTGAGCGTTAGCCTGCAGCTTTTCGTTGATCGGAACGGTGAAGCCGCCCCAGACAGCCCAGTCGCCCCAGCCGATACCCTTGGCAGCGCCGCCGCCGTTGGCGTTTGCGTACTTGTTCAGCTTGTCGCCATCGGTGTTCCAGCCGCCCATCAAGAAGGCCTTGAAGACGCCGAAGTCGGCATCGACGCGAGCCTTGACAGCGCCTTCTTCGACGATGGAGTCATAACCACCGACGATCTTGAAGCCGAAGTTGCCAGCCTTGTAACCAGCACCGGCAACGACGTCCGGGGCGTAGTGGTTGTGGCTGTCTTCGCCGTTGACGCCCGTAGCGCCAGCGCCGGAGTTGGTGTCTTCAACCGAGATCACAGCCGTGAAGCCGTTGCCGGCGTCGTAGTTGTAGGTCAACTGGTTGAGTTCGTACGGACCGTCATTGACCACGTCGTCGTTGATGACGCCGCCAGCGTAGCCGATGTACGAGTTATACTGGGAGTCAGCTTTACCGACCAGGAAACCGCCGAGGCTGATGTTGGCGAACAGCAGCTTCGTGGTGGTCGCGCCGCCATCCTGCCAGTCGAAGCGGATGACCGTGTTGGTCTTCAGCGGGCCGTATTCGGTGTCGGTCGCGGTGTCGAGGCTCAGATGAGCGCGCGTGTGCCAGAGAGTGCCGAAATGAGTGCTCGGGTTGTAGGCATCGTACCACTTGCCTTCGGTACGGACATAACCGCCGATCTTGAGGCAGGTTTCCGTGCCCGGGATGAAGAAGTAGCCAGCGCCATATGCGTCGCAGATGCGGACGTATTCGAGCGGTTCCGGCTCGGCAGCAACGATAGCGTCGGCTGCCTGAGCGCCAGAAACTACTGCCAGGGCAGCAGCGGAGCCGAGAAGAAGGCTCTTGATGTTCATAAAAACTCCAATCCAATATAGATTGGGCATAGGCTATCGCGCCGAAAAATCGACGTGCCTTTCCCTATCCCTGTTTAAAAACCCCGACTCGGGAGAAACGGGCCCCACCCGCTTCTGGCTCCTAATAGAGACGAATTCCGATAAAGTTATATGATATATTTTTTTCAAAATGCCTTTTCCGTGATTTTTAAATTTCAGTTGCAGGAAAGCCACATTTGCAAATACAAATAGTAAGTCACGCATAATATTGGCTGCGCAATAGTCATTCCTAGGTATGAAGTGACCGTCATCTCCATTTCAGTCTTCTTGCTGAGACTGTGAGATGAAATCAGACGACCGCGGTTGGCGGCCATTTTGCGCTTCGGCCGCAGCCGTTATACTCAACCAACGGCAGAAGTCGCTCCGTCGCAAGAATGACTGGTTGTTTCAGTAGGATGCAGGCCGCTTCGAGGTGGAAACGATCAGCTTGCTGAGGGCCGAGCCGATCATGATGCCCCAGAGCCCGCTAGTCATCCCGACGATGATATCGAACGTCGAGCCATAATTGCCGCTCGCCACGAAATGCGACACGGAAAGCGCAAGCACGCTGCCGATCATCAGAAGGCAGGTGAAGGAGGGGGATTGCGGGTAGGCGAGGCGGGCAAGCATGCCCGCTATACACAGAGCGCCGGCACGAAAGATATCGAACGGATTGCCAAATGTGGCCTGCCAATTGAAATGCGCAAGGGTTACGCCGATGAGCGCCGCTAGGTAGGTCCAGGCAATAGTTTTCAAAAACCGGTCTGATATCATGGGGATATCATATAGCAGCAGCGCATATGAACGCCAGCCTCGTGCCGTTCGGCCGATTGTCCGAGTGCCGGTTCGACGCGCACATTTTATGTGGTGGCGAAACATAATGTTGCGTCGCGCCAAGGTTTTCGGCCTCTTTCGGCCTTTGATTTGCCGTCTTGCTATGCCGCGATCGCTGGCCGGATCGCCGGGGCCGAAGCCCCGGCCGGTCGCCGGCGTGGTCTAAGCTTTCGATGTACGAAGCGTCGTTTCCTCCTCTTGCAGTTGATCCGCATCTTCAGCGGTTACGGTCGACGACGCCCGGCCCAGGAAGGAAAAGACGACGATTGCCGTGATCGCGGTAATGGCCGTCAGAAGCCAGAGCAGTGTGCTGAAGGCGTGGCCATAGCCTTGAATGAGCGCTTCATGCCCGATCGCCGGCATGTTCGAAGCTGCCGCAGCCAGATTGCCGGTGACGAGCTGTTGCGCCGCGGCCGATGCATGCTCTGCCGCCGGTGTTCCGAGCTTTGACTGGATAAGAGCTGAGAGAACGGCGCTGACGACCGCAAGCGCCACACCTTCGCCGGCGACACGGGTGGTGCTGAAGATGCCGGTTGCCATGCCGGCACGCTCCTTGGGAACGACGCTGACGGCAAGCCCATCCATCAGCCCCCAGGGCAGGCTGATGCCGATGCCGATCGTCAGCAGCGGGGCGATGAGCGCGGAAGGAGCTGAAGAACCCGCGGTGAAATGGCTGAGCCAGAAGAGGCCCGTCGCCGAGATGACAAGGCCGGTGCCGCAGATCGTCGCCGGGCTGAACCAGCGGGTCAGAAAGCCGGCGGCGATCGGTAGGATGAGCAGCGGCGCCGACAGTGCAACCATCATCCGCCCGGCGGCGATCTCGCTCATGCCCTCGATGCCGACGAAGCGCACGGGCAAAAGGATCAGCAGCACGACGAAGGCATAGGCGGGTGCCGCCGCCAGCAGCTGCACGCCGACGAAGCGCGGATAGCGAAACAGGCTGAGATCCAGCATGGGCCGCTTTACGATGCGCTCGATGATGCCAAAAGCGAGAAAGAGCAGTGCGGCGCCGACCAGCAGGGTGATGACGAGCGGATCGCTCCAGCCGGTTTCGGGTGCACGCAATACGCCATAGGTGAACAGCGTCAAGGCAAGGGTGAAGCTCAGCGCACCGGGCCAATCCAGTCCCGCCGCATCAGGATCGCGGGACTCGCGCAGGAAATAGGCGCCGAGTCCGAGGGCGAGCAGCGCTAGAGCAACCACCAGAACGAAGATCGATGGCCAGCCGAAGGCATCGATCATCAGGCCGGAGGCGATCGGCCCGAAGGCGAGGCCGACGCCAAAGCTGGAGCCGACGATGCTGAAGGCGCGCATGCGCGCCGCACCGTCGAATTCCTGCGCGAGCGACGCCATGCCGCCGGAGAAGGCTGCTGCCGCGCCAAGGCCCTGCAGCGCCCGCAATATGTCGAACCAGACGATGTTGCCGGCGAGCGCCAGTCCGGCTGAGAACAGCGCGAAGCAGGCGACGCCGGTCAGAAAGATGCGGCGTCGGCCAAAACTGTCCGCCAGCGCACCTGACGCCATCAGGCAGCTGCCGAAGGTCAGCATGAAGGCATTGGTGACCCAGTTGAGCGCGATCGGGCTGCCGCCGAGCGTTCGGCTGATGGCCGGCAAGGCGACGGCCGGGCCGGTGAATGTGAGCGGCATCGCCGCCGCAGCGCAGCAGACGGCGACGAGCACGAAGAATTTCTCGGTCGCATTTGCGGCCTTTGTCTGAGGTGAAGTCATCGGATTACCGTTGGGTTTGAGCAAGGAGAAGGCCGCGGGCAATGCTGGGAGTGATACCGGCCGAAAGGGCCGCCCACGGACTTGAAACGACCCAGACAGGATAATTTTGCTGCAATTGGATGATAATAGCGCTATGGCTCCATATATACCGGAATAAACCTCTCGAATGGGATGTGCCTATGGATCGCTTGAGCGGGTTGACGGCCTTCGTTCGCACGGCGGATCTCGGCAGTTTCGCGGCAGCCGGGCGGGTCCTCGGCCTTTCTGCGTCAGCCGTCGGCAAGGCGGTCAGCAATCTGGAACGCCAGCTCGGCGTTCGGCTGCTGCAGCGCTCCACGCGCAGCATCCGGCTGACCGAGGAGGGACGTCTCTTCCATGAACGCTGCCGGCGCGTCCTTGACGATCTCGACGATGCGCAGGCTTCGCTTGCTCAAGCGGTGGCCGTGCCGCGCGGTCGGCTGCGCGTTAGCGTGCCGATCGTCAGCTATCATTTCCTGCTGCCCGTCGTGCCGGAATTCGTCTCCCGTTACCCCGAAGTCGAACTCGACATCGATTTCAACGACCGCATCGTCGACATGATCGAGGAAGGGGTGGATGTCGCGATCCGTAGCGGCGACCTGCCCGATTCGCGGCTGATATCGCGCACCTTGCGGCCGTTTCAGATGCTGCTCTGCGCCGCGCCCGCCTATCTCGAACGCTTCGGCATTCCCGATTGCCCGCGCACGCTCAATGAGCATTTGGCCGTCAGGTTTCGCTTTCCCAACAGCGGCAAACTGCAGGATTGGCCGCTGACCATGCCGGAAGGCGAGCCGGAACTGCGCATGCGAACAGCTTTTGCCTGCAATAATATGGAGGCGGTGCGCGGCGCGACGGTTGCCGGCCTCGGTATCGGCTGCATGCCCGATTTCCTGGTGCGCAGCACGCTCGCAGAAGGAAAGCTCAGAACCGTTCTCGATGATTTCATCGATGAGCCCGGCCATTTCCATCTGCTCTGGCCGTCCAATCGCCACATGTCGCCCAAGGTCCGCGTCCTCGTCGATTTCCTGAGCGAGCGGCTGTTCGCAAAGAGCTGCGATGTTTTGCCGGCGACGGCTGCTGTTTGAAAAAGAGGCCCGGCAGCCGGTTTGAAACCTGCATGCCGGCCAGGCAGTATATTTTTCCGAATTGCCTTCGAAACGGTTGTCGGCGGAATTCGATTTTGCGACGGTAGAGATCTTACATTCTAATTTGCCGTGCCGATCCGGAATCGGTGGCAACCAAAGTTGGAAACCACGATGAGCCGTTTCTGGAGTCCCGTTGTTCATTCCTTGACCCCCTACGTCGCCGGCGAGCAGCCGACGACAGGCGGCATGATCAAGCTGAACACCAATGAAAGCCCTTACGGACCTTCGCCGCTCGCGCTGGAAGCAATTTCGAAGGCGGCGTCCGACACGCTTCGGCTCTATCCCGATCCAACGGCGCGGGAGTTACGCACCGTGATCGCCGAGAGCTTCGGGATCGACAAGGATGAGGTCTTCGTCGGCAACGGATCGGACGAGGTTCTGGCTCATACGTTCCAGGCGCTCCTCAACCATGAAGAGCCTCTGCTTTTCCCCGACATCAGCTACAGCTTCTATCCAACTTATTGCCGCCTCTATGGAATTACGTTCCGGCAGGTTCCGGTTGACGACGAGATGCGGATACGCCTTGACGATTATCGCCAGCCCTGCGGCGCGATCATCCTGCCCAATCCGAATGCTCCAACAGGAACCGGCCTGCCTTTGTCTGGTATCGAAGCGCTTCTCCGGGAGCATCCCGACCAGGTTGTCGTCATCGATGAAGCCTATGTCGACTTTGGTGGCGAGAGCGCCGTTCCGCTTGTCGGGACCTATCCGAACCTGCTTGTCATCCAGACATTGTCGAAGTCCCGAGGGCTCGCCGGCTTGCGCGTCGGCTTCGCTGTCGGGCAGAGACCGCTGATCGAGGCTTTGGAAAGGGTGAAGGACAGCTTCAATTCCTATCCACTCGACCGGCTCGCCTTGGCGGGCGCCGTGGCCGCCTGGAAAGATCGGGACTGGTTCGAACGCCATCGTGTTATGATCATTGCCAGCCGCGAGCGCTTGGCCGTCGGGCTCAAGGAACTCGGCTTCCACGTCCTTCCGTCATCCACCAATTTCCTGTTCGCGCGGCATCCGAGCCGTCCGGGTGCCGATCTGGCGGCGGAACTGCGGAGCAGGGGCATTTTGATAAGGCGCTTTTCCGCGGAACGCATCACCGACTTCCTGCGCATCAGCATCGGCACCGATGGCGAGTGCGATCGCCTTCTGTCGGCGCTCGGCGAAATATTGCAGTGATCTGAAGCCCGGCCCCGAAGCTCCGAGGCCGGCCGCCAACGGCTCGAAACTGCTTCAATCAAATCGAACCGCGGTCGTGTTGGCACCGCAAAGCAGCACGGCCACACGCTCGTCCGGAGCCGGAACATATTTGCCGGCAAGCAGCGCGGCAAAAGCCGTCGCGCCGCCAGGTTCGGCGACGATCCGGAGCCTGTTCCATAAAGCCTGCAGTGCCTGGCGGATCTCGTCGTCGGATACCAGTACCGAGCGCTGCGCATAGGCCCGGGCGAGCGGGAACATCAATTCGCCGACGCGTTTCGGCGCCAGCGAATCGGCGGCGATGCTGCCTGCGGGAGCATCGACCGGGTGCCCTGCCTCGAAGGCTTGCCAGAGTGTCGGCGCGCCTTCCGGCTCGACGGCAACGACCCGGACGCGGCCCTGAAACCAGGCAGCGATCCCACCAATCAGTCCGCCGCCACCGACCGCGACCAGCAGCGTATCGATATCAGGAATATCCGCCTCGATCTCGAGCCCGATCGTTCCTTGCCCCAGCAAGGTTTCGGGCTGATCGTAGGCGTGAATGGCCATGGCGCCGCGTTCCTCGACCCATTGCTGGCTGGCAGCAAGCGCATCGGCATAACGCTCTCCGCCGATGACGAGATCGGCACCGTAGCCACGGATGCGCTCTGCCTTGGCCGGCGAGGTCACGCTCGGCACGAAGATCGTCGCGGGAATGCCGAGCCGCATTGCGGCATAGGCGACCGCTGCGCCATGATTGCCGCCAGATGCCGCAACGACACCTGCTGCCGGCACCTCTCTGCCGAGCAGGCTGGAAAAGGCGCCGCGCGCCTTGAACGAGCCGGAATGCTGCAGATATTCGAGCTTGAAATCCAGCGGTCCCGGGGCAAGGCCGAAATCCGCCAGGTCCGTACGCAGAACGGGCGTGCGCCGGATATGTGGTCGGATCCGTTTTTCGGTTTCTGCAATGCGCTCGGGTGTGATCGTTGTGTCGGGAAGCATGAGCATCTCGCGGACAGAAGTTGACAATCACTTTGTTACTTAGCAAACTGACGAAATGCAAGAGGTCGATCTCATCAAGGCTTTGGCGAACGAACGCCGTATTAGCATCCTTCGATGGCTGAAGGATCCCCGTGCCCATTTCGCGCCGCAGATCGATGGCGATCTGGTGGAGGATGGCGTCTGCGCGCTCCTCATTGCCGAGAAACTGGAAATTTCACAGGCGACGTTGAGTGAGCACATGCGCATTCTGGTGCAAGCCGGACTGGTGCGGCCGAGGCGCATCAAGCAATGGATCTTCTACAAACGCGACGAGGCTCGCATGGCAACGCTGGCAGCCGTTGTCGCGAGCCTCTAACCGTATCACCACGCCGCCGCTCTGATAGACGTCTCCAAATGAAAGAGGCGGCGGAGCCGAGCCCGCCGCCTTCTATTCTTTAGATGCAATAGCGATCAGATGTCGCTTGCGGCATTCGTCCAGATTTCCGCGGCCTGCGCTGCAGTCACGCGGCGTACATCCGTTTCATCGCGACGGCTTGCGAAGAGTTCGCTTGCCATGATCTGCTCGGCGAGATCGGCCGGCAGAGACAGGAGAACGCGCTGGCCTTCCTTGTGAATGCCGCCAACGTCGGAACGTCTGCCGGTGATCATGCCGCCCGCAACCGTGTTGTTGCTTTCGGGATCGACCAGGATGAAGGAGCCGGTCGAGCGGTTCTGCTCATAGGGGTCGAAGATGGCGCTCTCGTCGAAGGTCAGGCGAACCTTGCCGATCGCGTTCATCCAAAGCGCCTGCGCCGGCGCCCATGCGCCCGTTTTGAGTTCGAGCTGGGCGATCGGCTGAACCTGTACACGCTGGCGGCGGCTGCCGCTCTTCAGCCAGTAACGCTTGCCAGGCTCGATGCCCTCAGGCTGCAGCGCGACGATCTGGGCGTCGAAGGAGAGGCCTGTCTGCGGCTGGCTGTCGATGGCGACGATCATGTCACCGCGCGATACGTCCACCTGGCGATCGAGAACGAGGGTGATGGCATCGCCGGCAACCGCCGCGTTGCGCACAAGATCGAAGGTGACGATCTTCGAGACATTGGCAACCATTCCCGACGGCAGGATCATGACGCTGTCGCCCGGCTTCACCGAGCCGCCGGCAACCGTGCCCTGATAGCCGCGGAAGCTTTCGCCGGGGCGGGAGACACGCTGCACCGAAAGGCGGAAGCCCACCGTCTGGGCCGAGCGAACGGTCGCCAGTTCCAGCGTTTCGACCAGCGTCGGGCCAGTGTACCACGGCATGGCCGCCTGGCCGGAATAGACGACGTTTTCGCCCTTCAGGGCCGACATCGGAATGGCGGTGATCTGCTTGACGCCGAGCGAAAGGGCGAATTCGCGGAATTCGTTCGAAATCTTTTCGAAGCCGGCGCGATCGTAATTCGTCAGGTCGATCTTGTTGATGGCGAGCACGAACTGCTTGATGCCGAGCAGCGAGGCGATCGTCGCATGCCGGCGGGTCTGTTCGAGGATGCCCATGCGCGCATCGACCAAAAGTACGGCGAGATCGGCGGTCGAAGCGCCGGTTGCCATGTTGCGGGTATATTGCTCGTGGCCGGGCGTGTCGGCGACGATGAAAGAGCGCTTGTCTGTCGAGAAATAGCGATAGGCGACATCGATGGTGATGCCCTGTTCGCGCTCGGCCTGAAGACCGTCGAGCAGAAGTGCGAAGTCGGGCAGGCCGAGATCGTTCTGCTTGCCGGTGGAATCGCGCTGCAGCGTGGCGGCCTGGTCTTCCTTGACCGCCTTGGTATCCCAGAGAAGACGGCCGATCAGCGTCGACTTGCCGTCATCGACGCTGCCGCAGGTGATCAGGCGAAGGGGGCGCGAGTCGCGAAGGGCCTTGACCGGTTCTGCGGCAGGCCCAACGGCGGGCATAGTGACGACGTTGGCGTTTACGGTCATCTCAGAAATATCCTTCGCGCTTCTTCTTTTCCATGGAGCCGGACTGGTCGCGGTCGATGGCGCGGCCCTGTCGTTCGGAAACCGTGGCGATTTCCAGCTCTGCAATAATCTCTTCAAGTGTGACGGCAGTGGAGCGGATGGCCCCCGTCAGCGGGAAGCAGCCGAGCGTGCGGAAGCGGATGAGCTCCTCGCGCTTGGCCTCGCCCGGCAGCAGTTCCAGCCGCGGATCGTCCGCCATGATCATCATGCCATCGCGCTCGACGATCGGGCGCTTCGCGGCGAAATAGAGCGGCACGATCGGAATATCCTCGGCCTGGATGTAGCGCCAGATATCGACTTCGGTCCAGTTGGAGAGCGGGAAAACGCGAACGCTTTCGCCCTTGCGGATCTGGCCGTTATAGATGTTCCAGAGTTCCGGGCGCTGGTTGCGCGGATCCCAGCGGTGGTCCGGCGTGCGGAATGAATAGATACGCTCCTTGGCACGCGAGGCTTCCTCGTCGCGGCGCGCGCCGCCGAAAGCGGCGTCATACTGGCCGGCATCGAGCGCCTGGCGCAGCGCTTCCGTCTTCATGATATCGGTATAGCGAGCCGAGCCATGGGTGAAGGGCGTAACATTCTCCGCCTTACCGCGCGGATTGATGTGCTCGATCAGATCGAGATCGTACTTCTTCACGATCTCGTCGCGGAAGGCGATCATCTCGGCGAATTTCCAGCCGGTGTTCACATGCAAGAGCGGGAAGGGGACGCGGCCGGGATAAAAGGCCTTGCGGGCCAGATGCAGCAGCACCGACGAATCCTTGCCGATCGAATAGAGCATGACCGGGCGTTCGAATTCGGCCGCAACCTCGCGGAAGATATGGATCGCCTCGTTCTCCAGCGCCTTCAGATGCGGATCGAGCGGCGGCTTGATGCTTTGCGGATTGGAAATTTCCGTATCCGGACGGCTATCGGGCATGATGACTCCAGAACTTTCAAATGTGCCGGCCAGAATATGGGCCGGAAAGGATGGATGCTTTGGCTCCCGGTGGACCGGCGGCGTGGGAAACGCGCCTTGGATCGAAAGTCGAGAGCCGGCGGGTATTTTACTGGGCAGTGACTGCGGCCTCTTCATGAACGTGCAGACCGCATTCGCGCTTTTCGTCGTTTTCCCACCACCAGCGGCCGGCCCGCTCGGGCTCGCCCGGCTTGATCGCTCGCGTGCAGGGCTCACAGCCGATCGAGGGATAGCCGCGGGCATGCAACGGGTTAACCGGAACGCTGTTGTCGGCGACATAGGCGCGGATAACATCGATGTCCCAGTCGGCGAGCGGGTTGATCTTGATCAGGTTGCGCTCGGGGTCGAATTCCGCAAAGGGCGTATCGGCACGGTTGGCGGACTGGCCGCGGCGCAGGCCGGTGATCCAGATCGTGGCGCCCGAGAGCGCACGTGCAAGCGGCTTCAGCTTGCGCACGCCGCAACAGGCATGCCTGGCTTCGACGCTCTCGTAGAAACCGTTCAGACCGTATTTTTCGGCATAGGCATCGATATCGGCCTGTTCCGGCTCGTAGCGGATAATGCGGATATCGTATTGGCTTTCCGTCTCGTCGATCAGGGCGAGCGTTTCCGGAAAGAGACGGCCTGTTTGCAGGGTCGCCACCTCGATCGGCAGGCGGTGATTGCCGATCTCCGCCGTGATCACCTGATCTTCTATCCCGAGCGACGTCGTGAACACGGCGCGGCCACCGAGGCCCGCAACGAGGGACAGACGGCCAGCAAGATCGAGCGATGCGAGCTGGCTGTTGAGCGTCGCGGCTTCTTCAATGGATGTAACGGCAGTCATGGGGAATCCTGTCCTGATGTTGCTTGGAGTATCGCAGCTAGTCAGGAAAGCGGACAGAAAAATAGATTTCGAAAGGGAGCGGCTGGAGAGTAAATATCTCCATGAAGCAGCACCGAGTAAGGAAAAGCGACCGCCTCGGCTGTTAACCAAGGCGATTTGCCGCCAGCAGCGGCTCTATTGGAAGCACTTGATATGGCTCACCATGTTTAAGTGCTTGCTTTAATGTCTATAGAAATAGTAGAGTTACACATAGATTGTCAAACGGAAATCGGAAGTGATGCCCAAAATGATGCGCTGCGGTGGATTTTGCGCTAAACTATGAGCATAGCGACAAAGAATGACAACAAGTCTGGGTTGCTAAGGTCTCCTGGCATTGCGCCATGGGTGTGAGTACTTCGAAATTGCCCGGGGGACGAGGGCTGAGGAGTTCTAGAGCGGACCGGCTGAATCGATCGGCCGAACGTATCGCATGTGTGTGTGAAGCGGTTCGAAATGATTACTCAGAAAGCAAAATATGCGCTACGCGCGCTTTCGGCTTTGGCGCAATCCGAGGCCGGCGAGCCGATGATGATTTCCGACATCGCGGCCCAGCAGAAGATCCCGAAGAAATTTCTGGAACAGATCCTTCTCGACCTGAAACATCAGGGCATCGTCATCAGCCGTCGTGGCAAGCAAGGCGGTTATCTCCTGCGCAAGCCGGCAGACGAGATCACCTTCGGAGAAATCCTGCGGGTCATCGATGGTCCTTTGGCGCCGCTGCCCTGCCTGTCACTGACAGCCTATCGCCGTTGCGACGATTGCGACGGTGAGCAGACCTGCGAGATCCGGCATGTCTTTGCCCGGGTAGCGGATGCGACCCGCAAGGTGCTGTTCTCGACGACCATAGCCGACGCCATTGCTCAGCCCGATGGCGCTGAAGTCACCAGGCTGATGGCCTGATCAAGATTCGGAATGGCAGGCGTTAGGCCTCAACCGGCGACGTGTTCTTCGCCGGCTTCCTTCTCCATGGCGCGCCGGGCGCGGATGGCCGCTGCGATGAAGACACGCGACAGGCCGTGATAGAGCGGCTCGCGCGCGAGCAGCCGCGACGTCACATAGCCGATCATCGATACCGCCATGATCGGAATGACGGCCTGATGGTCGCCCGTCATTTCCAGGATGATGACGAAGGCGGTCATCGGTGCCTGGACGACACCGGCGAAATAGCCGGCCATTCCGAGGATCGCGGCGAGCGCGATGCTGCCGCCGACCAGCGTGCCGACCGTACTGCCGAAACCGGCGCCGACGGCAAGCGATGGCGCAAAGATGCCGCCTGGAATGCCCGAGATCATCGACAGGAAGCTCGCAAGCAGTTTTTCGAGAAAGAAGAGCAGCGGCAGGGCATGCCCCTCCACCGCGCCGCGAGCCTGCTCGTAACCGGTGCCGAAAGTCTGGCCACCGGAGAGAACGCCGACAGCGGCAACGATGAGGCCGCAGAGGCCGGCAAGGAGCAGCATGCGCCCGAGCGGCTGCGGCTGCGCCCAGCGACGGATGCGGATGCCGGCATAGAGCGCCAGTCCGCTGAAGGTGGCGCCAAGCGCGCCGCCGCCAACGCCGCAGATCAGCATGACGATCCAATCCCGTAGCATCGTCGGGGCGACATCGGCCGTGCCGAAGTAGTTGTAGCTGCCGGAAAGACCGAGTGCCGCAAGGCCGGAAAGAATGACGGCGGTCAGCACGAGGCCATTGGCGCGGGATTCATAGGTGCGACTCATCTCCTCGATGGCAAAGACGATGCCGGCAAGCGGCGTGTTGAAGGCGGCGGCGATGCCGGCGGCGGAACCGGCGAGGATCAGCCCCTTCGCCTGCGCCATGCCGCCGAACCGGGCAACCGCCAGCATGAAGGAGGCGCCGACTTGCACCGTTGGCCCCTCGCGGCCGATCGAGGCGCCGCTAAGCAGCCCCAGAATTGTCAGCACGATCTTGCCGAAGGCGAGCCTGAGCGAGAGCAGTTTCGTACGATCCTCGTCATGATGCAGATGCCGGGCAGCAATCGCCTGCGGAATGCCGCTTCCTTGCGAATTGGGAAAGAGTGTCGTGGCGAGATAGGCCGACAACACGAAGCCGAGCGGCGTCAGTAGCAGCGGCAGCAACCACATCCACTCGCCTGAGTGGGTCATGCCGGTAAAAGCTCGCTGCGCCAGATCCGCCAGCTTGGCAAAGCCGACGCTGATCACGCCAATCGCCAAAGCTCCCGTCCAGAACACCAGGCGCGGCCGCCAGAGATTGAAAGATCCCCAGAAAACGCGGGAACGGCGGAGCAGCTTGGACTTGCGGTAGATAGGGGGCATATGATGTCTGACCGATAGGTATGACCCGCATGCCTCTTGGAGACATTTTCTCGGGCGGCTCACCACAAGGGCGGATTGGGATATCGATCTTTCTTACAGAATTTCCCTTTGCGGCCAAGGCTTAATACGCGCGTTGACGGGCTCCGGTAATCGAATAAAATGCATCGCAATTGCAATGCAAAGGAGCCGATACATGAAATCCGCCTCCATTCCCTCCTTGCGGGTTGATCCCGTCTTGCGCGCCGCAGCCGAAAGCGTGCTGCAGGAGGGCGAGACCCTGTCCGCATTTGTGGAAAATTCGCTGCGTGCTCAAATCGAATATCGGCGGACAACGGCCGAATTCATCGCTCGCGGCCTTGCCGCACGTGAGGAGGCACGCAGAACCGGTATATATCATAGCGCGGACAGTGTGCTCGGCAGGCTGAAGGGTAAGCTTGAAGCCGCCAAAACTTCTAAGCAAAAATGACATTTGCCGCCCGCTATTCTCAAGGTGCGCTCGAAGATCTCGAGCGGCTCTATGATTACCTGCTTGAGAGAGATATCGAGCTTGCGGAAAGGGCCTATCAGGCAATCGCCAAGGCGACGGAATTTTTGGAGAGTTTTCCGTTCAGTTGCCGCAAGATATTGGCGGATAACGCATTTCTTCGTGAACTCGTCATTCCGTTCGGATCTTCGGGCTATGTGGCGTTATTCGAGATCGAAGACAGCGAAACGGTAACGATATTGGCGCTCAGGCATCAGCGCGAAGAAGATTATCACTGATGCCCGCCAATCTTACCGATCGCTCGTCTCCCACCGCGGATTGATCCACGGCTCCTGGTTCGAGCGCGCCAATCTCGGCTTGCCGAGGATATGATCGGCTGCCTTTTCGCCCGTCATGATCGAGGGACCGTTCAGGTTGCCGTAGGTGACATGCGGGAAGATCGAACTGTCGGCGACGCGCAGGCCCTCGACGCCGATGACGCGGGTATCGGGATCGACCACCGCCATAGGATCGTCTTTCGAACCCATCCGGCAGGTGCCGCAGGGGTGATAGGCGCTTTCCAGATGCTCACGCAGGAACGCGTCGATCTGGTCGTCCGTCTGGACGTTCGGCCCTGGCTGGATCTCCGGCCCGCGATAGTCGTCGAAGGCCTTCTGTCCGAAGATTTCGCGGGTGAGGCGTACGCAGTGGCGGAATTTCTCCCAGTCCTCCGGATGGCTCATATAGTTGAAGCGGATCACCGGATCGGCCTTCGGATCGGAAGAGCGCAGCGTCACGTTGCCGCGTGACTTCGAGAGGTTGTAGCCGACATGCGCCTGGAAGCCGTGGCTCTTGGCCGCTGCCTTGCCGTCATAGCTGATGGCGACGGGCAGGAAGTGATACTGGATATCGGGCTGCTTGACGCCGGGTGCGGAGCGCAGGAAAGCGCAGGCTTCGAACTGGTTCGACGTGCCGAGACCCGATTTGAAGAACATCCATTGCGCTCCGACGATTCCCTGCATGTACCAGGGCAGCCAGGAATAGAGCGACACCGGCTTCAGGCTCGTCTGCTGGAAATAGAATTCCATATGGTCCTGCAGGTTCGCGCCGACGCCCAGCCGGTCTACTTTCACCTCGACGCCCATATCACGCAGATGCTGCCCCGGCCCGATGCCCGAGAGCATAAGCAGCTTCGGCGAGTTGAACGAGGAGGCGGAGATGATGACCTCGCGGTTCGCCTTGATGATCTCGATCCTGCCGCCGCGCTCCACCTCGACGCCGGTAGCGCGGCCGTTTTCAATGATGACCTTGCGGGCGAAGCAGCGGATCAGCTTTACGTTCGGCCGCTTCAGCGCAGGCTTGAGATAGGCTGTCGCCGCGGACCAGCGCCGACCCATCCAGGTCGTCTGCTCCATCAGGCCGAAGCCTTCCTGCTTGCCGCCGTTATAATCCTCGGTCGCCTCGAAGCCCGCCTGCTTGCCTGCTTCGATGAAGGCGTGGAAGAGCGGATTGCGGGCGTCGCCCCGGCGTACATGCAGCGGGCCGTCCGTGCCGCGCCATCCCTCTTCGCCGCCGTGCGCATGCTCCATCCGCTTGAAGTAAGGCAGCACGTCGGCATAAGCCCAGCCTCGGGCACCGAGCTCTTCCCAGCGATTGAAATCCTCCGCATGGCCGCGCACATAGACCATGCCGTTGATCGAGGAGGAGCCGCCGATCACCTTGCCGCGCGGTGCGGTGATGCGGCGGTTGTTGAGCTGCGGTTCGGGCTCGGAGAGATAACCCCAATTGTAGCGATCCATGCTCATCGGCCAGGCAAGGGCAGCTGGCATCTGGATGAAGGGCCCGAAGTCGCTGCCGCCGAACTCCAGAACGATAACGGAATGCTTGCCATCTTCCGACAGGCGGTAAGCCATGGCGGAGCCGGCCGAACCAGAGCCAACGATGACGAAATCTGCTTGCATGACGATGTGCTCCAGGTGGCAACAGGCGTAATCGAAGGGTCTACACCCTCCCCTTGAGGGAGAGGGTCGGCCGCAGGCCGGGGTGGGTGATTGCTGCTACACGCGCTGCGGCTGGTCACCCCCACCCGCCGCTAAGCGGCGACCTCCCCCCTCAAGGGGGAGGTTGCATCAATAAGGTGCCTGTACCGGCCCCATGCCGACATAGACAGTCTTCAGTTCCGAATAGTGCTCCAGCGCCGCCAGCGAATTCTCGCGGCCGAAGCCGGATTGCTTGGAACCGCCGAAGGGGATTTCGACCGGGCAGAGATTGTAGGTGTTGATCCAAAGCGTACCCGCCTCCAGCTGGTCGACGACGCGGTGGGCGCGGGTGATATCAGCCGTGAAGACGCCGCCGGAGAGGCCGAATTCGGTGGCATTGGCGCGGGCGATCACCTCGGCTTCGTCATCGAAATCGAGAACGCACATGACCGGTCCGAAAATCTCCTCGCGGGCGATCGTCATGTCGTCGGTGACATCGGCGAAGACGGTCGGCTGGATGTAATAGCCTTCGCCGGAGACATTGTTCGGGATGCCGCCGCCGGTCAGCAGCGTCGCGCCCTCGGCCTTGCCCTTTTCGATATAGGCGAGCACTTTTTCGCGCTGTGCCCAAGAGACCATCGGGCCGATCTGTGTTGCCTCGTCCATCGGATCGCCGATCAGCATGGCGTCTGTGCGGGCCTTCAGGCGCTTCAGGAATTCGGACTTGATCTTGCTATTGACGAACACACGCGTGCCGTTCGAGCAGACCTGGCCGGTCGAATAGAAGTTGCCGAGCATCGCGCCGCCGATGGCGCTGTCGATATCGGCATCCTCGAAAACGATCAGCGGCGACTTGCCGCCGAGCTCCATGGTGACATGCTTGAGATTGCCGGCGGCCGACGCCGCCACCTTGCGGCCCGTCGGCACGGAGCCGGTGAGCGATACCTTTGCAACATCCGGATGGTTGATCAGCAGCGGCCCGGTTTCGCGGTCGCCCTGGATGACATTGTAGAGACCTTTCGGCAGACCGGCCTCGATGAGGATTTCGGCGATCTTCAGCGCACCGAGCGGCGTATTTTCCGAGGGCTTGAACACCATGGCGTTGCCGGCGACGAGAGCAGGGGCGCCCTTCCAGCAGGCGATTTGCTGCGGGTAGTTCCATGCGCCGATGCCGACGCAGACGCCGAGCGGCACGCGCTTGGTATAGGCGAAGTCGCCGCCGAGCGGGATGTAGGAGCCGTTGAGGCCAGCCGCCGCGATGCCACCGAAGAATTCGAAGCTGTCGGCACCCGAAGTCGGGTCGGCGACAATGGTTTCCTGGATCGGCTTGCCCGTATCCAGCGTCTCCAGTTCGGAAAGCTCGCGATTGCGTTCGCGCATGATCTCGGCCGCTCGCTTCAGGATGCGGCCGCGCGCCGTCGGGCTCATGGCGGCCCATTCGGGCTGGGCACGCTTTGCGGCCGCGATCGCCTTTTCGACGATGGCAGGCGTTGCCGCGTGCAGGCGGGCGATCACCTCGCCGGTCGCCGGATAGATGCTTTCGATAAGAGTGCCGTCGGTGTCCTCGACATATTCCCCGTCGATGAAATGCGAGGCTTTCGGTTGTGCGCGCATCATAGAACCCTCAGTTCTTCATAGGACACCATGACATGCTCTTGAAAAGCAGGTCGTTCGGTCAGGTTTTCGTAGTAGCGCAGCAGCCGCGGATGGGCAGGGCGCTGGATATCGATGTCGAAATAGCGATAGAGCACATGGCCGAACTGTATGTCGGCCAGCGTCAGATTATCGCCCGCAAGGAAGCGATGCCGTCCGAACTGCGACTCGGCCATGTCAAGCTTCGCACCGAGTGCTGTGACAGCCGCAACGATCGCCTTCTCGTCCTTGAGAGCAGGGGCCGTGCGCACCACGCGCCAAAACACCGGGCCGGTGAAACCCTGGGCAATATTGATCTTGGCCCATTCGGCCCATTTGTCGATCTGGGCGCGATGCCGCGCATCCTTCGGCCAGAAGGCATCGTCGCCATATTGTGCGGCGAGGTAGCGCAGGATAGCGCCCGTTTCCCATAGCGGCTCGCCATCGCCATCCCGCAGCACCGGAACTGTGCCGTTCGGGTTCATCGCCAGGAATTCGGGGGTGTCGTTGACGCCGTATGTGAAGCCCGCATCGATGCGCTGATAGGCAAGGCCGAGTTCGCCGATGCACCACATCAGCGCCTGCACATTGGATGATGATTTGCGGCCCCAGACGGTCAGCATCGCTTCAGCCTTTCAAGGAGTTGAGGTGGATTGTCAGATAGTCTTCGGTCAGCGCGATCGAGGCCTCGGTGCTGATCGGCGCGGATCCGAGGCCCTGGCGGATGTAGAGCCCGTCGATCATCGCGGCCGCGCCCTCGGCGATGCGCCCGGCGTCGCCGGCCGGGCATAAGGCCTTGAGATTGGCAACGAGGTTCGAATGCAGCCGGCGTGCATAGATGACGAGAAAGCGCCGCGTCTCCTCCGAGCGCTGCGCCTCGGCATAGAAGGCGAGCCAGGCGGCGATCGTTTCCGGCGCGAACTGATCGGCCTGGAAGCAGACGCGGATGATAGCGGAAAGCTTTTCGCGGGGTGTCTTCGCAGTTCGAAGCGCCGTCACGACACTGTCGCGAAGCCGCTGTAGATGCACACGGACGGTCTCGATCAGCAACTGTTCCTTGCTGCCGAAATAGTGATGCGCAAGAGCAGGGGAAACGCCTGCCTGCTTGGCGATTTCGGACATGGTGACGGTCAGCGAGCCGTGATCGCCGATCACGCGCATCGCGGCATCCACCAACGCTTTGCGGCGCACAGGTTCCATTCCGACTTTCGGCATGTTCAAACTCCAAGCCTGAAATCAAACTGTATTTTTGATTGACTGATCAATCAATAAAAAAATCACGCAGCGGCCGATCCATGCCAAAAAATCCGCAACCTCTTTCCGAGGCGCGTTTCTGTGCCATACTTCGTCAGAGGAGGAGGTGCAGTCATGGTCGATATTCTTGATGAAGTCCCGCCATCCGCAATGCGTAACAAATGGGGCTGGTTTGTCGGGCTCGGCATATTGCTGCTGATCTGCGGCGGCATCGCCCTTGGCAATCTGTTCATCGCCACCGTCGCCTCGGTCTATTATGTCGGCATGCTGATGCTGATCGGCGGCATCGTGCATCTGGCCCATGCCTTTCAGGTACGGGGCTGGGAGCACATTCTGTTCTGGGTGCTCAGCGGCCTGCTCTATACGATTGCCGGCGTGCTTGCCTTCGCCAATCCGCTATTGGCCTCGGAGGCCTTGACCCTGTTCCTCGCCATCGCGCTGCTCATTGCCGGCACGTTTCGTGTCTGGGTCGGGCGCAAGCTGAAGCCGGAGCGCGGCTGGGTCTGGATCGTCATCAGCGGCCTTGCAACCGCCGCCGCCGGCATCGCCATCGCGGTCGGCTGGCCAGTCAACAGCCTCTGGATCCTCGGCCTTTTTCTGGCCCTCGACCTGATCTTCCAGGGCTGGACGCTGGTGGCCTTCGGTCTTGTGCTCAGGCGGTAGGCGATCTCCCAAAAAGGGGTAACGAACTGCTACTTTTTGACAAGGAGCGTGAGCGGCGCTACTCTTCATCTCTCTGCCGAATAGGGCGGAGCGGCGTTGAGTTATTGTGACGACGGTACCTTCATTTGGAAGCACGCATGTCTGAGACATGCCCTGAAGGCACTGGTCGAGGCCGCGGAACATGCTCCGAGCCAAGTTTTCGCCTAACAACGTCAAGGGAGGAATATCATGCCGATGGTAACGGTTTCCATCTCCCCGCTTCAGGCTGCCGGCATCCGTGCAGCGGTCGATACCGGCACCTATGCCTCAAGCAGTGAAGTCGTGCGGGAAGCCCTGCGCATGTGGGATGCGGCTCGCAAACGCGACGACATTTGCGACGTGCCGCATGCGGCCAACGATGGCGGAGACACGGCAAAAGGCAGCCGTTGCGTCGCCGACATGTTTGCCGATTACGACGCGGAACGACACACGCATAACTAACTCACAAGCTGCCGGCGACAGCAGCGGCGCATGCCGGCGCGGCTGCCTCCCGTCCTGATGAATGGTTAACATTGCTTTACCATTCATGAAACTTTCACATACGGGAAAGGTTTCGTTGACGCCTATGGCGCATCTTGGGGCGAAAACGCGGTAAATCCAAAGTTTTACTTAAATAAATTAGAACAGAATCTGCAAAGTGGAGATGGGCATGTCACTGACTGCCGCGGTCGAGCCGGGCGTATTGCGCCGATATGCCAGCGACCAGATTGTCACCCTCGCCAAGCTCGTCATCGAGAATGCATTTCAGCCGATCGTCGAGGCCGGCACAGGCGCGGTCTTCGGCTACGAATCCCTCATGCGCGGGCAGGAACGCATCGGTTTCGAGAGCCCGGTCGATATCCTCGACGAGGCCGAGCGCACCGGCCAGCTTCTCGGTTTGGAGCAGATGGTGACCAGCCGGGCGCTGGCGAAATTCGCTACCTTGCCCAATATCGCTGCCGCTACCCTTTTCCTCAATTTGGATGTCCGGTTGATCCCGCAAGGTGCAACATTGGTGGATGGCCTGCTGCAGCACATGAGAAAGGCCGGGATCGCGCCTTCTTCCGTCTGCTTCGAATTCTCCGAGCGCTTCGACAATACCATCGTGCCCGAATTTCGCGATCTGGTCGCCAGGATGCGAAACGCCGGCTTCAAACTGGCGATCGACGATTTCGGCATCGGTCACGGAGAAATGAAGCTTCTCTCCGATTACCCGGTCGATTATCTGAAGATCGACCGCCACTTCATCGTCGACATCGACCGCAGTGCCCGCAAGCGCCACATCCTCAGGAATCTCGTCAATATCGCCCATGTCCTGGGCACGCGCGTCGTTGCGGAGGGTATTGAGACCGAGGCGGAGTTCCTGACTTGCCGCGAATTCGGCGTCGATCTCGTCCAGGGCTGGTTCATTGCCCGCCCGACAGTGCTCGTCAACGAGCTCAAGCCAAGCTTTCCGCATCTCCGGCATCTGGGCAAGACCACGCGCAACAGCCAGTCACTGGATGAAATTCTCATCCGCAAGCAGATCGAAGTGTTGCCGACCATCCGCGAAAGCGACAGTATCGACAGCGTCTTCGAGCTCTTTCGCCGCAATCCGCGCCGGGCTTATTTTCCCGTCGTCAACGCCAATGACGAGCCACGCGGCATCATCCACGAATACCAGCTGAAGGAATATATCTATCAGCCCTTCGGCCGCGATCTCTTGAAGAACAAGGTCTATGAGCGTTCGATCTCGCATTTCGTCGAAATGGCGCCGATCGTCGGCCTCGATTCCGATGCCGATACGCTGATGGCGATCTTCGCCAACATGGAAAGCAGCGATTGCCTGATCGTCACCGAGGGCACGCATTATGCCGGCATCGTTTCGGCCGCCTCGCTCATCAAGGTCATCAACGAGAAGCAGCTGAAGATCGCTCAGGATCAGAACCCGCTGACCGGCTTGCCGGGCAACAGGGCGATCCACGATTTCATGCAGCATGCCGGCCGCGACGGCGATGAGATCAGGCATTTCTGCTATTGCGACTTCGACAATTTCAAGCCGTTCAACGATGCCTATGGCTTCCATCTCGGCGACCACGCCATTTCCTCGTTCGCGGCACTGATGCGCCGCTATTTCTTTGCCGAGCGCCATTTCCTCGGCCATGTCGGCGGCGACGATTTCTTCATCGGCGTGACCGGCTGGAGCATGCAGGAGCTGCGCGAGGTCCTGGACCGGCTTCTTGCCGATTTTCATGCCGACGTCCTCGATCTTTACTCGGCAGAGGATCGAGCGGCCGGCCGCATTCGCGGGCATGACCGCAGCGGTTCCGAGGCGGAGTTCCCGCTGATGCGTTGCTCCATCGGTATCCTGCAATTGCCTGAGGGACTGGTGATCGACAATATCAACCGCGTCAGCACCTCCATTGCCGGCATCAAGACAAAGGCAAAGGAAAGCGATATCGGCATCGCATTTCTCGGCCTGGCCGAGACGAATTGACGCCCTCCCATAACAGCTCCTTTTCAAGCGCTCTGCTCTAAACTATCTCCACTACTTTGCTGGGAGAGGAGATAGCGCCATGCCCTTGCCATCTGAAATGCGTTTCGTGGATTTGCCATCCTTTGGCGGGCCGGAGGTCATGGCCATCGCCCGCCGGCCCTTGCCGGTCCTGAAACCGGGCGAGATCCTCGTCCGTGTCGAGGCTGCCGGTGTCAACCGCCCGGATGTGGCGCAACGCCAGGGCACCTATCCGCCGCCGAAGGATGCAAGCCCCATCCTGGGTCTCGAAATATCAGGCGAAGTCGTTGACGTCGCGCCCGGCGTGACGGAGTTTGCCATCGGCAATAAGGTTTGCGGTCTCGCCAATGGCGGTGCCTATGCCGAATATTGCGTCCTGCCCGCCGGTCAGGCCCTTCGCTTCCCGAATGGCTATGACGCGGTGCGCGCGGCGGCCTTGCCCGAGACGTTCTTCACGGTCTGGGCCAATCTCTTCCAGATGGCCGGCCTGACGGAAGGGGAAAGCGTGCTGATCCATGGCGGTTCCAGCGGCATCGGCACGACGGCAATCCAGCTCGCCCGCGCCTTCGGCGCGACGGTCTACACCACTGCCGGTTCGAAGGAAAAGTGCGAGGCGTGCGAGAAGCTCGGTGCAAAGCGTGCGATCAACTACAGGCAGGAGGATTTTGCCGAGGTCATCGCCGCGGAGACGAATCATGGCGTCGATGTCATCCTCGACATGATCGGCGCGGCCTATTTGGAAAAGAATCTCGCGTCTCTCGCCCGCGACGGCTGCCTCTCGATCATCGCCTTCCTCGGCGGTGCAGTTGCCGACAAGGTCAATCTGGCGCCGGTAATGGTGAAGCGACTGACCGTGACAGGTTCGACCATGCGCCCGCGCACCGCCGAAGAGAAGCGCGCCATTCGCGATGACCTCTTCTCCCAGGTTTGGCCGTTGCTGGACGAAGGCACGGTTGCCCCCGTCATTTACAGGACCTTCTCCTTTGACGATGTGGTCGAGGCGCATCGGCTGATGGAGTCCAGTGACCACATCGGCAAGATCATGCTGAAGCTGGCTTGATCGTGAAGGACAGCGCGATGGCGATCAGGCCGGGTATCGCCATCAGGGCATAAAGCCAGGTCGCCGCGGAAAGGCTGCCGGCAATGCCGCCCGGATGGGTCAGGCCCGCGCTGTTGACGATGACGCCGGCAAGGGCTGCGCCGAATGCGCCGCCCAGCGATTGCGTCATCGAGATCGCAGCGGAGGCCTTGTCCTGGTCGGTTCTGCTGGCGATGCTGATGACCCTGGTCACCAGATGCGCCCAGCCCAGCCCGACGCCGAACCCCATCAGGAACATGGTGATGACGGCGGGCGCAAACCTGGCGACGTCGTCGAAAGGCGTGGTCGTTGCCAGGACGGGAATGAGCGATGCGGTCGCGGCAGTTTCCAGGATACAGCCGGCAATGATGGCGATGGCGGCCTGCCTGCCCGAAAGCGAGGCGCTGAAGAAGGCTGCGATGGTCCAGCCGAGCGCGACCAGCGCGACAAGATAGCCTGAGACCAGAGGTGTGACGCCATGCAGGGTCTGCAGGAAATAGGGGATGTAGATATCGCTCGTCAGCACCATCATGAGCGTGAATATCGTGAGATAGAGCCCCGAGATGGGATTGGTGAGCATCGCGGCGCCATAGGGAAACAGGCGGGTATCGCTCTTTCTTTCGATTGCCACCATCATCGCGACGAGCGCGATCGAAGCTGCGATCAGCACGACCTTGTACGATCCATGCTCGATCGTGCTGGCGATGTTGACGAACAGGACGGCCGTCAGCAGCAGCGCAATCTGGATCAGCGGCGTCCTCGTGTCAGCCCGGTCATCCGCAACGTCAGGCAGCAGCCAGCGTGCGGAAAGCGCCATGATCACGGTCAGTGGCACGAGGATGATGAAGGCCTCGCGCCAGGCGCCTCCGCCGGCGAAGAGGCCGCCGAGCGTTGGGCCGAGCACCGTCGCCACGCCCCATATGGCCGCATAAAGCGTGGACGCCCTGCGCCAGAGCGTCTCCGGATAGACGAAACGAATGAAGGCATAGGCAAGGCCGGACAGCATGCCCGCGCCATAACCCTGAACGGCGCGGCCGATGAGCAATACGGGCATCGCCGGCGCGATGGCGCAGACCAGGCTTCCGACGCCGAATGTGATCGCCGCTGAAATATAGACGGCGCGCAGGCCCATTCCCTTCGGCCGGGTTGCAACCGTGATCGAGCCGAGTACGCCCGCGGCGACGAAGAGCGTCGTCATCCATGAGAATAGTTCGAGGCCGCCGATATCCCGGACGATCGAGGGCGCGATGGTGGCGGTAATATAGGACTCGACGGCGTAGAGGGTCACGCCGCCGCCGAGCATCAGCGTTGCGGGCAGAAGCTTTGGCGAGAACAAGGCGAAGATGGAGGAGGACGGGACGGAAGCGGTGTTTTCGATGCTGGACATCGGGTGATCCTCGGTATTTTCCCTAGCGGTTGATTATTTTCCAAGTTATAGTTTGGAAAATTACATGGCCGTCGGATTAAAACAAGAGAAAACTTGGAAAAATGCGTCAATCGCCCGTCAATCGAATCCTGATCCTGTTGAAAACCGAGGGGCCGCAACTGGCAACGGCGGTCGGCGCCGCGCTCGGCATATCGTCGGAGGCGGCGCGTCAGCAACTGACGAAGATGGCGGAGGAGGGACTGGTCGAGCCGGTGGCAGAGGCGGCAGCCGGCAGGGGCAGGCCGCGGCAGCTCTGGCACCTGACGGCCGCCGGCAACAAGCAATTTCCCGATGGCCATGCGGATCTGACCGCCACCTTGCTTGCGACCATGGTCAGCCAGTTGGGGCAGGGCGCCGTCGACACCGTCATCTCCGCCCGTGAAACGGAGACGCTTCGACGCTATCGCAGCGAAATCGACCTCGCGGCCGATCTGCCGTCACGCGTCGCGAGCCTCGCTGCCATCCGCACGCAGGAGGGCTACATGGCCGATCACTGGCAGGACGATGACGGCTCGCTCGTGCTGGTGGAAAATCATTGCCCCATCTGCGCTGCTGCTTGTGCCTGCGCCGGCTTCTGCCGATCGGAGCTGGAGACTTTCCGCATCGTTCTCGGCGCGGTGGTGGAGCGTGAAGAGCATATCCTCCTCGGCGCCAGACGTTGCGCATACAGGATTCGCGCCGACGTTTGACTATGGTCTTTTCGGATCGATCGGCGGCATCGGCGATTGGCAATCCATGGTGCAGCGGCTATCACTGACATCCAGCAAATCAAAGGCAGCTTCCATCATGTCCAATCCCGTCTGCGTCGAAGTCACCCGTGGCAATCAGGTGGAAAGCTATCATCGTGGCTCCGTCGCTGTCGTCGATGGCGATGGGAAGCTGGTCTTCTCGGTCGGCGATATCGAAAGCGGCGTTTTCCCGCGCTCGGCCTGCAAGGCGATGCAGGCGCTGCCGCTGCTCGAAAGCGGTGCCGCCGACGCGTATGGCTTTGGCAACAAGGAACTGGCGCTCGCCTGTTCCTCCCACAATGGTGAAGAGGAGCATGTGGCGATCGCCGCCTCGATGCTGGAGCGCGCCGGCCGCGATGTCGGCACGCTCGAATGCGGCGCGCATTGGTCCTTCGACCAGAAGACCCTCATCCATCAGGCGCGTACCATCGACAAGCCGACGGCATTGCATAACAATTGCTCCGGCAAGCACGCCGGCTTCGTCTGCGCTTGCTGCCATCAGGACATCGATCCCAAAGGCTATGTCGGCTATGATCACCCGCTGCAGCAGCAGATCCGCGACACGATGCAGAGCCTGACCGGCACCGTTCTTGCCCATGACAATTGCGGCACGGACGGCTGCTCGATCCCGACCTATGCGGTTCCGCTCAAGGGACTGGCGCATGGCTTTGCCAGGATGGCGACGGGCGCCGGCCTGGAGCCGCTGCGTGCCAAGGCGTCGCGCCGGCTGTTCGAGGCCTGCATGGCCGAACCGTTTTACGTTGCGGGCACCGATCGCGCCTGCACCAAACTCATGCAGATCGCCCCCGGTCGTATCTTCGCCAAGACCGGCGCCGAAGGCGTGTTTTGCGCCGCGATCCCCGAACAGGGCATTGCCATCGCGCTCAAATGCGACGATGGCACCACTCGCGCGGCGGAGGTCATGGTAGCGGCAGTGCTGGCCCGTTTCTTCGTGAAGGACAGCGCCATTCATGCCGGCCTCATGGCGATGGCCGACAGGTCTTTCAGGAACTGGAACGGCATCCATGTCGGCGATATCATGCCGGCAGCTACATTAACTGCCTAGTCTCCGCGCTCCGGTTCAGCCGATCGTCTGCCGGGCCGGCACATGCTGTCGGACGATCCTATATTCCTTCCAGATCAGGATCATCACCACCAGGTCGAATACGGTGAGGATGATGAGCCCGATGCCGTGCGTGTCTGTGAAGCGATAAAGCTGGTAGACGATGAAAAGCCCAAGGGCGACCAGCGAAGCCGGGTAGGCCCACATCTTGCCCCTGAGCAGGCCGATGACAAGCAGCACCTTCACCAACCCGTGGCTCAGCAGATAATAGGCATAGAAGTTCTTGGTGCCGACGGAGAAATCCTGCGCCCAGGTCAGCAGATGCGTCGCGATGAAATCATGGGGGTCGTTGAGCAGTTCGGGCTGCGTGATCCTGTTTGCCAGGCGAAGGATGGACTCGGTACTGACAAGCGCAAGCACAATGCCGCCGATGCATTCGATCAATGCATGCGCGCCCTTCAAGAGGACGCTGATTTCGAAGAGCTGATGAATGCGGCGTTCGTTCACGGGCGATCTCTTGGCATAGTGATGCGACAACGGCAAGGCAAGCCGATGTCCAGCCGGCATAGGATCAATCTTCGACCGCATCATGATGATGATGATGATGCAAATCCCGGCGTGGCGTTTCAATTCTATGGCGCGGATGCGCAGGCGGCGTCAGGCCAGAAAAAGCGCGACCTCGGTCTCCCGATAGAGCGCCAGGTTTTCCTCCGCGACATCGGACGGCACGATCAGGCCGGAAACACCCTCCATCGGCAGGATCTGGCATGGGGAGGCCGCGTCAAGCTTTTCGCTCGTCGCCAATACGTAGGTTTCGGCCGAGCATTGGGCTATATGCCGCTTGATGGCCGCCTCCTCGAAATCGCCGGTTGAAAAACCGCGGGCGGGATGGATGGCGGTGACTCCGAGAAAGAAGATATCCGCCCTAATGGATGCGATCGTCGCCATGGCGGCCGCACCCGTCGCGACCATCGAATGCTTGTAAAGCTTACCGCCGATGAGGATCACCTCGGCGGCGGGATGATATTCCAGTTCGCCTGCGATCGTCGGGCTGTGGGTGACGATGGTGGCGGCGAGATCCTTCGGAAGCTGACGGGCGATCTCGGCATTGGTGGTGCCGCCATCGAGGAATACAGTCTGGCCCGGCTGGATCATTTTGGCCGCATAGGCGCCGAGCCGCCGCTTCGCATCCGATGAGACCGCCTGCCGGGCAGTAAAATCCGGAAGTTCCGGCGAGAGCGGCAGCGCGCCGCCGTGCACCCGCTTCAGCAGTTTCTCCGCCGCCATTTCGCGCAGATCCCTGCGGATCGTGTCTTCCGACAGGCCGAGATCGTCGGCCAGAACCTTGGCGATCACCTGGCCGTCGCGGCGTAATCTGTCGAGAATGAGGGCTTTGCGTTGACTGGTCAGCATGTCGGTCTCTGCACGTTATTTCACGAATAAACATGAATTTATCAGAATCGATTCGACATTCAAGAAAATATGCGCATATTCGTGTAAATTCCTGCAGGAAGCAGGAGTTAGAAATGGAGACATGACATGTTGATCTTGATTGCCGGGCCCTATCGCTCCGGCACCGGCGATGATCCGAAGAAGATGACTGAGAACCTCAAGCGCCTTGAGGAGCCGTCCTACGCCCTATTCAAGGCAGGGCATCTGCCGATGATTGGCGAATGGGTTGCCTTGCCGGTCTGGCATGCGGCCGGCGGCAAGAGCATCGGTGACGAACTCTACGAGGAGATCTTCCACCCGACAGCGGGCCGCCTGCTGCAGCTTTGCGAGGGTGTGCTGAGACTGCCCGGCGAGTCCAAGGGTGCCGACAATGATGTCCGCATCGCTCGCGAGCGCGGCATTCCCGTCTGGTACAGGCTGGAAGACGTGCCCGGCTGCGCCTGAGTATGAATTGCCCATCCAAGCGCCTCTTGTCGCATGGATGGGCACACCGTGCCGATCGATCAAAACCTTTTGTTGCAGCTATCAACATCAGCCACTTCCGTATTGGCCGGCTTGCCTTTAGCTTCCTCCCGGAATTCAATCGAGGAACGGAACATGCTGACATTCTACTTCGCGCCAGGAAGCTGCGCGCTCGCCAGTCTGATTGCCCTGGAAGAATCGGGTCTCGCCTATGAGCCCCGGCGCCTCAACCTCGCCAATGGTGATCAGCGCCAACCGGACTATCTGGCCATCAACCCCAAGGGCCGCGTTCCCGCACTGGTCACCGACCGAGGCGTCATCACCGAGAATATCGCGATCCTGACTTACATCGCCCAGAGTGTGCCCGCCGCAAAGCTGGCGCCTCTCGATGATCCCTTTGAACTTGCGCAGATGCAATCCTTCAACGGCTACATCGCCTCCACCGTTCATGTGAATCATTCGCATAAGGGACGCGGCTATCGCTGGACCGACGATGCGGCGGCCATCGAGACAATGAAGGCCAAGGTGCCCCAGACCATGACGGAGGCCTTCACCTTGATCGAAGACAAGATGCTGAAAGGTCCTTGGGTAATGGGCGAACAATATACCGTTGCCGACGGCTATCTCTTCACCATGGAGACGTGGCTGCCGGGAGACGGTGTCGATCGCAGCCAGTTCACGAAGGTGAACGCCCATTATCAGCGCATGCTTGAGCGTCCTGCGGTTCAGAAGGCGCTTGCCGTCGAGAAGGGTTGATCATATCCGGCCGAATTCTGCCAGAAGCTTTTTCGGGGCGCGGTGCCGCCACGCCTCGATCAGGCGCTGCTGCAATTCCTCATCGCCGATCGCACCGATGTGCAGGGGTAGGGACGGCCAGCCGACATAGTGATCGGTCTGGAAATAGATCTCCGGCGCCATTTCCATCAGCTGTTCCTTGCGGTCTATCGGCAGCGACAGCACGATGGTCTCGTTATTCTTCACTGTGACGAAGGCTTTGCCGCCGATTTTGAAGGCCGGCAGGCCGTAATGCAGGCCCGGTTCAACCGCCGGCAGCCGGGCTTGCGCCACAAGCCGCTGCAATCGTTCCGCAATGGCGTCCATATCGGTGGCCGATGTCATGTTTGCGCGTGAAGTAGGTCGCTCTTACGCGCATTCTTCCGGCTGAACGCACCGCTTGTCCATAGGACGCCCGAGATTTTCCGGCATCAGCGGCAGGTCGGCCAGTTCTTCCAGCGACATGCTCGCGAGCATCGGGTGCTGCAGCGGATCGCTTTCCGCTTCGCGATCCTCTTCCAGCAGATGACTGAAGAAAAGCTTCAAGATCGACATGTGATTGCCTCCTTGGATCTCCGCATCGACGCAACCATAGGCGTATCAGCCAGCGGAGTGGCGGCGGTTTCAATTTCATGCTGCAATAATCGCGCGTATTCCGACTTTGCGCAATTGAGAATGACGAGATGCTGATATAGATATTCTATAATGAGAAACCTCAACAACGTTCATCTGAATGGTCTTCGCGCCCTCGAGGCAGTCGGCCGGCTCGGTTCGCTGCAGGCGGCAGCCGACGAACTCGGCGTGACGGTTGGCGCGGTCAGCCAGCAGGTCATCAAGGCGGAGGCGCAGCTCGGTCGGCCTCTGTTCGAGCGAACCCCCAAAGGGATGATGGCGACGGCATCGGGGCTGGCGGTATTGACGAGGCTTGGCGAAGGCTTTCAGTCATTGTCGGCGGCAATCGCCCTCGCGCAGCACAAGGACGAGAATATCCTCACCATCTCGGTTGCACCGGTCTTTGCGGCCCGCTGGCTGGTGTACCGGCTCGATCGATTTGCCAGCCGTCATCCGGATATCCGCCTGCGCATCGATGCCACCACGCGGCTCATCAGTCCGGCGACGTCGGATGTCGATATCGGCATTCGCGTCGGCAGCGGACAATGGCCCGGCGTCAAGGCCGAGCTGCTGCTGGCGCAGGAAGTGTTCCCGGTCGTCACGCCGCGGGTCGCGGCGACGCTGCGGGAGCCCGCCGATATCCTGAAAATCCCCGCCGTCATCGACGGACATGCGATGTTTGGCTGGGAGGTGTGGCTGCGCAAGGCCGGGCTCTCAGGCCATTGCATGGAAGAGCGGCACATCTTCAACGACGCGTCGCTCTGTCTGGATGCGGCCATAGCGGGGCAGGGGGTGATGCTCGCCTGGCAGACGCTGGCTGCCTATGCGCTGCAGCAGAAATGCCTCGTCGATCCCTTCGGCATCCGCGCAAAGACCGGCTTCGGCCATTATTTCGTCACGACCGCCGGCGTGCGCGAGCCGAAGAAGGTCTCCGCCTTCAAGGCCTGGATACGCGAGGAGATGGAAGAGAGCATGCGTCTCTTCCAATAGAATCAATCAGACCGGCTCCTTGCCGCGCGTCGCCTGCATGGCCTTATAGGCATCGCGCGACTGGCAACGCTCGATCCAGGCTTTCATCTTCGGACGCGCATCGAACAATTCCTGTTCTGTCTGGGCATAGCGCATCACTTCCGCAAGGTTGAGATCGGCGGCGGTAAAGCGGTTGCCGACGAGATAATCCTGATTTTGCAGGTGCTTCTCCAAGACGTCGAGCGGCTTCTTCAGCGAGCGGCAGGCAACGGCGATCCCGGCCTTGCCGGCCTCGCTGTTTTCCTGGCTATTGTCATAGATGCGGACGAGCGCAACGCTGTAGGGCTCGACTTCGGTCGCCGCCCACATGGTCCACATCGACATCTGCCCTTCTTCCTCGATCGTTTTGCCGGCCAGCGGGCCGCCATACTTGCGCGCGAGGTAAAGATTGATGGCGAGCGATTCATGCAGGATGAGATCGCCATCCCTGATGCAGGGGATCATGCCCATCGGATTGACCGCCAGAAACTCCAGCGACATCGTGTTGATCGGCGCATCGGCGGCAAGCGGGTTGGGCAGCCGGCTGGCCTGCATGACCGGCACGGAATCGAACTCGACGCCGAGCTCCCCTGCCATCCAGTAGTTGCGCGAAGCGCGCGAGCGATAGACACCGTAGATCGTCAGCATATGGGTCTCCCAGATTCGAGTCGGCGCGACATTATTGGTCGCTTGGGAAGAGCGGAAGGCCTTGCGGTTGATATCTCGATGAAAGGTTCTGATGGAATGGTGTATACTGCCACCTCCTCCCCTGCAAAAGACGAGCCTCATGGTGAAGTGCGCAGGCCATGAGGCCGGAGCCTCGAACGACGAGGGCGGGTGGTAGGCACAGAGCAAGCATGAAAATATCAACCGCTCCCCGAATTCTTTGCAAATCATGCCGGCGATGCTCAGCCTTCGTTCGGAAATTAGCGCCCGTGCATGTTAGATTCGAGTCGTGATTTCATCGGATGCGGTAGGAGGCAGCCGGAGAAATGCATAAGCGCATTTGGTGACTGCGATCTCGGGAGGAGAGCAGATGCTTGCGACCAGTGTATCGCTAGACGACAAATATACCGCCGAGGAAGGCCGCGTTTTCATGAGCGGCCTGCAGACGCTGGTGCGGCTGCCCATGACCCAGATGCGACGCGACCGCGCCGCCGGCCTCAATACGGCAGCCTTCATATCAGGTTATCGCGGCTCGCCGCTCGGCGGCTACGATCAGCAGCTTCTGAAAGCCAAGACTTATCTCGACGCCTACGATGTCACCTTCCAGCCCGGGATCAACGAGGATCTTGCCGCGACGGCCGTCTGGGGCTCGCAGCAGGTCGGTCTTTCCCCCGGTGCCCGCAAGGATGGCGTGCTCGGCATCTGGTATGGCAAAGGTCCTGGCGTCGACCGCTCCGGTGACGTGCTGAAGCACGCCAATGCCGCCGGCACCTCCAAGCATGGCGGCGTCCTCTGTTTCGCCGGCGACGATCATTCCGCCAAATCCTCCACCATGCCGCACCAGACCGACCATGATTTCATGTCGGCGGTTATCCCGGTCATCTACCCTTCCTCTATTCACGAATTCCTCGAATACGGTCTGCTCGGCATTGCCATGTCGCGCTATTCCGGCTGCTGGGTCGGCATGAAGTTCATCGCCGATACCGTAGAAACGACGGCGGCCGTCGATCTCTCGGGCGAGAGGCGGCAATTCGTCCTGCCGACCGATTTCGAAATGCCGCCCGGTGGCTTGAATTTACGCTGGCCTGATCCGCCGCTGGTGCAGGACGATCGTCTGCAGACCTACAAGGCCTATGCGGCCATCGCCTTTGCCCGTGCCAATCGCGTCGACGAAATCACGCACGATGTGCCGAACGCCCGCCTCGGCATCATCTCGTCCGGCAAGGCCTATGAGGATGTGCTGCAGGCGCTGCGCGAACTCGAGATCGGTCCGAAGGAAATGGCTGACATCGGCCTGCGTATCTTGAAAGTGCGCATGCCCTGGCCGCTGGAGCCCGAGGCCGTCCGCCATTTCTCCGAAGGGCTGGACGAGGTTCTTGTCGTTGAGGAACGACGCGAGATCATCGAGAACCAGATCAAGCAGCAGCTCTTCAACTGGCGGGCCGATGTCCGTCCGCGCATCGTCGGCAAGTTCGACGAGCACGACAAGCCCTATCTCAGCCTGTCGGCAGCATTGACCGTGGGCGCGGTGGCGCGAGCGATCGCCGGACGCATCGTCAAGCTCGATCTCGATCAGGGCCTGCATGACCGCATCGCCGCCAAGCTCGCCTATCTTGCAGAGCGCGGCCAGATCAGCCGCAGTCACGTTGCGCCGCTGAACCGCACGCCCTTCTTCTGCTCCGGCTGTCCGCACAATACGTCCACCAGGGTTCCAGAAGGCAGCCGCGCCATTGCCGGCATCGGCTGCCACTACATGGTTACCTGGATGGACCGCAATACCGAGACCTTCACCCAGATGGGCGGCGAAGGCGTGCCGTGGACGGCGATCGCCCGCTACACCGACGAAAAGCACATGTTCGTCAATCTCGGTGACGGCACCTATTTCCATTCAGGTATTCTCGCCATCCGTCAGTCCGTCGCCTCCAAGGTCAACGTCACCTACAAGCTGCTCTACAACGATGCCGTCGCCATGACCGGCGGCCAGCCGATCGATGGCTACCTGACGCCGGAGCTGGTGACGAAGCAGCTGCATGACGAGGGTGTCAAGCCGATCTACCTGCTGTCTGATAATCCCGATGCCTATCGCGCCTCCGAGCTTGCGCCCGGCGTCAAGGTGCTGCATCGCGATCATATCGATCAGGTTATGCTGACGCTGCGCGAGACCGAGGGCTGCTCGGCGATCGTCTATGTCCAGACCTGTGCGGCGGAGAAGCGCCGTCGCCGCAGCCGCGGTCTGATGGAGGACCCAGCCAAGCGCGTCTTCATCAATCCGGCTGTCTGCGAGGGCTGCGGTGATTGCTCGGTGCAATCCAACTGCATCTCCGTCGAGCCGCTTGAGACGGAGTTCGGCCGCAAGCGCCAGATCAACCAATCGAGCTGCAACAAGGATTTCTCCTGCGTCAAAGGCTTCTGCCCGTCCTTCGTGACTGTTCATGGCGGCAAGCGCCGCAAGCGCAAAGCGCTTGACCATGCCGATGTCGATGTGCCGATGCCCGAAATCCCCGTCATCGGCGATCGGCCCTGGAACATCGCGATCGCCGGCGTCGGCGGCACCGGCATCCTGACGATCGGCGCGATCCTCGGCATGGCCGCGCATCTCGACGGCAAGGTGCCGATGATCCTCGACATGGCTGGCCTCGCCCAGAAGGGCGGCGCTGTCATGAGCCACTTGCGTATCGGGCACAATCAGGCCGATGTCACCTCCTCGCGCATTGTCAATGGCGGTGCCGATCTGCTGTTTGCAGCGGATGAAGTGGTGGGCGCCTCCAAGGATGCGATCACGCTCTGCTCGTCGACGCGCACGACCGCCATTGTCAACACCGGCTTGATGCCGGTCGCCGATTTCGTCCGCAACCGCGATTTCGATTTCAAGGTCGGCTCGATACAGCACACCATCGCCAAGACCGTCAGCGATAAGTCCGTCTTCCTCGATTTCAATCACGTCGCGACCGAGGTGACCGGCGATGCCATATCGACCAATATCCTGCTCACCGGCTTTGCCTGGCAGCGCGGCCTGCTGCCGCTGTCGCTGGAGGCGATCGAAAAGGCGATCGAGCTGAACGGTGTTGCGGTCAAGGCCAGCCTTTCCGCCTTCCAGTGGGGTCGGCTTCTGGCGCATGATCCGCAGACCGTGCATGCCATGATGGCCGAGCCGGAGACGGGCAAGACGCTGGCGGAGATGAGCCTTGATGAACTCATCAAGCACCGTAAGGCGCATCTGACGGCCTATCAGAATGCAGCCCTTGCCGAACGCTATGCTGCCTTCGTCGCCCGCGCCAATGCGCTGGCTGCAAGGGAGCGGCTTTCGGACAAGGTGCCTTTTGCCGTCGCCGTCACCTATGCGCGCATTCTGGCCTACAAGGACGAATACGAGGTCGCCCGCCTGCTGACGGATCCCGCTTTCGAGGCGCATCTGCGCGAGGAGATGGAAGGCGATTTCAAGCTGGCTCTCAACCTTGCCCCGCCCATACTCGGCGGTAAAGATCCGAATGGTCGGCCGAAGAAGCGCGAGTTCGGCGCCTGGATCCTGCCGTTGCTGCGTGCCCTTGCACCGATGAAGCGGCTGCGCGGCACCGCTCTCGATCCCTTTGGTTACATGGCTGAACGTCGGCTGGAGCGTCGGCTGATTGCTGATTACGAAGGGATCGCCGCGCGTGTGCTTGCCGGCCTGCGTCACGACAACGAGGCCGAGGCCCTTGCCATCCTCTCGCTGTTTGATGAGATAAGAGGCTTCGGACCGGTCAAGGAGGAGGCCGCCCGCAGGATCATGGTGAAAATCGCTGACAAGCTGAAGGCCTATGAGACGCCTGAGGAGAAGCAGGGCAAGCAGCATGTGCCTGCCGATGCCGCATGACGGCGCCGGCCAAAACTTGAAGCGGGCAGGAAGAGATATAGGTTCGTAAGGATCGCGGGTTCGGGACGATCGGGAGGAGAAGCCGGATGTTTGCAGGGGGATTGAACTTTGCGCTTGGCGAGGACATCGAGGCGTTGCGCGAACAGGTGCGCCGTTTTGCTGCCAACCGTATTGCACCATTTGCTGATGAAATTGACCGCATCAACAGTTTCCCGATGCATCTGTGGCGGGAGATGGGCGATCTCGGCCTGCTCGGGATCACCGTCGACGAAGCCTTCGGCGGGGCAGGCCTCGGTTATCTCGCCCATACGGTGGCGATGGAGGAAATCAGCCGCGCTTCCGCCTCCGTCGGCCTAAGCTACGGCGCCCATTCCAACCTCTGTGTTAACCAGATCCACCGCAACGGCACGACGGCGCAGAAGGAGCGTTATCTGCCGCGGCTGATTTCAGGCGAGCATGTCGGCGCGCTTGCCATGTCGGAGCCTGACGCCGGCTCCGATGTCGTCTCCATGAAGCTGCATGCCGAAAAGCGTGGCGGCCGCTATGTGCTGAACGGCAGCAAGATGTGGATCACCAATGGCCCCGATGCCGATGTCCTCGTCGTCTATGCCAAGACCTCGCCGGATGCCGGCCCGCGAGGGATCACCGCCTTCCTCGTCGAAAAAGGCTTTCCCGGCTTCTCCGTCGGCCAGAAGCTCGACAAGCTCGGCATGCGCGGCTCGAATACCTCCGAGCTGATCTTTCTCGATTGCGAAGTGCCGGAGGAAAATGTTCTGGGTGAAGTCGATGGCGGCGCCCGCGTGCTGATGTCGGGCCTCGACTATGAGCGCGTCGTGCTCTCGGGCGGCCCCATCGGGATCATGGCTGCCTGTATGGATGTCGTGCTGCCCTACATGCATGAGCGCAAACAGTTCGGCCAGTCGATTGGCGAGTTCCAGCTGATGCAGGGCAAGCTGGCCGACATGTATGTCACCATGAATGCCGCGCGCGCCTATGTCTATGCGGTGGCCGCCGCTTGCGACCGAGGCGAGACGACCCGCAAGGATGCCGCCGGCTGCATTCTCTACTCCGCTGAAAAGGCGACGGCGCTGGCGCTCGAATGTATCCAAGCGCTCGGCGGCAATGGCTACACCAATGATTATCCCGCCGGCCGGCTGCTGCGTGACGCCAAACTCTATGAGATCGGCGCCGGCACGTCCGAAATCCGGCGGATGCTGATCGGCCGCGAGTTGTTCGGCGAAACGGCCTGATTTCGAATTTCATTTTACTGATCCGCGAGGCCGCATGACCGTCCTGAAATCAGAGATATCGACGCATACGGATCGCTTCCGCGACAACCGCGCTGCCATGCTGGAAGCGATCGGTGTCACCGAGGCTGCTGCGTCGCAGGCGGCGGAAGGCGGAGGAGCGCAGGCGCGGGAGCGCCATGTCAGCCGTGGCAAGATGCTGCCGCGCGACCGCGTTGCCGGCCTGATCGATCCCGCCACGCCGTTTCTGGAGATCGGGACGACAGCCGCTCATGGTCTCTATGGCGGCGAGGCGCCGGGTGCCGGTCTGATTACCGGGATCGGCCGCGTTTCCGGCCGCGATTGCATGATCGTCTGCAACGACGCCACGGTCAAAGGCGGCACCTACTATCCGATTACGGTGAAGAAGCATCTGCGTGCTCAGGAAATTGCGGCGGAGAACAACCTCCCTTGCATCTATCTCGTCGATTCCGGCGGTGCCAACCTGCCGAACCAGGACGAGGTCTTTCCGGATCGCGATCATTTCGGCCGCATCTTCTACAATCAGGCCAATATGTCGGCCGCCGGCATCCCGCAGATTGCCGTCGTCATGGGATCCTGCACGGCAGGCGGCGCCTATGTGCCGGCCATGTCCGACGAAACCATTATCGTCGAGAAGCAGGGAACGATCTTTCTTGCCGGCCCGCCGCTCGTCAAGGCGGCGACGGGGGAGGTGGTCTCGACCGAGGATCTCGGCGGCGGCGATGTGCACACGCGTCTCTCCGGCGTCGCCGATCATCTGGCGCGCGACGATGCCCATGCGCTTGCGCTCGCGCGGCAGGCGGTCGCGAATCTCAATCGCCGCAAGCCCGAAAGCGTCGAGCTTCGCACGCCCGAGGCACCGCTTTACGATCCCGAGGATATTCTAGGCATCGTCCCTTCCGACCTGCGCACGCCCTATGACGTGCGCGAGATCATCGCCCGAATGGTGGACGGTTCCCGGCTCGATGAGTTCAAGGCGCGCTACGGCACCACATTGGTTTGCGGTTTCGCCCATGTCCATGGCATTCCCGTCGGGATCATCGCCAATAACGGCGTGCTCTTCTCGGAATCGGCGCTGAAGGGTGCGCATTTCGTCGAGCTTTGCTCGCAGCGTAAGATCCCGCTGGTCTTTCTGCAGAACATCACCGGCTTCATGGTCGGCCGCAAATACGAGACGGAGGGCATCGCCAAGAACGGCGCCAAGCTAGTGACGGCTGTGGCCACGACCAAGGTCCCGAAGATCACCATGCTGATCGGCGGCTCCTTCGGCGCCGGCAATTACGGCATGGCCGGCCGTGCCTATTCGCCGCGCTTCCTCTGGACCTGGCCCAACAGCCGCATCTCGGTCATGGGAGGCGAGCAGGCGGCCGGCGTGCTCGCCACCGTGCGCGGCGAGGCGCTGGCTCGCGCCGGCAAGCCCTGGACGAAGGAGGAGGAGGCCGCCTTCAAGGCGCCGACGCTCAAGATGTTCGAAACCCAGAGCCACCCGCTCTACGCCTCGGCGCGTCTCTGGGACGACGGCATTATCGACCCGCGCAAGAGCCGCGACGTGCTGGCTCTCTCGCTTTCAGCAGCACTCAACGCGCCGATCGAAGACACGCGCTTCGGTCTGTTCAGGATGTGAGGAGATGGAGATGAAACGCGATGCCATCAATGCCAAGAATGCGCCGAAGCCCCGCGGCGGATATGCGCAAGCCGTAAAGCTCGAGAATTTCGAGCGATTGCTTTTCATCAGTGGCCAGATACCGACCGATGTCGACGATGCCCTGCCGGAAGGTTTTCAGGCGCAGGCCCGCCAGGTCTGGCACAATATCGACGCCCAACTGAAGGCGGCTGGCATGACGAAGGAAGACATCGTCAAGGTCACGACCTTTCTCGCCGACCGTCATCACACGATGGAGAACCGAGAGATCCGCAGCGAATATCTTGGCTCGCTCACGCCGGCGATGACTGTCGTGATCGCTGGCATTTTCGACAAGGCCTGGCTGCTCGAAGTCGAAGTCATTGCCGCGCAATAGGGTCAGCCGATGTTTTCGAAGATACTGATCGCCAATCGCGGGGAAATCGCCTGTCGGATTATCCGCACGGCACAACGCCTCGGCATTCGCACGGTCGCCATCTATTCCGATGCTGATCGGGATGCCCTGCATGTGGCGCTGGCCGACGAGGCCGTTCATATCGGCCCGGCGGCGGCGAGCGAAAGCTATCTTTCGAAGCAGAAGGTCATCGCGGCGGCTCAGCACACCCAAGCGGAAGCCATCCATCCCGGTTACGGCTTTCTCTCGGAAAATGCCGATTTCGCCGAAGCGGTCGAGGCCGCGGGTCTCGTCTTCATCGGTCCGTCGCCAGCTTCGATCCGAGCCATGGGGCTCAAGGATGCCGCCAAGGCGCTGATGGAGCGGGCCGGTGTGCCCGTCGTTCCCGGCTATCATGGCGATGGGCAGGAGCCCGGCTTCCTCGTCGAGCAAGCCGATGGCATCGGCTTTCCCGTTCTCATCAAGGCGCGGGCGGGCGGCGGCGGCAAGGGCATGCGCCGCGTCGACCGGCCGGAGGATTTCGGCGCGTCTCTGGAGGCGGCAAAGCGCGAGGCGAGATCCGCCTTCGGTGACGACGCCGTGCTGATCGAGAAATATCTGATCAAGCCGCGCCACATCGAGATCCAGGTTTTTGGTGATAGCCATGGCAACGCCGTGCATCTCTTTGAGCGCGATTGCTCGCTGCAGCGCCGGCACCAGAAGGTGATCGAGGAGGCGCCGGCCCCCGGCATGACTGAGGAGATGCGCAGCGCCATGGGCGAAGCGGCAGTTCGCGCCGCCCGGGCCATCGATTATCGCGGTGCCGGCACCGTCGAATTCATCGCCGATGTCTCCGACGGCCTGTCGCCGGATCGCTTCTTCTTCATGGAAATGAATACCCGCCTGCAGGTTGAGCATCCCGTCACCGAGGCGATTGCTGGTGTCGATCTGGTGGAGTGGCAATTGCGCGTTGCAAGCGGTGAGCCGCTGCCGAAGACTCAAGGTGAACTCACCATAAACGGCTGGGCCTTCGAAGCCCGCATCTACGCCGAAGATCCGGCACGCGGCTTCCTGCCGGCAACCGGCACGCTCTCGCATTTGAGCTTTCCCGAAGGTGATGTCCGCATCGATGCCGGCGTCCGCGAGGGCGACAGCATCACCCCGCATTACGATCCGCTGATCGCCAAGCTGACGGTGCTTGCGCCGGATCGCCCGGCAGCCCTTGCCAAGCTCACGCACGGGTTGGAGCAGACGCAGGTTGCCGGAACCACCACCAATCTCGATTTTCTCATCCGGCTCAGCCGCCAACCGGACTTCGCCACCGGCCATCCGGATACGGGACTGATCGATCGAAACGTAGAGGCGCTGACCGCGACGCAGCAGCCCGGCGATGCAGCCCTTGCCATCGCTGCCATTGTCGAGGCGGGCGGCTTTGCTAAAACCGTTGGCAACGACCCCTGGCATTCGCTGGGGGCCTGGCAGCTCTGGGGCGAGGCGAGCCGTCCAGTCACGCTGCACTTTGCCGGCGGCCATAAGAGTTGCCGGGTGACGGCAAAGGGTCGGATATTTTTCAGCGTCGCCTTCGATGATCGCTCCGTTCTCGTCCGTCTCTTCGAAGATGATGAGGTTGACCGACGTGTCGAAATCGACGGCCGGCAGTTCCACGTCGATATCTTTGAGACGCCCTTAGCCGTGACGCTGTTCTTTGACGGACATACGCATCATTTCCACCGCCTCGATCCGCTTGATGGCGCAGAGGAGGCTGCCAGCGGCGGCGACCGCGTGGTCGCGCCGATGCCGGGCCTCGTCAAGATCGTCCGCGTGAGAGAAGGCGACACGGTGGCGAAGGGGCAGGCGCTGATCATCATGGAAGCCATGAAGATGGAGCTGACGCTTTCGGCGGCGCGTGACGGCATCGTCGAAAGCCTGCATGTCGGCGAGGGCGACCAGACCAGCGAGAGCGCCGTGCTTCTGTCGCTTCGGCCGGAGGATGCGGCATGACCGACAAGCCTCCCAATCACGTCACCATCGTCGAAATGGCGCCGCGTGACGGCCTGCAGAATGAGAAAGAGCCGGTCGATACCGCGCGCAAGATCGAGCTGGTGGACCTACTCTCCGATTGCGGTTTCGAGCGCATCGAGGTGACGAGCTTCGTCAGTCCGAAATGGGTTCCGCAGCTTGCGGACGCCGCCGTGGTCATGGCCGGAATAAAGCGGCGTGCCGGCGTCCGCTATGCGGCGCTGGCACCCAACATGCAGGGTTTCGAAGCGGCACTTGCCGCCGGTGCTGATGAGGTGGCGATCTTCGCCTCAGCGTCCGAAACCTTCTCCATGCGCAATATCAATTGCTCGATCGCCGAAAGCATCGAGCGCTTCAGGCCGGTCGCCGCGGCCAGCAGGAATCGCGGCGTTCCGTTGCGGGGTTATGTCAGCTGCGTCGTCGAATGCCCATATGAGGGCGCCGTGCCGCCGCAAAATGTCGTGAGCGTTGCCCGGCAATTGCGGGAGCTCGGCTGCTATGAGATCAGCCTTGGCGACACGATCGGCAGAGGTGAACCGGAGGCGGTGGACAGAATGCTGGAAGCCGTTCTTGCCAAACTCCCCGCCGCCATGCTGGCCGGCCATTTTCACGATACGTCAGGCCGGGCATTGGACAATATCGGTGTCGCTCTCGATCGGGGTTTGCGGGTGTTCGATGCTGCCGCCGGCGGTCTTGGCGGCTGCCCCTTTGCTCCCGGCGCCAAGGGCAATGTCGATACCGTGGCGGTTCACCACTATCTGGCGCTGCACGGCTTCGAGACCGGTCTCGATGATGGAAAACTTGCCCGCGCCGCAACCTTTGCCCGTAGCCTCAGGAGTGCAGCATGACATCGCAAACGATCCGCGTCGCCACCGATGGACGAGGCGTTGCCCATCTCACGTTGGCGCGCTCCGAAAAGCACAATGCGCTGTCTGCGGAGATGATCGACGACTTGACGGCGGCAACGCACGATCTCGCCCGTGACAAGGCGGTGAGGGTCGTCGTGCTCACCGGCGAGGGTGCGAGCTTCTGCGCAGGCGGCGATCTCGGCTGGATGCGCGCGCAGTTCGACGCAACGCGCGCCGGGCGCATGGTCGAAGCTCGCCGGCTCGCCATGCTATTCAAGGCATTGAACGAGTTGCCTAAACCGCTTGTCGCCCGTGTGCATGGCAATGCCTTCGGCGGCGGCATCGGGATACTCAGTGTCTGCGACATGGTGATATCGGCATCAACAGCGCGCTTCGGCCTGACGGAGGTGCGCCTCGGCATCATCCCCGCCACCATCAGCCCCTATGTCATTGCCCGCATCGGCGAGAAGAATGCCCGCCCGCTCTTCCTCTCCGGCAAGATCATCGATGCCTGGCAGGCACATGCCGCCGGCCTGCTGTCGCGGGTCGTGGCGGAGGAGGCGCTGGATGAAGCCGTGGAGGCGGAGGTCCGCCATTTCCTGGCGGCGTCTCCGCAGGCGGCCGCCCGCGCCAAAGCCCTGGCGCGCTCCGTCGGCAGGCCGATCACCGATGGCATGATCGATCACGTCGTCGAGCAATTGGCCGATGCCTGGGAGACCGAGGAGGCGAAGGAGGGTGTCACCGCCTTCTTCGAGAAGCGGCAGCCGAACTGGCGGCCGGCCTAAAGCATGTCGCGCAAAAGTGTTCGGCGGTTTTGCGACAACGACATGCGCAAAATCAAAGACCTAAAGCGCCAGAAGCGAATCTGAAAGATCGCGATGCGCTTTAGAGAAGCCTGTTGTTTTCGATGGTAAGCTGCGGGAACTGCGTGTTTGCCTTGGCCAACTCACCCGATGCCGGCTTGTCCCAGCGAAAACCCATGATCGCGGCGTGCTGCATCTCCTGGAAGAGATTGCCTGAAATCACAGCCGAACCGGCGCCGTCGGCGACCGAGACCACGCAGCCGATGCCCGCACGTCTGACGATATTGCCGGTCGCGACCACATTACGGAGATATTGACCCCAGCCGAGCCTCAAGCCCCAGAGCGGCGCATTCTCGATGACATTATCTGAAATCAGTGTATCGGCTTCGGCCGAGATGCCGACGCCAAAGCCGCCGTCCTGTGCGTAGGGTGCCGTAAGCGCCAGGTTGCGGATAACATTGCCCGTCACAGAAGCGAGCCTTCCGCCCTTGTCGAAATTGGTGACCGAGATGCCGTTGGCGGCGCCATCGACCAGATTGTTGTTGATCGCGGCGCCCACGAACTCGAATTCGCAATAGATGGCGGTTTCGCCCGAACGGAGGCATTGATTGTTCGAGATCTGCACATTCGATGCCGAGTTGGCGCGGATCGCAGTAAAGGCGCAATCGGCGATTTGGTTGCCCGAGACCGTGACGCCATCGGCGCGGAAGACATTGATGCCATTGCCGTTCTGGCCCGTGCCGCCGCCATTGGCGCGGATGCGGGCAATGCGGTTATTGGTGACGCTGCTACCATCCTCCGCTTTTTCCCAGCGATGGATGAGAATGCCGCCATTGCCGCAATCCTCGACGCGATTGTCGGCGACAGCCAATCCGGTTGACTGGACTGAATAGATGCCGGTTTCCGCAGCGCCAGAGATGCGGCTGCGCTCGATCCGGCCGCCACAGCGTTCCAGCTGCATCGCATGCTTGCGGCTGCCGGTAACTTCGCAATTGTCGATCAACACCTCGTCGACGCCGGTAAATTGCAAGAGGCCGCCGGTATAGTCGGCGAGCCAGCGATTGCCACCGTCGAAGACGAGGCCGGAAAGTTCGATGCGTTTGGCCTTGTCCGCATTCATCAGATAGCCGTCACCACTATAGACGAGCCGCGAAGCACCGGGAACGCCTGTGATGCGCGTATTATTGGGGAGTGTCAGGTTGGAGATATTGTAGGTGCCCGGTGGCAGGAACAGCGGCATGTTGCTGCGCGCCGCATTGTCGATCATCGCCTGCAGCTTGCCACTCCTGATGTCGCTCGCGCCCGGCGTCGTCTTCAGCGCAATGGCGTCGATCGGCCCGCGCAGCTCGGCGCTCGTCATCTTCGCAAGCGGCACGGCGAAAACGCGGGGCGCTAGCAGGCCAGCCGCTGCCGAGGCGGCGAGGGAAGCGATGAAGGCGCGGCGTTGGATCATTGCGAACTCCCTGAATGACGCCGACGAAGCAGAAATCATGCCAGGCCTACGTGTCCTGATTTGATACAGAAGGGCCGCATGCAGGCACTCGGCCAACCAAAAGAACCAGGTCCTTTCTAATTCGTTTACCAGTCCGGCACAGGCGATGATCCGCGTCCGATCCGTTTGTACTAGGGGCGACTCGCTGCACATGGTACCCATCCGGCATGCGGATCGCGGCCTTTCAACGTCTGGCACTTTTCGACGCCGTCGAGCAGGCGGCCGAGGTTTTGGCGCGCGACCTCGCCTGGGCTGAAGCGCAGGGCATCGATCTCGCCCTTTTCCCCGAATGCTATCTGCAGGGGCATAGCTACGATAAAGCCATTGCCAAACGCCGCGCGCTTTCTCTCGATGATCCGCAGCTGAACGCTCTTGTCGCACGTTTCGCTGCCGGGAGGACGATGACGATTGTCGGCCTTTTCGAAAGGAGAGGCGATGCGATCTACAACAGCGCCATCGTCGCCAAGTCGGGCCGGATAATCGGGATCTATGCCAAGGCGCATCCGCTCGAAAAGGGCTGCACGCCGGGAAAAGATTTTCCCGTCTGGGAAGAGGGACATTGGCGCTTCGGCATCAATATCTGCGCCGATCTCAGATATCCCTATACCGCGGCGCGACTGGCGAGAAAGGGAGCCGGCCTCATCTGCAACCCCATCAATCTCATGCTCCGGCCTCACAAAGCCGAGCTGTGGCACCGGCCGGGCATTTCGAGCCTGCAGATATGCGCCAGGCATACGGGATGCTGGGTCATTGCGTCAGATGTCGTCGGCAGCAATGACGATGGCTGGGTGAGCTATGGCAGCAGCGCCATCGTCGATCCGAACGGCGTCGTCGTGGCAAAGGCGAAGCCCTATTGCGAGGATGTCCTGGTTTTCGACCTTCCGGATTGCCAACCGACACGCGGATTCGATCAAAAAGCTGCTGTCATCGCTACCTAATCGTGCAAATCGCGCTATCCTCATAGTCATGAGACCCGATCAACTGCTTTATCCGGCGCCCGAGGGCCTGTTCTGCCCGATTGGCGGCTTCTATATCGATCCCGTGCAGCCTGTCGGTCGGGCACTCGTCACGCATGGCCATTCCGACCATGCCCGCTCCGGTCACGCCCATGTGCTCGCCACGCGCCAGACCCTCGATATCATGCGCATCCGTTATGGCGACGGCTTTGCGGCATCGGAACAGGCGATCGGCTTCGGCGAGGAGGTGACGATCAACGGGGTGAAGGTACAGTTCCATCCTGCCGGCCATGTGCTCGGCTCGGCGCAGATCATGGTGGAGAAGGATGGGCTGCGGATCGTCGTTTCGGGGGATTACAAGCGCCGGCCGGACCCGACCTGTGAAGCCTATGTGCCGGTTCCCTGCGATGTCTTCATCACCGAGGCCACCTTCGGGCTACCGGTCTTCCACCATCCCGATCCCATGGTGGAGACGCAGAAGCTTTTGGCCTCACTTCGCCAATTCCCCGAGCGAACGCATCTGATCGGCGCTTATGCGCTCGGCAAGGCACAGCGCGTCATCCGTCTTTTGCGCGATGCCGGCTATGACAAGCCGATCTATATTCATGGCGCGCTCGAAACGCTCTGCGACTATTATGTGAGCCAGGACATCGCGCTCGGCGAGCTCAAGCCGGCCACCATCGAAAGTCGCGATCAGTCGATCTTCCACGGCACCGTCGTCGTCGGCCCGCCCTCCGCTTACCAGGATCGCTGGGCGAGGCGGTTCCACGATCCGCTGCCGGCCTTCGCCTCCGGCTGGATGATGGTACGCCAGCGCGCCAAGCAGCTCGGTGTCGAGCTGCCGCTTGTGATCTCCGATCATTGCGACTGGCCCGAACTGACCGAGACGATCTCCGACTTGAAGCCAAGCGAGGTCTGGGTCACCCACGGCCGCGAAGAGGCGCTGGTGCGCTGGTGCGAGCTGCAGGGCACCGCCGCCAAGCCGCTGCATCTCGTCGGCTATGAAGACGAGGGCGATTGATGAAAGCCTTTGCCGACCTTCTCGACCGCCTAGTGCTGACGCCGAGCCGCAATGGCAAGCTGAAGCTGCTGACCGATTATTTCCGCGACACGCCGGACCCCGACCGCGGCTATGGCCTGGCCGCCATCGCCGGCACGCTGGAAGTGCGCAACGTCAAGCCGGCAATGCTGCGCGAACTCGTTCTCGAGCGCATGGACGATGTGCTGTTCCGCTATTCCTACGATTATGTCGGCGATCTGGCCGAGACGATCTCCCTGGTCTGGGACAAGGAAAGCGACATCGAGCGCCCTGCTGGAGAGCAGCCGAAGCTCGGCGACGTCGTTCACCGCATGAACGCGCTCGGGCGGACCGAGGTGCGCAGTTTCGTCCGCGATCTGCTGGACCGGCTGGATACGTCAGGTCGTTTCGCCTTCCTGAAGCTTGCGACCGGTGCGCTACGCATCGGCGTCTCGGCACGCCTCGCCAAACAGGCGCTCGCCGAGCTTGGCGGCAAGGACGTGACCGAGATCGAAACGCTTTGGCATGGTCTGCAGCCGCCCTATGAAAGCCTATTCCGCTGGCTTGCGGGGGAGGCTGAGAAGCCGATCCTGGCGACGCCGGCGATCTTCCATTCCGTCATGCTCGCCAACCCGGTGGAACCCGGCGATCTCGATGGGCTTGATCCGCGGGATTTCGCCGCCGAATGGAAGTGGGATGGCATCCGCGTTCAGCTTTCGCGCTCCGGGGAGACGAGCAAGCTCTATTCGCGCTCCGGTGACGATATATCCGGCGCCTTTCCAGACGTTGTGGACGCCATGAATTTCGAGGGCGTCATGGATGGCGAGCTGCTGGTCGGCGGCACCGTTCGCTCCAACAGCCCGACGCGCAGCTTTTCCGATTTGCAGCAGCGCCTCAACCGCAAGACCGTCACCTCAAAGATGCTGGAGGAGTTTCCGGCCTTCATCCGTGCCTACGATCTTCTGTTCGATGGGGCGGAGGATGCGCGCGCCCGCGGCTTCCTCGATCGGCGTGAGCGGCTGACTGACATCATCGATGCCGCCCCGCACGACCGTTTCGATCTGTCGCCGCTCGTCGATTTCTCCTCCTGGGAGGAGCTGGACCGGTTGCGCACCTCGCCGCCCGATCCGGTGATCGAGGGCGTAATGATCAAGCGCAAAGACAGTTCCTATCTCGCCGGTCGGGCCAAGGGTCCCTGGTTCAAGTGGAAGCGGGATCCCTATAATGTCGATGCCGTGCTGATGTATGCGCAGCGCGGCCATGGCAAGCGATCCAGCTACTATTCCGATTTCACCTTCGGCGTCTGGGCGACGACGCCGGAGGGCGAGCAGCTCGTACCCGTCGGCAAGGCCTATTTCGGCTTCACCGATGCGGAGCTGGAGGTGCTCGATAAGTTCGTGCGCAACAATACGGTCGATCGTTTCGGCCCGGTGCGGGCCGTGCGCGCCGATCGCGATTTCGGCTTCGTGCTCGAGGTCGCCTTCGAAGGCATCAATCGTTCCACCCGGCATAAATCGGGCGTCGCTATGCGTTTTCCGCGCATTGCACGACTGCGGCCGGACAAGCCGCCCTACGAGGCCGACAGGCTGGAAACTTTGATTGCGATGATTGACGCCAAGGCTCCCGTTGTCGATGAATAGGGCAGGGCGATTCCTCACCACAATGTGAGTTGGCCTTGCCTTTCAACCCGTGCAGATTTGCGCTGCGCCGGGATATTTGGACAGAGCTATGACCATGTCTGACGACCACCCATTCCGTCTCGATCGCCGTGCTGTTCTGGCCGGAATCGCTTCCACCCTTTTCGCGCCCGCTATCGCCAGAGCAGCCGATGACAGCACGACCGGAAGCAAGCCGGCCGAGACCAAGGGCGAGATCGCCCGGAGCGATGAAAAGGCTTCGGATGCGCCGCCGCAGCTCGCCGGCGACTATGCCAAGGAGCGCCATGCGTTTCGGACGGACCTTCTGAGCAAGGGGCCGGCTCCCGACATTTACGAACCCCTGGCCACGCCCTCGACGGCTGACCGGCTTTTCTATCGCAGCGGCGTTGGCGATGAGTTGGAGCTCGTCGCTTGGGTTTCCCGCTATACGCGCTCGCTGAAGCCGAAGCCGGCCGTGCTTTTCCTGCACGGCGGCAACGCCATCGGCCAGGGGCATTGGCAGCTGATGAAGCCGTATATCGATGCCGGCTACGTCATCATGATCCCGTCCATGCGCGGCGAAAATGGGCAGAGGGGCAATTTCTCGGGCTTTTACGACGAAGTTGCTGATGTACTGGCCGCCTCCAACCGGCTGCGGCATCTGCCGGGTGTCGATCCGCATCGCCTGTTCCTGGCCGGACACAGCATCGGCGGCACGCTGGCCATGTTGACCGCCATGTCGACGAAGCGGTTTCGCGCGGTCGCGCCGATATCAGGCAATCCGGATGCCTATGCCTTCTTCGGCCGCTATCCGCAGGATATCCGCTTCAACACTATGAACCCGCGCGAATTCCAGATGCGCTCGCCGCTCTGCTATGCGCACAGCTTCAAAAGCCCGATAAAGCTGTTCCATGGCACCGAGGAAGCGCATTTCGACTCGCGCCTGGCGCTGCTTTCGAAGCGGGCGACGGCCGCTGGCGTGAAGATGGAAATGGCAACGGTGCCGGGCAGCCATAATTCGGCCCTGCCGGGCGAGATCGAGCAGAGCATCGAATTCTTCAGGAGCGTCGCCGTCTAAACCAGTCCCCTAAAGAGCGGTACGGGAGATAAGCCGAACCGCTCTGCATGTCGGGGCTTACGCCATCAGCTTTTCTATCAGTGCCGAGGCCGCATCCGCGATCACGGTTCCGGGCGGGAAAATCGCATCTGCTCCCGCCCCTTCGAGGGCCGCGAAATCCTGTGGCGGAATGACGCCACCAACGGCGATCAGCACCTTGCCGGCATGGCGGCGAGCGAGCGCAGCTTTCAATTCCGGCACCAGCGTCAGATGGCCGGCGGCAAGCGACGATGCGCCGACGATATCGACCCCCTCGCGCACGGCGACGTCGGCCACTTCCTCCGGCGTCTGGAACATGGCGCCGACGACGACATCGAAACCGAGATCGGCAAAGGCCGTGGCGATGACCTTCTGGCCGCGATCGTGCCCATCCTGGCCCATCTTGGCGATGAGGATGCGCGGCTTCTCGCCCCGCGCCCTGCGGAACGCCTCGACTTTGGCCACGGCCGCGTTAAAGACGGGATCTTCGGAGCCGACTTCCTTGCGGTAGACGCCGGAGATGGTTCTGATCTCGGCGACATGACGGCCATAGGCCTTTTCGAGCGCCAGCGAGATTTCGCCGACGGTGGCTCTCGCCCTTGCCGCCTTGACAGCAAAATCGAGCAGATTGCCGGTGCCGTTTCGCGCGGCATCCGTCAAGGCATCCAGGGCTGTTTCGACGGCAGTCGTCTCGCGGGTGCCTTTCAGCTGCTGCAGTTTGGAAAGCTGACGCGCCCGCACCTCGGAATTCTCGACCTTTAGGACATCGACTTCGATATCCTGCTCCGGTTTGGAAAAATTGACGCCGACGACGGTCTGATGGCCGCTATCGATGCGTGCTTGCGTGCGTGCGGCCGCTTCCTCGATCCTGAGCTTCGGAATGCCCTTCTCGATCGCCTTCGCCATGCCGCCGAGCGCCTCTACCTCCTCGATATGGGCAAGGGCGCGCGCGGCAAGATCATGGGTCAGCCTTTCGACATAGGCCGAGCCGCCCCAAGGATCGATGATCCCTGTCGTGCCTGACTCCGTCTGCAGCAGGATCTGTGTGTTGCGGGCAATGCGGGCAGAATGATCCGTCGGCAGGGCCAACGCCTCGTCGAAGGAATTGGTATGGAGCGATTGCGTATGCCCCTGCGTTGCCGCCATCGCCTCGACCATGGTGCGGATGATGTTATTCATCGGGTCCTGCGCCGTCAGCGACCAGCCGGAGGTCTGGCTGTGGGTCCTGAGCGCAAGGGACTTCTGATCCTTCGGCGCGAAGTTCTTCTGCATCAGCGCCGCCCAGATCAGCCTCCCGGCGCGCATCTTGGCGACTTCCATGAAGAAGTTCATGCCGACGGCCCAGAAGAAGGACAGGCGAGGGGCGAAACTGTCGATATCGAGCCCGGCAGCCACGCCTGCCCGCGCATATTCGATGCCGTCGGCGATCGTGTAGGCGAGTTCCAGATCCGCGGTCGCGCCGGCCTCCTGCATATGGTAGCCGGAGATCGAGATCGAGTTGAACTTTGGCATGCGCCGGCTGGTATAGCTGAAGATGTCCGAAACGATCCGCATAGAGGGCTGTGGCGGATAGATATAGGTGTTGCGGACCATGAACTCCTTGAGGATGTCGTTCTGGATCGTGCCCGATAACTTGTTTTCGGAGACGCCCTGTTCCTCCGCTGCAACAATATAGAGCGCCATGATCGGCAACACGGCGCCGTTCATCGTCATCGACACGCTCATTTCATCGAGGGGAATGCCATCGAAGAGCTGACGCATGTCGAGGATGGAATCGATGGCGACACCCGCCATGCCGACATCGCCGGCGACGCGCGGGTGATCGCTGTCATAGCCGCGATGGGTGGCAAGATCGAAGGCGACGGAAAGGCCCTTCTGTCCGGCCGCGAGATTGCGGCGATAGAAGGCGTTGGACTCCTCGGCGGTGGAGAAGCCGGCATATTGCCGGATGGTCCAGGGTTGCTGGACATACATCGTCGGATAGGGGCCGCGCACGAAGGGTGCTGCGCCGGGGTAAGTCTCAAGGAAGTTCAGGCCGGCGAGATCGCTTTCACCGTAAGTGCGTTTGACGGCGATACCTTCGGGGGTCTCCCAGGCTGGGGCGTTGGTTGTTGGCGCGGTTGCTGGCGGCTTGGCCCAGGGCATGTTTGCGAAGTTGGGGATTTTGGTCATGGGACCGCGACCTCCGTGGATGCCGAGGTTGCGTTACCCCCCTCTGTCACTTGGTGACATCTCCCCCACAAGGGGGGAGATTGGTGACTTGCGGCGCGCGTTTGCCTCAAACTCTCAGCTGGTTTGCTGACACGATGTCGGGTTCTGTTGTGGGGCAAGCGACACTCTCCCAACAATCTCCCCCCTTGTGGGGGAGATGTCGCGAAAGCGACAGAGGGGGGTATCGCACGTGCCTCGGACGCGATGTTCATTCTCATGCCTCCACCCCTTCATCCAGCCGCACCGGCATCAACCCCATGCCGCCAGCAACCGGTCCCAATGCCCCTAAAACAACCACCGGCCGCTCCGTCTTCATCGCAAACAGCGTCGTTCCCACGATCGGCTTGGCGATGCGATTGGCTCGCGCCTCGGCAATCATCGCCGCAAGCTCGCCGCTGGCAATCACCTTTGCCAATCCGCCCTTGCTTTCGATCTCCGTGAAAATATCCCATGCCCGCTCGGCAAGCGTGTTGGTCAGCGCCTCGATGCCGCCGGCTCCGGCGGCGGGATCGACGACATGATCGAGATGGCTCTCGGCCATGAGGACTGTCTGCGTGTTGCGCGCCAGGCGCCGCGCCAGCGGGTCGGGGATGCCATGCGTCAGGCTGTGCGGCAGGACCAAGATTTCGTCGGCGCCGCCGACGCCGGCTGAAAAGACCGCGATCGTATTGCGCAGAATATTCGTCTCGGGATCGCGGTGGGTGAGCATGCGATAGCTCGTTTCCGCCAGGAGATGCGCCGGCTGCGGATTGGGGACACCAGAGGCCTCGGCGATCCGGGCGAAGATCAGCCGCGCCGCGCGTGTCTTTGCCATCGTCGTAAACTGGTTCTGATCGGCAGAAAGGCAGAGGCTCGTTGCCCGAAGCGCCGCTTCCGGCGAAAGGCCCGCCTGTTCAAGCAGTCGCAAATGGCCGACGAGACTTGCGGCCATGACGGCCAGTTCCTGTGCCTCGGTGCCGCCGGCATTGTGCACCACACGACCGTCTGCATTGATGATCGTGCAAGCCAATCTTAATTCTATGAAGTATTTGATGTCGCTTATGAAATTGGAAAAATTGCCGGCTGATAAAAAAGCGTCGAGGCCGAGGTGCAATCTTTGGATGGCGTCATTCGCAATCGACGTTGCCACCGCTTTGGCGATGCCGGAAGAAAAGCCATCAAGGCGCAGTGTCGCGGTCCTGCTCGATGTGGCCGTCAGCGTCTCGGAAAAGGTCGGGGCCTGTGCATCCATGCCGGTGCCGAAGGCGGAAGCGGAGGTTTTGGAGACAAGGCAGATGCCGGTTGCGCCATTGGCAAGATCGTCTTCAAGCTGCGCCAGCGCCCGCTCGGTGCTCGGATCATCCATGCGCTGGGTCACCGTCCAGGGCATGTCGGCCCGCTGGCGGGAAAGCGGCGTGCCATCGGTCCGCCGCTCGTAAAGCGGTTCGATGGCAATGCCGTCATCGGTCCGCGATACCAGCGTTTCCCGGAAATCCTGGCCTTTCAGCGCCCGTTCCACCAGCTTCAGCCAACTCTTGCGGTCGGTCTGGTCGAAAATGGCCGGGTCGAGACTGTCGATATTCATGCGATCCTCCGTCCTGCAATGGTCTAGCCCATGACGCCGCAAGGGAAAACAGAAGTTTGGTCAATCCGGACAATATCTCGCCCCGGACAATATCTCGCAGATGACGCCAGCTTCGCTCCAGCCGCAGCGGTCATCATGCGGCTGACCCGATATGTTTCAACTGGTTTCCGATGATGGCCGATCTGCTGCCCGCCTCCCGTCACCTGCTCGCCTCTGCCGCCCTGGCGGCATTGTCCGCCTGCAGCATCATTCCCGATACCGGAGCGACAGATCCGGACCGGTTCGCGCAGGAGACCGCGCCGATCTTCTATCGCCCCGAAGGCATCGATCCGCAGAAGGTGCAGCGCCTGCCGGTGCAGCCGGTGCCGCAGGCGCGTGACCTCTTCCGCACGCAGTTCCATCAGACCTACGGTCTGCCGACCTTCAATCCCGTGCATCAGGCCATGTATGCCCAGCGAAACGAAGACGATTTCATGCTGCCGGCCGTGCCCTACAAGCGCATCGATCCGCGCTTCCTGCGGCAGGAGGTGGATTATCAGACCAATGAGCGGCCCGGCACCATCGTCGTCGATACGCGAAACCACTTTCTCTATTTCGTCGAGCCGGGCGGCAGGGCCATGCGCTATGGCGTCGGCCTCGGCGCGGCGGGATATGCCTGGCACGGCAGGGGCATGATCCAGCGGAAGCAGAAATGGCCGCGCTGGACGCCGCCTGCCGAAATGGTTGCACGCGACCCGCAGATGAAGTCGCTGGCGGCGGAGCGCGGCGGCATGAATCCCGGTCCGACAAACCCGCTCGGCGCGCGTGCGCTCTATATCTACCAAAATGGCCGGGATACGCTTTACCGCGTTCACGGTACCCCGGATTGGCAGTCGATCGGCAAGGCGGCATCCTCCGGCTGCGTGCGCATGCTCAATCAGGATGTGATAGATCTCTACAATCGGGTTCCCGATAAGACGGAAATTGTCGTTTTGTAGGAGTATTTTACCACAAATTTTCGTGATGTTGCATAAGTGCGATAGTCGGGGTCGTCTACGCTCTTTAATTTTGCGCTTGTCTCTGCAAACCTCTCAGGGAGCCGAATCAGCTACGTATCGCGGGTTCTCGCTTCCCCCTCAAAAGGAACGATGCTGTCGACATGAGCATTCCTTCATCTTTATCCCGACGTAACTTCCTCGCTTTTGCTGGCATCGGTGCCGTTTCGACGCTCGCCGGCTGCGCCTCCACCATCGACAACGGCCCGGTTGTCAGCCCGGTACAATATACCGGCGCGCCAAGGTCGTTCCGTACCTGGTTTTCCAGCTATGACGGCGAGCAGCCGGATCCGGCCGTCATCTATGCGGCTATGGACGATGGCGGCTTCCATATCCCCGCGGTTCCCTACGAACAGATCGACCGGCGTTTTTATCGTCAGCGCGTCGTGGATCCGACTGGGGAGGCGCCGGGCAGTGTGATCGTCAACACGACCGAGCGCATGCTCTATGTCACCGAGCAGGGCGGTACAGCAATGCGCTATGGTATTGGCGTCGGCCGCGAGGGCTTTGCCTGGCAGGGCCGCGGCGTCATTCAGTGGCGCAAGAAGTGGCCGCGCTGGAACCCGCCGGACGAAATGGTTGCCCGTCAGCCGGAGCTTGTGAAGTTTTCCATTGCCAATGGCGGCATGGATCCGGGCTTGAAGAATCCGCTTGGCGCGCGTGCGCTCTATATTTTCGAAGACAAGCAGGATTCGCTCTACCGCCTGCACGGCAATCCCGACTGGCGCTCCATCGGCAAGGCCGTATCCTCCGGCTGTGTCCGCTTGCTGAACCAGGATGTCATCGATCTCTATGATCGCGTGCCGGAGCGCGCGCCGATCCTCGTTACGAGCTGATCGAATATCATTGAAACGGGCGCCTATTCGGCGCCCTTTTGATTTCCCGACTTCCTAAGGGTGGAGCAGTTCCTGCGCCGAGGCTTCATTCTGCCGCCAGATTGATCTTCAGCTTTTGCAGCCGATCGCGAAGATTGGCCATTTCGGTCATGTCGCAACCCGTCGCCTGGCCGATGGCATCCATGATTGCGCCAACCTGGCACTTCATGCCCGCACCCTTTTCCGTCAGGGAAATAATCACTTGCCGCTCGTCCTTCGGATCGCGCGCACGGCTGATCAGGCCGGCCTGTTCGAGCCGCTTCAGCAATGGCGACAGCGTTCCGGAATCGAGATCGAGCTTCTCGCCGATGGTCTTGACCGACAGGCAGCCCTTTTCCCACAGCACCAGCATGACGAGATATTGCGGATAGGTGAGGCCGACGCGATCGAGAATTGGCTTGTAGGCCCGGTTAAAGGCATGCGCGGCGCTGTAGACGGCAAAACAAAGCTGGCTTTCCAGCCGCTTTTCCTCGTCAGATATCATGCTCTGCCCATCCGCCTTGTCCGTCATTGCTGCTCCGCCATTTTTCTTGTTGCAGGCATTGTCACAAATTCACTTTGCAAAATCAAATTGCAAAAAATACATGTTGTGCACGATTAAATCGTGATGTATATAATCGCTATCCAACACAAAAGGAGACATGACATGCCAATTCTCTATACCACCAAAGCTTCTGCCACCGGTGGCCGCGCCGGCCATGCAGTTTCCGAAAACGGCGTCCTCGACGTCACGCTGACCGTGCCGAAGGAACTCGGCGGCGACGGTGCCACGGGGACCAATCCGGAGCAGCTCTTTGCAGCCGGCTATTCCGCCTGCTTCCTAGGCGCACTGAAATTTGTCGCAGGTCAGCAGAAGGTCAAGATTCCGGAAGACGCGAAGGTGACTGCGACTGTCGGCATCGGTCCGCGCGCGGATGGCGGCGGCTTCGGCATCGAAGTGTCTCTGGCGGTCCATATCCCAGGCATGGACAAGGCCGAGGCTGAAAAGCTTGCTGCCGCAGCGCATATCGTGTGCCCCTACAGCCACGCCATGCGCACCTCGACCGAAGTGCCGGTTGCTGTTGTCTGAAGCGAACAGCTGCGTATCTTGAAAACTTCGGGAGCAGGGATATCGTTTCTGCTCCTTTTCTTTTGCAAGAAATATGCTATATTTTTTCCTAGGAAAGGATGTGGCTATGACAATGGCACAGGCAGTTGGTCAGGCAAAACCTGGCGAAGCACTCGTCATTACCAAGGCGGTGGTCAATGCCGCCGAGCGGCTGGGATTGAATGCCCGCATATTGGCTGCCGTCATCGGCGTCTCGGAAGCAACGGTATCGCGTATGAAGCGGCAGGATCATTTGCTGGAGCGCAACAGCAAGCCGTTCGAGCTGGCCGTGCTTTTCGTTCGGCTCTTCCGCTCGCTCGATGCCATCGTGGGTGGCGACGAGGCTGTGGCCCGCCAATGGCTGCGCAACGGCAATCTCGCCTTCGGCGCAGCGCCCATCGACAAGATAATTTCGATTTCTGGTTTGACCGATGTCCTTGCCTATCTGGACGCCCGCCGCGCTCTCATCTGAGGCGAGGGCCATTTCCGGCCGTTATTGGCGACTGGTGGAAGCACAGCATCAGGTCTCGACGCTGAAGCTCGTGGATACGCTTGAGGAGCAGACGCTTCTCGAAAGTCTGTTGGAGGAGAGCAAGCCGGTCCTGCCGCCGGAATGCGCCGATCTCGACTATCTGCTCGCGACACCCTTCCGCTATGGTGCGATCTACCCGCACGGCTCTCGTTTCCGTCGCGCTGGCCGCACGCTTGGCGTTTTCTACGCCTCCGAGCAGGTGGAAACGGCCCTGGCCGAGATGAGCTTCTATCGGTTGCTCTTTTTTCGTGATTCACCCGACACGCCACTGCCGGCCAATGCGGCGGAGTACACCGCTTTTGCCGCGTCGATCGCCACGAAGGCAGCGGTCGACCTGACCGCGCCTCCGTTGGATCGCGACCGGCAGCACTGGACCGATCCGGTCAACTACGAGGCATGCCAGTCGCTTGCCGAGGCGGCGCGGGCCGGCGGCATCGAAGCAATCCTCTACCGATCCGTTCGGGATCCCCGGGGCAGCAGGAATATCGCACTCCTGACGGCCAGGGCCTTCTCCGCGCGCGAACCTGTGGAGCGCCAGACCTGGCGCATCCGGCTGTCGCGCTTTGGCATCCAAGCGCTCTGTGAATTCCCCCGGCATCGCATCGGCTTCGAAAGGCAGGATTTCGACCGCGATCCCCGCCTATCGGAGCCGCCGTTCAGAGCAGGATAGCAAGGTCGCGGCGCAAGCGGTCGCCATTGCCGTCGGGCAGTCGCTCTTCGAGGGCCGCATGCGTTGTCTTCCAGACCGGCACGGCGGCGGCAAGCGCTGCCTTTCCGGATGGCGTGAGGCTGAGAAGGCGGGCTCTTCGGTCTTCGGGATTGGGCACGATATTGATCCATCCACGTCGTTCCAGCGGCTTTAAAGCCGCCGTCAGCGTCGTCTGATCTATTGCGAGCAGCGCCGTGACCGATCCCATGGATGCCGGCACCGGCCGGTTCACGGACATCATCAGGGAGAATTGGCCGTTGGTCAGCCCAAACGGCCTCAGTGCTTCGTCAAAACGACGGGCAAGAGCGCGTGCTGCGCGCTGCACATGCAGGCAAAGGCAGGTATCGCGCACTAACAGCGTGGTTTCAAAGGGGATTTCGACTGCGTTTGACATGATTCATTAATATTGATATCAATGTATTTGTCAAGATTTGGGGATGAAAACGCCGGAGGAGGGCGCTGACAATGAACCAGGTCGTTTCCAGGGAAGTGTGGCTCGAAGCCCGCCGTCAGCTGCTCGCCAAGGAGAAGGAGGCAACGCATCTTCGCGACCGCGTCAATGCGGAACGCTTGGCTTTGCCTTGGGTAAAGGTCGATAAAGATTACGTTTTCGATACGCCGGCCGGCAAGAGGACGCTTGCGGATCTCTTCGATGGCCGCAGCCAGCTGGTCATCTATCACTTCATGCTCGGCCCGGATTGGGATGCCGGATGCACCGGTTGCTCCTTCCTCGCCGATCATTTCGATGGAGCGCTTCCGCATCTCAATCATCATGATGTCACGCTGGTCGCCGTTGCCCGCGCGCCGATCGAAAAGATTGAGGCCTACAAGAAACGCATGGGCTGGAAGTTCCCATGGGTGTCGTCTTTCTCCAACGATTTCAATTTCGACTATCACGTCTCTTTCACCAAAGAGCAGCTCGCCGGCGAAAAGGTGTTCTATAACTTCGGCAATATGGACGCCGCCGACGGCAATGACGAGTTGCCGGGCCTCAGCGCCTTCTACAAGGACGAAGCCGGCAATATCTTTCACACCTATTCCAGCTATGCGCGCGGCGGTGAGGAAATGATCGGTACGCTGATGATCCTCGACAATGCGCCGAAGGGCCGGAATGAAGGCCACACCATGGATTTCGTTCGTCGTCATGACGAATATCAGGATGCGGCGAAGGCGGATTCCTGCTGCCATTAGGTATGACGAGGCTGCCAAATTCATGCCATGCGGCGCAAGGGGTCGAATTATTACGCTTTGCGCCTAGTTAAGATCTGGAGCCTGATTGCCGAGGAATGACGGGCCAACCGATTGACCATCGTTCGGCCGTCACTTTCATCGGCCGTGATGCGCTTGCGCCGACATCGGGCTCAGGACGAGACGGATGACCGCAACAATCACAACTGGGAGAGATACCATGGCTGAGAAGGGATATTTTGTCTGGTACGAGCTGATGACCACCGATATGAAGGCGGCCGAAGCTTTCTATACCAAGGTCGTCGGCTGGGATGCCGCAGATGCCGGCATGCCTGAAGTCGGCATGGATTATACGCTGTTCAGTGCCGGCGCAGGCCCTATCGCCGGTTTGATGATATTGCCGGAGGGGGCAAAGGCCATGGGCACGCCGCCTTGCTGGACCGGCTATATCGGTGTTCCCGATGTCGACGAGGCGGCAAAGACGGTCGCTGCCAAGGGTGGCAAGATCTATCGCGAGCCGACGGATATTCCAAGCGTTGGCAGGTTTGCCGTCGTCTCCGATCCTTATGGCGCCGCCTTCTGCCTTTTCACGCCGCTGCCGGGCCAGGATTGGCAGCCGCCGGCCCCTGCTACCCCAGGCTATTTCGGGTGGCATGAGCTCTATTCCGGTGATGGCCCGAAGGCCTTCGATTTCTACAGCGAGATGTTCGGCTGGGAATTGAGTTCCGATTTCGACATGGGGCCGATGGGCAAATACAAGATCTTCAAGATCGGTGACCGGGACTTCGGCGGCATCATGACCAAGCCGGCGGAAATGCCGATGCCGGCCTGGAATTTCTATATCAATGTCCCGGCGATCGATGCGGCGATCACCCGCATCACCGAAGGTGGCGGCAAGATCGCCAATGGCCCGATGGAAGTCCCCGGCGGCAGCTGGATCGTCCAGGCGACCGACCCGCAGGGCGCGTTCTTCTCGCTCGTCGCTCCGGTACGATAAATTGACACCTCCCCCTTGAGGGGGGAGGTCGCCGCAAAGCGGCGGGTGGGGGTGACACTCGGACCTGCAGAGGTTGCCGCGGATCACCCCACCCCGGAGCTCCGCTCCGACCCTCCCCCTCAAGGGGAGGGTGATTTTCTACCGTTTCAGGCTGCCGAGGATGCCACGCACCAGGGCACGCCCGACCTGCGTCGCGACCGTGCGCGCCACGCTCTTCAACGCTGCTTCCATGATCGTTTCGCGCTGATAGCCCGAGCGACCGCGGCCTGCTGGCTTGTTGCTGTCGCCGCCGAATCCCGGCAGCGTCCAGTCATCGCCCGCGCTCTCGCTCTGCGGCGCGGCTGCCTTGCGCGCACGCTCCGCCAGGATTTCATAAGCCGATTCGCGATCGACCGTCTGATCGTAGACGCCGGCGACCGGGCTGGCATTGATGATGGCCTGGCGCTCGGCATCGCTGACCGGACCGATGCGGCCGGACGGCGGGCGGATCAGCGTGCGCTCGACGATGGAGGGCGCGCCCTTGCCCTCCAGCATCGACACGAGCGCCTCGCCGGTGCCGAGCGTGGTAATGACGCTGGCGCAATCGAAGGCGGGATTGGGCCGGAATGTCGAGGCCGCCGTCTGCACGGCTTTCTGCTCGCGTGGCGAATAGGCGCGCAGGGCGTGCTGCACGCGGTTGCCAAGTTGCGCCAGCACCGTCTCCGGCACATCGAGTGGGTTCTGGGTGACGAAATAGACGCCGACGCCCTTGGAGCGGATGAGGCGCACCACCTGCTCGACACGTTCGATCAGCACCTTCGGCGCGTCGTTGAAGAGCAGGTGCGCCTCATCGAAGAAGAAGACCAGCTTCGGCTTTTCCGGATCGCCCACTTCGGGCAGTTCCTCGAACAGTTCGGAGAGCAGCCACAGCAGGAAGGTGGCGTAGAGGCGCGGGTTCATCATCAGCTTGTCGGCGGCAAGCACCGAAACCTGGCCGTAGCCGTCATTGCTGACCCGCATGATGTCGGAGATTTTCAGCGCCGGCTCGCCGAAGAAGTTTTCCGCTCCCTGCTGCTCCAGCACCAGCAAGGCTCGCTGGATCGAGCCGACGGAGGATTTCGAGATCAGACCGTACTTGCTGGAAAGCTCGCTGGCATTCTCGCCCATATAGTTCAGCAGCGCCTGCAGGTCCTTGAGATCGAGTAGCGCTAGGCCGTTTTCATCGGCGATCTTGAAGGCGATGTTGAGCACGCCTTCCTGCGCTTCCGAAGCGTCCATCAGCCGCGCGAGCAGCAGTGGACCCATCTCGGCGATGGTTGTGCGCACGCGATGGCCCTTTTCGCCGTAAAGATCCCAGAAGATGACCGGGAATTGATCGAACTCATAGGGCGACAGGCCAATCTCTTCGGCCCGCCTCAAGAGGAAATCCTTGGGCTCGCCCTTGGCGGAGATGCCGGAGAGATCGCCCTTGATATCGGCGCAGAATACAGGCACGCCGGCCTTGGAAAGCCCTTCGGCCAGCACCTGCAGTGTTACCGTCTTGCCTGTACCGGTCGCGCCGGTGACGAGACCGTGCCGGTTGCCGAATTTCAGCGTCAGGAATTCATCCTTGTTGATGCTGTCATCCGGATTGCGGCTCGCGCCGACGAAAATCTGTCCATCCTGCTGCGGCATGGTGTCGTCTCCCTTAGAGCATGATGCCGAAAAGTGTCACCGGTTTTCGGACGACATCATGCTCTACCTATTTGATTCTAGCACCGGATGATTTTGGATCGAACCGATCCAAAATCATCCGGTGCTAGGGCGGCGGCACAGCAGCCTTTTCGGGCTGTCAGGGCCATTCATCGATTTGTCCTGACACTGTTATAAGAACTGACTTGAATGGGGACAACCATTCGCGTCGTGGTTATGCTTCTGGTAGCGTAATGACCGCCAGCGCGGCTTGTGCCGGTTGCTTCATTCAGTTACGTTGACGTTAACGTCGTAAAGGCAGGAGGCCACAGTGAACGAAGTTATTGATCAGATCGCGACCAAAGCCGGCATCGCTCCCGACCTCGCAGAAAAGGCCGTCGGCATGATTCTCGGCTTCCTGCAGCGCGAAGCTCCGGATGGTCCCGTCACCAAGATGATCGAATCTATTCCCGGCGCCTCCGATCTCGTTGCGCAGTATAATGGCGAGGAAACCGGTGGTGGCGGTCTGCTGGGCGGCCTGCTCAGCGCCGTTGGCGGTGGCGGCGGCCTGATGGCGCTCGGCCAGCAGCTGATGAGCAGCGGCCTCAGCATGGGCGAAATCACCTCGCTCGCCAAGGAGACGATTGCAACCGCCCGCCAGCATGCCGGCGATGAGGTGGTCGACCAGGTCGTCAACTCCGTCCCGGGCCTGCACCAGTTCATCTGAGGTAAGGGTAGCGCCTTCTTGGGCGTTGAAAGCCGTCCGCGCGGACGGTTCGATAGAGCCTCGGTCCCGAAACTGTGCATGCGGAGCCCGCCGTATCGGTGCTCGTTCCTTTAATCTTCCGGCCTTCGCTCTGACACGGGCGAGGGCCGTCGTTTTTGGAGAGGTCGCTTCATGCCGGTAGGTTCCGTCTCTTCGCTTGTGCCCACGGGGCCGGGCCACCAATTCGTTCTCTACGGCGATTCCTGTTCCGGCATCCCCGGCGCACTGCATGAAAAGACGTTTGCCGCGGTCAATGCGGTGGTGCGCCTGTTGGATCCGCCGCCGGAATTCATTCTGTTTCCGGGAGACGAGATCATCGGGCTAACGGCGGATCCGGAAGCATTGCGGGCGCAATGGCGGCATTGGCTCGATCACGAGATGGCGTGGCTCGATCGCCAGAAAACGCCGCTTTGGCATACGACAGGCAACCATACGACCTATGACGAGATGAGCGAGCGGATTTTCCGCGAGCTGCTTCAGCTGCCGGAGAACGGGCCAGGAGGTCAGGAGGGACTATCCTACTGGGTTCGTCGCGGCGATCTGCTGCTGGTGTTCGTGCATACGTTGTGGACTGGGCTCGGCGGTGAAGGGCATGTCGAGACGAAATGGTTGGAAGCGACGCTGAAGGCGCATTCTGATGCCAAACATAAGATCGTGCTGGGTCATCACCCTGTTTTTCCCGTCAACGGCTATTCCGGCACATACCAACGGGAAATCGGTCACGAATATGCAAAGCCGTTCTGGGATATTCTCGTGGAGACCGATGTCCTGGCTTATGTCTGCAGTCATATGCTGGTCTTCGACGTTCAGGTTCACCGCGGCGTCTTGCAGCTTTGCACGGCGGGAGCAGGGACAGCGCACCGGATGCCGGAAGGCGTGGAATATCTCCATTGTATCCAGGCTGCATTGGACGCGGACGGATTTCGCTATCAAGTGCTCGATACCGACGGCATCGTTCGCGAGCGGCTGCAATGGCCGCTCAAATCAGCCGAAACGTTGCGACATTTGTCGCCCGGATTGAATGGAGCCGATTTTAGCGGTCTCAAGGGCGACAACTATATCGTTCATCTCCGGATCTCCGGATGCTTGGCGGACGAGGCGCATGCACCGGCGCAAACGCTATTTTCTGCTTTCGAAAACCAGGAGATCGCCCCCGTCTGGCTGGGCCTGCGTGGTTCCCAACAGACATTGACATTGGTCCTTGGCCGCGATCCCGGCCGTAGTCCGCATTACTGGTTCGGACCTGATCTCGCTCCGGGCCATCCATTCGATATCGATATTGCCCTGCACGCCGGCATGGGGCCTGGTGGCATGCTCTTTCGTATGCTGACCGACCATGGATGGAGCTCGCTCAAGGGCGCTTCGGCAACTGGTCTCGAGCGCACCATATGGCCTGAACGATGGGCCATGGGCCATGGTCAGGGCGGCGCCGCGGACCGCCCCTTCATGGGGAGTGCATTGCAGGTTCGGATTGCGTTAACCGCATAAGTAAGGTGACCTGCGCTATCCGAGAGCGACAAAGCCGTTGTCGGCGATAGGCCGATCAATGTGATCACCAGGGCTTATCCCCCGCGCAAATGTATATACGTCGCACACCGAAGCGGGCTTGCAACTCTTGCGCGCACATTATAATCGATATCAAAACTCTTTTCGGGGTAAAAGTATAACATGAAACGGTTTTTTACAGTATTTGCACTTATTGGATTGGCTGGTTGCCAAGGTGTTTCAAGCTATTTCCCAGGATCAAAAGTTGTTAAAATTGACGGTGTCGAATATTCGGTCAGGCCGCTTTCGAACAAGAATTCCTGGCAAGCGGGTCTAAATCGCCCTACTGGAGCATCGCTGCTTGTTATTGATCCGACCATCTACGCTGGCAACGTGAAAGCGATGGAAGCGGCGACTGGCTGTGCCGTCCTTAGAGAGACGATTCAAAATTCGGACAACTTCACAATTGCCGCAGTGGACTGTTCAAAATCGACGGCGAAGAACTGATAAGGTTGCGGCTGTCTGGGCCGGTATCCATGGACACCGACCCTTTCGGTCCTAAACTTTTCTGCCCTTCGGCGTTCCGTCGATCTGATGCCATGTGCGGCCGTCGCGTTCGATGAGTTCGTCGGCGCAGGCAGGACCCGTGCTGCCAGGCGCATAGGGGTCGGGCCTGACGCCTTCTGCCCAGAGGTCGAGGAAGGGCTGCACGGCCGCCCAGCCGGCTTCGATGCCGTCGGCGCGCTGGAACAGGGTCTGGTCGCCGACGAAGAGTTCGTAAAACAGGCTTTCATAGCCGGTCTGCTTGCCGATATCGAAATTGTCGGCATAGCGGAAGTCGAGCGAGACCGGCGCGGTTTTCAGCACCAGCCCCGGCGACTTGATCGAGATTTCCATGTCTAGTCCCTCGTCGGGCTGCACCTGGATGATGAGCCTGTTCGGCGGCAATTCGGGGCGGGATTCGTGGCGTGGGAATTGGGCGAAAGGCACCTGCCGGAAGGTGATGACCACTTCCGTATCGCGTGCCTTCATCGCCTTGCCGGTGCGCAGGTAGAAGGGCACGCCGGCCCAGCGCCAGGTATCGACGAACAGCTTCAGCGCCACGAAGGTTTCGGTATTGCTGTCAGGCGCGACGTCTGCGGTCTCGGTATAGGCGGGCAGATCGTGTCCGGCGAGCGGACCGGCCGTATAGGCGCCGCGCACGCCGTTCTTGGCCGCTTCCTCGCGCGAATAGAGGCGCAGGGCTTTCAGCACCTTGCCCTTTTCGTTGCGGATCGATTCCGCATCGAAGCTGTTCGGCGGCTCCATCGCCACCATGGCCAGCAGCTGAAAGAGATGGTTCGGCACCATGTCGCGCAGCGCGCCGGTCGCATCGTAGAACTTGCCGCGCATGCCGACATCGACCACCTCGGCCGCCGTGATCTGCACGTGGTCGATATAGTTGTTGTTCCATAGCGCCTCGATCATCATGTTGGCGAAGCGCGTCGTCATGATGTTCTGGACGGTTTCCTTGCCGAGGAAATGATCGATGCGATAGATCTGGCTTTCCGCAACATGATTGAGAAGCCGCGCATTCAGCGCTTGTGCGGAGGCAAGATCATGGCCGAAGGGCTTTTCGATCGCGATGCGGCGGAAGGCGCCGGTCGCCTCGTTCATCAGCCCGTTTTCGGAGAGCTTTTCGGCGATATCGCCGAAGAAGCGCGGCGGCACGGCAAAATAGAAAGCCGCATTGGCGCTTGGCGCATGCGAGAGGTGATCGGTAATCTCCTTGTAGACGCCATTCTGCGTGAAGTCGCCCGAGATGTAGCTGATGCGCTTGCGCAGGCTTTGCCATGCCGCTTGCCGTTCCGGATCGTCCATGTCGCCGGAGGTCTTCAGGAATGATTCCAGGCGGTCCAGCAGCATGTCGACGCCGCCGGTCTCTATGCCGACACCGAGAATGTGCAAATCCTCTCCGACGAGCCCGCTGCGGGTCATGTTGATCAGCGTCGGGATCAGCAGGCGCCGGGTAAGATCGCCGGCAGCGCCGAAAATCACGAATGTCAGGGGTGGGGCGGGCGCGACGTCGGGGGTGGTCATAGGCGCATCTCCTTCTGACAAACATGGAGCGGATTTCTGGGGGGCATCGACTATCTCCTCGGGCCTGTTGCTGTTTTAGCCTCGGCTGCAGGTGTTCTAGCGCGGGCTGACGCCGGTTGTCGATGGGATCGACGCACCGCCGCCAGCCAAGATCGGAGCGCTGGCAAACTGCCTATTTCTTCACCGCTACCATGAAAAACCGGGGAAATCGCAGCAGCACCTTGCCGTCGACGAGCGGCGGATAGGCCTTTTCGATGTGCTTCAGATATTCGGCAGCGAAGGCATCGCGATGCTCTGCGCCGGCATGGTCGAGGTAGGGCCGCAGGCCCGTGCCCTTCATCCATTCGACGATGGCCGCGGCATTCTCCAGCGCGTGATTGTAGTTGGTGTGCCAGATATCGACCCGGGCCGATTTGCCGATCAACCTGTTGTAATAGACCGAGGGTGCCGGCAGCGGATTGCGCCGCACGCTTTTCTTTGCGAAAGCATCGCTCCAGGGTCCGTGCTTGCCGGTCTCCTCCATCATCAGATGGCTCTGCTCGGTCAGATTATCAGGCATCTGAACGGCAAGCACACCGCCGGGCTTCAGTCCGTCCATCAGATGATCGAGAATATCGAGATGATCAGGTAGCCACTGAAACACGGCGTTGGCAAAGAGTAGATCCACGGGTTCTTGCGGCCGCCACGTGGCAAGATCGGCCTTGACGAAATTCGTGCCGGGCAGGCGCTTGCGCGCGGCCTCCAGCATGTTGTCGTCACTGTCGAGGCCGGAGACATTCGTGGCACCGTATCGTTCGACGATCAGCTCGGTCGAATTGCCGGGGCCGCAACCGAGGTCGATCGCTTGTTCGACGCGCTCCAGCGGCACCTGCGCCAAAAGGTCCCGTGCCGGGCGCGTGCGTTCATCCTCGAATTTAACATATTGGCCGGCAGACCATGCCATGAGCATATCCTCTTCCTAGATTGCCGTTTCCCCCGATGCGCATAGCACCGGGATATATCAGAACCGTGTAATAACGCTGATGCCTTTGCCTTCGGCCTTATCCAGGGTCATCAGCGCCGGAACGGCCTCTTCCAGGCTTATCCTGCGGCCGATCAGCTTCTGCGGCGCGATCTTGCCGGCGGCGAGCATGTCGAGCATGGCATCGTAGCGCCAGGCCTGCATGCCGTGGCTGCCGTAGATCTCGAGCTCATGGCCGATGACCTGCGCCATCGGGATCTGTGGCGTCGCATAGTCACCGAGCATCAGGCCGACCTGCACATGCCGGCCGCGCCGTCGCAGGTTCTTGATGGAGTTGAAGCAGGTCGTGGGATGGCCGAGCGCATCGATCGAGACGTGCGCGCCGCCCTTGGTGATCTCGCGCACCGCCTCCGCCACATTGGCGATCTCTGCCGCATTGATCGTCGCCACCGCGCCGCACTCGCGGGCGAAGGCAAGCTTCTCGTCGGAAATGTCGATGGCGATGGCATTGGCGCCAAGCGCGCTGGCGATCATGATCGCCGATAGGCCGACGCCTCCGCAGCCATGCACGGCGATCCATTCGCCGGGACGGGTCCTGGCCTGGTCGGCAACGGCGCGGAAGGAGGTGGCAAAGCGGCAGCCGAGGCTCGCCGCTGTCGCGTCATCGACCGTCTCGGGCAGGTGGACGAGATTGGTGTCGGCATAGTCGATGGCGACATATTCGGCGAAGGAACCCCAGTGGGTAAAGCCGGGCTGGAACTGGCTGGGGCAAACCTGCTGATTGCCGGAATGGCATTCGGCGCAATGGCCGCAGCCCGATACGAAGGGAACGGTGACGCGATCGCCGACCTTGAAGCGGACGACGCCGCGGCCGGTCGCCACCACCTTGCCGGCAAGCTCATGGCCCGGCACATGCGGCAGCTTGATATCCGAATCATGACCCATCCAGCCATGCCAGTCGCTGCGGCAAAGCCCGGTCGCGCCGACGGCGATGACGACGCCGTCCTCGCCTGGTGTCGGATCGGGCAGGGTGCGGATTTCGGGCGTTGCCTCAAAGGCCTCGTAATACATGGCTTTCATGGGAATTCTCGTTCTTCGCTGAGATCTGTCCGATCGATCATTTTCCCTGATGGATCTATTCGTCAAGCTGTTGTTTCGACGCATGAAAATTGCGCTGTGAATGCGGTATCGGGCGCTTTGTTGCAAATGAATTTTGCCGCGTAGTTTCCGCTTGACCCAGGGATTGTGCGGTTATTTGCTTCTCGCCACTTAAGAGAGGAACCACCATGGCAGTCGATACATCGCCCCGCACCACCACCTGGACCTATGTCGAAGGAGAATGGCTTTCCGGCAATCCGCCGCTGATCGGGCCGACCTCGCATGCCATGTGGCTTGGCTCGACGGTGTTCGACGGTGCACGCTGGTTCGATGGCATCGCGCCCGATCTCGATCTGCACTGCCACCGCATCAATCGTTCGGCTGTGGCCATGGGGCTCAATCCGGTGAAGGCGGCTGAAGAGATCGAGGCGCTCGCCTGGGAAGGCATCAGGAAATTCGACGGCAAGACGCCGATCTACATCAAACCGATGTATTGGGGTGAGCACGGCTCGCCGGGCAACGTCGTCGCCGTCGATGCGGAATCGACACGCTTCGCCCTCTGCCTCTTCGAGGCGCCGCTCGGCGGCACCGGCGGCATTACGCTGACAGTCTCGCCCTTCCGCCGCCCGTCGCCGGAAACGGCGATGACCGACGCCAAGGCCGGTTCGCTTTATCCGAACAGCGGCCGCATGATCCTGGAAGCGCGGAGCCGCGGTTTCAACAATGCGCTCGTGCGCGACATGAACGGCAATGTCGTCGAGACGGCATCCTCCAACGTCTTCATGGTCAAGGATGGCATCGTCTATACGCCGGTTGCCAACCGCACCTTCCTTGCCGGCATCACCCGCGCCCGCGTCATCGGCCTGCTGCGCCAGGAAGGTTTCGATGTTCGCGAGGAGACCCTGTCCGTCGAACAGTTCATGGCTGCCGACGAGATCTTCACGACAGGCAATTATTCCAAGGTCGTCAGCGTCAATCGCCTCGATGATCGAGAATTCCAGGAAGGGCCTGTCGCCCGCAAGGCGCTGGAGCTTTACATGAATTGGGCGCATGGGCGCAGCGTCAGCGAAGAGTGAGCAACCGTCGACCGCCGAGGCGATGGATCATTGCCTCGCGGTCTCGGCTTCGAAGGCAGCCCTCGTCATGCTGTAGGAAGCGAAGGCCTCGTCGTGATAAGTCATCTTGCGCGGCTGCGACAGGCCGAGCTTTTGTGCGACGCGGACGGATGCCGCGTTCCCTGGGGCGATATCGGCAATGACGCGATCGAGTTTGAGTGTCTGGAAGGCGTGGTCAAGAACGGGCTTTGCCGCCTCCGTCGCATAGCCCTTGCCCCAGGCAAGTCTGTTCGCCGCCATCCGATCTCGATATCAGGCCCGATAGCGTCGGCGGGTATCAGCAATATCCAGCCGAGGAACTGCTCGGGATTTTCTCTGGCGCGGATCGACCAATAACCCAGGCCATTGCCGAAATCCGCTTCGATCCGACCTTTCACGAAGGTTCGGTGCGCATCCTCGTCCTGCCACGGGCCTGGAATGAAGCGTGTTACTTCCGGATCGCGATCCATAGCCAGGCAATCGTCGATATCCTTCATAATGCGCGGACGCAGGATCAGGCGGTCGGTTTCAAAAGTCGGAAGCACCGCATTTCTCCAATGCTGTCGGGACTAAGGCAAAGATCCAAGTCGACAATATTTACGCGTGAACTCAATCCGAAATAAACGGCGTAAAAGCCGTTTCTGTGCTATTCTGAATGTGGTCGGCATAACCACTAAGGAGGCCGCCATGAAAATCTCTCTTCCTCCTTCTGTCTATCTTTTCGACTACTACGGGCTGTTCTTGCAGCTCTGTGTCGTCGCGGCGGTTGGGTTCGTCATCTATTCGATGCTGTTCGGATTGACCTGGTGACATCGGAAGCGATTGAAGCCGTCGGCCTTCGTCGGTCGGCTGGATTTGTTTTGTTATGAGGTTGTCGACGATGAGCCTGAGTTTTCCCAACCGCAGCCGCAGCTACGACGCTTCGACAAAGCGTATCCGTTTCATCGGTTATGACGGCATGTTCGAGGTTCCATTTCTCGTTGATGCGAATGTCTTTCCGGGTGCCAGCACCGAAGCAGGCTATCTTGCCGCCTTCGATGCCGGGCGCGATGTGATCCAGAAGGCCGCGGCGAAAGCCTACGGCTACACGCGGCGGCGCCTCTACATCCTGACGGCCAGCGATTTTCGCTGACGGTGTTACTCTGTCTCTTTCTTCGGGCGCACCCACCAGCAATAGACGGCGCCGATCGCCAGTAGCACGCAGGTTCCGAGGAACACGGCGCGCATACCGATGTGCCCACCGACAAAGCCGCCCATGACGGGGCCTGCCACCTGGCCGACATATTGGGACGAGATGGAAAGGCCGAGGATGCTGCCAGTCGCCCCATCCGGAACATTGTGGCGGATGACGGCGGTAATGCAGGGCAAAAGGCCGCCGAGCGCTACGCCCATCAGGAAGCGCAGCGCGATCAACTGCCAGGCGGAGGTCACGAAAGCCTGCGGGATCAACAAGAGCGCCGCAACAGCAAGGGCGGCCATAATGACGCTCCAATGGCCGATGCGGTCGGCGAGCTTGCCGAGCCACGAGGCCGACAGGATGCTGCCGAGTGCTGCTGCGGCCATGACGACGCCTGAAACCATCGTTACTTGCGTGTCGCTGACGAACTGCGCGACATAGACTGTGATGATCGGCTCGATCGACATATTGGCGAGCATCAGCAGCAGGCCGAGCGACAGCATGGCGATGACCGGGCGCTTGTCCGGAATGGAGGCCCAGCTGCCGCTTGCCTTCGCCGCCTTCTTCCGAGCCGTGGATTTCTCTTCCTTGATCAGGAAGGTCGTCGCCAGGAAGGTGAAGAAGATCACGCCGCCGGCAAGCAGGAAGGTGCCGCGAATGCCGATAATCGGCGGCAGGGCACCGCCGATCAGCGGTCCGACAAGATTGCCGGCCATGATGCCGGCGGACAGCGTGCCTAGCGCCCAAGCCGAGCGATGCTTCGGCGTCTGCGCGGCCACCAGCACCATCGACCCCGAGGCATAGCCGCCGGCAAGACCGGTGAACAGGCGCAGCGCCACCAGCTGCCAGACATTGCCGGCCATGCCCATCAGCGAGATCGCGACTGTCATGCCGAGGCTCGCGCGGATCAGCATCAGCTTACGGCCGTAGATATCGCCGAGCCGCCCCCAGAGCGGCGCGACGAAAGCGGCGGCAAAGAAGGTGGCGCCATAGGCGATGCCTGACCATTGCACGATCGCGGCTTTATCGCCGACGCCGAGCTCTTCGACATAGAGCGGCAGGAAGGGGAGCAGCAGTGTCATGGCCACGATCGTCGTGAACGAGCCGACGAGGCAGATGATCAGGTTTCGCATCCAATGAGCGGTTTCCGGCTCGGCTGTTACTGCCGCATCCCATCTCGTCTCGGTCATTTCTCGGCCTTTGCATTCAATGTGTAAAACAGTTCGCGGCTGCCCGAGGCCAGGATATGACCCTTTGCAGCGGCGATGAGGTCGGCGCGGGTGAAGAGGTCTGGCACGTTCAGTCGGTCGACATCGAGCGCATAGACGGTGACGTGGTAGCTGTGGACGCGCTCGTCGTTCCAGGGAGGGCAGGCGCCCATATAACCGCCATGCGGCCCGTCCTTCAAGTTGCCGCCGCCGGCGCCGTTCTGGCCGCGCCGTCCGTAGGCGGTGCGCTCGAGCGGCAGGCCGCCCGCCGAGGGGCCGTTTCCGTCCGTAGCTTCTGCGAGGCTGGTGCGCGACGCAGGAATGTCGGCCAACACCCAGTGAACGAATTCCATCCGCTTGAAATCCTTGGGAATGGTCTTGTCGGCCTTGTTGAACAGCGAGAAATCCGTAGGCACGTCGGGATCGACCATGGTCAACGCATAGGAGCGCGTTCCCTTCGGCCCCTTCGACCAGGATACGGCAAGGCTCTTGTTCGGCCCAGGAGCCGACTTGTCGGATCCCGTCGAAATGCAGGAGGCGTTTTCCGGCAGCATCATCCGGCCGTTGCTCTTGGCAAACGTCACCTTGAGATCGGCCGAGAGGGCCGGCGTGGCGACGGCTGCTGCAATGATGGTGGCGTTCAGAACTTTGAGCATGGTTTTCATGATATTGCCCTTTCGTGTTGCGGCTCCTGTGAGCCTTCGAGGGCTGGGTCTACCAAATTCATGCCGAGCGCCGGCGTACGCAAACGCTCAAAATGCGGTCGGAAACGCTCACGCGCTGCGAAGTCGATCGGCGAAGCGGCGTGGCGAGCGATAGCCGGTAGCAAGGGCCGCTTCGCGCAGCGACAGTCCGTCTTCGGCAAGAAGGGTGGTCGCCAGCGCCATCCGCTCGCTCGCCAGCACATCCCGCAGCGAGGTGCCTTCGCGCGACAGCCGCCGCCGCAAGGTCGCGTTGCTGGTGCCAAGCTCGGCAGCGATGAGATCGGCCGTCCAGGGGCGATCCGGCTGCCAGCGCACCAGCGCCCGCACCGCCTCGGCGGTTGTCTCCGGAGTGCCGGGCAGGGCGCCGCGCATGCCGAGCACCATGAGTATTTCCAGGAGCCTGTGCTCGATCAGCGGGATCGGCAGGTTGCCGCTGGCAATGCCTTCGCCGGCATGGCCGATGGCGGTGGCCAGCAATGGATCGAGCGGCAGGTCGATCTGTGATGCGGTTTGGGCCGGCGGAAAGGCTTTTGCGGCCCGGCGCGTCAGTTCCTCGGGAAAGGTGATGAAGATCGCCCGATAGAAGCCGGTCTGCGGGTCGGGATCATTGACGACATCGCCGCTCCACCCGGCCGGCAGGACGAGCACCGTACCGGCCGCAAAATGCCGCTGCCGTCCCATGCTGACGATTTCCTTGGAACCTTCGAGGATGGCGACGATTGAAACTTGAGAAAAGGCCGAGCCGGCTATGCGCTCGCGTTCGCGCGTCACGAAGGTGAAAAGCGTCGAATAGCTGCCGATGCCGTTCGGCGCGACCGTCGGGCGGTTATCCGTTGCCGCCAGGCGGCGCAGCTTTTCCAACATGGGATGATGAGCCTCGGGCACTGCGATGGCTTTCTGTTGATATGGGGGTGCTGCGAAGTTTGGACCACGCGGATGACAATGCCAAGTCCGCAAAGCGCCTTGTTGGTTCGCCTGGCTCATGTTATAAACCGATTGCATTTTGCAATCAGATTGCCATAGGCACCATGATTACGCCGATGCAGAGGAGGAGACACATCATGAACTCTCTCGAAAATGTCCGCTGCGATATCGTCAGACGCCTGTTTGCCGCCTATCTGGCGCAACATCCCGATATCGTTGATCCGATGTTGACCCGGAATTTCACCTTTTCCAGCCCGCGCGACGATCATATCGACCGGAGGAGCTATTTCGAGCAGTGCTGGCCGAAGGAGAAGATCTTTCGTGACATCCATATCGAGCATTTGGTGGCGGATGGCGATGACGTTATCGTCAGCTATCGTGCCGAGAAGATAGCCGGCGGCAGCTTTCGCAATGTCGAGATGATTCACTTCGCCGGCGACCGCATCGCCGAAGTAAACGTCTATTTCGGGCGCAGCATCTAAAGCAATTCCAGGAAAACTGCGTAGCGGTCTTCCGTCCGGAATTGCGTGGAAACAATAGTCCCGTTCAAACGGCAGCGATCCTGGACATGGCCGCTGCGAGCACAGCCGTCGGGCCACTCAAGGGTCGTACTCGAGTCTCTGGGAGCAATCGTGCGGCATCGGTCATGGAAGCTTGCGCGAAAACCACTGTGACAGGCCCTTCTTCATGGGTCGCCTCCACGGATTTGGCGATGGAGGCCAGATAGGCCTGTCGATTGCCCGCCCGGAACAATGCCCATGCGCCGGGGATCAATCGAACATCGATTTCGGCACCCGTTGCCTTGGCCGCCGCCTCGAACAGGCTGGTGGTCGGGCCGATGGTCGTTTCGACAGTGCAGAACACGATCACCTTGCCGCCAGCTTTCACAGCCTCATCCGCAAGCACGCCGTCGGCTCTGATGATCGGGACCGCGGCGGCGGTAGCGGCTTGTGAGGATGCCGGGCCGAGAGTGGAACAGTTGAAGATGACGGCATCGGCGTCCCGCGCAAGGCGCTGTAGGACATCGGCCGTTTCCGTCACGATATCGGTCGTCAGTCCGCCCAGCCGCTCCGCAGTCAAGAGAAGATCGGCGCGGACATGGTGATAGAGGGCGCCAGGCGGCAAGCCAAGCTGCCTCGCTGCGTCCTCATAGATCTTGATATTGCTGTCAGCTGTGTGCAGGCAGGCTATTTTCACGGGATTGGTCTCGCCAGTGCCACCCAAATGACGGCGGTACGCCGAACCTAGCCTTTGGCCGTCCGGTTGTCGACGCATGACATATGCTGCCGGCTAGCACCACATCGTCAATCTGCGGAAGGACGCGGCGGCGTGATCTAGTCGATTCCTGCGTTGGTCGCGATTGGCTCGATGTCGACTTCCTGACTCACGCGTTCCTGGGCGACTTCGTCGTTACGCATGCGATATTGGGGAGAATTGTCCCTCGCCGGCAGAAAAGCCGTGATCCGGTAAACATCAGCCGCTTTTGGGGAAAGGCCTTTCCTGCTCTTGAGGCGAACGGTCTGGCCGATGGGGAAGCGGTGGGTGGACACGGTGCTCTTCGTCTTTCCGGCCACCGCTGTTGCAAGGGCCTTGTCATCATCGCGCGCTGCGCGCATGTGGTCTATCGGGAGATGCATGTCCGGCAAGACGGCCGAGATGCCGCTTGCCGAACATTGTGGCTTGATTGCCAAGGCAGTGATTGCGGGCTGCCAGTACATCCGTGGTCAGCGCCGCATTCCGTTGCAATCATGCCAATCTGAGTTTGGAAACTGAGCTGCGGCCCATGCCGTCCTGCTCGATTTCGAAGATCAGTTTCTGACCTTTCTTGAGCGTTTCCAGACCGGATTTCACCACTGTCTTCGCGTGAACGAAAATAGCGACGCTGCCGTCCGCCGGCTGAATGAAGCCGTAGCCCTTTTCCAAGTCAAAATTCTTGACGATGCCATTGAACATGCTCTCTCCTCGGGCTTAGCATAGGCAAATGCCGGCGGCTGTGCCGTCGATAGCAAAACCATACGGTTGAGGAGATCAGCGGGTCGAGAACTCTGACGCCGCGAAGAGCTAAACTGCTCAAAACGATAAGTGCGCAACTATAGGGTGATTGAGGCTTAAATAAGACCAATCATCGGTGAAAGGGCGAATAGGCCGTTGATTGCCGAATTTAAGCGGCGACATCGGGTCTATGCCGGCTTGATCGACATAAGTGCTATCTGACTGAAGGACAGGTAAATTTTCCTCCAGCGCGCAACTTTTTTGGCATGTCGGCGGTTGCTCTTCCAGGTGACCGATCCTATGTTCCGCATCACCTGCCGACGCAATTTTTTGCCAAGAGGAGATATGACTATGGCTTTCGAATTGCCTGAACTTCCTTATGATTACGATGCACTTTCGCCCTTCATGTCGCGTGAGACGCTCGAATATCACCACGACAAGCACCACAAGGCTTACGTCGACAACGGCAACAAGCTCGCTGCAGAAGCAGGTCTTGCCGATCTCTCGCTCGAAGAGATCGTGAAGAAGTCTTTCGGCACCAATGCCGGCCTCTTCAACAATGCCGCCCAGCACTACAATCACATCCATTTCTGGAAGTGGATGAAGAAGGGCGGCGGCGGCAACAAGCTGCCGGGCAAGCTCGAAGCAGCCTTCGCTTCCGATCTCGGCGGCTATGACAAGTTCAAGGCCGATTTCGCCGCCGCCGGCGCTACCCAGTTCGGCTCCGGCTGGGCATGGGTTTCCGTCAAGAACGGCAAGCTCGAAATCTCCAAGACCCCGAACGGCGAAAACCCGCTCGTTCATGGCGCCAACCCGATCCTCGGCGTCGACGTTTGGGAACACTCCTACTACATTGACTACCGCAACCTACGTCCGAAGTACCTCGAAGCCTTCATCGACAGCCTGATCAACTGGGACTACGTCCTGGAGCGCTACGAAGCCGCAACGAAGTAAGGTCTGCCGAATAGGCTGGCTTTCGCACCCGGCGTCTTCCAGACGTCGGGTGTTTTCTTATCCGCCAGCCGCCACTGATGCCTCCGTGTGCCGCCATACCGGCGCAAGGAAGCCGTACAAGGAGGCCGAATGCCGTCCGCACCGCTATTCCGCTTTGGTGTCATCGCCGATCCGCAATATGCCGATCTTGAGCCAAATCTGGCCCTCAATCGCTATCCGGCGAACAGCCTCGGCAAGCTTCGCGAGGCGATAGAGGAATTCAACCGGCACGATCTTGCCTTCGTCGTGACGCTCGGCGACATCATCGACCGCGAATGGAAGAGCTTCGACGCCATCCTGCCGGTCTATCAGGCTTTGCGTCATCGCAAGCATTTCCTGCTCGGCAATCACGATTTCGCGGTGGCACAGGAACATCTCGGCACCGTACCGGCGCGCGTCGGCATGCTCTCGGCCTATTATGATTTCAGCCATTTCGGCTACCGCTTCATCGCGCTCGATGGCAACGAGATCAGCGTTTTCGCCCCGCCGGAAGGCGATCCGCGCCGCCAGGAAGCGAAGGATATGATGAGGGCGCTGGAGAACGCCGGCGCGATCAATGGCCAGCGCTGGAACGGGGCCATCAGTGATGTGCAATATGACTGGCTTGCCGCGAAACTGTGGGAAGCAAAGGCGTCGGGCGAGAAGGTCATTATCCTGAACCATTATCCGGTCTTCCCGGAGAATGCCCACAACGCCTTGAACAGCGATCGCATACTGGCGCTTCTGGCCGAGCACGACCATGTCGTCGCCTACCTCAACGGCCACAATCACGCCGGCAATTTCGGAGTGTCGGCCGGGACCTATTTCGTCAATTTCAAAGGCATGGTCGACACTGCGGACGCCAGCGCCTATGCCATCGTGTCGGTCTTTGAGGACCGGCTCGAGATCACCGGCTTCGGCCGCGAGACCGATAGAACGTTGGCGTTGCGCTGAGGCTCACTCCGCCGCCATCCGCATCTCGCTTACGTCCCTTTTCGGCGGCGTGCCGAACATACGCGCATATTCGCGGCTGAATTGCGAGGCGCTTTCATAGCCAACCCGGTAAGCCGCGCTCTCCACATTGGCCTGGCCGGCAACCATCAGTCGGCGGGCCTCGAGCAGCTGCATCTGCTTCTGATATTGCAAAGGGGTCATCGAGGTCAACGTTTTGAAATGCTGGTGGAAGGACGAGGGGCTCATGCGCGCGGCGGCGGCCAGTTGCTCGATCCGCACTGGCTCCGCGAAATTATCACGCAGCAAGCGAATAGCGTCGGCAATGCGCCGGGTCTGCCCATCCGGCAAGACTAGCTTGCAGACCTCGCCGCCATTGGGGCCGGTAAGCAGCCAGAAGCAGATTTCCCGCATGATCGCCGGGTAGAGCACCGGAATGGCGCTCGGCGTCGCAAGCAGGCGGGTCAGGCGCGCGAGGCAATCGGCCAGCTGTTCGCTGAGATCCTCGACGAAGATGCCGAGATGGGCGCCGCCCGTCGGTTTCGGCGGTCTGTCGATCTGCTCCATCACCTCGCGCATCATGCCGACATCGAATTCAAGGAAGATGGCGATATAAGGTTTCTCAACACTTGCCTGGATCACCCTGCCGGCTGCGGGCAGCTCGATGCTGATGATGAGAGCCTGCATCTCGGCATAGTCGATCACCCTGTCATTCAGCATCAATTGCTTCGCACCCTGGACGATCACGCAGAGCGCTGGTCGATAGATCATCGCATGCGGCATCTTCGGCTCGGTGGAGCGCATGATGTGCAAGCCATCGATGCCCGTCGAAAACACGCCGTTGCCACCGCTGTCATTGGCTTCGATGAATTGCGTGATCGCATCTTTAAGGGCTGACGACATCGGCGGTCTCCGCGGCAGGGTGCCATTGCATCATCATAGCAGCGCGACGTCAGTGGACAAGGCGGTTGGAGGAATAGGCAAGAAATTCGAGAGTTCCGGCATTCAGGAAAATGGCCCTGCAGGTGTAGATTCCCGCCATCAAACAGTCCTTGGAGAACGGCAATGACGACTGAAAATACCGATAAATCAAAGACAAAGATTGCGATCATCACCGGCGGCAGCCGCGGCCTCGGCCGCAACACCGCCATTCATCTCGCAAGCCGCGGTGTCGATACCATCCTGACCTATAACGCAAATAAGGCAGAAGCCGATAGCGCCGTTGCCGAGATCGAAGCGCTTGGCCAAAAGGCTGTTGCCTTGCGGCTCGACGCCGGCGATGTCGCATCCTTCGACGCTTTCGTCGCCGAGGTCATCAGCGCGGTGCAGCAGCATTGGGGCCGCGATCGCTTCGATTCTCTCGTCAACAATGCCGGCACCTCCTACCATGCCTCCATCGCGGAAACGACCGAAGCCGCGTTCGACAAGCTCTACAACGTTCACCTCAAAGGCGTGTACTTCCTGACGCAGAAGCTGCTGCCGCACATCAATGATGGTGGCCGCATCGTCAATATTTCCTCCGGCCTTGCCCGCTTCAGCAATCCGGGCTCGTCTGCCTATGCGGCCATGAAGGGGGCGGTGGAAGTTCTGACGCGCTATCTTGCCAAGGAACTCGGCCCTCGCGGTATTACGGTCAACACCGTGGCGCCGGGCGCGATCCAGACGGATTTCAGCGGCGGCATCGTCCGCGACAATCCCGAAGTCAACAGAATGGTTGCATCCATGACGGCACTCGGCCGCCCCGGCCTGCCCGACGATATCGGCCCGATGATCGCCTCGCTGCTGTCGGATGACAACCGATGGGTCAACGGCCAGCGCATCGAAGTCTCGGGCGGCATGATCCTTTAATTCGTGATCGCAGTCTCTGCGATCTGCAGCACCTCAGCCGGCCGCGGCTGAGGTGTTTACTTGCCAACCATTCACCCAGATCTGCCTGAGGCTATCGCCTTCGCCCTTGAACCAGAGCCCGGCAGGCTGGCAATCCTCGATCCGATCGCTGCGGAAATTGCGGATTGCCTGGCGCAGTTCGCACCATGCGACGATATTGGCTGTCTCAGCATAGTAGATCAGCGCGATCGGCCGGATGATGCGCTCCGTGGCGCGGCCGAGCTCGTCGCGATAGGCAAGGTCGAGCTTTTCCTCGTCGCGAATGGCGCGGCGCACCAGCGAAAGATCGATCACCGAGGCCGATGGTGCTGCGAAGCCCCAGGCATGCAGCGCATTGGCATCGAGGGTCTGGCGCAGCGGCGGCGGCACGGCGCCGGCGATCTTGGCGCTCACGCGTTTGGCCGCCTGTTTCAGCTCGGCGTCGCCGGTGCGCTCCAATAGCGCCAGCGACAGCACGATCGCCTCCATTTCCTCGATCGAGAACATCAGCGGCGGCAGGTCGAAGCCGGGCCGCAGGATATACCCAATGCCGCGTTCGCCCTCGATCGGCACCCGCATCGCCTGCAGTGCTGCGATATCCCGATAGACCGAGCGCACCGTCACTTCCAGTCGGCCGGCAATATCGGCCCCCGTTACTGGCCGCTTGGCGAGCCGCAGAATCTGGATGATCTCGAACAGGCGCGATGCCTTGCGCATTTCATTACCCTCAAGATGAAGGCTACTGACAACACCCCGTCAGTTGGCTCGATTTATAAGACTGCCTATTCGCTTGAAAATCAACCATTTCCTCTTCTCCACTCGAAGAGAGGACGATAGGTAACTGACATGGGTTACGCAGAAAATCTCTGGCTCTTCTTCATTCTTCTCTTGGGCATCATCATCGTGCCGGGCATGGACATGCTGTTCGTGCTCGCCAATTCGCTGACCGGCGGCAGCAATCGCGGCCTTGCCGCGACGGGTGGCATCATGCTGGGTGGCGCAGTGCATTCGCTGAACGGCGCCATCGGCATCGGCCTGCTGATGCATTTCGTGCCCATCCTCTTCAATCCGCTGCTGATTGCCGGCGGCGCTTATATGGCCTTCATCGGTTACACGCTGATGCGCAGTTCCATCACCGTGGGAGGCGAGGGGCCGGCCGGCAGCCGCTCCGCCTGGAAAGCCTTTCGTCAGGGTGCGGTTACTTGCCTCATCAACCCCAAAGCCTATCTCTTCATCTTCGCTGTCTATCCCCAGTTCCTGAAGCCGGATTACGGGCCGATGTGGATACAGGCCATCATCATGGGAGCCATGACCATCGCAACGCAATTTGCCGTCTATGGCGGACTTGCCATCACGGCCGGGCGCAGCCGCGGTCTGTTGGTGGCCAATCCGCAGGCAACGGCATTTGCGGGCCGAGCGGCCGGGTTGCTGCTCGTTGCTGTCTCGGTGTTTACGGTCTGGGAGGGCTTGAAAATCGTATAAGGGCTGATGCGGCGAATGAGTGTGTCGATGGCATGACACTGATTTCACTTAGGTCTCACCACTTTGTGACTTCATTGCCGGAGGGGAAACCGGCAAACATGTCGCCGTAGTCATGCGCCGGCCGCGCATGCAGTCTTGATCACCAGGAAGAGGTAGGAGAACGAAATGAAGTGGAAAGCGATTGTGGCGGCAACGGCTCTGGCCGGCATCGCCCTCGGCTCGGTCGTCGCGGCTGACGGCACGCACGACTCTCGCATCGGGTTGATGAAGAAGATCGGTGGCGCCGCCGGCGCTCTGGGCGCGATTGCCAAGGGCGACAAGCCCTATGATGCCGATATCGTCAAGGCGTCGCTGACGACGATCGCCGAAACGGCCAAGGCCTTCCCGGATCAATTCAATCCGCAGAGCGACAAGAATGATGCCGAGGTCAATCCGAAGATCTGGGACAATCTCGATGACTTCAAGGCAAAGGCCGCCAAGCTTTCCACCGATGCCGAGACGGCGCTTGCCCAGCTCCCCGCCGACAACGCCGGCGTCGGCACGACGCTGAAGACCCTCGGCGGCAGCTGTGGCGCCTGTCATCAGGCCTACCGCATCAAGAAAGACTAAGCGGTAGGTCGACCTTTTGAACATGGTTTGGCATCCGCACCGGTCTTACCGCCGGTGCGGAGCTTTCGGGTTTGGAGCTAGGGGATAGCATGATGGCGCGGTTTGTCCGGTGGCTACTTTGCCTTTTCGGCGTGATCATCCTTGGCTTCGGCGCATTCTATGTCGTCACCGCGCCATCGCCCTTTCCGGCGAGCCATTGGGCCAATCTCGGCAATCCCGACGTCAAGAACGGCGAGATCGTCTTCTGGGCCGGCGGCTGCACGAGCTGTCACGCGCCTCCCGGGGCACAAGGGGACGCCAAGCTGATGCTTTCGGGCGGCCTTGCGCTCAAAAGCCCTTTCGGCACCTTCCACGTGCCGAATATCACGCCGGACGAGAAGGCTGGGCTCGGCAGCTGGACGCTCGCCGATTTCGGCAATGCCATGAAGCGGGGCGTCGGCAAAAATGGCGAGCATCTCTACCCGTCCTTTCCCTATGGCTCTTATGCCCGCATGAGCGACAAGGACATCAACGATCTCTGGGGCTTCCTGAGGACGCTGCCGAAAAGCAGCAATGTCGCCCCGCCGCACGAGCTGCCCTTTCCCTTCAATATCCGGCTGGCGCTTGGCGGCTGGAAATTCCTCTATTTCAATGATCAGCCGCGCGTCGCCCTCGCCAACGCCGACGACAAGATCAAGCGCGGGCAATATCTGGTGGAAGGGCCGGGACATTGCGGCGAATGCCACACGCCGCGCGACAGCCTCGGCGGCTTCGTGAGCGGCCAATGGCTGGCGGGCGCGCCCAATCCGGAAGGCAAGGGGCAAATCCCGGATATCAGGCCGGGTTCCAAAGCGATCGGCAGCTGGAGCGCCGGCGACATCGCCAATTACCTCGAAACCGGTTTCACGCCGGATTATGATTCCGCCGGCGGCTCGATGGCCGAGGTCCAACAGAACATCGCCCACCTGCCGGCAACCGACCGCGAGGCGATCGCGGCCTACCTCAAGGCGCTGCCGGCGAAATAGGCCTGGGTTGTTCAGGTCGCGGCCGAACGCTTGGCGAGATACAGATGCGTTTCGTAATGCAGCTCGAATCCGCCGTCTTGGGCAGCGATTGCGCTTGCTAGTTCGGAAAGCAAAGCTTCCCTCCGATCCTCGGCCAAAAGCCGGTAGCTTGAGAGTGTGCGCAGCAGGTCGGTGTAGCTCTGTGCCGTGTGCAATCGGCTCCAGCGATAGCGGTGATGCACCTGAGTGTCGAAATGGTCGGACAGCCGTAGCAATTCGGCGAGGGGACCTTCGGGCAGATACCAGGCCTCAGCGGGCGGCCCTGCGAGCTGCGGCGCATGTCGGGCATAGATATCGGCGAATATTCCGGCAAGCGGCGGCGCGGGCGGCATCGGCACATTGCCGAAGACGGCAAGTGTTCCTCCCGGCGCTAGGAGAGCGGCCGTCTTGACGAAGCGCAGTTCAGGGGAAACCCAATGGAACGATTGCGCTGCCGCTATTAGCTTGAAGCTCTGTCGGTCGTTCGGCCATGCCTCGAAAGTGGTTTGCTGGAATTGCACCTGCAGAAATCCCGCCAATCTTTCCCGCGCGACTGCGATCAGCTCCGCGCCGGGATCGAGCGCGAGAACGGAAAGGTCCTGACGGGCAAAACCCTTCGTCGCTTGTCCCGTGCCGCAGCCGATTTCGAGGACCTGATCCTTGGCCTCAAGCCCGGCGAAGGTGGTGATATCGGTGAAAAGCGCATCGGGGTAGGGTGGGCGGGAGGTATTGTAGAGGCTGGCGATGCTGTCGAATGTGAACCGCTGTTCCAAAGTGCACCTCCAGCTGCAGATCGAAGCCGACAGCCATTTTTCTAGCGCATTTCCCATCAAGCTTACAGCTACGGGATTGGGCAACGGGGAAGGGCAATCGTGGACGCAAGGGTGACGCAAAAGGTTCCGTATTTCAGCCAATGGGAAACGCCCGATATGACGCTGGCCGTGGTGGCCGAAGGCGCGCAGGCTGCCTTGCTGAAGGACTCCCTATGGGCCTTGTCTGGCGCACTTAGCGTCGAGGACTATGCCCGCTGGGCCGGCAATCTCTGCGGCATGGCCTGCCTGAAGATGGTGCTTGCCGCCCGCACCGGCAAAACAATCCCGATCATGGAGCTGGCCATGGGATGCAGGGATTATGGCGGCTATATCGAGGAGCCGGATGGTCGGATCAAGGGGCTGATCTATGCACCGTTCGTTCCCTTCGTTAAGGCCCGCTTCGATATGAATGCCCGCGTCGTCACCGGCATTTCCGCCACCGACATCGCCGATATCCTCGCGCAATCGGAATTTCTTATCGCCTCGGTGCACCACTCCATTCGCTGGCCCGAGACCGAGCCGCCGGCCAAGGGCGGCCATCTCGTACTGGTGACATCAATCGATGGAGACAGGATCCGCTTCCACAATCCGTCCGGTCACATCGACGCAACGCGCGAGAATGCGGAAATGCCGCTGGAGACATTCCAGAGGTTCTTTGCCGGCCGCGGGATCGCCATCGATCGCTGATGTTGAGCGTTAGATGGCGATCCCGTTAAAGGCCGACATCAGGCGAGCGCCTGCAGATAGCGCATGCCGGTGACCGGGCGCGGCTTGAAATCCATGTTCTCGTAGAAGCGGTGAGCCTGAACGTTGCCTGTCGCGGCTCCCACAGAAAGGTAGCTGCAGCCGGCCTTGCGGGCGATATCGCGGGCGCGGTCGACGAGATGCTGCCCGATGCCGTGGCCACGGTGGCCGTCACGCACGAAGAGATGGTGCAGATCCATGCCGCGCTGGCCTTCCTGCGCTTTGTAGAGCGGTACGAGGATGGCGTAGCCGATCAGCCCTTGCTCTCCTTCGGCCACGAGCGCGGTAATCCATGGCACTGGGCCGAAGAGGTCACGCTCGAGCTGCTCGGGCGTCGTGCCTGAGGGGTCGCCGTGATGGGCAGCCAGCAGCTGGATCATGTCATTGAGCTCAGGCAGGTCGCGCGGCTGCGCATTGCGGATGGTGAGCACCGGCGGGCGGAGAAGTGAGATGTCGCTATCGTCTAGCATGGCATTTTGCGTCCTTGTTATTCAATGAGCCGTCAGGACGCTGCCGATACAACAAAGCCGCCTGACGGCGGCTTGTTGACAATATGATCTGTCTTGGCCGCCCTTTACAGGTACAGCCAAAAATACGAGCAGTTGTGGAGCGCGTGCGTGATCATGGGCGCATCAATGATCCGGTTCAGCGCGTTTGTCAATGGGCGCGCTTAGTGCTCGTGTTCGCATAGTCCGTGATCGGAAAGCGCGCGGATCACGTAGCAGTCTTCGATGCTGTGGCCATCGCAATGCGAGACGATGCGCTCCAGCTCATGCTCCAGCTTCTTCAGCCTGGCGATCTTCGTGCGAACGTCATCGAGATGCTCCTTCGCTATGCGGTCGGCGCCGACGCAGGGACGGTCCGGATGCTGGCTGAGCGAGATCAGCTCCTTGATGGCATCGATCGTCAGTCCGAGGTCGCGGCCATGGCGGATGAAGGCCAGACGCTCAAGATCGGTTCTGGAATAGCGCCGCTGATTGCCTTCGCTGCGGTCAGGCTCCGAAATCAGCCCCATCTGCTCGTAATAGCGGATCGTCGGCACTTTAACGCCGGTACGCTTGGACAGATCACCGATCGACAGCATTGCATGGCCTCCAATACCTCTAGTCTCTAGAGCAATATATGCGATTGGCGTTGGAATTTGCAAGGCCGGTGCAGCGCCGCGAACTAGCCTGGTGTCTTTCCGCCGCCGCCTAATCCCGTCGGGGCAATTTCAAGAGACGGCTTCCAATCGGTCGCTATAAATAGTATACCCCCCTATATTATAAATCGAGGCCGCAATGTCCCACACCATTCGCCAGCAAGCCAAGCTCTTGTCCCGCATCCGTCGCCTCAAAGGGCAGATGGAGGCGGTGGAGCGAGCGCTCGAGGCCGAACGGCCGTGTGGGGAAATCTTGCAACTCCTCGCCTCCATTCGTGGTGCTCTGACCGGGCTGACCGGGGAGGTTCTCGAGGATCATCTGCACGAACACGTGCTCCATGCAGAAAGTGAAGAGACCCGTCGTCAAGCGGTCGATGAGATTGCCGACGTGCTGAAGACCTATCTGCGGTGATGGGTTTCAGCGCATTCAACAGGAGACTGATGTCATGAGTATTTCCTCCGATGTGGGCCACAGCCATGTCTTTCTAGGCTCCGATCACCAGCGCAACGAACGCCGCATCTGGCTCGTCATCGCCCTGACCGCTGCCATGATGGTGGTCGAGATCGGCGCGGGCACGGCCTATGGCTCCATGGCGCTGATTGCCGACGGCTGGCACATGTCGACTCATGCCAGCGCCATGCTGATTTCGGCGCTTGCCTATCTCTATGCCCGCCGGCATGCGCATAATGCGCGCTTCACCTTCGGCACCGGCAAGCTCGGCGATCTCGCAGGTTTTGCCAGCGCCGTCGTACTGGCATTGATCGCGCTGATCATGGGCTGGGAGAGCATTCTGAGATTGCTCGATCCGGTGACGATCAATTTCCGGGAAGCTATCGCCATCGCAGTGGTCGGCCTTGTCGTCAATCTGGTCAGCGCATGGCTTCTGCGCGACGATCACAGCCATCATCATCACGGCCATTCCGGCCATGGTCACAGCCACGGTCACGCACATAATCATGACCATCATCACGACGATCACCATCATGACCATGACCACAACCATGGCCATGGCGACGGCAGGGACAACAATCTCCGTTCCGCCTATGTCCATGTCATAGCCGATGCGATGACCTCGGTTCTGGCGATCGTTGCCCTGCTGCTCGGCAGCCGTTTCGGCTGGACCTTCCTCGATCCCGCCATGGGCATCGTCGGTGGTCTTGTGATCTTGCAATGGGCATGGGGCCTGCTGCGCATGTCAGGTGCGGTTCTGCTCGACTTCATTCCACCGGGTGAAGACCTGCCTGATGAGATCCGTGAGGCGATCGAGACGGACGAAGACCGCATCACCGACCTGCATGTCTGGCAGGTCGGTCCCGGGCACCATGCCGCGATCGTCGCGGTTGCAACGCCCGTCTTGCGCGACCCGTCTTTCTATAAGGCCCGGCTTGCCGCTATTCATGAATTGTCGCACGTCACCGTTGAGGTCACGGTCGACAAGGCGGCATAAAATCCGCTAGCAATCGGTGAGGTCAGAGGCTTGCCATATTCCTCGCATAGCCCAAAATCTGCCCGATTCTGCTGGAGGCTTTTCGCATGCCCACATTGCTCACCCGCCGCCGCCTCATGGCGGGCTCGGCGCTGTTCCTTCCCGCGCTGATACTCGGCCCCCATGCGCTGTTCGCCCAGGATAGTGGTGCCTCATCACAGACACCCCCGGCAACGGATAATTCGGCGGCGCCTGCCGCCAATGGCCAGGGCATGGAAGGCGGCGGATCGCAGGACAGCTCGCAACTGTCCGACGATGTCGACAAACAGCTTACGGATCTTGAAAAGAAGACCGGCGGCCGCCTCGGCGTCTCCGTGCTGGACACCGAAACCAACATTTCCCTCGGCCATCGCGAGGAGGAGCGCTTCCCCCTTTGCAGCACCTACAAGGCGCTCGCCGTCGGCTTCGTGCTGGCGCGCGTCGATCAGGGAACGGAAAAGCTCGACCGTCGCGTCACCTACGGCAAGGACAAAGTGGTCACCTATTCGCCGGAGACCGAAAAGCATGTCGGCACCGATGGCATGACTGTCGCCGAGCTTTGCGGCGCGGCGATCACGCTAAGCGACAATACGGCCGGCAATCTGCTGCTTGAAAGCTTCGGCGGCCCTGCCGCCCTGACCTCCTGGCTGCGGACGACAGGCGACACCGAAACCCGCCTCGACCGCAACGAGCCCGATGTCAACCAGGCGATCAAGGACGACCCGCGCGATACGACGACGCCGGATGCGATGCTTGACAGCATCGGCCTCCTGACCCTCGGCAATACACTGTCGGAAACCTCCAGGGATCAGCTGGTCAACTGGCTGGTTGCCAACACCACGGGTAATAATCGCCTGCGCGCGGGCCTGCCGAAGGAGTGGAAGGTCGGTGACAAGACCGGCACCGGCAACAACGGCTCCTATGCCGATATCGCCGTGATCTGGCCACCCGATCGCGGGCCGATCCTGGTGACGACTTTCATTGCGGAGGCGACCGCATCCGCTAGGGATATTGAAGCGGTCTTTGCCGAGGTCAGCAAGATCGTTACCGGAATGGTCGGGCAATAACGAAACATATCAAACGAAAACAAAGGGATACGACAATGATGTGAATCAGGATCGTATCGCCTTCATGCAGTCTCGTAACTCCTTCAGACGATGGACAATGCCGAGGCGGCGCTGTCCGTTTCCTTGTCGCCATCTCCATCGCCGTCGGCATTGCCGACGCCAAGCTTCTGCTTGATCTCGGCGGCGATCTGGTCGTTGATCGCCTTCTGATCATCGGCCGACAACGCCTTGAAGGAATCTTCCGTCAGGCCGTGCGCTTCGAGATATTGTGCGCGGATCTTCTGCGCCGGCGTCATATTCGCCCATTTGGCAAACTCGTCCAAAATGTCCTGGTCGGATTGCCTGCTCGACGAGGCCGAGCTGCTGCCGGAAGTGCTCGTAGCCGACTGATCGTCGACGGAGTCCGTTGTGGAGGACGACGCCTGGCTGAGCTGGTTGAGCCAGAAGCCGGAGGAAATGGAGGAGGGGACGCCGCTGGACGAGATGGAAGGTCCCTGCGAATCTCTCTGCTGGTCGCCGCCATCGCTCAGTAGCGAGAATGTCGAGCTGTCGTCGCTGTCGCTGCTCTGTTGGCTGCGGATCGGCGTGCTGAAATAGTTCTGGGTGCTGTGGTGCACTTTCATCGTCATATCTCCCCATGGGTTGAGGAGACGATGACTCTGCAAGCATGCCCGGGGCTTATGCCCCCGGCTTTCTCAAGTGCCGCAGAAGGTCTGCAGCACGCGCTCGCTCGGCAGCGGAGGTTCGGCATAGGGTGCGAAGGCGGGCTGGTCTTCGTAGGGTGTGGCGAGCACCTTCAGCAACGCCTCGAACAGAGAAAAATCACCGTCTTCGGCGGCGGCTTCGATCGCTTGCTCGATTCGGTGATTGCGGGGAATGAAGGCCGGATTGACCCTGCGCATCGCTGCCGCGCGTGTCACTGGCGTTTGAGGATCGCGGCTAAGGCGCTCGCGCCAGCGTTCAAGCCACGGCGCCGCTGATTGCGGATTGCTGAACGTGGCGGCAAAATCGATGACGTCCTCATCCACGGCGAGGACGGCAAGCCGGCGAAACGCGAGCGTGAAATCCGCGCCCTGCTGCTGCATCGTCGCCAGCAGCGACTGGATCATCTCCAGATCGCCGTCATCCTCGCTCGCAAGGCCGATCTTGGCGCGCATGCCGGAAAGCCAATGGGCCTGGAAGCGCTCGCCATAGGCCTTGATGATGGTGTTCGCCAGCTCGATCGCCGTATCGACGGATGGATCGATCAGCGGGATGAGCGTCTCGCCGAGGCGTGCGAGGTTCCATTGGCCGATGGCCGGCTGGTTGGCATAGGCATAGCGGCCGTTGCGGTCGATGGACGAGAAGACGGTCGCCGGATCGTAGGCATCCATGAAGGCACAGGGACCGAAATCGATCGTCTCGCCCGAGACTGTCATATTGTCGGTGTTCATCACGCCGTGAATGAAGCCGACATGCAGCCAGCGCGCAATCAGCGCCGCTTGCCGCTCTGCCACAGCTTCCAGCAGTGCGAGATAGGGATTGGCGCGGTCTCTGATCTCAGGGTAGTGCCTGCTGATGACATGATCCGCCAGCGTCCTGACGCTTTCGATATCGCCGCGCGCGGCAAAGAACTGGAAAGTGCCGACGCGGATATGGCTCGCCGCCACGCGCGTGAAGATAGCGCCCGGTAGCACCTCCTCGCGATAGACAGGCTCTCCGGTCGTTACCGCCGCAAGCGCCCGCGTCGTCGGGATGCCGAGGGCGTGCATAGCCTCGCTGACGATATATTCGCGCAGGACCGGGCCGAGCGCGGCGCGCCCATCGCCGCGGCGGGAAAATGGCGTTGGCCCCGAACCCTTGAGCTGGATGTCGCGGCGCTTGCCGCTCCGGTCCTTGACTTCGCCGAGGAGGATCGCGCGGCCATCGCCGAGCTGCGGCACGAAATTGCCGAATTGATGGCCGGCATAGGCCATGGCGATCGGCCTCGATCCCGGCAGGAGCTCGTTGCCCGAAAAGATCGCCGCAGCGCTCTCTCTCAAGGCATCCACGTCTAGCCCGAGTTCCCGCGCCAGGGCCTCGTTGAACTTGATCAGCCTCGGTGCGGCAACCGGTGTCGGCGCCTGGTCCGCGAAAAACTGCGGAGGCAGGCGCGCATAGCTGTTGTCGAACTGAATCGGTGCTTGAAGTACCTGTGTTTCGGAAGGAAGAGAGCTCATGTTCCTAAGGTAGGACCGACACGCAGGCGGTGCAAGGCGCTTGCCTCGAGTAGGAAATCATCCCTACTTTATCCTACCGTATCTAGGGAGTTTGCTATGAATGAAAAGCTGAGCATTTCGCTCCCCAGTGAAATGGTGGCTGCGATCAAGGCTCGCGTCGATGCGGGCAGTTATTCCTCTACGAGCGAGGTGTTACGGGCCGCCGTGTGGGTCTGGCTGCGGGAAGAAGAGGAATATCAGCAACGGATCGCCGCGATCCGACAGAAGGTAAAGGCATCGCTCGATGACCCCAGGCCGAATGTGAGCCTGCAGGATATAGACGATTGGATCGAGACGCTGGCTGCCGAAAAACAATAACCGCATGAAGCGATATTCCGTCGTATTTCGCGAAACGGCTAAAGCGACTACGCAGCACTTGTGACACGTCCCTAACTCTCCTCCAGCTCCCGTGCCATCTCTGCAAGCTTGCGCACCGTATTGAGATTTCTCGCTGTTCCCGCCTTTAGCGCCGGCAGCTTTAGTTTCGAGCGTCCCGAGCCATCGGGATAGTGCACGTAGATTTCCCTGCCGGCGATATGCACCTCTTCGCCGCCGGGTGCGACGAGCTTGTCCAGTGCATCCTTCGGTGCGTTCTCCTGCAGGAAGGTCACCAGCAGGTAGTTCGGCTTGGCATGCGGGAAGGGCGAATGTTCCGCCACTCTTTCCAGAGCCTCGCGGCTGCGCAGGATCACGCCGGGAGACTTGCCCATTTTGGCCGTCAGCGCCCTTTCAAGCCGAGCCTGCACCGTTGCCTCGTCGTCGCCGGCGCGGAAGACGACGTTGCCGCTCTGGATGTAGGTGCGCACATCCTTGAAGCCGATCTCCTCGCAGAGTGCCTTGAGATCGGCCATGGACAGCATGCCGGTGCCGCCGACATTGACGGCACGCAGCAGGGCGACGAAGACGGTCATGGCTTCCTCCTGCCGTTCGGCTTACATTTTCCCGGCGACCTTGACGGCGAAGGCGTATTCGAAAGCCACTTCCTCCAAGCGCTGGAAGCGGCCCGAAGCGCCTCCATGGCCGGCATCCATGTTGGTCTTCAGTAGAATGGGTGCGTCGCTCGTCGTCTTCTCGCGCAGCCTGGCGACCCACTTCGCCGGTTCCCAATAGGTGACGCGCGGGTCGGTGAGGCCACCGAGCGCGAGGATCGGCGGGTAGGGCTTCTCGCCGACATTGTCGTAGGGGCTATAGGCGGCAATCTGCTCGTATTCTTGCTGGCTTTCGATCGGATTGCCCCATTCCGGCCATTCCGGCGGCGTCAGCGGCAGGGTGTCGTCGAGCATGGTGTTGAGCACATCGACGAAGGGCACGGCGGCGATGATGCCTGCGAATTTCTCCGGAGCCATGTTGGCAACGGCGCCCATCAGCATGCCGCCGGCCGATCCGCCCTCGGCAATGATCTTCGCGTAAGAGGTGAACTTCTCCTGATTCAAATAATCGGCGGCTGCGATGAAGTCCTTGAAGGTATTGGTCTTCTTTTCCATCTTGCCGTCTTCGTACCAGGCAAAGCCCTTGTCCTTGCCGCCGCGGATATGAGCGATGGCATAGACGAAGCCGCGATCGGCAAGCGACAGGCAATTGGTGTTGAAACCGGCCGGAATGGTAACGCCGTAGGCACCGTAGCCATAGAGAAGACAAGGCGCCGAGCCGTCGAGGGGCGTGTCCTTGCGATAAAGCAGCGTCACCGGCACCGTCTCACCGTCCCAGGCGGGCGCGAAGACGCGGCGCGTCACGTAGTCGTCTGGATTATGGCCTGAGGGCACTTCCTGCGTCTTCAGCAGGGTGCGCTCGCGCGTCACCATATTGTAGTCATAAAGCTGGCTCGGCGTCGTCATCGAGGAATAGGAGAACCGGATGACATCCGTGTCGTATTCCGCCGCACCCTGCAGGCCGAGCGCATAGGCTTCTTCTTCGAAGGCGATCGCATGCTCCTCGCCCGTACGACGGTCGCGGATGATGATGCGCGGCAGGCCGTCCTTACGCTCCAGCCAGAGCAAGTGGCGTGCATAGGCGAGATGGCTGAGGATCAGCGTGCCCGGCTTGTGGGGCACGACCTCGCGCCAGTTCTCCTTGCCCGGCTCGTTCGCCGGTGCCTCCATGATCTTGAAATCCTTGGCATCACCGTCATTGGTGAGAATGTAGAAGACGTCGCCGCCTTCGCTGATCTCGTATTCGATCTCAGTTTCGCGCTCCGCCACGATCTTCGGCTCGGCGGTCAGATCGGAGGTCGGGATGATGCGGTATTCGCTGGTCTCGTGATCGTGAATATCGATGAAGATGTAATCATCAAGCAGCGAACCGCCGACGCCCATGAAGAAGCCGGGGTCTTCTTCTTCATAGACAAGCCGGTCGTCTGATTGCGGCGTGCCGATGATGTGATGGAAGATCTTCGAGGGACGATGGTTCTCGTCCTGCAGCGTGTAGAAGAAACTCTTGCCGTCGGGCGCCCAGACGGCATCGCCGCCGGTGTTCTCGATCACGTCGGCAAGATCCTCGCCGGTCTCGAAATTGCGGATCTTCAGCGTGAAATATTCCGAACCCTTGTCATCATAGCCCCAGATGCCATGGCTGTGGTCGGAGGAATGGTCGAGGCCGGAAAGACGGAAATAGGACTTTCCTTCATTCTCCCTGTCGCCATTCAACAGCAGCTTGCGATCGCCGCCGTTGCGCGGCTCGCGGAAAAAATGGGGCTGCTCGCCTCCGGTGACGAAGAGCGTGCCGTAGGCATAAGGGCCGTCCTTCATCGGGATCGAGCTGTCATCCTCCTTGATGCGTCCCTTCATCTCGCCGAAGAGAACTTTCTGCAGCTCCTTCGTGTCCGCCATCGCGGCGTTCATGTAGGTGTTCTCAGCCTCCAGATGCGCCCGGATTTCCGGTGCCAGGATCGACGGATCCTTGAACATCGCCTGCCAGTTGTCGGCGCGCAGCCAAGCATAATCGTCGGTGCGGGCAATGCCGTGACGTGTATCCGTCAGAGGTTTTTTCTCGGCGACAGGTGGGGTGGGAAGATTTTTGAAAACTGGCACGGGAGCACTTTCTGTGGTGTGAAAGTCGAATGTGAAGAGAAGAGAGAAATAGAGGGCGCCGACCTTAGGTTCAAGCGTCAAGTCCGCTCCTCAAGCTTCATGCAAGCCGTCGTCATTAATCTCGATCGAACAGGCGGGCCTGGCGCGAATGGCGCGCTGCCTTGATGAGACCACATTCTTTATCGAAGTCGGCATACAGTGCGTCGACATGAAGGCGATCAAAACCTTCCCTCGATGGAACGGGCGCACTCAAAATCCAAAACAATGCAAGGGACCGGTCTTCATGCTGAAACTCTTCGCCATCCTTATTCCATTGGCCTCCGTCGCCACCTGCGCCTTCGCCGTCGATCCGGCCATAAAGAAGCAGTTGGAGAAACTCGATCCGTCGGAGCGGATGGAGCAGGCATGCGATGCCGAAGCCATGAAGCGTATCGGCACGGACAAGACAGGTTTCACGCCGGACAAGGTGATCGCCTATACTTTCGGCGATCCCGATATGAAGCCGGATGCCATGAATGCGCCCGGCGCGGTTTTCCGCAGCAAGGGTGACTGGTATCACCTCTCGTACGCATGTGTGACCGGCCCGCAGCATATTCATGTTCGTGATCTGAGCTACCAGATCGGCGACAAGGTGCCGCGCGACGCCTGGCAGCAACATTATCTCTACGACTGAGCGTTTCCGCCCCGCAAGACCGCCATGGCGACGACATTCCATCTTGATGTCGCTATCGCCCGATGCGATTGAACGCTATCGCCGTCTCTGGGACTCTGCGCGGGTCAGCTCTGACAGGATATGCTCCTGCACATCGATCGGTTGACGGCAGACGGCATCTGTCAGCTCGCGCAGCGTCGCCCTCAGGCTGTGAAGCTGATCCACCAGATCCATGACGACATCGACGCCGGGTTCGTTGAGACCCATTGCTCGATCGAGATCGAGGATCAGCTGGCCGCGCGCGATATCGGCTTCGCGAAAATTCCGGCCCTGATCCGTCTCTTCCGGCACCAGCCAGCCCTGTGAGATCCAGACTTCCAGCACGGTGGTCTCGATTTGGAGGTGCAGTCGAAACTCGCTCTCGTTCATCGCTTATCCTCCCATGGACTTTCTGGGATCTTGTGCCTTGCCCGCTTCCCATTCGGAAACGAAGCGCGTCAGTTCGGGATCCGGCGCCTCCGGCAGGACGACCTTCAAGGAGACATAGGCATCGCCGTTTTCCTTGCCGCGCACAGGTGCGCCCTTGCCCTTCAGGCGCAGCACCTTGCCGGTGTTGGAGTTCGGCGCGAGGGTGACGGTGACCGCGCCGGACGGCGTCGGAACGCGGACCTTGCCGCCGAGCACTGCTTCCGACAGCGAAATCGGCAGTTCCATCCGAATGTCGTCGCCATCGCGGGTATAGAAGCGATGCGGCCGGACATGCACCGCAATCAGCGCATCCCCGGCAGCCCCGCCGCCAAAGCCGGGATCTCCCTTGCCCTTGAGGCGAAGCGTCTGCCCGTCGCGGCTGCCGGGCGGGATCTGGACGTCGAGCGCCGGTCCATCGGGCAGGCTGATCTGTTTCTTCACGCCGTTGATGGCGTCAATGAAATCGACCTCCATCGTATAGTGACGGTCTTGACCCTGCATTTTCGTTTGGCCTTGGCTGCGCCGCGAGAAGAAGCTGGAAAATATGTCGTCGGCATCGCCGAAATCGGCAAAGCCGCCGGCATTCTGGTAGCGGCCGCGCTGGCCTTCGTTCGCTGCATAGTCACGATAATAGTTGCGCGGTGCCTGCTCGGCGCCGCTGCTGTCGATCTCGCCGCGGTCGAACCGCGCACGCTTCTCCTCATCGCCGACGATGCCGTAAGCTGCCGAGGCTTCCTTGAACTTGTCCTCGGCCTGCTTGTCGCCGGGGTTGAGATCGGGGTGCAGCTTCTTGGCAAGCTTGCGGTAGGCGCTTTGAATATCCTTTTGCGGAGCGTCCCGCTTTACGCCCAGAACTTCATAGGGATCGCGACTCATGCATGTCTCTCTTTGGGAGCAAGGAAAAATACGCAGATAGTGCTACGGCAACCTCAGATCAATCGTAGCATAGACGCAGCCTGGTTGAAGCCTGGACTTCGAGGCTTTCATGCCCGGCGCATTTGTGATGTGAAATGAGCTGAGCCGCGCCGGTTTGCCATATTTCCGGCGTGTTGCCGGATGATGGCGGCGTTGCAGCTGAAATGATCATCATTCGGCCGCTCGATTTCGTTTGTTTGATCCACCCGGTGGCTGCCTCGATGAAACGCCTGTTGCCAACATTAATGGTTCTGCTTGCCGCGCGAGCTGTCCTTGCCGCGCAGCCCGAGCAGCCGCCTGCCGGCTGGCCGCAATTGCCGGCGAAGGCGTTGGCCTCGAACACCAAGCTTGTCGAGCCGCACCTGCACGTCAATCGGGCGGGCAAAGGCGCGCCCCGCATCGCGCTCACCTTCGATGCCTGCATGGGCAAGACCGATCCGCGCATCCTGAGCACCCTTGTCGATCAGCGCATCCCGGCGACGATCTTCGTCACCGCGCGTTGGTTGCGCACCAATCCCGATGCGCTCGCCGTCTTCCTGGCCAATCCCGATCTCTTCGAACTGGAAAATCACGGGCAGAACCATATCCCGGCCATCGACATTCCGACCAAGGTTTATGGCATCCCCGCCGCCGGTTCGCCTCAGGCTGTCGCGCAGGAAGTCAAGGGCGGTGCCGATGCGATGATCGCGGCCGGGATTCCGCAGCCGCGCTGGTTCCGCGGCGCGACCGCGAAATATAGCCCTTCCGCCATCGCGCAGATCCGCGGCATGGGGTATCGGGTTGCCGGCTATTCGGTGAACGGCGACAGCGGCTCGCTGCTGCCGGCCAAGATGGTTGAAAAGCAATATGCCTCCGCCAAGGACGGCGACGTCATCATTTCCCACATCAACCAGCCGACGCATGCGGCGGGCGAGGGGGTCGCGGCCAGCATCCTTGCGCTGAAGGCGAAGGGCGTGGAGTTCGTTCGCCTGCAGGATATTCCCGAAAAGGGCGACGACGGCACGACGAATTGAGGGATTGAAGGGGTTAACCCGGCAATTGCGGCTGGGCCTTTTCCTCGATGAACAGCTCTTCGATGACGGTCATGACGATCAGCGACAGCGGCAGGGCCAGCATGGCGCCGACGGCGCCCCACATCCATGTCCAGAAGAGGATGGCAAGGAAGACGACGAAGGGATTGATCTCCCATTGGCGCCCCATGATCGCGGGAAAGACGATGTTTTCGACCGCCAGATGCACAGCGAAAAACGCGACGGCGGGCGCAAGGCCGAAGATGATGTCGGAATGCGTGACGATACCGGCAATCGCCAGCGCAATCGTTATCGTCGTGATTCCGAGGAATGGAATGAAGCTCGAAACGAAAGCGAAGACGCCCCATAGCACCGGCACGCTCATGCCGCCGACATAGGCAATAACGGTCATCGCAACGCCAATTCCGGCATAGATCAGCGAGGCTGTCGCAAAATAGAAGCCGAGCACCTGTTCCACAGCATTGAGAATCCTGATCGCGGTCAGCCGCGACGCGCGGGTGGAAAAGGCCAGAATGATCGTCCTGCGCAGGCTCACCCTGCCGGCAAGAAACAGCAGCAATGCCGCGAAGAAAATCAGGATTTGCACGATGGCCGGCGTCAGGTTTGCGGACACGACATGCAGGACGTTGCCGCTGTTTTCCAGCAGCGTGCTGATCGACATCGGACCGCCCTGAAGGCTTTCGGACGAAATATGCAGCCATTTGAACCGCTCGAGATAAGGCATCAGCCGGTCGGAGGTGCGCTGAAAGAAGTCCGGCGCTTCCTGGGCGAGCTTGGCGACCGGTCCGGCAAGCGCATTGATGACGAGGAAGATGACCAGCGCCACCGCCGAAGACAGGAGAATGGCGTTCAGGACGCGGGGCACGCCGAGTTTGCTGAGCTTCTCCGCCGCCAGCCCGAGGATCATGCCGACGACGACCGCGAGCGTCACTGGGATGAGGACCAGTGACATCATGTAGACACCGGCCAAAGCCAGGATGAGGAAGATGCCTATGGTCGCCCAGGATGCGGCGATATCAAGCCTGCCGCGCATCGATCCGTGGGATATGTCGAAAACACTGTCCTCGTCGCGCTCATCTTGAGATGTGTTGCGTTCTGCGTCGGCCCTGCCTTCGCGTGTAACCGTTGTTTCCGATCGCGTGGTGACGATTTTGTCGACTTCCATGCCTTGCAGATTCCCGAAGGCACAATCGCCTCTCTACTCAAACGCGAAAAGCCCGTTCCGGTTCCGCAACGGGCTTAGGCAATGGTGATTCAGGCGGATCAAGCGATCAGGTTCAGTCCGATACCCCAGGGATCGCGCAGCGAAACGCCGCCGTCGCGTTTCTCGGTCTTGATCTCATGCTGCTCCAGGGCGGAGACGGCCGTGTCGAGCGCAGACTTGTCGTTGAAGCGCAGCGTGTAGTCGGAAAGGCCGGTCATATGTTCGGAACGCAGACCGGCGCCGCGGCTGTTCCAGGTATTGGCACCGAGGTGGTGGTGGTAGCCGCCGGTCGCGAGGAAGGTCGCGCCGGGATAGCGTGCGGCCATCACCTTCATGCCGAGCACGTCGCGGTAGAAGGCGTTGGCTTCCGCCACATCGCCCACCTGCAGATGGATATGGCCGATGGCCGACCCTTCGGCCATGCCCTCCCAGCGATCCTGCGGGGCGCTTTCGTAGAGTTTCTGCAGATCGAGCCGGAGCGTGGCCATCTCGACAGTACCGTCGTCATGGAAGGTCCATGCCCCATGCGGCCGGTCGGCATAGATCTCGATGCCGTTGCCCTCGGGGTCGGAGAGATAGATGGCTTCGCTGACGACATGGTCCGATGCGCCTTCCAGCACGACATTGTTTTGGGCGGCATGGCGAAGCCAGCGCGCCAGCTCGACGCGGCTCGGCATCAGGAAGGCTGTATGGAAGAGGCCTGCGGCGGTCTTCGGCGCGCGCGTCGCAGCCCGATCCGTCGTCAGTGTCAGCAGGGGATGGCCGGCAACGCCCAAGACCTCGCCGCTCGCCGTCTTCTCGATCACCTTCAGGCCGAGCATATCCTGATAGAAGCGCGACACCTGCGGCAGGTCGGTGACGACAAGGTGCGACTGGCCGACATAAGCGGGACGGGTCAGAGCGTAGGAAGGGGTGGTTTCGGTCATAGGGTCAGTTCCAACCTCGATACTTTTAAAAAGGCAACCGGCGTTGGCGGCAATGGACCGCCGGGGGCGGGTGGAGGGTTTGCCGGTTGATATGCCTCTTTGGATATCCTCTGGCCCGCTGTACTTGCATCCAGATATGGCGGATTTCGATTGTTCACAGAAGCCTATAAATTGCGGATTGAGCGTTCGCTTTCCATTGACGGATGGGACGGGAGGCCTGTTTACGAAGATTGATCGATGCGCTCGTTTGGCACAGTTGCTTCCTCATCGCCCCGGTGCAAAGATCGATTTCGGACGGAAACGGAACCGAACTAAATGACTGAGTACAGGGGCATCCGTTGGGCCTATGATCGCTATGAAATTATCGCCGACAGCATCGTCAATGGTGTCGGCGTCGTCTTTGCATTGATCGGCGCGACCGTATTGATCTTCTATGCGACGGTGTGGAGCTCCCACGGAGGAATTGCGGCGGCCTGGATCTATGGGGTCGGCCTGGTGCTGACGCTCGGAATGTCCTTCACCTATAACCTCTGGCCGGTGTCGAAGACGAAATGGTTTCTCCGGCGTTTCGACCACTCCTTCATTTATGTCCTGATCGCCGCCACCTACACGCCCTTTCTCGAGCGGGGAGCTGAAGACCCGCTGCTGCTCGGCGTGCTGATCGCCGTCTGGGTCTTCGCTGCCTTCGGCATCATCCTGAAGTGTCTGTTTCCGGGGCGCTACGACCGATTGGCGATCCTGCTCTACCTCGCCATGGGTTGGAGCGGCATCCTTGTCGCCAAGCCGGTTTCCATGCATATCCCATTCGCCTCGATGCTGCTCATCGTCATCGGCGGTGTGATCTACTCGCTCGGCGTGATCTTTCACGTCTGGGAAAAGCTGCGTTTCCAGAATGCCATCTGGCATGGCTTTGTCATCGCCGCGGCCGCCGTGCATTATTCGGCGGTGCTGACCTGCTTCAGCCTGTCACCGGAAAGCTTTTGACGATCTCAGCCGTCGGCGTGCACTTTCTGGTCGAGCGCAGGCTGCGCACCAGGCGCATGACAATGGCGTCGTAGCGCTGCATATCCGTTTTCGAATAGTCCATCTGGAAGAAGGCGGCCGCCCCGTTGCAGAGCGCGACGCCGCGAACATAGACGATGCGTCCTTGCCTGGTGCCTGAAAAGCTGATGCCGCGCGAGTTCGATTTGGAATAGGAGATCTTCCAGCCGTCGTCTTTCGCCAGTGCCACGCGCCCATTCGCTTCCGAGGTAAAGTCACCATTGGCGATCATCGTGCCGAAAACCTGCAGCGTCGCCGAGCGGTCCGCCGGCGACAGCGAAAGCCGATCGGTATCGCCGGAAGGAGCTGCGAGATGGAATTCCGGCGGCAGCTCAATCGCATAGCCGAGACCTGCATTGTCATAGGACCGCCAATCCGCGGCAAAGGCCGAGGCGGGGGAAAGAAGCAGGAGAGCGATCAGGCGGACGAGCATTGCGGTTCCTGGGAGGCGGGATCTGCAAACCGATCAAGAATAACGCATTTTTCGGCGAAAATTTCATAGCGATTGCAGGTGCGAGCATAAATTAGCGCCAATTCGTTACAGCTTCATTGCGAGCTATGCGTAATTGGCGGTTTGTCTGGTCCCACTGCCTGCGGTTCGCGAAGCTGCCACGGTTCCAGACGTTTGCAACTTCTGCAGGCCGCCGTTTCAAAAACCGATTTCAGTGGTTTACCTCCAGTTTTCCTTTTCCAGGGCTTGAGGCGATGTGCCCTTTCGCCTATCCCTTCAATTAAGCTCCGGTATTGACGGAATCGATGATCATTCAGCAAAGGGGGGAACATGGCCGCCGCCACCGCGGGCCTGACATTCCTGGCACTATGCCTGCCCTTTCTCGGTGCATTGATCGCGCCCGTCGCTGTTCGGTGGCTAGGTCATAATGCGGCCTGGCCGTTGGCGTCGCTTCCAGCGCTCGCCTTCCTTCATTTCGCGGGTTTCCTTCCTGCAACCGCAGCCGGGCAGGTTGAATTGGGCGGCTTCGATTGGGTGCCAAGCCTCAATCTGCGGTTTTCCTGGCTGATCGACGGTCTGTCGCTGACCTTCGCCCTGCTCATCACCGGCATCGGTGCGCTGATCGTCCTCTACACCGGCGGCTACCTGAAGGGGCATGCGGATCTCGGGCGCTTCTTCTCCTTCATCTTCCTCTTCATGGGCTCGATGCTCGGTCTTGTCGTCTCGGATAGCTTCCTGACGCTCTTCGTCTTCTGGGAACTGACCTCGATTACCTCCTTCCTACTGATCGGTTTTGATCATCAGCGCGAAGCCTCGCGCCGGGCGGCGCTGCAGGCGCTGGTCGTGACCGGGGGCGGAGGGTTGCTCCTGCTGGCCGGCCTGCTATTGCTTTGGCAGATAACCGGGATCGCCGCGATGTCCGATCTATTGAAAGCCGGCGATCTCGTGCGTGCGAGCCCGCTCTATCTTGCGGCTCTGATCCTGGTGCTTGGCGGCGCCTTCACCAAATCGGCGCAGTTTCCGTTTCATTTCTGGCTGCCGAATGCCATGGAAGCGCCGACTCCTGTTTCGGCCTACCTTCACTCGGCAACCATGGTGAAGGCGGGCGTCTATCTTGTGATGCGGCTCAATCCCGTCCTCGGCGGTACGATGGCCTGGCAGACCATCCTTCCGCTTTTTGGTGCCGCCACGCTGCTCGTCGGAACCCTGCTTGCCATCCGCCAGACCGATCTGAAGCTGAAGCTTGCCTATACGACGGTTTCCTCGCTCGGCCTGCTTGTCATGCTCACCGGCTTCGGCACGGACTATGCCGTCGAAGCAGCTGTCCTCTATCTGGTGGCGCATTCGCTGTTCAAGGGTGCCCTTTTCATGGTCGCCGGCATCGTCGATCATGAGACGGGAACGCGCGACATCACCCGTCTGGGCGGCCTGCGCTCGGCCATGCCGCTGACCTTTGCCGCCGCTCTGGTTGCGGCGGTGTCGATGGGCGGCCTGCCGCCGGCTTTCGGTTTCTTGGCCAAGGAAGAGATCTATGCCGCGCTGGCGCAGGCATCGCCGGCCGCGATCATCCTGACGATCATCGCCGTGGCCGGCAACGCGCTGATGTTCGCCATTGCCTTTGCCGTGGCGCTGAAGCCCTTCATCGGGCCGCTGACCGAGACGCCACGCCATCCGCATGAAGCGCCGCCCTTGCTTTGGCTCGGGCCGGTCACGCTTGCCTTGCTCGGCATCGCTTCGGCCTTGTTCGCAGCCTTATGGCACGCTTATGTCTCCTCACCGATGGCAAGCGCCGTCAGCGGCAAAGGTTTACAGATCGCGGTTTCGCTGGCGCCGCATATCGGCGTGCCTTTGGCACTCTCCATCGTGACCGTGCTGATCGGCATCCTTGTCTATTGGCAGCTAGACCGCGCCCGTTTTTTCATGTCCGTTGTCCTGCGGATGCTGGGACGAGGGCCGGACCGCGGCTTCGACGGGTTCATCTCCGGCCTGGTGTGGCTGTCGCATGCGGTATCGCGCGTGCTGCAGCCCGGGCGGCTGGAAATCTACGTCACCGTCACCTTTCTCTGCCTTGCGGCGATGCTGCTGATCCCCCTCGTGATCCACGGTGAATTGCCTCATGTGCCTGCCTGGCCGAACCTGCAATGGCACGAGGCGGCGATCTTCCTGATCGCCATCATCGGTGTTGCCGCAGTCGTTTTTGCGCGGGACCGGCTGACGGCCATCGTTTCGCTCGGCATTCAGGGTTTTGCCGTCGCCGTCATCTTTCTCTTGTTCGGCGCACCGGATCTGTCCTTCACGCAGTTCATGGTCGAGACCCTTTCGGTCGTGATCCTGGCCCTGGTGATGACGCGCCTGCGCCTCTCGCCTTCGGATCGCCGGCCGCCGCTCGCCAGGGTCGCTCATGCCGTGTTGGCGATGGCCTGCGGCATAGGCTTTGCGCTTCTGCTGCTGAAGGCGACCCAAGCGCCGTTCGATCTGACGCTGACGGCCTTCTTCAACCAATATTCGAAGCTGATCGCGCATGGCGACAATGTGGTGAATGTCATCATCGTCGATTTCCGCGGCACGGACACGCTCGGCGAGATTGCCGTGGTCGCCATGACCGGCCTTGCAATCCTGGCGCTGATCCGCATCCGTGCCGGCGGCGAGCGCAAGCTTGCGGCCAACGATCCCGATCTCGAGGAGAAGGCCGGTCTCGGCGAAAGGATGGAGGCCGAGCGCTCGTGAATACGCTGATCTTCCGCACCGCCGCGCCGTTTCTGACTGCCCTGATGCTGCTCTTTTCCGTTTTCGTGCTGCTGCGCGGTCATAACGAACCCGGCGGCGGCTTTATCGGCGGCCTCATCGCAGCTTCGGCGCTGGCGATTTACGGCATTGCCTGTGGCGTCACGGCGGTCCGGCAAGCCATCATTTTTCATCCGCTGGCGATTGCCGGCTTCGGTCTGCTGGCGGCGACCCTTGCCGGCTTTCTGTCCGTCTTTTCCGGCGTGCCGTTCATGACCGGTCTTTGGATCTATCCGTATCTCTTCGGCGTCGAGGTGCCGCTTTCGACCGTTATGCTCTTCGATATCGGTGTCTATCTGGTGGTTGTTGGAGCCATCACCTCGATCGCGCTGGCGCTCGAAGAACGGGAGGCGGATTGATGGAGGCCGTCTTTGCCCTCGTCGTCGGCCTCTTCTTCGCTGCCGCGATCTATCTGATGCTGTCGAAATTCTCGATCCGTATCATGCTTGGCATCGCCATTCTCGGCAATGCCGTCAACCTTCTGCTTTTTACCGCCGGCCGCGTCACGCCCGAAGTGCCCCCCATCATCCAGAAAGGGGCGAGCACACTCGACAATGCAGCCGCCAATCCGCTGCCGCAGGCATTGATCCTGACGGCGATCGTCATCTCTTTTTCGTTCCTCGCCTTTCTGCTTGTCCTGACCTACCGCGCCTATCAGGACCTGAAGACCGACAACACCGGCGAGATGCTGGTGGCCGAACCGGACGAGCGGCCGCTGCCGCCCTTGGGATACTGACGCGATGGCCGGCCCAACCGATATGCCTGTCGATCTTTCCGCTGCGCTGGTCGCGGCACCCGTGCCTGTGGGACATTGGCTTGTCATCCTGCCGGTCGCCTTGTGCATCGGGCTCGGTGCCATTCTGCTGATGTTGCGCAACCGTACCGAATGGCATGCCGCGATCGCTATTCCCGGTCTTGTATTGCTGGTGCTTATCGACGCCGCCTTGCTCTACAAGGTCGTCAGCGAAGGCGCCGTGACAATGGTCATGGGACGATGGCTGCCGCCTTTCGGCATCGCCTTCAGCGTCGATATTTTTGGCGCGCTCATGGCCCTGACCGCGGCCATCGTTGCCCTGTTGGCGAGTTTCTACTCGCTCGGCGAAATCACCACGAGCGGCCGGCGATACGGTTTCTTCCCTTTCCTGATGCTGCTGCTGGCTGGCGTCAGCGGCGCTTTCCTGACGGGCGACGTCTTCAATCTCTATGTCTGGTTCGAGGTGCTGCTGATCTCGTCCTTCGGTCTGCTGATCCTCGGTTCGGAGCGTGAGCAGATCGATGGCGCATTGAAATATGTCGTCCTCAATCTCATCGCCACCACGCTATTCCTCGTCTCCGTCGGCTATCTTTACGCCATCTTCGGTACGCTCAACATGGCCGATATCGCCATGAAGGCGAGAGCGGGTGAGAGCAATGCGCCGCTGACGACCTTGGCAGGCCTGTTCCTGCTGGCCTTCGGCATGAAGGCGGCGGCCTTCCCGGTGAATTTCTGGCTCCCGGCTTCCTATCACACCCCCCGCATCACCGTTTCGGCGCTCTTCGCCGGCCTGCTGACCAAGGTCGGCATCTATGCGCTCATCCGGGTTTTGGTCATGCTGCTGCCTGTCGAGCGGGCGGGGCTCGGTCCGCTGATCACGGTTATCGCCATCGCGACCATGCTCGTCGGGGTGATGGGTGCGCTCGGCGCAAACGATGTCAGGCGCATGCTGGGCTATATCGTCATATCGGGCATCGGCACGATGCTGGCGGGCGTTGCCCTCGGCAATGCCGATGGCCTCAGCGGGGCGATCTTCTATGCGCTGCATTCGATGGTGTTGATGACAGCGCTTTATCTGCTTGCAGGGCAGGCGGCCCGGCTCGGCGGCAGTTTTTCACTCACGGCTCTCGGCGGGCTCTATCGGCGAAGCGGCTGGTTTGCCGGCCTCTCGCTGGTGCTCTTCTTCGCCATCAGCGGGTTGCCGCCCTTTTCGGGCTTTTGGCCCAAGGTCGTACTGGTGAAGGCTGCGCTCGCAACGGGCGCCTGGTGGCTCGCCGCAACAATCCTGCTGGCCGGTTTCCTGACAACGATCGTTTTTGGGCGGGTGTTCCTACTTGCTTATTGGCGACCTGCGGCGGGCGACGGCATGGCGGCGGAGCCGATCAGGTGGCAGGCCGCTTTGCCGCTTCTTGCTCTTTCGCTGCTTGTTATCGGTTTCGGCCTGTTTCCGGAACGGCTCCTGCACCTGACCCAGGCGGCCGCTGCCGGCCTCGAGCAGCCATCGGCCTATTTGCACTCCGTCTTTCCCGCGGCAGGAGGCGCTCAATGATCCTCTTCATCTTCAATCTGCTGCTTGCCATCGTCTGGGTTGCCGTAACCGGTAGTGCCTCCTTCATCAATCTGGTCTTCGGCTTCGTCCTTGCGGCGATTGCGCTCGCGATCGTGCGATCGTCCTACGGAGGCGTACTCTATCTCGGTCGGGCTCGCCGCATCCTCGCGCTCTTGGTGCTGTTCATAGGCGAGCTGGCAAAGTCCGTCTGGGCCGTTGCCGTGGCCGTCATGAGCCCCAGGATCGATGTGAAGCCCGGGATTTTCGCCTTTCCCCTGACGGTCGACCGCGATTTTGAAATCACGCTGCTTGCCAATCTCATCACGCTGACGCCGGGCACGTTGTCGGTCGACGTTTCCGATGACCGCAAGATGCTCTATGTCCACGCGCTCGATTGCTCCGATCCGGAAACCATCAAGCGCGGCATCGCCGACGGCTTCGAGCGCCGCATCATGGAGGCTTTCCGATGATGGCCGCATCCGTCGTGTCGGCGGCAGCAATGGTGGCGCTGGGCATACTGAGCATCGCCTTCCTGTTTACCGTCTATCGCGTGGTTGCCGGCCCGACATTGCCGGATCGGGTTCTGGCGCTCGATATGCTGGTGGCGATCGCCATCGGCTTCATTGCCGTCATTGCCATCAAGACTGGCTTCACGCTTTACATCGATATTGCCATTTCGCTGGGCCTTGTCGGTTTCCTCGCCACCGTCGCCTTCGCCCGGTTCATCCTGACGCGGGCGCAATCCGATATTTCGAACCGGCATGCCACGCGCCCGGAAACTATTGGCGCTTCCGAAAGCAAGAAGACGCGCAAGCGGGACAAGCCGAAGAAAGGAGGGCGCTGATGGATTTGCTTTGGGCTGTCCTGGTCGCCGTGCTTCTATTGGCCGGCGCATTGTTCTCGCTTATTGCCGCCATCGGCATTGTTCGCCTTCCCGATCTCTACAGCCGCATGCATGCAGCATCGAAGGCGGGCACGGTGGGTTCCGGCCTATTGCTACTTGCGGTCGGTATTCATTCGCAAGATCTGTCGATATTGGCGCGGGCGCTGGCCGGATTTGTCTTTTTCGTATTGACCGCACCGATTTCGGCACATCTTCTTGCGCGTGCGGCGCATAAGGCGGGGCATCGCTTAATCGCGCCTTCGGTACGCGATGAATTGCTGCGGCATGGGCAGTTCACGAAACGCGGGAATGGAAAAAAGGGCTAACAAACGCAGAAATTGTTAATGAAGGAATATCTGTTCGCGTTATTAGTTATCCATTTTTTAGTAGATGAATTTTTTGCGAAGAAATGTTGGGATTAAAAACTGGACATTTGGGTAAAGAGTGCTAATTCAGATTCAAGTAGAGTTCTGATGTTAAGTTAGTCTCGACCGGGTTTAAGCTCTCAATGCTTTTATCTTTCTTTGATACAAAGCTGAGCAAAACTTAGTTCCGATCAGCGATTAGAGATCGCTATCGTGGTCGCTAATTCTGATATCAGGCGGCAAGAGGCGGTTTTCCCTCGTATGAAGTCTAGGGGTGGATTTCATGCGATAAGAAATGTGGCGTTATGCACCGTTTTCTTGCTGATGGCTGCTACGAATACGAGCAATACGTTTGTGCGATTGCTCGGCGCTGGGAAACTCCGGGATCAGCAGATTTCCGAAGCCAGGCGCAGATTATACAGCAACGCTGTGCCCTGCGCTCTCTTTTGGGGCGCGGCGCGGCAAGCAAGCCGATGAACAGGAGAACACAATGACAGATGCGGCCCTTGGCAACGGGCAGGAGTTACTGGTTGAACTGACCGCCGACATCGTTGCGGCCTATGTCAGCAACCATGTCGTACCGGTCAGCGACCTTCCGAACTTGATTTCCGACGTACATTCCGCCTTGAGCAACACCTCGGCTCCGGCTCCAGCCGTAACCGTGGTCGAAAAGCAGAAGCCGGCCGTATCCGTTCGCAAATCCGTGCAGGATGATCAGATCACCTGCCTGGAATGTGGCGGCAGCTTCAAGTCGCTGAAGCGCCATCTCATGACCCATCATGGTCTTTCGCCGGAAGAATATCGCGAGAAGTGGGATCTGGCTGCCGACTACCCGATGGTAGCACCGGCCTATGCGGAAGCCCGTTCGCGCCTTGCAAAGGAAATGGGCCTCGGCCAGCGCCGCAAGCGCGGCAGCCGCTGAGAGCTTCATCGCTGAACCAAAGAAAAACCCGGCTTTCGAGCCGGGTTTTTGTCTATGGATGCTTTAAATTCGAGCCTATGCCGCGGCTCTGACGCGGGCTTCCTCGCGGATGCGCTTGATCATCGACCTGAGCCCGTTGGCGCGCTGCGACGAGAGATGCTCCACGAGACCGATCTTACCGAAGACGTCGAGCGCATCGAGCGCAGCGATTTCAGAGGCGGACTTGCCTGAATAGGTCGCCATCGCGATCGCCACCAGCCCTCGCACGATATGGGCGTCGGAATCGCCTTCGAACGTCAAGATCGGGTTCTCGGGATCGCCGGACGCATGCGTGACGAGCCAGACCTGGCTGGCGCAGCCCTGCACCTTGTTTTCCAGCGTGCGCTTCTCTTCCGGCAGATCGGGCAATGCCTTGCCGAGTTCGATCACGTAGCGATAGCGATCCTCCCAGTCGTCCAGGAAGGAAAAGTCGTCGATGATCTTTTCAAGCGATGCCATTGCAATGATCCAGATTGCCCGTGTGCCTTGGATATAGGCGAAGTGACAGGCGATTTGAACCCGTGGCAAAAAAGAACGCCGCTGACCACGGGCAGGTCACGGCGTTCAGGCTGGGCCAATGGAGGAAGCGTTAGTGCAATTCCAAGAAAAGTGCGCGGCGACTTTCCGTCCGGAATTGTGTAAAAACAAGAAGATAGAGCGTTTTTGCGATTCGAAGAAAAGCGGAAATGCACTAGATACGCGGGCGCGGCATCGGCAGCGGAACGGAGGATGGCAGCCGGACCGTGCCGGTAACGACCACATCGGCGTCGGTCACCCGCTTGGCCGGCATCGGCTGGGTCATGGCGGCGACCTGATCGGCGCTTGCGTGAGCCGATGCGGCATCAGCGGATGCATTTGCGGGCTGATCCTTGAAGTGGCGGCCGAGCATGTCGTAGGCGACGCGGGCGCCGTCGCCAACCTGATATCCGAGCGCGGTCAGCGTTTCGCCTCCCTTTACGCAGACATCTGGCTTCTCGGTGCACATGGCGCCGACATATTGAACGACGCCCGAGGCGGCCGAAATCGCGTCGGAAACCTGCACCGCCGGTTCGCCTGCCGGTCGCGGATCACCCTGAGGCTTTGCGAAGATCGGCAGGAACATGAGAACCAGCGAAAACCAGAACCCTGCTCTAATCAGAAACCACATTGCCTTGCCCATCCTCTCTGTCGTTCGGCCCGGAGGCCGATTCGGACTTGCCTGTCCGATCTGCTTCGAAGCCTATCCGGCAGAGGACAACAGCGCTTTTCAAAACTCGGCGGCATTTTCCGCTAATTTGATTCAAATTTTAGCTTTCCGGCTTTGAGCAGCATTTGGTTCAAATTGTAGCGATTGATGTTAAGCATGTCTCGCCCGATGCCGTTGATATGCAGGGCTTTGCGGCTTCAGCCCTTAATACAAAAGTTAACGCGCGCTGGAAATACGAATAAAATCCGTTGCTTACCCGCTGTTAACCACAAAAAACAAAGGTCCTGCATTCTGCGCCAAAACGGGATTTTGGAGCCTTTTGGACCATCCGGCGCGTTCCTTCTTTATTCTTTCCTTAAGCCCGCAAGGCCTATTGTGCAGTCCAATAAGTGACCGTTTTGACGGGTTGTAGTGTGCGTGTATTGAGTGACATGGCTGTCGGGGTTGGGGCCTTCGTAGACCGGGTGGGCGGAAGCTGGCTCTCCCGGACGAGCGGGAATGGCGAAGTCCATGGACAGGAGCTGGCGATCCTTCGTCGGCTTGCGCTCGTCTCCTCGGTTGCCCTCTTTGCTGTTCCCGTGGGCCTCTCTTTCGTTACCAGCCCGGCCGTAGCTCTGCCCGCCGGTGTCGCCACGGTCTGCGCCGCTTTCCTGTTTTCGGCGGTCGGCAGCATTGCGCTGTCGCGTCAGCGACCGTCGTCGCTTCCTGCGGAGGCCGTCGTCGTCGAGCATCGCGACCTGATGCTGGAAGCCGCTTTCGGCTTGGTACTGCTGCTTGATCCGCAAGGAAACGTGACGACCATCGGCGGCCGGGACCGTATCGAATTTCTGAGCTGGATGCGTGATCCGACGGGCCGCGGCTTCGTCGAGCAAATCCACGTCTCGGACCGCATCATCTTCTTGCAGGCGATCGATGTGCTTCGTCAGGGCAGGGATTCTTACGGCGCCGATCTGCGCCTGGAACGTTCCGCTGTTGTCGGCAACGACGCGCAGTTCGTCCATATCCGCATGGAATTGACGGCGCGCCGCGATGGCGAGGGGCGCTTGACGGCGATCGTCAGCCAGCTGCGCGACATCTCTCAAGATCAGCAGCTTCGTGAAGATGCAGCCCGCAAGACTGCGGAGGCGGAATCGGCCAACGACGCGAAATCGCGTTTCCTTGCCGCTGTCAGCCATGAACTGCGCACGCCGCTCAATGCGATCCTGGGCTTCTCCGACATCCTCAGCGGAGAATATTTCGGCAAGCTCGAAAACAACCGACAGCGTGAATATGTCGGCCTGATCCGCCAGTCGGGCGCGCATCTGCTTTCGGTCGTCAACACCATGTTAGACATGAGCAAGATCGAGGCGGGCCGCTACGAATTGCTGCTCGAATCCTTCTCGATCGAGGAATCCATCGCGACATGCGAAGCGATGCTAGGCTTGCAGGCCAAGGAGAAGGGTCTGACTTTGACGAGCCGCATCCAGCGCGGTCTCGGAGAGATCGTTGCCGATCAGCGTGCCATCCAGCAGATCCTCATCAACCTTGTCGGCAATGCCATCAAATTCACCGACGCGGGCGGCGCGATCACCATCGATGCGGCATTGACCGATGGCATGCTGAAGCTGTCGATCGGCGATACGGGGATTGGCATCGCAAGCGAGCGGCTGGCCTCCCTCGGTCAGCCTTTTGTGCAGATCCAGAACGACTATACGCGCCGATATGCCGGTACCGGTCTCGGCCTGTCGCTGGTCAAGGGCCTCGTCGGCCTGCACGGCGGAAGCTTTTCCATCGCCAGCGCACCAGGTGAGGGCACGGTGATCACTATCCTGATCCCGTTTGACGGCTCGGGGGTCGTGGCGATGCAACAGCCTGTGGATGCCAATCGGCCCGTCGATTTTCCGCCACGCCTGAAACATACAACGGAGACGAACGAAGGGCGAAACAAGGAAGGGATGAATGGCCCCGCAAAAGCGAAAATCGCCTAAGGGAAGAGGAAAGGGCAGGCGCAAGCAGCCCGGCCTCGCTTCTCGTGGAGCGGTTGCCCTGGGCAGCCTGAGCCTGCGCGGCAGTACTGCGCTGGGTGGCCTCGGCCTTCGCGGTGTGGGAGCGCTCGCCGGTCTGATTGGCAGCGCGGTCGGTCGTCATCCCGTCATCGCCGGCGGTGTGGCGCTCTTCTTCGGCGTTTTCGGCTTCGTAACCGCGAACGCACTTTGGTACCAGACCGGCGCACATCCATCGCCCATGCTGCGCACCCGCGATCCCGGCTCGCCCTATCAGATTCCCGGCCGCAGATCGTTCCTGCATGCACAGCAGGCCGACGCCGGCAACGTCACGACATTCCGGATAGAACGGCAGGATTCGGCTTCCGATCCCGCTACATCCGCGTCAGGCGGCCAGGTAGCGAGCCGACCCGCGGCGCAGACATCCGCCGCTCCGTCGAAGCTGATTGCCGATGTGCAGGCGGAACTTATCCGCCATGGGCTTTATGATGGCGTTGCCGACGGGAAGCCTGGGTCGCGTACGACATCAGCCATTCTCTTCTTCCAGGAGGCCTCGGGCCTGGCGCAGACCGGCGTACCGACGCCGGAGCTTCTTACGGCCCTGAAGGCAAGCAGTGTTGCCGACGCGACTCCGGCCGGCGGTAGGGCAGGAGCCGCCGCCGTACCTTTCGAACGTCCTGTCAACGTGTCCACCGCCGCAGGCGCTGTCGATCCGGTTGCCGCTGCCATTCAGAATGCGGAGAAGAATTTGAAGACCGGTGCCGTCGCGGTAAACGCTGCCCCGAACGATGCGGTCAACAAGGTCAACCTGGTCATGCAGATCCAGAAAGGCCTGAGCAACATCGCCTACAGCAATGTCAGCATTGACGGCGTTGCCGGGGAACAAACCAAGGCGGCCATTCGCCGCTTCCAGAAGCACTACCGTCTGCCGGAGACCGGCGAGCCGAACATGGCGGTGCTGAAAAAACTGCAGGATATCGGCGCGCTCTGAGGCTTACCGAGAGCCTATCTGCAAACTCCGCGTGTCAATGCACTTCCGAGCCGACTTGAATTGCGCTGGTTGCTGCTCGCCGCTATAGCTCGCTTATGAGATTGCGCAGCGACATCTTTGTTTCCGCTCTTATCCGCCGCCTGTTCGCCCGTGGCGATTTTGCCGCCGTCGAGCGAAAGGGCGAGGAGCACGCCGGCGCGATCTTCATTCGGCAGCGTTTCCGCGATGGCACGGAAACCCTCTATGCGCCCGCTCCGCAGAGCCTGTTCGATGAGGAGGAGAGCGGAACACGGCTCTTCGAAGTCCGCATCGAGCGGAAGGAGCCGCAGGATATTCGTGAGACCCTCGATCGCGAGCTGAAGTTCGATCCGGATTTGTGGGTCGTAGAGCTGGAGACGGACGATATCGCCGATATCGTCCCTTTGGCCGGTTTCCGCGCCAATCCGCTGGATTGACCCGTCTTTATCGCCGGTTTGCCACCCGCAATTCGCGGATGGAGCCAGACTTCGCACCAAATAATGGCGCTGTGGGCCGTTGTGTCGGCTTTTCCTCCGGCAGATAGGTGTAGCTGTCGGCGCGACGCCACACCTCGACGCGGGCCTGGCTCTCTTCCGCATCGATGTCGTCGAGCACCAGCCATGCCCGGCTGACGCTGCCATGCCGTTCCGCCAGATGCGGATAGAAGCGCTCGAGTGAATAGACGGCATCCGCGATACCCATGCCGAGGCTGACGAGCGTGACCGCAAGCTGCTGGCCCGATGTGTCGAGCAGGATGCGCTCCGCGAGCCAGTGGCTGGAGGAGAGCGCGTCGGCGAGCGTTGTCGCAAATTGCCGCGCATCGCGTTCGCGGGCGAAACGCACGAGCAGGGCTTCCTGTGTTTCGCTGAGGCTGCGCAGGCCGAGACGATCCTTGTCGTCGCGGCCCATATGGCGGGCGGCCTGCTTGATCTGCTGACGCAATACCTCTTCGCGCGAAAGCCGCTCGGTTTCCGTTATCTCTGCCTGCGTCGAAACAGCTTCCGTTTGCTGCTCCGCCACCGTCATGCCGCGCTCCGGCTCGGCCTGATGCAGGCCAACGAGAGCGTCGATGACCTTGGGGGAGAGAGACGACCGGCGGACGATGGCCCGCGCATGGGCCGCGCCCTGCGTGCGGGCGATGGTGATCAGCGTATCGTCATCGATCGCCTGCGAGCTCGTGAGGAAAGGGGCGGCGATGGAGATCGGCTGACAACCGATGAACAGCGCAACCGCCTGGGGCACTGTTTGGCATTGGGAGAGGGCGGCGACCGCCTGTCGCTTTGCCTCTTCCGAAGACGCCTGGAAGACGGGCGTGAAAAGCTCGGCGAATTGGCGGAGTTCCGATTTGGATGGGTGTCCCATGCTTTCGAAGCTGGTAATCGTCGCCATCAGAACCACGTCCTTCTTGCGGACTGTCGCAGGCTCTTCAAGGTCTCGAAACCGGTCACGCACGCCAACACCCATACTGATACTCGGAACAAAAAAGCAGGGAGCCGGACGGTCGACCATGGATCCCGCAGCGCTTCTTTCCGATCGTGCCGGACGGTCCTTTCGATGAAGAAGGCGTCTTCGGCGGCAATTGTCGAAACGGGTATGGACACGGTCGTCCTTATCTGGCTTTCGCGAAAGACTAAGGCCGCCAAGGTTAATGGTTCGTGAAAACTTTATTAAAATCCGAATAAAAATTGCGCGTTAAGCTTGCGCGGAGGCAACCGCCTGACATCGGCCATATCCACGGGGATTTAACCGACCAAGCCTCCTGTGGATAACCTTTCGCAGGATGCGCGTCAGTACGGTTTCTCAACCTATAAGGGTATTGACTGAAAGAGGGTTGCCGGAGGCATGCTGCCATGTCCGCGAAATGCAGACTGGGCTTCGGCCGGTGTCATGACAAGAATGAAGATAGTTCAGATGCCTCTATGCTCGCGCATGGCGGCGAGCAGCTTTTCCGAAGTGTTGTAGCCCGATTGAAAGAGGCCGATCGCGGCCGTAGCCGCAAACTCGGCTTCGGCACTTTTTATATCGATCCGCTTTTCCAGGCACCACTTATCAAGCGCACCGCGCAGGACGGTGACATCCTCTGGAGAAAAGACGGAACTGCCCGCCATAGTCATTGGTCGCCCTCGAATTTCAACGTTACAATACGTTAATTTTTCGTGAGCGCAAATAATATTTGTGTGACGTTTTTCTGCAACGGATTGGCTGAATTTCCTTTTGCCGGCAACGTCGTCTATTTACCTAAGGATATGATATCGCTTCATTTCCCAGCAAAATCGGCTCCGACGATTTTTCGCCGGCCGATGAAACCAAAGCCGTCGTCGCAGCGTTATTAGGGCATGACGACTCACGCCAAGGGTGGCGAGCGACGACGATTAGTATTCTGTTAACTGCGATATGTCTGAATTCCGGCTGAAAGCAGCGATTGGCAGAATTGATTGAGTGTAGGGAGAGCATGGAGGTCGCAAGCGGCAGACCATGCCACGGTGTCAGGGAAATGCCGTGAGAAGGCGCGAATGCCTCTATTGCAGCCTAAGGAGCAAGGCTGAAATGGAGGGAAGCGTTGGCCCGCTTCAGCGGCGGGCAGGGTGAAATCAAGTCGCAAGTTCATCCGTCTCGAGACGTAAATGGAGACGAGAATGGCAAAGATCATATCTCTTTCGGATTGGCGATTGCGCATGACGCCGCGCGCCCAGAAGGAACCGGTGGAAGCAAAGATCCTTTTGTTCACCGGCGTGCGCTACGAACATCTGGATACGCCCACCCATCGACCGGGAGCCGGGCCGAAGCGGGCAAAAGGAAAGTAATGTCCGGGCGGGGGCGCGTCCATGCGCGCATCTCCTGGTTGCCGCTATAATTCAGCGGTCTCCCATCGTGGCGAGCCGGCGCGTAAGATCGCGCAAATCCCTTTCCGCCCGATGCTAGTTATCTCCGCGCCGATCATCTCAGCCATTATCAAATTCGTCGCAACCCGCTTCCGATAGGAACTCGCGGGCGGCGTTATCAAAGCTGCCTTGTGGCGCCATCGTATGCAGCACCGCATAGCCTTGGGCACGCGGCACTTCCACCAGGATCGATTGGGCAAGGGCTGGCGGCAACGCCTTGCGTATGCCCGTGAGCTGGACGGGAGATGCGAGCAACAAGTCGAGTGCGCCGCCGACGGATGTGCGGTCGCTCATGCTGAATACTTCATTCGATGCGGCATCATAGACGGCGAGCGACCAGAAAGGCACTTTGCCTTTCGCGGTCAAATGAACGGGGGTGTCTTCGATGTCGAATGCGCAGACGGCCGTGCGGATATAGGGATCGGTGTTGGAAAGCCCCGCCTCGTCATCCTTGTCGTCGAGCATGTAGAAATGGTTCTCGTCGCCCTCGTCCGATACGCGGGTATAGGCATCGCGGTCGGAAAAATGCGGCAAGGAGAGAATAATGACAATGTGTAGCAGCGCCGCGCCGAACAAGCCGGTCAGGATCGCGAAAACGAATCTAAACATTGCCGCACCCGATTTTTTCGAGTTTTGGCATGCCGAGATCGATCAGGCCGGAATTGCCGGCCGCCGGCGAATCCAGCAGCGTCCACACGAGACGGAAATTGCCGGCGGCAGGCAGGGCGAGCCAGTTGCCCGCCTTGGCATTGGGTGAAACCGTGATACTGAAGCTTGAATCCGTATTGCGCAGGACGATCCATGAATTGATGGTCGAAGGGCGTCCGCCGGCGCCTTCGATCGGTTGCCCGTCATTGCCGGCGATGAACAGTGTCCAGAGCCTCGCGGGCGGCGTCTGACCGCTGATGCGATAGCTGCAAGATGCCGTCAGCCGCGCGCCGGCATCGTCATCGGAGGCGGTAAACACGAGCCCTTCCGCGGTGCCATAGAGCAAGCGTCCGGCGCGAGCTCTATGGGATTTCGCATAAGGGTCCGCATCGGCCGTCTGCATTTCCGGAAAGGCCTGCCAGGCACCGAGCTTGATCGCGCCGAAACCGGAGGTCGCATCCAGCGCCAGGAGCGTGAACACGATCCCGCCGCCAAAGGCGATGACAAGCGAAAGCGCAACAAGAAGGGGAACTCGGAACACCCTGGGATCGTCCTCGTGACAAATCAGTATCGATTTATTCCTGATTCTGTCGGCAGGGGGAAGGGCGAGCCGCTTTCAGGCGGCAGTCATACAGAATGCCCCGGGTGAGCGAACAAAGCAGCTTTTGGCCGGAACATCAGCTGCTGTCGGACCATTCGCCAGTCGGCCGGCCCTGTTGCGACCGCGACATATTCCCTCATATTTTCGTTGGAAAATCCGCGCCGAGGCTGCTTATGCGGCCTCCGCCTTCATCTCTGCTTGGATAATCTCTATTCCGCCGTCGCCACCTTCTGCACGCCGAGCCGGTTCGCGGCCCTCAGTCTTTCGCCGATATCGCGCAGGATGTTCGTGGAATCCACCGAAAGCGAGCGCGGCCGCATGAGGGGAGGCAGGCTGGGAGTGGAGGCATCGGCCGGCTTCTTAGCTGCAACGGTTTGCGGCTTCTGCACCGGGAACGGGTTGCTGATGCCGGGGATGGGTTTCAGCACGATGCCCTGTTGCGCATAGTCCATGATCTTCTTGAAGGTCATGGCCGGCAGCGTGCCGCCCGTCATGTTGTTCGTCGACGTATAATCGTCGTTGCCGAACCAGACGGCACAAGTGTAGTTGCCAGTAAAGCCGATGAACCAGGCATCGCGATAGGCCTGCGTGGTGCCGGTCTTGCCGCCGACCACGATGCCGTTATCGAGTGCTGCCCTGCGGCCGGTGCCGATGACCGGCACCTGCGTCAGCATTTGGTTCATGTAGGACGTGGCTTTTTCGCTGAGGACGCGCTTGGCCGGTTGCTCGTCGTGACTGAAATCGTAGAGCACCTTGCCGTCATAGCCGGTGATTTGGTCGATGCCGTGACGCCGCGACTGCACGCCGTTGGCCGGGAAGACGGCATAGGCCGTCGCCTGGTCGAGAACGGTCACCTCCGAGGTGCCGATCGGAATGGTCTTGTCGTTGCGGATCGGCGTTTCCACGCCCATGGCCTTGGCCATGTTGCGAATGGGCTGGATGCCGAACTTCTCCTTCGCCAACCGCACCGGGATGGTGTTGATCGATTGCGTGATCGCCTGCGTCAGCGTCACCTTGCCTTCATAACGATTTTCATAATTGTGCGGGCTCCAGTTGCCCCAGGAAATCGGCGCGTCGACGATGGTGGATGTCGGCGTCATGCCGTTTTCCATCGCGACCGAATAAGTGTAGATCTTGAAGGAGGAACCCGGCTGGCGTAGCGCCTTGGTCGCGCGGTTGAACTGGCTTTCGCCGTAGTCGCTGCCGCCGACCATGGCGCGAACGGCGCCGCCATTTTCGATCATGACGCTGGCGCCCTGCTTGGCATGGTAACGTTCGCCGAATTCCATCAGGCTGGATTGGACGGAATCTTCCGCCGCCTTCTGCAGCCCCATATCGATGGTGGTCCGGACGATCAGCGAGCGCTCAGGGAACCGCGTCGCGAGCCGCTGCACTTCGTCGAAGGCCCAGTCGAGGAAATAGTCCGGGGATTCGATCTGGGCGCGGTCGACGATGGAGGCCGGATTGCGGCGTGCGGCGATCACCTGCCCCTCGGTCATCAGGCCGCTTTGAACCAGGTTGGAAAGCACATCGTTGGCGCGGGCGCGGGCGGCCGGCAGATTGACGTGCGGCGCATATTTCGCCGGCGCCTTGAAGAGGCCGGCAAGCATCGCAGCCTCCGCCAGATTGACGTCGGTGATGCTCTTGCCGAAATAGAATTGTGCGGCTGCCGCCGCGCCGAAGGTGCCGCCGCCCATGTAGGTGCGGTCGAGATAGAGGCTCAGGATCTCCTTCTTGGAGAGATTGGCCTCGAGCCAGATCGCCAGAAAGGCTTCCTTGATCTTGCGCTCGATGGAGCGCTCGTTGCTGAGAAAGATATTCTTGGCAAGCTGCTGGGTCAGCGTCGAGCCGCCCTGGACGACGCCGCCGGCTTGCGCGTTCACGGTCACCGCGCGGAACAGGCCGATCACGTCGATGCCGAAATGGTCGAAGAAACGCCGGTCCTCGGTGGCGAGCACCGCCTTGACGAAATAATCCGGCAGCTGGTCGACCGGCACTGAATTCTCATGAATGATGCCGCGGTGGCCGATGACGTTGCCGTAGCGGTCGAGAAAGGTGACGGCGAAATTGCCGCGATTGCGCCAGTCGCCCTGCGTCGCCTCGAAGGCGGGCATCGCAAGCATCAGCATTACCACCGAACCGGCCGCACCCAGCGTCAGACCTTCGCCGAGCAGCTCGAAAACGATGCGTTTCCAGCCGCGCACGCGGAAGCGGCGGAAGAAGATCGTGATCTCCTCCCAGGCTTCCGCAAGGCCAAAACCGGCATTCCATAAGGTGGAGTCGATCCATGAATCGAGGCGCAGAAAGAAATAGCGTTTCCGCCGCTGCGGCTTTTCGGCCCGGCTGTCCTTCTGCGTCTCAGGCTCCGCCTTCGGCCCGTTTTCTGGATTGGATGGGTCTTCCACGCTCTACTTCCCGACCACATTATTGCTGCATGCTTCCTTGTGGCACACACAAAGCTCATTATCTCATAGAACGGCTATTTGAATAATTGGTTGATTTAGAGAAAAGAACAAGAGACATGCATGCCGCAGCCCGAATTCTCCCTGTCGGGTGGCGAGGAAGACGATGATGACAGACGAATTACCCTTCTGGAAAACCAAGACCCTGGCGGAAATGAGCTCGCCGGAATGGGAAAGCCTGTGCGACGGCTGCGGCCTCTGTTGTCTCAACAAACTCGAGGAATGGGATAGCGGCGATGTCTACTTCACCTCGATCCGCTGCAAGCTGATGGATGGCGAGAGCTGTCGTTGCACGAGCTATCCGAACCGCTGGGATTTCGTCCCCGACTGCGTGCAGTTGACGCCGGAGAAGGTTCCGGAGCTGGCGTGGCTGCCGCCCACCTGCGCCTACCGCCTCGTCAATGAAGGCCGCGATCTCTACTGGTGGCATCCGCTGATCTCGGGCGATCCGGAAACCGTGCACATCGCTGGCGTTTCCGCCCGTGGACGCACGGTCAGCGAGAACGATGTCGATCTCGACGATTTCGAGGATTACGTCGTCGATTGGCCGTTGACGGTCGAAGACGACATGGAACCTAATCCTCCGGCAAAACCATAGATTTCGGCGCCACGTTTTGCCATGCGCGCTGCATCAGCGCCTTGATCGTCGCATGATCGGCGTCGTGATGAAACAGCCGCGTAAAGCCCTTCAGGCCCCAACCGCCCGGCACGGCCATGACGTCGCCCGGCATGGTTGCCAATGCCATTTGCTGCTGGTCGGGTGTCAGCTTGACGACGCAGAAATCGGGGCTCGGAAGGGTCATGAAGATCTTGCCCCGAACACGAAAATCGCGGGTTCCGAAGTGTGAGCTCTCTGCTGCCTCCGGCAGGCCAAGGGCAACGGATATAAGGTCCTCGTCGGTCATGGCCGCGATGATAACACGCCTCGCCACCATGCGATAAATGGCAGTCTGCATGGCCTGCGACGAAACGATCCCGCCCGCAAAACGGTCAGTTTATTGAATTGCGCCTGTACGCATGGTATCGCGCCATGCCTTCGCATATGCACAAGGAGCCGCCGCGTGATCCGTCATATCGTCTTCTTCACCGTTCCTGATCGCGCCAATCTCGAAGAGGTCCGCTCCGGCCTCTCGATCCTGACAGACATTCCACATGCGCGGCTCTTGGAAATCGGCACGAATGTGAAGACCGACCAGCTCGGAACCGAAGTCGATCTTGTCGTCTATGGCGAATTCGATGACGAGGCGGCGCTTGCAGCCTACAAGGCGCATCCAAACTATCAGCGGTCCATCGAGCGTGTTCGTCCGCTGCGCGAGATGCGGATCGCTGCCGACTACGAGACCGCGACGGCTGTTCGCGAGCCGTTTTGAACGCGCTGCGCCGGGGCCGGTCCCGCCAAGCATTTTAACGGCAAGTATTTCAACGGATTGAGCATTCGAGCGGAATCGGATTGTCGGTGACCGGATTCTTTTCATGAGGCTCTTCAATCAGCCTTCGAAGTTGCGGGTTTGATTTCAGAAGAAATCGCCTCAAGCGATTCAAAGGACTCAAGGAAATCCCAGCGCCTCACCTCGGCAAAGCGCCTGAAGGCCGGTTTGCAGCGGCCCATGGTGGCGTGCCTGCCCATCTCGCACCCACGGGCAGATGATAAGCAAGAATGATTAAAAATGGCTGAGCTTGCAGCTCGAAGAAGGGTATTTCGAAGCCAAATACGCGCCGTCGCGGACATATCGCTGATAGATTGTATCGATGCGGGGCGGTAGAACGCCAATCGGTTGCCGTCGTGGCAAGGTCGCCACTTTGCATTCAATTATTTCAAATGGTTAAGGCGCAGATTGCGTGCCTTGCCTGCTCAGTAGGCCGAAAATTACAGCCCATTCATTTGCCATTCAGACGTGTTTGGGTAAATAATCACCAAGTTAATATCCCCGTGGGAAGTCCGAAGCATGGCCTCATTTTCAAGCATAGCAGCGGCGGCTCTCGTCATGGCCGGCTCGGCTGTTCTGCCAGCGCCGACGTCGACCCTGGTTGCTCGTGCCAACAGCGACTGCAGCGAGGCCGCGGCCGAGGTCGTCGAGAAGACCGGCGGACAGCTTCTATCCGCACAACCCTCAGGCGACAGCTGCATCATCACCGTTCTCGTGCAGGGCAATGGGCAGCGCCCGCGCAAGGTGACGATGAAAGTGCCGATGTGACGCGGGGCACGTGAGGCGGCGACGTGCAATTGACACTCTAAAGCCTTGAATCCCACACAAAATCTTATTGTTTCCATGATTCCACTGCAGCACGATTTACAGTACTGTTTCTCGAACGGGGAAATTGGGTCCAGACATGCGCATTCTCATAGTCGAAGACGATATCAACTTGAATCGCCAGCTTGCCGAAGCCTTGAAGGAGGCAGGTTATGTTGTCGATACGGCCTTTGATGGTGAGGAAGGCCATTTCCTCGGCGATACCGAACCCTATGACGCGATCATTCTGGATATCGGCCTGCCTGAAGTGGATGGCATCACCGTACTGGAGAAATGGCGCGGCGCCGGGCGCACGGTGCCGGTGCTGCTTCTGACCGCCCGCGACCGGTGGAGCGACAAGGTGGCGGGCATCGATGCCGGCGCGGACGACTATGTCGCCAAGCCTTTCCATGTCGAAGAAGTGCTGGCCCGCATCCGCGCGCTTATCCGCCGCGCCGCCGGCCATGCCTCCTCGGAAATCGTCTGCGGCCCGGTGCGGCTCGATACCAAGAGCTCGAAGGCGACCGTCGACGGCAAGCCGCTGAAGCTCACCTCCCATGAATATCGCCTGCTTGCCTATCTCATGCATCACAAGGGCGAGGTCGTCTCGCGCACCGAGCTTGTCGAACATATGTACGACCAGGATTTCGACCGGGATTCCAACACGATCGAGGTTTTCGTCGGTCGTTTGCGTAAGAAGATGGGTGTCGATCTGATTGAAACGGTCCGTGGCCTTGGTTACCGAATCCAAGCTCCGACCAATGCGAATTAAGTCGCTCACCGCTCGCGTCCTGCTGCTGACCACACTCTGGTCGGCCGTAGCGCTGGTGGTGATCGGCCTCGTCATCTCGAATATCTATCGCAAGAGTGCCGAGCGCGGTTTTCAGGACCTGTTGCGGGCACAGCTCTCCAGTGTGGTCAATTCGGTCACGATCGGCGATCAGGGTGGGCTAACAGGCAATCCGCAGCTTGGCGACCTGCGCTTCGCTCAGCCGAAGACCGGCTGGTACTGGATAGTCGAGCCGCTCGGCACCTATACCGCGACGCCGCTGGTATCGCCGTCGCTAGGCGCGTCGAACCTGCCGGTGCTGTCGGTGCTGGAGGCACCCTTCGACAAGTACTACCAACGCTATTACATCGTCACGGATGCTTTCGGAAACCGCGTGCAGGTGGCTGAAACCGAAATCCAGTTCGATACGGACCACGCGGCCCGGTTTCGCGTCACCGGCAATGTCGCCGTCGTCGAGGACGATGTTCGCAATTTTTCCCACAGCCTCTATTTCGCGCTGGTCGGCTTTGGCGTCGGAAGCTTGATCGTCAATGCGCTCGCCATTCTCTATGGTCTAAAGCCACTCGATAAGGCCCGCGCCGCCCTGGAGCGCATTCGCGCCGGCGAAAGCGAGCGTCTGCAGGGCGATTTCCCACGCGAAATCCTGCCGCTTGCCAACGAGGTCAATGCGCTGATCGAAAGCAACAGGCGTATCGTCGAGCGCGCCCGCATGCAGGTCGGCAATCTCGCGCACTCGCTGAAAACGCCGATCGCGGTGCTACTTAACGAATCCCGCGTGCTCGAGCGCTCGCATGGCGATCTGGTGAAGAACCAGGCCGAAGCCATGCAGGGGCAGGTGCAATCCTATCTCAATCGTGCCCGCATCGCCGCACAGCGTGAATCCGTGCTGGCGCGCACCGAGGCCGAGCCGGCGCTCGAGCGGCTTGTCCGCGTTATGCGGCGGTTGAATTCGGACAAGGAATTCGAGCTGTCGGTTACTCCCAATCTGGCGCTTGCCATGGAGCAGCAGGATCTCGAAGAGACGGTTGGCAATCTCCTCGAAAACGCCGCCCGCTTTGCCGAGCGCAAGGTGCGCCTGGTTGCAAACGAGGCACCGGTCGAGGTCAAGGGCCTCGATCCGGCGCGGCGTCATTGGGTGGAACTGGTGGTTGAAGACGATGGCCCCGGCCTAGAGCCGGATCAGATCCGCGAAGCCATGAAGCGCGGCCGCAGGCTGGACGAGAGCAAGCCCGGGACAGGACTTGGCCTCTCGATCGTCAGCGAAATCACCAATGAATATCAAGGCCGATTCGAACTCTCCCGGGGCACCTGGGGCGGGCTTCGGGCGAGCCTAATTTTGCCGGGCCTGATGAAGGATGTTGCGTGAGGCACGGCATGATGCCAAAAGACGCTGTGGGTCATGATGATGCCGCAGCGCAGTACCTATGGTTTTGCTTTTTGATACTGGTTCGGTTGTATGAAGCTTCGCACCTTTTCTCTGGTCGCTCCCTCTCTTTTCGCTGCGCTTGCGCTTTCTGGTTGCTCGACGACGAGCGGCTTGGGGGGCGGCAAGAGCCTGTTTTCGTCTGCGAAGCCTCCGGCCTCAGCAACCTTCATCAATGCTCTTGATGGTGGCATCGTAGAGCGCACCGGCGTCAAGCTCAGCGACAACGACAAGCAGCGTGCGCTGGAAGCGGAATATCGGGCGCTTGAGACCTCGCCACTTGGCCAACCCGTCGCTTGGAAGGGCAGGGATGCCAGCGGCGAAGTCGTCCCCGCCGCACCTTATCAGGTCGGCTCGCAGAATTGCCGGCAATATACACACACCGTCACTGTCGACGGCAAACCCACGATGGCAAGGGGGGCGGCCTGCCGCAATGACGACGGCACCTGGACGCCGCTCGATTAATGCAATTCCAGGAAAAGTGCGCAGCGGTTTTCCGTCCGGAATCGCGTAAAAACAAAAAGATGGAGCATTTCGCGATTCGAAGAAAAGCGGGAAGGCTCCAGGTTTTTACGCCGAAAGGCGCGGCCAAACGCCTCAAATCTTCGTCAGAAGGCCTTTCTCGGTTGGAATAAGCGCCCTGTTAAAGTATTGGGCGTGTATGCTGTTCTGGATTCTCGTGGCCGTTCTGACGGCCGTTGTCGGCGCTGTGCTGCTCTATCCCCTTCTGCGTGGTGCAAGGGAGGCGGATGACTGTCGTTCCGGAGAGACCGAGGTCTATCGCGATCAGCTCCGCGAACTGGACCGAGACCTCGCCGGCGGCCTGATTTCCGCCGGGGAGGCAGGCTATGCCCGTGCGGAGATCGGCCGACGCCTTATCGCAATTGCTAAAGATGGGGCAATTGCCAAGGATGGGAAGGCGGCGGCGAAATTGCCGGCGCACGGCAATTATCGCCTTGCCCAGGCCTTCATCATCGTCATTCTTCCGGCAGTCGGGCTCTGTCTTTACCTTGCGAACGGCAAGCCGGGATTGCCGGCGCAGCCTCTGGAAGCGCGGCTCGAGAAGCCCGGAAACGATCTCGCCATCTCGATCGTTAAGATCGAGCAGCATCTGGCCAAGAACCCGGACGACGCAAAGGGCTGGGAGGTCCTGGCGCCGATCTATTTCAAGACCAACCGCATCGGCGATGCTGAGCTTGCCTATCGCAACGTCATTCGCCTGGAAGGGCCGAGTGCCGCTCACCTCGGCGATCTGGGCGAGGTGCTGGTCGTCAAGGCCGATGGCGTCGTGACCGCCGAGGCGCGGGGCGTGCTGCAGCAATCGCTGGCGCTCGATGCCGCCAATCCGCGCACGCTGTTCTATCTGGCGCTGGCGCTGGAACAGGAGGGCAAGGCAGCCGATGCGAAGGCCGCCTTCGAGGCACTGGCGAAACAATCGCCGCCGGACGCGCCGTGGCTTGCCGCCGTCAATGAGCATATCATCAAGAATGGCGGCCAGGCGATAGCAGCCGCCAATGGCAACGCACCCGGCAATCCGACAGCGGAGGACGTCGCCGCGGCGAATGCGCTCAGCAGCGGCGATCGCCAGCAAATGATCCGCGGCATGGTCGATAGCCTTGATGCCAAGCTCAAGGAGGATCCGAAGAATTTCGAAGGCTGGATGCGGTTGATCCGCTCCTATGCCGTATTGAACGATCGGGATCGCGCTGCGGATGCCTTGAAGCGAGGCCTTGCGGCCTTTCCGGCCAATGGAGGAGAGGGTCAGCAGCTTCTGGCGCTGGCTAAGGAATTGGGACTGCCGACGGAGGTGACGCAGCAATGACCCGCAAACAGAAACGTCTGGCAGTCATCGCCGGCGGCATGGGTTTCATCGCGGCCGCCGTGCTGCTGGTGCTGTTCGCCTTCAGCCAGTCGGTCGCCTATTTCTACATGCCGGCGGATCTGGCGAAGACCCCGGTCAATGCCGGGACGCTGATCCGCCTTGGCGGCCTCGTCGGCGAGGGGTCGATCGTGCACGGTCAGGGCACTGAGGTACAGTTTTCCGTTACCGACGGCACCGATACGATCAAGGTCAAATATGATGGCATCCTGCCGGATCTCTTCCGCGAAGGGCAGGGTGTGGTGACTGAGGGCAAATTCGAGCCGGGCAGCGGCGTTTTCGTTGCCGACAGCGTGCTCGCCAAGCATGATGAGCGCTACATGCCGAAGCAGGTCGCCGACGAGCTGAAGGCCGATGGCGTGTGGAAGGGCGAGGAGGCCACCCGATGATCATCGAGCTCGGACATTATGCCCTAGTGCTGGCGCTCGCGACGGCGCTCGTCGTTTCCATCCTTCCTGTGATCGGCGCACGGCGCGGCGACGTGTCGATGATGGATATCGCGCCGGTCGGCTCGATCGTCACGTTCCTGCTGGTCGCCTTTTCCTTCGGCGCGCTGACCTACGCCTATGTCGCCTCCGATTTCTCGGTGCTCAACGTCTGGGCCAATTCCCATTCGCTGATGCCGCTGATCTTCAAGATCTCCGGCGTCTGGGGCAATCACGAGGGATCGATGATGCTCTGGCTGCTGATCCTGGCGCTGTTCAGCGCGCTTGTCGCGCTGTTCGGGCGCAATCTGCCCGATGTGCTGCGCGCCAATGTGCTGGCCGTGCAATCGTGGATATCGTCGGCCTTTCTAGTCTTCATCCTGCTGACTTCCAATCCTTTCATCCGCCTCGACCCGGCTCCGGCGGAGGGCAAGGATCTCAATCCCGTGCTGCAGGATATCGGTCTCGCGATCCATCCGCCCTTGCTCTATCTCGGCTATGTCGGCTTTTCCGTCTGTTTCTCTTTCGCCGTCGCGGCATTGCTGGAAGGCCGCATCGATGCCGCCTGGGCGCGTTGGGTCCGCCCGTGGACGCTGGCAGCCTGGAGTTTCCTGACGCTCGGCATCGCCATGGGCTCCTATTGGGCCTATTACGAGCTTGGCTGGGGCGGCTGGTGGTTCTGGGATCCGGTGGAAAACGCCTCCTTCATGCCCTGGCTTGCCGGCACGGCGCTGCTGCATTCGGCTGTTGTCATGGAAAAGCGCGATGCCTTGAAGATCTGGACCGTACTGCTGGCGATCCTCACTTTCTCGCTGTCGCTGCTCGGCACATTCCTTGTCCGCTCGGGCGTGCTGACCTCCGTCCACTCCTTCGCCAGCGATCCGACCCGCGGCATCTTCATTCTCTGCATTCTTCTGATCTTCATCGGCGGGGCGTTGTCGCTCTTCGCCTTCCGCGCGCCGAAACTTGCCGCCGGCGGATTGTTCGCGCCGATCTCGCGCGAGGGCGCACTGGTGCTGAACAACCTGATCCTGACGGTCGCCTGCGGCACGGTACTGACCGGCACGCTCTATCCGCTGGCGCTCGAAACGTTGACCGGCGACAAGATCTCCGTTGGTCCGCCCTTCTTCAACATGACATTCGGATTGTTGATGGCGCCGATCCTCGTTGCCGTGCCGTTCGGCCCGCTGCTTGCCTGGAAGCGCGGTGACCTGCTCGGCGCATTGCAGCGGCTCTATGTCGTGGCAGGGTTGGCCTTCATCGCAGGATTGGTTCTATTTTACATCAGGCATGGCGGCCCGGTCCTTGCCGTCCTCGGCCTTGCCGCCGGCTTCTTCCTGATCTTCGGCGCCTTGGCCGATCTCTGGTATCGCGCCGGTGTCGGCAAGGTGGCTGCGAATGTGGCCTGGTGGCGCCTCGGCGGGTTGCCGCGTTCGGCTTTCGGCACGGCGCTGGCGCATGCGGGCCTCGGCATTACTGTCCTTGGTATCATCGCGGTGACGACCTTCGAGGGCGAGAACATCACCAGCATGAAACCGGGCGAGACCGCTGAGCTCGGCGGCTACAGCCTGCGCTTCGAGGGCGTGCAGCCCGGTGTCGGTCCCAATTTCACCGAGGATCGTGCCCGCTTCACGGTCAGCCGTGGAGGGGTTGCCTTTGCGCAAATGTCCTCCGCCAAACGTGTCTTCACCGCGAGCCGTACGGCGACCACCGAATCCGGCATTCTGACCCTTGGGCTCAGCCAGCTTTATGTGTCGGTCGGCGATGCGAGCAAGGATGGCGGCATGGTCGTGCGCATCTGGTGGAAGCCCTTCATTCTCTGCATCTGGATGGGTGCGCTGGTCATGGCGATCGGCGGCTTCGTGTCGCTCAGCGACCGCCGCCTGCGTGTCGGTGCCCCCAGCCGCAGGGCGAAGCCGGCTCGCCCGGCCATGGAGCCGGCTGAATGATGCGTTTGACCATCCTCCACAGGAATAGCGGGGCCGGGAAGAAGGCAGGGGTGTTCGCTCGCCTGCTTATGCTGCTGGCATTGCTCTTTGCCGCGGCCCCTGCCTTTGCCGTCAATCCCGACGAGGTTCTGCTCGATCCGGCTCTCGAGGCGCGGGCGCGCACGATTTCGGCCGAACTGCGCTGCATGGTCTGCCAGAATCAATCCATCGATGATTCCAATGCCGATCTTGCCCGCGACCTGCGCCTGCTCGTGCGCAAGCGCCTTGCCGACGGCGATACGGATCGGCAGGTGCTCGACTACATCGTTTCCCGCTATGGCGAGTTCGTGCTGCTCAAGCCGCGCTTGAGCGAGAAGACCTATATACTCTGGGGCGCGCCAGTTGCGCTCTTCGTTGTCGGCGGATTGGCCTTGGTTGCCTATGCGCGGCGCCGTTCCGGCAAGCCCACCGGCAAGCCTCTGAGCAACGAGGAAGAGGCGCAATTGAACGAGATCCTGGAAAAGTGACGCCGCCCGTCATTCCTTCACCTCCCCGTCATTCCTTCACCTCATTGCCACCATTTCTTTACATTACGAATTTTTCATGGGGCGGACAGTTCGCCGTAAGGTGTCGCGCCCTATATATTTTATCACCACGAGCCAAAGCCGGTTTCGCCGGCGCAAATCCGACGAGAAAAGAAAAGGTAACTTGCATATGTTCAGGAATATCAAGGACAGCCTGTCCCGCAGCACCGCTATGAAGGCCTCGGTCGTCGCCGGCCTCGCTGTTGCTGCTCTGGCCACGGGTGTTCCGGCCGAAGTCAGCCGTTCCTATGCCGATGCCGTCAATGTTCAGGCGCCGCAGGTTCCGAGCTTTGCCAATGTAGTCGATGCCGTGTCGCCGGCCGTCGTCTCGGTGCGCGTCGAATCCCGCGTCAATGCCGCTGCGGATGAAGACGACTCTTTCGGTCTCGGCCGTGGCTTCGATGACCTTCCGGATGATCACCCGCTGAAGAAGTTCTTCCGCCAGTTCGAGCAGCAGCAGGGCCGCGGCCAGCAGCATGGCCAGAACCAGCAGAAGAATCCCGATGACAAGGGCCACCTGCGCCCGGTCGCTCAAGGGTCGGGCTTCTTCGTTTCGGAAGATGGCTATATCGTCACCAACAACCATGTTGTGTCCGACGGCGCGGCCTTCGTCGTCATTCTCAATGACGGCACCGAGCTCGACGCCAAGCTCGTCGGCAAGGATTCACGCACCGATCTCGCAGTCCTGAAGGTCGATCCCAAGGGCAAGAAGTTCACCTATGTCGGCTGGGCCGATGACGCCAAGGTTCGCGTCGGTGATTGGGTCGTTGCCGTCGGCAATCCGTTCGGCCTCGGCGGTACCGTCACCGCGGGTATCGTATCGGCTCGCGGCCGCGACATTCATTCCGGTCCCTATGACGATTACATCCAGATCGACGCACCGGTGAACAAGGGCAACTCCGGCGGCCCGACTTTCAACCTCAACGGCCAGGTGGTCGGCATCAACACCGCCATCTTCTCGCAGTCGGGCGGCAGCGTCGGCATCGCCTTCGCAATTCCGGCGACGACCGCCAAGGATGTCGTAGCCGACCTCATCAAGTCCGGCACCGTCTCTCGCGGCTGGCTCGGCGTGCAGATCCAGCCGGTCACCAAGGATATCGCCGAATCCCTCGGCCTTTCCGAGGCAAGCGGCGCACTCGTCGTTTCCCCGCAGGACGGTTCGCCCGGCCAGAAGGCCGGCATCAAGAATGGCGACGTCGTGACGGCGGTCAATGGCGATCCGGTCAAGGATCCGCGCGATCTCGCTCGCCGCATCGGCGCGATGCAGCCAGGTTCCAAGGTCGACGTTTCGATCTGGCGCGCCGGCAAGTCGCAGTCGGTCACCGTCGAGCTCGGCACGCTTCCGGCCGATCAAACCCAGGCCTCCAGCGAGGACTCGCAGCCGAACCAGCCGCAGCAGCCGTCCTCTGAAAAGGCGCTCGCGGATCTTGGCCTCACCGTCGGCCCGTCCGATGATGGTAAGGGCGTCGCGATCACCGCCGTCGATCCCGATTCCGATGCCGCCGACAAGGGCGTGAAGGAGGGCGAGAAGATCACCTCGGTCAACAACCAGCAGGTCTCCAGCGCCGGCGACATCGTCAAGGTCATCGAGCAGGCGAAGAAGGACGGTCGCACCCGCGCCCTGTTCCAGATCCAGTCTGGTGACGGCAGCCGCTTCGTTGCTCTGCCGATCAACGCCGGCTGATCCCTTCAGCGTGTGAAATGCATTCAAGAAGCCGCGCAGACCACGGCTTGCGCGGCTTCTTCTTTAGGGCAATTCCAGGAAAAGTGCTGAGCGGTTTTCCGTCCGGAATTGCGGGAAAACAGAGCGATAGGGCGGTTCCGAGATTTCGTGAAAAGCTGAACCGGTCCAGGACATTCAATAAGGCTGGCTCCAAGGCAGGTGCAAGATGACAACCACTGGCCAACACGCCGTGAATTCTTCCGATTCCGGTTGTGCCGAGACACCCTCGGCGGGTAATGTCGCCCACATGAAGATTCTGATCATCGAAGACGATCTCGAGGCGGCTGCCTATCTCACCAAGGCGTTTCGCGAGGCCGGCATCGTTGCCGATCACGCAAGCGATGGCGAGAGCGGTCTCTTCATGGCAACCGAGAACACTTACGATGTCGCTATCATCGACCGCATGCTGCCGCGCCGCGATGGGCTCTCCGTCATCAGCGAGCTGCGCCGCAAGGGTGTGCATACGCCGGTTCTGATCCTTTCCGCGCTCGGTCAGGTCGACGATCGCGTCACGGGCCTGCGCGCCGGCGGTGACGATTACCTGCCGAAGCCCTATGCCTTCAGCGAACTTCTGGCGCGCGTCGAAGTGCTCGGCCGCCGCAAGGGCACGCCGGAGCAGGATGTCCTTTATCGTGTCGGCGATCTGGAACTGGACCGGCTTTCGCATGAGGTGCGTCGCGGCGGCAAGGAAATCCCGCTGCAGCCGCGCGAATTCCGCCTGCTGGAATATCTGATGAAGAATGCCGGCCAGGTCGTGACCCGCACCATGCTGCTCGAGAATGTCTGGGATTATCATTTCGATCCGCAGACGAACGTCATCGACGTCCATGTTTCGCGCCTGCGCTCCAAGATCGAGAAGGATTTCAGCCAGCCGCTGCTGAAGACGATCCGTGGCGCCGGATACATGATCAAGGACGAGGGATGAGTCGCTTCCGCGTCCTCTTCAAGTCCACCGCCGTCCGCCTTTCCGCCCTTTACATCCTTCTTTTTGCGCTTTGTGCCGCGACGCTGGTCTTCTACGTCACGGCCATGTCCGAACGGTTGCTGACGGGGCAGATCCGCGATGCCGTTCAGCAGGAAGTCAATCAGGTCAAGCGCGCCTATGACATCGGCGGGCTGAACCTGCTTCTGCGCACGATGGAGCGCCGAGCCCGTCAGCCGGGCGCCAACCTCTATGTCATTGCCGGTCCTTCCGGCGACATTCTGGCCGGCAACGTCGCCTCCGTGCAGCCGGGCGTTCTCGGCCAGGCCGGCTGGACGGAGCTGCCCTTCGTCTACGAGCGCTACACGGACGCTTCCAACGATCCGGAGCGGCGCCATCTGGCGATCGCCAATATCTTCATCCTCGACAACGGCCTGCGCATCCTGATCGGCCGCGATCTGGGCGAGCCGGAGCGCTTCCGCTTGCTGGTGCGCCAGGCGCTGATGCTGGCGCTGGCGATCATGGGCCTCGGCGCGCTGGTCATCTGGTTCGGCATCGGCCGCAACGCGCTGAAGCGCATCGACCGGATGACGGATGCCAGCCGCAAGATCATGGCCGGCGACCTTTCCCAGCGCCTGCCGGTCGGCGGCTCCGGCGACGAGTTCGACCGCATGTCGGCGTCGCTGAATTCGATGCTCGAGCGCATCGAGAAACTGAACGAAGGGCTGCGGCAGGTCTCCGACAATATCGCGCATGACCTCAAGACCCCGCTCACACGCCTGCGCAACAAGGCTGCCGATGCACTCGACAATGCCGATAGTGAAGGGCGTCGCGTCGCTCTCGAGGGCATCATCGGCGAGTCCGATCAGCTGATCCGCACGTTCAATGCGCTCTTGATGATTTCCCGCGTCGAGGCGGGATCGGTGGCCGCCGAAATGACCGATGTCGATCTCTCCTCCATCGTCGCCGATACGGCCGAACTCTATGAGCCGGTTGCCGAAGAGGCCGGCCTGGCACTGACGGCGGATATCGAGCCTGATGTCGAGGTGCAGGGCAATCGCGAGCTGATCGGCCAGGCGCTTTTCAACCTCATCGACAATGCCCTCAAATACGCCTCGGGCTGCAACGGCAAGCAGGCGATAACTTTCAGGCTAGCGCGCACGCCCGAAGCGGTGACGCTCGCCGTTGCCGATCATGGGCCAGGCATTCCCGCCCATCAGCGCGCCGATGTGATCAAGCGTTTCTTCCGCCTGGACGAAAGCCGTTCCAAGCCGGGAACCGGCCTTGGCCTCGCTCTGGTCGAGGCGGTCATGGAGCTGCATGGCGGCCGGCTGGAGCTTTCCGATACCGATCCCGACAGTCCCGATGCCAAGGGATTAACGGTCACCATGATCTTCCCCATGCAGAAACAATAGGTTAATCCTGCACGAGAGCCGGATGATTTTAGGTCGAAACGACCTAAAATCTGAATCCGCTCTAGCATAAAAGAAGTAGAGCATGATGTTGTCCGAAATCCCCTAACACTTTTCGGCATCATGCTCTATCCGCTTGCTGTTGGGGAGAGCTGCATGACGACGACGCAAAGCGATTTGCTGCGGGATGTTCCGTCTGGGCGGTTGCGGCCTTTGAACCAGACCGAGACGAAGTCAGCGCTTGCCGATCTCAAGCAGATCGGCGGAGCAGAGCCTGCCGTCGCTGCCTTGCTCGCCGAAGAGAGCGCATTGCGGGATTTCATCGTCGCTGCGCTCACTCTGTCTCCTCATCTGCGCGAGATCGCCAATCTCGAACCGCCGCTCCTGGTGGCCGCCATCGAGAGGCCGCTATCGCCTCAGGTCGAAGCGCTTATGGGAGAGGCCCGCCGCGCTTGGCTGCCGGCTGAGGAGGCCAGCTCGTCACCTTCGGAATCCGAGGTGATGAGCCGCCTGCGCGTCATCAAGCGCCGTGCTGCCTTTCTGATCGCGCTCGCCGATCTCGCAGGCATTTATAATGGTAAGGCGACGACCCTTTGGCTGAGCAGGCTTGCCGAAGCTTCCATCTCGGCGGCGATCGACCATCTGCTGCTGTCGTCGCACGAAGCCGGCAAGATTTCGCTCCCCGATCCCGCATCGCCGAGCCAGAAATCGGGGCTGATCGTGCTCGGCATGGGCAAGCTCGGCGCCGAGGAGCTGAATTATTCTTCCGACATCGATCTGGTCGTCTTCTTCGACGAGACGGTAGGAATCGTGCCCGATCCGGATGACGCCATCGATATCTTCCCGCGGCTGATGCGGCGGCTGGTGCGCATCCTGCAGGAGCGCACGGCGGATGGATATGTGTTCCGCACCGATCTTCGCCTGCGTCCCGATCCCGGCTCGACGCCGCTGGCGATCCCTGTGGACGCGGCGATGATCTATTACGAGGGCAGGGGGCAGAACTGGGAGCGCGCGGCCTTCATCAAGGCCCGCCCGGTTGCCGGCGATATCGCCGCCGGCCAGGCCTTCATTCGCGATCTCGTGCCCTTCGTCTTCCGCAAATATCTGGACTATGCGGCGATATCAGACATTCATTCGATCAAGCGGCAGATCCATGTGCACAAGGGCCACGGGGCGATCGCCGTCAAGGGCCACAACGTCAAGCTTGGCCGCGGCGGCATTCGCGAGATCGAGTTCTTCGTGCAAACGCAGCAGCTCATTGCCGGCGGCCGCATGCCGGCATTGCGTTGCCGGTCAACCGAGCAAACGCTCGCCGAGTTGACCGAGGCGAAGTGGATCGACGCGGAAACCCGCGATGAGCTGACATCGGCCTACTGGTTCCTGCGCAATGTCGAACATCGCATCCAGATGGTGCGCGACGAGCAGACGCATCTGCTGCCGGAAACCGATGCCGAGCTCCGGCGCATCGTCTTCATGATGGGCTTTGCTGACCTAACGGCCTTCTCTGAGGCTCTGGTGACGACGCTGAAAACGGTCGAGCGGCGTTACGCGCGCCTGTTCGAGCAGGAAATGAAGTTGTCGTCCGGAACCGGCAATCTGGTTTTTACCGGCCAGGGCGACGATCCCGACACTCTGGAGACGCTGCGCAGTCTCGGCTTCGAAAGGCCGTCCGACATCGCCAATGTGATCCGCACCTGGCACTATGGCCGATATCGCGCGACCCAATCGGTGGAGGCGCGCGAGCGGCTGACGGAGCTGACGCCCGAGCTGTTGCGTGTCTTCGGCGAAAGCAAGCGTGCCGACGAGGCGCTGCTGCGCTTTGACAGCTTCATCTCCGGCCTGCCGGCGGGCATTCAGCTCTTCTCGCTGCTCGGCACCAATCAGGCGCTGCTTTCTCTCATCGTCAACATCATGTCCTCGGCGCCGCGTCTTGCAGAGATCATCGCGGCCAAGCCACATGTCTTCGACGGCATGCTGGACCCCGGCCTCATGGCCGAATTGCCGACACGCGATTATCTGGCGGAGCGCATCAGAAGCTTCCTGGCGCCTGCAAGACACTATGAGGACGTGCTGGACCGCCTGCGCATCTTCGCATCCGAACAGCGCTTCCTGATCGGCATCCGCCTGCTGACGGGCGCGATCGGCGGGCAGATGGCCGCCCGAGCCTTCACCTATCTTGCCGATCTGATCGTCGAGGCGGCGCTGGATGCCGTGATGAAGGAAATCCGCGGGGCGCATGGCGAATATCCTGGCGGTCGCATCGCTGTCGTCGGCATGGGCAAGCTCGGCAGTTTCGAGCTCACGGCCGGCTCCGACATCGATATTATCCTGCTCTATGACTATGACGACACGGCCGGTGAATCGACTGGGCCGAAGCCACTCGACGCCACGCGTTATTTCACGCGCATTACCCAGCGTCTGATTGCCGCTCTCTCGGCGCCGACCGCCGAAGGCATCCTCTACGAGGTGGACATGCGGCTGCGCCCTTCCGGAAACAAGGGACCCGTCGCCACGCGCATCAACTCCTTCGAGAAATATCAGCGCACGGAGGCCTGGACCTGGGAGCACATGGCGCTTTCGCGGGCGCGCTTGATCGGCGGGGATGAGGCGTTGGTGAATGACGCCGAGCGCATCATCGGCGAAGTTCTCTCGGCAAAGAGAGACACGGCCAAGATCGCTAGGGATGTTCGTGAGATGCGCGGCCTGATCGAGCAGGAAAAGCCGCCTGAAAACATCTGGGACCTGAAGCTGATCCCCGGCGGCCTGATCGATATCGAATTCACAGCGCAATATTTGCGGCTGATCGCACCCGAGCGTGGCGTCGGCATCGACGCGAACGGGCTCAGCACGGCGGAAGCGTTGAAACTGCTGGGCGCCAGCCTGATGGATCGCAATGATCTCGATGTCTGCCTGGAGGCCCTGCATCTCTATACGGAACTGTCGCAACTCATCCGGCTGTGCATCGACGGCTCGTTCGATCCGCAGAATGCGCCTTCGGGACTGATCGAGCTGGTCTGCCGCGCCGGCGACTGCCCGGACATCCGCACCTTGGAAGCGGAGCTGAAGCGGCTGTCGAAGGCGGTGCGGAAGATATTCCAGGCAACCGTTGGAAGCTGAAGCATGTCGCGCAAAAGTGCGCAGCGGTTTTGCGACAACGACATGCGCAAAATCAAGGACCTAAAGCGCGAGAAGCGAATCTGAAAGATCGCGACGCGCTTTAGCGCTGATCAGGGATACGGATCGCGATGACGGTGCCGATGCCTTCGCGGGAGCGGATGCGCATGCGGCCATGATGCAGCGCGGTCAGCGATCTGGAAATGGCGAGCCCAAGGCCTGAGCCTCCCTTGCTCTTCGCATATTGGCTCTGCACCTGTTCGAAGGGCTGGCCGATCTTGCTCAAGGCTGATTTCGGAATGCCGATGCCCGTGTCGGCGATGACAAGCATGACAGCATCCTCGACCTTGCGCGTGCGAACCGCGATACGGCCGCCGTCATTGGTGAATTTCACGGCGTTGGAGAGCAGGTTGAGCACGATCTGCTTCATCGCTCGGCGGTCGGCACTCAGCTTGATCTCCGAGGAAATGTTCTGCTCGACGAGAATGTTCTTCTGAGCGGCCGGGATGCGGGTGAAACGCAGGCACTCCTCGATGAGCGGCGCCAGATTGATCTGCTCGCAGGAGAGCTTCATATGCCCGGCTTCGATCTTCGACATATCGAGAATGTCGTTGATGACGTTGAGCAGATGCTTGCCGCTGTCGTGGATATCCTTGGCATATTCGTTGTAGCGGGCGGAGCCGAGCGGGCCGAACATCTGGTCGTGCAGGATCTCCGAGAAGCCGAGGATGGCGTTGAGCGGCGTGCGCAACTCATGCGACATATTGGCGAGGAACTCCGACTTGGCCCTGTTGGCCGCTTCGGCCCGCTCTTTTTCCGCAAGGTAGTTGGCATTGGCGGTCGAAAGCTCGGCCTTCTGCCGCTCCAGGATCTGCCTTGAGGCGGAGAGATCGTTGATCGTCGCCATCAGCCGGCGCTCGGACTCGCGAAGGCGCTCCTGATTGCGCTTCAGCTGCGTGATATCAGTGCCGACGGAGACGAGGCCGCCGTCGCGGGTACGGCGCTCGTTGATTTGCAGCCAGCGCTCGTCGGCCAGCTGCACTTCCGTCGTCTGCGAATGACTGATGCGGCCGGGATCGACGATGCGCCGCTCGATGACCGGCCGAACTGCCGCGGCATTGACGACGGCGCGCTCGGTGCCGGGCACCAGCACATTGTCGGGCAGGCCGTAAGCCTGCTGAAAATGCGCGTTGCACATGACGAGACGATCGTTCTTGTCCCACAGCACGAAGGCTTCGGAGGTGCATTCGATGGCATCGGCCAGCCGTTGGTCGGCTTCGGCATAGCGCTGCGCCAGCCGGTGCTGCTCGGTGACATCCATGGCGATGCCGATCATGTGCACGCGGCCCGAATTGGTGCGGATCACCTGGGCGCGGGCGCGCATCCAGACATAATGTCCCTTGGCATGGCGGATACGCAGGATCTGGTCCACCTGGCCGGCATTGCCGCGGGTGATGGAGCGGGCGAGCATGTGAAGGCTATTGTCGTCCGGGTGCATCAGCCGCGCCGCATCCGTGAAGGCGAGAGGCTTGTCGGCGGCCGGCATCCCGAGCATGTCGTACATCGAGCGCGACCAGAAGAACTTGCGGCTGGTGAAATCGAAATCCCAAAGGCCGCAGCGTCCGCGCGAAAGCGCTGTCTCGACCCGCAGGTTCGATTCGAGGAAGATTTCATCCGCGTCCCGGGCCCGCTTCACCTGGGTGTAATAGGCATAGAGAATGACGAGCAGGATGGAGGAGATGCCGGCAAAGAGCGTGACGTTCAGCGTCAGCTCGTCGCGCCAGAGTTTGTCGATCTGATCCATCGATGCGGCCGACAGGATGAAATCGCCCTTGTCGCCGATCAGGGAGATCGCCGCGTAATAGGGCTCGCCGCCGATCATGGTTTCGATCACGCCGGCATGGTCGCCGAAATTGCGGATGGCCGACACTTCCGGAAAGAAGTCGGAGATCAGCATGCCGATATAGCCGGAGCCGGCCGCCGACGAGCCGAACACGCGGCCGCTCGACTGCACGAGCAGCACGAATGCGCCGGTATCCAATCGATCCTGCGGCAAATAGGAGGCCAATTTTCGTTCTGCGCCGCTGCGGTCGCCGGCCTGGAACAGGCTGGCATCGTTCGAAAGGGCGGCGGATGCGGCGGCGATGGAAAGCGAAGTCGTACGGCGGGCAGACGCCGCCATCCGGCCATGTTCCGTGATCATTCCGAAGAAATGCGAGGCGGCAACGACCATCAGGAAGGAAACGATGAGAACCGGAATGACGCGCTTGAGAATATGTTCCGTCTGCGGGAAGCGGCGCGAGATCGTCTCCACACGCACTCCGGTTCGATCGGTAACGCCGCTATGCCAGGATTTCAGACCGTCGAAATTAACACGCAGCCGTCCTTCGGCCGCGGTTGCCCGCCGCACGTCCACCATCGCTTCAGCCTTGTCCCTCGTGTGATTCGCTGCACCGCTCGCCCGAATCTGCCTTAATGAATCATTCGTGATTCGGCTTGTCCAGAGGGTGCGGTAAAACTTTCTTAACCATCTGCGATTTCAGCATATTTCGCACACGCAGCGGTAAGTTGCGCGTATTCGGGACTCGCTGAAGCTGAAAAGGCCGACGCAAATCAGCTCTTGAAATCGGCACCCGGGGAGATCGCAGTCACTCCTTCAGAATGCGGTCCACGATGTCGCGTACGTCGGTCGAAAGGTTGTTCGAGCGTTCGATCCGCATCAGTGCCGAGCGGGCATGGTCGGCGCGCACCGGTTCCAGCAGCCGCCAGGAGCGCATCGACGTCAGGATGCGGGCTGCGAGCTGCGGGTTGCGCGGATCGATCTCAAGGATCTCGTCGGCCAGGAAATGGTATCCGGCGCCGTCTGCCCGACCGAAGCCGGTCGGGTTCGCGAAGACGAAGGTGCCGAGGACTGCGCGTACACGGTTCGGATTGGTGCGCTTGAACAGGGGCGTCTCCATCAGCAGCCGAATGCGCTCCAGCGCGCCCGCGCCAGGGATTGCGGCCTGAATGGCGAACCACTTGTCGATGACGAGCGCATTGTCTGCGAAGCGGTCGCGGAAATGCGCAAGCGCTGCCGCCGTCTCCGCCGTATCCGGGAAGCGCTGCGCCAGAATGGTCAGCGCGGCACTGAGATCGGTCATATTGTTCGCGGCATCATAGGCAGCTTTCGCTCTCGCCGGCGTCTCGTCCAGCTGCGACAGGTAGCCTAGCGCCGTGTTGCGCAAGGCGCGGCGGCCGGCGCTTGCAGCATTCGGCGAGAAGACGCCTGTCGTCTGCATGCCGTCATAAAGCGCGGTGAAGACCTGTTTTCCGGCCTCGGCCACCCGCTTGATGATCGTCTGGCGCGCGGCATGAATGGCATCCGGATCGTTATTGCCGCCAAGCTCCCGGCCAATATCGGCCTCGCTCGGCAGGGCAAGCGCCTGGGCACGAAATGCCGGCTCCAGGCTTTCGTCGGCCGCGGCTGCGAGCAGTGCGTCGGTGAAGGCCGAACCGCAGGTGATGTCGATGCCCTGACGTGCATCGCGCGCCGCCTGCAAGAGGTTGGGCAGGCCAAGATCGATCAGCGCTTGCCAGCGGGCGAAATGATCGGTCTCGTAGCGCGCGATCAGCGAGAGATCGCGGGTGCTCTGGCTGAATTGCAGGTTGATCGGTGTCGAGAAGCTGCGATTGAGCGACAGAACCGGCCGTGAGGGAATGCCGTGGAACGTCACCGTCTGCGTCTGCTTCGTCAGGTGCAGGACATCGTCGGTGAGCTCCGCGCCGATGACGGATGCAGGCGTGATGACGGTGCCGTTTTCGGCCAGCAAGCCCATGCGCAGCGGAATGTGCATCGGCTTCTTGGCGGTCTGGCCAGGCGTTGCCGGCACCATCTGCTCAAGCGACAAGGTGAACGTCTTGGCTTCGGCATCATAGGCGGCGGATGCGGTGACGAGGGGCGTGCCGGCTTGGTGGTACCAAAGCGAAAACTGCGTGAGATCGCGGCCGCTGACATCCTCGAAACATCTAACGAAATCCTCGATCGTGACGGCCTGACCATCATGCCGATCGAAATAGAGATCCATGCCCTGCTTGAAGAGATCGCGGCCGAGCAGGGTTGCGATCATGCGCGTGACTTCGCTGCCCTTCTCATAGACGGTCGTCGTATAGAAGTTGTTGATTTCACGATATTTTGTCGGGCGAACCGGATGGGCGAGCGGTCCGCTGTCTTCCGGAAACTGTTCCGATTTCAGATGCCGGACTTCGACGATGCGCTTGACGGGACGCGAGCGCTGGTCGGCGGAAAACTCGTGATCGCGATAGACGGTCAGGCCTTCCTTGAGGCAGAGCTGGAACCAGTCGCGGCAGGTGATGCGGTTGCCGGTCCAGTTATGGAAATATTCGTGGGCGATGATGGCTTCTATGTTGGCATAGTCGGCATCGGTTGCCGTCTCGGGATCGGCGAGCACGTACTTGTCGTTGAAGACGTTGAGCCCCTTGTTCTCCATCGCGCCCATGTTGAAGTCCGACACGGCGACGATCATGAAGATGTCGAGATCGTATTCGCGGCCGAATCGCTCTTCGTCCCACTTCATCGAGCGCTTCAGCGCATCCATGGCATAGGCAGCACGCGGCTCCTTGCCGTGCTCGACATAGATCTTCAGCGCCACTTCGCGGCCGGACAGGGTGGTGAACGTATCTTCGACGACGCCAAGGTCGCCGGCGACAAGCGCGAAGAGATAGCTCGGCTTCGGATGTGGATCGAACCAGGCGGCGAAATGCTTGCCTTCACTATAGCCAGCGCCGCCAAGGAAGTTGCCGTTCGACAGCAGCAGCGGATTGGCAGCCCTGTCGGCGATGATGTTGACCGTATAGGGGGCGAGAACATCAGGCCGATCCGGGAAATAGGTGATGCGGCGGAAGCCTTCGGCTTCGCACTGCGTGCAATAGATGCCGCCGGTGCGGTAGAGGCCCATCAGCTGCGTGTTGGCCTCGGGATTAATGACGGTCGTGATCGTCAGCTCGAAAGGCGTGCTCTCGGGCAGGCCGCGAACGGTCAAGCTTTCCGGCGTGGCGTCATATTGTTCGGTGGGAAGTTCGCTCTGGTCGAGCAGCAGCCCGGACAGAACCAGTTCGTCGCCATCGAGCACCAGCGGTGCCTTGGGATCGATGCCTTCGCGCCGATGGAAGATCAGCCGCGCTTCGACCTTGGTTTCGGTTGGATGCAGATCGAAGGTAAGGTCCACGCGTTCCAGAACGAAGTCGGTGGGACGGTAGTCTGCCAGATTGACGATCTGGCCGGTGTCTGTTCGCATGGTCTATCCTGATCAGGCTAAGCTATGGCGGGTGCGGTCCGAAGCCTCCCTCGGACTGAAGGTGTCGCATCATTACATCGAAATCTGAACCAAAGTTAAAGTCATGTCACGACATCGATATGTTTTGTTATGGCACAATAAGTATTCGCCCGGCAGCCTGTCTTCGTTTCAGGTTGAATGCAACACTTGAATGGACATCGGATCGATCAGGCGCCAATTTCCGCCTGCATTTGCAGCCTGATGTTACAGTTGCTACCATCGCGTTCAGATGGATCATCATGGCTTCACTACCGGCGAATACAGGGTGTTCGGGCGAGGAAACAATAATTTAAAGTAAATTATTTGTTTAACCTCTTGCGATATAAGGGCGGTTGCATAACTATAGCATGCTATTAGATGTCGGAATTATGATCGATTCCGGTGAATTCGTTCACAAAAATGAAACATCCCCTTTTGTCGCTGATTGAAATGGGCACCCCAAGGAGGCCCGATTGAGTTTTTCCATCGAGCAGCTTGCTCGTCATCCCAAATTCGTCGCGTCATTGCGCTTCCTTGCGGAGGCGTTGCGCAACCGTTACGACAATGGTCCGAGGATCGCGCGCATGCTCGCCTCGCATCAGCGCTGGCTTCTGACGCAGACGGCCTATGCGCTTCACCTTGAGCACGACACTGCCGTTCCCGGCTCGGGGCTGACCGTCGTCGCGCTCCGCGATCTCATCACGCGGTATCGTGTCGCCAGCCGCAATACGGTCTTGAGCTTCGTCGAAGAACTGCTGACCTATCGCTTCCTCGAACTGGCTCCCGGCCCCGTTCGCCGCCCGCGCCGTTATGTGCCGACGGAGATGAGCTTCACCGCAATGTTCGGTTGGTATCTCGCCAACCTGACCGCACTCGATCTGCTTGACGATGGCGCGCGGGCTGCGGCTCTTGCCGCCTCGCCGGCACTGATGGATCTTGCCCAGCCCCGCATGGCGCGCAATTGCCTGGAAATGGAAATCTGGCGTGAACCGCCCGAATGCATTGGCTTATTTCTTTGGACGGAAGCCGGCGGCCTTGTCGTCGATCACATCATGTCGAAACTGGATCTCGCCGAGGAGGGAGACAGGATCGACATCGGTCACGTCGATGCGCGGGCGCTGGCAGCCCACTTCATGATATCGCGAACCCATCTTCAGCGCCTGTTGCGTAAATCCGCCGAGCGCGGCGACATCGGCTGGCACGACGAGGTCAAGAAGACTCGTATGTGGGTGTCGCGCGATTTCCTGGATCAATATTGCGGATGGCAGGCCGTGAAATTGGCCGCGATCGATGAGGCTTTCGCCTGGGCGCGATCGATCGAGGGACGCTCCGCTCTCGCTGTTGAGGAGTAAAGGCCGGCGCAGGCTTGGCCATTAAGGCGCGGCCGATGGAGACGCGAATCCGCCCGTGAAATCTCAAAGAGGGATGCTTGCCGATGCCCGCGCGGCAGCTGTCTCGCGGCATTCCCCCTTGCGGAAGTTGCGCGCGCGCTCAAATTCCTCGGCAGCTCGCACCGCGGAGCCGATATGGCCGACCGAATCGAACAAGGCGATGAGGGAACGCAAACCGGAAGACATGATATAATTCCTGATAATCAAACGCTACGCTGCGGCGCCACTGGCGCCTGTGTTCAGCAGGTACGGAAATCCGCGAAGATTGCCGTCGGACGGCTGACGCGAGCAGAAACGCCAGTACCTCGAGCAATCATCTGCTCATTGGCAGCGATGCCGAGGTTGCGATGTCCATTTATCGCGCGCACGGGCTCGAGGGCGCGGCGAAGGGTATCAAACCCGCAGTGAATAGGGCGCAAACGTGCAGTCATGGCCTTGGTTCCTTTCGATTCCTCCCAAGACACAAGTCTATATTGCAACGCAACATTGATTCCGCAATGCACAACGCCGGAAGACTGCCATGCTTAAAATGCATGGCTAACGTCATTTTTCGTTAATCGTGGCGAAAATCAGCCTAATATTTCGGCGTCGATATAATGTTTGAAGGCCAGCAGGTCGCTCCAGGCCAAGCGCTTGTTGATCGGCGCGGTCAGCAGTTCCTGCGGATGGAGACTGGCGATTGCCGGCACCGCCCGGCCGAGAATGCTTAACTCGCGCCACTGTCCGCGCAATCCGTGGATGGTCTCGCCCCCTCCGAAGAAATATCGGGCGGTAAAATTGCCGAGCAGCAACAAGGCCTTCGGCTCGGCGAGCGCAATCTGCCGTTCTATGAACGGGCGACATATCTCGATTTCGGGTGCGGATGGCGCCCGGTTGCCGGGCGGCCGCCACGGAATGACGTTGGCGAGCAGAATCCCGTCGCGCTGCAGACCGATGGCGGCCAGCATCTTGTCCAGCAACAGGCCGGCGCGGCCGGAAAACGGCGCGCCTTCCCTGTCATCGTCGGCGCTCGGCATCGGGCCGATCACCATGATTCGGCCTTCCGCGGTACCGCTTGCAAAGATCGTCGAGCGTGCGCTGTTCTTGAGATTGCAGCCGTTGAAGGCTTCGATCGCGGTTTTCAATTCGCTGAGCGAGCGTGCGCTTTCGGCGGCGAATCGCGCCTGTTCCACGGCCTGCTCATCGGGAATGGCGGGCGCGGCGCGCGGCGGTGCTGCAGCAGGTGCGGTCGGCTTTGCAGCCTGGCGACGATCCGGTTGTGTCCGCGTCGCAGGTGCCGGAGTTTCAGCGCGGGGCTGCGCGGCGCGCCCGCCTTGCCGCGCGGCACGCATGGCCTCGAATTCGGCAAAGCGATCTACCGGCTGTTCTTCCAGCAGCCAATCGACACCGGCATCCGCATGAAAATGCAGAAGCGCGGCAAGTTCGGCCGGGGTGAGGTCGCTGGCGGAAATCATGGCTGAACTCTAGCCAAAGCAACGCGGGAACGAAAGAGCGGGGCGGGTGCTATGTCAGGCCGTCCACTGGGCGATATCGTCGCGCTCGCCGATCAGGGCAAGACCGTGGGCGATCGATAGCAGTTCGCCGCCTGTCTCGATCCGCTCCTGGCCGAAGCGTTCGGTGAAGATGCGCCGCACGGCCGGCACAAAGGAAGTGCCGCCGGTAAGAAACACCTTGTCGATCGCATCGGGCAATGTGTTCGTGGTCGTCAGAACGTCGTCCAGCGCACCCTCGATGCGGGCGAGGTCGTCGGCAATCCAGCTCTCGAAATCGGCCCTGCGAACATGCTTGCGGCCGGCCTTGCCGAGCGGCGGGAAGTTGAATTCGGCTTCTTCTTCGCTCGAAAGAGCCATCTTCGTCGCCGATACGGCCTGATAGAGCGGATAGCCCTCATCATGTTCGACGAGTTCGATGAAGGTCTCCAGCTTTTCCGGCTCCAGGCTGCTGCGCACGAGTGTCTTCAGGTCGGCGTATTCGCGTGAGGTTTTGAAGATCGAAAGCTGGTTCCAGCGGCCGAAGTTGGCATAGTAGGAGGTCGGCACCTCCAGCAGCTTGTCGAAGCTCTTGAAGAAGCTGCCTTTGCCGATCGCCGGCGAGACGATGTTGTCGATCATCCTGAAATCGAAATGATCGCCGGCGATGCCGACGCCCGAGTGGCCGATGGGAGTGGCCGTCAGCTTTCCGGCCTGGGTTTCGAAACGGATGAGCGAATAGTCGGTCGTACCGCCGCCGAAGTCCGCGACCAGCACCGTCGCATCCTTCTTCAGATGCTGAGCGAAGTAGAAGGCGGCTGCCACCGGTTCATAGACATAGTGAACTTCCGGAAAGCCGAAGCGCGTCAGCGCGGCATTGTAGCGCTGCGTGGCAAGAGCGGCGTCCGGATTGGCGCCGGCGAAATGCACAGGGCGCCCGGTGACGATGCGGGAAATGTCGTTCGGCCAGTTGTCTCCCGCATAGGCGCGCAGGCGACGCACGAATATCTCCATGAGGTCCTCGAAGCTGTGCCGTTTGCCGAAGATCAGCGTGCCCTGAAAGAGCGCGCTCGCCGCAAAGGTCTTGATCGACTGCAGGAAGCGACAGTCGCCGGGATTGTCGATGAATTGCCGGATGGCCGCATGCCCGGCTTCGACCTTCAATGCTGCTGCGCCGAGCCCTGAATCCTTCATGAAGGAAAGCGCTGTGCGCATGCTGTCGGCTGTGCCGGCCGCGCTATGGAAGGCGACCGATTGTGTCGCGGTTCCATCGGCCGTCGCCAGAACCGTGTTCGTCGTGCCGAAGTCGAAACCAAGCGCCCGAGCCATGCCCGCACTCCCTTCCGTCGAAATTGTCTGGATTGAGGCCGAGCCCCTTATGAGACGCAAGACGCGTCCCTGTCGCAAAGAGGGCGCGTCATGACATGGCTGGGTTCCGAGTTCAAGACCTGACGGCGGTTTTATTTTTACGTGCCGCACTATCCCTTGTGGGCGTTTCACAAGCGAAGCGCTTCAGGTCTCTCGCAAACAAAACAGGCGCCTTTCGGCGCCCGTTGCTGTCATTCGGCGGCGATAGCCGCTGGTGGTTGCTTGTGACGCGGATCCTTGTCCTTCCGCTTGCCAAGACGACCAAGGAAGTCGTTCAGGCGGTTCATCTCCAGGAAGATGACCGGCGTGATGAACAGCGTCAGAAGCTGCGAGACCACCAGGCCGCCAACGACAGCGATGCCGAGCGGTTGACGGAGCTCGGAGCTTGCACCGCCGCCGACCGCGATCGGCAGGGCGCCGAGCAGGGCGCAGAAGGTGGTCATCATGATCGGGCGGAAACGACGGACGCAGGCTTCATGGATCGCTTCCGATGGCGACATGCCAGTACTCGAGCGCAGCGTTTCCAGAGCAACGTCGATCATCATGATCGCATTTTTCTTGACGATACCGATCAGCATCAGCAAGCCGATCAGCGCGATGATCGACAGGTCGAAGCCGAAGACCTTCAAGGCAAGCAGGGCGCCGAGAGCGGCAGCCGGCAGACCGGAGAGAATGGTCAGCGGATGGATGAAGCTCTCGTAGAGAACGCCGAGGACCACATAGATCGTCAGGACAGCGGCAAGGATCAGATAAGGCGTGCTGCCCTGCGACTGCTGGAAGATCTGGGCGGTGCCGCCATAGGAGGTGAAGACATCAGCCGGTACGTTCAGATCCTTCTTGATCTGCTCGATCTGCGCCGTGGCATCGCCGAGCGCTTCGCCGGCCGGCAGGTTGAAGGATACAGTGGTCGAGACGAGCTGGCCCGTCTGGTTGATTGTGACGGGGCCTGTCGTGCGCTCGACATGGGCGAAGTTCGACAGCGGAACGAGCGCGCCGCTCGCAGAGGCGATCTGGATTTCCTGAAGCTTCTGGTCGTCCCAGGGCTTGCTCGTGTCGAATTCGACGATGACGTCGTAGCTGTCGCCGGTCGACTGGATCTGCGCGGTGGCGAAACCGCCGAAACCTTCTTCGAGCGACGTGCGCAACTGATTGTTGTTGATCCCGTATTGCGCTGCCTTTTCGGTATCGACGACGATATTGGCCTGCAGGGCGTTGTTTTGCTCATCCGAGGCGACATCGGTGAAGCGCGGATCGCGGCGCATCGCGTCGAGCATCTTGTTGGCCCAGAGGTTCGTCTGGTCGGCGCTCAGCGCCTGGACGACGAGCTGATACTGGCTGGCCGTCTGGCGACCGCCGAAGCGCAGGCTCTGCTGCGGTGTGATGTAGGCCTTCAGGCCGGCGATCTTGCTGATGCTGGCGCGCAGCTCCCGCAGGGTCTTGTCCAGCGGCTCGCGTTGGTCCTTCGCCTTCAACTCGACATACATGGTGCCGTTGTTCAGCGGCTGGCGCGCATTGCCGCCGACGATGGACATGACGTGGGCAACGGCCGGGTTCTGTTTCACAAGCGCGGCGGCCTGGTTCTGCAGGTCCTGCATCGCCGGATAGGAGATATCCTGCCGAGCCTGCGTGGAGATCGTCAGGCGGCCGATATCTTCCGTCGGAAAGAAGCTCGCGGGCAGGACCATGAAGAGGTAGGCCGAAAGCGCCACCGAGCCGAGGAAGCTCAGGAGCACCGTGCCGCGATGGCGCAGGCACCAGGCAACGCCTCGGTCGTAGCCGCGCTGGGTCCAGTCGAAGCCCATATTGAAGAGGCGCACCGGGTAGGGCGGCTCGCCCTGACCCGCCGACAGGCGTGAGCTGAGCATCGGCGTGACGGTCAGCGAAACGACGGCCGACGACACGATGGCGATGGCAACGACCATGCCGAATTCGTTGAAGATGCGGCCGACCACGCCGCCCATCAAGAGGATCGGGATAAACACCGCGATCAGCGAGATCGACATCGAGATGATGGTATAGCTGACCTCAGCCGACCCCTTCAGCGCCGCCTCGAGCACCGGCATGCCTTCTTCGACATGACGCAATATATTCTCGAGCATGACGATCGCGTCGTCCACCACGAGACCGACCGCAAGCGTCAGGCCTAGCAGCGAGATGTTGTCGATACTGTATCCCAGCACATACATCATGCCGAATGTCGCGATCAGCGACAGCGGCACGGCAAGGCCTGGGATGATCGTTGCCGTGACGTGACCGGTAAAGAGATAGATCACCAGCACGACAAGGCCGATCGTCAGCATCAGCGTGAATTTGACGTCGGAAATCGCATCGCGGATCGGCTGCGCCGCGTCGTTCATGACGGTCGTCTTCACCGATGCCGGTATTTCCGCATGCAATTGCGGCAGCTTGGCATTGATGGCATCGACCACGTCGACCGTATTGGCATCCGGCTGGCGCTGGATGGCGAGAATGATCGCGCGCTTGCCGTCATACCAGGAGCCGGTATTGGTGTTCTCCACGCTGTCCTGCACGTCTGCGACGTCGCTCAGATGGATCGGTGCGCCATTCGGGTTCGCGATGACAAGCGAGCGGAATTGGGCGGCATTGGTGCGCTGGGTATCGGAATTGATGGTCATGCTCTGCGAATTGTTCTGCAGAGTGCCGACCGGAACCTGGCTGTTGGCGTTGACAAGCGCATTGTTGACGGTGTCGATGCCGATGTTGCGGTTCTGCAGCTTGGCGGGATCGACTTCGACGCGCACGGCATAAGTCTGGGCACCGAAAACAGTCACTTCCGCCACGCCTGGCAGGGTGGAAAGCGAGGGCGAGATGATATCTTCGGCGATCTCGTCGAGCTTGCTGCGCGGCATCGTATCGCTCTGCACGGCCAGCAGCATGATTGGCGCATCCGCGGGATTGGTCTTGCGGTAGCTTGGCGGCACGGTCAGATTATCAGGCAATTGGCGGGTTGCGTGCGAGATTGCGGCCTGAACGTCGGCGGCCGCGGCATCGATATCGCGGTTAAGGTCGAATTGCAGCACGATGCTGGTGTTGCCGAGCGAGTTGCTCGACGAGATTTCGCTGATGCCGGGGATCGTCTCGAACTGTTTGATCAGCGGCGTCGAAACCGATGTCGCCATGGTCTGCGGCGAAGCGCCATTCAACTGTGCGGTGACGTTGATGGTCGGGAAATCGACTTGCGGCAGGGCGGCCACAGGAACAAGCTGATATCCCGCCAGGCCAGCCATGACCACACCTAGGGCCAGTAGCGTCGTCGCCACCGGCCGCCGGATACAGAAGGCGGGAATCATTGCTGTGCTCCGACGGAAATCGTTTCGGTTTTCTGGCCTGACTGATCGTCAGCCGAGGCGACTTTCTGCGGCGTGCCATCGCTGAACTGCTCGACGACGCTCTGGCCGTCGTTCAGCTGCACCTGTCCTTCGGTAACGACATGATCGCCTTCCGAGAGGCCCTTGGCGACGGCTGTAAATGCGCCGTTCCGTCGTGCGACGGTGACCGGCGTCAGATGCACCTCATTGTCCTTGACGACATAGGCAAAAAAGCCGTCCGGACCGGGACTGATCGAAACCGTGGGCGCGACGACGACCGGCTGGTTGTCATTGAAGTGCACGACGATATTGACCGACTGGCCGGGCCAGATGGCGCCGTTCGCATTGTCGAACTTCGCCTTGGCGAGAATGGTGCCGGAAGCGGCATCGACCTGGTTGTCATAGAAGCTCATGACGCCCTGGCGCGTCTTGCCTTCGGCCGATCGCGGCACGGTGCTGACCGGTACGGTGCCGGCCTTCATGGCTTCTTCGAGTTCGCGAAGATGGCTTTCCTGCAGATGGAACTTCACGTAGATCGGGTCATATTGCGCGATAGAAACAATCGCGGTCCCGGCGCTGACATAGGCGCCGACGCTGAGTTGCACATCGCCGAGGCGGCCGTCATACGGCGCCCGGATTTCGGTATGCTCCAGAAGCACCTGGTCGGATGCGAGCTGCGCCTTGTCGCCGTTGACTGTCGCGACCGCTGTGTCGCGCGCCGCAACTGCCTGATCGACCGTCTGCTGCGTGCCAGCATTGTTGAGCAGGTTCTTGGCGCGGGTAAGCGCTGCTTCCGCCTCGACAAGCGTAGCCTGATCCTTGGCGAGGTTTGCCTGATCCTTGTCGACCGAGGCTTGCGCGGTGCGCGGATCCAGCTTCGCAATCAGGTCGCCGGCCTTGACCATGGCGCCATCCTGCGCCTCGATCTCGGTGATCAGGCCTGCTTCCTGCGCGGCGACGGTGGTGGTGTCCTGCGCGTCAGCCCAGCCGGTGGCCGTTACGTCGTTCGGCAGCGATCTTTTCGTTACGGCAACGGTCTTGACGGCGGTGGGAGCGGCTTCGCGCTTGTGACCGCCTGCTTGCGCCGCCTTGCTGGCGTCTTTGGTTTCTGCGGATGCTTGGTCGACAAATGCGGAAAGGAAAGGAATACGATCGCGATAGCCCCATGCAACAAGGGCTGCGACGACAAGAAGGCCGAGGGGAAGCCAGAATTTTTTCATATTAAAGAACCGGTCGAGGCGAGTTGCAGGAAGCGCGATGACGTTGAAGTGTATTTATTGCGCCGCACAACAAAGACGAGCTTCGCCGCAATCCATCACATCGCTGTTACCGCTAACGTTCGGTAATTCTGTCCCTATAACGTGAATTGGTGAACGCTGATCAAGCGCAATTTACCACAGTTCGGCAGGACGAAAAATTAAAGCTTGGAAAGCTTTGGGATTGCTTCTGTTTGTGCAGTGCAGCAAAAAGTCAAATGGCTACTTTTTGATTGCCGTTATGTAATAATTGGACGGCTGCGCGGCGGGATACAGTATTTATAGTGGAGAAGCAGGTCGCAAACCTCATGGCAGGCGCCATCATCGCTCACGCAAATGTGTTGTCGGGGCCAGTTTAATCAAGCCCCTTCTTCGTTGGTGGTTGGGACTTCAAAGGGAGCGCGCAGCTCCTCCGTCGCAACGGACCAGCGTTCCCGTGACGTAGCTTGCCGGTTCGCTGCAGAGGAAGGCGGCCGTCGCAGCGAATTCCTCGACACGGCCATAGCGGCCGACGGGAATGCGCTGTTGGCGCTCGGCGCTGACGTCTTCCAGGCTCCGGCCCCCACGTTTGGCCGCGGCAGTGTCAAGCTCGGCCAATCGATCGGTGGCGATACTGCCAGGCAGAAGCATGTTCACCGTGATGCCATGCGCCGCCACTTCGCTCGCCAGCGTCTTGCTCCATCCGGCCAGCGCTGGGCGCAGTGTGTTGGAGAGCGCGAGGTTGGGAATGGGTTCGATGACGCCGGAGGAGGCGACCGTGAGAATACGCCCCCAGCCTTGCGCCTTCATATCAGGCAGGAGGGCGTTGGTCAGTGTGATGATCCGCGACACCATGGAGATGAAATAGGTCTCCAGCCGGTCGGCGGTCATATCCTCGGTCGTTCCGGGCGTCGGGCCGCCGCTATTGTTGACGAGAATGTCGATGCCGCCGAGCTTCTCGGTCGCAGCCTTGGTGACGACATCAACGAAGTTCTCGTCGTTGAGGTCGGCCCAGATCCAGTCGGCGCGGCCCTTGCTTTCGGCATTGATGGCCTTGCAATTGCTGTCAAGCCTTTCGCCGCTGCGGCCGCAGAGCAGAACGTTCACGCCTTCGCGGGCCAGCGCCACGGCGATCCCGTGGCCGAGCCCCTTGGATGAGGCAAGCACCAGCGCGCGCTTTCCGCCGATACGAAGATCCATCTTGATCACCCTTCATACTATCTGCAATTTCCGATCGGCTCTTATAGAGCGCCATCAGGCGATTATGGAAGTCAGGCTCCAGGGGATGGCAAAAATACCTCCAGAATATTGACGTTAACGTAAGGGTAATTTACCTTGTTTCTCGCGATGGACGAATTGGAGGATTGCCTGTCGCTTCCCGGCTCGACAATCCTCTCCCGTTTTGACAAGAGATAAACGAAACGGGGAAGACGCCCAAGGGGATAAGGCTGTGATCCGATATCATCGGACGCCGCCAAGCGGAGAAGATGAATGACTGACGCGAGCGAGCTGCCGGAACGCGAGAGCATGGAATTCGACGTTGTGATTGTCGGCGCAGGCCCTGCGGGTCTGTCGGCTGCGATCCGTCTGAAGCAGATCAACCCGGATCTGACTGTCGTCGTGCTCGAGAAGGGAGCCGAGGTCGGCGCCCATATCCTGTCTGGCGCCGTCGTCGATCCGATCGGCATCGACCGCCTGCTACCGGGTTGGCGCGAAGAGGAGGGGCATCCCTTCAAGACCGAGGTGAAGGACGACCACTTTCTGTTCCTGGGTCCCGCCGGCTCCGTCCGCCTGCCGAATTTCATGATGCCGCCGCTGATGAGCAATCACGGCAACTATATCGTCTCGCTCGGTAACGTCTGTCGATGGCTGGCCGAAAAGGCCGAAGCCCTCGGCGTCGAAATCTATCCCGGCTTTGCCGCGACCGAAGTGCTCTATAATGACGAGGGCGCCGTCATCGGTGTTGCCACCGGCGATATGGGCATCGAGAAGAATGGCGAGCCTGGCCCGAACTACACGCGCGGCATGGCGCTCTTAGGCAAATATGTGTTGATCGGCGAAGGCGTGCGCGGCTCGCTCGCCAAGCAGCTCATTGCCAAGTTCGATCTGTCGCGGAACAGCGATGTGCCGAAGTTCGGCATCGGCATCAAGGAACTCTGGGAAGTCAAGCCGGAGAACCACAAAAAGGGCCTTGTGCAGCACTCCTTCGGCTGGCCGCTCGGTATGAAGACGGGCGGCGGCTCGTTCCTCTATCATCTGGAAGAAAATCTCGTCGCCGTCGGCTTCGTCGTGCACCTGAACTACAAGAACCCCTATCTTTATCCTTTCGAGGAATTCCAGCGCTTCAAGACGCACCCGGCGATCCGCGGCACCTTCGAGGGCGGCAAGCGCATCTCCTATGGCGCCCGCGCCATCACCGAGGGCGGCTACCAGTCGGTGCCGAAGCTGACCTTCCCGGGCGGCGCCCTGATCGGCTGCTCGGCCGGCTTCGTCAACGTTCCCCGCATCAAGGGCAGCCACAATGCGGTGCTGTCGGGCATGCTGGCGGCAGACAGGATCGCCGAGGCGATTGCGGCCGGCCGCGGCAACGACGAAGTGATCGAGATCGAGAACGAATGGCGCGCTTCCGACATCGGCAAGGACCTGAAGCGCGTCAGGAACGTCAAGCCGCTCTGGTCGAGGTTCGGCACGGCGGTCGGCGTAGCGCTTGGCGGTCTCGACATGTGGACGAACCAGCTCCTCGGCTTCTCCTTCTTCGGCACGCTGAAGCACGGCAAGACGGATGCGCAGAGCCTGGAGCCGGCCTCCAAGCACCAGAAGATCGACTATCCGAAGCCGGATGGCGTCTTGACCTTCGACCGTCTTTCCTCGGTGTTCCTGTCGAACACCAATCACGAGGAAGATCAGCCGGTGCATCTGCAGGTCAGGGATATGGCGCTGCAGGTGTCGTCGGAGCACGATATCTATGCCGGCCCCTCCACGCGCTACTGTCCGGCCGGCGTCTATGAATGGGTGGAGAAGGACGGCAAGGAAACCTTTGTCATCAACGCCCAGAACTGCGTCCACTGCAAGACCTGCGACATCAAGGACCCGAACCAGAACATCAACTGGGTGCCGCCGCAGGGCGGCGAGGGGCCGGTCTATCCGAATATGTGAGATGCGATGACGGAGATCGAACAAGGCGCCTGGACGATCCGTTCGGCCAGGGCCGATGAGCTGCATTTGCTTGCTGATATCGAGATGGATGCCTTTTGGGCTCTGCACGAGGCGGGTGCGGTCGCCTGCGAGCCGACGTCGCTGCCTCTCGAGATCCTGCAACAATCCCTGTCGGAGCAATTGCTGTTCGTCGCCGTCGACGGCATGGATCAACCGTTCGGCTTCATGGCCGGCCTTCTCAAGGATTGCTCCGTTTACATCGCCGAGATCGATGTCATCAGGCACTGGCAGAAGAAGGGCGTCGGGCGGCGCCTGATCGAAGCAGCCATTGCTGCGGCGAGGGCACAAGGAGCGGCAGGCGTCACTCTAACGACGGACCGCGAGGTGGTTTTCAACGCGCCTTTTTACGCCTCAATCGGATTTCGCATTCTCGATGATGAGGAAAGGCCGGTCGTTCTCACGCAGATCCTGGAAAATGAAATTGCCCACGGTGCTGATCCGGCCAGACGCGTGGCAATGGCGCTTTGCTTTTGATCCAGTCCCGTAAATTGCGTGGGAACAAATAGAAAGAGCGGTCCAGTGTTTCGCTGGACCGCTCCCTATCTCCCGCAAGATGCGATTTAATGCTGGACTGCTTTCCGAGCGAGCAGGCCAGTGGAGAGAGCAACGCCTGCTCCGGTGACGATTGCGGCTGCAATGCCGGCCATTCCGATTTCCTCGCCGAGCAGGAAGCCGCCGCCTATAGTGGCGAGAACCGGCGTGATCGCGGTGAAGGCTGCAGCCTGTGTGCCCCCGAGAGCTTGGACGGCGAGGCCATAGGCCAGCGTGGCGGCAAGGCCGGACAGCAGGCCCTGGCTGACGATCTGCAGGCCGATTTCCGGCAGCGGCACCGAGGTCAGCGAGCTGCCGAAGATGGCGGCTAGACCGACATGGATCAGGAACGACCAAGCGGCGATGATGGCGCTCGATTGCACGGCATTCAGCCCGGAGCGGCGGAAGGCGTGGGTGTAGCTTGCCCAAAGCACTGCGGAAAGCGGCAGCAGCGTGAAGCCATCCCAGGAGATCTGTACGCCATAGAGGCTGCGGGCAAGTAGGATCACGACGCCCGCGACGATGCCGCCAAGACCGAGCCAGCGGGTGATATCAAGCCGCTCGCGAAAGATCAGCACGCCGATCAGGGCGGTCGCCAGCGGCATGGAGCCGCCGAGCAAAATGCCGGCCGAGGAGGCGGGCGTGAATTGAATGGCAAGCGTGGTCAGCTGGAAGAAGAGGGCGCCAGAGCCGCAGACCATCAACGCCAGCAGCTTCAGCGGCACGCCCTTCGGCAGCAGGCCGGTCCGCCACCAGACCGGGGCCAGCACCAGCGCCGGCACACCATAGCGCAGCAGACCAAGGTCGATCGTGCTCATTTCGGTCTCGGCCGTATGACGCGTGGCTAAGATCCAGTTTGCCCAGATCAAAACGGTGACGACGGCGCCGGCATAGCCGACCATGGTGGGTGTTGCCTTGCGGGTGGAGAGAGACAAAGCGGTCATCGACATATCCTTTCCAACGATCCGGTTATCTTTCGAATGAGGAAAAGATAGCGCCGAAGGCCGAGGCATGTCCTTGCTAGTTATGGCTCAAAAGTCATGCTATGAGCAATGATCTGCCAATATCGGCAATCGAGATTGCGAGATATGCTAAAACTGGATAAATTCGATATTGCGATCCTCAACTGCCTGCAGGAGGATGCGCGGGCGACCAATGTCGAGATCGCCGAGCGCGTAAACCTCTCTCCATCGCCCTGCCTGCGGCGCATTCGCAATCTGGAAAAATCAGGGCTCTTGCGCGGCTACCGCGCCGATATCGACCGCAAGGAAGCCGGTTTGGGCTTGACGGTTTTCGTGGAACTCAAGGTCGGTCATCATTCGAAGGAAAATTCCGAAGCGCAGCAGGCAGCACTGCTCGCCATTCCGGAAATCATCGCTTGCCATCTGATTTCGGGAACGGCCGATTTCCTGGCGGAAGTCGTTGTGGAAGATCTTGCCGCCTACGAAAAGGTAATGTCGGAAAAGCTTCTGGTCCTTCCAGGCGTGGTCGACCTGCGCTCGAATTTCGCAATCCGAACCATCAAGACCAATGGCGTGCTGAAATTGCCTGTGCCGGATTAAAAAAAGGGGCCGTTGCCGGCCCCTTTTACGATGATGATTTGATTATCCTTAGAGCATCGTTCCGCTGAGGATCAGCAGAGCGACCGAGAAGTAGATCACCAGGCCGGTGACATCGACCAGCGTCGCGACGAAAGGCGCCGATGCGCTGGCGGGGTCGAGCCGCAGCTTCTGCAGGATGAACGGCAGCATCGAGCCGGCAAGCGAACCGAAGGTGACGATGCCGATCAGGGCCGCAAAGACGGTGAAGGCGACCAGCTGCCAGTGCGGGCCGTAATCGAACAGGCCGATATTCTGCCAGAGCACGATGCGGGCGAAACCGACGAGGCCGAGGATCGCGCCGAGCACGATGCCGGTCGGCAGTTCGCGGAACGCGACGCGCCACCAGTCGGCAAGCTTGAGCTCGCCGAGCGCCAGCGCCCGGATGATCAGCGACGTCGCCTGCGAACCGGAATTGCCGCCCGAGCTCATGATCAGCGGTATGAACAGGGTCAGCACCACCGCCTTTTCCAGCTCGCCCTCGAAGTGCTGCATGGCGCTTGCCGTCAGCATTTCCCCGAGGAAGAGGGCTGCGAGCCAGCCGGCGCGCTTGCGGATCATGCCGGCAAAGCTGATCTTCATGTAGGGCTGGCCAAGTGCTTCCATGCCGCCGAACTTCTGGGCGTCCTCGGTTGTATCGGCGATCATCGTATCGATGACGTCGTCGACCGTGACGATGCCGAGCATCATACCCTTGTCGTCCACGACCGGAAGCGCCAGCAGATCATGGCGGCGGATCAGGCGCGCGACATCCTCCTGCTTCATAAGCGGCGGCGCCGTGACCGGCGTGCCCTTTTGGGCCACGGTCAGGATACAGGCATCGGGCTCGCCGGTGATGAGGCGACGCAGCGTCACGACATGCAGCAGCACATGCGTCTCGTCATCGAGCACATAGATGGCATAGACGGTTTCGCGGGAGCGCTCGACCTGGCGAACGTGGTCGAGCGTTTGCGCAACGGTCCAGCTGGCGAGAACACTGACGAATTCCGTCGTCATGATGCCGCCGGCCGTACGCGGCGGATAGCCCATCAGGCCCTGGATCGCCAGCCGCGCATGTTCGTCGAAGGTGGCGAAGAGCCGGGCGCGTGCCTCGACATCCATTTCGAGCAGCACGTCGGCGACGCGGTCGTTGGACATCCCGTGCAGCAGCCGCGCGGCATCCCCATTGCTCATGACTTCGAGGATGGCGGGCGCGTTGCGAAGTTCTGGCCGGTCGAGAATGCGCACGGCGCGCTCTTCCGGCATTTTGGCGAGGATGCGCGCAGCCTCGGATGCCCCAAGCGCATTCAGCGACTCGACACGCTCGGCGATGGTTACGCCACGATTGTTATTGATAAATGCACGAGCGGCATTGCCAGCCCGCACGGGAAAGCTGTTGATGTTCATTATAGCTCGCCTTTCCGGTCGATCCGCCGTCGTAGCGGATCGTGGCGAGCCGACAGGAGTCGGTTACTGCACGAATGCTACTGACGGCAAAGGCAATCGACTACTACTGTCGCTAGGCATCGAAAGATGACTCCGGTTGATCGGTATGGAAAACGCTGTTCCCCACGTGCGGAGAAGTCGCGCCGAAGGCATGAAAAGTCAAGAGGCGGACGTGCCTAAACACTCGATCCTGCGATAAAATTTTGTTTAGGCGGCTGCAAATTTTTGCGATGCAACAAAACCTGGTGCAAATGCGTTAAAACAAAGCGGCCGGACGACATTCGCCCGGCCTGACTTGGCATGAATGCCGATCGCTCAGAAACCTGCGAGAACGACCTTGCCCTTCATCTTGCCGGTCTCGACGAGGGCATGCGCCTTCTTCAGATTGGCGGCATTGATCGTGCCCGCGGTCTCCGTAAGGGTCGAGCGGATCCTGCCCGCATCCACCAGCTCCGCGACCTGGGTCAGCAGCTTGTGCTGCTCGATCATGTCGGCCGTGTTGTAGAGGGGGCGGGTGAACATCATCTCCCAATGGATCGATATCGCCTTCCACTTGAAGGGCACGACATCGAGCGTCTTCGGATCGTCGATGAGGGCAAATCGGCCTTGCGGCGCGATGGCTTCGGCGATTGAACCGATGTGATCCAAGGTGTTGGTCGTCGAGAAGACGAAGGCCGGGGCGCCGATGCCGAGCGCCTCGATCTGCGGCGCAAGCGGCTTCGAATGATCGATGACGTGATGGGCACCGAGCTCCTTGGCCCAGGCCTGCGTTTCCGGGCGGGATGCCGTTGCGATGATGGTGAGATCGGTCAGCGCGCGGGCGATCTGGATGGCGATCGATCCGACGCCGCCGGCCCCGCCGATGATGAGGACGGCATTGGCGGCGCCGGGTACGGGGTCCTGCACCTTCAGCCGGTCAAACAGCACCTCATAGGCGGTGATCGAGGTCAGCGGCAGTGCGGCGGCCGACGGAAAATCCAAGCTCTTCGGCTTTGTGCCGACGATGCGCTCGTCGACGAGATGGAATTCGGCATTCGACCCATCACGGTTGATGGCGCCCGCATAGAAGACTTCGTCTCCCGGCTTGAACATCGTGACCTCAGGCCCGACCGCCTTGACGATGCCGGCCGCGTCCCAGCCGATGATCTTGTACTCGCCCTCGGACGGGGCGACGTTGGCGCGGACCTTGATATCGACCGGATTGACGGAAACCGCCTTCACTTCGACCAGCAGGTCACGGCCCTTTGCCTCGGGCGTCGGCAGCTCGATGTCGATCAACGATGTCTCTGCGGAGATGGGTTGTGGTTGCTTGTAGGCGACTGCGCGCATGGGAGAAACTCCTCGGTTTGTTGCACAGAGGCTAGATGCGCATTATCCTCAAGAGGCGCAAGAATGCACAATTTCTGTACGTAGGTACAAAAAGGATACTGTCGATGTCACTTCCCCGCTCCAAGCTCGTCGGAAATTTTCCAGGTTGTCCGGTCGAGGCGACGCTGAGCCTTCTCGACGGCAAATGGAAGGGCGTGATCCTGTTTCACCTCATGGAGGGAACGCTGCGCTTCAACGAAATCCGCCGCAAGCTGCCGTCGGTGACGCAGCGCATGCTGACGAAGCAATTGCGGGAATTGGAAGAATCAGGACTGGTGTCACGCACCGTCTTTCCGGTGGTGCCGCCACATGTCGAGTATGCGCTGACGCCGCTTGGCGCCAGCCTGGGGCCGATCATCAAGGCGATGGCGGTATGGGGCGAGGAGAATGTCTTCTGCGGTGACGGTCGCCAGCAGCTGATGGCGGCTGGAGCCTCATGCGCGCCCGGCGCGGCGCTCCAGGCCAACTGAAAGGGCGAACACCGCCAGACCGCCGATGGAAAGAACCGCGCCGACATAGCCGGTGGCGGCAGCCGTAAAGCCCCATGAGATTACCAGGCCGCCGAGCCAGGCGCCGAGTGCATTAGCGATGTTGAAGGCGGAGTGATTGGAGGCTGCGGCAAGCGTCTGCGCATCCGCGGCGACATCCATGAGCCGGGTCTGCACGGCAGGGCAGGCGGCAAAGCCGCAGCCGATCAGGAAGACACAGATGCAGAGCATGACGGGATTGGCTGATGTCAGCGAGAAGAGCGTCATGACGATGATGTTGAAGATCATCATGCCGCCGATCGTGCCCTTGATCGAGATGTCGCCGAGGCGCGAACCGACGATGTTGCCGACATTCATGCCGATGCCGAAGAGCGCAAGTACGACCGGCACCATGGCGGAGCCGAGGCCGGCCACTTCGGTCGTCGTCGTCGCGACATAGCTGAAGATGGAGAACATGCCGCCGAAACCGACCGCGGCGACTCCAAGCGAAAGCCAGACCTGGATGCGCTTCAGGGCGCCAAGTTCGCGGGTGATGCTGGCGCCTTCCTCGACCTTATCCTTCGGCAGGAAGAGGGCGATGAGCAGCATGGTGGTGAGGCCGATAGCACCAACCATCATGAAGGCTGCGCGCCAATTCAGAAGCTGCCCAAGGAAAGTCGCGATCGGAGTGCCGATCAGCGTCGCGATCGTGAGACCAAGCATGACCTGGCCGACGGCACGCACGCGGCGGTGGACCGGCACCATGGAGGCGGCAACCAGTGCCGCGACGCCAAAATAGGCGCCATGCGGCAGACCGGTGATGAAGCGCAGCGCCGTGAAGCTTTCGAAGGTCGGCGCAAAGGCGCTGGAAATATTGCCGGCGGCAAAGATCGCCATCATCAGCAGGAGCAGCGTGCGGCGCGCCATCTTGGCGGCAAGCACAGCGATAACAGGCGCGCCGATGACGACGCCGAGCGCATAGGCGCTGATCACATGGCCCGCTTCCGGCGTGGTGACGCCGAAGGTGTCGGCGACGTTGGGCAGAAGTCCCATGATGACGAATTCGCCCGTGCCGATGCCGAAGCTGCCGACGGCCAGAGCCAAGGTCACCAGCATAATGGCGGCTCGCGACGGCGCTTCCAGGGAAGTCGGGGTATCGAGGGCCTCGAGGGAAATATCGCTCACGGAAACTCCTTGGGAGGCACACCAAGACGAAGTGCCGCGATCAGGCAGCGAACCCCGCATCCGGCGCTCAATGCATCAGGACGAAATAAGGAACTGGAAGGGCACGAACATGCCTCGCGCGAAAGTATTGATGAGGCCGGCACTCCTGTCGCGTGCATTTTCTGCAGTGCAGCATATCGCATGATGCATAAGTGCGCGCTGCACAATCCGAGGAGAGACAGCGATTCTTGAAATCGCCTCGTCCGGAACCATTTGTGAAAGAGCGCACGGGGCCTTCTACAGCCCCTTACTGAAATAAAAGTTTGCGGAAAAACCGAGAGCCCCAATGAAACTGATCGGCTTTTTCAATCGTGATGGCGGTACTTTCCGCACGACGGACATGATGGCCTACGAGAGGACAGCGGAGCAGGTCTTCCGCGACGCCGGCCACGATTTCGAGGCCGTGGTCGTGGAGGGCCGCAACATCGTCTCGGCGATGGAGCGCGCGGCGCGGCGTGATGACATCGACGGGATCGTCGCCGGCGGTGGCGATGGCACGATTTCGGCGGCTGCCGCCATCGCCTGGAAGAACGGCGTCGCCCTTGGCGTCATTCCGGCCGGCACCATGAATCTCTTTGCCCGCTCGCTGCGGTTGCCGCTCGATATCTGGCAGACGCTTGGCGTGCTGGCGACAGGCGAGGTCGACAATGTCGATATCGGCAGCGCCAACGGCCGTGCCTTCGTACATCAGTTCTCGGCCGGCCTGCATGCCCGCATGGTGCGCTATCGCAACGGCTATACCTATCGCTCACGCATTGGAAAGATGTCCGCCAGCACCCGCGCCGCCTTCGGCGTCATCGCCAATCCGCCGGAATTCGACGTTGATTTCGAAGTCGGCGGCATTCGCGAGCGCCGGCATGTCTCGGCGATCTCCGTTTCCAACAATCCCTTCGGCGCCAATGCGCTGCTTTATGCCGACAGCCTGCGCAGCGGCGAGCTGGGTTTCTACACCGCAAAGCCGCTGCGGCCGCTCGGCGTCGCTCGTCTTGCCATCGACATGTTGCGTGGCCGCGTTCGCGAGAACAACGATGTCATGGTCATGCATGCGCCCGAGGTGCATCTGCATTTCCCGAATCTGCGCCACCTCGCAAACTGCGTCATGGATGGCGAGCTCCTGCCGCTTGAGCGCGACGTGACGCTCAAGGTCCATCCCGGCGAACTCAAGGTGATGGTCCGCGAAGGAACCGCCGCCAGCGTTGCGCGCGAAGGCGCCGTCGACAGCGTCGCTATTTGACGGATTCAGAGACGGGGCAGGTAGGTCCGGTAATCGAAATCGGAAACCGTGCGCAGGTGACGGATCGCTTCCTTATGCTTCGTATCGCCGTAGAGCTTCTGATACCGCTCTCCGAAAATGTCGGCAATGAAGGCGGAGGCGCGGAAGCGCTCGACGGCGGTCAGGAAATCATGCGTCAGCCGCGGCGCTTCGGCAGGGACATGAGACGGCGTCGTTTCCTCGCCGGGATCGAGTTCGTTCTCAAGGCCAAGCAGCATGCCGCCGAGGATCGCCGCCAGCATCAGATAGGGATTGGCATCCGCGCCGGCGACACGGTGCTCGATGCGTGCGCCCGGCCCATCCTTCTCGGGAATGCGCACGGCGGTGCCGCGATGGCCGAAGCCCCAGGTGAGATCGACGGGCGCAAACGAGCCCGGCTGGAAACGGCGATAGGAATTGGCATAGGGCGCAAAGACCAGCTGCGCATCCTGCAGCGTCTGCAGCAGCCCCGCGCAGATCGACTTCAGCCTCTTCGGTTCGCCGCCTTCCGCGTCGAGGATATTGCGGCCTTGATTGTCGATGATGCTGGCATGCACATGCAATCCCGAGCCGGCATGGTCGGTATAGGGCTTGGCCATGCAGGTCGATTTCAGGCCGTGCTTGCGGGCGGCTTGCTCGGCTACGCGCTTGAGCATGATGCAATCGTCCGCCGCCGCCAGCGCGTCCGGGCGATGCAGCAGGTTCACTTCGAATTGGCCCGGGCCGAATTCCGCCGTCGTCGCATCCGCTGGCAGCCTTTGCGCCCTTGCATAGGCGCGCAGCGTTTCGAGGTAATCGTCGAGGAGATCGACCGCGTCCATGTCGTAGAGCTGAAAGCCGTTCGGTTCGCCCCGATAGGTCAAGGCTGCCGGCGGCGAGGGGATGCCCCTATCGCGCCAGTCGCCGGCAAGTAGATAGAATTCCAGCTCGGTCGCGATGACGGGCGTTAGGCCGAGCGCCTTGTAGCGATCGATCACTGCGGAAAGAATGGCGCGCGGATCCTGAAAGCTCGGGCTGCCGTCGAGCTCATGCATGGTGGCGAGCACCTGCTTCGATCCCGGTGGCGCCCAGGGCATATCGGCGAGCGTGCGCTCGTCGGCAACGCAGGTCCCATCGGGGTCGCCGATCGTCATCGACAGTCCGGTAATCTCGTCATTGTCGTAACCCCAGATGTCGAGCGATTGCGTCGAGGTCGGCAGCCGCACGGCGCCGGACCAGACCTTCTTTTCGGCCGCAATCGGGATCTGCTTGCCTCGCAGCCGACCGTTCATGTCCGAGATCAGCACTTCGATGCGCGCGTTACCTTCGGTTGCGTTGTCGGCCGCCATGCTCTTGTAAATCCCCAATGCTCACGGCATGGTCGTAAACCAAGATAGCTTTCAGTCAAGTCTGGCCGCGTTGCGGTCCGGAGCCACGCACATTATCGCGACATTGACGGGCTTGCCTGACAGACGCCAATCGCAAAGAGGGTTCGAATAAATTATGTCCGATAAATCCACCCGCTCCAATCTCGCCGCCCTCGATGCCGCCCATCACCTTCATCCCTTCGCCGACATGAAGAAGCTCAATGCCGATGGTGCGCGCGTCATCCAGCGCGGCGAGGGAGTCTATATTTTCGATGCGGAAGGGCGGAAGTATCTGGATGGATTTGCCGGCCTCTGGTGCGTGAACATCGGTTATGGCCGCACCGAAATCGCCGATGCTGTTACGAGGCAGATGAACGAGCTGCCCTATTACAACACCTTCTTCGGCACCACGACAACGCCCGCGACGCTTCTCGCCGAGGAAGTCTGCGCCCATGCCGGGCCGCAGTTCAACCACGTCTTCTTCACCAATTCCGGCTCCGAAGCCAACGATACCTGGTTCCGCATGGCCAGGGTTTATTGGGCTGCCGTGGGCAAGCCGACGAAGAAGACTATCATAGCCCGCAAGAACGGCTATCACGGCTCGACGGTCGCCGGTGCCAGCATGGGCGGTATGAAGTACATGCACGAGCAGGGCGACCTGCCGATCTTGGGCGTCGTCCATATCGGCCAGCCCTATTGGTATGCCGAGGGTGGCGATCTCTCTCCTGAAGAGTTCGGCCTGAAGATCGCCCGCGAGCTCGAAGCCAAGATCGACGAACTGGGCGAGGACAATGTCGCGGCCTTCGTTGCCGAGCCCGTGCAGGGCGCCGGCGGCGTCATTATCCCGCCATCCACCTACTGGCCCGAGATCGCGCGCATCTGCAAGGCAAGGAACATTCTGCTGGTCTGCGACGAAGTGATCTGCGGCTTCGGCCGTCTCGGCGCATGGTTCGGCCATCAGCATTTCGGCGTCGAGCCTGATCTCGCGCCGATCGCCAAAGGACTATCGTCAGGCTACCTGCCGATCGGCGGCGTGCTTGTGAGCGACCGCATCGCCGATGTACTGATCAACGAAGTCGGTGAGTTCAATCATGGCTTCACCTATTCCGGCCACCCGGTCTGCGCGGCTGCCGCCCTCGAAAATCTGCGGATCATCGAAGAAGAGAGACTGGTCGAGCGCGTGCGCGACGATATCGGTCCTTATTTCGCCGGTGCCTGGGGCAGCCTTGCCGATCACGACATGGTGGGGGAAGCCGTCAGCATTGGCCTCATGGGCGGCCTGCAGCTCGCCGCGGACAAATCGACACGCCGCCGCTCCGTGAAACCGGATGCGATCGGCTCAGCCGTTCGCAACCATGCCCTGGCGAATGGCCTGGTGCTGCGCGCCACCGGCGACCGCATGCTGGCCTCGCCGCCGCTGATCATCAGCCACGAGGAAGTGGATGCCATGGTGCGCATTGCACGCGGCGCTCTCGATGCCGTCTGGGCGGAAGTGAAATCGTAACTAGAGCTTGCCTGATGACGCAGGCACGTCCCACTTGCCCGCCTTGTGAAGGGCAAGGATCAGCGCCGCAACATGGATGACCTGGATCATCTTGCCTTCCAGCGCGAGCTCTATCGCCTGGCGGATCGGCATGCGGATCAAGCGGATGCGCTCGGTCGGGTCATCCGCCGGCTTGGTGGCAAGCTCGACATTGCGGGCAATGACGATATGCGCGTAGTTGGTATGCGTGGCCGGGTTGGGTGCAAGCTTGCCGACATAGTTCCAATCGGCAGAGGCGAGGCCGGTTTCCTCGCGCAGCTCGCGCGCTGCCGCTTCGACCGGGCTTGCATCGTTCGCATCCACGGCCCCGCCGGGAAGCTCGAGCGCCACGACGCCAAGCCCGTGACGGTACTGCTGGACGAGATAGATATGATCCTCGGCATCAAGCGCGACGATCTCGACCCAATCGGGATATTCCAGCACGTAATAGGGCGCAATCTCGACGCCCTCGGCCGTTACACAGTTGTCGGCTCGGACTTTCAGCCAGCGATCATGAACCAGATGCGTCGAGCGCGTCGTCTGCCAGGACGGAAGATCCGCGGTGTCGGACAGCAGGCTTGCGATAGCGTCTTTCGAGCTCATGCGCGGTTCAGCTCCTGTTGCGGATAGGTCCGCGCACAAACGAAAGATACCTATGCATCATGATGATCTCGATCGAAGATCTTGCGCACGATGTAGTTCGGCGAGAGATCGTCGCGGTAGTAGATGCGCGCGATCATCTCGGCGAGGATGCCCGTGGTGATCATCTGGACCGACGATAACAGCAGCACGACGCCAACCATGAGCAGCGGACGGCTGCCGATATCGTCGCCGAAGATGAATTTGTCGATCAAGAGCCAGAGCAGGATTAGGGCAGCGAGCGCGCCGAGGCCTAAACCGAGCGAGCCGAAGAAATGTCCCGGCCGCGCCTTGTAGCGCATGAAGAACATCACCGACAGCAGATCGAGGATGACGCGGAAGGTGCGGGAAATCCCGTATTTCGACGTGCCATGCTGGCGCGCGTGGTGGGTGACCGGGACTTCTCCGATCCGCGAGCTCGGCACGACGCCGGCAACCCAGGCTGGGATGAAGCGATGCATCTCGCCCATCAGCTTGACCTGCTTGATGATGGAGGAGCGATAGATTTTCAGGCTGCAGCCATAATCGTGCAGCTTCACGCCGGTGATGCGGCCGATCAGGTAATTGGCGCACCAGGAGGGGATCTTGCGCAGCAGCAGGCCGTCTTGGCGGTTCTTGCGCCAGCCGACGAGCAGATCGAGCTGCCGGCGTTCCAACTCATCGACCATCGAGGGGATGTCCTTCGGGTCGTTCTGCAGATCGCCGTCCATGGTGGCAATGAGACGGCCATTGGCCGCGTCGATGCCGGCCTGCATGGCCGCGGTCTGCCCGAAATTGCGCTGAAGCTCGACGATGCGCAGCGTCAGTCCCTCTTGCGAAAGCGATCGGCGGGCATTGACGAGCGTCGCGTCCGTGCTGCCGTCATCGACCAGGATGAGTTCCCAGGATTTGGCAAAGCCCGCCATGGCGGAACAGATGCGCTCGATCAGCGGTCCGACGCTCTCTTCCTCGTTGAAGACGGGCACGACCAGCGAAAGCTCGAGAGGGCTCGCCGGATCGGCCTGGGGGAGGGTCGACTCTACCGTTGTCTGCAACACTTCTTTCTCCTAAAAGACCGGCAGTACCTGCCGGACGAAACGAGCGAGAAGTCCGGTTTCAGCCTTCCGCTCGCCTTTGGGTGCCCTAACTACATGAAGACTCCGACGGTTGCCAGCCGACAGAATTGGTTTATTCGCAACCGAATGACGCTGCTGACGCTCGCGGTCGTTCTTGCTTATGCGGCTTTCATCGAATGGTTCTGGGGATGGAGTTCCATCCTGGCGCAATGGGGCAAGGTCGGCGCCTTGCCGATCCTGCTCGCCCTGGCGCTTCTGACGGGCACCTACTTCCTGCGCACCTGGCGCATCTACGACTATTTCCCGAAGGAAACCACGGGCCATTTTGCGGCGCTGTTCCGCGTGACGCAGGTTCACAACCTGCTGAATATCATGATGCCGTTCCGCACCGGCGAGACCAGTTTCCCGGTGCTGATGCGCTCGGAATTCGGCATTCCGCTGGCGCGCGGTACATCGGCACTGTTCGTCATGCGGCTGCTCGACCTACACGCGCTGCTGGTCGCGGCCGGTATTGGCCTTGCGCTTGCCTCGCCCTACAGCATTTTGGCCTGGATCGTATGGGTGTGTTTCCTGCTGCTGCCCGTTGCGGGCTTTGCCTCCCGCCGGCCGCTGATCCGCCTTGCCGCCCGCATCCTGCCGAAGAAGGCACAAGGGCTGGTTCATGAACTTGAACGTGGCCTGCCGGTCGATGCCGGTGCCTTTGCGCGTGCCTGGCTGACGACGGTGGTCAATTGGCTGGTAAAGGTCGTCGTGCTTGCCTGGGCGCTCGGCCTCATGAACGTCACCCCGCTTTCGGCAAGCTTCGGCGGGGCGCTGGGCGGTGAACTGTCCTCCGTCTTGCCGGTGCATGCACCAGGTGGTGTGGGCACTTATCCGGCCGGCATCACCGCCGGAGCTATGGCCTTCGGTGCTTCGGGCGAGAAGGCGGCGATTGAAAATCTCGCTCAGGCCAGCATCAATGCTCACCTGCTGATCGTTGTTTCGGCGCTGACGGGGACCGCGATCGGATTGCTGGTCTCGCGCAAGCGCGTAATCGCGCCTTAAAGATCGCACCGCGCTTTAATGTCGGGTCGTCTTATCGTCAAGCTCGGCCAAGCGCTTGCGCAGAAATGCCTGCTCCGGCACCTGCTGGCAGAGCGAAAGCGCCATTTCATAGGATCGCTGCGCCTCGTCCGAACGCCCGAGCTGCCGCAGGAAATCGGCCTTTGCGGCATGGGTGAGATGATACCGTGCCATACGCTCCTCCCGCAGCAGCCCATCGACGATGGCAAGTGCCGCCGTCGGACCATCGCACATGGAGACGGCCACGGCTCGATTGAGTTCGATCACGGGCGAGGGGCTCGCCGTCAGCAGCAGGTCGTAGAGCGTCACGAGCCTTCGCCAGTCGGTATCATCCGCGGTCACGGCGCGGGCATGTTCCGCCGCGATCGCGGCCTGAAGTGCATAGCTGCCGACGCTTTCGGCCGCCATCGCTCTTGCCGACAGTGTCAGGCCTTCGCTGATCTGGCTGTGATCCCAGAGCATGCGATCCTGATCGACAAGCAGCACCAGATCGCCTGCGGCATCGGTGCGAGCATGCCGCCGCGAATCCTGCAGCAGCATGATCGCAAGCAATCCTTCGACCTCCGGATCCGGCAATAGCTGCAGCAGGAGCCTGCCGAGCCGGATGGCCTCGGCTGCAAGGTCGGCGCGGACGATCGCCGCGCCTGATGATGCCGAATAGCCCTCGTTGAAGACGAGGTAGATGACATGCAGCACCTGCGCCAGACGCTCCGGCAGCTCGGTCTTGCCGGGCACTTCATAGGGAATATGGGCGGCGCGGATGCGGTTCTTGGCCCGCACGATGCGTTGGGCGACGGTCGGCGCCGGGATCAGGAATGCATGGGCGATCTCTTCCGTCGTCAGCCCGCAGACCTCGCGTAGCGCCATCGCCATGCGTGCTTCGGAGGCGATAAGCGGATGGCAGCAGGTGAAGATCAGCCGCAGCATATCGTCTTCGATCTGTTCGTTTTCGGCGATTTCCATCGCCTCTCCCTCCGGATAAAGGCTGTCTGTAATGTCCGAGCGGGCCGCGTCGAAGCGGGTCCGGCGCCGGATATGATCGATGGCGCGGAAACGACCGGCGGAGACGAGCCAGGCATAGGGATTGGCCGGGATCGTCTCCGCCGTCCATTGCTGCGCCGCAGCCGCGAAAGCATCGTGGAGCGCTTCCTCGGCCCGGTCGAAATCACCAAGCAGACGGATCAGCGTTGCCAGCACGCGGCGCGAATGGCTGCGATAGATGCTGTCTATGGTCTGGTTCAGCGACACGGCATCAGCCTTCCTCCGCCAGATCTCCCCGAAGGGTCAAGATGCGCACCGGACGAATCTCGATGGCGCCGTAGCGCGCCGAGGGAATGCGCTTGGCAATATCCGTTGCGCTATCCAGATCGGGGGCATCGATGAGATAGAACCCGGCCAGATATTCCTTCGTCTCCACGAACGGCCCGTCCGTGATAGAAAACGTGTCGCCGTTGGGGCGGATGACGATCGATTTGTTTCGGAGCTCCAGCGCATCCGAAACGATCAGCGTGCCGTCCCGCCGCAGGCCCTCGTCAAAGACGAAATGCTCGCCGATCAGATGGTTCATTTCGTTCGGCGTCAGCCTTCCGTCGACGTCGACGGATGTGTAGATCTGGCATAGAAACCGCATGTCCTTTTTCCTCCGCAGCTATTCGTCCGGAAAGTGGATGTCGAAGGCGGCGCGAACCTCGATCATGCCGTAGCGGGCGACGGGGAAAGTGGCGGCGATTTCGGTCGCTTCCTCCATGTCCCGCGCTTCGATCAGCACGAAACCGCCGAGATGCTCCTTGATCTCGGCGAAAGGGCCGTCCGTGACGACCGCATCACCCTTGCGCACCCGAACCGTCCTGGCGGTCTCTGGCTCGCGCAAGGCATTGGCAACGAGGAGATGGCCGCTCTGGCGCAGCCGGTTGTCGTTGTCGATCGAATCCTGCGTCAGCTTCCGGCCTTCCTCTTCGGAAAGCTTGGCGATCTCAGAGGTCTCGAACCAGACCTGGCAAAGAAATTTCATGGTAACCTCCTCAAACGTCCGGGCCGAAGGAATAGATCGGCCGCACCTCTATGCTGCCGAGCTTGGCGAGCGGGATGCCGGCGGCGACGCGGATCGCATCGTTCAGGTCTTTCGCCTCGATCAGGATGAAGCCGCCGAGATATTCCTTGGTTTCGATGAAGGGACCATCGGTCACCGATGTCTCGCCATTGCGGACCCGCACCGTCACCGCCGAGCTTGGCGATTGCAGCGCCTCGGCATGGATCATGTGGCCGCTCGCCATCAGATCGCGGTCATAGCCGAGCGAATCCGCATCGAGCTTGTGCTTTTCCTCCTTGCTCATGAGGTCGAGCCTCGTGCCATCGAACCAGACTTGGCAGAGATATTTCATCACAGCGTCTCCTCTCTCGATTTGCTGACAGCCATAGACGAGCGGCTCGCGAGCAAATCGACATCCCCATCCGCAGCATGACAAAAATTTTAGGCCCTGTCGAAAAAGGCAATCGCCGCTCGACCAGTTCCGTCATCTCAAAAGGAGAAACGGACATGTACAATCTGGAAGCAGCACTCATCTACCAATGGCACAGGAAGACGCTGTCGGAAAAAGACATACTGCAAATGTCAAATCCCGGCGAAGTCGTCCTTCGCACGATGATCGGATTTGCCATTTTTGCCGTGATGATTCTTGGTCTGAATTTGTTGGCCTCGCCAAACGGCGAACGGCCGCAAGTCGCGGCCGCTTATCAGGTGCAGTCAGTGTCAGCAGATAAGCGATAGGGCGAAAGCCCCATTGCCTGCTGGTTCATGGCTTACTGAAACGCCGTTTCGAAGAAGCTGCGCAGCTTGCGCGAATGCAGCGCTTCCGGCGGCATGGCGGCCAGCTTCTGGATGGCGCGGATGCCGATCTGCAGATGCTGGTTGACCTGGGTGCGGTAGAAGGCGGTCGCCATGCCCGGCAGCTTCAATTCGCCATGCAGCGGCTTGTCCGAAACGCACAGCAGCGTGCCGTAGGGAACGCGGAAGCGGAAGCCGTTGGCGGCGATCGTTGCCGATTCCATATCGAGCGCGACTGCGCGGGCCTGGGACAGCCGCTTGACGGGGCCGGCCTGATCGCGCAGTTCCCAGTTGCGGTTGTCGATGGTGCCGACGGTGCCGGTGCGCATGATGCGCTTCAGTTCGAAGCCCTCGTAGCCGGTGATCTCGGCAACTGCGGCTTCCAGCGCCACCTGCACTTCGGCAAGCGCCGGGATCGGCACCCAGACCGGCAGGTCGTCGTCGAGAACGTGATCCTCGCGCATATAGGCATGGGCGAGCACATAGTCGCCGAGCCGCTGGCTATTGCGCAAGCCCGCGCAATGGCCGAGCATCAGCCAGGCATGCGGGCGCAGCACGGCAACGTGGTCGGTGATCGTCTTGGCGTTGGAGGGGCCGACGCCGATATTGATCATGGTGATGCCGGCATGGCCCTTCTTCTTCAGATGGTAGGCCGGCATTTGCGGCAGCCGCGGCGCGATCGCATCGCCCTCCGGCTGGCCGGAACCAGCCTTGGTGATGATGTTTCCCGGTTCGACGAACTCGGTATAACCATCGCCGCCGCTTGCCATCAGGTCGCGCGCCCATTTGCAGAATTCGTCGATATAGAACTGATAATTCGTGAACAGCACGAAATTCTGGAAATGCGCCGCGCTGGTCGCCGTATAGTGGACGAGGCGGGCCAGAGAGTAGTCGATGCGCTGCGCGGTAAACGGCGCAAGCGGCGAGGGCTCGCCCGGCGGCGGGATATATTCGCCGTTGGCGATCTCGTCATCGGTCGTATTCAGATCGGGCGTGTCGAAGAGATCGCGCAGCGGAATATCTTCGAAAATAGTGGCGGATGCTTCGACATGAGCACCTTCGCCGAAGGCGAAATGGATCGGAATGGGCGTATTCGATTCCGATACGACCACCGGCACATTATGGCTGCGCATCAGGAGCGTCAGCTGCTCCTTGAGATAATGCTTGAAGAGCTGTGGGCGCGTGATCGTTGTCGTGTAGACGCCGGGCGCCGTGACATGGCCGTAGGAGAGGCGCGAGTCGACATGGCCGAAGCTGGTCGTCTCGATGCTGACCTGCGGATAGAAGGCCCGGTAGCGCGCGGTGATCGGCGCGCCCTTGGCGAGCATGGTGAAATTGTCGATCAGGAACGCCGTATTGCGCTCGTAAAGCTCCGTCAACGCTTCGACGGCTTTGCCCGGATCATCGAAGGTCCGCGGCTGGAACGGGCTGGGAGAGGAGATGTCGAGGGGTGAAAAAGGAGAGATTCTGTTGCTCATGAGCCATTATAGAGTGTCGTTGATTACAAGCAAACGACGTTGCAAGAGGTGGCCCGGATTCTCGCAGCTATTTTGCAGCCTGCGCAGGGTCGTTGCGCAGGCAGTTCGTCATTGCACCGTCGTGCAATAAGGCGTGCCGGTCTCTACGCAGGTGAAGCTTGCCCCGAAATGCGATTGCGCGCCGCTGCGGCCTGCGTGGTCGACCGCAACCGAGAAGCTGAATGCAAAGATGGCGGCAAACAGCATGATGATGACGAAACGCCGTGCTATGATGATCGAGTCCATGTCCTTGGCCCTACCCGTGCCCTATACTGGACACTGTTTTGCCATGGTCAGGCTGAACAGGTGCTGAGATACCGGTTCATCCGGCGTTCAGAAATATTACCAATCTCGAATGGTCGCCTGCGTGTGTCCGCGGGGAAATAAGAGCAGGCCTGCCGACCGTGGCGGGCAGGCCGATCGTGTTTCCTGGATAGGAAGTCGCCTTTTTACAACCTCGTCCAGGTCTGCGACTTGCAGAATATCTTGAGCACGCAGCCCCTCATCTTGACGCTATTGCCGCTCACGGTGCCGGAGCCGCTATAGGTCTTGTTTTCGGAAGGGTCGGTAAGCTCGCCCGTATAGCTGTCGCCCTTGCCCTGCATCTTGCCGATTTGCTTGCCGGCATATTTCCCGGTCTTCAGCGTCACGCAATAGCTGTCCGAGCAGGGCACAATGGCCGCGGTATCGCCCTCGACTGTTTTCCAGTTGCCGACGATCGGCTCTTCGGCGAGCGCCGCACTTGCGCTCAGCAGCAGTGCGGCAGCAAGAATGGTGGCACGGATCATGGTGTTATTATTCCTCCCCTAAGGCGCCATCCGGCTCCATGGCCGGAAACGTGGCGAGATTATCTAACGCGAACGTAAAGGTAAACACGGTTTTCAGCACGCAGTCTCCTGTGTCGCCGGCTATCAATGCGTCATCAAAACAAGCCATCGGATTGAACTGCGCTCATTTTGTGGTGAAGGAAGGGTTTAAATCCAAATCCTAACGGAAGGTTAAGCCCGCCCGAAAATCCTTAATTTGCAAGGGAAGCGATGTTTAACAAAATCCCAAATTTACCAAGCATTTGCACTTTGTTTGCATCGAATTAATCATGCATTTTAGGCGTTTTTTGAAAGCCGTCTGCGATAGTGAAGCCATCAAACGAGCGGGGCAAACCCGCCGGCCGGAAGAACCGGAAAGCCGCGAACGACGGCAAGGTTCGGAACGGAAAACAGGGCAGATACGAACAGAAGTAAAACAGGGATAGTACCGATGGCACGCTTCGAAACGACCATGTCTGGAAATGCCATGATGGGTGGTAACAGCGCCGATGCCCTTTGCGAACTGGGCGTGAACTACGCGACCGGCAGGGGCTGCGCCGCAGACCTGGTTGCCGCCCACAAATGGTTGAATATCGCCGCCATCCGTGGCAGCGAGCGCGCCGCCGAGCTTCGCGCCGACGTCGCCGCGACCTTGACCAAGATGCAGCTCGCAGCAGCGCTGCGCGCCGCCCGCGAGTGGATGACCACGCACTGAGGCGTGCCGCAAACGATACGACGTACTGACCGATCTCGAAGGAGGGGCGTCGGCGGTCGACGGGAGGCGAACGCCGAAATGATGAAAACCGCGACCGGCCGGAACAAGGCAGGCGCGGTTTCGTCGTTTAGAGCTTAGCCAATCGCCTTCAACACCTTCGGCAATGCCTCGGCCAAGAGATCGAGATCCTGTTTGGGGCCGACGCTGACACGTATGCAGCGGTTGAGCGGCGCCACGCCCGGCATGCGGATGAAGACGCTATGCTGGATCAGCCCGTCGACGATCGCGCGCGCATAGGTGCCGTCGCGGCCGCAATCGATAGCGACGAAGTTGGTGGCGGAGGCGAGAGGCAGCAGTCCGTTGTCGCGGGCGATCGCACCAATGTCCTCACACGCCGCGCGGATCTTGCCGACCACTTCTGCGAGATAGGCCTGGTCTTTCAGCGCGGCCAGAGCCGCCACGGTTGCGAGCCTGTTCATGCCGAAATGGTTGCGGATCTTATCGAAAGTCAGCACCGTCTCCGGCGCGCCGATGGCATAGCCGACGCGGGCACCGGCCAGCCCATAGGCCTTGGAGAAGGTGCGGGTGCGCAAGACATTCGGCTGGTCGATCAGATCAGAGATATCAGGAAGCGAGCTGGCAGGCCCGGTCTCGCTATAGGCCTCGTCGAGGATCAGCAGGCAGTTTTCCGGCAGCGCGCGGGCAAACGCGACGATTCTGTCGGCCTCCCACCAGCTTCCCATCGGATTGTCGGGATTGGCGAAATAGACGAGCGGCGCATTCTCTTGGCTGACGGCTTCGAGCAATCCATCGAGATCCTCGCGATCATTGACGTAAGGCACGGTAACCAGGCGCCCGCCGAAGCCGGCGACATGGAAATTGAAGGTGGGATAGCCACCGAGCGAGGTGACAACGGGCGTTCCCGGTTCGATGACCATGCGGGCGATGAGGCCGAGCAGACTGTCGATGCCTTCGCCGACGGCGATATTGGCGGATTGAACGCCGAGATGTGCCGCAAGCGCCTGTTTCAGTTCGAAGTTTTCCGGATCGTTGTACATCCAGATGTCGCCTGCCCGTTCGCGCATGGCAGCGATGACGGAGGGCGCCGGCCCAAAGCCGCTTTCATTGGCGCCGATGCGGGCTTTTACTATCGACCCACGCTGACGCTCCAGCGCTTCGGGGCCGACGAAGGGGACGGTAGAGGGAAGGGTGCTGATCAGCGGCGTGAAGCGCAAGAAGGCGGACATGCTGGCTTTGTTTCCCGAATTCAGTTGCTGGGCGCCGCAGAATAGGCGCTTGGCGGGTGGTTGCAAGAGCGGTGAGGTATTCGTCGGATCGCGCCACTTGCAGTCATCGCAGCTGATGAAGGACCACCTGTTCGATAGTCCATAAAAGCCGAGGAAATGCGCTTCACCTGACGATAGCGCATTCCCCTTAATGTATATAGGGTCGGAACGGCAGCGCCCTTTCGGCTACCACCGTTGCGGCTACAAACCTGCTTCGGCCATCCAGAGCTCGGCATCTGCACCGCCCGGAATTCGTAGAGGGGCAGATGGATCGGTCGCAGCCCGCCAGACCGCCTCCGCTACGTCCGGCGCATGGGTCACGGGACCGCTGTCGTCCTGCACCGCCCTTACAAATCGCTGGATCAGTGGCGCATAATCCGGATCGTCCAAACCACGCAAATGTGGACGCGCGTTCTCCCCAAAACGGGTTTCCGGCGAACGGCCTGGCAAGACAATATGCACCCGGACACCAAACGGCTCCAGCTCCACCGACAAGGATTCGGTGAAGGCGTTCACCGCTGCCTTGCTCGCCCGGTAAATCCCAACCACCGGCAACGTCTTGACCGTAACCGTGGAGGTGACGTTGACGATGACTCCGGCCCGGCGTTGCCGCATCTGGGGCAATATGGCCTGAACCATCGCCAATGTGCCGATCGTATTTGTCTGGAATAGCGACTGCACCGTCTCCGGCGCAGTCAGCTCGATTGGTGAGGGCGCTCCGAAACCGGCATTGTTGACCAATACGTCTATCGGACCGGCACCCTTTACAGCCTCTGTGATGCTTGCTGGATCGGTCACGTCGAGCGCGAGAATACGCATGCGTTCGGAAACCGGTAGTAGCTCAGGTTTGGGTGTGCGCATTGTCGCGATCACATCCCATCCACGTTCAAAAAACAGTTTCGCAGTCTGTAGGCCGAAGCCAGACGAGCAACCAGTGATCAATATTGTGGACATGAGCTTCTCCAAACAAAAGGAATGATGCCATGGTAGTGACCGAACAAGAGACTTTATATACGCTGCAGTCTCCATTTCTTTAGCAACAGTCCTGATTATGACAGTCGATCCTCTTGCCGAAATCGTCACACTGCTGCAGCCGGCCGCGCGCTTTTCGAAGCTGGTGGAATGCGCCGGCTCCTGGCGAATTCATCGGGAGGCCACAGGCGAACCATTCTATTGCGCAATCCTTGAGGGGCATTGCCGCGTAACGTTTGGAGGACATCAGCCTTTCATCCTCCGGGCCGGTGATTTCGTGCTCGTGCCCGCCATGCGCGACCTTGTCAACGAGAGCCTCGACGCACCGGCCGATCTGTCCGCCATGGTTCCGACGCAGTTGAGTGGTGGCCATTTCCGTGTCGGCCGCCTTGAAGGGCCGCCCGATCTGCGCATGCGCATTGGGCATTGCAGCTTCGGCGCGCCGGATGCGGCCTTGCTCGTTTCCCTCTTGCCTGATGTGGTTATCGTTCGCAATGAGCCCCGACTCGCTACGCTGATGCAATTAGTCGGCGACGAAACACGTGAGCGGCGGCCGGCGCGCGAACTCGTGCTGGAACGGCTGCTGGAAGTGTTGTTGATCGAGGCATTGCGATCCGGCACGGAAGCAACGGTCACGTCGAGCTTGAGCCGCGGCCTTGCCGATGAACGCCTGGCTGCAGCACTTCACGCGATGCATGCGCGTCCTGCCCATCCTTGGACTGTGGCGGATCTTGCAGCCGAAGCGGCCCTGTCCCGATCGGCTTTCTTTGCGCGTTTCAGCCGCGCCGTTGGCCTACCGCCAATGGAATATCTATTAGCTTGGCGCATGGCTCTTGCAAAGCAGCTATTGCGCAGCCGCGAATTGGGCATGGATCAAGTGGCCGAACGCGTAGGCTACGGATCAGCAAGTACTTTTAGCGTCGCCTTTGCGCGATACGCAGGCACGCCGCCCGCTCGATATGCCCGCAGGAGCCTAAGAAGCGATTGAGGACGTGAGGTCATCAACTAGAACCGAGAGACGATCCCGCCAGGCTAATATTGGAATGGCGGCTCAAGGCAAACACAGCCGCCGGCTGCGTTCCCAGATCTCACCAAATTATACCGATCGCCTTCTGCCGCGCGCAGCTAGCGCCTCTGCATTGCCGATCATGAAATCGGCGCGCACGACGCGGCGCAGCGTTTCCGGTTCGATCAGGTTGATGAAGCGGACGTGGACGCGGTTTTCGTTGCGGCTGACCTCGGCGCAGGCAATGCGGTAGGCGAGACCGAGAATGTTCAGGTAGTAGTGGCTCGGCAGGCCGACGGTCGTGGCGACGGTAAAGCTGGCGCCGCCGCGCGAGATGTCAGTGATTTCAGCGCTGCGCATGGAAATGCCGGTCAGACAGGGACGGACCGCCACGAGACGCGCCGGCCTCTGGACATAAAACCGTTCCCAGCTTCGTTCATAGACTTCGGATTTGACTTTCGCCAGATGAGTTGCGCGAAGCATTGTCATTCCCTGTTGAAGAACAGACCGAATTCATCTCGGTTACTCCACGAACCTTGCACGGAGATTTTGCGGAAGCGTCAATTCCATCGGTAGAATTTTAACGGCTCGGTCTTTTGTCCCGATTTGAACGCATCTTGACAGCAAAACCAGCTTCGATCATACGAATTGACGGTTCGAGGCGCCTGCCGCTCGCGGATGAAAATCCAAGGTGAAGTCTTCGCAGTTTTGGTCACAGCCATTTAGGGCATGCTGACTGACGGTAATGCGAGCTCCGTTTCACAGTCGTAATTGCGTGCCTTAGCAAAGGCTGATCCTATGACGACGACTTATCCGTCCATAGATGAATTGAAGGCTCAGGCCCGGCGTCTGCGTCAGGCCATGGCCGAACGCGGCGACGACATGAGCCACAGCATGGCGCTGGAACTCGTTGCGAAGCAACATGGGCTGCGCGATTGGAACACGCTATCGGCGCTCGCCACGAAATCGAATGACGGGCCGGATGCGCCCTTCGATGTCGGCTCCGCCGTGCGCGGGCGCTATCTGAACCAACCCTTCACTGGCAAGGTTCTGGCGATGTCGGCGAAGTCAGGCGGGCTCTACAGGATCACCATTCACTTCGACGAACCGGTCGATGTGGTGGAATTCGAGAGCTTCTCGGCATTCCGCCAGCGCATCAACGCCCAGGTCGACGCCGACGGCATTTCGCCGCGCAAGACATCGAACGGTGTGCCGCACCTGGTTCTCGACGTCTGACTTCATCCTTCATCATCAGATCGCTATCTTCGCCGCCCGCGAGCGATTCCGTCCGGACACCACCATGACGCACACTATCGAAAACAATATGTTCCTCACCGGCTGGCTCCCTGGCGTCTTTGTCAAGACAGCCGCGCCGATCATCGTCATCACCACGGTCAGCGGCCTCTTTGCCGTCGTCGACGCCTATTTCCTCGGCGTCTACGTCGGCGCCGACGCGCTGTCCGCCGTCAGCCTCATCTTTCCAGCGCTCATGCTGCTGATAGCACTGCAGACGCTGGTTTCAAACGGCATGGCGAGCATTCTCGCCCGCCGTCTTGGTGCCGGAAATCGAGCTGGGGCGAGATCGGTATTCACCGGCGCCCATACGCTGGTGATCGCAGTCATCGTGGCAATCAACCTCATCTACTGGCTCGCAGGCCGGCAGTTCATTGCCGCGGCTGCGGCGGGAAACGCCGATGTCGCCCGCAATGCTGAAGCTTTTATGGGCGTCATGGTCGCCTTCGCGCCGATCAGCTTCTTCCTCTCGCTGCACCTCGACGGCCTGCGTTGCGAAGGTAAGCTCGGCTTCATGACGCTGGTGACGCTTGCCTCGACACTGCTCAATATCCTGGCAAACTGGTTGTTGATGGCTGTCGCTCATTGGGGCGTGGTCGGCTCCGCCGGCGGCTCGATCCTGGCGCAATTCATCTGCCTGATGATCGTCATCATCTATCGCCTGCGTCGGCCAAATGGGCTTTGGGTCGACATGGCACTGCATGTTCGCGAATGGCGGGGCATCTTTGCCTTCGGCGCACCAATGAGCCTCGGCTTCATCGGCATTTCGCTGAGTTCGGCCGCCATCCTCTTCAACGTGTCGGTCTGGCACCAGGGAGATTATGTCGCGACCGTCGGCGCCTACGGGATCGTCACCCGCGTGATGACCTTCGCCTATCTGCCGCTTCTGGGCCTCAGCATCGCGCTGCAGACCATATCCGGCCATAATCACGGCGCCGCACTTCCGGCGCGCGTCGGCCATAGCGTTGTCATCGCCATGATCTCGGCTCTGGTCTACTGCGCCGCCGTCGAGCTCATCGTCGAGCTGCTGGCGGGACATCTGGGCTCGATCTTCGTGGCCGATCCCGTGATCGTCGAGGAAGTCGGCCGCATCCTGCCCTGGACGATCGGCGCCTATTTCCTCTTCGGCCAGGCGATCATCCTGTCGTCTTATTTCCAGTCGATCGGAGATGCGAAACGCGGTGCGATCTTCGGTCTGTCACGGTCCTATCTGTTCACCCTGCCGCTGACATTCCTGTTGCCTCTCATCTTCGGCGAGCGGGGTATCTGGATGACGCCGATCTTCGCGGAGGCGGGGATGATCGTGCTTACCTGGCTGGTGCTGTCGCGCAATGCCAGGGATCGGGGCTGGCGCTATGGCCTGATGCCCGCGTGAAATGGAAAAGGCCGCGCTTTCCGGCGCGACCTTTTCGTTACGAGCCTATGTCATCAGTCATTTAGGACTTGAGCAGCCATTCATGCTCGACGGCATTGTGGAATTTCCAGATGCGCTTCGGACCAGCCATGACGTTGAGATAGTAGAGATCATAGCCATGGCAGGCGGCGCAGGGATGATATCCCTTGGGCACCAGCGTCACGTCGCCATCCTCCAGCACCATGACTTCGTCGAGCGACCGATCGTCCGTATAGACGCGCTGGAAGCCGAAGCCCTGCGGCGGGTTAAGGCGGTGGTAGTAGGTTTCCTCCAGAAAGCTCTCGTTCGGGAGATTGTCCTGATCGTGCTTGTGTGGCGGATAGGACGAGGTGTGTCCGCCCGGCGTGATCACTTCCACCACCAGCAACGAATGTGCAGCACCATCGTCCTCCGGCATGATGTTGTTGACATGGCGGACATTGGTGCCCTTGCCGCGCGTCAGCGCCGGATGCGTGCCCGGCGGAATGGCGCGGGCTTCATAGGAGCCGCCGCCCGGTGCCGAGCAGACGGCAAGTTCCAGATCCGTCTCGGCAGTCACCGACCAGCTCGATCCAGAGGGAATATAGAGCGCGTGGGGCGCGCCCTCGAATGGGCTCATGCGGCCGCCGAGCGAGCCGAAATCCTTTGTGCCCGCCTTGGCGCTTCCTTTGCCGCTGACCCATACGAGGCAGACTTCACGGTCGCCGGTCTCGGCCGAAGCGGTTTCGCCGGGCTTCAGGCGGTGGAGATCGAAGCCGACATAGGTCCAGCCGGCGCTTTCGGGCGTGACATGGGTGACGCGGCCATGGGAGCCATCAGGTTTGACCTTGAGATTGGGCATGGTTCTTCCTCCATTGCTTGGAAGAGCGCCCCTCGCCAGCCTTCGACGAAGGAGAGGGGCGCTCATCGCTAGCTATCCCTTGGGAAAGCCTTCGGTTTCCACCGTGTAGCCTGCCGCTGTCATGACGCGCATCAGCTCGGCATGGCCGATCTCGGCCATCTTCTGCGGCGGCGCCTTGCGTGGATCCTGTTCGGCCTCGACAACGAACCAGCCTTCATAGCCGTAGTCGGCGAAACGCTTGACGATAGCGCCGAAATCGAGCGAACCGTCGCCCGGCACCGTGAACGCACCAAGCGCGACGGCATCGAGGAAGGACTGACGGCTGCGGTCCAGCCCATCGACGACGGACTTGCGGATATCCTTGACGTGAACATGGTTGATGCGGGCATGATGGTTGTCGATGGCGCGCAGCACGTCGCCGCCGGCAAAGGCAAGATGGCCGGCGTCGAGCAGCAGTGGAATGCCTTCGCCGGAATTGCTCATGAAGGCGTCGAGTTCCGGCTCGGTTTCGACGACGGCCGCCATGTGATGGTGGTAGGAAAGCGGCATGCCTTGTTCGGCGCACCATTCGCCGAATTCGGTGACGCGGCGGGCATAGGCCTTCATTTCGTCATCCGAAAGGCGTGGCTTGGTGGCGAGCGGCTTGGAACGGTCGCCCTGGATCGAGCGGCCGACTTCGCCATAGACGATGCAAGGCGCGTTGACGGCCTTGAACAGCTCGATCATCGGCGCGATGCGGTCCTTGTTGGCCGCCAGCTCCTCATTGACGAGCGTGCCCGAAAACCAGCCACCGCAGAGCGTTACGTCGGCGGCGCGCAGGATCGGCAGCATGTCATCGGGATTGCTCGGAAAGCGCCGGCCCTGTTCCATGCCGGTGAAGCCCGCGCCGCGCGATTGGCGGAGGCATTCTTCGAGGGATACGTCGTCGCTGAGCTCAGGAAGATCGTCGTTCCACCAGGCGATGGGCGACATGCCGAGTTTGGCCTTCATCAATGGTCTCCTTGAAAATACTGTTGGAGGAGCCAAAGCTCCTCCAGAAATAGGACGGAAATCGATCAGCCGATGCGCTGGGAGGCGCGGGCTTGTTCATAAGCGGCGCGGGCTTTGTTGACCTCGGCACGCGGGCTGACCTCGGGAACGGCGACATCCCACCAGTGGCCACCTTCGTCCGTCGTAATCAGCGGATCGGTGTCGATGACGATGACCGAGCTGCGATCGTTCTTCTTCGAGGCTTCGATGGCTTGTTCCAGTTCGGCGATCGAAGCGACCTTCACGGCAATCGCGCCCATGCTGGCCGCATGTGCCCGGAAGTCGATCTCCGGCATTACTTCGAAGCGTGAGTCCTTCAGCAGATTGTTGAAGTTCGCGCCGCCGGTCGCCATCTGCAGGCGGTTGATGCAGCCATAGCCGCGATTGTCGAGCAGGACGACGGTGATCTTCAGGCCGAGCATGACGGAAGTCGCCAGCTCGGAATTGAGCATCATATAGGAGCCGTCGCCGACCATGACGACCACATCCTTGTCCGGCCGCGCCATCTTGACGCCGAGCCCGCCGGCAATTTCATAGCCCATGCAGGAGAAGCCGTATTCCATGTGGTAGCTGCCGGGCACTGTCGCCGGCCAGAGCTTGTGCAGCTCGCCGGGCAGGCCGCCAGCGGCGCAGACGAGGATGCTGTTCCCGCCGCTGAGCGTGCGCGTCACGGCGCCAATGACCTGGGCGTCGGAAGGCAAGGCGGCATTCGTCGTCGCCATCGCCTTGGCGGCGGCTTCCATCCAAATCTTCTTTTCCTGCGTCGCCTTCTCGGCCAGCGATGCCGGCGCGCGCCAGCCCGTCAGGCCGGCGGAAAGCGCTTTCAACCCCTCGCGCGCATCCGTCACCAGCGGGTGACTATTGTGCTTGAGCGCATCATAGGCTGCGACATTGAGGCCGATCATCGCCAGCTTTTCGTTCTTGAACAGCGCCCAGGAGCCGGTGGTGAAATCCTGGCAACGGGTGCCGACGGCAATCACCAGATCTGTATCCTCGGCAATGGCATTGGCCGCCGATGTGCCCGTCACGCCGACCGAGCCCAGCGCTAAGGGATGCGTCTCGTCGATGGCCGACTTGCCGGCCTGCGTCACGACGACAGGGATGCCGTGGGCTTCGGCGAAAGCGGCGAGTTCCTTTGTCGCCTGCGAATAGAGCACGCCGCCGCCGGCCAGAATGACCGGCTTTTCCGAACGGCGGATCAGCGCGATCGCGTTGGCAAGTTCGTCGGCATCCGGCTGCGGGCGGCGCTGCGCCCAGACGCGTTCTTCGAAGAAGCTTTCCGGATAGTCGAAGGCTTCGGCCTGCACATCCTGGCACAGCGACAGCGTCACAGGACCGCAATCTAGGGGATCGGTCAGCACCTGCATGGCGCGCTTCAGTGCAGAGATGATCTGCTCGGGGCGGGTGATACGGTCAAAATAGCGCGAAACCGGGCGGAAGGCGTCGTTGGCAGAAACCGTGCCGTCGCTGAAATCCTCGATCTGCTGCAGTACCGGATCGGGTGCGCGGTTGGCAAAGACGTCGCCGGGCAGGAACAGGACCGGAATGCGGTTGACGTGTGCTACGCCGGCGGCCGTGACCATGTTCAGCGCGCCGGGGCCGATGGAGGTCGTGCAGGCCATGAAACGCTGACGGAAGCTCGCCTTGGCGTAGGCGATAGCGGCATGCGCCATGCCTTGCTCATTATGAGCGCGGAAGGTCGGCAGCTCCTCGCGCACCTGATAAAGCGCCTCGCCGACGCCGGCGACGTTGCCATGACCGAAGATCGCCCAGACGCCGCCGAAGATCGGCTGCTTTTGCCCGTCGATGATGGTCATCTGCTTCTTGAGGAAATGCGCGACGGCCTGTGCCATCGTCAATCGGATCGTCTTGCCCATCGGGCGCCTCCCAAATGCCGTATCTCTTTGTTCAAGCAAATCCGGACGCAAAACCGCTATGCACTTTTGCTGGAATTGCTCCAGGATTTCACAGATAGCGGGTTTTCAGCCACGCATCCGTCAGTTGGCGGAAACGGCCGGCCATGTCGGCAATCGCTTCCTCGTCATTCATGCCGCCCGAAAGCCACGCACGGGCTGCATCGGAGAAGATGGTCCGCCCGACGGCGAAACCCTTGACCGAGGGCGCGGCGAGCGTCGCCTCGAAGCTTCGGATCAATTCCTCCGCCGGCGCCTCCAGTCCAAGCAGCACGATACCACGGCACCATGGATCATTTTTGGCGATCACGGCATCGATTTTTTTCCAGGCAGCGGTCGATTCCTGCGGCTCCAGCTTCCACCAGTCCGGCTTGATGCCGAGCGCGTAGAGCTCTTCCATTGCCGTCGGAATGGTGTCGTCGGTCAGCGGCCCGTTCTTGCCGGCGATAATCTCGACAAGAAGTTCCCGGCCGACCTTGCGTGCTGCTTCGAACAGCGTGCGCAGTTTTTCCTGCTGCTCCGCCTTCAACTCCTTCGGATCGTCCGGATGATAGAAGCACAGGCATTTGATGCAGTGATTGAGCGGCCATTCGACGAGCTGCGAGCCGATATCCTGGCTGAATTCGAATTTCAACGGTTTCGATCCCGGCAGCTCGACGGGGCGTCCGATCCAGGAGAAATCCTTCGTTGCCGCATCGAAGAAAGCGTCACGCCCAAAGCGTTCGTCGATCAGCATGCCATAGCCGGATCGTCCGGCGGCGACCCGCGCCGCCGCTTCGACGGCAAGCCGCTTGAAGGCGACGATCCTGTCATGGCCGACGCCCAGTTCATCGCAGACACTGACGAGCTGCGAACGATGATCGATGGCAAGCGCCATCAGCAACGGGATTTCGTCGCCGCGGCGGGTCGTGGCCCAATGAATGTGGTTGATCGCCTCGTCCTTGCGCAGCGCCCTATGCTTGCTGCCCGTCTTCAGGAAGAAATCGAGTTCCGTCCAGGTTGGATATTCCGGTGAGCAGAGCAGGCGGGAGACGGCAAAGGCACCGCAGGCATTCGCCCAGGTGGCGCAGGTCTTCAGCGGTTCGCCACGCAGATAGCCGCGCAGGAAGCCGGACATGAAGGCATCGCCGGCGCCGAGGACATTGAACACTTCGATCGGGAAGCCCTGGCCGACGATGCCGGCCTCGAGATCGTCGGCGATCGGGCCGTCATAGACGATGCAGCCCATGGCGCCGCGCTTGAGCACGATGGTCGCCGGAGAGAGTCGGCGGATTTCCTTGAGTGCGCCGAGCACGTTGTCGACGCCCGAGCCGATCATGATCTCCTCTTCCGTGCCGACAATCAGATCGCAATCCGGCAGCGTCTCCCTCAGCTTCGAGGACACGCGATCCGACTTCACATAGCGCTCGAAACCTTCGGCATGGCCGGCAAGGCCCCAGAGGTTCGGCCGGTAGTCGATGTCGAAGATCACCTTGCGGCCGTAAGCCTTGGCGATGCGGATCGCCTTGCGTTGAGCCGCCTCGGTATTGGGCTTGGAGAAATGCGTGCCTGATACCAGAACCGCGCCTGAGGATTTGATGAAATTCTCGTCGATATCGTCTTCATTCAGCGCCATGTCGGCGCAGTCGGACCGATAGAAGATCATCGGCGAGACGCCCTCGGCCTCGACCGCGAGCAGCACCAGCGCCGTCAGGCGCTCTTTGTCCGTCGCGATCCCGTCGATGGCCACACCCTCGCGCGCCGCCTGTTCGCGGATGAAGCGGCCCATCTGCTCGTCGCCGACACGCGTGATCAGGCCGGATTTCAGGCCGAGCCGCGCCGTGCCGATGGCGATGTTGGCCGGGCAGCCGCCAACCGATTTGGCGAAGGAAGCAATGTCCTCGAGCTTCGAGCCGATCTGCTGGCCATAAAGATCGACGGAGGATCGGCCGATGGTGATCACATCGAGTTTTGTCTCCGGCTGAGCGCCAGGATTGTCGTGTGCCATGATGTCCTCCCGTCGGGGCATGACCTCTGTCGCTCTACAGCCTGCGCCGAGATCATGCGTTATTAAAAGTGCCGGTGTTCGTTTCGTCCCGGTTGCGATCGATCGGGCGGCCACCTCCCGTGGCCGTGATCCTGGTCGTAGTGAAACATTGGTTCCGATATTTTGTCAATTCGGAATATTTATTCCATTTTCGTTTTGTCTGCTTTTATTGTGCCTTTTCGCCGGCGTTCTGCAATGGCGACCGGAAAGGCCATGATCAGCGCCATCGATGCCGATAGCGAGCGGAAGCCGGCAAAATCCGACTCGGCGACCTCGAACCAATGGGTTGAGCACGCGGTGAGCGGGGAAAAGGCCGAATCGGTGATGGCGATGACGGGCACATTGCGCGAGGCAAGATCCTGCGCCTGCGCGAGACTGTCGGCGGCGTATGGCGAAAAGCTCGCGGCGATCGCTGCGTCCTTCTCGGTGGCGAAGCGGGCAATCTCACCGTCGATGCCGTTGGGCGAGGCGACGATCTGGTGGCGTATGTTCAGCTTGGAAAAGGCGTAGGTCATATGTGCCGTCAGTGGATAGGAGCGGCGCTTGGCGATGAGATAGATCGTCTCGGCTGCGGCAAGGACATCCACCGCCTTGGCGAAACGCTCCGTCTCGATGGTTGCGGCGAGCTTGTTGATGGATTGGCTTGCGGCGGACAGAAAGCCGGAGAGAATGCCGGCGTCCTCATCCTGAATACCGGAGCGCTCCAGCGTCACCAGCCGTTCTTCGTAGCTTAAAGTGCGATCGCGCAGCCTTTCCCGGAAGATGCTCTGCAGGTCGGAGAAGCCCTCGTAGCCGAGGTGATGAGCCAGGCGCACCAGAGTGGAAGGTTGAACCTCGGCTGCGGCCGCAATGCTGGCCGTTGTGCCGAAGGCGATTTCATCGGGATTGCCAAGCGCAAAGGCGGCGACCTGCGCGAGACGCTTCGGCATGGCATTCTTGCGCTCTATAATGATGCTGCGCAGGCTTTCGAAGTCGCGCGGAACTCTCGTCTGCGTCTCGATATTATTGTCCATGCGCCATCCTTAAGCTCCCCCAGCACCCTCAATGAAACAAATATTCCATATTTGCAACGATACCGGATTTTGATTCGTTCAGCACGAAATATTTTAAGCGACTGCTTTTAAATAGATAAATATGAATATCATGCTTTGGCGAGAGTTTCGGGCTGATGAGTACGCTTGTCAAAACGGTCCAAATATTCCAAAAATCCTCCCACTTCGGGAGCAGGTTGAGGAGGAAGACCAAATGAAGCCGTTGGGCGTTGGATTGATCGGGACCGGCTATATGGGCAAATGCCATGCGCTGGCGTGGAATGCAGTGAAAACCGTGTTCGGCGATGTCGCGCGGCCGCGCCTGGTGCATCTCGCCGAAGCCAATGCCGATCTGGCAAAGGCGCGAGGTGATGAATTCGGTTTCGAAAAGGCAACGGCCGACTGGCGCGAGCTCATCGCGGACCCGGACGTCGATGTCGTCTCCGTCACGACTCCCAACCAGTTCCACCCGGAAATGGCGATCGCAGCGCTTGAAGCCGGCAAGCATGTCTGGTGCGAAAAGCCGATGGCGCCGTCCTATGGCGATGCCGAGCACATGCTGGCCACGGCCAAGACCTCCGGCAAGGTCGCAATCCTCGGCTACAATTATATCCAGAACCCGGTGATGCGGCACATCAAGGCGCTGATTGCTGAGGGCGCGATCGGCGTGGTCAACCATGTCCGCGTAGAGATGGATGAGGACTTCATGGCGGATCCGAACTGCCTCTTCTATTGGAAGAGCGAGCTTGCCTCCGGCTATGGCGCTCTCGATGATTTCGCCGTGCATCCGCTTTCTCTGCTCTGGTTCCTCTTCGGCCATGTCGAGGCCGTCATCACCGATATGATGAAGCCCTATGCCGAACGGCCGCTGAAGGATGGCGGCCGCCGCGCCGTCGAAAACCACGATCTCGCCAATGTGCTGATGCGGCTTGGCGGCGGCATTTCCGTCGTGCTGATGGCCAATCGCTCGGCCTGGGGCCGCAAGGGGCGGATCGCCCTGCAGATCTTCGGCTCCAAGGGCTCGATCTCCTATGACCAGGAGCGCATGAACGAATTCGAGCTCTACCAGGCCGAGGGCAGGGACAGCGAGCAGGGCTTCCGCAAGGTGCTGGCCGCTCCCGTCCACAAGCCCTACGACCGTTTCGTCCCGGCACCCGGCCATGGACTCGGTTTCAACGATCTGAAGATCATCGAATGCCGCGAGTTGATCCGCGCTATATCAGGCCAGCCTGCGTCGGTCGTGGCTTTCAAGGATGGCCTGCGCATCGAGAAATCGGTGCATGCCATGGCACAATCCTTCCACGAGCGGCGCTGGGTGGAAATCGAGAGCTGAGCGTTCGGCCTAATTTTCTCCCGATCCGGGGCGCAGGGTCAGCCATGATTGACGCTTGCAGATGCAGGCGTTACCCCTGAAGTCCATAGGCATCCCCCGCGTTGCGTGGAGGATCGCTATAATAACAATGGAGTACGGATCGTGACGGGCAGATTGGTCATAGTCGGGGCCGGGCAGGCGGGTTTCGCGCTCGCGGCCAAATTACGTGGGCTGGGTGATTCGAGGCCGATCACCATCATTGGCGCAGAGGAAAGCCTTCCCTACCAGCGGCCGCCACTGACCAAGAAGTACCTGCTCGGCGAGATGACCTTCGATCGCCTGCTGTTCCGGCCCGAACATTGGTATGCCGACAACAATGTCGAAATCCGCGCGTCGACCTGGGTCGAGCAGATCGATCGCGCCGCAAAGCAGATCGTCATGCAGGACGGCTCGAGACTGGATTACGACACACTGGCGCTTGCGACTGGCGCGACGCCACGCCACCTGCCGCCATCCGTCGGCGGTGCGCTGGAGGGCGTCTATCTCGCCCGTGACAAGCGCGATGCCGATCTCCTTGCCGGCGAGATGCGCCCCGGACGCCGGGTGCTTATCATCGGCGGGGGGTATATCGGGCTCGAAGCGGCCGCCGTCGCGCGCCATCGCGGCCTCGAAGTGACCCTCATCGAGATGGGCGACAGGATCCTGCAGCGTGTCGCCGCCAAGGAAACCGCCGATATTTTCAGGGCCATTCATCAAAAGCATGATGTCGTCATTCGCGAAAAGACCGGATTGAAGCAGCTCATCGGCCGCAATGGCCATGTTGCTGCCGCGGAACTTTCCGACGGCTCGACGATCGATGTCGATTTCGTCGTCGTCGGCATTGGCGTTGCGCCCAATGACAGGCTCGCCAAGGAAGCCGGCCTCGAGGTTGGCAACGGCATCGTCGTCGATTCGTTCGCCCGCACCTCCGATCCCTATATCTTCGCAGTGGGCGATTGCGTGGAATTGCCATGGGAGGGTGGGCGCATCCGCCTCGAATCAGTGCAGAACGCCGTCGACCAGGCGGAGGCTGCGGCCGAAATCATCGTGGGCAGCGAAAAAGCCTATGATCCGAAACCATGGTTCTGGTCGGATCAATATGACGTCAAGCTGCAGATTGCCGGTTTTAATCTGGGCTATGACGAGACGCTTCTGCGCCCCGGCGCTCGCGAGGGCGCGGCTTCGATATGGTATTTCAAGCAGGGCCGCTTCATCGCCGTCGACGCGATAAACGATGCAAAGGCTTATGTGACGGGTAAAAAGCTCCTGGAAGGCGGCGCCAATCCGTCCAAGGCGATCCTTGCAGACCCGGCGGCCGATTTGAAGCAGCTATTGGGCTAATATAAGTTTTCAAGTCGGACGGACCGCGTTCCGGCCGACAACCGGCTGCCGCCGAATCTCGGAAAAGAACGCAGCCGAAGGCGAAAAAGCGCTTGCGTCGATAAATGAATGGCCCTATCAGGGCCGCACCGGAGAGGTGGCCGAGTGGTCGAAGGCGCTCCCCTGCTAAGGGAGTATACCAGAAATGGTATCGTGGGTTCGAATCCCATCTTCTCCGCCATTTTCCCAAAATATTATTGCATTGATCGTCGTCAGTCCCGCAAACGAAATTATCGGCTTGCCGGCTTGGGATACCGCGATGTCTGCGGCTTCCGTTTATGCGGGGGCAGCTTCCCGTCGGGTCCGGAGCCTTCCTCGATTCGGCAGCCGTATGCGACCTCAGGACATGGATTGTGGATGCCGTGCGGCCCGGCTGCGAATCGCGCGGCGAGAATCGTTCGGGCGCTTGCTTCGATTTGGGACAGCTGCAAGCAAGACTTGTCCGTCCACACTACCGGAAGTCGTCGCCTGAAGTGACGCAGATGGCTTGCCTGCTGTCGCGGAGGTCTCGAAATCGCCGCGGATTGGCCATTTTGCTGCCGTTTGCCTATCCCGGGCCTCCTTAATCATGTGCCGCCTAAGTACCGGTAGATTAAAGGATTTCTTAACGAAGTCTAAATCTATGTGGCAGCGGTGTTGCCAACTTGTGTCCTTTCGGCAACAGGACTTGCGGAAGGTTCACGCAAATCCCCCTTTCGGAGAAGATGTCGATTGCGTGACAGAGCACGTCTTGTATTTTCACTCTCGGAAGCGAGGGCGATTGATCGTCCACTTCTTGAAACGCGAGAATGAGACAGGGAATACCTTCGGGTAGTTCTCATTTTCGAGATAAAACTTTGACTGGAGGTCAATATGAACATCAAGAGCCTTCTTCTCGGCTCCGCTGCTGCACTCGTAGCAGTTTCCGGTGCTCATGCAGCTGACGCTATCGTCGCTGCTGAGCCGGAGCCGCTCGAATACGTCCGCATCTGCGACGCCTACGGTGCTGGTTACTTCTTCATTCCGGGCACGGAAACCTGCCTCAAGATCGGCGGCAAGGTCCGTACCGAAGGCAAGTGGTACGACGCCTACAGCCCGGACAGCCATTATGGCACTCTCTGGCACACTCGTGCCGAGTTGAACGTCAACACCGCGACCGACACTGAATACGGTCCGCTGAAGACCGAAACCATCATCCGTTGGGACTGGAACGACGGCAACGCCACCTCCACCAACCTGCTCTGGGCTTACATCAGCCTCGGCGGCTTCACGGTTGGTAAGACGGACTCGCAGTTCAACCAGTTCACCGGTTATGCTGGCGACGTCATCAACGACGACGTGGTCTATGACGGCCCGTATGAATTGAACCAGATCACCTACAACTATGACGCCGGCAACGGCTTCACGGCTGTGATCTCGGTTGAAGACAGCAACTCGGGTTCGGGTGCAACCGGTTCTAACGGCGAAGACAGCCACAACCACTACGCTCCTGACGTTGTCGCAGGTGTTGGCTACAAGGCCGGCGCATGGGGCTTCAAGGTCGTCGGCGGTTACGACTCGATCGTTGAAGAAGGCGCCATCAAGGCTCGCGTTGACGCTGACTTCGGCGCATTCTCGGCCTTCTTGATGGGCGGCTGGAACACCGATGGCGACAAGCTGAACAAGTATGCTGGCGCTGGCGGCGGTGGTGCTGCCTCCGGCATCGGCTGGGGTGACTGGGCTGTTTGGGGCGGCGTTGGCGTTCCGATCAATGAAAAGCTGAAGTGGAACCTGCAGCTCGCCTACACCGACTCGAAGATCTTTGCCGCTACCACGAACGTCAAGTGGAACCCGGTCAAGAACCTGCTCATCGAGCCGGAAGTCTCCTACACCAACTGGGACTCCATCAATCAGGACCAGTGGGCTGGTATCCTCCGCTTCGAGCGTAACTTCTAATCTGATTTGACCTCGGTCATAAGATTTTCACTACGGTGAAGGGAAAGCCCGGCCATTGGCCGGGCTTTTTCTGTGCGTGCAAGTATTAGCAAACTAAAATACCGTATTCTTTACGGGCATGCCGCTGTCGTTAAATACAACCCTCTGAATTCGGTGGTTTTTAGCTGATCCAGAGTAGAAGTCGGCTTTCGATGCGTCTGCTGTATGACGGTTTTGCGACGTGATTTTTGTGCAACGCACACTTTGAAACGCCCGTCACAATTGCTGATAGTCTATCTCTGATATTGCTCTGAAAAAAACGATCTGTAGGTTCCAAATCGGAAGCAAGACTTACTGTCTTGGTTCTCCCAGATCAGGGGTCAACTTTTAAAACTAGGTGGGGTAGGGCGCGTCGATTTTTTCGGCGTGATTTCTCGTACCTAATTGATATTGAAACTGGAGTTACTATGAACATCAAGAGCCTTCTTCTCGGCTCCGCTGCTGCGCTGGCAGCAGTTTCCAGTGCTCATGCGGCTGACGCTATCGTTGCTGCTGAGCCGGAGCCGCTCGAATATGTCCGCATCTGCGACGCTTACGGTGCTGGCTACTTCTTCATCCCGGGCACGGAAACCTGCCTCAAGATCGGCGGCCGCGTCCGTACCGAAGGCGGCTGGTACAACGCCTACAAGGCTGGCCAGGACGCAGGTGCCCGCGGTACCTATTGGCATACCCGCGCTGAACTCTCCCTCGATACCGCGACCGACACCGAATACGGTCCGCTGAAGACCAATACCGTTGTTCGTTGGGACTGGAACGACGGCAATTCGACCACGACGAAGCTCCTCTGGGCAAACATCAGCCTCGGTGGCTTCCTCGTCGGTAAGGCTGATTCGCAGTATTCGACGTTCCTCGGCTATGCCGGCGACGTCATCAACGACGACGTGATCGAATACGGCATCAACGGCACCGACGAACTGAACCAGATCACCTACAAGTATGACGCCGGCAACGGCTTCACGGCTGTGATCTCGGTGGAAGACAGCAATTCCGGCACGGGCGCAACCGGTGCAAATGGCGAAGACAGCTCCGACCACTACGCTCCTGACGTTGTCGCAGGTGTTGGCTACAAGGCCGGCGCATGGCAGTTCCGCGTCGTCGGCGGCTATGACTCCATCGTTGAAGAAGGCGCTGTCAAGGCTCGCGTCGATGCCGACTTCGGCGTCCTCACCGCTTTCGTTATGGGCGGCTGGAACACCGATGGCGACAAGCTCAACAAGTATGCCGGTGCTGGCGGTGCTGGTCTCGGCTGGGGTGACTGGGCTGTCTGGGGCGGCGTTGGCGTTCCGATCAATGAAAAGCTGAAGTGGAACCTGCAGCTTTCCTACGACGACCTGAAGACTTTCGCTGCAACGACGAACGTCAAGTTCAACCCGGTCAAGGACCTGTTGATCGAGCCGGAATTGACCTACGTCAACTACGACGCCGTGAACAAGGATACCTGGGCTGGTATCCTTCGCTTCCAGCGCACCTTCTAATTCGGTTCGCCGAATCGAATTTGACAGATCTTCCGATCAGACCTCCGATCGGAAGAGAGAAGGCCCGGTCTCCCACCGGGCCTTCTTGTTTCTTATAGGAACCAAATGATTTAAGGCGCTGTCCTCAAAGCCTTGAGATGAAATCCCGGATCGCGTCTGGAATATCGCCGAAATGCAGGATGGGGGCGTGCCCTTGTCCATCGGCAATTTTGACGACAGTGCCCGGATGGCGCCTAGCCATCTCATCTGTCGTGGATTGCGCAAGCAACTTCGAATTCTCGCCGCGAATCACCATCAGCGGAATATCCTGAAATCCCTGAAACTGCGTCCAAAGATCGGGAATCGGCGCTTCCAGATCGAGTGCCTGCATCTGGACCGCGATGGCGGGGTCGTAATCGGCAGCGGGCTTACCGTCGACAACGGTATAGATCGCTCGCGCCATGTCATGCCAGTCCTCTTCGGCAAGCGCGGTAAAGGCGCGGCCATGGTTCTCCCGCAGGATTTCGATTGCCTCGCTCCAATTGACGGGCTTCCTGTCGCGGTTGAGATAGTCGCGAATATCCGCCAGCCCGATCTTTTCCAGGACGGGACCGATATCGTTGAGGATGACCGCTTTCAGGACATCCGGTCGGCTGGCCGCAAGCATATGCAGGACCAGACCGCCACGTGACGTGCCGACGAAGATGGCTTGCTGAATATCGAGGGCGGCGCAAACCGTCAGCACGTCCTGCGCTTCGATGACGAGATTGTAGTGGGACTTGTCGGGATCCCGTTCGGATAGGCCGCGTCCGCGAGCGTCGAGTGTGATCACCCGGTGCGGAGCTAAGGAATCCTGCGATAGAAGTAGCGCCAATTGGTGAAAATCGCGCGAATTGCGTGTCAGCCCCGGCAGGCAGAAGACGGGCGGCCGGCTTCGTGTCGACGCTTCGTCGCCGGCATAATCCCGCACATGAAGCTTCAGGCCATCCCCGGCCGGGATCGTTCTGGCAAGAAAACCGCTTTGATCGTCGCTACGCATGCATCGTCCCTCGTGCTTCGGATATCACGAGGGATGTAACGGCATTTCCTCAATACGCACAACTGAGGTTCTGGGCTAACCGCGGCCGTTGACCAGATCCTGTACGATGTCGGCCTTCTGTCCGAGCCGCGCCTTGTAGACCTGGTAGTTTTCCATGACCCGCTGGACATAGTTTCGCGTCTCGGGGAAGGGAATGCGTTCGATCCAGTCGATCACGTCGTCGAGCGACTTGCCGCGCGGGTCGCCGTAGCGGCTGATCCATTCCGGCACCTTGTTCGGCCCGGCATTGTAGGCGATGAAGGTGAGGATGTAGGATCCACCGAACGTATCGATCTGCTCGCCGAGGTAATGAGCGCCGAGCGTGGCGTTGTAGCCCGCATCCTGTGTCAGCTTGTCGGCGGAGTAGGCCATCCCATGCCGGCCGGCCACGGCCTTCGCCGTCTTCGGCAGCAACTGCAGCAGGCCCCGCGCATTGGCGGAGGAAACCGCAGCCGGATTGAAGGCGCTTTCCTGCCGGGCAATGGCGTAGGCGAGTGCCTTGCCGGAGCCGGAGATATTGGCGTTGTCCGGAATGACGCCGATCGGGAAGGCGAGTGCCGCCACGTCGACGCCACGCCCATAGGCGATCTTGCCGATCTGCAGTGAAAGCTGGTGGTTGCCGGAGCGCTCTGCTCGAGCGGCCAACAGGGCGATTTCGCCGGCACTCTCCAGCTGTTTTGCCAGGGCGCGATAGAGCGCCTCTCCACGCCAGCCATGCCCTGCCGCCTCGAGCCGTGAGATCGCCTGCACCGCTTCGCGCTCCTGGAAGCGCTGGCGATCGGCAGTCGAGGGGGAGGGGTAGCTGACATTCAGCGTGCGGCGGCCGAGCTTTTCGGCGGCGAGCTGCCCATAGAACGTGCTCGGATAGGAGGCGGCCTTCGCATAGAAATCGGCTGATTTGCCCGCACCGCCCGCTTCGGCTGCGCGGCCGAGCCAGTACCAGGCGCGCGATTGCGAGATCGGTCCGTTCGAAACCTGCAGGATCTTGCGGAAATGGCTTGCCGCGCTTGCGCCGTCCTGCAGGCCGCGCAGAGCGTACCAGCCGGCATGGAATTCGGCCTCGCCGATATCCTGCGGGCTTTCAGCGACACTGGCATCGACGATGCGATAGGCCGCCTTGAATTCACCTTGGTCCACCAGGCCGCGGCTGACGATGCGCTGCTCGTTCCACCATTGGCCGGGGCTGACAAGCGCGCTGCGGTCGCGCGGCATTTGCGCCAGCAGATTGGCCGCGTCGTCATATTTGTTCTGGCGGCGCAGGCTTTCGATCCGCATGAAGAGATAGGCGGGATCCTTGCGCCATTGCGCATCGACGGCAGCTATCAGCGCGTCGGCCTTGGGGGAGCGATCACTGACCGCGGCCCAGGCCTTGTAGAGCGATTGCGCCTTGCCGAGATCGCCGAAGCGTTTGGCCTGCGCAGTCCGGTCGCGGTAAAGCAGATAGTCCATGCGCGCCTTGTGATCGGCAGGCGACAGCAGGTTCGGGAATTCCGCGAGGATCTTGTCTTCGAGTGGCTTATCGAGCGGCTCGTCGCGCCAGATCTTGCGGATCAGCTTGCCGGCTTGAGCGGATGAATCGCGCGCCATGAGCGCGCGTGAGAGGATGATGGCGCCTTCCACGGTTTCCGGCTGCGAGTTGCCGAAGGCGGCGAGAATTTGATCCGTCGCCGGGTTTTCGGCGTAGAGCGCACGCTCGGAATTGGCGCGCAGGCTGCCGAGCCCGGGCCATCCCTGAAGTTCGCGAGCGGCGGTGGCAATCTCACCCGAGGGAATGCCCGGCTGGCCCGACGTGGCAATCGCCCAGGTCAGGATATGGCGATCGAGCGTGCCTTCGTCCATGCTGTTGCGGATGGCAAGCGCCTGCATCGGGTTCTTGTTGGAAAGCGCGTCCAGGCCGGCCTTCAGGTCTCCGCTCACCGGCGCGATGGCGCCGCTGCGTGGGATCGCGGCCGTGCTTATGGGATCCGTCGCCATGGCGAGATCGGCGCTGGCGCGTGTGGACGTCTGCTGGCCGGGAAGCTGCGAGGCAACGGCGCCCCAGGCCACCGCCAAGCCCACAGCGGTCCAGATCATGACTGGTCTCTTCATCCGGCTACTCACAAAACAAACGGTCCCATTCCATTTGCCAAATGCTATATTAACGAAACCTTACCGGTGGTCCGAATTTCAATCAATTATGATATCCGAAACTGCCCTCTACCATCCAAAGCGTGCTTGTCGCCGTCAAGCCAGCGCTTTATGGTGCGCGGATTCATAACCATGGATTGCGGCCGAAGCATGAATGCCGCGCCGCTAGGAGACTTGCATGTTCCAGGGATCCATTCCCGCACTCGTTACGCCCTTTACTGACGCCGGCAAGGTGGATGAGGCATCCTTTGCCTCGCATGTCGACTGGCAGATAAAAGAGGGTAGCAAGGGTTTGGTGCCTGTCGGCACCACCGGGGAATCGCCGACCTTGTCGCATGACGAGCATAAGCGCGTCGTCGAGCTTTGCATCGAAGTTGCCAATAAGCGCGTTCCGGTCATGGCGGGAGCGGGTTCGAACAATACCCGCGAGGCGATCGAGCTTGCGCAGCACGCCGAGAAGGTCGGCGCCGATGCGGTTCTGGTCGTCACGCCCTACTACAATAAGCCGACGCAGAAGGGGCTTTACGCGCATTTCGCCGCTATTGCCGAGGCGGTGAAGCTACCGATCTATATCTATAACATTCCCGGTCGCTCGGTCGTCGATATGACGCCGGAGACGATGGGGGCGCTTGCGAAGACCTACGCCAATATCGTCGGCGTGAAAGATGCGACGGGCAAGATCGAGCGCGTCTCCGAGCAGCGTATCAGCTGTGGTCGCGATTTCCGCCAGCTTTCCGGCGAGGATGCCACCGCGCTCGGCTTCAACGCCCATGGCGGCGTCGGCTGCATTTCCGTGACCGCCAATGTGGCGCCGCGCCTGTGCGCCGAATTCCAGGCGGCGACACTTGCAGGTGACTATGCCAAGGCTCTGGACTATCAGGATCGCCTGATGCCGCTGCACAAGGCGATCTTCCTGGAGCCCGGTCTCTGCGGCGCCAAATACGGCCTCTCCCGCCTTGGGCGCATGAGCCGCAATGTGCGCTCGCCGCTCTTGTCGACGCTCGAGCCGGGCACGGAAGCGGCGATCGATGCCGCCATGCGCCATGCCGGCCTTCTGAACTGAGACGGCTTACGGACGCTCTGCCGAAACTCCGCCGGACCGCTCTCTTCACAAGGAGGGCGGTCTCGCTTATTTAGGGTGCAGGAACTTGGCGCGCCTTCGGCCGCTGCCGGAATGACGCAAGAAAAGAAGAAGAACCATGGCACCCAAAGGCAGCCAGCGCGTAGTCAACAAGATCGTGGCGGAAAACCGCAAGGCGCGCTTCAACTACGAGATCATCGACACTTACGAAGCGGGGCTCGTGCTGAAGGGCACGGAGGTCAAGTCGCTGCGCGAAGGCAAGGCCAATATCGCCGAATCCTACGCCTCGGACGAGGATGGCGAGATCTGGCTGATCAATTCCTATCTCCCGGAATATCTGCAGGCCAATCGCTTCAACCATGAACCGCGCCGCCGCCGCAAGCTGCTGCTCTCCAGCCGCGAAATCGGCCGGCTGCGCTCGGCCATCAATCGCGAAGGCATGACGCTCGTGCCGCTGAAGATTTATTTCAACGACAGCGGCCGCGCCAAGCTGGAACTGGCGCTCGCCAAGGGCAAAAAGCTGCATGACAAGCGCGAGTCCGAGAAGGAACGCGATTGGAACAGGCAGAAGAGCCGCCTGCTCAAGGACAATGGGTGAGAGTGAGGGTGAGGAGCGGTCGGGCAAAGCCCGAGCAATCGATCCAGTGAATCGATTGCAGCGACGAACGCCCTGAGCCTTAGCGAAGGGCCGGCTGCCGCGGCAAACGCGAAACGCTTGCGTCGTGCAGAACTATCCCTGGGCAACTACAGCTGGGCGTCAATCGATTGCAGCGACGAACGCCTCTTCGGCAGGCTCAGGATGCCTTAGCGAAGGGCCGGCTGCCGCGGCAAACGCGAAACGCTTCCACCGCGCGCAACTACGCTTCGGCAAACAGCGAACCTGTCTGATGTACCCTCAATTACTCTTCGACATCCGAAGCGGCGGGTGTCGGTTCGACGGGACGTTGTGGACGCTCCGAGGCCTCGCGGCCGATTTCCGCCTTCAGCGATACGAGATCGATGAAATGGTCGGCTTGGCGGCGCAGATCGTCGGCGATCATCGGTGGCTGGGTTGCCATGGTCGAGATGACCGACACCTTGCGGCCGCGGCGCTGCAGGGCCTCCACAAGGGTCGTGAAGTCGCCGTCGCCGGAGAAGATCACCAGATGATCGACGGTTTCGGATTGCTCCATGGCGTCGATCGCCAGCTCGATATCCATGTTGCCCTTGATCTTGCGGCGTCCCATGGAGTCCGTGAACTCCTTGGCCGGCTTGGTGACGACCTTGTAGCCGTTATAGTCGAGCCAATCGATCAGCGGGCGGATCGAGGAATATTCCTGATCTTCGATAAGGGCGGTGTAATAATAGGCGCGCAGGAGATATCCGCGTTTCTGAAAAGCTTTCAGGAGCTTGCGGTAGTCAATATCGAAACCGAGGCTCTTGGATGCAGCGTAGAGATTGGCGCCATCTATAAAGAGTGCGATTTTTTCGCGTGGGTCAAACATTGCCTACATATCCACTGTTATAAAAACGTAATGATTTCATTCAAAGTTCAGCTAAAACAATCCGTTGCAGAATAATTCGTAGTACTTTATGAATTATTCATATAACCAAGATGTAGGGCACGAAATGTGATATTCCAAGCAATCCAGGGTAGAAATCGCTGTTTGTCTAGGGTAATTTTAGCACTTTCCCAGGAGGTGCGAAGGCGCTCAAACAGGAAAAACTTGAATTTGCCATCGTTTGCTTGTATCGGCGTGCTACTCCGAGACATGATGACGACATCACGACCGCAAAGGACAGGCAATGGCCCGTGTCACAGTAGAAGATTGCATTGATAAAGTAGAAAACCGGTTCGAGCTTGTGCTGCTCGCCAGCCATCGCGCTCGCTTGATTTCGCAGGGCTCCTCGATCACGATCGACCGCGACAACGACAAGAACCCGGTTGTTGCATTGCGCGAAATCGCCGACGAGACGCTGTCGCCGGACGACCTCAAGGAAGATCTCATCCATTCGTTGCAGAAGCATGTGGAAGTGGATGAGCCCGAGCCCGATCCGGCAAGCCTGCTCGCAGCCGGCGCTTCCGCCTCCAGCGACGAGGAAGAAGATCTGCCGGAGACCGTTACCTTTGACCAGATGTCGGAAGAAGAACTTCTGGCCGGTATCGAAGGCCTGGTTCCGCCGGAAAAAAGCGACGATTACTGATCGTCGACCTTGATGCTCCGGGCAGGAGCGATATGATGGGGAAATGCGTGCGCCGGTCATATGACTGGCGCGCTTTTGTTTTTGCTGGAGTAGCTTTGGAATGATGCGGCAATACGAGCTTGTTGAGCGCGTGCAGAAATACAAGCCCGATGCCAACGAAGCTCTACTCAACAAAGCCTATGTTTATGCGATGCAGAAGCATGGCCAGCAGAAACGTGCCAGCGGCGATCCTTATATTTCCCATCCTCTCGAAGTTGCTGCCATCCTGACCGATATGCGTCTGGATGAATCAACCATCGCGGTCGCGCTTCTCCACGATACGATCGAGGACACGACGGCGACGCGCGCCGAGATCGACGAACTGTTCGGCGAGGATATCGGCCGCCTGGTCGAAGGGCTGACGAAGATCAAGAAGCTCGATCTCGTCACCAAGAAGGCGAAGCAGGCGGAAAACCTGCGCAAGCTGCTGCTCGCCATTTCAGACGACGTGCGCGTGCTGCTGGTCAAGCTTGCCGATCGCCTGCACAATATGCGCACGCTCGATCATATGTCGCCGGAAAAGCGCGCCCGCATTTCCGAGGAGACGATGGAAATCTATGCGCCGCTTGCCGGCCGCATGGGCATGCAGGATATGCGCGAGGAGCTGGAAGAGCTCTCCTTTCGCCATATCAATCCGGAAGCGCATGACACCGTCACCAAGCGCCTCGAGGAGCTGTCGCGGCGCAACGAGGGCCTCGTCAAGAAGATCGAGACTGAGCTGCGCGATCTGCTTGTTGCCAACGGTCTTGCCAACGCCATGGTCAAGGGCCGGCTGAAGAAGCCCTATTCGGTCTTCCGCAAGATGCAGTCGAAGTCGCTCTCCTTCGAGCAGCTTTCCGATATCTACGGTTTCCGCCTTCTCGTCGACGATATTCCGTCCTGCTACCGTGCTCTCGGCATCGTGCACACCCGCTGGCGCGTCGTTCCCGGCCGGTTCAAGGACTATATCTCGACACCGAAGCAGAATGACTACCGCTCGCTGCACACCACCATCGTCGGTCCCTCCAGCCAGCGCATCGAGCTGCAGATCCGCACGAAGCGCATGCACGAAATCGCCGAATTCGGCATTGCCGCCCACACGCTCTATAAGGATGGTACGAATAGCAACGGCAATGGTGCGGACGGTGAGCTCCTGTCGCGGGAAAGCAATGCCTATTCCTGGCTGCGCCACACGATCGAAGCGCTGGCCGAAGGCGACAGCCCGGAAGAATTCCTCGAACACACGAAGCTCGAGCTGTTCCAGGATCAGGTTTTCTGCTTCACGCCCAAGGGCAAGCTGATCGCCCTGCCGCGTGGCGCGACGCCGATCGACTTCGCCTACGCGGTTCACACCAACATTGGCGACACCACCGTCGGCGCTAAGATCAACGGCCGCATCATGCCGCTGGTGACGCGGCTGAACAATGGCGATGAAGTCGAGATCATCCGATCCGGCGTGCAGGTGCCGCCGGCCGCCTGGGAAGAGATCGTCGTCACTGGCAAAGCGCGTGCCGCCATCCGCCGCGCGACGCGCCTTGCCATCCGCAAGCAATATGCCGGCCTTGGCCACCGTATTCTGGAGCGCACCTTCGAGCGCGCCGGCAAGGTCTTTTCACGCGATGCCCTGAAGCCGGCCCTGCATCGCCTCGGCCAGAAGGATGTTGAGGATGCGATCGCGGCCGTCGGGCGCGGCGAGATGTCGTCGCTCGACGTCCTGCGCGCCGTCTACCCCGATCATCAGGATGAGCGCGTGACCGTGAAGCCGGCCGGCGACGAGGGCTGGTTCAACGTCCGCAGCGCTTCGGGCATGATCTTCAAGATCCCCGGCAAGACCAAGGCCGATCTGGCTGACGGCACCGATGCAGAGGCTCCGCCGATCCGTGGCCTGGCAGCAAATGTCGAGGTGCATTTTGCCTCTACCGGCGCCGTTCCTGGCGACCGCATCGTCGGCATCATGGAAAAGGGCAAAGGCATCACCATATATCCGATCCAGTCGCCGGTCCTGCAGCGGTTCGACGACGAGCCGGAGCGCTGGATCGACGTGCGCTGGGATCTGGACGAGGCCAACAAGTCCCGCTTTGCGGCGCGTATCATGATCAACGCGCTGAACGAGCCGGGCACCTTGGCCAAGGTGGCGCAGACCGTCGCCGATATCGATGTCAATATTCGCGTGCTCAACACCGTTCGCGTCGCCGCCGATTTCACCGAAATGGCGCTCGATGTGGAAGTATGGGATCTGCGCCAGCTCAACCAGCTTCTGGTGCAGCTCAAGGAGCTCGACTGCATCGCCACGGTGAAGCGCCTTTACGAGTGAGCTCTGCTCGACACTACCTCGATCCGAGGCAGGCTGCATATTTTGTGATCATTTTATGACCAAAATCGAGCACCTTTCCGGATAGATATGCGCCGAACGCATGGCTGTGTCTATTTTAGAGCGGTGGTAATTCACCTTTGTTGAGCCTATCTTCTGATCATCGAAGAAACGAAACAGAGATGAGAGAAGACAATGTTTAGCCCGATCAAGAGAATCGCTCGCGCCCTGCGTGTTCCGAGTGTCGAAGAGCGCGAAATGGCTTACCTGAATGGCTCGCACGACCGTTTTGACCTTGAATATCGTCAGCGTCAGGTCGACCGCGGTCTGTTCCGTCAGCGCTAACAGCCGTTAATACTTAAAAGACCAGGAGGGGCGCGTCATTGTTGCGCCCTTGGAGCATCCCGATCTCGCGGGATTGCTTCCCGCAAACGAGAGAACGTCCATTTTCTGCATCCTGAGCAGGTGGCGTTCCAAAAAGGGCCGCACTTTCGGTTCTTAATCGGTGTGTGATACGCAAGGCCGGTCTTGTCACGACGGCCCCCATTGCACTAGATAAGCCGCATGCTATTTCGTCGCCGAAAACCACTGACACTCAAGGAAAAACTGCGGGAGCACCTATGGCCCCGCAAGGGTTTCGTCCGCTCGTTCCAATATTTCGGTAAGCGCCTCGTTCGCCTTGCCGCCTCGCCGCATTCCGTTGCGGCCGGTTTTGCCGCTGGTATCGTGGTGTCGTGGACGCCTTTCATCGGCGTGCATTTCATCATGGCGATCATCATCGCCTATCTGGTCGGCGGCAACGTCATCGCGTCGGCGCTCGGCTGTCTGGCGGCCGGCAATCCCATTACCTACCCCTTCATTTGGGCCTTCACCTGGGAAATCGGCCATTTGATCCTGGCGCGTGACAGCGGCGGTCAGGGTGGCAGCATCGATTTGCCGGCGCTGTGGCACAAGGGCGATCTCACGCAAATCTGGGACCCGGTTTTGAAGCCGATGCTGATCGGCGGCATTCCGCCGGCGATCGTGACGGGCGTGATCGTCTATGCGCTCACCTATTATGGCGTGAAGACCTTCAAGACGCGTCGCAAGGAACGCCTGATGGAGCGCGCCCGCGAGCGGCTGGCGCTTGCCGAAAACGCATCGAGCGTCTGACGGCGCCTGACATCGCCCCGGCCGCCAGGAGGGCCTTCCCATGATTATCGGCATAGGCAGTGATCTCATCGACATCCGCCGGGTGGAGAAGACGATCGAGCGTTTCGGCGCCCGGTTCACCGACCGCTGCTTTACCGACATCGAGCGGGCCAAGTCCGAAGCCCGCAAGAACAAGGCGGCCTCCTATGCCAAGCGCTTTGCCGCCAAGGAAGCCTGTTCCAAGGCGTTGGGCACCGGCCTGGCGCAAGGCGTCTTCTGGCGCGACATGGGCGTCGTCAATCTGCGGAGCGGCAAGCCGACGATGCAATTGACCGGCGGGGCGGCCGAGAGACTGGCGTCCATGCTGCCGCCAAATCATCGCGCCGCCATTCATTTGACGATAACCGATGATTTTCCTCTTGCTCAGGCTTTTGTGATCATCGAGGCATTGCCGATGGATGGTTGAATCACAGCCATGTGTCGCTTTTGGCATCCGCGCCATTGCCGCAATGATATGAAGCGAGTAGACAGTGCCTGAAAGCAAGTGCGCCGGTGGGGTGCGAAAAAGGAATAAGACTGCGTGTCCGAGAAAGCCGTAAAACAGCAGAACGCCCTGTGGGAAAACATCAAGGTCATCGTACAGGCGCTCGTCCTGGCCATGATCATCCGTACGGTTCTCTTTCAGCCGTTTACCATCCCGTCCGGTTCGATGATGCCGACGCTTCTTGTCGGAGACTATATCTTCGTCAACAAATTCGCCTACGGTTATTCGAAATATTCGCTGCCGTTCTCGCCGGATCTCTTCAGCGGCCGTATTTTGGGCAGCGAGCCGAGGCGTGGCGACGTGGTCGTGTTCCGTTTCCCGCCGAATCCCGACGTCGATTACATCAAGCGCGTGATCGGCCTGCCGGGCGACCGCATTCAGGTCAAGAATGATATCCTCTACATCAACGGCCAGGCCGTTCCGCGCGAGCCGCATGGCGCGTTCTCGTCGGACTACAGCCAGGAGCCGGGCGACAACATCCCCGTCTATAGCGAGCGTCTGCCGGATAGCGGCAAGGTCTATGACACACTGGATCTTTCGCCCAATTCCCGTGGCGACAATACCCAGGAATACGTCGTGCCGGCCGGTCATTACTTCATGATGGGCGACAACCGCGACAATTCCGACGACAGCCGCTTCGACGTCGGCTATGTGCCGGCCGAAAACCTCATCGGCCGCGCCAGCGTCATCTTCTTCTCGCTGGGCCATGACACCTCGTTCCGCGAAGTCTGGAAATGGCCGACCAACATGCGTTGGGATCGCCTCTTCAAGGTTGTCGAATGACGAAGGCGCAGGCGCTCTCCCAGGCGGATCGTACGAAGCTTGAGGTTGCGATAGGTCATGAATTCGCCGAGAAGGAGCGTCTCGACCGTGCGCTGACCCATGCCAGCGCACGCACGCACAAGACGGGCAATTACGAGCGGTTGGAATTTCTCGGCGACCGGGTTCTCGGCCTGTGCATCGCCGAGCTGCTGTTCAAGACCTTCGGTGCCGCGACGGAAGGCGAGCTTTCGGTTCGCCTCAACCAGCTCGTCAGCGCGGACACCTGCGCCGAAGTCGCCGACGAGATGGAGCTGCATCTTTACATCCGCACCGGCGCCGACGTGAAAAAGCTGACGGGCAAGCGCATGCTCAACGTGCGCGCCGATGTCGTCGAGAGCCTGATTGCCGCGCTCTATCTGGATGGCGGGCTCGAAGTCGCCCGCAAGTTCATCCTGCGGTTTTGGGAGCGTCGTGCCATCAGGCCGGAAGGCGCAAGGCGCGACGCCAAGACGGAACTGCAGGAATGGGCGCATGCGAAATTCGGCGTCACCCCGGTCTACAGGGTTGATGATCGCAGCGGACCGGATCATGATCCACGCTTCACCGTGACGGTGGAAGTGAAGGGAACGACGCCCGAGACAGGAATTGAACGCTCCAAGCGTGCGGCCGAACAAGTGGCGGCGACGCGGATCCTGGAGCGTGAAGGCGTATGGCAGCCTCAGTTGACTGGGAAGTGACTGCCGGGGATTAATGGAAAAATGAACAATCAGCAGGACACGCCCGCCGAGGACGGCGCGGTTGAACATATCGGCCCGACGCATTCGGGCTTCGTGGCTCTTATAGGCCCCACCAATGCCGGCAAGTCGACGCTGGTCAACCGGCTCGTGGGCGCGAAGGTCTCGATCGTCAGCCACAAGGTGCAGACGACGCGCGCGATCGTGCGCGGCATCGCCATTCATAACAATGCGCAGATCGTCTTCATGGATACGCCCGGCATCTTCAAGCCGCGCCGCCGTCTCGACCGCGCGATGGTGACGTCTGCCTGGGGCGGCGCCAAGGATGCCGATCTCATCATGCTGCTGATCGACAGCGAGCGTGGTTTGCGCGGCGACGCCGAAGCGATTCTGGAAGGGCTGAAAGAGGTGTCGCAGCCGAAGATCCTGGTCTTGAACAAGATCGACCGCGTTCGCCGCGAGGATCTGCTGGCGCTTGCCGCCGCCGCCAATGAGAAGATTGCCTTCGATCAGACCTTCATGATCTCGGCAGAAAACGGCTCCGGCTGTGACGATGTCATGGACTATTTGGCGAACACCTTGCCGGAAGGGCCCTGGTACTATCCCGAGGATCAGATTTCGGATCTGCCGATGCGGCAGCTTGCCGCCGAAATCACCCGTGAAAAGCTGTTTCTGCGCCTGCATCAGGAGCTTCCCTATTCCTCGCATGTCGAGACGGAAAAGTGGGAGGAGCGCAAGGACGGTTCGGTGCGCATCGAACAGGTGATCTACGTCGAGCGCGAAAGCCAGAAGAAGATTGCGCTCGGCAAGGGCGGCGAGACGATCAAGGCGATTTCGACCGCATCGCGCAAGGAACTCTCCGAGATCCTGGAGCAGCCGGTACATCTTTTCCTCTTCATCAAGGTCCGCGAGAACTGGGGAGATGATCCCGAGCGTTTCCGGGAGATGGGGCTGGACTTCCCGCGTTAATGGAGCTTTGCTTTCATGAGTGCTTTATAATGCAGCGGCTTGTCGGGCGTGGCGCCCACGCCGCTGCCATTCAGGGAGCGTTTCATGGCGAAAGCGGTTGCGACGATGCATGGACAGCGAACACCATGTCACCACTGTCCATTGCGGTCTCTGCCGCATTTTCGTGAATTCGACCGCGATGAACTGAATTTTATAAGCACTTTCAAGAAGGGCGAGCTTCTTGTCGATGCCGGCGCCACGATTTTCCTCGAAGGTGCTCACAGTGCCCATCTCTTCACCATCCTGTCGGGGTGGGGTTTTCGCTACAAAACGCTGGAGGACGGCCGGCGCCAGATCCTCAACTATGTAATGCCCGGCGACCTCATCGGGCTGCAGGGTTCGATCATGGGAGAGATGCAGCACTCGACCGAAGCGCTGTCGCCGGTATCGCTCTGCGTTTTCGAGCGCACCGAATTGATGACGCTATACAATTTGCACGCCTCACTCGCCTTCGACCTCACGTGGATTGCTGCAAGGGAAGAGCGGATTCTGGATGAACATCTCCTGAGCATCGGACGCAGGTCCGCGGTCGAGCGCGCAGCCTATCTGATCGCGTACCTGCACCAGCGCGCCAAAGCGCTTCGCCTCTTCGATGGCAGCAAGGTCATTCCCGTCACGCAGCAGCATGTGGCGGATACGCTCGGCCTCTCCGTTGTTCACACCAATAAGACATTGAAAAAGCTGGCTGCACGAGGATTGCTTCTCTGGCAGGAGCGAGGCTGCGAGGTTCTGGATGGGGAAGGGCTTGCGGCACTAGCCGGCTGGGACGGACTTGATTCGGGCAAGCGTCCCTTCATCTGAGTTATTCTCGATGCAAAGCAGCATGTCTTTTTTAAATGCTGACGGTAAGTGTATCAGCATAGATTATTTTCACCGTCACTTTTCCACCAGTTTCACCTTTTACTAACCCCGGCGGCAAAAGCGATTGGAGCACGTCAACGAGCCCATAGTACCGCAGTGCAAAAAGTGCGAAGCGGGTTGGAGGCAAGGTCATGTTGCAAGAGACTAAGCCATTACGGATGGGAAAAACCATTCATTCAATACGGGCCGATGATTGGCACCGGAGGGATAGATGTGGGACTTTTTACGGGGAGCGCCAACTGGCGCGCGCATGCAAGGATGGCGCTGATATGACGTTTCAGCGCGTCCTTATTCTGGAAGACAATCTCATTATTGCCATGGAGGCGGAGGAAATTCTTCGTCTCGTGGGAATTCAACAGATTGAGATTGCTTCAAATCTGGAACAGGCGGTCAACGCTGTTCATTCCGAACATTATGATTTTGCGATGCTGGACGTGAACCTCGGGGAGTCGACAAGCTTCGGTTTTGCCCGATTGTTGATGGATCGCGGCATCTCCTTTGGTTTTGTCAGCGGTTATTCCGACACGCTCGATTTCCCGGCAGATCTGCGGCATGTGCCGCTTTTGAACAAACCTTTCGATGAGCAATCCATGCGCCTCTTTGTCCGGACATTGGCGGCCGGCGGCTCCGATGCCATGTGACAGCGGCGGGCATTTGCCTTAAACTCGAATCGCAAAAATCTTTCGGGGCAGCCGGCCAATGCAATGGCAGGACCATGCAATCATCCTGGGCGTCAAGCGCCTCGGCGAGACCAGCGTCATCGCCGAGGTGATGACGCGTGTCCGCGGGCGCCATATGGGGCTGGTGCGATCAGGCCGTTCGCGCGCCATGCAGCCGGTGCTGCAGGCCGGTAATCTCGTCGAGGTAACCTGGCGGGCAAGGCTGCATGAGCATCTTGGCGAGTTTCGCATGGAGCCGGTTACGCTCCGGGCCGCGCGGCTGATGGAGACTGCGACCGCCGTCTATGGCGTCCAGGCGATGGCCGCTTTGCTGCGGCTGCTGCCGGAGCGGGACCCGCATCCGCATCTCTACGATGCGCTCGACGTGATCCTCGAGAACCTGCAGAATCCCGCCGATGCCGGTGAGCTTTTCGTGCGCTTTGAACTTGCCGTGTTGAACGATCTGGGCTTCGGCCTCGATCTGACCGAATGCGCGGCAACCGGCGTGCGTGAGGACTTGGCTTTCGTTTCGCCGAAGAGCGGGCGTGCCGTCTGCCGTGCGGCCGGCATGCCTTGGGCGGACAAGATGCTGGCGCTGCCGCCGTTTCTATCGACGGGAGCCTTGGTCGCCGCGGATACGGAGAGCCTCGCGGCGGCCTTTCGACTGACCGGCTTCTTCCTGCATCGCCATGTCTACGAACCGCGCGGCATAGAGATCGCCGCGGCGCGCGAGGGCTTTATTCAGGCCGCGATGAAGGCATTGAATGCGGCATCCTTGGAAATACCGCAGGAGCGGCCGGCCGCTGCCGCCAAAATATAGAGCATGATCCCGTAAGTGCGTAGCAAGCAAGATCATGCTCAAGGCATGATTCCAAGCGGAAAGACCGCTCGCTTCAAACAGCCATGTTCGACGCCGCCGACATCACCTCTCGCGGGGCGGGAATGCCGAACATATGACGGCCGGCTTCTTCGACTTCCGTGAAACACCAACGGATGACGCCATCCCGATCGAGCAGGAATTCGCCGACGAGCTGGCCTTCGCCGGTGGCAATCATCTGTTTGTCGTCCTGCGTGAATTCATATCCGTCCGCCTTGTCGAGGAATTCTGTCGCTGCCATCGGATCCATCGGCTGGGGAAGTTCGCCCGGCATGTCGACGCGCATCGATCGCACCGCATTCATACCGACCTTGCGCGGCCAGTCTGTCTCATCTTCGGTGAACTGCACATTCGGCAGGCCGAAGGCCCTGTGCGATACCCGCTCCGGATCGGAAGCAGCCAGCAGGTTGGGAAGCGGATGGTACCGGAAATACAGCCGGGCGCGTTCGATCGGTGTGTTGACGACGGTCAGGCTGTCGATGCCTTTCTCCTGCAGAGCCCCGGTGAGTTCGGACATCGCGGCGATCTGCCGGCGGCAGAAGGGACAGTGCAGTCCTCGGAACAATCCCACAAGCACCGGCCTCTGGCCGCGAAAATCGTCGATGGCGATCTTGCCCTGGCGAGTGATCGCATCCAGCACGACATTCGGCGCGCGATCTCCCGGCTGCAATGGTCTTTCGGTGTGGTTCTCCTGCATGTTTCGTTCCTCCCTTTATGTGTTTGAATCGGTTCTCCCAACCTATCTCCTGAGACCGTCATAACGAAGACGGTCAGTCGAGAAACGGCAATACGACGAGCGTGCCTGGATCGAGGTTGTGGCGGATGCACACATCCTGTGCCAACGTGAAATACCGTTCCGCCTCGTCCATGTCGTCTTGCTCAAGGCTCAGTGTCGCCAAACCATCATAGCACGGAAAAAGCAGTTGCGGCTCATCAATTTCCTTCGCAACCTCAAGGGCTTCCTCGTAATACTTACGAGCTAGCTTCGGCTGCCCATGGCATTGATGAATCTGTCCGAGGACGATCAGCGGTACGGAGAGATGATCACGCTGATCGAGCGCTCGATCGATTTCCACCGCCTTCTCCGCCGCCGGCACGCCTTCGGCGGCGCAGCGGTCGGTAAAGGTACAGCAGGAAACGGCGAGATTGGCGAGAAGGCGCGCCTGGAAGCCGAGATCGCCGATGCGGGTCGCGACCTCAAGCCCGCGCCGGCAGATCTTGATGGCGTGAGCCGGATCCACGATGGTGTAGAGTACGCCGAGGTTGGAATAGGCGCGACAGGCAGCACTTTGCAGATCGGCCTTTTCGGCAACGGTGAGGCTGCGCTCCACTTCCTGCACGGCATCGCGGCGGCGGCCGAGGCGCGCAAGTGCCGCGCCCTTGGTATTCAGCGCTTCGGCCATGGCGCGCGCCGCCTCCCGTCCGACCTCGGTCGTTCCGTCGATGGGGAGCGTTTCCAGCCGTTGCAGGGCCTGCGTCGCCCATTCGGCGGCCGCGGCCTGGTCGCCCATGCGGAAGGCCAGATGGCCGCGCTCCTGCAGGAGATGCGCGTGTTCGACCGGTGCGTCGATCGCAGCGATCAAGGCTTCGGCCTCGGCGCAATGCGTCTCCGCTAGGTCTCGGCGGCCCGCATCGAGGTGCAGTCGGCCGATTTTTCGTAATATTCTCGCGGCAGCGATCCGATCGTCTCTCTTGCGGTGGATCGCAAGCGCTCGCTGATAATGGTTCAGGGCAGCGTCGCGGAGACCGGCAGGACCGCAGAGATCGGCAAGACGCTCCAGAAGCGCCAATTGCTCCGACGTCACCTCGCGCTCGTCTGCGAAGGCGGCAAGTGCCTGACGGTAGAGTCGCATCGCATCGTCATTGGCGTAGGTCATGCGTGCCAGATCGCCCGCCGCCATCAGATAGGTGGCTCCCTTGGCCTTCTCGGTGGTCAAGCTGAAGTGATGGCCGAGCTGCGTCAAATGCTCGGGCCGATCCGGCGCCGAGCCATATTGGCGCTCCAGAACCCGGCCGATCCGGTGATGAAGCTCCATGCGCCGCTGCAACAGGAGATTATGGTAGATGACATCGTGCAGCAGGGACTGGCTGAAACGATAGGTGGGTGAGGCACCGGCATCCGGCCCGCGTAATTCCTCGACGATATTGGCGTCGCAGAGATAGTCCAATGCGGCGTCGATGGCAGCCGGGTCGGTGGCGATGGTGCGGAGCAGAGCGGTGTCGAACTTCGGGCCGACCACCGCCGCCTCCTGCGCCAACCGTCTGATCTCCGGCGGCAGACGATCGACACGGGCAAGCAGCAGGGCCTGCAGATTGACCGGAATATCGACATCCGTGTCTTCCGCCGCAACTAGCCAGCGCTGACCGTCATTGTGCAGCCTGCCCATGTCGATCAATCCCCGAAGGATCTCTTCGATGAAGAGAGGATTGCCGCCGGCTCGATCGAGGATGCGCTGACACATCGCAACCGGCAGCTTGCCATGGCTCTCGCCGAAAAAGGCGGCGAGCAACTTCCGTCCGTCGGCTGCGACGAGTGGGCTGAGACGCTGCACCGTGACGCTGACCCGATTGGAATCCAGCGGATCGATCTGCGATGTCGGCCGGTAGATCGCAAGTAGCATCAGTCGGCTGCGTTCCAGCCGATCCATCATGAAGCGAAGCACTTCCAGCGAGGCGGCATCGGCCCAATGCAGATCCTCGATGACGAGAAGCAGGGGACCTTGCGCCAGCCGCCGCTCGAAGACGGTGCGGACCGCATAGAAGATCTGCCGTCGTAATTGCTCCGGCTCGATGTGCCGCAACGCTCCGTCGGGGTCACCCAGGCCGAGAACATGCAGGAAAAGCGGCAGAAGCCCGTCGATATCCTCCTGCGTGAGATCGAGCGCGCGGAATCCCGCCGCCAGCAATTGTCGCATCCTGTCGAGATTGTCGCGCTCGCCGATGCCGTAGGCGCTGCGTACGACCGCGGCAAGCGTCCCATAAGACTGTTCGCCGAGAGGAGAGCAGGTCGCCTTGCGGATGGCGAGGCCGGGAAAGCGGGCCGTATCGCCGGCAATGCCGATGAACTCGCTGGCAAGCCGTGACTTGCCGATACCCGCTTCGCCGATGAGGCGGACAAGTTGTGCCGCACCGCCGCAGGCAAGTTCGAGGCAGGTCAAAAGCCGCGACAGTTCCGTATCCCGTCCGATCATCGGTGCCTGGAGGCCGAAACTTTCGAGCCCGCGCGCCGTGTGCGGCGCCTCCAGCTGTCCCGTCAGCCGATGGACAAGCACATTGCCGCTTTTGCCGCGTAAGGCTTGGGCGCCGAGATTATCAAAGGCGAAGGCATGGCGGGTGAGGCGATAGGTCAGCGGTCCGACAAGGATATCGTTTTCGCCGGCCATGGATTGCAGCCGTTGGGCGGTATTCACCGTGTCGCCTGTCACGGAATAGGATTTGGTGCTGACGGCACCGAAGCCGCCGGTGACGACGGGACCGCTGTTGATGCCGATATGCAGCCGCAGCGGCACGCCGGCACGCGGTTGCCAGCGCTCGCCGACCTGCGTCGCCCGCTCGATCATGTCGAGTGCTGCATTCAGTGCCCGCACCGGATCGTCTTCATGGGCAACCGGCGCGCCGAACAGTGCCAGCAGCGCATCGCCGACGAACTTGTCGACGAAGCCGCCATAGGCCTCGACTGCCTGGGTCATCTCTTCGAACAATTCGTTCTGCAGCATCCGCATGACTTCGGGGTCGATCTGCTCGCTCAGTGTCGTAAAGCCGCAGAGATCCGCAAAAAGCACGGTTACCGGCCGCCGATCGGCATCGTCCTCGGATTTCGCCGGCGCAGTCTTGATGGCCGGCTTGGCAACGGGTTGGGCCTTGTCGGAAACCGCAGCGCCGCATCGAGGGCAGAAGGCAAAGTCAGGCTGGCAGGGATAGCCGCACGCGGCACAAGAGATAGGCTGCCTTGCTCCGCATCGTGGACAGAAAGCAAAGCCGCTCTGAATATCGAAACCGCAGCCGGCGCACTCCATCGGACGCACCTCGCGCAAGCCCGCGCGTCACGGCCATCTTAGTCGCAACCGACGGGTTCAAAACGAGCGATAAGCATGCGCCTGCTGCGTTAGGTCCGCAAGCTAAACAAACGGTGGAACGACTATCGCCGCTTGAGAGCCCACCCCTCTGGCCGCTCCTCGAGCACGGTCACCGTATCGCCGATCTTCACCGAGCCTTCGCCACGCGGCACGGCGTTCCAGCCGAAGAGCGGGCCGGGGACGCGGCGGTCGGCCGACATGCGGATGCGGCCCATGGCTGGCATCGGGTTCGGCACGTCGCGCGAGCCGGTCTGCTGGTCCTGCGTCGTCATGATGCAGCGCGAGCAGGGCTTGACGAGATCGAGGTGAATGCCGCCAATCTCGATTGCCGCCCAGCGATCCTCCGGCCATTCCTCATCGATATCGATGACGATATTCGGACGGAAACGCTCCATGCCGACGGCGCCTTCGCCGTGAGCGGCAAGATTGGCGTTGAGCGCCTTCAGCGAGCCGGTGGTGGTGACCAGAATCTGGTAGCCATCGGAAAACGTAACAGGCGTATCCTCGCCCGCCCATTCCGGGTTGGCGATGCGCTTCGCGAGCCTGTCGAAGAACACCATCCTGACCTCGCGATCCAGCCAGGCCGACAGGGCCTTATTGGTTTCCTCGTCGGCAACGGAGGCGCTGACGTTAGATTTCCAGACGACGATATCCATGCGATTGTCGGGATGGGGCGGCGGCACGATGATGTCAGTCTTGCCTTCCATCTTCAGGCGCATATAGGAAGGCGCCGGTTGGATATCGATCCGGGCCAGCGCCTGCAGCTCGCGCTGGGTGATGAAATGGCCCGAAAGGTCGACCAGCATGGCGCGACGATCCCCCGCAAGACCGAAAGCGTCGATGGCGGCTGACGGAATGGCGATGCCGCGCGCGCTCTTGAGGGGATAGATGAAAAGATCGCTGATGCGCATGGATAGCCCTCAGATTTCGTCGATGAACATTGCCAGCACGGTCTTCAGCCGGTCATGCCTTGCTCCGGCAAACCTGGCCCCGGTCTCCGTCTGGAATCCATCCGCCAGTTTGAACAGCTTTGTCTCGAAATGGTCAATGGCGAAGCGCTTGTCGTCCAGCGGCCGCTCGCTTGCCAGCGGGTCGAACGGGTCGTACAGGCTGGAGCCGAGACGCCCGGCAATGTAGAAACACCGGGCAGCGCCGACCATGCCGATCGCATCGAGCCGGTCGGCATCCTGCAGGATCTTCGCTTCGAGCGTTTCCGGCGGCAGGTTGGCGGAAAAACTATGCGTGGTGATTGCATGCGCCGCAGCCGCAATATCCTCGTCGGCCCATCCAAGCTGCCGCAGAACGCCCGAAGCCTTCTCGGCGGCAAGCCGCGACGCCTGTGCCCGATGCGGCGAGTTCTTTTCGACGGCAACGCAATCATGCAACAGGACTGCGGCGGCGAGTATCCGCGCGTTGCCGCCTTCCTCGGCCTGAATGGCCATGGCGTTGCGGAAGACGCGCAGGATATGGGCGATATCGTGCGAACCGTCGTCGCCATCGGCGGCGTGAGGAATGAGATCTGCAGCCAGTGCCTCGAACGGGGCAAAGGCCTGCGCCATCTTGTCGGTATCCATGTTCGCAGTCGCTCCGGATTGGTCTGTCGGCAGGTTCCCTCGTCCTATCGGGTTGAAGGATTCGCGGCAATCACTCCGCCGCTTTCTTGCGCGTCAGGATCTTCTGATAGAACAGGCCGATGCCGATCAATACGGCGCCGAGGCCGATGAAGGATAGCGCCCGCAGGAAGCCTTCGAGGTTTGCCATATCGATCAGGAAAGCCTTGACGACGGCGATGAAGACCAGTGCCGCCGAGGCGATGCGCAGGCTGCGTGCCTCGAAGCGGGCGCCAAGCCCGAGAAGCGCAATGCCGATCAGCAGCCAGACGACGGAATAGGAATAGAGCTCGCCCTGGATGAAGCCGTTCCAGAAGGGAATATATTCGCCCTGCCAGAAACGGCGCACCGACAATGTCGCCCATGCGAAGGCCATGACGGATGCTGCGACGGCCAGCATGCTGACATAGGGCAGGGGCCGTCGGTTGCGTGCATAGAGCGCCAGTCCGCCATAGGCGACGCCAGGCAAAAAATAGGCAAGCAGCAGCAGATTGAAGAGCGGGATCCGGCCTGTGCTCTCGCCCGTTACGAACGGGTTCAACCCCAGCAGATGCAAGGTCAGGATCATGACGACTGAAATGACGCCGAGCGCCATGCCGCCATAGCGGAAGACCGGACTTGCCGCGCTCAGATCGAGCGCCATCAGCGTCGCGGAAGCGCCGATTGCCAGCAGCGTGTAGATCGATTGCTCGCCGAGTGTCGGAACCGCGTCGTTCAGGACCCCTCCGTTCATCGCATGGCGCACGAGGATGGCAATGGTCAGCAGCACGAGGAAGCAGGCAAGAGCTTGCAAGGCATTGCGCAGCCGCAGGCTTGGCGAGTGACGAATGATGAAGGCCGCAAAGGCGGCAAGGGCCGCCGGAATGCCGTAGCCGGCGAGCAGCATGTTGAAGACCGGCGTCGTGCCGAGCTCCGCCGGATCGACGATCGTCGGCTGCCAGGCGATGCGCCCGATGGTGATGATCAGCGCGGCAACCATCGTCCACGGAAGAACGGGCCAATCGCGCAGGCGTCCCGCCAGTAGATAGACGATGCCGAGAACCGGCAGGAGGATCGTGGCGTTGGCGTGATGCGTCAGCGTGTGAAGGGCAAAGACGCCGGCGGCAAAAGAGCCGGCGGCGAGGATGTTGGTCGGCAGATCTTGCGCCTCGCCTTCGCGGCGAAATTGCCATTCGGCTAGCGCGATCAGCGCAACAGCGAGCCCGATGCCATAAAGGCCATGCAGCCAGTCGAGCGTCCAGTTGCCGAAGTTGACGAAGCTGATCGTGGCGATCGCCAGCGGAACGGCGGTCATGATCAGGCTCCACAGCGCGGCAAAGGGTTTTTCGCCCTCGGCAAAGCGCCGCAAAAAGAAGGTGCCGATCAACACGAAGATTGCCCCGAGGCCGAGCGCTTCGTAGATCACAATGCTTTGCATGCGTGCCAGCGCGTCGACGATGCTGGGCTCGAGGCCATAGATCCAGTTCGTCAGGAGGCCGAATACGCCGACGATGGCGACGACGGCAGAGAGGATCGCCGCCCAGGCTGCATGCAGCCGGCCAGCGCCGAAGGCGGCCACTGCCGCGACGATCGCGGCGAACATGAACACGGTGTCTACGATCGGATATCCATAGAGAAGGCCGTTACCCAGCAAGCAGAGGGCCACGGTAAGGGCGCCAATCGTTGCCGTCAGCGTCATGCCGAGCGGCGGTCGGGCAAGGAAAGCGCCCCAGCCGCCGGCGCTGCGAGGCTGTGGCGGATTGCCATCCGTCTGAGCTGCCGCGTCATCTGCCGTTGTCGCGGCGGTCCGGTAGCGTCCCGGCCAGAGGAAGATGGTGCCGCCGATCATGGCCAGCATCGAAAGCGTAACCGGCGTGAGATCCACAACCCGGCTATTGGAGATGTAGAGCAGGGGCCAGATGCTGAGCAGCGCGTTGGCAAGGGATGGTGCGATCAGCCATCGGCGCAGCCGCGAGGCAAGCAGGGTTGCGAGCCACGTCAGAACGAGGTAACCGAATAGGATCCAGGGTCGCGGCGCGGTCGACGCGATCAGGGCTGGGGTGACCATCGAGGCAAGCAGGCCGAGACCCGCCAGTGCCTGTCCATGCAACAGCGAGAGTCCGAGTGTGGCGAGCGAGATCAAAGCGAGCAGCGTGAAGGCTGTGGCCGGCCCGATGAAGCCATAGATGCCATGGGCCGCATAGGTGGAGCCGAACAGGGCGACGACGCCGGCTGCCGTCAGCACGCCGGGGATCATTGCATTCTGGAAGGTGTTGTTCAGCACCGGTGCGACGCGGCGGCGGATCACTTCGCCCGCGGCAATCAGGAAAAGGCCGAAGAGCGCCGCAAGGGAGAGCCGGACGCCGGGGCTGAGAAGGCCGCTTTCGATCGAATATTTGACCATGAAGATGCCGCCGAACGCCAGCGCGATGCCGCCGACCCAGACCGCCCAGCGTGCGCCGATCGTGCTCTCCAGGCTTTCCTTCGCCTGGACGGGTGTCTGGCCAGCAACGGGCGCGGGATCTTCCTCGAATGTATCGGCGATGCTGCGCGCGTCGGCGGGCTCCCCGATGTCGGCGGCCGATCCAGCGTCGATTATCGCTTGCCCCTCGTCGTCGCCAGGCTGCGCCACAGCATGAACCATCGAGTGCTGCATAGGAATCGATTCGCCCCCATCCTCGGTCAGCATCTTGCCGGCAAGGGCATTTTGCAGCTCCTGAACGCGCGCTTCCAGCTGCTTTATCCTGAGGTTGTGGCCTCGCAGCACCAGAATGCCGACGATCAGGATGACGAGCGGTAGCAATTCCATCATATCCTCTCCACGGGCGATCGGTCGCACAATATACGAAACAGCTCGCGCGGTAAGGATGAATAGTCAGATTCGCCTATGATTCCAGGGGATTATGCCCAACATCCTCACGCCAGGGTGCAGAGGAGATATTAGGAAACATGGATTTACCGCTTAAAAACTATGGTTAATACCCATTAACAATTTGTCTTTACCGACAGCGCGAAGCAGCTTAAGAGCATTTCGTAGTTTAACCCTGAATGTATTGCGTGCAAACGACGTCGCATGAGGCGGCTCCTACCAAAGGAGGTTTGTATGTCCCATGTTTCTTCCGTATCCGGCAGCGCTTATCCGTATCGCGGCACGCTCTCGCGCCTCGATTCGAACGATGATGGCGTCCTGAGCCGCGGGGAGCGCGAAGCAGACGAGCGTCCCGGTATTCTCGAAACGGATAATGCCGAAGGGAATGCCATGGATGGTTCGAACAGCGCATTGGGCGGCCTGATGGCCAAGCTCATGCAGTTGCCGAGCGCCGATGTGGCCTCCACCGCCAAATCGCCGGAATCCAGCGTTGCTTTCGATCTGGACCTGTTGTCGCCGATGGATGCCTACAACAGCACCTACGGTCAGTATAACGTCGATAGCGTAGCGGCCTGACAAGCGCTTTTGTCCAATGATATTGGCGACCTGCCGGATGCCGGCAGGTCGCCTTATCGTTTTGAAGTAAGTTCATTTTCCCGATCGCCGGAACACTCGTGCCTGTCATCGCGTTGGGCTAGCGCGAAGCTGAACAGGGAGGGTCTTTCCATGAAGCGGATGACGATTATTACAATTCTTGCACTCGCAGCAGCCATGCCGGCCGCGGCGCAAACCCAAAGTGAAAACAGTGCGACCGCCGATTTTGTCGGTCTCGACGGCAAGCAAGCGGGGCGGGCAACCTTGACCGAAGGCAAGAAGGGCGTGTTGATCGAGATGGAGGTCTCCGGCCTGCCAGCCAATCGCTGGGTCGCCTTCCATATCCATGAAAACAGCCATTGCGACCATGCGCATGGTTTCGAGTCGGCTGGCAGCCATTTCAATCCCACCAAGGCCGAGCATGGCTTCCTCGCGGCCAATGGGCCGCATGCCGGCGACATGCCCAATCAATATGTTGATGAGGATGGCAAGCTGCGCGCCCAGGTCTTCAACGGCATGGTGTCGCTGAACGGCAAGAGCGGCATTCGCGGCCGCACGCTGATGATCCATGCCGACTCCGACGACTATCGCAGCCAACCCGTCGGCGGCGCCGGCAAGCGCCTGGCATGCGCCGTCATTCAATAGGACAGCAAATGCGTGATCCGAACCCGGATCAGACGGATGGCGTTGCTGCCTGATCGTGAGACCCGACTGCCATGGATGCAATGGAGATTGCGAAACCCAGTCTCCGCTCTATCGTCTTATGTGGCCATCGACAGCATGAAAGGCGCATTGCCGTCCGCATCCGCGCCGCGGCCGATCTCCTTGACCGCTGCGATCAGGCGCCCCTGGCGTCCGAGCAGGTCGTCACCGATCGCAATCAGCCGGGCATTCGGCGTCGCGAATGGTGAACTTGTGCGCAGGCGGCGCACGAGCATGAGATCGTCTTCCTCGGGGCGAATGGCCAGGGCCGCGATCAGCGCCGCCGCCGGTGAGCGTGAAATGCCCATCCAGCAATGGATGAGCAAGGGTGCGCTACGATCCCATCCGGTGGCAAAATCGATGATGGCGCGAACATGCGCTTCCTGCGGAGCGACGAGATCGCCGGTTCCGGCAAAGGTGATATCGTTCATGTTGAGCAGCAGATGCCGATCCGCCTTGATGACGGCGGGACGGTGAAAGGCGTGCTCCTTCGCCATCAGGCTGATCATCTCGCATGCCCCATGCCGAACGGCCATTTCGGCAATGCGCGCCAGCGGCGACACGATGATCGCGGTCATGCGCCGATCCTCATGCCGGCGCGCTCGGCCTCGATCGCCTCGAAACGTTCGAGGAACAGCCGCTGTGCCTCGATCGCCGGCATGGGATCGATCGGCAGCATCTCGCGGGTGATGTCGCGCGGCTGGCCGAAGAACTTGCGCGCTTCCTCGGGCGTGAAGCCGGCAAGCAGCGTCGCCTCGAAATAGGCCGAGATCGTATCCGCCTTCTTGATCTTTTCCTTGAGCTTTGGCGCGCAATGCGGGGGCAGGGCAAAGCGACGGTAGATCGCAGCTTCCAGCCGTTGTTCCACAAGCTTGTAATCACCGCCGACAACGGACTTGAATGGCGAGATCATGTCGCCAATCACATATTCGGGAGCGTCATGCAGCAGCGCGGCAAGCAGTTCGTCAGGTGTTGCCGGGTTGGTATGACGAAAGATCGCTTCCACCACGAGGCTGTGCTGCGCGACCGAAAAGGCGTGATCGCCGGAAGTCTGCCCGTTCCAGCGCGCGACGCGGGCAAGCCCGTGGGCAATGTCGCCGATCTCGACATCGAGCGGCGAGGGATCCAGCAGGTCGAGCCTGCGCCCGGAAAGCATGCGCTGCCAGGCGCGCGCGGTCCTGCCCGATGTCATGCCGAGGCCTCGTCGGACCGTTCGGGAAAGGAGAGGCCGGACCAGGCTGGAAGCGTCACGGAGACCTCCACGCCGGCAGCCTGTATCGGCGTCCCCTCGGCAATGGCTTCGCCGGCACGGTCTATGCGAACGATGGCAAGGCCCATGCGGCCGACGGTCGAACCGAGCGTGCCGATCGGCTTGCTGCCGACGATCAGGTCCGTACCGGGAGCCGGCAGCTCGGCATTGCCCTTGACGATGACGACGCGTCTACGCGCCGTGCCGCGATGCTGCATGCGGGAGACAACCTCCTGGCCGACGTAGCAGCCCTTGCGGAAGCCCAGGCTGCCGTTGAGATCCATCAGCACATCATGGGGGAAGGCATCCTGCAGCGCGAAATCGCGGCCCGAGACGGCGATGCCGTTGGCGATCCGCAGTTCGTCATAAAGGGTCTCGGCGTCGTTTCCATGCTCGCCGGGCCTTCGCGTCAGCGCGATGCCCGCCTTGGCGAAACGGCTGTCTTTGGGGCCGTCCGCAACTGCATCACCCCACGCGACGGTAACGCCCTGAACGTCCTCTGAGCCGAAATCGACTTTAGCGCGCAGCCGATACATGGTGAGCCGCTTCAGCAGGCTTTCCCGTTGGGCGACATCGGTTTCCACCAGAAAGGCGGCACCATCCCGCCAGATCATGAAATCGAACAGGATCTTGCCCTGCGGCGTCAGCAGCGCACCCGGGCGCGCTTCATGTACGCCGAGCGAGACGAGATCGGTGGTGATGAGATTGTGCAGGAACGCTTCTGCCTCCGCGCCGGCAATGCGGATGAAGGAACGCTCTCTCAGGAATACGGCTGGCATGATGGATCCGCTGATTTGGCCTATCACGCAGAGGTAGGGCCTTCGGCGAGGAACCGCAAGTTCCCCGGCCGGATCATTCGCCCGAGGTGAAGAATTTCCAGCGGCCGTCCGGCGTAATGCCGACGCGATAGAAATTATAGCCGCCAAATTCCTGCATGTCGGCATAGTCCCCAGCCGTGACGATGCGCATCAGATCGACCTTTTCCGGCGTGGAGAGCGTCTTGATGTCCTTCTGGGCGAAATAGGGCCAGACATAGACCTCATCGGGCGTTCCCTGGCCGACATGGGCAAATCCGGTCGACATGATGTCGAGCAGGATGGACAGGATCTCGATGCCATCGGGATCGCCCGAAAGATCATGCAGGGTCTTGATCGGGTCTTCACCGGGATCGTCGGCGGTGACCTGCGTCTGCTTGAGGCCGCCGCCGACATTCATCAGCGGGCGCAGGCGCTCGAGATCGCCGGAAGCGGCAGCTTCCACGATCGCCGTACGGAGCTTCTTTACCGGCTCGGGCGCCTTATCGATGTCGAAGAGGAACTCGACCGATTTGTTTGCATTCGAAGCGTCGCCGCTGCTCTGGCTTGCCTGCTTGTTGATCAGCGGATCGGGCGTCGGCAGAACATTGTTGTTCGACGGCGCCTCCAGCGCCTGCTCGATCGGCTTCTCGTTCTTTTGCTGGGTGGATCGTGCTGCGCCCTTTGCCTGAGGCGCCGGAGGATTGAGCTGGGAAAAAGCAAGAGCCGGCAACGGCAGGGCGGTGCTGCCCAAAAGCAGGGTCACGGCAGCAAGCGAGGCAATGGAACAGGAAAGCGCATTGCCCGGAAAGATACGCATAAGCAATCTCTGATTGTTATTGCAGGGTACGGTTCGGAGAGAATTCACCGGCCAGCATGCGTTCACGCAGCGATTCGAGCAAGGCTTCCGCGCCCTGTTCGCCCTGATTGCGGATCGTCTCGCGAATGGCATGGGCAATGGCCGCATCGGCGATGATTTCGGGCTCGATACCGTCAGCCATGCCGTCGGCCCAAGCTTCATTCTGGTATTCCAGCGCTGCCTGCATCTTTTCATGGACGATCATGTCGTCGATTTCGTTCAGGCTGGTTTCCATTGATTCTTTCCTTAAGACGTTCATGTCCTTACCACTTGCTTAACAACTTTATCAGCCTTTTCCCAAAACGACACGGCTCGCTATGAAAAGAGGTTAATAAATCGTCAATTTCCAAAGCGGGCGGTGATTTCTGTCGCCAGTGTTGCACCTTCGTTACGGTATCGCTCTTCCGCCACGAGAGCCTGTGGCGTGCAATTCGTGTAAACCGATGCAAAGGACCGATATCCACGGTTGAAAGCCGCCGTCAGCTTTTCCTTGCGTTTCTGTTCACCCTTGGTCTCCGTATCGAGCAATTGCTGCATATCGCCCCGCCATCCGTCTTCCTTTTTCGGACTGCAGAGATTGCGCAAATAGTCGATCGAGCCGAGAATTTCGGCGAGCCGGGAAAGCTGCTCGTCATAGGGTGTCGGCCGTTCGGTATTCTCCGCGTCCGACGCCTGAGCAGGCGGCGCGCCTGCCGCCGGCTGTGCGGCAGCGGGAAAAGCTGCGGCGAGCGCGATGCAGATCAGAAGCGGTCGGCCAAGGCTGTTATGAATCATGTAACCATGTTGACCGGACAAGCATGACGGGAACAAGGCGCGCTAGGTGGTTTCCACGCCGATATCGCTCAGCATCGTTAATTTCGGGGCCGAGCTATGCGTCTGCTGCAGCAAGTCGTTCCACGCATTCGAGCACGCTGGCCGGAACAGGCAGGCGGCGCACCTCCTCCAGCGTGTACCAGCCGATGGCGGCTGCGTCGTCGGCCGCCTCGGCAACCGCATCCTCATCGGCATCGACGAGGAAGACCGAAAGCAGAAAATGGCTCGTGAGCGTTCCGTCGGCTGCATGGGAACGCAGGTCATAGGTCTCGAACAGACGTGGGTTGCGGGCGGTTATGCCCGTCTCCTCCCTGAATTCGCGCAGCGCCGCGTCATCAGGCATTTCTCCTTCCTCGGCCCGTCCGCCCGGAAAGGCATACATATCGGCGGACGGCGGATTGCTGCGCAGCACCAGCAGGAAACGGCCGTTGCGCTCAAGGATGGCGGAGGAAGCGGGGCGGGGCGAGGAGGTCATGGATCGCGTCGCATTCGAATGAGGAGAGGATGATGACGGGAGATGATCGACGAACACCCTCTACAGGAAACCGCCCTTGCTGTCCCTAGGGAAAGCCCCTTAACTCGCCGTCGACAGGCGTGGCGAGTCGCAGGCGCCGAATGTGCGGGCGATCATCGGGATGATTTACGGACTATATGCCTTTGCGGCCTTGGCCGAAATTGCCGGCTGTTTCGCCTTCTGGGCCTGGCTTCGCCTGGCAAAACCAGTCTGGTGGCTTGCGCCAGGCCTCGTCTCGCTGGCACTCTTTGCCTGGTTGCTCGCACTGGTGCCGAGCGAGGCAGCCGGGCGCACCTTTGCCGCTTATGGCGGCGTCTATATCGTTGCCTCCATTCTCTGGCTCTGGCTGGCCGAAGGGCGGCTGCCGGATCGGTGGGATATATCAGGCGCCGTCGTTTGCCTTGCCGGCGCCGCGATCATTCTCTTCGGCCCTCGCGGCTGAGCTTGACCCGCCGCGTTTCGAGTGCAAAACAGAGCCCATGTGCGGACGTTTCGCTTTGACATCGACGGCAGACTACGTGGGAGAAGCGCTCGGCGTCCTGCTGAATGATGGTTTTCCGGCGCGCTTTAACATCGCGCCGACGCAGCCGATCCTCGTCGTCATCGCAGGCGACAGACAGGTACCGGGCAGCAACCTGCCGGATCGCCGCGCCCTGCTCGTGCGCTGGGGCTTTACGCCGGCCTGGGTCAAGGATCCCAAGGAGTTTCCGCTGCTGATCAATGCGCGGGCGGAAACGGCGATCGGCAAGGCGTCCTTCCGCGCCGCCATGCGCCATCGCCGCATCCTCATTCCCGCATCCGGCTTTTACGAATGGCATCGCCCTTCGAAGGAAAGCGGCGAGAAGCCGCAAGCCTATTGGATCCGTCCGCGCAGCGGCGGCGTCATCGCCTTTGCCGGTCTGATGGAAACCTGGTCGTCGGCCGATGGTTCGGAGGTCGATACCGGCGCCATCCTGACGACAGCGGCAAACAGCGCGATCCGGTCCATCCACGACCGCATGCCCGTCGTCATCAAGCCGGAGGATTTCGCTCGCTGGCTCGATTGCAAGACGCAGGAGCCGCGTGAGGTCCTCGATCTGATGACGCCGGTCCAGGAGGATTTTTTCGAAGCGATTCCGGTTTCGGATCGTGTCAACAAGGTCGCCAACATGGGGCCAGACCTGCAGACGCCGGTAGCGCTCGATCCGGTCAAGAAGCCGCCGAAGAAGGCGGATCCGGAAGACGGCCAGCTTAGCCTTCTCTGAGCGGCCGCCATTTAGCGGCCAGCGACCGGAAATGATGCCTGCCGGCATTGGCCGACGGCGGGCTCGGGTTCTGTGCTGTTAAGCGGTCTTCTTCTTGAGAGGCTTGGTCTTCAGCATCAGATGGGCAGCAAGAACGGCTTTCAGGCCCAATGGGCGGTAATGCTTACTGGGGTCGATCTTTGCTTGCGGTTGTGCCGCCTGGTCTTTCTTCTGGGTCACGTCTCACTCCTCACCATGCTCTCCCGGAGCATTTCGCGGTTCACCATCAAGTAGTGCTATTTTGTCGAGAATCATGACAAATCGAAGGCGTTTTCCGATCAGCTTTTGTAAACAACGACCATATTTCGAGAGATTAGCGCCGAATCCTCGTGTAGAATCCGCACTGCCGCAATGTTTGAATTTGCCGAAAAGCGGGGTTCAGGCCGCGCGCCATTTGATGCGTGACCTATCGCCACGCCCCTGATTTGATAAGGGAAACTTACAGACTTGCGGTTGCAGCGGAGCGACGCGGTCAAGAGCTCGTGGCGTTTTGGCTAGATATGCCGACCGATATCGTCGTTGGAATCGTCGACATCCGGATCGCCGGGGCCGTTGATGGTATAGGTACCGTATTTCTTCGCCCAGGACCGCGCGCCAAAGGGTAGGGAGAGCAGATAGGCAACGACGGTCACCACCATCACATGCCACGTATAGCTCATCAGCATCGCGACATAGACGACAAGCCCGAGCATGATCGGTAGAACCAGGTCGCGCCTGATGCGGCTGCCTTCAGATTTGCCTGACCAGACAGGCAGGCGGCTGACCAGAAGAAAGCCGATCAGAACGGTATAGGCCGCACCCCAATAGGCGAAGGTCCGGTCCGGCGTCAGACCCAGAAAGCCGAGATAGACCGGCAACAGCACCAGCATGGCGCCGGCGGGTGCGGGCACGCCGACGAAATATTCCGACTGCCAGGAGGCCTTATGTTCGCGCTCGGCCATGACGTTGAAGCGGGCAAGGCGAAGGCCGGCGGCGATCGTGTAGATCAGCGCGGCAATCCAGCCGAGGGAGCGGGCCTGGTCGAGCAGGAAGACATAGACGACAAGCGCCGGAGCGACGCCGAAATTGACGATATCGGCGAGCGAATCCATCTGCGCGCCGAATTTCGAAGTCGCCTTCATCAGCCGCGCCACGCGCCCGTCGACACCGTCGAGGAAGGCGGCGACCAGCACGGCAACGACGGCAAGCTCGTAGCGGTTCTCGAAAGCGAGACGAATGCCTGTCAGACCCGCGCAGATCGCCAGAACGGTGATCATGTTCGGCACGATCAGCCGCAGCGGGATTTCCCGAAGGCGCGGTCCACGCGCTTCGTCATTGGGCCCATGCGGCTCGAAAGGCGGAAAAGGCGTCTTCATCTCGTTCGTGTTCCTAGAGCAATTCCAGCAAGACTGCGAAGCAGGTTTCCGTCCGGAATTACGTGAAAACAATGATATGGGGCATTTCCGTAATTCGGTTTAAAGCGGAAATGCTCCAGGGTTCAGCTGCGGCGGCTAAGGGTTGCGCCCTTTGCCGAGCCGAATTCGGCAATAACGGTTTCGCCGGCAATCGCCCGTTGGCCGACGGCAACGCGCGCCGAAGCACCTTCGGGCAGGAAGATATCGAGGCGGGAGCCGAAGCGGATCAGGCCGATGCGCTCGCCGGCATCCAGCGGCTCGTTCGGGTTGACGAAGCAGAGAATGCGGCGGGCGACGAGGCCGGCGATCTGCACGACGCCGATCTGGCCATGCTTGGTTTCGATGACGAGACCGTTGCGCTCGTTCTGTTCGCTGGCCTTGTCGAGTTCGGCATTGAGGAAACTGCCCTGGCGATAGGCGATGCTGGTGATGCGGCCGCGCATCGGCGAACGGTTCACATGGCAGTCGAAGACGTTCATGAAGATCGAGATGCGCAGCATCGGCTGGGTGCCGAGATCGAGTTCCGCCGGCGGCGTCACCATCTGCACCCCGGAAACCTTGCCGTCGGCCGGCGATATCGCAAGATCGTCGTCCTGCGGCGTCATGCGCTCGGGATCGCGGAAGAAGTAGGCGCACCAGAGCGTGAGGATCAGGCCGATCCAGAAGAGCGGCTTGAAGATCCAGCCGAGCACGAGCGACGCGACGAAGAAACCTGCAACGAAGGGATAGCCCTCCTTGTGTACCGGAACGATAACGTTGCGTACGCTGTTCAATAAGCTCATCTATGGCCTACTCCGTTAGGGCACCTTCACCAAAAACCGGATCGCGGTCACGGGAAGAGATCATGCCGGTCAAAAGAATGCGAATAAGATACGCAGTCTTGCTCTGATTACCAGTCGAGCGTGACTACAGGCAAACGCTGTCATGGGCAATGCTCTCGCACGCTCGCCCCCAGCGCAATCCGCGCTGCGCCAAGATGCCAACGATCCCCGGTGTTGAAAAGAGTTGCCCCGTGAAAACTCGCGTCAGATGCAACGAAAAGGCCGCCGGCGAAAACGGCGGCCTTTTCGTTGATGGCGATCAGAGCAATTCCAGGAAAAGTGCGCCGCGCCTTTCCGTCCGGAAATGCCAGGCAACAAAGAGATAGAGCGGTTCAGAGTTTCCGTGGAAAGCTGAACCGCTCCAAGCCGAAATCAGAGCCCGAGGGCGGCGCGTAGCTCCGCCTTGGCGCCTTCATATTCGCTCTTATAGTCGTCATGCGTCATGATGGTTTCGGCGATGACCGTGCCTGCAATACGGGCGGCTTCGATGTCGGAGGCATAGTGGATGCCGCCGACGATGCGGTTATGGCCATATTCCCAGGCACGCGCCATGATGACGGCGCGCTTCTGCGGCACCATGTTCGAAAGCACGATGCCCATCAGCGTGCCGACCGTGGCGTGGCCGGATGGATAGGAGCCGGACTTGGAGAGCGGTACGATCGGCTTGACCAGATCGCTGTAGAGATGCGGGCGCGGGCGTTTCCAGACATCCTTGGCTGGATCGACGACGGCGCCTTCGGTCTCGACGACGCGATCGAAGAAGGCCGAGAACTTCGGCAGGTTTTCCTTGGTGAACTTCGGATTGTCGATGACGTCGGAAAAGCGCCAGACGTTCTCTTCGGCATCGGCCACGGCGCGAGCCGCCATTTCCGGCGTGCGGGTCACCTGGATCGTCAGGATTTCGCCGAGCTCCGCCTTCATCCGCGCGGAATCATTGGCGGGTGGCGGCGGCAACAGATCGATGAGATTGATCTCCTTGGCATCGGCGAACGGCTTGGCGTCCTCGGCGAAAACCGGCGAGGCGAGGCCGACGACGAGCAACAGGCTTAAAGCTTTGGCAAAAGTACGCATTTTGGGGGCTCCGTTGAAAGGACCCTCGTACCTAGCAAGCTGCCATCTCAGCCTCGTGACAACGATCCGTGTATAACTCGCGTGTCGTTCCCCGCCGGAGCCGCTTGTGGCAATCTTTGCGGGATTGCTTCAGCTTGCAGGTGCCAGCCGGTCGATAACGCCGAGATCGTCGTTTTCGCGCACCTGCTTCAGATGCTCCTCGGCCTGCGTTGCCTCGCGCTGACGGTTCCACATGGAAGCATAGAGCCCATTCTGCGCCAGGAGATCCGCATGCGTGCCGCGCTCGGCGATCATGCCGTTTTTCAGCACGATGATCTCGTCCGCGCCGATCACCGTCGAAAGGCGGTGTGCGATGACCAATGTCGTGCGGTTCTTCGAGACGACGTCGAGGGCGGCTTGTATTTCGCGCTCTGTCGTCGTGTCGAGCGCCGAGGTCGCCTCATCGAGGATCAGGACCGGCGGCGCCTTGAGAATGGTGCGGGCAATCGCGACGCGCTGTTTCTCGCCACCCGACAGCTTGAGGCCGCGCTCCCCGACTTTCGTATCGAAACCTTCGGGCAGGTTGCGGATGAACTCGCCGATCTGGGCGATCTCGGCTGCCGCTGTCACCTCCGCCTCGCTCGCGCCCGGCCGTCCATAGCGGATGTTGTAGGCGATGGTGTCGTTGAAGAGCACGGTATCCTGCGGCACCATGCCGATGACCTTGCGCAGGCTTTTCTGCGTCACGGTGCGCAGGTCCTGACCATCGATTGTGATTGAGCCGCTTTGCACATCGTAGAAGCGGTAGAGCAGGCGCGACAGCGTCGATTTTCCGGCACCCGAAGGCCCGACCACGGCGACAGTCTTGCCGGCGGGCACCTCGAAGGAAATGCCCTTCAGGATCGGCCTTGCGGGATCATAGGCAAAATGCACGTCCTTGAACGAGATCGCGCCATGGCCGATCACGAGTTCCTTGGCGCCGGCTGCATCGACCACCTCGGGCCTGACTTCGAGCAGATCGAACATCTCCTCGATATCGGTCAGGCCTTGGCGTATCTCGCGATAGACGAAGCCGATGAAATTCAGTGGCACCGAGAGCTGCAGCAGCATGGCATTGATGAACACGAAGTCGCCGACCGTCTGGTGACCGTTCAGAACCGACCAGCCGGAAATAACCAACATGACGGTGGTGCCGAGGCCGAAGATCACGCCCTGGCCGAAGTTCAGCCAGCCGAGCGATGTCCAGACGCTGGTGGCGGCCTTCTCATAGCGCGCCATCGACTGATCGAAGCGCCTGGCTTCCATCTCCTCGTTGCCGAAATATTTGACGGTTTCGAAGTTGAGGAGCGAATCGATCGCCTTCGTATTGGCGTCCGTGTCGCTGTCGTTCATCGTCCGGCGGATGGAGATGCGCCAGTCGCTCGCCCTTACGGTGAACCAGATGTAGAGCCAGACGGTCACCGCCGTCACGGCGAGATAGGAGAAGCCGTAGCCGCGCCAGAAGATGATGGCCGTCAGCAGGAACTCGATGAAGGTCGGGAACGTGTTGAGGATGGTGAAGCGCACAATGGTCTCGATGCCTTTTGTGCCGCGTTCGATGATGCGCGAGAGGCCGCCGGTCTTTCGCTCCAGATGGAAGCGCAGCGACAGTTCGTGCATGTGGACGAATGTCTTGTAGGCGAGCTGGCGCACCGCATACTGGCCGACGCTCGCAAACAGCGCGTCGCGCAACTGGTTGAGGCCGAGCTGGATCAGGCGCGTCAGGTTGGTGGCAACGATCAAAGCGATGGCGCCGACCATGAAGGCCGGCAGGATGCCCTGCATGTCGAGCTTGCGGTTCAGCGCATCGACGGACCATTTGAAGAAATAGGGAACCAGCAGCAGGAAGAATTTGGAGACCAACAGGAAGACCGTCGCCCAGACGACGCGCATCTTCAGATCCATCCGCCCGCTCGGCCACATATAGGGCCAGAGATTGACGATCGTGTTCATCGGATTGCTGGAATCCGCCGATATTGTTTTATTGCGGTCAGCCATGCCCGTCTCCGGCGAATGATTGGAACAGCCTGGCGCGGCAACCATTGCGCGGCTGGCTGTGAAACCTTCGCATGCGGGGGTAAGGCCGTTCGGCGAAGGCGATGAAGGTCGCGCGACGCTTACACTATTTTTATGACGCATTAAAGCATCGGCCAGGCGCGGGAGGCGCTTGGCCGATGACGATGGTTCCGCTGGATGACCTAGAGATGTTCGCCGGACAGCCGCTTGCGATGAAGCTCCTCGGCATTCGGCAGTGCATCCTTCGGTAGCCCGAAGACCTGGCCGGGCAGGATTCGGTCCGGATTGTTGATCTTTTCCTCGTTCGCCAGATAGATGGTCGTATAGCGTACGCCGGCACCATAGATGCGGCGGGAGATCTGCCAGAGCGTATCTCCGCGACGGATGATGACGGCATTGGTGTCCTGCGAAAGCGGTGCCTGTTCCAGTGTTTTCGGGCCGCTTTCGCTGGAAGAAACCTCCACGTTCGGCTGTGCCGGTGGCGTCTGAGCGGGAGCGGTAACGGCTGCTACAAGCTGTTCAAGGCCCGGCAGCGCCGCGCCGACCGATTTCGCATCCTTCGGCAGAAGCTCCAATGCGCCCAGTGCCTTGGCCGCAGACCTCGCGGTGTCGGCCGCGGCCGTCTTCAGGTCTGCGGTGGCATTGATGGACGGACGAAATTCCGAAAGCGATTTCAGGGCGATTTCCGTGCCGGAGCGAGCCGCGGCGAGCTGTTCCACATTTGGCTGCTTGCCGTCGGTAAACAGGCCCTTGAGCAGTGCGAAGGCCTTGCCGGCGCCTTCTTTGAGCTTGGCGAGTTCGCCTTCGTCGAGCGGTACCATGCTCTTGGCGGGCGCTTGGCCCTGACCATTGGCAGCAGCCGGCGTCTGGGCCGCCACCGTTACCTGGTTGCCTTCCGGCCGCGTGAAGTTGACACTGGCGCGAACGATGACCTTGCCCGCTCCGCCGAGCACGTCGACGCGGATCTTGTGGTCGCCAACGGCAAGCGGCATCGGTCCGTCGACGACGAAATGGCCGTCTGCTTCCGCAACATTCTCGCCGATGAGCTTATCGTCGGCATAGGCGCGCACCTTGGCGTACGGCTTCGCGCTGCCGGCAACGAAGATATGGTCGTTTTCGATTTCGACGGCGTTGACCACGACGTCCGGGCCTGCAGCCGTCGGCGGCGCTGTCGTGCCGGCCGCGGGATTGGCGGATGCGACAACTGCGCCGTCCTGCTGCGGCTTGGCATCTGTCGTCGTCGTAGCACCGTCCGTTGCCTTGGTCTGCGGCTGCGCAGCCGGCGTATTCTGCTCGGCCGATGTCACGCGACCTTGCTTGACCGAGGGAGCGGTGATGATGCGGCTTGCGGCGCCCGGCTTGGAGACCATGGCGAGAAGCTGTGTCGAATCGTCCTTCGGCACGGAGACGGTTGCGACTTCCTCGGAGGTGGCAACCTTGCCATCCTTGCCTGTGGCACGCAGCATCAACTCATGGTCGCCGGGCGGCAGCGGGTTGTCGAGGACGGCGACAAAATCGCCACTGGGACCGACATTGGTCGTGGTGACCACTTTTTCCCCGTCGACGATCTCCAGTTTCGCGTTCGGCTCGGCCGAGCCGGCAATAACGGTGGAACCATCCGGCTCCACACGCAGCACGTCGAATGACGGTACCCCAGATTTTGCAGCCGCGTCTGTCCCGGGTGCTGTCTGGCCGGTCAGTGCCGCCATTGCCTTGTCGATTGCGCCGCCGGCTTCGGCTGCGTTGTCGGAGAGAGATTGGGTGATAGCGAGCGCCTTGGCCGCCCCGTCCTGTACCTTCTTGATGAGCCCCGTCGTTGTCGCGTCGATGCCTTGCGGAAGGGAAAAACCGACAATCGACTGCAGCGCGGTGATCGCCTTCGTCTTTGCAGCAGCAAAGACGTCCTGGGCCGGGGTGGCGCCATCCTTGAACAGTGCCTTGAGATCGGTAAGCGAGGCCGTGGCAGCCCCCGTCAGGTCGGTGAGCTTCTTGGCAAGATCCGCGGTGTTGACGGCGCTCGATGCGGCATTCTGCGTGGCCTTGTTCGCGGCCTCACCGGCCTTCTGCGCGTTTTCCTCGATCGTATTCTTCACCGCGTCGCCGGCCTGATTGACGGCGCTGCCGATCGGGTTCTTGTCGCCGTTGATGCGTGGCATCACGAAAAAGACCATCAACAGGGTCGCAATTGCCAACACCAACAGAGCCAGCCAACCGGCACGGTTCTTCATCATCATTCATCTCCACGCGGCGAAGTCGTCGCAACTCCTAAAATTGCTAGCGATTTCGCCTGCTTTTACAAGCTTTCTCAGCCATTTTCGCATGTCCCGACACAAGTTTTCCTTTGAAAAATCTTGACTGAGCATCTGCAGCATAGTTGTTTGGAACCATGACTGACGATTCTGCGCCAATTAGATCCATTTGCGTTTATTGCGGCTCACGGCCGGGGCGAGATCCCTCCCATATGGCTGCCGGCCGCGAGCTGGGCAAAAGCATTGCCGAAAACGGCCTGCGCCTGATCTATGGCGGCGGAACGAAAGGCATCATGGGCGCCGTCGCAAGCGGTGTCCTGTCGCATGGCGGTCAGGTCACCGGCATCATCCCGGAATTCCTCGTCGACATGGAAGCGACGCGCCATTCGCTCGGTCAGCTCGACGAACTCATCATAACCCCTGATATGCATGCGCGCAAACATGGCATGTTCGAGCGTGCCGATGCCTTCGTGGCATTGCCGGGCGGTATCGGCACGCTGGAAGAGATCGTCGAGATCATGACCTGGGGCCAGCTTGGCCGTCACGAAAAGCCGATGGTCTTTGCCAATATCAACGGTTTCTGGGATCCGATGATGGAGCTTATCCGCCATATGACGGAAGAGGGCTTCGTCCACACCGCCCACCGCGTCCAGCCGCTGGTCATCGACAAGATCGCCGATATCGTCCCGGCCATCCGAAAGCACGCCGCCGAGACGCATGGCGACCGCGGCGGTGAAGAGGCCGTTATTTCCAAGCTCTGATTCGTGATTTGCTAACCATATAGCACCGTTAGCGGCCTCTGCTCTGACGCAGCATCGACCAGCTATAGAGTATGAGACCGGCCCAGATGAGCGAGAATGCGATGAGCTGCGTTGTGCCGAAGGGTTCCTTGAACAGGAAGACGGCAATCAGAAAAACCATCGTCGGTACGATGTACTGCATGATGCCGATCGTCGACATCCTCAGAAGCTTCGCACCGTTGGCGAAGATCATCAGCGGCAGCGCCGTTACCAGCCCGCAGCCCAGCAGAAGTGCGGTGTCCGCCAGGCCTGTCTGGTAGAAATGGCCTTCGCCGCGTGCTTCCAGATAGAAAATGTAAAGCGTTGCCGGAATGCAGAGCAGCAGCACCTCGATGAAGAACCCCTGATTGGCACCGACGGGCAGCGTCTTGCGGAAAAAGGCGTAAAAGCCCCAGGAAAAGGTCAGCGACAGCGCGACCCAGGGCAGGGTGCCGGCCTTGATGGTCAGGATGATGACGGCTATCGCCGCCAGGCCGATCGCGACGATCTGCGTCGGTGCCAGCTTTTCCTTGAGCAGGATGGCACCGAGCGCGATGCTGAACAGCGGATTGATGAAATAGCCAAGGGCAGCGTCGAGCGAATGTCCGGCGCCGATCGCCCAGACATAGGTTCCCCAGTTGATGGTGACGAGCGTCGCCGTCAGCGACGCCATGGCGATTGTCCGCGGATTGCGAAACGCCGCCTTCACATCACCCAGGCGTCCCAGCGCCAGTAGCACGATGCCGGCGACGGGAACCGACCAGACGATGCGATGGGCGATGACCTCGAAAGCCGGGATATGCGCCAGCGCCTTCATATAGAGCGGCAGGACGCTCCAGACGAGGTAGGCCGTCAGCGCGAAGCCGAAACCCCGGGCGCTGTCGCTGTTCTTGATTTCCGCTTGGACCGCATCGGTTGCCATGAATTTTCCCGTCTTTCACTATTATTTGAGACGGGATTACTCCAACGCATGCTGTGTGGCCAATTCATTTCCTTGACGACATCGTCAAGCTTTTTGATGAGCGGCGGATCACTCCGCCGCTATTCTGCCAGCCATATGCCGGTTCTTCATCAGCTTGTAGATGACGGAATCCATCAGCGCCTGGAATGAGGCGTCGATGATGTTTTCGGACACGCCGACCGTCCACCAGCGCACGCCGCTGCTGTCGGTGGATTCGATCAGAACGCGGGTTATGGCTCCCGTGCCGCCATTGAGGATACGCACCTTGAAATCGGCCAGCTCCAGATCGTCGATCTCATGCTGGTACTTGCCGAAATTCTTGCGCAGTGCCAGGTCGAGCGCGTTGACCGGGCCGTCGCCCTCGGCCACCGACATGATGATCTCGCCGTCGATGATGACCTTGACCACCGCTTCCGAGACGATCTTTACCCGGCCGTGGGAATCGAAGCGGCGCTCGACCATGACGCGGAATCCGTCGATCGCGAAGAATTCCGGGATGGTGCCGAGCGTGCGGCGCGCCAGCAGCTCGAAGCTTGCATCGGCTCCTTCGTAAGCATAGCCCGTCGCTTCGCGCTCCTTGACGATCTGGATCAGCCGGTCGAGCTTCGGGTCGTCCTTGCCGACCTCGATGCCGCGCCGCTTCAGGGCGTTGATGAAGTTCGACTTGCCCCCCTGATCGGATACCATGACCTTGCGGAAGTTGCCGACGCTTTCCGGCGGCACATGCTCGTAGGTGCGCGGATCCTTCAGCAGCGCCGAAGCGTGGATGCCCGCTTTGGTCGCGAAGGCGGATGCGCCGACATAGGGCGATTGATGGTCCGGGGAGCGATTGAGCAGTTCGTCGAAGGCGTGCGAAAGGCGGGTCAGCCCGACGAGCCGCTCCGCATCGATCGTGGTTTCGAAACGCTCGCTATAGGCTCTCTTCAGCGCCAGCGTCGGGATCAGCGTGATCAGGTTGGCATTGCCGCAGCGCTCGCCGATGCCATTCAAGGTGCCCTGGATCTGGCGGACGCCGGCTTCGATCGCCGCAAGCGAATTGGCAACCGCTTGTCCGGTGTCGTTATGGGCATGGATGCCAAGACAGTGGCCGGGAACGCCGCAAGCGATGACGGCCTCGACGATGGCGCGGATCTCTGGCGGCTGTGTGCCGCCATTGGTGTCGCAGAGGACGACCCAGCGCGCTCCGGCGTCATAGGCCGTCTTCGCGCAGGCAAGCGCATAGCTCGGATTGGCCTTATAACCGTCGAAGAAATGCTCGCAATCGACCAGAGCTTCCTTGCCGGCGTTGACGGCCGCCTTGACGCTCTCGGCGATGCTCTCGAGATTTTCCTCGTTGGTACAGCCGAGCGCCACTTTGACATGGTAGTCCCAGCTCTTGGCCACGAAGCAGATCGCATCGGACTTCGCCTGCAGGAGGCTGGCGAGGCCCGGATCATTGGAGGCAGAGACGCCGGCGCGTTTCGTCATGCCGAAGGCGACGAAGGAGGCGGAATTCGTGCGTTTCTCGTTGAAGAAAGCGGTATCGGTCGGGTTGGCGCCAGGATAGCCACCTTCGATATAATCCAGGCCGAATTCATCCAGCATGGTCGCGATGGCAATCTTGTCCTCGACCGAGAAATCGATGCCGGGGGTCTGCTGCCCGTCGCGGAGCGTCGTGTCGAAGAGATAGATTTTTTCGCGTGTCATACTGTTTCCTCCGGCGAACCGGTTTTGATCCTGGGGTGCCCTCATCCGTCCTCTTTCGGTTTCGCTTTGCTAAACCGTTCGAGTCCACCTTCTCCCCGTTTACACGGGGCGAAGGGGCTTTGCTTGGCCTATGCTTTCCCAGCAAACTTGTCCGTTGCGCGGATCAGTTGGTCGAGAATACCCGGTTCCGACGAGGCATGGCCCGCGCCCTCGATCAGATGAAACTCCGCTTTCGGCCAGGCCTTGTGCAATGCCCAGGCATAGCGTGCCGGGCAGGGCATGTCGTAGCGTCCATGAACGATGACGCCGGGAATGTCCTTCAGCTTGTAAGCGTCGCGCAGCAGCTGGCCCTCTTCAAGCCAGCCGGCATTGACGAAGAAGTGGTTCTCGATGCGCGCGAAGGCATGCGCATATTCCGCATCCTCGAACTGGGCGCTGACGGTGGGCTCCGGCAGGAGAGTGATCGTCTCGCCTTCCCAGATCGACCATGCCTTGGCGGCCTCCAGGCGGGCGGCCTTGTCGGGATGCGTCAGCAGCCGATGGTAGGCGGCCATCATCTCATGCCGCTCTTCCGGCGGGATAGGGGCGATGAAGCGCTCCCATTTGTCGGGGAACATCTCCGAGACGCCGAACTGATAATACCAGTCGAGCTCGGCTCTCGTCAGCGTGTAGATGCCACGCACGACCAGTTCGGAAACCCGCTCCGGATGCGTTTCGGAATAGGCGAGCGCCAGCGTCGAACCCCAGGAGCCGCCGAAAACCAGCCATTTCTCGGCACCGGCCATTTCCCGCAGCCGCTCGATATCATCGACCAGATGCCAGGTGGTGTTGGCTTCCAGGCCGGCATGCGGCGTCGAGCGCCCGCAGCCGCGCTGGTCGAACAGGGTCACATCGTAAAACGCCGGATCGAACACGCGGCGGTGGCTCGGCGAGATGCCGCCGCCAGGGCCGCCATGCAGGAAGACGGCGGGCTTGGCGCCTGGCGTTCCCACGCGTTCCCAATAGATCACATGACCGTCTCCGACATCGAGATGGCCGGAAGCATAGGGCTCGATTTCCGGATAAGGCGTGCGCAGTATCTCGGTCATATTTTCAGCCCCTCCGCCGGCCAGACATCGGTGTCATGATCGGGATGCTGGAAGGAAATGATCTGCTCCTGCCGCGAGTAGAAGTCCGGATCCTGATGGACGGGCTTTTCGAAGATAGTCTCCACCCAGGGCAGGCGATAGGCGTGGTTGACCTGGATCTGCGGTGCAAGATCGTCGCGCTCGTCGAAGGCGCCGATGGCGATTTCGAGGCCGCCGGGATGACGGTAGGTCAGCGGCGTGCCGCAGTTCTTGCAGAAGCCGCGGTCGATATTGACGGAAGACTGGAAGTAGCTCGGTTCGCCGCGCGTCCATTCCAGGCCATCGTCTGGTGCGGTCACCAGGGCGGAGAAGAAGCTGCCGAACTGCTTCTGGCACATGCGGCAATGGCAGATCGATGGACGCCCGAGCTCGCCGCGAATGCGGAACCGCACCGCGCCGCATTGGCATCCTCCGCTTCTGGTAGCTTCACTCATGGCGCTTCTCCTCTGGCCAGCTTGAGGTATCGTGATCGGGATGTTGATGATTGGAGCGCTTGATCGATATCGCGCGATCTGAGCTATCCTCGTCTGGTTCCATCGGCAGCACATCGAGCGCATGGAACCAGGGCATCTTTGCCGCGCGGTTCGATTGCGCGACGGGTTGGACCGCCGCCGGCTCATCCAATGAACCAAGTGTCACATTGATGGAATCCGTGCCGGGCACATCATAGAACAATGGTGTACCGCAGGTACCGCAAAAGCCGCGACGCACAAGATCCGACGAATGAAACCATGAGGGTTCGCCACGCGTCAGCTCGAAATCAGCACGTTTCGCGTTCCCCAGTGGCAGGGCGTAATTGCCGGATGCTTTCTGGCACATGCGGCAATGGCAGAGATGCGGATAGCCGAGGGCGCCGGTGGCGCGATAGCGAACCGCCCCGCATTGGCATCCACCGCTATAACTCGTCACCATCGTCATTTGCCGCTCTCCGGTGGCCATACCGCCGTATCGTGATCGGGATGCTGGTTGGACACGATGTTCACCACGAAGGGCGCTTGCGCCGCGTCTTCCTCCGTCGAGTATCCGGGCAGCAGATGCAGGCGGTCGACGAAGCCGATCTTGGCTTCCGTGCCATATTGCACGACAGGCGGCAGCTTCGAAGGGTCATCGAAGGCGCCGGCGGCCACGGCAATGCCATCAGGCGCCTCATAGGTCAGCGGCGTGCCGCAATCCCCGCAAAAGCTGCGCTTCACATGGTTGGACGACTGGAACAGCTTCCTTTCGCCGCGCGTCCATGTGAGTTCGGCACTACGCGTCGAGACCAGTGGCGCATAATAGGCGCCGAAGGCCTTCTGGCACATACGGCAATGGCAGATCGACGCGTCCTTCAGCTCACCCCGCACCCGGAAGCGAACCGCACCGCACTGACAGCCGCCGGTATAGGTCGAGACGGTCATGCTTTATCCTTTCCGGCGACGATGAGAATATGCATGCAGACATTGTCTACGTCTTTGAGGATGTCGTCATTCCAGAAGCGCAGGACGGTCCAACCGTCAGCTTCGAGGCGTCGGGTGCGAATTTGATCGTAGATCTGATCACGGTCATTGCTGTGCTGCGAGCCATCGACTTCGACAATGAGCTTCTCTGAAGCGCAGGCGAAATCGACGATGTAGCCGGCGATGGGCAACTGGCGGCGGAAGCCGAGGCCCATGAGGCGATGTGCACGGAGTTCATTCCACAGCCGAAGTTCCGCGTCGGTCATGACCTTGCGCATGCGGCGGGCATTAGTGCGGACCTTCGGTGGGACTGGAGTGTGCGGCAAAATACCCCCCTCTGTCCCTGTCGGGACATCTCCCCCACAAGGGGGGAGATCGTTAACCCGTGGCACTTGCTCGGTGCAAACGAAGAACGAAGCTGCGGAAACTAAGTTCTTTGGTTTTGGGAAGACGCGCGGCAAACTCCCCCCAATCTCCCCCCTTGTGGGGGAGATGTCACGAACGTGACAGAGGGGGGTAACAAAGCTCACCGCTTGATCTCCCAAGTCGTGGTCCGCTCACCCGTCACCGCATCCTTCCCATCCTTGAGCTGAACACCTCTTGCCGCAAGCTCCTCGCGAAGCTTATCGGCCTCGGCGAAGTTCTTCGCCTTCAGCAGTTCCAGCCGCTGACGCACCTTGGCCTCGATCTCGGCAACCACGGCTTCGTCCACCTCCGTCTTCTTCGGCAGCAGGCCGAGAAGGTCGGCGCTGGCCGCGAAGACGGGCAAAACGCTCGCATCGGCATTGGCGGCCTGTGCCAGCGCATGCAGCGCCTGGATGGCGGCAACCGTGTTGAGGTCGTCCCCGAGGGCGGCAAGAACAGTCGGATCCGGCGCAGCACCGCTGGCATCCGTCGCCGGCCATCTGGCGATCAGCCGCTCGGCTTCCTCTAGGCGCTTGACGGAGAAGTCGATCGGCTCGCGATAATGCGTCATCAGCATGGCAAGCCTGAGCACCTCGCCCGGCCATGTCCGGCCGCCGAGCTTGTCTGTCTGCAGCAGCTCGTAGATGGTAACGAAATTGCCTTCCGATTTCGACATCTTGCGGCCTTCGACCTGCACGAAGCCGTTGTGTATCCAGACATTAGCCATGGCATGCGTGCCGTGCGCGCAACGCGATTGGGCGATTTCGTTTTCATGATGCGGGAAGATCAGATCGAGACCGCCACCGTGAATGTCGAAGACGTCGCCGAGATAGCGTCCGCTCATGGCTGAGCACTCGATATGCCAGCCCGGACGGCCACGGCCCCAGGGGCTTTCCCAGCCGGGTTCGTTCTCGTCGGACAGCTTCCACAGCACGAAATCGCCGGGGCTTTTCTTGTGCGCGTCGACCGCCACGCGGGCGCCTGCCTGCTGTTCGTCGAGATTGCGCTTCGAAAGCTGGCCGTAATCGGCCATCGATTTGGTGTCGAACAGCACCTCGCCGGCAGCCCGGTAGGCATGGCCCTTGGCGATCAGCGTCTCGATGATCACAATCATCTCAGCGATACTGTCGGTCGCCCGCGGCTGCACCGTCGGCTCGAGGCAGCCGAGAGCCGTGGTATCCTCGCGATACTGCCGCTCGGTCTTTTCCGTCACCAGCCGAATCGCCTCGTTCAGCGGCAGGCCAGGTTGATCGCGCAGCGCGCGCGCGTTGATCTTGTCGTCGAGATCGGTGATGTTGCGGACATAGGTGACATGGCTATTGCCATATGTATACCGCAGCAGCCGGAACAGCACATCGAAGACGATGGCCGGGCGGGCATTGCCGATATGGGCGAAATCATAGACGGTGGGACCGCAGACATACATGCGGACGTTGTTGCGGTCGATCGGCTGGAAATCGACCTTTTCGCGCGTCAGCGTGTTGTAGAACTTCAGTTGCGGCTCAGCGGCCATATCACTCTCCCAAGGCACAAATCCGAAAAAATACCGTCACCGGCAGGCCGGACGTTTGTCATCTTGGATTTTGGGAGACGAAAACGGCCAGGCCAGCGAAACGCTAGCGAATAATCTTCCGGCAGATAATGCAGATAACCGTTTTCATGGGCGGCTTTATCGCGCGCCGGATGAATTTGGTCAAGTGGGCAGAAAGCCCCTCCCGTACGGAGAAAGGCTGTTTTTTATTCCGGCATCCGATAGTCGACGAGCTTGTTCTCGCGCACGATGAAGAGCTTGCCGGTCTCGGTGACGTCGGGGCCGGTGAACGGCAAGATCGCCTGGGCGACCTCTCGCGGATGCGGCAGCGTATCCGGATCTTCGCCGGGCATCGCCTGGGCGCGCATGGCTGTGCGGGTGGCGCCGGGATCTATGCTGGTGATGCGCAGCGGCGTACTCTGCGTTTCCCCGGCCCAGGTCCGCGCCAGCGCCTCGACGGCGGCCTTGGATGCGGAATAGGGACCCCAGAAAGGCCGGCAGCGATGGGCGGCAGCCGACGACAGGATGACCGCGCGGCCCGCATCGGAACGCATCAGCAGCGGTTCGACCGAGCGGATCAGCCGCCAGGTGGCAGTGACGTTGATGGTCATCACCTTCTCGAACACCTTGGCCTCGACATGGCCGATGGGCGAGATGACGCCGAGCACGCCAGCATTGGCGACGAGAATGTCGAGCTTGCCCCAGCGTTCGAAGATCGAGCCGCCGAGTGCGTCGATGGCATTCATGTCGGCGAGATCGAAGGGCACCAGCGTTGCCGAACCGCCCGCGGCCTTGATGGCGTCGTCCAGCTCCTCAAGTCCGCCGACGGTGCGGGCGCAGGCGATCACATGCGCGCCGGCCTTGGCCAATTCCAGCGCCGTGAAATAACCGATGCCGCGCGATGCGCCCGTGACGAGGGCGATCTTATCCTTGAGATTGACGCTCATGCTGTCCTGATCCGAATGCGTGGAAGAGAAAAAGGGGCAGGAATGCCCCTGTCAACTCTGGCTTAGCTCAGCCGTTGCTGGCAAGAACGGAAAGCTTGCGGACATTGCTGGTGCTTTCCTTGTCGAGCAGGCGGGTCGGATAATCGCCGGTGAAATAATGATCGGTGAACTGCGGCTGTGCATTGTCGCGCGGCTTGCCACCGACGGCACGATAAAGGCCGTCGATCGACAGGAATTCCAGCGAATCCGCGCCGATGAAATCGCACATGGCTTTCAGGCTGCTGTACTGGTTGGCGAGCAGCTTGTCGGCGTCCGGCGTGTCGATGCCGTAGAAGTCCGGATGAAAGATCATCGGGCTGGCGACGCGGATATGCACCTCGCGTGCGCCGGCATCGCGGATCATCTGCACGATCTTCACCGATGTCGTACCGCGCACGATGGAATCATCTACCAGCACGACCCGCTTGCCCTCGATAATGGCGCGGTTGGCGGAATGCTTGAGCTTGACGCCGAAGGCGCGGATCTGCTGCGTCGGCTCGATGAAGGTGCGCCCGACATAGTGGTTGCGGATGATGCCGAGTTCGAAGGGAATGCCGCTTTCCTGCGCATAGCCGATCGCCGCCGGCGTGCCGCCGTCCGGCACCGGCACGACGACATCGGCCTCGATGGGAGCTTCCTTGGCGAGATTGATGCCCATGTTCTTGCGCGCAACATAGACGTTGCGGCCGCCGACGACGGAATCGGGGCGGGCGAAATAGACATATTCGAACAGGCAGAGCCGCTCGGGCTTCGGAGCGTCGGGCTTGCGGGCATCGATGGTGATCGAGCCGTCGGGCTGGATCTCGCAGATGACGACCTCGCCGTTTTCAACGTCGCGGACGTATTTCGCACCGATGATGTCCAGCGCGCAGGTTTCCGAGCAGAAGATCGGCTTGCCGTCGAGTTCACCCATGACCAGCGGCCGAATGCCGATGGGGTCTCGGGCGGCGATCAGCTTCGTGCGCGTCATGGCGAGCATCGAATAGCCGCCTTCCATCTGCCTGATGGCATCAATGAAGCGGTCGGAGGAGGAGGCCTGCTTGGAGCGGGCGATGAGATGCAGGACGACTTCCGTGTCCGAGGTCGACTGACAGATCGCGCCGTCGGCGATCAGTTGGCGGCGCATGGTCAGGCCATTGGTGAAATTGCCGTTATGGGCAATCGCGATGCCGCCGACTTCAAGCTCGGCAAACAGCGGCTGCACGTTGCGCAGGATCGTCTCGCCCGTCGTCGAGTAGCGCACATGGCCCATGGAGCGGTCGCCGGGCAGGCGGGCAAGCGTCGCGGGATCGGTGTAATGATCGCCGACGAGACCCATCCGTCGCTCGGAATGGAAGCGCTGACCGTCGAAGGAAACGATGCCGGCCGCCTCCTGGCCGCGATGCTGCAGGGCGTGCAGGCCGAGAGCCGTCAGCGTTGCAGCATCCGGATGTCCCAGAATGCCGAAGACGCCGCATTCTTCATGCAGCGTGTCGCCGTCGATATCGTCCTCGAAGGAAACGGAATGGTTCATGGCTGCGGGCCTTTGCTCTCAACGTGGGCGGATCGGGGCGGCGTCACGAGTGACCATTAAAATAGCTTAAAATCCGGCCGGAAAAAATATCGGGCCGGATCTTCTATTGTCACGCCGCTCAAATGGCGATTCTCGGGCGGCAGGTCAAGCCTGTAAACGCACCGTCAATTGTTTGTCTGCGGCGCGGGCGCGTCATCCGACGGCGCTGTATCGTTCGGCGCGGCGTTGTCGCCACCTCCCTGCCGCTGCTGCTGTTGCTCCTGGTTCGGCGCGATCTTGTTGATGATCTCCGGCGGCAGCATGGCCTGGACATTTTCGGGAAGCGCCGACTTCAGCTTTTCGACCATAGAATCCAGGAAGGGCTTGGACTTGGCGTTGTTGACCCAGTCCGGGCGGGCGGCTGGAGCCACCAGCCAGTTCCAGAAGGCGACAACGACAACCATCAGGAGCAGGCCGCGGGCCGCGCCGAAGAGGAAGCCGAGCGTCCGGTCGAGCGCGCCGATGCGGCTGTCGATGATGAAATCGGCAATCCGGATGGTGATGAAGGAAATGATGATCAGCGCCAGCAGGAAAATGACGGCGGCCGAGGCGATCGTCGCGATCTTGGTATCGGCCTTGTATTGCAGGGCATAGGGAACGAGCAGCGGATAAAGATAGTAGGCGGCGACCGCGGAGCCGCCCCAGCTGACGATCGATAAGATTTCGCGCGAAAAACCGCGCACCATGGCCAGAACGGCGGAGAAGAGAAGAACGCCGATAACAATACCGTCGAAAATCGTAATGGGCATCTATAATCCACTTCAAGACTTGCCAAACCTCATGGTTGGCATCGGCCTCAATCATGAGCCTCTTCTTCGCCAAGAACGGCTGAAGTAAGGCTCAGTCTTCGTCTTCCGCGCGTTTGAGCGCGCCCTTCGATCCAGCAATGCGCGCCACCAGATCCGGCAGGCTGTCGATCTCGCTCCAGCGTCCGCCGTTGACCTTCGGCAGGTCGGCGGAAGCGGCAGGCAGGACGGCCCCGGAAAATCCCAGCTTCTCGGCTTCCTTGAGGCGCTGGGCGGTGTGCGCAACCGGCCGGACGGCGCCCGACAGGCTGACTTCGCCGAAATAGACGCAATCGGCGGGCAGGGCAAGACCGGCCAAGGAGGAAACCAGTGCAGAAGCGACGGCAAGGTCCGCAGCCGGCTCGGAAATGCGATAACCGCCGGCAATATTGAGATAAACATCATGCTGGCCGAGCCGTACGCCGCAATGCGCTTCCAGAACGGCGAGAATCATCGAAAGACGCGCCGAATCCCAGCCGACGATGGCGCGGCGCGGCGTGCCGAGCGATGTCGGCGCGACTAAGGCCTGCACTTCGACCAGCACCGGGCGCGTGCCCTCGATGCCGGCGAAGACGGCCGCACCCGGCGACTTTTCGTTGCGTTCGCCGAGAAAGAGTTCGGATGGGTTGGGCACGTCGCGCAGGCCGGCGTCGGACATTTCGAACACGCCGATCTCGTCTGTGGGACCGAAACGGTTCTTCACCGTACGCAGGATGCGGTAATGATGGCCGCGATCGCCTTCGAAATAGAGGACGGCATCCACCATATGCTCGACGACGCGCGGTCCGGCGATCTGGCCGTCTTTCGTGACGTGGCCGACCAGCACCATCGCAGTTCCCGTCTGCTTTGCGAAGCGGATCATCGCCTGCACGCCGGTACGCACCTGCGTGACGGTGCCGGGCGCGGATTCGGCAAGCTCGCTCCACAGCGTCTGGATGGAATCGATGATGACGAGATCCGGCCGCTTGCCCTCGGAAAGCGTCGCCAGAATATCCTCGACATTGGTTTCGGCCGCCAGCAGCACTTCCGTGTCGGCCGCCTTCAGCCGCTGGGCGCGCAGGCGAACCTGCGCCACGGCCTCTTCGCCGGACACATAGACGATCTTGTGTCCTTGCCGGGCGAGTGCGGCAGCCGCCTGCATCAATAGCGTGGATTTGCCGATGCCGGGATCGCCGCCGACCAGAACGGCCGAGCCGCGCACGAAGCCGCCGCCTGTCGCGCGGTCGAGCTCGGATATGCCGGTATGGATGCGCGGCGCTTCCTCGATCTCGCCGGAAAGCGTCGTCAGCGTCACGGGCTTGCCCTTCCGCGGCGTCTTGGCCGGGCCGCCGCCGATCCCGCCCAACGGATCCTCCTCGACGATGGTGTTCCATGCGCCGCAGCTGTCGCACTTGCCGGCCCAGCGATTGTGGACCGTGCCGCAGTTCTGGCAGATGAATTGTGTGCGGGCTTTAGCCATCGGATGCTGTTCTCAAACTTCGAATGCGTTGCTTTTCGCGACGAATCGCGATCGGCTGTCAGATAATGTCTTTCCCCGCCTATCAAAACTAATGATTTCCGTATCAACGGTGATCGTGCGAGCCTTTATGCCGGGTTTTTGTGGATGATCACCGATGTTCGACTATTCTCTTGCGCACTGGATCGGGTTTCTAACCGCTGCAACGCTTCTCAACCTCTCGCCGGGGCCTGATATCGCCTTCATTCTCGGTCATACGATCAGAAGCGGCATGCGCTCCGGCTTTGCGGCCCTCTTCGGGATCTGGAGCGGCGCGTGCCTGCACGTGCTGATGGCGGCCGCCGGCCTTTCGGCGATTCTAGCCGCTTCCGCGCTGGCCTTCTCGACGGTTAAATGGGTCGGTGCGGCCTATTTGATTTGGCTCGGCATCCAGGCGCTGCGCTCCAAGGGCGAGGGGGCCTGGATCAAGGAGGCGGGCAAGACTTTGTCCCTTAGCCGCATCTATCGGCAGGGCATCATGGTCTCGCTGCTCAACCCGAAGGTCGCGATCTTCTTTCTGGCGTTCCTGCCGCAATTCGTCGTCGAAAATGCCGGTCCGGTCTGGGCGCAGCTCTTGCTGCATGGCAGCCTGATCATTGTCGTCGCCGCCTTCATCGAGCCGCCGCTCATCCTGCTGGGCGGCCGGCTGAGCGAAGCCCTCCGGCGCAATCGCAGCCTCGGCCTGTGGCTCGACCGTGGTCTCGGCACGCTGTTCGTGGCTCTTGGTGTCCGGCTGGCGATCAGTGCGCGCTGACGCACTTTGAGAAATAGCTGGGGCTATTCCTCGATCTCTTCCGAGATATACCGGCGCTCGTGCCGCAGTCCCATGCTGGTCAGCATCTCGTAGCCGATCGTGCCTCCCGCCCTCGCGGCTTCGTCGACCGAAATGTTGCTGCCGAAAAGCTCGACATAGTCACCGGCTCTGGCCAGGTTTTCCGGCAGGTCGGTGACATCGAAGATGGTGAGGTCCATGGTGATGCGGCCGGCAACGGGCACCTTGTGGCCTGCGATGAAGCCATGACCGCCTGGGATGCCGGCCTGGCGCAGCGGCACGCCCCCGCTCGACTGGCTGCGCATGTAGCCGTCGGCATAGCCTGCCGAGACGATCGCCAGCCGGCTGTCGCGGGTCAATTGCAGGGCGCGGCCATACCCCACGGTTTCGCCTGATTTGACGGAGCGGGTCTGGATGATCCGCGCTTCCGCCGTCGCCACAGAGCGCATCGGATTGGCTATGCCGGGAACAGCCTCGCCACCATATGTGGCGATGCCAGGGCGGGTGAGATCGAAGTGATAGTCCGATCCGAGAAAGATACCGGCCGAATTGGCGAGGCTCGCCTCGATACCTTCGAAGGCGGCGCTGACCTTGCGGAAGGCCTCGAGCTGCTGCTTGTTCATCGCATTGGATGGATCGTCGCCGCAGGCGAGATGGCTCATCACGAGAACCGGCGCAAAGCTTGCCGGACGGGAAACGTCGTCGGCAAGCGCGATCGCATCATCCATCGGCAGCCCGAGCCTGTTGAAGCCGGTGTCGACCTGCAGCGCGCAAGGATAGTCGCCATACTCCGATAGCACCGCCATCCAGAAGGTCAACTGTTCCTCCGAAGCGATGACGGGCACGAGGTCGTTCTCGAAAAACCGGCGTTCCATTCCCGGCCAGATGCCGCTCAAAACGAAGATGCGCGCTTCCGGAGCATAGAGCCGCAATGTCGCGCCTTCGTCCGCAGTGGCGACGAAAAAATCGCGCGCGCCGGCAGCGTAAAGCGTTTCGCCGATGTCCTCGATCCCCAGCCCGTATGCATCGGCCTTGACGACCGCCGACGTGCGAGCCCTGCCCGAACGGCGAGCCAGGTCGCGCCAGTTTTCGACGAGTGCGCCGAGATCCACCGTCAGCCGCAGGCCAGCGGAAGCGAAAGCATCATCGTCATTGAAAATATCTGTCATGGAGCCGCCTGAAATAGGAAATGGCCGGAGGTGATTTGGCTCCGGCCAGAATACTGGTCATTGATGAAAAGAAAAAGCGCTGCGGCGCACATGTGCGCCGCAAAGCGCCAGCCTCAGTGTTCCTCATATTGAATGAAGGAGGAATCGGCGAGATCGGCAAAACGAGTGAATTCCGACTGGAAGGCGAGCCGCACCGTGCCCGTCGGTCCGTGGCGCTGCTTGGCGATGATGACGTCGGCCGTGCCCTTCACGCGCTCGAACTGTGCTTCCCATTCCGCGTATTTCGGATCGTTCACGTCGCGTGGCTCGGCATTCTTCACGTAATATTCCTCACGGAACACGAAGAGCACCACGTCGGCGTCCTGCTCGATCGAGCCGGATTCGCGCAGGTCGGAGAGCTGCGGCCGCTTGTCTTCGCGGCTTTCGACGGCGCGCGAGAGCTGGGAGAGCGCGACGATCGGAACGTTCAGCTCCTTGCCGAGAGCCTTCAGGCCCGTGGTGATTTCGGTGATTTCCTGGACGCGGTTTTCCCCCGCCTTCTTGGAGCCGGTCATGAGCTGCACGTAGTCGACGACCAGAACGTCGAGGCCGCGCTGACGCTTGAGACGCCGGGCGCGGGCGGCAAGCTGCGCGATGGAGATACCGCCGGTCTGGTCGATGTAGAGCGGCACCTTCTGCATCATCATCGAGCATGCCACCAGTTTCTCGAAATCCGCATCGTTGATGTCGCCGCGGCGAATCTTCGACGAGGAGACTTCCGTCTGCTCGGAGATGATACGGGTTGCGAGCTGTTCTGACGACATTTCCAGCGAGTAGAAGCCGACGACGCCGCCATTCTTCGCCTTGGTGGAACCGTCCGCCTGCACCTCGCCTTCGAAGGAGGCGGCGATGTTATAGGCGATGTTGGTGGCAAGCGAGGTCTTGCCCATGCCGGGACGGCCGGCAAGGATGATCAAGTCGGAGCGCTGCAGGCCACCCATCTTGCTGTCGAGCGAATGAATGCCCGTGGATATACCCGAAAGACCACCATCGCGCTCTTTGGCGACGGCCGCCATGTCGATCGCGAGCGCCACAGCGTCGTTGAACGACTGGAAGCCGCCGTCGTAGCGGCCGTTTTCGGCGAGTTCGAACAGCCGGCGCTCGGTATCCTCGATCTGGGTCTGCGGGGGCATGTCGAGCGGTGCGTCGTAGGCAATATTGACCATGTCTTCGCCGATGGTGATCAGCGCCCGGCGCAGCGCCAGGTCGTAGATGGCGCGGCCATAGTCTTCCGCATTGATGATCGACACGGCTTCGACGGCGAGACGCGCGAGATATTGCGCGACCGTCATGTCGCCGACCTTTTCCTCCGCCGGCAGGAAGTTCTTGATGGTGACCGGATTGGCGGTCTTGCCCATGCGGATGATGTCGCCCGCGACCTCGAAGATCTTCCGGTGCAGCGGCTCGTAGAGATGGATGGGCTTCAGAAAGTCGGAGACGCGATAGTAGGCATCGTTATTGACGAGGATGGCGCCGAGAAGAGCCTGTTCCGCTTCGATATTGTTGGGCGCTTCGCGATAGTGCTGGTCGGCGGGAGCAATGGCGGCGAGCTTGCGCGCAGCTTCGTTCATTTTCCATCTCTTCGTACTTTAGGGTGTCGATTGGTTTGCGACGATCCGATGTCATGGTCAACCAAGCAAATGTGCGGGGCGGAGCGAACGGAATAAATCGGTCTTGGCTATCAACGTTGTTCTACTCGTCCACAGGGACAAGTTTCCGCCACGTAAAAAATCCCTTGTCGCCACTTTGCAACGTAAGGATCGACACACGAATCACTTATGCATTCCATTCATAGGGTTATTTTAGCCGGGTCTTTCGTCACGCGCATCAACCGCTGTGGCTATCATGCTTGAAAAGCTGCGAAAATCCGGCTATTTCCTTTGAATAGAGTAGGATGCTAATAGTATAAAGTTGCAATAATGCCGGGTACGCCATCAAGAAACGAGCTTTTCGACGACCTTTTTGCCTTCAATCGCAAGCTGAGGGCGGCCTTTGATGCGCTCGTTCGCGAACGCGGCATGACTCTTTCCCGCGCCAGAGTTTTTCGCAAGCTCTCCCGTCGGGACGGGATCAACCAACGGGAACTTGCCGACGAGCTGGAGCTTGAAACGCCGACGCTCGTGCGCATCCTCGACGCCATGGAGGCGCAGAACTTCGTCGAGCGCCGTGCCGCCCAGTCCGATCGCCGCGCCAAGCAGATCTTCATGACCGAAGCTGGAAAACTCGTCGCCGCCGAGGTAGAGGCTCTTGCCACCGGTGTGCGCGCGGATATCTTGGAAGGCATTTCGGACGAGGATGTCGGCATGGCGCTCAAAGTTATCCGTGCCATGACGGCCAACCTCCAGAATGTGGGCAAATCATGAGGTAGTGCATGAGCGGTGATCCAGGCCTGGTCGCCAACGCGGAAGCCAACGCCGTCCCACCCGCTCCACCGCCTATGCCGGGCTGGAAAGTGCCGCTCTATATTGCGGCATCCGTCATGTTCTTTCTGACCCAGGGCCTGGGTCTCAATCTCGCTTTCGCCAATCTGACCCAGATCCAGGGAACCATCGCGGCAACGACCACTGAATCCGCATGGCTTTCCGCCGCCTACATGGCGCCCAATGTCAGCCTAGCCATCGCGCTCGTAAAGATCCGCCTGCAATACGGCGTGCGCAATTTCGCCGAGGTCAGTATTCTCGGCTTCGTGCTTGCCTCGCTGCTCAATCTTTTCGTTTCCGACTTGCATTCGGCGATCGTCGTCCGTTTTTTAAGCGGCATCGCCGGCGCGCCGCTCTCGACGCTCGGCTTCCTCTATATGCTCGAAGCCTTCGGGCCGGCGAAGAAATTGACCGTTGGTGTCAGCCTGGCGATGACGAACACGCTGCTGGCCGCCCCCATCACCCGTTTGGTGTCGCCTTCGTTGCTCGACTATGGCGAATGGCGTGGCCTCTATACGCTCGAGATGGCGCTGGCGCTGCTGGTCATGCCGATCATCTATCTCCTGCCGCTGACGCCGCCCCCGCGCGTCAAGGTCATCGTGCTGGGCGATATCTTCAGCTACCTGCTTGTCGCAATCGGATTTGGCTGTCTGGCGGTCGTGCTTTCGGTCGGGCGTCTCTATTGGTGGCTGGAGGTGCCCTGGCTTGGCGTCGTGCTGGCGGCCGGCATTGCGTCGATCACCGCCGCGATCGTCCTCGACCTCAGGCGGTCGACGCCCCTCATCGACGTTCGCTGGTTGCTGCAGCCGGAAATCCTGCACCTGACGGCGATCCTCCTGATCTTCCGCCTCGTCGCCGCCGAGCAGACCTCCGTCATCATGACCTTCTATCAGAATGCCATCGGCCTGCTCTACGACCAGCTGGCCTTGCTCTATTGGATCATCCTCGCCTTCTCGATCATCGGCGGTCTCATCTGCACTGTGTTCATGAACTATGGCTTCACGTGGCAGATCCAGTTCGTTGCGCTGATCCTGATGGGAGTGGGTTCGCTGATGGATTCGCAGGTGACGAACCTGACCCGCCCCGAGCAGATGTATTTCAGCCAGGCGCTGGTTGCCGCCGGCGCGGCCCTGTTCCTGCCGCCGTCCATGTCGCAGGGCTTCAAGGCGGCCTTCGGCAAAGGCCCGCCCTATTTGGTGACCTTCTTCGTCGTCTTCACCTTCACGCAGAGCATCGGCGGCCTCATTGGCTCGGCCTTCTACGGCACGCTGATCACCATTCGCGAGAAGTTCCATTCCGCCGTGCTGACCGAGCGCGTGCTTCTGACCGATCCGCATGTGGCTGATCGCGTCAGCCGGCTTTCATCCTCCTATGGCAAGGTGATCGGGGATAGCGCGCTCCTGAAGGGAGAGGGGATGGCGCTGCTGGGTGCGCAGGTCAGTCGCGAGGCCAATATGCTCGCCTATGGAGATGCCTTCTTCACTGCCGCCGTCATCGCCTTTCTGTCGCTTGCCGGCCTCTCAATCCATGTCTTCTTCCGCTTCGTCAGGGCTCGCCTGGCCGAAGGTCGGGCTGAGGTCATGACATCTAACCCATGAGGATATGAAATAGCTCCATGTCGAGGCTCGTTCGCTCCCCCATCGAAGTCATCGCGGTTCTCGCCGGCATCGGCGGCGTCATGCTGGTGCTCTATGCCTGGCATCTGCCGCCATTCAAAACCTCTGTCGAAACCACCGACGACGCCTATGTCAAAGGCTATGTCACGACGATCAGCCCCCAGGTCAGCGGCTATATTACCGACGTGCCGATCAAGGACTACAAGCTCGTCAAGGACGGCGATGTGCTCGCCCAGATCGACGACCGCATCTACAAGCAGAAGGTGGCGCAGGCACGCGCCACCCTTGCCGGACAGAAGGCGGCGCTCGCCAATTCACAACAGCAGGAGCAGGCCGCGAAGGCCGGCATCGTTTCAAGCCAGGCGCAGATCGACAGCGCCAATGCTGCCTTGAAGCGCGCCCAGCTTGCAGCCGATCGCGTGAAGACGCTGGTCTCGAGAGGCGTGTCGACGACAAGCGATGCCGAACAGGCGCAGGCGACGCTGCAGCAGGCGGAGGCCTCGGTCAATCAGGCAGAAGCCGCTCTCGACGTCTCCCAGCAGAACCTGACGACGATTATCGTCAACCGCGCCTCGCTCGAAGCCGGTGTCAGCGGCGCTGAGGCTGCCGTGCAGCTTGCCGATATCGATCTGGACAATACGACGATCAGGGCGCCGCAGGATGGTCGCGTCGGCGAGGTCGGCGTGCGCCTCGGCCAATATGTGACACCCGGTACACAGCTCATGGGGCTGGTGCCGAAGGATGTCTGGGTCATCGCCAATTTCAAGGAGACGCAGCTCGATGGCATGAAGCTCGATCAGCCCGCCACGATCTCCATCGATGCGCTCGGGCATCGCGAGATCAAGGGTCGCATCCAGCGCTTCTCTCCGGCAGCGGGTTCCGAATTCGCCGTCATCAGGCCCGACAATGCCACGGGCAATTTCACCAAGGTCGCCCAGCGTATCGGGGTCAGGGTCAAGATCGAGGATGGGCAGCCCCTGGCGGATCAGCTGGCGCCCGGCATGTCCGTTGTCGTCTCGATCGACAAGGATTCGGCTCCGTTGCCGGAGCCCAAGGCCGATGACTGACTGAAACAGCCGCTTCATAACTGACAGGCAAACAAAAAAGCCTGGGCCGAATGACCCAGGCTTTCTTTCATTCGCAATCTTGAGAAGGCTTGAAGATCAAGCTTCGTCTTCAGCGTTGCCATCGGCTTCCGGATCGAAGAAGTCTTCCGGACGCAGCGCGTCTTCGTCAACGCCGTAGATGGCGTCGGCGGAGGTGAGGGTTTCGCCCTTGGCCTGGCGCTCTGCTTCTTCAGCGGAACGGGCAACGTTGAGCTCGACCGTGATTTCGACTTCAGCGTGAAGCCCGATCGTGACATCGTGCAGGCCGATGGCCTTGATCGGCGTGTTCATGTGAACCTGGCTGCGGCCGACGTTGAAGCCTTCGGCGGCGAGGATTTCGACGACGTCACGAGCGGCGACCGAACCGTAGAGCTGGCCGGTTTCGCCAGCCGAGCGAACGACGATGAAGGACTTGCCGCCGAGAACGTCGGCAACCTTCTGGGCTTCGCTTTTGCGCTCGAGGTTGCGGGCTTCGAGCGTTGCGCGCTCGGCGTCGAAACGGGCCTTGTTGGCGGCGTTGGCGCGCAGCGCCTTGCCGAGCGGCAGCAGGTAGTTACGGGCAAAGCCGTCGCGAACCTTGACCACTTCGCCCATCTGGCCGAGCTTGGAGATGCGTTCGAGGAGAATGACTTCCATTGTTCTTGTTCCTTTCGATGTCAGATTTTCGTGTCTTGTTTGGGTGTATCGGCATTCTTATTCGGGGTCAGCGATATCGCCTTGCGGATATCGTAGAGGCCGAGAACGAGAACGATGATGAGCGGCAGCGTCAGCAGGAAGGACATCAGGTAGCAGATGACCAGCACGGGGATGCGCCAGTCCTTGCCGCGCGTCCGGTAATGCAGCGATGCAAAGCCGGAAACGATGAAGCCCGCGCCGAAAGCACCGAGCACGGAGGCGGCGATGAGGGCCAGGACGCCGCCGAAGAAGATGGCGACGATCGCCACGAGAAAGACGAAGATCGCATTGCGGTTCATACGCAGCGCCGAGGGAATATCCTCGCGCGGACGCAGATTGCGGCTCGAAGCGGCGACGATGCGGGTCGCGACATAATAGGCGGCGAGCAGCATCATCACCCAGATCATGCCCCAGGCGACGGGGATCGCGTAGAGCATGAGGCTCTTGGTCTTCTGGATCGCTATGGGATCGAGCGGTAACGCCGGCTGCTGCTCGTTCACGGCCTTGACGTAGAGATCGACGACCTGGCCGACGAGATCGGCATTGTAGCCCATGACCGCGCCGGCGACGATGATGACGACGGCGGCGAGGCCGCACAGGTGCAGCATGATGTCGGAGAGCGGATACCATGCCATCAGGTTATCCGGTCCTCCAAGCTCGGAGGCGGGACGCGCCAAATTGGCAAGATGGCTGAGCCATGCCGGGATCAGCGCCAGCAGGACGACGAACAGCCCGAAATAGACCGACTGCGCGATCGTGCCTACAACCCCGGCAACGACGACGGCAGCGATGACGGCCATGTTGCCCCAGCCGAGGCCGACGATCAGGATCGGGAGAGCGGAAAGCGCGCCGAACAGGATGAACAGCAATGGCTGCACCGTCGCGCCATACACGAGTAGGGCGGCGGTCAGACCGGCGAGTGCGCCGATGCCAAGCTCTTTTGCGTTCAACTTCTTCACGTCGCTGTCCTGCTTCGTATCGAGCAGTTAGAGGATGCTTTCGCCACTCGGGCGTGAAAGCCGTCCCCAACATGGGGTTTGAAGGTTCCGATCCGCGCCCATCGCGGAAGGGAGAAGGGAAGGCATTGCTGCCTTCCCTCTAATTCATTCTGCGTCCGGCGCTATTAAGCGACGACGTAGGGCAGCAGGCCGAGGAAACGGGCGCGCTTGATCGCCTGGGCGAGTTCGCGCTGCTTCTTCTGGGAAACGGCCGTGATGCGGGACGGAACGATCTTGCCGCGCTCGGAAATGTAGCGCTGCAGGAGACGAACGTCCTTATAGTCGATGCGCGGCGCATTGGCACCCGAGAACGGGCAGGTCTTGCGGCGGCGATGGAACGGACGGCGGACCGGTGCGGAAGAAACTTCAGACATCTCTCAAATCTCCTTATACGCGGTCTTCGCGCGGACGGCGCGGACGGTCTTCGCGGTCACCACGATCCGGGCGCGGACCACGATCGCCGAAGCTGCGCTCCGGACGGTCGCCATCGCGGCGCGGGCGGTCGTCACGGTCGCGCTTCTGCATCATGGCCGACGGGCCTTCTTCGTGCTTCTCGACAGCGATCGTCATGTAGCGCAGGACGTCTTCGCTGATGCGCATCTGGCGTTCCATTTCCTGGATCGCAGCGGCCGGAGCATCGATGTCCATCAGGGCGTAATGAGCCTTGCGGTTCTTCTTGATGCGGTAGGTGAGGGACTTGAGGCCCCAGTTTTCGATACGCCCGACTTTACCGCCGTGAGCTTCGATGACACCCTTGTACTGTTCTACGAGGGCGTCGACCTGCTGAGCGGAAATATCCTGCCGGGCAAGGAATACATGTTCGTAAAGAGCCATGGATAGCTTTGCCTTTCTTGCGTTGGTCTGAACCCGATATTCGGCGGCTAAGCCTCAACGACTGCTCCTGAGAGGGTAAACCCAAGCAAGAAAAGCGTTTCCGAGACGGTCGAGAGCGGAGACACGGGAGGCTGGAACGCTTCCGTTCCGAACGATTCCCTTGCGGAAACCGGCCCTCCGTTCAGCCACCAGCCAGAAGACCGGGTTGCGAACAGGGCGGCTTATACGGATTTTTCTCGGAAAGGCAAGGGTACGAGCGAAATTATGCCGCTTTGCCTGGGGTCGGCCTCGATTCTCCCGCCAAATCGTGAGCCCCGCCTGTCGCAGCGTTGCACCCGCCGCGCACTCCCATATGATGCGAGGCGAATTGCAGCAATACGGATTGTTCATGCGCATCTTTCTCGTTCGGCACGGCGAATCCCTCGGCAATATCGATGACCGGGCCTATCGGCAGTTCGGCGATCACAATGTTCCGCTGACCGAATGGGGACATCGGCAGGTGCTTCAGGCAGGCCAGGCGATATCAGCCTATCTGAAAGGGCTACCATCAGCTGAATTGCGCAAGCTGAACGTCTGGTATTCTCCCTTCCTGAGGACGCGGCAGAGCAAGGATGCCCTGCTGGAGATCCTGCCGACAGATCTGATCGAGGATGTGAGAGAGGATTACCTGCTGCGCGAGCAGGATTTTGGGCTCTTCACCGAAATCTACGACCATGCCGAGCAGAGGCGGAAGTTTCCCGATGAGTTCGAGAAATGGGCAAGGCTGCGCAACAACAACGGCAAGTTCTATGCGCGGCCGCCGGATGGCGAGAGCCGCGCCGATGTTGCCCAGCGTGTCCGCCTGTTCCTGCAGACCGTCATGCACGACGCCGAAAACGGCAGGAACAATGTCATTATCGTCGGCCACGGCGTCACCAACCGGGCCTTCGAGATGAACTTCCTGCATCATCCGGTCGATTGGTTCGAGCATTCGGACAATCCGGGAAACGCTGATGTCACCCTGATCGAGGGGCAGAGTTCTGAAGGCTATCGCTCGATCCTGCTTCATAAGTCCGTGGACCGGGTAAAGGGGCAGGAAGAGTTGCGCGAGGCCTATGGTTCGGAACTGACGATTGCGCCGAAGGCTGAGCAATAGAGATCGGCAGGCGGCTTTCCGCTCTTCTTTCAGTAGATGCGGCCTAGCTGCATTTTTCCAGAATCTCGCTTACGACATGTTCAAGCGGCGCAGTCGCATCGATGACGACGCCGTTTGTTGGGACATCTTCTTTCGTGGTGTGCAACCGCTCGATGAACTGCCGTTCGGCGGGCTTTCCACCCCACTCGGTTTCCGGCCTCTGGGCAAGCCGTCGGGTCAAGGTGTCAAGATCGACCTCGAGAACAAAAACCTGATCGAACAGATGGATAAAGCTAGGGAAATTCCTGGAGCCGCCGCAGAAGAACGACGCAGCATGGCTTTGGTCGGCCACCAGTGCTTTGACCTTGTCCACGTTCCAAATATGGTACTCGTGGGCAAGTCCAGTCAGGGGTTCCCCCGTTTTGGGATCGCTCTGATAAGCCAACTCGGTATCACCATTGATGGCATGGAAACCGCGCCGTTGCAGCTCGCGGCAGACCGATGTCTTGCCGGTGCCGGAAACGCCTTCGATCAAATAGTTTCTGATACCCATCCCATTGCTCTCGGATAGACGAGTTGCTGGCTCTAGCGTTCGCAGCTGCAGGGCCATCCCGCCGACGACGGCGGGTGGCGCCTGATTGGCCGAAGGCTCGATGGTATCCGTTAGCGAATTCGGCGCTCTGGGACCTCACATCGGCATCGGATATTTCCGGTGCACCTGCTCGATCTCGGCCAATGCCTCTTCCGGCAGCGTCGCATAAGCTGAAGCGATATCGGTCTCGAGCTGCGGCATCGTCGTGGCGCCGATAATGACGGAGGCTATGAAGGGCTTGGTGAAGCAATAGGCGAGCGCCAGCTTCGAAGGATCGATGCCGTACTTGGCGGCGATTTCGAGATAGGCTTTTACCGGCGGCTCCTGCAGCGGCTGCAGGCGGCCGCCGATGTCGAGGTTGATCGAGCCGCGCGAGCCGGCCGGCCGCACGCCGCCGACATATTTGCCGCTGAGAATGCCGCCGGCGAGCGGCGAATAGGCGAGCAGCCCGACATCCTCGTGATGCGACAGCTCGGCCAGATCGAGGTCGAAATGCCGGTAGAGCAGATTGTACTCGTTCTGCGTGATGGCAACGCGTGGCAGGCTCTTCTGCTCGGAAATCGTCAGATATTTCTGGATGCCCCAGGTCGTCTCGTTCGACAGGCCGATGGCGCGGATCTTGCCGGCCTTTATGAGCTCGCCCATCGTCTCCAGGATCTCGGTGATATTGGCAACCACCTTTTCGCGATCCTGGTTGAAAGGGTTGTAGCGCCAGTTCTGGCGGAAGTGGAAATGGCCGCGGTTCGGCCAATGGACCTGGTAGAGGTCGATATAATCGGTCTTCAGCCGCTTTAGGCTGGCATCGATCGCCGCGCGGATATTGGCGGCGTCAGCGCCCTGTCCGCCGCGCAGATATTCGCGGCCCGGCCCGGCGACTTTTGTGGCGAGCACGATATCCTTGCGCTTGCCGGTCTTCTCGAACCAGCTGCCGATATACTCTTCCGTGCGTCCCTGGGTTTCCGGCCCGACCGGCGTCGTCGGATACATTTCGGCGGTATCGAAGAAATTGATACCCTTCTGGACCGCATAGTCCATCTGCTCGTGCGCTTCGGCTTCGCTGTTCTGCGTGCCCCAGGTCATCGTGCCCAGGCAAATCTGCGAAACGGAAATATCGGTACGGCCTAAATTCTTATATTTCATGGGAGAACCTTGGAGATGGGAGGACGCTGAAATGAAGAGGATCGTGAGAATTTAGGCGCGAACCGAGCGAGCGCAAGGAAAAAATCATTGCGTTTCGCAGCCGCAAAAGCCGTTGGCGAAAGGGCTTGCGCTATTGACTCCGGCGCAAACAATGTCATTGGGAAGCAAAACGACCCCCAAAAGGACGCTTTATAATGACTGTTGCTTTCACATTTCCCGGCCAGGGCAGCCAGGCCGTCGGCATGGGCAAGGACCTTGCCGACAATTTCGCCGAGGCGCGCGCCGTCTTCGAGGAAGTCGATGAAGCGCTCGGTGAAAAGCTCTCCGACGTCATCTTCACCGGTCCGGAAGACAAGCTAACCCTGACTGCCAATGCGCAGCCGGCACTGATGGCCGTGTCGCTTGCCGTCATCCGGGTGCTGCAGGCTCGCGGCCTCGATCTGAAGAGCAAGGTGGCCTATGTCGCCGGTCATTCGCTCGGCGAATATTCCGCGCTCTGTGCCGCCGGCACCTTCTCCCTTGCCGATACCGCGCGTCTGCTGCGCATCCGCGGCAACGCCATGCAGGCGGCAGTCCCCGTTGGCGTCGGCGCTATGGCCGCGATCATCGGGCTTGAACATGCCGATGTCGTCGCCGTCTGTGCCGAAGCCTCGGCGCTCGGCGCTTGCCAGATCGCCAACGACAATGGCGGCGGCCAGATCGTCATTTCCGGCGAGAAAGCACCGGTCGAGAAGGCCGCGGAGCTTGCGACCGCCAAGGGCGCCAAGCGCGCGATCCTCCTGCCGGTCTCCGCACCCTTCCATTCAGTCTTGATGGCCCCGGCGGCCGAAGCGATGCGCGAGGCGCTTGCCGGCGTCGCCAAGGCCAATCCGGTCGTGCCTGTCATCGCCAATGTCCGGGCCGCTCCGGTCACGGATGCGGACGAGATCTCCAAGCTTCTCGTTGAGCAGGTTACCGGTCAGGTGCGCTGGCGCGAGACGGTGGAATGGTTCGCGGCCAACAATGTGACAACATTGTATGAAATTGGCGCCGGCAAGGTGCTGACGGGCCTCGCTCGTCGTATAGATAAATCGGTCAACGGCATTGCCGTCAACAATGCCGCTGATATCGACACGGCGCTTGCCGCATTGCTCGGCTGATAGATTAGGAAACGAGGGACACACATGCTTGATTTGACCGGCCGCAAGGCCCTGGTAACCGGCGCATCCGGCGGCATCGGTGAAGAAATTGCCCGGCTCCTGCACAAGCAGGGTGCGATCGTCGGCCTGCACGGCACGCGCGTCGAAAAGCTGGAGGCGCTGGCCTCTGAACTCGGCGATCGTGTCAAGATCTTCCCGGCGAACCTTTCGGATCGCGACGAGGTGAAGGCGCTGGGCGCCAAGGCGGAAGAGGAACTCGGCGGCGTCGATATCCTCGTCAACAACGCCGGCATCACTAGGGACGGCCTGTTCGTGCGCATGAGCGACGAGGATTGGGACAGCGTGCTGGAAGTCAATCTCACCGCCGTCTTCCGCCTGACCCGTGAGCTGACCCATCCGATGATGCGCCGCCGCTATGGCCGCATTATCAACATCACCTCCGTCGTCGGCGTCACCGGTAACCCCGGACAGGCGAACTACTGCGCCTCCAAGGCCGGCATGATCGGCTTCACCAAGTCGCTGGCGCAGGAAATCGCGAGCCGCAACGTGACGGTCAACTGCGTCGCCCCAGGCTTCATCGAAAGCGCGATGACGGGCAAGCTGAACGATAAGCAGAAGGAAGCCATCATGGGCGCCATTCCCATGAGGCGCATGGGCACGGGCGAGGAAGTCGCCTCGGCCGTCGCCTATCTTGCCTCGTCTGAAGCCAGCTACGTCACGGGCCAGACGATCCATGTCAACGGCGGCATGGCGATGATCTAAAGGGAATTGCTCATTGGAGGGAACTTTCCCTCCAATAGCATGTTGAGCAACCCGGAGCCGGCTATTTTCTGGCTTTGCGACGGACTTAAACCGTGTTAAGCGGGCCATGACTGTGAACAGTCGTCCGGAAAATGCAGACGGACTGGGCCGCTTTGAAGGCGCCGGACCGGATCTCAATGCCGGGTTGAACGGGTTTGCCAGCGGCGTCAGGACAGATGCTGCAGGTTTGAATTTGGGTAGGGATGTCACAAGGCATTCTCATCAGGACATAAGGTCGAGGAAACCGACATGAGCGATATCGCAGAACGCGTAAAGAAAATTGTTGTTGATCATCTTGGCGTTGACGCCGACAAGGTTGTTGAAAGCGCAAGCTTCATCGACGATCTGGGTGCGGACTCGCTCGACACCGTCGAACTGGTCATGGCCTTCGAAGAAGAATTCGGCGTTGAAATCCCCGACGACGCTGCTGACTCGATCCTGACGGTCGGCGACGCGGTAAAGTTCATTGAAAAGGCCCAGGCCTAATCTTTTGTGCTTTTTGAATGGGCGGGCTGAAGAGTCCGCCCTATTTCGTCCGGCGAAGCCGGCCGAAGCATGTTTATACGCATATCATTATAAAAAGACGGGGGTCTGCGGGCGATGAGACGTGTCGTTATCACGGGTACCGGCATGGTATCACCTTTGGGCTGTGGCACGGAGGTGTCCTGGACGCGTTTGCTCGCTGGGCACAACGGTGCGCGCCTCGTGACCGAATTCGAGGTCGAAGATCTCCCGGCTAAAATCGCCTGCCGCATTCCCGTCGGCGACGGCACCGACGGCACGTTCAATGCTGACGATTGGATGGAGCCGAAGGAACAGCGCAAGGTCGATCCCTTCATCATCTATGGCATGGCAGCCGCCGACATGGCGCTGACCGACGCCAATTGGCACCCGGCAACGGATGAGGATCAGATCGCCACGGGCGTCATGATCGGCTCCGGCATCGGCGGCCTCGAGGGCATTGTCGAAGCTGGCTACACGCTGCGCGACAAGGGTCCGCGCCGCATCTCGCCTTTCTTCATCCCGGGTCGCCTCATCAATCTTGTTTCCGGCCAGGTTTCGATCCGCCACAAGCTGCGCGGCCCGAACCATGCTGTCGTTACTGCATGCTCCACCGGTGCGCACGCCATCGGCGATGCGGCTCGCCTGATCATGCTCGGCGATGCCGATGTCATGGTCGCCGGCGGCGCCGAGGCTCCGGTCTGCCGTATCTCGCTTGCCGGCTTTGCGGCCTGCAAGGCGTTGTCGACGGATTATAACGATACGCCGCAGAAGGCCTCGCGTCCCTATGATCGCGACCGTGACGGCTTCGTCATGGGCGAGGGCGCCGGCATCGTCGTTCTCGAGGAGTTGGAACATGCCAAGGCGCGCGGCGCCAAGATCTACGCCGAAGTCGTCGGTTACGGTCTTTCCGGCGACGCTCATCACATCACTGCTCCCTCCGAGGATGGCGAAGGTGCGTTGCGCTGCATGACCTCGGCGCTGAAGCGCGCAGGTCTGACGCCGGCGGATGTCGACTACATCAATGCCCACGGCACCTCGACCATGGCCGATACGATCGAGCTCGGTGCGGTCGAGCGGCTGGTCGGCAATGCCGCGTCGAAGATCTCGATGTCATCGACCAAATCGGCGACCGGCCATCTCCTGGGGGCAGCCGGCGCGATCGAAGCGATCTTCGCCACGCTTGCCATTCGCGACAATATTGCCCCGCCGACGCTCAATCTGGATAATCCGGAACGCGAGACCGCTATCGATCTCGTCCCGCACAAGGCCCGCAAGCGCGAGATCAATGTCGCTCTGTCGAACTCCTTTGGCTTCGGCGGCACGAATGCGTCGCTTGTCCTGCGCCGATATGAGGCATAATAACGGCACGTAACTTTGAAGCGGGAGCGTTTTCGGCAAGCATGCGCCCCGTCTTGAATATTGCCGTGCGTCCGTAAGCCGCGGATGCCTCGTGGCGATGTCTGATCGGTCGAAGTCGGGACCCGGCGGGTTTCGCCTTATCTTCTGAACCTGTTTTTTGCCGCATTGCTTGGCCAAAGAGCAGGCAATCACAAAAAGGAAGGGATTGCCGGTGAGCGATACGAACCAGAGCAACGGAACTCCGAACGGGCAGAAAGGGCCGATTATCCCGAAATCGGCCAATGAAGCCCTGCGTCCGGAGCGTGTTCCGGATCCGCCGAAGCGCTCGCGCAAGGCTCGCAGCCAGATGGTCATCTTCCTGAACTTCCTGATGACGCTGGCGGTTTTCGTCGCCGTTGTCGCGGTTGGAGGGGCCTATTATGCGTTTTCGGCCTATCAAAGCCCCGGCCCGCTGACGACCAATACGAATTTTATCGTGCGCAATGGCGCAGGCCTCAGCGAGATCGCCAATCGCCTGGAATCCAACAACATCATTACCAACGAGCGCATCTTCCGCTGGCTGACGACCACCTATCTGCATGATGGCGAGACCCTTCGCGCCGGCGAATACGAGATCAAGGCTGGCGCCTCCATGAAGGACATCATGGAACTGTTGAAGTCGGGCAAGTCGATCCTTTATTCGGTCACTTTGCCGGAGGGACTGACTGTGCGGCAGATGTTCAACAAGCTGCAGGCTGATGTCGTGCTGGAAGGCGATCTGCCGTCGGCGCTGCCGCCGGAAGGCAGCCTGCGGCCGGATACCTATAAATTCACGCGCGGCACCAAACGTGCGGAAATCATCCAGCAGATGGCGGCAGCGCAGACGAAGCTGGTCGACCAGGTCTGGGAAAAGCGTGACGCAAGCGTGCAGCTGGCAAGCAAGCAGGATTTCGTCACGCTCGCCTCCATCGTGGAGAAGGAGACCGGCCTTGCCGACGAGCGCGCCCATGTCGCCTCAGTCTTCCTCAACCGCCTCGGCAAGGGCATGCGCCTGCAGTCGGATCCGACGGTCATCTACGGTCTCTTCGGCGGCGAAGGAAAGCCGTCCGATCGTCCCATCTATCAGTCCGATCTGAAGAAGGACACGCCTTACAACACCTACCTTATCAAGGGTCTGCCGCCGACGCCGATCGCAAATCCGGGCAAGGATGCCTTGGAAGCCATCGCCAACCCCTGGAAGTCGCAGGATCTCTATTTCGTGGCCGACGGCACCGGCGGCCATGTCTTCGCCGCCACGCTGGATGAGCACAATGCCAATGTCCGGCGCTGGCGCAAGCTCGTTGCCGAAAAGGGCGAAGACCCTAGCACCATTGCCGTGGACGGCCAGCCGGACGACGCGGCTGTAGCCCCCGGCTCGGGTGCCCAGCAAAAGAAAAAGACCAACTGATCTTTGCCGCGCCGTAGCCTCCATAAGACGCACGGCGCGGATTCACTTTACATCGACCCATAATGCGAAGATTTTCGGCGAATTGGGGATAGGAACCATCGGAGGCTTGCATGGCATTGCAATCCATGACCGGCTTTGCCCGGCGTGAGGGAACCAGCGGTCGCGCTCGCTGGGCATGGGAGCTGCGCTCCGTGAACGGCAAGGGGTTGGATATCCGTTTGCGCCTGCCGCCCGGCCTCGAACGTCTGGAGGCCGATATCCGCAAGTCGATCGCCGACCGGCTATCGCGTGGCAACCTGCAGGTCAGCCTGTCACTGTCGGTCGAGGAGAGCCGCGTCGAGGTTGTCGTGAACCAGGAAGCGCTGACGGCGGTCCTGGCGCTGCGCGATCAGCTTACCGGCATCGTCGATCCGGCGCCGCTACGGCTGGAGAGCCTGATGACCGTGCGCGGTCTGGTGGAGTTCAAGGAAGCTGTGGAAGACGAAGAGGCGCTTGCCGCGCGCGATGCCCATATCATGGCGGGCCTTGAAACCGCGCTTGGCGATCTGCGTGACATGCGCCGGCAAGAGGGCGAGGCGCTCGGCAAGATTCTGCTTGGCCAGGTCGCAACCATCGAGGCGCTGACATCGACCGTCGAGCGCGATCCGTCCCGCTCGCCGCAGGAGATTGCCGCGAGACTGGCGACGCAGGTTTCGATGCTATTGGAAGGTTCGTCGGGCCTCGACCGTGACAGGCTGCATGCCGAAGCCGCCCTTCTTGCGACCAAGGCGGACCTGCGCGAGGAAATCGATCGCCTGAAGGCGCATGTGGCCGCGGCACGCGATCTTATTTCCAAGGGCGGGCCTGTCGGCCGCAAGCTCGATTTTCTTGCACAGGAATTTAACCGGGAATCGAATACTATCTGTTCGAAGTCGAATGCAGCGGCGGTTACCGCCGCCGGCATCGAGCTGAAGGTGGTTATCGACCAGTTCCGCGAACAGGTCCAGAATTTGGAGTAGGCCATGAAGCCGGCGACATCCACATCCATTCCGATCGCCCGCCGGGGGCTGATGCTTGCCATCTCCTCGCCATCCGGAGCGGGCAAGTCGACGATCGCGCGTAACCTGCTGGAAAAAGATGGCGAAGTCAGCCTTTCTGTCAGCGTTACGACCCGACAGCGGCGGCCGAGCGAGATCGAAGGCGTGCATTATCATTTCGTCTCGCAGCGTGAGTTCGAGCGTCTTCGCGATTCCGACTCGCTGCTGGAATGGGCCGAGGTGCATGGCAATTTCTACGGCACGCCGCGCGAGCCGGTAGAGGTGGCGATGGCCGAAGGCCGCGACATGCTTTTCGATATCGACTGGCAGGGCGCCCAGCAGCTGCAGGAGAAGATGCCGGCCGACGTCGTTTCCATCTTCGTGCTGCCGCCGACCATGACCGAGCTGCAATCGCGCCTGCATCGCCGCGCCGAGGATTCCGAAGAGGTGATCGCCAGGCGTCTTGCCAATTCCCGCGCCGAAATCGCCCATTGGCGCGAATATGACTATGTCATCGTCAACGACGATCTCACCCTGGCCTTCAACGCCGTCCAGTCCATCGTCAAGGCCGAGCGCCTGCGCCGCGACCGGCGGCATGGCATGTTCGATTTCGTTCGCGACCTGCTGGAAGAGACGCCGAAGCTCTGATCCCGATCGGAAGCTCTGATCCCGGTCGGAAACTCGGACCCGATCAAAGGCAGTTCGCCAATCGGCAGAATTCTTCAACGGAAAGCGTTTCGGCACGGCGCTGCGGATCGATCTCCGCCTTCAGCAAAAGCGCCTCGCCGCCGATCGGCTTCAGGCTCTGGCGCAGCATCTTCCGACGCTGGCCGAAGGCCGCCTGCGTTACCTTTTCGAGTTTGCCGACATCGCATGGGATCGGGTTTTCCCTCGGCGTCAGATGCACCACCGTGGAGGTTACCTTCGGCGGCGGCGTGAAGGCCTGTGGAGGCACGTCGAAGGCCATGCGAGCTTCCGTCCGCCAGCCGCAGAGCACGCCAAGCCGGCCATAATGGTCGTCATCCTCCTGCGCAACGATCCGCTGGCCGACTTCCTTCTGAAACATCAAGGTCAGGGATTGCCAGAAGGGCGGCCACTGCGCCGGCAGAAGCCAATTGACCAGAAGCTGGGTGCCGACATTATAAGGCAGGTTGGCTATGATCTTGATAGGTCCTTCGGGCGCAAGAGCCGTAAAATCGGTCTTTAGCGCATCGCCCTCGGTCACCTCAAGCCGGCCGGGATAGTGATCTGAGATTTCCGCCAGCGCCGGCAGGCAGCGTGCATCGCGCTCGACGGCGATGACCTTGGCAGCGCCGAGCGCCAGGATGGCCCGCGTCAGGCCGCCCGGGCCGGGACCGACTTCGAAGACGGTTACGCCTTCCAGCGATCCGGCCGTTCTGGCGACCTTCTGTGTCAGATTGAGGTCGAGAAGAAAGTTCTGGCCGAGCGCCTTGCGCGCGTCGAGGCCGTGACGCTGGATCACATCGCGAAGGGGTGGCAAACCATCCAGTGCGGCCATCAGCGAGCGCTTCCGGTCTTGCCGCTGATTTCGCTCGCCAATCTGAGGGCTGCGACAAGGCTGTCTTCCTTGGCGATGCCCTTGCCGGCGATACCGAATGCAGTGCCGTGGTCCGGGGAAGTGCGGACGAAGGGCAAGCCAAGCGTGACATTGACGGAATCGTCGAAGCCGAGCGCCTTGGCCGGGATCAGTGCTTGATCGTGATACATGCAGACGGCGACGTCATAGCGCCGCCGGGCCTCGTCGTGGAACATCGTGTCGGCGGGCAGGGGACCAAAAGCGTCGATGCCCTCGCCGCGAAGGATCTCGATCGCGGGACGGACGATCTCATCGTCCTCCTTGCCAAGCGCGCCATTTTCGCCGGCATGCGGATTGAGACCGGCAACCGCGAGGCGTGGCTTGGAAATACCGAAGCGGTGGCGCAGATCATGGTCGGTGATCCGGCAGGTCTCGACGATCAGCTCGCAGGTCAGCACCTGCGGCACATCCTTCAGAGGAATATGGATGGTGACGGGGATGGCTCGGAGCTTCGGACCGGCGAGCAGCATGACCGGCATGACCGGTTTTCCGGTCGCGCGCGTCGCGAGATCCGCGAGGAATTCGGTATGGCCTGGAAAGCCGAAACCGGCGTTATAGAGCACCGATTTGGCAATCGGATTGGTGACGACAGCGGAGGTCTGACCACCCATGCTCAGCGACACGGCCATTTCTATGGCTGCAATCGTGCCTTTGGCGGTGGCGACATGCGGTTCGCCGGCATTGACGCCTATTCCGGCCTCGATCAGCAGGACCGGCAGCGCATCCCGGAAGATGCCGCGGGCGGTCACCGGGTCGGCGACCTTCAGGGGCACGGTCAAGCCGAGCTGCGAAGCGCGCGCAGCTAGAATGCCGGCGTCGCCGAGAAACAGGAAGGGAGGCAGATCGAGCTCGCCGCGGCGCAGCCAGGCGGCGAGCGTAATGTCGGGGCCTATGCCAGCCGGATCCCCCTGCGTGAGCGCAAGGGGGAGGGAGGAGCGCGGCGGCATCGTCAATCAGCGATAGACGATCTGCGCCTTGGAGCGCAGTTCATCCACGTATTTCTTGTCGTTGGCGCTGACGCCTCCGGCCTTATCCTTGCCGATATCTTCAGCGCGGAACACGGCGGCGGCGGCGACGTCATCGTTCACCTGACGCTGGGAGCAGATGGCGACATATTCGACGCCTCGGTCGGTTATGATAGGAGAGGTCGTGTTGCCGGAAGCCTTCTCCAGCAGCGGCTTCCACATTTCCGGAACTTCCGGTGCGAGCACCCGACCAAGATCCTGAACGGAGACATCGTGCATGGTTGCGGCGAAAACCTTTGCCTGGTCACAGCCGGGGAATTTGGAACGCGATGCTTCAGCCTCGGCCTTGCGCTTGTTCAGGATGGCATTCCGCTTCGCGGTCGGCACGACGAAAACGATCTGCTTCAGGAAATATTCCGTTGTGACCGGCTTCGTCTTGTTCTCGGTCATGCGCGACACGAGATCGTCATTCGACATACGGCTTCTCGCGCCGAAGCGTGCGTTGACAACGCGGGGCCAGCTCATGGAAACGGCGATGTAGGACTTGAAGTGGTCGACGCCAACCCCGGCCTTGTCAAGAATCTGACTGAGCTGAGCCGGCGACATCTTGTTGCTGGAAGCGAAGCGTCCAAAGGCGGCGTCGACATCAGTGGTCGAAACGGACATGCGCAGGCGGGAGATTTCCGCACGCTTCAGCGTTTCGTCGACAAGTTGTTCCTTGGCGACCTTGCTGAGGTCGCCCTTCTGGCGTTGCAGCTTGAGGAAAGCGACGCGCTTGGCAATGTCGCCGGATGTGATCACCTGACTGTTAACGAGGACTTTTACCTCGCTGGCCGCGAAAGCGACATCGCTGCTCGGCACGGTGAAGCTCGCCATAACCAAAGCTGCTGCTCCGAACAATAGAGCACGCATCGCTGTCTTTCCAGAAAACATCAACTACCCCTTCCCAAAGGTCTTTCTGCCGGCCTTGCGCCGTATTGGTGCGCCTTGGCGCAATACGGCAACTTTGCGCCACATGTCTACATCAAGCGCGATGAATTGCAAAATCCTTGCGGCGAAACAATGACACCGCGAATAGCGAGCCGTTTCAACGCAAAAGAGCCGGCGATTAAGCCGGCTCCTTGTAACTTCGATCCATATCAGAACGTTGCGTCCTGGACGCTACCGAGATTGACGTCGCCCAACGTGCGGAAGGTCAGGCGAGCGCCGATCGACCAATTGCTTGCCGAGCTGGCTGTCGTATCCTTCTTGTCTAGGAATGACACGGTGAAGATCGTGCATTCATCCTCGTATGAAAGACCGACGCCCTGGCGGGTGATCTCATTGCTATTGAGATCATAGCTCATCGTGCCGAAGACGGACCAATATTCCTTGAACTTGATCTGCGCGCGCGATTGGATTTCATCCTGATTGCTGGTGAAACCATATTGCGGCTGTGCGGAAATATGCGTGTAGATCAAGGACGTCTGGAATACATCATTCGCGAAGCCGACGGCTGTATCACCGCGGCGGAAGGCGAAGTCCTTTTCGTCGAAGCGATAGGAGGTCGACAGCGAGATGCCCTGCGGCGTCGTCAAGCCGAACATAGTGACGTAGTCGGAACGAGTCGTTTCAAGTCCGGATTCCGAACCGACACCCGCCAGATCCGTTTGCGCAAATGAATTGCGTCCCGCGAGCTGGTAGGATTGCCCGAAGATATGCTGCAGCTTGTAGCCACTGTCGAAGCTGGCGGTATAGCGCCAGCCAATGTTGGCGCGCGTGCCGCCCTCTATGCGGTCGAAGCCCGAGAACTTGTCGCGATCGAACAGGTTGGTCGCGTCGAAAACGAAGCTCTGCGCATCCTCATTCGGCAAGCGGCCAGCAAGCTGCTCGTCCGGCCGCACATAGATCTGCGCGATCGGCTCGAACACATGCGTACTGTTGCTTGTCGTGATCAGGAATGGGTACTTGGCCTCGAGGCCGGCGGTGACCATGCCACGGGCGGCATAATCGCTGGTGTCGTAATTGCCTGGATAGCTGAACGATGCGCCGAAGGAGTTGGGCGAATTCATGTCCAGACCATAGACGTCACCGCGCGCCGCCGCCAATGGCGTCAGCACAAGGCCTTCATCGGTCGTAAAGGTACGTTGCCACTGCAGTTCAGTGCTGAAGCGCGTATAGTCGCCAGAGAGGCCGAGGAAACGGTCGTTCAAGTTGGCGTCGCCAAGATTGAATACGTTGTCGAGTGCGGATGTCTTCTCACGCGACAGGTGCGTGAAGTTCATCGTTGCTGACAGCTCGCCGCCATAGACCGATTTCGGATCGACATAGTGATAGTCGATACTCGGATAGACATAGGCCTGCTGCTTTTGTGCCGTGGCGTTATTGTCTGTGTCCTGCACGTTATAATAGAAGGCGCGCATATCGAAGAAATTGCGCTTTCCGATGCCGGTCAAATAGGCTTGGTTGGTATGGGTGCTTTGGTTGAGCCCATCCAGACCATAGGTACGCGAGAAATTGTTATCGCTTTGGGCCATGACATCCCAGCCGAAAGTCCAGCGAGGATTGATCCTGAAATCGGCCTTGGAGTTGATCATGCCGCGAGTTTTGTGCTCGGCATCAGTCGTACCGGCAGCGAAGGCGTCCGGATTCATCTGATTGATGCCGGCAACCCGCAGGATATGCGTGCCATTTTCGAAACGCTGGCGGAACTCGCCTTCGAGCAAAAGGCCCTGGTTGGTAAAGCCGGTTGCGGTGATCGTCGCATCCATGCTCGGCGAAATGACGTAGTAATAGGGAACCCTTACGCCGACGCCGAGACGCTCCGAAACGCTCACCGACGGAAACAGGAAGCCGGATTTCCGCTTGACCGTATTGTCCGGAACCTCGATCCACGGAATATAGGCGATTGGCTGGCCGAACAGTTCGAAGCGGGCATGTTCCAGACGCACGGTATGCGTGACGCCGTTTTGGACGACGCGCTGGGCCTTGACCTGCCACAGCGGAGCCCGGCCTTGCTCGGAGCAGGCCATGCAGGCGGTGTAAACCCCCTTCGTCAGAATCAGCTGGTTGCCGCCGACCCGCTCGCCCTTTTCGGCGACCATGCGGGTATTATCAGGCATTTCGATGCGCAGCGCATTCACGAAGCCATCGGAAAAGCTGTCGGTGACGTCCATTTTGTCACCGTACATGCGGTTACCGTCCGGAGTGATCAGCTCGACATTGCCGAGAGCTGTCATTCGCCCGGATTTCTGATTATACTCAACCTTCTGGGCAACCATTTTGTAGCTGCCATAGTTGATCTGGACCGCACCGCTTGCGGTGACGATCTGCGTATCCTTGTTATAGACCAGTTCGTTGGACGAAAGGACCAGCTTTGCGCCCTCCGGCACCTTCACCTTGATAGGTGAGGTAACAGTGCCGGCACCGCTGTTATTATTGTTGTTGGCCTGGGCGTAAACTACGACCGGGCTCATAACATATGCGCATGCAGCCGTGCCCGTAACGAGGGCAGCCACAATCTTTTTAATACTCTCGCGGTTGCCTGCCGCCACTTAGCCGTCCTCCTGATGAAGCAGGATCGTTGCTCCGAATGCCAATGCGACGATCACGGGTATCCATGTCGCCACGTAGGGAGGAACCACTCCGCTGCTCCCGAATGCCTTTACAAGCACGGTGACAACATAAAGCACGAAGCCGGAGAGGATTCCACCCAGAATCACGGAGCGCGATTGGTTGAATCTACTGAATTTTAGGGACACGGTTGCTGCGATCAACGTCATTGCTATGAGAAGGAATGGTTGCGATAGCAGCGAATGAAATTGTGTCTCAAGTGCGTTGGTCGATATGCCGAAGGAGCGCGCGATCTTTATTCGATTAGAAAGATCATAAAAAGCAATGGTTTCCGGCTGTGCCAGCCGCTGCGAAACGAAATCCTGTTTCAGATTCGTACGAACCTGTACCGAACTCTTATGATCCGGTATTTCGCCCGGCCGCCGCTCGACGACATTGTTAAGAAGCCAGTAACCATCTTCCAATTTTGCCGACTGCGCGTCCTGCCGCAGGACGATATTTCCCTGTGAATCGAAGTGGATAAAGACGACGCCCATCAGCGTCGTTCCATTGTCCAGAATGGCCTTGGCGCCGATGATCGTATCGTCCTTGCCATTCGATTGACGCAGCCACGGGATCGAAAGCTTGTTGTGATAGGAAGGGTCGCCGCGCAGGTCGGCTTCCATCGTTTCCGCCTGACGTTGCCCCCATGCAGCGACCGGATTGAGGGCGAGCATGGTCAGCAATCCCACGAAAAAGGCGCCCACGATGAACGGCGTCATGAACTGCCAGACGGAGATGCCGGCCGCGCGCGCAATAACCAGTTCGCGGCGACGATTGAGCGCGATCAACACCGTCATGCCGACGAAGAGCGAGATGAACGGCACCGTCTGCTGCAGAATGAACGGCAATCGGACTGCTGTCATCACCAGACCGAGCGAGACCGTATAGCCGGGCAATCCGGCCAACCGCCCGGCGGTTTCGCTGAAGTCGACAAGATAGACGATCGAGATGACGCCCAGGAAGAACCAGAACGTCGTCACGATGTAACGCGTGAAGAAATAACGCCCGAGCGTGCCGAAAATCATGCGCCGCTCCCGTTGGAGCCGCCGCCCGGCGCCGCCGGCATGCGATCCTGAACCCGTTGCCGCCAGTTGCTGAGGCGGTTTCGGATCGATACCGGCATCGACATCTTCCGGTTACGCATCAGCAGCGCGATCGCAATAGCGGCGGCGATGATGTTGATGGCGTAGAGAATGCCGACGAAGCGAGGCGAATTATCGATCTGATTGGCCGCGTAGAAGTCGGCCCAGCGCAGTGCGAAGGCTATCGTCAAGGCCGACACCATCGGGTGCAGCCGCGCCTCGCGATGGGAGCGGGCATCGCCGGCAATCACCAGGGATATAAGCGCGAATATCGCGGGCAGGGCCCATTCGTTGAGGCGCCGATGCAGCTCGGCCCGATAGCTGCCTGGTCTTGTCTTGTAATCCGGATCGTTCGGATCCGGATTGAAGAGGAAGCCGAGGCTGCGATCGCTGGCGCGCAAATTCGCCTGGCCGCGGCTCTGGGTCATGTCGGAGAGGTCGAAGGAATAGGAATCGAACTTGATAACCGAGACGTTGCCGTCGGGCGTCTTGCGATGCACCTCGCCATCTTTCATCAGCAGCGAGGTACCGCTCGGATCGACGGCGCCTTCCTTCGCATAATAGATGAGATCGAAGGCGGGATCGCGGGAATCGACCACGAACAGCCCTTTGAGGATGCGCCCCGACATGCGCTGCGAAATCTGTACATAGAGTCCATCTTCGATGCGCCGGAAATTCTTCTCTTCGATCACGGTGGAAAGAAGGTCGGCATAGGCTTCGGCCACCATCTGGCGCGCAGCGACGCGGGCCCTTGGCTCGACCGAGTTGTCGACGAAGAAGGAAAACGCGCTGATGGCGATGGCGAGAATCATGATCGGACGGATGATGATGCTGCGTTTCGCGCCTGCCGCCTCCATGACGGTCAGCTCCGAATCGCTGTTCATTGCCGTCAGCGTCTGCGTGATGCCGATGACCAACGCGAAGGGCAGAACGATCGGAATAATCGTCGGCAGAATGAGCGTCGCAAGCTTTGCGAACGAGCCCATCGATTGGCCGCTATCCGTCACCAGATTGATGCGCTGCAGCACCTGGGTCGTCCAGATGATGGCGAGCACCGGCAGCAGGGCTACCAGGAACATCATACCGACACGCCGTACGATATATGTCTCGAATAACTTCATGCCGGCCCTTAAACGCAACAGCTGCCGTGCGAGCCGGCAGAGATTCACCCTCATCTACGCTGTTTAAGTTTTTTTGGCGACAACCAACTCGAAAAAAAATCGTTAATTTTCCGAGATTCTTCTGTCGTGTGTCGTTTGGGATAATGCCAGCAGCGCGGCAAATATGACAAGCGATGAGAGCCAGCCGAGCACGGCATCGGAGAGGTAATGCCCGCCAAAAGCCACCCGAAGCGCGGGAATGAGGATCGAGACTGCTGCGATCGGCAAGGCGGCGGCCGATCGGTATGGCTGCGGGATGATGAAGATCAGGCAGAACAGCCAGCCGGCAGCCGCTGCTTCGCCCGAGATGAACGAACAGTTGCTGGCGCATTTTCCCGCGAAGGAACCCGCTTGGACGAAATCGAGCGTGCCGCCGAAGAGGTCGGTCTGCCTCGGGCGCGGGCGCCCCGAAAAAGCCTTCAGCCAGAGATTGACGATCAGCACCGGACCGATCAGCAGCGACCCGAGCGCGATCTTCAGATTGCGCGCCCGCAGCCTGTTGAAGGTCGCTCCGTGATGCTGCCAGCACCGGAACAGCATCCAGGCAAGGACGGCGGCCACGATGTAGGGGAGCTGAAAGAATATCTCCCGCAACAGCCGCATATGCGTGTCGGCATTATAGGGGAAGATGCCGCATATCTGACCCGGGCGCGTGCTTGCAAGACACTGCTGCGGCAGGAAAAACATGTTCGCGACGGCGAGATCGATCTGTGGAAAAACCGAGAAGAGGCCAAGCAGTGCCCACCAGAGACAGAAGAGGCCGATGAAGGCATCGCCCGCCGTGCGCGGCCGCAGAATCTCAGGGAAGCGGTCTGCGCGATTGAAACTGTTGAAATCTATGATCAAGACGGCTTTCCGGCAAAAGATCGGGCCACCCCCAGCGCGGCTAAAACACCATTGCGTGTAGCCTAGCTGCTCTACATGACAGAGATTTGAAGCCGCCGAACGGGCTTCTTTAGCGAATGCTTTGCCAAACGCTTGTGTTCCCTAGACAAACCTAGAATGATGGTTGTGCAAAGTTCTTCTATTACGACGCATGTTTATCGGAGCAGAAATGTCTGTGAAATTCGAGATTTCCTTCGCCAAGTCGGCTCGCCTCAGCGGCGGTCTGGCCATTCTCCTGAAAGGCACGGACAGCGAGTTGCCGGCAGGCGCTGAGAGCGCCGATCCGGGCAATGTTTTCGCCCGGGCCGCGCCCGTGGCCGGCTTCAAGAGCAAGGCGTTGAGCGCGTTGGATATCATCGCTCCCGAGGCCTCGCCCGTCGATCGGATCATCGTCATCGGCACCGGCAAGGCCAGGGACCTGGCTGCGCATGACTGGCTGAGGCTTGGCGGGAGTGCCGCGGCAAAGATCCGCAACGTGGAGAAAGTCACCATCTTCCTGGACGCGCCGGCAGTCGATGTCGGAGCCAGAGAAGCCGCCGATTTTGCCCTGGGCATGCTCCTGCGCGCCTATAGCTTCGATACATATAAGACGAAGAAGGGTGACGATGACGAAAAGAACGGCTCCCGCAAGGCGGTGAAGGTCACGATCGTCACCCAGGAGGCCGCGGCTGCCAAGAAACTTTACGCAACCTCCGAAGCCGTCGCGGGCGGCGTCCTCCTTGCGCGCGATCTCGTCAACGAGCCGCCGAATGTCCTCGGCCCCGTGGAATTCGCGGCCAAGGCCAAGGAGCTGGAAAAGCTTGGCGTCGAGATCGAGATTCTGACGGAGCGCGAGATGCGCCGGCTCGGCATGGCCGCTCTACTCGGCGTCGCGCAGGGTTCTGTCCGGCCGCCGCGCCTGGTGGTCATGCAATGGAAGGGCGGCAAGGCGAAGGAGAAGCCGGTCGCCTTCATCGGCAAGGGGGTCGTCTTCGACACTGGCGGCATTTCCATCAAGCCCGCCGCCGGCATGGAAGAGATGAAGGGCGATATGGGCGGGGCGGCGGCCGTCACCGGCCTCATGCACACGCTTGCCGCCCGCGAAGCCAAGGTCAACGCCATCGGCGTCATCGGCCTGGTCGAGAACATGCCCGACGGCAATGCCCAGCGCCCCGGCGATATCGTCACCTCCATGTCCGGCCAGACGATCGAGATCATCAACACGGATGCCGAGGGGCGGCTCGTTCTCTGCGATGCGCTCTGGTACACGAACGACCGCTTCAAGCCGCAGTTCATGATCAACCTGGCGACGCTGACCGGCGCCATCCTCGTCGCCCTCGGCAACCTGCAGGCCGGCCTATTCTGCAACGACGACAAGCTGGCGGGCGAGCTGACCGCGGCGGGCCTCGTGACCGATGAGCGCCTGTGGCGCATGCCGCTCGGCAAGGACTACGACAAGATGATCGACAGCAAGTTCGCTGACATGAAGAACACCGGCGGCCGCCACGCCGGCTCGATCACCGCCGCCCAGTTCCTCAAGCGCTTCGTCGGTGAAACGCCGTGGGCGCATCTCGATATCGCCGGCACGGCGATGGGTTCGGTCCAGGACGAGATCAACCAGTCCTGGGGTTCCGGTTTCGGCGTGCGCCTGCTCGATCAGCTGGTCCGCGCCAACTACGAATCGTGACCAGCCGGGTTTTGTGAGATGGAGCCTTTTCGCGATTCGAAGAAAAGCGAAAAGGCTCTATCCTTTTGTTGCGACGCAATTCCGAACGGAAAACCGCTTCGCACTTTTCCTGGAATTGCTCTAGAAGGGACGGCATGACCGACGTTCTCTTCTATCATCTGACGGAATCGAAGCTCGAAGACGCCCTGCCGCCGTTGATCGACAAAAGTGTCGAGCGCGGCTGGCAGGTCGCCGTGCAGATGCGCGAGCCGGCGCGCCGCGATCTCCTCGATTCCCATCTTTGGACCTATCGCGAAGACAGTTTCCTGCCACATGGCACGGATGAAGGCGAGATGGTGGACAGGCAGCCGGTGCTTCTCACCGTCTCCTCCGACAATGCCAATAACGCGACGGTGCGCTTTTTCATCGATGGCGCCGAGGCTACGGATGTCGGAACGTACCAGCGCGTCGTGCTGATGTTCGACGGCTATGATCAGGAGCAGCTGGAAAGCGCGCGCGCGCAATGGAAGCGGTTGAAAGGCGAGGGGCATAACCTCACTTACTGGCAGCAGACGCAGGATGGCCGTTGGGAAAAGAAGGCTTAGTAAAACTGCGCAGCGGTTTTCCGTCCGGAATGCGTTTGGAAACAACAGGATAGAGCGTTTTCGCGATTCGAAGAAAAGCGGAAGTGCTCTAGTCGCCTTCCGCCAGGATCTTTTGGATGAAGTCCTTCTTGGCGGCGGTATAGGCTGCGCGATCATTGGCATACTTTGCCGCAAGCTCGACCTTCAGCGCCTCATAGGCATGTGCGAGGTCCGGACGCGTGCGCATTCGATCCCGGAAGAGGATGAACTGGCGCCAATTCTGGCCGCCATGCTCGACCACATGCACCAGATGCGTGCGGGTATCCCCTTCGATATCACGACCGAAAATATGATCGTCCGCAACGATATTGCTGCCGGCATAGACATAGCCGATCGATGCCATCGGCTCGACACAGGCAAGGCCATCCTCGAAGCGCCGAACACCGACGGCTATGTCGATGATGGGCTTGGCCTTGATTTCGGGAATGGAGGTGCTGCCGAAATGCTGTACATCGACAGCAAGGTCTCCAAGCGCGCTGCGAATGGCAGCTTCCTCCAACAAATAGGCCTCGCGCCAGCTCTGGTTTGGCTCAGCAAGCTTGACCGATTTATTGCCGACGCCGAGCCCGAAAGGTTGCACATTTTCCGTTGCCATCGGCAACTCCCCGATGAAGATAATGCGCCACGCTAGCATGTTGCGGGGCGCGTTGTCTCCATCGGGTAAAGGCCATCAATCGTAAAATGCTTCGACGAATTTGCGCTTGCCGAGCATGAAGGCATCGGCGACGTGGCGCAGCGGCGAAACGTCGACGTCGGAAGTGCCGGCTTTGACGATCTCGGCAAAGCGGCGATAGAGCGAAGGATATTCGGCTTCAGGCGCGGAGAATTTCAGCTCGCCATTGACCGACAGCTTGGAGCCGCCTTCTGCTAGAACCATCTGGCCGACATCGGTTTCGGCAACGATATCCCAGCTCTGCTTGCCGGTCTGGCGCCAGTCGAATTCGGCATGAACCGGAAGGCCCTGACCGCTCTTGAAGTGCAGATCGGCGGCAATCGGCGAATCCCGGTTTTCCGGGAACTCGAGCGTCGCGCCGGTGAGGAAGAGCGGCGGCAGGATGTGGGTCACGATCGACAGCGCATTGATGCCGGGATCGAAGACGCCGAGCCCGCCGGCCTGCCATATCCATTCCTGGTTCGGATGCCAGTGACGGACATCTTCCTTCCAGATCACGTGAGCGCTGCGGATATTGGTGCTGGCGAGGAAGCTCTTTGCAGCCTCCACTGCCGGCGCATAGCGCGAATGCCAGCTTGCGAAGAGCGAGACGCCCTTGGTCTTTGCCAGGTTTTCGAGATCGGCCACTTCGCTGAGCGTCGCGCCCGGTGGCTTTTCCAGGAAAACATGCTTGCCGGCCGACAGCGCCTTGTAGGCGGCTTCATAGCGATATTGCGGCGGCATGCAGAGCGACACCGCATCGACCGCCGGTACGGCATCGAGCATGGCGTCGATGGTCGTGAAGGACGGGATGCCTTCTACGGTGCCGTGGCGGCTCGCCGTCGCGATCAATTTGAAATCCGCGTTGTTCGCAATGGAGGGAAGATGCTGGTCGCGGACGATCTTGCCGACACCGACGATAGCGAGGTTGATGGGGGACATGAGTGTCTCTCGATTAGTATGATTATTGATGCGATCTTTAGCAGAATGCCGCATGTGGGCAAGGGCGGCAAATCGCAAATGCGACAACTGGATCCGATGCACGAACATTGTATCCGACTGCCATCACGTTTGGAAAACCCGCACCGGCTCTTGATTCACCGTTTGAAATCGGCACTCTAGCTCCGTGCAGCAAAAAGAGCTTCGGTAAAGAATCGCTGCGGGGGGAAATCATGAAAGCATTGCTCGGCTTCAGCCGATTCGTTGACTATGTGACCGAAATCATTGGAAAATCGGTCTCATGGCTCATCCTGGTCGCTGTCCTGGTCAGCGCCGGAAATGCCATCGTTCGTAAGGTCTTCAACACTTCGTCCAATGCATGGCTGGAAGCGCAGTGGTATCTGTTCGGCGCCGCCTTCCTGCTCGCCGCCGCCTTCACGCTCCGCCAGAACGAACATATCCGCATCGATATCGTCTACGGCTCCTTGCCGCGCCGGGTGCAGCACTGGATCGACTTGCTCGGCCATTGTCTGTTCCTCATGCCCTTCGCACTCCTGATGGTCTATGACCTCGTTCCCTATGTCCGTACCTCCTTCCTGTCGGGAGAGGTTTCCTCCAGCGCCGGCGGCCTGATCATCTGGCCTGGCAAGGCGCTGCTGCTGGCCGGCTTTTTCCTGCTGGCATTGCAGGGGGTCTCCGAGATCATCAAGAAGATCGCAGTCATGCACGGCGATATGGACGACCCGACCCCCTATGTGCCGACACATGCGCCCCTTGATGTCGAAACCCCGGCAGAGGAGGCACGCTGATGATCGAATTCATTGCTGTGAACATGGCGCCCATCATGTTCGCCTCGCTGATCGTCTTCTTGCTCCTGGGTTATCCCGTCGCTTTCGCGCTTGCCGCGAACGGGCTGCTGTTCTTCTGGATCGGCGTCGAGCTCGCGCCCTATTCGGGCGGCACCATCCATCTCTCCTGGCCGCTTCTTAACGCCCTGCCGGATCGCTTCTGGGGCGTCATGTCCAACGATACGCTGCTGGCAATCCCGTTCTTTACCTTCATGGGCATCGTGCTGGAACGGTCCGGCATGGCTGAAGACCTGCTCGACACGGTCGGCCAGCTTTTCGGGCCTATCCGTGGCGGTCTCGCCTACGCGGTGATTTTCGTCGGTGCGCTGCTCGCCGCCACCACCGGCGTCGTAGCGGCCTCCGTTATCGCCATGGGGCTGATCTCGCTGCCGATCATGCTGCGCTACGGCTATGACAGGCGTGTTGCCTCCGGCGTCATCGCAGCCTCAGGAACGCTTGCGCAGATCATTCCGCCATCGCTTGTCTTGATCGTCCTTGCCGACCAGCTCGGCCGTTCAGTCGGTGACATGTATGCCGGCGCGCTCATTCCCGGCTTGGTGCTGACGGGCATTTACATGGCCTATGTGCTGATCATGACGATCGTCAGGCCGAACTCCATGCCCGCCTTGCCGAAGGAGGCCCGGTCGCTCGGCTCCGGCGTCACGTCGCTTTTCATCGCACTCTTGATCTGCGCCGGCGTTGCCTATGCCGCGCATGTTTACCTGACACCAACCTACGGCGAGAATGCCGATATTCTCGGCGCCACAGTCGGTGTTGCCTTCATCTACGCGGTTGCTGTTCTGGACAAGGGGATGAAAATCAATCTGATGTCCAGGCTGGCACAGCAGGTCATCATCGTCCTCATCCCGCCGCTCGCTCTGATCTTCCTAGTGCTCGGCACGATCTTCCTCGGCATCGCGACGCCGACGGAAGGCGGCGCGATGGGGGCGGTCGGCGCGCTCGCGATGGCTGCGGCCAAAGGCAGGCTGACCATGGACGTCATCCGCTCGGCGCTGACGTCCACGACGCGGCTTTCGGCCTTCGTGCTGTTCATCCTGATCGGTTCGCGCGTCTTTTCGCTGACCTTCTACGGCGTCAACGGCCATGTCTGGGTCGAGCATCTGCTGGTGTCGCTGCCCGGTGGCGAAGTCGGCTTCCTGATTGCCGTTAACGCGCTCGTCTTCTTTCTGGCCTTCTTCCTGGATTTCTTCGAGCTCGCCTTCATCATCGTGCCGCTGCTGGCGCCTGCCGCCGACAAGCTCGGCATCGACCTGATCTGGTTCGGCGTGCTCCTCGGCGTCAATATGCAGACGAGCTTCATGCATCCACCGTTCGGCTTCGCGCTGTTCTATCTCCGCTCGGTGGCAGCGCGCGTACCTTATCTCGACAGAGTGACAGGTAAGCAGATCGCGCCCGTCACGACGGGGCAGATCTATTGGGGCTCGGTGCCTTTCGTGGGTATCCAGGTCCTGATGGTGGCGCTGACCATCATGTTTCCTCAGATGGTCATGCATTACAAGGGCGCCGGCGCGGGCGTTGATCCCAACACGATCAAGATCGAGGTTCCCGGTTTCGGCGCTCCTGGCCAGGACAATGGTGGCGGCCTCGGCCTGCCAGGCCTCCAGCCTCCGGGCGGCAATCCGCTTGACCGTAAGCCAGCCGACCAGGGTGGCGGGCAGCAGAACCCGCCTGCCAACGATCTCAGCCAGCCGCCGTCTTTCAATTGAGCAGGATACGCTTCGTTTTGTCTTGATCGGAGCGCAATAAAAAACCCCGGAGCGTCGCTCCGGGGTTGTCTGTCTTAAAACCGCGAGCCGGTCAGATCTTTCCGGCGCGCTGCAGCGTCATCATGTAGACGTCGTAGCTGTATTCGGCGACCTGGGTATAGAGATAGTGCTGGCCGCGGAAGCCCTTGATCGATTCCCAAATCTTCTTGAAGGTCGGGTTGTTAGCTTCCATTTCCGCATAGACCTCGTTGGCCTTGTCGAAGCAGGCATTCATGATCTCGGTGCTGAACGGCCTGAGCTTCGCGCCTTCGGCGACGACGCGCTTGATGGCGGCCGGGTTCAGGTAGTCGTATTTCTGCAGCATGTTGGCATCGGTCGCTTGCGCGGCCGTGCGCAACAGAGACTGATAGGCCTTCGGCAGGCCCTCATAGGCCGCCTTGTTGAACATGACATGCACGGTCGGACCGCCTTCCCACCAGCCGGGATAGTAGTAATAGGGCGCCACTTTGTAGAAGCCGAGCTTTTCGTCGTCATAGGGGCCGACCCATTCGGCGGCATCGATCGTGCCTTTTTCCAGTGCCGGGTAGATGTCGCCGCCGGCAATCTGCTGCGGCACGACGCCGAGGCGTTCGACCACTTTGCCGGCAAAGCCGCCGATACGCATCTTCAAGCCCTTGAGATCGGCGACCGTATTGATTTCCTTGCGGAACCAGCCACCCATCTGCACGCCCGTATTGCCGGCCGGGAAGCCGATCAATCCTTGCGTCGCCAGGAATTCGTTGAACATGTCGATGCCGCCGCCGTGATATTGCCAGGCGTTCATGCCACGCGCGTTGAGCGCGAAGGGAACGGCCGCCCCCAGGGCCCAGACCGGATCCTTGCCCCAATAATAATAGGAGACCGAATGGCAGGCCTCGACTGTGCCAGCCGAGGTCGCATCGGCTGCCTGCAGACCTGGCACGATTTCGCCGGCCGCAAACACCTGAATGTTGAAATTGCCGTCTGTGGCTTCAGACACGTATTTCGACAGCACTTCGCCGCCGCCATAGATCGTATCCAGCGACTTCGGAAACGATGACGTCAGGCGCCAATTGATCTTCGGATTGCTCTGGGCAATGGCCGGAGCGGCAAGGGTTGCAGCAGCTGCAACCGAGCCGGCGCCGGCGACGCCGGCTTTCCTCAGAAATGAACGACGATCCATATGTTACTCCCCCCGGATACGAGCGGGCGGGCTGGCCCGCTCTTCGTGATCACGCCGCAACTAACCATGCCGCTCGGCGCGTTTCAAGCGTATCTGAACATTGCGCAACCATTGATCTAGGTGTTCGAGGCTGCGCTCCTATGCAAGGCCCCTTCAGCGCACCATTTTGGTATCGGCCTGGGCAACCAGGTTGGTCGCCGGGGCCGGAGTACGCTTGTATTTCAGCGTGACGACCTTAAAGCCCTCTTTCTCGAGGCGGCTCAAAAGAACCGGCAGCATTCTGACCGTGCGCTGGTGGATATCGTGCATCAGGACGATGCCGCGGCCGCGCTGATAGAGCTGCTTCATGGTGCGATCCACCACTGAAAGGGGCGTCGAGGTGAAATAGTCCTTGCTGTCGATATCCACGTCCATGACGATCATGTCCCGGGCGGCAATCGCGGTGCGCAGGCGCTTGGAATCGGCGAGGTAGGGGAAGCGAAAGAAGGGGACATCCGTACCGATCGCCTTGGTGACGGCGTCCTTGCCGCGGGCGATCTCGGTCATCGCCGCGTCGAAGGTCATCTTGTCGAGATCGGGATGACGGAATGTATGGCTGCCGATCGCGTCGCCATGGGCGAGAACCTCGCGCGCGGTTGCCGGATGCGCCTGCGCCATTTCTCCGACCATCATGAAAGCGGCCTTGACGCCAAACCTGTCGAGCGTTGCGAGAATGCGGTCCGTTTTGCCGGGCGCGGGGCCATCGTCGAAGGTCAGGATGACTTCCTTGTCGGCGAGCCTGATGTCCTTGAGCGAGGAGACTTCCAGTGTGCGGCCGGCAAGATCGTGTGGTCCGCTGGCGTCCACCGCTGCGCGGGTTTCGAGATCGGCGACGAGCCATTTTTTCGGCTCCATCTCGACGCGATCATTGGCTTTCAGCGGCTTGTGACGCGGCTCCTCGGCGGCATAGCTGCTCTTGAGCGATGCTTCATTGGCGGGCTTCGTGGCACATCCTCCCAAAGCCAGGGACACGGCAAGGCCAGCCAACAAAACACGGTAGTTCATCAGAATCGCTCAACAATATGTCTATGAAAGTTGAGCGTATTTTCTGCGGTTATGGTTAATGATCAGTTAGGATCGGCTGCGAGACGGTTAAGATCGCGATGCGCTTCAGCCGGCCATGCCGCTTTCGTATTCCGATGAAAGTTCCAGCCATTGCTCCTCGGCCGCGGCGAGCTTTTCAGCGGCATCGGAGCGCTGTTTTGCCTTTTCCGCAGCCTTTGCCGGTGCCTTTTCGTAGAGGGCCGGGTCCGCAAGTTCCGCATCAAGTGCCTGAATCAATTTCTCAAGCTTGCCGGTCAAGGATTCGATTTCATTGATCTTCTTCTTGAGCGGCGCAAGCGACGCGCGCCGATCGGCGTTGAGCTTGCGCTGATCCGCCTTGGAAACGGAATCGTCGACGCCGTTCGTCTTGGCCTTCTCGTCCTTCGACTTCGGACTGGCGACGACGAGGCTGCGATATTCTTCCAAGTCGCCGTCGAAGGTCGTGACCGTGCCGTCGCGCACCAGCCAGAGCCGGTCGACGGTGGCTTCGATCAGATGGCGGTCGTGCGAGATCAGGATGACGGCGCCGGAATAATCGTTCAGCGCCTGGATCAACGCATTGCGGCTGTCGATATCGAGATGGTTCGTCGGTTCGTCGAGGATCAGCAGATTCGGCGCGTCGAAGGCGGCAAGGCCCATCAGCAGCCGCGCCTTCTCGCCGCCCGAGAGATCCTTAACCTGCGTATCCATTTTCTCCGTCGCTAGGCCCATCTGCGCAACGCGCGCACGTACCTTGGCTTCCGGCGTTTCGGGCATGCGGCGGCGGACATGCTCGACAGCGGTTTGGTTGGGGATGAGGTCGTCAAGCTGGTGCTGGGCGAAGAAGCCGATCTTCAGGTTCGGCGCCAGCTTGACGTCACCGCCTTCCGCATCGAGCCGGCCGGAAATGAATTTCGCGAAAGTCGATTTGCCGTTGCCGTTCGAGCCGAGCAGGGCAATACGGTCGTCGGCATCGATGCGCAGGTTCAGACGCTTGAGGATCGGCTTTTCCGGCTCGTAGCCGACGGCACCGCCGCTGATCGCGATGATCGGCGAAGCGGGCTGCTTTTCCGGTTCCGGAAAGCTGAAGCCCATCACATGGTCTTCGATGACGGCCGCGACCGTGCCCATCCGTTCCAGCGCCTTGACGCGCGATTGTGCCTGCCGCGCCTTCGATGCCTTAGCCTTGAAGCGGTCGATAAAGCTCTGCAGGTGCTTGCGCGCGGCGTCGTTCTTCGCCTTCGCCTTCATCTGCAGCTCGTCCGCCTCGGCCTTCTGCCGCTCGAACTGATCGTAGGAGCCGCGATAGAAGGTGAGCTTCTTCTGGTCCAGATGGACGATGGAATTGACCGCCGTGTTCAACAGGTCGCGGTCGTGCGAGATGATGATGACCGTGTGCGGGTAGCGGCGAATATAGTCCTCGAGCCAGAGCGTGCCTTCAAGGTCGAGATAGTTCGTCGGTTCGTCGAGTAGCAGCAGATCCGGCTCGGAAAACAAGACGGCCGCAAGGGCGACGCGCATGCGCCAGCCGCCCGAGAAGGAGGAGGCTGGGCGCTTCTGCGCTTCGTGGTCGAAGCCGAGGCCGGCCAGGATGCTGGCGGCGCGCGCTTCGGCCGAATGCGCGCCGATATCGGCGAGCCGGGTCTGGATATCGGCTATGCGATGCGGATCGGTCGCCGTCTCGGCCTCCGCGAGCAGAGCGGAGCGCTCCTTGTCGGCAGAAAGCACGATGTCGATCAGCGGATCCTCCGTGCCGGGAGCCTCCTGTGCCACCTGGCCGATGCGGGCATTGCGCGGGATCGAGACGGAGCCGCTTTCGGCGGCGAGATCGCCGGTGATGATCCTGAACAGCGTGGACTTGCCGGCACCGTTCTTGCCGACAAGACCCGCCTTCGTGCCCGCCGGAAGCGTCACGTTGGCATGGTCGATGAGAAGGCGGCCGGCAATGCGGGCGGAAAGGTCTGAAATCGAAATCATGGCGCGGTTTTGGCCGAACTCGACGCCGAAGGCAAGAGTGGGAAGGCGCTTAGGCGCCAGCCTTTTGCGAGGATTTCGAGAGGTTCGCGCAGTCGCGCAGCCGCTCGGTCAGCTCCGTTTCGTAGAGCATGAGGTTGCTGAGCGAGGCATTGAGGCTGTCGAGAGCAGCATTGGCATGCGGGGTTGCTTCGATCTCGCAGGCGAAGCGCTGCTTCTTCAACAGCCCCTTGGCGAGTTGATCGGCAACTTCGCGCAGCATTTCGGCGGCATCGCTTTCCGATTTGCGCGCCACCAGCCCGCAATGGCTCACCAGACGATGCTTCAGGCCGATCTCGTCGAGCCCGCTTTGCGGGGGAAGAGGCCCAAGCGCTTCGATCTCTTCGGCAAGAGAGCAGTCCTGGCCATAGAGCGCTTCATAGAAGAGCTGATAGTTGCGCGGCAGGTTCTTCACCTTCAGCCGCGTCATGAAGCGACCGATAACCTCGAGCTCGGTTTCCGTTTCATCGTCATCGATGGAATATGCCGAAACGCTTGTCTGCGAGTTCTTCATGCCTGCCTTTGACCGTGAGCTGATATATCTCATCAATCTGCAGGTTCGCAGGTTAAGGGAACATGAACAAAACAGCCGATCCTCGCCGCAGCGCAACAAAATGAGGCATGTGATCAACGCCTGGGCGAAGACGGGAAACGACGGTTCTCCTCTTGGCTACATCCAGTGCCGTCCTTCGCTGCGCAGGAAATGCAGGAGGTCCAGCACCAGAGACGACTTGCCCATCGAGGTCAGGATCATGTGGCATTGGCCGCGGTGATGAGTGTGGTGGTTGAACATATGTAATACAGCCGCATGGAGGGGAACGGTGATGGCGCCCGGGCGCAGGATCGAGGTATAGGTAATGTCGACGGCAAGTGCGTCGGCATCGAGCGTTTCCATCCAAGTGATGATATTTCGATCTTCGGCCTCCCGTAAGCTGTAAAGTCCTCTAAGCGTGTCATGTAGGACGGTATCGAGTGACGCCGGCACCCCGCCAGTGCCGTTAAAACGGTGCATCCACAGCCGGTCCGCTACCAGCAGATGATTTAGCGTTCCGTGGAGCGAGCCGAAGAAGGCGCCGCGGTCTTCATTGAATTCGGCATCACTGAGTTCGGCGGCGGCATTGTAAACCTGTACATTGGCCCAACGATTGTAGTCGGCAAGCATCCTGAAATGTTTGAGCATATGACCTCTCCTCAATGATGCAGCGATGTTGCCGTCAAGTTTGCAAATAAACCGTCGCAGTGCCATCGGCCGATTGCGAATCGGATGCTCGGACTATGACAGCGGCGTGAAATTGGCCGATCCCCCTTGTTTTCGGGCTTTGAGGCAGGTAAACACCGCCCACTTTTCTCTGATTACAAGGAATGGACCCATGGCGATTGAACGTACTTTCTCGATGATCAAGCCGGATGCGACGAAGCGCAACCTGACCGGCGCCATCACCAAGGTTTTTGAAGACAATGGCCTGCGCGTCATCGCCTCCAAGCGCGTCTGGATGAGCAAGCGCGAAGCCGAGGGCTTCTACGCCGTTCACAAGGAGCGCCCGTTCTTCGGCGAACTCGTCGAAGGCATGACCTCCGGCCCGACCATCGTCCAGGTACTGGAAGGCGAAAACGCCATCCTGAAGAACCGCGAAATCATGGGCGCGACCAACCCGGCCAACGCTGACGAAGGCACGATCCGCAAGATCTTCGCCCTTTCGATTGGCGAAAACTCCGTTCACGGCTCCGACGCTCCGGAAACGGCTGCCGTCGAAATCGCTTACTGGTTCTCCGAAACCGAAATCGTCGGCTGAATCGGCCTCTCAGCTCTGTTGCTGAACGATTTGAAATGATTCATGAAAGCCGGGACCTCGTATCCCGGCTTTTTCATGCCGGACAAGCGGCATCATGCCCGTAGTCGGCGCTGCCATCGCCCTTGAACACATCCGGATTGGCTGTATAGACCGGCCCGACGACGAGCGGCTTCGTCGGCAGCACCGTCTGGTCGAGGTCGGATTTGACTTCGGTCTTGATCGTCTGGATCGTCTTGGTGCTGGCATCCACGAGTTTGATCGAAACGGAATAGGGGCGGTCCTTGCGCACGCAGTGCAGGTCAGGACTTTCCAGCGTGATCTTGTCCCAGAATGTATAGATCTTCTGGTTGACGACAAGCGGATCGCCGCCCGCGGGATTTTCGAACTCTGCAACCGCCGTCGTTCCCTCGGGGATCGGGGCGATCTTCTTCAGCGTGATCATGTAGGTCGCGCTCGCCACGCGGTAATTGAACACGAAGAGGCGGCCGGTAAGCTGGGTTGGACCTTCGTCGTCTTTCCTCTGACAGCTGGCCAGCGCAAGGCCGGCGATTAATGTCGTCAGCATGATGTTTCGCATTGTCATGGCGCAGTTTCCTCCTTCTTGCGCCGGTAGTGCCGGCTTGCCTTGGCGCGGTTGCCGCAGACCGCCATGTCGCACCAGGCGCGGCTCTTGTTCTTACTGCGGTCGATGAAGAGCCAGCCGCAGTTACGGCAGATCTTCATCCGCTCGGGATCGGGCATGGCGATGAGCCGCAGCGTCGAGTGCACGGTCGCGGCATCGAGCCCATTGGCCGAGGCTTGCCGCAAGACCCTCGCCAAGGCGGCGAGAAGATCGGCCAGAAATAGGTCCGCGGCCTCGCCGAGGATGCGCGCCCGAAAGTATCGATCGATCATATCGCGCAATGAGATGAAATCGGCTCGGTTCTCCCGTTTCACCGGCAGGATATCGCCGAAGAGCGTCCGTTCGGCGCAGAAATTGGCAGCGGCCTTCGGAAAGCTCTCCATCTGTCCATGCGCTTCGAAACGGTCGATCCGGCGCTCGTCGTCATGGCGCAGGACAACGCTGTTGGCGACATCGAGCGCGAGCGCGCCACCGGAAAAACGATGTGGGGTCCAGGTAAAGCTCATGGGGAAAATTATAACTGGTAAAATTCATTTTGCCAGTTACTATTTGCCTGTTCCTCGGAGGGAATGAATGGCCTATCTTCTGCAGCAATTGGCGAATGCCGTTCCGCTCGCTGCACTCTATGCGGCGCTGGCCTTCGGTTATTCCATTGCGTTCGGGGTTATGAAGCGGGCCGATATCACCTACGGCGCGCTGTTCGCCTTTGCCGGCCAGATGCTCGTGCTCTTTACCGATGTCGGCTATACGAGAATGTATCTGATCCTACCGGCCGCCTTTGCTTTCGGTGCCGTGATCGCGGCCGGCTATACGCTCGGCGCCAGCCTTCTCGTCGGCCGCGTGATCATGCTGCCGCTGTCGCGAAAGTCCCCGAATACCATCATTGTCGCAGCACTCGGCATGATGATCATCCTGATGGAAACCGCCCGGCTGGCCTCCAACACGCGTGGCATCTGGCTGCCACCTTTCCTGAACGGCGCGATCGTCTTCTGGGATAGCGGCGATTTCCACGTAACGCTCACAGAAATCCAGTTACTCAACACGGCGTTGATGATCCTCGTCATCCTCGCAGGCGCCTATGTCCTGAAATGCACGGGATGGGGGCGCATCTGGAGGGCTGTGACCGACGATGCTCTCGCCGCTGAACTTTGCGGCGCCAGCGCCAACCGTGTTTTCCTGCTCGCCTATGTCGCCTCCGCACTCGTCGCGACCATTTGCGGCCTGCTGGCTACTTCTTACTATGGAACCATGGATTTCGGGGCAGGGCTGATGTTCGGGCTCAAGGTGCTGATGATTGCGGCGGTCGGCGGCTATTCCGAGCCGCTGAAGTCGGCGGGCGGAGCGGCACTCCTTGGCCTCACCGAGACAATGTGGGGTGCCTACGGCCCGTTCCTGTGGCGCGACTTCGTCATCTTCTCGCTGCTCGTGCTACTGCTGGTCTTGAGCCGCCGCGAGCGGGTCGTACCTTAAACCTATTTATTTGCCCGCCCATTTGTCGCGCGCCGCATCGTCGGCATCCTTGGCGGAAACCCAGTCGCCTTCCGTACCGTCGCTGCCGTGCTCCTTCTTCCAGAAGGGCGCGGAGGTCTTCAGAAAATCCATGACGAAATTGGCGCCGTCGAAGGCGGCCTGCCGATGCGGCGCTGCGGCAATGACGAGCACGATGTTCTCGCCGGGCGCAATCTTGCCATAGCGATGGATGGCGGTCAGGCCGAGAAGTTCGAAGCGCTCAATGGCAAGCTTGGCGATGCGGCTGATCTCCGCTTCCGCCATGCCGGGATAATGCTCGAGTTCGAGGGCACCGAGCGCTCCGCCTTCGTCGCGGCAAAGCCCGGAGAACGTCACCACCGCGCCGATGTCGCGCCGTTCATTCGTCAGCCGATCGATCTCCGCCTGGAGATCGAAATCCTCGCGTTGAACTTTGACGAATGGTGAAATCATCGCAATTTCCTTGATCGCCTTCTCAAACAGTTTGAGGAATCGCTCGGCCCTTCGCTTTGGCATCCTGAGCCCGTCGAAGGTGCGTTCGTCGCTGCAATCGATTCACTGGATCGATTGCTCGGGCGTTGCCCGACCGCTCCTCACCCTCCGGTCATCGGCGGAAAGAGCCCGATCTCCCGTGCACCGGCGATGGGCTCATCGTGATCGGCATGCTCCATATTTATGGCAACACGGATCGCCTCGGGGAATTGAAGTGCCGCCTCGTATTCTTCCCCCAAGCCCTTCAAATGACTCAGGAGATCGCCGACGGTGACGACCTCGGCGGGAAGGGAAATTTCTTCTTCCGCTTTGCCGATCCGCTCACGCACCCAGGCGAAATAGACGAGCTTCGTCATCATTCCTCATCCACCACGTGCTTCAGCCCGGCCCGGAAATAATCATAGCCGGTGTAGATGGTCAGCAGGGCTGCGACCCAGAGCAGGACGATGCCCATTTCCGTCGTATAGGGTAGCACCTTGTCGCCCGCCGGCCCAGCCAGAAGGAAGGCGATGGCGACAAGCTGGGCCGTCGTCTTCCATTTCGCGATGCGCGTCACGGGGACGCTGACTTTCAGCGCCGCCAGATATTCACGCAGACCGGAGACCAGAATTTCGCGGCAAAGGATGATGATGGCGGCCCAGAGCGACCAGCCGGCGATAGTGCCGTCGGCGGCGACCAGCAGCAGGATCGCCGAGACCAGCAGCTTGTCGGCGATCGGATCCAGCATGCGGCCGATATTCGAGGTCTGGTTCCATATGCGTGCGAGATAACCGTCGAGGAAATCGGTGAGCGACGCAATGATAAAGATCCAGAGCGCGACCCAGCGCGCGAAATCGGAACCTTCCAGCTTACCTTCGATGAAGAAGCAAAGAACGATCAGGGGTACGCAGAGAATGCGGCCGTAGGTGAGCAGATTGGGGATGCTGTAAGCGCGCGAAGCCATGGAAATCGTTTCGTTTCGGTTATCTCGGCAGAGCGCGATGAGTTTCCGTTTCGGGTCTCATCGTGCTCCGGGCTTTTGATGATCTCGATCTTCTCCAAAAACCGCTTCGCACTTTTTGGGATCAAATCCTAGATGATGGTTTGGCTACCTTATCGTCAATATTGTTTCTGTTTTTTCACCGCTATTGCGTGGAATTTGCGACCAGCTTTTTCTATTTCGCGGCGTCCTCGTGAAAATGGTTGTAGACCTGCCGCGCGACAGCTTCGGAGATGCCTTCCACTGCCATCAGATCCGAGAGGGCGGCGCGCGAAACGGCCTTGGCGGTGCCGAAATGCTGCAGCAGCGCCCGCTTGCGCGAAGGGCCGATGCCGCCGATCTCGTCCAGCGGGTTTTTGACCATCTCTTTCTTGCGCCGCGCCCGATGCGAGCCGATGGCGAAGCGGTGCGCTTCGTCGCGCAGGCGCTGGATGAAATAGAGCACGGGATCGCGCGGCGGCAGCGTGAAACTTTCGCGGGAAGGGGCGAAGAAGCGTTCGCGCCCGGCATCGCGGTCGACGCCCTTGGCAACGCCGATGGCAATGACGCTGTCGGTAATCCCGAGTTCCTCGAGAATAGTGCGCACCGCCGTCATCTGCCCCTGACCGCCGTCGATGAGGATGATATCGGGCCAGGCGGGGAAGGGGCGATCAGCGGCATCCACGGTCGCGTCAGTCACGCCGCTGCGGTCGGGCTTTCCTTCTTCCTTCAGGAGCCGGGAGAAACGGCGAGTCATGACCTCGCGCATCATGCCGAAATCGTCGCCCGGCGTGATGTCGGTCGATTTGATGTTGAACTTGCGGTACTGGTTTTTCACGAAGCCTTCCGGCCCGGCGACGACCATGCCGCCGACCGCATTCGTGCCCATGATATGGGAGTTGTCGTAGATCTCGATGCGCTGCGGCACGTAGGGAAGCTTAAACGTCTCCTTGAAGCCTTCGAGCAGCCGCGATTGCGACGCGGTTTCCGCGAGCTTGCGGCCGTGTGCCTCGCGGGCATTGGCGATGACATGCTCGACCAGATCGCGCTTCTCGCCGCGCTGCGGCACGAGGATCGTAACCTTGTGACCGGCCTTCTCGCTGAGGGCAGCCGCCAGCAGCTCGATTTCCTCGACCGTCTCCGACAGCAGGATCTGCCGCGGCACCGGCTTGTCGTCATAAAACTGCGCCAGGAAGGCGTTCAGCACCTCGGCGCCCGAGAGCGAGGGATCGGCTTTCGGGAAATAGGCGCGGTTGCCCCAGTTCTGGCCGGTGCGGAAGAAGAAGACCTGGATGCAGGAAATGCCGCCTTCGTGATGGATCGCAAAGACATCGGCTTCCTCGACGCCGGCCGGATTGATGCCCTGATGGCTCTGCACATGCGAGAGCGCGGCAAGTCGATCGCGGAAAATGGCGGCGCGCTCGAAATCCAGATCCTCGGCGGCCGCGTTCATCGCCTCGGCCATATGCGCCTTGACGTTCTGGCTTTTGCCCGAAAGGAAGTCCTTCGCCTCTTGGACCAGTTCGCCGTAGCCCGCATCGCTGATCTCGTGTGTGCAAGGCCCGGAACAGCGCTTGATCTGGTAGAGCAGACAGGGCCGCGTGCGCGTCTCGAAAACGCTGTCGGTACAGGTGCGGATGAGGAAGGCACGCTGCAGCGAATTGATCGTGCGGCCGACGGCGCCGGCCGAAGCGAAGGGGCCGAAATACTCGCCCTTGCGGGCGCGGGCACCGCGATGCTTGAAGATCGCCGGTGCACGATGATCGCCGGTGATCAGAATATAGGGGAAGGATTTGTCGTCGCGCAGCAGGACGTTGAAGCGCGGACGCAAGCGCTTGATGAGATTCGCTTCCAGCAGCAGCGCTTCCGTCTCCGTGCGCGTGGTGACGAATTCCATATTGGCGGTTTCGCGCACCATGCGGGCGATGCGGTTGGAATGCACCTTGCCCAAGGCATAGTTGGAGACGCGCTTCTTCAGGCTGCGTGCCTTGCCCACGTAGAGCACGTCACCACCTTCATTGAACATGCGGTAGACGCCCGGATTGTTCGGCAGCCGCTTGACGAATTCGGCAATCAGCTCGGCGCCGCGAAGCCCGGTCTCGTTCCTGCCGCCTTCATTCCAGTCGATGGGCGCAACAGGAGTGGCGGCGGCATCGCCCTCCACCTCGATGTCGTCTTCGATATCGTCTGATTCGTCGTAGAGAATGCCGCCATCGGGCAGCTTTCTTCCGTTCATTCCGCACTCTCCGACACGTCTGGCGTTTCCCAGGCAAGGTGCTGGCCGCCATCGAGCGCTATCATTTGGCCCGTGATCGAGGGCGTGTCAAAAAGAAAGCGGATGGTCCGGCCGAATTCTTCGAGCCCCGGCGCCGCCTTTAATATGAGGCCGTCGATCTGCGCTTGAAAGTCCTCTTCGCTCTGCCGCACGCTGCGCACCGTCGGTCCAGGGCCGATCGCATTGACGCGGATGCGGGGAGCAAAGGTCTGCGCCATCGTCTGTGTCGCCGTCCAAAGCGCTGCCTTCGACAGCGTATAGGAATAGAAGCGCGGATTGAGCGCCCAGACCCGCTGGTCGACCATATTGACGATCAGCCCCGGATGCGGCTCGGGAAGCTGCCGCACGAAATCGGCCGCCAGGATTGAAGGCGCGCGAACATGCACCGCAAAATGCGCCTCGAAGGCTTCCGCATCGAAACGATCGGCGGAATCGCCAAGGAAAGCAGAGGCGTTGTTGACCAGGAGATCGAGCGGGCCAAGAGCGTCGGCGGCCCTTTCGACAAGGGTTGACGTCTCGGCCAAATTTTGCAGATCGGCCTTGATCGCAATTGCCTTTCGGCCCATTTGCTGCAATTTCGCCACAATTCCCGTCGCCTCGGCAAGGGATTGGTTGGCGTGCAGCGCTACCGCAAAGCCGCTAGCCGACAAATCCTCGGCAATTGCCCTGCCTATTCTTTTGGAAGCGCCTGTTATCAACGCCGTGCGTAGTTTTTCCTGTCTCAAGAGACTGCCTTTTGCTCGTCGTTATCCAATCGACGCTCATATAGGGCGTCGATACACCATATGAAAAGATGCATGAGCAAATGACGCTCTTTGAGGTTTCTTATGTAAAGCTTGAGATATATTTAGATTAAAATAAGTATACACGCTTTAACCATTGGTTATGGTTAACAAACCCTCTGTTGCGATGAAGCAACATCGAAATTCAGCCATGTCTGTGCCACAATGATATCATATTTTAGCTCTTCCAATTCCTCATTTGCATTCCAATTTCAACCTCGATCCGGGAGGGATGTTTTTTAATTGCTCGTGGCGCTTCGAAGTCAAGGACAGTAAGCGGGGCACACGGGACTGAAAGGAGAAAAGTATGCGTACTCTTATCACGACCCTCATGGTCTCCGCCGTCGCTCTCGGCGGTTACACCGCAGCTCAGGCTGCTGACGCTGTCGAGCAGATCCCGCAGCCGCCCGTCGCTCAGGAAGCAGCTCCGGTCGTTAACAACTGGTCTGGCTTCTACATCGGTGGTGCAGGCGACTGGAACAAGGGTCACTTCACCCGCAACGGCAACGGCTATGGCTTCGGCGGCCAGGCCTTCACCGGCTACAACTGGCAGCAAGGCCAGATCGTATACGGCATTGAAGCAGACCTCGGCTATTCCGGCATTGACAGCACCCGCAACGGTCTGACAGCGAAGAACGGCGTCAATGGCTCGGTTCGCGGCCGCATCGGTTACGACTTCAACCCGTTCATGCTGTACGGCACGGCCGGTCTGGCACTCGGCCAGAACAAGCTCGAAGACGCTACCTCGTCCGACAGCAAGACGGCTGTTGGCTACACGGTCGGTGCAGGTGCTGAAACCTTCATCACCAACAACATCACGGCTCGTCTCGAGTACCGCTACACGGATTACGGCAAGAAGAACTTCGACCTCGACTCCGGTCGGTTCTCTCGCGGTTACGACGAGCAGAGCGTCAAGGTCGGTATCGGCGTCAAGTTCTAATCATTTGACGGCATAGTCTGACGAAAAAGCCGGGGTTTGCGCCCCGGCTTTTTCCGTTTCACGGTGCTGACCGTTTACGCGACGTCCTTCGGAAAATCCGTCGAGACAGCCAGTTCGCGCCAGTCGGCCAGTTCTCTGGCGACATATTCATTCTTGGTCTCGATCGCGCCGACCGTATCAGAGCCGAAAGGCATGCGCAGCGGCGGGTTGGCCGAATGCGCAAGCGTGATCATCGACTTTGCAAGCCGTGCGGGATCGCCGGGCTGGCCGTGATTATGGCCGGCGGCGAAATCACGCATCGCCCCCGCCGGCGTGTCCTTATAGTCGGCAATCGAGCTCGGGCTGACAGCGAGCGAGCTTTCGTCAAGGAAATCGGTCCGGAAGAAACCGGGTTCCACGACGGTCACCTTGATGCCGAGCGGCTGCAGTTCCGCCGCCATCGCCTCGGACAGGCCTTCGACGGCGAATTTTGTCGAGCAATAGACGCCCCAACCGGCGAAGCTCTGGTAGCCGCCGACCGAGGACATGTTGATCACATGGCCCGAGCGCTGCAGGCGCATATGCGGCAGGATGGCGCGCGTCACCTTCAGCAGGCCGAAGACGTTGGTCGCATAGAGTCTTTCGATTTCCTCGGCGGTTGCCTCTTCCACGGCACCCAGCAGCCCGTAGCCGGCATTGTTGACCAGGATATCGATCTTGCCGAAGCGCTTGACGGCCGCGGCGGCTGCCTCATGGGCCTGCGTCTCGTTCGAAACGTCGAGGGCGACGGGCAGAAGATTCGCGTGGTTGCCGAACTTCTCCGCCAGGCCGGTGGGGTTGCGGGCCGTGGCAACGACGGCGTCGCCGGCGGTGAGGGCTTCCTGGGCGATGAGGGCGCCGAAGCCGCGGGATGCACCCGTAATGAACCAAACGCGCATGATTTTCTCCTTTGTGGGTCGGTAATTCCGTGAGTGGAATTCGTTTGCAGGAGAAAGGTAGCTTGATGGCATCGTTGAGATAATCTACTTTCTCTTTCATGAAGTGCTGAGAAATTCTCATCAATGCGACGCATCCGTTCGACCGATCTGGCGATTTTCCTGGCGATTGCCCAACACCGCAGCTTTCGCAAGGCGGCGGTGGAACTTGGCGTGACAGCGTCCGCGCTCAGCCATTCATTGCGGGCGATCGAGGAGCGATTGGACGTGCGGTTGGTCAATCGCACCACCCGTGGCGTCGGGCTGACGGAAGCTGGCGAACGCCTGTTCGATCGCATCCGCCCGGCCTTCCTCGATATTGACGATGCGCTGGAGGACCTCGATAAATTCCGCGGCCAGCCCTATGGCAAGCTGCGCATCAACGCCCCGCGCCCTGCCGCCAGGATGGTGCTGCTGCCGATCGTGTCACGGTTCCTGAGAGCTTACCCCGCCATCGAAGTGGAAATCGTGGTGGACGATGCGCTCGTGGACACGGTCTCAGCCGGTTTCGACGCCGGCATACGCTTCGGCGAGAGAATCGCCGCTGATATGATCGCGGTTGCCATCGGTCGCCGCCAGAGGACGGCAATCGTCGGCTCGCCCGAGCATTTTCAGCGTTTCCCCAAACCGGTCACGCCCCATGATCTGAAAGATCATCCCTGCATCCGCTATCGTTTCGCGAGCGGCACCTATTATCGCTGGGAGTTCGAGCGCCGGGGCATCGAGCTGGAGATCGACGTACAGGGGCCGCTAACGCTTGGTGATCTCGACATCATGCTGGATGCCGCCGTCAATGGCTCCGGTCTTGCCTTCCTGTTTGAAGATTACGCGTTGCCGGCTTTGGAGGATGGCCGGTTGATCCGCGTGCTGGAGGACTGGTGCCCCTATTATCCCGGCTTCTTCCTCTATTATCCGAGCCGCCGTCAGCTGCCGACGGCTTTGCGCGCCTTCGTCGATTTCGTGAAGGCCGACGGTGTACGCCAGAGCTGAGCCTGATGGTGTCAGACTTGCGGCTTCATCGCCGGAAAATCGGGGAAATGCTTCTCGAACTTGTGCGCCCAGTCGATCAATCCCGCATGATCCGCCTCCCATTGCCCCTCAAAGCGGAGTTGCAGATAGCCGACGAGGGCGGCAAGCGCGAAATGCCCCGCATGCAGCTTCTTGCCGATCTTCGGCGGTTCGGCGTCGAGATGGGTGAGGGCGCGGCTGACCTTCGTCCACTGCCGGTCGATCCAGGGCTGATGCTGTTTCTCGGGTTCGCGAAGGCGACGCTCGTAGACGATCGACAGAAGGCACTCATTGGTGCCGTCGATCAGCGCTTCCAGGACCTCGATTTCGGTGCGCTTGCTCTTTTTCGAAGGATAGAGCCCGCCCTCGCGGCGATCGAAATAATGCATGATGGCGCGGCTGTCGAAGATGGCTTCGCCGTCGCCGGTCAGCAAGGTCGGGATCTTGCCGAGCGGGTTGTTGTCGATGAGTAGTGTCGGACCGGCATTCGTATCGACGTGGATTTCCTCAAGCTTGATGCCGAGATGGCGAGCGGCCATGCGCACCTTGCTGGAGAAGGGGGAGGTGGACGAGCAAAGAAGTCTCATGAAATCACCTGTGGGTATGTGGAGCAAATTCAATGTTCGCCGCGCAGCCAGAAGGCGCGCTGCGAGGCGAAACGGTCCTGCGCCAGCATGTCCTTCAGTGCAGGCAGGAGTGCATGCAGCTCGTCCTTCAGCGTGAAGGGCGGGTTGACGACGATGAGGCCGGATCCGGTAAGCCCGGTGAAACCGCGATCGCTTTTGACGATCAGCTCGGCGCAGAGCATTTTCGGAATTTCCAACGCCTGCAGCGCTTCGTGAAACGGTTTGATCGGCGCGTCCTTCTTGATCGGATACCAGAGGCAATAGGTGCCGCCGGGAAACCGGCGCCAGGCCTTTGCAAGGCCGTCGATCAGCCGCTCATATTCGCCTTCCTCTTCGAAAGGCGGGTCGACGAGCACGATGCCGCGCTTCTCCTTCGGCGGCAGATGCGCGCCGAGCGCCAGCCAGCCGTCGAGTTCGGTGATGCGGGCGTGGTGATCGCCTTCGAACAGCCGGTGCAGCCGCTGGAAATCGTCCGGATGCAGCTCCATCGCCGAAAGCCGGTCCTGCGGACGGAACAGCATGCGGGCAAGTTTCGGCGAGCCGGGATAGAGCCTTAGCCCACCTTCAGGGTTCAGCTCGCGGATGACGGCAAGATAGGGCTCCAGCAGCTCGGCCACTTGCGGCACGAGCTCCGCCTCCAGCACCCTGCCGATGCCATCGCGCCACTCGCCGGTCTTCTGCGCTTCCTCGGAGGAAAGATCGTAAAGCCCGATGCCGGCATGCGTGTCGAGGACGCGGAAGGCCTTATCCTTGTTCTGCATGTAGCGGACGAGGCGCGCGAGGACCGCGTGTTTCAAGACATCGGCAAAATTGCCCGCGTGATAGATGTGCCGATAGTTCATTGTCGGTGAAGTCCGCATGAATTGTTGAGATGGGCCGGATTGTCTCTAGTGGCCGGACATTGCTTGAAATATACAAACATCATGAACATTGCGACCCCCATCCAGGCCAAATCGCGCATCGGCCACACCGCCTGTCCGCACGACTGTCCCTCCACCTGCGCGCTGGAGGTCGATCTGACTGAAGACGGCAGGATCGGCCGCGTTCGCGGCGCCAATGACCATTCCTACACGTCCGGCGTCATCTGCGCCAAGGTCGCCCGCTACGCCGAGCGGCTCTATCACCCCGATCGGCTGATGAAGCCGCTGCGTCGCGCCGGTGCCAAGGGCGAGGGACGTTGGCAGGAGCTTTCCTGGGACGATGCACTCGACGAGATCGCCGATGCCTTCGTCAAGGCCGAAGCCAGGGACGGCAGTGAGGCGATATGGCCCTATTTCTATGCCGGCACCATGGGCTGGGTGCAGCGCGATTCCATCGAGCGGCTGCGCCATGCCAAGCGCTATTCCGGTTTCTTCTCGTCGATCTGCACCAATCCGGCCTGGACCGGCTTCACCATGGCGACCGGCGTGCTGCGTGGTCCCGATCCCCGCGAAATGGGCCGCACGGATTGCGTCGTTATCTGGGGCACGAATGCCGTGGCGACCCAGGTCAACGTCATGACCCATGCGGTGAAGTCGCGTAAGGAACGCGGCGCCAAGATCGTCGTCATCGATATCTACGACAATCCGACGATGAAGCAGGCCGATATGGCGCTGATCGTCAAGCCGGGCACGGATGCAGCCCTTGCCTGCGCGGTCATGCACATCGCCTTTCGCGACGGCTATGCCGACCGCGCCTATATGGCCAAATATGCCGACGACCCCGCCGGGCTTGAAGAGCATCTGAAGTCGAAGACCCCGGCATGGGCCGCGGCCATCACCGGCCTCTCGGTTGAAGAAATCGAAGCCTTCGCCAAGCTCGTGGGAACGACGAAGAAGAGCTACTTCCGGCTCGGCTATGGCTTTACCCGCCAGCGCAACGGCGCGATTGCCATGCATGCGGCCGCATCGGTCGCCACCGTTCTCGGCTCCTGGCAATATGAGGGCGGCGGTGCGTTTCATTCGAACAGCGATATCTTCCGCATGGATGCGAGCGAACTGACCGGCCGCGCCATGAAGGATATGGATATCCGCATGATCGATCAGTCGCAGATCGGCCGCGCCTTGACCGGCGATGCCGTGGCACTACGTCATCGCGGCCCGGTGACCGCGATGCTGATCCAGAACACCAATCCGGTGAACATCGCGCCCGAGCAGCGGCTGGTGAAGTGCGGCTTTGCCCGCTCCGACCTCTTCGTCGCCGTACACGAGCAGTTCATGACCGATACCGCCGAGATGGCCGATATCGTCATTCCCGCCACCATGTTCGTCGAGCATGACGACATCTACCGTGCCGGCGGGCAGAACCACATCCTTCTCGGCCCGAAGCTTGTCGAGCCGCCGCCGACCGTTCGCAGCAACCTTTTCGTGATCGAGGAGCTCGCCAAGCGCCTCGGCGTTGCGGATTGCCCCGGCTTCGGCTTCTCCGCCCGCGAGATGATCGACAGGGTTCTGTCCAGGAGCGGCCTGCCGGATTACGATTATTTCCTCGAACACAAATGGTTTGACCGCCAGCCTGACTTCGAGGATGCGCATTTTATCAATGGTTTCGCCCATCCCGACGGCAAGTTCCGCTTCCGTCCGGATTGGGTCAACCAGCCAGCGCCGAACCGCCCGCCCGCGTCGATCGGATTGCTCGGCCCCCATATCGAGCTGCCGGAGTTTCCGGATCAGGTCGATGTCATCGAGGTGGCCGATCCCGAGCATCCGTTCCGGCTTGCGACCTCGCCATCGCGCAATTTCCTGAATTCGAGTTTCGCGGAGACGAAGACGTCGCGGCAGAAAGAAGGCCGTCCCGAGGTGATGGTCAATCCGGCCGATGCCGAAGCACTCGAGATCATCCATGGGGAGTTGGTCCGCATCGGTAATGGCCGCGGCGACATCCGCCTACATGCACGCGTGACGACGGAAGTGAAACCGGGCGTGCTGATCGCCGAGGGGCTTTGGCCGAACAAGGCCCATATCGACGGCGAGGGCATCAATGTGCTCACCGGCGCCGATCCGGTCGCGCCCTATGGCGGCGCGGCTGTCCACGACAACAAGGTATGGCTTCGCAAGGACGTGGCATGAGTAAATTTGACAAGGCGAAAGCCGAAATCGTCAGCGAGAAGACGCTGGCGGACCAATGGACGCGGCTCAGCACTTTTGAGGTCGATTACACGGATTCACAGGGCGAAAAGCATCGGCTGAAGCGCGAAGTCTATCATCGCACGCCTGCCGCCTGCATCCTGCTCTACGATCCCAGCCATGAAACGGTGGTGCTCGTCCGGCAGTATCGCCTGCCGTCGCAGCTTGTCGGCCTGCCGGAGAGAATGATCGAGGTGCCCGCTGGTCTGCTCGATGGCGACGATCCGGAAGCGGCGATCCGCCGAGAAGCCATAGAAGAAACCGGCTTTCGCGTGCGCGATGTCCGTTTCCTGTTCAAGGCGATGACTTCGCCGGGATCCGTGACCGAAATCATCCATTTCTTCGCCGCTGTGATCGATACGTCCGACCGTGTCGCCGATGGCGGCGGGCTTGCGGAAGAGCACGAGGATATCGAAGTCCTGGAAGTTCGCCTGTCCGATGCGATGGCGATGATCGAGAAGGGCGATATCTATGACGCCAAGACGATCATGCTGCTGCAATGGGCGGTTTTGAATGTTGCAAGCTTGAGGTAGGCGGCCGAACGGGCGGGAAGCTTCGCGGTAACTCTGTTCTCCGTGTTCATCACAGTGTCATGAATCGAGCTTACCGGGGCGTGCTGGCCGGAAACATTCGAATGTTTCCGCGCCTCCTTCGATCATAGACGCTGTTTCAGGAGAAAGCCGATGTGGCTCAGCAATTTCACGCTCGTTCTTCCCAATGAAGTCGTCGAAAAGGGCGCGGTACGCATCGAGGATGGCGTGATTGCCGAAATCCGCTCGGAGCCGGTGGAACAGCCGACCTTTGACGGCGGCGGCCGTTTGCTGATGCCGGGCTTCGTCGACCTGCACTGCGACATGGTGGAGCGCGAGATTGCGCCGCGGCCGAATGCGATGATGCCGATCGATTTCGGCATTCACGAGCTCGACAAGAAGCTGGCGGCGGCCGGCGTCACCACGGCCTTCGCCGCGCTCTCCTTCGCGACCGAAAGCGTCTATGGTCACGTCCGCTCGCTCGAAACCACCTCGGCAGTCATCCGTGGCATCGGCAGCTTGCGTGACGAGCTGCTGATCGACCATCGCGTCCATGCGCGCTACGAAATCACCAATCTCGGCGCGGCTCCGACCTTGGAGCGGCTGCTGGAAGAAGGCTCCGTCGATATGGTCTCCCTGACCGATCACACGCCGGGGCAGGGGCAGTATAATGACATCGAAAGCTATATCCACAGCATGTCCGAGCGCCGCTCCATGTCGCGCGAAGCGGCAGAAGAGGTCGTCGCAAAGCGTATTGCGCAGCGCCAGGACCCAGACATTGAGCGCAAGCTGCATGACGTGGTTGGACTTGCTCTGAAGCACAATCTGTCGCTCGCCTCGCATGACGACGACAGTGCCGAAAAGGTCGCCGCGATGCACGAACTCGGCGTGACGATCAGCGAGTTCCCGGTGACCGGACCGGCCGCCGAAGAAGCCTGCCGCCGTGGTCTCTGGACGCTGATGGGCGCGCCGAACGCGCTGCGCGGCCAGTCCATGTCCGGCAATCTCAGTGCCCTGGATGCGGCTCGCTCCGGTCTTCTCGGCATCATTGCTGCCGATTATCACCCAGCTGCCTTCGTGCCGGCGATCTTCAAGATCGCCGATGTGGTTGCAGGCGGTCTGCCGGCCGCCGTTGCGATGGCAACGTCCAACGCTGCCCGTTCGGCCGGTCTGATGGGTCGCGGCGAAATCGCCGTCGGCCAGCTTGCCGATCTGGTGGCCGTCGAGCCCGGTGCGGTCCACCGCATCCGCGCCACCTTCCGCGGCGGCCGTATCGTCTATAGCGACGGCACGCTGCACCCGCTGATGGCAATGGCGGCTTGAGGAAAGACGATTGAACGGCGGATGAGGGGGCTTTGACGCTATAGGTCCCTGTTTTAACCCGCATCCCCAAGCAGTGATAAAATCTGCCGTCCATCGACAGCAGATGTTTTGCCGAGGCTAACGGCCTTGCCACCTTCCATCCTGACCTTGCCTTCCGCCATCAGCCGCAGCGATTGCGGATAGAGCTGATGCTCGACCGTCAGCACGCGGGCGGCAAGGCTGTTTGCGGTATCGTCGCTCAGCACGGGCACGGCCGCCTGGCCGACGACCGGGCCTTCATCCATGCATTCGGTGACGAAATGCACGGTGCAGCCCGCGATGCGCATGCCGGCGTCGATGGCGCGCTGGTGCGTGTGCAGGCCGGGGAAAAGCGGCAGCAGCGAAGGATGGATATTGATGATCCGGCCCTCGTAGGCCTGGATGAAGCGGCCGGAGAGCAGCCGCATATAGCCGGCAAGGCAGATGATGTCGGGGGAGAGGGCTTCCAGTTGCGAAAGGATCGCCTCTTCATGGGCTTCCTTGCTGGCAAACTCCTTGCGCACGAAAGCGAAGGTCGCGATGCCCTCCGCGGCGGCCTTTGCCAGTCCGCCGGCCTCCGCTTTGTCGGAGATGACGCCGACGATCTCAGCCGGATAGTCGGCCGCTTTCGTGGCTTTCAGAAGAGCCAGCATGTTGGAGCCGCCGCCGGAGATGAAGACGACGACGCGTTTGCGCGGCGTGGTCATAGAGCCAGCGTGCCCTTGTAGACGGTGCCGTGTGCGCCTTCTTCGCGAGCGATCATGCGGCCGAGCGTAACGACAGCTTCGCCTTCAGCCTCGAGCGCGGCCTTTACTGCGTCGACGTTTTCTTGAGCAACGACGACGATCATGCCGATGCCGCAATTGAAGGTGCGCAGCATTTCCTTGGCCTCGACGCCGCCCGTCTTGGCAAGCCACGAGAAGACCGGCGGCACCTTGACGGCGGCAAGATCGATTTCGGCGGCGAGATGCTTCGGCAGTACGCGCGGAATATTCTCGGGGAAACCGCCGCCGGTGATGTGGGCGAGTGCCTTGAGGGCATGGGTTTCGCGGATGGCCTTGAGCAACGGCTTCACATAGATGCGCGTCGGCGTCAGCAATGCTTCGCCGAGTGCCTTGCCTTCGGCAAAGGGAGCCGGCGCATCCCAGCCGAGGCCGGAAAGCTCGACGATCTTGCGCACCAGTGAAAAGCCGTTGGAGTGAACGCCTGACGAGGCGAGGCCGAGAATGATATCGCCCTCGGCAATGTCGCCCGAGGGCAGCAGCTGGCCGCGTTCGGCCGCACCGACGGCAAAGCCTGCCAGATCGTAGTCGCCGTGGGAATACATGCCCGGCATCTCCGCCGTCTCGCCGCCAATCAGCGCGCAGCCTGCATCGCGGCAGCCGGCAGCAATGCCGCCGACGATCGCCGCGCCCTGGTCTGGATCGAGCTTGCCGGTGGCGAAGTAATCGAGGAAGAACAGCGGCTCGGCGCCCTGGACGACGAGATCGTTGACGCACATGGCGACCAGGTCGATGCCGACGGTATCATGATAGTCGGCGTCGATCGCGATCTTGAGCTTGGTGCCGACGCCGTCATTGGCGGCGACCAGCACCGGATCGGTAAAGCCGGCAGCCTTGAGGTCGAACAGGCCGCCGAAGCCACCGATCTCGCCATCGGCACCCGGCCGGCGCGTCGAACGGACGGCAGGCTTGATCTTTTCGACCAGCAGGTTGCCGGCGTCGATATCGACGCCCGCGTCGCTATAGGTCAGACCGTTTTTTCCAGACTGGCTCATGCTTCCGCCTCCGATGGCCGCCCATCCATTATGACAGGGCTTTGATCGGGTCGCCATTGCATGATAGGGGCCTTTATGCAAGGCGGAAGCGCTGCATCCCCCTTGATTTTCCCCGCTTCCCATTGCCCGAGGTGGATTTCCGGCCTCAGGCTTGACCATAATTGCGGCATCATCCTATGTCCTAAGCACACGGCAAACGGGCGCGGAGTAACGGGGAAGACGATGGAGCAAAAGGTCAGCGGGGCGAGCCTCAAGCGTCAAGTCACGTTCTGGGTGATCGTGCTCGTCGTCTTCATCGGCTTCGTCTACATCTTCAGCACGATCCTGCTGCCATTCATTGCCGGCATGGCGGTCGCCTATTTCCTCGATCCGGTCGCCGACCGGTTGGAGCGGATCGGCCTCAGCCGCCTGATGGCGACGGTGGTGATCCTCGTTTCCTTCGTGCTGATTTTTGCGCTGGCCCTGACGATTTTCATCCCGATCATCATCAACCAGTTCAACGATTTCATTCAGCATATACCGACCTATGTGCAGCAAGTGCAGCAGCTGATCGCCAAGGCGCAGACGATGGTGCTGCCGGACTGGATCCGCAATCAGCTCGGCGCGATCAAAGACAATTTCTCGAGCATCATGTCCGAGGGTCTGAGCTTCGTCGGCGGCCTGTTTGCGCAGATCTGGAGCTCCGGCAAGGCGCTGGTCAATATCATCTCGCTGATGGTCGTCACGCCGGTCGTCGCCTTCTACATCCTGCTCGATTGGGATCGAATGATCGCCAAGGTGGACGACTGGACACCGCGCGACCATGTCGCCACCGTCCGCCAGATCGCTCGCGAGATCGATCAGGCGATCGCCGGCTTCATCCGGGGCCAGGGCTCGCTCTGCATCATTCTCGGTGTGTATTATGGCGTCGGCCTGTCGCTGGTCGGCTTGAACTTCGGCCTCCTGATCGGCCTCTTTGCCGGCATGATCAGCTTCATTCCCTATGTCGGCTCACTGGTCGGCCTCATCCTGGCGGTCGGCGTCGCCCTGGTTCAGTTCTGGCCCGACTATCTCTGGGTCGGCCTGACGGTCGCCGTTTTCTTCACCGGCCAATTCCTCGAAGGCAACGTGTTGCAGCCGAAGCTCGTCGGCGAAAGTGTCGGCCTGCATCCGGTTTGGCTGATGTTCGCCCTTTTTGCCTTCGGCGCGCTTTTCGGTTTCGTCGGGCTGCTGATTGCGGTCCCAGCGGCTGCCGCATGCGGCGTTCTTGTCCGCTTCGCCCTTTCGCGGTACCTTCAGAGCGATCTTTATTACGGACGCTCGGAAGCAGGCAAGGCGCGCAGAGCCAAGGCCGGCAAGCCCGAGAACAGCTAGACATGACCGACGCAAAGAACGCTGATCTGAGGCGCAAGGCCGCCGAACAGCTAGCCTTGGCCTTTACGCACGATCCCGCAAACGGGCGTGACGACCTGCTCGTTGCCGATCCGTTGAGCGCGGCGGTGAAGATCGTCGACTCTTGGCCGAAGTGGCAGTCGCCGGTCGTCATCCTGGCGGGTCCTGTTGGCTCGGGAAAATCGCATCTCGCGAGCATCTGGGCCGAACGGTGCGGCGCCGTCCACATTCATCCCGTGGCCGGCTCCGATGCCGCAGTTGCAGCGGCGAACGGCCCCGTCATCTTCGAGGATGTGGATCGTCTTGGCTTTGACGATACCGAGCTGTTCCATGTCATCAACAGCGTTCGCGAAAATGGCACCAGTCTTTTGATGACGAGCCGGCTCTGGCCGATGTCCTGGCCGGTGACGCTGCCCGATCTGCGCTCCCGCCTGAAAGCGGCAACGGTGGTTGAGATCGGCGAACCGGACGAGGAATTGCTGTCGCAGGTGATCGTCAAGCTCTTCGCCGACCGCCAGCTTTATATCGATGACAAACTCGTCCTTTATATCGTCAACCGTATGGAGCGTTCACTCAACGCGGCGCAGATGATCGTCGACAGGCTGGACCGGCTGGCACTTGGGCGAGGCACAAGGATCACGCGCCTGCTGGCCGCCGAGGTGTTGAACGAACTGGGCAATTCGGGTCAGCCGGATTGAGCTGACACCGACTGTCACAGTTCCGTCGTCAAACTGATATACGTGGCACAAGATTGGAAAGAGGGTAGGTGGAACATGGACTCGGCACTCACGGAACAACAGGATGCCAACCAGGAAACCCCGGAGGCCGCACCTCCCGTCAGCGAGCTGCTGACCAGCCCCGAGCGTTTCATCAACCGCGAATTTTCCTGGCTGCAGTTCAATCGCCGCGTCCTTGAGGAGACGCTGAACACCGCCCATCCGCTGCTGGAGCGCGTTCGTTTTCTCTCCATTTCCGCCGCCAACCTCGATGAATTCTTCATGGTGCGTGTCGCCGGCCTCGAAGGCCAGGTCCGCCAGAAGATCCTGGTTCGCACGCCCGACGGCAAGACACCCGCCGAACAGCTCGATGACATCCTGCGCGAGATCGACAATCTGCAGATGGAGCAGCAGGCTTCGCTTGCCGTCCTGCAGCAATATCTTGCCAAGGAAGATATTCTGATCGTCCGTCCGGCTGCGCTTTCCGATGCCGACCGTCAATGGCTCCACACCGAGTTCGAACAGGCGATCTTCCCGGTCCTGACGCCGCTCTCCATCGACCCGGCCCATCCTTTCCCGTTCATCCCGAACCTGGGTTTCTCGATCGCGCTGCAGCTGAAGAGCATGAACGGCCGCGAACCCATGACGGCGCTGCTGCGCCTGCCGCCGGCGCTCGATCGCTTCGTGCGCCTGCCGGATGCAAGCAACGTCATCCGCTACATCACGCTTGAAGATGTGGTGAACATCTTCATCCACCGGCTCTATCCCGGATATGAGGTGCAGGGCTCGGGTACGTTCCGCATCATTCGAGACAGCGATATCGAAGTCGAGGAAGAAGCCGAAGATCTGGTGCGCTTCTTCGAAACCGCGCTGAAGCGCCGCCGCCGCGGTTCCGTGATCCGCATCGAGACCGATTCCGAAATGCCGCTCGAGCTTCGCCAGTTCGTGGTGGAATCGCTCAACGTACCGGGAAACCGCATCGCGGTTCTGCCCGGCCTGCTTGCGCTCAACACGCTGTCGGAAATCTGCAAGGCTCCGCGGGACGATCTTCGCTTCGAGCCCTATAATGCCCGATTTCCTGAGCGCGTCCGCGAACATGCCGGCGATTGTTTCGCCGCGATCCGAGAAAAGGACATGGTCGTCCACCACCCCTACGAGTCCTTCGACGTGGTGGTCCAGTTCCTTCTCCAGGCTGCGCGCGATCCTGACGTTCTGGCGATAAAGCAGACGCTCTACCGTACCTCGAACGACAGCCCGATCGTCCGCGCGCTGATCGATGCGGCCGATCTCGGCAAGTCGGTTACGGCCCTGGTGGAACTGAAGGCCCGGTTCGATGAAGAGGCAAACATCCGCTGGGCGCGCGATCTGGAGCGCGCCGGCGTGCAGGTCGTCTTCGGCTTCATCGAACTCAAGACCCATTCGAAGATGTCGATGGTCGTGCGTCGCGAGGACGGCAAGCTGCGCACCTATTGCCACCTCGGCACCGGCAACTACCATCCGGTCACCGCCAAGATCTACACCGACCTGTCCTACTTCACCTGCGATCCGAAGATCGCCCACGACATGGCGAATATCTTCAACTTCATCACCGGCTACGGCGAGCCGGAGCACGACATGAAGATCGCGGTCTCGCCCTATACACTGCGGCAGCGCATCCTGCAGCATATCGAGGGCGAGATCGAGCACGCCAGGAACGGCCATCCGGCCGCGATCTGGATGAAGATGAACTCGCTTGTCGATCCCGACATCATCGACGCGCTCTATCGCGCCAGCAATGCTGGCGTCGAGATCGATCTGGTGGTGCGCGGCATTTGCTGCCTGCGTCCGCAGGTGCCGGGTCTATCGGAAAATATCCGCGTCAAGTCGATCATCGGCCGCTTCCTCGAGCACAGCCGCATCTTCTGCTTCGGCAACGGTCAGGGCCTGCCATCGGACAAGGCGCTGGTCTATATCGGCTCTGCCGACATGATGCCGAGAAACCTCGATCGCCGCGTTGAAACCCTCGTGCCGCTGACCAACAAGACCGTGCATGAGCAGGTGCTTTCACAGATCATGCTGGGCAATATCATTGACAATCAGCAAAGCTACGAGATATTGCCGGACGGGACTTCACGGCGCATGGAAGTGCGCCAGGGAAAAGAGCCATTTAATGCGCAGCAGTATTTCATGACCAACCCCAGCCTGTCGGGTCGTGGTGAAGCCTTGAAATCCAGTGCACCGAAACTCATCGCTGGACTGCTGTCGGGCCGCAACAAATAAAATGGACCTTCATGGTTGAATCTGAAGCCCAGGGGCGCCTTCCGGGTATTGCCCCTGTCTCCGTTGTCGATATCGGGTCGAACTCGGTCCGTCTTGTCGTCTATGAAGGCCATTCGCGGTCTCCGACCATCCTTTTCAACGAGAAAGTGCTATGCGGCCTCGGCAAGGGTATAGCGCTGACCGGCAAGATGGATGAGGAAAGCGTGGCGCGGGCATTGGCCGCACTGCATCGCTTCAAGGCGCTCTCCGATCAGGCGCGCGCGTCCACCATTTATGTGCTCGCAACGGCAGCTGCGCGCGAGGCCAGCAATGGCCCGCATTTCATCCATCAGGCTGAGGCCATCCTGCAGCGCAAGGTGCGTGTGCTGTCCGGTGAGGAGGAGGCGCGCTTCTCCGCCCTCGGCATCGTCAGCGGCTTCTTCCATCCGGACGGGATCGCCGGCGATCTCGGCGGCGGCTCGCTGGAGCTGATCGACATCAAGGACCGGGACATCGGCAAGGGCATCACGCTGCCGCTCGGTGGCCTGCGCCTATCCGAATATGCCGGCGGCTCGATCGAAAAGGCACGCAGCTTCGCGCGCAAGCATGTCAAGACGGCCAAGCTATTGAGCAAGGGCGAGGGCCGCACTTTCTATGCGGTCGGCGGCACATGGCGAAGCGTAGCCAAGCTGCACATGGAAATCCGCAAATATCCGCTGCACATGATGCAGGGCTATGAAGTACCGCTCGACGAAATGATCCGCTTTCTCGATCAGATCGTCGAATCGAAGGATTCGAAGGACCCGGCACTGCAGGCGGTTTCCAAGCATCGCCGTTCGCTGCTGCCCTTCGGCGCGGTTGCCATGCGCGAGGTGCTGGCCGCGATGAAGCCCTCCGTGATCTCCTTCTCCGCCCAAGGCGTGCGCGAAGGTTATCTCTATTCCCTGTTGACCGAGGCCGAGCGCAACAGCGATCCGCTGCTCACCGCAGCCGGCGAGCTTGCCATCCTGCGTGCGCGTTCGCCGGAACATGCCCGCGAGCTGGCGGAGTGGACGGGGCGGATGCTGCCGTTTTTCGGCATCACCGAGACCGACGAGGAAAGCCGCTATCGCCAGGCCGCATGTCTGCTTGCCGACATCAGCTGGCGCGCGCATCCGGATTATCGCGGCCTGCAGGCGCTGAACATCATCGCCCATACGTCCTTCGTCGGCATCACCCATGCGGGCCGCGCCTTCATCGCGCTTGCCAACTACTATCGTTTCGAGGGATTGAACGACGACGGGGAGACAGAACCGCTGGCGACGATCGCCACCCCGCTCTACCTCGAGCGGGCCAAGCTGCTCGGCGGCCTCTTGCGCGTCGTCTATCTCTTCTCGGCGTCGATGCCCGGCATCGTCCGCAACCTGTCGTTTCGCCGCTCGACAAATCCGGATTTGGATCTCGAATTCGTCGTTCCCGCAGAATATCACGATTTTGCCGGCGAGAGGCTGGACGGGCGCCTGCAGCAACTCGGCAAGCTGACGAACCGCCGTCTGGCCTTCTGCTTCGAATAGCGTTTTGAAGCCTCTCCCCACAAACCAGGGAGAGGCTGTTTCGTCGCTACTTACTTCGCGTTCAGGAAATCACCGACTTCGAGAAGGCTGAACTCGTTATCGTCCGCCTTGTCGACGGCGCGGCCTGCCGAGAAGGGCAGGTTGTTGTCATTGCCGATGATGATATGCGTGGCATCGACGCGGTCGACATTCTCGATGGTGACGAAAGGCATGTCGTAGAAGCCTTCGCCGCCGCCCTGGCGGCGCTTGTGATCCGGGTCCTCGATACGCAGCAGGTCGATATAGCCGATCTTGCGAACGGATTTGCCGACATTGGCGTCGCTGAACTCGATCTTGTAGACGCGCTTCAGCTCGGCCGGAGCCTCGAAGCAATCCGGCTTCGGCTGCTTGGGATCGGCGCAAGCCTTATCCTTCGTGCCGGCGCCGTTGTCGCGTTCGATGACGAGGGCCGTCGTTTCGTCGAGCATGTTGAAATCGCCGATCGACACACCCTTGTCCGCGAAAGGATAGAGCCAGCTGCGGCCCGTCCAGCTCTTCGAGGCGACGTCGAATTCGATGACGCGGATGGCCGTCTTGCCATCGACGCTCTCCATCTGGCCGTCATCCTTGTAGATCGGGCCTTCCAGCAGACCGTAGAGCTTGGAGCCGTCCTTCGACATGGCGAGGCCCTCGAAGCCGCCCGAGCGCTTCAGGTTGAAAGCCGGCATTTTCTGCGTGGGGTTGCCGGGCAGCTGCAGCAGGGCATTGTCGGGAGACATGACCGGCTTGCCGTCGAGTGTCGTCGGGAAGACGTCCGCCAGCTGGCCGTTCGTATCGAACTTCAAAAGATAGGGGCCAAACTCGTCGCCGATCCAGAAGCCGTCGGCAACCGGCTGGACCGATTCGATATCGAAATCGGCGCCGGTCAGATAACGCTTGTCGGCGCCTTCGAGCACGATCGGGAAGGGGGCTTTTTTATTCGGATCGGAGAGGAACAGGTTCTTGACGACCTCGACCTTGCCGTTATCCCAGTTGAATTTCAGCTGATGCAGGAAGAGCATCGCATCGCTGGAGTTCTGCTTGGAGCCGAAGCCGTTGTCGGAGAGCGTCCAGAACGTGCCGTCGGGCATGGTCCTGATGCCGGAGAAGCCCTGGATCGGCTGGCCGGCGAAGGGCAGCTTGAGGTCGGTGACGCGGGCGCCGTCCTTGCCCGGCACGGTGCCGAGCGCGTCGGTGCGCTTGCGATCCGGCGTGGTGAACTTGCCTGACGTTTTCAGGAAGTCGGGCGCATCGGCAGGAGCGGCAGTGACGGTATTGGCCGGCAGAATGGCCTGTCCGGCTAGCTTTGCCTTGAATTGCTGCTCGTCGGCCTGGGCCGAGGCGGCAAGCAAAATGAAGAGCGCCGTGGAGGCTGAAAGAATTCGGGTCATCATGTCACCTTGTTGGCGAGGAGTGGCGAAACAATCCCGCTTAACAGGCGAGCCATGTCGGCGAATTAACGCTCAGGTGAAGTTTTGGTGACTGTGGACAACCCATGAGATGTGAAGCTTGGGCGAGTAGTATTATCGATGCACATCCCAAGATTTGCACTGCTTACGATCTACCGCGAACCGTCTTCAGCGCCTCTCGATCCTGCGTATGAAGGGCGATGACGCCAAGGTGCTGATCGCGGCCGCGAACGGCATGTTCGCCGAGCTCTTCCTTGATGATCGCTTCCGGAAGCTCCATGCGTCTGGCAAGCTCGCTGGAAATCAGCACCTGGCGCTCCAGCGTTTTGCAGAGTGACTCCAGCCTTGCCGTCGTATTCACCGTGTCGCCGAAATAGGCGATCTTGTGGTGGTCGACGCCGATTTCGCCCGTCACGATGCTGCCGCCATGGAGAGCAGCTCTAAGACGCGGCACTCTGCCGTAAGATTTCAGCCAAGTCTCGGCGTTCTTTTCGATATCGTCGAGGATATTGAAGACGCAGCGCACGCAATTGGCATTCTTGACGCCCCGCTGGAGCGGCCAGGTGATGATAGCAGCGTCGCCGATATAGTCGTCGATCGCGCCCTTGTGCCGGCGCACCGGCTCGGCCATGGCGCCGAATACCGCGCCGAGGAATTCCTGCGTTTTCAAGTCGCCGTGTTCCTCGGCAAAGGCAGTGGAGCCGACGAGATCGACGAAAAGAAATACACGCTCCTCCTGCACCGGGTTGCGGTAACGGCCGGTCAACAGGCTGGAGAAGACGTCGCGGCCGAGCAATTCCCGCACGCGGCCGATGAAAATGACGATGGCGGTCACCAGGACGGCATAGATGTAGACGTCTATCTTCAGTACCGTCAGGTCCTCCCATGATGCTTTGACCAGGCCCAGCAATTTCATAGAGCTGCCTGCGGTGGCATAGCCGACGCTCATCAGCAGGAAATCGACGACGAGAGCCGAAAGGATGAAGGCCGGCGTTGGCAGCCTGTGCATCCAGTCGTTCAGCCGCGGCAGGATCATGCGGCGCTCGAAGGCGAGCAGCGGCATGCCGCAGAACAGCGCGAAGATTCCGCCGATATATATCGGAGATTCCGGAAAGAAGATTTTGCCGTAAATGACGCCTGTCGAAGCGACGAACAGCGATATCAGGATCCAGTTGCGTATCGAATGGAAAACGCCCATTCATTTTTCCGCCGAGAAGTGACGCCTGTCATCGACGCGGAATTGCGCCGGCAAACCGAACGTCATCGAATAGAACGATTACATCAGACGTTCATTCCACGAGATTTGCGGCGCAATCGTGATTGCAGCCGCCATATCGCTTCCCGAATCATACGCAATTACAAGGGATCGGGGAAGGATAATGTCGTCGCTAGAGGGCGACCGTCTCGATCCGCTTGCCGACGAAACGCAGAGCCACCTGGCCTTGGATCAGCTGCAGGGCCGTCTCACCGAAAAGATCGCGCCGCCAGCCGGTCATGGCCGCCACGTCGGCCTTCTCTCCTTCGGCGGCGATCTTGTCGAGATCGTCGCTGTTGGCGATCACTTTCGGCGCGACGCCATGCTTTTCGGCGATGAGCTTCAGCAGCACTTTCAGCAGTTCCGAGGCGGCGGCCGTGCCTTCGGGTGCCTGCTGATGGCGTGGTGGATGCGGCATCTCCGATTTCGGCAATGCCAGCGCCGCATTGATTGCCTCGATCACTGCCGCGCCGGCCGCCGAACGCTCCCAGCCTTTCGGGACGGTACGCAGCCGCGCAAGCGCCTCGCTGTCCTTCGGCTGCTGCTGGGCGATCTCATAGATCGCGTCATCCTTCAGCACGCGGGCGCGTGGCACGTTGCGGGCGCGTGCTTCACGTTCGCGCCACGCGGCCACATATTTCAGAACCGCGAGCTCTTGCGGCTTGCGCAGCCGCATCTTCAGTCGCTGCCAGGCGTCGTCGGGATGCAGATCGTAGGTTTCGCGCGCTTCGAGGATTGCCATTTCCTCCTGCAGCCAGGAGGCGCGTCCCTCGCGCTTCAGCTGCTCGTCGAGCGAAAGATAGACGTCGCGCAAATGGGTGACATCGGCGAGCGCATAGTCCAGCTGCTTTTCCGAGAGGGGACGTCGGCTCCAATCGGTGAAGCGTGAGGATTTGTCGATATGGACGTTCTTGATGCGGCTGACGAGCTGATCGTACGAAACCGAATCGCCGAAGCCGCAGACCATCGCCGCGACCTGGGTATCGAAGATCGGATGCGGAATGAGGTTGCCGCGATGGAAAATGATTTCGATATCCTGGCGCGCGGCGTGGAATACCTTCAGTACCGAAGGATTGGCCATCAGTTCGAAAAACGGCGCCAGATCCAGACCCTTGGCCAGTGGATCCACCAGCACTTCGGTTGTTGGGCTTGCCATTTGTATCAAACACAGTTCCGGCCAGAAGGTCGTTTCTCGCAGGAACTCCGTATCGATGGTAATGAATTCCGACTTGGCCAGCTCTTGGCAGGCCGCCTCCAATTGGGCGGTAGTTTCGATCATCTCAACACATTCATCGGTAAAATAGTTGTTTAACTTCCTTCTCCTTTCAGCCGAATATGTCAATACTTTCGCGGGCAAAGCCTTGCCGCATTTCGCTTTTGGCTGAAATTAATGGAAGCGGATGACGCTTTGCTCGAAACCGGCCTCGGGCCAGCACCGTTTGCTGCTGCCTACGCCACACGCACGTAGCTGGTCATGCCCGTCTTCTGATGCTCGATGATATGGCAATGCAGCAGCCAGTCGCCGGGATTGTCGGCAACGAAGGCGAGCTGAACCTTTTCATCCGGCTGGATCAGATAGGTGTCTGACACAAAAGGCTGTACTTGCCGCGTCGAGGAGGACAGAACCGTGAAGCTCATTCCGTGTAGATGGATCGGATGACTGTGCGGGGTGACATTTTCCATGTCGATGACATAGCTCTTGCCGAGCTTCAGTTCGGCGAGCGGCGCAGTCGGATCGGGGGTGTCGCCAGGCCACGGCACCCTGTTGATCGCCCAGAAGCTGTAGCCGAGCGAGCCGCAGATGCTGTTGTCGGCCGTGTTTTCCGCCGTGGCGCTGAGGATGAGCGGGATATGTGTTGCCGCGCCAAGATCGGCCTTCTGCACGGGATTATCTTCCAGCGGCGCCAGATCGCGGACATCGCGCTTCAGGGAGCTGCCAACCGCCCGCAGCGTTGCCAGCACTTTTGGATCGGTGCCCTTGATATCCTCGAGCTTGACGACCGAACCCTCGCTGTCCGGCATGCGCACGGCGAGCTCCAGCCGCTGTCCCGGCCCGAGCTGCAATAGATCCAGCGGAAAGCGTTGCGGCACGGGATTGCCGTCGATCGCGATCACGGTCGCCTCCGCGCCGTCCATGCGGAAGGAATAGATGCGCGTGACGTCGGTAATTGCGATGCGCAGACGCACAAGCCCGCCGGAAGGGGCATCATATTGCGGCTGCTGCTGCCAGTTCGCGGTCCGGACTGTGCCATAGGTGCCGGATTTGGCCGCATCGCGGGGACGGAACTGGGCGATGAACTGTCCGTCTCCCCCCAAGCGCCAATCGCGCAGATTGAGCACTACTTCCGAATCGAATGGCGGATCCTTGGGATTTTCCACCACGATGACACCAGTCATGCCGTGGCCCATCTGCTCCAGCGTGTTGCAATGCGGATGATACCAGAAGGTGCCGGCATCCGGCGGTGTAAAGGCGTAGTCGAAATGATCGCCGGTATAGACATAGGGCTGGGTGAGGAACGGCACGCCGTCCATGGTGTTCGGAAGGCGGATGCCGTGCCAGTGGATGGTCGTCGGATCGTCTATACCGTTGATGAGCCGGGCCGCGAAGGCTTCGCCCTTTCTCATGCGCACGACCGGCGGCATGCCGGCCTCGCCATAGGTCAGCACGTTCTTGGTGAGGCCGCCATTTGTCAAGTTGGTCTCGATTTTGGCTGTCTTCAGCGTGAGCGGCTCGGCTGCCGCCGCCTTGCCCGTAAGCCTTCCGGCGATGCCGAGACCAACGCCATAGGCTCCGGCAACGGCTGAAGCTTTCAGGAGATTGCGGCGGGTGAGGATCGGCATGTCATGCTCCGAAGGCGAAGATCTATGGATGCCTGTTTAAAGTTGACTTCGATGTTCAGCAATAGCATCGAGGCAGCCAAACTGCCGCAGCGGCTACTTGCGGATGTCGATATGGGGATGTTCGTCCTGCTGGATATCAATCGAGCTGTATGTTCTTTGCTTGGGAGTGGCTGAAAGAGGAGGCACCATGCGTCGCGACGTTCCAGACCGGCTACAATCCTCGCCGAGTTGAAAAACACTGGAGAATGAACTGATGGATGAGGCGTGCGCGGGTCTATTTCGCCCCTGGCGGGCGAGAAAGCAATTTCATTGGCTTAGGAATTGCGAAACGGGAGCTCCAATGCATTCTGAAGCTTGGCGCAATTTCTAAGTCATTGAAATTGCAAGAGTGGGGGGCCGCTTCTTGTTCAATCTAGTTCAAGAGCTCTGCGTGTCCCTGCCTTCCCCTCTCTTGCAATTTCTAACACTTAGCCTTGCGGCTAAATGTAAGAAATTGCTTTCTCGCCCGCCAAGGGCGAGATAAGGCAATCGTTCGAGCCTTGACAAATCGGGCGCACCATGCGCTTTTCCGCCCGATTTTCTCGTCGGCGGGCGAGGGGTTTGCGTGTCCTTTCGCCGCCGCCCGCCAAGTCCAGGATATATAATTATGCATCGCTATCGCAGCCACACATGCGCCGCCCTGCGCAAGTCCGACGTCGGTTCGACCGTCCGTATCTCCGGCTGGGTTCATCGCGTCCGAGATCATGGCGGCGTGTTGTTCATCGACCTGCGCGATCACTACGGCATTACCCAGGTCGTTGCCGATCCGGATTCTCCGGCCTTCAAGCTCGCCGAAACCGTTCGCGGCGAATGGGTCATCCGCATCGACGGCCTAGTGAAGGCGCGTACCGAAGACACGATCAACAAGAGCATGCCGACTGGCGAGATCGAGCTTTACGCTCAGGAGATCGAAGTTCTGTCGGCCGCCAAGGAGCTGCCGCTGCCGGTCTTCGGCGAGCCGGACTATCCGGAAGACGTTCGCCTGAAGTATCGCTTCCTTGATCTGCGCCGCGAAACGCTGCATCGGAACATCGTCAAGCGCACGCAGGTTATCTCCTCCATGCGCCGCCATATGGGCGAAGTCGGCTTCACCGAATACACGACCCCGATCCTGACGGCCTCGTCTCCGGAAGGCGCGCGCGACTTCCTGGTGCCGAGCCGCATCCATCCCGGCACCTTTTACGCTCTGCCGCAGGCGCCGCAGCAGTATAAGCAACTACTAATGGTCGCCGGCTTCGACCGCTATTTCCAGATCGCGCCCTGCTTCCGCGACGAAGACCCGCGCGCCGATCGTCTGCCGGGCGAATTCTATCAGCTCGACCTCGAAATGAGCTTCGTGACGCAGGAAGACGTCTGGAACACCATGGGCCCGTTGATGACCCAGGTGTTCGAAGAGTTTGCAGACGGCAAGCCGGTCACCAAGGAATGGCCGCGCATCCCCTATGACGAAGCCATCCGCAAGTACGGCTCCGACAAGCCGGACCTGCGCAACCCGATCGTCATGGAAGCGGTAACCGACCATTTCGCCGGATCCGGCTTCAAGGTCTTTGCCAACATGATTGCCTCGAACCCGAAGGTTCAGGTCTGGGCGATCCCGGCCAAAACCGGCGGCTCCAGAGCTTTCTGCGACCGCATGAACGCCTGGGCGCAGAGCCAGGGCCAGCCGGGCCTCGGCTATATTTTCTGGCGCAAGGAAGGCGAGAAGCTCGAAGGCGCCGGCCCGCTTGCCAAGAACATCGGCGAGGAGCGCACCGATGCGATCCGCACCCAGCTCGGCCTCGGTGACGGCGATGCCTGCTTCTTCGTCGCTGGCGATCCGGACAAGTTCTATAAGTTTGCCGGCGAGGCCCGCACCAGGGCCGGCGAGGAGCTGAACCTGGTCGACCGCGATCGTTTCGAGCTTTGCTGGATCGTCGACTTCCCGTTCTTCGAATGGAGCGAAGAAGAGAAGAAGGTCGATTTCGCGCACAACCCGTTCTCGATGCCGCAAGGCGGCCTCGAAGCGCTGCAGAACCAGGATCCGCTAACGATCAAGGCGTTTCAGTACGATGCCGTCTGCAACGGCTTCGAAATCGCTTCGGGCTCGATCCGTAACCAATCGCCGGAGACGATGGTCGCCGCCTTCGAAAAGGTCGGCCTCAGCCAGGCCGATGTCGAAGAGCGTTTCGGCGGCCTTTACCGCGCCTTCCAATACGGCGCGCCTCCGCACGGCGGCGCTGCCTTCGGTATCGACCGTATCGTCATGCTGCTGGTCGGCGCCAAGAATCTGCGCGAGATCTCGCTGTTCCCGATGAACCAGCAGGCACAGGATCTGCTGATGGGCGCTCCCTCGGCCGCAACGCCGACGCAGCTGCGCGAACTAGCCATCCGCCCGGTGCCGCCGGTCAAGAAAGACTGAGGCTTTTACAGGCCTAATGAAATGCAAAACCCGGCGACCGAAATCGCCGGGTTTTTGTTTGGCATGCTAATACCAGCTAGAGCATGTCGCGCAAAAGTGTGCAGCGGTTTTGCGACAACGACATGCGCAAAATCAAAGACCTAAAGCGTGGGAAGCGAATCTGAAAGATCGCGACACGCTTTAGATAGCGGCGTAGATCGCATCGCGAAGATTGATGGTGAACTGTCCCCACATGCCCTCGAGCGTCGTGTTGGTAAGCGCAACGACTGTCAGCCGTTTCTCCGGATCGACGAACCAGCTGTGGCCGTAGACGCCACCCCATTTGATCGTGCCGATGGAGAAGGGGACCTGTGCCGCAACGGGATCGATGACGACGGACCAGCCATAGCCGAAACCGAAGCCGGCTTGCTGCGCGTGCATATGGCCGCCCGCCTGATCAGCCATCATCGTCTTCACGGTCTCGGCAGACAGCAGCGGTGAGCCGCCCCTGCGCACGGTTTCGAGGATCGCAAGGATGTCACTGGCCGTTCCGGCCATGCCCGCGCCGCCGGACTGGTAGGAACTTGGATCGAATATCCTGTCCGGCGCAAAGCGGATCGTGCCATCGAGGATCGGGGCCAGCGCCTCATCCCCCATCCGCTGTGGTTCCGATGCACCATTGATATAGGCGGCAGCAAGGCGGTTGCGGTCACGGACGGAGAAGGCGGTATCGGAGAGGCCGAGCGGCTTCATGACAAGCTCCGCAACCGCACCGCCGAGAGAGCCGCCGGTTTCCTTCTCGATGACGCCGCCGAGGACGTCCATCGCGAGCGAGTATTCCCAGCCTTCGCCGGGTGCGAAACGCAGGGGAGCGCTCCCAAGGCGGCGCAGGTTTTCCGCAAGCGGCAGGCCGGGTTGGTCGAGCCCGTCCGACACGCCGGCGCGGTTGTAGGGATCATTTTCGTTACCTGAGAACGCGTAGCCCAAGCCGGATGTGTGGGACAGCAGATGCCGAATGCGGATCACCGCCTCGCCGCCATCCGGCAGACGCGGCCTGAAATCCGGCAGCCATTTGGTGATCGGATCTTCAAGGCCGATGCGGCCCTGTTCGACAAGCCGCATGGCGGTAATAGTGACGATCGGCTTGGTGACGGAAGCAAGCCGGAAGATGGCATCCTCCCGCATAGCCACACTGTTCTCCCGATCCGCCAGACCGGCGGCGCGGCGATAGACCAGCTCCCCATCGCGGGCGATGAGGACCACCGCTCCGACCAGCCTCTTGTCCGACAAGGCGGAATCAATTGCGATATCGACGCCTTCAGCAAGGCTGCCGTCGTTCGTACGAGCGGAATTTTCCAGGGGAAGACTCATGGGGCAAAACCTTCTATAATCACAATGACCATTCCTGAATAAACCAAATCGGGAAATAATTCTAGAGTGACCATTGTGAAAAATAAGGAAGAGATGGAAAATTCTTCGCCGCGCAAGCGTGGACGCCCGCCCGCCTTCGATCGCGAGACGGTTCTCGCCGCAGCGCGCGACACGTTCTGGAAGCATGGCTATGACGGCTCCTCCATTGCCGATCTGACGGCAGCTATGGGCATCACGCCCCAAAGCCTCTATGCCGCCTTCGGTTCGAAGGCCGAGCTCTATCGCGAGACGCTCGATCAATATCGGCGCATGCCCAGGCCGGAACCCGGCAATCCCTTTCAGGACAAGGTGGATACGGTGAGCGCCTTCGAGCACTTTCTGACGAATTCCGCCAAGATCTTCACGGCGCCGGAACACCCGAAAGGCTGCATGATATCGACGGCGGTCCTGAACTGCGCCGAGGAAAACGAACCGATCGCCCATCACGTGGCATCGATGCGCCTGCAGACGCTGGATATCTTCACCGCCCGGATCGAGCGCGGTATTGCGGAAGGTGATATGCGGCCGGATGTCGAGGCTCGCTCGCTTGCTCGTTTTCTGGGCGCAATCGTGCAGGGCATGTCCGTTCAGGCTCGCGACGGCGCGACCACAAACGAATTGCTTGCCCTGATGTCTCATGCGATCGATGCACTGAACAGGGTTACTATTAAGGGCAACAGGAATGAGCAATGATATAGAAAAGAATAAGAAGCCCCATATCGTCGATACATTGAAACAGGCGAGAAACGTAAGGGTATATCTCCTGGCCTATGCCGTGATTGCGTCTTTTATATTGTGGATGTACCCAAGCGATTGGCTCGGATTCGTTCTTGTATTTGTTTTCGGGTTCCTAGCGTCCGGCCGGCTTAATAAGCTCTTCAGTGGCTCGGACTGGAATATACGCGAGCAAGGTAACAAGGAACGGGATAGTTCAGATAATAGGCAGTAACAATGTAACGTCTGAATCTCTCGAGAAGTATCGGCTGGGGTTTCAGCCCTAAGTAATGGCAAAGAAAAACCCGGAGATAGAGATCGCCGGGTTTCTGAATGGCATCGGGAACGAACGACGGGTCAGTCGTTCGAGGAAACCTTGAGGCCGATGACCTGCGGGATCGTCTGCGGTGCACCCATGGCGGCACCGATGATCATCGGCACCGGCACCGGCTTGCCGGGAGCGGCGGTGACGGTCAGGCTCTTCGGATTGTCGAGATAGGTGTTGACGGCAGTCGAAACCGCATTCTGCAGTTCCGGAATATTGAGCTGCGCCATCATGATCGGCGTCATCGCCTTCAGCGTGTCGGCCAGCTGCTTGCCCGTGACGCCCTGCTGCTTGCCGGCGAAATCGAGCGCGCGCGCTGTGATCGAGGCATCGTCGAAGCGAATCGCAGCGCTGTTGAAGGTCAGCTGCTGGAGGAGGCCCAGCATGGCGAGGCCAGCCGACTGTTGCGCTTCCTGCTGATTCGGATTGGAGCGAACCGTCTTGAGCGCGTCCTGCAGCGACTTCGCAAAAGCGGGCGTGTAGCCGGAAATGCTGAAGGCGAGGTTCAGCTTGCCGATATCCTTGAAGTCAAAGGAATATTCGGTGATGTCGATCGTGCCGGGACCGATCTCCCAGCTGCCCTTCATCGCGATCGTGCCATCGATCTGCTGCAGCTTGAGCGCTTCGATCGCTTCCTTGGACTTCTGGTCGTCGACCTTGCTGAGATCGGCTTTGACACCATTGATCTTTGCGTCGAAGTCGAGACCCGACTTGTCGCCGCGCTTGTTCATCGTCGCATCGGCGCCCGCGATCGAGAACACTTCTGCGCCGTCCTTGGTGACGGAGATTTCACCGGCATGGGCGCTCTTGTAGTAGAGCAGCGAGGCGAGGTCGCCCTTGGTGGCGTCAGCCGGGATTTCGACGCCGCTCAGCTTGAGGTCGCTGGCGGAAACGGCTGCGCCATCCTTGTTGAAATCGACATCCGCGAAGTCGATTTCTTCGATCGTGTAGCCGCCATTGCTTTCCTCGACGCCATCCATGGTGATGTCACCGAGCGGGATGGCCTCGCCCATGTCGGCCGTCTTGAAGCTTGCACCCTTCAGCGTCACGGTGCTACCGTCGACATCGATACCCCCAGCGGCAATCGAAGCGCCCTGCTGGCCGTAGATGTCGTTGATCTTTTTCAGCAGGTCGTTGCCGTCGAGGGCGAAGGCCGAATTGGCGAAAGACAGGATGACAGCGCTGCAGAGCATCAGCCGCGTGGTCCGATAGAAAGTCATTATGGCGTTTCCTCGTTGAGCCGGTAGTATCGGCGGGGGTGTACATATTGCGCGTGTACTGCGCCGACTTATATTGATCTTTCTCTGAAAATCCAATGACAATGAATGTAGCGCGCGAGTGCAGCAAAAATGTATCGGTGGCCATCTCGCAGGATGGCCGAAATGCCTTCATCCACAGGTGCTTTCCGCTGATTTCTTGCCGGGAATCGCCATCTCCGATAGTCAAGGGCCATGGGAAAAAATCTGACACCGCCGCCCGGTGACGGCGACGACAATATCGTTCCGGTCGACCTGAAGGCCGCGCTCGAAGAGCGCTATCTGGCCTATGCTCTGTCGACCATTACGCAACGCGCGCTTCCCGACGTCCGCGACGGGTTGAAGCCGGTGCATCGCCGCATCGTCTATGCGATGAGCGAGATGGGTCTTCGCCCCAATGCCGCCTTCCGCAAATGCGCCAAGATCGTCGGCGAGGTGATGGGTAACTATCATCCGCATGGCGACCAGTCGATCTATGACGCATTGGCGCGTCTCGCGCAGGATTTTTCGCAGCGTTACACGCTGGTCAACGGCCAGGGCAATTTCGGCAATATCGACGGCGATAGCCCGGCTGCGATGCGTTACACCGAATCCAAGATGACGGCGGTTTCCGAACTGCTGCTCGAAGGGATCGATCAGGATGCGGTCGATTTTCGCGATACCTACGACGAGTCGAATTCCGAGCCGATCGTTCTGCCCGGCGCTTTCCCCAACCTGCTCGCCAACGGTTCCTCTGGCATCGCCGTCGGCATGGCGACCTCCATTCCGTCGCACAATGCCCACGAGCTCTGCGACGCCGCGCTGCATCTGATCAAGGATCGCGATGCCACTGTCGAGAAGCTCGTGGAACTCTATATACCCGGTCCGGATTTCCCGACCGGCGGCATCATCATCGACGATCGCCAGAGCATTATCGAAAGCTACAAGACGGGCCGCGGCGGCTTTCGCGTCCGCTCCAAATGGGAGATCGAGGATCTCGGTCGCGGCGGCTACCAGATCGTCGTCACGGAAATTCCGTTCCAGGTGCAGAAATCGCGGCTGATCGAAAAGATCGCTGAACTGTTGCTGGCGCGCAAACTGCCGCTGCTTGAGGACATCCGCGACGAATCCGCTGAGGACATCCGCGTCGTTCTCGTTCCGAAGAGCCGCACCGTCGATGCGACGATCCTGATGGAATCGATGTTCAAGCTGACGGAGCTGGAAAGCCGTTTCCCGCTCAACATGAACGTCCTGTCCATGGGCCGCATTCCCAAGGTCATGGCGCTGAACGAGGTACTGAAGGAATGGCTGGACCATCGCCGCGAAGTCCTGCTGCGCCGTTCGCGCTTCCGCCTGGCGGCAATCGAAAAGCGCCTCGAAATCCTCGGCGGCCTGCTGGTTGCCTATCTCAACATCGATGAGGTCATCGCCATCATCCGCGAGGAGGATGAGCCGAAGCCCGTGATGATGGAGCGGTTCGGCCTCACGGACAATCAGGTCGAGGCGATCCTCAATATGCGGCTGCGCTCCTTGCGCAAGCTGGAAGAGTTCGAGATCCGCAAGGAATTCGACGGCCTGACTAAGGAGAAGACCGACATCGAGGCATTGCTCGCCTCGGAAGAAAAGCAGTGGCAAACGGTTTCCTGGGAAATCGGCGAGGTGAAGAAGAAATTCGCCAAGGCGACCGATATCGGCCGCCGCCGCACACAGTTTGCCGAGGCGCCCGAGGCCGACGATGCCGCCATCCAGCAGGCGATGATCGAGAAAGAACCGATCACCGTCGTCGTCTCGGAAAAAGGCTGGATCCGCGCCCTCAAGGGCCATATTTCCGATACCTCGTCGCTGACCTTCAAGGAGGGCGACGGACTGAAGGTTGCCTTCCCGGCGCAGACGACGGACAAGATCCTGATCATTACGACCGGCGGCAAGGCCTATACGCTCGGCGGCGACAAGCTGCCCGGCGGCCGCGGCCACGGAGAACCGCTGCGCATCATGATCGACATGGAGAACGATCAGGACGTGCTGACCGCCTTCGTCCACGATCCCCAGCGCAAGCAGATGATCGCATCGACGGTGGGCAACGGCTTCATCGTGCCCGAGGCGGAGCTTGTCGCCAATACCCGCAAGGGCAAGCAGATCATGAACGTCTCCTATCCGGACGAGACGAAGCTTCTCGTGCCGGTTTCCGGTGATCATGTCGCCGTGGTCGGCGAGAACCGCAAGATGATCATCTTCCCGCTTTCTCAGGTGCCGGAAATGTCGCGCGGCAAGGGCGTCCGCCTTCAGAAATACAAGGATGGCGGCATTTCGGATATCAGGTGCTTCGTGATTGCCGACGGCCTGACCTGGGAAGACAGTGCCGGTCGTACCTTCACCAAGTCCAAGGACGAGTTGGTGGAATGGCTGGGTGATCGCGCCGGCGCCGGCCGAGCCGTGCCGAAGGGTTTCCCCAGAAGCGGCCGGTTTTCTGGGTGAGGAGCGGTCGGACTGAGACCAAGCAATCGGTCCGGCGGACCGATTGCGGTGACGAACGCCATAAGCTTTAGCGAAGGGCCGGGTGCCGCAGACGGAATAGTCGTCACCCGGCTAGTGGGATGCTGAAGTCTTTGAGGAAGTGCTTAGCACCTATTTCATCAATTTCTCCGGCGGCCACACCTAATACAAACGTCACGATCATCCCATCGTCCGCTTCAATCAGATAGCCGTTGATGTAGAGAAATGTGAAAGCTGCGAGGTATCCAGTTCTTTTATTCCCGTCGGAAAAAGGATGGTTCCGTACCAAGCCATAAAGATATGCAGCGGCGAGAGCGAATATGTCATTTTCGCCATACGCAGCCTTGTTCAGTGGACGCGCCAGCGCTGCCTCCAGAGCGTTCTCATCTTTTAAGCCTGATAAGCCACCATGTTCGGCGATCTGCTCCTCATGCGTGATCTCAACAGCTTCACGGGACAGCCATTTATAGTCATTCATTTTGCGAGTTCGCGCAGGGCGCTGCGATATTTCTGCATGCCAAGTCTTGCCGCGCGCAGTTGCTCGGTAAGATCGGCACGCTCAGGAACCAGTTCGATATTGCCGTTCACTTCTCGGATCTCCAGCGCATCGCCGTTCTTCAGTCCGAGCCTGTGAAGGACCTCCTTCGGAATAATGACGCCCTCGGAATTGCCGATCTTGCGGATGGTGACGTTCATGTTCAGCTCCAATGTGACAACCTGGTTATAACATTGGAAGAGGACTATTTCAATGCGCTAGGCTCTGCGCGGTGATTGCTGCTCTGGCTTTCACCCGCGCCTGCCAAAGCGAATGAGCGGCCAGAGCCAGAATCAGGACGGCGCCGCCGGCGAGCGTCATGTTGGTGGGTGCCTCGAAGAAGATCAGCCAGACCCAGATGGGCGCGAGAATCGTTTCCAGCAGATAGAACATGGCCACTTCCGGTGCCGAGAGAAAGCGCGTGCCCGTCGCAAGGCACCAGAAGGAAAGCGGCATCAGCACGGCTCCGTCGAAGAGGATCCAGCCGGGATGTTCGATGGAAAAACCGGAGGGCGCAATGTGATAGAGCCCGACGGCAGCCGGGATGACGGCGGCCAGCAAGGAAGCGAAGCCCATATCCCGGCCCGAAGCGCGGCTGATGGTGATGGCGCAGGCGATGGAAAACGATGCGAGTACGGAGAGTGCATCGCCCAAGAGATGACCACCTTCCATGCCGTCACCAACGATGAGGCCGACTCCGACGATCATCACGGCCATGGTCATGAAGGTGGAAAGGGCAGGGCGCTCCTTGAGGAAGATCCAGGAGAGAAGCGCGGTGAACATCGGGTTTAGCGCGATGATGAACACCACATTCGCCGCCGTCGTGTAATAGACGGCAAGGAGAAAGGCGATGGTCGTCAGTCCGTAGAAGAAGCCGACGGGAAGTCCGAGCCAACCTGGCAGCACGCTTCGCAGCGAACCCGTAACACGGCGGATGACGAAAAGTGCGGCAAGCGCCACGACGATGGTCGCAAGGCTGCGCGCCGACAGCACCGACCAAACCTCGCCGCTGGAAAGCCGGATCAGCGGTATATCCATCGATAGGGCAAGCCCGCCGAGCGTCGTCAGCAGCAGGCCCTTTTGATGATCCGAAAGACGAGAGAACATTCAGCGGAAGGTGTCTTTATCGCCGTCAGTGGCGGGATCGAAACGCTCCCAGCCGCGCGGGGTCAGATGTTCCTGCGGCTGAAAGCGCGTCTTGTAGTCCATCTTGCGCGAGCCTTTGACCCAATAGCCGAGGTAGATATGCGGCAAGCCGAGCGCCTTCGTCCGCTTGATATGATCGAGGATCATGAAGGTGCCGAGCGATCGCGCGTCGAGATCGGGATTGAAGTAGGAATAGACCATCGACAGCCCATCGCTCATGACGTCGGTCAGGGCCGCCGCCAGCAATTCGCCTTTCGGGCGCTGTTCCAGCCCCGAGCCTTCCTCGCGGCGGCGATATTCGATGATGCGCGTATTCACATGCGTATCCTCGACCATGATCGCATAGTCGAGCACCGTCATGTCGGACATGCCGCCGTGCTGGTGCCGATAGTCGAGATAGCGGCGGAAGAGTGAATATTGCTCGCTTGAAGGCTGGGCGGGAAATTCGGTGGCGATGACGTCGCTGTTGGCTGCCAGAATGCGCCGCATCGAGCGGGTGGGCTCGAATTCCTGGGCAAGGATGCGGACCGACACGCAGGCGCGGCATGCTTCGCAGGCAGGCCGATAGGCTATGTTCTGCGAGCGCCTGAAGCCGCCCTGGGTCAGGATATCGTTCATCTCGGCCGCGCGCGGGCCGACGAGATGCGTGAAGACCTTGCGCTCCATCTCGTTCGGCAGGTACGGGCAGGAGGCCGGTGCCGTCAGATAAAACTGCGGAGAAGGCGTCGACTGCGTGTTCATCTGCCGTTGATTGCCCTTTCTTTCGGCACCCGTTTTTTACAAGCATGGCCCAAGTTTAGAAAACGTCAACTACGTCCTTCGCTAAAGATCGAAGTTTCCTAATTCATAATGCATTCGGATGCCACATCGCGGGTCGTTTGCCCCGCGAGGGATCGTTTATTTGACATCGTGACATACGTGTTTCAGGCGGTGCGGGCGATGACCGTGCCGAGCAGCAGGTCGTGCACAAGCCGGCTGCGATCGGTGAAGAGGCCTACCAGCAGGATCAGCGGCGTCAAGACGGAGTTCAGGATCCAGAACAGTGCCAGATGGACGATCGCCGTCAGGAAATCCATCCGGCGGCCGTCGACGCGGACCATGGTGAGGCCCATGGCGCGCATGCCGAGCGAAGCCTGATAAGGGCCGCCGAGCGTCCAGCCGAAATACAATCCGGCTACGATGACGAAGAGGGCGGGATAGAGGATGAAGCCAAGCCCCAGCGTCAGGATCGAAACGAAAAACAGCACGACGGCCGCCGGAATGCAGAGCAGCGCGACGATGAGGTAATCGACGATGAATGCGAAGATGCGCCGGCTCAGCACGCCACTATAGGCGCGCCAGTCATCCGGTGCTGCATAGAGTGGGCTGGGGTTCAGGCTCATTGCTTTCCTCCTTGGGGAAACATTTGCCGAACATATGGTATCAGGTCCGGCAAATACAATAAGCGAATGGTGCGGAGCTATTTTCGCGCGAGATGCTTTGCAACATCCATGGCGAAATAGGTGAGGATACCGTCGCAGCCGGCGCGCTTGAAGGCGAGCAGGGTTTCGAGCATCACCCTCTCGCCGTCGATCCAGCCGTTGGCGGCCGCGGCCTTGATCATCGCGTATTCGCCAGAGACCTGATAGGCGAAGGTCGGAAGGCCGAAGGCTTCCTTCAGCCGCCAACAGATGTCGAGATAGGGCAGACCGGGCTTGACCATCAGCATGTCGGCACCTTCCTCGACGTCGAGCGTGGCGTCGCGCACGGCTTCGGTGCCGTTGGCCGGATCGATGTAATAGGTCTTCTTGTCGCCCTTCAGCAGGCCGCCGGTCGAAATCGCCTCGCGATAGGGACCGTAGAAGGCCGAGCTGAATTTCGTCGCATAGCTCATGATGCCGACATTCTGGTGGCCGGCGGCGTCGAGCGCCTGGCGGATCGCGCCGATGCGCCCGTCCATCATTTCCGAAGGCGCGATGATATCGGCACCCGCATCCGCCTGATAGACGGCGGCCAGCGCCACCTGCTCGACGGTTTCATCGTTGACGATCTCATTGCCGCGCAGGATGCCGTCATGGCCGTGGCTGGTGAAGGGGTCGAGGGCGACATCGGTGATGACGCCGATATTCGGAACGGCCTTCTTGATGGCGGCAGTGGCAAGATTGATGAGATTGTTCTTCTCGAGGCTGTTGGAGCCGGTCTCGTCGCGCAGCTCCATTTCGATGTTCGGGAAGGTGGCAAGCGCCGGAATGCCGAGATCGGCTGCTTCCTTCGCGGCTTCCACGGCCTTGTCCACCGTCATGCGGTTGACGCCGGGCATTGCGGGGATCGGCTCGAGGATGCCGGTGCCGGGGATCAGGAAGATCGGCCAGATCAGATCATCGACCGTCAGCCGGTTTTCCTGTACCAGGCGGCGCGTCCAATCGGCCTTGCGGTTGCGTCGCATGCGGCGATGCCCGGTGATCTCGTCAACGAGATGCGTCTTGTTCTCCATGATGCCGCCATCCTTCTTCGTCTATTTATGGCACTCTATATAGATATAGGCCGCGTACCTATCACGCTGTCCCCAGGATTCAAAACCAGGTGAAAGGCCGCAGCCATTATATTCTGGCGAGGCCGATGCCTCCTACGTATTGTTCGCGCATGGAACCTGATTCTTCGACCGTACCCAAGAATACGCTGACGGACATCCTGTTCGTGCTGTTCCTGCGGCTGATCGCGATCGCCTGTTTCTGGCTCGGCCTGCAATATTGGGCGATGCTGGTCGGCTACTCGCTGGATGGCCATGCGCGGTTCGATCTGCTGGCCCTGCCGTGGAAGGTTGCGGGTGCGGGGCTCGCCGTGGTTTTTCCGGTAGCCGCCCTCGGCTTATGGCTCACCGTCTCCTGGGGGCCGGTCATGTGGGTGCTCGCCGCAGGCGGGCAGGGATTGATGTATGGAGCCTGGCCGGAGATATTCGGCTCTAACCCCCTGATCATGATCTTGCATGCCTGCGTCGCGGTGATCTATTGTCTTTTCCGCGTCCTGCTGTGGCAGGAAAAACGTCGGCGTCGTCGGCAGCAGGTAATGGTTGATTTACCCTGAGACACCAAGACTTCGCGGTAAGGTGCTGTTAAGCCTGCAGTTTAAGTAGAATTTTATGTGTATTCGATAGGGTCTCACTCAAGGCGGGAAGAAAACGACACCGCCAAACAAAACAGAGTGAGGCCAAGTTATGATGAACACGAAAATCAAGCCGCAGGCAGTTGCAAACGCTCAGGGTCAGCAGGTTGACGACATCCGGGCTCTCTACATGGAATCCCTTCACCTGGTCGAGCGTCTGCACCGCCGCCTGCTCGATGTTATCAAGGACGAGTTCGACCGTCAGGGTCGCGACGACGTCAACGCCGTCCAGGCGCTTCTCCTCTTCAACATCGGCAATTCCGAGCTGACGGCCGGCGAGCTGCGCTCCCGCGGCTTCTACCTCGGCTCCAACGTTTCCTACAACGTCAAGAAGCTGGTCGACCTCGGCTTTATCAACCATCAGCGCTCGCGCATCGACCGCCGCTCGGTCCGCATCAGCCTGACGGAAACGGGCCAGGACATCGCCGAAACCGTCGCCAAGCTCTATGAGCGCCATATCGGCTCGATCGACAAGGTCGGCGGCATCGGCACCGACGAATTCACTCAGATGAACAAGCTGCTGCAGCGCCTCGACCGCTTCTGGAACGACAGCATCGCTTACCGCATGTAAGTAACGGTGCCGATTGATCATAAGACCTTCCAGTAAATACAAGCTGGACACGTTCCCTGCGTGTCCGGCTTGCCCTGCGTGTCCGGCTTGCCCTGCTGTCCGGCTTGAATGCGTTGCGACGCTATAATTGTGCGTTTTTTGCCACGCGCGTCCCTCGCTTTATGTCACATCTGACCTGCAAGATGCGTGCGCCATTGACGCCGGTTCAAGACAGGCTATGAACCACCCGCAGCTGTGGTATTTTAGCAAATGCAGTTTGGCTTTTATTTCCGCGTCGCGCGGTAAGGCAAGTTCCATGCCGGGCGACACGAATTGGCCATATTGCTATGACAGCGGAAACGGACGGCAAGCAGCGCTCTCGAATTTCGATCTTACGGCCCAAAGGTCTTCGCTTCGCAATATTGTGATAGTTCGTGGCGAAGTTTTTGATGGTGCTTTAAGGGTGCTGATTGATACTGAGCGGCGTTACTTGGCGCGAGCTGCGCTATTTACTGCTTCCTCTCTAGGCTGCGCATGATTTGGATCGCAGCGTTGAACGGTTAGGATATGTCGAAGAAAAACGGAATTGGACCCTTTTCGCGCCGCTCTTTCCTGCGGTCGGCTGCAACTCTTGGCGCTGCCGCACTGGCCGCTCCGGCCCTCGCGCAAAACGCGACTCCGCTCGAGGCGTTGATCAATGATCGCTCCCGCGGCAATTGGGACGATCAGTTCGACGCCAAGGCTGCGGCGCGCACCGCCGCCGCCGTCCAGTCGAACGCGCCGATCCTCGGGCCAGATTCCGTATCGAATATTCAGCAGGCGATCGCGCAATATCAGAACATTGCCGCCAACGGCGGATGGCCGCAGATCAATCCGACAAGCCAGCAGCCTCTGCAGCTCGGCGCGACCGATCCGGCCGTACAGTCGCTGCGCCAGCATTTGATGATTACCGGTGACCTGCCGCGCGAGGCTGGTATCTCCGCTGCCTTCGATTCCTACGTCGACGGTGCGGTCAAGCGTTTCCAGGCCCGTCACGGACTGCCGGCGGATGGCGTCATGGGCGATTTCACGCTGAAGGCGATGAACATCCCCGCCAATGTCCGCCTGCAGCAGCTGAACACCAATCTTGTTCGCCTACAGACGTTCCCATCCGACCTCGGCCGTCGTCACGTCATGGTCAACATCCCGGCGACACGTGTCGAAGCCGTCGAGGATGGTCAGGTGGCGCTGCGCCACCAGGCGATCGTCGGCCGGGAATCACGGCCGACGCATATCATCAATTCAAAGATCTACGAGGTCATCCTCAACCCGTATTGGACGGCACCGCGCTCCATCGTCATCAAGGACATCGTGCCCTTGATGCGCAAGGACCCGACCTACCTGACGAAGAACAACATTCGCCTTATCGACGGCAAGGGCCAGGAAGTAGCGCCCGAGACGATCGACTGGAATTCGGACAAGGCGCCAGACCTGATGTTCCGTCAGGACCCGGGCAAGACCAACGCCATGGCGTCCACGAAGATCAACTTCCACAACCCCAACAACGAATACATGCACGATACGCCCGAGCAGGGCCTGTTCAACAAGCTGATGCGTTTCGACAGCTCGGGCTGCGTTCGCGTTCAGAACGTGCGCGACCTGGCGACCTGGCTGTTGGCCGAAACGCCCGGCTGGCCGCGTCAGCACATGGAGCAGGTCATCTCCACCCGCGTCAATACGCCGATCACCTTGGCGTCGGAAGTGCCTGTCTATTTCGTCTATATTTCGGCTTGGAGCGCCCGCGACGGCATCGTCCAGTTCCGCGATGACATCTATAATCTCGACGGCAACTCCCAGTTGGCGCTCAATACGACCCAGGGCATGGAGCAGCCGGTTCAATAATCGGCCGCCTGGTTGCAATTCTTATGGAAGCCGCGTCCCTGGACGCGGCTTTTTCATTGGCCGGCGCCGTGCTGCGCAGAATGCTTACTGCACCGCGCGTCTTTGGACGCGCAAAGGACGCAGTAACGCTTTGAAATAGCGCATAATCTTTTCCGAAATCGTGCTCGATTTCGGGATTATGCGCGCAAATGTCGCTGGTCGTATTGCTCTCCGGCGACCCTAACGCTAATACCGTCTGCATTGCCGTTCCGGCCCGTTCAGGAGCTTTCACGATGACCAATGCGTCCACCGAACCCTTCTTCAATCGCTCGCTTGCCGATACCGATCCGGAAATCTTTGGTGCGATCGGTAAGGAACTGGGTCGTCAGCGCCACGAAATCGAGCTGATCGCCTCGGAAAACATCGTCTCGCGCGCCGTTCTGGAAGCGCAAGGTTCGATCATGACGAACAAGTACGCCGAAGGTTATCCGGGCAAGCGCTATTATGGCGGCTGCCAGTTCGTCGATATCGCCGAAGAGCTCGCTATCGAGCGCGCCAAGAAACTGTTCGGCGTCAACTTCGCCAACGTCCAGCCGAATTCCGGTTCGCAGATGAACCAGGCCGTCTTTCTCGCGCTGCTGCAGCCGGGCGACACCTTCATGGGCCTCGACCTCAATTCGGGTGGCCACCTGACGCATGGTTCGCCGGTTAACATGTCCGGCAAGTGGTTCAACGTCGTGTCCTACGGCGTGCGCGAAGGCGACAACCTGCTCGACATGGACGAAGTGCAGCGCAAGGCTGAGGGAACCAAGCCGAAGCTGATCATCGCCGGCGGCACGGCCTATTCCCGCATCTGGGACTGGAAGCGTTTCCGCGAGATCGCCGACAGCGTCGGCGCCTATCTGATGGTCGACATGGCGCATATCGCCGGTCTTGTTGCCGGCGGCCAGCATCCGTCGCCGTTCCCGCATTGCCATGTCGCCACCACGACCACGCACAAGTCGCTCCGCGGCCCGCGCGGCGGCATGATCCTCACCAATGACGAGGATCTGGCGAAGAAGTTCAATTCGGCCGTCTTCCCGGGTCTCCAGGGTGGCCCGCTGATGCATGTCATCGCCGCCAAGGCCGTTGCCCTCGGTGAAGCGCTGCAGCCGGAGTTCAAGGACTACGCGGCTCAGATCGTCAAGAACGCCAAGGCGCTCGCCGAAACGCTGATCTCCGGCGGTGTCGACGTCGTCTCCGGCGGCACCGACAACCACCTGATGCTGGTCGACCTGCGCAAGAAGAACGCCACCGGCAAGCGCGCGGAAGCCGCACTCGGCCGCGCTTATGTCACCTGCAACAAGAACGGCATTCCCTTCGACCCAGAGAAGCCCTTCGTCACCTCCGGCGTCCGCCTCGGCACGCCGGCCGGCACGACGCGCGGCTTCAAGGAAGCCGAATTCCGGGAAATCGGCAATCTGATCATCGAAGTGCTCGATGGCCTGAAGGTCGCCAATTCCGACGAAGGCAATGCCGCTGTCGAAGCCGCCGTACGCGAGAAAGTGGTCAAGCTCACCGACCGCTTCCCGATGTACGGCTATATGGGCTAAGGAGAGCGCATGCGCTGCCCTTACTGCGGCTCAGAAGACACCCAGGTCAAGGACTCGCGCCCGGCGGAGGACAATACGTCCATCCGCCGTCGGCGCATTTGTCCGGATTGCGGCGGCCGCTTCACCACCTTCGAGCGCGTGCAACTGCGCGAACTGATGGTCATCAAGAAGACCGGTCGCAAGGTGCTGTTCGATCGCGACAAGCTGGTGCGCTCTTTCGAGATCGCGCTGCGCAAACGCCCGGTCGACCGCGACCGCATCGAGCGCGCCGTTTCCGGCATCGTCCGTCGCCTTGAAAGCTCCGGCGAGACCGAAATCAGCTCCGAGCAGATCGGTCTGCAGGTGCTGGAGGCGCTGAAGAGCCTCGATGACGTCGCCTTCGTACGCTATGCCTCCGTCTATCGTGATTTTTCGCATGCGGAAGATTTCGAGCATGTGATCGAAGAGATCAACGCGAAGATCGCCCGCGATCCGCTGGATCCCTGACCATGGCGCCGCGACCCGAGGACGAGCGTTTCATGGCCGCGGCCATCCGTCTGTCGCGCCGGCATCTTGGACTGACCTCCACGAACCCATCCGTCGGCTGCGTCATCGTCAAGGATGGCGTCGTTTTGGGCAGCGCCGTAACAGCGCTGGGCGGTCGCCCGCATGCCGAGCCTCAGGCTCTGGCCGAGGCGGGCGAGGCGGCACGAGGTGCCACCGCCTATGTGTCGCTCGAGCCCTGTTCCCACTATGGCAGGACGCCGCCCTGCGCAGAGGCGTTGATTGCCTATGGCGTGGCGCGTGTCGTCATCAGCGTTACCGATCCCGATCAGCGCGTTTCCGGGCGCGGCATCAACATGCTGCGCGAAGCCGGCATCGAGGTCGATGCCGGCATTCTGGAAACGGAGGGCAGGCGGGCTCTGGCAGGCTATCTCATGCGCCAGACGAGAAACCGCCCCTATGTGACTCTCAAGCTTGCCATTTCCGCCGATGGCATGATCGGCAAGATGGGCGAGGGGCAGGTACGCATCACCGGCGACATCTCGCGGGCACAGGTGCAGATGCTGCGGGCCGAAAGCGACGCCATTCTCGTCGGTATCGGCACCGCGATATCAGACGATCCGGAATTGACCTGTCGGCTTCCCGGCCTGGAAGACCGCTCGCCGTTGCGCATCGTCATCGACGAAAATCTTCAGCTGCCGCTCGGCGGCAAGCTGGTAAGGACGGCGCGGCAATATCCGGTTATTGCCGTTGCCGCCAACCCGCCGTCCTTCGACGACAATACCGACAACGCCTTTATGGCGCGCCGCGCAGCCCTCGATGCCGCCGGCGTCGAAGTATTGCAGTCGAATTTGGGTGAACCGGGAGAGTTGTTGGAGGCCCTGGGTACGCGCGGCATCTCGTCCCTGCTGGTGGAGGGCGGCGCGAAGACGGCGCGGCGTTTCCTCGCCGCTGACCTGGTCGACCGCATCCTGCTCTTCCAGGGGCCTTCCCATATCGGCAAGCGCGGTATTGAATCGCCCGTCCTCAAATCCAATATCCCAGCAAGTTTCATGCATATCGGCGAAAGCCGCTTCGGCGATGATCGCTGCGACGAATTTGAAAGAGGTTTTTGATGTTTACCGGAATTGTCACCGATGTCGGCACGGTTGAATCCATTTCTCCCTTGAAGGAAGGCATCAAGCTGCGCGTTGCCACCAATTACGATCCGGCGACGATCGACATGGGCGCCTCGATTTCGCATGCCGGCGTCTGCCTGACGGTCACCGGCCTGCCGGAAGAGGGCAGTAACGGACGCTGGTTCGAGGTCGAGGCATGGGAAGAAGCCCTGCGCCTGACGACCATCGGCACCTGGGAAACCGGAGCCAGGATCAACCTCGAACGCTCCCTCAAGATCGGAGATGAACTCGGCGGCCACATCGTTTCCGGCCATATCGACGGTAAGGCGGAAATCCTCTCGGTCACGGCCGAAGGTGACGCGACCCGTTTCCGCCTGCGCGCGCCGGAACATCTCGCCAGGTTCGTGGCGCCGAAGGGGTCGGTTGCGCTCGATGGCACCTCGCTGACCGTCAATGCTGTCGATGGGACTGAATTCGACGTGCTCCTGATCCGCCATTCGCTCGAGGTCACGACCTGGGGAGAGCGCAAGGCCGGCGACTTCGTCAATTTCGAAGTCGACACCATGGCCCGCTACGCCGCCCGGCTGGCGGAATTCCCGGTCGTCCGCGAAGCCTAGAGCATTTCCAGGAAAAGTGCGCAGCGGTTTTCCGTCCGGAATGCGTTGGGAAACAAGAAGATAGAGCGTTTTCGCGATTCGAAGAAAAGCGGAAATGCTCTAAGTTTCACGGGCTCGCCGCAGGGAAGTTTCGATCGGGGTCTCGGCAGCTTACGCGAGCACTTTTTCCATCAGGAAGTTCGACAATATCTGGCCGCGCTTTTCTACCCGCTGCGCGGCCACGACGACAAAGCCCTTGCGCTCGAAAAAGGGGCGGGCGGTCAGGCTCGCCTCGGTGAAAATCCGCTGAAGGCCCTGTTCGCGCGCGGCTCTTTCGACCGTTGCAAGCAATAGGCTGGCGACGCCCTTTCCCTGGTAATCGGGCGAAACGAACATCATGTCGAGGCAACCATCCGATTTCAGATCGGCAAAGCCGATGGGGGTGGCACCAACCACCGCAAGCCAGGTCGGCCGGCTCGCTCGATACTGCGCCCAGACCTCGGCATCGTCGACCTTCGCCCAGGCGGCGATCTCAGCCGGGCTGTAATCTTTCGACGCGACCTCGCGAATGGCCCTCAGGAAAATGTCGATCGTGGCTTGGACGTCGCTTGGTTCGTAAGGTTTGATCGAAAACCTATCCTGCGAAACCGGCATGATAGTCACCCCGCAACGCCTAGCGCTCGAATATGGCGTTGCACCTGTCCTTGAACGTTACTTCGCCGATGCGCCGGAAGCCGATCTTCTCGGCAACCCGCAATGACGGTACGTTCTCCAGGTCCACGATGCAGGTCATGCGGCGGCCTGCGAACTGGCTGTCCGCCCAGGCAATCGCTGCGTTCATGGCTTCCGTCGCATAGCCCTTGCCCTGCATTGGCGGCGTAATGCCCCAGCCGGCTTCCAGCGTGCCTTCCGTCATTGGCGTCATGTCACGGTGCAGATCGAGAAAACCGACTTCGCCTATCAGCTTGCCGCTTTGGCGTTCCTCGACGGCAAAGAAGCCGAAGCCGAGATGATGCCATAGGCCGGCATAGCGCAGGAGGCGGGCCCAGACCTGTTCGCGTGTCGGCATTTCGCCGCCGATAAAGCGAACGATCTCCTCGTGTTTCCAGAGGCCGAGGAATTCTTCGAAATCATCGAGTCTATGGCCGCGGAGCAGCAGGCGATCGGTCGTGAGCGTCGGAATATGGGTCATGGAGGTACGGAGCTTTGCTGAACTCTGTCTTTGATGGTTCTTAGTCGTTCGAGGCGCCGGGTTCGCCGTCCCAGTAATCGAGGTTGCCGGCGGCAGCGCGGCCGATCGTACGGAACGTCGCCTTGCCGTTGTTGTTGGTCTTCGCCAGGAACTTGCCGGAATCGGGATATTCGACGATTTCCGTCCGTGCCTTGGTGGAAATGGCGAGATAGATCAGCACGCCGGGGCCAGTATTGATCAGCTGATGCGCCGTCTCAGGGCCGCCGGCGGGGGCGCCCAGCACATCGCCCTTGCTGACTGCGATACGCTGGTCGCCGAAGCGATATTCGCCTTCGCCGTCGAGAATGACGAAGAGTTCTTCCTCGACATGATGGTTGTGAAACGGACAGCCAGATTTGCCGGGCGGCACTTCGTTATAGCTGATCCCAAGATTCTTCAGGCCGAGCATCGCCCCGAAGGAGGTGTCGCTGCCGGCAAAGAAGCTGCCCTGTTGCCAATGCTCTAGCTCGAGCTCGCCGATATTGACGGCGGGTGCGGATTTCTTTGTCATGAACCTCCCCTTTGCAGGCTTTGAATTATTATCGAAGCGGTTGCGTTGGCGGAAGCCACAATTTTCGCGTCGCGCCGGTGATTTCCAAATAGGGTCGGAATTGGCACCGGCCATTAAAAACACTTGCCAAGCGAGGCCCGCCGTGGTTTGACCCGCCCTGACAAGGTGCCGCGCCCTCTCAATCCTCAGGTGATGTATGACCAGCTCTTCCAATGCCCATATCCTTATCGTCGAAGCCCGCTTCTATGACGATATGGCCGATGCGCTGCTCGACGGCGCCAAGGCTGCTCTCGATGAGGCTGGCGCGACCTATGATATCGTCACCGTTCCCGGTGCGCTGGAGATCCCGGCGGCAATTGCCATGGCGCTCGATGGCGGCGACAATGGTAATGTGGTCTATGACGGCTATGTAGCTCTCGGCATGGTCATCCGCGGCGAGACCTATCATTTCGATATCGTCGCGAATGAATCCTCGCGAGCGCTGATGGATCTGGCCGTCAGCGAATCCCTCGCAATCGGCAACGGCATCCTGACGGTCGAGAACGATGAGCAGGCCTGGGCTCGCGCCCGCCGTTCGGACAAGGACAAGGGCGGCTTTGCCGCTCGCGCGGCGCTGACCATGATCGCGCTGAAAGAGAAGTTGGGTGCATAATTCATGAGCAATCAGGATAACGAGCGACCGGCAAAACCCGCGAACCAGCGAGGCGCAGCGCGCCTTGCGGCGGTGCAGGCGCTCTATCAGATGGATATCGGCGGAACCGGCGTTCTCGAGGTGGTGGCTGAATACGAGGCCCATCGTCTCGGGCAGGAACTGGACGGAGAGACCTATCTGAAGGCTGATGCCTCCTGGTTCCGCTCCATCGTAGCAGGCGTCGTGCGCGATCAAACCAAGCTCGATCCGCTGATCGGCTCGGCGCTTCAGGACGACTGGGCGTTGTCGCGTCTCGACAGCACCGTGCGCGCCATCTTGCGCGCCGGCACATTCGAGCTTCTCGACCGTAAGGACGTGCCGGTTCCGGTCATCGTCACCGAATATGTCGAGATCGCTCACGCCTTTTTCGAGGAGGACGAGCCCAAGCTCGTCAATGCGGTGCTCGACCGAATCGCCAAGCAGGTTCGCGGAGAAGCCAAGAAATAAGGTCCGCCGAGCGTGCAAATCGTAACGCCGGTCACTTTCGTTTCCTTCGTTCGCGCCTGATTTCACCTTCGAATATTCTTTTGAACCTTCTGCGGGTATTTTACCCGCGGGCGGTCTTGACGCGACGTTATCCCGACAGCAATCTCGCAACTGCACATTGGTCGGCCCCTGGAGGAAGGGGCTGGGCGTTGTCGCAGGCGGCCGGCGGAGGAGTGAACCGCCGGCTTTTTTGGAGGGAAAAAGCGAAATGTCGATTCTTTTAGGAGTGATCGCATGCGGACTGCTCTCGGTGATCTACGCCGTATGGGCAACCCGGTCGGTGCTCGCTGCCGATCAGGGCAATGCACGCATGCAGGAGATTGCCGGATATATTCGTGAAGGAGCGCAAGCCTATCTGGCGCGCCAATATAGAACCATCGCCATCGTCGGGATCATCGTTTTCATCGCGGCCTGGCTCCTTTTGTCGTCCGAGGCCGCTTTCGGCTTCCTGATCGGCGCAATCCTCTCAGGCGCCGCAGGCTTCATCGGCATGCATGTCTCCGTACGCGCCAACGTCCGCACCGCGCAGGCCTCGTCGCAGAGCCTGTCGGCGGGCCTCGATATCGCCTTCAAGTCGGGCGCCATTACCGGCATGCTGGTCGCGGGCCTCGCCCTGCTCGGCGTCTCCATCTACTTCTACGTCCTGACCGGCATTCTCGGCCATGAAGCCGGCTCGCGCGATGTCATCGACGCGCTGGTGGCGCTCGGCTTCGGCGCCTCGCTGATTTCGATCTTCGCCCGTCTCGGCGGCGGTATCTTCACCAAGGGCGCCGACGTCGGCGGCGACCTCGTCGGCAAGGTTGAAGCCGGTATTCCGGAGGATGACCCGCGCAATCCCGCCACCATTGCAGACAATGTCGGCGACAATGTCGGCGATTGCGCCGGCATGGCGGCCGACCTGTTCGAGACCTATGCGGTCTCGGTCGTCGCCACCATGGTTCTCGCCTCGATCTTCTTCGCCGGTTCGCCGCTCCTCGGCTCCGTCATGATCTATCCGCTTGCGATCTGCGGCGCCTGCATCATCACCTCGATCATTGGCACCTTCTTCGTGAAGCTCGGTGCCAACGGCTCGATCATGGGCGCTCTCTACAAGGGCCTCATCGCAACCGGCGTCCTGTCGATCATCGGCCTGGCTGCGGCCACCTCGTTGACCATCGGCTGGGGCTCCATCGGCACCGTCGCCGGGTTCGACATCACCGGCACAAGGCTATTCGCTTGCGGCATCATCGGCCTGATCGTCACGGCGCTGATCGTCGTCATCACTGAATATTATACCGGCACGAACAAGCGGCCGGTCAATTCCATCGCCCAGGCTTCGGTGACCGGTCACGGCACCAATGTCATCCAGGGGCTTGCCGTCTCGCTCGAATCGACAGCATTGCCGGCAATCGTTATCGTCGGCGGCATCATCGCTACCTATCAGCTTGGCGGCCTTTTCGGCACCGGCATCGCGGTTACCGCCATGCTCGGCCTTGCCGGCATGATCGTCGCACTCGATGCCTTCGGCCCCGTCACCGACAATGCCGGCGGCATTGCGGAAATGTCGCATCTTCCGCCGGAGGTGCGCAAATCCACCGATGCCCTGGATGCGGTCGGCAACACCACCAAGGCCGTCACCAAGGGCTACGCCATCGGTTCGGCCGGTCTCGGCGCGCTGGTGCTGTTCGCGGCCTATTCGAACGACCTGCAATATTTTGCGGCTCACGGTGACAAGTTCCCGTATTTCGCCAATGTGGGCACGATCTCGTTCGAGCTCTCAAATCCTTACGTCGTCGCCGGCCTGCTGTTCGGCGGCCTCATCCCCTATCTCTTCGGCGGCATCGCCATGACGGCCGTCGGCCGGGCGGCCGGCTCGATCGTGGAGGAGGTGCGCCGGCAGTTTCGCGAGAAACCTGGCATCATGCAGGGCACGGAACGTCCGGATTACGGCCGCGCCGTCGATCTCCTGACCAAGGCCGCCATTCGCGAGATGATCATTCCGTCGCTCTTGCCGGTGCTGGCTCCGGTGGTCGTCTATTTCGGCGTCCTGCTGCTCTCCGGCTCCAAGGCGTCGGCTTTCGCAGCTCTTGGCGCATCGTTGCTCGGCGTGATCATCAACGGGCTCTTTGTCGCCATTTCGATGACGTCGGGCGGCGGTGCATGGGACAATGCCAAGAAGAGCTTCGAGGATGGCTTCGTCGACAAGGATGGCACGCGTCATATGAAAGGCTCTGAAGCCCATAAGGCGTCGGTCACGGGTGATACCGTCGGCGATCCCTACAAGGACACCGCAGGTCCGGCTGTCAATCCGGCGATCAAGATCACGAATATCGTGGCTCTGCTTCTGCTCGCCATTCTCGCCGGTTAAGCCCGGAGAAGACTAAAGAAAGCAAACCGAATGCATAATGAAAACCCGCGGGGCGTTTGCCTCGCGGGTTTTTCTTTGAAGGGCTCCCCGGCTTATTGGCCCGGGTTGAGGTTGTTGAGGAAGTTCCTCGCGCCGTTGACGCCGTTGCCGCTGCCTTGCAGGATCTGCTGCAGGAAGGTGATATCGCGGCCGCCGGTCGGCGTCGTACGGCTGATCATGTCGAAGACCTTGCCGTCCTTCAGCGTATAGTTGGCTTCCTGCTTCACGACGCCGTCCTTGTCGAAATAGATCGCCAGAATATTCTGGTCGACCAGCTTCGGCTTCATGAAGGCAACGGCGCGGGTGCGCTTCTGGGAGATATAATAGAAGACCTCGCCGTCGAAAGTCGCGGTGGTCGACGGCGTGCCGAGCGAGAGCAGAACCTGCTCACGGCTGGAGCCGACCGGCGCAAGCGCGAGCGACTGCGGATCAAAGATGTAGCCGTTGTTCATGACCTCGCTGGTCTTGCAACCTGAAAGTCCCAAAGTCGCAATCACCAGGGCGATGGCGGCACCGCTGCTGAAAGTAATGTCAGACTTGAAATACCGTCTGGTCAACGACATCTCATCTCCCCTAATGAATCAATCCGATGGCCGAGCGGCCGGTATGACCTTGCTGTGCACATCATTGTGGCCTTTCCGCGATTGGAAAAGGCACAAAGACGTTGTTCGGCACTCTTCGTCACCGATCATGCACAACGTGACGACGGTAAGGGCAGGAGCCTCGAAGCGGGCACAAACGGCATTGCAATTCGCGCCTGCTTCGGTAAACCAGCTTTTGCGTGGATGCAACACGGCCAAGCAAAAACGGCGCGCTCTGAAGGAGCCAATTCCGGGATTCTCATGATTTTTGGGCTCTTCCGCAAAAGAAATCACAATCAGATCATCGTCGTCAGACAGTATGAGGTCCTGACAACCATGGCGCGGCAGCCGGTTTTCTATACCGACTATGACGTGCCAGATACGGTGATGGGGCGCTTCGAACTGCTGTCCGTGATGATGATCTTGTTCTTCCGCCGCACGCGGTCGTCGACAACCAGCGGCCAGGAACTCGCACAGGAAATCGTGGATGCGTTTTTCGAAGATATCGATTATTCGATCCGCGAACTTGGGATAGGCGACAACAGCGTGCCGAAACGCATGAAGAAACTGGCCGGCATGTTCTATGGGCGGCTTGAAAGCTATGCGGCGGCCATGGATGGCAATGATCGCGCGGCGCTTGCCACGGCACTACAGCGCAACATCTATCCCAAGGCGGAGCAGGCGGCGGCTTCCATGGCCGAGCTGGCTGGCTGGATGCTGACGGCGGAAGCGCATCTGGCGGCGGTAACCGAAGAGCAGATCGCCACGGGATCCGCGACGCTGCCGCAACCGCCCAAACTCGACCGGCAGCTCGGTTAGGAGAAGAAAAATGAAAAGACATGATTCAGACGAAACCCCATTTTCCTATCCGGTGAAGGTCGGCCATATTTCCGCCAACCCGGTGGACGTGCACATCGAGGCGGATGACCGCGAACTTGCCGGGCTTGCAGCCCTTTGGGATGTGCTTTCGGTGGGCAAGCTCGATGCCGATCTCAAGATCTCGCGCTGGAAGCGCGACGGCGTCCGCATCAAGGGTAATGTCAGGGCGAAGATCGTTCAGGCCTGCGTGGTGACGCTGGAGCCGGTCGAATCCGAGATCGACGAAGATTTCGAGCATATTTTTGTGCCCGAGGACTCCAAGCTGGCGCGTGCGCCCTCTATGGATGCGGGCGAAATGGTACTAGATCCCGACGGTCCGGACCTTCCGGAGACCTTTACGGGCGATACGATCGACGCCGGTGCGGTGGTCGCGGAATTCGCGGCTCTTGCCATCGATCCCTATCCACGCAAGCCTGGAGTCGAGTTCGACACGCACATTGAAGACACGGGCGAAGATGACAAGAAGCCTTCGCCGTTCGCCGTTCTGAAAGATTGGAAAAAGGAATAGACCTCCTTGGCAATTGAGCACAATTCAGTTGTAACCGGGGGAGAAAACGGTATTTTGACGCCAAATTCGCCAAGCTGGCGGAGAAAAAGGACTAGGGACGCGTGATCAGAATTTCTCTTGACCTAATGGGTGGCGACTTCGGCCCAGAGGTTGTTGTTCCCGGCGCGGCCAAGGCGCTGGATAGGCATCCCGATATCACGTTCATCATGTACGGACAGAAGGATCGCTGCGAAGCGGTCCTCTCCAAATATCCAAAGCTTCGGGAAAAATCCGTCTTTCACGAGTGCGATGTCGCCATCAGCATGGATGAGAAGCCGAGCCAGGCATTGCGCCGCGGCCGTTACGTTTCCAGCATGTGGCGTTCGATCGAAGCCGTGAAGGTGGGCGAGGCCGATGTGGTCGTATCCGCCGGCAACACCGGCGCGCTGATGGCGATGGCAAAATTCTGTTTGCGCACCATGGCCAATATCGAGCGTCCGGCGATCGCCGCGATCTGGCCGACACTGCGCGGGGAAAGCATCGTGCTCGATGTGGGCGCCACCATTGGCGCGGATGCACAGCAGCTGCTCGATTTCGCCCTGATGGGCGGCGCCATGGCCCGTGCGCTCTTCGAGATCGAGCGCCCGACCGTCGGCTTGCTGAATGTCGGCGTCGAGGAAATCAAGGGCCAGGAAGACGTCAAGGATGCCGGCCGCCTGATCCGCGAAGCCAATCTCGAATCACTCGAATATTCGGGCTTCGTCGAGGGTGACGATATCGGCAAGGGCACCGTCGACGTCGTCGTCACGGAAGGTTTTTCCGGCAATATCGCGCTGAAGGCGGCGGAAGGCACGGCAAAGCAGATCGCCGCCTATTTGCGCGCGGCCATGTCACGCACGCTACTCGCGCGCATCGGCTACGTCTTTGCCAAGGGTGCTTTCGACCTGCTGCGTGAAAAGCTCGATCCCAGCAAGGTCAATGGCGGCGTCTTCCTAGGCCTCAACGGCATCGTCATCAAGAGCCACGGCGGCGCGAATGCCGAAGCCTTCGCTGCCGCCGTCGATGTCGGCTACGATATGGCCAAGAATGGTCTCACGCAGAAAATCGAAAACGATTTGAAGAAATATCATGCCAAACGGCTGCCCCCGATCGGGCCGGAAGCGGCATGAGCGACGGGGTACACGCAGAATGATCCGTTCAATAGTTCGCGGTTTTGGGGCAGCGCTCCCCAAACGCGTCATGACCAATGCCGAGATGGAGCAGATCGTCGACACCAGCGACGATTGGATTGTCCAGCGCTCGGGCATCCGCCAGCGCCATATCGCCGGTGAAGGCGAAACGACGGCGTCCCTGGGCGAGCAGGCGGCACGCGCCGCCCTCGCCAACGCCGGTTTGACGCCGGATGATCTCGATCTGATCATCGTCGCCACCTCGACGCCGGACAATACCTTTCCGGCAACGGCGGTGAATATCCAGAACCGGCTCGGCATGCATCACGGCTTCGCCTTCGACGTACAGGCCGTCTGCACCGGCTTCGTCTATGCGGTGACGACGGCTGACGCCTATATTCGCTGTGGCCTTGCCAAGCGCGTCCTCGTCATCGGCGCCGAGACGTTTTCCCGCATCCTCAATTGGACCGACCGCACGACCTGCGTTCTTTTCGGAGACGGCGCCGGCGCGTTGATCCTGGAGGCAGGCGAGGGGGGTGGCGCCACGACCGATCGCGGCGTGCTCACGGCAAGCCTGCGCTCCGATGGTGCGCACAAGGACAAGCTCTATGTCGATGGCGGTCCTTCCACGACAGGCACGGTCGGTGTGCTGCACATGGCGGGCCGTGAAGTGTTCAAGCACGCCGTCGGCATGATTACCGACGTCATCCAGGCCGCTTTCGATGCGACGGGCACCACGCCTGATGATCTGGATTGGTTGGTGCCGCATCAGGCCAATCGCCGCATCATCGATGGCTCGGCCAAGAAGCTGGGAATTGCTCCCGAGAAAGTTGTGGTCACCGTCGACCTTCATGGCAACACATCGGCGGCATCGATCCCTCTTGCGCTCGCGGTTGCGGCCGGTGACGGTCGAATCAAGAAAGGCGATCTGGTGATGCTGGAGGCCATGGGCGGCGGCTTCACCTGGGGAGCGGTGCTGCTGCGTTGGTAGCGCCATATCTCTAAAAGCCGTTCCGAACAAGAGCTTGACCGTGCGGCGCAAGGGCAATAGTCTCGCAAGGCTTGAAGAAGATTACGCATTGATATGGGCGGGGAGCTATGACGGGCAAGACAGTGACGCGCGCAGACTTGGCGGAGTCGGTATTCCGGAAAGTCGGTCTCTCCCGAACGGAGTCGGCTGAGCTCGTCGAGACCGTGATCGATGAAATTTGCAACGCCATCGTGCGTGGCGAAACCGTGAAACTCTCCTCGTTCGCGACTTTTCAGGTACGTGACAAGAATGAGCGTATCGGGCGCAATCCGAAGACCGGCGAGGAAGTGCCGATCTCGCCGCGGCGGGTCATGACCTTCAAGGCATCGAATGTCCTCAAGACCCGCATCCTGAAAGCGCACGCAAGCCGCAAGGCGAAGACCAAGCCGGCAAATCCTGCCTCCTGATCCGTCCCAGAGATTCGTATCGATATCGGCCGCATGCCTTGTTCTGCGGCCTTTTTGATGCGCTGTTGCCTACATTTTGGTGCTTGCCTGTGCAGCGGCTGAAGAGATGACTTGAATTTCCGCCGCCAAACCGTTGAAATATGGTGAGTCGCATCGCAGGAAGGCACGGATACCCATACCTCCCCTTGCGTGATCCGGCCCGAATGGCGCCGCCTGCGCCCTGTAGGAGTAAGATGATGGACAAGAGCCCGGATGCATTTCGCACGATCAGCGAAGTCGCGGAAGACCTTGATCTGCCGCAGCATGTCCTACGGTTCTGGGAAACCCGGTTTCCGCAGATCAAACCGATGAAGCGCGGTGGCGGCAGGCGCTACTATCGCCCCGAGGATGTCGACCTGCTGAATGGCATCCGCCATCTGCTCTATGACCACGGCTATACGATCAAGGGTGTTCAGAAGCTTCTGAAGACCAACGGCAACAAGTTTGTCATTGCGGTCGGTCATGGCGATCTTGCCAGCGTCGAGGCGCTTGCCGCCGCACAGGAGCCTGCCACCGTCGAGCCCCGCGTCAGTTCCGGCAATACCGAGGAAGATCAGATCGTCGGCCGCGTCAAGGCGCCGATCAGCCGTCGTTTCTTCAACTTCGTGAGCGGCGACGATGGCATGCCGGATGTTTCCATCGGCAAATCCAGTGTCGGCAAGGAAGATCGCGCCCTGCTGCAGGAAACGCTCTACGATCTTTTGGAATGCAAGCGTCTGCTCGATCAGGTGCGATAACTGCATCCCGCCGGCATGCAGATCACGTAAAGATGCTTTTCGTTCCCGTGAGGCGCAGCGACAGCTAAAAGTCGTGACTTGCGCGCTCCCCGGCTACGCAAGGATCATAACTTCATTGGCCGCATAAATGATCGTGATAATTTTGTCACGTCCGCTACTCTTCTGCGTCCTGACAATTAGTTCGTAAGCCTTATTAACTTGCCGTGGTAGTACCACAGGTTCAGTTTGACGGCGAAGCTTCTTTGCTTCGCCCTGTGTGAGGGGAACAGCCAGTCAGGCTATGGAGGGGCACGTTGTTGTCTGCCGGGAGACTCCATCCCTGATGGATAGTCGAATGGAGACACCATGAACATCAAGAGCCTTCTTCTTGGCTCCGCCGCTGCCATCGCTGCAGCGAGCGCCGCCCATGCCGCTGACGCTATTGTCGCCGCCGAACCCGAACCGCTTGAATATGTTCGTATCTGTGATGCGTACGGAACAGGCTATTTCTATATTCCCGGCACCGAAACCTGCCTGAAGATCGGTGGCAAAGTCCGCACCGAAGGTGAGTGGTATGACGCTTACAATCCGCGCAGCAGGGTCGGAACGCTCTGGCACGAGCGCGTGGAACTCGATGTCGATACGGCGACCGACACCGAATACGGCCCGCTGAAGACCAACACCATCTTCCGCTGGGAATGGAACGATGGTGGCGCGACCTCCTCCAAGCTCCTGTTCGCCAATATCAGCCTTGCTGGCTTCACGGTTGGCAAGCTCGACTCGCAGTTCAACCTCTATGCCGGCTATGCCGGCGATGTCATCAACGACGACGCGATCTATGACGGTCCATACGAACTCAACCAGCTGACCTACAACTACGACGCAGGCAATGGCTTCACGGCTGTGATCTCGCTCGAAGACAGCTACTCCGCCTCCGATGGCGAGGCATCTTATGGCGCGGGATGGTGGACGGACGACAAGTCCAACCATTACGCTCCCGATGTCGTTGCCGGCGCTGGCTACAAGGCCGGGAACTGGGGCTTCAAGATCGTCGGCGGCTACGACTCGATCGTCGAAGAGGGTGCGATCAAGGCTCGTATCGACGCCAAGTTCGGCGGCGTGGAAGCCTTCCTGATGGGCGGCTGGAACACCGATGGCGACAAGCTCAACAAATATGCCGGCACGAACCAGGACATTTCCGCTTGCACGACGTCGAGCGGTTCAGTCAACGCCGGCAAGTGCGGCTGGGGCGACTGGGCTGTCTGGGGTGGTGTCGGCGTGCCGATCAATGACAAACTGAAGTGGAACCTGCAGCTCGCCTACACCGAGTCCAAGATCTTCGAAGCGACCACTAATCTGAAGTTCCACCCGGTCAAGGATTTCCTGGTGGAGCCTGAAGTGACTTACATGCACTACGATTTCATCAATAACGACACGGTTGCCGGCATTCTCCGCTTCGAGCGGAATTTCTAATCCGGGATGAGTGATCTCCACCACCGGCGTATATACGCCGGCTGAATGCGGAAGGCCCTGTTCTTTGACGGGGCCTTCTTCATTTTCGGCTTTATCCTATTGAGTTGTTAAGCAAAATACTATCTTCGCGAGTGCTTTCGGGCGCTTTCGCAGGCTTTCGGGTACTATGCGTACGACTCTTGCTTGCTAAAGCTTACCATTGGCTGTATTCCCCGCCATCGGGACTATATCTAAAATTGCCGGAGGGAATATGCGTATACGTGCCACCGTGGCCGCGAGTCTCGTCGCCATTACTACCATTCTGTCGAGCTGCCAGACGCCGCAGGAATCTGCGATGAGTGCCGAAATGACGTGTCAATCGCAGGGGCTCCGCCCCGGCACGCAGCGCTACAATCGCTGCGTCGGCGCGACCTATCAGGCCAACCGCGTCCAGGCGCAGCAGGCTGAAAATCAGGCTGCCGGGCTTGCCGCTGCCGGGATCATCGGCGGCGTTCTCGTCGGCGCCGCCGTCAGCGACCATAACCATCGCGGCTATTACGGCCGGCCTTATTACCGTCGCTGCTATCGCTGCTGGTAAGCTTAGCCGTCGCCAGCTATTCGTCCTCCGTCGGCTCACACCGGCGGAGTTTTCGTTTCATGAGCAACCATAGCAATTCCAGGAAAGGTGCACAGCGGTTTTCCGTCCGGAATTGCGTAAAGCAAAGAGTGGAGCGGTTCAGCGATTCCATGAAACGCTGAACCGTTCTGGCCGTCAGAATGGCGGGCTCATCACCTGGCGGTTGGAGAGTTTCAGGCTCCGGTCGGGTTGGATGATGTAGGTTTCCACGACATCCTCGCCCCACTGGTTGGTGAAATGATGCTGAAATTGCGAGCCGGGAGGCGATTGCGTCAACTTCATATGCGGTTGACCGCCATAGGTGATGCTGCCGGGAATGGGCTGCAGCGGTTCGCTTGTCGTGCATGCGGCAAGCAACGGTGCGCACAGCATAAGCATTATAACAGGTTTCATGGCCTTAACTTTCCGCTCGCTTCGTATCCCCTGAAAACCATCGCACAAAAAGACGGAGGGGCATCTATGAGTGTGGCTCCAAATCACTATATACAAATAATCACGGCATGCCCGGCAGCAAGGTTTTCACGCAGAAGTGCATGATGCTGTCGCCGGATTTCGAAGGAGTCGCATATGTTTACGATCGCCAGGTCGATAACAGCCGCGGGCTTTGGCCTTTTGCTGGCAGCCGGTGTCGCCATGCCGGCCGGCGCCATTACCATGCCGGCCTTATCCGTGCCCGCACCTGTACAATCGGATATTATCCAGGTGCATGATCATGGCCACGGCCATTGGCATCACCACAACCGGTGGGGCAGCGGCCATAGGCTGCATGGTAATGATAGTTATTATGACGATAATTCGGACAGTGGCGTGCTCTTCAAGTCCTTCGTAACCGGCACGCTCTTCAGCGGGCAGCGCGCACAGGGCTATTACGATGACGGTCATGCCCGCGCCTGCGCCAGCCGCTATCGCTCCTATCGCGCCTCGGACAATACCTATCAGCCGAGCTATAGGCTAAGGCGGGAGTGCCGCTGAGCGCGCAACTTTTTCTGAGCAAGCCGTTACTTTTCGCTTGCGTCGGGAAACTCTAAACTCTAAACGAAACAAGCCGTTTCGGCAGGTCGGGGCGTAGCGCAGCCCGGTAGCGCACTTGACTGGGGGTCAAGGGGTCGCTGGTTCGAGTCCAGTCGCCCCGACCATTTATCTCCTTGAACTCCCAATCGAATTTCCAGAAAAATCAGCCGCACCAGGACGGCGCTTGGCCGGTCCAGCGGCGCGCAAGGCCTTCGGAGACCATCTGGTCGCCGATCGAGCGGCCGGCGCGCATGGCGATGCGCAGCTTGCCGCCATTCCGGTCGTCGGGGCGGTTGCTGCCGGAAAGCACGAAGGTCCCGTCATTGAGAATGGCCTGCAGGCGCAGTTTCGCGGTCACGGCCCTCTGCCTCTCGCCAGGGCAGCGCGCGGCATCCGCATCCGGCACGTCGATATCGGCCAGCTGAATCCTGACGCCGTTCTGCCAGAAGGTATTGCCGTCGACCACGCAATTCGTTCCGGAACCGGGGCCGCAAATCACGAAACGGCTACCAGTCTGAGGTCGCAGGCTGGGGACGGGCCGTTCGATCGGTATTCTGCTGACCGGCAATGCCACGGGAATGGCGGCGGGTGGTACGGGCAGGGCCGATGCCGCCGCGCGCGGCTCGGGAGCGATCACGGCAGTCTTGGTTTGCGGCTTGGCCGCTGGCACCGGCGCTTCCCGGGCCATATGCGGCATGCTGGCGACCGCGCCGGCATGGGCAAGCATGGACGGCATTTCGTTACGATGCTGATAGACATAGATGCCGGCCACGGTTGCCAGGCCGACGCCGCCCCATAGCCACATCGAATTGCCCGCCTTGGATTGCGGTTTGCGTCGCGTGCGCCGTTTCGCTTTTGCCATGGTATCATCCCTCAATTGCGAGGGGATTATCGCTGCCATTTCTTACCGATCCGTTGGCTTGGACCGGATTTGCGAACTGAGATGGGAAAGGCTACTTCGCGGCTGCTGCCGCCGGCTTGAGTTTCACCGACATTGTCACCTGTCCGTTGATGGAAAGCCTCGCGCCGCGGTTGTCGAGATTGTTGACGGAGCTATTGCTCGACATGGCGCTGATCTCACAGGCGTCGGCGATGGTATCGAGCAGGGTCGCGCAGCTGCTCGCCGCGATCTTGTAGAAGGATTTCAAGGCCTTTTCCTGCTGCTCCTCACTATCGCCGTCCGCCACCGGATAGGAGATCGATATTCCGGATTGAACGGAAATGTATCCCTCCGGCTGTTGGTGGGGATTGCGCAAGGGAAGGTTCTGAAAATTCTGTGCAAGGGCCGGCAGCGTCGTGCCGAAAAGCGCCATGCCAAGGGCAGCCGAAATCAAAAATTTGTTCATCAACTTCCATCCGTTTTTCCCCTTTTTCGCAGATGCGGATAAAGGCTTCGTGATGTGGTAACTTAAAATTGTACTCTTAGGAAAATTACCGTCATGTCTGCGAATCAGACGGGCGTGATTGCCGAAATGCTTCCTTGCCAAGACTTCGCGCAAAGCGCATAGTCTGCTCTGATCGTCGGATATAGAGCGGGTGACGGCGAGGTTCAGCGTGCTTCTGCCCGAAAGATGACGAGATGCACGAATGTTGGAAACTCCTATTCATCCGCGGGATTTGCCCCTGTTTTCAGACGATCTCGATCGCTTGGAGAAGGTGCTGGACACGGTTTGCAAGGATCGTGGCATGAACTCCCGCAGCCCGGAGGCCGAACGTCTCGGGGCGTTGATCATACAACTTTACCGCCAGGGCGTGAAGGACGACGCAAAACTGCTTGCGCTCGCCAGGGCTTATTTCTGACACAACCGCGTTTTTTTATGGCCAACGATCTAATCGATTTAAGCTGATTTCACATAGCAGCAATGATGCTTTGTGCCTGTTCGAAACGGACCTGCCTCCCTATATTTGCTGCGTTGCACAAAGAGATTCGATTTCTCGATTGTCACTGCTCCTGGAAAGGAACAGTGCGCGCCAGCTTGCAGCGGAAGAAAAAACCGACCGCAGTTGGCGTGGATAGAAAGGTCCATGATGAATTTTAAAGTTCCGAGCCGGCTTCGCCGCTTGCTTGTCGATTCCGTCGAGCTGCCTCAGCTCAAGTTTCCGATGACGCAGCCGCTGTCGAAGCCATCGCGCCGTCGCGTGTCCACGCGACCCGCGCCGCAGCGGCTGACGGAAGTCCTATGGTTCGGCCGCAATCCTGGCGACCTGCGCATGCTCGAATACGTGCCACCGGGTGTCAAGGGACCGATGCCGCTCGTCGTTGTTCTGCATGGCTGTCACCAGAATGCCGAGGATTTCGATCGCGCCAGCGGCTGGACCGCACTGGCGCGCTCGTACGGCTTTGCCGTGCTTTATGCCGAGCAGAAGATGTCGAACAATCCCAATCTGTGTTTCAACTGGTTTCGTCCGAGCATGGTAACGCGCGACCGCGGCGAACTCGGCTCAATCCGCGAAATGATCGATTTCAGCCGCCGGCTGCATGACATCGATGACAGCAGGATTTTCGTCATGGGCCTGTCAGCAGGCGGCGCCCTGTCGGCTGCGTTGCTGGCAACCTATCCGGAGCTGTTTGCAGCAGGCGCCATCATCGGCGGTTTGCCTTTCGGTGCCGCCCGCGATGCCATGTCGGCGTTTGACGTCATGAGGCGAGGCTCGGCCAAGACGGGTGAAAAATGGGGCGAACTCGTTCGCGAAGTCTCGCCCGAAGCTGCCCGCTATCCTGCGGTCTCCATATGGCATGGAGATGAGGATGAGGTCGTGTCCTTTGCCAATGCGGAGGCATCCGTGGCGCAGTGGCTTGCCGCGCATGAGCGCCCGCGCACCAAGGGCCGGCTGCGCCTTTTCGACGGCGGCGAGCGCCGCGAATGGCGCGATGACTACGGCAATATGATCCTGGAACTCGTGACGCTGAACGATTTCGGCCATGGCCTGCCTGTCGGCTCTGCCGTCGAGGGCTGGGAGCCTGCCAACGACACCGAGCGCTTCATCCTGCCCGCCGCGCTATCGGCGCCGGAAGAGCTCGTCAAAAGCTGGAAGCTGGCGGCCTGAATGCGCCGCATAAACGGCATGCGAGAGATCGGCGTCCAAAGCGCCATGACAGATCCTAGAGATCGCGATGCGCTTTAGTCGTCATTGGTGGCATTCAGGTTTTCCGGCCGGATGCCGTCATTCTCAGACCAATGCTTGAATCGTATCCCGGGACCACCAGTGCCGTCGCTGCCGCCGGCGAGGAAGACGACGCCGTGATTTTCCAGGATGGAGCGAACTGTGGAAAGTGCCTTGAAATCGCTCGAGGCGCCGTCCGTTTCCAGTGCCTCGATCGTCGAAACCGGAAGCTTGCTTTCGTTGGCAAGCGCTTCCACCGTCAGTCCGAGCATGGCGCGCGCGCCGCGTAATTGCGCTGAAGTAATCATGGGTTAAGTCTATCGCATCGGCTCCAAAAGCGGAACTGGCTTCGAATAAAAATCACGCGGGAGCTTAAAGAGCGGCCGCGCTCTTCCTTCGGCCTTCCACCGTATCCAGCAAGCTGGCACTTCCCTCCAATACCAATGGCGCGGGGAGGGGGCGACCGAGCAGATCATGATAGATTTTCTCGGTCGCGTCGGCCATGCCGGCCAGGGTATAGTCATCCTTGCGGCGGCGTGCTTCGGCGGTGAGCTTTGCAAGCAGCATCGGATCGGCAAGACGCGCCATCGCGGCTGCCAATGCTTCCGGGTCGTCGCTGTTCGGGACGATATAGCCGTTCTTGCCATGTTCCAGCACCGTGCGCGCGCCACCGACATCGGCGAGCAGCAGCGGCTTGCCGGCGGCTGCAGCCTCCAGCATCACGTAGGACATCGCCTCATAACGGCTCGGCATGACGACGGCGTCGAAGGCGTCGATGGCGGTCACGCCCGGCACGCTACCGTCGAGCCGGGCGCGGTCTTCGAGGCCTGCGGCTTTGATCCTCTCCCTGACGCTCTCGGCCAGCTCGCCGATCCCGATCATCAAAAGATGGGCTTGCGGTATGTCTGCGGCTATTCGCGCGAAGGCGCCCACAAGGCGCTCTGGCGCCTTCTGGCGGGTCATCCGGCCGACGAAGCCAAAGAGAAGGGCGCCCTGCGGGATGCCGTATTTCTTGCGGATGGCTGCGCGCTGGCTGAGGGGAGGCGCGTTGACGCCGTTGACAACGACGCTTAGGCGCGCTTCGGGAATGCCGAGTGAGACGGCATGATTATATTCGTCCTGCGAAACGCAGACTAGGCGATCCGTCAGCCAGGTGCCGAGAAAGCGCTCGATGCCGCCATAGATCAGCCGTCCCTTGGCGCCGAGCGTCGGGTCCATGGTGCGGAAGGCATGCGGCGTATAAAGGACCGGTACATGCCGTCCGGGTAGCCGCAGACGCGTCAGCGCGCCGGCTTTCGAACTGTGGCCGTGGATCAGATCGAAAGGCCCGTATGTCGCCGCGATCTTGCGAAGCTGCCACCAGGCCAAGAGATCCCAAGGGCCTGGCGCGCGCCGCATGTCGAGCGGAATGACATGATCCAGACCGATGTTCTCCAACTCCGTCACAAAGGCGGTTTCGGCGCGCACCGGCGAATAGATGGCCGTCACCGAATGGCCGCGATGTTGCATCGCCCGGCACAGATCGAGAAAATGCCGCCCGGAGCCGCCGCCGCTCGGTTCGAGGGCCTGCAGCAGCGACAGACGCTTGACGTTGGTGCGGATATTCAAGGCGCGGCTTCCCTTCTGCTCAAGCTACGCTGGTACTTTTGCTCGAGAACGCCGCAGCCCCAGACGATGCCGATCAACATGTAAAGATGGCGCCAATGGTCGGTGTCGATGACATTGCCGATGCCGACATGGCCGAGAATGACGATCCAGGCGATCATCACGAAGGGCTGCCAGGGCCGTTCCCTCAGGAGGTTGCGGAAGCCGATATAGATGGTCCAGCAGATCATGCTGACCCAGCAGAAAAAGCCGAGCCAGCCGTAGGTGGTCAGCGTCTTGAGCCAGGTATTGTGCTCGTCCTCGCGAAAGATCTGGCCGAAGACCAGCGGTCCTATGCCGAGCGGCCGTTCCATCGACATCATGAAGCCGATGCTGTGGCGTTCGAAGCGGCCGAGATGTCCGCCGTCATAGCTTTGCACGAGCTGCGTGCGCGTGGAAAACAGGTCGCTGACCTGCGGAAACTGCAGCGCGACGATGAGCAGGACGACCATCAGGATAATCGCGGTCAGCGACATGACCAGGATGCGCAGCCGGAACCTATTGCTGCGATGTTTCAGCAGCATGCAGAAGATCAGCATCATCGAGGCGAATGCGAACAGCGCCCAGGCCGCGCGGGAGAAGGAGAGGAAGATGCCGAAGGCGAGGACGAAGAGGCAGATGCCCTTGATCGGAGCCTTCTTCAGGTCGCCGATCAGAAGACCATGCATGAGGTAGATGCTCGGTGTCACCAGATAGGGACCAAAGACGTTCGGGTCCTGAAAGGCGCCCATGGCGCGGTCGTAGCGGGTGAAGATGTCGAAACCCGGCACGGCATGGAAATAACCGAGAATGCCGAGGCTCGCTGTGATCAGCGCCGCCGCCACCCAGGTGTTGAAGATCAGCTTCAGCCGTCTTTCGCTATCCTCGACGATGGCCGCATAAAAGACGGAGCTCAGGGCAAGAAAGGTGGATACGGCGATATAGATCGGACCGTCCAGATGGTTGCCGGCGGTAAGATCATGCATCTGCGTGATCGAGAGCATGCCGCCGACGTTGAATGCCAGGAACAGGGCCAGAAGCGGCGCGATGCTCCGTGATATCTTCAACCCGAGGATGAACCATATGCCGATGAGAAAGGCGAGCCACAGCTCATAGGGCGCCGGCTCCGCGATCACGAAGCCGGAGAGAAACACGCCGACAGCGACGCTCGCAGTACCGACCAGCCGCATTGCGGCAAGCTGCGGCTGGGCGACGCCGGACGATGGGAGGTCGATCGCGCTCAATAGGCGTTTTCCGTATTGAGCAGACGGAACGGCGTCAGGAACAGGATCTTCAGATCGAACAGCAGCGACCAGTTCTCGATATAGTAGAGATCATAGGCCGTGCGGAACTTGATCTTGTCGTCGCTGTCGATCTCGCCGCGCCAGCCGTTGATCTGCGCCCAGCCGGTCACGCCGGGCTTGACGCGATGGCGCGCGAAATAGCCTTCGACGACATCCGCATAGGTGCGGTTATGGCTGGCGGCAAGCACCGCATGCGGCCGTGGGCCGACGAGAGAGAGGCTGCCGAGCAGCACGTTGAAAAGCTGCGGCAGCTCGTCGATCGATGTCTTGCGGATGAAGCGTCCGACGGGGGTGACGCGGGGATCGTTCTTCGTCACGGCGTTGCGCGCCGTCGGATCGCTCATATGCGTATACATGGAGCGGAATTTGAAGACCTTGATGATTTCGTTGTTGAAGCCGTGGCGCTTCTGCATGAAGAAGACCGGCCCCTTCGAGGTTGCCTTCACGGCGATCGCGGCACCGAGCATCACCGGCCAGAGCAAAGCGAGTGCCACCAAGCTGAAGAAGATGTCGAAGATGCGCTTGGCAACGCCGTCCCAATCACGAATCGGCTTGTTGAAGATGTCGAGCATCGGCACGGCGCCGACATGCGAATAGGCGCGTGGGCGGAAGCGCAGCTTGTTGGCATGTGCCGCCAGGCGAATGTCGACGGGCAGCACCCACAGCATCTTGAGCAATTGCAGGATGCGCTCTTCGGCGCTGATCGGAAGCGCGATGATCAGCATGTCGACGCGCACGAGACGGGCAAATTCGACGAGTTCTCCCACTGTCCCCAGCTTGGGATAGCCGGCGACCATGACGGGTGAACGCTTTTCGCCGCGATCATCGAAGATGCCGCAGATGCGGATGTCGTTGTCGGGTTGGTGTTCGAGGGCGCGGATGAGTTCCTTGGCGGGTTCGCCGCCGCCGATGATCACGGCGCGTCTTTCCATGATGCCGTTGCGGGCCCAATTGCGAATGCCGTAAGCGAAAAGCAGCCGGGCGATGAGCAGGAAACCCGCACCCACCGCGAGCCACAGGCCGAGAAGGTGAAACGAATAGATATTGTTGATGTCGAACGGGATAAGCGCGATGGCCATGACCGCAAATGCAGCAGCCCACGATCCGAGAATGCGGTGCAGGAAGTGATGCGGCGCGCGCAATATCTGTATCTGATAGGCGTCGGCGATCTGCAGAAACACGATGGCAAGACCGCTGAGCGCGATGGTCACCGCAGCCTTCGACACGAATGGATGATCGTCCGGCGCCGTTCCGAAAAAGAGGGTTGCAAGCCCCAGCGCAAGCAATGACAGGAATTCGAACAGCCGGTACTGCCCCACTATGATCGCTGGAGACTGATTGGTTTCGTGAAACTGTTCGGCGATTTGCCGGGCATAGGCATTCAAGCTGCTCGGATGGTCGCTGCGCGGCTCTTCTGCATCGCGAGTGCGGATTTCCGAAACCTGCTTGCGAATATTGTCCAAGTTAAATTGCTCGGACTTCTCAGTAGTGTTCATGGCAATTTATCCGGTCGTTACCGGAAAATGCCTATCAGGTATCAGCTAAGAAACACTTACAACACTAGCTTGTATTCTAAGCGTTGGCGTCCATGCCAAGTATATTTTGATACAGGCGCAGAGTATCCCGCGCCATGGCCGAGGCCGAAAAGTTTAAACGGATTGTCTCGATATGGGGCATGTTGCGGCGGCCAAACTCCGGCTCGCTTATCGCCTTGGCCATCACGCGCGACAGGTCGTCTGCGTCCTCCGGCTTGGCGAGCGCCGGGCTGTTTTCGCCAAGCGCTTCCGGAATACCGCCGACGCGCGAGGCAATGACGGTCTTTCCGGCGGCAAGCGCCTCCAGGACGATATAGGGCATGGCTTCGGCGCGGGAGGGAACGATGACGTTCTGAGACACGGTAAAGGCCTCCTGAACGCGCATGGCCGGAAGCATGCCGATGCGATGGCCGAGGCCGCGCTCGGTCATCATCCTCTGATACTTTTCCCTGTCCGGCCCGTCGCCGATCATCAATGCCGAAAGCGGCCTGCCGATCCGTCTCTCGGTCCTCGCAAAGGCATCCACGAACAGATCGGGACCTTTGAGGTCCCGCAGCATGCCGATGTAGACGAAATGCACCGAGTCCGATCGTGTCGGCACACTGCGGAAATCCCGGTCGCTGATGCCGTTGTAGATCATGACTGAGCGGGTGCGCGGCTTGCCGATCTTCCTCTCGTAGGTGCGCCGTTCGAAATCACAGATGAAGATCAGCCCGTCGGTCAGGAACTCCAGCATGCGCTCCATACTATGCACCAGCATGCCCTGCAGCGAGGCGCGGGGAAAGTGGAGGCTGCCGCCATGCGCGGTATAGAGGCGGGCTACGCGATACCTGTTGACCCGCAGGATCGAGCCGAGAACGCGCGCAAGCAGGCCGCCCTTGGCGCCATGCCCATGCAGCACGTCCGGCCGCAAACTTCTGATTTCCTTGTAACTGCTCCAAAGCGTCGCAGTATCCGACAGGCTGATCTGCCGCCGGATCGGCAGCCGGATCACGCCAAGCGCCAGAAAGGGCGCGATGTCGCTGAACAGGCGGTCCTCATGGTCGCCGCCCGTGAGGCTGTCGCAGAGGATGCCGACCTGGTGTCCCGCCTTGCTCTGCTCTTCCACCAGATCGCGGACATGACGGAAAATGCCGCCGACCGGCGATCTGAAGCAATGGAGGATTCGAAGTGGTCTGGCCATGAGCGGGTGCGGTTAGAACAACCGCTCTCTGACATAGATCGTGTCACCTGCCAGCACCGGGTCCGAAATACCGACCCGTCCCGTCATGACATGACCGTTGATCTTGCGGGTGACATCGGCATTGGATTGGTTGGCTCGGCTCGTGAAGCCGCCGGCAACCGCAATGGCGTTTTGGATCGTCATGCCAGGCACGTAGGAATATTGGCCGGGCTGACCGACTTCGCCCATGATATAGACCGAGCGATAGCGGTCGATATCGATGGTTACGTCGGGATCGCGGATATAGCCCTGGCGGAGCTTCTGCGCGATCTGGCCGGAGAGTTGCTGCAAGGTCCTGCCGCGGGCAGGCACCTGGCCGATCAGCGGGAAGGCAATGTAGCCGGCCTGGTCGATCGTATAGGTATTGGTCAATCCCGGCTGGTCGAACACAGTCACGCGCAGCCGGTCGCCGCTATCAAGCGCATAGGGCTGAATAGTAGCCTCATTGAAGGCTTTCGGCGCAGGCTGATAGGTATTGCAGCCGGTAAGCGCGGCGCTCACGGCTGCCACGCCAAGTGCCAGGAAGATCTTTGGCTTTGCGAAGGGCATTTCGCGCTCATAAGAAAGGGAAAACACTGTCGTCGTTATCAATCCGTTAGGGTTAACGGTCGGTAAAGAGCGAAAGAAATTCCGGCAAAAATTAGTGAAGCTAAAAATAACGCTTGAGAAATACTATTAACGCTTGGGTTACCATAGTCGTTTACGATTAATTCTGGCTTTCTATTACGGAGTTCTTGTATATGTCCGGTGTCAACAACACCCAGCAGGATGTGGACATCGATCTCGCGCAGCTCTTCCGCGCCGTGTGGCAGCGGCGGTTGCGCGTCTTTGCCATTACGCTGGCAGGGGCCTGTCTGGCTTTCGTCTTCGCGAAGTTCGTTTCACCGGAATATCGCAGCGAGGCGCGTATTCTGATAGAGCAGCGCGCGCCGGCATTTGCGACGACCACGGCTAACAACGACTCCAGTTCCGCGCCTTTGCTGGACGAGCTCAATATTGCCAGCCAGGTGCAGATCCTGCAATCGGCGGATCTGGTCAAGCAGGTCATTACCAATCTCAAGCTCTACGATCGCACAGAATTCGCTGCCGGCAGCAACGGCTCCGCGCTCTCCGATATTCTCGTCAAGCTGCACCTGAAGCGCCCCGCCGCCGACAAGGCGCCGGAAGAGCGGATGTTGGATGCCTTCAACAGCCGCCTGCAGGTTTACCAGATCAACAGTTCGCGCGTGATCGGCATAAGCTTCACCTCCCGCGATCCGGATCTTGCGGCCAGCGTCCCGAATGCGATGGCGCAGGTCTATCTGTCGATGCAGAGCGGCGCCAAACTCGATTCCAACAGCGAGGCGACACGCTGGCTGGAGCCGGAGATCGCCAAGCTGCGCGAGAAGGTCAGCGAGGCCGAAAAGAAGGTCGCGGATTATCGCTCCGCCAACGGCCTTCTTCAGACCAGCCAAAACAGCAATTTCGCCACGCAGCAGCTTGCGGATATTTCCACGCAGCTCGCCCAGGTGCGCGGCGATCGCGCCAATGCCGAGGCGCGGGCGCAATCCGTGCGCAGCGCATTGTCCAGCGGCCGCTCCACCGACACGCTCGCCGACGTCTCCGGGTCGCTGACCATACAACGGCTAAAGGCGACGGAATCCGGCTTGGAATCGCAGATCTCGGATCTGTCCACGACACTGATGGACGGTCATCCTCGCCTGAAGAGCCTGCGCGCGCAGCTTGCCGATATCCGACAGCAGATCAATCGCGAGACCCAGAAAATTCTGGCCAGCATCGAAAATGAGGCAAAGGTGTCGCAGCTGCGCGAACAGCAGCTATTGGCGCAATCGAACACGCTGAAAGCCGACAGCGCGCGGGCAGGGGAGGACGAGGTCGGCCTGAACGCGCTGGAACGCGAGGCTACGGCCGAGCGGCAACTGCTCGAAACCTATCTCTCACGCTATCGCGAGGCCACCTCGCGCGCCGACAAGAATTCGAGCCCCGCCGATGCCCGCGTAGTCTCCACCGCTGTCGAACCGGTCGATCCGTCGTTTCCGAAGGTCGGTCCCATCATCGTCGTCGCAACCTTGGCGACTTTCATCCTGACTGCCATCGTCATCATGCTCGCGGAGCTGTTCAGCGGCCGGGCATTGCGGCCCATCGGTCCTGCGCGCAAGGAAGCGGCCGCCTCGGTCGAAACGCCTGAGCAGGCCCAAGCTGACAACCCAACCGATACCCCAGCCAATATCGAAGTGATGCCGGCTCGCGCCGCTGTCAGGGCAAATCGCGGCGCGATGCACGCGAGCCTGCTTTCGGTTCCGGTGGAGGAAACCCCGGTCCAGGTTGCGGATCCCGCCATTGATGGGGCAGATGAACCGAAGAGCGAAGATCATGCGGTGGAGGAAGAAGAGGATTTCTCCATCCAATCCGTCGCCGATTATTTGATCGACAACGGATCGCGGCTGGCTATCGCCATATCTCCGACCGGTGACGACGGATCCACCGCGACGGTGATGCTGGCGCGGACCCTCGCCGATGCGGGAAGCCGTGTCGTGCTGGTCGACATGACCGGTTCGGGATGCCCCTCCAGGCTGATGGCCGAACATGGAGAGCTTGCCGGCGTGACGGATCTGCTTTGCGGCGAAGCGGCCTTTGGTGACACGATCCATCCGGATCGGCTGTCGGACGCCCATCTCGTGCCGCAAGGCATGAGCGACCTCGCCCGCGCCATGCGCGGCGCCGACCGCCTGTCGCTGATCTTGGATGCGCTCGGTTCGGCCTATGACATCGTTCTGGTGGAATGCGGCGCGGCCGAAGTTTCCGGTGTCGCGCGGCTGACGCGCAGCAAGGACACGGAAATCATCCTTTCCATGCCGGAGCCCGAAGAGGGCCAATTCATGGTCGCGATGACGGAATTCCAGAAGGCGGGCTATGAACACATCATCCTGATGTCCGGATGGCGCGAGGAGCATGATCCCGATACGCGCCGCGACGCCGCCTGATCAGTCCCCGTCGGTCTCGCCCGCTGGCGTTGCGTCGGCACCGCGGCGTGTCCGCATTCGCTGGATAAAGGCATAGAGCTTTCGATTGGATTTGATCGCCGTTTTCGTGCGCGTCATGCTCCGTTGTGCCGTTGCGGCCAGAAGGCCCAGGCCCGAGATCGGCAGGAGCAGATCATGCTGCACGGTTTCCATCGGGCACCAGGAGCGCTTGTAGATCTGGTCGCCGATGCCGAAATCGAAGAGGGCGGCGCCTTCGCGATGCAGCCGCTCGATCATCAGCCAGAACAGCAATTCGCCGGGGCTCGCCTCGGCAACCAACGTCTCGTCGATGGAGGCGAACTGGCAGATGACGTGATCTCCCTTTCGGGAGAGGGCTGCGATCGCCGGGATGTGCCCCTCATGCTCGCCCTTGAGGCGCAGCGCGTGCATCTGCAGCGTCACGTCGGACGTGTTGTTTCCGCGCGGGTGCAGCAGCGCGTGCAGCGCCCTTTTGGTCGGAGCGTCGTCGAAGACGTCAGGCAAGCCGGCATCGCGGAAGCGGATCGCCTTCTGGCGGAAGAACAGGTCCAGGAGAGCGTCCTGTTTATCGGGGTCGGCAATCACATATTCGTAGCCGCCCTTGGCGTCGAGAATCCTGCTTTGATGCTTGAACTTCTTGCGCCGCCGCTTGGCGTTCACCTGCTTCAGGCTTGCTTCGAAACTGCCAAGAAAAGGCATCTGGAAGGCATGGTTCTGGTTTTCGACGGCGGGGAGGGAGGCGAGCGGGCTGGGGCGGCCACGCCATTCGAAAGGTATATTGCGCAGGATGGCGAGATCCGCCCTGCCGCGCAAAGCAGTCGCGATGCCTGACGCCTGGGCGGAGGTCAATTTTCCATTCGCGAGAAGCTCGGATGAAAACAGGCCGGTATTGATGTTGCTGTGACGGCCTCCGATGAATTCCGCCCGCCTTATTCCACGGCTGCGAATAATCTCCAACGGCAGGATGAAGGCTGGACGATCTCCGATGGAGCCCCGAACGATGGCGAGAGGATGCTGATAGCTTTCGACCCAGGCCGTGCACCAATCATAGCTCTGGTGCAGTGAGGCGAGATTGTCTTGCTCCAGCATGCGCCATTCCGCTTCGAGCGGTGCCATGCTGTCGAAGATGTCAACCCGGAGATGGTCGGCTCTGGCCGGCTCCATCCGACTGGATGCAATGCCCCCATCCGCTGCCTCGGCGGGCGGCATGCCGGCGATATCTCGCATCTGGGTCTGCATCCGATCTTCTCCGCTCCGGCGGTATTCGAAAGCAGTCTGGCGGGCAACGGCTTATTTTTGGCTTAAGATGGGACATGTACGCGCCAGAAGGCGCGGATCAGGGTTAGCCTTGTGTAAATCGTACGCGGGCGAGCCTCATTGCGGGCGCGGGCCGGCCATCCACTTGATGATGCCCATTGCCGGCAATACCCAGATGATGCCGCTGAAAAAGAAATACAGGAAATGAACCCAGCCGGGTTGATCCGCGAGCGTTCGCACTGCAACGATCATGGCAACGATCGCATAGATTGCAACCAACAGCACAAGCAAGATCATGCCGATGAATTTACGCAGGCGAAGCGGCACGGGATTTTTCTCCTCTTTACGACGACATGCCGCGACGGCATGCCGCAAACTCCCGGGACTTGTTTTGCACGCCCCTATCGGGCAAATCAACAGCCTGATCGAAGGGAGAAGCCATGGCCGCCACTAATTTTACGACCGAACAGGCTATTTTGAAGGAAGTAGCCCGTCAGGACCGCAATCGCCGCGCCATCCGCATCTGGCTTGCCTGCGTGCTTCTGGTTCTGTTCGGCCTCGTGCTGGTGGGCGGCGCGACGCGCCTTACCAATTCAGGCCTGTCGATCACGCAATGGCAGCCGATCCACGGCGTCATCCCGCCGCTGAACGCACAGGAATGGGAAGAGGAGTTCACCCTCTACAAACGCATCCCGCAATTCCAGGTCCTGAACAAGGATATGACGGTCGATCAGTTCAAGACCATATTCTGGTGGGAGTGGGCGCATCGTCTGCTGGCGCGCACTATCGGCATCATCTTCGGCTTGCCGTTGCTGTTCTTCGTCCTGACCGGCCGCGTCGAACGGAAACTCTGGCTGCCGCTGGCCGGCATTTTCGTGCTCGGCGGCCTTCAGGGAGCAATCGGCTGGTGGATGGTCTCCTCAGGCCTGGAAGCGCGCACCGATGTCAGCCAATACCGCCTGGCCACCCATCTCGTCACCGCCTGTCTGATCTTTGCCGCCTGCATGTGGTTCATGCGCGCCTTGTCGCCGCATTCGAATGAGCCGCCGCCGACGCGTTATTCGGCGACGCTTGCCGGTCTCATCGCCTTCATGGCGCTGTTTCAGATCTATCTCGGCGCGCTCGTCGCCGGCCTCGATGCCGGCCTTTCCTACAATACCTGGCCGCTGATGGACGGCGCCGTCGTGCCGGGAGACCTCTTTATACAGTCGCCGGGCTGGATCAATTTCTTCGAGAATCCGAAGACGGTCCAGTTCGTCCACCGCCTCGGCGCCTATGCGCTGTTCATCGTTGTCGCCTTCAACATGATCATCTCACTACAGGCAGCGCCGCAAACGACGCATGCGCGCCGCTCCGTCGTCGTGTTCGTGCTGGTGCTGATCCAGGCGATCCTCGGCATCTCGACGCTGCTGCTGCATGTGCCGCTGGATCTGGCTCTTGCGCATCAGGCAGGTGCCTTGATCGTCTTTGGTTTCGCCATTGCCAATTGGCGCGGTTTCTATGGCGAACTACCGCGCCAGACGTCGATCGTCGTGAGAAATTGAGGCGTATCACGCCTCGATACTTTTAGCGCGCCGAGGCAACGCTTGCCGCTGACGACACTCGCGAGACGACTTTCAACCGCTTGATTTCGCCGCGCTTGAAGGCAGCGAGGAAGCGGCTGTAATCCTTAAAGACCACGCAGCCATTCGATTCGGCGCGGCCTCCTCTGAGCATATATGTGTGAGCCAGCAAGCCGTCGCGGCCATAGACGCGGGCGCCGCTTGCGGGTGTCAGGCGCAGCGCCTGCACGCCATGGAACAAGCTTTCCCTATATGTCAGGCTATAAGTTTCAGGTGGCGTCGGGCCGGTGTTTTTGCGGTCGACATAGCGGGGATTATCACGCATGTGGCCGAGGCCGGAATGCGCCTCGAGGCGTTCGCCGCTCGGCAGGTAGACGGTCTTTGCCTCGATATCGTAGATCGCGGTACCTTGGCCCGGGCTGATTGCGGCAAAGGGGTTGATGAAGGGCTTCGTCTTGCGCACGGAGCTGTCGTCCGGGTCCGCATAGGCCATCACGCGCGACGGCGGCTGAGCGGCGGTATCGTCGCCTGTTGCCCTGGCGATGGCGGCGGTGGCGCCGGCGCGCTGCACGGGTGTTTCGGGGTCAGGGCGGGCCACCGGAATGACGTTGAGCACGGCTTCGGCCACGGCAATGTCGGCGTCCTTGGCAGGCAATGGTTTCGCTTCGGCAATGGCAGGCAGGCTCACCTCGGGCGCTGCCGCGGCAATGGCAGCCGGCCGCGCGGCCGTGTTTGCGGGGCTCGCAGCGGGTATCAGGGCAGCGGCATATTTCATCTGGTTCAGCTGCTGCACAGCAGTAGCGAAGTTTATGGCGATTACCTTGCGCAGATGGTCGATCGCCTCCGGCGGGGCAGCGGCCACTTCGATACGGCCGCCTTTGATGCTGGCCGCGGCGTTTTGCGCCTGCTTGATCTCGGAGGTCTGCTGCGCCAGAGCATTCGCCAGTTTCAAGCGAACCGAATTCGCGCCGGCGGCTTTCGCTTGAACTTCTGCGTCCGCCATGCTGCCGAAGCGGCTCTGCCCATGCAGCGATGTCGTCTGGGCGGCGAGACGGGTGGGACGCAGCACATGATTCTGCGGGACAATGAAAGCCGAGGCACGCGGCGCCAGGAAATTGTCGGTCGAAGCCGCCGCCCCGGGAAGGGACAGCACCATGGATTGCGTTGTCATCAGCGTCGCGGTGATCCAGGCGAAGGCCGTTACGGCAACGCCGGTGGCCAAGGTACCGGGACGGATGCGGAAGGATTTTTTCGATCGCGGGGCGTAGCCGGAACGCGAATTGAAGTTACCGAAGGTCTCGGTCGCAAACGCCATGATACTCGTTATCCAAACTACACAGACACCACGCCGGCTCAAAAACGCACAAGCGCCCTAACGCGAAAGCCGCGTCCGGCCGCCGACTTGCCGACTGTCTGGAAGCATGCCGAATTATGGTAACCAATTCCTTTACGATGGTTCATTCGCAGATATTCATTTAAAAAAGGGATACTTTGAACGCCACTCACTCGGTCAGTGAAGCCGTTAAAGAGCAAATCCGCCCGACAATTGGTCGCGGCGCCTCATGGCCAATCACATTTCCGTGCGGTGCCAGCTAATTTAGCGAGAAGGCGGAAATAAGGCTGAGCGGATTTGCGCGCGCGAAATCGCGAATAGGCAATTGCCGGCACAAGAAAGCCCGGCCTTGTCGAACCTTCGCGGAGGACGGGCCGGGCTGGTAGAGTTTTACCTGCGTTGGGCGGTTTAGGCGCCGAGCATCAGATCCATGTTCTGCACGGCGGCGCCCGAAGCGCCCTTGCCGAGATTGTCGAGCAGCGCCACCAGGTTGGCCTGCTCGCCGCCCGGCGTGCCGAAGACGAAGAGCTTCATCGTGTCCTGGCCGGCGAGCTCGACGGCATTGACGCGGGGCAGGGCGCGGCTTTCCTCAAGCGAGACGACCTGAACGATATCCTGGCCGGCATAATGGGCCGACAGCGCAGCATGGATGCTTTCGAGCGTTACGCCCTCGGCCAGATCGCCGAGATGCAGCGGCACCTGCACGATCATGCCTTGGGGGAAACGTCCGACGGAGGGCGAAAAGATCGGTGCCCGGTCGAGCAGACCATGCGTCGTCATCTCGGGCACGTGCTTGTGGGTGAGCGGCAGGCCGTAGAGGAAGTGCGGCGCGGTAATCGCATCCGGATGATCCGGATTTTCCATCTGCGCGATCATCTGCTTGCCGCCGCCGGTATAGCCCGAAACGGCGTTGACCGTGACGGGATAACCTGCCGGGATGATACCCGCGGCACGCAGCGGTCGGATGAGGCCGATCGCACCCGTCGGATAGCAGCCGGGATTGGCGACGAAGCGCGAAGACTTGATCCGGTTACCCTGATCCTTGTCCATTTCCGCAAAGCCATAGGCCCAGTCGGGATGGATACGGAAGGCCGTCGAGGTGTCGATGACGCGAACATTGTTGTTAGCCGCCACCATCTTTACCGCTTCCTTCGACGCATCGTCGGGCAGGCAGAGAATGGCGATGTCGGCGCTGTTCAGCATGTCCTCGCGCATGGCGGCATTGCGCCGTTCCGCTTCCGGAATGGACAGAAGCTCGACATCGCGGCGGTCGGCCATGCGCGTGCGGATCTGCAAGCCCGTGGTGCCGTGTTCGCCATCGATGAAAATCTTCGGTGCCATCTTATTCCTGCTCTTTCAATAGGTTGAGAGTGTTTCCGGACTCAGTTTGCCATGCAGTTGATTCAATTTCATAACGGCCGCTTCGAAGGCAGCATGACGGTCTTCGAAAACCGTCGCGCATATCCCGAAATCGAGCGTCAGCGACCGCTCGCACGTCGTTCGGCGTGGAGACCGAGCATATACATCGCCACGGTCGCGCCCGCAATGGCGGTGATGTCGGCGTGATCATAGGCGGGCGACACTTCGACGATATCGGCGCCCCTGATGTCGAGCTGATGCAGTCTCTGCAGCACCGACAGGATCTTGGCGCTGGAGGGGCCACCGGCCACCGGCGTTCCCGTGCCCGGCGCATAGGCAGGGTCGAGGCAGTCGATGTCGAAGGTCAGGTAAGTCGGCGCGCCCTTGGTATGGGAGATGATCGTCGAAGCGATATCGGCGGCGCTCATCTCCTCCAGCTGATGCCCATAGAGAATCTGGATGCCGAAATCCTCCGGCGCATGCGTGCGGATGCCGATCTGGAGGGAGCGGTCCGGATCGATCAGCCCATCGCGCACGGCGCGGGCAACGAAGGAACCGTGATCGATGCGTCCGCCATCGTCGAACCAGGTGTCCTGATGGGCGTCGAACTGCACCAGAGCCAGCGGCCCGTGCTTGGCGGCATGCGCCTTCAGCAGCGGCCAGGTGATGAAGTGATCACCGCCGAGCGTCAGCAGGAAGGCGCCGCTGTCGAGGATCGTCCTTGCCTGCCGCTCGATCGCTGCCGGCGTATCCTGATGATTGCCATAGTCAAGCAGGCAGTCGCCATAGTCGATGACGGCCATCTCTGCGAAAAGATCGCGGTTGAAGGGATATTGCGGATCATTGTCGAAGATAGCCGAAGCACGACGGATTGCCTGCGGACCGAAGCGCGTTCCCGGCCGGTTGGAGGTCGCGGCATCGAAGGGAATACCCCACACGACTGCATCGGCGCCATCAAGCGATTTGGTAAAACGGCGGCGCATGAAGGAGAGCGCGCCGGCGAACGTCGGATCGCTCGCGGTAGACGTCAGGCTGGTCGCGGTAAAGGCGTGGTCAATCGACGTGCTCGGCAAGGCCGTCTCCTTTGCTCACTTGAAAATCATAGGCACGCTCTACTCGTCCTATGCGAACTTTGTATTGTTCGTACCAGCGCTCGCGCCCGAGTTTTTGCGCGGCCAGATGCGACACCACGTTCTTCCAGGCAAGGATGCTTGCTTCGTCGCGCCAGAAAGAGTTGGTGATGCCGAAGCCATCGCCGCCCCTCGCGCTTTCAAGCCCAAGACAGCCGTCTTGCGCCAGCGCCAACGCTTCCATGCGCTCTCCCATGGCGCCATAACCATTGTCTCCTTCCGTTCGGATCGAAGCAAAGGTTACGATGTAATAGGGCGGCTCGGGAGTGGCCGCGAAACGAGATGATTTGCTGGAGCTCATGGTGCTCTCCGGAGCTGTCGAATTTCGAGGTTCGGCCTGGAATCGCAAGCCGATGGGGTTCGGCAGCTATTTGCCCGATCCCGCCGTGCATTGATACGCCTTTTTCACGCAGGCGATCTGCGGCGTCGAGCAGTTGGCCTGTCCGTCGGTCACGACACAATAGGAGCAGCTATCGTTGAATTCGCGGCAATCCGGGTTCGTCTGAAGAAAATCCTTCATGCTCTGCATATCCACCACCCTTTCGGCCGGCTCGGCCGGTTTGGCGTCGTCGCAAAGAGCGGGCGAGACGCCGACGATCAAGAGCAGAAGCGAAAAGATGAATCTATGCATGGAATTCCCCCGATGCTTGTGGTCGGACTTTGCCACAAAACACGCCTTTTGCCTTGGCGGAATCGCATCTTTTCGGAAGATTACAAAAGAAAAAGGCCGGGAAAACCCGGCCTTTCCGATGTCCGATCTCGAGTAAGCGATTAACGCTTGGAGAACTGGAACGAACGACGTGCCTTTGCACGGCCGTACTTCTTGCGTTCGACGACGCGGCTGTCGCGGGTCAGGAAGCCGCCCTTCTTCAGGACCGAGCGCAGGCCCGGTTCGAAGTAGGTCAGCGCCTTGGACAGGCCGTGACGAACGGCACCGGCCTGGCCGGAAAGACCGCCGCCGGCAACGGTTGCGATGATGTCGAATTGGCCGTCACGGGCAGCAGCGACGATCGGCTGGCGCAGGATCATCTGCAGAACCGGACGGGCGAAATAAGCCGTGTAGTCCTTGCCGTTGACGATGATCTTGCCGGAGCCGGCCTTGACCCATACGCGGGCGACAGCGTCCTTGCGCTTGCCGGTCGCGTAGGAGCGGCCGAACGAGTCGACCTTGCGGACGTGAACCGGAGCAGCAGCTTCCGATGCCGTGCCGAGATCCTTCAGGGAAGAGAGATCAGCCATTATCAGGCGCTCCTTACGTTCTTCTTGTTCAGCTTGGCGACGTCGAGAACGACGGGCTGCTGGGCTTCGTGGGGATGGTTCGATCCGGCGTAGACACGCAGGTTCTTCATCTGGCGACGGCCGAGCGGGCCGCGGGGAACCATGCGCTCGACGGCCTTCTCAACGACGCGCTCCGGGAAGCGGCCTTCGATGATCTGGCGAGCCGTACGCTCCTTGATGCCGCCGGCATAACCGGTGTGCCAGTAGTAAACCTTGTCTTCGTACTTCTTGCCGGTGAAGACGACCTTGTCGGCATTGATGACGATGACGTTGTCGCCGTCGTCGACGTGCGGCGTGAAGGTAGCCTTATGCTTGCCGCGCAGACGCATTGCGATGATAGAAGCGAGACGGCCAACGACAAGCCCTTCGGCGTCGATGAGAACCCACTTCTTCTCCACCTCTGCAGGCTTCTGGGAGAAGGTTGCCATGTTGCATACTCTCTATTGGGACCCTTGGCCCGGAGGCGTCTGGGCGTTTCTTGTTGCTTGGTTTGACGCGCATGGATGCGTGCCAAAAAGAAAGCAGCCCGGAAAGGCTGCAATCTGCGGCGGCTTATAGAGCGATTAAGCGCGTGGGTCAATATCGACGAATTGGAGGGGCGCAAAAAATATATATAAAAATCAATAGGTTGTCTATGTGGTATAATAAAACCACATATTTTATTCTCGGCCCAGCCGTAAAATCAGCACTCCGGCGGCGATAATTGCGCCGGCAATATAGCGCCAGATGCTGGATCGCTCCTTCAAGACGACGACGGATATGACCAGCGCAAAGAGGATCGACGACTCGCGCAAGGCGGCAACCATCGCCACTGGCGCCTTCGTCATCGCCCACAATGCCAGGCCGTACGAGGCGATTGAGCCGCCACCGCCGATAAGCCCGCGCCACCAGTTATAGCGGATGTGGGCGGCGACTGCACTGATGCCCCGTCGTGAGAACGCCCAGGCGAATAGAAGGACCGGCGGCAGAAGCGCCATCCACAGCGTATAGGAGATGGAATTGCCTGAAATCCGCGCGCCGATACCGTCGACGTAGGTATAGGTCGCGATGACGACGGCGTTGGCAAGCGCAAGAATGATGGCCCGGCGGCCACCCTTTCGCGCCTCGAAGGCCAGCGTCAATATGCCGGCGCAGATCGTCATCGTGCCGATCAGTGCGCCGCCCGAAAGCGTTTCCTTGAGGATGAAGCTGCTGGTCGAGACGATGATGAGCGGCGCCACGCCGCGCATCAGCGGATAGACGAGTCCGATGTCTCCGGCGCGATAGGCGGCGGCGACAAGTTGGAAATAGGCAAATTGCAGGATGGCCGAAGCGCCGATGAACGGCCAGGCTGGAGCGGCCGGCAGGGGAAGGAACGGCAGCAAGGGGAGGGCTGCAACCGCGCCGCCGGCCGAGACCAGTGCCGCATCGAGCGATTTATCGGTCCCGGCCTTGATGATCGCATTCCATGTCGCATGCAGCAAGGCGCCGAAAAGGACGAGCGCGATAACGTCGAAAGACACAAAAAACCTCGAAGATTGTCGGATCGGGCGCGGATGCTTGGCATTTTGTGGGAGTCAGGCTTTCATATGATCCGCAATACATCAAAAAGCAACGAAATATACTCTGTTATAAAGACTTGTCTCATTTGGCCAAATTCGAGCAGCTGGCGTTTGGAGGGGTTCTTTCTATGTTCCAAATCCCGCTTTCGCGCATTATAAATGGCTAATTTATTAGGGTATGAAGCGCGAACAAATATCGCATGTCCTGTGAACGCGTGAGTAGCATTAGACATCACTTACTAAAAAACGACGGCGCGCTTTGTCGGCGGAAAGCCTGAAGCGGATCACGGGAGAGCCAGGTGGCTGAAAGTCGCTGGTAAAGGGCGTGCATAACGGCAGCCGGGTCGTCGAATATAGTGGATAATTCTGCAAATAGTGAGAAATATTTCAATTTGAAGTCGCTGCGGCTGGCGGGTTCTGCGCTGATAAACGAACCATATCTCAAGTATAGAAACGGCAAATCCGCTGGAGCATCGGGTATATTTCCGCGTGATTGCGAAAATTATTCTGTGGAGAATTTATGAAATATCATATTTTTCATGTTCGCAATCGGTTCTCATTTCAAGCGCGCCTTCATGAGGCATTTCTAATTTATATGCGAATAAATAGAGAACAAAGATTGCATTTCCTGCGAACGCAACTCCGCGGCCTCCGGAAAATCTATGCAAGCGCTTTGAAGACAGCTTTGAATGCAAGCGCGCGACATGATGCGCACGGCCGCTATGTCGATAGCACGCCCCCTCGGACAATCACTAGTCGTATCGGGCGGCTGGAGCGTCTTCGATAACCAGCGGTAGCGCATGGCGATCAGCGTCGGAAAATCAATTCGTCGTCATCGAGATCGGTGGCCGGCCGGCATGTATAGACAGGGCAGGAGGCTCGGTCCTTGGTGGGAAGGTAATCCTGATAGGCGTAGTAGCCGACATCGCATGAGTCGGCGTTTGCGACATACCGGTCATAAAGCGTCATGTTGGGTGTCCTTCTGGCCGGATAGCGCATGATGACCGCGCGCTCGCGGTTGATCACGGCCCTCGCTTCGGCGCAGGTCATGGACATGGAATTATATCGAGAAATGGCGAGAGCCGGGGTGGCGGCGGAAGCAATTGCCAGGCCCAGCAGCGCGATTTTTTTCATCGGAGCAATCCTCCCTGAAGTTGTTATAATACAGTATATACGTGGATATGGTCGCTGCGGTTTCCATATCTGCGAGAAAACGCAAGTGTGATCGAAGTGGGAGGCTTCGTGATGAACCACGACAATTATGATGATTCTTACATCGCCGATATCCTTCTATCGGTAAGGACCATTGCGCTTGTTGGCGCTTCGCCCAATCCTGCTCGCCCGAGCAACGGCGTGATGGCCTATCTTTTGAACAGAGGCTATCGCGTCATCCCCATCAATCCAGGGCAGGCCGGCAAGGAAATCCTAGGGCAATGGGTCTACGCGCATCTTTCTGACATTCCCGAACCCGTTGATATGGTCGATGTTTTTCGGGCGCCCGAATATCTCCGGTCCGTCGTCGAGGAAGCCATCATGATCGATCCCCGGCCCCCGGTCATCTGGGGACAGCTCGGCGTGCGCGACGACGCGGCGGCGGCGAGAGCCGAGGCTGCGGGCCTCAGGGTCGTGATGGATCGTTGCCCGGCCATCGAATATCCGCGCCTAGTTGCCTGATCGGGGGCGAAGCGTGACGGCTGGCATTCGGCCGATTATCGCGCGAACTCACTGAAATATGGCAAGTTTTTTTCCGCGAGCCGAAAAGCACGGCAAAGTTCGCGGTTAACTTTCATGTCCCGGCCGCTATGATCCTCCCATCGCAATAGATTTCGGTGGGAGGGAAGATCATGCCGACGAACAATCCTGGTTTTGACACGCTGGCAATCCATGCAGGCGCCCAGCCGGATCCAACGACCGGTGCCCGCGCGACGCCGATCTATCAGACGACATCCTTTGTTTTTCAGGATGCGGATCACGCCGCCGCGCTGTTCGGATTGCAGCAGTTCGGCAATATCTATACCCGCATCATGAACCCGACGCAGGCCGTGCTCGAAGAGCGGGTGGCGGCTCTCGAAGGCGGAACGGCAGCGCTTGCGGTTGCATCGGGCCACGCGGCTCAGTTGCTGGTCTTCCACACCATCATGCAGCCGGGCGACAATTTCGTCGCCGCTAAACGGCTTTACGGCGGTTCGGTCAATCAGTTCGGTCAATCCTTCAAGAACTTCGACTGGCGGGTGCGCTGGGCCGATCCCGCGGATCCCGCCACCTTCGAGGCGCAGATCGACGGGCGCACCCGCGCCGTCTTCATCGAAAGCCTGGCCAATCCGGGCGGCACCTTCGTCGACATTGCCGCAATCGCAGCTATCGCGCATAAGCACGGCTTGCCGCTGATCGTCGACAACACCATGGCAAGCCCCTATTTCATCCGGCCGTTGGAGCATGGTGCTGATATCGTCGTGCATTCGCTGACGAAATTCCTCGGCGGCCACGGCAATTCCATGGGCGGCATCATTGTCGACGGCGGTACGTTCGATTGGTCCGCCTCGGGCAATTATCCGATGCTGTCCTCGCCGCGGCCGGAATATAACGGCATCGTGCTGCATGCGACCTTCGGCAATTTCGCTTTCGCGATCGCCTGCCGCGTCCTCGGCCTGCGCGACCTGGGGCCGGCAATTTCGCCGTTCAACGCCTTTCTGATTCTCACGGGGATCGAGACGCTGCCGTTGCGCATGCAGCGCCACTCCGACAATGCCCTTGCCGTCGCGCGCTGGCTGAAGGGGCAGGAGAAGGTAGCCTGGGTCAATTATGCCGGTCTGGAGGAGGACCCGAACCATGCCTTGCAGCAGCGCTACTCGCCGAAAGGGGCGGGATCTGTCTTCACCTTCGGTTTGAAGGGTGGCTATGAAGCAGGCAAGGGGCTGGTGGAGGGACTGGAACTTTTCTCGCATCTCGCCAATATCGGCGACACCAAGTCCTTGGTCATTCACCCCGCATCGACGACGCACAAGCAGCTGACCGACGAGCAGAAAGTCGCTGCCGGCGCCGGCGCTGACGTGGTGCGTCTGTCCGTTGGCATCGAGGACGTCAAGGACATCATTGCCGATCTGGAGCAGGCGTTGGCGAAAGTCTGATGTGGTTCGTCACATACCTTTGACACCTACGTCGGTATCTTCGACAACTTTTTTATTAGGTTTTATTGAGTGGGCCGCCGAAAAAACCCTGAAAGCAGGGCGCTCGCAGATATGGCCTCGACAATTCTCATGGGTCCTCTTCAAATCTGACCCTATAGGATGCCGGTTACGAAGCGATCCAGCCGGGTTTCAGGACGATAGAGCGTCTTGACCAGGATCGCCGCGAAAACGGCGGTAAGCACCCCGCCCATAACGTCACTGACATAATGCGTGCCGATGTAGACTCGCGAGAAGGATACGAGGATCGCGCCGAGTAGGAAGAAGAGGCTCTGCCCTGGCATGCGTTGAAGCGTAAAAGCGGCAGCGATTGCGAACACGGCCGTCGCGTGGTCGGAGGGAAAGGACGGGTCATTGCTGCGATTTACAAGTAGCTTGGTAACTTCGGCATCATACGGGCGAACGCGACTGACAAAAAGCAGGATGACCTGGTTGATACCGAGACCGACGACGAAGGTCAGGCCCGCAGCAACGAGTGCGTGTCGGGTTTCCGGTCGACGTTCTCCGACCCACCATTGGACAGCGACAAGAGCGATCAACAAGGGAACGCCGTATGCCGAGATTAGGATCATCAGGCGGTCGACTATCGGGTTTCCGGCTATGCCATTGATCCACTCTGTCATAACGGCATCTAGTTCATACATGCTGGCTCCTTCTGAACTGCGATTACGATTTCGGCCCGATTGAGATGGTCGAGCCAAATTAACGAAGCGCACTAGGGCATTGTTTTCTGACGTTTCCCTGAAAGGCAGGAACCTGATAAGGGGTGGCACGTCAGGATGATGTGCTTTTTGGGTTCGCATGTCATTGAGCTCGCGGAGAGCCACATAAGCCAAGGAGACATTCGTGACGACCTATCTGGCAGTGGACATCGGCGGCGTCGAACCGGAAACGGGTGCGCCCGCAGCGGATCGTCTCGTTTCGGGAGCACCAGCCTTCCAAACCTGGAACCTCGACGAGGCCGATGGGGGCCTTTATGCCGGTATCTGGGAAGCGACACCGGGCAAATGGAGGATCGTCTATGACGAATGGGAGTACTTCCATATCCTCTCCGGCTATTCCATTGTGACAGCAGACGACGGCGAAGTCTTTCATCTGCGTGCAGGCGACCGCCTTATCTTGAAGCCGGGCTTCAAGGGGACCTGGGAAGTCATTGAAACGACTCGCAAGGATTATGTGATCCGTCTCTGACGACGTCGTTGAATCAAAACATGAAGTTCGCGTTCGCCTGCCGCCCGGAGCAGCCCGTTCCATGTGGTTCCGCAGTGGCCACGATGATTGCCACAGGTTGTGTCACTGCCGCTTCATTAAACTGTCATCAAACTGAAACAATGCGGCATTAGAGCCATCACTGTCGCCAGGAGATTGGGGTGGGGTTCTTAACCGATGGGATACTCCGTGCTCAGCTCCTGCTCGCCATCCTTTCATCACTCTGGGAAGTGAGTTCAATCATGTTGAATCAGAAATTTCGTTCGCTTTGCCTGACTGCAGGCTTCATCGCGGCTATGTCCGTTTCGGCCTCGGCTGCCGACATCACGGGCGCCGGCTCGAGCTTCATCGCTCCGGTTCTGTCCAAGTGGGCCGAAGGCTACAAGGCTGCGACGAACAATGTCGTCAACTACCAGTCGGTCGGTTCGGGCGCCGGCATCAAGCAGCTTCTCGACAAGACCATCGTATTTGGCGCTTCGGACAAGCCGATGAGCGACGCTGACCTCGAGAAGAATGGCATTGCCCAGTTCCCGATGATCTCCGGTGGCATCGTCGTCTCCTATAACATTGAAGGCGTAAAGCCGGGCGAACTCGTTCTCGACGGCAAGACGCTGGCCGACATCTTCCTCGGCAAGATCACCAAGTGGGACGATGCTGCCATCAAGGCGCTTAACGCCGACGTGAAGCTGCCTTCCACGCCGATCTCCGTTGTTTATCGCGCCGACAGCTCGGGCACGACCTTCAACTTCACCGATTACCTGGCGAAGGTTTCGCCGGAGTGGAAGGAAAAGGTTGGTTCGAACACGGCAGTTGAATGGCCGGTCGGCTTCGGTGCCAAGGGTTCCGAAGGCGTTTCCACCACTGTCAACCAGACGGCTGGTTCGATCTCCTACGTTGAATATTCATACGTCGTCGCCAACCACATCGGTTTCGCGAAGATGAAGAACGCCGCCGGCAAGGTTATCGAGCCGAGCCTGGAGACGTTCAAGGCTGCTGCTTCCAACGCCGATTGGGCCAATGCCAAGAACTTCAACCTGATCATCACCAATCAGCCGGGCGAAAAGAGCTGGCCGATTGCAGCCTCGACCTGGGTTCTGCTCTACAAGAAGCCGGCCGATGCTGCTAAGAACGAAGAAGCGCTGAAGTTCTTCAAGTGGTCCTACGAGCACGGTCAGAAGGACGCGACCGCCCTGTCGTATCTCGCGATCCCGGAAAATGTTGCCGAGGTTGTCGAGAAGTCCTGGAAGAAGGACTTTGGCACGAAGTAATTTGTGCTGAATGAAAGAGTTGCGGCGGACAGGGTATTGCCCTGTCCGCCTTTCGTGACAGGACAAGGGGAAATCGATGGCTGACGCAACTCAGATGGCTGGCCTCCAGGCTGTGAATACCTCCGCCGCGACCAGAAAATTCCGGATACAGGATCGGATTTTCTATTTGATGACGCTTGGCTCGGCTATTCTCGTCGTGCTGCTGCTGCTGGCAATCCTCGTGGTTCTTGTCATCGATGCCTTGCCGACCTTCGAGACCTTTGGGTTTTCGTTCCTCTGGGGCACCAAGTGGAGCGCTCCGGTCGATATCTATGGCGCCGTGCCTGCCGTGGTCGGTACGCTGGTGAGTTCACTCATCGCCATGCTGATTGCCATTCCCTTGGGCATCGGCATCGCCATCTTTCTCACGGAACTTTGCCCCGGCAGCCTGCGCCGTCCGATCAGCACGGCTATCGAGCTTCTGGCTGGCGTTCCCTCCATCATCTACGGCATCGTCGGTCTCTTCATTCTCGTGCCGCTGATGCAGACCTATATTCTGCCTTTCCTCATCATGACGGTCGGCCAGGTGCCGTTGATCGGCCTGCTGTTCCAGCCGCCGGCGCCGGGCGTCGGCCTGTTGACGGCAAGCCTCGTGCTCGCAGTCATGATCCTGCCGTTCATCACCGCGATCTCCCGCGACGTGTTCAGCACCGTGCCGCCGATGTTGCGTGAATCCGCTTACGGCATGGGCATGACGACATGGGAAGTGGCTCGTCACATCCTGATCCCCTATACACGTCGCGGCCTCGTCGGCGGTATCATGCTCGGCCTCGGCCGTGCGCTTGGCGAAACCATGGCCGTTACCTTCGTCGTTGGTTCGGTGAGCCGTCTGCAATCGTCGATCATCTCGCCGTCCACCACCATTTCCGCCCAGATCGCGAACAACTTCGGCGACGCCGACGGTCTGCAATTGTCGAGCCTGATCGCGCTGGGCTTGCTCCTGTTCGTCCTTTCCTTCTGCGTGCTTGCAGTGGCGAGGTGGATGATCGGCCGCGGCGAGGCGCTCTGAGGAAAAAACCATGGAAAATGCAATTCGTCAGAATCTCGTATCGAGGCGCTATGTGAAGAACCGGGTGATGATGGCCTTGTCCTTCCTGGCGGCCATCCTTGGCATATTCTTTCTCAGCGTGATCCTTGTGACCCTGCTTTATCGCGGTGTAACGGCGCTTAGCCTCGACGTGTTCACTATGTCGATCCCGGCCCAGGGCTCGCGCGGTGGCTTGATCAACGCGATCTACGGCACCGTGCTGGTAACCGGCCTCGCCATTGTGATTGCCGCTCCGATCGGCATTCTCGCAGCCACCTATCTGGTGGAATATGCCAACGGCACCAAGCTTGCCGAAGCTGCCAAGTTCATCAACGACATCTTGCTGTCCGCACCCTCGATCATCGTCGGCGTGTTCGTCTACGGCGCCGTGGTCGTGCCCATGCACGGCAATTCCGCTATCGCCGGCATCCTCGCGCTGGCGCTGATCGCTCTTCCGGTCGTCAACCGCACGACGCAGGATATGCTGTTGCTGGTGCCAAATGCGCTTCGCGAGGCGACCGCGGCACTCGGCGCGCCGCGCTGGAAGTCCATGATGATGGTGATTTACCGCTCCGCCTGGACGGGCATCCTCACCGGCATCCTGTTGGCCATCGCCCGTATCAGCGGCGAAACCGCGCCACTTCTCTTCACGGCCGGTTATAGCAAATTCATGAATGCAGGCCTGACCGGTCCAATCGCCACGCTGCCGGTTGCCATCAACACGCTCGCCGCCGATGCAGGCGAGGATCTCAAACAACTGGCCTGGGCCGGCGCGCTGATCATCACCGTTGCCATCCTTGCCCTCAACATCCTTGCCCGTATCTTGAGTGGGCGCCGCCACCAGTGACGCAGCCGCCGAACGATAGGAATGAGACCATGAACATGAGCGACAACAATTTCCAGAGCGTCAACGCACAGCCGGGGAAAGACGCCGTTTCCCAGTCGGATCTCGGTACGCTCGCGAAACTTGAGGTGAAGAATCTCGATTTCACCTATCAGAACGGCCATCGCGTTCTGAAGAGTGTGAATATGAACATCCGCAAAAATGCGGTCACCGCCTTCATCGGCCCGTCGGGTTGCGGCAAGTCCACGCTGCTGCGCACTTTCAACCGGATGTATGATCTCTATCCGGGCCAGACGGTTGCGGGCGAGATCCTGCTGGACGGCCGCAATATTCTCACCAAGGACGTCGATCTGAACGATTTGCGCGCCAAGATCGGCATGGTGTTCCAGAAGCCCACGCCATTCCCGATGTCGATCTATGAAAACGTCGCTTTCGGCATCCGCCTCTATGAGAAGATTTCCAAGGCGGAGATGGACGTCCGCGTCGAAGCGGCGCTCACGGAAACGGCACTGTGGAGCGAAGTAAAGGACAAGCTGCACCAGAGCGGCCTTGGCCTTTCCGGCGGCCAGCAGCAGCGCCTCTGTATTGCTCGCGCCATTGCCATTCGCCCCGAAGTCCTGCTGCTCGACGAGCCGACCTCGGCTCTCGACCCGATCTCGACCGCCAAGGTCGAAGAACTTGTGTCGCAGCTGAAGGGCGATTTCACGATCGTTATCGTCACGCATAACATGCAGCAGGCAAGCCGTATTTCCGACAGCACCGCCTTTATGTATCTTGGTGAGCTGATCGAATATGGCGCGACCGAGCAGATCTTCCAGGCGCCGAAGGTCAAACGCACGGAAGACTACATCACCGGTCGCTACGGCTGATACGAACGAAGATTGCCGCATAATTTGCGAAGGCGCGCTTTCGAAGCGCGCCTTTTGTGTTTGAGGATAGTTGTTTTGCCGGATGGTGGCGCGATGTGGTCACGCCTGGGCATTTTCGCGTTCCGGACGGAAAACCGCTGAGTACTTTCCTGGAAATGCTCCAAAAGCCCATCGGATGAACCGCTCCGGATAGGCCGGTCACATTCTTGCGATCGTGCCCATGCGCCTCAGCGCATGGATCTGATCGTCGAGCGTCGGCACAAGCTCGCCGTCGTCCACGCCTGGCGCTGCTTCCGCCTCCTTCGCAGTTTCCATTTCATTGAAGACGATGGTGCAGTTGCGGCCGGCACGCTTTGCGGCATAGAGCGCGCGATCCGCAAACGAGACCAGGCGATCCCAGCTGACGCCGTCGCGCGGCATGATTGAAACGCCGATGCTGACGGTTGCCGGCACCAGCGTGCGCCCCGCAAGCAGCGGCACACGGCAGAAATCGGCGCGGATGGTTTCCGCCAACGCTTCCGCCTGGGATTGATCATCTATGGGAACGAAGGCGACGAATTCCTCTCCGCCCATTCGGCCGAACGCACCGCCGCGCGGCACGAACTGCCGGGCGATGCGGGCAAATTCGGTCAGAACGGCATCGCCCGTCTGATGGCCGTGGCGATCGTTGATCTTCTTGAAGTGGTCGAGGTCGAACAACAGCGCGGCGAGTTTCTGGGGCCGTTGCTGTCCTTCTCGGGCAAGGATCTCATAGCTTTCCTGAAGCCCGCGCCGGTTCAGAACTCCCGTCAGCGCGTCGGTGATGGAAATCGCCCGCCAGCGACGCTCGGCGCGCTCCATCAACAACTTGCCGTTCAGAACGATGGCGACGATGATGAGCAGCCCGTAGCCGAGCGCCATGTAGCCGCGATAGATCATGGCCTCTTCCAGCGAGGGGGAGACAAGCACCATCCAGAGAGCCGAGCCGAAACAGAAGCAGGCGAGCCCCACGAAGACGATGCCGAGCTGCCCGCGCGCCGGCTCGCGACGGCCATCGGCCGGATGGACGGCAAAGGCGAGCAAGGTCGCGCCGACGGCACCGGCAAGATCGTAGACAATGACGCGATTGGCGAAATTGCCGCCGACCCAGGGCAGGCTGACACCGATCACCCAGATGACGGGCGGCAGGAGTGCGGACCATTCCAGTTTGCGCCTGTCCATCAACCGGAACCCGGCGATCCATGCGCTTTCGCCGAGCAGCGCCACCGCATTGCCGATCTGGATCGACCAGATGTCGGGAACGACGCCGCGAGCCGCCACCAGCGCGAATCCGGCTGCGCTGACGGTAAACCCGATGGCCCAGATCAGATAGGCGGGGGATTTGCGATCGTGCCTCCAGGCGAAAAGCAGTACGGTCGCCAGGGTGATGGCTTCCGAGCACCAGATGGTCAGACCCGTGGTCATGTTCAGCACGATGGGTGTTTCTCCGCTGCTTTCGGACCGTTGGCGCAGATGTGCAACGATTCTCGCGATTGGCCCATCCTTGCTGAATAAGATGGTAAGTTCATTAAATGAGTTGGTAAATTTTGCTTGTGTCTCCGATCTCCGTCGGATCGCCATGGGCTTTCATGCTTCCTTCACCTTGCGGCCGGGAAATGCAGTGGGCAGCCGATGGCGCGGCGCCATGGCGTCTTGGCATTCCGGGCAGGGTGTTTAGAAATGCCTTGTCAACGTCTCCGCAGGCGTTACTGCTTTTTGACGATATGCTTTTGCGCGTCTTGAAGTGAAGGGCAGGGACACTCTATGTAGGAGTAAAGGATTTTTACTCCGATTCCCGGCGTTTCCGTCGCCGGGGCAAGTTTGATAAAGGACGCACATGAGAAATCCAGTCGATACAGCTATGGCTCTGGTGCCGATGGTTGTTGAGCAGACCAACCGTGGGGAACGGTCTTACGACATCTATTCCCGACTGCTGAAGGAACGCATCATTTTCCTGACCGGGCCGGTTGAGGACCACATGGCGACGTTGGTGTGCGCCCAGCTTCTCTTTCTCGAGGCCGAAAACCCGAAGAAGGAAATCGCGCTTTACATCAATTCGCCGGGTGGTGTCGTGACCGCCGGCATGGCGATCTACGACACGATGCAATTCATCAAGCCGGCCGTTTCGACGCTCTGCATCGGCCAGGCCGCGTCCATGGGCTCGCTGCTGCTTGCGGCCGGCGACAAGGACATGCGTTTCGCAACGCCGAATTCGCGCATCATGGTTCACCAGCCCTCGGGCGGTTTCCAGGGCCAGGCTTCGGATATCGAGCGCCACGCGCGCGACATCATCAAGATGAAGCGCCGCCTGAACGAAGTTTATGTCAAGCATTGCGGTCGGACCTACGAAGAGGTTGAACAGACGCTCGATCGTGACCATTTCATGTCCTCCGACGAGGCCAAGGAATGGGGTCTTATCGACAAGGTGCTGACGTCGCGTACCGAAATAGAAGGTGAAAGCGCCTTGTGATTTATCCACGAGGCGGTGACTTCCACGCCACAGTTCTATCCCATTTGTGATCGAATAGGGGTTTAATGTGGAGCGGAACGCGGTAATAGTAAGATTCATGCTATGTAGCGTTTTTGTGACATGGCATTCGGCATTCGAAGGGGGATCGTTGCCACGCAGTTCCGGTCGTTGACTGGTCTGCGTTCAGTACCCTGAAGGGCGCCGCGATCTGCAAACGAGGGGCAGGTCCGGCGGGCGCATTGAGTGGACCGCGTTCCAATCTGGAAATTGGCGGCGTGCTGGAAGGAAAGTGATATGAGCAAAGTCAGCGGCAGCAACGGCGGCGACTCCAAGAACACGCTTTATTGTTCGTTCTGCGGTAAGAGCCAGCATGAAGTCCGGAAGCTGATTGCCGGACCGACCGTCTTCATCTGCGACGAGTGCGTCGAGCTATGCATGGACATCATCCGCGAGGAAAACAAATCCTCGATGGTCAAGTCCCGTGACGGCGTTCCGACTCCGCAGGACATCATCAAGGTTCTCGACGAATACGTCATCGGCCAGCGGCAGGCGAAGAAGATCCTCTCCGTTGCCGTTCATAACCATTACAAGCGTCTCGCACACGCATCGAAGAATGGTGACGTCGAGCTGGCGAAGTCGAACATCATGCTCGTCGGCCCGACCGGCTGCGGCAAGACCTATCTTGCTCAGACGCTCGCGCGCATCATCGACGTTCCCTTCACCATGGCCGATGCGACGACGCTGACCGAAGCAGGTTACGTCGGCGAAGACGTCGAAAACATCATCCTCAAGCTGCTGCAGGCTGCCGACTACAACGTCGAGCGCGCACAGCGCGGCATCGTTTACATCGACGAGGTCGACAAGATTTCCCGCAAGTCGGACAATCCGTCGATCACGCGCGACGTCTCGGGCGAGGGCGTGCAGCAGGCGCTCCTGAAGATCATGGAAGGCACGGTGGCTTCGGTTCCCCCGCAGGGCGGCCGCAAGCATCCGCAGCAGGAATTCCTGCAGGTGGACACGACCAACATTCTCTTCATCTGCGGCGGCGCTTTCGCGGGCCTCGACAAGATCATCTCCGCCCGCGGCGAGAAGACCTCGATCGGCTTCGGCGCCACGGTCAAAGCGCCGGATGATCGTCGTGTCGGCGAAGTGCTGCGCGAGCTGGAGCCGGAAGATCTGGTGAAGTTCGGCCTGATCCCGGAATTCATCGGCCGTCTGCCGGTGCTGGCGACGCTCGAAGACCTGGACGAGGATGCACTGATCCAGATCCTGTCGGAGCCGAAGAACGCGCTCGTCAAGCAGTACCAGCGCCTGTTCGAGATGGAAGACGTCGAGCTGACATTCCACGAGGATGCGCTGCGTGAGATCGCCCGCAGGGCGATCGTCCGCAAGACGGGCGCTCGCGGCCTGCGCTCCATCATGGAGAAGATCCTGCTCGACACCATGTTCGAGCTGCCGGCGCTGGAAGGCGTGCGCGAAGTGGTCATTTCCGAGGAAGTGGTCCGTGGCTCTGCCCGCCCGCTCTACATCTATGCCGATCGGCAGGAAGAAAAGGCCAACGCAACGGCCTGACGCCTGCATTAGCGATCACGAATCAGGGGCTCGTCGTCGACGGGCCCCTTTCTGTTTGAAAAATCCTGCAGTTTGCTGATAAAGTCTTGGATAAGCTTATGGGAACGCGGTCGAAACCGGTTGTGAAGAGCTCCTGCTGCAGCCATCATGGAATGATTCTGGAGCATCTGGCGAGTTGGGCATGAGCCCGGTGTTTTTCTTCGGATTCCGCTTCGCCGGCGTTTGTTTGCGTTGCCGGGCTTCGGTGTTTGTTGTTGCGTTCCTCCTCGTGAATAAGCGGGGCTGCCATCTGACGGCGGCGCGTCCTGCATGACTTGAAATAGGTAATGTGAAGCTCCACTTGTTTACCAAGTGAGAGAGCCGGCTAATCCCTCCCAGCCGGCAGAGAGCCCGGGAACGGGACGACGGAAAGGAAATAAGATGAGTAAGAAAACGTCTGCGGCACACGAGAGCATTGCCTATCCGGTTTTGCCGTTGCGCGACATCGTGGTTTTCCCCCACATGATCGTGCCTTTGTTCGTCGGACGGGAGAAATCCATTCGGGCGCTCGAAGAGGTCATGGGTTCGGACAAGCAGATCATGCTGGTCACCCAGATCAATGCCAGCGATGATGATCCCGCGCCGGACGCCATCCACAAGGTCGGTACCGTTGCCAACGTTCTGCAGCTGCTGAAACTGCCAGACGGCACCGTGAAGGTGCTTGTCGAAGGCCGTGCGCGCGCGGAGATCGACGAATATACCGGCCGTGAAGACTTCTATGAAGCCCTCGGCCATGTCCTGCACGAACCGGAGGAAGACCAGGTCGAGCTGGAAGCGCTGAGCCGCTCCGTCGTTTCGGAATTCGAAAGCTACGTGAAGCTCAACAAGAAGATCTCGCCGGAAGTGGTTGGCGCCGCCAGCCAGATCGACGATTATTCGAAGCTGGCCGACACTGTCGCCTCGCATCTGTCGATCAAGATCACCGAAAAGCAGGAAATGCTGGAAACCACCAGCGTCAAGGCTCGCCTTGAAAAGGCGCTCGGCTTCATGGAAGGCGAGATTTCGGTTCTGCAGGTGGAAAAGCGCATCCGCTCGCGCGTCAAGCGCCAGATGGAGAAGACGCAGCGCGAATATTACCTGAACGAGCAGATGAAGGCGATCCAGAAGGAGCTCGGCGACGGCGAGGAAGGCCGCGACGAGATGGCCGAACTGGAAGAGCGCATCTCCAAGACCAAGCTTTCCAAGGAAGCCAAGGAAAAGGCCGATGCGGAGCTGAAGAAGCTGCGTCAGATGAGCCCGATGTCGGCGGAAGCCACCGTCGTGCGCAATTATCTCGACTGGCTGCTGGGTATCCCCTGGCACAAGAAGTCGAAGATCAAGGCCGATCTGAACAATGCCGAGAAGATCCTCGAAGCGGATCATTTCGGCCTGGAGAAGGTCAAGGAGCGTATCGTCGAATATCTGGCCGTCCAGGCTCGCGCGACGAAGATCAAAGGCCCGATCCTGTGCCTCGTAGGCCCTCCGGGCGTCGGCAAGACCTCGCTTGCCCAGTCGATCGCCAAGGCGACCGGCCGCGAGTACGTCCGTATGGCGCTTGGCGGCGTTCGCGACGAAGCCGAGATCCGCGGTCATCGTCGCACCTATATCGGCTCGATGCCCGGTAAGGTCATCCAGTCGATGAAGAAGGCCAAGAAGTCCAACCCGCTCTTCCTGCTCGACGAAATCGACAAGCTTGGCCAGGATTATCGCGGCGATCCGTCTTCGGCCCTGCTGGAAGTGCTGGACCCGGCGCAGAACTCGACCTTCATGGATCACTACCTGGAAGTCGAATATGACCTGTCGGACGTGATGTTCATCACGACGGCGAACACGCTGAATATCCCGGCGCCCCTGATGGACCGCATGGAGATCATTCGTATCGCCGGCTATACCGAAGACGAGAAGCGCGAAATCGCCAAGCGGCACCTGCTGCCGAAGGCTATCAAGGAACATGCGCTGCAGCCGAATGAATTCTCGGTCAGCGACGACGCCCTGATGGCGATCAGCCAGCAGTACACCCGCGAAGCCGGTGTGCGTAACTTCGAGCGCGAATTGATGAAGCTCGCCCGCAAGGCGGTCACCGAGATCATCAAGGGCAAGACCAAGTCCGTTGCGATCACCGCTGCGAATATCGACGAATATCTGGGCGTTCCGCGCTTCCGCCATGGCGAAGCCGAGCGCGAGGATCAGGTCGGTGTCGTGACCGGTCTCGCCTGGACGGAGGTCGGCGGCGAGCTGCTGACGATCGAAGGCGTGATGATGCCGGGCAAGGGCCGCATGACGGTCACCGGCAACCTGAAGGAAGTCATGAAGGAATCGATTTCGGCGGCGGCATCTTACGTTCGTTCGCGCGCCGTCGATTTCGGCATCGAACCGCCGCGCTTCGACAAGAGCGACATCCACGTGCATTTGCCGGAAGGCGCGACACCCAAGGATGGTCCGTCGGCTGGTGTTGCCATGGCAACCGCGATCGTCTCGATCATGACCGGCATCCCGGTTTCCAAGGATGTGGCCATGACGGGTGAAATCACGCTGCGCGGCCGCGTGCTGCCGATCGGCGGCCTGAAGGAAAAGCTGCTGGCAGCACTGCGCGGCGGGATCAAGAAGGTGCTGATCCCGGAAGAAAACGCCAAGGATCTGGCGGAGATTCCGGACAACGTGAAGAACAGCATGGAAATCATCCCCGTGTCGCGCATGGGTGAGGTGATCAAGCACGCGCTTGTTCGCCGGCCCGAGCCGATCGAGTGGGATGGCACCGTGGAAACGCCTGTAATTGCTACAGTTGAAGGCGTTGACGAAGTCGGTTCGACCATCGCTCATTGAGGCTCTTCGCCTCAATTCTGTCGAATTGATCCAAAAGGCGAAAAGACCGGCAATTTTGCCGGTCTTTTTTTGTGAAAAGCGCATGGCGGCGCTTGCTTTTCCTTGATTTGCAGGGCTTTTGGGGTTGCGGCGGGTAAGAGCATTCTATTTGCGCCCCGCTTATTGATAAGTCGTTTCATACCAAAGAAAGGGGTGGAAACATGAACAAGAATGAGCTCGTGTCCGCAGTGGCCGAGAAGGCCGGTATCACGAAGGCTGACGCTGCTTCCGCTGTTGACGCTGTTTTCGATACTGTCCAGGCTGAACTGAAGAATGGCGGCGACATTCGCCTCGCTGGTTTCGGCAGCTTCACCGTTTCCCACCGTGCAGCCACGAAGGGCCGTAACCCGTCCACCGGCGCTGAGGTCGATATTCCTGCTCGTAACGTACCGAAGTTCACGCCCGGCAAGGGCCTGAAGGACTCGGTCAACAGCTAATTCGTTTTCACCCGCCGCGAGGCTTTTGCCTTGTGGGTGGACAAGATTGGGGCCCGCTTTTGCGGGCCCTTTTTTATGGCCTCATGCAGCAAATGCCACCGTGGCTGCTTTCGGCCCGAGGCAGCCACTCCGAGGCTTATGCCCTTTCGCCTTATCCCGCGTTTCCAGGTCACTCATGCGAGATCAGGTTAATCGCAAGACCCGCTCTCAGGGTTGACCCGACACCATCTGCGTAATGAGCGTGATACGTTGAGCCCGAAAAGCGGGTCTTATCCTGCCGTGACGTTCAAGCTCCGCCAGACCGTGAAGTGCCGCCCAGAAAGTTTCGGTAGCGGTATCCGCATCCTCGCGGAACGGCACAATCACCGCCGCCATGGCTCCGAAAGCATCACGAAGTTGGGCTGGCGTGTCGGATCTGGCGAAGCGGAGACCAGTCGGCAGGACGAACATCGCCTCGTACATCGCAGGGCGATCGAAAGCGAAATCAAGATAGGCGGCTGCGACGTCTTCCACTCGCTCCTTTGACGTGGACGATGGCCGAATCGCGGCGCGGAGCATCGCAGCCAATTCGCCGAAGCCTTCGAGTGCGACCGCTCCGACGATCTGATCGCGATTTTCAAAATGCGAATAGAGAACCGGCTGGCTGTATTCTATCTCCTCGGCGAGACGCCGGATCGTGACGGAAGCCCAGCCGTCGCGTTCCGCGATCGTCCTCGCAGCGACGACGATCCTGCGTTCGCGTTCGCCTCGTTCTCGAGTCTTGCGTTCGCTGATACCCACCCCTGTGTCCTCAATCTGCGTGGCGCGATTTTCCTGCTGCGAAACTATCAAAAGGAACGTCGATTGACAAACTAGCGTCGCTATATTAAATAATATCGCTATTATGCTTCATGCGTCAGGGGCATCAGCGAAGAGAATATCAATGAGTCTTCCTATGAAACTTTTCACAGGCACAACGTCACTCGATACCATCCTCGTATGGCTGGCCGCCGGGGCGTTTCTCGTTGGCGCTGTCGTCAACGCGAGTGGACATCCGAAGATCCGCGCGGGCTTCGTGGGACTTCGATTTCCTTTCTGGTGGTGCTGGGTCACGGCTGCCTTTGAGCTCGTAACCGCGGTACTTTTGGTCACAGCCGGCACCCGATATATCGGGGTTGCGTTGGGCGCCTGCATCATGCTCGCCGCGATCGCGGCCATTCTCCGTATCCGGAATTATCGAGAGCTTCCGCCACCTTTCGTGTTCCTGTTGCTGCTGGCACTGGCGGGTGTCAGCGGCCAAGTCTGAATATCTGGCAACAGTGCCATCCAGATGAAGGCCTGCGCATAGCTGGCCGGAAAAGGTCCCCACGCCAGGGCGTCGGGTGTCGTCCACCCCCTGTCATCAATCCACCAAGAAGAAGACGCCAGTCGGAGCGACCTCGCTTCCGGACAGCGCAAAGCAATGGCCAGAAGGAGGCCAAAACCATCATGTCAAATCGCACGGCAAACACAGTCGTCGTCTATCATTCCGGCTACGGCCACACCCAGCGGATGGCGGAAGCCATAGCGGAGGGGGCGGGCGCGTTACTTTGCGCCATCGATGCGGATGGCAACCTTTCCGATGACGGATGGGTCGCATTGGACGCCGCCGACGCCATCATCTTCGGATCGCCAACTTACATGGGCGGCCCGAGCTGGCAGTTTAAGAAGTTCGCCGACACGTCCTCGAAGGCTTGGTTCACCAGCAAATGGCAGGACAAGGTTTTCGGAGGCTTCACCAACAGCGCCAGTTTGAACGGCGACAAGCTCAATACGCTCGAATACTTCGTTCTTCTGGCGGGGCAGCACGGAGGTCTTTGGGTCAGTTTGGGGGTGAAGCCGGCGAACGTGAAGGCTTCGAAGCGCGATGATGCAAACAGGATGGGATCATACATTGCGCCAATGGCGCAATGCGATGCCGACGCAGCCCCGAGTGAAATGTCGATCGGCGACCTGGAAACTGCTCGTGCTTACGGCGAGCGCGTAGCGCGAGTTGCGCAGCGGTTCGCGTCGGCTCAAGGCGCCTGATGCCGTGTCCTGGCCCCAGCATGTGAAAGACAGGTGACTCCGGCGAGCAGAGCAATTCGCTTACAACATGATGAGCCGACCCGCGCATGGCAGTGTCAGGAAACACGAAATAAACGGCGGTCGCTCGCTCTGCTCGCCCGGCTACACCATCGACCCGTTTTCACCGCCTGGTGATGTTAGAGCAATGTGCGGCCGCCATTGACCGCGAGCTTCTGGCCGGTGATGAAGTCTGCCTTGCTCGAGGCGAGAAAGACGACGGCATCGGCAATATCTTCGGGCCTGCCGAAATGGGCCAGCGGCGTGTGTGCGAGATAGCCGTCCCTTGCTTCTTGCGAAGCGCCGGCATGACGCTCGACCGGGATCCAGCCGGGCGCAACGAGATTGACCGTGATTCCTTCCGGGGCCAGCTCTCTCGCCCAGGAGCGCGTCATCGATAGCATGGCTCCTTTGGCGGAGGCATAATTGCCGAAATTCGGATTGCCGAGTTCCGCGATCTCAGAACCGATGTTGATGACGCGGCCGGATTTGCGTGCCCGCCAGTCCGGCAGCACCGCCTGAAGCAGCTCCAGCGGCGCCTTGACGAAGAATTCGAGTTGGTCGAGGTAAGTCCGCCAGGATTGCTCCATCAACGGCATTTCCGGCTGAGGGCCGGTCGCATTGTTGACGATGAGGTCGACAGGTCCGAGCGATGCCCTGATCTTTTCCAGCCCGTCCACAAGCTGGTCCTTGTCGATCACGCTGAACCGGGTGGCAAATGCCTGCCCGCCGCGCTGCCTGATGGTCTCGACAACCTTTTCGGCGCCCTGTGTGTCGCTCGCATAATTGACGGCGACGGCCCAGCCTGCCTCAGCAAGCTGCAAGGCGATCACCGCGCCAAGACCGCGCGAGGCACCCGTTACTAGCGCTACTTTCATGACATTTCTCCTCTAGGCTCGGTTCGGGCCGTTTTCCTCAATATCTTCCGGCTTAGGCAACTGTATACTGATGTCGCCGCTGCGCTTGTCAAAAGACTCCCAAAGTAGCCGGAAGGGCATTCCGGCTACCCATTTCACGCAGGGCTGTTACCAGCGATGATGGACGTGCGGCGCGATCAACCGCTCGTAGATTTCGCGCGTCGCCGCCATGACGTCGGCCGAAAGCGGCGCGAGATCGGCTGCAGTTGCGTTGGCCTTTGCCTGTTCGGCATTGCGGGCGCCGGGAATGACGACGGTGACGGCTTCGTTCATGAGAATCCAGCGCAGGGCGAAGGCTGCCATGCTCGCGCCGGCCGGAACCAGCTTGCGCACTTCTTCAACCGCCTGGAGGCCGACTTCAAAGGGAACGCCGGCAAAGGTCTCGCCGACATCGAACGCCTCGCCATGACGGTTGAAGCTGCGGTGGTCGTCGCTGGCAAACTGCGTGTCACGGGTGATCTTGCCGGAGAGCAGGCCGGAGGCGAGGGGAACGCGGGCGATGACGGCCACGTTCCTGCGTTTTGCCTCCTTGAAGAACAGGTGGTCGGGACGCTGGCGGAAGATGTTGTAGATAATCTGGATGCTGAGTACGCCCGGATATTCGATCGCCTTCAGCGCCTCCTCGACCAGTGCGACGCTGACGCCATATCCCTTAATTTTTCCGGCCTTCTGCAGATCGTCGAGACCGGCGAAAACTTCGGGTCGATAGAGAACTTCGGTCGGCGGGCAGTGAAGCTGCACCAGGTCAAGGCTCTCGACGCCGAGATTCTTCAGGCTGCGATCGATGAAGCCTTCCAGATTGGCCTTGGTATAGCCGTCGGCCACATGCGGGTTCAGCCGGCGGCCGGCCTTTGTTGCCACCATCGGGCGCTCGCCGCCACGTGCCTTCAGGACGTCAGCGATGATCTTTTCCGAGCGGCCATCGCCATAGACGTCGGCGGTATCGATGAAGGTCATGCCGGCATCGAGAGCGGCATTCAGCGCCGCGCGGCCATCGGCCTCGCTGACATCACCCCATGCGCCGCCGATCTGCCAGGCGCCGAAACCGACATCGGTCACGATAAAGGGCGTCCGTCCGAAAGCATGATGTCTCATGAAATGTCTCCTCTCTCTTGTTCGCAAGATGATAGGGCAGTAGCAGCCGTCCGACAGGGTCACCAGCGCGGATTGGCGATCGAAGATCGCAATCGCGTGACTGAGAAACATGACAAACTCGGCCTGGCTTGCGAAACCATTGGATGAAGTAGTCCACGCGGTATTCATCGCGTCTCCGTTTCCTTACAAGGGAAAGACCGGATATCTGACTGCTATCGGAGCCCATGCCCTCTTTCAGCTTCATTCATGCCGCCGATCTGCACCTTGGCAGCCCCTTTCAGGGTCTGGCTCTAAAGGATGCCGCCGTCGCCGCGGTCTTCGTCGAAGCCAGTCGCAAGGCCTTCTCGACGTTGGTGGGGCTGGCGATCGAAAGGCGTGTCGATTTCTTCGTGATTGCCGGCGATGTCTATGACGGCGATTGGAAGGACAACAAGATCGGCCTGTTCTTCAATCGCGAGATGGCGCGGCTGGAGCGGGCTGATATTCCGGTCTATCTGCTGCGTGGCAATCACGATGCGGCAAGCGTCATCACCAAGACCATCACCCTGCCGTCAAACGTCCATGAGTTTCCGACCGGCAAGCCCGGCAGCGTCAGGCTGGAGGCGCTGCAGGTGGCGCTGCATGGCCAAGGCTTTGCCGAACGCTCCGCTAACGACAATCTGGCGATTTCCTATCCCGCACCTGTCTCCGGCTGGTTCAACATCGGCATTCTTCATACCTCGCTCACCGGCCGCGAGCCGCATGCGCCCTATGCGCCATGCTCCGTCGATGACCTGCGCTCGCGCGGCTATGACTACTGGGCGCTCGGTCATGTGCACGACTATGAAGTGGTGGCGCAGGATCCAATCGTCATCTTTCCGGGCAATCTGCAGGGTCGCAATATCCGCGAGCGCGGTGCCAAGGGTGCGGTGCTGGTGACCGTTGAAGACGGGCGGATCGACCACGAGCGACTGATCGTTGACGAGGCGCGCTTTGCGCAAGTCGATATCGTCGTCAGTCCTGATGACGATCAGGCGGCGATCCTGCGCCATGTGGAACAGGCGGTGCAACCCTTTGCCGATGAGATGGCAGGGCGTATGACCGCGTTGCGCGTCCGGCTTTCTGGCGTGACGCTGCTACACGGCGCAATGGCCGCCAATCGCCAGCAATGGCGCGACGAGGTGGAAGCCGCCTGCCACCGCGTGCATGAGGATATCTGGCTGGAAAAGCTGGAATTGCGGCTGGAGCCGCCGTCGGAGAAAGCGGCGGATGCGGACGGCGCGCTCGATCTGCGCCAACTGCTGGCCGAACATGCCGGCGATGCCGATATTGCCGCGGAAGCCGGCCGGCTGATCGACGAGATTGCCGTGCGTCTGCCGGGTGGCCTCGGCGCAACTGATATGCCGCTGGATGACAGCGTGGACACCCTCATCGAGGAGGCGCGGCAATTGCTGCTGGCGCGCGGGCAGGGGGCGGGCTGATGCGCTTTACGCGGCTCGATATTCTCCGCTATGGCGCGCTCACCGATCGCATGCTCGATTTTCGCCCCGGTGCGCGGCTGCACGTGATCTATGGTCCGAACGAGGCGGGTAAATCCTCGGCCCTGAGCGCAATCTCCGATCTTCTTTTCGGCTTCCCGACCGCCGCCGAGCAGAGTTTCCTGCACGAACCCGGAGCTTTGCGGATCGGAGCCGATATCAATGCGCGCGACGGAGCACGCTTAAGCTTCCGTCGCCGCCGCGGCCGGAAGGGAACGCTTCTGGCTCCTGATGACAAGGAGACGCCGTTCGCCGAGGATGCGCTTTCGCCTTTCCTCGGCAATTTGAGCCGCGATGTCTTCGAGCGCGCCTTCGGTCTCGACTCCCAAAGGCTGCGGCAGGGTGCGACCGCCATGCTGCGCAGCGGCGGCGAGATCGGCAGCCTGCTGTTTTCGGCTGCTTCCGGCCTGACCGGCCTGTCCCGGCTACGCCAGTCGCTGGAGGCGGAGGCTGACGGCATCTATGCGGCCAGACGCTCGAAGGATCGCGGTTTCTACCAAGCCATCGACCGCTACGAAGATGCCCGCAAGGCGGAGCGGGACAATGAGCTGAAGTCCGGCGACTGGAAGAAGCTCCTTGCCGAAGCGGCCGAGCTGGAGACGGAACTGGACCGCCTGCAGGCGGAACGTCGCGGCACGCGAGAAGCACTGGACCGGCTCAAGAGGCTGAAGACCTTGCAGCCCTTGCTCGCCGAAATCGACGCGGAAACCCTCGGGCTCGACGGACTGTCCGACCTTTCCGCCATACCGGAAGGCTTCGCCGATACGCTTGAACAGAGATTGCGCGATAAACAAGCGAGCGAGGAGGAACTGCGCCGAGCTCGGCAAGCCGTTCTGCGCGCCGAGGAAGACCTGTCGCGCATCCAGGTCGATGAAGCGCTGTTGCAGATGTCGGGCGATATCACCCAGCTCTTTGCCGATACCGGCAACTACCGGGCCCAGCGTCACGATCTGCCGCGCGTCGATCAGGAGCTTGCCGGTTATGACACGACGCTTTCGCAGCTTGCCCGTCGTCTCGGTCTTGCCGAAGCAGAGCTGGAACGGCAGCAGCCGAGCGATGTCGACCGTGCGCGCCTGTCCGAGCTGGTGGATGAGGGCAGGCAGCTCGCGCGGCAGATGCAATCCCTTGCCGAGCAATCCGAGAGCGAGCGCCGGCAGCTTGCTGCGCTTGAGAAGGATAGCCTTGCGGGCCGGCTCATCGATCCGCGGCCCTACATCGATCAGCTCGAGGCGCTGGGCAGCGATCTCTCGGCCTTGAGCCGTATTGACGGGCTGGACACGCAGATACGCCGCATCGAATCCGATCTCAAGGAAGCAGCCGGACGACTGCAGCCACCGGTTAGTGACATTGACGCGCTTTTCTCCGTGCCGCTGCCGGAAACGACGGAGATTACTGGGCATCGCGATGTCATCGACGCTGTGCGATCGAAGGCACGCGATGCTGCCGGCAAGCTGCAGAACCATGACGAGCAACTGGCCGAGATAGAACGAACGCTCGCGGACGCAGAGCGCACCGGGCCGATCGTCACCCGCGAACAGATCATCGCCGCGCGCGCGAGCCGTGATGCGCAATGGACCTCCATCCAGCAAAGGTGGACGGACGGCGTAGGCCCGGAAGCCAAGGTGCTTGCGGCGCTGACCGTCGGTGTTGCCGAGGCCGATCGCCTGGCCGATGCGGCCCTGAGCGATGCGGATCGTGTCGCACGCCATGCTGATTATCGCCTTCGTCAAACACGCCTGCTGCAGGAGCGCGAAGAGGCCTCTGGTCGGCTGAAGAGCTGCGAGAAGGCCCTGAAGGATGCCCAGGCGACCTTCGCAGCGCTTTTTGAACCCTGCGGCATTGATGCCCTCTATCCATCGACGATGCTGGAATGGCGACGCGGAGTGGAACTGCTACGACGCGAGCGCAAGGCATTGCGGGATCTGCGGGACGAACGGGAGGAGAATGCGTTGGCGGAAGGCCGCGTCTTGCCCGCCTTGCAGGATATCGTCGAGGCGACCGGCTATAAGAGCGGGCGCCTTCCACCGGCCGCGATTGCTGAAGGCCTACGCAAGCATCTGCGTCTTCTTTCGGAACGCTGGAGCGAAAGCCGCACGCGGGAAGGGGAGATCGGCGCGGCGCGTGACCGGCTGGCGCGATTCGAGGACCAGCAGCGGATATTGGAACGGCAGCACACCGACTGGCGCGAGGCTTTCGGCAAGGCCATCGCACTTCTTGGCCTGCCATCCGATACGACGCTGGATATGGCGAATGCCGCCCTGAAGGCATGGCAGGAGCTGCCCGATGTCCTGGCGGAGCGCGAAAACCGCCTGCGCCGCGTCAATGGCATGCGGCGCGACATGGCGGATTTCGAGCGGCGACTGGCGACCCTTGCAGCCAATAGCGGCTATGAGCTGGACCATCTGCCACCGGACGCCGCCGCCGAGGCGCTGCACACCCGCGTCAACGCCATGCGCGGCGAACTGAAGAAACGCGACAGCCTGGAAGAGGAACAGCAGCGTGGGGAAGGGCACGTAGTCCGCCAGGAGGCGGCACTTGCTGCCATCGCGGCGGATCTCGATCATCTGACTGCCGATCTCGGCGGCGTGGAAGATCTGCCGGCTTTGCTGTCGCGGCTGCGTGAACGTCTGCGGCTGACTGAACGGCTCGTCGAAAGCCGCGATCGTTTCCGCCAGCAGGCCGATGGCAAGGCCGAAGGCGATCTTCGGGCCGAGCTTGCCGGCTTCGAACGCGTCGCCGCCGATCTCGAAATCGAGCGATTGACCGAGGAAGACCAGCGGCAGTTCGCCATGCATGGAGAGCTTTCGGCACGGCTGGCGGAGAACCGCCGCCAGCGGCAGGCCTTGGAAACGGGCGTAAGTGCCGAATATGCAGTTTTCGAAAAGCTTTCGGCCGAGCAGGAGGCAAAGGATCTCGCGCGGCAATGGGTCGTGTTGAAGATTGCGGCCCGCATGCTGGCGGGCTCGATGGAGGCCTATCGCGAAAAGCAGGCCGATCCCGTCATCAGGCGGGCGGGCGAGCTGTTCTCGCAGCTGACCGGCGGCCGTTTTGCCCGTCTCGTCGAAGCCCACGATGAAAGTGATGCGCTGCAGCTGCTGGCGGAACGCGCCGCAGGCGAACGCGTGCCACTGGATGGCCTGAGCGAAGGCACCGGCGATCAGCTCTATCTTGCCCTGCGGCTGGCATTTCTCGAAGATTATTCCGCCCGCAACGAGCCGGCGCCGCTGATCGTCGACGACATCTTCCAGACCTTCGACGACGAGCGCGCCCGCGCCGGGCTGCAGGTTCTTGCCGCAACGGCCGACCGTTTCCAGACGATCCTCTTCACGCACGAGATGAGCGTCGTCGATATCGCCAAAAGCGAGATCGGCAGAGATCTCGATCTGATCCAGCTCTGATCGAGATGACCTGCAGATCGCGCTATGGCATCGATGCCAGGGGACGCTACCCGATCGTCTACCGGTTTGACATGTCCAATCCCGATAGCCTGATCGTTGGACAGACCTTCCCGGTCAAGAGCCGCGACGTCATCTATGTCTCGCGTCATCCCTCGGTTGATATTCGAAAATTCTTGAACCTTATCGGCACGCCATTGGGTATCGCCTCGCAAGGGGCGGCGACGGCGGCTAATCTGGGACAATAGCCGGGCGATGGAGGCTTTTGCAGCTCTGACGACGGCTGCTTGTGCCTCTATTCATCGGCGAGTGCCGACATCTGTATGATCGTGACGGATCATGCCTTGTGAAGGGGCGGGATTCGTCGCGAACTGAATGACGGAAATAATTGCAGTGGACGCGAACAAAGGCTGCGATTTTCTACGTGGATTGAGGGCTGAGAGATCTCATATTGCATCGGTTGCTGCACTGCCGCATATTGGTTGTACACGCAGATTTTTTATCAATGACAACCATAGATAATGATGATGTGGACAGTTGATATTGAAATTGGCCAGCTTGGTGTACTTCGTAGAATATTGCTGAGAGATCATGACGGTTGAAATTATCGGGCGGGCAAGCGTTGCCCCTGGGGCGGATTCGATTGAAGAATTGCAGCTTGTCCTCAAGGAAGGGCGTTGTACGATAAGCCGTATACCTGAAGAGCGTTGGGACCTTGCGCGCTTTTGGCATCCGGCTGTAGGCGTCCCGGGCAAGACCTACACATATGCGGCCGGCGTTCTCGACAATATCTACGCCTTCGACCCTGCTGTTTTCGGCCTCTCCCAGCGCGAAGCGATGCAGATGGATCCGCAGCAGCGCATCCTTCTCAATGTCGTTTGGCGGGCTTTGGAAGATGCAAATCTACCGATTGACGGTTTCGAGGGGCAGCGGGTCGGCGTTTATGTCGGTGCATCCTCCCTTGAGCATGGCAACCTGACGCTCGAAGATCCGGCCTCGGGTAGCCCGTATTTCATGACGGGCAATACGCTTTCGATCGTTTCCAATCGCATCTCGCACATATTCGGCCTGCGCGGGCCGAGCATGACGATCGACACGGCCTGCTCGTCGTCGCTGGTTGCGCTCGACCAGGCGGTGAGGGCGCTGGAGAGCGGCGAGATCGATACCGCAATCGTTGGCGGCATCAATGTCCTGCTCCACCCGATGTCCTTCGTTGGCTTCGCACAGGCGCGCATGCTGTCGCCGGAGGGCCTCTGCCGCGCCTATGCCGAGGATGGACGCGGTTATGTTCGGGCTGAAGGCGGCGCGGCGATCGTCTTACGCCGGACGGATGTCGCGCTGCGCGAGAAGGACCGCAGCTATGCCAGGATCCATGCCGTCGGCGTCAATTCCTCGGGGCGGACCAACGGCATCTCCATGCCGTCGCGAGAGGCGCAGGCAGCCTTGCTGCAGTCGATCTACGAAGGGCGCGGGATCGATGTCAATCGCATTGCCTTCATCGAAGGGCATGGAACGGGAACGAAGGTCGGCGACCCCGCCGAAATCTGGGCGATCGGCGAGGTCGTAGGGCGCAACCGGCGGGCGCCGGTGCCGATCGGGTCGATCAAGACCAATATCGGCCATACCGAACCCGCATCAGGCCTGTTTGGACTGCTGAAGGCGATCATCGCACTGGAGCATAATTTCCTCCCGGCTTCCCTGCATTTCGACCGCCCGAACGAGGCGATCGATTTCGAGGGCTTGAACGTCCGCGTCAATACGTCTGCGATCGAACTCCTCCCTGCGAAGCAACCGCGTTTTGCGGGCATCAACTCCTTCGGCTTCGGCGGTACGAACGCGCACGTCGTCATCAGTGATCCTGATCCGGTTGCGCCGCCCGAGCCGCAAATCAAAGGCGAAGGAGTGGTTTTTGCGGCGAGCGCTCATACGGCTTCCGCGCTTTCGAAGTTGCTCGTGAAATACAAGGCGAGCCTTGAAAGCGTCGAGCCCAGAGAAGCTCGGCAGATCGTCGCTTCCGCCGCCGCCAATCGCGAACCCATGCGTCATCGCTTTGCGGCCCGTGCCAAGGATAGTGCGGCGGTACTCGCCGCGATCGACGCGCACCTGTCCGGCAAAACATCGGTCGGCGAGGCGGGCGAGGCGCCGGCGCAAGCTGCCAAGATCGCCTTCGTCTTTTCCGGCAATGGGTCTCAATGGGCCGGTATGGGCGTTGGCGCCTATGAGGAGAACCGCCATTTCCGGCAATGCTTCCAGTCCTTCAGCGCCCTTTTCGAATATTATCTCGGCGAGAAGCTGACGGATGTTCTGGTTGCTACCGATCTTTCCGCACGGCTTGCCGACACCAAGATTGCGCAACCTCTGTTGTTCGCGATCCAGGCGTCTCTCTCGGACTGCCTGTGGTCGATGGGCGTCAGGCCGGATGCTGTCCTCGGCCATTCGGTCGGCGAAATTGCCGCGGCCTATGCCGCTAAGGCGCTGACGGCTGCCGAGGCGGTCGCAATCGTCGCCAAGCGCTCGCTGCATCAGGATCTTCTTGCCGGCGAAGGCAAGATGGCCGCCGTTGTACTGGGCGAGGATGCCGCCTTGGCCTTTGCGAAGTCCCATGGCCTCGACAACATCTGTATTGCGGCGATCAATGCGTCGAATTCGGTAACGATCTCCGGCCCGGCCGACGAGGTGGAAGCGTTCAGAGATGCGGCGCGCAAATCCCAGATCGTCGCGCACGTCCTCGATATCAACTATCCGTTCCATCACCCGATCATCGATCGTGCCAGGGATGCCTTTCTGACCGATCTGCCCGATCTGGCGCCGGATAGCGGGGCAGGGACCTTCATTTCGACCGTGACCGGCGAACTGCGCGACGGGCGGCTGCTGGATACGCAATACTGGTGGCGCAATGTTCGCGATCCCGTGCTCTTCAAGGCCGGCTGTCAGACGGCCATGGCGATGGGATGCAATCTCTTCATCGAAATTTCGCCACGCCCGATCCTGTCCAATTATGTGGCGGAGATCGCCAAGCAGTCTTCCGTTCAGGTCATTGCCATACCGACCTTGCTGCGTGAAGCTCCCGTTGCCAGTCATGATCCGGTTTCACAATCATTCGCGCGGGCGGTCGCCAACGGTGCGCCGGCGCTGCGGGCACGCGGCAGCGCCACGCGCAACGCGTTCGTCAAGCTGCCGTCCCTGCCGTTCGAGCCGCTGGAATTGCGCACGCAACCGACAGCTGACGAGATCGATATCTTCGGTCGCGACCGAAAAAATGATCATACGCTGCTCGGCTGGCGGACCGACCCCAATGGTTCGAATTGGAAGAACCATCTCGACGCTCGTCTTTTTCCGGATCTTGCGGAGCATGTGGTCGACGGCAAGGCAATCATGCCGGGCAGCGGCTTCGTCGAAATCGCCGTCACCGCAGCACAGCAATATTACGGGACGGATGAGGTTGAGATCGGCAATCTCGAAATCATCCGGCCGCTCGAATTGTCCCAGGATCGCATGGTCGAGCTTTCGACCATCCTGTCACCCGAGACCGGAGACATTGAGATCCGGTCGCGTGAACGCTTTAGCCATGACGAATGGACGGTGCATGCCGTCGGGCGTTGCCGCAAGCCCGTAAGCGGCGAGGGGAGTAGCGAGCCTGCCGAACGTTCGGGCAGGGATCGCAAATCCGTTCTGACCTCCGAAGTGACCTATGAAACCGCGGAGCGTTTCGGATTGCATTATGGCCCGCATTTCCAGCTTCTGGCAAAGGCGGTCGCTTTCGGCCAAGATCTCATCGAGGTGGATCTGAAGCCGCCGGCGGTGCCTGCGCATCCTTTTGGGACTTACAATCTCAACCCCATGTCGGTCGACGCCGCATTTCACGGTCTCGTCGCATTGTTCGATCAGTTTTCCGGCGATGAGGCCGGCGCGCCCTATATTCCCGTTCACTTCGGCACCGTGAAGGCTTTCGGCAGGGGAAGATCGATTGTCAAAGCACGGATCGAGATCGACCGGTTCAGCGCAAATTCGGTCAAGGCGCGCTTCGCCTTGTTCGACGCGGGCGGCAGGCCGATTGCGGTTCTCGATGATTGCCGCTTCCGCCGCACGCAGCTGCGCCGCCGGGCAACGCTGGAGTCCGTTGCGTTTCACTATGAGAGCGTGCCATCGGCCATTTTTGCCGGCAGAGACGAAGCCGGCACCGGTGCATTGCGGATTTCACCGCAGTCGAGCTTCGAAGGAAACCATGCGCTCAACAATGCGAGCCTTCTTCTCGACGCGGCAGTCTATCGTGCCTGCCACGACATAGCGCTGACCGTAGCCGATCGTAAGGGCAGCGTCGTATTCTCCAGCCTTCCCGGCGCTTCCGAATTCAGGTCGTTTCTCGTCAATTGCCTCTATATTCTCGAGGACGCCGGCATAGCGGCAGCGAGGGACGGCAAATGGGAGATCCCGCGAGAGCCGACATTGCCTCCGCTGGCTGAATTGCTGCAGGAAATCTATCGCGAGGACGCCGGGCGCGTGGCTGAGGCTGTTCTCGTAAGCAATGCCCATCGCGAGACACTCGAGCATTTGGCGATGATCCGCCCGCATGTCGTGGAGCAGGAGCCAGCGAACCGAGGCGCAAGCATTTCGGGCGGGGCGACCCTGGAACATATGCTTCTTCACTCTCCTTTGAGCGAAAGGCGGCTTTCCCTGCTTGCGGAGGCACTGGCGTCCGCTATCAAAGCCAATGCCGGGTTGATCGAGCACATTCTTGAGATCGGTTCCGTGTCTGCCGTTTTCAGCCGAAAGCTGGCGGCCGCCGCCTCCGCCGCTGGCGCATGCCTTCTCATCGCCGAACCGCGCGAGCACGCCCGCCGCGCGCTGGAGATCGCTTTCGAGCGCGATGCGCATGTCATCGTGACGGACCCCGCCAGGCTGCCGGATCGCACCAATGCCGACATCGTCGTCGCGTCCGGCGATCAGAGCCAGCATCTGATGCGCGACAACGACGACATCAAGCGGATTCTCCGGACGGTCGCCGCCGGCGGCGGGCAATTGTTGCTGGCCGACCGGGCACCGAGCGCCTTCAATGATTTCGTCTTCGGCCTGTCCGAAGGCTGGTTTTCCGATAGCCAATCGCCGGAATTCCCGGTCGGACGGCTCGGTACACCGCAACAGATCGAGGATCTGCTGGAAACACTTGGCTTTGCCGAGCCTCGGATCCGCGAACTGACTTTCCCCGAAGGTTCCCTGATAGCAGTGTCGGCCTTCTCTGAACGACGGCCGGAAGCGTCGAGCACCGCTGAAGCCGCCGAGCCGATCCTGATCCTGTCGGAGCAAGGCAGGAACGGCCTGGCCAAACTCGATAAGAGGATGGCGATCATCGATCTCGGCGCATCGCCTGCAAATCTTGCCGACGTCCTTGGTGCTATCGATTGCGATACTCGTCGGATCGTGTATCTCGCAAGCAGGAAGTCTGGCGAGGTAACGGAACTCTCGCTGTCCCGTCTGTCGGCCTTCGCCGAATTGGCGAATCTATTGTCGCGGAAAAGCGATGGCGCAAAGTGCCGGCTGATCGTCGTTGCACCGGGCGGTTCCCCGCTGGCGGCCGGTTCTGTCGATGAGGCCAATGCCGGCTTTTGGGCCTTCGGACGTGTCCTGCAAAACGAATATGATGCCTTCGATGTGCATCTGCTGGATGCCGATGCGGATGACAAGCGGACTGTTATGGTCATCGACGCCCTGATGGCGGCGGAGACGGAGAACAGAGAGTGGTTTCTGGATCGCCTGACCGGAAAAATCCGCGAAATCAGAGCTGCTGCCGGTCCTTTCGGCACCATCGAAGCGAGCCGGCAGGATTTCGAGACGGCAACGATCCGGCAGCATGTCGGCGGTCGCCTGGATAGCGTGGCCTGGGAAGAAACCAGCCTTCCCGTGCCTGATCAAGGCGAGGTCGTCGTTTCCGTCGAAGCCACAGGCCTCAACTTCCGGGATGTCATGTGGGCAATGGGTCTCCTGCCCGAAGAGGCCTTGGAAGATGGCTTCGCCGGCGCCACGATCGGCATGGAATTCGCGGGTAGAATTTTGGCTGTGGGCGATGCAGTTGATGATCTCCAGCCCGGCGACACGGTTATGGGCATCGGGCCGGCTGCGTTCTCGACCCATGTTCGGGTCCGGCGCGACGGCGTCACCAAGCTGCCGGAGCGAATGAAAGCCACTGCTGCTGCGACGGTGCCGGTTGCTTTTCTGACAGCCTATTACGCGATGGTCGAGCTCGGACGCATTCAGCCGGGTGAAACCATTCTGATCCATGGAGCTGCCGGCGGCGTTGGTCTTGCAGCACTCCAGATCGCCAAGCATAGAGGTGCGAGGGTGATCGCCACGGCCGGTACGGTCGAGAAGCGCGGCTTCCTTGAAATGCTTGGCGCCGATCATGTGCTCGATTCCCGCTCTTTGGATTTCGTCTCGGGCGTGCGGCTCCTTACCGGTGGCCAGGGTGTGGATCTCGTTCTCAACTCGCTTTTTTCCGAAGCGATGGAGCGAAGCATCGAGCTGGTCAAACCCTTCGGTCGTTTCCTGGAACTGGGCAAGCGCGACTATTATGCCGACCGCAAGATCGGCCTGCGCCCTTTCCGGCGCAATGTCAGCTATTTCGGCATCGATGCGGATCAGCTCCTGGCCAATGCGCCCGATCTTACGCGGCGTATTTTCACCGAGATCGGACAGCTCTTCGCGGAGGAAAAGCTGACGCCGCTGCCATATCGCGCCTTCGCCCATGACGAGATCGGCAACGCATTCCGCTTGATGCAGAATGCCGGCCATATCGGCAAGATCGTCGTGCGGCCACCCATTCCGGATGTCGATAGCGTCTTGCGGGCTTCGGCGAAACCTTTGCGCTTCGATGCCAGGGGCATTTTCCTGGTTGCGGGCGGCATCGGCGGCTTTGGACTTTCCGCTGCCGATTGGCTCGTCTCCAGGGGCGCGCGCCGCATAGCCTTATGCTCGCGGCGAGGCATTGCCGACACGGAAACCAGGAAGGCAATGGCCGATTGGGCAAAGCGCGGCGTCGTGGCGACGCTGCATGCCTGCGACATTACCGATGCAACCGCGGTCGAAACGCTGCTGGCCGCTCTTCGCGCCGAAGGAGCGCTGAAGGGCGTTGTTCACGCCGCCATGGTTCTCGATGATGCGCTTCTTGCCAATCTGACGCCGGAGCGCAATCGCCCCATTCTCGAGGTCAAGATGCGCGGCGCCGGAACTCTCGATCGTTTGACGCGGGGCGACGAGCTTGAACTCTTTCTTCTTTTCTCCTCGGCAACGACCATGCTCGGCAATCCGGGGCAGGCCAATTACGTGATGGCAAACGGCTATCTGGAAGGCCTGGCCCGCGCGCGTCGCGCCGCCGGCAAGCCGGCTCTCGCCGTCGGCTTCGGCGCCATCGCCGACAAGGGTTTCCTTGCGCGCAACGGCGAGGTCAATGATCTCTTGTCCAAGCGGCTAGGTAAGGCCGCATTGAAGGCGCGCGACGCGCTGGAACAGGTCGAGCGCTATATTCTGGCCGACACCGGCGCCGTCGATGCCGCAGCCGTCATGATCGGCGAGATCGACTGGAATGCCGTTCGCCTGTTGCCGATCGCCGGCCGCTCGCTCTTCGAACCGCTGATGCGGCATACGGGCAGCCATCAGGCCCTGAGCGAGGGAGACAGCATCGATCTAAGGGAGTTGATCAGCGGCAAATCGGAAGAGGAGGCCCAAGCTGCCCTACATGGGCTTGTTGCTGCGGAAATTGCCGCGATCCTCCGCGTCACCCAAGATACCGTGACGCCCGACAAGATTTTGAAGGATATCGGCCTCGATAGCCTGATGGCGATGGAACTCGGCATGAGCTTCCAGCAAAAGACCGGTTTCGACATTCCTTTGAGCGGTGTCGGCGAGGGCACGACGGTCGGCGACGTCGTCAGCCGTTTGCGTGATCGCGTCATGAATCGCAACGGTGACGATGTGAAGGGTGACGCCGCGGGCAATGACCAGATAGTCGAGCGGCTGGCGCGCAGCCATGCCGCGGAACAGGAAAAAAGGGCCGCTCAGTGACGATGCATGATGCCAATGATGGCAGCCCGGCGGAGCAGAAGAAGAGCAAGCTGCTGGAGCAGATGCGGCGCGTTGGCGAATCCTCCGGGCGTAACCGTGCCGAGCGCTTGAACAGGCAGCCGCCGGCACAGCAACGCCAGGCAGCGCGTTTCGAAGACTTGCCGGAGTACAAGCGCGTCGCAACGCAGCGCATCGCCGGTGAATTGCTCGGTGTTGCCAACCCCTTCTATCGCTCGCACGATGCAGCAGCTGGTGCAACCACGCGCATTGGCGGGCGCGAGTTCATCAATTTCGCCTCCTATGATTATCTGGCGACCAATACCGATCCGCATGTCGCTGCAAGCGCCAAGCAGGCGATCGATCGTTTCGGCATTTCAGCTTCGGCGAGCCGCCTGGTCGCAGGTGAGCGGCCGGGGCATGTGGAATTGGAACGAAAGCTTGCCGCGGTCTATGGTGTCGACGCCGCCGTCTGCTTCGTCAGCGGCTATCTGACCAATGTCGCGGCGATCGGCTGTCTCATGGGGCCGCAGGATCTGGTGATCCATGACGAATTCATTCACAACAGCGCGCTCGCTGGCATCAAGCTGTCGGGTGCGGCACGCCGGCTTTTTCAGCATAACGACGCCGACAGCCTCGAGAACATCCTGAAGACGCTGTCATCCGATTTTCGCCGCATCCTGGTCATCGTCGAAGGAATCTATTCGATGGATGGCGATATCGCCGATCTGCCAGCTCTGCTGGAGCTGAAGGCGCGTTACGGTTTCTGGCTGATGGTCGATGAGGCGCATGCGCTCGGCATTCTCGGCAAGACGGGTCGTGGCACTTTCGAGCATTTCGGCCTCGATCCCCGGGACGTCGATATCTGGATGGGTACGCTTTCAAAGACGACCTCGAGCTGCGGCGGCTATATCGCCGGCAGCAGTGCACTTGCCGATATTCTGAAAGCGGAAGCCGGCGGCTTTGTTTACAGCGTCGGGCTCTCGCCCGTTCTTGCCGCCGCCGCCATCGCCGGTCTGGATATCCTGCGATCCGAGCCTGAGCGAACCGAACGCCTCGGGTGCAACGGTCGGCTGTTCCTCGAAGAGGCGAGGGCGGCAGGCCTCGATACCGGCCTCAGTGCGGGTCACTCGGTCGTGCCCGTCATCGTCGGCGATTCGCTTCGGGCAGCGCAGCTTTCGAACGATCTGCTGGCCGAAGGCATCAATGTCCTGCCGATCATCCATCCGGCGGTGCCCGAAGGCATGGCGCGGCTTCGCTTCTTCATCACCTGTAACCATACCGAAGAGCAAATCCGGCGCGCGGTCGCGCTTACGGCAGAAAAACTGAAGAGTTTGCTGGACCGGAATTTCGGTCTCGCATCGCTCGATATGGACAAGATGATGCAATTGCTGCCGATGGGCCTGGTCCCAGCCGGATCGTAAATTCAGGACGATTGACTCATGCATGTTATCGTCACGGGAGGTTCGAGCGGAATTGGTCTGGCGATAGCGAAACTTTATGCGGCCAGGGGGGATCGCGTTTCGCTTCTTGCCCGTCATCCCGGGCGCCTCGAGGAGGCGCGAGCCGAGATTGCATCGCTTCAAGGCGTCGACGACGCCCTTATCCGGATATGTTCCGTGGACGTCGCCTCAGCCGCGGAGACCGCGCGGACGGTGGAGCTTTGCGAGGCGTCCTTCGGCCCCTGCGATATCCTCATCGCTTCGGCTGGTATCGTCGAGCCCCAAGCCTTCGACGCGATGCCGGTATCGGTTTTCGATGAGCAGATCGCTATCAATTTTCTCGGAACGGCGAATGCCGTTCGCGCAGTCTACAAGGGCATGAAGCGGCGGCGCAGCGGCCGGATCATGATGATCTCCTCGGGTGCCGCTCTGATCGGCATCTTCGGCTATACCGCCTACTGTGCATCGAAATCGGCACTGGCCGGTTTTGCCGAAGCCTTGAGCACCGAGGCGGCCGCCACCGGCGTATACGTTTCCATCTGCTTTCCGCCCGATACGCTGACGCCGCAATACCGACGCGAAATCTCCCTCAGACCGCGCGAGGCGGAAATGTTGATGGGGGCCGTCAAGCCTTGGAGCGCCGAGGCGGTGGCCGCAAGAATCGTTCGCGGGCTGGATCGGGGACAGGCGAAAATCCACTTCGGATTGTCGCTGACCGCGCTTGCCTATTTCGGGCCGCTGATAAAACCACTGCTGAAATGGTGGCTTTCGCGCAAAACGCGAAAAATATTTGGGCAGGATGCATATCCTGGTCTTGCCGATACGGCCGAGCAAGGCTTTGATCGTGATAAGTAATACGAAGCAATCGTCGATGCCGCGTTGTCAGTCGCGCGTCGGCAAGAGAAGGCAGAGCAGGGAATTGGCGATCCGTTCCCCACGGATTTGGAAAACGCTGCGGCAGGCAGCGGGCATTTGGATGGCACAATCTTGAAGCTGCATGATTTTCCAGTTCTTTTGACGCTCGCCTGCTTTGTGTTTTCCTGCGTCGTCGTATTCTTGACCGATCCATTTGCGATGCCGATGGCTGTTAATGCGCAGAACCGCACGGCAAGAAGCTGGCGGCGCCTGGCTTGCGATTGGGCGGCGAGAATTCCGGTCATCGCATTGATCTATGCCGCCTTCTTCGCGATTTCCTGGCGTCCCATCTACAGCACGCAGGCGGTGATCAGCTTCTTTGTCATTTTCTCGGGAATTTCGCGGGCGAAATTCGAATTCATCCGGGAGCCCTTGGTATTTTCGGACATTGCGCTGGTGGTCGATGTCTTCAAATACAAGGAGATCTTCTACGCGACGTCGCTGAACATCGTCTTCTGGGTGATTGCCTTCGCTTACGTATTCGGCCTCAGCGGCCTCTATATGTACCTAGAGCCATCGGTACTGCCAGCATCCGACGGCTTGCTGTGGATTCTCCTGATGCTCGCCGTCGCATTCGTGCCCTGGCTTGCCTTGCTCAGCAGGGTTATCAGCGAACCGGTCTGCCGTTTCACGCAGAAATTCTTGGGCAAGGTCGATGTCAAGATCGATACCGTGAGGTTCGGTACCTTCGCTTCCGTCGTCTTTCATTTCGTCATCTGGGTTGGTGTCCGGCGCGAGGCAATCGTCTCGGAATTGTCCGGCCGCTTCATCTCGGCGCTTCAGGAGCTTTGGGATCACGGCGAGGACGAGCCGCTCATTGTCGTCTGGCAATCCGAATCCTTCATCGACCTCAGGCATTTCGGCGTCGAAAACATCAAACTTCCGAATCTCGATCGCCTGCGTGAGCGGGCCTCGCAATGGGGTCGCATGACCAGCGTTTTCGAGGGAGGCTACACGCTGCGAACGGAATTTGCTGTCTTGAGCGGGCTGCTGCCCGAAAATGTGCATATCGATGCCAGCTATCCCTATCTGCGCGCTAGTCATTACAAGGATGTCGTCTGGCCGGCGCGGCTCAAAAAGGCGGGCTGGAAGACGCAGTTCATTCATCCTTACGACAAGACCTTCTTCCTGCGTCACAAGGCATTGCCGCAGCTCGGCTTCGACCGAATGATGATGCTGGACGAATTCGATCACAATCCGGACCGCGATGGCCCCTATGTCAGCGATCTCTCACTGACGAAGAGTGTGATTCGGACGATTGACGACGATGGCACCAGCAAGAATTTCGTCTTTGTCGCATCTATGGCGAATCACGGCCCCTGGGAGCCGGGCCGTTGCGGAGATCTGGTCAATCCCGTGGATATTTATGGCGAGCTGCTGATGCGCGCCGATCACGCGCTCGGCAATCTTGCCCATCATCTCGATAGGCTGGATCGCCCGGTGTGGCTTCTTTTCTATGGCGATCACGCGCCCCTGCTGAAGGCCTTCGCCGACCCGTTCCCGGATCCGCGCACCGATTATGCCATCGTTCCCCTTGGCCGTGCGCGAGCCCATTCGCAAAAGCCGCAGCCACCGCGGGAAGAGGCGCCGTGGAACCTGATCGGCGCATTGCTGCATTATGCGGGCCTTCGCGCCGAGGTGCCGGAGTAATGGCCGACGGGCAGGGGAAAGGGGGCGATACCCCGGGCACGTTCCTGTTCCTGCAGGGGCCATCCTCGCCGCTCTTCGTCGAGATCGCCGGAATCCTGGAAATGGCGGGTGGCCGCTGCATTCGCATCAACCTCAATGCCGGCGACTGGATTTCGTGGCGCTGGCGCAGCGCCTTCAATTATCGCGGCAATTTTGCTGGCTGGCGCGCCTATGTCCGGCGGCGAATCGAGGCCGAAAATGTCACCGATATGGTGCTGCACGGCGAAGAGCGTCCCTATCATAAGGTCGCCATCGAGGAGGCGCGCCGGCTGGGTGTCAGCATCACCGTCGTTGAGATGGGATATTTGCGGCCGGACCGGGTGACGCTGGAGCGCGACGGGCTCTCCTCCAATTCGCATTTTCCGAATGACCCTGCCTACATCCTTAAAGCGGCGTCCAATCTGCCCGATCCGGACTGGACACGCCGCTACAGCCAGACGTTCCTCGCCGAAGCGCTCTACGATCTCGTCTATTATCTGCCGACCGTCTTTCTATGGTTTCTCTATCCCGGCTATCGGCGTCATGGGCTCTATCACCCGCTTATGGAATATGCCGGGTGGTTGAGGAGACTTCCCTCAAGCGGCAGAAGATCGCGCGAAGCGGAGGGCGTGATCGAGCAGCTGCTCGCCAGCGGCAAGCGCTTCTTCGTTTATCCATTGCAGCTTCAGACCGATTTTCAATTGCGGGCGCACTCGCCCTTTCATCAGCAGCGGGATGCCATCAGGCTGATTCTTCGCTCTTTTGCGGAAAATGCTGCGCCGGAAATGCATCTCGTCCTGAAACTGCATCCGCTCGACAACGGGCTTGTGGACTGGAAGGCCTATATCGACGGCATCAGCGCTTTCTTCGGACTGTCTTCTCGTATCCATTTCATGGATGGCGGCAATCTCGACCGGCTGGTGGCCGCCAGCGAGGGGCTGATAACAGTCAATTCCACGGCGGCATTTTCGGCGCTGCGGGCTGGCAAGCCAGCCAAAGCGCTCGGGGCGGCGATTTACGACATAGAGGGCCTGAGCGACCGGGGGGATTTGGATCGATTCTGGGATGAGCCGAGGCCGCCATTGCCGGAGCTGCGCGACGCATTCTTTAGGCTGCTTGCCGCTGCCATACAGGTGCGCGGCAATTTCTGCTCGGAGGAGGGCGCGCGTGCCGCCGCCGCTGAAATTGCCGAGAGATTGCTGTCACGGACCGTCAATCTGCCTGATGGTTATGTCGACCCGCCGCCGCGGCAACGGCCATCGAAGATTCGTGTGCCGTGAGCGTGACGAAAAGGAACCGGTCGCCTGAAGGTCTTCGACCCTGAAATTGACAATACGGCGACTTACATGTGGACTGGAGCTGAACTTGGCGCAACGATTCGACGCCAGGAAAGCGAATAACGGTTTGCCGGGAGCAAACATCATGGATGACAGCAAGATGGAAAGGTTCATGCTGAAGGAGCTGCTGATGATCATCGCAGCCCTTGTACTTGTTTCCGCAGTGCTTCTGGCGGTCGTTATTTTCGGCAATTATTGAGCTGCACTTGACCGAACGCGCAAAACCGCAGTTCGGGAACGAAAAACATCGTTCCAACCTGAAAATTCGCTGATTGAATTCGGGAAAGAATGGTGGGCGATGAGAGACTCGAACTCCCGACATCCTCGGTGTAAACGAGGCGCTCTACCAACTGAGCTAATCGCCCTTCAGCAAAGCGGGTTATTGGCCCGCCGCGTTCGGTGGCCGTGATCTATGCGGAACGGGGAAAAACCGCAAGAGTGTTTGTGAAGATTTTTTGATTTTTTTGGATTTTGCGCATCTTTGACTACTCGTCATCCCCATGCACAAATGTGAAGACATACTGATCGATACGATGCATATCATGTGCCGATGAAATGCGTGAGGCGGGAACCTGCCATGCCAAATTGGCGGAACGGAAAATTATGGGCAGGCTTGTCGATAACAATTCACACTCTGTCATCGATTTGTATTCAAACCTGCTTGACACCCCAACACGAACCCCGTAGTTAGCCGCTCATCGAACGGCGAGGGCCGCTTTGATGGGTGCGAAAGCATCCGGAATGCTTGAAATGAAATGCGGGTGTAGCTCAGTCGGTTAGAGTGCCGGCCTGTCACGCCGGAGGTCGCGGGTTCGAGCCCCGTCACTCGCGCCATTTCAAGGTAAATTCCGGATCTGGCACCGCGCCGAAAGGCCAAGCAATGCGCGGGTGTAGCTCAGTCGGTTAGAGTGCCGGCCTGTCACGCCGGAGGTCGCGGGTTCGAGCCCCGTCACTCGCGCCATTCTCTCCAAGCCATTACAATCAAACGTCAATTTATTGCGATTGCGAACGAGCCTTTTCGCGTTTGCGCCAATTTGTCGCGTTGTCGTCGCAACATATTGATATCTACCGCTCGATAGGACCCCGAACGACAGATTCAAAAGGCTTGCGCGCGCGCTCCGCCTGCGCTAACCACGGCTTTGTTGCAACGCTCTTTCGCTTGCTGGGCATTTGCTCAAAGGCGCCGCCCCGGCGCTGATCGCAAGCAGGGATGGACATGATGACTGGACTGCTCAGTTCCTATATTCCGATAGCGATTTTCATTGGTATTGCCCTGGTGATTGGCCTGGCGCTGTTGATCACGCCGTTTGCTGTCGCTTTCAAGGCACCTGATTCCGAGAAGCTATCGGCCTATGAATGCGGCTTCAATGCATTCGATGACGCCCGTATGAAGTTCGATATCCGCTTCTACCTGGTATCGATTCTCTTCATCATTTTCGATCTGGAAGTCGCCTTCCTCTTCCCGTGGGCGGTCTCCTTCGGCGCGATCGGCTGGTTCGGATTCTGGTCGATGATGGTGTTCCTGCTGGTGCTGACCATCGGCTTTATTTATGAATGGAAGAAGGGAGCCCTGGAATGGGAGTAGCCCCAAGCAACACGACGCTCGTGGCGCCGCAGCCGAAGGGGATCATCGATCCTGCGACCGGCAGGCCTGTTGGCAGCAACGATCCGTTCTTCGGCGAGATCAACAACGAGCTCGCCGACAAGGGCTTTCTGGTCACCTCCACCGATGAGCTGATCAATTGGGCCCGCACCGGCTCCCTGATGTGGATGACTTTTGGTCTTGCTTGCTGCGCTGTCGAAATGATGCAGGTTTCGATGCCGCGTTACGACGTCGAGCGCTTCGGCTTTGCGCCGCGTGCCTCGCCGCGCCAATCCGACGTCATGATCGTCGCCGGCACGCTCACCAACAAGATGGCGCCCGCTCTGCGCAAGGTCTACGACCAGATGCCCGAGCCGCGTTACGTCATCTCGATGGGCTCCTGCGCTAACGGCGGCGGCTATTATCACTATTCCTATTCCGTCGTGCGCGGCTGCGACCGTGTGGTGCCGATCGACATTTACATTCCGGGCTGTCCTCCCACGGCGGAGGCGCTGCTTTACGGCGTGCTTCTGCTGCAGAAGAAGATCCGGCGCACCGGCACGATCGAACGGTAAGGCAGGGGACAGGTATCATGAGTGAAGCCCTGAACGAGCTCGCGGCTTATCTAACGGAAGTTCGCGGCGCTCTGATCTCATCGAGCGAGATCAAGTACGGCGAATTGAATGTGACGACGACGGCCGAAAACGTTATCGCCCTGCTGACTTTCCTGCGTGACGATGCCAAGTGCGGTTTCGTCAACATAACGGATATTTGTGGCGTCGACTGGCCGCAGCGCGCCGAGCGCTTCGATGTCGTCTACCATCTTCTGTCGCCGAAGAAGAACCTGCGCATCCGCGTCAAGGTTCCTGTCGGCGAGGACCAGCCTATTCCCTCTGCTTGTGGCCTTTATCCCGGCGCCGATTGGTTCGAGCGCGAAACCTGGGACATGTACGGCGTTCTTTTCACCGGACACCCGGATCTGCGCCGTATCCTGACCGACTACGGTTTCGAAGGTCACCCGCTACGCAAGGACTTCCCGACGACCGGTTTTGTCGAGGTTCGCTATGACGACGCCGCCAAGCGCGTCGTCTATGAGCCTGTGGAACTGAAGCAGGAATTCCGTAACTTCGACTTTTTATCTCCTTGGGAAGGCACGGATTACGTGCTGCCGGGCGACGAAAAAGCGAAGCAGTAAGCTGAGGCAATAGGCATTAGCCAATAGGCAATAGGAGAATGGCAAACGGCAATTAATTCCTATCAGGACCTTACGGTGTGGCAACGCGCCATGGATCTTGCGGTTGAATGTTACGCTCTTACTAAGGAATTTCCGAAGGAAGAGATTTACGGTTTGGTTTCGCAGATAAGGCGAGCATCCGTATCGATCGCAGCAAACATTGCGGAAGGTTATGGGCGAGAGGCCACAGGGGCTTACGTCCATCACTTGAAGATCGCACAAGGTTCACTGAAGGAATTGGAGACGCATCTGATACTTTCCACGCGGATAGGCATCGTAGCCTTTGAGCAAGTTAGGCCGGCGATGTCCACGAGTGATGAAATCGGAAAGATGCTACGGTCTCTCATGCGCCGATTGCAAGACGAGCGACCTGGATATGAAAGTTAACGATTACACTATTGCCTATTGCCTACCGGCTAATGCCTGCAATAAGCGGAGCGCATTGCAATGACAGAACATAACGTTCGCAACTTCAACATCAATTTCGGTCCGCAGCATCCGGCTGCGCACGGCGTTTTGCGTCTTGTCCTCGAATTGGACGGCGAAATTGTGGAACGCGTCGATCCCCATATCGGCCTGCTGCATCGCGGCACGGAAAAGCTGATCGAGACGAAGACCTATCTTCAGGCCGTTCCTTATTTCGACCGCCTCGACTACGTGGCGCCGATGAACCAGGAACATGCCTACGCGCTGGCCGTCGAAAAGCTGCTGGGCATCGATATCCCGATCCGCGGCCAGCTGATCCGCGTGCTTTACTCGGAAATCGGCCGTATCCTGTCGCATCTGCTGAACGTCACCACGCAAGCCATGGACGTCGGCGCGCTGACGCCGCCGCTCTGGGGCTTCGAAGAGCGCGAAAAGCTGATGGTCTTCTACGAGCGCGCCTCCGGCTCGCGTATGCACGCTGCCTATGTTCGTCCGGGCGGCGTTCACCAGGATCTGCCGGAAAAGCTCGTTCAGGATATCGGTGACTGGTGTGATCCCTTCTTGAAGGCACTCGACGATATCGACGACCTTCTGACCGGCAACCGCATCTTCAAGCAGCGCAACGTCGATATCGGCGTGGTCTCGCTGGAAGACTGTTGGGCCTGGGGCTTCTCGGGCGTGATGGTTCGCGGCTCCGGTGCTGCCTGGGACCTGCGCAAGGCGCAGCCCTATGAATGCTATTCCGATCTCGAATTCGACATCCCCATCGGCAAGAACGGCGATTGCTACGACCGTTACCTCATCCGCATGATCGAAATGCGCGAATCCATCCGCATCATGAAGCAGTGCGTCAATCGCCTGCTGGGTGATGCCAGGGTCGGACCGGTCTCCTCGCTCGACGGCAAGGTCGTACCGCCGAAGCGCGGCGAGATGAAGCGCTCGATGGAAGCGCTGATCCACCACTTCAAGCTCTACACCGAAGGTTATCACGTTCCGGCCGGCGAGGTTTACGCGGCTGTCGAGGCGCCGAAGGGCGAGTTCGGCGTCTATCTCGTCTCCGACGGCTCCAACAAGCCTTATCGCTGCAAGATCCGTGCGCCGGGCTATGCGCATCTGCAGGCCATGGACTTCATGTGCCGCGGCCATCAGCTCGCCGACGTCGCCGCCGTGCTTGGTTCGCTCGATATCGTGTTCGGTGAGGTGGATCGCTGATGCGAGCCTGGCAGGTTGCTATTCCTGTGATCCTGTTTGCCAGTGGCGCTTCTGCGCAGCAGACGGGCAATACACAGGCCCTGCCGAACATCAATATGCAGGGTTCGACCGCGATCGGCGGGAAGTCTGCGAAAGGCGGAAATGAGGTACAGGCGAGCGGGGCTTCCACGATCGCCGACCTCCTTTCCCGAGGTTACCAAATCAAGGCCGCTGTGCCGAACGGCGGCAAGTTTGTTGTGTTTATGCAGAAAGACCAGTCGGCCTATGCCTGCGAATTCTCGTCTCTGACGAATACGCGGTGTGGGTCCTTAAACTGAGATAAGGCGTGAAAGATGTCCGTTCGTCGACTTGCCGAAGATCAATTCCAGCCTGCCGCCTTCGCCTTCAATGCGGAGAATACGGTCTGGGCTGAAAAGACGATCAAGAAATATCCCGATGGTCGCCAGCAGTCCGCGATCATTCCGCTGATGATGCGTGCGCAGGAGCAGGAAGGCTGGGTCACCAAGGCCGCTATCGAAACGATAGCGGACATGCTCGACATGGCCTATATCCGCGCGCTTGAGGTCGCGACCTTCTACACGCAGTTCCAGCTGCATCCGGTCGGCACCCGCGCCCACGTCCAGGTTTGCGGTACGACGCCTTGCATGCTGCGCGGCGCCGAAGGGCTGATCAAGGTCTGCAAGAGCCGGATCCATGACCACGCTTTCGAGCGTAATGCCGATGGCACGCTTTCGTGGGAAGAGGTCGAATGTCAGGGCGCCTGCGTCAACGCGCCGATGGTGGTGATCGGTAAGGATACCTATGAGGATCTGACGCCGGCACGTCTCGAAGAGATCATCGATGCATTCGCCGCAGGCAAGGGCAGCGAAGTCCCGACCGGCCCGCAGATCGACCGCGTTTTCTCCGCTCCCGAAGGTGGTCTGACGAGTTTGCTGTCGGATGAGGCGAAGACAAGGAGCGCTGCAGGCAAGGCCAAGGCGGCTGCCGAGGCCGTTTCGATCCCGCCGTCCGAGGCAGGTCGTGCCAAGAGCACGGATGCCGAAACCAATCAGAGCCTGAAGACGCCGGCAACGGCGCCGAAGGAAGCAGCCAAGAACGCCAAGGCTACTGAAACGCAGCCGCTTTCGGGAACGGCAGCCTCTGCAGCTGTATCGGAAAAGGCCGGCAGCGCCCCGAAGCCGTTGCTGACGGACAAGGATCGTCCCGCCGCGATCGAAAAGCCGGCGCAGCTGGATGATCTGCAGTTGATTTCCGGCGTCGGTCCGAAGATCGAGTCGATCCTGCATGAAATCGGCATCTTCACCTTCGCGCAGGTCGCGAGCTGGAAGAAGGCCGAGCGCGAATGGGTCGATGGCTACCTGAATTTCAGGGGCCGCATCGAACGTGACGATTGGATCAAGCAGGCTAAGGCACTCGCTAAGGGTGGCGAAGCGGAATATATCAAGGTCTTCGGCAAGAAGCCGCGGTAAGAGGTGAAGCATGTTACAGGATCAGGATCGCATCTTTACCAATATCTACGGCCTCAAGGATAAGTCTCTGAAGGGCGCGATGTCGCGCGGCCATTGGGACGGCACGAAGCAAATCCTCGAAAAGGGTCGTGACTGGATCATCAACGAGATGAAGGCTTCCGGCCTTCGCGGCCGTGGCGGCGCAGGCTTCCCGACGGGCCTGAAGTGGTCCTTCATGCCTAAGGAAAGCGACGGGCGCCCACACTATCTCGTCGTCAACGCCGACGAATCCGAGCCGGGCACCTGCAAGGACCGCGACATCATGCGCCACGATCCGCATACGCTGATCGAAGGCTGCGTCATCGCCGGTTTCGCCATGGGTGCAAACGCCGCCTACATCTACGTTCGCGGCGAATACATGCGCGAGCGCGAAGCGCTGCAGGCGGCGATCGACGAATGCTACGATGCTGGATTGCTCGGCAAAAACAATAAGCTCGGCTGGGACTTTGATGTTTACGTTCATCACGGCGCCGGCGCTTACATCTGTGGCGAGGAAACCGCACTTCTCGAAAGCCTGGAAGGCAAGAAGGGCCAGCCGCGCCTGAAGCCGCCGTTCCCGGCCAATATGGGCCTCTACGGCTGCCCGACGACCGTCAACAACGTTGAATCCATCGCCGTTGCCCCGACGATCCTGCGTCGTGGCGCCGGTTGGTTCTCCTCCTTCGGCCGTCCAAACAATGTCGGCACGAAGCTGTTCATGCTCTCCGGTCACGTCAACCGTCCTTGCACGGTCGAGGAGACGATGGGCATCACCTTCCGCGAGCTGGTCGAAAAGCATGGCGGCGGTATTCGCGGCGGCTGGGACAACCTGCTTGCCGTCATTCCCGGCGGTGCGTCGTGCCCGGTCGTTCCGGCAGCTGACATCATCGACTGCCCGATGGATTTCGACGGCCTGCGCGAGGTCAAGTCGTCCTTCGGCACGGCTGCGGCGATCGTCATGGACAAGTCGACCGACATCATCAAGGCGATTGCTCGCATCTCTGCCTTCTTCAAGCATGAGAGCTGCGGCCAGTGTACGCCGTGCCGCGAGGGCACGGGCTGGATGTGGCGCGTTCTTGAGCGCATGGCACGCGGCAACGCGCAGAAGCGCGAGATCGACATGCTGTTCCAGGTGACGAAGCAGATCGAAGGCCATACTATCTGTGCGCTCGGTGACGCAGCCGCATGGCCGGTGCAGGGTCTGATCCGCAATTTCCGTCCGGAGATCGAAAAGCGCATCGACCAATACACCGCCAATGCGACGAGCCACGGCGCGGTGCTGGAAGCAGCCGAGTAAGGAGCGATGATGGCGAGGACCAAGGATATCAGGCAGGGAAGCGGAGCGACCGATCAAGCATCGGCCGATTTCAGTCGCGTCGCCGCCGATATGCTGCGGAATTCGCCAGCCATGCCGATCCATCCGCTGATGGCACATCCGGCGGCGGCGTTTGCCGCTGCTGCAGCCATAGGCTTCGGCGTTACATCGCAGATCGCTGGCGCGTTCTTCGGTGCGTTTCAAGGTGCGGTCGAGGCGGCAAGCAAGCGTGCCGCCGAGCCGGGCAAAGAGAATGATGTCCTTGCCGCTGCCAAGCCGGTGGCAAGGAAAGAAGAGGCAGGGGAGGCAAAGCCGGTCAAGGCATCGCCTGCTGCCAAACCGGTTGTTTCGAAGCCGGTGGTTGCCAAGCCGAAGCCTGCAGTGGCAAAGCAGGCGGAACCGAAGCCGGTTGCCGCAACGATCGTGACGGCGCCTGCCAAGAGCAAAGGCCCAGCCACGAGCAGGGCCAAGGTCGAAGTGGCGGCACCGGTTGTCGCCAAGCCGGCTGCCGCGCGCAACCGCAAGGCCACAGTGAAGGCTGACGATCTCAAGCGTATTTCGGGCATAGGTCCGAAGCTGGAGCAGGTGCTGAACGAACGCGGCATCAAGCGCTTCGCCGATATCGCCGCCTGGAGCGATGCCGATATCGAGCGGATCGACGCGGAGCTCGGCTTCGATGGCCGCATCCGGCGCGACGATTGGTTCGGCCAGGCGAAGGCGCTGCTGCCGAAGGGGCGGAATTGAGTTTTTCCTCGGCTGCATCCGGCGGCCGGGGAGGGTGAACGAACGCGGTTGAGTGATTGCGGAGATGTCCGCGATGTTTCGATCGCAAAGCTGGTCTTGCGGGGACAAGGCTTGGCAAAGCTTACTGTGAGCGAGCCGGTACCATCAGGCGTTGAGCCGTCCCGATGGCAATCCGGTCTGCGATCATGAAATTGTCTGCGGCCAGATCGGGCTGGAGACGTGACATAGGACTGAGTGGACGATGGCTAAACTGAAGATTGACGGTAAAGAGATCGAAGTTCCGGATCACTACACGCTTATCCAGGCGTGCGAGGAAGCCGGCGCCGAAGTCCCGCGCTTCTGCTTCCATGAACGACTGTCGGTGGCCGGCAATTGCCGCATGTGCCTCGTCGAGGTGAAGGGCGGCCCGCCGAAGCCGCAGGCATCCTGCGCCATGGGCGTGCGCGATATCCGCGGCGGCCCGAACGGCGAGCTTCCCGAAGTCTTCACCAACACGCCGATGGTCAAGAAGGCCCGCGAAGGCGTAATGGAATTCCTGCTGATCAACCACCCGCTGGATTGCCCGATCTGCGACCAGGGCGGCGAATGCGACCTGCAGGACCAGGCCATGGCTTTCGGTATCGACAGTTCGCGCTATCAGGAAGATAAGCGCGCCGTCGAAGACAAGTATATCGGCCCGCTCGTCAAGACCGTGATGAACCGCTGCATTCACTGCACGCGCTGCGTCCGCTTCACGACGGAAGTTGCCGGCATTTCCGAACTCGGCCTCATCGGCCGCGGTGAAGATGCTGAAATCACCACCTATCTCGAGCATGCGATGACCTCCGAGCTGCAGGGCAACGTCGTTGACCTTTGCCCGGTCGGCGCGCTGACCTCGAAGCCCTTTGCCTTCACGGCTCGTCCGTGGGAACTGAACAAGACCGAATCGATCGACGTCATGGACGCGCTCGGTTCCGCCATCCGCGTCGATACGCGTGGCCGCGAAGTCATGCGCGTCCTGCCCCGCGTCAATGAGCAGATCAACGAAGAGTGGATCTCCGACAAGACCCGCTTCATCTGGGACGGCCTGAAGACCCAGCGCCTCGACAAGCCCTATGTCCGCAAGGATGGTCGCCTGCAGGCGGCAAGCTGGGGTGAGGCATTCGCCGCCATCAAGTCGGCCGTTTCTGCCACCGGCGGCGACAAGATCGGCGCCATCGCCGGCGATCTTGCGTCAGTCGAGGAAATGTATGCTCTCGGCGAATTGCTGAAATCGCTTGGATCGGAAAATCTCGACTGTCGCCAGGACGGGACGGCGCTTGATCCGTCGCTCGGCCGCGCAAGCTACATCTTCAACCCTAGCATCCAGGGTATTGAAGCCGCCGATGCGTTGTTGATTGTCGGCGCCAATCCGCGCTTTGAGGCTGCCGTCATGAATTCGCGCATCCGCAAGCGCTGGCGCCGCGGCAAGTTCCCGATCGGCGTGATCGGCGAAGCCGCCGACCTTCGCTATTCCTACGACTATCTCGGCGCCGGCCCGGATACGCTGGCGGATATCGTCAGCGGTTCGCACAGCTTCGCCAACGTTCTGAAGAATGCCGAAAAGCCGATGATCATCATCGGTCAGGGCGCTCTCATCCGCGACGACGGTGCCGAAGTGCTGGCGAATGCCGCCAAGCTCGCCGCTGCCGTTGGCGTCATCAAGGACGGCTGGAACGGCTTTGCCGTGCTGCACACCGCAGCCTCGCGCGTCGGCGGCCTCGACCTCGGCTTCGTGCCGGGCGCAAAGGGCGTCAATGCCGCTGCCATGCTGTCGTCGATGGACGTCCTCTTCCTGCTGGGCGCCGATGAGCTCGACTTCAGCCGCAAGGGCGCGAAGTTCACGGTCTATATTGGCTCGCATGGCGACAACGGCGCACAGAGTGCCGACGTGATCCTTCCGGCCGCCGCCTACACCGAAAAGTCGGGCACCTGGGTCAACACCGAAGGTCGTGTCCAGATGGGCAATCGCGCCGGTTTCGCACCGGGCGACGCTCGCGAGGACTGGGCCATCGTCCGCGCCCTTTCCGACGTCCTCGGCAAGAAGCTTCCCTTTGATTCGCTGAGGGAATTGCGTGCGAAGCTCTATGCAGCCTTCCCGCATTTCGCCGGCATCGACGAGATTGCCGAAGCTGATAGCGCCCAAATTGCCGCACTTGCGAAAAAAGCCGGCGCAATGGGCAAATCGGCATTTGCTTCGCCGATCAAAGACTTCTATTTGACGAACCCGATAACGCGCGCATCGGCTGTCATGGCCGAGTGCTCAGCATTGGCCCGCAACAATTTCCGCGTTGCGGCAGAGTAAGGGCAGAGGACTATGGATTCATTCGTTTCGACCTATCTCTGGCCGGCGCTGATCATGATCGGCCAGTCCCTGCTGCTCCTGGTCTGCCTGTTGGTTTTCATCGCCTACATCCTGCTTGCCGACCGCAAGATCTGGGCTGCCGTCCAGCTGCGCCGCGGCCCGAACGTCGTGGGCCCCTTCGGCCTGTTCCAGTCCTTCGCCGACCTGCTCAAGTTCATGTTCAAGGAGCCGATCATCCCGGCTGGCGCCAACAAGACCGTGTTCCTTCTCGCGCCGCTGGTTTCCGTGGTGCTGGCGCTCTCCACCTGGGCCGTTGTGCCGGTGGCGCAGAACTGGGTCGTCGCCGATATCAATGTCGGCATTCTCTACATTCTGGCGATCTCGTCGCTGGAAGTTTACGGCATCATCATGGGCGGCTGGGCTTCGAACTCGAAGTATCCGTTCCTCGGAGCGCTTCGTTCGGCCGCACAAATGGTATCCTACGAAGTCTCCATCGGCCTCGTCATCGTCACCGTTCTGCTCTGCGTCGGTTCGCTGAACCTGACGGATATCGTGCTCTCGCAGCAGACCGGCCTCGGCACCAAGCTCGGCCTGCCGGCCTCGTTCCTCGACTGGCACTGGCTGTCGCTGTTCCCGATGTTCATCGTATTCTTCATTTCGGCGCTGGCTGAAACGAACCGTCCGCCTTTCGACCTTCCGGAAGCGGAATCGGAGCTGGTTGCCGGCTTCATGGTCGAATACGGGTCTTCGCCCTACATGATGTTCATGCTCGGCGAATATGCGGCCGTCGTCCTGATGTGCTCGCTGACGACGATCCTTTTCCTCGGCGGCTGGCTGCCTCCGGTCGATATCTGGATCCTGAACTGGGTTCCGGGCATCATCTGGTTCCTGCTGAAGTCGTGCCTGGTTTTCTTCATGTTCGCGATGGTCAAGGCCTTCGTGCCGCGCTACCGCTACGACCAGCTCATGCGTCTTGGCTGGAAGGTTTTCCTGCCGCTGTCGCTCGCCATGGTCGTTATCGTTGCATTCGTGCTGAAGCTGACGGGATGGGCGTGATGATGTCTTTCCCCGCTTCTGGCAGTTTTGGAGGTTAAGATGGCCGGTTTGTCCAACGCCGTCAGCTCGCTGTTCCTCAAGGAATTCGTCGGCGCATTCTTCTTGTCGATGCGTTACTTCTTCAAGCAGAAGGCGACGATCAACTACCCCTTCGAAAAGGGACCGGTCAGCCCGCGCTTCCGCGGCGAACATGCACTGCGCCGTTATCCGAACGGCGAAGAGCGCTGCATCGCCTGCAAACTCTGCGAGGCCATCTGTCCTGCCCAGGCCATCACCATCGAGGCCGGGCCGCGCCGCAACGACGGTACTCGTCGCACGGTGCGTTACGACATCGACATGGTGAAGTGCATCTATTGCGGCTTCTGCCAGGAGGCATGCCCGGTCGACGCCATCGTCGAAGGGCCGAACTTCGAATTCGCCACCGAGACCCGCGAAGAACTCTACTTCGACAAGACGCGGCTCCTGGACAACGGCGACCGCTGGGAACGCGAAATCGCGCGCAACATCGCGATGGATTCGCCGTACCGCTGAGCGAGCTTTGAATATGCCGTGACGGGCGACCGATTGTCGCCGTCGCGGTTGAATCTAGACCGGGGCTTTGCCGGACGTATCGTCCGGTTAAGCTCCATCGGGCAGGGAAACTCCCGGCTGCCCGGGGGAAGACGAAAAAGGCACCAACATGGGTCTGCAGGCTCTTTTTTTCTATATCTTCGCCTTTGTCGCTGTGGCGTCGGCGTTCATGGTCATCTCGGCGCGGAATCCGGTCCATTCGGTCCTGTTCCTCATCCTGGTATTCTTCAACGCGGCCGGCCTCTTCCTGCTGATGGGGGCTGAATTTCTGGCGATGATCCTGCTGGTCGTTTATGTCGGCGCCGTGGCGGTTCTCTTCCTCTTCGTCGTCATGATGCTCGACATCGACTTCTCCGAGCTGAGAGCCGGCATTCTGGAATATGCTCCGATCGGAGCGCTGATCGGCATCATCCTCGCCGCCGAGCTGATCGTCGTCATCGGCGGCAGCGTGATTTCGCCCACGATCGCCAAATCCGTCGCCATGCCGATCCCGGCGCCGGCGACCCGGACGAATACCGCCGCCCTCGGCGATGTGCTTTATACCAACTACGTCTATTTCTTCGAGATCGCTGGCCTGGTTCTGCTGGTCGCGATGATTGGCGCGATCGTGCTGACGCTGAAGCATCGCACGAATATCAAGCGTCAGAATATTGCCCAACAGGTCGCCCGCACGCCCGCGACCGCCGTCGAGGTGGTCAAGGTCAAGCCGGGGCAGGGCGTCTGAGACGAGGCACGAGGATCAAAGGAACAAGAACATGGTCATTGGACTTTCCCATTACCTCACGGTCAGCGCCATCCTCTTCGTGCTCGGCGTTTTCGGTATCTTTCTCAACCGCAAGAACGTCATCATCATCCTGATGTCCGTCGAGCTCATATTGCTCGCCGTCAACATCAACATGGTCGCCTTCTCGTCGTTCCTCAACGACATCGTCGGCCAGGTTTTTGCTCTGTTCATTTTGACTGTCGCCGCCGCCGAGGCTGCCATCGGTCTTGCAATTCTCGTCGTCTTCTACCGTAACCGCGGTTCCATCGCCGTCGAAGACGTCAACATGATGAAGGGCTGATACAGCTATGTTTTTATATAAGGCTATCGTCTTTCTTCCCTTGATCGGCGCGATCATCGCCGGCCTTTTCGGCCGCGCGATCGGCGCCAAGGCTTCGGAATATGTTACCACCGGCCTGATGATCGTCGCCGCGGTTCTTTCCTGGGTCGTCTTTTTCACCGTGGCTCTCGGGCATACGGACGGCGCCATCAAGGTCGAAGTGCTGCGCTGGATCCAGTCCGGCGGCATCGACGCCTCCTGGTCGCTGCGCGTCGACACGCTGACATCGGTGATGCTGATCGTCGTGAATTCGGTTTCGACCCTGGTTCACGTCTATTCGATCGGATACATGCATCACGATCCGCATCGTCCGCGCTTCTTCGCCTATCTCTCGCTTTTCACCTTCGCCATGCTCATGCTGGTGACCTCCGACAACCTCGCCCAGATGTTCTTCGGCTGGGAAGGCGTCGGTCTGGCCTCCTATCTGCTGATCGGCTTCTGGTTCAAGAAGCCGTCTGCCTCCGCGGCGGCGATCAAGGCCTTCATCGTCAATCGTGTCGGCGACTTCGGTTTCGTGCTCGGCATTGCCGGCGTCTTCGTCCTGTTCGGCTCGATCAATTTCGATGTCATCTTCGGCAACGCCCAGAGCTTTGCCGGAGGGCAGGGCGGTCAGCCGGGCGATATCGTGCTCAATTTCCTCGGCATGCATCTCGATCGCGGCCATGCTCTGACGGCCGTCTGCCTGCTGCTCTTCATGGGCGCGATGGGTAAGTCGGCGCAATTCCTGCTGCACACCTGGTTGCCGGACGCCATGGAAGGCCCGACGCCGGTCTCCGCACTCATCCATGCCGCAACCATGGTCACCGCCGGCGTCTTCCTCGTCGCCCGCATGTCGCCGATCTTCGAATTGTCGCAGGATGCGCTGACCGTCGTCACCATCATCGGCGCGATCACGGCCTTCTTCGCCGCAACCGTCGGCCTCGTGCAGAACGACATCAAGCGCGTCATCGCCTATTCGACCTGTTCGCAGCTCGGCTACATGTTCGTCGCCCTCGGCGTCGGCGCTTACGGTGCTGCGATCTTCCATCTCTTCACGCACGCCTTCTTCAAGGCGCTGCTCTTCCTCTGCGCCGGCTCGGTCATCCATGCCGTCGACGGCGAGCAGGACATGCGTCATATGGGTGGGCTGCGTCCACATATCCAGAAGACCTTCTGGATGATGATCGTCGGCACCTTGGCAATCACCGGCGTCGGCATCCCGTTGACCCATATCGGCTTTGCCGGCTTCATCTCGAAGGATGCGATTATCCTGGCGGCCTTCGCCTCGCACAATGCAGCCGCTGGCTTCGCCTTTACGCTGCTCGTCATCGCCGCGATGTTCACCAGCTTCTACTCCTGGCGCCTGATCTTCATGACATTCTTCGGCAAGCCCCGCGCGTCGCACGAGGTCATGCACCACGTGCATGAATCGCCGAATGTCATGCTGATCCCGCTTTACCTGCTGGCGATCGGCGCCGTCTTCGCCGGCATGTATTTCAATGCCGATTTCGTCGGTCATGCCTATGAGGAATTCTGGAAGCATGCGCTGTTCACGCTCCCGGACAACAAGATCCTCGAAGAGATGGAATATGCGCCTCTGTGGGTTGAGCTCAGCCCCTTCATCGCCATGCTCCTCGGCCTCGTCACCGCCTGGTATTTCTACATCCAGTCGCCGGAAACGCCGCGCCGTCTCGCCCAGCAGCAGCGCGTGCTCTACGAGTTCCTCTTGAACAAGTGGTACTTCGACGAGATCTATGACTTCCTCTTCGTCCGCTCCGCCAAGGCGCTTGGCCGCTTCCTCTGGAAGAAGGGCGACATCGGGGTCATCGACACCATCGGCCCGAACGGCATCGCCGCGCGCGTCGTCGATGTCACCAACCGCGTCGTGCGCCTGCAGACCGGCTACCTCTATCACTATGCGTTCGCGATGCTGCTCGGCATTGCCGCCCTCGTTACCTGGATGATGCTCGGGAGTTCCCTCTGATGACCGATTGGCCTATTCTTTCAACGGTCACGTTTCTGCCGCTGGTCGGTGTCCTTCTTCTGCTGTTCACGCAGGAGAACGGGGCCAACGGCCGCCGGAATATCTTGAACATCTCGCTGGCGACGACCATCGTCACTTTCATCGTGTCGCTGTTCGTCTGGATCTGGTTCGACAATGCCAATCCTGGCTTCCAGCTGATCGAGAAGCATGAGTGGCTGACCGGCGGCATCAGCTATCACATGGGCGTCGACGGCATTTCCATGCTGTTCGTCATCCTCTCGACCTTCCTGATGCCCTTCTGCGTGCTGGCAAGCTGGCTCTCGGTCGAAAAGCGGCTGAAGGACTATATGATCGCCTTCCTCGTCCTCGAGACGATGATGGTCGGCGTGTTCACGTCGCTGGATATCGTGCTGTTCTACGTCTTCTTCGAAGCCGGCCTCATTCCGATGTTCCTGATCATAGGCGTCTGGGGCGGCAAGGATCGCGTCTACGCCAGCTACAAGTTCTTCCTTTATACGCTGCTCGGCTCCGTGCTGATGCTGCTCGCCATCATGGCGATGTATTGGCAGTCCGGCACGACCGATATCCCGACGCTGCTTGCCTACAAGTTCCCGCCGCAGATGCAGACATGGCTATGGCTCGCCTTCTTCGCCTCATTCGCGGTGAAGATGCCGATGTGGCCGGTCCATACCTGGCTTCCAGACGCGCACGTTCAGGCGCCGACGGCCGGCTCGGTCATCCTGGCAGGCATCCTCCTGAAGCTCGGCGGCTACGGTCTCATCCGTTTCTCGCTCGGCATGTTCCCGAACGCTTCGGAATATTTCGCGCCGCTCGTCTTCGCGCTTTCGGTCATCGCCATCATCTACACCTCCCTGGTCGCGATGATGCAGGATGATATCAAGAAACTGATCGCCTATTCGTCTGTCGCCCATATGGGTTACGTGACCATGGGTATCTTCGCGGCCAACCAGCAGGGCGTCCAGGGTGCCATCTTCCAGATGCTGTCGCACGGCATCGTCTCGGGCGCGCTCTTCCTCTGCGTCGGCGTGATCTACGACCGCACCCATACCCGCGAGATCGCGGCCTATGGCGGCCTGGTCAACAACATGCCGAAATATGCCGTTGCCATGATGGTTTTCACCATGGCCAATGTCGGCCTGCCCGGCACCTCCGGCTTCATCGGCGAATTCCTGACCTTGATCGGCGTTTTCCGCGCCAATACCTGGGTTGCGCTCTTCGCCGCGACCGGCGTGATCCTGTCAGCCGCCTATGCGCTCTGGCTCTACCGCCGCGTCATTTTCGGCGCGCTGGAGAAGGAAAACCTGAAGAAGCTTCTGGACCTGTCGCCGCGTGAACAGCTGATCCTCTATCCGCTGATCGCGCTCACGATCCTCTTTGGTGTCTATCCGGCTCCGATCTTCGATGCCACGGCGGCTTCGGTGGATCTGCTGGTGAACAATTATACCGCTGCCCTGCACGCTGCGCAGAATGTTGCGCTGTCGATGAATTGATGACGGGACTTATTCGACATGACTGCTGACACAATTCTTGCAAGCCTGCATCTTTCCATTCCGGAGCTCATCCTCGCGGTCGGTGCGCTTGTGCTGCTCATGATCGGCGTCTTTTCGGGCGAGCGGTCGGGACCCACGGTTACCGGTCTTGCCATCGCGCTTCTCGCGGTGGCCGGTCTCTGGATCATCTTCGTTCCGGGCGAGGGCTTGGCCTATGGCGGCGCCTATCTCGCCGACGGCTTCTCCCGCTTCATGAAGATCGTCGCACTGGTCGGCTCGATCGTCGCCATGTTCATGAGCATGGGGCAGGCGCGCGAGCAACAGCTCGATCGCTTCGAGTTTCCGGTGCTCCTTCTGCTGGCGACCCTCGGCATCTTGCTGATGATCTCGGCACACGATCTGATATCGCTCTACCTGTCGCTGGAACTGCAGTCGCTGGCCCTCTACGTCGTCGCCGCCATCAATCGCGACAGCGTCAAGTCGACCGAAGCCGGCCTGAAGTATTTCGTTCTCGGCGCGCTGTCGTCGGGTATGCTGCTCTACGGCATGTCACTGGTCTACGGCTTCACCGGTCATACGACCTTCGATGCCATCGCGACGGCGCTCAGCTCCGAGACCCGGTCGCTCGGCCTCGTCTTCGGTCTGGTCTTCGTTCTTGCCGGTCTGGCGTTCAAGATCTCCGCCGTGCCGTTCCATATGTGGACGCCCGATGTCTATGAAGGTGCGCCGACCCCGGTCACCGCCTTCTTCGCGGCGGCACCCAAGGTTGCCGCCATGGCGATCCTGACGCGCATCGTCGTCACTGCCTTCCATCCGGTGCTTGCCGACTGGCAGCAGATCATCGTGTTCATCTCGATCGCCTCGATGCTGCTCGGTTCCTTCGCCGCGATCGGTCAGCGCAATTTCAAGCGACTGATGGCCTATTCGTCGATCGGTCACATGGGCTATGCGCTCGTCGGCCTCGCCGCCGGCACCAAGACCGGCGTCTCCGGCGTCATGCTCTATATGGTCATCTACATGGTCATGACGCTCGGCTCCTTCGCCATCATCATGGCGATGCGCCGCAAGGATGGCCGTCAGGTCGAGAACGTCGACGATCTCGCCGGCCTTTCGACGACCAACCCCTTCATGGCGGTCGTGCTGACGGCGCTGATGTTCTCGCTGGCCGGCATTCCGCCGCTCGCAGGCTTCTTCGGAAAGTATTTCGTCTTCGTCGCGGCTATCCAGGCGCATCTCTATGCGCTCGCCATCATCGGCGTTCTGGCCTCCGTTGTCGGCGCCTACTACTACCTGCGCGTCATCAAGGTGATGTGGTTCGATGAAGCCACGGACGAGTTCACGCGCACGGCCGGTTCGCTGCGCCTCGTCTTCGGTCTCTCCGGCCTGTTCGTCATCACCTATGTCTTCTTCGGCGGCGCAATCGGCGGGGCTGCCGATCTGGCCGCCGCGACGCTGTTTTGATGGCGTCTGACATGAACAGCCGGAAGTCGCTCGCCGACTTCCGGCATGATGCCCTTCAAGAGACTTCGTCCACAAACAGCGTCTGCCTCGAACGGGTGCGCGCAGGCGACCCTGGGAACCTTTGGGTGACCGCCGAGCGCCAGACGGGTGGACGCGGCCGCCGCGGTCGCCCCTGGGTGTCGGAAGCCGGCAATCTCTACGCATCTCTCCTCTTGATCGATCCCGCTCCCATGGACCGCCTCGGCTCGCTGCCGCTTGCGGTCGCGGTCGCGGTGCATCAGGCTGTTCGCAGCGTGCTGCCGTTGGCTGCCGAGCCGGTCGAGATCAAGTGGCCGAACGATATCCTGATAGGCCGCAAGAAGACCTGCGGCATCCTGATCGAAGGCGAGGCCTTGCCCGGCGGCCGCTATGCGCTCGTCATCGGCATTGGCATCAATATTGCCGTCATGCCCGAAAACCCGATGTATCCCGTCACCTGCCTGAGACAGCAAGGCTCGATGGTTTCGCCGGATGAGCTGTTTGCCCATCTTTATGCCGCTATGTCCAAAGCGCTCGATGTCTGGAGCCGCGGCAAGGGCATTCGCGAGATCACGGCCCGCTGGCGCGAGGTCGCATGCGGCATAGGGGAGAAGATCACGGTGAACTTGCCGGATCGCTCGATTTCGGGCCATTTCTCGGGAATCGATGATAATGGCTTGTTGCTGCTCGAGACCGGGGACGGCAGGATCATGCCGATCGCCGCGGGCGATGTTTTCTTTAGATGATGGTTGGGGATCAGATGGCGAAGCAAGACGAACTGGTGTTTCTGCCCCTCGGCGGCGTCGGCGAGATCGGCATGAATCTCGCGTTGTACGGCTATGGCCCGGCGGAACAGCGTCAGTGGATCATGGTCGATTGCGGCGTGACATTCCCGGGGCCGGATTTGCCTGGTGTCGATCTCGTCCTGCCGGATATCCGTTTCCTCGCCAAGGAACGCAAGAACCTCAAGGGCATCATTATCACCCATGCGCACGAGGATCACTACGGCGCGCTGAACGATCTTTGGCCGGGCCTGAATGTTCCGATCTACGCGTCCGCCTTCACCGCCGGGCTTCTCGAAGCCAAGCGTGACTATGAGAAGTCGATGGGCGAGATCCCCGTGACGCTCTTCAAGGCCGGCGATCGCATCAATGTTGGCCCCTTCGAGATCGAAGGCGTGGCCGTCAACCATTCGATCCCCGAGCCGATGTCGCTGATGATCCGCACGCCGCTCGGCAATGTCATCCATACCGGCGACTGGAAGATCGATCATGAGCCGTCGCTCGGGCCGCTGACCGACGAGACCCGCTTCCGCCAGCTCGGCGATGAGGGCGTGTTGGCGCTGATGTGCGATTCCACCAATGCTCTGCGCGATGGCGTTTCGCCTTCGGAGAAGGACGTCTCCGAAAGCCTGCGCAAGATCATCGAAGACGCCGAGGGCAGGGTGGCGATCACGACTTTCTCGTCGAATGTCGGCCGTATCCGCACCATTGCCGAGGCCGCCGAAGCCGCCGGCCGCGAAATACTGTTGCTCGGCAGCTCGCTGAAGCGCGTTGTCGACGTCGCCCGCGATATCGGCATCATGGAAGGCATCAAGCCGTTCATCGCGGAAGACGAATATGGCTATATCCCGCGCGACAAGGTGGTGGTGATCCTGACCGGCAGCCAGGGCGAACCGCGCGCCGCACTGGCGAAACTTTCGCGCGACGAAATGCGCAATGTCGCATTGGCATCGGGCGATATCGTCGTCTTCTCCTCGCGTGCCATTCCCGGCAATGAGAAGGCGATCCAGGACATCAAGAACGGCTTGATCGAACAGGGCGTGCATGTGGTGACGGACGCGGAAGCGCTGGTGCACGTCTCCGGCCACCCCAGGCGCAACGAACTGCAGAAGATGTATGAGTGGACGCGTCCGAAGGTCGTCATCCCGGTGCATGGCGAGGCGACGCATCTGACCGCACATAAGGAACTGGCCGAGCAGAGCGGCATTGCCACCGTGCCGCGCGTGCGCAACGGCGATGTCGTGCGTCTTGCGCCCGGTCCGGTCGAGGTGATCGGCGAAGCGCCGCATGGACGCATCTTCAAGGATGGCATACTGATCGGTGATTTCGACGAAATGGGCATCGGCGAGCGCAAGAAGCTTTCCTATGTCGGCCATGTCGCCGTCAATGTCGTGCTCGATGCCCGTTATGACATTGTCGGCGATCCGGATCTCGTGCCGATCGGCCTGCCGGCCTATGATGATGAAGGCGAGGAGATGGAGGATACGCTCTTCGACGCCATCGTCAGTGCCATCGAGAGCATTCCCCGGGCTCGCCGTAAGGATCTGGGCCTGCTGCAGGAGGCCACTCGCCGTGCCGTGCGCGCGGCTGCCAACCAGGGTTGGGGCAAGAAGCCTCTCGTGACCGTGTTCATCACGCGCACCGGCAGCTAGCCTCGCGGTCCGATCGGGAGGAGGGATCCATGCTTGGACGCATCAATCATGTCGCGCTCGCCGTTCCGGATATAGAAAAGGCCTGCAGGGTCTATCGCGACACGCTGGGCGCGACGGTGTCTGCGCCGCAGGCGCTGCCCGAGCATGGAGTGACCGTCGTTTTCGTCGAGTTGCCGAATAGCAAAGTCGAATTGCTGGAACCGCTGGGCGAGGCGTCGCCGATCGCTGCGTTTCTCGCGAAGAACCCCGATGGCGGCATGCATCATATCTGCTATGAGGTTGACGATATTCTGGCGGCTCGCGACCAGCTGATCGCCCAGGGCGCGCGCGTGCTGGGAAATGGGGAGCCCAAAATCGGCGCGCATGGCAAGCCGGTGCTCTTCCTGCATCCGAAGGATTTCTTCGGTACGCTCATCGAGCTTGAGCAGGTGTGACATAACAGCGCCGCGCGTCATATTTGACGCGCAAAGGTCGTTGTAACGCTTTAGATCTGCTGCATAATTTTATCCTTAAATCGATTCCGATCGAAGGAATTGTGCAGTAGAGCGCTGATCGGCGCTTTGAAAGACGACTACTTTGTCCCTATAAGCAGCTTGGAAGAGGAGGAGACGGGTAGATACGTCTCGAAGGGAGCATAATGGCCCAGCAGATCATCGCCAGTTTCGCTGTTTATTTCGTTATCTGGTGGATTACGCTCTTTGCCGTCCTGCCGTTTGGCCTGCGCACCCAGGCCGAGGATGAGCATGTGGTTCTCGGTACTGTCGAAAGCGCCCCGACGAAGTTTCGGGCCTGGCGGGTCGTTCTCGTCACGACGCTGGTGTCGGCTCTCATCTATGGCGCCTGGTATGTCGCCTCGCATTACTTCGGACTGAGTATAGATTCCATTCCGCAGATCGTTCCAAGCTATAAGTGATCTATAGAAATAGTAGAGAATACGGCGTCGCGTGCCCTGCAATCGCCATCAATCCGTCACACGCCTGTCATGTGAGTGGAGCAAAGAATCCCGGGTGCGGCTGTCGTATTTTGGCTGAAGAGCTGGGGAAAAGCTTTCCCGCTGGAAAGGCTGATCGATAGAAGATCGGGCTGAGAAAGCAAAAAAAACAAGGCTATAAGCCTTGTTTTAAAGTATCGCGTGATCCTTATCCGTTACCGGGGCAGCGAACGAGCGCGCCTAAGATCTGATCCTCCCAAGACTTGACCGCGAAACGGCAAGAATTTAGCCTTCTTGCCTCTTTTGTGAGCTAAAATTAGCTCAAAGATTGAGCTTTGTCATCCTTTTTTTTGCTTTTTTGCTACAGTCGCGCAGAATTTTTCTGTTGACGGATTTCCGTCGTAAATCCTTATAAATGTGCGCTTTTTCGAAACATCGGAAATAGGCCTTATCGCCTGCATTTCCGGGCGTTTGCCAAATTCTTCTATTGCAGAATGCGGGTTTCTTTCCAACGCCGAAGCAGTTATGAACTGCCTCCAGTACATAATTTTCTAACGATTCCGCAGCGAGCGGAACGTCAAACCATCTGGAACAAGCGTCATGCGTCTGTCTCGTTACTTCATGCCCATTCTGAAGGAAAACCCTAAAGAGGCTGAAATTGTTTCCCATCGGCTTATGCTGCGGACCGGCATGATCCGGCAGCAGTCGCAGGGCATCTATTCCTGGCTGCCACTGGGCAAGCGTGTGCTCGACAAGGTCAATGCGATTATCCGCGAAGAACAGAACCGTTCCGGCGCCATCGAGCTGTCGATGCCGACGCTGCAGTCGGCCGAGCTTTGGCAGGAAAGCGGCCGTTATGACGCTTATGGCAAGGAGATGCTGCGCATCAGGGACCGGCAGGATCGGCCGATGCTCTACGGCCCGACCAATGAGGAGATGATCACCGACATCTTCCGGTCGTCGGTCAAGTCCTACAAGGATCTGCCGCTGAACCTCTATCATATTCAGCTGAAGTTCCGCGACGAGATCCGTCCGCGTTTCGGCACGATGCGCTCGCGTGAATTCATGATGAAGGATGCTTATTCCTTCGATTTGACGCAGGAAGGCGCCGTTCAATCTTACAATAAGATGTTCGCGGCCTATCTGCGCACCTTCAATCGTCTCGGCCTTAGGGCAATTCCGATGCGTGCGGATACCGGCCCGATCGGCGGCAATCTCAGCCACGAATTCATCATCCTTGCCGATACTGGCGAGTCCGAAGTCTTCTGCCACAAAGATTTTGTCAATTTCGACATTCCCGGCGAAGATACGAATTTCGATGATGTTGCCGGCCTGAAGGGCATCTTCGACAAGTGGACCTCGCTCTATGCAGCCACATCGGAAATGCACGATGAAGCCGCCTTCAACGCCATTCCGGAAGGCGAGCGTCTGTCTGCACGCGGTATCGAGGTCGGTCATATCTTCTATTTCGGTACGAAATATTCAGAGCCGATGGGTGCTAAGGTGCAGGGTCCGGACGGGAAGGAGCATGCCGTCCACATGGGATCTTACGGTATCGGCCCGACGCGCCTTGTTCCCGCCATCATCGAAGCATCGCATGATGAGAACGGAATCATCTGGCCGGATTCGGTCGCGCCGTTCGATGTCGTGGTGATCAACATGAAGGCCGGCGATCAGGCTTGTGATGAGGCTTGCGAAACGGTCTATGCCGCGCTGTCGAAGGCCGGCAAGGACGTGCTCTACGATGATCGCGACGAGCGCGCCGGAACGAAGTTCGCGACCGCCGATCTGATTGGCGTGCCGGTACAGATCATCGTCGGGCCGCGTTCAATCGCGGGCGGCGAAGTGGAAGTGAAGGACCGCAAGACCGGTGCTCGCGAGACGATGACGGTCGAGGCGGCAATCAAGCGGCTGGCCGGCTGATTGACGATAAAATAGGATGGAAGGCGAATGGCGGTGAGCGCGGCAGTGGAACAGCAGGAAAATTCGTTCAAGGCCGGCCCATCGTCTCGCCCGTTTTCCGGATTCGAACGGCTCGTCGCCTGGCGCTATCTTCGCTCCCGGCGCAAGGAGGCCTCGATTTCGGTCATTGCCGGCTTCTCGCTGGTCGGCATCATGCTGGGCGTTGCGGCGCTGATCATCGTCATGGCTGTCATGAACGGTTTCCGCGCCGAACTCTTCAAGCAGATTCTCGGCTTCAACGGCCATGTCGTTGTACAGCCCATCGATTCGCCGCTGAATGATTATGCCGAGCTGGCAAAGAAGTTTTCCGTCGTACCCGGCGTCACCATGGCCTTGCCGTTGGTCGAGGGCGAGACGCTTGCTTCCGGACGCGGTGGCTCGGGCACCGGTGCACTGGTGCGCGGCATCCGCTCGGAAGACCTGACGAAGCTCAAGTCGGTCTCCGATCACGTTGTCTCCGGCGATATGGTCGGCTTCGCGTCCGGGCAGGGCGTGCTGGTCGGCAGCCGTCTTGCGCGGCAATTGGGTCTGACGGTCGGTGATCAGATCACGCTTACGGCGCCGGACGGCGATGTCACACCCTTCGGCGTCAATCCGCGCGTCAAGGCATACACGATTTCTGGTATCTTCGAAGTCGGCATGTCGGAATATGATTCTTCGGTCGTCTTCATGCCCCTGGAGGAGGCGCAGGTCTTCTTCAATGCCGAAGGCATCGTCGAAAAGATCGAGCTCTTCATCACCAATCCCGATGATGTCGATCAGCTGCGGCCGAAGATCGAGGAAGCCGCCGGGCGGCAGATCTTCCTCACCGACTGGCGGCAGGTCAACGCCACCTTCTTCTCAGCGTTGCAGGTCGAGCGCAACACCATGTTCATGATCCTGACGCTGATCGTCCTCGTCGCCGCCCTGAACATCATTTCCGGCCTGATCATGCTCGTGAAGGACAAGGGCAGCGATATCGCCATTCTGCGCACCATGGGTGCGACATCAGGCGCTATCATGCGTATCTTTTTCATGACGGGCGCGGCCATCGGCGTCGTCGGCACGCTTGCGGGTGTGATCCTCGGCGTTTTGGTCTGCCTGAACATCGAGTCCATCCGTCAGTTCTTTTCCTGGATTTCGGGCACCGTGATCTTCAACCCGGAAGTCTATTTCCTCAGCAAATTGCCGGCCCAGATGAATCTTGGCGAGACCGTCTCGGTTGTGGTGATGGCGCTCACGCTTTCCTTCCTTGCTACGATCTTTCCGGCCTGGCGTGCCTCGCGGCTCGATCCGGTGCAGGCGCTGCGCTACGAATAAGGAATCCGCATTTGATGAAACGCAACGTCGTTCTCCAGCTTTCGGGCGTGGAGCGTCATTACGGGCAGGGTGAGACGCGGCTGTCGATCCTGAAGGGGGCCGATTTTACCTTGCGCAGCGGCGAGATCGTCGCGCTGGTTGCGCCTTCCGGAACAGGCAAATCGACACTGCTGCATGTAGCCGGTCTGCTCGAGCACCCGGATGACGGCGAGGTGGTCGTCAATGGCCAGGCTTGCGAAGCCTTGTCCGACGACAAGCGCACGGCCGTGCGTCGCAGCGAGATCGGCTTCGTCTATCAGTTCCATCACCTGCTGCCCGAATTCTCGGCACTCGAGAACATCATGATGCCGCAGCTCATTTCCGGCCTTTCGCGCAAGGATGCGAGCGAGCGGGCGGCCCAGCTTCTCGACTATATGCGCATCGGTCACCGCGCCGATCACCGCCCGGCCGAGCTGTCCGGTGGCGAGCAGCAGCGTGTCGCAATCGCCCGCGCCGTTGCCAATGCGCCACTGGTGCTGCTGGCGGATGAGCCCACCGGCAACCTCGATCCGGCGACCGCGCATTACGTCTTCGATGCGTTGGAAGCGCTGGTGCGCCAATCGGGCCTTGCGGCCTTGATCGCCACGCACAATCACGAACTCGCCGCCCGCATGGATCGCCGCGTCACGCTGAGCGAAGGAAAAGTAGTCGAGGTCTGATCGCTCGTTGGAGCAATTCCAGGAAAAGTGCTGCGCGGTTTTCCGTCCGGAATTGCGAGACAACAAAGCGGTTCAGAGCCTCCGTGAAAGGCTGAACGGCTTTAAGGGACGATCAAACCGCCGCGATAATCCAGCTCATAAGCCTTGCGCTCCCCGACCGTGATCGCCTCATGGCCGATGAAATGGTCGCAGCCGCCAGTGCTGTGGTCGATATAGCGACCATAGGCGTGCTCGAATTCGAAGCCGCCAAGAAAGCGCTTTTCATCGAGATAGAGGCGCAACAGCGCCGCCTTGATCACCATGCCGGCGCGCCTGCCGTCGATCAGGTCGGGCTCGATGATATGGCCGAAATAGTTCATAGCCCAGACTGGCTCGTCGTCATGCCAGACCAGTTCCTGTCCTGAGAAGTCCGTGCCGCCGAAATAGCTGTCGAGATAGCGCCAACGGCCGCTTGCGTAGCCGATGTCATGCGAGCCACTACGGCAGGACGGCAGCCTCTCGCCATCGCCGACATAGGTCTCCGCTTTGGCCATGACAATAAAATCGTTCAGCTCGGCAATATCCGGCATGACCCTCTCCATTTTGGTGAGCGGGCACGATGCCATTCAATGCGAGATTTGTAAAGAACAAAAAGAGAACATACGCTAGCGCTGACCGCTTTCGCAGACCTTCTGGCCGAAATCGTCTTGCCAGTTTTGGATACTTACGGTCTTGGCTTCCGCCTTTAGCGTCCTGCCATCCTTTGTCACCTTGCCGGCCAAAACGTTATAGTCACAGCTGTGGTCGCTGCCCGGTTCGAGCGTATCGCGGGAGTCGTAGGTATAGCCGGCCACCACGAAGTCATTGTTGCGATAGGCGAGCGTCAGTGTCAGGCTCCAGCGATCGCGGCCGATGGCGTCGTTTTGCGAGGCGATCGCGATCGAACCGTTCGGCAAAGCCGAAATCGAGGGTTCCTGGCCGACGATCCACCGGGCTCGACGCTGCCCCATGTTTTATTCGGAGCGCTTGCGGCGAGCTTCAGCAAGGAATGTTCGTCATCGCGCAGGTAGATATGGATGCCGATCGGATTGTCGGCCTGATCGTCCGAGGCGGCCGCTACCAGAAGGGCGAGATCCGGTTTGCCGTCCTTGTTCCAGTCGCCGATCACGGCGTCGATGATGCGGCCCGGAACGACGGTGTCTTCGGCTCGGACCGTGGTTGTGAGCGAAAGCAGAATGAGAGCGCAGGCAAGTGATTTCATCGTCGTCTCCCTGTTCGATCTCAATAGCACCGGGCACTCCCGGCGTCGATCGGAGAACGAAAAAGTCGTGTGATGAAATTTATTGATGCTCCTATTGACTCTCGAACAAAAATAGAACAAAAAAGAAACATAACGAGTAAGGAGCGCGTAAATGACCGATATCATTCGAGACGTTGCAGCATTCACCTCCATCGTCATGTTCGTTGCCAGCTTTTCCCTCATCATGATGGCGATGTAAGTTTATCCCCCGTTTGCACATGCTGTTCCCATATTTGATGGGAGCATCTTCTGGACTTTATGATCCGCAATGCTGAGAATATCGCTGATTCAGTTGGGCATGCGGAAGGGTTCGAGATGGCGGATATGGGTGGCAGCGGTGCGGCGGCATTGGCCAGCGAGACGCCGGAATTCGTGCACCTCAGGGTTCATTCCGCCTATTCCCTGTTAGAGGGCGCACTGCCGCTCAAGAAGATATTGGCCAAGGCAGCCGGTGACAGCCAGCCTGCCATCGCGATTACCGATACCAACAATCTTTTTGTTGCCCTCGAATTCTCGCAGAAGGCGATGGACGAAGGTCTGCAGCCGATCATCGGCTGCCAGGTATCGATCGACATGGAAGATGGCGGCGAGAGCGAGAAGCGCGGACCGCAGCAGGCGCTCGCCAAGCTGCCGTCCATCGTGCTGCTTGCCACCACGGAGCGGGGCTATGAGCGTCTCGTCGATCTCGTCAGCCGTGCCTATCTCGGCGGCGAAGGCAACAGCGCCGTTCACATCACCAGCTCATGGCTGGAAGAGATCGGCACGGAAGGCATGATCGCGCTGACCGGCTCGTTGAGCGGGCCGATCGATATGGCGCAGAAGGAGGGGCATGCCGCGCAGGCGCTCTCCCGTCTGCTGACCCTGAAACGCCTGTTCGGCGATCGGCTCTATCTCGAATTGCAGCGCCATGGCACCTATGATCGCCGCCACGAGCAGAAGATGATCGCGATGGCCTACGAGCATGAGATTCCGCTGGTCGCGACCAACGAGGCCTTTTTCCCGACGCGTGACGATTACGACGCCCACGACGCGCTGATGGCGGTGGCTCATAACGCCATCGTCTCGGACGATACGCGGTTCCGCCTGACGCCGGATCATTATCTCAAGAGCCGCGCCGACATGGCGAAGCTTTTCGCCAACCTTCCGGAGGCGCTGGAGAATACGGTCGAGATCGCCCGCCGCTGCTCCTTCATTCTGAACACGCGTAAGCCGATCCTGCCGCGTTTCACCGGCGCTACCGATGATGCGGAGGAGGCCGAGCGCGCCGAGTCGGCGGAGCTGCGCGCCCAGGCGGTCGAGGGGCTTGACCAGCGTCTCGCTTCGCTCGGCATGGCGCCGGGCTACGAGGAAAAAGAATATCGCGAGCGGCTGGAATTCGAACTCAGCGTCATCGAGCGCATGAAGTTCCCCGGCTACTTCCTGATCGTTGCCGACTTCATCAAATGGGCCAAGCGGCACGATATCCCGGTCGGCCCGGGCCGTGGTTCGGGCGCGGGCTCGCTGGTCGCCTATGCGCTGACGATTACCGACGTCGACCCGCTGCGCTTCTCGCTGCTGTTCGAGCGCTTCCTCAATCCGGAACGCGTCTCGATGCCGGACTTCGATATCGACTTCTGCCAGGACCGGCGTGAAGAGGTGATCCGCTACGTGCAGGCCAAATATGGCCGTGAGCAGGTGGCGCAGATCATCACGTTCGGTTCGCTGCAGGCGCGCGCCGCGCTTCGCGACGTCGGCCGCGTGTTGGAAATGCCCTATGGCCAGGTCGACAAGATCTGCAAGCTCGTGCCGAATAATCCGGCCAATCCGACGCCGCTGAGCAAGGCGATCGAAGAGGAGCCGCGCCTGCAGGAGGAGGCGGACAAGGAGCCGGTCGTCGCCCGTCTTCTCGACATCGCCCAGAAGATCGAAGGCCTCTATCGTCACGCCTCGACACACGCCGCCGGTATCGTCATCGGCGACCGCCCGCTTTCGAAGCTGGTCCCGATGTATCGCGACCCGCGTTCCGACATGCCGGTGACCCAGTTCAACATGAAATGGGTAGAGCAGGCCGGCCTGGTGAAGTTCGACTTTCTCGGCTTGAAAACCCTGACCGTCCTGAAGACTGCCGTCGATTTCGTCGCCAAGCGCGGCATCTCGATCGATCTCGCCAGTATTCCGCTTGACGACAAGACGACCTACGACATGCTCTCGCGCGGCGAGACGGTCGGCGTGTTCCAGGTGGAAAGTGCGGGTATGCGCAAGGCGCTGATCGGCATGCGCCCGGACTGCATCGAGGACATCATCGCGCTGGTTGCGCTTTATCGACCCGGCCCGATGGAGAACATTCCGGTCTATAATGCCCGCAAGCATGGCGAGGAGGAGATCGAGTCGATCCACCCGAAGATCGATTACCTCCTGAAGGAGACGCAAGGCGTCATCGTCTACCAGGAGCAGGTGATGCAGGTCGCCCAGGTGCTTTCCGGCTATTCGCTCGGCGAAGCCGATCTTCTGCGCCGAGCCATGGGTAAGAAGATCAAGGCGGAGATGGACCAGCAGCGCGAGCGCTTCGTCGATGGCGCCATCAAGAATGGCGTGTCGAAGGGGCAGGCCGACGTGATCTTCGATCTGCTCGCCAAGTTCGCCAATTACGGCTTCAACAAATCGCACGCCGCAGCCTACGCCATTGTCTCCTACCAGACCGCCTATATGAAGGCGCACTATCCGGTGGAGTTCCTCGCAGCGTCGATGACGCTCGATATGTCCAATACCGAGAAGGTCAACGACTTCCGCCAGGATGCCAAGCGCCTCGGCATCGAGGTCATCGCGCCCTCCGTGCAGACCTCGTTCCGCCATTTCGAGACCGGCGACAACCGCATCTATTATGCGCTGGCCGCCATCAAGGGCGTCGGCGAATCCGCCGTTGATCATATTGTCGAGGTGCGCGGCGATCAGCCCTTTGCCGGCATCGAGGATTTCTGCCTGCGTATAGATCCCAAGCAGATCAACCGCCGCGTTCTGGAAAGCCTGATCTGTGCCGGCGCCTTCGACTGTTTCGAGATCGATCGCGCGCAGCTGATCGCCGGTATCGACCGCATCATGGGTTATGCCCAGGTGGCGCAGGAAAACAAGCGCAGCGGCCAGCACGACATGTTCGGAAGCGCAGCCTCCGGCCCGGAAAAGATCGTGTTCCCGCCCTATACGCCTTGGCTCGCCTCGGAGCGGCTGCTGCGCGAATTCCAGGTGCTCGGCTTCTATCTGACGGCACATCCGCTCGACACCTACAAGAGCGTGCTCGACAAGATGCGGGTACAGCCCTTTGCCGATTTCTCCGCCGCGGTGAAACAGGGCGCCAGCAACGGACGTTTGGCCGGCACGGTGATCTCGAAGCAGGAGCGCAAGACCCGCACCGGCAACAAGATGGGTATCTTCGTCTTCTCCGATGCGTCGGGCCAGTTCGAAGCCGTGCTCTTCTCGGAGACGCTCAACCAATATCGCGATGTGCTCGAAGTTGGAAAATCCTTCGTCATCACAGCCCAGGCGGATGAGCGTCCGGAAGGTATCAGCCTGCGCCTGCAGACGGCGCAGTCGCTGGAGGAGAAGTCGCTGCAGATGCAGAAGGCGTTGCGCGTCTATGTCCGCGATGCCGGGCCGCTGAAGGCCGTTGCCGCGCATCTGAACGCCAGGGGCGACGGCCTCGTTTCCTTCATCGTCATCAAGGAGGAAGGATTGCGCGAGGTCGAGGTGGCGCTGCCCGAGAAATATCGCATCACGCCGGAAATCGCCGCCGCTTTGCGTACGGCGCCGGGCGTGATCGATGTGGAGCTGGTTTAAAGCAATTCCCGCAAAACTGCATAGCGGTTTTCCGTCTGGAATTGCGTAAAAACAAAAGGATAGAGCGCTTCCGCGAGGCGAGGAAAAGCGGAAGTGCTCCTAGCCCTTCTTGCCCAGCGCGCCATTGTTGGTGATGGTAATGAAATCGGTGCCGTTGCCGGTTTCCGGTCCAACGCCGGTGTCGGATATCGTCAGCGAAGAACCTGATGTCAGCAGATCCTCGATGCGGTGGCGGACATCGTCGGGAATGGTGATGCGGGCAAGCGCCTGTCCGGCGGCATCGAGCGATTGCGATTGTTCGTCGCTGGTGATGCCGTACCGCTTCTTTGCCTGCTTGCTGAGATCCTCTTCGAGCGTCATGCCGAACCAGTCGGCCTTGCCGCTGATCCGGTCGATCGCGTTGGCGGTGAAGAAATGCACGCCGAGTGCCTCTTGCGGCTCGGCGATGATGGCTGGGCCTTCGAAGAGCGGCTTGAAGTTCTGGCGGACCATGATCGCGCCGTTCGGTGGTTCGCCCTTGCCGGCGGCGGCATAGACCGCCTTCATCAATGCGGGGCTGACGAGGCCGCCCGTCGCCTTGATGTCATGCGCCTTCTTGAAATCTTCGATCGCCTGCACCGTTGCCGGCCCGAGCATGCCGTCGGGCGTTCCGGTAATAAAACCCATCCCGTTCAGAATGGCCTGGAGGTCGCGCACATTCTCGCGCAGGCCACGCCGGGTGATGAGGATGCTGAGCGGTGCCGAATCGGCAGGCGAGGCAATGGTTTCCTGTGCCTTCGGTATCCGGATCGAGGTCACATCATTCGTCGCGACCTGCAGGGATTGCCCCTGCGGCAGAAAGCTTGCGGTCATCGGGCGCAGTTCGATGCCGGAAAACAGCGCCGGTGGAGGTGCTGCCGGCGGCTGGAACAGCATTGCGCTCTCGAAAGGCTGCGGCACCAGTGGCTGATTGGCGATGACAACATGCACGCCGCGCTCGGTCATCTGGTAAAGCGTCTTGGCAAAGGCTTTCGGCATGCGCACGCAGCCATGGGAAGCCGGATAATTCGGAACCGAATTGGATTCGTGCAGCGCAATGCCCGACCAGGTCAGCCTTTGCATGTAGGGCATGGGCGCGGCCGAATAGAGATTTGACTCGTGGTAGACCTTCTTTTCCAGAATGGAGAAGATGCCGCTCGGTGTCGTGTGCCCCCGCTTGCCGGTCGAAACCTTGGACGTTGCGATCACGTGGTCGCCATCATAGACGGCGAGTGATTGCCTGTCTTTGGACACCACGATCTGCAGCGTGCGGGTATCCGTCGCGGCAAGAGAAGGATGTGAGAGGGCAGTGGCCGACAACAGCCCGAGCCCAAGCAACAGAAACGGCTTCATATGAACACAAACCAATACGCAATACTCGTACCGCCAAGGTTAGGCTTTGAAGTTTAAGGAAGGCTTGCTGAAAAAACCTGCCTTATCGCTCCTGCTAAATCCTGGGGTTGCCTGTTCGAAATAAGATTCAGCAATGCCGAAGCTAGGCTGGCGACCCTGCTTCGGCATTTAGGCATCGGCGGAAATCCAGAGATCAGTGAGCGCTGGAGGCTACCCAGTTGTGCCAGTCCTGCTCGCTGCCGTGGAAGGCGTTGAGATCGATCTTGCCGTCCACGCCGTGGGAGACGCCGGAGCCGGAATATTGCCAGAACAGCCATTTCCGGCCCGGATAGACCTTGGATGGATGTTGGGCCACGGCGCGCAGCCAGAAGGGATAGTCGAGCAGTTCGCCGCTGAGATTGTCGCGATAGAAATCCGGCGCGGTATAGACGATCGGACGTTGGCCGTAATGCCTCTCCAGCGCGTCCATGAAGACCTGCATCTTGGCAAGCACCTGCTCGCGCGAGGGGCGGCGCTTGCAGCTCGACTCGCCGTTCCATTCCACATCGATGACCGGCGGCAGCGCCCCGGCTTCCTTCGGAACGTTGCGGATGAACCAATCGGCCTGCTCACCGGCCGTCCTGCACCAATAGAAGAAATGATAGGCGCCATGCTTCAGACCGGCCTGCTGGGCGGCCCGCCAGTTCTTCTTGAACATCGGATCGAGATGATCGCCGCCGTCCGTCGCCTTGATGTAGACGAAGTTCGCACCCTGGGTGCGCAGCGTGTCCCAGTCGATCTCGCCCTGCCAGCGCGAGACATCGACGCCATGCACGGCGAGCTTCCGGGGCGAAGTGGAAGAGCCGAAGTTGATCGGCTTGGCATCGCGGAAGCGGTGGCTATAGATCTGCATCGGCTGCTGCCGCATGGCGCGAGGCATAGGGTTCGACGGCGAGAGCATGGCGAGCGGCCGTTGCAGCGGCACGGGTGCGCCGTCATCGCTCTGGTCAGAAGGCATGAGCCCCTCCGGGCGGAGATTTGTCGGCATGGCGACTGCGAGCGCCTGCTGACGCTCGACGTGCGAGACCGTTTCGCCGATTTCGACCGATGGCACCGGCCGGCTGCTCTTTGTGATAGAGCTGGTCGTTTCCTTCGAGGGCGGGCTGGCTTGCGCGGCTTCGCGCTCACCTCGGGCGGCGCAGCCTGAAATCGTCAGGCAGGCAAGAAGAATGGTCGATACAGCCGATAGACGCATAGGAACCCGTACGCAAAACACAGTCGACGGCGGATCCGCGCCGTTCGGAAGTCACAGAATCCAAGTCCTAATGGAAATTTACCAAAAAAGTTTGAATCCGAGCTTTCCGTCACAAAGAATCATGGGCGGGATGCGATTTTCGCGGCGTTCTTACATATCTCTGTCCGATGACTTTATTTTAAGCCATTGTTATTTATGGCGTTTATCGCCGAATGTATAACCGGTCTCGACCGTCTTGTTGCCGAATTTTTCTTTGAGCTTGTCCATGGCAGCTTCCGCGGCGGCGCGGCGCGTTGCCTGTATGTCGATAAGATCAGGCGGGTCTGCGCGCCCAGCGTCGCCGAGATCGGTAACGCCAATGCCGATGAGGCGGAATTTCGTGCCGTCGGTCTCGTGTTCGAGCAGGCGCAGGCCGGTGCGGAAGATCCGGTCGGCAAGCTGGGTCGGATCTTCCAGTCTGCGGTTGCGCGTGCGCGTCTTGAAATCGGCGGTCTTTAGCTTCAGCACCACGGTCTGCCCGGCAATGCCGCTGCGCTTCAGGCGCCGCGAAACCTTCTCCGAGAGATCGCGCAGGATCGGCACAAGATCGTCATGGCGTGAAATGTCGTCGAAGAAAGTCGTTTCGGAAGACACGCTCTTTGCTGCCTCGTTCGGATGCACCGTGCGGTCGTCGATGCCGCGGGCGAGACGAAAAAGCCGCTGCCCGATGACGCCGTAGCGACGCATGAGGTCGCCTTCCTCCATGGACTGCAATTGGCCGATCGTGCGAATGCCATCGCTCTCGAGCGTTGCCGCAAAGGCCTTGCCGACGCCCCAGATCGTGGTGACGGGGCGTGGCTCCAGAAAGGAGAGCGCCTCTTCGCGCCCGATGACGGAGAAGCCACGCGGCTTCTGCAGGTCGGAGGCGACCTTGGCGAGGAACTTGCAATAGGAAAGGCCGACCGAGATGGTGATGCCGATTTCCTGTTCGACCCGTCGGGCAAACTTAGCGAGAATCCGGGCCGGCGGATCGTGATGAAGCCGCTGCGTGCCGTCGAGCTCAAGGAAGGCCTCGTCGATCGAAAGCGGCTGCACCAAGGGCGTCAGCTCCTGCATCATGCCTCGAATCTCGCGGCCGACCCGGACGTATTTTTCCATGTTCGGGCGGATGACGACGGCGTTCGGACAGGCTTCCAGCGCCTTGAACATCGGCATGGCGGAGCGCACCCCATGGATGCGGGCGATATAGCAGGCGGTGGAGACGACGCCGCGTTTGCCGCCGCCGATGATGACAGGCTTGTCGGCCAGCTCAGGATTGTCGCGTTTCTCGACTGAGGCATAAAAGGCGTCGCAGTCGATATGCGCCAGCGTCAGTCCATAGAGTTCGTGGTGATAGACGAGGCGAGGGCTGCCGCAGCTACGACAGCGCGTCCGTGCGGTCGATTGCTCGCTCAAGCAATCGCGACAGAAACCTGAGATCTTGTCGGGCGCATTGGTCATTGAACGAGAACAAAAATTGAACATCGCTACTTTATGTTTTAAGCTCGTGAGTCTCAAGCCGGAAAACTGTCGGGGAGCAGGGAGTGCAGAATTTAAGCGTGCAGCCATTAACGCCCGACCGCTGGGACGATTTCGAAGCGCTTTTCGGGCCAAGCGGCGCCTGCTATGGCTGCTGGTGCACCTATTTCCGTGTGCCCACGTCACAACGCAAGACGATGGACGCGGCGGCCAAGAAGCGGTTCATACGGGCGCGTATCGCGGCTGGGCCGCCACCCGGTCTCCTTGGCTATATCGACGCACAGCCGATTGCCTGGGTGCAGGTGGGTCCGCGCGCCGAGCTGCCGCAATGGAATTCGCCCAAAACCGTATCGCGCCCGCTCGACCCGGCGGATGCGGAGGATAGCTCGATCTGGGCTGTCAGCTGCTTCTTCATGAATGCGCGCGATCGCGGCAAGGGATACAGCCATCGCATGCTTTCGGAGGCAATCGACTTCGCCAAGGCGTCCGGTGCGCGGCTGCTGGAGGGCTGTCCGATCGAGCGTACCAAGCAATCGAAATCCGTCGGCCTTTATGTGGGCTCGCAACGCATATTCGAGGCGGCCGGATTTTCGGAGGTGGCGAAGCGCAAGGATGGCAGGCCACTGATGCGCCTCATTCTATGATACCGGGCTCTGATATCGGGTCGGAGGGCTTCAGCGCACGATATGGGCCTGGATCAGTGGCGCTGCCTGGCTCCATTCGTTTGCTTCGGGGATCCCTGCCGCGACGGCTGGCGCCATGCGATGGACGACGGAATCCGGTTTGAGGTTGATCAGGAGGCATTCCGGAACATGGTCGCTGACCGAATGCAGATTATGGGCCATGTCGTCGACGAAGGCGACGGGCATTGCGCGCTGTCGATGCAGGGATCGCACGATCGGCCCCTTCGGCTGCAGCGATGCCAGCAGGGGATAGGCAAGTTCGAGCCTGTCGAGCAGGCGGCGCCTCTGAGCCCAGAACTGTGGCGGCATGGCCGTGAGGAAGACGATATCGGCGTCTTTCGAGAATTCGCCGAGCGTATCGACGACGCGCTCGAAAGGGGTCTGCCATTGTTCCTGCACCTCGAAGAAGACTTCGATCAGCCGGTGAACATCCTTTTCTTCCAAGGCGGAGCCATTGTCTTTGGAAACGATGTTGCCTGTCAGGCGGAAAGAGCGCGGCAGGAATTCATAGCCTTCGCTGTCGATGAAGGTCAGGAAAGGGGCAAAGAAATGCAAGACGACGTCGTCGACATCGCAGACGATCAGCGGCCGCTCCCGCAGCCGGATATGCGATACGTCGAGTTCGAGCGGGGCATCCATGGTCAATATTCTCCAGAGGCAAGGCCAGGTGGCGAAAAATGCGCCGACGCGGCGGCGACAACCTCCGGTGCAGTGCCGCTCGCCTCGCAAAAGGCCAGCAATGTCGGTTCGTGGTTCATCAGGAAGTCGAGCATGCCGGCAAGAAAGGCGGGCTCGTTGATCGCATTGCGCACCTGTGCCGGCTCCACGCCGGTCAGCGACAGGAAACGGCCGAACATATCCGGTTCGTTGGCTAGCCAGCCGAGTACGGCAATCGCAGTCTCTTGCGGGTCGGCCGCATTCTTCTTCGGGTTCTTGAAGTTACTTTGCATTTTGACGGGTGAGTTACCTATTTTTCAACCAAATCCCGGTAGTATGCGATTCAAGTATTTGTGGAATCGGTTCCTCGCGACCCTATATTCCGAGAGAATGGATGCAATACCGGATGCAGGGACAGCTTTCCATGCCTAAGCAGGTAATGATTGTAGAAGACAATGAGCTCAATATGAAGCTCTTTCGCGATCTGATCGAGGCTTCCGGCTATACGACGATCCAGACCCGTAACGGCATGGAAGCGCTCGATCTCGCTCGCAAGCATCGTCCGGACCTGATTCTCATGGATATCCAGCTTCCGGAGGTTTCAGGTCTCGAAGTCACCAAATGGCTGAAGGAAGACGACGATCTCCACGTCATCCCCGTAATTGCTGTTACGGCCTTCGCCATGAAGGGCGACGAGGAGCGTATTCGCCAGGGCGGATGCGAAGCCTATGTCTCGAAGCCAATTTCGGTGCCGAAATTCATTGAGACCATTAAGACCTATCTGGGCGACGCCTGATGATGGGGAAGAACTGATGACAGCGCGCATCCTGGTAGTCGACGATATCCCCGCCAACGTAAAGCTTCTGGAAGCGCGTCTGCTTGCCGAATATTTCGAAGTGCTCACGGCGGAAGATGGTTTGAAGGCGCTCGCCATTTGTGCGAATGCCCAGGTCGATCTCATCCTTCTCGATATCATGATGCCCGGTATGGACGGATTTGAAGTATGCGAGCGCCTGAAGTCGGATCCGCGTACGGCGCATATCCCCGTTATCATGGTCACCGCGCTCGACCAGCCGGCCGACCGTGTGCGCGGTTTGAAGGCAGGCGCCGACGACTTCCTGACAAAGCCGGTCAACGACCTGCAGCTGATCTCCCGCGTCAAGAGCCTTCTTCGCTTGAAGACGCTGAGCGACGAATTGAACATGCGCAGCGAGACCGCGCGCAATATCGGCATCGAGGATCTGCTTCGCGCCGGTGATGGCCGCGCCGACGAAGCCGGACAGGTGCTTCTGGTCGATGGCCGCGCCAATTCGCAGGAGCGTATCATCCGTACGCTCAAGCCGATCGCCCAGGTTGTCGCGATGTCCGACCCGCAGGCCGCCTTATTCGAGGCCGCCGAACGGCCTTTCGAGCTCGTCATCGTGAATTCGAATTTCGAAGGCTACGATCCGCTGCGGCTTTGCTCACAGCTTCGCTCGCTGGAGCGTACGCGCTTCCTGCCCGTGCTGCTGGTGACGGAACAGGGCGCCGACGAGATGATCGTCCGTGCGCTCGACCTCGGCGTCAACGACTATATCGTCCGTCCGATCGATCCGAACGAGCTCGTCGCCCGCTGTCTCACTCAGATACGGCGCAAGCGGTATAACGACCGGCTGCGTGCCAGCGTGCAGCAGACCATCGAGCTTGCCGTCACCGACGCGCTCACTGGCTTGCACAACAGGCGATACCTGGACAATCACCTCAAGGTGCTTTTCGATCGCTCCCTGGCGCGGGGACGGCCGCTTTCCGTCCTGATCACCGACATAGATCGTTTCAAGACCGTCAATGACACCTATGGTCACGATGCTGGCGATGAGGTGTTGAAGGAGTTCGCCGCTCGCATCCGCTCAACGGTGCGCGGTGCCGATCTGGCCTGCCGTTACGGCGGCGAGGAATTCGTTGTCGTGATGCCGGATACAACGGCTGATATCGCGGCTGCGGTCGCCGAGCGCCTGCGCGCTGCGGTAGAAAATATGCCGGTGAAGCTGCGGGATGGCGGCGTCGCGATTAACATTACCGCATCCTTCGGTATTTCGTCTCGTTTGGACACAATCGAAGCGCCGGAGCAATTGATGAAGCAGGCGGATCTTGCGCTTTATGAAGCCAAAAGGGCGGGCCGCAACAGGGTCGTCGCCTCGGCTGCTTGACGGAAACAGACCATTAAAGTGGAGGCCACCTCTCTATATTGAGGGTATTTTTCAAGTTTTGAACAAGGGTCATAAAAAATTGTTCTCTGTTCCTCCAGGATGCGCCGCTCTTGTATTGCCGCAGGAAAAGGCGCGTACTCTTTTCCGAAGTCTGCATGAATACATGCGCATTTGGGTTAAACTTAAAATTTGATCGCTATTTTGTTTGATAGTTGAGAATTATTTGATAAATTCTCATTATATGCAAGTTGCAAAGCGAAGGCTTAACTGAAAGTAATTTATATATTAAATTATGCTTGAGTATATATATTTCAAATTTTCCTTCGCCATAGGAATTAGATCTTTATTCTTTAGGCCTTCTTGACCTTGGTTTATTAAAACTATCGGGCATTCTTTTTTGTCGAAGTCATGAATTTTAACCATTCGAGAAGACAAGCATTTTTATCATTAAGAATTTGTTGATTTCCTTTCGATTTCGCGCGAATTTAGTCTCATATACAAACAGCCCGCAAGGGTTTCGAAGATACCCCATGATGCTCAGGTCCGCCGCATCTCCTGGGTCGTGGGGTCGGTCGGCTGGCAGGCAGAAAGATAACGGTTCCTCGTGCCGTTTTGCAGGCTAGCCGGCCCCCAATTTAAAAACGCCGCTCTTCGTTCATCGAAGGCGGCGTTTTTTCTTCTTCGTCAGGGCAGTCAGCTTTTCAGCCCGGGTGATGTCGCAAAATTGGACTTTGCCCTGGAAATCCTCAGCAAAAACAAAAAAAGCGCAAACCCGTAGGTTGCGCCTTTTTGTAACCTGAGGTTTAGGAAACTTACTTGATCTTCGTTTCCTTGAACTCGACGTGCTTCTTCGCAACCGGGTCGTACTTCGTCTTCGTCATCTTGTCCGTCATCGTACGGCTGTTCTTCGTCGTGACGTAGAAGAAACCAGTGTCGGCCGTCGACAGCAGCTTGATCTTGATGGTGGTAGCCTTGGCCATAGTCGTCCTGCCTTTAATAAAAATGAACGCCGTGGACGGCCAGTGCGGAGGTCCACGGCGAATTCTGGCGCGAAAATACAAATCGCGCCCGAAAAGTCAACCTCTGTTGCCCATGAAAAGCAGTCGTATCCCCGAAAGCAGGACATAAAGGCCGAAGAAAAAGGCCACAGCCCAGGCAAAGCCGCTTGGGTTGACCAAATCCATCGCCGTGCCGATCGTCGGCGGCCCGAGAACCATGCCGATGGCATAGCAGAAGACGAAGGCGGCATTGGCAGCCACCAGATCGGCGCCAGTCAGCCGTGTGCCCAGATGGCTGAGCCCCACCGTATACATGCCCGAAACGCAGCCGCCCCAGAAGAGCAGAATGACGGCGAGAATGATCCAGTTCGATGAGAGCGATGGCAGCAGAAGCGCGCCGACAAAGCCGATCGTAGCCATGATCGACAATAGCGGCCGTTTGTCGCGCATGCGGTCGGCAAGCAGCCCCAGCGGGATTTGGAAGACGAAATTGCCCACGCCCATGACCGTCAGCAGCAATGCGGCCTGCGATTCGTTGAAGCCGAGGCGCGTCGCATAGCTGGTGAACAGCGAGCCGCCGCCGACGGTTACCGCGCCGAACACGAAGACCGCCGCCGTCGCCGTCGGCACCAGAAAGATGTACCGGACGAAATGCAGTTCGGGTTTCTCGTCGACGATCGGGCTCTCATTGCGCGCAATGAAGATCGGAATGGCGGCGGCCAGGATGATGCAGGCGCCGACGATGAAGGGCAGCAAGCCCTCGCTGCCGACCACGGAGAAAAGCAGCGGACCGGCCGCAAAGCCGAGCGAGAACACCGTGGAATAAAGGCCGAGCACGAAGCCGCGTTTGGAAGGCGGCGAGGCCGCGTTGATCCAGAATTCCGACAGGATGAAAAGGGTCGTGGTCGCACCATGGAAAACGATGCGCAGCGGGAACCATAAAAGCAGGTTCTCGGCATAATAGAAGCCGAGTGAGCTTAACGCCGAGAGAAAGACCGCCCAGATCATCGTTTGCACGACGCCGAAGCGATGCGCGAGCTTGGTCGTGATGACCGCGGCCAGCATCGAGGCTATCCCCATCATCGCCGTGTTGAGGCCGATCAGGCTCGAAGGAATGCCGCGCTTTTCGAGAATAATGCTGAGAAGCGGCAGGCCTAGCCCGATGGCGATGCCGACGGCGGACACGGAGGCAATGGCTGCGACGAGCGAAGGCCAGTGAATTTCTTCGACATGGCCGGCCTTGTCGTTCGTCGGTTCAAGCATAAACTAAATCCTGGAGCATGAGGCAGGCGAATCGATCCGGATGCGCAACATAGAAAGCCACGGCTCGGCCAAATACAGGTGACGGGTCGGCTTTCATGAGATCGGTCAAACCCTCCGGAACAGTCCCCTTGACGCGCGGCATGTTCAGACAAGAAATGTTGCTGATGTCAAGCCGTTGCTGATGAACCAGCTCGCGCAAATCGCGAATATGCGGCGAATCGATCGTGATTCCCGATAGAAGAGTGTAATGATGTGAGACAACCTCGACCCTTTGTCCGGGCCGGCTGCGCAGGCGGGCATACATTGTCACGACCGGCCGTTTCCCTCATCCCATTCTTCCGGATTGTCGTCATGTCCGCCGAATCCATGCATCCGCAGCGCCCATTGCAGGCCGATGACACCCCCCTTGATCGGTTGAATGACGGCAAGTGCTGCGATGACGGTAATCGGCGCCCATATGGCAAGATGTGCCCAGATCGGCAATTTGAAAGTCATGTCCGTCAGCATGTAACCGCCAACGATGATGTGGCCGAGAACAAGGATCACCAGATAGGGCGGCAGATCGTCGGCACGCTGGTGAAAGATTTCCTCGCCGCATACGGCGCAATGATCCACCGGCTTCAGGAAGGCGCGGAAGAGCCTGCCGGTGCCGCAGCGCGGACAGCGGTTCAGCATACCGCGGGAAATCGATCGCCCAAGCGGTCGCTCGCTTTCATCGGAGCCACCGAAGCGGGTAGGAGAGTCGGATGGGCTGCCCGTCATGAATGCGTTTCCTTCCTGCCGGCAGCCGCCTCTTACCTGCGTCCGCGCGGCGGTCTTGTGCCCGGCGCCTTACGGGCCTGGTTTTTGTTGCGGCGGGTCGCCTTGTGGAAGGAACGCACCGCGGTCGGCATCGCCCGACCTTCGCTGAGCATTTCGAAGCGCAGAGCCCCGGCAAGCGGCACGGCCTCGGCTAGCCTCACGCTGACGTCATCGCCGAGACGATAGCCGAGTCCCGTTCTTTCGCCCGTCAATGCCTGATGGGCCTCATCATAGATGAAATAATCGGAGCCCAGCGTGGATATAGGGATGAAACCATCGGCGCCATAGTCCGGCAGGGTGACAAAAAGCCCCGACTTGGTGACACCGCCGACGCGCGCCTCGAATTCTGTACCGACCTTACCGGCCAAATGATGGGCGATGAGCCGGTCGACCGTTTCGCGTTCGGCCGCCATGGCACGGCGCTCGAAGGTGGAAATTTCAGCGGCGATATCGTCCAGCGTTGCTTCCTCGTCCGGCGTGATCCCGCCTTCGCCGAAACCAAGCGAGCCGACGAGGGCGCGGTGCACGATCAAATCGGCGTAGCGGCGGATCGGCGAGGTGAAGTGGGCGTATTTCATCAGATTCAGGCCGAAGTGCCCAATATTGTCGGGGCTGTAGATCGCCTGGCTCTGCGAGCGCAGCACCATCTCGTTGACCATGGTCTGATGCACCGTGCCCTCGGCTTTCGCCAGAATGCCGTTGAAGCTGTTGGCGCGCACATTACCGCCCTTGGCAAGCGAAATACCGAGGGTCGCCAGAAACTCGCGCAACACCTCCTGCTTGGCAAGCGTCGGTCCGTCATGGATGCGGTAGATCAGCACCTGCTTCCGCTTCTCCAGCGTCTCGGCCGCAGCGACGTTCGCCTGGATCATCATCTCTTCGATGAGCTTGTGCGCGTCGAGGCGCGGCGGCACGAAGACACGATCGACCGTACCGTCCTGCTTCAGCAGGATCTTACGCTCGGGCATGTCGAGCTCGAGCGGCTGGCGCCTCTCACGGCCTTTTTTCAAAATCTCGTAGGCGTGCCAGAGCGGCTTGAGGATCGGCTCCAGCATCGGCCCGGTCTTGTCGTCGGGCTTGCCGTCGATCGCCGCCTGCGCCTGCTGGTAGGAAAGCTTGGCAGCGCTCTTCATCATGACGCGATGGAACGTGTGGCCCGCCTTGCGCCCCTCCTTGGAGAAGGTCATCCGCACGGCAAGGGCAGGGCGGTCGACGCCTTCCTTCAGCGAGCAGAGATCATTGGAGATGCGCTCAGGCAACATCGGCACGACGCGATCGGGGAAATAGACCGAATTGCCGCGCTTCAGCGCCTCGCGGTCGAGCGGCGAGTTCGGGCGCACATACCACGAGACGTCGGCGATGGCGACTGTGACGATCACGCCGTTCGGATTGTCGGGCGAAGGATCCATTTCTGCATAGACGGCGTCGTCATGGTCCTTGGCATCGGCGGGGTCGATTGTGATCAGCGGCAGGCTGCGCCAATCCTCGCGATGCGACATGGTCGCTGCCTTGGCGGCATCGGCTTCCGCGATCACGGAGGCGGGGAAGACGTGCGGGATTCCATGTGCATGGATGGCGATCATGGAAATCGCTTTTTCCGAGGCGACCGAGCCGATGACTGACAGCACCTTGGCGCGCGGCAGGCCGAAGCGGCCGAGGCGGGCTATTTCCACCTCGACGAGATCGCCGTCCTTGGCATCGCCGGTATAATCCGGATCGATCACCATCTCCTCGCCGCGACGCTCGATCGGCATCAGCCGGCCGCCGCCGCCGGGCGTTTCTCGGAAGACGCCCATGGAGGCGCCCTTGCGCTTGTCGAGGACCTTGATGATACGAGCCGTGTAGGCCGGACCGCCGCGATCCGCGGCCGAAAAGATTTTTGCAAGGATGCGGTCGCCCATGCCGGCGACCGGCGCCTTGCCCTTGCCATTGCGGCCGGCGGGCGAGGAGGATTGCTTGATCATCACCGCGGGTGCCACGCCGTTTTCGTCGGCCCATTCGGCGGGCCGGCCGATCAGCTCGCCATCCTTGTCGCGCGTCGTGATGTCGAGAACGGCGATCGGTGGCAGCGCGCCGGGGCGGATGAGCGATTTGCGGCTCTTCTGCACCATGCCGTCTTCTTCGAGCTCGCGCAGGAGATTCTTCAGCGCGACGCGGCTCTCGCCCTTCAGGCCGAAGGCTTTGGCCAGTTCGCGCTTGGAAGCCTGCTGCGGATGATCGGCGATGAAGCGCAGGATAACCTCGCGCGGCGGCAGAACACCGTGGACGATCGCCATCATCGGCTCCGCGTCACCGCCTGCCTTGCCGGCGCGGCCGGGTCTGCCGGAACGCCGTTCCGACGATGGATTCCTGCCGCGCGGTTCTCTGCTCACTCTGCACTCTTCTTTTTCGCTGTCGTCTTGGCCGCCGGCTTCTTAGCAGCGGCCTTCGGCTTAGCGGTCGTTTTCGTCGCTTTTGCGCCGGCTGCCGCAGCCTTTGCCTTGGCGGGCGCCTTCTTGGTGGTGCCGCCGCTCTTGCCGGCCTTCGCCGCGATCAGAGCCAGGGCTTCCTCGACCGTGATCGCCTGTGGATCCGTGCCCTTCGGCAGGGTCGCATTGACCTTGCCCCAATTGACGTAGGGACCATACTTGCCGTCGCGAACGGTGATCGAGCCGCCGCCATCCGGATGCGCGCCGAGATCCTTTAACGCCGCGGGCGTACCGCCGCGCGCTCCGCCGCCTGCCTTGCTCTGCTTTTCGGCAAGAACCGTGACGGCGCGGTTGAGGCCGACGGTGAAGACATCCTCGACGCTTTCGAGGTTGGCATAGCTGCCGTCATGCAGAAGGAAGGGGCCATAGCGGCCGATGCCGGACGAGATCATCTTGCCGCTTTCCGGATGCTTGCCGATGTCACGCGGCAGCGAGATCAGCGCCATCGCCTTCTCGTAATCGATATCCTCCGGCTTCCAGCCTTTCGGCAAAGAAGCACGCTTGGCGTCCTTGCCGTCGCCGCGCTGGATATAGGGTCCGAAGCGGCCGGAACGCAGGGTCAGCTCTTCGCCGGTCACCGGATCGGTGCCAAGCGCTTTCGGCTCGTTCAATCCGTTGGCTTCGGCCTCCGCGCCGCCTTCCGACGAAAGCTGGCGGGTATAGTTGCATTCCGGATAGTTCGAGCAGCCGACGAAGGCGCCGTATTTTCCGAGCTTCAGGGAGAGATTGCCCGTGCCGCACACCTGGCAGATGCGCGGGTCGCTGCCGTCCTCACGCTTCGGGAAGACGAGCGGAGCGAGCGTCTCGTTCAGAGCATCGAGAACGTTGGTGACACGCAGTTCCTTGGTATCTTCGATCTGGGCGAAGAAATCGCGCCAGAAGTCGCGCAGCACGTCCTTCCAATTCAGCTCGCCGGCCGAAATACGGTCGAGCTTCTCTTCCAGATCGGCCGTGAAATCATATTCCACATATTTGGTGAAGAAGCTTTCGAGGAAGGCCGTCACCAGCCGGCCCTTGGCCTGCGGCAGCAGCTTGCGCTTGTCGATGGTGACATAATCGCGGTCGCGCAGCGTTGCGAGCGTCGCCGCATAGGTGGAGGGGCGGCCGATGCCGAGTTCTTCCATCTTCTTGATCAGCGATGCTTCCGAATAGCGCGGCGGCGGTTCGGTGAAATGCTGGGTCGAATTGATCTTCTGCTTGGCGAGATTTTCGCGTGCATTGATCTCCGGCAGGCGACCGCCTTCTTCGCTGTCGTCGCTCTGCTCGCCGTCTTCCTTCTGGTCGGTATAGGCGGCGATGAAGCCATCGAAACGGATGACGGAGCCGACGGCGCGCAGGCCCGCCTTCTTGCCGGCGTTATCGGCCAGGATTTCGACGGTCGTGCGCTCGATTTCTGCCGATGCCATCTGGCTGGCGATGCCGCGCTTCCAGACGAGATCGTAGAGCTTCAGCTGGTCGTCATCGAGGAATTTACGGATGCGGTCCGGCACGCGGTCGAAGTCGGTCGGGCGGATTGCCTCGTGCGCTTCCTGGGCATTCTTTGCCTTGGTGGAATAGAAGCGCGCCTTTTCCGGCAGGTAGCGCTCGCCGAACTGGTTGGCGATGGCGTGGCGTGCCGCATCGATCGCTTCCGGCGCCATCTGGACGCCGTCGGTACGCATATAGGTGATGAGACCGACTGTCTCGCCGCCGATATCGACGCCTTCATAGAGCTTCTGCGCCACCTGCATGGTGCGCGAGGCCGAGAAGCCGAGCTTCGAGGAGGCAGCCTGCTGCAGCGTCGAGGTGGTGAATGGCGGGCTCGGATTGCGCTTGACCGGCTTCGCCTCGACGGTATCGACGACGTAGGAGGCGCCTTCAAGCAAAGCCTTCAGCCTGCCGGCTTCCTCGCCATTGCCGATCGCACGCGGCTGCAGGCGCTTGCCGTCAGCGGAGACTAAGCGGGCTTCGAATTCATCGCCACGCGGCGTCTTCAGGATCGCAGACAGGTTCCAGTATTCTTCCGAGATGAAGCGTTCGATCTCGGACTCGCGGTCGCAGACGAGGCGAAGGGCTACGGACTGCACGCGGCCGGCCGAGCGGGCACCCGGCAGCTTGCGCCAGAGAACCGGCGACAGGTTGAAGCCGACGAGATAGTCAAGCGCGCGGCGGGCGAGATAGGCGTCCACCAGCGGCACGTCGATGTCGCGCGGGTCGGCCATGGCGTCGAGCACGGCTTTCTTGGTGATGGCGTTGAAGACGACGCGCTTCACCGGCTTGCCGTTGATGACGCGCTTCTTGTTCAAGAGGTCGAGCACATGCCAGGAAATGGCTTCGCCCTCGCGATCGGGGTCGGTCGCGAGAATCAGGCCGTCGGAGGATTTCATCGCGTCGGCGATATCTTTGATGCGCTTTTGCGAAGCGCCATCGACTTCCCACAGCATTTCGAAATCTTGATCCGGCAGCACCGAACCGTCTTTGGCGGGCAGGTCGCGCACATGGCCGAAGGAAGCAAGAACCTTATATCCGGGTCCCAGATATTTATTGATTGTCTTGGCCTTGGCAGGCGATTCCACCACTACAACGTTCATCATCAAGTCTCTGAATAAGAGGTCGCGCCGGTATAAGGCGCGGGAGATACCGGGTTTTTCCGGCTTCCCGGCCTTCCGACATGGACAGGGAATTCGTCGCGGTCAAGAGGCGAAGGCGATTTTTGCGCTTGGCGCGGCGATGCGATGCTTAGAATTGGTACGCGTGTCACACTTTTCAATCCAGCATGGAGATCGACACCAGTCCGCCGGGATGGCGATGCAGCCGGCCGGCCATGTCCAGTTCGAGAAGGACGGAATGAACAGCCGCTATCGGCAGGCCGGTATGACGGACGATGTCGTCGATCTCTACCGGTGTCGGACCCAGTGCATCGACGACACGGTCGCGCTCGGCATCATCGGGCGGTGTCGAGAGCGGCTTGCTCCGTTCGACGGGTGTCTCGGCCGGGCGTGGGCGAAAGAGGTCCGGCTCGGCGAGCGGCCGCAGCGCCTCGACGATATCGGCCGGCGTCGTCACGATCATCGCGCCATCTTTCAGCAGCCCGTTGGTGCCTTCGCAGCGCGGATCGAGCGGCGAGCCGGGAACGGCGAAGACAAGCCTGCCGAATTCGCCGGCAAGACGGGCCGTGATCAGCGAGCCGGAGCGGGTTGCCGCTTCGACGACCACGACACCGAGCGAGATACCCGCGATCAGACGATTGCGGCGCGGAAAGTCGCGAGCCCGCGGCTCCCAGCCGAAGGGCATTTCGCTGACGGCGAGCCCGTTGCCGTCCCATATCTCGTTTAGCAGGCCGACATTCTCGGGTGGATAGGGCTGGTCGAGTCCGCCCGCCAAAGCGGCGATCGTACCGGTCGCGAGACTGGCGCGGTGAGCGGCCGTATCGATGCCGCGCGCCAGGCCGGAGACCACGGCGTAACCTGCTTCTCCGCATGCGCGCGCGATCATGGCGGTGAATTTGGCGCCGCTGATCGATGAATTTCGGGAGCCGACCATGCCGATGGCCGGTCTCGTTGCCACAGACATGCTGCCCTTGACGGCAAGAAGCGGCGGCGCGCCGTCGATCTCGCGAAGGGCAGGGGGATAGTCCGGCTCGCCGATGCCGACGAAGCGCGCGCCGAAGCGATGCGCCGCCTCCAGCTCCCGCAATGCGTCCCGCTCGTCGGCAATGCGGATCGCGCGCGTCGAGCCGCCGCGCTGCGAAAGCTCCGGCAGCATGGCAAGTGCTGCTTCGGCGGAGCCATAATGATGGATGAGATCGCGAAAGGTTGATGGCCCGACATTGTCGGAGCGGATAAGCCTGAGCCAGGCGATCCTTTGTCTTTCGGTCAGCGCAACTCCGGTCCGTTTTGCGCTGCCTGTGTCCATTATCCCTTCGCTCCGATCTTGCCTTCCGTTCCCGCGGTCAACCGGGCGATATTGGCCCTATGCTTGTACCAGGAGATGACGGTCATCAGCGCCATGACGGCGGCGATCTTATCGACGCCCAATATCCACAATACAACCGGGATGACAAGGGTTGCAACCAGCGCGGAAAGCGAGGAGTAGCGTGTGGTGAAGGCGATAACCAGCCAGACGATGGCGAAAATCAGCGCCATCAGCGGCGCAAGGCCTAGCAGGATGCCGAGATAGGTCGCGACGCCCTTGCCGCCCTTGAAACCGATCCAGACGGGGAAGATGTGGCCGATGAAGGCGGCAAAACCGGCCAGCACACCGGCATCGCCGCCGAAGAAATGCACTGAGATCAAGACAGCGGCGGTGCCCTTTAGGGCATCGAGCAGCAGCGTGGCCGCGGCGAGCCCCTTGTTGCCGGTGCGCAGCACGTTGGTCGCGCCGATATTGCCGGAGCCGATGTTGCGCACGTCGCCAAGCCCGGCCATGCGCGTCAGCAATAGACCGAAGGGGATGGAGCCGAGCAGGTAGCCGATGACGAGGCCGGCCAGCGCGGTCTGCGGGGTAAGCTGCCAAGTCCAGAAATCCGCCATCACGTCTTATTCTCCGTAAACCCTTAAGGCTGCCCTAGAGACTATGAACCAGCTTGCCGGCGACATAGGTTGCAACCGCCCGGCCGCTCATCCTCGCATCTTCGAAGGGTGTATTCTTCGAGCGCGACAGAAGCATGTCTTTTGCGACAAGCCAAGGCTCGTCAAGATCGACAAGCGCGATATCGGCCTTGGCGCCGGGCTTCAGCGTACCGGCGGGAAGTCCGAAGATCTGCGCCGGTCGCGTCGAGAGCGCATCGACAAGCCGCATCAGGCTCACTTGACCGCTGTGATAGAGCCGAAGTGCCGCGGGAAGCAGCGTTTCGAGCCCGACGGCGCCGTCTTCGGCCTCTCCGAACGGCAGGCGTTTTGTGTCCACATCCTGCGGATCATGCGAGGAGACGATGATGTCGATCGTGCCGTCCGCCAGTGCCTCGATCATACCTGTGCGATCGTCCTCGGAGCGCAGCGGCGGATAGAGTTTGAAGAAGGTCCGGTATTCGCCGATGTCGTTCTCGTTGAGCGCCAGATTGTTGATCGAGATGCCGCAGGTGACCTTGGCGCCGCGCGAGCGGGCGAGGCGGATCGCCTCAGCCGATTCCGGCACCGAAATCATCGCGGCATGATAGTGGCTGCGCGTCAGCGTCGCGATGCGGAGGTCGCGCTCGAGCGGGATCAACTCGGCTTCCTTCGGGATGCCCGAGAGACCGAGCCAACTTGCCAGCAGGCCTTCGTGCATGACGCCGTTTGCGCCGAGATATTTGTCGCGTGTTTCGCAGGAAATCACTGCACCGAATTCGCGCGCATAGGTCATGATGCGGCGCAGGACCTGGCTATCGTGGACGCCGGAATGGGCGTCGGTGAACACGACGGCTCCCGCTTCCCGCAATAGGCCGATTTCCGTCATCTCCTCGCCGGCAAGTCCCTTGGTGAGGGCCGCTGCCGGATAGACATTGACGACGGCCGTGTCGCGCGCCGTCTTCCGGACGAACTCGACAAGCGCGATGTCGTCGATGACCGGATCGGTGTCCGGCATCATGATGAAGGAGGTGACGCCACCGGCTGCGGCCGCGCGGCTGGCGGAGGCGATGGTTTCGCGATGTTCGCCGCCAGGCTCGCCGACATGCACGCGGGCATCGACCAGGCCAGGGATGGCAACGAGGCCGCCGCAGTCGCGAACGCTCGCGCCCTTGGGAACGCCGTGGTTTTTCGCATCCTTGCCCGACGCGATGATTACGCCGTCTTCGACGACAATCGTGCCGATCTCATCGAGATCACGTGAGGGATCGATGATGCGGACGTTCTGGAGGACGATCGAGTTGCTCATGCGCCCGCTCCCTCGGTGCGAGGTCCTTGGTTCTGTGAAACGAGCAGGGTCTCCATCACGGCCATGCGCACGGCGACGCCCATTTCCACCTGTTCGGCGATGACGCTTTGCGGACCGTCGGCCACTTCGGAGGCGATTTCCACCCCGCGGTTCATCGGACCCGGATGCATGACGAGCGCATCCTCCTTGGCGACCTTGAGCGTTTCGGCGTCGAGCCCGTAGAAATGGTAGTATTCGCGCACCGAGGGCACGAAGGCACCGGACATGCGCTCGCGCTGCAGGCGCAGCATCATCACGACGTCGGCATCCTTCAGCCCTTCCTTCATCGAATGAAAGACTTCAACACCCATGTCGGCGATGCCGGCCGGCAGCAGCGTGGCGGGCGCCACGACCCGGACGCGTGCGCCCATGGCGTTGAGCAGCAGGATGTTGGAGCGGGCAACGCGCGAGTGCAGCACGTCGCCGCAGATCGCGACGATGATGCGCGAGAGCTTGCCCTTGGCGCGGCGGATCGTCAGCGCGTCGAGCAGCGCCTGGGTCGGATGCTCATGCTGGCCGTCGCCGGCATTCACGACGGAGCAGGACACCTTCTGCGCCAGAAGTGCGGCGGCGCCCGCGCTCGAATGGCGGATGACGAGCACATCAGGCCGCATGGCATTCAGCGTCATCGCCGTATCGATCAGCGTCTCGCCCTTTTTGACGGAGGAGTTGCCGACGGACATGTTCATCACATCGGCGCCGAGCCGTTTGCCGGCCAGTTCGAAGGAGGATTGCGTGCGCGTCGATGCTTCGAAGAAGAGATTGATCTGTGTCAGGCCACGAAGCGTGGACGTCTTTTTCTCGCGCTGGCGGCTGATCTTGACCGCCTCGTCGGCCTTGTCGAGAAGATAGGTGATATCTTGCTCGGTGAGGCCCTTGATGCCGATGAGGTGGCGGTGGGGAAAGAAGACCATGAACCTGCCCTCTGGATTTCGTCAGGGGGTCTATAAAGAGCGAGCGCCCATGGGGCAAGCGGCGGTGTGCGCCGAGGCTGCTTGTTCCCCATGCAATTTCGCCCGAATCCCGCTACAGGACCCATGCCGGTGGGAGACGTAACTTCCGGTTTCCCTTTGCAACCTTCTTGCTCTACAAGCGATTCATGACCCAACCGACCCGGACTGACGACCCCTTTGCCGACCTGAACCAGCCGAGCCTCTGGACCGGTATCAATGCCTATCGCTCCGATCCGCTGATCGTCGATCTCACGTCCGGCCTGCCGCGTTCGACGCGTGAAGAGCTGGAGCAGCATGGGCGGTTCGTCACGTCGCACGAGGCGCAGGAACTGGCACGCATGGCGAACCAGGGCGCACCGCAGCTGCGTACCCATGGCCCGCGTGGCGAGCGTCTGGATGTCGTCGAATTTCACCCCGCCTGGCATGCGCTAATGCGCCGCTCCATGGCGATGGGCCTGCATTCCTCGATCTGGGATGCGCAGGCCGATCCCGAGGCGAAGGGCCAGTCGCACAAGGTGCGCGCCGCGCGCTTCTATCTGACGGCTCAGCTCGAATGCGGTCATCTGTGCCCGCTGACGATGACCAGTGCCTCGGTCGCCGCCATGATGGCCTCTCCGGCGGTGCAGAAGGACTGGGCACCGAAGATCCTGTCGCGCAAGTACGATTCGTCCAATAAGCCCGCCATGCAGAAGAGCGCCGTCACCATCGGCATGGGCATGACGGAAAAGCAGGGCGGCACGGATGTGCGCGCCAACCGGACGAGTGCCGACAAGGTCAGCGAAGGCATTTACCGGCTTTCGGGTCACAAGTGGTTCATGTCGGCGCCGATGAGCGATGCCTTCATCATGCTGGCGCAGACCAAGGATGGCATGGGCTGCTTCCTCGTGCCGCGGCTTCTGGAGGATGGCTCGGCCAACGGCCTGCATTTCCAGAGGCTGAAGGATAAGCTCGGCAACCGGTCGAACGCCTCGTCGGAAGTCGAGTTTACCGATACGTTCGGCTTCCTGCTCGGCGCGCCGGATGCCGGCATCCGCACGATCCTCGACATGGTGACGCTGACGCGGCTCGACTGCGCGCTGGCATCCGCCGGCATCATGCGCGCGTCGCTGGCCGAAGCCGTGCATCATGCCCGCGGCCGCAGCGTCTTCGGCAAGATGTTGGTCCACCAGCCGATCATGACCCGCGTGCTTGCCGATATGGCGCTCGATGTCGCTGCCGCGACCGCGCTCGCCTTCCGCCTGGCCGAGGCCTTCGACAAGGCAAGCGGCAGCTCGGAGGATGCGGCCTATGCCCGCGTCATGACGCCGGTTGCCAAATACTGGTGCTGCAAGATCGCGCCGGCGCTGATCTACGAAGCCATGGAGTGCATCGGCGGCAGCGGCTATATCGAAGAGCGTCCGATCGCCCGTCATTACCGCGAGGCCCCCGTCAACGCGATCTGGGAAGGCTCCGGCAACGTCATGGCGCTTGATGTGCTGCGCGTATTGAACCGGGGCAGGGACCTGTTCGAAACCGTCTTTTCCGGTCTTGCCCGTGATCTCGGGCCTGCCGGCAAGAAGACTATCGAGGTCCTGCGCGCCGCCATGGCGCTTTGCGAGCAGGACGAGGGCGCTGCCCGCCTGCTGGTCGAGCAGATGGCGCTCGCCGCCGGTGCGGCCGAGCTTTATCGCCTCGGAGCCGGCAAGATCGCCGATGCCTTCATCGAAACCCGCCTGGCCGGCGGCTGGCGGGCGACCTACGGCATGCTCGATTCCCGCTTCGACGCCAGCTACATCGTCGATCTGCTGTATCCGCCGGCGACTTAGAGTGTCGCCGGCCGTCTCGCAGTTTCGGCGCGGCATCTCCAGTTGATGCGGTACCAATATTTATTATATATTGGTACCGATAGAGGAGTGCCCCATGGCTCGCAACACATCCGTTTCGCTTGGCGATCATTTCAGTGCCTTCATCGAGGCCCAGATACAGACGGGCCGATACGGCTCAGCCAGTGATGTTGTTCGCGCGGGGTTGCGCCTGCTCGAAGAGCACGAGACGAAGGTTAAAGCTCTGCAGGATGCATTGATTGCTGGTGAAAAATCCGGAGAGGTTGCTTCCTTCGATAACGCCGCATTCCTCAAGCGAATGCGTGCGACCTATGGTCAATAGGCCTCGCAAGTACGGTCTTTCTCCACTTGCTGTGGCCGATCTTGAAGGTATCTGGCGATATACGGTCGAGAACTGGTCTGTAAGGCAAGCCGAGATCTACCATGCCGAAATCGTCGAGGCTTTCGAGGGATTTGGCGTCCGATCTGAAAATTGGCCGCGCTACTGACATCCGCGACGACTATTTCAAATATGTCGTCGGTTCCCATGTGATCTATTATCTCTTGCGGGATACAGAGATCGCCGTCATCCGCATATTACATCGGCGGATGGATGTAGGCCGGCATCTTTGAAGAGGTATTTGCAGTTTTGATCGACTTGGCTACCCGCAATTTCTACAGACGCCTTCGGAGGCGCTCATGATCGACCTTCGTGTGGTTCGCCACGAGGATATCGATCAGCTCTACGCCATCTCGCTAGCAACAGGCGATGCCGGCAAGGATGCAGCGCCGCTCCATCGCGACGGCCGGCTGATCGGGCACATCTACTCCGCGCCCTACGCCATGCTACATCCCGAGCTGGTGTTCGTTGCTGAAGATGACGAAGGCGTCTTTGGCTATATCGCCGGTGTCTTCGATACGATTGCCTTCGACGAGCGACTGGAGCGTGAGTGGTGGCCGCATCTGCAGCGTCGCTATGCCGATCCGGAAGGTGATCCCATGCTGTGGAATGCCGACCAGAAGCGGATATCGCTGATCCATCATCCGAAGCGGACACCTGCGCCTCTTGTCGAAAAATTCCCCGCACATATTCATATGAACCTCCTACCGCGCGCCCAGGGCAAGGGCATCGGTACTGCGCTGCTGGATCACTGGATCGCAAATGCCCTGGCCAATGGCGTCACGGGCGTCCATCTCGGCGTCAATGCCAGCAATCATGGCGGCATCCGGTTCTGGTTATCGCGCGGTTTCGTTTCCGTGGAACTTCCGCCGGGGCTGGCTTCCGAAACGACGGTGTGGTTTGGTCAGTTTCTCTAATCTGTGGATTCGCGGGTTTTGACTTGATCGGATCTTCGCGCCGTTGTTGTTCGAGGCGACCAGGCTTGCTAATCACCACTCGGTGACAGATTGGAGTCGAATCGATGGCCGTTGCAAACGCTGCCGTTAAAATCCCCCTGGAAATACCTGTTGTCGAAAAGCGCGTGCGCAATCGCGCCGCGACCGAGCAGGCGATCCTCGATGCCGCCAAGCGGCTGCTGGCGGAGGAGGGGTTCCAGAATTTCGGCATCAATGCGGTTGCTCGCGGTGCCGGTTGCGACAAGCAGCTCATCTATCGCTATTACGGCGGCCTCAACGGCCTCGTGGAAGCCATCGGCACCGATCTCGGCAGCTGGGTGACGGATCGCATTCCCGACGACACCGGCGGCATGTTCCTTCTCACCTATGGCGATCTGATGGAGCGGCTTTCGATGCTGTTTCTCGATGCGTTGCGTGCGGATCCCCTGATGCGCCGTATCGTCGCCTGGGAGGTCTCCGAAAGCAGCGAGCAGGTGCGGCGCCTGTCGGAGGCGCGCTCCAAGGCGCTCGCCGGCTGGATCGAACGCATGCGCGGCTCGCTCGTACCGCCCAAGGGCGTCGATGCCCAGGCGGTCAACGCCATGATCTTTGCCGCCATCCAGCACATCGTGCTGGCGTCAGCCGTCAGCGATCAATGCGCGGGTCTCGCGTTGAAAAACGGCAAGGATTGGGAGAAGGCGGCAACGGCCTTGAAGCGGCTCGTGCGCGGCGTCTACGGCTGATGCCGGGGCTCAAGCGAGGGATATCCACAAGCCCGCTCCGCCATTAACCTTAACAATTGGTTTACATTGCGCCACGGCGGTTAAGTCGTCACTGTTGGAAGACGAAGAGTTAACCATCAAGCGTGCAGCCATGGGGTCAAAACCCGCAAAATTAGTGTTTCTTGTCGCGGCGATGATGTTCTTCGCCGTGCTTGCACTAGATATAACGCTGCCCGCGATGGTGTTGAGCGCCATGGCGTTGTCGAATTGGCTCGTCCTTTCGGCTGGCACGACGCAATATCCGCGTCGAAGGGGAACCGCATGAAGTGGTTGTTGATTTGCTGGGCCGGACCGGTCTCGTTTCTCGGGGCATGGTATTACCTGTCATACTACGACATGAGCTTCGGCATCTTCATGCTGACGCGTCAGATGCACGATCTCGTGTTCGACATCTATGGCAAGATCCTTGGCATCCCGCCGGAAACCATTCCGCCGCTGGTCGCGCGCGCGATCGCCTTCGACAGCCTGCTGGTCTTCGCGATTTTCGGCTTCCGTCGTCGCGCCGCCATTATCGCGTGGTGGAAGCGCCGTCAGGCGTCGAGATCGGGCAAACTTGCCCTTCCGAGGGCCGACAGCCTGTCCAAAGCTCCCTGAAGAATGAAGCTTGCCGCCGCGGAGTCGATACGCTCGGCGCGCTTGGCTCGCGAAACGTCCATTTCCAGAAGCGCCCGTTCGGCGGCCACGGTCGAAAGCCGCTCGTCCCAGAAGACGAAGGGCAGGGCGGTCTTTTCCGCCATGCTGCGCACGAAGGCGCGCGTTGCCTGCACGCGCGGCCCCGAAGAACCATCCATGTTGACAGGCAGCCCTATGACGAAGGCCGCGACCTTTTCCTTTTCGGCGAAGGCAAGCAGCGTTTCGGCGTCCTGCGTGAACTTCACGCGCTTGATGACGGGGCGAGGCGTTGCAAAGCGTCGTCCGAGATCCGACATCGCAAGCCCTATCGTCTTCGTGCCGAGATCGAGGCCGGCAATCGGCTGGCCGGGCAGGAGCGTCGCGGCTAGGTCTTCGATGGTCAGCGTCGTCATCAGGTCTCGCTCTCGTCAAAACAAATTGAAGCCAAAGCCGCTTTTCTTTGCCGCGGTTTGGGATATCTCCTAGAGCATTTCCAGCAAAAGCGCACAGCGGTTTTGCGTGCGGAAATGCGGAAGAGCAAATAGAAGGAGCGTTTCCACCGGAAATGCTCCGGACACCAGCCTTCTATTTCAAATCAAGTTATAAGGAGAAATCCAATGAAGATCATCTGGCTCGGCCATTCCGCGTTTCGCATCGAAACCGCCACGGCAAAAATACTGATCGATCCTTTCCTGACCTACAATTCCTCTTTCGCCGCCGCCGGCCTCAACATCAAGGACGTCGCTGCGGGCGTGACCCATATCCTGCTGACACACGGTCATGGCGACCACGTCGGCGATGCGGTGCAGATCGCCAAGGACACGGACGCGGTCGTTCTCGCCAATGCCGATCTCGCCTCCTGGCTCGGCACCAAGGGCGTCGAGAAGCTGGAAATGGGCAATACCGGCGGCACCGTCGGCCTCGGCGGCTTCTCCGCCACCTTCACCAATGCGCTGCATTCCTCTGCGCAGATCACCGAGGATGGCGTGTCGCATGCACTCGGCAATCCGAACGGCCTGATGCTGCATTTCGACGACGAGCCGACGCTGTTCCATATGGGCGATACGGATATCTTCTCGGACATGGCCCTCATCAACGAGCTGCATCAGCCCGATATCGGCATCGTGCCGATCGGCGACCGTTTCACCATGGGCGGTGCCGTGGCAGCACTCGCCTGCCAGCGCTTCTTCAACTTCAAGACCGCCATTCCCTGCCACTACGGCACTTTCCCGATCATCGACCAGACCCCGGAAAAGTTCATCACCGGTATGGAAGGTTCGAAGACCGTGGTTGCTGCGCCGAAGGTGGGTGAGAGCGTTTCCGCCTGACGATACCCGTTGCGTATGGCGGGCATGGTCTTTATAGCGATAGGAAAAATCCTATCCGGAGAATGCCATGTCCGTCGATCTCGCCACCGTCAAACGCGTCGCCCATCTTGCCCGCATCGCCGTCAATGAAGACGAAGCGCAACGGATGATGGGCGAGCTGAACGGCATTCTGGGCTTCGTCGAGCAGCTCTCCGAAGTGAATGTCGATGGCGTCGAAGCCATGACCTCCGTCACGCCGATGGCGATGAAGAAACGCACCGACGAAGTGACCGACGGCAACAAGGCCGCCGACATCGTCGCCAATGCGCCGAATACCGATCAGAATTTCTTCCTGGTGCCCAAAGTCGTCGAATAACGGCTCCCTTCGAGCCTTTTCCGACCCGTTGCCCAATTCCAGATCTGAAGCGAAACAAAATGAGCGAACTGACCAGCCTGACCATTGCCGAAGCCCGCGATAAGCTGCGCGCCAAGCAGATTACCGCCACCGAACTGACCGAGGCCTATATCTCGGCGATCGAGGCGGCCAATGCTCAGCTCAATGCCTATGTGAAGGTGACGCCGCAAAAGGCGCTAGCAATGGCCAAGGTGTCGGACGCCCGCCTTGCGGAAGGCAAAGCCGGTGCGCTGGAAGGCATTCCGCTTGGCATTAAGGACCTGTTCGGCACTGAAGGCATTCATACGCGGGCCTGCAGCCACATCCTGGACGGTTTCGAACCGCACTATGAATCGACAGTCACGCAGAACCTCTGGAACGACGGCGCCGTCATGCTGGGCAAGCTCAACATGGACGAGTTCGCCATGGGCTCTTCCAACGAGAGCTCCTATTACGGGCCGGTGATCAACCCCTGGCGCGCCGAGGGATCTAACCAGCAGCTCGTTCCCGGCGGCTCGTCCGGTGGTTCGGCTGCAGCCGTTGCAGCTCATCTCTGCGCCGGCGCGACGGCTACCGACACCGGCGGCTCCATCCGCCAGCCGGCCGCCTTCACCGGCACCGTCGGCATCAAGCCGACCTACGGCCGCTGCTCGCGCTGGGGCATCGTCGCCTTCGCCTCGTCGCTCGACCAGGCCGGCCCGATCGCCCGCGACGTCCGCGACGCCGCCATCCTGCTGAAGTCGATGGCAAGCGTCGATGCGAAGGATACGACCTCCGTCGATCTGCCGGTGCCGGATTACGAAGCCGCGCTCGGCCAGTCGCTGAAAGGCATGAAGATCGGCATCCCCAACGAATACCGCGTCGACGGCATGCCGGAAGAGATCGAAACGCTTTGGCAGCAGGGTATTGCCTGGCTGAAGGACGCCGGCGCCGAGATCGTCAACATCTCCCTGCCGCATACGAAATATGCGCTGCCGGCCTATTACATCGTCGCGCCCGCCGAGGCCTCCTCGAACCTTGCCCGCTACGATGGCGTCCGCTACGGCCTGCGCGTCGACGGCAAGGATATCGTCGACATGTATGAAAAGACACGCGCCGCCGGCTTCGGCCAGGAAGTGAAGCGCCGTATCATGATCGGCACCTATGTGCTGTCGGCCGGCTATTACGACGCCTATTACCTCCGCGCGCAGAAGGTTCGTACGCTCATCAAACGTGATTTCGAACTGGCGTTCAATGCCGGTGTCGACGCGATCCTCACGCCCGCGACCCCGTCCTCGGCCTTCGGCATCGCCGACGAGGATCTCGCTTCCGATCCGGTGAAGATGTACCTGAACGACATCTTCACGGTGACGGTCAACATGGCCGGCTTGCCCGGCATCGCCGTCCCTGCCGGCCTCGACCCGAAGGGCCTGCCGCTCGGCCTGCAACTCATCGGCAGGCCGTTCGAAGAGGAAACCCTCTTCAAGACCGCCTACGTCATCGAACAGGCCGCCGGCAAGTTTACGCCGGCGAAGTGGTGGTAAGCAGCACTGCCTCTTTCCGACCGCGCCGAGCAAGCAAGTTTCGCGACGTTTGATGCCACTTATGAGAGGGGCCGTTCGGAAATCCGGACGGCCCTTTTGCACATGCCAATATTCCGCGCGGACACCATCACACTTTGGACCGAAATACGATCATAAATTGCAGTGAGCCGCTTGGTCTCGTCCTCTGCAACCGAATCGGAAGGTCTCTTCATGCTCAAGCAAGTCTCGGTGATCCTGCTCCTCGGCGCGTCATTTCCAGCGATGTCGCTGGCGGCCGACAATGGGGCCATTCGATCCATTACCCTGTCCTCGGGTGGCCTGGCCGAGGTTTCCCGAGCGGCCGGCGTCAATAGCGACGGCGTGATCCGGATCGAGGTTCCCCTTGATCAGGTCGATGACATCTTGAAGAGCCTTGTGGTCAGCGGATCTGTAGGCTCGGTGGCCGGCATGTCGCTGGCAGGGCCGCAGCCATTGCAGGAGACGTTCAAGGGTTTGCCGTTCAGTCTGGAAGCGCTCTCATCCGTGCCGTCGCTTCTGACATCGATGCAGGGCGCCAAAGTATCGGTCACCAGCGGCGGCAAGACCGTTGAGGGGAATATCCTTGGAATCGAGGCGAGGAAGGCCGACGAGAAGGCACCGGCTTATCTACTGACCGTTATCGACAAGGATGGCGCGGTGGAGACGCTGGCACTGGGCGAGGATGCGTCCGTGCGGCTTGACGATCCCAACATGCGGGCAAAGCTCGCCAAGGCGGCCGCAGCCATCGCCCGCGGCAAGAACGACCGCACGCGTGCCATCGATATTAAGGTGAACGGCGTAAAGAACAGCGGCGATGTCGGCCTGACTTATGTCGTCCCGTCTCCGATCTGGAAAACGGCCTACAAGGTCGTTATCCAGGGAAATGACAAGGCGCGCCTGCAGGCATGGACGGTGTTGGAAAACGCCAGCGGCGAAGACTGGGAGGGCATCAAGCTGACGCTGACTTCGGCGGAGCCGGTGACACTGAAACAGGGTTTGCACCAGCTCTATTGGAGAGAGCGGCAGGAAGTGCCCGTCAACACGGCGTCGAACAATGTTCCTGATCCCGATAGCGGCGACTTGTCCAACAGGCGGCGCCTGGCATCGAATGCTGAGGAACGAGCTGCGCCAGCGCCCGCCAAGGCAATGATGGGCGGCGTCAGCAGAAAGGCATACGCGGCTGACGAGCTGGAAAGTCCGGTCGCGCCAATGCAAATTGCCACGGCCAATCCCACCGCCGCGACCGAAAGCGATATCTCGGCCACTTTCGAGCTTCCGGGGACCTACGATCTGGCCAATGGCGATACCTTATCGGTGCCGATCATGGATGCGGAGGTGGAGGCCGACATGGTGGATATGTATCGGGCCGGTAGCGCTCTTCGCAATCCTATCGCCGCCGTGATGCTCAAGAACACCACCGCGGTCAGCATGCCGGCGGGAATTCTGACGCTATACGACGGCAAGACCGGCTATATCGGCGATTCCCAACTGTCCGCGCTGCCCAAGGACGATACGCGCCTCGCCAGCTTCGCGACCGATCGGAAAGTTTCGATCAGCGAGCAGCAGACACCGACGGAGGAGGTCGCTTCTCTAAAGGTTTCCGATGGCCTGATGAATGCCGTCGTCAAATACCGCCAGACGACGACGTACACCGTTTCGGGCGCGCTTGACGGCGAGCGGACCGTTATCATCGAGCATCCGATCAGGGACGGCTGGTCATTCTCCTCGGCTGAAAGCTTCGGCAAGACGGCAACGCATCAGCGGCTCAAGGTTGTTGTGCCCGCTGGTACGGAGAAGACGCTGACCGCGGTCGACGAGCAGCTTCAGAGCAACGGTTATGCTTTGGTCGATGCCGAGCCCGACATGGTGCTGGGATGGGCAGCCTCGACACATGACAAGGCGCTCACGGACAAGCTCACAAACCTAGCGGAGGCGCGTAGGAAACAGGTCGCCGCCCAGAACGATTTGGCGAGTTTCGATAGCGAGCTCGAGAAAATCACCAGTGAACAAGAACGGATAAGACGGAATATCGGCGCCGTGCCCGAAAATAGCGATCTGAAGAAGCGCTATTTGAAGGCCTTGGCTGACAGCGAGGATCAAATCACTGCAGTCGACCAGAAACGAACTGCGATGCAGGAAGACAGCGATCGCCTGGGCGACCAGGTGGCCGAGATCATCAGAACGTTCTGATCGCCAAGCGCCCTCATATCAATCGGGGAGAGCCGCCAGACAGGGGCGGCTCTCTTGTCTGGCTTATCGATTGTTCAGCTGCGCCCTCACCAGCCGCAATCCCTTTTCGCTGATGCGATAGGGGTGGCCGTCCTTGGATTTGATGGCCTTAAGGCGCTTCAGCCGCCGGAAGAGGTCGAGGCCGAAATCCGGGTAGACCCAGCCGTCACGCGTAAAGCAGTAGGCGGTCTCGATCTTTTTGTTGTCGCTACGTTCGATTTCGATGCGGCCGCCTTGAGCGAGCAAGTGAAGGATGCGCTGTTCAGCGCGGGAAATGTCCATTGTTGTCAGAATCCGTATAGCGCCAAAGGGCGCACAAAAACGATCCGAGCCTTCCCTTGGGGAAGTCGGGGCTTCGTTTTTCAGGCCCGGCACGCAAGAAGACTTGCGAGCGGGGCCTTTACCGGGACTGACAAAAGTTAGACATCAAAACTCCATTGATGCGCCTTTTCTAAAGCGGGTTGCGCCTCGAGGTCAAGTTCAACTCAGCAGACGTTTTTCCGCCGTCAGCCGTGCCGGCGAATCTCGTCGCTGGCAAAAGCCTTTGGCCGATGCTTTACTGGTCACAAATGGCGGGGGCTCGATGATCCATATTCGCAATGCCCATGAAGGTGAAACGGCGGTGTTGGCGAGCATTGGCCTGCGCTCCTGGCAGAAGGCCATGGGCGCGATCGGTGGCTCGGGCGAGCAGCTGGAAAGTGCAAGCGAAGCTTTCACGAATTTTACCCGCAATCTATGGCTGACGATATCAGTCATAGAGCTGAATGGCGAGGCTGTGGGATGGGCCGCGCGCGAGGCGCTGGACGAGGCGATCTCCGATTTCTGGATCGATCCGGATTTCGTCAGGCGGGGTCTCGGCTCCGCTCTCCTTGCGCGGATCGAAGAGGACGTGCGCGGGCAGGGACTGGAAAAGGTATCCCTGCAGAGCCATGCGGGGAATACGGACGCCATCGCCTTCTTCCGGGCGCGCGGCTATGAGATCCGCTGGCTATCGATCATCTATTCCCCGAAGCTCGATACCGACGTTCCCACGATAGGGCTTTCGAAATCGCTGGTCGGGGAGGGCGACGGCGCCTACGGACCCGGCATATAGCACATCGGCCAATGCCGAAAGCCTTGCGCCGTCTCGCCAATTGCTCTACCTCACCAAAGCAGAAAACAGCATCATACAAGAGCTTCCCATGACCATTGTCGACGTCCGTACGCCAGATCCGAAACGCTTCATTCCCGGTGCCACCGGTGATTGGGAAGTTGTTATCGGAATGGAAGTCCACGCCCAGGTGCTGAGCAAGTCCAAGCTCTTTTCCGGCGCCTCGACGGAGTTCGGCAATCCTCAGAATTCCAACGTATCGCTCGTCGACGCCGCCATGCCCGGCATGCTGCCCGTCATCAACGAGGAATGCGTGAAGCAGGCCGTGCGCACCGGCCTTGGCCTGAAGGCGCAGATCAACAAGCGTTCGATCTTCGACCGCAAGAACTATTTCTATCCCGACCTGCCGCAGGGCTATCAGATCTCGCAGTTTAAGGATCCGATCATCGGCGAGGGTAAGATTGTCATCTCGCTCGGTCCCGATCGTCAGGGTCAGTTCGAGGATATCGAGATCGGCATCGAGCGCCTGCATCTGGAACAGGATGCCGGCAAGTCGATGCACGACCAGCATGCCACCATGTCCTATGTCGACCTTAACCGCTCCGGCGTCGCGCTGATGGAAATCGTCTCCAAGCCGGATATCCGTTCGTCCGACGAGGCGAAGGCCTATATGACGAAGCTGCGCTCGATCGTGCGCTATCTCGGCACCTGCGACGGCAATATGGACGAAGGCTCCATGCGCGCCGACGTCAACGTCTCGGTCCGTCGTCCGGGCGGCGAATTCGGCACGCGCTGCGAGATCAAGAACGTCAACTCCATCCGCTTCATCGGTCAGGCGATCGAATATGAAGCGCGCCGGCAGATCGGCATCCTGGAGGATGGCGGCAAGATCGATCAGGAAACCCGCCTGTTCGATCCGAACAAGGGCGAGACGCGTTCGCTGCGCACCAAGGAAGATGCGCATGACTACCGCTATTTCCCCGATCCGGATCTGCTGCCGCTCGAGTTCGACGACGCCTTTGTTGCCGAGCTTGCCGAGCATCTGCCGGAACTGCCCGACGACAAGAAGGAGCGTTTCGTCCGCGAGCTCGGCCTCTCGATCTACGACGCGTCCGTTCTGGTTTCGGAAAAGGCGATCGCTGATTATTTCGAAGCGGTTGCTGCCGGCCGCGACGGCAAGATGGCGGCCAACTGGGTCATCAACGACCTTTTGGGCGCTCTGAACAAATCAGGCAAAGGCATTGAAGAGACTCCGGTTTCGCCCGCTCAGCTCGGCGCGATCATCGACCTCATCAAGGCCGAAACCATCTCCGGCAAGATCGCCAAGGATCTGTTTGAAATCGTGCTCAATGAGGGCGGCGATCCCGCCGAGATCGTCGAAGCACGTGGCATGAAGCAGGTCACTGACACCGGCGCCATCGAAAAAGCCGTCGACGAGATCATCGCCGCCAATCCGGATCAGGTCGCCAAGGTCAAGGCCAAGCCGACGCTTGCCGGCTGGTTCGTCGGCCAGGTGATGAAGTCGACCGGCGGCAAGGCCAACCCGCAGGCCGTGCAGGCGCTGGTCAAGGCCAAGCTCGGCATCGAAGAGGAATAAGCGGTGTTCTTCGTCCGCACCGCCAGCGAGCAGGACCTGGAAAAGGTCCGCGCTCTGCTCGGCGAGACATGGCATGCGACCTACGACCGGATCTACGGCCCGGAGAAGGTCAATGAACTGCATGCCTCCTGGCATTCGACAGCTTCGCTGAAGACACGGCTGGCGAACAAGAATTCCGAATTCCTGGTGGCCGATGACGGCAGGACGATCGGCGGCATGGGCTATGCCGCCATGTCCGCAGAGATGACCAAGACCGTCATGCTCTACATGCTCTATGTCAGCCCCAGCCATCAGCGAGAGGGCATCGGCCGCGATATCTTTGCCGAGCTGGAGACCTGCTTTCCGGACGCGGAGATCATGCGCCTGGAGGTCGATCCGCAAAACGAGCCTGCAATCGCTTTCTACAAGGCTCACGGCTTTATCGAGGTCGGCCGCACCGAAAACTGCGGCAACGGGCAATCGGGCATTCCGGCACTCATTTTCGAGAAGCCGCTGGCAGGTCATTGAGAGAATAGACGAGATCGTTCATGGAAGACACCCGCCTGGTGATTCGCGAAGCGGAAGAATCCGACCTTCCTTCCTTGATCGGCCTCTTCGCCGCCGACACCATGGGCGGCCATGGCGATACGGCCGATCCCTCTGCCTATGATGATTATCTCCGGGCGTTTCGCATCATTGCGGCATCGCCGGAGCAGACGCTGTATGTTGCCGAACTTGCTGGCGAAGTTGTTGGGACGTTCCAGACGATGATCACGACGACGCTGACCGGGCGAGGTGGCTCCGCCATGATCATCGAGGCGGTCCAGACGCGGGCGAATATGCGCGGGCAAGGGATTGGGGCGGCAATGATCAATTTCTGTATCGGCGAGGCAAAGGTCGGCGGCATGCGGATGGTGCAGCTGACCTCGAATGCGGTGCGCAAGGATGCCCATCGCTTCTATGAGAGATTGGGTTTCAAGCCGACGCATCTGGGCTTCAAGATGACATTGAAATGAGCCGGTTTGCCTGCTGGAATCACTGGACAAGCCGGTTCCATGGCGGCATAAGCAAACGAACGAATTCTGGTATCGCTCGCCGCTTGGCGGGTATCGAGGAAAAGACATGTGGAATTTCATCGTACAGACATTTACCTGGTGGAACGGTCAGACCATGGGCACGCGCTTCGCGACCTGGCGGTTTGGCAAGCGTGTCGGTGAGGATGAATTCGGCAACGTCTATTACGAGGGTGGCATGTCCTCCTACGGCCTTCCGAAGCGCTGGGTGATCTACAAGGGCTATGCCGAAGCCTCGGCCATTCCTCCGGGCTGGCACGGCTGGATGCATCATCGCACCGACGTTCCGCCGACCAAGGAAAACTACGTTGCCAAGGACTGGCAGAAGGAACATCGCGCCAATCCGACTGGCTCGCCGCAGGCTTACCGTCCGCCGGGCTCTCTCGCCGTTGCCGGCGAACGTCCGCGCGTGACCGGCGACTACGACGCCTGGACCCCGGGCAACTGAGCATAAGGGCCGGCTCGTCCTTTGGCCACAATTGGCCGTTAGGCGCGACATATGCCGGCTTTTGCTCGGCGCCTTGACCGAGACCAAGCGGAGAGTGGCGGATATGATGGTTTTCACGCGGAGCGCTTCTTTGCGTGCACTGGCCGTGGCCGGCGTTACTCTCGCTGCGGGCATCATGGCAGCTCCCACCGTCGAGGCTGCCCGCATCGCTAATCCGGTTGCCGTTTTCTCCGGGCTCGACAAGATCACCGGCCGCATCACCACCTTCGATGTCTATATCAACGAGACCGTGCAGTTCGGCGCACTGCAGGTGACTCCGCGCGCCTGCTATTCGCGAGACGAAACCGAGCAGCAGAAAGTGGATGGTTTCGTAGAGGTGGACGAAATTACTCTCGACCGTCGCATCCGCCGCATCTTCACCGGCTGGATGTTTGCCGACAGCCCGGGCCTCAATGCCGTCGAGCACCCGATCTATGACGTCTGGCTGAAAGAGTGCAAGCCAAAGTCCGACGTTCCGGCGCCGGACACCGCCGGCGCGAAATAATCGCTTTCCAGGACATATACAGCAGAATTGGACAGCCCGCAGAAGCCTTGCTCCTGCGGGCATAGTTTTAGCCTCGCTCCGAATTGGAGGCGGCGTCACCTATCGCTTGACGATCGGCGCTCTCCGACAGGTCGAGGGAGATCCTCATCCCGTCTTTGGGTCTGTGGCGCAGGAAATCGCTGCTGTCCGGACGGGCCTTCAATTTATTCCCATCGCGGAGAGCCTGCAGCCGTGACCGCGAGATGGCCAGTTCCGATGCCAGCAACCGATCAAGACGCAGGTTTATCGGGAACTCGGTTGATATCTCGATATCCAGCAACGTCCAACCGCTCACCGCACGTATCGCCTCCTTCCGTATGATGACATCCGGCGGTTCCTCGATGCGCTTGGCTTTCCGCTTCAGCCCGTCGAGATCGAATTCCTGGGCCCGCACCCAATCCGGATCGCTGCGTTGCAGTGCCTCTAGCGCGGAGGGGCCGAGATCGTGAATGGTCCGGCGTTCGAAGAGCGTCCGGTTCCAGGTCTTGTCGCAATCGATGCATTTGTAGATGAGCCAGGCATCGAGCCGCTTGCCATTGGCATTGAGCCTGATCTTGCCGCTCGATCGGAAGGGTCTTGGATATCCGCAGCCGCTGCAGGCGATCCATGGCTGAGGCGAAGTTCGAGGAGAAATGGTCCAACGGACCTGTAGAATATTGCACATACCGTCTTGGTCTTCCGTCTGGAAGTCCACCAAGCTGGCGGTGAGACAAGCCCGTCAGGGCACGGTATGGCGATATTGCGGGACGGCTGAAGAGCTGAGACAGCGGCTGCTGCATTAGGCGCGTTTTGACAATGCCAAACCGGTCTCAGGCCATCACCCGATGGACATAAATATGCATCGGACGGCGCTGCGCCGCCCCGCTGCACTGGGTGATTTGGATGAGACCGGTATTTACGACGGCAAAGTGGAACCTCTACGCACCAAAACTCTTCGCTAGGAGGGATAGCAGACGACAATCAGGATTTGAAGTCGCAAAGAACTTCAGGCCTGGATTGCCTCAGGTGTCGGTGTTCCCCTTGCGGCGAAACAGACCCAAGATCTTGCGGCCGGCCGCGACAACGCCCGCCAGCACGACGATGAGCCCTTTCTTCAATGCCAGAAGGGCAACGCCGAAACTCTTGAAGAAGCCGAGAGCGACCGCAAGGAAACCAAGCTTTGCCGCGATCTTCACGCCGGCGCCAGCGGCGATCATTCCTGCCATACCATAGGCGGCGATCTTGTCGCCGTTGACGAAGTCGGCATAGCGCTTGCCGCTGTCATATTGGACCGTATTGATGACGTTCGGAATGGCGGCATTGATCTGCTGCAACTGGTTGAGTCCGGCGATGAATTCGAGCTCAGTGACGCCTTCACGCCCGAGGACACGAACGGAGTAGTTCAGCGTGTGTTCCCCATTCGGGTCCTTGCCGAAGATCAGATCGCGAGCCCAGTGCAGGGCATGGGTCACCTTGTCGTAGTGCGGTGGTTCGGCCCAGCCGACGAGCGTGATCGGGTCGTAACCCTGTTGCTCCCGTTCCGGGTTTTCCTCCTTGATTGCGTCCTGAATTTGCTTCAGCAGCGCATTGTAATCCGTCGATGCCGCATCATCGTCGGAGACGTGACCGCTGTCCTCATAGTCGATCAGTGCGCCCCATGACTGTTGGTCCGTCGGCGGATATTTCGCTGGAAAAATCATGCCGAGCGTGGAGCCCGCGGCATTCTCCGGATTGCCCCAGAGCTGCACCAGCACCTTTCTGGAGTCACTTGGGTTGAGATAGTAAAACTCATCCGAAATGTTCAGCGTTGCATTCGCTCCGGGAAGCTTGATCGCTCCCTGCTGGAAATTCAGCTGTTTGAGCACCGTGCTTTCTGGTCCGGCCGGCGGCTCTGCTCCGAATATATCGTGGAAGGATTTGGCGTTGGCCTGCGTTGTGATCGTCAACGCAGCGAGAAAGGCAATTGCAATATGATTCTTCATTATTCTACCCTCGGCTGTTGCGCCGAACTTAGGGCAGTCCTGACTGGAATCAAATCATCTAGGGCAGATTTCCACCGTCTGAGAAGCTCAGATTGGGTGATTCCATCGCCTTTTCCAGCATCGTGGCGTAGGCATCCTTCGGCACGTCGATGGCGCCGAATGTCTTCAGGTGCTCGGTGGTGAACTGCGTATCGAGCAGGGTGAAGCCGCGTTCGCGAAGGCGCTCTACCAGATAGACGAGGCAGATCTTCGAGGCGTCGGTGCGGCGGGAAAACATGCTTTCCCCGAAGAAGGCGGAGCCTAGTGAAACGCCATAGAGACCGCCGACCAGCTGATCACCTTCCCACGCCTCGACGGAATGGGCATGACCGATGTGATGCAGTGTAGAGTAGAGCGAGCGGATCGTCTGATTGATCCAGGTGCTCGGGCGGTTACTGGTCTGTTCGGCGCAGGCTGCGATGACAGCCTCGAAATCCGTGTCGAAGCGGATATCGAAGGGATTTTGGCGGATCTTTTTCGCGAGGCTCTTGGAGACGTGAAACGTATCGAGAGGGATGATGCCCCGCAATTCCGGCTCGACCCAGAAGATTTCCGGGTCGTCTGCCGATTCAGCCATCGGGAAAAGCCCGATGGAATAGGCGCGCAACAAGATCTCCGGGGTAATGCCGGGATGTTTGCCGCGCGCTCCGGGCACTGGCTAGGCCGATGTTTTCGCCAGGTAGTTTTCCAGCCAGTGGATATCGTAATCGCCATTGGCGATATCCTGGTTGGAAACCAGATCCTGGAAGAGCGGCAGGGTGGTCTTGATGCCGTCCACCACGAATTCGTCAAGCGCGCGGCGCAGGCGCATCATGCATTCGACGCGGGTGCGGCCATGCACGATCAGCTTGCCGATCAGGCTGTCGTAGTAGGGAGGGATCTTGTAGCCCTGATAGGCGCCGGAATCGATACGCACGCCGAGGCCGCCCGGCGCATGGAAATGCGTGATCGTGCCGGGTGAGGGGATGAAGCTGCGGGCATCCTCGGCATTGATGCGGCATTCGATGGCGTGGCCTTGGAAATGCACGTCATCCTGCGTCACCGAGAGGCCGCCGCCGGAGGCGACGCGGATCTGCTCGTGCACGAGGTCGATGCCCGTGATGGCTTCCGTCACCGGATGCTCCACCTGCAGGCGGGTGTTCATTTCGATGAAATAGAATTCGCCGTTCTCGTAGAGAAACTCGATGGTGCCGGCACCGCGATACTTCAGCTTCTTCATCGCGTCGGCGCAGACCTTGCCGATCTTCATGCGCTGTTCGACGTTGAGGGCCGGAGAATTGGCTTCTTCCCAGACCTTCTGGTGGCGGCGCTGCAGCGAGCAGTCGCGTTCGCCGAGATGGACCGCGTTGCCTTCGCCGTCGCCGAAAACCTGGATTTCGATATGGCGCGGCTTGCCGAGGTACTTTTCCATATAAACGGAATCATTGCCGAAGGCGGCGCCCGCTTCCGTGCGCGCCGTCGACCAGGCTTCGATCAGGTCTTCTTCCGTGCGGGCGACCTTCATGCCGCGGCCGCCACCGCCGGCGGTTGCCTTGATGAGCACCGGATAGCCGATCTCGCGCGCCGTCTTCAGCGCGTCCGCCTCGGTCTTCACCTCGCCGTCGGAACCGGGAACGACCGGAATGCCGAGCTGCTGCGCGGTGGCCTTGGCGGTGATCTTGTCGCCCATGAGGCGGATATGCTCCGCCGTCGGACCGATGAAGGTAATGCCGTGCGCCTCGAGAATATCGGCGAACTTGGCGTTTTCCGAGAGGAACCCATAACCGGGATGTACGGCGTCCGCGCCGGTGATCTCGCAAGCGGCGACGATCTGATGGATGTTGAGATAGCTTTCGCGCGACGGCGGCGGGCCGATGCAAACGCTCTCATCCGCAAGCCGTACATGCATCGCGTCCGCATCGGCGGTGGAATGCACCGCAACGCTCGCAATGCCGAGTTCCTTGCAGGCGCGCAGCACCCGCAGAGCGATCTCTCCGCGATTGGCTATGAGAATCTTCGAAATCATGGGCATGGGCTTACTCGATGACGACCAGGGCTTCGCCGTACTCGACCGGACGTCCGTCCTGAACGAGGATTTCAGTCACCGTACCAGACTTTGGCGCAGGGATCTGGTTCATCGTCTTCATGGCTTCGATGATCAGCAGGGTCTGGCCCTCCTTGATGGTCGAGCCGACCTGAATAAAGGCGGCCGAGCCCGGCGCCGGCGCCAGGTAGGCGGTGCCGACCATCGGTGCGCTGACGACGTTATCGGGATTGCGGGTCTTGCCTGCGGGCGCGGCGGCGGCCGGGGCGGCAGCTGCTGGCGCGGCATAGGCGGCCGGGCCGGCAATCGGCGCCTGAACATATTGCATCGTGCCGGCGCGCGATACGCGGATGCGCAAATCTTCCTGCTCGACTTCGATCTCGGTCAGATCGGTGTCGTTGAGAATGTTGGCGAGATCGCGAATCAGCGCCTGGTCGATACCCGATTTCTTTTCAGCCATTGGATTTCTTGCCCTGTATTTTTGTTATTGGGTGATGGATTTAAGCGCATGAAGCGCCAGGATGTAGCCATAAGGTCCGAAACCGCAGATCATGCCCTTTGCAGCGGGCGCGATCATCGATTTGTGCCGGAATTCTTCGCGTGCGTGGATGTTGGAGATATGCACCTCCACCACGGGAATGGAAATGGCGCGGATCGCGTCGTGCAGCGCGATCGACGTATGACCATAGGCGCCGGGATTGATCGCGATGCCAGCGGCCTTGTCGTCCGCTTCGTGCATCCAGTCGACCAGCACGCCTTCGTGATTGCTCTGCCGGAAATCGACAATGAAGCCCAAGCTTTCGCCTGCGGACTTGCAGTCGGCTTCGATATCCTTCAGCGTCTTGCCGCCATAGATGCCCGGCTCGCGCTTGCCCAAGGCATTCAAATTGGGTCCGTTGAGGACAAAAATTGTTTGCGCCATCAGATGTTCCGTCAAAGTGCAGCGCAACCTATAGACTCCCGAGGCCCTGTAGGAAAGCCCCAGAGCGAAGGTTGCATGTCTCTAGGTGTGGAAACGCCGCGATTTTGGCATTTTTGCGCCGCGTGGGGACGCGGCGCCGTTTCGGAGCTGTGAAAATGCGGACGGACTATTTGCTTTCCCGTCGTGAGGGTGGTTGTCGCGCCGATCAGCAGCTGGTTTTGCCGCAGCTGCGGACGTTGGCGATCTTCTGCTTGATGGCGTCGAGACCGATTGCTCCGGAAACCATCTCGTTGCCGATCACATAGGCGGGCGTGCCTGTCACGTTGAGATCGGAGGCAAGTTGATAGGTTGCCTTTATCATGTCGGTGTTCGGCGCTTTTGCCATTTCGGCGCGAATGGCGGATTCGCTGACGCCGAGCGAAGTGGCGACCTCGATGGCTGTGTCTTCGGAGGCGCGGCCATCGCTGCCCAGGAGCTTGCGGTGGAACTGTTCGTATTTTTCAGGCGCAAGCTCACGGAAAGCGTTGGAGACGCGGGAAGCGGCAACCGAATCCTGGCCGAGGATCGGGAATTCCTTCAGAACGAAGCGCACATCCTTGTCCTGCTTCAGCAGCGTGTCCATGTCGCCAAGCGCATGCCGGCAGTAGGTGCAATTATAGTCGAAGAATTCCACGACCGTGATGCTGCCCTTCGGATTGCCGATGGCCACATCATCCTTGGAATTGAAGATCGCGTCCTTGTTCTGGTCGATCACCTGGGACGATTGTGCAACGCGGGCTTCATCCTGCTTCTTCTCGAGCGCCGCCTGAGCGTCCAGCAGAACTTCCGGATGCTCGACGAGATATTCCTTGATGAAATCCCCGATTTCCTTCTTCTGCTGGTCATCCAGCGCGGCGGCCGGCTGGATTGTGGCGAAGGACGCTGTCAGGGCAATCGCCGAAACCGTCAGCAGGCTTTTGAGAGAAAAGGTCATTGGGTCCTCGTTTGGGTCTGAGCGGAGACGTCATTCTCGGATGCGCCATAGCATCGTCGGGTTAACATCCGCAAACATGCGTCGACAATTTACGGTGCGTCCTTATTTCCAGAAACAGGAATTTTCACGACAAAGCCGCAATCGCAGGATTGTGAACGGACCGATATTGCGGCAAATGTCGCATGCCGATCCGATCCGAGAGAGAATTGATCTTGTTTTCCCTATCCAAGCGCAGCGATGTCGAACCCTTTCATGCCATGGATGTGCTGGCGGAGGCGACGCTGCGCCGCCAGGCCGGGCACCCGGTCATTTCCATGGCGGTCGGGCAACCTTCGCATCCCGCGCCGCAGGCAGCATTGGAGGCGGCGCGCACAGCTCTTGGGCATGGCCGCATCGGCTATACGGATGCGCTGGGGACACTTGCCCTGCGGCAGGCCGTTTCCGCTCATTATCAGGCTCGCCATGGCTTGAGCATCGACCCGAAACGGATTGCCATCACCACCGGATCGTCGGCCGGCTTCAATCTGGCCTTCCTGACATTGTTCGATGCCGGCGATAGCGTCGCCATTGCCCGGCCGGGTTACCCAGCCTATCGCAATATCCTTGCAGCACTCGGCCTCGATGTGGTCGAGGTGCCGGTCACCGAGGAGACGCAGTTTACGCTCACCCCTGAAAGCCTGGAGGCGGCACAGGCAGCAAGCGGCAAGCGCTTGAAGGGCGTGCTGCTGGCAAGCCCCGCTAATCCCACAGGCACGGTGACGGGCAGGGCGGCGCTGAAGGCGCTTGCCGACTATTGCGCCGACCGTTCCATCGCCTTCATCTCAGACGAGATCTACCACGGGCTGACCTTCGTCGGCGAGGAGACGAGTGCGCTGGAGCTGACCGACGAGGCGATCGTCATCAATTCCTTCTCGAAATATTATTGCATGACCGGCTGGCGCATCGGCTGGATGGTCTTGCCGGAGCGGCTGGTGCGGCCCATAGAGCGCGTGGCTCAGAGCCTCTACATTTCCGCGCCGGAATTGTCGCAGATTGCCGCTGAGGCAGCACTCGGCGCTGGCGCCGAGCTCGATATCTATCGTGAAAGCTATGGTCGCAACCGCGATTTCCTGATGCGCCGACTGCCTGAGATCGGCTTGCGCATCGCCTCGCCGATGGATGGCGCCTTCTACGCCTATGTCGACGTCAGCCGCTTCACAAACGACAGCATGGCCTTTGCCCGCAAGATGCTGGCGGAAATCAACGTCGCTGCCACGCCCGGCCTCGACTTCGATCCCGTGGAAGGGCATCGCGCGATGCGGATCTCCTATGCCGGCTCGAATGCCGAAACAGAGGAAGCCACCGAACGCATGGAAGCCTGGCTGAAATAAATTATAAAATCAATGAATTGCATGAGCTTGTGAAGGTGCTTTCGCAAGTTTCGGAGCCGCGTGCCTGCACGTAACTGAAGCATGCGATCCGCCTGCGAAGACAAAAACCGGCCGTGTCGCCACGGCCGGTTTTTCGTCGGTTCATTCTAAATCGGTCTTCTTAAAAGAATCCGCGGCGCTGCCACCAGCCAGCCTTCTTCGGCTTGGTCGGCTCACCTTCGCCATCGCCGCCTTCATTGGCGCGGGTAGAGGTTACCACCGGAGCGGACGAGGAAACATTGGACTCGCGGTTGGCGCGCGCCGGTTTGGCTTCGTCCTCGATCGCCTCGGGTGTGGCTGCATCATCGAGAGTTTTGGCAATTTCGGCAACCGCTTCGGTTTCGCCCTCGATCGCGGATGCTTCCTCGACGACAGGCGTCTCGACCGGCGATGCCTCGGCAGCCTTTGCCTTCCGGCGGCCGCGGCCCTTGGCGGGCTTCACATCCTCGGTGACGGTCGCTGCCGTTTCGACCGCAGCCATGGCCGGCTGACCCTCGACGGCGGCTTCGCCTTCGGCAACGGCAATCTCCGCCACCGTTACGCTTGCCTCTTCTTCGCTGCCAGCATCATCGCCGTCGGCTGCATCGGCCTCAAAGCCTTCCGATTCGCTGCCATCAGCCTGTTCACCAACCTGGCCTTCGCGGTTGCGACGACCGCCGCGCTTGCCGCGCCGGCGGCGCTTGCGCTTCTGCTGTGCGTCATCATCATTGTCGGCGGATGCAGCGTTCTCGGCGCCGTCATCACCGTCATCCTCGTCGCCCTCTTCACCGTCGGCGTCCTCGGCAGCATCGGCTGCGGAGATATCCTCGGAAGCCGATGCTGCCTGGGCATCGTTGCCGCGGCCACGGCGACGGCGGCGGCGCTTGCGCTTGCGGCCATTTTCATTGCCTTCGGCGCGGGCAGGCTGTTCGGTGCTGGTCGCCGCCTTTTCTTCCAGTTCTTCGTCTTCGTCCTCATCGGCTTCGATGACGATATCGTCGTCATCATCGTCGTCGGGGATGGCCGCGAAGTTGAACAGGCTTTCGATCTTCACCGGATTGGCAACCGGCTCGCCGCGGTCGATCGCGAAATGCTGCGTGCCGACGGCGTTGTCGGCGTCGATGACGATCGCGACACCGAAGCGGGCTTCGTAATCGATGATCGTCTGGCGCTTGTGGTTCAGCAGGTAGAGCGCGATGTCCGGCGTCGTGCGCACGGTGATGTCGTGCGTCGTGTTCTTGAGCAGGTATTCCTCGATGCCGCGCAGGACGTGCAACGCCACGGAGGACTGCGAACGCACGTGTCCGGTGCCGCCGCAGTGCGAGCAGATCTGGGTCGTGCTTTCGAGAACCGATGCGCGGATGCGCTGGCGCGACATCTCCAGAAGGCCGAAATGCGATATGCGGCCAACCTGGATGCGGGCGCGGTCGTTCTTAAGGCATTCCTTCAGTTTCTTCTCGACGGCGCGGTTGTTGCGCTTCTCTTCCATGTCGATGAAGTCAATGACGATCAGGCCGGCAAGGTCGCGCAGGCGGAGCTGGCGGGCCACTTCATCGGCAGCCTCGAGGTTCGTCTGAAGCGCGGTATCCTCGATCGAATGTTCGCGAGTCGAACGGCCGGAGTTGACGTCGATCGAAACCAGCGCTTCCGTCTGATTCATGATCAGGTAGCCGCCGGATTTCAGCGTCACCTGCGGCTGCAGCATGCGGTCGAGCTGCGCCTCGATGCCGGAGCGCGAGAAGATCGGATGGATGTCGCGATAGGGTTGAACCACCTTGGCATGGCTCGGCATCAGCATCTTCATGAAGTCTTTCGCTTCACGATAGCCTTCTTCGCCGGAGACGATGACTTCGCCGATATCCTTGTTGTAGAGGTCGCGGATAGAGCGCTTGATCAGGCTGCCTTCTTCATAGACCAGGCAGGGAGCGGTCGATGCGAGCGTCAGCGTGCGGACATTTTCCCATAGGCGCATCAGATATTCGAAATCGCGCTTGACCTCGACCTTGGTGCGGTTGGCGCCGGCCGTGCGCAGGATGACCCCCATGCCTTGCGGCACTTCGAGCATCTTGGCGATTTCCTTCAGGCGCTTGCGATCCTGCGGATTGGTGATCTTGCGGGAAATGCCGCCGCCACGCGCCGTATTCGGCATCAGAACCGAGTAGCGGCCCGCGAGCGAGAGATAGGTGGTGAGTGCCGCACCCTTGTTGCCGCGCTCTTCCTTGGCGACCTGCACCAGCAGGATCTGGCGGCGCTTGATGACTTCCTGGATGCGATACTGCTTGCGCGGCTTGCGCTGGGTGCGATCGGGAACCTCCTCCATCGCATCTTCGGCGCCAACGGATTCGATCACCTCTTCTTCATGGTCGTGATCGTCATCGTCGTCGTCATCATGACGGCGCTTGGAGGAGCGGACGTCTTCGGAGATCGAATCGGTTTCGACCATAGCGGCCATTTCGCCAGACGGACCGTCCTCGTCCTCGCTCGGCGCATCGACGGCTGCCGTCGCTTCCGGGGCGGCCGCCTCTTCGGCAGGGGCCTCCGCTGCCGCCTTCTTGCGGCTGCGGCGCGGCTTCGCCTTCTTGGCCGGAACTGCTTCCTCGGTGGGTGCTGCTGCCTCCGGGGCAGAGGCCTCTTCCGCGATCGCGGCCGGTACTTCGGCTTCTTCGCCCGCCTTGGGAACGATGCCGATATCGGGCTGTTCCTGCTGCGAAAGGTCGAGCGCGGTTTCGACGTGCTCGACATCATCGTCGCGGCGATGTTCTTCGGCCTCGGCCTTCAGAAGCGCCTGGCGATCGGCGAGGGGGATCTGATAGTAGTCGGGATGGATTTCGGCAAAGGCCAGGAAGCCGTGCCGGTTGCCGCCGTAATCCACGAAAGCGGCTTGAAGCGAAGGCTCGACCCTCGTTACTTTTGCAAGATAGATGTTGCCGCGGATTTGCTTCTTGTGCTGAGACTCGAAGTCAAATTCTTCTATGCGGTTCCCGCGAACGACAACGACGCGCGTCTCTTCCTCGTGAGACGCATCGATAAGCATTTTGTCTGCCATGAAAGCTGTGCTCCTCGGCGCAGGCAACCGGATGGGGGCCTGCCTGTCGCTGGGACAAGCCGGATATGGTCCGCCGTTGCTGCACCGGATAATGAAAGTCGCAAGTGGTTCGGAGATGACAGCATCCAGACGGCAGCCGGGGCATTACTTCCCTGGGGTCTGTTCACTTTTTGAAAAAGCTGCTGCGGTGACATCCGTAACCAAGCGAGATCGACTATGCCTTAGACCCACAAAGCTGGGCCCGATGAATGTGCTCTCTAAAGAGCGTTTGGTGGCTCTCCACCGATGAACTTCCTGTTTGAAACCGGAAATTCAGATATCCACTGTTTGGAGCGGAAGCATTGCAGACGTCGGATGAATGCCGCTTATGGCGCCTGGTACTCGAGGCGGCTGCCGTTACGACGACTCTATCCCGTCAACACTTCTACCCTAATATGCGTTGTATGTTTTATCTGTCACAATAGCAAGGGAAAAGCCAAGTATGCCATAATATTGATGGATTCGTCGGATGATGAGGACGCGGGAGGAGCTATCAACGATTCGTCTCCCGGCGCATCATAGGTGCGGCCATCACGTCAAACCTGGTTCCCGCTATTGGGGCTTCAAAAACAACGCTGAAACCAATATGGGGCGCGTTGGACACTTGGTAAAGGGATTGCGGCATGTGGCGGAGATTGGCGTGAGGGCTTTGCGATTTGCGGCAGCGGCCCTTGCCCTTGTGATTCTTGTCGTGTTTTCGGCATTTGCGCCTGTCATGGCGGCGGATGGTCCGTTGCTCGCCTATGGCGCGCGCATAGCCGGCGACGATGCCCGCACGCGCATCGTCATCGACATGGATCGAGAGCCGGCCTTCACGGTCCATTATCTCGACAATCCCGCCCGCGTGGTGGTCGATCTGCCGGCGACGGCGTTCGGCTTCCCGGCCGCCGATCTCAAGGCGACCGGTCTCTTCAAGGATATCCGCTATGGCACGATGGATGCAGACAGCGCCCGTATCGTGCTGACCGCAAAAAAGCCGGTGAAGCTGGTCATGGCCAAGGTGCAGGCCGATGAAGGGGGCAAGGGGCAGCGGCTCGTGCTCGATGCCGAGATGGTGCCCGCCGAACAATTTGCCGAACTGGTGAAGAAGCAGAGCTGGACGAGCGACGATACCGCCAGGGATATCGGTCCCGTCGAGCCGACGCAGAAGGCCGATCCGAATATCTTCCTCGTCGCCGTTGACGCGGGCCATGGCGGCATCGACGCGGGTGCGACCGGCACCGACGGCGTCACGCAGGAAAAGGACATCACGCTCGCCTTCGCGAAGATGTTTGCCGACAAGCTGAATGGCCAGCCCGGCATCAAGGCCTTCCTCACGCGTGACAAGGATCAATATCTATCGCTGTCGGAGCGCGTGACCATCGCGCGCCAGAATCGCGCCTCGCTTTTCATCTCGCTGCATGCCGATACGCTGAAGCAGAAGGATATCCGCGGCTCGACCGTCTATACGATCTCGGACAAGGCTTCGGACCGCCTTGCCGGCGAGGTCGCCGACCGTGAAAACAATTCCGATCAGATCGCCGGGACCGACGCTCAGGCGCAGCCGGCCGCCGTCAACGACATTTTGATGGATCTGACCCGCCGCGAGACGCAGGCCTTCTCCATTTCGCTGGCGCAGGATGTGCTGTCCTCGTTCAATGGCCAGATCTCCATGATCAACAACCCGCACCGCCACGCCGGTTTCCAGGTCCTGACAGCGCCGGATGTGCCCTCGATCCTGCTGGAACTCGGCTTTCTCTCCAATAAGGAAGACGAGAAGCTGTTGCTCGACCAAGATTGGCGGCAAAAGGTCGCCGACAGACTGACCGAGGCGGTGAAGAAGTATCGCGTGTCGATCATCGCGAACGGCGGTTAACGACGCTAAATGCCATGATCGGCCGTGGCTTCCATGTCACAGCCTTAAATATTAGAATTGAATGAAACTGGGAATACTGAGGCGAGCCCTATTTTGCTCACATTCCCGCCTTTACAGCGAACTATCATCTGCCCGCGAATGAAGCACGGCTTTGTTTCATTGCCGTCTTGCATTAACACCGCGAGCATGCAAAACGCCCGTGGTTATGCGATGACCTCACGCACATGCCGCATGAAGAACAAGCACCGGTAGTATCATATGATCAGACTGATTGGATATTTCTTTGGGCTGGGCTGCCTCCTGTTTCTGGGTTTGGCGGCTGCGGCGGCCATCTATCTGAGCGTGGTCTCCAAGGAACTTCCCGACTATGAGGTGCTTGCGAAATACGCGCCGCCGGTAACGACGCGCATTCATGCCGGCAACGGCGCCTTGATGAAGGAATATTCGCGGGAGAACCGGCTTTTCGTGCCGATCCAGGCCATTCCCGATCGCGTCAAGGCAGCATTCCTTTCCGCCGAAGACAAGAATTTTTACAATCATCCCGGCGTCGACGTCGGTGGCCTGGCGCGCGCCATTGTGGTGAACCTGCAGAATATCGGTTCCGGCCGCCGCTTCGTCGGCGCATCGACCATCACGCAGCAGGTCGCCAAGAACTTCCTGCTTTCCGCCGACCAGACCTTCGACCGCAAGATCAAGGAAGCCATTCTCTCCTTCCGCATCGAACAAGCCTACAGCAAGGACAAGATCCTCGAGCTCTACCTGAACGAGATTTATTTCGGCCTGAATTCCTACGGCATCGCCGGCGCCGCGCTCACCTATTTCGACAAATCCGTCAACGAGCTGACGATTGCCGAATCGGCCTATCTGGCCTCGCTTCCCAAGGGACCGTCCAACTACAATCCGTTCCGCCGCGCCGAGGCAGCGCTGACCCGCCGCAATTGGGTGATCGACCGCATGGTGGAGAACGGCTATGTCAGCCAGAGCGACGGTGAAGAGGCAAAGAAGCAGCCGCTCGGCGTGGTGCCGCCGAAGAGCGGCCCGTCGCTCTTCGCCTCGGATTACTTCGCCGAAGAAGTCCGCCGCCAGCTGATCGACCAATACGGGGAAAAGACCCTTTATGAAGGCGGCCTTTCCGTCCGCACGTCGCTCGACCCGCAGATGCAGCTCGAAGCACGCAAGGCCTTGCAGGACGGCCTGGTCGACTATGACGAGCGCCGCGGTTACCGCGGCCCGCTCAAGCAGATCGCGACTTCGCAGGATTGGGGCGCCGAGCTTGCCAAGGTTCCGGCGCTGAGCGATGTGCCGGAATGGCAGGTCGCCGTTGTCCTCTCCGCCTCCGATCAGGGTGTCGACATCGGATTGCAGCCGAGCGTCGATGCGGCGGGCAAGGTTTCGGCCGAGCGCAAGCGCGGCACGATCGCCGCTGCCGATATGCGCTGGGCCTACCGATCGGCGGGCGGCAAGTCGGTGAAATCGCCGAGCGGCGTGCTGAGCGCTGGCGACGTGGTTTACGTGCAGAGGACCGGCAACGCCGATTCGAGCAGCTATCGCTTGCGCCAGCCGCCGAAGGTGCAGGGTGGTCTGGTCGTCATGGATCCGCATACCGGCCGCGTGCTCGCCATGGTCGGCGGCTTCTCCTATGCACAGTCCGAATTCAACCGCGCGACCCAGGCCAAGCGTCAGCCGGGTTCGTCGTTCAAGCCCTTCGTCTACGCCGCAGCGATGGATAACGGCTATACGCCGGCCTCCGTCATTCTCGACGATCCGCTGCAGATCACGCTCAGCAACGGCGATGTGTGGAAGCCGACGAACTACGAAGGCGAGGGCGGCGGCGTGCACACGCTGCGCTTCGCCATCGAACATTCGCGAAACCTGATGACGGTTCGTCTCGCCTCAGACATGGGCATGCCGCTGGTGGCCGAATATGCCGAGCGCTTCGGCATCTACGACCATATGAACCCGGTTCTCGCCATGTCGCTGGGTGCCGGCGAAACAACGGTGCTGCGCATGGTTTCGGCCTATTCGGTCATGGCCAACGGCGGCAAGCAAATCAAGCCGACGCTGATCGACCGCATCCAGGACCGCTACGGCAAGACGATCTTCAAGCATGAGGAGCGCGTCTGCGACAACTGCAATGTGAATGCCTGGCAGAATCAGGACGAGCCGGTCATCGCCGATAATCGCGAGCAGGTGCTCGATCCGATGACGGCCTATCAGGTCACGTCGATGATGCAGGGCGTCGTTATTCGCGGTACGGCCGCCGGCAAGATCAAGCTCAATACCGATGTCGCCGGCAAGACCGGCACCACCAACGATGAGAAGGATGCCTGGTTCGTCGGCTTCACGCCGAGCCTCGTCGCCGGCCTCTACATCGGCTACGACACACCGACCACGCTCGGTCGGGGCGGCACAGGTGGCGCGCTGGCAGCACCGGTCTTCAACGAATTCATGCAGGCGGCGACGAAAGATCAACCGCCGGAGAAATTCCAGGTTCCGGCTGGCATGACGATGGTCGCAGTCAATCGCGCGACTGGCATGTCCGCGCAGCAGGGCGATCCGAATGCTATCATGGAAGCCTTCAAGCCCGGCACCGGCCCGGCAACGAGCCTCCAGGTCATCGGCGGCGGCGATGCCGCGCAGGTTGCGCCGGAGGAAATTCTAAGGACGTCGCCACAGGCGAACCAGGCGATTACGTCCGGAGCAGGCGGTCTCTTCTGATCCCATCCTATTTGTCAGATCGTCATGCCTCGGGACTTTACAGCCGCGGCATGTATATCTATGTCACCAGCACTCTTTGAATTGGATGGCCGTTCGTCTTGAGCGGCGAAATGAAGAAGCAGGATCATGAGAGCCGAAATCGAGAATGTAGTCGACGAAACCAAGCAGGCCATAAGCCTGCTGAGGAGGCATCTTTGACTGGGATCAGGCGGTAAGACGACTGGACTGGTTGAATAACAAGGCAGAGGATCCGACCCTCTGGAACGATGCTTCCGAAGCACAAAAACTGATGCGCGAGCGCCAGCAGCTCGATGACGGCATCAGCGGCGTGCGCGCCCTCGAACAGCAGCTTGCCGACAATGTCGAGCTGATCGAGCTCGGTGAGGAAGAGGGTGATGCCGACGTCGTGCGTGACGCGGAAGAAGCCCTGAAGGCCCTCAAGGCCGAAGCTGCCCGTCGGCAGGTGGAAGCCATGCTTTCCGGCGAGGCCGATTCCAACGACACCTATCTTGAAGTCCATTCCGGCGCGGGCGGCACCGAGAGCCAGGACTGGGCGAACATGCTGCTGCGCATGTACACCCGCTGGGCCGAGCGTCAGCGCTTCAAGGTGGAATTGCTGGAAGTTCATGACGGCGAAGAAGCCGGCATCAAGTCCGCGACCCTGCTGGTCAAGGGCCACAATGCCTATGGCTGGCTGAAGACCGAATCGGGCGTGCATCGCCTCGTTCGCATCTCGCCTTACGACAGCAATGCCCGTCGCCACACGTCGTTCTCGTCGATCTGGGTCTACCCGGTCGTCGATGATTCGATCCAGATCGAGATCAATGAAAGCGATTGCCGTATCGACACCTATCGCTCGTCCGGCGCCGGCGGTCAGCACGTCAACACCACCGATTCGGCCGTGCGCATCACGCATATTCCGACCGGCATCGTCGTGCAGTGCCAGCAGGAACGCTCGCAGCACAAGAACCGCGCCAAGGCCTGGGACATGCTGCGTGCCCGCATGTACGAGGCGGAATTGATGAAGCGGGAAGAGGCGGCCAACGCCGAAGCCGCTTCCAAGACGGATATCGGCTGGGGTCACCAGATCCGCTCCTATGTCCTGCAGCCCTACCAGCTGGTCAAGGATTTGCGTACCGGCGTTGCCAGCACCGCGCCCGGCGACGTGCTGGACGGTGATCTCAACGAATTCATGGAAGCCGCCCTTGCGCATCGCATCAGCGGTGCGGCCGATGCGGTCGTCGACGACGTCGAGTGAATTCGAACATATCAGCACCAATAAAAAAGCCCCGGAGACGGGGCTTTTTTATTGGCGGGCGCGCTGTTAATTCCAGCTTCAATCCGAAAACTGTTCCGCGAGGATCCGATCCGACCACGATCTGTCCGGATCGGAAAGAATGCGGGCCGTCGTATCTTCGCTCTGGCGGATTTGGACGCCGAGGACGGACTTGACCTCAGCATTGTCGGCGGCGGCGTTGACCGGGCGTTTTTCCGCTTCGAGCACGGTGATGTCGACCGTGACCTTGTTCGGCAGCAGCGCCCCGCGCCAGCGACGAGGGCGGAAGGCGCTGACCGGCGTCATGGCCAGCAGTGGTGCCTCCAGCGGTAGGATAGGACCATGGGCGGAGAGATTATAGGCCGTGGAGCCCGCCGGCGTCGTTACCATCAGGCCATCGCAGATCAGCTCCGGCAGACGGACCCGGCCGTCGATCTCGACCTTCAGTTTCGCCGTCTGATAGGATTGGCGAAACAGCGACACCTCGTTGATGGCGAGCGCGACGCGGGAGCTGCCATCGGCATTGCGCGTCGTCATCTGCAGCGGATGGAATGCGTTTTCGACGGCTGCCTCGATGCGCTCGGCCAGGCAATCCGTTCGATAGTCATTCATCAGGAAGCCAACCGAACCGCGGTTCATGCCATAGACGCACTTGCCGGAATTCATGGTGCTATGCAGCGTCTGCAGCATGAAGCCGTCGCCACCGAGTGCCACGACGACATCCGCACTCTCCTGCGGCGTCTGGCCATAGAGGCGAATCAGTTCCTGCTGCGCCGCCTGAGCTTCCGGCGCGGTGGAAGCGAGAAAGCAAACGGATTGAAGATTGCGTGACATGCAATGTCCTTTAAGTGGCCATACTAGGTAATGTTATTCCCTTCTTGCGACAAGACGTTTCAGTCGGACTGGTAAATCGTTGAAGCCACACACTGATCTCTCAGCTTTAAGACCGAACGAGTGATTTTCACTTTACAGGATTTCAAAATCTGTTAGTTGGCATGCCTATATGCCCTTGTAGCTCAGTTGGTAGAGCACCTGATTTGTAATCAGGGGGTCGCGGGTTCGAACCCTGCCGGGGGCACCAGATTTTTCCAAGACTTGGTTGCCGTATTGATCGCTGGTATGGAAAACCGGCGGCAATAAGATAATTTATGTATGCCGAAATCCTCGCCACGCCGGCGAAATCATCAACGTAACATCCTGTCCCTGGAACATATGACCAGCAAGCCAAAGAAGCCCAAGTTAGAGCATTCCGAACTCTCGGGTGAGTTCACCGATGACGGTGTGACCGTCTTGGTCGATATCTTTCGTCCGGCCGGCACCAATGCCGACTGGCGGATGGAAGTCATTACGCCGGAAGAGGATCTGATCGAATGGGAAGAGCCTTTCGCGACCGACCGCGAGGCGTTCGACGAATTCCTGGCAACGATCGCGCGCGACGGCATCAGATCGTTCTTTGACGACGCGGACCCCGTGGTTCACTGAACCTGCCGATAGGTCTGGCGAACCGCATCAAATCGCACCTCGGTTCTTTATGCATGCATTCGCCTGCGTGCCCGGGATTGCAGGTGCATTTACAACGTTCGAAATAGGCATACACTTCATCCGTCAATGGCGGGGAGGATACGTTCATGCGCGAGATGTCGCGGCATGTCGTCTTGGGATTGCCGCTTATCGTGATCACGGCGATCACAGGCGCATCAGCGTTAGCCGGTGAAAACTGCTACTGTAAAAATGCGGATGGAAAGCAGCATGCGGTCGGCGAGGTCGCTTGTATGACCGTCGGGGACCGGAGCTATCTCGCGCAGTGCGAGATGAACCTCAATGTCACCTCCTGGGCGAAGCTGCAGGACGGCTGCCCGGTTACCGAGAGAGTGCTTTGGCGCCAATCGGCCTGGCACCTGGCGCCTATCACCGCGCGATGAGCATCGGGGCTCGATTCAGCGCTCGCGGTGAGCGCTTCGATAGGCTTCAGCCGGCCTATTTGCGTACCAGCAGGAGCGGTTCGCCTTCTTCCTCTTCGGACTTCTGGTAACTGCCGTCCGGCTTCATGTCGAAGGAAAGCGAGGAGCCGTCGCTGCCTAGCATCACCAGCCCGAAACCTTCGGCGGCCCAGAGTGAAAGCTTGAGCTCGCCGATCTCGGCGGCGCAGTCCCCGCTCGGCGACATCTTGGCGGTGCCGTCCTGGTCCTTGTCGGTGCTCAGCGTGATATCGCAGACCGGCTTTCCGTTTGGCTGTTGGATGCGCCACGCGCCGGCAAGGTTTGCGACGGTCGGCACGTGATCGACATCGCCCAGCGCCGGCAACAGCCATGTAGGATCGCCGCCTTCGCTTTCCCACGGGGAGCCTTCCTCCTGCTGGAAGCGCATCAACGGCTTGCCCTCTGCATCGGCAATGGCGAGAGCGCCGTCGTCCGTGAAGTTCCAGGCGCGGGCTTTGGCGAGAGCGGGCAGGGGTTTCTCGCAGGCGTCGGCACCGGTGATTTCATGACCGCCAGCGACTGCCTTCGTCCCGAAGGTGAGGCGGCAGCCCTTGGCACCGCTTTCAGGCGCGACCAGCCATGTGCCGGTTTGTGCCTGAATGACTTCGTCGTCGGCAGCCGGAGCTGGCTGGGCCGCTGTCGAAGCAAGGGCGGCGGAAACCGCCGCTAGACCGAAAGCACGGATCAAGGCAAATTCTCCCAACATGCCGCGGCCGCCACAGGCGCCGCTATGATTTGAGATAGGACCGCGTCGCATATAGCGCGATCGCGGCTGCGTTCGAGACATTGAGCGATTTGATGGCGCCGGGCATGTCGAGCCGAGCCAGTGCATTCACCGTTTCGCGAGTCTTCTGACGTAGCCCCTTGCCCTCTGAGCCAAGCACGAGTGCAATCTTCTCGCCGCTGAACGTGCCTTCCAGCGGAGCCGGGCCTTCCGAATCAAGGCCGATCGTCGTGAAGCCGAGCCGATGCAGTTCGCTGAGCGTATCCGCGAGATTGGTGATCTGTATATAAGGTATGAGCTCGAGCGCGCCTGAGGCGGATTTGGCGAGCACGCCTGATTCGGTCGGGCTATGGCGCTGCGTCGTGATCACGGCACCAGCGTCGAAGGCCACGGCCGAGCGCATGATGGCACCGACATTGTGCGGATCCGTCACCTGATCGAGAACGAGCAGCAGCGGACTGTCCTTCAACGCCTCAAGGCGACGCACGGGCAGGGGGCGCGTTTCCAGCATGACCCCTTGATGGATCGCTTCAGGCCCAAGCACCTTGTCGATATCCTGCGGCGAGACGATCTCGACGGGAATGCCGAGTGCGTCGGCCGGGCCGATTTCCAGCCGCACCAACGCATTCTGCGTCGTCGACAGCTTGATGTTCCGGCGCTCGGGATTGGCAAGCGCGGCGCGGACCGTGTGCAGACCATAGAGAAAGACCTGGTCGGGCGCGAGCGCCGGCGGCTTCCAATCGTCCGCGCCAGCCCGCTTTCGCTTCTGCGGCGCCGGCGTCGGGATTTCGCCGCGCTCACGCTTGGCATCGCGATGCGCGCGACGCAGGGTGGCGTAATGCGTGTCCTTGGCCGATTTGTCGTCGGCGGTGTTTTCAGGGCCGGAGCGGCCGGGTGTTCTATCTTTGCTCATGCGGCTTTATAACCAGCGCCTTCCGGGGCGCATAGCCTCTTTCGGCCGCCGGCTTTTCCCACAGGCTGGAATTTTTTCGTCATTTTTGCCAATTCCTTGTGTTGACAGACTGAAATCGTCCGGTCATATACGCGGCGCAGATCACGGCGGCGACGCCATGGTCGAGCAACTTGGTCGCAAGATCCAGTCGGAATACTGGAGGGATGCCCGAGTGGTTAAAGGGGACGGACTGTAAATCCGTTGGTTTCACCTACGTTGGTTCAAATCCAACTCCCTCCACCATTCCGGACCGGATCTTGATCACCCGCGCGGGTATAGCTCAATGGTAGAGCAGCAGCCTTCCAAGCTGAATACGCGGGTTCGATTCCCGCTACCCGCTCCAGTCTTTTCAAATTGTTAGCTCGTTGATCGCCTCGCTTCTGGGTCGACCGATCCCTATGTTTGCCTGTCGGCCGCCCCTCGCACTGCTGTGCCCATTTCATGTTCGCACTCGTTCTGGTGCCATCTTTGCATATTTGACATGAAGGGTTGCTTATATTCGCGCGAGCGATAGATATTGCTCTGGCAACCGAAACGGGAGAGCGTAAATGGGTATCTTCGACAAGATCAAGGGTGCAATCTGGGGACAGGCAAAGGCCGCCGAAGCTGCGCCTGCACCGACGACCACCGCTGCAACCGCCAATCCGGCGCCTGCGCCGACACCAGCTCCTTCAGCGACCACGGCAGCAACTTCGCCCGCGACCAGCGCGCCGTCCGCGCCAGTGGATATCGCCTCGATCCTCGACGCCGCCGTCAAGAAGAGCGGACAGAAACTCGATTGGAAACATTCGATCGTCGATCTTATGAAGGCGCTCGGCATGGATGCGAGCCTTTCGGAGCGCAAGGAACTGGCGCAGGAACTCGGTTACACCGGCGATGCCGGAGATTCCGCCAAGATGAACATGTTCCTGCACAAAGCGCTCTTGAAAAAGCTCGCCGACAACGGCGGCAAGGTGCCCGCCGATCTTCTCGATTGATAGGCATCAAGCCTGGATGGCCCGGCGGGCCTTGCCGTCCGCCGGAAACAAGCCGTAGCGCGCTGATCGCCGTTGCTTGATGGTTTTGCGCCCTTGCCCCTCGGCGAGGGCGTATTTCGTTGGTGGCGAGCTGCTTCGGTTCAGTTTTGCATCTGGAATTCTTTCCTGAACGCCCCTATCTAAGCATCTGAACCGGCAAATGCTTTTATGTCTTTCCGGATCGGCCGGCGACGCTTGTGCGGCGAAGGAATGTCGAAGGCTGCGGATCATGCGCAATCGCTCTGACTTCGCCGGGAATAGGCCCTGCAATTAAGTCTTGCGCAAATGCGATGAAAGCCTTAAACGGCGGCACTAAACCGGTTCGCCGGGGTCACTCATTACGTTCACAGGAAGCATTCAAATGGCAAAGAGTAAGTTTG
>NZ_VNIP01000010.1 GCF_008370325.1 Martinezella tropici | reverse complement strand
GAGCTCAGCGCCCTGCTCGGCCAGCTTGAGGGCCGCAGGCGAGTCTGTACGACTTGTGAGCGCACGAACGTGATACCGTCCACTCCCCAACAACGACTCCGTCACGCTCCGGCCCTGCTTGCTCAGGCTGCCCGCGACGACAATGGTAGGCTTTTGATCAATCGACATGTGTATCTCCATCATTTTCCTGGAGCAGCGCAGCGGCACTCCCTGGAGATTTAAATCGCAATCCATCTGCCATATGTGAAATCGATTGATTTATGCGCTACTATCCATCTTATGGATATGAAGCGCATCGATCTCAACCTCCTCGTCAGTCTCGAAGCTCTGCTTGTCGAGCGCAACGTGACAAGGGCCGCAGCCCGGCTGCATATGAGCCAGCCGGCGCTCAGCGCCCAACTGAACCGCCTTCGCGACCTGTTCAAGGATCCCCTGCTCGTGCCGGCGCATCGTGGCATGGTGCCGACCGCCAAGGCGCTTGAGCTGATCGATCCGCTCAGAGCTTCGCTGGATCAACTCCGCGAAACCCTCCAGAGCCACGACAGCTTTTCCCCCGCGACAGCCGAGCTAACCATCTCGATCGCGTGCACCGACTACGTCGAGGCTGTGGTGGTGGCACCCCTCATCGTGGCGCTGCGCGACAAGGCGCCCAATATCCGGCTTGCCGTGCACCGGTTTGCACCGGCGAGACTAGCGCAGCAACTAGCCGATGGCGATGTCGATCTGGCCATCGCGACACCGGATGCCGAGACTCACCTGCGTACCCGGCATCTGTTCGAGGAGAGCTATATTCTCATCGGCCGTTCCGGCCACTCCCGGATAGAAGAAGGGGCGTCCCCATCGGGGTTTGCCCGGCTCGAACAGGTCATCGTCTCGCCTTCTGGAGGCGGATTTTCCACACCGGTCGACGCGACCCTGGAGGCCCTCGGCCACTCCCGCGCCGTTGTCGCGTCTGCCGCCTCATTCCTGGTTGTTCCGAGCATCGTCGCCAGCAGCGACCTTGTCGCCCTGGTACCGCGACGCCTGATGCGGAACCGTTTGGGTGAGGTCGCATGGATAGACGTTCCCTGGCTTTCGGAACGGTTTCAGGTGGAGCTCATATGGCATGAGCGGACAAACGGGCATCAGGGCCAGCAGTGGATCCGCGACCTGATTCACGATCTTGTCGCTCGCTGATTAGGGCCTCGACTCATAACGCAGTACACCAGATCCGCGTGCAGACGAGCTTGATGGCAGCCAGATAGTTCTCGGGGCAGCGGTCGTATCGAGTTGCGATCCCCCGAAAATGCTTGATCCGGGCGAAGAAGCGTTCGACGAGATTGCGCTGACGATAGAGCCATGGCGAGAAGGCAAAGCGCTCCTTGCGGTTGGATCGGTTGGGAATATTAGCCCAGATGCCCTTGTCCGCCGCCTGTTTGCGGATGGCATTGCTGTCATAACCCTTGTCGCCCAGGAGGGTGGCGCCTTCGGGCATGGCCTTGATCAGCGCCGGGGCTTCGCGGGCATCATGAACCTGACCGCCGGTCAGTCGCAGGCTGACAGGACGTCCCTCAGCGTCGACAAGAGCATGGAGCTTGCTGGTAAGGCCGCCCCTGGAACGTCCCATGCGACGATCTGCGGATCCCCCTTTTTACCCGTCGCCGCGTGCTGGTGGACGCGTACGCAGGTGGAATCGATCATGACCAGTTCACCGTTGAAACCCGCGGAAACTGCTGCCAGCAGCCGGTCCCAAACCCCGGCTTTGCGCCAGCGAACGAACCGGTTGCAGCAGGTCGTCGGCGGCCCATAGCGCTCCGGGATCTCGGCCCATGGCGAGCCGCTCCGAAACCGCCAGAGAATGCCATTCAGCACCCGACGATCATCCACCCGTGGAACGCCTCGCGGCTTGTTCGGCAACAATGGCTCGATGATCGTCCACTCACGATCCGTCAGTTCGTATCGTCGCCGCACATTCGAACTCCTCATCAACGAGGAGGCTGAATCACGCACACGCCCAAAGCTCAAGCCCGTTTATGAGTTTACGACCTAGTTGCCTGCCCGCCCCGCGGGATCAGCCACTGTTCAGATAGCCGAGCACAGCACGCTCCACTCGGCGAGCCAATTGACGTTTGTCTTCGTCGCCGTGTTCGCCGGCAGCGTCGACCATTCCCTTGATGATTGCCACCACGTCCCGGCTTGCGACATCCATATCGGTCTGGGCCGGCAAGTCCGGTCGCAGCAGCGTTGCGCGCGTGAGCTCGAAAAAGCGCATCTTCACCTGTTCGGTGGCGGCATCGAGCGGCAGGCGTGCTTCCTCAAAGTCGAGCAGGCGGGCGAGGGCTGGCCGGCGAAGCTGCTGCTCGACACAGGGGAGGATGAGCGCTGACAAAGCCTCCTTGCCGGTGGGCTGATCCGCCGCGCTTTCCGCCTCCTCGACGAGGCGGCTCGTTTCTCGGAGGATCAGCGCTCCGATCAGCGCGTCCTTGCGCGGAAAATATTGATAGAGCGAACCGACGCTGACGCCGGCCCTTTCGGCCACGGCATTGGTGGAGAAGGCTTCATGGCCGCGTTCCTCCAAAATGCGAGCCGCAGCCTCGACAATTGCCTCGACGGTCGCAAGCGAACGCGCTTGTTTCGGCGCTTTTCTCGGCGCGGGGCGGCTCTTCAGAGGGTTCTCGGACATGTTCGTGGAATGCGAGTAGTAAAAAGCGAATTATCGCTCATATTACAGGTCAAGGCCCAGCGAAACAAGCGTTTCAGCGACATCCGGGGATTGAACTCCCTCGGCGTGTTCGCAAGCGCATGCGTGCGCGACGTTCGCTGTTCGGGCCGGAGGGAGAGAAATGGAGACAAATGCATGTCCAGCGAAATCAAATCCGCAATCGTAACCGGCGCATCGAAGGGCATCGGTGCAGCCATTGCGAGGCAGCTTTCCGCCGATGGTTTTCAGACCGTCGTCAATTATGCGTCAAGTTCCGGAGAGGCTGAGGATGTCGTCTCGAGCATCGAGGCGATGGGCGGCCGCGCGATTGCGGTCTGTGCGGATGTGGCCGATGCTTCGGCTGTTAAGGCATTGTTCGATCGTGCCGAAGCCGAGTTCGGAAAGATCGACGTACTCGTCAACAATGCCGGGATCAGCAAATTCTCGCCCTTGTCTCGGGTGAGCGACGAGGATTTTCAGCAGCAGATCGCCGTCAATCTCACGGGCACGTTCAACGGAATGCGCGAGGGAGCAAAGCGGGTGCGGGATGGCGGCCGCATCATCAACCTGTCAACGAGCATCATCGGCCATTACTCCCCCGGCAACGGCGTCTACGCGGCGACGAAGGCCGGTGTGGAAGCCATGACGCATACGCTCGCCAAGGAACTCGGCACGCGCGGCGTGACTGTCAATGCGGTCGCGCCTGGGCCGATCGCCACGGAGCTGCTGTTCAGGGGGCGGTCAGAGGAGCTGATCCAGCGGCTGATCAACGACATTCCGCTCGGCCGTCTCGGCCTGCCGGAAGAGATCGCCCAGATCGTGTCGTTTCTCGCCAGCGCTGAGAGCGGTTGGATCAACGGCCAGATCATCCGCGCGAATGGCGGGCGCAATTGAAATCGGTCATCCTCAAGGCGGCAAAGGAGCTTACCCAGTTCGTTTGCCGCTTTCCCGCCCTTCATCGCTGGCCGGAAAGCGCCTGACATGTTCGATCAATGCGCGAAGCTTTGGAGCGGTGTTTCGGCGACTCGGATAGTAGAGATAAAAGCCCGCAAAATAGGGGCAATACTCCTCCAGGATCGGCAGCAGCTCTCCTCGACCGAAGAAGGGGCGGAAGCTTTCCTCCATTCCGAAGGAGATGCCGGCTCCAGCGACGGCGAGCTTGATCATCAGGCCCATGTCGTTGGTCGTGATCGTCGACGGCACCGCGACGCTGAATTCCTTGCCCGCTTCAGCGAACTCCCAGCGATAGGGCGCCGATTTCGGAGAAGGGCGCCAGCCGATGCAGGCGTGCCCGGCAAGGTCTGCCGGGTGTGACGGCACGCCGAAACGCTCGCGATAGGATGGGGCGCAGACGGCCAGTTGTCGTTCGGCGCCCGCGATCGGTACGGCGATCATATCCTGCGCGATGACCTCTCCCAACCGCACGCCCGCGTCATAGCCTTCGGCGACGATGTCGAACTCCTCGTCCGTGACGGTGATATCAAGCTCCACCTCGGGATATTGAAGGACGAAGCCGGCAAGGAGCGGCCCGCCCAGAAAACGCTCGGCAATCGAGGAGACCGCAAGCCGCAGGCGGCCGCGCGGAAGCTCCGTCAGCGCCTCGGTCTTCTCCAGCGCGGCGCGCATCTCCGCGACGGCGGGGGCGACCCTTTCATAAAGCCGCTCGCCGGCTTCGGTGAGACTGACGCTGCGCGTCGTGCGCAGGACAAGCGCGATGCCGAGATTTTCCTCCAATCGACGAATCGTCTGGCTGACGGCGGAGCGCGTTACGCCGAGCCGCGTCGCCGCTGCCCGGAAGCTCCGTTCCTCCGCAACGAGCGCAAAGACCGCGAGCGCATTCAGGTCTGGCTCCATTGGTTATTTTTTCTTTCCAATCTGGCAAGGAGGTGATGGCTTATCGAAACAATAGCCAGTCCTTACAGTCAAGGCCTCATGACATGCACAGAGAAAGGATGAGGTCATGCCGATGGATAAAGTCATTCTGATAACAGGCGCTTCTAGTGGGATCGGGGAGGGCATTGCCCGCGAACTTGCCGCCGCCGGCGCGAAAGTGGCACTGGGTGCGAGGCGCGTAGAGCGTCTGGAAGCGCTGGCCGCCGAGCTGCGTGATACGGGCGGCACCGTGCTCCCCCATTCCCTCGATGTGACGGATCGCCGGAGCTTCGAGGCTTTCGTCAGCGCCGCTCGACAGAAATGGGGACGCATTGACGTCATCGTCAACAATGCCGGCGTGATGCCGCTCTCCCTCATGGCATCGCTGAAGGTGGAGGAATGGGACCGGATGATCGATGTCAACATCAACGGCGTGCTTTACGGCATCGCCGCGGTTTTGCCTGAGATGATCGCGCGCAATTCGGGCCAGATCATCAATATCGCATCGATCGGAGCGCTTGCGGTCTCCCCGACCGCTGCAGTTTACTGCGCCACGAAATATGCGGTGCGGGCGATCTCGGATGGGCTGCGCCAGGAACACAAGACATTGCGCGTCACCTGCATCCATCCCGGCGTCGTCGAAAGCGAACTCGCGAATACCATCACCGATCCCGTTGCCGCGGAAGCGATGAAGACCTATCGCGCCATCGCTCTGAAGCCCGACGCCATTGCCCGCGCCGTGCGTTTTGCCATCGAGCAGCCGGAGGATGTCGACGTCAATGAGATCGTCGTGCGCCCGACGGCCAACACCTAAGTGGTGAAGATGGGCACATCCATCCAGAGTTTCGCCCTGGCTCTTGCCGCCGGCGCTATATTCATCGTCACATCAGAGGTTTACGCCACCATGAACAACGAGCCCAACGCATTCGCGACCATCCAGCAAAGTCATCCCTATGCCGGCATGTGGGTTACCGCCGATGGCTATGTGCGCCACAATCTGCTGTCGAACGGCCGCTATGACGAAGCGCGCGGCCGGCGCGAAAGCGCCTATCAGGGGCGCTATGAGGTTCGCGGCAATCACATCGACTACTGGGACGATACAGGTTTCACCGCCGATGGGGATTTCATCGACGACGTGCTTCATCACGGCGGCATGATCCTCTATCGCCAGAAGTAGCGCGATATCGAATGGCGCCATCGCGAGACCGTCTGTGTCTCGCGATGGCCTTCCTCTTGACCTGCTGACGCGGCGTCAGTCGAATGCCAATCCTTCTTCCGCGATGGATTTACGCACGGCATCGCGTTGCCTCATACGCAGATACCAGGCCTTGAGATGATCGAGTTCATCGAAGTGGATCCCTGCCTTGTAGTAGGATTTGAGCCAATCAGCCTGGCCCCATCCCGTCAGCGCAAACAGATAGGCATCGGCAACCGTGAAGTTCTCGCCCATCAGGAAGAGACGGTGGGCAAGGTGTACATCGATCCATTGAAATCGCTTTTCGAGCTTCGGCCTTGCCGTCTCGACGTAACCTCCCGCCAGCCGCGCATAGAGAAGCGGGATGAAGCCCTTGTGGATTTCCGTCGATAGAAAACCGAGCATTTCCTGTAGCCTGTAGCGCGCCATCGTGCCGGCCGCAGGCGCTAGTCCAGCCTCGGGCTTTAGGTCCGCCAGATATTGGACGATGGCCGGTCCCTCCCTCAGACGATTGCCGTCGGCGAGTTCGAAAACAGGGACATAGCCGTGTGGATTGACGCCATAGAAATCCAGCCCTGCCTCAGTCTTGTGGTTGGTGTGATCGACCTTGATCAGCTCGACTTCCAGGCCGAGTTCGTTGATGACGATATGGGGCGAAAGCGAGCAGCTTGCGGGCATGTAGTATAGCTTCACGAGGGGTCTCCATGGTGGTTTCTTATGCCGGCTTCTCCTTTGAAAGCTGGCTGTCGAACCATGTAGTCCATGCAGTATAGAATCGTAAGAACGGAAAAGTTTGACATCTAGGTACAAAAATTATACCACACCAGACATGAGGTATGCGCGATGAAAAAGACCGTGACTGGTTGCTCCGTCGAGGAGGCCATGCATGTGCTGGGAGGCCGCTGGCGGCTGCTGATCGTCTCCTATCTGGTCGATGGACCCCAGCGCTTCAATGAACTGCGGCGGTTGATGCCAGGGATCTCCCAGAGGATGCTGACGCTCGACCTGCGCGCGCTTGAGGAGGCAAGTCTTATCAGGCGCACGGTCTATCCGACGGTTCCTGTGAAGGTCGAATACTCGCTGACGGAGGATGGGCGTCGCCTGGAAAAGGTGGTGGCCGTGGTCAAGGAATTCGGCCTCTGGCTTAAGGATCGGGATGCGCAGGCGACCGGGAAGTATGAGGCTTCACCAGAGCTCGTAGTATAAATCACGCCAATCGGGATTCGCTTTTTCAATCAGCTCGATTTTCCACTGGCGATACCAGCGTTTCAGCGATTTTTCCCGTTGTATGGCTGAAACGATGTCGGCGTGGTCTTCATACCAGACGAGCCGCGTACAACCGTATTTCCATGCGAAGCCGGGTGTCAGACCTTCGCGATGCTCGTAGATGCGGCGTTCGATATCGGCAGTGACGCCTATGTACAGCGTGCCTCGCTTGTGATTGGTGATGATGTAAGTGTATCCACCCATGCGTGTAGGATGTTGATTAGGGTGATGGTCGTCAAGAGCTATCTCCTCACTCCGTCATCCTCGGGCTTGACCCGAGGATCCAAGCACAAGCCTGCGTTATTTGTGGAAATGTCACAGCCTTGTAGAGCTTATGTCCGGGCTCATGGCTCCAATTGGTAAAATGCGCCAATTGAAACGCTTGTGCGTGGATCCTCGGGTCAAGCCCGAGGATGACGGGCATTAGTTGCGAACCAAGTAATATGGGTTAGCTCAGCTTTTTCCGATAATGAGAAATCGGCTCGCAGTTGAGGCGAGTTAGCAAAAAATTGATTCAATCAAAAATATGCACTCGTATCGATTGCATCCGGCGGCTAATATAATATTGTTTGCTTGGGGATCGAATTTGGGGCACTAATTATGTCATTCAAAGAACAAGTTGCAGAACTATCGAAGCGCGCGATTGCCGCGCAAAATATTGCTCTTACTGAAGAGGCGACAAAAAACGCCCTTGTTATGCCATTTTTGCGCACACTTGGTTTCGATGTCTTTGATCCCATGCAAATTGTGCCGGAGTTTATAGCTGATGTTGGCTTGAAAAAGGGAGAAAAGGTCGATTACGCCGTAAAGATAAACGACCGGATTGAATTTATTCTGGAAGCAAAGGCCGTTAGCGCGAATCTTTCGCAGACCCAATACAGCCAGCTTTACCGATATTTTTCGACCACGGATTGCTCAATTGCAATTCTTACAAACGGAATACAAATCTGGTTTTTTACTGATCTCGATGCGCCCAACAAACTCGATAGTAATCCGTTCTTTAAATTTGATCTTTTTGATTACGACGATAATGATCTGAAAGAGCTAGAAAAATTTCATAAAGAAAAATTTTCAATTGAAGACATCAAAAGTTCGGCCAGCACGCTAAAACGGATGAAAGCGACTATTAGCTGCATAGAAGCGCAGTTTAATGATCCCGATGACGAATTCGTTCGGCTCATTTCAAAGGAAATACATGATGGTAAGCTTACAGCAGCTGTTGTCGCTGAGTTCAAGCCGATAATCAAACGCGCCTTTGAGGATCTCGTTCGTCAAAAAATCCAAAAGAAATTGAGTGCGGCATTCAATGAGAATGTGAACATCCCAACGATTAAGGACGTAGATTCGGTCACACAAATCAATGACGACGGTGATGGTATCGAAACGACCCAGGAGGAGATTGACGGGTTTAATATTGTGCGAGCGATCGGAGCAGAGCTAGCAGACGTCTCTCGAATTGTTATGCGCGATCAAAAATCTTACTGTGGTATCAATTTCGATGACAATAATCGCAAACCGATTGTTAGATTGCATTTTAATTCCAAGACCAAATTTCTAACAATCTTCGATGCGGAAAAAGCTGGATTTCGATTTGATATCATGCAGACCACGGATATCTTTAAGGCTAAAGCGCAGATTCAAGCTGTGATCCAGTCATATGTAGGCTCCTGATCACACCCTTTCCACAAACCCATCCAGCACCCTTTTCTGCCCGGCGCGGTCGAATTCGATCGTCAGCTTGTTGCCCTCGATTTCCGAGACATTGCCGTTGCCGAACTTGATGTGGAAAACGCGGTCGCCGATTGAGAATTTGGAGGGTTCGGTGGAGGTGGATTTGGCCACCAGTTCGCCGTCGATGGTACGCACCTTCGGGCCGCTTTCGCCGTAGCCGATGCGCTCGACGGCATGGCCGGAGCGGCTGCCCCAGTTGTCGCGCGTCGCATCGTTGCGGTTCGCCTGCGCGCGCTTCCAGCCGGGTGTGGAATAGGAATTGGCGAAGGGATCGGCCTTGTCGAAGCGTGACTGGCCGTAGCCGCCGCGGCCATACCCGCCATAGGACTGCTCGACTTCGGCGACCTGAACATGCGTTTCCGGCAGCTCGTCAAGAAAGCGAGAGGGGATGGTCGATTGCCAGAGGCCGTGGATACGGCGGTTGGAGACAAACCAGATGTGGCAACGGCGCTTGGCGCGGGTAATCCCGACATAGGCGAGGCGGCGCTCTTCCTCCAGGCCGGCGCGGCCGCTTTCGTCGAGCGAGCGCTGATGCGGAAACAGGCCTTCCTCCCAGCCGGGCAGGAACACGGTGTCGAATTCCAGACCCTTGGCGGAGTGCAGCGTCATGATGGAGACAGCGTCGAGATTCTCGTTCTGCTCGGCATCCATGACGAGGGCGACGTGTTCGAGGAATCCACGCATGGATTCGAAACTGTCCATGGAGCGGATCAGTTCTTTCAGGTTTTCCAGGCGCCCCGGCGCTTCCGCCGATTTGTCGTTCTTCCACATGTCCGTATAGCCGGACTCTTCGAGGATCTGCTCGGCAAGTTCGGTATGCGGCGTATTTTCGAGCAGGCCCTGCCAGCGGCGGAAGGATTGCACGACGTCGAACAGCGCCTTGCGCGCCTTCGGCTTCATCTCGTCCGTTTCGATGATATCGGCCGCCGCCGCGAGCATCGGGATATCGCGCGCACGGGCGTAATCGTGCAGGGCGCGTACGGTGGTGTCGCCCAGGCCGCGCTTTGGCGTATTGATGATGCGCTCGAAGGCGAGATCGTCGGCCGGTTGGCAGACGAGACGGAAATAGGCCATGGCGTCGCGGATTTCGAGGCGCTCGTAGAAGCGAGGACCGCCGACGACGCGGTAGTTCAGGCCGAGCGTGACGAAACGGTCTTCGAACTCACGCATCTGGAACGAGGCGCGCACGAGGATCGCCATGTCGTTGAGATTGTGCTTGTTGCGCTGCAGCTGCTCGATCTCTTCGCCGATCGCGCGCGCTTCCTCCTCGGAATCCCAGGAGGCGTGTACCTGCACCTTGATGTCGTCGGGGTCGGAGCGATCGGTGAACAGCGTCTTGCCGAGCCGGCCCTCGTTATGGGCGATCAGATGCGCGGCGGCACCGAGAATATGCTCGGTGGAGCGGTAGTTGCGCTCGAGCTTGATCACCTTGGCGCCGGGAAAATCCTTCTCGAAGCGCAGGATATTGTCGACTTCCGCGCCACGCCAGCCATAGATCGACTGATCGTCGTCACCAACACAGCAGACGTTCTGCGGCTCGCCCTTCTGCCGCTGTGCCAGCAGACGCAGCCACATATACTGCGCCGTATTGGTGTCCTGATACTCATCGACCAGGATATAGCGGAAGCGCTGGTGATAGTCCTTCAGGATGTCAGGATTCTGCCGGAACATATTGATCGGATGCAGCAAAAGGTCGCCGAAGTCGCAAGCGTTCAGCGTCTTCAAGCGGTTTTGATAGGCCGCATAGAGTTCGCGGCCCTTGCCGTTGGCGAAGGCCCGGGCATCGCCTTCCGGAATATCGGCGGGGCTGAGGCCCTTGTTCTTCCAAGTGTCGATCATGCCGGCGAACTGCTTGGCCGGCCAGCGCTTGTCGTCGAGCCCCTCGGCCTGGATCAACTGCTTGATCAGGCGGATGACATCGTCGGTATCGAGAATGGTGAAGCTCGAGGAAAGGCCTACCAATTCGGAATGTCGGCGCAACAACTTGACGCCGATCGAGTGGAAGGTGCCGAGCCAGGGCATGCCTTCGACGGCACCGCCGACGAGCAGCGCGATACGCTCCTTCATCTCGCGGGCCGCCTTGTTGGTGAAGGTGACGGCGAGGATCTGGCTGGGGAAGGCGCGGTTGGTGGAGAGGATATGGGCGATGCGCGTCGTCAGCACGCGCGTCTTGCCGGTACCGGCGCCGGCAAGCACCAGAACGGGGCCGTCAAGCGTTTCCACGGCTTCCGTCTGCTCGGCATTAAGGCCCGAGAGATAATCCGGCCGGCGGCCGCTGTCGCGTGCCGCCATGGCGCGGGCCGCGATGCCGCCGCCAATGCTGCCGGCAGCCGGCGCAGAACGGCGCGGTGCAGTGTGCTCCGGCTCCTCGTCAAAGAAGGGAATGTCGTCATGTCCAATGGTCATGCGGCCCAATGTAATGATTCTACCCCGAAAGGCAAAAGAAACGGGCCGAAATTAGAACAAAAAGTGCACATTCGCAGCTCTCGATGCGCGTTTTGCATCACGGAGCGGACATGCCGACGAGCCAGTAAAACGTGTCGTTGTCTCACGGAAGATTACAACTCTGCCTGTGCTTGACGTTGTAGCGTAGCGGTCGATTCATGGAGCGAGGGCTGTATGAAGATGCCGACTCGGCGCGGTACACGACGCTCGCGAATCGTCGCGCCGCGGAAACGGCGCGAGCACGTCGCGCTGAGTCAATAATCGGCCCCGCGCTTATTTATGGTGAATTATGTGTTGTTCTTAGCGCATTCTTAAGCATGTTTGCTAATCATGGCGATATGTAACCGCCAGAGCGCAGGTGTTGTTTTTGCCTGGCTCCTGTTTGCCGATGCGATCGGCCCGCGCGCATGAGCGCCCGCGGCAAGGTTCCGATGTCTCCTTGTATGTGTTGCGTATTGTTGCGTTCGGAGTTCATGTGCCGTGAGTATTTTTTCGACCTTCATCAGGGTCAGTCCCTCTATGAATACAGCACTGGAAGTGCTGAGGGACACCCAGGCCAAGCTGGGGAATGCCGAACGACAGATGTCGTCGGGCCTGCGGGTTCAAACGGCCAGAGACAATGCTACCTACTGGAAAATCTCGACTTTGACGCATACCGACGTGGGTGCGATTTCGTCGGTTCAGGATGCGCTCGGTCTCGCCGCCTCGACCGTCAGCACGGCTTCCACGGGTGTCGGCAGCGCGATCGACGTCGTGACAGAGATCAGGACAAAGCTTGTCAGCGCCTATGAGACCAGCGTCGACAAAACGAAGCTTAATGACGAGATTGCGCAGTTGAAACAGCAGCTGCGCAGCATCGGGGAGTCTGCGACCTTCAATGGCGTCAACTGGACGGTGCTGCGGGATGGCGCCAATCCCATCGATCCGCACGAAGTGCCGGGTTCCCTGATCCGCGGCAGCAACGGGACAGTGACGATCGGCATGCTGAGCTATGCCGGCGTGAGCTCGACGACAGGCCCGATCACCTCGGCCGATGCGCGTTATCTGATCGATGACCAGTCAAGCGGCACCGGCGGATATGGCGTGCTGACGTCGACGTCTTTCGCGACCGAAGCCGGTGCTGCAAGGAACTATGTGCTCGTCAGCACTCAGAACGGCAATACGAGCGGCCAGGTGGAGATCTCGCTCGATGCGAATACGACCCACGGGGCCATCGCCGACATGGTCAACACAGTGACGGGGATGTTGAACCAGCTCAAGACGATCGGGTCCGCCTTCGGCTCCCTCGAATCGCGCATCAATCTCCAGACCGAGTTCGCCAAGAATCTGAGCGATTCCTTGACCAGCGGTGTCGGGAAGCTTGTCGATGCCGATATGGAGCAGCAGTCGAGCAAAGTTCTGGCGCTGCAGGCCCAGCAGCAACTCGGGCTGCAATCGCTCTCGATCGCCAATGCCAGCTACAATACGGCTTTGCAGCTTTTCCAGAATCTCTGAGAGCCAACCAAAATCATGAGAGGCAGAGTTATGCGTATCCTCATTGCCTCGGTGGCTTTAACCGTTTTTTCGCTCGGCTGGAGTGTTCGCGGTGCTGTCAGAGGCAGCGTCAATGCGATAGTGATATGGCTCGGCTTTGCAATGTTCCGGGGCCTGATGGCTATTATGTATTCGATGGTTCACGCGAGATAGTGGAAGATTGTTGCCGAAATTGCTTCTATCCCAAAGATATAAGGGCGTCATAGATTTCTCTTCACGATATTGCCGCAATGCTTCATATCTGCTGCGGCCATCGAACCGGAGAGCGATGATTCCATGATAAAGAGAATTGCCATTCTTGCCCTAGCGGCAGCCTTTTTGAACGCATGCACAACCACCGATCCCTATACAGGTGAGCAGAAAGTTTCCAATACGGCAGGCGGTGCAGCGATCGGTGCCGGTGTCGGCGCTGTCGCAGGCCTTCTGATCGGCCATTCGCCAGCCTCGCGCCGCAATGCGGCGCTGATCGGTGCCGGCGTCGGTGCGCTCGCAGGTGCAGGCATCGGCAACTATATGGACCAGCAGGAGTCCGAACTGCGTGCGCAGCTGCAGGGCACCGGTGTTTCGGTGACCCGCGTTGGCGATCGCATCATCCTGAACATGCCGTCGGCGATCACCTTCGACATCGACCAGGATGCGATCAAGCCGGAGTTCTTCGCGACGCTCAATTCCGTCGCGATCGTTCTGCGCAAATTCAACCGCACGCTGATCGACGTCAACGGCCATACGGATTCGACCGGCAGCCTGCAGCATAACCAGGATCTGTCCGAGCGCCGCGCCGGATCGGTTGCCTCCTATCTCGGCAGTCAGGGCATCGATCAGCGCCGCATGTCGGCTATCGGCTTCGGCCCGTCGCAGCCGGTCGCATCGAACGCGAGCGAGGCTGGCCGCGCCCAGAACCGCCGCGTCGAGATCCAGATCGCACCGATCACACAGAACGGCTAAGCCTTTTCAACAAAAACGGCTGGGTCTCACGATCCGGCCGTTTTTATTACATGGCAGATCACGCGTGCATGCTGGCGCCCTTGGTGATCTTGTCGATGATTTTCTTGTCCGCGCGCAGCGCGATGCCGACCACCTTGGCGTCCTCCGGGGCGAATTCGGAGAAGACGGCGCGATTGGCGACGTCATGGCCGGTTGCAAACATTTCTTCGATGAAGATCGAGGAGGTGACGCCGCGCTCCAGCGAACGGCGATGAATGGCGGCAATGCTTTCCGGATCAGCCGAAAGCACGATAATGGGTTGGATCGACAACGCATTGTAGACGTTGCCGGTACGATCGCGATAGGGTTCGCCGATGATATCGGGATGTTGTCCCGCTATGCCTGTCGACAGGAAGGCAGTTACATTCAGTTTTTGCCAGGATTGAAGATCGCTTCGCAACACGATCGCGATTTTGGTATCGAACATCGGTGGTCACTTTCATGCAGTCTGAGAATGGGACGTTGCACGAGGATGTAGCCGGACAGATCTTCGAGGGTCTTGAACGTTTGTGCGTAGCGCCGGAGGCCAACCGCATCCTGTCCGCACCGGCCTATCCCGGCATCGAGCGCATCCAGGCGCAGTTTCGAGGCGATGCATTCGACCTGCACCGGCACGATACCTATGCGCTCGGCGTCACCATGCGGGGCGTGCAGACGTTCCGTTACCGTGGCAAGCAGCGCTATAGCGTGCCGGGACGGGTGATCATCCTTCATCCGGATGAGCTGCATGACGGCGGAGCGGCGACCGAGGATGGCCTCGTCTATCGCATGCTGTATCTGGAGCCTTCCGTGCTGTTTCAATGCCTGGAGGCGGCGCGGGTCGGTCTGCCGTTCGTCGATGATCCCATCGTTAGGGATGATCGGCTTGCCGGGCTGTTGCTCGCGGCCCTTGGCGAGCTCGATCGTGAGCTGGACGAGCTCTTCGTCGACGATTTCGTCTCTCGTCTTACCGATGGCCTCGTCCAGCATGCCCGCCTGCCGCAGCGTCCGCTGGGCAGCATTGCCTGGGGGCAGGTGAAGACCGCACGGGACTATCTCGAGGCGCATAGCATGCAGGATGTGCGATCCCAGGAGCTGGAGCGCATCACCGGCCTTGATCGCTTTACGCTTGCGCGGCATTTCCGCGCTGCCTTTGCCACCAGTCCGCACCGGTTCTTGCTGATGCGGCGGCTGCAGCAGGCGAAGGCGATGATCGGCGTGGGCGAGCCGATTGCGGAGGTTGCCGCCGCAACCGGGTTTGCCGATCAGAGCCACCTGACCCGGCATTTCAAGAAGGCCTTCGGCATCGCACCGGGCGCATGGCGCAACATGGTGCGGGGAGACGGATAGCAGAGCCGCCCGACGCTCAGTGAACGCCGAGGAATTGCCTGAGTTCCGGTGTCCGTGGATTGGCAAAGACTTCACCGGGCGGGCCGATTTCGTGTACGCGGCCCTGGTGCATGAAGACAACGCGTGAGCAGACGTCGCGGGCGAATTTCATCTCATGCGTCACCATCAGCAGTGTCATGCCTTCGCTTGCCAGTTCGCGCACGACGGCGAGAACTTCGGCCACCAGCTCGGGATCGAGGGCAGAGGTGATTTCGTCGCAGAGAAGCGCGATCGGCTGCATGGCGAGTGCCCTGGCGATGGCAACGCGCTGCTGCTGGCCGCCGGAGAGCTCATCCGGATAGGCGTCGAACTTGTGCCCGAGGCCGACGCGATCGAGCATTCGCCGCGCCATCGCTTCGGCCTCGGCCCTGGCGGTCTTCTTGACCACCATTTGCGACAGCATGACATTGCGTCCCGCGCTCAGATGCGGGAAGAGATTGAATTGCTGGAAGATCATGCCGACCTTCAGCCGGAGAGCCTTCAAATGCAGGTCGTCGGGCAGAAGCTGCGCGCCTGCCACGGAAATCGAGCCATCATTGATCGTTTCCAGCCCGTTGATGCAGCGCAGCAGCGTCGATTTTCCAGAACCGCTCTTGCCGATAATGGCGATGACTTCGCCCGGTTCGACGTCGAGATTGATGCCTTTGAGGACCTCGTTGGCGCCGAAGCTCTTGCGGACTTCAGTGATTTCGATGAGCGACATTGAGCTTCCTCTCCAGGATCTGGCTGCTTTTCGACAGCGGCCAGCACAGGATAAAATAGATGAGCGCGACGAAGCCGTAGACGGTGAACGGCTGGAAGGTCGCATTGGTGATGACGGTGCCGGCCTTGGACAACTCGACGAAGCCGATGATGGATGTCAGGGCCGTCCCCTTGACGACCTGCACGGAGAAGCCGACGGTCGGTGGCACGGCGATGCGCAGCGCTTGGGGCAGGATGACGTAGCGCATCTGCTGCAGATAGCCCATGCCGAGACTGGCCGAGGCCTCCCATTGTCCCTTGGTGACAGCCTCGACGCAGCCGCGCCAGATTTCGATCAGAAAGGCTGATGACCAGAGGGTCAGCGCGACGCTCGCCGCAAGCCATGCCGGCACGTCGATACCGAAGAGCCCGAGGCCGAAGAAAGCCAGGAAGAGCTGCATCAGCAGCGGCGTGCCCTGGAACAGCTCGACGAAATATTTGACCGCGATGCGGCCGGCCTTAGCCTTGCCGATGCGCAGAAACAGCAGGATCGCGCCAACGATGGCACCTCCGGCAAAGGAGACGAGCGACAGCAATATCGTCCAGCGTGCGGCCAGAAGCAGGCCGCGCAGGATATCCCATGTGGTGAACTGGATCATCGGCGAACCCTGCGTGGAAAGATCAGCATCCCCACGGCGGTAAGCGCCTGCCGAAGCAGGATCGCCAGTGCGAGGTAGATCGCCGTGGAGACAAAATAGGCTTCGAAGGCGCGGAACGAGCGCGACTGGATGAAGTTTGCCGCGAAGGTCAGATCTTCGGCGGCGATTTGCGAGACGACGGAGGAGCCGAGCATGACGATGACGACCTGAGAGGACAGCGCCGGCCAGATGCGCTGCAGGGACGGTACGAGAACGACATGCCGGAAGGTCTCGAACCGGGTCATTGCGAGGCTGGCGCCGGCTTCGAATTGTCCACGCGGCGTCGCCTGTATGCCGGCGCGGATGATCTCGCAGCTATAGGCGCCGAGATTGATGACCATGGCGAGATTTGCGGCGGTCATCTCGTTCATCTGCACGCCGATGCCGGGCAGGCCGAAGAAAATGAAGAAGAGCTGGATCAGAAACGGCGTATTGCGGATCAGCTCGACATAAGCAGCGACGAATGGTTTCAGCCAGCGCGGGCCGAGCGCGCGCGCCCAGGCACAGGCAATACCAACCAGAATGCCGAGTATGGCGCCGACCAGGGTCAGTTCCACCGTGACGAAAATGCCCTTGATCAGGGCCGGGTAATAGTCGGCGAGCCAGCCGAAGTCGAAATGATAGCGCATGAGGTAAAGCCTTGCCGGGGGCCAACTGCATCGCCCGCTGACGGTGCAGTCGGCCGCGCCCTCATCAGAAGCCGGCCGGCAGGTCGGCGCCCAGCCATTTCTGCGATATCTTGTTCAGCGTTCCATCGGCTTTGGCTGCGGCGATGATGTCATCGACCTTTTTCTGGAGGGTCGGTTCGTTCTTGCTGAGCCCGATGTAGCAGGGGGAATTGGTGACGAGGAATTTCATCTCCGGCTTCTTCGGCGGGTTCTTGGCGAGAATGGCCGCGGCGACGACGTTGCCGGTCGCAACCAGCTGGACCTGTCCGGACAAGAAGGCGGAGATGGTGCCGTTATTGTCCTCATAGCGCTTGATCGTCGCGTCCTGCGGCGCAACCTTGGTCAGCGCCAGATCCTCGATTGCGCCGCGGGTAACGCCGATCGTCTTGCCGGAGAGGTCTTCCGGCTTGGCGGCGGCGACGTCGCCTGGACCGAAGACGCCGTTGAAGAAGGGCGCGTAAGGATCGGAGAAATCGATGACCTTTTCACGATCCGGGTTCTTGCCGAGGCTCGAAATCACCAGATCGACCTTGTTCGTCTGCAGGTAAGGAATGCGGTTGGCGCTGGTGACGGGAACAAGCTCCGTCTTCACGCCGAGCTTTTCGCCGATCAGGTTGGCCATATCGATGTCATAGCCCATCGGCGTCATGTCCGGGCCGACGCTGCCGAACGGCGGGAAATCCTGCGGGACGGCGACGCGGAGCGTGCCGCGCGAGGCTATGTCGCTCAGAGCATCCGCCCGAGCCGTCTGCGGGGTCGAAAGCGACCCCATCGCCAGCATCGCGATACCGAGTGCCATGAGCAATTGTCTGCGCTTCATCGAATGTCCTTCCAATCGTGGCATGTTCAAGCTGGAAGGCAGGAGGCAAGACCTATGCCAGTCGGCAGTATAGTGCTTTACCGGCTGCTGACACCGTGACGGGAGTGCTTCATCTCCGGCTGCGAACGGATCAAGCGTGATTAAAAAATGAGCAATTGCTGTTGCGATGCTTGTTTGAATGCCGCCGAACCCATGCGCCGAGAATGGTTCACTTCATGACTGGACAGTTCCGCCCCAAATGCCCCATAGAACCAATAAAGGGTTAACGCTCTTGATGACTGCGACGGGAGATTCGGACTATGGTTTTGGCTGATGCAAAGGCGGGAACACGCAACGAGGCTGGCATATCGGCCGTTCTCGGCATTCTGAAGCAGGCCTTCGGGGAGCGTTTCCAAACCGGTGAAAGCTTTCGCGGCCAACATGCTCACACGACGACCTATATCCCATCGCAGCTTCCGGACGGCGTGGTGCTCGCCGAAACGCGTGAAGATGTGCAGATCGTCGTCAAGGCGTGTGCGGAGCATAGGGTTCCGATCATTCCATTCGGCACGGGCTCTTCGCTGGAAGGGCAGGTAAACGCGCCGCAGGGCGGGATTTCCATCGATTTCAGCCGGATGAACCGCGTCCTTGAAGTCAATCCCGAGGATCTGGATTGCACGGTCGAGCCAGGCGTCACGCGCGAACAGCTCAATACCTATCTGCGCGATACCGGTCTGTTCTTCCCGATCGATCCCGGCGCCAATGCCTCGATCGGCGGCATGGCATCGACGCGCGCATCGGGTACCAATGCCGTGCGCTACGGGACAATGAAAGACAATGTGCTGTCCTTGACCGTCGTGACCGCGAATGGCGAGGAAATACGCACCGCCCGCCGCGCCAGGAAATCATCCGCTGGCTACGATCTGACACGGCTCTTCGTCGGAGCGGAAGGCACGCTCGGCGTGCTAACGTCGATCACGCTGCGCCTGCAGGGCATTCCCCAGAAAATCGCCGGCGGCGCCTGCGCCTTCCCGGATGTCAAGGCGGCATGCGATGCCGTCATCATGACGATCCAAATGGGCGTGCCCGTTGCGCGCATCGAGCTGCTGGATGCGATGCAGATGCGCGCCTGCAACCGCTATTCCGGCCTCAGCTACGATGAGAAGCCGACGCTTTTTCTCGAATTTCACGGCACTGATGAGACCGTCGCGCTGCAATCGGAGCAGTTTGCCGAGATTGCAGCCGAATGTGGCGGCGGCGAATTCCTTTGGACAAGCAATGCAGAAGAGCGCAACAAGCTCTGGAAGGCCCGCCATGACGCCTATTGGGCCTGCCGGGCGCTGGCGCCGGAACTGGCTGCCTTGTCGACGGATGTCTGCGTGCCGATCTCCCGTCTGGCCGAATGCGTGGCGGAAACCCAGGCCGATATCGATGCGCATGGTCTGCTGGCGCCGATCGTCGGCCATGCCGGCGACGGCAATTTCCACGTGCTCGTCCTGTTCGACGACAAGACGCCGGAAGGCATCGCTGTCGTCGAGGATTTCGTTGCGCGCCTGAATGCGCGGGCGCTGGCCATGGACGGCACCTGCACGGGCGAGCATGGGATAGGGCAGGGCAAGATGGCATTCCTCGAACAGGAACTCGGCAATGCCGTTGATCTGATGCGCCAGGTCAAAGAGTCGCTCGACCCGGATGCCATCTTCAATCCCGGAAAGATATTCCGCGGGCACTGAAAGATGGAATATTTTCATGATCTTGGCTTGCTACGCATGTGAATGACGCTAGGCTGCAACCGCTCTTTTCCGGCTTTTGTCATGAAAAGCTGCATGCTTGCGCTAGATGGGGCGACATATCCCTTAAAAAGGGCTGCTTTCATGGGCAGGGATCGGGTAGAAGTGTGCTTATTCCAGCTTATGTCGCGAATGCGCTCTGACATGCGACGACTTGGCATTGGTTGGGAATGAAGATTGGAGACGGTGCGCATTGTTAGGTAGGGTCCTGGTTTTTCTGGGTGGATTGCTCGTGGTGGTGCTATTCGTGGCGCTGCTCGCTCCGCTCTTCATAGACTGGACCGATTTTCGCAAGAATTTCGAGGATCAGGCGAGCCGCATCATCGGCAAGAAGGTGACCGTTCATGGCACCGTCGATGCCCGCCTTCTGCCGTTTCCATCGGTAACGCTGCACGATGTCCGCGTCGGCCAGGAGGCCGATGGGACGCCGCTGGTGCAGATAGCGGAATTCTCGATGGACGCCGAGCTTGCGCCTTTCCTGTCTGGCGAAGCGCTGATCTTCGATATGCGTGTATCGAAGCCGAATGTACGCCTGCGCCTGTCGAAAGATGGGACGCTCGACTGGATGCGCGGCAGCCGGCCGGAGATTCCGGCAAAATCGGTAGTGCTCGAAAGTGTCCATGTGGAAGAGGGCGACATCCTATTCATCGACGAGCAGACTGGCCGCACCCGGCATGTTACCGGCCTGAATGCTCAAATGTCGGCGAAGTCGCTGGCCGGACCTTGGCGCATGGAAGGCGATGCGGCGCTGGATGGCGAGCATGGCAACTTCACCGTTTCCAGCAGCCAGCCGGATGACAACGGTGTCTTGCGGGTCCGCACCCGCCTGATGCCCGACCGCCATCCCCTGAATGTCGATCTCGACGGCGAGCTGAAGCTCGTCGACAGCAAACCGGACTACATGGGCTCCTTCACGGCTGACATCAGCGATAAGCAGGCCCAAAATTCCGCCGATCAGAAGGCGCAGCCCCGCATCAAGGGCCGGTTCGAACTGACGAATGACCGCATTCGCGTTCCGGAATATCGCCTCGAAGTCGGCGGCGCCGACGATCCCTATGTGGTAACCGGCGAGGCGACCCTGGATACGGGCTCCAAGCCGGAGTTTCTGTTGACCGCTGATGGTCAGCAGATCGACGTCAACCGGCTCGGCAACAACAAGGGCGCCAACGGCAAGACGAACCGGAATCCGACAGTCTCCGCGCGTCAGCGGCTGAACAGCCTGATCGCGATCGCCGCCGAAGTCCCAGTACCGCAAGTGCCAGGCAAAGCGACCTTCCGGCTGCCCGCGATCGTTGCCGGCGATACGACGATCCGTGACGTGCAGCTCGATCTCGAACCGGCGGGAACGGGATGGAAGATCGACCATGCGATCGGCACGCTGCCGGGGCGCACGCAGGTCGAAGCACGCGGCAATCTGATGCTGCAGGGCGAGCCGAATTTCATCGGAAATCTGGTCGTCGCCTCCAACCAGCCGTCCGGGCTGGCTTCCTGGCTCGTGGGGTCGGTGGACCCGTCGATCCGCCAGTTGCGTCAGGCCGGTTTTTCTGCCGATGTCAGCTTGCGGCACGAGGAGCAACGTTTCGAGAATCTGGAGATCGCCCTCGGTTCGGCAACCCTCAAAGGCCGGCTTGACCGCCAGGCGCTGAATGACAAGGATCCGCCGAGACTTGCCGTCGATCTTGCCGGCGATGCGCTCGATCTCGACGCGCTGCGGGCGCTGACCGGGCTGTTCACCGGCCAGGACAGCGACGAAACCCTATTCGATCACCGGATCACCGCGCATTTGCAGGCCGGGAAGTTCACTGCCTTCGGCGTACCGGCCGATAATGTCGACACGTCGTTCTCCATAGCAGACGGCGCGCTGACGCTGGACAAGCTTTCCGTGCGTAATGTCGCCGGCGCTGAAATCACCGCCACCGGCCGCGCTGACGGCGAACCTTCGCACTACAAGGGCTCGGGCGAGATCACCTTCAAGGCCGCCGATCCCGGCCCATTCTTTGAAATGCTGCGCCAGCATCTGCCGCATCACCCCGTGATGGACAGGTTGGTGCGTAATGCCGCTTGGTATGGAAATACCGCCCTTCGCGGAGCGGTCACGCTTGGCGGCGACCAGGACAATGCGCTGACGGTGACGCTGGCTGGCGTTTCCAACGGCAGCCGCGTCAATTTCGATTACCGCATGTCCGATCTTTCGGCCTTCACGGGCAAGGGCAAGACGGCGCTTGAGGGGACGCTGGAAAACTCCATCACCTCCATTCTCTTCGGCCAGGCAGGCCTTGATCCGCTGCCGGTCGAGGCCGATGCCAATGGCCGCCTGACGCTGAAAGTCTCCGCCAACGGCACCGATCCGGCCGATGCGGCATTGACCTTTGCCACAGACAAGACCTCGTTCACCGCAAACGGCAAGGTCGACGTGCGTCCCGACACCTTTCTCAACGGGAATATTGCGCTGTCGCTCGAAAGCGCCGATCTCGACCCCTATTTCGTGATGAACGGCATCGGCATCCCCCAGACTGGCGCAGGCCTGCCGGTGAAATTCCAGGCCAATGCCGCGCTGAGCCCGGACAAGATCGTGTTTTCAGATATGAAGGGGGTGCTTGCCGACAACAATATGTCGGGCGTGCTCACCGTCGATCGCAAGGCGCCGAACATCAAGGCATCGGGCGAATTGTCGCTCGACAAGGCGGATTTGGGCTGGCTGGCGGAGGCGATCTATGGGCAGATTGCGGACGCAAAGACGGGTAGCCTCGACAAGGAGAAACTCGGCTTGCCGGCCTTCACCGGGCTCGACATCGGCGTCAAGCTTTCAGCCAAGCAGGTCTGGCCCGGCATATTCGGGCCTATCTCGAATTTTACCGCCAATGCCTCGTACAAGGGTGAGGAATTGCGGCTTAGCGATCTGGCCGGCGGATGGAACGGGGGAACGCTGAACGGCAGCGTCATGCTTGCCAATTCCGACGGCACGGGCTTGCTGCAGACCAAGCTCAGTCTTGCCAATGGCGATCTGGCCGCCGTTGCCTGGCAGCGCGATGGTGCACCGCTCGCCAGCGGCCGTTTCGGGTTTGCAATGAACGCCGAAGCGAGCGGCAGAAGCGTTGCCGAGCTTGCGGCCAATGCCAGCGGCTCGGGAGAACTCAAGCTTGGCGAAACGCATGTGCGCGGTCTCAATCTCGGTATCTTGTCGCCCCTGCTTTCGGCGACGGATCAGATCCAGGGCGATATCACCGTCGCCAAGGTGCTGCCGATCGTGCAGACGCTGCTTAACAATGGCGAAGCCGTGCTTCCGGCCACGAGCATACCCTTCAATATTTCTGCAGGGGTGGCGCGTGCGACGAATATTGCAGCTGGCAACGATGTGGCGAAGCTCTCCGGCAATGCCGAAATGAGCCTGCCGGACGAGCGCATGCGCGGATCCCTCGGCATCGATTTCAATGCCGGGGCCGAGGCGCAGAGTGGCGCGGAGCCCGCCTTGCGCCTCGATTTTGCCGGGCCGCTTACGGCGCCAGGCCGAACGATGGATGTGACCGACGTCACCAGCTTCCTGTCGGTGCGCGCATTTGAGCGCGAGCGCCGGCGTGTCGAACGTTTGCAGGCCAATGTGCTTGAGAAGCAGCGACTCCGGCGCGAGGTGGCGCTCTACAAATTTACTGTTATCGCACGCGAAGCTCAACGCCAGCGTGATGCCGCCATCGAGCAGCAGCGCCGTGCCGAGGAAAATCGCCTGCGCGATCTGGCGCGGCAAGCTGCCGCACAAAAGCAGGCGGAGGAAGAGGCCCGCGCCAGACAGCTGGCGGAAGAGGAAGCCAAGGCCAGAGCCGCCGCTGAAGCCCGGGCAAGAGCCGAAATGCAGCGGGTGCCAGCGCCCAATGGGCAGGCGCCGCAAACGAATGGGCCTCTGAATTTCAACGGACTACCGGGAATTGCGCAATAGCATATGCCTTTGCAGGCAATCACGGCTACTGAACCTTCGGAGCCATCTGTGGACACCGCGAACCTGTCGAAATCGCGCCGGAGCGGTTCAACTTTTCACGGGCTTCCGAAATCGCTCTATCTCTCCGTTTTTGCGCAATTCCGGATGTAAAACCGCCGTGCATTTTTCGATATGCTCTAGCGGCGATCCTTCAGCCATTTAAGGACATAGAGGCGGAGTGCGGAAGAGAGATTGCTGCCAGCCTCGCGGCCGTCATCGATTTCGGAGATCAGTGCCGCGAGCGAGGTGCCGCGCGTATTGGCGATGGCCTTCAGTTCTGTCCAGAAGGCATCTTCCAGGGAAAAGCTTGTGCGATGGCCATGCAGCGTCGCGGAATGTTTGCGGATCATCGGCGGATCGATCAAAAATCGGAAATGGTGGGATAGTGTCTGAAAGTGATTCAAAATGCGGAAGTAAGCAACTGATTTCTGAAGTTTTTTATCTCGAGACCAAAACTAGTCTTCGCTCTCCGTCGTCTCGATTCGGCCTGCTTCGTGCGTTTTCACGCTCTTCTCGTTGAGTGCTTTTGTCAGGCTTTTTTCGGCCTTGGTCCGCCCGAAGGTGACGCGGTTCTGCTCCGCCTGCTTTTCCTTGACCGAACGGGCCTGCTTCTTGCGAAACTGACGCAGATTGACGATTTCGGCGCTCATCGATCCCCCGTGATATGCGAAGGGGAGGCAAATGCCTCCCCGGTTGTACCTACTGCTTCTTGCGGAACGCGTCGAGAGAGACGACCGATCCCGGTTTCTTTTCTTCGCCTTCCTTGGCCGCCGCTGCCGGAGCTTCCTCGCCTTCGACTGGCACCGGATAGGCTGTGATTTCGCTGGAGGAGAGTTCCTCCTCATCGGCCAGCGGCACGTCGAACTCCAGCTCGAAGTTGACGGAAGGATCGTAGAAGCCGCGGATGGCATTGAAGGGGACGACCAGCTTTTCCGGAACATCGGAGAAGGAGAGGCCGATCTCGAACTGGCTTTCCGTGATCTTCAGATCCCAGAACTGATGCTGGATGACGATGGTCATCTGCTCGGGATACTTCGCCTTCAGGTGCTGCGAGATGCGCACGCCGGGAGCGCCTGTCAGAAAAGTAATGAAGAAATGATGGTCACCGGGCAGGCGACCTGTGGCGCCGACCTCGGTCAACACCTTGCGGATGACTCCACGCAAGGCGTCCTGTGCCAAAATGTCGTAGCGGATATGATCCTGCCCCATGCTTTCCTGTCTTTCGTTGGCCATGTTTTTTATAGGCTTATGCCACGCTGAACGCCGCCGGAAAAGCCCTATGCGCGAGTCACCGCCTGTCGATCTATAATATAGCACTGGAGAAGAAGGTGAAGGCTTCTGTTGCCAGGTGCCTTCGAACCCCGCCTAAGAGTGCGACCCCTTAGGACTTTATTTGAAGTGTCACACCGCGATTAAGCAGCGAGACGAGCTTCCGCATAGTTGTCGTTTGCAACTACAATTTTAGCCCGATAACGGCGGTACAATGCCGAGCGAAAAGTCGATCTTTACACCCTTGTCGATCCTGTTTCGCCCCCATCAAAAGCCGGTCTGACGCCAGTCTTGCCGGCCGGTTTTTGGTGGAGGCGCCGGGTACCGCCCCCGGGTCCAATAGGTTTATTACACCGCTCATTTATCGCCATAGCCGGCCCGAAGACCGGCACGGCTGATATAGTGTTTTCCGCGAGCGAAGGGAAGGGCATTTGTCATAAATGCTTCGCCGAAACATCGCTTTGCGTCTGCGGGCGCGAGATTTGGCTGAATTATGTTTCGCGGTGGTTGGTTTCGTCCCGGCTTGTCATTAAAATCGCAAGAAAGGAATCGGCCGGACGCGGCGGCAACCGGCCGCTGGTGGCATCCGTGCCGCCGGCAAATTCAAGCGATTTCGGAGCGGAAGATGGCTCGTCACCCGGAGTATCAATATCTCGACCTGATGGAGCACCTGCTCGAGCATGGTGATCGCCGGATCGACCGTACGGGCGTGGGTACCTTGAGCGGCCTCGGCGCCATGATGCGCTTCGACCTTTCTAAGGGACAGATCCCGATCTTCACGACGAAGCGCGTCTACTGGAAACTTGCCGTCAAGGAAATGCTCTGGTTTCTGACCGGCGACACCAATATCCGCAATCTCCTGAAGGAGAATGTGCGGATCTGGACAGACTGGCCGCTGGCGAAATATCGCAAGGCAACGGGCGAGGATATCGATCAGGTCGCTTTCGAGAAGCGGATTCTCGAGGACGAGGCCTTCGCTCTTCAATGGGGCGATCTCGGCCCGGTCTATGGCAAGCAATGGCGGCAATGGCGCGATGCCGAGGGCCGGGTGCATGACCAGCTCGCTGCGGTCATCAAGGACCTCAAGACCAATCCCAGCAGCCGCCGGATGATTTTCCATGCCTGGAATGTCGGAGAGCTTGCCGACATGGCGCTGCATCCCTGCCATATGGTCTATCAGTTTCATGTGTCGAACATCTCAGCCGAGGGCGGCATGCGTCCGCGCCTTAGCCTCATGGTGTTCCAACGCTCATGCGACCTGGTCTTGGGCAATCCTTTCAATATCTGTCAGCAGGCAGTTTTGTTGGCTATGGTCGCGCAGCAGGTCGATATGGATGTGGGAGAGCTGGTCTGGTCTGGCGGCGACGTGCACCTCTATCTCAATCATCTCGATGCCGTCCGCGAACAGCTCAGCCGCGAGCCGAAGCCGTTCCCGACCTTGCGTCTGCTGCGCCGGCCCGACAGCATCGACGACTATCACATCGAGGATTTCGAGGTTGTCGGCTATGAGCCGCACGCCGCGATCGCGGCCGAGGTTGCGGTTTAGGCGTTTCGGCCGGCAACGAGAACGGCTCCACTGACAAGTAGCAATGCTCCGACAAGCTGCCACATGCTGAAACCGGCCATCGTCTTCCCGGAGATGGCGGCGTCGAATGCCAGGCCAGCCAGGAGCTGGCTGGCGACCAGCACGGCAATGGTGGGGGCGGCGCCAAGGCGCTGATATCCGAGTATGCCCGCAAAGACAAAGAAGGAGCCAAGGAGGCCTGGCAGCAAGGCCCATGGCTTGATGGCACCGGCCGCTTCCGTAAGGCCGGCGAGACCGTTGCGGGAAATCAGGATCACGAGCAGCGCCGTCAGCCCGACCGAGGAGTTGATGACGAGCGTAACAAGTACGGTCGATACCGACTGGGTGATCCGCACCATCAGCGCGTTTTGTAGAACCAGCGATATGCCGGCGAGAATGAGCGTTGCCACCGTGATCGGCATGGTGTTCGCGCCTTAAGCTGCCGGTTTGATATCGGGGTCGGTGCGTTGATCGAGCAGGAGCTGCAGAAAGGCGAGATCGAGCCATCGCCCGAACTTCGTGCCGACTTGCGGGAGAAGGCCGACCTGCTGGAAGCCGAGCTTTTCGTGCAGCCGGATCGAGGCCTCATTGCCGGCCTCGATGCCCGCAACCATCGCATGCTTGCCGATCGCCCGGGCGCGCTCGATCAGCTCGATCATGAGCGCCTTGCCGATGCCGCCGCGATATTGATCGTTGCGGACATAGACGGAGTGTTCGACCGTATGCCGATAGCCATCGAAGGCGCGCCAATCGCCAAACGAGGCATAGCCGATGACGTCGCCGAGATCGTCTGTCGCCACCAGAACCGGATAACCGAGCTTATGCCGATCCTGCAGCCATTGGCGGCGGTTGGCGATATCGACCTGTGTCTCGTTCCAGATCGCGGCGGTATTGGCGACGGCGTCATTGTAGATCGCGGTTATTCCCGCAAGATCCTCGTCTCTCGCATCGCGAATTTGCATCGGTGGCTCCGTGGGCATCGTCCATCGAAATGGATGGCCGTATCGCTTGTTTTTTCATGCCGTCATACACTGATTTCGGCATCTGTCTACTATGTTAATACAAAACTGTATCAGAGAGCAAACACAGCTACTCTTGAGTCCTACTTTTCCGGCGATATGCGTCGATTGTCACTCCGACAAAAGTCCACTATAGTAAAACGCATGTCCCAACTTGATGATATCGACAAGCGCATCGGCGCACGTATCCGTATTGAACGCGAGAACCGTAACTGGTCGCTGACGGAGCTGGCGGAGCGCTCGGCCGTTTCCCGTGCCATGATCCACAAGATTGAGCGCGGCGAGAGCAGCCCGACGGCGACGCTGCTCGGCAAGCTTTCCGGCGCCTTCAGCTTGAGCATGTCGACCTTGATGGCGCGTGCCGAGATGCAGCAGGGCCGCTTTCTCAGGAAGGAAGAGCAGCCCGTCTGGGTTGATCCGCAGACGGGTTACGAGCGGCGGCATGTCTCGCCAAAATCGGATCTGCCGCTGGATCTGGTTCGTATCGAATTGCCTGCTGGGGCGGAAGTTCCGATGCCCGCGTCGGCCTATGCCTTCATGCGGCAGCTCATCTGGGTGCTTAAGGGGCGGCTGACGTTTATCGAAGGAGATGCGAAGCACTCGATGTCGGCAGGCGATTGCCTCGAGCTTGGCCCGCCGACGGACTGCGTCTTCAAGAATGAAAGCGGAGAGCCCTGCATCTATGCCGTCCTCGTGCTTCGCAACGCATGAGGGATGGCGTTAAACTTGGCGTTACTCAATGGCATTCCGCTCGTCCCGCCGAGCGATAGGCGATATGCTGCCGCCTTCTCGTGCGGAGAAGGAGATTGACCTTGGAGATCGCAGTCATCGGTGCCGGCGCGATGGGGAGCGCCATTGGCCGGCGTTTGGTCGAGAATGGGGCGAGGGTGGTCACCTATCTCGAGGGTCGTTCGGCTTCGACCATCGAGCGCGCGAAAGCAGCCGGCATGGGGGCGGTCAATCTCGCCGCTATCGCTGCGTCGCGTCTCATTCTTTCCATCGTTCCGCCCGCAGAGGCCGTTTCCGTCGCCAGGCAGATCGCTATCGAACTGCGCCGAAGTGGCAGCAAGACGACGTTCATAGACTGCAACGCGATCTCGCCGAAGACCATGGCCGAGGTAGCGGCGATCTTCGGCAGCGACTGCGGCGTGGTTCTCGACGGCTGCATTATTGGCGGCCCGCCGAAGCCGGGCCAGAAGGGGCCGAAACTCTATGTGAGCGGCGACACCGCCAACAATAGCGGCGTGCTTGTGGAGCACGGACTTCAGGTGCGCCGCATCGACGGGCCGCTCGGTGCTGCCTCGGCTTTGAAGATGTGCTACGCCGGCATCAACAAGGGCGTGACCGGTCTCGGCACGGCCATGTTGCTTGCCGCAATCCATTCCGGCGCCGATGCGGCCTTGAAACGCGAGCTTCAGGAGAGCCTGCCGGATCTCGATGCGAAATTCGCACATGGTATTCCGGACATGTATCCTAAAGCCTATCGCTGGATCGCGGAGATGGAGGAGATTTCGGATTTCCTCGGCGAGGACGACCCCGCCGCGCTGATATTCAAGGGCATGGCCGGGCTCTATCGAAAGATGGCTAGCGATCGGGAAGACGGAGGTCTTCTGGCCGGCCGGCTCGACAAGCTCAATAATGCGGGGTGATGCGGGGCCGCGAGGCGTCTTCTATCTCCCATCGTCGCCATCTTGATGTAAAGTCGCTGCGCCGACTCGATTGGTGTCGGTGACATGGACCGAGGGAGACGCATGACCCAGCCGATCAAGACCATCGTCGTTGCCGTATCGCGCAATGGCATTATCGGGCGCGAAGGCGACATGCCCTGGCGATTGTCATCCGATCTCAAGCGCTTCAAGGCATTGACGCTGGGTAAGCCTGTTATCATGGGACGCAAGACGTTCCAGTCGATCGGCAGGCCCTTGCCCGGCCGGCCAAATATCGTCATCACCCGCGACCCAGGTTTCTCGGCTGAGGGGATAGCGGTGGTGCATTCGCTTGAGGAAGGAATCGAGGCAGCATCCCGTTTAGCGCGAGAGAGCGATGTCGACGAAATCTGCATCCTTGGCGGCGGTGAGATCTATCGACAGGCGATCGGTGTGGCCGATCGTTTGCTGATTACCCATGTGGAGGCGGATGTCGAGGGTGACACCGCCTTTCCAGCGATTGATCCCGCCATATGGCAAGCCGAAAGTGAGCTTGCGGTGCCGGCCGGCGAGAAGGACACTTATCCGACGCGTTTCGTTAGCTATTTCAGGCGAAAGGCATAAAAGCCGCCCCCGGAAAGCAAATATTTTCCAATGAATCCGGCCAACTTCCTCAAGTCTCGTTGAAAGCAGGTGCTTCGATACCTATAACGGGAAACAATCGTTGCCACCCGCGGATCTCGAGCCAAGAATTCCGTGGGTTCGGCGCGATATCGGGAGTCAACAAACAAAGAGGTTTTGATGCCTTGGAGCAATCAGAATGGCGGCGGCGGTGGCCCATGGGGCGGCGGTGGCGGCGGAAATAATCAGGGACCTTGGGGGCAAGGACCAAACCGGCCGCGGGGAAGCGGCAACGGAGGGCCTCCGGACCTTGAGGATATCATTCGCCGCGGTCAGGACCGATTGAAAGGTTTCGTGCCAGGTGGCTTCAATGCAGGCGTCGTCCTCATCATCATCGCAGTGATCGCCGTTTTCTGGCTGATCCAGTGCATCTACACGGTGCAGCCGGACGAGCGCGGCGTAGAATTGCGCTTCGGCAAGCCGCGCGAAGAAGTTTCGATGCCAGGCCTGCACTTCCACATCTGGCCGATGGACCGCATCGAATTCGTCAAGGTGACCGAGCAGCAGCGCAACATCGGCGGCCGCTCAACCGCCGGTTCGAGTGCCGGCCTGATGCTGACGGGCGATCAGAACATCGTCAATGTGCAGTTCTCGGTTCTCTATACGGTGACCAACCCGCAATCCTATCTGTTCAATCTCGAAACCCCCGACGAGACGCTGCAGCAGGTTGCCGAAAGCGCCATGCGCGAGGTTGTCGGTCGCCGGCCTGCCCAGGATATCTATCGCGACAAGCGTCAGGAAATCGCGACCGAGGTGAGGAGCATCATCCAGGATACGATGGATCGCTATGGTTCGGGCATCTCCATCAACGCCATTCCGATCGAGGATGTCTCGCCGCCGCGCGAAGTGGCTGACGCCTTCGACGAAGTGCAGCGTGCCGAGCAGAATGAAGACCAGCAGGTGGAAGAGGCCAATCAATACGCCAACCAGAAGCTCGGTCAGGCCCGCGGTCGCGCGGCTCAGATCCGCGAAGAAGCAGCCGCCTACAAGGACCGCGTTGTGAAGGAAGCCCAGGGTGAGGCGCAGCGCTTCATCTCGATCTACGACGAATACGTCAAGGCGCCGGAAGTCACGCGCAAGCGTCTGTTCCTCGAAACCATGGAGTCCGTCATCGGCAATTCCAACAGCATCATCATCGACGACAAGCAGGGCGTCGTGCCTTACCTGCCGCTGAATGACATCGGCAAGCAGTCCACGACGCCGGCGGGCAAGCCCGCCGCTGCAACTCAGCCGGAGGCCAAATGATGACGTCCAGCCGTTTGCCAGCCATTCTCATCGCGCTCGCGGTAGTGCTGCTGCTCGTTTATTCGTCGGTGTTCGTGGTCAATGCGCGTGAACAGGCGATCGTCCTGCGCTTCGGCCAGATTCGCGAGGTCAAGACGGAACCAGGTCTCTACTTCAAGCTGCCTTTCGCCTTCATGGATGCCGATCGTGTCCAGTATGTGCAGCTGCAGGAGCTTCGCTTCGATCTGGACAATATTCGTGTCCAAGTCTCGGGTGGCAAGTTCTATGAAGTCGATGCCTTCGTCGTCTACAGGATCATGGATGCACGCAAGTTCCGCGAGACCGTTTCCGGCGATCGCGATTCTGCGGAATCGCGCCTCAGAACCCGCCTCGACGCTGCATTGCGCCGTGTCTACGGTCTGCGCGGCTTTGAAGCGGCGCTTTCCGATGAACGCGCCTCGATGATGACGGAAGTGCGCAACGATCTGCATCGCGATGCCGAATCGCTCGGTCTCAACATCGAGGACGTCCGCATCCGCCGCACCGACCTGACCCAGGAAGTGTCGCAGCAGACCTATGACCGCATGAAGGCCGAGCGTCTGGCGGAAGCCGAACTCATCCGCGCTCGCGGTAACGAAGAAGGCCAGAAGCGCCGCGCGATCGCGGACCGCCAGGTTGTCGAGATCGTTGCGGACGCTCAGAAGGATTCCGAAGTGCTGCGCGGTGAGGGCGAAGCCGAGCGAAACGGCATCTTCGCCGATGCCTCGAAGCGCGATCCGAACTTCTATGAGTTCTATCGCTCGATGGCCGCTTACAACAAGGCGCTTGCCTCGGGTGGCAAGACGCTTGTCCTGCCGCCGAACCAGTCGGACTTCTTCAAGTACTTCGACAGTCCCGCGGGTTCAGCGCCCAATGCCGGGGCGCCGGCGCTTGCCAATCCGACGCCGCCCGCGAATTAAGGCGTCAAATCAAGGAATGGAAGGGCTGCCTCACGGTGGCCCTTTTCCTTTTGCGGATCGCATCGCCTTTACCATGTTGCATCGTCGGCGCGGAGTGCGGGGATTTCGCAAAAAGGTGATTTCACGCTTCATCATTCCGCCTTATGTTGATGCTTATACAAGATTTCCCCTTTCTCAATGAGGATGCCTGATGGCTTCGACCAATCGCCTGCCTTTCAGCCGTTCGTTCGCCGTGCTGGCCAGCATGGCACTGATTGCCGGCCCCGTTGTGGGCGTTACCGAACAGGCTTATGCGCAGGCGCAGAATAGCGGTGCGACGGCGGGTGCCCAGGCGCCGGCCACCAACAACCAGACGCCTCTGGCCGCATCACCGACGGCTACGCTGAACCCGGGCGCGATAAACCCGGCAATGAGTGCCGGGCCGGCTTCGGTTGCCGATCTTGCTTCGGGGTTGCTGGATGCCGTCGTCAATATTTCCACATCGCAGAAGGTGAAGGACGAGGGCGATGGGCCGGCGACGCCAAAGGTGCCGGACAACTCGCCCTATCAGGATTACTTCAACGATTTCTTCAACAACAAGAAAGACGACAACAGCAATCGCAAGGTGAGCTCGCTCGGCTCCGGCTTCGTCATCGACCCGGCCGGCTATATCGTCACCAATAATCACGTCATCGAAGGCGCCGACGATATCGAGGCGATCTTCCCGAACGGCACCAAGCTGAAGGCGAAACTGATCGGCACCGATACGAAGACCGATCTTTCGGTGCTCAAGGTCGAGCCGAAGCATCCGCTGACGGCGGTGAAGTTCGGCGATTCCTCCAAGATGCGGATCGGTGACTGGGTGATGGCGATCGGCAATCCCTTCGGTCTCGGCGGGTCCGTGACCGTCGGCATCGTTTCGGCCCGAGGGCGCAACATCAACGCCGGCCCTTATGACAACTTCATCCAGACGGATGCGGCGATCAACAAGGGCAATTCCGGCGGTCCGCTCTTCAATATGAAGGGCGAGGTAATCGGCATCAATACGGCCATCATTTCCCCGAGCGGCGGCTCGATCGGCATCGGCTTCGCCGTGCCGTCCGAACTGGCGGAAGGCGTCGTCAATCAGCTCCGGGATTTTGGCGAGACGCGCCGCGGCTGGCTCGGCGTGCGCATCCAGCCGGTAACGGATGATGTTGCCAACAGTCTCGGTCTAGCCGGTGCCAAGGGCGCGCTCGTGGCGGGCGTCATCAAGGGCGGCCCGGTCGACAACGGTTCGATCAAGGCGGGTGATGTTATCCTGAAATTCGACGGCAAAGATGTGGACGAGATGCGCGATCTGCCGCGCGTCGTTGCCGAAAGCCCCGTCGGCAATGAAGTCGATGTCGTCATTTTCCGCGATGGCAAGGAACAGACCGTCAAGGTGACCCTCGGTCGACTGGAAGACAGCGATCAGGCGGCAGCCGCCAATACCGACAAGACCAAGAAGCCGCAGCTTGCGCCGGACGATAATGGTAATAATGGTGGTGTCATCAATCCCGACGAGGGTGAAGAGGGTGGCGATGACGGCATGGATGGACAGGACCAGGGCGCCGATCCGCAGCAATCGCCACAGGTTCAACCACCGGTCCAGGCGACCTCGAACATACTCGGCATGAAGCTCGCGACGCTGACATCAGAGAACCGCAAGAGCTTCGGCATTGCCGATAGCGTCGACGGCGTCGTCATCACTGAGGTGGCGCCAGGTTCGGCAGCGGCCGACAAGGGCCTAAAACCAGGCGACGTCGTCGTGGAAGTGGCGCAGGAATTCGTCCAGACGCCGAGTGCCGCCTCGGAGAAGGTGGCTTCGCTGAAGCGCGAGGGACGTCGCAATGCGCAGATGATGGTTGCGTCTCCGAACGGTGACTTGCGCTTCATCGCCGTTGCGTTGGAGTAGAGGTTCAGCCGTCGCTATTCTTTGCCTGCTGCGCCCGCCACTCGGCCGCCGTCAGGTGGTATAGGACATGCCGCTTCAGATGGGAGTGGGTGTCGGGCACATTTGGATGATCGAAATCGCCGCCTTCGACGCGCTGCATGCCGATCCGCTCCATGACGGCGGTCGATCTGACATTGTTGTGCACGGCAAAGGAGACGATCTGGTCCAGGGCGAGCTTGTCGAAACCGTGGGCAAGGAGCGCTCGTGCCGCCTCGCTGACAAATCCCTTGCCCCATTGCCGTTTCACCAGGCGCCAGCCGATCTCGATCGTTCCTGCCGGCACGAAGGGTTCCAGATGATCTGCCGGCATCAATCCGCAATAACCGATCGCTTCTCCGGTTTCTTTGAGCTCGAGGGCGTAGAGGCCAAACCCGGTTTCTGAAATCATCGCGTGAACGCGATAGAAGAAGGCGTCGGCTTCCGCACGGTTGCGGCGGAATGGAAAGAACTCCATGACCGCCTCGTCGGAGTTGATCTCGTAGGCCAGATCACGATCCGCCTCGCGCCAATTGCGGATGATAAGGCGGCCGGTTTCGGTGATGATCATCCAAGGCCCCGATCCCGGCGATTGCGCCGTTCTATGGTTTGATGAAGTCCGTCTTACGATAGCCCTGGATGTAGAGGAGGGCGGTGAGATCGCCATGATCGATGCGCATTCTGGCTTGCGCTGAAACCGTCGGCTTGGCGTGCAGCGCGACGCCGGAGCCGGCAAGCTGCAGCATGCCGAGGTCATTTGCGCCGTCGCCAACAGCCAGCACATCATCGGTGGAAATGCCGAGCCTCGCGGCGATATCGTTCAGCGCATCCACCTTGGCCTGCTTGCCGAGGATCGGCTCTTCGACGAGCCCGGTCAGGATGCCGTTTTCTTCCAGCAAGATATTGGCACGGTTCTCGTCGAAGCCAAGGGTCGCGCCGATGCGGCTAGTGAAGACGGTGAATCCGCCGGAGACGAGGGCGGCGTAATAGCCTTTTGCTTTCATCGTCGCGATGAGTTCGGGGCCGCCCGGCGTCAGCGTGATGCGGTTGGTGATGACATCATCGACGACGGAGATCGGCAGTCCCTTCAGCAGAGCCACGCGCTCGCGCAGGGCCGGCTCGAAGGCGATTTCGCCGTTCATGGCGCGGGCCGTGATATCGGCAACTTTCTCCTTGAGGCCGACTTCAGCGGCAAGCTCATCGATGCATTCCTGGCCGATCATAGTGGAATCCATATCGGCAATCAGCAGCTTCTTGCGGCGGGTGTCAGCGTCCTGAATCACGAGATCGATCGGCTCGCCGCCGATCACGGCCAGGATATTGGCTTCCGCGGCCTGAAGGTCCGTATCATCGCGGAGCGCGATATCGCAGGCAATGCCGTCGGCCAGCCAGTAAAGCCCCGACGCCTTGACGACATCAGCCGCCTGTTCCGCGATAGCTGGAACGAGAACGGGATTTGACGGATTGGCAATAAGCGTGGCAACGAAGGCCATGGGCAGAAACCTTATGAGCAATATCGACGCGATCCTGATAACCGGGCCGACCGCCAGCGGCAAGTCCGCGCTGGCGGTAGAATTGGCTCGTTCGCATGGCGGCGTCGTCATCAATGCCGACAGCATGCAGGTCTACGACACCCTGTGCGTACTGACAGCGCGGCCCTCAGAGGCTGATATGGAAGGCATTCCGCATCATCTCTACGGTCATGTTCCGGCGGGCCAGGCCTATTCCACCGGCGCCTGGCTTCGTGAGGCCGGCGCATTGGTCGAACGTCTGCGCGGTGAGCGGCGGTTGCCTGTTTTCGTCGGCGGCACCGGACTCTATTTCAAGGCGCTGACGGGCGGACTCTCCGATATGCCCGAAATTCCGTCTGATATCCGGAGCCGGCTTCGTGGTCGACTGTTGGCGGAAGGGGCGGAGGCGCTGCATCGCGAGCTTGCAGAACGTGACAGCGCTATTGCTGACACCCTCAACCCGCAGGATGGCCAGCGTATTGTCCGCGCCCTGGAGGTGATGGAGGCGACAGGCCGTTCGATTTCCGCCTTTCAGGGCAAGACCGGGCCAATGGTCATCGATCCCGATCGTGCCCGGAAGATCGTTGTCCTGCCCGCGCGCGCGCTGCTGCACCAGCGCATCAACAGCCGCTTCGAGAAGATGCTGGCAATGGGTGCGGAGGAGGAGGTGCGGGCTTTGCTGGCATTGAACCTGCCGCCGGAGATGCCGGTCATGAAGGCGATTGGCGTATCGCAGATCGCCGCGATGCTGAAGGGTGAGATGACGCGGGAAGAGGTCATCGAAACCGGAGCGGCGGCAACGCGGCAATATGCCAAGCGGCAGATGACCTGGTTTCGCAATCAGATGGATGAGAGCTGGGAGCGCTTGAGCCCCTGAGGCTGCTGCCTCAATCCTTGTCGTAAAGGCTGCCCAGCGGCTTTTTCAGAATGCTGTCCCGCAGCGAAAGGCCAGGTTCCCGCCTGGGGGACGGCAAAGGTTCTCTCGGCGGCAAGGGGCGTGCGGCCGTAGCGTCGCTGCGAAATTCGCGGCGCAGGTCCGCAAGCCTGCTGTCGATCGATGTCTGCAGCGGCGGAGCAGTCTGTGGGGTGGCCGTGCGAGGCAGCATGTCGGGGCGATAGGGTTCGATCGATGGCGTATCGGCTTCCGCGGCACGCTGCGGTGGCTGTTCGACAGGCAGGTCGTCGAAATGGTTCCTGCTTTCGGTTACCATGTCCGTCGCGGCGCCGTAGTTCTGTTGCAAGGCGCCGATATCGGGACCTGTAATCGAGCGCATGCGGCTGATGATCGTGCGCAGATCGACCGTATCCGGCGAATCCTCACTGACCTTCGCCGTGCTGCCACTGGCTTTCGGCAGCAAATGCTGCTCGACCTGGGAAAAGCGCATGCGCATCGGCACGGTGATGGCCTCGCCGAAGGCGATTGCCTCGCCATTGCCGATCGAGGACAGGAAACTGGTCGTGGAGATCGAGGAGTTCGGGATGGCCGAACGGATGATTTCCTGGTCGCGATCATTGGCGAGACGCATGGCGAAGAGCGTCGAGCACTGCGAAAGAATCGTCTGATCGAGCTCGCCCGGCCGCTGCGTGATGATGCCGAGCGATACGCCGTATTTGCGCCCTTCCTTGGCGATGCGGGCGATGGCTTGGCGCGTGGGGAGGAAGCCGAGGTTCGGATCGGCGGGGATATAGCGGTGCGCTTCCTCGCATACGACGAGCATATGGATCGCGCCGTCGCTCCAGAGCGCCAGCTCGAACGCCATGCGGCAGAGGACCGAAGCGACTGAATTGATGACTTCAGAGGGGATGCCGGCGAGCTGGAACGTGCAGATCGGCTTACCGTCTCCCGGAATGCGGAAGATCTTGGCGATCGTCTCCATGATCGTATCGGTGATCGTGTTATTGGAGAACATGAAATGATAGCGCGGATCGTTGATCGCCGAGATGATGCGCATTTTCAGTGAGCGCAGATGCGGCTTTTCCTGCCGGCCCTCCAGGCGGCCGATGCGCTCGTCTATCAGCGCCAGCAGATCGGCCATGCGGTAGGGAACCGGCGTATCCGCCGTCAAGGAGGACTTTTCCGTTTGGCGGCGCATCAGGCTTGAATCGCTGCCGCGGAAGGCGCGTCTTGCTTCCGGAATAAGGTCGCGCAGCGCATCGAGCTCTTCCGGTATTGCCGGTCGGCCGCGGAAGACGACTTCGCTGAATTCTTCCAGCCGCATCAGCCAGAAGGGCAGGTCGAGCGTATCGGTGTCGATGACGACGGCATGCCTCGGAAAGGCGGCGGCAAATTCATTATGCGGATCGAGGATCAGCACGCGCAGTTTCGGATCGGCGCTGATCGCCTTGTGCAGCAACAGCGAGACGGCGGTGGATTTGCCGACGCCGGTGGAGCCGACGACTGCAAAATGCTTCGACAGCATGGAGGGGATATGGATGGCGGCGTCGATGCTTTCATCCTGCGTCAGCTTGCCGATGACGCAGCTGCTGCCCTTGCCGGCATCGAAGATGCGCATGAGATCGGCGGCACGGATGCGATGCGCAATCGCGCCGAGATAAGGATAGGCGGTAATGCCGCTTGAAAATTCCTCGCGGCCATCCGGCCCGACATGGACCTCGCCCAAAAGTTCGACTTCGATGCGGAAGAGATTGTCCTGTCCTTCGCCCCAGCCGACGCTTTGAGTGTTCATCGAATAGACGAGGGCAGCCACGCGGTTCTTCCCGACACTGATGGAGATCAGCCGACCCACGGACCAGAGCTCGGTCAGATCCGTGCCGCCGGCCTCGGCAACGGCAGCGATCGTCGCTCTCGAGCCGTTGCACGCGACAACGCGGCCGAGGAAGCGATTTCCCGGCTTCAACCTGTCGCGGCGATCAAAATCTCCAGCGTTGCCTGATGTCTGCAGATCGTTATTCAGCAAACAGCTACCTCAATCATTAGAGGCTGGAGCATAGAGACGGTGGCTTAATAAAACCCTGTCGACTACCCAGGCTTTTTATAGGGTTTCCGCGGGTCCGCGATTTTTTATTGCTTCACGCGTTGACGCTTCGAAATTTTCTGTCTATCACTTCGCCCCATGAAAAACTCGATCGTTCTTATCGTGGTGGGAAAGCGCATGGGCAGGATGGTGTAACCATCCGGCGATAGCCACCCATGCGCTAGATGACAGGCTCCCCAAGGGGCCTTTTTTTATGCCCAAAATCGAGATTTCATTCTTCCAAACCTCCAGCAGACAGCGGAACAAACGTATGACCGGCACAGATAATCAGGCGAGCGGCAATCGAATGACAGGCGCGGAGATCGTGTTGCAGGCGCTCAGGGACAACGGCGTCGAACACATCTTCGGTTATCCGGGCGGTGCCGTGCTTCCGATCTATGACGAGATCTTTCAGCAGGACGATATCAAGCACATTCTCGTTCGCCATGAGCAGGGCGCAGGCCATGCGGCCGAAGGCTATGCCCGCTCCACCGGCAAGGTCGGCGTCATGCTGGTCACCTCCGGCCCGGGCGCGACGAATGCCGTCACGCCGCTGCAGGACGCCTTGATGGATTCGATCCCGCTCGTTTGCCTCAGCGGCCAGGTTCCGACCACGCTGATCGGTTCCGACGCTTTCCAGGAATGCGATACCGTCGGCATTACGCGGCCTTGCACCAAGCACAACTGGCTGGTCAAGGACGTCAATGAGCTGGCTGCCGTCATTCACGAAGCCTTCCGCATCGCGCAATCAGGCCGCCCGGGTCCTGTCGTCGTCGACATTCCGAAGGACATTCAGTTCGCGACCGGCACCTATACGCCGCCGGACGCTCATCATGTCCAGAAGAGCTATCAGCCGAAGATCCAGGGCGATCTCAACAAGATCACGCAGGCGATCGAGCTGATGAAAAATGCCCGTCGTCCGGTCATCTATTCCGGCGGCGGCGTCGTCAATTCCGGTCCGGAAGCCTCCAAGCTGTTGCGCGAATTGGTCGAGCTGACCGATTTCCCGATCACGTCGACGCTGATGGGCCTCGGCGCCTATCCGGCGTCCGGCAAGGCCTGGCTCGGCATGCTCGGCATGCATGGTTCCTATGAAGCCAACATGGCGATGCATGATTGCGACGTCATGGTCTGCATCGGCGCGCGCTTCGACGACCGCATTACCGGCCGCTTGAATGCCTTCTCGCCGAATTCGAAGAAGATCCACATCGACATCGATCCGTCTTCGATCAACAAGAATGTTCGTGTCGATGTCGGCATCCTTGGCGATGTCGGCAATGTTCTGGAAGACATGGTTCGCCTGTGGCGCGCCCTGCCGCAGAAGCCGGCTGCGGATCGTTTGGGCGACTGGTGGGCTGACATCGCTCGCTGGCGCGCGCGCAATTCCTTCGCCTACAAGCCGAGCGACGACGTCATCATGCCGCAATATGCGATCCAGCGCCTCTATGAGCTGACGAAGCATCGCGATACCTACATCACCACCGAAGTCGGTCAGCACCAGATGTGGGCGGCGCAGTTCTACGGTTTCGAACAGCCGAACCGCTGGATGACCTCGGGCGGCCTCGGCACCATGGGCTACGGCCTGCCGGCAGCGCTCGGCGTGCAGATCGCCCATCCGGAAAGCCTGGTCATCGACATTGCCGGCGATGCCTCTATCCAGATGTGCATTCAGGAAATGTCGGCGGCGATCCAGCACAATGCGCCGATCAAGATCTTCATTCTGAACAACCAGTACATGGGAATGGTTCGCCAGTGGCAGCAGCTGCTGCATGGAAACCGCCTGTCCAATTCTTACACGGAAGCGATGCCTGATTTCGTCAAGCTGGCCGAGGCCTATGGCGCCATCGGCCTGCGTTGCGAGAAACCGGGTGACCTCGATGCCGCCATCCAGGAAATGATCGACGTCAACAAGCCGGTCATTTTCGACTGCCGTGTCGCCAATCTCGCCAACTGCTTCCCGATGATCCCCTCGGGCAAGGCGCACAATGAAATGCTGCTGCCGGACGAAGCAACCGACGAGGCCGTCGCCAACGCCATCGACGCCAAGGGTCGTCAGTTGGTTTGATCGATAGCTGAGGCGCGGCAGGAGCCGCGCCCCAGCCGACTCGCCGGCATGCCGAACAAGAACCGAGGAAACGGAACAAGAATAATGAACGCACACCTTCAACCCACGGGCTCCGCCTATTTCATTTCACCCGAAACCGCGGCGGCCGAGAGCCATACGCTTTCGGTGCTGGTCGACAACGAGCCCGGCGTTCTCGCCCGCGTCATCGGCCTCTTCTCCGGCCGGGGCTACAACATAGAAAGCCTCACGGTTTCGGAGACCGAGCATCAGGCGCATCTGTCGCGCATCACTGTTGTCACGCGCGGCACGCCGCAGGTGCTGGAGCAGATCAAGGCGCAGCTTGAGCGCATCGTTCCCGTTCACCGCGTCGTCGATCTGACGGTGCGCGCCCGCGAACTCGGCCAGGAGCGGCCGATCGAGCGCGAAGTGGCGCTGCTGAAGGTGACCGGGAGCGGCGAGATGCGCGCCGAAACGCTGCGGCTGGCCGATGCCTTCCACGCCAAGGTGGTGGATGCGACCATCGAGCATTTCATTCTCGAGATCACCGGCAAGTCCTCGAAGATCGATCAGTTCATCGCCATCATCAAGCCGCTCGGTCTCATCGAAGTTTGCCGCACGGGCATCGCCGCGATGAACCGTGGTCCGCAGGGGATGTAAGAGCCTGCGCCGTTGAGGGGGAACGCATATGAGGCAACTCGGCGCTGCAAATTCCTTCTCCCCGTGGGGAGAAGGGGAAACGCGGTAACAATGGCTGACATCGGCGAAAAGCCGTGGCATCCGCCAGCTGGCATGCGCCTCGGCGCCGCGCCTTTCGTACGAAGTGACTTTCCCTGGCTCGGACATTACTTCGGCTCGCAGAAGCTAGCTTCCGCATTGTCGCCCGGCATAGGCGGCATCGTTTCCTGGGGCGGCCGTGCGCCGGCCAAGATGGCGGATAGTATTGCGCGGCTTCGCAGATTGCCGCATTGGCACTTGGAAGATGGTTTCCTGCGCTCTGTGGGGCTCGGCAAGACCGGCGCCGTTCCTCTTTCCATCGTCATCGACGATCTTGGCCTGCCCGTCGATGCAAGCAATCCATCGCGGCTTGAGCGGCTGATAGAAGGTGCCGGGGAGGCGAGAGAGCTCGGGGGCGCCATCCGGGAGCAGATCGTTCTCAACAAGTTGTCGAAATACAATCATCTCCCTCATCAGCAGCCCAATATCGAGCGGACGGCAAAGCGTCGTATTTTGCTGGTCGATCAGGTCGTTGGCGACGTTTCCGTCGACAGGGCACTCGGCTCAAAAGCCTCCTTCGAGAAGATGCTTGCCGATGGGCTGGCAAGCGGTGCGCAATGCCTCGTCCGTACCCACCCGGATGTGATGGCCGGGCTCCGTAAGGGATACCTTACAGGCTCGGCTTCCAAGGGCGATGTTGTCATGATCGACGATGCCGTGTCGGTGGCCTCCATCCTCGAAGTCGTCGATGAGGTCTGGACCGTCTCGAGCCAGTTCGGCTTCGATGCGCTGCTGCGCGGCATTCCGGTTCGCTGCTATGCCGCACCCTTCTATGCGGGCTGGGGGCTGACCGAAGATCATTTCGGCGTTTACACCAAGGCCGCGCTTGCCGGGCGCCGGACGAAGCGGCGGACTGTCGACCAGATCGCCGCTGCCGCCTTTTCGCTTTATCCGACCTATCGCGATCCGGCTGATTGGCGAGAGATCGACGTTTTTCGCGCGATCGAGCTGATCGTCGCACAGCAGAAGACAGCCGCTTGAATCTACAGCATGTCTAATGACTTCTTTCGCGACGGCGGCGGGAAGGCGGCGTCGAGGACGGCCCAATCCTCCTCTGTCATGTCGACATCTATCGAGTCACGGTTTTCCTCGATGCGCTGCGGGTTCGAGGATTTCGGGATCGATATCACGCCGTCGCGCTCCAGCAGAAAGGCAAGCGCGATCTGGGCGGGCGTCGCCTGATAGGTCTTGGCGATGCGGATCAGCTCCGGGTGATGGAGCAGGCGGCCTTGTTCGATCGGGGAATAGGCCATGATCGGAATGCCGCGCTCCTGGCACCAGGGCAGCAGATCGTATTCGATGCCACGCCGGGAGAGATTGTAGAGCACCTGGTTGGCGGCAACATTGCCGCCATTCGGCACGGAGAGCAGCTCATCCATATCGGCAACATCGAAATTCGACACGCCCCAGGCCTCGATCTTGCCGGCAGCTTTCAGGCCTTCGAAGGCTTCCACCGTTTCTTCGAGCGGATAGTTGCCGCGCCAATGCAGCAGATAGAGATCGATGCGATCGGTGTTCATGCGTCTCAGGCTGCGTTCGCAGGCGTCGACTGCGCCCTTGCGGCTGGCATTGGCGGGATAGATCTTGCTGACCAGAAAAACCTCGTCGCGGCGGCCTTCGATCGCCTTGCCGACGATCTCTTCCGAGCCGCCATCGGCATACATTTCCGCCGTATCGATCAGCGTCATGCCGAGATCGAGGCCGGTTTTGAGGCCGGCGATCTCGTCCCTGGCGGTTGTAGCATTCTCCCCCATGTTCCACGTTCCCTGGCCGAGCGCGGGTACCGTGATGCCGGAGGGGAGGGTGACGGTGGGAATGGGCTCGCGCATGGTCTGTCCTCGCTACGGAAAGCCGAAGGATAGGTCCATCCTGGCGGATTTCAATCGACACCTTCATGTCACTGTGACAAAGGTCCTGTGGCTTTCAGACTATGAGCGAATTAATGTCGCGCGGATATGCATCGCTGCATCTGGCGCGCATGAGAAGAATTTTGGATGCCGCCCTTTGTCACGCACGGTGTCCCAGGAGGCATCATGGCGCTGGATACATTTCTGGCTCTCTTACTTTTCGCGTTCACGACATCGATTACGCCGGGGCCGAACAACATGATGTTGTTTGCTTCCGGTGTGAATTTCGGTTTTCGGCGCACCATTCCGCATATGTTCGGCATCGGTGTTGGCTTCTTCTCCCTGCTGCTTGGCGTCGGCCTGGGGTTGGGTGCGCTGCTGCTTACCGTGCCGGTGCTCTACACCGCGCTGAAATTCGCCGGCGGCGCCTATCTCGTCTGGATTGCCTGGAAGATCGGCACATCGCGCAGTATTACGGAGAGCGAAGGCTCCGCGCAGCCGATGAGCTTCATGAGCGCCGCCGCGTTCCAATGGGTCAATCCCAAGGCATGGGTGATGGCCGTGACCGCCATGGCGACCTACACCAATGAGCAACTCTATCTCTTCACCGTTCTCCTCGTCGGACTGGCATTTGCGGCCGTGAATGTGCCGAGCGTATCGACCTGGGCCGGCTTCGGCTCCGTGCTGCGCGACTGGCTGTCCGATCCCGTTCGGCTTAAATGGTTCAACATAACCATGGCCATCCTGCTGGTGCTCAGTCTCTGGCCGATGCTAAAGTAACGGTCAAGAGACAGGAGGCAGCCATGTCCCACGGACATTCGCATGATGACGACGATCATCACCCCCATCACCACGACAACCACTATTCGGACATGCAGGCGCGGGTGAAGGCGCTCGAAACGCTGCTGACGGAAAAGGGGCTGATCGATCCGGCGGCGATCGATCGCATCGTCGAGACCTATGAGACGAAGGTCGGGCCGCGCAACGGCGCGCAGGTGGTGGCGAAGGCCTGGAGCGATCCCGATTTCGCCGATTGGCTACGGCGTGACGCGACAGCGGCGATCGCAAGCCTCGGCTTTACCGGCAGACAGGGCGAGCATATGCGCGCGGTATTCAATACGCCGGAAACGCATAATCTCATCGTCTGCACGTTGTGCTCCTGCTACCCATGGGCCGTGCTCGGGTTGCCGCCGGTCTGGTACAAGGCGCCGGCCTATCGCTCGCGTGCGGTGATCGACCCGCGCGGCGTGCTCGCAGAATTCGGCCTGACGCTGCCGCGGGAAACGAGGATCCGCGTCTGGGATTCGACGGCGGAGCTTCGCTATCTGGTGATCCCGGAACGGCCGGCCGGTTCCGAAGGCATGGATGAGGCGGCTTTGGCTGATCTCGTCAGCCGCGACGCCATGATTGGAACCGCGCTCGCCAAGATGCCGGAGGCGGCGCGATGAACGGTCCACACGATCTTGGCGGCCAGATGGGTTTCGGCCCCGTCGCGCCGGAACCGAACGAGCCTTATTTTCACGCCGAGTGGGAAAAGCGGGCGCTCGGTATCACGCTTTCCTGTGGCGCCCTCGGTGCCTGGAACATCGATGAAAGCCGGCACGCGCGCGAAAACATTCCGCCGGCGAGCTATCTCGGCGCCAGCTACTACGAGATTTGGACTCGCGCCGTCGATACGTTGCTGGAGCGGCATGGTTTCGCCACGGCCGAGGAGTTGCGCACCGGTCGTTCGCTCGAACAGGGCAGGGTGCCGAAGCGGATTTTGAAGGCCGACATGGTCGATGGCGTCTTGGCCAAGGGCGGCCCCTGCGATCGGCCGCTCGATACCACGCCGCTTTTTGCCGCCGGCGATTACGTGCGGACGAAGAATTTCAATCCGACCGGCCACACCAGATTGCCGCGCTATGCCCGCGCCAAAACGGGTGTCATCGAAGCAGTGCAGGGCTCCTTCGTATTTCCCGACGACAATGCTCACGGCCGCGGCGAGAACCCACAATGGGTCTACACGGTGGTCTTTGATGGCCCCGAGATCTGGGGTGAGGGAGCCGATCCCTCTCTGACGGTCTCGGTCGATGCCTGGGAGAGCTATCTTGAGCGCGTGTGAGGTCACCTCGCCTCTGGCGCAATCGCCGGGATTGCCGAAGTCAGCCGATGGCGGGCCGGTCTTTCCGGAGCCTTGGGCGGCAGATGCTTTCGCAATGACCGTTCATTTGCACGAGAAGGGCCTGTTTGCCTGGGGTGAATGGGCGGAGCAGCTGTCTGGCGAGTTGCATAAACCCGGCCGCGCGGCCGATGGCAGCGACTATTTCGATTGCTGGGTGGCGGCGCTTTCGGATCTGCTCGTGTCGAAGGATATAGCGGATCACGATACGATCCTGGCTTTGCAACAAAGTTGGCAACGTGCGGCTGAGGCAACGCCGCATGGCAAGCCGATCGCATTGGAGAACGACCCGCTGGGTTAGGACGAAAACTGCCTGTAGCACTCGTCTGCTACCTGCCGCAGCATGTCGCGCGAGATCTCGCCTGTCACCGCATAGCCGAGGTCGCCGTCGATCCAGTAGAAGGTCTCGATGGCGTTGTCGCTGGCGAAGCGGAAGCTGGTGGTGGTGTTGCCGCTATTGCGGCCCACCAGCACGGTCAGGCGTTGGCCGCTGGCATTTTCATACATGAACAGGGCGCCGGGCGTGCCGTTGATCGGCAGCAATCGGCCGCCGACCAGATGGAAGCCCAGCGTCTGCAGGCTCGGCACCTTGAGGCCGGCGACATTCATGCGCTTGCCAAGCCAGGTGGCGAGATGCGCCTCCTGATCCGCGCCGACTTCGACGGGATGGCGGACGTCGCTGGCATAGACGACGAAGGCCGAATGCGCCTGCTGCGGCAATGCCTCGATCGAGGTCAGCTTTAATTCGGGCCGTGCGAAAAGGTCAGGGCCGAAATGGCCGGCAACCGCACCGGCAACGAATAATGCCAGCGAGGCGGCGAGCATCGTCAGCTTGCGGCTTGATTGCGACGCAGCCGCCCCCGCAGAAGATGTGTTTCTGCTTTTCGAAAAGAGGTCTGCGTCGCCGTCCTTCGATATGGCATAGGGGGAGAACATGGCTCGAATTTCATCGTTCTGGACTTGCCATGCCGCAACGGCGGCGGCGTCCTCTGGATTTTCGGTCAGCCATGCCTGTAATTCCGCCTGTTTTTCCGATGGCAGGAGGCCATCGGCAAAGGCGTGAAGGTCCGCTTCGGTCACGTTCGGTTTGCGTTCGTTCATCTTGGTCTCCGAAGCGTGACAATATTGTCTGCATTCAACAAGCTGGTCATCTTCTGGCGGGCGCGAGACAGGCGTGACATCACGGTGCCGATCGGGATATCGAGCATATCTGCGACGTCCTGATAGCTGCAGCCTTCGACGACGACGAGCATCAGCACTGCGCGATAGTCTTCGCTAAGGCTGTTCAGCGCCGTTTCCAGGCGCGACCGCTGCAGCGGGTCGTTGTCCGTTTCGGCTGCGAGAAGGTCGCCGCTGTCGTCGATATCAACGAAGCTGCGGCCGCCCTGCTGGCGCAGTCCGTTGCGATAGAGATTGGTCATGATGGTGAGGACCCAGCCGCGTAGGTTCAGCCCGCGCCATTGGCCGCGCCGGGCCAGGGCCTTTTCGACGCAATCCTGAAGCAGGTCATCGCCATCGGCATCCGAGCGGGTGAGGCTGCGCGAATAGCGGCGTAAGGAGGGGAGGAGCGCCAGCACCTCCGCCTCGAAACTATCGGGCGCGGGGGAGCCTCCCGCCGCGCCCTTCCCGGTCCGGTCAGGGCCGTGCGACATTCCAGACGCCCTTGAAGCCGTCGCCGGCGACATCACCGGACTTTGCATCCTTGACGAAGAAATAGAGCGGCATGCCGTCCTTTGCCCACTGTTTCTTCCCGTCCTTGCGGGTAATGACCGAATATGCACCTTCCGCCTTGGCTTTGCTATCGGCCATCAGCGGCGGCCAGGCTTTCGCACAATCGCCGTTGCAATTGGATTCGCCTGATTTGTCGTTCTTGAACGTATAAAGCGTCATACCGTTTTCACCGGCAAGGACCTTGCCTTTGGCGCTTTCGACCGTCTTGACCGGGGCTGCGGCGAAAGCGGCTGTGGCAAAGGCCGATGCCGCAGCGAGCGTGGTCAGGAATCTCATGGTCTTCATGATGTCTCTCCTCGGGTGGTGGACGATGGATCATCCAGGCTTTGCTTTTTGCGTTGCCGGACGTGAGACACCGGCACGTCTGATTTTATTCCCGGCTCGCCGGGTATTTTTTACCGCTTGCTTCCAGCGGCCGAATCCTGCCAATTCGGCCCATGCAATTCGCGCCGCAACAAGATGAAGCGCTCAAGGCCGTCGCCAAGTGGCTGAAGGAGGGGCGCACACCGCTGTTTCGCCTTTTCGGCTATGCCGGCACGGGCAAGACGACGCTTGCGCGGCATTTTGCCGAGCATGTGGACGGCGAGGTGCTGTTTGCGGCCTTTACCGGCAAGGCGGCGCAGGTGCTGCGCTCGCGCGGCGCTTCCAATGCCAAGACCATCCATTCGCTGATCTACCGGCCGCGCGGCGAGGAAGCCGTCGAGGACGAGGAGACGGGCAAGACGTCGATCGCGCCGATGTTCACCATCAATCGCCAGAGCCCGGTCGCCAAGGCCGCGCTGATCATCGTCGACGAATGCTCGATGGTGGACGAAGCGCTGGGCAAGGATCTGATGAGCTTCGGAACGCCCATTTTGGTACTCGGCGATCCCGGGCAGTTGCCGCCTGTTTCCGGCGGTGGTTTCTTTACGAATGAGGAGCCGGATTATCTGCTGACGGATATTCATCGTCAGGCGCGTGATAACCCGATCATCCAGCTCGCCATGCAGGTGCGTGAGGGCAAGGAAATTATGCACGGCGATTACGGCACCGCGCAGGTAATCTCGAAAAACGAGGTCACGCAGCCGCTGGTGCTGGAAGCCGATCAGGTTCTCGTCGGCACCAACAGGACGCGGCGGCGCTACAATCAGCGTCTGCGCGAGCTTAAGGGTTTTACGGCCGACTATCCGCAATCCGGCGACAAGCTGGTCTGCTTGCGCAATGACCCCGCCAAGGGGCTGCTCAACGGCTCGCTCTGGCAGGTCATGACCTCTTCCCGGGAAACGACGAAGCCGGGCATCAATCTGCTGGTGCGGCCGGAAGATGACGACATGGATCGCGGGGCGGCGAAGATCAAGCTCCTGAAGCAGGCCTTCGAGGATGTCGAGGGCGAAATCCCGTGGTCGACGCGCAAGCGCTACGACGAATTCGATTACGGCTACGCGCTGACGGTGCATAAGGCGCAGGGTTCGCAGTGGAACAATGTCGTGCTTTTCGATGAGAGCTGGGCATTTCGCGATACGCGCGAGCGCTGGCTCTATACGGCCATTACCCGCGCTGCTGAGACGCTGACCATCGTTCGATAGGGCGGCTCTTAGGTTTGGTCACCGCTCGGGGACGTATAGCGCATGCGCCCATCAAAGTTTTGCATAGGTCGATGTCGGAATCCTGTTGGTTTTATTGGTGAACATGGCCTAAAACGGCTGCTATCATCCGCTTTGAAAATCAGGGATTTCGATCATGCCCGCCAAGCTTTCCGTGAACCTCAACGCCATCGCGATGCTGCGCAATCGGCGTGATCTTCCCTGGCCGAGCGTCACGGGCTTGGGGCGCATTGCACTGGCGGCCGGCGCCAGCGGCTTGACCGTTCATCCGCGTCCCGATCAGCGGCATGTCCGCTTTTCCGATCTGCCCGATATCCGCGCGCTGATCGATGACGAGTTTCCAGAGGCGGAGTTCAATATCGAGGGCTATCCGACCGACGAATTCTTCGATCTCTGTGCTTCGGCAGAACCCGAGCAGGTGACGCTCGTGCCTGACGATCCCACTCAGGCGACATCGGATCACGGCTGGGATTTCCGCAAAAACCGCGAGCTGCTAGTTGAGGTCGTTGCCAAATACAAGACGATCGGCTGCCGCGTCTCGCTATTTGCCGATGGCAACGGCGATGCCGACGCCGTAAAGATCGCCAGAGAGGTCGGTGCTGACCGCATCGAGCTTTACACCGGTCCCTATGGCGGCTGCTACGACGACCTGCAGAAGGCTGCCGGCATACTCGAAGCGCTCGGCAAGACCGCCGACGCCGCCTTCGCCAACGGCCTTGACGTCAATGCCGGTCATGACCTGACGGTCGCCAACCTGCCTGATCTCCTCAAGCGCATTCCGAAGCTCGCCGAAACCTCGATCGGCCATGGGCTGACGGCGGATGCGCTGGAATACGGCATGGCCGAAACGGTGCGCCGCTTCCGCCGGGCTTGTGGTCAGACGGTTTGATAGGAATAGGCTTGGCTGGTCGGGCGAGGGCGTCACTGACGCGCCATAGTGCCCGGCCCCTCATCCTAGCCTTCTCCCCGCTTGCGGGGAGAAGGGACGACAGCGCGCAAACGGTGCTTATCTCATTCGATTGGAGTTCATGCGTGAGGCATGAAAACTCCCTCGCCCCGCTTGCGGGGAGAGGGCTAGGGTGAGGGGCTAGGCACAAGAGTGCGGCGAACGAAGCCTCACCTGACCTCTTCCATAACTCAGCCGGCCAACGCGGCCTTATGCTCCTCGAAGAAGCTCCGCAGCGTCTGCGGCTCCTTGCCGGTCAGCTTGTTGAAATCGTTGGTGAGGATGTCGAATTTGCCGGCGCGGGTGTTGGCGTCGGCTGAGACGAGCATGTCGACCACGAAGGGCGGCAGGCCGGCGCCGGCAAGGCCTGCGGCGAACTGTTCGTCATTGACCTGCACGACCTGAAGCGGACGATCGGTGATCTTGCTGACGACGCTTGCTACGTCCTCGATGGTGACGGCGGTCGAGCCCGTCAGTGTGTAGGTGGCGCTGTCAGTCGTGTCGGAAGCCAAGGCAGAGGCGATGGCGAGTGCGCAATCTTCGCGGCTGATGTTGCTGACGCGGCCGCCGCCGGTTGCCGTGTACCATTTGCCGGTTTCGAGGCTGTGCGGCAGGCCCATCAGGTAGTTGTCGAAATACCACGCGTCGCGCAGGATCGTGTAGCCGACGCCGCTTGCCTTGATGGCGTTTTCCGTGCCGAGATGATCTGGCGCGAAGCTGACGAGCGAACCTTCCGGGGCCGGCATGGAGGTGTAGAGAATATGCTTGACGCCGGCCTTCTTCGCGGCTTCGACAGCAGCCGTGTGCTGCTTCAGGCGCAGGCCCGGTACGGCGAGCGCGTCGGTGCTGATGATCAGCAGGCGATCGACGCCGGCGAAAGCAGCGGCCAGGGTGGCGGCATCGTCGAAATCGGCCTTGCGGGTGATGACGCCCTTGGCGGCGAGATCGGCAAGCTTCTCCGGGCTGCGCGTGGCGGCGATGATGCGGCCTGGAGCGACCTTGTATGTCTCCAACAGGTGATGAATGACGCGCTGGCCAAGCTGACCGGCGGCGCCGGTGACGAGAAGAGTGCTGCTCATGTTTTTTCCCTTGTTTGACCGCCGCAAATTCGCGGGGGTCTTGTCGCTCTCAAAAAGAGACTAGCACTAGAATAGGAATTGACTTCGCGGTGTAAAGGAGGCAGTTTTTTGGCTCCAAGTTACCAAAAGGGAACCGGCATGGTCGCCAGCACCGTCGTCAATCTGCGTGATAGCATAGATCCACCGTTACGCGACGTCGATCTCAGCAATCTCGATTTCAGCAATTGTCCGGTGCGTGACCTGATCTCGCAGATCGGTGGAAAGTGGTCGGTGCTGCTGCTGGAAACACTGGCAAAACGGCCGTACCGTTTTGGCGAGTTGCGCCGTCTGGTGCCCGATATCTCCCAACGCATGCTGACACAAACGCTGCGCGACCTTCAGCGCGACGGCTATGTCGACCGTGAGGTCTTTCCCACGAAGCCGCCAAGCGTCGAATATCGCATGACGAATCTCGGCTATTCACTATACGAACCGCTGGCGCAGCTTTTGAATTGGGCCGAGGCCAATCATGAGGCCGTCAAGGCCGCAAGAGCCCGTTTCGATCAATCGCCGGACTGAGCCTTAACAGTGAATCCGTTGAAGATCGCCATCGTCGGCGCCGGGCCTGCCGGGCTTGCCGCTTCTCTCTTTCTTTCCCGTGCCGGCCACACGACCGATATCATCGAACGGTTTGGTAGACCGGCCCCCGTCGGCTCGGCGCTCATGTTGCAGCCGACCGGATTGACCGTGCTGGAATCGCTCGGGCTCGGTCCGGCCATTCATGCCGCCGGCAACCGCATCGACCGGCTGTTCGGCACGGAAACCACCCGTGGCCGCATCGTTCTCGATGTGCGCTATAATGCGCTGCCCGGCGGCCGCTATGGGCTTGGCGTTCATCGTGCGGCCCTGTTCGATACGCTTTATGATGAGGTTTCCGCGCGGCAACATCCGATCCATACCGGTCAGCGGGTCATCGGCGTGACGGAGGAGGGTGGTGAAAGCTTTCTCTCCGTCGAAGGCGGTGAGCGTCTCGGACCTTATGATCTCGTCATCGACGCCAGCGGTGCGCGCTCGGAACTGGTAACGGCGTCGCCCGTCGCACCGCGTGCGCGCAACCTCGCCTACGGCGCTTTCTGGGCAACGCTCGACTGTCCCGACGGATTGGTCGATCAGGCGGCGCTGACGCAGCACTATGACAAGGCGAGTGTGATGATCGGGGTCTTGCCGATCGGCAGGAGACGACCGGATATGCAGAAGCAGGCGGCCTTGTTCTGGAGCCTGAAAGTTGCGGATGCCGATGAGGTGCGCAAACATGGGCTTGAGCGCTGGAAACAGACGATCCGCGGCTATTGGCCGGAATGCGAGCCGTTGCTGGAGCAGATCACTGATTGGGATCAGTTGACCTTGGCGCGTTACGCGCATCGCACCATGACAGTGCCCTATAGCGGGCGAACGGTTTTCGTCGGCGACGCGGCGCATTCTACCAGCCCGCAGCTCGGGCAGGGTGCCAATATGGCTCTGCTCGATGTCGCGGCGCTTGCGCATGCGCTTGCTGGATATGAAACCATAGAGGCGGCTCTTGCCGCCTATGCGAGAGCGCGGCGGATGCATGTGCGGCTGTTCCAGCTGCTTTCGGCCGCCTTCACACCCTTCTACCAATCGGATTCGGCGGCGCTGGCCTGGATCAGGGACCGGCTGGTTGCCACCATCGCCAGGGTGCCTCCCGCGCCGCAGATCCTGGCGGGTATCGTTTCCGGCACGCTGGTCGACCCGTTCAACGGTGCCGGCTTGCGGGAATGCGACTGGCTGCGGCAGGCTGTGCCGCAGCCGTCTTGATCAGTTCTTGTTCTCGAGCCTTTCCGCTTTTCTTCGAATCGCGAAAATGCTCTGTCCCTTTGTTTTTGCGCAATTCCGGACGGAAAACCGCTACGCACTTTTCCTGGAATTGCTCTCGGTCAGGAAGGCGAGCAGCGCGATGACCGGGAAGGCGACGCCGATCCAGGAGGCCATGTTCCAGCCGCCGGTAGCATAGGCCCAGCCGCCGAGCGCGGAGCCGAGGGCGCCGCCGGCAAAGAAGGTCGCCATGTAGAGGCCGTTGAGCCGGCTGCGATGTTCGGCGCTGAGCGCGAAGATGGCGCGTTGACCGAGCACGAGATTCGTCTGGACGCCGAAGTCGAGCATGATGCCTGACAGCGTCAGCGTGATGAGCGCCAGCACCGAACCGCTGCCGGAAAAATGGCCGATCAGGAAGGCGACGATCGCAAGCACCAAGGCGAAGGCGGTGGCAAGCTTGGTCCAGCCACGATCGGCAACGCGTCCGGCGATCGGCGAGGCGACTGCGCCTGCTGCGCCAGCCAGCGCGAAGAGGGCGATGCCATTCTGTGTCAGGCCGAAGGCGGGGCTCGCCAGCAGCAGCGGCGTCGTCGTCCAGAAGAGGCTGAAGGCGCCGAACATGCAGGCTTGATACAGTGCGCGCCGCTGCAGGAGAGGCGTGCGAAGCGCGAGGTGGCCCATGGAAGAAAGCAGTTGTCCGTAGTGCAGCTTGGTGTGCGGTACTCGGGTCGGCAGGACGAGGCGCAGGATGACCATCAGCCCGATCATGATGCCGGCCGAGATGATATAGACCGCGTGCCAGGAGAGAAGCTCGGACAGGAAGCTTGCGGCGGGGCGGGCCAGCATGATGCCGACGAGCAGGCCGCTCATGACGTTGCCGACGACAGCGCCGCGGCTGGCGTCCGGCGCCATATGGGCGGCGAAGGGAACAAGGACCTGCACCGCGACGGATGCCAGGCCGATGCAGAGCGAAGCGAGCAGGAACAGCGACGGCGACCAGGCGAAGGCGGCACCGACAAGGGCGACGGCGGCGAGCGCCACCAGGGTCAGCACCAGCCTGCGGTTCTCAAGAAGATCGCCGAGCGGCACGATCAGCAAGAGGCCGAGGCCGTAGCCGATCTGCGTCAGCGTGACGATGAGGCCGGTGGCGGCCGGGGTGAAGCCGAGCGACTGGCTGATCGGGCCGGCGAGCGGCTGGCCATAATAAAGATTGGCGGCCACCAGCCCGCAGGCGGCGGCGAACATGAATGTGAGAAGCGGTGAAAGGGTCTTTTCCGGGAGCGGCGTGCTCTCCCGTCTGGCGGCGGCAGTTGCGGGCATATCTCGTCCTCGATGCGGGCAGGGGAGTGCGTTCCCCGATAATTCGATGAAAATCAGTCCAGTAGTTTCATGGCCGTCTCGGCGACGGCGAGCATATGTTCGGTCTTACGGCCGGTCTTGCCGATCACGCGCATGCCCTTGGTCAGGGCAAGCAAGGCGCAGGCGGTGCTTTCAGGGTCGACATGCTTCGCCACCGAGCCATCGGTTTGACCGAGGCGGATGAGATCCAGGATGCGCCTTTCGTCGAAATCGAAGGCCACGCCGACACGGCCGGCGACCTCTTCGTCGAAAAGCGCAAGCTCGGTCGCGCTGCCGACCACGAGGCAGCCACGGCGTCCGATTTCACCGCACGAAGCCTCTGCAAAGAATGCCACCAAAATACGCAGCTTCTCGTATCCGTTCGGAGCTTTGGCAAGGGATTCGTCGATCAATCGCTGACGCACGTAGCGATAGCGGTCGAAAGCGGCAAGGAACACCCCGCGCTTGTCGCCGAAGGCCTTATAGACACTCCCGGCTGTCAGGCCCATGGCCTCGGTCAATTCGCTGATCGAGGCGGCATAGTAGCCGCGTTCGGAAAAGACGCGCAGCGCTTCGTCAAGCGCGGAATCCATGTTGAATTCGCGCGGGCGTCCACGGGACTTCGGTGCGATGTCGAGCGTCTCTGTTATCATACCACCCTTTTAGGAAATGATCGTTTCCAAATCAAGTGATTTTTTGCATCGCAGCAAGACATTGCGAGAATGGTGACTGTTGCTGGTCCCGCTATTCGTGAAAAAATGCCATGTGGATCGCGTCCTTATAGCGTCCATCTATACGAAAGGACTTGCGCGCCAGCCCTTCGCGGACAAAGCCGACCTTCTCATAGAGCGCTATGGCTCTGCCATTGTCGGCATAGACGCTGAGCTCGACGCGTTCTATTCCCACATCGCGCGCGGCCTGCAGCGTCGCTTCTATCAATCGACGCCCCACTCCCTGGCCGCGATAGGCTGGGATAATGCCCATTCCGAGCTTGCCGGCGTGGGCATGGGAGGGAAAGCCATGGCGGCTGATATCGCACCAGCCTACTACCTTGCCATCGCCCAAGGCGACGAATTGCGGATTGCCGTTCTCGATCATGCCGAGCACGAAGGAGCGCGTCTCTTCCAGCGGGAAGGCTTCGAGCAGCGACAGATATTCCCGCTCGCACGCAACCGTATCGAGCGCCTTGTGAAAGCCTTCGATGTGCTCGGCCGATATGGGTTCTATCCGGATTTCGGTGTCGGGGCTCATGACAAACAACTCGATGCAAATCAGGGATGCAGCGAGGATATGATTCAACTGTGAGCCTGTCTATCTGCATGCGCCGCCAACGACATTTACAGATCGAGCACCCAGGTCTGGCCATTCAGTTCAGGGCCGAACATGCGATGCTTTTCTTCCGCGATCAGCCTGAAGCCCGCCTTGATGTAGATCGCCCTTGCCGTATCGAGGATATCGTTGGTCCAGAGCGAAAGCTTGCCGTAGCCGGCGTTGCGTGAGAAGCGGATGCATTCGTCAACCAGCAGCTTGCCGAGACCGAGGCCGCGTGCGGCCTTGTCGACATAGAGCAGCCTGAGCTTTGCCACGCCGTCGCCGCCATCGGCGATCATGGCGGATCCGACATTCAGGCCGCCTCGCTCGGCGATCCAGCAGCGATCCTTCTGTGGGTTGAAATTGGAGAGGAATTTTCCGGCGACTTCCGCCGCCAACCCTTCGAAGCGGTCGTCCCAGCCGAACTCTTCCGTATAGAAACGCGCCTGGCTTTGCACGATCCAGCCCATGTCTCCAGGCCGGTGGTTGCGGATGATTGCGGGGGATGCCGTGCTTCGGTCCGTGGCGAGCGTGTCCTGTATCGTCTGCATTGCCGCAACGACGCGTTCGGGTTCCCCGATCGCGAGCTTTTCGAAATAGCCGGCGATCTGCGCGCGCGAGCGGCGGACAAATTCCTCGAACTGCACCTGTCCCTTTTCGGTGACTTTTATGATCTGGCTGCGTGCGTCGGTCGGATCCGGCGTCGTTTCGATCAGCCCATCCTCGCGAAAGCGCTTGACGATGCGGCTGAGATAGGCGGGATCGAGATGAAGCTCGCGTGTCAGGGTCGAAGCGGCGACGCCGCCGCGGAAGCCGACTTCGAACAGCACGCGCACGTCCGTCAGCGTGTAGGGGCTGTCGAGATAGGCCTTGTTCAGGACGCCGAGAAAATTCGTGTAGAAGCGGTTGAAGTCGCGGACGGCATCGACGGTCGCGAATTCGGCAGCAGGACTCATGGCATCGTCTCCTCAGATATAGGAGACGATGTTGGTTATTTATTGGACTCAGTCAAGAAAATTGGTTGCGGTCAAGCAGCGCAGCTCTTGCTGCTCTTTTCATTTGCAAGCGCAAAGTCGACGGCCGCCTCGGCATGGATCGTCGTCGTGTCGAAACCGGGCAGGATCAGCGCCTTGGGATCGAGGATGAGGCAGATCTCGGTGCATCCGAGAATGACGCTGTCAGCGCCCTCCGCCTTGGCGCGCTCGATGATGCCGTTCAGCTTCCGACGCGACTCGTCCTTGATGATGCCGGCGCAGAGTTCGTTGAAGATAATGTCGTGCGTCACCGTGCGATCCTCGGGGCCGGGGACCATGATGGAGACGCTGTTCTCAGCCATGCGCTCGGCGTAGAAGCCGTGCTCCATCGTGTAGCGGGTGGCGAGCAGCAAAGGCTTGACCCGGCCTGCGGCCTTCAAAGCTGCGGCGGTTTCATCGATGATGTGGATGAGCGGCACGGAAACGCGCTCGGCAACTTCGGGAGCAATCAGGTGCATGGTATTGGTGCAGATGAGCACGCATTCGGCGCCGGCGGCTTCCAGGCGCTGGGCGGCATCGGCGAGCCGGTCGGCGGCATCGTTCCAGCGCCCTGCCTTCTGCAACGCGACGATTTCCTCGAAATTGACGGAGTACATGACCATTTCGGCCGAGGAGAGGCCGCCCAGCCGCTCGCGGACCATTTCATTGATCAGGCGATAATAGACCGCCGAACTTTCGAAACTCATGCCGCCGATCAGGCCAATGGTGCGCATAATGCTGTTCTCCGCTCCTAATGTGTGAATGGAGGAATATTGCTGCGATTCAGCCGCCGCGTGTTTGCATTTTTTGAAGCTTATCAAAGTTTGCTTGCAATAGTTTGCGCACTTTTCGATTTTTGTGCAAAATAAAGGCGCCAGAAAGAGGAATGCTGCACATGCTTGACGAGCGCGACCGAAAGATTCTCGAATTTTTGCAAGCCGATGCCGGCATATCCGTGACGGAGCTTGCCGATCGGGTGGCTTTATCGGTTTCTGCCTGTTCGCGCCGCATCCAGCGGCTGGAGGAGAGCGGGCATATCGCTCGGCGCATTGTCGTGCTGGATCGTGAAAAGATGGGGGTGCCGACCACCGTCTATGCCCTGATCAAGACGGCGCATCATGCCGACGAGTGGATCGAATCTTTCCGTAAGGTCATCGGTGACATCCCGGAGATCGTTGAAGCGCATCGGCTTACCGGGAACTACGACTATATACTCAAGATCGTGCTGCCGCGTGTCGAGCATTATGACGTCATCTACAAGATGCTCGTGCGCAAGGTCGAATTGTTCGATGTTTCTGCATCGATCTCCATGGAGGAGCTGAAAAGCGGGGCGTCCGTTCCGGTCGGATACGCACGGTAGGCGCAGTGGCGCGTGACAGCCGCAGAGGTGCCATGCATAAAAGATGGTTGCTGCTTCCTTTGCTCAACCCTACGTTTTCGGCGAAACGTAGCCATGAGGTGTTGCTATGCAGGATCATCACGTTGTCGTTGTCGGGGGCGGTTTCGGCGGTGTGCAGTGCGTCAACGATCTGAAAGGCGCTCCCGTCCGCGTCACGATGATCGACCGGCGCAATCACCATCTGTTCCAGCCGCTTCTCTATCAGGTCGCGACCACTTTGCTCGCGACATCCGAGATTGCCTGGCCGATCCGCAATTTCTTCAGGGACCGTCCCGAAGTGACGACGCTCCTGGCCGAGGTCGTCGGCGTCGACAGCGAAGCACATCAAGTCCTTCTGAAGAATGGACAGAAGATTGGTTACGATACGCTGGTGCTGGCGACCGGCGCCACTCATGCCTATTTCGGCCATGACGAGTGGGAGCCGGTGGCGCCGGGATTGAAGACACTGGAGGATGCGACGACCATCCGCCGCCGTGTGCTGCTGGCCTTCGAGCAGGCGGAGATGGAAACGGATCCGACCGTTCGCGAGTCGCTCCTGACCTTCGTCATTGTCGGCGCGGGACCGACTGGAGTGGAGCTTGCCGGCATCATCTCGGAACTGGCAAGGACGACCTTGCCTAGGGAATTCCGCAATATCGATACGCGCAAAGCGAAGATCATTCTCGTGGAAGCCGGGCCGCGCGTGCTCCCTGCTTTCGCCGAAGACCTGTCCGACTATGCGCGCAAGGAGCTCGAAGAGCTTGGTGTCGAAGTCCGCTTCGGCAAGCCGGTCACCTTCTGCTCGGCCGAGGGTGTGACGATCGGGGATGCCTTCGTGCCATGCCGCACCATCGTCTGGGCTGCGGGCGTCGAGGCATCACCGGCTGCGAAATGGATCGATATCCCCGCGGACCGCGCTGGCCGGGCCGTCGTCGACAAGGAGCTGCGGGCGCCGGGCAAGCAAGATATTTTCATCATCGGCGATACGGCGTCCGTCCTGCGCGACGACGGCAGCCCGGTGCCGGGGATCGCTCCGGCTGCCAAGCAGCAGGGGGCTTACGTTGCCAAGGTGATCAAGGCGAAGCTGGCCGGCCGGCCGGCGCCCGGGCCGTTCCATTATCGCCATCAAGGCAGCCTGGCGACGATCGGCAAAAGTGCGGCGATCATCGATTTCGGCTGGATCAAGCTCAGGGGATGGCTTGCCTGGTGGGTCTGGGGCCTCGCCCACATCTATTTCCTGATCGGCGTCCGCTGGCGCATCGCCGTCGCCTGGAGCTGGCTTTGGATCTATATCAGCCGGCAGCACAGCGCCCGGCTGATCACGCAGAAGGAAACCATGCGTGAGGAATGAAAAAAGGGCAGCCGCAGCGGCTGCCCTTTTCGTATGAGTTGTTGCGCGGCAGCGCTTACGCCAGCGAAGCGATGTCGATGACGAAGCGGTAGCGCACGTCGCTCTTCAGCACGCGCTCATAGGCTTCGTTGATATCCTGAATGCTGATCTTCTCGATCTCTGAGACGATGTTGTGCTCGCCGCAGAAGTCGAGCATTTCCTGGGTTTCCTTGATCGAGCCGATCATGGAGCCGGAGAGGCTGCGACGGCCCGGAATAAGCGAGAAGGCATGCACCGGAACGGCATGCTCGGGAACGCCGACCAGCACCATGCTGCCATCATACTTCAGCAGGTTGAGATAGGCGTTCCAGTCGATCGCTGTACCAACCGTGTTGATGATCAGGTCGAAGGTGCCGGCGAGCTTCGTGAAGGTCTCGGCGTCGCTGGTGGCGTAGTAGTCCTTCGCGCCCAGCTTGAAGCCGTCTTCCTTCTTCGACAGCGTCTGGCTGAGAACCGTGACATCGGCACCCATGGCATGGGCCAGCTTCACGCCCATGTGGCCGAGGCCGCCCATGCCGACGATCGCGACCTTCTTGCCTGGGCCAGCCTTCCAGTGGCGTAGCGGCGAAAAGAGCGTAATGCCGGCGCAGAGCAGCGGTGCGCCCGAGTCGAGCGGGATATTGTCGGGGAAGGAGAGGACATAGCCTTCCTTGACGACGATCGAGTCGGAATAACCGCCGAAAGTCGGCGTCTTGCCGTCGGCCTCGACGTCGTTGTAGGTCTGGACGAGACCCGGCATGTAATGTTCGTAATCCAGATCACGTGTGGCGCAGGTCGTGCAGGAATCGACGAAGCAGCCGACGCCGACGCGGTCGCCGACCTTGAACTTCGTGACCTCGGAACCGACGGCGGTCACGATGCCGGCAACTTCATGGCCGGGCACCATCGGATACTTCGAAACGCCCCATTCGTTGCGGGCCTGGTGAATGTCGGAATGGCAAACGCCGCAATATTTGACGGAGATGACGACGTCGTCCGCGTTCGGGTCGCGGCGCTCGAAAGTGAATGGTGTGAGCGGCTTGGACGCATCGGTCGCTGCATAACCCTTTGCGATAGGCATGGGAGATTTCCTTATCTTTTCGGATGGGTTGGGGTAGAATTTGGATGGCCCACCATGCATCAGGACCGGGCCACAGCGTTAGAGCGATCCTGCAAGCTTTATGTACGATCCTGCGAATCTAAATGCGCGGCAGGTCTTTCGCGATCAAACGGTGTTATCTAGATAGACATCGATATCTGCTCGAAAACAGTTGGTTGCGCATGACACTGCCTTTCAATCCCAATCAGGAACTCGCGTCGATCGTTGCACGTTTCGCCACGAGCGACGGCGAACATCGCACGCCGATAGACAATCTTAATCTCTATCGGCAGTCAGCCGCGACCGTGTGGCAGCATGGGGCTTATCGTCCCTGTTTTGCAATCGTGGTTCAGGGGCGCAAGAACCTGACAATTGGCGCCGAGACCTACAATTACGGCGTCGGCGAGTATATTTTGACCGCGCTCGACCTTCCGGTTTCGACGCAGGTCACCAATGTCGGCAGCGATACGCCTTATCTTTGTTTTGGCATGGCGCTCGACAGCGAACGCTTGAAGGAGCTCCTGTCGCGCGTCAGCATTCCGCGTCAGGCGTTGACCGAGCCTGTGCGCGGAATTGCGGTCAATGCCGCCTCGCCGGAACTGCTTGATGCCTCGCTGCGCCTGCTCCGATTGCTTGATCGGCCCGAAGATATTCCTGCAATGGCGCCTTTGATCGAGCAGGAGATCCTCTATCGCCTGCTGACCGGTCCGAACGGCCCTCGGTTGCTGCAGATCGCCATGGCAGAGAGCCAGAGCAACCGGGTGGCGCGTGCCGTCGCCTGGCTCCGGGGCAACTATACGCAGCCGTTGCGCATCGAAGAACTCGCCGAGCGCGTCGGCATGAGCGTTTCCTCGCTGCATCACCATTTCAAGACTGTTACGGCACTATCGCCGATGCAATATCAGAAGCAGCTTCGGCTCCATGAGGCGCGGCGGCTGATGATTGTCGAGCAGCTCGACGTCGGATCGGCCGGCCATCGCGTCGGCTATCAGAGCCCTTCGCAGTTCAGCCGTGAATATAGCCGTCTCTACGGTCTTCCACCGTTGAAGGATGTCGAGGCCATGCGCAACAATGCGGTGGCGGCCGAATAGGCGACGTTTCCGACCAATCGTTTGCGTCAAGTTCTCTCGATCAACTGACTGAGGCGTGGTAGTTGCCCCCGTTCCGGGTATAGCTGCCCTGACAAGCACTCTCTTTTGGCGCAGTGCAGCAACGAATTCCGCTTGACGGCCGCATTGGTGTCCTGCATAAAGCACCACGAACCGTACCGTACGGTACGCATTTGGGAGTGGCCATCGTGCTGAGCGAAGTAGGACAGTCGAGCGAGTTTTCGCCGCGCCAGAACGCCGTTCTGGAACAGGCGCTGCGTCTGCTCGTCGACGGCGGCGAGAAGGCGCTGACGACCTCGGGCGTCGCGCGCGCCGCCAATTGCTCCAAGGAAAGCCTTTACAAGTGGTTCGGCGACCGCGACGGCCTGCTCTCGGCGATGATCACCTATCAAGCCAGCAAGGTGCGTACCTTCGAGCGCAATGGCGAGCGGCTGAATGCGGCGAGCCTGCATGATCATCTGGTAATCTTCGCGCGCGACCTGCTGGAAGTGCTCGCCGGCGACGTCTCGCTCGCTTTGAATCGCCTGGCGATCGGCCAGTCGAACCGCGACGGCTCCAAGCTCGGCAAGCTGCTGCTGGAGCGCGGGCGTCGGCAGATCGACCGCCGGGCCATCGGCCTCATCGATGCCGGCAAGCGGGCAGGGTTGTTGCGCTTTATCGATGCCGACGAGGCATATCACACGCTTTACGGGCTCATCGTCTCCGATCTGCATGTTCGCATGCTGCTCGGCGAGCCCGGTTTGAAGGATACGAGCCGTCAGGCGGAGAAGGCGATCAGCGCCTTCCTCAAGCTTTACGGCACGGAGAAGGTATTGGCGGAAGCAGCAGCGACCGTCTGACAATTTAAAATCTGCACCCAGACAAGCAAAGGGAAGGACAAACAATGCGCGTCTATTACGATCGTGATGCCGATCTCAACCTCATCAAGTCGAAGAAGGTCGCCGTCATCGGCTATGGTTCCCAGGGCCGCGCTCACGCGCTGAACCTGAAGGACAGCGGCGCACAGAACCTCGTGATCGCGCTCAAGGCCGGTTCGCCCACGATCAAGAAGGCGGAAGCCGATGGCTTCAAGGTTATGACCGTTGCCGAAGCTGCCGGCTGGGCCGACCTGATGATGATGGCGACCCCGGACGAACTGCAGGCCGACATCTACAAGGCTGACATCGCTCCGAACATCCGTGACGGCGCTGCGATTGCCTTCGCACACGGCCTCAACGTTCACTTCGGCCTCATCGAGCCGAAGGCTTCGGTCGACGTCGTCATGATCGCTCCGAAGGGCCCGGGCCACACGGTTCGCGGCGAATACCAGAAGGGTGGCGGCGTTCCCTGCCTCGTTGCCGTTCACCAGAACGCTTCCGGCAACGCCCTTGAACTCGCTCTCTCCTACGCCTGCGGCGTCGGCGGCGGCCGTTCGGGCATCATCGAAACCAACTTCCGCGAAGAGTGCGAAACCGACCTCTTCGGCGAACAGGTCGTTCTCTGCGGCGGTCTAGTCGAGCTCATCCGTGCCGGCTTCGAAACGCTGGTCGAGGCTGGCTACGCGCCGGAAATGGCCTATTTCGAATGCCTGCACGAAGTGAAGCTGATCGTCGACCTGATCTATGAAGGCGGCATCGCCAACATGAACTACTCGATCTCGAACACGGCCGAGTGGGGCGAATACGTCACCGGTCCGCGCATCATCACCGAAGAAACCAAGGCTGAGATGAAGCGCGTCCTCAAGGACATCCAGACCGGCAAGTTCACCTCCGAGTGGATGCAGGAATACCGTTCCGGTGCTGCCCGCTTCAAGGGTATCCGCCGCAACAACGACAGCCACCAGATCGAAGAAGTCGGCGCCAAGCTGCGCGGCATGATGCCCTGGATCGGCAAGAACAAGCTGGTCGACAAGTCGGTCAACTAAGCTTTCGGCACTGTAGCGCAATAAAAAGGGGCCGGGGAGGGAGACTTCCCCGGCCCTAAACGTTTCAGGACGTGTTTACGGCTCATGTGGCCGATCTAATGCTTCTCCTTGCCCTCATCCGCAGCCATCTTGTCGGTTTGCCATCATAGCCGCCGCCATCGGTTTCGTTGAGCGAAATGTCCTTCCATCCGGCCGAGATGAGCAGATCGTTAAGCCCGTCGGTCGAGATGTAGTTGTAGTATCTGCCGAAGCTGTCGTATCCCTCGGCTTCTCCCGCCTTGAAACTGGCGTGAAATAGGCCGCCGTCCTTCAGAGCCTTGCGGATGCGGTTGAAAATCCCTGGAAGATCCGGTCGCCGCACATGCAGCAAGGATGCTTCGGCCCAAATGCCGTCGTAGAGCTGGTCGTCCTCCAATTCTTCGAACCTGCGAACGATCACCGGCTTTCCGATCAACTTTTCGGCCTGCTTGGCCATTTCCGGCGAACCGTCTGTGGGCGTGACGTTGAAGCCCTGCGAGATCATGTAGGCTGCGTCCTGACCGCCGCCGCAGCCCAGTTCGAGAATCGATGCGCCGGCGGGGAGGGCATTCAGGAAGGCATCGAGCCGGCGTTGCGGCAGGCTGCGATCGCGCGCAGCGTAGATGGCGGCGCTGTGATCGTAGAAGGAGGACGTGGGGTCGTCTCTTGCCATATCAGCCACTCGTCTTCGGGAAATAGATTACGTTTTCCAATCCCTTGAAATGAGCATCACAAGTCAGGATATCAGCATCGAGATGAAGAGCGGTTGCATAGATGATCGCGTCGGCGGTTGCGAGCTTATGCTGTGTCGAAATCTCAGAGGCGCGCCGGGCTATAGCCGTGTCCAATGGCGTAACGTTACATAGCATCGTGTAGGCGATGAAGTTGTCCAAAACGTCTTCGTCTTTTTCGCGAAGAAGCCATTTTGAAAGTTCAAGCTGGACCATTGTCGGAACAATGCAGTCGTGCGGTTTCGGAATCTGATCGGAAAGCTGCTGTCCAGTTGGGCTATCAAGAAGCCACTCTATCCATGCGGAACTATCGATCACACGCATCAGTATCGGTCGTCTCGATTGCGATAGTCTTCGGGGTTTGCGCCTCGCGCCATGCCTCTGAGATCTTCCAATGTCGGAACCGGCATAACGAGCACGCCCTTGCCCTTGGGAATGAAGACGAACTCCTGCCCCGCACTCCAGTGCTGCTGGTCGCGCACTTCCTTTGGGATCGATATCTGAAACTTTGAGGAGAGAGTCGCCGTCGCCATTCTTACGTTTTTCCTATCGATTGATATGGCGTAAGAATAGCATTTGGACAGAGGAATGTGTAGGTCCCTTGGGGGCGGAGAGTTGGAGATTTTGAACGGATGCCACATTGGAGGGAAAGGCCTATTTCTATCGTTCAACCTCAATTCCTTGTCATAGTCACAAACAAATTAGGTCAGTATTGTTGACTTATCTTTTGTTGCGTGATCTTGTGTCGGAAAGACCAAAAATTACGAGGAAGCCCCATGTTGAATTGGGAAAATATCTTTGCGACGCGCTCCAGCCGTATGCGCGCCTCCGAAATCCGTGAGCTGCTGAAGCTGCTGGAGCGGCCGGATATCATCTCTTTTGCGGGCGGCATTCCCGATCCGGCATTGTTTCCGGATGCCGAATTCAAGCAGGCCTATGCCGATATATTTTCCGGCCCGACGGTGAATGCGGCGCTGCAATATTCGGTCAGCGAGGGCTACAAGCCGCTGCGCGAATGGCTTGTGGGACAGATGGGCGCGCTCGGCATTCCCTGCGAGCTCGAAAACGTCTTCATCGTTTCCGGTTCGCAGCAGGGGCTCGATTATCTCGGCAAGCTCTTCCTGTCGCCGAAAGATACGGCGCTGGTCACCGCGCCGACCTATCTTGGCGCGCTGCAGGCTTTCAACGCCTATGAGCCGACCTATGATCAGCTGACGCCGAACGGCAACCGTACGCCGGAATCCTATCGAGCTGCCGCTTCGCAGGCTGGCGGCAGAGTGAAGTTCGCCTATCTCTCGGCCGACTTCGCCAATCCGACGGGCGAGACCGTCGATCTGGCCGGCCGCAAGAAACTGCTCGACCTTGCCGAAGAGCTCGACATCGCCGTCATCGAAGACGCCGCCTATCAATCGCTGCGTTACGACGGCGAGCCGGTCGCGCCGATCCTGGCCCTGGAAATCGCTCGCAAAGGCAGCATCAACGACACGCGGACGATCTATTGCGGCAGCTTTTCCAAGACGTTGGCACCCGGCCTTCGTGTCGGCTTCATCGTCGCCAATGCGCCCGTCATCCGCAAGCTCGTGTTGATGAAACAGGCGGCCGACCTGCATTCTTCGACGATCAACCAGATCGCGATCCATCAGGTCGCCGAGCGCGGTTTCGATGCGCAGGTCGCCAAGGTCCGCAAGACCTATAGCCGCCGCCGCGACTGCATGCTGGCGGCGCTTGCGAAATACATGCCTGACGGCACGAGCTGGACGAAGCCGCAAGGCGGCATGTTTGTCTGGGTCACCCTGCCGAAGGGTATGGATGGCGCCAAGCTGCTCGCACGGTCACTGGAGACGGCGAAGGTCGCTTTCGTGCCCGGTCAGGCTTTCTTTGCCGACGGCAGCGGTGCGAATACCTTTCGCGTCAGCTTCTCCTGCGCCAATGACGAGATGATCGAAGAGGGTATCTCTCGGCTCGGCAAGTTGATTGCTGATGAGATCGGGGCGATAGCGGCCTGAGCCACTATCGCCGTTTTCTTCACTTCGCCAAATGCGGGCTGATCAGCACCAGATCGGCCTCGCTCAACCGGTCGCTGGCCGTGTTGCGCTGGTGCCAATAGGGATACATCAGCGGCTGCAGGCTCACGTCGTCGAGCCGCTTGCGCTCCTCGTCGGTTAGCTTCAGCTCGGCGCTGGCGAGATTGTCCTTGAATTGAGCCTTCGTGCGGCCGCCGATAATGACCGAGGTTACGCCCTTGCGGCCGATGAGCCAGGCAAGCGCCACTTGGGCGGCCGAAATACCGCGGCCATCGGCGATCTCCACCAGCGTATCGACGATATTCCACAGGCGGTTTTCATCGCGGATCGGCGGCTCCGTCCAGCCGGCGAACTGGCGCGTACCCTCCGGCGTTGCCTGATTGCGGCGATGTTTGCCCGAAAGCAGGCCGCCGGCAATCGGGCTCCAGACGAGAATGCCGAGGCCCTGGTCGATGCTGATCGGAACCAGCTCGTTTTCCGCGTCGCGGGCTTCCAGCGTATAGTGGATCTGCTGGCTGACGAAACGTTCACGTCTGTCGCGCTCACTGACGCCGAGCGCCTTCATGATGTGCCAGCCGGAAAAATTCGAGCAGCCGATGTAGCGGACCTTGCCCTGGCGAACCAGTGTGTCGAGCGCTTCCATCGTCTCTTCCAGCGGCGTTTGTCCGTCCCATTGATGCAGCTGATAGAGATCGATCACGTCGGTCTTCATACGCTTCAGGCTTGCCTCGCAGGCCTCGATGAGGTGTTGGCGGGATGAGCCGGCATCGTTGACGCCAAGCCCCATCGGGAAGCGCGCCTTCGTGGCGATGAGCACGCCGTTCTTGCGCGGGCCGCCGATGATTTCGCCGAGAATCTCCTCCGATGCGCCTTGTGAGTAGACGTCAGCCGTGTCGAGCAGGTTGACGCCGGCATCCACGCACATGTCGACGAGCTTCTTGGCTTCCTTGACGCCGAGATCGCCGACGGTTTTTGCCCAGCCGACGCCGCCGAAAGTCATGGTGCCCATGGTGATGGTGGAAACTTTGAGGCCGGAGCGGCCAAGCAAGCGATATTCCATAGATCTATCCTCCTCGATCCCGTCTGAAATACGTACGTCAAGAAATAGCGCCTGATGGCGATGGTCAAGTTTCAATCATCATACGAACGGCAATCTATTCAAATTCAACTGTCACAATCATGTTAAGCCATCCGTCTAAGGAACCTTCCTGATCATCCAGCCGAGGGCGCTTCATGAAGACGTTTGTTTCCGCTTTTGCCGGCCTGCTGGCCGTTGCTTTTTTCTCCGGTGCCGCGAGTGCTGCAGATTTCGTCCTCTATACCAGCCAGCCGAATGCCGACGCGCAGGCCACCGTCGACGGCTTCATGGCCGCCAATCCCGGCATCAAGGTCGATTGGGTTCGTGATGGCACGCCGCAGATCATCGCCAAGCTGCAGGCTGAGATGCAGGCCGGCGCTCCCGTCGCCGATGTCCTGCTGATCGCCGATACGGTGACGCTGGAGCGCTTGAAGGAAGCGGGCAAGCTGCTCGCCTATAAGTCGCCGGAAGCCGCAAATTACGATCCGTCGCTCTATGACGCCGGTGGTTATTACTATTCCACCAAACTGATCACGACCGGCATCGTCTACAACACTGCCGCGGCGATGAAGCCGGCAAGCTGGCAGGATCTGGTGAAGCCGGAAGCCAAGGGTCTCGTCGCCATGCCGAGCCCGCTCGCTTCGGGTGCGGCTCTCATCCACGCGCAGACGCTTGCCGGCGTCAGCAGCCTTGGCTGGGACTACTATAAGAACCTCGCCGACAACGGCGCGATCGCCTCCGGCGGCAACGGCGCCGTGCTGAAGTCCGTCGCGTCCGGCGAGAAGGCCTATGGCATGATCGTCGACTACATGCCGATCCGTGAAAAGGCCAAGGGCGCTCCGCTGGAATTCGTCTTCCCGAAGGAAGGCGTTTCGGCAGTCACCGAGCCGGTCGGCATTCTTGCCGGTACGCAGCATGCCGAGGCTGCCAAGAAGTTCGTCGATTACGTCCTTTCCGAAAAGGGCCAGGAAGGCTTCCTGAAGCTCGGCTATATTCCGGCCCGCAATGGCACGCCGCTGCCGCAAGGTTTCCCGGCACGTGACAGCATCAAGGTTTTGCCGTTGAATGCCGCCGATGCTCTCAAGAACACGGATCAGGACCTGAAGACCTTCTCCACCTACTTCAAGTCGAAGTGATCCGACCCGGATTTGGAATGTACTCACATGTGCGTAAGGGAAACAGCCAGCCGGCCTGGCTGTTTCCTTTTGTTGTCGCCGTCGTGCTTTTGCTCAGCGTCCTGCCGCTGGCGCGGCTGGCGCTTGCCGGTATCGAGGCCCTGCTTAGGGGCGGCACCTATGACCTCATCGCCGATCCCGCGCTCTGGCGCTCGGTCTGGTACACGATCGAGACGGCGGTGCTCGGCACTATCGTTTCCGTGGTCCTTGGCTGCCTCTTCGCATTCCTGCTGACATTGACGGATCTTTCGGGCAGGGGGCTTCTCGGCTTCCTCTTCGTGCTGCCGATGATGATCCCGCCGCAGGTGACGGCGCTCGCCTGGGTGCAGATGTCAGGACCGTCGAGCCCCTTGCTGAAAGCGCTGCACATCGCGCCGCCGCTCGGCTCGCCGCAGCCGCTCTACTCGGTCGGCGGTATCGCGCTGCTCTACGGCGTCCAGCATGCGCCGCTCGTCTATCTCGCCCTGCGCGCGGGCTTGATGGCGCTGCCGCGCGATGGCGTGGAGGCCGCGAGGCTTTCTGGTGCTTCCGGCCTGCGTGTCTTCCGCGATATGATCCTGCCTTTGTCTCTGCCCGGTGTCATTGCTGGAGCCGCGATTGCCTTTGTCTCCTCAATCGGCAATTTCGGCATCCCCGCAATCCTCGGCATTCCTGCCTCGATCTACACGCTGTCGACCCTGATCTTCACGAAGTTCTCCAATTTCGGGCCGAGGACATTCGGCGATATCGCCGTGCTCTCGACGATGATTGCGGTCATTGCCGTTGCCGGGCTTGCCGTGCAGGGCAGGGCCTTGAAGGGGCGTGATTACCGCGTCATCGGCATTTCCGGCGCGACGGCAGCTTTTTCGCTTGGCCGCTGGCGCTATGTTGCCCTGCCGGTACTCGGCGCCATCCTGTTCGTCATGCTGGTCGCACCCTTTCTGGCCTTAGTCGCCGGCGCGCTGGTGCCGGCTTATGGCGTGCCGCTCACTTTCAAAACGGCATCGCTCAACGCCTTCACGGAAATCCTGTTTCGGCAAAGCATAACGCGCATCGCCTTTTCCAACTCGCTGTTTCTCGCCAGCATGACGGCGCTCGGTCTCCTGTTGGTGACGGTGCTTGCAGCCTACGCGCTAACGCGGCGCAAGGACATGCTGAGCCGCATCGTCGGCGGCATGATCGAGATTCCTTATTCGCTTCCAGGCATCATCATCGCCGTCTGCTTCATCCTGGTGTTCGCGGCCCCCTTGCCGATCCTCAACGTCACGCTTTACGGTACGATCTGGATTATCCTGCTTGCCTATTTCTCCGCCTATTTCGCCGTCAGCCTGAAGCCGGTCATGAGCGCCTTCCTGCAGCTCGATCCGGCGCTGGAAGAGGCGGCGCGTCTTTCCGGTGCGGGGTTCTTCCGCCGTCTAGCCGATATCATCGTGCCGCTGATCGCGCCGGCGGCCGGTGCCTCGGTGATCCTCGTCTTCCTGATCGCCTGCAACGAGTTGACCGTTTCGGCGCTGCTCTGGTCGGCCGGGACGCAGACGCTCGGCGTTGTCATCTACAATCTCGATGATGGCGGCAGTGCCGATCTGGCCTCGGCCATGTCGGTCATCGTCATTGCCATGGTCGTCATCATGATGGTGCTTCTGGAAATCATGGCCAAGCGCCTGCCGAAGGGAGTGGTGCCTTGGCGAAGCTGATCCTCAATCACGTCGGCAAGGATTTCGGCACGGGCGGCCGCGCTGCCGTCACCGCCTTGTCGCTCGATGTTCGCGATGGTGGTTTCCTGGCGCTGCTCGGCCCCTCCGGCTGCGGCAAGACGACCGTGCTTAGAATGATTGCGGGCTTCGAGCAGCCGACGGATGGCTCCATTCATCTCGGGGAGCGGCTGCTGGCGGATGCGGCGAGCATGCTGCCGCCCGAGCGGCGCAACATGGCGATGGTGTTCCAATCCTACGCGCTCTGGCCGCATATGAATGTCGCCGACAATGTCGGTTATCCACTCAAGGTGCGCGGCATTTCCGGAGAACGCTACCGCGAGAAGGTGCGCGAGGCGCTGGCGACCGTGCGCCTCGACGACTATGCGGAACGCCGGCCCGCGGATCTCTCCGGCGGTCAGAGGCAGCGTGTGGCGCTTGCTCGCTGCCTGGTGACATCGCCCGATGTCGTGCTGCTCGACGAGCCGCTCGCCAATCTTGACCGTCACCTGAAGAAGGAGATGGAGGAGACCTTTCGCGAATTCCACCAGCGCTCGGGCGCCACCATGGTCTATGTCACGCACGACCAGAGCGAAGCGATGGCGCTTGCGACCGATGTTGCCGTCATGTCCGAAGGGCGGCTGCTGCAGGTGGCACCGCCGGCGGAAATCTATGCTCGCCCCGAAGGCAGAATGGTCGGCAGTCTGGTCGGGCAGGGCGCCATACTGCCGCTTGCTTTTCCCGATGGCAGTCCGCGCCGGATAGATTGGGCCTCCTTCCGAGGCCTTTGGGAAAACCGGGCAGGCGGCTCGGCGGTTGCGGATATTCTTGTGCGGCCCGAAGACGTGCTCGCCGACGCGGAAGGCATTTCCTGTCGGGTCGATTCCGTTCTCTATGAGGGCGAGCGATATGCGATGAGGCTATTGATGCCTGATGGGCGGATACTGCGCGCCTTTAGCCGCGAGGCTGTTGCCGCGGGCGATGACTATCGGGTCGCCATTCGCTCGGCCTGGCGGCTTTGATCGGGCAGGGGGACAAGATGGTTGTTCCCCGCCTCCTCCTATGCTTGATTTGCTCGAGGTTACGGATGGGAGTCGCGCATGTCCGATCATAGCTTTCCGATTTTCGATCTCGGCGCCTTCGAGGCGGCCGATCACGAGGAGAAAAAGCGGCTCGGTGCCGATGTGGATCGGATATGCCGCTCGACCGGCTTTCTGGCGATTTCCAACCACGGCATCGCCGATGTCGTGATCGCCGAAGTTTGGAAGAAGACGCAGGCCTTCTTCGACCTGCCTGCCGAGGTGAAGCAGCGTGCCAAGACGCTTTATCCTGGCTATCCCTACGGCTATCTCGGGCCGGGTACGGAGGCGCTCGCAAAATCACGCAATGTCGACACCCCGCCGGATCTGAAGGAGAGCTTCAATGGCGGTCCGCTTTCCGTTCCCGCTGACATGAGCGACCCGGAAGCGCTCGGCTTTTGCTATGCCGCCACCATCTGGCCGGAGGGACCCGAAGGATTCGTGGAGGCGTGGAAGGCCTATTATGGAGCGATGGAGAAACTGGCGGCGCGGATCATGCGTGTATTCGCTACGGCGCTCGGCCTTGATGAACATTTCTTCGATTCCTGCGTAGATGCGCCGATCAGCGCGCTGAGGGCGCTGAATTACCCCGAACAGCAGGTGCCGCCGCAGCCCGGCCAGCTTCGCGCCGGTGCGCATACTGACTATGGCAGCTTGACGATCCTGCTGCCGCAGCCCGGTTCGAAAGGGCTCGAGATCATTGCTCCGGATGGTAACTGGACACCGGTACCGCCGGTGGAAGGGGCCTTCGTCATCAACATCGGCGACCTGATGGCGCTCTGGACCAATGACCGCTGGGTTTCGACCGTCCATCGCGTCGTCAATCCGCCGCTGGAAGAGGGTGGCATGCAGCGCCGGCAATCCCTGGCCTTTTTCCATCAGCCGAACTGGTTCGCCGAGATTGCCTGCCTGCCTTCGTGCCTGAAAACAGGCGAAGAGCCGAAATACGCTCCCGTTTTGTCCGGCCCGTATCTGATGGGCAAATTCAAATCGACCGTGACCGCGAAGGCCGGGTGATATGGGTTTCGTGAACCGGCTCACCTGCTTCGTTATAAATTGGAATGCTTCATGTCCCTGCGCCTTGCGACATTCAATGTCGAAAACCTTCTGACCCGCTTCGATTACACCGGTTTTCGCAACCAGCTCCGTCAGGATCGCGTGCTGCAGCTCTTCGATGTCCGTAACGAGGAGGTCTACCAGCAACTCGAAGCCGCGCGCGTGATCGCTGCGACCGACGACACCAGGCAAATGACGGCGCTTGCGATCGCAGACGCCGATGCCGACATCATCTGCCTGCAGGAAGTCGACAACATGGCTGCCCTGCAGGCTTTCGAATATGGTTATCTCTACCGCATGGTCGGCAACGGCTATCGCCAGAAGTTCCTGATCGAGGGCAATGACAGCCGCGGCATCGATGTCGCCGTCATGATGCGCGAGGAGACGCGCGTGGGCCAGCCGATCGTGCTCAACGACATCAAGAGTCACGCGATGGTGACGTATAGCGATTTCGGTCTTTTCAACGACGAACTGGCGGAACTCGAGCTTCATCCGGAAGACAAGATCTTCAAGCGTGACTGTCTGGAGCTGCATCTCCATATCGGCGGGGTGCCGTTCTCTCTCTATGTCGTGCATCTCAAATCGATGGGGCCGGCACGTGAAGGGATGGATGGGCGTCATGCGACCATGCCGATCCGCCGCGCCGAGACCTTGGCGGTTCGCCGCATCATCGAAGATCGTTTCGGGGCTGGCCACACGGCAACGAAGAATTTTGCCATCTGCGGCGACATGAACGACTATCAGGAATGGATAGATGTCATCGGCACGCGCCGCACGGGCTATCGTTTCGAGCCACGGAACGAAGAGAAGGGCAGTGCGCTCGATGTCTTCAGCCATGATGGCTTTGCCGAAAATATCATGCAGCGGCGAGACGAGCTCGATCGCTGGACGCTCTATCACGCGCGCGGGCCGCAGGAGCAGCGGCTGTGCCAGCTCGACTATATCTGGCTCTCTCCAGCTCTGGCGCGCGCCAATGCAACGCAGGTCCCGGATGTCGTTCGTTCGGGCCAGCCTTTCCGCACCATATTTCCACCGGGGCAGGAGGTAGAGCGCTATCCGCGCGTCGGCTGGGACAGGCCGAAGGCATCCGATCATTGCCCCGTCGTCATGACATTGGATTTGATATGACCCTCTCAGAACAGAACGACATGGCCGGCTGGCCGCCGGAAAGCACCGTGTTCCCCATCTCCAGCATCGACCTTACCGTGTTTCCCGGCGAGCATCCGTTTCACATGCGCGAGCAGGAGGCGGCGCGGGAGAACTGGGCAAGGGAAATTGCCGCCAACCCATCACTCTATGACGGTCGCATGATCTTTCAGCATAGGCTGTCGCTTACCGGTGGTGCAGTGAAGGGGGAGGCCTATGTAACGTCCTTCTCGACATTTCTCTTGTGGCGAAAGCAGCGGCAGCCGGGAGCTTTTCACCTTTTTGCCTTTCCCGTCATCGTATCGTCGGACGGAGCGATCATCGCGATACGCATGGCCGCCCATACCGCAAATCCCGGTCAGGTCTATTGCGCCTCCGGATCGATGGATGAGAACGATATCGTCGATGGGCACGCCGATGTCGAAGGCAATATGCGGCGTGAGGTGTTGGAGGAGACTGGTCTCGATCTACGTGATGCCGCCCCGGTATCTGGATATTACGCAATGCATATAAGGCGTTCGATCACGCTTCTCCGTGTCTTCCGTTTTCCATGGACGGCAGAGGACATGCTTCGGCGGATCGAAGCGCATATGCTCGTTTCCGAAGAGGACGAGGTCGATGGCGTGGTCGCTATTCGATCGGCCGACCCGGCGGCGCACCCCTATAATATTGCGATGCTTCCCGTTCTCGCCTGGTTCTTCGGCAGCGGCAAATAGCTTGGGCTTGCGCTAGGGTCGCTTGCCGGTATGAATAATCGAATCTGGAAATACGGATGGAGGCCGGATTGACGCGCAGCTATAGTGTCTATGATGTGTTCACCGACAGCAAGCTGGTGGGCAATCCGCTCGGAATCGTCTTCGAAGCCGAGGGCCTGAGCGACGAGGCGATGCAGGCGATCGCTAGGGAGCTGAACCTTTCCGAGACGGTGTTCGTGCTGCCGCCGCAAAATCCGGCCCATACGGCAAGCTTGCGCATATTCACGCCCGGCCGCGAGCTGCCTTTTGCCGGGCACCCGACTGTCGGCACAGCGATCGCTCTGGCGGAGAAGGCTCATGCCAGCCACGGCGGAGATCTCGATCTTGTTTCCGTTCTCGACGAGCGCCTTGGGCCGGTGCGCTGCGCCATCAAGCTGCGGCAGAACAAGGCGAGCTTTGCCGAGTTCGACCTGCCGAAGAAATCGCAGCAGATCCTGTTGCCGCTCGACAAGGCCGACATCGCCAACGCACTCAGCCTGAACATCACCGAGATTGGTTTCGAGAACCACGTTCCATCCATCTGGAGCGCCGGAGTGCCGTTTCTTCTGGTGCCGGTGCACGATGTCGGTGTGGCAGAGCGGATGGAATTCGATTCGCAGCTTTGGGAAAAGACGGTCCCCTTCGTCGATGGCGCACTGGCCTCGGCCTTCATCTATTGCCGCGGCGGGGTCAATCATGTGGCGAAGTTTCACGCCCGCGTGTTTCCAATCGGCATGGGCATTGTGGAGGACCCGGCAACGGGTTCGGCGGTCGCGGCGATGTCCGGCGCCATCAATCAGTTCGATGCGCTGCCGGATGGGCATCATCCCTTCATCATCGAGCAGGGCATGGAGATGGGGCGGCCGTCTCTGATTCACCTCCATGTCGATGTCGACGGCGGGCTGATCGCCAACGCCCGCATCGGCGGGCAGGCTGTGCGCATCGCGTCTGGAATCCTTGAGCTTTGATTTTACGGGGTTTTTCGCCGCTTCTGAAATTTTTTTGACAAATAATCAAAGAAAATTCGTCTGGCCGCTGGACAATCAAACCGATCCTATTTATATGCCCGGTCACGCCGCCAGCAAGCGGTGCGGGTGATTAGCTCAGTTGGTAGAGCAGCTGACTCTTAATCAGCGGGTCGTAGGTTCGAGCCCTACATCACCCACCATCTTTTCAGGCACTTAGCCAAGATTTACGCTGATTGACGACGATGATTTGGAAGCCATTTCCAAATCATTTTCCGGTCTGGCATTTCAAATGCTGGCGGCGCGATCTTGCTTCAACGTTCTTCCATCAGTTCCGTTGTGCCCTCCGCCCAAACATGGCGCAAAACTTCAAACGAAGCGCGGCGTAGTTGCCATTGTGACGGGCCAGTCTTCGTTTGATTGGAATTGTCGGGATCAGTTCGAAAGCTTGCCGAGCAGAAGGCCGGTAAGGACGCCCAGAAGCGCCGTCGCGATCAAGACGGAACTGGTGGCTGTCGGATTTTCCCTTGCGGCTCGCACCACGTTTCGGCCTTCTGACCGGGCATGGTCCGCGATGCTCGCAACCTTCGCTTTCGATGAGTAGAGAGCCTCGTCCGCGCGATCCGAAGCGGTATCGATCTTATTTGTCAGGACGGTCGAGAGCTTGTTGATCTGTCTGCGGAGCTCATCGATCTGCGCGTTGATATCCTTGTCCAGCGAGACGTCGGCCATGGTGTTCTCCTGAATAGCGTAAGCCTTTAGGAACGGCCCGCAGCTCGCTTTGGTTCCCCGTCGCGGTGGATTGATCTTAAACTTCAAGCGCCGCTCCGAGGCAAAGTTCCTGGTCCACCAACCGGCGCAGACTTGCCAAGGGTTTAGCGGAGATGCAGCAGAAACATGGTTGGCGCGGCTATGGACATGGTGAAAAGGAATAGGGAAAGCCCGTATTTCAGTCTTCGCATCCGGCGTGTCTTGATGCCGTCCCAGTCATAACCCATAAGTATATCCCTCTTGCTCGATGGTTTATCGATGCAAAGAAATATCCTAAGAATTGTTTGCGCGAAGCTTGTGGAATAATTCTCTCGTTTCAACGAGCGAATGGCGTCGAATTATACAATCCAGTGCTGCAATATCAACTGTTGGATTTGCGAGTGCAATGACACATCCTTATTCCAGGATCGAAAGGACTTTGCATGCGGGCAGCAGCATCGGAGATACCAGCCGAGGTGCGTGACGTCTTGGCGATCGCTCAAACGCATTTAACTATGCCGGGCGTGGTTGCCCGGCAGCAACGGCTATCGCCTTAAACAGCTTAAATTCAATGTTTTTTATGCCCGCCTTCCATGACGCTGAACACGAAGATGACGGCCAGAATCAACACCAGCGTATAGTCGAAGGCAGTGAGCAGACGAAGCAGTTCCATGATGTTTCTCCTCCCACAGAGAACACGAACCAGAACAACCACTAGTATGTTCTTTCAACCGCCGCATGCCAAGTTTTTTACATCCTGCGGTGCAAAAACAATATTGTGCGAGGCACAAATAACCGCTTGTTTGCAAAGGCATATCAGCATTGCATTGACTGCCTTTGGTTGTCTGAAGAGCTGGCACCCGCCGCAATCGTATTGTCAACAAATTTTATAGAGTATACGATTATCTTCAATGAAATTGCGATTGCTCGCCGCGCGAAGAACTCATGCGCCGATCGATCTTGAGGGAGTTGGCTATTGACCATTGGCTCTGACCCCCAGGCGCCTGATCTGCCTGTTATCGTCATTGTCGGCGGCGGCGTTTCCGGAACGGCGGTTGCCTTCCATCTGCTGCAGCGACGGTCGCTGCGGCCCGGCCAACTCTTCATCTTCGAGCCACGGGAACGTCTCGGGGCAGGGCTTGCCTACGATACGCAAGATCCCGCTCACCGCATCAATGTACCGGCGGCGAAGATGAGCCTGCTGCCCGATGACATCGAGCATTTTCAACGCTGGCTGCAGCAGAGAGATGCGCTTGCCGACGATGAGACGGCGGTCGCCGCCAATGGCAATCTTTTTCCAAGGCGCTCTGTTTTCGGCAAGTATATCAATAGCATGATCCATCCCTTCGTCGAGGATGGGCGCGTTGTCCATATCAGGCAAGGCGTGGAGCGCATCGAGAAGGCAGATGGCCGCTGGGCGGTCACCGGTGCGGCGGGACAGCGTGTCGACGCGGATATTCTCGTCATCGCCACCAGCCACCCTTCGCCCCTTCCGCCGCAGGTGCTGCAGGATGCGCTTGGCGGGCATCCGCGCTTCGTTCCGGACCCGACGCGGCCGAATGCACTTGCGGCTATTCGCGCCGGGGATCGTGTGCTGGTTGTCGGCAACGGCTTGACCTCGGCGGACGTCATCGCTTCACTCGAACTCAGGGGGCACACGGGACCGGTTACCGCCATATCGCGACGCGGTCTGCGCTCGCGCGGCCATGCGGCGGTGAAGCAGGAACCATTCGGCGATTTCGCCAGCGAGCCGTCGAAGACGGCCCTTGATCTCCTGCGCCGCCTACGGGCCGCGATCCGCAAGGCGGAGAGCGAAGGGCACAGCTGGCATGCCGTCATCGATCAGGTGAGGGCGCAGGGCCGGCATGTGTGGCAGGCGCTGCCGATCGAGGAGCGACGCCGTCTCGTCAGGCATTTGAGGCCGTTCTGGGATGTGCATCGTTTTCGAGTCGCGCCACAGGTGGAGGCGGTCAGCGATCGGGCGATCGAAAGCGGCAGGCTCGAGGTCTTGTCAGCTTCGGTCGCAGGTGTCGTCGTCGCCAACGGCTTCATTGACTGCAGATTGCAGCTCAGCCGGGCGAAGCGGCATGTCGACAGACAATTCGATGCGGTCGTCGTCACCACTGGTCCCGGGCATCGCGGCATTCTGCAATCGCAAGGCTGGATCGAGGAACTGTCAGGAGCCGGCTATCTCGCGATGGATCCGGCGCGGTTGGGATTTGCCTGCGATACGCAATCGCGGGCACTTGCTGCCGATGGAACGGTGGCGCCGTCCCTGTTTATTTCAGGACCACTCGCGCGCGGAACTTTTGGCGAACTCATGGGACTGCCCGAGGTAGTCGAGCATGCCGTTCTTGTCGCCGAACAGGTCACAGGCGCGATCAGCGACCAAGGCCATGGGCAAAGGAAGGCATATTTGGATAGTAGCGCCGCTTAAATCCAAGAAAAACCGCAAATTCGTTGCTTAGACGATACAATTGCCTAAATTTACTCATATAAACTATACAATTTGTGAGTTACTATCTTGCTCATCGCGAGGGGCGGGATTACTTCCGCAATCCGTGATGACAGGATGGGCCGGGTGAGTCTCTCTCAGGTGGCCAAGCCGGGTTTCAACAATCGACTTTGCAGTAAAGCGGACGGCGATGCTTACGAAAAAAGGAAAATACGGACTGAAGGCGTTGGTGGATCTCGCACGCCTGGGTCCGGGGGAAACCGCATTCATCAACGATATCGCGTTGCGCAACAATATTCCGAAGAAGTTTCTCGATACCATCCTGCTCGAATTGCGCAATGCCGGCGTTTTGCGCTCGAAGAAGGGGCCGGGTGGTGGCTATTCACTATCGCGCCCGGCGTCGGAAATCCGCATCGGTCATGTCATTCGCACTCTGGATGGCCCGTTGGCGCCGATCCGCTGCGCCAGCCGTACGGCCTACGAAGCCTGCGACGACTGTTCCGATCCGGAGCGCTGTCAGGTGCGGCGCTCCATGACGGAGGTGCGTGACGCCATTGCCGAGATTCTCGACAACATGTCGTTGGAACAGTTCGTTGCCGGCGGCGCGGATGTCGAGATACCGGAGCGGGAAGACCACCGCGCCTCGCAGACCGGCTGACCTCTCCGGCGTTCCCAAGTTTTTCAGACCAGCGAATTTCTTGCCGGCTTTATGCCGTTGAGATGGTAGTTGCCGACGATATTGTGGGTTTTGCGCGCGGGATCATACAATGTGTGAATGCGGGCGTTGCGCCAGTGGCGATCGAGATTGAGCCCGATGCGCGCCGACGTCGTACCGGCAAGATCGAACAGCGTATTGGATGCTTCCATAGCGATGTCAGCCGTAATCGCCTGGGCCGCCGCAACGGAGAGCGCGGCATCGATGACGTGATCCTCGGTGAGGTTGATCTGGGCGGCGTCGATCTTGCTGCCGGCGCGCTCCACGATCGCCGTCGCGGCTTCGATCCGAATGGCAATTTCGCCGATCCTCGTCACCAATAGCGGATCGTCCACGGCCCGCTTGGAGCCGTTATCCGCCGGCGGTTGAGGATTGGTCCGCACGAACTCCATGGTCGCCGCCAGAGCGGATCGGGCGATGCCGAGATTGATGCCGGCATGGGTGAGCTGGCTCACGCAATCGATCACCGTGGGCTCCGTCAACTTCTCATGTTGCGAGAGCAGGGCATCGGCGCTGAGATAAACATTATGCAGTATGGTCGTGCCGTTTCCGGAGGTTCGTTGACCAAAACCGTCCCAGTCGTCGATGATCTGAATGCCCTCGGCATTTCTAGGCACGATGGCCGCCATCAGCCCCTTTCGCCTGTCCGGGATGAACAGGGCGATCCAGTCTGAAAACAGAATGCTGGCGGAAGGCAGGCTCCGGCCGTTGAGGCGAAAGCCGAGCCCATCCGGTGCCAGATGCAGGGCATCCTGATCCGTCCCGCCGGTCTCGGGTTGGGAAAAGACACCGCCGAAGCGATCGCCTGTGATGGCTCGGCCGAAGTGGGATGCCCGTTGTTCCTCACCGCCGGCTATTCTGACTGCCTCCAGCACATGAAAATGCGTCTGTAATATCTGCGCGATGGAAGGATCGGCCTCCGCCAGTATGGCAATGACCTCGGCAAGAACGCAGTTCGAAATATCGATGCCGCCATGTTCCGAAGGCACGGAAATGCCGAGCAGGCCTGACAAAGACAGGGCCTTGATCTCGTCATAGGGCAGGATGCGGTTGATATCGCGGTCGCTTGCCTGTTGCGCGAAATCAGCCGCGAGCGACCGGGCAATATCGAGCGCTTCCTCTTCGCTTTGAATGCGATGCGCGGGCGGCCTGACGCGTTCATGCAGCTGCGAAACAGTCCCCATTCACCCTCCTCAGCCGCGCCAGGTTCGTTCTTTCAGGCGCGGCAAATCGCTGGGATCCTAATTTCATAGAGGCGGCTGCAACGGATTTTCTTCGGTTGCTCGTGCCACATTCTCTGACAAGATAGGCGTCAAATCGAGAAATTGTAAGCGAGCCAGCCAATATGCGGTTGCTGCGGCAGCGAGCTTGGCAGCCTTTCATCTTCCCGCCCGTCTATATCGAAAGCGGTGCCGCATGGAGCTTCAGGGCTATGAAATGCACTCCTTTTCCGCCGATAGAAATGGTCGTTATCCACAAAGTGGCAGCCAATTACGCGGCGTTTTCGCGCGGCAGCATAGCGTGCCTCATCCCGTCAGGATAAGAAAGCACTTGCTAGCGGCGCATTTTCGCGCTTTCATATACGACTAAATAAGTAGACAATGACAATAATCCTGCTGCCTGATGGCTTCCAAGAAGCTATTTATGGCAGCCGATTGCAGGCATCTGGTGTCAGATCAGAGTTGGACCTGCCTGTTGCATCTTTCAGCGGACGAGAAATCCGGATTGATGGGATGCGCCGAGTTTTGAGAACCGAAGCGGCTTCCGTGTGTTTTGTCAGCTACCGTTCTTCGGCTGTCGAGCACCAGATATCGGAGTTTGAGTTTCTGGGCCCGTAAAGTGAGCAAGCCCCAAGAAAAGGCATGATCGACCACCTCTCGCCCCAGGAGTTGATATGACGGTTCAGGGATTTTTTTCCGCCAGGACGAACGCGGCGGCACAGGCTTATGTGATGCCGCGCATTGCCGTTATCGGGCGCGGTTTTTCCGGCATGATGATGGCGATCGCTCTGATGAAGACAGTGCGTTTTCCGTTCCATCTGCAGCTTTTCGATCCCAATTCCAGTGTCAGCGGCGGTCAGGCGCTGGCCTCGGGCCATAGCAGCGAGATCCTCAACAGCCGCGTTCGCGATCTTTCGGTCTCCGCCGGCGATCCCGATGATTTCAATCAATGGCTTTGCGGCAATGCGCCGTTCCGCAGTGCCGTTCCGGCCGCCATACCCGGCTTTTTGCAGATCTTCGTGCCGAAGAGCATTTTCAGCGACTACGTCTATCAGCGCTTTTCCGAGGCCTTCTCGTCGCGTCGCGATGTGACCGTGCAGGTCAGCAGCGAGACGGTCTTCGGGCTTCGCCGCGTTCGCGGCGGCCGCTTCGTGGTGGAAAGCGACGGTGCCGTCAATGCGCCGTTCGACATGGTGGTGGTGGCGACCGGTTACGGCATCACCGATCAGGAATCGCAGGCCAGCGATCTCGTGAATGTCCCGACGACGGTGCGGGCGCGGCGCCTTGTGTCACGCCCGCATACGATCCTGCTCGGCAGCGGCCTACGTGTCGTCGACCGGCTGCTGCAGATGCGCGACAATGGCTATACCGGGCAGATCACCATCGTTTCGAGGCGGGGCTTCCTGCCGCAAAGCCACACGCGCAATAATGCCGATCCGGTATTCCCCGCCGATAAAATGCCTGGCAATCTCAGCGAGATTGTTCGCTTTATCCGTCAGGCCTGCGAGGAGGCGGAGACGAGCGGCCAAAGTTGGCAGTCTGTCATGAACGGCTTGCGCAAGCATGCACGGTCGCTCTGGCGATCCTTGCCCGCCGGCCAGAAGCAACAGTTCAACCGTCATCTGCGGGCACTCTACGACAGCCATCGCAACCGGCTGCCCGAAGCCTTGCATGTTCGCCTGAAACAGGAACTGGCCGAGGGGAATACGGTGTTGCAGCGAGGTCATTTCATCCGGCGGACGCCAACCGGGATGGTTTTGAGGCCTGCGGGCCGATCGGAACCCGAGCAGCTCTACGCCGATGACGTGATCGACTGTCGATGCCAGGCGCCCGATCTGAATGCGCCATTGCTGCGCAGCCTGATCGACACCGGCCTTGCCGTGCCCGACGAGCTCGGCCTCGGTCTGGCCGTCGAGGCTAGCGGTGCGCTCGAGGTCAATGGCCGCACGACGGAAGGGCTCTTCGCCATCGGTCCCTTGGGGCTCGGAAGTCTCCCCGATATCGATCTGGTGCCGGAGATCGTGACCCAGGCCTATACTGCAGCCGAAAACGTGGCAGAACGTTTTCATCCGCAGTGCAAGGCCGGCTAACGTTTCTCGGACCTGGTTTAAACAATTCGGCGCGCCGATCCCGGCCTGCCAAGGCTTTTATCCTGATATCCTGAAGCAGACGGCGATGGGCGCCCCATTGCCAAGGCTTTCCCCTGGCCTATTTTTCCGGGCAGGCATAAGCAGTCCGACACGTCGTCTTCAAGATAAGGCGGGCGATATCCGGCTTCTGGCGCTATTCAGGATCGGATAAAGGCGTGGAATGCCTTTGTGTCGCCTTTCTTTGTCTTACAAGGCGTACGCGTAAAGACTATGAAATTCGCAATCACACTATAGGACGACTCGGTTCTCGATTTTCTTCGGCGATTTCGGTCATCCGCTGCCTGCGAGTTATGTGCGACGAGGAGCTTTGCTTGCGCCCGCTGAAATGCCGTCTTTTTCTGCTGCCCCTTTTGCTGTTGGGATTGGGAGCCGTTACCGCCACCCTCCCGCTGGCTGGTGGCTATGCCTTTGCGCAGGATCAACAGCCGGCCCAGCCGCCGCAACAAACGGACCAGCAACAGCCCACGCAGCTTGCAAACGGGTTACTGGATACGGCCGTTACCGATCTCAATAAGGCAAAGAAGGCCTACGACACCCTCCAGGACAGCGCAAAGCAATCGGGGGCCGACGACGAGACGCTGGTGGCGCTGTCGGGCCGTGTCGACGATCTCAATCGCTCCGTCGCTGCAATTTCGGCACGCCTGAAGCCCCGCACAGCGGAGATCGATACGCGCCTGACCCAATTGGGCGCCGCCCCCAAAGAGGGCCAGCCGCCAGAGGCACCGATCGTCGCGCAGGAGCGCGACCGGCTTAATGCCGAGCGCGCACAGATCAGCGCCGTGATCCTCGATGCCGACAATCTGACCGCGGAGACCAACCGGCTTTCCATGCGGTTCATGGAGATGCGCCGAAGGCTGTTCGCCGAGACATTGTTCAAGCGGACTGAGATTTCCGGTACCACATTCGACGACGCGGGCGCGGCTCTCGTCGATGAGGGCATCAAGTTCAGCGGCGCCGTGGCGAGCTGGATCGGCTTCGTGCTGAAAGCCAAGCTCGCTTCGTTCCTTGCCGCCGTTTGTCTGTCGATCGGCGCGGCACTGCTGTTCCTCGCCGGTGGCTACAGGCTGTTCCGCCGTTATTACGTGCAGGACGAGGCCATCGAGGATCCGCCCTATATCAGCCGGCTCTCCGTCGCCTTCTGGTCGACCCTGATCCGCACGCTGTCGCTGGCGGCATTTCTCGTCACGTCCTTCTTTTTCCTTTCGAATTTCAATGTCCTGCGACCGGATATCGCGCCGATATTGGCGGCGATCTTCGGTTTCATTGGGCTTGTCTATTTCGTCGGCCGCCTGAGCAACGCCGTCTTTGCGCCGTTCCGGCCGCACTGGCGCCTCGTCAAGCTGTCGAACAAGGGCGCGCATTCGCTGGCCTGGTGCCTGCAGGCAATGGCCGTGGTCAATGGTTTGGATTATGTCTTCGACCGCATCAGCGAATCCATGGGCTCGCCCGTCGTCGTCACCGTGGCAAAGAGCTTCCTGGCGGCGCTGCTGATCGGCCTCATTCTGATTGCCGCCTCGTTCGGCTCGCCGATGCTGGCCAAGAACGGCGATCCGGATGCGCCCGGGCGGCATTGGCCGCACGGCATGGCCCTCATTCTTCGCGTTCTCGGCATATTGGTGATCTTCATCTCGTTCATCGGCTATGTCGGGCTCGCGCGCTTCATGGCAACGCAGATGATCGTGACGAGCGCCGTCATCGCGACCATGTATCTCGGCTTCCAGCTCGGCAAGGCCGTGTCGAAGCAGGGCGTCTTTGCCGAAACGATCATCGGCCGTTTTCTGGAAAACCGGCTGAAGCTTCGCGAAGTGGCTCTCGATCAGGCCGGCCTTGCTGCCGGGCTTGCAACCTATGCCGTCGCGCTGCTGACGGGCATTCCGCTGATCCTGCTGTCCTGGGGCTTCCACATCCAGGATTTGGAGGTCTTCGCCTATCGGCTGTTTACCGAGATCAAGATCGGCAACATGTCGATCTCGTTGCTCGGCATCTTCGTCGGTATTCTGCTGTTTGCCGGCGGCTATCTGGTCACGCGCTGGTTCCAGCGCTGGCTCGACAGCAATGTCATGGCGCGCGGGCAGGTGGACCTGGGCGTCCGCAACTCCGTGAGGACCGGCATCGGCTATCTCGGCATAGCCTTGGCGGCTATCTTTGCCATTTCCGCCGCCGGTATCGATTTGTCCAGCCTCGCGCTCGTCGCCAGTGCGCTTTCGGTCGGTATCGGTTTCGGTCTGCAGAATATCGTGTCGAATTTCGTGTCGGGCCTGATCCTTCTGGTCGAACGGCCTTTCAAGGTCGGCGACTGGATCGTGTCGGGCACTTCGGAGGGTATCGTTAAGCGCATCTCGGTGCGCGCGACAGAGATCGAGACCTTCCGCAAACAGTCGATCATCGTGCCGAATTCCGAGCTCATCAACGCTTCTGTTGGCAACTGGACGCATCGCAACCGGCTCGGCCGCTCGGAAATTCCGGTGTCGGTCAGCTATGATGCCGATCCGCGCAAGGTCATGGAGATTCTGCTGGAACTGGTGCGCGCGATCCCGAAAGTTCTTAGAAATCCCGAGCCGCACGTGGAGTTCCTGCGCTTCGGTCCGTCATCCCTGGATTTCGAGATGCGCTTCTACCTCTCGGATCTTTCCGACGGCATGGAGATCCGCAACAATCTGCGCATCGAAATTCTGAGGCGGTTCAAGGAAGAGGGGATTGCCATTCCCTATCCGCATCAGGAGCTGCATATCGTTCGCGACGGCAAGAGAGAACGGAACGGTGATGTTGCGGCCAGCCTGTTGACGGATTCCGCCGATGGCCCCGAGGCCGATGCGGCGGAAGCTGTTGCTCCGTCCGAGGAGAATGCTTCCGAGGTAAAGAGTGCCGGCCGTCGCCGCGGTAGAACCGCAGCGGAGTGAGCTGGGCAACTGGTTCCGGCCGGGTTTATACCGCATGTCCGCGGGCAGGGCGGACCTGTAGCCGACATCAGCGGCACGCGATATTCCATGCTTGATGATTGTCGACCGGCTCCAAGGGCTGGAACATTCGCGTGCGTCTGCCGCAGCGGATGCCGCGTTTCTTCATTTCTGGGAAACCAGTCGGTTTAATGAATCCGCAAAAGCTTTGTTTTAAAAAAGTACAGAGGGGATCATTTCCAATAACAGGTTTTCATTATGCCATTTCTGGGTGTTTCGGGGATGCAATATTCCGGCGCGTCTCTTGCCGGCTCGCGCATTCTTCTCGTCGAGGATTCCAATCTATTTACCGCGATGATCCGTGCCAGGCTCAAGGAGCTTCTGGACATCGATGTCGAGATTTGTCGGAATTTCGAGGAGCTACAGCTTGCCTATGACAAGTCGTCGGAGCCGATCAAGCTGGCGATCTCGAATATGAACCTGCCGGGCGCCGAGAAAGGCGAAGCCCTGGCTTATCTGGTCGATCTCAGCATTCCGACCATCGCCTTCACCGGCACCTTCCTGGAAGGTACGCGCGACGAGCTGATCGCCAGGGATGTCGTCGACTACATTCTCAAAGACAATGTGTTCGCAGTCGACATGCTGGCGGAATCGATCTGCCGCTTTCTCACCAACCACCGCCATCATGTGTTGATCGTCGACGACAGTGCCACGGCGCGCGCTTTGCTGTCCAGCCGCCTCAAGCGCTATAACTTCCGTGTCAGCGTTGCTGAGAGCGGCGCCAAGGCGCTCCAAATCCTGAAGGCCAGTCCGGATATCGGCCTTATGGTCACGGACTACAACATGCCAGACATGGACGGCTTCGAACTGACGCGGCGCATTCGCGCCACCACCGGCTCGCACGAGCTGCGCATCATCGGCGTTTCATCGTCCAGCAACCGGCTGCTGTCGGCACGGTTCCTCAAGGCCGGCGGCAACGATTTCATCCTGCGGCCATTCATCGACGAGGAATTCTACTGCCGCGTGAATCAGAATCTCGATACGCTGCTGCAGATCCAGACGGCGCGTAAAGTGGAGGAACCCGCCTAGGCATTGCGGAAGCGGGCAAGTCAGCTTCAAAAAAAACGTGAGGAAAAATCATTTTTGTATAAATCTCCGCAATCTATGGTTCCAATTTTTTCACGAATCCTATTCAGGATAAGGTGAAGAACGGTTTGGCAGACCCTGCGATTGACTGAGATTCAGGCGCCTATGGCGTGGGAGGAATTGAAGGGAAATGGTACTGCATGTGGGATCCCTCGGCGATGGCAGCGGCCACCGCAACGGTCACCAGAAGATACTTCTGGTGGAGGATTCCCGCATGTTTTCCGCCGTGCTTTCGCATCGGTTCGAGACCGAGCTCGGCCTGGCGGTCACGCATTGCCCATCGCTGAAAATGCTGAACGAAGCGCTGGCGAATGCGGGCCATGGCTTCACCATGGCTGTGATCGACCTCAATTTGCCCGACGCCCCCCATGGCGAGGCTTTGGATGTCGCGGTCGCCCATAGTATTCCCACCATCGTTTTCACTGCCTCTTTCGATGTCGCAACGCGTAACCGCATCATGGAGCGTAGCGTCGTCGATTACGTGCTCAAGGACGGCGAGTTTGCGCTCGATAATCTGGTCTCATCGGTCAGGCGCGCCATCGCCAATCGATCGACACGCGTTTTGGTTGTGGACGATCTGCCGTCGGCCCGAAAGATGCTGACGGATTTGCTATATGCCCAGCAATTCAAGGTCACCGAAGCCGGCACCGGCATCGAAGCTCTGGCGGCGCTCGAGGAGTTCGACGATATCGAAGTCGTCGTCACCGACTACAACATGCCCGATATGAATGGGCACGAACTGACACGCCGCATCCGCCATCGTTTTGGTTCGGACCGGATGCGGATCATCGGCATTTCGTCATCGACTGACCGATTGCTGTCCGCGACCTTCTTGAAGGCCGGTGCGAGCGACTTCATCTATCGCCCCTTCGTTCCAGAGGAACTGCAGTGTCGTATAGCGTTGAACGTCGAGACATTGGCACAGCTGAAGCAATTGCGCGCGGCGGCGGCGAGCGATTATCTAACGGGCCTTTATAACAGGCGTTATTTCTACGACCACGGTCCGCGTCTCGTAAACGAGTGCCTGCGCCGCCAGCGTCCGAGTTCGGTCGCCATTCTCGATATCGATCATTTCAAGAATCTGAACGATACCTATGGTCACGAGATCGGCGATCAGGTCTTGAAGGCCGTTGCCGGCAGGCTCGGTGCGCTTTTTGAAGGCAGCGACAACCTGCTCTCCCGCCTTGGCGGCGAGGAGTTCGCCATTCTCTTTACCGAAATGAATTCACGCGCAGCGACCGCGGTCTGCGATGAGGTGCGCCTCAGCCTTGCGGATCTGAAGGTCCATGCCGATGACGAGGAATTGTCGGTGACGGTTTCCATCGGTGTTGCCGAGATCGCCGGATACGAAGCCTTCGACAACTATCTCAACGCCGCCGACCAGTTTCTCTATATGGCGAAGCACAATGGCCGCAATCAGGTCTATTCGGACTTCAAGATGGCCCAGGAGGCGGCCCAATAGGCCGCGCCCCATAGTCTTGTTTGCTCAGGCCTTTAGACGACGATTCCTGTGCGGTTCGTCGACATGGTCAGCTTGCGCTCGGCGCGCTCCTGCTGGGGCGAGCGGTTATAGAGTTCGCGATAACACTTGGAGAAGTGCGAGGCGGAGACGAAACCGCAGGCAACGGCGACTTCCACGACCGGCATGGAGGATTGCACGAGCAGATGCCGGGCGCGATCCAGCCGGATTTCAAGGTAATAGCGGGCCGGCGAGCGGCCCATCTCCTGGCGGAACAGGCGCTCGATCTGGCGGCGCGACAGGCCGGCATCGTCGGCGATTTCCAGAAGCGACAACGGCTCGGCGAGATTGCTTTCCATTAGCTCGATAATCGACAGGACCTTGGCGTTCTGGACGCCCAGGCGCGCGCGCAGGGGCAGGCGCTGGCGATCGTGCGGGCTGCGGACGCGGTCTGTCAGCTGCTGTTCGCAGACGCGGTTGACGAGGTTTTCGCCGAAGTCCTGGCCGATGAGGTTCAGCATCATGTCGAGCGAAGCCGTGCCGCCGGCGCAGGTGTAGATGTTGCTGTCGACCTCGTAGAGATCGGCATAGACTTCCGCCTGCGGGAAGGTCTCGGAAAAGCCCGGCAGGTTCTCCCAGTGGATCGCACAGCGCTTGCCGTTCAGCAATCCGGCCTGGGCGAGCACATGCGCGCCCGTACAGAGGCTGCCGACTGCGACGCCGCGATTATAGGTCTCGCGCAGCCAGGCATTGACCGACTTGTTGTGGAATTCCTCGACATAGATGCCGGAACAGACCAGCACCATGTTCGGCCGGTTCTCGCCGCCAAGATAGCGGCGCTCGTCCATGAGGGATGAATTGACCTCCAATCCGATGCCGCTGGAGGAATAGACTTTCTGGCCGTCCGCGGAGGCGAGCCGCCACGTATAAGCGGGATAGCCCAGCATGCGGTTGGCAATCCGCAGCGTCTCGATCGCGGCGGAAAACGGCAGCATGGTGAAATGCGGGACGAGGAAGAAAACCAGGGAACGCGTCTTAATCGGAGTCTTGCTCATATCGTGAAAATCCATGCTCAAGGACCATTGCGTATTCCTTGCGTCAAATACGTCGGCCCGATGGTCTATTAGCGACACTGGCATGGATAATCGCGGCTGCAAAGGGATATTTGCGCCTGTTCGGAAAAATGTCGCTCTAGAAGAGGATTGAATGGGAAGGCAGGCGATCTGCCTGGAGCAAAGGAAGGTATATGAAGGTAATTCGAGGAATTATTCGGGAATGCGCATTCAGATGATCAAATGTTCAAAAGGCGACACTCGTTGGGGTTGAGCGCCGCCTTCAATGCTTTCGATCTTTTGCAATCATCGCATGGCTTTCGGATTCTTCGTTTCGTTTGCGGCCGGCCAGCCGAGGTCTTTGCGCAGATCGTCGGACAGGGACTCAAGCTCGCGAAGCGAACGCCATTGCTGCCAGCGATGGGCGATGCGGGAGATGAAGGGCACGTAGCTACCGCCTGATGGAAACGAGTTCCGCATCCTGCCGGGCTGTCTATAGGTCATCGTTGTCATTTGCGGATTCCTTTCAGTGTCAACCGCTCAAAATGTCACGCCTACCGGATACAATATGGATCCGGCATATTGATCAATCAAGCGAATAGATCTTATGATTGCCATCAGTATTTTTGAACGAACGCACCTTGCCGGGCTTGCGCTCGAGGATCGACAGGGTCCGATCCGGCGGCAGGCCGCGGGCGTTGACGTCGTCGATCAGATGAGCCGGAAAGTGGGTGGCGATCTCATCGAGTGTATGTTGCGCCGTCCGCTGAATTTTTCGTACGCGTAAGAGCGTGTAGAGGCGAGAAACTTCGCTCAATGCCGTGTCAGCCATGGTTTTTCTCCTTTACGACTGTCTGCGTGAATTTCCATTACGCCTAATATGGTGCTTCGTTGACATTCAGACAAATGAAATGATATGGTGTTTAGGATCAGAAAAATTGAAAGATGACTGATATGACCGTACCGTTCCGCCGGCCCATACCGTTGCTTGACAATGAAGTTCTGCGCACCTTCGTCGCGATTGCCGAAACGGGGAATTTCTCCACGGCCGCCGATGCCGTCTTTCGCACACCGTCTGCCGTTTCCATGCAGATCAAGAAGCTGGAAGAGCAGCTCGGCGTGACGCTGTTCCTGCGCGACGCGCGCTCGGTCAGCCTGACGCAGCACGGCGAGATGCTGCTTTCCTACGCCCGCAATATCCTGGCGCTCTCCAACGAGGCCGTCTCGCGTTTCATCATGCCGGAGCTCAGCGGCGTCGTGCGGCTTGGCGCTCCCGACGATATTGGCGAGCGTCTGCTGCCGACGATCCTGAGGAGTTTTTCAGAGAGCTATCCGGGCATCATGGTGGACGTCGTCGTCGACATGAGCATTCAGCTCAAGAAGCGCATCGAGGAGCAGCGGCTGGATCTGGCGCTGATCAATTGCGCGACGCGGCCTTTCCCGACGGAAGGGGAGGTCATCTATACCGAACGTCTCGTCTGGGCCGGTGCCAAGTGCGGCACGGCCTATCGCCGCGATCCGCTGCCGATTTCCATCTGGGAGGAGGGCTGCATCTGGCGATCGGAGGCGATGGCGCAGCTGGAACGGCAGAAGCGCCCCTATCGCGTTTCCTATCTCAGTGCCCATACGATGGCGCAGCGCGCTGCAATCGTCTCCGATCTTGCCGTCGCGCCATTCCCGCGCTCCTACATCACCGACGATATGGAGATCCTGGGGCCGAATGAGGGTCTGCCGGAATTGACGTCCTTCGACATTCGTCTGTTGACGGCATCGCAGATGACTGGACCGATGAAGGCGGTTGCCGACAGTATTCGCCAGGCCTTCGTTGAGATCGGGCGCAAAATGGCCGCGTGATGCGCGGCCAGCCATTTCCTATTCGCGGTTGCGGCGGCGTCTGCGGCCTCCGCCTTCTCCGCCGTCATCGGAGATCTGCTTGCGCTCGGGCAGGGTGACGACCTTCGAAAGCTCCGGAAAGTTGTCCACCTTGTTCGGCAGGGCCATAGCGTAGACGAAATGTTCTTGAAATTTTGATTCAAGCGCCGTCTCTATCTTCTCGATTTTGCTTACGGTTTCCTCGATCTCGCGGCGATGGCCGCGGTTCAGCAGCGCCATGCGCGCACCGGTGCCAGCAGCATTGCCGACGGCTTTTACCTTGTCCAGTTCGCAGTCGGGAATGAGCCCGAGCACCATGGCATATTTCGGATCGATGAAGGTGCCGAAAGCGCCGGCAAGGCCGATTCGGTCGACATGATCGATGCCCTGCTTGTCCATCAGCAGCTTGACACCGGCATAAAGCGCGGCTTTGGCAAGCTGAATGGCGCGGATATCATTCTGCGTCACCGTGATGCGCGGTTCGCCGTCGCGCAGCAGATAGGAATAGGTGCGGCCGTTCTGCAGGATGCGCGGCGAGCGTGCCGCCATGGAACCATCGACGACGCCGTCCTCCGAGATGATGCCGGTCAGGAACATTTCGGCGACGACTTCGATGATCGCCGAGCCGCAGATGCCGGTGACACCGACCTTGGCGGCGGCTTCCTCGAAGCCCGGCTCGTCCGACCACTGTTCGATGCCGATGACGCGATAGCGTGGTTCCAGCGTGACGGGATCGATGCGCACGCGCTCGATCGCACCAGGCGCTGCGCGCTGGCCGCTGGAAATCTCAGCACCCTCGAAAGCGGGGCCGGTCGGCGAGGAGGCGGCGACGACGCGATGGCGGTTGCCGAGCACGATCTCGGCGTTCGTACCGATGTCAACCAGCAGCATCATCTCATCCTGGCGATGCGGCCCCTCGGCTAGTGTGGCGGCAGCCGCATCGGCGCCGACATGGCCGGCGATGCAGGGCAGCATGTAGATGCGGGTGCCGGCATTCATCGGCAGGCCGATCTCGGCCGATTTCAGATGCACCGCACCCGATACGGCAAGGGCGAAGGGGGCGCCGCCGAGTTCGGTCGGATCGATGCCGAGGAACAGGTGGTGCATGATCGGATTGCCGACAAAAACGGCATTCAGAATATCCTCGCGCGATACGCCGCCGTCGGCACAGACCTTGTCGATCAAGCCGTTCAAGGCTTCGCGGACAGCGTTGGTCATCGCCTCGCGGCCGTCCGGGTTCATCATGACATAGGAGACACGGCTCATCAGATCCTCGCCGAAGCGGATCTGCGGGTTCGAGGCGCCGGCCGAAGCGACGGTTCTACCCGACAGCAGCGACGACAGATGCATCGCGATCGTCGTCGAACCGATATCGCAGGCAATGCCATATGCCTCGTTCTTCAGGCCGGGATAGAGCGCGATCAGGCGAGGACGTTCGCTATCCTGATCGCGGTGAATGGCAGCCGTCACCTTCCACTCACCCTTGCGCAGGATCGACTGCACCCGCGGAATGAGGTGAAAATCCACTTCGAGATTGTCGTATTTCCAGTCCGCCGCGATTGCCGCTTTCAGGCGATCCAGATCGCCGAGCGGCTTGTGCATGTCGGGCTCCTCGACCTCGACGTAGCACATGTGCACGGCCGCGTCGCGGGCGATGACGCGCTCGTCGGCCGCCTTTCGCACCACTTGCGCATTGATGACGGTATCCTGCGGCACATCGATGACAAGATCGCCCTGGATCAGCGCGGAGCAGGAGAGGCGGCGGCCTTCGGGCAGGTCGCGCACCTCGGCATAGCGCCGCTCCTTTGGCCCGATCGGCGAAAGGTGGTCGTTGGCCGAGACGATCTTATGCTTGGCGAAGTTGCCTTCCTGCACCGAAACCTGGCAGCGCCCGCAGGTGGCCCGACCGCCGCAGACGCTTTCGACATAGACGCCGAGCTGGCGCGCCGCCTCCAGCACCGGGGTTCCCGCGGGAAAACGGCCGCGCTTGCCGGAGGGCATGAAAAGGACGAGGGGGTTCGCGCTGTCACCGGCTTCGGCCACGGATCAGCCTTTCTGTTTGCTAAGGCGGCGCACGTTCGAGCGAACGCGCTTGCTGTATGGTTTGACGGCCGCACGAGCGATCGAATCTGCCGCCAGGTGCGTCGAGGTTTTGCGCCCCGCCGCGATTGCCGTCATCGCCGCAATGTTCTCTTCAGCCATCGCCATATTCGCAGCGATGACACTTTCGCTGGCGGCGGCCATCTTTTCGGTGATCATCCGATTGAATTCGGCCGTGTTTACGCGGCCGCCGGTCAGAGCCGTCATCCACATTTGCGACAGGCGCATCCCAATCACCATGGGTGCCTCGATCCATAAGATGGCGAGATCGTCCGAAAGCCGGCGGCTCGGATAGGTCATCGCTACTCCCTCGCAGCGCCTGCGCCCGTGCGCGCAGCACGGCCGCCGCGGCGTCCGCCACCGGCAGCAGGAGCAGCCGTTGCTGCCGCGGCAACACCGCCTTCGGCCGGCTTGTAGTCACGGTATGTCATGATCCAGTTGGTGCAATTAGCATCGGTGCCGTTCAGCACGTTGGCGGCGCGCACGGCTTCCATTTCCTGCGGTCGGCAAGGGTTCATGATCGCCGAGGTCATGCCGGCGCCAATAACCATGGGAATGAAACCGGCATTGATGCCATGGCGATGCGGCAGGCCGAAGGAAATATTGGAAAGGCCGCAGGTGGTGTTGACCTTGAGTTCGTTGCGCAGGCGATGCAGCAGCGCGAAGACCTGGCGGCCGGCATCGCCGAGCGCCCCGATCGGCATGACGAGCGGGTCGACGACGATGTCGTGCGGCTTGATGCCATGATCCATGGCGCGCTCGACGATCTTCTTGGCGACGGCGAAGCGCACATCCGGGTCCATGGAAATGCCGGTCTCGTCATTCGAGATGGCGACGACGGGCACGTCGTATTTCTTGACCAGCGGCAGGATGGCTTCGAGCTTTTCCTCTTCCCCCGTCACCGAATTCACTAGCGGCCGGCCCTTGGCGACTTTGAGTGCGGCTTCGATCGCTGCCGTGACCGAGCTGTCGATCGAAAGCGGCACGTCGACCAGGCCCTGCACGATCTCCAACGTCTGCACCAGCAAGCCCGGTTCGGTCTCGTTCGGATTGACCGAGGTGACGCCTGCATTGACATCGAGCATGGTCGCGCCGGCGGCGACCTGTTCCAGCGCGTCCTTGATGACGGTGTCGAAATTGCCTTCGATCATCTCGGCGGCGAGCTTCTTGCGCCCCGTCGGGTTGATGCGCTCGCCGATCACACAGAAGGGCTGGTCGAAGCCTATGATGATCTCGCGGGTGGCGGAGGCAACGATGGTACGCGTCATATCTGATCCTCTGGTCAGTTGGCTCGATAGCAGGTCTATCGCGCGGTGATTTGGGTTACAAGCCGGCCGGTTCCTCTCCTGACCTGCCTCTATCTATCGAACTCAATGCGTCTGCGGCGGCGTATGGTGGGCTGCAATTTCCGCCATCGCCTGCTGGTTTTCTTCCCGGCCTTCGCTGATCTGGTGCAGGCGCTCGGCAACCAGGGCGTCGCTGCGGCTGGCCTCGCGCTTCCAAGGCTGGCGGCCCTTCAGCACGCCGGAATCATGCACCATTTCGGCGACATATTCCTCCTGGCGGTAGGCCATGACGTGAATGCCTGAAACGCCCTCGATCTCCTTCACCTCGTTGATGATGTCGATGCAGAGCTGCTTGCCTTCCTTCTTCTGGTCCTGTGCGCCCTCGATGCGCTTGATGACGGCATCGGGAATATGGACGCCCGGCACGTTGGAGCGCATCCAGCGGGCGGTCTTTGCCGATGCAAGGGGACCGACGCCGACGAGAATGAAGCATTTCTCAGTCAGGCCGAGATCGCGCACCTTCTTCATGTATTCCCGGAACATCGGCACGTCGTAGCAATACTGGCTCTGGACGAACTGCGCGCCGGCCTCGATCTTCTTCGCCAGCCGATAGGGGCGGAAATCGTAAGGCGGTGCGAAGGGATTGATGGCGGCGCCGAGAAAGACCTTCGGCGGTGACGTCAGCTTGCGGCCGGAGAGGAATTTTGCGTTGTCGCGCATGATGCGCACCGTTTCGAGCAGCGACATGCAATCGAGATCGAAGACAGGCTTGGCGCCCGGCTGATCGCCCGCCTGCACGCCGTCACCGGTCAGGCACATGATGTTGCAGACGCCCATGGCGGCAGCACCCAACACGTCGCCCTGGATTGCGATGCGGTTCTTGTCGCGGCAGGCGATCTGCATGATGGGCGCATAGCCCATGCGTGTAAGCAGGGCGCAAATCCCGACCGAGGACATATGGCAGTTGGCGCCGGAGGCGTCGACCGCGTTGATGCCATCGACCCAGCCTTCGAAAATGGCGGCGCGCTCGTAGACGTCTTCGGCATTGGCGCTGTCGGGTGGGTTCAGCTCGGCGGTCACCGCGAATTCGCCGCGGCGAAGGACGCGTTCCAGCCGCCCCAGCGAATAATGGCCGGGCAGAGGATCGAGCGGCAGATGAACGCCAAGCGGGTTTTCATCGATATGCGACATCGCTCAGGCTTCCTTTTTCGCCGCTTCGCGGGCTGCGGCGGCCTCCGCCGTGACGCGAAGCCACGAAGATGTTTCGCGCAGCGACTGGTTCACGGGCTTCTGCACGTTGAGGATCGCGTCCCCGTGGGTCATGTTCCTCGAGCCGTTCCAGGCCTGCACCCAGACGCAGGGCATATCGGGCTCTACCTCGCAATTGCCGTTGGCGCGAACGCCGCCACAGGGGCCGTTGCGCAGCTGCTTGGGACAGTTCATCGGACAGGACATGCCAGTCGATGACAGCGCACACTGGCCGCACATGCGGCAATCGAACAGGAAGCCCTTCACATTGCGTTCGATGAAGGTGATCGGGCGCTCCACGCGGTCGTAGCCGAAGGCCTTCCACAGCGGATGAAGCAGGAGGAAGGCGTCGGCGAAGCGACGATAGAACCATTCGAAGAAGCGCGAGTGACGGACGGCCCAGAGGCGGACGGTATATTTGCGCCGGGCGCGGCGATTGGGAGAGACGCCCGATGGCGTATAGGCGCCGCTGGCAGCCTTTGCTCCCGCCGCGGCATTGCCGGGCTTCTGGACGGCATCAGCCATTATCGCGGCCTCCGGCCTTCACCAGCGCTACCAGCCGCTCGCGATCATAGGCGGCCTCGAGCTCGCTTGCCGCCTTATCTGCCTCGGCTTCGAGTTCGTCGGATACCGGCACGGGATCGGCCTTGCGCCATTCGGCAAGATAGTCGTCGGTTTCGGCTGCACCCGTGCGCATGGCGCACATGTCTATCGCTTCGGTAAAGCGCAGCGAAAGCTCGCGTTTTGCCGTCTGCCTGCCCTTCTTGATAATCACCTGGGCCGGAATGTCCCGCCAGTAGACGACAATGCGATCTGCCATGCACAAATCTCCTCTTCACACAAGAATGCACGCCGGCCGACCGTCGGACTGCGCTCCCCACGACGCGCCACGTGCCGAAAAGCGACGCCGCATGAAAAGCTTATCCGAAAGCGTTCCCAACGGGCATTTTCCTTTGAAATTACCGGGTTCGAACTGTGATTGAATGCGTCTCACTCGTCCAGCATGTCGGTGACGACAAAGAAGCAGCCGGCAGGAAACGACAGGGCGTCGCAATCAGACGACCGACAGTTCGCGGGCAAGGTCGCCATAGCCGGTGAAGCGATATTCATAATCCAGCCCGAGATAGGCGGCGGCTTCCTCCGCCTTCGCCTGCAACGCGGGATCCTCTTCCTGCGAAAGGTAGACGACCTTGCGGTAGTTGCCGAAATACATGTCGCGCAGCTCGGGATGACGATCCAGGCCCAATGGGACGATGACGAAGGATTCGAACTGACGAGCTAGGAAGTCGGTCAGGAAAAACGACGTGATATCATCGTCACGCGCCGCGAAAGCTTCGTTGCCCGTAAAGAAGGAGTAACAGTGCGGGCCGGACAGGCGTTCTATTCCCTCGCGCTCGCAAATCCTGTCGATATCTCCCCCGGTGCCGCAATCTGCGTAGCCGATGAAGATCTTCTCGAACCCGCGCGAGCGGGCATCGACGATCGCCTGTTCCAGCGCCGGTGCGATCTTCTGCGGATAGGAATGGTAGATTGCGGGAAGACAGTGCAGGTCGATATGGTCGAGCCTGTTTATTCTGACGATCGCCAGTATTTCGCGCGCGATTGCGCCGCACGCGATCACATGAACTTTTTGAGTTGCCGCGCGTTTGTCGGTCGGAGGGTTTTTCTCCGAATCTTGCCGATCAACATCCATTCAAAGGGGCTCCTGATGATGACCGTATCGACATCAAGCAAAATCGCCGCTGCCTTAGCCGTGCTTATGGTGCTTGCTTCGTGCTCCAACACCATTCGTGGCATGGGCAGGGATACGGCAAACGCCGTCAACGCGACGGAAGATGCCGGTCATACCGTCAAGAAGGCTGCTCAGTAACCCATTTGGGATGCCCATGGGCCGGCGACAAGCTTTTTGTCGCCGGCTCGGAGAAATAAAGCAATCAGGCGCCGGCAGCCAGGCTGTTGTGCTTGCGCTTCATGAATTCCTTGGCGGTTTCGACCGCCACGGCGGCGTCACGGCAATAGGCGTCGGCACCGACGGCCTTGCCGAATTCTTCGTTCAGTGGCGCGCCGCCGACCAGCACGACATAGTCGTCACGCAGGCCCTTTTCCTTCAGCGTGTCGATCACGACCTTCATGTAGGGCATGGTGGTCGTCAGCAGCGCCGACATGCCGAGAATGTCAGGCTGTTCGCGCTCGATGGCGTCGAGATAGTTCTCGACTGGATTGTTGATCCCGAGGTCGATGACATCGAAACCGGCGCCTTCCATCATCATGCCGACGAGGTTCTTGCCGATGTCGTGAATATCGCCCTTGACGGTGCCGATCACCATCTTGCCGAGCTTGGGTGCACCGGTCAGCGCCAGCAGCGGACGCAGGATAGCCATGCCGGCCTTCATCGCATTGGCGGAAAGCAAAACTTCCGGAACGAAGAGAATGCCATCGCGGAAGTCGATGCCGACGATGCGCATGCCTTCGACAAGCGCCTGTGTCAGAACATCGTAAGGCGTCCAGCCGCGGTCGAGAAGGATCTGTGTCGCTTCCTCGATCTCTTCCTTCAAGCCGTCATACAGGTCATCATGCATTTGCTGCACGAGTTCTTCATCAGAAAGTTCAGCAAGAATGATTTCGTCGTCAGACATGCGCTCCATCCCATTTTCGTGCAATGCATCAGAGGCTTGTATAAAACAGTGTCGTTATTACCGATAGACCCGAAGTCTGCCAAAACTCTTTTTGAAAGCGACGTCGCACGGATCAATCGCGACGAATGGAGAACAGTGGATATTGCCGCATCGATGTCTGTCCTATGCTAATTGCTGGCGCATTAAGGAACGTCCGCTTGGCGGAATCGGGTAGCATAGGGTCATGACAGACGCATTCATGCGCAGGAGTGAGGAAACATCATGGACGATATGATTGAACAATCGGCTGCAGGCAGCGAAGGCGGCGGGCGGCGTTCGCGAGGAGAAGGCAGGGGTGCCGCGGCAAGGCGCGCCTCGCGCAGCGGCGGCGGACCGGCCCCTTCGCTTCCCAATATCGTCCGGAAGGTCGGCGTCTACGAAGTGCTCGATGAAGAAGGTCTGCAGCTCATCGAGCGCAATGCCGACACGGTGCTCGAGGAAATCGGCATTGAGTTTCGTGACGATGCGGAGGCCTTGGCGCTCTGGAAGGAAGCCGGTGCCGACGTGCGCGGCCAGCGCGTGCATTTCCCGAAGGGGCTCTGCCGCGAACTTCTGAAGACAGCTCCGAAAGAATTTACCTGGCATGCGCGCAACAGTGCCCGCAACGCCCATGTCGGCGGTAAGGCGACGATCTTCGCGCCTGTCTACGGACCGCCCTTCGTGCGCGACCTCGAGGGCAACCGCCGCTATGCGACGATCGAGGATTTCCGCAATTTCGTGAAGCTCGCCTATATGGCGCCGTCGATGCATTCGTCCGGCGGCACGGTTTGCGAGCCGGTGGATATCCCGGTCAACAAGCGCCATCTCGATATGGTCTACAGCCATATCAAATATTCCGACAAGCCATTCATGGGCTCGGTCACGGCACCGGAGCGTGCCGAAGACACCATCGCGATGGCGAAGATCGTCTTCGGCGAGGAGTTCGTCGAGAATAATTGCGTGACGCTGAACCTCATCAACGCCAATTCGCCGATGGTGTTCGACGAGACCATGCTCGGCGCCTTGAAGGTCTATGCACGGCACAATCAGGCCTCGGTCGTTTCCCCTTTCATCCTCTCGGGCGCGATGAGCCCGGTGACGGTGGCGGGCACGCTGACGCAGATCCTTGCCGAAGTGCTGGCCGGCGCTTCCTTCACGCAGCTGATCCGCAAGGGGTCGCCGGTCCTATTTGGCACCTTCGCCGCATCCATCTCCATGCAGTCGGGCGCCCCGACCTTCGGCACGCCGGAGCCGTCGCTCGTCTCCTATGGCGCAGCACAGCTCGCTCGGCGTCTCGGTCTGCCGTTCCGTACCGGCGGTTCGCTCTGCGCCTCGAAGGTGCCGGATGCGCAGGCAGCGCATGAATCCGCCAACACCTTGAACATGACGCTGCTGGCAGGCACGAATTTCGTGCTGCATGCGGCCGGCTGGCTCGAGGGCGGTCTCGTATCCTCCTACGAGAAGTTCATGATCGACCAGGACCAGCTCGGCATGATGCAGAAGATGGCGGAAGGTATCGATCTCTCCGACAACGGCCAGGCGCTGGACGCCATCCGCGAAGTCGGACCAGGAAGCCATTACCTCGGCTGCGGCCACACGCAGGCGAATTTCCAGTCCGCCTTCTATCGCTCGGCGCTTGCCGACAACAATTCTTTCGAGCAATGGGAGATCGAAGGCCAGAAGCGTGTCGAGGAACGGGCCAACGCGCTTTGCCGCTCTTGGCTCGATCATTACGAAGCGCCTCCGCTCGATCCGGCGATCGACGAAGCCTTGCTCGCCTATATCCAGACGCGCAAGGATTCCATGCCAGACGCCTTCACTTGAAGAGAGCCCGAGGCCGCCAGGGAGCAAGGCGGTGCCACGCGCGTTGCCGACCTGATCCAGAAGGAAGTCTGGCGGCCGCACTATGAATATAAGGGGCCGCGATGAACGGCGGCACTGCCATTTTCGAACAGCTCCGTGCGACACTCGGTGTCCACGGAGTTTTCGTTCGCGGCAGCTTGTCCTTCAATGAAGGCGAGGGGCCGCTGCTGACGGATGGCACGCCTGCGCGCGGTGTCGTGCTGCTGGGCAATATCGGCGGCTCGATCTGGCCGGCGTTTTCGGCTTGGCGAGATATGCCAGACAACGGGATATCCATGAATCCTCTCGACGATTGGTCGAAAGCGATTATCCGGCCGGTCGCGGCGATGTTGGAGGCAACAGTCTATTTCCCTTCGGATCCGCCCTGGCAGCCGTTCCAGCGCTGGGCCATGCAGGCCGAGAGATTGCAGGCATCGCCGCTCGGCATATTGATCCATCCGGAATACGGCCTATGGCATGGTTATCGCGGTGCCCTGGGATTTGCCGAGGACTTGAGGGAGGCCCAGACGATAGCGTCTTCTCCGCATCCATGTGCGTCATGCGTGGAGAAGCCTTGTCTTGCCGCCTGTCCCGTCGGGGCCGTTACCACGGCGGGTTTCGATGTTCAGGGCTGTCGCTCACATTTGCGCACGCAGAAAGGGCAGGCTGGTTGCATGACCGGCGGCTGTCTCTCCCGCAATGCCTGTCCGGTGGGGGCCGGCTATCGTTATCCCTCCGAGCAGCTTGCCTTCCATATGGCGGCGCTTCAGCTTTAACCTTCGACGCGTTCCTTGTTTCGCCGCATTGCGATGCGTTCTGAGGCTTGTGCTATTCATGCGGGGCCATGCGCTTGATTCGATTGATGATCATCCTTGTCGTTCTTGCCTGCGCCGCCACGGCATCGGCTGGCGAAGCCTGCCGCAAGGTTCAGCATCTTGGCGATGGCTATACGATCTGTACTTTCGATCCCGCCCGCCACGATATCCAGATTTTCCAGAATGACCGCAGCGGCAAGCCTTACGGCTCGTTCCGGGCGCTGGAAATGGATCTGCGCCAGGATCGGATCTATGTGCGCTTTGCCATGAACGGCGGCATGTATCTCGATGATCAGTCTCCCGTCGGTCTCTTCATCGAAAACGGACGCGAGGTAAAGGCGATCAACACCAACAAGGGCTGGGGCAATTTCCATCTGCTGCCGAACGGGGTTTTCTATGCCGGCTTGGGCAAGGCCGGGATCATGGAAAGCAAGGCCTTCGCTGCTTCAGGCACCAAGCCATTCTATGCGACCCAGTCCGGCCCGATGCTCGTCATCGATGGCAAGCTCCATCCGTCGTTTCTGGCCGACAGCACCAGTCTCAAGACACGAAACGGCGTCGGCGTCACCGTCGATGGGCTCGTCGTGTTCGCGATTTCCGATGGCTCGGTGCGCTTCCACGATTTTGCGACGCTATTCCGCGACGATCTGAAATGTCCGAATGCACTGTTTCTCGACGGCAGCATTTCCAGCCTGGACATTCCGGAATGGCAAAGGCGCGACAGCCTGTTTCCGCTCGGCCCGATCATTGCGGTGACGCAAGTGCTGCCGGGCTAAGCCAGCTTCCACATATAGGCAAGGTCGCCTTCCCGAAGCTCTCCCCACCGGCTCTTGGCCTCGCAAGGTTTGAGCAAGCCCCATCGCGCAGTTTTTAAGCGAGGGGTTCCAGCGAGTCTTTGAGAAGGATCAACATGCACGCGCAAGCGGAGAAACAGACTGTCGCATCGCATGGCGCGGAACACGCCCTGCCAGCCTTTCCTTTCGGTTGGGAGCATCACAAGGATCGGCACTGCATTTGGATCGTCAGTCCAGAGGGCTATATTCATAGCCGCGCTTTCGAGGATGTTGCCCTCGGTCTTCACTACGCCTTTGCCGAACTCGGCGGCAGTGCGCCTCTGGTTACCGATCCGCGAGACTGGAACGGACGGGTGCCGATCGTTTACGGCGCAAATTTGCTGCCGTCGGTCGCGGCGCAATGGCTGCCGCCGGAGAGCATCATCGTGAATATGGAGCAGGTCTCGGCTGAAAGCAGCTGGATCAATCATCGGTATCTCGGACTGCTCAAGAAATTCGCCGTGCTCGACTACAGCGAGCGCAATCGCCAGGGACTAGCCAAGCTCGGCGTTCCCGCCGAAATTCTTGATGTGGGATACAACAGGCACCTGACGCGGGTGCCCCAAACGCCGGTAAAGGATATCGACGTTCTCTTTTACGGCTCGGTCAACGAGCGCCGCAAGAATGTGCTGGTGGCGCTGCAAGCAAGTGGGCTGAACCTCGTTCACCTGTTCGGTGTATACGGCACCGAGCGCGACGCCTTCATCGGGCGCTCCAAAATCGTCCTCAACGTGCATCATTTCGACGCCGCGATCTTCGAGATTTGCCGCGTTTCCTTCCTGCTTGCCAATGGCGCTTGCGTCGTAAGCGAAGGCAATATCCATGACCCTGAAGTGGCCGCTTTTGCCGAAGGCATGGCGTTTTGCGATTATGACCGGCTCGTCGAAACCTGCATCGAACTCGTTCGCGACGAGGAGAAGCGGTCGGCAATTGCAAGCCGCGGCTTCGGCCTGATGTGCGAGCGCCAGCAGGCGACCATTCTTTCCGCTTTGATGGCGAGAGGCGGCTAGGTTTCTTAGAGCATTTTGACAGCGAACCGGGGTGCCCGCGGCGGCTGGATCGGCAAACGACATATGAAGGCGGATTGCGACTATGACTGGAAATGAAACGATCTATATCCTCTGCCCACCCAATCATATGACGGGCGGTCCGGAAGCCCTTCACCAGCTTTGCGCACGGCTGACCAAAATCGGACGTAGCGCCAGAATGGTTTATACCAATGGATCCGATCACTCCCTGATGCCATCCCCTGAGGGGGAAACCACGATGGTGTTTCGGGAATACGAGAATGCCGTCCATCCGCAATATCGGGCCTACGCAACCGAAAGCTCGGACTATATTATCGACAACGAAAACGCGATCGTGGTGTTTCCGGAGATATGGCCGCATCTGATTCCACTCTTCAAGAAGGCGGTTAAGGCCTATTGGTGGCTGAGTTTCGATTACGGCATGGGGCATCTGATGCCGTTGGGCGGCGTGCCGTTCCTTCTGGCGAACGACTGCAAGATGTTGTCGCAATCCTCTTATGCCACGGCACAGCTCAGTATTTTGGGCTTCAGCGATGTCTTGCGGGTCTCGGATTTTACCACGCTGGCAAACAACGTGGCGCCACAGCCGATTCAGCAACGGCGGGATCTGGTTCTGTTCAACAACAAGGCCGAGGCTTTCGGGCGCCAACTGGCGACCATGTGTCCGCAATATGAGTTCAAGATCCTGAGCAAAATGTCGCCTGCTGAAGTCCATCAAAACATGGCGCAAGCCAAGCTTTACGTCGACTTCGGTCCTCATGCCGGCAAGGATCGCATGCCGCGCGAAGCAGCGCTGCTCGGATGCTGCGTGATCACCGGCCGGAATGGCTCGGCCAACAATTTCGAGGATTTGCCCATTCCGGCCAAATACAAGTTCGGCAATCATCCCCAGCGAACGCACGAGATTTCAAGAGCGATCGATGACGTGATCCAGAATTTCTCGGAGAGGTTCGAGGATTTCGGTGTCTATCGGCGCTCTATTGCCGTCGAAGAAACAAAGTTCGAATTGGAGGTCTTCAGTGTGTTCGGGCAGGTCTGATCGAAGGTTGGCGGCAAGAGGATTGGTCTCGCGATCATGATCAATTTCGCCGATGTTGACTTGCTCGTGGTTGGCGCCGGCTTTTATGGCGCGACGCTCGCGGAGCGGGTGGCCAACGAGCTGCAGAAGAACGTGCTCCTGATCGACCGCCGGAACCATATCGGCGGCAATGCCTATAGCGAGTTCGACAGCGAGACCGGTATCGAGGTTCATCGCTACGGCGCGCATCTCTTTCACACGCCGAACGAACTGGTCTGGACCTATCTCAACAGGTTCACCGCATTCACCGACTATAAGCATCGTGTCTATTCGACCTATCGCGATCAGGTCTATTCGATGCCGATCAACCTCGGCACGATCTCGCAATTCTTCAATCGACGCCTTTCGCCCGACCAGGCGAGGGCACTGATTGCCGACCAGGCGGCGGAGATGGCCGGGCGTCATCCGGTAAACCTTGAAGAGAAGGCGATTTCGCTGATCGGCCGGCCATTATATGAGGCTTTCATCCGCGGCTATACGGCCAAGCAGTGGCAGACGGACCCGCGCGACCTGCCCGAACATATCATCACGCGTCTGCCGGTCCGCTATACGTTCGACAACCGCTACTTCAACGATAGATACGAAGGTCTGCCGGTCGATGGTTATACAGCGATCTTCGAGAGGATGTTGAAACATCCGAGGATCCAGATTGCGCTCGGCGTCGATTTCTTCTCGCTGAAATCAACGCTGCCGGCCGGTCTCCCGATCGTCTACACCGGCCCCATCGATCGCTATTTCGATTATTCCGAAGGCGAGTTGGGCTGGCGCACCATCGACTTCGAAAGGGAGACCCTGAACACCGGTGACTTCCAGGGGATGGCGGTCATGAATTATGCCGATGAAACAATTCCCTACACGCGTATCCTCGAGTTTCGTCATTTCAATCCCGAGCGAAGCTACCAGACTGAAAAGACGGTCGTTGTGCGGGAGTATTCACGATCGGCGAAGCGCGTCGATGAACCCTATTATCCGATCGATACGCGGCAGGACAAGGACGTCTTCCTGCGGTATCGCGAGCGGGCCGAGGCGGAGACGAATGTCCATTTCGGCGGCCGGCTCGGCACTTATCGATATCTCGACATGCATCAGGCCATCGGAGCCGCCTTGAAGGCCTTCGACAGCCGCATCGTTCCGCATTTCGCCGAAGGCCGCGCTATCGGCGGTGAAAGATAGTACACGCCGATATTCGGAGCGCGCACATGACCGCCCTGAACAAGGCTGATGGAGAGAATGCCGGATTTGCAGAGGAAAGCCCGGTTGCCGGGCTTTCCTCAGATTGCTTAAGAGCGCCTGCGGCGTTCGCGAGCCGGGGTCGCGCCGCTTTCGGCGGCAGTTTTGTTGCGCAAGGGACCGATCTTTTCGATGATCGTTTCCAATGTCGGGCGAGGGCCGGGCACGTAGCTGTCCAGCGCCTGCCGCATGGCAGCGAGATGGCCGCAGGAGGTACCGCAGCAGCCGCCGATGATCTTGGCGCCGGCATCGCGTGCAAGGCGCGCATAATCGGCCATCAGCGGCGGCGTGCCCGAATAATGGATTTCGGCGCCGCGATATTCCGGAATGCCGCAATTGCCCTTGACGATAACGATCGCGGAGGCATCCGCTTCGGTCATGTCGAGAAGGCTCGACAGGATATCCGAAGCGCCGACGCCGCAATTGGCGCCGACGGCGAGCGGGCCTTCGCCAATGTCGGTGGCGACAGCGTGAATGTCCTTCGGATGCAGGCCCATCATCGTCTTGCCGGCCGTGTCGAACGAGCCGGTATAGGTATAGGGCAGGCCGACCTTGGCGGCAGCTTCGGCTGCGGCGCGGATTTCCTCGGGCGAGGACATGGTTTCGATCCAGGCGACATCGGCGCCTCCAGCCTGGAGGCCTTCGATCTGCTCGACGAAGGCTGCGACGGCGTCTTCGTAGGTCAACGCGCCGAGCGGCATCAGCAACTCTCCCGTCGGGCCGACGGAACCGGCGACGATGACTTTGCGGTCGGCCTTGTCAGCAACGGAACGGGCAATCTCGGCGGCCGTCTTGTTGAGGCTATGCACGCGATCCTGAGCATGGTGCAGCTTCAGCCGGTGACGGGTGCCGCCGAAGGTGTTGGTCAGGATGATGTCGGCGCCGGCATCGACGAAATCCTGATGCAGCTTTGTGATGCGCTCCGGATGCTGTTCGTTCCAGAGCTCGGGCGCTTCGCCGGCCTCGAGGCCCATCGCGAAAAGATTGGTGCCCGTCGCGCCGTCGGCAAGCAGCACGCCCTTTTCAGCAAGAAGATCGGTCAAGGGATTGATGGCGACGGTCATGGTTTGTCCTCGGATGCGTCGAATATCTGGATATCGAATGCAGATATAAACATTTCTTTATGTGAACACAATGACTAGATGACCCGCTTGTCTCGATGTGGCGACGAGACAAGAAAAAAGCGCCCTGGAGGGGCGCTTTCGTTGCTGGGCTTCTGCCGTTTAGGCCGCTGCCATCTCGGCTGTCTCATGGGTCGTAGGCGTGACCATGGCGGCGATGATGCTCTGCAGGTCTATGATGCCGACAGGTTTTCCGCCAGCGTCGGTGACGAGCGCTCCGGTCTGGCCTGCTTCGGTTATCTGCTTGGCGGCAAGTTCCAGCGTCATGTCGCCGGGCACGCGTGCGGTGACGACCTCGCTCCCGAGCGGCTTCATGATCGTCTGGGCCTGGATGACGCGACCGCGGTTCACCTCCTTGACGAAGGCGGTGATGTAGTCGTCCGCCGGCTGCAGCACGATCTGCTGGCCGGTTCCCTGCTGCACGACCTTGCCGTCGCGCAGGATCGCGATCTTGTCGCCAAGGCGCAGCGCCTCGTCGAGATCGTGGGTAATGAAGACGACGGTCTTCTTCAGCTCCTTCTGAAGATCGAGCAGGACGGTCTGCATATCCACGCGGATCAGCGGATCGAGCGCCGAATAGGCTTCGTCCATCAGCAGGATATCTGCATCATTCGTCAGCGCCCGGGCAAGTCCGACGCGCTGCTGCATGCCGCCGGAAAGCTGGTTCGGATAGTGCTTCTCGAAGCCTTTGAGGCCGACGCGTTCGATCCAGTACTGACCCTTCTTCCCGCTTTCGGAACGCGGCACGCCCTGGATATCCAGGCCGTAGATCGTGTTCTCGATCACCGTGCGGTGCGGCAGCAGCGCGAATTTCTGGAACACCATCGCCGTCTTATGGCGGCGGAATTCGCGCAGGTCGTTTTCGTTCATTTTGCAGACGTCGATGCCGTCATAGAGCACTTCGCCGGCAGTGGGCTCGATCAACCGGTTGATATGACGGATCAGCGTTGACTTGCCCGAGCCGGAAAGGCCCATGACGACGGTGATGGCGCCGGCCGGCATGTCGATGTTGATATCCTGCAGACCGAGCACGTGACCATGCGTCTCGTTGAGCTCGGCCTTGCCCAAGCCGTTCTTGACCTGGTCCACATAGTCGCGACCGCGAGGGCCGAAGATCTTGTAGAGGCTTTTTATCTGGATTGCGTGACTAGCCATGAATGACCTCCGAGTGCTTCTGGAGCCGTCTGCCATAGGCCTGGCTCGTGCGGTCGAAAATGATGGCGATGGCAACCAGGGCGAAGCCGTTGAGGAAGCCGACGGTGAAGAACTGGTTGTTGATCGCCTGCAGCGTGTTCTTGCCGAGCCCGCCGACGCCGACCATGGAGGCGACGACGACCATGGCGAGCGACATCATGATGGTCTGGTTGATGCCCGCCATGATGGTGGGCAGCGCGAGCGGGATCTGTACGTTGAACAGCTTCTGGCGATGCGACGATCCGAAGGCGTCGGCGGCTTCCAGCACTTCCTTGTCCACGAGCCGGATGCCGAGATTGGTCAGGCGGATCATCGGCGGGACGGCATAGATGACGACGGCGATGAGGCCAGGCACCTTGCCGATGCCGAAGATCACGACGACGGGAATGAGATAGACGAAGCTCGGCATGGTCTGCATGACGTCGAGGATCGGATTGACGATCGACTGCAGCCGGTCGGAGCGCGCCATCAGGATGCCGATCGGCAGGCCGATGACAATGGCGATGAGCGTGCAGACCGTCACCATGGCAAGCGTGATCATCGTATCGCCCCAAAGGCCGCACACGCCGATGAGAATCATGGAAATGGCGGTGCCGGCGACGATCTTGAGGTTGCGGCTGGCGGCATAGACGACGAGCATCATGACGACAAGCACAATGAACCAAGGCGTGTTGGTGAAGAGCCATTCCAGATAGTTCAGAAACCATTGCAGTGGCTGCACTATGGCGTCGATGAGATTGCCGTAGGCGCGCACCGATGCCCTGAACCCATCATCGATGTTCTTGCGTGCGGCGCGTATGAGCGACTCGTTTATTGCCGGAAAATTGCAAAGCACATCCGGCAGGATCGTACACTGAATAGCCATGTATTTCCCCTTCTTGATCCGGTTCTATCCTGTCCGCGCATGTGGCCTTCATGCTCGAACGGCATTGCAGCGCTGCGACCGGTTCTTCAGGCTGCCCTTCAATTCTTACAGCATTCGCCTTCGCTGATCTGCACTCGTTGCGACCTTGCGGCGTGTCATCCCGTCAGCAATTGGAGCCGCTGGTGCCGATTCCGGCGAATGGGAAATCGGCGGCAGGCGCTGGCCAGCCGCCGATTTCACGACAGGGATTAGAGCGAAGCCTTCACTTTGGTGGCAACTTCCGGGGAAACCCATTTCGTCCACATGTCCGGATAGGTCTTGAGGAAGTACTTGGCGCCATCCTCGTTGGTACCCTGGTTGTCGGTCATCCAGGCGAGAACCTTGCCGACGGTGGCGTTATCCCATTTGCGGGTCTTCATGTAGTCCATGGCGACGCCGGCCTTTGCGGCAAAGGCCTTGGTTACGACGGTATAGACGTCCGAAACCGGATAGGAGTTCACCTTCGGGTTGGCGCAATCCTGCTGCGACGTGCAGGCATCCCAATCCTTCTTGTCATGCGGCACGTTGAAGCTCAGGCGAACCATCTCGTACTTGCCGAGGATGGCTGTCGGAGCCCAGTAGTAGCCGAGCCAGCCGGTCTTCTTTTCGAAGGCGTTGGCGATCGAGCCGTCGAGGCCTGCAGCGGAACCGGTGTCTACCAGCGTAAAGCCGAGCTTTTCAGCGCCGAGTGCCTTATAGAGGTTGGCGGTGGAGATCTGGCAGTTCCAGCCCGCAGGGCAGTTATAGACAGCACCCTTGGACGGATCTTCCGGGGCGGGAAACAGTTCCGGATGCTTCAGCGCATCCTGAACGGTCTTGATGTCGGGATGGGCGTCGGCAACGAATTTCGGAATCCACCAACCTTCAACGCCGCCATCGCTCAGGAGCGGTGCCGCCTCGATCAGGCTGCCTTCGGAAACGGCCTTGTCGAGTGCCGTGCGCACGGCATTGACCCAAAGTTCGGGTGCGACGTCGGGCTGCCCCTTTTCGTTCATGGAGGTAAAGGTCGGCTGCGTGTCGCCGGTTACCAAGGTGACAGTGCAGCCATAGCCGTTCTGAAGGATGATCTTGTCGACCTGAGCGGCAACGCCGGCGGAGGCCCAGTTCATTTCGGCGATCGATACGTCGCCGCATTCCGCTGCATGCGCCGAGCCAGCCAAAGCATAGGCGCCAAATGCAAAGATGGCGGAAGCGAGTAGCTTCTTCATTTGATGATGTCTCCCAATTTTTCGTTACATTGCGAAAATCGACCCCAAACGCTTTCGATTTCTGTCGATCCCCTGTCAGCGCGGTTCAACCGCAACCGTTCCTACGCCGCTGACGATGCGAGCACGGTCCCCTTGCTGCCGTCGTGCATCTGGTCTTTTTGCGACCGCGGAACTCTGTCGCGGCCGGATGTTTCTTGCATCGACAGCAGGCAGCGTAAGGATTTGAATGAATAAATCAACAGCCCGCCGGCCATTCGGAGTTATCGCGTCTGTTGGAGAAGCTGATATAAGCGTCTGAATTAGCCTGTTTTCTGCTATTCATGGCTGCAAAACAGGCAATGCGGGGCTTCGATGACGCACTTCTCTGGGTGCGGAGTTAAATGCGGCTCAAATATCGCGTCCCTGAAAGACGTTTTGTGTTCAATTTACGTCCTTTGCTATTTCTCAATGCAAAGGAGAGAATTTTCAAAAAAATTTCAGATTCACTCTAATTTAAGTACTTAATAACCCTACGGTAACGATGTCGGTTTATCAATCGAGACGTGGCGGGGGACACACCGCTGCTTCTTCGGATCAGGTATTGCGTCCCGGAGAAAGCGAACCTTGCGGTGTATGTGCAGGGAAGCCGGCGTTTTTTGGCAAGCCGCGTTGATCTCCGGATCGCGCGGTTTTCGCGTTTCAGGCGTGCCGTTTTGAGGCGCGCCGGTGCTGCAACTCACTTTTGAAGTCAAAATTAAAAGCCGCCGATGCGGTCGCATGGCGGCTTGATGCGCGCAGGCTTGCGGCTTGACCGGATATCAGCCGACGCTATAGGTGCGGATGAAGCCGACAGTGCCGAAGCGGGTATCGAGCTGCTGCAGGCGGTTCTCCGGGCGGTGGGCCGGAAGCTTGCCATTCCAGGCGATCTGGATGGAATTCTGTCTGTTGAAGATGAAGAGCATTGGGGTATCCTCCGAGCCGGATCGGCCCATTTCGTTGTTTGTTTTCGCGATGGAGATAATCCTCTCCAGCGTAACTCACAATGGATGAAATCGTCATCCAATGTCGCAAACAGAGCATATTTTGAAGTGATGCATTTTTGTATCTGAACTGTTGCTTCCAGCCGTTGAAGATGGTGGCGAAATCAAGGCGAAACTCCGCGTTTTCAGTGGCTGCAGCATATCGAGGTGGTAGGGAATGACAAAAGCGATCATGCTGCAGGGAACCGGCTCCGATGTCGGAAAAACGGTATTGGTCGCAGGGCTATGCCGGCTGTTCGCCAACAGGGGTGTGAGGGTCCGTCCGTTCAAGCCGCAGAACATGTCCAACAATGCCGCCGTTGCCGAGGATGGCGGCGAGATCGGCCGCGCTCAATGGCTGCAGTCGCTGGCGGCGCGTGTGCCGTCATCCGTGCATATGAATCCGGTGCTGTTGAAGCCGCAATCGGAGACGGGCAGCCAGATTATCGTGCAGGGCAAGGTCTGGGGCCATGCCAAAGGCAGGGATTATCAGGCGCTGAAGCCGCAATTGCTTGGCGCGGTGCTTGAAAGTTTTGCTTCGATGCGTGCTGGAACCGATCTCGTCATCGTCGAAGGGGCCGGTTCCCCCGCCGAGATCAATCTGCGACGGGGCGATATCGCCAATATGGGCTTTGCGACGCGCGCCAATGTTCCCGTCGTGCTGGTCGGTGACATAGACCGCGGCGGCGTGATCGCGTCGCTGGTCGGCACCTACCATATCCTGCCGGAAGAAGACCGCCGGATGATCCGCGGCTACATCATCAATAAGTTTCGCGGCGATGTCTCCCTATTCGGAGAGGGCATCGAGGCGATCGGCGGCTTCACGGGCTGGCAATGCCATGGCGTGGTGCCATGGCTCAAAGCAGCGGCCCGCCTGCCGGCCGAGGATTCCGTGGTGTTGGAGCGGCTGGCGCGCGGCTCCTCCGGCGCGCTGAAGGTCGCCGTGCCGGTGCTGTCGCGCATTGCCAATTTCGACGATCTCGATCCGCTGCGGGCCGAGCCCGACGTCGATCTCGTCTTTGTCCGGGCGGGCGAGCATTTGCCTGCCGATGCGGGACTTGTGGTGCTGCCGGGTTCTAAGTCCACGATCGGTGACCTCCTCGATCTGCGCGAGCAGGGGTGGGACCGCGATATCGTTGCACATGTGCGTCGCGGCGGCCGCGTCATCGGCATTTGCGGCGGCTATCAGATGCTCGGCCATACCGTTTACGATCCGCTCGGCATCGAAGGATCGGTCACCGAGACACCGGGGCTGGGCCTGCTGGATATCGAGACGGAAATGGCGCCGGAAAAGACGGTGCGCAACAGCACTGCCGTCTCAAGGGAATATGACGTGCCGTTGTCGGGCTATGAAATCCATCTCGGGGTAACGCGAGGTGCGGACTGCGAACGCCCCTCGACTGTCATCGACGGCCGGGCTGACGGAGCGGTATCGCCAGACGGGCGCATCATGGGCACCTATTTACACGGGCTCTTCGGCAGCGATGCCTATCGGGCAAAGTTGCTCGCAAGCTTCGGCCTCACCGGCGAGCGCATGGACTATCGCGCCAGCGTCGATGCGGCGCTGGACGACGTTGCCGGGGAATTGGAGAGCGTGCTCGACCCCTCTTGGCTCGACAGCCTGGTTCGGTAACACCTAGGGCGTTTCTGCTTTTCTTCGAATCGCGAAAACGCCCTAGCCTTTTGTTTCTACGCAATTCCGGACGGAAAACCGCTATGCACTTTTCCTGGAATTGCTTTAGGTCAGCGACCTGCTTTAGAGTTCGCCGGAGACTTCCCGGCGGCGGCGATCGAGTTCCTCGCTGTAGCGGCGCAGCGTATAGCTTTCCGTCAGCAGGCCGATCACCTTGCGTTCGATCAGATCGTTGACGACGACGAGCGCTTCACTCTTGGTCTGGTCGAATATGGCGGCCGCTTGCTTGGCGTTCATCTGCGGCTGCAGGAATTCGTTGCGCAGCTGGATGAAATCGGAAAGTCCGTGTTCCTCGTCATCCTTTTCGACCGGGCTCGCATAGACATCGGGCACGAGGACCATTCCCGAGTATTTTTCGTTCTTGTCGATCAGGATGACGCGCTGGGCCGAGCCGATCGGAAAATTCTTGCGGAACTCCTCGATACTCATGTCGATGCTTCCCGTATGTACGTCAGGGCGCATCATGCGGGCGACCGTGAGATTGCGGATCCAGCCAACGTCATGGGCGCTGCGGATGCTCTCGCCACGCAGATGGAAGCGCCAAGTGGCGAAGGAGTAGCCGAAGCTGGTGCGGACCACGAGCGAGGAGGTGATGACGGCGGCCAGCACGAGGGCGGTGATCGGGAAGTCGCCGGTGATCTCCAGCGCCAGAAACGTCATCGTCAGCGGGCCGCCGATGATGGCGACAGCCAGCGAACTCATGCCGACCACGGCGTAGACAGCGGGCGTCAGCGCGTTGTGATCGAAATAGGGGGCGCAATAGGCGAAGATTTTGCCGAGAAGCGCACCCATGAACAGAGATGCAAAGAATAGGCCGCCTCTGAAACCGGAACCGATCGAGACCGCTGAGGCTAGCGATTTGAGGAGGAACAGCCCGACCAAAGCCCCGAGCGTCACGTCCGTCGACAAGTTGAGATGCAGGGCGCCGTGTCCCGCCGACAGAACCTGCGGCGAGATCAGCGCCAGGCTTCCGACGACAAGGCCACCGAGTGCCGGGCGGAAGGGTGGCGCGATCGAACTCTTGCGCGCGAGTTCCTCGGTCCAGGCGACGCCCTGCATGATCAGGATGCCGACGCCGGCGCAGAAGGCGCCAAGCAAAACGGCCGGGAGATAATCGGCAGGGGCGATCGATCCGATATGGCCGATATCGATGGCGAAGTCATCGCCGGCCAGCAGCCTTGCGATCATCGTCGATATCAGGGCCGAAACGACGACAGGCGTCAGCGTGAGAATGGAATAGGTGCCGATGATCAGCTCGAAGGCGTAAAAGGCGCCGGTGAGCGGCGCATTGAAGGCGGCGGCAATCGCGCCGGCTGCGCCGCAGCCGACGAGCATGCGCAGGTCCGCGCGGCGCATCTGCATCTTGTAGCCGAATTTCGAGGCGATGCCGGCGGCAAGCTGGGTATAGCCGGCCTCGAGGCCAACTGAGGCACCGAATCCATTCGAGATCAGGTTCTGCACGGCGACGAGGATACTGTCGGTGAGCGACATGCGACCGCCATGCAGCGCATTGGCTTCGATCGGGTCGACCATCGGCTTCTTGCGCGTGCGCGACAATATATAGAGCAGGATGCCGAGGATGATGCCGCCGGCGATCGGCGCGATGAACAGCACCGATTTGTCGGGAATCGCCACCGCCGCCGAACTCAGGCGCTCATAGTCGGTTATGCCGTAGATGACGCTGTGAAGCTTGCGCGAGATATAGCTCATCGCCGTTACGGCGCAACCCGAGGCTATTCCCGCCAGCGCGCCGGCGAAAACAAGTCCCAATTCGCCACGGCGCAGCAATGCCCTGAACCGACCGAGATCGAACAGGGCGGACAAGACGCCGAGGCGGCGCGGTTGGAATTTCTGCAGCATTGGAAACGAACGATATGTTTTATTCGAATGTGAGGGCTTACCCTCTATAAACTTCTAACATCAAAGAAATGCGGCAAAAAAGCCGCTGATTTTGCGGGAATGTTGGGTCGATTTCGCAATCGGGACGTTCGGCGTCGCATCCATGCCCTTGATTGACTTGAACTCAGTGAAAGCCTAATCATTACCGGCATAACGAATGGTTCCCGGGCGGCGATCTGTCGCATGGGATGAAAAGGGAATGTGAAGGGACGGACCCAATCCGGGCGTTCTCATCACAGCCGACCCCGCGACTGTAGAGCGGTCAGGGTTTTTCGTTCGATTTGAAGCCGATTCCGTTGATGGTTCGCATCGGGCGAACGGGGCGGGGCAGGCTCAATTCGAAAAAGCCACTGGTATGGCGTCATGATCAACCGGGGCTGGACGCCTCTTAAGTCTACGAATCGTCCGCCTTTTCATGATGCATTGCCGGGAAGGCGAGGAAGACCCGCTGGCGCACGATCGGGGGCGACCGATTTCGGTCCGCCCCCGTCGCGGCGCCTTATCCGCGAGCCAGGAGACCTGCCATGCGTGCCGGGCGCAGAGCCTGTTTTGGGACGTGAGTTCCGCTGCCAGCACGGAGGTTGTCATGGCGCAAGATGAGTTTTCGGCGTGTAGGCGCCCGTTTCCCGGTTCCAGCGACGTGCTGCCGACCCTCGCTTCCGCGTGGGAGCGGGCATAGCGCATGTCATTTTCGACTTCCCGAGCTGCTTTCGTCCTCGGTGGCGCGCGTTCCGGCAAATCCAGTTTCGCCGAATCCCTGATTTCCAACACCGGTCTCGAACGTCACTATGTGGCGACAGGGCAGGCGTGGGACGATGAGATGCGCGAGAGGATCGCTCAGCATCGTGCCGGCCGCGGCGATCTATGGCAGACGCATGAGGAGCCGATCGATCTCGTCAGCCGGCTCGCCGCGATCGACGCCGAAGGGCGCGCGGTGCTTGTCGACTGCCTGACGCTTTGGGTGACCAATCTGATGATGGCGGAGCGGGACATGGTTTCGGAGTTTGCCGACCTGACTGCATTTCTGCCGACAGCACGATCGCGGCTCGTTCTCGTATCGAACGAGGTCGGCCTTGGAATCGTGCCGGAAAATCGCATGGCGCGCGAGTTTCGCGATCATGCCGGCCGCCTGCATCAGATGGTCGCGGCGGCAAGTGCCGAAGTTTATTTTATCGCAGCGGGCTTGCCGCTGAAAATGAAGGGTTGATCCATATGAACCAGGAAAAGATTCCCGCCACCGTCATCACCGGCTTTCTGGGAGCCGGCAAGACGACGATGATCCGCAATCTCCTGCAGAATGCTGGCGGCAAGAAGATCGCTTTGATCATCAATGAATTCGGCGATCTCGGCGTCGATGGCGATGTGCTCAAGGGTTGCGGCGCGGAGAACTGCACCGAAGACGATATCATCGAGCTGACCAACGGCTGCATCTGCTGCACCGTTGCCGACGATTTCATCCCCACCATGACGAAGCTTTTGGAGCGCGATGCGCGCCCGGATCACATCGTCATCGAGACATCAGGCCTTGCGCTGCCGCAGCCGCTGGTCGCCGCCTTCAACTGGCCCGATATCCGCACCCACGTGACTGTGGACGGCGTCATCACCGTGGTCGATAGCGCCGCCGTTGCCGCCGGCCGCTTCGCCGACGATCACGACGCCGTCGAGGCCGCTCGCGTCGAGGATGATTCGCTCGATCACGAAAGCCCGATCGAAGAACTGTTCGAGGACCAGCTGACCTGCGCCGATCTGATCGTGCTGAACAAGACCGATCTGATCGACGTCGACGGTCTCGGCCGCGTCCGTGCCGAGGTTGCCTCGCGCACCGCTCGCAAGCCGACGATCATCGAAGCGAAGAACGGCGATGTGCCCGCCGCCATCCTGCTCGGCCTCGGCATCGGCACCGAAGACGATATCGTCAACCGCAAATCCCATCACGAGCTGGAGCATGAGGATGGCACGCCGCACGACCACGACGAATTCGACAGCTTCGTCGTCGAGCTCGGCCCGATTGCCGACCCCGCCGCCTTCGTCGATGCGCTGAAGGGCGTGATTGCGGAGCATGACGTGCTGCGCCTCAAGGGCTTCGTCGATGTGCCCGGCAAGCCCATGCGCCTGCAGCTTCAGGCCGTCGGCAGCCGCATCGACACTTATTTCGATCGCGCCTGGGCACCGGGTGAAGCGCGCGCGACCCGACTTGTGGTGATCGGCCTGCATGAGATGGACGAGGCGATCGTTCGCAAGGCGATCGAAGCGCTGGTCTGATCGATGTTGCGTCTTTGCCCTGAAATACCCCCCTCTGTCGCTTTCGCGACATCTCCCCCACAAGGGGGGAGATTGGGAACTCGTGGCTACGTTGTCGCGAAACGGCCGACCGCGGAAGTTTCAGGAACGTCAGGTGGCCGATCGGGCGCGGCATGGCACCGAATGATCTCCCCCCTTGTGGGGGAGATGTCACAATGTGACAGAGGGGGGTATGCCGCCGCATACTCTGAAGCGTAATGCATCTCCTCCTAGCTCAAAAGGGAACGATCAGCGACGGCGAAGAGGCGATCGATCTCGGGCAGTCGCCCGGCGATATCCTCTTTCTGTCGGCCGCCGATACCGAGCTTGCGGCGATCGCCGCTGCGCACGGCGAGGGCGGTCGTTCCCTGCGGCTTGCGAGCCTGATGAGCCTCAAGCATCCGATGTCCGTCGATACCTATATCGACAGGACGGCCCGGCATGCGAAGCTCATTATCGTGCGGGCGCTGGGAGGGGCGAGCTATTTTCATTATGCGCTGGAAGCGCTGCATGCCTGTGCGGCGCACCAGGGCGCCTTGATTGCGGTGCTGCCGGGGGATTCGAAGCCGGATCCCGGCCTGACGCCATTCTCCAACGTCGCTCTCGATGATCTCAATGCGCTCTGGTCCTACCTGATCGAGGGTGGGGAAGCGAATTCCAGGGCGTTTCTCGCTTATGCCGAAGCGATGCTCTCGGGCGCGGAAAAACCGATGCCTGCCGTGCCTCTGATGAAGGCCGGTATCTGGTGGCCAGGTCGTGGCGTGATCGGTGTGGACGAATGGCGGAGACTTGAAATCGAATGGAGAGTTCGCCCCTCACCCCAGCCCTCTCCCCGTATTGACGGGGAGAGGGGGCATATCGAGGCTGCGGCTCCCCCTTCGCCCCGCTTGCGGGGAGAAGGTGCCCGGAGGGCGGATGAGGGGCGAAACTCTCCTTTGAAACAGTCGCCTGACGCTGCCATCGATTTGGAGCGGGTAGCGGGAATCGAATTTCCAACCGTGGCGATTTCTTTCTACCGCGCTCTCGTCCAGAGCGGTGAAACCAAACCCGTCGAGGCCATGATAGAGGCGCTCATCGCCGAAGGCATGCGGCCGCTGCCGGTCTTTGCCTATAGTCTCAAGGATGCGGTGTCGGTCGGCATTCTCGAAAGTGTCTTTACTGAACTGCAGCCGGGCGTGGTCATCAACTCCACAGGCTTTGCCGTTTCGGCGCCGGGTGCGGATCGTCAGGCAACGGTGCTGGAAACGGGGGAGGCCATTGTCCTTCAGGCCATCTTCTCGGCTTCGTCGAAAGAAGCCTGGGAGGCATCTTCGCAGGGGCTTTCGGCGCGCGATCTTGGAATGAATGTGGCTTTGCCTGAGGTTGATGGCCGCGTTCTTGCCCGTGCCGTGTCCTTCAAGGCTGCGGCTCGCTATGACGAACGGGTCGAGGCCAATATCGTCGCCAGTGAGCCGCTCGAGGATCGCATGCGCTATACCGCGCGGCTCGCTGCCAATTGGGCGCGGCTGCGCAATACGTTGCCCGGCGATCGCCGCGTCGCGCTCGTGATGGCGAATTACCCCAATCGCGATGGGCGCCTAGGCAATGGCGTGGGACTCGATACGCCGGCCGGCACGATCGAAGTGCTAAAGGCAATGCGGGCGGCGGGCTATAACGTTGCCGATCTGCCTGCCGACGGCGATGCCCTGATGCGGCATCTGGCGGAATGCCCGACAAATACGGGTCATGATGGACGGGTGGTCCGCGAGAGGCTTTCCTTCAGCGACTACAAGGATTTCTTCTCATCGCTTCCCAAACAGATTCAGGATGAAATTATAGGTCGCTGGGGCGATCCGGAGGTGGATCCTTACGCGTTGGATGGCGGCTTTGCCCTGCCGTTCGCCCGCTTCGGCGAGGTGCTTGTCGGCATCCAGCCGGCGCGCGGCTACAACATCGATCCGAAGGAGAGTTATCACTCTCCCGATCTCGTGCCGCCGCACGGCTATCTCGCCTCCTACGCCTTCCTGCGCCGTTCTTTCGATGCGCACGCGGTCATCCACATGGGCAAGCACGGCAATCTCGAATGGCTGCCGGGCAAGGCGCTGGCGTTGTCGGAAAGCTGCTACCCGGAGGCGATCCTCGGGCCGCTTCCGAACCTCTATCCCTTCATCGTCAACGATCCCGGCGAGGGTACGCAAGCCAAGCGCCGCACGAGTGCCGTCATCATCGACCACCTGACACCGCCGCTAACGCGCGCCGAAAGTTACGGTCCGCTGAAGGATCTCGAGGCGCTGGTCGACGAATATTACGAGGCGTCGGGCGGCGATCCCCGCCGCATCCGTCTGCTCCGCAAGCAGATCCTCGATCTCGTCGCCGATATTGGCCTCGATCAGGATGCCGGCATCGCCAGGGGCGAGGGCGAAGACGAAGCCTTGCGCAAGCTTGATGCCTATCTGTGCGACCTCAAGGAAATGCAGATCCGCGACGGCCTGCACATCTTCGGCGTTTCGCCCTCCGGGCGGCTGCTGACGGATCTGACGGTGGCGCTGGCAAGAGTGCCGCGCGGGCTGGGCGAGGGCGGTGATCAGAGCCTGCAGCGGGCGATTGCAAGAGATGCTTTTGAGGGCGTGGAGCGTGGGGAGAGCGCTATACCCCCCTCTGTCGCCTTCGCGACATCTCCCCCACAAGGGGGGAGATTGGTAGCCCGTGGCATGACATCGCCTCAAATGGCGATCGAATCCGCTGATGCGGTTGGTGATGAATCAGGATGGACGGGCGGCATACTCCGAACAATCTCCCCCCTTGTGGGGGAGATGTCAGCGAAGCTGACAGAGGGGGGTATCTCTCTAAGCAAGCCATTCGACCCGCTAGACTGCGACATGGCGGCCGAATGGACCGGCCCACGCCCCTTAATGCTCCAAGACATCTCGGATGCCCCCTGGCGCACTAAGGGCGATACCGTCGAGCGCATTGAACTCCTGGCCGCGAAACTCGTGGATGGCGAAACAGCCTGTCCTGACGCCTGGCCAAACGCCCGCATGGTCCTCGGCGAGATTGCCGCAAAGCTCCAGCCCTCCATCCTCGCCTGCGGCGATGCCGAGATTGCGGCGCTGCTCAAAGGCCTCGACGGTCGTTTCGTGCCTCCCGGCCCGTCCGGCGCGCCGACCCGGGGTCGGCCGGATGTTCTGCCGACGGGACGAAATTTCTATTCGGTAGACAGCCGCGCCGTCCCAACGCCAGCTGCCTATGAGCTTGGCAAAAAATCGGCCGAGCTGCTGATCCGCCGCTACGTTCAGGACCATGGCGAATGGCCTGTTTCCTTCGGCCTGACAGCTTGGGGCACCTCGAACATGCGCACTGGTGGCGACGACATCGCGCAGGCGCTGGCGCTGATCGGCGTCAAGCCCGTCTGGGACATGACGTCTCGACGTGTCACCGGCTACGAGATCATCCCGCCTGCCATGCTCCGACGGCCACGCGTGGACGTAACGCTGCGCATATCCGGCTTCTTCCGCGATGCCTTTCCCGAGCAGATCGCCCTGTTCGACAAGGCAATCCGTGCCGTTGGCATGCTCGATGAAGATGCGGCCGACAATCCGATTGCGGCGCGCATGCGCGGCGAGATCGCGCGGCTGGAAGCTGCCGGCCTCGATAAGGCCTCCGCCAGCCGTAGGGCCGGCTATCGCATCTTCGGCTCCAAGCCCGGTGCCTATGGCGCCGGTCTGCAGGCTCTCATCGATGAGAAGGGGTGGGAACGGCGCGCGGATCTGGCCGAGGCCTATCTCGTCTGGGGCAGCTATGCCTATGGCGCCGGCGAGGAGGGAAGGGCCGAGCGCGGCGTCTTCGAGGAGCGGTTGCGCTCGATCCAGGCGGTCGTGCAGAACCAGGACAATCGCGAGCATGACCTGCTCGATAGCGACGATTATTATCAGTTCGAAGGCGGCATGGCGGCGGCGGCGGAGCAGCTTGGTGGTGCGCGTCCCTCGATCTACCACAACGATCATTCTAGGCCGGAAAAGCCTGTGATCCGCTCGCTTGAAGAAGAGATCGGCCGGGTCGTGCGCGGGCGCGTCGTCAATCCCAAGTGGATCGAGGGCATCATGCGCCATGGCTACAAGGGCGCCTTCGAGATCGCTGCAACCGTGGACTATCTCTTCGCCTTCGCCGCAACCACGGGGGCGGTCCGTAATCATCATTTTGAAGCCGTCTATCAGGCCTTCGTCGTCGATCAGCATGTGCGCGATTTCATGGCGGAGAAGAACCCGGCAGCATTTCGGGAGATGCGGGAACGTCTGCTGGAGGCGATCGATCGCAAGCTCTGGACGCCGAGGAGTAATTCGGCGCGCTTCGATCTGGAAAGCCTGAATAAGGAGACGGCGGCATGAGCGCCGTCGACAGTCTTCTTGTGGCGTTTCGCGACTATCTCCTGTCGCGCGGAGATCCGATGCTGAAACACTTCATCGGGGGCTTCGACTGGCCGACGGCCGGGCGGTCGCTCGCGCCGCGCGATCTGCCCGTCGTTGCCTATCTTCGAGAACTTGATCGCCCGGTCGACGGAGCGGAAGGAGTTCTATTTGACGGGCTTTCTGCCGCTGCCGAAGAACTGCATTGGGCTCAGACCTACGGCATCACCGATTTCGGCAGCGATTTCCTGCAGCGATATGGCTGGGTCGAGCTGTTCGGCACGCGAGGGCATTTTGCGAACGAAAAGATGGCAGGCGGCTTCCTGCTGCTGGGTCCAGACGTGCATTATCCGGATCATCATCACGAGGCCGAGGAGATCTATATCCCTCTGACCGACGGCTCGTTGTGGAGCAAGGATGCGCAGCCGTTCTTGCCGCGCTGGTCGGGTGAGATCATCCATCACCCCTCGAATATCCGCCATGCCATGCGGACAGAGGACCAGCCGCTTGTCGCGCTTTACCTCTGGCGCGGCGGGCCGCTGGCACAAAAATCGATCATATCAGGGAGAATGCAATGAGCGACGAATTGGCCGAAACCGGCGCGGACGCACCGAAGAACGACGATACCCGTCACGCCGACAAGATGGCCAAGAAGAAGGCCGCGCGCGACAAGATCATGGCGACCAAGACCGACGAGAAGGGCTTGATCATCGTTCATACCGGCAAGGGCAAGGGAAAATCCTCCTCCGCATTCGGCATGATCTTCCGCCATATCGCCCACGGAAAGCCCAGCGCCGTCGTGCAGTTCATCAAGGGCGCCATGTGGACCGGCGAGCGCGACCTGATCGAGAAGCATTTCTCCGATCTCTGCCAGTTCCACACAATGGGCGAAGGCTTCACCTGGGAGACTCAGGACCGCGCCCGTGACGTGGCGGCGGCATCCGCCGCCTGGGAAAAGGCCAAGGAGCTGATCCGCGACGAGCGGAATTCCATGGTGCTGCTCGATGAGATCAATATCGCGCTTCGCTACGATTATCTCGACATCAACGAGGTGCTGGAATTCCTGAAGACTGAAAAGCCCTACATGACCCATGTCGTCCTGACCGGTCGTAATGCCAAGGAGGAGCTGATCGAGATTGCCGATCTCGTCACCGAGATGGAATTGATCAAGCATCCGTTCCGCTCGGGCATCAAGGGGCAGCCGGGCGTCGAGTTCTGATCACTCGCCGAGTGCTCAACCGCCCGGCAGCATTGCCTTCAGCGCTTCCGCCGTCTGCGGGTTCGCGGGAAAGAAGGATTCGATCGCGAGTTCCGACAGCGTGATGTCGACGGGCGTTCCGAAGACGGTCGTGGTCGAGATGAAGGAGAGTCGGCCTGCTTCGGTGACAAGTTCGAGCGGCACGGCAATGCCGGCAAAATCTCGTTCCGGCGCCACCGATTTCGGCGCCGCGGGTGCAGGGTAGGCCGACAATTCCTCAAGCAGTTTTGTCAGTACGGGATCGCCGGTTGCCGATATCTGCTGACGCAGGCGTTCCAATAGATGCGCGCGCCATTCGACCAGGTTGGCGATCCGGGGCGCAAGGCCATGCGGATGCAGGCTGAGCCTCAGGACATTGATCGGTGCTATGGTCAGTGAGATATTGGTCACGCCGGCAAGCAGCGGCGCGACAGCGGCATTGGCTGCTATCAGCGTCCAGTGCCGGTCGACTGCCAGGGCCGGGAAGGGTTCGTGTCCCTTCAGAAGCATGTCGATGGCGTGCCGCGCCGGAGCTAGCGCCGGGTCGTCCAGTTTGCGTTCGGGAAAGACGGGAGCAAAGCCCGCCGCCAGAAGCATCGGGTTGCGTTCGCGCAACGGCACGTCGAGCCGTTCGGCGAGATGCATCAGCATCTCGCGGCTCGGAAGTGCCCGCCCGCTCTCGATGAAGCTCAGATGTCGTTGCGATATATCGGCTTCAAGAGCGAATTCGAGCTGGCTCAGGCGGCGGCGTTGCCGCCATTCGCGCAGATGATCGCCGAGAGAGCGGGCCGGGTTCATCATGCGGCAGCCGGCAGCTGATCGATGAAGCCGTGAACGGACTTCAGCCTTTCGCCTTCGAGGATAGCAAAATCCGTGCCCTTGATCAGCGGTTCGGCGTCAACCGGTCCGAAGCCCCAGGAGAAGCGGAGATTGTTGTCGTGACGATCGCCATCGGTGATGAGCGTGAAGCGGAAACCGGGGAAGCGTTCGTGCGCCGCCGTGACCAGCGCGTGTATCTGCTCGCGATTATCAGCACGCATCATGGGGTCGACATAGCTGCAGTTTTCCGTCCATGCCGCGGCGATGAGCGCATGTCGGCGGTCGGTATCGGCCTCGTTCCAGATGGCGATATAGCGTTTTGCAATGGTGTTTGCGTCGGTCATCGGTCAACTCCTTTGGATCGCCTGAACCGTTCAGGCAGGGCGATCATCGGCGCGTACCGAAGCACTATCAATTACGTCGGAGGTAATCAAAGGCGCTCTTTTATAGCCCGAGCCAGATCCTGACGGGATGGGTGGGATCTGCCAACAGCTTGACTGCGAAGGCGATGCAGACGGCGACCAGCAGCGGCTTGATCAACTTAGCGCCGATCCGCATGGCAAGCCGGGAGCCGATCTGGGCGCCGAGGAACTGGCCGAGCCCCATCGTCAGCCCGACTTTCCAAAGGATGGCGCCGGAGAAGATGAAGACGATCAGGCTGCCGAGATTCGAGCCGAAATTGAGCAGCTTCGTATGGGCCGTCGCCTTTAGAAGGCCGAAGCCGGCGAGCGTCACGAAGGCGAGCATCAGGAACGAACCCGTACCTGGCCCGAATGCGCCGTCGTAGAAACCGATCAGCGGTACGAGCGTCACGCCGAAAAGGCCGGCGCTCAAGCGGCGATGCTTTTCGACATCGCCGAGATTGGGCTTGATGGCGAAATAGAGCGCGATGGCGATCAGCAGGAAGGGCAGGGCGATGCGCAGGACTTCGCTCGGCATGACGGTTGCCAGCAACGCGCCGAGCATGCCTCCGATGACGGCCATTGCGGCCATCGGAAGTTGCTCGCGAAGCTCGACATGTCCCTGCCTGGCATAGGCGATCGTTGCCGAGGCCGCGCCACAGATCGACTGCACCTTGTTCGTGCCGAGCGTCTGCAGCGGCGGAATACCTGCCAGCAACATTGCAGGCACGGTAATCAACCCTCCGCCGCCCGCGATCGAATCAACGAAGCCGGCAAAGAATGCGGCGGCAAACAGCAGGAGCAAGGCCTGAAATGTGATCTCGTACAAGGGGGGACTCTGGAATGGGAATTCTGGGGCGGGAAATCAGCGGCCTTCTGGCACTTCGCTCGTCACAAGGCAATTGCCATCAGGACACACCAAGCGAAATTGACGCACCGAAAGGCGCTCGCTACAGCTGTGATGTCGGTTGACGCTGTTGGGAGTGAATATGACGACCTATGCCAATTCCATCCGCCGCTATCTTCTTGGACTCGGCTGCGAGCGTGGCACCGATTGGAACGACATGCGCATGCTTGCGGAAAGGGCTTTTCAGGAGGCTGGGATCGGGAGCGAGGAGATTCTGGCCGTCGTGTCGATCGATACGCGCATGGATGAGCCGGCGATCCTCGAGACCGCCACGCATTTTCGTCTTCCCGTCCGCTTTTTCAAGGCGGCTGCATTGGAGCGGGAGACACCCAGGCTGAAGAATCCGTCCGAACTCGTTTTCGCCCATGCCGGTTGTCATGGCGTCGCGGAAGCGGCGGCGCTTGCGGCGGCCGGACCTGATTCCGAGCTTGTGCTCCCGAAGATCAAATCCAGTTTTGCGACGGCGGCGATCGCCAGGATCGCCTGAGCATCGAATTCGCCACGCAAATCTCACAAATGGCTCATAGGAGATCGCGGCGGCATTTCGCCGTCCGCGGTTCTCGTGTATGCCGATAGTTCAAGCGCGATCCGTGATGTTGAAAATTTCCGAAAGATAAAGCTTATTCAGTATGTTGGTAAGGAAAAATCATGCATAAGGTCATTTATGATACCGATCCGGGCGTTGACGACGCCATGGCGCTTCTCTTCCTGCATCGTCACCCGGATATCGACCTTCTTGGCGTGACCACGGTTTTCGGCAACGCTTCGGTGGATACGACGACCCGCAATGCGCTGTTCCTGAAGCGCGAGTGGAATATTGCCTGTCCGGTCGCGCGCGGCGCCAGCGTCACTTTCGATCCTTCGCGGCATGAGCGTCCGTGGCCGACCATGGTTCACGGCCATAACGGCCTCGGCGACATCGAGGTACCCGATACGATCGATCTGCCGGCCGACCCGCGGCCGGCTTACCAGTTCATCATCGACACCGTTCGCGCCAATCCGGGCGAGGTGACCCTGGTAGCCGTCGGCCGCATGACCAATCTGGCTCTGGCGCTGAAGCACGATCCAGAAATCGCCAAGCTCGTGAAGGGCGTCGTCATCATGGGCGGCAATTTCTATGTGCCCGGCAATGTTTCACCAGTGGCAGAAGCCAATATTCACGGCGATCCGGAAGCCGCCGATTTCGTCATGACGGCAGCCTGGAAGGTGGTCGTGGTGGGTCTCGACGTAACGGCGGTGACGACCATGAGCCGCCGCTATCTGGCCGATATGGCGAGGGAGGGCGGACCTTCGGTACAGCTGCTGGCCGACCTGTCGCAGTCTTATATCGATTTCTACAAGCACGCCGTCGAAGACGGCATGATGGTGCACGACAGCTGCGCCTGCGTCTATGTTGTCGCTCCCGAGCTATTCGACACGATCGAAGGCGCGGTACGCGTCGTCTGCGGCGGCATCGCCGACGGCCAGACGATCGTCAAGCCGAACGGCCGTCATTTCCCGCCGGGCGATTGGGACAATCTGCCGAGCCAGATCGTGTGCACGGGCATTCGCTCGCAGCAGGTCATCGATCTGATCCGCGACGTGATCGTGGGCAAGGTGAAACACTAAGCTCCGCGAAGGGAGGCCATCGCGTCTCCCTTCACATCTCGCTGAAAAGCCATTTCCTTGGCTTGTCATGCGCCTATTTAAGTTTCGGACATATCGGATCCGGAGCGCCACACGATCAATCCGTGCGTTTTCCATTTTCTGTCGCCGGTGGAAAAGCTCATAGCGTGCTATCGCTCACGCGGAACGGTCCTGTGGCGTAATGTCGGCAACGGGAACGGTGTCGAACTGAGGCCGTCTTATCCCGTTCTCAACATTGCAATTTCGCCCATCCGGGCATAGGACACATGGGATGAACGATACCGCTTTTTCCACTCTGCCGGCCCTGGAGCCGGGGTCGGTCTGGCTCGTTGGCGCCGGGCCGGGCGATCCGGGGCTCCTGACCCTGCTGGCGGCCAAAGGGCTGGCCGAGGCGGATATCATCGTGCACGACGCACTTGTGAATGAGGATTGCCTGAAGCTCGCCCGCCCGGGCACTGTGCTGGAATATGCCGGCAAGCGCGGCGGCAAGCCATCGGCGAAGCAACGGGACATTTCCCTGCGGCTGGTGGAACTGGCGCGGGCGGGCAAACGCGTGCTGCGTCTGAAGGGCGGCGATCCTTTCGTTTTCGGACGCGGCGGCGAGGAGGCGTTAACGCTGGTCGAGCACGGGATTCCCTTCCGCATTGTGCCCGGCATTACGGCTGGGATCGGCGGCTTGGCCTATGCCGGCATTCCCGTCACCCATCGCGACGTCAACCATGCCGTCACCTTCCTGACCGGCCACGATTCGTCCGGCATCGTACCGGATGCTATCGACTGGGAAGCGATTGGCAGGGGATCGCCCGTCATCGTCATGTATATGGCGATGAAGCACATCGCCCAGATCAGCGCCAATCTCATCGCCGCCGGCCGTTCGGCGGACGAGCCTGTTGCCTTCGTCTGCAATGCGGCCACACCCTCTCAACAAGTCCTGGTGACGACGCTTGGGCGTGCGCCTGCTGATGTCGAAGCCTCCGGCCTCGAGCCGCCCGCCATCGTCGTCGTCGGCGAGGTGGTGAAATTGCGGCCGTCGCTGGATTGGCTTGGCGCACTTTCCGGCCGTACGCTAGTGCCGGCGGCTGAAAGGCCCGGCGAAAGCGGACGCAAGGTGCCGGCATGAGCGGCCTTTTGATCGCGGCACCCTCTTCAGGCTCCGGCAAGACCACGTTTACGCTCGGTCTGCTGCGGGCGCTGCGAAACAAAAGTGTTGCGGTCGCATCCGGCAAAGCCGGACCGGATTACATCGACCCCGCCTTTCATGCGGCAGCGGTCGGATCAGCCTGCCTCAACTTCGATCCCTGGGCCATGCGAGCCGAACTCATTTCCGCTAACGCGGCACTTCATCGCGCCGGCGGACGAATGCTCGTCATCGAGGGGATGATGGGCCTGTTCGACGGTGCTGCTGACGGCACGGGGACGCCGGCCGATCTTGCCGCCTTGCTCGGTCTTTCCGTCGTGCTCGTCGTCGACGCCTCGCGTATGTCGCAATCGGTTGCCGCCGTAGTTGCCGGTTTCGCCAATTTTCGTGCCGATATCCGCATTGCCGGTGTGGTCCTCAATCGCGTCGCCAGCGACAGGCATGAGAGAATGCTGCGCCAGGCGCTGAATGCCATACGCATGCCTGTTGTCGCGGTTATCCGCAGTGATGCCAGCTTGGCATTGCCGGAGCGGCATCTCGGCCTGGTGCAGGCGGGAGAGCATGGAGCGCTGGAGCATTTCATCGAAGCGGCTGCTGAGGTCGTTGCGAAAGCCTGCGATTTCGAACTGCTCCTGCGGGCGGCGCAGCGGCATGTCGTCCGCTCGTCCGTTGCGAATATTGCCCGTCTGATGCCGTTTGGTCAGCGCATTGCCGTGGCGCGGGATATCGCCTTTGCCTTCTGCTACGAGCATATGCTGCTCGGCTGGAGGCGCCGAGGGGCGGAGATTTCCTTCTTTTCCCCGCTTGCGGACGAGGCGCCTTCGGGCGATGCCGATGCCGTTTATCTGCCGGGCGGCTATCCGGAATTGCACGCTGAAAAGTTGGCCGCTGCCCGGCATTTCCAGGATGGCATGAAGGCTGCTGCCGGGCGTGGAGCACGTATCTATGGTGAGTGCGGCGGGTACATGGTGCTCGGCGACGGGCTGGTCGATGCTGCGGGTGTCCGTCACGGGATGCTCGGCCTATTGCCCGTCGTCACCAGCTACGAAAAGCGGCAGCGTCATCTCGGCTATCGGCGCGTGATGCCGCTTGCCGGCTCCTTCTTCGACAAGCCGATGACGGCGCATGAGTTTCATTATTCGACCATTGTGTCGGAAGGCAAGGCGGATCGCCTGTTTGCGGTCAGGGATGCGCTTGATGCCGATCTGGGCGCTGCTGGTCTGCAACGCGCCAATGTCGCCGGCTCCTATATGCATCTGATCGATCTTGCCGGTGATGCAGCATGACGAGCAGGATTATTCATGGCGGCGGCGTCACCGCGGCGGCGCGCCAATATGGCGGACGTCCGGAGGATTGGCTGGACCTGTCAACGGGCATCAACCCCAATCCCGTGCCGCTGCCCGAAATTCCCGTCACAGCATGGCACCGGCTGCCGGATCAGCACTTGCAGGAGCGAGCGCGAGAGGCGGCGAGGAGCTATTATCGCAGCGGCGATATCCTGCCCTTGCCGGTTCCAGGCACGCAGTCGGTCATTCAATTGCTTCCGAGGCTCGTGCCCGGCGGCAGCGTTGCGATCCTCTCTCCGACCTATGGCGAATATGCGCGCGCCTTCACGCTCGCGGGCCTGCGGGTTCGCCTGGTTTCGACGATTGCCGAGCTCACCGTCGATGACAGGCTCGTCGTTGCCGTCAATCCCAACAATCCCGATGGGCGGACGCTGTCCGTCGAGCAGTTGCGGGATCTGCATGAAAGGCAGCGCCAGCACGACGGCATTCTTCTGGTCGATGAGGCTTTCGGCGATATCGAACCGGCGGCAAGCTTGGCGCCTTTTGCCGCCTCGATGCCGAATCTTATTATCTTCCGCTCCTTTGGAAAGTTTTTCGGCCTGGCCGGCCTGCGACTCGGCTTCGTGATTGCCGAGGTCTCCATCTTGGATCGCTTCGAGGATTGGCTTGGTCCGTGGGCTGTTTCCGGACCGGCGCTTTCGATCGCGGCGTCCCTCATGGATGGCGACACAAGCGCCATCCGCAATCGTATTCTTGAGCGGCACGCGGCTCTTGAGGCGGTTCTTCGTCGCTCGAGGCTACATGTCGCCGGAGGCACCGCCCTATTTGCACTGGTTGCAGACGACCGCGCCGAGGGCATATATACCCATCTCTGCCGCCGCCATATTCTGGTTCGCAAGTTCGATTATGCGCGCAATTGGCTGCGCTTCGGGCTTTCGCCGGATGAGGAAGCGGATCAAAGACTCGCCGGGGCACTAGAGTCGGATGATTTTAGGTCTGTTCGACCTAAAATCTGAATCCGCTCTAGAATCAAAGAAGTAGAGCATGATGCCGAAAACCGCTCAAACACTTTTCGGCATCATGCTCTAGAGGATTATTCGACATGACCGCCGACGAACATTTGCTCATTCTGGTCCTTGCGTTGCTGCTCGACCGCATCGTCGGCGATCCCCACTGGTTGTGGGAGCGCTTTCCGCATCCGGTCGTGCTGTTCGGCAGGGCGATTTCATATTTCGATGGCCGGTTCAATGCAAAGCATCTGCCCGGCGTGCTCCGCCGCCGCAACGGGATCATGTCGATCATCGCGCTGCTCATGGGAGCCGTCATCGCCGGCTGGGCCGTTCACGGATTTTTCGCCTTCTTCGGCTGGCTCGGCATATTGGCCGAAGCGATACTCGCGGCGGTTTTCCTGGCGCAGAAAAGCCTTGCCGATCATGTCGGCGAGGTATCACGAGCGTTGCGTGCGGACGGTCTGCAGGGCGGTCGGCTCGCCGTATCGCGCATCGTCGGCCGCGATCCCGAGACACTGGACGAGCCCGCGATCTGCCGCGCGGCCATCGAAAGTCTCGCCGAGAACTTTTCCGACGGCGTCGTTGCCCCGGCCCTTTGGTATGGCGTTTTCGGCCTGCCGGGGCTGTTCTTCTACAAGATGCTCAATACCGCCGATTCGATGATCGGCCATAAGTCCGAGACCTATATAGATTTCGGTCGCGCCGCCGCGCGCCTGGACGATATTGCCAACTGGCCGGCTGCACGGCTCTCCATTCTGCTGATTGCCGCCGGAGCCTTGGCCAAGCGGGGGATCTCCGCGCTTGGAAACGCGATCCGCATCGCGGTCCGGGATGGCGGGCTGCACCGTTCTCCCAATTCCGGCAGGCCGGAGGCGGCCATGGCAGGCGCGCTCGATATCCAGCTTGCCGGTCCGCGAATCTATGGCGGGGAACTCGTGCGTGAACCGATGATCAACGGCTCCGGCCGCGACACCGCTACCGTCAGCGATATCGAAGCCGGTATTTCCATCTTCTATTCCGCATGCTCGATGCTGACGTTTCTCGCCTTTTTGGGATTTCTGCTGCTGCTGTGAGCGCCCCTAAATTAAGCAATCGCTCACTATATGTATTAATTTGGTATAATTAGCATAGCGATAGACTCTCCCATCGTCTGAATTGCTCCGGAAGGAAGCAAACAGTCGGAGGGGACAAGATGAAGCGTGTCGCATTCGTAGCAACGGCATGTCTGTTCATGCAGTTTCATGCCATTTCGGCTCATGCCGGAACTGTTCTTGCAGTGGTCGATCTTCGATCGCAAACAATGACCGTTTCCGAGGACGGGGCTTTTAAATATCGCTGGCGCGTATCGACGGCTCGCACGGGCTATGTCACGCCTGTCGGCTCCTACACCGCCAAATGGCTGTCCAGGGATCACCGCTCGAAAAAATATGACGATGCGCCGATGCCCTATGCCGTGTTCTTCAACGGCGGCTATGCCATTCACGGTACTTACGAGGTGAGGCGGCTTGGCCGGCCGGCATCGCATGGTTGCGTGCGGCTCGATACGCGCAACGCCGCCACCTTCTTCGCGATGACATCGGATGCGGGGCTTCACAATACCCGTATCGTGATCAGCGACTAGCGCCGTAACGTGCAAGCCTTTCGCTTCGGTGTGGCCGCAATGCTGCCGCATCTTGCGCGCATGCCGCCCTTGATCCCGCAATTGTGACGCGATTGTCACTTTGCTGTTTGCGCAACAGTGCTTCGCCAAATTGCCGGAGTTTCTGGTGGAAACCATTGGCTTTTGATATGGATTTCCCTATGAGGGGGTGAATTATTATTTCAAGAGGTATGGGCAGTGACTGCTACATTTGACAAAGTTGCCGACATCATCGCTGAAACCAGCGAAATCGATCGTGACACGATCACCCCGGATAGCCATACGATCGACGACCTCGGTATCGACAGCCTGGACTTCCTGGATATCGTCTTCGCTATCGATAAGGAGTTCGGCATCAAGATCCCGCTCGAGAAGTGGACGCAGGAAGTCAACGAAGGCAAGGTCTCGACCGAAGAGTATTTCGTGCTGAAGAATCTCTGCGCCAAGATCGATGAATTGCGCGCCGCCAAGGGCTGAGCAACATCCTTGCATTTTTTGACGCCCAGCCGCCCTGAATATGGCGGCCGGGCGGTTTCATTCTTAAATAGCATGTCCCGGCCCGGCGCATCCTGCGTTATCGGGTTGGAGCGGAGGCGTTGATGCTGCTGGAATATTTCCAGATGATCGACAGGATCGAATCCGTCGATCTGTCCAAGGGTCTGTTGAAGGCGCATTCCGTCGTTCCGGCGAAAAGCCCGGTTTTCGAAGGCCATTTCCCGGGCATGCCGCTCGTCCCGGGTGTTCTGCTGATCGAAACAATGGCGCAGGCCTCCGGCATGCTCGTGCTTGCCGCGACGAAATTCGCCTATATGCCATTCCTGATGTCGGTCGACGGCGCCAAGATGCGGACCTTCGTGGAGCCGGAAGCGAAACTTGATATCGAAGCCGAACTTGAGCATGACGGTTCGGGTTTCGCCGTCACCAAGGCGCGCATCACCATCGCCGGAAAGAAGGTCTGCGATGCGCAGTTGAAGCTGCGGACCATGCCGTTTAATGAGTTGCCGCTAGGCGATATCGTGCGCAAGCGGGCAGGCGAAGTCGGGCTTCTCGACGCCATCGCCGCCAACGGTTGATGCTGCGGGCTTGTTCGGCACCGCCGCATTCGAAGAGGATTGATGAATGAGCAAGGCTCAGAATGATGTGGTGATCACGGGTATCGGCGTCGTTACCTGTCAGGGTGTCGGCAAGGACGCGCATATCGCCCTTTTGAAGGCCGACAAGGCGCCGGCGACCATCGTCGAAACCGAGAAGTTCAAGCCCTATCCCGTGCATCCGCTGCCTGAAATCGACTGGTCCCAGCAGATCCCCAAGCGGGGCGATCAGCGCCAGATGGAAAACTGGCAGCGCATCGGCGTCTTCACCGCCGGTCTTGCTCTTGATGATGCCGGCTTCAAGGATGATCTGGAAGCCTGCGGCACCATGGACATGATCGTTGCAGCCGGCGGTGGCGAGCGCGACACCAATGTCGATACGTTGATCGTCAACGAAGGCCTGAAGCGCAACGATCGCGAATTGCTTCTAAACGAGAAACTGACCACAGAACTGCGGCCGACTTTGTTCCTGGCGCAGCTTTCCAACCTGCTTGCAGGCAATATCTCGATCGTCCACAAGGTCACGGGCTCGTCGCGCACCTTCATGGGTGAGGAAGCTGCCGGTATTTCCGCCGTCGAAACCGCTTTTCATCGCATCAAGTCGGGCGAATCGAGCCATGCTCTGGTGGGGGGCGCCTTTTCAGCGGAGCGCCTGGACATGATCCTGCTGATCGAGGCGATCAATGCCCATGCTCGGGGTGACTGGCATCCCGTCTGGTCGCGCAAGCCGGAAGACGGCGGCATGATCATGGGATCGCTGAGCGCCTTCCTCGTTCTTGAATCGCGTGCCCATGCCGAAGGCCGCGGCGCGCATATTTATGCGACCATCGATGCGGTCGAGGGTGATCGTGGTCGTCGCGACGAGGGCAAGTTCGAAGCGCGGCTGGAGCGCTTGCTCGCACCGGCGGCCAAGCAGGCGTCTGGCGATGCGACGGTCGTCTTTTCCGGGACGACGGCAATCCCCGATCTGGCCCAGCGCGAAAAGACGGTGCTCGAGGCGCAGCTTCCGGGCGCGGCCATCCGCGCCTATTCCGGTATTTCCGGACACGGGCTGGAAAGCCAGTTCCCGCTTGGGCTCGCCTTCGCGGCACTTGCTGTCGCCAGCCAGGCCAAGGTGCCGCCCTTCGATGCCGGGCACGAAAAGCCGATGGCGACGGGTGCGCGCAAGGCCGTGGTGACGACCGTTGGGCATTCGCGCGGTGAAGGCATCGCCGTACTTTCCGCTGAAGCGTGAGGAGCAGGATATGACCGCTTACAAGGATCATCTCGGACGTCCGATCGTCGCCGTCACCGGCATGGGAATCATCACGTCGCTGGGGCAGGGCCTGCAGGATAACTGGAACGCGCTTTCGTCCGGCACATCAGGCATTCACGGCATTACGCGCTTCCCGACCGACGGGCTTTCGACGCGTATCGCCGGCACGGTGGATTTCATCGACATTCCGGCGCCGAACGCCGTCGAGCGTTCCTACGCCTTCGCCCGCGAAACGACCATCGAAGCTTTGGCGCAGGCCGGCATTTCGGGCGATTTCGACGCACCGCTCTTCCTGGCCGCGCCACCGATCGAGCCGGAATGGAGCGCGCGTTTCGAGCTCGCCGACCGCTCACCGCCGGCCGATCATCAGGGTGACGCCTATGAGCGCTTCCTCGCCGCCATGCGCGAGCGTCCGGATCCTGCCTTCCATGAAGCGGCACTTTTCGGCGCCATTTCCGAACGCCTTGCCGATCGCTTCGGCACGCGCGGGCTGCCGGTGACGCTGTCGACGGCCTGTGCATCGGGCGTGACGGCGATCCAGCTCGGCATCGAGGCGATCCGCCAGGGCCGCACGACGCGGGCGCTCACGGTCGCAACCGATGGCTCGCTCAGCGCCGAAGCGCTGATCCGCTTCTCGCTGCTGTCGGCCTTGTCGACCCAGAACGATCCGCCGACCAAAGCCTCCAAGCCCTTCAGCAAGGACCGCGACGGCTTCGTCATTGCCGAAGGAGCGGCGACGCTGGTGCTGGAATCGCTGGAAGCAGCGGTTGCGCGCGGCGCGAAGATCCTCGGTATCATGAAGGGCGCCGGCGACAAGGCCGACTCCTTCCATCGCACGCGCTCTTCGCCCGATGGCGGCCCTGCGATCGCGACGATCCGCGCCGCGCTTGCGGATGCTGGCATGGAAGAGGCCGATATCGGCTACATCAACGCTCACGGCACTTCGACGCCGGAGAACGACAAGATGGAATATGGTGCCATGTCCGCCGTCTTCGGCGAGCGGCTTCCGACCATTCCGGTTTCGTCGAACAAATCGATGATCGGCCATACGCTGACGGCTGCGGGCGCGGTCGAGGCGGTGTTCTCGCTGCAGACCATGCTCACCGGCACGCTGCCGCCGACCATCAACTACAACAATCCGGATCCGTCGATCATCCTCGACGTGGTGCCGAACAAGAAGCGTGAAAAGCAGGTGAACGCCGTCCTTTCGAACTCTTTCGGGTTCGGCGGCCAGAATGCCAGCCTTGTCATGGCGCTTGAACCGGCTTAATCGGACGTCTGAAAAACAGAATACAACTGCGCCCAAGGGGCGAGGGACTTTGCCATGCGTGCTTTGCAACTGATCGACGACCGCAAACTCGAGATCACCGATCTGCCGGAGCCGGATGCGCCGGGCGCGGGTGAGGTGACCCTGCGTGTTAAGGCCGTCGCGCTCAACCATATCGACGTCTGGGGCTGGCGCGGCATGGCATTCGCCAAGCGCAAGATGCCGCTGGTCATCGGCGCTGAGGCCGCGGGCGTCGTCGAAGCGATCGGGCCGGGCGTTGCCAACGTCCTGCCTGGGCAGCTCGTATCGATCTACGGCGCGCAGACCTGCGGCCTGTGCCGCCATTGCCGCGAAGGCCGCGACAATCTCTGCGAACATGTCAGCGGCGTGCACGGCTTCCACCTTGATGGTTTCGCTCAGGAGAAGGTCAATCTTCCGGCTCGCCTGCTTGTTCCGGCGCCTCCCGGCGTCGATGCGATCGGCGCGGCCCTTGCTCCTGTAACCTTCGGCACCGTCGAGCATATGCTCTTCGACAATGCCAAGCTCGAACCGGGCGAGACGATCCTCGTTCACGCGGGCGGCTCGGGTATCGGCACTGCCGCTATCCAGCTTGCCAAGAAGATCGGCTGTACCGTGATCACCACGGTCGGTTCCGACGACAAGATCGAGAAGGCGAAGGCGCTGGGCGCCGATCACGTCATCAACTACCGCACCGACCGCTTCGAGGGCGTCGTGCGCAAGCTGACGAAGAAGAAGGGTGTCGACGTGGTCTTCGAACATGTCGGCAAGGATACCTGGGCCGGCTCCATGCTCTGCATGAAGCGCGGTGGCCGTCTCGTGACCTGCGGCTCGACCTCGGGCGTTTCGACCGATATCAATCTGATGATGCTGTTTCAGCAGCAATTGAAGCTGCTCGGCTCCTTCGGTTGCCGTATGGAGAACATGGCCAATGCCATGCAGAAGATGGCACGCGGCCTCGTTCATCCTGTCATCGATACCGAAGTGAGCTTCGGTGACATCGACCGGGCGCTGGAGCGGATGGAATCGCGCCAGATCTTCGGTAAGATCATCCTGAAGATGGACTGAGCCGCGTGAAGCTTTTCATCACCCGGATCGTCCTGGCGCTCAGAAATTTCCAGCAGTGGCTGGTGGCGCAGGTCATTTTCGGATTCCTCAATTTCCTGAAGATGTTTCCGGCGGATGCGGGCATAAATTTTGCCGATCGGCTGACCCGCAAGATCGGCCCGCGAATGCGCCGGCATCAGCTGATGCTGACCAATCTGCGCAATGCCTTTCCGGAAAAGAGCGAGGCGGAAATCGAGGAGATCGCACGCGCAAGCTGGGGGAATATGGGCCGGCTTGCAGCCGAATATGTCTTTCTCGACCGGCTGTTCGACTTCGATCCCCATAGCGACAAGCCCGGGCGGATCGAAGTTTCGGGCATTCCGATTTTCCTCGATCTCAGGGACAATCCGCGACCGTTCATCGTCTTTACCGGGCACACCGGCAATTTCGAGCTGCTGCCGGTCGCCGGCGCCGCTTTCGGCCTGACGGTGACCGTATTGTTCCGTCCGCCGAACAACCCCTATGTCGCGAAGAAAGTCTTCGACTTCCGCGCCAAACGCATGGGCAGTCTTGTGCCGTCTCACGCCGGATCATCCTTCAGCCTTGCGAGGGAATTGGAGGCGGGTCGCGGTGTCGGCGTACTGGTCGATCAGAAATTTCGCAAGGGCTTGAAGACCCGGTTCTTCGGCCGGGACGTGAAGACGAATCCGCTTTTGCCGAAACTTGTGCGCCAGTTCAATTGCGAGGTCTATCCGGCTCGCTGCATCCGGCTGCCCGGCAATCGCTACCGGCTGGAAATCGAGCCGAAGCTTGAGATGCCGCGCAACGAGGCGGGCAGCCTCGATCTAACAGCGACGGCGCAGATGCTGAACGACAAGGTGGAGAGCTGGGTAAGGGAAAATCCCGAACAATGGCTCTGGTATCACGATCGCTGGAATATTAAGAAAACCGTTTTCTAGGCCTGTATTCAGGCGCGTGCGCGACGGATCTAAGCGCAGATTTCCATCCTGTCCTTCATGCAGTCATTGCTTCCGGTAAGCCTTGCTTTTCAGAAAGTTCTCCTTTCCCGAGAACTTCCATTCATCCGGATTGAAAGTGCAGGTAAGTCATGTTAATTCACAATGTAGAAAGTTTGGTGAGAATGCGGACACCAAACTGAGTATCTTTGGGCATGGCAACGCCGGGAAACGAGGCCCCTGCGTCCTGTTGTGTTCAGGGACAGGAGGGCAATTTTGCTGGCACTCTTTCATGCCTTCTCCACGAAATGTAATCAGATTCAGCGTGCGATAAAACTTGGCGACGACGAGCTTGTAGCGTCGCTTGATCGTGAATTGGAGCCACTTATCGCGGCGATTTTGGCGTACAAAGCCACGAGCCTGCTCGAAATCTACATGCAGCTCCAGTTCATGAACAATCTCATCCGGGAAGAAGCGGATGATCGGTCGCGAGTGATGCACAATTCCGTTTCGCTTTCGGTGCTGATCGACCGTTATTTCGGCGGCGCAAACCAAGTGGCCGGCGAAGTCCTGCGAGCGTTTGCGAGTGAGAAAACCAGTCTCGACAATGAATTGGGATTCGAGGAAGGCAGCGTTTTGAACGATGTCATTCTGGATAGCTTGCCGGATCGCGTTGCGGTCGTCACGCGGGACTATCGTTATCTCTACAGCAACGCGGCCAATTCGGAATTTCTGAAATCGAAATCGATGGAGCTCGTCGGGCGCCATATCTCCGAATTCGTCGGTTCCGACTATTTCGAAAGCAGTGTGAAGGCAAAGCTCGATGCCTGCTTTGCCGGCGAGAAGGTGGAGTGCCTCTATCCGTCCTATCGTCAGGTGGAGCCCGGCAAGGTGCTTCACTGCACGATGACGCCGCTGCGTGCCAAGACAGAAGTGATCGGCGCGCTACTCGTCATGCATGAGATCATCGCCGTTCCCACGGGCATGCTGGTGGCCTGACCTCGCGCTCAGGCCCCAAACAGCAGTTTTCCGATCGCATCCGCCATCAAGCGAGGATCCGTTTTACCTGATTTTCTGTCGCTCCGGTCCGGCTCGGCCGCGGCGGATCGCAACCCGTCGCCCGCCGGAGTGTCATCGCTCCCACACTCGAAGCATTGACAGCGAAACCTGATCACTTTCGGTTTCTTCATGCCGTCAACCTGTTCCAGCTTGCAAAGGGATCGGGCAGGTCCCGCCAGCGCTCCGGCGTGAAACGATCCGCCTTGACGAGGCAAGCATCCAGCTCTGCCGTGATCTGCTTCTCGCTCATCGGGTCGGCGCCGATGAACACCAGTTCTTGGCGGCGGTCGCCCCAAATTGGGTCGAGATAAGGTGCGAGGGCCTGTTTGAAAGAGGGATCGCGTGGCCATTGGTCCTTGGGCACGGCAGCCCACCAGAGCCCCATCTTGCTCGTGCGAACGAGAGCGCCGGCCTGACTCATCTCGCCGACATAATAGGGCCGGGTCGCAAGCCAGAAGAAGCCCTTGGCCCGGACAACGCCCGGCCAGGAACGATTGAGAAAGGCTTGAAATTTAGTGGGATCGAACGGTTTCTTCGCGCGATAGACGAAAGAACGGATTCCGTATTCCTCCGTTTCCGGAACGTGATTCTTGAAGCCGTGCAGCTCCTTGTACCAGAGCGGATGGGTTTCAGCACGGTCGATGTCGAAGCGGCCGGTGCCGAGAACCTCTTGCGGCTCAACCATGCCAAAGTCAGTTTCGATCAACCGGGCATCCGGATTGAGCCCGACGATGATCTTGCGGGCCGCGTCGCGCTGCTCGGCGGTTGCGGAGCCGACCTTATTCAAGATGACGACGTCGGCAAATTCGATCTGTTCGACCAACAGGTCGACGATGGTCCTGTTATCGCCGTCGCCGGCTGTTTCGCCACGATCGGCAAGGAAATCCGTCGAACCATAATCGGCAAGAAGGTTGGCGGCATCGACGACCGTCACCATCGTATCGAGCCGGGAGACGTCGGAGAGGCTGCTGCCATCCTCGTCGCGGAACTCGAAAGTAGTGGCGACGGGCAGGGGTTCGGCGATGCCAGTCGATTCGATCAGGAGATAATCGAAACGGTCCTGCTCCGCGAGCTGGCGCACTTCCTTCAGCAGGTCCTCGCGTAATGTGCAACAGATGCAGCCGTTGGTCATCTCGACCAGCTGTTCTTCGGTGCGCGAGAGATTGGCGCCGCCATCGCGCACCAGTGCGGCATCGATATTCACCTCGCTCATGTCGTTGACGATGACGGCGACGCGCAGGCCCTCACGATTGTTGAGGATATGGTTGAGTAGTGTCGTCTTGCCGGCGCCGAGGAAACCGGAGAGGACAGTGACCGGAAGCTTCTTGTTCATGGCAACCTCTTTTGTAATGTAATATCATTACATTTATTGCGATGAAAAAAGCGAGCAATTGACTCGCTTCCTTCGGCGTATGTGGCCTCATTCAGGAGAGGCAGGCTTTCAGAGAACTTGCGATACCGCGCATCAGGTCGAAATAGAGATCCGGCCCTTGCGGCAGCGTTGCGGCTTCCGGATCGAGAACGCCCGATTTCGCCTGCGTGCCTTCGAGCACCACATTGACCAGCTTCGGCTCGAATTGCGGTTCGGCGAAGACGCAGGTCGCGCCGAGATCTGCGACTTTGCTGTGAATTTCGGCCACGCGCTGTGCACCCGGAATGGTTTCCGGGCTGACCGTGATGGAGCCGGAAACGCGCACGCCGTAGCGATGCTCGAAATATTGGTAGGCGTCGTGGAAGACGATGAAAGGCTTTTCTTTTACCGGGGCGAGCGTGGAGGCAATTTCCGCATCCAGCGCGTCAAGCTTGTCGTTCAGAGCCTTCTGGTTTGCTTCATAGGTCAGCGCATTGGCAGGGTCGGCCGCGACCAGCGATGTGGTGATCTCGGCGACCATCGCCTTGGCATTGTGTGGATCGAGCCAGAGATGGGTATCGAACTCACCGTGATCGTGGTCGCCATGATCGTGCGCATGATTTCCCCCGGCGTCATGTTCGTCGCCGTCGTCATGCGGCTCGAAGGCGCCGCCCTCGCGAAATTTGAGCTTGGTGATGCCGGGCGCATCGTCGAGTTCCACGACAGTGGCGTTGGCGCCGAGGGATGCGAGCGGCTTCTCCAGGAAGGCTTCCATGCCTGGCCCGACCCAGAAAACCACCTTAGCCTGCTGGAGGCTGCGGGCATTCGAAGGTTTCAGCGCATAGGTATGCGGCGAGGCGGCGCCGTCAACGATCAGATCAGGCGTGCCGACCCCTTGCATGATCGCGGCGACAAGCGAATGGATCGGCTTGATGGAGACGACGACCTTTGGTGCATCGGCTGCGGTCGCGGCGGTGCCGGCAAGCAGGCCGGAAAGCAGGAGGGTGGCGGCGAGGGGAATAAAAGCTTTTGCTGCGTTCATGCGATAAATGCCCTTGAATGGGTCTGTTATGTTATTACATCAATTGCGTTATGCTATAACGTGTGCGATAGCATGGCGCAATAGTGCAATTGGAAATTTCATGCTTTCTTCCATCGACAGCAAGAGCCGGCCACTGGTGTCGCTCCATGATGTCGGCGTCCGCCGTGATGGCCGCTGGCTGGTGCGCGGCGTCGATTTTTCCGTGAGCCGAGGCGAGATCGTCACCCTGATCGGCCCGAACGGCTCCGGCAAATCCACCAGCGCCAAGACGGCGATCGGCGTTTTGAAGCCGGACGAGGGGCATGTCGACCGTATTGCCAATCTGAAGGTCGGTTATGTCCCGCAGAAGCTTGCCATCGATTGGACTTTGCCGCTCAGCGTGCAGCGATTGATGACGCTGACTGGGCCTCTGCCGGAGCGCGAGCTGATCGCAGCGCTGGAAGCTGTCGGCATTGCCCATCTCGTCAAGGCCGAGGTGCAGTATCTCTCCGGTGGCGAATTCCAGCGGGCGCTGCTTGCGCGCGCCATCGCCCGCAAGCCCGATCTGCTTGTTCTGGACGAGCCGGTGCAGGGGGTGGATTTCAGCGGCGAGATCGCGCTTTACGACTTGATCAAGTCGATCCGCAATTCGCAAGGCTGCGGCATATTGCTGATCTCGCACGATTTGCATGTCGTCATGGCGGCCACGGATACGGTGGTTTGCCTGAACGGCCATGTCTGCTGCCGCGGCACGCCGCAGAGCGTCAGCCAGAGCCCTGAATATGTGAAGCTGTTCGGCACGCGCGCAGCGCAATCCCTGGCGATCTACAGCCATCATCACGACCATACGCATCTGCCCGATGGCCGTGTGCGGCATGCCGACGGCTCAATAACCGATCATTGTCATGCCGACGACGGCCACCATCATCATGCGCATGACGATCATGATGATCATCATCACGGCCATGACCATGCCGAGGGAGAGCGCCATGTTTGACGATTTCTTCCTGCGGGCCGTCGTCGCCGGTGTCGGGCTGGCGCTGACGACCGGGCCGCTCGGCTGCTTCATCATCTGGCGCCGCATGGCCTATTTCGGCGATACGATTTCGCATTCGGCGCTGCTCGGCGTGGCGCTGTCGCTGCTTTTCCAGCTCAACCTCACGCTCTCCGTCTTTGCGGTTGCGGCACTCGTCTCGATCCTGCTTCTGCTGCTGCAGCGGCGGCAGGCGCTGTCGGCGGATGCGCTGCTCGGCATTCTCTCGCATGCGACTTTGGCGATCGGTCTCGTCATCGTCGCTTTCATGAGCTGGGTGAGGATCGATCTCATCGCCTTCCTCTTCGGCGATATCCTGGCCGTCAGCCAGTCCGATATCGCGGTGATCTGGGGCGGCGGCATCCTCGTTCTGGCCGCGATCGTCTGGCTCTGGCGGCCGCTGCTGGCCTCGACCGTCAATCCCGAGCTTGCCGAGGCCGAAGGGTTGCGACCTGAGCGTGCGAGGCTGCTTTTCATGCTGCTGATGGCCGTAGTGATCGCGATCGCCATGAAGATCGTCGGCATACTTCTTATCACCGCGCTGCTGATCATTCCCGCCGCCACCGCGCGCCGCTTTGCCGCGACGCCGGAGACGATGGCGATTTTTGCCTCGCTGCTCGGCGCCATCGCTGTTGTCGGCGGCCTTTTCGGATCGCTGCGTTACGATACGCCGTCCGGGCCTTCCATCGTCGTTGCAGCGCTCGTCTTGTTTATCATCAGTCTGCTGCCGCTCGTTCGCAGGGCCGGCACGCCAGCGGCGCAACAGAGAGGACAGTCATCATGACGACTCCGATGCTCACCAAGAACCAGACGCTTGTTTTCGATGTCCTGACCAAGGCGGAAGCGCCGCTGAGCGCCTATACCATTCTCGACAAGCTGCGCGATCAAGGTTTTCGCGCGCCGCTGCAGGTCTATCGCGCCTTGGACAAGCTGCTCGAATATGGCGTGGTGCACCGGCTTGAGAGTATCAACTCCTTCGTCGCCTGCGCCCATCCAAACGAGGATTGCCATAGCCACGGCCTCGTCGCCTTCGCCATCTGCGAAAGCTGTGGCCAGGTGATCGAATTCCACGATCACGAGGTGGATCATCGGCTGATGGATTGGCTGAAGTCGCAGAAGTTCAAGGCGGAGAAGTCGACCATCGAAATCCGTGGCCATTGCGCCAACTGCGCAGCATGAGCTTGGGACAGAGGTTTATTCCGCTGTTACCAGATTGTTATGAGAATTTCCTAATCTAATCTTTTAAGATCGCGGGCGAAGCGCTGCCAGTTGGCGACATAGTTGCTGGCAGAGCGGCGCAGGCTTTCGATCGCGGCCTCGTCCAGCGTGCGGATGGCCCTTGCCGGTGCGCCGACGATCAGCGAACCATCCGGAAATTCCTTGCCTTCGGTAACAAGCGCATTGGCGCCGACGAGGCAATTATTGCCGATCTTCGCGCCGTTCAACACGGTGGCGCCCATGCCGATCAGCGAATTGTTGCCGATGGTGCAGCCATGGATGATGGCGTGATGGCCGATGGTGCAGCCTTCGCCGATCGTGACAGGGAAGGCCGGGTCGGTATGAACCATCGCGCCCTCCTGGATGTTCGTGCGCTTGCCGATGACGATCGGTTCGTTGTCGCCGCGCAGCACCGCGCCGAACCAGATGCCGACATCCTCGCCGATCTCGACCTTGCCGATCACGCTTGCGTCAGGCGCGATCCAGTAGCGGCCCGGGCCGGGTGTTTTCGGCGTCAGGCCGGCGAGGGCGTAGAGCGGCATGGTCGATCCTCCTCGATCAGACGACGTTCAATACCAGGTTTGCGACGCCATCGACGGCGCAGCTGATCCGGTCGCCGCGGGCAACGGGACCGACGCCGGCGGGTGTGCCGGTCATGATGATATCGCCCGGCGCGAGCGTGAAGAGCTTGGAGAGCTCGGCGATGATTTCCGGCACCTTCCAGATCATCTGGGAGAGATCGCCCCTCTGGGTAGCCTCGCCATTGCGCATCAGCCAGATGCCGCCCTTGTCGGGATGGCCGACACGGGTGGCGGGCACGAGTGCGGAGACGGGCGCCGAATGATCGAAGGCCTTGCCGATTTCCCAGGGACGGCCGAGCTTCTTGGCCTCGCCCTGCAGGTCGCGGCGGGTGAAATCAATGCCGACGCCATAGCCGTAGACGCAATCCAGCGCCTTTTCGACCGGGATATTTGCACCGCCACTGCGCAGCGCCACCACTAGCTCCACCTCGTGATGCACGTCCGACGATAGGGCAGGATAGGGGAAATCGCTCGATACAAGCAGATTGTCCGGATTCTTCTGGAAGAAGAAGGGCGGTTCGCGGGTCGGATCATGCCCCATCTCGATGGCGTGGTCGGCATAGTTGCGGCCGACGCAATAGACGCGGCGCACGGGGAAAAGCTTGGTCTCGCCCTCGATCGGCAGAAGAACGGCGGCGGGTGGGGGAATGACTGTCGTCAGTGGAGTGTTCATATAGGCTTTCGAAACTTTCATCTTTTTCGGAGGGCCGCTGCCCTCCGACTCCGTGCGGCAAACTAGCATCATTGTTACAGCCACGAAAACTGGCCTTTTTGAGGGATTCGGTGTAGAGCGCGGATCAGAAAGGTTTCCCATGTATAGCGACGCGCTGAAAAACGGCCGCAAGATCTTTGCGGTAGCACCGATGATCGACTGGACGGATCGCCATTGCAGGTTCCTGCATCGGCAGATCAGCCGGCATGCGCTGCTCTATACCGAGATGGTGGTGGCCGACGCGATCATCCATGGGCCGCGCGACCGGCTGCTGGGGCGCGATGCCACCGAGCATCCCGTTGCCCTGCAGCTGGGCGGCTCCGATCCGGCCAAGCTTGCAGAGGCGCTGCGCATCGCGGAAGCCCATGATTACGACGAAATCAACCTGAATGTCGGCTGCCCGTCCGATCGCGTGCAGTCCGGCACCTTCGGCGCTTGCTTGATGCTGACGCCGGAGACGGTGGCGTCCTGCGTCGCCGCGATGAAGGCGGTCTCGAAGGCGCCCGTCACGGTGAAATGCCGTATCGGCGTCGACGAGCAGGAACCGGAAGAGGCGCTGCCGGAGCTGATGACGCGCGTGCTCGATGCCGGCGCGGACGCGATCTGGATCCATGCGCGCAAGGCTTGGCTGAAAGGCCTGTCGCCGAAGGAGAACCGCGAGATCCCGCCGCTGGATTATGACATCGTCTATCGTATGAAGCAGCGCTGGCCCGAAGTCTTCATCGGCATCAACGGCGGCATTCAGACGCTGGATCAGGCGGAAGCGCATCTCGCCCATGTCGATGGCGTCATGCTCGGCCGTGCCGCCTATCAGAATGCCGCGATCCTTGCCGATGTCGACCATCGCTTCTATGGCGAACCGGCCACCGAGGCCGATTGGAACGGGCTGCGCGATCGGATGATGGCCTATGTGGAGCGCCATATCGCCAATGGCGGCCGCCTGCAGCATGTCGCGCGTCATATGATCGGTCTCTTCACCGGCCTGCCGGGATCGCGGCGCTATCGCCAGATCCTCTCCACCGATGCCAACAAGCCGGGCGCAGGGCCGGAGGTGATTGCCGCCGCTTTCGCCGCGGTGGATTTTGCCGGCGAGGGCGAACGCGTCAGCGCTTGAGAAGGCCCTGATTCCTACCACCATCGTCCTTCGAGGGTAGCTTTCGCTCCCACCACAGCGGGAGGGCTGATCGGCTGGGAGTCAGGGAGTAGTTTGGTGTTAAAAGATCACCTCACACCCGTCATCCTCGGGCTTGACCCGAGGATCGGGCTTGACCCGAGGATCCACGCCCAAGCACATTGGTACGTCTAAATCGACGAGAGTGCTGGTTTCGCTTTGGGAGCGGATCTCTTTTCGCCAGAGGAGGCGGTGAGGCTGGTGCCTGGATCCTCGGGTCAAGCCCGAGGATGACGGAATGTTAGAGCAATTCCAGCAAAAGTGCGAAGCGATTTCGCGCCCGGAACTGCGTAAAAACAAGAGGATAGAGCGTTTTCGCGATTCGAAGAAAAGCGGAGATGCTCTAGGATGTTCCGGGCCAGAGAACGGACTTGCGGTAAGGGCATAGCCAAGCTTGCTTCAGGACGAGGGTGCCATCCTCACAAACGAAAAACGGCGCGGTTTGCACCGCGCCGTTCGAAACCTTGATCAGGCAGTCACACAGGCTTAGTTAGCCTGGATGTTGACGGCCTTCGGGCCCTTGCCCATGCGATCCGGCTCGGTGTCGAACGTGACCTGCTGGCCTTCGCGCAGCGACTGGATGCCGGAAGCCTGAAGAGCGGAGATATGGACGAAAACGTCCTTAGCGCCGCCGTCAGGAGTGATGAAACCAAAACCCTTGTCCTGGTTGAAGAATTTTACGGTGCCCTTGGTGGCCATGGGGGATAGTCCTTTACCCATCAGTCTTAGTTTATCCGGATTAACCCGGACGGCTTTGCTCCCGCGACATGCGAAAGCTAGTCGAGAAGTCACGTACGGGGAAAGAACGTCTGCGCGGGTCGAAAGACCCAACCGCTGCCTGGCGCAAGCGGATCACCAAATCAGTCCAGTCACCGGCATGAAAATGCCCGAGCATGCGTATGGGTGACAGGGTTTGTGGAAAAAGGCAAGGGGTAATATTAGGCCAGGGTGGGAAACGGGTAGGATAGGGTGGGGATTTCAAGGGGTTGGGGAATGCCCGTGCCTGCAGTGAGAGCGAGCTTATGAAGATGTACGGCAATGCCAATAGTGCAGACCCCGGTTTAAGCCATCGTCGGTGCTAGTGTTCCACCAGCGTAAACACCGCGCAAGGCTCGGCAATCCCGCGCAGCTCATAGTCTCCCAAAGACACCAACGGCATCGTCGTCTCCGCCGCAAGCGCACCCGAGATCAGCACAGTACGGCCGAGCGGTCTGCAAAGGCCTTCCAATCGGCTGACGAGGTTGACGGCGGGGCCGATAGCGGTGAAGTCCAGGCGGTCGGCGGCGCCGATGTTGCCCCAGAGCATGTCACCGAAATGCAGGGCAGCACCGAAGGGGAGCGGCGGCAGGCCCTGGTTCATCCGGGTCGCGTCGAGATGCGCCATGCCGGCGCGGATGGCGGTGACGGCGCGCAGCGCGGCTTCGCAGGCTTCCGCCGGCGTTTCGGTGACCGGGAAGATTGCCAGCACACCATCGCCGATGAACTTCAGGACCTCGCCGCCGAAGGCGTGCACGGCGCCGGCAACGCGATCGAACCAGGCGTCGAGGGCCGATATCACGACGGTCGGCTCCGTCGCTTCGGAGAGAGCCGTGAAATCCCGCAGGTCGGCGCAGAGCAGCGCTGCGCGAATGGTCTCGCCGGTGCTGCGATGAAGCGCACCAGCCTGCACCCGGGCGGCACTTCTGCGGCCGAGATAGGCTTCGAGCAGGGCAGATAGAGCGGCGCGCGCGGCAAGGCCTTCGAGGGGTGCCGCGGCAAAGCGCGCGATCTCGCGCAGGCTGTCCACTTCGGAAGGGGTGAAGGGCCGGGTGCCGGCCCAGGCCAGCACCGAGTTGCCGGGCGCGGTGCCGATGGTTTCCTCGCATGTCGGGCCGAGCTCGCCGAGCCAGTCGCGGCCGGCCTGTCCGAGCGACGTGCCGGCAAAGCCGAGGGCTTCGATCACCGTGGCCGTCTCGGTTCGCCAAAGCCAGGTACGTTGCGTGATGATCGGATGCGGTGCCGCAAGCGTCAGGGCGCCGCCGGTAAGGGGCAGTCCGGCGGCCAGCAGATGTCCGCCCAGATCGGCCAGGAAGCGTTCGGGGCTGGGCGCGGTGCCGGCTTCGTCAACCAGCCAGGCAAGGGGGGCGGGCAAATCCATGCCGCGATCATGCCACGCCGCTTGCAGGCTGTCATCCTCGCCGGTGCAACCTTCGTGAGAGCGCATGGATCAGAGCAATCCAGCAGGCGAAATTGCTGTCGCCAGCCGGTGACAGCTTTGCTCTTCAGGACATCGAGCATGATAGTGCCGCATTCAGCGCGTCATTGGCTTTTGCCGTCGTGACCACGCATGGAATCTGGCCCCGGATCGCGTCCCGCAGCCACTTCGGCCATGCGGTCGAGATAATGTGCCCAACCTTTTGCATGGGCTTCACATTGCTCTGCTGTCGGCAGGCCCGAATGGGTGAGGCGCACCAGCGTCCCATCCGGCTGCTCGATCAGATCGATCTCCACCAGGCTCGATCCCGGCGGCACTTCTTCGCTGCCTTCCCAGCCGAAGCTGTAGGCGAGGCGATGGACCGGTACGACCTCACGGAAGGAGCCGCGCGCGCTGCGGGCTCCGGTGACGTTGACGAGATAGATGCCGCCCGGCTGTGGCTCGGTCTTGGCTTCCGTACCCATCCAGCGCAGGATCTTTTCGGGATCGGTCAGCAACGCGAAGACGGCTGCGGGCGGCGCCGAGACACGGGTCTCGCGACGGACGATTAAAGATTCAGGCATCGGTCTCTCTCCCTGGTTGCTATCGCTTCCCACTGGGCGAATACCTCCGTCCCTCCGTGGGCCTCGTCATGTCATCGCATGCAGGAGCTATCGCGCTGGCAGCAAGACATCGTTCGATGTTTGCGAGGGCGTCGCTCCTCATAAGTCGGCAGCTGCAGTGGCGGATTTTTGGACGGCAGCCGCCTTATCGCCCGGGCCGCCCCGTCTTGCCTTTCGTCCGCCCCTTGCGCTGCTTCTCGTCTACCGGATCCTCGTACGAACCGACGCCCGGCTTCGCGCGGGTGACCGGCTTGTCCGGCACCTTGCCCATGACAGGCTTTTCGGTACGGCCGACGGTCATCTCGTCCAATGTGTTCTTGCGGAAAAGCGGCGTGCCGGCATCGCTGCCCGGACCCATTTCGTCGAGGCTCGGCTTGGCGAAGTATGAGGGCCGCGTCCCGCCCTCGTGGTTCGAGACGGCCCTGTTGGCCTCCTCACCATGATGGTTCGAGGGTCGCTGCGCTCCCGCCTCACCATGAGGGCTAGCATCCGCGTGGCTTGCTCCGTCCTTATCCTGGGGTGCGGAGGACACTGAGCTTGTCGAAGGGGACCGGACCTTCGAAGGATTGGGGCGGCCACCTCTGCCGCTTTCGAGGCTCTTGGCTTCCTCGCGGGCCAGCGGATCGTCCATGGCGGCGAGTTCGACGGCCTTGAGGCGCTTGATCTCGTCGCGCAGTCTTGCTGCCTTTTCGAAATCCAGGTCGGCCGCGGCATCGCGCATGGATTTTTCCAGTGCGTTGAGATGGGCCTGCAGATTGTTGCCGACGAGGTGGCCGCCATCGGCAAAGCCCTTGCCGGAGGCGCCGCCGATGTCGGCGCGAACGTGATCCTTCTCGTAGACGCTGTCGAGAATGTCGGAAATCTTCGCCTTAACCGATTCCGGCGTGATGCCGTGCTCGAGATTGTAGGCCATTTGCTTTTCGCGACGGCGGCTGGTCTCGTCCATCGCCCGCTGCATCGAGCCGGTGATGTTGTCGGCATAGAGGATGACCTTGCCGTCGACGTTACGCGCGGCGCGGCCGATCGTCTGGATCAACGAGGTTTCCGAACGCAGGAAGCCTTCCTTGTCGGCATCGAGGATGGCGACGAAGCCGCATTCCGGAATGTCGAGGCCTTCGCGCAGCAGGTTGATGCCGACGAGCACGTCGAAAGCGCCGAGGCGCAGATCGCGGATGATCTCGATGCGTTCGAGCGTGTCGATGTCGGAGTGCATGTAGCGCACGCGCACGCCCTGTTCATGCAGATATTCCGTCAGGTCCTCGGCCATGCGCTTTGTGAGGACGGTGCAGAGGGTGCGGTAGCCCTTGGCGGCGGTCTCGCGGATTTCGCCGACGACATCATCCACCTGCGTGCGGGCCGAGCGCACTTCCACCGGCGGGTCGATCAGGCCTGTCGGACGGATGACCTGTTCGGCGAAGACGCCACCGGATTGTTCCATTTCCCAGCTACCCGGCGTTGCCGAAACCGCGATCGTGTCCGGGCGCATCGCGTCCCATTCCTCGAAGCGCAGTGGCCGGTTGTCCATGCAGGAGGGCAGGCGGAAGCCGTATTCGGCAAGCGTCGCCTTGCGCCGGAAGTCGCCGCGATACATGCCGCCGATCTGGCTGACCGAGACGTGGCTTTCGTCGATGAACAGCAATGCGTTGTCGGGAATATATTCGAACAGCGTCGGCGGCGGCTCGCCGGGATTGCGGCCGGTCAGGTAGCGCGAATAGTTCTCGATGCCGGCGCAGGAGCCCGTGGCCTCCAGCATTTCGACGTCATAGCGGGTGCGCTGCTCCAGACGCTGCGCCTCCAGCAGGCGTCCGGCCTTTTCCAGCTCGGCAAGCCGGATTTTCAGCTCTTCCTTGATCGCCTTGATGGCGCCGTTCAGCGTCGGGCGCGGCGTGACGTAGTGCGAATTGGCGTAGATCTTCACCGATTTCAGATCGCCGGTCTTCTGGCCGGTCAGCGGATCGAATTCGGTGATGGCATCGATCTCGTCGCCGAACATGGAGATGCGCCAGGCGGCATCTTCCAAGTGGGCCGGGAAAATCTCGATCGTATCGCCGCGAACGCGGAAGGAGCCACGAATGAAATCCATGTCGCGGCGCTTGTATTGCTGCGCCACGAGGTCGGCCAGAAGCTGGCGCTGGTCCAGCCGGTCGCCGACATTCATCTGGAAGGTCATCGCCGTATAGGTCTCGACCGAGCCGATACCGTAGATGCAGGAGACCGAGGCAACGATGATGCAGTCGTCCCGTTCCAGCAGTGAGCGTGTTGCCGAGTGGCGCATGCGGTCGATCTGTTCGTTGATCGAGCTTTCCTTCTCAATGAAGGTGTCCGAGCGCGGGACATAGGCTTCCGGCTGGTAATAGTCGTAGTAGGAAACGAAATACTCGACCGCATTGTCCGGGAAGAAGTTCTTGAATTCGGAATAGAGCTGGGCTGCCAGCGTCTTGTTCGGCGCGAGGATGACGGCTGGGCGCTGCGTCGCCTCTATGACCTTGGCCATCGTAAAGGTCTTGCCCGAGCCGGTGACGCCAAGCAGCACCTGGCTGCGGTCGCCATTCTCCAATCCCTCGACAAGGTCGCGGATCGCCGTCGGCTGGTCGCCTGCGGGCTGGTACTCCGAAGCCATGCGGATCTGGATGCCACCTTCGGATTTCGCCGGCCGGGCAGGGCGGTGCGGCGTCCAGAGCTTGCCGTCCTTGAAGAGCGGATTACCACTCTCGATGAGTTTCGACAGCGCCTCGACCGTCGCTGTGACAGCAGTACCGGCATTGGCGGCGTTTTCCAGCGATGTATCCATGCCGGATACGGGGTTGAGGCCCGCGGCGGCGCGCGTCTTCGGATCGGTCGATCCACCCATGGAAGTGCCGCGCGCCGATTTCGAAGCGGCGATTTCCACCTTCTTGCGGTGCTTGCCGGCCTTCGAGGCAATCTCACGCTGGGTTTCGATCGACGATGCTTCCGCATCGGCTTCGAGCTGCTTCACCCAGTCGGCAACGCTGCCGCTGAGCGGCGCACCTTCGAACGGTGCCTGCGGCGCCTCTTCGAAACCGGTCGGGGCGGGGGATTTTTTCGGTGATTTGGCCATGGCGCGAATATGGCGACAGATCGCACAGATGTGAAGGGGTAAAGGGTACAAAAGGGAAACAGAATGGTGGATTTTCCATTCGCCGGAGATGTCAAATATGTTACAACCCAAGGGCGGCCGATGCGTTATCGCTGATCCAAAGTCCGCATAGCGCGATCCTCGCAGGCGCCAAAGGAGGAACCAGCCGCAACGTCGACATGCCCGGCCAGCGCCGGGTTCCCCCAGCTTCGACGGCATCCGGTATTGCCCGCCTCGCCGCCGCCATCCGGTCGGAGGATCATGATGACCGCATTGGATAGCTTACGCTCCTTGTCCCCCCAGCAACGAAACACCGTCATCGCAGCCTATCTAGGCTGGACGCTGGATGCTTTCGATTTCTTCATTTTGGTTTTCGTTCTCAAGCATATAGCCGAAGAATTTCACACGGACGTTCCGGCGGTTGCCGTGGCGATCTTTCTTACCCTCGCCATGCGGCCGCTCGGCGCGCTGATCTTCGGTCTTGCGGCGGATCGCTTCGGCCGGCGCACGACCTTGATGGTCGACGTGCTGCTTTATTCCATCTTCGAGTTTCTGACCGGTTTTTCGACCGGTTTGACGATGTTCCTGGTTTTGCGCGCGCTTTTCGGCGTGGCCATGGGCGGTGAATGGGGCGTAGGTGCGTCGCTCACGATGGAGACGATACCGGAGGAGTCGCGCGGCCTCGTGTCCGGCATCCTGCAGGCCGGCTATCCTTCCGGCTATCTGATTGCCTCGATCGTGTTCTTCCTGCTGTTTCCGATCATCGGCTGGCGCGGCATGTTCATCGTCGGTGCGCTGCCGGCGCTGCTGGTGCTTTACATCAGGCGCAGTGTGCAGGAATCGCCGGCTTTCCTGCAGCGGCAATCCAAACCGCAGCGGCCATTCCTTACCGTGCTGCGAGAGAATATTCCGCTATTCATCTGGGCCGTGCTTCTGATGACCGCGTTCAACTTCTTCAGCCATGGCACCCAGGACCTTTATCCGACATTCCTGGAAACCCAGCGGCAATATGATTCCTACACGGTCGGCGCCATCGCCATCGTCTACAATATCGGGGCCATCGTCGGCGGTTTGTCTTTCGGCGTGTTGTCGCAGCGCATCGGCCGTCGTCGCGCCATCGTCATCGCCGCGCTGCTGGCCATCCCGGTCGCGCCGCTCTGGGTCTACGGGCAGGGACCGGTGATGCTCGCGATCGGCGCCTTCATGATGCAGCTTTTCGTGCAAGGTGCCTGGGGCATCGTCCCCGTGCATCTCAACGAATTGTCACCCGACGAGGTGCGCGGCACGTTCCCCGGATTTGCCTATCAGCTCGGCAATCTGCTGGCGTCGGGCAATGCCTCGATCCAGTCGGGATTGGCGAAGCAGTGGAACGGCGACTACGCCCTGGCGCTGTTGATCGTCGCCTGCATTGTGGCCGTCGTCGTGGCATTGTTTGCCGGCTTCGGCTTCGAGAAAAAAGGAGTCCGGTTTGGCGACAAGGACGCGGGGCAAGCCGATAGCGTCATGCAAACCTGAACCGGTTGTCGTCATACTGCCCCGAGCGGTTTAGCTTTTCACGAAATCTCTGAACCGCTCGATCTTCCTTGTTTTCCCGCAATTCCGGACGGAAAACCGCTACGCACTTTTCCTGGAATTGCTCTAAGGGCCGGCGATCTTTAGCGGCCCTTCTTCACTTTCCACAGATTTCCGAGATCTTGGCCTGGGCAAAGCCGCGCGCCAGATCCTGCAGGCCGCCGACGGAGGATATCAACTCGCCGATGGGGCCGTTGATACCGACACGCAGGTCGGTAATGTGGCAGGCGCCGACATCGACCGTCATCGAAGCATCCAGCTCACCCTTGATCGTCGTCTTGAGGACCCCATGCGACTTGCAGGCCATTTCGGCACGGGCGTTGATCTGAACGCCTCCGTTCGGAGCGTCGCAGACGTCGAGCGACTTCACCTCGAACTTGTCCTTGTGATCGACACCCGGCAGCTTCTTGCACGGATCGGCCTCATTCACCGATTTTTCGATCTCCGGACCGAACTTGCTCTGCAGCAGCGACCAGCACGAGCCCGGCGCGGCTTCCGCCGGCGTTGCCGTTAGCGGCAGCGGCGGCAAGACGATCGCCGCGGCAAGCAAAGCCATGTGAAGCGGCGGCAGGGGCAAGACGAGGGACATGAGATATTTCAGGTTCACGGCGATCTATCCTCGCAGGAGAAGGAGCAGCAATTGAGGCCCGGCGTGGCGCTACTCTTTCATCTCTTCCTGCGCCAAGGCAATCCCCAACGCCATGGTGATACCCCGCGGGTTTACGCCGACGATCAATTCTTGACGACCATCGTGTCGCAGAAGCGGTCGTAGAAGGTCTGGCCGCGCCATATGATCAATGGGAAAAGCCACCAGACGAACGCGAACACCAACAGAAGCGGCGCCAACGCTCCGGTCACGGCCAGGAAGCCGCTGGCGCTGAGAGGATTTATGTCTCGCGCCTGCTGGATCATCTCTTCGATCGGAGGCGAATACAGGCGCGACTCGAACAGGCTGGCCAGATCGAAGATTGCCAGCAGCATCAATGGCAGAAATTTGAGCATTTCGCGTTTGGCCGCAAGTCCGAAGGGCAGGGCGCCGTTTTCAACCGTCGTTACCCGCAGCGATGTCACCCGCTTGCCTGGCGTTCGCCTGCCGTCGGCCGAGCAATAGGCGAAGGCGAACGGAAGGAGCAGCAGCACGATACTGGAACTCGGCCTCTCCGTTATATTCGGATCGATCGGATTGCCATCGCCGCCGACCGGTATGGAAAACGCGCGCTTCATCGTGGTCGATCCCTGCTGCGAGACAACGATCGAAACGAAGACGGTGTATCCCTTGCTGCCCAGCCAGGATATGCGGCAGAGCTGGTTGCTTCTCGTCTCGCCGGCCTGCAGAGGCCATTCGGCTTCTACCTTCGGAATGAGCGGCCCCGCCGTGGTCTCCTCGCATTGTTGCTCGCGAAGAAACGGCAAGGTCAGGTCCCACGGCGTCACCGCCGATATTGCGAGAAATAGGAGTACGAAAGCGATCTGGAAGATGATGATATCGATCGCATAGGCACCGAACCGCCTCCAGAAATGGCGAGGCGGAAGGGAGGCCATCTGGTAGTCGGATGTGGAAAAACTCATGAACTCCCCCGGTTCAATGCGCTTTGCGGTAATCAGGCATAAGCTTTGAATACTTCAAGCTGCAGGAATTAGCACGCTTTGCTGCGATTCGCCGGGGGAACGGCAAGATCTGAGCGGTGATCGGTCTGCCCAGCAGGATCAGATGGGGATGCCTTGTTCGTTCGAGGGATCATCCTTGTCGGAGCCGCCCTCATAACCCAAGCGCTTTGCCTTGCGGAACCATTCCAGCGCCTTGGCGGAATCCGACGGAACGCCGTCACCGTCGCGATACATCATGCCGAGATTGTAGGCGGCATCGGCATAGCGATGCGCCGCCGCCCGTTCGAACCAATAGATCGCCTTTGGGCCGTTCTTATCGATACCTTCGCCGTCGCGGAACATGACGCCGAGATTATATTCGGCTTCGACGTCGTTCTGCGCCGCGGCCTTGAGGAACCAGCCGATGGCCTGGCCGTCGTCCTGCTTCACCCCGTCGCCATCGGCATACATCGCCCCGACGTTGAACTGCGCGCTGGGATCGCCCTGATCGCCCGCTTTTTTGAACCAGGAAAGGGCTGTCGCGCCGTCCTTGGCGACACCCTCGCCGTCGCGATACATGATGCCGAGATTGTACTGCGCCTCGACCTTCCCCTGCTCAGCGGCCTTGAGATACCACATTGCGGCCTTGCGCTTGTCCTTGTCTGTGCCATCGCCTTGGTCGTACATGGTGCCGACATTGAACTGCGCATCCATATCGCCCTGCTGGGCGGCCTTGCTGTACCAGGCAAAAGCCTGCGGCTTGTCCTTGAGAGCGCCTTCGCCGGTGTCGTAGACGACGCCGAGATTGTATTGCGCATTGAGGTAGCCCTGTGCAGCCGCCTTCTTGTACCAGAGAACGGCCTGGCCCTTGTCAGCGGCGATGCCTTTGCCCTGATCGTACATGGTGCCGACGTTGAATTGCGCTTCGGCATTGCCCTGATCGGCGGCTTTCTTGTACCAGCTGAGCGCCGACGTGTAGTTTTTCTCGACGCCGCTACCTTGCTCGTACATTTGCCCGAGTTTCAGCTGGGCCGCGACGTTGCCCTTGTTTGCCAAGGGGCGCCAGTAGTCCGCGCCGGTCTTGAAGTCTCCACGATCATAGCTGTTCCGCCCGACATCGGCATGCGCCGTCCCCGTCGACGCCAGCGCGAAGAGCAAAGCTACTGCCCCCATTTTCCAATTCACGATCTACCCCGCAGTCGAAAATCCGTTCTTTCGAGATGACAAGCTCTTCGCGACCGTTAGGGCAAGAGTGCCATCAGCAAGTGAAATATGACCCAGCCTGTCATGTCGCCGGCGCCCCTCTTTCCGGCGGTTCCCTGTCCCAATGGTCCGAGATCCTTGATCGGACCCTCGCCGTTGGCTTCCATGTAGCCGAGGCCGTGCTGCGCTTCCGGCAATCCTTTTGCCGCTGCCTTGTTGAACCAATCTGCGGCAATTGTGGAGTCCTTTGGTACGCCATGCCCGTTATAATACATATATCCAAGACCATATTCCGCACGGGCGTCGCCCTGAGCGGCGGCCTTGCGAAACAGGTCGGCAGCCTGACCATAGTCCTTGGCTACGCCGGTGCCCTGATAATAAAGATAGGCGAGGGCGTACTGACCTTGTGCATTGTTCTGGTCGGCGGCCTTGCGGTACCAGCTTGCCGCCGCCGCTTTGTCCGGTTTTGTCCCTTGGCCATTGTCGTACATGTAGCCTAAGGCGTATTGCGCATCTGCATGTCCCTGGCCGGCGGCCTTCCCATACCACTCGAACGCCTTGCCGTTGTCCTTCGCGACGCCGCGACCGCCCGCATACATATAAGCGAGGGCGTATTCGCCCTGCACGTCGCCCTGTGCAGCGGCCCTGCGGTACCACTTCACCGCACTTCCGTCGTCGACCTTGACGCCCTGGCCATTGGCATAGAGATAGCCGATGGCATATTGAGCCTCCGGGCGCCCCTGATCGGCCGCCTTGCGATACCATTGAAGTGCCTGCCGATAGTCACGAGCGACACCCGTTCCGTTCGCAAGGCTATAGCCGACGGCATATTGCGCATCGGCGCGGCCTCCTTCGGCCGCCTTCGTGTACCAGGAATAGGCTTCAGCATCGTCCTGCTCGACGCCCCTGCCATTGGCATAGGAGTAGCCGACGGCATATTGGGCTTGCGCGCTTCCCTGATCACCCGCTTTTTTGTACCAGGCGACGGCCTGTTTCTGATCTTCCTCCGTGCCTTGGCCGTTGTCATACATATAGCCGACGGCGTATTGGGCATCAGAGCGGCCCTGATCGGCCGCCTTGCGATACCAGCCGAGTGCGATGGCCTTGTCCTCATCGATGCCGAGGCCGTTTGCATACATGTAGCCGAGCGCATATTGGGCCTGCGCCTGACCCTGGGTGGCGGATTTCTGGTACCAGCTTACGGCGTCTTCTTTATCGACATCCATGCCCCGGCCATTGGCGTAGGAGTAGCCGATGGCGTATTGAGCATCGGCATTGCCCCGCTGCGCCGCCCTCAGATACCAGTCGTTCGCCTGTTTCAGATCGGCATCGACGCCGCGACCGCTGGCATACATATAGGCCAGCGCATACTGCGCCTGAGCATTGCCCTGGTCCGCCGATTTCCGATACCAATCGACCGCCTGGGCATCATCCCGTTCCACGCCCTGGCCGTTGGCATAGCGATAGCCGAGGCCGTATTGCGCGGCCGGATTGCCCTGATTTGCGAATTCCACCCAGTATTTCAGGTCGATCGTGGTATTGGCCGGCCCCGGAGCGGGATCTTCGGCATAAGCAAGCCAGGGCATCGAAAGAGCGAGCGCCAATCCCAATGCATAGCTCTTTGTCTTCAAGACTTGAGTCCCCCACCAGTGTCCCAGACGACAATCGATCTGAACAATATGGCGATGTCTTGGTCAAGGATTCTGGACCATGGAAATGGCGGTCATTTTCCGCCAGGTGGAATGCGAACCTTATCCCGGAAGCACATCGTAGAGACGAAAGATCCATGTGATCTGATAGATCAGCCCGACGATTACGAATGTAGCCTGGAAACGCCGGTTGGCGGTGATCGCGGCAATGATGCACAGGAAGACGTAGACGACATTGCGTATCGGATATTCCCAGCCGAGGGAGTGGAAATAGGCCTCGCCCTTCAGCAATGTATCGATGAGATCGACGGCGTAAGTCACCGCAAGCAGACCGAAAAACCAGCGGCGGCGGGAGATGAAATACTCCTCGAAGCCGCCGTAATCCTCGACCGAGGGCGGATTTAGCAAGACGCACAGGAAATAGAAGAGGCAGCAGAAGCAGATGAGAAAGAGGTAGACGCCGAAATTGATCTGCGCGACGGATTGCAGCCGATATTCCCACCACCAGAAATGGATGATGAACAGGAACATCGACAATACCCATCCGATATGGACGAGGTAGATCTTGTTCTTGCCTGGCGATTGCACGAAACCGGCGAGCCTCGTCAGAAGCTGGGCAAGCGAGAGGCCGATCACCATGCTCATGACCGTCCGGATATAGACGTAGACTTCTGGCGTATGTGCTGGGCCCATAACGTCAGCTCTCCTCTGGTACGGCCTTCGGCGCTCCATTCTCGTCAAGCGCGACCATGATAAATGTTGCGGCGGTGACTTTTTCCAACGTGTGGAAGCGCGCCCGGTGCGCCCAGGCTTCGACATTCAGCGTGATCGAGGTGCGCCCGACGCGGTCGATGTCGGTGAAGACGCTCAGCGTGTCGCCGATCTTGACCGGCAGCTCGAAAGCCATCTCCTTCACGGCCGCCGTGACAACGCGGCCACGCGCGCGTTCGGCCGCGCGGATGCCGCTTGCCAAGTCCATCTGCGCCATGACCCAGCCGCCGAAGATATCGCCGGCAGGATTGGCGTCTGCGGGCATGGCAAGCGTGCGCAATGTCAACTCGCCTCTCGGTTTGACGCTGTCGTTCATTCATCTGCTCCTGTTTCTCGGCTCGATTCCCCTTTTCAGCCTATGCAATCCAGGCGCGATGGAAAAGACAATGTTGGTGTTTCTGCTTTGAGCTTCTGCGGGCCGGAGGGTGTGTTCAGAGCCGTTTCGTCATTTCGCGGCGTCAGGTTGGAACACGCCGATTGGCCACGGTAAGCATTCGTTCACCCTTCCCATTTAGGATTTGTAACCGTTACCGACCGTGGCTGGGGCAGCGGATCTGGAGTATGACCATTTTACCCATTCTACGGCGGGTCGCGCTGCCATTGCTACTGTCGACGGCACTTGTTGCCTGCACTGCAGACAGCCTCGTGCCGCCCTCCGGCATCGACAGTTCCTCGCGCGTCGGCTCGATCAAGCCGCATAGGAGCGTGCCACAGCGGCAGTTCGCCTATCAAGGCGTGCAGGATCCCGTCGTCTCCACCTCGAACAACTATAAAAATGGTGGTCCAGTTCGTTCCACCGGAACCGGTGAGGCTGTAACCACGTCCGATGTCGAAGTCGGTTTGGCGCAGCAATCGAATGTTCCGTCGCAGGGCGTCAATATGGATGCCGAGCTCGGCGTCGGGCCGAGCGAGGAAGCGCAGTCCCCATCGGTGGTCGGGCTGGCGCAGGAAGAACAGCAGAACATCGCCGAAGGCGAGTCCGATCAGCCTGTTGTCGACGGCATCGGCACCGATGCACCGGTGCAGACCAACCGCTCCACCCTCCAGCGGCCTGCCGCGCAGGCTGAACTCAGCCAGTCGCCGATACCGAGGCAGCAACCGGGAACGCAGGTCGCCATGTTACCGCGCATCGAAAACCCGGTGCCGCGTCTCGACCAGCAATTCGAACCGCCGCAGTCGACACCCGGCATGATGCCGCCTTCGGAAATTGCCTGCCGCCAGGAACTCCGGCGCATGGGTGTCATCTATACGGACAAGCCGACGATTTCGGACGGTCCCTCATGCCAGGTTCCCTATCCGGTCTCGCTCAGCGGTCTCTCAGGTAACATCGCCGTCAGGCCGGCCGTCACATTAAATTGCCAGGTGACGCTCGCTTTCGCCAAATGGGTGAAGAACGAACTCGCACCTGCGGCGCGCACCCGCTACTGGACGGGCATCGGCACGATCGTTCCGCTCGGCGGCTATTCCTGCCGGCGGATGAACAATAGCCGGCAGCGCTATAATCCGATGTCTGAGCATGCCCATGGCAATGCCATCGATGTCGGCACCTTTGTGCTGAAGAACGGCCATGTGATCGATGTGCGCAGGAAGGGTTTGTTCTCCTTCCGGGAAGGGCGACTGCTGAAAGCCGTGCGCAGCGACAGCTGCCGCTATTTCGATACGGTGCTCGGGCCGGGCAGCAATCCGGAACATTGGAACCATTTCCATTTCGATCTACGGGACCGAAAGGGCGGCCGACGCTATTGCAGCCTCTGATAGGCATTTCGCCGGGGCAGCATCCACACTTGCCGAACGGGGAAGCTGATTTACCTATCGGGGAAATCGTGCTTAATCGCGCGGGCCGTGGGCAGGAGAGGGTTTTATGGAAGAGGCACCAAGACGAAAGAGAAGCCTGGGAAGGGCGCTCGTTGCCGCATTGATCGCCATCGTCATCGTCATTGGCGGCCGCTGGTACGCCTATGTCGCCTATGCCGATGATCCGTTCGACGAGGTCGGCATCGGCCTCAACTCGATGATGCCCAGTCCCATCCGCGACAGGGGTTGCGAAATGCTGAAGGCGCGCTTCGAGCACAGAACGCTGCCGCCGGCCGGTTGCGGCGTTAACGGCAGCTGGTAGCGTTCCCTACATGGATCGTAAGCCGGCAAAAAAGAAAAAAGCCGGCTGATGCCGGCTTGAGCGGTGCATGGCAACGACGGGGGATCCTTGCCTGCTCCAGAAAAAACTTCATGTTGCAATGATGCATGCAATATGGATACGAGGGCAATAAATCGGCAAGTACAGCAGGCGCTGACGTGTCGCCAAGAGGCGTTGGGCGGAGTTGCGACAAACGTTGCTCACCTAAGGAGCTATATGCCCGACGAAGGTCACGATTTGATGACAGCTTATTTGGCTTAGGCGAACGCTGTGTTTCACCACCGTGGGGTGGTAAAAGCTTAGAACCGGCTATATAGCGGGCAAAAGCTGCGAAATTCATCACAAAAGCCGGACTTTGCCTCGCTATGGCTCCGATCATTTCCATCCGCAATCTCACCAAAACATACTCCAACGGATTCCAGGCGCTGAAAGGCATCAACCTCGATATCGCGCAAGGTGAAATCCTGGCCTTGCTCGGGCCGAACGGCGCTGGCAAGACGACATTGATTTCCATCGTCTGCGGGATCGCCAATCCGAGTGGCGGAACGGTAACAGTCGGCGGTCATGACGTCGTGCGCGATTTCCGCGCCACGCGCAGCATGATCGGCCTCGTGCCGCAGGAGCTGACGACCGATCAGTTCGAAACCGTTTGGAATACCGTGAGCTTTTCGCGCGGGCTCCACGGTAAGAAGCCGAACCCGGAATATATCGAGAAGATATTGCGGGATCTTTCCCTGTGGGAGAAAAAGGACAATACGCTTCGCCAGCTTTCCGGCGGCATGAAGCGGCGCGTGCTGATCGCCAAGGCGCTTTCGCACGAACCGGAGATCCTTTTTCTCGACGAGCCGACGGCTGGTGTCGACGTGACGCTGCGCAAGGACATGTGGCAAGTGGTCGAGCGCCTGCGTGCTTCCGGCGTCACGATCATTTTGACGACCCATTACATCGAAGAGGCCGAAGAGGCAGCGGATCGCGTCGGCGTCATCAATGGCGGCGAGCTGCTGCTGGTGGAGGAGAAGAGGGCGCTCATGGCCAAGCTCGGCCGCAAGCAGCTGATCCTCGATCTCAACGAGCCGCTGGATGCCGTCCCTGACCGTCTCGACGGCAATGGGCTTTCGCTTGGACCGAATGGCCTGACGCTGGTCTATGACTTCGATGCGCAGCACGAACAGTCCAGTATCGCGGCACTACTGTCGAAACTCGCGGCCGAGGGAATTCATTTCAAGGATCTCTCGACGCGTCAGAGTTCGCTCGAGGATATTTTCGTATCGCTGGTGGGAGCAGGCAAATGAACTTCGAAGCGGTCAAGTCCATCTACGCTTTCGAAATGGCCCGCACGCGCCGCACGCTGTTGCAGAGTGTCGTCTCGCCGGTCATTTCCACGTCCCTCTATTTCATCGTCTTCGGCGCTGCGATCGGATCGCGCATCAATCTCGTCGAAGGCGTATCCTATGGGGCGTTCATCACCCCCGGCCTGATCATGCTGACCCTCCTCGGCCAATGCATCAGCAACGGCTCCTTCGGCATCTATTTCCCGAAGTTCACGGGCACGATCTACGAAGTACTGTCGGCGCCCGTCGCCATGGCCGAGATCGTTCTTGGATATGTCGGCGCGGCGGCGACCAAGGGCATGCTGATCGGTCTGATCATCCTTGCCACGGCAAGCTTCTTCGTCGATATCAGGATCGAGCATCCGTTGATGATGATCCTGTTTTTCGTGTTGACGGCCGTGACCTTCAGCCTGTTCGGCTTCATGATCGGCATATGGGCGGGGAATTTCGAGCAGCTGAACCTCATTCCGATGCTGGTCGTGCCGCCACTCACCTTTCTCGGCGGCAGCTTCTATTCGATCAATATGCTGCCGCCCTTCTGGCAGGCGGCCAGCCATCTCAATCCGGTTCTCTATCTCGTCAGCGGCTTCCGCTGGAGCTTCTATGGCATTGCCGACGTCAACCCGGTGCTGAGCCTCGCGATGATCACGCTCTTCCTCGTCGTCTGTCTGGTAATCCTCGGATGGATTTTCCGGACGGGCTATCGGTTGCGGAACTGATGGCGGAGCCTTTTAGCTTTACCGCGCGCGTGGCCGCATCGAGTCCATGAGTGCTGACTTGACGCAGCGAGGCAGTCGGGTGTCGATAGTCGTGAGAGGTGCTCACGCTGCTTCCCGGCGTCAGTCTGAAATCTTTCCGAAGGTATCCAATGCCGCAGTCTCATCCCAGCCATCTGCTATCCCAAGCACTCTCGCGGCTCGATCAACTGACCAACTGGGAGCGCAAGCCGCGCGGAGAGATGCGGGTCGGTCTGGAGCCGATGCTCGATCTCATGCAGCGCTTGGGCAATTCCCATCGGAGCTTTCGTGCCATCCATGTCGCGGGCACCAAGGGCAAGGGGTCGGTCTCAGCACTTCTCGAGGCCGGATTGTTGCGGGCCGGCTGGCAGATCGGCCGTTACGCATCACCGCATGTCGACCATGTGAACGAGCGCATCAGCGTTCTGGGCCAGGAGGTCAAGGACGATGCGCTGGCAAGGGCGATCATGCAGGTTCTCGACAGCTATGAGAGCGCGAAGCAGGCAGCGACGGCTGGCGAAGACGCCACCTGGTTCGATGTGATAACGGCCGCTGCCTTCGTCGTGTTCAGAGATGCCGGCTTGAACTGGGTCGTCCTCGAGGTCGGGCTCGGCGGCAGGCTGGATTCGACGAATGTGGTTTTCGGCGAAGTTGCCATCGTCACCAATATCGGGCTCGAGCATACGGAAATTCTTGGGGTCACGCGCGAGTCGATTGCGCGGGAGAAGGTCGGCATATTGAAGCCCGGTGCGATGCTTGTCACCACGCTTGCCGCCGGCGATGCTGCGGGCCGGGTCTTGCAGCAGCGGGCTGATGAACTTGGCTGCGATGTGCTTCGGACTGAAATTCCCGAGGACGCAACGATCGCTGAAACCAATCTCGCGCTGGTCGGCCTGGTGTTCGATCATCTGGGCCGGCAAGGCGAAAGCGTGCGGCAGGGAAGCGAAAAAGCGCAGCCGGTCGGTGCGTGGCTGCTCGAACCTGCCGTGATCGAAAAGGCACGCCTGCCGGGTCGGATGGAGCGTTTCGACTTCGCGCTACCGCCTATATTAGCCAAGGGACGGCAAACCCTGCCCATAATCATGGATGGCGCGCATGTGCCGTTCAATATCGAGGCCGTGCTGCGCGATATCGCACGCTCGTCCAGCGTCGGCGGCGATTGTGTCGCCGTCGTCGCATTGGCGTCCGACAAGGATGCACCCGGCTTCGTGAAGGTAGTTTCCCGTTATGCCGCCCATGTAGTCTTTACGGAAGCATCGGGCTCCGGCCGGGCTCACGCGGCAAACGCGCTGGAAGCGCTCGGCATATCCATGGGCATGGCCTGCGAAGCCGTGCCGGATCCGCAGAAAGCGCTTAATCGCGCCGTTGCGAAAGCTGCGGAAGGCGGCGGCTGGGTTCTTGTCACCGGCTCGCTCTACCTGGTCGGCGCATTGCGCCGCACTGTTCTCGGGAATGTCGGATGACGGCGGATATTACGATCAGGCCGGCTCTTGCCGATGATGTTGCCGATATGGCGAGGCTGCATCGCGCGATCTGGTGCGACACCTATCGCGACCTAGTGTCTGCTGAAATTTATCAGGCGCTTGATGAGGATTTCCGCCGTCTGCGATGGGCGGAAATCCTCGCAAATCCCCGTAGGCATCAGCGCGTGCTTCTGGCCGAGCAGAGTGGGCGGCTTGTCGGCATCGGCGCGATCAATGCGCCGTCCGATGCCGTGTTCGAGGGGCGAGGCGAGATTAAGTCGCTCTATATCGATGCTTCCATCAAACGCCAGGGACTTGGCCGCCATCTGATGCGAGAATTGGCGCGAGAACTTGTATCCATGGGCTATTCGGGTGCGGCGCTTGGCGTCGTAGTCGGCAATGAACCGGCAATCGCCTTCTATCGTGCGCTCGGAGGGCAGTTGATCGGTCGATACACGGATCCGGGTCCGGTCTGGCGTTCCGACAATTTCATTTTCGCGTGGGACGATTTGTCCGTTCTAATCTGACTATCCCGGCAAGCCGATTAAGACCGATTTCATCCGACTGCGACCCGCTTGCGCGATGCGATGGTCATGGCCATGACGCCTGCCACGACATAGACGAGGCCGATGGTTGCCGTCGGGGACAGAGGTTCGCCGAGGAAGGCCACGCCAATGCCGACGCCGATCGGAACACGCAAATAGGCCTGCGCCGTCGTGCCGACCGAGCCGAGTGTCTGGATGAGCCGGAAGTAGATGCTGAAGGCGAGGGCGGTGGAGACGACCGACAGGCCTAGCAGCGCCAGGATCGAAGCCGTCGACGGCGCAATCTGCCAGGGATGCTCGATAATCAGGCTGGCGGGAATGAGAAGAGCTGCGCCGCAGAGCAGTGAACCGGCAGCCGGCATCATCGGATCCAGCCCCTTGAAATTGCGGCCGAACAGGGCGGCGCAGGCATAGCAGACCGATGCCGCGACGACAGCGAGCTGTGCCGGCAACTGCCGGCCCATGCCGTGCAGCGCATCCAGGCCGATGATCAGGCAAATGCCCGCCATGCCGGCAATCACGCCGAACAGCTTGCGCCCCGTCAGCGGCTCGCTGCGGAGCAGGAACGCAGCGATCAGGAAGGTGAAAATCGGAGTCGTCGAATTCAATATGGTCGCAAGACCGGCATCGACGGTCTGTTCCGCCCAGGCGATCAGCGTGAAGGGAATGGCGCTGTTGAGGCAGGATTGAATGAGAAAACGCTTCCAGGTGGTTGCGTCTTTCGGCAGGCTCAGCCCGCGCCAGCGAATGATGGCGAGCAGGACAAGACCGGCGATCAGGGTACGGGCGGCAATCAGCGTGATCGGTGGAATGGTTGCCACGCCGACGCGGATGAAGGTGTAGGAGGCGCCCCAGCAGGTGGCGAGTACAAGGAGAAGCAGCAGTTCGGTCGTCAGGTTAGGTCTTACGGGCGCCATGATGTTTCACTCTTCATGCAGTTCGGATATGCCCGTCTTTTAGAGCGAAGAGGCCAAGGAATGCTTCGCTCCCAACCGAACTATCGCATCCGACGGTTCATTTCCGTCAGTCCCGCAACCGAAGCTCGTCGGTCTGCATCTGCATCGATCCCAGGGTTTCGAGAAAGCTCATGCCGAGCAGGCTCTGGTCCAGCTTACCCGCTTCGGCGACGCTCGCTTCGACATCTTTGCGCTTGATCGGGCCGATAGCGACGGAGCCGAGCTCCACAGGAGCCGCCATCGCACGGCCGTTGGCCGTTAATACGGTCTGGGAATAGGTGAGATTTTCCGGAATGATGCCGACGCGTTCGGCATCTTCCTGCGATAGCGCGATGGTGCTGGCTCCGGTGTCGATCAGCATGTCGATCGGCTGGCCGTTGATCATGACCCGGGCTTCGAAATGCCCGCTCGAACGCTTGTGAAGGATGACCTCTTGGCCGCCTTCGCTTGTCGTGACGACGACGGCATGGCCGGGCATCAGACCGGCGAAGACGCGATTTCCGACCTGTTCGGCATCGCGGCGATAGATATAGGCGGTCGCGAGCGCCATGATGATGACCAGCCAGATCAGGAGATTGCGGACAGACTGGCTGACGGTATGGCGGCTCGCCCAGACGGCGGCGCTCATCATCAGGGCAATCGGCAGGAGATAGACGATGCGAGCGAAATCGTCATTGCGCATGCCGAAGGTGGTGCCGGTATTGCTGTTGAAGATGAGCAGAGCAAGGCCGATGCCGAGAATGGCAAGAACGATGTTCAGGCGGTTCATACGGCGCTGCGCTCCCGTGCCATCCTTTGGCGGCGGGTCTCTCTTCGCGGCTTGCGCTCGACCTGTGTCAGGCGCTCCGGAAGCGCTTCCATGATCTGGCGGCGTTCGTCGTCGCTATAATTCATCCATGCGCCGATTTCCGCCGATGTGCGGCCGCAACCGAAGCAATATCCGGTCATTTGATCGATTGAGCAGACAAGGATGCAAGGTGTCAGCATGAGATCATATATCGATGCTTCAAACGCACATGGCAAGAGTACAGAGGGAGGCGATCTCGCAAATTTGCTGCGTGGCGCCGATCGTGTCGCCGGTGTGACCTGACAGTTTTTGCCGCATGTATCTGGTGACGAAAAATGTCGCGGCGCTGGTTGCAAGAAGGCAGGCAACGAGGGCGGGAACACCAAGCGCGGGGCCGATGAGGAGCGCTGCGAGGCCGAGCGCGGCGATCAATGCCAGCTGCATGGCATCGCCATCCGGCTTGCCTGCCGAAGCCGCTATTCCATCCGGTTTGGCGGGCGGCAGGGCATACCAGTGCCAAACCATAGCACCGCGGCTCAAGGCGGCGCTTGCGAGTATGGCGATGGCGGATTCCGAAGGTGGAAGATGGCGGGCGAGAGCGGCAAGAGCCGCGGCGCGCAGTCCGAAAGACAGGATCAACGCCGCCGCGCCATAGGTGCCGATGCGGCTGTCCTTCATGATCTCGAGTGCGCGTTCGCGGTCCTTGCCGCCTCCAACTCCGTCGGCGGAGTCGCTGAGCCCGTCTTCATGAAGAGCGCCTGTCGTGATCGTCTGCACGGTGAGCGCCAACAGCGCCGCCATCAACGGATCGGCATTGACGGCAAGCAGGGTCGCGAAGCTCAGAGCGGCGGGCAGGATGACCAGCAGGCCGGCGAGGGGGAACGTGCGGGAAACGCGGGCAAGCTTGCCGTCATAGCCCTCGAAGAACGATGCCGGCACGGGAATACGGCTCAAGAAAGCGACCGCGCGCGCGATGTCGCGCATGTATTCCCGCATTTCTTCCTCTCCTCGCCATGTGCGCGACAGCATCGGGCGCTTTTTGGAGTTGTTCGCGCCGATTCCGAAGACTAATAGAGTCGCACGCAAAGAACCCGATTTGAGACCAAAAGACAAGGAACGCATTCATGAGCGTCAGCGGCCTCCCATTCGACGACTTCCGCGCATTGCTGCGCGACCTTCCAGGGCCGGATGCCCGGGCACTCGTGGCAGCGCGCGAGCGTGATGCGCAACTTACCAAGCCGCCGGGTGCGCTCGGAAGACTTGAGGAAATTGCGTTCTGGCTGGCCGCCTGGACTGGCCGTCCTCCGGCGGTAACCCGACCCCTGGTCGCGATTTTTGCCGGCAATCACGGTGTCACCAAGCAGGGAATTACCCCGTTTCCGCCTTCGGTGACCCAGCAGATGGTGGAAAATTTCGCGGCCGGCGGAGCCGCGATCAACCAGATCTGCGTCGCCTATGACCTCGGCCTCAAGGTCTTCGATCTGGCGCTCGATTTCCCGACGGGCGACATCACCGAAGAGTCGGCGTTGAGCGAGCGTGATTGCGCCGCGACCATGGCCTTCGGCATGGAAGCAATTGCTGGCGGCACGGATCTACTTTGCGTCGGCGAAATGGGCATCGGCAACACCACGATCGCTGCAGCCATTCATTACGCGCTTTATGGCGGCAAGGCGGAAGACTGGGTTGGCCCAGGCACCGGTTCCGAAGGTGAGATGCTGAGGCGCAAGATCAACGCCGTCGAGAAGGCGGTTGCGCTCCATCGCGACCATCTCTCCGATCCGCTGGAAATTCTGCGCCGCCTCGGCGGCCGCGAGATCGCCGCCATGGCCGGCGCCATCCTTGCCGCCCGCATGGAACGCATTCCCGTCATCATCGACGGCTATGTCGCGACGGCCGCCGCCTCCATTCTCAAGGCGGCCAATCCCTCGGCGCTCGATCACTGCCTGATCGGTCACGTTTCGGCTGAGCCGGGGCATCTGCGCTCCATCGAGAAGCTCGGAAAGACGCCGCTTCTGGCGCTCGGCATGCGGCTTGGCGAAGGCACGGGGGCGGCGCTGGCTGCCGGCATCGTCAAGGCCGCAGCCGCCTGCCATTCGGGCATGGCGACATTCGAGAGCGCCGGCGTTACGAACAAGCATTGAAAATCGCGGCGGCGAGACGTTGAAATAAGCGTTTCGCCGCTAAATTTCCTGTAGACGATCGGGTTTTCGTCACAAATCTGTAATGAATTTTGGGCCGCAGGGACGCGTCGCCTTGCTTCGCTCACTGTGAGGCGGTATTCGCAAAGCATCCAGATTGCAAACCGGGGCATTACGGGCGGAACGCGAATGGCTGAGTTTTCAAAGCAGACGGTCACCAAGGAGACGGGGGTTCGGCACTTTTTCGCCGCCGCCGGCTATTCCTGGGGCGGCTTTCAGCGGCTGCTGCAGGAATCGGCTTTCCGACAGGAGCTCCTCTTCGCGGCTGTTTCGTTGATCCTGTTGATCGCCGTCGGCGCGACGATCGGCGAAATCGTCATCGCCATGGTGCTTTTTTTCGGGGTTTTCGCGATCGAAGCCATGAACACGGCGGTGGAAGAGGTGATCGACCGGATCTCGCCGGAGATTTCCAATTTCGGCAAGCATGCCAAGGATCTCGGCTCGTTTGCGGTTCTGTGCATGCTGGTCGCTTCCGGCATCTACCTGCTTTATGTCATCGGCAGCCATCTGCTTTTCCGCTAAAGCACGTCGCGAAGGCGTGCAGCGGTTTCGCGATACCAACATGCGCAAGATCGAAGGCCTAGGCGCCAGACGTTCCCTCAGGCAAAGCTCTTCTTGCGCCGCTCGACGAGAGGGGCGTCTTCGATTGCCGGCAGGCTTTGCAGCACGCGCTTGGCCGGCAAGATGGCGATGACTTCGGTGCCTTCCCGCAGCTTGGATTTCAGCACGAACTGACCGTCATGCTTGGCAAGAATGGCCTGCACGATCGGCAGGCCGAGGCCCGTGCCCTGCTCGGCGCTCTTGATGGCGATCGAGCCTTGCCCGAAGGCTGAAAGCACGACCGGTATCTCTTCTTCGGGGATGCCCGGTCCGTTGTCCTTGATCGCCACATATTCCCCGCCGCCGGCCGTCCAGCCGACCTTGACGGCAATCTCGCCGCCTTGCGGCGTGAATTTCACCGCGTTCGACAGTAGATTGAGGATCACCTGGCGCAACGATTTCTCATCGGCCCAGACCGAGGGCAGCTGCGCTTCGAATTGCGAGGAGATCGAAATGTTCTTGCCGCGTGCACGCAACTGCACCATGCCGATACAATCCTCGGCAATATCGAGGAGGGAAATCGCTTCCTCGTTCAATTCGTATTTGCCGGCCTCGATGCGCGAGAGGTCGAGGATTTCGTTGATCAGATTGAGCAGATGCTGTCCCGAGCGATGGATATCGGTGGTGTATTCACGATAGGTCGGGTTGTTCAACGGCCCCATGACTTCCGCGGACATGACTTCGGAAAAGCCGAGAATGGCATTCAGGGGCGTTCTGAGCTCGTGCGACATGGAGGCGAGGAAGCGCGATTTGGCAAGATTTGCTTCCTCGGCACGCCGGCGGGCCTCGTCCGACATGGATTTTGCGACTTCCAGCTCCACGATCAGGTCGTCCTTCTCCGACTGGAAAGAGAGGATCTTGAGGTTCGACTGATACATGCGGATGGTGATGAAGGTGAAGAATACGACGGCGACGGAGATCGCGGCGGTCAGCGCGATGTCCGATGGCTTTCGTGTGAGGATGGCGGTCACGACTAGCGCGACGGTGACTGGCGCAAAGGAAAAGGGTACGGCGCGCGGCAGCATGAAACTGGACATCGCCGTGATACCGATCGCCACGAGCAGGGTCGCGCCCTTGTAGAGCACGAAACTGTCGCCGCCGCAGGTCGAACAGCTCTGCGTGGCAAAGATTGCCCAGCAGAAGCCCATCAGCAATTGCCCGAGCAGGAAGACCTGCCGCCATTTCCTGGCGCCTTCCGCCGAGATTTCCTGCTTCCGTGCCTTGCGGCCGAGCAGCATGTTGATGGCATGCGCCGTCAGGATCGGGATAGTCCAGAAGAGGATCTGCGCGTCCCGCGTCAGGTAGACGCCGAGCACGGCGACGATGACGGCAAAAATCGGAACGACCGCGGCGCCCTGCAGCAGCGTGTCGATGTGCATGAGCATCATTTCGCGGTCGAAATTGCGGCTATGGCCGTTCTGCAGACGCTCGCGCGTCTGCCGCACGGCCTTCGACACAGCCCGGTTGCGGTGACTGCGCGATCGGTCGACGATATTCTTATCTGTCGATGTGCTGACGCCGGTGCTCATGGTTAACATTGAAACTTGGCCTGCCTGAGATTACAGACTAGCGTCCAAACCTTAAGAAGATACTGCGTCGAAATGATTTGTTTGCCATCTTCGCCAAGGATTTGTTTTTAAAGGAGGCAAGAACGTGATGCGGCCAGGCCGCCTGTTTCGTGACGGCGTGGCCACTTTCGCTCTGCTTGCTGTACTTGCATTATTCGCGTTGAAGATGAACAATCGACCGGAATTCGTTGAAAAGGGCAACTTTTATGTCATTGATGGCGACACGCTTTCTATCAATGGTGAGCGCCTTAGGCTGAAAGGTATCGACGCCCCTGAATATCGGCAGCGCTGCCAGCGTAATGGGGTTGACTGGGGATGCGGCGAAGAAGCACGCAAGGCGCTTGCCACACTCGTTAAGACCGGGATGCCCGAATGCCGGGGGCGGGACAGGGATCGTTACGGTCGCCTGCTGGTGACTTGCATGATCGGCGGTCTTGATATCAATGCCGCGATGGTCCGTAACGGCATGGCATTATCCTACGGCGGTTACGCTGCCGAGGAACGGACTGCGCAGGAGGCGAAAGCCGGAGTTTGGGCCGGTGATTTCGAGAAGCCGCGCGACTACCGGCATGAGGAGCAAATGGCGCATGCCAATGGAGGCGATCCGATCGCGGGATTGTTCGGGTATCTGCGGCAGCTCGTCGAGTGGATTGCGCCATGACGCGCGATAGCGAATTACAGGTCCTGCATTCGGCGATTGCCGCCTGTCGTCTCTGCCGGGATAAGCCGGCAAAGGGCGAGGCGGATCGTTTGCCGCATGAGCCGCGGCCGGTCGCCACGCTGTCGTCGACTGCGCGGATACTCATCGCAGGGCAGGCGCCGGGATTGCGTGTTCACGAGAGCGGCATGCCGTTCAACGATGCCTCCGGCGACCGCTTGCGGCAGTGGCTCGCGGTGGATCGCGAGAGCTTCTACAATCCGGATCATTTCGCGATAATGGGCATGGGCTTCTGTTTTCCGGGTTATGATGCGGCCGGAAGCGATCTGCCGCCGCGCAAGGAATGCGCGCCTTTGTGGCGCCAAAGGGCCATGGATGCGATGCCGCAGATCGAATTGATCCTGACGATCGGCCAATATGCGCAGGCCTGGCACCTTGGCGCGGCGCGCATGGGATCGATGACGGAGACGGTTGCGGAATGGCGGCGGTATCTTCTGACCAATCGGTCGCCCGCCATCCTGCCGCTGCCGCATCCGAGCTGGCGCAACAGCAGCTGGCTGAAACGCCATCCCTGGTTCGAAGCCGAACTGCTTCCGGTTTTACAACAACGTGTGAAAACCCTCCTTTCTTGAGAAAAAGTTTCTTTTCTCTCGCTTAAAATAGGCTATAGAGAGAATATAATTCGAAGGGATGCTTAAATGGACCGCCTAGACCGCAAAATCCTGCGCCTTCTGCAGGAAGATTCCACTCTGGCCGTGGCCGACCTTGCCAAGAAGGTCGGTCTGTCGACGACGCCATGCTGGCGCCGCATCCAGAAGATGGAAGAGGATGGCGTCATTCGCCGCCGCGTGGCGTTGCTCGATCCCGAAAAGGTCAACACGAAGGTCACGGTTTTCGTGTCCATCCGCACCAACAGCCACTCCATCGAATGGCTGAAGCGTTTTTCCGAAGTGATCGCCGATTTTCCGGAAGTGGTCGAATTCTATCGCATGAGCGGCGATGTCGACTATCTGTTGCGCGTCGTCGTGCCGGATATCGCCGCCTATGACGCTTTCTACAAACGCATGATCGCCAAGATCGAAATCCGCGATGTCTCTTCGGCCTTTGCGATGGAGCAGATCAAGTATTCGACGGAACTGCCGTTGGATTACATGCTCCTGGAGAATGCGAAGTCCAACGAAGACTGAGCAATTTTTGCAAAGCGCTCAGCCGAAATCGACATCGGCTGAGCGCTTTTTGTTTTGCTATTTCTTATCCAGGCGCGCGAGCAGCGAAGAGGTATCCCAGCGATTGCCTCCCATGGCCTGAACGTCGCCATAAAACTGGTCGACGAGGGCCGTGAGCGGCAGTTTGGCTTTGTTGCGGCGGGCTTCTTCCAGGACGATGCCGAGATCCTTGCGCATCCAGTCGACGGCGAAGCCGAAATCATACTTGCCGGCATTCATGGTCTTGTGGCGGTTCTCCATCTGCCAGGAGCCGGCGGCGCCCTTGGAAATGACCTCCACCACCTTTTCGATATCGAGCCCGGCCTGCTTGCCGAAATGGATACCTTCGGCCAGGCCTTGAACGATGCCCGCGATGCAGATCTGGTTGATCATCTTGGTCAACTGACCCGCGCCAACCGGCCCCATGAGGCCGACCATGCGGGCGTAGGCGTCGATCACCGGACGCGCCTTCTCGAAGACGGCTTCGTCACCGCCGCACATGACGGTCAAAACACCATTCTCGGCGCCGGCCTGGCCGCCGGAGACGGGAGCATCGATGAAGTCGACGCCCTTTTCCTTGGCGGCCGCGTAAAGCTCGCGAGCGACTTCGGCGCTTGCCGTCGTATTGTCGATGAGGATGGAGCCGGCTTTCATGGCGGAAATGACACCGTTTTCGCCCGTCGTCACCGAGCGCAGGTCGTCGTCATTGCCGACGCAGATGAAGACGAAGTCGGCGCCCTCAGCGGCTTCAGCCGGGGTAGGGGCAAACTTGCCGTCAAATTGTTTGGCCCATGCCTCGGCCTTGGCAACGGTCCGGTTGTAGACGGTGACGTCATGCCCGCCCTTGACCTTGAGATGCCCGGCCATGGGATAGCCCATGACGCCCATGCCGATGAACGAGACCTTTGCCATTTCATAACTCCCTGACCGAATTTGCCTCGAAGGCTTAGCGGAAAGGCCAGGGGGACGGAAGACCGATTTGTCGGGCAACTTGTCACCATAGCATATGATTTGAAACTCAATTCCTTATTTTTGAATTATTTGGAATTCTATTTCGATTTTAGTGCAAAACTTCATAATATCCTTTGTCGATATAATCTATGGATTTGCGATCTTTAGGCATCGACAACGAGCCGATGCCGCGGAAGCGCCAAGGCCTCACGAAAGGGATCTTCGATGATTTCGCGCAGACAGACACTCGGCCTTCTCGGCGCCACGGCAGCTGCCTTCGCGTTGCCTTCTCTCCGCCCGGCGAGGGCGGCGGCGACGACGCTTCGGATCGGCTGGCAGAAAAACAGCGTATTGGCATTGGCAAAGCGTCAAGGGGCGTTGGAAAAGCGGCTTTCCAATCGCGGCATATCCGTTGAATGGTCGGAATTCACATCCGGCCCGCCGCTGCTGGAAGCTCTCGGCGCCGGTGCTCTCGATTTCGGTGCGACGGGCGATGTGCCGCCGCTGTTTGCACAGGCCGCCAATGGCAATCTGCTCTATGTCGGCCTTTACACCGGCAGCCCCGAAAGCTCCGCCATTCTCGTGCGCAAGGATTCGCCGATCCAGACGCTTGCCGATCTCAAGGGAAAGAAGGTTGCCTTCAAGCGCGGCTCCAGCGCCCACAACGTCACCGTTAAGGCGCTTCGCAAAGGTGGGCTGACGATCAACGATATCCAGCCGCTCGATCTCACGCCGCCGGATGCGTCGGCTGCGTTCAAGACAGGCGCGATCGACGCCTGGTCGATCTGGGATCCGTATCTCGCCATTGCAGAGGCCGACCCGGATACCCGCATCCTTGCGACTGCGCGGGGCATCGTCGATTCCTTCAGCTATTTCCTGGCCAACGGCGATTTCACCAAGGATAATCCGCAGGTGATTATCGACGTCATCGACGAACTGGCCAAGGTGGGGGCGGCGGCGCAATCGGATTTGGACGGCACCGTTAAGGCCATGTCCGAAATCACCGGCGTGCCGGCCGAGGTGACGCGGGTGGTGCTGACGCGCCCTGGTGCGAATCTTGGTGGTGTCTCTACCATTACAGATGCGGCGATCACCTATCAGCAGGGACTGGCTGACGAGTTCTATAATCTTGGCATCGTTCCGAAGAAGCTGAACGTCACGGACATCGTCTGGCGGCCAAAGGCGAGCTAAGGCTGACAGGATTCGCGAATATCGCCTGCGCCCGAAACGCTACGGGCGTGGGCTTTATCAGCAAAAATATTTCGCCAAATACAGGCGATTAGAAAATCCATATTGTCGATATAATCGATAGTCTATGCCACTATCCGGATCGAACATCGGGAGGTGGCTCCCGACCACGCGCATCCAGAAAGCAGGAAAGCTTCATGACCGCGACCGCAAAACCCATCGATTTCCTCTGGTTTATTCCGACCTCCGGCGACGGCACCTATCTGGGTACGGCCGATCTCAATCGCGGACCGGAGATTGGCTATCTCCAGCAGATCGCGCAGGCGGTCGATCGGCTTGGCTATACCGGCGTGTTGCTTCCGACGGGCGTCTCCTGCGAAGAGTCCTTCGTGACGGCCGCGGCACTTTCGGCGCATACGCAGAAGCTGAAATTCCTGGTCGCGATCCGCCCCGGCACAGCATCTCCGGCCTATTATGCGCGTCTGGCCTCGACGCTCGATCGCGTCTCGAATGGCCGTGTGCTGCTCAACATCGTCGTCGGCGGCAGCCCCGCAGAGCTGGCGGGCGACGGCATCCACCTGGAGCATGACGAGCGCTACGCGCATGCCGATGAATTCTTCCATGTCTGGGAGGAGCTTCTGGAAACGGGGTCGTCCACCTTCAAGGGCAAGTATATAACGGCCACCAATGCAAAGCTCGGCCTGCCGCCGGTGCAATCGCCGCGCCCGCCGCTCTATTTCGGCGGTTCCTCGGACGCCGGCATCGAATTCTCCGTCGGCCGCGTCGACAAATATCTGACCTGGGGCGAACCGCCGGCACAGGTGGCCGAGAAAATTGCAAAGGTACGGGCGGCAGCCGCCAAGCGCGGACGCGAGGTCAGTTTCGGCATTCGCCTGCATTTCATCGTCCGCGAGACGGACGATGAGGCATGGGCAGCAGCCGAGAAACTGATTTCCAAGCTCGATGACGAGACGATCCGCGAAGCACAGGAGCAATTCGTCAACCAGTCCGACTCCATTGGGCAGAAGCGCATGGCGGCGCTGCATGGCGGCCGCCGCGACAAGCTCGAAGTGTCGCCGAACCTCTGGGCCGGCGTCGGGCTGGTGCGCGCCGGTGCCGGCACGGCACTTGTGGGGTCGCCCAAGACCGTGGCTGCAAGGCTGCGGGAATATCAGGAGCTCGGCATCGAAACCGTGATCGGTTCCGGCTATCCGCATCTGGAAGAAGCCTATCGTGTGGCGGAGCTTCTGTTCCCGGAGCTCGGCCTGAGCCAGGAACAGCAGCGCGCCGGATTCCGCAACGAATTTGGTGCCAAGCAGATATTCGCGGGCGGCAGCCACGGCGGCAATCTGAAGGTTGTTTCCGGCTCGTAACGCCACCCTTGAAGGGAGATTCCCATGTCGGCATTCGACACATCCTTCGTACGCATAGGCTCGGAACGCCACACACGCCCGGCCAGGGCCGCGCGGCAATCAGCCTCGATCCAGGGATTTCTGCCCTTCCTGCTGCCAGTCGTCGTCATCGCGGCGTGGCAGCTCGGCTCGTCGTTTGGATGGATCTCCACCCGCATCATGCCATCACCGGCGGCAGTTGTGGTCGCCTTCTGGCAGACCACGATCTCCGGGCAGCTGCCGAACAACATCCTCGTCAGCGCCGGCCGCGCTTTCGCAGGCCTATTGGTCGGCGGCTCGATTGGCTTCCTGCTCGGCATTGCCAATGGCGTATCGCGGCTCTCGGAGCAATTGACCGATACAACGCTGCAGATGCTGCGCACCATCCCGCATCTCGCCATGGTGCCTCTCGTCATCCTCTGGTTTGGGATCGGTGAGGAATCGAAGCTTTTCCTGACGGCGCTCGGCGTGCTCTTTCCGATCTATCTCAACACCTATCACGGCGTGCGCAATGTCGACCGTGGATTGATCGAAATGGGACGGGTCTACGGAATGAGCAACTGGACGTTGTTCCGGAAGGTCATTTTCCCCGGCGCGCTTCCGTCCATCCTCGTCGGGCTGCGCTTTGCCCTCGGCATCATGTGGCTGACGCTGATCGTGGCTGAATCGATCGCGGCATCGTCGGGCATCGGCTACATGGCCAACAATGCCCGCGAATTCGGCATGACCGATGTCGTCGTTCTGACGCTGGTGATCTACGCGATCCTCGGCAAGCTCGCCGATGTCGTTGCTCGGACGATCGAGCGCAAGGCTTTGCGCTGGAATCCGGCCTATCGGAATTGAGGAACCTGCCATGAGTGCCATCGCCATAGATCGTCCGCGAGCGGAAGCAGCCCCGCAAACTGCGGGCGCAGCCGCCATCTACATCAAGGGACTGGAGAAGAGTTTCGGAAGTAATCGCGTCCTGCGCGGCATCGATCTCGATATTCCCGCTGGCCAGTTCGTCGCCATCATCGGCAAGAGCGGCTGCGGCAAGAGCACGCTGCTGCGCATCCTGATGGGGTTGGAGGAGCCGAGCGCCGGTCATCTACGCTTCGAGGCCGTCGGCCGCGACGAAGCGCAAGCCAATACGCGCATCGTCTTTCAGGAACCACGCCTGTTGCCCTGGCTTTCGGTTGCCGACAATGTCGCCGTCGGTCTTGGCGAGGGTGTGCCGCAGAATGTGTTGCGGCAGGAGACCACTGCGGTTCTCTCCGAGGTGCAGCTTGCCGAAAAGGCCGGCGAATGGCCATCCAGCCTTTCCGGCGGCCAGAAGCAGCGCGTGGCACTTGCCCGCGCGCTCGTCAGCAAGCCCGGCGTGCTTGCGCTCGACGAGCCTCTCGGCGCGCTGGATGCCCTGACCCGCATCAGCATGCAGGAATTGCTGAACCGCGTCTGGCGTGAACTCGGCTTCACCGCAGTACTTGTGACGCACGACGTCAGCGAGGCGGTGCATCTGGCCGATCGCGTCGTCGTCTTGGACGAGGGCAAGATCGTGCTCGATCTCGCCGTTCCTTATCCGCATCCGCGCCGCCACGGCAATCCGGCGCTGGCCGAACTCGAAGGCCAGCTTTTGGCGGCGATCCTTGGTGACACGCGCGGTTAGAGCTTTTCCGCTTTTCTTCGAATCGCGAGAACGCTCTATCTTTTACGCAATTCCGGACGGAAAACCGCCAGACATTTTTCCTGGAATTGCTTTAGTTCGGCTTCGTGTCGTCTCCCTCGACGTAGAGCCGGAGATTGTCGAAGCCGATTTCCGTACCCATCAGTCGCGAGCCATTGTCGCTGTAGCCGTCGAGGAAGACGACCTGTTCGGTAAAAGTCATCTTCGTGCCGCCGGGTTCCGGGGCAAAGTTGACCGTGGCCAGCGAAACAGAAATTCTGAAGTCGTCGAGCATCATGTCGAAGGCATAAATGAAGCGCTCGTTCTGGACGACGTCGATATATCGCGCCTGATAGGCATGAATGACGCCCTCGGTTGAGGCGACACGACTGCTTTCGCTGCCACCGGCACGGAAATCGAGCTGGAACTCCAGCGGCTTCCAATCCTCATGACAGCCGAACCATTGCCGCTTCTGCTCCGGTATTGCCCAGGCATTGAAGACTTTCGGCAGAGGCGCCTTGAAATGACGCTCTATGGTGATCGTCGTATGGTCTGTCGATCTTATGCTCATTCGTCCGTCGTCTCCGTCGATGTATTAGCGAGAAAGAGGTCGAGCCGGTCGAAGGTCCTGTTCCAGGATGCCTTGCGCTCGGCAATCCAGCGCTCGACGGCTGCCAGCGCTTCTTTGCGCAGGTGATAGGTGCGCACCCGCCCGGCCTTTTCCGACAGGACGAGCCCGCTCGTTTCCAGCACCTGCAGATGTTTCATCACGGTCGGCAGCGCCATGTCGAGCGGCTGTGCCAGTTCCGTGACGGAGGCCGGTCCACGCCCGAGCCTGTCGATCATGCCGCGCCGGCTCTGATCGGACAGGGCCTGAAACATGCGGTCGAGTGCCTGTGGTTCGTCAAGCATCCGGCTTTTCCGGCCGGAATTGTGCCGGCAGCTTCTCGCGACAGGGATACATATGGAAATAGGGCATGGCTTCCTGGAGGACGCGGGCGAAAGACGGGCGCTCGAGGAGGCGTCGATAATATGCCTTCAGCCGGCTATGCTCTTCGGCGAAGGGAACGACTGTTTCGGCGTAGAACAGCGCCGGGGCAGCGGCGCAATCGGCCATGGTCAGGCTGTCGCCGGTGATCCAGATCTTCCCGTCCAACTGCTTCTCGATCATTCCATAGGCAGTGCGCAGCAGAGCCTGGGCTTCGGCAACGGTTTGCGGGCTTTGATCCTTCTCTGTCCAGCGCACGTCCGCGACGATTTTCTGCATCGGGTCCTGCACATAGAGGTCGAAGAAGCGATCCCAAAGCCGGACACACAGGGCATCCGACGGATCTGCCGGCAGCAGCGGGGTTGGCCCAGGATAATGCCGATCCAGATATTCGATGATGATGCTTGTTTCGGGGACGGTGCTGTCGAGCATCTCGTCGCGCAGCACCGGAAACTTGGCGAGAGGCCAGAGGCGTACCAGAGAGGCGCGCGATTCCTCATTGCCGAGATCGATGATGCGGCTTTCGAACGGCGTCCCGTTTTCATAAAGCGCCATCAACACCTTGTGACAAAACGAGGCGAGGGGATGCTGATAGAGAATAAGGGCCATGCGACGACCTTTCCGAGATCAATGTTTGAGCTGATACTTAACTGAATGGCTAAGTATCAGCTCTCGGATTGTCGCGCAAGGAAATACTTATCCACTTGGATAAGTATTCTTGGATGACGTTTGTAGGCTCAATCAGCGAGGCGGCGGGCGATGACCAGATGGCCCGGCGTCGGCTGGCCGTCTTCCATGCGGACATTGATGTCGGTGATTTCGACGAGCTCGAAACCGGTCGCGGTCAACCTTTCCCGCACATAGGCTTCGGAATGGGCGAAACGCTGGTGTGGGCCAACCATATAGCTGCGTCCGGCCATAGTCGCTTCCGGCAGGGTCTCGGAGGAGAAGATGAAAAGACCGCCCGGTGTCATGTTTTCCGCCGCACCGAAAAAGAGGGGTTCAAGCGCACCGAGATAGGGCAGGACATCGGTCGCGGTAATCAGATCGAAAGCGTCTTCATCATTGTCGTCGAGGAAATCCTCGACCTCGGCGACGAAGAGCGTTTCGTAGATATCCTTTTCATGGGCGACTTCGACCATGTTTTCGGAAATGTCGATGCCGGTGATATCCTCGACGATATCGCGCAGCGTGCCGCCCGTAAGGCCCGTGCCGCAGCCGAGGTCGAGCATGCGCTTGAAGGGGCCGAGGCTGAGCGCCTGCAGACGCTGGCGCACGAGAACCGGCACATGGTAGCCGAGCTGTTCCACAAGCACATCTTCGAACACTTCGGCATGCTGATCGAACAGGGTCTCGACATAGGCATCGGGGGCCTTCACCGGCGTCTCGCCGCGCCCCATGGAAGCGATGCGCACGGCTGCGCCGCCATGATCTTCCGGGTCGAGGGCCAGCACGTGCTCATAGGCCTGAACCGCAGCGTCGATATCGCCCGCCTTTTCCAGCGCCAATGCCTGGTTATAGGCTTCCGCCAGCGCATCTTCGTCGATCTTCTTCTTTGCCATGATTGCCGGCCCTTCCTTTTGTCACGCAGGCATTAAGGCGCTTGGTCGGCTTTTGCAATGCTTGCCGCGCAGGCGCAGAATATGACCTTCGGCGAAGGCGGCTTGGGGGACGCTATCCGAACAGAAGAATAAGGGAGGAAAAAATCATGGATAATGAACTCACGACACCGAACCCGACGAGCAGCCCGGCAGAGCGCGGCCGTCCCTCCTTGCCGTCGACGTCGGCTGAAGTCACTAACACATTGAACCATTACTATCGGGGCGAACTGGGGAGGATGACGAGCTGGCGCGATCGCATCGACCGGACATCGAATTGGGCGATCACGGTGGTTGCGGCATTGCTGTCCGTATCGCTTTCGACGCCGACGTCGCATCATGGCGTATTGCTGTTCGGAATGATGCTGATCACGCTGCTGTTGCTGATCGAGGCGCGGCGATATCGCTTCTTCGATGTCTATCGCTCGCGAGTGCGGCAATTGGAGCGGCACTACTTCGCGCAGATCCTGGCGCCGCAAGCCGAACTGAATTCCGATTGGGCGCTGCCGATCGCGGCTAGTCTTCGTTCTCCGCGACTTTTGCTCAGTTACGCCGAGGCGGCGCAGCGGCGGCTAAGGCGCAATTATTGCTGGATGTATGCGATCCTACTCCTCGCATGGATCCTGAAGATTTCGACGCCGAGACTCCAGACGAACGGTGCGACGCAAGAAATGGCGCATTCATGGAGCTATATTACCGACAACGCGGCGCTCGGACCGATCCCCGGCGGGGTGGTCATCATCCTCGTCACCGCCTTTTATGCCTTCGTCCTCTACGGCACGCTTCATCGCGGCTCGGATGACGGAGATTTCATCCATGGCGAGGCGCATGTCTGACGGCGGTGCGGCCGGTTGCGAGGCGGCCTACGCGATCCTGCTGCCTTAGTGCAGGATGAATTCCCCCTTCACCGCACGCCATTCGGTTGCCGAAATCAGCTTGCGATGGACATAGCGCACGGAGTGCAACGGCCCATCCAGCTTTTCCTGCCAGAATTTCAGAAAGCCGTGCATTTCAGGGAAGTTCGGGGCAAGGTCATAGTCCTGCCAGATATAGGTCTGGAGAAACTGCGGGTGATCGGGCAGGCGGTAGAAGATCTGCGCTGTCGTCAACCCATAACCCTGCAACTGCTTTTGCATGTCTTCGTGCATGAGCTTTCTCTTTCCGTTCCCGTTTTCTTTGTGACTCATGGTCACAAAGATATGGAAACAGTCGATGGTAAACTCAAGCTTTACAAAATTGTCATGAAAGAAAATTATTTCTATAAATCAATTGTTTAGCAGCGGTGCTAGCTGAGTGCTGCCAAAGGCGGCGCCTTGCGCGCCGCTTTTCTGAATCAGCGCTTGAGGTGCCGGGTCAGCCGGCCTTCCATTCGCGCCCAGCCGTTGCGCATGAATTCGACGATCACCAGATAGAAGATCGCCGCCCAGAGATAGATCTGGTAGTCATAGGTGCGCGAAAACGCGTAGCGCGTCTCGCCCATCAAGTCGTAAACGGTGATGATGGAGACCGTGGCAGAGCTCTTGATCAGCAGGATGATCTCGTTGCCGTAGGGGCGCAGCGCCACGATGAGCGCCTGGGGAATGATGATCTTGCGCAAGGCTATCCATGTATGGATGCCGAGGGCATTTGATGCTTCCCTCTGGCCTTTCGGCACGCTCTGGATGGCGCCACGGACGATTTCGGTCTGATAGGCTGCCGTGTTCAGCGTCATGGCGAAGACGCCACAATAGAAGGGGTCCTTGAAGAACCACCACAGGCCGATATCCTCGAAGAACCAGCGGAAGCTCGGAAAGCCGTAATAGACCATGAATATCTGCGCCAGCAGCGGCGTGCCGCGAAACAGATAGACATAGCAATAGGTCAGCGTGCTCAGGACCCTGTTGCTCGACATGCGGGCAAAGGCGAGCGGGATCGACAGGATCGCGCCGAGGATGAAGGATATGGTGACCAGCTTTACCGTGATCCACAGACCGTGCAGAAGCCGCGGTCCATAGGTTGCGAGCTTGTCGACATCCCAGCCTGTCACGATCATCGCGAGGAGGGAGATGCCGAGGATCGCCCAGAGTGTCAGGAATAAATATCCGACGATGCGCGCCTTGGATAATTTCCTGGTGGTCTGGGGCGGCGCCGGCTGCGCAGCTATCAGAACTTCGGCATGGCTCATCGATGAACCTCCGCACGTTTGGCCCATCGATCGAGATAGAAGAGGCCGACCGAGGAGGCGACGGCCAGCGTCAGATAGAACAGGCAGGCAATCGAATAGAAGGTGAAGGGCGCCTTGGTGGCGCGCACGGCGATCCCCGTTTGCCTGATGATATCGGCAAGCCCGATGATCGACACGTAGGATGTGTCCTTCAGCAGGTTCATCCAGAGATTTCCGAGGTTCGGCAGCGAGATGCGAACGAGCTGCGGTATGATGATCAACCGCATGGTACGCACGCGATGGAAGCCGAGTGCATCGCCGGCCTCGTACTGGCCTTTCGGGATCGCCTTGAAGGCGGACAGAAGCACTTCCGAGCAATAGGCGGAGAAGACGATCGCCAAGGCGACCATGCCCGCGGCGAAGGCATTGATTTCGACAGGCCCGTTATAGCCGAATTTGGCGAGCAGCGATTGTAGCAGGATCTGCAAGCCATAGTAGATGATGAACAGCGTGAGCAGCTCGGGCAAGCCGCGGAAAATCGTCGTGAAGACGCCAGCGGCAAGGCGCAATGGCTTCTCTTCCGATTGCTGCGCCAGCGCGACGAAGAACCCGATGACGATGCCGAGCGGCAGCGTCAGGACGGAGACGGCAATGGTGATCTTCAAGCCACCGGCAAGCTCATCGCCCCATCCCGTGTCGCCACAGGCGAGCATCGTATTTTGGCCGAACAGCGTGAATAGTCCGGCCGGACCACACAACGGGTCAAAAATCGTACTCAACCAGGTCCACACGGAACCGAGGGCGGAAAACAATCCGCTCATGCTGCATTTCCCCTAGCGGCTTTTGCCGCGTTTCTGCTTATGTTCGTCTCGTTGTCAAACAAAAACGGCGGAAGGGCAAGCTTCCGCCGTCGTCTTTTCCCAGGGAATCGACGGGCGATCAGTCGCCGTAGACGTCGAAATCGAAATACTTGTCCTGGATCTTCTTGTAGGTGCCGTCAGCGCGGATCGCAACGATCGCGGCGTTCAGCTTGTCCTTGAGGGCGGTATCGCCCTTGCGGATGGCAATGCCTGCGCCGACGCCGTTGATGACCGGGTCGTTTTTCAGCGTGCCGAGCATTTTGCAGCAATTGCCTGCGTCGGACTTCACCCATTCCGACAGCACGACGACGTCATCGATGGCTGCATCGATTCGGCCATTGCTGAGGTCGAGCTTGTATTCGTCAGCCGACGGATAGAGCTTGAGCTCGGCATCCTTCAGGTGGGCGGAGGCGTAATTGGCATGCGTCGTGGAGGACTGTGCGCCGATCGTCTTGCCCTTCAGGGCTTCGTCGGTCGTTTCCTTGAGAGCAGAGTCCTTCGGAACGGCGATTGCCGGCGGCGTGTTGTAGATCTTGTTGGTGAAGTCGACGATCTTCTCGCGCTCGGGCGTGATCGACATGGACGAGATGATCGCGTCGAACTTCTTGGCCTGCAGGGCCGGGATGATGCCGTCGAAATCCTGGTTCACGAACGTGCACTTGACCTTCATGTGATCGCAAAGCGCATTGGTTATATCGATGTCGAAGCCGACGAACTTGCCACCGGCGTCGAGCGATTCGAACGGCGGGTAGGTCGCGTCGGTGCCGAACACGATCGAGTCGCCGTCGGCAAGCGCCGCACCGGCGACAAGCGACATCACGGCGAAAGACGCAGCGGCAAAAAGACGAGTGGAGATGCGCATATTGACCCTCTCTGTTGGCGGCCGGCAGCTCTTTATTGTTGATTGGCAGACGGCTCGAGTGGAGCAGGCCCGTGGCCTGCCTTGCGGCGATATTCGTACTTTTTTTTCGAAAAATGCAACTGGAATTACGAGGACGGTGGTTGCCGCGCGATCGCGCGGCGATACGAATGCGCTAGCGCCGCATGGTTTAGGCCGAAACGACCTAAATCTGAAACCGCGCCAGAAACAAATAGGTAGAGCCTGATGTCGTCTGAAAACTGCTTTCACTTTTCGGCATCATGCCCTGGCGAGAATTCTGAACGTAAGCCGTCCGGCGCATTCAGCCAGGGTTAATTACGGCTACCTAATAGTTCGGGAACATATAGTGGCCTGCCGCGATTCAGCCTCATCAGAACCGAAAATCGGCCGGGATCTTGAGGCATCGGCATGCCTGCTGAGATTCGCAGTTCGGCGGACAAAGATCATAAGAGGAGACCCCATATGGGAAAGCGATCCAGACTATTTGCCAGCGCCGCGTTTCCGCTGCTCTCGCTATCGCTCGCATTCGAGCCGGCGGCGGCTGCGGCGTTTCGCGAACAGCCCATCGCGCCGCTAAACAACGGTATTACGGCTGCCGCCAATTCGAGTTTCGAAGTTGCGCAGCAGGAGGCTCCGGCCGCCCAGCCGGAGGAAGAGCCGCAGCTCAAGCGCAAGAAGCCCGCCGAGGGCGGTGAAGGTGAGCCGCAGGGCCAAAAGCATCACGGCGAACCGGCAGAGCAGGGCGGTGGACAGCAGCAACATCAGATGAAGCAGGCCGCGCCTGAGGCCGAGCCGCAGCAGAAGGCGCCGAAGGTGCAGCCGGAAGCTCAGCCGCCGAAGGCGGAGCGTCAGCAGCCCGCGGAGCAGGAGCAGCCGAAGCCTCAGCGCCAGCCGGCCGCAGAGGCCCAGCCGGAGCCGAAGAAGCAGCGCCAGCAGCCGGCGGAGGAGCTTCAGGCTCAACCCGAAGCCAAGCCGCAGCCAAAGGCCGCGGCCCCTGAAGCGGAGCCGGAAGTCAAGCAGCCCAAGCCGAAGGCGAAGCAGCCCCAGGCAGAGCAACCGGCCGAAGCTCCGCAGCCGAAGATCAAGCAGCAGCAGCCCGCCGAGGAAGCGCAGCCGAAAGCCAAGCCCGAGCTGAAGGAGCAGCCGGCGCCGGCCCAGAAGGAGGCTCCCACCGCCCAGCAGCCGCAGAGCCAGGAAGCCCAGCCTGGAAAGCAGGCGCAGCCGGAGCAAAACGCTCATCCCAAGCAGCAGGGCCAAGCTGGAAACCCCGCGAAGCAGCCAACCGAACAGCAACCGGCGCCCGCGGGCGAACCTTCGCAGGGTCACAAGGCCCAGCCGGGGACAGAGGCGCAGCCCGGTACGCAGGCCCAGCCTGAAGCTCAGCCCGGAACGGTGGTAACGCCAGGCGCCCAGCAGGGGCAGAAGCAGGGCGGCGACAAAACCCATGGCAAGCAGCCGCAAAACCAGCAGCAGGGCGAGCAGCCTAGCGCCAATCCGCAACAGCCGGCCCAGAAGGGCGAGCCACAGGGACAGCCAACACAGACCGGCAACCAGGTAGCGCCGCTGCCCGGCAAGCAGCAGCCGACGAACGGCGCCGAGGCGCCGGCTCAGGGCAGTGCAACGCCGGCACCGGCCAATGGCACCGGCCAGCAGGCCGGCGAAATCCAGCTGCCACCGGCCGAGCAGGTCTCGCCGCAGGAGCTGGAGCGCCGCAAGAAGATCGCGGAAAACCCGGCTTCCGCCACCGGCCCCGTCATTCTGCCGGTTGAAAACGGCAGTGCGGTTCTGGACAGCCAGAAAGGCGCGGTTCGTCGGGGCGAGCATTTGAACAACGGACAGAACCCTGCTGCGCCTGGCACCCAGGGCGGACAGGTCCAGCCGAACGGGCAGGTGCAGAATGCTCCGGCCCAGCAGCCGCCACCGGCTTACACCAAGCCACCGACTTCCGACGCCGAGGCGCAACGCGCGGCGGCAGGCGGTCAGCCGCAGCCGCCGATCAAGATGGAGGCTGTGACCAGCGAACAGGGCCGCCGGATCGATCGCCGACCGGATTTTGCCCCGCCGCAGGGTACGACGTACCAGACCATCATCAATCAGGACAACCGTACGGTCGTGAATGTCGACAACACCTATGTCGTCCGTCACGACGATACCGACCGCTTCGTCCGTGGCGGCGAACGGCCGATCTACGAACAGCTGCAGCGGGACCGCTATCGCGAGACGATCGATCAGCCCGACGGCGATCGCGTCGTGACGATACGCAATCGCTACGGCGACATCGTCCAGCGCTCGCGTATCGATGCCAGCGGCCGCGAATATGTGCTGTTCTACTCGCCGGAACTGGAAGATCGCCCTGACAATGACGATTATTTCCGCGACCCGGGCGACGATCTGCCGCCGATGCGCCTGCTCATCCCCTTGAGCCAGTACATCATCGACACCGCGTCAAACCGTGATGCGGACTATTACGACTTCCTGCGCGAACCGCCGGTCGAGCCGGTCGAGCGTATCTATTCGGTCAACGAAGTCCGCTATTCGGCTCGTATCCGCGACAAGATCCGCCGCATCGACCTTGATACGATCACCTTTGCGACGGGGAGCGCCGATATTCCGATGACCCAGGCGAGCACGCTGCGCGGCGTGGCCGACGGCATATCGAAAATCGTCAAGCGCGATCCGACCGAAACCTTCCTGATCGAGGGTCATACGGATGCCGTGGGCTCGGCGGAGAGCAACCTGATCCTCTCCGACCGTCGTGCGGAATCGGTCGCCAATGTTCTGACGGATGTCTATGGCATTCCGGCAGCGAACCTGGTCACCCAGGGATATGGCGAGCAATATCTCAAGGTGAATACGCTTGGACCGTCGCAGGAAAACCGCCGCGTCACCATCCGCCGCATCACGCCGCTGGTGCGCCCGGTTGCCTCCAATCGGTAAGCACTAGCCTACATCTACGCCAAGGGGCCGCCGGGAGACCGGCGGCCCCTTTATTTTGCAGGTTTGCCGAGGCCGACGATGGCGGCAATGAAATCGGCGATCGCGAGGGTATCGTCGAGATCGAAAACGGAGAGCGAGCCGGCGTCTCCCACCGAGTGATCGGCGGCAATGGCGACGATATGGGGATCCTGCGGGGCAAGCGGCTCGCGCTTGGCAGCTTCCAGGCGGCGCGCTTCGATCTTCGGGATGGGCTCTCGCTTGTAGCCCTCGATCAACACGAGGTCACAAGGGGCGAGGCGCGCCAATATGTCTTCGAAGCTCGGCTCCGGGTCGCCGCGCAATTCATGCATGATGGCATAGCGGGTGCCGGAAACGATGGTAACTTCGTGCGCGCCCGCTTCGCGATGGCGGAAACTGTCGGCGCCGACCTTGTCGATATCGAAATCATGATGCGCATGCTTGATCGTCGAAATCCGATAGCCTCGCCGGGTGAATTCCGTGACCAGACGCACGGCAAGACCGGTCTTGCCGGAATTCTTCCAGCCGGCAATGCCGAAAATCTTCGGTCGGGATTTGGTCATGATGCGCCTTCCAACGCCGCCAGCCATGTCTCCGCTTCGAGCAGCTCCGCGGGCGTATTGATGTTGAAGAAAGGGTCGAGCGGACCAATCCGCGTTTCGACTACAGGAAATTCTACCCGCCGGACCCTGTGGCGCGCGAGGAAATCCCTGACGCGCCGCTTGTCGTCCGAAACAATCCATGTTTCCAGATCGGTAGCAGCAGAAACCGGCCAGAGGCCGAAAACCGGATGGTCCTGTCCGAGGGATGCGGCAATCGCAATCTCATCGGGACGCTCGACGGCATAGGCAAGCTGCGCGATGAGATCGAGCGGGAAGAAGGGGCTATCTATCGGGATCGTGGCGACATGCGAAGCCTGTGGATAGTTGCGTGCCGTATCCTGCATCGCGGCAAGTACGCCGGCGAGAGGGCCGAGTTTGCCAGCAATTTTGTCCGGTACCAGCCGTATCCCCATGGTGTCGGGCCAATCGGCGTCCGCATTCAAGGCGATTGGCTTGCTTTGGCACTGCGCAATCCGCGAGGAGATGCGGCTGATCAGGCTTTCGCCGCCAAGCAGAGCGAAGGCTTTGTTCGCGCCCATGCGGCTCGACCGGCCTCCGGCTAGAAGGACGACCGGAATATCCTCTGCGTTCGCGATGAAACTGGACATGATCGGGACCTCAGGCCGGGACGCGCGGTTCTGATTCCTGCGCGACGGGATCGACACCGCGTCGTTTGCTTTCCCGATAGAAGGTATAGATGCCGGAAGCGATGACAATCACCGCGCCGAAGATGGACCAGCTATCCGGCACCTCGTCGAAGATAATCAAACCGAGCAAGGCAGACCAGATGAGGCTCAGATAGCGGAACGGTGCGACGAAGGAGATTTCGCCGGTGCGCATCGCCAGGATCACCGCCTGATAGCCGATCAGCACGAGAACGGAGGCCAACAGGATCTGCATCAACGACGTCGTGCTCACCGGCTGCCATCCCCCGAATGGAACGATGCACAAGGCGCCGAAGACGGATATGGAAATTGCGGTGCAGAAGGTGATCATCAGCGACGGCACCTCTTTGTCGATGCAGCGCGTCGCCAGATCGCGGGCGGCGGTGGCAAACATGCAGGCGATGACGAGCAACGCAGCCGTGGTGAAACCCTCCGGACCAGGCCGGATGATGATCAGCACACCCATGAAGCCGACGCCTATCGCCGTCCACCGCCTCCATCCCACGGGCTCCTTGAGAAAGATCATCGCGCCGAGGGTAACCGCCAGCGGCACGGCCTGCTGGATGGCGGCGGCATTGGCGATGGGCATCATCCCAAGAGCGGTGATGTAGGTCGCGGCAGCGATTGCCTCGCAGGCGATGCGCAGCGCGATCATCGGCTGCAATATCACCTTCCAAGAGCGCAGGGAGCCCATCTTGCGAGCCAGCAGATAGACGAAAAAGCTGGTGAACAGGCCACGGATGAAGATGATCTCGCCGGCATTCATCGTGGCGATAACCGTTTTGGACAGCGCATCGCCACAGCAAAAAGCGGCCATGGATGCCGCCATGAAGAGCGCGCCCTGGGTATTCTTGGTCAGTCGCATAAGATAGATGAGTCCCCCGATATCTACTCTGGATTAGCGCTGTTTTCCGCAAATTGGAATCGATTGTCCGCTTGCGACGGCCGAATTCGATTGTGCGTTGCGGTAGAATCGTTGCGCATGGAATGCAGCTTTTTCGGCCCGTGGTCGCGGAATGATACAGCGGTTGCAGATTTTTTGCCGATACAACGGCTTTTAAGCGGGCGATTAATTCTTATTCAATCTTATTTTCCGACGCTCGCTGCGGTTTTGCATGAGGCAGAAGCACTTACCGCAGCGCAGCAGGAATGACGATCCCGCCTTCGCCGGATATTTTTATAATCCAGTTGAGGCGCCGCATGTTTTTCATTGATCGTCTTCTGCAAGGCCGTCGGATTGTCACCAAGGTCCTCATTTTCGTGGTGCCTCTGGTGGTCCTCATCGCCGGCGTCGGTCTGGCCGGCTATCACACGGCCAATATTCTGAACGGCCACATGACCGTGACGCGCGCGACGATTGAAAATATCAGCGACTTCGAAAACCTGCAGGCCGCCTTGCAGGAGTTCACCGCTTCGCCTTCGGAGGAAACGCGCCAGGGGCTGGCGGCGAAGATCGATGCCCAGGAGCAGGGCGTGCACCGGCTGAGCGGATTGCTGAGCGGCGACCAGCGCGCCAAGATCGTTCCGGTCAGCGAGCTTGCCGCCAAGATGCGTTCGCAGCAGGCCACGCTCTGGGCTATCAGGCAGAAGCAGGACAGCGATGTCGGCGCCATCCAGAAGGCGGTGCAAAACATCGAAGCGACGGCCAAGGCCGCCGGCAAACAGATCGACATTATCCGCAAGGATTTCAGTGACAAGGAAACCTTCGCCAAGGAACTGCTTTACGATGCCGCCGCCTATAAGGGGCTGTCGGAGAAGATGAGCAATCTGCGCATCCAGGTGCAGATGGCTGCCGATTCCACCGAAGAGATTTCGGATGCGCGCACCTATGCCGATGCCATTCTAAAGCAGGTAAAGGTTTCAAAGGCTCTCGTATCCAAGCGCGGCACCGCGCTCGTCGCGAACGCTTCAGATGCCGCCGACAAGCTTGATGCGGTGTTGAAGGGGTCAGACACGCCAGACCAGAAGGTCGAGGCGATGGGCCCGGTCCTGCAGAGCTTTGTGAAGATCGAAGGCGAGATGACCTTGCAATCGGCCAAGAACAGCGACACGGCGGCCGATCGCTTCGTCAGCCTGGACAAGATCATCGACGGCCAGAAGGAGCTTCTGGACCATGTGGATCAGGCGCTCGGTATCGTCGATCGCCTGGCGCTGCACGCGTCGCGCATGGAAAACGTCCGCGATGGCGCCTCGCGCGATCCCGTGCTTGCCGATCTCAAGGACCTGCAGACCGTTGCAGCCCGGATCTCGGAACTTGGCCAGACGAATGCCACGATGCGCGATTTTTCCGCCCACATGAAGCCGCTGATCGACGGCCTCACCAACGGATCGGCCGATCTGCTGCAGACGGCGACGGACTGGAAGGCGACGCGCGTTCAATCCAACGCCTTGCTGGCCGACGCCATGACCTCGTTGCGCGGCTTCGTCGCCCAGGCGCAGGAACTCGGCAAGGAAGACAGCGAGCGTTCGGCCAATGTCTCGGTCATTGCCATGATCGTCGGCACGCTGCTTGCGATCGTCGGCGGCCTGATGCTGGTGGAAACCCTGCGCGGCCCGCTGAAGCGCGTGACCGAAATCATGACGCGCCTTGCAAGCGGCGATCTGGAAGTTGCGATCGACGGGCGCAATCGTGGTGACGAGATCGGCGACATGGTGCGCTCCGTCAGCGTCTTCCGTGATGCCGCGCTCGAGAATGTCAGGCTTGAGCGAGAAGCGGAGAGCGCGCGTGCGCTTTCCGCCGAGGAATCGTCCCGCCGCGCCGCTGAGCGCGCCCGCATCGAGGCCGAGCAGAAGCAGGCGCTCAATGCCCTGGCGGATGTTCTTGCCAAGCTTGCCGACGGCAATCTGGAGGAGGGCATGCGCGAAGATCTGTCGGCTGACTTCGTGGAAATGGCTTTCACCTACAATCATGCGGTCGAAGCCCTGCGCGAGACCCTGACGGACGTTCGCGACACGGCCGAGGAAATCAAGGGCGGTACGGGCAACCTCGCCATGTCGGCCGACGATCTGGCGCGGCGCACCGAGCAGCAGGCGGCCGCTCTCGAGGAAAGCTCGCGGGCGCTGCACCGCCTCAGCGACGTGGTGCGCTCGACTGCCGACCGTGCGCGGCAGACGGCGACCTCCGTCAACGAAACGCAGGCCTATGCCACGCAATCCGGGGAAGTCGTCGCCAAGGCCGTGGGTGCCATGAGCGAGATCAACCGGTCGTCAGAAAAGATCGCCACGATCATCGGCGTCATCGACGAGATCGCCTTCCAGACCAATCTCCTGGCGCTGAATGCCGGCGTCGAAGCTGCCCGTGCCGGTGAAGCGGGTCGCGGCTTTGCCGTGGTGGCGCAGGAGGTGCGCGAATTGGCGCAGCGCTGCGCCAATGCGGCAAAGGAGATCAAGGGCCTGATTTCGGCAAGCTCCTCCCAGGTGCAGAACGGTGTCCGCCTGGTCGAGCAGACCGGCGCTGCACTGACCGAGATCATCGATCATGTCACTGGTGTCCAGAAGCTTGTTGCCGATATTTCGTCGGCGACCACAGAGCAATCGACCGGTATCGAGGAAGTCACCCGCGCGGTGTCCGAGGTGGAGCTCATCACGCAGCGGAACGCGGCCATGGTCGAGGAGAACAATGCCGAGATCCATGGCCTGCGCCAACGCGTCGACATGCTATCCGAAAAGATCGACCGCTTCCGGACGGGCGAGGGCGAGGCAGGTTACGCGAATTACAGCAGCGCTGATACGCGCTATCGCGCCGCCTAAAGCTGCCGTCGTCCAAGGACCGTGGGGAATTAAAGCATCGGGCTCATGGTCCGGCGCTTTTTATTCAAGTCTTCTATGGCGTTGGTCGAATTGCCGGCAAATTAGCGGCCGAGATGGAATGTATCTCCGTCGGCGGGGATCAGCAGCCGGGAGGCGGCGAGACCGCCAGCGTCTGCGGCTTGGCGAAGGTCCTGCCGCGTGACGGTTGCGTGATCGAGCGCTTCCATATGGGTCGCGACGACAGTCGCTTGCGGTGCGAGACGGCTGACTTCGAGCGTCTGCTTGTCATCCATGACGATCAGATCCCCGTCCCAGCGCGCGCCGCAGGAATGCGTGATGATGATCTCCGGCGAGATCTGGCGGATCGTTTCCACGACCGGAGGATAGAGCACCGTGTCGCCGGCCCAGTAGACGGTGGGTTCGCCATCAGCCTCCAGGGTGAAGCCGATGACAGGCCCCATTTTCTCCACGACCGGTCCGACGCCATGGCTGCCTTGCCGCGGCGTGATCGTCATTCCCTGCCATACGGTCGATTGGGAAAGGGGCGTGACATCCGCGAAACCAGCCTCGCGGATTTTCACCTCGTCGCCCGGCTGACAGAGGATCGGCAGAGATTTCGGCAGGCGCTCTTTCGCCACAGCATCGAAATGATCGGTATGCAGATGCGAGACGATCACCAGTTCGACGCCCTCGAGGATGTCGTCGATCGAGCGCGGTAGTTCCGTCATCGGGTTGGGAGAACGTCCGGTAAAGGACGGGAGACTGTGGCGTGGCGCGAAATAGGGGTCGATCAGCAGAATATGGCCGCCATAGGTGACCTTCAGCGTCGCGTTGCGAATAAGCTCAAGCTGCATATTTGATGTTCTCGGTGGGATTTAGCCGCCGGTGACGCTCATGTGGCGTGCGACTGCCGGCCGGTTGTGCGTGCGGTCGATGATGAAATCGTGGCCCTTCGGCTTGCGGGTAATCGCCTCGTCGATCGCGGCATGGAGGAGCGCGTCGCTCTCGCTCGCGCGCAGCGCCGTGCGCAAGTCGGCCGCATCGTTCTGCCCGAGGCACATATAGAGCGTGCCTGTGCAGGTGAGCCGCACGCGATTGCAGCTCTCGCAGAAATTATGGGTCATCGGCGTGATGAAGCCGAGGCGGCCGCCGGTTTCAGCAACCTCGACATAGCGGGCCGGGCCGCCCGTCTTATAGGGAATGTCGGTTAGGGTGAACTGACGTTCCAGATCGGCGCGCAACTGTGAAAGCGGCAAATACCGGTCGGTGCGATCCTCATCGATCTCGCCCATGGGCATCGTCTCGATGACGGTAAGGTCCATGCCGCGACCATGGGCGAACCGCAGCAGTTCCGGAATTTCCTCTTCGTTGAAGCCCTTGAGCGCAACGGCATTCAGCTTGATCTTCAGGCCGGCTTTTTGCGCCGCATCGATCCCCTCCATCACCTTGGAGAAGTCTCCCCAGCGCGTGATGGTGCGGAATTTGTCGGGGTCGAGCGTGTCGAGGGAAACGTTGATGCGCCGGACACCGCAGTCATAGAGTTCGTCGGCGTGGCGGGCGAGCTGCGATCCGTTGGTCGTCAGGGTCAGTTCATCGAGTTCGCCGTTTTGGACGTGCTTGCCGAGCTCGCGCACCAGGAACATGATGTTCTTGCGCACCAGCGGTTCGCCGCCGGTGAGCCTGATCTTGCGCACGCCCTTGGCGATGAAAGCGGAACAAAGCCGGTCGAGTTCTTCGAGCGTCAGCAGATCCTTCTTGGGCAGGAAGGTCATGTTCTCGGCCATACAGTAGGTACAGCGAAAATCGCAACGATCCGTGACGGAAACGCGCAGATAGGTGACGGCGCGCCCGAAAGGGTCGATCATGGGGGCCGCATCCGCCTGAATCGGTGATGCGTTGCCTATGCTGCCGACGATGCTGTTCACTCATGCCTCCATTAGACGTCTAATGTGGGCATAGGCGATTGTTGCGTCAAGGAAAATGCTTCTCGATTACACTTGCGCGTGAACGAGCGGCGGCCTAATTCTCGAAAAGACACTGAAAGGCATGGAAAAACCGATGAGCGACGTTTGGCCGACCGAATTGCGGGTCTCGAAGGACCGCCGTCACCTCAAAGTGACATTCGACGATGGCGCGAGCTTCGATCTGCCGGCGGAAATGCTGCGGGTGCTGTCGCCCTCCGCCGAGGTGCAGGGGCATGGACCGGGGCAGAAAGTCACCGTGCCCGGCAAACGCAATGTCGGCATCATGTCCATGACGCCGACCGGCAACTACGCCGTGCGCATCGGCTTCGACGACATGCACGATACGGGCATCTTTACCTGGACCTATCTACGAGAACTCGGCGAGAAGGGCAGTGAGCTTTTCGCGGCTTATGAGGCCGAATTGAAGGAAAAGGGTCTCAGCCGCGATGCGGCGGGAAGGCCGCACTAGCGCGATCACCATCACAGGAAAGAGGGGCTAGGCATGATCCTTGGGGGTAGGGAAAACTGGCTTCGCGCCAAGGGCAGCAAGAACGAGAGCAAGGTTTCCTTCGTCGAGCTGTTTTTTGATCTGGTTTTCGTTTTTTCGATTTCGCAGCTTGCACATTCACTGGCCGAGCATTTCACGCCGATCGGCGCGCTGGAAGCCATCATGCTGATCTTCGCGGTATGGTGGGTCTGGGTTTTCACGGCATGGGTGACGAACTGGCTGGATCCGGATCGGATGCCGGTGCGCATCATGCTGTTCACGCTGATGTTTGCGGGGCTTATCCTCTCCGCTGCGATCCCTGAGGCTTTCGGCGAGAAGGCCATTTATTTTGCCGGCGCCTATGTCTTCATGCAGGTCGGTCGGTCATTGTTCACTGTCTATGCTTTGAAGAACGTCAGCACGGCCAATCATCGCAATTTCCTGCGCATCACCAGTTGGCTCGTCCTATCCGGCATATTCTGGATTTCCGGCGCCCTGCTGGAAGGCGAGACTCGGGTCATATTTTGGCTGATCGCTCTCATTATCGAGTATTCGGCGCCTGCGCTCGGGTTTCGGGTGCCCGGTCTCGGCAAGTCGACGACCGCGGATTGGGACGTGTCGGGTGCGCATCTCGCAGAACGCTGCGCCCTGTTCATCATCATCTGCCTCGGCGAGGCGGTGCTGCAGGCCGGCAAGACCTTTGCCGAGCAGCCGGTCACGCCGCTGATCGTGGTTGTTTTCATTACGGCTTTCGTCGGCACGGTCGCTCTTTGGTGGATCTACTTTCAGTTCGGCCATGAAAGGGCGGCTCACCGTATCGAGCATGACGACACGCCTGGAAGCCTCGCGCGACAGGCTTTTACCTATGCGCATATTCCTATTCTCGCCGGCATTATCCTTAGCGTCGTCGGCGACGAATTCCTGTTCGCGCATCCGCATGAGCAGGCCGACATGCATGCCGCAGCCGCCATCCTCGGCGGCCCGGCCGTGTTTCTGATCGGAAATTTGTGGTTCAAGGGTGCGACCACCGGCCGGCCGCCATTGTCGCATATAGCGGGTCTCGTCGGATTGGCGCTGCTGCTTCTCACCCTGCCGATGGTCGTGGTCTACCAGCTCGGCATTCTCGCCACGGCCGTGCTTATCGTCGTGGCGATCTGGGAGTTCGCATCTCTCAACCGGGTCGTCCCCTCGGCGCGATCGGCCGGAGATCACTGATCGCCGGCGGGTTCCAGCGGTTGCCGTTCTTCCTGCATCAGAAGGCCGACGATCCGCTCCATATGCACTGCAATGGCTTCGCATTGTTCGATCGGCGCGTCTGAGAGCATCCGGTCGATGAGGGCGGTTTGTATGGTCATGGCTTCTTCCGTGACACGCCGGCCCTCTTCGGTCAGATAGAGGCGCAGCACGCGCTTGTCTTGCTTGTCGCCTCGGCGTTCGATCAGCCCGCGATTTTCCATCTGTGGCAGAAGCATGCTCATATTGGAGCGGCCGACCAGCAGCTTGCGGGCAAGTTCCTGCTGCGAAATCCCTTCGAAACGAAACAGGTTGACGAGAATGTCGAGATGCGGCGGCTTGATGTCGAGATGGGCAAGGGCCCGTGCGAGCGATTGCTGCATCAATTGGCAGGCGCGCGCCACGGCGATCCAGCTTCGAAAACGCGGATGGTCCCAGGGAAGGAGTTGATTTTTGTTCATCACTGTACTTTATTGTTCATAGTTGAACATTATTGGATTCCCACTATGCCATCCTTTGCGCTCAAGGTCACCCGGTCGGGTCTGTCCGGCCTCGGAAGGCTGTCTCCGCAGCTTGCCGGCAAGGCCGCGTTCCGGCTTTTCTGCTTGACGCCCTCGCGCCGTCCACGCGGCGCCAAGGCCAGGGCGGCACATATGGAGGGCAGGGAACGCCTTCTGATGGCGGAACAGGTCATGCTGCCGTTTCCGGGCGGCCGCGCAATGGCCTATCGCTTCAACGGCGGAGCGAAAGGCCCGCGAAAGCGCTATCTCGTGGTGCATGGTTGGGGCTCCAGCAGCGAATATTTGTCTGAGCTGACGGTGTTCCTTGCGGAAAGCGGAGCGGAAGTCATCTCGCTCGATCTTCCAGGCCACGGCCGTTCGGACGGACGGTTCCTCAACGTGCGTTTGGCCGTTTCCGCCATTGCCGCCACGTTTGCCCGCTTCGGCGGCTTCGATGCCGCCATTGGGCACTCCTTCGGCGGCGCATCGCTGGCGCTGGCGTGTGCGGGCTTTCTGCCGGATGTAGACGCGGTTGATCCGGGCAAATTGGTGTTGATCGGCGCGCCGAGCGCCATGGGATGGCTATTCAAGGATTTCGGGCGTTTGATGCGCCTTGGCCCTGCGGCACAGGCTGCCTTGGAGGACGAGGTTCGCCGGGTGACGGGCAGGACGCTTGCCTCCTATGATCAGAAACGCGGCATGCTCGATCCAGGCCGGCCCGTCCTCGTCATCCATGCCGAGGACGACAAGGAGGTGAGTGCCGATCACGCACGCGCCTATGCCGCCCAGGGAGAACATGTGCGTCTGTTATGGGCCAACGGCTTGGGGCATCGCCGTATCGTCGCCGCCGCTCCGGTGTTCGAGGCGGTCGACGCTTTTCTGTCGGAGACTGCGAACACGGAAAATCCACTCGAAAACGAAGACGGTACGGTGCTATCGTTTTACCGAACCCCGCAGCGTCGCTCCTCCTAGCAGAACGTGCGTCGCGCGGACTTTGGGCAAGTCGCTGAAAAACCGCGAGGCAGCATGCGTATCGTCACGTCAGTCGAGGAACTAAAAGAGCTCTATGGTGATGCCGGCGAGGCGTCGATCACCAAGATGACGAAGGTGCTGACGCCGCTCTATCGCCAGATGATCGAAGCCTCTCCGTTCATGGCGCTGGCAACGGTTGGGCCGGAAGGGCTTGATTGCTCACCGCGCGGTGACTTGAGTGGTGTCGTGCGCGTCGCGGACGAAAAGACGCTGCATCTCCCGGATTGGCGCGGCAACAACCGCGTCGATTCGCTTGCGAATATCGTGCGCGACCCGCGCATCGCGCTGATGTTTCTGGTTCCCGGATCGAATACGACGATGCGGCTCAACGGCCGAGCGGTCGTCTCCATCGAGCCGACCCTGCTGGGCAGCTTCGAGATGGATGGCAAGCATCCACGCTGCGTCGTCGTGATCACGATCGAGGAAGTGTATTTTCAGTGCGCACGAGCGGTGATGCGGGCCGAGCTGTGGAATGCGCAGCGGTTCGCCGATCCATCCAGTCTGCCGAGCCCGGGCATGATGCTCAAGGCGGCGAAAGGCGATTTCGATCAGGAAGCCTATGATCGCGAAGCGCCGGCGAGGGCTGCCAAGACTCTCTGGTAAGCCCGAGACGCCCCTGGTAAGCAAAGCCGCCGGCCTGCATGGGAAAGCAGGGCCGGCGGTTGGTTGGCTGCGCTTCTAGAGCATTTTCGCTTTTCTTCGAATCGCGAAAACGCTCTGTCATTTTGTTTTTACGCAATGCCGGACGGAAAACCGCTACGCACTTTTCCTGGAATTGCTCTAGTTCTTATAGATGAGCCAACTTTTGGTGAAGTCCTTCTGCATGCCTTCCTGGTAGATGCTGCAGCAGTTGCGGCCGGCATTCTTGGCACAATAGAGCGCCAGATCGGCCTTGTTGTATAGTTCGCCCGAATCGACGGCTTCCGAGGCCATGCAGGCGCCGAGCGATAGTGTGATCGGACCATAGTCAACGCGTGTTCGCGAGTTTTTGAACGGCGTCGTCTCGAGCGCACGGCGGATCCGCTCGCAGACAGTGGCGACTTCGTCGATATTGGTGGCTTCCAGAATGAGAGCGAACTCCTCCCCGCCGACGCGGGCCACGAAAACGTCGTGCCGGACGTTGGCGCGGATGATGGATGCGACGGTTGCCAGGATCTTGTCGCCGACCGGATGGCCGAACGTATCGTTGATCCGCTTGAAATGATCGATGTCGGCCAAAACCAGCGCTGTTGTCGGCCGGGTCAGCTTGTTGTCGAAGATGGAGGCCAGGCGATCCTCGAACGCGCGCCGATTGGCAAGCCGGGTCAGGGCATCGGTATTGGCAATGCGCTTGTATTCATCCAGCTCCTTGCGGACCTGATCCATTTCCTGGCTGCGCTGGACGACGTTCTCCACCGTTTTTTCGCCCTGCGCCATAGTATCGCCGGTCGCTACCGTCAGCATGTCGATGGCGCCACGAAGCAGCTCGGCGCTGTTGTGGCTTCTGGAGCTTATGTTCTCATAGGTCTCGCCAAGCAGGCGGTTATAGCTCTGGAGCGTGGCCTGCTCCTGCCGCAATGCGCGCAGGACCGTATCGAGCCCGATGGTCAGGCGGGCATGCGCATTATCGAAAACACGGCCTGCGTGATGCGGAAAGTACTTGGCTCCGATCGCATCCAGTTCCTCCTGGGTGGCGCTGTTGCCGAGTGCCGCCAGTTCACGCGTGAGAGCGGGATTGGAGCCGATATAGGCTTCATAGAAAAGCTCGTAATTGCGCGGAATAGGTGCGATGCCCATGGATCGCATGGCATAGGTAATCTGCCCTGCCACGTCGGGATTATGCGCCTTTGGCGCAATCGCCGTACTCATCGTGAGCTCCGTAACATGTATTGGTTAAATCCCATTTTTATTTATACGAAGAATCTTTGAAAAAATATTAAGGTCCTGATAGTGAGAAATTGTCGATCCGTAAAGTTTTATTCAAAAGTATTACAATTAAAGTATGTTTTTACATACGAAGGCGCTGGCAGCGCCTTCGTTCGATCTGGGCAATAATAGGCCGGAATATTACCCCAGGTTGAGTTCCTGGAAGAAGTCGTTACCCTTGTCGTCGATGACGATGAAGGCTGGGAAATCCTCCACCTCGATCTTCCAGACGGCTTCCATGCCAAGTTCCGGATATTCCAGAACATCAACTTTCTTGATGCAATCCTGAGCGAGGCGGGCGGCCGGGCCGCCGATCGAGCCGAGATAGAAACCGCCATGCGCCTTGCAGGCCTCGCGTACGGCGAGCGAGCGATTGCCCTTGGCGAGCATCACCATGGAGCCGCCGAAGGACTGGAACTGGTCGACATAGCTGTCCATGCGGCCGGCCGTCGTCGGGCCGAAGGAGCCGGAGGCGTAGCCGGCGGGCGTCTTGGCCGGGCCGGCGTAGTAAACCGGATGGTTCTTGAGGTAGTCCGGCATGCCCTGGCCCATTTCCAGGCGCTCGCGGATCTTCGCATGCGCCAGGTCGCGCGCCACGATGATCGTGCCGGTGAGAGAGAGGCGCGTTTTGACCGGATGCTGCGAGAGTTCGGCCAGAATATCCGCCATCGGCCGGTTGAGATCGATGCGCACCATCGATTCGGAGAGCTTTGCTTCGTCGATCTCAGGCATGTATTTGGAGGGATCGGTCTCGAGCTGTTCGATGAAGATGCCGTCGCGCGTGATCTTGCCCTTGGCCTGGCGGTCGGCGGAGCAGGAAACGCCGAGGCCGATCGGCAGCGAGGCGCCGTGGCGGGGCAGGCGGATGACGCGCACGTCGTGACAGAAATACTTGCCGCCGAACTGGGCGCCGACGCCGAGGCTCTGTGTCAGCTTATGGATTTCCTTTTCCATTTCGATATCCCGGAAGGCGTGCCCGTCTTCGGAGCCTTCCGTGGGAAGACAGTCCAGATACCGCGTCGAGGCGAGTTTGACCGTTTTGAGGTTCATCTCGGCCGACGTGCCGCCGATGACGATGGCGAGATGGTAGGGGGGACAGGCTGCCGTGCCGAGCGTCAGGATCTTCTCTTTCAGGAAATCCAGCATGCGGTCGCGTGTCAGAAGCGACGGCGTGCCCTGATAGAGGAAGGTCTTGTTGGCCGAGCCGCCGCCTTTTGCGACGAAGAGGAATTCGTAGGCGTCCGTGCCTTCCTCGTAGATATCGATCTGTGCGGGCAGATTGTTCTTGGTGTTCTTCTCTTCGAACATCTTGATCGGTGCGAGCTGGGAATAGCGCAGGTTCTTCTTTTCGTAGGCGTCGAGCACGCCTTTGGCGATCGCTGCGCTGTCGCCGCCTTCGGTCCAGACGCGGCGGCCTTTCTTGCCCATGATGATGGCGGTGCCGGTGTCCTGGCACATCGGAAGCACACCGCCGGCGGCGATATTGGCGTTCTTCAGCAGATCGTAAGCGACGAAGCGATCGTTATCGGTAGCTTCCGGGTCTTCGAGGATCGAGGCCAATTGTTTCAGGTGGCCAGGGCGCAGCAGGTGATTGATATCGGCGAAAGCCGTCTCAGCGAGCAGGCGGATGCCCTCGGGCTCGACGGTCAGGATTTCCTGGCCCTTGAAGGTGTCGACGGAAACGTAATCGCCGGAAATCTTGCGATAGGGAGTGGCGTCATCGCCGAGAGGAAATAGATCGTCAGCCATGTGGGAAACCTTTCAAGCCGGATTGGCGGGGAAGATGTTTGGAAACGATCTAAATCCGGCTTGAGGCAAAAGCAATTGCTTGGCTGCTATGTCGAAATTTCAAAATGGGAGTTTGTCGATGGCAATGGGGCGGATCAGCACTGGAAGCTCCCTCTCCCCGGCGGGGAGAAAGAGCATGCGGCGCCAACATGCCCCATATGCGATTCCTTTCCACTAGCGGGGTGAGGGCCAGACAGATCATTGCGTCGGCCGCGAACGTGCCTGACGATCCCGAGCGAAGAACTCACTTCGGCCCGATCATCGTCTCCGGCCGGACGATGGCATCATACTCTTCCGATGACACCAATCCGCTCGCCAGGGCTTCCTCCTTCAAGGTCGTGCCGTTCTTGTGCGCCGTCTTGGCGATCTTGGCGGCATTGTCGTAGCCGATCTTCGGGGCAAGCGCCGTCACCAGCATCAGGGAGCGTTCCAGACCTGCCTTGATATTGTCCTCGCGCGCCTCGATGCCGACGACGCAATTGTCCGTGAAGGAGACGGCGGCGTCGCCGAGCAGCTGTACTGACTGCAGGAAGTTGTATGCCATCATCGGGTTGTAGACGTTGAGCTCAAAATGGCCCTGGCTGCCGGCGAAGGTCAAAGCAGCATTGTTGCCGAAGACGTGAATGCAGACCTGCGTCAGCGCTTCGCACTGGGTCGGATTGACCTTGCCCGGCATGATCGACGAGCCCGGTTCGTTTTCCGGCAGCGCCAGTTCGCCGAGACCGGAGCGCGGGCCGGAGCCGAGCAGGCGGATGTCATTGGCGATCTTGAAGAGTGCGGCTGCCGCCGCGTTGATGGCGCCGTGGCTGAAGACCATCGAATCATGGGCGGCCAGCGCCTCGAATTTGTTCGGAGCGGTAACGAAGGGCAGGCCGGTGATCTCCGCGATTTCGTCGGCGACCTTCTCGGCAAAGCCGATCGGCGCATTGAGGCCGGTTCCGACCGCAGTGCCGCCTTGGGCGAGTTCGCAAAGACCCGGCAGCGTCAGCTCGATCCGCTTGATCGAGGAGGCGACCTGGGCGGCATAGCCGGAAAATTCCTGGCCGAGCGTCAGCGGCGTTGCATCCTGCGTGTGGGTGCGGCCGATCTTGATGATATGCGCAAAGTCGGCGACCTTCTTTTCCAGGGCCTCATGCAGGTGCCTGAGCGCCGGCAGCAGGTGATGAACGATCTGCTCGGCGCAGGCGATGTGCATGGCCGTCGGATAGGTGTCGTTCGACGACTGGCTCATGTTGACGTGATCGTTCGGATGCACCGGCTTCTTTGAGCCCATGACGCCGCCGAGCATCTCGATCGCGCGGTTGGAGATCACCTCGTTGGCGTTCATGTTCGACTGCGTGCCCGAGCCGGTCTGCCAGACGACCAGCGGAAAATGATCGTTGAGCTTGCCGTCGATGACTTCCTGCGTCGCGGCGACGATGGCCTTGCCGAGCCTCGTATCGAGCTGGCCGAGATCCATGTTGGCGCGCGCCGCCGCCTGCTTGACGATGCCGAGAGCGCGGACGACCGACAGCGGCTGCTTTTCCCAGCCGATCTTGAAATTGCCGAGGGAACGCTGCGCCTGCGCGCCCCAATAACGGTCGCTGGCGACCTCGATCGGGCCGAAGGTATCGGTTTCGGTGCGGGTGGACGTCATGTTACTGGTCCTGCTTTCCATTGAGACGGATAGCAGCCATATAGGGCCGAACGGCGCCTATGAAAACATCAAAGCGCTATTTCATGATCCTGTTGATCATGTTTTTCTCATGCTCCGGCGTGCCCTTTTTGACACGCTCCACATATATTCACAGAATTGCATTTTCCGACGCTTAAAAAGCCTGGGAAATTTCAATAAAAGATTAACCAATAATTTCATAATTTTGTGTGAACTGAGCCGCGGAAAACGCCGCTGCTTCGTAATGTGAAGTTGAGGCATTGAACGAAAGGCGGGTTTCGCCGTTTTCATTCTAGTGGATATACGATGTCTCACGACATCGCGGCCGAGTTGAAAACAGCCCCGCCAGGCTCGAAGTTATCGCACGATACAGGGACCCGATTAGAGAATGAAACTTGCCATCAAAGCCACAGCATCCGTCCTGGCTCTTTCCTGTTGCCTTTCCTCCATCGGCGTAACCTCCGCGAGCGCGATGACCCTCATGGATTTCATCCGTGGCGGTCAGGGACGCCAGCAGAGCACACAGGTTTCGGCGCCGGTTCCTGTCAACCCGATGCAGACGCTGGATGCCGATCAGCCTCCGCGGGCAAAACAGCCGCTGCCGACGGTCGATGCGCCGAAATACTATACCTACAAGGCAGATGCGATGCGTCTGGTTTCGACCGCGCATTTTGCCGATCCGATGGTGACAGGCGCGGTCGCCGATGCCTCTCCGACGCCGGTCGCGGTCGATACGGAGATTTCGCAGCGTCGGTATCTTTCCGATGCGCGCGTCATGGCGACGAATGATATCGCCAAGGCGATCGAATCCTATTACGCCGATCAGAGCAAACCCCTTCTCTGGGTTGCCGATCACGTTGTCAGCGACAAGGCGAAGGCCGCGATGGCGGTTCTTGCCGACGCCGGTTCCGTCGGCCTCGATCCCGCCGACTATGCGGTGACGCTGCCCGGCGACAATGCTGAAAATGCTGATCCGGTGATGCGTGATCGGGCTCTCATGCAGTTCGAGCTCACGCTCTCCAGCAAGGTGCTGATGTTCGTCCAGGATACGGTCCGCGGCCGTCTCGATCCGAACAAGCTCTCCGGCTATCACGATTTCAAGCGCAAGGACGTCAATCTGGCGGCAATGCTCGACGTGTTGCGTTCCAGCCCGGACGTTGCCTCCTATCTCAACAGCCGCAGCCCGTCCAACCAGCAGTTCCAGTTGTTGAAGACGGAGCTCGCAAAGCTGCGTGCCGAATCGGGAGCGGACGGCAGCCACATTTCCATTTCTTTGACCGGTATCCTGAAGCCAGGCGGTAATTCGCCGGAAATGGCCAATATCGTCAAGGCGATTGAGCATCGCGGCTCGGATGCGCTGAAGACTGCTCATGCCGATCTTTTCTCGGCCTATCTCGGCACACCTGACTACACGCCCGAACTGGTGTCGCTGGTCGAAGACTTCCAGAGGGAAAAGGGACTGACCGCTGACGGCGTGATCGGCCCGTCCTCCGTTCGCGCCATGGTGGGCGAGAACAACGATGCGAAGATCCAGAAGCTGGTCGTCGCGATGGAGCAGCTGCGCTGGCTGCCGGCGGAGCTCGGACCGCGCTACGTCTTCATCAACCAGCCGGCATTCATGGTCTATTACCACAATAATAACCAGGAACAGCTGTCGATGCGCGTCGTCGTCGGCAGCAAGCAGCACCAGACCTTCTTCTTCGAAAATCAAGTGCAGACGGTCGAGTTCAATCCTTTCTGGGGCGTTCCGCAGTCGATCATCATCAACGAGATGCTGCCGAAGCTGCGCTCCGATCCGAACTATCTCGATCGCATGGGCTATCAGGTCGAAGTCGGCGGCCAGGCCGTCGCATCGTCGAGCGTCGACTGGTACGGTTCGACGAAGAGCATCTCGGTTCGCCAGCCGCCGAGCAGCGACAACGCGCTGGGCGAGCTGAAGATCCTCTTCCCGAATTCGCATGCGATCTACATGCACGATACGCCGCAGAAGAGCTTCTTCAAGAAGGATATGCGCGCACTCAGCCATGGCTGCGTCCGCCTCGCTGATCCGCGCGCGATGGCAGCCGCCGTGCTGAACACCACGGTCGATGACGTCGCCAAGCAGATCGCAGCCGGCCAGAACAAGGCTGTTCCGGTGCCGCAGAAATTCCCGATCTATATCGCCTACTTCACCGCCTGGCCGAACAAGGACGGCGTCGTACAGTATTTCAACGACGTCTACGATCGCGACGCGGCAACGCTGAAGGCGCTCGATGCGACCTCAAAGGCGCGTACTGCTCAGATCTGAGATCAGTTCGATCACGAAACACAGAAGGGCGGCCCATCGGCCGCCCTTTGCATTAAGGGAATCTCTCAGGCCGCCAGCAGCCCTTCGACCAGTTCCGGCGTAAGCTCGTCGTAGTGATAGATGATGCGGTTCGGGCCGAGCGTTTCGATACCGACATCGGAATAGCCGAATGGGACGGCGATCGAGGGGACGCCGGCGTTGCGGGCAACGAGAATGTCATTGATGCTGTCGCCGATCATGATCGTGCGCGCGATGTCGCCGCCGGCGCGTTCGACCGTACCGATCAGGTGCTCGGCATTCGGCTTGCGCACGGTGAAGGTGTCTCCGCCGGTGATGGTCTCGAAATATTGGGTCAGTTCGAGCCGGTCGAGAAGCGTGCGCGCAAGCGATTCCATCTTGTTGGTGCAGACGGCAAGCTTGTAGCCTTTGTTCCTCAGCGTGGTAAGCGCGGCCAGGAGCCCGGGATAGGGCTGCGTGACGCCGGGCATCGTCTCGGAGTAATGGGTTATGAAGCGCTGGAGCAGAGCCGGCAATTCTTCCGACGTCAGCGCATAGCCGTGCAGTTTGCAAGCTCGCTCGATCATCACCTGCGCACCATTGCCGACGAGATGCGTCACGTCATCGTAGCTGACCGGCGGAAGATCGAGCGCGGCAATCGTATGGTTGAGGCTGACGATGAGGTCCGCATGCGTGTCCAGCAGCGTGCCGTCGAGATCGAATACGACAAGGGGAGATTTCACGAGGAATCGGCCTTTGCAGAGAAAAGAGTACGTCTTCGGAGTTAAAAGATCGCGCGGGCAATTGCAACTGAAGCACCCCGGAAGCCCGGGTGAGGAGGGGGCGGGGATTTCTATATCATGCCGTTATTTTGGCTTTCGTTTGGCTGGAGAGCCGTGTAAACAGCAGACCAACGTAACAATGGGAGCAGGTGGCGCATGGACGCCCGCCAGATGAAGATTGAGGCTGCGAGAGCCGCGCTCGCTCATGTCGAGAGCGGCATGCGGCTCGGGATCGGCACCGGCACCACGGCGGAGGAATTCGTTCGCCTGCTCGCCGAAAAGGTCGCGGCTGGCCTCTCGATCCAGGGCGTTCCGACCTCCGAAAGGACTGCCAAGCTCTGCAACGAGCTCGGCGTGCCGTTAAAATCGCTTGACGAGCTTCCGGAACTTGATCTGACCATCGATGGCGCCGACGAGCTGGATGGCGCGCTGACGCTGATCAAGGGCGGCGGCGGCGCACTGCTGCGCGAGAAGATCGTTGCTGCTTCCTCAGCCCGCATGATCGTCATCGCGGATCAAAGCAAGGTCGTCGAGACGCTCGGAGCCTTCCCGCTGCCGATCGAGGTCAATCCCTTCGGTCTCGTTTCCACTCGCATCCTCATCGAGAAGGCGGCCTCGCGTCTTGGGCTCTCGGGCGCGCTCAACATGCGCCGCTCCGGCGACAGCCTCTTTGTCACCGACGGGGGGCATTACATCGTCGATGCATCTTTCGGCCGTATTCCTGATGCAGAGGCGCTGTCGAGCGAGCTCTATTCGATTCCCGGCGTTGTCGAACACGGGCTCTTTATCCATATGGCGACATTAGCGATTATTGCCGGCCCTGCCGGTGCGCGTACGTTGCAGGCGAACAATACATAGGAGCACTCATCTCATGATCAAATTTGCGGGTCTTGGCCGTCTTGCCGCTGCAACCATCCTTTTTTCGGGCATTGCCTTCGGTTCCGTGAACGCTCAGGAAGTTTCCGAGGATCAGATCAAGGCTGCGCGCGCCGCGATCAATGCTCTGGGCATCACCAATCAGTTCGATAATATCCTGCCGAACCTGGCCGAGCAGCTGAAGAGCACGATGATCCAGGCAAACCCGAATTTCGGTGATGCGATCAACTCGACCGTCGATGCCACCGCTCTGGCGCTCGCTCCGCGTCGTGCCGATCTCGAGCGCGAAGCTGCCGTCACCTATGCCAAGGCCTTCTCGGCCGATGAACTGAAGGCGATTGCCGATTTCTACGGTTCGCCGGCCGGCAAGAAGCTTCTCAAGGATGGTCCGCTCGCCACCCGCGAGCTTTACAAGGCAGCCGACATCTGGAGCCAGGGCATTTCGCGCGATCTCGCAAAGCAGAGCAACGACGCTCTGCAGAAAGTCGTCAAACAGCCCGTCGCAGTGCCGGATGCCGGTGCCGCAGCAGCGCAGCCCGCGCCGAAGCAGTAAGCAGAAATTTCTTGCCTCGGCCATTTTCGGCGCGACGTCTCGCGTTTTCGGAATGATCGGTTGGCAGTTGCAAATTCAGAGCCCGGGCGAGATCCGGGCTTTTCTTTTTGTATCGCGGCTCCCTATATGAGTGCGAACCCCAATGACACTTTTGCGCATGTTCATTTCGACAGGAGCCACCGATGCCTTCGTTTGATTTCGACCTTTTCGTGATTGGCGGCGGTTCCGGCGGCGTGCGCAGCGCGCGTGTCGCGGCCTCACTTGGCAAGAAGGTCGGTATCGCCGAGGAATACCGCTACGGCGGCACCTGCGTCATTCGTGGCTGCGTGCCGAAGAAGCTGTTCGTCTATGCCTCGCAATATAGCGAGCATTTCGAGGATGCTGCCGGTTTCGGCTGGACGGTCGGCGAAAGCACATTCAACTGGAAGAAGCTGATCGAAGCGAAGGACAAGGAGATTGCTCGGCTGGAGGGACTTTATCGCAAGGGGCTCGACAATGCCAAGGCCGAGATCTTCGATACCCGCGCCGAGCTGGTGGACGCCCATACGATCAAGCTTTTGAAGACCGGCCAGACCGTCACCGCGGAAACCATCGTCATAGCCACCGGCGGCCGGCCGAACTTGCATACGGCGCTGCCGGGGCATGAGCTTTGCATCTCCTCCAATGAAGCTTTCCATTTGAAGGAACTGCCGAAGTCGATCTTGATCGCCGGCGGCGGCTATATCGCCGTCGAGTTCGCCAATATCTTCCATGGCCTCGGCGTCGAGACGACATTGATCTATCGCGGTGCTGAGATCCTCTCCCGCTTCGACCAGGACCTGCGCAAGGGCCTGCATGAGGCAATGGAGGAAAAGGGCATCCGCATTCTCTGCCACGATATCATCCAGAGCGTCGAGAAGACGGAAAATGGCCTAAGCGTCCGAACTAAGAATGATAAATCCCTGACGGTCGATACCGTCATGCTGGCGCTTGGCCGCACGCCGAATACCGAAAATCTGGGGCTTGAGGCAGCCGGCGTCGCAATCAACGAGCGGGGTGCCGTCGTCGTCGACGAATATTCGCGCACCTCTGTTGCAAACATCTATGCCCTCGGCGACGTCACTGATCGGGTACAATTGACGCCGGTCGCGATCCATGAGGCCATGTGCTTCATCGAGACCGTCTACAAGAACAATCCGACGCGGCCGGATCATGAGTTGATCCCGACCGCGGTCTTCTCGCAGCCGGAGATCGGCACGGTCGGACTGACCGAAGAAGAGGCGGCCAAGCGCTATCCGGAACTGGAAGTCTATCGCGCGCAGTTCCGGCCGATGAAGGCGACGCTTTCGGGCCGAGCCGAGAAGATGATCATGAAGCTGATTGTCAATGCCGCCGACCGCAAGGTGATCGGCGCCCATATCCTCGGCCACGATGCCGGCGAGATGGCGCAGCTTCTCGGCATTCCTGTGAAGGCCGGCTGCACCAAGGATGATTTCGATCGCACCATGGCCGTGCATCCGACAGCAGCGGAAGAATTGGTGACGATGTATTCGCCGAGCTATCGCATCCGCAACGGCCAGCGCGTGTAACGCGCCCGGCTGGCGGCAGGTTATCGGCTGCGCCACAAAAGATCAGCACAGTAGTTTGCCTGCCTATGCAAGGGGGCGGCAAAGGTTTATAAGCGCGCGTTATTTACGACGACGGGACGCCCGGCCAAGATCGGGCGCACAAGCAGGTGAGTGAGATGGCACAGAATTGGACACCGAACAGTTGGCGGCAGAAACCGATCCAGCAGGTGCCGGATTTTCCGGACAGGGCAGCGCTTGCAGACACGGAAGCGCAGCTTGCAAGCTATCCTCCGCTCGTTTTTGCCGGTGAAGCTCGTCGTCTGAAGGCACATCTTGCCAATGTTGCCGAGGGTAACGGTTTTCTGTTGCAGGGCGGCGATTGTGCCGAAAGCTTCGCGGAACACGGCGCCGATACGATCCGCGACTTCTTCCGCGCCTTCCTGCAGATGGCTGTCGTGCTGACGTTCGGCGCGCAGTTGCCGGTCGTCAAGGTCGGCCGCATTGCCGGCCAGTTCGCCAAGCCGCGGTCTTCGAACATCGAAACGCAGAACGGCGTCTCGCTGCCGAGCTATCGCGGTGACATCATCAACGGCATCGACTTCACCGAAGAGGCGCGCATTCCCAATCCGGAACGTCAGTTGATGGCTTACCGCCAGTCTGCCGCGACGTTGAACCTGCTGCGCGCTTTTGCCATGGGCGGCTACGCCAATCTCGAAAACGTGCAGAAATGGATGCTTGGTTTCGTCAAGGACAGTCCGCAGGGCGAGCGTTACCGCAAGCTTGCCGATCGCATCGGCGAGACCATGGATTTCATGAGAGCGATCGGCATCACCGCCGAGAGCAATGCGAGCCTGCGCGAGACCGATTTCTTCACCAGCCACGAGGCGCTGCTGCTTGGCTATGAAGAGGCCTTCACCCGCGTCGATTCCACGACCGGCGACTGGTATGCGACCTCGGGCCACATGCTCTGGATCGGTGACCGCACACGCCAGGCCGATCATGCGCATGTCGAGTATTTCCGCGGCATCAAGAACCCGATCGGCTTGAAGTGCGGTCCTTCGCTGCAGGCGGACGATCTCATCAACCTGATCGACATTCTCAACCCGCAGAACGAAGCCGGGCGTTTGACGCTGATCTGCCGTTTCGGCCATGACAAGGTTGCCGATAACCTGCCGCGCCTCATCCGCGCCGTCGAGCGCGAGGGCCGCAAGGTCGTCTGGTCATGCGACCCGATGCACGGCAACACGATCACGCTCAACAACTACAAGACGCGCCCGTTCGAGCGCATCCTGTCGGAAGTCGAAAGCTTCTTCCAGATCCATCGTGCCGAGGGCACGCATCCGGGCGGCATCCATATCGAGATGACCGGCAAGGACGTGACCGAATGCACGGGCGGCGCCCGCGCCGTCGGCGCCGAGGATCTGCAGGATCGCTACCACACGCATTGCGACCCGCGCCTCAATGCCGACCAGGCGCTCGAGCTTGCCTTCCTGCTCGCCGAGCGGATGAAGGGCGGCCGTGACGAAAAGCGCATGCGCGCGCACGGCTGAGCGAACGCAGAGCCAATATTCATCAGACGGGCCGGCCTACCGCCGGCCCGTCTGCTTTTGTGGCCGGCAGATCAATCCGGTTGAAAGACGCTTCATTTCTTTGAGATTGACCCGGTGATCATTCTCGGGAAGGCTCCTCGGAAAATGGGGAGCAACTATGACAGACGAACACAGCGGAGCCTGCCTTTGCGGCAGCGTGCGTTTCAGGACACGCGGCAAATTGCGTGAGGTGGTGGCCTGCCATTGCTCGCAGTGCCGCAAGCAGACCGGGCTCTATTACGCTGCGACCAACGTGCCAGTCGCCAACCTGACGATCGACGGGGAGGATGCGATTACCTGGTATCGCGCCAGCACATTCGCCCGCCGCGGTTTCTGCAGGACCTGCGGCTCGGCCCTGTTTTGGGCGGCGGATGGCGTCGACGAAATATCGATCATGGCAGGGCTGTTCGATCAGCCGAGCGACCTGAAGCTGACCTATCACATCTACTGCGGCGATAAGGGCGACTACTATGAGATCAGCGATGGATTGCCGCAGTATCGGCAGGGGCGACCCGGATTGCTGACGGCCGGCCCCTCCGATTGACCTCAGATTCCGCTTTTCTCGGCAACCAGCTTGCTCAGCCTGGCGATGTCTTCGCGCACGACCGCAAGCTCCGTCAGCACCTGCATATCGATCTTCTGGTGCAAGGATAGCACTTCCAATTCCGCCTTGAGATTGACCTCGTAGTCCTTGGCGGCTTCGAAGCGGTCGCGTTCGGCTTGGCGGTTCTGCGACATCATGATGATCGGCGCCTGGATGGCGGCGAGCATGGAGAGGACGAGATTCAGGAAGATGAAGGGGTAGGGGTCGAAGGCCCGTGTGGCGAGAAGAATGGTGTTGACGATGCACCAGAACACCAGGAACACCAAAAAGGTGACGATAAAAGACCAGGAGCCGCCGACACGGGCGATACCGTCCGCCAGACGCTGCCCAGTGGAGGCTTCCGCCGAGAGGGCCGCGTTGATGTCGGTGGATATGATTTTTCTTTCGTGCGCCTTCTTGAGAACGCGCTTCTCGATGTCGCCGAGCTCGTCGGCCGTCTTGTCGAAATGCAGATGAACGAAATTGGGCAAGTTATACATGGGATAGCTCCGACATCCTGGTGGCATTGAACGCAACTATTCGACCAAAGCGCAAAAATGCAATAATCGACGAGTTTCAAACATCACGCGGCGGTTTGCCGCCGTGCAGCCAGAGCGTTTGCTAGAGCAATTCCAGGAAAAGTGCGTAGCGGTTTTCCGTCCGGAATTGCGTAACAACAAAAGGATAGAGCGTTTTCGCGATTCGGAGAAAAGCGGAAAGGCTCTCGTCGCTCGGAGGTTCGGACCATCCGACCAGCCGCACCCAACCGTTCGCGCCGTCCGTGATGATGTCAGGTCTGCCAGCGCGGATTCAATGATCAATGCGATCAAAGTTTTCTCCGCAAGGCAGGCTCAGTATTTTTCCATGTAGAAACACGGCCTATGCGCGTTGCGTGATCTTTGATGCGTGCGGGCGGTGGAAGTCGGTTGCGGAAGGAAGATGCCATCGCTAAATGTATGGCATGACAGAGCAAAGCCCGATCACCCACACCATCCGCATCGCCGTCGCGCAGCTCAATCCGACGGTCGGTGACGTCTCCGGCAATCTCGCCAAGGCGCGTGAGGCACGCGCCGAGGCGGCACGCGAAGGCGCGCAGCTGCTATTGCTGACGGAATTGTTCATTTCCGGCTATCCGCCGGAAGATCTGGTGCTGAAGCCGGCCTTCATCCGCGCCTGCTGGAAGGCGGTCGAGAGCCTTGCTGCAGATACCGCCGATGGCGGCCCCGGCGTTGTCGTCGGCGTTCCGCGCCAGGACGCGATCGGCCGTTACAACTCCGTCGTTGTGCTCGATGGCGGCAAGATTATCTTCGTCAGGGACAAGGTCGATCTGCCAAACTATGGCGAGTTCGACGAAAAGCGGGTCTTCGACGAAGGCACTATCGCGGGGCCGGTCAATTTCCGGGGGGTTCGGATCGGCATCCCCATTTGCGAGGAGATCTGGAACGATCTCGGCATCTGCGAAACGCTGGCCGAAAGCGGGGCGGAAATCCTTCTGGTTCCGAACGGCTCGCCTTATTATCGCGGCAAGGTCGATGTCCGTCATCAGGTTGCACTCCGCCAGGTGATCGAGTCAGGTTTGCCGCTCATCTTTGCCGCCCAGGTCGGCGGGCAGGACGAGCTCGTTTTCGATGGCGCGAGCTTCGGCTTCAACGCCGACAAGTCGCTGGCGTTCCAGATGAGCCAGTTCGAAACCGCATTGGCGGTGACGACCTGGAAGAAGAATGGCGATGGCTGGCACTGCACAGAAGGCCCGATGGCCCATATTCCGGAAGGCGAGGAAGCCGATTATCGCGCCTGCCTGCTGGGTTTCCGCGACTATGTGAACAAGAACGGCTTCAAGTCGGTCGTGCTCGGCCTCTCCGGCGGCATCGACTCGGCGATCTGCGCTGCTATCGCTGTCGATGCACTGGGCGAGGAGCGCGTGCGCACCGTCATGCTGCCCTATCGCTATACGTCGCAGGATTCGCTGAAGGATGCGGCCGATTGCGCAAAGGCGCTCGGCTGCCGCTACGATATCGTGCCGATCGAGGATCCCGTCACCGGCTTCACCTCGGCTTTGTCCGATCTCTTCGAGGGTACCGAGAGCGGCATCACCGAGGAAAACCTGCAGAGCCGCGCCCGCGGCACTATCCTGATGGCGATCTCCAACAAGTTCGGCTCGATGGTGGTGACGACGGGCAACAAGTCGGAAATGTCGGTTGGCTATGCCACACTCTATGGCGACATGAACGGCGGCTTCAATCCGATCAAGGATCTCTACAAGATGCAGGTCTATGCGCTGTCGCGCTGGCGCAACCTGCATGTGCCGCCGGGTGCGCTCGGCCCATCAGGCGAGGTGATCCCTTATAACATCATCGACAAGGCGCCTTCCGCCGAATTGAGGCCGAACCAGACCGACCAGGATTCGCTTCCGCCCTATCCAGCGCTTGACGATATCCTTGAATGCTTGGTGGAAAAGGAAATGTCGGTCGAGGAGATCGTGGCGCGCGGCCATGATGTCGCGACCGTGCATCGTGTCGAACACTTGCTCTATCTCGCGGAATACAAGCGCCGCCAGTCGGCGCCGGGCGTGAAGATCACCAAGAAGAATTTCGGTCGCGACCGCCGCTATCCGATCACCAACCGGTTCCGCGATCGCTGATCGCACGCCGGCATAGGGAGGGAACGAATTGCGCAGCTCCGTCGAGATCTACAACATCCGTACCGGTGAAAACCGTGTTATCTGGCAAACGAACGAGCTTGTCGAAGCGCCGAACTATTCGCCCGACGGACGTTATCTGCTGCTGAACGGCGACGGATTGCTTTATCGATTGCCGCTGGATGGCAGCGGCGACGTTGCGCGCGTCGATACCGGCTTTGCGACGCAGTGCAACAACGATCATGGGATTTCGCCCGACGGATCGCTGATCGCAATTTCAGACAAAACCGAGCACGGCAAGTCCTGCATATATGTGCTGCCCGCCGAAGGCGGCACGCCAAGGCAGGTGACGACCAATCTGCCGTCCTACTGGCATGGTTGGTCGCCGGACGGGACGCGTTTTTCCTATTGCGGCATCCGCAACGACGTTTTCGATATCTATACGATCTCGATCGACGGCGGCGAAGAGACACGCCTGACGCATGGCGAAGGCCGCAATGACGGGCCGGATTTCTCCGCCGACGGGCAATGGATCTATTTTAATTCGAGCCGCACCGGATTGATGCAGATCTGGCGCATCCATCCCGACGGCACCGGCCTGCAGCAACTGACCGACGACAATTACGGCAACTGGTTTGCGCATCCTTCGCCGAAAAACGACAAGGTCGTCTTGATCTCCTACGATCCCGATGTCTTTGATCACCCGCGTGATCTCAATGTGCGAATGCGGCTGATGGACATGGATGGCGGCAATCTCACGACGCTGTTCGAGCTCTTCGGCGGGCAGGGATCCATCAATGTGCCGAACTGGTCACCGGATGGTGATTCCTTCGCCTATGTGCGATACGAGCCGGCCTGAGCTCTGGACAGGTTGCAACCGGCGCTATAGATCTGGATGCGTTCGCAGGGCGCATCCGATCCGCGGGAAGGGCAAAGCCCACCTGATGCATGTAGAATGAGACTGCCACACCTCTTTTCAGTCTGTGGGCGCGGATACCGGACGTAAATGGAAGGAGGTCTACCGTGACCACGCGCTCTTTGGCGAGCACAGCCACTCTCGATTCCCTGAAAAAGCAGGCCAAATCTTTCCTCAAAGCCGTACAAGCCGGTGATGCTTCGGCACTCGGCCGCGTTGCACCGTATTTTGCCGACATCTCTGGTATCGGGCTCCAGGACATTCAGATGGTTCTTGCCCGCGAATTCGGCTTTTTGAGCTGGACCAAACTCAAGGCGCATCTGGAGAACGGCGATCGAAAGCGCATTTCGCCTGATCAGCTCGCCAACCGCTTCCTGTCGTTGGCAACGGTTTCCTATTTTGCCAATATTCCGGCCGATCCCGCACGGTTCGATGAGGCGCTGGAGCTCCTGGAATCCAATCCGGAGATTGCAGGAGAAAGCATCCATGTCGCGGCCGCGCTCGGCGATGCCGACGGCATAGGTCGCTGGCTCGATCGGCAGCCGCAGCTTCTCGACCGCAAGGGTGGGCCGCATGATCTAACGCCGCTGATGTATGCAGCCTTTGCCCGCGTGCCGGGTCATTCCAGTTTGCCGGCGGCCCGGGAGCTTGTCAGGCGCGGGGCTGACGTCAACGCTTTTTTCCTCGATGGCGGACAGTACCGGTTCACCGTGTTGACGGGCGTCTTCGGCGAGGGTGAGGCAGGAAAAGTCCGCCAGCCGCCGCATCCGGAATGCGAGGCATTCGCGCGGCTGCTGCTTGAGGCTGGCGCCGAAGCCAATGACAGCCAGGCGCTCTACAACCGCATGTTCGAGCCGGACAATACCTGCCTGAAACTGCTGCTGGAATACGGCTTGTCGGCGACGGATACCAACAATTGGCTGGTGCGCGAGGACGGCAAGTTTGTTGCGAACTCGCAGACCGTTTTCGATTATCAGCTCGCATGGGCGCTGGAGCATCGCATGGGCGACCGGGTGCGCCTGCTGGTGGAAAATGGTGCTGATGTTCACAAGCCTGTCAATGGGAGAACGCCCTACGAATGGGCGCGCCTAGGTAATGACAAGGGTCTCACATTGTATCTCGTTCAGCAGGGAGCTGTAGCGGTTCGTCTGAAAGACGAGGATCAGGTCTATATCCAAATACGTCAGAAGCCTCGAAAAAAGGCGATCGCTCCGGCGGTAGCCAGCAAGCACATGGCGTCATTCATTAAACACATAAAGAGACTTGCGGGCGATGGTGATATCGCGGCGTCGATGCGTAAGGCTCATCCGGCCATGTTCCACGACGCTGCCGGGGAAAACGACTTGGAGGCCGTGCGCCGCATGCTGGCTTTGGGCTTCGACGTCAACGCGATGACGAGCCGCACACCGCTGCATGAGGCGGCGCTGCATGGCCATATGGAAATGGCGAGACTGCTGATCGCGCATGGAGCCGATACCACCATTCGCGACCCCCACTTTTACGGGCCGCCAATCGGTTGGGCAGACTACAATGGCAAGCTGGACATGGTCGAGTTTCTGAAGACCTATCCGCTCGATATCTTCGCGGCTGCTGCCTTCGGGCAACTCGATCAGCTGGCCGAACATCTCGCCAAACACCCCGAACTGAGAGATCTCCACTTTGGTGATTTCCACCCTCACGGCCAACCTTTCGACCGCGATTGGATGACGCCTCTCGGCTTTGCCATCGTCAATAGGCGCGCCGATGCCGTGCGCCTCCTACTGGAGCGCGGCGCGGATCGGTCGGTCAGGGATGCATCCGGACGGTCCTATCGCGATCTCTCGGAGGAAGAAGGAGACGACACTATCATTTCGCTTTTACGTCAGCGCGGAAGTGCTTGAAAATCAACAGACGAAGCGGTCGGGCGCCCACTCGAAACACCCGGCTGCTTATTGCGCCGGCTGGGGGCCGGCTGCTTTCGGATGCCTCAGGTCTATGCTGCCCTGGTCGGTCGCGAGAAATTGCGGCCCGACCTGGCGGACCTTTTTTTCGGACGGATCGTAGGGCCGGTCCGGCGGAAACTGCTGTGGCGCGGCTTGCGTCACGACAGGCGCTTTTGCTGCCGGGGCCTGTTTCTGCTCCAGGCTGGAGTTCTTCTGGAGTCTCGGCGTTTCGATGACGGTGATGGAGCTATCGGGCCGCGCCAGGGATTGCTGATCCGGCGCATAGGCATCCAGTTTCGTGTGGGTATCGATGACGATATCCGGCGTTGCCGAAGCTGGCAGGCTGCAGCCGTTCCGCTGCATCGCGTCCAGCAATTGCCGGCGCTGCATGGCGGCGGCGTCGATGCGGCCAACGCTTTCCTCGCGCTGATCCATCAGCGTGGCGAGATCGTCACGCATCTGGTCCAAGGACATTCGCATGTCGTCGCAGGCGCCCTGATTGTCTTCGCCGCCGAACGGCGCGTCATCATTCTCAACGCAGCCCTGCCTGCGCAGATCGCTCATCGTCCGGCGGATCATCAGGTTCTGCTGCACGATGGCGCGCGAGAGCTGGCGTGTTTCCTGGCTCGCGCCGGTCACCTCATCGATGTCTATATAGCGGCCGCGCAATTCGTCGCAGAAATTCGCCTGCGCGAGGCTCGGTGTGGCCGTCAGCAGGGACAGCAGGGCAAAGGAAACTAGATGGGTGCCGCGATTCACGGTTCTGCTCTCGAAAGCGGTTTTAAGTCGCTGAAGATTACACGCTGTAGCTTAACAACGTATCCATGAAAACGCATGGATTTCGAGAGGATTTTCATGAAATTGCAGCTCGCAGCCATCCGACGACGGCTGCGAGAATTTTACCTAGACGAGCTGGGATGCTTCGACCACGGCCAGAGCCGCCATGTTGACCACGCCGCGGGAGGTGACCGAAGGCGAGAGAATGTGGGCTGGAAGCGCGGTGCCGAGCAGGATCGGGCCGACATGCAGGCCGTCTGTCATGGTCTTGACCACGCCGAGCGTGATGTTGGCGGCATCGAGGTTCGGGAAGACGAGCAGATTGGCTTCGCCGGAAAGCGCGCTGTCCGGCATGACATGGCGGCGCAGGCTTTCGGAGATGGCGCTGTCGCCATGCATTTCGCCGTCGACTTCCAGTTCCGGCGCGGCCGCGCGAACCAGCGCCAGCGCATCGCGCATCTTGGTGGCGCTTTCCGATTCCCGCGAGCCGAAGTTGGAATGCGAAACGAGAGCGGCACGCGGCTCGATGCCGAAGCGCTTGATTTCTTCTGCTGCCAGGACGGCCGATTCCGCGATTTCCTCGGCGGTCGGATTAAACGTCACGTAGGTATCGGTGTAGAAGGTGGCGCCGCGCTGCGAGATGAGCAGGCTCAGTGCCGAAAAATCCCGAACGTCCGGCCGCTTGCCGATGATCTGGCGGACGATGCGCAGATGGCGCTCATAACGGCCTTCCAGGCCGCAGATCAGCGCGTCGGCTTCGCCGCGCTTCAGGGCAAGCGCACCGATCACGGTCGCGTTGGTGCGGACGATCGTGCGCGCAGCCTCGGGGATGACGCCTGCGCGGCCGACGAGCGAGAAATAGAGATCGACATATTCGCGGAAGCGCGGATCGTCTTCCGGATTGATGACGGCAAAATCGGTATGCGGGCGGATCTTCAGGCCGTAGCGCTTCAGGCGGGTTTCGATGACCGACGGGCGGCCAATGAGGATCGGGACGGCAGTGCCTTCCTCGAGCAGGACCTGGGCGGCGCGCAGCACGCGCTCATCTTCGCCTTCGGAAAAGACGACGCGCTTGCGTTCCGCGATCTTCGCGGCTGCGAAGATCGGCTTCATGATGAAGCCTGAACGGAAGACGAAGCGGTTGAGCTCGTCCATATAGGCGTCGAAATCGGTGATCGGGCGCAGTGCCACGCCACTGTCGGCGGCGGCCTTCGCCACAGCCGGCGCGATGCGCAGGATGAGGCGGGGATCGAAGGGCGAGGGGATCAGGTAGTTCGGCCCGAAGACCAACGTTTCACCGGTATAGGCTCGCGCCGCGACATCGGAAGGCTCTTCGCGGGCGAGAGCGGCGATGGCGCGCACGGCGGCCATCTTCATCTCTTCGTTGATCGTCTTGGCGCCGCAATCGAGCGCGCCGCGGAAGATATAGGGGAAGCAGAGAACATTATTGACCTGGTTCGGGAAATCCGAACGGCCGGTGCAGATCATCGCGTCCGGGCGGGCAGCGCGGGCAAGATCCGGCATGATTTCCGGCGTCGGGTTGGCGAGCGCCATGATCAGCGGCTTTTCCGCCATCTGCTCGAGAAGCTCTGGCTTCAGCACGCCGGCTGCGGACAGGCCGAGGAAGACATCGGCGCCGGGAATGGATTCGGCGAGCACGCGCTTGTCGCTATCCTGTGCATAGACCGACTTCCACTCGTCCATCAGGACGTTACGCTCCTTGTAGACCAGGCCCTCGATATCGTGGACCCAAATGTTCTCGCGCCTGGCGCCGAGTATCACCAGCAGGTTGAGGCAGGCGAGGGCGGCGGCACCCGCGCCTGAGGCGACGATCTTGACCTCTTCGATCTTCTTGCCGGCCAACTCCAGCCCGTTGAGGATGGCGGCGGCGACGATGATGGCCGTGCCGTGCTGATCGTCGTGAAAGACCGGAATTTCCATCTTCTCGCGCAGGCGGCGCTCGACGTCGAAGCATTCCGGCGCCTTGATGTCTTCGAGATTGATGCCGCCGAAGGTCGGCTCGAGCGCTGAAATCGTGTTGACCATCTCATCGACGGTCGGGGCTGCAATTTCGATATCGAAGACGTCGATGCCGGCGAATTTCTTGAAGAGAACGGCCTTGCCTTCCATGACCGGCTTGGACGCGAGCGGGCCGATATTGCCGAGACCGAGCACCGCGGTGCCGTTCGAGATCACGGCCACGAGATTGGCGCGGGACGTATAGTCTGCGGCCATCTCGGGATTGTCGCGGATGGCGATGCAGGGGGCGGCGACGCCGGGAGAATAGGCAAGCGCCAGATCACGCTGGTTGCCCAGCGGCTTTGTGGCTTGAATTTCAAGTTTGCCGGGGCGGGGATAGCGATGGAAATAAAGCGCCTGATCGTCGAAATTGCCGCTCGGCATGTTCTTGGCTGCTTTCGAAGTGTCGTTCGTATCCAACTCGCGTCTCCATTCCTGCCTGCGCTAGAGTCCCCTCCATACATCAATCGCTTCGCCTTCACAGTATGCAATTGTTGCTCCCGCGCGTTTTTGTCGTGGCAAAGCATGGATTGCCGGTTCCGCGCCCCTTCGCGCTTGCATTGCCGCAGGTCGCGCCACGGCAGCCGCGTCATCAGGAGTTCACTGCGACGACCTATGACGTTCTCACGCGGAGATTTCCTCATGACTTTGATTGCTTCCCATCGCGGTGGCGCCCATCTGTGGCCCGAGAACACCAGGCTCGCCTTTTCGGAGACCGCCAAGCTCGACGTCGATCTTGGCGAATTCGACGTCCACCAGACCAGGGACGGCAAGCTCGTCGTTCACCACGACGCGCTGATCGACCGGATGACAGACGGTAAGGGTGCGATTGCCGATTTCAGCTACGAGGAGCTGATGCGCCATATCGTGATTGGAAGCGGCGGCGAAACCATTCCAACGCTGATGGAAACCATCGATATCTTTGGACCGTCCGCTGTCGACCTCCGGCTGGAGATCAAGACCAAGGCGGACGGCTCGCCCTATGAGGGCATGGAACCCCGCATTGTCGATGAGCTGCTGGCGACGGGCATGCTGACGCGCACGATGGTGACGAGCTTCGCTTTACCGCGCCTGGAGGCCTTCGGCCTCGCGCTCGACGAACGCGGCCTGAATGTCGGAGAACTGCTCGGCTTCATCTTGCTCTGTTCGCCCCAGGCTGCCGCGCAACTCGGCTGGAATGGGATCATGGCGGCTTTGCGCAGCGCCGGGCTGCGGGAGATCGCAGTCCGCGCCGATGCGTTGGACGCGGAGATCATGGAGTTCTTCCGCAAGGGCGGCGTGAGAGTGCATGGATGGGCCGCGCACACGGAGGAGGCGGCGCGAGCCATGTTTCGCCTCGGTGTCGCCAGTTTTACAAGCGACCGTCCGGACCTCGCAATCGCGGCCAGACGCGGCTGATCCGGCCCAAAGAGGCGGCAGACACAGGGTTTGTCATCTTCCTGAAACACGAGTCTGGTTTTGGAATAGCTAAGGTAGATAGGGCACGGACATTAAAGTTCGTGAATGAAAACATGGACACCCGGCGATTCCGAACACTGTTCATTTCTGACGTGCACCTGGGCTCGAAGGCCGCCAAGGCGGACTACCTGCTCGACTTTCTCCGTCACCACGAGGCCGATACCATCTTCCTGGTCGGCGACATCGTCGACGGCTGGCGCCTCAAGCGCAACTGGTACTGGCCGCAGGATTGTAACGACGTCGTGCAAAAGCTCCTGCGAAAGGCGCGCAAGGGCACGCGGATCGTCTACATTCCCGGCAATCACGACGAATTTCTGCGTGATTTCCCCGGCATGCATTTCGGCGGTATCGAGGTGGCGCAGCGCGCCATGCATGAAGCGGCCGACGGCAAGAAGTATCTCATCCTGCATGGCGACGAATTCGACGTCGTCGTGCGCAATGCCCGCCTGCTCGCCTATCTCGGCGACTGGGCCTATGACATGGCCATTCTGATCAATGTCGGTCTTGCCGCGGTGCGCCGCCGCCTGAACATGCCATACTGGTCGTTCTCGGCCTGGGCGAAGCTGCAGGTCAAGCATGCCGTCAACTTCATCGGCGAGTTCCAGCGTGTCGTCGCCGAGGAAGCCAAGCGCAACGATGCCGACGGGGTCATCTGCGGTCATATCCACCATGCCGTCATCGAGGATCTCGACGGCGTGCGCTATATCAATACCGGCGACTGGGTGGAAAGCTGCACGGCGATCGCCGAGCATGAGGACGGCACGTTCGAACTCATCACTTGGCGGAGCATTCTCGAAACGCAGCCGGTCGGCTCGCCAGTCGAGGAAATGCCACAGCCGCTCGGCGCTCAGGCGGCCTGAGTCCCATCTTTTCACGGGCTTGATAATGGCCTGTCATAATTATTGATCGTCTTAGAGCCGCCGAGGCTTCGGATTTATCCGAAACGTTACGGTTTTGGCCATTTCTCGCCATAGTCGTATTCTCGATAGCATGATAGGGACAAATCAGTTCCCCTTCAGGTCTGTCATGATTCCCGCGATCAAATCCTTCCAGGGCGAAGGTGCGCCCCCTTATTTTCGCCTGCGCACCGCCTTGTCCTATTGCGCGCCGTTATTTGTGAACGGAATTGCCTTGCCGTTCTTTCCCGTCTGGCTGGCGGGGCTGAATTTCAACGATCACGAGATCGGCCTCGTGATCGCGATCCCCATGGTCGTGCGCGTGTTGGTGACGCCCGTCATCGCCGTGCTCGCGGATCATATGACCGAGCGTGCCGATGTGTTGCTGTGGTCCGGCGCCCTGTCACTTTTGACGGCAATCGCGCTCTACTGGACCAGCGACTTCTGGCCGGTGCTTCTGGTCTATGGCATCCAGGGCGCAACCTATGCGCCATATGTGCCCGTGGTGGAGTCGATCGCCATGTCGGGCGTGCGCCGCTGGGGCTTCGATTACGGTTCCATGCGCGTGTGGGGCTCGATCACATTCATCCTGTCCACCCTTCTCGGCGGGCAATTGATCGGCATGTGGGGCGGAGCGACCGTATTGCCCGTCATGGTGGCAGGTTTCATCCTGACGACGCTGATGGGCCTGTTTGCTCCGCGCATCGGGCCGACGCGCCGCCGCAACCAGCCGATCAATCTGCAGCCGCCGACCGGAAACCTGCGTTCCCCGCAGTTGCTCGTCGCCATGATCGGGGTATCGATCCAGCAGTCGAGCCATGCGATGCTCTATACGTTCGCGTCGATCTATTGGCGCAAGCTGGGTTTTTCCGGCGCGGAGATCGCCATTCTCTGGAGCATCGGCGTTGCGGCGGAGGTGATGGTCTTTTTCCTCTCGAAAAAGCTGAGCCGGCGGTTCAGCGCGTGGACGCTGATCTTTTTCGGCTCGACCATGTGCATCCTGCGCTGGGTTCTGTTTCCGATCAATTTCGGTTTCATGGGCTATTTCGTGCTGCAATGTTTTCACTCCTGCACCTATGCCTGCGTCCACACCGGCATCCAGAGCCGCATCGTCGCCTCGGTTCATGAAACGCAGGAATCATCGGCTCAGGGCGCCTATTATTTCTATAATGGCATGTTCCTCGGCCTGATGACGCTGGCGTCCGGATATCTCTATGCCTGGCTGGACCTCGAAAGCTATTATGTCATGGCCGGTATTGCCGCTTTCGGCCTGGGCACGGTCATTTTCGCCTATGGGCTGCAGGCCCGAAAGCCGGCGATAGGCGGGGCGCTCACGGCGTGTCCTGACGCGGTGCAACAAATTCATTTGGATATCAAAAAGCCGTGACATATGTTGGCGCCGGCGCGAGATGGAAATTCCCTGCCTAGTCGGTGTATTAAGCATTGGCCATGCGGGCTCTCCGAGTCGGCGCATGGTGTGCCAGATTTGAAAGACGCGTGAATTGAAAGCGGCCGAACAAAAGTCCGATGCACCGAGGATCGACGATGCGCCCGAGGGCGCGGGTCATCGCTATCGGCTGGAAGGCAATTGGCGTAGCGCCAACGTGCATGGCGTGCTGCGGCAGATCGAGCAGCTGTCGAAGCGCAGCTCCGGCGGCGAAGTCGTGATCGACGTTTCCGGTCTTTCGGATGTCGATACGGCGGGTGCGCTGCTGATCCGCCGGCTCAAGGAAAGCCAGGAAGCACATAAAGCCAGCGTCACCATCGAAGGCTCCAATCCGCATATCGACGAATTGCTGACGGCATTCGATGAAGATCCCGATGCTGAGGCCGGAGAGCGGAAACAGAAGACATCGTTGGCGGAGCGGATTCTCGCACCGATCGGCAAGAGCGTCTATGAGATCTGGGGCAATCTTATCGCCGCCATGTATATATTGGGTTCGGCCGTGCGCGGTGCGCAGCTCAAATTCGGGCGCGGCAGCGGCGTTTCGCCGGCTTCGATCGTCAACCAGATCGATCACATGGCAGTGCGCGCGGTTCCGATCATCCTGCTGATGTCGTCTTTGATTGGTGCCATCATCGCGCAGCAGGGTGCTTTCCAGCTGCGCTATTTCGGCGCCGAAGTCTTCGTCGTCGATCTGGTCGGCATCCTGCAATTGCGCGAAATCGGCGTGCTTTTGACCGCGATCATGATCGCCGGCCGTTCCGGCAGTGCGATCACTGCGGAAATCGGCTCGATGAAGATGCGTGAGGAGGTCGACGCTCTGAAGGTCATGGGCCTGAATCCTATCGGCGTGCTGATTTTCCCGCGGCTGGTCGCGCTGACCGTGGCTTTGCCCTTGCTGACGGTCATTGCCAACTTCGCTTCGCTTTTTGGCGCCGCGATGGTCGCCTGGGGCTATTCCGGCATCACTTTTGCAACCTTCATCTCGCGTCTGCACGAGGCCATCAGCCTGTCGACGGTCATTTCGGGCATGATCAAGGCGCCGTTCATGGCGCTTGTCATCGGCATCGTTGCGGCGGTGGAGGGATTGAAGGTCGGAGGCAGCGCCGAATCCCTTGGCCAGCATGTGACCTCGTCGGTGGTGAAGTCGATCTTCGTCGTCATCCTGATGGACGGGCTCTTTGCCATGTTCTACGCAGCAATCGACTTCTGAGGAATGGCAGGGATGAGCGCGCTTCACTCGGACATTCCGCTGCAGAAAGACGAGCAAGGCCGGGATATCGTGCTGTCGGCGCAGGATGTCACCGTCGCTTTCGGATCGAAAGTCGTCCTGGATAAATTGAACCTGAATATTTATCGCGGCGAGATCCTGGGTTTCGTCGGGGCTTCCGGCGCGGGCAAGTCGGTGCTGCTGCGCACGGTGCTGCGGCTGTTGCCGCGGCGCTCAGGCAAGATCGAGATACTCGGTGAGGACTATGACACACTCTCCGAGCCGGAGCGAAACCAGCTCGACATGCGGCTTGGCGTTCTCTTCCAGCAGGGCGCGCTGTTTTCGTCACTGACGGTGAAGGAAAATATTCAGGTGCCGATGCGGGAATATCTGGACCTGCCGCAGGAGATGATGGACGAACTGGCGCTGATGAAGATCCGGATGGTGGGTCTCGCCGCGGATGCAGCCGACAAATATCCTTCCGAGCTTTCCGGCGGCATGATCAAGCGTGCCGCGCTGGCGAGAGCTCTGGCGCTCGATCCCGACCTCGTTTTCCTCGACGAGCCGACATCCGGCCTCGATCCGATCGGCGCCACCGAATTCGACGAGCTGATCGCCAGGCTGCGCGACACGCTCGGCCTGACCGTTTATATGGTGACTCACGACCTCGACAGCCTGTTTTCCGTCTGCGACCGTATTGCTGTCCTCGGACAGAAGCGAGTATTGGTGGAAGGTACGGTTGAGGACATGCTCGCCTGCGATGACCCCTGGGTGCAATCCTACTTCAGGGGCAAGCGCGCACGTTCGATCGTGCCGCGGGAAGACATCAGGGGGCACAACGACGACAAAGGCGCAAGAAGCGCCAACGGCCGCGAGAAGTGACTGGAGACAATGGAAACCAAAGCGAATTATACGATCGTCGGATTCTTCACGCTGCTGGTGATCGCGGCTGCCTTCGGTTTCGTCTACTGGATGGCCGAGTACGGCCGCGGCGGCCCGATGGTCGAGCTCGTGGTGCGCATTCCGGGCTCTGCAAACGGCTTGAGCGTCGGTTCGCCGGTCCGTTTCAACGGCATTCAGGTCGGCTCGGTGCAGGGTCTGTCGATCGATGCCGACGATCCTAATTATTCTCTGGCTTTCACCCAGGTACGCGCCGATGCGCCGGTCTATACCTCGACCAAGGCTATCCTGGAAATTCAGGGTCTGACGGGTGCCGCCTATATCGAGCTTTCCGGCGGTCGCAACGGCGACGAGAATATCCTGAAGCGTTCGGTTGATACTGGTAAGCGCGCGGTGCTGCTCGCCGATCAGTCGAGCGTGACCAACCTGCTGACGACGGCCGACAAAATCCTGAACCGTGCCAACGACACGATCGGCGACATCCAGGGCTTTGTGTCGGATTCGCGCGGACCTTTGACCGACACGGTGCGCAACGCGCAGAAATTCTCCAAGGCCATCGCCGACAATTCAGACAATATCGACAAGTTCCTGGCAAGCGTCGGACAGCTGTCCGATACCTTCAAGACGGTCTCCGTCCGCGTCGACTCGACGCTGGATGCGATCGAGAAGCTGGTGCGTGCGGTCGATGCCCAGAAGGTCAACGACGTGATTGCCAATGCGGACAAGATCACGGCGAACGTAGCGGACGCCACGACCGATCTGAAGGCGACGGTTGCCAGTTTCAAGGAGACGGCCGACACCTACAATGCTTTCGGGCAGAAGGCGCAAAAGACGCTCGAACACGTCGATCAGATTGTAGCATCGATCGATCCGGCGAAGGTCAGAGGATCGGTCGATGACGTTGCCGAGGTGACGAAGCAGGCGCGCGCGGCCGTCGCGTCGATCCGCGATGTCGTCAACTCCGTTGCTTCGCATCAGCGGGATATCGATCAGACGATTGCCAATGCCCGCGATATCTCCACCAAGCTCAATACGGCATCCGGCAAGGTCGACGGCATTCTGACGAAGGTCGATTCCCTCCTCGGTAACGACAGCACGCAGTCGCTGTTTGCCCAGGCCAAGGAGACGCTCGAATCCTTCAAGAAGACGGCTGACAATCTCAACGCCCGCATCGGCCCGATCGCCGACAACCTGCAGAAGTTCTCAAGTGGTGGCCTGCGCGACGCGCAGACCCTGATCAACGACATGCGGGGCACGGTTGACAATCTGAATACTACAATCACAAATTTCGACCGCAATCCGCAGCGACTGATCTTCGGCGGCGATACGGTTAAAACATATGATGGCCGCGCGCGGCGTTGATGAATAGCGATATCTGGTTTCCAGGGGATAAGCGGAATATGGTCGGTTGCGTGTCGAGTGAGCGTCATCAGGTGTGGAAAGCTGTGATTGCATTGCCGGTGCTCGCAGCCTTGCTCGGAGGCTGTGGAACCGCCTCGAATAATGACACCTACGATCTTTCCGCGTCGGTGAAGGCGAACGGGCCTTCGGTCAAGAGCCGCCAGATCCTCATCCCGCCACCGACGGCGCTGCAGGCGCTGGACAGCAACCAGATCGTCATCCGCGTCTCGCCTTCGGAAATCCAGTATCTCGGAAAGTCGCAATGGAGCGACAAGCTGAGCAAGATGGTGCAGTCGAAGCTGGTAGAGGCCTTCGAGAATACCGGAAAGCTCGGCGGCGTCGGCGTGCCGGGGCAGGGCCTTGCGATCGACTATCAGATCGTCACCGACATCCGCTCCTTCGAGATCAATGCCTCCGGGGGCCAGAAGACTGCGACGGTCGAAATCTCGGAAAAGATCCTGAACGACCGCACCGGTACGGTGAAGGCGCAGAATGTCTTCCGCAAGGTCGTGCCGGTCAACGGTGGCAGCAACCCTGATTTCGTCCGCGCACTCGATGCGGCATTTGCGGGCGTCGCCGGCGAGCTCGTCGATTGGACGTTGCGTTCGCTGTAACGGCGCCTGGAGCCGTTCAATCCTTCGCGGGATATCCGAACTGCTCCATCCCTCTGTTTTTTCGCAATTCCGGACGGAAAACCGCTGCGCACTTTTCCTGGAATTGCTTCAGCGCTCCATAAGCTCTTTCAACGTCTTCAGATCCTTCATTATGTGCGCGGCATCGGCCGCAAACTGTTCTTCGGTCATGCCGGGCAGCCGGAGCAGGGTGAACATGACCTCGCAACCGTCGCCATTCGGTACGACGCGCAGGGCATTGTGAACCTGCAGACCGGACTCGAGCGTCACCCGATGGTCGATGACGCCGAAATCGTTGCGGGGCGAGAAGCGCACGCGGGCAGTGCCGAGGGTACCTTCCGCGATCCAGTCGTCTCCATCCTGCGTCAGTCCCGATGCCAGGCCCGACGCCCAGAAAGGCATATTTTCCGGGCGGCTGGCGTAGCCGTAGACTTCCTTCCAGTTACGATCGATGGAGATATGCACGATCTTCGCACTCATGGTCGACATGGTGTCTTCCTCCTCTATATCCCTCATGGGCTGACGATCGGTCAGGCAATTGCGGCTTCGAGAAATGGATAAATCACGAATCCAGCAACATTCTTGCACAGTCCTGCAAAGGGGACGATTCACGGCTTGCGAAGGCTTGCCGTTTTCCGTCCGGAGTGCAACAACAACGCCGAACGTAGGCCGTCGCAGGTCGCGTCGAGGGCATTGCGTCATATCGGATGTTGATGCGTCTTCCGGGTCTTCAGGGTAGGGCCGGGCGCAGTCAAAGACTCATTGGAGGATTGTCGTGGAAAAGGCAGAAATCGGGCTGATCGGTCTCGCGGTGATGGGATCGAATCTGGCGCTCAACATTGCCGAAAAAGGCAACAAAATCGCGGTTTTCAACCGTACGCCGCAGGTAACGGATGAATTCTACGCGAATGCGGGCGCGCTCAAGGACAAGATCATTCCTTGCAAGACGATCGAGGAGTTCGTCGAGGCGATCCGTCCGCCGCGCCCGATCATCATCATGATCAAGGCCGGCGAGCCGGTCGACCAGCAGATGGCGGCGCTGCAGCCGCATCTCGACAAGGGCGATATCATGATCGACGCCGGCAACGCCAATTTCCGCGATACGATCGCCCGTTTCGATCGCCTGAAGGATACCGGCCTGACCTTCATCGGCATGGGTGTATCCGGCGGTGAGGAAGGTGCGCGTCACGGCCCCTCCATCATGGTCGGCGGCACGGAAGATTCCTACAAGCGCGTCGAGAAGGTGCTGACGTCGATTGCCGCCAAGTACAATGACGATCCATGCGTCGCATGGCTCGGCAATGATGGCGCCGGACATTTCGTCAAGACCATCCACAATGGCATCGAATATGCCGACATGCAGATGATCGCCGAAATCTACGGCATTCTGCGCGACGGCCTCGGCAAGAACGCCGCTGAAATCAGCTCGATCTTCGGCGACTGGAACAAGGGCCGCCTGAACTCCTACCTGATCGAGATCACCGAGAAGGTTCTGGCCGCCAAGGACCCGGCGACCGGCAGCGCCATGCCTGATGTCATTCTCGACAAAGCCGGCCAGAAGGGCACCGGCAAGTGGTCTGCCATCGAAGCGCAGAACATGGGCATTCCGGCAACCGCGATCGAGGCGGCCGTTGCGGCCCGCAGCCTGTCTGCGATCAAGAGCCAGCGCGAAGCTGCCGAGAAGATCTTCGGCACGCCGGACTACAAGTTCCCGATCAGCTTTGGTCCGGACCTGCTGAAGGATCTCGAGCTTGCGCTGTTTGCAGCCAAGATCGGCGCCTATGCGCAGGGCTTTGCCGTCATGGCGGAAGCCTCGAAGGAATTCAACTGGTCGCTGCCGATGCCTGTGATCGCCAAGATCTGGCGTGCCGGCTGCATCATCCGCTCGCAGTTCCTCGACGAAATCACCAGCGCCTTCACCAAGGCCCCGGATGCGGCGAACCTGATCGTCACGCCGGCCTTTGCCGAGATGGTCAAGGAATCGATCCCGTCGCTGCGCCGCATCGTTTCGGCTGCGACCGCCGGCGGCCTTCCGGTTCCGGCCCTTGCTTCGGCGCTGACCTATTTCGACGCCTATCGCCAGGCTCGCGGCACCGCCAACCTGATCCAGGCCCAGCGCGACTTTTTCGGCGCGCACGGCTTCGACCGTGTCGACGGCAAGGATATCCATCACGGCCCATGGGGCAGCGGCGCGCAGGGTTGAGAGCTTCGATCGATCCGAAATCAAGGGCCTGCCGGAAACCACTCCGGCAGGCCTTTTTCTTATCAGCTCTTCGGCCAGACGGGCGGGCTGATGCTTTGCAGCAGTTCCGGCTCCACCCCGTCAATACGGGCGATGACAGCCTTGGCGAGTTCCCGCCCGGCATGGCGGAAATCTTCCGACACCGTGATGATCTCGGGCCTGATCCAGCTCAGGACATCGGCCGATTGCTTGGAGACCATGTCGATGTCGCGGCCGAGACGGAAGCCCGCCGCCTCGATGCCGGCATTGACGGCGATGGCGCCGCCGCTGCTGGAGCAGATGATCCCATCGGGCGCATGCGGAGAGCGCATCAGTGCTTCGGTCGCGTCCTTGATATCGGCAAGCGCATTGTCGGTGGTTATCCTGAGCGGAATCTCCTCGGCACCATATTGATGCAGGCCCGTCTGAAAACCGATGCGGGTATGCGAATAGTAGGTGAGCTTGCTCGATGGCTGCAGCAGGGCCAGGCGACGCCGCCCTCTTGCAACCAGCGCACGGACGGCCTCGTGCGCAAAGGCCTCGTTGTCGAAGTCGTGGAAAGGGTGGATGATACCCATATCCGTCCGCCCGTGCGTGGCGAAAGGCATATTGCGATCATGCATGAGCTCGACGCGCGGATCATCCGGCTCCGTACGCGATATGATGACACCATCGGCGGAGCCGGTGTCGAGGATATAGCGCACCGGCACCAGCGGATCCTTGCTATGCGAATGCGGCGTGATGACCAGGTGATATTGCGTGCCGGCCAGAACCTCGGAGATGCCGAAGACCATGTGGCTGGTAAAGCCCATGATTTCTTCGTCGATGCTCAGCACCAGCGCGATGACATTGGTCTTACCGGTCCTGAGGCGCACACCGGCCCGGTTCGGTTGATAACCCAGTTGGCGGGCGACCATGCGCACCCGTTCCTTCGTCTCAGCACCGATGTCGGAAGCATCCTTCAGCGCGCGTGAAACGGTGGTAATTCCAAGTCCCGTCATGAAGGCGATCGTTTTCAGCGTTGGCCGCTCTGGCCCAGACCGCGTGCCGGCGCCTGAAGTTTTCTTATTGTCCATTCCGTCCAAGCCCGCCTCCCGGCCGCCTCCCGCGGCCAATCCGCTTATATCGCCAGGCCTGCATCGCAAGCATGGGCGAAACGCGGCGCCTCCTCGCTTTAAATAGAAACTGTAACGATACAGTACGAATGTCGAGCACTATTTTGGATATGTCTTTCGACACTATTTCCAAGGGTTGTATTCGAGTCTGCCGGCAGGTGGGATTCCATCCGTTGCACGGTATCAGGGGGATGGCTATGCATTCTTATAATTATATTGTTTATAATCAAATAGTTATTAAGATGCATCCTTGCGCATGCCTGTTGAAAAGCCAATGTCATCGGCTTAATTTCGCAGGCGGAAACTTATCCATAGGTTGTATAATCGCTCGTTGTCGAAAAAATCTCGAGTTGGCGGTTGCGCAGCGAAAATGATTCGACTAGGTTTTTCCGGCAACGTTTCAGTGAGGGAGGAGAACTCATGAATATTCGTTTAATGGCTGCTGCGCTGGCTGCTTCGGTAGTGTTGCCGCTTGGTGCGGCCAATGCGACCGACCTGGAGGTAACCCATTGGTGGACTTCGGGCGGCGAAGCAGCCGCCGTGGCCGAGTTGGCAAAGGCTTTCGACGCCACCGGCAATCATTGGGTCGATGGCGCGATCGCCGGCTCGGGCGGGACTGCGCGTCCGATCATGATCAGCCGCATCACCGGCGGTGATCCGATGGGCGCCACGCAATTCAACCACGGTCGTCAGGCCGAGGAACTGGTGCAGGCAGGCCTCATGCGCGATCTGACCGATGTCGCGACGCAGGAACACTGGAAAGACATCATCCGTCCATCCAGCTTGCTCGATTCCTGCACGATCGACGGCAAGATCTATTGCGCACCGGTCAATATCCATTCCTGGCAGTGGCTCTGGCTTTCGAATGCTGCCTTCAAGAAGGCCGGCGTTCCTGTTCCAAAGAACTGGGATGAGTTTGTTGGCGCCGCTCCCGCACTGGAAAAGGCGGGCATCGTTCCGCTTGCCGTCGGTGGTCAGCCATGGCAGGCGGCAGGCGCCTTTGACGTCTTGATGGTCGCCATCGCCGGCAAGGATACCTTCGAGAAAGTGTTCAAGGATAAGGATGCGAAAGTAGCTGCCGGGCCTGAGATCGCCAAGGTCTTCAAGGCTGCAGACGACGCCCGCAAGATGTCCAAGGGCTCCAACGTTCAGGATTGGAACCAGGCCACGAACTTGGTCATCACCGGCAAGGCCGGCGGCCAGATCATGGGAGACTGGGCGCAGGGTGAGTTCGCCTTGGCAGGCCAGAAGGCCGGCACGGACTATACCTGCCTTCCGGGTCTCGGTGTCAATGAAGTCATTTCCACAGGCGGCGACGCATTCTACTTCCCGCTGCTGAAGGATGAGGCCAAGTCGAAGGCTCAGGATGCACTCGCCAAGACGCTTCTCGATCCGAAGACACAGGTAGCCTTCAACCTGAAGAAGGGTTCGCTGCCGGTGCGCGGCGACGTGGACCTCACATCAGCCAACGACTGCATGAAGAAGGGCCTGGAAATTCTGAAGAAGGGTAACGTGATCCAGGGTACGGACCAGCTTCTCTCTGCCGACAGCCAGAAGCAGAAAGAAGACCTGTTCTCCGAGTTCTTCGCCAATCCTTCGATGACGCCGGAAGCGGCCCAGAAGCGCTTCGTCGAGATCATCACTGCTGCTGATTGATCTCTATCTTCTCGCTGTAGTGATACCGGCCTCGCATTGCGGGTCGGTATCATGGCCGGGACACGTCTTGTGATCCGGCCGGCTACGGCGCCCCTCAGGCGCGGACCCACAGGGATGTGACGTTCGGCCGTGAATGAGGAGAGAGCGACATGAGCCGGGCATGATCCCGGGGTCTGATCGTCGAAGCAATCGCGCTTTAGAAGGAGCTAAAATGACGGGTCATGCGAAAGCCGGCCGGCCAAATCAATTTCTGCGCAATCTGAATTCGAAGATTGCATCCATTCCAATGATCCTGACGGCCGTCGTCATCTTCCTGGGCGGCACAATCTGGACGGTGGTTTATTCCTTCACCAATTCAAAGCTGCTGCCACGTCTCAGCTTCGTCGGGCTGGACCAATACCACCGTTTGTGGGCGGCGCCGCGTTGGGTCATGTCCATCGAAAATCTTGCCATTTACGGCATTCTTTCCATAATCTTCAGTCTCGTCATCGGCTTTGTGTTGGCTGCGCTGATGGACCAGAAGATCCGGTTCGAAAACACCTTCCGCACGATTTTCCTCTATCCTTTCGCCCTCTCTTTCATCGTCACCGGCCTCGTCTGGCAGTGGCTGCTCAATCCAGAATTCGGCATCCAGTCCGTGGTGCGTTCGCTTGGCTGGACGACCTTCGCTTTCGATCCGCTCTATACGCCAAGCATCGTCATCTATGGCGTGCTGATCGCCGCGCTCTGGCAGGGAACAGGCCTCGTGATGTGCCTGATGCTCGCCGGCCTTCGCGGCATCGACGAAGATATCTGGAAAGCAGCGCGGGTGGATGGGATACCCATGTGGAAGACCTATCTGTTCGTTGTCATTCCAATGATGCGCCCGGTCTTCATCACAACTCTAGTCATCATCGCCAGCGGTATCGTCAAGGTCTACGACCTCGTCGTCGCGCAAACGAGCGGCGGACCCGGCATCGCTTCCGAAGTCCCGGCGAAATACGTCTACGATTACATGTTCCAGGCGCAAAATCTCGGTCAGGGATTTGCAGCTTCCACCATGATGCTGGTGACCGTCGCGATCGTCGTCATCCCCTGGGCTTACCTGGAATTCGGCGGAGGGCGCAAACGTGTCTGATACTATTACTCTCAAGAATGCGAACGGCGGTGCTGCCTCGACGGACAAGACGCTCTCCGGACCGAGCGGCCGCAAGCCGCGCCGGGTGATTTCCGGCCGCAACATCATGCTCTACGGCACGCTCTTCGTTGCCGCGACCTACTACCTGTTGCCGCTCTATGTGATGATCGTCACCTCGCTGAAGGGAATGCCGGAAATCCGGCTTGGCAACATCTTCTCGCCGCCGCTCGAGATTACATTCGAACCATGGGTGAAAGCCTGGGCAACGGCTTGCACCGGTCTCAACTGCGACGGTCTTTCCCGCGGCTTCTGGAATTCCGTGCGCATCACCGTGCCGTCGACGGTCCTCTCGATCGCGATTGCTTCGGTCAACGGCTATGCGCTCGCCAACTGGCGGTTCAAGGGCGCGGATTTCTTCTTCTCGATCCTCATCATCGGCGCGTTCATCCCTTATCAGGTCATGATCTATCCGATCGTCATCGTACTGCGCGAAATCGGTATCTACGGCACGCTCAGCGGACTTATCCTGGTGCACAGCATCTTTGGCATGCCGATCCTGACCTTGCTGTTCCGCAATTATTTCGCGTCGCTGCCTGCGGAGCTTTTCAAGGCCGCGCGTATCGACGGCGCCGGCTTCTGGCAGATTTTCCTGCGCATCATGCTGCCCATGTCGCTGCCGATCTTCGTCGTCGCCATGATCCTGCAGATTACGGGTATCTGGAACGACTTCCTGTTCGGCGTCGTCTTCACCAGGCCGGAATATTATCCGATGACCGTCCAGCTCAATAATATCGTCAATTCCGTCCAGGGCGTGAAGGAATACAACGTCAACATGGCGGCAACGATCCTTACGGGCCTTGTTCCACTTATCGTCTATTTCGTCTCCGGACGGCTTTTCGTTCGGGGCATCGCCGCCGGCGCAGTGAAGGGGTGATCCATGAACAGCAGCGTTTCCATCAAAGACCTGTCGCTCGATTTCGGCGCGGTCACCGTTCTGAAGAACCTCAATCTCGAGATCAATGATGGCGAATTCCTGGTGCTCTTGGGATCGTCGGGCTGTGGCAAGTCGACCTTGCTCAATTGCATCGCCGGCCTGCTCGACATCACCGAGGGGCAGATCTTCATCAAGAGCAAGAACGTCACCTGGGAAGAGCCCAAGGATCGCGGCATCGGCATGGTGTTCCAGTCCTATGCTCTCTATCCGCAGATGACGGTCGAGAAGAACCTGTCCTTCGGCCTGCGCGTCGCCAAGGTACCGCAGGCGGAGATCGACAAGCGCATCGCCCGTGCCGCCGAGATCCTGCAGATCCAGCCGCTGTTGAAACGCAAGCCAGCCGAGCTTTCGGGCGGCCAGCGCCAGCGCGTCGCGATCGGCCGCGCCCTAGTGCGCGATGTCGACGTCTTCCTCTTCGACGAACCGCTGTCGAACCTCGACGCCAAGCTGCGCTCGGAGCTGCGCGTCGAAATCAAGCGGCTGCATCAGTCGCTGAAGAACACGATGATCTATGTCACCCATGACCAGATCGAGGCGCTGACGCTTGCCGACCGCATCGCGATTATGAAGAACGGCGTCATCATGCAGCTTGATGATCCCACGACGATCTACAACGAGCCGCGCAATCTCTTCGTGGCCGGCTTTATCGGATCGCCATCGATGAACTTCCTCAAGGGCGAGCTGGTCAATCGGGAAGGCAAGGTCGTGTTCGCGACTAACGACGTGCTGTTTTCTCTCGATGGCTATAAGGCCGGCGAGGCGCTGCAAGCCGGCCGCAAGGTGGTGCTGGGCGTTCGTCCCGAGCACATCAAGGTCAATGAAGTGGCCGCGCCCGGCGCCGAGGTCCACGATGCCACCGTCGATATCGAGGAGCCGATGGGTGCCGATAACTTGCTGTGGCTGAAGCATGCCGGCCATACGATGTCGGTTCGCGTCAATGGCGCCAGGCGCTTCGGCCCCGGTTCGGCCGTAAAGCTCGGCTTTGACATGTCTCTCGCATCGCTCTTCGATGCGCAGACAGAACTCAGAATATGATCCCATGAAAGGAGGCGGCCTTGCCGCCTCCGCCTCGCAGCGGTCCGAGGAGGTCCGATGTCGTCTTCGATCAATGATAACTTCACTGTCGATCTGGCCGGATCGTGGAGGCTGACCTCTCCCGACAGCGACCATTCGCTTGCCATGTCGCTGCCCGGTGATGTCCACACGGCCCTGCATGCGGAAGGGCTTATTCCCGATCCCTATTTCGGCCGCAATGAAGAGGTGGTGCAGTGGGCCGCCAAGCAGGATTGGGAGCTGACGCGCAACTTCACGCTCGATGATATCGATGGCGACTGGTATCTCGATATCGATTATCTCGACACCGTCGCAAGCGTCTATGTCAATGATATGCTCATGCTGGAGGCCAACAACTGCTTCCAGCGCTATCGCCCCGATGTCTCGAAGGCACTGAAGACAGGCGAAAACATCATTCGCATCGTCCTGCATTCGAGCATCGCGGCCGGAGCCGCACTGCAGGCGAAGCAGCCGTTCTACATTCCCTACAGCACCGGGAACTCACCGATCCCGAACGGCAACATGCTGCGTAAGCCGCAATGCCATTTCGGCTGGGACTGGAACATCGCAATCGCACCGCTTGGCCTCTACGGCACCATCGCGCTGAAGAAGCTCGAAATCGCCCGCATCGAAAATGTCGTCACCCAGCAGCTCCACAACGACGACGGCTCGGTCGACCTCAAGGTGACGGTGGCGCTGTTTGCCGATGGAACAGGGATTGCGCAGCTCTACTTTTCGCTCGACGACGAGCGCGTGCGTCTCGACGTCGGTGTCAATGCCGGCGAAACCTCGATTACCCATTTCTTCCATATCGATAAGCCAAAGCTTTGGTGGCCGGCCGGCAATGGCGAGCAGGCGCTCTATGCTTTGTCCGTGGAAACCAATTTCGAAACCGTGACGCGGCAGATCGGCCTGCGAACGGTCGAATTGATTGCCGACGAAGATGAGGCCGGCAGTCGTTTCGCATTGAAGGTCAACGGTCGCGAGATCTTTGCCCGCGGGGCCAACTGGATTCCGGCCGACGCGCTGTTTTCGCGCTCCAACCCGGCCGCGACGGAGGATCTGCTACAATCGGCAGCGGCGGCCAATATGAATGCGATCCGCGTCTGGGGCGGCGGCTTCTACGAGCATGACTGGTTCTACGATACCTGCGACCGCCTGGGCCTCATGGTGTGGCAGGACTTCATGTTTGCCTGCAATCTCTATCCGTCGACGGGCGATTTTCTGGAGAACGTCGAGGCAGAGGTGGGCTATCAGGTTCGCCGGCTGGCGACACATCCGTCCATCGTTCTCTGGTGCGGCGACAATGAGCTGGTGGGCGCGCTCACCTGGTTCGAGGAGTCCCGTAAGGATCGCGATCGCTATCTCGTCTCCTACGACCGCCTGAACAGGACCATTGAGACGGCGATGAAGAAGGCGCTGCCGGATGCGATCTGGTGGCCGTCGAGCCCGGCTTCGGGCTATCTCAATTTCGGCGACGCCTGGCATGCCGATGGCTCTGGCGACATGCATTACTGGTCGGTCTGGCACGAAAACAAGTCCTTCGACAATTATCGGTCCGTGCGGCCGCGCTTCTGCTCGGAATTCGGCTTCCAATCCTATACCTCGCTGCCCGTCATCAAGACCTATGCCGAGGCGAAGGATATGAACATCGCCTCTCCGGTCATGGAGCTGCACCAAAAGAATGCCGGCGGCAACGAGCGCATTGCCGGCACGATGTTCCGCTATTTCCGCTTCCCGAAGGATTTCCCGAATTTCGTCTATTTGAGTCAGGTCCAGCAGGGTCTCGCCATCAAGACGGCGGTGGAATATTGGCGGTCGCTGAAGCCGCATTGCATGGGCACCATCTACTGGCAGCTCAACGATACTTGGCCTGTCGCCTCGTGGTCGAGCCTCGATTACGGCGGCCGGTGGAAGGTCATGCACTATCTGGTGCGGCGCTTCTTCCAACCCGTATCGGTCGCGGCTATTCCGTCGGAAGACAACAAGACGATCCGCTTCTCTCTGGTCAATGACACCAATGTTGACGTGACCGCCGATATTTCCGTCTCGCTGCTGAAGCTTGACGGCGAGCGCCTGCCGCTGACGACGGCGCATGCCGTCTGCACGCCGGATGCGGCTGTCACGGCATTGTCGATCGATGCGGATCAGGTTCCCACCGATTGCCTGCTGGCGTGGCGCTTCACCGCATCGAACGGCATGGGCGGCGAGGGGCATTATGTTCACGGCACCTATAAGGCGCTTGAGCTTCAGCCCGCCGGCCTGACGGTGCTGCGGGAGGAGAAAGAGGAAAACGGGACCGTGGAACTCACCGTCACCGCAAGGGGACTTGCGCTGTTCGTGATGATCGAGAGCGAGGCGGAAGGGCGCTATTCCGACAACGCCTTCGATCTTGCCGCCGGCGAAAGCCGCCGCGTCGTGTTCACGCCCACCAAGCCGCTCGCAAGCGGCGTGCCCGAATTCTGCATCTACGATCTGCAATCCAGCCAGTCGGTGGCCAGCCAACCGGCGGATTGAACTATTGCGTCGCAGTGGCGGCGCTTTCGGGGCCCCAAGCCCCAAGACGGACGGCCCGAAGGCCATTGGAGGACTATTGATGACGAAACTTGGATTTCAGCTCTACAGCGCCCGCAATTTCCAGCCTTATTCGGAGATCTTCGTAAAGCTCGGCAAGGCCGGCTATGCCGAAGTCGAAGGCTTCGGCGGTATCTATGCCGATCTTGATGAGACCGGCCTCAAGAACCTGCGCGCCGAACTCGACAAGAACGGCCTGCGGATGGCGAGCGGCCATTTCAGCCCGGACTTCCTCGACGGCGAAGTGCAGAAATCGCTCACCATCGCCAAGACGCTCGGCATGGATTCGATCTATGCGCCGCATATCGGCGCCGACCAGCGCCCGAGCGATGCCGCCGGCTGGCGCGCATTCGGCAAACGCCTGCATGAAATGAGCAAGCCCTACAAGGATGCGGGCTTCGAATTCGGCTGGCACAACCATGACTTCGAATTCGTCAAGCAGGCCGACGGCTCGCTGCCGATCGAGCAGATCTTCGAAGGCGCTCCGGATATTTCCTGGGAAGCCGATATTGCCTGGGTCATCCGCGGCGGCGGCGATCCCTTTGCCTGGATCGAAAAGCTGGGTCCGCGCATCACCGCCGTTCACGTCAAGGACATTGCGCCGGCGGGCGAGAACAAGAATGAAGACGGCTGGGCGGATGTCGGGCACGGTACCGTTCCGTGGGCAAAGCTGCTCAAGGCGCTGGCCGGCACCAAGACCAAGCACTTCGTCGTCGAACATGACAATCCGAGCGATGTCGATCGCCTGATCACGCGCTCCATCGCATCCTTCAAGAGCTTTTGAGGCACTTCCACATGGCTAAGGAACTTGGCGTCGGCATCATCGGATGCGGCAATATCTCAACCACCTACTTCTCGCTCTCGCCGCTCTTCAAGGGGCTGAAGGTGCTGGCCTGCGCGGATATCAACATGGAAGCGGCGCGTGCGCGCGCCGAGGAATACAAGGTCAAGGCCCAGACCATCGACGAGTTGCTCGCCAATGACGAGCTTGACGTCATCGTCAACCTGACCATTCCGGATGCGCATTTCCCGGTTTCCAAGCGCATTCTCGAAGCCGGCAAGCACGTCTACTCCGAAAAGCCGCTGGTGCTGACGCTGGAGCAGGGCGAGGAACTGCGCCGCATCGCCAAGGAAAAGGGGCTCGCCGTCGGCTGCGCTCCCGATACCTTCCTCGGCGGCGCCCATCAGCTCGCCCGCAAGTTCATCGATGACGGCGGTATCGGACGCGTCACCTCTGGCTCTTGCCATGTGATGAGCCCAGGCATGGAAATGTGGCATCCGAACCCGGACTTCTTCTTCCTGCCCGGCGGCGGCCCGATCCTCGATCTCGGCCCCTATTACGTGGCCAACCTGATCAACCTGATCGGCCCGGTGAAGCGTGTGGGTGCGATGACGTCCATGGCGTCGCCGACCCGCACCATCACCAGCCAGCCGCGCAATGGTGACATTATCCCCGTGAAGACGCCGACGACGATCCAGGCTCTGCTCGAATTCGTCAGCGGCGCAAGGATCACGCTGACGGCGAGCTGGGATGTCTGGTCGCACCGCCATGCCAATATGGAGCTCTACGGCACCGAGGGCTCGCTCTACGTGCCCGACCCGAACTTCTTCGGCGGCACCGTCGAGGCAAGCGGCCGCGACAAAGACATCAAGCCGCTGGAAAACTGGGCGCATCCTTTCGGCATCGTCAACCAGGAAAGCCCGAGCGGTTCGCGCGCCAATTATCGCACAGCTGGCCTTGCCGACCTTGCTGCTTCGCTGATCGACGGACGGGATGCCCGTTGCTCGCTGGACCGGACGCTGCATGGCGTCGACGTCATGACCTCAATCTTGAAGTCGGGCGAGGAAGGTCGTTTCATCGACCTGACCACGACCTGCACCCAGCCGGCGGCACTCGGCATCGAAGAGGCGCAGGCGCTCTTGAAGTAAGCGCTGGAAAAACTGGAGCATTTTCGCTTTTCTTCGAATCGCGAAAACGCTCCGTCTTCTTGTTCTTACGCAATTCCGGGCGGAAAACCGCTATACACTTTTCCTGGAATTGCTCTAGTTTGCGCGCGGGTAAACAATCCGCGCGCTTTTTCATCTCGAAGGAATTCCATCATGGCCTGGCAACCGGCATCCGACCGTTATTCAAAAATGAAATACAACAGGACCGGCCGTTCCGGTTTGAAGCTGCCGGCGGTCTCGCTGGGGCTCTGGCACAATTTCGGCGGCGACACGCCGCATGATCGCAAAGTCGACATGTGCCGCACGGCCTTCGATCTCGGCATTACCCATTTCGATCTCGCCAACAATTACGGCCCGCCTCCCGGCAGCGCCGAGACTGCGTTCGGCGAAATCCTGCGCACCGAATTCGCCGGCCTGCGCGACGAGCTCATCATCTCCTCCAAGGCTGGCTACGACATGTGGCCGGGTCCCTATGGCGAATGGGGCAGCCGCAAATATCTGATCGCGTCGTGCGACCAGAGCCTGAAGCGCATGGGCCTCGACTATGTCGACATCTTCTATTCCCACCGCTTCGATCCGGACACGCCGCTCGAAGAAACCTGCGGCGCACTCGATCATATCGTGCGTTCGGGCAGGGCGCTTTATGTCGGTATCTCCTCCTACAACTCGCAGCGCACGCGCGAGGCCGCCGCAATCCTGAAGGACCTGGGCACGCCATGCCTGATCCACCAGCCGAGCTATTCCATGCTCAACCGCTGGGTCGAGGATGACGGTCTGGTGGATACGCTGGAAGACCTCGGCATCGGTTCCATCGTCTTCTCGCCGCTGGCGCAGGGCATGCTCTCGACCAAATATCTCGGCGGCATTCCGGAAGACAGCCGCGCGGCACAGAACCATTTCCTGAAGCGCGATTTCATCCGTCCGTCGATCATCGACAATATAAGAAAGCTCAACGAAATCGCCGAGAAGCGCGGTCAGACGCTGGCGCAGATGGCGATCGCCTGGGTTCTGCGTGGCGGCCGCATTACGTCGGCTCTGATCGGCGCCAGCCGCTCGTCGCAGATCGTCGACTGCGTCAAGGCGCTCGACAATCTCGACTTCACGGCCGAGGAGCTGAAGCAGATCGATATCTATGCAAAGGAGGCGGACATCAATCTCTGGGCCAAATCGGCTGAACGCGACTGATCATCATAAGACGCCCGGGACCTAGTTCCGGGCGTCTTACTTTGTATGACCGCACATCGCCGCATGTCGTGGTCTCTGGAGGAGAGAGTTTCATGATCCGCAATCCGATCCTGCCGGGCTTCAATCCCGACCCGTCCATATGCCGTGTCGGCGAGGACTATTATATCGCAACCTCGACATTCGAATGGTATCCGGGCGTACAGATCCATCATTCGCGCGATCTCGTGAACTGGACGCTCGTCCGGCGGCCGCTGGAGCGTGCATCACAGCTCGACATGCGTGGCGAGGCCGACAGCTGCGGCATCTGGGCGCCTTGCCTCTCTTATGCCGATGGCCTGTTCTGGCTCGTCTATACCGACGTCAAGCGCTATGACGGCAACTTCAAGGATGCCCATAATTACATCGTAACCTCGCCGACCATGGAGGGCGATTGGTCCGAGCCAGCCTATGTCAACTCATCCGGTTTCGATCCCTCGCTGTTTCATGACGAAGACGGACGCAAGTGGTTCGTCAACATGCAATGGAACCACCGTACCGAAAGCTATGGCGGCTCGCCGAAGACGCCGGCCTTCGACGGCATCCTGCTGCAGGAATGGGATCAGGCGACGAAATCGTTGAAAGGGCCGATCAGGAACATCTTCGCCGGCACGGAACTGGGGCTGGTCGAAGGGCCGCATCTCTTCAAGCGCAACGGCTGGTACTATCTGACCACGGCCGAAGGCGGCACCGGCTATGACCATGCCGTGACCATGGCCCGATCCCGCGACATTGCCGGGCCGTACGAACTGCATCCGAACAAGTACCTGATCACGTCGAAGGATCATCCGGAAGCGGCATTGCAGCGCGCCGGCCACGGACAATATGTCGAGACGCATGACGGGCAGTTCTATCATACGCATCTCTGCGGGCGGCCTCTGCCGCCGCATCGTCGCTGCACGCTCGGCCGTGAGACGGCTCTGCAGAAATGTGTGTGGAAATTGGATGGCTGGCTCTATCTCGAAAACGGCACCAGCGTTCCCGCTGTCGAGGTGGCTGGCCTGAATGGTGCCCAGCGCATCGAAAAGCCGCGCCGCAGCGGCTATAATTTTGATGAGCGCGAATTGCCGATAGATTTTCAATGGCTGCGCACGCCGCAGCCAGAACGCATCTTCAGCCTGACCGAACGTCCCGGCCATTTGCGGCTTATCGCCCGCGAGAGCATTGGTTCCTGGTTCGAGCAATCGCTCGTCGCCCGCCGTCAGGAGCATCACAGCTTCCGCGCTGAAACCGTCGTCGATTTCGAGCCCGACACCTATCAGCAAGTTGCTGGCCTGACGCATTACTACAATCGCTTCAAGCTGCATGCCATAGCCGTGACCTCGCACGAGAAGCTCGGCCGCTGCGTCACCATCATGACCTGCCCGGGCGACTATCCGAACGGTCGCCTGAGTTTTCCGATCGAGGGCGGGGTTGCCGTGCCCGATGGGAGGATCCAGCTTGCCATGGAGGTGCGCGGCAACGACCTGCAGTTCTTCTGGCAGGCGGAAGGCATGGGAGCATGGCAGGCCATCGGGCCTGTACTCGACGCTGGTGTCATCTCGGATGAGGGTGGGCGCGGCGAGCATGGCTCCTTCACCGGCGCTTTTGCCGGCATGTTTGCCTTCGACACGTCGGGTCGGGCGAAACCGGCGGATTTCGACTGGTTCAACTACGATGAATTGTAAGTTCGGCGATGGTTTGCGGTCTAATCTTGCCCATTACCGAATTGTAATTCGACTGTCAGACTCGTTTCATGTCTGTCACGATAAGTTCGCGTGCAGATTCTGAAATGAGGAAACAACCAATGAGAAAAATCTTCACTGTCCTTCTTGCTGCATCCATTCTCGGGATGCCGCTGGCTGCGACAGCGCAGGTCAAGCCGGCTCCCGCCGGCAAGCAGGCCGTTGTTCAAAAAGAGGCGGTGAAGAAGAAGGTCGTTATCCGCAAGGGCGGATGGGTCAAGGGGCGCCGCCTGTCGGCCTCCGACCGCCGCCGCGCCACGGAAATCGACTATCGCGCCTACCAGCTGTCTGTGCCTCCGCGCGGCTATCACTGGGTTCGCCTCAAGAGCAACTTCCTGCTGGTCGGCATTACCAGCGGTTTGATCTCGAAGGTGCATGAAGTTCGGTAGTTGGGCCGCAATCATCGCCAAATTAAGCAAGGGCGGCCCTCGGGACCGCCCTTTCTAATGCCGCCAAACGTAAGCAATGTCCTGAATCAAAATCCCCGGCGTGTAGCCGGGGATTGAGCATTCGTCTTGTCTATCTCAGCTCAGGCGGCCGGCTGCGTGGGCCAGCATCGTGTAGACCTTGCCGGTATCGGAAGTGAGATAGGATTGCGTGACGGTGCGATCGCGGTCCGTACGCTGGACATCGGCGAGCAGCTTTTCGAAATCGGCGATGTAGCGGTCGACGGCCGTGCGGAATTCGGGTTCGCGGTCATATTTGCGCTTGATTTCGTCAAAGGTCTGCTGGCCCTTGAGCGTGTAGAGGCGGCGGGTGAACACATCGCGTTCGCCGCGCTGGTAACGGCGCCACAGGTCGACCGACGCATCGTGATCGATGGCGCGGGCGATATCGACCGAGAGCGAGTTCAGCGATTCCACGACATGGCGCGGGTTGCGTGCGGTGGGTGCCGGTTCGGCCGGTGCTTTCGATGTCGCCTGCCGTGCTGGCTGCAGGCCGGCGTTTTCGTCACGCGAGGCGCCACGCAGCAGGTCGCTGATCCAGCCGCCACCGGCTGCTTCCTGGCGGGCAGGAGCCGACGTTTCGACTGGGCGCTGCGGCTGAGCCACCGGACGTTCTGCGGGAATGGAGCCGCGCAGACCCAGGGACTCGATCGAAGGCTGCTGCGGCACCGGCTGCTGGGGAGCAGGTTGCTGCGGAGCGGGCTGTTGCGGCCGCGGAGCGGCGGCTGCCGGAGCCGGGGCAGGAGCTGCTGGCCGTGGGCGTTGGGCCGGCTGTGCGTCTGCCAGAGCGCGGGCCGAAGGTTCGGAAATCTCCAGCTGCTGAGTCGAGCGGCCGACGATCTGCGAGATATCCTGCAGCGCCTTGATCTGTTCGGCGACGGCGCGGCGCATGGCAGCAGCGCTTTCTTTCGCTTCTTCCGGAAGGTCGAAGGCGCCGCGCTTCAATTCGCTGCGGGTGAGGTCGAGTTCGCGGCGAATATCGCCGGCCGAGCGGCGGATCTCATCCGTCGCACCGGCGAAGCGGCCGATAGCGTCATCGACGGCGACACGCAGCGTCTCGCGCAGCTGCTGTGCGGCCGTATCGGATGTCTTGCCTGCGTCGGCAAGCATCTGCTCGACCTCGGACAGCGAAGCCGTGAGGCCGCCGCGCAGGCGGTTTGTCAGTTCGCTAGAGCGGCGCTCGGCACTGGCGAAGGTGCTTTCGACAGCCTGGCTCGCTTCCTCGCCGGCCTTGTGCAATGCGCCGCGCATGTTTTCCGCGGCGTCCTCGGCGCGCTTCTCCGTTTCGGAGAGGACGCGCCCGATGTCTGCGAAGGACGACTGGACGCTCTGGCGCAGATTGCCGGTGACCTGATTGGAGCGCTGCTCGGCACGGTCGAAGGCGGTTTCCACCATCGTGCCGAGGGCGCGCATGGTGTTCTCGATCTCTTCTGAACGCTGAACGAGGCCGACGGCGAGGTTCTGCAGTGCTGTCTCACGCTCTTCCAGCGTCGACACGAGGTTCGACTGTGCCGCGCCGAGAAGCTGGGAAGCCTGCGTCAGAACCTTGGAGTGATCGTCGAAGCGGCCGACGATGTTGCCGACCTGCGACAGCGTCTGGCCGGTGATTTCAGACAGTTTGTCGACCTTGCCTTCGAGAAGCCGGCTGGAGGCTGAAACCATCTCGCCGGCCTTCGCCGCGGATTCGGCGAAGCGCGTCGACGTCGCGCTGAGACGATCGTCAACGGTTGCGAACTCGGTGGCGGCATTGGTCAGCAGGCCGGCGATCGCGGAGTTGTTCTCGGCGAGGCGGGCGATGATGCCGTTGACGCTTGCAAGCAGGTTGTTCTCGAGTGCGCTGACCGTATTGACCGCATGTTCCGTGCGCGATGCGATTGCGTTGATCAGGGCGGCGTTTTCGGCGCGCAGGCGCTCCGTGCTTTCCTGGGCTGCCGCCGAGATGAGGGCTGCCGCTTCCTGGCCGGTTGCCGCGTAGCGATCGACGATCGGACGGGCCTTTTCGTCGATGAGGCGGGAGAGCTCCGTGAAGCGGCCAGCCAGCATCGAATTGAGCTCGCGGGTGCGCTCGTCAAGCGCGGTGCGGATGGATGCGCCGCGTGCTTCCAGCGCGTTGTCGACGCCGGTAAGGGTTGCGTCGATCTCGCGGGCACGCTCTTCCAGGGAGGCGCGGATGGCGGTGCTGCGCTCGTCCAGCGCGCGCCCGACCTGAGCCATGGTGGAGGCGATCTGCTCGCTGCCATCGGTTAGCGTATTGCGGATGGCCGCGCCACGCGCTTCCAGCGACTGTTCTGCTGAAGACAGGGCCTGCGAGATCGTGTTGACCTGGTTGCTGACGAGGCCTTCGGCTTCGGCAACCTTGTTGACGATTGCGTTGCCCGCTTCCGAGAAGGTCTGGGCGACGGCCGCAGCCTGGCTTGCCAACCGGTTCTGCGTTTCCGAGACGCGATTGACGAGATCGTTGGAGCGCTCGGTCATGGCGCGTGCGAACGCATCGCTGTGGTTGCCGAGGTTATCCGCAAACTGCTGGCCGGTATTGGCAAGCAGTTCCGCCGTACGCGTCGCTTCCGTATCCATGCCCTGTGCTGCATCGGCAACGGCCGTGCGCAGCGTCGTCGCGAGATTGGCGGCCTTGCCCTCGATCGTGCGGTTGACGGCTTCAAGGCCGACATTGAGCGCGCGATCCATGGTCGACAGACGCTCTTCGATGCGGGCGGCGGCCTGGCTGCCGCTGTTGTCGATCTGGGCAGCGCCGCTCGCCAGCGTATCGGAGAGACGGTTGCCGGCCGCGTCGACCTGGGCGGTGACGCCTGTGACGCCTTCGTGGATGCGGTTTTCAAGAGCCGAGAGGCTGGCTTCGACGCGCGAACCGGTCTCGGCAAAGCGGCCGGTCATGCCCTCGATCGTCTGGTTGAGGTTGGACGAGAAGGTTTCGGCCGAACGCTGGATATCGCCGGCGGCCTGCTGGATGCGGCCGGCAACATCGCCCGCGCCGCTGCTCAGGCGCTCTTCCAATGTCCTTGCGCTGGCATCGATGGTCTGACGCAGCGATGCCTCGCGGTCCTCCAGCGACATTTCGAGCATGCTGGCGCTGGTGGCAATGGAGGTGCCGATGGCTGTCGTCTGCTCCATAAGCGTGTTGTCGATCTGCTCATGGGCGTCCCGCAGAGCCACGCTGATCGCATTGCTGCGATCTTCCAGCGTCGAGCGCATGCGCTCGTAGGCGGAAGCGAGGTTCTCGTCCATCTGCGACAGACCGACACCGAGCGTATTTTCGAGCTGGCGCGTCGTGGCGCCCAGAACGGTTTCGATACGATCGCTGCTGCTGCCGAGCAAGCCGGATAGGGATTCTGTATGGACCGCGAGTGAGCGATCAAGGCGATCCTGATTTTCGCTGTAGGCCGCACGGATTGCGTCCGCCTTATCGCCGAAGGCACCGGCAACCCGCGCTTCAGCACCGGAGACGCTATCGAGCAGGGCATTGGCGCGCTCTTCCAGGGTGCTTTCGAAACGGTTCTGGTTTTCGGCGAGCGAGATTGCAAAGGCCATGCTCTTGTCATCGAGCGTATTGGTCAATGCTTCGTGGCCGCTGGTAACGGTGTGGGCAATGGCTTTGGCGCTGTTCTCCAGGGTTTCCTCGAGTTTCGCGTGGTTTTCCGACAAGGCGATTGCCAGGGACATTGTCTTGTCGTCAAGGCTATTGACGATCTTGTCATGCGTTCCGGCAACGGTTTCGGAAAGGGCGTCCAGCCGGCTCGATACGGCATCCTCAAGCCGAGACTGCGTATCGGAGAGGGAAATGGCGAGAGCCATCGCCTTTTCGTCCAAAGCGTCGGCCAGAGCGGCATGATTGCCGGTGAAGGCGTTGGTGATCGCTTCGGCGCGGTTGGCAAGCGTCGCCTCGAGGCGGGACTGGCCAGACGTCAGCGCGTCGGAAAGTGCCTTCGTCCTGCCGTCCATCGTATTGGCGACCCGCTCGGCGTGGCCGGCGACGGTATCCTCCAACCGTGCCTGGCCTTCCGAAAGGGCGATGGCCAGAGCCATCGTCTTGTCGTCGAGCGTCGTGGTGACTTGGTCGGCATGACCCGAGATTGCGCCCTCAAGGCGAGCCTGGCTTTCAGAAAGCGCAATGGCGAGGGCCATTGCCCTGTCGTCGAGGGCATCGACCAGGGACGCATGATTGCCGGCAAACGCCTTGATGATCTCCTCGGCGCGATTGGCAAGCGTTGCCTCAAGGCGGCTTTGCCCGCTGGTTAGGGCGGCGGCAAGCGCGCCGGTCTTGCCGTCTAGCGTGTCGGCGACGCGCTCGGCATGGCCGGAGACGGTTTCTTCCAGCCTTGCCTGGCTTTCAGAAAGCGCGATGGCAAGTGCCATGGTTCTGTCGTCCAGAGCGTTCGTGACGCTTTCGGCGTGGCCGGAAACGGTGCTTTCGAGACGCGCCTGGCCTTCGGCAAGCGCGCGGGCGAGCTCCTTGGTCTTTGCGTCCATGGTGCCGGCAACATGATCCGCGTGGCCGGACACAGTGTCTTCCAAGCGGGACTGGCCCTCGGAAAGGGCTATGGCGAGCGCCATCGTCTTGTCGTCGAGCGTCTCGGCAAGCTTACCATGTGTATCGGCAACGGCGCTGGTGATGGCGTCGGCGCGGCTTGCCAGCGTGTTTTCGAGGCGGAGCTGGTTTTCCGCCAGCGAAATTGCCAGCATAGAGGTGCGTTCGTCGAGGGCGGCGGTCAGGTGCTCGTGAGAGCCGCTGACGGCATTGGTGATTGCCTGCGAACGCTCGGCAAGCGTCTGTTCAAATCGCGACTGGTTGTCGGTCAGAGCGCCGAAAAGCGCGCTGCTGCGGGCAGCCATGACGGCATCAATGCGCTCATGCGCGGAGCCAAGCGCCTGGGTGATCTCGCTCGTCCGGGAGGAGAGCGTGTTGTTGATCTCGCTGGCGCGGCCGGCAAAGGCCGTCGTGAGTTCTTCCGTGCCGCTTTGCAGCGCGGTCGAGACATCCCGCGTGACACCCTGTACAGCCGAGGTGAAGGCGCCGGCATGCGAGGCGAGGGTGGTGTTCAGTTCGCTCGTGCCCGATGCCAGGGCGGAGGAAATTCCGCTGGTGGCGTTCTGAAGCGCGGAGGTGATCTCTCCGGCCCTGGAGCCGATTGCGCTTTCCAGCACTTCCTGACCGGTCGCAAGAGTGGTCGCGAGCGCGAAAGACTGATCGGTGAGATGCGAGCCCAGGCGTTCGATGCTGGAGGTCAGAATGCCTTCCAAGGCATCCGAGTTGCTGCCGAGGCTCTGATTGATGCGGGCGAGGCTTTCCGACAGCTTGCTGTCCAGCGAGCCGGCGCGCTTGTCGAAGGCGGAGGTGAATTCCGATACGCGTTCGTCGAAGGCGGTCGAAAGCTGCGCGATCGTCGATTGGAAGCGCTCGTCGAAAAAGCCGGAGCGCAGGTCTATATCCATGATGGCGTCATCGGCCGTCGACTGCAGGCTCTGGCGGAAGCTCGCGCCCTTTTCATCGAGCGCGGTGTTGAGGCGGGACAGCACATTGTCCAGCGTACCGGTGATGGACCGCTCGCCGCCGGTGAGGCTTTCGCTGATTTCCTTCGTGCGCGCGACCAGCGTTTCATTGAGCTGGCGGGCACGTTCGTTGAGCGCGGAGTTCAGCTTTTCGGTGTTGGCGTCGAGGGTCGATGCGCGCGTTTCGAAGTGGCCGAGCAGTTCCTTGCCGCGTTCGGAAAGGGTCGACGACAGGGATTCCAGGCGGGTATCGAATTCGTGGCTCAGCGCCAGGCCGGAGGCGTTGAGGTTCTGCAACAGGCTGTCCGTCTTGGCGGCAAGCAGCGTGCCGAGCGCCTCGACGGCGGAATCCGACTTCTCCATCAAGACGGCCGCGCGCGTGTCGATCATCGACGCGAAGGCTTCGCCCGAGGTGGAGAGGCGCACGGCGATCTCTTCGGTCGCCAGCGACAGATCTTCCTTGATCTGATCGTGTACACCGACGATCGACGAGCGGATCCGCTCGGCGTGATTGATGATCGCGTCGCGTTCGGTGCCGAGCTCGTGGACGAGACCGCGCACGCGCAGTTCGTTGTCTGCGTAGCTGCGCTCCAGGGCGTTGACTTCGGAATGGACGAGGGTTTCCAGTTCGGTGGCGCGCGCAATGGTGCGCTCGATGCCCTCATTCATCGCCGAGACTTCACGCCGCACCGCCTGGCCGACTGTCATGATGCGCTCGGAGGCGACCGTTTCCGGCTCGACCAGACGCAAAGCGACTTCCGCCATGGAGCGGGCCGCGTTGCGCATGTCATGCGCACGCGAGATCATCATGCCGAAAGCGTAGAAAAGAAGGACCGGAACGATGATGCCGACGATGCAGGCGATAACGCCGGGCAGGGCGGCCAGATCGGCGAAGGAATGGATGTTTCGGATCTGGGTGCCGTAAAGAAGGAAGGCGAGACCGGCACCGCCGATGATCCAAAACAGCGAGAAGATCGTGGCATTGCGCACCGCGCGGCTCTGAGAGCCGCTGTCCAGCGCCTTCAGGATGCTGGCGGAACTTGCCCGGTTGCCATCATTGGCGGCCGCAAGGTTCGGGTTTCTTGGCGCCTCGGCGGAGCGAGGTGTTGCGGCGGGGGCTGCAGTGCTGCGCATGCCGCCGGTATTGCGGGCTGCATCATCCCTGCTTTGCTTTATCGGCTGTTTCGGCGGCTCAGACACTTTTTGCTCCGGGACATCGGGCGTAGGGGCACTGCGAGACTCCAAGTTCTCGTCACTGAAATCGATCTGCAGAGCTTCGTCCAATGCCTGGAAGGCCTTGTCTTCGACCGACTCGATGTACTTTTTGTTCGCCATGCGGTTACGCCTCGTTACAACTCACTCGGGCTTGCCGTGTCTTTTCCGGTAATTCCGCCGCGCCGGAAAAGACGAACCCTGCCTCCCGTTGGGTCCTCCGCTTTCGATTAATATCGACGTTGGATTTCCCGTTACATTTCAGAGTGGATAACTGGTTTTTCAAACGGATGTTATGAAAACATTACCATCATCCACTTCCTGGGCAAAGACATGTGCCATGAGCCCAATTTACTAGTATCGTAGTGACACATTCCCCCAGTCATGACAATTAATTCCACCTTAAAGTCAGTGGATCGTTAAGACGGCATTAACCCTGTTTGCCTGTTCAACGCCATGAAAACTCAAGATTTTGAGCATGTTTAACGGACGTTAACCATGTCTGGAGTTTTCGGCCCTCAATGTGCCAAAATTTAACTGGATGGCCATGCCCGGGCCGCAACTATGCGGCACGTCCCTAAAACAGTCATAGATAAATGACGGGAGCATTGGCACATGGCAGCTTTGAATATTGCGTTTGAATCTCCGGATAATTCGAGGGGCGCTGCCCCTTCGCGGGAACGGGCGATCGATCTCGTCCATCTCGGCAAGCAGACGATGGGCGACAAGGCGCTGGAGGTCGAGGTGTTGCAGATGTTCGCCAGGCAGGCCCGTTCCTGCCTGCAGGAGATCGGCAGCGGTGACCCCAAGCGCATCGAGGCGGCGTCGCACAAGCTGAAGGGTGCGGCCGGTGCCGTCGGCGCCTTCCGCGTCGCCGATGCAGCCGGCGCGCTCGAAAGCAATGTCGGCGACGCCGCGCGCATGGCGGCGGTCACGACCTGTGTCGTCGAGGCCCAGAATTTTATTCTGAAGCTCTCGCGCTGAAGCGATCCACCTGAAGGTCAATGGCCTGAAGGTCAATAGAATGTGATACCAGCGCCGCCTGACCGGTAAACCGTTTCGGCGGCGCAAATGTTGACTGCCCCAGCGATTTGTTGGAAGTAAAATTCCGATCGTCCCTCATTCACGAATATCGGAATTCACCCACATGACCAAATTGACCATCGTCGCCTTCGACGGCACGCGCTTTGACCTCAATGTCGACGAGGGATCCACCGTGATGGAAAATGCCGTGCGAAACTCCGTTCCCGGCATCGAAGCAGAATGCGGCGGTGCGTGCGCTTGCGCTACCTGTCACGTCTATGTCGACGAGGATTGGACCGCGAAGGTCGGCAGCCCCGAGGCGATGGAGGAAGACATGCTGGATTTCGCTTTCGACGTCCGGCCGAATTCGCGTCTCTCCTGTCAGATCAAGATGACGAGCGCCCTCGATGGGCTCGTCGTGCATGTGCCGGAGCGCCAGGCCTGACGCTTTCTCAGGCAGGCTTCCTTCAAGGAAGGTTCTTGATACTCGCCGGACGATTTATTCCGGAGCCCCATCCCAAAAAGATGCCCCGCTCAGCTGATCAGCGAGCGAGGCAAGGCGGGCGCATCACCGACAGGCAAGGGAGGAAACACCTGCGGCTTGAGGACGCGCCAGGAGAACACTTAGCGCATGCTTTGAAAAACAAACCCGACTGCGCCGAAGAGCGAACGAACCCGCCGCCGCAGGCACTCTCAATCGATCCTTTTCGAGATACCGCCCAGTATTTTCGAATCATCTGGTGCGCTTATCTCTGTAATTGATAGGAAAAACCTATTTCAGATTCTCGTAAAGTTCAAAGAACGACGCGGTGGGACGATTCACAGAAATAGTGGCTGTTTTCCCACAGTCGGCGTTCGTCCGTAGGCAATTTCCCTAAAATAATGGGGGTGCGATCTATCGCTGGCCGCTGTGACGGCTGCGATAGTATAACAACCGCTGTATCCGGTTCTGGAAATTGATGGCCTCGATCCGGTCGAAGCGGGCCTGGTCGGCGTCGTGCCGCTCGGTTTCCCGCGTCGTCACGTCGTTTGCTTTTTCCTGGAGCGCGTCACAATTGCTCGCCGATGGCAGGGACAGGATCCGTCGTTCCATTTGCCGTGCGTGCTCTCGGGCGATCTCGACGTGCCGGTCCTCATGGCGCCGGATGTCGGCGGCCAATGTGTCCCATATCGTCGAAAGCTGCTTGCTGGCATGGCGCCGGTCGCGCCAACGCGGCAGGATGATTTCAGTATCGACCGTGACCTTGACGCTGGAGATATAGCACCGCCCATTCGCCTCGCTGTAGGTCGCGTTGCCGCCGAAGCGGATTTTCGTCGCGCCGGGATGATGGCTGCTGGAACCCATCGCAAGCGGCCCGCGCTGGTTCAGCGCCGCATCAAGCTCGTCGGCTGTGCTGCCTTTGATATCGAAATAGGAAATGGATTTGCGGGCGACGACTTCGGCATTAGCCACACCGGGTATGCAGAACGCGAGCAACAGAGCACACGAAATACTTATCTTTTGGAACGCAAGCGGCATTCGTGTCGCTACCATGTTGAACTTCGGCGAACCTTGCGGCATAGCCACTGTGAGCGCAATATCAAGCGCAAGGTTTTTTCATTTTCAATGGGATGGGACGGTTCGTGACGGAGCTTCGCAGCCAAACCTGGCATGTCGCCCATGGCCGCAGCCTCGAGCTCGGCAAAGAGAGCGCCATCATGGCGATCGTCAATGTGACGCCGGATTCCTTTTCCGACGGCGGGCATTACGAGGCCGTCGACGCAGCGGTTGCGCATGCCTTGGCTTGCGTCCAGGAGGGGGCTGCTATCATCGATATCGGCGGCGAATCGACGAAGCCTGGTGCCGCCGCCGTCAGCGCCAGCGAGGAGCAGGGGCGGGTGCTGCCCGTCATCGAAGCGTTGCGGGGCAGGACTGACGCCCTGATCTCGGTCGATACCTATCGTGCCGATACGGCGCGGCTGGCGGTCGGGGCCGGCGCGCATATCGTCAACGACGTCTTCGGCCTGCAGCGCGAGCCGGATATCGCCGCCGTAGCGGCGCAAACGGGTGCCGGGCTTTGCATCATGCATACCGGTCGTGACAGATCGAAGCTGCCCGACGTGATCGACGACCAGATGCTGTTCCTCAGCCGATCGCTCGATATCGCCGCGGCGTCGGGCGTCGACAGGCGGAATATCGTGCTCGATCCCGGTTTTGGTTTTGCCAAGGAAAGTGCGGAGGAGAATCTGGAACTGATGGCGCGATTCAATGCGCTGCTTCGTTTCGAGCTGCCGCTGTTGGTCGGCACCTCGCGCAAGCGGTTTGTCGGCACCATCACGGGCCGCGATGCGTCCGATCGCGATGTCGGAACGGCTGCGACCAGTGCGATCCTGCGCCTGCAGGGAGCTGCGCTATTCCGCGTACACAATGTCGCAATCAACAGGGACGCGCTGGCGGTTGCGGATGCTATTCTCAGAACGCGCGCGAGACTTAAACATGATCCTTGAAGGTAGGGAGCGTTTTTCGGACGCCGTTGTGCCTGTTCGAAATGGAGGGACGCCATGAGCGCCGTGACATATACCATTACTCTGCAGAATTGCGCTTTCTTTGCTCGCCATGGCGTGCATGACGAGGAGGAGTTCCTTGGTCAGCGCTTCTTTGTCGATGCCGAGCTCGACGTCGAAGCGGGCGATGCGCTGGAGCGTGATTCGATCGACGATACCGTCAATTACGGCGTCGCATTCACCGTCATCGAGGAGATCGTGACCGGACGCCGTCGCTATCTGATCGAAGCGCTGGCGCTCGATGTGGCGAAGGAGCTGTGCCGGCGCTTTCCCAGCATCCGCCGCGCCAAGATCACGGTGCGCAAACCCAATGCCCCGGTTCCGGGCGTCCTCGATTATGTGCAGGTGAGCATTGAGCATTTTGCCTGAAAACCTGGCGGTGCGGACGACGCTCGGTCTTGGCGGCAACCTGGACAATCCGGTCCGTGCCATGGCGTTCGCCCTTCGCACACTGGATCAGCGCGCCGATTGCCAGGTGGTTTCGGTGTCGCGGCTTTACCGCACACCGCCGTGGGGCAAGACGGACCAGTCCTTTTTCTACAATTCCTGCGCGGCCGTCGATACCACTCTGGCGCCGGAAGCCCTGCTCGACGTATGCCTCGATATAGAGCGGCAGATGAAGCGGGTGCGGATCGAACGCTGGGGGCCGAGGACGATCGATATCGATGTGCTGACCTATGGAGATCTGCAGCAGGTGGAGCCGCTCTTGACCATCCCCCATCCGCGGATGGTCGAGCGTGGCTTCGTGCTGATGCCGCTTGCCGATTTTGCAGCCGATCTCGTCGTCAACGGCCGCAAGATCAGCGACTGGTTGCTGGAGGTCGATGTCGAGGGCATCGAGGTCGCGGATGAAAATTGTGACTGGTGGCGAACCGCCTGAACCGCAATATGAAAAAGCAAAAAGGCCGGCGAGTTTGCCGGCCTTTTTGCTTTTTGAGCACCGATATCCGAAGTTTACTGGATCGATCCGACCGCCATCTGATCGACATCGGCCCGCTTCAGGGTGACGCCGATGACAGGCACCATCTGTTCGCCGACCTTCACCGAGATGGTGACATTCATCGACTTGTTGTCCGAAACGCGAGCGATCATGGCGCCGTTCAGTTTCTGACGGATCAGCCCGAGGACGACGGTATTGTCATTGACCGTGCCCGAGGTGACGTCGAGACCCTTGCCGGCCGCGCCATCAAGGAATTTTCCGCTGTAGGAGCCGCCGCTTTGCGTGATCTCGGCCGACATCGGCTGCTGGAAGACCCCGACGCGGCAAGTGCCGTCGAGCTTAACACCGGCATTGCCGCCGTCGGACGGTTTACCCGAGAGATTGCAGGTGAATTTCGTGCCCTTATACTTGCCGGCCACGATTTCGCCGGGGCCGCTCCAGGTGCCTGATATCGACTGAAAGAAGGCCTTGTCGCGGGGCGCCGCGTCGGCTGATTGCACGCCAGCGCCTGTAGAGAGGGCTGCGGCGGCAAAACTGCTTACAAGAAGAAATCGACGCGAAAACATGGATATTTCCTAGCGAGGCGGAACCGTAAAACTGGTTCCCACTTTTGCCGCAGAATGGTTAATGCTTGGTTTCCATGATGCTAAAGCACCTGATTTTCAGGTCATCACGTCGTGTTGCGGCCGGTGATATTCGGCGTGAGGTCGCCGGCAAAATCGGCGATGCCGGGCCGCTTGAGTGCCTTGAAGGCAAGCGGGCGGCAAAGATCCATCGCGGCTATTCCGATCCTCGCCGTCATCATGCCGTTGACGACGCCTTCGCCAAGACGGGCTGAAAGCTTCGACGCCAGCCCGTGGCCGATCAGTTGCTGGATGATGCTGTCGCCGACTGCGATGGAGCCCGTAACGGCGAGATGGGCGAGCACGTCGCGCATAAGCCTGATCATGCCGAGCGTGCCCGGCCTGCCGCCATAGAGTTCCGCCATTGCGCGGACCAGTTTTGCCGCCTCGTAAAGAACATAGAGAATATCGACGAGGGCGCGTGGACTGACCGCCGTTACGACCGATACCCGTTTTGAGGCGCCGAGAATCAGTGCCCGCGCCCGGCGGTCGAGCGGGCCGAGGAGCTCGCGCTCAGCAAGGTCGATCAGCTGTGGCGCATCGATGATGTCATCCTCTGCCGCCTTCAGCGTCGCACGGCCCCTAGCGGTATCTGGGTTGGCTTCCAGCAGTGTGCAGAGACGCTTCACCAGCGCTTTGGCGCGGGCCGGTCGGGTCTCCACGATGGCGGCTTCCGCTTCTGCCTTGATGGTCTGCACGGCGGCCAGCCGCATCATGCCGGCCGTTTCGCGGATCACGATGGCAAGCACGGCCAGAATGCCGACGGTGACGACCGCAAGGGCTGTATAGCCCAGCCAGTCGGCGCGGCTGAACAGGTCGCGGATGAGTTGGTCGGTCCAGAGACCGAAGGCGAGCGAGACGATAATTCCGAGCGCGCCAAACGCTATCTTGCCGAAGGAAAACCCCGCGCGGCGGGGCCTAGCAATGGCGGTTCCGTCCGCATCGGCATCGAGGGTCGGATTGATGAAGGGATCTTCTTCGTCTGGAGTCAGGACGACATCGGCATCGAAGCTTTGCGGCCTGCGCACCGCCGGTGGCATGGCCTTGATATCTGCGTCTTTTCTGGAGGCGTCCGGTTCCAGCGTAAAGGCGGCGGGTCGGCGGTTACCGTTCGGCTCGTTTTCGGTCGGCTTCGTCATGCGAGACGGTCTCCGAACAGGAACTGCATGGCGCGGTCAAGGCGGATATGCGGCACCGACAGCTTGATGCCGCTGCCGGTTTCATCCAGCTCCGGCGGCCGGAACCGCACGACGTTCACCTCGGGCAGATGGACCTTTGTCCCATCCGATTCAAGGGCTTCGAACAGCCAGCGCGGATTTTCCGGCAGATCGCCGGGAAAGATCGCGGTCTTGCGGTTGCCGTCGAACAGCTCGCCGGCGATGGTTTCCTTGTCCATCGGCGTGCCGACGATGACGGGGAGCGTCTGTCCGTCGCGGGTCACGGTTGCCTCCCGCGTCGCGCGCACCGAAGCGATCGCCATGACCTCGATGCCGGCTCCCGCCATGCCGATGCGCTCTATGGCCCGCTCGACGAGGCGGCGCGTCAATGCCTCCAGCCGGTCATGGCTTTCATGATGGAGGTGGTCAGCCTTGGTGGCGGCGACCAGCACGCGATCGATGCGGCGACCGAGCAGCGAGGAAAGGAGCGAGTTCGTGCCGGGACGGAAGCATGCCAGAACGTCCGTCAGCGCTCGTTCGAGATCCTGCACCGCTTCCGGTCCGCGATTGATGGCCTGCAGGGCATCGACAAGGACGATCTGCCGGTCGAGGCGGGCGAAATGCTCACGGAAGAAGGGTTTGACGACCACCGCCTTGTAGGCCTCGTAGCGGCGCTCCATCATCGCCCACAGCGACCCTTTCGGAGCAGTCCCTTCGGCCGGCAGCTTCAGCGGCGCGAAGGTGAGGGCCGGCGAACCGTCGAGATCGCCAGGCAGAAGGAAACGGCCGGGCGGCAGTGTGGAAAGCGAGCGTTCGTCCGATTTGCAGGCCTTCAGATAGTCGGCGAAGGCGATGGCAAGTTCGCGTGCCTTCATTTCATCCGCAGGTGCAGCGATATCGGCGGCCTCCGTTATCTCCAGCCAGTGACGTGACAGTTCGGCGCGAATGCCGGTTTTGGCCAGAGCCAGCGTTTCCTCGCTGAAGGCGCGGAAATCCTTGGCAAGCAGCGGCAGGTCCAGCAGCCATTCGCCCGGATAATCGACGATATCGATGGAGAGACGGCCTGGCGAGAACAGGCGGTTCCAGCCGCTGGCGCTTTGATAATCCAGCGTGATGCGCAGTTCGGAGATGGCACGTGTCGAATCCGGCCAGATGCGGTCTTTGACGAGCGCGCGAATATGATCCTCATATTGAAAGCGCGGCACGGCATCGTCCGGCTGCGGCTCGAGGCGAACGGCTGAAACGCGGCCGGATTGCACCGGCTCGAACAGCGGCAGACGCCCGCCGTTCAGAAGATTATGCACCAGCGAGGAGATAAAGACGGTCTTGCCCGAACGGGAGAGGCCCGTGACGCCCAGACGAATTGTGGGATTGACGAGGCCGGCTGCGCGATCGGCAAGATTGTCAAAGGCAATGAGGGCGTCGTCGGTAAAAGAGGTCAGGCTTGGGGGCAAGGCGGGATCCCTGGATGACAGCGTGACCGTGAATATAGGGATCGAAACTTGCCCCGAAAAGATGAATGCGTCGGCATCTGCAATCAGAGGCAGGGCGTTTCCCGGGTATCGTTCGAGGCGAGCGTCTCGGCGAATATCCCTATTCGGTGATGAAGTCGGTCAGGACCCAGCCCGACGGTGCTGAATCGACGACGGCAAGACCCGCTGTCGGAAAGCCGCGCGGGAGCGCGCCGGCCATGGCCTCGCGCCCGATCAAGGCGGCGAGCGTCAGCTCGATGATTGGATTGTGCGCAACCAGCATGACCGAGTCCTGATCAGTCTGCGCTGATATGAGCGACAGATAGATGTCCGGCGTTCCGTTGTAGAGCGCATCGACAAAGCGGAATTCCGTCGAGGGCGTGACGGCGCGGCGCATGGCGGCGGCAGTCTGGCGACAGCGCAGGGCCGTGGATGAAATGACGAGGTCCGGCTTGTAGCCTTTGTCGGCGGCCTCGTCCGCAACGATCTCGGCTGCAGCATAGCCGTTGTCGCTCAAAGGACGGTCGAAATCCTTCTGGCCGGGAGTGGCCTGCTGGGCCTCGGCATGGCGCAGGAGATAGATCCTGGAGGGTGGCGGCGAAATGCTGACCATGGCGAAATTCCGGAGCTCGATTTCCTTAATGAGGTAACGTCTGTTTGCATGCTCAGTCAACTGCGACGCGATCCGCCGGAAGGCGAAATGTCCTACCTTCACGCGAAGGTTACGAGAGACGCGAATCCGGGTTACTGGGAAGAAATGATGAAAAAATAGACGCTTAGCCGAATTTTATGACAAATTTAAAAATCAGTTGACAGCATCTATTTGGCTTGAACCGGCACTATTGGTTGGGATATACAGCCCAGCCATATGAGATGTTCTTCAGGAGAATCGCGTTGAGTGAGAAGATCGATCTTAGCAATTATGTGCCCTCGGAAGACGAGGAGTTCATGAATCTGAATCAGCGAGCCTATTTTCGAGCGAAGCTGGTAGCATGGAAAAACGATATCCTTAGAGAAGCGCGCGAGACGCTGGATCATCTGGCGGAAGAAAGCGCAAATCATCCCGATCTGGCCGATCGGGCTTCTTCGGAAACAGACAGAGCCATCGAGCTTCGCGCTCGCGACCGCCAGCGTAAACTCATCTCCAAGATCGATGCCGCATTGCAGCGTATTGAAGACGGTACTTACGGCTATTGCGAAGAGACCGGCGAGCCGATCGGCCTGAAGCGCCTGGATGCTCGTCCGATTGCGACCCTGTCGATCGAGGCGCAGGAACGCCACGAGCGCCGGGAAAAGGTTTATCGCGACGAATAATCGAGCTGTCGGCTCGACTGGATACAAGTAAAAGCACGGGGAATCCGCTCCCCGTGCTTTTTCATTTCCGGCACTTCACGCCGCGCATTATTTGTCGCGGCTGACGCTCATTTCACCGAAGATGCGCGCCACTTCCTGCTGGAGGGCGCTGTCGGCCCCGGTCAGCGGCGCAAGCTCGGGTTCGACCCTCTGTGCCGGGCTTGGTGCCGGCGATGGAACAGGCTGCTGTTGCACCTGCCGTGGTGCCGGTGCATTGGGAATGATCCGTTCGGCAGTCAGGTTTTTCGACATTTCGGCTTCTAGTATGCGCTGGAAATCGTTGCCGGGCTCGGCGGGGCGCGCAGGTGCGGCGACAGGCTCGACGGGCACTGGACGAGCGGGAGCCGGCTGTTGCTGCGGCAGGACGACATGGCGGGCGGCGTCCAGTATGTCGGCGGCCTCTGCTTCGCTGATGGTCGGAGCGGTTTGTGGAGCTGGTTGCGGCGGACTGACAGCTGCCGGTTGCGGACGTTCGGCAGCCACGTGCGGCACCGGCGCCGGTTCCAGAGCCGGGGCAACGGGCGTTTCGGAACGCAGATAGGCTTCGATCCTGTCCCCGGTGGATTGCAGACGCTGTGGAGGTGCCGCAGGAGCGGCATCGAGCTCGGCAGCGTTTTCCGGCTGTTGTTGCCGGCTTTCATAGGCCACCGGAACATCGACAGGCGTCGCAGCTATGGGAGCGTTGACAGGCGTCGCTGCGACGCCGGCGCGCGCGGGATCGGAGATGCCGGACTCGATGACGATATCAGTCGGGCCGCCGATCATGATCAGGTGTTCTATGCCGTCGCGCCTGACGAGCACGAGACGGCGGCGGGCATCGACGGCGGCGGCATCCAGCACCTGCAGACGCGGCTGGCGGTTTTTGCCGCCGCGCACGAAGGGAGAAGGCGCTCGATTGCGCAGGAGCCACAGAATGGCGATCAGCACGATCAGGGCGATGCCAACCCCACCGGCTGCGAGGAGGAAACGGCTGCCATAGGCTCCGGCGATGTCGTCCAACATGTCGAGATACTCCCGTATTTGTCCCCGACGTCGCGGCCTATTGTGCAGCTCCGGCGGGTAGATGCCTTGAACTTGGCCTTCCTATGCGGCGATCATATGAGCAGGATCGCGGCGGAGACAAGATGCGATTGATACCTCTTGTGTTCTATTGCCTGTGAATTCAAGCCTTTCTGGCTCGGCAAAGCTTTTTGCCGATGACGCAAATTGGTAAAGAAGATTCGAAAGGTCCGACTCCGGCGATCCTTAACGTGTATGACATGTCGCGAGGAGAACGGCGGAGACGAGGGGTTTATGACGAAGCAGCGTCCATCCGACGAGTATAGCGTGCCGCTGGTGGATCGCGGAGTTCGTTCGGGAACCGTGTTGCGCATCATTCTGCTGGCGCTCGTTCTCGTGGCTGCCGCCGCGGCCTTCGTCGTCTTCAAGAGCCAGCTCGACAATGAAGCGGTTCTCGGCGGCCTCGGCATTCTTGCCATGGTCGGCATCTTCTTCCTCGTTTCCTCGATCATCGGCTTCGTCGAGGTGATGCCGCAGCCGCAATCCGACAGTCTGGCGCGTTCGTTTCTCAACAGCCATCCGGATGGGACGCTGATCACCGACGAGAAGGGGCGCATCGTCTACGCCAACGCCGCCTATGGCCGGCTGACCGGCGCCGCCAAAGCGACGGAAGTGCAGTCGCTGGAAATGCTGCTGTCGCGAAACCGGGAATCCAACGAGGCCTTGTATCGTCTCGCCAATGGTCTGCGCGACGGCAAGGAGGGATCGGAAGAGTTTCGCCTGCTGAAGCCGCTCGGTCCTGCGGACGGAAGCGGCAACGGGGCGCACTGGTATCGGTTGAAGGCCCGCGTGCTGCCGCCGGAACAGGGCAGCAGCAAGGTGCTGCATATCTGGCAGGTCACCGACATCACCTCCGAACGCGACGACCAGGAGCGCTTCTTCAAGGAATTGCAGAACGCGATCGACTATCTCGATCATGCGCCGGCCGGTTTCTTCTCCGCCGGCCGCAAGGGTGAGATCTTCTATCTCAACGCGACACTGGCCGAGTGGCTGGGCTTCGATCTGACGAAGTTCGTACCGGGCTCGATGACGATCCGCGATCTGGTGGCCGGCGAGGGATTGGCGCTGATCCAGTCCGTTCAGGCGGAGCCGGGCTTGAAGAAGACGGTGACGCTCGATCTCGATCTGCGTCGCGCCAATGGCCAGAGCCTGCCGGTGCAGATCGTTCACAGCGTCACCTCGATGCGCGACGGCGCTCCCGGCGAGAGCCGCACCATCGTCCTGACCCGGCAGAACGGCGCGGATACAGAGCAATCTGCTTCGGCCGCCGCCATGCGCTTCAGCCGCTTCTTCAACAATACGCCGATGGCGATCGCTTCCGTCGACGGCAATGGCCGCATCCTGCGGACGAATGCGCCGTTCCTGAAGCTTTTCTCGGATCTCGTCTCGCGCGACGATATCGAGCGCGGCGCCGCCTTGGAGAGCGTCGTCAACGAAAGCGACCGGTCGCAGCTGCAGCAGGCGCTGGCGGCCGCCAAGGACCGGCAGGGCGACATTCCGCCGATCGACTCCCGTAATCCGAAGGATGAGGCGCGGCATTTCCGCTTCTATATCAATGCGGTGATCGACCAGACCGACGAGGCGCCGGAAGAGGCCGCCATCGTCTATGCCGTCGAGGTGACCGAGCAGAAGGCGCTCGAGACGCAGATGGCGCAGACGCAAAAGCTCAATGCCGTCGGTACGCTCGCAGGCGGCATCGCGCACGATTTCAACAATGTGCTGACCGCGATCCTTTTGTCTTCCGACCATCTGCTGCTGCAGGCGCGGCCTTCGGATGCGAGCTTCGCGGATCTGATGGAAATCAAGCGCAACGCCAATCGCGCGGCCGTGCTGGTCAGGCAGTTGCTCGCCTTCTCGCGCAAGCAGACCATGCGGCCGACAGTGCTGAACCTCACCGACGTGATCGGCGATTTGCGCATGCTGGTGGACCGGCTTCTGTCCGGAACGCATGTAAAGCTGGATGTCGATTACGGCCGCGATCTCTGGCCTGTCAAAACCGATCTCTCGCAGTTCGAGCAGGTGCTGATCAATCTCTGCGTCAACGCCCGCGATGCCATGCCCGGCGGCGGCCAGCTGACGCTGCGCACCCGCAATCTGCTCGCAGCCGATGTCAGCGCTTTCAACTATCCCTATCTGCCGCATGAGGACATGGTGCTTGTCGAGGTCAGCGATACCGGCACCGGTATCGCGCCCGAAATCATGGACAAGATTTTCGAGCCCTTCTTCACGACGAAGGAAGTCGGCAAGGGCACTGGCCTCGGCCTTGCGATGGTCTATGGCATCATCAAGCAGTCCGGCGGCTATATCCAGCCGGAATCGGAAGTAGGCAAGGGAACGACTTTCCGCATCTTCCTGCCGCGCCATGTCGTCGAAATGCCCGCTGTATCGGACGCGAAGGCGCCGGAGAGCCGCGATGTCGCGGCCATGGATCAGAGCGTCGGCATAGTGGCTCCGCCGGAGGAGCCGGCTGATCTTACCGGCAAGTCTGCGGTCGTGCTGCTGGTCGAAGATGAGGAGGCAGTGCGGCGCGGCGGCAAGCGCATGCTGGAGACGCGGGGCTATACCGTTTACGAAGCCGGCTCCGGTGTCGAGGCACTCGACATCATGGACGAGCTCGACGGCCAGGTCGATGTTGTCGTGTCCGACGTCGTCATGCCGGAAATGGATGGTCCGACGCTGCTGCGGGAATTGCGCAAGAAATATCCGGATATGAAGTTCATCTTCGTCTCGGGCTATGCTGAGGATGCCTTTGCCCGCAATCTGCCGGCGGATGCGCAGTTCGGATTCCTGCCGAAGCCGTTCTCGCTGAAGCAGCTTGCCGTCGTCGTGCGCGAAACGCTGGATAAGCCCTAGGTCGGAGGCGATTTTCGCCTCGCCATGTTGCCAATGCTGGCACGTCGGTGATATCACCCCCGCATGACCGACCTTGCCAAACCCATTTACCGTTTGTGGTGGCGCTCCTTCTAGGAGCGGCAGTCGTCATATCTTGAAATCGACCTGCCGCCGTGATCCGGCAAGCATGGTCTATTTCCGTTTTTCCTTCCCGATTGCGGCGGCTCCTTTTGCGGAGCAACGAAATGTCTTCCCTTATCGACACCCGTCCGGTCATCCTGACGGGCGACCGGACCACCGGTCCACTCCATCTCGGCCATTATGTCGGCTCGCTGAAAAGCCGCGTCGCGCTTCAGCATAGCCATCAGCAATTCCTGCTGCTGGCGGATACCCAGGCGCTGACCGACAATGCCCATGATCCCGAGAAGGTCCGTCGCAACGTTCTAGAGGTCGCTACCGATTATCTCGCTGTCGGCATCGATCCGGTGCTGACGACCATCTGCGTTCAATCCGCCTTGCCCGCATTGGCGGAGCTGACGCTGCTCTATCTGAATTTCGTCACGGTCAGCCGTCTGGAGCGCAATCCGACAATCAAGACGGAAATCCAGCTGCGCGGTTTCGAACGCGACGTGCCTGCCGGCTTTCTCTGCTACCCGGTGGCACAGGCGGCTGATATCACCGCCTTCAAGGCGACCGTCGTTCCGGTCGGCGAGGATCAGGCGCCCTTGATCGAGCAGACCAACGAGATCGTTCGCCGCCTCAACCGGCAGATCGGGCGTGATGTTCTCGTGGAAGCCACGGCGATGGTGCCGAGCGTGGGGCGCCTGCCAGGTGTCGACGGCAAGGCGAAGATGAGCAAATCTCAGGGCAACGCCATCTCGCTCTCGGCATCGCCGGGTGAAATAAGCGATGCAGTGCGGCGGATGTATACCGATCCGGATCATTTGCGCGTCGGCGATCCCGGCAGGGTCGAGGGAAACGTCGTCTTCACCTATCTCGATGCCTTCTGCAAGGATCGGCAATTGGTTGATGACATGAAGGCGCACTATCGCCGCGGTGGCCTCGGTGATGTCACTCTCAAGAGACATCTGGAGGACATTCTTCAGCCGCTGCTCGCTCCGATCCGCACGCGCCGAGCACGCTATGCTGCCGAGCCGGGCTATGTCATGGAAGTCGTGCGGGAGGGGACGAGAAAGGCGAGGGAGCGGACGGAGTCGACGCTTGCGGAGCTGCGATCTGCTCTGGGCCTGTTTTCCCTGATCTGAAACAAGAACGGCCGGACGGTCTTTTGAAGCGCCCGGCCGTTCTTTTATTTATCGCAGCTCTATTTATCCACTTATTCCGCCAGAGCGACGGCGATTTCGGCGGCTAGACGCGCGTTGTTTTCGACAAGCGCGATGTTCGTCTTGAGGCTGCGGCCTTCGGTGATGTCGAAGATGGTGCTGAGCAGATAGGGTGTTACGGCCTTGCCGGTGATTTCGTCACGCTCTGCACTATCGAGGGCGCGCTCGATATAGATTTCCATTTCCTCGCGCGGGATTTCATCGGCTTCCGGCACCGGATTGGCGATCAGCATGCCGCCATCGATGCCGAGTTGCTCGCGCGTGGACTGGAAATTGGCGATGGCAGCCGGGCTGTTCAGCGTCAGCGGGCTTGCCAGGCCGGACGAGCGCGACCAGAAGGCCGGGAATTCGGTGCTGTCATAGGTTACGACCGGCACGCCGCGGGTTTCCAGCACTTCGAGCGTCTTCGGAATATCGAGGATCGCCTTGGCGCCGGCGCAGACGACGATGACGCCGGTGCGGGAGAGCTCTTCAAGATCGGCCGAGATATCGAAGCTTTCCTCCGCGCCGCGATGCACGCCGCCGATGCCGCCGGTGGCGAAAACCTTGATGCCGGCACGGGCTGCGGCGATCATCGTGGCGGCGACGGTGGTGGCGCCGGTGCGGCGCTCGGCGATCGCAAAGGCGATGTCGGCGCGCGAGACCTTCATCGCGCCTTCCGTCTTGGCAAGCGCTTCCAGCTCTTCCGGCTCGAGGCCAATATGGAGTGTACCGTGGATGACGGCGATGGTCGCGGGCACTGCGCCTTCCTGCCGGATGATCGCCTCGACGCTGCGGGCCATCTCGATATTGCCGGGATAGGGCATGCCGTGGGTAATGATGGTCGATTCCAGGGCCACAAGCGGTGCGCCGCGCAGTTTCGCGGCGGCGACTTCCTTCGAATAGGAGATCGGAAGCAGGGGCGAGATAGGCTGGGTCATTGTCGTTTCCAATTCACTGAAACAGTATACGCGTTCTGAGCAGGCTTCATGACAGAATTTCGGCCTTGGGAACAAGGGCCAACATCGTCTTCAAAAGCTCCGGAGACAGATTTTCGGCTGTGGCGAAGGGCGATTGGACGGTGATCGCGGCGGCTGCGGCACCGTGGCGGACAGCCTCTGCGAGATCATGTCCGGCAAGCAGGGCCGATAGAACGCCCGAAGCGAGCGAATCTCCCGCCCCGGTGACATCGGCGACATCGTCGACGACCGGTGGCTGCAGGCTGACGACGAGATCGCGGGAAAATGCGATCAACGGCCGCCTACCACGAGTGATGACGCCATTGCGCAGGCCGAGGGCGCGCAATCCGTTCACCCATTCGAGCGGGTCTTCCGGCCGACTTTCGGTCAGCGCGGCCGCCTCGGCTTCGTTGAGGAACAGATGATCGATGCCGGCAAGGCTCGGTTTCAGCCGCACGACTTTCGCCGGCGAGATTGCGATTGCCGCGACGGGCTTGCTGAAGACGGCGGCTCTTGCCGCGATCGCGGCCAGGGTCTCGGCGGGCAGATTGGCGTCACAGAGAACGAGGTCGGTCCCTTCGAAGGCGTCGCGAACTGCGCGAATCGCCAGACGTCTCGGGACGAACAGCTTGTAGAGTTCCATGTCGGCAAGGGCGATGACCAGATTACCGTCGCGTTCGAGGATCGCCGTGTAGCTCGGCGTCTTGCGATCGAGGAAGACGAAGGGCCTGTCGTCGATGCCGGCGTGGCTTGCCGCTTCCGCTACCATTTCGCCCGAGGGATCGCCGCCGCGGGGCGAGATCAGCCTGACGTCGAAGCCGAGGCGGGCGAGATTTCGCGCCGCATTGAAGCCGCCGCCGCCGGGCTCTTCGAACCATGCGCCGGGATTGCTGGCGCCGGGTGCCGTCTCGCCGAAGATGCGGCCGCGCCGGTCGATATGTGCGCCGCCGAGAACGAGAATCTTCTTCGCCATATGGTTTTCCTCAGCGGTCGAAAGGACGAATCGGACAGGTCGATAACATCTCGCAATTCACCGTCGCAGGCATGCAAGTGCCTGGGAAGAAAGAAGAAAACAAAAATAGAACGGAATTCATTTTACCTTTTTCTTTCAATTGCTTGTTGTACCCTTGCGATAATAGAACAAATAGAGTACAGAATTCTCATCGGCGGCGACATTGCTAGAGCGGCTTCAATAACCTAAAGGTGGATCGGATGTCTCAGAATTCTTTGCGGCTTGTAGAGGACAAATCGGTGGATAAAAGCAAGGCACTTGAAGCGGCACTCTCTCAAATTGAGCGGTCGTTCGGCAAGGGCTCGATCATGAAGCTCGGCTCTAACGAGAACGTGGTCGAAATCGAAACGGTTTCCACCGGCTCCCTGAGCCTTGATATTGCGCTTGGCATTGGCGGCTTGCCGAAGGGGCGCATCATCGAAATTTACGGACCGGAAAGCTCCGGTAAGACGACGCTCGCGCTGCAGACCATTGCCGAGGCCCAGAAGAAGGGCGGCATTTGCGCCTTCGTGGACGCAGAACATGCGCTCGATCCGGTCTATGCCCGCAAGCTCGGCGTCGACCTGCAGAACCTTCTGATCTCGCAGCCCGATACCGGCGAACAGGCACTGGAAATCACCGATACGCTGGTGCGCTCCGGCGCTGTCGACGTTCTCGTGGTCGATTCCGTCGCGGCATTGACGCCGCGCGCCGAAATCGAAGGCGAGATGGGCGATAGCCTGCCGGGCCTGCAGGCCCGTCTGATGAGCCAGGCGCTGCGCAAGCTCACGGCTTCGATCTCGAAATCCAAGACCATGGTGATCTTCATCAACCAGATCCGCATGAAGATCGGCGTCATGTTCGGCTCGCCGGAAACGACGACCGGCGGTAATGCGCTGAAGTTCTATGCCTCGGTTCGCCTCGATATCCGCCGTATCGGCGCCGTCAAGGAGCGCGAAGAGGTGATCGGCAACCAGACCCGCGTCAAGGTCGTCAAGAACAAGATGGCGCCGCCCTTCAAGCAGGTCGAGTTCGACATCATGTATGGCGAAGGCGTTTCCAAGACCGGCGAACTGGTCGATCTCGGCGTCAAGGCCGGCATCGTCGAAAAGTCCGGCGCCTGGTTCTCCTATAACAGCCAGCGCCTCGGCCAGGGCCGCGAAAACGCGAAAATCTTCCTGCGCGACAATCCGGATCTCGCCCGCGAGATCGAGTTGTCGCTGCGCCAGAATGCCGGCCTGATCGCCGATCGCTTCCTGCAGAATGGCGGTCCCGACGCCGACGATGGCGACGCTTCTGGAGAATAAAGACTTCCGGGAGCAATCCAGGGCTTGATGTGAGACTGAAATTCGAAACCGGCCGTATTGTCCAAGGGATGTGCGGCCGGTTTTGTTCGTGCGGCTGGACAGCGCCGGGAGCGAACGATAAAAGCCACTGACTTTGATGCAAGTTGCTGAGCGCAGGACTGAAGGGCCCCATATGAGCGGTGTGAATGAAATCCGGTCGACCTTCCTCGACTATTTTAAGAAAAACGGTCACGAGATCGTGCCGTCGAGCCCGCTGGTTCCGCGCAACGATCCGACATTGATGTTTACCAATGCCGGCATGGTGCAGTTCAAGAACGTGTTTACCGGCCTGGAGCAGCGTCCCTATACGACGGCCTCGACGGCGCAGAAATGCGTGCGCGCCGGCGGCAAGCACAACGACCTCGACAATGTCGGCTACACCGCACGCCACCATACCTTCTTCGAAATGCTCGGCAATTTCTCCTTTGGCGACTATTTCAAGGAGCGCGCCATCGAGCTCGCCTGGAACCTGATCACCAAGGAATTCGGCCTCGATGCCAAGCGCCTGCTCGTCACGGTCTATCACACCGATGATGACGCCTATAATCTCTGGAAGAAGATCGCCGGTCTTTCCGACGACAAGATCATTCGCATCGCCACCAGCGACAATTTCTGGGCGATGGGCGATACAGGCCCTTGCGGTCCCTGTTCCGAGATCTTCTACGACCATGGCGATCACATCTGGGGCGGCCCTCCCGGCTCTCCGGAGGAAGACGGCGACCGCTTCATCGAGATCTGGAACCTCGTCTTCATGCAGTTCGAGCAGATCACCAAGGAACAGCGCGTCGACCTGCCGCGTCCGTCGATCGATACCGGCATGGGTCTCGAGCGCGTCGCTGCCGTGCTGCAGGGCAAGCATGACAACTATGATATCGACCTGTTCCGCGCGCTGATCGAAGCCTCGGAAGAGGCGACTGGCGTCAAGGCCGACGGCGAGCACCGCGCCAGCCATCGCGTCATCGCCGACCACCTGCGCTCCTCCGCCTTCCTGATCGCCGATGGCGTGCTGCCGTCGAACGAAGGCCGCGGCTATGTGCTTCGCCGCATTATGCGCCGCGCCATGCGCCATGCGCAGCTGCTCGGTGCCAAGGAGCCGTTGATGTGGAAGCTGCTGCCGGCGCTGATCCAGCAGATGGGCCGCGCCTATCCGGAGCTGGTGCGTGCCGAGGCGCTGACCTCCGAGACGCTGAAGCTTGAAGAAACCCGGTTCCGGAAGACGCTGGAGCGCGGCCTGTCGCTGCTGAACGATGCCACTTCAGACCTGCACAAGGGCGACAGCCTGGACGGCGAAACCGCCTTCAAGCTCTACGACACCTACGGCTTCCCGCTCGATTTGACGCAGGATGCGCTGCGCGCGCGTGGCATCGGCGTCGATATTTCCAGCTTCACGGATGCGATGGAGCGTCAGAAGGCCGAGGCGCGTTCGCATTGGACTGGTTCCGGCGACAAGGCGACCGAAACCATTTGGTTCGAACTCAAGGAAAAGTTCGGCGCCACCGAATTCCTGGGCTACGACACGGAAACGGCCGAAGGCGTCATCCAGGCTATCGTCAAAGACGGCGCTGCCGTCGATAGCGCCAATGCCGGCGACAAGGTTCAGATCGTTGTCAATCAGACGCCGTTCTACGGCGAATCCGGTGGCCAGATGGGCGATACCGGCGTGATCGCTAGCGATCATGGCAAGCTCACGGTTGGCGACACCCAGAAGAAGGGCGAAGGCCTTTTCATTCACAGTTCGGAAGTGTCGGAAGGCAAGATCCAGGTCGGCGATGCGGTCGTGCTGACGGTGGATCACAACAGGCGCTCGCGCCTGCGTGCCAACCATTCCGCCACCCATCTGCTGCACGAAGCGCTTCGCGAAGTGCTGGGCACACATGTGGCGCAGAAGGGCTCGCTGGTCGCGCCCGAGCGCCTGCGCTTCGATGTCTCTCATCCGAAGCCGATGTCGGCCGAGGAGCTGAAGGTTGTTGAGGAGATGGCGAACGAGATCGTTCTGCAGAATTCGCCCGTCACCACCCGCCTGATGAGCGTCGACGATGCGATTGCGGAAGGGGCCATGGCACTGTTCGGCGAGAAGTATGGCGATGAAGTTCGCGTCGTGTCGATGGGGCAGGGCGTGCGCGGTGCCAAGTCCGGCAAGCCTTACTCGGTCGAGCTTTGCGGCGGCACGCATGTTTCCGCCACCGGCCAGATCGGTCTTGTGCGCATTCTCGGCGATAGCGCCGTCGGCGCCGGCGTGCGCCGTATCGAAGCCGTGACCGGCGAATCCGCGCGCGATTATCTGGCCGAACAGGACGATCGCGTAAAGACCCTCGCCTCGACGCTTAAAGTTCAGCCCGCCGATGTTGTTTCGCGCGTCGAAGCCTTGATGGACGAGCGCCGCAAGCTGGAACGCGAATTGGCCGATGCAAAGCGCAAGCTTGCCATGGGCGGCGGCCAAGGCGGCTCCGCTGATGCGGTCCGGGAGGTCAACGGCGTCAAGTTCCTCGGCAAGCCGGTTTCCGGCGTCGATCCCAAGGATCTCAAGGGTCTGGCGGATGAGGCGAAGGCAAGCCTCGGCTCCGGTGTCGTGACGCTGATCGGCGTCTCGGAGGATGGTAAGGCAAGTGCTGTCGTCGCCGTCACGGAGGATCTCGTCGGCCGTTTCAGCGCCGTCGATCTCGTGCGCGTCGCTTCGGCTGCCCTCGGCGGCAAGGGTGGCGGCGGCCGTCCCGACATGGCCCAAGCCGGCGGCCCGGATGGCGCCAAGGCTGACGAAGCGATCGAGGCGATTGCTTCGGCACTTGCTGGCTAATACGCTGATTTCGTATTTCTAATTAAAATGGCGGATGCTTCGGTATCCGCCATTTTCTTTTGCGCACGCAACTCCGCAGGATTTGTCAAATTCGGTTATGCTCTTGTTGGGCCGATCGATTTGCAAGAGGGTTTGACATGAGTGGTGGAACGGCGTGGACGCTTTACGAGACCCGGTTGCGCCGGGTTTCGGCCTATATCCATGAGCATCTGGACGATGAACTCGATATGGAAAAGCTCGCCGAAATCGCCTGCATGTCCAGCTACCACTGGCACAGGGTCTATCGGGCAATCTATGGCGAGACGGCGGCGGCAACCGTCAAGCGGCTGCGGCTGCACCGGGCCGCCGGCGATCTCGTCAACACCCGTCTATCCGTCAGCGACATTGCAAAGCGGTCGGGCTATCCCAACCTCCAGTCGTTCAACCGCATCTTCAGATTCGTCTACGGCATGCCGCCGGCGCGATATCGGAATGAGGGAAGCCACACGATCTTCGAACCCAGCACCCAAGGAAGGATCACGGTTATGTTCGACGTTACGCTTCGCACCATTTCCCCGATGTCACTGATCGGTGTCGCCCATCGCGGCTCCTATATGCAGATCGGCCGGGCTTTCGAGACACTCTTCGGCACGATCTTTGCTCGCGGCCTTGCCGCGGCGGACATGCGCATGATCGGCGTCTACCTCGACGATCCTGATGTCGTCGAGGCTGACAAGCTGCGCTCCCTTGCTTGCGTCACCGCCGGCGATGGAATGGCGGCCGACGCGCCGCTGGAGCGCCGCTCGCTCGATGGCGGCGAATATGCCGTGCTGCGCCACAAAGGGCCTTATGCCAACATGCACAAGGCCTATCAATGGCTCTATGCGCAATGGCTTCCGGCTTCCGGGCGGCAGCTGCGCGATACCGTCATGTTCGAGGAATATATCAACAATCCGCGCGACGTGCCGCCGACGGAGCTTTTGACCGATATCCATATGCCGCTGCAATAGCGGCATATGGGCGCAATCGAAGATATCCTCTTAATGCCTTGTATTGTCAGGCATTACAGCGCCGCGCGTCATATATGACGCGCAAAGCTCGCTGTAACACTATTAATCTGCTGCATAATTTTATCCTTAAATCGATTCCGATTTGAGGAATTATGCAGTAGCCGGCTTCGGCATGGCGGCGTTGTCAATCTCGTTGGCGCGGCGGTAGGCGTCGCGGTCGCTCACCCGGCTCCAATAGTCGATGAAGGCTTGCCGCTTTTCGATGGTGCCGAAATTTAGGCCCCAGCCGACATGGGAACCGACATAGACATCGGCGGCCGTAAAGCGGTCGCCTGCGATGAACGGCGAGGTCGTGACGGCGTACTCCATGGCATCAAGCACATTCGCGAAGCTGCCGCAGCCGGCCATGCGCAGACGTTCCGGCGGGACTTCGAAGCCGAGGGCACGGTTGGTGACCGCCATCTCCATCGGCCCGGCGGCAAAGAACATCCAGCGGAAGTAGCGACCGCGCTCGGCCGCCGTCGGGGCAAGGCCCGCCTGTGGGAATGTTTCGGCCAGATAGGCGCAGATGGCGGCACCTTCGGTGACCACGGTGTCGCCGTGCTTGATGGCTGGCACCTTGCCCATCGGGTTTATCGACAGATATTCGGGCGCTTTCATCGTGGTGCCGAAATCGAGATATTCGGTACGGTAGGGCTGGCCAGTCTCCTCGAGCATCCAGCGAGCGATGCGTCCACGCGACATCGGGTTGGTATAGAAAACAAGTTCTTCAGCCATCTGCCTCTCCCTTTTGTTGCGCGCCTTTTTGCCACTGGTTAGCCGCAGCCGCAAGATTCAGCGCAAAAGAAAACCCGGCGCGGAAGCCGGGTTTTCGTATCTGCTCATGTCGGCAAGGCTTAGGCAGCCATGGCCTTCTTGAGGTTTTCGTCGATCTTGTCGAGGAAGGCGGTGGTGGAGAGCCACGGCTGATCGGGGCCGATCAGCAGCGCCAGGTCCTTGGTCATATAACCGGCTTCGACGGTATCGACGCAGACCTTTTCCAGCGTCGAGGCGAACTTTGCGAGTTCTGCATTGTCGTCCAGCTTGGCGCGATGGGCGAGACCGCGGGTCCAGGCGAAGATCGAAGCGATCGAATTCGTCGAGGTTTCCTGGCCCTTCTGGTGCTGGCGGTAGTGACGCGTGACCGTGCCATGCGCGGCTTCGGCTTCGACAGTCTTGCCATCAGGCGTCAAGAGAACCGAGGTCATCAGGCCGAGCGAGCCGAAGCCCTGGGCAACGGTGTCGGACTGGACGTCGCCGTCGTAGTTCTTGCAGGCCCAGACATAGCCGCCGGACCACTTGAGAGCGGAGGCAACCATGTCGTCGATCAGGCGGTGTTCGTAGGTGATGCCGGCTTCGTCGAACTGAGCCTTGAACTCGTTCTGGTAGACTTCCTCGAAGATGTCCTTGAAGCGGCCGTCATAGGCCTTGAGGATGGTGTTCTTTGTGGAGAGGTAGACCGGCCACTTGCGCATCAGGCCGTACATCATCGAGGCGCGGGCGAATTCTCGGATCGACTCGTCGAGGTTGTACATGGCCATGGCAACGCCGGCGCCTGGAGCGTTGAAGACTTCCTTCTCGATGACCGTGCCGTCTTCACCGACAAACTTGATGGTCAGCTTGCCCTTGCCCGGGAACTTGAAATCGGTGGCGCGGTACTGGTCGCCGAAAGCGTGACGGCCGACGACGATCGGCTGCGTCCAGCCCGGAACGAGGCGCGGAACGTTCTTGCAGATGATCGGCTCGCGGAAGATGACGCCGCCGAGGATGTTGCGGATCGTGCCGTTCGGGCTCTTCCACATTTCCTTGAGGTTGAATTCCTTCACGCGGGCTTCGTCCGGCGTGATCGTCGCGCACTTGATGCCGACGCCGTACTTCTTGATGGCGTTGGCGGCGTCGACGGTGACCTGGTCGTTGGTGGCGTCACGGTTTTCGACCGAGAGGTCGTAGTAGTCGATATCGATATCGAGGTAGGGGAAGATCAGTTTTTCTTTAATGAGCTGCCAGATGATGCGAGTCATTTCGTCGCCATCGAGATCGGCAACGGGGTTAGCGACCTTGATCTTCTTCATGCTTCTGCCTCGTTTAAGCTGATGGGACCGGACGGTCCAGTGAGTAATATGAAGTCCCGAGGGCTATAGCACCGCAAGTGCGGAACGCAAAGCCGATAGAGCCTAGGGCATAGCGTTTTTGATCATTCGTGGCATCACCCGCTTTTTGCGATCCGGCCATTGCCAAAGCGGTCGATGGGACTAATGTCGCGCATGTTTTGCCTGTTATTACGGAATCACGTCATGCAGAAATTTGCCGCATCCGCGCTTGCCTTCACGCTCTTTCAGCTCTCCCTAGGTGCGCATATGGCACTGGCAGCCGATGCGACGACGCCGGTCAAGGCCATCATGGACGCGACCGTTTCGAACTGGGCGGGCGGCGACAGCGATTGGCAGGATATCTTCGACGAGAGCAAGCTCAAGGATATCTACAGCAAGGATTTCGCGGCGAAATATCAGGCGGCCGCCCAGTTTCCCGCCGCCGACGAGGACGGCATCTCGCCGTTCGACTATGACGTCATCGTCAACGCGCAGGACGCCTGTCCGCTGGAGGATGTGAAGATCGCCGCCCAGCCACCCAAGAACAATGCGACCGAAGTGTTGGCGACCTTTAAGAAATCCACGTGTATGGGGTCGGATGCCGACGACCAGAAGGTGACGACGGTGCGCTTCGAGGTCGTCGAGGAGGGCGGACGACCCGTCGTGGATGATATCGTCACCAACGATGACAATGGCAATCCGAGCTCGCTCAAAGGCGTGATGCAGGATCTCGTCAAGCAACAACAGCAACAGCCGTCCGATCAGCAGTCGCAGCCGACGGATCAGCAGAAGCCGGCAAATCCGCAATAGCTGGGCGCGGTTTGCTGAGCCAGTGATGCGCAAAAACCTTGCCGACCGGCGGCTGTCTCGTTATTCCGACCCATGATTTGCGCGAGACGGTTCGCGCGCGGAGAGCAGGACATCATGGCAGGCACGAACAGCGAGCGTCAACTTCTGGCCGAAGGGCCGGCCATCATTCTGGTCGAGCCGCAGATGGGCGAGAATATCGGCATGGTGGCGCGCGCGATGGCGAATTTCGGGCTTGTCGAGCTGCGGCTCGTCAATCCGCGCGATGGCTGGCCGAACGAGAGGGCGCAGGCGACCGCCTCGAAAGCGGATCACATCATCGAGGCGACGAAGGTTTACGAGACGCTGGAGCAGGCGATCGCTGATCTCAATTTCATCTATGCGACGACAGCTCGAGAACGGGACGGCTACAAGCCGGTGCGTTCGCCTGTTGTTGCGGCCGAGACCCTTCGCGCCAAATTCAAGGCGGGCGAGGGCACCGGTATTCTCTTCGGGCGTGAGCGCTGGGGCCTGACGAACGAGGAAGTGGCGCTGGCTGACGAGATCGTGACATTTCCGGTCAATCCGGCCTTCGCCTCGCTAAACATCGCCCAGGCGGTGCTGCTGATGTCTTATGAATGGATGAAATCGGGCATGGAGGATTTGGGTGCCGTGCCTTTCCAGGCGCTCGAGCAGCGGCCTTCGACGAAGGAGCAGCTTTTCGGCCTTTTCGACCAACTCGAGGAGGCGCTGGATGCGCGCAATTATTTCCATCCCGCCGGGAAAAAGCCGAAAATGGTCGACAATCTCCGGGCTGTCCTCTCGCGCCGGGCGTTCACCGAACAGGAAATCAGCGTCTTGCGTGGGGTGATCTCGTCTCTCGACCGCTTCTCGCGCAAGTCCCCGCGCGGCAGCGGCTCGCATCCCCGATCCTCCAAAGCACCCAAGGAAACCACGAACGATGACAGCAGCGGCGAATGAGCTGAAACCGGTCCTTGTCTTCGATTCAGGGATCGGCGGTTTGACCGTGCTGCGCGAGGCGCGCGTGCTGATGCCGGAGCGCGGTTTCATCTATATCGCGGACGATGCCGGTTTTCCCTATGGCAGTTGGGAAGAGCCGGCGCTGAGGGAGCGCATCGTCGATCTCTTTGCGAAACTGCTTGGGCAATATGATCCGGAAGTCTGCATTATCGCTTGCAATACGGCTTTCACGCTGGCCGGCGCTGATCTGCGCGCGGCTTTTCCGCAGATGACCTTCATAGGTACGGTGCCGGCGATCAAGCCGGCGGCAGAGCGAACCCGCTCGGGCCTTGTCTCGGTGCTGGCGACGCCGGGCACCGTCAAGCGCGCCTATACGCGCGACCTGATCCAGTCCTTCGCCACGCAATGCCATGTGCGGCTCGTTGGATCGCAGGACCTGGCACGCCTGGCGGAAGCCTATATTCGCGGCGACGTTGTCAGCGACGAGGCCGTCATGGCCGAGATCGAGCAGTGCTTCGTCGAGATGGATGGCCGCAAGACGGATATCGTCGTGCTGGCTTGCACGCACTATCCGTTCATGGCCAATATCTTCCGCAGGCTCGCGCCGTGGCCGGTCGACTGGCTGGATCCCGCAGAGGCTATTGCAAGGCGTGCCCGCAGTCTGGTGCCGCAGGTGGCCGATGCCGTCCATCCCGACAATTTCGACTTTGCGGTCTTCACTTCCGGGGCGCCGGATTTCCCCACCCGCCGGCTGATGCAGGGTTTTGGGCTCAAGGCTTGATGATGACTGACAAGATTTCATTGCGTAAACTCGATCTCGCGGACATGCCGGCGGCTGCGGCCGTTCATCGCGCGTCCTTCAACGAACGGCTGCCGACGCTTGCCGGGCTTCATACGCCGGAAGAGGACGTTGGCTTCTGGAGTGCTGTGGTCTTCAAAGACTGCCAAATCTGGGGTGCGGAAGAGGGTGGTCGCCTGGTCGGCGTCATCGCCTTCCTCGAGGATTGGATCGACCAGCTCTATGTTCTGCCCGAAGCACAGGGGCGCGGCATCGGCAGCCGCCTGCTTGATATCGCCAAGTCGGCCTACCCGGTGCTCTCGCTCTGGACATTCCAAAGAAATGAGCCTGCCCGCCGCTTTTACTTGAAACACGGCTTCTTCGCGGTTGACGAGTCGGACGGGGCAGGCAATGAGGAAAAGGAGCCGGATGTGCTTTACAAATGGGAAGCACGCTTGCACCGGCTGTAATTCACGATCGGACTGAGCGGCGGGATATTGGGAGGTCGATATTTGATGCCTTTTGAGAATGATAGCAGTGTTGTCGAGGCAAGCCATGCGTCTGCGTGAATGCCACAACTTCCATGATTTTCGCCTCCTCGCGAAGAAGCGTCTTCCCGGTCCGATCTTCAACTATATCGACGGCGCAGCCGACGACGAGGTGACGCTGCGGCGAAACACCACGAGCTTCGAAAGCTGCGATCTCGTTCCCAATGTTCTGCGTGGGGTCAGCGAGATCGACATGTCTGTCACCGTTATGGGACAAAAGCTCGCGACGCCCTTCTATTGCTCGCCGACGGCGCTGCAGCGACTGTTCCATCACCAGGGCGAGAATGCGGTGGCCGCGGCAGCCTCGTCGCTCGGCACCATGTTCGGCGTCTCCTCACTCGGCACTGTCAGCCTCGAGGAAATCCGCAAGAAGTATGCGGGGCCGCAGGTCTACCAGTTCTATTTCCATAAAGACCGGGGGCTGAACCGGGCGATGATGGAGCGGGCGAAGGAAGCCGGCGTAAACGTGATGATGCTGACGGTCGACAGCATTACCGGCGGCAATCGCGAGCGCGACCTTCGCACCGGATTTTCCATTCCGTTCAAGCTCAATCTGGCGGGCCTCACCCAGTTCGCCATCAAGCCGGCCTGGGCGCTGAACTATATCACGCACGAGAAGTTTCGCCTGCCGCAGCTCGACGAGCATGTGGACATGAGCGGCGGCGCCATGTCGATCGGCAAATATTTCACCGACATGCTCGATCCGTCGATGAACTGGAACGATGTCGCCGAGATGGTGAAGCACTGGAACGGGCAGTTCTGCCTCAAAGGCGTCATGTCGGTTGAGGATGCCAAGCGTGCTGTCGACATCGGATGTACCGGCATCGTGCTCTCGAACCATGGCGGCCGGCAGCTGGACGGCTCGCGCTCGGCATTCGATCAGCTGGCTGAGATCGTCGACGCCGTCGGCCATCGCATCGATGTCATGATGGATGGCGGCGTCCAGCGCGGCACGCATGTGCTGAAGGCGCTTTCGCTCGGCGCCAAGGCAGTCGGCCTCGGCCGCTTCTATCTCTATCCGCTGGCCGCTGCCGGTCAGGCGGGCGTGGAGCGCGCGCTCAGGCATCTGCGCACGGAAGTCGAGCGCGACATGAAGCTGATGGGCTGCACCTCGGTCAGCCAGTTGTCGCGGGCCAATCTGCGGTTCAGATAGATCTCGCAATCGCCTGTGGGTTTTTTCAATCCACGGGCGCGAAGCTTGGAAATCTTTGCTAGACGAGGGCGCGTCCTTTCAGAAAGATGGGACGCATCCACATTTGATTCTTGCTCATAGGGGAAGTGCATTGCAGGTCGGCATCGACATGGGAACGGCGTCCGGCGGGACCAGCGCCCAGCTCGATATCGAGGAGCTGCTGGCGACGCGTCTTCTGGTGCAGGGCAATTCCGGCTCCGGAAAATCGCATCTCCTGCGGCGGCTGCTGGAGCAATCGGCACAATGGGTGCAGCAGGTCATCATCGATCCCGAAGGCGATTTCGTCACGCTGGCCGACAAGTTCGGGCATGTGGTCGTCGATGGCGAGCGTACGGAAGCTGAACTTGCCGGCATCGCCAACCGCATCCGCCAGCACCGCGTCTCCTGCGTGCTGACGCTCGAAGGGCTTGATATCGAGCAGCAGATGCGCGCCACCGCCGCCTTCCTGAACGGCATGTTCGATGCCGATCGCGAATTCTGGTATCCGGTTCTGGTCGTGGTCGACGAGGCGCAGATGTTCGCGCCCTCGGTCGGCGGCGACGTCTCGGAAGATGCGCGCAAGATGTCGCTTGGGGCCATGACCAACCTGATGTGCCGCGGTCGAAAGCGTGGCCTTGCCGGCGTCATCGCCACGCAGCGCCTGGCGAAGCTTGCTAAGAACGTTGCGGCGGAAGCCTCCAACTTCCTGATGGGCCGTACCTTCCTCGATATCGATATGGCCCGCGCCGCCGACCTTCTCGGTATGGATCGCAGGCAGGCGGAAATGTTCCGCGACCTGAAGCGCGGCAATTTCGTAGCTCTCGGTCCGGCACTCTCGCGCCGGCCGCTGCCGATCACCATCGGCACGGTGGAGACCTCGGCGCGTTCCTCCAGCCCGAAGCTGATGCCGCTGCCCGATGCGCCGCAGGATGTGGAAGATCTGATCTTCACGCCGGATCCGGAAGAGTTCACGCGGCCAGTCATTCGCCGCACGACGCCAGCGCCGCGTCCGACGACCGATATTATGGCAGAGCTTTCCCGCTCCGTGCCGGCCGCCGGCCCGGCGCCTACGGAGCCGAAGGTCAGCCAGCCGGAACTATCGAGCGAGGATCGCGAGGCGAGGGTGAGCGCCGTGCTCTCGGAGATCCTCGACGATCCGGCCTCCGGCTTCCGTACGGATTCGGTGCTCTATCAGGAGTTTCTCGTGCGGCTGCGCATGCGCCGCGTCCCCGGTGCGCCGATGAGCCTGTCGGAGTTTCGTCGGCGCGTGGCGATTGCCCGCTCCGGCGCCGACGAGGAAGTCATGGCGACCGATCAATGGACAACCGCGCTCTCGCTGTCCTCAAGCGTTACCGATGATCTGCAGGGCGTCTTTTTGATGTTGGCCAAGGCCGCGATCAGCGGCGAGCCGTGCCCGTCCGATGCCCACATCGCCCGCGCCTACGGCACCCATTCGGCACGGCGCGCACGGCGTCTCCTCAGCTATTTCGAGGAGCAGGGCAGCGTCGTCGTCCACACGGATTTCTCCGGCAAGCGCATCGTCGCTTTCCCGGATATGGGGTCCCAGACTGCGCCTGGTGATGCCAATGCGCCCGATCTGGATAGCGGCGAGCAGGCGGCGGAATAGCTGCGGATTATGGGTTGCCGGTGATGATATGCAACGCCGCTTTTCCATCCTTGACCGCGATGGCTGACAGACGCCGGTCAAGCGTTGCTAGTCGGCCTCCGTGGAATTTGGCCAGAGCCAGCAAATATGTGTCCGTAATCTGTCCAGCAGTGAGAAGTTTCGTAGAGTCTACTAAACTATTGTCCAGCAAGCTGACATCATCGGCCCAGAATCGGTGACCTGGCAGACCGCGAAGCTGCGCGACGAGAAGAGCTGCTGTCGAGGGCGGACCAGGAGAATTTGGGTAGCTGGACTGGCTGAGAATTCTAATGACGCCATTTTCCGTCAATGGGCAGGTCGCCCAGCTTTCGCTGCCTGTAGAGTGAAACCAGCCGTGGGCAACATCGTGCGCTACATGAGTCGGATCGAATAAGGCAATCAAGACATTGATGTCCAGCAGAAACGTCATGGAAGCTCGTCACGAAGCTTGTTGACGAAATCAAGGGTGACTGGAGGATTGCCGGGCTTGGGTGTCAGCAATGGGACACCATTGCGTTCCTTTAGCGGCTGTGGATGACTGAGTGATCGGCGAGCCAAATCCGAAATGACATCGCCGACGCTACGACGCTGCTGTTCCGCCATCGCCTTGGCGGCTGCAAGTACATCGTCATCGATCGCCAAAGTTGTTCGCATAGGCATACCTTGATCGCGCATCAAACATCACGCATCATATATAGCATTTACTGCGACATTCTCAATCTTGGCCGAGTGGCGCTGTTGACATTTTCATGACGACCCCTTACAGACCGCCCCAACGCCGGGCAGAAATGTCCGGTGTTTCATTTGACATGTCCCGTGGCTTTCTCCGTTCGCTAATGTGAGAAGCCTGTCAGAGCTCGAAAATGGAGTTCAGAGGAGGGCGTGTTTCCTTCAAGCGGCTTGGCAGCAGGCCGCCATAACATTCTGAAAGGAAATGCGATGAGCAAGCGCGAATCGTCCAAGTATAAAATTGACCGCCGTATGGGCGAGAACATCTGGGGTCGTCCGAAATCCCCGGTCAACCGTCGCGAATACGGCCCGGGCCAGCACGGCCAGCGCCGCAAGGGCAAGCTTTCCGACTTCGGCGTGCAGCTGCGCGCCAAGCAGAAGCTGAAGGGCTACTACGGCGACCTGCGTGAAAAGCAGTTTCGCGCCACCTTCGACGAAGCCAACCGCCGCAAGGGCGACACCTCGGAGAACCTGATCGGCCTGCTCGAATCGCGCCTCGACGCGATCGTCTATCGCGCCAAGTTCGTTCCGACCGTCTTCGCTGCCCGTCAGTTCGTCAACCACGGCCACGTCACGGTCAACGGCGTTCGTGTCAACATCGGTTCGTACCGCTGCAAGGCTGGCGACGTCATCGAAGTTCGCGAAAAGTCGAAGCAGCTCGTGATCGTTCTGGAATCGGTTGGTCTCGCTGAGCGCGACGTTCCGGACTACATCGAAGCCGACCACAACAAGATGGTTGCGACCTTCGCTCGCGTTCCGACTCTTGCCGACGTGCCTTACGCCGTTGTCATGGAACCGCAGCTGGTCGTCGAATTCTATTCGCGTTAATAAGCGGATAACTTTCTTGATGAATGAAAAAGCCGCTCGGTTCGAGCGGCTTTTTTGTCTTTGGAGCGCCTCATGACGGATTTGCAGGCCATTCTCGACGGCATTCATGCGGAACTTTCGCCGCGCATCGGCGAGGGCAAGGTCGCCGATTACATTCCGGAACTGGCGAAGGTCGATCCGAAGCAGTTCGGCATGGCGATCGCCACGGTCGATGGCGATGTCTATAGCATCGGCGACGCCGGCATTCCCTTCTCCATCCAGAGTATCTCCAAGGTCTTCATGCTGACCCTGGCGCTGGGCAAAGTCGGCGAGAGCTTGTGGAATCGTGTAGGACGCGAACCGTCCGGCACGGCCTTCAACTCCATCGTCCAGCTGGAGCGCGAAGAGGGGATTCCGCGTAACCCCTTCATCAATGCGGGTGCCATTGCCGTCAGCGATGTCGTGCTGGCGGGACACGAGCCGCGCGAGGCGATTGGTGAGCTCCTGCGCTTCGTGCGCTATGTGGCCGACGACGAAGCGATCAGCATCGATGACAAGGTGGCGCGTTCGGAGACGCAGACGGGATTTCGCAATTTCGCACTCGCGAATTTCATGCGCGCTTATGGCAACCTCCACCATCCTGTCGAGCATGTGCTTGGCGTCTATTTCCATCAATGCGCACTTTCGATGAGCTGCCAGCAACTGGCAAAGGCGGGGCTCTATCTCGCCGCGCGCGGCAGTAACCCGATCACCGGGCATTCCGTCGTTTCGCCGAAGCGGGCGCGGCGCATCAATGCACTGATGCTGACCTGCGGCCATTATGACGGTTCCGGCGATTTCGCCTATCATGTCGGCCTGCCGGGCAAGAGCGGTGTCGGCGGCGGCATTCTGGCCGTTGCGCCGGGCATCGGCTCCATTGCCGTCTGGTCGCCGGGGCTGAACAAGGTTGGCAATTCGCAACTTGGCGCGGTCGCGCTGGAAATGCTGGCGGCGCGCACCGGCTGGTCCGTATTCGGCGATTGATACCCATGTCTTCTCGTGCCGCTTTCTGATATCAGCGTGGCGAGACGCAAGGAATGACGGAATGAATATCGCGACGACGGTAAAGGACGATATCGATATCGAGGCTGAGGATAGCGGTTCTGCCGTACATCCGATGTTTTCCGATGCGCCGCGTTCAGTCTCGTTCAACAAGCTTCGCAAGCGCCTGTTGCGGCAGGTACGCCAGGCTATGGAAGACTTCCAGATGCTGAAGGGCCAGAAGCGCTGGCTCATCGGGCTGTCAGGCGGCAAGGATTCCTATGGCTTGCTGGCGCAGCTCCTTGATCTGAAATGGCGCGGCTTGCTGCCGGTGGAGTTGATCGCCTGTAATCTCGATCAGGGCCAGCCGAATTTTCCGAAGCATATTCTGCCCGAATATCTAACGAAGATCGGCGTTGCGCATCGAATCGAATATCGCGACACCTATTCGATCGTGAAGGAGAAGGTGCCGGAGGGCGCAACCTATTGCTCGCTCTGTTCGCGCCTACGCCGCGGTAATCTTTATCGCATCGCGCGCGAGGAGGGTTGCGATGCGTTGGTGCTTGGCCATCATCGCGAGGATATTCTCGAAACCTTCTTCATGAACTTCTTCCATGGTGGCCGCCTGGCTTCCATGCCGGCGAAGCTTCTCAACGACGAGGGCGATCTGATGCTGCTGCGCCCGCTCGCCTATACGGCGGAGGACGATCTTGCCAAGTTCGCCGCCGCCATGCAGTTTCCAATCATTCCCTGTGACCTCTGCGGCTCGCAGGACGGATTGCAGCGAAATGCCATGAAGGACATGCTTGCCGATATCGAGCGGCGCATGCCTGGCCGCAAGGATACGATGCTGCGCGCTCTAGCGCATGTGAACCCGTCACACCTGCTCGACCCGAAACTCTTCGATTTCGCTGGGTTGATGACACAGGGATCTTCCGGCGATCCGGCGTAAATTCAGCGCTTTTGCCACACCGATGTCATCGAATCGGGCATAAGAGGAAGCCCTTCAAAACAGAGGCTTCCGATGACTTTCTCCGATGCGGATTTCGACTATGTAATGACGATCGTTGCCGAAGCGGCGGCAAAGGAAATCATGCCGCGCTTCCGCAATCTGGATGCCGGCGACATCTCGGAGAAAACCTCGGCTATCGATCTTGTAACCGAGGCCGATCTTCTGGCTGAAAAGCATATCACCGCAGCACTGAAGGCGCGTTTCCCGGCTGCCCTTATCGTTGGTGAAGAGGCCTATGAGACGGACAAATCAGTCGTGCCTGCTCTGGCGCATGCGGAGCTTGCTTTTACCATCGATCCGGTAGACGGCACATTCAATTTTGCGGCAGGCCTGCCGGTTTTCGGCACGATCGTCGCTGTCATCGCCAATGGCGAGACAATCGCCAGCGTCATCCATGATTGCGTCCTCGGCGATACTGTTACGGCCATGAAGGGCTCGGGCACCTTCCTGCGTCGGAAGGCCGGACAGACGAAACGGCTTTCCGTTGCCGCGCCTGCTCCGTTGAGCGCAATGACGGGCGCCATATCCTGGGGGCACATGGATGAGCCCGATCGGTCGCGCATCTGCAGCAATCTGTCGAAGACCCGTATGGTCTTCTCGCTCAATTGCTCGGCTTACGAATATTGGATGGTGGCGTCAGGCAAATGGCATTTCATCGGGCATTCCAAGCTAATGCCATGGGATCATCTTGCCGGCGTGCTGGCGCACCAGGAAGCCGGTGGCTATACCGCCAAATTCGATGGCACGCCCTACAGGCCCGGCGAAACGATGGGCGGCATTATTTCTGCGCCGGATGAGGAAAGCTGGCGGATGATTCGTCGCGACATCATCGGCGCCTGACGGGAAAGGATAAAGCATGACATCGCTCGTTGACGTTACGACCCTTGCTCACGTGCTGCGCCGCGCGGCACAGACGGAGATCCTGCCGCGTTTCCGCCGGCTCGGCAGCGACGATATCCGCGCCAAGAGCGAGGCGACCGATCTCGTGACGGAAGCCGATGAGCGTGCAGAGCGCATGATAAAGGCCGAGGTTTCACGGCTTTGGCCCGAGGCGCTTTTCATCGGCGAGGAATCGGTCGCCGCCGATCCGGCGCTGCTCGGGAAACTGGCGGATGCCGATCTTGCCATCATCGTCGATCCTGTCGACGGTACGTTCAATTTCGCTGCCGGCATTCCAGCCTTCGGCGTCATGGCCTCGGTCGTCTCCAAGGGAGAAACGGTCGCCGGCATCATCTTCGATCCGATGGGCGACGATTGGGTGCTGGCGGAACGCGGCGGTGGTGCATGGCTGCGCCGGCCCGACGGCGAGATGCTGCGTCTGAACACGGCTCAGCCGGTTGCGCTGGAAGAGTTGGTCGGCATGGCAGCCACAGGCTTTCTGCCCAAGGAAAAGCGCGCCGAGATCATGGGTAATCTCGCCAAGGTGCGCTACACGACCTGCTATCGATGCGCGGCCCATGAATACCGCACACTTGCCGGCGGCTATGTGCACTATCTCATGTACAACAAGCTGATGCCCTGGGATCATCTGGCGGGAGCGTTGATATCAGCCGAAGCCGGCGCCTATGTCCGTCGTTTCGACGGCTCTCCCTATTTGCCGCGCCATCTCGACGGCGGGCTGCTGATTGCAGTGGACAAGGATACCTGGGAATTGCTGCGGCGTGAGGTCTTCACCCTTTAAAGCCGATTTTGCGATTGAATTGCCGACGGTGCCCCACTTGGAAAGTGGCCCCTGGAGGGCTATCTTTGCGGCAACAGGCAAGAGCCCTGGTCGGTGCTTGCCGCGAGGATGAAGACAAATGTCCGAGACGAGCCGCAAGCTGACCACCATTTTCTGCGCAGACGTGCAGGATTATTCGCGCCTCATGGGGAAAGACGAGGAGGGGACGCTTTCGACCCTTCGCCGTTACCGCGAGGCGATGAAACGGCTGATCGAAGCGCATGGCGGCCGGGTGATCAACACCTGGGGTGACGGTGTTTTCGCCGAATTTCCCAGCGTTGTCGAAGCGTTGCGCGCAGCAATCGATACGCAAAATGAGCTTGCCGGCTACAATGCCACAAGCGCCCCGGATAAGCAGATGCTTTTTCGCATCGGCCTCAATCTCGGCGATGTGATCGCCGATGGCGACGATCTCTATGGCGATGGCGTCAATATTGCCGCCCGGCTGCAATCGCGTGCCGTGCCGGGCGGCATCGTCATTTCCAACACGGTTTATGACCAGGTCCGCAACAAGGTGGCGGTTGGGTTCGATTTTCTTGGTCAACTCGAGGTCAAGAATATCGAAGGCGGCGTGCCGAGCTACGCGGTGCGGATCGGCGGCGTGCAGGTTGTCGACACCACATCCGATTATCGTTCGACGCCGGAACCGGCTCCTGCGCGGGCGCCCGAGCCGGTGGTGCAAGAGCCTGCGCTGCGAGACTGGCGGCGGAGCTATGGAGGGATGCTCGTCGCCTGCCTCGGGCTTGCCATACTTAACGGGCTGACCTGGCATGGCGAGTTCTGGGCAAAATGGCCCATACTCGCTATTCTATGGGTTGCGGCGTTCCGCTACGTCCGCGGCAACAGGCAGATCGATATGGCGATTGCCAGCCTTGTCATCACCGGCATCGGCATTGTCGCGATCAATCTTTTCACCTGGCACGGCACGCCTTGGGCGATGTGGCCGCTCTGCGGGCTTGCGATCGCCGCGGCGCTGCGCTGGGTCAGTCGTCCGCGCAGCGGCGCGTAAGGAAGGGAACCACGTCGTCAGACGTGGCCCATGCCAGGTTCCAGTGCCGGCGCATCGCCCGGATGGGTGAAGAGCTTGCCGCGCTCCGCCCAGAGCGTTGCGAGGATCGACAACACGCCGAATATGGTGAAGCCGGCAAGCAGCGGCTGCGCGGTGCCATCGAACATCTGGCCGACGATGCCGCCGATGAGAACGCCGATCGTCGTGGAGATCGAGCTGGTGATGGCGGCTGCCGTGCCCGCCAGGTGCCCCATCGGCTCGAGACTGATCGCCATGCAGTTGGTGGTGATGACCGCGAACATCATCAGCATGACCGAGATCAGCACATAAATGAACGTGAAGCTTGGCTGACCGAACATGCCGACAGCGTAGCCCATAGCACCAAGGACGGTGAAAATGATCATGGCGGCATGAGAAATACGGCGCATGCCGAAGCTGCGGACGAAATAGCCATTGGCGAACTGCGCTACCGCAGTGCCGGCTGCCGTTGCCGCAAAGGCGATCGGAAACGTGTCCCCAAGGCTATAGACTTCGCCGAAAACCTGCTGCACGGAAACGACGTAGGCACAGATGACGCCGGTATAGAGCGTCAGGCCGATCATGTAGCCACAGGTGATGCGATTGGTCAGCACTGTTTTGAAGCCGGACAGGACGGAGGCGACCGAAAGCGGCAGGCGTTCCTCGGCGGGCAGCGTTTCCTTCATGCGGAAGAAGGCGACCAGGAACAGGCCAGCGCTGGCGATGCCGAGCAGGATGAAGATCCATTGCCAGTTTGAATAGGCAACGATCATTTGACCGACGAAGGGGGCAACCATCGGCATGATCATGAAGACGATCATGACATAGGACATGACGCGGGCCATTTCACGCCCGCCGAAGCAGTCGCGCACGATGGCAAGGGTCGTGATGCGCACGGCTGCGGCGCCGACACCCTGGGCGAAGCGCAAGACGAGCAGCGCGAAGAGATCGCCGCTCCAGGCCGCCGCAAACAGCGTCACCGTGTAGAAGGCGAGGCCGCCGAGCAGGATGCGTCGGCGGCCATAGGTGTCCGACAGGCTGCCGAAGAAGAGCTGGCAGATGCCGAAACCGAGGAAGTAGACGCCGATGACGAGCTGAGTGTCATTCGGGTTGGCGACATGAAGCGATTGGCCGATGTTCGGCAGCGCCGGCAGCATGCTGTCGATACCCATGGAGATACTGGCCGTCATCAGGGCGATCATGAGGATGAATTCCACGATGCCGAGACCGATGCGGTTGGAGCCGGACTGTTCCGGCGATTGAGACTGAGGGGCGGTTGTCATTTGAGTATGCCTGTCAATGCAAAGCGAGGGACTGGTCGGCCGGAGGCGGCGCATTATGCGGGCGGAAGAGGCGCCCTTTTTCGGCAATCAGCACGAACATCAAACCGATCAGCGAGACGGTGAAATAGCCGATCACCATCGGCGTCGCCGTGCCGTTGAAATACTGGCCGATGCCAGCGCCGATCGATGCGCCGCCGACCGTGCTCATGAAGCCGAGCACCGAGGAGGCGGTTCCGGCGACATGGCCGAGCGGCTCCATGGCGAGCGAGTTGAAATTGGAGCCGATCCAGCCGAACTGGAACATCGCCAGCGCGAAAAAGATCATGAAGAGCGGGAAGGGCATCGGCGCCGGACCGTAAAGCTGGACGATCATCCAGATGAAGGTAACGACGGAGAAGCCGAGCAGCGCCGCATGCGACAGCCGCCGCATGCCGAAACGGCCGACGAGCTGCGAATTGATGAAGGATGACAAGGCCATGAACAGCGCCACGCCGCCAAAGGCGACGGGCGTATAGACGCCGAGTCCGTAAATGCCGCTGTAGATCTGCTGGGCCGAGTTGATGAAGCCGAACAACGCCCCGAACAGGAACGTGCTGGCAAGGGTGTAACAGAGCGCCACCCGGTTCGTCAGGACGATGCGGAAACCCGCCGCGACGGATTTGACCGTCAGAGGCCGGACGTTTTCCGGCTTCAGCGTTTCGGGAAGCCGGAAGTACATCCAGAGACCGACAAGTGTCGCCATCGTGCCGATGAAGACGAAGATCATGTGCCAGGTGCTGACCAGCAGGATGATCTGGCCGCTTCCGGGTGCGATGACGGGCACGATCATGAAGACCATCATGATCAGCGACATGACCTCGGCCATCAGGCGGCCGCCGAAGACGTCACGAACGATCGAAATGGTGATGACACGTGTCGCTGCCGATCCGAGACCCTGGACGAAGCGCAGGAGGAGCAGGCCGGCAAAGGACGGAATAAGGGCAATGCCGAAGGCGGAGACGACGTAGACGGTGATGCCGATCAGCAAAGGCAAGCGGCGACCGAAGCGATCTGACAGAGGGCCGTAGATGAGCTGTGCCGAGCCGAAGCCGATGAGATAGGCCGTCACCACATACTGGCGGTGATTCTCGTTCATCACGCCGAGGCTGGAGCCAATCTGCTGCAAGGCGGGAAGCATGATGTCGATCGCGAGCGAGTTGATCGCCATCAGGAAGGCCGCGAGTGCGATGAACTCGCGTTTGCCCATGGGCAGCTGCCCATGGGACATAGCCTGAGATGTGGTCGTCACGGTTTTATTCCCATAAACATGTCAAGGCGCCGCCTGGTGGCAGCGCCTTTCGATCAAATTGAACTATGGAAACCGGACGAGGAGCCCGGTGCCCGGTCAGGCGGCGCCGCGAACGCTGATGCCGTGTTCCTGGAGGTGTTGCTGCAACTCGCCCGCCTGGAACATTTCGCGCACGATATCACAGCCGCCGATGAATTCGCCCTTTACATAGAGCTGCGGAATGGTCGGCCAGTTGGAATAGTCCTTGATGCCCTGACGAATCTCGGCATCGGCAAGGACATTGATGCCCTTGTAGTCGACGCCGATGTAATCGAGAATCTGGACCACTTGGCCGGAGAAGCCACACTGCGGGAACTGGGGCGTGCCCTTCATGAAAAGAACGACGTCGTTGTTCTTAACTTCATTGGCGATGAATTCGTGAATGCCGCTCATTGTCCAGTTCCTTTCACATGCGGGGTCAAGGTCCGCAGCGTTAAATCTGTTCCTTAAATAGCAAGCGACAGGCGCGATTTCCAGCGGCAAAACGTACGCTTCGCCTTTTTCATCGCATGAATGGATTTCCGGCATCAGCGGTTAAGAAAGATGGCGGAAACGGCTCATTGGCAATTTTTTCTGAACAGTGCGTTTTGAAAACGCCTCTTCAACTCCGAGCCTGAACAACACAAATGAAAATTTGAACCAAGGGACGATTAATATTAGGCCGCTACTTAATTTACAAACGGCCGGTATGTTTGTTAGGGTTTGTCGATTGATGCGATTTGGCGCGTATCGGTCCCTTGTCGGCATTGAATTCATATTTTGAGGAAGCGGACACCATGAGCCACCATCACTATTCCGACGGGCAGGTTGGTGAGGAGCGGGAATTTTACAGTTCGGAGGAAACGAGCGAGGGCGAGCGGGAATATTATGAGCATGTGCGCACGCCAAGAGCTTCTATTCTGAACAGCGCCGTCACCGTCTGTGCCATCGTGCTCGTTTTGAGCATTGCCTTCGGCTACCGCGCTTCGACTGCTCCGACACCGCGACCAACGGTGCCGCCGATCGTTCAAAAAATCATGATCGCGCCGCCGGCGGATCCCTGTGCCGACAGTTCTCCCTATCCCGGTCGTGAATGCTGACGTGTCGCCTTCTTGTCACCGCGCGGTGCGGCGGCAAGTTGGATGGCACCTATGAGCGTTTTCTTTTCCGCCGATGACCACGACCATAAACACTTGATTTCAATCTTTTTACGTTCAGATGAATTGTAGGCGCCGCCATGAAAAAGCCCGCAGCCCGTGGTCTTGGCGATTTCCAGTATTTTCGATGCCGCTCGTGCGCCCAGGGACAGACTGCCATATGAACAATATCAAGAAGAGGGTGGTTCTCCACTTCCCTGGTTTCGAGCCGCTGGATGCGGCGGCGCATCGGGCTCGCTACGAGCGTTCGGCGCGGCAGAGCGCTGCGGTTTGGGATCTTTCAGTCTTCGTCGACGAGTTGAAAAATTTCGGTCGGGCACCCTGTTTCGATGTGACCGCGACAGCTGCGGATTGGCAAACGCAGAGCCGCATTCATATCGTTGATCACAACGATCTGGTCTCGGCCTTGAACGGCAGGCCGTTCTTTACGCGGCTCATGCAGGGATATCTTGCCGCCGCACGGGTTGCCGCTTCGGGTGGGATGGTCGGTTATTTCCGTCACGCCTGGCGCTTCGGCCTATTCTTCGTCTTTCCCTTTCTGCTAATACTCGCGGGGCTGTTGATCAGCCTCTCCATCGCCTTCACGCCGTTCGTGTTCGGGCTGCCGGCCTGGAGCCATATCGGCAGCATCGCGCTGGCCGTCGCGTTCTTCGTCTATGTATTTCTGCCGCAGGCGGAGAAGTTGCATACCCTGCATCTTTTCTCCGACTGGGAAATGGCCGTGGCAATGGCGGGACTGAACGGGCTCGGCGCCAAGCAATGGCTGGAGGCGAGCGCGATCAGCGTGCGTCAGGCCCTCGATGAGCCCGATATCGACGAATTCGTCATTTCTTCACATAGCATGGGCTCATCCGTTGCCACTCATGTGATCGGCCTGCTGCTCGAGCGGGAGCCGGAACTGCTGCAGGGCAAGCGCGTGGTGTTCATGACGCTTGGCAGCGCCATCCTGCAATGCGCCCTCATGCGGCCGGCATCCGTGCTGCGCTCGCGTGTCGGGTTGATCGCCCGCTGCAAGGAGATTTTCTGGCTCGACGTTCACTGTCTGACTGATGCGATTCACTTCTATAAGGCGAAGGTCGCAGCTGTTTGCGGGCATGAGGATGCCCGGCAGGCTTCGGTCCTCTTCGTGCGCTTCAAGCAGATGCTGTCGGAAAAGCATTACAAGAAGATCAAGCGCGATTTCCTGCGGGTTCACCGGCAATATGTGCTCGGTCCCGATATGAAGGCCTTCTTCGATTTTACGCTGATGACGGCCGGTCCGTTGCCGGCCTCGGATTTCGCTGAATTCTCACCGAAGAGATTGCCGGAGCTGAGCTTCAACTCCGGCGAAGCGGCGCAGGCGCTCTCAGTCGGGCGCTGACGTCTGCAGCGCAAGGGCGTGCAGCACGCCGCCCATATTGCCCTTCAGGGCATCATAGACCATCTGGTGCTGCTGCACGCGGCTCTTGCCGCGGAAGGCTTCCGCGACAACTTCGGCGGCATAGTGATCGCCATCCCCGGCCAGGTCGCGAATCGTCACCTTGGCGCCGGGAATGCCGGCCTTGATCATGTCTTCGATATCGCCGGGATTCATGGGCATGAGTGGTACCTCGATTATTCAGCAGCGGCGAGCGAGCCGCCATCCATGAAGGCAGGAAACCACGATTCATGCGCCTCGCGCAACTGTTCAACCGGAAGCGTTAACAGGCCATCGATGGCAAGCGCATCGCCGCCGACGGTTCCAAGGCGGCGGAATGGCACGCCAGCGCTTTCCGCATTGATACAGACGAAATCGGCGACATCGGCCGGAACGGCGATGACGTAGCGAGCCTGATCCTCACCGAAAAGCGCTGCATGCGGCAAAGTTTTGCATTCCGCGAGGTCCACGCGCAGACCCTTGCCGGATGCCATTGCCATTTCGGCGAGTGCCAACGCCAATCCGCCGGACGATATGTCGTGGCAGGCCGTGATCTGGCCGTTGCGGATGGCGGAGCGGATGAAATCGCCATTGCGGCGCTCAGCAAAAAGATCGACTTCCGGAGCCGGGCCATCGGTTGAACCGATGATATCGCGCAGATAGATCGAGGAGCCGAGATGGCTGCCGTCGACACCGATCATCAGCAGGCGGTCGCCTTCGGAAGCGGAGCCGATGCGGGCCATCGCCTTCCAGTCCGGCAGCAGGCCGACGCCGGCAATGGTGGGGGTCGGCAGGATCGCGATGCCATTGGTCTCGTTGTAGAGCGAGACATTGCCCGAGACGATCGGGAAGTCCAGCGCGCGGCAGGCTTCGCCAATGCCCTTAATGGCGCCGACGAACTGACCCATGATCTCGGGCTTTTCTGGATTGCCGAAGTTCAGGTTGTCGGTCGCGGCCAGCGGCTCGGCGCCGGTCGCCGTGATGTTGCGCCAGCATTCGGCCACGGCTTGCTTGCCGCCTTCGAACGGATCGGCCTCGACATAACGCGGGGTAACGTCCGAGGAGAAGGCGAGAGCCTTGGTCGGATGGCCTTCGACGCGGACGACGCCGGCGTCACCGCCTGGAAGCTGCAGCGAATTGCCCTGGATCAGCGTGTCATACTGCTCATAGACCCAGCGGCGGCTGGACTGATTGGCGGAGCCGACGAGCGTCAGCAACGCCTGACCGTAATCTTCCGGCGCCGCGACGAGATCGGCGGGCAGGGCGGCGCGCTTGTCGGATTCCCGCCAGGGGCGGTCATATTCCGGAGCCTGATCGCCGAGATCCTTGATCGGCAGGTTAGCGACTTCTTCGCCCTGATGGATGACGCGGAAGCGCAGGTCGTCGGTGGTCTTGCCGACGATGGCGAAATCCAGGCCCCACTTGACGAAGATCGCCTTGGCGATGGCTTCCTTTTCCGGCTGCAGCACCATGAGCATGCGCTCCTGGCTTTCCGACAGCATCATTTCATAGGCTGTCATCTGCTCTTCGCGTACCGGGACCTTGTCGAGATCGAGCTCGATGCCGAGGTCGCCCTTGGCGCCCATTTCGACGGCGGAGCAGGTGAGGCCGGCGGCACCCATGTCCTGAATGGCGATGACCGCGCCCGTCTGCATCAGTTCCAGGCAGGCTTCCAGCAGGCACTTTTCGGTGAAGGGGTCGCCGACCTGAACGGTCGGGCGCTTTTCCTCAATCGATTCGTCGAATTCAGCAGACGCCATGGTCGCGCCGCCGACGCCGTCACGGCCGGTCTTGGCGCCGAGATAGACGACCGGCAGGCCGACGCCCTTGGCTTCCGACAGGAAGATCGCATTAGACTTGGCAAGGCCGGCCGCAAAGGCGTTGACGAGGATATTGCCGTTGTAGCGCGCATCGAATTCGACTTCGCCGCCGACCGTGGGAACGCCGAAGGAATTGCCATAGCCGCCGACACCGGCGACGACGCCGGAGACGAGATGGCGGGTCTTCGGATGATCGGGCTCGCCGAAGCGCAGGGCGTTCATGGCGGCGACCGGGCGGGCACCCATGGTGAAGACGTCGCGCAGGATGCCGCCGACGCCTGTGGCAGCACCCTGATAGGGCTCGATATAGGAGGGGTGGTTATGGCTCTCCATCTTGAAGACGACGCAGTCGCCGTCATCGATATCGACCACGCCGGCATTTTCACCAGGGCCCTGGATGACGCGCGGCCCCTTGGTCGGCAGGGTGCGCAGCCACTTCTTGGAAGATTTGTACGAGCAATGCTCGTTCCACATGGCCGAGAAGATGCCGAGCTCGGTGAAGGAAGGCTCGCGGCCGATCAGATCCAGAATGCGCTGATACTCATCCGGCTTCAGGCCGTGGGCGGCAATCAGTTCGGGAGTGATCTGGATCGAATTGGAAATGGTCATGGGCGCTCGAGTGTCCTTGCCTGTAAAGGGTTTGAAGGCCGGTCAGGGATCGGGGTCTCTTTAGCGCAAGTCTCCCTGTCGTGCGACAGGAAAATCACCGGCGTTCACAACACGCCGGCATTGATGTTGGAGAAGGCAAGCGCGCGGCCATCGGCGACCGCTGCTCGAGGTCAGAATTTGTAGCCGACCATGAGGCCCGCGCGCGTCATGCCGCCATTGGGGCCGTCGCAAAGATTGGCGTGCGACGCATGCGCGATCTGCGCCATCACGTTCCAATGACTGTCGAAATTATAGCCGAGGCCGGCATATTCGTGGAACAGCAGGCGGCAGCCGAGCATCGGGCCATGATCCTGCCAATCGTCGAGATTGCCGGTGTGTACCGTGCCGCCGAAGCCGACTTCCGTGAAGATACCGTTGCTGTGCGTGAGTGTCCAGGAAAGACCGCCATAGACTTGCGTTGCCGAACCGCCCGTGCCGATCGAGGTTCCCAGATGGATACGCGGATGGGTCAGCTGATCTTTCCAATCGGCGGTCGGATTGTAACCGAACGGGTTGAACAGGACCTGGACATCCGGAAAGACGCCATTCTCGTGATCATATCCGCTCTGAACCGATCCGCTCGCGCCGAAACGCAATTCGTCGAAGATCTTGGCTTGAGGGGCAACCGCAACCGTATCCGCGGCGGCTGCGATGGATTGACCTGCTATGAATACGGAACTGACTACCAGAAAACTCGTAACTAAACGCTTGCTTAAATAGCCTGCAATAGCCATGCACTCCCCCTGGTGTGGCGGGCGAATCCTCACTTATTGATAGAATGGTAGGGTACTAAGAGTCGAGATGACGCAATAGTATTTCCGCAAGATATCTGTCGATAAACTGATAAGACTTGCTTAAATGTGACTATCGTATGTCGATGAACCGTTTTCCAACAACCTGCGTAATATCATGAAGCCGGCCACGACATCTTCCCGCTGTGGCGGTGAGGAGAAGGCGACGCGGACCCTGTGGAAAACCCGTTCGATTCGCGCTGCCTTGAACTCATCTTCGTCGTCGATCAGCACTCCTTCGGCGAGGGCGGCGTTCTTGAATGTGCCCGAAAGCCAGGGCTCGGGCAGCTTCAGCCACAGGAACGGCAGATGCGGATGCGAGTTGAACTCGAAACCCGCCAGCGCCTCGCGCGCGATCTGTTCGCGCGCCCTGATCTCCTCGACCGATTTGCGGCGCAGCTCCAGTGCGTGACCGCCGAGTACGAGCCGGGCGCAGGTCTCCGCCAGAATGAAGGGCAGGCCGCCGGTCGTCATCTTGTGGGTGACCTTGATGCGTTGGGCAAAATGCGGCGGGCAGGCGACCCAGCCGCCGCGTACGCCCGCCGTCACCGACTTCGACAGGCTGCTGACCACGAAAGTCCGTTCCGGCGCGATGGCAGCCATGAGCGGATTTGGGTCGCCGGTCATGCCGCCATAGAGGTCGTCCTCGATCAGCCAGACACTATGCCGGCGCGCGATGGCGGCGATCGCCCGGCGTCTGGATTCCGGCATTGTCACCAGTGTGGGATTATGTGCCGTCGGCATCACGAAGGCGAGGCGCGGATGCTGCTGCTGGCAGAGGCGCTCGAAATCCTCTGGGATCATGCCGTGCTCGTCTGAATCCACCAGGATCGAGCGGCGCCCAAGGAGACGCGCGGCGCGGCTGATCTGCGTATAGGTCAGGTTCTCGAAGACGATCTTGTCGCCCGGCGACGTGACGGCCGAAATAACCGCGATGGCGGCGGCGTGGGCGCCGAGCGTTGGCACGATCGTCTCGATTGCCGGCTGCCAGCCGTTGCGGGCGAGCCAGATTTGTCCCGCCTGGAACCAGCTTGCCGGGAAATTCCGGGAATAGGAGGAAATTTCCGTCTGATGCTCGCTGCTGATGTCGGCAAAGAGCCTGCCGATGATTTCGCCCTGGCCAATGTCGGGCGCGGCGGTCGTATCGAAGCGAATCTTCGCTTCCGGCGTATTCAGGCCGCGCGTGCCGGCAAGCGCCTGCGTGATCGGATCGACGAGCTCGATCTGCTTGCCATTCGAGCGTTCCAGCACATAGGTGCCGCGGCCGACCTCGCCGGCCACAAGGCCGCGTTCGTGCACGAGCGCATAGGCCCTGCTTACCGTGCCGATGGTTACGCCGATGTCATAGGCAAGATTGCGCTGTGGCGGCAGCTTGGTGCCGGGCGGCAGAACGCCATGCGTGATCGCATTCTCGATACTGTCGGCGACGCGGATGTAGACGGGACCAGTCCCGCTTGAAATGTCAGGAAGCCAATTTGTCATAATGACAATTTCCTAGATTGTCTCCGTCATTGAGTCAAGATTATGAGTCAATTTGTATCGTTTGGCTTGATGCACGAAAATTGTCACCATCATGTGAGAATGAAGATGAGTACAATAGATGCAATCTGCTCGACCGAGGCGCAAGACGCGTCTTCGGCAGGCGTAAAAGTCCGGGCGGCACAGCCAAAGCCGCATCCGGTGCTTCGGCTTTGGGCCGTCTATCTGCATTGGCTGGAGAAGCGTGAGAGCCGCTGGGTCTTGCGAGGCCTGACGGATGATCAGCTGCGCGACATCGGCCTGACGCGGCACGAGGCGGCGACGGAGGCCAAAAAGTCGTTCTTCTGGGATTGAGCGGGCTCGGCCGCGCTTCAAGCCTGTCCACGTCCGGTTTATCCAGAGTTGTTCACATCGTTGACATCGCCTGGCCGATGAACGAGTTTGTTATGGCTGCGCGACTGGCGGATTATGATGGAAAACCATCGTGGAACGCAGCGATATATGCCGACCGCCTGGGCCCTACCGAGAAACGCAATGGGGGCTCATATGCGCTTGAATATCGATCGAATCGAAGCCGCTGCCACGACCATACACAAGGTCTTTCGACATACACCGCAATATGTCTGTGAAAGTTTGAGCCGGGCTCTGGGCTGCCGGATTGTTCTCAAAGTCGAAACGATGAATCCTGTGCGCTGCTTCAAGGGGCGTGGCACCGAGATGGTTTTGGCACGGCTACAGTCGCAAGGTGATAGGAAATCGGTCGTCTGCGCTAGCGCGGGCAATCTGGGTCAGGCACTCGCCTATGGCGGCCGGCTGAGAAACTTTGATGTCACGGTGACGGCGTCTGTCACCGCCAATGCCTTCAAGGTGGAAAAGATGCGGCTACTGGGGGCAAATGTGGTGTTGGTCGAAGGAGAGATCGAAGGCGCGCTCCAGGCAGCCTCGGATTTCGCCGCAGAGACGGGTGCCTTCCTCCTGGAGGACAGCAAGAATCTCGACACTTGCGAAGGTGCCGCGACAATCGGGCTTGAGCTTTCGGAACTTCCTCAAGCGCTGGATGCTGTTCTGATTTCTCTTGGTGCCGGGGCAATGGCGACGGGCATCGGTTATGCCTTGAAGTGCCGGCGGCCGAACGTGGAGATAATCACGGTCCAGCCCCAAAACGCGCCGGCCATGACCCTTTCCTTTAAAGCCAGGCGGATTGTGGACGCGGGTGATCCGAACACCATCGCCGATGGGGTCGCCGGGCGCTATGTAATCCCGGAAGTTCTGGATGATTTATTGGCCGTCGCCGATGACGCCCTTTTGGTTAGCGAAGAAAGCCTCAGGGAGGGAATGCGACTTCTATATCTGCATTCGGGACTTGTCGTGGAGCCCGCTGCTGCGCTTGGCGTCGCTGCCATTCTTGAGAATCGACAGCGTTTCTCCGGCAAGACCGTGGCAACCGTTGTCTGCGGCAGCAACGTCGAACCCGGGGCGTTCGAATCGTGGATTGGGAACCCTAAAAGTACGTCCGCGTAATCCGAGCGGTGGCTTATTCGCCGGTAACAGAACCGCGGCGGCGAAACCGTTATTGGCAGCCCTTCGAACCCGCAGCCCAACGATTGACGTCGCCCGTGATGCGGCCGCCGGAAGCGCCTGACATCATCGGACCGAAGGCCTGCAGCTGTGCGGGATTGCCTTCCGCTTGCACAACGAGCGACGGCCGGCCGGTCGGATGTTTCTTGTCGACCACAAGAATGCGCGGGCGACCGGTAAAGGAGTTGAGCTCCGGAGAGAGCTGATAACCGGCGAAGGCCGGGTCGGAGGACTTAAACCAGCAGGCGCTGGCATTGAGCATGACACGTTCCATCGTCGTCAGGGCGGTGCGATCAACCGTAACAGCGGTCGGTGCGCGTGTGCCGCAGGACGTGACGAGAAGGCCGACAGCCACAAGAGCAGCAGCAGAATAAAATCCGGTAGCGAGGCGAGGGCGCATCAATCTCTCTTCCAATGGATGGGTTTGGGCTGCTCTAGCCGATGATATGAAAGGAACCTTCCAACGCACTTATCGGACAAAGCGCCGGTCAGTTCGCAATTCCACGTTGGTGTGGATGATCGCCTCAGGCGGCGACCACACCGAGCGCGGAGGCGAACAATCCGCGGCCGTCGCTGCCGCCATGGGCGGCCTCAATCAGATTTTCCGGATGCGGCATCATGCCAAGCACGTTGCCCTTAGCGTTCATCAGGCCGGCGATATCGTTGACGGAGCCGTTGGGGTTCGTGCCTTCCGCATAGCGGAAGACCACCTGGCCGTTGTCTTCGATCGCCTTCAGCGTCTCGGTATCGGCGAAATAGTTGCCGTCGTGATGCGCGACCGGGCTGCGGATAACCTGACCCTTGGCGTAGGCGGCGGTGAAGTCCGTCTCGGCATTGACAACTTCCAGCTTCACTTCGCGGCAGACGAATTTCAGCGAGGCGTTGCGCATCAGCGCGCCAGGGAGCATGCCGGCTTCGAGCAGGATCTGGAAACCGTTGCAGACGCCGAGAACCTTGACGCCCTTGTCGGCCTTGTCCTTGATCGCCTGCATGATCGGCATACGGGCGGCGATTGCACCACAGCGCAGATAATCGCCGTAAGAGAAGCCGCCGGGAATGACGATCAGGTCGACATCCGGGATTTCGGTTTCGGTCTGCCAGACCGTCACCGGCGCATGACCGGAAATCTTGGTCAGTGCCGCAATCATGTCGCGATCGCGATTGAGGCCGGGGAGTTGGACGACTGCTGATTTCATGATGCTGGTCCCGCAATAGGCGAAGAGTAATCGCTGGAATGGGCTTCGTGAGCCATACCTCATTGCCTCAGGCAAAGAAAGGATGGCTCGCGAAAGAGGACAATCAGTCGATCGAAATGCTGAAGTTCTCGATCACCGTGTTGGCGAGAAGCTTTTCGCACATGGCTCTGAGGTCCGCCTCGGCCTTGCCCTTGTCAGCGCCTTCCAGCTCGAGGTCGAAGACCTTGCCCTGGCGGACCTGATGGACGCCGTCAAAGCCGAGTGCGCCGAGCGCGCCTTCGATTGCCTTGCCCTGCGGATCGAGAACGCCGTTCTTCAGCGTGACGGTTACACGAGCCTTGATCACGATTGTCCTTTCTGAACTTACTTGACGAGAACCGGGCCCGTGCCGCGCACGGGTTCGTTTTCATTGATAATGCCGAGGCGGCGCGCCACTTCGGAATAGGCTTCGACCAAACCGCCCATATCGCGGCGGAAACGATCCTTGTCCATCTTCTCGTGGGTTTCGATGTCCCAGAGGCGGCAGCTGTCCGGCGAGATCTCGTCTGCGAGGATGATGCGCATCATGTCGCCTTCGAAGAGGCGGCCGCATTCGATCTTGAAATCGACGAGCTGGATGCCGACGCCGAGGAAAAGGCCGGTCATGAAGTCGTTGACCCTGATGGCGAGCGCCATGATGTCATCGAGCTCGGCCGGATTGGCCCAACCGAAGGCCGTGATGTGCTCTTCGGAGACCATCGGGTCTTCGAGCGCGTCGGACTTGTAGTAGAACTCGATGATCGAGCGCGGCAGGACCACGCCTTCCTCGATGCCGAGGCGCTTGGCGAGCGAACCGGCGGCGACATTGCGCACGACGATCTCGAGCGGAATCATTTCCACTTCCTTGATCAGCTGCTCGCGCATGTTGAGGCGGCGGATGAAATGCGTGGGAATGCCGATCTTGTTCAGATGGCTGAAAATATACTCGCAGATGCGATTGTTCAGAACACCCTTGCCATCGATGACTTCGTGCTTCTTCTTGTTGAAGGCGGTGGCGTCGTCCTTGAAGAACTGGATCAGCGTGCCCGGCTCAGGCCCTTCATAAAGGATCTTGGCCTTGCCCTCGTAAATACGGCGGCGACGGTTCATTGGTATTGTTCTCTGTCTTTGGCGCTTACGGTATAGCGCAAGTGGATCATATGTGGGCGTCCCCATAACGGATAAGAAGCGAATTCACAATCCGCCTGCGCCTCCTTCCTCGGAATTCCGGCCTTGACGGGGTGCCAATGCTGGGAATCGGGATCCTTTGCTAGCCTGTTTTACAGGCTTTTATCTGACGATGGAATGAAGGTGCCCGCTACTTCACAGGCTAGTGAGGCGCGGCGCGCTTCTACCCACCGTTGCTTCGGCGCAATCAAGGCTTCAGCTGGCTGAGGAACTTGGCGAAGACCATCGTGCCTTCGGGCCAGGGGCCATGCCCGGATTCGGTATTGATATGGCCGGCTTCACCGGCATCGATCAGCAGTGAACCCCAGCTGTTGGCAACATCATCCGCATGCTCGTAACTGCCGAAGGGGTCGTTGCGGCTTGCGATGGTAACAGAGGGAAACGGCAGGGGATCGCGAGGATAGGGGCCGAAGGTCATCAGATGCTTCGGCCGGATATCCGGATTGGCGACATCGGGCGGCGCCACGAAGAAGGCGCCGGCAACCTTGTTGCGGAAATGCGGGATCGCATGGATCACCGAGGGGACGCCGAGCGAATGCGCGACGAGCACAACGGGCTTATCCGAAGCGTTCACTTCCTCGGCAATGCGGGCGACCCAGTCATCGCGCACCGGCTTCGACCATTCCGCCTGTTCCACGCGCCGCGCGGTGGAGAGCTTCTGCTCCCACCGCGTCTGCCAGTGGTCGGGGCCGGAATTCGTATAGCCGGGAATAATGAGAATGTTTGCGTCGGAGGCTTTCATGATTGCGCCGATGTGGAAAACGGGAGCCCAACTGTCAAGTGAGAAAGGCGACAATTGCGGCAGAATTTGCTAATATCGCCGCTGCCGGTAGCGAATGAGGATGTCGGCAGCCATTTTGCCGCCATTTTGCGCCGCCAGCCGAGCACATCGAGGTTGAGGAGGAGAGCATTATGACGGCCTTTCACGTCATGGCAGGAGCGGACCACACATTTACCCGCCCCGCCATCCGCAAGATCGGCATTGCTGACCTCGTCGATGCCCTGAAACTGGGGCTGGACGACTTCAGCGAAAAGCCATCGCATTACGTATTCCTGTGCCTGATGTATCCGATTGCAGGCATTGCGCTTGCGATCTGGAGCACGGACCAGAACCTGCTGCCGCTGCTGTTTCCATTGATGTCGGGCTTTGCCCTGCTGGGTCCCATTGCGGCAATCGGCCTTTACGAGATCAGCCGACGGCGGGAGAAGGGGCTGGATACGTCATGGAGCCATGCTTTCGAGGTCCGTTTCTCGCCAGCCTTGCCGTCGATCATCGTCGCAGGCCTCATGCTGTTCGGCCTTTTCATCGTCTGGCTCTTCGTGGCGCAGAATCTCTACTTCATCTATTTCGGTGATGGCGCACCGCCGAAGCTCACATCCTTCGTGTCGAGTATCCTGACGACGCCCGAAGGCATAGCGATGATGTTCTGGGGCAATCTCCTCGGCTTCATCTTCGCGCTTGTCGTGCTGGCGACCACGGTCGTTACCTTTCCGCTGCTGCTGGACCGCGATGTCGGTGTCGTGGCCGCGGTCGACGCCAGCATCCGGGCGACGCTGATCAATCCGATACCGGTGGCGGTCTGGGGCCTGATCGTGGCGGCGCTGCTGGTGATCGGTACGATTCCGATCTTCGCGGGGCTGGCCGTGATCATGCCCATACTCGGTCACGCCACTTGGCACCTCTATCGCAAGCTGGTGGTGCCGACCGAGCCTCGCTAGAGGCCGGCTTGTCATTGGTTCCCGTCTTCTCGGCGGGAACCAGCGTGACCTTGCAGCGTTGATCTGCGTCCATCTCGCGAATTGAAATAAGTTCGAGAGATAGGTGAGTTCAGCCGAGGATAAGGTTCATGGCAAGGCTTAAACATATCTTCGCTCGTTTCGCCACGGTGGTTTCGGAAGGGGCGGGAAAACCGGTCGTTTTCATACTGGCGCTGCTGTCGGTCTTCGTCTGGGGCTTGACCGGGCCGATTTTCGATTTTTCCGAAAACTGGCAGCTCGTGATAAACACAGGCACGACGATCATCACTTTCCTGATGGTCTTTCTGTTGCAGAACGCGCAGACGCGCGACACGCGTGCCATCCAGGCCAAGCTCAACGAGCTCATCCTGACCAGTGCCGCAGAGAACCGCTTCATCGGCATCGAGAACCTGGACGAGGAGGATTTGAAGCATCTCGACCGTCTGGTGGAGAAGGCGGCCCGACGCGACGACAACGGCGAAAGAGGATCGTCGCAAAGATCGATCCATCGGAAAATCGGACGCGAAACGTAGACGCGCCAAGCGAATAGGCCCCAGTCGCTTAACGCTCCTGTTGCTTCGGGATCACGTAACGGTCGTGCGTGTCTAGCTCGCCGGGATTGACCGATACGACCGACCGCACTCCGGTCCTGGACACGAGAATGAACGAGTAGGGGTCCGCGGTGGCATCGTTCGCAAGAAGCAACGATCTGCCGAGCAATCGTGCCAGCCGTGCGCCACCTTCAATGATATCGGGCTGTTGACGATCCCCCGAAAGATAGATGGTCACGATTTGCGAATAGGCGTCTTCCGATGCGCCGGCGACCACGCAAGTGACGGACGCACCGCGCATTTCTCCGATGTCGTGGACGACGTCCACGCTCTGCGTGTGCAGATCGAGTAACGCCGCGATGCAGCCTCTCAGCAGGTCATCGTCCGCAGGATGTTCCAGGACTGCGTCGAACCAGATCATTGCTTGCACACCGCGCTTGCACACTGCGTTGGAATAATCGCTGCCAGGATCTTATCCGCAAAACAGAAGAAGCGGCGAGTTTTCCGCGCCGCTTCTTCAAAATCAGATCGATGGATCGGGCCTAGCCGAAAACCCGCTTGAAGATCGTGTCGACATGCTTGGTGTGATAGCCAAGGTCGAATTTCTCGCGGATATCCTCTTCGGAAAGCGCTGCGCGCACTTCCTGGTCGGCGAGCAGTTCCTCGAGGAAATCTTTGCCCTGCTCCCAGACCTTCATGGCATTGCGCTGAACGAGGCGGTAGGCATCCTCGCGGGAAACGCCTGCCTGGGTGAGGGCGAGCAACACGCGCTGCGAATGAACAAGTCCGCGGAACTTGTTCAAATTGTTCATCATATTTTCCGGGTAGACCAGCAGCTTGTCGATGACGCTTGTCATGCGGGCGAGCGCGAAATCGAGCGTGACGGTCGCATCCGGGCCGATCATGCGCTCGACGGACGAGTGGGAAATATCGCGCTCGTGCCAGAGGGCTACGTTTTCCATGGCGGGCATGGCATAGGAGCGGACCATGCGGGCAAGGCCCGTCAGGTTTTCCGTCAATACCGGATTGCGCTTGTGCGGCATGGCGGACGAGCCCTTCTGGCCGGGCGAGAAATACTCTTCGGCTTCCAGGACTTCGGTGCGCTGCAGGTGGCGGATCTCAGTGGCCAGGCGTTCGATCGAAGAGGCGACGACGCCGAGCGTGGCGAAGAACATTGCATGACGGTCGCGCGGGATGACCTGGGTGGAGACCGGCTCCGGCTTCAAGCCGAGGGCAGCGGCAACATGTTCTTCAACGCGGGGATCGATGTTGGCGAAGGTGCCGACGGCGCCGGAAATGGCGCAGGTGGCGACTTCCTCGCGAGCCGCGATCAGGCGCTGCTTGCAACGCTCGAATTCGGCATAGGCGAGCGCCAGCTTGACGCCGAAGGTCGTCGGTTCGGCATGAATGCCATGCGAGCGGCCGATGGTAACGGTATCCTTGTGCTCGAAGGCGCGGCGCTTCAGGGCTTCCAGAAGCTTGTCGATATCGGCAAGCAGCAGGTCGCTGGCGCGGACGAGCTGAACGTTGAAGCAAGTGTCGAGCACGTCCGATGAGGTCATGCCCTGGTGCACGAAGCGGGCATCCGGCCCGACGATTTCGGCCAGATGCGTCAGGAAGGCGATGACGTCGTGCTTGGTGACGGCCTCGATCTCATCGATGCGGGCAACGTCGAAGGTGGCCTTGCCACCCTTTTCCCAGATGGTGTCTGCCGCCGACTTCGGGATGACGCCGAGAGCTGCCAGCGCATCACAGGCATGGGCCTCGATCTCGAACCAGATACGGAACTTGGTTTCGGGCGACCAGATGGCGACCATTTCCGGTCGGGAGTAGCGCGGGATCATTGGCTCAAAGCTTTCTTGGCTAATGGGAAAGGAAACCTCGGCGCCCCCATAACAAAGACGAGCGGCAATCACAATGTTTGTGGGCACAATGTTTGTTGGCACAATGTTTGTTGGGCCAATCCTTGGTACGCCTCAACGTGTCCGTCGCGCAAGATAGGCGGAAACGGCGATCAGGCATAGCAGGCCGAACGGCAGAAATAGGGGCAAGCCGAGAATGGCGAACTGGTAAACGGCGCTGGCGCCGGTGTACAGGAACTGGAATGTCCAGATGAGCGAGCCGAAAGGCGCATGCCAGCGCGAATAGAACCAGCGATAGTCCATGGCAAAGAGAAACGCCGTCATGGCCGCCGTGCCGATAGAGAGCGCTAGAAAGAAAGCAGCGAAGCGCGCGCTTGTCGGGCGGTTACGGATGACGCGCCGGGTGAGCGGCACGAGAATGGGCCAGGCGAGGGTGCCGCCGAAGAAGTACACCAGGGCAAGAGCCGGGAGATGACTGGTCAGAAGGCCGTTGCGCCAATAAAGCGCAACGAGCGCCGAAGCGGCCATGGCCGCACCCCAGCATAGCGCACCGCCCAGAACTTCAAGGCAATGCGAGGCGACGGTCCGTGTCCGGCCCGCCACGATGATGGCATTGGTCGGATTAGTTTGATCCAACGCGACCTCGTTCGGCGGCTGCCCGGAGATCACCGATCGTTTGCCGGTAGGCATCGACAGATTCGCCCTTGAAGATCGCCGAACCGGCAACGAGGACATTGGCGCCGGAAGCCGTGATCAGAGGGGCCGTTTCAACGGAGACGCCGCCATCGACTTCGAGTTCGATCGGGCGGTCACCGATCAGGGACTTGGCGTTGCGAATCTTGTCGGCCATGGCCGGAATGAACTTCTGGCCACCGAAGCCCGGATTGACCGACATGATCAGGATGAGATCGATATCGTCGAGGACGTTTTCCAGCACGGAAAGCGGCGTTGCCGGATTGAGGGTGACGCCGACCTTCTTGCCGAGATGACGGATGGTCTGCAGCGAGCGGTGCAGATGCACGCCGGCTTCGGCATGAACGGTGATGCGGTCGCACCCGGCCTTTGCGAAGGCTTCCAGATAGGGATCGGCGGGCGAGATCATCAGATGGCAGTCGAAGGTCGCGGTCGTATAGGGGCGCAGTGCCTTGATGACATCGGCGCCGAAGGAGATGTTCGGCACGAAATGCCCGTCCATGACGTCCAGGTGGATCCAGTCGGCTCCGGCTTCGGTCACGTCCTTGACTTCCTGTCCGAGCTTGGCGAAATCGGCGGCGAGGATGGAAGGGGCGATACGGATCGGCAAGGTCATGGGATAGCTGAGCTCCAACTGATTTCTACAGCGCCGCGCGTCACCTGTGACGCGCTGAGGCCGCTGTAGCGCTTTAAATTATGCAGTGGTGTCTGGATTAGCACCGCTGTCGCGGGCAAACAACCGCCCGAACGGATCGCCTTAGTTCGACGGCGTCGTCACCGGGACGAAAGCATTGCCGCGCCATTCCAGCAGGCGATAGGGGTTTTCGGTCAATTCGTGGTTCTGTCCGAAGGTGATCGGGCCGATCGCCGTCTGGAATGCCGTGTCGACGAACTTATCGGCGACGGGCTTGTTTTCCGCCTTGGCGCCTTCGGCTGCCTGGCTGGCGATCTGCGCCGCGGCCGCGGCCGGCAGGATATAGCCGTCTGGTTCGATGCCACCAGCGCGCATGGCCTGGACGGTCTGCTGTGCGGCCTGCAGGCTTGCATAGTCGGGCAGGGCGATCGCCTGCACGCCTTCCAGCAAAGGCACGGGCGTATCGGCTGCACGCATTGCGTCGCCACCCATCAGGGCCAGTTGAATGTTTTCGCTCTTGGCGTCGCGCGCGATGACGGCGACATCGCTGCGGTCGCCGCCAATGAAGACATGCGTGGCGCCGGCCTTCTTCAAGCGACGGACAAGCGCGATCTGTTGATCCTGGCCGGGTCGGTAGGTATCGGTGAAGACCGGCTTCAACCCCTTTTCCTCGAGCGCGCTACGGATCGCACCCACCAGTTCGCGACCGTGGATCGTGCCGTCTTCGATCAGTGCTATCGGCTCGGCCGTCCAGTTTTTCAGGATGGTGTTAATCGCGACGGCAGCCTCGGCGCTATCGGTGGGTGCGAGGCGGAACAGGGGCCAGCCATTCTTCAGCGCATCTTCCATCAAAATGCGGGAGCGTACGGAGATGGTAATGGCCGGGATACCGGCGTCCTTGAGGCGCGGAAGCGCGCCCTCCAATGTTTCGGTGCAAAGAAAGCCGATTGCGATCTGTGCCTTGGCGGCGATCAATGCCTCGGCGGCAGCCCGGCCACCGTCCTCGGTGCAGGGGTCGTCGATGACGGTCGCCGTATCCTTTTGGGCCTGGATCTCGAAATTGGCCCCAGTGGTGATCTCCGCGCCCAGCGTTGCGAAATTGCCGCCCTGCGGCGCCACCACGCCGATATGGATTCCTGCGGCGTAGCTGCTGCCGGCCGCCGAAAGCAGTGCGAAAAGAAGCGGAAGGCGACGCAGAACATTCATCGATGGATTATCCCGGACAATTTTCTGCTCTATTTATCCGCCTGATAGGCATCGTCAAAGAAAAAGCAACAAAATCGCTCTGTTTTCAATGGCGCTATTGTAGAAAAGCTAACACCTGGCCGCCATATTGAGCGGAAGATAAGGTATCACAGGAATATGGAGACGGTGATGCTAGACAGGCAGCGTATGGATCCGGCGCTTTATCGAGATGCCATGAGCCGCTATGCGGGACATGTGCAGCTGGTGACGACGGCGCTCGGCTCGGAGCGGCGCGGGGTGACGATCACGGCTGCCTGCTCGGTGTCGGACAGCCCCGCGACGGTTCTCATCTGCGTCAACAACAGCAACGTCAAGAACGAGATCTTCTTCAATAGCGGCATTTTTGCCCTGAATACGCTCGGTGCCGATCACCAGTCCCTAGCCGACGCCTTTTCCGGGAAGACGCAGCTGACCACCGACGAGCGCTTCGCAACCGGCAAGTTCGAAACGCTGGTGACAGGCGCGCCTGTCCTCAGCGACGCGCTTGCTGCTTTCGATTGCCGCGTGATCGAGATCAAGCAAGCTTCCACGCACAACATCATCTTCGGCGAGGTGATGGCCATACGCTACAGCGAGCCAAAGCCGGCATTGCTCTATATGAACCGGGGCTATCACACGCTATAACCCCTTCAAGGGAGTTTTCATGGCGGATCAGACATTACCTTCGCTACCGGGTTCCATCGATGAAACGATGGCGCTGCTCGGCGCCCATGACTATCTGGCCGGACGTGCGCTTGGCACGGTCCTGTTTCTCGCATTGAAGATGAGGCGGCCGCTCTTTCTCGAAGGCGAGGCCGGCGTCGGCAAGACCGAAATCGCCAAGGTTCTGTCGAAGGCGCTCGATCGGCCGCTGATCCGCCTGCAATGCTATGAGGGACTGGATGTTTCCTCGGCTGTCTATGAATGGAACTATCCGGCGCAGATGCTGGAAATCCGTCTCGCGGAAGCCTCCGGTCTTACCGACCGCGACCGCATCGAGGCTGATATCTTCTCCGAGCGCTATCTTATCCGCCGGCCGGTGCTGCAGGCGCTGTCGGGTGTCGGTGGGCGCGCGCCGGTGTTCCTGATTGACGAGCTTGATCGCACCGATGAGGCTTTCGAAGCATTCCTGCTGGAAGTGCTCTCCGATTTTCAGGTGACGGTGCCGGAACTCGGGACGATCCGCGCTGCCGAGCCGCCCATCGTCATCATCACCACGAACCGCACGCGCGAAGTTCACGACGCTTTGAAGCGGCGCTGCCTCTATCATTGGGTCGATTATCCTGAGGCCGAGCAGGAACTCGAAATCATCCGCCGCAAGGTGCCGGGATGTAATGAGGTGCTGTCGCGCCAGATCGTCGCCTATGTGCAGAAGCTGCGTGCGCTCGATCTCTTCAAAAATCCGGGCGTCGCCGAGACGATCGACTGGGCGACCGCCCTGACGGAACTCGATCGGCTGGCGCTCGATCCGGAGACCGTTTCGGATACGCTGGGAACGCTGCTGAAATACCAGGACGATATCGCCCGTATTCAGGGTACCGAGGGCAAGCGTGTATTGGACGAAGTCAAATCCGAACTGCTTGCGGCGGGATGAGCCATGGAGCCGGGCGCGCAGGATGGCATCATCGTTGCGCCGTCACCGCCTGGTGACGGGCGCCTCGCCGATAATATCGTGCTGTTCGGCCGGGTGCTCCGCAAGGCCGGCCTGAAGATCGGCCCAGGAGCGATTGCCGATGCCATCGAGGCGGTCGAGGCGATCGGCATCGGTTCCCGCGAGGAGTTCCATGCCGCCCTCTGTTCCGTCTTCGTCAAGCGGCATGAAGATCTTGCTGTATTCGATGAGGCATTCCGGCTGTTCTGGCGCTCGCGCGATCTCATCGCGAAAATGATCGCGATGATGTCGCCGGTCGCGCCCGATTACCGAGAAAAAGAAAAGCCGAAGCCGGGCGAGAGCCGGGCAAGCGATGCGTTGCTCAATGACCGCAACGACCAGCGCCCGCAGCGCGAAACGCCTGACATCGAAATCGATGCACGATTTACCAGTTCCGGCAGCGAGGTGCTGCGCCGTCTGGATTTCGCACAGATGTCCGCCACGGAGATAGCTGTCGCCAAGAAGGAGCTGGAGAAGCTGCAATTGCCGCTGGACCGCGTGCGCACGCGCCGCTTCGCCCCATCCCGCACAGCGGCCAAGGTCGATCCGCGCGCGACGATGCGTTCAGCCCTGCGAACCGGAGGGGCGCTGATCCTGCCGCGCTTCCGGGAACCGAAGGAAATCCAGCCGCCACTGGTCGTCCTCGCGGACATTTCAGGCTCGATGAGCCAGTATACGCGCGTCTTTCTGCATTTCCTGCATGTGCTCACCGAACGGCGCCGGCGTGTGCATACGTTTCTGTTCGGAACGCGCCTGACCAATGTCACCAGAGCGATGCGCCACAAAGACCCGGATCAGGCGCTGGATGAATGCGCGGTGGCGGTGCGCGATTGGTCTGGCGGAACGCGGATCGGCGAGACGCTGAAGGAATTCAACCTGATATGGGCGCGGCGGGTGCTGGGGCAGGGCGCGATCGTGCTTTTGATCACCGACGGGCTGGAGCGCGAAGGCGTGGAATTGCTCGGCGCGGAGATGGATCGCCTGCATCGCTCCTGCCGACGGCTGATCTGGCTCAATCCGCTCCTGCGATTCGAGGGTTTCGAGGCGCGCGCCCGCGGCGTAAAAGCAATGCTGCCGCATGTTGACGAATTCCGTCCGGTTCACAATCTATTATCTCTGGCCGATCTTGTATCGGCCCTCACAGCCGGCCGCGCGGATACCTATGATCCACGACGGTTTCTCGGCAAATAATGAGGCTCCGATGTCAGATATATCCGAAAGTCTGGATCCGCTCGTGATTGCGGAGGAATGGGTATCGGCGGGCCGCAACGTGGCCATGGCAACTGTTGTCGATACTTGGGGTTCGGCGCCACGCCCGTCCGGCAGCCATCTCGTTATCGACGGCGAGGGTAATTTTCACGGGTCCGTTTCCGGCGGCTGTGTCGAAGGCGCCGTCATTACCGAGGCTCTCGACGTCATCGAGACCGGCAAATCACGCATGCTGGAATTCGGTGTTGCCGATGAAACGGCCTGGCGCGTCGGCCTTTCCTGCGGCGGCCGCATCCGCGTCTATGTCGAAAGGCTTGCCTGATGGACCGTCAGATATTGGCGCGGCTGAATGAGATGAGGCGCAGGCGGCAGGCGGCTATCCTCGTCACCGATCTCTCCGGTGGGCCGGACAGGCTCATTGTCGAAGGCGACGCGCTGGAAGGCGCGCTTGCCGATGCTGTTTCGGCGGCATTCCGTTCGGGCAAGTCCGCAGCGCTTGAGGTGGACGGACAGAGCCTGTTCTTCAACGTGCATCTGCCGCCGCCCCGCATCGTCATCATCGGCGCCGTGCATATCAGCCAGATCCTGGCGCGGATGGCGGCGCTTGCCGGCTTCGACGTGACGATCATCGATCCCCGCACCGCCTTTGCGACACCGGAGCGCTTCGAGGGGATCGACCTCATCGCAGATTGGCCGGTCGATGCGCTGAAGGAGCGTCCGCTGGATAGCTATATGGCGCTGGTCGCCGTGACCCACGATCCGAAGATCGATGATGAGCCAATCATCCAGGCGCTGAGAACGGGCTGTTTCTACGTAGGGGCGCTCGGCAGCCGCAAGACGCATGCGGGTCGTCTGGAGCGCTTGAGGCGCGAGAGGTTGGGCGAAGCGGAGCTTGCCCGTATCCACGCGCCGATCGGGCTTCCTATCGGCGCCGCCAGTCCGGCCGAGATCGCCGTCGCCATTCTGGCTGAGATCGTCGGCTCCCTTCGCGGGCGCGACGTATCTTCGCCAAAGGGCGGCACGTTATGATCTTCGGCGAATTTTCGACTACGGAGGCGGAAGGCGCGGTTCTCGCGCATTCCGTCCGGCTGTCCGATGGCAGCCTTTCCAAGGGACATAGACTTGCCGGCGAGGATATCGAACGGCTCGCTGCCGCCGGGATCGAGCGCGTTATTGCCGCGCGGATCGAGCCGGGCGATCTCATGGAAGATGAGGCAGCCGACCGGCTGGCGCGGTCCGTCGCTCCCGATCATCTGACTTTCTCCGAGGCTGCCACGGGACGGGTCAATGTTCACAGCGCCGTCGATGGTCTTTTCGTTGCAGATCGCGCAGCGGTCGATCGGATCAACAGCGTCGATCCGGCGATCACCCTTGCCTGTCTCGCAGATCATGTGCCCATCCGCGCCGGCGACATGGTCGCGACCTTCAAGATCATTCCGCTTGCCGTTTCGGGAGCCAAAGTCGCCGAAGGCGTCGAAATTCTGCGGCGCATGCCGGTCTTCGAGGTCAAGCCGTTCGTGCCGCACGCTATATCGCTCGTCGCCACCGAACTGCCGTCGCTGAAGGCCTCGGTCATGGACAAGACGGCACGGATCCTGTCGCAGCGGCTGCAGTCGTCGGGCAGCGTATTGCAGCGGGAAGAGCGGGTTGCTCATAGAGCGGGTGCTGTCGCCCACGCGATCCGCCGCGGCTTGGCGGCACCCGACCAACTGCCCAAGCTGGTGATCGTTTTCGGGGCATCGGCCGTCATCGATGCTGGCGACGTCATTCCGGAAGCGATCCGGCTTGTCGGCGGCGAGGTGATCCAGGTCGGCATGCCAGTCGATCCCGGCAATCTGCTGGTGCTCGGCAGCGTGGGCGACGTCTACGTCGTCGGGGCGCCCGGATGCGCGCGCAGCCCGAAGGAGAATGGTTTCGATTGGGTGCTCGATCGTATCTTAGCCGGCGAACGACCGGCGTCGCGGGATATCACTGGCATGGGCGTGGGAGGGTTGCTCATGGAAATTCAGTCACGGCCGCGGCCACGCGATATGGTTGCCAAGCCGGCCGCGCAGATATCGGTTGCCATCGTGCTCCTGGCTGCTGGGAAGGCAAGCCGCATGGGTGAGGGTGGCTCGCACAAGCTTCTGGCGGAGTTCGACGGGGTGCCGCTGGTTCGCCGTTCGGCATCGATTGCCATGGCAAGCGGCGTATCGGATATCGTAGCGGTCACCGGGCATCGCCGCGAGGAGATCGAAGACGCGTTAAGCGGTCTTGCCGTCGAATCGGTATTCAATCCGGATTACGCCTCGGGCATGGCGAGTTCGCTTGTTGCGGGCGTTGGTACGCACGCGGCGCAAAAGGCCGATGGCGTTCTTGTCATGCTTGCCGATATGCCTGGGGTCACCAGCGACGATCTAAAAAAACTGACTGCCGCTTTTCGCAAGGCGAATGGTCAGGCGATCGTGCGGGCGGTATCCGGCGGCAAGCGCGGCAATCCCGTTATCCTGCCGAGATCCGTTTTGAACGCCGTGATGCGACTGGAGGGCGATGTAGGCGCCCGACATATCATCGAAACCTCAGGGCTTCCCGTTGTTGACGTGGAGATCGGCGAGGCTGCACATCTCGATGTCGATACGCCCGACGCCGTCGTCGCGGCCGGCGGTATTTTGAAGGGGTAGGGAATGGACAATACCGATATCGAAGAGATGTTTCAGTCTCTCGGGCCGATCACCATCAAACGGATGTTCGGCGGCAAGGGAATCTACCACTTGGGTCGAATCCTGGCGCTCGAAGTGGACGACGAGATTCTATTGAAGGCGGACGATGCCAGCGCTTCCGAATTCGAAGCAGCCGGCGCGCGGCGCTGGGCTTACGAGGGCAAGAAGGGCAAGCCGATCAACATGCCCTACTGGTCGATACCCGACGATGCTTTCGACGATCCAGATGTGATGGCGCGGTGGGTCTGGCTCGCCTATGAGGCGGCATTGCGCTCGGATAAGTAGGGCAAGTGCGTCCTACGCCCAGCGCTCGCAAAAGGCCTCGATATCGCTTGACTGAAAATCCGCGAGCCGTCCCATGATGGTCTCGAATGGCCAATCCCACCAGGCGATCGACGTAAGTCTCTCTGCAATGGTTCGCGTGAACCGCTCGCGGATGAATTTGGCGGGAACACCACCGACGACGGTATATGGCTCGACGTTTTTGGTGACAACGGCGCCTGCCGCGAGTACGGCGCCGTCTCCAACCTTCACGCCTGGCAAAACAATGACCCCGTGACCGATCCAAACGTCGTTACCGATGACGACGCGATCCTGCTTGCGTCGATCAAAAAAAGAAGTGTCGCGTACGGTGTCCGCCGAGTAATATTCCGGGCAATAGGTGAAGCGGTGCATGGATGGGCGGTCCATCGGGTGATTGGGGGCGCCGATCCTGACTTCTGCGGCGATAGCGCAGAACTTTCCGATCGTTGCATCACCCACAATGCAGCGAGGACCTAAATAGGAGTAATCCCCGAGTTCGACGGTATGCAAAGACGTGTCGGCCAGGATTTCGCAGCATTTGCCGACGCTCGAATCTCTTATGCTCGCCGTTGGGTGAATAACGGTCTCGGCGATCTTGGGGCGATTTTCCTGTGCGGTCGATGGCATTTACGGTCTCCAGATTTCGGCCTGCCTAACTGGAGACGATGAAAGATATGTGACGCCGGGCTTCAGGCGTCAGCGGAAATCGTCTTCGCTCAAATGGGCAATAGTTGCCTTGGCGAATTCGGAAAGCTGAGCCGGCAGCTCGTCGCGGCTGAACCAGCCGAAATCGGAGAGCTTGTCCGGCTCCATCAAGCGCGGTTCGCCGGAAAAATCCCTGCAGATGTAGATCAGCGAAATCCAGTGCTGTTGGTCGGCCTCGATGATGACTTCCTGCGTACAGAGATAGTCGATCCTGCCGATGGAGAGGCCGCTTTCCTCTTCCGCTTCGCGGACCGCGGCCTTGGCGGCCGGCTCCATATGATCGACCTTGCCGCCGACGATGCTCCACAAGCCGGATTCCGGTGCCTTGAGGCGCCGATAGAGCAATAGTTTGCCGTCCCGCAAAATTGCGAGACCGGTTCCTAATCCTGGGAAATCGATGCCGGGCTTACCCAATGCTTGGATCCCCAGATGTACGTCTATATGGGGTCTATCAGGCCTTGGCGTTTGCTACGATGAGCATGAAAGCCGGGATATCGTCGCCGAAGCCGACAGGGGTCGGGCCGTCATCCTGGTCGCGATAGCGGTTGCGGCGTTCACGATTGTCATCGTTGGCAGCAGGGAAGGGCCGGTGGCTGTTGCGAGAACCGTTGTGGGATTTGTTGTTGTTCTCAGACTTCCGCTCGTTTCTCACGCTTTCGGCCTTTGCTGGTGCTGCTTCGATCGCTACGACGCCATTATCCTCGACGTCGATATCAGATTTATGACTCGGGGCACTCCGACCCCTGGGGCTGCGATCCCGATCGCGGCCCTTGCCCTTCTGGTCGCGGCGGCGGGAGGAACGGTTGTCGTCCCCGCTCTCTTCCGCTGGCGGAAGCGCCGAAAGGTCGCCGTTCAACCACTGGACGTCTTCACCGATCAGCTTCTCGATCGCGTCGACGTGCTTGGTGTCGCGCTTCGTCACGATGGTGAAGGCTGCGCCGGAGCGACCGGCGCGACCGGTGCGGCCGATACGATGGACATAATCTTCCGAATGAATCGGAACATCGAAATTGAAGACGTGGCCGACATCGGGAAGATCGAGACCCCGGGCTGCGACGTCGGAGGCGACGAGAAGCTGGATCTGTCCGTCACGGAAGTTCTGCAACATCGTCGTGCGCGAGCGCTGGTCCATGTCGCCATGTAGGGCACCGACAGAGAAGCCGTGGCGTTCGAGCGAGCGGAAGAGATCGGCCACATCTTTCTTGCGATTGCAGAAGATGATCGCGTTCTTGAGATCTGTCTGGGCGCGGATGAGATCGCGCAAGGTGGCGCGCTTCTCGTAATCCTTGCCATGCGAGGCAACGAAGCGCTGCGTCACGGTCTTGGCCGTCGATGCCGGCTTGGCGACTTCGACGCGTTCCGGATTCTGCAGGAAGCGATCGGCCAGCTTCTGGATTTCCGTCGGCATCGTGGCCGAGAAGAACAGCGTCTGGCGCGTGAAGGGAATGAGCTTGGCGATGCGCTCGATATCGGGGATGAAGCCCATGTCGAGCATGCGGTCGGCCTCGTCGATGACGAAGATCTCGACGGCGCTCATTAGCAGCTTGCCGCGCTCGAAATGATCGAGCAGGCGGCCAGGCGTGCAGATCAGCACATCGGCGCCGCGCTCCAGCTTGCGGTCCTGATCTTCGAAAGACACGCCGCCGATCAACAGGGCGATGTTGAGGCGATGGTTCTTGCCGTACTTCTCGAAGTTTTCGGCGACCTGGGCCGCCAGCTCGCGCGTCGGCTCCAAGATCAGCGTGCGCGGCATGCGCGCGCGGGCGCGGCCCTTTTCGAGCAGCGTCAGCATCGGCAGCACGAAAGAGGCCGTCTTGCCCGTTCCGGTCTGGGCAATGCCGCAGATGTCGCGGCGCTGAAGCGCAAACGGGATGGCACCGGCCTGGATCGGAGTCGGTGTGGTGTAGCCCGCGTCAGTTACCGCGGAAAGGACTTTTTGGCTCAGGCCAAGGTCAGCAAATGTTGTCAAAGGGAAATCTAATTCCGTCTTGGTTCAGTCGAACACTATGAGTCGACACGCAGGAACGTGCCGCAACGCAGCGCGACATAGAACCAAATACCCGTGAAGTCAAGGAAAGCAGGCGCTTCAACGGACCTGAAGCTCATTCATAACGCAATTTTTGGATTAGTGCCATCTTTGTTGCGCGTTTGTCACAATTCCGGCAGCTAAATTGCGCCCAATCCGCTGATGTAACTTGCGAGTTTCGTGCCGGCATTGATGAAATACATCGGGTCTACCGGATGCCCGTTCTCGCGGACTTCATAATGCAGATGCGTTCCAGTCGAACGTCCGGTACTGCCGGCAAGGCCCACGACGGCGCCCGCACCGACCTTGTCGCCGACCTTGACGAGAACCTGCTCCATATGGCCATAGCGCGTTGAGATGCCGTCGCCATGGTCGATCTCCACCATATTGCCGTAACCGCCCGTCCATCCGGACGCGATGACCTTGCCAGGGGCAGTGGCTTTAATCTTCTCGCCGGGGCTGAAATGGAAATCCGTGCCGGTGTGGAGTGCCAGCGTGCCGAAGAATGGGTCCTTGCGATTGCCGAAGGGGCTGGTGATGAGCTTGCCCGCTGCCGGATTTCGGAAGGGCAGGCTTTCGGCCGCACCCCGCACGGTTTCCAGATGCGTCAATGCTGTATCGAGGTCCGCCATCGACCGTTCGAACTGATCCACATTTTCAGGCGGCACGTAAGGTCCGCCCACGCCGTTGTCCGCATCCTCGCCCTTTGCGAGCGCGACCTCGTTCGGAATCTTGATCCCGACATTGTGCATGATCGTCTGGATTTCATTCGCTGTCCCGGAGGCATCGGCCGTGAGGTTACGGATACGGGTCAGTTGATCCTGTTCGACGTGCTTCAACGACAACGTCACCTTCGAGAAGACGCGATCGGCGCGATCGGCGACCGTTTCCGGTGCGGGGACATAGGCGAGCGTGGAGTTATCGGGTGTCACATCGGCCGGCTTACCCCCCAAAAGAAGCTTCTCGATCGCCTTCGGCGCGGTCAGCTGGGCATGTTCGTTGCCGGGGACGGCGGCATTTGCGTCGGGATGCTGGCTCTTGTCGGTAAGGCCGGAGCTTTCGGCCCTGTCGAGCAAGGTGCCGAGTTTGCCGTTGCGGGATGAAAGCTGCTGTTGTTGCTCGATCAGCTTGTCGACCTTCTCTTCCACGACCTGTTGGTCGAGGAGCTGGCGGGACGTCACGCGGTCGACCTGGGCGCGCAAGGCGGCGATACGATCTTCATAGTCATATTGCATGCGCGCCTGGCGGGCCATCGTCGCACCGATCAGATCGTCGCGCAGCACGAGATAGGACGTGGCAAGCAGATAGCCGATCGAAAAGATCCCGGTCAGGCAGACGGCAATGGCGGCCATCCATGGACGCACGGTCATATGGCGCACCGTATCGCCGCTGGCGACGATAATGGTGTGGTGTCGCTGCTGCTTGCCGAAAACCCGATTTTGGGGCTTTGCTATCACCGAGAATCTCCCAATCGATGCCTTATGGCATTGATTTGAAGTACACGGCATTATGGTTAACGAATACTTTCCGGCGCATCGTTAAATACCGGAAAAAGCCTGTAATGTTAGGGGATTATGCGCTGTTCGTAGAGGTTAACGAGCGATAGAAGGATGGAGTCAGTCCCGCTTCCGCCCTTGCGATGTCGTTGAACGGCGCTTTGAGGGAGCCGCGGAAGTTGGCGCGCACCAATTCCTGGAAGGTGCGGGCCGGATCGCGCTTCTCCCGTGCGCACAGGAATCGGAACCATTTGGCACCGACGGCGACATGGCCTTTTTCATCATTATAGATGACGTCGAGGATGGCGGCGCTCTCCAGATCACCGGTTTCGCGCATCTTCGCCTGCAGCGCCGGCGTTACGTCCAATCCCCTGGCTTCGAGGATCAACGGCACGACGGCGAGGCGGGCGGTCAGATCGGTGCGGGTCGCATGAGCTGCCTGCCACAGGCCGTCATGAGCCGGCAGATCGCCATAGTCCACGCCCAGTTCGCGCAGCCGCGCCCGCACCATGCGGAAATGCTTGGCTTCCTCGAAGGCGACCTGCATCCAGCCGTCGAAGAATGAATTCGGAACCGGCCCCGTCGCGAAGCGTGCGACGATATCCAGTGCCAGGTCAACGGCGTTCAGCTCGATATGGGCGATAGCGTGCAGCAGTGCGATGCGGCCCTTGAGCGTATGCAGGGAGCGCTTCTCCATATGCTTTGGCGGCACCAGATCCGGCTTGTCGGGGCGGCCGGGGCGATCGGCGAGCGGCGGATCGAGCGGCGAACGCAGCGACAGCGTGCGGGCAAACCAGCGTCTTGCCGATTCCTGGGCAAGCTCGGTCTTCTGATCGAGATCGGCCGCGCGGATGGCGGCGATGGCGCCGCCACGCAGCGATGTGATCGGTTCGAGATTGTCCTTCATGCCGTCAAAGTTCCATCGCGGCGGCCAGAACGGCCTCGGCGTGTCCTGCGACCTTGACCTTGTCCCATATTCTGGCGATGTGGCCATCGGCACCGATCAGGAAGGTGGAGCGCACGACGCCCATATAGGTGCGGCCATACATGCTCTTCTCCCGCCAGACGCCATAGGCCATCGCCATGGTCTTTTCCTCGTCGGAGGCGAGCGGCACGGAGAGCGCATACTTCTTGACGAATTTGTCGTGGCTCTTGACCGGGTCCGGAGACACGCCGAGGAGGGCGACGTCAGCCTTGGCGAAAGCGGCTGCGAGCGCCGTGAAGGAAATCGATTCCGTCGTGCAGGCCGTGGTGTCGTCCTTGGGGTAGAAATAGACCACCAGCGGCTTCCCGGTAAAATCGGCAAGACGAATACGGCCGCTGCCATCGCGTGGGAGATCGAAATCCGGTGCTTTGTCGCCAATGCCGAGTTGAACTGGAAAAACTTCCGCCACGGGAAAACCTTTCTTTTGCCGGTTTTTTAGATGACACTTGAGGGAAGCCATATATACTGCCCGCGTGTGCCGTCCAATGGGACGCAGCGTCACCAACAAAATTGTAGAGAGCGAAAGGCACGCGCAGGAGTGATCCGAGGCGAAAAGATAACATTCCGCAAAAAGGATCTCGTGCCGCTCGACAATCTGCCGTCCGCCCAGGCCGAAGATCCGCTGATCGTGCATGTGCCGGAGCGCGTGCGCCGTCGTCGTTCGCATGTCTGGCATGTTTGCCGCATCACGCTGGTTTTCTTTGCATTTCTTGCCATCATCATCGGCGCCATCATCGCGACCATCGAAGGCGGTATCTTCGACGCGCCGCTGTCGCAGAAGGCGCAGACGGCGCTCGATCATGCCATCGGCCCACGCTACAAGGCCGAAGTCGGCGCAACCGTGATCCGCTTCACATCCGGCCTGCGGCTGACGCTCGAAGCTCACGACGTGAACGTCATCGATCAGGACAGCGGCAAGCATCTGTCGACGATGTCTGCCGTCAACATGGAGCTCGATCCGCTGGCTCTGCTCGAGGGCCGGGTGGAGGTTGCAAGCGTGGCGGCGGAGGGCATCGCGCTCGATACATCGCTTCTGCCCCAGGGAGATCCCGTCGATCTGACGAAGCTGCGGGTCGATGCACTGCCGCAGGCGCTGAACGCGGCCTTCGACAATCTCGATTTCCTGGAGCATTTCGTGCAGCGCGGCGGCACGAATTCCGTGCGCATTTCCGGATTCTCGATGAAGCTGGCGCGCCAGGAAGGCGATCCGATCTCTCTCGTGGTCGACAATCTTACCTTCGAACGCGCCGAGCCGAACGCGTTGCATCTCTTTGGCGAGGTTGCCGTCAACGGGTCGGTGGCGACACTGGACGTGAAGGCGGCGCAGCAGCAGCCCGGCCACAGTTCGTCGCTGACGGCGAGAATCTCCAATCTCGATCTCAAGCCATTGACCATGGCCTATGATGCGAACGGCGCGCCGCGGCAGGGCGTCGTCAGTTTTGCCAATGTGATCCTGTCCGCCGTCAAGGGCGATGCCGGCATCGATCCGAAGCTCGAAGCCTCGATCGACGTGCAGCCCGGCACGTTCTATATGGATCGCGACATCCAGGACCTGACGCAGGGCAACATCAACCTCGCCTATAATTTCGATCATCAGACGCTGGAGATTGCGCCTTCAAAGGTGCAATTCGTCGGCACCATGGTGCCGTTCTCCGGTGCGCTCATCGATCTCGATCGTGTCAATGCCAATGCAGGCAAGGGTTTCGGCATCGATTTCGTGATCAAGGATGGCGTTGCCGCATCATCGATCTCGGGGGAAAAGCCGGTCAGTTTCGATGGTCGCGCCACGGGGCACTTTCTTTCCGAGACCAAGGAATTCCAGTTCGACGATCTCGGCGTATCGACACCACAAGGTGCACTGTTCGGTTCCCTGCATATGAAGCTCGGTGACAGCTCGCCGGAAATCAGCTTCGGCGGCCGCGCCGACAAACTGGATACAACTGTTATCAAGCAGCTTTGGCCTTTCTGGATGGCCTCGAAACCGAGGACATGGGTCGAAGCCAATCTTTTTGGCGGCTCGGTGACCAATGCCGTCATATCCGTCTTCATTCCTGCCGGAAGGCTGAGGGAAGCTTCGCAAAGCGGCAAGCTGCAGCTTGGCAAGAACGAGCTGCACATCGCCTTCGACATCGCCGGCGCGCGTCTGAACGTCCCCGGCGACATCCCGCCGTTGCGCGACACCAAAGCCCATTTCGATTTGACCGGGCCGAACATGGCCGTCAATATCGCGACGGCAACCTCCTATTTTGCCACTGGCCGCACGATCACTCTGAACGACAGCGGCTTCTCGATCCCGGCGACATATGACAAGCCGTTGATGGCCGATCTCGACTTGACGATATCAGGCTCGGGTGACGCCATAGGCGAGCTCCTGAGCTACAAGCCGCTCGAGGTGCTGCAGCGGACGGAGTTCAAGCCGGAGGATTTCAACGGCAAGATCGTCGCCAAGGTCGATGCCAGGATCGGACTGATCAGGGATCAGCAGCCGCCTCCGCCGGATTGGCAGGCGAAGCTCGAACTCGACAATGTCGATCTGCTGAAGCCGATGAACAATCGCAAGATCGACAATCTGACGGGCGAGATTTCAGCTGATCCACAATCGATTCATCTGCAGGCACTGGCCCAGATCGATGGCATTCCCGCTGAGATCGACATGGTCGAGCCGACCGACGGCAAATCGCCGATAAAGCGAGCGCGTGTGATTACGGCCACGCTGACCGATGCGCAGCGCAACGCGGTTCTGCCCGGTCTTCGCGATATAATCGACGGACCCGTCAAGGTGGAGTTGACGCGCATCGACGAGGATCGCCAGGGCGTCAAGGTCGATCTCGGCAAGGCGGCACTGACGGTGCCCTGGGTCGGCTGGTCGAAGGGTAGCGGCATCGGCGCGGTCGCGCAGTTCGAGGCGTCCGGCCCCGACAATCAGACGACGCTCAAGAATTTCACGCTCAAGGGCGACGGTTTCGGCGTCAGCGGCGATCTCCTGATCAGCAAGGGGACTCTGACATCGGCGAGCTTCGACAGCGTCAAGCTTTCGGCGCTCGACGATTTTGCGCTCTCCCTGAAGCGGAGCAAAAGCGGCGGTTACGATGTCGCCATATCGGGCAATTCCGCCGACATACGTCCGATCCTGGCCCGCCTGAAGTCGTCTACCTCAGGCGGTCAGCAAAATTCGGATGGCGATGCTTCGGCGAGCGCGACCGTTCGCGCCAATATCGACAAGGTCATCGGTTTCAACGACGAGACCATGGGCAACGTCAAGGGCGTCTATTCGATCGCCGGCGGCAAGACGACGGCAGCGGATTTTTCCGGCGTGACGCGCAGCGGCGAGGCTCTCGTCACCCAGATGAGCAAGGGCAGCAACGGCGTGATCCGCATCACGAGCGGCGACGCCGGTGCGGTCGCGCGCTTCACCGATCTCTACAAGCACCTGAAGGGGGGGCTTCTCAATCTTTCGCTGCGCTCGACCGGGCAGGATGATTGGGATGGCTCGCTCGATATCCGCAACTTCGCCATCATCGATGAAAAGAAGCTTTCGACCATCGTCTCGACGCCGAGCGGCAAGAACGGAAAGAGCCTGAATGCGGCGGTGAAGCAGAATATCGATACGCGTTCGCAGAGCTTCGAGCGGGGCTTTGCCCGGCTTGTCATGCGTGACGGCACGTTATCGGTGGAGAACGGCGTGGTGCGCGGCGTGCAGCTAGGTGCGACGTTCCAGGGAACGCTGAAGGATGCCAGCGGCAAGATGGACATGACCGGAACCTTCATGCCCGCCTACGGCCTGAACCGGCTGTTCGCGGAGGTCCCGATCGTCGGCTTCATCCTCGGCAACGGCAGCGACCGTGGTCTCATCGGCATCACCTTCAGGCTGACCGGTACGTTGGAAAAATCGAACCTCCAGATCAACCCGTTGTCGATCATTGCGCCGGGTGTCTTCAGGCAGATATTTGAATATTGAGGAAGTGCGCCGCAAGGCGACCGCGGCGTCTCTTTCATAAAGACGCCGCGTAACGGATTATTTTTCTTCTGCCAATTGCTGCCGTATGCGCTCAGGTCCGCCGCTCATTCGCCGGGCGAATGGTCGGTCGGGATCCACGACACGCCAGAACGGAGCGTCGCGGGCTTCGCTGATCCGCACCAGATGTTGCTGTACGGTGACAGGACAGCAGGCCTCGGCACCATATTGTTTGGCAAGCGACTGTCGCAGTTCGCCGAGATCCGATAGGCGACCTGCAGGCGCCGTCCAGAGCGCGCGGACAACCATTTCCTCACTTGGAATCAGCATGTTCTGCATAAGGCTTCGGCCTTTGCGCCTCGTCTTGATGATGGGCAATTCATCCATAATTCACCTCCGGCATTTCAGATCCTACAGAGGACGAACGGGCAGGGCTCAATCCGACATGAAGAGCTTAAATTGCTTCTGGTAGCGCCATTGGATCGATAGCGTTGCGCGCGCAAAGATAGCAGAAAACAAAAAAGCCGGCGAGGGTGCGCCGGCTTTGTTCGTTGTCACGCGACCAACCGTTCAAGCGGCTGGGCGGATCAGGATGTGCTTCTTCTTGCCGAGCGACAGCTTGATGATGCCATCGGCCGTCACTTCGCCGCTGCCAATGATCTTGCGCTCATCGCTGATGGCTTCGTCGTTGATACGAACCGCGCCGCCCTGAACGTGGCGGCGAGCCTCGCCATTGGAAGCTGCAAGGCCGGCACGCACGATCAGCGAGAGAAGCCCGATACCGGCTTCAAGTTCGGAAGCCGGGACATCGACGGACGGCAGGTTTTCGGACAGGCCGCCTTCCTCGAAGGTCTTGCGTGCCGTTTCGGCGGCCTGTTCGGCTGCGGCGCGGCCATGCAGGATCGCGGTGACTTCGGTCGCAAGGATCTTCTTGACCTCATTGATCTCGGAGCCGGCAAGGGCCGAAAGCCGTGCGATCTCATCCATCGGCAGCGTCGTGTAGAGCTTCAGGAAGCGCGAGACATCGGCATCCTCGGTGTTGCGCCAGTACTGCCAGAAGTCGTAGGCCGAAAGTAGGTCGGCATTCAGCCAGACCGCGCCGGTGGCGGACTTGCCCATCTTGGCACCGGATGCCGTCGTCAGCAGCGGCGAAGTCAAAGCGAAGAGCTGTTTCGTCCCCATGCGGTGACCGAGGTCGATGCCGTTGACGATATTGCCCCACTGATCCGAGCCGCCCATCTGCAGGCGGCAATCGTAACGCTTGGCCAATTCGACAAAGTCGTAGGCCTGCAGGATCATGTAGTTGAATTCGAGGAATGACAGCGACTGCTCGCGATCCAGACGCGTCTTGACGCTATCGAAGGACAGCATGCGGTTGACCGAGAAGTGGCGGCCGACGTCGCGCAGGAATTCCAGGTAATTGAGCGAGCGCAGCCATTCGGCGTTGTTGACCATCAACGCATCCTTCGGGCCTTCGCCATAGGTGAGGTAGTTCGAGAAGCAGCGCTTGATCGACGCGATGTTGCCCTCGATCGTATCGATCGTCATCAGCTGGCGGGACTCTTCCTTGAAGGATGGGTCGCCGACCATGCCGGTGCCGCCGCCCATCAACGACAGGGGGCGATGGCCGGTCGTCTGCATCCAGTACAGCATCATGATCTGGATCAGCGAACCGGCGTGCAGGCTCGACGCCGTCGGATCGAAGCCGATATAGGCCGTTACCGTTTCCTTGGCGAAGAGATCGTCGAGGCCTGCTTCATCGGAAATCTGATGAATGAAGCCGCGCTCGTGCAGGGTGCGCAGGAAATCGGATTTGAACTCAGCCATGATCTTGGTCTCTCGAAGCCGCGTCGATGAAGGATGCGGCGAAGTCGCTATTGTTGATATCGCGGAGGCGCGTTTAGCACCGATTTGCCGGCACGTCATCATTTTGGTGGGACGGATGGCAAGTTTCGGCAGGGCGGGATCTACAAACGGACGTTTCTGAACGTGAATAGACCGTGACATCGCCGTCATGCCGCCGGGAATATGCCGCGCATCCGCCCAAATCAAATCCTAGCCATTTCTTATTGATCCCCTGTGCGTCACATGTTTCGCGAAGGAAGCCGGTATGTCACCTCTGCTCTCGATGATGGGATTGTCATCTCAAAAGACGATCTGGGCGTTCTTTGCCATGATGTTGGTTTTGGCCGGTATTGCTGCTGCGGGCCCTGCCGAAGCGCAAGGTTCTCCCGAAAAGAGAATAGCCTTCGTCGTGGGCAATGCCGCCTACAAGGCGGGCGCACTTCCGACACCGGCCAATGATGCCGGCCTGATCGCGCAGACGCTGCAGGCGGCCGGCTTCGATGTGATCGGCGCGCGCGACCTCGACCAGAACGGATTGCGCGATGCGATGAGGGACTTTCTGACGAAAGCGAATGCGTCAGGCCCCGATACCGTCGTTTTCGTCTATCTGGCGGGCTACGGCGTGCAATATCAGGGCGATAATTATTTCGTACCCGTGGATGCTCAAATCGCCAATGCCACGGATGTGCCGGTCGAGGCGCTGCGGATGACCGATTTCGCCAAATCGCTGGCGGCCATCAACAATCGCGGCAGCATCATCGTGCTCGATGCGGCGAGGGCCAATCCGTTCGTGCAATCCAATCAGCCGTTGGCCGGTGGACTGGCACTGGTCGATCCGGACGCCAATCAGCTGATCGCCTTCAATGCTGCGCCCGGCACGGTGGCGCCGCAGGAGGCCGGACCCTATGGTTCCTACGCGCATGCGCTGGCGGAGATGATCCGCGTCGGCGGCCTGCCGCTCGGCGATGTGTTCGACCGCACACGCCTGCGCGTCAGCGATCTAACCAAGGGCGCGCAGATCTCCTGGGATGCCTCGAAATTCAAGAATGCTTTCACCTTCTTCGATCGCGGTCCCGACGCTCCGGCCGCCCAGGCTTCCGGCTACGACAATGCTGCGATCCGCACGAAGGCGATCCGTGATTTCGACGAGCGGGATGCTTATTTCGCCGCGCTCGATCGCGATACGCTGCAGGGCTATGAGGATTTCCTCGCAGCCTATCCGAACGACTCCATGGCAAGGCGTGTGCGCGCCATCATCGCCGCGCGTCGCGAAGCGATCACCTGGCGCGAGACTTGGATTGCGGACACGCCCGAGGCCTATTGGTCCTATTTGAGGCGGTATCCACGCGGTCCGCACGTCTGGGATGCCCGCCGCCGTCTGGAGCATTTCGAAGCAGCGCTTGAGCCGCCGCCGTCATTCGCCGTTATCGAGTATGACGTGCCGCCGCCACCCCCACCGGAAGTGGTCTATGTCGATCGGCCGGTGCTTTATTTCGATGATGCCCATTTCGGTTATGCCCCATCGGCGCCTGTCGTCTTCCTGGCACCGCAGCCGCCGGATTTCGTCGTGCTGGCGCCGCCACAGCCCTCGGTCGATGTCTATGTGCTGCCGGCGCCGGTCTTCGTTCCGGTTCCTCAATGGGTCGAACCGCCGCGCGATATCGCGCCGCCGGAAAACAACGTCATCTTCAACAACATTCACAATACGGTCGTGAACAACACGACGGTCATCAACAACAATACTGTTGTCAATGAGAATGGCGCCGCACCTGCAGCACCCGGACTGACGACGGGTCAGAAGCTTGCCGGCGCAGCCGTTATTGCCGGAGCAGGCACCGCGGCGCTGCATGTCGCCCTGCCGCCGTCGGTGCAGAAGAAGGCGGCAGTGCTGCAAAAGCAGAATCCGCCCGCAGCGGTCAAGGCAGCACCTGGAGCCGCTCCGGCTGTCGCGCCATCGGCGCAGCCGCGAGCTGGAAATGCCGCTGCTCACGCGTTGCCTGGCACCAATGTTCAGCCGCTGCCGACTGGTGGCAAGCTGCCGGGCAATCCGGGAACGGCTCAAACCAAGCAGGCGCAACCGCTGCAAGCCGCACCCAATGCGGTGCATAATCCGGCTGCCGCCGCTCAACCTACCCAGCAAGGCACAAATGCCAACGCGCATGCACTTCCCGGTGCCAACGGTCAGCCTTTGCCAGCCACGGGCAAGCTGTCGGTCAATCCTGGCGCAGCGCAAACGAAACAGGCTCAGCAGCCTCAGACTGCACCGAACGCCAATGTACACGCGCTTCCCGGTTCCAAGGGGCAACCACTGCCGGCTGTTGGCAACGCGCCTGCCGTGAAGGGGCAAAACCAGATTGCCAAAACCCCGGCACCGCAAGCAGCGCCGAGCGGTAAACCGAATCCGGTGGCCGTTGCACCGAAGCCCAGCGCCCATGCCTCGGTGCCGCCGGCCATCGCCGCCAGGACGCCGGCGAAGCCCAAGGCGGTCACCGGCAGCCAACCTCGGGTCAACAGTCAGCCTCATGTCGCCGCCGTGCCGCCTTGGCAAGCCAATCCGGCTGCTGAGCAGCGCAAACCCGCGCCGCATGTCGTGGCACAGGCGAGGGCGCCAGCGCCGAAGCCGCAGGCTCAGCCCAGGCCGCAACCGCAGCCGAAGGTCGTGCAACAGCAGGTGAAGAGACCACCTCCGCCCCCGCCGCAGAAGCCTCCGGAAAAGAAGAAGTGCGGCGCTCCCGGCCTGCCGGCATGTCACTGACGGATGATATCGAGCGATAATCTGAAGGCCCGCTTCGGCGGGCCTTCGCATGCGGTATTGCCGCTTGATCGGCTTGTTGAAATCAGGCCGAGCGTTTAGCACTAACCGGCCGGTTGCCAATTGGCCTGACCGTACACGTTACGGCAGACCGCAGATCCATCACGAAAACAGGCAAGCAGATGAGTGACACCATCATACTCGAAACCCCGCGCCTCGTTCTAACGATGTGGGACAAGGGTGATGCCGAAGTAATTCGGCAATTGCATTCGACGATTGAAACCACGCGCTATCTCTCGGGCGCGGCTCCATGGAGCCTGGAGAAGGCCGAGGAGCGGCTGAAAAGCTGGTTCGGCGAAGAGGCGCGTGATGGCGTGACCAAATACAAGATGCTGAGGCGCGACGATGGACGCTTTATCGGCCGCGCAGGCTTCTCGCGCTTTCACCTGGAAAGCGGCAGGGGCGAGTTCGAGCTCGGCTATTCCATTCAGAAGGATGCCTGGGGCAATGGTTACGCGACCGAGATTGCCGGCGCATTGGCGCAATGGTTCTTCACGCGCGGCTTTGCCAGGCAATTCATTGCTTTCACTCATCCGCAAAACGTCGCATCGCAACGGGTTTTACGGAAAATCGGCATGCAGGATCACCCGTCGATGACGATCGACGGGATCTCGTGTCCCACTTTCAGAATGGTCCGTTAACGGCCGTTTTTCTTAGCGGATGCGCTTGTTTTCTTAGCGAATGCGCTTGGCTGCCGGTTCCGGCACCAGTTCGCCGTTCAGGCGACGATCGAGATAGTCCTCGCATTCGCCGAGCAGCGTCTCGACCTGGCCGTTGAAGAAGTGGTTGGCTCCCGGAACGACCTTATGCGTAATCAGGATGCCCTTTTGTGTCTTCAGCTTCTCGACGAGGCCGTTGACGTCTTTTTCCGGGGCAACCTTGTCGGCGTCGCCATTGATGATCAGGCCGGACGACGGGCAGGGCGCGAGGAAGGAGAAATCGTAGATATTCGGCTGCGGCGCGATCGACATGAAACCTTCGATCTCGGGGCGGCGCATCAGCAACTGCATGCCGATCCATGCACCGAAGGAGTAACCGGCAACCCAGCAGCTCTTGGAGTCCGGATGAAGGCTCTGCACCCAATCGAGTGCCGAAGCCGCATCGGAAAGCTCGCCGGCGCCGTGATCGAACTCGCCCTGGCTGCGGCCGATGCCGCGGAAATTGAAGCGGAGTGTGGTGAAGCCGCGCTTCTGGAACATATAGAAGAGCTGGTAGACCACCTGATTGTTCATCGTGCCGCCAAACTGCGGATGGGGATGAAGGATAATCGCGATCGGGGCGCTCTTTTCCTTGGAGGGCTGATAGCGGCCTTCAAGGCGACCCGCGGGGCCGTTGAAAATTACTTCGGGCATCGATACTCCGGCTCTTCTTTTTCTGCGTTCAAACCCTGCGGCACGCAGCAAGTTGACTTGACGAATGCGCTCATCTTTTCTAGAACGCAGTTTAGAACAATTCGAAACTTGATGCGGTGTTCCGCGCGTTGTTTGTGCAACGGCTTGTGGAACGTGTCATAAGGCATGCCCGGCTGAAATTTCAAGGAAAAACGAGCCGGCCGCAACAAAGCAAAGTCGCGCAGGAAGACGATTATGGTGGCAACGCGCCTCTATCTCGACTGGAATGCTACCGCGCCGCTTCATCCGGCGGCGCGCGATGCGATGTTGCGTGCAATGGATATTCAAGGCAACCCCAATTCCGTTCACGGCGAAGGTAGGGCAGCGCGGGCCGCTGTCGAGGCCGCCCGGAGGCAAGTGGCAAGCCTGACGGGCGCGGAACCCGCGCATGTCGTTTTCACCAGCGGCGCCACCGAGGCGGCCAACATGGTGCTGACGCCGGAGTTCCGCATGGGGCGGACGCCGCTTGCGGTCAGCCATCTATATATATCGGCCATCGAGCATCCGGCGGTGCGCGAAGGTGGGCGGTTTGCCAAGGATAGTGTCAGCGAAATACCGGTGACGGCAGACGGCACGCTCGATCTTGCCGCGCTGGAGGCGCTGCTGTCAGCCCATGACAAAACGGCCGGCTTGCCGATGGTGGCGATCATGCTTGCCAACAATGAGACCGGAATTCTCCAGCCTGTCGTTGAAGCGGCAAAGCTTGTTCAGGCCGCGGGCGGGCTCTTCGTGGTCGACGCGGTTCAGGCGGCTGGCCGCGTTCCGCTGGATATCAATGCGATCGGTGCGGATTTCCTGATCATATCCTCGCACAAGATCGGCGGTCCCAAAGGCGTCGGTGCGCTCGTCTCTCGCGGTGAAGTGCTGATGCCGAAACCGCTGATCCACGGCGGCGGACAGGAAAAGGGCCATCGCTCGGGTACGGAAAACACGCTTGCCATCGTCGGCTTCGGCGCAGCCGCCGCGGCCGCGCTCGATGGGTTTGAAGGCCGTAATGCCGCAATTGCCAGATTGCGCAACCGGCTGGAAGAGGGCATGCGGCAGAGCGCACCCGATGTCATTATTCATGGTGAACAGGGCGCGCGCGTACCGAACACCTGCTTCTTTACGCTGCCGGGCCTGAAATCCGAGACCGGGCAGATCGCCTTCGATCTCGAAGGTGTTGCCATATCGGCTGGTTCCGCCTGCTCGTCGGGTAAGGTCGGCGAGAGCCATGTGCTCGTGGCGATGGGATGCGACCCCAAGCTCGGGGCTCTCCGTATTTCGCTTGGGCCGACCACAACCGGAGCGGATATCAATCGCGCAATCGCCGCGTTTGCCCGCATCGCAGGAAGGCGCAAGCTGGCGGGTGCGGCGGCCTGACGGCCACAATTTTGCGGAAACCGAAATTTCCGCTTGCCAATCGGGGTGAAAAGTCCCTTTTGGCCGACTACATAGAGGGCAGACATAAGTCTGCCGCAACGTTGACAAGCTGCCGGACCTTGTATCCGGCGAGATTGGAGAACGAAATGCCTGCAGTCCAGGAAACGGTCGATCAGGTTCGCCTGATTGACGTGGACCAGTACAAGTATGGTTTCGAGACCATCATCGAAATGGACAAGGCTCCCAAGGGTCTGTCCGAGGATATTGTCCGCTTCATCTCCGCCAAGAAGCAAGAGCCGGAATGGATGCTGGAATGGCGCCTCGAGGCCTATCGCCGCTGGCTGACGCTGGAAGAGCCAACATGGGCGCGCGTCGACTATCCGAAGATCGACTTCAACGACATCTATTACTACGCCGCGCCGAAGAAATTCGCCGGTCCGAAGTCGCTCGACGATGTGGATCCGGAACTTCTGAAGACATACGAGAAGCTCGGCATTCCGCTACGCGAGCAGGAAATTCTCGCCGGCGTCGAGAAGCCCAAGATTGCTGTCGATGCGGTGTTCGATTCCGTCTCCGTCGTCACGACCTTCAAGGAAGAGCTGAAGAAGGCCGGCGTGATCTTCATGTCGATCTCGGAAGCCATCCGCGAGCATCCTGAGCTGGTACGCAAATATCTCGGCTCCGTGGTGCCGACGACGGACAATTTCTATGCGACGCTGAATTCGGCCGTCTTCACCGACGGTTCGTTCGTCTTCGTGCCGAAGGGCGTTCGTTGCCCGATGGAGCTGTCGACCTACTTCCGCATCAACGAGAAGAACACCGGTCAGTTCGAGCGCACGCTGATCATCGCCGAAGAAGGTGCCTACGTCTCCTATCTCGAAGGCTGCACGGCGCCGCAGCGCGACGAAAACCAGCTGCACGCGGCCGTCGTCGAACTGGTTGCGCTTGATGACGCCGAGATCAAGTATTCGACGGTGCAGAACTGGTATCCGGGCGACAAGCACGGCAAGGGCGGCATCTACAACTTCGTCACCAAGCGTGGCGATTGCCGTGGCCACCGCTCGAAGATCTCCTGGACGCAGGTCGAGACCGGCTCCGCGATCACCTGGAAATATCCGTCCTGCATCCTGCGCGGCGACGACAGCCGTGGTGAGTTCTACTCCATCGCGGTTTCGAATGGCCATCAGCAGGTCGACAGCGGCACCAAGATGATCCATCTCGGCAAGAACACGTCGAGCCGCATCATCTCGAAGGGTATCGCTGCCGGCGTCTCGCAGAACACCTATCGCGGCCAGGTTTCAGCTCACCGCAAGGCGTCGAACGCACGTAACTTCACGCAATGCGACTCGCTTTTGATCGGCGACAAGTGCGGCGCGCATACGGTGCCTTACATCGAGGCGAAGAATTCGTCCGCTCAGTTCGAGCATGAAGCGACGACCTCGAAGATTTCCGAGGACCAGCTGTTCTACTGCCTGCAGCGCGGCATTCCCGAGGAAGCGGCGATCGCGCTGATCGTCAACGGCTTCGTCAAGGAAGTACTGCAGGAGCTGCCGATGGAATTCGCCGTCGAAGCGCAGAAGCTGATCGGCATCTCGCTTGAGGGAAGCGTCGGCTGACGCCCACGAAACAGAATTAGCTTGGCGCGCCCGGCGCGCCGCACACTCATTCCTGCGATAGGATATTGAAAATGCTTGAAATCAAGAACCTGCACGCCCGCATCGCCGAAGACGGCACCGAGATCATCCGCGGCTTGAACCTGACCGTAAAGGCAGGCGAAGTTGCCGCCATCATGGGTCCGAACGGCTCCGGCAAGTCGACGCTCTCCTATATTCTCGCCGGCCGCGAGGACTATGAAGTCACCGAGGGCGACATTCTCTATAACGGCGAAAGCATTCTGGAGCTCGACGCCGCCGAGCGCGCCGCCAAGGGCATCTTCCTGGCATTCCAGTACCCGGTCGAAATCCCAGGTGTTGCCACGATGCAGTTCCTCAAAGTGGCGTTGAACGAACAGCGCAAGGCGCGCGGCGAAGACGAGCTGACGACGCCGGATTTCCTGCGCCGCGTCAAGGATGCCGCTGCCAAGCTGCAGATCAACATGGACATGCTGAAGCGCCCGCTGAACGTCGGCTTCTCCGGCGGTGAAAAGAAGCGCGCCGAAATCCTGCAGATGGCGTTGCTGGAGCCGCAGCTTTGCGTGCTCGACGAAACCGATTCCGGCCTCGACATCGACGCGCTGAAGATCGTCGCCGATGGCGTCAATGCGCTGCGTTCTCCGGATCGCGCCGTGATCGTCATCACCCACTACCAGCGCCTGCTCGACTACATCGTTCCGGACACCGTTCACGTTCTCTACAAGGGCCAGGTGATCAAGTCCGGCGACAAGACGCTGGCGCATGAGCTTGAAGCCAACGGCTATGCCGACATCATCGGAGCTGCAGCCTGATCGAGGCGGAAAGGACACGTCGATGAACATTCAGACGACGAACCGCCTGACATCAGCCGAGACGGCGCTGATCGAGGCGTATAACGACCAGATGGGTGATCTGCCTGGTGACGGCGAAGTCTTTGCCGTCCGCGATCGCCTGCTGGACGAGCTGAAGACCGCAGGCCTGCCGACGCGCCGCGTCGAAGCTTGGCACTACACCGATTTCAAGAACCTGCTGCGCCTGGTTCCCAGCGATATCGGCAAGGGTCTCGTGGAAGCGCTGCCGCCGACGGTCGAGGGATCTTCGGTCCTTGCGGTCCTCCAGGGTAAGGCGAACGAAAAGGCTTCCGTCGTCAAGAATCTGACGGTCGGACGCTACGCCGATAGCCTGATCGATGGCACGGCTGCCGCCGGCCTCGAAGCACTCGGCAAGGATGACGCGATCGGGCGCATCAATGCGAGCTTCGTGCGCGATGGCTATGTCATCGACTTTCCCGATGGCACTGAACTGGAAGTGCCGCTGGAACTGCAATTCGTGCATGCCGGCGGGCAGATCCACAGCCGCTTGCCGGTTTCCTTCGGAGCCGACGTGAAGGCAACGGTCATCGAGCGTCATCAGGCTGTCGAAGGCGCTGCTGCTCTCGTCTCGTCGGTGAGCGAAATCAAGATCGGCAAAGGTGCTGAAGTGATCTGGATCATCCTGCAGGAGCAGGGATCCGAGGATACGCATCTCGGTCAGATCCGCGTCGATCTCGGCGCCGATGCGAAACTGAAGCTCTTCGTCATCAATGCCGGCGGCAAGCTGGTACGCCAGGAGCTACATATAAAGGTAACGGGCGAGGGCTCTGATCTGACGCTGCGCGGCATCAACCTGCTCGGCGGCGACACGCATACGGACGTGACGCTGGTGCTCGGTCATGACGTTCCGCATACCGCATCGACCGAGATCGTCCGCAACGTGGTGTTTGACCGTGCCCGCGGCGTGTTCCAGGGCATGATCCGGGTTGCGCCCGATGCACAGAAGACCGACGCGCGCATGGCCTGCAATACGCTGCTGATGTCGGACGACGCCGAATTTTCCGTCAAGCCGGAGCTCGAAATCTTCGCCGATGACGTCCAGTGCGGCCATGGCGCGACGGTTGCCGATATCGACCAGAACCATCTCTACTACATGATGGCTCGCGGCATCCCGAGGAACAAGGCGCGCGCCATGCTGGTCAATGCCTTCGTGGCCGAGATCGTCGAGGAACTGGAAGACGAAGCCCTGGTCGAGGCGCTGGAAGGCGTTATCTCTGCCTGGCTGGAAAAGCACGCCTGATTGGAGGCAAAGCTCGTGGACAAGATCGTGCCGGCAACGGCCTATGACGTCGAAGCCATTCGCCGGGATTTCCCGATCCTGGCGAAGGCGGTGCATGGCAAGCCGCTGGTCTATCTCGACAACGGCGCCTCCGCGCAGAAGCCGCAGGTCGTCATTGACGCGATTTCGCACGCCTATTCCAGCGAATATGCGAATGTGCATCGCGGTCTGCACTTCCTGTCCAATGCGGCGACGGAAGCCTATGAAGCGGCGCGCGAAAAGGTGCGCCGTTTCCTGAATGCACCGTCAGTCGACGATATCGTCTTCACCAAGAACTCGACCGAGGCGATCAACACGGTCGCCTACGGCTGGGGCATGCCGAAGATCGGCGAGGGCGACGAGATCGTCGTCTCCATCATGGAGCATCACTCCAATATCGTTCCCTGGCATTTCATCCGGGAACGGCAGGGTGCGAAGCTCGTCTGGGTGCCTGTCGATGACGAGGGTGCATTTCATATCGAGGATTTCGAGAAGAGCTTGACGGAGCGCACCAAACTCGTCGCCATCACGCATATGTCGAACGCGCTCGGGACGGTCGTTCCGGTGAAGGAAGTGTGCCGGATCGCGCATGAGCGCGGCATTCCGGTTCTGATCGACGGCTCGCAGGGTGCGGTGCATATGCCCGTCGATGTGCAGGATATCGATTGCGACTGGTACGTCATGACCGGTCACAAGCTTTATGGTCCATCGGGCATTGGCGTACTCTACGGCAAGAAGGAGCGGCTTGCCGAGATGCGGCCGTTCCAGGGCGGCGGCGAGATGATTTTCGACGTCACCGAGGAAAACGTCACCTACAACGATCCGCCGCATCGCTTCGAAGCGGGAACGCCGCCGATCGTCCAGGCGATCGGTCTTGGCTACGCGCTCGATTATATGGACAGCATCGGCCGGGAAGCGATTGCCCGTCACGAGGCCGATCTCGCCGCCTATGCGGCGGAACGGCTGCGCGATATCAATTCGCTGCGCGTGATCGGCACGGCTCCGGGCAAGGGCGGCATCTTCTCCTTCGAGCTTGCGGGAATTCACTCCCACGATGTCTCGATGGTGATCGATCGGCAGGGTGTCGCGGTTCGAGCCGGCACTCATTGCGCCCAGCCGCTCTTGAAACGCTTCGGCGTTACCTCCACATGCCGTGCATCGTTCGGCCTGTACAATACGCGCGCCGAGGTGGATGCTTTGGCGGATGCGCTGGAATATGCGCGCAAGTTCTTTGCCTAAGGAGGCAAGCGATGTCACTCGACGAAAGCGAACAGAAAATCGATGTGCGCGAAGGGATCGTGCATTCCAGCATCCCCGAGGATGAGCTGGCACGCCTCAGCGATGACATCATTTCTGCGCTGAAAACAGTTTACGACCCCGAAATTCCCGCCGACATCTTCGAGCTTGGTCTCGTCTACAAGATCGACATCGAAGACGACCGCATGGTGAAGATCGTCATGACGCTGACCGCACCCGGTTGCCCCGTTGCCGGCGAAATGCCGGGCTGGGTCGAAAATGCCGTCGGCGCCGTCGAAGGCGTCTCCGGCGTCGAGGTCAGCATGACCTTCGATCCGCCATGGACGCCCGATCGCATGTCGGAAGAGGCGCAGGTCGCTGTCGGCTGGTATTGAAGCTTTAAGCCGCCGGCTTTACATTAAGACTCGAAGCGCCGGATCTTGACCCCGGTTGCGGAAGGAGAATGAGCCCATGGGCTTTGCAGTCATGAGCATGACGGATGCGGCAGCAGCCCGCGTCAAGGCGATCGTCGGAAATTCCGGCCCCGATGCCAAGGGCGTTCGCGTCGGCATCAAGAAGGGCGGTTGCGCCGGCATGGAATATACCATCGATCTGGTGACCGAGCCGAACCCGAAGGACGATCTGATCGAGCGCGATGGCGCCAGGGTCTGGATCGAGCCATCGGCCGTGCTTTATCTGCTCGGCACGGAAATGGGTTTCGAGACCACGACGTTGCGCTCCGGCTTCATCTTTACCAATCCGAACCAGACATCGGCTTGCGGCTGCGGCGAATCCGTCGAATTGAAGCCCGCCGATCTCGCTGCTTTGGCAGCTCAGCGTCAGGCTGAGCCGGCCGTATAAGCTAATCTGCTTTTCGATCTCTTCAGAGCGTGCCGGATTTGCAATGCGCGTTCGGCACCGGCGTCAGCTTGAGGCCAAGTGCCTTGACGACTTTCAGGATCGTCGCGAATTCAGGATTTCCCTCGCCGCTGAGAGCGCGATAGAGTGCCGAGCGGTTCATGCCGACATCCTTGGCGAGCTTGCTCATGTTGCGCGTGCGGGCGACTTCGCCCAATGCCCTGGCAATGGAGGACGGATCGTCCGTTGCGAAAGCGGCCGCGATGTAGCCGTCGAGATTGTCCGCGTCCAAAAGATTCTCCTGATTCATGTCATATGCCTTTCCGTACAAGCCAATCGCGGATGATTCCCGACGCGAAGTCGATGTGGCCATGGTGGCTCATTGGAAAAGCCGACCGGAATTGGAGTGGGGCAAGCAGCTTTATGCGGGCATTGCCGCGTGATCGCATCCGCAAGCAAGCTTCCGTTCGCCCGGCGACGAAGTGAAATTCCGGTTGTTCCGGCATAAATCTGAATTCCAAGGCCCCATTGCCGCGTCATCAAAAACGCCGCGCATCCGGTAGGACGCGCGGCGTTTTCATAGACAAGTTTCGCAATAGATTTATGTCTGTTTCCAGCGAAGCGACTGAACCGCTTCGCTTTTTTGCAAAAATCCTATTCGGCTGCTTCGGCGTAGGATTCCAGCGGCGGGCAGGTGCAGATCAGGTTGCGATCGCCATAGACATTGTCGATTCGGTTGACCGGGGACCAGTATTTGTCCACGCGGAACGCGCCGGGCGGGAAGCAGGCCTGTTCGCGCGAATAGGGACGATCCCATTCGCCGACGAGATCTTCCACCGTGTGCGGAGCGTTCTTCAGCGGGTTATCGGTCTTGTCCATGCGGCCGTCCTCGATGGCGCGGGCTTCCTCACGGATTGCCAGCATCGCCTCGCAGAAGCGGTCGATCTCGGCCTTCGTTTCCGATTCGGTCGGCTCGATCATCAGCGTGCCGGCAACCGGCCAGCTCATGGTCGGTGCGTGGAAGCCGCAATCGATGAGGCGTTTGGCGACATCGTCGACCGTCACGCCGGCGCTTGCGACCAGCGGGCGCGTGTCGATGATGCATTCATGCGCGACACGTCCCGCCTTCGACTTATAGAGCACGTCATAGGCGCCCTTAAGCCGCGCAGCGATATAGTTGGCGTTGAGGATCGCCACCTTCGTCGCCTGCGTCAGGCCTTCGCCGCCCATCATCAGGCAGTAGCTCCAGGAGATAGGCAGGATGGAGGCCGAACCGAAAGCTGCCGCCGAAACCGCACCGCTGCGGCCATCCGTTTCCGGATGACCGGGCAGGTGAGGCGCCAGATGCGCCTTGACGCCGATCGGGCCCATGCCGGGACCGCCGCCGCCGTGCGGGATGCAGAAGGTCTTGTGCAGGTTCAGGTGGCTGACGTCAGAGCCGATATCGCCCGGACGCGAGAGGCCGACCATAGCGTTCATGTTGGCGCCGTCGAGATAGACCTGACCGCCATGCTTGTGCACGAGATCGCAAATTTCCTTCACTGTCTCCTCGAAGACGCCATGCGTCGAAGGATAGGTGATCATGCAGCACGAGAGGTTGTCGGCATATTGCTCGGTCTTGGCGCGGAAATCGGCCATGTCGATATCGCCGTCGTCGCTGACCTTGACGACCACGACCTTCATGCCCGCCATCTGCGCCGAAGCCGGGTTGGTGCCGTGCGCGGAGGTCGGGATGAGGCAGATGTCGCGATGACCCTGACCATTGGCAATGTGGTAGTTGCGGATGGTCAGGAGGCCGGCATATTCGCCCTGCGCGCCGGAGTTCGGCTGCATGGAGAAGGCGTCGTAGCCGGTAATAGCGCAGAGCTTGTCCGTCAGATCATCGATCATTTCGCGGTAGCCGAGCGCCTGGTCGGCTGGCACGAACGGATGGATATCCGAAAATTCCGGCCATGTGATCGGCAGCATTTCCGCCGTCGCATTGAGCTTCATGGTGCAGGAGCCGAGCGGGATCATCGAACGGTCAAGCGCGAGGTCGCGGTCGGAGAGGCGGCGAATGTAGCGCGTCATCTCGCTTTCGGCGCGGTTCATGTGGAAGATCGGATGCGACAGGTATTCGCTGGTGCGCAGCAGGGTCTTCGGGAGGCGATAGGACGGTTCGAAATCGGCAATGCGGAAATCGCCGCCGAAGGCGCGCCAGACGGCTTCAACCGTTGCCGGGCGCGTGCGTTCGTCCAGGCTCAGGCCGATCTTCGTTTCACCGACCTTGCGAAGGTTCACCCCTTCGGCCACAGCCGCGCGCAGGACGAGAGCCTGCATGTGACCGACCTCGACGGTGATCGTGTCGAAGAAGCTTTCCGGCTCGATGGTATAGCCGAGCTTTTCCAGCCCCTTGGCCATCAGGACGGCCTTCTGGTGAACCTGTTGGGCGATCGCCTTCAGACCTTGCGGACCGTGGAAGACCGCGTACATGGAGGCCATGACGGCGAGCAGCACCTGGGCGGTGCAGATATTCGACGTCGCCTTTTCGCGACGGATATGTTGCTCGCGGGTCTGCAACGACAGGCGATAGGCGCGATTGCCACGCGCATCGACCGAAACGCCGACGAGACGGCCGGGCATGGAGCGCTTGTAATCGTCCTTCACGGCCATATAGGCGGCATGCGGGCCACCATAGCCAACCGGAACACCGAAGCGCTGCGAGGAGCCGATGGCGATATCCGCGCCCATTTCACCGGGAGATTTCAAAAGCGTCAGGGAGAGGAGGTCGGCCGCGACGATGGCGATTGCGCCGGTCTGGTGCAGGCGTGCGATCAGGCCGGTGAAATCGTTGATGTGACCATGCGTGCCCGGATACTGGAAGATCGCGCCGAAGACGTCGACGGGATCGAGATCCGTAAACGGATTTCCGACGATAACGGTCCAGCCGAGCGGCTCGGCACGGGTTCTGATCAGCGCGATGGTCTGCGGATGGCATTCGGCATCGACGAAGAAGGCTTTTGCCTTGGATTTCGCGACGCGTTCCGCCATCGCCATGCCCTCGGCCGCGGCGGTCGCCTCATCAAGCAGGGAGGCGTTGGCGACATCGAGACCCGTAAGGTCGCTGATCATCGTCTGGTAGTTCAGCAGCGCCTCGAGGCGGCCCTGGCTGATCTCAGGCTGGTAGGGGGTATAGGCCGTGTACCAGGCCGGGTTTTCCAGGATATTGCGCTGGATGACCGGCGGCGTGATCGTGCCGTAATAGCCCTGGCCGATAAGCGAGACGAGAACCTTGTTCTTGTTGGCAGTCTCGCGAAGCCTGTCGAGCGCCTCGCGCTCCGTCATTGGCGCGCCCCAGGAGAGCGGCGTTTTCTGGCGGATGGCCGGCGGCAGCGTCGCGTCGATCAAGCCGTCGAGGCTTTTATAGCCGATCACGCCAAGCATGTCGGCCATCTCGGAGGGGGACGGGCCGATATGGCGACGATTGGCGAAATCGTATGGCTGATAGTCGGTGAATTTGAATTCCGTAGGCGTCGTCATTATCCGATCAACTCCTTGTAACCGGATTCATCAAGAAGACCATCAAGATCCCCAACGTTCTTCAATTTGAGCTTGAAGAACCAGCCGGCACCCATCGGATCGGAATTGACAAGGGCCGGATCGGCGGTGATGGCTTCGTTGACCTCGGTGATTTCTCCGTCGAGCGGGCAATAGACTTCGGACGCCGCCTTGACGGATTCGACGGTTGCCGCGTCGTCGCCCTTGGAGAAGCTGGCGCCGACTTCGGGCAATTCCACGAAAACGAGGTCGCCGAGCTGTTCGGCCGCATGCGCCGTGATGCCCACGATTGCGACATCGCCCTCGACCTTCAGCCACTCGTGTTCTTCGGTGAATTTCAGCATGGATAATCCTCTCTGGAAAAGACGTTCAGCGTTTGTAGGTGGGTTTGATGAAAGGCAGGGCGCTGACGGCGACGGGTAAGTATTTGCCGCGCACTTCAGCGTAGATGGTGGTGCCGGGGGCGGTGAATTCGGTCGGCACATAGCCCATGGCAACCGGGGATTCGATGCTCGGGCCGAAGCCGCCAGAGGTGACTTCGCCGATCTCCGTCTTGCCTTCGGCATCGGCATAGAGCTTGGCGTGACCGCGCACCGGTGCCTTACCCTCGGGCTTCAGCCCGACGCGGCGGCGCGAGGTGCCGCCATCGAGTTCGCCGAGAATACGGGTTGCTCCGGGAAAGCCGCCGGCGCGTACACCACCGGTCCTGCGGGCCTTCTGGATGGCCCATTCGAGCGCGCCTTCGATTGGCGTCGTCGTTTCGTCGATGTCGTTGCCATAGAGGCAGAGGCCGGCCTCGAGGCGCAGCGAGTCACGGGCGCCAAGGCCGATCGGCTGGACGTCCGGATGCTCCAGCAGCCGCTTGGCGATATCCTCGGCCTTGTCTAGTGGTACGGAGATTTCGAAACCGTCTTCGCCGCTATAGCCGGAGCGGGACACGAGGCAGGAGACGTCGTGGAGGCGACAATGGCGCACGTCCATGAATTTCATGTGGGCTATATCGGCCCAGAGCTCGGCAAGCACGTCGACGGCGCGCGGTCCCTGCAGGGCGATGAGGGCGCGATCGAGTAATGTAACTTCGCAGCTATCGCCGATATGCTCTTGAAGATGCTTGAAATCCTGCTCTTTGCAGGCGGCGTTTACGACGACGAAAAGATAGTCATCCATGTGGGCGATCATCAGGTCGTCGAGGATGCCGCCCTTGTCGTCGGTGAAGAAGCCATAGCGCTGGCGATTTTCAGCAAGGCCGAGAATATCCACCGGCACCAGGCTTTCGAGTGCCAGCGCTGCATCCTCATATTTGCCGGAGCGGGCGCGGATCGTCACCTGACCCATATGCGACACGTCGAACAGGCCGGCGGAAGATCGAGTCCAAAGATGTTCCTTCAGCACGCCGGGCGCATATTGCACCGGCATATCGTAGCCTGCGAACGGCACCATGCGGGCACCGAGCGTCAGATGCAGGGCGTGAAGGGGTGTTGTTTTAAGGGCAGCGGTCTCGTCCAAATGACGCCTCCGGGTTTTGCGCTCATCTCGAAGCGCAGAGCTCACACTTTCGGCGCGACTGCGCCTGACGATGAGCCCCCTCTGTCTGTTTGCCTGAGATTGTTATCCCTTCGGCGAACGCTTGCGCGCTTCTCTCCAGAGTTCCGTCTGCCCCTTGCTGGTCCTTTGGCCTGAGAGTTTCCGGGGCGGTTGCTCCTTCGGCACCGGCTTGCGCCGGATTCTCCCAACAAGGTCGATTGCCATTATCCGGTCGTGGCCAAAGATGGCAAGGGGCAAATGTCGCCGCTGAACAAATTTTTGTCGCGCCGATCAATCCTGCGTTCCCTAATGATTACGGGCCTTTGCAACTGTCATGGGAGAGGCTATCCCTTCTGGTCGATTGAGGAGCCGGGCAGGAGATGACAATGAACCGCAACCACGCCGCCGCATTGCTGATTTCGATTGGTGCATTTTCATTGTTCTTTAGCGAGGCGATGGCGCAGGACAGTGGCGCGATGAAATCCATGCCTGGAATGCACATGGACGCCGGCACAGCGCCTTCGGGCTCCGCTGCGGCGAAACTCGGCGATCTCGATATCAGCGGCGGCTATGTTCGCGCCATGCTACCTGGCCAGCCCGTGGGCGGCGGTTACATCACCATCCATAACGGCGGCACCACCGACGACAAGCTCACCTCCGTGACTTCTTCCTCCGCCGGGAAGGTGGAGCTGCATGAGATGAAGATGGATGGTGAGATCATGAAGATGCGCGAAATCAAGGGCGGCATCGCCATTCCCGCTGGCGCCACGGTGACGCTTGCGCCCAATACGATGCACATGATGTTCAAGCAGGTAAAGGCGCCCTTCAAGCAGGGCGGCACGGTGCCCGTGATGCTGATGTTCGATAAGGCGGGCATGGTCGACGTCAATCTGCCCGTCGTCTCGGCCAAGGGAAACTGAGCCAGAAAATTATCCTTCCGTATAATTCCGGTTTCCACTTTTCCTCGAAATGCTCTAAAGCCACGTCAAAAGGCCAGGAAATCTCCGGCCACGGGGCTGATGGTCCTGTCGTTTGAATTCGCATGACCCGCCCAAAGCGCGTTGCCGCTTTCCCGGGACATGCCGCGGTGTTTGAAAGAAGAAGAATGGCCGGGATTGAGCATATTAAGGTCGAGCCTGACGAGGCCGGCATGCGCCTCGACCGCTGGTTCAAGGTGCATTTTCCGGGACTCGGCTTCGGGCAATTGCAGAAGCTGATGCGTTCCGGACAGGTGCGTGTCGATGGTGGCCGTGTGAAGACGGATGCGCGCGTGCAGCCGGGACAGACGGTGCGCGTGCCGCCGCTCGATGTCGATGCAAAGGGAGCGAAGAGCGGTCCGATCGCGGGCAATGACCTCAAACATTCCGGCGATGCCGAGCTTCTTGCGCGCATGCTGCTGCATGAGGACGATAAAGTCTATGTGCTGAACAAGCCGGCCGGCCTTGCTGTGCAGGGCGGCTCCGGCCTGACCCGTCATATCGACAAGATGCTCGAGGCATGGACGAGCAAGAAGGGCGAGAAGCCGCGCCTGGTGCACCGTCTCGACCGCGACACATCGGGTGTGCTCGTCGTTGCCCGCACCCGCGGTGCCGCGCAGAAGCTGACTGCGGCCTTTCGCGAGCGCGACACCAAGAAGACCTATTGGTCGCTGGTCAAGGGCGTGCCGCGCAAACATGAGGACAAGATCTCCACCTGGCTGGTGAAGGAAGCGACGCCGGATGGCGACCGCATGCGCATCGCCAAGCATGGAGAGGAGGGCGCCGATCACGCCATCTCCTATTATCGCGTGCTCGAGACCGCAGCGCAGAGCCTCGCCTGGCTGGAAATGGAGCCCTATACCGGCCGTACCCACCAGCTGCGTGTCCACGCGCTGCATATGGGCCATCCGATCATCGGCGATCCCAAATATTTCGATGACGATCCGAACTGGGATTTTCCGGGTGGTGTCCAGAAGCGCCTGCATCTGCATGCGCGCCATATCGATATCCCGCATCCGAGCGGCGGACGCCTGCGCGTCACCGCGCCTTTGCCGCCGCACATGGTGCAGACCTGGAACCTTCTCGGCTTTGATATGGAATCGGCAGGGGAGCCGGACGACGAATGAGGCTGGTCCTTTTCGATTGCGACGGCACGTTGGTCGACAGCGCGCGGCTGATCCACGAGGTTATGGCGCGAACCTTTGTCGCCTTCGGCTATAAGCGTCCGGATGTTTCGGCCACCAAGTCGATCATCGGCCTGACGCTTGATATCGCCATTGCCCGCCTGCAGGGCAAGCCGCATGTCGACGACGAAGCGATCGCGATGACGGCGCATTACAAGTCGATCTTTCCCGACGTACGGGACGAGGCGGACATGCAGACGCCGCTCTTCGACGGCATCAAGCCGCTGATCGAGACGCTTGCGGCCCGCGATGAACTGTTGATCGGCGCGGTGACGGGTAAATCCCGCCGCGGCTTGACCCATATCCTTGAGGTCAACGATTTCACGCCCTATTTCATTGTCTCGCGCACCGCCGACGATTGCCCATCCAAGCCGCATCCGGCGATGGTGACGGAATGCTGCGACGAAACCGGCATGGATCCCCATGACACGATCGTGATCGGCGATGCCATCTATGACATGCAGATGGCGAAGGCGGCAGGTGCGACTGCCATCGGCGTCGCCTGGGGCTATGCTTCCGTCGAGGAGTTGCTGGCAGCCGGAGCCGATGCCATAGCCCACCATCCGAACGACTTGTTGAGCCATATTCTCTGAGGTGACGCCATGCGCGACCTGTTGAACGATCTTTCCGAAGGTCTCAGCCATCCCGATCCGATCCGCCGTGCGCAGATCCAGATGAAGAAGCCGCTGCCCAAGCGCTTCTACAAGGATGTGACGATCAGCGCGGACGAGGGCGGTCACGCCATTGCTCTCGACGGCAAGGTGGTGAAGACGCCGGCGCGGCATTCCCTGGCCCTGCCGACAGAGGCGCTTGCTAAGCTTGTAGCCGCCGAATGGGCGCGTCAGATTGATGTCATTGATCCCGCGACCATGCCTGTGACGCGCCTCGTCAACACGGCCATTGACGGCGTTGCGACGGGGAGCCAGGCCGTATTCGACGAAATCGTCCGCTTCTCGGGCAGTGATCTGCTCTGCTACCGCGCCGACGGTCCTGAGCGGCTCGTCGAGCGGCAGTCGGAGCGCTGGAATCCGGTGATCGAATGGGCGGCGCGCGACCTCGGTGCCCGTTTCATCCTGGCCGAAGGCGTCATGCATCAGGAGCAGCCTAGGGAAGCGATCACAGCCTTCGCCGCCGCCTTGCGCAAGTTCAATACGCCGATGGAACTTGCGAGCCTTCACACGATTACGACGCTCACCGGTTCGGCGATCCTGGCTCTGGCCTTTGCCGAAGGTTTCCTGCCGCTTACCGACGTCTGGTCGCTTGCCCATCTCGATGAGGACTGGACGATCGAGCATTGGGGTAGCGACGAGGAGGCCGAGCTGCGTCGTGCACAGCGTTTTGAGGAATTTCAGGCCGCGACCGATGTTTTTTCCGCGCTTCGCAGTTGAACATTGTTGATTTCCAGTCCTTTATATCGATCTTCGTGTCTTAAAAGTTCGTAGGTCTGGACGGATATCATGTCGTGGTTGAGGTCGGGTGCCGCTTCGGCGCTCGTGGGATGTTTGGCACTGGTCGCCTGCTCAAGCTGGTCCGTCGACCCTCCGCCTCCAACCTATGCCGTGCGCAGCGCGAGCGTCGTCGCCGATCAGGCTCTACCTCCGATATCGCCGGCGCTGGTTGCCGCCGTCAATGATCGCGTGAATGCGGCGATCGCCGCAACGGCCTATAGCCAACCCTTGCCCCAGGTCGCAATCACCGTGCGGCTGACCGATGTTCGCAAGGCGCGCGGCTTCAACCGTGACCGCAATAGCGTCAAGGTCAATATCGACGCGGCGGAACTGGACGGTGGCGCGGTGGTCGCCATGGCATCTTTCGAGACTAAAACCACCGCCCCCGATCCGGCCACGGCAGATGAGCTGATGGCGGAGGATATCGCGGCGCGCGTCCGCTCCATCTTTTCACTGACTACGCCGCGGCTAGCGGATTGAGCCGGCAGCTTCAAACGGTGCTTGCGTCGTGCTAATCCCAAGCGGTGAAGGAGAGAAGACCGCATGAAGGAAATCCTGCAGGAACTGGAACGTCGTCGGGAGGTCGCAAGACTCGGAGGCGGGCAGGCGCGCATCGATGCGCAGCATGCGCGCGGCAAGCTGACGGCGCGCGAGCGCATCGATATTTTTCTAGACGAGGGTTCCTTCGAGGAATTCGATATGTTCGTCGAACATCGCTCGACCGATTTCGGCATGGACAAGAGCAAGATCGCCGGCGACGGCGTCGTGACGGGATGGGGCACGGTCAACGGGCGTACTGTTTTCATTTTTGCCAAGGATTTCACGGTCTTCGGTGGATCTCTTTCGGAAGCACATGCGGAAAAGATCACCAAGGTGCAGGATATGGCGCTGAAGAACCGGGCGCCGATCATCGGTATCTATGACGCTGGCGGCGCCCGTATCCAGGAGGGTGTTGCAGCGCTCGGCGGCTATGCCGAGGTGTTCCAGCGCAATGTGCTGGCCTCCGGCGTTATTCCGCAGATCTCCATCATCATGGGCCCCTGTGCCGGCGGCGACGTCTATTCTCCCGCCATGACGGATTTCATCTTCATGGTGCGTGACACGTCCTACATGTTCGTCACCGGGCCGGATGTGGTGAAGACCGTCACCAATGAGACCGTTACCTCCGAGCAACTCGGCGGCGCCTCGGTGCATACGACGAAATCCTCGATCGCAGATGCGGCCTACGACAATGATGTCGATACGCTGCTGCAAGTGCGTCGCCTCATCGATTTCCTGCCGCAGTCGAATACGGCTGTCGTGCCCGAGATCGAGTGCTATCAGTCCGTGACGGAGCCGGACAACTCGCTCGACACGCTGATTCCGGCCAATGCCAACAAGCCCTACGACATCAAGGAACTGATCCTGAAGGTGGCGGACGAGGGGGATTTCTTCGAGATACAGGAAAGCTTCGCCAAGAACATCGTCTGTGGCTTCGGTCGTATCGAGGGTGCCACGGTCGGCTTCGTCGCCAATCAGCCGATGGTGCTGGCCGGCGTTCTCGACAGCGATGCATCGCGAAAAGCGGCGCGTTTCGTGCGCTTCTGTGACTGCTTCAATATCCCCCTCGTCACCTTTGTCGATGTGCCCGGCTTTCTGCCGGGAACGGCACAGGAATATGGCGGGCTGATCAAGCACGGCGCCAAGCTGCTCTTTGCCTATGCCGAAGCCACCGTGCCGAAACTGACCGTCATCACACGCAAGGCCTTCGGCGGCGCCTATGACGTGATGGCTTCGAAGCATCTGCGCGGCGACCTCAACTATGCCTGGCCGACAGCGCAGATCGCCGTCATGGGTGCCAAGGGTGCCGTCGAGATCATCTTCCGCAAGGACATTGCCCATCCGGAAAAGATCGCAGCCCATACCAAGATGTACGAGGATCGCTTCCTGTCGCCTTTCGTCGCGGCCGAACGGGGCTATATCGATGAAGTGATCATGCCGCGTTCGACGCGGCGGCGGCTGGCGCAAGGGCTTAGAATGCTGCGCAACAAGGATCTGACCAACCCCTGGAAGAAGCACGACAACATTCCGCTCTGAGTACGTGACAACAAGTCACGGATTTCACACGGAAAATTGATTGGACGTCAGAAGCCGTGTTTTCATGTTCCGAGCAGGTCGCTTTATTGCTTCCTGCACGGAGTTGAAACTGGAGTTTAAAATGGCGCTTTCCGATCGGCTGAATCAATATCAGCCCTATGCTCTTACTGTATTGCGTGTGATGACCGGCCTGTTGTTCATCGAACACGGCTTGCAAAAGCTTATTGGCTTTCCGGCCGGCGGCCAATTTCCAAGCCCCTTGCCGACCTTGATCCTGGTTCAGGGGATCATCGAAGTCGTCGGCGGATTGGCGACAATCGTCGGTTTCTTTACCCGGCCGGTCGCATTCATTCTCTGCGGCAATATGGCGGTCGCCTATTTCATGGCCCATTCACCGAAGAATTTCTTCCCTGCCAACAATGGCGGTGACGCAGCGATCCTCTACTGCTTCGTCTTCCTGTTCCTGATCTTCGCAGGTCCGGGTCTTCTGGCGCTGGATAACAACAAGAAGTAATCCGCCTATTCGCCGGGCCTGGCTATCGCCGGGCCTGGCGAATAAATATGGCTCTCGCGTGTTAATTCCGTTGTCAGCGGAGCGAGAGCACTTTCGACAGGATCTCCTTCGCATTCCCTTTCGAACGGAGATATTTATGGCACTTTCAGAGCGTTTGTCGCCTTATCAGTCTGCAGTTCTCGCAATTCTGCGAATCGTGACGGCCCTGTTGTTCATCGAACATGGCACACAGAAGCTCTTCGGTTTTCCGCCGGCACCTTACGCCATCACGACGCTGTTTTTCGTTGCGGCAATCATCGAGTTCATGGGCGGTATCCTTATCCTGCTCGGTCTATTTACCCGCCCAGTCGCCTTTCTCCTCAGCGGCGAAATGGCGATCGCTTATTTCATGGTGCATATGCAGATCGATTTCTTCCCGGCCAACAATCAGGGCGATGGCGCGGTGCTGTTCTGCTTCATCTTCCTGTTTCTGGTATTTTCGGGCCCTGGAAAATGGGCGCTGGACAATCGCCAGCGCCAATGACCGTTTGTTAGGCGGCAAGCTTCAGGCCTGCAATGCCGGTCACGATCAGGCAGATGCAGAGCAGCCGGATGAAAGTCGCGGGATCGCCGAGCAGCCATATGCCAAGCAGAACCGTGCCAACCGTACCGATGCCGGTCCAGACCGCATAGGCCGTGCCCATCGGTAGGGTTTTTACAGCAAGGCCTAGCAGCACCACGCTGATGATCATGGAAATGACGGTGAGGACCGTTGGCATCGGCCGGGTGAATCCGTCGGTATATTTGAGGCCGACCGCCCAGCCTATTTCAAACAAGCCTGCGAGGAAAAGCAGGAACCAAGCCATTTTACGCTCCTTTGTTAAGAGCGAGGCCGTCCCCGCGATGGCTACGGCCGGCAATGTCTACCGGCCGCCGCAGTCGTCTGCGCATTGGCTATATGCTTTTGCCGAAGTCATTTTTCAAGGCAAACCGCATGGCAGCCCTGCCACATTCACCTTGTCAGGCGTTCGGCATGCCACTTGAGATGATCATCCATGAAGCTGGAGATGAAGTAGTAGGAATGGTCGTAGCGCTCATGCATGCGCAGTGTCAGGCCGATATCGGTGCCCTTGATCGCCTCTTCAAACAGCCAGGGACGGAGGCCGTTTTCGAGGAAGCTGTCGGCCTTGCCCTGATCGATCAGGAATTCGGGGAAGCGGGCACCGTCTTCGACAAGCGCGCAGGCGTCATAGCGGCGCCATGCGGCCTTGTCACTGCCGAGATATTTCTCAAGCGCAGGAGCCGACCAATCCGCCGTCGAGGGCTGTACGATCGGGGCGAAAGCCGAGCAGCTCTTGAAGCGCTCCGGGTTCTTCAGCGCGATCGTCATGGCGCCGTGGCCGCCCATCGAATGGCCGAAGATGCCCTGGCGGCTCATGTCGGCGCGGAATTGCTTGGCGATGAGAGCGGGCAGCTCCTCGGTGATGTAGCTGTACATCTGGTAGTTTTCGGCCCAGGGCGTCTCGGTGGCGTCGAGATAGAAGCCGGCGCCTTTGCCCATTTGCCAATTGGTCAGTTCATCCGGCACGTCATTGCCGCGTGGGCTGGTGTCCGGGCAGACGACGATCAGGCCGAGCTCGGCGGCCATGCGGCGATACTCGCCCTTTTCCATGACGTTGGCATGGGTGCAGGTGAGGCCGGAAAGATACCAGAGGACGGGGCGGGGCTCCTTGATCGCCTGCGGCGGCACGAAGACGGCAAAGGTCATCTCGCATTTGCAGGCTTCGGACTCGTGCGAGAAGACGCCCTGCATGCCGCCGAAGGCGGTGTTCTGGGAAATGATGTTCACGGCTGGCCTCCAGGCGTTTGATAAGTTTTTGAACGCCGGCAAAGCCGGTCGAAGGTTTCGAGAAAGGCGGAGCGGTCCCGCGGCGAGAAGGCGGCGTTGTAACCCTTGCTTTCGCCGGTTTCGCGAAGATGCGCGCCGAGATCGCGCATGGCCGTGGCCATGCCGATATTCGTCTTGTCGAAGATGCGGCCGGTCGGCCCCGTCACCAGCGCTCCAGTGGCAACGCAGCGGCCGGCAAGCGGCACGTCGGCCGTCACGACGATGTCTCCGGTGCTGGCATGCTCGGCGATCCAGTTGTCGGCGGCATCGAAGGCGTTGGAGACGATGACGTTATGCACCATCGGGTCCCGCGACGGTCGCAGCCCGGAATTGGCGACGAATGTCACCTCGATGCCATGGCGCTGGGCAACTTTCAGGATCTCCGGCTTCACCGGGCACGCGTCGGCGTCGACATAAATCATGATATCAAGTCTTTTCAGCTATATACGGCGCATTCCTCATGCGCCGTATATGTGCAGTCGAGTGGGTTTCAACGTCAATAGACGACGACGCCCCTGACGCTCTTTCCGGAGTGCATGAGGTCGAAGCCCTTGTTGATGTCTTCGAGCGGCATGGTGTGGGTGATCATCGGATCGATCTCGATCTTGCCTTGCATGTACCAGTCGACGATCTTCGGCACATCGGTGCGGCCGCGAGCGCCGCCGAAGGCCGTGCCCATCCAGGTGCGGCCCGTCACCAGCTGGAACGGCCGCGTCGAGATCTCCTGGCCGGCCCCTGCAACGCCGATGACCACAGACTTGCCCCAGCCGCGATGCGAGGCTTCGAGCGCCTGGCGCATCACCCTGGTGTTGCCGGTGCAGTCGAAGGTATAGTCGGCCCCGCCGATCTGGTCGGCACCACGCTTCGTCATGTTGACGAGATAGGGCACGATGTCGTCGCCGACCTCCTTCGGATTGACGAAATGCGTCATGCCGAAGCGCTCGCCCCATTCCTTCTTGTCATTGTTGAGATCGACGCCGATGATCATGTCGGCGCCGGCAAGCCGCAAGCCCTGGATGACGTTAAGCCCGATGCCGCCGAGACCGAAGACGATCGCCGTTGCCCCCATCTCCACCTTGGCGGTGTTGATGACCGCACCGATGCCGGTCGTCACGCCACAGCCGATATAGCAGATCTTGTCGAAGGGGGCGTCGGGATTGACCTTGGCGACGGCAATCTCCGGCAAGACCGTGTAATTGGCAAAGGTCGAGCAGCCCATATAGTGATGGATCTTGTCCTTGCCGATCGAGAAGCGCGAGGTGCCGTCCGGCATCAGGCCTTGCCCTTGCGTCGAGCGGATCGCCGTGCACAGATTGGTCTTGCGCGACAGGCACGACGGGCATTCGCGGCATTCGGGCGTGTAGAGCGGAATGACGTGATCGCCTTTCTTCACCGAAGTGACCCCCGGCCCGACATCGACGACGATGCCGGCACCCTCATGGCCGAGGATGGCCGGGAACAAGCCTTCCGGATCGGCACCCGACAGCGTGAAATCATCGGTGTGGCAGATGCCGGTCGCCTTGACCTCGATCAGCACCTCGCCGGCCTTCGGCCCCTCAAGCTGAACCGTCATCACTTCAAGCGGCTTGCCGGCAGCAACGGCTACCGCGGCGCGAACGTCCATGATCTCATCCCTTCTTGCTATGATTTTGGTCGTGGCGACATTGGCACGGGCGTGTAGAATGACTCAAGCCAAAATCAGACACTTAGCGTCGCAATTATCATGTTTTAGCCGAGCGTTCGCCACGCATCTTTTCCGATCTGGTTGCCATACCGAGTATCGGAATCAGGCAAATTCCATGATCACGGCATCGACGGCGAGGCTCTCGCCCGGCTTGGCGTTGATCTTGCCGACGACCAGGTCACGTTCGGCGCGCAAGACATTTTCCATCTTCATCGCCTCGACGATCGCAAGCGTCTCGCCCGCCTTGACTTCCTGTCCCTCGGCAACAGCAATGGCGACGACCAGGCCCGGCATGGGGCAGAGCAACAGCTTCGACGTGTCGGGCGGCAATTTGACGGGCATGAGCTTGTCGAGCTCAGCCTGCCGCGGGGTGAATATCTTGGCCCTGACGGAAATACCCTGCCAATCGATGCGCAAACCGTTCAGCGCGGTGCGGATCTGGGCGGTCAGCTTGCGGCCGCCCACGGTGCCGACCCAGACGGTATCGCCGGGACGCCAGTCGGTTGAAACGGTCACAGTCTTGCCGCCCAGCTGCATATCCATCTCGAAGGGAATGATTACCACGCCCTCCAGCAGAGCCACGGGCAGGTAATCCGTACCGAGCTTGACGATCCAGTTCTCCGGCAATGGCCCGGCCGTAGGACGCAAGCGATCGGCATAACGCTCGCGACGGTTGGATTCGGTCAGACTACAGGAGAGGGCGACTGCGGCGAGAAGCGCTGTCTGATCCTCATCCGGCGTCACGGGCGCGAAACCATCAGGATATTCCTCGGCAATGAAGCCGGTGGAGAGGTTGCCCTCGCGCCAGCGCGGATGCTTCATCAGCGCGGAGAGGAACGGCATATTGTGCGCGATGCCGTCGACGACGAAACCATCCAAGGCTTCGCCCATCGCCTCGATCGCCTCCAACCTGGTTGGAGCCCAGGTGCAGAGCTTGGCGATCATCGGATCGTAATACATGGAAATCTCTGCACCCTCGAAGACGCCGGTGTCGTTGCGCACGACCGATTTTTCCGTCCTCGTCTCGCGCGGCGAGCGATATCGCGTCAGGCGGCCGATAGAGGGCAGGAAGTTGCGATAGGGGTCTTCCGCGTAGAGGCGGCTTTCGACCGCCCAGCCGTTAAGCTTGATATCCGCCTGCTTGAACGGCAGCTTTTCGCCGGCGGCAACACGGATCATCTGCTCGACCAGATCGATCCTGGTCACGAGTTCCGTCACCGGATGCTCGACTTGCAGGCGGGTGTTCATTTCGAGGAAGTAGAAATTCCTGTCGCGATCGACGATGAATTCGACGGTGCCGGCGCTTTGATAATCGACCGCCTTGGCCAGCGCCACGGACTGTTCGCCCATGGCCTTGCGCGTCGTTTCGTCGAGGAACGGCGAGGGCGCTTCTTCCACGACCTTCTGGTTCCGGCGCTGGATGGAGCATTCACGCTCGCCGAGATAGACGACATTGCCGTGCGCATCGGCCAGCACCTGGATCTCGATGTGCCGGGGATCGACCACGAATTTCTCGATGAAGACGCGATCGTCGCCGAAGGAGCTTTTCGCTTCCGAACGGGCGCGCTCATATCCGTCGCGTACCTCGTCCTTGCTCCAGGCGATGCGCATGCCCTTGCCGCCACCACCGGCGGACGCCTTGATCATGACGGGATAGCCGATGTCGCCGGCGATCCGCTCGGCATGATCGGCGTCATCGATGATGCCGAGATGACCCGGAACGGTGGAGACCTTGGCGGCGTTGGCGAATTTCTTCGATTCGATCTTGTCGCCCATGGCCTCGATCGCCTTCGGCTTCGGGCCGATGAAGACGATGCCTTCCTTCTCCAGCGCCGCGCAGAAGGCGGCACGCTCGGAGAGAAAACCGTAACCCGGATGAACGGCTTCGGCGCCGGTCTCTTTGCACGCGGCGATGATCTTCTCAGCGACGAGATAGCTTTCAGCGGCAGGCGCCGGACCGATATGGACGGCCTCATCGGCCATTTCGACATGCAATGCGTCCCGATCCGCATCGGAATAGACGGCGACCGTCAGGATACCCATCCGGTGCGCGGTCTTGATCACGCGGCAGGCGATCTCGCCGCGATTGGCGATCAGGATCTTCTTGAACATGCAATCTCCGCCCAAATACTCTATTCAGTCAGTGTTTTAGCCATAAATTGCACCGTCGGTCCATGCGAAGATATCGGCGCTCACGCGGTTTTTTCCGTTCGCGACTGAACGCGTTCCCGCCAGATGATGAAGAGGCCGGAGCTGACAATGATTGATATGCCGATCCATTTGGAAAGATTTGGAAAATCACCGAAGATCGCGTAGCCAAGAATGGTGGCGGAAATTATCTCGAAATATTGGAATGGGGCGAGGAGCGAGAGCGGTGCCAGCCGGAAGGCTCTCACGACCAACATATGCGCGTAGCCGGATGTCGAGCCCAGAATCAGCAAAAGGATGAGCCCGAGCACGGAGGCGGGCAGGGAAGGTTCGAAATCTGTGATGCCGGCGGATGCACCGGCAAAAAGCGCGAATGCCATGAACAGCGTGCCGCCCGCGCCCGCCATGATCTGCATCGTCAGCGGTGAATCCGCTTCGCCCACGGCGCGGTTCATGAAGAGATAGAGCGCATAGAGAAAAGCACAGGCGACCGGCAGCAATGCCTTCAGTCCGAAGATCGCAAAACTCGGCTGGATGACGATCATGGCGCCGCCGAAGCCGATAACGATCGCCAGCCACCGCCTCCAACCGACCCTATCACCAAGAAACAAGGCGGAAAGCGCCGTCAGCATGAAGGGTTCGACGAAATAGATCGCAAAAACATCGGCAAGCGGCATGTATTTGACCGCAGCGAAAAAGAGCAGGCTCGCAGCGCCATGCAGAGCGCCGCGCAGCAGGTTCATCCAGGGACGCTTTGCCGAGAAGGCCGACCGCCCGGTTGCAGTCGCGAGCAGCGGCAGCATGCATACGAGCTGAAAGAAGAAGCGATAGAAGGTCACCTGGCCCGGCGACATGCCTTCGAAGCTCGCCATGTATTTGGCAATCGCATCCATCGTCGGCAGCAGCAACATGGCGCTCGCCATGATCGTCATGCCCCTAAGCGGATTCTGTTGTGTGGAGACGACGGGAGAAACGGACATGGACAGACATCAAACACAGGAACGGCATGCAATCAAGGCGCGATCAGGAGCGGGTCGCAAGACGCGGAGACAGTCGCCGCAAAACGTCGCACTTTTCCAATTGGGACACATCGCGGTGGCAGGATGACGCCCTTAGACCTATCTGGAGCTTTGGAAACGGCTAAAACATAAATGCGCCGCGCAAGATCGCTGGCGCGACCAGGAAAGGGATCGCACCGATGTTCAAACCAGAACAAGAGACGACCGTTTTTTCGGATGAAGGCGGCGATACGCTTGGCGGGCGTCTGTCCATGGCCCGCGATGCCGCGGGAATCAGTCTCAAGACGCTCGCTGGACAGCTCGGTGTCAGCGAGGAGACAATGCTCGCATGGGAATCCGACCGCGCCGAACCCAATCCGTCCGCTCTGGTGAAGATGTCGGCTCTTTTCGATGTTTCTCCGACATGGCTGATGACCGGATCGGGTGACGGACCCGGTGAGGATAGCGACGAGCGTGCGCTGGAAGCCGTCAGGAACGAGCTTTCGCGGCTGCGTACGGCCTATCAGGAAATCGGCCGGCTAATCGAAACAACGACTCAACAACTCGAGCGGCTCGATCATCAGATCCGGCTGCGCAATCTCAGCAAGGACGTGGCGCATTGAGCGCGGCGCTGGGCATTTCTAGCTCAGGCGGGCAATCGTATCGTCGAGGTTGTCGATCGCGAGTTGTTCGCGGGCGATCATACCGTCAAGATCGATAACCTCTCGGATCTCTTTTGCGCTGACGCCCTGCATCTTCATCGCCAGCAGTTCGTTGCGATGGGCGATCTTTTCGCCTCTGATTTTGATAAGCTTCAAGCGAAAATCATCATTCATCTCAAATCCCTCCGTTTGGAATGAAGTATCCGCCATTTCCGGACTGCCATTCGTTCTCCAGGTTCGTCCCCCTTCGATCTCAGTCGTGTCCCCGGCCGCGATAGGTGGTTGGAACACCGGCTTTCTCATGGCATCGCGCGAGAGTTTCCAGCCACTCCGCCAATCCGGTCGGGACTTCAGCATTTCCGGCTTCCAACGCCTCCACCCATGACAGGTCACATTGCAGAGCGCTCGCCAGATTGATGGGCGTCCACCGGATATGCAAAAGGCATTCTGAAAAGCGTTCCGGTGTCATGCATCCTCCCCATGTCTGAAGAATTCACGGTGCCAGAGAGGGGCGCGAAGTCAAGTGACCATGGAAATCCGAATACTGTTCCTGCCAAGCAGGGCAGAAGAACTGCATCTCGACATGAATTTCGCGAGCAACTTATTTGGGCCGAAGGCGCAGTACCGCAATATTCCCGGCGTTTTGATCGGCCTGCGGGCTGTCAGCGGAACGGACGATGGCATGCGAAGCAAATGTCGTGCTGAAACAAACTTTGGCTAAGCCTTGTTTGAAAAACAAAAAACCCAGCCTAAGCCGGGTTCTTTTTGGTGCGGTCGAGAAGACTCGAACTTCCACGGGTTGCCCCACAGCGACCTCAACGCTGCGCGTCTACCAATTCCGCCACGACCGCATCGTGGTAGGCCGGATTGCTCCGGCGCGGCTGCATGTAGCAAAAGCATTCGGGGGGCACAAGAGCGATGTGTCAGTTTTTTTAAATTCCTTCACAGCTCCTCCGATCGCGCTCGTCCCGATGCGATGGAAACGCCTTAGATGTTTGAATTCCCGCCCGATTAGCGCCATATGTGGACAACTCGCAGGCCGCGGTGGATTTCCACATAAGCGCCCGGCGGCACGCAAAGGACTGCCATATGCTTCGCACCGAACTTTCTCATCAAATGTTCCCCGTCCACGGTACGCCGCCCGTTCGCTGGCGGATCAGCGATGGCCTCGTGCCTTATGAAGAGGCCGTTGCCACGATGGAGGCGGAAGTCGCCGCCATCGCCGAGGGGCAGGCGGCTGAACTGGTGTGGCTGGTCGAACATCCGCCGCTCTATACCGCGGGCACGAGCGCTGATGCCGCCGATCTTATCGAGCCGGATCGGTTTCCGGTATTTGCGACCGGACGTGGCGGTGAATATACCTATCATGGGCCGGGTCAGCGGGTGGCCTATGTCATGCTGAACCTCAAGTGTCGGCGGCAGGATATCCGCGCCTTCGTGGGCGCGCTTGAAGAAGTCATCATTCGCACGCTCGATTCGATGAATGTGCGCGGCGAGCGGCGCGAGGATCGAGTCGGAGTATGGGTCCGGCGGCCGGAGAAGCCGGTGCTGCCTGATGGCACCGTGGCGGAAGACAAGATCGCGGCTCTCGGCATCCGCGTGCGCAAATGGGTGACGTTTCACGGCCTTTCGCTGAATGTCGATCCTGATCTCGGTCATTTCACCGGCATCATTCCCTGCGGCATTTCCGCTTACGGCGTTACCAGCCTCGTCGATCTCGGCCTGCCGGTCATGATGACCGATGTCGACATTCGCCTTCGCGATGCCTTCGAGCAGGTCTTCGGAGAGACGGTCAACGACACGTAAAATCGCTTCCCAAGCGCCTTCACGCGATCCGAGACAGCTATTCCGATTTCAACGTCGAAGCGGGGCAGAATCAGCCAGCTCGCCCGATCGACCGCTGCCGCCCTCACAAGCAAGGCTCTTGAGCTTATTCTTCGGCAGGCACGACAAGGTCATCCGGCTTGCCAAGCTTCGCTTTCTCCGGATGATCCTTCTCGTCTTCCGCCTTGAGAAGATCATGTAGCTGCTGATCGCTGAGTATATTGTCTCGATTGTCATGCGAGGCCATGTGAGAACTCCTTGACCTCTGCAGGCGAGAGCGCCGCATCAGCAACTCTCAGCCGCCGGCGCCTACGGATTCGGTAACCAGCGATAAGGCAACCTACGCACATTGAAGGGCCAAGGCGAATCATTTTAGGCAAATCATTTTGGCTGATGGATCCCGTCGCATGGGATGCCTGCCAAGAAAAATGCCCTGGAAGGGAGAGCATCCAGGGCATAGAGAGGGGAACTGCCAAGAAGAGAGTAGGGCGACATGCCCGCACTTCAAGCCCCGGATCTTGCGATAGGTTGTATCGCGCCCACAATCGCTTCCATCTATAGCGCGACATCGGCCATTGCGCGTCAGTAGTTTCACGCTCAATGCAATTGCAGCCGAGCGCTTCGCTGACCAGCGAGTGGGATAACCGGCACGCCATTGCGCCAAATCGGCATCTTGGTCTTATCAGCCTACAGTTGAATCCGACACTCCCTCGGCCCGCCACCGGTGATTGTCGACCCTGCCAAGCCTCTCTTTTCGATGGCTATTTTTGTACAGTTTGCGTTCATGTTCGTCCGCATATGGTGTTTCTCGTCGCCCCCGGAAATCGCGCGTCGATTGACAATCGATTGGGACGATACGATTAATAGTTTCGACATTCGTCATAGAGCGGAGGAAATGCCAATGACTAGTCGTGCCATTCTGTTGATGTCTTTTGCGTCTCTTGCAGTTGTAGGTTCGATGGGCCTCGCTTCTTCGGCTTCTGCGCTAACCATGAAAGAGTGCAGCGCCAAATACCAGGCGGCCAAGACCGCTGGTACCTTGAACGGCCAAAAGTGGAACGACTTCCGTGCAACGCAGTGCAGCGCCGATGCCAGCGCCACCACGACGGCACCGGCAACCACAGCACCGGCAACAACGACGCCTTCCAAGACGGCAAAGACGACCGCTGCCGCCAAGGTAGACGCCAACGAGCCCGATGCCATGAAGCCGCCTGCAAGCGAGCCGGCAAAGCCGACGACGGCTGCCCCGGCCGGCGTAACCTTCCCGGCAAAGGTCGATGCCAAGTATGCCAGCGAAACGCCCGGCAAGGGCCGCTTCCACACTTGCGTCGACTCATACAATGCCGCTAAAGCCAGCAATTCGCTCGGCGGCCTCAAGTGGATCCAGAAGGGCGGTGGCTACTACAGCCTCTGCAACTCCAAGCTCAAAGGCTGATTACATATCCAGCCACTTGCAGAACGGGCGCCTTCTTGGCGCCCGTTTCGTTTTAGCGATATCAGTTCCGCATCTTTTCCCATTTCTTTACAAGGCGATCACGCTTGAGCTTCGAAAGTCGCTGAAGCCAGAAGATTCCGTCCAACTGGTCGATTTCGTGCTGAACGCAGATGGCGAGAAAATCATTCGCTTCCGCGTCATGTGCCTCACCTGAAACATCCTGATAGCGGAAGCGGATTGATTTGGGCCTGACGATCTCTTCTGTCGCTCCAGGCATGGAAACGCTGCCTTCCGTCTGCTGCATGGTCTCTTCCGAGAACCAGAAAATCTCCGGATTAATATAGGTGCGCACGCCATCCTCGCGGCTGAGTTCTATCACCACGACTCGGCTGAGGACTCCGATATGGGGGCCGGTGATGCCGATGCCGGGAGCGGCGCGCATCGTATCCAGCAGGTCGTCGACGAGCATTCGCAGATTATCGTCGAAAACGCTCACCGGGTCGCAGGCGGTCCGCAGCAGCGGATCGGGAAAACGGATGATGGGGCGGGCGGGCACGGCACTCTCTATAAATGGAAGGACATATGCAGGTTATGAGGATAAAGCCAGGATGGCGGCAATGCCACTACCTCGCCAGTCCATATTATAAGCTGGGCAAAACAAGCATGAGTCCTTGGAGCGTGATGCCGTTTGCCGGCACGAGGCGATCGCTACATTGAGGCTTTTCGCATTGCCGCTATATCGATTCGGGCAGAAGTTTTGTGGGTAGGCACTTAATTTTGTGCCCCGCAGTCATCGATTTTAGCTGGCATTTCGTTCTCCGTGGCCCTGCGAGCTGACGATTGTGCTGCGCTTGTGGCCGGGGAAGACGCAATAAACCAGTGAAAATTGACTATTACGTAAAAGTCAATATTATGCTGGCTCAGCAGATAGGGGCGGATTCTTGGTCGACGGATATTATAGCATAACGGAGCTTACTCGGGAATTCGGGGTTTCGACTCGAACCTTGAGGTTCTATGAGGACGAGGGCCTCATTCATCCCGAGCGTAAGGGGCGCACGCGCTTGTTCCGGCCCGCCGACCGACGCCTCATCGCTGAAATCCTGCGCGGCCGCCGCATCGGCTTCACTATTGCTGAAATCCGCGAGATCATTCAGGTCTACAAGGAACCGCCGGGCGAGATCGGTCAGCTGAAGCTGCTGATGAAGCGTGTCGATGAAAAGCGCGACGAATTGCGCCAGAAGCGCAAGGATATCGACGACACGCTGAGCGAACTCGACAATGTCGAAGAAGCCTGTCTCGGACGCCTCGCCGAAATCGGCGTCGGGACCTGAGCGCGGGCTAACCGCAAGCGCCCTATAGCCAGCGGCGCGTATGCTTGCAGTAAAACTCGAATTCGCAGCCGAAGCGCGAGAGGAGATGCATCTCCTCGCAGCGGATGACAAGCAGTGTCGTCAAAGCCGCCGCTGCTGCCGCCATCGCCACAAACCATAAATTGCCGATCATCATGCCCAGCCCCGCCGTCAGCAAAGTATAGCCGAGATAGGTCGGGTTGCGGGTGAAGCGAAAGGGGCCTGTGGTGACGAGATGCGCGCTGCAGCGTTGGGTCAGGACGGTGGTTCGTCTTTCCACCAGCGTCTCGACGGCCCAGACATTCAGCGTCACCGCGAAGGCGGTGAGAAGCGCTCCGACGACCCATGAGGCGAGCGCCCAGATGAAGGGCAAGGGCAACGGATACCACCGTTGGAGGCAAAGCGCCGCAATGACGGCAAGGCTATAGAGCAGCGGCGGCCACGGAAAACTCAGCGACTTCGAACGATAGGCATTCATGGAATAACCCTGTCATTGCGCTTCATCCGTGCATTGTATCGCGATTCGGCTTACGCGTTCATCGCTATCTGCTTTGATCGCTCCGGATTGCAATGGTTTGAAGAGATCCTGGGCCTGCAACTTGTCGAGCGTGCACTGGCAGAAGCTGCGGCACATGGTTTCGGTGCCTGACCGCGTGCACGAGGCGACGCATTGCCTGATGTAGCCGACCGTCGGATCCTGCGGCGGCGCCGGCGCGACCAGCGACAAGAGATAAACCAGGCTGAACAGGACGGGCTGGTGGACCAGATAGAAGATAAGGCTGTGGCGGCCGGCGCGGGCGATCAGATTGCGGCCGGGGCCGAATTTCGCCAGGCGCTCGAGCCAGCCGAGGGATGTGGCCAATTGTGCCATGCCGAGACCGAACAGGAATGGCGTCAGCCACGGAAAGAGCGGGACATAGTCGTTCGAGCGCCGCAGATTTTCGGAGAGCCCCACCCACCAGAGCCACGGCGCATCGAAAAAGCTCGAATGCAGCGATAAGGGTGTGATGACATTGTCGATGACGATGCCGACTGTCAGCAAAGCCGCGATGAGTAGGGTGGCGAAAGCCGGCAGTCGCAGGAACAGCAGGCCGACGAGGCTTGCCGCCGCAATGCTGTGCAGGATGCCGAAGAATATCCATTCGTCACGCATGCCGATGAAGGTGACGAGCGAAATTGCTGCGGCCGCAGCAACAATCACGCCCATCCGTCGCCAATAGGAGCGCCAGCGAATCTCCGGCGTATTGGCAAGCACGAGGCTGAAGCCTGCCAGGAAGAGGAAGATGCTGGCGATGGCGCGGGCATAAAGCTTCAGCCAGCCCGTTTCAGCCGTGCCGGAATCGAGATAGCCGAAGAATTCGAAATCCCAAGTGCAATGATAGCTTGACATGGCCAGAAGGGCCAAGCCTCGCGCCGTATCCAGAATGCCGATGCGAGGCGTTTTTCGAGGTGTGTCCGCGCGCTCGGCAATGGCGGCCATTGAGGAGTCCTTCCAGGCATGAACTTAGATCTTGCGCACCGGTTCGAGCCGGCGCGGCCTTGTCATGGCATATCGCCATCCATGATGGCCAGACGGGCATCGGAAAAAAACTGTCGGCGGATCAGCACGATGATGATGAAAATCGTCGTCGCCATGAAGACATAGGGGCTGAGGAACCAGCCGAGATAGCCGATGGACAGGAAAATTGCCCTGAGGCCGGCGTTGAAATTGCGCGCCGCGATGATGTTCATGCGTATAACGCGCTCGGCGGCTCTTTCCGCACCCGCGGGATCGAGAAGAGCATCCTCGCGCATCGGCAGGGAACCGAAGAGAATGGTGCAATAGTTGAACAGGCGGTAAGCCCAGCCGAACTTGAAGAAGGCATAGCCGAAGAGGCAGGCAAGCCCGGCCACCTTGATCTCGAAAGCGGTGCGACCACCATTGAGAATGAAGGGCAGATCGGAGAAGAAAGCATTGACCTTGTCGGTGGCGCCGAGCAGCGCAAAGCAGCTGCCGATCGCAAAAATCGAGGTGGAGGCAAAGAAGCCCGTGCCGTTTTGCAGGCCCGAGAGAATCTGCGTGTCGATCATCTTCAGATCGCGGCGCAATGAATTGTAGATCCACTCCCTGCGGCGCTCGTTCATTGCCAGCGTCAGGCTGGTTCGATTGAAAAAGCGGGCGCTGGTGGTGATCCAGTTCAGCGCGATCCAGAGAAAGATGAATAGGGCGAGGGCGACATAGTCGGCAGTCGTCATAAAGGCAGATTCTCCAGATCAATCCGATGTGGACTGTAGCGCAGCCCGGGCGGCGTGCAATGGCCTTCTGTTTGCTTCCCCGAATGCCTATATGTAATGTCGCTGCCATGAAATCCGATGTCGGCCAATCGCCGTGCAAGCTTGCCCCGATAGCGTAGCCTTCGGAAAACGATTTGCCTGGAGGCACCAAAGGTCCATGTTTCTTTCAGTTTTCGATGTGTTCAAGATCGGTGTGGGACCGTCCAGCTCGCATACGATGGGACCGATGTCGGCGGCCAATCGTTTCCTGGACCTGCTGCTGTCGAATGAATGGCCGCGCCCGTCCTCGAATGTGCATGTCACCTCGATCAAGGTCAGCCTGCATGGTTCGCTCGCCCATACGGGCATCGGCCATGGCACAGGCAGGGCTGTTATTCTCGGCCTGATGGGCGAGAAGCCGGATATCGTCGATCCCGATCATATGGATGGCATCATCGACGAGGTCGAGCGCAGCGGGCGCATCACGCCGCCGGGCCACCCTGCGTATGAATTCCAGCCCAAGACCGATCTCATCTTCGACAAGAAGGTGCCGCTGCCCGGCCATGCCAACGGCATGAGCTTCTCCGCCTTCGACAAGGACGACCGCCTTCTCCTCAAGCGCATTTACTACTCCGTAGGCGGCGGCTTCGTCGTCACGGATACGGAACTGGAACAGATGCGAGCGGACAAGAAGAAGCCGGCCGCCACGGGCGAGCGCATTCCTTTCCCTTTCGCCAGTGCCAAGCAGATGCTTGAAATGTCCGAGCGTTCCGGCCTCTCGATCGCCCAAATGAAGCGCGCCAATGAAGAGACGCGCATGAGCGCCGAGGAGCTGGATGCCGGTCTCGATCGCATCTGGGCTGCGATGAGCAGCTGTATCGATCGTGGCCTCAAGGTCGACGGCATTATGCCCGGCGGCTTGAAGGTGCGCCGGCGTGCGCGCGCCATCCATGACAAGCTGCAGGAGGAATGGCGCAGCAACCGCATCAACCCGCTGCTCGCCAATGACTGGCTGAGCGTCTACGCCATGGCGGTCAATGAAGAGAATGCGGCCGGCGGGCGTGTGGTGACGGCGCCGACCAATGGTGCCGCCGGCGTAATCCCGGCAACCATCCGCTACTATCAGCATTTCCACGAGGACTGGGACCAGGACGGCATTCGCAACTACCTGCTGACGGCAGCGGCGGTCGGCGGCATCATCAAGCATAATGCCTCGATTTCCGGCGCCGAAGTCGGCTGTCAGGGCGAGGTGGGTTCGGCGGCGGCCATGGCGGCTGCGGGGCTTGCGGCGGTGATGGGCGCAACACCGGAGCAGATCGAAAATGCAGCTGAGATCGCGCTGGAGCATCACCTAGGCATGACCTGCGATCCGATCGCCGGATTGGTACAAGTGCCCTGCATCGAGCGAAATGCACTCGGCGCGGTCAAGGCGGTCACCGCCGCCTCGCTCGCAATCAAAGGCGACGGCCAGCATTTCGTACCGCTCGACGCCTGCATCGAGACCATGCGCCAGACGGGCTACGACATGAGCGAGAAATACAAGGAAACCTCGACCGGCGGGCTCGCCGTCAATGTCGTGGAATGCTGAGTGTGGACGCCTGATCTAAAAGCTTGACGCTGCCGGGCAAAAGGACTTCAACGGCACTATGGCTTTGCATCTCATCAAATTGTGCGTCGGCGCGGATTCGATCGAGGATCTGCGCGAATGGGTGTCCGAGCGGGCGATGAACGCCATTGCCGCCGGACTGGAGCCGCATACGACCCATACGACACGCATGGTGCCGAAACGGACCGAGGAGCTGCTGGATGGCGGCTCGCTCTATTGGGTGATCAAGGGGCAGGTGCAGGCAAGGCAGAAGCTGCTCGGCATCGAGACCTTCACCGACGCGGACGGTATTCATCGCTGCCGGCTCATTCTCGATCCGAGCGTCATCGAAACCACCGGCCAGCCTCGGCGTCCGTTTCAGGGCTGGCGTTATCTGCCGCAAGAGGACGTCCCGCGCGATCTTGACAGCCTCGGGGCTGCGGCTGAACTGCCCGCCGATCTTCGGCGGGAGCTCTCTGAACTCGGATTGCTATAGGCCAGGCGGCTGCTTAGCGCAGCCGCATCATAATCGGCGCGCGGCCCGTTGGCGCGGTGATGTGCAGATGAATATGCGCTTCCGGCTGCGAATAGCGCCAGGCGCGTGCGCCGTGGCAGAGCAGGATGCCGATCAGGTCTTTCGTCTTGTTGCGCGAGCGCGAGCGGCTGAGACCGAGGTCCGCCAATCGCATCGCCGCTTCATGCAGCGGATGAAGAGCAAAGCTCTTCTGTTTCATCTTGCCCCCGCTATCGAGCGAGAAACCGGGAAAGTTCTCGTTCATTGCCATTTCAAAACCCCGTACACGTTACCAACTCAGGGCCGGCCCGTTTGACATTCGGGACCGGAAAGCCGGGCGAGACACAAAGCCCGGCCAATCTGCAAACCATGCGGCGCGAAAATCGCGACCGCATTCCTATTCCATGCTTGCCCAGCACTTCACGCCGGCGCGCTTGAGCGCCTTACATGCATTGAGTGCGGCGCTCTGATCTTCGAAACCGCCGAAGCGGGCGCGATAGCCACCATCGAAGGCGACCGCGTAAGGTTTGGCGGCGCGAAGCGCCTTGCCACCTTTGCTCTTCGCCGTATCGAGCAGGTCGCTCGCGCCGTTCTTGCTCGAGGAAACGCCGATCTGAACGACCCAGCCGGTCGGCTCGCGCTCGGATTTGGCGGCCTTTGCAACTCTTTCAGATTTCTCGGCCCGCTGCAGCTTAACCAGCTTGGTATCGGCCTCGGTCGTCGATGCCGTCGTCATGGTGTCGACTTCGTCCTCATCGCCGTCGTCCGAAGGTGCCATGGAAGCGACTTCTTCGGAAGCGGGGCGTTGGACGGGTTTCGCCGAAAGCAATGGATTGTTGGATTGCGGCGTCACCGCTGCAAAGGCGGCCGCGCTGGAGGGACGCGCATCGGTGGTTTCAGCCGTCTCGTCGTTCTTGATTTTCGCGCGGCTCATGTCGGCCATGCGCGCGCTGGCAGCCTGGACATTGGGGGCCGCAGCCGGCGCCTGCGCGATAACGTTGGAAGGGATATGCTTCGTCGATGCGACAGGCAGATATTCAGCAATCAGCTTGCGCATCTGATTGTCGCGAGCCGGTGTCGAGGCGCCACCCAGGACGACGCCCACGATAGAGCGCCCATCGATCTTCACCGAGGTTGCAAGATTATAGCCAGCCGCGCGGGTGTAGCCGGTCTTGATGCCGTCGACACCCCGCACGGAGCCGATCAAACGGTTATGGCCGTTAATGACGCGGTTGCCGAGACGAAAGCTCGTCTCGGAGAAGAAGCCGTAATATTGCGGGAAATGTTCACGCAAAGCCACGCCGAGGCGGGCTTGATCACGCGCGGTCGTCATCTGCGCGGTATTGGGCAAGCCGTTCGGATTACGATAGGTCGTACGAGTCATGCCAAGCGCGCGCGCCTTGTCGTTCATCAGCCGGGCAAAGCCTTCCTCCGATCCGCCGAGCATTTCGCCGAGCGCCATGGCGGCGTCATTTGCGGATTTGGTGACGATGCCGAGGATGGCCTCGCGAACGGTCACCGAACGGCCGGGACCAATTCCAAGCTTCGTCGGCGCCTGGGCGGCGGCATTCCTTGAGAAGACGACAGGAGTATCGAGAGTGATGCGTCCGGCTTCAAGCGCCTCGAAGGTCAGGTAGACCGTCATCATCTTGGTCAAGGAGGCGGGATAGTGGAGCGTGTCGGCGTTTTCGCTATAAAGGACGTTGCCGGTATTCGCATCGATGACGATGCCTGCATACTTCGTGCCCGAGGCATTCGCATCGACTGTCACGGTGACCGTTGCCGTCGCGATCGAAAAGCCAAGAAGCGCTCTCGCCAGGATCTTACCGGTTTGAGACGACGAAACGGAAAGAATTGACTTGGACACTAAATCACTCTCTGCTTGCATTTACATTCTCGATTATCCGGCCGCCGCCTCCATGAACGCCCGTTGCGTTCGACAGTAGGAGCTTAGCGTTACCAATCGGTTTATGATGAATAGTTGGTTTCAAGTTTTTGCGCCATTTTATTGGCCGGCTGCGGCTGTTGGCGCCGCGTCGGCCTTATCGACAAGGCGCGCCCTGATGAAATTCTGGATGGCGGCGTCCATGGCGCGCCAATCCCCGAGCTGATTGCCGGAAAAGCGGTAGAGAACGCTCAAATCCTTGCCGAGCTTGACATCTCGCTGGCAGTCTCCGCTCGTTGCCAGGGCCGGGGAGGCAGGAAGGAGGCAGCGCACGACATAATCGGATTGGCCGGGACGCGGCGCAGTCAGGAGTACTTCGCCATTATAGCCGGCATCCGCGCGCAGCCGATGTGCCGTCAGACCGAAGGGAGCGGTATAGGAGGCACCATCCATCAATTGCGAATAGATCGGCTCCAGCCTGCCCGACATGTCGCGAGACATCGTGCTCTGGCTGACCTGCAGGAAGATCAGCGACGACGACTGGGAGATATCATCGAAGCGCAGCCGATCCGCCTCGCTATAACCCTGCATTTGCGGCCAGGTCAAATAAAGGTCGATGCGCTCGGCGGCGCCGTCCACACGCTCGCTCGGGAAGCGGATCGTGTTCGCAGCCAAATGCAGGATATCGTCGCCGATCGCAACCGAGATGGGCTTGGCATCGGTCGTATGTCCGGCCAACGATATTTTCTCGCCAAGCCAGGGACCGCCGACGGAGATGGCAACGGTAAGAGCGGCCAGCACGGCAACGCCAGCCGTAAGCCGATAGACGAAACCGCTTGAAATCAGCGGTCTTTCTTCGATCATTGAGGCGGATGACAGAGGAGGAGCCATGCTGTTGCCTTCGTTTCTTTCCGCTCCGGCCGCCATCGCCGATGGCCAAATCGCGCGACGACTGACTTACTGAGTCTCGTTGGAAACGATGATTGGCGCCACGATGGTTAACCGATGGTTAATTATAGATCGCCAGCCATGCTAGTCGTGCGGTTAAATTCGCCGGAAATTATCCGCACTCACCCCGAGGGCGCTGCTCAATAAAAAAGAGCCGTTCCCCGGGACAGTGGGAACGGCTCAGAGGCACCGATCTGGACAGAATTCAGGGGACGAGACCGGGCCTTAGACTTCGACCATCGACGCCGACGATCGTGTGCGGAAAGCTTACTTCAAGCTGCCGACCGCGACGGCTCGGCCATCCTGTATCTTGACCCAGCGGGCCGGATCATCAGCGGATTGACGCTTGAGGAAGGTGTATTCGGTCTCGGACCAGAGCTTCACCTTGTTGCGCATGTTGTCGAGCACGAAATCGCCGCGATCGGTGCGAACCGTCAAAACGGCATGGCCTTCGCCGTTCGGCTGCAGCACGACGGTCATCAACAGATCGGAGGGAGAGAAGCCGGCATCGATCAGCTGCTTGCGCTTCAGCAGAGCGAAATCCTCGCAATCGCCGGCGGTCGTCGGGATGGCCCATTTCTCTTCGACGCCATAGAGTTCCATGTCGGTCACCGGCTTGATCGTTGTGTTGACGGTGTAGTTGACCGTCAGGATCGTCTTCCAGCTGTCCTGGGTGAGGATGACCGGACCGGCATCGCCGCTGGCATAAACGCATTCCCGCGGATTTTCCTTGCAGAACTCATAGTGGCCGATCGGAGGAGCTGCATCGCCGGTGATCGTCATGTTGGCGGGCGCGGCCTGAGCAAGGCCGAAGAAGCCAAGAGTGGCGAATATCAATGCGGCGCAGCCGCGAATTGCGAATTGAAAGTTCATGTCCCTGTCCCTGTTTTTATTGGGATCAGAATGACACGCATGTTTTTATCCCGCGCAAAATTGCGCAGTCAAATTAAGGACTTAGTTTATTCAAATCTGGATCAAACTTTCATAAAACACGCAGAAAACTTGATTCAAGTTCGCGGAAAATTCGATTAAAATTTGAATGATTTCGGTATTGGGTGCGGGAGGGCGGAATCCTGCATCGTGCTGCGCTGAAAGGACTTCTCGAAACGGATTTCTTAACGTGGCAGGGGCACTTTCGACGGAAAGCGTGCCACAATGAAACATGGCAATCGCGCAGACGCTCTGTCGCGGCGGTAAAAACCGCCGTTTATGGTCGGACATGTCCCATTTTGAGAAAGCCGGCTCAAAATATTTTTGATTTTTATCGCTTGATATCGCTGCGAAGGCCGTCGGTTGCGCGAATGATCGCGGTGGCCATTTCGGCGACTGCGGGCGAGTGGGCAGCATTCGCGACGATCACCAGGTTCGCTTCCGGCCAGGCCTGCGACAATTCCCAGGCAGTGACGAGAGGTGCCTCCAGATCCAGTCGTCCATGAATCATCGTGCAAGGGATGCCGGCAAGCCGACGGATGTCGCGCAGGATCTGCCGCTCCTCGAGCCAGGCCAGGTGGTAAAAATAGTGAGTGATGATCCGTGCCCGCGCCGTCAGGTAGCGTGGATCGGACCAGCGCGGCGACAGGGTCGCACGCGGATCGACCAGGATTGAGGCAGCTTCCTATTCGTGCCAATCCCTGGCAGCTTTCACATGGATTGCGGGATCCGGATCGCATAGAAGGTTATAGTAGGCGGCCACCAGATCGCCATCGCGATCCTGTTGTAGCGCTGCGGCCCGAAAGCGCGCCCATTCCTGCGGAAAGAAACGGCCAAGCCCGCGATAAAGCCAATCTATTTCGGACTGCCTCGTCATCGTTATTCCAACGAGCAGCAAAGCTTCCACGCGATGCGGATGGGTTTCGGCATAGATCAGCGCCAGCGTGCAGCCCCAGGAATTGCCGAATACGATCCAGCGTTCGACACCGAGCTTCAACCGCAACTGCTCGATATCGGCAATGGAATGCCATGTGGTATTGGCCGTGAGATCGAGCGCTGGTTCCGATGCATGCGGGAGACTGCCGCCGCAGCCGCGTTGGTCGAACTGAATGATCCGGTAGTGTTGCGGGTCGAAATAGCGTCGCGTTCCGGCGGAACTGCCGGATCCCGGGCCGCCGTGCAGGATGAGAACGGGAATACCTTCTGGATTGCCCGATAGCATCCAATAAATCCGCTGGCCGTCGCCAACGTCAAGCAGGCCTTCATCGAAGGGAGCTGTGTCCGGGTAGAGCATCTTGCCGCCACGCAATCGAGGAAAGGACAGGCGTCGCTGTTTCGCGACGCGGCGTGACAAGAAGATGACAGTATCAGAGAAATTCGCGCAAGGTTTCGCGCGACTGCAAGGAGAGGAACTCGATCGCCACGCCCTCTATGAAGTGACGCACCACGCGGCCACGCATGTTGCCGAGACGAACCGGTGTCCCGATCGCCGGGCGAATTTCGACGTCGACGGCTGCACCCGAAAGCGAGAGGTCCATGATGCGGCAGACATATTGCCTGCCGTCATCGAGGGTAAGTGCGCTGCGCGCATCACGCGGCGTCAGGCGGTCGTGACGACGGTCTTCCGGCAGGCCAAGCTCATGCTTGTTGGCAAGCCAGGTCAGCTGAGCGGCGAGCTTCTCGCGCTTCCGCTCGGTCGCGTTGATCGACATGCTGAAACCACGGCCGTCAACCGCCACGACATTGCCCTCGACGCGGCCAAGATGGTCGATATAGGCGATGACCCGCTCGTCAGAGCGCGGACGTCCCGCGCAGGTGACATAGAGATCGCCCGGCGACATTTCCGTCACCAGGCACTCGAATTCCTCGTAATTGGCCAGCATCAGGCGGCCCTGCATGTTGATCGGAACCCGCTGGAAGGTCCGTTGATCACCGCGGACGGCGTTGCCTGCCAACTGGTTGGGCCGCGTCGCTTGGGCCGGTTGGAACGAGTGCATGGAAGCGCCTTGAATCCTATTGCGTCTCTCTCAACTATTAGCCGCGACTCCTTAAAGTAAGGTTGTCTTTCCCGAGGCATAACTCAAGTGCGACGGCCGATTCTGTCCCATGCCGGATCAGTTCTGGCACGATCGCGGCTATTCTTTGCTTGATTGAGCTTTCGACGCATCCATTCACCAAGGCTGGCGCCTGCCTGAAGCGGCAGAAGATCCGTCGGATCTGGATGGGGAGGAGAGGCCACGAGCCGGGCCTCGCGCTCATAGAGCAGCCGGCTGCGGTCAAGCGCCAGAAATTCCAGACGCTCATTGCCGAGCCACGTTGAATGCACAGTGGGCGTCAGGCATCCCAGCAACCTGTCGCAAATGTCGTTGGATGACCGTACAGGCATCAATATCATTTCGAAGGTCATGCTGCGGCCGCTGATGCAATAGCCGGTGGCGTGGATGGATGCTGGAATGACATGCCTCATCACGCCGGCGGCGATACGCACTGGATCGTCCTGCTGGCTGCTGGCCCAGAGAGCCGCGAAGTCTTCGCCGCGAATCTCGCGCCCCATGAGATTGCAGATTGCCGTACCGGCCAGCCGGAAACGCGGATTGTCGTCCGCGGTATTTTCGAGGATGAACAGTTCCGGGAGAATATGGCTGACCGCCGACGGCTGTATCAAATTGCGCAAGGGGGCATCCGCGCTACCGCGTATCTGTTCCCAATAAGTAAATATGTCGATGCTCGTTTTCTGGCGCATCTCGCTTCCGTGTCCCATTTCAATTCAATTGCCCAGGCATTCATTGCCTCCAGTTCCAGCGTTGCGAATTCCATGCCAAAGCCGGGCCGTTAGGGTTAACGAATGGTTTCGATTGCCTTTCGCGATGGCAAATGAAAGGAATTGTTCATCACTTCACGAAGTGACCTTCAGCACGAACTTCACGGGTCCCGGATCGGCCTCAAGGTCAATTCCGGAAGGAGTGCCCGATACGCCGCCCGGCTTTGTTGGGCGGCTTTTTTTTTGATTTTCGCTGCGCTATGTGTCGATGACCTTCATAGAAAGCCGAGCAAGACATGGATGATGAACAGCTGCCGCGCCAAGAGCCGGAAGATCCGCGGCCGCGGCAACGCGCTCCGGCTTTCAATCTGCCTCCCGTCATTCTGGCAAGCCTGGCCGTCCTGATCATCGTTTTCGCGATCATGAACCTGCCGTGGTGGTCGGACGATACGCTGAACTGGATTTATTTCACCTTCAGCTTCATCCCGGCCCGCTACGCCTTTCCCCTGTCGCAGCAGGGCCTGGAATGGCTTTGGACACCGGTCACCTATTCGCTGCTGCATGGCGGGGTCGAGCACATCGTCTTCAATAGTCTGTGGCTGATGGTTTTTGCAGCACCCGTGGCGCGGCGCATAGGGACCTCGCGTTACGTCATTTTTTGGATTCTCTCGTCTGCGGCGTCCGCCTTCATGCATGCCGCACTCTACTGGGGCGACCAAACGCTTCTGATAGGGGCGTCCGGAGTCGTCTCGGCGCTCATGGGGGCGGCCTGCCGCTTTGCTTTTCCGGCCATGGACGGTCGACGGACCTCCATGCGGGAGGCGCATCTCAATCCGCGCCTCACCGTTCTCCGCTCGCTTCGAAGCCGTACCGTCGTCGCCTATATCGTCATGTGGATTGCCGGTAACGCGCTCGTCGCCTTCGGGATCACACTTGCCGGCGACAGCTCGCAGCCGGTGGCATGGGATGCCCATATTGGCGGTTTCCTGTTCGGATTTCTGCTTTTTGCGCTGTTCGACCGGCAGTCGCGCGAGGAGGCCCAGGAAGCTTTACCACGCGATGAATGAGCTGTTGCTTTCTCACTGACACAGGCGCACCATTGCTATCCGTCGGTCGCGAAATGAGGAGATCGACCCGACCGACGGGCAGGGCGCCGGTTTGAGCTCCGGGGGTAATTTCGGAACATATCGGACCTTCAAGTGTTCATCATGCTTTCGAGATGGGAGGATCGAATGTCAGTTTCCGTAAAGGCCATACTGGAGGCCAAGGGTCGCGACGTCGTTACGACCGGCGGCAACACGACCGTTGCCGAGGCCGCGAAGATTCTCAATGAGAATCGCATCGGCGCCATCGTGGTCGTCGGGCCGGGTGGCAAGATTTCCGGCATCTTCACCGAGCGGGATGTCGTCAACGCCGTTGCCAAGCATGGCCATGAATGCCTTGAAAAGCCGATCGCCTCGATGATGACCGCGAAAGTGCATCGCTGCAAGGAAGACACCACGACCGACGAGTTGATGGAACTGATGACCATGCGCCGCTTCCGTCACGTTCCCGTCGAGGAAAAAGGCAAGCTTTCCGGCATCATCTCGATCGGCGACGTCGTCAAATGGCGCATCCGCGAGATCGAACTCGAAGCCGAGCAGATCAAAGCCTATATCGCCGGCTGAGGGTGAAAAGCGGTTCGGCGCCACCGAAGCAATCGACCCGGCGGGTCGATTGCAGCGACGAATGCCCTGAGCTCAAAGCGAAGGGCCGGCGTCGGCAGAGCCTCTCCCGTTCTCGGCGGAGAGGTTCAAATTGATCTACCAACTTTGATTTACACCTTAGCGCGCGTATGCTTCCTGCATGCGGCGGATTTCCGGCAATCTTGTCAGGGCTTCCTCATAGCCGCGTTCGATAGCCTCGCCGGCGCGATGGAATTCCGACAGGCCGATATCGCTGAGGCGTGGATGCAGCGCAAGATCCGGCGGATCGCCGGCCAGACGGGCGCGGGCTATTCTATCCTGGATGATATTGAAAGCCTGGACCATGACGCCAGTCATGCCAAGTTTCATGGGTGGCGTGTCTTCCCGCCGCACCAGCTCGCCGCTCAACGGGCCGACATTGTGTTTGACCACCGCCGAGCGACCGAAGAGGTCATAGTTTAGATTGACCGCCGCCACGAGCGGCTGTTCGTACGAGCGGCATACCGAAACCGGTACGGGATTGACGAGGGCGCCGTCGACCAGCGTACGGCCATTGGTTCGCACCGGCTCGAAAATGCCGGGAAGGGCATAGGAAGCCCTGAGTGCCGTGATCAAGGAGCCATTGGCAATCCAGACTTCATGGCCGGTATTCAATTCCGAGGCGACGGCGACAAAGGGACGGTCCAAATCCTCGATGGAGAAGCCTTCCAAATGCTCCTGCATGCGCTTGGTCAGCCGCATGCCGCCGAACAGGCCACTGCCGCCGATGGTTAGATCGAGAAGGCTGGCGATGCGGCGCATCGTCAAAGAGCGGGCAAAGGCTTCGAGCTCGTCGAGCTTGCCGGCAAGATAGCAGCCGCCCACCAGGGCGCCGATCGAGGTGCCGGCGATCATGCCAACTTGAATACCTGCCTCGTCGAGCGCGCGCAGAACGCCGATATGGGCCCAGCCGCGCGCAGCACCGCCGCCGAGCGCCAGGGCGATCTTGACTTTCTTGGGTGGCGCGGGAGGAAGAAGCGGATTGGAGATATCCTGCGAGAGGCTTGAATCGGTCAAGTTCTGTCCGCCGTTATGGCGATTCAACCCCCAATTCAGCATTTGACGCCTCCTCCGAGGCCCCAGGTGCCTCCGCTAAAATACTGTCCCTTTTTCGTTTCCAAATCGTATATCGGTGGTGGTTGCCCGATCGTTTCGCCTTTGGATCTACTGTTTGTAGACTTCTTCCGGATCGAAATGCAGATGATCGTCGACCACGTTCAACACGGGCTTGCCATCTTCAAGCTCAACCGTTCGATAGAAGCAGGAACGACGCCCAGTATGGCACGTTGCGTCATGTCCGGCGACCTCCACTTTCAGCCAGATGGCGTCCTGATCGCAATCCGTTCGGATTTGCTTCACTGTCTGAAGGTTTCCGGAGGTTTCGCCCTTTTTCCAGATTTTTCCGCGCGAGCGGCTGAAATAATGCGCCGTGCCCGTCTTGATCGTCAGGGCGAGCGCCTCGGCATTCATATGGGCGACCATGAGGAGTTCGCCGTCGTGCGCATCGGTCACGATCGCGGTGATCAGGCCGCGATCGTCGAAACGAGGCGTGAAATCGCCTGCATCCTCCAACTCGGATTTGTCTTCGGAAGGAGCATTGAAAATTAGATTCATCTCCGGCTCTTTCGTTGAAGCCCGGTCAGCGGCCCCGGACCAAGGACATGAAACGGGCCTGCTCGGCCGGATCGGCCTTGAAAGCACCGGTGAAGGTCATCGTCAGCGTCGTGGAGCCCTGCTTCTTCACGCCGCGCATGGCCATGCACATATGCTCGGCATCGATCATGACGGCAACGCCGCGTGGGCGCAGCGTCTCATCGATCGCATTGGCGATCTGGGCCGTCATTGCTTCCTGCGTCTGCAGGCGGCGGGCGAAAATATCGACGACGCGGGCGATCTTGGAGAGGCCAAGCACGCGGCCATTCGGCAGATAGGCGACATGCGCCTTACCGATGATCGGCACCATGTGGTGTTCGCAATGCGAGAAAAACGGAATGTCACGTTCAAGGACAATGTCATCATAGCCCGACACCTCTTCAAAGGTGCGGCCGAGTTCGTCCTCAGGGCTCATGTCGTAGCCGCCGAAGAGCTCGCGATAAGCCTTGGCGACGCGCGCTGGCGTATCAAGCAGGCCTTCGCGCTGCGGATCGTCGCCGGCCCAGCGGAGCAGAACGCGGACTGCGTCCTCGGCTTCCTTCTGCGTCGGACGTTCGGAATCAACGACTTGCGGAAAGTTCTTTACAATGGCGTCCATTACCTGTGGATCTCCTGACCCGCTACGCGGATATCATTTTGTCGGACTCGCCACTGGCATTTCCCACATAAGGGGGCTTACGTACCTTTGGCGGGCTCCGGGGCGTTCTGGCTGGCGGACAAGCCTGCCGTCCTGCACGGTTTCCCATCAAACTTACAGAAGACCATTGCATTTCGATGGTCTTCGAACGACATACATATAGTATGGCATTGTCCCTGTGAAAGTGTCCTAAACGGACACGCTGTGTTTTTTGTTACGAAACACTAGAGCCGGATGATTTTAGGTCTGCTCGACTTAAAATCTGAATCCACTCTAGAATCGAATAAATAGAGCATGATGTCGCCCGAAAACCGCCTACACTTTTCGGCATCATGTTCTAACAGGTGCATCGGAGCGAAATCTGTGATGGACGATATCTACAACAGCAAAATCCTGGAGTTTGCCGGCAATATCGGCCGTATTGGCAGTCTTTCTGACGCCGATGCCAGTGCCCAGGCCCATTCCAGACTGTGCGGTTCTCGCGTAAAAATCTGGCTGAAAATGGACGGCGATGTCGTGACCGATTTTGCCCATGACGTCAAGGCCTGCGCGCTTGGTCAGGCATCGTCCTCGGTCATGGCCCGCCATGTCGTCGGCGCTTCGGCCGACGAAGTGCGAAAGGCCCGCGAAGATATGCTTGCTATGCTCAAGGCCGACGGCGAGGGACCGAGCGGGCGGTTCGAGGATATGCGCTACCTCAAGCCCGTTCGGGATTATAAGGCCCGGCACGCCTCGACCATGCTGACCTTCGATGCCGTCGTGGATGCGATCGGGCAGATCGAGGCGGCGCGTCAAGGCGAAAACGCCAAAACGGCCGAAGCCGTCTAATCGAGGCACCGGGCGATGTGTCAATTCTGTCTCATGCAGGACGATGATGAAGATGAGGGCGGCGCTGCTCCCTCCAAGCGGATGCGGCGCGACGCGTCACCGGCTGGAGATAAAGTCGCCAAGTCGCGCAACTATTCCGGGCCTTTCCGTAAAACACCGGACCGGCTCTTCGGCATGGGCTTCATTCGCCTCTATCAACTGACGCTTTCCGGCTTTATCGGCAATTCCTGCCGCCACATCCCGACCTGCTCGGAATATGGCTATGAGGCGGTTGCGCGCCATGGGCTTTGGGCAGGCAGCTGGATGACATTATTTCGAGTGGCGCGCTGCGGGCCGGGAGGCACGAGTGGGCTTGATCCAGTACCCCACGAGCTGGAGCACCGCTATCATTGGTGGACACCCTGGCGTTATTTCCGCCTCGGGCAAAAGGCTGCCTGACTGCATGGCGGTTTACGTCGCGCTGCTGCACAGCATCGTTCTTGGGCCAGGCCGCCGGGTGGTCATGAGCGATCTCAAGGCGATGGCGGAGGGGCTCGGCTTTCGCAACGCCCGCACGCTGGTGGCAACCGGCAACCTGATTTTCGAATGCGAGAACCAGCCGATCACTTCGATCGAGGCACGGCTCGAAGCCGGCTTTGCTGCTGCTTTCGGCAAACATGTCGACATCATCGTGCGCGATGCGGATACGTGGCTGAAGCTTGCCGAGGGCAATCCTTTCGTCGACGGGATCGGCAGTGAGGTCATCGTTCGGGTTATGCGACAGCCGCTCGAGCACGAAGTCCTGGATGCGCTGGAGAAATACCGCCGCAGCGAGCGCATGGCTGTTGTCGACGGCGATCTCTGGATCGACTTCGGCCTCAAGGCCAGCGAGACGAAAATGCTGCCGGCCCTGACGACGAAGAGGCTTGGCGTCGGAACGATGCGGAATTGGAACACGGTGCGCGGTTTGGCCGAGATGATCCGCCACTAACGCCGCTTTTTCTTTACTAGATCACGAAATACGGCTATCAGGCGCGCGGACATAAGTAAGCATTTACTTAGTCCGCATTTACGAAACCACCCGCATTCGTTGGCGGGACTGGACAAGGAGAATATAGATGTCCCAATCCGTTTCCCTGACATTTCCCGACGGTTCCGTGCGCAGCTTCGCTGCCGGCACGACCGGTCGCGATGTCGCCGAATCCATTTCCAAGTCGCTTGCCAAGAAGGCCGTCGCCATTGCCATCGACGGCACAGTGCGTGATCTTTCCGATCCGGTGGCCGACGGCAAGATCGAGATCATCACCCGCACGGACGACCGCGCGCTGGAATTGATCCGCCATGACACCGCCCATGTTCTCGCCGAAGCCGTGCAGGAACTTTGGCCGGGAACGCAGGTAACGATCGGTCCGGTCATCGAAAACGGCTTCTATTACGACTTCGCCAAGAACGAGCCCTTCACGCCCGATGACCTTCCCGTCATCGAGAAGCGGATGCGCGAGATCATTCAGCGCAACAAGCCGTTCACCAAGGAAATCTGGTCGCGCGAGAAGGCGAAAGAAGTCTTTGCCGCCAAGGGCGAGAATTACAAGGTCGAGCTGGTCGATGCCATTCCCGAAGGCCAGGATCTGAAGATCTATTACCAGGGCGACTGGTTCGATCTCTGCCGCGGCCCGCACATGGCCTCGACCGGCCAGATCGGCACGGCCTTCAAGCTGATGAAGGTGGCCGGCGCCTATTGGCGCGGCGACAGCAACAATCCGATGCTGACCCGCATCTACGGCACGGCCTTCGCCGAACAGGCGGATCTCGACAACTATCTGCACATCCTTGCCGAAGCAGAGAAGCGCGATCATCGCCGTCTCGGCCGCGAAATGGATCTGTTCCATTTCCAGGAAGAAGGCCCCGGTGTCGTCTTCTGGCACGGCAAGGGCTGGCGCATTTTCCAGACGCTGGTGTCCTACATGCGCCGGCGGCTGCAGGGCGACTATCAGGAAGTCAACGCGCCGCAGGTGCTCGACAAGTCGCTCTGGGAGACCTCGGGTCACTGGGGCTGGTATCGCGACAACATGTTCAAGGTCACCGTCGCCGGCGACGATACCGATGACGATCGCGTCTTCGCTTTGAAGCCGATGAATTGCCCGGGTCATATCCAGATCTTCAAGCATGGCTTGAAGTCTTACCGCGAACTGCCGATCCGGCTTGCGGAATTCGGTGCCGTGCATCGCTACGAGCCCTCGGGCGCGCTGCATGGGCTGATGCGCGTGCGCGGCTTCACGCAGGATGATGCTCACATCTTCTGCACCGACGAGCAGATGGCGGCCGAGTGCCTGAAGATCAACGATCTCATCCTGTCGGTCTATGAGGACTTCGGCTTCAAGGAGATCGTGGTCAAGCTCTCGACCCGCCCCGACAAGCGCGTCGGCTCGGATGAGCTCTGGGATCGCGCCGAAAGCGTGATGATGGACGTGCTGAAGACCATCGAAGCGCAGTCCGAAGGACGCATCAAGACCGGCATCCTGCCGGGCGAGGGCGCGTTCTACGGTCCGAAGTTCGAATATACGCTCAAGGACGCCATCGGCCGTGAATGGCAGTGCGGCACGACGCAGGTCGATTTCAATCTGCCGGAACGCTTCGGTGCCTTCTACATCGACCAGCACTCCGAAAAGACACAGCCGGTCATGATCCATCGTGCCATCTGCGGCTCGATGGAGCGTTTCCTCGGAATCCTGATCGAGAACTTTGCCGGCCACATGCCGCTCTGGGTCTCGCCGCTGCAGGTGGTGGTGGCAACCATCACCTCCGAAGCCGATGCCTATGGCGAAGAGGTGGCGGAAGCGCTGCGCGATGCCGGTCTCACGGTCGAGACCGACTTCCGCAACGAGAAGATCAACTACAAGATCCGAGAGCATTCGGTCACGAAGGTGCCTGTCATTATCGTATGCGGCAAGAAGGAAGCCGAAGAGCGTTCGGTCAATATCCGCCGCCTCGGCAGCCAGGCTCAGACCTCCATGTCGCTTGACGAAGCCATCGCTTCGCTTGCTCTGGAGGCGACAGCACCGGATATCCTGCGCAAGCGGGCGGCACGCCGCGCCAAGGCTGCCTGACGGGCTACCGATATCTGACGGCGTTTCAGGACGCCGTCAGACAACTGTCATACAGCATTCATATACTTGATGAATCAAGGCGTTGCTGTGGCTGCAACATGTGACGCAACGGAACGATAGGAGCGGGCAGCCCCCGTCGCGCACTTGGAATTCAAAGAACTATCCTACGCCAATGAACGGGATCCGCGTCTCAAGCGCTGGTTCATCCGCTCCATCGAGGGCCTGTCCGGCCGGGACCGTTACACCCGCCTTTACGATATCTGGCGCACCGATATCGTCGGCAAGAGCGAGCGCGTCTTCGGCAAGATGCTCGATCTCATCGACGTGCGGCTGCTCATCAAGGGCGAATGGCCGCCGAGCCGGATTCCCGAGGCACCGATCGTCATCGTCGCCAACCATCCCTATGGTATCGGCGACGGGATCGCGGTGTTGGCGCTTGCCGAGCAATTGGGACGCCCCTTCAAGGTTCTCATCAACAATGAATTGTTGAAAGTGCCTGAGATGCTCGACTATTCGCTGCCGGTCTCCTTCGAGGAAACCAAGGAAGCGATGGCGATCAACATGAAGACCCGGCATGAGGCGGTTCGCCTGCTGAAGGAAGGCACGACCATCATCGTTTTTCCCGCCGGCGGCGTTGCAACAGCCAGGAAGGGTTTCGGTCGCGCCGAGGATCTTCCATGGAAGATATTCCCCGCCAAGCTCATCCAGGCCGCGCGTGCGAGCGTCCTCCCCGTCTATTTCGAAGGGCAGAACGGAAGGCTATTCCATCTGGCGAGCCGCATTTCGATGACCTTGCGCATTTCGCTGCTGATCCGCGAATTTCGGCGCCTTTCCGGCAGCACCATCACAGCTCACGTCGGTGCTCTCAGAAGCTGGGAAGCACTCAGCGAAGGCAGCGACCGCAAGGATCTGTTGTCGAAGCTCTATGGGGCTGTGTTCTCGATGGCGCCGCCAAGAAAGATGCTGCGTCGCAAGGCCGGGTAGGCAATGGCGCGAAGCTGCCTGTCACCAAACGGTGATCGCTCCGGTGTTTTCAGCCAGCGGGCGAAAGCATGCCGCCATCAATCCATGCTATCGCCGCTATCGCCGCCAGCGGCAGGCGCCAATTGTTCATAGGTCGGCAATGGCTGCTGACTGGTCGTTGCCGATGGTGTCTGGCTCTGACGCATCGGTGGCATCTGGATCGGAAGCTGGCGGGCTGGCTGCTCGGTATCGACATCCTGCGGCTGCTGCTGCTTCATCAGCACTTCCACATCCGTATTCATGCCCGCGGCGACGGTGAAGTCGCGCTGATAGATCTTGTCCTTGTTGCGGGCGACGGCGGTATAGCGGCCCTCGGCCAGCACCATGGTCGGGAAGGCGCTGACGCTTTCGCCGACGATATCGCCCGCCGATGTCAGGACCGACCAGGCGGTATCGGCGATTGCTTCGCCGCCGGCATCCGACACCAGCTTGAGCGTGATCTTTGCCGCCCTGTGCTGGATGGTCGCCTGCGTCACCTTGCCGGCCTCCACCTGAATGTCGGCGCGGATGACGGCGTTGACCTCGCCATATTCGGAAACGACGTGATAGGTGCCGGCGCTGAGGCCGACCAACGTATTCGGCTTCACATCGTCCATGACAAGGCCGCGTTCCCCGTCTTCCTTGGCTTCGCTGGAATAGATCGCGAAGCTCAGCTCATTCGGCGGGATACGGACGTCGGATCCGGATACGGCATTCAAGACCATGCCGCCGGCGTCGAGCACCATCGTCTGCTTCTGCGTTTCGCCCGTTGCCGCCACGCTCAATCTCTTGGTGACACCGGCACGGCCGAAAGAGACATTGACGAAGTAGTCGCCGGGCAGCAGGTGGAAGGAAGCCGAGCCTCCTCGGGAGCTGGCGACAAGTGGCAGCTTGCCGTCGGCACCGGCAACAGGGCTGAAAACATACCAGGAGAGGCCTTGCTGCTGCGGGCTGCTCTGTGGCGTCATCCTCGCTTCGAGCGAAACGTCATGCAAGGTGCGGGAGGCTGAATTCTCTCCATCGGGCGCCACGAAGGCGTTGAGCTTCGGCATCTTTACGCTGCCGTCCAGCTGTTTGAATTCCTTGAAGGCTTCCTGCGCCGAGGCGACCGTGCTCACGCTTGCGAAGATTGCGATGACAGCACTCAATCGGCGAGCGGATGAAATGCCTGACATGGATACCCAACCGATTGACTTCCGATAAAACACAAGCCACTTCAAAACCAATGCAGTGGCAAATTCAAGACCTACCTCTGACCACAAGCCAAAATGAAGGCAGTTCCTCAATGAAAACCGATATCAAGCTGGTCGATTATCTCGCCGTGCGCCGATCCATTCCCGCGTTTCAAATGTCGGAGCCGGGGCCGGGCAAGGCTGAGATCGAGGAGATCATCCGGCTGGCCTCGCGCGTGCCGGATCATGGCAAGCTTGCCCCCTGGCGCTTCATTGTTTACCGCGGCGAGGAGCGGGCGCGTATCGGCGAGGAATTGCTGAAGCTCGCGCTGGAAGCCAAGCCGGACCTTTCAGAGGAGATGATCCAGGTCGAGCGTACGCGCTTCACCCGCGCTCCGGTCGTCATCGCCGTCGTCAGCAAGGCGGCGCCGCATTTCAAGATTCCGGAATGGGAACAACTGATGTCGGCGGGCGCGCTTTGCCTGAACCTGCTGATTTCCGCGAATGCTCATGGCTGGGTCTCCAATTGGTTGACCGAGTGGTTCGCCTATGATGAGCGCGCCTATCCGCTGCTCGGCGTTGAACCGGGCGAGAAGGTGGCCGGCTTCATCCATATCGGTTCCTCCAGCTTCCCTCCCGTCGAGCGCCCGCGCCCGGAACTGTCGGAGACTGTGAGCTGGGTCGGCGGCGAGGACGCGTGATGTTCTATACCACGGACAGCAATCGTCACGGCTTGGCGCATGATCCTTTCAAGGCCATCGTCGCGCCAAGGCCGATCGGCTGGATCGGCAGCAAGGGCAGGGATGGTTCGCTGAACCTATCCCCCTATTCCTTTTTCAACGCGGTGAGCGACCGGCCGAAGCTGGTGATGTTTTCCTCCGCCGGTCGAAAGGACAGCGTGCGCAATGTCGAGGAAACCGGCGTTTTCACCGCCAATCTCGTCAGCCGCCATATCGTGGAAAAGATGAACCATTCGTCGATTGCCGTTCCCTACGGCACCAATGAATTCGAGCTGGCCGGGTTGACGGCCAAGCCTGGCCAACTGGTTGACGCTCCCTATGTGGGCGAAGCCTTCGCGGTCCTTGAATGTCGCGTCACCGAGGTGCTGCAGCCCAAGGGCCTCGATGGCGAGACGTCGGAAAACATCATGGTCATCGGTCAGGTCGTGGGCATCCACATCGACGAGACGATCATCCGTGACGGCAGGCTGGACATGGCGCTAACGCGGCCCGTCGCCCGCATGGGCTATATGGATTATAGCGAGGGCAGCGACGTCTTCGAGATGATGCGGCCAAGGACTCCCTGAACGGAGCCATCGCACTGATATGCAAAAGGTTAACAGGTACGGTAAACGTCCCGTAAACCTTTCCTCGATAGCGTGAGTGATATGAGTTTGCGGGGCGGGAATCGCCTCGCCGATATCGGGGCATTAAGTGATCATAGAAGCATTCCTTCGCTGGGCTGAGACCGCCAAGGCAGAAAGCAGGGCTAGGGCGGCCAATGCGCTCGGCAGAGCCTATCTGCAGTCGGAGATGCCCAGAGAAGAGCGTGACGCCGCGGAAATGGCGATGACCTATCTGCTCGATGATCCGTCTCCGCGCGTGCGGCTTGCGCTTGCCGAAGCGGTTGCCCGCTCGGCCGGCGCTCCGCGCAATGTCATTCTGTCTCTGGCTGGGGACCAGCCGGAAATAGCGGGACAGATCATTCTGCTTTCGCCAGTGTTCACCGATGCCGATCTTGTCGATCTGTCACTGCATGGCAGCGACGTGACGCGAGTCCTGATTGCCTCCCGCGGCCAGGTGCCGCGTGCTGTCTGCGCAGCGCTTGCCGAGATCGGCGGCGAGGCGGAAATTCTGTGTCTGCTCGAAAATGACGGCGCGTTGCTTTCGCAGGCCTCGCTTAAGCGTATCGCCGAGCGCATGGGCGATTGCGCCGATATACGCGGCCTTCTTCTTTCCCGTGACGCCCTGCCTTCGGATGTCAGGCACCTGCTGATGCGACGGGTCAGTGAGGCGCTATCCGAATCGACGCTCGTTCAGAGCTTCATCGGCAGCAGCAGGCTGCAGCAGGTGACGCGCGAAGCGAGCGAATCTGCGACTGTCGCCATTGCGGGAACGGCACAACACGAGCAATTGCCCGATCTCGTCGAGCATCTCAGGCAATGCGGCTGGCTGACGCCCGCCTTCCTGATGCATGCGCTGTGCTCCGGCAAGGTCGATTTCTTCGCCTGTGCGATCACCAATCTTTCCGGCTGCGATGAGCGGCGCGTGCGCTCCATCATCTCCAGAGGCCGCGCCCATGCCATCCGGGCGCTTTACGAAAGCGCCCGATTGACCCGGGACATCAGCACGATCTTCGTCGAAGCGACACTGATCTGGCGCGAAGCGTCCCGCAAGAATGGCACTGCCATGCTGGAGAACGTCTCTTCGCAGCTGATGCGTAAATTCCGCCTTGCCGAGCAGCCTCCGGCTGCCGCAACGCAGCTGCTCGACATGGTGGAGAAGCTGGCGAATGCCGAACGACGACAGGCCGCGCGCAGCTTCGCGGCTCTGGCGACGCTCGCCGCTGCGTGATATCCAGCGCGCGGTTCATTTTTCCGAGGTTCAACTTGCCGCTGACGATCGCCATCGAATCCCCGCGCCAGGAAGGTGTCATCCGCCTTCTCGATATGTCGAGCGCCTATGCGGAATCGCTTTATCCGCCTGAGAGCAATCACATCCTTGATCTGGCTTCGCTGGAGAAACCGGACGTGACCTTCTGGGTCGCAAGGCTGGAGGAAGCCATCGTCGGATGTTGCGCCCTGGTGGAGGCCGGCGACGGCACGGCGGAGATCAAGCGCATGTTCGTCGATCCCGCAGCCCGCGGACTCAGCATCGCGCGCAAGCTGATGGAAGCGCTCGAAGCGACGGCTCTGGAAAAGAACCTTTCAGCGATCCGGCTGGAAACCGGCATATACCAGCCGGAGGCAATCAGCCTTTATCGGCGGTTCGGTTATGTCGAAATCGCTGCCTTTGGCGACTACCAGCCCGATCCGCTCAGCCTGTTCATGGAGAAGAGGCTGGCTCGGACCTAGGGACGCGATCAGTGTTCGAAGCCGCCGGGCCGCGCAGTTGCAGCTCCGGCTCCTGCGCATGCTGCTCTTCGGTCAACTCCGCCTCGCGAATCCATTCGCGCCAGATGGCGACGATGATTGCCATCAAGACCGGGCCGATGAAGAGACCGAGGAAGCCCATGGTCTTCACGCCACCGACCAGGCCAAAGAATGTCGGCAGGAAGGGCAGCTTGATCGGACCGCCGACGAGCTTCGGGCGAAGCGTCTTGTCGACGATGAAAAGCTCCACCGTACCCCAAACAAACAACCCAACACCCGCCCAAAGCGAGCCGCTGGCGATGAGATAGATAGAAACGAGCGACATCGACAGCGGAGCGCCGCCCGGCACCAGGGCCATGACGCCGGTGAGAACGCCAAGCGTGATGGCGGACGGAGCGCCGGCGATCCAATAGGCGACGCCGAGAACGATACCTTCACCAATGGCAATCAGCGTCATACCCATAACGGTCGAGCTGATGGTCGCGGGAACAACGCGGGAAATCCGTTCCCAGCGGTTGGGCAGGATGCGCTCGCCAAGCAGATCGACCTGCCGAACGAACGTCGAACCGTCGCGATAGATGAAGAACAGCGCAATCAGCATGAACAGCAGAGTCAGGACGACATGGAATGCCCCGCCGCCGGCTGCGAGCACTGCGCGGTAGATATTGCCGATATGCGCGCCGCTTACGAGTTGCGCCAGTTCGCCGAGCGAGCCGGGACTGCCGACATATTGCGTCCATTGCTCGCCGAGCCACGAGCCTACGACAGGCAGGGCCAGAATCCATTGCGGCGGCGGCGCGCCGTCGCGGTTGACATGCACAGCCCAGCCGAACCATTCACGTACCTCGCCGGCCATATAAATGGCGGAGAGGACAATCGGCAGAACGAGAAAAGTCACGATGAACGCAAGCGCGACGGTGGCCGCAAGCGTCGTGTTTCCGCCCGTCCGGCGCACGACATCGCTATAAAGCGGCCATGTGGCGAAGCCGATGACACCCGCGGCCAGGACTGGCACGAGGAAGCCATAGAAGAAATAAATGCCGGCGACTGCGATCAGGATCAGCAGCCAGCGTGCAGCGGAAATGGATGGTATCAACGGCATGCGCGCATGCGCGCTCGGCCCCAGCCACCGATGCTCCTTCGGCTTATGACGTTCAAATACACCCACCGGACTTATTTCGCCCCTTTTTACTAGATCACCCGGTTATGGGGTATGATCTTGGCTGTTTCAAGAGCAACAGCCGGAAAGCCTCTTTATAATGCGGCCATGACATTAGCACGACTGGAAAGCGATTGGCGCGTGGCCGGAGGCAGGTATTACGAGGGGCGGTGGATCACCTTGAACGCGAAAAACTGCGTCTTTTGCGTCGAATTGAAATTGTTGTCGGCTACGAAGATCAGCACGTCGCTACCGTCTCTCGATTTGCCGAGGGTAACGCCTTCGATATTGTCGGGAGCAAGACCGAGCGCGCGCAAATCCATGATCTCCGTCTTACGCACCGGCACGATCCGCTGATCGGTTGTCATGAGCGACGGGATATTCGCGACATCAGTGGCGCCGTCGAGATCGAACATGTTGATGACGACCGAATTGCCGACGCCCTGCGCATAGCCGCGCTCGACCGAAAGCAGATGACGATCGTCGAGCGCCAGGATCTCGGACAGGCCGAAGTCGTTCCAGCCACTTGCCGGCGAGGGTGCCTGCGGAATCGGCGAGACCGGATAGACATATTGCGCCTTCTGCACGCCCGCCGCGGCGTCATACCGAACGATGCGTGCGAGCGCGCCGTTGGTCAGCGTCGTGACCGGCCCATCCTGGTAAAGGGCAGATTCGGTGTTAACGAGAAGGTCGCCGCCTGAAAGGAAGGTCAGGCCTTCAAACGCGAGATTGTCGCGGATCCCCGTATGCTTGTCGGCCGTCGGGGCAAAACCATCCGGCAATGAGAACTCGCGGACGAAGCTGCCGTCGCGATTGGCGACGCGCACGAAGGGAGGCAGCAGCGCCTTGCCATCGCCTTCGCTGCTCCAATAAATGCCGTCCTTTCCCAGGCGGATGGATTCGCCATCGACCTTCTTGAGAGCAAAAGGCTGGCCATCCTTGTCCTTCAGCGTGACATGATCGATCACCGTGACGCTCTTCAGGACGCTGGCGTCGACATCGATATCGAGGTCGTAGAAGCGGGCAGGCGCCTTTTCGGAGCGGTCGTCGCTAATTGCGAAATAGCGGCCGGTAGCGGGATCGAAGTCGATGCCCGATAGGCCGCCGACTTCCACGCCGTTTTCCATGAAGCCCGTCGGAATATCGTAATTGCCAAGATAGGAAAGACCGATGCCGGCCTTGCAGTCGCCGAAGGGGCAGGGCACGTCGATCGTCGTCCCGATATCGAGCGCATGGGCGGCATGGCTGAAGAGGAGAACGGCGGCGGTCGTCAGAAATGGCTTCAACATGGCGAAATCGTCAATCCGGATGATGAAATGGCGGCATTCAAGGCAATGCCGCCATCTACACATCGATCCATGACGCTTTCGTAACGGATATCGGACAATCCGGTAAAATATCGCGAAGCCTGCCGGCTTTAGCAATCGGCGGTTGGTTCGCCGTCAGATATCCAGATCCTCGGCAAAAGCGGCCCGTTCCTGAATGAAGCGGAAGCGCGCATCGGCCTTCGTGCCCATCAGATTATCGACCGCATCGCGCGTGCCTTCGAAATCAACCTCGTCGATCTCGACACGCAGCAGGGTGCGCTTGGACGGATCCATCGTCGTTTCCTTGAGCTGGGCCGGCAGCATTTCGCCCAGACCTTTGAAGCGGCTGATCTCGACCTTGCCTCTGCCCTTGAATTCCGTCTCCATCAACTCAAGACGATGAGCATCGTCACGCGCATAGATGGATTTCGACCCTTGCGTGATCTTGTAGAGCGGCGGTACGGCCAGGAAGAGATGGCCCTGGCGGATCAACTCGGGCATTTCCTGATAGAAGAAGGTGATCAGCAGCGAGGCAATGTGCGCGCCGTCGACGTCGGCATCGGTCATGACGACGATGCGTTGATAGCGAAGGTCTTCCTCGCGATATTTGGTGCGCGTGCCGCAACCGAGCGCCTGCACGAGGTCAGTAATCTGCTGGTTGGCGGACAACTTCTCGCGGCCGGCGCTGGCGACGTTGAGAATCTTGCCGCGCAGCGGCAGGATCGCCTGGTTGGTGCGGTTTCGCGCCTGCTTGGCCGAGCCACCTGCCGAATCGCCCTCGACCAGAAAGAGTTCCGCACCTTCGGCCGCACTTTGCGAGCAATCCGCCAGCTTGCCGGGCAGGCGCAGCTTGCGCACCGCGGTCTTGCGGTTGACTTCCTTTTCCTTGCGGCGGCGCATGCGCTCTTCCGAGCGCTCGATCACCCATTCCAGCAGCTTTTCGGCCTCGGCCGGATTATCGGTCAGGTAATGATCGAAGGGATCGCGCAGCGCGTTTTCGACGATGCGCTGGGCTTCGACCGTTGCAAGCTTGTCCTTGGTCTGGCCGACGAATTCGGGCTCGCGGATGAAGATCGACAACATGCCGACGCCCGAAATCATCACATCGTCGGTGGTGATATTGGCCGCGCGCTTGTTCTGTGTGAGATCAGCGTAGTTCTTCAGGCCCTTGGTCAGCGCGATTCGGAAACCAGCTTCGTGCGTACCACCTTCCGGAGTCGGAATCGTATTGCAATAAGAGTGGATCTGCGGATCGCCGCCATACCAGGTCATCGCCCATTCGAGCGAGCCGTGGCCGCTTTCCTTCTCCGTCTTGCCGGCGAATATCTCGCGGGTGACGGTGAACTCATTGCCCATCGTCGCCTTGAGGTAATCCTTCAAGCCTCCCGGGAAATGGAAGACCGCCTTTTCCGGAACGTCGGCACCTTCGGGCGCCAGCTCAGGATCGCAAGCCCAGCGAATCTCGACGCCGCCGAACAGATAGGCCTTGGAGCGGGCCATGCGGAAGACGCGGGCCGGATCGAAGCGGGCGTGATCCCCAAAAATCTGCGGATCCGGATGAAAGCGAACGCGGGTGCCGCGCCGGTTATGCACATCGCCCAGCTCTTCCAGGCCGCCGATCGGCAGGCCGCGCGAGAATCGCTGGCGATAGAGCTTGCGGTTACGGGCAACCTCGACTTCCAGATCATCCGACAGCGCGTTGACGACGGACACGCCGACGCCGTGCAGACCGCCAGAGGTCTCATAGGCCTTGCCGTCGAACTTACCGCCGGCATGCAGCTTCGTCATGATGACTTCGAGCGTCGACTTGCCGGGAACCTGCGGATGGTTTTCCACAGGGATGCCGCGACCATTGTCCGTGACGGTCAGGTAGCCTTCCCGGTCGAGATAGACCTCGATGAAATTCGCATGGCCGGCCACAGCCTCGTCCATGGAGTTATCGATGACTTCGGCGAAGAGGTGGTGCAGAGCCTTTTCATCCGTGCCGCCGATATACATGCCGGGACGCATGCGAACGGGCTCGAGCCCCTCGAGAACGCGGATGGAGCTTGCGCCGTATTCTTCCGACGACGACGTCGTTGGGGCCGCGCGCTGTGCGGGCGCTGCGGCTGGCATTTCTGCCTTTACGGCCGGCTTTTCCGCTGCTTCCGGTTTCGGCGAGCGGGGTAGTCCGGAGAAGAGATCGTTGCTGTTATCCATAGAACTTCAAGCTGCTAGATTTGTCCTGGAGGGGCCAGATCCCTTTATTGTCGCATTTATAGCCGGTATTCGCGAATCACCGTGATTCTGCCAGAAACGGCGCACAAGAGCGATGGCGCCCCATGACGGGGCAGATTCATGAATGAGATTTGCGTTGCCGGGTGACGAATGGCAAGCCCGATGGCCGATCGGAGGAAGTATCCGCATGCGAATGTCCACAGCTCATTTGCCTATCCTGTCCGCAATCTCGGGCATTCTGCTTCTGGCGACCGCTCAAGGGGCCTGCGCCGATATGCTGAAGCCCTTCAAGGACGAGCTGTTTTCTAATCAGACCGTCATCGAAAGCCACGACAATGGCGCCTTCCAGACGATCGATTACCAGGAAATTCGGGATATCAACGGCCGCGACCAGATTCCGGAAAGACGGGTCAAGCCGGCCTATGTCGACACCGGCGTGCGCTGGAAGGCGCAAGAGGACGAGACCCTGCAGCTCGGTGATCGCAAGGTCGACGTCACTCGTATCGGCCCGGCCTCGAGACAAGCCTTTACTGTTATTTTCATTCACGGCCGCGGCGGCGACCGCCGGCTCGGCTCCAACGACTATACCTTTGGCGGCAATTTCAACCGCCTGAAAAACCTCGCCTATCGCAATGGCGGCACCTATTACGCGCCGAGCGTCAGGGGTTTCGACAGCAACGGGGTTGCCGATATCGCCGCGCTGATCCGCTATTCCTACGAGCAATCGGGCGGCAAGCCGGTGATCCTCACCTGCGCCTCCATGGGCAGCTTCGTCTGCTGGGGCATTACCCGTGATGCCGAAAGCGTCAAGCGCCTGAAGGGTATGGCGATCCTGAGCGGGGTGACCGATCCGGATTTCACCAAGAGCCCCTTTTACAAGGCGAAACTGCCGCTCTGGTTCACGCATGGCAGCAAGGACCCCGTCTACGCCGCGGCGGATCAGCAGGCACTCTTCGAGAAACTCTACAAGGCGCATTATCCGACGCGCTTCACACTTTTCGAAACCGGCAATCACGGAACACCCGTGCGCATGACCGATTGGCGCAAGGTGCTCAACTGGATCGTCGATCCGCAGGCATCCTAAAATGCTCGGGCGTCGGATTATTTTCCGGATATGCATTTTTCAAACGATTTTAACTGGTTCCGCCCCCGTTCGATAACTTTCCTTTCTTCCCCCTTTTTGTTAGTCCGACTGATGAAATAAGGGGGAGACACTTGGAATGACGAAGACCGTACGGCCGCTTCTGGCCGGAAACTGGAAGATGAACGGCACGCGTGCGAGCCTCGATCAGATCAAGGCGATCGCGGATGGCGTCAAGGCGCCGCTCTCGGAGAAAATCGATACGCTGCTCTGCCCCCCGGCTACATTGCTCTATGTCGCAACGGCACTTTGCGACGACAGCCCACTCGCCATCGGCGCGCAGGATTGCCATCAACAGGTCAGCGGCGCCCATACCGGCGATATTTCCGCCGAGATGATTGCCGATTGTTTTGGCACCCATGTCATCGTCGGCCATTCCGAGCGCCGCAGGAACCATGCGGAAAGCGACATGCTGGTGCGCGCCAAGGCGCAGGCGGCACATGATGCGGGGCTCATCGCCATTATCTGCATCGGCGAGACCGCTTATGAACGCAACAGCGGCCAGACGCTCGATGTGCTGAAGCGAGAGCTCGTAGGCTCCATTCCGGATGGCTCTACGGCACAGACGACCGTAATCGCCTATGAGCCGGTCTGGGCGATCGGCACCGGTGTCGTTCCGACCCAGGAAAACGTCGAGGAGGCGCATGCCTTCATCCGCGCCGAGCTTATCGAGCGCTTTGGCAGGGAAGGCGCGAACATGCGAATCCTCTATGGCGGATCGGTCAGTGGCGCCAATGCGCGCGATCTCCTGGACATTCCCCATGTCAACGGCGTTCTTGTCGGCGGACAGAGCTTGAAAGCGGTCGACTTCCTCGCCATTTATGCCGCATTCGAACGGCAGTTCGCCTGAAGCAACAACTTGGCCGGTATTCCAGCCTTAAAGGGGCTTGGAATAGGCGAGAGCCTCATGTAAAGAGCCGCGAGCTTTTCTTTTTGATGCCCGCCAGCGGGCAGGACTGGATCTATGCAAACCGTACTGCTTGTTATCTATCTCATGATCGTTGTCGCCCTTATCGGCGTTGTGCTGATTCAGCGCTCCGAAGGTGGCGGCCTCGGCATCGGCGGCGGATCGGGCTTCATGTCTGCACGCGGTACGGCCAATGCGCTGACGCGCACCACGGCCATTCTGGCAGCGCTGTTCTTCGCGCTCGCGCTCGGCATGAACGTGCTGTCGCGTTTCGAAGCTCGCCCGACCGACATCCTCAACCGTATCCCGAGCACGGCGGGCCAGGGCAACGGCATTCTTGATTCGCTCGGCGGGCAGAAGAGCCCGGCGCCGGCGACCACCCAACCGAAGCCGGCCGACAATAGCGGCGTTCCGAACAGCGGCGCCGTCGCTCCGCAGTCGCAGGCAACGCCGCCTGCAACCACGAACCAGCCCGCCGCTACGGCGCCGGCTCAACAGGCTCCGGCCGCGACCGGTCAGCAGACCGCGCCGGCGACGACGATTCCTGCGCCAGCCGACAACGGCGGCGTTCCGACCGGTAAGTAATTCCGGTCGCCGAAGATCATCCCCGGCAGGTCCTTGGATCTGCCGGTTTTGTTTTGTCCATATTCCGCGTTCTGTAGCCAAAATTCCGGAAACGAATTTTAGGGCTAGCGGAATCATTTGTGAAAAGGTATCCGGTGACTCCCATGGCGCGATATGTATTCATCACTGGCGGCGTGGTTTCTTCCCTCGGAAAAGGAATTGCGGCTGCGGCTCTCGGAGCGTTGTTGCAGGCTCGTGGTTATCGAGTCCGCCTGCGCAAACTCGACCCCTATCTGAACGTGGACCCGGGCACAATGAGCCCGACCCAGCACGGCGAGGTCTTCGTCACCGACGATGGTGCGGAAACCGACCTCGATCTCGGCCACTACGAGCGCTTCACCGGCCGCTCGGCCACCAAGACCGACAACATCACCACCGGTCGGATCTACAAGAACATCATCGACAAGGAACGCCGTGGCGACTATCTGGGCGCAACCGTCCAGGTCATCCCGCACGTCACCAACGAGATCAAGGATTTCGTGACGGAAGGCAATGACGAGTATGATTTCGTCATCTGCGAGATCGGCGGCACCGTCGGCGACATCGAAGCCATGCCTTTCATGGAAGCGATCCGCCAGCTCGGCAACGACCTGCCGCGCGGTACGGCGATCTACGTTCACCTGACGCTGATGCCTTACATTCCGGCCGCCGGCGAGCTGAAGACCAAGCCGACGCAGCATTCCGTCAAGGAACTGCAGGCTCTCGGCATTCACCCGGACATCCTGCTCGTGCGTGCGGATCGTGAGATCCCGGAAGCAGAACGCCGCAAGCTTTCGCTGTTCTGCAATGTCCGTCCGTCTGCCGTTATCCAGGCGCTGGACGTCGCCAACATCTACGACGTACCGATGGCCTACCACAAGGAAGGTCTCGACAACGAAGTGCTGGCCGCGTTCGGCATCGAGCCGGCACCGAAGCCGCGTCTCGACCAGTGGGAAGAAGTCTGCAACCGCATCCGCACGCCGGAAGGCGAGGTGACCATTGCCATCGTCGGCAAGTATACAGGCCTCAAGGATGCCTATAAGTCGCTGATCGAAGCGCTTCATCACGGCGGCATCGCCAATCGGGTCAAGGTCAAGCTCGAATGGATCGAGTCGGAAGTCTTCGAAAAGGAAGATCCGGCACCCTATCTCGAGAAGGTTCACGGCATTCTCGTGCCCGGCGGCTTCGGCGAGCGGGGTTCGGAAGGCAAGATCCTGGCAGCCCGCTTCGCACGCGAGCGCAAGGTGCCGTATTTCGGCATCTGCTTCGGCATGCAGATGGCCGTCATCGAAGCGGCCCGCAATCTGGCCGGCGTCGAACATGCCTCGTCGACCGAGTTTGGCCCCACCAAAGAACCGGTCGTTGGCCTGATGACGGAATGGCTGAAGGGCAACGAACTGCAGAAGCGCACGGCATCCGGCGATCTCGGCGGCACCATGCGTCTCGGCGCCTACAAGGCGGCGCTGAAGAAGGGCACGAAGATTTCCGAAATCTACGGTTCCACCGATATTTCGGAGCGCCATCGCCACCGCTATGAGGTCAATGTCGATTACAAAGACCGGCTGGAAGACTGCGGCCTGACTTTCTCCGGTATGTCACCGGATGGCATCCTGCCGGAAACGGTCGAATATGCGGATCATCCGTGGTTCATCGGCGTCCAGTATCATCCGGAGCTGAAATCCCGGCCGCTGGAACCGCACCCGCTGTTCTCCAGCTTCATCGAAGCAGCGACGGAACAGAGCCGTCTGGTCTAAGAGCGGCGAACCGCTTGCGGTAGTCGCTCGGACTGACCGCAAGCTTCTCCCGAAAGTGATGGCGCATGGTGGCGAGCGATCCAAATCCGCTCGCCACCGCCACATCGTCCAACGAGATGGTTGTTTGTTTTTCAAGCAGATCGCGGGCGCGCCGCAGCCGCTCGCTGAGTAGCCATTCGCCCGGCGACATGCCGGTAGTCGCCTCGAAGCGGCGCTGGAAGGTCCGCACGCTCATGCCCGCCCGCGCTGCAAGCGCGGCAATGGGCTGCTCTTCCTGCAAACGCTCGCGCATCCATTCCAGCAGTGGCCCCAGACGTGCTCCCTCGCGCTGCCTCAGAACCGGTGTCTCGATGTATTGCGCCTGGCCGCCCTCACGATGCGGTGGCACCACGAGGCGGCGCGCGACGCTGTTGGCGATATCAGGTCCGAAATCCCGGCGCACCACATGCAGGCAGAGATCGATGGCGGCGGCGCTGCCGGCGGCTGTCAGCACGCTGTCTTCGTCGACATAAAGGACGTCGGCATCCACTGATATGTCCGGATAACGCGCGGCAATGGAATCGACATATCGCCAATGCGTGGTCGCCTTTCGGCCAGTGAGCAATCCGGCGGCGGCAAGGACCGCCACGCCCGAGCATAGCGACATGATGCGCACGCCACGGCGGCTGGCGGCCTGCAGCTCGGCGATCAGCGGGTCAGGGACAGGCGTCCCGATCCCGCGCCAACCAGGCACGATGATCAGATCGGCATGGGCAATGACCTCAAGCCCGTGATCGACCTGCACCGTGAGCCCGCCGGCGGCGCGCAACGGGCCGTCCTCGATCGCACAGGCGGAGAAGCGATACCAGTCATCGCCCATTTCCGGCCGTGGCAGGCCGAAGATTTCGTAGGCGACGCCGAATTCGAACGTGCACAACCCATCATAGACGAGCGTGACGACATGCGGGCCGAGAAGATTTGGGTTACCGGAGTTTGGCATGATGTTGACGCTATATGGCATTTCGGCCAATTTCAACTGTGAGATCACTCAGGCATGAATGCACCGAACCCAAGAAGGAGCGTTCCATGTCCCTGGTCAGTGAAATCCCCGCAGCCGCCCCGAGCCTCGTCGCAGAGCACTATGCCTGCAGGCTTGCCTTCGAGACTGATTGCTCCGATGTGCGCCAGGCGATGACGTCAGGCAATTTGGATTTCGTCCTGCTCGATGTTCGCGGTCCTGCCATGTTCCAGGAGCAGCATATTCCCGGCGCGATCAATCTGCCGCATGGCAAGATGACCGCGCGGAAGATGGCGGAATGGCCTGACGATACGCTATTCGTCGTCTATTGCGCCGGGCCGCATTGCAACGGCACCGACAAGGCGGCTTGGCGCCTGGGCTCGCTGGGCAAGCGCGTGAAGGTCATGATCGGCGGCATGACCGGCTGGGCCGATGAAGGGCACCCGTTCGAAATAGGCTAATCAGGCGCGGAGCAGACCCGGTCGCGCCGAGTTTGCTCATTTTTGTGACACTGCGAATAACTTCGGCACCTACGTCATTCGACTGTCGCGCCGCTTCCCGTTCCATGGCACTGTGCGAGTAAGCATAACGGGAACAAAAGTATGATCCTCAATCCATTTGACGATCGCGCGGAAAGACCGAGAGCCAAGATCGCTCTCACTTTCGCATTGCTGATCGCGTTCAATATTGCCGCATGGGTTTGGGCCTGGGCCGCTTTCGCCGACAGGCCTTCACTGCTTGGTATTGCGCTTCTTGCCTATATGTTCGGGCTTCGCCACGCCTTCGATGCCGATCATATCGCTGCGATCGACAATGTCGTGCGCAAGCTCATTCAGGAAAAGAAGCAGCCCCATGCGGTCGGCTTCTTCTTTTCGCTCGGCCATTCCTCGATCGTAGTGATCGCCTCGATCCTGATTGCCGCGACGGCGGCCGCCATGCAGAGCCAGCTCGATTCCTTCCACGATGTGGGCGGCGTCATCGGCACGGCGGTTTCGGCAGTGTTCCTGCTTCTGATCGGCGTTGCCAACCTTTTTGTCCTCAAAGGCGTTTGGTCCGCCTTCAGGCGGGCACAAAGGGGCGAGAGGGTCGCGGACGAGGATCTCGATACGCTGCTTGCCGGCGGCGGCTTTCTGGCCCGCATCTTCCGGCCGATGTTCAAGGTCGTTACCCGCTCATGGCACATGTATCCGATCGGCTTTCTTTTCGGCCTCGGCTTCGATACCGCGACGGAAATCGGGCTTCTCGGCATTTCCGCAGCTCAGGCCGCGCAGGGCATGTCCTTTTGGACTATCCTCCTCTTCCCGGCGCTCTTCACCGCCGGCATGTCGTTGATGGACACGCTCGACAGCACGCTGATGACCGGAGCCTATCGCTGGGCCATCGTCAAGCCGGTGCGCAAGCTCTGGTACAATCTGACGATCACGGCGGCCTCGGTCGTCGTCGCCATCTTTATCGGCGGCATAGAGGCGCTGGGGCTGATTTCCGACAAGCTCGGCCTTGAAGGCGGCTTCTGGAGCTTGATCGGCGAACTCAATGACAATCTTGCCAATTTCGGTTTCGTCGTCGTCGGCATTTTCCTGCTGAGCTGGGTGATTTCGACCGTGCTCTACAAAGCCAGAGGCTACGACAACTTGCAGATCAAGCGCTCATGACGCATCATCGTCCTCAGGGATCGAGCATGCCGTGACTGGAAATCGCCGTCCGCGGCTCCAGTTATATGCGATGAGGGGCCACAATCATGATCCACGCAAGCAATATTCGTAGCCTGGCGCTGGCGGCAGGCACCCTGTGCATCATCAGCGCCGGCACCGCTTCCGCGCAAGCCGTCGCGAATTGTCCGTTGCGGCCCGCTGTCAGCGCCGAGCGCCAGATGTTGAATTGCGAAGCTGGGCTCAGCATCACCGTCGAGCGCGGCGCGCACTATCGGCTTGCGGACCGGAACCGTGATGGCCGCGTGGATGCTGTTGTGCTCGACAGCAAGGCAGCGCTGATCGATGTGGATGCCGGTCGCGTTCAGGGAGGATTCGAAGTGGTAACGCCACAGGCAATCGCCGCCGTGCGCGGCACGCGATGGGCCGTCGATGTGAAACGGGGCAACACGTCCGTGCTTGTCTTGCGCGGCCGGGTCGCGGTCAACAAGGTATCGACCGGGCAGGGGGTTACGCTCGGCCAAGGGCAAGGCGTGGATGTCGACCGCAGCCGCTCCGCATTGCGTGTCACCCAATGGGGACAGCCGCGCATAAACGCTTTGATGGCTCGCCTCGGCCAGTGAGGTCGCGACGCGATGCGCAGACCACCGCTGCAGACGCTGATTGCACTACTCTTGACTGCCGTCTGGGGATTGGGCCTCGGCATCGCTCATCTGCGTGGTGACATTCCCTTCGTCGACAACGCCGAAGCGACGTTGACGAACCTTCGCAATACGCTCGGTGGCAGCCACCAACCACCCGATCTCGTCACGATTGTTGCCATAGACGATGATACGTCGCGTGTGGCGGGGCACTATCCCTTACCGCGGACAGCGCTCGCCAAAATCATCGATGCCATCGGCGCGCTGGGACCGAAAGCCATCGCGCTCGACCTGCTTCTGGTCGATTCCGGTGACGAGGTTGGCGATTCCGCGTTGGAGCAATCGCTGAAGCGAACCAAAGTCGTGCTGGCTGCAGCCGGCGTTTTCCCCGAAAGCCGACAGCGTGTCGTTGACGACAGCAGGGAACCCCTCGCCCGCGTGCCAAGCGCCCTGCAATTCCTTGAACCGCAGCAGCGGTTCGCCGACGCCGCAAGCTATGGTATCGTCAATGTGCAGACGGACAAGGCGGGAACGCCGCGTTTCGTTCCGATGCTGTTTCGCAGCGGCGAGCGGATCGAGCCATCCTTTTCGCTGCGCGTCGTTTCCGCCGCAACCGATGAGCAGACAACCGTCATCTCCGATCGTATCAAGATCGGCGGCCGGTCCATCCAGACCGATACCGGCTATCTCTTGCCGCTCTCTTTCTACGGTCCGCGCGGCACGATCCGCACTATCAGTGCCAGCGCGGCGCTCAACGGGCAATTGCCGGAAGCTGCGATCAAGGATCATGTCGTCGTCATCGGCGCAACCGTTACCGGTGGCAGCGATGTCTTTCCAACGCCCTTCGATCCCGTTCTGCCGGGTGTCGAAGTCATCTCCACCTCAATCACGCATCTGATTGCCGGAGACGGCCTGGCGCGCGACCGCAACATTCGCTTCATCGATCTCTATTTCGCCATCGGTTTGCCGCTGCTCGTCGTCGGCCTTCTCTCCTGGCAGCGTAGTACCATTGGCCTGATAACAGTCCTCGGCGTCGTGCTCGTCTGGTTCGCAGTCAATGTCAGCGCCTTCAAGCATGGGATCTGGCTGAGTGCCGCCCTGCCGATTGCCGCGACCGTGCCGCCGGCGCTGCTGTTCGGCGCGGCACAGCTTTGGTTCGACCGCAGGCGGGCCACGCGCTTCGCCGAGCAAAGCGAGCTCCTGCAACGCATCGAGGCGCCCGGCCTTGCCGAACATCTTGCCCGTGATCCCGATTTCCTCGCAAGCCCGGTGCATCAGCAAGCTGCCGTCGTCTTCATCGATATCAACGGTTTCACGGGTCTCAGCGAAACGATCGGCCCGGCTGCCGTGCGGGAACTGCTGAACGGCTTTTACAATCTCGTCGATGAGGAGGTGACTGCATGCGGCGGCGCCATCACCAGCTTCATGGGCGATGGAGCGATGATCCTGTTCGGCTTGCCGCAGCCGAGGCCCAGCGATCCCTCCGATGCGGCGCACTGTTGCATTCGTTTGGCCGAGCGGATGAGAGGCTGGCTCTCGGCGCTGCCGGAGACGGTGGCATCCCGCATCGGCTTCAAGATCGGCGCGCATTTCGGCACCATCGTCGCCTCGAGGCTCGGCGGTGGCGGGCGCCAGCAGATCACCGCAACCGGCGACACGGTCAACATCGCCAGCCGTCTGATGGAGGTCGCCGCCAGCAATCGCGCCGAGATCGCCATCAGCGACGAGCTGTTGCTTTCCGCCGGTCGGGACAGCACTCCTTTCAGGGAAGGGAACCTCGAAGGTCCGATCGAAGCAAGCTTGCGTGGCCGCGCCGGGACATTGACCATATGGCTTTGGCGCAGCCGAACATGATCATCCCGCCCTCAGCGTGCCGGCTTTCATTCATGCCACATCGGAATGATCGAAATCACCAGGAGGCAGGCGAGCAAGATATTGACAGCGCGCCACTGCCATGCCGTTTTCAGCAGACGCCCGAGCATTTGTCCGAGAATGCACCACACGGCGAGCGAGAAGGCCGCGACCAGGCAGAAGGTCACGCCGAGCAGGACTGCGAGTCTGACGGGACTTTCCGCCAGCGCGGCGAAAGAAGCGGCGGCACCCATGGTCATCGCCCAACCCTTGGGATTGTGCCAGAGCATCCAGAGACCGGCGACGAAGCCGGTAGGCCTCGCCATCTGGCCGGCCCTGCTCGGCGGGCCGCTCCCGCCGATCCGGACGGCAAGCCAGATCAGATAGAGCGAACCCAGTGCCTTCATGCCGATCTGCAGCGTCGGCAGCGCCAGCAATACTCCGCCAAGCCCCGCGGCCGTCGCGCCTGCCATGGAGCCAAGCCCGACGGCGAAGCCGGCCATGACCGGGATCGACCGGCGAAAGCCGAAATGCGCGCCGGATGCGGTCGCGAGCGTCGTGGCGCCTCCCGGCGTTATGGTCGAAACCAATGCGAAGAGGATCAGGGGCAACAGGGTTTCGACAGTCATCTCCAGCCTTTCTCGATTTTGAGACAAGGGATAGAGAGGCAGTCTTCATCAGCAAAACGAATATTGAAGGATCTTGGCATTAGCGTTTATAATACGAGCCATGATCCGGAACCTCGACATAGCCCTTATCCGAACCTTTGCTGCCGTTGCCGACAAGGGGAGCATGACGATTGCCGCCAATATGCTGCATATGACGCAGGGCGCCGTCAGCCAGCAGATCAAACGGCTGGAGGACATGCTTGATTGTACCCTGTTCGAGCGGGACAGGCGCGGATTGCGGCTGACGCAAGCGGGCGAACGATTGTTCGGCAACGCCCGCCGCCTATTGGCATTGAACGACGAGATCTGGGACGACATGACGGAGAGGAGCGTCCGCGGCAGCGTCCGGCTCGGCGTTCCCTATGATCTCGTGGGAGCAACGCTGGCACCTGTGCTGAAATCCTATGCCGAGCGCTATCCGCAGGTGGAGATTTCGCTGGTCTGCGCATCATCACCGGAACTGCTCGAAGAGTTGGGAAAGGGGACCGTCGACCTCTGTGTCGTCGAGGAAGCATACGGAACGTCGCAGGGCGAATGCCTTGCCGTCGAGCGGCTTGTCTGGGTCGGCGCGAAGGCAGGCAGTGCCCATCGCAAGGTGCCATTGCCGATCTCGATGGTGGCCGATACCTGTGCCTTCCGGTCATCCGTCTTTGCGGCACTCAGCAAGGATGGGCTGCGCTGGCGGACTGTTTTCGAGAACGGCAATATCGAGGCGACCACGGCGACGGTGCGCACGGATCTCGCGGTAACCGCCTGGCTCGCCTCCACCGTTCCGGCCGATCTCGATATCCTCACGGTCGAGCAAGGGCTTCCCGAACTGCCGATCTTTGCGATCAACCTGCATTTGCCCAAGGGGAACGCAACGCCCCAGACGCTGGAGCTTGCCCGTCACATCCGCGAAGGCATGATGCGGCCGCGCCAATCCGCGGCCGCCTGAGCGTTTATTGGAACCACTATGCCGCTTTCGGCAAGGGGCCGACATAGCGTGACTGTGGGCGGATCAGGCGCCCGTCGAGCGTCTGTTCGCGCGCATGGGCGATCCAGCCGACCGTGCGGCCGATCGCGAAGACGCCGGTAAAGGAACTGCGCGGGAAGCCGAGCGCGTCGAGCAGCAGGGCGGTGTAATATTCGACATTGACGTCCAAGGGACGATCCGGCTTGCGCTCCTTCAAAAGCGCGAGGGCCGCCGCCTCGATGGCTTCCGCCAAGGCGATGCGCGCGGCATCCGCCTGTCCGCTCGCAAAGATCGGCTTCAACGCCGTCTTCAGGGCGTCGGAGCGCGGATCGCGGACGCGATAGATGCGATGGCCGAAACCCATCAGCCGCTCGCCGTGATCGAGCGCCTGCGACAGCCATGCGCGGGCATTTTCGGGCTTGCCGACACCGTCGAGCATATCGAGAACCGGGCCGGGGGCGCCGCCATGCAGAGGACCTTTAAGGGCGCTGATCGCCGCGAGCACGGAAGAGGTCAGGCCCGCATGGGTCGAAGCAATGACGCGCGCGGCGAAGGTCGATGCATTGAGGCCATGATCGGAAATCGTCACCAGATAGGCATCGAGACCCGCCGTCTGCTCCGCTGTCGGAACACGGCCCGTCAGCATGCGCAGGATATCAGCCGATTGGGAAAGCGATGCATCCGGCTTGATCGGCGTCTCGCCTTGCTGCAATCGCAATACGGCAGGCAGGAAGACGGCGGGCGCCGCCATCAGGCGGACGGCCGTCGCAAAGTCCTCGCCGTCGCCGAGGCGAGCCAGCAAGGCACGCACGGCATCGACTGGCGGCAGCGCGAGCACAGCGGCATCGGCAGCCTCCACATGCGGGAAGAGCGCAAGGCGGGCCGCGCCGAGCTGCGTCCGGATGGAGGCCGCGTCGATATGCTCGTCGAACAGGCCATCGAGCAACAGCGCTGCGACATCCTCGAAGCGGCTGGTCGCCACCAGATCATCCAGCGACACGCCGCGGATGATCAGGCGACCGGCTGCACCATCGACGTCGGACAGCTTTGTTTCTGCGGCAATGACGTCTTCAAGACCACTTTTCATCATCGTTCTCCTTTGACTATGCGATTAGATCGGGCCTATTTTTATTGACGTCAATCTTGATGCAATTGATCAATATGAGGGATGGATGAGCTGGCTGACGGCGGAGCAGGCGCTGACCCTGCTGGGAACGAAATCACAGACACTCTACGCCAACGTCAGCCGCGGGCGCATTCGCGCGAAGCCGGATCCCGCCGATACCCGACGCAGCCTCTATTTTACCGATGACGTCAAGCGGCTGGCCACGCGCCATGCCGGCCGGCGCAAGACGGAGGCAGTGGCGGCTGAAGCCATTCAATGGGGCGATCCGGTATTGCCATCGGCACTGTCGACGGTTTCGAACGGCAGGCTCTTCTATCGCGGCCGGGATGCGGCAATGCTTGCCGAAAGTGCTGCGCTAGAGGATATCGCGCTGCTGCTATGGGACATGAAGCGGCCGCTACGTTTCGAGCAAAACCAGGCGCGGCAAAAGCCTCCCTCCCTGAATGCCGCATTCTCCGCGCTTGCCGAGCGCATAATGAAAGACCTGCCGTCACTCGGGCGCTCGCTTCCAGCCCTGCAGAACGAAGCGGAGAGTGTATTCGACACGGTGGCCGAAGCCTTGGCTCCAGGGGCGTCGGACAGACCGCTGCATCAACGTCTCGCCGCCGCATGGAGCCGTCCTGATGCGAGCGACCTGATACGCCGCAGTCTCGTTCTGCTCGCCGATCACGAATTGAATGCTTCGACCTTCACTGCACGGATCACGGCGTCCGCGGGAGCGACATTGTCCGCCGCCACCTTGTCCGGCCTTTCCACGCTGACGGGTCCTTTGCATGGCGGCGCATGGCAAAGCGTGCGCTCTCTGATTGCCCGGGCCGCCGTGACGGGCGCGGAAGAAGCCGTCCGCGACTACCTGTCGGAGGGTCGGGCATTGCCGGCCTTCGGTCATCAGCTTTATCCGGATGTCGATATCCGTGCCGAGGCGCTGCTGCGCTGCTTTACGCTTCCGCCGCTATTTGCCAGGGTTCGCGATGTCGGCGAACAGCTGGTCGGCGAGCGCGTCAACGTTGACTTCGCGCTGACGGCGATGACCCATGCCTATCATCTCCCGGAGGATGCGCCGTTGATCATCTTCGCGCTGGCGCGGACGGTCGGCTGGCTCGCTCACGCCATGGAGCAGGCGACCAGCGGCCGGTTGATTCGGCCGCGTGCGCGCTATGTCGGCCCGCCGGTGCAGTGATCTCACCGGAATCACCGCCGCCACTCAGCTCACCGGCAAGTGACAAACGGCTTCGATATTGTGGCCATCCGGATCGAGAATGAAGGCGCCATAATAGTTCTGGTGATAGTGAGGACGAAGCCCGGGAGCCCCGTTGTCGATACCGCCGGCGGCAAGGGCCGCCTGGTGAAATTCGTCCACGATCTTCCTGCTGCCGGCAGTGAAGGCTACATGCGCGCTTGTCTGCGGTGCATCGCGCTGGCCGATCCAGAAAAATGCCTTTGGTTTAGCACCATAGCCCGCAAAAGTTTGGCCTTCTGCATAAAGACGTTCGATGCCGAGAGGGCGCAATGCCCTATCGTAGAATATCTTCGAACGTTCCAGGTCGCGAACGCCGATCGTCACATGGTCAAGCATGCCGTCCTCAAAATGGCGCTCTTGAACTTCCTCAACCATGGCCTACCGCGCCGGCATCGCGGTCGGCAAGTTCGATCCAGCCGATCACTAGCTTGCGGTTGGCAACCAGCCAGATCGTTGCCAGTGCGATCAGGCCGACGACGACATTGGCAATGATGAAGAGGATTGGCGCAAGTTGCGTAATCGGCCCGACATCGCCGCGCTCGACCAGCCTCATGGGAGCAGTCGCCAGCGCCGTCGCACCGAAGGTGAAAGCCCAATAGGCGGGACTGAAGCCTTCCTTCGTGATCCAGGGCAGGAGGCGAAGCATGATCAAGGCCTGCAGCAAGCCGTAACCGATCATCGCATGCACCAGCATGTCGGGAGGGCCTTTCGTAACGCTGATATAGGCGAGCGCGCCGACGGCCGGCGGCGCCAATTGAATTCCAAGGGTCGGTCTCAGCGGCGGAGCCAGTGCCGGTCCAGTCAACAGGCGGTGCAGCAATGCCGACTCGATGGCGAGCCAGGCAAAGAAACCGGCGCCGAAGAAAAGCTGAGCCCATTCGGGAAAACCGAGGGCCGCGCCGACGATGGCGGTCACGAAGCTTCCCGCGACACTCGGCAGGTAGAGCACGGCGGTCGTCGTGGCGATGTCACGCTCACCCTGCCAAAGGCCGCCGGTACGCCAGACGGAGAATGCGAGCGTATAGACAGCGGCGAGCAGGAATATGGTTTCGGCACCGATACGCGAATAGGGCAAAAGCCCTCCGGCGATCAGCATGGTCGCCACACCAACCAGGCCGATGAAGCAGCACTGGACGGGATGGGCCACCTCCTTGAGGGCTTCGTCGCGCGCGACCACCCATTTGAGTGCATAAAGCACGATCAACGCCAGCCAGACGGCGAGGCTGACAAAGGTCAGCACTTCTCCGACGACCGCCGGCAATTGCCAGATGCGGGCACCGACCCGCCAGGCATTGGCGAGGCCGGAGAGTCCCAGGACCATGCCGAAGAACGCGGCGGGAATGAGCGGAAGTTTCAGAGACGCAACCATATGCCTCCTTTAACGCTCCGTAGCGAGCGTGGACTTAGAGAGAATGTGCGAAGAGCCGGAACAGATGCTAAATTTATCAACTCGAACGGAAGGGCAAAATACAGATTTCCTCAAGGCCGGCAAAGCGTGATCATGGTAAAAGGCCGGAGGTTTCGGCCGGCGATATCACAGATGCGTGAACGTGCAAATTTTTCTGCGCTCCCGAGCCAGTGCATAGCTCGCCCGTCATTTGTTCATTGGAAAAGATTGCGAAATGTCTTTATTGAGTAGTCAAAACGATTAAAACCGTCCTAGGAGACTGAAATATGCAAATCGGTATGATCGGCCTCGGCCGTATGGGCAACAACATGGTGCAGCGCCTGATGAGGGGCGGTCACAGCGCGGTTGTTTTCGATGCGCGTCCGGAAAGCATCGCGGGGCTGGAGCAGCTCGGCGCCACCGGCAGCAAGTCGCTTGCAGATTTCGTATCGAAGCTCGCCAAGCCGCGCGTCGTCTGGCTGATGCTGCCGGCTGCGATCGTCGATCAGGAACTGGCAGCGCTCGTCCCGCTTCTCGAAGAGGGGGACATCGTCATCGACGGTGGCAACTCCTATTACCATGACGACATCCGCCGCGCCGAAGAGCTGAAGCCCAAGGGCATCCATTATGTCGACGTCGGCACCAGTGGCGGCGTCTTCGGCCTCGAGCGCGGCTATTGCCTGATGATCGGCGGCGAGAAGGAAACGGTCGAGCATCTCTCGCCGATCTTCGCAACGCTTGCTCCTGGTATCGGTGATGTCGCTCCGTCGAAGATGCGCTCGGAAGAAGCGGCCAGGAACAGCACGGCGGAGCAGGGCTATCTGCATTGCGGCCCGTCCGGCGCCGGCCACTTCGTCAAGATGGTCCATAACGGCATCGAATACGGACTGATGGCCGCCTATGCCGAGGGCTTGAACGTGCTGCATCATGCCAATATCGGCAAGCAGACCGCCGAGAAGGACGCGGAAACCGCGCCGCTCTCGCATCCGCAATACTATCAATATGATCTCGATATCGCCGAAATCTCCGAAGTCTGGCGCCGCGGCAGCGTTATCACCTCCTGGCTGCTCGACCTCACGGCCGACGCCCTGCATGGCGATGCTGCTCTTTCGCAGTATGCCGGCCGCGTTTCCGACTCCGGCGAAGGCCGCTGGACGATCTCGGCTGCGATCGATGAAGGTGTTCCAACGCCTGTACTGAGCGCCGCGCTTTACGGCCGTTTCGCCTCGCGCGGCAATGACGACTACGCCAACAAGGTTCTCTCCGCCATGCGGGCCGGCTTCGGCGGGCACCATGAGAAGCCGGCGAAGTAATTAACTAGCCTATCGATCTGATGATTGCGAGCCGGGTGGGTCAAACCTCCCGGCTTTTGCTTGCCCAGCTCAATCCAAAAGGTTCGGCCGCAGCAATATGACCGGAGTGGGCGAGCCCACGTCAAGCTGCGATGCATGCGGCGGCCGGACGACCAGGCAGTCGGCGCGCGCAAAAACCTTCATCATCGATGAATCCTGCTTCGAGAACGGCTCGGCGAGCCAGCCGCCGCCGTCAGCTTTCGTCAGCGTCGCGCGAACATAATCCTGGCGTTGATCGTTCGCCGCAAAGGTCACGGCGGCGCGCGCAACGCCCTCACGCTTGACCGGCGGTAGGGACGCAAGTTTTCTTATCAGAGGCTCGAGAAAAAGCAGGCCACAGACGAGGCTGGAAACGGGATTGCCGGGAAGGCCGAGGACATGCATGTCGCCGAGGCTACCGACCATCAGCGGCTTGCCGGGGCGCATGGCGATGCGCCAGAAATCCAGCTTCATGCCCGCAGCGATCATCGTCGCTTGCACCAGATCGTGATCGCCGACCGAGGCTCCGCCGAGCGTGACGATGATATCGGCCTTGGCCACCTGCGCCCGACCGATGGCGGCGGTGATCTCGTCGTTGTCGTCGGCGACGATGCCGAGATCGAGCACATGCGCGCCGGCGTTGCGGGCCAGCGCGGCGATGCCGAAGGTGTTCGACGCGATGATCTGCGAGGGACCTGGTTCATTGCCTGGCGCCACGAGCTCGTCGCCGGTCGCGAGAATCGCCACCAGCGGACGGCGGTAGACATCCAATGCCGGATGATTCATGGCCGCGGCGACGGTGAGCCGCGAGAAATCCATGACCGTGCCGGCAGGAAGCACGGCTTCACCTTCCAGGAAATCCTGCCCGCGCGGGCGTATATGCTGCCCCTTGCGCAGGGGATAGGTCGTACGGATACGATCGCTTTCCAGCCGCTCTGCATCTTCCTGCAGGAGGACCGAATCGGGGCCTGCAGGAACGGGTGCGCCGGTGAAGATGCGAACCGTTTCGCCCTTGCCGACGGTTCCTTCGAAGGCATGGCCAGCAGCGGAGACGCCGATGACTTGCAGCTCCGAACCCGGCATTGCCGCATCCTCGAAGCGCAACGCATAGCCGTCCATCGCCGAAGCATCGAAAGGCGGTTGGGTCAGGCGAGCGGTCAGATCCCTGGCCAGAACCCGGCCCTCGGCCAAATCGAGCGGAACGCTTTCAACGCGATGGATCGGCGCGGCACTGTCCAAGAGGCGCGCCTGCGCTTCGGCAACGGGCAATAGGCTCATGTGTCAGGCCCCTGGATGGCGGAAATCTGCCGATTTGCCGCCGGATTTCTCCAATAATGTGATGCCGCCGATCTCCATGCCACGATCGGCGGCCTTGGCCATATCGTAGATCGTCAGGCAGGCGACAGAAACCGCCGTCAGCGCTTCCATCTCGACGCCGGTGCGGCCGGTCAGCTTTGCCGTCGCCGTTACGCGCAGGCCGGGCAGGGCGGCGTCTTCCTCGATATCGACGGCAACCTTCGTCAGCATGAGGGGATGGCAGAGGGGAATGAGGTTGCTCGTCTGCTTCGCCGCCATGATGCCCGCGAGCCGCGCTGTGCCGATGACATCGCCCTTCTTGGCGTTGCCTTCGCGAATCAGAGCCAAGGTCTCCGGCTTCATTCTGACGTAACCGGCAGCCGTGGCGCTGCGTGCCGTCTCTGCCTTGTCGCCGACATCGACCATATGCGCTTCGCCGGAAGCGTCGATATGGGTCAGACCGGCCTTCTCGGTGCTCATTTCACTCGGCCGCCAGAATGCCGGTTTCGCCGCCCAGCAGCAGTTTGGTCGCCGCCGTCACATCATCCTTGCGCATCAGGCTTTCGCCGACGAGGAAGGTGGTGATGCCGACGGATTCGAGGCGCGTGCAATCGGCATGGGTGAAGATACCGCTTTCGCCGACCAGCAGCCGGCCTTCCGGAACCATGGCAGCCAGGTTTTCGCTGACCGTGAGGCTGACTTCGAAGGTGCGCAGATTACGGTTGTTGATGCCGATCAGCGGCGAAGACAGCTTCAGCGCGCGCTCCATCTCCTCCGCATCATGAACCTCGACCAGCACATCCATACCGAGGCCGAATGCTTCGTCCTGAAGGCGCTCCGCATCATCATCGGAGAGCGACGCCATAATGATCAGGATGCAGTCGGCACCCCAGGCGCGGGCCTCCTGCACCTGATAGGTATCGAACATGAAATCCTTGCGCAGCGCCGGCAGCGAGCAGGCTGCGCGGGCCGTCGTCAGGAACTCCGGAGCGCCCTGAAAGCTGGGCGTATCGGTCAGCACAGAAAGGCAGGCTGCTCCGCCGGCTTCATAGGCCTTTGCGAGGGCAGGCGGGTCGAAATCCTGGCGAATCAGGCCCTTCGAGGGGCTTGCCTTCTTGATCTCGGCAATCAGTCCGAAAATGCCGGCATGCTTCTTGGCGAGCAGCGCCTTATGGAAGCCGCGCGGTGCGGATTGCCCGGCCTGCATGGCCTTGAGATCGGCAAGAGAGAGCTTGGCCTTGGCGGCGGCGATTTCCTCGCGCTTGTAGGCCTCGATCTTTTTAAGGATATCGGTCATGACGTCCTAGTCCTCTGCTTCCTCGTTGGAAATGGCAACGAGCTTTTCCAATGCGACGGCCGTGGCGCCGCTGTCGAGCGAATGGGCCGCAAGCTTCATGCCATCATGGAGCGTTTCCACCTTGCCGGCAATGACCAGCGAGGCGGCGGCGTTGGCGAGCGCGATATCGCGATAGGCATTCTTTGCGCCACCGAGCACGCCCCGGAGCGCCGCCGCATTGGCAATGCCATCGCCGCCCTTGAGGTCCGCGAGGTCGGCATGCTGCAGGCCGAAGTCGGCCGGCGTCAGCTCAAACGTGCGGATCTTACCATTCTCAAGCGCCGCGACGGAGGTCTTGCCGGTCGTCGTGATCTCGTCCAGACCGTCGCCGTGCACGACCCAGACGCTTTCCGCATTGAGATCCTTCAGCACCTCGGCCAACGGTAATACCCATTGCGGCGCGAAGACGCCCAGCAGCTGCCGGCGCGCGCCGGCCGGGTTCGAAAGCGGACCAAGAAGATTGAAGATCGTCCGCGTACCGAGCTCGACGCGCGAAGGGCCGACATGGCGCATCGACGAATGGTGCAGCTGCGCGAACATAAAGCCGATGCCAGCCTCGCGAATGCAGCGGGCGATCGTCTCCGGCCCGATGTCGAGCTTGATACCCAGCACGGATTGCGTATCGGCGGTGCCGGCCTTGGAGCTTTGAGCACGGTTGCCGTGCTTGGCAACCGGCACGCCCGCGCCGGCAACAATGAATGCCGCCAGCGTCGAAATATTGTATGTGCCGACACCATCGCCGCCCGTGCCGACGATATCGATGGCATCAGCCGGGGCTTTCACCGGCAGCATCTTGGCGCGCATCGTGGTCACAGCGCCGACGATTTCGTCGACGGTTTCGCCGCGCACGCGCAGAGCCATCAGGAATGCGCCAATCTGTGATGGCGTGGCCTCACCCGACATCAGGATTTCGAATGCCTGCCGGGCTTCGTCCCGCGTCAATGCCTCGCGATTGGCGACCTTGGCGAGGAAAGGCTTCAATTCGCTCATCGACTATCCATCCTCCCGACCGGGCCTAACGGGACATCGCCTGTTCGGCGAGGCTCTGGTTGACCGTTACGGTATATTTGCCCTGCAGCTGGCTGACCATCTGATCGAGGATGTCGTCTCCGGCGGCGTTGGCGATCTGAGCAACCTGCTGATCGTCGTTGCTCAGCGCATCGGTCGTCGGATTGTCGTTGACATCGGTGACCTTGAGCAGGATCTGCGTCGTATCATCGGCGCCGACGGCATTGGCGACCGCATCGACGGCTCCGGAGAAGGCGGCTGCGATGCCGCCACGGCCCAGAACCGGATCATCGCTCGAGCGCATGATGCCGGTCTTGTTTTCGACGGCGATGCCGAGCGGCGCGGCGATATCGGCAAGCGACTTGCCCTTCTGCGCTTCCTGCTTCAGCTCGGTCGCCTTGGCGGCAAGCGCGATCTTCTGCTGTTCGGCAGTCCAATCGGCAACGGCCTTTTCGCGCACTTCCGTAAGCGGCCGGTCGTGATCGGGCGTGATGTTCATGACGTCGTACCAGATATAGCCGTCATTTCCGACCGTCAGCGGAGCCGGGTTGCCACCCTGATCGGCCTTGAAGACTTCCGAAAGCAGCTGCTGGCGTGCCGGCAGATCCTTGATCTCATTGCCTTTCTGGTCGAGGCCGGTTTGATCGATGGCATCGATGGTGACCAATTTCAGCTTCAGCTGCGACGCGGCTTCCTGCAGCGAGGCGCCGGAACCGCGCAGGTCCTCGAACTTGTCGTGGACGCTGGTGATTTCGCTGGCGGCGTTGCTGAGCGCAATTTGCTTGCGGATATCTTCCTTGACCTCGTCGAAATTCTTCGCGGTCTCATTCTTCACGTTGGTCACGCGCAGGATGACCGGGCCGAACGAACCATCGACGACAGGGCTCGTGCCGCCTTCCTTGGCGACGGCAAAGGCCGCTTCGGCAACGGTCTTATCCGGAACCTGATCCTTGGTGAAGGTGCCGAGCAGCACATCGGAGGGCTTCTTGCCCTGGTCGGAAACCAGCTGGTCGAAGGTCGTTCCGGTCTTCAGCGCATCGGCCGCGGCGTTGGCGAGGTCCTTGTTGGCGAAGGTCAACTGCTCGATCGTGCGCGCCGCCGGCGTCGTGAAGCTGTCCTTGCGCTTGTCGAACTGCGCGCGCACCTCGTCGTCGGACACGCTCGCCGGATCGGCGATATCCTCGGCCTGCAGTTTGACATAGCCGAACTTGCGATATTCCGGCGCGCGGAACTTCGACTTCACGCCGTCGAACCACTTCTGCAGGACATCGTCGGCCGGCGCCTTGACGGGGTCGATGTTGGCATTTGTCAGCAGCAGATAATCGATGGTGCGGGTCTCGTCGTGATATTGCTTGACGGCGTCGACCAGGACCTGCGGGGCGGTAAAGCCGTTCGATACCGCCTCGACGATCTGGCCGCGGATCGCAACCTTGCTGCGTTCCTTGATATAATCGTCAGGCGAAATATTGCTGTTGCGTAGCAGCAGGTCGAATTTCTGCCGGTCGAAAGAGCCATTCGTCGCCTTGAAGGCCGGATCGTCGCCGATCAGCTTGGCCAGCCGGTCCTGTGAAAGACCGAGGCCCATATCGGCGGCAAGCTGGTCGAGTGAGGCGCCGGCGACGAGTTGCGCCACCGTTTGCTGTCCGATTCCGAAAGCGCGCGCCTGCTCCGGCGTGATCTGCATGCGCAATTGCTGGCTGATCGCCTGAATCTGGCGACGATAGGCGAGACGGAATTCATTGGTATCGATGTGCTGATCGCCAACGGTGACAACCGTACTGCTGCTGCCGCCGCTGATGAGGGACCGCTCGACGCCCCATACACCAAAGGCTGCCGCAAGAAGAAGCAACAGGCCCTTGGCAAGCCAGGTCTGGGCGATTTTTCTCAGCACGTCGAACATTGGAAAGCAAACCTCGTCATCATCAAGTCTTCGCACGCGGGCGAAACAATCGGAGTTCCTTAGAACAATCCGAACCGGAATTGAAGAGCCACTGGGGAAATCGCCGGATGGCAGGCAAAGCCGCCGGAACCTTTGACAGGCAGCGGCGTTCTACGAACCAGGAGACATAAGGAGCACACGATGGCAGAAACGAAACCAGCTTCCGCCCAATCTTCTTCCGCGCGAGCACAGACCGAAATGGCAATGGAGGACCTTGCCGCGCAGGTCGCTGCGCTACGCGAAGATCTGTCGAGGTTGTCGCAGAGCATGGCAGCTGTGGGGCAGGGAGCGAAATCTGTCGTCGCGGAGGAAGCCCAGGAGATCACCGAGCAGTTGCGCGAGAGAGTTCGCGAGGAGCCGATTTTCATGGTCGCTGCCGCAGCCGGCATCGGCTATCTCATCGGCCTTCTCAGCCGACGCTAGCTTCCGGTCGAACTCTCGACGGGTGGGACGCCCCCTACGTACCACCTCTGCTGCGAAACTGCCGAAAAGGCGCGGACGAATCGGTCCGCGCCTTTTCAATTGATAATCGGCCACCGATAGTCATTTTTGCGCGCATGCATTGCGATTTTCACGATATGCAGCCCAGCCGCCGCCCACCGCGGCATCTTTGCGACGGCCCTGCGACATCTTCGACAATAGCCATTTCTTGATCGCTCGCCTCTTGTATCGCGTGGGCGCTTACTATAGGTACCATTAATTATAAGGTTGCTTATCAATAGCAGGCTTTTTATACCATGAATTCGACACCTACCCTCGGTTTTCTCCTTCACGACGTTGCCAGGCTGTTTCGCAAGCGGTTCGAGCAGCGCGCAAAAGATTTGGGCCTGACGCGTTCGCAATGGCAGACGCTCGCCTACCTCGCAAACAATGAAGGTATCCATCAGGCCGGTCTGGCGGAAATGCTGGAGATTGAGCCGATCACACTGGTCCGCATCCTCGACAAGCTGAGCGAGCGCGGTCTGGTGGAGCGCCGGCAGCATCCGCGCGATCGGCGAAGCTGGCTTCTCTACATGTGCGAGGAAGCCCGGCCGCTGATCGATACCATGCGCGATATGGGCGACCAGACACGCAAGGAAGCGCTCGAAGGAACCTCGCAGGAGGATCAAGAGCGCCTCTACGAATTGCTTACCCTCATGAAATCAAACCTGCTTAACGCCTGCCGTTCAAAGGCAGTCGACAAAGAGTTACAACATGGCTGACGCATCTTCCTCCCTTCGCGTACCTGCAAACGTAAATTCCGCTGAACAGACTGAGACCCCGGTGGCGGAGGCCCCGTCCTCCAATCCGTCACCAAAGCCCGCGGCAGCTACAGCGGCGGCCCCGGTCGCGCCTCCGGAAACGCCGCGCAAGCGCCGCAACCTGACGCGACCGGTTCTGTTCGCACTGCTGCCCGTCGCGCTCATCATCGGCGGCTATTACTACGTCACCGGCGGACAGATCATGTCCACGGACAATGCCTATATCCAGGCCGACATGGTGGGCGTTTCCACCGACGTTTCGGGCACGGTGATCTCGGTTGACGTGCATGAGAACGAAGTGGTGAAGAAGGGCCAGGTGCTCTTTCGCTTGAAGCCCGATTCCTTCCGGATCGCACTGGAGGGTGCAACGGCACAGCTTGGCAACGCCAGGAACCAGATCCTGAACCTGCAAGCGAGCTACAAGCAGGCCCTGGCCGAAATCGCCCAGGCACAGGCCGACATTCCCTACTTCCAGACGGAATTCGAACGCCAGCAGAACCTGATCAGCAGCTCGGTTGCCTCGAAGGCGGCTTTTGACCAGGCAAAGCACAACCTCGAGGCCGCACAGCAGAAGGTATCGGTCGCGCAGGCGCAGGCGGCAACGACCCTTGCCCAGTTGGGTGGCGAGGGTGCCGCCGACCTGCCTGTCGAGCAAAATCCGCTTTATCTCCAGGCCAAGGCCGCGGTCGACAACGCACAGCGCGAGCTCGACGATACCGTCGTGCGCGCGCCTTTCGACGGCATCACCGCCAACGTACCCTCGCTTCAGGTCGGTGCCTATCTGACGGCCGCGCAGCAGGGTTTCTCGCTGGTTTCCACGACCCATGTGTGGATCAATGCGAGCCCGAAGGAAACCGAGCTTACTTATGTGCGCCCCGGCCAGAAGGTCGACATCTCTGTTGATGCCTATCCGGACGTGACCTGGAAGGGCACGGTTGCCAGCATCTCGCCCGCATCCGGCTCCAGCTTCTCGCTGCTGCCGGCCCAGAACACGACCGGCAACTGGGTCAAGGTCGTGCAGCGCATACCAATGATCATCAGCATTGATGATATGCAGGGCAAGCCGCCGCTGCGCGTCGGAATGAGCGTCGTTGCCGATGTCGACACCGGCCATGCCCGCGGCCTGCCCGATTTCATCACCAACCTGCTGGGCCGTTCGCGCGGTCAGGATCATGAGTAACGCTACCCCTTCTTCGGCCGCGGCGCCTGTCGCCAATCGCGGCGCGATCACCGCCTGCGTCATCCTGTCGGTCATCATGCAGGCGCTGGACACCACGATCGCCAACGTCGCGCTGCCGCACATTCAGGGCGACGTCTCCGCCAGCGCCGACCAGATCAACTGGGTTCTGACGTCCTACATCGTTGCGGCGGCGATCATGACGCCGCCCTCCGGCTTCCTTTCGGCAAAGTTCGGCCGCAAGCGGGTTCTGCTGGTCGCGATCGCCGGCTTCGTCGCTGCTTCAGTTCTCTGCGGCCTGTCGGAATCACTGGTTCAGATCGTCGGATTCCGCCTGCTGCAGGGGTTGTTCGGCGCTTCGCTGGTGCCGCTGTCGCAGGGCATTCTGCTCGATATCTACAGTGTCGAGGAGCGCGGCCGCGCCATGGCGCTGTTCGGCGTCTCGGTCATGGTCGGCCCGGTGCTGGGGCCGGTCATCGGCGGCTGGCTGACCGACAATATCAGCTGGCGCTGGGTGTTCTACATCAACGTGCCGATCGGCGCGCTCGCCTTCTTCGGCATCGTGGTCTATGTGACGGAAACGAAGCTAGATGCGCTGGCCAAGCTTGACTGGTTCGGGTTCAGCATGCTTTCGATCACGATTGCAGCGCTACAGCTCTTTCTTGACCGCGGCGAACAGCTCGACTGGTTCTACTCGAGCGAAATCATCATCGAGGCGCTCGTCTGCGTCAGCGCCTTCTATCTCTTCCTCGTGCACATGTTCACGGCCGAGCGAAGCTTCGTCAATCCGCGGCTTTTCATGGACCAGAACTTTGCCGTCAGCATCCTGTTCATCTTCATCGTCGGCGTGACCTATCTGGCTTCGCTGGCGCTGATGACGCCCTATCTGCAGACGCTGATGGGCTATCCGGTCGTCACCGCCGGCATCGCCATGGGACCGCGCGGCCTCGGCACCATGTTCTGCATGTTCCTGGTGGGACGCCTGATCGGCAAGGTCGATACGCGCTGGCTGCTGTTCATCGGCCTCGCGCTGACGGCCTGGGCCACGTACGACATGACCGGCTGGACGCCGGATGTCTCGCAGTGGACTCTGATATCAGTCGGCTTCGTCCAGGGCGCCGGCCTCGGCTTCCTCTTCGTGCCGCTGACGACGATCGCTTTCGCGACGCTGCCGGCGCAGATGCGCGGCGAGGGGACGGGTCTCTACAACCTCTCGCGCAATATCGGTTCAAGCGTCGGCATTTCCGTCGTTTCGATGCTGATCACCGAGAATACGCAGGTCAACCATGCCAACATCGCCGCCTATGTGACGCCGTTCAACCGCTATTTCGATGCGACGGCCGCGCAAGGAGTAAGCCCCCTGACGGCTGTGGGACGCGCGACGCTCGACGGCATGATCACCACCCAGGCAACCGTCATCGCCTATATCGACGACTTCAAATTGCTGATGTTGATGTCGATCTTCGCCATGCCGCTATTGGTACTGCTCCGCAAGCCGAAGGCGCCTCCGGCCGTGGACCACAGCGTCGCGATGGAATAGCCGCGCAGTCTTTCCAGTTTCACTGCGTGGCCAGACGGCCGCCGGGCACCACCCGGCGGCCGCTTTTGCTCGCTCATGGGAAACGACGACTGACGAAACGCGAGCCCGCCGCGCCGAAGCGCCAGAGCGGATCGATGTTTTTGGTGATTCCTATGCGCTTGCCGGAAACGACCGGCACCGGTTCCGCGAGAGACATCGAAAATGGCGCCGTATCCAGGGAGCGGCCGTCGAGCCTTATATCGACATCAAGCGCCTGCGACAGCTTGCCCGGCCCGTTGCAGAGCGAGACGATGTCGGCAAGGCCACGCCGCCGGATCATCTCCTCGATGCCATTTTCCGGCTCGATCGCCCGGATGAGCACTGCGCTCCCCTTGCTGCAAACGAAATTCAGGCACCAGTGAATACCATAGGAGCGGTAGACATAGACATGGCCGGCGGGACCGAACATGGCCGCATTGCGCGGCGTCGGCCCGCGATATGCGTGGGAAGCCTCGTCGTCGGGCCGATAGGCCTCCGTCTCGACGATGCGACCGCCTATGCCCGCGACAGTGAAACGCACCCCGATCAGATCGGACGCGACCACCACGGCATCGCGGCTGAAAAAGGCGGTGAGGGCAGGGCCGGCAAGGGGCTTGGCGCCAAGCGACAGGGAATGATCGTCAAAAGTCATGGCAAGGAAACTATCCCGGATAGTCGAAGCCATCAACACGACGCCCGGAAATCGAGACCTTCACGACCAACGGGTCGATAATTGACAAATTATAAGCTTGGCTTACTAATGACTTGCTTCAGTCAGATTTGACCCCTGACCTGGCGAAGGTGGCCCGGCCGTCTCCAGCGGCCGGGCCACCTTATTTCCAGCGCCTTGACGAAACGAAACCCGCGCACCGACCCGCACTCGATCGGTATCCCTCGATTGCCATTCCATCTGATGTCGAGAATGCGGGAGAGCTCGGCGGAACAAGTTGACGCGGCGACCAAAGCTGCTAAAAAGCCAGCCGTCGAGTGATTGGGTAGAAAACCGGTAGCAACACCCGGTTTCGAAAAATCAGCAATGCATGGATTTTTCAGCCTTTTCAATTGCTTGGAAGAGTGTCCGAGTGGTTTAAGGAACCGGTCTTGAAAACCGGCGTGCGGGAAACCGTACCGTGGGTTCGAATCCCACCTCTTCCGCCAATAGCCTTTCTCGATGTCTTCGATCCCATAAAAAATCCCGGCATGTCACAATCCTCCCTCATGCCTTGTCATCTCCTTCGCAACGCCAATTTCGAAGGAGATGACAATGATCCTGCAGAGAATCGCAATCGTCTATCATAGCGGCTATGGGCATACGGGCCGTCAGGCGGAAGCCGTGAGGGCGGGGGTTGAGCAGGTAGATGGCGTCGAGGCCATGTTGTTGGCGGTGGACAAGGTGGAGCACCACTGGGATGATCTCAATGCGGCGCAGGCCATCATCTTCGGATCGCCGACCTATATGGGCTCGGTCTCGGCATCGTTCAAAGCGTTCCAGGAGGCAACATCGCATGCCGTTCTTGCCAAGGGCTATCGGTGGAGGGACAAGATTGCTGCCGGTTTCACCACCTCGGGGTCACGATCCGGTGACAAGCTTTCGACGCTGATGCAGATGGTGATCTTCGCAGCCCAGCACGGAATGCATTGGGTCGGTCTCGATCTTCCTCCGGCGAACTGTTCTTCAATGGGTTCCGAAGAGGATCTGAACCGCCTCGGCTTCTGGCTTGGCGCGGCGGCGCAGGCGAACACGGATGAAGGCCCGGAGACCGCGCCGCCTGCATCCGATCTCGCCACCGCCCGCCATCTTGGGCGACGGGTGGCGCTGACGACGCTGCAGTTCGCCCGTGGCCGCGGTGTCAGCCCGTTCCCACGCGAGCTTGCGGTCCATGAATGAAACGCCGACGGATCCGATCTTCTCCGAGCTGCGCCCGCGGCTCGTCCGGCTTGCCTACCGAATGCTCGGATCGGTCGCGGATGCCGAGGATATCGTGCAGGATACTTGGCTGCGCTGGCTGGCGACCGATCGTGCCACCATTCGCGCGCCCGCCGCGTTTCTGCGGACCATCGTCACCAGGCTTTGCCTGAACGAACTGAAATCGGCACGCCGCCGCCGTGAGTCCTATGTGGGCTCCTGGCTGCCAGAGCCGATTTTCGATCCGGACGATGGCGATGCGGCCGACGACATCACGCTGCCGTTGATGCTGGCGCTGGAACGCCTGTCACCTCTGGAGCGTGCCGCCTTTCTCCTGCATGACGTGTTCGGCATGGATTTCGACGATGTTGCGCTGGCGATCGGCCGCGAGGCTGCTGCCTGCCGCAAGCTTGCCAGCCGGGCGAGGGCGCATGTCAGCGAAGCCCGGCCGCGCTTTGCCATCGGCAGGGAGCAGGGGCTCAAATTTGCCACCGCCTTCTTCACGGCGTCGAGAACGGGAGACATGGCCGCTCTTCGCGCCCTGCTTTCCGAGGATGTCGTTGTCTATGCCGACGGCGGTGGCAAGGTACCGACATCGCAGCGACCGCACATCGGGCTTTCCGCCGTCATGCTGCTGCATGAGCAGCTGGCACGAATTTTCCGCGCGCAGCCTTCCCGGCTGATCCATTATGCCGTCATCGACGGTTTGCCCGGCTTCGTAACGGTGGAAGGCAGCAATGTCATGCAGACGACCGCGCTGCAGATCGAGCAGGAAAAGGTCGTTGCCATCTATTGCATGCGCAATCCGGACAAGCTGCAGCACATTATCGGCGTGCCCCATTGACGGTTGACGGCGCAAAGAGCGGGATGCGAAACGGTCGCCTTCGCTCCGCCAAGCCGATGCCGCTTTACCGCGCGTTAACCATGACTTTCGGAATTTCTTCAGTGCGCTCAATTTGCATCGCAAAAACGCCAAACTGTAATCATGATTAAAGCACCGTTAGGTGATTGGAGCGTAGCACGATACCGGAATGAGGGATGTACCGATATCAGACCTCCGTCAGAGTAATGAGTAGCGGCTTGGGACAGATGACATCAGAAAATCGTGCGGTGACATGCGCAACGGGTATGCGTTGGTTTGCTCTTTCCCTGATGTGCGCAACCATCACAGCCTGCGGAACGTCTCAGAAGGTTGCCTCGACACGCCAGCACGGCAAGGAATATTTCTCGGAGAAGGAATATGGCGTGAAGGCGAGCCCTCGCGTCGTCAACAACGGCCCCGTGCCGAAGGGCGGCGGCCGCTTCATGGTCGGCAATCCTTACCAGGTGAAAGGTAAGTGGTACTACCCCAAGGAAGATTACAGCTACAGCAAGGTCGGCATCGCTTCCTGGTACGGTTCGGCCTTTCATGGCCGCCTGACGGCCAATGGCGAAGTCTACGACCAGCAGGCATTGACCGCCGCGCATCCGACCTTCCCGCTGCCGAGCTATGCCCGCGTCACCAATGTCGAAACCGGCTCCTCCATCATCGTGCGCGTCAATGATCGTGGCCCATATCATCCCGGCCGCATCATCGACCTTTCCAACAAGACCGCACAGATGCTCGATCTCCAGCACAGTGGCACCGGCGACGTGCGCGTGCAGTATGTCGGCCGCGCCCGCATGGACGGTCACGACGATCCCTATCTGATGGCCTCCTACATTCCGAAGGGTTCGCGCCTGCCCAGCGTCAATCCGGGCGGCCAGATCGCGACAGGTGTAATGGTTGCCTCGGCCGGCCGGATGACGGCGGATCAATTGCCTGATTCCGACACTCCGCTCCGCGCGAGCCGCCAGCAGCGCAGCTATGACCCCGCGCCGGCAATCGCTCCCATTCCGCGCCAGTCACCTTACGCGACGACTGCTTTCGCTGGTTCTACGCCTGACGCCGGGTACAATGGCAGCAAGCGTAACAATCCGCCCCCGATGGAATGGAACGGCGGCGCCATGCCGGCAGCAGAACCAGGGGATTCGACCATGGTCGTGCTTCCGAGAATCGGCCCGATCCCCTATGAGCGGCCGGACTTCTCGCGGCGTCTTGCAAGCCTGAAGGATGAAACCCTGGGCTCGGCCGTTGCCGCCTATCAGGAGGCTCCCGTCAAGACCGTCTATGTCAATCTCGCTTTCGATGCCGTCATGGTCCGCAATGACGGGCTGACGCAGCAATCGATCCTTTCGTCCTATCACCGCCAGCATCAGGGTACGACGCACGCGGATTGATCAGCATCATTGCCTGAATCTCAACCCGTCACTAAAATAATCGTGCCGGTGACCGGATGAAGGGGACGATATGCCAAAGCGCTTGATTCTTTTGTTCCTTTTTGTCCTCGGGTTCAGCAACGCCTCCGCCTTTGCGCAGGCGGCAACCGGCACTTTCGATACGAAAGCCTCGCAGGCATTCATGATCGAAGCCTCGACCGGCACCATCCTGCTTGCGAAGAACGAGGATCAGCTGATTTCGCCGGCATCGCTCGCGAAATTGATGACGCTCGATGTCGTCTTCGAGGCAATCGGACGTGGGGAGGTCAGCCTCGATACCGAATATCCCGTCTCGGAAAATGCCTGGCGGACAGGCGGCGCTCCCTCGCGCGCATCGACGATGTTCGCCGCGTTGAAATCACGCATCCGCGTCGGCGATCTGATCCAGGGTATTGCCGTGCAGCAGGCGAATGACGCCTGCATCGTTCTGGCGGAAGGCATGTCCGTCAACGAGCGCGAATTCGCGCGGCGCATGACGGCGCGTGCCCGCGAGATCGGAATGTCGCGGGCGACCTTCACCAATTCCACCGGCCTGCCTGATGCCAATGGCGGCGGCAAGGTCTCCGCGCGGGAGATGGTGATGCTGGCGCAGGACCTGCAGCAGAGGCACCCGGATCTCTATAAATATTTCGGCCAGGCCGATTTCACCTGGAACAAGATCTATCAGCGCAACAAGAACCCGATGCTTCTGCTCAATATCGGCGTGGATGGCCTGGGGCTCGGCTTTGCCGAAGGCGAGGGCTTTTCGATCGTCGCCTCCATTCAGCGCGACGGCCGCCGGCTGTTCCTGGCGCTTGGAGGCCTGAAGAGCGACAAGGAACGCATCGAGGAAACGCGCCGCGTGCTCGAATGGGGCCTCAGCAATTTCAAGAGCCAGCGCATCTTTGCCGATGGCGAAGTGATCGGCGATGCCAGCGTTTATGGTGGAGCCGACTCCACGGTCGGTCTGCAGGCGAAGATACCCGTCGATGTCTATGTCCCGATCGAAACCCCGGACCGGCTGTCGGCGCGCATCGTCTATCGCTGGCCATTGGCTGCGCCCGTGGCCGCAGGCTACGAAGCGGGAACTCTTCGCGTGTTCCTGGGCGCCCGGCTGGTGCGCGAACTGCCGCTCTACACGAAGGAATCGGTCGCGCAGGGCACATTGGGCCGCCGCGCCTTTGATGCCTTCATGGAATTGACGGAGTCCCTGCTGTTTTCCTGGCTATGGGACAAGCCTTTGCCGAGCTGAGAGGGCAATACGGCTCGCGAAATCTCTGTTCACACCCCATATAGAGTCATGCACACCGTGACATGCATGGTTCCACCGGGACATGTCTTGGGTTAAACAGAGTGCGTATCGCATACCAGACGGATGGCACGCGAAAAGTGCAGGACATGATCATTGGCTGATGCAAACGGATTATTCGTAAGCTTCGAAGGCGGGGAAGGGGCCGGCAAATCCACCCAGATCCGCCGGCTGGCTGAACGGTTGCGCGAGCGTGGCCATGAGGTTCTGGTAACGCGTGAACCCGGTGGGTCACCGGGCGCTGAGGCTGTACGACACGTCCTGCTTTCCGGCGCGGCAGAAATGTTCGGCACGCGCATGGAGGCCATTCTTTTCGCTGCCGCCCGCAACGATCATGTCGAGGAAGTCATTCGCCCCGCGCTTTCGCGTGGAACCATCGTCCTTTGCGACCGCTTCATGGATTCCTCGCGCGTCTATCAGGGCGTGACTGGCAATCTCGAGCCGGATTATATCGAGGCCCTGCAAAGGGTCGCCGTCAACGGTGTCGTGCCGGACTGCACGCTGATTCTCGACATTCCGGCCGAAAAGGGCCTGGAGCGCGCGCGCAAACGGGCCTCCGCCGTCACTGCGCCCGATCGCTTCGAAAAGGAAGAGATGCAGACCCATGAGAAACGCCGTGAGGCCTTTCTCGATATCGCCGCGCGCGAACCCGAACGTTGCCACGTCATCGACGCACAGCAGTCCGAAGACGATATCGCGGCGGAAATAGCCGGGATCGTCGATAAGCGACTCGCCGCTGCCAATATCGCCGCGGGATCGGAAGCGGCGCAATGAGTGATGACCGGCCCGGCGTCCTTGATGGCGCTATTCCTCCGCAGGACAATGTGAAACTCTTTGGCCATGAGCAGGCGGAAGCCTTCCTCGCGCAATCCTATCGCTCCGGCAAGGGCCACCATGCCATGCTGATCGAAGGGCCTGAGGGCATCGGCAAGGCGACGCTTGCCTTTCGTTTCGCCAATCATGTCCTCTCCCATCCCGACCCTGCATCCGCACCGGAGACGATCGGCGATCCGGACCCGGCATCCGCCGTCAGCCGGCAAATTTCCGGTGGCGCCTCCCACAACCTTCTACACCTCAGCCGACCGGTCGACGACAAGACCGGCAAGGTGAAATCCGCCATCACCGTGGACGAGGTGCGCCGCGCCGGAAAATTCTTCTCGCAGACCTCGGGCACGGGCAATTGGCGGATCGTCATCATCGACCCCGCCGACGATCTCAACCGCAGCGCCGCAAACGCCATTCTGAAGATCCTCGAGGAGCCGCCCAAGCGCGCTTTGTTCCTCGTGCTTTCACATGCACCGGGCCGGCTTCTGCCGACGATCCGTTCGCGCTGCCTGCCTTTGAAGCTCGCGCCGCTTCCCGATGATGCCTTGCGCATGGCGCTCGAAAATCTGGGCGTTCCGGCCGGGCAGGGGAGCGAATTGCTCTCGGCAGCCAAGGGCAGCGTCAGCGAGGCGCTCAAGCTGCTGAATTACGGCGGCGGTGAAATCATCGGGGCCTATCGCCAGGTGCTTTCGGCGGATGGACCCGCGGCCCGCAAGGCTATGCATCGCCTCGCCGATGCGCTTTCCGGAAAGGACAGCGACACGATCTTCGGCTTCTTCGTGGCTCATATCGGCGATGACATCATCGACCGCGCCCGCGCTGCCGCGCGCGACGGCTCCGTTGCCGCGGCCGAGAGGCTCGCCCGCCTGCATTCCGAGACCACCGAGCGGCTGAACGTGTCGCAAGCCTACAATCTCGATCGCAAGCAAACGCTCATCACTATCCTCGGTGAGCTCAAGCAACAGCTCTCGGCATAAACAGACCATAATTCCTAACGATAGCCACTGCGGGGCTTCCTCTGAATCGCATCAGGGAAGGATTAGCTTCCAGGCGACGATGGCCAGCGTAACGGCAAGGATGATGCGTACGGACCGCTCGTGCAGGCGCGGCGCCAGCAGGCTGCCGGCAACGATGCCCGGGATCGATCCCGCCAGCAGGGCGAACAGCATCGTCCAGTTGATCTCGCCGATGAACCAATAGCCCATGCCGCCGATCAGGGTCAGCGGCACGGCATGGACGATGTCCGAGCCGACGATTTCGCGCACGTCCGTCTGCGGATAAAGCACCAGCAGGACGGTGACACCGAGCGCGCCTGCGCCGACCGATGTCATGGTGACGAGAATGCCGAGCATAAGGCCGAGGACGACTGTCAGCAGAGCGATATTGCGTGGCGATATGGTTCCGCGCTCGCCGCGCCATTTGCCGATGGCCTGAAGAATCTGGCCACGGAAGATCAGCATCAGCGCCGTCAAAAGCAGGAGACAGCCCAAGGACAGGGTTATGGTATGGGCAACGGTGGGGCTCTCGCGATTGACGCCGGCCATGATCCAGAGCATGGCGAGCGCCGCCGGCACGCTACCTGAGGCCAGGAGACCGACGACCTTCCAATTGACCCGCCCGTGAATGCCGTGCACGGCCGTTCCCGCTGTCTTGGTGATTGCGGCGTAGAGGAGATCGGTGCCGACAGCCGTCGCCGGATGCACGCCGAAAAGCAGGACGAGCAAGGGCGTCATCAAAGAGCCGCCACCGACGCCGGTTATGCCGACCAGCATGCCGACGAAAAAGCCGGAAAAGGAATAAAGCGGTTGAAAGGAACCAATCAAACTCAAATTCACAGGCCCTTGAAGCGGTTGGGCAGACCAATACATAAAATGATGAAATTCACGGCCATCTCTGTCCTGCGTTCCAGTCTTGCGAAGGGGTAAAGGCGAGGCGGGGCCGAGTCAAGCAAGGCGCCATCCCGAAGTTCCGAATGCTGCGGGCGCGAAACTTGGTGTTTCGCTCCCGGCAAACATGCGCTAAAGCGAGCGGAGCCAAGAATAACAGAGACGCAACAGTAAAAGCGGACCACTGCCCGACATGACCGAAAAAACTCCGTTCTACATCACCACCGCGATCGCTTATCCCAACGGCAAGCCGCATATCGGCCATGCCTATGAGCTGATTGCCACCGATGCGCTGGCGCGCTTCCAGCGTCTCGATGGCCGCGACGTCTTCTTTCTGACGGGTACGGACGAACATGGTCAGAAGATGCAGCAGACGGCACGCGCCGAGGGCATGGAAGCGCAGCAGCTCGCCAACCGCAATTCCGACGAATTCCAGGCGATGGGCAAGCTGCTGAACGCGTCGAACGACGACTTCATCCGCACCACGCAGCCGCGCCATCACGAAACCTCGCGGAACATATGGAACCTGATGGCTGATGCCGGCGACATCTACAAGGATTCATATGCCGGCTGGTATTCGGTGCGCGACGAAGCCTATTACCAGGAAAACGAAACCGAGCTGCGCGCCGACGGCGTGCGTTACGGGCCTCAGGGCACGCCGGTCGAGTGGGTGCAGGAGGAAAGCTATTTCTTCAAGCTCTCCGAATACCAGGACCGCCTGCTGAAGCTTTACGAAGAGAATCCGGACTTCATCGGCCCGGCTGAACGCCGCAACGAAGTCATCTCCTTCGTGAAGTCAGGCCTCAAGGATCTGTCGATCTCACGTACCACCTTCGATTGGGGCATCAAGGTGCCGAACGATCCGGCTCACGTCATGTATGTCTGGGTCGATGCGCTGACGAACTACATCACTGCCACCGGCTACATCGAAGACCGCAACAATCCGCGGGCGAAATATTGGCCGGCGGACTTGCATGTCATCGGCAAGGACATCATCCGCTTCCACGCGGTCTATTGGCCGGCTTTCCTGATGTCGGCGAAGCTGCCGCTGCCGAAACGCGTCTATGCCCACGGCTTCCTGCTCAACAAGGGCGAGAAGATGTCGAAGTCGCTCGGCAACGTCGTCGACCCGGTCAATCTCGTGAACCATTTCGGCCTCGACCAGGTGCGCTACTTCTTCCTGCGCGAAGTCTCCTTCGGCCAGGACGGCAGCTATAGCGAAGAGGCGATCGGCACCCGCATCAATTCCGATCTCGCCAATGGCATCGGCAATCTCGCCAGCCGCTCGCTGTCGATGATCGTCAAGAACTGCGATGGCCAGATCCCCGAATGCGGTCCGCTAACCGACGAGGACAAGGCACTTCTCGATCAGGCAGATGCCTTGCTTGCCTCGACCCGCGAAGACATGGGCAAGCAGCTCATTCATCGCGCGCTTGCTTCCATCATCGCCGTGGTTTCCGAAACCGACCGCTATTTCGCGAGCCAGGAGCCCTGGGCGCTGAAGAAGACCGATCCGTCCCGCATGGCGACCGTGCTCTATGTCACGGCCGATGTCGTGCGCCAGATCGGCATTCTGCTGCAGCCGTTCATGCCGGAATCCTCCGCGAAACTGCTGGATCTCATTGCAATCCCTGCCGACAAGCGCGATTTCGCGGCGCTCGGCGAGGCAGGCCGCCTCGTCGCCGGAACGCCGCTGGAAGCGCCGAAACCGGTCTTCCCGCGCTATGTCGCGCCGACCGCCGAATAAGGTTTTCCATGCTGATCGATACGCACTGCCATCTGGATTTTGCCGACTTCGAGGAGGAGCGCGACGCGATCGTCGCGCGCGCTCACGAGGTCGGCGTCAAGCAGATGGTCACCATCTCGACCAAAGTCAGGAAGCTCGATGGATTGCTTGCGCTCACCGAGCGCTATCCATCGGTTTTCTGCTCGGTCGGCACGCATCCGAACAGCGCCGACCAGGAGCTGGACATCCAGACGGAAGACCTCGTGCGGCTGGCAAACCAGCACGAAAAGATCGTGGCGATCGGCGAGGCGGGTCTCGATTACTTCTACGATACCGTCAAGCCGGAGGACCAGAAGACCGGCTTCCTGCGCCATATCGCTGCCGCGCGCGAAACAAAGCTGCCGCTTGTCATTCACAGCCGCAGCGCCGATGAGGATATGGCTGCGATCCTGACGGAAGAAACGGGGAAGGGGGCTTTCCCCTTCATCCTCCATTGCTTCTCCGCCGGCCCTGCCCTTGCCCGTGCGGGTGTCGAGCTCGGCGGCTATATCTCCTTTTCCGGCATCCTGACTTTCCCGAAGTCGGAGGAGCTGCGCGAGATCGCCAAGACGATCCCGCATGATCGGCTGCTGGTCGAGACCGATGCGCCTTACCTTGCGCCGAAACGTTGGCGCGGCAAGCGCAACGAGCCATCCTATGTCGTCAATACCGCCGAGGTGCTCGCCGATACGATCGGCGTCGGCATGGCTGATATCGCCGAGATCACCACGGCGAACGCCTTCCGCTGCTTTTCCAAGATGACGAGGGTCTGACGTCGTGACATACCGGCGACGCTTCACCATTTTGGGCTGTTCATCGTCGCCAGGCGTTCCCCGCATTACCGGTGATTGGGGCGACTGCGATCCCAAGAACCCGAAGAACCGGCGCACGCGTGCAGCGTTTCTCGTCGAACAGATCGCACCGGATGGCGGGATTACCACCGTCGTCATCGATACGGGACCGGATTTTCGCGAGCAGATGATCCGCGCCGGTGTCAGCGCCGTTGACGCGGTGCTCTATACCCACGCCCATGCCGACCATATTCACGGCATCGACGATCTGCGCGGCTTCTTTCATATCTCGCAGGATCGGATCCCGATCCATGCCGATCCGCCGACCATGGATCGCATTCGCGAGGGTTTTCGTTACTGTCTGGAGACACCGTTCGGCAGCAGCTATCCGCCGATCGTGAGGCCGGTGTTGATAGAAAGCCTCGAGACAAGCTTCACCATCGCCGGGGCGGGCGGTCCGATCCGTTTCTGGCCTCACAAGCAGCTGCATGGCGATATTCATTCGCTCGGCTTTCGTATCGGCAAACTCGCTTATTGCAGCGATATCAGCGACTTCCCACCAGAATCGGTAGAAAAAGTTCAAGATCTCGATATCTTGATCATCGACGCTCTGCAGTATCGGCCACATCCGAGCCATCTATCACTGGAACAATCGCTTGGATGGATCGAACGCTTGCGGCCGAAACATGCCATCTTGACCCATATGCATACGCCGCTCGATTATGACACCGTGCTGGCGGAAACGCCCGATCATGTCGAGCCGGCCTACGATCAGATGCAGATCGAGCTTGACGTTGAGGATGACGATCTATGAGCGAAGACAGCAGAAAGCTTTCGAGCCTGGAGCGCGTCGAACTGGCGGCGCGCAATCTGGGTCTGGATATTTCGATCAAGCGCATGGAGCAATCGACGCGGACGGCCGAGGAAGCCGCCAAGGCAGTCGGGTGCGCCGTCGGCCAGATCGTCAAGTCGCTGGTCTTCGTCAATGCCGACACCCACGAATTGACGCTGCTTCTTGTTTCGGGCAGCCATAACGCCGATACAGCTTATATAGCAACGGCTTATGGGGTTCGACTGAAGCGCGCTGATATCGATCGCGTTCGCGATGAAACCGGCTTCGCCATCGGCGGCGTCGCACCGATCGGCCATCTCGTCGATCTGCCTGTTTTCATGGATGAGAGCCTTTTGGCTTATGACCAGGTCTGGAGCGCGGCCGGACGGCCGGACAGTATTTTCGCCTGCGATCCGAAACTGCTGGCCGAGAAGATCGCGGCCAAGGCGATTCGCATCAAGGCGAACTGAAGCGGCAACCCCGGGCATTTGGCCGAGCCGCGCAATACGCGGCGATGCTCGCGACGAGGAGGACGTGATGAGCGAGGCGACAGGCGCGAAAAGAACCGACACGGCTTCCAGAACAATCCGCGCCGCGCCACACGCGATCTTCGATGCGTTCGTCAATCCCGATGCATTGATCGCCTGGCTTCCGCCCAAAGGCATGACGGGGCACGTTCACGTCTTCGAGCCACATGAAGGCGGCAGTTATCGGCTGGCGCTGTCCTATGATGCAGCGGATCATTCGACACCCGGAAAATCCTCCGAGCACACCGATACCGTTTCCGGCCGGTTCCTCGAAATCGTTCCTGATAGGCGCATCGTCCAGGCAGTGGATTTCGAATCCGACGACGCAGCATTCGCCGGCACGATGATCATCACATGGTCGTGGGCGGAGGTGCCGTCCGGTACGGAGGTCACCATAGTTTGCGAGAACGTGCCATATGGCATCAGCAAGAAAGACCATGACGAGGGCTTGAAATCGACTCTCGAAAATCTCGCCAACTATCTGAAATAAAATAGAAAAGTGGTGCACTCTCTCCTGTGGCCATATTGACTCTAGTTCCATAATGTATGTTAT
>NZ_VNIP01000001.1 GCF_008370325.1 Martinezella tropici | reverse complement strand
CCCGTTTACGGGGAGAGGGTTGGGGTGAGGGGCAAGCAAAAAGAGGCGGAAGCCGAACCTGCCCGACTCACAACTTGGATCAATCCAGCGGAAAGAAACAGGAAAATTTATGCGTTCCCTCGCCCGCGAGTTCCGGTTCGACCTGCCGGCACTTGTCCTGGGCGCGCCAGCAGCGCGGATTGAAGTGGCATCCCTTCGGCGGATTGAGCGGCGACGGCAACTCGCCCTGCAGGCGGATGCGATTCTTCTCGCGCTCCGGATCGGCAATCGGCGTCGCCGAGAGAAGGGCTGCCGTATAGGGATGGCGCGGCCGGCTGAAGACTTCTTCCGCCGTGCCGGTTTCCACCGGGCGGCCGAGATACATCACCATCACGTCGTCGGCGATATGGCGCACGACGGAGAGACCATGCGAGATGAAGAGATAGGCAAGCCCCATCTCCTTCTGCAGGTCCATCAAAAGGTTCAGCACCTGTGCCTGGATCGACAGATCGAGTGCGGAGACGGGTTCGTCGAGCACCAGCACCTTCGGCCGCAGCATCAGGGCACGCGCAATGGCGATACGCTGGCGCTGGCCGCCGGAGAACATATGCGGGTAGCGATCGTAATGTTCGGGGCGCAGGCCGACGCGCGCCATCATCTCCTCCGCCTTGCGGCGGCGGGTGGCGGCGTCGTCATCGGTGTTGATCTTCAGTGGCTCCTCCAAGATGGAGCCGACCTTCTGGCGCGGATTGAGCGAGCCATAAGGGTTCTGGAACACGATCTGCACCGCGCTGCGCAGGCTGCGATCGCCGAGCTTGGCGGGCTTGCCGTCGATCAGCAGCTCACCAGCTGTCGGGTTTTCGATCATCGTCACCAGGCGGGCGAGGGTCGACTTGCCGCAGCCGGATTCGCCGACGACCGCAAGCGTGCGGCCCGACTGCAGACTGAAGCTGACGCCGTTCAGCGCCTTGACTGTCGCCTCCGGTTTGAAGCTGCCGCGCTTGATGGTGTAGAAACGGGCGAGATCGCGCCCTTCGAGAACAGCGCCGGTCATGCGGCACCTCCTGCTTTTTGCGTGGCGGCAATGCCGGGGTGGCCGAGCGGCTTGCCATGGTCCAGCGGATAGTTGCAAAGGGTCAGGCCGAGTTCAGCGCCCTGGCGCTTGACGCCCTTGTCGCATTCCGGCGTGGCGAAGGAACAGCGAGGCGCAAAGAGACAGCCCGTCGGCCGATCATGCTGACCGGGAACGACACCGGCAATCGACGGCAGGCGCTCGCCGACTTCGGCACGTTCAGGCAGAGCCGATAGAAGCGCTGCCGTATAGGGATGATGCGGATCGCGGAACAGCTCCTTGACCGGCTGCTCCTCAACCTTCTGGCCGGCATATTGCACCTGCACGCGCTCGGCGGTTTCGGCGACGACGCCCATGTCGTGGGTGATGAGCACGAGCGCCATGCCCTGCTCCCGTTGCAGCCGCACGAGCAGATCGAGGATCTGCGCCTGAATCGTCACGTCGAGCGCGGTGGTCGGCTCGTCGGCGATCAGGAGCTTCGGATTGCACGCGAGCGCCATGGCGATCATGACTCGCTGGCTCATACCGCCAGACATCTGGTGCGGGAAATTCGATAGCCGATCCTCGGGCGCAGGAATGCCGACGAGATTCAAAAGCTCGATCGAGCGTTCTCGGCGCGCCTTGCGGTCAAGGCCCATGTGGATGCGCAGGGTCTCGCCGAGTTGGAAGCCGACCGTGAAGCACGGATTGAGGCTCGACATGGGCTCCTGGAAGATCATCGCCATATCCTTGCCGATGATCTTGCGGCGCTGGCGCGAGGAGATGCCGCGCAGGTCCTTGCCATCGAACATCATGCGGTCGGCGGTGATCTTCGCCGTCCAGGGCAGAAGGCCCATCATGGCGAGCATCGAGACGGATTTACCAGAACCGGATTCGCCGACGATGGAGAGGATCTCTCCCTTGTCGCATGTCAGCGAGACGCCATCGACTGCCCGGAACAGGCCGGAGGAGGTCTGGAATTCGACGGATAGGTTTTCAATATCGAGGAGTGCCATTACGACCTCTTCAGCTTCGGGTCGAACGCATCGCGCAGACCGTCGCCCATCAGATTGATGGCGAGCACGGTGATCAGGATACAGAGACCGGGGAAAGTAACGAGCCAAGGGTTGCTCTGGAAGAATTCACGCGAATCCGCGAGCATCGTGCCCCATTCCGGCGTCGGCGGCTGGGCGCCCTGGCCGAGGAAACCGAGGGCGGCGGCATCGAGAATGGCGGCCGAGAAGGCAAGCGTCGCCTGCACGATCAGTGGACCGAGACAATTCGGCAGGATCGTCTTGAACATCAGCCGCAGCGGACCGGCGCCGGCAACACGCGAGGCGATAACATATTCCTTGTCGCGCTCGGACATGACGGATGCTCGCGTGAGACGAACGAAATGCGGCTGGTTGACGATGGAGATCGCAATCATCGCATTGGTCAGGCCCGGGCCTAGGATTGCCACCAGCACCAGGGCAAGCAGCAGGGACGGGATGGCAAGAATGATGTCCATGATGCGCATGATGATCGTATCGGTGCGGCCGCGAACATAGCCGGCGACAAGGCCGATCAGGATGCCGGCGATCGCCGAAAGCGAGGCGACCACGAGGCCGATAAACAGCGAGAACCGCGTGCCGTAGATCAGGCGCGACAGAAGATCGCGACCATTGGCATCGGTGCCGAGCAGGAAGCTGCTGTTGCTGCCCTCCGCCCAGGCCGGTGGCAGGCGCTGCATGTCGCTGCCATAAGCCGCATCGGGGTTATGAGGCGCGACGAGACCGGCGAAGATCGCCAGAAACAGGACGAAGAGGAAGATCGCAAGGCCGATGACGGCGCCTTTGTTGCGAGAGAAATAATACCAGAACTCCGCAAGAGCGGAGGGGCGGTCGGATTTGACAGTAACCGTTTTGACGCTAACCGTGCTCATGGGCCGCTCCTAGTGACGAATGCGTGGATTGACGAAGCCGTAGAGCAGGTCGACGACGAGATTGACGAGCATGACGATGCCGGCGATCAGCAACAGGCCACCCTGCACCACCGGATAGTCGCGCTTGAAGACGGCGTCGATCATCCATTTGCCGATACCCGGCCAGGAGAAGATGCTCTCCGTCAGAATGGCGCCGCCGAGCAGCACACCGGTCTGCAGACCGATCGTGGTGATGACGGGGATCATGGCGTTGCGCAGCGCATGCACGGAAACGACGCGCAAGGGCGACAGGCCCTTAGAGCGGGCCGTGCGCACATAATCCTCGCCCAGCACTTCCAGCATTGCGGAGCGCGTCTGGCGCGCGATGACGGCAAGCGGGATGGTACCGAGCACGACGGTCGGCAGGATCAGCGAATTCAAAGCGGACCAGAAGGCGCCCTTCTGACCGGACAGGAGACTGTCGATCAGCATGAAGCCGGTGATCGGCTTGAAGAAATAGATGAGGCCGATGCGGCCCGAAACCGGCGTCCAGTGCAGATAGCCGTTGAAGACGATGATCAGCAGCAGACCCCACCAGAAGATCGGCATGGAATAGCCGACAAGGGCCACGCCCATGACGCTCTGGTCGAACCATGTGCCGCGCTTGACGGCGGCGAAAACACCGGCCGGGATGCCAAGACAGATCGCGAGGATCATGGCGCAGATCGACAGTTCGAGCGTTGCCGGGAAGAAGGTCAGGAAGTCGGTCAGCACGTCACGCTTGGTGGTGATCGAGGTACCGAGGTCACCATGAAGGGCGCTCCAGATATATCGGCCGTACTGTACGATCATCGGCTGGTCGTAGCCGAGATCGTGGGAGATCTGCGCATGGCGTTCCGGCGACATGACGCGTTCGCCCGACAGCAGCATGACAGGATCGCCGGGAAGCAGGCGGATGAAGGAGAAGGCGACGATCGATACACCGAGGAATGTCGGGATCAGCACCGCAAGGCGGCCGATAAGAAATCGCAACATGGCAGATGTCCAAATTTTTCCGGCGGTCAGGCAGAGTGCCCGACCGCCGGATCGCCCGGTTCTAACCGGGCATACTCATAGATTTTTCGTTATTCGGCGATATCGACGCCGTCGAAGCGATGAACGCCGACCGGATCCTGGTGGTAGCCGGAGACATTCTTCGTCATCGGGATGAACTCTTCCGAATGGTCGATGGTCATCCAGGGAGCTTCGCGCTTGAAGACCAGCTGAGCCTGTTCGTAGAGCTTGGTGCGCTCCTTGACGTCAGCGGTCTGCTTGGCCTTCTTCACGAGATCGTCGAATTCCTTGTTGCACCACTGCGCGCGGTTGTTGCCGCCAACGGCATCGCAGCCGAGCAGCGTGTCAAGGAAGTTGTCCGGATCGCCGTTGTCACCGGTCCAGCCGAGGATGGCCGCACCGTCGCGGTCCTTGGCGGAGGAGAGCTTCAGGTACTGAGCCCAGTCATAGGTGACGATTTCGACCTTGACGCCGATCTTGGCGAGGTCCGCCTGCATCAGCTCGGCCGCGCGACGCGCGTTCAGCATGTACGGACGCGAAACCGGCATTGCCCAGATCTTCATGCTGAGATCCTTCACGCCAGCCTTTTCAAGCAGCTTCTTGGCTTCGTCCGGATTGTAGGCGTCGTCCTTCACGTCCTTGTTGTAGGACCACATGGTCGGCGGGATCGGGTTGGTCGCAACCTTGCCGGAACCCTGGAAGACGGCGTCGACGATGGCCTGCTTGTTGACGGCCATGTTGATCGCCTTGCGAACTTCGACCTTGTCGAACGGCGCAACCAGGGTGTTGTAAGCGAGGTAGGAAACGTTCAGGCCGGCCTGTTCGAGAACCTTGAGGTTCTTGTCAGCCTTCAGATCCTTGATGTCGGCTGCGTTCGGGTAAGGCATGAGGTTGCATTCGCCGGACTTCAGCTTCTGCGCGCGGACGGATGCATCCGGCGTGATCGCGAAGACGAGATCGTCGATCTTTTCCTTGCCCTTGAAGTAGGTTTCATTCGCCTTGTAGCGGATGACGGCATCCGGCTGGTAGGCGACGAAGGTGAACGCGCCGGTACCGAGCGGCTGCTGGTTCATCTGCTCCATCTTCTTGTCGGCCTGCAGCTTGTCTGCATATTCCTTCGACAGGATCGAGGCGAAGTCCATCGCCAGGTCGGCGAGGAAGGGAGCTTCCGGACGGTTCAGGACGAACTTGACGGTGAGGTCATCGACCTTGTCGATCGACTTGATGAGCTTCGGGAAGCCCATGCCGTCGGCATATTCATAGGAACCGCCGGCAACATACTTGGCCCAAGGATTGTCCGCCCCGAGCTGACGGCCGATCGAGAAAATGACGTCGTCGGCATTGAGATCGCGCGTCGGGGTAAAGAAATCGGTCGTCTGGAACTTCACGCCCTTGCGAAGCTTGAAGGTGTATTCCTTGCCGTCGGGGGAAACGGTCCAGCTTTCGGCGAGGCCGGGTTCGACCTCGGTGCTGCCGTGCTTGAATTCGACAAGACGGCTATAAACCGTGCGCGAGGAAGCATCAAATGTGGTGCCGGCGGTATAGATGCCGGGATCGAAACCTTCCGGCGAACCTTCCGAGCAATAGACAAGCGTTTTCGACCAGGCGGACGTCGCCATGACAGAAGTCAAGGCTGTCACTGCCAGCAGGACAGAAATCTTTTTCATGATATCGTTTCCCAGGTTTGTTATTCTTCTGAAGCCGTGGACACCACCAGAGGTTCCCATCCGGACGGCGCCGATGGAACTTTATTTTAAGTTTGAAAGCAACAAGCGCCGCCTAAAATTTTTCCAATTTGTAGAGTTTGGAAATTTTTGGACGAAAAGACCATTGAATTGGTAATATTCTGGCAAAATTTTGCACGGTTTTAGCATATTCAGAATGATTTGATGTTTTCTTCTCGCAATTCGCTAACCGTTTATTGCCCGTATAGGAGGCAATATAAATGAAAATCCGCAGCTACCGGCGGCAGCTGCGGACAAAGTCGATCGAAGTCGGGACGAATGATCAGGCAGCCGGCGCCGAGATCGCGGGCTTCTTGGCGATCGCCTTATGGTCCGCGTCGGTCAGGCCGAGAAGGAAGTTGATCTGCGGCCGAGCCTTGACCAGATCATCGATGGAATATTCGGCCAGAACATCGAAGAAAGCGTTCAGCGCCTTGCGCAGTGCGGAATTGAGGCCGCAGCTATCGACCAGCGGGCATTCCACCACGCCATCTTCGAAACATTCCGCCATGGCGAAACTGTCTTCGGTGACGCGAACGACGTCGAAAAGGCTGATATCGGTTGCGGGCTTGCCAAGACGCACACCGCCGTTGCGGCCACGCACGGTTTCGACAAGACCTGCCTTCGTCAGCGGCTGCAGAATCTTGAAGAGAAACAGCTCGGAAACGCTGTATGCTCTGGCGATCTCCGGGATGCGGCTCAGATGGCCATCATTGGCGGCGCAATACATCAGCATACGCACTGCGTAATTGGTCTGTTTGGTCAAACGCATGCCGATCTCCTGGAATCGAGGCTGCTTGGGGGCTGGACCCGTATATAGTGGCTTTCCCAGTTTTGAACAATTCCAAAATATGAAATTGATATTCACGTTATGTCGAAGGCCTGAGACTTCTCACCCGTTCGGCATCTTCTTCTCTTTCAGCTCCCTGGCGTAATCAAGGATTGCCTGCTTGCGCTCAGGCGTCCCCGGATGGGTCGAGAGCATGCTGGTGCTGTCATGATCATCGAGTTTCGTTTCGAGGATATCGAAGAACCGTGAGAGCGCCGTCGGATCCATGCCCGCCGCCTGCATCAGCTCCACGGAGCGGCGATCGGCCTGGGCCTCAGCCTCGCGGGAATAGGAAAGCGCAAGCAGGCCGCCGCCTTGCGTCAATAGATCCTGAATGCCGGAGCCTACGTCGCCGGCGATCAACAGCACGAGACCTGCAACACCCGCAGCACGGTAAAGCTGACGCAGGCTGTGCTTGTATTCGACGTGACCGATCTCATGGCCGAGCACGGCGGTAATCACTTCCTTGTCGCCACCGGCAAGTTCGACCAGTTGATCGGTCAGAACGAGGTTTCCGTCCGGCAGCGCGAAGGCGTTCGGACCGATGAGGCCGCCATCGCGGAAATTCAGATGGTAACGGCTCGTACCACCTTCCGCATTTGCGGTTATCGTGGCGAAATCATCGCGAATTTCCGTCTGCTGTGCCGCCAGCAGCTTGCTGGGGCCGAAGGTTACCTGGTCCAATGTCTTCAGCGTCCCTGCCGACATCATCTCCGGCACCACGGGCGGCGTCACCAGCACCGCAACCTCCACCAGGACCGGCAGGGCATAGCGATAAATGACCGAAGCAAGGACGATCGTCGCAAGAGCAAAGGCGATCAGCCGGGGACGAACGATCTCAAGCCCATGAATGAAACCACTGCGTCCCTCGCCGCGGCTTCGCAGGTAAGCGTCGACAGCGTCATTATCGCGGGTTTCAAAAACCGATTCATTCCCGAACGCAATGCGACGCGGGATGGAGCCGACGCGCTGGCTGACCTCGATATCCGAGAGAATACCCCAGGCAAGCCGCTTGTCTTCCGCACCCTCTTCAGACGAGAGCACGATGAGAGACCCGCCGATATCCATCAGCCGGGACGGAACCTCCCGGCTGGAATGCGGCGGATGCCAGACGCCCGTCGCGATCGTCTTCGGATCAGAAGCCAAAGTCGAATCCATCGACATCGAGATATTCCGCGCTGATCGCGCTGCCCGTCGAGCGGATTTGGTCGAAGACGACGCCGATTTCACCATCGACGCTAATCGCCGTGTGCTCTGCCAAAAAACGCTGCATCTGTACCGCAGCCCACGGACGCATCAGTCCCAGCGTGACAACCGTTAGCACCGTATTGACAATCACGACCCAAATATACTGCCGGCGGCCGAGATTACTACGGAGCTGATGGCGATGATCGATCGTAACCGCTGACCAGACGATGTTGCGGATCGACGCCCGATAATAGAGGCCAGCAAATACATATGCGAGCAGGCCAGCAACGGCTCCCAAATACGCCGAACTGAGGCCGGCACCGGCTGAATTTGCCACAAAGCCGTGGAGACCAACGGCGGCAACAAAGCCGAGCACCAAGCCTCCGCCGATGGCGATTGCGATCATGGCTCCGAAAACCCTGTAGATCGCACCGAGCTGTGGCTCGGTTGAGAGCGGTCGATCGCCATAACGCAGATTGTCGAAGATATATTTGTAGAACCAGCGGGTTGCGATTGGAGACAGCAGCCCGACCGATATCACCGTCACCAGGGTCCCGAGAAAGATCGCCTTGAACGCACCGCCATAGGTCCCAACGAAATCGAAGCGCACATTGCGATAGCTCGTTACCCGCGCGTTGAAGCGAAGGCCGCGCATGAGGAACCACGGAAACACGACCAGCATGACGGGCCAAAGCGCCAGCAGTGCTAGCGGCGCCAGATGAGAAAGGACATTCACCGCGATCAGAAAGCCGAACACGATCAACCGGCCGATGAGGATCTGCTTGCCCTTGGCGTGATATTCGAAACTATGTCCCAGCAGGACCGTATTCCCATAGAAATACCGGTTCCGGCGCACCTTTGCCCAGGCCGAATAAATACCCAGCGTAACGATCGTCAGCAGAATATTGACGATCCAGATACCGAAATACTCCGAGGCGTTACCCGTAAAGGAAGCCCTCTGGAAAAAGGGCCTTCCGCCCAACGGATAGCTTTGCTCAACAACTGCCATACGGTAACCCCCTACCCCACAAGAGGACGAGCTTTTCCCAGAAGCATACCGTATGAACACGAGCAGCCCGGAGATGTGTTGCGCGACACATCACTCGCCTTACAGTTGCATTTGAAAGCAGGAAATCGAGCGCCGATCAACGGGAAAATATCCGTTAGCGGCATTCGACTCGCAAAAAAGCAACTAGCTCAGAAAGACGCAACCTGAGCGACAGGCCGGCTTTATGTTCAGGGCGTCGCAACCCAGACCGCCATCTCGCAACCGCCGGGCTCGCGAAAATGGAACCGCCGGCCGCCGGGAAAATCAAAGGCGGGCCGGGTGATGACGCCGCCGGCGAACTCGACGGCGCGCTGGGCGGCTTCCAGATCGGTGGTGCGCACGACTGGCAAAGGCGTACCGGCCGCCTCTCCCGCATCCCCATCTATGCCGGCATCTATTCCGGCCGCCTCGATGACATGATAGGTCGGCCCGTAGCTGACAAAGCTCCAATCGAAGGCCTCTTCGAAGAAGCGCCGGGTTTTCAGGCCATCTTTCGACGGAAACTCGAGATAGTCGATCTGATAGGTCAAAGGCACGATGCGGCCCTCCAATTGTTCTCGTTTTGTTCTAAACCAAAACGATGACACAGACAAGATCACTCTATCGAAAACGGGCGCAACAAAAAACCGCCGCCCGAAACGTGCCGGGCGGCGGCCGATAATACCAATGGTGGCGATGCTTACTTCATCGTCGGCATGACGAATTCGGCACCATCCTTGATGCCGGACGGCCAGCGGGCGGTGATCGTCTTCGTGCGCGTCCAGAACTTGATGGAGTCCGTGCCGTGCTGGTTGAGATCGCCGAAGCTGGAAGCCTTCCAGCCGCCGAAGGAGTGATAGGCGAGCGGAACCGGGATCGGAACATTGACGCCGATCATGCCGATATTGATGCGCGAGGCGAAATCGCGGGCCGCATCGCCGTCACGGGTGTAGATGGCGACGCCATTGCCGTATTCGTGCTTCATCGGCAGATCGAGCGCTTCCTCGTAGTTCTTGGCGCGGACGACCGAGAGAACCGGCCCGAAGATCTCCGTCTTGTAGATGTCCATCTCGGGCTTGACGTGGTCGAACAGCGTGCCGCCGACGAAATAGCCGTCCTCATAGCCCTGCAGCTTGAAGCCGCGGCCGTCGACGACCAGCTTTGCACCTTCTTCCACGCCGCGATCGATCAGGCCGGTAACGCGGTTATAGGCGTCCTTGGTGACGAGCGGACCGAGATCCGCCTTGTCGTCGGTATAGGGGCCAATGCGCAGGGACTCGATCTTCGGCACCAGCTTCTCGACGAGGCGGTTGGCCGTGTCTTCGCCGACCGGGACCGCGACCGATACCGCCATGCAGCGTTCGCCGGCCGAACCGTAGCCCGCGCCCATCAGCGCGTTGACGGCCTGGTCCATGTCGGCATCGGGCATGATGATCATATGGTTCTTGGCGCCGCCGAAGCACTGGGCGCGCTTGCCGTTCATGGCAGCGGTACCATAGACGTAGCGGGCGATCGGCGTGGAGCCGACGAAGGAAACGGCAGCGATATCCGGATCTGTCAGGATGGCGTCGACGGCAGCCTTGTCGCCATTGACGACGTTCAGGATGCCTGCCGGCAGACCTGCTTCGATCATCAGTTCGGCCAGGCGAAGCGGCACGGACGGATCACGCTCGGACGGCTTCAGGATGAAGGCGTTACCGCAGGCGATCGCAGGCGCAAACATCCACATCGGGATCATCGCCGGAAAGTTGAACGGCGTGATGCCGGCGCCGATGCCGACCGGCTGGCGGATGGAGTACATGTCAATCGCCGGGCCGGCGCCTTCGGTGAACTCACCCTTCTGCAGGTGCGGGATGCCGCAGACGAATTCGCAGACTTCCAGGCCGCGAATGACGTCGCCCTTGGAATCTTCGACCGTCTTGCCATGCTCCTTGGAGAGCAAAGTGGCAAGCTCATCCATGTTCTTGTTCAGAAGCTCGACGAACTTGAAGAAGACGCGTGCGCGGCGCTGCGGATTGGTGGCCGCCCATTTCGGCTGCGCGGCCTTGGCATTTTCAACCGCGGCGCGGATTTCCTCGACGCTGGCGAGCGCGACAGTCGCCTGCATTTCGCCGGTTGCCGGGTTGTAGACCTTGCTGATGCGCCCGCTCGTGCCGGCGACGTGCTTGCCGCCGATGAAATGACCGATCTCACGCATGGATGTGCCTCCTCGTTTTCTTGGATGGTGACAGGATCGCACTTCAATTTGCACAAATCAATGAGCTGCTATAAGCAACCGTTGTGCAAAAATTAAAGCCCTGAATGTGCAAATCGGATAGGCGAATGGATTGGGACGACGTCCGCATGTTTCTCGCAGTCGCGCGAACCGGGCAGATCCTGGCGGCCTCGAAGCGGCTGGGTGTCAACCACGCGACCCTCTCCCGGCGAGTGACGACGCTGGAAGAGCGGCTGAAGACGCGGTTGCTGGTGCGCCGCACCAATGGCTGCGACCTGACGGCGGAAGGCGAGATTTTTCTGCACGCGGCGGAGCGCATGGAAACCGAGATGCTGCGGGCGCAGGCGAGCGTCGGCCATCTCGACAGCGCCATAACAGGCACGGTGCGGATCGGCGCGCCCGACGGCTTCGGCGTCTCCTTTCTCGCGCCGCGCCTCGGGCGGCTGATCGCCCGCTATCCGGAGCTGCGCATCCAGCTCGTGCCCGTTCCCCGCTCCTTTTCGCTGTCGCAGCGCGAGGCCGATATCGCGATCACGCTGGAGCGCCCCGAGCAGGGTCGGCTGGTCTCGTCCAAGCTGACGGATTACACGCTCGGTCTCTACGCCTCGAAAGCCTATCTGGCCCAGGCCGGATTGCCCGATAGCGTCGAGGCGCTGAAGCTGCATCCCCGCATCGGCTATGTCGAAGACCTGATCTTTACGGCGTCGCTGAATTTCTCCGGCGAAATCATGCGCAGCTGGGACGCCTCCTTCGAAATATCCACCTCCATCGGCCAGACGGAAGCGGTTCGCTCCGGCGCTGGCATCGGCATTCTGCACGATTATATCGCCAGGCAGTTTCCGGAGCTCAACCGCATTCTGCCCGATGTCTCGATCAAGCGGGCCTACTGGACGACCTATCATGAAAGCGCCCGCGACCTCGTGCGCGTACGCACGGTTGCGGATTTCCTGCAGGAGCTGGTGAGCGAAGAGCGGCGGATGTTCTTGTGATGCCCGCAGACATCACGAAATCAAGCTGTTCCACCAGCATGGCGGATGCGGCGCCACCGCGGCCACGGCATGCTTCGGCGGCTCCTCGTTCTCGTCGGGATTGGGCACTGGAATCTCATCCGGCAGTCTATCGGGCTCTGGCTCTTCGACCGGCGGCTTCGGTGTCCATCCAGGACCGGGCATTGGCGGCTTTTCGGGGATCGGCTCGTTCGGTACAGACATGCCCACTCCTTTCGTCTCGTTGCCGATAAGAACACAACGACAAGCGATACGGACGGTTCCAAGATTAATTTAGGATGCGCCCAGACACGGCAGTCTTCGCCCTCCACCTCCGACTGTCTGCCCTTGATGCTGGACAAAGGCAGGGCAAGGCCTAGTATTTCGGGAGAGGTCGAGGAGCCAGCACGATGAACGACAAGAAGCAGCAGAAACTGAGCGAGAAAGAGCTCAAGGAACAGGACGATTACCTGGAGGAAGCGCTGGAGGAGACTTTTCCCGCCAGCGATCCGATATCGCCGGGCCATGTGTCGAAGAAGCCTGAAGACAAGAAATAGGCTTTCGTGGCTGATGGATCAGCTGTGCATAAAATGTATGGGGGGAAGAATGGTACGGTTGGGGGGTCTCGAACCTCCGACCTCAGGTGCCACAAACCTGCGCTCTAACCAACTGAGCTACAACCGCACATGCTCGCGTCGCCGCGAACGGGGGTGACATACGAGGACTTTGAAATTATTTCAAGTCCTATCTCCCCGCAATATGAAAAAGCTTCGAAGATATCCAAACGATGATGCGCGGCAGGACACCGGCCAGACCGGCTCCTGCCGGAAATAAAAAAGTCCCGCCCCAGGCTTTCACCTGGGAACGGGACGTTCGTGCCTTGGGAGGCTTATTGGAAATGATTAGGCCTTGAAGGAGGCCATCGCCTTTTCAGCGGCGTCCTTAGCGGGCTTTGCCAGCTTTTCGGCGACCTTCTTGGTGGTATCCTGGATGGACTTGGCCTGCTCGACGGTGACTTCGGCCTGCTTGCGGATGAAGGCGGTCTGAAGTTCGAAGAGTTCGGCAACGGACTTGACTCGAAGCAGGGCTTCCATGTGGGCAAGCGAGCTTTCGGCATTGGTGCGCAGAACGTCGATCGCCTTGAGGCCGATTTCCACGGAACCGGACTGTGCGGTCTGCACGGTTGCCTCAACCGTCTTGCCGGCTTCCTCGGTCGCAGCCTTCAGCTTTGCGAAGGCTTCCTTGGACTGGGCAGCGCCCTTTTCAGCGAAGTCGCGGAAGGTTTCGGAGAACTTGGACGGATCGAATGCAGCCGTTGAAAAAACGTCGTCTTTCTTTACAGTAGCCATGATTACGCTCCTAAAAGGGCCCTCTCTGAGGCGCCCGTCGTGAACCTGTGTGAGGTCTATATAATATAAAAAATTGTGCAGTGCAATATATTTTGTGCGCCGCACAAGGCGTTAACCTTTCCGGCCGAAAAATGGGCCCTTCGCTGGACCGAAAAGCGGCGCGCCGTTATTAATAAACCATTAAAGCAAGAGAGGCGGTCACGCCCGCAAAACAGGTTGGAAAATGCCCGCAATTCAATATCCGTTCATTGACATTGCCGTGCATCCCCGCGTTCGGGAGCGGTTCGCACGCGGCGAAGCGATGGTCATGTTCTCGACCGGCATGGACCGCGTGCTCTGGGCCAATGGTGCCGGTGCCAACCTCTTCGGCTATGACGTCATCTATGATTTTGTCGAACAAGGGCCGAAGTCCGGCGACGTCTCGTTCCGTCAGATCGAGGCAACGGCGCGCGGCCTCGGCGCGGTCGGCGACCAGCGCACGTTCCTGATCCGCATGGCTTCGGGCTTCCAGCGGGCGGTCGTCAATGCGGCCGTCGAGCTCATCCGCATCCAGGCCGGCGAAGAGGCGGTCCTGTTTTCTTCCCCGGTCTCATCGAAGCCGCTCGCATCATCGGAATGTGCCAGGCGCATGATCGACGGGTTCGACGATCCCGATACCCACATGGCCGTCATCGGCCGCGACGGCGACGTCATTGCCGCATCCGCTGGCTTCAGCGCACTCGGCGTGACGCCGCAGACGGCGCGGATGCTGACGACCATGGCCGGCGCCCAGCCGGACAGGCTGATCAAGCGGCCGATCTCGACCGGTCATGGCTATTTGCCCGCCGCCATCGGCAAGCTGTCGGAAATTCCGGCCTTGCATCTGCTATTTGTCGTCGAGGCCGCGATGGGCCGCCTCGATCCGGCGGAAGACCGCACCGAAAAAGCAGGCTCGACCGCATCTGCCGTGGTTGAACCGCAGACGGAAGAAGTGCGTGAGGAGCTCGAGGCAGCGGCGGATGAGACCGCAAAGCCAGCCGAGGACGTGCCCTTCGGCGATGTCATCGAGGCCGTGGCCGATATCGAGGAACTGGACGAGCCGTCGGAATATCGCTCCGACGAGCAGCAGGAAGCGGCGCCGCATCCGGAAAGCACGGGCGAGGACACGCATGCGCCGGTGCTGGCGAATGGCACCAACGAGGCGGATGACGAAGCCGCCCTTCATGCAAGGGAGCCGCGGGAACAAGCGGCAACCAACGACGAAGAGCCGATCAAGGATGCTTCGGCGGAAGCGCGTGTTGAGCAGCCTTCATCGGAGAGTTCGGCCGCCGAAAATCATCCTGTCGAAGGCTTTGCCTTCCAGCGCAATGGACGTGCCACACGCTTCGTGTGGAAGATCGATGCGGCGGGCCGTTTCAGCGAGGTTTCCCGCGAATTCGCCGATGCGGTCGGTCCCCATGCGGCCCAGATTGCGGGCGCGGCCTTCGCAGATGTCGCCCAGCGCTTCAATCTCGACCCGGACCGCAAGATTGCGGAATTGCTCGCGCGGCGCGACACATGGTCGGGGCGGACGATCTATTGGCCGGTAGAAGGCACAAGCCTGATGGTGCCCGTCGATCTGGCAGCCCTGCCGACCTATACGCGCAGCCGCGAATTCGACGGTTTCCGGGGCTTCGGTGTCGTGCGCATCGCAGACGTGATCGACGACCCGATGAAACGCGGCATTGACCTGGGCGAACGGGATGGCCAGGACGCAGCATCCGCCGCCGATCCGTCAGCGGAAGCGGAGATGGTTCCGGAGGAGCAACCGGCTTTCGAGCCCGAGGCTCCGGTGGCGATGGAAGAGGTGGAGAGCCCAGCGCAGGATGCTGCGGAAGATGCTGCCGCCGAGCACCGCGAGCCGCCCGCCTTGCGGATTTCCGAGACGCCGAACCGGCGCGAATCGGACAAGGTGGTTCGCCTGCACGAACGCCGGACCTTGACGCAAGCCGGCCTTTCGCTCAGCGAGCAGGCCGCCTTCCGGGAGATCGCGCGACAGCTCGAGCCCTTTGGCAAGCGCACTGAACCGCCTGCAGAGCAATCGCGCGACGAACGGCGCGAAGACGATGCCGATATCGCCCCGCAGCCGAATGCGGCCGACGAGATCCTGTCCGATATGGCGGAGCCGACTGAGGGAAACGACCACGACCGAGACGGGCAGACAACCGCTCCAGGCGCTGAGGAGGAAGCATCCAAACCGCTCGAGAATCTGGTCGAAACCACGGATGGCGACAGCCTTGGAACCGGCGACAGCACTCAGGCTGAAAATCCGGCCGCTTCCGCCGAGCCGGAAGAGGATTTCGATCCGATTGACGTCCTGAACACTGCCATTCCACCGCGCGTGAAGATGCGCACTGGCCTGTCTTCCGAGATCGTCGATCAGCTGCCACTCGCGATCCTTATCCATGCCGGCGATCGCCTGATCCACGGCAATCCGGAATTCCTGCGGCTGACCGGCTATGAGAACCTCGACGATCTCGAACAGATCGGCGGGCTGGATGCGCTGCTGCAGCGCAACGACCTGGAAGGCAAGACCGAACAGCCCGGTACGATAATGGTCGTGCGCGCCGACGATGCGCTGGTGCCGGTTACGGCGCGGCTGCAGTCGATCCGCTGGGAAGACGGCACGGCATTGATGCTGGCGCTGATGCCGGTGGAAAGAAGCGAGCCGCCGGCACCGCCGCCGCCCGTTCCCGAAGAGGCACGCCAGGAGCGCATCGTCGAGAAGGTCGCGAAGCTGCAGGTGGAGATCGAGGAGCTGCGCTCGACGCTGGAGACGGCAACGGATGGCGTGATCATCATCGGCCAGGAGGGTGAGATCCGCTCGATGAACCGGTCGGCAAGCGCCCTCTTCAATTACGACGACCAGGAAACGCGCGGCAAACCCTTCGTCATGCTGTTTGCCCATGAGAGCCAGAAGGCGGTGCTCGATTATCTCAGCGGCCTTTCGGGCCATGGTGTCGCCAGCGTGCTCAATGACGGCCGCGAAGTGATCGGCCGCGAGGCGTCCGGCGGCTTCGTGCCGCTGTTCATGACCATGGGGCGCCTCAACTCCTCGAACGGCTACTGCGCCGTCATCCGCGACATCACGCAATGGAAGCGTACCGAAGAGGAACTGCGCAACGCCAAGCGCGCCGCTGAAACCGCCAATGCGCACAAGACGGATTTCCTTGCTCGCGTCAGCCATGAAATCCGTACGCCGCTCAACGCCATTATCGGCTTTTCCGACATGATGGCTGGCGAGCGTTTCGGGCCGATCGGCCATTCGCGCTACGTCGAATATGCGACCGATATCGGCCGCTCCGGGCGCCATGTGCTCGACATCGTCAACGATCTCCTCGATATCTCGAAGATCGAGGCCGGCGAGATGGACCTGGATTTCGCCGCTGTCGGCCTCAACGAGGCGATCGCCGAGGCAGTGTCGCTGGTGCAGCCGCAGGCCAACAGCCAGCGCGTCATCATCCGCACGGCGCTGTCGCAATCCGTGCCGAATGTCGTTGCCGACCTGCGCTCGATCAAGCAGATCGCGCTCAACATCCTTTCCAACGCCATCCGCTTCACGCCGTCCGGAGGCCAGATCGTCGTGTCGACTGCCTATGAGGGCAACGGCAGCGTCGTGATGCGGATCAGGGATACCGGCGTCGGCATGACCCGCTCGGAGCTCGAGCAGGCCATGAAGCCGTTCCGGCAGGTCTCCACCAATGCCCGCAAGCGCGGCGACGGCACCGGCCTCGGCCTGCCGCTGACCAAGGCCATGGTCGACGCCAACAGGGCGACCTTCTCGATCAATTCGGCCCCGAACGAGGGCACGCTGGTCGAGATCACCTTCCCATCGCCGAGGGTGCTGGCGAACTGAGAAAACCGCGGCTCGCCGTCAAAACCAGAGATCGCGCACGCACCGCCCGTCGGGAGGAAGATCTTCGTACGTCTCGAGCCCATCGAAATGATCGATCGGCAGGTCGGCGACGAGATCCGGCGGCGCCAGCCGCACGTTGACGGCCATGCGCCGGCGGCCATCCTTTTGCAGCCTCAGGCCGCGCCAGCTTACGACGCAGGCGCAGGACGGGCAGAACAATATTTCGAGAGAAGGCTTGTCCTTGCCGACACGGGTATAGGAGGCAGTCTGGCCCGTGACGGAGACCCGCTCTCCTTCATAGTCATAGGCCCACAGCACGCCGTAACGCCGGCAGAGCGTGCAATTGCAGGCCGTGATCGAGCCCGGATCGCCTTCGAGCCTCCAACCCGCCTTGCCGCAATGACATGAGCCGATCAGCATGCGTACGCCGCTCCATTCGCTCCCTGGTCGAAGGCGGCATTCTGCCTCAGTCACGAAATCCCTGCAAATGCCCGGGAGGACACGAATCTCCACTCCGGGCCACTGATGCGGCGAATGCCTCTTCCGTCAGGAAACGAAGACAGTCCAGCCAACGCCCAAAGCTGCAGATGCCAATAAGGTCGATATCACAGACATCTTCAGGCGAAATATGGCGATGGCGGCAAGCAAGGTCAGCGCCAGCGAGGGCAATGCAAGCGAGGTCAGAACGGGCACATCCATCGTCCACGAACCGTAGGTGAAGCTTGTGGTCTTACCGAACAGCACATGGAGCCCGAACCAAATCGCGAGATTGAGAATGACGCCGACCACAGCCGCCGTTATCGCTGACATGGCACCGGTCAGCGCGACATTCCCGCGCATCTTCTCGATGAACGGCGCACCTGCGAAAATCCAAAGGAAGCTCGGCAGGAACGTGACCCATGTTGTCAGCACGGCGGCAAAGGTTGCTGCCGCAAGAGGGTTGAGGGTGCCGGGACTGCGATAGCCCGCCAGGAACCCCACGAACTGCGTTACCATGATCAGCGGTCCAGGGGTCGTTTCCGCCATTCCCAGACCGTCCAGCATCTCGCCCGGCCGCAGCCAGCCCAACTGCTGCACCGCCTCCTGTGCGACATATGCCAGCACGGCATAGGCGCCCCCGAAGGTCACAACTGCCATCTCGCTGAAGAATATCCCGATTTTGGAAAAGACGTTATCGGGACCGAGCGTAATTAGGAGAGCAGCAACCGGAATGAGCCAGGCGGCCGCTAACGCACCTGAAGTCTTCAGAGACCAGGCGAGGTTCGGTCGAGCGTGTAAAGGGATCTCCTCGCCAAGAACGGAGTCCCTATCCTCCAGGATCGTCCCGGAGCCCGACTTGTGTCCGCCACCTATCTTGAAGGCAGCGACCCCTCCGCGAGAGGCGAGGTAGCCGATAAGTCCGGCTCCAACGATGATAAGCGGAAACGGAACGTGCAGGAAGAAGATCGCCACGAAAGCAACGGCGGCCAATGCAACCATAACCTTGTTCTTGAGGGCTCGGCTGCCGATGCGGAAGACGGCCTGGATGACCACGGCCAGCACGGCGCATTTGAGCCCGAAGAACATTCCCTCGATAAAGGTCAAGTTCCCGAACAAGACGTAGACATAACTGAGCGCGAGGATCGCCAGGAAGCCTGGCAGAACGAATAGAATGCCCGCGATCATGCCCCCCAGGGTCCTGTTCAGCAGCCAGCCGAGATAGATGGCAAGCTGATGCGCTTCCGGACCCGGCAGCAACATGCAGTAGTTCAGAGCATGAAGGAACCTGTGCTCCCCTACCCATTTCTTTTCATCGACGACGATGCGGTGCATGACGGCGATCTGCCCGGCTGGCCCACCGAAGCTTAGGGCGGCAACGCGGGTCCAGACCTTGATAGCCTCATGAAGGGGGACGACGTCCCGATCAGCCGCGCTTGGTCGCGCGGCCGCGTTCTTTATGAGGTCGGTCATGTCTCTCATACCTTCCTCGGGTTGGGCCAATTGTGCGTCTCTTCCGTCGCGTCGCGGCACCAACGGTAGAAGGCGTCATACAATGTCATGCCGGCTTCCAATTGCTCCAAGTCGTCGTTGAACATCCGCGAAAGCCCGAGCGAGGCTGCAAGCAGTCCGGATGCTTCAGGTGCCAATTCGGGCCGAGATGTGTCAGCGCCACGAACGATGGTCGCAAGGTGAAGAAGAGGCTCGGTGCCGAGGCCGAACTCTTCGACCATGACATCGAAGGTGCACAACTCGCCGCGATGGCTCCAGAAGACATCCTCGATGTCGAAGGGTACCGCCTTGAAGCGATCAGCGACAGCTGGAACTTCGACCGCCGGAACGAACAGGAAGATCGCTGACGGATCGACGAAGCGCCGGATCAGCCATGGGCAAGCGATGCGATCGATCTTCGGTCGTGCCCTTGTCACCCACACGGTCCGCCCTTTGTCATCGCGAGGAGGTAATTTCTCTTCGGGGATCAGCGCGCCTTCCGCGCTCCGCCATGCCTCGAAACCGCCTTCGAGGACCTCCGCTTCCTTTCCGAAGATCCGGAGATAGGCAGCAACTCCGTGACCGAGTTTCTGTCCTTTCTGACAGAGGACGATGGCCGGCCCAGCCAGTTCATTTGCCCAGTCGGTGACCGTTCGATAGTCGCGACGGATCGAGCCGGGAATGAGACGGGGATCGGCAGCGAAGTCCTCGTCGTTGCGGACGTCGATGATCGTCGGCAGGTTGGGCGTGCCGATAATACGATTCAGCTTGTCGGGTGTAATTTCCAGAAATGACGGCATAGCGCGTCCTCCGTTGGCTCGGGTTTCAGGACGCGATTCTTCAGCCGTAGCCTCGTGGGGTGATCGCAACCCCATGAATAATCATCTGCTTGACGTGATCCAAATGTCAAGCCGAATAACCGCGTGTTGCACCAGGCAGACATTTTCCCGGCTTCTGCAGCCCGCTCACAGATCGATTTGCCCGCGACGTCGCAGTTGTTGCAAAGTCCTACAGCGACAATGGAAGCGCCGCGCTGACCCGAGTGCGGCTGGCGGCTTATATCCCCCGCAGGTCAGCACTGCCGCCCGTCACCATACTGGGTCTAGGCGCTGTTTTCCGAACCGCTGAGATGGCGATGTTCATCGGCCTGGTAGTGACGCTGGTAGGTGCATGGATGACTTCGCCCGCGCCGCTAGCCGAGAATATCTGATGTATCGCCTCAGTATTAGCGATGACGAACTTAAACTCAGTCGTCTTTTGTGAGATAATTCATCGTTGCGACCGACTATTCCGGTCGGTCATTGGGCACATAAGGGGGGATCCAATGTCATCGACGGCAGTAGAAGCAGACGTGGGCGAAGTTTCGCCCAATCTAGTGGTCGATGCGATGTTTGCGTGCCGAAAGACGGCCGCCATCGTAGCCGCCATAGAACTCGATCTTTTCACTTTGATTGGTGACGGCAGCAATGCAGCATCCTTGGCGGCCGCAACAAATGCAGCCGAAAGAGGCGTGCGCATTCTATGCGACTATCTCGTTGTGAACGGCTTTCTCACGAAAACAGGCGATCAATACGCTCCGACCCCATCCAGCCGAGCCTTCCTCGACCGGCATTCGCCAGCCTATATGGGCGCGGCCATCGAATTCCTGGCCGCGCCCGAAATCCTCAAGCAGATCCTGGACGATCCGCCTTCCTATGTCCGCAACGGCGGGTCCATTGGATTGGCAAACATGTCTCCGGACAATCCGGTGTGGGTGAAATTTGCTCGTGGCATGGGCTCGTTCACGGGCGGCAGCGCGATCAGCCTCGCCACCGAAATGGCCAACTTGCCCATGCAGCCACGGAAGATACTTGATATCGCCGCAGGGCACGGGCGTTTCGGGATCGAGATGGCGAAGGCTTTTCCTTCGGCCGAGATCGTTGCGGTCGATTGGGGCTCCGTTCTGGAATTGGCCAAACATAATGCGCAGCAATTTGGCGTCGCCGAACGATACAAGGTCATTCCCGGCAGCGCATTCGAAGTCGACTGGGGCACGGACTACGATCTTATCCTGCTGCCGAACTTCCTGCATCACTTCGACCTGGAAACCTGCGCCGGATTGCTTAGGAAGTGCCGGGCCAGCCTGACCGCCGAGGGCAAGGTGGTTGCGGTGGACTTCGTGCCGAACGACGATCTCGTCTCGCCGCCCTTCCCAGCCGCTTTCTCATGGGAGATGCTGGCGAGTACGCCAAGAGGCGAGGCTTACACGCAGAAGGACCTGGCCGAGATGGCTAGGCGTGCCGGTTTTCATAATGTGAGGGTAAAACCACTACCACCATCGCCAGCAAGCCTGATCTTCTTCGAGTAGCGGTGCCCGGAGTACCGATCTCCTCTTGCCGGGAGATGCGGAGATAGCGACAAGGGGGCGCCGCCCCCTTGAACTCGGTGACAGAAATTATTCCCCCTGAGCCCGCGCAGCCTTGCGCGCGGCCTTGGAATTCGGCTTGCCGCCCTTTGGAGGGCCGCCGTCATTCTTGGCGAAGTTCGGCTTGCCGGGCTTTTTCGCCCAGGGCTTCTTGTCGGATCGTTCGGAAACGCTGCCCTCGCCCGCGTGCGCCCGCTCCGGCTTCCGATCGGACTTCCATTTCGGCTTGGGGGCGTCGTTCGAACGGGAACCCTTGTCGGCGAACGGTTTCTTCTTTGCGAAGCCGCCTTCCCGCTTGGCCTGCTGGAAATCCGGCATGCCGGCGAGCTGCTTGACGCGGATGCCGCGCTCGAGCGTCTTATCGGGGCCGATGGCGCTCAGGAAGCGCTCGGCACCATCAGGCGAAAGCTCGACGAAGGTTTCCTCGGGCTGCATCTTGATGGCACCGATGTCGCGCTTGGTCAGATTGCCGTTGCGGCAGAGCATGGGGATCAGCCAGCGCGGCTCGGCATTCTGCTTGCGTCCGACAGAGAGCGATACCCAGAGACCATCGGTGAAGTCGTTGCGTCCAGCAGACGAGCCCTCATCGCGAGGCGTGACCGGGAAATCGTCGCGGCGGGGCTTTCGGCGCTCGCCTTCGGCCGGCACGTCCTGCAATTCCTCGGGCGCGGAATGGCCGGCGCGGTATTGCCGCAGGAATGCGGCGGCGACCTGCTCGGCGCCGTGGCGCTCCAACAGCTGCCGAACGATCGACTGCTCGTCTTCGGCAAGCGGCGCTTCAAAGACCGGATCGGCAAGAAGCCTTTCATCGTCGCGCAAGCTCACTTCATCGGCTGACGGCGGCTTTGCCCAGGTAGCGCGGATGCGGGCAGCTTCCAGCAGGCGTTCGGTCCGGCGGCGGGCGCTGAGCGGCACGATGAGAGCGCTGACGCCCTTGTTGCCGGCGCGGCCGGTGCGGCCGCTGCGATGCAGCAGCGTGTCCGGATTGGTCGGCAGATCGGCGTGAATGACCAGCTCCAGACCCGGCAGGTCGATGCCGCGGGCGGCAACGTCGGTGGCGATGCAGACGCGGGCGCGGCCGTCGCGCATCGCTTGCAAGGCGTGCGTGCGCTCGTTCTGGCTAAGTTCGCCTGAGAGCGCAACGACCGAAAAGCCACGATTGTTGAAGCGAGCCGTCAGATGATTGACGGCAGCACGCGTCGAGCAGAAAACGATGGCATTGCGCGCCTCATAGTAGCGCAGCACGTTGATGATGGCGTTTTCCCTGTCGCTCGGCACGACGGTCAGCGCGCGATAATCGATATCGACATGCTGCTTGGCCTCGGAAGCGGTGGCGATGCGGACGGCATCGCGCTGATAGTTCTCGGCGAGCTTGGCGATCGAGCGCGGCACGGTGGCGGAAAACATCAGGGTGCGACGATCAGACGGCGCGGATTCCAGAATGAACTCCAGATCCTCGCGGAAACCGAGATCGAGCATTTCGTCGGCCTCATCGAGCACGACGGCTTTGAGTTCGGAAATATCGAGCGAGTTGCGGCGGATATGATCGCAGAGACGGCCGGGCGTGCCGACGACGATGTGGGCCCCGCGCTCGAGCGTGCGCCGTTCCGTGCGCATGTCCATGCCGCCGACGCAGGAGGCGATCGTCGCCCCTGTCAGCCCGTAGAGCCATTCCAGCTCGCGCTGGACCTGCAGCGCCAGTTCGCGGGTCGGCGCGATCGCCAGCGCCAAGGGAGCGCCGGCGCGGCCGAAGCGTTCGGCACCATCGAGCAGGCCGGGCGCCAGCGCCAGGCCAAAGGCAACCGTCTTGCCCGAGCCGGTCTGAGCCGAGACAAGGGCATCCTTGCCGGCAAGGCCAGGATCGAGCATCGCCTTCTGTACCGGCGTCAGCGTTTCATAACCACGCTTCGACAAAGCCTCGGCAATCGCAGGAGCGATGCCTTCGAATTCAGTCATCATCTGTCTTTCGGAATTCTTCGCGCGCCATCAGACGGCGATCATCGTGGCTCGCACGTCGCGAACCTCTTCTTCACGCCTGCACATACTTGCTCAATGCGGCAATGTACAGAGCAGACGCGTTTTCGTGCGAGGCGAAACGAAAAAAAGGCAGCGAACCGCGCTGCCTTTGAAGTTGATGCTGTCGAAAGCAAGCTCGAGTCGGTGAACTTCATGTCTCGGGAACCAAGAGCGGCTCCAATCCGCTCCAGCTCATGCGAACGGCCTCAAGTTGGCCTTTACTTTTGACCAAGCTTTCTTAACGCGGGGTTACCAAACGAGGGTCATCGTTTGCCCCTCAGTTTTAGGGACTGCTTCAGCTTTTGAGTTCTTCCAGCCCGGCAAAGAGATCCAGCACTTCAGGATTGGCGAGCGCCTCCTTGTTCTTGACAGGCCGGCCATGCACCACCTCGCGCACGGCAAGCTCGACGATCTTGCCGGATTTCGTGCGCGGAATATCCGCAACGGCGATGATCTTGGCCGGCACGTGACGCGGCGAAGCGCCGGTGCGGATGCGGGTCTTCATCGCCTTGACGAGATCCTCCGTCAGCGACACGCCGGCAGCAAGCCGGACGAACAGCACGACACGGACATCGTCGTCCCAATCCTGGCCAATGCAGAGCGCTTCCAGAACCTCGGGGATCTGCTCGACCTGATTGTAGATCTCTGCGGTGCCGATGCGCACGCCGCCGGGATTGAGCGTCGCATCCGAGCGGCCATGGATGATGAGGCCGCCATGAACAGTCCATTCGGCGAAATCGCCGTGGCACCAGATATTGTCGAAGCGCTCGAAATAGGCAGCGCGATATTTGGCGCGCTCGGGATCGTTCCAGAACATGACCGGCATCGAGGGGAAGGCCTTCGTGCAGACGAGTTCACCCTTCTCGCCGCGCACCGGCTTGCCTTCGTCGTTCCAGACATCGACGGCAAGGCCGAGACCCGGCCCCTGGATCTCGCCGCGCCAGACCGCTTGCAGCGGGTTGCCGAGCACGAAGCAGGAGACAATATCGGTGCCGCCGGAAATCGAGGCCAGCTGGATATCGTCCTTGATCCCCTCATAGACGAAGGAGAAGCCCTCGGGCGACAGCGGCGAGCCGGTGGAGGTCATCAGCCGCAGGCTCGAAAGGTCGTGCGACGTCTTCGGCATAAGGCCGCTCTTGTGAACCGCGTCGATATATTTGGCAGACGTGCCGAAGACCGCGAATTTCTCTTCCTGCGCATAATCGAACAGGATGTTGCCATCCGGCGCGAAGGGCGATCCGTCGTAGAGGCAGAGCGTCGCGCCGGCGGCAAGGCCTGTCACCAGCCAGTTCCACATCATCCAGCCGCAGGTGGTGAAGTAGAAAACCTTTTCGCCCGGAACGACGCCACAATGCAGGCGGTGTTCCTTGATCAGCTGCAGCAGCGCGCCGCCGGTGGAATGCACGATGCATTTCGGAACGCCTGTGGTGCCCGAGGAAAACAGGATGAACAGCGGATGGGAGAAGGATACGAGCTCGAACTCGACCGATTTCGCTGCGAAGGGCGCGACCAGATCATCAAGAGTTTGCGAATTCGACGTGGCCGTGACGACCGCGGCGGCATTGCCGGCATAGGGCACGATGACGGTGGGCGCATTCAGGCGCTGCGCGATGGCGCTCACCTTCGCGGTGACGTCCTGCAGCTTGCCGCCATACCAATAGCCGCTGCAGGCAATGAAGAGCTTCGGCTCGATCTGGCCGAAACGGTCCATGACGCCCTGCTCGCCGAAATCAGGGGAACAGGAAGACCAGATGGCGCCGATCGATGCGGCTGCCAGCATGCAGGCAATGGTCTCCGGCATGTTCGGCATCATGGCCGCCACCCGATCTCCCTTGCCGATGCCATGGGCGCGATAGGCCTGCTGCAGGCGCGATACCATCGCGGCCAGCCGGTCCCATGACCAGCGATCGCGCACCTTGTCCTCTCCCCAGAACACCAGCGCATCGCCCTCGCCGCTCTTCGACAGCAGGTTTTCGGCGAAATTCAGCTCGGCATCGGGAAAGAAGCGCGCCTCGAGCATGATGTCGCCGTCGATCAGCGCCCTCTCGCCTCGCTTGCCCTTCAAGCCGCAGAAATCCCAGACTTCGGTCCAGAAATTTTCGCGCTCGGCGATGGACCAGGCGTGAAGCCCGGCAAAATCCGACATCGAAAGGCCAAAACGCCGGTTGCATTGCTCCATGAAGACAAACATCGGGCTCTGGCGACGAAACTCCTCCGACGGCGTCCAGAGCGGCTGCTGATCCTGCATATTTCTCCCTCCCGCTTTTCACTGTATATAGCGATGCTGCAGTGCATTATAAAATCACGGTGCTGTGGGTATTGCCAGTGTGTCATGTTTGCATCCGGCAAACATTTCCTATATCCGGCAAACGCAGGCAGATTATCCCTATCAGTTCGCGAGTCTCCACGGGATCATGAGAGCTTCGAAAAACAATAAATGGTGGCTGACGATGCGATCGGCTTCACGCTGGCTGCCTGCCGTCGTCCGCACGACCGGCATCATTCTTCTCACGATTCTCATTGTGTTCGCTGTCTTCAGAGCGACTGCGCCTTTCCTGATTTCCAGCGGGCTGGTGCGTTCCGGCATCGAGAAGGCGCTGTCGGAATGGACGGGATACCGCGCCCAGATCGACGGCGATCCGACGCTGGAATTCTGGCCGACGGCACGCGTCACGCTCAATGGCGTGACCATCCGCGAGCCGACGCGGAATGGCAAGGTTCTGGGCCATGTCGACAGTCTTTCCGCGGATTTCTCGCTCTGGTCGGCCATTCGCGGCCATGCGCGCTTTCATGAGTTTCATTTCCTGCGCCCGATCCTCTATATCCGCCGTGACGATAACGGCCTGATCGACTGGACGAATGAAGGCCGTCTTTCCAAGGCGATCGAACAGGCGGAAACGTCTTCCGGACAGGGCATGCCGATGCGGAAGGACCAGGATGCGGCTATCGGCATGCTGACTATCGAGGACGGCAGCGTCGAAATGACCGACGAGCGCAGCGGCAACATCTACAGGCTGAATGGCGTCAATGCAGACATTTCATGGCCGCGGCTCTCGCGGGCGATGTCTGCCGTCATCCTTGCACGCTTCAATGGCCAGGACATCAAGCTCAATTTCGATTCCGCGCAGCCGCTGCTGTTCTTTGCCGGCAAGAATGTCGACGCCAAGACCAGCTTTACCTCGGCGCTGATCAACTGGACCTATTCCGGCGTCACCAGCCTGTCCGACTTTTCAGCCTTTGCGGGCAATCTGCAGCTCAGCGTCCCGAATGTGCCCTCGTTCCTGGCCTGGAGCGGGCAGCATCTGCCGGCGGCCGATGCCCTCAAGAATGTTTCGCTCAGCGCCGATATTGCTGCGACCGAGAAGGGCCTGCGCTTCAACAACCTCAGTTTCAAGGTCAATGATTCCACGGCATCCGGCATCATGGATCTGAATTATACGACGGCAGGCAAGCCGAAGATCTCCGGCACGCTCGCCTTCGACCAGATGAACCTCAATCCGTTCCTGGCCGCCTTCTCCATGCGCCTTGCCGCCGAGACTGCCATCGATGCACTGCTCAACGGCAATCCGCTGCAACGGCTCGACCTCGACATGCGCCTATCGTCGAACAAGGCGGCGCTCGGTCCCTTCCAGTTCGACAATATCGGCGCCAGCCTGCTGGTGGCGGGCGGCAAGGCGAAGTTCGATATCGGCGACAGCGGCTTCGAGAACGGTTCGCTGACCGCGCATCTGGAGGTCGCCCCAGGAGACTTCGACGGCGGCGGCAAATTGCAGATTTCAATCCGAAACGCGGATTTCGGCGGTCTCTTCACCCGTCTGAAGCTGATAGGTCCGCTGCCGATGCCGTCGTCAGGCTCGCTGGATCTGTCGCTCAGCACCTCCAAGCCGATCTGGGTCGCGACGCTCAGCGATGTCGCCGGCACGCTGCACTTCAATTCAACGACAGGAACCTTCCGTGAATTCGACATCTCCAGCTTCCGGACGCTTGCAGCGGAAAAAACCTTTTTCCGGATGAGCGACATTGCCGACACGTCCTTCGACTTCGACAGCATCAATGTCGACGCAAGTTTTGCGAAGGGATCCGCCGAAGTGAAGAATGCCTCGATTGCCGGACGCAACGAAACCATCACCTTCAACGGTGTCGTTCCCTTCCGCACCAACAGCCTGGCGCTTTCTGGCGCGATCGAGGCGACATCGCCCTCCGATGCCGACGAGTTGCCGATGCTGCCTTTCTTCATCGGAGGCAGCTGGCCAAACCCGGTCGTTTCGCCGGTCGCGACCTTGCTGCAGAAGCCGGTACAGCCGCTGCAGCAACAATAATCTCCAGGATTATATTTCGACCGTCGCGCCTCAGGCCGCGGCGGCTGCCTGTTCGTCCCTCTGGCGCTGCACTTCGCGGCGCTTGGTGACGATGGAAGCGCAGATGACGCCGACCGCGACGACACCGATGAGGATGGTGCAGATGGCGTTGATCTCCGGCGTGACGCCAAGCTTGACCTGGCTGTAGATCAGCATCGGCAGCGTCTTGGCGCCGGCGCCGGATGCGAAGGTCGCGATCACTAGATCATCGAGCGACAATGTGAGGGCCAGCACCCAGCCGGAAAAGACGGCCGGCGCGATGATCGGCAGCGTCACCTCGAAGAAGGTGCGCACCGGCGGCGCGCCGAGATCCAGCGCCGCCTCCTCGATCGATCGATCGAAGGTCAGCAGGCGCGATTGCACGACGACGGCGACGAAGCACATGGTCAGCGTCGTATGCGCCATGACGATCGTCCAGAAGCCGCGATCGACACCAGAGGTGACGAAGAGCAGCAGCAGCGACAGGCCGGTGATGACGTCAGGCATGACCAGCGGCGCATAGATCATGCCCGAAAACAGGATGCGACCGCGGAAACGCGTATGGCGCACCAGCGTAATCGCCGCGAAGGTGCCGAGCACGGTAGCAACGGTTGCCGACAGGAGTGCGATGCGCACCGTCAGCCAGGCGGCGTTCAACATGGTGTCGTTGCTGAAGAGATGCACATACCACTGCGTCGAAAAACCGCCCCAGACCGTGACCAGCCTGGAGCTGTTGAAGGAATAGATGACCAGCAGCAGGATCGGCAAGTAAAGGAAAGCCAGGCCGAGTGTGACGGAGACGATGTTGAAGCGGGACCAGCGGGTCATGAATTATCTCCCCTTCTCGTCGGCCCTGGCCTGGAAATGCTGGAAGAAGACGATGGGGATGACCAGCACCAGAAGCAGGATGGTCGCCACCGCCGAGGCCAGCGGCCAGTCGGTATTGCTATAGAATTCCGTCCATAGCACCTTGCCGATCATGAGGGTTTCGGAGCCACCGAGCAGGTCGGGGATGACGAACTCGCCGACAGCGGGGATGAAGACCAGCATGCAGCCGGCGATAACACCGGGAAGCGAGAGCGGAAAGGTGACGCGCCAGAAAGCGCCGATCGACGTGCAGCCGAGATCCTGTGCCGCCTCTATCAACGTGCCGTCCATCTTTTCCAGCGCGGAATAGAGTGGCAGTACCATGAAGGGCAGATAGGAATAGACCATGCCGATATAGACGGCGGTGTTGGTGTTCAGGATGACAAGCGGCTGGTGGATGATGCCGAGCCCCATCAGCAGCTGGTTCAAGAGACCCGTGGTGCTGAGGATCGACATCCAGGAATAGACGCGGATCAGAAAGCTCGTCCAAAAGGGCAGGATGACCAGCATCAGCAAAGTCGGCCGGATCGTGCGCGGCGCCTGCGCCATGCCGTAGGCGATAGGATAGGCGATGATCAGCGTCAGGAGCGTCGAGATGCCGGCGATCTGCAGGCTCTGAATGTAGGCGTTCATATAAAGGGGATCGCCGGCCAGCCATGTGTAATTGTCGAACGACATGGTCTGGAACTTGTCCCACCAGTCGCCGAAGCTGTCGCTCCAGGCGAAGGACGGGTCATAGGGCGGGACCGACAGCGCCTTCGTCGACAGCGAGATGCGGAAGACGATGAGGAACGGTGCAAGGAAAAAGATCAGCAGCCAGGCATAGGGAACGATGATCACGAGGCGCTGATAGATTAGGGAACCGAGCGCTCTCATGATCAATCCTTCAGCAAGACGCCGGCATTTTCGTCGAAGGAGACCCAGACGTTCTGGTCGTAGGCGAAGGGCTCTTCCACCGCGCGTACGGCGTTCAGCGACGAGGCCTTGACCACTTGCCCGCTCTTCAGCTTGACGTGGAAAACGGTCATGTCACCGAGATAGGCGATATCCCATATCTCGCCTTCGGCCGCATTGACCGAGGCATTGGCCGGAGGGCGTGGCGACACCCGAAGCTTCTCCGGACGGATGGCGAGGCTCGCGCGGCTTCCCGCCGACTGTGCGCCGCCGGAAGCGGTGCGCACCGTGAAGCCGGAATCGACCGATATCTCGACGATACCCGACTGCGCTGAGGTGACGTTGCCGTCGAGGATGTTCACGTCACCGATGAAGTCGGCAACGAAGCGGCAATTGGGCGCCTCGTAGATTTCGGCCGGCGTTGCCACCTGCACCACCTTGCCATGACTCATGACCGCGATGCGGTCCGCCATTGTCATCGCCTCTTCCTGATCGTGGGTCACGACGACGAAGGTCAACCCCAGGCTCTGCTGCAGATCCATGAGCTCGAACTGGGTTTCTTCGCGCAGCTTCTTGTCGAGCGCGCCGAGCGGTTCGTCGAGCAGCAGCACCTTCGGCCGCTTGGCTAGCGAGCGCGCCAAGGCCACGCGCTGGCGCTGGCCGCCGGAAAGTTGGTTGGGCTTGCGCCTGGCGAATTGCTCCAGCTTGACGAGTTTCAGCATCTGCGCGACGCGATCGTCGATCTCCGCCTTCGGCATGCCGTCCTGGCGCAGGCCGAATGCGATATTCTTTTCCACCGACATATGCGGAAACAGCGCATAGGACTGAAACATCATGTTGACGGGGCGGCGATAGGGCGGCGTGCCGGCAAGGTCCTGGCCATCGAGCACGATTTCGCCTGTTGTCGGCTGCTCGAAGCCAGCGAGCATGCGCAGAAGCGTGGACTTGCCGCAGCCCGATGCACCGAGAAGAGCAAAGAATTCGCGATTGTAGATATTCAGGGAGAGATTATCGACGGCGATGAAATCACCGAACTTCTTCGTCACGTTCTTGAAGGAAATATAAGGCTTGGCCGAAGGGTCGGTCCAAGGAGCAAAGGAACGCCGGATATTACCGAGTGACTTCATTATCTATCCCCAAATGGATGCCGGGCGAGCTTTCCTGGAACATTTCCGCTTTTCGTCGAACTGCAGAAACGCTCCATCTTTTGTTTTTCCGCATTCCGGACGGAAAACCGCTGCGCACTTTTCCTGGAAATGCTTTGGCGCCGGCTCTTCCCCACCCCGGCACGCTCGCGATTTTTGCTTTATAAGGAAAGGCCCGGACGTTGCCGTCCGGGCCGCTTCGATTTATTGGCCAGTGGTGACCTTTGTCCACAAGCGCGTCCCCACGCGCTGCGTTTTTGCATCCCAAGGTGTCAGTGTGAACAACTTCTCGCGGACCGCATCGGTCGGATAGACGGCCGGATCTTCCAGTACGTCCTTGCTCACGAATTCCTGGGACGCCTTGTTGCCGTTGGCATAGGCGGTGAAGTTGCTCGCCTTGGCGATGACTTCCGGCTTCATGATGTAGTTGAGGAAGATATGGGCCTCTTCGACATGCGGTGCATCGGCGGGGATCGCCATGACGTCGAACCACATCTGCGCCCCCTTCTTGGGGATCGAATAGCTGATATTTACGCCGTTCTTGGCCTCGGCGGCACGGTTGCGGGCCTGCAACACATCACCGGAATAGCCGAAGGCGATGCAGATGTCGCCATTGGCCAGCGCGTTGATATATTCGGAGGAGTGAAACTTGCGCACGAACGGCCGGATCGACGTCAAAAGCTCTTCGGCCTTCTTGAAGTCTTCCTGCTTGGTCGAATTCGGGTCGAGACCCAGATAACGCAGGGCCGCCGGAATGACGTCGGTCGGCGAATCCAGCATGTAGATGCCGCAATCCTTGAACTTGGCGGCAAGCTTGGGATCGAAGATCACGTCGATATCGGGCGCGTCATCGGTGCCGAGGATCTGCTTCACCTTGTCGACATTGTAACCGACGCCGCTGGTGCCCCACATATAGTCGATGGCGTACTTGTTGCCGGGATCGTAAGTGGCGATGCGCTGCTGCACCGTATCCCACATGTTGGAGATGTTCGGCAGTTTGGACTTGTCGAGCTTCTGGAAGACGCCGGCCTTGATCTGGCGCTGCAGGAAATAGGCCGTCGGCACGACGACGTCGTAGCCGGTCTTGCCCGCAAGCAACTTGGTTTCCAGGGTCTCGTTCTGATCGAACGTGTCGTAGACGACCTTGATGCCGGTTTCCTTGGTGAAATCCGACAGGATCGAATTATCGATGTAATCCGACCAGTTATAGATATTGACGACTTTGTCTTCTGCCTGAGCGACCGTTGCCAGCGAAACGACCGCGAACGCCGTTGCTGCAAGCCGTGCGAACATGGACTTCATAGTCTCTCCTGTTTTGTTCAAGGGCATCCAGGCGACACCCAACCCTCTGTTTTTCCCGTTAGACTAGAAAGGAAATATGAAGGCGACAAGGGGAAAAGCGTGGGCTCACACTCTTTCGCATTTTTGCCGTCCACCGTCCGCAGGACGCACGAGAAAGCAGACGTCGAGGTGTTCCGTCACGCATAGGTCGGGCGCTTGCCCGCAAAAAGCTCGGCATGGCTTTTCAAGAGCTTGGCCATGCGGTCGACCACGGTGCGGATTTCCCTTCGGTGACGGTCGGCATTGTTCATGACGATCCATTGCCGGTGGCGGAGAGACGGGATTTCCTCGCCAACCCGTTCCAGCCTCGGCTCCTGATCACCGACGAAGCAGGGCAGAACCGCAATGCCCGACCCCGCAAGCACGAGATCATGAAGCGAGCGCGGGCGGGTGACCGTGAAAGCGATCTCCTCCCGCCTGTTTTGATGCGGCCAGCGCAGATAGGCCGACACCGCCTCTTCCTCCGCCACCGCGATCCAGCGCTGTGGGCCGACAAAGCGGATATTGCGGGCCTGATAGGCGGCATAGGCGACATCACCGATCTTGATGGCCGCGAGATTCGCCTCCTCCGGCTCGAATGCGCGGATGCCTATGTCACTCTCGCGATGGGCAAGGCTGACGCGTCGCTCGCCGAGATGCAGATCGATGCGGAATCCATCCCGCTCCGAACAGATCGTCGGCATGTTCTGACTGAGCAGCCAGCCGATCCATGTGCCGGCAGTGATGCGGACGACGGACATGCCCTGGGCATCGCGCTGCCAACTGTCGACCTTGCGGGCGGCGGCCTCCATTTCCAGCAGCTGATCGAATAGCGCCTGGCCGTCACCAGTCAGCGTGTAGCCGGCCTGGCTGCGTTCGAAGAGGGGGCGGCCGATCTGTCCCTCCAGTTCCAGCATCCGCCGACCGATCGTTGCCGGGCTTAGGCCGCTCGAAGCGACCGCTCCCGTCAGTCCGCCGCCGCGGGCGACATCGAGGAAGAGCTGATAGGAATCCCAGGTGGTATTTTTCATAATTGAAAAACATAGGGCGAAAACGGCCGTTTATAAAGCAAATTCTCATGTGTAGTTAAGGCGATGCCTCAAACCATGGAGACGTCTCATGCTGGAAAGCATCGCTTTGGCCAAGGCCATCGAAATACAAAGCCAGACGCGCGAAGAGCAATGGCGCCAAAAAGAGGATCTCTTCTACCTCGACTATGGGCACGAAACGCCGCGCCTTTTCCTGTGGATCGAACGGATGATCGCCGCCTTAAGCGCTCATCGCAAGCCAATAGGAAAGGCGGACCGGCCGAAAATTGGCCGATCCGCCCGTGATGGCAACAGTTGCAGCGGTCAGGCTGCTTGCTCCCGAATATAACCGACGCTGTATCCGGCTTCGATCTTGAACTGCTGGATCAGGTGCAACAGGGCGTCGGCTTCGGAGGCTAGCTCGCGGCTTGCTGCCGTGGTTTCCTCCACCATGCCGGCATTCTGCTGCGTCATCTGATCCATGTGATTGACCGAGGAATTGACCTCCTGCAGCGCGCTTGCCTGATCGTGGCTGGCATGGGCGATCATTTCCACATGCTGGCTGATCGTGACGATCTGGCTGCTGATCTGCGCCAGCACCGAGCCGGCCTCCTGCACGAACTGCGAACCGGAGGCGACCTCCTCGGTCGACTTGTTGATCAGCCCCTTGATTTCCTTGGCGGCAGCGGCCGAGCGCTGTGCCAGCTCGCGTACCTCCATGGCGACAACGGCGAAACCTTTACCGGCGTCGCCAGCGCGGGCGGCTTCGATGCCGGCATTGAGCGCCAGAAGATTTGTCTGGAAGGCGATCTCGTCGATGACGCCGATGATCTGCTCGATCCGGCGGGAAGCGTCCTCGATGCGCGACATCGCATCGATGGCGTTGCCGACGACGACGGAGCTGTCATCGGCGCTGCGCTTGGCCTCGCGCACGATCGCATCCGCATCCTTGGCGCGTTCGGCGGAAGAACGGACCGTGTTGGTGATTTGGTCGACGGCGGCGGCGGTCTGCTCCAGCGAAGCAGCCTGCTGCTCCGTACGCTTCGACAGATCCTCGGCGGAAGCAGCCATCTGGTTGCCGTTGCTCTGGATCAACTCGACATTGTCGCGCACCTGGCTCAGCGTCTGCTGCAGGCGCGACAGCGAACTGTTGAAGTCCTGGCGGAGCTGTTCGAGACGACCGATGAAAGGCTTGTCGATCGTCGCGGAAATGTCACCCTGGGCAAGACGCTCGAGGCCGGCCGCAAGCTCGCTGACGGCATGGTCGATCTGGCGGTCGAGCTCGCGCTTTTCAGCGTCGTTGCGCTGGCGCTCGTGTTCTGCGGCCGCGCGTTCCTCGTCGCTCTGCTCCTCGATGCGGATCTTCGAAATGGCGTTGTCCTTGAAGATGCCAAGCGCCCGGGCCATGTCGCCGATTTCGTCACGGCGCTGCTCGCCGGAAATCGCGGTCTCCAGCATGCCGTCGGCGATGCGGCGCATGGCGGCGGTGATCTGGCCGATCGGACGTTGCAGCGTCAGCACGAGCGCGATGCCACCGGCAACCGAGAGGATGATGCCGAGAGCGGTCGCCAGGATGGAGATGTAATTCGCCTGATTGCGCTCGGTGCCCGCGCTCTGCTTCTGCGTTTCGGCGAAGGCGGTGAGCTGGCCCCAGACCTGATCGAGCTGCTGGCGGGCGCGCGCATATTCGGCGACGCGCTGCGTGATGGTACCGACCAGCTTGCCGCCGGCTTCGTCCATCGACTTGATCGCCGGGCGAATGGCCGAGTCTATGTCGCTGGCGAAATCCATGCTCTTGGCGCTCTGGTTCAGCGTATCGATATCGCCGCCGAGCTTGGAGATTTCCTGGCGCAGGCGGACGAGATTGTCCTTATTCGTATTCGCGTTGAAATCCGCCAGAACGAGCTGTAGCGAATAGACCGAATCCTCGAGGCGTCGCGTGTCCTGCAGGACCGAATTGGTCTGCGCGACGCGGGCGTCGAGCGATACGAAGGTCGTGGTTGCCTGGCGCATCATCTGCGTTGCCGCCAGCTGCGTATAGGTCGAGGTCTGACGGAAGCGCGACAGCAGCCGGCTGATGCCCGTGATGGTGTCGTCCGTCGGCACATCGGTGCTTTCCGTGAAGGCGGCAAGTTCCTTGATCGTGCTCACCAGCGACTGAACCACGCTCTTCTGGTTCTGCGGCAATGCGAGATCGATGGAACGTTGTGCTTTGTTCAGGTCCGACAGCCGGTCCTTCAGGAGCTTGACCTTGTCGGCCGGCGTCGCCGCCTTGTTGAAATCTTCGGCAACGGAGGCCAGCATATCGCCGCCCTTCAGCAGACGGTCGGCGGAACGCAGCGTGGAGGTCGCGTCCGCCTGGTCCTGGCGCATCCGGTCTTCAAGCTGCTGGCTGTTGAAATTAACGTTGAAGCGGGCACTGATCAATGCCCTCTGCGCGTCGTCGATCGTCTTGCGGAGCGAGACTTCCTGCTCATGCAGCGTCCATAGCCGGCCTACGAGATTTGCCATGTCGGCGGTCTTGGCGGTGGCTTCGGTCAGATTGTCACGGCCATCCGCATCCGCACCGAGCTGGCCGAGAGTGGCATTCAGCACGCCCTGCTGCGACTTGATATCCTGATAGAGTTTGTCGCGCTGCTGCGTATTGGTGATGCGCAGGAAGTCGTCCATGGAGCCGTAGAGGTTCTTGAAGCCGGTCAGCGACTGCAACACGCTGTTGGAGATCTCCATGCGCCCCTGGAGCAATCCCGACGCGTAAAGCCCGGTGAGGCCAACGGCGGAAATGCTGATGACGAACGGCAGGACGAATATGAGGACCTTCGTCTTGATCTTGAAACGCGACAATATCTTATCAATGAACATAGTGGCTCAGACCTCTCACATGCCGCTCCCCCGTCGACGCCACCTCGGCGCTGACCGGATGTATAACCATCGTTCTTGAAATATCCGCAGGCGGGGCTACCGAGTATAATGTCGGGAAGCAATCATTGCTTCGGCTCTATCATGCAGTAGAGCGCCCCATGAAATCGTCGGGAATTGTCCGTCTGATTAATTAATTTTCAGATAAGGGCGTTGTGTGGGCTCGCAACGTACAATCAAACGCTGAGAAAGCGGATGGGAAGCCTATATTTGTACGCGAGCAAAGGCCATCGTTCCGGCGACGGCCAAGAATAACGAAGCTACTGAAGGATCAGAAGCCGCGTACCGCGAGATAGGCGATGCAGGCGGCTGTGACGCCGGTCGCCAACATCAGAAGCCTTGCCGCCAGGAGCTTGGCATTGTCTTGGGTCTGAGCGATTGCAATGGCACGAGCGCGACGCTTTGTTCTATTCATGAGTATATTCCCATTTTCGCACTGACACGATAACCGGCAAAAGGCCGTTCCCGCAACAGGCAATATACAAAATAGAAATATAGGAAAAGAAAACGCCAAAAACAGAGGTTAGCCGCAAAGCGGCGCAGCCATCACATTGGCAGAGAGAGCGCGCTACTTCAGCAATGCCGCGATGGCGGGATCGGTCGCCATTTCAGCAGCGGTCTTGCCGGAGGCAGACTTGACGGTCTTGTCGGCGCCGTCCTTCAACAAGGCCTTGACGACGGCCGGATCATCCTGCTGGCTCGCCATGTGCAAAGGCGTCCAGCCATCGTAATCGCCGCGCGCGTTGACGTCGGCGCCCTTGGAAACCAGAAGATCGATCATGTCGGCGGGGCCATAATAGGCGGCAGTATGCAGCGGATACCAGCCCTCCGTCGTCTTCATGTCCAGCTTAGCGCCGCAAGCCAGCATCTTCTTGACGACATCGCCTTTCTTGTCGCGGATCGCAATGGCGAAATTCGTATCGCCGCCCGCATCCTGGCCGTTCGGATCCAGCTTCTTGCATTGCGCGGAAGCAGCGCTCGCATCGGACGCCGTCACGGCCAGCATGCCAAGCGACATCGTCACGGCCGCAACTACGCCTGAAAGAACGGCGTGGCGGAACATCGGGGCTTTGAACGTCATGATTGTCTCCATCGAGCATCTTCGCGCTGGAGATGCTCTTTGCCCGTTTCGCGGTCGGTTGGCAAGATCAATTCAGGCAGCCTCGCCGGCGACATGGCCGGAAGCCCAGGCCCATTGGAAATTATAGCCGCCTAGCCAACCCGTCACATCGACGCACTCTCCGATGAAGAAGAGGCCGGGGACGGTTTTCACCTGCATCGTCCGCGAATCGAGACAGGACGTGTCGATGCCGCCCAGCGTCACCTCCGCCGTGCGATAGCCTTCGGACCCCGACGGCTTGACCGACCAGGATTGGATTGATGATGCGAGCTGCTGCACACGCTTGTCGGACTGATCGGCCATATTGCCGGATATGCCTTCGTTCTCGACGAAATGCTGCGCCAGCCGTTTTGGCAGGATCTCGGCAAGGGCTGTCTGCGCGGATTGCCGACCATTCACCTGCTTGGCCTTCTTGAGAAGCTCGAACAGGTCGATATCAGGCTCGATCACGACGGTGATATCCTCACCCTCCCGCCAATAGGAGGAAATCTGCAGGATGGCGGGGCCGCTGAGGCCGCGATGTGTGAAGAGAAGGGCCTCGCGGAAGGCTGTCTTGCCATGGCGGATCTCGGCGGGCGCGGCAATGCCCGACAGCGGCGCCAGATGCTGAAGCAATTGCGGATCGAGCGTCAGCGGCACGAGCCCCGGACGAGTCTCGACAACGGGCAATCCGAATTGCTCGGCGATGCGATAGGCAAAGCCGGTAGCCCCCATCTTGGGGATCGACTTGCCGCCCGTCGCCACGACCAGCGAGGTTGCTTCGAAAACGCCTTCGGAGGTGCTGATGCGATAGCCGCCAGCACTTTGCTCGATGCCGCCGACCTCGGTTCGCAACCGAAGTTGCGCTCCGGCAGCGCGCATCTCGTCGGTCAGCATGCGGATGACGTCCTTGGCGCTGTTGTCGCAGAAGAGTTGGCCGAGCGTTTTCTCGTGCCAGGCAATGCCATGGCGCTCGACCATGGCCAGGAAATCCTTGGGCGTGAAACGCGCCAACGCCGATTTGGCGAAATGCGGATTGGCGGACAGGAAGTTCCTCGGACCGGCATTGATATTGGTAAAGTTGCAGCGGCCGCCGCCGGAAATGCGGATCTTTTCGCCGGGTGCGGCGGCATGATCGAGCACGAGGGCGGAGCGCCCGCGCTGGCCGGCCCGGATGGCACACATCATGCCCGCCGCGCCCGCACCGAGGACGATTACATCATATCTGCCAACCACGCTTCAGCCCTTCATTCTTCGCCGCGCTCTCTCGTTTCCTTTTCCATCATACGGCGAAAGTCCGAGCGGTTTCCCCCTCGCCAATTGGCAAACTGCGGTTATGATGCAGTCTCCGACAAACGCAAATACGGTGTTTTATGCCTGCGAGAAAGACCCCGCTGAAAGCTTCCGTGCCTGTCTCGAAAATCCCTACGGTTCCTCCCAGTCTGAGATCGGCACGCGGCGTGGCAAACTGGAAAGAGGCAGCCCAATGGCTCCGGGCACGCGGGATCGAGGACATAGAATGCATCACGCCGGACCTCGCAGGCGTACCGCGCGGCAAGATGATGCCGACGTCGAAATTCACCTCCAATACATCGCTGGCACTGCCCTCGGCGATCTATCGCCATACGATTTCCGGCGAGTATCCGGAGGAGACCGAAAGCTTCCGCTACGAGCCGCGCGACAGCGACCTGAAGCTGGTGCCCGATCTTTCGACGCTTTCGGTCGTGCCCTGGGAGAGCGATCCGACGGCGCAGGTCATATGCGATATCGTCAATTCCGATGGCGATGCGGTGTCCTACACACCGCGCAATCTGCTGAAGCGCATCATGGGTCTCTACCGCGAGCGCGGGTGGAAGCCGGTGGTCGCGCCGGAAATCGAATTCTATCTCGTCGCTAAGAACGACGATCCGGACTATCCGCTGCATCCGCCGAAAGGCCGTTCCGGCCGCTCGATCCTCGGCGGCCAGGGTTATTCGATTGCCGGCATCAACGAATTCGACGAATTGATCGATGATATCTATCACTTCTCTGAGAAGCAGGGCCTGGAGATCGATACGCTGATCCATGAAGAGGGTCCGGCGCAGCTCGAAATCAACCTGCGCCATGGCGACCCGATCGAGCTTGCCGACCAGGTGTTCATGTTCAAGCGCACCATTCGCGAAGCGGCCATGAAACACGGCATCTACGCCACCTTCATGGCAAAGCCGATCCAGAGCCAGCCCGGCTCGGCGATGCATATCCACCAGTCGGTCGTGAACATCGAGACCGGCAAGAACGTCTTCACCAATCCGGATGGCAGCCCGTCACAGGAATTCTTCCAATTCATCGGTGGCATGCAGCGCTACGTGCCGAATGCGCTGGCGATGCTCGCGCCCTATGTGAATTCCTATCGCCGGCTGGCACCGAACATGTCTTGCCCGGTCAACAATGCCTGGGGCTATGACAACCGCACCACCGCCTTCCGCGTGCCGGTTTCCGATCCGCAGGCACGGCGCGTCGAAAACCGGCTGCCGAGCTCCGACGCCAATCCCTATCTGGCGCTCGCCGCCTCGCTCGCCTCCGGCCTGCTCGGCATCATGAAAAAGGTGGAGCCGACCGCGCCGACCGAGGATTCCGCCAATGAAGGTTCCATCGACCTGCCGCGCGGGCTTCTCGAAGCCATTGCGCTCCTGGAAGGCGAGCCGGCTTTCGAAGAGGTCCTGGGTAAGGATTTCATCGACATCTATGTCGGCGTCAAGCGCGGCGAATTCGAAACCTTCATGCAAGTGATCAGCCCGTGGGAGCGGGAATTCCTTCTGCTCAACGTGTGAAGGAGCTGCCCATGACACTGCAGGAAACATGGCAGAGCCCGATTGCGCCGGGCCTTTCCTTCTATCAGGCGACAGTCGGCCCGCGGGCGAGCTATCCTAAGCTCGACGGTTCGCGCCGGGCCGATGTTGCGATCGTCGGCGGCGGCTATACCGGCCTGCAGGCCGCCTATAATCTTGCCAAGGGCGGCGTCGACGTCGTCCTGATCGACGCCAACCGCTTCGGCGATGGTGCCTCCGGCCGCAATGGCGGCCAGCTCGGCACCGGCCAGCGCTGGTGGCCGGAAGAGATGGAAGAGAAGATCGGCTACGAGCGCTCGAAGGCTCTCTTCGATTTGGCCGAGGACGCCAAGCGCCATCTTCTCGATTTCTCTTCCGAGCATGGCATCGACATCGACTTCCTACCCGGCCAGATGAATGTCACCCACAAGCGCGGCTACAAGCGCGACTACATGGACAATGCGGAGATCGCGGCGACCCGCTACGGCTATCCGCACGTAACGTTCATGGATCAGGCCGAGACCCAGGAGCGGCTGGGTTCGCAATTCTATCTCTATGGCGTCCGGGATATGGGCACGGGCCATATCAACCCGCTGAAGCTTCTCATCGGCCTTGCCCGCGTCGCGGCCGAAGCCGGTGCCTCCCTCTTTGAGATGACCCAGGCAAAGGGCTTTCGCCAAGCGGACGGCAAGACCGTTATCGAAACGGATGGCGGCGAGATCACCGCCGACCGGGTACTGATCGCCTGCAACGGCTATATCGGCAACCTCGAGCCGGTGACCTCGAGCCACGTCATGCCGATCCGCTCCTTCATCGGCGCCACGGAACCGCTCGATCGCTTCCCGCAGGTTCTTCCGGGCAACGAGGCCGTTGCCGATTCGCGGTTCGTCGTGCGCTATTTCCGCAAATCGAAGGACGGGCGCCTGCTGTTCGGCGGGCGTGAGGCCTATACATCAGACAATCCACGCGACATAACGCAGCACATCCGCCGGCAGATCACCGAAATCTATCCTGCTCTGAGCGATATAAAGATCGACTATGCCTGGGGCGGTTCGGTAGGCATCACCATGCCGCGCCAGCCCTTCGTGCGCGAAGTCATGCCCGGCGTCACCTCGATCGGCGGTTATTCCGGCCATGGGGTTATGCTGTCAAATTATTGCGGTAAACTCTATGCGAAAACGGTACTCGGGAATGCGGATGAACTTCATCTCTTCAAGGAGCTGAACATTCCGCCCTTCCCCGGCGGTGCGCGCATGCGGGCGCCTCTGCTGTTCCTGGCGCTCTCGTGGTTTGCGTTGCGCGACAGGTTTTGAAAACCGGAAGATGATTTCTTCCACCGGCAATCCGTTCTAAAAAGCCGACCTGAATTTTGCGATGCACACTGGCCTTTTTAAATCGATTAGATTAAAAGGGGCCTCAACCAAGACCGATTGAGAGATAGCTCATGAGCAGCCAAATCATTCCCGTTGAACCATTTGATTATGTCGTTTTCGGCGGCAGCGGCGACCTTGCAGAACGCAAGCTCCTGCCCGCTCTTTACCATCGTCAGGTCGAAGGCCAATTTTCCGAGCCGACACGCGTCATCGGCGCTTCGCGCAGCGCGCTTTCCAACGAAGAATACCGCAAATTTGCCGACGCTGCCCTGAAGGAACACCTGAAGAAGGGCGAATATGACGACGCCGAAGTCAAGAAGTTCCTGGCTCGCCTGTTCTACGTGCCCGTCGATGCTCGCAGCGACGCCGGCTGGGACCAGCTGAAGAAGATTCTGGACGAGGGCAAGGAGCGCGTGCGCGCCTTCTATCTCGCCGTCGCTCCGGGCATCTTCGGCGACATCTCGCAGAAGATCCACGATCATAAGCTGATCACCAAGCAGACCCGCATCGTCGTCGAAAAGCCGATCGGCCGCGATCTCGCATCGGCCCTGCAGCTGAACGACACGATCGGCAAGGTCTTCAAGGAAGAGCAGATCTTCCGCATCGACCACTATCTCGGCAAGGAAACCGTGCAGAACCTGATGGCGCTGCGCTTTGCCAACGCCCTCTACGAGCCGCTGTGGAACGCCAACCATATCGACCATGTGCAGATCACCGTCGCTGAATCGGTGGGCCTCGAAGGCCGCGCCGGCTACTACGACACGGCCGGCGCCCTGCGCGACATGGTCCAGAACCACATCCTGCAGCTGCTTTGCCTGACCGCGATGGAAATCCCCTCCTCGATGGATTCGGAAGCCGTCCGCGACGAGAAGCTGAAGGTTCTGCGCGCGCTGAAGCCGATCAACGCTTCCAATGTCGAGCAGGCGACGGTTCGCGGCCAGTATCGCGCCGGCGCTTCGGCGGGCGGCCCGGTCAAGGGTTACCTCGATGAGCTCGAAGGCGGCGTCTCCAACACGGAAACCTTCGTCGCCATCAAGGCCGAGATCGGCAACTGGCGCTGGGCCGGCGTTCCCTTCTACATCCGCACCGGCAAGCGCCTTGCCGGCCGCATGTCGGAGATCGTCATCACCTTCAAGCACATTCCGCACACCATCTTCGATCAGGCTGCGGGCCGCATCGTCGCCAACCAGCTGATCATCCGCCTGCAGCCGGACGAAGGCGTCAAGCAGTCGCTGATGATCAAGGACCCGGGTCCGGGCGGCATGCGCCTGCGCAACGTCTCGCTCGACATGAGCTTTGCGTCTGCCTTCAACGTCCGCAATCCGGACGCCTATGAGCGTTTGCTGATGGACGTCATCCGTTCCAACCAGACGCTGTTCATGCGCCGCGACGAAGTGGAAGCCGCATGGAAGTGGGTGGACCCGATCCTCAAGGGTTGGGAAGAAGCCGGCCAGCAGGTACAGGGCTATACGGCCGGTACCTGGGGTCCGAGCCAGGCTATCGCGCTCATCGAGCGTGACGGCCGCACCTGGCACGACGATATCTAATCCGGGACGATAACGATGACAGCGAACATGCATGCTTTTGCTAATGGTGCCGAACTCGCCGGCAAGCTCGCGGACAAAGTGGCCGAGACCCTCACGTCCGGCATCGCCGCGCGCGGCTCCGCAAACATCGCGGTCTCCGGTGGCTCGACGCCGAAGGCCTTCTTTCAGGCGCTGTCGTCGCACTCGATCGACTGGAGTAAGGTGACGATCACCCTGGTCGACGAACGGTTCGTGCCGGCGGACAATCCGCGCTCGAACCATCTTCTCGTTCAGGAAAACCTGCTGAAGGACAAGGCGGCAGCCGCCAACTTCCTTCCGCTCTACCAGGCCGCGGCTTCCGTCGAGGAGGCCGCCGCCATCGCCACGGAAAAGACCAAGACTGTCGGCCATCCCTTCGATGTCGCCATCCTCGGCATGGGCAATGACGGACACACGGCTTCCTTCTTTCCGGGCGGCAGCAATCTCGCAACCGCACTCGATCCGAACACCCCGCGCGGCATCATCACGATGGAAGCGGAAGGTGCGGGCGAGCCGCGGCTGACATTTACCTTCTCCAGTCTTCAGGATGCCCGATTGCTGGTGCTCCATATCGAGGGAGAAGGTAAAAAGGATGTCCTCGCCAAGGCGGAGGCAGCAGGCGAGGAAACCGAGATGCCGATCCGCGCCATGCTGCGCCGGGCCGCTGCTCCGGTCGAGATTTATTGGGCTCCGTGATACGGCCGGCAGGCCTCGTCATCGAACCCTGAAAGACACAGCAACATGTGCTGCGCCATGTGCCCGCAAGGGTGCGCCGGCAGAGCATTGACTTTTGAACCCCGCGCCAAGCCCTCTACCACGATAGATCGAAGCAGGTCTTCCGGGCACAGCGCAGAACAGACGGAGGCAGATCGACCATGGCCGCTGACGCCCGCATATCAGCGATTACCGCACGCATCGTCGAGCGCTCGAAGCCGACGCGCGAGCGCTATCTGGACCGCCTGCGCAATGCCGCAACGAAGGGGGCGCAACGCTCCGTGCTCGGCTGCGCCAATCTTGCGCATGGCTTTGCCATCTGTTCCCCCTCCGAGAAGGAGGCACTGGCGGGGGACCACGTGCCCAATCTCGGGATCATCACCTCCTATAACGACATGCTCTCGGCGCATCAGCCCTTCGAGACCTATCCTGCGATCATCCGCGAGGCGGCGGCCGAAGCGGGCGGCCTCGCTCAGGTTGCCGGCGGCGTGCCGGCCATGTGCGACGGCGTCACGCAGGGCCAGCCGGGCATGGAGCTTTCGCTCTTCTCGCGCGATCTGATTGCCATGTCGGCGGCTGTCGGCCTGTCGCACAATATGTTCGACGCGGCCGTCTTCCTCGGCGTCTGCGACAAGATCGTGCCCGGCCTCGTCATCGCCGCCCTCTCCTTCGGTCATCTGCCCGCCGTCTTCATTCCGGCCGGACCGATGACCTCCGGTCTGCCGAACGACGAGAAGTCGCGCGTGCGCCAGCTCTATGCCGAGGGCAAGGTCGGACGCGCCGAACTGTTGGAGGCGGAATCGAAGTCCTATCACGGCCCGGGCACCTGCACCTTCTACGGCACGGCCAATTCCAACCAGATGCTGATGGAAATCATGGGGTTCCACATGCCGGGCGCCTCCTTCGTCAATCCCGGCACGCCGCTGCGCGAGGCTCTGACCCGCGAGGCAACCAAGCGTGCGCTCGCCATTACCGCCATGGGCAATGAGTTCACGCCGGCCGGCGAAATGATCGACGAACGTTCGATCGTCAACGGCGTCGTCGGCCTGCATGCGACCGGGGGCTCGACAAACCACACGATGCACATCGTCGCCATGGCGCGTGCAGCGGGCATCGTACTCACCTGGCAGGATATTTCCGAGCTTTCCGACATCATCCCGCTGCTTGCCCGTGTCTATCCGAACGGGCTTGCCGACGTGAACCATTTCCATGCCGCCGGCGGCATGGGCTTTCTCATCAAGGAGCTCCTGAAGAACGGGCTGCTGCACGACGACGTGCGCACCGTCTACGGCCAGGGCCTCAGTGGCTATTCCATCGACGTCAAGCTCGGCGCCGACGGCAATGTCGCGCGCGAGCCGGCACCGGACAAGAGCCACGACCCGAAGGTGCTGGCAAGCATCGACACACCTTTCCAGAGCAGTGGCGGTTTGAAGATGCTACGCGGCAATATCGGCAAGGCCGTCATCAAGATTTCCGCCGTCAAGCCGGAGCGCCATATCGTCGAAGCGCCGGCCGTGATCTTCCACGACCAGCTCGAGATGCAGCAGGCCTTCAAGGACGGCAAGCTAAACCGCGATTTCGTCGCCGTCGTCCGCTTCCAGGGACCGAAGGCCAACGGCATGCCGGAACTGCACAAGCTGACCCCGGCGCTCGGCGTGCTGCAGGATCGCGGTTTCCGCGTGGCACTCTTGACCGACGGACGCATGTCCGGCGCATCGGGCAAGGTTCCGGCTGCCATCCATGTGACGCCGGAGGCCGTCGATGGCGGTCCGATCGCCCGTATTCGGGAAGGCGACATCATCCGCATCGACGCGATCGCCGGCACGCTGGAAGTGCTTGTCGATGCCGCCGACATGGCCGAGCGCGAGCCCGTGGTCGCCGATCTCTCGGGGAACGAGTTCGGCATGGGCCGCGAGCTTTTCACTCCCTTCCGTCACGCCGCAGGGCCGGCGGACCAAGGCGCGAGCGTCCTGTTCCACCACTGAAGCTAAGCCGCCGGAATTCGGCTAGGCGGCATCGAGGGCTGATCAAGGCGCCTTCGATGCCGTTTTTTCCGCATTCGCCGGAGCCTTGTCCGTCCACGCCGGCGGAAGACCGAGACGTGCTCCTACAAAGCCCGTCACACCCGGTGACTTGCCGAATACCTTGCAGGCCTCATACTTGGGTGCCCGGCCGACGAGCGCCGCCAGTTTCGCCTTGGAAGGGAAAGAGGGCGTCGCTCCGAACGGCGTCTTACCCTTGACCAGCATCTTGCTGAAATCGCCGCCGAATTTGGCGGCGAGGCTGTAGGCATCTCCCTCCTTGGCGACCGTTCCCGAATCAAGAAATGCGCTTGCGCCGCGTCCCCAGATCATGACAGCCTTCTGCACGCCCTGGGGGTTGAAAGCTTCCGCCTCGAGCGAGAGGCTGCCCATGCCGATCGGGATGCGCGGAACGGGCATAGGCACACCCGGCAGCAATACGCTCTTGCCCACGGATGCAACTTTCGAGACTCCGACAGCCGTCGCATTCGTCGCCTTGACCTGTGTCACGAGGGCGCGAACGGTCAGATCCGCCGGCTCGGACAGGCCGACTACGACGAAGCGTTCGCTCAATCCGGAGCAAAGCGCCCTGTCGACCGCATTGGTGACGAGATCGCGCTGCTTGGGCGTGAAACCGGCGCTTTCAGCGCGCATCGAAAAAGCTGTGGGAATGATCTTCACGGCCTTCGCCGCAAGAACATCATCCTTGCTCACCCGAAGAAGCGAGTGCGCGACCAGCCCGTCTGATCGGGTCATACCATCATAGGACCGCAGGGATCCCGCACGATCCAGCGGCGCGGCGGCACAGCCTCCTAACAGGCCCATCAGCAGAGCCATCGACCACCTATCAGCCCTCCGGCGGCTTTCGGCGGCACATGGACGATAGGTCCTACTTCCATCATGATTTGAGATTGTATTGGCTGGCATTGATGTTTGTGCTCCTGCACCCGGTTATGAACATTCAGCATCAACATTAAATATCGCACTTGATGTAAAAATTAATGTTGGCCACTTTGCGGCAATCGGGAGGCGAAGCGAAATAATTATTTTACCGGGAATTGAGATCTTCGAGAAAGGAGCCGGAGGGCATGCCATAATTTGAGTGGCGTTGCGACTCATGCCAAAATGATCGGATGCACGATGCAACATCAAAGCCTGAAGGCTTGCGCGAACAGAAGCGCCGACTGACCTTTCAACGCATAGCGGACGTCGGAATGAAATCCTTTCTTGCGAAAGGCTATCAGGAAACAACGATCGACGAGATTGCGGCAGCGGCCGGTATTTCCCGCCGGACTTTCTTTTATTACTTTAAAAGCAAGGACGATATTCTTTTGGCACACCAGCGCCGATATATGGACGCGCTGCGGACTAGCATCATGGAGAATGCATCAGCCGGGCGACCGCTCGAGGTCGTCCATCAGGCCACCCTGGGACTTGCGGCCCGCCTCGAGGCGGAAGCACCGCGGCTTCTTGAGACGGCCAGGCTTTTACGGCAAAGCGAAATCCTGCGCGCTCGCTCACGGGGTAACTCGCTGCAGCTCGAACAAATCGCCTATCAAGCCCTGTGCGAATTGTTTCCGACGAGGGACCGGGACGGTCTGCAGCTGGTTTCAATGATCGCAGTGAGCCCGCTTCGCCTGTCGGTCAACAGATGGCTGCAGGAAAATGGCAGACTGCCGCTGACTGCGTATCTTGAGGATGCCCTTCGGAAATGGCGAACGGAAATCTGATCCGTCAGCCGAATGGATCGCTATAAGCCTGCCTCTTATGGTCGTCGATCAGGATCTGATGTCGAGTACGCGGTTCTTATGGGCCGGATGCGAGCTGTAGACGAAGATCTTGTTCATCTCCTTCTCCGTGAGAAGGCGCAGGAAACGGACTTCCACCGTATTGTTGGGGAATACTTTCATGAGCACGCAACCGATCTTGGTGATGCGCGCGTCGGGAATGTCCAGATAGAACTGCTTCGGCAGGTTATACTGGGTCAGGATCGCAAGCACCGCGCTGCTCTGCGAGATGCGGATAATATCGCATCGGCGGGACGCAAGGTTCATCACACCCTTTTCGGTGTATTCGAGCCGCGCCGCGTTCATCGTGTCTTCCATGCGGAACCGCACTTCGCGGTCATACATGAAGGATTCTTCTTTGTTGAGGAAATGCTGACCTGAATTAGCTCTGCCGAAAGCGGCCATCTTAGTAAATCCCTGCGGTATATTACAAAGACGAGACTATCAGCGGGTATTTAACAGAAGGTTTGAACGCGCCAGCCCAAGTTGAATTTTGTTGTTTATCTTAGCTCGAGCCGGCGGCGTCCCGTAAAGCATGTCGAGCAAAAGTGTTCAGCGGTTTTGCCGAACCGACATGCGTAAAATCAAAGACTTAAAGCGCAGGAAGCGAATCTGAAAGATCGCTACGTGCTTTAAGCGCCTACTTGCGATAGGAATGGCCCTCGGCATCGAAGAGATGCAGCTTCTGCCGGTCGGCGGCGAAGCGCATCTTCTGGCCGCGGTGGATATCGGCGATACCGGGGATCTTGACGATGATCGGCTCGCCATCGACCAGGCCCTCGATATAGAGCTGCGTCACTTCGCCGAGCGCCTCGACGATGGAAACCTCGCCTTCGAAGAGATAGTCGTCACCGGTCGCGATACGCAGGTCTTCCGGGCGCACGCCGAAGCTCGCCGTCTTGCCCTTCTCGGAGGCTGCCGTCGGCATGTCGAGCGTCACCGATTTGCCGCCGGTCAGCGTCACGGTCGTCGTCGCGCCGGCTTCGGTCACGGTAGCGGGGATGATGTTCATGGCCGGCGAGCCGATGAACTTGGCGACGAACAGGTTGGCCGGGCGTTCGTAGAGTTCGAGTGGGGCGCCGACCTGCTCCACGCGGCCGGCCGACAGCACGACGATACGGTCGGCAAGCGTCATGGCCTCCACCTGGTCATGCGTGACGTAGATCATCGTCGTCTCGGGCATGGAATCGCTGAGTTTGGCGATCTCGATGCGGGTCGCGACGCGCAGGGCGGCGTCGAGATTGGACAATGGCTCGTCGAACAGGAAGACCTTAGGGTTGCGGCAGATGGCGCGGCCGATGGCGACACGCTGGCGCTGACCACCTGAAAGCGCCTTCGGCAGACGCTCGAGATATTGGGTGAGCTGCAGGCTCGCCGCCGCCGCACGCACGCGGCGATCGATCTCCTGCTTGCTTTCGCCGGCGATGCGCATGCCGAAGGCCATGTTGTCGTAGACGGTCATATGCGGGTAGAGCGCGTAGGACTGGAAGACCATGGCGATGCCGCGCCGGGAGGGCGGCACCTCGTTCACCTTCTGCCCGGCAATCATCATGTCGCCTGAGGTGATGCTCTCCAGCCCGGCGATCATGCGCAGCAAGGTGGATTTGCCGCAGCCGGACGGGCCGACGAAGACGATGAATTCGCCCTCGTTGATCTCCAGATCGATGCCGTGCAACACGTGCACGCTGCCGTAGGATTTTTTAATATCCTTCAGAACAAGTCCCGTCATTATGCTCCCTCCTCCCAAAGGTCAGGCAAGACGCGCGAAATAAGCGCCCCAGGCCGGAATATCGATCTTGCTGCCGTAGTTGTTGCTGGTGAAGCCGTGTCCCGTCAACGCCTGCCAGTTCCCGTCAGGCAGAGCCACCATCGCTTCGACAGGGCTCATGTTGAAGGCACAAAGAATGGTCTCGCCAGCGTAAGCGCGGCTATAGACGAGGACGTCGCCCTGTGGTTCCCAGAACGCGATCTCGCCCTTGGCGAAGGCCGGATGCTGCTTGCGGAAGGCGAGGAAGCGGCGGTACTGCTCCAGCACCGAAGTCTCATCGCCCTGCTGGACGCTGACGGCGCGCAGGATGTGTTCGACCGGCACCGGCAGCCAGGGCTTGACGGTGGAAAAGCCGCCCTGCGTAACCTGGCTGTCCCAGACCATGGGCGTGCGGCAGCCATCGCGGCCCTTGAACTCCGGCCAGAACTGGATGCCGTAGGGGTCCTGCAGATCCTGATAGGCGAGATCGGCTTCCGTGAGCGCCAGCTCCTCGCCCTGATAGAGGCAGACGGAACCGCGCAGCGTCAGCAGCAGCGCCGCATAAAGCTTGGCGAAGGCATCGCGATCGGCGACCAGATTGCCCCAGCGGCTGACATGACGCACGACGTCATGATTGGAGAAGGCCCAGCAGGCCCAGCCTTCCGGAGCCGCCGCGGCAAAATCCTTCATGACCTCCTCGACGCGATCCGGCGACAGCGCGTCCGGCGACAGGAATTCGAAGGCGTAGCACATATGCATCTTGTCGCCGCCGGAAGTATATTCGCCGACGATCTCGAGGCCGCGCTGGCTGTCGCCGACTTCGCCGACGGCGGCGATGGCCGGATATTCGTCGAGGACGGCACGGAAGCGCTTCAGGAATTCCAGGTTCTCGGGACGGTTCTTGTCGTAGAGATGCTCCTGGAAATTATAGGGATTGACCGCCGGCGCGGTGGAGGCGTTGCGGCGCGCGGGCTCCAGCGCCGAGTTGTCGCGCAGCTCCTTGTCGTGGAAGTAGAAGTTGATCGTATCGAGGCGGAAGCCATCGACGCCGCGGTCGAGCCAGAAACGCACGACATCAAGCAAGCGCTCCTGCACTTCCGGATTGTGCAGGTTCATATCCGGCTGCGAGGTCAGGAAGTTGTGCAGATAATATTGCATGCGGGTCGGATCCCACGCCCAGGCCGAGCCGCCGAAGATCGACAGCCAGTTGCTGGGCGGCGTGCCATCCGGCTTGGCGTCGGCCCAGACGTACCAGTCGGCCTTGGGATTGCTCTTGCTCGAGCGGCTTTCGACGAACCAGGGATGACGATCCGAGCTGTGCGACAGCACCAGATCGATCATCACCTTGATGCCGAGACGATGAGCTTCCATCACCATCGCATCGAAATCGGCCAGCGAACCGAAGATCGGGTCGACGTCCTCGTAATTGGAGACGTCGTAGCCGAAATCGCGCATCGGCGAGGTGAAGAACGGCGAAATCCAGATCGCATCGACACCGAGCGCTGCGACATGCGGCAGACGGACGGCGATGCCCTTGAGATCGCCGATGCCGTCGCCATTGGAGTCCTGATAGGAGCGCGGATAGATCTGATAGATCACGGCGCCGCGCCACCAGTCCTTGTCAACTTCCGAAGCCGATTGAGGGGCAATGCTCATGCTGAATGGGTCCTGTGTGAGTATGCGTTTTTGGATCAGCCCCCCTTCACCGACCCGGCAAGCAGACCGCGCACGAGATAGCGCTGCAGACCGAAGAAGACGAGGAGCGGAATAATGATGGTGACGAAGGCCGATGCCGTCAGGATTTCCCAGTTGCCGCCGCGCGAGCCTAGCAGCGCGTTGAGCGCGGCCGTCAAGACCAGGTGGTCCTTGTCGGTGCCGAGAAACACCATGGCGATCAAAAGATCGTTCCATACCCAGAGGAACTGGAAGATCGCGAAGGAGGCCAGCGCCGGGAAGGACAGCGGCAGGATGATCTTGACGAAGATATCGAAATCGCTGGCGCCGTCGACGCGGGCGGATTCGATGATCTCCTTCGGCAGGCCGGCAATGTAATTGCGCAGCAGATATATGGCGAGCGGCAGGCCGAAGGCCGTATGCGCCATCCAGATGCCCGGATAGGTCTTCGACGGCACGCCGAACATCTGGCCGATCTCGTTATAAATACGTAGGAGCGGGATCAGCGACATTTGCAGCGGCACGACGATGAGGCCGACAACGAGCGCGATCAGGATGGCGCGTCCGGGAAACTCCATCCAGGCGAGTGCATAGGCCGCAAAGGCAGCGATCAGGATCGGAATGACGGTTGCGGGGATCGTCACCGTCAGCGAGTTGATGAAAGACTGGCCAACGCCCTCGCCCGTCAGGACGTTGCGATAGTTCTCCAGGGTGAATTGCGGCGGGGTGGCGATGGTCAGATAGATGCGCTTGGCGCGCGCATCCGCCTCGAAAGGTGCATTCTTCTGGTAGCGATAGCTGCCATCGGCATTGACGGTGAGCGTCTCGCCGTTGCCGAGATCGGCGGGTGAACCGACCTTGTAAGCCGCCGGCTCCTGCACGCGCATGCCGAAAGATTCGATCCTGCCGTTACCGCTGTTGCCTTCGCCGGCAACCGTACCGGCGATGACGTAATTAGGGCCGTCCTGCACCGCCTTGTCGGGGCCGGCCAGGCGCACGGCCGCCGTCTGCGAGGAACCGGCAAACGCCGTCCACCAGCCGGAAGCGACGATCTGATCCCTGTCGCGCAGTGCGGTCACGAAGATGCCGAGCGTCGGCAGCAGCCAGAGGAGGACGATGAGCAGCACCACGGCATGAACGAAGATGCGGGCGGGGCCGATGCGACCGAGATTTCCAATCATGTCAGCGCCCCTTCGTTTCTGCGTTTGCGCGGCGGATGTTCCAGATCATGATCGGCGTGACCGCGACCATGATGACGAGCGCGATGACGGCGCTTCGGCCGCTGTCGCCGCCGCCGCGGAACATCCAGTTGAACATCAGGTTGGCAAGCACCATCGTGTTCCACTGGCCATTGGTCATTGTGAGAACGATGTCGAAAACCTTGAGGACGAGGATGGTGATGGTGGTCCAGACCGTGGCGATCGTGCCCCAGACCTGCGGCACCATGATCTTCCAGAAGATCTGCCAGCCATTGGCGCCGTCGATGACGGCGGCTTCGATGGTTTCTTCGGGAATGCCGCGCAGGGCCGCCGAGAGGATGACCATGGCAAAGCCGGTCTGAATCCAGATCAGCATCACCATCAGGAAGAAATTGTTCCAGAACGGAATGGTGATCCAGACCTCCGGCGTCCCGCCGAAAAGCTGGACGACGGCATTCAGAAGGCCGATCTGCGTGTCGGTGCCGCCACGATATTCATAGATGAATTTCCAGATGACCGAGGCACCGACGAAGGAGATCGCCATCGGCATGAAGATGACCGCCTTGGCGATATTGCCCCACCAGATACGGTCGGTCATGACGGCAATGACCAGGCCGAAGAAGGTGCAGGCGGCCGGCACGACGGCAAGCCAGAGGATGTTATTGAAAATCGATTGGCGGAATTCGGTGTCGTTGAGCGCCCAGAGATAATTGGCGCCGCCGACGAATTTATTGCCGTCCGGGCCATAGAAGGACAGGATGAATGTCGCCACGACGGGATAGACGAGATAGACGACCAGCAGGAACAGCGCCGGTCCCAGGAACAGCCAGGGTCGGATGAGACCGCGGCGTCGAAGGTTGACGGCGGCCTGATGGACGTCGTCTCCCTCCCTTGCCGGGAAGATCAAGTCCAAGAGCTTATTGGAGAACCAGAAATAGGCGGCGCAAATGGCAACGCCGAATATCATGGCGCCAATCGCCGATACGATCTGCGAAAACATCCATTCCCTCCCCGAATTTACCTGCTTGAGTCCACCAGTCCGGCATCGGTCGCGCATAGGGGGCGCGCCGTTATATATTATTTGGCGCCGCCGGCTTTGACCGGCGGCGCTGGACTATGATGTCTTACTTGATGGCGTCCCAGGACTTCTGAACACCGTCGGCAACATCCTGAGCAGACTTGCCGCCGACGAAGTCGACCATACTGGTCCAGAACGAACCCGCGCCGATCTTGCCCGGCATCAGGTCGGAGCCGTCGAAGCGGAAGGTCGTCGCCGAAGTCAGGGTCTCGCCTTCCTTGCGCAGCGTGTCGTTGGCATAAGCTGTGGTATTGACGGACTTGTATGGCGTCAGGAAGCCGGACTGCGCCATCCAGACCTCTTGGGCGATCGGCGTCTGCAGGAACTGGATGAAGGCACGGGCAGCCTTCGAATCCTTGGTGATGGCCGCCAGCGTGCCGGCGCCGAGAACCGGCTTGCCGAGCTCCGGATGCGCGGCGAAAGGCGGGAAGTAGAAGAAGTCCGCATCCTGGCCGAGCTTGGTGCCTTCCGGGAAGAAGGACGGGATGAAGGATGCCTGCTTGTGCAGGTAGCACTTCGGCGGAACTGTGAAGAGGCCCTTCGGGCTGTCGCGGAAGTCCGTCGAGGCGACCGCTGCAACGCCGCCGGAGACATATTTCGGGTTCTTCGCGAACTTGCCGAATTCCTCGATCGCCGCAACGACCTTCGGATCGTTGAACTTGAGGGTGTTGTCGACCCAGTGATCATAATCCTGCGGCGTGTTCAGGCGCAGCATCAGATCTTCGACCCAGTCGGTCGCCGGCCAGCCGGTGGCGCCGCCCGAACCGAGGCCGATGCACCAGGGCGTGCCGCCGTCCTTGACGATCTGGTCGGAGAGCTTGATCAGGTCCTCCATGGTCGTTGGAACCTTGTAGCCGGCTTCTTCGAAATTCTCCGGCACATACCAGACCAGCGACTTCAGGTCGGCCTTGTATGGGAAGGCATAGAAGGCATCCTTGCCGTCCTTGCCCTTATAGGTGCCGTAGCCGACCCAGCTGTCGCCGGCACCGTAATTGGTCTTGACCCAGCTTGCGAGATCATCGCCAAGCGGCGTCAGATACCCCTTGCTGGCAAGATTGGCGAGAAGGCCCGGCTGCGGGAGGATGGCGACGTTCGGCGGCGAACCGGCCTGCGTGTCGATGACGATCTGCTGCTCGTAGTTTTCCGAGGACGAGTATTTGGCATTCACGCCGGTCGCTTCGGTGAAGTAGTTGAGGACGCTGGTGAAGAGACCTTCGTCTTCGCCGCGCCAGGGACCGAAGATGGTCAGCGTCTCGCCCTTCAGGTCGGCATGCGCAGACTTGAACTCGTCGTAGCTTTTCCAGTTGAACTTGGAGTCCTGGCCGGGCTGGAACTTCAGATCGGCCGCCATCGCCGTACCGGCCACCAAGGCGGCGGCAGCGACGGTCATCAAAAACATCTTTTTCATGCGGTTGTCCTCCCAAATAACGAAACCCATGAGCCCGAGCACGACTTGTGCTGCCGCGCCCATTCCTCAAAGCGCTTTGGCTACCTCTCTCATCCATTGAGAGCAGAAAAAAGTCAAGCGCTTTTCAAATTCTGGCTAATATTCATAGAATATCCCGCGTTGCAGCATAAAATAGGCGGCGATGTTTTGCTATTTATCTTGTCTCGGGCGCATCGCCTGCTACATATTAAAAGCGCTTTGGATGTCAGCGATATTCGGGAGGTGTGCTGGCAGCCGAGCAGTCGGGAATTGGAGGAGCCGAAATTCGTGAATCTGAAGCAGCTATCGCAAATGCTCGGGCTGTCGCAGACGACAGTTAGCCGGGCATTGAACGGATATCCGGAGGTTAATCGCGAGACTCGCGAGCGTGTTCTCAAAGCGGTTCGGGAAACCGGCTACCGGCCCAATAAGGCAGCGCAAAGACTTGCGACCGGCAAGGCCGGCTCGATCGGCTTGGTCATGCCGACATCACCCGGCAACTCCTCGGACGTGCATTTCTCGGAGTTCCTGACGGGGTTGGGAGAAGAAGCGCTGCGGCATGACTTCCATTTCGTGCTGACGCCTGCGGATCCGAATGATGAGGTCGGCGCGTTACGACGGCTGGCGGCCAGCGGCAATGTCGACGCGCTCTTCGTCAATTACATGCGCGGCCACGATCCGCGCCTGGAAATGCTGAAGACGCTGTCCATCCCGTTCCTCGTGCACGGACGCTCGATCGGCTCCGAGCCGGACTATCCCTTTCTCGACCTCGATAATGAAGCCGCCTTCTACGATGCCACGAAACTGCTTCTGCAGCTCGGACATCGGCGCTTCGCCCTGTTGAACGGCCCTATCTATCTTGACTTCGCCATCCGTCGGAAGAACGGCATGGAAGCCGCCCTTGCCGAACGCGGCCTTACGCTCGACGAGGCCTGCACCAGCCATACGCCGATGACTGACGAACAGGGTCTGTTCGCCATGGAGCGCATCCTGCAGATGGAGAAGGAAAAGCGTCCGACCGCCGTGCTCTGCTCCAGTACGGTGCTGGCGCTCGGCGCCGTTCGCGCCGTCAACCAAGCCGGGCTCAAGCTGGGTGAGGATATTTCGCTCATCGCCCATGACGACGTGCTGACGCTTTTGAAGCCGGAAAGCTTCACCGTGCCGCTGACGACGACCCGCTCGTCGCTGCGCGCGGCGGGGGTGCGCATCGCCGAACGGCTGATCGGCGAAATCAAGCATACGGAGACGTTTCCGTCCCAGGAATTGTGGAAGGCCGAGCTGATCGTGCGCGCCTCGACCGGCGTTGCGCCGGCCGACTGACATCTCACTTAGAACTTTGGGCTTAGAATTTCGGCGGCTTTCTACCTGCGGCACGATGGGCTGCGATGACGGTATTGGCCATCAGCATGGCGATCGTCATAGGGCCGACACCGCCCGGAACCGGCGTGATCGCTCCGGCAACGTCAGAGGCTTCCGCATAGGCGACGTCGCCCACCAGCCGGCTCTTGCCCTCGCCGCGCTCAGGGGCCGCGATCCGGTTGATGCCGACATCGATGACGGTGGCACCGGGCTTCACCCAATCCGCCTTGACCATCTCCGGACGGCCGACGGCCGCCACCAGAATATCGGCACCGCGTGCAACGGAGGCGAGATCCTTCGTGCGCGAATGCGCCGTCGTGATCGTCGCATTGGCAGAAAGCAGCAATTGCGCCATCGGCTTGCCGAACAGGTTGGAACGACCGATGACGACAGCGTTCAGACCCGACAGGTCCCCACCATGGATCGAACGTACCAGCAGCATGGCGCCGGCTGGCGTGCAGGAGATCAGCCCGGTTTCGAGATCGCCGGTTGCCAGCTTGCCGGCATTGACGACATGCAGGCCGTCGACATCCTTCTCCGGCTTGATCGACTGGATGATCGCATCGGAATTGAGATGCTTTGGCAGCGGCAGCTGTACGAGGATGCCGTGGATGGACGGATCGTCGTTCAGCGACTGCACCAAGCCAGCCAGCTCTTCCTGCGTCGTCTCGGCCGGCAGGGTGTGCTGGATGGAGTTGAAGCCGCATTCCTTGGCCATTTTACTCTTGGAATTCACATAGGCGTGGCTGGCCGGATCGTCACCGACGATGACGACCGCAAGCCCGGTCTTCACACCGGCCTCAGCCTCAAGTCCCGCCGCCGCAGCCTTCACAGCCTCGATCACCGAAGCCGCCGCTTGTCTCCCGTCGATCACTGTCGTCACGCTCGTCTCCCGATCATGAATTCGGTGGCAATCTACAGACCATCGGCCCGGCATAATTGCCTGCTAACGCCCTATGGTGTCTGAAAGCGGTAATTGCAAGGGAAAACGATGGGGCGATCAGCCGCGGTCCTGATGCCTGCGCACCGCGTAGATCTCGACCTTGGCACGCAAGGACGCAAGCTCGCGCTGAATGCGGTCCCACTCGTCCGCAACGTCAAGCCGGCCTGCGATTGCGGGGGTAGCCGGCGGCGGCTCAGCCGCGATAGCGGGCAAAGGCGGAAGCGATATATTGCTATCCTGATGGAAAGAACGGACGGCCGGCATGACGCTGTCGTCAGCCATATGGTCTTCCGCGGCTTCGGCACCACTCAGCCACTTGCGCAGGAACACCGTGCCAAATGCCATGCCAAGGGCGGCCACGAAACCGATTGCCTGGTTGCTCGCAAGATCATCGTCTATCGGTAGAGCCGATGCGACGGCTTGCGAAATCAGCGTCAGCGGCTGTTTGGCTTCCGGCACTGACAATGCGGCATTCTGCTGATCGGCCTCATAGCGGCTCTGGGCGGCGGCCACGGCATCCTGCAATTGTGCAAGGCGGATGGCATCGACATCGATGTTCTTCTGGCTGAGGGCCGTCATCCGTGCCGAAAGAGCTGTCTGCTTTTCGAGGGCCGCCTTCACATCGGCATCGCTGCTGACGGCAAGTCGCTGCAGTTGGCTGCGGATGTTGGCGGCAAGATCGTCGACCGTCGCTTGCTGCGCAAGCAAACGGGGATGGCGTGGGCCAAGCTGCGTCGAAAGCTGGGAAAGCTGGGTCTTGGCGGCACTATAGCGGCTGCGCAGGTCGTCGAGCCCGGCGGATGCGACATCGCCCGACAAGGTGCCACTCAGCACAGAGGCCGGCGTGGCTGACTTGACCGACGCGAAGCGAGATCTGGCGGCGCGCAAGGCCAGCCCGGCCGCCTTTATTTCGCTGTCCAACTGCTGACGCTGCTGCTGGAGCACCAACGAGGCTGCGATCTTGTCCTCGCCGTAGTGCGCCTTGAACTCGGCCAGAGCCGCCGATGCACGATCGAATTCCTTGCGGCTGCGATCGGCTGCCGTTTCGACTCCGAGCGAGGTGCCAGCCGCCTTTGCGACGGCGGCATCATACAGGGTGGCGACAGCGAGGCGATTGGCAATATCGGCCGATCTGGCGGGATCGCCGCTGGTCACGCTCAAGCGCAACAGACCCGTCTGGCCATCGATGCCGATGGCAATGCCCTTGCGAAGGGTCGCCTGGGCGCGCGAGGGTGCATCGGAGGCGTTGCCGCTGCCGGATAGGAGCTCGACGGCAATGCCGAGAGCACCCGCCCGGCTGCCGGTAAATTCCGGATCGCGATCGAGCTTCATCCTGGCGACGATATCGGACAGCACGGACGGCGCGACAGCACGTTTCGCCGCGACGTCGAGCAATGTCCGGCGCCCGCTGCCCTCGCCTTCCGCATGCAGGACAGCTTGCGACATATAGAGCGGCGGCGATGCGAGCATCGTCGGGATGGCCGCTCCCGCCAAGGCGATTGCAATGACGAAACCGAGAGAGCGGATACCGAGAGACCAGCGGCCGGCAGGCGGCCTATGCTCGGCGAGATTGGAGATCGCAGTCTGCGCGGGAAGTCCCGTCACTCCTTCGAGCAGGTCGGGCACGAATTCCAGCAGATCGGGCACGGGCTCCGATGCCGGTTCCCGCATTTGCTCGCGCTCTGCGTGGCGGAACGGCGGAGTGCCTTGGACGTATCCGGCGGGCCGATAGTCCGACAGCCCCGCGCCCATCGGTCCGCTTCGCCCCGAGACCGGATAGGGATCGCCATCCAGCGCCCTGCGCAGAATGGCGCGCAGCTCCGTATCTCGCGGGTCGTCGGAATTGGCGGCTCGCAAATGGGCTGTGCGGCGCAAGCCATCTTCGCCGCGACGGGGAGAAACGTGCCTGCCCGGCCCCCGCGGCACCTCGAAGGTTTCCGCATCGTCTCGGTAAAATCCGGGCCTGGCTTTGCTTTCAAACATGGCGGGCTATCTCGCGCACATGGTCGGAGACCAATGCAATGGTTAACCCACTCTAAACTTTCATGCCAAAGAAAGAGTTAACGCCGCGCCCGTGAATACAAGAGCGGCTCGGCATTTTTCCTGAAATTGCCCTAACTTGCCAATTTATCCGGCGAGGCGATACGCCGCTGCGGCAGCTGTTGCGGTTCCGCGCGAAGGACGCGCTCCTTGCGGCCGAACTGATGCCTGATGACCTGATAGAGGAAGAGCGGTACGCCTAAAATATAGCGCCGCCACAGCCTGCCCGGCTCAAGAGCCAGGCGGAACAACCACTCGCTGCGCATCGCGCGCACAAGCCTGGGGGCCCGCGGCACCGTTCCGGACACAAAATCGAACAAGGCGCCAACGGTCAGCACCAATCGAGCGTGCTGCGGCCCGACATGCTCGGCCACCCATTTTTCCTGCAAAGGCGTTCCCATGCCGACGATCAGCACATCGATCTTCTGCCGGCCGATTTCCGCGGCAACGGCGTTGCTTCTCGCGGGATCGAAGAAGCCATCGGAAACGACAATGTACTCGTGCCACGGCGCATGCCGGCGAAATTTCTCCGCCGCATCTTCGACAACCGAGCGCTTGCCGCCCAGCAGGCCGATCCGCTTCGTCCGCTCCATGAAGGTCAAAAGCGCGGGCACGAAATCCGTGCCGTTCAAGTTCGCCGGGAATGGCTCGCCATGAGCGACGCGCGAGGCGATATCGAGGCCGACACCATCGGGAAGCACCAGATTTTGCTCAAGAACATAGCGATAGCTGTCATCGCGCAGCATGACCAGCATATTGTGGGCGTTGACGAAGGCGATCGAGGTCTGGCCGACCGGCAGGGATGCGAGCTCATTGACGAAGGTCAGGGCATTATCCCAATCGAGATCGCAGACCGGCAGATCGAAGATCCTGCGGCGTGACGCGACGACGGCAAAATCGGCAACCTGGTTCAATCCAACAACCTCCTGCCCGAGATCGCGCATGCGCATGATGCCGGGAATAACAAGGCTCATGCGCCCCACCGTTTATCGGTGCGGCGACTGAGGCGTCACTGGGAGGTGTTTATAACAAGATAAATCCAACGTTCCGTTAGGATGGAAAGTGGGATTTATCGGAAACCATCAAGGATTCATTAATGTATCGCCGGGCCGGAGCCCGGCTTTGCCGCCTTGGAATGGAGTGGTATCGCGCGGAGCCAGGACATCATTACTCCAGCGGCACCTTATCCTTCGCCGCATCCTGCACGATCTTGACGGGCTTGACCGTTTTCTTGCCGATGCTCTCCCCGCCATGGGTTTCTTCCTTGGAGAGATAATCGAGCTGTTCGATCAGCACGTCGGCGACATAATCGCCGCCGAGCCGCTCGTTCATCCGCTTCTTCAGGTCGCTGCGGAAGGCGGCGACGTCAAAGTTCTGCGTGTGCGCAATGTCGATCACCTTGTTGCCGATCAGCAGCGAAAAGAGCTCATCCGTCGTCAGTTCCGGCAGGGGTATCTGAAGCGCATTCGCCTTGCCCTTCTCCATCATGAAGGAGATGCGGGTCAGGAAGTAGCCGGTCACCTGGCCATTGGCGATGACGGGGACATTGATCGATTCGCCCTTGATCAGTTCCTGCTGCGCCTTCTTGGCGTCGTCAGGACTGATTGCGGGCGCTGTCGCCACCTGCACCGAGAAATAGACCGAGGCCAATGTCACGGCGCAGACCCACAGGCCGGTGAGAGCGAGCTTGATCATCCGGCCTCACGGACGCGGAATTGCTCCTGCGAATAGGTGCCGTCCGCATCGGCATTCTGCACCGCATTCTTCAGAATGTCGGCAACGGCGCGCACGGCCTCGAGGTGAGCCTCGACCCGGCGGGCGTTCAGAACCAGCTTTTTCTTCAGATCGTGCAGCTGCCCGATATGGGTGGCGGCAAGATCGGCCGGATCGGTATCGCGAAACAGCATCGACAATTCATAGAGGCAACGGCTCTTGTGAGCATTCGATACCTTGAGATCGAATTCCGGGTCGGTGCCGATCCGGTTGTTCTCATTGTCGATAATCATCTCCAGGCGGCCAAGGACAGACTTGATCCGATAGTCCTGCGACATCATTTCCATGTTTGCTACCTCGCTCATGCTTTCTGGGACGTCAAATTATTCTGATTGGTGATGCTGGCATTGCCGTCATTATCGGCATCCGCGGCGGCGAGCGCTTTGCGCTGAAAATCGGTAATCGCGCTCAGAGCCATTTTCTTGTCGTTTTCATCGGTCGCGGCATGGACGGCGCCGGTGTTGCGCATCTTGTCGACCTGTTCCTGATACATCTTTTCGGCAATGCCAACGCCGCCGTTCTTGGCGAGCGTATTGCCCAGCTGCTCGGCCATCATGCCTTTCCAGATCTCGCCGGCCGAACCCTTGCCATAGAGCGTCTCGCTGCTCGGCAGCATGTTCTTCACGAAAATCTGCAGCACCATGGCCTCGAACTTGCGATAGGGCTGCGGCACCTTCGTTCCCGCCACATGCGTGTTGGCATTGGCGAGGCCTGCCTGGGTGGCCGCGCTGTTCATCGCATCCACCGTCGCGCCGAAGCCGTTGCCGTTCTCGGCGAGGCTGGTGGCGGCAAAAGCGGCCCGGTTGGCGGCAAGCTTGGCCTGCGCGGCCTCGACATCGGCCGGATTGGCGGCCTTGACGACATCGAGGACCAAATCACTCGGAGGCGAAATAGCCACGTCACGTCTCCTTCTGCTATCGCACACCCTGAAGCCGCGCAGGGCGGCAATCGAATCAGGGCACCGAATCAAAACTTCAGAACAGGCCGGCAACCCAACGATGCGCATCCTGTTCCATGATCGCGGCGATTATGGTTTTTGAACCTTGCTGGAGGCTGGCGTTGCGGCTGCGAAGCGCTGATCGATGATGTCGTAGACCGCATTGTCCTCGGCCTCTCGCATTTCGAGCTCGCGGGCATCCTGCATGTGCTCTTCGAGCCGGTCGGCCTTGGTGCGCTCCTGCTGGACCTTCATCTGGATGAGCGTCTGGATGCTTTCCAGCTGCTGATCCCGGATCATCAGACGGCCGTAACGCTCGGCATAGTGGATCGAGAATGCCATATGCACGGGATCGATCGAGCCGATCGCCACCATGACCCGCTCCATCGATTCGGTGACCTCCGCGCGCTGACGGGTCGTATCGGCCAGCTCGTTTTCCGCTATCCGCTCCAGGTGGCGTTGCACCGCGATCAGGCGCTTCAGTTTTTCAGACCGGTTTTTTTCCGCCATCGTCTACCTACCCGCCGGCTGCATTTTGCCGGCTCTGCCCGAATCAGGCCTCGTCCACTTGGTGGGCTAATGCCCATTGAAGACCGTGAGAAACGCACTGGAAAACTGGCTGACCAATGCCGCGATGCTGAGATAGAGCATGAACAGCCCTCCCATCAGCAGATATGGCGTGGAAATGAAATAGATCGGAATCTGCGGCGCGAGCTTGTTGATGAAGCCGATCGAAATCTGGAACATCAGGCCATAGAGCAGGAAGGGGCTCGCCAGCCGCAGCATGATGAAGAAGGTGGTTTCCAGCGTATCCGTGATCGAGATCAAAGCGGCACGCGGCTCGATATGACCGCCGAGAGGTACGACGGAATAGGAATCGACCAGCGCCTGCAGGATATAGTGATGAAAATCGAGGATGAAGAGCATCATCAGCCCGCAAAAGCTGATGAGGCTCGTGAGCGACGTCTCGCTTGATTCCTCGACGATATCGGCACCGCCGGGTGCGTTGAAGCCGATCAGCATCGATATGCTCGCGCCGGCGAATTGCAGGCCCAGCGTATAGATCCGCGCCATCATGCCATACATCAACCCGATGACCGTTTCAGTGAAGATGAGGCCGATGAAGCTCGCGTCGCCCTTCGACACCTGAGGATAGATCGTGTTCCAGAGCAACGGCAAAATCGCCATCGACAGGGCCACGGAAAGAAGCAGCCTGATCTGCGTCGGGATACGACCCGATGAAAATCCCGGGAGGACCATCATGCAGCCGCCGATGCGGCAGAAGGCGACGAACAGCGCCAGAATGGTCCCCTGCGGGTCTGTTATCATGAAATCGAACCTAGAATCTTGATCTCGATCCCCTTGGCCAGCTCCACATGCGACAGGACCGGAAGGGTCGCGAACAGGCGTTCGATGATCATGCGCACATAGGAGCGCGTTTCCGGCGATGTGACAAGAACGAAGGGCATGCCGCGATCCATGTATTCACGGATAACTTTGCCCGCCTGCTCGCTGAATTCCTCCAGGCTGCGCGGATCGATGTCGAATTCGACGATCTCGCCCTTCTGGTCGCGCTTCAGCGCCTGATGGAAGATCAGGTCCCATTTGCTGCCAAGACGCAGGACGCGCAGCACGCCATTGTCGGCCAGGTCGCCGCAGAGCTGCTGTGCCATGCGGACGCGCACGTGTTCGACGATCTGTTCCGTCTTGCGCACATGCGGCGCGAGTTCGGCGACCGCTTCAAGGATGAGATGCAGGTTGCGGATCGAGACACGCTCGGCGAGCAGCAGCTTCAGCACCGCCTGCAGGCCGGAATAGGACATGTGCGACGAGCAGATCTCGTCGGCGAGCTTCTTATATTCGGGATCGAGACGCTCGATCAGGATCTTCACGTCCTTATAGGACAGCAGTGCCGGCAAGTTGTTGCGAATGACTTCGCTCATATGGGTGAGCACGACGGACACGTTGTCGATCGGCTGGAAGCCCTCGCGCTTCAGATCATCGGTGAAGGCCTCGAGAACGGAAACGGCGGGCATGCCGAAAGCGGGTTCGCGAATCTCGTCCCCGGGTACGGTCGGCTTGCGACCCGAGCCGGTGACAACGAGCACTTCGCCGACGCGCAGCATGTTGGAGGCGATCGTCGTGCCGTGGATGCGGATCTGATATGATTTGTCGGCGATCGCCATGTCGTCGATCACCTTGATTTCAGGCACGACGAAGCCGTATTGCGTCGCGAATTTCTTGCGCATCTTGCCGACACGGAAGGCAAGCTCCTGATGGGCGCCGAGCAGGCGGGTGGAAACGATCTTGCCGAGGGCGAGTTCGATCTCGGCGGTCTTCAGAACCGACTTGACCGAATCCTTCTCCATCTCCTTCGTCTGCATCACCTTCTGCTCTTCGGCATCGCGGCGAAGCTTGTTTTCGGCCTCGATCTGACGCGGGATGAACCAGGCGCCGGCCGCCATCAGGCCGCCGAGGAACACGAAAGGCAGGAAGGGCATGCCGGGCATGACGGCGAGGATGCCCATGAGGACCGCCGAGACGGCGAGCGCACGCGGGTAGCCGCTCAGCTGATTGACGACGGCCTGGTCGGTTGAACCGGCCGTGCCGCCGCGCGAAACAAGGAGGCCTGCGGCGAGAGAGACGATGAGCGCCGGCATCTGGGACACCAGACCGTCACCGACGGAGAGCTTCACGAAAACGTCCGCAGCCTGGCCGATGGGCATGCTGTGACGGAAATAGCCGATGATGATGCCGCCGAAGATATTGATGCAGGTGATCAGAAGGCCGGCAACCGCGTCGCCGCGTACGAATTTCGAGGCACCGTCCATCGCGCCGAAGAATGAGCTTTCCTCTTCCAGCTCGCGACGGCGGCGCTGTGCCTCCTTTTCATCAATCAGGCCGGCCGAAAGATCGGCATCGATCGCCATTTGCTTGCCGGGGATGGCATCGAGCGTGAAGCGCGCGCCGACTTCCGCGATACGCGTCGCGCCCTTGGTGATGACGATAAAATTGATGGTGATAAGGATCATGAAGACGATCAGACCGATGACGAAATCGCCCGACATCACCAGGCTGGAAAAGCCCGCGATGACGCCACCGGCCGCGTTATGCCCTTCATAGCCATGCGAAAGGATGACGCGTGTCGTCGCGATATTCAACGCCAGACGAGTCATCGTGGCGATCAGAAGAATGGTCGGGAAGGACGAGAACTCCAGCGGCTTCTTGATCCACAAAGCCACCATGAGGATCAGCACCGAAAGCGCGATCGAGAAGGCGAGCCCAAGGTCGATCAGAAACGGCGGAATCGGCAGGAACAGCACGCACAGGATGACCATGATACCGAGGGCGAACCCGATATCACGAACGCTGGGATTGGCTTTTGGGAGTGCTAATGCGGGTGGTTGTGCCATCGACCGGTTTCCGTCTCTTCATGAGAGGAGGCAAACGGCTGACCCGCCTGCCTATTGGAACCGAGTTTTAGAAGTCGAAGCTTGCGCGAGCATGGCTTGCGCCGGCAAGGCGCATGATCCGAAAGCCGTTTCGACCATCGGACCAGATGTTTAGAATCCAGACTGGATTCTCGAGAAGACGAGATTGGTGAAGATCGAAATCTGCGAGCCGACGAAGGGAGCCGTGACGCCAATCGTCACCATGACGGCAACGATCTTCGGCACGAAGGTCAGCGTCGCCTCCTGCACCTGAGTCAATGCCTGGATCAAGGCAATCACCAGACCAACGACCATGGCGGCGAGAACCGCCGGACCGGAAGCCACGAGCACCGTCCAGATTGCCGCCTGGAAGATATCCAACGCATCGGCTTCATTCATGGCAACGTCATCCTCTGTTCAGCAGCTACTCATTAGCTGCCGGTCGAATCCGTGTTCGACGAATCGCTGTTGCCAGTATCCGTCGAAGCGGGCGGCGTATCAATGGTCGTACCCGCAGGAGCGATCGTCACGCCAGCCTGGATCAGGATCTTGTCGCCGGCATTGGTCTGCGCGATGACACCGTCCGAATAGACGGTAACTTCCTTGATGGTGCCCGTGGTCTTGCCGTCGGCACTCATGATCTGCTTGCCGATATAGTCGGACGCCTGCGAGATCCACTGGTTCTGCAACACGGTTTCCAGATGCGAATTCGTCTGGATCTGCTGCTCGACCTGGGAGAAGCTCGCCAGCTGAGAAATCTGCTGGCTGGCGTCCATCGGGCTCGTCGGATCCTGGTTTTTCATCTGTGCGATGAGAAGCTGCAGGAAGTTATCATAGTTCAGGGTAGCGCTTGTGGCAGCAGTTGCGGCTGTTTTCGAGGAGCTGCTGTTCGTGCCTGTAACGGCGTCTACCGCTGCCATGGAGCGATCTCCCGGCGGATATGCTCGATCGTCGCCGCCGGCATTTCCTGATTGTTCAGAATATTGTCCTCAATCGGGTAGAGGCCGCGGATCGCCTTCAACGCGTCGAAAGCGCGCCCAGTCGCAACGAGGCCATCGATACGCTTCAGCTCGGCCAGCACTTCCTCGTTGTGGAAGCACGAAAGCAGCATGACGATCGACTTACGGAACATGGTCGTCGACTGCTCCTTGCCCTCCGGATTGACGAGGATCATCTGCGCGATGAAGTAGAGCTGACGCAAAGGCGTCGTCGCGTCTTCGGGCTGGAGCACGTGGTTCTCAAGCAGGAATGTCACATCATTCAGGAATTCCAGGGCGACCTTGCGATCGACGCGCAGGACGGCCCCGTTGATAAAGATCTTTTCCCCGGCTTTGAGCGATATGCGAAGCGTACTTTTCATTTAAGTCCATCCCTGATGATGGTGGTGACATCGATGATGCCTTGATAATTTTCCGACTGACGCCGCCGGATTCGATCGCATTCCTTCAAAATCCAGATGGCGATCGAGATGAGGTTGGCACGTAGTTCGACATTGAGCTGGTTCTCCGGACTTTTGAGGTCCTCCACGAAGCTGACCCATACGCGCCGCGTATAGAAAAGCGCCTCGATCGCTTCGCGGCCGTATTTCCCCGCATCACGGGCCGCGGAGAGGAGAGCTATCGACCGGTCCAGAACTTGCCGTTCTCTTTCCTTGGCGTCGGCCACCGCATCCTGCATGACTTCCGCATATGAGAACTGATACATTCACGCATCCTTCCTGGTCATTCCTTCCCTTTGATCATCAAAGGTAATTTACAAGGCTAAGCTGCTGGATCTTTGAAACAATGGTGTAAGCAGTCTGGAGCTGCGTCTCGAGGCTGTTGACCTTGGTCGACGCTTCATAAGGATCTACGCCCGTCAGATCGCCCAGGCTGGTATTGAGAATGGTCTTCTGGGCATTCAGCGTCGTGTTCGCATCCGAGAGGCGCGACTGCGACAGGCCGAGCTGGCTTGCCTGGCTGTTCAAGCCGTCGACCGCCTGGCGCGAATAGCTGATGGCCTGATCGGTCACCGCATTCAGCGCATCCGAACTCAGGGCCGGCGTCGTCTTCATCAGCGCATTGGTGACGCTGGTTGCAAGCGCCAGATAGCGAATGCCGGAGGAATTCGAATTCGTCGATGTCTCCACCACTTCCGAATTGCTGATGCGGCTCGTCATATTCTGGTCTGATGCGCTCGACCAGCTTGCCCAGCTGGTATCGGAGGTGAACATGGGCTCGACCTTTGTCGTGATGAAGTCCTTCATCTGGGCGCCCGTCAGATTGCTTGTCGATGTTACGGGCGGGGTCTGAGCGGCCATATACGCGGTGAGCGCGGTCTGAATTGCCGTATTCGTCGCGGCGGAGTTATCCGTCATCGGCTGAACATCGGTATTGGTGCCGGCGAAAAGATATTCGCCATTGACCATCGTATTGGCGGAAGCAATGACGCTCGAAAGGGTGGAAGTCGCAGTCGACTGGGTCAGCGCTACGCTGCTTCCATCCGTATTGCCGCGCAGGGCCACCAGCTGATCCATCAGCTTCTGCGCCTGGCTGCCCATATCGCTCAACGCGGTCTGGGATGAGGTCATGCGCTGATTTGCAATGGAATTGCTGCTGAGAATGGAGTCGATACGCGATACTTCCCGTGTCAGGTTCACGCTGAGCGATGTACTGCTGCCCAACGAGACCCCGATGTCGGCATAAACGCCCGTGGTTGCTTCTGTGGAAGCGCTGGTCATCTCATTCTGCGCCTGACGGATCGTCTGACGCATGGCGTTCTGAATGGCCGTGCTCGAAATGAAAGAAAGTTTCATGGCTTAGCTCGCAATATCCAGTACCGATTGAAGCATCTCATTGACAGCGTTCAATATCTTCGTTCCAGCCTTGTAGGACTGCTCGATATCCATCATCAGCGTCAGTTCTTCGTCGAGGTTGACGCCGGTCGCATTCGAATAAGCGCCAGAAGAGCGCGATAGTGCCGCGGATGTGTTCTCGGCCGCGGTCGTTGCCGTGCTGCGCTGCCCTTCGAGCCAGCCGATGGAACTCGATGCATAATCCATGAGGCTGGCCTTGGTATCGGAGCCGGCCGTGGCATCGAAATCCATCTTCGTATTCATGGCAGTGATAAAGGCATCCAGCTGGGTGGAATAACCACTGCCACCGCTGGTGTTCTTCGTGTAACCCGTCTCTCCAGTCGCGGCATTGTTGTTAATACCACCATCACGCAGCAATGTCGGATCGCCGCCTTGAGACGTGATTAACTTTGGATTAACGGTTATCGAGCCGGCCAGGCCTGTGACCACGGTAGCACCGGTCGGAACGCTGCCGCCGCTCCAGGTAAACAGGCCGGGTAGAGTCGGCTTTGCGGGATTACTATTCGTTTCCGCGAACGTCGTCACCAGGCCGCGCGCGATCTCATCGAGCTGCTTCTGATAGGTCGGCGCGGCATCGTCCCTGACCTGCAGCGCCGCCTGGAGGCTGCCCTGTGCTGTGGTGTTCGCACTCTGGCCTGGGGTCAGCGCAACGCCGTCGATATAGACATTGTTGCCGACCGTGCTTGCCGTATAGGAATTTGTCGGCTGAAACGTCACCGTGCGCGGAATGGTTTCGAACAGGGTCGTTCCGCTCGTGGTATAGAGCGCCATATCGTTGTTGTCGCGCGTCACCGTCGTCACGCCGACAATCTTCGAGATCTGGTTCAGGATCGAATCGCGCTGATCGAGGGCATCGGCAAGGGCGCTGGACGTCGGCCCGGCGGTCGTCGTTGCCGATTTCACCGTATCGTTTGCTTCCTGGAACTGCTTCAGCAGGCTGTTCAGCGAATCGACGTCAGAGCTGATTTGCTTGTCGGCATCGGTTCGTGCGTTCTGCACGGAGGTCGTCGCATTGTTCAGCGACGTGACTAGGCTCTGGGCCGCGTTGATCGCCGACTGCGCCGCCGTGGTGCTGGACGGAGAACCGGAATAGGTCTGCATCGCCTTCTGGAATGCCGAAAGAAGGGTCGCCGGCGCGATTTCATTGTCGTTTCCGCCGAGCGTAGCCGACTGAAGATTGCTGTAGGCGCTCAGAAGCAGCTGCTGTGCCGAATCCGATGACGAAGAGCTGAGATAGGCCTTCTGCAGCGCCGGCTCGCTGCTGCGGTCGATCTTCACCACCTGGGCGCCGGCCATGTCGGTGGTCACCACCGCCTGTCGACGCGAATAATTCGTGTTGCTGGCATTGGCGATATTGTTCGACACGACACTGCTCTGCGTGCCGGTATTGTTGAATATTGCCTGCGCGTTATTGAGAGCTGTTGTGAGCGACATGACTGACTCGATACCCTATTCGTTTTAGCGCCGCAGGATGGCCGATGGCGCGCCGGAAGTGTCGGAATAGCCTGTCAGAGCGAGGCCGGCGAAGTTCATCAGATTATCGTTGGCACGGCATGGATGGCCGCCTGAGCCAACCGGGAACGACCATCTGCAAGCAGACTGGGATACACGAACACCGTGGCTGCGGAGATCGGGACCGGCAGCCTGAACATGCAAGACGCCCGCCCCTGCCGCGCCGGCAGGATGAGACGACGTGGCACCGGCAACGCCGTCAAAAGCAGGGCCTAGACGAGCTGCCCGTGCGTCCACTTCCGCAAAAGCGGTCTTCATGCTGCCGAAATTCCTCATCTGGAATCCTCGTTATCCTTCATACGACTGAGAGTAGGTGGCGGGCCTTGCGTGAAGCTGTCTGAGAGGACGAAAAGCCGATCATCGCGAAAAGCATATCCGCAAGCGCCGCATTGCGGCTTTATCGCCGGCCAACGCCGGCGAAAATCGTAAGGGATCACGTACCTATCGCGGTGATGACGATCCGGCGCGGTGCAAAAGGATAGGCCCGAGAATCGGGTGATTCTCGGGCCTATTCATGAATTTAGCATCCTGGATGCCGATCGGAGACGTCAGCTCCAGTCGATGCAGTAGCCGAGGAAGCGCTTGGAATCGACAGGATCGAAACCGAGCTTCTTGCGCAGCTTCTTGCGCAGCTTGGAAATATGGCTTTCAACCACGTTTTCTTCGACCTCTTCGTCGAAGATGCCGTAGATGGCGTTGAAGATCTGCGTCTTCGTCACCCGGCGACCGCGATTGGCGATCAGGTATTCGAGGATGCGGCGCTCGCGGCGCGGCAGGGCGAACACGGAACCGTTGATTTCCGGATCACGGCCGTCTGCGAAGACGCGAATCGGGCCGATATCGGTATAGTTGTTGATCGCCTTCAGCCTACGGCGGATCGCCGCGGCCCTGGCTAGGATCTCCCGGGGATGCACCGGCTTGCGAACGACATCGTCGACGCCGCAATCGAAGAGTGCAAGGGTGGCCTCCAGCGAGGGCTGGTCGCTGACCGCGATCACAGGTGCCGTCGTCCGATCACGAATCGCCCTGGGAAGTTCGAGCACATGCTGGCCCTGCCCAATCAGAAAGGCCTCAACAGCAGCAATATCGCCCTCTGCCGCCGTCGTTACCCATTCGCCGAACTCGCGTGGATCAAACCCTGTGGAAGGGATGCCCTCGCGCCCAAACAGTGATGTATATCCGTCCTTAACGAGCTCTCGCTCATCAACCACTACGATCATTCGTCCGCCTCCGAATCAGTGTGGTGTTTCGATGACCTATGGGTACGAATCGGGCGAATCACGAACAACTGTCGGAAATGAGTGACGTAAATTAATAATTGATTAACTTTCGAGGTGCGATTTGCACTAGATGTAGTAGGTGCATTGCATTCTACACCGATAAAAAACTTGTTAGTTAGCGTATTATCAACAAGCGCATTTTGGGCAAATCGACGGCAGTCAACCACCCTTGTTGGGTTAGTGCTGGCTAACCAGAAGCGCGATGCAACCTATAGGTTGTCTAGTTCTGACAGAAGGTTGCCGCATTGGGCGTCCATTTGCCGTAGCCAGTGGCGACCAGATTGGCGATCACACGGCATACATAGACCTTTTGGGCGGGGTCGTTGTTCGGGCCGGCATGGTATCTCGCTACCGCCATCGTCCAGGTTTCATGCCTGTCATGCAGATTGCGGAGAAACTTCGCGGCATACTCGACGTTGCTGCGCGGATCGAACATTGCGTCGACGGAGGTAAAGTTTTCGCCGTGAAAATACTGGTTGATCTGCATGCAGCCGACGTCGATAAGCTTTGCGCCGCTCTGCCTTGCCGCGGCGAAGACCTGCAAGGCAGCGCCCTCCGACGGCGGGAAGATCGGCCGTCCCTCGACATTGAGGGCGTAGGGATAGAGCGATCCCTTGCGCCCCGTCTCCGTCAAGCCGACCGAATAGAGGATCCCTTCCGGTATTCCGTACTTCGCGGCAGCAGACTGGATTTCGCGCTCGCAGAGGCCGGCCGCACCATTATCCGGTGGCGCCGGATTTCCCGACGCATAGGCTTCAGAGGTAAACGGCGCCAGAACGAGAGCGCTGAACGCCACCAGCAGCGCCGTCTTCAACACCGCCCTCACCCGAACTGCGATTGCCATTGTTTCCATCTGACTGCTGTCCCGAATAGTTCTGGCCCCTGGGACGCGCGTCGCCCCCTTGCCCCTGGTTCAACAGGGACTGTTGCTGGTTCGACCCGGAATTGCGGCCGCTGTCCGACTGCTGATCCGCATTGGAGGCCAGGGTGACGGTAATATTGTCCACCTGGTAGCCTTGGGCGCGCAGCGCATCGACCATGTGGCTCTGATCGGCATGGAGCTGCCTGTAGGCCTCGCCCGTCTGCACTTTCAGGTCGACGCTCAGCTGACCTCCGGAAAGCCGCATGGTGGCTGTGACGTCGCCGAGATTGTCGGGACGCAGCTGGATCTTGAGCGTGTTGACGACCTTGCCCACGCTCGACTGATTTGCGGTATTGGAAAGCGCCGAACCCGGCTGCATCGCAGCCGACCACTCGCGATCGCCCGCCAATGCCCCTGCGACGAGCGACGAATTGGAATTGGTGGCAAGCCCCAGATAGCGGCGGGAATCCAGGACCGTGATCGTCGGGGTATCGCCGCCCGTGGAAGCCGCGACCTTGACGTCTGCCGCCTCATCTCCGCTCTTGCTGATCGAGAGGTCGAGCGCGCCGCCGCGACCGTCCGACCGCGTCAGGCGGAAGGTCTGCGCAGCATCCGACCCCTGGCCGTCATCCGGCAGCGTCACTGCCGCATCCGATGCATCATCCGTAACAGCCGCGTTGCCGAGCGACATCCCCTGAACCTTCGCATCGTCGGCCGTCTTGCTCGGCTGCGCCGTGGCGGCTTGTGCGGCGACGACGGGCTGCGGAACGTTCAGCAGCGACAAGGCATCCGAAATCGTATTGGCAGCTTGGCTTGCTTGCGTCGGCGTAGACTTACCATCATCCGTCGACTGCGCGTCCTTCCCGCCTTTCACGGCGGGTGCTTTGCCATCGCCCTTTACTGGCGTGGCTTGACCGTAGGCCGTCGTGAGATCGGCCAATTGCTGCGCGAGCTCGGCAAGCTGATCGAGCGTGGCCGGTTGTGCCGATACATTGCTCGTGACGACGGCGGGCGTTGGCGAACCCGTGACTGCCGCGGTCTCATCGCCTTCTGCCGGAACCGTGTCGTCCTCCGTCGCCGATACCGCGTTCTGCAGTTCGATCAGCGATTTCGAAAGCGCGGCTGCGCCGGCGCCCTGGGACGGCTTTGCCCCCTTGGTCGGGCCAGCGAGGTTGGCGAGATTGGCTCCGGAGGTATCGATCATTCCAACTCCGGCGTTGGCGCCCACATCGATGGCTAAGGTTGTCGACGCGGAATTGCTTGCTGTCTTTACGGCATCCGCATCGTCATCGGCTGTGGTGTTTGCGTTCGCCGCCGCATCCGTCCCAGCATTCGGACCGGAGGATTTGCGCCCGTTGCCGAACGAGCTGCTCAGCGCATCGATAAAACCTTTACCGTCGCCCTGCTTCGCGGAGCGGGGGCCCTTGGCGGTAGCAAGAATATCCGCCCCGGGTGAGGCGCTGGATACACCGATGTCGTTCATGATCAATGACTTTCCTGCTTCAACAGGCCGTCGATGGCATCCAGCTTCGAGCGGCTCGTCGTGACGAATGCGTTGAACGAAGAGCCGGCCTCCTGCCGCCCTCCCTCCGGGGCGGGAGCCGCGTTCGCCGAGGCTCCCTGCTCAACACCCGCCGTGCCGGGAGATTGGCCTCCCGATTGATTCGTCACAGCAGCATCGTGTTCAGTATTCTGTTGATTGGGCAGGTTAGAAACATTGGCTTGCCCGAGGCTTGCTGGATCGGGGGCGCGTAATATCTCCTGCGCGACCGCCTTTGCGGCGTCGCGCAGGGCACGATCGCGCGCATTCAGCTCGCCCGCCGGCATCTGATTGAGATCGTTGATCGCCGACTTCAGCTCCGGCGTGGATATGCCCGCCACGCCGCCATAGAAGTTGGCCAGCGCGCCGAAAGCGTCGCCGTCGGTGGTGGAGATCGCCTGGGCGCGGCTGGCCGCCAGCGCGGCGAGATCAGCCTTGCCGGCAATCGCCGCCCGGCGCGCCATGCGCAGATAGATCTCCCTTTGCCTGGGAGGGTCCATGAAGGACAGGATGTCAACAATATCCTGCTGCTTGATGTCGGAATCGTGATCCACCACAAGCTGCACGAAAAGATCGGCAAACTGGCTGGCATAGGGCGAATGTAGAAAGCGCCTCGTATAGCGCCGCGCATAATCGAGCCCGGCCGGCACCATCCCGGCATCGGCGCATAAAGCCAGAGAGCGACGCAGCGCCGATTCCTCGACAATCGTGCCGGGCGCCATCAAACGCGCCCAATCGTAAAGCTGCAGGGCCGCCTTGCCGTTCTTGCCGGACATCACGTTACCGGCAACGAGCGAGAGATAGGAACCGATCGGCCTGTCGCGATATTCCCTGGCGATATCGGCAAGCGTATTGACGACCAGCAGCCCCTTGCCGTTCAGATATTTTCTAAGCACGTCCGCGACGCGATTGTCGAAATTGCCGTTGAGATCGCGCGACATCAGATATTCAAGCGTTTCGGGGTTGCCGCCGCTCATGGCATAGATCAGCGCCGCATCGACGTTGCGGCTGTCCTCGAACACGGATTTATCGGCATTGCGCAGGCGTTCGTCCATGGTGGCAAGCAGGAAGCGCTGCATCTCTCCGGCGGAGCTGTCGCCCGCCGCGACTGAATCCTGGACGAATTCAAGCGAGCGCATCATCTTGTAGAGCGGCAGGTTGTCCTGCCCCTCGGCGCTCGCGATCCCCGGCATCAACATGCCGAGGGTGAGGGTGAGCGCGAGGTGATGACGATGCTGTTTGCGCGCCATGGACTAGCCCTGCTTGCCTTGACCTGACTTGCCCTTCCCCGAAGCGGGCTTGGCGGGGCTTTGCGCATCCGGGCTCGCCCCTTCCTTCACAGCCTGGTCCGAAGGATTGGCAATCAGGATCTCGATACGGCGATTGGCATCGTTGAATGGATCGTTGGGCAGCTTCAGCCGTCGGTCCGCAAAGCCGGAGACCTGCACGACCCGCTTCTCGTCCAGCCCACCACTGGTCAGCATATAGTAGGCGCTCTGGGCGCGATCGAGCGACAGGCGCCAGTTGTCGTTGCGGCCGCCGACCATATAGGGACGCCCGTCCGTGTGGCCTCGGATCAGAAGCGATCCCTTGCGCGCAGCCAGGATCTTGCCGATCTTCTCCATCGCCAGCACCATCTCCCGCCGCGGAACGGCCGAGCCGATGTTGAACATCGGATCATTGCTCTGATCGGAAATCGTGACCAGCACGCCGCCTTCGGCCGCGGTGACCTGCAGCCCCTCGGCGAGCTGGCCGGCAACACCATTGATCTCGGCCTGGATCGCCTGCTGCAGATCCTTGGCTTCCTGCTGCTGTACCTTCGTCGGCGTCACATCCTTACGCTGAGGCAGGGCGGCATTGTCTTCAGGCATCGGCGCGTCGCTTTGTGCGGAGGACTTCGCAATTTGCTGGGCTTGCGTCTGCTTTTCCTGCTGTTTGCCGGTTGCCTGCGGCTCGCTTACCGTCGGCTGCTGTTCAGGCGTCTGCGGCTGATCGGCGGGTTGGCCGGTGTCCGCAGCCGTCGCCTTCGACAGGGCGATCACTTCGCCCTTGTCCGTTTGATCCGACTTCGCGGACTGTTCCTCATTCGCCTTCTTCGAGGCGCTGGAAACCCGAACCTGCTTGGTCCAGAAATCAGGATCGAAGGGATCGCGATAGGCCTGGCCGCCATCCGCGCCGGTGGCAGGGCCGGACTGGGCGGCACCGCCCTCGCCCTTGGCGCTGACATTGGCCTGCTGGCCGACTTCCTGTGCGATTTCCGCCAGGACCGAATAGGGATTCTCGAAGAAATCGGCTTCGGAATAGTTCGTCTGGTCGCCCGACGTCGATGTCAGATCCTCACCGGTCTTGGCGGACTTGCCATCGTTCGGCTTGTCCTGCGGCTTATCCGATTTCTGCTGGTTCTTTTCACCCTGAGCCTGGTCGACGGGCTTCTTGAGCCCCTTCTCGGTCGGCTTTTCGTCCGCCAGCTTGATGGGATTGAAATAGGAGGCGACGGAGGCCTTCGTCTCCTCGTTGGCGGCGTTGACCAGCCACATCACCAGGAAGAAGGCCATCATGGCCGTCATGAAGTCTGCATAGGCGATCTTCCATGCGCCACCGTGGCCGGCGTCATGATCGCCGCCGCCGTGGCGCTTGACGATAATGATCTCGTGCTTGCCGTGATTTTGATCGCCGTCGCTCATTTCAGGATCTCTTTCAGACTAGCGGCCCAGGCTGACATTCGGGTCGCGAGAACGCTCTCGCCGATGGTGACGGTGAGATCGACGTCCTGCGTCTCGACATGGCGCAACAGGGCGCCGTCATCACCGAGATACGCGTGAAGAGCCTCGAAGAGATGATGCGGTCCGCTGACGGAGATCGATCCGGCGCTACCGTCGAGAATGGCACTCCTGACTAGGTCGGCAAGATCGGCAACGGCCTTGGCTGTCAGCGTTTCGGTCATGATCGGCGCAAGGATCGCCGCGGTTTCCGCGCTGATCGCCTGCCCGAGCATGGTAGCCATGCCGGTCACGCCAGCCGCGATCTTCTCGGCCGCCTGCTCTTCGTAGCGCGTCCGCAAGACCTCCATTTCGGCCTGAAACGAACCGGCCATGGCATCGAGCTCGGCCTGATGCTTCTGCAACAGTTCCTGCGTCGCGGCCTCATGTCCTTCCGCATAGGCGGCCCTGCGCTCGGCCTCGATATCGACGGGCGGCTCGATCGGGCTTTCGGGAAACTCAATCATCTCCGCGAACGCCGCGTCCTCCGCAGGCGGCGGCAGGGCCTGCTCGGCGCTGAAATCCTTGAGGTATCGGGATAGTGCCAGGCTCAAGCGCGCATCTCCCCACTCGCATCGGAAAGACGCAGCGCGTCGGTGCCAGCGGAGGGCAGCTCCATTCCCATTCTCAAAACGTCGATCATCACGCTTCCGGTTTCCGTCCTCGGGCTGCGCTTTCCGGAAATGACTGACGTCACCGGCACATTGCGCAACCATGCCACTGCGAAGGACCGTAGGCAGTCAAACTTGTGCGAGGATGAATGCGGCGGCCTTGCCGGTCGAGGGCCGGTCGAGGGCCGATCGAACCGGGCCGCCGCACCCATCATTTCGACTGAAGGAGAATCAGCACCTTGCTCGCCATGCTGTTGGCGATCGACAACGCCTGGATACCCATCTGCTGGGCCGTCTGCAGCGCATTCTGCCGCACCGACGCCTCTTCCATATGCGTGTCGACGAGATCGCCGACGCTGCTCTTGATGGCGTCGCTGAGCTTGGAAATATAGTCCGACTGGTCGTCGATATTCGATTTCATCAGACCCAGTGTCGAATCCGCCGAAGTCGCGGACTTCAGAAGCGAGTTGGTGACATTGATCATATCGGTCAGCTCATCATCCGTCGTGCTGCTCGATATCCCAATCTCCGTTCCGCCCGCCGGGGCCGTGCCGGCGTCGGCAGCCAGGAGATAGTAGTTGCGGGCCGTGGTGCTGCCGCCGGAGGTATCGAACGTGCTCGCATCGACATTCTTCGTCAGCAATCCCCGGCTTGCATCGGCGGTATCGATCATCAGGGTCTGGGAACTGTCATAGCCGATCGTCGTGAGGCTAATCTGGCCGCCAGCGCCGCGCGTGAAATTGCTGATCACGGATTGCTGCGTGCTGGGGTGCTGGTCAGTATTGTAGAGCCAGTTTTCGCCGGAGAAGGATGCCGATTGGGTAACGGATTGCAGCTGATTCTTAAGCTGCTGAATATCGGAATTGATCGCATCCTTATTTGTGCCCGCCTCTTTTGCCGAAACCAGCTTCGACTGGATCTGCGTCAGAAGGCTGACGACCGTATCCATGGCGGTGGACGCGGTGTCGACCTTGGAGGAGCCGAGGCCGAGCGCATCCGTGATCGTGGAGAGGCTGCTCCGGTCCGAGCGCATGGTGGTCGCCATCGACCAGTAGGTCGGATCGTCGCTCGCCGTCTCGATGCGATAACCGGACGAGACCTGCTGCTGCACGACACCGAGATCCTTGTTGATTCCGCGTAACACGGTCAGCGCCGCCGACGCAGCATGATTCGCCGTCACATTGCTCATCTGAGAATCCGTAATTTCATTGGGACTGACAAACCGGGCCGATCCGGTAGCAACGATTGGCCTCATGCCCACCAGCGGGGAATATCCCAGCGCGGCCCGTCGCTAAAGCAAAGCCCGACTCTCGTTCTGAAGGCGATCGAAGGCCGGACCCTGCACAAAGATTGCAAATCAATCAGCGACAACGTTAACAAAAGCTGATGTGCAGCGACAAGAGGGAAATGCCGCCGCGCCATCCTAACGCAAGCTCCAGTCAAGGCTCACTTGAAGAGGGAGAGAACGTTCTGCGCGCTGGTGTTGGCGATCTGAAGCGACTGGATGGCCAATTGCTGCTGCGTCTGTAGGGCCGACAACCTGCTCGATTCTTCTTCCATATCCGCATCGACGAGCTTGCCGACGCCGGAATCGATCGTGTCGCGCAGCGTGGAAACGAAGCTCGTCTGCAGATCGATGCGCGTTGAAAGCGAACCGAGTTGCGAGGCCGTGGTCGTCATGGCGTTGAGGGCGCCCTGAATGAGATTCATGGCCTTGCCGATGTCGCCGCCCGTCATGTTGGTGATATCGAGGCTGAAGACCGAATAGGATGTGCCGTTGATATTCTGCTGAGTGCCAAGAATACCGGAGCTGGTATCGATCGTGCCGCCGCTTGCGCCGAACAGCACATTTCCCTGCGAACCGGTATCGAAACTGTAGCTGGTGCTGTTGACGGAAACGGTGCCATTGTTGTTGCGAACGAAGGAGGAGACGACAGAGGCCGATGCGCCGTTGACCGCGTACATCCAGTTCTGCCCGGAGAAGGAAGCGGACTGTGCGATACTCTCCAACTGCTGCTGAAGCTGGGTGATTTCCTCTTGGACATCAGCCTTCGAAACGCTGTTTTCGGTTGCTGCGACGAGCTTGTCCTTGATCTGCTGCACGACGGTGATGGAATTATCCATCGCCGTATAGGCCGTGTCGACCTTGGCGGCACCCAGGCCCAGTGCATCCGACACGGCGGAAAGCGCGCTGTTGTCGGAGCGCATGGTGGTCGCGATCGACCAGTAGGCGGCATTGTCGGCTGCCTTGGCGACGCGATAGCCGGAGGATACGCGGCTCTGCGTGTCCTGCAGGTTCGTGTTGATGCCGCGCAGGGTTTGAAGGGCGGACATTGCCGCGTCGTTGGTGAGAATGCTGGTCATCGAATGGTGCCCCTTGTGGCTGAATTTGGAAGGGACATCCGGTCTGCGGCCGGGAACGGCAATCAGCCTCATGCTTGTTAACCGCCTCTTAAGAGGGATTAACCAACCGTTGCGTTAGCTGCAACTGACAGCATTAGAGTTAATAAAAAGTTAACGCCGCCGACAAAAGTTAACGAATTCATGCGGCTGATGACTGGCAGGTTCGCAAGTCAGCCTCGCGCCACCTTGGACGTCGTAGCATAGAGGCGATCCGTCCGATGTTGGACGGAAAGCGGCCGGTCCCCTTCACAAGGGGCATTCCGACGGCAGCGTCGATATGCCCTTGTGAAGAGGGGCGGCCATAGACGAGGTTGAGATGTTCAGTTTGCAGGACGCCGGACAAGCGGCGGATGATCGCCGCGCGCGAACAAGCCTCGACCCGGACGACTGGCAGGCCTTGCGCAAACAGGGTCATCAGATGCTTGACGACATGTTCGATCATCTCCAGACGCTCGGCCCGAAGCCGGTTTGGCAACATGCCCCCGCCTCCGCCCGCGCCTTGTTCGATGCGCCGTTGCCCGTGGAGGCCTGCGATCTGGCTGAAGTCCATGCGATCTTCCGGGAAAACGTCCTGCCCTACGGCAGTGGCAACATCCATCCCGGCTTCATGGGCTGGGTCCAGGGCGGCGGCACCGTCGCCGGCATGCTGGCCGAGATGCTGGCCGGCGGGCTGAACGCCAATCTCGGCGGACGCGACCACATGCCGATCGAGGTCGAGCGCCAGATCATCCGCTGGACGCGCCGGATCTTCTCCTTTCCTGAAACGGCCGGCGGCATATTCCTGACCGGCGCATCGCAGGCCAATTTCGTTGCGGTACAGATCGCCAGATGCCGCAAGCTCGGCCGTGACGTGCGCGCAACCGGCTTGTCCGACGAATCCCGGCTGGTTGCCTATGCGTCGAGCGAGGTGCATGGCTGCGTTCCGCGCGCCTTCGAAATGTCCGGCATCGGCAGCGATCAGCTGCGGCGCATTCCTGTCGACGCCCTCGGCCGGATCGATCTCGATGCGCTGGAGCAGGCGATCCTGCGCGACGAACAGGAAGGCTTCACGCCGTTCCTCCTCATCGGCAGCGCAGGAACGGTCAACACCGGCGCCGTCGATGACCTCGCCGCCCTGCGCGGCATCGCCGACGCCCACGATCTTCATTTTCACGTCGACGGCGCGCTCGGCGCTCTTGGCGTTCTCAGCGAGGAGCTCGCGCCTTTGTTTGCGGGGGTCGAAGCCTGCGATTCGCTCGCCTTCGATTTCCACAAGTGGGGTCAGGTACCCTATGATGCCGGCTTCCTCTTGGTGCGGGACAGCGAGTGGCAGCGGCAAGCCTTTGCTTCGGATGCCGCCTATCTCAGCCGCGCAGCGACCGGACTTGCCGGCGGGGACTGGTGGCCCTGCGACTACGGTCCGGATCTTTCCCGCGGCTTCAGGGCGCTGAAGACCTGGTTCACCCTGAAAACCTATGGCGTCAAAGCATTGGGGCAGGCAATGGACGACAATTGTGCGCTGGCACGCGAGCTTGCACGGCGGATCGAGCAGGAGCCTACCCTGAAGCTGCTCGCACCCGTCGCCCTCAACATCGTCTGCTTCGCTTACGTCGGTGCCGATGGAACCGTGCCGGCATCGGTCAATTCCCACATCGTCGAGCGTCTCCACGCCGAAGGCCGCGTCGCTCCGTCCCTGACCCATCTGAACGGTCAGCCGGCAATTCGCGCGGCGATCGTCAATCACCGTACCCGACAGACGGATATCGACGCGCTCGTTCGGAGCGTTTTGATAATCGGCTCCCAACAGGATCTTCCGCAATGCTGATGACCAAAGCCCCCATCGCCGATCCGGCCCCACTGAACATGCAGGCCGGCGCCCGAATTCTAGGCATGCGGAAAATAGTCTCTCTCGTCTATGCCGGCCATGACGTGACCCCGCTCTGGAACGAACTCTTGCAACGCGTGACGGCGGATCCAACCGCCGCCGCCGCGCTGTTGGACATGGCGATCATCCTGCAAACCCTCGGCCGTGGCGACGAAGCCCGCCAGATCCTGAAGAGCGCCGTGCAGATGCGCCGCGACTATTGCGTAGTCCATGGCAATGGGACTGGTCCGCGACTACTCGCTTTCGTGACCGAAGGCGATTTCATGGCCAACACGCCGCTCGATTTTCTGCTGGCCGGCAGCGACTGCGTGCTGTGGCTGCGCTATGTCGACCTTGAGACATCCGTCCTCGCCGATCTGCCGGAGCACGACGTCGCCTTCATGGCGGTCGGGGAATCGACCGAAAACGCCCCTCTTCTCGCCCATATGCAGACGCTGCTCGCCAAATTCGACGGTCCGGTGATGAACCGCAATCCGGGACTGATCGCAAGGCTGACGCGCGACGGCGTCAGCGGCATGCTGGCGAATGAGCCCTCCATCCTTTCGCCCTCTACCTGCCGCGTATCGCACGCCGATCTTATGGTCGTCGCCACGCACGCGAAGCAACTGGACGATTGCGCTCCGGGCCTTGCCTACCCGCTCGTCGTGCGCCCGATCAGCACGCATGCCGGCAACGGCATGGAACGCATCACCGACTCCGCCGAGCTTGCCGCCTTCCTGAAGGCCCAGCCTGTTCCGGAACTCTACGTCGCGCCCTTCATCGATTTTCGCGGTTCCGACGGCTACTACAACAAGCAGCGCATCGTGTTCATCAACGGCAAGGCGTTCGCGAGCCATATGGCGCTCTCAGACCATTGGATCGTGCATTATCTGAGTGCCGGCATGGAGCAGAGCGCGGCAAAACGCGCCGTCGAACAGGCATGGATGGAAAATTTCGATCAGGATTTCGCCCTGCGCCACAAGGAAAGCTTCGCTGCCCTTTGCCGCCATATCCAGCTCGATTATTTCGGCATCGATTGCGCCGAACTTCCCGACGGACGCCTGCTGGTGTTCGAGCTCGATGTCGCAATGGTGGTCCACGACATGGATGATCCGATCGTCTATCCCTACAAGCAGGCGGCTATGCGGAAACTGTTCGATGGCTTTGTCGATGCCGTCAGGCAAAGGGCTGCCGCAGCCCTGGGAAAGGCGTCCTGAGCCGTTCGGCGGCGATGCGCCGGGCCAAAACGAAAACCGCGCCTTCCGGAGAAGGCGCGGCGAAGGTTTGTCTCTTGCCATCGACCAACGCGTTGCGTTGGTTCTTCCTATTAACGGAAGAGGGACAGGATCGACTGGCTCGAAGAGTTGGCGATCGACAGGGACTGGACGGCCAGCTGCTGTTGCGTCTGCAGAGCGGACAGCTTGCTCGATTCCTGTTCCATGTTGGCGTCAACCAGCTTGCCGACGCCCGATTCGATCGAGTCGGAGAGCGAGGAAGCGAAAGTCGTCTGCAGATCGATACGGCTGGAAACGGAGCCCAGCTTCGAGCCGAGGCTGGTCATGGAGTTCAGAGCGGTCTGAACCATGTTCAGGGCGCTGGAGATCTGGCCGCCGGTCATGCTGGAGATGTCGAGGCTGAAGACCGAAGCGCCAACCGAACCATCCGACGTACCCAGGATGCCCGAGGTCGTATCGATCGTGCCGCCGCTCGAGCCGAACAGAACGTTGCCCGTTGCGCCGGTGTCGAAGGCGTAAGCGGTCGTGCTGATCGAAACGGTGCCGTTGGTGCCGCGGATGAAGGACGAGACGACCGAAGCGGAGTCGCCGTTCTGAGCCATGACCCAGTTTTCGCCGTTGAACGAAGCCGACAGGGCGACGCTCTGCAGCTGCTGCTGCAGCTGGCCGATTTCTTCCTGGATGGACTTCTTGTCAACCGAACCTTCCATGGCGGTGGCAAGCTTGCTCTTGATCTGGCTGACGATGTCGATGGCGCTGGTGACGGCGGTGGTTGCAGTGTCGACCTTTGCTGCGCCGAGGCCGAGAGCGTCGGAAACGGCGCCGATGGCGCTGTTGTCGGACTTCATGCTGGTGGCGATCGACCAGTAAGCGGCGTTGTCGGAAGCCTTGGAGATGCGCAGGCCGGAAGAAACGGCGCTCTGCGTCTGCTGCAGGTCGGAGCCGATGGTGCGCAGCGTCTGGAGAGCGGCCATTGCGGCGTTATTGGTAAGAATGCTCGTCATGATATTTGCCCCTTTGGCAGTGGTTGAATAAGGGACATTCCGGACCTAAAACCGGTAACGGCATTCAGCATCATGCCTGTTAACCAAAATCGTTAAGGTTAACTCGCCGCTTCGATGGTCCTAAGAAACAGCAATATAGTTAAGAAAAGCTGAACTGACTTGAGCCAGAAAATATAAAAAAAACCGCACCTTAGACAGGTGCGGTTAACTTCTTGTTTAGGATTTTCGACCAACGCGTTGCGTTGGTTCTTCCTATTAACGGAAGAGGGACAGGATCGACTGGTTCGAAGAGTTGGCGATCGACAGGGACTGGATAGCCAGCTGCTGCTGCGTCTGCAGAGCGGACAGCTTGCTCGATTCCTGTTCCATGTTGGCGTCAACCAGCTTGCCGACGCCCGACTGGATCGAATCGGAGAGCGAGGAAGCGAAAGTCGTCTGCAGATCGATACGGCTGGAAACGGAGCCCAGCTTCGAGCCGAGGCTGGTCATGGAGTTCAGAGCGGTCTGAACCATGTTCAGGGCGCTGGAGATCTGGCCGCTCGTCATGCTGGAGATGTCGAGGCTGAAGACCGAAGCGCCAACCGAACCATCCGACGTACCCAGGATGCCCGAAGTCGTGTCGATCGTGCCGCCGCTCGAGCCGAACAGAACGTTGCCGGTTGCGCCGGCGTCAAAGGCGTAGGAGGTCGTGCTGACCGAAACGGTGCCGTTGGTGCCGCGGATGAAGGACGAGACGACCGAAGCCGAGCCACCGCTCTGAGCCATGACCCAGTTTTCGCCGTTGAACGAAGCCGACTGGGCAACGCTCTGCAGCTGCTGCTGCAGCTGGCCGATTTCTTCCTGAACAGCCTTCTTGTCAACCGAACCTTCCATGGCGGTGGCAAGCTTGCTCTTGATCTGGCCGACGATGTCGATGGCGCTGGTGACGGCCGTCGAAGCGGTGTCAACCTTTGCTGCGCCGAGGCCGAGAGCGTCGGAAACGGCGCCGATGGCGCTGTTGTCGGACTTCATGCTGGTGGCGATCGACCAGTAAGCGGCGTTGTCGGAAGCCTTGGAGATGCGCAGGCCCGAAGAAACGGCGCTCTGCGTGTCCTGCAGGTTGCCGCTGATGTTCTTCAACGTCTGGAGAGCGGCCATTGCGGAATTGTTGGTGATAATGCTGGTCATTGAGTGTGTCCCCTGGAAACTGGATACGAAAGGAGGACATACCGGACTGAGAATACCGGCGATGACGGAGCAGCTTCATGCCCCTCGATCCATTTTCCTGGAGGACCAAACCCGTCATGTTGCGAGGAAGGTCGCACCCATTGCTTGCCAATTTCTTAAACGCAGGCCCATCGGGAACCGCCTGTCCTGAACGTGGCTAACAATGCGTAAAGGCCTTGTTGGAGTTGCTTCGGTTTCAGGCAAGCTACGTGCGCAATGATCCGGCGAATCCATGATGTCGGCCCCTCGCCCTCAGGCGAGAGTCGGTCGGCATATTGCTCGGAGTTCTCGCTCTTGAATACGAAAAACGCCTTTGCGACTGCATCCAGCTTCTATCAGAAGGGGCAATATACGCGCGCGCTCGAAACGCTGAACGAGTTGCTTAATGTCGACAGATCGCCCAAAACCTATGCGCTGCTGGCAAAAACACTGCTCAAGCTCGGGTTCAGATCGGATGCGGCGAGCGCCTATGAGTTGGCGGGCCGGCAAAAGCCGCAGCGCGACGACTATCTTCGGGAAGCTCTGTTGCTGCACAACGATTGCGGCAATGACGAGCAAGCGCTTGCCGTAGGAAGCCTGATCCTCCCGATGGCGTTCAAGGATCCGGATCTTGCCTTCATTCTCGCCCGCATTTTCCTGAGCCGAGAGCAGAAAGAACTCCTGAGCGGCTTCAAGACGGTACTGGTCGAGGGGCCGGAGCTCAAGCATCAGCTCATGGCAGGGAAACTCCTCACCGACGATCTCTATGACGAAAGCAACCGGCACCTCGTTGCGACGCTGTTCAAGAAACATCCCGACAGCAGCATCACTCGCATTCTCCATCTGATCTTCGCTCGCGAAATATCCGATCTCGCTGTTGTCGACAAGCACATGGCGCCGATCACAGCGGCACTCGCAAAAGGCAATCTCGACTACGTGATCCCGGACAATCCTTTCTTCCACCTGCATTGGTGTGGCGATGAAGCAATCAACAAGCATGCGGTCCACGACACAAAACCCCTGCCCGCCGGCCATGCCGAGGCTCGTCGCAAATTGCCGCACGCGTGGAGCAACAAGATCCGCATCGGCTATCTCTCGTCCGATTTCTGGCCTGGCCACGCGACGATGAAGCTGATGCAGCGGACCCTGGAGCTGCATGCCAGGGATCGGTTCGAGATCACCCTCTTCGACCATTCCGATCTCGCTTCCCAGAAGGAACAAGGGTTCGACCAGCAGAAGTGGGGAACGATGGTCGACGTTCGCGGTCTGTCCGACCAGGGGGTGGCAGAGGAGATCCGAGCCCGGAATATCGACATTCTTGTCGATCTCAAGGGGCACACCAAAGGAAGCCGCGCGCTTATCCTCAACCATATGGCAGCTCCGATCCATGTTTCCTGGCTCGGCTTTCCGGGCTCTGTCGTCAACATCGACCTCGACTACATCATCGGCGATCATTATGTGCTTCCGGATCATTCGAAGCCGCATTTCCACGAGAAGTTCTGCCGCCTGCCCGAATGCTACCAGCCGAACGATCCGCTCAACCGCCCGAAGCCGCGGCCGACGACCCGCGCACAGCACAAGCTGCCTGAAGACGCCTTCGTCTTCGCCTCCTTCAACGGCAATCGCAAGATCACCTCGCAAATGGTCGACGTGTGGTGCAATATCCTCAAGCGCAGCAAGAACAGCGTGCTTTGGCTGCTCTGTAACGGCCCCCGCGCAGAGGCCAATCTTTGGGCACGTCTGGAAGCGCGTGGCATCAACCGCAAGCGGGTCGTCTTCACCACCCGCATTCGCTACGAGGATCACATCGATCGCCAGCAGCTTGCCGATCTCGGCCTGGATACTTTCCCCGTCAACGGCCATACGACCACCTCCGAGCAGCTATGGGGCGGTTTGCCGGTCCTCACCATGAAGGGCACCAATTTTGCCTCGCGCGTCAGCGAAAGCCTGCTGAACGCCATCGGTGTGCCGGAGCTGGTCGCCGAGGACATTCAAGCCTACGAAGATATGGCGGTGCAGCTCGCCAGCCAGCCGGAACGCATTGCGCAGTTCAAGGAGACGCTGGCTGCCAACCGCTACATCAAACCGCTCTTCGACGCCGAGCGCTTCACACGCCATCTGGAGACGGCCTTCGAGACGATGGTGGAACGGGCCAGGCAGGGTCTCGCGCCCGACCATATGGACATATCGGCATTGCCGGCGCGCACCGAGCCGTTCGCGGATACAGATCAAAACGCGGCGGCAATCGCGGCCGAATAAGGCTCCGCGATCGTCGGAACAGGAATTTCCGACGATCGCCCTATAGCGCGTCGCGATCGTTCAGATCGGCTTCTCGAGCTTTAGGTCTTTGACTTTGCGAATGCCGTTGTCGCAAGGCCACCGCACATTTTTGTTTGCGCGAGATGATTTAAAGCCGATTGTCAGTGGAAAGAACGGACCAGGCTGCCGACCAAAAGGTTCCAGCCGTCGATCAGCACGAAGAAGAGAATCTTGAACGGCAGCGAGATCGAGGTCGGCGGCAGCATCATCATGCCCATGGCCATCACGATGGTCGACACGATCAGGTCGATGACCAGAAACGGCAGGACCACAAGGAAGCCGATTTCGAAGCCACGCCGGATCTCCGAGATCATGAAGGCCGGGATCAGGACGCGATAATCAATCTTGTTATCGACCACGGTCGTCTGGCCGCGCTCCTGCGCCAGATCGACGAAAAGCTTCAGATCCTTGTCGCGCGTATTGTTCGACATGAAGGTGCGGAACGGCTCGGCGATGCGCTGCACGGCGTCGGCCTCCGAAATCTGATTGGCAAGCAACGGCTGCACGCCGTCCTTCCAAGCCTGATCGAAGGTCGGCGACATGACATAGAAAGTCATGAACAGGGCGAGGCTCAGCAGGATCATGTTCGACGGCGTCGACGAAAGGCCCATGCCGGTGCGCAGGATCGAAAACGCGATGATGAAGCGCGGAAAGCTCGTCACCATGATCAGGATGCCCGGCGCAATCGACAGGATCGTCAGGAGGCCGAACGTGCGGATGATCCAGGCGGCGACAGAGCCGTTGACCGGAGCATTCAGAAGATCGGTGGGAAGCTGTTGCGACAATTGCTGCGCCATCGCCAGTTCAGGCGATAATACAGAAATCACTAATATAGATAGGGCAAGTATTAATCGAATCATTCGATCACGAAAGTTCTGAACATAACTTTCGATACTCGTCCTTCCGAGCGTAGGTCAACACGCTCCTGAATGTCATCCCGAAGATATTGCAGGCCGCGCGCACCCTCGATCTGCTGTAGGGAAACCGTACGGATATAGGCAAGAATATCCTGATGGATCGCCTGGGCGAGCTGAGCATCCGTAGGCCCCTTGAAGACCAGGGCGAGCTCCAGCCTTACCCAGCTCTGCGAGGGGTAGGCAAGATTGGTGGTGATCGGATCGAGCGCTATGATGCCGTTCGCCTGTGCGGCGGCGGCCGCCTGCTTGCTGTCACCGGCGGCCAGGATCGTCTTCTGCACGGCAGCGGTAGCGGCCTTGATCCTCGGCGCGACGACGGTTCCAAGCATCCAGCCGCCGCCGCAGCCAAGAATGGTCAGCACCAGCAGTCCGACGATCGTCATGATCAGCGGCGATCCCTTGCCCTTTGCCGGTTCGTCTGTGGCTGCCATGTCCCTATCCGTTCGTTGTCTGCCAGAGCATGATACCGTCAGCCGTCAGAGCGGCGACAGCAGATCCACGGCCTGCTGGCCCCGCGGCGGCTGCTGTATTTCCGTCAAACGACCGCGTCCGCCGTAGGAGATGCGCGCCTCGGCGATCTTGTCGTATGAAATCGTGTTATCCGCGGTGACATCCTGCGGCCGCACGATGCCGGCGACGTTGAGGATGCGGATTTCCTGGTTCATGCGGACTTCCTGCGAGCCGCTGATCATCAGGTTGCCGTTTTCGAGAATGCCGGTCACGACCGCGGCGACCAGAAGGTTGATCTGCTCGGAACGCTGCATCTTGCCCTTGGCGTCGGTGCTGGTGTCGGAACCCGAGGTTGCGTCAGCGTTGGTGGCGGGTCTCCAGCCGAAGATCTTGGCCGAAATATCCCAGTTCATATCGCTCTTGTTCGTGCGGCTGCGATTGGTCTCGTTGTCCCAGTTCGCCTTGTCGTTGATCTGGATCGTGACGGTCAGGATGTCGCCGACATTGAGCGCGCGTGCGTCCTTGAAGAGGGCCGCCTGCGAATCGTTCCAGAGCGAATAGCCTTGCGCAACCTGATGCGGCCGCTTCGGATATTGCAGCATCTGCGGCGTCTGCGCATATTGCAGGCCGCTGCCGATCGGACTCATGGCAGGCGCCCTGCCGATTTCCCTGAGGGCCTGCGACTGGCAACCGGCGAGAAAGACGACGATTGCGCAGGCGGCCGTAAGACGCGTGTTCATGAGGGGTCCTTCGACTTCGATGTATTCGGGTCGGATGCGCTGGCGATGATGTTGGTGATGACGGCCGCCTTCTTCGCATCCATTTCCGCAAGGATCAGGCTCGATTGGCGCGACGAAAGCTTCATGATGATCGCAGCGGCAATCGTGGTCTTGACGTCGTTGAGGCTTGCCGCCGCCGCATCCGGCTTCATGTTCTTGTAAATATCGACGAGGCCGAGATCTGCGGTCTTGAGGAAATCGTCGCGGCGTTTCAGCCAGTCCTCGTATTCGGCCTTGCGCTTGTCCATGGTGGCGATGCGTTGGTCGATATCTGTCCGAAGCTGTTCCAGCTCCTGCTTTTGCAGCAGATAGCGCTGATCGCGGGCCGGATCGGCAATATTGGTGCAGAACTGCCGGATCTCGTCCTGGCTGGAGGCGGGATCGGCGGGCTGCCGCGCTTCCTGCGCCGCGGCCATGCCGATCGGCACCAGCACCATGGCACCCGTTGCGAGGCTGCAGGCAACCAGCATTCTTCTGGCGATGACGGTCAGGATCATTGCAGCACGAGCTCCGCTTGCAGGGCGCCGGCCGACTTGATGCCTTGTAGGATGGCGATGATGCCATCCGGCTTGACGCCGATATTGTTGAGGCCGGAGACCAGCGTCTTCAGGTCAGGCCCTTCCAGCACCGCGACGCGGCCGCCGCTCTTGGTGGCGGTGATGTCGGTCTGGTCCTGGATGGCAGTCTCTCCGTCGGAGAAAGGTTCAGGCTGGATCACCTGCGGATTCTCGCTCACCTGCACGGTCAGCGTTCCGTAGCTGACGGCGACTGGCGAGACGCGGACGTCGGCGCCGATGACAATCGTTCCGGTGCGTTCGTTGATAACAACCTTGGCCGGCGTATCGGTCTGGACGTTGAGGTTTTCGATATCGGCCATCAGCCGCGTCAGATCCGCCATCTTCGGCTTGGCGACCGTCACCTCCTGCGAATCCTTGGCCTCCGCGATCGGCGCACCGAAACGCGAGGTCGCCCAGGTATTGACCGTGTCGGCAATGCGGATCGAGGTGGAGAAGTCGGGATTACGCAGCTGCAGGACCAGGTTGACCGAATCCTTGAAGCGTGACGGCAGCTCCCGCTCGATGATCGCGCCGCCGGGCACGCGGCCGGCCGTCGTAACGCCCTCGGTCACCGTTGCAGCGGCGCCCTGCGCCTGGAAGCCGGAGACGATGACCGAGCCCTGCGCCACGGCATAAATCTGCCCATCCGCACCGCTCAGCGAGGTCATGATCAGCGTGCCGCCACGCAGCGACGACGCATCGCCGAGCGAGCTCACCGTCACATCGATGCGGCTACCGGGGCTTGCAAAGGGCGGCAGGTTCGCCGTTACCATGACGGCGGCCGTATTCTTCGCGGCGGATTGACCGCCTTGGGTCGAGATGCCGAGGTTCTGCAGCATCGCGCGCATGGATTGCTCGGTAAATGGCGAGGAACGCAGGCCGTCGCCCGTCCCCTGGAGGCCGACGATCAGACCATAACCGATCAACTGGTTGTCGCGGCCGGATTGCAACGATGCGATATCCTTGATGCGCGATTGCATCGCGAGGGCCGGATCGGCGACGATCAGGCTCGGCAATGCGAAGAGGACTGCGAGAAATTGACGAAGCCGTTTCATTTCGCGACCACGCGGATCGTGCCGTTTTGGAGAACGGTGCCGTTGACGATGATGCCCGAGTCCATATTGCGGGCGCGCACACTGTCGCCGACGGCGCCATCATCGAGCGGCGTGCCTGCCGCCGTGATCGTCATGCTGCCCATGCTCATCACCAGGCGAACATTAGAACCGCGCGTCACTGCAAAGGGCTGGCGCAGTGCGGAAATGGAAATCGTCCGGCCAGGCAGAAGCGTCCGCTTCGATACCAACCCCGTGACGTCACGAAGCCGCTTGGCATAATCGCCACTCAGGTTGGGGTTGGTGACCTCGACCTCTTCGAGCTGACCGCTGCTGATGATATCGCCCGGATAGATCGTCTCGGTCGGCACCACGGCGGTACCGAGCGCGGAACCATCGGCGCTCACAGCCCCGGCGGGCATGGCCGAAGCGAATACGACGGAAAGGCTCGCCGCGGCGAACCATGCCATTGCTAAGCTTTTCATCCGGCGAAACCTCATGTTCGGCCCGTCCCTCTTGCTATTTCAGGTTCTTGCTGACGATCTGCGCCATTTCGTCGGCCGTCGTGATGACCTTGGAATTCATCTCATAGGCGCGCTGCGCCGTGATCAGATCGGTGATTTCCTTGACCGGATCGACATTCGACGATTCCAGATAATATTGTTTCATGTAGGCGAAGCCGTTCTCGTTCGGATCGGAAACGACCGGATCGCCGGAAGCCGGCGTCTGAACGAAGAGATTGCTTCCCATCGGCTGCAGGCCGGCTTCATTGACGAAATTGGCGATCTGCAGCTGGCCGAGCACGGTCGGTGTCGTCGCGGTGCCGATGATCGCGGATATCTGGCCGGACTGGTTGATGGTGAGCTTGCTGGCATTATTCGGGACGGTGATGCCCGGCTCCAGCACATTGCCGTCCGGCGTGACGATCTGGCCGGTATCGCTCTTGTTGAAGGAGCCGGCGCGGGTGTAGGCGGTCGTGCCGTCGGGCATTTTGATCTGGAACCAGCCGCGACCGACGAGCGCGACGTCGAGATCGTTCTGCGTCTGCGACAGTTCGCCCTGGATCTGGATGTTGCGCACCGCGGTCGTCTGCACGCCGAGACCGATATTGGCGCCTTCCGGCACCACCGCCTGGTTCGGCCTGTTGGCAATACCCTTGGCGCGCTCCGTCTGGTAGAGAAGGTCGGAGAATTCGGCGCGCGAGCGCTTGTAACCCGTCGTATTGATATTCGCGATGTTGTTCGCGATTACTTCGAGATTGGTCTGCTGGGCATCCATGCCCGTCGCGGCGATTGCGAGCGCTCTCATGCTTTCGTCCTTGGATCTAGGGCGGAACCTTCGAAGCCTAGGAAGGGCTTACGAAAGACACTCGCCAAATCAGGTGATTAGAACGGGGAAGCCCGCTCTATATCTGCATCTTCGTGATATCGAGAAAGGCTGAGACGACCTTGTCGCGCAGAGCGATCGCTGTCTGCAGGGTCTGGTCGGCCTGCATGACCTTGTCGACCACCTCACGGGTGCTCATCGTGCCCTTGATACCGGCAAAGGAGGCGTTTTCCGCTTCCTTCAGCGAATTGATGGAATCTTTCGCAACGTTCGACATGACCGACGCGAAGCTCATTCCGGCATCCGCTCCCATGGCGACGGCCGGCGAGGCGTTCATCGCGCTGGAGGCGGCGGAGGTCAGATCCGTGGCGATGCTGCTAAGGCCGCGGGTCGCCGAGAGGGAGGCTACATTCTTAATCGTGTCGATCATTGGTTCTTCAGAAGGTCAATAGTGGAGGAGATGAGATCACGGGCCTGCCGGACCGTCTGCAGATTGGCCTCGTAGGAGCGATTGGCTTCGCGCATATCGGCCATCTCGACGAGGACATTGACGTTGGGCATCTTGACGTAGCCCTTCTGATCCGCCGCCGGGTTGTCAGGATCGTATTCTTCGACGAACTTGCCGGTGTCTTCACCGAGCTTCTTGACACCGACCGTGGTGAGGCCGTTGGCGCGATCCAGTTCGGCGCCGAAGGTCACCGTCTTGCGCCGGTAGGGATCGGCGCCGGGCGTATCACCCGTCGACCGGGCGTTGGCGATATTTTCGGAGACGATTCGCAGACGAGTCGATTGAGCCTCCAGGCCGGAGCCTGCAATTTTCAATGCGGCTGATAAGGGGTCCATGGCATCTTCACTTCATCTATTGTTTTACGGCCATCAACATCATGCGATGAAAGGAGCCTATGAGCGCGGTGTTCAAGCTGTACTGGCGCTTGATGTCACCGGCCTTGGCGAGCTCGTCCTCCAGGCCGACGGTGTTACCCGATTCCTGGACGCCAATTTCCTGGGCGAGCGGCGCTTCCTCGACGTTGACGTTGCCGCTCGTACTGAATTCGTTGCCCGAAAGATGCGCGGGATTGGTCCGGACCATGTTGACGTTCTGATTATCCAGAACGGCCTGGAACGGCGTCACATCCTTGGCGCGATATTTCGGCGTATTGGCATTGGCGATATTGCCGGCAACAACCTCCTGACGCACCTGGAGCCACTCGGCTTGCCGCGAGGCCAGGTCAAAGAGCTGTATGGGTTGCATGGCCTTCTCTCCGTTCTTACACTAGAAACCTAGCGGGATAATCTTGCGTGGGACTTGCGGGAAATGCGTTCCTGTAAAGGTCTTCGAAATGCCTGAAACTCCGGCGTTCGCGGGTTCTTCAGTTGTTGCCGTAGACATCGCCCGCCGACGTGACGATGACCCACTTTCCGTCTCGTTGTTCGATCGAAGCCAGCCGGCTGCTGTCGGGCAGAACTGAGCCGACCCGCACGACATACATGCCGGTGTCGTCCTCGATGAGCGCGCGGCCATTTGCGATGTGCAGCAGGTGGAACGGGGACTTGCCGGGGAACGGCTGCTGGTCGGCCGGTTCCCCCTGGTCGTCTTCTCGTCCGGCGTTGCTGACCGTCGCCGTCGTCAGCGGATCGGGAATAAGATCCTTTGGCGCGCTCGGGTTTTTGTTGGCCATGGCAAGCGGCGACACGCTGACGACCTCACGGCCGGGCCAATTCGGCAGATCGCGCGTGCGCTCGCCTTCGGCGACGTGGATGCCGAACTTGTCCGGATTGAGAAAGACATACCAGGGGAAGAAGGCCGAGGCGCCGGCAAGCGCCAGCCCCGTAAAGGCCAGCGCCCTATCCGCAACGGTTCGCCTTCGCGCCTGCTTCGGCGGGGCGACCGGATCATCTGCGTCGGATTCTCTCACTTCTGGCCCCTCTTTCGGCACGAAACTTGGCGATACCCGGCTGGATGCAGGCAAGGACAAATCGCGCTGAGCTTCCTGATGGTCATCACTTGCCCCTGACCGGAACGCCGCTCGAGGCGTTCCTGAGAGCGGTAGCAAGATCTGTGAAGGCATCCGCCGACGGCTCTTCGCCCGGGGTCTGCTTCAGGATGTCGTAGATGATCGGCACCTGGCGCACCGCGATATCGAGATCGGCGTCGCTGCCCTGGCGATAGCCGCCGATCAGGCGCAGATCGCGCGTTTCCTCGTAGCGATGCACAAGAGCCTTCAGCCGGGATACCAGCTTTTCCTGATCGGACGACCAGGCCTTGCGGGCGAGACGCGATACGGATGCGAGCGGATCGATCGGCGGGTAGCGGCCTTCCTCGGCAAGGCTGCGCTGGAGAACGATATGGCCGTCGAGAATGCCGCGGGTGGAATCGGCGATCGGATCGTTGTGATTGTCGCCATCGACCAGGATCGAGATGATGGCGGTGATCGTGCCGGTGCCCTCCGGTCCCGGGCCGGCGCGCTCGAGAAGGCGCGGCAGCTCGGTGAAGACCGAAGCCGGATAGCCGCGCGCGATCGGCGGCTCGCCGGATGCGGTCGCCACTTCGCGGATGGCATGGGCAAAACGCGTGACGCTATCGACGATCAGCAGCACATTGTCGCCCTGGTCGCGGAAATGCTCGGCGATGGAGATGGCCGAAAGCGGCGCCATCTTGCGCAGCATCGGGCTTTCATCGCTCGTTGCGACAACTGCCACCGATTTCTGCATGTGCGAACCCAGCGTATCCTCGATGAATTCGCGCACTTCGCGGCCGCGCTCGCCAACGAGCGCGATCACCACCTTGTCGAAGGCTTCGGCTCGCGCCAGCATCGACAGCAGCGTCGATTTGCCGACGCCGGAGCCGGCAAAGATGCCCAGCCGCTGGCCAAAGCAGAGCGGCGAGAAGATATCGATGGCGCGCACGCCGGTCTTGAACCCGGTTTCGACGCGCTTGCGCGTCATGGACGGCGGGGCGGTATTGGAGATCGAGCGCGATTGAAGACCCGCCGTCAGCGGCCCGAGCCCGTCAATCGGCTCGCCCAGCGAATTGATCGTGCGGCCGCACCAGCTATTGTCGGGCGCGATGCGGAAGGCACCCTTGCGGATGATGGTGTCCTGGATACCGATCGGCTCGCCCGGCTCGATTGGACAGACATAGGTGAGTTCCGGCTCGACACGGACGACTTCGCCGAGATGGATGCCGGTCTGGGAACGATGCGCGACGAAATCGCCGAGACGCACCTGCCTGGAGAGGCCTGCGACGGTGTAGTGCCCGGCGGCGATGGTGCGCACGTGGCCGCCATGGGCCACGGCATTCTCCGCCATCGCATATTGGCCCACCAGAACGGCCATATGCGAAAGCTTCGGCGACATCGCGCCCTCGGGCAACCGATCCTCGACCATCATCCGCCTCTTTACTGGCTGCCGCCGAGGGTCTTGATGGCGTCGGTGAGCGTGCCTTCACTGCTGCTGGTGAGCGTGCTGATATTGTCGAAGGCGCGGCTGACCTCGATCAGGTTGGTCATTTCCCGCATGCCGTTGACATTGGAATTTTCCAGATAGCCCTGGGCGATGCCGATACTCGAACGGTCGATGACAGCCTGAGGCGTATCGGTCGGCAGGATGCCGCTGTTTTCGTAGCGCAGGAAGCCTTTGCCGACATCGGCGCTGTAGAGGCCGATCTGACCCATGCTCCGGCCGTTCTGCGTGATCATGCCGTTCGATGCAACGGTCGGAGCGCCGCCCGCCGGATCGAGCTGGATCGGGGCACCGCCGGGATCGAGCACGGGGAAACCGCGCGTCGAAACCAGCGCACCGCTGTCGGTCATGGTGAAACGGCCGTCGCGCGTGATCACCAGGCCCGCCGGGGTGTTGAGGCCGAAATAGGCGTCGCCCTTGACCGAGAAATCGAAGAGATTGCCGGTATTTTGGAGTTCGCCATTGTCGGTGGAGAGATAATCATTGCCTTGCGAGACGAAGGCGACCTTGGCGTTGAGCTTGTTTTGGGTATTGCTGAGGACCTGATCGAACTTGACCTCGGTGCCACGAAAGCCCGTCGTGTTCACGTTGGCCAAGTTATCGGCGATCGTGGTCAGGCGGCGCTCGAGCGCCATCTGGGATGACAGCGCGACATAGATACCAGACTGCATTTTCAACGCCCTCCGGACATTGGAGAATAACGGGAAAGGAAACGCCACCGGCGCTCCTACATTTCGTTAACGGGGCATGGATGCCCTTAGCCATCATCCTGCAGGGCTTGGCTTGTGCGAAGCTGACAAGGCAAAAAGCTCTTCCTCAGGCCCAACGAACAGCCTCACGCAAGGCAGCTCCCCTAGTTCATCATATGAAGCAACGTTCAGGTGTGGACCGACGATGAATATTATTATCGGATTTGTAGTGACCTGCGGCTGCATCATAGGCAGCTTCATGGCTATGGGCGGAGACGTAGGAGCGCTGTTCCAGCCCTTCGAATTTGTCATTATCGCAGGCGCCGGCCTCGGCGGCTTCATCATGGCCAATCCAATGAAAGTGGTGAAGGATTCGGGCAGAGCGCTCGGAGAAGCCTTCCGGCATGCGGTTCCGAAGGAACGCGATTATCTCGACACGCTCGGCGTGCTCTATGCCCTGATGCGCGACCTGCGCACCAAGTCGCGCAACGAGATCGAGGCCCATATCGACAATCCCGATGAATCGACGATCTTCAAGGCCGCGCCGACGGTCCTGAAGAACAAGGACCTCACCGCCTTCATCTGCGACTATGTCCGTCTCATCATCATCGGCAACGCCCGCTCGCACGAGATCGAGGCGCTGATGGATGAAGAACTCGACACCATGACGCACGACAAGATGAAGCCCTATCACTCGATCACGATCATGGGCGATTCCTTCCCGGCGATCGGTATCGTCGCCGCCGTTCTCGGCGTCATCAAGGCGATGAGCCACATCAACGAATCACCCGAAGTGCTCGGCCATCTCATCGGCTCGGCGCTGGTCGGCACCTTCCTCGGCATCATCCTGTCCTATTCGGTCTGCGCGCCGCTGGTCTCCCAGATCAAGGTCGTGCGCAACAAGCAGCATCGCCTCTACGTGATCGTGAAGCAGACGCTGCTCGCCTACATGAACGGATCGGTGCCGCAGGTTGCTCTCGAATATGGCCGCAAGACTATCTCTTCCTACGAGCGTCCCTCGATCGACGCCGTCGAGCAGGAGATGATGAACCCCGGCGGCGAAAGCAAGGCGGCCTGACGATCATGAGCCAGCAATCCGCGTATAAGGCACAGACGATGGACCGCACCCTCTTTGCCAGACTTACCGGCAATCTCGGCGACCAGGCTGCGCTTGCCAAGCTCGGCGCCGCCTTCACCCAGGTCTATGCCGAATTCCTGCCCGACATCATCAAGAACGAGACAGGCCTGGATATCAATATCGCCTATGCCGGCTGTCAGTCCGGCCCGATGAACGACCTGATCGGCGGGCTGGGCGGCAGCCATGCCCTCATCAACGGCTCGCTGCGCAACTGGGCGCCGAAATTCATCCTCGGCTGCGGCGCCGGCTTCATCATGACGTTGATGGAACATATGCTGGGCGCGCGCGCGGAAGACATGGAAGCGGCGGTGGCCCGGCCGCTTTCCGCGATAGAGCTCGACCTTTCCGTCATGGTGTTCGACAAGATCGCCAATGTGCTGCGCTCAGCCGTCAACGCGCCCGGCGGCTTCGAGCCTTATCTCGACCCGCCCTATAACATCGAAGATCGCCCGAAAGCCGTCGGCGACGAGGGCAATGATTTTGCGGCCGCGATCACCATGGCGATCTCGCTCGGCAAATCGATGTCCCAGATCGTCATCATCGTGCCGCAGCGCGATCTGCTGCGCACTGTCGTGAGCGCACCGCGTGCCAAGAACCCGACGGCCGCCTCGCAGACATGGTCGGATCAGCTCGGCGAACAGGTGCGCCGCTCGCAGGTGACGCTGGAGGCGCGCATCCGGCTGCAGTCGCTGACGCTCGACACCATTTCCAAGCTCGCGGTCGGCGATGTCATCCCCTTCATGGATGCCGGCGACGTCCGGGTCGAAGTCAGCGCCAACAGCAAAGACCTTTACATCTGCGAATTCGGCCGTTCTGGCGAAAATTATACGGTACGCGTCAAAGATAACGTCAATTCCGACGACGAGCTCCTTCGACACCTGATGAATTGACTAGCTGAAGGTGGTCAGTCGCCCACCCACGGCAGCTTGAGGCAAGTTTCAACTGGAATAGTGATTTCATGGCTACGAAGACGACAAAGCAAAGCAGCGAGGAATCGCTGGAGATTTCAAACAGCGACGCCGCCCTGGACGAGGCCATCGACGGTCTGCGCGGCGTTCTGAAGAAGGATAGCGACGGCGATCTGCCTGACTTCGACGCCGATACGTTCGGCGCGGAAACAAGCACCGACCTTTCTACCTTCGGCGATTTCGGCGACGACAATTCCGACCCCGCCTTCGACGGTGGTGACTTCGCCGACGTTTCCGCGGCGCCTGCGGCTCCCGGCAGCGCATTGACGGCCAATCTCGACCTGATCATGGATATCCCGATCGACGTCCAGATCGTGCTCGGCAGCAGCCGCATGCAGGTGTCGGGCCTGATGAATCTGACCGAGGGCGCAATCATCGCGCTCGACAAGAAAATCGGCGAACCCGTCGAGATCACAGTGAACGGCCGCAAGATCGGCCGGGGCGAAATTACCGTTCTGGAACATGATGACACCAGGTTCGGTATCAAGCTCACGGAAATCTACAACACCAAGAAAAGCTGAACCGGCTCAGGATGAGCCCACTCCCCCTGCGGGATGGAGACGAAGACCATGATGGACTTTGACGATTTCAGCGGCGCACTTGCCGAGAAACCGTTGACTCAGACTGAAAAAGCAGCGGCCGTCCTTCTCGCGATGGGAAAGCAGGTGGCGGGACGGCTGCTCAAATATTTCACGCAGAACGAGTTGCAGATGATCATTGCCTCGGCGCAGTCGCTGAGGCTCATTCCGCCGGACGAGCTGGCGCAGCTCGTGGCGGAATTCGAAGACCTCTTCACCGAGGGCGCAGGCCTCATGGACAACGCCAAGGCCATCGAGAGTATTCTCGAGGAGGGCTTGACGCCGGACGAAGTGGACAGCCTGCTCGGCCGCCGCACCGCGTTTCAGGCCTATGAGACATCCATCTGGGATCGCCTGGGCGAAGCCGATCCGGTCTTCGTCGCCAAGTTCTTCCTGCGGGAGCATCCGCAGACCATCGCCTACGTGCTGTCCATGATGCCTTCGGCCTTCGGCGCGAAGATCCTGCTGCAGCTTCCCGAAGCCCAGCGCGCCGACGTCATGAACCGCACCGTCAATATCAAGGACGTCAGCCCCAAGGCGGCCCAGATCATTGATAACCGCGTGCTCGGACTGATGGCCGAGATCGATGCCGAACGCAACACATCCGGCTCCACGAAGGTCGCCGACCTGATGAACGAGCTCGACAAGCCGCAGGTCGATACCCTGCTGAGCTCGTTGGAATCGATCAACAAGGAATCGGTCGAGAAGGTCCGTCCAAAGATCTTCCTCTTCGACGATCTCACGCGCATGCCGCAGCCGAGCCGCGTGCTGCTGCTCAACGACATCGCCTCCGACATCCTGACGATGGCGCTACGGGGATCCGGCAACGAGATTCGCGAGATCGTTCTGTCCTCGATCAGCCCGCGTCAGCGCCGCATGATCGAATCCGACCTGCAGATGGGCAATACGGGCATCAATCCGCGAGAAATCGCCATCGCCCGGCGCGCCATCGCCCAGGAAGCCATCCGGCTTGCCAATTCCGGCCAGATCGAGCTCAAGCCCCGAGAAAATACGCCTGTGGAAGAAGCGGCGTGAACGCGACGCGACTCAGCTAAAACGTCATAGACTGACAAGCTATGGGCCGCGCATGATGCGCGGCCTCTTTCCGTTTCGCAAAGGGCGGCTGCTTTGGCTGACGAAGACAAGGACAGTAAAACAGAACGACCGACGGAGAAAAAACTCCGCGATACCATCGAGAAGGGCAATGTGCCCCACTCCAGGGAGGCGACGCTCTTTGCTTCCATGCTGGCAACGGTCATCTACGTCACCTTCTTCCTGCCGACGCGCATGGGCCGCATGGGCGAGGTATTGCGGGATCTCTTCGAAAAGCCTGATCAATGGCGGCTCGATTCGGGTCCCGACGCCATCTCCCTGTTTACCCGCATAGGCTGGGAGGCGGGAAACATGGTGTTGCCGGCCGTGGTGCTTTTCTTCGTCTTCGGCATCGGCGCCTCGATATTCCAGAATCTGCCCACGCCCGTCCTGGAGCGAATCCGGCCGCAGTTTTCGCGCATATCCCCAGTGTCGGGTTTCAAGCGCATCTTCAGCACGACCGGCCTGGTGGAATTCGGCAAATCACTCGCAAAGATCGTGCTCGTCAGCATCGTCATATTTTTCGTGCTGCGCGGCCAGTTCTTCCACGCGATCGATTCGATGGTTTCCGATCCGCAGACCATTTTCGTGCGCCTGTCGACGGTGGTTCAGCGGATCCTCATCATTGTGCTGATGGCAACCGCGATCGTCGGCATCGCCGACGTGCTGTGGAGCCGCTACCACTGGTTCGACCAGCTGAAAATGACCAAGCAGGAAATCAAGGACGAACACAAGCAGTCCCAGGGCGATCCCATCGTCAAGTCGCGCCAGCGCTCGGTCGCACGCGACCGCGCCCGCCGCCGCATGATGAAGCAGGTGCCACGCGCCACCCTCGTCATCGCCAACCCGACTCACTTCGCCGTTGCGCTGCGCTATGTGCAAGCGGAAAACGATGCGCCTGTCGTCGTCGCCAAGGGCCAGGATCTGATTGCCTTGAAAATCAGGGAGATAGCCGAGGCAAACAATATTCCCGTTTTCGAAGACCCGCCGCTCGCGCGCTCCATGTTTGCGCAAGTCTCGGTTGATAGCGTCATACCGTCAGTATTTTACAAGGCTGTCGCTGAGCTCATCCATCGGGTCTACGCTGCGCAGCCGAATAGAAAACGGGTACGATAAACCAAATGAAAAAATGCCCCTACTCTGCCCAGCGCGAACAAATACTAGCCGAAGCCATCAGCCCCGTCGCCAGCGAGCTACGCCTCCTCGATGCAGCCGACCTGATCTCGCTGCTGCGCTTCGAACGATACGGCAATCTTGGTGACCTCGTGGCCTCGGCCGCCGAGCTGTACTTCCTTCCAGGCATTGTCAATTTCGGTCTCGGTGGCGACTACAAGCTCGATTGGGGCGGGCCAGCGGAGGTCACGCTCGACCTGGAAATCAAGCCGCAGGGCGTCACCATCTATGCCAAGCTGGCGCTGACGGAACACCTTGCCGGCATCGAGATCAATCACATCGCCTTCGACAGGGCATCGTCCGACCCGGACGAAAACACGGCGCTGCTCGCACGCAGCCTCAGAGACGCGCGCTACGTCATCAGCGGCGAAGCTGCGCACGCAATCTGAAAAATCCAGCGGTCCGAAACTTGGCAGGACGATTCGTCTCGGTACAGCAGCGTCAGCTTATGTAGCCGAAGCGGATCGCCTTTGCGATTGCCTGGATACGGTTGACGCTATCGAGCTTGATCGTCGCCGATCCGAGATAGGCGTTGACGGTGTGGACCGACAAACCCAGTTTCTCGGCAATTTCCTCGCTGATGCGCCCGTCGCCGGCAAGCTGCAGGCAGGCAATCTCACGCTCGCTCAACGCCTCGGCAGCCTGCGAGCGTCGCTCATCCAGCGACAGGAGTTCCATCATGATCTGGCAGCTGCGGCCATGCAGCTCGACGATCATCTCGCTCGCAAGATCCATGAACTTGGCCGTAAAGACGATATAGCCATTGCCGACCGCACCTAGCCGCACCGGAAAAGCCACGCCGGCAAAGGGCAGAAGATGCGGCTTCAGGCGTTGCGTGAAAACGGCAAAGTCCGGCGTTTCAGCCGTGCTGTCGCTATCCCGGCCATTCCACATGAGCGGAAGCAGGGATTTGTCGATATGCTCGATCATAGCCTCGCCATAGGCTTCCACGAAGGATTTGCCGACGACGGAATTGGCCGAGCCCCAGTTGTCGAGTTCGCAGACCAGCCGCTGCTTGTGCGGCAGGCCCGAGCCATGAAGGCGATAGACAGCGAAATGCTGCGCATCGATCAGCTTCTGCATCGATACCAGCTTCGGAAAGAGATCGGAGCGGCCAGAAATCCTGCCGGAACGGGTAAGCCGCGATTCGGCGGGCCTATCCGTCGTCCTGTCTGGCTGATAGCGCATCCGTTAAGCCCTTAAACGAGATTGTTTCGCACCGCGAAGGCTATAGCCTCCGAACGTGTCTTGGTGGCGGTCTTGCGCATGACGCTGGTGATATAGTTGTTGATGGTGTTGCGCGAGATCCCGAGAATCATGGCAATCTCGTCGCTCGTCTTGCCCTCGGCGATCCAGAACAGACATTCCAGCTCGCGCTCGGTCAGATCGAAATCGCGTTCCAGCTTGCCTTCGACGCACCGGGTGGAGCTCGCGAGATAGCCGGACAGCAGGCCGACATCGCGCAGCCGCTCCGATGAAAGCGTTACCGATTCATGCGCCAACAGCAGCAGAGAGAAACGCGTACGCCCGACATTGAAGCTCAGGGCGTGATATTGCCGACCAACGCCGTCAGGCAGGGTGACATCATCCGGCAAGAGCGCCACGCTCGGCTGAAACAGCGACATGCATTTTTCCAGCTCGCCGATGCGACCATAACTGCTGGTCAGTTCCGCCGCCAGGCGCCTGACGAGATCGAAGGGCCAATTGGAAGAAATGACGAAGTCAAGACCACTTTCCTGGATAAGATCGGAGCGTACGAGGAGATAGTGGGAAGCGCCGGCATAGCTGGTCAGCGCATGCAGGCCGGCTTGCAGATAGCCCTGGCCCGAAATGGCATTCAGCTGCAGAATGAGCTGCTCGCGCGACATGGCTCCGGCTGGAACGACTGATCGCGCATCCCTATCGCTTCTGCTCACCTGCGATATCTGCATGTCCATACTTGCATTTCCTGCCGCTGTTGGGCGATCGGCCGTCAACGAGAGCATTGTTTCGCCAGAACCCGGCACATCGCCCGAGGAAATCGACGGGATTCTCCGTGAGGCATCAAAACTGGGTCTTCTCTACCGCGACACAAACACATCCCGGCGGAGCGGGTAGATGAGCGTACCCATCCCTGAATTCCACGTCGGCAATCGTGCTGGCATATATCGCCGCCAACACGATCTACGAACCACGAACTGATTTTTCCGCGCTCCGGAATCTGCAGACGCTTTAAACATGCGAAACACGGAAAACGAGGACCGATTGGCTCCGAATACACGGCTATTACGCAATAAGCATACTATTTCTAAGTCGATTCTTTCTACCCAGCAACCGGATCCAGGGAAATTCCAGCTTACGAACACGTCAATTTACTTGGCAGCGGCTAATTGATCACAGTTGAAATCGCAAATGTCGGCAAGCTTAACGCGCCAGCAGTCCCGTAACGAGAAAAGGACCGGGAGGTATCCCGGTCCTTTTCTCAGGCCGCCTGGTCGACAGCCCATTTTCTAAGGATCTTTGCGGCGCGCTCCTCGCTGATTTCCACCATGCGAGACAGGCGGCGTTCCGGCCCTTCCTTGACGCGACGGTTGAAGGTGCCGCCGTCGTCGCCCATCGTCAGCAGATCGTCGGTGCTGTCGAAGCCGAAGTCCGAGCCGAAGCCGTCCATCAGCGCGGCTCCAGGACCGCCCACGGCGGGCGCGAAGTCCGGCAGCTCCAGCCCGGCCGCTTCCGGCAGTGCCGTGCTGCTTGCGGAGCCGCCGAGCGAGCGGATCAGCGGACGGAAGCCCATCCAGACGATCAGGAAGGCGACGGCGACGAAGGCCAGCGAATTGATGATGCCGGCCATGTCGCGGCTCAGCATGTCCGTGATGCTGAAGCTGGAAGATGCGTCCTCAAGCAGCTGGTTGTCGAGGAAATCCATCGCATTGACGGTGACGATGTCACCGCGCTTCGTATCGACGCCGGCGGCCGTCGTGACGATCTTCTGCATCTCGGCGACATAGGCATCGATCTTGGCCGGATCCGCGCCTTCGCCGACCATCTGCGCGATGCGGCCCTTGTTGACCACCACCGCGACGGACAGCTTTTCGATCTTGTAGCTGTTACGCGTCGTGGCCGTGGTCTTGCTGTTGATTTCGTAGTTGGTCTGCTCTTCGCGCTTGTCCGACTGGTCGTTCGACGTCGGCGTCTTGCCGCCGGACTGCGGGGCCGCCTGCGGAATATTCTGTTCCACGGTTGCGGCGCTATCGGGCTGGCTCTGCTGCGACTTCTGGGCTTCCTTCACCGTGCGGACCGAGCGTTCGACCTTCGAGTCCGGATCGTAGGTGGTTTCCTGCACCTGCTGACTGTCGGTATTGAGCTGCGCCGTGACGCTCGAGCGGAAGTTGTCCGTGCCGAGGAAGGGTGCGAGCGCCTTGTTGATGTTGGATTCGACTTCGCTCTGTACATTCTGCACGATGCCGAGATTGCGGTTCAGAGCGCCATTGCTCGGGTCATCACCCGATGCGAGCAGCTGGCCTGTCGAATCGAGGATCGTGACGTCATCGACCTCCAGGCCCGGTACGGCGGAGGCGACAAGGTGGCGGATGGCCGATGCCGATTTGCGGGCCGCTTCCGCGCTGGCGCGGATCATGACCGAAGCCGTCGGCTTCTGATCCGCCTTCCGGAAATTGCCGACGTCCTGCATGACGATATGGACACGCGCGGCACTGATGCCGGCGATTGAGGTAATGGTGCGGCCGATTTCACCCTCGAGTGCGCGCACGCGGGTCACTTCCTGCATGAAGGAGGTCAGGCCGAGTGAACCGACATTGTCGAACAGTTCGTAACCGGCATTGCCGCTATTGGGCAGGCCGCGCTCGGCGAGCAGCGCGCGGGCCTTGCCGGTCATGCCGGCTGGAACGGTCAGGCTCGTGCCGTCGGAACCGACCTGAAAATTGATCTTTGCCTCTGCGAGAGCGATGCTGATCTGGTTGAGATCGGTCGCATCCAGGCCGACATAAAGCGTCTCCTGCGCGGGCTTATTGACGTAAAGGGCGGCAAAAAGGATCAGCAACATGGAGACAGCGCCGATGCCCCCAAGGATCATCAGCCGCGTTCTCCCGAGATTCTGAATATTCCGAAACAGGGGAACTAATTGATTTAACAGATTCATTCTGTTCTCGCACGATTCGTCAAAGACCTGATGGCTTTGTACCCTGCGGAGAAAATAGAAATCGAAACTTGTGCGAGCGTTTCGTCCGGCTGAAAAAACAGGAAAAGTCGTAGGAAACGATGAAGATTATATAAGAAAAACAGTATTTATTGCCGGCGGCCGGATCAGAAGAAATCAAACTCGCCGGCAGCCTTCGCCAGGGGCTGAGAATGCGCATGGACCCCACCGCCGCCAAGCGCCTTCTGCATCTCCGTCAGCTTGACCAGGCTCAACGCCGTTGCCAAATCGACCATCCAGCCCTCGGGCATGGTCCCGGCGATCGTATCGATGAATTCCGCGATGCCGCGCGTCTTCTGCACGGCAAGGTCGATGCCCTGAACGACCTTCATCGCCTCCGGCGAGGCCATTATATCGGCACCGCTGAGATCGAGCAGCTGCGGCTCGATGCGCTCGATCAGATAGGCGACGTCATGCAATTCGGAAACGACCCGCAGGAGGATGGCTGGAAGCGTCTCCTCGGTGGCGGCCGTTTCAATGCGCTGGAAGGGGGTCATGCGGTAGCCTCGTTGATCAGAAAAATTCGATCGTATTGTCGACCGGCTTGGGAGCCACGACCGGGCGCTGTTCCAGCGCAACGGTCTTCTGCGTCTCTGCACCGGTCAGCGGGTATTGCCTGGCCCTTCCGGAGATCGGCCAATATTCGATCTTGCGCCCATGCTCGCCGCCCGTGCTGGAGCTGACGACCGGTATGCCTTCGTCTTTCAGGAACTGCATGGCGAAAACGGCATTCTGCTCGCCGACATTGGAGAAGGTGGCGATCGTCTTGGCACCGCCGAAGACTTTTGCTTCCAGCCGATCACGCCGCGCTCCCTTCTTCAGGAGACCGTTGATCAGAAGTTCCATCAGGTGCACGCCGTAACGCGTCGCGTCGCCGCCGCTCATCGGCGAGGTGGCCATTCCCGGGAGGAGGAAATGGTTCATCCCGCCGACGCCGGCGATGGGATCGCGCAGGCAAGCCGCCACGCAGGAGCCGAGGATGGTCGTCAGCACCACGTCGGGATCGCTGATGACCTTGTACTCGCCCTGAATAATATGCACGCGACGGGCAGCACCCTCGACGATCATTTCAGCGCTCCGAAGACAGCCTCGATGGCAGCTTTCATCTTCTCGATGGTGAAGGGCTTGGCGAGCACGTTGTTGGCCCCGAGCTGCGCCGCCTTCTGGACCAGCGCGCGGTCGCCCTGCGCTGTCAGGATGATGAAGGCCGCCTTCTTCGTCGTCGGGTTTGTCCGGACTGCCTGCAGCAGACCGAGCCCGTCCATTTTCGGCATGTTGAAATCGGAGATGACGAGATGATGGGGCTGCTGCTCCATGATCTTCATCCCCTGCTCGCCGTCGCCGGCGGCGGTGATCTGCTTGAAGCCGAGCTGCGTCAGAGCATCGCTCAGCAACAGGCGGCTGGTGACCTGATCGTCGACGATCAGAACTTTGATTTTCTCCGCTAGAGACATTATTCGCTCCCTTCCTTTCGGGCGGCTGTTATCTTCAAAATTTCCTCGCCAATGGCGTTCAGCGGAAACTGTTGTTCGACGGCGCCAAGCTCGTGGGCGACCCTCGGCATGCCGTAGACCACGCAGGTCTTTTCGTTCTGGCCGATGGTGCGCGCGCCGGCATGGCGCATCTTGAGGAGACCGGCGGCGCCGTCACGCCCCATACCGGTCAGGATCACGCCGACGGCATTGCGGCCTGCCAATTCGGCAACCGAATCAAAGAGCACGTCGACCGAAGGGCGATGGCCGTTCACCGGCCCGCCGTCCACCAGACGGCAATGGGGCGCGGAGGCATTGGCAACCCGCAGGTGCCTTTCGCCGCCCGGCGCCAGATAGATCTTGCCGATTTCCAGTCTTGCGCCATCGGTCGCCTCCTGGACGACCGGCGCACAGAGACGGTTCAGCCGTTCCGCGAAGCTGCGTGTGAAGGTCGGCGGCATATGCTGCGTGATAACCGTCGGCGGGCAGTTGGCCGGGAATTTCTGCAGCACATTGATCAGTGCCTCGACGCCGCCGGTGGAGGAGCCGATGGCGACGATCTTGCGTCCCACGCGGAAATCCGAAACGGCTGGCGGCGGCACGCGTTGGGCAGCAGGCTTCACATATTGCCGCTGGGAGCGGGCTGCCGCCTTCACCTTATCCGCCAGGTCGCCGAAAGGATGCGGCTCGCCAGGCGACGGTTTTCCGACGCAGTCGAACGCGCCGATTTCGAGGGCTGCAAGCGTCGCATCGGCACCGCGATGAGTCATCGTGGAGACCATGATCACGGGCATGGGCCTCAGCGTCATGATCTTTTCCAGGAACTCGAGGCCGTTCATGTTCGGCATCTCGATGTCCAGCGTGACGACATCGGGATTGAGAGCCTTGATGGCGGCGCGCGCCTCGAGCGCATCACCGGCCTGGCCGACGACGTCGACGTCCGGGTCGGAGCGCAATACGGCCGTGATCAGGCCGCGCATGGTCGGGGAATCGTCGACCACGAGAACACGGGCAGCTGCGCTCATGGTTTCCTCCCCGCATTCTTGCCGAGATAGCGATAGGTCGTGATGCCGATATTGTCGAAGACGTGCTTCGCTTCGCCGGAGACCCGCTCGGAATGGCCGATATAAAGGTGGCCGCTGTCATGCAGCTGGCCGGCAAAGCGAGCCCAGATCTTCATCTGCGTCGGTTCGTCGAAATAGATGACGACGTTGCGGCAGAAGATGACGTCGAACATGCCTTTGAAAGGCCATTGCGCCAGCAGGTTCAGCTCGTTGAAGGTGATCAGCCGCTTGACGCGGTCGTCGATCTGGAATTTGCGCCGGCCCTGGACATTGACCTCCTGGAACCATTGCTTGCGCATGGCGGGCGAGATTGTTTCGAGCGCCGTCTCATCATAGGCGCCGGCGCGGGCAAGGCCGAGGATCTTCGGATCGATATCCGTCGCCAGGATCTTGAAATCGAAGTCCGCGGCATTCGGCATCAAGCCGAGCACGGTCAGCGCGATCGAATAGGGCTCCTGCCCGTCGGAACAGGCGGCCGACCAGATGCGCACCCGGCCGCCGGCCTTGGCACGCGCCAAGAGGCCTGGCAGAACCTCGTCGCGCAGATGATCGAAATGATGATTTTCGCGGAAGAAGCGCGTGAAATTGGTCGTCAGATGCGAGAGCATCTCACGACGCGCCGCACTTCCCGCCGGCGAGGAAACCAGCTGGCAGTAGTCGCGGAAACCGGCGAGACCCAGCGCGCGGATGTGCTTCGACAGCCGCGAATAGACGAGCGACGCCTTGCTCTCGTTGAGGGAAATGCCCGCATCCGCATAAATCATGGCGGCGATTTCCATGAGGTCGCGCCGTGTCAGCGGATATTCGCCGCTCGCCAGCACCTCGTCCGGAGATGCCTTGAAATCCATAGCTCCCATCGCGCTCATGCAGCCTCGCTTTCGCTTTCAGGGAACAGGGCTTCCAGCTCGATCAGGCAGATCATGCGGCGATCGATCGCCACGATGCCGCGTGCAAACTGCCGCTCGTGATCAGAAGAGACTTCCGGCGTCGGCTGAATGCTGTCGTCGGTGATCGTCAGGATGTCCGACACCGCATCGACGAGAAGGCCGACCACCTTGCGCTTGACCTGGGCGACGATAATGACATGCCGTGCCGTCGGCTCGGCGCGCTTCATGCCGAGCCGGGAGGAGAGATCGATGATCGGCAGGACTGCGCCGCGCAGGTTGATGACCCCCAGCATATAGCCAGGCGCATGCGGCATGGCCGTTGCGGGTGTCCAGCCGCGAATTTCGCGGACCGACATGATGTTGACACAGAATTCCTGGTCTCCGATGCGGAAGGCGATCAGTTCGCGGATGCCCTGGGTCAGGTTCTTGACGGCGTAGGACATGAACTCACCCCACCGCTGCGTAAGACATTTCAGGCTTCAGCGACTGGCCGCGCGAAGCGCCGACCACCGCATCGACATCGAGGATCAGGGCGACGCGGCCATCGCCGAGGATGGTCGCGGCCGCGATGCCCGGGACATGCGTGTAGTTGGCCTCGAGGCTCTTGATGACGACTTGGCGCTGGCCCTGGATGGCATCGACCATGAGGGCACGTTGTCCGCCGCCTTCCGATTCCACCAGCAGCGCGACGCCTTCGACCGGATTGGCCTGCGTGGCGCGGAAGTTCAGGATGCGGCCGACATCGACCAGCGGGCAGAAGCTGTTGCGGATCGAGATCAGGCGGTGATTGGCGCCGAAAGAGTGGATGGCGGAAGCCTCCGGCTGCAGTGTTTCGACGATCGCCGTCAGCGGCACGACAAGCGTCTGGCCGGCAACAGTCACCACCATGCCGTCGAGGACGGCGAGCGTCAGCGGCAGGCTCATGGTGAAGACCGAGCCCTGCCCCGGCCTGGAGCTGATATTGATGCGGCCGCCAAGCGCCTGGATCGAGCGCTTGACCACGTCCATGCCGACGCCGCGGCCGGAGATGTCGGAGATCTTGTCGGCGGTCGAGAAGCCCGGCAGGAAGATCAGATTATCGATTTCCTCATCCGACAGATTGGCATCGGCCGGGATCAGATCATTGTCGATGGCCTTCTGACGCACCTTTTCGCGGTTGATGCCGGCACCGTCGTCGGCAAGCTCGATCAGGATGCGGCCCGAGCGGTGCTTTGCCGTCAGACGAACCGTGCCTTCCGGGTTCTTGCCGAGCGTTGCACGCTTTTCCGGCGTTTCGATGCCGTGATCGACGGCATTGCGGATCATATGCGTCAACGGTTCGGCCAGCTTGTCGATGACGGTCTTATCGACTTCGGTGTTTTCGCCCTCGGTGATCAGGCGGATCGACTTGCCGGTCATGTCGGCGATTTCGCGGACGATGCGCGACATGCGCTGGAAGACGGGCTTCACCGGCTGGGCGCGGATCGCCATGACGCTGTCCTGGATCTCGCGGGTGAGCTGCTGCAGCTCTTCGAGACCCATGTTGATGGAGGATGCGCCGTTGTTGTCGTTCTCGATGACGCTCTGCGAGAGCATCGCCTGGTTGATGACAAGCTCGCCGACGAGGTTGATCAGGCGGTCGACACGATCGAGATCGACACGGATGGTCTGGCCGGCGGCGGCAGCGGCGGCACTGTTCTGCGCGGCAGCCGCATTGGAAGCGGCAGCTGCGGCAAGGGCAGCTTCCTTCTTTTCGACGCGCGCGGCAGCGGAGGCGAGCTGCGTGACGTTGCTCGCGATTTCCGCGGCGGCAACGGCAGCAGCGGCATCATTCTTCGGCGCCACTGCCGCCTCGGCGCGTTCGGCAGCCGGCGCGGCGCCATCATCGTCAAGGGCGGAGAGATCGAAGGGTACGGGCACCATCGGCAATTCGTCGCTGGCAGAGGCGCTGGCGCCGCTTTCGACCTGCCTGATATCGAGATCGCAATCCCATTCGGCAAATTCGAAGACGGTGCGAATGGCATCTTCGCCCTTGTCCGTCTTGATCGAGATCGCCCATCTGAAATAGGCGCTTTCAGGATCGAGATCGGGAAGACCTGGCAGCATGTCCATGTCGCAAAAGATGTTCATTTCGCCGAGCCGCGCTAGGTCCCGCAGCAGCAGCGTCGCGTCATTGCCCTTGGCGTAGAGATCCGAGCGCGGCCTGAAATCGACCTCATACTCCGGCACGCCATCGCCGGCCGGCTCGTCACCACCGAAATCGTCATCGAAGCTGAAGGGGATCGGCTGGAAGCCGCTATCATCAGTCGCAGTCGGTATGGCGGACTTGGGAGCGGCCTCGACGACGACCGCCGCCGCAGACGGCGCGGGCAGATCGCCATTCGCCAGCGCTTCCAGTTCCTTGACCAGACCGCGGCTGCGCGTCTGATCGACACTGCCGCCATCGCGGGCGGCATTGGTGAGATCCGCCAGGACGTCGGCCGCCTTGAGCATGACCTTCAGGACATCCTGGGTCGGCTCCAGCTTGTTGGATCGAACGCAATCAAGCGTGGTCTCGAAGACGTGGGCGAATGCGACCAGGTCGTCCAGACCGAAGGCACCTGCCCCACCCTTGATGGAATGAACGGCGCGGAACACGGCATTGACGGTTTCCGGATCACGGTCGCCGTCATTCATTTTCAGGAGACCGGATTCCAGTTCGGCGAGCTGCTCTTCGCACTCCTGGAAGAAAATCTCTTTGATTTCGTTCATATCCATGAGGGGTGGATCCTGTTTAGGCGGTTACGCGCTCGATGGCATCGATCAGCTTGGCGGGATCGAACGGCTTGACGATCCAGCCGGTCGCGCCGGCCTGGCGGGCACGGTTCTTCTTCTCCGCATCGCTTTCGGTCGTCAGCACGAGGATCGGAACGGCACGGTATTTGTCGTTGCGGCGCACGCCCTCGATGAAGCCGAAACCGTCAAGGCGCGGCATGTTGATGTCGGTAACGATGACGTCGGGATTGGCCTCTTCCAGAATTTCCAGGCCCTCGACGCCGTCTTCGGCTTGAATGGTCTCGAAACCCGCATTGTTGAGGGTCACGAGAAGCATGTTTCGGATGGTTCGCGAATCATCCACCGTCAGTACTTTTTTCTTCATTGCCGGATCTCCTTGGCAAGCAGATGGGAGATATCCACCCCGATCACCTGCATTGTTTTTTGAAATGCATCCGACACCTTGGAGAAGGTGAAGGAGAGCTTGTCCTCATCCCATGTCTTGGCGGCGGCCATGATCACCTGAACGCACAAGGCCCCGATCCTTTCGACGCCGGACGCATCGATCGCGACATTGCTGCCGCGCATCCCCATCAGCGTGCCGCGAAGGGCGGAGGCCTCGTTGAGGTCCAGCACCGCGGCCAGACTGATTGTCTTTTCGCCTTTCCTGCTCGGCATCGCTTCATTCCTCGTTGTCTGAAATCGGGCCGCTCGGCCCGCATGTGCATGAAACTGAAAGATCAATAGGCATTGCGCTCGCCTCCCGATGCGACCCTGCGAAGCGGGAAGCCGAAATCGGCCATCTCTTCTTCGTCCCGCGCGATGTTGAATTCATCACGGGCGGGAAGCTGTCGTTGCTGAGCGGCTCTCACCGGCACGGCAGGCGCCGCATGGCGCCGCTCGCGCTCAATGCGGAACTCGCGAATGGTCCGGCCGAGCTCGACGACGACGCTATGCAGGTGATCGGCGCCTTGCTCGGAGCGGCTTGCTTCGCTCCCGGCAACCGCCGCACGCTCGCTATAGCCGCCAATATCTGATGTCAGCGCCTTGAGTCCGGCGACCTGCTCGTCACTGGCTGCGGCAATCCCCGAGATCGCCTCGTTGATATCGGTCACCTGGCGCACGATGCTGCCGATCGCATCCTGGGTGCGGCCGACCATCTGGACGCCGGCATCCACTTGCGCCTTGGTTCCAGTGACCAGAACCTTGATCTCGCGCGCCGCATCGGCGGAACGCTGGGCGAGTGCGCGAACTTCCTGCGCGACGACGGCAAAGCCACGGCCGCTATCGCCGGCGCGGGCGGCTTCGATGCCGGCATTCAGGGCAAGAAGATTGGTCTGGAACGCGATTTCATCGATGACGCCGATGATCTGGCCGATCTTTTCGGCTGAGGTCTCGATATCCGACATGGCCGAGATCGCCTGCCCGACGATCCGGCCGCTGTCTTCGGCGGCGATGCGGGTCGATGCTGTAACCTTCTCGGCCGAGCGGGTATTGGCCGCATTGCCGCGCACCTGCTCGGCGAGCTCGGCAAGCTGCCGCGCCGAGACCGCAAGCGCACGCGACTGTTCGGACGATGTTTCCGCCAGGGATTTCGAGGCATGGGAAATGGCATCGCTTGCCGCCTCCGCCGCCTGCACACCGCCGGACAGAGCCGAAAACTGCTGCTGGATGTCCGCGAGTGCCGCATTCAAGACTTCCGCGACCTCGGCATAGGCTTCGGGACAATCCATCGGCAGTCGGGCCATCGGCAGCCGGGTCGTCAGATCGCGATCAGCAAGGCCGTTGGCGAGATCGGCAATGAAGGATGCTGCCTCGGCGCGATCGGCAGCCCGCTGTTCAGCGAGCGCCCGCTGGTGGCCGACCCGCAATTCGTTGAACCGCAACGATACAGCAATCTCGACATCGACCATCACGAGACGCACGACGGATGTAACGAGTTCGCTGAGCTCGCGGGCGCGGCGCTTGGCTCCGGGCAGGATGGCGCGGCCGCCCATTTCGTCGAGAAGACCGGCAAGAAGATGCTCCAGCATGACGCCGTGGCCCGCAACGTGCCAGCGTGGGTCGAGCCCCATCTTGCTTTCACTGTCCGACAGAACCTTAACGCGCTCTGCATAAAGACTGTCGAAGCGTGCATCCGTCAGCACATCCCAGTGTGAGGACTGCAGATCCTGAAGGCGATCGAGCTGGTTTTCGCTGGAAAAATTGCGCGCGGCGTCCGGATAGGCTTGGAACCGATGGAAAAGATCGCGCAGGCCTGCTTTCAGATGCGTTTCGAGCATCGGCCGGTTTCGGCGCAAGATTTCGCATTGCCCGGCATCGAGACCAGCAAAACGCAAGCGGTCGCGAAGGCTGCCAGCCTGCGCCCTGCCTGCCTGATCTGATGGCGAATCCTGCGCCAATACCGTCCCCGCCGAACTGCCGCGCGCCCAAGCGCCGGCGAAACCGCTGATGATCCGCGCCAGGCGCAATGAGGAGGCGAGGAAAGGCTGTCATCGCCTTCGATCGATCGATCGCGGCGCTGAAGCTCGCTCGTTCATCAAAGTCTGCTGCGGACCTGTTTGATGAAGTGGATACCGGATCGAACCCGGTACGACGGGGCGGCTTCATGCCTGGTGAGAACGAGTCACAATTTTCCCATTCCGACGTTCAGACTCAATGTTTATGGTTAATTCCTTGCCCGAAGGTTAATGACGGAAGAAGGCATGTTCTGCAGTATTTTGCTCTAAATTAGGCATTACTTTCGGATATACTTCATCGATCGGTAAAGACACGGGCCGCAAGTCACGAGCAAGCTTCGTATCTTACTGCTCAACAGATAGACAGCTTCGATGTCGATACGGAGAGAGCAATGATTGTTCTTGGTTTGACCGCCTCGCTGATGGCCAGCCTGACGCTGGCAGCCTTCATGCTTCTGTGCCGCATCGAGGAGACACGCGGTAAAGCCGCTTCGCGCGTCCTCTAGGCGCGCTGCAATACACCCCGGATTTCAAAATCGGATGCATGGCGCTTCGCGGCCACGTCGGTGCATGCCGTCGTTATCCGGACGACCGGGAGCTAGCTTTGGTCTCAATAGTTCCGTATTAAGCCTCACGATCAGGCACCGAGACCCATCCGTTAATGCTCGACACGACCCATTCCCGAACGACTGCACAGAAACTCTCTCTGCAGGTGGCCGTCGCAATCATCTTCGGAGTGACGCTCTGGCGCGTCCTCATGTTGCTGGTCAACAGGACCGACCTCTTCGTCGACGAGGCGCAATATTGGTTCTGGGGCCAGAATCTCGATTTCGGCTACTACTCCAAGCCGCCGATGATTGCCTGGGTCATCCGTTTCTTCAACGCGATCTCCGGGTCGGACTCGACATTCTGGATCCGCGTATCGGCGCCGATCTTCCATCTCGCCACCGCCCTGATGCTCATGTGCACCACACGGCGGCTGATCGAAGGCGAGGAGGGACGCGAGATTGCGCCGTGGGTCGGCGTCATCTTCATCACCCTTCCGGCCGCTTCGCTTTCGGCCGTGCTGGTATCGACCGACACGATCCAGATCTTGTTCGTGACGATCGCGATCTGGGCCTTTGTCGGCCTGACCAGGCGATCTTCCGTGCTGGAAGCTTTCATCCTCGGCGCCAGCCTCGGCATCGCCTTCCTGACGAAATATTCGGTGCTCTTCCTTCTGCCGGGAGTCGGCATCGCCATGCTGACGATACGCTCGGCGCGCATCGCCTGGCGGGACGTTGCCATTGCCGCCATCGTCGGCGCCATTGTCGTTTCACCCAATCTCTGGTGGAACTTCGCCCATGATGCGGCGACCATAAAGCACACCGAGAATATTGCCCAATGGAGCAAGGATGGTGGCAGCAACGGCCTGCTGAAGCATGTGCTCGGCGGGCTCGGCTTCTTCGGAGCGCAATTCGGCGTGGTCGGTCCGGTCGTCTTCTATGCCCTGCTGTGGGCGACATGGCGGCTGATCCGCGGGCGGAGCGACGACCGGGAAAAGCTGCTGTTCTGGCTGTCGGTGCCCGTCGTGGCTCTCATTACGCTGCAGGCCCTGTTCGCCAAGGCCTATGCCAACTGGGCCGTCTGCGCCTATGCCGCCGGCACGATTCTCGCCGTCTGGCTGCTCTATCGCCTGACGAAGAAGGGCTTGAGCACCTCGCTCATTATCGGCGCCGTCGTCGCCTTCGTGATCCCGGTGCTGACAGTCTTTGCCTATGATATCAAGCTGCCGAACGGCGATCTCGTCATGAGGCGCTATGTCGGCCGCACGGTCATCAGCCAGGAAATCGCCGATATAGCGACGGACGCGAAGACGCCGGTCATCGTGGCCGAGGATCGCGATATCCTGGCCGATCTTTATTATACGTTGAAGGGCAAGCCCTTCCGTATCTATGCCCGCAATTTCGGTGGCTTTCCCAACAACTATTACGAGCAGAACTTCTCTTTGCCGGCCGACGTGACCGGGCCGGTACTGTATATCGACAACGGCCCGTTCGAATGCGCGGGAAGCCAGGTGGACCTCATCAAGAGCTGGTCGCCGCCCTATGGCGAGATGAAAGGCAAAACGCTTCATGCCTATCGCGTTCCGGCATCCTGCCTGGCACCCAAACCGTCAGCCGCCGCCGGAACGGGAGCGACAGAAAATTAAGAAACCGCGCCGGGACTGTTGACCGGCTCGCGCAACTGCATCATGACAGGCCGCACTACAGCGCCGCGCGTCATATGTGACGCGCAAAGGTCGCTGTAGCACTTTTAACCCACTGCATAATCCTTAAATCGGTATCGATTTAAGGATTATGCAGTGGGAAGACGCGAAGCGTCCTGATATCATGACCGAACCGCCGGTGTTCGCGCCGGCAAAGGAACAAAGGCATTTCTGACTGTTGAGCCCGCTCGAATTCGGCATTGCCGACTGCGAAGATAGAGACGACAGGACGCACCGCGCCGGAGCGCGCGTGATCGCCTCCCTGTTCGTCGCGTTTTTCGCCTATATCGGACTGGCGCTCGGTGGCGGCATCAATCTGGCCGCACGTGCCGATGCGGATGCTCTTTCCTCCGGCAAGGATAGCCAACCGCTCTACCTTTCCCTGCGGGATCCGGTGCGCGGCATCGTCGTTGCCGACCGCCTGGTAACGCCGAAGGCGACCTGGCACGATATCGGGCCGGCGACACTCGCGTCCCTTCCCTCTCTCGGCTATCTGGCCACGCCCTGGCAGCCACGCCATCCCGGCGATGCTGCGCGGCTCGAATCCCTGGCATTTCACGCCTATTTCGCGCGCGGCCCTCCGGGCGATTTCGCGTAAGCGATCGGCGCCGCCGCGCCGCATCTCCGACATGACCTTAAGTCCGCCAGCGGTCAGCCGCCGGCATAAGCGTATTTTCAAGGATAATACCCATGCGCACCTCACCATGGCTCGTGGCACTTTATACAGTCGTCATCCTGCTTGGCCTTCTTATCGCTCTGCCGAATGCACTGCCGCCGGCGGTCCTCAGCAAAATCCCCTCCTGGCTTCCGCATAGCCAAGTGTCCCTCGGCCTCGACCTTCGCGGTGGCTCCTATCTCGTTCTCGAAGTCGACGAGAAGGATCTGACGAACGGCCGGCTGCAGTCGCTGCAGCAGGACGCACGCCGCGTGCTGCGCGACAAGAACATCCAGGTCCGTTCGGTCGTCCGCAACGGCGACCAGATCGTCGTGACGCTCAACGACGCCTCGCAGAGCGGTGACGCTGTAACGCAGTTGCAGACGCTGGCCAATACGATCACGTCGGGCCTCTCGGCCGGCCAGTCCGACCTCACCATCAAGCCAAACGGCGCAACGATCGCCCTGTCCTTCTCGCAGGCGGGCATTTCGGCCAACGTCGATTCCGCAGTTCAGCAGAGCCTTGAAGTCATCCGCAAGCGCGTCGACCAGGTGGGCGTTGCCGAACCAACCATTCAGCGCGTCGGTCCGAACCGCGTTCTCGTCCAGCTTCCGGGTGCACAGGATCCGTCGCACCTGCGCGAGCTTCTCGGCTCGACCGCGAAGATGTCCTTCCACCTGCTGGCTGACAATGCCGATCCGAACAATCCAGGCCCCGGCGTCACCATCCTCAAGGACGAGAAGGGCAACAGCTATCCGATTCTCGACCGTATCGAACTGTCCGGCGACCGTCTGACGGACGCTCGCGTCAGCTTCGATCCGAACACGCATGAGCCGCTCGTCACCTTCCGCTTCGATAGCGCCGGCGCCAACCGCTTTGCAGAAATCACACGCGAAAATGTCGGCAAGCCCTTTGCTATCGTCCTCGATAACAAGGTTCTGAGCGCGCCGAACATCCGCGAGCCGATCACCGGCGGTTCGGGCCAGATCTCCGGCAATTTCACCGCCGACAGCGCCACCACGCTCGCAGCCCTGCTGCGTGCCGGCGCCTTGCCGGCGAAGCTCACCGTCATCGAAGAGCGCACGGTCGGTGCCGACCTCGGCAGTGACGCGATCCAAAAGGGCATCTATAGCGGCCTGATCGGCTTCGTCCTGGTTGCCGCCTTCATCTTCGTGCTCTACGGCGCCTGGGGCATCCTCGCGAATGTTGCACTGCTCATCCACACGATCCTGACCTTCTCGGCCCTGACGCTGGTCGGCGCCACGCTGACGCTGCCCGGCATCGCCGGCGTCGTCCTCGGCATCGGCCTTGCGGTTGATGCCAACGTTCTCATCAACGAGCGCATCCGCGAAGAAACCCGCAAGGGCCGCGGCGCCTTCGCCGCCATCGACAACGGCTTCAAGAAGGCTTATTCGACGATCATCGATGGCAACATGACGGCCCTGATCGCCGCCGCCATCCTGTTCTACTTCGGCTCGGGCCCGGTTCGCGGCTTTGCCGTGACCATGGGTCTCGGCCTCATTATCTCGATGTTCACCTCCGTCGCCTTCGTGCGCGTCGTGATGATCGCCATCACCCGTCGCCGCAAGCTGAAGGTGCTCAACATCAGGCCGCTGATCCCCTTCAGCCCCTATGACAAGCACATCCAGTTCATGAAGGCCCGCTTCTTTGGCGTCACCGTCTCGGCGATCCTGTCGATCGCCTCGGTGGTCCTGTTCGTCCATCCGGGCCTCAACTACGGCGTCGATTTCCGCGGCGGCATCCAGATGTCGGTCAAGACCAAGGACGCGGCCGATTTGGCGACGTTCCGAGAGGGCCTGAACACGCTCGGCCTCGGCGAAATCGCACTGCAGTCCTTCGGCGACAACAACAGCCTCCTTGTCCGCGCCCAGCGCCAGGACGGCGGCGAAGAGGCGCAGACCGCCGCCGTGACCAAGCTCAAGGCGGAAATCGTCAAGATCGATCCAAGCGCGACTATCGAAGGCACCGATGTCATCGGTCCGAAGGTCTCGGGCGAGCTTGCCTGGGCCGGCATCCTGTCGGTCGTAATCGCCAGCCTGGCGATGCTGTTCTACATCTGGTACCGTTTCGAATGGCCGTTCGCGGTCGGCGCCATCGTCACGCTGGTCCTCGACGTCACCAAGGCGATCGGTTTCTTCGCGATCACCGGGCTCGATTTCAACCTGACGGCCATCGCCGCGATCCTGACGCTTGTGGGATATTCGGTGAACGACAAGGTCGTGGTCTATGACCGCATGCGTGAAAACATGCGGCTCTACAAGTCGATGCCGCTGCGCGACATCATCGACAAATCGATCAACGAGACCCTGGCGCGAAGCCTCTATACCAACGCCACCGCCTTCCTGGCGCTGGTGCCGATGGCGATCTGGGGCGGCAGCGCCGTCTCCAGCTTCGCGATCCCGATGGTGTTCGGCATACTCGTCGCCGGCGCCTCGTCGGTCTTCATCGCGGCGCCGATCCTGCTCTTCCTCGGCGATTGGCGCCGCCGCCATGCCAAGGTGGTCGCCAACGACGCCAAGCCGGATGATAAGTCCGGCAAGGACAACAAGCAGATCCCCGCGGCCGAATAGGCAGCCAATATATGAGAACAGGACATGCCCGGCCTCCGGGCATGTCCGTCAGCCGGACGAGAGCATGCCAAGCAAAGTGCGCTGCGAGCGCCATCCGGAGTAAAGCGCCTCAGGAAATGGACGGCATATGCAACGGCAGGCCGGGACGGGGCGCCGTTATCTTCTCTATGACACCCTTCTCCTGTTCGCTGACGAGCAGGTGCTTGCCGTCGACGGTGAAGGCGATGCCGCCCGGCCGCGTGCCAATGGTGCGGATATGGCCGGCCATCATCCCCTCGGTATCGATCAGACAAATTTCGCCAAGGCCGGTCATGGCACAATAGAGCGTGCCGCTGCGATCGAAGGCAAGGCCCGATGGCCCGCGCAGTACGTTTACCGCGGGCGACCTCATCGATTGCGCGAACATCTCCTGTCGCCCGCCGACGATCTGCCGATGGATTTTTCCGGTCAACGTCTCGCTGTAGTAAAGCAGCCCGTCAGGCCCGAAGGCGATGCCGCTTGCAAGCAGCAGGCCGGCGGCCAGGACGCGGATCACGCGGCCTTCGGCGGGATCGATCTGATAGACGCAGCCATTATAGGCAGCCTTGAAAAAATCCGGATGGATATGCCCTCTTTCCAGCAGGTCGGTGAGGCGGATGCCGGAATCGGTCATGTAGAGCAGGCCGTCAGGCCCGAAAGCGAGCGCGTTCGGATGAAGAAACGGGCCGTCGGCGCTCCCCTCTATCACCTGGCGGATCTTCCCCTGCGGCGAGAGCTTGATGAGCGAATTCTCCGGGCCGCCGGCCACCCAGAAGCAGCCGTCACCGTCGATCGCGATTCCAGTCGGGCTGCCGCCGATCCGACACAGCTCCTCATAGGCGCCGCTCGTATCGAAAAGCTTCAGATAACGGCGACTTGGGTCCGTCTCAACAAGCGCGATGCGCCCATCCGGCAGAGCCACCAGTCCGCCAGGCAGGCGCAGCCCAGTGGTGATCGTTTCGTTCATATTCGGAAACCTTCACTCAACGCACTGCGAAAACCCATACTCAAAGTGCCGCGCCATAATGATATATAAGAACGAACGAAGTTCTTTCGAGCCGCCTCGGCCAAATCCGAATGAAATTCTTGCGCAAAACTTCGCATCGAGGAGGGAATTTTCCCAAACTTGACAGGTCCGGTCGATTCGGAACATCCATAGAACGCTCAGATATTTTCACGCCTGCGATTCGTCGCGTATCGCGCCCGGCTTCCTCGCCCATCCAGGAGAATTGATGACTGCCGCCTATCTGGAAAAATTGAACCCGGAGCAGCGGCTGGCGGTGGAACACGGCACGACAGCAGACACCGGCCACGTCGCCGGACCGCTGCTCGTCATCGCCGGAGCCGGTTCCGGCAAGACGAATACGCTTGCCCATCGCGTGGCGCACCTGATCGTCAGGGGCGCCGATCCGCGCCGTATCCTGCTGATGACCTTCTCACGCCGCGCCGCCGCCGAGATGGGCCGCCGCGTCGAGCGCATCTGCCGCGAGGTGCTGGGGGCCAATGCCGGCATCACCGCCGATGCGCTGGCCTGGAGCGGCACGTTCCACGGCATCGGCGCTCGCCTGCTGCGGGATTATGCCGAGCAGGTCGGCATCGATCCGGCCTTCACGATCCACGACCGGGAAGATAGCGCCGACCTGATGAATCTTGCGCGCCACGACCTCGGCTTTTCCAAGACGGAGAACCGCTTCCCGACCAAGGCGACCTGCCTTGCCATCTATTCGCGCTCGGTCAATGCGGAAGCGCCGCTCGACGGGGTGCTGCGGGATTTCTTCCCATGGTGCGCCATGTGGGAGCAGCAGCTGCGCGATCTCTTCGCCTGTTATGTCGAGGCGAAGCAGGCGCAGAACGTGCTCGATTACGACGACCTGCTGCTCTACTGGGCGCATATGCTGCAGGAGCCGCTGATCGCCGAGGATATAGGCAGCCGCTTCGACCATGTGCTTGTCGACGAATATCAGGACACCAACCGGCTGCAGTCTTCCATCCTGCTGGCTCTCAAACCCGACGGCCGGGGATTGACCGTCGTCGGCGACGATGCGCAGTCGATCTATTCCTTCCGTGCCGCGACCGTGCGCAACATTCTCGATTTCCCCAAGGCCTTCACGCCATCGGCCGATATCGTCACGCTCGACCGCAATTATCGCTCGACGCAGCCGATCCTTGCCGCCGCCAATGCCGTGATCGACCTTGCCTCCGAGCGCTTCACCAAGAACCTGCGCACAGAGCGGCAAAGCACGGAGCGCCCGCGGCTGGTGACGGTTCGTGACGAGGCCGATCAGGCGCGCTACATCGCCGACCAGGTGCTGGAAAATCGCGAGAGCGGCGCAAGACTGAAGCAGCAGGCCGTGCTCTTCCGCACCTCCAGCCATAGCGGCCCGTTGGAGGTGGAGCTCACCCGGCGCAACATTCCCTTCGTCAAATTCGGCGGCCTGAAATTTCTCGACAGCGCCCATGTGAAGGACATGCTGGCGGCGCTGCGCTTCGCGCAAAACCCGCGCGACCGCGTGGCAGGCTTCCGGCTGATGCAGCTCCTGCCCGGCGTCGGCCCATCGACGGCACAGCGCGTGCTCGACCAGATCGGCGAAGAGGCGAGCCCTATCACGGCACTCACGGAACTACCGCCACCTCCACGCACCGGGGACGACTGGACCGCTTTCGTCGAGACGATGCAGGAGGTCAAAAGCGGCAAGGCCGGCTGGCCGGCGGAAATCGGCCTGGTCCGCCAATGGTATGAGCCGCATCTGGAACGCGCGCATGAGGATGCTGCGACACGCCAGGCGGATCTCGTCCAGCTCGAACAGATTGCCGCGGGCTACAGCTCACGCGAGCGTTTTCTCACCGAACTGACGCTCGATCCGCCCGACGCCACCAGCGATCAGGCCGGCGTGCCGTTGCTCGACGAGGACTATCTGATCCTCTCGACCATTCATTCCGCCAAAGGCCAGGAATGGACGAAGGTCTTCATCCTCAACGCCGTCGACGGCTGCATCCCCGCCGATCTCGCCGTCGGCTCATCCGCCGAGATCGAGGAGGAACGGCGCCTGCTCTACGTCGCCATGACCCGGGCGAAGGACAATCTCGATCTCGTCATTCCACAGCGCTTCTTCGTGCATGGCCAGCATGCGCAGGGCGACAAACACGTCTTCGCCTCCCGCACACGCTTCATCCCGGCGACATTGCTGCAGTTCTTCGAGGTTTGCGGCTGGCCGCAGGCGCGGGCCGAAAGCCCCGCCGCCATCCGGGCGAGGCAGGTGCGCGTCGATGTTGGTGCGCGGATGCGTGGCATGTGGCGGTGAGTTGAGGTTATTGAGGGCGGCAGGTCAGGCATGTTCTTTGATACCGCATCTTCGTGCGTGCCCCTCACCCTAGCCCTCTCCCCGCTCGCGGGGCGAGGGGACGACCTCGCAACGCAATAAGCCTCTCTTCCAGCCGAATTGATAGGGCACAATTCCCCCTCTCCCCGCGAGCGGGGAGAGGGCCGGGGTGAGGGGCAACCTTGCACCCCGCCAGCTATCCGGCAATCCTCACTTTGCCTCCCGAAACATCTCGATAATCGCTGAAAAATCACGCCCGCCATTTCCAAGCTTTTCGAAGAGCGCGTAGAGCTGCGCCGCCTCCGCACCCAAAGGCGTGGACGCGCCGCTGGAGAGAGCTGCTTCCTGCGACAGGCGCAGGTCCTTCAGCATCAAGGCGGCGGCAAAACCCGGTTTGTAATCGTTGTTGGCTGGCGAGGTGGGCACCGGGCCGGGCACGGGGCAATAGGTATTGATCGACCAGCACTGACCCGAGGAGGTCGAGGCGACATCGAAGAGAGCCTGATGCGAGAGGCCAAGCTTTTCGCCGAGCACGAAGGCTTCGCAGACGCCGATCATGGAAATGCCGAGGATCATGTTGTTGCAGATCTTCGCGGCCTGGCCGGCGCCGGCATCGCCACAGTGAACGATCTTTTTGCCCATCACCTCGAGCAGCGGCTTGGCGGCGGCGAAGCTTTCCGTCGACCCGCCGGCCATGAAGGTCAGCGTGCCGGCAGCCGCTCCGCCCGTGCCGCCGGAAACCGGCGCATCAAGAGAAAGGCAGCCAACTTCGCCGGCCATCGCATGCGCCTTGCGGGCGCTGTCGACGTCGATGGTGGAGCTGTCGATCAGCAGGGTTCCCTTGGGCACGGACCGCAGCACATCGGCCCAGACGGTCAGGACATGCTGGCCCTTCGGCAGCATGGTCACCACCGCTTCGGCATCGGCCAATGCCTCGGTCAACACGTTGGCGGCCTTCACGCCCGTCGCTTCGGCTGCCTTCAGCACATCATGCGAGAGGTCGAACCCGGTGACGACATGGCCGGCCTTGACGAGATTGGCGGCCATCGGGCCTCCCATATTGCCGAGCCCGATGAATGCGATCCGTGTCATGATGTTTTCCTCCCACCATTCATTGTGTCGCGAAAAGCGGCGGCTGCGCCGCTATGAAAAAGCGATCGATATCGCCCGAAGTCACCTCCGAAAGGCTCGCCGGCGACCATTTCGGATTGCGGTCCTTGTCGATGACGGCGGCGCGCACGCCTTCGTAGAAATCGTGATTATACAATATGCCCATGCAGGCGCCGAGTTCACGATTGAGGCATTCGGCTAGATCCGCACTCGCCCTTCCCGCCCTGAGCAGCTGCAGCGTCAACTTCAAGCTCGTCGGCGAGCGGCTGGCGAGCGCGCCGACGGCCTCAGCGGCAAACTCTGAGGGTTCGCTCGCCAATGACTGCAGGATGCCTTCAACCGTATCGCCGAAAAAGGCGCGGTCGATCATATCGCGGTTTGCCGCAAGCCTGCTTTCGCTTGCTTCCGTGGCCATTGTTTTAATCAGCGCATGCACGTCTGCGGCAGAGGCCGAGAGGGGAAGCGACGCGACCGCATCGACCAGGGCCGGCAGTTCCGAGGACGGCACGCAGTGATCGGCAAAGCCGGCATGGATCGCATCGGCGGCACCGATCGCGAGGCCGGTCAGCCCCATCCAGGTCCCTGCTTCGCCCGGCGCGCGCGGCAACAGCCAGGTGGCGCCGACATCCGGGAAGTAACCGATGCCGGTTTCCGGCATGGCAAGGCGCGTACGCTCGGTGACGACGCGATGGCTGCCATGCGCCGAGAGGCCGACGCCGCCGCCCATGGTAATGCCATCCATCAGCACGACATAGGGCTTGGAATAGCGCGAAATGGCATGATTGAGCCGGAACTCCTCGCGCCAGAAGGTTTCCGCTCCGTCGGAACCCTCCTTGCCGCTCTGGTGCAGCAGGCGGATATCACCGCCGGCACAGAAGCCGCGCTCCCCCTCGCCCATGACGATGACGCTCGCGACTGCGGGATCGGCGGCGAAATCTTCCAATGCCGAAGCGATGGCTCGCACCATCAGCAGCGTCAGGCTGTTCAGCGCCTTGGGTCGATTTAACCTGATGATGCCGGCCGATCCGCGCCGCTCGATGATGACCTCGTCGGTGCTGTCCATGCAAATCTCCTGTCTCCGTTTCCGTCCATCAATAGGCCTTCATCGGTTGTCGGCAAGGATCATCTCGGCGGCCTTTTCGGCGATCATGATGGTTGGCGAGTTCGTATTGCCCGACGTGATCGACGGCATGACGGAGGCGTCGGCGATGCGCAGCCTTGCCAATGCCCGCAACCGCAGGCGGGGATCCACGACACTTTGGGCGTCGCCGCCCATGCGGCAAGTGCCGACCGGATGGAAAATCGTCGTGCCGATATCACCGGCAGCGCGTTCCAGATCCGCATCCGTGTCATAGGCCGGACCGGGCCTGAACTCCTCTGGCTTGAAGCGGGCAAAAGAGGGCTGCGCCACGATCCGCCGCGTCAGGCGAATGGAGCGCACGGCAATTTCCCGGTCACGCGCGGCTGAGAGATAGTTCGGGCTGATGGCCGGCTGCATGGCGAAATCCGGGCCGCGCAAGTGCACGGAACCGCGGCTTTCGGGGCGGAGATTGCAGACGCTGGCGGTGATCGCCGGAAAGGGGTGAACGGGATCGCCGAATTTATCGAGCGAGACGGGCTGCACATGATATTGCAGATCCGGCGTTTCCTTGTCCGGCCCGGAGCGTGTGAAGATGCCGAGCTGGCTCGGCGCCATCGCCATCGGACCTGAGCGGCGAACGAGATATTCGAGGCCGATCGCCGCCTTGCCGATCAGCTTCGTCGCCTTCTCGTTCAGAGTGGGGACGCCGGTGACCTTGTAAGCAAGGCGAAGCTGCAGATGATCCTGTAGATTTTCGCCGACGGACCGGACCTCGCGCACGACCTCGATGCCAGCCTTGCCGAGCACATCGCCATGGCCGATGCCCGAAAGCTCGAGAATATGCGGTGAGCCGATGGAGCCGGCTGAAAGCACGGTCTCCTTGTTCGCATAGGCGCGCTTCGCCACGCCGTCATGCTGGAATTCGACGCCGGTCACGGCATCGCCCTCGACGATCAGGCGCCGGACCTGCGCCTTGGTGTAGACGGTGAGATTGCCGCGCTTCATCGCTGGACGCAGGAAGGCCTTCGTCGTGTTCCAGCGAATGCCGGAGCGCTGGTTGACGTCGAAATAGCCGGAGCCTTCGTTGTTGCCGCGATTGAAATCCGCCGTCTCGGGGATGCCGGCCTCCTTGGCAGCAGCCTGAAAGGCATCGAGCACGGCCCAGCGCACGCGCGCCTTCTCGACCCGCCACTCGCCACCGGCGCCGTGCACCTCGTCCTTGCCGCGATAGTGATCCTCGGACTTGATGAAATAGGGCAGCACATCGTCCCAGCCCCAGCCGGCGCAACCGAGCTGGCGCCAGAGATCATAGTCTCGAGCCTGACCGCGCATGTAGATCATGCCGTTGATCGAAGAGCAGCCGCCGAGCACCTTGCCGCGCGGATAGTTCAGCGACCGGCCGTTCAGGCCCGCTTCCGGCGACGTGGTGAAGCACCAGTCGGTGCGGGGATTGTTGATGCAATAGAGATAGCCGACCGGAATGTGGATCCAATGGTAGTTGTCATTGCCGCCGGCTTCCAGGAGCAGCACCCTGTTGTTGCGGTCGGCCGAAAGCCGGTTGGCCAGCACACAGCCGGCACTGCCGGCACCGATGATGATGTAGTCGAAGCGATCCATGTCCAAACTCAGTAGTTCCCTCTCCCCGCCTGCGGGGAGAGGGCTAGGGTGAGGGGCTAGGAGGTACGGCAAACCCGGCTTCCCGATCAACTTCGAAATAGCCCCTCATCCGCCCTTCGGGCACCTTCTCCCCGCCTGCGGGGAGAAGGAAAATCAAGCGGTCACCGCCGATATTCGAACCCCAGTTTCCGTCCCAGCCGCGAGGCATAAAACTCGCCGACGATGCCGCGGCGGAAGAGCAGGACGCAAACCATGAAGACGATGCCGGTGATGATGGTGACCGGGAATTCCGAAGTGGCGAGATAATTCTCCAGCGTCGCCACGAACCCAGCACCGAAAAGCGGTCCGATCAGCGTGCCGATACCACCGAGCAGGGTCATGAGGATGACTTCGCCCGACATCTGCCAGGCGACATCGGTGAGCGTCGCGAACTGGAAGACCAGCGCCTTGGCCGCGCCGGCAAGCCCGGCCAGCGCCGCCGACATAACGAAGGCGCCGAGCTTGTAATGCGCGACGGAATAACCGAGCGAGATCGCCCGCTGTTCGTTTTCGCGGATCGACTTCAGGATCATGCCGAAGGGCGAATTGATGAAGCGCCAGATGATCAGCACGCCGATCAGAAACACCGCAAGAACGAAGTAATACATATTGAAGGAGTTATTGAGATCGAGGACGCCGAAAAGGTAGCCGCGCGGCACCGACTGAATGCCGTCTTCCCCATGGGTGAACGAGGCCTGCAGGCAGAAGAAATAGAACATGTAGGACAGCGCCAGCGTGATCATGGCGAAATAGATGCCCTGCCTTCGGATGGCGACGAAGCCCATGACGAGGCCGAGCAGCGACGCGCCGGCAACGCCGATCAAAATGCCGAGTTCGGGTGGGAGGCCCCATTCCTTCACCGCATGGGCGGTGAAATAGGCTGCCCCACCGAAGAAGGTGGCGTGACCGAAAGAAAGCAGGCCGGCATAGCCGAGCAGCAGATTGAAGGCGCAGGCAAACAGCGCGAAGCAGAGCACCTTCATGACGAAGATCGGGTAGATGAAGAACGGCGCCCAGATCAAGCCGACGAGGCCGACGACCAAAAGCAGCTTCTGTACGGAAAGCTTCGGACGCTCCTTGGAACTCAAGCTGATCAATCCAGCCATATCACGCCTCCCGACCGAAGAGGCCCGCGGGCCTCAGAAGCAGCACGATCGCCATGATTACGAAGATGACGATATTTGAGGCTTCCGGGTAGAAGACCTTGGTCAGCCCTTCGGCGATCCCGAGCATATAGCCTGTCACGATCGCCCCCATGATCGAGCCCATGCCGCCGACGACAACAACGGCAAAGACGATGATGATCATGTTCGATCCCATCAGCGGCGAGACTTGGTAGATCGGCGCGGCCAGTACGCCGGCAAAGGCCGCAAGCGCCACGCCGAAGCCGTAAGTCAGCGTCAGAAGCACCGGCACGTTGACGCCGAAAACCTGGACGAGTGTGGAATTCTCGGTCGCGGCGCGCAGATAGGCGCCAAGCTTGGTCTTCTCGATCAGAAGCCAGGTGCCGATGCAGACCACCAGCGAGGCGATGACCACCCAGCCGCGATAGACGGGCAGGAACATGAAGCCGATATTTTTCGCGCCCGCCAGTTCCGTCGGGACGGCATAGGGCTGGCCCGAGGAGCCATAGAGATAGCGGAAGGTTCCCTCGATGGTCAGCGCCATGCCGAAAGTGAAGAGCAATCCGTAGAGCGGATCGATCTTGTAGAGCCGCCGCAGGCAGAACCGCTCGACCAGCGCCCCGAACAGGCCGACGATCAGCGGCGACACAACGAGGGCGGGCCAATAGCCGATGCCGGCATAGGCGAGCAGCAGATAGGCTGTGAAAGCCCCGAGCATATAGAGCGCGCCATGGGCGAAATTGATCACCCGCAGCATGCCGAAGATGATCGCAAGACCGAGGCTCAGCAGTGCATAGAAGGAGCCATTGATGAGACCGATCAGCAATTGACCGAGAAGGGCCTGGGCAGGGATGCCGAATATCGTCGTCATGGCTCAGACCCCCAGAACCTTGTGCAGCATATCCATGCGCTCGGACAGTTCGCCGACCGGGAATTCCGAGACCATCTGGCCGTGATCCATCACATAGAAGCGATCGGCTATGCGGCTGGCGAAGCGGAAATTCTGTTCGACGAGCAATATGGTCATGCCGCGGCCTTTAAGCTTCTGCAGGACTTCGCCGATGCGCTGGACGATGACGGGCGCAAGGCCTTCGGTGGGTTCATCGAGCAGCAGCATGCGGACGCCGGTACGCAGGATGCGCGCCATGGCGAGCATCTGCTGTTCGCCACCCGAAAGCCTCGTGCCGACACTGTTACGCCGCTCATGCAGGTTGGGAAATAGCTCGAAGATCTCGTCGAGCGTCATGCCGCCTGAGGCTACGACCGGCGGCAGCATCAGGTTTTCATAGACACTGAGCGTCGAGAATATGCCGCGCTCCTCCGGCACGAAGCCGATGCCCTGATGCGCCGTCTTGTGCAGCGGCACCTGCATCATGTCCTTACCGGCAAAGGCGATCCTGCCCCTGCGGGCGCGGACGATGCCGACAATGGTGCGCAGCGTCGTCGTCTTGCCGACGCCGTTACGGCCGAGGATGGTGATGGTTTCCCCCTCGCCCACACGCATGTCGACGCCATGCAGGATATGGCTTTCGCCATACCAGGCATTGAGGCCCTGAACGTCCAGAAGCGGTGCCATCGTCAAGCCTCCTCCGTGCCCATATAGGCTTCGCGGACGCGCGGGTCGCGGCTGACCGTTGCATAATCGCCCTGGGCCAGGATCTCGCCACGCTGCAGGACTGTGACATGGTGGCAAATATCGGCAACGACGGAGAGATTGTGCTCCACCATGAGCACAGCCCTGTCGCGCGCGACATCGCGGATGATGGCGGAGACGGTATTCACATCCTCCAATCCCATGCCGGCCATCGGTTCGTCGAGCAGCAGCACCTTAGGATCGAGCGCAAGCGTGGTTGCTATTTCCAGCACGCGCTTGCGGCCATAGGAAAGATCGGCGGCGATGGCATCGCGCTCCTTCGAGAGACCGACGGAGGCAATAAGTTGTTCGGCGCGCGCATTGAGGCTGTCGAGGGCCGACAGCGGCCGCCAGAATTGGTGGGCGAGATTGCTCGGCCGCTGCAAAGCGACGCGGACATTGTCCAGTACGGTCAGATGCGGGAAAACGGCCGAAATCTGGAAGGAGCGCACTAGGCCCATGCGCGCAACCTTGTCAGGTCTTGTCTTGGTAATATCGGTGCCGAGCAGCGTGATGGTCCCATGCGTCGGCTGCAGGAACTTGGTGAGCAGGTTGAACACCGTCGTCTTGCCGGCGCCGTTCGGGCCGATCAGCGCATGGACGCGGGCATGCTGCACGTCGAGATCGACATTCTTGACGGCGGTGAAGCCACCGAAATCGCGGCGAAGTCCCCGGGCGGACAAAACCACCCGAGGCTCTTCATGCAGATGTGTCGCGGACATCGCCATAAGCTGGTCTGCGCCCTATTGCTTGACGAGATCGCAGCCGCTCTTGGCCGGATCGATATAGGCTTCCTTGCCCGGGATCGTCGCCAGCACGTTGAAGTAATCCCACGGCTCCTTGCTCTCTTCCGGCTTTTTGACCTGAAGCAGATACATGTCGTGGATCATGCGGCCATTGGCGCCGACCGTGCCACCGCGACCGAAGAAATCATCGACCGGCATTTCGTGCAGCTGCTTGGCGACGGCCTCGGTATCGTCCGTGCCGGCCTTCTGCACCGCCTTCAGATATTGCGTGACAGCCGAGTAGGTGCCGGAATGGATCATGTTCGGCATCTTGCCGGTGCGGGCAAAGAAGCGCTTGCCGAATTCGCGGCTCTTGTCGTCGAGGTTCCAGTAATAACCTTCCGTCAGCGTCAGGCCTTGTGCCGCCTGCAGGCCGAGGCCGTGGACTTCGGCGAGCGTGAAGAGGAGTGCGGCCAGATGCTGTCCGCCCTGGGTGATACCGAATTCGGAGGCCTGTTTGATGGCGTTCGAAGTGTCGAGACCGGCATTGGCAAGGCCGATGACCTTGGCGCCCGACGATTGGGCCTGCAGCAGGAAGGATGAGAAATCATTCGTCGACAGCGGATGGCGGACGGAGCCCAGGATCTTGCCGCCGCTTGCCTTGACGAAATCACCGGTCTGCTGCTCGAGAGAGTAGCCGAAGGCATAGTCGGCGGTCAGGAAGAACCAGGTGTCGCCACCCTGCTTGACGAGCGCACCGCCGGTGCCGACGGCCAGGGCATGCGTGTCATAGGCCCAATGGAAGCCATAGGGCGAGCATTGCTTGCCGGTGAGATCGGTCGTAGCCGCGCCGGTGACGATATCGATCTTCTTCTTTTCCTTGCCGACCGCCTGCACGGCGAGCGCGACCGATGAGGTCGTCAGCTCCATGATGGCGTCGACCTTTTCCTGGTCATACCATTGGCGGGCGATGTTGGAGGCGATATCGGGCTTGTTCTGGTGATCGGCGTTAACGATCTCGATCGGCACGCCGAGAACCTTGCCGCCGAAATCCTCGGCAGCCATCTTGGCGGCCTCTACCGACGATTTGCCGCCGAAATCCGCATAGACGCCGGACTGGTCGTTGAGGATGCCGATCTTGACGACACCATCGGACGGGCCGGCGGCGAAAGCCGCGGTGCCGGCTGCAAGCAGAAATGCAAGGGATGCAATAAGACTCTTTCGCATGTCCTCTCCTCCCAGAGATTTGGCAAAAACGAATCTGTTCAAAATTGGCCAGCCGCTTTCCTCAAAACGACTTTTCTCGACGGGCAGGATCACGGAATTCGTGCGTTGACGCAAGTCGCGATTGCAACTAATTCCAAACAAGGTCTGTTCATTTTTGAACAGAGGAGGATGCATGAAGCGCACACCGCACTTTACCTGGGACGATCTGCAGTTTTTCCTCGCCGTCGCGCGAACCGGGCAACTTTCAACCGCGGCGCGACAATTGCGCAGCAGCCACGCCACGGTCTCGCGCCGCATCGACCGTTTGGAATTCGCCTTGAAAGTCAAGCTCTTCGAGCGTAATCCGCGCGGCTACATGCTGACCAGCATGGGACAGCGCTTCGTCGATACGGCCGAGCATATGGAGCAAGAAACGGAACGTCTTCGCGCCGATCTTTCCGCGGGACCAGCGGCACAACGGGGTGTCGTGCGCATCAGCGCGCCGGAGGGGTTTTCCAATTTCTTCTTCACCGGCGTTCTGCCGGAATTCACCGCGAAACATCCGAATATTTCGCTTGAGCTAATCACCATCCAGCAGATCATGTCGCTCTCGCGCAAGGAAGCCGATATCGTCGTGGTGCTCGACCCGCCGAAGGCCGGACCCTACTTCACCGAGAAACTGACGGACTACCACCTACAGGTCTACGGATCGCGTGATTACCTCGCCCGCCATCCGCCAATCGAAAGCCGCGACGACCTGCCTGACTTCGCCTTCATCGGCTATATCGAGGATATGATCTTCGCGCCGGGCCTGGATTATCTCGATGACGTCCATCCGCGCATCAGGCCGCAATTCCAGAGCTCGAGCATCTTCGCGCAGCTGACGGCGACGAAGAACGGCCAGGGGCTGTGCGTGCTGCCGTTTTTCATCGCCGGCAAGCATCCCGATCTGCAGGTCGTCCTGCCGCATGAGGTGGATCTCAGGCGCCACTACTGGATCACATGCCACCGCGATCTGCGTCAGTCGCCACGTGTGCGCACTGTCATCGATTTTCTGGCGGAAGCCGTGCGCAAGAACGCGCCGGCCTTTTTGGGACCCTGGCGAGCGACCGACGGCTGACGGCTATCAGATGCTTGGTGCCGCAAAGACCTTTTGCAGGCCGCCCGCATCGAATCCCGCGCGCTGGGCTAGGTGGAGCTCCCAATCCAGCGACGAGCGCACGATCGTTTCAAGGCTGTTGTATTTCGGCGACCAGCCGAGCTCGCGATGCGCCGCCGTTGCGTCGGCCACAACGCTGGCGGCATCGCCGGGCCGGCGCGGCGCGATATGGATACGGAAGGCGCGGCCATGCACGCGCATCACCATATTGAGCACGTCGAGCACGGAATAGCCTGCACCATAGCCGCAATTGGCGACCAGGGACCGGCCGCCATTGCGCAGATGCCGCAGCGCCAGGAGATGCGCCTCGACGAGATCGCTCACGTGAATATAGTCGCGAACGCCGGTGCCGTCATGCGTCGGATAGTCCGTGCCGTAAATCTCCACCTGAGGGCGACGGTCGAGTGCAGCCTCGCAGGCAACCTTGATGAGGTGGGTGGCACCCTTGGTCGATTGCCCCGCCCGCCCCTCGGGATCGGCGCCGGCTACGTTGAAATAACGCAGCGCCACATAGCGGAAATCATAGGCTGCGGCGGCGTCGCGCAGCATCAGTTCGGACATCAGCTTGGATTGGCCATAGGGCGATTCCGGCCGCAACGGCGCGTCTTCGCTGACCGGTCTGTCCGCCGGCTGCTGGCCGTAGACCGCAGCGGTGGACGAAAAGACGAAATGTCGGATACCAGCCCTGACGGCGGCGCTCATGAGGATGCGGGTCTTGCCGGTATTGTTCTCATAATAGGCAAGTGGATCCTCGATCGACACCGGGACAACGGCCGAACCGGCAAAATGAATGATGGCCTCTATACGGTTTTCAGCGAAAATCTGATGCAGGAGCGCTTCATCGGCGATATCGCCGAGATAGAAGCGTGCAGCCGGCGGAACGGCCCAACGGAAACCCGTCGACAGGCGATCGAGAACCACCACGTCCTCTCCCGCGTCCAGCAATCTCCAGACCATGTGGCTGCCGATATAACCGGCCCCGCCCGTCACCAAGACAGTCATTCTTCGCGTCCCCGCCAAGTCTTACCGGCACCATATGAGGCCGCTTCTCCTGCGAAATTGATTAAAAGCGGACGGGTGCGCGGGAAAGATTGCGGGGATGGTTAGAGTGGGCTTTAGGGGATGGATTGCATTTTACCGATCCGCCGAATTGCGCGATACGGAGAGTGTTCACCCCCTCTGTCACTTCGTGACATCTCCCCCACAAGGGGGGAGATTAGAAACTCGTTGCAGCCTCTCACACCCAATGAGCGTCGTATCTGTTGACGCCAAAGTTTCATCGTATTGCCGGGAGCGGCTGCGAACTCCAAACAATCTCCCCCCTTGTGGGGGAGATGTCGCGTCAGCGACAGAGGGGGGTATCAGAGGTGCGGCAAATCGGAGGGATGCCCTTCAATCGATCGGCATTCACTCACCCGAGGCGAAGGACTACAGTCCCTGAATATACCTACTCAACCTCTCCGCAGCATCCGCCACCTGAACCGGATCGCGCAGGAAGCAGGCGCGCATGAAGAGCTCGCCGCCCAGCCCGAAGGCCGTCCCAGGCGCCAGGCCGACACCGGTCTTGTCAACAATGTCGATGGCAGTCTTGCGGCTGTCGGTGACGCCGTCGATCTTCAGGAAGGAATAGAGCGCGCCATCCGGCTTCAACGTCTGCACGCGATTGGTGGCGATCAGGGCGTCGCAGAGAATGTCGCGCGAGCGAGCCGCCTTCTCGATATTGGAGCGGACGAAATCGTCGCCCTCGTTCAGCGCAGCGACCGCGCCCTTCTGCATGAATTGCGCGACGCCGGAGGTCGAATATTGCACGAGGTTTTCGATCACCTGCCCGAGCTCGGCCGGCGCGACGATCCAGCCGACACGCCAGCCGGTCATCGACCAGTTCTTCGAGAAGGAATTGACGAAGAGGATCTTGTCGTCGGCTTGCTTGACGTCCAGGAAGCTCGGCGCGCGACCGCCGGCATAATAGTAGAGCGCATAGATTTCGTCGGCCATGATCCAGAGATCGTGTTTGCGCGCCAGCGCGAGAATATCGCGAATATCCTGATGGGTCGCCGTCCAGCCTGTCGGGTTGGACGGGGTATTGATGAAGAGGCCTCTGGTTTTCGGCGTGATCGCCGCCTCCAGGCGCCCGAGATCGAGCGACCATTTGCCATGCTCGAACTGCAGCGGCACGGCGACGGAGCGGGCACCGGCAATTTCCAGCGCTGCAGCAATATTCGGCCAGGCAGGGGAGAGATAGATCATCTCGTCGCCGGGAGAGGTGATTGCCTGCACGGAAAGCTGGATCGCCTGCATGCCGGAGCCGACGACGTAGAAATTCTCCATCGGCAGCGAGGTACCGAAATGCCGGCCATAATAATCGGCAAGCGCCTGGCGCAGCTCGGGAATGCCGCGCTGCCAGGTGTAGAAGGTTTCGCCGGCATTGAGCGAAGCCATGGCGGCGCGATTGATGAAATCCGGTGTCGGCAAATCGCCCTCGCCGACCCAAAGCGGCAGCAGGCCTTCGCGGCCGCGGGCATAGTTGACCACTTCGACGATCCCGCTTTCGGGGGCTGCGAGCGCGCGCGGGCTGAGGCTATCTAGAATCGACATGCGAAGTCTCCGGTTTGCGCCTTCATAAAGCAGAGCGGCGGACAAATCCCATGACTTTGCCTTAGTGACCGATCGATTTTGGTGATGAATAAAGCCCCAGTCCTTGTGTGGACCGAGGCTTTTATTAAATAGGATGGGCGAAGCCGTCAGCGTTTCGCGAGAAGATCGCGGATTTCCGTCAGCAGCTGAACGTCGGCCGGCGGCGGTGCTGCCTCGGCGAGCTTGTCTTCCTTGCGCTCGACCTGGGCGCGCAGCGTGTTCACGCCCTTGACCATGAGAAAGATGATCCAGGCGAGGATCAGGAAGTTGATGAGGACAGTGATGAAGTTGCCGTAGGCGAGAACGGCACCCTGAGCGCGGGCGGCAGCAAGCGTCGGCGCATTGACGCCCGAAGAAAGGCCGATGAAGTAGTTCGAAAAATCGAAGCCGCCGAAAATCCTACCGACGATCGGCATGATGATATCGTCAACCAGCGATTTCACGATGCCGCCGAAAGCGCCGCCGATGATCACGCCGACCGCGAGATCCATGACATTGCCTCGGGCGATGAATGCCTTAAATTCATTAAGCATTAAACAGTCCCCTTCGCGTTGCCGTTGAATTCACTAATGATGATTAGCACCATCTTTTTCCTTATTTTTCAACAGCAGATTGGCGAAAACTCTTACTCAGGTCCGAGTATCCCAAGATAATTCCATGGGTTAAGCAATCTATCCGCGCATATCGCCAGCTACTTGTTCGTCAGTTGCGGGCAACGCAACCGAGGCGCCGTCCCACGACAGGTGAACAAATCTTTGATCAGTCGCCTGGCGCTGACTGCCATGCTTCAGGTTTTGAGCGCTCCTTCCGGCATCACTTTCGCAACCAGCTTGCGAACATAATCCGGGCCGGGGGCCTGGTCGAAGAGGATGCGATATATGACCGGTGAGATGACGTGGTCCATCAGTTCCGTCAGAGTCGGAAACGGCTCGCCCTGCTCCTTGGCACGGGCAATGAAAACAGCAAGCTGCTGCTGCGTATAACCGCTGCACTTCTCAGCATTTGCGACGTCGGCGGCCGAAAGAATGTCGCGCAGCATTTGCCGCCCGACACCTGAGGCCATTTCATCGGCATATTGCTCGGCCCAGGCTTCCAGATCCTCGCGGGGGCGGCCGATCCTCGCCGGCTCGCCTTCCGGCTGCAGCCGCGAGGCGGCGACGTCAGCCAAAAGCTCTTGAAGATCGCCCCAGCGACGATAGATGGTAGAAGGCGTGACGTTGGCGCGCTGCGCGATCATAGGGATGGTGATGTCGGCGCGATCCATCGTCGCCAGCATGTCGCGGACGGATTGATGCACCGCCGCCTGCACTCTGGCACTGCGCCCGCCAGGGCGGGGATTTTCTCTGTAGCCCATAAGCCTTTGCCAATCTTTCCCTTTTGCCGCCGGCGAATGACCAGGCGCCATTCACTAAGGCAAATTATTTGCTTTTGTATGTTAGGCATCCTATATGCGCCTAACGCAATCTTTTAGCTTTAGGCTAGGATATAGTCGATGACCGAGCCCAATTCCACCGCCACCACACCGATTTCATCGGCCAGACGTTTGGCGCCGTTCTACTATGCCGCGACGAGCGCGCTGTTCTTCGCCGCCTCATCCGCGCCGACGCCTCTCTACCGCCTTTACCAGCAGGCCTTCGCCTTCTCGCCGATCCTGATCACGGTGATCTTCGCCGTCTATGCCTTTGCGCTCCTCGCCTCGCTGCTGATCGTCGGCTCGATTTCCGACCATCTCGGGCGCCGGCCGGTGATCTTCGCATCGATCCTCCTCAATATGGTGGCGATGGTGCTGTTTTTAATGGCTAGGGGTCCGGATTGGCTGATTGCCGCCCGCATCGTGCAGGGCCTGGCTACGGGAGCTGCGGCAAGCTCCATCGGGGCCGCTCTCGTCGATCTCGATCCGATCAAGGGATCAATCACCAACAGTCTTGCGCCGCTGACCGGCATGGCGATCGGCGCGCTCGGCACGAGCTTCCTGGTTCAGTTTGCACCGGCGCCGACCCTGCTCGTCTATATCGTCACGCTCGTCCTTCTTATTCTGCAAGCCGTGCTGCTCTGGCTTGTGCCCGAAACGACGCACCGGCGGAGCGGGCTGATCGCATCGCTGAAGCCGGAAGTCGCCGTTCCCCAACAGGCGCGCCGGACGCTGCTGGCGCTGACGCCGATCAACGTCGCCGTCTGGGCGCTCGCCGGCTTCTATCTGTCGCTGGTGCCTTCGCTCGTCAGCACGACGACCGGCAGCACGGCGCCGCTGGTCGGCGGCTCCGTGGTCGCGGCCTTGACGATCAGCGGTGCGACGGGCGTGTTCCTGCTGCGCGAGAAGTCCACCGCCATGATCATGAAGTTCGGCATACCAAGCATGACGCTCGGCATACTGACTGTTATCGCCGGCATGCATGTGGCCGAAGTGTCGATCCTCGGGCTTGGGACGTTGATCGCCGGCGCCGGCCTCGGAGCGACTTTTCTCGGCACGGTGCGCAGCATCATGCCATTGGTGAAGCCAGACGAGCGCGCCGGGCTGCTTTCGGCCTACTATATCCAGAGCTATCTCGCCTTCAGCTTGCCCGCCATCCTGGCCGGCTTCCTGTCGAAGGCGCTCGGATTTGCCGAAGCCGCCGATATCTACGCGGCGGCGATCCTTCTGCTCTTCGGCTGGGGCGTGCTGGCGTTGCGCACCGGTCGAGAAAAGCCATTGAGTATATCGTAAGATTATACTTACGGTTTGAGCCCAAGTTCGGCAAGGCCGCTGCCATCCATCGCAAACGGCACCGACGTATGCTCGTGAACGATCTTCCAGATGCCTGCCTCCTTTCTGAGGCCGAGTGTCTGGCGAAACCATAGATCGACATCGATGCCGTCCGTCTTCCTGCCGGTCATATGCACAAGGCCTGTCCAGAAGGCGACATCCTCGCCGACGGTCAACCTGACGTCGACGGCATCGCCGCCGATTGGCCCCCCCAGGTCGAAAACCAGCCCCGCAGGCCTTTTTCGCCCTTGCCCTTGTGTACCAGAGGCGCCGCCAGGGTGAAGCTGACGACATCGTCGCTTAAGTGCCCGACGACGCCGGCGGCGTCCTTGTTGCCAAGAGCGGACATCCAGCCTGCAAGCATCGCGTTGATGGCTTCGGCCTCGTGGCGATTGCCGATGATCTCGATCATATCATTCTCCTCGGTTTGATGGACACAAGCAGAGGACGGACGAAAAGAGCCGCTCCCGACAGGAGCGGCCCGTTATTTTGGGTCAGCTGTGGCTTATTGCCTCAAGCTGCTTTCTGGGTGCCATAGGGATCGAAGCGTCCGTAGAAGGTTTCGCCCTTTGCGGCCATGTCCTTCAGCAGCGCCGTCGGCTGGAAATGCGGGCCATAAGCGGCTGCCAGCTTTTCGCAGAGTTCGACGAAAGCCTTGACGCCCATGCCGTCGATGTAGGACAGCGCGCCGCCGGTATAGGGAGCGAAGCCGAAGCCGAGGATGGAGCCGACATCGGCCTCGCGCGGATCGGTGACGATGCCTTCCTCCATGGTGCGGGCCGCCTCGAGCGCGATGGTGACGAGGAAGCGCTGCTTCAGCACGCCGACATCGACCGCATCGGCCTTCTTCTGCGGATAGAGATCCTTCAAGCCCGGCCAGAGCGACTTCTTGGCCGGCTTCGGCGGATAGTCGTAGAAGCCCTTGGAATTCTTGCGGCCAAAACGCCCCTCGCCTTCCACGAGACCGCTGATCAGCTGCATGTGACGCGGGTCGACCGCCTTCTCGCCGAGATCGGCGACGGTCGCCTTCAGGATCTTGTAGGAAAGATCGATGGCGACTTCGTCGTTGAGCGCCAGCGGTCCCACCGGCATGCCGGCCATCTTGGCGGCATTCTCGATCATGACGGCCGGCACGCCTTCGATGAGCATGTCGTAGGCTTCGTGGATGTAGCGGAAGACACAGCGATTGACGAAGAAGCCGCGCGTGTCGTTGACGACGATCGGCGTCTTCTTCATGGCGGCGACATAGTCGAGCGCGACGGCCAGCGCATGGTCGCCGGTTTCCTTGCCGAGGATGACCTCCGTCAGCATCATCTTTTCGACCGGCGAGAAGAAATGAATGCCGATGAAATCGGCCGGGCGCTTGGAATTCTTCGCAAGGCCTGTGATCGGCAGCGTCGAGGTGTTGGACGCGAAGACGGCGCCAGCCGGCAGCACGGCTTCAACAGCCTCGATGACGGCCTTCTTGACCTCGCGGTCCTCGAACACGGCTTCGATGACGAGAGCGGCATCCTTGAGATCGGCGTAGTCGGCCGACGGCGTGATGCAGGACAGAAGGGCCGCACCCTCGTCCTGCGTCAGCCTTCCCTTACCGACCGAATCCTTGACCAGCCCCTCGCCGACGCCCTTTCCCTTGGTCGCGGCCTCAATGTCGCGGTCAATGAGTGTGACCGGAATGCCCGCGGCGGCGGTAACGTAGGCGATGGAAGCGCCCATGAAACCGGCACCGACGACACCGACCTTCTTCAGCTCCGTCTTCGGCTGGCCTGCCGGGCGGCGGGCGCCCTTGCCGAGTTCCTGCATGGAGATGAACAGCGAGCGGATCATCGAATAGGCTTCGGTGGTCTGCAGCACATGGGTGAAATAGCGCTGCTCGATCTTCAGGCCGGTATCAAAGGGAACCTGCAGGCCTTCATAGACGCATTTGAGGATAGCGAGAGCGGCCGGATAATTGCCCGATGTCTCGCGGCGCAGGATGGCCGGTGCCGCCGGCCAAAGCTGGGCGGCGGCCGGCGTCCAGATGCCGCCGCCCGGCGTCTTGAAGCCCTTTTCGTCCCAAGGGGCGACGGGCTTCAGGCCATCCTTGATCATCTGCTTGGCGGCCGGGATCAGCTGATCCGGCTCGACCACCTGATGAAGGAGGTTCATCGCCTTGGCGCGTGCCGCCGTTAGCGACTGGCCCGTGGTCATCATCTGCAGGGCGGATTGCGCATCCGTCAGGCGCGAGATGCGCTGCGTGCCGCCGGCGCCGGGGAAGATGCCGACCTTGACTTCGGGCAGCGCGATCTTGACGCTTTTGGCGCTGGAAGCGACACGGCCATGGCAGGCGAGCGACAGCTCGAAAGCGCCGCCCATGCAGGTGCCGTTGATCGCCGAGACCCACGGCTTGCCGCAGGTTTCGAGCTTGCGGAACAGACCGGTCATACGCCCGACGAGATTGAAGAGCTTCTGGGTGGCTGCGGCCGGGTCCTTGGCCTTCTCCTCCTGGTAGAAGGAGAACATGGACTTGATCATCGAGAGATCGGCGCCGCCGGAGAAGGAGGCCTTGCCCGAGGTGAAGACCACGCCCTTGACCGACGCATCGGCGACGGTCGCGTCGATGATGGCGTTCAGTTCTTCCAGGATCTCGGCGGTGAAAACGTTCATGGACTTGCCGGGCATGTCCCAGGTGACGAGCGCGATGCCGTCTGCGTCCGTTTCGACGGTGAAATTCGTGTAGGCCATTGTTTTCTCCCCCTCAGACGCGTTCGACGATCGTGGCGGTGCCCATGCCGGCGCCGATGCAGAGTGTTACGAGCGCGGTGTTGAGATCGCGGCGTTCCAGCTCGTCCAACACCGTGCCGAGGATCATCGCGCCGGTCGCGCCGAGCGGATGGCCCATGGCGATCGCGCCGCCATTGACGTTGATCTTGTCATGCGGAATCTCGAAAGCCTGCATGTAGCGCAGCACGACGGCGGCGAAGGCTTCGTTGAGCTCGAAGAGATCGATGTCGGCAAGCGTCATGCCGCTGCGCTTCAGGAGCTTTTCGGTGACATCAACCGGTCCCGTCAGCATCAGCGCCGGGTCGGAGCCGATATTGGCGAAGGCCTTGATGCGGCCGCGCGGCTTCAAGCCCATGCTTTCACCGCCCGCCTTGGAGCCGAGCAGCACGGCGGCGGCACCATCGACGATGCCCGAGGAGTTACCGGCGTGATGGACATAGTTGATGCGCTCCACTTCCGGATGCGCCTGGATGCCGACGGCTTCGAAGCCGCCCATTTCGCCGGGCAGCTGGAAAGACGGATTGAGCGAGGCCAGCGCCTGCATGTCGGTGCCGGGACGCATATGTTCGTCCCTGGCAAGGATGGTCAGGCCGTTGATGTCCTTCACCGGCACGACGGACTTGTTGAAATAGCCCTTCTCCCAGGCATTGGCGGCGCGCTTCTGGCTCTCGACGGCATAGGCGTCCACGTCATCGCGCGAGAAGCCGTATTTGGTGGCGATGAGATCGGCCGATACGCCCTGCGGCATGAAATAGGCCGGGAAGTTGACCGAAGGGTCCATGAACCAGGCGCCGCCGGACATGCCAAGGCCGACGCGCGACATGCTTTCGACGCCGCCGGCAATTACGATGTCATCGGCCCCTTGCGCGATCTTGGCCGCGCCGAAATTCACGGCATCGAGGCCGGAGGCGCAAAAGCGGGAAATCTGCATACCGGGGGCCCTGGTGGAATAGCCGGCTTCGAAGGCAGCACCCCTCGGAATGACGGCGCCGGCTTCCATGACCGGATCGACGCAGCCCATGATGATGTCGTCAACCGTTTCGGTATCGAGCCCGTTGCGGTCGCGGATCGCCTCCAGCGTCTTTGCGGCGAGGCGCACGGACGGCACTTCGTGCAGCGACCCATCCTTCTTGCCGCGCCCGCGCGGCGTACGCACGTGGTCGTAAATGAAAACCTCGGTCATGTCTCATCTCCCTGTGGCGGCGAGCCGCCCTTCAATTCAGTATATAGCGACCAACGCCGCGAATTCCCCTTCTCCCCTCAGGGAGAAGGTGCCCGCCCCTCGACAAGCTCAGGAGGGCGGATGAGGGGAACCAAGGGCAGCCTTACGGTGCGACGCCCCCTCATCCTGCGCTTCGCGCGTCTTTCTCCCCACCGGGGAGAAGGAAAAACTCAAAACGCTTCCGCCGCTAGTTCCATCATCGTATCGGCGCCGGTTTCGATGCGAGCCTTACGCAGCGCTGTTTCCGGCATGATGCGCTCCATGTAGAACCGCGCCGTGACAAGTTTGTTCTTTAGATAATCCTCGCGCACGCTGTCGCCAGCCGCAAGGCCTGTCTGCGCCGCCTTCGCCATCTTCGCCCACATGTAGCCGAGGACAACGAGACCGAAGAGGTGCATGTAATCGGTCGAGCCGGCACCGGCATTGTCGGGCTTGGCCATGGCGTTTTGCATGAACCACATGGTCGCGGCCTGCACGTCGTTCAAGCCCTTCTTCAGATGCTTGGTGAAGAACGCCATCTGCTCGTCGTTGCGGTTCTCCTCGCAGAAATCGCCGATCTCCTTGAAGAGAGCCATGACGGCGCGGCCGCTGTTCAGCGCCAGCTTGCGGCCGACGAGATCGAGCGCCTGGATGCCGTTGGCGCCTTCATAGATCATGGCGATACGCGCATCGCGGACATACTGGCTCATGCCGTGCTCTTCAATATAGCCGTGGCCGCCGAAGACCTGCTGTGCCATGACGGCGTGTTCGAAGCCCTTGTCGGTCATGACGCCCTTGAGGATCGGCGTCGCAAGGCCAAGGATGTCGTCGGCTGCCTGCCGGTCCTTTTCGTCCGGAGAGCGATGGGCGATATCGGATTTCAGCGCCGTCCACAGCAGGAAGGCACGGCCAGCCTCGTTGAAGGCACGGATGGTCATCAGCGAGCGGCGGATATCGGGATGGACGATGATCGGGTCGGCTTGTCTGTCCGGTGCCTTCGGGCCGGAGAGCGAGCGGCCCTGGATGCGCTCGCGGGCATAGTTGGCGGCATTCTGATAGGCGATTTCGGCGATGGAGAGGCCCTGCAGGCCGACGCCGAGGCGCGCCTCGTTCATCATCACGAACATGGCGTTGAGGCCCTTGTTCTCCGCACCGATCAGGAAGCCCGTGGCCTCGTCATAGTTCATGACGCAGGTGGCGTTGCCGTGAATGCCCATCTTGTGCTCGATCGCGCCGCAGGAGACCGGGTTGCGATCGCCGAGCGAGCCATCTTCCTTGACGAGGAATTTCGGCACGATGAACAGCGAGATACCCTTGGTGCCTTCGGGCGCACCTTCAATGCGGGCAAGAACGAGATGGACGATATTATCGGTCATGTCGTGTTCGCCGGCGGAGATGAAGATCTTCTGGCCGGATATCTTGTAGCTGCCGTCGCCTCGCGGAACCGCCTTGGTGCGCAGCAGGCCGAGATCGGTGCCGCAATGCGGCTCGGTAAGGTTCATGGTGCCGGACCAGGTGCCCTCGACCAATTTCGGCAAGTAAGTCTGCTTCTGCGCGTTGGAGCCGTGGACGAGAATGGCGGCGATCGCGCCCTGCGTCAGGCCCGGATACATCATCAGCGACATGTTGGCAGCCGAGGTATATTCGCCGACGGCGCAGTGCAGCACATAGGGGAGCCCCTGCCCGCCGAATTCCTCCGGCACGGCGAGACCCAGCCAGCCACGCTCGCGATAGGCGCGATAGGCTTCCTTGAAGCCCTTCGGCGTCGAGACCGTGCCATCATCGTGACGCAGGCAGCCTTCCTGATCGCCGGAATAGTTGAGCGGGAAAAGTACCTCTTCCGCCATCTTGGCCGCCTCGCCGACGATCGCCTCGATCATATCGGGTGTGGCATCGGCATAGCCGGGGAGATTGTTATAGCGCTCCAGCCCAAGCACATCGTTCAGGACGAAGAGCGTATCGTTCACCGGGGCCTTATAGACTGGCATTTCTCGAATTCCTCCAATTCGCCGCCGGACCTCAGATTCCGGCCACTGACTATCCTTACAAAATATTGACGTTTGCGTAAACGTCAAATTTCGAGCGCATGTTGAAATTTTGGTGAAGGCGATCGAGGGGCGACAGATACCCACGCAATGCGACCCCCTCTCCTGGCGCCTGAAAGATCCCGCCTGCCCGCAAGAATATCAGGCTGCGGGACAGCAGAACCGAAATAAAAGGTTAAGATATCAGGCAAACTTAACGAGTTGTTTACCACGTTTCGTAAATTGTATGAGTTGAGCAGCAGTGCTTCGCGTCTCTTCAACTTATCCTTCGATAGGCGCGCCGTTTTGCAGCTCGGTTTGAGGAAAGCCAATACATTTATCCCTTTCCAAATGGTGGGATGCGGGCGGTGCGGCAAAGCCACGACGTCTCCTTTCCGTCAGTATGTTGGACCCGGGTGGTCCATAGTTCGAAGCGAGCAAAGATATGAGCGGATCGCGATCAAATCCTAACGGCACGGGCGACTGGGCGTCGCTGGATGCTCTGAGCCGCACGATCGAAGGACTGGAAGCGCGCATCGAGGGGCTGATGGGCACGGCCGCCTCGCGCGATACGCGCCAGCGCGCCGTCGCCGGCTATGCGCCCGCCCCGGAACGTTCCGCCGCGGTAGAACGGATGCCGCAGCGCACCGAGCGTGAGCCGCTCGCCAGCCGACCCTATGAACGCCCATTGCGTAACGAAAGCGATCTTCGTGCCGATCCGCTCGCCGAGATCCGTCAGCGTCAGCGCGCGCTGGAAGCAAGCCGCGAGCGGCTGCAGGTTCGACGTGAGGACGCGGCGCATGCCGAGCCGCAGCCGGCCCGGCGGCCCCTCGATGCCTATGCTCAGCGCCAGCCGATCCGCCCTTCCGCTGAAAACTCGGTCGACATCGCGCAGGCACTCGTCAATCTTCGTCAGGATTTGAAGCGCGACATCGCCGAGAGCGTGACCCGCGAGGTCAACGCCTTGCGGGCCGAAATCCGCGATATTCGCGAGAATGCCGAGGACAAGCATTTCATCGCCGATGTCCGCGAGGACATGGCCCGGCTCGCCAACAGCATCAACCAGCTCGCCGGTCAGCCGGAAACGGCTGGCCTGAAAGCCGAATTCGACGAGCTGCGCTCGCTGATGGACGGCCTTGCCCGCGAGGAATCGCTGCATCACGTCGGGCGCCAGATCAAGGCGATCGATACGACGGGGCTGCAGGACGAGCTCGTTTCGCTTGCCTATCGCCTTGACGACATCAAGCAGCATCTCGGCGGCATGAACCACAGCCCGGCCGTGCATGCGCTGGAAAACAAGCTGCTGACGATCGCGACCGCAATGGAGAGCCTCGGCTCCATGATGCAGCCGCAGGATCAGGCGATGCAGCGGCTGGAAGGCCGCTTGAGCGGCCTTGCCGACCAAATCGACCTGATGGGCCGCGATGCGGCGCAGCGCCAGCCGGTGGACGACCTTTCCGGCCGTCTTGAAGCGCTCGCCATGCGCATCGACGAGCTGGGTAGCGCCAAGGCCGTCGCCCGCCTCGAGGAACGGCTGGACCAGCTCTCGCACCTGATGGAGCGCTCGCAGAAGGCAGCACCGCAACCCGAACTCGTCAGCTACCTCGCCGATATCTCACACAAGATCGACGCGCTGGAACACGGGTCCGTCGACAACGCTCTGGCGGACCGGCTGGACTACCTTGCCCGCCGCATCGACGAGATGGACTTCCATCCGCCGGCTCCGGCCGCAGGCATCGACGACAGCATAGTTCGCCGGCTGGAGGGACGCCTCTCCGACATTGCGGCACGGCTGGAGGCCAGCACGGCCGCACCGCCCACCGACACGCAGGCGCTGCGCAGTCTCGAAGAGCAGATCGCCCACCTCTCGACATTGCTGACGAACGAGCCACGGGCCATCGCCGATCACATGCCCTCCGACTTCGACCGCCGGATGGGCGCGATCGAAGACTATATGGCGACCAATGACGAATATATCATCGAGGCGGCACGCCATGCGGCGGAAGCCGTCGTCGAGGCCTATTCGCGCGAAGGCATGACGGGCAATGGCGGACAGGCCGCCGACATGTCCGCGCTGACGGCGCTTGCCGAGGACCTTCGCCATCTCGAGGACATCAGCCGCGCCAGCGACGAGCGCACGCACCGCACCTTCGAAGCGTTGCACGACACGTTGCTGCAGATCGCCGACCGGCTCGACCACATGGAACATCGCCGCCCGGCTCCTCTGATGCCGGCTGCGGCATTCGAAAGCGACGTCTTCGCCCAAGAGGATGCCCCAGCCATAAAGCCGCCGATGGCCGCACAGCAGCAGAAGGCCGGGCCGATCATCCGCACGGTCGCATCCGCCGAACCCCCTATCTCCTCCGACGCCGCCGTCGCACAGGCGATAGACGCCAATACGAAGGCTGAAATCAAGGCTGCCGCCAAGAGCGGCAAGGCCAGCCTCTTCGCCAGCCTCGGCAAGCGCCTCTTCACGCCGGAAAAGGCCGAGCCGATCTTCCCGCCGGACCGCCCCGTGATCGAGCAGGCGCCATCGATCGACCCAGCCGACCTGATGCCCGGCGAAGAAGCCAACGAATTGCTGGAGCCGGGCTCGGGCGCGCCCGACATCAAGAAGATCCTCGAGCGCGTACGCGCCAGCCAGAATGCGTCGCGCAGCGGAAACGCGCGCCAGCCGACGGAAAACGAGCGGGCCGATTATATCGCGGCAGCCCGGCGCGCCGCGCAGGCGGCGGCGATGGAAGTCGACCAGACGCAGCGCTCGGCTCCCGCCTCCAAGAAGGATGCGAAAAAAGGCGGCGCTTTCTCGCGCTTCCGCCGGCCGATCCTGCTGGCCGTCGGCGCGGCACTTCTCGCCATCATGGCCTTCCCGCTGGTCAACACGCTGACGCGCGGGCACAAGGCGCCTCCGCCTGCCGAAGTCTCGACGATGATCGCGCCGCCGGCCAACGCCGCCGGCAATAGCGTCGTGGCGGCTGCGAACCCGGCAGACAACAATCAACAGCCCGCAGTCAACCAGGCTGCAGCACCAGCAGGCTCGACCGAGACGGCGGACACCCTAGCCGCGAGCGCCCCCGCCAATCCGGCAACTGCCCCTGCAGGCGACCATCTGACGGCAGCCACACCGCTCGACGGCAACGAGGCGGCAAGCGAGACCTTATCCCCTGCCGGCAGCGCGGCATCTGCACAACAGACGGCTGCTTTCGTCCAGCCGGACAAGGCGGCCGCAGCTCCCGTCGCTACCCCGGCGGCGACCGAGATCACCGTGCCTGACGGCATCCAGCCGCCATCGCTCGTCGCAGCCGCCAAATCGGCCGACCCCGTGGCGCTCTTCGAAATCGGCGCACGCTATACGGATGGCCGCGGCGTAGCAGCTGACATGAAACAGGCTGCGAGCTGGTATCAGCTTTCGGCCGACAAGAGCTATGCGCCCGCGCAGTACCGCCTTGCCAGCATGTATGAGAAGGGCAACGGCGTCGATCGCGATCTCGTCAAGGCCAAGCAATATTACGAGCAGGCGGCCAATCAGGGCAACGCCAGCGCCATGCACAATCTTGCCGTTCTCTTTGCTTCGGGCACGGCCGGGCCGCAGGATTACGATACCGCCGCAAGCTGGTTTACCCGCGCCGCCAACCTCGGCGTCTCCGACAGCCAGTTCAACCTTGCCATCCTCTATGCGCGCGGCAACGGCGTGAAACAGGACCTGCAGGAATCCTACAAGTGGTTCGCGATCGCCGCAAAGAGCGGCGACAAGGACGCCGCCCAGAAGCGCGATGAAGTCGCCAATGCCATGAAGCCAGTCGACCTGGAAAGCGCTCGCGCCAAGGTCGACCTTTGGAAGGTGCAGCCGGCCGATGCCAAGGCCAACGGCACCGACATTCCGGACGAATGGACGACCGGCAAGGGCGTGAACACGGCCTCCATCGACATGAAGAAGGCTATCCGCAACATCCAGGCCATCCTCAACAAGAACGGCTTCGACGCCGGTGCGCCGGATGGCACCATGGGTGACAAGACCGTGGCCGCCCTGAAGGGCTTCCAGAAATCTGTGGGGCTGCCGGCGGATGGACGGGTGACCGATCAGGTGGTCAAGGAGCTTCTGGCCCGCAACAAGTAGGCCTGGGATCTCTTCGGAAAACAGCCAGTCGATCATGCCGGCGCAATCGCGCCGGCATTTTGTTTAAGGGGTCGAAACGGCCTCGTCTCCCACCCGCCGTCGACCCATGCACCTGGAGCAACGTCACAGAAATGCGGAAAAAGCCGCGCTAGAGTGTGGCCGGCTATTCGAAAACTGGAACAGCACGGCTTTTCCTAAGGCTCTGGCAAGGATTTCAGATTAGAATTCGCCATTTAAAAGGGGAAAATGGTTCAGGCCCGGCCATCGGCCGCCTGCAGGTGGGAACAGCGCGTGACGATCTATCTGCCGATCGCAGAACTGTCGGTGAATATCCTCATTATTCTCGGCATGGGCGCCGCCGTCGGATTTCTTTCCGGCATGTTCGGCGTCGGTGGCGGCTTCCTCATCACGCCTCTCCTGATCTTCTACAATATCCCGCCTGTTGTCGCGGTCGCCACCGGCTCCAACCAGGTCGTCGCCTCCTCGGTGTCGGGCGCGCTCACGCATTTCCGCCGCGGTTCACTCGACCTGAAACTCGGCGCGATTCTACTTGCGGGTGGTCTGGCGGGCGCGACATTCGGCCTCTGGCTATTCGTCCTGCTGCGCCGGCTCGGCCAGATCGACCTGATCATTTCCCTGATCTACGTGGTGCTGCTCGGCACCGTGGGGACGCTGATGCTATGGGAGAGCGTGCGAGCCATGCGCCGGGCCGCGGGCAAACTGCCGCCCTCGACCGGCAAGCCGCGCCATCACAATTGGGTGCAGCGGCTGCCGCTGAAGCTGCGGTTCAAGAAATCCAAGCTCTATCTCAGCGCCATCCCGGTGATCGGCCTCGGTTTCTTCATCGGCATGCTGACGCCCATGGGCATCGGCGGCGGCTTCATCCTCGTTCCGGCGATGATCTATCTGCTGCGTGTACCGACCAATGTCGTCGTCGGCACCTCGCTGTTTCAGGTCATCTTCGTGACCGCCTTCACCACCATCGTGCAGGCAGCCACCAATTATTCCGTTGATGTCATCCTGGCCTTCCTGTTGATGGTGGCGGGCGTGATCGGCGCGCAATACGGCGTACGCGTCGGCCAGAGGCTGCGCGGCGAGCAATTGCGCGCCCTGCTCGGCCTGCTCGTCCTTGCCGTCGGCCTTCGCCTGGCGATCGCCCTGGTGGTGACGCCGGCCGACGTCTATTCGGTCGTCATGGAAAGCGTGAGCCGATGAGAGGTTTCGGGCTGCCTGAGCATTTCCTCGCAATTCCGGACGCAAAACCGCTACGCACTTTTGCTGGAATTGCTCTGCTCGCCGCTACACTGCTGCTTGCGCCGCTTGCGGCCCGAGCGCAGGTGATGCTCGACCAGCCAACGACCTCGACCACGGCGCGGGAGACGATGGAAATCGGCACCTCGACGAGCGAGATCGCCATTACCTCCGACTTCACCGGCGCCGATCTGACTATTTTCGGCGCCTTGTCCAATACCGACCAGCTGCTTCTGGCGATCGGCCAATATGACATCGTCGTCGTGCTGGAGGGTCCGCGCGAAAACGCGACGGTGCGCCGGAAAGAGCGCGTCTTCGGCATCTGGGTCAATACCCGCTCGATGACGTTCGAGCATGTACCGGAAGCCTATTCGCTGTCGAGCACGCGCGCCGTCGATAATATCACCACACCGCTCGAACTCAGCGATCGCGGCATTGGCGTCGACCATATTCCGCTGACGCCGCTCGGCTTCGTCGGCAATGTCGGCGATGTACCGGAATTCCGCAACGCCTTCCGGCGACTGCAGAAGACAGGCGGCCTCTATGAAAGCGATCCGGCCGGCGTGCGCTTCGTCAGCTCCTCGCTGTTCAGGGCGACGCTCAGAATTCCCGCCGATGTGCCGAACGGCGTGCACACGGTGCGCGCCTATCTCTTCAAGAGCGGCAAGTTCCTGAGCGAGAAATCCTTGCCGCTGCGCGTCATCAAGACAGGCATAGAACAGACCATTACCGATGCCGCGCACCAGCAGCCGATTGCCTATGGCGTGTTTTCCGTAATGCTGGCCCTCGTCACCGGATGGAGTGCGAGCTTCATGTTCCGAAAGAACTGATCAACCGCTTTTCCGGCGATTGGCGACCTCGAGATAGGCCTCCGTCAGCCAGCCGAGCACCGAGGGCGTGTCCGGCGGCAGCACCTTGCCGAGATGCTTGGCGCGCAGTTCGTCCATGAAATCCTCCCAGAGCTTCGAACCGCCATTTTCCAAGAGCTCGGCCCGGATCGAAAGCTCTTCCGACGCCGGAAGATGCTTGCGGCCCCAGGCGCCCATATGGGCAAAAAGCGGCACGAGGTCGATCGACATTTCCGTGAGACTGTAAACTGCCTTCTGCTTGTGGGTCGGATCATCCTCGCGGGTCAGCAGGCCGCGTTCGACCAGCCGCTTCAGGCGATCGGCAAGAATATTGGAGGCAATCCCCTCCTGCGACTTCTGCAGCAGCTCGCGAAAATGCCGGCGATTGCCGAACATGATGTCCCTGATGACGATCAGGCTCCAGCGGTCGCCCAGAATTTCCAGCGTCAGATTGATCGGGCAGCCAGAACGATGCAGCGCGTCCATGATGATCTCCAAAAAAACTGCTTGCATTTTGCCATCAGCTTGCCTACCTTGCAACTGCTTGCTTTTAGCAACCAGTTTTAATTATGATGCGGTTATCACAGCGGAGGAAAAGTGATGAGGAAGCTCGTTATCTGGAATCTCATGACGCTCGACGGCTACTTCGAGGGAACCAAGCCCTGGGACCTCGATTTTCACATGCTCGCCTGGGGCGATGAGCTGGAACACTATGCGACCGAGCTCGGCAAGGAAGGCGATCTGCTGATTTTCGGCCGCAAGACCTACGAAGGCATGGCCGCCTATTGGCCGACCGCAACGGAAACGCCTGATATCACCGCCTACATGAACGGCATCGCCAAGATCGCCGCCTCGCGGACGCTCGACAAGGCGGACTGGAACAACACTCGCATCGTTGGCGACATTGCCGCCGAGGTGAAGAGACTGAAGCAAGAACCCGGCAAGACCATGTTCGTCTTCGGCAGCGCCGAAGTGACGGATGTGCTGCTCAAGGCGGGCCTGGTGGATGAGCTCCGGATCTGCGTCGTTCCGGTCGTGCTCGGCGCTGGTAATCCGCACTTCAAGCCGGCAGCCGAACAGCGGCCGATGAAGCTCATCGATTCACGTCCATTGAAGACAGGCGCGGTGATCCTGCGTTATGAGCCGGGAAAAGCCGCCTGAAAACGGTCATGCAATTCCGGACGAAAAACCGACGCGCATTTTTTCCGGAATTGCCTAGGCCGAGAGGTTGCCGAACCGCACCGAATAGATGCGGTCGCGGCCGAGCAGATGGGCGATCAGGCTTTCCCGCTCGAAGAGGCCGGCTATGGCCTTGTGGCGAAGATCGAGGCCGCCGGTCATCACGCCGAAGGCCGGCATCAGCAGGCGGGCGCCATCCGTTGCAAAGCACGGGCGGCGCACCGATTTTTCGCGGCGTCGAACAGTGGCGGAGGGATGCAGGTGGCCGGCGATCTCACCGGCCTGCTGGCCCACTTTCGGCTCATGGCGGAAGGTGAGCCCACCGTAATGCATCTCGTCAACCGAATGGCCGGGCAGATCGACCGTGCCGTCCGGATCATGATTGCCGTTGATCCAGATCCATTCGCGGCCGCGGGCCATGCTAACGATCAGGCCGCGAAACTCTTCCGGCAGATGCTGTGAACCGACCCGATCATGAAAATTGTCGCCGAGCGACACCACGAGTTTCGGATCGTAACGGCCGATGACGGCCGCAAGAACCGTCAGTGTCGCCAGCGTATCATAGGGCGGCAGCAGCATGCCGCGACGGGCGAAAGCCGCTCCCTTTTCAAGATGCAGATCGGAGACGACGAGAATGCCGCTATCCGGCAGATAAAGCGCACCCATCGGATCGCAGACGGCGGCAACGCCTTGAACGACGGTCTCGACGCCCGAAGGGGGCGTCGATCCGTTCTTGACTTGGCCGTTCATCTCTCGCGCGAGCGCCAGGCGGTTCATCAATTTAGTCTACCTTCGTCGTCATTCCATGGCTTCTCGGATCAGATCGTCAGCCGCTTCCGCCAGCACCACATCATGCGCCTCGCCCGGCACGGATACCTTACCGATTTCCAGCATCACCGGCACGGCGAGCGGCGAGATGTGATCCAGCGCGCGGTGGATGATATGGCCCTTGATTCGCTTCAGCATATCCGCAAGACGACCAATATCCAAAAGCCCCGTTGCCGCATCCTGCCTCGTCGCCTGCAGCAGGATATGGTCGGGCTCATGGCCGCGCAGCACGTCATAGATCAGATCGGCCGATACCGTCATCTGCCGTCCGGTTTTTTCCTTGCCGGGATGGCGGCGTTCGATCAAACCGGCGATGATGGCGCAATTGCGGAAGGTCCGTTTCAACAGGAAGGATTCGCCGAGCCAGGCCTCGAGATCGTCGCCGAGCATGTCCTCGTCGAAGAGATCGGAGAGGCTGAGACGCCGATTTGCGATCATCAGCCCCATGTCCTCCAGACCCCATATGCCGAGCGAATAATCGGTCGCGACGAAGCCCATGGGCTTCGCGCCCGCTCGCTCCAGTCTTCGGGTCAGGAGCATGCCGAGCGTCTGGTGCGCCAGCCTGCCTTCGAAAGGATAGGCGACGAGGTAAGCGCGGCTGCCACGCGGAAAAGTCTCGATCAGAAACTCGTCGCGCTTCGGCAGCAGCGACTTCTCGTTTTGAATTTCCAGCCAATCGCGCACCTGATCCGGCAGGCGGTGCCGCCGGTCGGGATCGGCAATCATCGCCCGCACCTGATCGGCGAGATAGGTGGAAAGCGGAAACTTGCCGCCAGCATAGGAGGGGATTTTCGGATCCATCGAGAAGGCCTGCGAGGCCAGGCATTCGCTCTCGCGAATGCCTTCGAAGCGCAGCACCTTGCCGGAAAAGAGGAAGGTATCGCCGGGCGAAAGCTGCTCGACGAAATATTCCTCGACCTTGCCGAGCGGCGCGCCGCCTCTTCCGAGCGAGCCCAGTGCGTTGCGCTTCACCAGCCGGATATTCAGCATCGCCTCCTCGACGATCGTGCCAAGGTTCAGGCGATATTGCTGCGCGACCTGCGGATTGGAGACTCGCCAGCGCCCATCCGCCGTCTTGCGGATGCGGGCGTAGCGCTCATAGGTCCGGAGCGCATAGCCGCCGGTGGCAACGAAATCGACGATGCGCTCGAAGGTCTCCCAGGAAAGCTCGGCATAGGGAGCCGCACTCTGCACCTCGTCATAAAGCTCGAGCATGTCGAAGGGCTCGGCGCAGGCCATGCCGAGCACATGCTGAGCGAGGACGTCGAGTGCGCCAGCACCGATCGGCGGCGTATCCTGCGCGCCGATATAATTGGCATCGAGCGCTCCCTGGCATTCCATGACCTCGAAACGGTTGGCCGGCACCAGGATCGCTTTCGACGGCTCGTCCATGCGGTGATTGGCGCGGCCGATGCGCTGGGCAAGGCGGCTTGCGCCTTTGGGCGCACCGACATGGATGACGAGATCGACGTCGCCCCAGTCTATGCCAAGATCGAGTGTGGAGGTGGCGACGACAGCGCGCAGCCGGTTTTCCGCCATAGCCGCTTCCACCTTGCGGCGCTGACCGACATCGAGCGAGCCATGATGAAGGGCGATCGGCAGATTGTCGTCATTGGCCGACCACAGCTCCTGGAACAGCATTTCGGCCTGCGAACGCGTGTTGACGAAGAGCAGTGTCGTGCGATGCGCCTTCAGCTCGCGATAGATATCCGGGATCGCATATTTGGCCGAGTGGCCGGACCAGGGGATGCGCTCTTCCGTCGACAGAATCGAGATATCCGGCTTGGCGCCACCCTCAACGATGACGAGGCCGGCATGGCGTTCCTCCCCCGGCTCTTGCGCCACCAGCCATTTCTGCAGGTCCATCGGGTCAGCGACAGTCGCCGAAAGACCGATAGTCTGCACGCGCGGCGCCAGTCTGCGGATGCGGGCAAGGCCGAGCGACAGCATATGGCCGCGCTTGGAGGTGACGAGCGAATGCAGTTCGTCAAAGACGATATATTTCAGGTCCTTGAAGAAGCGCTCGGCCTCACGATTGGCGAGCAACAGCGCCACCTGCTCCGGCGTCGTCAGCAGGATATCGGGCGGATTGAGCTTCTGCCGCTGCCGCTTGCCGCTCGGCGTATCGCCGGTGCGATTTTCGACTGTAACAGGCAGACCCATTTCCGAAACGGGCTTCATCAGGTTGCGCTCGATATCGACCGCCAGCGCCTTCAGCGGCGAGATGTAGAGCGTATGAATGCCGGTGAAGGCCGATCCCGGCGGGATCTTGCCGCGCCGGGTGATATCCGTCAGCGACGGAAGGAAACCGGCGAGCGTCTTGCCTGCGCCGGTCGGCGCAATCAGCAGCGTGCTTTCACCCGCTTCGGCACGAGCAAGCAATTCCAGCTGATGGGCACGCGGCTGCCAGCCCTTTTCCGCAAACCAGCGGGTGAAGGGGGCGGGCAAGGCAAGACGGGTTTCCGGGTCGATCTGGTCCACGGGCTGAATGTAGTTGAAATGTGGAGGATAGGAAGCGGGGGTTTTAAGAAGCATGAGGGCGGACACAGTGTGTTCCTCTGCCAAGGCGGCTGTATGTCCATAGCCTCCACACGCACCGTCATCCTCGGGCTTGACCCGAGGATCCAGGCACAGGCGCTTCCGATTGGTATCGAAGTCATTCAATGGACTGGGATGGATATCTGCCTTTGTCAGCTACAGTCCATAATTACGAGGCTTGGGCGTGGATCCTCGGGTCAAGCCCGAGGATGACGGAACCCACTTGCGGACCGCATTCTTAAGCGAGCACTTCGTGCTCATCCGCCAAACAACAATCCTGTTCGCATTCCGCACTTGACTCCCATCACAATCGTAGATAAAAAATATCCATGATAAGAAAGGCTAAGAAATGAAGCTCGGAGACGGCGTCGAACAATCCATTCACTGCGTTGCCATGCTGGCGGGATTGTCCGATGGCGGTGTGCTTTCGGCGGCTGCGCTTGCGGAATTCCACGGCGTTTCGGTCAGCTACCTCCTGAAGCATCTGCAGGCGCTTTCGGGCGCCGGCATTCTCGACACCGTGCCGGGGCCGAAGGGTGGATACCGGCTGGCGCGCAAGCCGGAGGCCATCAGCCTGCTCGATATCGTGCTGGCGGCGGAAGGCCCGGCGCCGGCCTTCCGCTGTGCCGAAATCCGTCAACGCGGACCAAATCCGCTGCCGGGGCGTTACTTCGCAAAGCCCTGCGGCATCAATGCCGCCATGCTGGCGGCCGAGCGCGCCTATCGGGCCGAATTGGCCAAGATGAGGATCGCCGACGTGCTGGCCGATCTCAAACAGACAGACACAGATGGCGGGATCGCCGCGAGAGGCTGCGCCTTTCTCGAGCTGCATGAACGCAAGACCAAAAACTGAACCTCAATTTAAACCCAAGGAGAAGACCATGCATCCGCGTTTCAACTTCGCCAAAGCCTCCCCCGACTCCTACAAGGCCATCGTCGCGCTGGAAAACTTCGTTCAGAGTAGCGGCCTCGAGCGCCGCTTCATCCATCTGATCAAACTCCGCGCCTCGCAGATCAATGGCTGTGCTTACTGTGTCGACATGCACGTGAAGGAAGCCCGGCATGACGGCCTCAGCGAGCAGTGGATCAACCTGATGTGCGTCTGGTGGGAATCGCCCGTCTATGACGACCGCGAACGCGCCCTGCTCCGCTGGGTCGACTCCGTCACCAAGATCGCCCAGACCGGCATACCGGATGCCGACTTCGAGCCGCTGAAGCAGCATTTCAGCGAGGAGGAGATCGTCAAGATCACGGTGGCGATCGGCACGATCAATATCTGGAACCGCCTTGCCGTCGGCTTCCGCGCGCAGCATCCGGTGGATGCGGCAAGCAAGGCTGTTTGAGCCTACTTTTCTCCAAGCGCGTTATGGCCAGAGCCCTCCCTTGAACGCCGTCATCCTCGGGCTTGACCCGAGGATCCAGGCACAAGGAAGTCGGCTCGGCAGGAATGCTGTTAACGAGTACCGGCGAGCGCGCATCCTTGATGCGATACACACCAAAAACCTTCTCATATGGTCGGTAGCTTGGGCGTGGATCCTCGGATCAAGCCCGAGGATGACGGACCGTGGGGGTTAGCAGCGGGGGCCTAAGAGGGTCTGAGCGACAGCCGCGGCCTGATAAAATTCCAAAACGAAAAACGCGGGGCCGAAGCCCCGCGTCATGCATTGGTTTTCCTATGCTTGGCAAGCCAGGCCGGAAACGATCAGGCCGCAACCGAGCCGAAATCCGCCGTCGGAACTTCCGAGATGGTCTTCAGGACCTGCGAAGCGATCTGGTAGGGGTCGCCTTGCGAGTTCGGGCGACGATCTTCGAGATAGCCCTTGTAATCGTTCTTGATGAAGGAGTGCGGAACACGGATGGAAGCGCCGCGGTCGGCAACGCCATAGCTGAACTTGTTCCACGGAGCCGTTTCATGCTTGCCGGTCAGGCGCATATGGTTGTCCGGGCCGTAGACAGCGATGTGGTCTTCGAGGTTCTTGTCGAACTGAGCCATGAGCGCTTCGAAATAGGCCTTGCCGCCGACTTCGCGCATGAACTTGGTCGAGAAGTTGCAGTGCATGCCCGAGCCGTTCCAGTCGGTATCGCCGAGCGGCTTGCAATGGAACTCGATGTCGATGCCGTACTTTTCGCACAGGCGCAGGAGCAGGTAGCGCGCCATCCAGATCTGGTCGGCGGCCTTCTTGGAGCCCTTGCCGAAAATCTGGAATTCCCACTGACCCTTGGCCACTTCGGCGTTGATGCCTTCGTGGTTGATGCCTGCTTCGAGGCAAAGGTCGAGATGCTCTTCAACGATCTCGCGGGCGACATCGCCGACGTTCTTGTAGCCGACGCCGGTGTAGTACGGACCTTGCGGGGCCGGATAGCCCGCTTCCGGGAAGCCGAGCGGACGGCCGTCCTGATAGAAGAAGTATTCCTGCTCGAAGCCGAACCATGCGTCTTCGTCGTCGAGGATGGTGGCGCGGCTGTTGGACGGATGCGGGGTTACGCCATCCGGCATCATGACTTCGCACATGACGAGCGCGCCGTTGGTACGGGCCGGGTCCGGATAGATGGCGACGGGCTTCAGCACGCAATCGGAGCTGCGGCCTTCGGCCTGCATCGTCGACGAACCGTCGAAGCCCCAAAGCGGAAGCTGCTCGAGCGTCGGAAATGCGTCGAATTCCTTGATCTGCGTTTTACCGCGCAGGTTCGGTACCGGGGTGTACCCGTCGAGCCAAATGTACTCGAGCTTAAATTTCGTCATTACGCACCTCATAACAGTTAATCAGGCGAAGTAGGAAAAACTTGGCCGGCGCGCCCGCCGGAAAATTCCTCACTACGAACGGCTGCTAAGGGAGATGCATTTGCCGTGCCAGATCGCATCGACACCTAGCTGGTCAGGCGGGATTTTTATGATTCGGTCATATTCGGGCAAGATTTCCGGGCGCCAAACATCGGATTCTTTTCAAATCGCCGGCGCGGTTCCAACTGAGCTGACAAGATGTCGCAGGCTCGCTGACCCAAGGAGTGGTTTGGAAAACCGGCAGATTAAAGAAATGGCATCGACCACGCCATCGTTAAATTGCCTACAATTTCATCATTTAGCATTTTTTTTAAGCGGAATGATGATATTCGCCTTCGGCTTTGCTATATATGAGCTGTCTCTTGAAGCGCGCCCGCTTGAACACCAAAAAGGGAGAGACAACGAATGGCAATCGGTACTCGGCACGAAGCCGCAAAGATCTATCAGTTTCCCGTCACGGCCCGCTCCACGGCGGTCAGCCAGCGTCCGAAGGTGAACCTTACCCCGGATATCGGCCCGACCATTGCGACGGCCGCATTCGACAGCTGGTATCACGAAGCCGCGATCATCGAATCCGACGAGACCCGCAAGCAATAAGCATCAGCTTACAGCGCTATGTAGCGATCCGAACGATGATTGATCGCGACGAAGAGGTTGAGCGCGATTGCGCCGATCACCGAGCAGATGACCACAAAGGGCGTAGTCACCGCAAAAGCGACTGCGAGCACGCATAGATCGATTGCAAGCTGCACCAGCCCCGCCCTGATGCCGAAACGTTCCTGCAGATAAATCCCCAGAATACCGACGCCGCCGAGGCTGGCGCGATGGCGATAGAGCGCGAGCAGTCCGAAGCCGAGCAGAATGCCGCCGAGGACCGCCGACCACAGCGCATTGATATGCGCGACATCGAAGAGAAGCGGCTGCAAGTTGGTCAGCAGCGAGGTCAGCGCGATGGCGATGAAGGTCTTGATGGTGAAGGCCGGGCCGAGCTGTTTCAGCGACAGATAGAAGAACGGCAGGTTGACGACGAAGAAGGCCAGGCCGAAATTCACGCCGATCGCGTAATGCAGCAGGAAAGCGATGCCGGCGGTGCTGCCGGTCAGAAGGCCGGCGCTGGAAAGGCAGAACAGCCCGAGCGACGAAATCAGGCTGCCGCAAATGATACCCTGAAGGTCCTCGACCCATGAATGCCGGGTCGCGGATGTATTCCAGACGCCAAAAGCGCTCTTCGCGTTCGCCATGTGCTTTCCCCTGTGTTTCAAGGCTTTTTGCTGAAAACTCAGGCGACAATCAAGCGAAAATACGTAAGTAATGCTGACCTATTTGAAATTCGCAAGATTCGAACAATCAGGCAGATTTGCTGGTAATGAACAGAATGCCATGGACCGGTTTTCCGCCATCCATGCGAATGACGCTGCGGGCCAGATCCCGCACGACGAAGCCGTGATCAGCCAGCATTTCCCTTACATAACCCTCTGAATGGGCGAAGCGCAGGGAATCGCGCAGCACAAAGCCGTGCGGCTGCTGCGCATCCTCGACGGAAAAGGCGAAGATCGCGTCATCGGCCGAAAGCTTGCGCACGATCGTCAGTACGGCTTGCAGATTACCGAGATACATCAGCACGTCGGCGGCGGTGATCAGATCGGCACGGCAGGGCGCCATCCCCGCATCGAACAGGCCCGACAGATCCGGCTCCAGGGATAGATCGGCCTGGCCGAGATGATCGTAGACATGCTTCTCGGCCGCCTTGGCAAGCATGCCCTTCGACAAATCATAGCCCTCAAGCCGGTCGACACGCGTACGGACTTCCGGCCCGAACAGCCCCGTGCCGCAGCCGAGATCGACGGCAAGGCGGAAATGTTTCGGGATATCGGCCGTTTCGGCAATCAGCGCGGCAAGCTTGCCGGGCACGCTATAACCGAGCTTCTCGACGAGCGAGGTTTCGAAACGGTCGGCATAATCGTCGAACAGCCGCTCGACATAAAGGCTCGGCGGCCGGTCGGGCATTTCGGCGCCGCCAAGCGCCGCAAGCTTCAGGCGGGCGCCAAAGACATCACGATCATCAAGAGCCAGCACTTCGTTCAGGGCGACGATCGCACCGGGCAGATCGCAGGCCTTTTCGCGATAGTTCGCAAGCGTGAACCAGCCCGCCGCCCAGCGCGGCGTAAGCTCCAGCGCCTGCTCCATCAGCTCGGCGGCGCTCGCCGGCTCGCCGCTTTCGGCAAGCATCTTCGCATAGTCGGCGCGGCGGTCGGCAATGACATCGCCGGAGGAGAGCTGGCTCGGCAGCATGGGTTTCATCCTGTTTGACGCTCGCCTTTGAACGCGGCCATAAAAAAACTCAAGTCCTATTTCAGGCAGACGCGTGTTTCAGGTGTACGCTGGGCAAAAATGCTTGCGAGTCGCAGATCCCGAGCCTATCTCAACACCGACCGACTGCCATTATGGAGACGTCAGCATGTCCGATCAGGTGAACAGATTTCTTGGCGACTCGCCGGGCCGAACGCTGGTGAAGCTCATCATCGTGTCGCTCGTCGTCGGTTTCGTCATGAAGTTCTTCGGCTGGCGGCCGCTCGATTTCCTCTATGGCGTCCGCCGCTTCCTGCTCGACCTCTGGCACAGCGGTTTCGCAGCGCTTGGCGAGTTCGGCGACTATGTGCTGCTCGGCGCATCCATCGTCATTCCCATCTTCATCATCCTTCGTTTGTTCAATTATCGCCGCTGACATGATCTCCCAGACACCGACCTTAACGCGCCGCGATGCGCTGCGCCTCGCCGCCCTTGCGCTCACCGCATCCGTCGCAAGCTGCGCCACGCCGCCCACCCGCGTTTCCAATATCCCGGCCAGCGACCAGACCGCTTCCGCCCTGCCGCTCGTCAATGCGCTGCGCGCCAAAAACGGCCTGCCGCCGTTGAAGATCGATACCGCCGCCAGTACCGCCGCCGTCTATCAGGCGCGGCGCATGGCGAATGCCGGCAAGATGGAGCACTTGATCGGCATCGGCGACGATTTCGGCAAGCGCGTCAAGGCAAGCGGCGTCAAACTGCCGGCGGCCGAGAACATCGCCGAGGGCCAGCACGACGTGAGCGCCGCGGTGACGGCCTGGATCAATTCGCCGAAGCATTTGCACAACATGCTCGGCAAATATGACGGCCTTGGCGTCGCTCTTGCCTATACCCCCTCTTCCGGTGACAGGCCCTATTGGTCCATGGTGCTTTCCTCGAACTGAGGAGACATAGCGTAGGATGGATGTCCAGCAGGCAAGCAGGAGGGTTCTGCCCTTCGACGTGACGCATCGGCTGGTGCTGTCGATCGCACTTCCGATGACGCTCGGCTTCATGACGACACCCTTACTCGGTCTCGTCGACACCGCTGTCGTCGGTCATCTCGGCCAGCCGGATGCGCTGGCAGGGCTTGCGATCGGCGCGGTGCTGTTCGATCTCCTCTTTGCCAGCTTCAACTTCCTACGCGCCTCGACGACTGGCCTCACCGCCCAGGCCTATGGACGCCACGATAGGCACGAGCAGCAGGCGGTCTTCTGGCGTGCCATGATATCGGCGATCGGCTGCGGCATCCTGATCGTCCTGCTCTCACCCCTGCTGCTCTGGCTCGGTATCAAGCTGATGGGGCCGCAAGGGGGCATTGCCGATGCGACGCGTACCTATTTCTCCATCCGCATGCTGTCGGGGCCGGCAGCGCTTGCCAATTACGCACTGCTCGGCTTCGTGCTCGGCCGCGGCCAGGGCCGCATCGGCCTGCTGCTGCAAACGGTCATCAACGGCGTCAACATCGTGCTTGCCGTCCTGCTCGGCCTCCGGCTCGGCTGGGGTGTCGCAGGCGTTGCCTGGGGCACGCTGATCGGCGAAGCAAGCGGCATGCTGCTCGGGCTTTTCATCGTGCTGCGCAGTTTTGCCGGCGAGGAACGGCCGGCGCGCGCGGAGCTGCTCTCGCGCGTCAAGCTCACACAGCTCTTCGCGCTCAACCGCGATATCCTGATCCGGACCTTCGTATTGATCGGCGCCTTCACGCTGATGACGCGCATCGGCAACAGCTTCGGCGCCGTCATGCTGGCGGCCAATGCGGTGCTGATGAACTTCTTCCTGCTGTCGGGCTATTATCTCGACGGGCTCGCGAACGCAGCCGAACAGATCACCGGCCGCTCGATCGGCGCCAATTATCGTCCGGCCTTCGAGCGCGGCTTGAAGCTGACCGGGCTTTGGTCCTTCGGACTGGCGCTCGCCGCCGCCATCTTCTTCTTCACCGTCGGGCCGGCGCTGATCCGCCTGCTGACCACCTCGGAGGAGGTTCGCGTTGCTGCCGGAACCTATCTGCCCTGGGCTGCCGTTACCGGCTTGACCGGCGCGCTCGCCTTCCTGATGGATGGCGTCTTCATCGGCGCCACATGGTCGCGCGAGATGCGCAACAAGATGCTGCTATCGTTCGGCGGCTATCTCATAGCGCTCGCCGTCTTCGTGCCGACGCTCGGCAATCACGGCCTGTGGATGGCCATGAACGCCTTCCTGCTGTTTCGCGGCATCTTCCTGGCGATCGGCCTGAAGAAGCGGGCGGATCAGACGTTCCGGTTCGCCCAGTAATCTAGCTTGGCATCACGCAGGTCGCGGATCGAGCCGGCGCGCTCGCGATCGAGCAGTTTCGACAGACCGGAAATGATCTGGCCCGGCAGACCTGGTCCTTCATAGATCATGCAGGAATAGAGCTGCACCAGATCGGCGCCAGCCTTGATCTTTTCCAGCGCCGTTTCGGCCGAGGACACACCGCCGACGCCGATGATCGGCAGCGCCGCGCCCACGCGGCGGCGCATCTTGGCCAATACGACTGTCGATTTCTCGAAGACCGGCTTGCCGGAAAGGCCGCCGGCCTCCTTGGCCTGCCGCTGATCCTTCAATCCGTCGCGCGACAGCGTGGTGTTGGAGACGATCAGACCGTCGAGCGCATGAGACAAGGCTTCGGCGGCGATATCGTCCATGCCCTCCTCGGTCAGATCGGGAGCAATCTTGAGGAAGACGGGAATGCGCTTGCCGGCCTTCGCTGCCTCCTCGTCGCGCGCGGCAAGTACGGCCGACAACAGGGTGGACAGGCTTTCGCGCGCCTGCAGATCGCGGAGACCCGGCGTATTCGGCGAGGAGATATTGGCGGTGAAATAGCGCGCCACGGAATAGAAGCGGCGGATACCGGCAACATAATCGGCGATGCGGTCGGCGCTATCCTTGTTGGCGCCGATATTGACGCCGATGATGCCGTTGCCGCGGATCGCCTTGAGACGCTGGAAAGCTGCCTCATGGCCCTCATTGTTGAAGCCGAGGCGGTTGATCACGCCTTCGTCCTCGATCAGGCGGAAGATGCGCGGGCGGGGATTGCCCGACTGCGCCTTTGGCGTCACCGTGCCGATCTCGGTAAAGCCGAAACCGAGCTTCAGCAGTGCCTCCGGCACCTCGGCATTCTTGTCGTAGCCGGCGGCCATGCCGATGGGGTTGGCAAAGTCGAGCCCGGCCACGGTCTGACGCAGGCGAGGATCGGTGCGTATGCGGCAGGCCGGCACGAGGCCGGATTTCAGCGCAGCTATCGACATGCTGTGCGCCGTTTCTGGATCGAACAGGAACAGGCCGCGCCGCCCGAGATCGCGAAAGGCGCCGATCATTCCGCCATCTCCGGAAAGACGTGGGCACCGTCATCGCCAATTGGCAGCGACTTTTCCCAGCGCACGGCCGAAAGCGGCAGCGGCGCATAGAGATGCGGGAAGAGATCACCGCCGCGCGAGGGCTCGAACACCAGCTTGTCGCCGAGCGCGTCGCCGTCGATCGCGACCAGCAGCAAGCCGGTCTGTCCGGCGAAATGGCGCGCGGCCGTCTCCCTTGCTTGTTTCGCGGTGGAGAAATGAATGAAGCCGTCGGTCAGATCGATCGCAGCGCCATGAAAAACGCCGGTTTGTCTGGCTTGCTGCCAGAGCGCATCCGGCACGATCTTGTAAACCATTGGCATGGCGGTCATCATCCCTATGTAAAGCTGTGCTGATAGGGCTTTGCACGAAAACGGCAGCCCATGTCCACGGTTTCCGTGATGGATTTGAGGTTTAACGCAGAAAATCCGGAGAATGACATGACGAAGGAACTGAAAATCGGCCTTGCGGCCATGCTTTTACCTGCCGCCTTTCTTCTCTCCACACCGGCTCTATCAGCCGAACCGGATGCGACGCGCTTCCAGCTGGAGCGCAGCGGCGATCATTTCATCCGCCTCGACAAGCGGACGGGCGCCATGTCCATTTGCCAGGACCAGGGCGGCAACCTCGTCTGCCGCATGGCCGCCGACGAGCGCGCCGCCTATGACGACGAACTCGATCGCCTCGCTGACCGCGTGACGAAACTGGAAAAGACCGTCGCCTCGAACACGGCATCGAGCCTGCCCAGTGACGCCGATGTCGACCGCACGCTCGGCATCATGCAGAAATTCATGCGCGGCTTCATGGGCATGGCCAAGGAATTCCAGAACGAGCAACCGGACGCCAAGCCGCAGCCGCAAAAGACCTGAAGCTGCAAAAATGCCGTGCGACGAAAGCACGGGGATAAAGGACCTTATTCCTATGCCGGCCTTTACTCGCCAAAATGCCTCGGTTAACCTTTTTTAAGAATTGAGCGCCGGGCGAGCCGGTGCGCGGATGCTGAGCGGCGATGCTGTCACATGAGCAGATATGGGGTGCGATCGACCGGCTTGCCGAGCGGCATGCCTTGACCGCCTCCGGCCTCGCACGCCGCGCTGGACTTGACGCCACGTCCTTCAACAAATCGAAGCGATTGAGCCAGGACGGCCGCCTGCGCTGGCCGTCGACGGAATCGATCGCCAAGATCCTGGATGCGACGGGAGCCAGCCTGGAGCAGTTTCTGAGCTTCATCCGGCCGAGCGAGCCGGCTGGCACCTTGGCGATGCACGGAATTTCGCCGGCTGGAAACGCCATTCCGCTGATTGGCTTTGCCCAGGCAGGCGCCGGCGGCTTCTTCGACGACGGCGGCTTTCCCGCCGGTCAGGGCTGGGACATGGTGGAATTTCCGGTCGCGGCCGGGCAAAAGGCCGGCGCCTATGCGCTCGAGGTGCAGGGCGAAAGCATGTTGCCGCTCTATCGCGACGGGGATATTCTGATCGTCGAGCCGGGCGCTCAGATCAGAAAAAATGACCGTGTCGTTGTGAAGACCCGCGAAGGTGAAGTGATGGCCAAGGTCCTGCTGCGGCAGAGCGCGAAGTCGATAGAACTCTTGTCGCTGAACCCTGAGCACCCCAACCGCAGTTTCGATCTTGCGGAGGTGGAATGGATCGCCCGGATCATATGGGCCAGCCAATAGGAAAGTTTTCTCGTTATGCGTCGTAACATTTGGCTTGTTGGCGTGACAGGCGCTGTCGTCGGTTCCTGGTTGACCCTCGTCGCGGTCCAAATCGGCGAGCACGGCTTTGCCCTGCCCGGCCGAGCCGGCGGTGCCACGACGGCTGAGAACAAGTCCGCCGCGACCGCGCCGACGGATACTGCCAAGGCCGACGCAAAAGCCGTCGAAATGACCAAGCAGGACGATACGACGTCGAGCAGATCGCAACCAGACAGCCAGCCGGCGGTGCAGGTGGCCAGCTCCACAAACGATAAGACCACTCTGCCGGTCACGGCCTCCGACAGCAGTTCGGAATTACCGGCGATTGCGGCTGCAGCATCGCCGGCCCCGGCAACCGACGATACCGCGAAAACGCCGGCCAGCGACGTTGCGAAGGATATCGCCGCCGCTCAGAAACCGGAGGCAGCAAACGCCACCTCGGACAAGGCTGCCGCCGCTTCCACAGTGGCGGCCACAGCCGATCCTGCCCCGGACAACCGAATCCCGGCCGACCAGATCGATAGGGAAGCGGCGGCAGCAGCACACCGGACCCTTCCCCCACAGCCGCAGCAGCAGGCTCAACCCAAGCCCGAGTCGCAACAGACTTCGCTCGATCCGGCATCCAGGCCGCCGGGGCAGACGACGACGATCGAGCTTGTCCGTCCCTTCGCCGACCAGGCGGGCATATTGACCCTTGGCGGCAGGAGCGTGCAGCTGAGCGGGATCATTCCGACCGACGTCGACCGGATGTGCACAGGCCCCAGCGGCGACAGTTGGCCCTGCGGCCAAGCAGCGCGCACGGCATTCCGCATGTATCTACGCGGCCGCTCCATCGATTGCGATGTGCCGGACCCCGCCTGGAAGGGCATGGTCAAGGGCGAGTGCCGCTATGTCCGCGTCGATCTCAGCGCCTGGCTCGTCCGCTTCGGCTGGGCCGATCCGGAACCGGACTCTCCGCTTGCGTCCCTTGTCGACGAGGCCAAGCAGAAGAAGCGCGGCATGTACGGAGACGATCCGCGCAAGAACGGGAAATCGACACTTGCGCCGCCGCCGGTCAAGGAAGATCCGCTCAATCCGATCTGACGCCTTGCTTCCGCTGCATAATTAATCCGTAAATCGATTCCGATTTAAGGAATTATGCAGTAACTTTTGCCATGAGACCGCGCGACTTTTCAGTCTGCCAAATTCAAAGGACTTCGCCTGTCATGAACAAGCCGCTTTCTGCTCACGAGGCCCTCATCTACGTCATGGTGCTGGCCTCGGCCGTCGACCGCACGATGAACGACCGGGAACTCAGCCGCATTGGCGAGCTCATTCACGCCCTGCCGGTCTTCAAAGGGTTCGACGACGAGAAGCTGATTTCCGTCTCCCGCGATTGCGCCAAGCTGCTTTCCAACAATGAGGGTCTGGATATCGTGCTCGAAACGGTGCGCGACACGCTGCCGGCGCGCCTTTATGACACGGCCTACGCGCTTGCCGTCGAAGTCGCTTCAGCGGACCTTTCGGTCAAGGCCGAGGAATTGCGCCTGCTCAGCCTGCTTCGCGACCGCTTCGGCCTGGATAAGCTCACCTGCGCCGCCATCGAGCGCAGCGCCATCGCCCGCTATCGCAAAGCCTGAAGCATTTTCCCGCCTTATGCATTCCCGACGGAAAATCGCCGCGCACGTTTCCCGGAACTGCTCCGATCAGTAAAGGCCGTAAGGGAAATAGCGCAGATAGATTTCCTGCAGCCGGCCGTCACGCGAAAGCGTGGCAAGGGCATGGTTGATTGCGGCCGTCAGATCGGCATCCTGCTGGCGCAGCATGATGGTCAAGCCTTCGCCGAGGAACTGCTGCGACAGATAGGGGCCGTCAAACAGAGCGCAGCATTTTTCCGCCGCCGGTGACGAGACCCAGAAGGAAAGCTGCAGGCCGTCGGCAAAGGCGGCATCGACCTTGCCGTCCTTGACGGCAGCCAGCAGTGTATCCTTGTCATCGAACGGCACCGGCTTGATTCCAGGGAAGAAGGCAGTCAGCATGGCCTGGTGCACTGTGCCCCTGACGACGCCGACCGAATGGCCCGAAAGCGACGCAGCCGTGGTGCCGCCGATCGACGCCTTGAGATTGCGCACGAAGCGGGCCGGCAGCATCAGGAAGGGGCGCGAGAAAGCGAAGCTCTTGCGCAGCTCGGGCGTCACTGCCACGCCCGCGATCACGGCATCGCCTTGAGAAGCCGCAAGTGCGCCCTGAAGCTCGCCAAAGGGCAAGGCCTGGATCTGGCACTTGTCTGCTATGTCGAGCTCGTCGCAGATCTTGCGGGCAAGCTCGACATGGAAGCCCGTAAGCTTACCGTTCTGATCGAGAAAATTGAAGGGCGGAAAATCGGTCGAGGTCAGAAAGCGCAGCCTGACCAGCGAGGACAGGTCCGGCTTCGGCAGACGTTCGCGCGCATCGAACAGGATCGGCAGGTTCGACGGCTTCGTCTCCTGGGCGGAAAGCGGCAGGGCGCAGGATACGAAGATCAACGCCGCATGCGCGATGAGCCGGGCCATGGAGATCGGCGACGAAAGGCAAACACGCATGGTCTTGATCCGGCCTCCGGTCGTAGCTGCACATTCCTGATTCATCGATACGATGTAGCAGAGTCACGCCGCAGGGGGAATATCGCGCTCGACACGGGCGGCGGCAGCACACGCGACTACTTTTTCACGCGGGCGAATTGTTCGACCTTTCCCGATCGCGAGCCGCCGGTTTCTCCGCGCCGCTTCAGCAGTCTTGCCGGAGCTCCGACATAGATGCCGTAGGGCTCCGTCTTTCCCTTGACGACGGCATTGGCACCGATGACGCATCCCTTGGCGACGTGGGCGCCGCCGAGGATCTTGGCTCCCGCGCCGATCCAGACATCGTCTTCGATGACGATCGGTTTCTTCGTCACGCCCTGAAGGCGGATCGGCTGCGAAACATCATCGAAATTATGATCGAAGGACACGATCATCGCGTGCGCGGCGATGCGCACGTCATTCCCGATGGAGATGCCGCCACGGCCTAGCAAAATGCTGTAATCGTTGAAGGAAACGTGGTTGCCGATTTCAATGCTGCCTTCTTGCGCATCGATGACGACACCCTTGCGGAAATGCACCCGTTCGCCAATACGAACATCGCCTCGCTTCCAGATGATCCGGGTGCCGAGCGGAACTTTCGTACTATGGGCGATCTTGAGCGCACCGCTCCGAAAGAGCGCCCTCAACCTGTAAAACCATGCAATACCGCGCATTCAGACGCTCCTAACAGGGGCGCCTTCTGTCATATCCGTCTGACGCTCACCTGAAGAGCTAAGACATGACCATGGCGATGCGGAGGCGGGACCGCAAGTACTGTTCCCTCCCTGCAGAGTTCATGCACGCGCGGCAAGGCCGGTGATCAAAGCAATCAACCCGAAGCCAGCTGCCGCCGCGCAGACCGCGATCCAACCGCCGAAATCCCACGCAGTGCCGGCAAGCGCCGAACCCAGCGCGCCGCCGAGGAAGAAGATGCCGACGAAGAGGCCATTGATGCGCCCTCGTGCCTCCGGCTTCAAAAGGTTGACGGCGCGACGTCCCAGGGTCTGATCACCGGTCACACCGACATCGAGCATCACGGCGCTCGCACCCAGAAGGATCAACAAGGCCACGGAGCCACCCGACCTTATCTCGCCGACCCAGGCGGCCAAGGCAATGGCGGCAAGCACGATCAGATGCGCGACAAGCGTCGCCGGCCGCGTCCAGCCGCGGTCGCCCATGCGGCCAAAGGCGGAGGTGGCGGCCGCACCGCCCGCCCCGACCAGCGCGAACAGAGCGATGCCGGACTGGCCAAGGGAGAATGGCGGCTGCGCCAGGCGAAGGGCGACGGAAGTCCAGAAGAGGCTGAAGCTCGCCATCATCAAGGCTGCGGTGAAGGCACGCAGACGCAGCACGGGCTCTTCCCGCAGCAGCTGAAATAGCGAGCCGATCAAGGCTCCATAGCTAGCGCTGACCAAAGGCCGCCGTTCGGGCAGACGCAGGGCCAGCACGGCCGCCAGAAGCGCAAGCGTCGCGGCACTCATGGCATAGAAGCTTCTCCAGCCCCAGAAATCGGCAACCAGGCTCGCCAGTGGGCGGGATACCAATATACCGACCATCACGCCGCTCATGACATTGCCGATTACCTGGCCGCGACGCTCGGGCGGCGTCATTGCAGCCGCGATCGGCACCAGGATCTGAATGGCGGAGCAGGCCGCCCCCAGGAGAAACAGGAAGATCAGAAGGCTCCACCCCGTCGGCGCGAAGGCGGCGGCGACGGCCATGACAAGAGCCGAGACGAGCATGCGCAGCACCAGCTGGCGGTTTTCCATCAGATCGGCCAGCGGCACGAGGAAAAAGAGACCAGCGGCATAGCCGAGCAAGGAGGCCATGGCTACGAGGCCCGCACCGCTTTCCGAAAAGCCGAGCGACGGGCCGATGATGCCGACCAGCGTCTGCGGCGCGAAGAGATTGAGGATAATGACACCGGTGGCAACGGCAAACAGCAATGTCGAGGGAGCGGCGACCGCCGCCGGCGCATCGTCTTCGGCTTCATGGGCAATGCGTTCGGGGACCTGGGACATGACCTCTCCAATAATTTCTGATAATATTGATAGCTAAGTTTATCGCCTTGCCGCATAATGCGGCAATTGAAATGAAATAATAATGATTATGCGAGTTCATCATGAACATTCATGATCTGGAAGCATTTATCGCCGTGGTGGAAACGGGCTCGATCGTATCGGCCTCCGCGCGCATCAACCTGACGCAGCCGGGCATCACTCGGCGTATCCAGAATCTGGAAGACAGTCTCGGCATTGCCCTGCTCGATCGTCAATCGAAGCCCCTCAAGCCGACCGCGGCGGGACGCGAAGCCTATGAGCATGGGCGCCGCGTCCTGCGTTCGCTCGACGATCTCAAGGCCGGCGTCTCGCCCGCCGGCGCGATCGGCGGCGAATTCCGCCTCGGCATCATGCCCTATCTCTCGGAGGCGGCGCTCTCGGCCCCGCTCGATCAACTCCGCAGCGAGTTTCCGCAATTGACGCTGCGCATCATCTCGGGCTGGTCGCCACAGCTGATCGAGCAGGTGGCGCATAGCCAGCTGGATGCGGCCACCGTCTGCCTGGCGGAAGGCGTCGAGCCGCCTGATAATGTCGTCGGCGATGTGCTCGGGATCCACAGCGTCATCCTCGTCGCAGCGCCATCGCTTGGCGTTCCCAAGGCGCCGCGGCTTGAAGAACTCTCGCGATTTCCCTGGATTATGAACCAGAGCGGCTGCGGCTTCCGCGCCTTCATTCATCACCGCTTCGAAGCCGAGCGCCTGCCCTTCGACGTCGCCGTCGAGGCGATGAGCGCCGATCTCAGAATGTCGCTGGTGGCGCGTGGCCTCGGCATCGGCGTTCTCACGCCCGCCGCAATGGCGGACAGCCGCTGGCGCAATGCCATTGAGATTATCGAGGCGCCGGATTTCACCCCGAAAGTTGTCAACTGGATGATACATCGCCCGCCGGCAGGACGGCTTGCGCGTCCGATCGCGAGCTTCGGCGAAGCGCTGGCGGAGGCGCTGAAGGCGAGAGCCCCGTTTTTGACGTGATGCAAATATTTTGGGATTTTGGAGCGGGTGAAGGGAATCGAACCCTCGTATTCAGCTTGGGAAGCTGCTGCTCTACCATTGAGCTACACCCGCGTGATCCCTTGAGATGTCCAACAGTTGCCGGCCTCTGTCAAGGCCGGTCAGCGACGGATCAAAGCCGGAAGTGCTTCGAGAGCTTGAGGCCCTGCGCCTGATAGTTCGAGCCGAGGCCGGAGCCGTAGAGGCTGCTTGGCTGTTCCAGCATGTGTTCGTAGATCAGGCGGCCGACGATCTGACCGTCCTCGAGGATGAAGGGTACTTCGTGGCTGCGCACTTCCAGCACGGCGCGGCTGCCGCGGCCGCCGGCCGGTGCGTGGCCAAAGCCCGGATCGAAGAAGCCGGCATAGTGGACGCGGAACTCGCCGACCAGCGGATCGAACGGCGTCATTTCGGCGGCAAAATGCGGCGGTACATGCACCGCCTCACGCGAGACGAGGATGTAGAACTCATCCGGATCGAGGATCAGCTCGGTGCGGCCGCGGCTATAGAGCGGCTCCCAGAAATCGAAAATATCGTGCTGGGCCTTCTTGTCGACATCGACGACGGCGGTGTGGTGCTTGCCGCGATAGCCGATCAGGCCTTCCTTGTCGCCGGCAAGATCGATCGACAGCGCGATGCCGCCGCCGGTGATGTTCGGCTTCTTGCTGGCAACCAGCGTCTCGGTTTCGTGCAGCGTCAGAAGTTCCGGCTCGGTGAGCAAAGCCTGGCCGACACGGAAGCGGATCTGCGACAGGCGCGAGCCGCGGCGAACGACGATCGGGAAGGTGCGCGGGCTGATTTCGAGGTAGAGCGGGCCGGAATAGCCGGCCGGGATCTTGTCGAACTCCTGCGCCCGATCGGTGATGACGCGGGTGAAGATGTCGAGACGGCCCGTCGAGCTCTTCGGATTGGCCGAAGCCGACATATCCTCCGGCAGGTCCAGGCGCTCCATCAGCGGCACGATATAGACGCAGCCGGTTTCCAGCACCGCGCCTTCCGAGAGATCGACCACATGCAGCTTCAGCCGGTCGAGCTTGTCGGCAACGAGATGCGAGGGACCGGGCATGAAGCTTGCGCGAACGCGGAAAGCATGCGCGCTAAGCCGAAGGTCAAGGCTCGCCGGCTGGATCTGATCAACATCCAGTTCTCTTTCGCTCGTCAGCCGTCCGGCTTCGAAGAGCGCCGCAATGGCGCGATCCGCTAAAATTCCTGTATTGCGAGCCATCATGCCTCTTTCATAATTCGCCGCAGACAAAACCAAACTCGGGGAATTGACGCAAGCGGTCAACGGCAGTATTGCAATTTATCCCGTGGTGATTTGGCCGGTCGGCTTGCAGCCACGTTAAACAAATGGCTAAAAAGACCGGGTTGAAACCGGTCTGCAATTGCGGCCGGTTTTTTTGTTTTGAAAGTGGTGATGGCATGAGCAAGACTTGGCGCCCCGCAACCCAGCTCGTTCACGGCGGAACGCTCCGCTCGCAATTCGGCGAGACATCCGAAGCAATCTATCTGACCCAGGGCTTCGTCTACGACACTTCGGAAGCCGCGGAAGCCCGTTTCAAGGGCGAGACGGACGGCTTCATCTACGCCCGCTATGGCAGCCCCACCAATGACATGTTCGAGAAGCGCATGTGCGCTCTGGAAGGCGCTGAAGACGCCCGCGCCACCGCTTCCGGCATGGCGGCCGTTACCGCCGCCATCCTCTGCCAGCTGAAGGCCGGCGATCATATCGTCGCTGCCCGCGCGCTCTTCGGCTCCTGCCGCTGGGTGGTCGAGACGCTCGCACCGAAATACGGCATCGAATGCACGCTCGTCGACGGCCGCTTCGTCGAGAACTGGGAAAAGGCTGTTCGTCCGAACACCAAGGTCTTCTTCCTTGAAAGCCCGACCAACCCGACGCTGGAAGTGGTCGATATATCAGCCGTCGCCAAGCTCGCCAACCAGATCGGCGCCAAGGTCGTAGTCGACAACGTCTTTGCGACGCCGCTCTTCCAGAAGCCGCTGGAACTCGGCGCCCATATCGTCGTCTATTCCGCCACCAAGCATATCGACGGCCAGGGCCGTTCGCTCGGCGGCGTCATCCTCTCCGACAAGCAGTGGATCGACGAGAACTTGCAGGACTATTTCCGCCATACCGGCCCGGCCATGTCGCCATTTACGGCCTGGACGCTGCTGAAGGGCATCGAGACGCTGCCGTTGCGTGTGGCGCAGCAGACGACGAACGCCTCCAAGGTGGCCGATTTCCTGGCCGAGCAGACCAGCAAGGTCGCCCGTGTGATCTATCCCGGCCGCAAGGACCATCCGCAGGCCGATATCATCGCCAAACAGATGAGCGGTGGCTCGACCCTCGTCGCCTTCGAGCTGAAGGGCGGCAAGGAAGCGGCCTTCAAGCTGCAGAATGCCCTGGAGATCGTGAAGATCTCCAACAATCTCGGCGACAGCAAGAGCCTGATCACCCATCCGGCCACCACGACCCACAAGAACCTTACCGACGAAGCCCGCGCCGAACTCGGCATTTCGCCGGGCACGGTGCGTTTCTCCGCCGGCATCGAGGACAGCGCGGATCTGGTCGAGGATTTCGCCCGCGCTCTTGCGCGGGTTTCCGCCTGATTGCAATCGAGCCGCCCAGAGAAAATCTGGACGGCTCGACCTGCCCTCATCGGGCAATCTCGCGGGAAATGGGGCAGCTCGTCAGCCGGCCACCTTGAACTCGACCAGGCCGTTGTTCAGGAAGACCATCTTGTCGAACAGCTTGAGATCCAGCGGATTCGGCAAGCGGACGTCCGAAAGATCGGGCAAGGGTTTCAGCGCCGGCTCATAAGAGCGGTCGATCTGCGAGACAAAGACGACGATCAAGCCTCTGGCGCGCGCAAACACCTTCAGCGTCTGAACCTGGATCATCAGCTCCGGTTTTTCCCGCTTCTGATCGAGCAGCTGCAGAAAATCGACCACGGCCAGCGTGCCGCGCGGTGCCTCGGCCAGCCTCTCGACGATATAATCGGCGCTGATGGCATCCGAATTGTCGAACTCGAACAGATCGGCAAATTCCGCATGATCGGCACCGATGACAGGAAAACGGTCCAGGACGACCTTTTCCGTATCCTCCAGCGTGAAGAAGACGCCCCGATTACCAGCCTTCATGGCTTCGACGGCGAGCCTCAGGCTCATCAGGGTCTTGCCGTGACCGCGCCGCGCGCCGATCAGCACCAGATCGCCCGGGCTTAAACGCGAATACAGCTCACTGATGGGTACAGCTGCGTTCGTTTTGCTTGCAAGCAAACTCCAGCCTCCAAAACCTTCACCGGCCGCGATGTGATCCAGCGCGGTATGCAAGGGGATATTCTGCTGACGGGACAGGAGCCTCGCCTTACGCTTCAAATGATAAACAGGGGCAGAAAGCCTCATATAAACCTCCTATTGCGAGCAGTGACCGCAACCCCTCCTTATGCCAGGCGCTCAAACAGTCGGTTTGGATATCGACGGCCCCGCATGAAATATACTTTCCCGAATGGAGGGGGGAGGCATGGGCGATGCCAGAATCAGATGATAGCCGAAATCTCCGCGACGGGAAATCGCTGCTCTATTCGAAGCGGAACATAAGACCGGACCAGGAATTATATGATCTGGAGATTTTGATTGCGGGAAGCACAGATATGATGATCGGCCTGCAAGTGCACCTGTAAGTGCGGCAAGCGTTTTTGCACGTTGAAGAAGGAGCCAGCGGCACTAAGGCGGGTAAGACCAAATGACAAGCAGATCGAGATACTTTTGGGAGCGCTCTGTTAACCTTCATCATTAGCCGTAATAGCTGAATTGCGGCACGCTCTGGCCGTTCACGGAAGTTTTCATCACGCCGTTCCTTGACGGAAGGAATAGGTTATAGGATACCGCTAGATATCCCGCACTTTGCGGGAGCAGTGGAAAGCGGATAAGATGCCGCGAAAAGGAAAATACTGGGACGTCCACCGCGCTTGAAAAAGCGCCGGACATTTCAGCGCAGTGGCAAGGTATCAGGCATGTATCGCGCCCTCACACGCGACATCGAGGTGGTCGTAGAACCATTTTATCTGGAGGAGCAATCCGATCCGGACGACGATCGTTATGTCTGGGGATACCGCATCGTCATCTCCAACCATTCCAAAACGGCCGTCAAGCTGGTGACGCGCTACTGGCACATCACCGATATGAACGGCATCGTGGATGAGGTGACGGGTCCCGGCGTGGTCGGCGAGCAGCCGCACCTGAAACCCGGGGATACCTATGAATATTCTTCCGGCTGCCCGCTGGACACGCCGTCAGGCATGATGTTCGGCCACTACCAGATGGAGACGGACGACGGGGAGTTGTTCCATGTCAAGATCCCCGCCTTCTCGCTGGATACGCCGAACCTGCTGCGCACGCTGAATTAGTGCAATTCCAGGAAAAGTGCGTAGTGGTTTTCCTGGAATTGCTTCTGAACAGCGTCAGGCTGCTTCAATCTCGGACACTTCGAAGCGATAGGTCGTCGAGCAGAACTCGCAGGTTACGGCGATTTCACCATTGTCCTGACTTGCGTCGATCTCTTCGGCCGTGAAGCCCTTCAGCACACCCTTCAGCTTGTCGCGCGAGCACGAACAGCGATCGAAAACCGCCTTCGGCTCGTAGACGCGCACGCCGCGCTCGTGGAAGAGGCGATAGAGAAGCCGCTCGGTACCGACCTGCGGATCCGTCAGCTCGTCGGCATCGATTGTTTCCACTAGGCTGCGCGCTTCCGCCCAAGCATCGTCTTCGGTATGATCGCGCAGGCCGGTATCGCCGTCGCCGCCATGCAGGTCCGGCTGGCGCATGCGCTCGGGAGCCTCCGGCAGAAACTGCGCAATCAGCCCGCCCGCCCGCCAGCGGTGACGCGGCTTGCCGTCACCATCGCGATCGAAGAGTTCGGCGGCACCCAGGCGCACGCGTGTCGGGATCTGTTCCGACTGGCGGAAGTACGTGCCGGCAATCTCCTCCAGCGAAGCGCCATCAAGCGCGACGATGCCCTGATAGGGTTGCGTGAAGCGGCCCTGATCGATGGTGAAGGCGAGCACGCCCTTGCCGAGCAGCTGCTCCGGCTCGGTCCGGCCTTCGGCAACGGCCTTTGCCAGCGCCTCTTCATCGAAACGGGCGTAGGCGCGGACATTTTCCGGAGTCGAGAAATCGGCGACCAGAAGATCGACGGGACCGTCGCCCTTGGTCTGCACCGTGAACTTGCCTTCGAACTTCAGCGATGTGCCGAGAAGCACCGTCAGAACAATGGCCTCGGCCAGAAGCCGCGCAACCGGCGTCGGATAATCGTGCCGGGCAAGAATTGTATCCAGCAGCGGACCGAGCTGCACGGCACGGCCGCGCACATCCAACCCTTCCACCTGAAAGGGGACGACGTGATCGTCACCGGCAAAATCAAACTGACCCAGCGAGGCGGCATTTTCAGCCATTGCTTTACTCCTACTGCGCCCGCGCCCTTGAGACGCGGCTTCATATCCTCAGATCGCGCCCAGGCACCAAGCAAGAATCGACTTTTGCGCATGAAGGCGGTTTTCCGCCTCATCGAAGACAACGGATTGCGGACCGTCGATCACCTCGTCCGTCACTTCCTCCCCGCGATGGGCGGGCAGGCAATGCATGAACAACGCGTCTTGGCCGGCCTGTGCCATCAAAGCCTTGTTGACCTGATAGGGCTGGAAGACGTTGTGACCGCGAGCCCGGTGTTCCTGATTCATGGAAACCCAGGTATCGGTTACCACGCAATCGGCGCCGGCGACCGCACGGTCTGCATCATGCGAGAGCATGATTTCGGCGCCCTCGTTGCGGGCCCAGTTCAGATAGTGATCCTTTGGCTCGGAACCAAGGGGCACCGCCATATTCATGCGATAGCCGAAGCGCGCGGCCCCTTCGATCAGCGAATGCAGCACGTTGTTGCCGTCGCCCGTCCAGGCAAGCGTCTTGCCCTTGATCGGGCCGCGATGCTCCTCGAAGGTCATGATGTCGGCCATGATCTGGCAGGGATGCGTATCGTCGGTCAGCGCATTGATGACCGGAACCGTCGCATGTTCGGCAAGCTCCAGCAGCCGCGTGTGATCGGTCGTGCGGATCATGATGGCGTCGACATAGCGAGACAGCACCTTCGCCGTATCGCCGATCGTTTCGGCGCGGCCAAGCTGCATTTCGGTGCCGGAGAGAAACAGCGTCTCGCCACCCAGCTGGCGCATGCCGACATCGAAGGAGACGCGGGTTCGGGTGGACGGCTTCTCGAAGATCATCGCCAGCATCTTGCCGGCCAGCGGCTTGTCGGCCGTGCCGGACTTCTGCGCCTGCTTTCGCACGATCGCATCATCGATGATATTGCGCAGATCGGCAGCCGGGACGGCAGAGAGATCGAGAAAGTGTTTCGGAGAAGCCATATCCTTACCTGTACTCCAGAAAAAACAATAACGCCCGCGTGGGGCACGCATAAGCCCTTAAATCGGCACCGATTTAGGGAAAGCTGATGCGATTCCTAAATGTTACTGCGTTCTTTGCGCGTCGCCTCGACGCGTGGCGCAGTAATCGCCCCGACTGCGGGCGTTGAACTCAAGCCGATTTCTTGATGCGGGCAGAGCGCGCGCGCTCGGCCGCACGCTCGAGACGGGCCAGACCTTCGCGTGCTTCGTCGGCGGTGACAACAAGCGGCGGCAGCAAGCGGATGACGTTATCGCCGGCCGGGACGCCAAGCAGGTGCTCGGCGCGGATCGCCTGCAGCAACTCCGCCTGCGGAATGGCCGCCTTGATACCCAGCATCAGGCCTTCGCCGCGAACATCCTCGATAATGTCGGGAAAACGGTCCTTCAGCGATGCGAGGCCCTGGCGGAAGACCAGGGCGATATCGCGCACATGCTGCAGGAAGCCGTCGGCGAGCACGATGTCGAGAACGGCATTGCCGACTGCCATGGCAAGCGGATTGCCGCCATAGGTCGAGCCATGCGTGCCTGCCTTCATGCCCGAAGCGGCTTCCGCCGTCGCAAGGCACGCACCGAGCGGGAAACCACCGCCGATACCCTTGGCGACCGCCATGATGTCAGGCTTGATCCCGGCCCATTCATGGGCAAAGAGCTTGCCCGTGCGGCCGACGCCGCACTGCACCTCGTCGAGGATCAGCAACAGGCCGTGCTCGTCGGAGATCTCGCGCAGACCGCGCAGGAACTCGTTGGTTGCAGCACGAATGCCACCTTCACCCTGTACCGGCTCGATCAGGATCGCAGCCGTCGCATCGGTAATGGCGGCGCGAACGGCATCGAGATCGCCGAACTGCACCTGGTCGAAGCCCGGCGCCTTCGGGCCAAAGCCTTCGATATACTTCTCCTGGCCACCGGCGGCGATCGTCGCGATGGTGCGGCCGTGGAAGGCGCCTTCGAAGGTGATGATGTGGAACTTTTCGGGATGTCCTTTGGCAAATTGATAGCGCCGCGCCGTTTTGATGGCGCATTCCAGCGCCTCCGCGCCCGAATTGGTGAAGAACACCTTGTCGGCGAAGGTCACCTCCGTCAGCCGCTTCGACAGCTTTTCCTGGCCAGGTACCTCATAGAGATTGGACAGGTGCCAGACCTTGTCGGCCTGCGCCTTCAGTTCTGCGACCAGATGAGGATGGGCATGACCCAGCGAATTGACCGCCACGCCGGCTGCGAAATCGAGATAGCGCTCGCCGCTTTCGGTAACCAGCCAGACGCCCTCGCCTCGCTCGAACCGCAGCGGAGCACGCAGATAGGTGTCGTAAAGCGGCGCGGTCTCTGCCATGGCATATCTCCTCGATCACAACTCTAAGGACCAATCGCTTCCCTTTGATGAAAGGGGTCCGAAAAAATCAAAAATGCCGCCTTGCGGCGGCCTTGGCACTATTGATGTTTTGCACCGCGATGTCAACAAAACTGCCGTTTTAGCAGGCGCGAGAAAGCGCTGTCGGCCAAAAGGGATGCGTTCGGCAGCAGCTATTGCAGAAATGCCACGCCGGGGCAGCAAGTTGGGGAAAACCTCGAAATCGATTCCTCAAGATTCCCGCGACTCTTGTCACGGAGTCAGCCTCACACTAGGTTAAAAAGCAATTGCTAGACTGCATGCGGCGGAACTAGTCACCACAATTTTAAAGCGTTTCGTGCCTCGATCCCATGCGAGGCAATGGTGAGGGATTCTGCCATCGGAAACGCGACAGCGGAGACAGGGCATGAATTGGACAGACGAACGCGTCGAGAAGCTGAAGAAGCTGTGGTCCGAAGGGTTGAGCGCCAGCCAGATTGCGGCGCAGCTTGGCGGCGTGAGCCGTAATGCCGTCATCGGCAAGGTGCACCGCCTGAACCTTCCCGGCCGAGCGAAGGCCGGCGGCACGGCGACTACGGCCCGCACGCCGAAGCGCAGCAGTGCTGCACCCCGCGCCACGAGCTATGGATCGCGCGTTGCTACCCGCACGGTGGTCACCCGCCAGCAGGGCGCAACCATGCTGAAGGAAGAGATCGAGGTCGATTCCGTCAACGAAATCCAATATCGCCCGGCATCGAACGTCGTCGTTCCGATCTCCCGCCGCCTCGGCCTGACGGAACTGACCGAGCGCACCTGCAAGTGGCCGGTCGGCGATCCGCTGAAGGACGATTTCCACTTCTGCGGCAACGAGAGCCCTGATGCATCGCCCTATTGCGGCTACCATCAGCGCCTGGCTTACCAGCCGGTGCATGAGCGCCGCCGGCCGGCGCAACCACGCGGCTGAGACGCGCCATCGATGAGATAAAAGAAACGGGCCCTTCGGGCCCGTTTTCTGTTTCCGCCGCTATGTCGAGTGCCTGATCGGGTATCCCCGCTCAGGCTTCCATGGAGTAGCCCGCGCCACGAACGGTGCGGATGACATCCTGCATATTGGAGAAATTGAGCGCCTTGCGCAGGCGGCCGACATGGACGTCGACTGTACGTTCGTCGACATAGATATCATGCCCCCACACGCCGTCGAGCAGCTGCGAACGCGAGAAGACGCGGCCCGGCGAGGACATCAGGAATTCCAGCAGGCGGAATTCCGTCGGCCCCAGCCGCACTTCGCGGCTCTTGCGGTGAACGCGATGGGTTTCGCGGTCCAGCTCGATATCGCCGCAACGCAGCACCGTGGAGAGAACCTCCGGACGGGCGCGCCGCAGCATCGCCTTGACGCGGGCCATCAGCTCCGGCGTCGAGAACGGCTTGACGACATAGTCGTCCGCGCCGGTGGAAAGCCCGCGCACGCGCTCGCTTTCCTCGCCGCGGGCCGTCAGCATGATGATCGGCAGGCGTTCCGTCTCCGGCCGCATGCGCAGCCGGCGGCAGAGCTCTATGCCCGATACGCCGGGGAGCATCCAGTCGAGGATCAGGAGATCGGGGATGCGCTCCTGGAGACGCAGCTCGGCCTCATCGCCTCTGAGGATCGTGTCGACCTCGAAGCCTTCGGCCTCGAGATTGTAGCGCAGCAGAACGCTCAGCGCTTCCTCGTCTTCTACAACAGCAACTCTCGGAACCATGCGCCTTTGGTCTCCTTTTTCGCTTCCAGATTATTCCGTCACCGCGCCGACGGTATTGGCGGTATCATCCTTTGGGCGCTCGCCTTCGGGCTGGGCGCCAGTCGCCATGTAATAGATCGTCTCGGCGATATTGGTGGCATGGTCGCCGATGCGCTCGATGTTCTTGGCACAGAAGAGAAGATGCGTGCAGGTGGTGATGTTGCGCGGATCTTCCATCATGTAGGTCAGCATCTCGCGGAAGAGCGAGGTGTACATGGCGTCGATTTCCTCGTCGCGCTCGCGGATCGATACGGCCTTGTCGGGCGAACGGGTGGCGTAGACATCCAGAACTTCCTTGAGCTGGCTCAGCGCCAGTTCGGAGAGATGCTCGATGCCGCGGGCGAGACGGCGCGGAACGCCGCCCTGAACGGCGATGACACGCTTTGCAGTATTCTTGCCGAGGTCGCCGACGCGTTCCAGATCGGAAGCGATGCGGATCGAACCCATGATCTCGCGCAGGTCGGCAGCCATAGGCTGGCGACGGGCGATGGTGACGATCGCCTTGTCGCCGACTTCGCGCTCGGCATGATCGAGGATGACGTCGTCGGAGATGACCTTCTGCGCAAGAGCAGTGTCGCTTTGGACCAATGCGCGTACGCTGTCGCTAACCATCTGCTCGGCCAGGCCGCCCATTTCCGCAATGCGGCGCGTCAGGAACTTCAGGTCTTCGTCATAGGCAGAGAGAATGTGTGTGGAGACCATTTTTCTATCCTCAAGGTGAACTGTGTGAAAGGGGCCGCGCGCCTGATATCATCAACCAAAACGGCCCATGATGTAATCCTGCGTGCGGTAATCGTCGGGATTGGTGAACATTTTATCGGTGTCGTTCTCCTCAACCAGATGGCCGAGATGAAACATCGCGGTGCGCTGCGAAACGCGGGCTGCCTGCTGCATGGAATGCGTCACGATGACGATCGTGAAGTTTTCCCGCAGCTCGTGGATGAGATCCTCGACCTTGGCGGTCGCGATCGGATCAAGCGCCGAGCACGGCTCGTCCATCAAGATGACTTCCGGACTGACGGCAACGGCGCGCGCGATGCACAGGCGCTGCTGCTGACCGCCCGAAAGGCTGGTGCCGGCATCGTGAAGTCTGTCCTTGACCTCGCCCCACAGGCCCGCCTTCTGCAGGCTGGTCTCGACGATATGATCGAGATCGGCCTTGGAGCGATGCAGGCCATGGATGCGCGGCCCGTAGGCGACGTTTTCGTAGATCGACTTCGGAAACGGGTTGGGCTTCTGGAAAACCATGCCGACGCGCGCGCGCAATTCCACGACATCGATGTTGTTGTCGTAGACGTCCTGATCGTCGAGCGTGATCTTGCCGGTGACGCGGCACGTTTCGATCGTATCGTTCATGCGGTTGAGGCAGCGCAGGAAGGTGGACTTGCCGCAGCCTGAAGGGCCGATGAGCGCCGTCACCGTATTGGCGCGGATCTTCAGGTTGACGTCGAAGAGCGCGCGCTTGTCCCCATAAAAGACCGAAACGTCCTGGCCGATCATCTTGTAGGGGATCGTGGTCATCTTCTTGGCCAAGGCTCTTTCGCTTGTGGCTTCACTCATCATGTTCATTCTTCGGCCCTCCCTCACCAACGCCGCTCGAAGCGGCGGCGCAGCAGGATGGCACCGATGTTCATCGCGACGAGGAAGAAAAGCAGGACGATGATGGCGCCGGACGTTCTTTCGACGAAGGCGCGCTCGGCCTCGCTCGCCCACATGTAGATCTGCACCGGTAGCGCCGTCGAGGGATCGAGAGGCGATGTCGGATAGTTGGCGACGAAGGCGACCATGCCGATCAGGAGCAGCGGCGCCGTCTCCCCGAGCGCATGGGCAAGCCCAAGGATGGTGCCCGTCAGGATGCCCGGCATGGCGAGCGGCAGGACATGATGGAAGACCACCTGCATACGCGACGCGCCGAGGCCGAGCGCTGCGCTGCGGATCGACGGCGGCACGGCGCGTAGCGCCGAGCGTGTGGCGATGATGATCATAGGCAGCGTCATCAGGCTCAGCACCAACCCGCCGACGAGCGAGGCCGAACGCGGCAGCCCCATCGTGTTGATGAAGACCGAGAGGCCCAGCAGGCCGTAGACGATGGAGGGTACGGCGGCGAGATTGTTGATATTGACCTCGATCAGATCCGTCAGCCGGTTCTTCGGCGCAAACTCCTCCAGATAGATCGAGGCGGCAACACCGACCGGCAAGGCAAGCACGAGGACTGTCAACATCAGATAGAGCGAGCCGATCAGCGCGACGCCGAGACCGGCGGCTTCCGGGCGGCTGGAATTGCCCGCCACGAAGAGACCGGTATTGAACGCCTTGTACAGGGCGCCGCTATTGCTGAGTTGTTTCATCCAGGCGACCTGTCGGTCGGATATCTTGCGGTCCTTCTCATCGACGGTAAGATCGATTTGCCCTTTGTTGGCGGAATCGACATTGGCACTGGCAAGGAAGGTGACGTTCTGCGTCGTCCCTATGATCGAGGGATTGGCGACGACCTTGTCGCGCAGCGCGATCCTGGCGCCCTCCGACACCATCGCCATCGCCTCTCGGACGAGCGCGCGATTGGCGGGATCGATACTCAAGGTTTTCACCAGCGCGTCGCGCACCAGAGCCGGATAATTGGCTGCTATCAGCACCTTCGGATCGGTGGCTCGCTTGGCCGTGGGGTCGATCACCTTCGCGGTGAATTCGATCGGCAGGGTGATCGATGTCTGAACAAAGGCGGTGTAGCCGGTGCGCACCACGGTCGAGACCAGGATGGCAAGGAAGATGAGGCCGAAGATGACGGCCGTGAAGCCATAGGCGCGGAAGCGACGCTCGGCGGCATAGCGCCGTTTGATGCCGATATCACGCCGCACTGGGGCGCCCGGCGTGAGCCCGCGCGGCATATTCGACACCGGAGAGGATACGATGCCGCTCATTCGTATTGCTCCCTGTAGCGGCGGACGATGTAGAGAGCATAGACGTTGAGGCACAGCGTCAGGCAGAACAGCGTAATGCCGAGCGCAAAGGCGACGAGCGTCTGCGGCGAGGTGAACTCCAGGTCACCGGTCAGCTGATTGACGATCTTCACGGTCACGGTGGTCATGGGCTCGAAGGGATCGAGCTGCATGCGGGCGGCGACGCCGGCAGCCAGCACCACGATCATCGTTTCGCCGATCGCGCGCGAAGCTGTCATCAAGAGCGCGCCGACAATGCCCGGAAGCGCTGCCGGCAGCAGGACGCGCTTGACCGTTTCCGAGCGAGTGGCGCCGAGGCCGAGCGAGCCGTCGCGTAGCGACCGCGGCACGGCCATGATGATATCGTCCGACAGCGAAGAGACGTAAGGGATGAGCATGACGCCCATGACGAAGCCTGCCGTCATCACGCTCTGAGCCTCGATGAAACTTCTGTAACCTCCCGTCAACAGACCATCGATCTCGGCCGAGATGTCCCTGAGGAAAGGACCGACGGTGACGAGGGCGAAGAAGCCGTAGACGATGGTCGGAATGCCGGCCAGAACCTCCAGCATCGGCTTGGCGATGGAGCGGACGCGCGCCGAGGCATATTCGGCCATATAGATCGCGGCGAACAAGCCGATGGGCACGGCGAAGAGCATGGCAACGAAGCCGATATAAATCGTTCCTGCCAGCAGCGGTATGAGACCGAAGGTGCCCGACATCAGCGAGCCGGCGCCGGTAAAGCGCGGATCCCAGACGGTTCCGAAAAAGAACTCCTTCGCGGGCACCATGCTGAAGAAACGCGCCGCTTCCGAAAGCATCGAAACGACGATCCCGACCGTCGTCAGCACGGCGATGGAGGAGGCGACGATCAACGCGCCGAGAATGACCTGTTCGACACGGTTGCGGGCGCGGAAACGCGGAGCGATGACGCGTAAGCCATAGAGCGCGCAAAGCAGCGACAGGAGGATTGCGACTGTCGACATCACCATCCGGCTGATTTCGCGCATGCCGTTGTATTTGTTGGCGGCATCGATCATGTAGCCGGTGGGACGGACCGCGAGCGGCACGCCCTTCTGCGCCAGCAGCAATTGCAGGTCGGCCGTGCCGCCGGCAACTTCGGCAAGCTCCTGGTTCTCCAGCAGGCGCATACCGCGGGCGATGCTGCGCACCATGCCATAGCTGAGATTGAGCTCCGCCTGCGGCAGAGACTTTACCTCCTCCGGAAAGGATTTCGTCACCAGGCGATCGATGACGATGGGACTGGCGATCAACCAGGCACAGACGAGCGCCAGAGCCGGAAGCACCGCCCAGATGGCGGCATAGGCACCGTGATAGCCGAGCCGGGAATGCATGGATGAGGACCTGCCGCCCGACAGCGCAGCCGCCCTCACCCGCCCCAGCACGAAAGCGGAGGCGCCGATGACCGACAGGCACAGCAGCAGCAGCGATACACTCATTCTCATTCCCCGGCGAACGCCGGCGCAGCCATAGGGCCGCCCCGCCGCTCAGTCCTTACGCATTCACATGATCTTCCCATCCGCGAAATCCTTGCGGATTCGGTCGCGCTCGGCATCGGGCGCCGGCACGAGGCCATATTCGGCCAGCGGGCCGTCCGGTCCGATCATCTGATCGCTCGTGAAGAAATCGACATATTCCTTGAGGCCCGGGATGACACCCAGATGGGCCTTCTTGACGTAGAAGAACAACGGCCGCGACACAGGATAGGTGCCGTCGGCGATCGTCTGCCCCGAGGGCACGATGCCGCCGACGGTGGCGACCTTCAGCTTGTCGGCATTATTCTGGAAGAAATAGAGGCCGAAAACGCCGATGCCATGCTTGTTGGCATTGATGCGGGCCAGCGTCTCCGGATAGTCGCCGTCGATGTCGACCGCGACGCCATCCTTGCGCACGGCGATGCACTTCTCGGCCTGCTGATCGGCAGCCTTGACCGCGGCTTTGATCGCCTCAACTGCGCCGGAGGCCTTGCAGCCGGCGGCAAGCACCTTTTCCTCGAAGACTTCGCGCGTACCGTGCTTCTCGCCTGGAATATAGGCCGCGATCTCGAAGTCCGGCAGCGACGGGTTGATCTGCGACCACTTCTTGTAAGGGTTGGCAACCAGCCTGCCATCGACGACGACCTCGGCAGCGAGCGCCTTGTAAAGATCGACCGGCTCGAATTTGATGTCGGGGTTGCTCTTGTCGAAGGCGAAGACGATGCCGTCATAGCCGATCTTGATCTGCTGGATATCAGCGACGCCGGCGGCCTTGCAGGCTTGGACTTCGCTGTCCTTGATCGGGCGCGACGAATTGGCGATGTCGATGGAATCCGTTCCGACACCCTTGCAGAATTCCTTCAGCCCGGCCCCCGAGCCACCGGACTCCACAATGGGAGTCTTGAAATTGGTAAAGGTCTCGCCAAAGGACTCGGCGACGATCTTGGCATACGGAAATACCGTAGACGAGCCGGCGATCTGGATTTGATCGCGCGCCATGGCAGCACCTGAAAAGGCGGCCGACGCAACCAGCGCAAGAATGGATAATTTCAAAGCATTCATAATGAATCCTCTAATGAGCTTTGAAGAGCGCCGCGGCAGACGCCACATCCACCTTTTCAGCGATCCATTCTTACTGGCGAAAACACCGCCCTTTTATGTCAGGCGAGTGAAACAATTATGACAGTTCATCTAGCTGATATTGTTTGGATAAATCTGACCAGAAATGGAGGATTCACAGAGGTATTCAGAAACGGACGGTAAAGTCGGTTCCCTTCCCCACTTCGGACTTGACGATCAATCTGGCGCGGTGGCGGGTGAGAATGTGCTTGACGATGGCGAGCCCGAGACCGGTGCCTTTCTTGGAGCGGCTGTCCTCAACGTTTACGCGATAGAAGCGCTCGGTCAGACGCGGCACATGTTCTGCGGGAATCCCAGGCCCTTTGTCGGAGATGACGACCTCGACGGCCTGGCTCGCATCGCTTTTGAGGGAAACATCGACCGCTTTGCCCTCCTGACCATATTTGCAGGCGTTCTCGATCAAGTTTTCAAAAACCTGCACCAGCTCGTCGCGATCGCCCGATACCTCGACCTTGCCGGATGGCAGATGCAGGTTGATCGAGACGTCGAGATCCCCGGCAAGGGGAAGCAGCGAGTCGCGCACATGGCCGAGCAGCGGCACCAGATCCACCTTCTGATCCGGCGCGATATGCGACTTCAGTTCCAGCCTGGACAGCGACAGCAGGTCATCGACCAGCCTGCTCATGCGCGTCGTCTGGTCCAGCATAATTCCAAGGAAGCGCTGCTGAGCCTTCGGATCCGATTTGGCAGGCCCCTGGATCGTCTCGATGAAGCCCCGCAACGACGCGAGCGGCGTGCGCAATTCATGGCTGGCATTGGCGACGAAATCGGAGCGCATGCGATCGATGTGGCGCAGCTCGGATATGTCCCGGAAGGAGAGCAGGAAAAGCGCTTCCTGCTGCGCATCCGTCTCCGGCACGTCGATGGGCGCGATGCGGACAATATAGACGCGCTCCGAGGGCAGGCGCTCGGAATGCTCGATCTGGTTCGGCGTGTTGGTCGCGATGGTTTCGCGAACCATGTCGAGCAGGGCCGGCGAGCGCAGCTTCGAAGAAATATGGGCGCCGATCGGAAACGCACCGAAGGCTTTTTCGACGGCGGCATTCTGCAAAAGCACGGATGCCTCGCGGTCGATGATCAACGCCGGCGTATCGAGCGCCGCCAAGCCTGAGAAAACGGCATGCAACAATGTCTGCGGATCGACCGGCGCCGGTTCGGCCTGCGACGGCACCACCACGCGCTCCACCAGCGGCGGGCGCAGCAGCGTGACGATCATGACGATGATCCAGATCCAGAATACGGCGCCGGTATTGATGCCTTCAATGAGCGCAAGTATGGCGATGAGCGTCGCCAAGATGAGGATGGCAACCTCCTGCCGCAGCCGCGCCGTCAACTTCCTGACAAATGACCATTCATCTTCCAAATGCGCCCGTCCCTTCGCCTACCATCATGGAATGCTGGATTCCGCGTCTTAGACGTGATTCATGACAGAAGTATTCGGCTCCATCCACAGAAGCCGGTAACTGACCATAATAAATGTAGCCGGCAAAAGAGGAAGTGGGCAAAGGGCTTGAAACTATTGGATAAAAGCTCCAATTTCCCCGAAGAGCTTTTTTGCCGCGGCCGAGCGGCAGGATTAACGAAGCGTAAACAACCGAGGAGCCGATAATGGGAGAGGAAGCGGAAAGCCGCGCTGTGGAACTGGATATCCATGGCACAAAGCGCCTGTTCGATGTCGATGACCCCGTTCTGCCAAGCTGGATCGACGACGAGGCGCTGACATCAGGCGACTATCCCTACAAGAAGAAGCTCAAGGAAGAAGACTATCTGGAGGAGCTGGAGGTACTGCAGATCGAGCTCATCAAGGTACAGTTCTGGCTGCAGGCGACCGGCAAGCGGGTGATGGCGCTGTTCGAAGGGCGTGATGCTGCCGGCAAGGGAGGATCAATCGCCGCGACCTCGGCGCATATGAACCCCCGCCTGGCGCGCGTCGTGGCACTGACCAAGCCGACGGATCGCGAGGCCGGCCAATGGTATTTCCAGCGCTATGTCGCCCAGTTTCCGACGGCGGGCGAATTCGTGCTGTTCGACCGTTCATGGTACAACCGCGCCGGCGTGGAGCCAGTCATGGGTTTCTGCACGCCGCAACAATATGAGCAGTTCCTGAAGCAGGCCCCCAGGATGGAAAAGCTCATCGTCCAGGACGGCATTCATTTCTTCAAATTCTATCTCGATATCGGCCGGGAGATGCAGCTGAAGCGCTTCCACGACCGGCGTCATGATCCACGTGCCGTCTGGAAGCTTTCCTCCATGGATATCGCCGCCCTGCCGAAATGGAAGGATTACAGCGAAAAGCGCGATCGCATGCTGGAGGAAACGCATACCGATCATGCGCCCTGGACCGTCATCCGCGCCAACGACAAACGACGGGCGCGCTTGAACCTCATCCGTCACATTCTGCTGACGCTCGACTATGACGGCAAGGACAGCAAGGCCATCGGCGAAATCGACGACAAGATCCTCGATACGGGAACAGGCTTTGTCAAATAGACGAGAGATCGTCCGGGGCGAAGTCTATTGCCCGGGCAGAACGCGGATGGCGTAGACATTGACGCCGCGAGCCTTGCCGTCGACATCGCTGTTGATGACGAGGTGACCGGGACCGGTCGGCGCCAGCGAGCGATCGAACTGGATCCGGAAGAGCGCATCCGTCTTCTGGCGGCTGACAGTGAAGCGATGACGTCCGCAGCGGCCGAGCGAACCGAAATCGCATTCCACGGTGATCTGCGTCGGTGCGTCCGAAGTGGACTGCAGCGTCAATGCGATCGTCGATGGCTTGCCCGCCATCTGCTGCAGCACATTGACGGGCACTTCGACCGTCGCGTTGCCGTCCGAACCACTGCTGAGCGAGGTCAGCCGCACGGCCGGCCCCTCATTTTCCGAGACGTTCTCCGCCTTCGACTGTTGGCCGGTTGCGATCTTCTGCGCTTCCGTCGGCTTCAGGACTTCGACCCACTCGTCGGAGAAGCTGTTCTGCGGGTCGATGGTCGCCAGCCCAGGATTGACGGGACCGCTATTATCGTCCTCATCAGACGTATCGTCATCGCTGCTGTTGCCGCTGAAATCCTGCGAATCGACATGCGCCGGCGGGTTGCGCACGCTCGTATCCCTCTGCGCGGCGGTCATGAAGACGCCCGATGTCTTGATCCACCAGGCGCCGACACCGAGAAAGGCGAGCAGGATGCAGAAGATCAGCAGGCGCGAGAAGAATTTGCGCGGCTTGCGGCGCACGGCTGCCCGCTCCGGCTTGAAATTCATCGATCGGGCGGGGGCGGGCGCATCGGCCACTGAGCGCGCGTCGCTGTCGGCGCCGAGATGATCGGCGGGGCCGGCACGCATATCGCCGAAATCGCTCTCACGCGCCGCTGGTGTCACCGACATCGGCTCGGCGACCTGAGGCGCACGCGACGAAAGCGGCGGGTTGCGGGTTTCGCCGCGCACGCTCGTGACCGGATCCGGCCGCTGCACGGCTTCCGGCCCAGGTAGAGGGGAGGAAACATGCGGGGCGTCGAGCTCCGGCGAAACAGGCACCTCCTGCGCCGGGCGGGTGCGCTCCTCGGCCTCGATCTGCCGGATCGTCGCCTCCAGCCGCTGACGCTGGGCGGAGACGACATCGATATCGGTAATGTCCTGCTTGCGAAGACCGGCTTCCAGCGCCTGTCGTGCCGATTGATAGATGCGAGCCCGGATCTCCGGATTGGCGCGATCGGACCGCTCCAACGCGCTTCTGATAGCCGTTTCTAATCCGCTCACATCAGGTCCTTTACTCTTACTCGCCACATACTCGCATAGTCCGCCGGCAAGACAGCCATATTTTATCATTCGTTAACCGGATTCGGTAACGCCCCGTCCGGCAATACGCAAGCCTCCGGCGGGAGCTGCGGGCACTCGGGCGGGGATAAACGGCAAAGGCGACGCAAATGGGGTGGAGGGAGGCAGTAGGCAGTAGGCAGTAGGCAGTAGGCAGTAGGCAGTAGGCAGTAGGCAGTAGGCAGTAGGCAGTAGGGAAAAGCGTCAGCTGCGGCGACAGTCAATTGCTGTCGCCCATTTCCTATTGCCTATTGCCTATTCCCCATTGCCTATTTCTCCCTCCATCTTCCCCTCACCATCCACATCTGCTATCCCTTTGACGTTTTCGTAAACGTCAAATATCGGATGATATTCATGGCCCTTCCCTCCATCCTGACCGAGCATCTGCGCCTGCCGGTCGTGGCTTCGCCTCTCTTCATCATCTCGCATCCGGCGCTGACGCTGGCGCAATGCAAGGCTGGCGTCGTCGGCTCCTTTCCGGCGCTCAACGCGCGGCCGGAAAGCCAGCTCGACGAATGGCTGGCGATGATCACCGAGGATCTTGCCGCACACAGTGCCGCAAATCCGGAGCGGCCGGCAGCTCCATTTGCGGTCAACCAGATCGTCCATACGTCAAACAGGCGCCTGGAGCACGACCTCATGCTTTGCGTGAAGTACAAGGTGCCGATCGTCATTTCCTCGCTCGGCGCAGTGCCCGAGGTGAATGCGGCCGTGCATTCCTATGGCGGCATCGTGCTGCACGACATCATCAACAATCGGCACGCGAACTCGGCGATCCGCAAGGGTGCAGACGGGCTGATCGCCGTGGCAGCGGGTGCCGGTGGTCATGCCGGCCAGCTTTCGCCCTTCGCGCTCGTGCAGGAGATCCGAGAATGGTTCGACGGGCCGCTGCTACTGGCGGGTGCGATCGCCACCGGCGGCGGTATCCTGGCGGCGCAGGCGGCCGGTGCCGACCTCGCCTATATCGGCTCGCCCTTCATCGCGACGGAGGAAGCGCGAGCGGCGGAGGCCTACAAGCAGGCGATCGTCGAGGGCACCGCCGCCGATATCGTCTATTCCAACTATTTCACCGGCGTTCACGGCAATTATCTGAAGCCGTCGATCCGCGCCGCCGGGCTGGATCCCGACAAATTGCCCGAAGCCGACCCTTCGAAAATGGATTTCGAAGCCGCCACGACCGGCGTGAAGGCCTGGAAGGACATCTGGGGCTCCGGACAGGGTATCGGCGCCGTCAAATCCATCCAGCCAGTTTCGGCACTGGTCGACAGATTGGAGGCAGAATACCGGCAGGCGCGCGCCCGGCTGGCGCTTTGATCAGCGCCGAAAGCGGTTCTTTTTTCACAGGCGTCTCGCTTTTTTGCCAATTGGCGATTTGAGCGCTTGAAATCTGACCGTATAGACTGTATCAGCGCCATGCAAATCGCGGGGCCGAACCGAATGCTCCGCAGAATGCCGCTTTAGCTCAGTCGGTAGAGCACATCATTCGTAATGATGGGGTCACGTGTTCGAGTCACGTAAGCGGCACCATTTGTTTCCAAACACTTAGCATCGAATGATCTGCGCTGCTGTTTCCTGGCGCCTCCTTGCTCTATCTTCGTGGCTGCAATATCGCAATCCGAGGCGCTCCATTCAGGGATCGGATGTGGGCTGAAGATGGCTGAACCGGAGACCTCTATGAAGCTGATGAACGCAATCGCCGTTACCGCCTATCTGGCAGCCGCCGGAACGGCGTTGGCGGCTTCTGCAGAGAAGCCAATGCATCTGCTCTGCAAGGGTGACGGCGACGCTAATGTATACGTTCACCTGAATTCCAAAAAGCAGTTCGGCCATATCCTCAGTTGCGTCAGCGGCCCATTTATCTACGACATGACGCCTTGCGCGCCCGATGGCGGATATGGCCTGTCAGCGTCCGCCGGATCAGCGGCTCTTGTTGGCGTCGTCATGCGCTCGCAGGAATATCAACGCCACCTTGGCGGTGTCACCGGATTCAACCGGCAAGGAGACGACGTGACCTTCACTGGAGGTTTCATGGGATCGAACGGCTTACAAACGTCCTGGACTTTGGAGCTTGATCTCGACGGCAACGCTGTCGTTCGGGATAAGGAAGGCTCAACACCCTATAAATGCAAGCCTTACATACCCAGTGACTTCAAGTGAACCGTTTTAAAATCAGCGCGCGGCAACCGCTAAAGCCCCTTCGACCGAAACGTGACCATCTCGCCGCCGGCGAATGAAGCGGCTTTATGGCGATGCGTTGAATGCAGGTGATTAATACAACCAAAGATTCAGATTTCGATGGTTTTGTGCACCTTGGGATAATGCTCGGGGGATGCACCATGAAAATTGCCGTTGGCGTGGCGACATGCGGTCGCAAGGCGATCCTCGCCTCAATGATCGACAGGCTTGCGACACAGAAGCGCAAGCCGGATCACCTCTTCCTGTGTCCGACCAGGGATGACGATATCGACATGGCGCGCTTGAGCTCTGCGCCTTTTCCGGTGACGATCCTCTCCTCGCCGCAGGGAAGCTGCCCGCAGCGCAATGCCATCATCGATGCGGCCGTCGGCCTAGATGTGGTCGTCTTCTTCGATGACGATTTCTTTCCGGCAACGAACTATCTCGCCGAAACGGAAGCCTTGTTCGAGGCGGATGAGGAGATCGTCGTGGCGACCGGCGAAGTCGTCCGCGACGGTATCCTTGGACCGGGCCTGACGGCGGGCGAAGCGGATGCGGCACTCGCAGCCGATGCCACGCCCTTTCCGGCGCCGACGATCGAGGACACACACAACGCCTATGGCTGCAACATGATCTTCCGCCGGAAAGCGATGCTCGCAAATGGTATCTATTTCGACGAGGATCTGCCGCTCTACGCCTGGCAGGAAGATGTCGATCTGTGCCGGCGGCTTCGTCCTTTCGGCAAGATCGTCAAGTTCAATCGCCTGCGCGGCGTCCATCTCGGCGTCAAGGCCGGGCGCACATCGGGCCTGCGCCTGGGATACTCCCAGGTGGCCAATCCGCTCTATCTCGTCAAGAAGCGCTCCGTCTCGCTGAAATGGGCGCTCAAGCTGATGGGCGGCAACGTCGCCTCGAACCTCGCCGGCTCCGTCAACCCGCCGCCCTATATCGACCGGCGCGGCCGTCTCCAGGGCAATCTCATCGCCTTCAGCCATCTGCTGAGCGGATCGCTGGATCCGAAGCATATCAACCGCATGTGAGGCCGCCCCCGTCCGGCCAGCATTCGACGCGCGGCCAACAAAACCGAAGTTCGGCGTTTGGATGGCCCCATTCCGTGATAGAGATTGAAGCCGGCCGCGCAATCGGCGGCCCCGTTAGTCTTCATCTCTATTGCCTATCGTTTCAAGGACATCATCATGATCCACGTTCTCGCCATCCTCACCGCGAAGCCCGGCAAGCGTGCCGAGGTGCTCGACATCTTCCAGGCGAATGTTCCGGCCGTTCATGCCGAAGACGGCTGCATCGAATATACCGCCGTCGTCGATGTCGAAGGAGCAGATCCGGCCTTCGGGCCTGATACGTTCGTCGTGGTCGAGAAATGGGCAAGCATGCAGGCGCTGAAGGCCCATGCGGCGTCCGCGCATATGGCCGCTTACGGCGAGAAGGTGAAGCATCTGATGGCCGACCGCGCCGTTCATGTGCTGAACGCGGCTTGAGCCGAGCCCATCACAGCCCGGCAGACCCGGCAGTCATATCCTCAGAGAGCGGCATCGAAAGACGCCGTTCTGCTATCGGCATGGTCGTCAGTTGTGCGAAAAATGCGGCTCGTTGTAGTACCGCCAGTGCCCGCCGCCGTGCCATCCACCATGCCATCCACCATGATAGTATCCACGGTCGCCGTCCCAGCCATGATGGTGGTGGTGGTGAAATCCGCCGAAGCCACCAAATAAACCGAACGAGTAAAGTGGCTGATAGCCGCCATAATAGGGTTCATCATAGCCATAGTAGGGCCGGTAGTAATACGGGCGGTAATACGGGCGGTAGTAGTGGCGAGGATAATAGTAGTGCCTATAGACCATCACTCGATGGTGATGGTGGTGCCAATAATGGTGGTGATGACGCGCTTCGGCGTGGGTTGCAGGCAGCGCGAGCATGCCTAGCGCTATGAGCGCTGTTGCCAGAATTTTCATTTCCAGCCTCCTTGAATGCCGGACGCAAACGCGACTCGGATCATTCGCGTCGTCCGGACCAGATAGTAAACGCGGCTGAGCCTTCGATAGTTCCATTTGGGGGTGGGCGGCAGGCGCTTTCGCGATGCCTTTTATCGCCCACGGGCCTGCGAAGCCTCCGCTTGTCGACCGCGACGGCGCACGCAGCGAAATCGCAAGCTTAGCGTAAAGGCCGTTGCGGCGTTAACGATCCAGCATGGGAGGTACGGTCAATCGCGCGGGCTGTCAAAAACGGCGCTCAAGGCGCCGTTTTCGTATCTATCCGCGATCGTCAGTTATGCGAGAAATGCGGCTGGCTGTGCCAGCGATGATGGCGTGACTGATGCCGCCAGCCATAATGGTGATGCCAGCCACGGTCGGAGTGATAGTGATGATAGCGGTGGTGATGATGGCTCACGACCGGACGATGATGATGCCAGCGGTGATGATGATCACGCGCCTCCGCGTAAGCAGCGGGTAAAGCGAGAATACCTAATGCGATAAGCGCCGTTGCAAGAATTTTCATCTATGGTCTCCTTGGGTGCCAAACGAGCCCCCCGGCTGCGTACGCCCGGACTAACCTAACCTACCCGAACGCGAAAATGGTGCAATAGTTCCGCTAGCCGCGGGACGGCAGACGCTTTTGCGGCGGCGCCATATCGCCGATCAATTCGCGAACCGCCTGCTGGATCAGCCGGCAGGCTTCGACCGAGGCTTTGCGGCCATTGTGAGCGAGATGGTAGGAGAGCGGCAAAAGCTCATCCGGATCGACGATGCGCACCTTGTCGGCAATCGGCAGCGCACTGACGCGGCCGAGAAACGAGACATAGCCGTGATTGGCGACGAGATCGACGATGACGGGCAGCGAGTCGGCTGAGGTAATGTCGCGGCCACGAAACCGGCGGCGATCGCGGCTGTCATAGCCGAAGGCAGTCGCGGCATTGCCGATGCCTGTGCGGGGGCTCGGCACGCAGAGCGGATGGTTTTCAACGAGCGCGGCGAAGGTCTCTTCCGTGCTGTCGGGCGGGGCGATCGCCACCATGTCCGTGGCGACCAGTTCCACATGTTCGAAGGCGTCGAGGCCGAAGACGGAATCGACGATGGCGACATCGATGCGGCCGGACCGGAGCGCTTCGCGCAGATCGTCGGCCGTCATCAGCATCAGCGACAGCATGTTGCTGTTACCGCCGATGTTCCAGCGCGACACCAGGCTTGCAAGCGAGCGCGCCACCCAGCTCTCCGAACCTGTAGGAATGATCGAGCCGATGCGCACGGCACGGGCGGTTCGCTGGAAGCGCTCGTCCGCTGCCGCTTTCATCTCGTCCCAGGCCTGCGCAACGGCAGAGAGGATGGCATGAACTTCCTGCCCGGCTTCCGTCAGCACCGAACCCTGCGCCTGCCGCTCGAACAGGCGGCAGCCGAACAGCTCCTCCAGATTGGCGATCTGCAGGGAGAGCTGCGGCTGCCCCAGCCGCAGGCGGCGTGCGGCGCGATTGATGCTGCCCTGATCGGCGACCTCGAGGAAGCGTTCGATGGTGGCGATCTTCAATGGCAAGCGCGCGGCCCACTGATCATAATCCTGCGCTGCCGGCGGCTCTTTCATCAGGACTGAAAGCTGGCGAATGCTACGGAGAATGGGCTGCAGCCCCTTCTGGACCTTCGAGCTCGCCAACAGGGTCGCAAGCTCGCCGGATGCCCGCTCGACCAGCTTCAAGGCTAATTCGGTTTCGAGCCGGCGCAGTGCACCGGAGACGGTCGAGGCCGAGAAGGAGAGCCGGCGCGCGGTCTCCCTCACCGAGCCGAGGGAGAACACCATGTCGGCTACGAACAATGCGCCGAGATACAAATCCCATTCCCTCTCATCCGCAGCGCCCGGCCTGCCTCAACCACGGCAATGTCAACAATATCCCGACAATATGTTGTGTTCTCGAAAAAAGATATCCCTAAGCCGAAAAGCGACGGCTATCGTTTCCTTGTCGCCTCACCGATCCAGCCGCAAAAATGAGATCGGAACAGCGCCAAACGGGTAAGGGGAACAAAAACAAACGCACTTGCCCCCGAAAAAAGAAATCCAATTTCGCGCGAATGTCGAGTACGCTCGTCATAATCGCGCGACTGCAACGGGAATCCGGGGCGACATCGACTTTTCCGCGATGAGCGCTACGTGCCTGAAGCAGCCACGAATTCGCCTGTGGGCCGCCGGCCCACTCGAAGCCTGTCTGTCCGGACAGCGGCCTTGCCAGGCGACGCGGACAAGCAGAGCAAAGATTTAACGGGGTACAAAGGGAAACATCATGTTCAAGAAGCTTGCACTTGCCGCCACGCTGACGGCCCTCCTTGCCAGCGGCGCCAGCGCCGCCGATGTCGTCGTCTCCTCGAAGATCGACACCGAAGGAACGCTGCTCGGCAACATCATCCTCGCAGCGCTCAACGCCAACGGCATCAAGGCGCAGGACCGCATAGCGCTCGGTACCACGCCTGTGGTACGCAAGGCGATCACTGCTGGCGAGATCGACATCTATGCCGAATATACCGGCAATGCCGGCTTCTTCTTCAACAAGGCCGACGATGCCGCCTGGAAGAACCTGCAGCAGGGCTACGATCTGGCGAAGAAGCTGGATTACGACGCCAACAAGATCGTCTGGCTGACGCCCTCGCCCGCCAACAACACCTGGGCGATCGCCGTGCGCAGCGATGTCGCCGGCCCGACCAAGCTGAAAACCATGTCCGATTTCGGCAAGTGGGTGGGTGGCGGTGGCGCGGTCAAGATCGCGGCTTCCTCCGAGTTCGTCAATTCTCCGGCGGCCCTGCCGGCCTTCGAGACCACCTACAGCTTCAAGCTAAAGCCGGATCAGGAAGTCGTGCTCTCGGGCGGCGATACGGCGGCAACGATCAAGGCTGCGGCCGACCAGACCAACGGCGTCAACACTGCCATGGTCTACGGCACCGACGGCGCCATCGAAGCGGCCGAACTGACCGTTCTTGAGGACGACAAGAGCGTGCAGCCGGTCTACGCTCCGACGCCGATCATCCGCGAAGCCGTGCTGAAGGCCAATCCGAAGATCGAAGAGGTTCTGGCGCCGATCTTCAAGGGCCTGACCGCCGACGTTCTGCGCAAGCTGAACGGCCGCATCCAGGTCGATGGCGAGCCGGCCAAGGCTGTTGCCGAATCCTACCTCAAGGACAATGGTTTCCTGAAGTAAGGCTTTGACGCTGCTTTGGAGCATGATGCCAAAAAGTGTGAACGGTTTTCGGACGACATCATGCTCTACTCTTCTGGTTCCGGAGCGGATTCAGATTTTAGGCCTAACAGACCTAAAATCATCCGCTCCGGCGGCCCCATTTTGATAAAGTGGGGCCGCGGACATTCGAATGGGCATGGTCTTGTCCGAACCAGCCTTGAATTCTAGGCTCATGCGCTGACGGAGCTTGCCTGATGGAAGATGCGCTAGCGGTCCGCCGAGTGGACCGTCTCGGAGTGGTGCTGGTGGCGGGCGGCGCGCTGGCAATGGCCTGGATGCCGTTCATCATCGTCAAGGCAAACCGCATTGCCGCCGGCAAGCCGCAGCTGCTGATGCAGCTCACTGCCCAGCCCTCCGCTATAACCTTGCTCGTCCTTCTGGCGGCAGCGGCAATGGCGACACTTTTCCTGCAAAATCAGGTCATTCGCCTCGGCATCGCCACGCTTGCGATCGCCACACTGATCGTCACGCTCGGCCTCGTCTCGACCGCCGCAACCCCGGCGGGGAGCACCGTGGCCCGCATCACGCCCGGCGGCTCTTTCTGGGTGCTGCTGGCGGTGGTGGGGCTGATGATCTCGGATGCTCTGGTGAAGCTGCGGCTGACGCCTTGGCTGAGGGTCGCAGCGCTGGCGCTTTATGCTGCCCTGCTCGCCGCCGTGCTACGCTCCGGCCTGCTCGACAATCTCTCGATCATGAAGGAATACGCCAACAATGCCGACAAGTTCTGGCACGAGGCGCTCGGCCATGTATTCCTTTCCCTCGGCTCCGTCGCCATCGCCATCGTGCTTGCGCTGCCGCTCGGCATCTTCTGCTACTGGCAGCCGCGCATCCGCGCCGTGGTGCTGCGGGCGCTGAGCCTGGTGCAGACCATTCCGAGCCTGGCGCTGTTCGGCATCCTGATGCTGCCGCTCGGCTATATCGCCGCCCATGTGCCTTTTGCCGCCGCGATCGGCATAAAGGGCATCGGCGTTGCGCCGGCGCTGGTGGCGCTCGTCATCTATTCGCTGCTGCCGATCGTCGCCAACACCGTCGTCGGCCTTGCCGGCGTCGATCCTTCCGTGCGCGATTCCGCCGCCGGCATGGGCCTGACGCGCCGGCAGATTCTGACCGGCATCGACCTGCCGCTTGCCTTTCCTGTCATTCTCACCGGCATCCGCATCGTGCTGGTGCAGGCGATCGGCCTCGTGACCGTGGCGGCACTCATCGGCGGCGGCGGCTTCGGCCTCTTCATCTTCCAGGGCATCGGCCAGACGGCCAATGACCTCGTGCTGCTCGGCGCAGTGCCGACGGTCTTTCTCGCCTTCTCATCGGCCGTCATCCTCGATGCGGTCATCGACAGCATCCGGGGACAACGCGCATGACCAGCATGATCGAGCTCAAGGGCGTCACCAAGCGTTATGGCAGCGCGACCGTGGTCGATAATGTCAGCATGAGCATGGAAAAGGGCACGATCACCGTCATCGTCGGCACTTCCGGCTCCGGCAAGTCGACGCTGATGCGGATGATCAACCGGCTGGTACCGATATCGGAAGGTCACATCTCTGTTGCCGGCGAGGACATCATGAATGTGCCGGCGACCGAGCTTCGCCGCCGCATCGGCTATGCCATCCAGGGCCACGGGCTTTTTCCGCATCGCACGGTCGCGCAGAATATCGCCACCGTCCCCGAGCTGCTCGGCTGGGAGAAGGCGCGCATCGACCGTCGCGTCGAAGAGCTCCTCAATCTCTTCCATCTCGACCCCGGCGCCTTTGCCGGCAAATATCCGAGCCAGCTTTCCGGGGGCCAGCAGCAGCGCGTCGGCGTCGCGCGCGCCCTTGCCGCCGAGCCGGAACTGCTGCTGATGGACGAGCCCTTCGGCGCGCTCGATCCTGTCATCCGCGGCAAGGCGCAGGACGATCTGCTCGCCATCCAGAAGCAGTTCGGCACGACCATCGTCCTCGTCACCCACGATATGGACGAGGCCTTCCATCTCGGCGACAAGATCGCCGTCATGAGCGAAGGCAAGCTGCTGCAATGCTCCGAGCCCGAGAAGATCCTGACCGAGCCCGCCGATCCTTTCGTCCAGCAGCTGACCGGTACGTCCGACCGGGCCTTGAAGCTGATGTCGCTGCTGCCGCTGAAGGAAAGCATGCAGCCGCCGCGGCCCGGCCTCGATCACAGCCTGCCGCAGAACCTCAATCTGCGCGACGCACTGGCGGAATTGATCTGGCAGGGTGCGGATGAGGCAACGGTCGAGGACGAGCGCAAGATGCCCGTCGGTTCGATCTCGATCCAGCATCTGATCGAGCTGGGCCGCAAAGCATGAAATTTCTCGCCGCCAATCTCTTCCGCCTCCTCGCGCTGGCGCTGCTGCTGGTGCTGCTGTTTCGTCCGGAGTGGCTGACGCCTGTCCTCGCGCCGCTGACCAAGTTCGGGGCGTCGCCGATCTATACGCAGAACAGCCTGCCGAGCCTCGCGCTCAGCCATCTCGAACTCATCCTGATCTCGATTGCGGCAAGCGGGATTTTGGCCGTGCTTGGCGGCATCTTCGTCACACGGCCGATCGGCGCCGATTTCCTGCCGCTGTCGCGGGCGATCGCCAATGCCGGGCAGACCTTCCCGCCTGTTGCCGTGCTGGCGCTTGCCATCTCGACCACCGGCTTCGGCGCGGTGCCGACCTTGATCGCACTTTTTCTCTATGCGCTGCTGCCGATCTTCGAAAACACCGTTGCCGGCCTGCAGCAGGTGCCGGCTTCGGTGCTCGATGCCGCCGACGGCATGGGCATGAGCGGCTGGCAGCGGCTGTTCCGCGTCGAACTGCCGCTCGCCTTGCCGCTGATCATCGAGGGCCTGAAGATCGCGACCGTCATCAATATCGGCACGGCGACGATCGGCTCCACCGTTGCCGCCAAGGGGCTTGGTGAAGTCATCATCGCCGGGCTGATCAACGACAACACTGCCTTCATCCTGCAGGGCGGCCTGATCGTCGGCCTGATGGCGGTGCTGATCTATGACGGCATGGAGATGATCGAGCGGTCAGTCACCAGCAAGATCGGATTGCAATCTCATTGAGACAAGGCGGCCGCCAGTCCTTGCAGCCGGCGGCACACATAGGTTTATCGATCGCCTTCGCCGGAAGCCAAAGGCGCGCCGGCCAGGTAAAGCGAGACCGGCCTGATTTCATAGACGGCTGTGGGATTGGCGCGTCGCAGCTCGCGCGCGGCTTCGACCGCTCCCTCGATCGTTGGAAAATCGACGACGTAGAAGCCGAGCAATTGCTCCTTGGTTTCGGCAAACGGCCCATCGATGACCAGTCCCGCACCCGGCCCGCGCAAGGTGACGGCCTTCTGGCTCGAGCCGAGCCGCGCGGCCGGTCCCAGCGACTTTTGCGCGACCATGCGATCGTTGATATCGAGTAGTTCAGTCATCAATGCAGCATCCTCCTCCTTGCTCCAGGATTCGACGATGCCTTCTTCATGATAGGCCAGAATGGCGTAGTACATGGATTTCCCCCTCAATCGTATGCGCCGGAGTTAAGCAGACGGATCGCCATGCGAAAACCCCGGATCTGCACCGAGGCGCAGCGATGGTGCATTTCCGCATACTTGCCTTCCCCGATTGCCAATGGCATTGGCTCTTAGAGCCTTTCCGTTTTTCTCCGAATCGCGAAAACGCTCTATCCTCTTGTCTTTACGCAATTCCGGACGGAAAACCGCTACGCACTTTTCCTGGAATTGCTCTAGTGACATGCCCTGACGACCGATGGAGGCGCCGATGGCCAAGATGATTCATTCGATGATCCGCGTGCTCGATGAAGCGCGCTCGATCGAATTCTACGACAAGGCTTTCGGCCTGAAGACCGCCGACCGCATCGCCTTCGAGACCTTCACGCTGATCTATCTCAGCAACGTCGAAACCGGGTTCGAACTGGAATTGACAATCAACCAGGGCCGCACCGCGCCCTATCCGCTGGGGGAGGCCTACGGCCACCTCGCGGTCTCGGTCGCGGAGCTGAAAGACGAACATGCGCGCATGACCACGCTAGGGCTGAACCCTGGCAAGATCGTCGAACTCAATCGGGATGGGAAGCTCTTTGCGCTCTTCTTCTTCGTCACCGACCCTGACGGTTACAAGATCGAAGTGGTGCAAAGGCATGGGCGGTTTCAATAGAACCACGCATATCGGCACCCCGCGTCGGCGGGGCCTGCCGAACCGGCTTTATCAGCGCGCTCACATCCAATAGGGCGGCACGCCAAAATAATCGTGGCTCTTGTGGCCATGATTCTTATGGTCGTGATCATCCTTGGCAGCGAAACGGCACGCCTTTTCGATGTCGTTCTTGGTCATGCTGACGCGATAACCGTCGATGCGGGCATCGTAGCGCAGCTTCTCCCACGGCAGCCGGTAGTGCTCCTGGCCGATGCCGAAGAAGCCGCCGAAGCTTAAAATGACGAAAGCGATGCGTCCATCACTTTTCTCGAGCATCAGGCGCTCAATATGACCAATCTGCTTGCCATCCGAGCCGAATACCCTGGATCCCTCAACGCGGTCGCAAGCGACCAGCATCGACATGTCCTTGATGTAAAGGTCACGGCCCGAGATCTCGGCACTCTCTTTATGCATATGCGCACCTCCTTTTGGATACGCGTCACATAAAATCGTGGAGCGTCCGATCTGCTCTTTTGGGGCAGCACGATGCTCCGATGGGTTTACACCCACGGGCCCATTAACGCTCCGTTGTCATAAAAGTTCCAGTACTTTTTTCAAGATTGTAAAAAAACGTGAGCGGAGAACGTTTATTGACGTTTACGTCAAGGTTATTGTAGCTTCGAGATGCTCCAATAATTTAGTTGAGAGCAAAGGCTGCGGCGATGTGAAAAGCGGGAGACTTTTCGATCGCGCAGTGACACTTTACATAACCGCCGCCCAAGGACGGCGGGGCGTGGTGATGATGCGTAAAGGAGGAAGTGCGCATGAATTCAGTCTCCGCTCCTTCGGACAGACCGCAGGTCAAGAAAATATGGCTCGCGTCTTATCCGAACATTGTACCGGCGGAATTGCCGCCGCTGGAGCATGCATCACTCATCGAGCTGCTGGAGGAAAGCTGCGCGCGCTATGCCGACCGGCTCGCCTTTACCAGCATGGGCAAATCCATCACCTATCGCGAACTTAACACGCAGACGCGCAAGATTGCCGCCTGGCTGCAGAGCCTCGGCCTTCAGAAGGGCGACCGCGTCGCCGTCATGATGCCGAATGTGCTGCAGAACCCGGTCACGGTTTACGGCATCCTTCGCGCCGGCCTCGTCGTCGTCAACGTCAATCCGCTCTATACGCCGCGCGAACTCGAACACCAGCTGCGCGACTGCGGCGCCAAGGCGATTTTCGTTCTGGAGAATTTCGCCCATACGGTGGAGCAGGTGCTGGCGCATACGGATGTGCGCCATGTCGTCGTCACCGCGCTCGGCGACATGCTCGGCGTCAAGGGCCATATTGTCAACTTCATCGTCCGCAAGGTGAAAAAGCTCGTGCCGGCATGGTCCATCCCCGGCCACCGCAGTTTCAAAGGTGTGATCTCCGAAGGCGCGCGCCTGCCCTTGAAGCCGGCGGCGCTCACCGGCAGCGACATCGCCTTCCTGCAATATACCGGCGGTACGACAGGCGTCGCCAAGGGTGCGATCCTCACCCATTCCAATCTGCTCGCCAACCAACTGCAATTGCTGCTCTGGCTGCAATCCGCCTATATCAACAAGCCGCGCCCCGAGCAGCTGACCTTCGTCTGCGCGCTGCCGCTCTATCACATCTTCGCGCTGACGGTGAATTCGCTGATGGGCATGTCGCTCGGCGGCCATAACGTGTTGATCGCCAACCCGCGCGACATACCGGCCTTCATCAAGGAACTGGGCAAATACAAGTTCGACATGTTCCCCGGCCTGAACACGCTGTTCAATGCGCTGATGAACAATCCCGAATTCACCAAGCTCGATCTTTCCAACACGGCAACGCTTGCCGGCGGCATGGCGGTACAGCGGCCAGTCGCCGAGCGCTGGCAGAAATTGACGGGAGCCTGGATCACCGAAGGCTACGGCCTTTCCGAGACATCGCCGGTCGCAAGCGCCAATCGCTTCGACAGCCCGGAATTCACCGGCACGATCGGCCTGCCGATCACGGGTACGGATTTCGACATTCGCGATGAGAACGGCAATTCGCTGCCGCTCGGCGAAGTCGGCGAGATCTGCATCCGCGGACCGCAGGTGATGGCCGGCTATTGGAAGCAGCCGGCCGAAACCGCGCGCGTGATGACGTTGGACGGCTTCTTCCGAAGCGGCGACATGGGCTTCATGGACGAGCGCGGCTTCACCAAGATCGTCGACCGCAAGAAGGACATGATCCTGGTGTCGGGCTTCAACGTCTATCCGAACGAGATCGAGGAAGTGGCCGTCATGCATCCGGGCGTTCTGGAAGCAGCAGCGATCGGCGTGACCGATCCTCATTCCGGCGAGGCAGTGAAGCTCTTCATCGTCAAGAAGGACCCGGCCCTGACGGAGGCCGACGTCAAGGCCCATTGCGCAGCCAACCTGACCAATTACAAGCGTCCGCGCTTTATCGAATTCCGCTCGGAACTGCCGAAATCGAATGTCGGCAAGATCCTGCGTAAGGAGTTGCGCGGCTGACATAATTCCGTGCCATTCAGGAAGCCGCTCGCGCATTTTTCGCGAGCGGCTTTTTTCGTTTTGGATGATACGTGAACTTGATTTACGCCCTACATAGGGAATAGTTTCCGCGACCAACTCAGAGTGCCCCTGCCCTCTCCGGACGGCAAGCGGCGCGAACCGCAAGGAGTCCCCATGAACGCCCTCGTCGATCAACTGAAGAGCGCCGCGTCGGCAACGAAGGCCACCGATATCCGTGCCGCCTTTGCCGCCGATCCCAAGCGCTTTTCCCGTTTCAGTGCTTCGGTCGACGACCTGCTGATGGATTATTCCAAGACGGCGGTGAACGACGAAATTCTCGCCCTGCTCGAGAAACTCGCAGCCGAGGGCGGCATCGCGGCCAAGCGCGAGGAAATGTTCTCGGGCGTCGCCATCAACTTCACCGAAAACCGCGCCGTGCTGCACACCGCGCTGCGCAACCGCTCCAATACGCCCGTGCTCGTGGACGGCAAGGATGTCATGCCCGACGTCAACGGCGTGCTGGCCGCAATGGGCAAGTTTGCCGACGGCATCCGCTCGGGCGCACTCAAAGGTTCCACGGGCAAGGCGATCACCGACGTTATCAACATCGGCATCGGCGGCTCCGATCTCGGCCCGGTCATGGCGACGCTGGCGCTGGCGCCTTTTCACGACGGTCCGCGCTCGCACTTCGTCTCCAATATCGACGGCGCCCATATCGCCGATATCCTGAAGCTCGTTTCCCCCGAAACGACCCTTTTCATCGTCGCTTCCAAGACCTTCACGACGATCGAAACGATGACCAACGCCCAGACGGCGCGCAAATTCATCGCTGATGCGCTCGGCGAAGCCGCCGTGCAGCACCACTTCGCCGCCGTTTCGACGGCGCTCGACAAGGTCGCCGCCTTCGGCATCGACAGCGAGCGCGTCTTCGGATTCTGGGATTGGGTCGGCGGCCGCTACTCGATCTGGTCGGCCATCGGCCTGCCGCTGATGATCGCCATCGGCCCGGAAAACTTCGGCAAATTCCTCGATGGCGCGCATGCGATGGACAACCATTTCCGCCAGGCGCCCTTCAAGGAAAACCTGCCGATGCTGCTCGGCCTCATCGGCTTTTATCACCGCAACGTGCTCGGCTACCCGACCCGCGCAATCCTGCCCTATGACCAGCGCCTGTCGCGTTTCCCGGCCTACCTGCAGCAGCTTGACATGGAATCGAACGGCAAGGGCGTCACCATCGACGGCACGCCGGTCGAAGGCAATTCCGGCCCAGTCGTCTGGGGCGAACCCGGCACCAACGGCCAGCACGCCTTCTACCAGCTCATCCACCAGGGCACGAGCGTCATCCCGGCCGAGTTCATGATCGCCGCCAACGGCTTCGAGCCGAACCTGCGCCACCAGCACCAGCTCTTGATGGCCAATTGCCTAGCGCAGTCGGAAGCGCTGATGAAGGGCCGCACCTTCGAGGAAGCCAAGGCCCAGCTCACCTCCAAGGGCATGGACGATAAAAAGGCCGATTTCATCGCGCCGCACCGCGTCTTCACCGGCAACCGTCCGTCGATCACCTTCGTCTACGACAAGCTGACGCCCTACGCGCTCGGCCGCCTGATCGCTCTCTACGAACACCGCGTCTTCGTCGAAGGCGTACTTTTCCGCATCAACTCCTTCGACCAGTGGGGCGTCGAGCTCGGCAAGGAACTGGCAACCGGCCTGCTGCCCGTCATCGAAGGCAAGGAAAGTGCTGCCGGCCACGATTCATCGACGCAAGGGCTGGTGGCTGCGCTGGCAAGCCGCGCGAAGTAAGGCGTTCGTTTCACCTCCCCCTTGAGGGGGGAGGTCGCCGCAAAGCGGCGGGTGGGGGTGATTGAGCTCTCCGCCTCGGAACGACTAAAGGATCACCCCACCCCGGCACTGCGTGCCGACCCTCCCCCTCAAGGGGAGGGTTAAATTAAAGCCCGATCTCATTTGCCCAGGGCGGATTGGCACCGGCGCGCGACACAGTCACCGCTGCTGCCTTGGCGCCGAGCCCGAGGGCATCTCGCAAGGCCTTCTCCTCAAGCGAAGCCACCTGCGCCTTGGTCAGCAGGTTGTTCATCTTCAGCGACGCCAGGATGCCGGCGTCGAAGGTGTCGCCGGCGCCGACCGTGTCGACCACGGTGACGCGCTCGCTCGGAACCGAGACCTTCAACGACTTGGTATAGCCGGTCGCGCCTTCCGCGCCCTTGGTGACGACGACGAGCTTTGCGCCCTTAGCCAGCCAATGCGCGGCGAGTTCATCGTGATCGCCAGGGATGCCGAACCATGCCAGATCCTCATCGGAGAACTTCAGGATATCGGACATGGCGACCATGCGGTTGAGACGCGCCATGTGCGCGGCCTTGTCCTTGATGAAACCAGGACGAATGTTCGGATCGAGCGAGATCACGCGGCTCTGGTGCTCGCGCTTCATCAGCGCCTCATAGGTCGCGCCGCACGGGTCGGGGATCAGGCTGATCGCGCCGAAATGCAGCGCTTCGCAATCATCGCCGAGCGCCGGAAGATCGGCCTCGGTGATCATGCGGCCAGCCGTGCCTTCATCATAGAAGGCATAGGTCGCCTGGCCGTTGACGAGCTTGACGAAGGCGATCGTGCTCGGGCGGGGCGTGATGGCGCAATAGCTGAAATCGACTTTGGAGGCCGACAGCGTCTCGCGCAGGATATCGCCCATCATGTCGTCAGCGAGGCCGGTGAAGAAGCCGGTGGGAACGCCGAGCCGGCCAAGCGCTATCGCGGTGTTGAAGATCGCGCCGCCGGCATAGGGGGCAAAGCCCTTCTCGCCCTGGGTCGTCTCCCGCGGCAGCATGTCGATCAAAGCTTCGCCACAGCACAATATCATTCCGGCCTCCCAAAGAGCGCGTCTGTCGTGTCCATAAATCGATTAGATAAATTCAGAGCAAAAGCAAAGCGTCAGTTTGTGGGCAGCTCCGAAATGCCGCCGTTCCTACCGGACCAGGCGAGCGGCGCATTGAGAAAGGCTTCGACTTCCTCGAGCGTCTTGCCGTCGAACAGCTTCTGCTCCTTGGCAACGGCGAGCACATCGCGCCAGGTGGCGATGTGATGCAGGCGAACTTTTCCATTGGCGAAGCGCTCTTCCGCTTCGGGGAAGATGTCGTAATAGAACAACGCCATGCCATGATCGACGATGCCGCCGGCTGCGCGGATGGCGTCGATGAAGGTGAACATGCTGCCGCCGGCCGTGGTCAGATCCTCGATGACGAGCACGCGGGCGCCATCGCGCATATCGCCTTCGATCTGGGCGTTGCGGCCATGTCCCTTCGGCTGCTTGCGGACGTAGATCATCGGCAGGTTCAGCCGCTCGGCCAGGAAGGCGGCGAAGGGGATGCCCGCCGTCTCACCGCCGGCAACGCAGTCGAATTGTTCAAAGCCGGCATTGCGCACGATGATGCTTGCGGCGAAATCCATGACCGTCGAACGGATGCGCGGATAGGAGATCAGCTTGCGGCAGTCGATATAGACCGGGCTCGCCATGCCGGAGGCAAGCTTATAGGGCTTGTCGGCGCTGAAATGGACCGCCTTGATCTCCCAAAGCATCCTGGCCACTAACTCAGCCATGACGGCGCGATCGGTAAAAGTCATCTGGGTCATGCGGGCCTCCTTCGCAGCGCTAATGTTCCAGCGGCAATAGCAGCAAGCTGCCCGAGTTTCCAGACGAATAGAAGCTTTTGCTGGTATCGTCACGGCCGCGGCTGGTAAAGGCGACCGAAAGCGATCATCGCAGCGCGCCGAGATCGGCAGGAAGCATTGTCTTGAACAGCGCGATGACCTTGTCACCCTCTTCCCGTTCGATCGAAATCGCGTAGCGGACGGCGGCGGCGACCAGCTGCATGGTCAATCGGGCGATCCTTGCGAGTTCGCCTTGGTTGCGCTCGGGCCAGAGGCGCTCGAGAACGGTGAGAAATGCTTGCGAATGCCATTCCATGTCTTCGGCGTCGACCTGCTGCAGCAGTTTGTCGGCATGGGTCGCGTGCCAGATGTCGCGCATGACGGGCTCGTCGAGAAACATGGCATAGTAGCCGTCGACGATACGGCCAAGGGCCTCCTGGAGCTGATCGGCACTCTTTATCGCCACCAGCTCGTCCTCGACACATTGCCGCCCCTGCTCATTGAAGCGCTCCGCCAGCACGCGGATGATCGCCGTCTTGTCCGGGAAATATTGGTAGAGCGAACCGAAGGAGACACCGGCCTTCTCGACGATCTCGCCCATACGCAGCGCATCGCTGCCGTTCTTGGCAATCAACTCGGATGCCACCGAAAGGATCAGGTCCACGCGCTCACGGCCACGCTGTTGGCTGGGTATGCGGCGCGGGGTACCCGCCTCATCCTTGCTGCGCCTGCGTCTCGCGATCGGTTCCTGCGTCATGCCATTCCCTGCCTGTGACTGTTGACAAGCAATATAAGAGAGTTTATCACATTTCGCAAATGAGAGAATTTATCACATTTTACACTGGAGGAGCTTGAAATGCAGATCTCGACAATTGCTATCATCGGCGGACTGGGAAAAACCGGCGGCCGGGTCGCCGAGCGGCTGAAGGAGCGCGGCATCACGGTTCGCGCCGCTTCGCGCTCGACGACACCCCGCTTCGATTGGCAGGACCGCAGCACCTGGCATCAGGCGCTGGAACGCTCTTCCGCCGCTTATGTCACGTTCCAGCCGGACCTTTCGGTCGACTGGGCGGCGGAAGCCATCGCCGCTCTTGCGAAAGCCGCTATCGAGGTGGGCGTGGAGCACATCGTGCTGCTTTCCGGGCGCGGTGAAGACGGAGCCGTTCGCAGCGAGGAGAAACTCAAGGCTACCGGCATCGGCTACACGGTGCTGCGCGCCAGCTGGTTCAACCAGAATTTCAGCGAGGGTGCTTTCGTCGACGGCCTTTTGCAGGGAAAGCTCGCCTTGCCGGCCGGCGATGTGCCGGAGCCTTTCATCGATGCCGACGACATCGCCGACGCGGCCGTCGCGTGTCTCACCGACCCCCGTCATCGCAACCAGACCTACGAACTGACGGGACCCCGCGCCCTGACCTTTCGCCAGGCGGTGTCCGAAATCGCGGCGGCCTCCGGCAGGATCATCGGGTATGAAACCGTTCCGATAGGTGCTTTCATCGCCGAGATGACCGCCTATGGCCTGCCGAAAGAGACGACCGATCTCCTGCATGAGCTTTTCACGCAGGTGCTCGACGGCCGCAACTCGCCTGTCATGGACGGCATCCGCCGGATCCTCGGCAGGCAGCCGAAAGACTTTTCCGATTATGCCCGACAAACCGCCGCAACCGGCATCTGGAGTGCCCAGTCATGACCTTTCCGATCACGAATATCGCCCTCATCGTCGCAGCACTCAGCAGCGGCCTTCTCGCCGGCGTCTACTTCGCCTTTTCGACCTTCATCATGCAGGCCTTCGCCCGCCTTCCCGTCGATCAGGGGATCGCTGCCATGCAATCGATCAACACGACGATCGTGCGCTCGCCCTTCATCGTTCTGTTCCTGCTGACGGCCGCGCTGTCGCTCTTCATCGCGGTGATGGCAATTCTCTACTGGCGGGGCAGCATCAGCATGCTGATGCTGGCGGGTGCGGCGCTCTACATCGTCGCGAGCTTTCTTTCGACGATGGTGTTCAATGTGCCGCTCAACGACGCGCTCGACAAGGTCGACGGCCACTCCGCAGAGTCGGCACGGCTATGGTCGACCTATCTCAGCGACTGGGTCTGGTGGAACCATGTACGCACGGTGGCTTCCCTATTAGCCGCCTGCGCCTTCGTGAAAGCCCTGTTCTGAACGCATCGGAAGAGCAGCCGTACGCCCCTGAAGATGACCGGCTAGAGCATTTCCAGGAAAAGTGCGCAGCGGTTTTCCGTCCGGAATGCGTTGGGAAATGAGAAGATAGAGCGTTTTCGCGATTCGAAGAAAAGCGGAAATGCTCTAGACGGCGTGCAGATAGGCCGCAACCTCGACACGGTTGCGGCCGTTGCGCTTGGCCTCGTAGAGCGCCTTGTCGGCGGCACGAAGGACGTCGTCGAAACCCAGGCCCTTGATTGTGCCGGTGGCTACCCCGGCACTGACGGTGCAGACCAAAGTCTTGTCGTCGATGCTGATCGCCCGTGCCGCAAAGGCATCACGCACCCGCTCTGCGACCTGCTCCGCGCGCCCCGGCAGCGCATTGTCGAGAACGAGCGCAAATTCTTCGCCTCCCAGACGCGCTACCGTGTCGGAAGGCCGCAAACCGAAGGCGAGCTCCTGGCCGAAAAGCTTGAGCACAAGGTCGCCGGTGGCGTGGCCGTGCTGATCGTTGATGGTCTTGAAGCGGTCGATGTCGAAGATGATGACGGCCATGGACGGACCGAAGCTGCGGCGACCGTAGAGATCGAACAAGGCCCGGCGGTTCAGCAGCCCGGTCAGAGAATCGGTGATAGCCTCCTGGCGGTGGAATGCGGCCTGGCGCCACTGGTGCAGCGCAAGCGACAATGCACCGATCCCGGTCATCCCCGCAATGCAGACGGCAAGGCTGACATCCTCCGCCCAATTGTCCGGCGCATGGCCAAGCACGAGCTTGCCGTCGGCGATCAACACAGCCGCGCAGAGCGCAAAGGAAATGGCGGTCAGCGTGTAAAGCACGGTGATACCGTAAAGAGGCGTGGGCGCTTCACGTCGGCTCAGCCAGTATTCGCGCGCCGTCAGAAGCAAAAGGACACTGATGACGATATTGTCGCCGATGAAGGCCAGCCCGTCGTAGCCGGCGAGCATAGGTCCCCCCGAAGCGCCGATGCCGGTCAGGCAGCCGAGAGCAAAGCGAGCTTTGGAGAGGTGGCGCGTGCGGAACTGATGACCTGCCATCCAAATGGTCGCAAAGCCGACGAAAAACAGCACGAAAGTCAGGATAGCAAGAAGCGGCCGCGGCTGGTCGACATAGGCGCCATAGATGAAGATCCCGGCGACGAGAGGCACAAGGCCGGCAGAGCACGTCAGGAGAAAGGTATCGGGCCGGCGGGAAAACCAGCTTCCGACCAAAGTGACCGCGAGGCAGGACGCGGAAACGCCGAGGGCCAGAAGTAGGGAGTTATAATCGACCAGCATCATGCTCTTTCAACGGTTTCATTTTCTACCGTAGGGGGATCGATGACACGCTAGGCTTCAAGGGGTATCAAATTGGTTACGGCAAATAATAAAGAAAATATATATCAGTAAAATATACGTTCCATATCGCGGCAAATACGGATGAATTACTACAATATTGCGTGTAAATTTTAATTTACTTATATAATATAAATCTAAATTCAGCCTTCAACATCCCAATGCAGAGGAAACATGGGATCGAAGACGGTGAGCGGACCGGCGCCCGTTTCGATCTTGGCCGGGAATGTCACGGCATCGGGGCGACGCACCAGAGTGATGCTGTCCTCGTTGACCGGCAGCCCGTACCAGGCGGGTCCGTTCAGCGATGCGAAAGCTTCCAGCCTCTCCAAAGCACCCTCCTGCTCGAAGACATGGGCAAGGCAGCTCATAGTATTGATCGAAGTATAGATGCCGGCGCAACCGCAAGCGCACTCCTTCAACGGATCGACATGGGGAGCCGAATCCGTGCCGAGGAAGAACCTGGTATCGCCACTCGTTGCAGCCGCGCGCAGCGCCAGGCGATGACTTTCGCGCTTGGCGACCGGCAGGCAATAATAGTGTGGGCGAATGCCGCCGACGAGGATGGCGTTGCGGTTGATGATCAGATGATGCGTCGTGATCGAGCCGGCGAGGTTTGCCTTCGCCGATTGGATGTAGTTGATGCCATCCGAGGTGGTCACGTGCTCCATCGTGACCTTCAACTCCGGCAGTCGCTTGCGCAACGGATCGAGCACGGTTTCGATGAACACGGCCTCGCGATCGAAAATATCGACCTCGGGCGTCGTCACCTCGCCATGGACGCAGAGCGGCAGGCCGATCTTCGCCATGCGCTCCAGCACCGGCATTGCCTTGTTCAGATCGCGCACGCCGCCGTGGGAGTTGGTCGTTGCGCCCGCCGGATAGAGCTTGACCGCCGTAATCAGGCCGCTCCCCTTGCCCTCCTCGACATCGTCGGGGCTGGTGTGTTCGGTGAGGTAAAGCGTCATCAGCGGCTGGAAGCGATCACCGGCCGGCAGCGCTTTAAGGATACGCTCGCGATAGGCAGCGGCGTCCGCCGTCGTCACGACGGGCGGCACGAGATTGGGCATGATGATGGCGCGGGCGAAATGCCTGGAGGTATCGCCGATCACGCCTTCGAGCATGGCTCCGTCACGCAAATGCAGATGCCAGTCGTCGGGACGGCGGATAGTGAGCTTTTGCATGGGCGCGACCTCTGGAATGTGAGCGCGATCTAGCCCGAAAGCTGCCTCGGCCTTTTCGGGATCGTGCTCTTTGATAGTGCGCTTCGATAGCACCAACCGCCATCGCAAAACAATCCGCGAGCGCAGTTAAATGACAGAGAAGCTCAATCCTGCACGATATCGATGGTAACGTCTGCGCGGCGGCGGTTTTCCAGAATCAGCCGGCCATTCGGGAGATCGTTGCCGTAAACCTTGGCGCTGGCCGCCTCTTCGTCGAGATCGTAGCCTCTCCAGCGCGCCCACAGCCGCTCTTCCAGCACTTCCATGGGTGGAGCAAGCATGATCGAATAGTCGAACAGGCCCTCCAGCTCCGCCCATTTGCCCTGGCTGAACAGCAAGTAGTTTCCCTCGACGACGATGAAGCGGTGATCGGCCGGGACAATGCGGGCCGAGGCGATGGCAAGCTCGCGCGAGCGGTCGAAGACCGGTACCAGCACCTCCTGGTCGGCGGCGCGCACGGCTTTGACGATGTCGAGAAAGGCGCGGACGTCAAAGCTTTCCGGCACGCCCTTCCGCTTCAAAAGTCCCTTCTCGATCAGGACGGCATTGTCCATGTGGAAGCCGTCCATCGGCAGGACTTCGGCGCTTTCGCCCCTCGCCTCCAAGGCCTTGGCGACATTGTCCGCCAGTGTCGACTTGCCGGCGCCGGGAGGGCCGGCGATCGCCACCAGGAAGCGTTTCGCGTTGCCGGCGCGTGCGATGATCTCGCCGGCAACATCGTCAAGAGAGACGCTCATGCAGCGACATTCTCGACCGGCGGCGCTTTGGCGCCGGTCATGAAGGCAACGGCGTCGGACATGGTATATTCCTTCGGATTGATGACGGTCAGCCGTCGTCCAAGACGATGGATATGAATACGGTCCGCAACCTCGAAGACATGCGGCATATTGTGCGAGATCAGAACGATCGGCAAGCCGCGCGCACGCACATCAAGGATGAGTTCCAGAACCTTGCGGCTTTCCTTGACGCCGAGTGCGGCCGTCGGCTCGTCCATGATGACGACCTTGGAACCGAAGGCGGCGGCACGCGCCACGGCGACACCCTGGCGCTGGCCGCCGGAGAGCGTTTCCACCGCCTGGTTGATATTCTGGATCGTCATCAGGCCGAGTTCGGTGAGCTTATCGCGGGCGCGCTTTTCCATCGCCGGCCGGTCGAGCATGCGGAAGACGGAGCCGAGGACGCCGGACTTGCGGATCTCGCGACCGAGGAACATGTTGTCGGCGATCGAGAGCGCCGGCGACAGCGCCAGGTTCTGGTAGACCGTTTCGATGCCAGCCTCGCGCGCTTCCATCGGCGACCTGAAATGAACAGGTTTGCCTTCCAGCTTGATCTCGCCTTCATCGGGTGTCACCGCGCCGGAAATCGCCTTGATCAGCGAGGATTTTCCGGCGCCGTTGTCGCCGATAACAGCAAGGATTTCGCCGGGATAGAGATCGAAATCGGCGTTGTCGAGCGCGGTCACGCGCCCATAGCGCTTGACGAGGCCACGCGCGGTGAGAAGGGGTTCGCCAGTCGTGGTCATGCCGATACCTTTCTGATCCATTGATCGATCGCGACGGCGCCGATGATCAGCACGCCGGTCAGGAGGACCTTCCACTGCGGATCGGCTCCGAGCATATTGAGGCCCATGGAGACGACGCCGACGATCATGGCGCCGAAGAGCGTGCCGAGGATCGAGCCACGGCCGCCGAAGAGCGAGATGCCGCCGATCACCGTCGCGGTAATCGCCTGAAGATTGAAGTCCGTCACGGCCGAAGACGGTGAGACCGAGCCGTTGCGGCCGATCGAAACCCAGGCGGCAAAGGCCGCGATCAGTCCCGAAACGCCATAGACGGCGAGCAGCACCTTCTTGGTCTGGATGCCCGACAATTTCGCCGCTTCTGGATCGTCACCGACAGCATAGACATGCCGGCCCCAGGCGGTGTGGTTGAGAATATACCACAGGCCCAGCACCAGCAGCACCATGGCGATGACGCCGAGGGTCAGCACCGCGCCGCCAAGCCGGAAGCTGATCGCGAAGAGATGCAGGAGCGGCGCCTTTTCATCGACATCGGTGTCGCGGATAGTTTCATTGGCGGAATAGATGAAATTCGTCGCCATGACGATATTCCAGGTGCCGAGCGTCACGATGAACGGCGGCAGCTTCATGTTGGCGACGAGGAAGCCGTTGAGCAACCCACAGAGGCCGCCCGCGGTCATGCCAGCGATAATGGCGACCGGCGCGGGCAGGCCGTAAGTGACGGCGACGTTGCCCATGACGACGGAGGAAATGACCATGATCACGCCGATCGACAGATCAATGCCGGCGGTCAGGATGACCAGCGTCTGGGCAGCGCCGAGAATGCCGACGATCGCGATCTGCTGCAGGATCAGCGTCAGCGTATAGGCGGAAAAGAACCGCCCGCCGATCGCGATACCGAAGATCACGATCGCCATCACCAATACGATCAACGGCACGGCGGCCGGCGTCGAATGTAGAAAGTGCTGCACGCGCTTGAGAAAAGAGGCATCGTGCTGCTCGAACGACGCGACGTTCTTGTCGCTGCCGTCGAGAACACGTTCGAATTCCTGTGCTCCGGACATATTATTCCTCCGCCACCGCGCTCATGCACGGAAACCGCCGGCTGTTAGGGGCCAGCCGAGGAGATAAACCCCGGCCGACGTGACTGTTGCGATTGTCTGCTCCCTTATAAGAAGAGCCGCGCCAGCAGGCGCATGACGCGGCTCCCGAAGGGATTATATCACATTTCGTAAGGGGCTTAGCCCCAGCACTTTGCCGTGCCTTCCTTGGTGTCGATCGACTTCAAGCCGGAAACCGGCTTGTCCGTCACCAGCGACACGCCGGTGTCGAAGAAGGACTTGCCTTCGGTCGGCTTCGGCTTCTCGCCGCTATCGGCGAACTTCTTGATCGCCTCGACGCCGAGGGCAGCCATCATCAAAGGATACTGCTGTGACGTTGCGCCGATCACGCCTTCCTTGACGGACTTGACGCCCGGGCAACCGCCGTCGACGGACACGATCAGAACCTGCTTTTCCAAGCCGACGGCCTTGAGCGCCTGGTAGGCGCCGACAGCGGCCGGTTCGTTGATCGTATGGATGACGTTGATGCTGGAATCCTTCTGCAGGAGGTTTTCCATGGCCTTGCGGCCACCTTCCTCGTTGCCGTTGGTGACATCATGGCCAACGATGCGTGCATCGGTTTCGTCGCCGATCTTGTTCGGATCCTTCGGGTCGATGCCGAAGCCGATCATGAAGCCCTGGTCGCGCAGAACGTCGACGGAAGGCTGCGACGGCGTCAGGTCGAGGAAGCCTATCTTGGCATCCTTGGCCTTATCGCCCAGCGTCTTGTTGGCCCATTCGCCGATCAGCTTGCCGGCAAGAAGGTTGTCCGTGGCGAAGGTCGCGTCGGCAGCGTCAGCCGGCTCCAGAGGCGTATCGAGCGCAATGACCAGCAGGCCGGCGTCGCGTGCCTTCTTGACCGAGGAAACGATACCCTTCGTGTCGGAAGCGGTGATCAGAATACCCTTGGCGCCACTGGCAATGCAGCTTTCGATGGCGGCGACCTGGCTTTCGCTGTCACCGTCGATCTTGCCGGCATAGGACTTCAGCGTCACGCCGAGTTCCTTGGCCTTGGCGGTCGCGCCTTCCTTCATCTTGACGAAGAAGGGATTGGTATCGGTCTTGGTGATGAGGCAGGCGGAAACGCCGGCGGCCTTGGCAGGCGCTGCAAATGCGACGCCGATCGCCAGAGCAGCAACTGCTGCGGAAATAACGGATTTCTTCATTCAATCCTCCCGATGTTTGAAAAGCCGAACCCTCCGGCGATGACCGGCCGGAACCCGGCGTGGAGACGCGAAATGCCTGTCGGATTATTTCCGGTGGACCTCCTCCAAGGTCATTTTCACGTCCTCGACGCCTATATCTGAGCTTAAAGATTTCCGGCTGTCAATAAATAAATCGGATTGAATTATTAATTCGATGTGGCATTTTGGAAAAAAATAGGGCATGGCCATGATGGAAGGAGCAGGCCCATGTCTCTCGTGCACGGCCCGGAGGACACACCCACAATACCGGCGATTCTCGACCCCTCCGGGGGTGCGAACCAGGTTGGCGTGCGCGCCCATAACGAACGGCTTGTGCTATCGCTCGTGCGCCGTCATGGTGCGCTCTCGAAAGCCGATATCGCGCGGCGGAGCGGGCTTTCGGCGCAAACCGTGTCCGTCATCATGCGCGAACTGGAAAAAGACGGGCTGCTGTCCCGCGATGCGCCGGTACGCGGGCGCGTCGGCCAGCCATCCATTCCGATGCGGCTCAATCCGGACGCCGTACTCTCCTTCGGGGTCAAGATCGGCCGGCGCAGCGCTGACCTCGTGCTGATGGATTTCGTCGGCGGCATCAGGATGCAGCTCCACCAGATCTATCCCTACCCGCTGCCACAGGACATTATCGCCTTCGTCGCGGCCGGCATCAAGGAACTTGAGGGACGCCTCAGCGACGAGCAGCGCCGCAAGATCGCCGGAATGGGCGTTGCCGCGCCGTTCGAGCTCTGGAACTGGGCCGAGCAGGTGGGCGCGCCGCCGGGAGCGATGGATGTCTGGCGTGGTTTCGACCTAAGAGCCGAAATCGCCTCGCGCGTGACTTACCCTGTCTTCATGCAGAACGACGCCACCAGCGCCTGCGGTGCCGAGCTGGTCTTCGGCGTCGGGCCACATTATCCGGATTTCGTCTATTTCTTCATCGGCTCGTTCCTTGGCGGCGGCATCGTCTTGAATTCGTCCGTCTTCGTTGGCCGAACGGGAACGGCCGGCGCACTTGGTCCCCTGCCCGTGCGCGGCCGCAACGGCGAGAACCGCCAGCTTCTGGAGATCGCCTCGATCTTCGTGCTCGAAAATCTTCTGCGGGATCATGGTTTCGACCCACGCCCTCTTTGGTATTCGGCCGATAATTGGATCGATTTCGGCGAGCCGCTGGAGATCTGGATCCAGGATACGGCCAAGGCATTGGCACAGGCTATCGTCGCCTCCGCCTCCGTTCTTGATTTCAGCGCCGCCGTCATCGATGGCGGCTTCCCCGCCTGGGTGCGGGAACGCGTGGTGCGCGCAACCATGAAGGCAGCGGCGGAGCTGGATCTTCAGGGGGTCGTCATGCCCGAGATCATCGAGGGTGCCGTCGGGCCGCAGGCACGCGCCGTCGGCGGCGCCAGCCTGCCGATCTTCGCGCGCTACCTGATCGACCAGAACGTTCTTTTCAAGGAGATTGAGCATGCTGAAGGGCATTGACCCGCTATTGAGCCCGGAGCTACTGGCGACGCTGCGCGCCATGGGCCATGGCGACGAAATCGCCCTTGTCGACGGCAACTATCCGGGCCTCGAGCACGGCCGCCGCCTGATCCGTCTCGACGGCCACGGCGTCATCCCCGTGCTCGATGCCGTGCTGAGCGTACTGCCGATCGACGATTTCGTGCCGCAGGCGATGTTCCGGGCGACCGTCAAGCAGGATCGCGATGCTATCGACCCCGTTCATGCGGAGATGATCGAGTGCTGCGCCCGGCATGTGCCCGACATGCGGGTCGTGCCGCTGTTGCCGGCGGAATTCTATGAGCGGGTCAGGCAGGCGCATGCGCTGATACAGACCAGCGAGCCGCGGCTCTATGGGAATATCATTCTGCGCAAGGGTGTGATTTATCCAGCAAAATAGCAGGCCCGCCCCTCATCCGGCCTGTCGGCCACCTTCTCCCCGCTTGCGGGGCGAAGGGGATGGGGGCGCCTACAGCCTTCTTTCCAGAAAATTGCTGAGACGAGATTGAGAGGTAGTCCCCTCTCCCCGCATGCGGGGAGAGGGTTAGGGTGAGGGGCTAACTCTCTGCCCGACCTAGAGCAGCCCAGCCTTCACTCGCCCTCAAATATCCCCCGCCGAAGGTCCCCAGACATCCGTCATGGCAAAGCCTTCCGCCATCGGGTCGAAAGGATCGAGCGCCACCTGGCTCAAGCCGAAGGTGAAGCCGCGGCCAGTGATCGTCGGGATGATGGCCGCCTTGCCGGCAACCTCGGTCTCCGCCTGCAGACCGACTTCGAATTCCGAACCGATGATCGAGCGGGACTTGAAGACATCGCCGACCTTAGCCTTGCCGCGGGCATGCAACGTCGCCAGATTGGCGGAGTTGCCGGTACCGCAGGGCGAGCGGTCGGCGCGGCCGGGCCACATGGTCGTGCAGGTGCGGATGGCGCCATCGGCATCGACATCGCGGAACATCACATAGGCGACGCCCGAGATCGCCGGAATTTCGGGATGGACCACGGTCATCGCCCGATTGATCGCTTCCTTGATGATCATGCCGGCCTGAACCAGGGCCGCCGCATTCGCCTTTTCGATCTTCAAACCGATCTGGCCGACATCGACGAGCCCATAGAAGATGCCGCCATAGCAGAGATCGAGCTTGATCCTGCCCCATTGCGGCGTGTCGAGTTCGACATCCAACTCATGCACGAAGGACGGCACCATGGTCAGCCGCACTTTCTCGCAGCGTCCGTCGCGGCAGGTCGCCGTGGCGCGGACGAGGCCGGCCGCCGTGTCGAGCGTTACCACCGTCTCCGGCTCCTTCATCTCGACGATGCCGGATTCGAGCAGGGCCGTGGTCACGCAGATGGAATTCGAACCCGAGCTTGCATGCGCCTGATCCGGCTGCAGAATGATGAAGCCGGCATCGGCCTCGGGGTGCTTCGCCGGCAACAGCAGGTTGACGGAGCCGATCGGCGCACCGCGCGGCTCCAGCACGAGGAAACGGCGCAGCTCCTGGCCCTTCGGATCAGTATTCAGCCAATGCAGCTGCTCGGCAATGCTGTTGCCCGGGATCTTCGGGACGCCGCCGATGGCAACCTTGCCGATTTCCCCTTCGCAATGAACGTCCAGCAACTGGATCGTGCGCTTCCATCTCATCTCATAGGCTCCAATCAGACATGTCGCGGTATGCCGCCGTCGACGCGGATATTCTGGCCGGTGATGTAGCCGGCGCCATCCAACCGGCAGGCCCTTCTGATATATCAGATCGATTAACGTGGCTATGGCGTTTTGCAGCAGCGATGAAAGCCGCCGCAGCTGGTCAAGTCATAATAGCACTATTGCTTCAATGCTTCCCCGACATTGCTGCCGGTCGCCTCGACGCTGTCGCCCAGCGAGCCGACGGTATTGCCGGCGGAAGCACCGACACGGCGCCATTGTTCGCCGTAGTTCCGACGAGTGCGCGGATCGAAGATGGCAATCGGGGCGCTGACGGCCGCGCCCGCCACACTGCCCACCGTTTGTGCGGCCCCCATGGCGACGGCGCCGACCGCGTCGCCGATACCCACATCGGAATCGGTGATCGTCTGGCCCTCGATCAGCCGGGCTCCGATCAGCTTCACCACTTCAGGGCTTTCGGCGAACTTACCATGGTTCAGGCCATCGCCGGTCTTAAGCTTGGTGAGATCGAGAACGGTGATGCCCTGCTTCTCCAGCTCGCTGCGATAGGGTTCGGCCGCCGGATCGATCTGGCCGAGGCGATCTATGTTGCCGGAAATGCGTCTTGAGAGGGAGAGCGCGCGATCGTCACGCGAGACGAATAGCGTGAAATGCGGCTTGTCCTTGCCAAGTGCTGCGAACTGCCTCCCGAAGACATCGACGTCGAGATCGGGAGAGGCCAGGATGACGTTCTTGATCTTCGGTGCGACGCGGCCGTTGCGGATCGCCATCTGCCGGAGGGATTCGACCGCGAGCCAGCTTCCCATCGAATGTGCCATGACGGTGATATCGCCGACGGCGGGATCGGCCGCGACACGCCGCAGCAATTCCTCCAGCGAATCGCGGGAATAGTTGGTGCTTTCCTTGTCGTAGGCATAGTCGAAGATGCTGGCGCGCGACGGCCAGGTGAAGACGATCGGCGCGACGTCGGCATGGGAATCGTGAACGATCTGCGCGAAACGATAAACGGCATCCTCATAGCGGTTGTTGAAGCCATGCACGAAGATCAGCACCCGCTTGTTCTTCGGCAGTTCCGCATGCAGCCAGGCGCGTCCATCCGTTTCGGTCGCCAGCGATTTGACACCAAGGGTGACGAAGTTCTTCAAGGGGTTGCCGGGCAAGCGGCTCGGCCACTGAACCTGGCCGACCTTGCGATTGGCCTCTGGCGGGATGGAGACGCTGACGGCATCCACCTTCAGGCCCAGGCCGCGCTCGCCCGAGAAGAGAATTGCCGGATCCTGGTCCGGCAGGCGTGTCGTGGCAACGAGAAGATCGACCTTCGATGTGCCCGGCACGTTTTCGGAAACGGGCTGCATGACGCCGATCGGGCGACCGCAGGCGGTCAGAGACAAGGTGACAACCATGGCGGCAGTTCGGAAAAACGCCCATTCCCATCGGTGCGAACCCGCCATGTGCTGCATCATGCAACCTTTCCTTACCGCCAGAATGTTGCGCCACTCTACGCATGCATATCCACTGCGCAAGCGAGTCCGGCGGTTCTTTGGCTCATGACGCGATGCTAATTCGCGACGGCATTGCAAAGGCGCAACGCAATCGCCCAAAACCGCTAACTGATAATCTGGCTGAAAATAAAAAAGAGCCCGATGCGGGAGGAGGATGCATCGGGCTCTTGATCCGGATTGGCAACTGGGAGGAGGAGGAGTGTTGCCAATCATTGAAGGAGCGCTGGGAGGAGGAGTGCGCTGCCTTCGAGTGATTAGATATAACGAGCGGGTCGGGATGAACAGGCCGGCTTTCGCAATGCAGCAATGCACTGAACGCATCACTCACCTCACAGACGCCGAAAATATCGCATATTTCCGGCATTTTCGGGGGTGTGACGCCTATTTTGCAGTCGTTATTTACCCAAATCCAGAGATTCACATGATTGTGATCGTCGTTTTTGCATTGGAAGCACCTCTCACTGCCATCCGACCGGTGAGCAATCTCCCACCGGCCGGGTGACTTTCAATTCAAGCGGCCTTGAACGCCTTCTTGCCTTCGGCATCCAGCGCGGCAAACTCCTCGTCGGAAAGGACGATATCGACCGCCGCGGTGTTTTCCTCGAGGTGTTTGACCTTGCCCGTTCCGGGGATCGGCAGCATCACCGGGCTGCGCTTCAGCACCCAGGCAAGCGCGATCTGGCTCGGCGCGGCATTATGCTTCTTCGCGATGGTATCGAGCAGCGAGCCCTCCTTGGCGAGATCGCCAGCGGCAAGCGGGAACCAGGGGATGAAGCCGATGCCGTGCTTTTCGCAATAGTCGAGCACGTCCTCGCTGGTTCGATCGACCAGATTGTAGCGGTTCTGCACCGTCACCACCTTGAAATGCTTCGATGCAGCCTCGATGTCGGCAACAGAGACTTCGCTCAGGCCGGCATGGCGGATGATACCGTCATCCAGCAGCGATTTCACGGCATCGAATTGTTCTGCCGCAGGCACCTTGGGATCGATGCGATGGAGCTGCCAGAGATCGATGCGGTCGACGCCGAGATTGCGCAGGCTTTTGTGCGCCTGCTGGATCAGATATTCGGGACGGCCCACGGGCACCCAGACATTCGGTCCGGTTCGGGTGAGCCCGCCCTTGGTCGCGACGACGAGACCGTGGCCATAGGGGTGGAGCGCCTCCTTGATCAGACGTTCGGAGACGTCCGGACCATAGGAGTCGGCCGTATCGATGAAATTGATGCCGAGTTCCGGCAGGCGCCTCAGCGTGCGGACGGCTTCGTCATGGTCCTCCGGCTCGCCCCAGATACCCGCGCCCGTGATGCGCATGGCACCGAAACCGAGACGATGAACGGGAAGGTCACCACCGATCTTGAACTGACCGGACTTGGCTGCATCAAATGCTGACATGGTTATAGTCCCTTTTGCTGATGTGAAATGTGTTGAGCGTTTCGGCATCCGGGGAGGAGCCGAGATTTGACGGGCAAATCGAATTTTCGCGAGGGAGAGATGGGCGTCGCGACCGATACTACATGGGTCTGCGGCGCGGCTTATGCAATGTGTCGATGCACGATGTGTCGGGACCGATCAGGCGGCTTCCCTTGGGTCTAGTCTGGCACCGTCATGTGCGCCGTTGCACCTGTTTGCCGAGATCGGCAAGCGTGGCCCAAAGCTCATCGAACAGGTTGCGGGCGAACTGCTCCACCGAAACGTCCTGTGGAGATTGCATCCAGCGCTCGCTGCCGATGCGCAGCATCGTCACGACGGCGGCCGCAAGCATGCCAAGGCGGAGATGCTCCTCCTGGCTGCCGCTGCCCCGGGCAAGCAGCGCGTCCGCGAGCTTCTTCTCCAGCTTGGCGTATTTCAGCTGGTCGCGGGCTTGAAGCGTCGGCGTATTGTGAATCAGGGCGGCCAGAGCAAGGCTTTGCGGATCGGCGACGGCAGTACGAAGGGCAGAATTGACGGCCGCCTCAATGACGTCGACGATCGACGCATCTTCGGGCTGGACGGCAACCGCGCCGATCAGCTCGCGGGCAAAACTGTCCTGCCAGGCGCTGACCACATCCTCCTTGCTGGGGAAATAATCAAAGAAGCTGCGCTTGGAAACGTCGGCCGCTTCGGTGATATCCTCGATGGTGGTGGCATCGAAGCCACGCTCGAGGAAGAGCTTCAGGGCGCTGGATTCGATGCGTTCGCGCGTCTGACGGCGCTTGCGCTCGCGCCGACCTTCCTTCACCGCGATATCGACATCCGGCTTATGCGCCATCCACTACCCCCGCTACGCATTTGCTTCGGGCCGCCCCTTATCGGCATGGCCGGGTTCCGGCATTAACGCACCGATTCCGACGCCCTCTCCGGTGCTACGATATTTGGAACCGCCGATCGAGAGCTCCAGCGGATTTTGCCGCGATATCCTGTAGACACCGGCGGGCGGGATGTTGCGTACCGTGCCGCCGATGCGCATTGCCTTCAGGCCGAGACTTTCCAGGATCGCCTTCTGCACCGGACAGCGCGGGCCATAAGTGAACTGATAAAAGGCCCCTCCGGGTTTCATCGTTTCGAAGGCACCGCCGACGATGGCCTCAACTTTCAAAGGCGGCATGGACAGCAGCGGCAAGCCGCTGACGACGGCGCCGAAAGGCGCGTCATCGAAAAGGCCGCATTGGCCGAGCTGCGCCGCATCCATGTGCACGATGCGCGCCTCGGGAAAGCGTCGGCGCAACCGAACGGCAAATTCCTCGCCGAACTCGACGAGCGTGAGCGCGCTTTCCGGAATACCACGCGCCAGCAACGCGCGTGTGAATACACCGGTGCCCGGGCCAAGCTCGAGGACCGGGCCATCGAGCGGCTCGATTTCCTGCGTCATCAATCTCGCCAGCCGCTCGCCCGAGGGCGCAACTGCGGCGACGCGCAAGGGATTGCTGACCCATGAGCGGAAGAACTGCACAAAATCAGCGCATGAAGTCTTTGTCGTCATTCCGCAAATCCAATCTCGGACACGATACCATATGTGGGGTGATGAGGACCGAGCAGCGTGGCAATTCAAAGGCATGCCGCGCCATTAAACCCTCTAAATCGCTGATATGCAGGCGTGAGCGTGAATTTCGTGCCCACATATTTTCATCTATTGCAAACTTGCATTTAGTATAGAAATAACCAGATACAATGGGCAATGGCAATCTCTTTACAGGAGTTTCCGCAATGCCAGACTGGACAGTGAAGGATATCCCGCCACAGACGGGCCGCATCGCAGTCATCACCGGCGCCAACAGCGGCATAGGCTACGAAGCGGCAAAGGCTCTGGCGGGCGCTGGCGCAAAGGTCATCATCGCCTCGCGCAACGAGACCAAGGCCAATGAAGCGCTCGCCAAGATCCGCGCGGCGACACCTGCAGCGGACGTCACGTTCGAACCGCTGGATCTCGCCAGCCTCGATTCCGTCGCCCGCACCGCAGGCCGTATCGGCGCCACTGTGCCGCGTATCGATCTGCTCATCAACAATGCCGGTGTCATGGCCATTCCCGATCGGCATGAGACGGAAGACGGCTTCGAGATGCAGATGGGCGCCAATTATATCGGACATTTCGCCTGGACAATGCGGCTGTTGCCGAAGATTTTCGCCGCCGACAACCCGCGCGTTGTCACCGTCAGCAGCTTGGCACATCGCAGCGGCAGGATCAATTTCGACGATCTGCAGTGGCGCAGGCGCTATCGGTCCTGGTCCGCCTATTGCCAATCGAAGCTGGCAACGCTGCTGTTCAGCCTGGAGCTCGACCGCCTCGCCCGCGCCGAGGGCTGGAAGCTGAAAAGCATTGCCGCCCATCCCGGCTACGCCGCGACCGGCCTGCAGACCACGGGTCCGCGCATGGGCCGCGACCGGGCAGGCGGTCTCGAAATCATGACGAAATTGCTGGGGCCGCTTCTATCGCATACGGCAGCGGCCGGCGCCCTGCCGACGCTCTTTGCCGCCACCTCACCCGCGGCGGAGGGCGGCGCCATGTATGGCCCTAATGGTTTTTACGAACTCAGGGGGCCGCCGGTGCGCGCCAAGATCGCTTCGCATGCCCGCGACCAAGCCATCTGGCGACGGCTGTGGGATGTTTCGGAGCAGTTGACCGCGGCAGCCTGAAACGAATCCCTCCCCGCTGCGCGGGGAGGGATCGAATAACCGTCACGTCACGAGCTCACGCACTGGCGGCGCGGGCCTTTGCTCGGCTGATAGGTATTGTCGGAAACGCGATAGGTCTTATAGCGGCTCGCGCACCAGCGAACGTGAGCGCTGCCACGTGGCGGCTGTGAAACGGCCCCGCCGATGATCGCACCGGCGGTGAAGGCGGCCATCGGATACCACCAGCCATCATTATAACGGCGGTAGCCCGGACGGGCATAGCGATAGCCGCGATGGCCGTGCCAATAGCCCGGGCGATGATGCGGGCGGTAGTGCGGCCGATAATGCCGGCGATAGTGCCGGTTGTGATGGCGATATTGGACTTCGATCACCCCGGCGGCAGGCTGGCTTTCGGTCTGCTGGATTGCCGGCTGGATCAGGGGTTGGATCGGCGCGGCGGCGGCCGGATCGAAAGAGGTAATGCTAAGCAGAGCGCTCAGGGCAGTCACTGTCACGGTTGTCAGGAAACGTTTCACAGCTCTCCTCCTCCTCGCGGGTCGCAACAGGGTTGAACGACGCGCATTGATTGAAAATGTTTCATAATATTATTGCTTGCGCAAGTACATCCCGCGCGATAGATCTATAGGTAGGAAGCCTACCTATCTATTAGCAAGTGAGGCTCGATGAGCAAAACCGACGGCTATCACGGGATCGAAGACGCGTATGCGCTCGCCGAAGCGCTGCGGCCTGCCCTCCATCGTCTTTATCGGCAATTGCGGCGCGAGAGCGACGAAGCCGAGCTGTCGCCGCTGCACGGCCTGCTGCTGGTCGCCATCATCCGCCAACCAGGCATCGGCGTTGCCGAGCTGGCGCGGATGGAGAAGCTGCGCGGACCGACGATATCAGGGCATGTGAAGGCCATGGAGCGGGATGGGCTCATCGCGCGCGCGGAGCCGGATCCGAACGATCGGCGCCGCAATGGCCTGATTGCCACCGAGAAGGGGCAGGAATTCATTCGCCGCCTGAAGCAACGGCGAACCGATTGGCTCGCCTCGGAGCTCGTCAAACTATCGCCTCAACAGCGCGAAGCCATCCGTGCCGCGATCGAACCGCTGATGGAGATCGGTCAATGAACGCCGAAAGTATGAACACCGCTCCGGTGCCGGTGCCGACGAAGGCCGATCAGCCCGACCGCCGCGAGATCCGCGCCGTCATATTCGGCTTGATGATCGTTCTCGGCCTCGGCGCCATCGACCAGAGCATCGTCGCGACCGCGCTGCCGCGCATCGTCAGCGATCTCGGCGGGTTGACGCATCTTTCCTGGGTCGTCAGCGCCTATGTGCTTGCCTCGACCAGCACCATGCCGCTCTATGGCAAGCTTAGCGACCAGTACGGCCGCAAGCCGATGATCTATGCGGCGATCCTCATCTTCCTTTTGGGTTCGGTGCTGAGTGGCATGGCGCAGACGCTGATGCAGCTCATCATCTTCCGGGCGATCCAGGGCATCGGCGCCGGCGGATTGCTGCCGCTGGCGCAGATCATCATCGGCGATATCGTGCCGCCGGCGAGACGCGGGCGCAATCAGGGTTCGATCGCAGCGGTCTTCGCCATCTGCAGCGTCATCGGCCCGATCGCCGGCGGCATCATCACCGATCTCCTGTCGTGGCATTGGATCTTCTACGTCAACCTGCCGATCGGCGCCGTCGCCCTCGTGATGATCGGACGGGCGCTGAAGCGGCCGCATCAGGCACGCAGCCGCCGCATCGACTATCTCGGCGCGGCGCTGCTGACCGGCTGCACGACGAGCTTCCTGCTGGTGCTCGCACTCGGCGGCAATGAATGGGCCTGGAACTCGCCTGAGATCTTCGGCCTCTCCGCCGTCGCGCTCGTCCTTTTCGTCTTTCTCATCCTTCACATCCGGCGCGAGCCCGAACCGGTGCTGCCGCCCGATCTCTTCCGCAACCGGCTGTTCGTCGTCGCCTGCCTCGTGCTGGCTTTGACCTTCATGGGCATGCTCGGGGCAAGCCTGTTCTTTCCGCTGTTCTTCCAGATGGTCATGGGGGTCAGCCCCTCGCATTCGGGCCTGCTTACCGGTCCGCTGATGATCGGCGTCGTCATCTCCTCCATGGTCAACGGGCGCGTGCTGCTGCACCGCTTCGGACGCTACAAGCCGGCGCAGCTCTGCGGCCTCAGCCTGGCAACAGCTGCCTTCGCGACGCTCGCCTGGGCGGCGGCCACCAGCCAGGGCTTCTGGGTCATCGAGCCCACCGTTTTCGCCCTCGGCCTCGGTCTCGGCCTGGTCATGCCCACGATGACGATCGCGGTGCAAAATGCCCTGCCGCTTGCCCATCGCGGCGTCGGGACGGCGACGCTTGCCTTCTTCCGCTCGCTCGGCGGCCTCATCGGCGTCACCGGCTCGGGCGCCATCCTGGCCTATCGCGTGCAAAATGCCGGCGGCGTATTGGATGGGGTCCACATATCATCCCTGACAGAAGCCGGCATGAAACAACTCGCCACCGCCTCCCCTGAGGCTCACGCCGCGGCAATAGCGCTCTATCGTCACGCAATCGCCATGACTTTCGCGACGGGAACCGCCATCGTGGCACTGGCGGTGATCGCGCTGCTGTTTCTGCCGGAATTGCCGCTGAAGATGGATCAAGGACAGGAAAAGGCACGCCGCAGCTGAGCTGCGCACGGGCAAAAGCAATTGCGAAACGGCAGCGCAACGCATCCACGAGAGACGCGTGCGTGAAGCCGCTACTCGCCTCATGCTCAATCTGCTTATGCCAGGTTGATTTCCAACCTCCCGCTCAGACGCCGCCGACGAAAATCGTCGCAAAGGCAATGCGTTTGAACCTGTCGAGAGGCTCTGGCCCGCGTTCCACCTTCATTCGCAGAATTGCCCCTTCCCACGAGCTGAGCAGAAAATCCGCAAGATCGTTTGCGGGAAACCGCGTGCCGATCTCGCCGGCCTGCTGAGCCTCTTCGATACAACGCACGAACGGCGCAAGCCATTCCCGGTAGATCTGGGAAAGCCGTTCGCGCAGCAGCTCGCTCGTCTGCGAAACCTCGATGCTGAAATCGCCGATCAGGCAGCCACGAAAATAGTCGTCGGCTGCGAGGCGTTCGGTGATGATGTCGAGATAGCGCAGCAGGCGATCGCGGGGACGCAGCGAGCGATCGTTCAATGCTTCCCCGACGAGCTTTCGCGTATGCGCGAAATAGTGGTCGAGAACTTCGACAGCGAAGGCTTCCTTGGAGCGGAAGTGATTGGTGAAGGACCCTTGCGGCACGCCCGCTTCGGCAACCACGTCCCTGACACCGGCCGCGTGGTATCCTTTGCGGAACATGACGCGCATCCCGGCTTCGATGATTTCATTTTTGTTCGACGGCTTTGACATGACTTGACAATACGTACGTCTGTATTAATAGTCAAGACGCGGCCGAAGGGCATTCCAAATAGGTGGATGCCGCCTCCGTCCGCCCCCGGCTGAGCCGTGGGAAGACATACATGTCGCTCGCATCGCGCCCTCATAAAATACGGACGTCCATATTTAAAAAGGAAAGCCTCATGTCTCTCAATATGCAACAATCTCGCGTAGAAGTCCTCGACATGCATATGGCCTATAGGGAAGCAGGGCAGAAGGATGCACCGGTTGCTCTCTTCCTGCACGGCAATCCCACCTCGTCCTACATCTGGCGGCATATCATGTCAGATGTTTCGCCCGTAGCCCGCTGCATCGCGCCCGATCTCATCGGCTTCGGCCAATCGGACAAACCCGACATCGAGTATCGTCTTATCGATCACATCCGCTATCTCGATGCGTTCATCGACGCCCTTGAAATTTCCTCGGCCTATCTTGTCGCCCAGGATTGGGGCACTGCACTCGCGTTCGAACGCGCGGCGCGCCGACCGAACTTCGTGCGAGGCCTCGCGTTCATGGAATTCATCCGGCCGATGAAAAGCTGGGACGAGTTTCACCACGAGCCGGCGGCCAGAGAACTGTTTCAGAAATTTCGCACGGCAGGCATCGGCGAAAAACTCGTTCTGGAAGATAATGTCTTTGTGGAGCGTGTTCTTCCCGGCTCTATCGAGCGTCAGCTCACCGAAGAGGAAATGTCGGCGTATCGCGCGCCGTTCCCCACGCCTGAAAGCCGGCGTCCAGTGTGGCGTTTTCCCAATGAACTGCCGATCGCCGGTCAGCCTGGCGATGTGTCGGCGCTTCTGGAAAACGCCCATGCAGCGCTACGGGAAAGCACCTATCCGAAGATACTTTTTGTCGGAGAGCCTGGGGCGCTGGTTTCTCCAGAATTTGCCAGAACCTTCGCGTCCACTCTCCACAACTGCGAAGTCGTTCAGCTCGGCGCAGGCGCACACTATCTGCAAGAAGACCATCCTTCGGCGATTGCGGCTGGTGTTCGGCGCCTGATCGGCGATGCTACGCAAAAGTAGGCCGTTCATCGGCAAGCGCTTTTCGCGAACCAGATATTTGGCTTCGGCCATGAGATTGCGGTGGAGGAATCTGCATACCTCCACCGCGTATCGATGGATTCCGGCGCGGTATCGCTACGCAAGCAGAAGCCCCGCTTTGCTTCCGGCTCTGAAGAGCGCGTCAACTCTGCAACTTACGCTGAGCTTCCGCTTTGCCGTCCTCGGGCAGGTCCATATTGTGCATGACGGCAATTGACCAGGCGTCTTGTTCGCGCACGATCACCATGTTGATCAGCCCATGGCGTTCAGGCCATTCATTCCCTTCCGGATCACGCGCGCCCGTCATGCTCCAGTGAATGTCGAGCGCGATAACATCGGGGCGGATAGGATGCATTTGGGTTTTGATGGCTTCGAGGTGACTATCCTTGAACATCGTCTCGAATATGGGCCTGTGAAACTGCTCGATCGATGATCGACCCGTTGCCTTCATTCCAAATACGTTAGTGAAATCGGCGTCTTGCGCAAATATCGCGGAAAAGGCGCCAGCATCGTGGCTATTCCATGCGGCGACGAACGCATCAACGATTTGTTGCGCGGCTTGTCCAACGTCCGGATGCAGTGACATCTCACGTCCCCTCCTTTAGTATGAATGCCATACTATATGGCAACCGGACTTAATTGGAAATATGGTAACACCTTACACGCAATCACTTCTGCTCTACGCCTATCAAGCGTCCGCACACGCGCTCACCCAGACGCTGCACGAGCGCGGCCATCCAGCCATCCGACCGAAGCATGGTGCAATCTTTGCCAATATTGATGAAGAGGGAACCAGAGCCAGCCTGCTTGCCGAGAGGGCCGGCATGGGCAAGGCCGCGATGGGCGAGCTGATCGATGATCTGGAACGTCTTGGCTATGTCGAGCGGGCGCCGGACCCTACGGACAGGCGCGCCAAACTCGTCACCCTTGGGCCGAAGGCGCGGCAGGTGATGCAGATCGTTCACGAATTTAACGACGGGATCGAACGACGATATCGTGAGCTATTGGGAGAGCAAGCCTATCAGATGCTGCGCACCGCCCTGCGGACCATCGCGGCAAAGGACGACATGCAGCCCAGAATGCGTTAGGGCAAAGCAGCAGGCAGACATTCTGGCGGGTTACAACATTCGGCGGTGGCATCGTCGGCCGCACAACCTATAGCGAATGCTTGCTTAGTTCGAAGCCAAGCCAAGTAGCTTAAAGCTTGTTCCGATATAATGGAAAATGGCGCACCCGAAGAGATTCGAACTCCTGACCCCCAGATTCGTAGTCTGGTGCTCTATCCAGCTGAGCTACGGGTGCGTGGCCGAAACGGAAGAAACCGTTGGCGTGGGCGGTTCTCTAAAGCGTCCCTTGAGGGAATGCAAGTGGATTTGTGAAAAAGATCGCGATTTTCGTGCATATTGGCGCCAAGCAGCTGAAAATAATCATCTTTCTTGGAAGCTTCTGCTGCGATAGTCGTCAAGGGATACCGGGCGGTCAGGAATCTCGATGCGGAACTGCGTGCCGGCTACCGGCTTTTCGACGAGTGCAATAGTGCCGCCATGGGCAAGGACGAGCTCACGGGCGATCGCCAGACCAAGGCCGGTGCCGCCGGAACGGGCCGAACCTCGGAAAGCGGTGAAGAGATTTTCGCGCGCCTTCTGCGGCATGCCGGGGCCAGTGTCATCGACGGTGATGCTGACGACACTGCCGATTCGATGCGCCCATACCGTGATGCGCCTGACACTGTCTGGATCCGTCTCGCCGAAAGCAATCAGTGCCTGATGGGCATTGCGGCAGAGATTGTGAATGACGCGGAACAGCTGCTCGCTGTCGGCATCGACCTCCAGATCAGGACTGAGCTGCTCGGCGAATTCTATGCCGCTGTCGGGATCGATCGCGAGGATATCGCGAACTTCGCCGACGAGCTCGAGGAGACGGATCTTGCGCCGGCGCGGCGCCGACTCGGAGGTCTGGCCGTAAGACAGGACTTCGGTCGTATAACCGACCGCACGATCGATGGTGCGCAGCAGCTTCGGCGCGAAGCGCTTGACCATCGGATCATCCACATCGACAAGACGGTCCGACATGAGTTGCGCGGCCGAGAGGATGTTGCGCATGTCGTGATTGATCTTCGAAACGGCCAGCCCGAGAGCGGCGAGATTCTTCTGCTGCTTCAGGGTCTTCTGCAGTTGCGACTGCATCGAGGCGAGATGGCGGCCGGCCACGGCAAGCTCGTCGCCTCCCCTGTCGGGAACGAGGATACGGCCCGGATCCTCAGGATCGTCCGAATAGGCCTGCATGCTGTCCGTCAGCCGGCGGATCGGGCGGATCATCATGCGGTTGATCGCAAAGAAGATCAGCGTCGCCGTGAACAGCGAGATCAGGATGGAGACGAAGAACACACTGACCGAATAGGCCAGCATCGCATTGCGCAGGCGGGTATCCTTCAGCACTACCTCGATGCCGGTATTGGCATCGCCGCCGACGGGGCCGAAAACACGGATGATGCGGTTACCGCCAAACAGCAGCGTATCGAGCGCATCCTTGATCGCAGTCGGCTGGGACACGTCGCTAAGATCGTATTTTTCATCGACGGAGGCCGGCATTTCGGCTGTGGCCAACAGGCGCGAGGTGCCGTCCTTGCGCAGAACGATGGCCCGCGTTCCCGTGGCCATCAACGTTTCCTTTTGCAGCGCACGGGGCAGTTCGGCCGGCTGCAGGCCGTCGATGACGATCGCGGCAGCGGCGGCCGTATTCAGCCGATCCTCCAGCCAGCGCAGCCGCATATTGGCGACGGAGGGCACGAAGATAAGGACTTCCGCCACGGAAATGAAAACAACGGTCAGAATGAGGAGCTTGCCGGAAAGGCCGCCGAAGATGCCCGTGGGCCGGCAAAACTGGGACAGGACGCCCTTGGCGACCTTGCCGCCCATTGCGGCGTCCTTATCCTGCCCACTGTCCATTTCAATTGTCCCGCTTCGCTGCAGAGCGACCTGATGGCGACCTAATCGAAACTAGATAATAGGTGATTGCAGGCTTTTTTCCAATCGACTCCGCGCTTGGACAAACAGACAAGGCCGGCCGTGCCGCTCGGGCGCCTCCGCCGGCCTTCTATTTGGCCTCATGGCTGAAGGATCAGAATTCTTCCCAAGCCTTCGCCGCGGTGGCCGGTGCGGCCGCCGCCCCGCCGCCGAACGCGGTCGCGACCCTATCGATCATGCGGCGTGCCGGCGACGCGGTGGGACGATGCGTCTCGGTGCGCGCGGGCACGGGTGCCGCGACGTTGACGGCATCCACCTTGAAGCGCGAAACGAGATGGACAAGGCCGTCGGCTTCGGCCGCCAGGCGATGGGTCGCGGCCGAAGTCTCCTCGACCATGGCGGCATTGCGCTGGGTGACTTCATCCATCTGGTTGACGGCCTTGTTCACCTCGGACAAGCCCGTTGCCTGTTCGCGCGCCGCTGTCGCTATCGAATGAATGTGATCGTTGATCTTCAGCACCCGGGCCTCGATGGAGGACAGTGCCTCGCCGGTCGCCTGCACGAGCTTGACGCCGACCTGCACCTCGCCGCCGGACTTGCCGATCAGCGCCTTGATATCCTTGGCAGCGGTGGCGGAGCGCTGAGCGAGCTCGCGCACTTCCTGCGCGACGACGGCGAAACCCTTGCCCGCCTCGCCGGCGCGCGCTGCCTCGACGCCCGCGTTCAATGCGAGAAGATTGGTCTGGAAGGCGATGTCGTCGATCACGCCGATGATCTGGCTGATCTCGCCCGATGCCTGCTCGATGCGGCCCATGGCGTCGATCGCGTTGCGAACCACCGTGCCGGAACGAGCCGCGTCGTCCTTGGCTTCGCTGACCATGACGCTCGCCTCGCGCGCCCGTTCCGTCGAATTCTGGACGACAGAGGTGATCTCGTCTAGCGCGGCCGAGGTTTCCTCCAGTGCCGCCGCCTGCTGTTCGGTGCGCTTGGAGAGGTCATCGCTGGCGTGGCGCAGCTCATTGGTGTTGGAGTTGATCGAACCGGTGGTCCCGCGCACTTCGCTCATGGTGCTCTTCAGCGTCGCAAGCGTCGCATTGACGTTCTGCTGCAGTTCGGCAAAGGCGCCCTGGAATTCGCCCTTCATCGCCTGCGTCAGGTCGCCGTCAGCCAGGCTCGCGATGACGCGGCGAACCTCGCCGATGCCTCTATCGACGCTCATCAGCAACTCGTTGACGTTGCCAGCGAAGCGATTGAGGTTGACGTCGCCGTAATCCTTCTCGATGCGGTGGCTGAAATCGCCGGCCGCCGCGGCCGAGACCGCGAGAGACATGCTCGACTGAAGCTCGTCGCTCTTGGCGCGCATGGCCGTTTCCTCGGCATTCATACGGCGCACGGCATTGCCGTTTTCCTTGAAGACGTCGACGGCCGCCGCCATCTCGCCGATTTCGTCGCCACGGCCGGCAAACGGCACCTCTATGTCGAAATGGCCGTCGGCGACATTCTTTATCGCATCGGTCACCTTGCGGATCGGGCGGCTCAGATGGACGGTTCCGATATAGCCGCCGAGGCCGACACCGGCCACGATACCGGCGATCATGATGCCGAGGACCACCCACAGGACATTGCCGTGGAAGGTAGCAATTTCGGCCTCCACCTTTGCAAGTTCCGCCTTGTCGGTCTGGACGACCGCATCGATCTCTGCCTGGAAAGCCTTGCGGTTGGCGCGGTTCGCCTCATTGTTGCCCTGCTTGCCTGCGGCATCCGGGCCATCGGTCACGCCAAGCCTGGCCGTTTCCGTGCGAAAGGCGCGAAACTCCTGGGCACGGGTCTGTAGCTTGGTGAATTCCGGCTTCTGCGCCTCCGGCACTAGAGGGGCCCAGTTCGTCAGCACCTTGTCGATTTCGTCGAGATCGGCCATCAGCCCATCGGCAAAGGGTTTGGAATCCTTTGCGGCAGCCGCGGCATAGATACCGCGCGCTTCCATGACCACTGCGGTCACGTAGCGATTCAGGCGCTCGCCCATGTAAGCGCGGCTCGCCGTCTGCTCATAGTTCTGTAATTTCTGGTCATATTGATGTAGCGCATAAAGGGCAGTGGCGCCAATCAGAAGCGCCGCCCCGGCCATGACAGATACAAGCAGATTTATTTTGCCGCGAATTTTCACAATACCCCTCCGGCGCAGATCCCATCCCCTATAAATCGATGGGTTTCACCACACAGATTTAGATATCGACTAAAATCATTAAAGTTATATTGAGTTATTTTTAATCTAAGCGCCTCACATTCTTCACTATACTTGCCATATATTTTAGGAATTGCGCAATTTATATTTAGGGTTGCGCACGCATTCCGCTGGGAGTAGTGGCCAGATAGCAACCAGCCGCCGCCGATTGCGCGAAATTGCCGGAATTCAAGGAATCTGCGCCCATATAATTGACTTCCGGGGCCTTGATCCGTATAAGCCCGCGCACGTCCGGTCATGGAGCCTGCTTTTGCGGGCCAAGTCCGTTCGCCATAATCAACAACGCTCCTTGCTATTGAAGCAAAGCTCAAGAAGGGCCGCACTCCGCGGTGTTTAAATAAATGAAGCGTACCTACCAACCATCCAAGCTTGTCCGCAAGCGTCGCCACGGCTTCCGTGCGCGCATGGCCACCAAGGGCGGCCGCGCGGTTCTTACCGCTCGCCGTAACCGTGGTCGCAAGCGTCTTTCGGCCTAAGGGCCGAAGTGCCCGATGATCCAGTATGGCGGGCAAATTGACGAATGAACGACCCAAAAAGACTGTCGGGCGGCTGAAAAGCCGGCCGCAGTTTCTTGCCGTCCGCGAAGGCGAGAAGCGCCGAGGCAGCTTCTTCCTGATAGAAATGCTGGACCACAAGACCGCCGACGCCGAACCCCGCGTTGGTTTTACCGTTACCAAAAAACATGGCAACGCGGTGGAGCGCAACCGCATGCGGCGCAGGCTGAAAGAAGCCGTGCGGCTTCACGCCGGATTTGCAATGCAGCCCGGACACGACTATGTGGTTGTCGCGCGACGCGAGGTGCTGACCGCGCCTTTCGAAAAACTGGCGAGCGAACTCGTAAGCCGCATCGAAACCAGGCCGAAACACCGGCGGTCGGAAATGGACCGCTCCAGGAAAGTATGATGGAAAACAACCGCAATTACTTCATTGCAATTGCACTGTCTGTGCTGATTGTTCTCGGCTGGCAGTTTTTCTACATGAACCCGCGCCTCGAAGCGCAGCGCCAGGCCGAGCAGGCCGCCAAGCAGCACCAGCAGACCCAGCAGGCTCAGACGACGCAGTCGCCTGCCGCAGGCACCGCCGTAAACGGTTCGCTGCCGGCAAACGGCCAGACGGCGCCGACGGTTCTCAGCCGCGACCAGTCCGTCGAAAAGACCGCTTCCTCGCGCGTCGTCATCGATACGCCGGCACTTGCCGGTTCCATCAACCTGGAAGGCGCCCGCCTCGACGATCTCCGTCTCAAGACCTATCACGAGACCGTCGACAAGAGCAGCCCGATCATCACCCTGTTCAGCCCGGCAGACACCAAGGACGGCTACTTCACCGAGCTCGGCTATGTCGGCAGCGAAGCAACGGGCGCGGTTCCCGGCCCGTCTACCACCTGGACACTTGCAAGCGGCGACAAACTGACCGACAAGACGCCGGTGACGCTGTCCTACACCAATGACAAGGGCATCACCTTCACCCGCACGATCTCCGTCGACGATCGCTACATGTTCACGATCAGCGACAAGATCGCCAACAGCGGCCAGGCACCGGTTTCGCTGTCGAGCTACGGCCGCGTTACCCGCTACAACAAGCCCGAGACGCCTTCTGCCTACGTTCTGCATGAAGGTTTCATCGGCGTCATCGGCGATGACGGCCTGATCGAGACCAAATATGCATCTACCGAAAAGGAAGCCACGACGCCCGCCAAGGCGACCGGCGGCTGGCTCGGCATGACGGACAAGTACTGGGCTGCAACCATCGTGCCGCCGCAGTCGACCGCATATGATGCCCGCTTCTCGCACTTCACCGACGGTACGCCGCGCTACCAGGCCGACTACAAGGAAGACGCCGTCACGGTTGCTCCCGGCCAGTCGATCGACTTGAAGAACCTCGTCTTCGCCGGTGCCAAGGAAGTTCCGGTCATCGACCGCTACGAGACCAGCTATTCGATCCCGCGCTTCGACCGCCTGATCGACTGGGGCTGGTTCTATTTCATCACCAAGCCGATGTTCAAGCTGATGGACTTCTTCTTCCGCTACTTCGGCAATTTCGGCGTCGCCATCCTCTGCACCACCATCGTGGTCAAGGCGCTCTTCTTCCCGCTCGCCAGCCGGCAATATGCCTCAATGGCGAACATGAAGCGCATGCAGCCGAAAATGGAGGAGCTGAAGGCCAAGTTTGACGACGACCGCATGGGCCTGCAGCAGGCGACCATGCAGCTCTACAAGGAAGAGAAGATCAACCCAATCGCGGGCTGCTGGCCGGTGCTTCTGCAGATCCCGATCTTCTTCTCGCTCTACAAGGTGATCTACATCACCATCGAGATGCGCCATGCACCGTTCTTCGGCTGGATCCAGGACCTTTCTGCGCCGGATCCGACCTCGATCGTCAACCTGTTCGGCCTGCTGCCCTTTGCGGCTCCGACCTTCCTGCATCTCGGCGTCTGGCCGCTGATCATGGGCGTCACCATGTTCTTCCAGATGCGCATGAACCCGACCCCGCCGGACCCGACCCAGGCGATGATCTTCAACTGGATGCCGCTGGTATTCATGTTCATGCTGGCAAGCTTCCCGGCCGGCCTCGTGATCTACTGGGCCTGGAACAACACGCTCTCTGTCATCCAGCAGTCGATCATCATGAAGCGCCATGGCGTGAAGGTGGAGCTCTTCGACAATCTGAAGGGCCTCTTCAAACGAAAACCGGCGCCATCGAAATGACGAAAAAAGCCCCGCTTCGGCGGGGCTTTTCTTTATTTGGCGGAAAGTCCCACCGATAAGAACGCCGGCATCGATAAACCGTATGCCGCAAAGACGCGCCAAGGCCCCTTATGCCCGGTTATCTAGTCGTGGGAATGGCGATGGTGCAGGTCGGGGTAATGAGGATGCTTATGCCGCAGCGGCTGGTGGCGATGCCAATGCGAATGCGGCTCGCTTACCGGGCCGTCATGGGAATGTTGATGATGCTCGTCATGGACATGCGAGTGCTCATGTTCGAGCATCTCATGCTCATGCTCGTGGTCGTGACGCTCGGCTAAATGAAGCCATAGGCCAATCGCCATGAGGACGCCTGCCGCAATGAGCTGAAACGTCACATGCTCGCCGAAGATCATGACCGCAAGCACCGCGCCGATGAATGGCGCTAACGAAAAATAGGCACCCGTGCGAGCAGTCCCAAGGTGGCGAAGCCCAAGCATGAACATCACCAGGCTGACGCCAACGCCGAGAAAGCCGACTAACGCTCCCGCTCCGAAAAGACCGGCATTCGGCAGCGACGCACCCAAGCCGAGCGCCAAGACAAGGTTGCTGGTGCCCGCAAAGACGCCCTTGATCATAGCGATCTGAACCGGATCAGCCGACGACAATTTGCGCGTCAGATTATTGTCTATGCCCCATGAAAGGCAGGCGGCTGCAATGAAGAGGCTGCCCGCATCAAGCCGCAGGGCTTCACCATTCCACGTTAGCAGCACCGCACCGGCGAGGATGGCGCCAGCGCCGACCAAAAGCCGCCTGTCGACATTCTCGCGAAAGACAAGCCATGCGATGCCCATGGTCGCCAGTCCCTCCAGGTTGAGGAGCAGCGACCCCGAAGACGCGGAGGTATGGGAAAGCCCCAGCATCAGGAACAGAGGGCCGAGCATCCCACCGAACAGGACGACGAAGGCGAGCCAGGGGAGGTCCGCTCTTTGGAGCGGAGCCTCGACGTTTGGAAGCCCGATCAAACGACGTCCCCAGTGAACGACGGCGAGACCAAGTCCTGCCCCCACATACAAAATGCCCGCCAGCAACCAAGGATCGATCGATCCCATCAGCAGCTTGGAGAGAGGCGCCGACGCGCCGAACAGGATGGCTGAACCGAGAGCAAGGGGAACGCCGGGCCAGAGATGCGTGTGTTTGCTGATCATGACCTATGAGGTATCACAATGAATGATCGCGTCAAAACGGCCCGGCGCAGTTGGGCGACCGGTTTACCGTGAACCATAGGCCTGCCGAAATGTCAGCGGAAGTTCCACAGCCATGCATAACAATTCCGGGCCGGTGGAGGACGGCAATTGCTACCTAGCGGCGGCTATTCTGCTGCGGCCCAGGCCATATGCCGATCAAAACTTGACTTTCATGGGCAAAACCCCGAAGCCAGACCATCAAACCAAACAAAAGACTGAGCAAATGGCAGATCAGACGACCAAAGACGACAAGCCGCTTTTCGGGCGTCCGTGGATTTTCATCCGCGGCGTGCCGGCCATGAAGTTTCTACCGCCGGAAGGGCCGCTGGAAGTCGCTTTCGCCGGCCGCTCCAATGTCGGCAAGTCGTCGCTGATCAATGCATTGGTGGGGCACAAGGGGCTTGCGCGCACGTCCAACACGCCGGGCCGCACGCAGGAACTCAACTATTTCGTGCCCGATGGCTTTTCCGGCGAAGGCGCCGATCTGCCGCCGATGGCGCTGGTGGACATGCCGGGCTACGGCTATGCGGAAGCGCCGAAGGAACAGGTGGATGCCTGGACGAAGCTCATCTTCGACTATCTGAGGGGACGCACGACGCTGAAGCGCGTCTACGTGCTCATCGACAGCCGCCACGGCATCAAGAAGAACGACGAGGAAGTTCTGGGCCTGCTCGACAAGGCCGCTGTTTCCTACCAGATCGTGCTCACCAAGACCGATAAGATCAAAGCCGTCGGGGTGCCGAAGCTGATCGCCGATACGACGGAAAAGATCCGCAAGCGCCCCGCTGCCTATCCCTTTGTTCTCGCGACTTCCTCGGAGAAGGGCGAAGGTCTCGATGAGCTGCGTCAGGCGATCGGGCAGACGGTCGGGATCGACGTCTGACGCTCGCCTCCACGGAATGAGGCCGCCGCTCCCTGCCCGCTCCCGAACAGGCGGGTCGGAAGAAGGTACGGAGCGCACTGAAAAGAGTTTCAGCCGCAATTGCGTTTCCGCAATACGCGTTCATCAAGGGAAATGGATCGTACCGGAAGCGACGACATCGCCCGTAGGCTTGCCGGTTGGCGAACCGCCGAAGGGCTCGACGCTGACCGCGATGATCGCGCCTTCGGTCAACTTGCCGTGTAGTTCCGGCGGCAGAACGATTTCGCCGTCGCCGGTCTGCGGCAGGACACCCAGAGCCTCGGCGGGATCGCTGCCGCGAATCAGCCATAACTCCAGCGATTTCTCTTCCGGTTTGCCAGCAGCGATCGGCGTCACTTTCAGGCGCCCATTGGCGGCGTCATAATTGGCCAAGAGATTGATGGGGCTGTTTTGGCCGGAAAGGGATGCGGTGAGCTGCTTGCCGGGGGCAGGCCGCAAGGCGCCCTCGTTCGTGATGGCGAAGACAAGCACGCCGGCTGCCACAAACAACGAGCCGAAAGCGGCCGAACGCCAAAGCATGAGTGAATTCCAGAGATGGGCGCCGAACGCCACTTCCCCGAAAATCCTCTTTTCGATCTTCGGAAATACGGTGGCCGCCGGCGTCACCGCTTCATATTCTTCGTTGAATTCCGATAGGTTCTGTTCCCAGCGGCTGACGATGGCGGCAAATTGGCGATCGCTGCGCATGCGGCGCTCGACCTTCTGCCGATCCTCCAAGGAAAGCACGCCAAGCACATATTCTCCGGCCAGGACTTCATCGCGGGAGCGGCCTCCCTTGCTTTGATCGGGCGTACTCATCGGTCCATGCACTCTCTCAGTCTGATCAGGCTTCGGCGCAGCCAGGTGCGCATAGTATTCAATGGCGCAGCGTGTTGGTCGGCGAGCTCTTGGTAGCTCAAGCCCTCGACATAGGCACTGCGAACGGCCCGTGCGCGATCAGCTTCCAACTCTTCCATGCACCTGTCAATCCGCCTTCCCTCTCCCTTCACGATTGCTTGCTCTTTAGGACCGGGTTACAGGTCGGCGAGATCGTAGGCCGTATCTATTTCGTCGGCTACGGGCTTGTGGGCGCGGACGAAATCGATGGACCGATTGGGCGCGATTGCCATCAGCCAGGGCATTGCCACCCCATCGACATCAGTAAATTGCTCGGCGTGCCTCCATCTCCTCGCTCGCCATCCAATTTCCCGGGGGTGACGCCCGCACCATCTTTAGAAGAAAACTGTCCGGCGGCAAACGTGCCGAGGCCATCAATTTCGGCGACGCTCATGTGACATAGCGTCAACTAAAGCGCTGCGCGATCTTCCAGATACGCTTTTCGCGCTTTAGGTCTTTGATTGTGCGCAAGTCGTTGCGGCAAAACCGCTGCACACTTTTGCGCAACATGCCTTTAATCCCGAGATCATTATTCCCTCTGTCAAAAACTTGAGATAAAAGGCCCGCGAACAATTTCGAAGGGTGCACCATGTCCGAAGCCCAAAGCGAACTCCAAGCCAACCTGCTCGCACAGGCGCTGCCCTACATGCAGCGTTATGAAAACAAGACCATCGTCGTGAAATATGGTGGCCACGCCATGGGCAACGTCGAACTCGGCAAGGCGTTTGCCGCCGATATCGCCCTTTTGAAGCAATCCGGCGTCAACCCGATCGTCGTCCACGGCGGCGGCCCGCAGATCGGCGCCATGTTGACGAAGATGGGCATCGAATCGAAGTTCGAAGGCGGGCTGCGCGTCACCGACCAGAAGACGGTCGAGATCGTCGAAATGGTGCTTGCCGGCTCGATCAACAAGGAAATCGTCGCGCTGATCAACCAGACCGGCGAATGGGCGATCGGCCTTTGCGGCAAGGACGGCAACATGGTCTTCGCCGAAAAGGCGCACAAGACCATCAAGGATCCGGACTCCAACATCGAGCGCGTGCTCGATCTCGGCTTCGTCGGCGAGGTGGTCGAAGTCGACCGCACCCTGCTCGACCTGCTTGCGAAATCCGAGATGATCCCGGTCATCGCCCCGGTCGCCCCCGGCCGCGACGGCGCGACCTACAACATCAATGCCGATACCTTTGCCGGTGCCATCGCTGGCGCGCTGAGCGCCACGCGCCTGCTGTTCCTGACCGACGTCCCGGGCGTGCTCGACAAGCAGGGCCAGCTCATCAAGGAGCTTTCCGTGGCACAGGCGCATGCGCTGATCGCCGACGGCACGATTTCCGGCGGCATGATCCCGAAGGTCGAGACCTGCATCGACGCCATCAAGGCGGGTGTTCAGGGCGTCGTCATCCTCAACGGCAAGACGGCTCACTCCGTGCTGCTCGAAATCTTCACCGAGCACGGTGCCGGCACGCTGATCGTTCCGTGATAGTAGGGCTCAGGCGCTCCACGGAAGACCCGTGGGGCGCCGCTAGAGCATTTCCGCTTTTCTTCGAAACGCGAAAACGCTCCATCTTCTTATTTGTTTACGCATTCCGGACGGAAAACCGCTGCGCACTTTTCCTGGAATTGCTCTAGGCCGTTCAGGACGGCCGGTAGATGGCTTCGGCCTCGCTTTTCAGCATTCCCATGACCGATCGGTAAGGCGCTGGCCCATAGCTTATGCGGCTGACGCCCAGCCTGGCCATCGTCTCGTTATCAGGCGTGGTCGGACGCACCATGATGTTGACAGGCAAAGGGGAGTGTTCGCAGAGCGCGCCGATCAATTCCGGATCGACCAACCCCGGCGCGAAAAAGCCGCTGGCACCCGCTTCGGCGAAAGCATCGGCGCGACGAAAGGCATCATCCAGCAGAAGCTGATGATGCGCAATATCGCTTTCCTGCAGGAACAGATCGGTGCGGGCGTTGATGAACAGCGGCATCTCGCGGCGATCGGCCATGTCGCGGATTGCGCGGATGCGCGCCACCTGCGTTTCGATAGGATGAACGCCCTGGCCGCCGATCACCTGATCCTCGAAATTGATGCCGACGGCGCCGTGATCCATGATCTTTTCGACATTGGCGGCGACTTCTTCGGGTTCGACGGCATAACCACCCTCGAAATCGACCGACAGGGGCAGCGGGCTCGTCACCGAGATCAGCTTGGCGGTCACCGCCAGCAACGACAAAGGTATCGCCTGGCCATCGCCGAAACCATTGGCCGCAGCGACCGACCAGCTTCCCGTCGCCAGCGCCTTCGCACCCGCTTCCGTGACGGCCTTGGCGGAGCCCGCATCCCATATATTGAAAAGGATCACCGGCTCACCCTTGCGGTGCAGCTGCGCGAATTCCTGCGCCTTTTCCACCTGACTCATCGCATCCCCTCCGAAAAGCCCGGCCGGGCGAATTTCTCTCCATAACCCCAAGAAAGCGTAAGCCCTCCCTCACATGGAAATAGAGTAAAAGCCCGGAAATCAATAGTAAAATCATAGCCGGCATTGAAGTAGACGGCAATCTCCTCAAAATGGTCCGCATGTTGCGGCACGCATATTTTCCTTCCCCTTTCGGGAGACGGCGTGCGATAAGCTCTCCATGAGCCACACAAAAACACTATCCGAGCCATCAGATTTCTCCGATATCCGCGATTGGGTATTCGATCTCGACAACACGCTCTATCCGCATCATGTCGATCTCTTCGCGCAAATCGACAAGAACATGACCGCCTATGTCTCCGCCCTCCTGCAGATGGAGCGGGAAGAAGCGCGCAAGCTGCAGAAGCAATATTACCTCGAGCACGGCACGACCCTGCAGGGACTGATGATCCATCACGGTATCGATCCCAATGATTTCCTGGAAAAGGCGCATGCGATCGACTATTCGGCGTTGACGCCGCAGCCGGAGCTCGCCGCCGCCATTAGGGCGCTGCCGGGACGCAAGTTCATCTTCACCAATGGCAGCGTCAAACATGCCCAGGCGACGGCGGGCGCGCTCGGCATTCTCGACGGTTTCGACGACATTTTCGATATCGTTGCGGCCGAATACGTGCCGAAACCCGCCGGCTCGACCTATGACAAGTTCATGAGCCTCAACCGTGTGGACACGAAGAGAGCGGCCATGTTCGAGGACCTGCCGCGCAATCTCACCGTACCCAAGGCTCTCGGCATGAAAACCGTGCTGCTGGTGCCCCAAAACCTCGAGACGACCGTTGTCGAATGGTGGGAGCGCACCACGGGCGAGGACGATCACATCGACTATGTGACCGACGACCTGACGAGCTTCCTCAAAGCGTTGATTTAACCACTCATCAGGGCGGGGTTACGAAAGTTTCATCCGCCTTACAGAGGTTTAATTGGTCGTTTTCGACCATCAGCCGTATCGTTTGACCATTCCTCGACACGAAAGGAAAAACGATGAACGGGAAAAAATTTCTTCTTGCGGGACTTTCCGCTGGCCTTCTGGTTGGCGCTGCCGCCCAGGCAAGCTTCGCTGCCCAAGGCGACGAGGCACGGGGCGGGCATGGCGGACGCTGGCATGGACCTCGTTTTTCGCCGGAAATCGTCTATGTGCGCATGCTGAAACAATTCGGCCAGCCCGGCGACACGAAGGTCACCAAGGATGAGGTGAAGACCGGCGTCGACAAGATCTTCGACCAGATCGACACCAATCACGACGGCGAAATCACCCCCGGCGAACTGCGCACCTATCGCCAGGAACGCATCAAGGAATGGAAGGTCGAGCGCGCAAAGGCAGATGGCGATCAGGGCAATAATCAGGCCCAGAACGATCAGAGCAAGGGCGATCAGACTGAGGCCGACAACAATGGCGACAATAATGGGCCGCGCCGTCATAGACCGCATGGCCGCTTCATGCACGAAGCAGGCATGATGCGCGGAATGATGATGTTCCATCGCATCGACAAGGATGAAAACGGCCAGATCAGCAAGCAGGAAGCCGAAGACGCCGCCAGCAAGCTCTTCGACCGCATGGATCGCAACCATGACGGCGTGATCTCGCTGGACGACATGCCGAACCGGCCGCTGCTGTAAACCGATCGATCAATCCGCTCCGAGAGCCCGCCCTCGCCTTTGCGACGGCGGGCTTCTCGCTGTCAGTGCCCGTTATCGTGCTCGTAGAAATCCGCGACGATCTTCCAGGCCTCGTCGGCGGTATCGACGAAGCTGATCAGGTTGACGTCGTCGGGCGCGATGGTGCCGAACTCGGCCAGCGCTTCGAAATTGACGATGCTGCGCCAAAACTTCTCGCCGAAGAGAATGAGCGGCAGGCGCTCCATGCGGCCGGTCTGGATCAGCGTCAGGCATTCGAACAATTCATCGAGCGTGCCGAAGCCGCCCGGAAATACCGCGATCGCCTTGGCGCGCACCATGAAATGCATCTTGCGGATCGCGAAATAGTGGAAATTGAAGCTGAGTTCCGGCGTCACATAGGCGTTCGGCGCCTGCTCGTGCGGCAACACGATATTGAGGCCGATCGACGGCGCTCCTTCTTCGGTCGCACCGCGATTGCCCGCTTCCATCACGCCCGGGCCGCCGCCGGTGACAACGACATATTCGTGAAAGTCGAAGCCGGCGGAATAGCGGGAGCAAAGCCGGGCGAACTTGCGCGCCTCCTCGTAATAGACCGATGCGGCCTCGAGATTGGCGCGCTGCGTGTCGTTGCGGGCGGCCCATGCATTGGTGCCGGGCGCGGGAATGCGCGCGCCTCCGAACATGACGACGGTTGATTTGATGCCGCGTTCCGTCAGATACATTTCGGTCTTCAGCAGTTCGAGCTGCAGGCGGATCGGCCGCAGTTCCTCACGGCACAGAAAATCCTCGTCCGCATAGGCAAGCCGATAGGAAGGCGACATCGACTGCGGCGTGCGCGGCACGGACTCGGCCCGCTTCTTGTCCGCCGAGCTCGTCTTCAACGGGTCCCAAACCCCGTCCTTACGCCTCAGCCTGCCGTTCTTCCCCTTGCTCATCTATTCATGCCTTTCGAAACGATCATGACGGGCCATTCCCGCCCTTGGACGAGAACGGCCAAGCTCTTGCATATGCCCCTAGAACGCCTTGAATCCAAGCTCAATCGGCGCGGAAAAGACATTCCATTTTCAAACTCCATGCTATAGGACCAATCGACCGCTTCCGGACCCTTGCCGGAAATCATGATAGGCACTGACGTTTTAAGGAATTCCCATGAGCGCTAACGATCTCGCCTCCCTCGAAAAGTCCATCGAGGCCGCCTTCGACAATCGCGACAATGTGAATACGTCGACGCGCGGCGAAGTCCGCGACGCCGTCGAGACGGCGCTCAATCTCCTCGACAGCGGCAAGGTTCGCGTGGCCGAGCGCGGTGCTGACGGTAACTGGACCGTCAACCAATGGCTCAAGAAAGCGGTTCTGCTTTCCTTCCGCCTAAACGACATGAAGATCGTCGAGGGCGGCTCCGGTGGCGCCACCTGGTGGGACAAAGTTCCCTCGAAGTTCGAAGGCTGGGGCGAAAACCGCTTTCGCGAAGCCGGCTTCCGCGCGGTGCCGAACGCCGTCGTGCGTCATTCCGCCTATATTGCCCCCAATGCCATCCTGATGCCGTCCTTCGTCAATCTCGGCGCCTATGTCGGCGAAGGCACCATGGTCGATACCTGGGCAACCGTCGGCTCCTGCGCCCAGATCGGCAAGCACGTGCACCTCTCCGGCGGCGTGGGCATTGGCGGCGTGCTGGAGCCGATGCAGGCCGGCCCGACGATCATCGAGGACAATTGCTTCATCGGCGCCCGCTCCGAAGTTGTCGAAGGCTGCATCGTCCGCGAGGGTTCGGTGCTCGGCATGGGCGTCTTCATCGGCAAGTCGACCAAGATCGTCGATCGCGCCACCGGCGAGATCACCTATGGCGAAGTTCCGCCCTACTCGGTCGTCGTCGCCGGCTCGCTGCCGAGTGGCAATACCATGGCGAACGGCCAGCCGGCTCCCAGCCTCTATTGCGCCGTCATCGTCAAGCGCGTCGATGAAAAGACCCGCTCGAAGACCGGCATCAACGAGCTGCTGCGCGATTGATTCCGTAATTTTTTGGAGCGCGATCGTTATATCGCGCTTCCCTCATGCTTGCCGGGTGAGCATGGCTGTGCGATTGCTGGAATCGCGGCAAAGATTTTCGACTCGTCACCGATCCTTTGCCATCGCTTTGCCATTTCCCGCCGGATAAGTTGCCTCCGATGACCGTTACCGATCCCGTCTCCAATCTGCAGACCCTCATTCGCTGTGCCTCCGTCACCCCGGCCGAAGGCGGCGCGCTGACCGCGCTTGCCGACATGCTGTTGCCGCTCGGCTTCAAGGTCGAGCGCATGACGGCGAGCGAACCGGGAACGCCCGATATCGAAAACCTCTATGCGCGGCTCGGCACGGATGGACCGCATCTGATGTTTGCCGGGCATACGGATGTCGTTCCGGTGGGCGATGCCACTTCCTGGAGCCACCCGCCCTTTGCCGCCGAAATTGCCGATGGCGAGCTTTTCGGCCGCGGGGCCGTCGACATGAAGGGCGGCATCGCCTGCTTCGTGGCCGCCGTGGCGCGCCATATCGAGAAGAACGGCAAGCCTGCCGGCTCGATCTCCTTCCTGATCACCGGCGATGAAGAGGGGCCGGCGATCAACGGCACGGTCAAACTGCTGCAATGGGCCGCCGAGCGCGGTGAGACATGGGACGCGTCTCTCGTCGGCGAGCCGACCAATCCCGACCGGCTCGGCGACATGATCAAAATCGGCCGCCGCGGCTCGATCTCCGGTTTCATCACCGTCCACGGCGTGCAGGGCCATGCCGCCTATCCGCATCTCGCCGACAATCCGGTGCGCAGCATCATCAAGCTGGCGGAAGCGTTGCTCGACCCGCCCTTCGATGCCGGCACGGACAGTTTCCAGCCGTCCAACCTCGAAGTGACGAGCATCGACGTCGGCAATATCGCCACCAACGTCATTCCCGCCAAGGCGACGGCCGCCTTCAACATCCGCTTCAACGACACATGGACCGCCGATACGCTGAAGGCTGAAATCATTGCCCGCCTGGACGCGGCGGCCACCGGCGAGACGTTGCGTCCCGGACGGACGCCGGCAAAATACGACATCACCTGGTCGGAGCGACCGAGCCATGTCTTCCTGACGCGCAACAATGCGCTGATCGCCTCGCTCTCTGCGGCCGTCGAAAACATCACCGGTCAAAGGCCTACGCTTTCGACCACCGGTGGCACGTCCGACGCCCGCTACATCAAGGACTACTGCCCTGTCGTGGAATTCGGTCTTGTCGGCCAAACCATGCATATGGTCGACGAACGGGTGGCGCTCTCGGATCTCGAAACGCTGACCGAGATCTACCAGACCTTCATACAGCGCTGGTTCGAGAATGCCGACCTTTAGGGAAGTCCAATATTATCTGTCCGGTCTATGGCTGCTGATCCGCATGGATGCGCGCGGCTTCCAGTATCTGGACATATCGGACCGCGGCATGCTGCGCTCGTTCTGGGCCATCCTCTGGAGCCTGCCGTCGATCGGCATTTCATGGTTATGGTGGCAGCAGGCCTATCTGACCGCCATGCCGCCCGAAACATCCACGGGTCTTGCCTTCTTCCTGCGTCTGGCGCTGGTCGAGGCTGCGAACTGGCTGATACCGCCCATTCTCGCCGGCTTGTTGCTTTTGGTCTTCCGTTTCGGCGACAAGTTCACGCCGATCGTCGTTACCGTGAACTGGCTGTTCGTGCCGGCGAATTATCTGAACGCACTGCTCGTCGCCATGATCGTCTTCGTCCCCGGCTCGAAGGGCTTGGCAGCACTTTTATCGCTGGCGCTGACCATGGCCACCATCTTTGCGCTGGCGCGCATCCTCAGGATGATCTGCGGCACGCATCCGCTTTTCGTCGGCACGCTGACGCTGATGCTGCTCATTCCAAACCTGCTGCTGACCGACTTCCTGCAGCGCTTCCTCGGGGTCTATCCGCCGGGTTGACGTCCGCGCCTACCGGACCACGACCTCACCATCTTCCTTGGTAAAGGGGCCGATATCCGGATTCGGCAAGATATCAAGCACGAGTTCGGAAGGGCGGCAGAGGCGCACGCCTTTCTCAGTCACCACGATCGGGCGGTTGATCAGGATCGGGTACTCGATCATCCGATCAAGCAGATGATCGTCGGTGAGATCAAGGTCGCCGAGACCAAGCTCGTCATAGGGCGTTCCCTTTTCCCTCAGAACATCGCGCATAGTTAGACCCATGGCAGAGACGAGCTTCACCAACTCTTCCCGGCTGGGTGGCGTCTTTAAATATTCGATGACGACGGGCTCCTCCCCGGACTGCCGGATCATCGCCAACGTGTTGCGCGACGTGCCGCAAGCGGGATTATGATAGATCGTCACTGTCATCGGCATTCTCCCCTTCGCCGCCAGGCAAACCGGCGTCATCGCGATAATCCACCTGCATGAAGTAGAGCCCGTCCGGCGGGGCGACGGGGCCGCAGGCCTTGCGATCTTTGGCTTCGAGCGCCGCGCGCACGTCGTCGGGCGTCCATTTGCCCTCGCCCGCAAGCTTAAGCGTGCCGGCGAAAGAACGGATCTGGTTGTGCAGGAAGCTTTGCGCCGTGGCGCGGATCTCGATGAGCTCGCCGCTGCGCGTCACGTCCAGCCGGTCGAGCGTGCGCACCGGGCTGTTTGCCTGGCAATGGGCCGAACGGAAGGTGGTGAAATCATGCAGCCCGACCAGGGTCTGTGCCGCCGCATGCATGACCTCGTGATCAATGTCCTTCGGCACCCACCATACGCGGCCGGCTTCCAATGCAAGGGGCGCGCGGCGGGCAATGATGCGATAGAGATAATGGCGGCGGACGGCCGAAAAACGCGCGTCAAAACGCGCGTCGACTTCGACGATATCGAGAATGGCAATCCGCTCTCCGGCAAGCCTCAGATGGGCATTGAGCGCGTTGCGCAGCGTATAGACCTTCCATTCCTTGGAGAGATCGGCATGCATGACCTGACCCATGGCATGCACGCCGGAATCGGTACGCCCTGCGCCGCGGATGGAAACCGTCTCGCCGGTCAAGGACAGGATGGCGCCTTCGATCGCGCCCTGCACGGAGGGGCCGTTCTCCTGGCGCTGCCAGCCGACATAGGGGATGCCGTCATATTCGACGGTCATTTTATAACGCGGCATCAGGCTTGCTCCGACGCAAGCACGGTGCCCGGCGTGATCGGCGTGCCGCGCAGGAAATCGGCTGCCGCCAAGGGCTTGCCGCCGGCCTTCTGCAGCTTCGTCAGTCTGACGGCGCCGGAAGCGCAGGCAATGACGAGATCATCCGTCAGCACCTGGCCGGAGGCTCCTGTGCCCTCGGTCAATTCCGAGCCGAGCACCTTGATGCGCTCGGACCTGCCGGCGATTTCGGCTTCGAACCAGGCGCCGGGAAACGGCGACAGGCCGCGAATGTGATTGTGAACATCGGCCGCCGGCCTGCTGAAATCGATACGGGTTTCGCCCTTGTCGATCTTTGCGGCATAGAGCACGCCTTCGGACGACTGGTTGGTCAGCGGCAATTCGTCATGCTCCAGCTTGTTCATGGCTTCCGCCATTGCCTTCGCGCCGACAAGCATCAGCCTGTCATGCAGCTCGCCGGATGTCATGGTGTCGCCGATCTCGACCTCGCGCGTCAACGCGACCGGGCCGGTATCGAGCCCCTTGTCCATCTTCATCACCATCATGCCGGTCTTGGCGTCGCCGGCCATGATCGCACGCTGGATGGGAGCCGCACCGCGCCAGCGCGGCAGCAGCGAGGCATGGCCGTTGTAACAGCCGAGGCGCGTGCCGGTGAGGATCGCTTCCGGCAGCAGCAGGCCATAGGCCACGACCACGGCGACATCGGCATCCAAATCGCGGAAGCGTTGGCGCTCGTCGGTATCCTTGAAGTTGATCGGTGTGAATACCGGCAGCCCCAGCAATTCGGCCGCCTGATGCACCGGCGATTTCTGCAGGTCCAGCCCGCGCCGGCCGCCGGGGCGCGGCGGCTGCGTATAAACGGCGCGAACCTTATGTCCGACATCGATCAAGGACCCCAATGTCGGCACGGAGAATTCGGGCGTTCCCATGAAAATGATGTTGAGCGACATGCGATCCATCCGCCTAAGATTATCAAGTTTCGAGTGACCCGAGCGGCATCAGCGCTGTCGTAGCCAAAAACTAGCCGCCTTCAAACGGGTTTATGAGCTTGAGATCAAGCCCCTCGAAGTCTTTTGTGTTGCGCGTCGCCAATGTCGCACCATTCGCGAGACAGATGGCGGCTATCATGGCGTCCTGCACGGAAATCTGGTGGCCGGAGCGTTCGCGACGGGCGCGAATGCGGCCCGTTAACAGCGCGCTGTCTTGATCCAGTTGCAAGATGCGCCCCATAAAGTGATGTCCCATAAGAGAGTCAAGGCCCTCGAAAAATCGCTTTGATCGATCCCTCAGCAGCACCTTTTCTGCACCATAGGACAGCTCCATTAGAACGGGAGAGCAGAGATACAGGGTCTCCATCTCCTGCCGCTCAAACCATTCACCGACGTTTGGAGATAAATTCGCCTTGGTGATTTCCGAAACCACATTCGTATCGAGAACAATCATTCAGAGCCACGGCGCTCCGCCTCTCTGCGGCGAGCCTCATCCGTGGCAGACATGAAGTCGCGATGTTCTTCATCGCTCAATGCAAGACCGGCGAAGGCAGAACGCAGCTGGCCGAGCGTCGAGCCGGCCTTTGCAACATTCTCCAATCGCGTAGCATTGAGGCCCTTTCGAACCTGAATCTTGATTTCTTCCGAGAGACTGTGGCCAGCGCGCTTCGCCTCGTCGCTAAGCTCTCGCTTCAAGCTCTCGGACATGTCTCTGACTAATATATCAGCCATTCGCGCCTCCATTTTGATATCAATGATATCATAGACGTTTCAAGCCGATCTTTCAACGGCTGGAGATCACAGAGCCTTCGACTTGGCAGCCTTGGTGAACTTCTTGATCACCATGTCGCGCTTGAGACGGGAAATATAGTCGATGAAGAGCACGCCGTTCAGGTGGTCGATCTCGTGCTGCACGCAGGTCGCCAGAAGGCCTTCGGCTTCCGTGAGCTGCTCCTTGCCGTCGCGGTCGAGATGCTTGACGGTGACGCGTGCGGGGCGCTCCACCTCTGCGTAGTAATCCGGAATGGAAAGGCAGCCTTCCTCATAGACCGAACGCTCATCCGACGACGTGACGATCTCCGGATTGATGAAAACCAGCGGCTTCTTCTCTTCGCCTTCGCGCGCAACGTCGATGACGAGCATGCGGCGGGCAACGCCGATCTGGATCGCCGCAAGGCCGATGCCCGGCGCGTCGTACATGGTTTCCAGCATGTCGTCGGCGAGGCGCTGAGTTTCGGTATCGATGCGCTCAATGGGCTTCGAAGCCTGGCGGAGCAGCGGATCGGGCAAAATGATAAGTGGCTTGATCGTCATGACGTTTCCCATAACGCATCTTGTTGTGCGATGGAATCGTCAAGATGGCCGCGAGGGCGTGTTTTTTCAACGACAGCCATCTGGATCAGCGCGAATGACCCAAAAATTCTGTTCACGTTTTGATCTGGATATTCACGACAATTTTGCTATGGTGCCGATAAGAACTTCACCAACGCGCTAGGTTTCATGTCCTTCATCATCTTCGGCCAAGCCATTTCCACGGTCCAGGTTCTGGCCGGCCTCGTCATCCTGCTTGCGATCGCAGTGATCGTCCTTTTCGTCCGCGGCAGAGCACGCGCGGAGGACGATATGCTCGACGCCGAGCATACGATGGCGGAACTGCTGCGATCGCAGGCGGAGATGCAGGGGCGGCTTGCCACCATGGCAGAGGTATTCGGCTCCAGGCAGGCCGAGCTCAATCAGGCCATCGGCCAACGTCTCGACGGCATGTCGCAACGGGTGACGGCGACGATCGGCGAGCAGACGCGCTCAACGCATGAGAACCTGCGCCGCCTGCAGGAGAGGCTCGCCGTCATCGATGCGGCGCAGACCAATATCCAGACGCTCGCAAAGGACGTCGTCGGCCTGCAGGCCATCCTGTCCAACAAGCAGACACGCGGCGCCTTCGGCCAGGCGCGAATGGAGACCATTATCGCCGATGGACTGCCGATAGGCGCCTACGCATTCCAGCCGACCCTTTCCAACGGCTCGCGGCCGGACTGCACTATTCGCATGCCGAACGGCTCGCCGCCGCTTGTTATCGATGCCAAATTTCCTCTGGAGGCCTGGAACGCCATTCGCGCCGCCTCCAGTCCCGAACATGGCAAGATCGCAGCCCAGCAGTTCCGCAGAGATCTGGAGCTGCATATTCGCGACATTGCCGAGAAATATCTGATGCCCGGCGAGACGCAGGATACGGCCTTTCTCTTCGTGCCGTCCGAATCGATCTTTGCCGAGATCCACGAGAATTTCGAAGCGATCGTGCAGAAAGCTCAGCGCGCGCGCATCGTCATCGTCTCACCTTCGCTGCTGATGTTGTCGATCCAGGTCATCCAGGCGGTGCTGAAGGACCAGCGCATGCGCGAGCAGGCCCATGTCATCCAGAGCGAAGTGGCGCATCTGATGGACGATCTCTCGCGGCTCGACGAACGCGTGCGCAAGCTGCAGGGCCATTTCGCCATGGCGCAGAAGGATGTCGACATGATCGTGACCTCGGCCGACAAGCTGGCACGCCGCGGCGAGCGGATAGAGGCGTTGGAATTCGAGACCGCCAAAGAGCCGATGAAGGCGCGCACGGAGGACAGGCCCAAGCCTGTCGACAACCGCACCAGCCAACTCAAGCTCAGGGTAGTTGACGAGGACTGATCGCTTCGGGCAGTGTCGCGCCCAATCGACGCATGATCCACAAAGACATAAGGCGGCCTTCGGGCGGGATCATGCGAGACCAACACCCAGGGCAGGACATCGCATGATCACTATTTTCGGTTCCATCAACATGGACCTCATCGCCACCACGGATCGCTTGCCGAAGCCGGGCGAAACCGTCGCCGGCAACAGCTTTTCCACCGCCGCCGGCGGCAAAGGTGCCAACCAGGCGCTCGCCGCGCGCCGCGCCGGGGCAACTGTGTGCATGAGCGGGGCAGTCGGCAATGACGGCTTTGCTGAGCCTGCGCTTGCCTTGCTCGATGCGGCCGGCACCGATCTTTCGACCGTCAGACGCGTATCCGAGCCGACCGGCACGGCTCTCATCCTGGTGGGGGGCGACGGCGAGAACATGATCGCCGTTGTTCCCGGCGCCAACGGCACGAATGCAGCCGAGCACGTCATCGCTGCCGTCGCCGCATTGAACTCCGGCGATACGCTGATGCTTCAGCTCGAAATCCCCGTCGCCGCCGTCGAGATGGCGCTGAATACCGCGAAGGCGAAGGGCGTGCGCACCGTGCTCAACCTCGCGCCCCTGATCCCGGAGGCGGCGCGCCTCGGCCGGCTTGCCGATATCGTCATCGCCAACGAGACGGAATTCGAAAGACTGGCTGGACAGGACAATATGTCGGCGGCCGAGCGAGAAGCAGCCCTCGTCCGCCTGCATGGCGAAACCGGCCAGACGCTGATCGTCACGCTCGGCGGCGATGGCGTCATCGCCATCCGCGATGGTGAAGTTTCACGCGCGAAGGGCCTAGTCATCGAGCCGGTCGATACGGTCGGTGCCGGCGACACTTTCTGCGGTTATTTTGCCGCGAGCCTCGATCAGGGCCTGGATTTTAACGCCAGCCTACGCCGCGCCGCCGTCGCCGGTTCGCTGGCCTGCCTGAAGCCGGGCGCGCAACCGTCCATCCCGATTGCGAGCGAAGTCGCCGAAAAGCTTTAAGGGTAAATTTCGTGAACCTTGCGAAGCGCAATTAATTAAATTTTTGCGCTTCCATATCATTCTCCTCTGGCCTGGCGTGTATGGCCTTCCGGCTGCGGCAGGAATTTTAAACGGCGGCCCCATGACGGGGCCATCCTGCGCCGACCTTGCATCTGGATAATGTGTATCCGACGCATCGCTTTTTCGAGGAAATGATGTTCATCTTTCGTATGAAGTCGCTTGCGGCCAAGCTGATCTTGGTCACCGGGCTAGCGATTGCGCTCGTATTGCTGGTTTCCAACTTTTTATTGATTTCCCAGACTCGCGATCGCGTCGAAGCGCTGACGATGGATCAAGCCAATACCGAGGCTAAATCCATCTCCAATGAAATCGCCGCCAATGTCGGCGAAATGGCCAGCGCCGCCCGCTCCATGGCCGCCATCATCGGCCGCGGCCACGAAGGCCACAGCTTCGACCGCAAGGGCATGATCAACATCCTCAAGGCGAATGTCGAACAGAACGCCTTTGCCTTCGGCAGCTGGTTCTGCGAACAGCTCGGCGCACTGGACGGCAAGACGACGGAGCTCGCCAACAACAAGGATGAAGGTGTCAACGACAAGGGCGCCTTCACACCCTATTGGTCCAAGACCAAGGACGGCGGCATCCAGTTCTCCACCTTCGACAACGATTACACGGCCGCCTGGTGGAAGCTTGCCGCCGACAGCGGCAAGGGTGCGATCACCCCGCCCTATCTCGCTCAGGGCACTGACGTTCCCACAACCATGAGCTCGATCGCCTATCCGGTGATGTCCGGCGGCAAGCTGATCGGCATCGCCGGCGTCGACATCTCTCTTGCCTCGCTTTCCACCAAACTGCAGAAACTTCAGCCTTTCGGCACGGGTCGCGTCCTGCTGGTTTCCCAGGATAACAAGTGGCTCGTCGCGCCGACGCCTGACCTGCTGATGAAGGACTATAACGGCTCGGGCGCTGACATCATCAAGGCGGCACTCACCGCCTCCTCCGCAAATGTCCTCAGAAACCTCTCGGAAAACGGCGGCGAAGAATTTGATCGCGTCGTCTACCCCTTCGCCGTTCCAGGCCTCAACGCGACGTGGGTCGTCCTCATCGATGTGCCGCACAGCGCGATCGCAGCGCCGGTGCGTGACCAGACCTACATGATGATCGTCGCCGGTATCCTGGTGCTCGCCGCCGTCATGCTGGCTCTCTATGCCGCCGTGCGCGGCTTCGTGCAGACGCCGCTCGCCGGTCTCGTCGCCAGCGTCAATCGCCTCAGCGCCGGTAACTATGCCGAGCCGGTTGCCGGCCAGGCCCGCGCCGACGAAGTCGGTTCCGTCGCCAAGGCGCTGGAAGGCTTCCGCTTCAAGCTGGCCGATACCAAGCGCCTCGAAGGCGAAGCCAACGATCAGCGCCTGGCTGCCGAGGGCGAGCGCCGCCGTTCGGAAACCGAACGCGGCGAGAGCATCGCGCTGCAGCGCCAGATCGTGAGTATTCTGGGACAAAGCCTGGCCGAACTCTCGAAAGGCAATCTCAATCAACGGATCACGGACGACTTCCCGGGCGAATACGCCCAGCTCAAGCAGGACTTCAATGCCGCGCTAGCAAGCCTCGAAGAAACCGTGCACACCGTCAATGTCAGCGTCGGCAACATTGGCGGCGGCACCGGCGAAATCAGCAACAGCGCCTCGGATCTCGCCCGCCGCACCGAGCAGCAGGCGGCAAGCCTCGAAGAGACGGCGGCAGCCCTCAACCAGCTCACCGCGCAGGTCAATTCGAGCGCCGAAAACGCCCGCGTTGCCGCAAGCAGCGTCAATGCCGCGTCCCAGGATGCCGAGCATTCCGGCGAGATCGTCCAGCGGGCCATTTCCTCCATGCATGGCATCGAGCAGTCGTCGCAGGAAGTTTCGCGCATCATCGGCGTCATCGACGAGATCGCCTTCCAGACCAACCTGCTGGCGCTCAACGCCGGCGTCGAGGCCGCCCGTGCCGGTGAAGCCGGCAAGGGGTTTGCGGTCGTCGCACAGGAAGTCCGAGAGCTCGCTCAGCGCTCGGCCAATGCCGCCAAGGAAATCAAGACCCTGATCAATGCTTCGGCAGGGCAGGTCAAGGAAGGCGTGGATCTGGTCGGCCGCACGGGCGATGCCCTGCACAAGATCGCCCAGCAGGTGATGGAGATCAACGGCTTGATCCGGCAGATCTCCGCCTCTGCGAGCGAGCAGGCCATCGGGCTCAAGGAAATCAACTCCGCCATGAACCAGATGGATCAGGTGACCCAGCAGAACGCGGCGATGGTCGAGGAAACCACGGCTTCCAGCGTGGCGCTCGCCGAGGAAGCCCAGACGCTGAAGGCCCTTGTCGCGCGCTTCCGCACCGCAGGCGCCGCGCAGGACAATGCCAGCGCATTGAGAGCCACCGCCCAGCAGATGCGGGCGCCTGTCTCTCCGCGCAGGGCGGCCGCGCCGACGCGCAAGCCCGTGCCTCAGACCCAGGGCGCCAATGCGCTTGCCCAGGACAGTTGGGAAGAATTCTAAGCCGGCTCAGTTTGATGAGTAAAAAGGCCGCCGGATCGTTCCGGCGGCCTTTTTGTTGGTCCCGATCAGATAGTCCCATTCAGATGCGGGCGAACCGTTCCGTCAAAAGCGCGAAGAATCCGTCCGCATCGACATCGCGCATCACCTTGGCATTGTGCTTGCGGTCAGTGACGTGCCACCAATCGACAACGGTCATACCCACCGTCAGCTCCGACGTTACCTCGATCTCGACATTGCACTCGCGGCCCTTGAAGAGCTCGGGCTTCAGAAGGTAGACGATGACTGTGGGATCATGCAGCGGGCCGCCGTCTGAACCGTATTTCTCGATATCGAAACGCTCGAAGAACTGCAGCATTTCGACCATGGCCTTGGCCGGGGGCGTCCCGACTGCAGCGATGCGCTCGACGCGATCCCGGCGCGTCAGCAGCTTGTGGGTGACATCGAGCGGCATCATGACGATGGGAACGCCCGAACGGAACACGACGTCTGCCGCCTCCGGATCGACATAGATGTTGAACTCGGCCGCCGGCGTGATGTTGCCGCCCTCGAAAAAGCCGCCGCCCATCATCACGAGTTCGCGCACGCGACCAACGATGTCAGGCTCCTTCTGGAACGCCATTGCGATATTGGTCAGCGGGCCGAGCGTGCAGAGGGTCACGGCGCCCTCCGGCTCCTTACGCAGCGTATCGATGATAAAATCGACGGCGTGGCCCGGCTGCAGTTCCATCGTCGGCTCGGAAAGTTCCGGACCGTCAAGGCCGGTCTTGCCATGCACATGTTCGGCCGTGACCAGCTTGCGCTTGAGCGGCGCATCAGCGCCGGCAAACACCTTGACGTCGCGACGATCGCAGAGCTCGCAGACGATGCGGGCATTCCGGCTCGTCAACCGCAGCGGCACGTTGCCGGCGACCGTGGTGATGCCAAGCACGTCGATCTCCTGACGGCTACCGAAGGCGAGGAAGATCGCCGCGGCATCGTCCTGACCGGGGTCGGTATCGATGATGATTTTTCTGAGTTCGGTCATATCTGTGGCTTTCCTCCGGTAAAGATCGACAGGCTTTGTCGCGGGTCCGGTCAGGCTTTGTCAAGCGTTCGAAAGCTGTGTGACGAACGAATCGTCACGGCGGAATTCCATCTCGCAAATGCGAAAGCGCGATGGCTTGCACTCACAAGCGCGTACTCCCATATTAGGGACAACCGGGTGCTGAAGATCAGGTCCGGAACGGTCGCTTGACACCCAAGGACTTTGAGACGATGAGCCGGACGACTCCTTTTGCCAGCCCACTGCTTCTGGGCTTCGATACCATGGAAAAGACGCTGGAGCGGATTTCCAAGGTCAGTGACGGATACCCTCCCTACAATATCGAACGCATGCCTGCGGACCGCCTGTCGAGCGAGCCGGAGCGGCTGCGCATCACGCTGGCCGTCGCAGGCTTTTCGGAAGAGGAACTCGATGTCAGCACCGAGGAGAACCAGCTTCTGATCCGCGGACGCCAGATCGAACAGGGCGAGCGCGACTATCTCTATCGCGGCATTGCCGCCCGGCAATTCCAGCGCGTTTTCGTGCTTGCCGACGGCATGCAGGTGCTCGGCGCCACGCTGAAGAACGGCCTGCTCTCCGTCGACCTCATCCGGCCGGAACCGGACCGCATAGTAAAGAAAATTAACATTTCGGTCTCACAGTAGGACAACGGCCTAGGCCGGAGGATCTTGGGCCGAATCGGCCTGAAATCTGAATCCGGCCTGGAATCAAATAGCTGGAGCTTGATATCGCCTGGAAGCCGCTTGCGGCTTTCCGCATCACGCTTTGGAGCCGTTGGTCCCTCATACTGGAGGTACGAGCATGTTGTTGAAAGAAGCTACCGCCCGCCTGACCCAAACCGAGCTTGCCGATATCGGCACCGGCGAAGTCGCCTACATCAGAAAAATGGACTGGTCCGAAGTATCCCGCTGCTTTCCGGAAGCGCCGAGCATCGACCCTGATGTCGATCTCTGGGCACTTTTCGGAGCCGACGGCACGCCGATCCTTTTGACGGACAATCGCTCCAGCACCTTCTACCGTGCTGCGGAAGACGAATTGAAGACGGTCAGCCTGCACTGACCTGAAGCGTCGCCCAACGGTGAAATTCACCGTTCGCAAGGACCGCATCGAACCGGGCCCCATCCTGCGACGCATGCGCATGATCCAGACCGCCTCAAGCAGCGGTCCATGCAGGATGATGCGGTCATCGAGATCTCAAATTTTTGCCCTGGGAAACGAGCAATCAGACTCTTTTGAAGGTCAGATAGGCGGACGATCGCCCCTCGCGCCGAGCCTTGGCCTCATAGCGCGTGCTGGGCCAGCCCTCGTAGGGCGTCAACCAGTCGGCGGCATTCCGGGCGGTCCACTCAAAGCCGCCATGCGCATGGCAATGCTGCAGAGTCCAGTTGACATAGGTGTCGATGTCGGACGCGAAGCAGAAGAGGGCTCCGGGCTTCAGGACGCGATGAAAGCGGGCAAGGTTCACCTGTGAAACGAAGCGGCGCTTCCAGTGCTTCTTCTTCGGCCAGGGATCGGGATAGAGCAGGTCGATCTGGTCGAGGCAGCCATCCGGCAGCCAATCCAGCACCTGCGTCGCGTCGTCATTGTAGACGCGGATATTGTGCGCGCCGGCTTCGTCGACACGCGCAAGCAGCTTCTGCATCGAATTGACGAAGGGTTCCACGCCGATGAAGCCGGTCTTCGGCTGCTCCAGCGCCCTGTGGATCAGATGCTCGCCACCGCCGAAGCCGATTTCCAGGCGCAGACGCTCGGTCGGCACCTGGAAGAGATCGTTCAGCGGCTGCGGCGCCGGGGCGGAAAGATCAACGATGTACTGCGGCAGCAATGCTTCCAGCTTTTCAGCCTGCTGGCCGCGCAAGGCCTTGCCCTTGCGCCGGCCGAAGAATGCTTCCGTCGCCCGCGACCGGCGCTCGGTCTCGATCATGCGGCTTCCCGGAGCTTTACGGCTTCCTTGAGAGCCTTCACCAGGTCCGTGCGCTCCCAGGAGAAGGAACCGTCACGGCCGGCCTTGCGGCCGAAATGGCCATAGGCGGAGGTCTTGGCATAGATCGGCTTGTTGAGGTCGAGATGACGGCGGATGCCGGTCGGCGAAAGGTCCATGTTCTTGCGGATGGCCGCTTCGACCTGGTCTTCGCTGACGCCCTTGCCAGTGCCATGCAGGTCGACATAGATCGACAGTGGCTGGGCAACGCCGATGGCGTAGGACAGCTGGATCGTGCAGCGATCGGAAAGACCTGCGGCAACGACGTTCTTTGCGAGATAGCGAGCAGCATAGGCTGCGGAGCGGTCGACCTTGGTCGTGTCCTTGCCCGAGAAGGCGCCGCCGCCGTGCGGCGCTGCGCCGCCGTAGGTGTCGACAATGATCTTGCGGCCGGTGAGGCCGGCGTCTCCGTCCGGGCCGCCGATGACGAACTTGCCTGTGGGGTTGATGTACCACTTGCAATCGGAGGCGATCTTCAGATCGCCGAGCGCTTCAACGATATAGGGTTCGACGACGGAGCGAACCTTCTTCGAATCCCAGCTTTCATCGAGATGCTGGGTGGAAAGCACGATCGAGGCCACTTCGGACGGCTTGCCGTCGACGTAGCGGACCGTCACTTGGCTCTTGGCGTCCGGGCCGAGCTTGGCAACGTCGCCATCGCCCTTCTTGCGGGCGGCAGCGAGCAGCTGCAGTATCCTGTGCGAATAGTAGATCGGTGCCGGCATGAGATCCGGAGTCTCGCGGCAGGCATAACCGAACATGATGCCCTGGTCGCCGGCGCCTTCGTCGCCCTGCTGGTCGGCGGCATTGTCAACGCCCTGGGCGATGTCGGCCGACTGCGAATGCAGAAGCACGTCGATGCGCGCCTTCTTCCAGTGGAAGCCGTCCTGCTCGTAGCCGATATCCTTAATGGCACGGCGGGCGGCGGCCTTGAACTTCGAAGGATTGATGACGTCGTTGCCATCCTTGTCCTTCTTCATCAGGCTCGGCGGCAGGCGAACTTCGCCGGCGATGACGACGCGATTGGTGGTGGCGAGTGTCTCGCATGCGATGCGCACGGTCCAGGGGTTCACGCCGGTCTTCGTGGCCTCGCGGTAAACCAGATCGACGATTTCATCGGAGATGCGGTCACAGACTTTATCCGGGTGACCTTCGGCAACAGACTCACTCGTAAACAGATAATTCGCGCGCATGCGGGATTCCCCTCAAAGAACAAATCTCTGCTTTTGATATTCGTCTCCAGCTCGAAAAACAAGTCGCACAAGGACATAAATATATCTTTATATCCCCGCCCAAGTGATAAAATTTTGCCGTAAATGCGGAAAAGGCGGCCAAAATGACCGCCTCTCGACTTTACCGGTTTTGACCCCGCGTCGAAGGGCTACTCGGCGTCCGCCTCGGCTGCGAGCGCCTTGACCAGCTCGACGACCTTGCGCCGGACCTTGCCATCGGAAATTTTCACGAAGGCGCGATTGAGCTGCAATCCTTCGGAAGAAGACAGAAAGTCGACGACGTAGTTGGAGCTGGACGCCTCGGCCATACCGCCGGCGGTGGCCGAATGCTCACCCGGCGCATCCTCGAAGAAGAAGGAAACCGGGACATTGAGGATACTGGAGATATTCTGCAGGCGGCTGGCGCCAACGCGGTTGGTGCCTTTTTCGTATTTCTGAATCTGTTGAAACGTAATTCCCAGGCTTTCGCCGAGCTTCTCCTGGCTCATGCCAAGCATCGTGCGGCGGAGGCGTATGCGGCTACCGACATGAATGTCGATTGGGTTAGGCTTCTTTTTATTTTCAATCATCATAATACCCTAACATAGGTTGAATTCAGGACCTGCCACCCGGTACCCTTCACCACCCCTATAACGCCACGTTGCAGCCGACGCCCCCAAGGCCTCCAGTCTACGTTCGAAAGGCGGACACTAAGCACTATGCAATTTTAGGGTTTTTTGGTCAATTCACCCTGGAAATAAAACCCATGCGTGAAATCAGCGCCATTATGCCGACTACCCCGACAATCAACCAAAAGTATATTTTCCTGGCTTTGTCGTCTATGCGCGACAGGGTTGCGCCACCCAAAGTGGTATCAATGAAGCCTTGTTGATTATAATCAATACCAGAAAGGACACGCCCGTGGGGATCAACAAAAGCTGAAATGCCGGTATTGGCGCTTCGAATCAGCGGCAACCCCTGCTCCACTGCCCTCACCCTTGCCTGGAGGAAATGCTGGTATGGACCGGGCGTGTCACCGAACCAGCCATCATTCGTGACATTGAGGATGGCATCGGCCTGCCGGATCTCCGGCGTCATCTCATTCGGAAAGATGATCTCGTAGCAGATCAGCGGATAGAATTTGAGGCCATCGGGCAAGGTCAGCAATTGCCGCTTGGCCGCCGCGGAAAACCCTCCGGGCAGTTCCACGACATTCTCGATGCCGAGATAGCTGAGGATGTGTTCGAAGGGCACATATTCGCCGAAAGGCACGAGATGGGTCTTGTCGGATGCGCCGATGATCTGGCCGCGGCCATCGATGACGTAGATCGAATTGTAATAGCGAGGCTCGACGCCCGGTCCCATGTCTTCGACGCGGACGGCGCCGGTGATCAGGACCTGATCGTCGTCGAGCTGATCGGCAATGCGGGCAAGGGCATCCCGGTTATCGGTCAGGATGAAGGGCACGGCGGTTTCGGGCCAGACGATGATGTCAGGCCGCTTGCCGCCGTTTGCCGGCGGCTGAACCGAAAGCGCCAGATGCCTGTCGAAGATGGCGGCGCGATCGGCAGCCGTATCCATCTTGGTTTCCTGGTCGATGGAGGGCTGGACGATGCGCACGACCGGCGCGGTCTTGGCATCGGCGAGCGGAGCTTCCGGCTGGCTGAGCGCGTAATAGCCATAGCCGAAATGAGCTGTAACGATGAGGACGGCGAGGCCTACTCCCGGCAGCCGCCCCTGACGCGTGCCGAGCAAGGCCGGTACCGCGAAGACGAAGACGGCAAGCACGGTGACGCCCAGCATGCCGATCACATGCGCCGACTGCATCATCAGCGGAATGGGCATGGCGCCATAACCGATGGCGTTCCAGGGAAAGCCGGTGAAGAGAAAGCTGCGCAGCCATTCCACTATGCCGAAGCTGAAGGCGAGCGCGGCGATGCGCCCCATGCCGTCCGACCAAAGGATGCGGGCAAGCACGGTCGCCACGCCGTAGAAAACCGCAAGAAAGGCAGGAAGGCCAAGGATCGCCAGCGGCAAGGCCCAGGCGAACTCATCGGCATCGATCAGCAGCGCATGGCCGAGCCACCAGAGACCTGCGACGAAATAGCCGAAGCCGAACAGCCAGCCGGTGAAGAAGGCCGGCCACAGCCGTCCGAGCAGGCCGCTGTCCGGGCCTGCGGCAACACCATCCAGCAGCCACACCAGCAGCGCGAAGGAGACGAACATCGCGGCGAAAAAGCCGAAAGGCGGCAGCGCCAGAACGCCGATGGCACCGGCAAGAATCACAAGCAACGCACGTTTGAAACCCCAGACGAGGATCACCCGGCCCGAAAGCCATTCCATGCGCCAGCTCCGTTCAACCGCGAATCAACTGGCCGCAGTCTTTCAAAAATGGAGCGATTTGTCCCGCTCTCGCGCCATTTATTGGCCGGCGGCGTTGCGCTCGGTCGGCGGTTCCTCGGCGATCGCTTCCGGTGCCGGCAAATCGCGCTCGGGCACACCTGCCTCGCCTTCCAGCTTGACGGTCGGCCGGCGGCGAGCGGCATGACGTTTCCGCGTGATGCGAACCCGCTTGATGCGGCGGGGATCGGCATCGAGAATGTGGAATTCAAAGCCCGGAAGCGCCTGTACCACTTCGCCACGCACCGGAATGCGGCCAAGTGCTGAGAAGATCACGCCGCCGAGCGTGTCCACCTCTTCGACCTGCTCGGCGATGTCGAAATCCGAACCGATCGCCGCGGCGATCTCCTCGAGCTCGACGCGGGCATCGGCAACGAAAACGTCCTCGGAGACGCGCTTGAACATCACTTCTTCGTCATCGTGCTCATCGTCGATGTCGCCGACGACCATTTCCACGATGTCCTCATGCGAAGCCAGGCCGTCCGTGCCGCCGTACTCGTCGATGACGAGCGCCATCTGCGTGCGGTTGACCTGCATGCGGCGCAGGAGATCGGAGGCGAGCATCGAGGGCGGTACGAACAGGATCTTGCGGATGATGCCGGCCTCGGCCAGCGTCTTCTGCAGATCGACGCGCGAAAGATCGAAATTCGGCTTGGCCGCGCGCGCCGGCTTTTCGGCCGGAGGCGTACCCGTTACGACGGCTGACGCCTTGGCGCTGCCGCCGCGGCGCTTGTTGCGGGCTTGCTTGGCGACATAGGAGAGGAGGTCGCGGATATGCACCATGCCGCGCGGATCATCCAGCGTGTCGGCATAGACAGGCATGCGCGAGCGGCCGCTTTCCTCGAAGAGGATCATCAGCTCGCCTATGGTGATATTCTGATCCACTGCCTCGATGTCGGCGCGCGGGACCATGACATCCTCGACGCGCACCTCGCGGAAGCGCAGGATGTTGTGCAACATTGCGCGCTCATCGGGCGAAAAGGCATCATCGTCGGCCGCATTGGTCATCAACGCGTCGGCAAGGTCCTCGCGCAACCGCGCCGCGCCTTGCTGCGGGCGAAGGATGCGTGCAGCACGTGCCCAGAATGAAGAATGGGATCGCTTGCCGTTGCTACTACTGCCTACCTCGTCGGAGGAGGCTGCTTCGGCTCCGTCTTTGGCCTCAGGGGCCGATCTTGTCGTAAAGTCGCTCATTGTTCCTGGTCAGACAGGGTTCAGATCAAATGGGGTCTTGTCCCGCATAGGGATCAGATAGGCCAAGCTTCGCCAAAATGCGAGTCTCCAGCCCCTCCATTCTTTCAGCTTCGCTATTATTCATATGGTCGTAGCCGAAGAGATGCAAGAAACCATGCACCATCAAATGCGTCAGATGGTCGTCGAAACTCTTTTCGAGATCGATCGCCTCGCGCTCCACCGTCTCCCTGGCGATGATGATATCGCCCAGCATCGGACCGGGCTTACCGCCGGGCTGCAGCGGGAAGGCCGGGAAGGACAACACATTCGTCGCCTTGTCCTGCGAACGCCATTCCGCATTGATCTCGCGGATCGAGGCGTCGTCAGTAAAGACCAGCGACAATTCGGGCGCCATTTTTGGAAATGGCTGCTTTTCGTGTTTCTTGAGATAATTCGCAGCTTCGCCCATCACGCGCTCGGCAAGCGACTGCAATAGCTCTTCGGAGGGCCATTCGCCCTCCTCCACGCTGATCTGTATATCGAGTTCGGCCATGAGCTTTCGCACCGCAGATCAGATCTGCGGATCGCTTTCCTCTGCCTTTGCGGCATAGGTGGAATCATAGGCCCGGACGATGCGCGCCACCAGCGGATGGCGGACGACGTCCGTATCCTTGAAGCGGACTGTTGTGATGCCCTCGACGCCGTCCAACAGCTGCAGCGCTTCCACCAGACCGGACTTGACGCCGCGCGGCAGGTCGATCTGGCTTGGATCGCCCGTCACGATCATCCGCGAATTCTCGCCGAGACGGGTCAGAAACATTTTCATCTGCATGGATGTCGTGTTCTGCGCCTCGTCGAGGATGACGGCGGCATTGGCGAGCGTGCGACCGCGCATGAAGGCGAGCGGCGCGATTTCGATGACGCCTGCGGTGATGGCACGCTCGACCTTATCGCCCGGCATCATATCGTAGAGCGCGTCGTAAAGCGGACGCAGATAGGGATCGACCTTTTCCTTCATGTCGCCGGGCAGGAAGCCCAAGCGCTCGCCGGCCTCGACGGCCGGGCGCGACAGGATGATCTTTTCTACTGCGCCGCGCTCCAGAAGCTGGGCGGCATGAGCAACCGCGAGGTAGGTCTTGCCGGTACCGGCAGGGCCGACGCCAAGGACGAGCTCGGAACGCTCCAGCGCCCGCATATAGGCATCCTGGGTCGGCGTGCGAGCGATGATCGTCTTCTTGCGCGTCGAAATCTGCGCCATCGTCAACTTGGCTTTTCTCTCCATGGTCGGCAGCGTCAATTGATCGTCGGCGGCAACCGCCATGCGGATTGCCCCTTCCACGTCGGAACGCTCCACATTGCCGCCTTTTTGCAGCTTGTCATAGAGGTAATCGAGCGTGCGGCGCGCCTGATTGGTGGCGAGCACATCACCTGCTATGACGACGGAATTGCCGCGGGCGCGGGCGTCGATGCCGAGCCGCTCCTCGAGCAGCTTCAAATTCTGGTCGAATTGCCCGAAAAGTTCGCTGGCGAACCGATTATTCTCGAACGTCAGGGTGAAGTGATTGGCGTCGCTCGCGGTGCGGGGCTGGCGCGATGAAGAAGAAACCAATTCCTGTCCGTTCAAGCGGTGCGGCTCCTTGTGCCCGTCCGGAACCTAGAGCAATTCAGCAAAAAGGCTGTTGGTGCTGGTTCCGGTGATTCGTACGTTTATAATGTCACCGATTTGCGATGCTTTTGCATCAACATTCACAGATTGCAGCCACGGAGAGCGTCCAATCAACTGGCCCGGCATCCGGCCCGGCTTTTCCAGAAGGATATCCACTGTTTTGCCCACGCAAGCCTCGGCAAAAGCATGCTGCTGCTTCAGCAACAATGCCTGCAAACGCTCCAGTCGTTCGGTTTTGACCTCTTCGGGCACCTGGTCCTTCAACTCCGCACCGGGCGTACCCGGCCGCGTGGAATATTTGAACGAGAAGGCCTGTGCATAATTCACCTCCTCGATCAGTCTCAATGTATCCTCAAAATCCTGGTCTGTCTCCCCCGGGAAGCCGACGATGAAATCGCCTGACAGGGCGATATCGGGGCGTGCGGCGCGGATCTTCTTGATGAGCGCGAGGTATTCTACGGCCGTATGCCGCCGGTTCATGGCTTTCAGGATGCGATCCGAGCCGGCCTGAACGGGCAGATGCAGGTAGGGCATCAGCGTGCGCAGGTCGCGATGCGCGCCAATCAGGCGATCGTCCATGTCGCGCGGGTGGCTGGTGGTATAACGAAGTCGTGCGAGGCCGGGAATCTCCGACAGCCGATAGAGGAGATCGCCGAGGCTCCAGGCTTCGCCGTTCGGGCCAGCGCCATGCCAGGCATTGACGTTCTGGCCGAGCAGCGTGATCTCGCGCACGCCGCCATCGACCAGCTTCTCGGCTTCCTCGACGATCTGCGAGACCGGGCGGGAGACCTCGGAGCCGCGGGTATAAGGCACGACACAGAAGGTGCAGAACTTGTCGCATCCTTCCTGCACCGTCAGGAAGGCGGTGACGCCGCGGGCGCGGATCTTCGTCTTTTCAGCGATCGGCAGATGCTCGAACTTGTCCTCGATCGCATATTCGGTGTCGACGACGCGCTGGCCTTCCTTGGCGCGGCGAAGCGCGTCGGGCAGGCGATGATAGGTCTGCGGACCGATGACGACATCCACGGCAGGCGCGCGGCGCAGGATTTCCTCGCCCTCGGCTTGTGCAACGCAACCGGTGACGCCAATCATCATCTCGCGGCCGTCGGCTGCCTTGCGCTTCTTCATCTCGCGCAGGCGGCCGAGCGCGGAATAGACCTTTTCGGCCGCCTTCTCGCGGATATGACAGGTGTTCAGCAGGACAAGATCGGCCTCTTCCATGTCCTCGGTCGGCTCATAGCCGTCGCGGGAAAGCGCATCGCTCATCCGCGTGGAATCATAGACATTCATCTGGCAGCCGTAGGTCTTGATGAAGACCTTGCGGCTGTTGGAGCCGTCGCGGGAACCGAGCTGCAAAGCGTCGGCCATCGGGGCGTCGAGGGTCAGGCTGTCCTTGGTCATGGCCGCTATGTAGTGGCTTTTGCTTTCGGAGAAAATGGAAAAGTTGGAATCACCTGGAAATCAGGCGATCTCGCGGCCCAGCAGCCGGCTGGCGAGCATCGCTCGGATGCGCCGCGCAATGGTGGCGCTGACTTCCTTGCGGTTGGTGCCGGCGCGATAATCGACCGCTTGGCCGAAGCAGACATCGACATCGATGGCGCCGCACTGGACGATGCCCTTCAGGTGCGGCACGAGCTCGATATCGCCGGGCCATGCCGTCAGCGGGCGGTAATAGCGGCCCATGGCCGTGCCATGGACGCGGGTATAGGCGACCGCGACCGGCTGGACATGCACGACGGCATCCGGCGCCTTCGGCAGCGCCGCGGCGGCGGCGCCGAACAGCGAGGACTTGACCTCGAGTAACCGATTGCCGTCCGATGTGGTTCCCTCCGGAAACAGCACCATGATTTCGCCATCGGCCATACGGTCGGCGATCTCGTTCACCTGCTCGCCGGTCTTGCGCTTCTGCTCGCGCTCGACGAACACGCTCTTCTGCCACTGCGCGAACAGGCCGAAAATCGGCCAATCCCGCACTTCCGACTTGGCGATGAAGGCAACGTCGGCCACCGCCGAGAGGACGAGGATATCGAGCCAGGACGAATGGTTGGACGCCAGCATCAACGGCCGGCTCGTCTCCATCTTGCCGACCACATGGATGCGCACGCCAAGCCAGTAGCAGACGATGCGATGCCAATAGCGCGGCAGATAGCGCCTGAGCTTCCAATCGAAGCGCAGGCAGAGGATCTGCAGCGGCAGCATCACGGCGCTGACGACGCCAATGACCACGGCCGCACAGCCGATGCGCAGCCAGGTCACCAAATCATTCGCTCCTGCATGAAAGCCTTCACGTCAACCTTCGTCCTTCTTCAGCGGGATGCCGTAAAGCTCCAGCCGGTGGTCGACGAGTTTAAAGCCGTGTTCGCGGGCAATACGCTCCTGCAGCGCCTCGATCTCCGGTGAGTGGAATTCGATCACCTTGCCGCTCTTCAGGTCGATCAGATGGTCATGATGCTCTTCCGGCACGGTCTCGTAACGGGACCGCCCATCGCGAAAATCATGGCGGGCAAGAAGGCCGGCATCTTCGAACAGCTTGACGGTGCGATAGACCGTGGAAATCGAGATTTTCGCATCCACCTCGACCGACCGCCGGTAGAGCTCTTCGACATCGGGGTGATCCCCGGAACTCTCGATGATGCGCGCAATGATCCGGCGCTGCTCTGTCATGCGCATGCCGCGCTCGGCGCAAAGCTCCTCCAGGGATTTTACGGCGTCTTCCATCAATCTCTGTCTTCGGTCGATTTGGACTGTGGCAAGGGACCAGAGCGCCGATGCCGCTCTATCTATTTGTTTTGCTGCATTTGTGCGGCGCCAGGTGATGCCACCTGGCTGCAAAATGCTCTAGCGAAGAACGCGGCGCATGACAAGCGCCGTCGATTTCTGGCCGTTTTCGCCGACATAGTAGGCCTTACGCTCACCGACGGTCTCGAAACCGAGCTTGCGATAGAGGCCGAGCGCCGCCTGATTGCCGCCGTCGACCTCCAGGAACATGGTTTCGCCGCCGCGACTGCGGGCTTCACGAAGGGCGGCCTGCATCAGCCTCCAGCCGAGGCCGGAGCGTCCGAGCTTGGCGTTGACGGCGATCGTCAGGATTTCGCCCTCGCCCGCCACATGCCGCGCCAGCACGAAGCCGGGAAGCGCCTTTTTCAGGATGGCGTTGGTCTGGCGGGCGACGAAACCGAAGGTCGTTTCCTGCCCGAGGAGGCTCTGAAATTCACTCTCGTCCCAGACCCGCGGGAACCGTTCGCCATGCAGGAGCGCCACCTCGGCGCAATCCTTCAGCTCCATCGGGACGATTTCGTATTCGGCTTTCAAGGTCAGGTAGGATTCGAGCATATCTATTGCCTGGCAACTGCGTATCCGGCCTGCGGTCTGGCATCGGGTCCGCGAAGATAAAGCGGCTTCGGCTTTTCGCCGGCAGGCTTGCCAGCGCCCAGCCGGGCGACGACGGCAATCGGAAATGCGTCTGGCCGCTCCGCCGGCGGCGCATCGCTCAACCGGGCGACAGCCGTGCCGGTGACAATGCCGTCGAAGGCGCTGGCAATCGCCCGCGCTTCGTCGATCGTCACGGCCCGGGCCTCGTCCAGCGGGTTGCTATCGGCATCGAAGCTCTGGAGATAGATCTCCTCGCGCTTGGCGTCGATGGCAGCCAGAACCGACTTGCCCGGATTCTGTGCTCCGGCAGTCGCCGCCATGACCTCGAGGGTCGTGACGCCGACGGCTGGAACATCGAGGGAGAGTGCAAAACCGCGAGCGGCTGCGACGCCGATGCGGATGCCGGTGAAGGAACCGGGGCCGACCGTTACAACGATACGCTCGATCGCCGAAAGCGCCGTGCCGGCTTTCGCCAGCGCCTGGTCGACAACGTGCATCAGATGCTCGGCATGCCCCCGTCCGATCGTTTCCGTGACCTCCCCCATCACAGAATCACTGCCGCTATCATACACAGCGGCAGCGCAATCCACACCTGCCGTGTCGAGCGCCAGTACGATCATGTCAATTTTTCCGCTAGGCCGGGATTAGACGGCTTCGACTTCCTGCACTTCCGGGACGAAATGGCGCAGCAGGTTCTGCACGCCATGCTTCAGCGTTGCCGTGGAAGACGGGCAGCCGGCGCAGGACCCCTTCATGTTCAAGTAGACCTTGCCGTCGCGGAAACCGCGGAAGGTAATGTCGCCGCCATCCTGGGCAACGGCCGGGCGCACGCGCGTATCCAGCAGTTCCTTGATGGTCAGCACGATCGCCTCATCGCCCTCATCGAAGAATTCGCCGCCGGCATCCTGTACTTCCGAAGACACCGAGGAAGAGCCCATAACCGGCTTGCCGGACATGAAATGCTCCATGATCGAACCGAGGATGGCCGGCTTCAGATGCTGCCATTCCTGACTTTCCTTGGAAACAGAGATGAAGTCGTAGCCGAAATAAACGCCGGTTACGCCCGGGATCTCGAAGAGGCGGGCGGCAAGCGGCGAAGCCTCGGCCTCCTCGGCACTGCGGAATTCGGCCGTGCCACTTTCCATCACCACCTTGCCCGGCAGGAACTTGAGGGTCGCGGGGTTCGGCGTCGCTTCGGTCTGAATGAACATCTTGATCTCCATGCGGCGGGCGAAAGCCTCTGTCCCGACTTTAGAATATTTCAAAAGAAAATAGGCTCTTTGGCCATTCTATTCAAGAGAATGTTTCTCAAGAAATGCCCTGCGTCTGTCAGCTGAGAGCGTCAATTTCCTCGTTGCTCAGCGTATCCGGAAGCACCGTCACCGGGATTGGAAAGGCGGCCGCGCGACCGGCAATAGACGAGACGAGCGGGCCTGGGCCTTCCTTGGCCGAACCGGCGGCAAGCACGAGAAGCGCGATGTCCCGGTCATCCTCGATCACCGCATTGATCTGCTCGACGGCCGATCCCTCGCGAATGACGATCTCCGAGTCGATGCCGATATTTTCGCGGACGGCCTGCGCTGCCTTTGCAGTCGCCGACTCGGCCTCCTCGCGCGCTTCCGCCCGCATGATCTCCTCGACACCAAGCCATTGCTGGAAGTCGCCTTCAGGGATCACATAGAGCAAGACGAGGCCGCCATTGGAATTCTTGGCGCGCCGGCCGGCATAATGGACGGCGCGCTGGCATTCGGGCGTGCCATCGATGACCGCCATGAACTTACGGCGATGACCTTCGAGCCGTGAGAGACGTTTTGAAACCATGCGGCGACTCTGACACCTGAAGGCGGCGTTTTGCAAGCCCCGTTTCCGAGCATGATGCCGAAAAGCGTATACGGTTTTCGGACGACATCATGCTCTACTTAATTTGATTTTAGAGCTCGACGATCTGAGGCTGATCCGGCCTCAGATCGTCGAGCTCTAAGTGGGAGTCCTCTATTACGACATGATCAATAGAGAAAACCGATAATGTCGCGAACCTGCTTCATGGTCACGTCGGCGCGGGCGCGGGCGCGGGCACTGCCATCGCGGAGCACCGCGTCGATATGGCCGGGATCGGCCATCAAACGGCGCATTTCCATCGTGATCGGCGAAAGCACATGCACGGCAAGATCGACCAGCGCCGGCTTGAAGACGGAGAATTGCTGGCCGCCGAACTCGGACAGAACATCCGCTTTCGACTTGTCGGCAAGGGCCGCATAGATGCCGACCAGATTGTCGGCCTCGGGGCGGCCGGCGAGACCGGCGATTTCGCTCGGCAAGCCATCCGGATCGGTCTTGGCCTTGCGGATCTTCTTCGAGATGTTCTCCTCGTCGTCGAGCAGGTTGATGCGCGATAGATCCGAAGCGTCGGATTTCGACATCTTCTTCGTGCCGTCGCGCAGCGACATGACGCGCGGCGCCGGGCCATCGATCAGCGGCTCGACCATCGGGAAATAGGCATGCACCGGCTCGTCGCCGACCGTGATATCGATGCCGTAGCCGGTGCGGCGGATATGCTCCATGTAGTCCAGATTGAACTTCATGGCGATGTCGCGGGTCAGCTCCAGATGCTGCTTCTGGTCGTCTCCAACAGGAACATGCGTGGCGCGATAGAGCAGAATGTCGGCGGCCATCAGGCTCGGATAGGCGTAAAGACCGAGCGAGGCCTGCTCCCGGTCCTTGCCGGCCTTGTCCTTAAACTGCGTCATGCGGTTCATCCAGCCGATGCGCGCGACGCAGTTGAATATCCAGGCAAGTTCGGCATGGCCGGGCACGGCCGACTGATTGAAGACGATATGCTTTTCCGGGTCGATGCCGGCGGCAAGGAAGGCCGCGGTGATCGAGCGTGTCTGATTCGGCATGTCATCATGCACGAGTTGGGCCGTCAGCGCGTGCATGTCGACGACGCAATAGATGCAGTCGTTGTTTTCCTGCAGGGCCACGAACTTGCGAATCGCGCCGAGATAATTGCCGAGATGGAGATTGCCTGTGGGCTGAACGCCGGAGAATACGAGCGGCTTGAATTCGGTCATGTCGTCCTCGAAAGGCTTGTGGAGGGCCCGGGTGAGCGGCGCTCGACCCTTGGTTCGAGCGGCTTATGCACGCGGCATCGACGGGGATCAAGAGGCTACGTGACAGAGTCTCACGAAGAATGCTGGATGAGGTCCCAGGTGTTGCCATAGGGATCAGCAAAGACCGCCACGGTGCCATAGACTTCATGGCGCGGCTCCTCCAGAAAGTGCACTCCTTTTGCCATCATCGCAGCATGGTCGCGGGCGAAATCGTCGGTCTTGAGGAAGAAGCCGACGCGGCCGCCGGTCTGGTTGCCGATCGCGGCGCGTTGGCTGTCGTTTGCAGCCTGGGCCAGCAGGAGCGCGGCGCCCTCCGTGCCTTTCGGCTTGACGACGACCCAGCGCTTGCCCTCCGGCTGTACTTCGTCAGCCAAGCAATCGAAGCCGAGGGCATCGCAATAAAAGGCCTTGGCTCGGTCGTAGTCATCGACAACCAGGGCGACGAGGAAGAGGGATTGGGACATGAGAGGGCTCCAGGATCAACTTGATTGCGAGTTTGTGGAGAGTGCACACCCTCCTCTGTCACTTCGTGACATCTCCCCCACAAGGGGGAGATCGGTAACGCGTGGCAGCCTCTCGCACCAAACAAACATCGCATCTGTTTATGCCTGAGTTTGTCGCTCTAATGGAGAGTGCGGCAAACTCCCAACGATCTCCCCCCTTGTGGGGGAGATGTCCCGAAAGGGACAGAGGGGGGTATCAGAGGCTCCAAATGCACTGAGATTGGATACCCCTCACTCCCCGTTCACAACCTCGGCATCCGGAGCAGTGGTCGTCGCCGGACGTTTGCGATTGATGTTGCGGCGGATCATGCCGAGATCGGCGCCGCCGATCAGGAAGGCGACCACAAAATAAATTGTCATGGCGATCGCGATCAGCAGGCCGAGCGCGCTCACCTTTGTCAAGAGCGAAGCGCCGGAGGCAAGATACGGTTCCCAGCGGTGCTGCAGATAGATGATCGCCCCAGTCATAACGGCGGCTGAGACGAGAAGGAGGGCGGCGCGGCGGGCAAGGCCCCATTCCCAGGTCAGGTGGCCGCGGCGCAGCAGCGTCGTGAAGAGCAGAACCGTGCTGATCCAGCCGGCCGTCGCCTCCGCGACCGCAATGCCGGGCGCGCCCATATAAGGAAAGAGGCTGAGCGCGATGGCGCAATTGGTGGCGACTGCAATGCCGGAGAAGCGCATCGGCGTCTTGGTGTCCTCGCGGGCATAGAAACCAGGCTGCAGCGCCTTGATCAGCACGAAGGCCGGCAGGCCAAGCCCGTAGATCGCCAGGATCGAGCCGACGATCAGGGTGTTTTCCTGATGGAAGGCACGGCGCTCGTAGAGCACCCGGATGATGTCGTCGGAGAGGACCCAGAGTGCCATAGCCGCCGGTATGGTCAGGAACAGCACGAATTCCATCGAGCGGTTCTGCAGATTGCCGGCTTCCTTCAGATGACCAGATTTCAAGGCGCGGGCAAGCTCCGGCAGCAGGACGACACCGACGGCGACGCCGACGACGCCGAGCGGCAGCTGGTAGATGCGGTCGGCATATTGCAGGGCGGCGATCGCGCCTTCGCGGCTGGAGGCGATCGCCTGGCCGATCATCTGGTTGATCTGGGTGATGCCGCCGGTGACGGCGGCGGGAATGGCGAGGATCAGCAGCCGCTTGACGTTCGGCGTGAAGCGCGGCCAGCGAAAGCCGATATTGATGCCGGCAAAGCGCACGCCGATATAGACGACGAGCAATTGCAGGATGCCGGCGGCAAGCACGCCCCAGGAGAGATACCAGGCCGTCTGCAGCGGCAGCGCGCCGAAATACAGCGAATAGAACAGCGCGGCGATCATGACCACATTCAGGAAGATGGGCGCCACCGCGGCTGCGAAGAAATGATGCAGCGAGTTCAGCATGCCGCTCATCATCGCCGTCAGCGACATGCACATGAGATAGGGGAACATGACGGCTGCCATGCGCACCGTGATCGTGAATTTCTCTGGATCGTCGGCGAAGCCCGGCGCGATGATCCAGCGCACGATCAGCGGCATGCCCAGTTCCATGACGACGGTGATCAGGAACAGGACCGAGAAGAGGACGCCGAATACCTCCTCCGAGAAACGCTTGGCGCCGTCGATGCCGTTCGCCTCGATTTCCTTGGCAAAGAGCGGCACGAAAGCGGCATTGAAGGCGCCTTCGGCAAACAGCCGACGGAAGAGGTTCGGAAAGCGGAAGGCGGCGTAGAAGACGTCGGCCATCGGCCCGGTGCCGAGGGCGGCGGCCATCAGCGTTTCGCGGGCGAAGCCGAAGATGCGGCTGCCAAGCGTCGCGCCACCGACCGTGATGAATTTCTTGACTAGGCTCATGCGGCGGAACCGGCTTTCTTCTCGGGGTCTGACTTTTCGACGGCGACGCTGCGCGTGGCGGCGGGCGCGATGATGCCGGATGGCATGCGCTCGCGCATTTCATCCTCCTCGCCCGCCATGACCGCCTTCAGGCGCGCGGTGATATAGGCCCGCTTGTTCTCGTTGGAAATCTTCTGCCCGACGAGATCGGTGACATAGAAGGTGTCGATGACCTTTTCGCCGAAGGTGGTGATGCGCGCCGATTGGATATCGAGCGACAGGTCCGAAAGGACGGCTGTTATTTCCGACAACAGGCCGGTGCGATCGAGGCATTCGACCTCGATGACCGTGAACTTGTTGGAGAGGCTGTTGGTGATGATCACCGACGGCGGGATGACGAAGGCTTTGTTCTTGCGGCGGTTCTTCGTGCGCGTCGCAATGACCTCCGGCAGGCGTTTGCGGCCGGCCAGAACATCCTCGATCATCTTGCCGATGGTAGCGGCACGGCGCAGCTCGTCGGCATCATTGGGGAATTCGCGGCTCACATGGATGGTATCGAGAGCGCGGCCATCAGATGTCGTGAAAATTTGCGCGTCTGCAATGTTGGCGCCGGCCGCGGCGCAAGCGCCGGCGATCACGGTCAAGAGACGCGGATGGTCGGGCGACAGAACGGTAATCTCGGTAATGGCGTGGAAGCTGTCGGTGCGCACCATTGTGGCAAGCACCTTGCCTGCCTTGTCCGACTGGCGAATGAACTGCGTGTGGCGGATCTGATCCTCCAGCGGCACGGACAGCAGATAGGGCTGGTAGTGCAGCTTGACGTAGGCCTTGCGGTCCTTGGCGCTCCAATCCGCTAACGCCTGTTCCAGCGCCTCGGCCGCAGCTTCCGCCCGCTCCTTGCGCGACACTTCGGAGAAGCCGCCAGCGAGCAGCAGTTCGGTCTCGTAATAGAGCGTGCGCAACAGCTGGCCTTTCCAGCCGTTCCAGACGCCCGGGCCGACGGCACGGATATCGCAGACGGTCAGGATCAGCAGCATCTTCAGCCGGTCGAGCGACTGTACACGATCGGCGAAGTCGATGATGGTCTTGCGGTCGGTCAGGTCGCGCGTCTGGGCAACCATCGACATGGTCAGGTGCTCGGCGATCAGCCAGACGACAAGCTCGGTCTGCTTCGGCGAAAGGCCGAAACGCGGGCAGAGCTTGCGTGCGACCGCGGCGCCGGCTTCCGAGTGATCTTCCTCGCGCCCCTTGGCAATGTCGTGCAGCAGCACGGCGACATAGAGCGCGTCGCGATCCTCGATATTGGGCATCAGCTTGTTGGTGAGCGGATGGATATCCTCGGCCTTGCCCTTGTCGATCTCCGACAGCACCTCGACGGTGCGGATCAGATGCTCGTCCACCGTATAGTGGTGATACATGTTGAACTGCATCATCGAGACGATCTTGCCGAATTCCGGGATGAAGCGGCCGAGGACGCCGGCCTCGTTCATGCGGCGCAGGATCAGCGCGGGATCGCGCTTCGAGGTGAGGATCGCCAGAAACAGGCGGTTCGCCTCTTCATTCTCGCGCAGATCATTGTCGATCAGGTTCAGAGACCGCGTGACCCGTTTCAGCGCATCCGGATGGAATTCCAGGCCGTTGATGTCGGCGACGAAGAATAGTCGGATGAGACTGACCGGATCGCGCTTGAAGACATCGGGATTGGCAAGCGCGATGCGACCGCGATCCTCGACGAATTCGACAGTGCCGGCGATCTTGCGCGAACGGTTGGCAAACCGGCTGATGACGCCGGTAAGCCCCGGCGTCGCCTTAGCCTGCTTGTCTTCGAGCGCGGCGCAGAGGATGCGGGTGAGATCGCCGACATCCTTGGCGACGAGGAAATAGTGCTTCATGAAGCGCTCGACCGCCGAAAGGCCGGGGCGCGCGTGATAGCCAAGGGCTTCGGCGATATCGCGCTGGATATCGAAGGAAAGCCGCTCTTCCGCCTTGCCTGTCAGGAAATGCATGTGGCAGCGCACGGCCCAGAGGAAATCCTCGGCCTTCTGGAAGAGACGATATTCCTGTTTCGAAAGCACGCCGAGCTTTACCAGTTCGGCTGTGTCGCGGACGTGGTAATAATATTTCGAGATCCAGAACAGCGTGTGCAGGTCGCGCAGACCGCCCTTGCCTTCCTTGACGTTGGGCTCGACCAGATAGCGGGTGTCGCCGGCCTTGCGGTGGCGCTCGTCACGCTCGGCGAGCTTGGCGGCGATGAATTCTGGGCCGGTATTGGTGACGATTTCCTTGTCGAAGCGCGCCTGCAATTCGCGCTCCAGCGGAGCGTTGCCGCAGATATAGCGGGTTTCGAGGACGGCGGTGCGCACCGTCATATCGGACTTGGCCTGGCGGATGCACTCCTCGACCGTGCGCGTGGCGTGGCCGACCTTGAAGCCCATGTCCCAAAGCATATAGAGGATGAATTCGACCGCCTTGTGCGTGTCGCTCTCCGGCTTCGGCTGGAAGAGGAAGAGAAGATCGATATCGGATCCCGGCGCCAGCGTATCGCGGCCATAGCCGCCGACCGCCGTCACGGAGAAGGCGCCCGCCTGCTTTGGATAGACGTGACGGACGGTGAAGTCGTAGAGAATGGTGATGATCTGGTCTTGCAGCCAGGAAATCCGGTATGCGCAATCGAGGCCGCCGCCTTCCGTGATCAGCGACCGCCGCGCTGCCTCTCGCCCTTCCTGGCTCGCCTTTTTCAACAGCGCGAGCAGAGCGGAGCGCTCCTCATTCTTGTCCAGGCCGCGTTTGGCGAGAGCCTCGCATTCCGCCCTTAGCGCGGAGACATCGAGAATGGTCGAAAAATCGATATGATGCGTTTCCATGCTCTGCCGATCGGCTTTCTGTTCATTGACAGCGGCCCGTTGCCGGTGCGCCTGTCTTCTCGTCTCCATGCGCTATAGCCTCTTTGGCCCGCGATTAACACAGGCATTCTAGGCCCGGTCTTTCCATGATTTTTATCGGGCCAAAGTTGACGAAGCGTGACGGCAATCGACGCAGAAACCGGCAGTTTTAGGGCCTCGCCGGCTCGATCACCCGCCTGAGCTCGTTCAAGCTATATAATATGTTGCGCGACTGTGCGCCGATCTGCGTCACCATTTCGCGTTCACATTCCCAATAGCCGGCCTTTGCGATCTTCGAGCAGATGTCGGAAATTCGGCTGCAGGACAGAGTGATGTCGAGCAGACCTCGATCGGATTCACAGTCCGGGGCTTCACCCTCGCCACAAATCTTGCCACGCGCGGCAATCGGGGAGAAACGCTCGCCCAGAACGCGGACTTCGGCGAGAAGTACTTCGAGATGCATCGTATTGTCCTTGGAATATCGCCTGTGATCAGCTGGTCTTGATGAGGTTTTTTTTCAGCTCGTAGAGCACGTCGAGGGCGGCTCGTGGCGTCAGATCGTCGAGATCGAGCGTCTTCAGCCGTTCCTCGACCTTGGAGGGCTCTCGCCGGCCGCTCGCCTCTTCGCGGCGGACCGCAACCTGGAACAGCGGCAGATCGTCGACAAGCTGGCTTGCTGGATTTTTGCGATCGGCATCTTCAAGCCGCGTCAGAACGTCGCGGGCGCGCGCCACCACCGAGGCCGGCAGGCCGGCGAGACGTGCCACCTGAATGCCGTAGGAGCGATCGGCAGCCCCCGGTCCGACTTCATGCAGGAAGATAACGTCGCCATCCCATTCCTTGACGCGCATGGTGGCATTGGAGAGCCGGCCGAGCTTCTCCGACAGGACGGTCAGCTCGTGGAAATGGGTAGCGAAAAGGCCACGGCACCGGTTGGCTTCATGCAGATGCTCGACGGCGGCCCAGGCGATCGAAAGACCGTCGAAGGTCGCGGTGCCGCGGCCGATCTCATCGAGAATGACAAGGGAACGTTCGGTCGCCTGATTGAGGATCGCCGCTGTCTCGACCATCTCGACCATGAAGGTCGAGCGCCCCCGGGCCAGGTCGTCGGAAGCGCCGACGCGCGAGAACAGCCGATCGACGATGCCGATATGGGCTGACACGGCGGGCACGAAGGAGCCCATCTGCGCGAGAATGGCGATCAGGGCGTTCTGACGCAGGAAGGTGGATTTACCGCCCATGTTCGGGCCGGTCAGGAGCCAGATGGCGCCATCCTTGCCGTCGGATTTCGGCGAAAGATCGCAATTGTTGGCGACGAAGGGGCCGCCGGCCTGGCGACGCAGTGCCTGCTCGACAACCGGATGACGGCCGCCTTCGATCGCGAACATGCGGCTGCCATCGACGATGGGCCGGCAATAGGCCTGTTCCTCGGCAAGCAGCGCAAGCCCGGCCGCAACATCGATGACCGACAGTGCGCGGGCGCCTGTCTTGATCGCCTCGGCGGCAGCAACAGCGGCTGCGACCATACGGTCGAATGCCTCGAGCTCGATGGCAAGCGCCTTGTCGGCGGCATTGGCGATGCGGCTTTCGAGATCGGCAAGTTCGGTCGTGGTGAAGCGCATGGCGTTCGCCATGGTCTGGCGGTGGATGAAGCGCGCCTTGGCCTCGCTGGTGTCCGTCATCGGACCGGCATTGCCGGCCGTGACCTCGATGAAATAGCCAAGCACGTTGTTGTGTTTGATCTTCAGCGACTTGATGCCGGTTTCATCGGCATATTGCAGCTGCAGGCCGGCGATGACGCGGCGCGACTGGTCGCGCAATGCCCGCACTTCGTCCAGCTCGGCATTCGCCCCTTCCCTCAAAAAACCGCCGTCCCGCTTCAGCAGAGGCAGTTCTTCGGCAAGGGTGGCTGCGAGCATCGCTTCAAGATCGGCAGGCAGGGCGCGCAGGCCGGCAAGCGCAGCAGCAAGCTCTTCCGGCAGCAAGGCGCTGCCGAGCAGGCGGGCGAGATCGGCGGCTGCGGCCAATCCCTGCCGGATCGCCCAGAGATCGCGCGGACCGCCACGATCGAGCGCCAGGCGCGACAGGGCGCGCGGCATGTCGGGAACATGCTTCAGCGCCGAACGCAGATCGCCGCAGAGCGACGGTTCTTCCGCCAGGAAGCCGATCGAATCCAGGCGCTCGTTGATGCGCTGGGGGTCGGTCAGCGGCGACATCAGCCGTTCGGCGAGAAGCCGGGCGCCACCACCGGTCACGGTGCGATCGATCGCCTTCAGGAGCGAACCGTTGCGATCGCCGGAGAGCGTACGCACCAGTTCGAGATTGGCGCGTGTGGCAGGATCGATGAAAAGCGTGGAGGCGCCGCTTTCGCGCTCCGGCAGCCCGAGCGGCGGCCGCTCGGCAAGCTGGGTCTTCTCGACATAGGCGATCGCGGCAGCGGCAGCGGCCAGTTCGGCCCGGGTGAACGTGCCGAAACCGTCTAGCGTCGACACGCCAAAGTAACGGGTGATTCGTCCCTCAGCGCTGGCGCTATCGAAGAGCACGGCCGGTTGTGGAACCGCGGTCCGGCCGAGAATATCGAAAACCGGCTTCAATTCCGGATCGTGGAACATCGTATCCGGCAGGATCAGCTCTCTGGGATCGATGCGCAGGATATCGGCGAGCAGCCGCGAAGCTTCCGTTTCGGCGAGGCGGAAGACGCCCGTCGAAATATCGATCCAGGCGAGCGCCAGCTGTGGTTCGGCGCCGCCGCGAATGCGGGTGAGCGCCATCAGATAATTGGACTCGGAAGGCGAGAGCAGCTTTTCTTCGGTGATCGTGCCAGGCGTGACCAGACGCACGACGTCGCGCCGCACCACCGACTTGCCGCCCCGCTTCTTGGCTTCGGCCGGATCTTCCACCTGCTCGCAGACGGCGACGCGGAAGCCAAGCGCGATCAGCTTCTGCAGATAATCGTCGGCGGCGTGAACCGGCACGCCGCACATCGGGATATCCTGCCCCATGTGCTGGCCGCGCTTCGTCAGCGTGATGCCGAGCGCACGCGAGGCATCGATGGCGTCCTCGAAGAACAATTCGTAGAAATCGCCCATGCGATAGAACAGCAGCGAACCGGGATTGTTCGCCTTGATCTCGATATATTGCTCCATCATCGGAGTAGCCGAGGCGCGGCTTTCCTCCGAGGCAAGCTCGGCGGCCGAGAAAGCATCGATGCTGGCGTTGATACGTTCGTTCACGGAGGTGCAGTTTTTCCAAAAAATGAGGTGCCACCCTATCCGCGCGCCGCTATAGAAGACAACAGCTATCGGGCAAGAGGGACCGGTCGCCCACAGGAGGTTTGGAGGAACTATGGCTGACAGCAAGAGCAAGTCGCGTCCGGGAACGGGGATCACCGATCAGGAAGCACTGGACTTCCACAAAAACGGACGCCCCGGCAAGCTTGAGATCAACCCGACCAAGCCGATGGCGACCCAGCGCGATCTTTCCCTTGCCTATTCGCCCGGTGTCGCCGTTCCCGTAAAGGCGATCGCGGCCGATCCGGCTACCGCCTACGACTATACCTCGCGCGGCAACATGGTCGCCGTCATATCCAACGGTACGGCCATTCTCGGTCTCGGCAATCTCGGCGCGCTCGCCTCCAAGCCGGTCATGGAAGGCAAGTCGGTTCTTTTCAAGCGCTTTGCCGACGTCGATTCGATCGACCTCGAGATCGATACCGAGAATGTCGACGAATTCATCAATTGCGTGCGCTATCTCGGCCCCTCCTTCGGCGGCATCAATCTGGAAGATATCAAGGCACCTGACTGCTTCATCATCGAGCAGCGCCTGCGTGAGCTGATGGACATCCCGGTATTCCATGACGACCAGCACGGCACCGCCATCATCGCCGCCGCCGGCCTGATCAACGCGCTTGAGCTGACGGGCCGCGACCTGAAGACCACCAAGCTCGTCTGCAACGGCGCGGGTGCTGCGGCCATTGCCTGCATCGAACTCATCAAGGCCATGGGCTTCAACCCGGAGAATATCGTCCTTTGCGACACGAAGGGCGTGATCTACCAGGGCCGCAGCGAGGGCATGAACCAGTGGAAGTCGGCGCATGCCGTCAAGACCGACAAGCGCACGCTGGCTGAAGCGATGAAGGGTGCCGACGTGGTTCTCGGCCTTTCGCAGAAGGATGCCTTCTCCGAAGAGATGATCCGCGCCCTGGCGGACAGACCGATCATTTTCGCGATGGCCAATCCCGATCCGGAAATCACGCCGGAGGAAGTCGCCCGCATCCGTGACGACGCCATCATGGCGACCGGGCGTTCGGACTATCCGAACCAGGTCAACAACGTCCTCGGCTTCCCCTATATCTTCCGCGGCGCGCTCGACGTGCGCGCGACCACCATCAATGACGAGATGAAGATCGCCGCCGTCAATGCGCTGGCAAGTCTGGCGCGCGAAGACGTGCCGGACGACGTGGTCGCCGCCTATCAGGGAGCAAGGCCGCGCTTCGGCTCGCAATACATCATCCCCGTGCCGTTCGACCCGCGCCTGATCTCCGCCATCCCTGTGGCCGTTGCCAAGGCGGCGATCGAAAGCGGCGTCGCCCGTCGCGAAATATCGGATATGGCCGCCTATGCGCGCGAACTCTCGGCCCGGCGCGATCCGATCGCCTCGACGCTCGCGCAACTCTACGAGCGCGTCCGGAGACATCAGAAACGCATCGTCTTTGCCGAGGCGGAAGAAGAGCAGGTCATGCGCGCCGCCCTCTCCTATGCCAATCAGGGGCTCGGCACGGCAATCCTGCTCGGCCGCGAGGATCTGATCGAGGCCACCGCCGAACGCGCCGGCATCGATCTCAACCGCCCGGGCCTCGAAATCGTCAACGCGCGCATTTCCAAGCGCGGCGATTCCTATATCGACTATCTCTATGCCCGGCTGCAGCGCCAGGGCTACTTGCATCGTGATGTGACGCGCCTCATCCACAACGACCGCAATCACTTCGCCGCCTGCATGGTGGCGCTGGGAGACGCCGACGGCATGGTGACCGGCGTGACGCGCAACTATTCGACGGCGCTCGGAGACGTGCGCCGCTGCATCGACGCCAAGCCCGGGCATCGGGTGATCGGCATATCGATCGTGCTTGCCCGCGGCCGCACCGTCTTCGTCGCCGATACCGCCGTACATGACATGCCGACCTCCGAAGAACTGGCCGATATCGCCGAGGAAGCTGCCGGCTTCGCACGGCGCATGGGCTATGAGCCGCGCGTGGCCATGCTCGCTTATTCCACCTTCGGCCATCCCCCGGGCGAACGCTCCGAGCGGGTGCGTGAAGCGGTGAACATTCTCGACAAGCGCTACGTCAATTTTGAATTCGACGGCGAAATGGCGGCGGACGTGGCGCTGGACCGCAAGCTCATGGAAAGCCTCTATCCGTTCTCGCGGCTCTCGGGACCGGCAAACGTACTCGTCATGCCGGCATTTCATTCGGCGGCGATCTCCACCAAGATGCTGCAGGAACTCGGCGGCTCCACGGTGATCGGACCATTGCTCGTCGGCCTCGACAAGCCGGTGCAGATCACCTCCATGGGCGCCAAGGATTCTGACATCGTCAACATGGCCGCCATCGCAGCCTATGGTGCCGGCACCTGACTCTTGCCATTAGAGCAATTTCCAGGAAAAGCGCGCAGCGGTTTCCGTCCGGAATTGCGAGACAACAAAAAGATAGAGTGGTTCAGAAATTCGGTGAAAAGCTGAACCACTCTGGGGCCGCCGAACAAAGATGATGGCTGCCCTATGAATTAGGTGTAGAATGGGGGATGACTGAAGCTCAGCCCCTGTTCGAAGTGCTGCGCCATTCAGCGCGGCCTGAAATCGTCGACGCAATCGAGCGGATGGTGCTTGAGGCGCCCGACCGCAAGCTTAACCGCATGAATGCGCTCGCCTTCGCTGGCGACCATGGCTTCGACGAAGAACAAACCATCAGTGCCTTTCTCCACGCCGCACGCCTTGGCCTGTTCGAGATGTCCTGGAACGTATTGTGCCCGGGATGCGGCGGGGTGCTGGATGCCAATACATCGCTGAAGTCAGTCCAGAGCGAAACCTATAGCTGTACCTTATGTGCAGCCGGCTATGAGCCGACACTCGACGAGATGGTCGAGGTCACCTTCACCGTCAGTCCGCGCTTGCGCCATATCGGCGCCCACAATCCGCATGATTTGCCGCCTCATGAATATTTTCGCCAGATATACTGGAGTTCGGGCGTCGACCTTCCGGAGGATGGCTATGAGGAAAAGGTCGATGAATTCATGTTGGAAGTCTTGGAACTGCCGGCTGGCGAAAAGGCCGTCGTATCGCTGCAGCTTCCGGCCGAATTCATCATTATTTTTGAACCGGTTACCCATAGCGCGCAGTTCATCGACGTAAAGGGCGAACCAACCAAGGAGCGGCAAAGCATTTCGCTCGTCTTCGATCACATGCATCGGCACCACGAGACGATCGAGCTTAGACCCGGCCCGCTGCGCATCATCATAGAGAACCACACAGAAGTCCGCACCCTGCCATCGGTGTGCGTCGCCAATGACGCTCTTCATACGTTGCTCGGCCAACGCCGGCCATTCCTGACCGCCAAGCGGCTGCTCTCCAACCAAACCTTCCGCGATATATACCGGACTGATACGATCGACATCAACCAGCGGCTGAAAATCGCGAGCCTCACCTTTCTCTTCACCGATCTTCGTGGTTCGACGGAGCTCTATGAGCGGGTCGGGGATCTTGCCGCCTTCGATCTGGTCAAGACACACTTCAGCATCCTGCACGAAATCGTAGGTGCGGAGGCCGGTGCGGTCGTCAAAACCATCGGCGACGCCGTCATGGCCACTTTCCCGACGCCGGACCGGGCGCTCGCCGCGGCGATGCGGATGCGCGAGGCCATGTCCAGCCTCAATGAGGAACGCGGCAACGACGATCTTCTTCTAAAGATCGGCATCCACGAAGGACCGTGCATTGCGGTCAGCCTGAACGAGCGGCAGGATTACTTCGGACAAACGGTCAATATCGCCTCACGCGTGCAGCATCTGGCGACATCGAGCGAGATATTTGCCACAGGTGCGGTGCTGGAGAATGCCCGCGCCGCCGAACTGCTGACGACGCGCGGCTTGAAACCGCAATCACATCATGTCGCGCTGCGCGGCATCACGGATGCGATCGACATTTATGTGATCCCTTGAGCTCTATCAGCTTGCGAAGCGACCGGCATCCGCACCGTAATAATTGACGTAGCGGTCCGAGATGCTGGCGATCGGCAGGACGATCAGCACATCAGTCGTGTTGAAGGCGTGATCGACAACAGCGGTAGAACCGACCATGGCACCGAGGCGCAGATAGCCCTTGATCAGCGGCGGCATCGCCATGAGCGCCTTTTTCGGATTGACGGCTTCGACCGGCATCAAGTCCATGTTGCGGGCAAGAGACGGTAAAGCACCGACTGTCCATTCGTCCTTGGCGACAACATTGTGATAGAGGAAGGACAGGGCCAACGCATGCTGCTCCGGCAGAATGCCGGGGAAAGAGGCGCAACCGATCATCGCGCCCATGCCGTGCTTCAGGGCATAGGCCCAATTGCCTTGCCACAGCAATTCCACCGTGCGCTTGTTCCGGTAAGCCGGCAACACGCAGGAACGGCCAAGCTCCATGAAGCGCTTGTCCGGATGGCGGGCCAGCAGCATGTCGATGTCGAATTCCGAAGAGGAATAGAAGCCGCCATTGGCCATGGCCACTTCCTGGCGCAGCAGGCGATAGGTGCCGACGATCTGGTCTTCCGGATCGCCCTCGATCGAACGGTCCAAAACCAGAAGATGGTCGCAAATGGCATCCCAATTGTCGATATCACGCTGGCGACGCATGGCGTCGGCCGGCAGTTGCGCGTTCATCTCCTCGACGAAAACGCGATAGCGGACGGCCTGAGCGGCATCGATTTCACGCGCCGTGCGGGCAAGGCGCGTTTCTAAATTTCCGATGCGTCCGAGCACATCGCTGGCAACCGGTGCAACCGTTGCCTTTGAAGACTGAACCATTTCGCCCTGAGCTTCGCGATTCAAGATTTCGATGGACATGGCGATTCTCCCCCTGCGGGCCGATATAGCGCCATAAACCAAATTCGTGCGACAGGAAAGTGACACGCAGCTTTGCTAAAAGCAAGAAGTGTGCCCATTTCAATTTTCGAATGAACGCACCGTCCCCAACTTAGCAGCGGCAATTGCCATAGGTTGAGCCGTATTGCCAGCCGCTATCGAGCATTGATGAGCCGGCTTCCTTAACCTTCATACGAAGATGCGTGACGATGTCTAGGCGCGTTCGAAAACCGACCTCGACAGGCCATGCAGCGTTGCCGACAGCTTTTCGGGATCGACCGGCTTGACGATGACGGCATCGGCCCCGGCCAGCAAAGCCTGGCGGCGGACCGAATCGCGGCTGTCCGCGGTCAATACGACGATCGGAAGCGGCGGCAAACCGTGCCGACGCTCATAGGCCCGCAATTGCGCAAGCACGGCAGCACCCGAGCCGCCGGGCATGTTGAGATCCATCACCAGCACCTCGGGCCGCGTTTCGGCGTTTTCGACGCGAACGCGAAGACCGTCGAAATCCTCGACGAGGCGAACCCTGTGGCCGGCCTTGGAGAGCATGGCCCTGACCAGCATGGCATTGACCGGGTCATCCTCGCCAAGCAGGATATCCAGCGTGCGATCCTCCGCCTCAGGCGTCGTTATGCCGATCTCGGAGACCGCTTCGATAAAGGCATCGCGCTTTTCCATGCCGCGCATGCGGCCCCTCAGCACATCGATCAGCGATTGCTCGCGCAGCGGCCGGATGAGCCAGGCATCGAAGAGATCGAGCGGATGGGTGTTGCGCTCCTCCGGATTGACCAGAAAGATCTTGCGCAGGCCGGGCACGGCAAGCGCATTTCCCTCACTGAAATACCAAGGCGCCATGCGGTGGTCGACGATGAGATCCGTCCATATCCCTTCCTCGCCCATCGGGAACGAGCGCAGCAGATCGTCCATCTCGCCGACGTCGATCAGCCTGCAGTGACCGCCAAGGGTCCGGATTGTTTGCGTGATCGCCTCGCTTGCGGCCCCTTCGGGCGCAAGCAGCAGGACGCGCGATCCTTTGAGCATGATGTCGCGCCACTCATGTCCGCTCTCCTCGGCATCCAGGCCGACCGGAAAGGAAATGATGAACTCGCTGCCCTTGCCACGTTCGCTGGCGACGCTGAGCCTGCCGCCGAATTCGCGCAGGATGCGAGCGGAAATGGCCAGACCCAGGCCGGTGCCGGCGCTTTTTTCCACGATCGTACCGGCCTGTTCGAACTCGCCGAAGACACGCGCCTGTTCTTCCTCGGTCATGCCGGGGCCGCTATCCCGCACCGATATCGTCAAATCCCGTTCCCGGAGGTCGACACGGACAAGCACACCGCCGGTCTGGGTGAATTTCACGGCGTTGCCGATGACATTGAACAGGATCTGGCGCAGACGGGCCGGATCGAATTCCATGCTCTCGGGGACCTTTGCCGCAACGCTCGCAGCGATTTCGATGCCCTTTTCATGAGCTCGATGGGCGAGCATCTCGATGACGCCTTCCAGCAAGGGGCGCAAAGCCTCCTTGCGCGGATGCAACTGGAAGCGACCGACCTCGATCGTGGAGAAATCAAGCAGGTCTTCGACCAACTGCACCAACGCATGACCCGACTGGCGAATACCCGTCAGGTAATTTGCCTGTTCCAAGGTCAACGGAGTCTGAGCAAGCAGATGGTTCATGCCGAGAATGCCCGACAGCGGCGTGCGAATCTCATGGCTGACGGTGGCGAGCAGCCGCGACTTGGCCGCGCTGTTATATTCGGCCTTCAGCCGCGCATCCTCGCGCATGCGGGCCGCCTGCCGCTCTTCCGTCACGTCGCGCGCAATGCTCTGAATGCACAATTGCCCCGTCGTCGGATCGCGGAACATGACATCGTGCCAGGCAAAGACGCGCCGCCCCTCGGGCGTGGCGATTTCGGCGTCCTGATGTTTTGCGTCGGTGACGGCACGGAATACGAGGCCGGCTTCTTCCAGCGTCAGGCCTTCCGGATGCGGTTTGCCCGTCAGTTTGCGGAAAGTGGCGTTGGCATGCAGAATCCGGCGATCGATGCTGCGCGTGACCGCGATGTCGCCAAGCGCATCGTGGATGGTGGCAAGCAGGCCGGTGCTTTCCCTGTGTTCCCAAAGACGATCGTGCTCGCTTTCGCTGAAATCGGCTGGGATGACCGCAGGCTCGCGCGATGCGCTGCGGGCATTGAAGATGCCGACAGCGGCAAGCATAAGTGCAATAAGACCAAGAACGCCTGCAAGCGTCAGCGGCCCTCCGGCAAAGCCGATCGCAAGAAGCGCTGCGCCAGCCAGGACACCGCTGCCATTCAGCCAATGGCCTTCCAGCCACCACACCTTTATCGGTGACGCCGGCTCGCGGAGTGCATCCTGCGATGGCGCGATCGGTTTCGCGAGCGACGGCTCGTTTTCGGCCGCTCCTTCGATCGGTCCCATGTGGCCGCGGATTTGGGCTGCGGCAAGCTTTTGCTGCAGATTTGCCAGAGTGCTCATGCAATCTGGCTAACACATGCACCCTTCCCGATGCCTTCAGGGATTCGCTAGAATTTTAAGCTTTTGCCCTTTTCGGCATCAGAAGCTCGTCGAGAATGACGCAGCCTGCCCCGACGGTGATGAAACTGTCGGCGAGATTGAACACCGCAAAAGACCATGTCTGCGTGTGGAAGAGGATATAGTCGATCACATGACCGTAGAGAAAGCGGTCGATCAGATTGCCGAGCGCCCCGGCGATGATCAGGGCAAAGCCCATATGGGCAAGCCAGCGATGATCGGGCGTTCGGCGCCAAAGCCACAGCACGAAGGCGACGATGACGAGCCGCATGCCGACGATGAACCAGCCGTCCATGCCTGATAGCATCGAGAAGGCCACGCCGAGATTGTAGGTACGATAGAGCGCCAGCATCGGAATAACGGGCACCATCTCCTGCAGCGGCAGCCAGTGATCGACCATGATCTTGATGGCCTGGTCGAGAATGACCGCAACCACGATGAAGATCAGGATCGGCAGGGGCCGTGAAAACAGGGCCGGCTTCGCAGTCGGCTGTTCGTTGGTCTCGCTTTCGGTCATCGCGTCTCGCTCAATGTCAGGATATGGCGGCGGGCCTCGAACAGCATGACTGCCGTCGCGACCGCCAGATTGAGGCTATCGGCGCGGCCGGTCTGCGGGATGCGGGCAAGTGCGTCGGCCTCTTTCGCCAGGGCATCCGGCAGGCCGGACTGCTCGTTGCCCATCAGGATGACGACGGGCTTCCTCTTGTAATCGATGGTGCGGTAATCGACGGCGCCGGCCAGATGGGTGGCGACGACGGCAACACCGGCCGTCTTTTTCCAGGCGAGAAACTCCTCTGCCGTCGCCTTGACGACAGGAACGGCAAAGACCGAGCCCATGGTGGCGCGCACGGTTTCCAGCGAAAACGGATCGGTGGTCTCGCCGACGAGGATGACGCCGGAGGCGCCGGCCGCATCGGCCGTGCGGATGATGGTGCCGAGATTGCCGGGATCACGCACGCGGTCGAGCGCGACCCAGGTTTCGCCCATCTTCGGCTTGACGTCCCGAAGCTGTCGCCAGCGCTGCTCGAAGACGCCGACCACCATCTGCGGATTGTCGCGGCGGGTGATGGAGCCGATGATCTTTTCGCTGACCTCGAGCACCAGCCCGCCAGCGGCGACCGTCTTGGCGGCGACCTGCTCGACCAGCGGCTTGCCCTTGGCGGCCTTGGCATAGACCAGCGTGCGGATCGTCCAGCCGAGCTCGAGCGCGTCGATGACGAGCTTCAGGCCCTCCGCCAGGAAGGCGCCGCTTTCCTCGCGGGACTTCTTGACCGTCAGTGCCTTGATGTCCTTGACGATCGGATTGGCAAGCGAGGTGACCTCCTTGACCTGTCCGACCTTGCGCGGGCCGTCATTGCGGAAATCCTGGTTCATTTCGGCACCCAGCGGCTGAAGAGAGAGGTGGAAAGCGCCCTGCCCGGCGTGCGGCCGTCGAGACCTGCCTCGCGGATGACCAGCTCGCCGGATTCGACGGCGCCGCCGGCGCCGCGCATCGTCTCGCGCATCAGCTCATGGATCGAATAGAAGCTGGCACGGATGGAATAGGCCGTCAGCACGAGGCCGAGCGCCTTCGGCGACAGGATCTCGCGGCAGATATCGAGCATCAACGGCAGGTGCTCGAACAGATGCCAGACCTCGCCATTCGGGCCGCGGCCGAACTTCGGCGGGTCGGTCAAGATGATGTCGTATTTGTTGCCGCGCCGCTCTTCACGCAGGATGAACTTCATCGCATCCTCGCAGATCCAGCGGATCGGCAGCTTTTCCATGCGGCCCAAGGCCTGGTTTTCGCGCGCCCACCCGATCGCCTTCTTGGAGGCGTCGACATGGGTCACTTCCGCGCCCGCAGCGGCCGCCACCAGCGACGCGACGCCGGTATAACCGAAGAGGTTCAGGACCTTCAGCGGCCTTTTCGCCGCCTCGACCTGCTCTTTCATCCAGGCCCAGTGCACGATCTGCTCCGGGAAGACGCCGACATGGCGAAAGGCGGTGAAACGGCCGAGAAAATCGACGCCGAGCAATTGCAGCGGCCAAGTTTCGCCGAGCGCCTCGCGCGGGAAACGCCAGCGGCCCATACCGTCCTCATCCGTATCGCCGGTGAAGATAGCATCGGCATTGTCCCAAACATGGGAGGCAAGCGACGGCGGCCACAGTGCCTGCGCTTCCGGCCGGACGATGCGATAGGGACCGTATTGCTCGAGCTTCAGGCCGTTGCCGCTGTCGATGAGGTGAAAATCCCCGGCACCCAGCGATTCCAGGATAACGGGCACACGTTCGGCCGGCCGCTCGCCGCTTCGCGTCATCAGCGGGCGTTCAGGCGCCGCAGGAGCGGTCGCCGCATCACGCGGCTCGGCCGCACGCTCGCCATGATCGCGCGAAGGCTTGGCTGGCCTTGAAGCATGCGCGGCCTTTACCGGCGGCTTGCCTGATATGTCGCGCCGGGGTTTTGCCCCAAGACCGCCGGCGGCCTTTTGGCCGTGGCGGTTTTCCCTGTGTTTCACCATGCTTGTCTCAAAATTGATATGTGCGTGCAAATAGCATCTGGCCGCCACTTGGCAAAGCGCTTTCCGATCTGCGATGATCCATGCACAAAATGTCACATTGGGAGGATTGCGCATGGACATGACCGGCGAGGAGCGGATCGCGGCACCCAGGGACGTGGTGTGGGCGGCACTGAACGATCCCGAAATCCTCAAGCAATGCATTCCCGGCTGTCAAAGCCTGGAGAGGATTTCGCCGACGGAACTCACCGCGACCGTGAAGCTGAAGATCGGTCCGGTTTCCGCCTCCTTCAACGGCGAGGTCACGCTTTCCAATATCAATGAGCCGGAGAGCTACACAATATCAGGCGAGGGAAAGGGCGGCATTGCCGGCTTCGCCAAGGGCGGGGCCGACGTCGTCCTCAAGCAAGATGGCGACGAGACGATCCTGCAATACGAGGCCAAGGCACAGGTCGGCGGCAAGATTGCCCAGCTCGGCTCGCGGCTGGTGGATTCCAGCGCCAAGAAGCTGGCGCAGCAATTTTTTGCCGATTTCACCGCCGCTATCAACGGTCAGGCCAACGCCTGATTGCCGCAAGAACATCTGGCACCCATATAGTCGATCATGATATCGAAATCCGAGAGCTGGGCTGTCCGGCCGGCACGCGAACAAGACATGAGGGACCTCGCGGAGATCTATCTCCGCGTCCGCCGCGAGACATTCCGATGGGTCGATCCCGACCGCTTCAGCCTTGAGGACTTCGCCATTCATACGAATGGCGAGCGCCTGTTCGTCTGCGAAAACGAGAATGGTTTGGTTGTCGGCTTTGCCGCGGTGTGGGAGCCGGACGACTTCATCCATATGCTCTATATATCGCCGGTCTTCCAGGGGCGCGGCGCCGGCAAGGCCCTGCTCGCCGCCCTGCCGGACTGGCCGACGCGCCGCTATAGGTTGAAGTGCCTGGTCAAGAATACGCACGCCATGACCTTCTATCGAAAACTCGGCTTCGAGATCATCAGCGACGGCGCCTCGCCAGAGGGCGACTACAAGGAGATGCGGCTTAACGGCAATCCGTCATTTTGATGGAAGCTGGCCGGCAATCTCTTCGGCACGGGTGCGGTGCTTGTCGGCCTCTGCCTGCCAGCGTACTGCCTCCCGAGACTGGTTGCGGGCGCGCTTGCGGTGTTTTCCCTGATTGAACCAGGTCACCGCGGCGCCGACGACCATGCCGAGGATCAGAGCGACAAACAGCAGGGCGAATAGAGGCGCATTCAGCGACAGAACCTGATCGTCCGGCCGGAACGGGTTGAGAGCCAACGTCACGGATTGCCTGTTGGCAACGCAGAATATGATGAGGATGATGCCGAGCGGCAGCAATATCAGCAGATTGACGATCTTCTTGGCCATTGCGCAGCTCCTTTATCCGCAGCCATGGATGCCCGCATCCAAGCCGCCTTCAGCCGCAGAATAGAAATTAGAGGCGGCTGAATTCAAGTGCCACCGCGTCGCGGCACAATCATGTCCGACGCTATTGCGCCGGAGCATTTTCGGGAAAACTCGGCGCGATCGGGCCGATCAGTTGTCGTCTTCCTCGTCGCCTGCACCCGGATTCAGGCGCTCGCGCAGCTCCTTGCCCGTCTTGAAGAAGGGAACCCATTTTTCCTCGACGAAGACCGTATCGCCGGTGCGCGGGTTGCGGCCGGAGCGCGAAGGCCGGTTCTTGACGGAAAAAGCGCCGAAGCCGCGAAGCTCAACCCGGTTTCCCGCGGCGAGTGCATCGGTGATCTCATCCAAGACGGCATTGACGATATTTTCGACGTCACGGTGATAGAGATGCGGGTTACGGGCGGCAACAATCTGCACCAGTTCCGACTTGATCACGGCTATCCCCTTAAATCATTGATTTATCAATTGGCTGCACCCTGCCAAACAGAAAGCAGGCCGTCAAGAAACAACTTATCGGTCATGATTTTCTGGAGACTCTCTCCTTTAATGAAATCATCATAACCAAGACGATTTAGCAACCAGGAAGCGGCGCCCGGCCAAAAGAAGGACGAAGTTTTGTCTTCCGGCTTCCAATCGATGATCGGCAGATCTTTCTTGACCTTGCGTGTTTCGAGATAGGCGAGAATTTCGTCTTCGCCGCCGAGCGTATCGATCAGCTTGTTCTGCAGCGCCTGTCGGCCGGTGAAGATGCTGCCGTCGGCGAGCTTCAATACGTCTTCGCGCGGCAGCTTGCGGCGATCCGCTACCAGATCCACGAACCAGCCATAGCTGTCCATGACCATGTTGCGGATCATGTTCCTGGCTTCTTCGCTTGCCGGATGGAAGGGCGAAGGCTCGGCCTTCAGCGGCGCCGACTTGATCTCGTCGAGGGAAACGCCGAGCTTGTCGAGCAGATCCTTGAGCTGCGGATACTGGAAGATGACGCCGATCGACCCGGTGATGGAGGTATCGCCGGCAATGATAGTGTCGCCGGCGGTCGCTATCATATAGCCGGCCGAGGCGGCGACCGTGCGAATGTCCGATACGACGGGCTTCTTGGCGGCGACAGCGCGGATCGCCTTGAAGATGCGCTCGCCGCCATAGGTGGTCCCGCCGGTCGACGAGATCGAGACGATCAGCGCCTTGACCTGGTCATTGTCGCGGATCTTCTTCAGCCGTTCGAGGAGCTCCGGATCGTCCTGGATAAGCCCGGAAATCTTGACACGGGCAATTTGCGGGCCGCGGGTGTCGGGGAGGTCCCCGGCGACGAAGCGATAGAGCGCGAAGCCGAGCCCCACAAGGAGCAAAACGGCAACAATGCGCCAAAAACCAAGCTTGCGGCGCAATTGTCGCCGATCCGCGATTGCAGAACTGTCCATCACGCCTTATTTCTCCCTGCAATAAATCGAATGCGCTACGAACCGGACAATGACACCTTGAAACGGGCACAATCCTCAGAGAAAAGCGTCTCCCGTTCTCGATGTCGTCGGCGGGAGGCCGCAGTGCTGTTCATCAGATAGGACATTGCCCGACCTGATGAAACGGGCCAATCGGATATTTTTCTGCCGAAATTCATCGGCTGCGGGAAAAAATCCATATTGGCAAGCCAGTGCAATAATGCGAAACGATCCGATGGGCTTTTGGCGCAGCCTCGCATTAGCGTGAATGCGGTTCCCGGATCAAAAAGACGGACCTGTTGCATGCTCAATACGATCGAGACCTCCGGCGAGGCAATCCGCCCGGTGCCGGAACGGAATGTGTATAAGGACGCAATCTTCCACTCTGCGCGCGTGAAGCGGCTGAGGGTATTGTTGCCGGTCGCCGCCCTTATCGTCTCGCTCATCTTCATCACCGTCTCGTTGATCCGCGCCTATTTGCCGGCGGACATACAGATCGAGGGCGCCAAGATCGAGGACGGCAAGGTGGTCATGGAGCGTCCCGCCATCGCCGGCCGCAACAAGGACGGCATCAATTATTCCCTGCTGGCGGAGAAAGCGCTGCAGGATATCAAGAACCCGAACATGATCACGCTCAAGGCCATCAAGGCATCCATGCCCGTCAATACCGACGTGATCGCCCATGTGACGGCCCAGAGCGCGGATTTCGATCGCCAGGCCGACACGCTGAAGCTGACCGAGCCCTTCGTCGTCCAGATGGACAATGGTCTGCGCGCGGAGTTCAAGACCGCGTTCCTCGATGTCAAGAAAGGCGACCTGTCCAGCCAGGATGAGGTTGCAATCAACCGAGGCGGCATGTCGGTTGTTGCGCGTTCGCTCAAGATGACGGATAAGGGGAGCGTAATCGAATTCGACGGGCAGGTTCGGATGCATATCGAACCGTCCGCTCTCCACAATTCAGCTAGCGAACAGAAGCCGGGCGGTTCATGATAAAGTATTGGCCAAATTCAATTTTCAACTCCGGCCTGCGCAAGGCGGGTCTTCTTGGCGCCTTCAGCGCGCTCGCCTTCTTCGCAGCCGCAGAGGCAGGCGCGCAGTCGACGACCAGCTCCATGCCGGGCCTTGCCCTCTCCAGCGATCAGCCGATCCAAATCGAGAGCGACAAGCTGGAAATCCACGATCAGGAAAGCCAGGCCGTGTTCACCGGCAACGTCAAGGTCGTTCAGGGCACCACGACGATGCAGGCGGGCAAGATGACGGTCTTCTACAAGAAGAAGCAGCCGACGGATGCCAAGCAGGCCGACAATCCTGTCGCCAAGGCCGCCAAGGAGCAGAACCAGTCGCTGGTATCAGGCGATGCCAACATCGACCATATTCTGGTCACCGACAAGGTTTACCTCGTTTCCGGCACGCAGACGGCGACGGCGGAAGATGGCTCCTTCGACATGGCCAACCAGCTTGCAATCCTCAAGGGCAAGAAAGTGGTTCTGACCGACGGGCCGAACGTTTTCACCGGCTGCCAGCTCACCGTGCACATGGCGACGGGCGAAGCGCAGCTGGATTCCTGCGGAGGCCGCGTTCAGATCCAGCTCGATCCGAAGTCGCAGCAAGTGCAGCAGCAGCAACAAAAGAAAAATTGATACCGGCCTTCCCGTGACCACATCGACCACTTCCACTTTGCCCGGCGTGCCCGGGCCATCTTCCGCGGCATCGGGCGCACCGGCCGCGGACAAGGCACGCTATAAGGGCACCCTGATAGCGCGCGGCCTCACCAAAACCTACGGCAGGCGGCGCGTCGTCAACGGCGTTTCGCTGGTGGTACGGCGCGGCGAAGCCGTCGGCCTGCTCGGGCCGAACGGCGCCGGCAAGACGACGTGTTTCTACATGATCACCGGTCTGGTGCCGGTCGATGAGGGCACGATCGAGATCGACGGCAACAATGTTACCTCGATGCCGATGTACCGCCGCGCGCGGCTCGGCGTCGGCTACCTGCCGCAGGAAGCATCGATCTTCCGTGGCCTGACGGTGGAAGAAAACATCCGCGCCGTGCTCGAAGTCCACGAAAAGGACAAGACGAAGCGGGAGCGCAAGATCGACGAATTGCTGGAGGAATTCCACATTCGCAATCTGCGCACCGTGCCGGCCATCGCGCTTTCGGGCGGTGAGCGGCGGCGCCTTGAAATCGCCCGCGCGCTGGCGACCGACCCGACCTTCATGCTGCTCGACGAACCTTTCGCGGGCGTCGACCCGATCTCGGTCGCCGACATTCAAAACCTCGTGCATCACCTGACGGCACGCGGCATCGGCGTGTTGATCACTGACCACAATGTTCGCGAGACGCTCGGCCTGATAGACCGCGCCTATATCATCCATGCGGGTGAGGTGCTGACCCATGGCAGGGCGAACGATATCGTCAGCAATCCCGAAGTACGCAAGCTCTATCTCGGTGATAATTTCAGCCTCTGATAGGCTGAAATTCGATCCTTTCATCCAGCAATATTACCGGGCACCGGCGCGCGCTGGAAATTTACTTTCACTTCACAGTTCCGCTTGACCAAATCCCATAAAAAAGCAATTTTTGGGCCAGTTGGAATTTCGCGAAGATTTTATTAATAGAAGACGCGGAATCCCGAGGAGTTCAAGGGGAGTCCCGCGTCCGCCATGGCATTATCGGCCAATCTTTTCCTGCGCCAAAGCCAGAGCCTGGTAATGACTCCGCAACTGATGCAATCCATTCAGTTGCTGCAGATGACCCATTTCGAGCTGAGCCAGTTCATCGCGCAGGAAGTCGAGAAAAATCCGCTGCTGGAATTTGCGTCAAATGACGAAGATCTGGGCAGCAACGGCGAACGCGAAGCCAAGGACGATCATTTCGAGGCCCAGGAAGAACCACACGGGGAAGATGGCTTCGAACGCGGTGCCGGCGAGCTTGCGAGCGACTGGTACGAAAACGACAATACCGGCAATGCCAAGCGGCTGAGCGACGAGCTCGATACCAATTTCAACGATGTCTTTCCGGATGATGGCGCGCCGCCGCGTGCCGACGCGCCGGAATTGCTGAGCCAATGGAAATCCATGCCTGGTGGCGAGGCCGGCGAAAGCTACGACCTCGACGACTTCGTCGCCGGCCAGGTGTCGTTGCGCGATCATCTCAACGAACAGATCCCCTTCTCGCTGCCCGCCATGGCCGACCGGCTGATTGCCCAGCATCTCGTCGACCAGCTCGACGATGCTGGTTATCTGCGCGCCGATCTTGATGAAACGATCGGGCGCCTCGGTGCCACCCCGGAAGATATGACGCGCGTGCTGGATGCCCTGCAGCAGCTCGATCCGCCTGGCGTCTTTGCCCGCAACCTTAGCGAATGCCTGGCAATCCAGCTCCGGCAGAAGGATCGCTTCGACCCGGCGATGGAACGCCTCGTCCAGAACCTGGAACTGCTCGCCCGGCGCGACTTTGCGGCGCTGAAACGGCTCTGCGGCGTCGACGAGGAAGACCTGCTCGACATGATGACGGAAATCCGCCAGCTGAACCCCAAGCCAGGCAGCGGCTTCGAGACCGACATATCCGAGGCGATCATGCCCGATATCGTCGTGCGCCCGTCCGCCGACGGCGGCTGGCTGGTGGAGCTAAACCCCGATGCGCTGCCGCGCGTGCTGGTGAACCAATCCTATTTCGCCTGCGTTTCCAAGACCGGGCAGGACCACGCCTTCCTGTCGGAATGCCTGCAGAATGCCAACTGGCTGACCCGCAGCCTGGACCAGCGCGCCAAGACGATCATGAAGGTGGCAAGCGAGATCGTGCGGCAGCAGGATGCATTCCTCATCCACGGCGTCGATCATCTGCGGCCGCTCAATCTGAAAACCGTGGCGGACGCCATCAAGATGCACGAGTCCACGGTCAGCCGCGTGACCTCGAACAAATATATGCTGACGCCGCGCGGGCTGTTCGAGCTCAAATATTTCTTCACGGTTTCGATCAGCGCCGTCGAGGGCGGCGACAGCCACTCCGCTGAGGCCGTGCGCCACAAGATCCGCCTGCTGATCACCAACGAGAGCCCGGATGCGGTGCTGTCCGACGACGATATCGTCGATACGCTGAAGAAGGGCGGGATAGAGCTTGCTCGCCGCACGGTTGCAAAGTACCGGGAAGCCATGAACATCCCCTCCTCCGTTCAACGGCGCCGGGAGAAGCGGGCGCTGGCCAAAGTCTCCGGTTTCTGACGACCACTCGGCATCAACCACAAGATGCATATCTCCTAACAGTCCGTTAAGATGCAGTTGACTTTCGCATGCGGCAGAGCTAGAAGCCCGCCGCAATCGCTGCAGGACAGCACGACCATGAAACTTATCCCCACCACCCAAAGGCGGTCGATATACGCAATTTGCCTTTGACTGCGTGAAGTGCTTGGATGAGCTTGAGGCTTGGCGTAAACTGATACGCGCAATAACCACTACAAGAAGGGAAACTCCATGAGTGTGCGTGTCTCCGGTAAACATATGGAAATTGGTGATTCCTTCCGCCAACGGATTGAAGACCAGATCGGTATGGCCGTGACGAAATACTTCGACGGGGGGTATTCGGGTCAGGTAATTGTTCAGAAGTCCAGCTCGCGCTTTGCGGCCGATTGCAAGCTTCATCTCGACAGCGGCGTGGTACTGCATGCCGCCGGGGAAGCCATGGACCCGCAGCTTGCTTTCGACGCCGCGTCCGAGCGCATCGAGAAACGCCTGCGCCGCTACAAGCGCAAACTCAAGGACCATCAGGCAGGCAATCATGTGAACGGGCAGGCCGAGGTCGCCTATACCGTGATGGACAGCGTGCCGGATGACGACGAGGAAATTCCCGCCGATTTCGCACCGGCGATCGTCGCCGAAAGCACGAAACAATTGAAGACCATGTCGGTGGCGACTGCCGTGATGGCACTCGACATGACCGACGAACCGCTGCTGCTCTTCCGCAGCCCCGGCAACGAACACTTGAATATCGTCTACCGCCGTCAGGACGGTAACATTGGCTGGATCGACGCGGCCAATATCAAAGGCTGAGAATAGAAGATAAGCGGCGGCTGCGCATCATCGCAGCTGGCCGCCGCTTGCCCGTCATCGGTTCTCGGCGACACGAAGGATAAAGAGAATGGCATTGGCAGATTTGCTACAGCAAGATGCGATCATCCCCGCCTTGAAGGCAAATTCCAAAAAACAACTGCTTCAGGAGTTGGCCGCCAAAGCCTCCAAACTGACCGGATTGCCGGAGCGAGAAATCTTCGATGTCGTATTGCAGCGTGAGCGCCTCGGCTCGACCGGCGTCGGCAACGGCATTGCCATTCCCCATGGCAAGCTTGCCAGCATCAGGTCCATCGCCGGCATTTTCGCGCGCCTCGAAGCGCCTGTCGATTTTGAAGCCCTGGACGATCAGCCCGTCGATCTCGTCTTTTTGCTGCTTGCGCCGGAAGGCGCGGGTGCAGACCACCTGAAGGCGCTCTCGCGCATCGCCCGCGTTCTGCGGGACCAGGATCTCGTCGCGAAGCTCCGCGCCACCGATTCCGCCTCCGCTATCTACGCTTTCCTCAACGAGGAACAGGCATCCAACGCCGCGTGACGACCTGCGTCGCATCGGACCGAGGCAAAAATAAGAGCCGGATGATCACAGATCATCCGGCTCTGTCTTTTTCGCTATCGCTCTGAAAGATCAGGCGTCTTTTTCATCCAGCGGGCTATTGGCGCCCTGATCGGCGTTCTCGACGATCTTCGGGCCACCCTTGGCGACGCCGACCATGGCCGGACGCAAAACGCGGTCGCCGATGGCGAAACCGGCCTGCACGACCTGGACGACCGTGTTGTTCGGCACCTCGGGATTGGGCACTTCGAACATGGCCTGATGGAAATTGGGATCGAACTTCTGTCCGACCGGCTCCAGCTGGCGCACGCCGTGGCGCTCAAGAGCGGAGAGCATGGAGCGCTCGGTCATCTCGACGCCTTCGATCAGCGTCTGCAGGCCGGCATCACCGCCGGCGCGCGCTTCAGCCGGGATGGCATCCAGCGTACGGCGCAGATTGTCCGCCACCGAGAGCATGTCGCGGGCAAAGCTTGCCACGGAATAGGACTTTGCATCCTTCACATCGCGCTCGGTGCGGCGACGGAGGTTGTCCATCTCCGCAGCGAGGCGCAGGTAGCGATCACGCAGTTCGCCGTTCTCGGCCTTCAGCAGCTCAACCGGATCCGGTTGGGACGGCTCGGCCGTATCAACGGTTTCCGCCGCGTCCTGCGCGAAATCCGCTGATGTGTCGGCCGCCGTAGCGTCAGGTCCGTTTTTTGTTGTTTCGTCGGTCATGACGGTCTCCGAATTGCTTGGTCTTTGGATGTGCCCGATATCGAGGTTTGCCCGGAAAAAATCAAGCCTTTGTCGAGAAGAACAGCCAATTCGCGGCTTTGCGGCGGCAGCAATATGCCTCCCCGCTCTTGAATACCGTTCGAGACGTCGACTGTTCAGCTCTCCTCCCCGGTGGTATGCTGACATGCATCTCAGCACAGCGTGGGGTGAGATCAATGTCTAATGGCAAATCCCTTTCAGGCAAGTGTTTCTGTGGGGCAGTGGAAATTGCAGTCGACGGCGAACCAATGGCAATGGGCTACTGTCATTGCGACTCCTGCCGCGAATGGTCGGCAGGCCCGGTCAACGCCTTTTCGCTCTGGCCGCCGCAAGCGGTTCACGTCACCAGAGGTGCGGACAAGATCGGCAGCTACCAGAAAACCGAGACGAGCGTGCGCAAGTGGTGCACGGTCTGCGGCGGTCATCTTTTGACCGAGCATCCGCCCTGGGGCGTGACCGATGTCTACGCCGCCGTCCTGCCCGGCCTCGATTTCCAGCCGGCGCTGCACGTCAACTATGAAACGACGGTGCTGCACCTGAGCGACGGGCTGCCGAAGCAGAAGGACCTTCCGGCTGAGATGGGCGGATCTGGGATGCTGCTTCCCGATTGACCGTCGCCGTCAGATCCGTCTCGTCAAATCCCCGCCCGGGTCAGCCGGGAAATCAGCTGCGCCGTATAATCGACCATGGGCACGATGCGGGCATAGTTCAGCCGCGTCGGGCCGATGACGCCGACCGCGCCGACGATACGATCGTCGTCGTCGCGATAGGGCGCGACGATCAGCGAGGAACCGGACAGCGAGAAAAGCTTGTTTTCCGAACCGATGAAGATGCGCACGCCCGGCCCGCTTTCGGCGAGATTGAGGATCTCGATTAGGCTGTCCTTCTTTTCGAGATCGTCGAAAAGAAGGCGCAGGCGATCCAGATCCTCGGCACCGCCGATCTCGGCGAGCAGATTGGAGTGACCGCGCACGATCAGCTGCGTCGGCTTGCCGTCGTCATCGCCGCCCGACCAGACGGCAATGCCGCGCTCGACCAGCTGGTGAGACAGACTGTCCAGTTCCTGGCGAACGCTCTGCTTGAGGCTCTGCAATTGCCGGCGCAGTTCCGGCAGCGTCTGGCCGGTCATATGGGCGTTGAGGAAGTTGGCGGCTTCCGTCAGCTGTGACGACGTCGTGCCGGCAGGCAGTTCGATGATGCGGTTTTCGACCTGATCGTGATCCCCGACGAGCACGGCAAGCGCCTTGGTGGGCTCCAGGCGAATGAATTCCACGTGCTTCAGCACCGGGTCGCTCTTGGAGGTGATCACGAGACCGGCGCCGCGCGAAACGCCCGACAGCACCCGGCTTGCCTCCGACATGATCGATTCCATCGGCTGATCGCGATTGCTGCCGCGCACCTGCCGGTCGATATTGGCTCGATCCTCGGCGGAGAGATCGCCGACCTGCATGAAGGCATCGACGAAGAAGCGCAGGCCCACCTGCGTCGGCAACCGTCCCGCGCTGACATGCGGCGAATAGATGAGCCCGAGCTCCTCCAGATCGCTCATGACATTGCGCACCGAGGCCGGCGACAAGGACATGGGTAACAAGCGCGAGAGATTGCGCGAACCAAGGGGTTCGCCATTTTCCAGATAGCCTTCGACGATGCGACGGAAGATTTCCTTGGAGCGTTCGTCCAGTGCGGCAATGACATCCGAGACCGACGATGTCGTGAATACCATTTCGCTGTGAGATCCATTCCGTTGAGCCTTAGGCAAAATATAATCATTCGGTTAGCAATGGCAAAAGGGAAAATGCCGCTGGAGGCGCGGACAGGTCTCGCAACCTGCTTTTCCTTTGCAAAAGCGCCCTGTGGGTCGTAGAAGCGGTCAACGAACATTCAGGAGAGTGGAATGCGGCCTTCAGGCAGAAAAACCGACCAGATGCGCAAGGTATCGTTCGAGCGCAATTTTTCCAAGCATGCGGAAGGCTCCTGCCTGGTGAAATTCGGCGATACGCATGTGCTCTGCACGGCGAGCCTGGAGGAGAAGACGCCGCCATGGCTGCGCAACAGCGGCAAGGGCTGGGTCACGGCCGAATACGGCATGCTGCCGCGCGCGACCGGCGAGCGCATGAAGCGCGAAGCCGCTGCCGGCAAGCAGGGCGGCCGCACGCAGGAAATCCAGCGCCTCATCGGCCGGTCGCTGCGCGCCGTCGTCGACCTCAAGGAACTCGGCGAGCGCCAGATCACCGTCGATTGCGACGTCATCCAGGCGGATGGCGGCACGCGCACGGCCTCGATCACCGGCGGCTGGATCGCGCTTTACGACTGCCTGAAGTGGATGGAAAGCCGCAACATGGTGAAGGTCGAGCGCGTGCTGAAGGACCACATCGCCGCCATCTCCTGCGGCATATTCGCCGGTCAGCCCGTCATCGATCTCGACTATCTTGAGGATTCCTCGGCCGAAACCGACGCCAATTTCGTCATGACGGGCAAGGGCGGCATCGTCGAGATCCAGGGAACGGCTGAAGGCGCGCCCTTCAGCGAAGAGGAATTCGCCACGCTGATGCACCTTGCCAAGACCGGCATTGCCGAACTGGTGGAACTGCAGAAGCAGGCCATCGCCTGAGGATATTCTGGAATGGCTGACCCGGCCCTCGCAGGCGTCCTTGAAACCGCACTTTATGCGGACGATCTCGATGCGACCGAGGCCTTTTATGGCGGTATTCTCGGGCTGCAGAAGATATCGCGCGGCGGCAATCGCCATGTTTTCTATCGCTGCGGGCCGGGCGTGTTGCTCATCTTCAATAGCGAAGAGACGGTCAAGCCACACGAACCCGGCGCCCTGCCCGTGCCGCCGCATGGCACGAAGGGGCATGGTCACGTGTGCTTCCGCATCGACAACGACGAGATCGAGGCCATGGCGCGAAAGCTGAAAGCTGCCGGTATCGATATCGAAGCCGATTTTCACTGGCCGAACGGCGGCCGTTCGATTTATTTCCGCGATCCGGCCGGCAACAGCCTGGAATGCGCCGAACCCCGCATCTGGGGCCTATGACAGGACAGCACATGCGCAAGCTCGAAACCAAGACCATCGTCGTCGCCAGCCACAATGCCGGGAAGATCCAGGAAATTCGTGATCTCATCGGCCCGCTCGGCTTTACCGCCAAGTCTGCCGCCGATCTCAATTTCATCGAACCGGACGAGACGGGCACGACCTTCGAGGAAAATGCGACGATCAAGGCGCTCGCCTCCGCGCACGCTTCCGGTCTGCCGGCACTCTCGGACGATTCCGGCTTGGTCATCGATGCGCTTGGCGGCGATCCCGGCGTCTATACGGCCAACTGGGCGGAAAGGCCCGACGGCACGCGCGACTTCGCCATGGCGATGCAGAAGGTCGAGACCGCTCTGGAAAAGGCTGGCGCGACCTCGCCGGAGAACCGCACGGCGCGCTTCGTCAGCGTACTTTGCCTTGCCTGGCCGGACGGACACACCGAGCTTTTCCGCGGCGAAGTCGAAGGCACCGTCGTCTGGCCGCCGCGTGGCACCCAAGGCTTCGGCTATGATCCGATCTTCCAGCCGCGGGGATACGGGACCACATTCGGCGAGATGAGCGGCGACCAGAAGCATGGCTGGAAGCACGGCGATCAACACGCACTGTCGCATCGCGCCCGCGCCTTCAAGACCTTTGTCGAAACTTGCCTGGAGGCGTAAGCTAACCCCGTGGAAATCGTGGACACACAGGACCTGATGCGCGGGGCGCAATTGCTGCCCGATACCGGTGAACCCGGTTTCGGCGTCTATGTGCATTGGCCTTTTTGTGCAGCCAAGTGTCCTTACTGCGATTTCAACAGCCATGTCCGCCATCAACCGATCGATCAGGAGCGCTTTGCTGCCGCCTTCCTGAAAGAAATGGCGACGATGCGGATGATCAGCGGGCCGAAGACGGTCACCAGCGTCTTCCTCGGCGGCGGCACGCCTTCGCTGATGAAGCCCGAAACCGTCGCCACGATCCTGGACGGCATCGCCAAGGCCTGGCATGTGCCCGACGGCATCGAGATCACCATGGAGGCCAATCCGTCGAGCGTCGAGGCGGAGCGCTTTCGCGGCTATCGCGCCGCCGGCGTCAATCGCGTATCGATGGGCGTGCAGGCGCTGAACGACCGTGACCTGAAATTCCTCGGACGTCTGCACAATGTCAAGGATGCGCTGAAGGCGATTAGGCTGGCGCGCGAGATCTTCCCGCGCATGTCCTTCGACCTCATCTATGCCCGCCCGAACCAGACTATCGAGGAGTGGGAGCGCGAGTTGAAGGAGGCTATCTCCTATGCGGTCGATCATCTCTCGCTCTATCAGCTGACGATCGAGGAAGGCACGCCCTTCTACGGTCTGCACAAGGCCGGCAAATTGATCGTGCCGGACGGCGATCAATCCGCACTGCTTTATGAAGCGACGCAGGAGATTACCGAGCGCGAGGGCATGCCGGCCTACGAGGTTTCCAATCACGCGCGTCCCGGCGCCGAGAGCCGGCACAACCTCACCTATTGGCGCTATGGTGACTATGCCGGGATCGGCCCCGGCGCGCATGGCCGCCTGACCAGAGGCCCGCAGAAGCTTGCGACGGCGACCGAGCGAAAGCCGGAAAGCTGGCTCGAGATGGTCGAGCGCGATGGCCACGGCATGGTCGACCAGGAAATGCTCGGGTTCGACGAACAGGCCGACGAATTGCTGCTGATGGGCCTGCGGCTGCGGGAAGGCGTCGATCTCGCCCGCTGGCAGCAGCTTTCCGGCCGCGACCCCGATCCGCAGCGCGAAGCCTTTTTACTGGAACACGGTTTCATAGAGCGGATCGGCAATTCCCGCCTGCGCTGTACGCCGGCAGGGATGCTGGTTCTCGATTCTGTGGTCGCCGATCTCGCTTGTTAATCACCTCACCCTTGAGGGGGAGGTCGCCGCGAAGCGGCGGGTGGGGGTGATTGCTGAAGGCATAATTGAGTCTTCAGTTCCAAACAGGATCACCCCACCCCGGCACTTACGTGCCGACCCTCCCCCTCAAGGGGAGGGTGAGTAAGCGTCCATCGATTGCCGCCAGACCCGCCGCGATCAGGGCCATGCCGATGAAATGCTTCGGCTGCAGGCTCTCGCCGAGAACGAGCGCGCCGAGCAGGATCGCACTGACGGGAATGAGGAAGGTCACCAGCATCAGCTTGGTGGCGCCGGCCGCCGGAATGATCGGCGCCAGCCCCATGCGGCGGAAACGATGCCCGAGACACGGACACATAAAAGAAACGGCCGGCGGTTAGGCCGGCCGTGAAACACGGAGTAAATGCTATCCGCGCGCCTACTCGTTGATGAGGCGCTTCAGCAGCTCGATCTCGTGCGACAGCTTGCTGTCGCCGGAGATCAGTTCCTCGATCTTGCGGACGGCGTGCAGCACGGTCGTATGATCGCGACCGCCGAAACGTCGGCCGATTTCCGGGAAGGAACGCGGCGTCAGGGTCTTCGACAGATACATGGCGATCTGGCGCGGCTTGACGATGACGCGCGTGCGGCGGTTCGAAACCAGCTCCTGGCGCGAGACATTGTAGTGACGCGCGACGATGCGCTGGATGTCCTCGATGCGGACACGGCGCGGCTCACCTGAGCCGACCAGATGTGCCAGCAGTTCGTCGACGCGCTCGACCGTCAGGTTCGGCTCGAACGAGCGGCGGAAGATGAGCTGGTTGAAGGCTCCTTCCAGCTCGCGGCCGCTGGCGGTGACGTTGCGAGCGACATGCGAGAGAAGCTCGGCCGGGATTTCCAGCGACGGATCGTCCTGACGGGCAGCATCGAGGCGCCGCTTGAGGATCTCAAGGCGCATTTCATAGTCCGGCGCCTCGACTTCGATCGCCACACCGCCCTGCAGGCGCGACCGCACGCGCGGGTCGAGTGATTCCAGCTCCCAGGGGGCACGATCGGCAGCAACGACGACCTGCTTGGCGCTGTCGAGCAGCATGTTCAACAGATGGCAGAATTCGTGCTGGATCATCTTGCCCTGCAGGAACTGCATGTCGTCGATGATGAGCAGGTCGATGTTGCGCAGCGAATCCTTCAGCGTCAGCGCATCATTGTCGCGGATCGCGGTTGCGAAGCGCCACATGAAATATTCCGCCGTCAGATAGACCACGCGCAGGGCGCGCGGGTTCTGCACGGCGGCATTGGCGATCGCCTGCAGAAGATGCGTCTTGCCGAGGCCGACCGTCGCATGGACGAAGAGCGGATTGAAGCGCACGGCGCCCGTACCGGCTTCGGCGATGGTCTTTGCAGCGGCAAGGCCGACGCGGTTCGAGCTGCCTTCGACGAAGGTATCGAAGGTGAAGCGGGAATCGAGCGGAGAGCCGAACAGCGGCGTGCCTGCCGTTGCGGGCCGCGTGGCGGCGACAGCATTCACGGCCTGCGCCACCGCATGGCCCGCCGGCTGTGCGGCGGGACGACGGATCGGCGCCACAGCCGCCTGATCCGGCATCGCGGGCTGCTCGTCGACGGAAGGCTTCACGCCCTGCCGCGTCGCGGTGCGGACCAGAATTTCGACTTTCAAAATCTCGGCATCCTCAGCCTGGAACAGGCTGGTGATCAGATCGAGATAACGATTGTTGATCCACGACTTTAGAAAGGTCGTCGGAACTGTGAGACGAACGACGCTCTTCGATACCGAATGGAGCTTGAGCCTTGCGAACCAGCTGGCGTAGACATCGGGTCCGACCTGGGCCTTCAAGCGCGCGCTGACGCGCTCGAACACATTATTTTGCGCCACGTCGCCCTTTTCCCCCGCCGCTTCTAAGCAAACCGCACCGAACGCCTGCGCATTGTCCCCATTCTCCAACGCACCCGTCGTCCTCGTATGTATCTGCATATAATGCCGCCTTCCACAGTCTCTTATAGGGCGGGAGAGCAATGCACCGCCGCCCCTAGGTTCTTCGCCATAGCATGACAATCGCGCCCGTTGTCCCAAGCCGCGCCGCATACCGGTTCATCAGCCATGCCCGGCCAACGGGCGTTACAGAAAGACCTGACGAAAACCGCTCTTAAAGCAGCCTTCACCCGTGTCCCTGCAACTGGGGCATCGATCGGCCCTCGTATTCCGACCGTTGCCCCGATGGTTGTCAATTTTTCTCCCCTCCCCACAGCCACGCCACTAACTCCGGCTGCAAAGGACAGACAAGCTACCTCGTTCCGCAAGCGTTGCCGCTTCCAGCTTTAACTCGTCAACTGTTTGAAAAAACGGAGCTGAACTGCTCCGTCACAAGAGACAAAACCACCCACGCCGCCGCGAATGACGGTGTTTGCCGAAGCCGTTTAAGGTGAAATCCGCGCCCCTTGTTGAAATGCATTTAGGCAGGATCGCGGGCAGATATCAACGATGAATTTTACACAAAATTAAGAGGCAGCCATTGACTCTGGAGGCCATTTTTGACTGTCACAAGCCCTTCAAAAAAGAATCGCTGTTGAATCAAAGAGATTCCCGACAAATGCGATTCCCACAGCTTTCAAAACAAAAAAAATAAAAAATCCCTTGACTCACTTGTGAGCCGGCAATGCGTCATGCAGATCACCCAGCGCTGAGATATCCTGCTGTAAGCCTTTGTTTTTAAAAGCATATTTCTGTCACGCCAGTGACATGAACGGCCAGTCATTTTTGGCAATACGGCAATTTTTTGGCCGAATCCAAAAAGCCCGGCACGAGGGCCGGGCTTAAGTCTAACGACGAAATCGTTAATGGAAAGTTACGCGGTCGGGGCCGAAAGGGCCTTCACACGCTTGGCAAGGCGCGAAACCTTGCGGGAAGCAGTGTTGGCGTGAAGCACGCCCTTGGTGGCTGCGCGAGCCAGTTCCGGCTGGGCAGCAACGAAAGCTGCCTTTGCGCGATCCGCATCACCCGATGCGATGGCTTCTTCGACCTGGCGAACGAACGTGCGAACGCGCGAGCGACGAGCCTTGTTGACATCGGTGCGGCGGGCGATCTTGCGGGTCGCTTTTTTCGCCGAGGTAGTATTGGCCATGTATGCCTCTCTTAGAATTCGAACAAAACTCCATCGTTGCGGCGCGGGCCTTGCGGCGACTTCATCCAGCAATGCGGGAGCAATTGCGGAAAACCAGAGCGGCTTTCCAAACTGTGGCGGGCATATAACCGGAATGAGCCCCGTCGTCAACGCGGATTCTCGCCAAACCCGCGTAATTCCGGATTCTCGGCCTCACCGGTTCTTGAACTCCGGCTTGCGCTTCTCGATGAAGGCGGCCATGCCTTCCTTCTGGTCCTCCGTGGCGAACAGGCTATGGAACAGGCGGCGCTCGAAGCGCAACCCCTCCTCGAGGGTAGTCTCCAGGGCGCGATTGACCGCTTCCTTGGCCATGAGCACGGAAGGACGGGAATGAGAGGCGATCTTGGCGGCGGCGGCCATTGCCTCATCCAAGAGCTTGGCGGCAGGCACGACGCGCGCCACCAGGCCCGAACGCTCGGCCTCGGCCGCATCCATCATCCGGCCGGTCAGCACCAGATCCATCGCCTTTGCCCTGCCGACGGCGCGGGTCAGGCGCTGCGAGCCGCCCATGCCCGGGATGACGCCGAGGGTGATTTCCGGCTGGCCGAACTTGGCCGTCTCGGCAGCGATGATGAAATCGCACATCATGGCCAATTCGCAGCCGCCGCCAAGCGCAAAGCCGCTGACCGCCGCGATGACAGGCTTGCGGGCGTTGGCGATATCAGCCCAGCCGCTGAAGAAATCATTCTTGTAGGCGTCGACGAAATCGAGCGACTGCATTTCCTTGATATCGGCGCCGGCGGCGAAGGCCTTTTCCGAACCGGTCAATACGATCGCGCCGATGGCATCATCCTGGTGAAAGGCGGCATAGGCCTGCTTCAACTCGGAAAGGACGGTGGAATTCAGTGCATTCAGCGCCTGTGGCCGATTGAGCCTGACAAGGCCGACAGCCCCATGAGTTTCGACGATGAGGGTTTCGTAAGCCACCTGTCTCTCCCTTTTCTATTGAATCAGCTTCGGCCTTCAATCAGCTTTGGCAGGAGGCGCAATAGAAAGAAGAGCGTCCCGCCTGGACGATGCGACTGACCGTACCGCCGCAGCCGGGCGTCCTGCAAGGCTCAGCCTCGCGATCGTAGACGGAAAAGGAATGCTGGAAGTAGCCGAGCGAGCCGTCCGTCTGGATATGATCGCGCAGCGACGAGCCGCCCGCGGCGATCGCATCGGCAATGACCTCGCGGATGGCGTCGACCAGCATCAGCAGCGCCTCCGTCGGCTTGCCGCTATCGGCGACCAGCGTGCCGGCGGCGCGCAGCGGCGACAGATGGGAGCGCCACAGCGCCTCGCATACATATATATTGCCGAGACCGGCGATATTCTTCTGGTCGAGAAGCGCGCTCTTCAGCGGCTGCGCCTTGCCGGCAAAACGCTTAGCCAGGTAATCAGCGCCGAGTTCGTTGCCTGTCGGCTCCGGCCCGAGATCGCGAAAGAAGGGGTGGCTGGCCATATCGGCCCGCCTGACGATATCCATGAAGCCGAAACGGCGCGGATCATTATAGATGACACGCGCATCGCCGCCGCCGCCCGCCAGATGAAAGATGACGTGGTCGTGCTTCTCGTCCTTCGAACGGGGATGATGGAAGGTTCCGGGCGTATCGGCCGTAACGCCCGCCTCGACCCGGAACGAACCGGACATGCCGAGATGAGAGACGATCGTTTTACCATCATCGAGATCGATCAGCAGGTATTTGGCGCGACGCGACAGCGACGTGATGCCGCGCCCCGAAACCGTCCGGGCGAAGTCGATCGGGAACGGAAAGCGCAGATCGTTGCGGCGCAGCTCCAGCTCCTTCAGAACAGCGCCCTCCATGGAAGGCGCGAGCCCCCGTCTGACGGTTTCGACCTCTGGTAATTCCGGCATGGCTATCCATCTTTATGTTTCAACCGCTTATGATCTGAGCTATAGCCCAAGACATTACAGCTGGTGATCAGGCTGATGAGATAGCGTGGCAAACGCGATTTCGCTATGGTCCGCCGCTGAGTACTGCATAATTCCTTAAACCGGAATCGATTTAAGGAAAAATTATGCGGCAAATTTAAAGTGCTACAGCGACCTTTGCGCGTCACATATGACGCGCAAAGGTCGCTGTGGTGTAACGGAGTTGAGCCGATGGCAGAAAGCCGCACCTCCGCCGATGGCGGCATGGAAACATCCTATGGCTTCCGCGAAGTGGCCGATGGCGAAAAGCAGGGCCTCGTCAACGAGGTGTTCCACAAGGTCGCCAAGCGCTACGACGTCATGAACGACGTCATGTCCATGGGCATGCATCGTGCCTGGAAGGATGCGATGGTCGCGGCGCTCAACCCGCGCAAGGATCCCGGCTACAAGATCCTCGATGTTGCCGGCGGCACGGGCGACATCGCCTTCCGCATCGTTGAGGCCTCGAATCGGTTGGCGCATGCAACCGTGCTCGATATCAACGGCTCGATGCTTGCCGTCGGCGCCGAGCGAGCGGAAAAGAAGAAGCTTTCAGACAACCTCACCTTCGTCGAGGCGAATGCCGAAGAGCTTCCCTTCGAGCCGAACTCCTTCGACGCCTATACGATCGCTTTCGGCATCCGCAACGTGCCGCATATCGATGTCGCGCTGAAGGAAGCCTATCGCGTGCTGAAGCGCGGCGGCAGGCTGCTCGTGCTCGAATTCTCCGAAGTCGATCTGCCGCTGCTCGACCGCGTCTACGACGCCTGGTCCTTCAACGCCATTCCAAAGTTCGGCAAGGCGATCACAGGCGAGGCCGAGCCCTATCAGTATCTGGTGGAATCGATCCGCAAGTTCCCGAACCAGCAGGACTTCGCAACGATGATCCGCGAGGCCGGCTTCTCGCGCGTGAGCTTCACCAATTACACCGGCGGCATCGCCGCACTGCACTCCGGCTGGAAGCTCTGAAGCATGATGTCGAGCCATGTCATGCGGCTGACGGCCTCCTCTCTTCGAGACCTTGAGACGCTATGAGTGCTTTCAGCGCATATTTCGGCCTTGTCCGGGTCGGCTGGGTGCTCGTGCGCGAAGGCGTGGTCATGGCGCTGCCATCGGAAGGATTGCCGCCCTCCGTCAGCCTTGCCAAATCCTTCGTCAGCATCTTCGCCCGCAGGAAGGCGAAGAGCCAGGCCCGCAGCGACCGGCTTGCCAAGGCGGTCGAGCGGCTCGGGCCATCCTATGTGAAGATCGGCCAGTTCCTGGCAACGCGCCCCGATGTCGTCGGCGTCGATATGGCCAACGACCTGTCGCAGCTTCAGGACCGCATGGCCTTCTTTCCGCATGATACGGCAACGGCGGCCATCGAAGCCTCGCTCGGCCGGCGGATCGACGATCTCTATGTCAAATTCGACGAGCCGATCGCCGCCGCTTCGATAGCGCAGGTGCATCCGGCCGAAATCGACACGGCCGAGGGCCGCAAGCGCGTCGCCGTCAAGGTGGTCCGGCCGGGCGTACGCCAGCGTTTTTCCAACGATATCAAGGCGATGTATCTTGTCGCCGGGATGCAGGAGCGCTTCATGCCTTCCAGCCGGCGTCTTCGGCCGGTGGAAGTGACCAAGACGCTCGAGCAGACCACCAAGGTCGAGATGGATCTGCGGCTCGAAGCCGCCGCGCTTTCCGAGATCGCCGAGAACACCGAGAAGGATCCGGGCTTCCGCGTTCCGAAGGTCGATTGGGAGCGCACGGGCCGCGACGTCATCACCATGGAGTGGATCGACGGCGTGAAGATGTCCGATGTCGAGGGGTTGAAGGCCGCCGGCCACGATCTCAACGTGCTTGCCGACACCCTGATCCAGTCCTTCCTTCGTCACACGCTGCGCGACGGCTTCTTCCACGCAGATATGCATCCCGGCAATCTTTTCGTCGATCCCACGGGCATGATCGTCGCCGTCGACATGGGCATCGTCGGGCGGCTCGGAAAGAAGGAACGCCGCTTCCTCGCCGAAATCCTCTACGGCTTCATCACCCGCGATTATATCCGGGTCGCCGAGGTGCATTTCGAAGCAGGCTATGTGCCCGCCCATCACAATACGGAGAGTTTTGCGCAGGCCATCCGCGCCATCGGCGAGCCGATCCATGGCCAGCCGGCCGAAACCATCTCCATGGGCAAGCTGCTGACGCTGCTCTTCGAGGTCACTGAACTCTTCGACATGGAAACACGGCCCGAGCTGGTGATGCTGCAGAAGACCATGGTCGTGGTCGAAGGCGTGTCACGCATGCTCAATCCGCGCTTCAACATGTGGAAGGCTTCCGAACCTGTCGTCGGCGACTGGATCCGCACCAATCTCGGCCCGAAGCGGATCATGACCGATCTGCGAGATGGCCTGAAGGCAGCCGTGAAGCTCGCCGAAGCAGCACCCGAGATCGCCGCCAAGACCGAGAAATTCCATTACGAACTTCTCGCCATGAGCGAAAACGGCCTGCGTTTCGACCCGCAGACCGCCGAAGCGATCGGCAAGGCGGAAGCCAAACACAGCCGCTCCGGCCGTTTCGCGCTCTGGGTGATCGCGCTGACGCTTCTCTACATCGCCTGGCATCTGAGCTGACCGGCGAGGCTTGCCCCTGCAGCAGTCGAAATGACATGAGCTGATGCAGGAGCGGCGTTTGTCTTTGCTGCCTTTCTCCTTGCCGAAGCTATATACCCGGGCAAACACAGAGTTGCGCGACGGCCGGACTCGCCCCAAAATTCAGCCGCCTGCCATCCGACCGAGGTGTTCGCTATTTGGGATATCCCATTAGCGTTAGGGCTCGCGTAGCCTTGCGGAAAAGGAGAACAACGGACATGGAGCGTCAGAGAGCTGGCATCGAACTCAGCGGCCAACCCTTAGGGTTCAGCGACCTGGTGCGGATCGGAGCCGGCGTTGCCCTGCCCTGGGCATCGGAAACCGGCATGGCCCGGGTGCGGCTTGCGCGCGGCGTTCTCGAAAACACGATCCAATCCGGCATGCCGGTCTATGGCTCCACGACAGGCGTTGGTGCCATGAAGGACGTGGAGTGGTCGCCGGAAGACCTCGATACCTTCAATCTCGGCCTCGTGCGCGCCCATCATTTCGGTACGGGTGCGCCCTTCTCCATGTCGGTCGTTCGCAATGCGATGGCGATCCGGGTCAATACCGCGCTCACCGGCAAGGTCGGGTGCTCACAGGAGCTGATCGAGGCCTATCTGCAGCTGCTTGAGGCCGATGTCATTCCCGTCGTTCGGCGGACCGGCTCGATCGGCTGCGCGGATATAGGCCTGATGGGTCAGATCGGCGCGGTTCTGACCGGTGTGGGAGAGGCCGTCTATCGCGGCCGCCGCATGCAGGCCGCCGATGCCTTCGCCGCCGCCGGCATCGCTCCCGTCCGCATGATGCCGCGCGACAGCCTGGCCTCGCTTAGCGTCAATGCCGTCAGCTTCGCCGCCGCCGCGGAAACGACCCGCAATGCCGCCGCCTCGATCCGCGTCCTGCTTGCGACCGGCATGATGGCAGCCGGCGCGCTCGGCGCCTCGCGCGATCCCTGGATTTCCGTGCGCCATGTCGGCACCGCCCGCGAAGCCCTGATCGGCGCCTGGCTCTGCAATGCCTCCGATGAATGGCCCTGGCCGGTCGCGACCCATGTGCAAGACCCGCTGAGCCTGCGTATGATCGCCCAGGTCTTCGGCGCCGTCATCGAGAACCTTTTGACGGCGGGCCACAAGATTCTCGCCGCCACCGGCCGCTCCGATGACAATCCGGTCATTGTCGACGGTCGCGTGATGACCTCGGGCGGCTCGTTACCGCTTGATGTCACCATTCTGCTGGAGGCCGCAGTGATCTGCATGGCCCATGCCGCCCGCAACGCTTTCAACCGCTGTGTCTTGCTCGGCAACGGCCAACGGCGTGGCCTGCCGGTCAATCTCGTGCCGGAAGGGAAGATCGCGACCGGTTTCGGTCCGATCATCAAGCTTGCCGGCGAGATCTTCTCGCGTGTTCTGTCCATGTCCAACCCGGTCTCGGCGCAGTCACTCGTCGTGGCGGCGGGCATGGAGGACGAGGCTGCCTTCCTGCCGCTTGTCATCGAGCGTTTCGAACGGCAGATGCGGGCACTGAAGCGCCTGGCGGCCCTGGAGGCCCTGCTATCGGCCCAGGCGATGGACATTCTCGGCGACAAGCCGGAAGGCGTCGCGCGCATGCTCTACGAGGTCGTGCGCAAGCATGCGGATTTCTACGTGGTCGACCGTCCCCTTTCGGCCGAAGTCGAGGCGATCGAGGAGGAACTGGCCTCCGAGGCTTTCGTCTCGGAAATGATCGCCCACAAGCCGATCCTCGCCTATGATGATTTCTTCGCGCTGGGCTCGCTGGAGCGGGTCGAAGAGCGGCTTTACCACGACACCGTTGCCATCTGAACCAACCGACTGAACCAACCGACCGGCGGAGAGAATGCACATGGCCGATTTCGATCTTGTCCTGCAAGGCACCGTGGTTTTGCCTGATCGTATCGTGGAAGCCGGCTATGTCGCCGTGCGCGACGGCAAGATCGCCGAGATTGGCATCGGCGTGCCGCCGGCGGCACGCGAACGGCATCTGCTCGGCAAAGCGCTGATCCTGCCCGGCGCGATCGATGCGCAGGTCCATTCGCTTTCTCAGAAGGACCAGGAGGATTTCATCTGGTCGACCCGCTCGGCAGCAGCCGGCGGTGTCACCACCATTGTCGACATGCCCTATGACGAAGGCAACCTCGTCTGCTCGGCAGCGGCGGTGAAGAAGAAGATCGACCATGCCGCGCCGCAATCCCGCGTCGACTTTGCCCTCTACGGCACGATCGATCCGGAAGAAGGCCCAGGGCGCATCGCCGAAATGGTCGAGGCCGGTGTTGCCGCCTTCAAGTTCTCCACCTTCGGCACCGATCCGAAGCGCTTCCCGCGCATTCCGCCCGCCCTCCTCGATGCCTGCTTTGCCGCGATCGCACCGACTGGCCTGACCGCTGGCGTCCACAACGAGGACGATGAAGCGGTGCGCACCTATATGGAGCAGGTGAAGGCGAGCGGCGTCACCGACTATCGCGCCCACGGCCTTTCCCGCCCGCCGATCACCGAACTGCTCGCCATGCACACGATCTTCGAGACGGGTGCTGATACCGGCTGCCCGGCCCATGTGGTTCATTGCTCGCTGGGACGCGGCTACGACATCGCCCGCGCCTATCGCCGCGACGGCTTCGAAGCGACGGTCGAATGCTGCATCCATTACCTGACGCTCGACGAGGAAAACGATGTGCGGCGCCTTGGCGGCAAGGCGAAAATTAATCCGCCCATCCGCCCGCGCGCCGAAGTGGAAACCTTGTGGCGCAAAGTGACGGAAGGCAATGTCTGGCTGGTCTCGACCGACCATGTCAGTTGGTCGGAAAACCGCAAAACCAATCCGGATATGCTGGCGAATGCTTCCGGCGTGCCGGGACTGGAGGTCATGGTGCCGCTCTTCGTCAAAGGCGCTCTGGAACGCGGCGCGCCGTTGACGTGGGCGGCGAAGCTGATGGCGGAAAACCCGGCTAAGCATTTCCGCCTCGATCATATCAAGGGCGCGCTGACCCCGGGTAGAGACGCCGACATCGTCGTGCTGGAACCGCGCGAAATGGTCTACGACGCAGCCGCCAGCGGCAATAACGTCGTCGGCTGGAGCCCCTATAACGGCATCCGCCTGCCCTGGACGGTGTCCGCCGCCTATCTCAGGGGCAAGCAGATCGCTGACGGAAACAAAGTGCTGGCCGAGCCGGGCAGCGGCAGATTTGTCCGCCCACTTCCTCGCCAGATTATCGCCGGAGAGACTACCTGATGACCGACCCCAAACGCCACAACCTGCCCGTCAACGCCGACCGCATCGCCGAGGATATCGATGCGTTGGCCGGCATTACCGATCCGGGCCATCCCTGGACGCGCCGCGCCTTCTCGCCCCTCTTCCTCGAAGGGCGTGCCTATATCGAAGCACGGATGAAGGCCGCGGGACTTGAGACGCGCATTGATGCCGCCGGCAATCTGATCGGCCGGCGCGCGGGCGCAAAATCTGGCCTCGGCACGATCCTTGTGGGGTCGCATTCCGACACCGTCCCCGATGGCGGCCGCTTCGACGGCATCGCCGGTACGATTGCGGCGCTTGAAGTCGCGCGCTCCTTGAAGGATCGGGGCATCGAGCTCGATCATGATCTGGAGATCGTCGATTTCCTGGCCGAGGAAGTCAGCATCTTCGGCGTCTCCTGCATCGGCAGCCGCGGCATGACCGGACAGATCCCCGAGGCGTGGCTCTCCCGCGTGAGCGGCGACCGCACGCTTTCGCAAGGTATTGCCGAAGTGGGCGGCGATCCTTCGGTGCTGCTCTCCCAGAAGCGGCCGGATCTCGCCGGCTTCCTGGAGCTGCATATCGAGCAGGGTCCTGTGCTGGAAGCCGAGAACAAGGATATCGGCATCGTCACCGCGATCGCCGGCATCACCCGCATCGAAATCACCGTGGAAGGCCGCGCCGACCATGCCGGCACGACGCCGATGGATCGCCGCGCGGATGCGCTGGTGGCCGCTTCGCAATTGGTCCTCGACATTCGCCAGCGCGCGGCTGAACAGGCAAAGACGCCGGGGCATTTCGCAGCGACCGTCGGCGAATTCCGCATCGAGCCGAATGCCGCCAATGTCGTGCCGTCCAAGGTGGTGCTGCTGATCGATGGCCGTGCTGAAATCCGCGGCGACATGGAAGATTTTCTGGCCTGGATCGACGGTGAGGTGAAGACGATCGCCGCCGATTATGGCGTGACGATCAATATGCCGGTCCGCGTCTCCGACAATTTCCCGACACCGGGCGCTCCGGTCCTGCTCGAAACGCTCGAGCGTGCCTGCGACACGGTCGGCGCCAAGCATCGCCGCATGGCGTCTGGCGCCGGCCACGATACCGCCTGGATCGCCAAGGTCGCGCCTGCCGCCATGATCTTCGTGCCCTGCAAGGAAGGCCGCAGCCATTGCGCCGAGGAATGGGCTGAAAATGACGACATCGCCATGGGCGCCGCCGTGCTTTTCGAAGCCGTGCGCGACATGGACAAGAACCTCAAACAGAACCGGGAGTAGCCAATGGGACGCGTACTCGTTGCCAAGGATGTGGAAGCGGCCGTTAAGGGTGGCTCCGTTTATGCCGCCGGTGGCGGTGGCTGGGCCGATCACGGCCGCATGCTCGGCTATGCGGCCGTCAATGTCGGCAAGCCGGAACTGGTGTCGATCGATGAACTGAACGACAATGACTGGGTCGCGACGGCCGCCGCCATCGGCGCACCGGCCTCCACCACTCCTTGGGAAATGCAGGGCATCGATTACGTGAAGGCCGCGCAGCTGCTGCAGGACGAGCTTGGCGAGAAGCTTTCCGGCCTGATCATCGGTCAGAACGGCCGCTCCTCGACGCTGAACGGCTGGCTGCCATCGGCCATCCTCGGAACGAAGGTCGTGGACGCGGTCGGCGATATCCGCGCCCATCCCACAGGCGACATGGGTTCGATCGGCATGGCGGGTTCGCCCGAGCAGATGATCCAGACCGCCGTCGGCGGCAACCGCGCCGAGAATCGCTATATCGAGCTGGTCGTGAAGGGCGCGACGGCGAAGATTTCGCCGATCCTGCGCGCGGCCTCGGACCAGTCCGGCGGCTTCATCGCCTCCTGCCGCAACCCCTTGCGCGCCTCCTATGTCCGCACGCATGCGGCGCTCGGCGGCATCTCCATGGCGCTTTCGCTTGGCGAAGCGATCATCGAGGCGGAAAAGAAGGGCGGCAGCGCCGTCATTGACGCCATCTGCAAGACGACTGGCGGCCATATTCTGGCCGAGGGCACGATCACCGGCAAGGATGTCGTCTATACGAAGGAAGCCTTCGACATCGGCACCATCACGGTCGGCAGCGGCGACAAGGCCGTCATCATGCATGTGATGAACGAGTACATGGCCGTCGAGGATACCGGCGGCAAGCGTCTGGCGACCTTCCCCTCCGTCATCACCACGCTATCGCCGGAAGGCGAACCCTTGAGCGTAGGCCAGTTGCACGAGGGCATGCATGTCTTCATCCTGCATGTGCCGATGGACATCATTCCGCTGTCTGCCAGCGTGCTCGACCCTACAGTCTATCCCTCCGTCGAAAAGGCCATGGGGATCGAAATCGCGAAATACGCTCTGGCCGGCAGGAAAGGCTGAAAAGCGCGGGAGGCGCAGATGGCGCGTGACGCAGGTCTCGAAGAGTTGCTGAGAGAAGAGCTCGGACCACGGCCCGGGCTCAGCGAAAAAGGAATGTTCGGCGGCCGGGCCTTTCTGCTCAACGGCCATCTGCTTTGCGGCGCTCGCGAAGACGGCATGCTGATCCGCCTCGGCAAGGGCAACGATGCCTGGGCGCTGGAACAGCCTGATATCAAACCCATGCTGTCAGGCAGCCGCGAAATGCAGGGATGGGTGCGCGCCGGGCCGGAGGCCTATGGCAACGACATGCTGCGCAAGCGGCTGCTTCTAGCCGCGCTGAATTTCGTCGAAGGCCTGCCGCCGAAATAGCCGGGCCGCCGAAACAACAACTAAAGCAGGGAAGGGAAGCCTATGCCGAAAGCCAATCCACGTCATCCGAAATTCCCCATTCCGGGCGGTCCGGAGCTGCGTGCCAAGGGCTGGCGGCAGGAGGCACTGCTGCGCCTGCTCGAAAACGTGCTCTCGGTCGGCGAAGACCCGGATAATCTCGTCGTCTACGCAGCCCTCGGCAAGGCGGCCCGTAACTGGGCGGCACACAAGGGCATCGTGAAGGCGCTCACCGAAATGGATGAGAACCAGACGCTGCTCATCCAGTCCGGCAAGCCGATCGGCCTCATCCGCACACATGACAAGGCACCGCTCGTCATCATGGCGAACTGCAACATCGTCGGGCAATGGGCGAAGGCCGAGGTCTTCTACGAGCTGCAGCGCAAGGGCCTGATCTGCTGGGGTGGCCTGACGGCCGGCGCCTGGCAATATATCGGCAGCCAGGGCGTCATCCAGGGCACCTACGAAATCTTCATGCGCATTGCCGAGCGGCGGTTCGGCGGCGATCTCTTCGGCCGTTTCGTGCTGACGGCCGGCCTCGGCGGCATGGGCGGCGCGCAGCCGCTCGCCGGCCGCATGGCGGGTGCTGCGATCCTCTGCGTCGATATCGATGCGGAACGCGCCAGGAAGCGCCAGGAAATCGGCTATCTGCAGGAAATCGCACCCGATCTCGATTCCGCGCTGGCGATGATCGACGCTGCGGTCAAGGAGAAGCGGGCGCTTTCCGTCGGGCTCGTCGGCAACGCGGCTGAGATCTACCCCGAGATCGCGCGGCGCGGTATCGTGCCCGATATCGTCACCGACCAGACTTCCGCTCACGATCTCGTCTATGGATACGTGCCGAAGGGCATGAACCTGCAGCAGGTTAGGGATTTACGCGACGACGGCCAGGGCCAGCTCATGGCGGCAAGCCGCGCCTCGATCGTCGAGCATGTGAAGGCGATGCTGGACTTCCAGAAGAAGGGTTCCGAAGTCTTCGACAACGGCAATCTGATCCGCACCCAGGCGAAGGAAGGCGGCGTCGCCAACGCCTTCGATATCCCGATCTTCACCGAAGCTTATCTCAGGCCGCTCTTCTGCCGTGCCATCGGTCCGTTCCGCTGGATGGCACTTTCCGGGGAGGAAAGCGACATCGCCCGCATCGACGATCTGCTGCTTGAGATGTTCCCGGACAACAAGATCATCACCAACTGGATCAAGCTTGCCCGCGAGCATGTGCCGTTCGAAGGGCTGCCGGCGCGTATCGCCTGGCTCGGCCATGGCGAGCGCACGGCGCTTGCCCGGCGCGTCAACGAGCTTGTGGCAAGCGGCGAGCTTAAGGGGCCGATCGCCTTCTCGCGCGATCATCTGGATGCCGGCGCCATGGCGCATCCGAACATCATGACCGAGGGCATGAAGGACGGCTCCGACGCCATCGCCGACTGGCCGCTGATCGACGCTATGATGCTCTGCTCGTCGATGGCCGATCTCGTCGTCGTCCATTCCGGCGGCGGCGGCTATGCCGGCTATATGACCAGTTGCGGCGTCACCGTGGTCGCCGATGGCACAGCTGCCGCCGACGAACGGCTCGACCACGCCCTGACCAACGATACCGCGCTTGGCGTCATGCGCTATGCCGATGCCGGCTATGAGGAAGCGCTGGACGAAGTTGCGAAAAAGGATGTGCCCTATATCCGTTTGGGATAGGCGCGTCTATTCTTCCCGACATTGAAAGACTATGGTCCCGGGCAGCTTGAGATGAATTGAGAGTTGCCCGTGATCCCCTGGACCTTGCTCGACACTGCGAAAATCCCTGGCGGCGGCGAGCTTCGCTTGAAGCAGCGCGGCCAGGAATTCTCCATCATGCTTGGCACCAACGAGCTGATGAACAGCCGCCTGAGCGGCTCCGAGCGCGCGCTTGCCACGCTTTCCTGCGAAAAGATCAAGGACCGGAAGACGCCGCATATTCTAATCGGCGGCCTCGGTATGGGGTTTACCTTGCGTGCGGCCCTCGGCGAACTCGGCGCGGACGCCAAGGTCACGGTTGCCGAGCTGGTTCCGGCTGTCGTGACCTGGGCACGCGGACCGATGGCAACGGTCTTCGACGGTTGCCTTGATGATCCACGCATCGCCATCCACGAAGGCGATGTACGTCCGCTCATCCGTGCCCGCAAGGCGACCTACGACGCCATCCTGCTCGATGTCGACAACGGCCCGGACGGCATCACGTCGGAGGCCAATGACGGTCTTTACGATTATCAGGGATTGAAGGCGGCGCGCGACGCGCTGCGCCCCGCCGGTATCCTTGCCGTCTGGTCTTCGGGACCGGACGAGCGCTTTACACGTCGCCTGCGCGACAGTGGTTTTACCGCCGAGGCGGTCAACACGCGCGCCAATGGCAAGACCGGCGCGCGCCACGTCATCTGGCTGGCCACCAAAGGCTAAGCCCTCGCGCTAAAGATAACGCGTTTCCTCCGGCGCGCGATCGAAGCGATCGTCGCGGCCGTCGAAATAGCCGACGGGAAGGGAGGCTAATTCCTCATCGGTGGCATCATCCAGGCAGCTGATGCTGATCGCATAGAACTTGCCGCCGAGTGCGGGGTTTTCACCCCAGTTGAAGGAGCTGATGCCGCAAGTCTTGCAGAACAGGTGATGCAGGATGCGAGGGCCGAATTGATATTCGCCGATGCTGTCCTCGCCCGAGGTCAGGCGGAAATCCGCGGGCGTGGCAACAGCCAGCCAATTGCGCTTCTTCTTGCAGATCGAGCAATTGCATTTGAAGGTGCCGCCCTTCAGGTCTAGATCGGCTTCGTAGCTGACGGCGCCGCAATGGCAGCTTCCGTGATAGGTCTTCTTCATCACTCTCATCCTTCCCTTGAGGTGGCTTCTGCGTAGGCGACATACTTATCGAGGGCTTGTTCCCAGCCGCCAGTCTGCAATCTCAGCTCTGTATCGTCAGGCAGCTCGACCTTGCGGAAGACGAGGTGCGTCTTCTCGCCACGCTCGTGAAACTCCACGGTCACCTGCATCGGATGTTCGGGCCTACCCTCCTGGTTTTCCCAGGCGAAGGTGAAGACGAGGCGCTCTGGCGGGACGATCTCCAGATAGCGGCCGTGGCTCCAATATTCCTTGCCCTCCGGCGTGAGAATGCAGTGTCGCCAGGCGCCCCCTTCCCGCAGGTCGACGGAAACGGATGGCGCCGTCATGTTTTGCGGTCCCCACCAGCGCATCAGATGTTGCGGTTCCGTCCAGAGGCGAAACAGCAGGGCACGCGGCGCGGCGATTTCGCGGGTCAGCACGATCTCGCGCGGCGGGCGCATACTGCCGCCCTCAGTTGCTGGGGTCATCCACTCCTCCCTTTTGCAATAGCGCCGCATAGGCTTCCAGGCGATCAAGATTGTCGTTCCAGAACTGCCGGTAGCTTTCCAGCCAGTCATCCACCTGCCGGAGCGGCTTGGGTTCCAGCCGGCACGGCCGCCACTGCGCCTCCCTACCCTTCGAAATCAAGCCTGCTCTTTCCAGCACCTTCAGATGTTTGGAGACGGCAACCAGCGACATGTCGAAGGGTTCGGCGAGCTCGGAGACGGACGCCTCCCCGGTCGCCAGCCGAGCCAGGATCGCCCGGCGGGTTGGATCGGCTAGAGCCGAGAGGGTCATGCTCAATGTGTCCATATGAGATGATAAACCAGACAGTTAATTAACTTATTGGTTTAATATAGAACGCAAGCGAGCGATGTCAAGAAGCGCCTGTCGGCGCGCAATCTCAGGAAACGATGTTGGACAATTCGATCAGGTTGTTGTCCGGATCGCGGAAATAGACCGAGAGAATGGGTCCTGTCGCGCCGGTTCGGCGGACGGGGCCTTGCGTAATCGTGGCGCCTTCGGCTTTAAGGTGAGCGATGATGTCATCCAGCGGCGTCGTGCTGATGAAGCAAAGGTCGGCCGAGCCCGGTGTCGGCCGCTCGGCCTTGGGCTCGAATTCATGTCCGACGCGATGCAGATTGATCTTCTGATTGCCGAAGGTCAGAGCCTTGCGGCCCTCCCCGAAGGTCTCAATGCCCATGCCGAGGACGCGGGCATAGAAATCGCAGCTCTCATCGATGCTCGCAACCGTGAGCACCAGATGATCGAGATGATCGATACGGATCATGGCAGCCTCCTGCCTTAACGGCGCGCCAGCCTGGCAACGGCAAAAGCGCTGACGAGACATAGTGCCAGCATGGCGAGGATGAAGGCAACCACGGCATTCCAGCCATCGGCAAGCCAGAAATAGCCGCCGACCGAACCCGCTATGCTGGAGCCGAGATAATAGGCCAGCAGGTAGAGCGAGGAGGCATGCCCCTTGAAGCCATGGGCCAGCCGCCCCACAAGCGCGCTGGCGACGGAATGGGTCATGAAGAAGCCGATCGTCACAAGAACGATGCCGAGAATGATCAGCGGCAGGGAGCCGGAAAGCGTCACAGCAGCACCGAGTGCCGCAATCAGCACACCGACCGGCAGCACGACGAAATGGCCGATGCGATCACCGAGCAGACCCGCCACCCAGGAAGCGACGATGCCGAAGAGATAGGCGGTGAAGATCAGGCCGAGCTCGATCTGGCTGAGATCATAGGGATCGGCGACGAGACGGAAGCCGGCATAGTTATAGACCGTGACGAAGGAGCCCATGACGAGAAAACCGATGGCAAAGAGCAGCGGCAGCGCGGCATTACCGAAATGGCCGCCCCAGGCCTTCACATGAAAGGCGGCATCGAAGCCCTTGCGCGGAGTAAAATTGCGCGACGGCGGCAGCAGATAGAGGAAGCCGACGGCTGCGATCAGGCCGAGAATGCCGATGGCAGCGAGCGCCGGCCGCCAGCTCAAGGATTCGGCGATCGTCCCCGTGACCACACGGCCGGCCATACCGCCGAAGGCATTGCCGGCGATATAGAGGCCCATGGCGCCGCCGAGGCCGCGCGGTTCGATTTCCTCAGCCAGATAGGTCATGGCGACAGCCGGCACGCCGCCCAGCAGAAAGCCCTCGAGAGCGCGGACGGCAAGCAGCATATGCCAGCTCGGCGACACCGCGCAGACGATCGTACAGATTGCTGCGCCGAGCAGCGATATGAACATCAGACTGCGGCGGCCGAGGCTTTCGGAAACGGCAGCGGCACCGAAGATCGCAAAGGCCAGGAAGCCGGTCGAAAGCGACAGCGACAGCGAGCTTGCAGCCGGCGTGACACCGAAATCCTCGGAGAAGATCGGCATAAGCGGCTGCACGCAATAAAGCAGCGAGAAGGTGGCAAAGCCCGAGAGAAACAGTGCGATGGTCGCGCGGCGGAAAGCGGGTGTGCCGCGCGTGAGGAATTGGCGAGACTCCGCCTGTGGCTCGCTCTTGACGAGCATCAATTCAGAACTGGACGGGACTTCGGAAGCAGTTGTTTCCTGCATTCTAGCGGCGCGGAACATGGGCACCAACCTTTCTTGCCCTGAAATCTAGTCAGATCCGCTTCATTAGTCCAATATATGGAACAGGCGATCTCAATAGCTTTTGGAGATAGCGATGGAGCTACGTCATATCCGCTATTTTCTGGCGCTCGCGGAAGCGGGGAACTTCACCCGCGCGGCCGCCAACCTCGGGATTGGCCAGCCACCGCTCAGTCAGCAGATCCGGGATTTGGAAAACGAGGTGGGCGCGCAACTGTTCCACCGCGTGCCGCATGGCGCGGAGCTGACGGCTGCCGGCGAGGCCTTCCTGGCCGAAGCAAAAATGGCGGTCGATGCGGCGGAAAAGGCAAAGCTTGCCGCCCAGCGCGCCAATCGCGGCGAGATCGGCCGCCTGTCGCTCGGCTTTACCGCCTCTTCCGCCTTCAATATCATCGTCACATCAACCATTCGCGAGTTTCGGGGGCACTGGCCGGAAGTGCGGCTATCGTTGACCGAGATGAACACCAATGCGCTGATGGAGCGGCTGATGCGCGGCGAGATCGATGCGGCCTTCATTCGCCCAGGCCTGGAAGATCCGCGGGATGTTCGCCTGAAACGCTTTGCCGACGAGCCGATGCTGATCGCGCTGCCGGCGCATCATCCATTGGCGAAAAGGGAGCGCGTGCCGGTCGCCGCGCTCGCCGGCGAGCCTTTCATTCTCTTCCCGCGCATGGTGGGCCTCAGCCTCTACGACGATATCGTCGCCGCCTGCCGCGAAGCGGGCTTCGACCTCGTGGTGACGCAAGAGGCGCCGCAGATCCCCTCCGTCGTCAATCTCGTCGCCGCCAATCTCGGCGTTTCCATCGTTCCGGCTTCGATCGCGCAGATCAAGCTCGATGGCGTCGCCTATCGGCCGATCGACGGGCCGCCGGTCGTGGCGCGCCTCGGCCTTGCCAGCCTCAAGGCACAGAGATCGCCCGTCATCGCCAATCTCATGAGCCTGATTGCCTGATTAGCCAGCTATTTGCTTTTCACGTAATTCCGGACGCAAAACCGCTTCACGCTTTTGCTGGAATTACTCCAGCTCCCAATAGGGCGGATCGCCAAAGGATTTCTTCAGGTGATCGGCCATCGCGCGGAGTTTGGCCGAGGGATTGCGCCCCTCGGGATGGGCCATGAAGATGAACTCCGGCTCCGGGCGGTAGCCGATATCGATCTCGACGAGCCGTCCTTCCCTCACCGAAGGCCCTGCGATGAAAGCCGGCAGCAAGGCAATGCCGAGCCCGGCAATCGCGGCATCGTGGAGGACATCGCCATTGTTGACGCCCAGTGCCAGCTTTGCACGGATGACGACAGCGCCGTCTGGTCCCTCGAAACGCCAATCCGCGACGCCGCGATTGGTGTAAAAAATACCGCGATGATCTTCGAGATCGGAGAGCGAAGCGGGTTTGCCGTGGCGGCTCAGATAGTCCGGTGAAGCGACAAGAAAGCGGCGGCTGCGGGCGAGCTTCCATGCGACGAGGCGCGAGTCGGCAATCAAGCCGTGGCGAATGATTGCGTCATAGCCATCCGAGGCGGCATCGACCCGGCGGTCGTCGAGATCAAGCGTCAGCTCGATCTCCGGATGGTCGGCGAGAAACGGATAGAGAGCCGGCCCGAGATGCAGGCGGCCGAAGGTGACGGGCGCGGCGATGCGCAGCGGTCCCATCAACGTGCCGCGCCGCTCGGCGAGATCGGCCGCAGCCTCGCGCACCTCCTGCGCGATGCGGGTCGCGCGCTGCAGAAAGGCGGCGCCGTCCTCCGTCAAGGTCAGCTTGCGGGTCGTGCGGTGAAGCAGGGTTGCCCCCAACGCCTTTTCCATGTCCGACAGACGCTCGCTGACGACGGATTTCGACAGGCGAAGCCGACGCGCCGCCTCGCTGATGGATCCAGCCTCGGCTACGGTCACGAACGTTACTATCCCGTCGATCTTCAGCATCGTTCGGAAACTCCGAATTCGAATTCCTCTTTTTGCAGACTAATCCGAACGATAAAATCAGGCCATATCTTTCTCAACGGAAACAGCGGAGGACAAGCCCTCCCCAACCACTGAAGGGATAAAATCATGTCACGCCTGCAAAACAAAACGGCACTCATCACCGGCGGCACCAGCGGCATCGGCCTGGAAACGGCCCGCCAATTCATCGCCGAAGGAGCTCGCGTCGTCGTCACCGGCAGTAGCGCTGCCAGCGTCGAAGCCGCCCGCAACGAGCTTGGCGACAATGCTCTCGTCATCCAGGCCGACGCCGGCAATACCGACGGCCAGAAGGCCGTTGCGGAAGCAGTCAAGAAGGCTTTTGGTCATCTCGACATCCTCTTCGTCAATGCCGGCATCGCCGAGTTCGGCCCGCTCGAACAATGGAGTGAAGCCGCATTCGACAAATCCATCGCCGTCAACGTAAAGGGCCCGTTCTTCTTGGTTCAGGCCCTGCTGCCGATCCTCTCGAACCCGGCCTCGATCGTGCTCAACACATCGATCAACGCCCATATCGGCATGCCGAATTCGAGTGTCTACGCCCTGACGAAGGGTGCCTTGCTGACGCTTGCGAAGACGCTTTCGGGCGAACTGATCGGACGCGGCATTCGCGTCAACGCCGTCAGCCCCGGCCCGATCGCAACGCCGCTGCACAGCAAGTTCGGCCTGTCCGAGGCCGACGCCAAGGCCATGGCTTCGCAGATCCAGAGCCAGATTCCTGCCGGCCGCTTCGGCAATTCCAGTGAGGTCGCCAAGGCGATCGTCTTCCTCGCTTCCGACGAATCCGCCTTCACGGTCGGTGCCGAGCTGGTCATCGACGGCGGCATGAGCACTCTGTAAGCACCAGCATCGCGCCGCAAGCCTGAGGTTGCGGAGCGATGCCCCAGGGAGGAAGAGGCCCTTCTCCTCCCTGAAAACCCACTCTCAGAACATCGTATTATTGTTCTTCGACGTCTCGGGGATCGGCTGCACCGAATCCCAATGTTCCTGGATCTTGTTGTCCTCGACGCGGAAGATGTCGACGATGGCGCTGCCGCGGTCGCCGGGCTGGCGAACGGCGTGGACGCGCAGGATCACATAATCGCCATCGACCATGACGCGCTTGATCTCGCTCTTCGACTGCGGAAAGTTTTTCTTCAGGTAGTCGATGAAGCCGCGCAGGCCCTCCGGACCATCGGCGGCAAGAGGATTGTGTTGGATGTAGTTGCCTAGGTATTTGGAAGCCGCGTCGAAATCCTTGTCGTTCAGCGCTTTTTGGTAGAACTCCAAAACGATCTCCTTGTTCTTCAGCTCTTGCGGCGAATAGGCACGTTCGGCAAAGGCCGGCATGGCGGCAGCCATGATTGGCAGGGCGATCATCGCGACTTTCATCAGTTTCAAGGCGTTACTCCTTCGATCGTTAACGCGTTCAGATTTGTCGAGACGGAAGGCGCTCGCAAATGACAAGGGCGTGAGGCCCAGGTGATTAGCCGCCGGAAATGGAGGCAAGCGGGGCCTAAAACCGTCTTGAGGGAATGCCGCGATTGCCTATGACACGCCAAAGGCTTAGGCTTGTGAGCAAAAGAACAGGCGACGGGTTCAGGCATGGTTCTCGCAGGAAAGCGCATCCTTCTCATTATCTCCGGTGGCATCGCGGCCTATAAGAGCCTCGATCTCATTCGCCGGCTGCGCGAGCGCGGCGCAAGTGTGCGGCCCGTCATGACATCGGGCGCACAGGAGTTCATCACGCCGCTTGCCGCCGGCGCGCTTGCCGCCGATCACGTCTTCACCGATCTGTTTTCGCGTCAGGATGAACAGGATGTCGGCCATATAAGGCTGGCGCGCGACTGCGACCTCGTGCTGATCGCGCCCGCGACTGCCGATCTGCTCGCCAAGATGGCCAACGGGCTGGCGGACGATCTCGCCTCGACCATATTGCTTGCCACAGACCGGCCTGTGCTCGCAGCCCCCGCCATGAACCCGAAGATGTGGGCGCATCCGGCAACCAAGCGCAACGTTGAGACGCTGCGCAGGGACGGTATCACCTTCGTCGGGCCGATGACGGGTGAAATGGCCGAGAGCGGCGAGAGCGGCGCGGGGCGGATGGCGGAACCGCTCGATATCGTCGCGGCGGCCGAGAGACGGCTGGATGACGGCGCCAAGCCGCTCGCCGGCAAGAAGGCGGTCGTCACCTCCGGCCCAACGCATGAGCCGATCGACCCCGTGCGCTACATCGCCAACCGCTCGTCCGGCCGGCAGGGCCATGCCATCGCGGCCGCCCTTGCGGCACTCGGCGCCGACGTCACTCTGGTTTCCGGCCCGGTGACCATACCCGATCCGGTCGGCCTCCATGTCATCCATGTCGAACGGGCGGACGAAATGCGCGACGCGGTGCTTACGGCCCTTCCGGCTGATATCGCCGTGATGGTGGCAGCGGTCGCGGACTGGCGCGTCGCCTCCGCATCGGACCAGAAGATCAAGAAACATCCGGGCGAGTCGATCCCAACGCTGGCGCTCACGGAAAACCCCGACATATTGAAAACCGTCGGCCACCATACGCAGCGGCCGAAACTCGTCATCGGTTTTGCCGCCGAAACGCAGGATGTCGAGAGCAATGCCCGCGCGAAGCTGGAGCGCAAGGGCGCCGATTTCATCGTCGCCAACGATGTCTCACCCGCGACCGGCATCATGGGCGGCACAAGAAACCGCGTGACGATTATCAGTCACGACGGCGTAGAGCAGTGGCCCGATCTCGATAAGGACGAAGTGGCCACACGGCTCGCAGCACTGATATCAGCGCAATTCAGGCAGGGATAGCGGCTGCCGGTAGTCGCTCGGCGGGCGCGCGCTCTTTCGGCTGGAAGGGCGTGACATGGACGCCGGTATCGTCGATCATGACGGCGCTGCCGTCCGGGATCTCACGCCAGGCATCGACATCGTCATTCAACGGCTCGGAAACGAGGCAGTACCCCAAGCCGACGGGCGAGGCGTAGAGCGTCGGCGCCTTGCGGTCGGTGGCATAGCGGATGGCGTAGAGCGACTTGCCGTCGGAAAAGGCTGATGTGAAGCGCACCAGCGCCGAACCGGTCAAATGCAGCGACAGCCCTTCGACGAAACCGATGGTCTGAGCGATCGCCGCAGTCGGATTTGTCGCCAGGCCGAACTGCATCGCCAGCAGGAATAGAAGCTCGGAATCGGTCGTGCCGCTGCGGGCATTAAACAGCCGGTCGTCGAGCATGGCCTCCATCGGGCGGCGCAGGCGATCGAAATTGGAAATCTGGCCATTATGCTGGAACGACCAATTCTCGAAGACGAAGGGATGGCAATTGTCGCGCCGCGTGCCGCCGCCGGTGGCCGCGCGGACATGGGCGAGGAAGAGCGGCGAGCGGATCTGCCGCGCCAGGCTCTTGAGATTACAATCGGACCAGGCCGGCAGGATATCGCGGTAGCGGCCAGGCTCCGGCCGATCGCCATACCAGGCGATGCCGAAACCGTCCCCGTTGGTCGCGGTCTTGGCGCGCGTGGCGCAATGGGATTGTTCGATCAGGGAGTGGGCGGGCGAAGATACCAGCTCCTCCAGATAGAGGGGGTCTCCACGATAGGCTGCCCAGCGACACATGCGTCTTTATACTCCGATTCCCGCTGTGTTCCTGTCCCGCGGGAGAATGGCAAATCTTGGACGATTGTTTATGCGGAATGGGTAATAAAGTCTTAATTTTCCGTCGTCTGCGGCGCAAGATGACAGATATTCGACGCTTCGTCCGATCACATTCAGCATCGAAACATTTTCTTCGTGAAGCCCGATGTCATAGGGCTTTTCGCGAGGATGCAGCGAGCATAGGTATTTCAATGCGACAATAAGTGTGAAGCTCTCAGAGATTGTGCCTCTTGCATCAGGTCAAATTTGAGCTACGTTGAGCTTGTCTGAAACGTAACGAAAGGAAGGTGATCCAATGTCTAGTGAGATTTCGGTCTTTGTATACGGCATGGAAATGGTTGTGAACGTTGCGAGGCAGCCCTCGCTCTGACCAACACCTTCCCGAAGCGTTCGCCGCTTCAGGCCAGTTACGGGCCAAAGCTCATGGGGGGTCGCTCAAGGCGGCCCCTTTTGATTTTCAGCCGTTCGTTTTTTTCCTTGCCAATTTTTCCTTGCCAAACGGGAAGAGCGCCTTAGCTAACCCAGCATGTCTTCTCAGGAACAGCCCGAACAGGGTGAAGCCAAGCCAAGGCCGCTGAACGAGCCGGCCCTTACCGCACTCTCATTGTATCCGCAGGACTGGGCCTTGTTCCTCGATATCGACGGAACCTTGCTCGATCTTGCCGAAAGACCGGAGGCGATCGTCGTGCCCGACTATCTGCCCGGCACGCTTCATGCCCTCTCCCGTCAGCTTGGCGGCGCGCTCGCCTTGGTCACAGGCCGCGCCATCGAATTCGTCGATCCGCTGTTTGCGCCCTTCCGGTTTCCCGTCGCCGGCCTGCATGGCGCGGAGCGCCGCGATGCCGCCGGACGGCTGCGGCGGGCGCATATTCCTCTGGCTTTCCAAGCGATGAAGCAGACCATTGCATATGAGGCACAAGCCTGGCCCGGCGCCATCGTCGAGGACAAGGGCGCTGCGGTCGCGGTTCATTTCCGGCATGCACCCACATACGAGATGGAGATCGGCGAAGCCATGCAACGCCATCTGGAGGAAGCCGGTCCCGACTGGAACCTGCAGCGCGGCAAGATGGTGATCGAAATCTGCCCGGCGCACGCCAGCAAGGGACATGCCGTTGAGGCGTTTCTTGCCGAAACGCCCTTCGAAGGGCGCCGCCCGGTGACGATCGGCGACGACGTGACCGACGAGACGATGTTTGCCGCTGCCAACCGTCTCGGCGGCCAATCCGTACGCGTTGGCGAAGGCAACGGAAAAACGCTGGCACGTGCATCCATTGGCTCGCCTGCGCGTTTAAGGGACGTGTTGGGAACGCTCGTCAAGTAATCCCTCGATCACTGCGGCGCCCTCCAGCTTCTAATTTTCCCGCAATTCCGAACGGAAAACCGCTGCGCACTTTTCCGGAATTGCTTTAGCCTTCTCGAAAGGAAGAATTCGTGAGTCGACTCATCATTGTTTCCAACCGCGTTTCCGTGCCCGATCACAAGGGTGCGGCAGCAGCGGGCGGCCTTGCCGTGGCGTTGCAGGCAGCCCTTGCCGAGCGCGGCGGCATCTGGATGGGCTGGTCCGGAAAATCGAGCGGCGACATCGAGCCCGAGCCGCTGCAGATGACGCAGGACGGCAACATCACTTATGCGCTGACCGATCTAACCCAGACCGATGTCGAGGAATATTATCAAGGCTTTGCCAACCGTGTGCTCTGGCCGATCTGCCATTACCGGCTCGATCTCGCCGAATATGCCCGCAAGGAAATGACCGGCTATTTCCGCGTCAACCGCTTCTTTGCCCATCGTCTTGCACCCCTGATCGAACCCAACGACATTATCTGGGTTCACGACTATCACCTCATTCCATTGGCGGCGGAGCTGCGGCAGATGGGCTTGAAGAACCGTATCGGCTTCTTCCTGCATATTCCCTGGCCGCCGGCAGACGTCGTGCTCGCCATGCCGGTGCATGAGGAGATCATGCGAGGCCTCTCCTCCTACGACCTGCTCGGCTTCCAGACGGACCATGATCTCGAGAACTTTGCGGGCTGCCTGAAGCGCGAAGGCATGGGCATCGAGAAAAGCCCTGGCCATTTCAGTGCCCATGGCCATGATTTTCGCGGTGGTGCCTATTCGATCGGTATCGAGACGGCAGGCTTTGCCGAATTCGCCCGCAAGGCCGCGTCGCACAGTATGGTGCAGAAAGTGCGTCAAAGCATCGAAGGCCGCGACCTGATCCTCGGCGTCGACCGGCTCGACTATTCCAAGGGCATCACGCAGCGCATCGACGCCTTCGAACGCTTCATCACCAACAACCCCGCCCACCAGCGCAGCGTCACCTATCTGCAGATCACGCCGAAATCGCGTTCCGAAGTGCCGGAATACGAGGCGATGCAGCATGCGGTTGCCGAGCAGGCCGGCCGGGTCAACGGCGCGATCGGCACGGTCGACTGGGTGCCGATCCGCTATATCAACCGTTCGATCAGCCGCCCGATACTGGCGGGCCTCTACCGGCTTGCCAAGGTCGGGCTGGTGACGCCGCTGCGCGACGGCATGAACCTCGTCGCCAAGGAATATGTCGCCGCGCAGGATCCGGAAAACCCGGGCGTGCTCGTACTCTCGCGCTTTGCCGGGGCGGCACGCAAGCTGAAGGGCGCCTTGCTGGTCAATCCCTATGACGTCGACGGCACCGCCAATGCGCTGGCGCGCGGCATCAACATGCCATTGCAGGAGCGACAGGAACGCTGGCGCGGCATGATGGATTATCTGCTTGAGAATGACGTATCACATTGGTGCGAGACGTTTCTTGCCGATCTCACGGCGGAATAGATCATGATTGTCCGGCGGCCGCCTCGGCGAGCAGCCATTGCGCCAGTTGCTCGGCATGCGGATTCGGCGTCGATGGCGGCAGCAGCCAATAGCCCCGGGCAGGCGCTTCCAGCACGGGGCCGGCCGTCACTAGCGTCCGGGCGGCCAGCAGCGAATCGACAAGACCGATCCAGCCGATTGCCACGCCCTGCTCGCTAAGCGCGGCCTGCACGACGAGCGAGTATGTATTGAAGCGCAGATCGCCGCGACCGGCATAGGCATCCCGAGCGATACCGAAGGCGGAAAGATAGCTCTCCCAGTCGAACCATGGCGACGGCATCTCCGAATCGAGATGGACGAGGGTGGTGCCCGCAAGCTGCGAGGGATCGGTGAACGGGCCGTGACGTTCTGCAAAACCCTTGGTGCAGATCGGTATGACCTTCTCCGGCAGAAGGAGCGTGGCAGCGGGGCCGAATTCGCTGCGCGTTCCGAAGAAGACGGCGATATCGCCGCTCTCCGGCCCGCCGCGATCCAGCCGCTGCGTGGCGACGATCTGGATATCCACTTCGGGATGAAGCAGCCGGAACGCATGCATGCGGGGAATGAGCCAGAGCGCGGAAAAGGCGTAGTCGGTCCGCAGGCGAACGGATGGCCGCTCCGCCTCGGCGCGGAAACTGCGCACCAGATTGTCGACGCTGCCGACCGACTTTTCAACGATCTCGAACAGGCGCCGGCCCTCCGGCGAGAGCTCGACGCCGCGATGCTGGCGGCGAAACAGAGCGACGCCCATTTGCTCCTCGATGCGGCGGATCTGATAGCTGACGGCCGGTTGCGTCAGGCCAAGCGCCGAGGCAGCGGCGGACAGGCTGCCGGAGCGGCCTACTTCCAGGAATATCCGCAGCCAGCCAAGATCGACCAAACGTTCAGCCATAAAATTTCCTTTTGGCATCCATTGAAAAATGCCTGCTTCACAGGAGGAACTCTACTGATGTTCAATAAAATAATCCAATAACAAGAGGGAACCATCGTCATGTGCATGTCTGCAATGAGTCTGCTGACGGCCGGCGCGCTTCTATACGCCTTGACGCCCTGGCTTGCCGGCGTCACCACTATCGACGGCAAGCCTGGCCTCGAGGCCGTCAAAGCCGCCATCGGCCTCTGATTTCCGAGAAAGACACCAGCATGTCCCGCCCGAATATCCTCATCCTTATGGTCGATCAGTTCAACGGGACGTTCTTCCCAGACGGCCCGGCCGAGTTCCTGCACGCGCCGGTCCTGAAGGCCCTGGCGAAGCGCTCCGTACGCTTTGCCAACAGCTATACGGCGAGCCCGCTCTGCGCACCGGCGCGGGCCTCCTTCATGTCCGGACAATTGCCGAGCCGCACCCGCGTCTACGACAATGCCGCCGAATTCTGCTCCGACATCCCGACCTTCGCCCATCACCTGCGCGCCGCCGGCTACCAGACGGCGCTGTCGGGCAAGATGCATTTCGTCGGCCCGGACCAGATGCATGGCTTCGAGGAGCGGCTGACGACCGATATCTACCCCGCCGATTTCGGCTGGACGCCTGATTATACCAAGCCCGGCGAGCGCATCGACTGGTGGTATCACAATCTCGGCTCGGTGACCGGAGCCGGCACGGCCGAGATCACCAACCAGATGGAATATGATGATGAGGTTGCCTATCACGCGAACCGCAAGCTCTACGATCTCTCACGCAGACAAGACGAGCGGCCCTGGTGCCTGACCGTCAGCTTCACGCATCCGCATGATCCTTACGTCGCACGTCGCCGCTTCTGGGATCTCTATGAGGATTGCCCGGCGCTCGACCCCGAAATCGGCGAAATCCCCTTCGAGCAGCAGGACCCGCATTCGCAGCGGCTGATGAAGGCGTGCGATCACACCGCCTTCGATATCACGCCCGAACAGATCCGCCGGGCGCGTCGCGGCTATTTCGCCAATATTTCCTATGTCGACGAGAAGATCGGCGAGATTCTGGAAACGCTCGAGCGCGGCCGTATGGCCGACAACACCATCATCCTCTTCGTCTCGGACCATGGCGACATGCTCGGCGAGCGCGGCCTCTGGTTCAAGATGAACTTCTTCGAAGGCTCGGCCCGCGTGCCGCTGATGATATCGGCCCCCGGCTGGCAACCGAAGCGGATCGACCAGCCGGTTTCGACGCTCGACGTGACCCCGACGCTGGCGGCCCTTGCCGGCATCGACATCGCATCGCTTCGCCGCTGGACCGATGGCGAAGACTTGACGCCGCTCGCTCTCGACACCGGAAGCCGCAGCCCCGTGCCGATGGAATATGCCGCGGAAGGCTCCGAAGCGCCGCTCGTGGGCCTGCGCGACGGCCGCTACAAGCTGACCCTTTGCGAGAAAGACCCGCCCATGCTCTTCGACATCGACGCGGACCCGAAGGAGCTGACCAACCTGGCCGGCAACCCAGCCCACGCCGAAACGCTGAGCCGGCTGACGGCGCAGGCCATGGAGCGCTGGAACCTTGCAAACTTCGATGCTGCCGTGCGGGAAAGCCAGGCACGGCGATGGGTGGTCTACACGGCCTTGCGCAACGGCGCCTATTATCCATGGGACTATCAGCCGCTGCAGAAGGCGTCCGAGCGCTACATGCGCAACCACATGGACCTCAACGTGCTGGAGGAGAACCAGCGCTATCCGCGAGGCGAATAAAGGGAACAGGATTTCGATGGCCCGTCGCCGGAGAGGACGATATTGTCGCACCGGCCAAAAAAATGGAGACTATCCATGAAAATCAGCGCGAGAAACCGCCTCAAGGGCAAAGTCGTCGAAATCACCAAGGGTGCGACGACCGCGCATGTCCGCATCGACATCGGCAACGGCTCGATCGTCACCTCCTCGATCACCAACGAGGCGGTCGACGAGCTGGGCCTGACGGTAGGCGCCTCGGCCTATGCCGTCATCAAGGCATCCGACGTCATGGTCGCGGTGGACTAACTTTTCTGACAGTAATGCGCCGTCTCGCCGTCGCCGGTCTGGAAGTCTCCGGGCTGCGGCGGCGCGATCGGTTTGAACAGCGTGCGATCCGGCTTCAGATCGAGCAGCGGCGTACCGTCTAGGCAATCGAGGCCGCGCACCAGCAGCACAGGCCCCTCCACGGCTTCCAGCTTGACGATGGAGGTGCCGATGGGATTGGGCCGCACCGGCGAGCGCAGCGAGAAGGTGCCATGCACCTTGCCGCTGTTGGCCGGGCTCTGCAGCACGATGTCCCGGCGCGAACGATCCAGCCAGTAGAGAACCTCCAGCCGCTCGAAGGCTTCCACGCCCTGCAGCGCCGCCACCCAGGGCTCGAAGATCTCGATCCGGCAGAGCGGGCCGTCATGCCGGCCCTGGCGCGGCGTTTCCATGCGCGATGTCCAGGGCGTTGAAATGCGGCCGATGAAGGTGAGACCGGCATCCGAAGCTGCGGGCGGCTCGACGGCCACCTCGTTTTCGCGAATTTCGTTTTCCCGAACCATGAATGCCTCCTCGACCTCAGAGCTTACTTCACGCCCTTCAGCAGCGCCGCCAACTGATCGTTGGTCAGATCGACCTGATAGAACAGCTTGTAGAATTGTTTCACATCGTCGGAAAAATCGCTGCGGAAGAGCCTCGGATAAATGAGCTTCTCCATCCAGCGCACGCCAAGCAGCCGGTTGACGCCGGGCGGCGAATCGAACCAGCCGAAGGGCAAGGACGGTGGCACGAAGATCTTGCCGTCCTTGACGGCTTTGATCCCAGCCCATTGCGGATCGCTCCTCACCGATGCGGCGAAAGCAGGGCTCTCAGCAATGATGATATCCGGGTTCCAGCCGACCACCTGTTGTACGTTCACCTTGGCGAGACCACCCTTGCCGGCGGCAGCGGCGACGTTCATCGTGCCGACGGCATCGAGGATCTCCAGATTGATCGAGCCGGAGAGCCCGGTTTCCAGGCCATCGGCACCACGGCCGTAATAGACGCGCGGTCGCGGATCGTTCGGCAGCGTGGCAAGCTTCTCGTTCAGGTCCTTGATTGCCGCATCGGCATAATCGGCCAGCTTGTTGGCGCGATCCTCGACGCCGATCAGGGCGCCGACATCGCGAAGCGTATCGGCGGTGCGGGCAAAGCTGCCGTCGATGAGGATATAGGGAATGCCCGTCTCGCTCTGCACCTTATCGGCCAGCGCCTTGTAGGTGGGATCGACGGTGCCGGCGTCGAGGATGATGTCGGGCTTGGCGTCCATGACCGCCTGCGAACTGATGGTCCCGTCCTTGCTCGTCAGGCGCCCGATCGTGGGCAGCGACCGCACGGAGGGCAACAGGTAGGCCTTGGCGGCGTCATCGGGCGCATGCACCCAGCCCACCAGTTTCTCGGGCGCCAACACATAGACCAGCGTGGCTGCCGGCGGCCCGGCCACCAATATGCGGTTGATCTTGTCTGGCACCGACACCGTGCGGCCGGCCGCATCGGTGATGATTCGCGCTTCAACCGCGGCCGGCAACAAGCCGACGAAGGCTAGCGCGAGAACCGCAAGAAATTTCATCATAAAAGCTGCTCGTTCTGATCGGGGGGACCTCGGGGCGGCACTATGGCATAGCGCTATATTGGATGGAACATCGCGAAGGTACTATTCCAAAACGAAACGCATCCGAACCGATCGGATCAGCATGAGACGCAATCGTCCGGTCTTCATTACATCTGATGTAATTGAGAGCGGCATTCGTCTCGGCGTATTTAGAGACCATCTTCTTGCAGGAAGAGCTTATTCAGCCCTTCAACCAAAGAGAGCCCTCACCCGGAACGATGTCGACGGCCACGACGTCATTCCAACGGCAGGCTCAGGAGAATTCCATGACGACGATGTCATTCACCAAGAAAGAAGCCCCGCAATGGCTGCTCGCCTTCTGGCGGGAAATCGACGACAAGACGTTTGGCGAAGGCTTTGATTGCCTCGCGGAAGACGCCACATGCAATCTCGGCATTGCCAACTGGAAGGGCCGCGACACCATTCGCCAGAACTTGCGCGCCTTCATCGACACAGGTTTCACCGCGTTGCATGATGTCACCGAATATTGGGATGCCGGATCGCTGAAAGTGTTCCGCGGGACCGTGACCATGACCCCCGACGACCACACACAGGCGGTGGTCAAACCGGTCATGACGCACTTTTTCTATATGGATGAGGCCGACCCGACGAAAGTGCGCCACTGGTACGGCGCAGTCGGGCCGGTTGCCTTCTCATAAAAAGCGATGCTGGCGGGGCTTTTGATTGAGGCCCCGCCATGCCAAACGAACGAAGCGAGGCTTTGCAGGATGAGTTCTTTCCCCACAGAACTGAGATTGCCAAACGAGCTCGGCCCGCAGCTGCGCGCATGGCGCGACACGCGCGGCAAGAGCCAGCTCGAGCTGTCCCTCGACACTGGCATTTCGCAGCGCCAGATCAGCTTTATCGAAAGCGGCAGGAGCACGCCCGCCGCCAGAATGTCTTGCGTCTTGCCGATGCCTTGGACGTTCCGTTTCGCGAACGCAACACGCTGCTGCTCGCCGCCGGCTATGCACCGATCTATTCCGAAGGAAGTTTTGACGATCAGGAGATGCAGGGCGTGACCAACGCGCTCAAGCGCATGCTGCGTCAGCACGAGCCTTTCCCGGCCGTCGTGATGGACCGCTACTGGAACGTCCTGATGACCAATGATGCGACGCTGCGCTTCTTCGGCCATTTCACCGATATGGCCGCCCGCCCGGCGCCGCGCAATCTCCTGCATCTCATGTTCGATCCCTCAGGCATGCGGCCCTTTATTCCGGATTGGAACACGACGGCCAAAAGCCTTTTGGGACGAGTCTTCCGCGAGTCCGTCGGCCGTGTCATCGACGCGCGAACGAAGGAGCTTATCGACAGCCTGCTCGCCTACCCCGATGTGAGTGCCGAATGGCAGACATCGCCGGCGATCGAGAATGCGCCGATCATCCCCCTGTCCTTCATGAAGGACGGTCATGTCTTGAGATTTTTCTCGCTGGTGACGACGGTCGGCACCCCGCAGATGATCACGACGCAGGAGCTGCGGGTCGAATGCATGTTTCCGCTGGATGACGCCACGGAGGTTCGGTACGCGGAACTGATGAAGGCGGCAGCGGAACAATAGCATTATGAGCCACAGGCAAATCGCCCGTGGCTGCCAACCTCCGATATTACGCCGCCTTGACGGCGTGATATTCCTTGATCGCTACCATCTTGATAGCCGGATAACGTTCCGCTTCGTAGCGCAACGAGAAGCCATCCTGGGCGAGGAAGACCGGATCGCCATCGAGATCGCGGGCGATATCGCCGCGGCGCTGGGTGACGAACTTTTCAAGATCGACGGACTGGTCGGCCGAAATCCAGCGGCAGACGGAGAAGCGCGACATTTCGAAGGAAACCGGCAGGCCATATTCGGCCATCAGCCGCTCCTTCAGCACGTCGAGCTGCAGGGCGCCGACGACGCCGACGATGGCGGGAGAGCCGTCTTCCGGCGAAAAGAGCTGCACGACGCCTTCTTCGGCCATCTGCTGCAGCGCTTCCTTGAGCTTCTTCGCCTTCATAGCATCCTCGAGGCGCACGCGGCGAAGGATTTCCGGCGAGAAGTTCGGCACGCCCTGAAAGACCAGGGATTCGCCTTCCGTCAGCGTATCGCCGATGCGCAGCGTTCCGTGGTTGGGAATACCGACGACGTCGCCGGCATAGGCGGTGTCGGCGAGCTGGCGCTGCGAGGCGAAGAAGAATTGCGGCGCGGTGAGACCGAGCTGCTTGCCGGTGCGCGACAGCCGCGCCTTCATGCCGCGCTCCAGCTTGCCGGAGCAGATGCGTGCAAAGGCGATGCGGTCGCGGTGGTTCGGGTCCATGTTGGCCTGGATCTTGAAGACGAAGGCCGTCATCTTGTCGTCGGTGGCGTGAACCGTCCTGATATCGGCAACCTGATCGCGCGGCGGCGGCGCGAAATCGCCGAGCGCGTTGATGAGATCGCGAACGCCGAAATTGCGTAGCGCCGAACCGAAGAAGACCGGCGTCATATGGCCTTCGAGGAAGGATTCCCGATCGAACGGCCGGCACGCCTCGATTGCCAGTTCCGTTTCGTCGATGAAGGCTTTACGCTCGTTTTCCGGCAGCCTATCAGCGACGGTTCGCGGGCCATTGACGGGGGTCGCGGTGACCTCGGTGTCGGAACCACGAACGGTATTGGATGCCAGATGATAGGAGCCGCAGAAGGTCTTGGAGCGGCCGATCGGCCATGTAATCGGCGCGGTGTCGAGCGCCAGCTTCTCTTCCACTTCATCGAGAATTTCGAAGGGATCGCGGCTTTCGCGGTCCATCTTGTTGATGAAGGTGATGATCGGGATGTCGCGCATGCGGCAGACTTCGAACAGTTTCAGCGTCCGCGGCTCGATACCCTTGGCGGCATCGATGACCATGACCGCGGCATCGACGGCCGTCAGCGTGCGATAGGTATCGTCGGCAAAGTCTTCGTGACCGGGTGTGTCGAGAATGTTGAAGACGTTGCCTTCATATTCAAAGGTCATGACGGAGGTCACGACCGATATGCCGCGCTCACGCTCGATCTTCATCCAGTCGGAACGCGTCTGCATGCGATCCTTCTTCGCCTTGACCTCGCCGGCAAGCTGAATGGCGCCGCCGAAAAGCAGCAGCTTTTCAGTGAGCGTCGTCTTGCCCGCGTCCGGGTGAGCGATAATAGCGAATGTGCGGCGGCGGGAGACCGCCTCGGCGAGACTTTCGGCCATGCTTGTGAATCCTGTGAATTGGCGCCGTATCTAGCGACTCAAAGGCCTAAATGCAATTGACCTCGGGCGTTCGCGCGCAAACTAATGCCGCATGACCATTCACACCGATATCAGCCCGACCCTGAAGCTCATCCGCCTGCCGCATGGCGAAGGCCTGGAGCTGCCCGCTTATGAGACCAAGGGTGCCGCCGGCATGGACCTACGCGCCGCCGTCGAAGACGGTGAGACGCTGACGATCGCCCCCGGCAAGCGGGCGCTCGTGCCCACCGGTTTCATCTTCGAAATTCCGGATGGCTTCGAGGCGCAGATCCGCCCACGCTCCGGCCTTGCCTTCAAGAACGGCATCACCTGCCTGAACACACCGGGTACGATCGATAGCGACTATCGCGGCGAAGTGAAGGTGCTGCTTATCAACCTCGGCGAAGAGCCTTTCGAGATCACCCGCGGCATGCGCATCGCGCAGATGATCATCGCGCCGGTTACCCAGGCCCGCATCGTCGAGACGACCGAGGCAAGCGAAACCAAGCGCGGCGCCGGCGGCTTCGGTTCTACCGGCGTATGATGACGGAGTTCTAGCGGGAAAGCGGCGGCAGCCGTCGTTTGACGGGTGTCGCCTTGATCATCGACGTGTTCGTCTCCGCGCGCTCGGTGATCTTGTCCAGGATGCCGTCGAGTTCGCCCATGGAGCGCACTACCAACCTCCCGATAAAGCAATCGTCGCCGGTGACCTTGTCGCATTCGATGAATTCCGGCGTCTCCTGGATGATCCGCTCGACGACATGGAGCTGACCGGGCAGAGGCCGGACGCGGACGATCGCCTGCAAGGGATAGCCGATGGCCTCCGGTGCGATATCGACCGTGAAGCCGGAGATGATGCCGCGCTCCTCCAGCCGGCGCAGCCGCTCTGCCGCACTCGGCGACGAAAGACCGGCTGCTTCCGCCAGTTCCTTCAGCGATATGCGGGCGTTGCGCGCCAGCGCCTCCAGCATTCGCTGGTCGATCCCGTCGAGACCCAGGGAGGTGTTAGGAACACCCATGACATGTCCTTATTTAATTAGGTGAGGAGATTTTCATGCCTAAATAAATCTATATTATCCATGCTTCCGACGCAATATGATCGGCTCCGATAGATGGGAGCCAAGCTAATGAACGAGACAAGACGCGGCACGATGGAAATGTCGGCGGCGATGCTGATTTCAGGCACGATCGGCTGGTTCGTATTGATGTCAGGACAGGCCGTAACCGGCGTCGTCTTCTGGCGTTGCTTCTTCGGCGCGCTGACGCTGCTCGTCATCTGCGCGGCCATGGGCCTGCTCCGTCCCAACATCCTCAATCGCAAGACATTTTCCATTGCGGTCGGCGGCGGGATCGCCATCGTTCTCAACTGGCTGCTGCTGTTCGCCGCCTATTCGCACGCCTCCATTTCCATTGCCACGACCGTCTACAATACGCAGCCCTTCATGCTGCTGGGGCTCGGCGCGCTGTTCCTCGGCGAGCGGATCACCTTCACCAAGCTCTTCTGGCTGGCTCTCGCCTTTGCCGGCATGGCGGTCATCGTCGAGGGCAAGCCGGGCGAGGGAACCGGCGTCGGAAGCTATGCGATCGGCATCCTGCTTTCGCTGGGCGCGGCGTTCTTCTATGCGCTGGCGGCCATTGCGGCGAAATGGCTGAAGGGCACGCCGCCGCACCTGATCGCTCTCATTCAGGTTTCGACGGGTATCCTGATGCTGGCGCCCTTCACCGATTTCTCAGGCGTTCCGCGGGATGCCGGCGGCTGGTCGATCCTCATCACCATGGGCATCCTGCATACCGGCCTGATGTATGTGCTGCTTTACGGCGCCATCCAGAAGCTGCCGACGCATCTGACCGGCGCGTTGTCCTTCATCTACCCGATCGCCGCCATCGTGGTCGATCGCTTCGCCTTCGGCCATGTGCTGGGCGCCGCCCAAATCCTCGGCGCGAGCATCATCCTTGCGGCCGCGGCCGGCATGAATCTCGGCTGGACGATCCCCCTGCCCTGGCATAGAAACGGTGGTCTTTCAAAGGGGACCGCCGAATGATCACCTGCTATCTGCGCTATACGATCGACCCTTACAAGCTCGCCCAGTTCGAGCATTACGCCAAGCTCTGGATTCCGCTGGTCAACCGGCTGGGCGGCACCCATCACGGCTATTTCATGCCGCACGAAGGCACGAACAACATTGCGCTGGCGCTGTTCAGCTTTCCGAGCCTTGCCGCCTATGAGGAATATCGGCTCAAGATGGCCGAGGATGCGGAATGCCAGGCCGCCTTCGCCTATGGCGAGGAAACGCGCTGCATCGTCAGCTACGAGCGCAGCTTCATGCGGCCGGTATTCTAAGACCTATTTAGCCGGAGTCGGACAGGTTACGGAGCGGCCGTCAAGGCCCTCCGCCATCTTCTCGAAGGTCGCGCCCATACCGGCCTTACCACCGCCGATGCGCAGCACATAGAGGCTGTCGAAATCCTCGCCTTGCCATTTCGGCACCGCCTCGTCATCCCCACCATTATCGCTCAACAGCTGCCGGGCAAGCTTGACGATCTGTTTGTGCTCCCAGGCGACGAAGACCAGCTTGCCGGCATAAGCAGGCTTTTCCAGCTCGGTTTTCAGATCATCGGTATCGTCATAGCCGAAGCTGGTATCAACAGGCAGTCCAAGCGCGACGGCAGTCGGCTCGATGGTGGCGAGCGGGCGGATGTAATCGTAGGAAGTACCGGAATCGTCCTTCCGCTTCGACGGATCCGGCGCAAAGATCGCCGTCGGCTTGCCGAAGAGCTTGGCCAGTACCCGTGGCAAAGCCAGCGCCCGGTTGAGTCCCTGGCAGCTCAATTGGCCAAGACCCGCCTCGGGCTTTTCGCCATGACGCATGAAGACGATCGTCTGCGTAGCCGTTTCCGCCGCCGAAGCGGAACCCCAGAGCGATGCCAGCGCCAGAATGCCGCTCGCAAGGGGCAGCGAAATGCTCCGCATCAGCGCTGCGCCTCGAAAGCCATTCGTACGGCGAGCCCAGCCAGCACCGTGCCCATCAGCCAACGCTGCACCAGAGCAAAGGACGGGCGGCGGGTGAGGAACATCGCGATCCAGCCTGCACTCAGCGCGAAGATGGCATTGAATGTCACGCTAATGACGATCTGCGCAAAACCGAGAACAAGCGATTGAGTGAAGACGCTGCCGGCGGCGGGATCGATGAATTGCGGCAACAGCGACAAATAAAGGATCGCGACCTTAGGATTGAGCAGGCTGGTCACCAGCCCCATGGAGAAGAGCCGGCGCGTGCTATCCTTCGGCAGTTCGCGCACCTGAAATGCGGAGCGGCCGCCGGGCTTCAGCGCATTCCAGGCGAGCCAGGCAAGATAGGCCGCGCCCGCCAGCCGCAGCGCATCATAGGCGAAGGGAACGGCGAAGACGAAGGCGGTGATGCCCAGCGCGGCCGAGAACATGTAGAAGAGGAAGCCGCAGGCCACACCACCGAGCGAGATCAGCCCGGCTACCGGCCCCTGCGAGATCGAGCGCGACACCAGATAGATCATGTTCGGTCCAGGTGTCAGCACCATGCCGAGAGCGATCAGGGCAAAGGTGATCATACTGGTCAGATGCGGCATAAAGCCTCCGGCGTCGGAAAGATCTTCAGAAAAGAATTTCGCTGGCAACAGCAAGCTTGATTTCATGCGGCCCGGCATCGAAGCCGTCAAGCAGCATATTGTGGTGGGTGACAATGTCTTCGAAAGTGAGCTTGCCCATATCGGCCGTGGTATGACCGTCGGAGATCAGCGTGACGTCGAAACCGAGCGAAACGGCGCGACGTACAGTCGTATCGACGCAGAACTGCGTCATGCAGCCGCCGACAATGAGGTGGCTAACGCCCCGCGCCCGCAGCCGCGCCTCGAGGTCGGTTTCAAAGAAGGAATCGCAGCTCGTCTTATGCACCACGACATCGCCGGCTTCGGGGGCGATTTCCCGGCGCAATTGCCAGCCTTCGCCGCGCTTTGCCAGGCGATGACCCGGAGTGCCGTCATGCTGGACGATGAAGGCGGGGATGCCGGCGGCACGCGCCTTGTGCTTCAGTGCTGCAAGCTTGGCGACGACCGCCTCCAGCGCCGCATCGATATCAGGCTGACGCTCCGGCGTGCCAAGGCCGGTCAGGATGGAGTTCTGAAGATCGATCAGGAGCAATGCGGAAGACATGATATCCTTGGGCAAAGCGGTTTCGACGCGCCGTCAACGTCTTGGTAATATGTTCGCGGCGCCAGCGCAATCGCTTGAAACCGCAAAGGTGGTGCGGTAGAGCAGGCACCATCTGAGGAGGAAATGGCCATGACGCTTGCATCCCTGCTCGCCTATTGCGGCGCGCTCTTCGTTGCGGCGGCCATTCCAGGCCCCGGCATCACGGCGATCGTGGCGCGCGCCCTCGGCTCCGGCTTCCGCGAGACCTTCTTCATGGGCCTCGGCCTTGTACTCGGCGACACCATCTACCTGACGGCGGTCGTTCTCGGTCTTGCTTTCGTGGCGCAGGCTTTCACCGAGGTCTTCATCGTCATCAAGATCGCGGGCGCGCTTTATCTCGGTTATATCGCCTGGAAGCTCTGGACTGCCGGCCTGCTCGCCGCCGATATCGCGGCGAAGAAATCGAGCGGTGCCGGCATGTCCTTTCTCTCGGGCCTATTAGTCACACTCGGCAACCCGAAGACCATGCTTTTCTATATTGCGCTCGTGCCGACGCTGATCGACATCGGCGGCATCGGCCTGCGGGAATATGTAACCCTGGTGGCGGCAACCTTCGTCGTTCTTCTGATCGTGCTCGTTCCCTATATGCTGCTCGCCTCGCGAGCCCGGACTTTCCTCAAGAAGCCGAGAGCGCTGCAGATCCTGAACAGGGTTGCGGCCAGCATCCTCGCCGCCACGGCCGCCTTCATAGCGGCGCGTGCAGCCTGAAATAAACATCCCCAAAGAAAGGCTGTGGGAGATTCTTTTCTCACGGTCGACGCGGCGACAAAGGGCGCGCACTCTGGTTTCCGCGGGCGTTTGATCCTATTGTCACTGCATAATTCAAATGTAGGGAGAGCTACCCATGTCCGACACCCGCAAACCCGGTCGCGGCCGCGTCTATACTTCGATCACCGAGACCATTGGTGACACGCCGATCGTCCGCCTCGACAAGCTGGCGAAGGAGAAGGGCGTCAAGGCCAACCTCCTGGCAAAGCTTGAATTCTTCAACCCGATCGCCTCGGTGAAGGACCGCATCGGCGTCGCCATGATCGAGAGCCTGGAGTCACAGGGCAAGATTGCGCCCGGCAGGACCGTGCTGATCGAGCCGACCTCGGGCAATACCGGCATCGCGCTCGCCTTCGCCGCAGCTGCAAAAGGCTACCGGCTGATCCTCACCATGCCGGAGACCATGTCGATCGAACGCCGCAAGATGCTGGCGCTGCTCGGCGCCGAACTGGTGCTGACCGAAGGCCCGAAAGGCATGAAGGGCGCGATTGCCAAGGCGGAGGAACTGGCCTCAAGCCTGCCGGACGCCGTCATTCCGCAGCAGTTCGAAAATCCGGCCAACCCGGAAATCCATCGCAAGACGACGGCCGAGGAGATCTGGAACGATACCGAAGGCAAGGTCGATATCTTCGTTTCAGGTATCGGCACCGGCGGCACGATCACCGGTGTCGGCCAGGTGCTGAAGGCCCGCAGGCCCGATATCAAGGTCATCGCCGTCGAGCCGACGGATTCGCCGGTTCTTTCCGGCGGCAATCCCGGCCCGCACAAGATCCAGGGCATCGGCGCCGGCTTCGCACCGAAGATCCTCGATACCCATGTCTATGACGAGGTGGTTACCGTCAGCAATGACGAGGCATTCCAGCATGCCCGTCTCGTCGCCAAGCTCGAGGGCGTGCCGGTCGGCATTTCCTCCGGCGCGGCGCTGGCAGCGGCGATCAAGGTCGGTCAGCGCCCCGAAAACGAGGGCAAAAACATCGTCGTCATCATCCCGTCTTTCGCCGAGCGCTATCTCTCGACGGCGCTGTTCGAGGGACTTGGCGGCTGAATGAGCCTGTCATCGGATTGAATTGGAAGGGGTGCTTCGGCGCCCCTTTTTCATTCAGGCGGACGGGAGGCAATCAGGCGCTATCTGGAGCCGCTCAGCTTTTCAGGGAAACTCTGAACCGCTCCATCTCTTTATTGTCTCGCAATTCCGGACGGAAAACCGCGCGGCACTTTTCCTGGAACCACCCTAAGCCTCGAATTTTCAGGCGTGCGCGGCCAGCCGCTCGCCGGCAATACGGTAGGAGATGGCTTCGGCGAGATGGATGCGGCCAACGGTCGGTTTATCATCTAGATCGGCGAGAGTTCGAGCGACCTTGAGGATGCGATGATAGCCGCGGGCCGAAAACTTCATCTTCTCGGCCGCATCGCGCAGCAACTGCAAGCCGGCGGCATCCGGCTCGGCGATGGTTTCGATCATCGCCGTCGAGCAGCGGGCGTTGGTGGCGACGTCTTTCATGCCGGCTCGCTCGAAGCGTTCCAGCTGCCGTTCGCGAGCGCGTGCAACGCGGAGCGCGACATCGGCGCTCTTTTCGGCCGCAGTCGGCCGGATCAAGTCGGCAGCGGAGACGGCGGGCACATCGATGCGAATGTCGATACGATCGAGCAAGGGGCCGGAAATGCGGCCCTGATAATCGGAAGCGCAGCGCGGCCCACGGGCGCAGGTGTGGCCCGGCTCGCCGGCCATGCCACAACGGCAGGGGTTCATCGCCGCTACAAGCTGGATGCCGGCGGGATAGGAGACACGGTGGTTTGCCCTGGCGATGACGCACTCTCCGGTTTCGAGCGGCTGGCGCAGCGCATCGAGTGCCTGCGGCGAAAACTCCGGCAGTTCGTCAAGGAACAGAATGCCGTGATGGGCGAGTGAGACTTCGCCCGGCCGAGCGCGCATGCCGCCGCCGACGAGCGCCGCCATGGTGGCGGAGTGATGCGGTGCGCGATAGGGCCGACGATCGGAGAGCTTGCCGCCGGAAAGCTGGCCAGCGATCGAATGGATCATCGACACCTCCAGCAGCTCGTTCGTCGACAGGGGCGGCAGGATCGACGGCAAGCGCGAGGCGAGCATCGACTTGCCGGAACCGGGCGGTCCGACGAACAACAGATTATGGCCGCCGGCCGCCGCCACTTCCAGGGCGCGCTTGGCGCTTTCCTGCCCCTTGATATCGGCAAGGTCAGGCAGATTGGCGGCATTGGCGCGAACGGACGGTTCCGGCCGCGACAGGACCTGGGTGCCACGGAAATGATTGGCGAGCGCGATCAGGCTGCGCGGCGCCAGAATATCGATCTCCTTGCCGGCCCAGGCGGCTTCCGGCCCACTTTCGGCAGGGCAGATCAGCCCCTTGCCCATGGCATTGGCGGCGATTGCCGCCGGAAGCGCGCCGGCAACCGGTGCGATGGTGCCGTCGAGATTGAGTTCGCCGATGACGGTATAGGACGACAGGGCATCGGCGGGGATGGCGCCGAGCGCCGCCATCAGGCCAAGCGCGATCGCAAGATCGAAATGGCTGCCCTCCTTGGGCAGGTCCGCCGGCGCGAGATTGACGGTGACTTTCTTCGGCGGCAAGGCAAGGCCGGAGGCGTGCAGCGCCGCCTGGACCCGCTCCCGGCTTTCGGCCACAGCCTTATCGGGCAGGCCGACGATATGCATCAGCACCTTGCCCGGCGCGATCATCACCTGCACTTCGACGGGTACGCCCTCGATCCCCTGAAACGCCACCGTACTGACGCGCGCTACCATGCCCTATCCCCTGTCGCCGAACCCGTTTGCCGTTACGTGCCCCGATCAGCAAACTTCGGGTTGCAATCTGGCACAAGACAAGGAATGAAACAAGAACAATAAACGAACAAAACTTCACCCAGACATGTCGAAATCATCGACGCGCCTGGGTGAGCATTATCGTTCAGCTGAAAGCGTGGTGGGAACTGCCGATCAGGCCCGCTTGGCTTCGATCGCATCCCAAAGCAGGCTGGCGATATCGGCGCCGCCGAAGCGCTTCACTTCGCGGAGACCCGTCGGCGAGGTGACGTTGATCTCGGTCATGTAGTCGCCGATGACGTCGATGCCGACGAGCAGGAAGCCTCGCTCCCTCAGGGCCGGTCCGATGCGCTTGCAGATTTCCTGTTCGCGCGCCGTCAGCTCGGTCGCTTCGGCGCGACCGCCGACATGCATGTTGGAGCGGGCGTCATGCTCGGCCGGCACGCGGTTGATCGCGCCGACGGCCTCGCCGTCGACGAGGATGATGCGCTTATCGCCCTTGCGGACATCAGGCAGATATTGCTGGGCAATGAAGGGCTCGCGGAAGAGCTGGCCGAACATTTCGAGCAGGGACGAGAGATTGCGGTCGTCGCGCGTCGAGTGGAAGACGCCGGCGCCGCCATTGCCGTAGAGCGGCTTCAGGATGATATCGCCCATCTCATCACGGAAACGGCGGATTTCAGCCGGATCACGGGTGATCAGCGTCTTCGGCATGAGATCGGCGAATTCGGTGACGAAGATCTTTTCCGGCGAATTGCGCACCCAGGCCGGATCGTTGACGACGAGCGTCTTCGGATGGATGCGCTCGAGCAGATGCGTCGAGGTGATATAGGCCATGTCGAATGGCGGGTCCTGGCGCAGCAGCACCACGTCCATTGTCGAGAGATCGACGCGCTCGGGTTCGCCGAGCTCGAAGTGGTCGCCCTTGACGTCGCGCAGGATCATCGGCTCGACCGAGGCATAGACCTTGCCGTCGCGCATGCTCAGCCGCTCGGGCGTGTAGTGGAAGAGCTTGTAGCCGCGGTTCTGCGCCTCGAGGCTCATGGCGAAGGTCGAGTCACCCGCAATGTTGATGCTCTTCACATGGTCCATCTGGACCGCAACATTCTTGATACCAGCCATAGTCAGCCCTCGCTCGAATTTGCGCACAGATGTAGGTCGACCAGCATCCAAACGCAACGGCTATTCAAGGGCTTCCCTCAGAGGTTTGCTCGACCAGGCTTGCCGCACTCAGGCGGCAAGACCCTGTGCGCCGCCCTGGCGGACGAAGTTGCGCAGGCGATAAGCCATGGTCAAAGGCTTCGGGAACGGCTTGCGTAAAAAGGCAACCTTGCGCAGGTAGCGATCGATGCGCCATGTCGCCCAGGTGCCGCCGGCGAAATAGGCGACATCGCCGGCGCTGAGCGTCCGCTCGACGCCATCTTCCGTGGTGATATGCACCTCGCCTTCGAGGATCATCACCGTTTCGTCCCAGCCGAAATACCAGCGAAATTCGCCCGCCGTGCAATCCCACAGCGCGGTCATGGCGGCATCGTCCTGCCCGCGCGAATGCTCGGCGATACGGGCAACCGGATCGCCCGCCAGGATCCAGGACGGCTCGATCGGCGACGGCTTCATTTCCATTTCGTTGCTGGCGCCAGCCACGAAGCTTTTCGACCGCGGCAGCGCGACCACGACCGGGACGGCACGCGCGGCAAAGGCCGCCATGCTCGTCAACATCAGTTTCAAGACCATGCAATCCCCCAATTCCATGCGCGTCTGCGATCTCTTCGCATGGAAGCGGTAACGGCGCGGTTCATGAAACCCAGTGCATTTTAACGATCGCAGCGATCAGGCCGAAAAGCCTTCGATCGTGCAGACGATGATGTCATGGTCGGAGAGCGGCTTGCCCTCTTCATTAAGAGAGGAAACGAGGTGACTTTCGCCGATCTTCAAACCCCGGCTCAGGAACCAGTCGAGCTTCATGGCGCGATCGGGAAAGCGCGTGATCAGGCTTGGACGCGTGCTCGTCTGATCGAGCGGACCGCCGTGGCATTCGAAGCCGCGGCCTTCGGCCATAGCGAACAGCGTATCGGTGGAGAAATCGCCGCCGGTATGGTTGCCGGTATTGAGATCGCCACCGATCAGGATCGGCAGGCCGGGGGCGAAGGCTTCGACGGCATCGATCAGTGCCGCCATCTGCCGCTCGCGATAGGCAGCGGTCGCTACACTTTCGAGGTGTACGGAAACGGCAACGATAGGACCGGCCTCGGTCCCGACGATGGCACCGACGGCACAGCGATCGCCGATGCGCGGCTGCTCGTTACTGTCATTGAACCAAACGGCCTCGCCGGGCAGGCGGAACAAGAAAGCATCCCTGAGGGCGACGGAGGCCATCAAGGCATTGCCGTGAAAGCCCTTTTCGTTGAAATCGTCGCGGCAGTAGGAACGCTCGATGTCCGAACCGAGGCTGAGTTCGAGAAACTCGACGCCATAGGCATGGTTCATGCCGAGTTCGCCGGCGATGATGCCGGTCGGGTCGCGCTGCTCGGTGCGGGCCATGCCCAGATCCATCTCCGACAGCAAAATCAGTGGCGCCCCGGTCGCCCGCAGCTTGGCCGCACTTTCCTCGGGAAACAGGCAGCGCTCGAGATTCCAGGCAGCGGCCGTAAACGGAAAGGACAAGACCTCGACTTGCGCATCCGCCCCGCCGATGCGCACCGCATTCAGGCAGGCGAGCGATGCAAGTTTCTCGGCGTGAACGGCAGCGGTCTTTTCGAGCGAAACGAAGCTCTTGCGCTCCTGCTGCGAGGGAACGGTAAAGGCGGAGACGGTGTTGCGGATCATGATGGGCCTGCGAAAACGTCAGCGGGAAACGACCCGAACTGAGCTAGGTGTGTAAGTTCGTGCAGCCATAAGCGCCTTTTATGACGCAACCGTGATAGGCGAAATGCGGACTGCTGAATTGATAGACTTCATTCCGGCCTGACGTTTGACCTGAAAATACTTCCGCTCTCGATTACGATCGTCCAATTTAGCAATCCTAAAATGTAAAAAATGTTGACTTTACTCGCCCCAAGCCGATGATGTCAGTGCTCATTCAAGTGGGGATACTGATGAGTGGGGCCAACAAGCAAGGTGGATTATTGTCCACATTGGCGGGTAAGATCACGACGTTGACGGCAGTCGTCGTCGCGTTATCAGGTCTTGTCATCGCCATTAAGAATTTCCCATCCATTTGGGACGGCGGTAAGCCTGCAGCTTCAGCGCAGAACGATTGCATAGAACCTTATAGATGGCGTCTCGCTGTCGAAGGCGATCATGTCTGCGTCACTAACGATACATTTCTGGCTGTCCTTCAGGATAACCAACGCGCAGCTTCGCGGCGCAATCCAAATGGCGGCCCTTATGGCGCCGACACATGCATCTCCGGCTACGTTTTTCGCGATGCCTTTCCGGGCGATCGGATTTGTGTCGAACCGTCGACCCGCTACGCCGTCATGGTTGATAATCAGCAAGGCCCTTTCCGCAAAAAACAGTAATAGGCCAAATAGCAAGCCTCCGCTTCAAAAAGCCTTTCCAAAGCATGTCGCGCAAAAGTGTGCAGCGGTTTTGCGATAACGACACGCGCAAAATCAAGAATCTAAAGCGCGAGAAGCGAATCTGAAAGATCGCGATGCGCTTTAGAAGGCATCCGGAAAATGCCGGGGCCAGCGGCCTGGCAGGATGGCGACGATATCGTAGCGCTGCGACAGACGGGCGAAATCCGGTTGCCGCGCCAACCAGAGGTCGCTGGCACCGCGAATGCGTCTTTGCGCGGAAAAGGAGACGGCATCGATCGCCTCCTGCTCGCCGCGCCTGGCTTTGACCTCGACGAAGACGGCGAGATCGCCTTTGCGGGCGACGATATCGATTTCACCGAGCTTGGTGCGATGGCGGATCGCCAGGATGCGATAGCCCTTGAGCATCAGGAAGGCAGCGGCGAGATATTCGGCGACATGGCCGCGCCGCCAGGCCTTTTGCCGCTTCAGCCTTCCGCCGGCCCCGAGCTTCATATCAGCCATGGCGCTCCTTCATGCCGAGGAGGCGCTGATACAGCTCCTTTCTCGGCAGGCCGGTCAGACGCGCAGCTTCGGTTGCCGCCTTGGCGGTCGGCATCGTCCCTGAGAGATCGGCCAGGATGGCATCGACATCGGCCTCCGCCACAACACTTTCCGCCGGCGGGCCGACGAGCCAGACGATCTCGCCCTTCACATTGTCGACCGCATCATAGAATGACGCGAGTTCTGAAAGCGTGCCGCGGCGAAATTCCTCGAAGGTTTTCGTCAATTCTCGACAGACGGCGCCCGCCCGCTCTCCGCCAAGCACATCGGCGGCGGCGGCAAGCGTGGCGGCGATGCGATGCGGCGATTCAAAGAAGATGAGGGTCGCGGGGACGCCCGCAAGCTCAGCCAGACGGTCGCGCCGGCCCTTGTCCTTGGCGGGCAGGAAGCCGGCAAAGAAGAAGGCATCGTTCGGCAAGCCGGAACCGACGAGGGCCGCAAGCGGCGCCGACGCGCCGGGGATGGGAACGACCTTGTATCCCGCCTCGATTGCCTGCACCGCAAGCCGATAGCCGGGATCCGAGACGAGCGGCGTGCCTGCATCGGAGACGAGTGCCACCGATCGGCCGGCTTCCAAAGCCTGCAGCAGCCGCGGACCGGCCTCATCGGCATTGTGCTCGTGGTAGGCATAGGGCTTGTTCTGGATGCCGTAGCGATCGAGCAGGACGCGGGTAACACGCGTATCTTCGCAGGCCAGCACGTCGGCACCGGCCAGCGTTTCCAGCGCCCTCAGGGTGATATCGCCGAGATTGCCGATCGGGGTGGCGACAAGGTAGAGCGCCGGTTCGAGGGGACGGGCCGGAATCTGATTGTTGTGCAGGCGGAAACTGCGCGCCCCGCCGCTTGAATGCTCTTCGTTCATGCCGGTCCTGAATTCGCTTGGGATTCACAGGCCTTTATGGGCGAGGCGCGAGCAGACGGCAAGAGCGGTGGAATTCCTGTGAGCATTGTCGGCCAAATGTTCGATTGGCGCTCGACAAAGGGTTCATGCCTCTTGCATTCGGATGGAGAAGTCTGCCAAGTTGCCTGTCCAATCTTTCGGGCCTTGTCCGAAAACCAGTCGCTCGGGCGCCTCGGGCCGCCCGGCAAGTCACGGTCGAAAGCGGTAGCATCCATGCGTATTACAATAGAGCGGTCGAACCTCCTGAAGTCGCTGAACCACGTGCATCGCGTGGTCGAGCGTCGCAACACGATCCCGATCCTGTCCAACGTCCTGCTGAAGGCCGATGGTACAAGCCTCGACATGAAGGCTACCGACCTCGATCTCGAAATCACCGAGGCGACGCCCGCCAATGTCGAGCAGCCCGGCGCCACCACCGTACCGGCGCATCTGCTCTACGACATCGTGCGCAAGCTGTCCGACGGATCGGAAGTACTTCTTGCCACCAACACCGACGGCAGCTCGATGACGGTCGCCTCCGGCCGTTCAAAGTTCTCGCTGCAATGCCTGCCGGAATCGGACTTCCCGGATCTCACCGCCGGCAGCTTCAGCCATTCGTTCAAGCTGAAGGCCGCCGACCTGAAAATGCTGATCGACCGGACACAGTTTGCGATTTCCACCGAGGAGACGCGCTACTACCTGAACGGCATTTTCTTCCACACGATCGAGAGCGGCGGCGATCTGAAGCTCAGGGCCGTCGCCACGGACGGTCATCGTCTGGCCCGCGCCGATGTCAGCGCCCCTTCCGGCTCCGAAGGCATGCCCGGCATCATCATCCCGCGCAAGACTGTCGGCGAGCTGCAGAAGCTGGTTGACGCGCCGGACACGATGGTCACCGTCGAGGTTTCCGATGCCAAGATCCGCCTGACGATCGGCTCGATCGTCATGACGTCGAAGCTGATCGACGGCACCTTCCCCGATTACCAGCGCGTCATCCCGGCCAACAACGACAAGGAAATGCGCGTCGATTGCCAGAGCTTCGCACAGGCCGTCGACCGCGTTTCGACGATTTCGTCCGAGCGTGGCCGCGCCGTGAAACTGGCACTGTCGGACGGGCAATTGCTGCTGACGGTCAACAACCCCGATTCGGGAAGCGCGACCGAAGAAGTCGCTGTCGGCTACGAGATGGACCCGATGGAAATCGGCTTCAACGCCAAGTACCTGCTCGACATCACCGCACAGCTGTCGGGCGATTCTGCCGTGTTCCTGCTTGCCGATGCCGGCTCGCCGACGCTCATCCGCGACACGGCCGGCGACGACGCCCTTTATGTATTAATGCCGATGCGCGTATAACGAAACCAAAGCGCCCTTTATGCGTTTATTCAACGCAAGGGCGCTTTTATTTGATCCTTTGTGAAATGCGACATTTTCTCTTGTTATTGCGTCATCGCATTGCAAGATTTTAGAGAAGCGGTATGTAAGTCGCGACCGTGACATCTGGTGGGGGAGAACATGGCGCTGCGTCTCAAGGAACGGCTGGGCAAGAAGTTCGACGAGGAGATCCGTTTCTTCAAAGGCATGATGCAAGGGCCGAAGACTGTGGGATCGATCGTTCCCACCTCATCGATCACAGCTCGGAAGATGGCTGGTGTCATCAACACGCAATCCGGGCTGCCGGTGCTGGAGCTAGGGCCAGGAACCGGAGCCATCACCAAGGCGATCCTGGCACGCGGCGTCGAGCCGCAAAACCTCGTCGCGATCGAATACTCGACCGATTTCTACAACCATCTCGTCAAGCTTTACCCCGGCGTCCATTTCATTAATGGCGATGCCTTCGATCTCGATACGACGCTGGGCGTGCTGCGCGGCCAGACGTTCGATTCCGTCGTCTCAGGCATCCCCCTCCTCAATTTTCCGATGAAAGCGCGCGTCGCATTGCTGGAAAGCCTGCTGGACCGTATGCCGCCCGGCCGCCCGGTGGTGCAGATTTCCTACGGGCCGGTTTCGCCGATCATCGCCAAGCCGGACCGCTATCATATCCGGCACTACGACTTCATCGTCCGCAACATTCCTCCGGCCCAGCTATGGGTCTATAGCCGCAGCTGAGGCAATCGCCGAGATAATCCATGTACGCTCTTTATATTACGCACCCGCAGGTGCGCATCGATCCTGCCGTGCCCGTGCCGGAGTGGGGCTTGTCCGAAATAGGCACTGAGCGGGCGCGGCTGGCGGCGAGCCGATCCTGGGCAGGCAAGCTAGGCCTGATCGTCTCCAGCGGCGAACGCAAGGCAATCGAAACGGCTGAGGCCCTGGCGACGGCAAGCGGCGCGCCGATCGAAATCATCGAGGCCATGCACGAAAACGACCGCAGCGCCACGGGCTTCCTGGCCCCGCCGGAGTTCGAAAAGGCCGCCGACTGGTTCTTCGCCAATCCGCGTGAAAGCTTCAAGGGCTGGGAACGCGCCATCGACGCGCAGGCAAGGATCGTCTCCAATGTCGATGCCGTTCTTTCGCGACACGATCCGCTGATGCCGATCGCCTTCGTCGGACACGGTGGCGTCGGCACGCTGCTGAAATGCCATCTGGAGGGAAAGCCCATCGCGCGCCAGGGCGATCAGCCGCCGGGCGGCGGCAATCTTTTCTGTTTCGACCTTGCGAAGCGCGCCATCTCATGCGACTGGACACCTATGGAAGATTGGATGGGATGGGCTTGATATGACCGCACGCGACCGCTTGATCGTTGGACTGGATGTTCCAAATCTTCAGGAGGCCGAAAAAGTGGTCGGCGCCCTCGGCGATGACATCCTCTATTACAAGATCGGCTATCAGCTCGCCTTTGCCGGCGGGCTGGAGTTCGCCCGCGATCTCGCCGCCAGCGGCAAGAAGATCTTCCTCGACATGAAGCTGCTCGACATCGACAACACAGTGGCCTCCGGCGTGGAGAATATCGTCAAGATGGGCATGTCGATGCTGACGCTGCACGCCTATCCGAAAGCCATGCGGGCGGCCGTCGAAGCGGCCAAGGGCTCCGACCTCTGCCTGCTCGGCGTCACCGTGCTGACCTCGATGGACGAAGGGGATCTCATCGCCGCCGGTTATGAGTACGATCCGCATACGCTGGTGCTGCGCCGGGCCGAACAGGCGCATCTCGCGGGCATGGGCGGTATCGTCTGTTCAGCGGAGGAATCTGCCGCGGTCCGCAAGATCATCGGGCCTGATATGGCGCTGGTGACTCCTGGCATCCGGCCAGCCGGCAGCGACAAGGGTGACCAGAAGCGCGTGATGACGCCGGCCGCTGCCATCAAGGCGGGCTCCAGCCATCTCGTCGTCGCAAGGCCGATCGTCAAGGCGGCCGATCCGAAGAAGGCCGCCCGCGCCATTCTCGCCGAGATGGACGCCGCGCTCTAACATACCGAAACAAGCAGGGAGGAAAACATGCCAAAGGGATATTGGATCGCGCGCGTGGATGTCCGCGACCCGGAGCGCTACAAGGACTACGTCGCCGCCGCAAAACCTGCCTTCGAGAAATACGGCGCGAATTTCCTTGCCCGCGGCGGCGCGTTCACGCCGCTTGAGGGACAGGCGCGCGGCCGCAACGTCGTCATCGAATTTCCATCGCTGCAGCACGCCGTCGATTGCTACAACTCGCCGGAATACCAGATCGCCGCCAAAATCCGCCAGCAAGTGGCGGACGCGGAAATGGTTGTCGTCGAAGGGGTTTAAGCCCCTTGAAACCGCGACGCTGCAACGCAGCGCGATAGCACTTCACCTCGGCGCCCGGATCGGCTAAGACGAAACCAGATCAGCCCAATCCAAGCCTTTCGAGGAGCCTGCCATGACCCTGTCCAACCTCCCGCCGCTCGTGACCGTGTTCGGAGGATCAGGCTTCATCGGGCGGCATGTCGTGCGTGCGCTCGCCAAGCGTGGCTATCGCATCCGCGTTGCCGTGCGCCGCCCCGATCTTGCCGGCTTCCTGCAGCCGCTCGGCAATCTCGGCCAGATTTCGATCGTCCAGGCCAATGTGCGCTACCGCAACTCGATCGACCGCGCCGTCGAAGGCTCGCAGCATGTCGTCAACTGCGTCGGCATCCTTGCCGAAAGCAGCCGTAATACCTTCGACGCCGTGCAGGAATTCGGTGCCAAGGCGATCGCTGAGGCCGCACGCGGCGCCGGCGCATCGCTGACGCATATTTCCGCCCTCGGTGCCGATGCCAATTCGCCCTCGGCCTATGCCCGCACCAAGGCTCGCGCGGAAGCCGCCATCCTGTCGATCAAGCCTGATGCGGTTATCCTGCGCCCCTCGATCGTCTTCGGACCCGAAGACGGCTTCTTCAACAAGTTTGCCGACATGTCGCGCACGGCACCCTTCCTGCCGCTGATCGGCGGCGGCAAGACCAAATTCCAGCCCGTTTATGTCGAGGATATCGCCGAGACCGTTGCCCGCAGCGTCGACGGAAAACTGAAGGCCGGCACGACCTATGAGCTCGGCGGCCCGGAAGTGCTGTCTTTCCGCGAATGTCTCGAGATTACGCTTTCGGTCATCAACCGGAAGAAGTCGCTTGTCTCCATTCCGTTCGGCATCGCCTCGCTCATCGGCTCGGTCGCCTCGCTCGTGCCGCTCATCACTCCACCGATCACCTCCGATCAGGTCACGCTGCTGAAGAGCGACAATGTCGTTTCCAAGCAGGCGGAAGCGGAAGGACGCACATTGAAGGGCATCGGCCTGCTGCCGACGCTGCTCGTCTCCGTGCTGCCGTCCTATCTTGTCCGCTATCGTCCGCAGGGCCAGTTCACCGGCTCCGGCAAGGCTGCCTGACGATTCGGCAATTCAACGAAATTCAAAACGCCGCCGGCTCCGCCGCGCGGCGTTTTTTATCGTTCGAATGCTGCGGCAGACGGCTTGCGTGCGCCGCAATCCCGCTCTCATTCACAGCTTAGCGTTGCCTAAAAGACGCACTGTGGAAATAGTCGCATTAACGTCAAATTTAACATGAACATTTATTGCTATTGCTCATCTCACTGACTAACACAGCCGCGCGTCTCAGGCTTGAACAATGAACCGGTCCGCGGCGCGCTTCACACTTCTGCGGAAAGGCATTTTTCGATGGGCAAGTCTATCGCGCTTTTGTTTGCGTGCGCGGCATTGGTGATTCTCGCCGGCTCTTTCGTAGCCCGCGGCAGCATCGCCTCGGTAAAGGGCGAATGTGCGCCGACCTACGGCGTCGACCCCTGCACCACGGGCTCTATCGACACGTCCTCCTCGAACTGATCGGGCACGAAAAAGGCCGGTTCTCACCGGCCTTTGCGTTCTTCGGTATCTTGGTGTCAGGCGAGCGCCTCAGCCGATCGTATAAAGACCGATCAGGCCGAGCACGCCGATGATGATGCGCCACCATGCGAAAGGCGCGTAGCCGCGACGCGAGACGAAATCGAGCAGCGCGCGCACCACGAACAGCGCGGAAATGAAGGCGGTAAAGAAGCCGACGACGATCAGCAGCCCTTGATCCATGCTCAGATCGTGACGGCTCTTCCAGAGATCGAGCGCAAAGGCACCCGCCATAGTGGGCATGGCCAGGAAGAAGGAAAATTCGGCGGCGGAGCGCTTGTCGGCGCCGAGCAGCAGCGCGCCGACGATCGTTGAGCCGGAGCGCGAGGTTCCCGGGATCATGGCCAGGCACTGGAAGAAGCCGATCTTGATGGCCATCGGCCAGGAGAATTCATAGGCGCTGGTGTATTTCGGCTTGAACTCGATCTTGTCAATGACAAGCAGGACGATACCGCCGAGGATCAGCGAGATACAGATCACGACCGGGGTTTGGAACAGCACGGTCTTGATGAAGTCATGCGCGAGAGCGCCGATGACGGCGGCCGGCAGGAAGCCGAACAGGACGGCCAGAACGAAGTGGCGTGCCTTGACGCTGACGGGTAGTGCCTTGGCGATCTGAACGAGCCGATTGAAATAGACGAGCAGGATGGCGAGAATCGCACCGAGCTGGATCAAAACGTCGAAAGTAGCGGCTTCCTTGAAGCCGAGAAAATGTCCGAGCAATATCAAATGGCCCGTCGAGGAGACCGGAATGAACTCCGTAAGCCCCTCCACAAGGCCCAAAACCAGCGCGATAATAATTTGTTCAGCCATATCGTGTCCTTTGTCAAACGGCCGGGCGGCCCGATTCGCTTGTGCAAACTAGGCCAAGATCCTATAGCTTCAACCGATGACAAATGACTAGGGCCGCAGAATAGCGACCAAAACTCCGTAGCATCAATCAGAAACACCCGAGTACCAATGCCGACGCTGTATCACCACCCGATGTCATCCTCCTCACGGTTCGTTCGTCTGATCCTGACCGAATACGGTTATCAGACGGAACTGATAGAGGAGCAGACCTGGGAAAAGCGACGCGATTTCCTGGCGCTCAATCCCGCCGGCACCCTGCCCGTCTACGTCGATGACAGCATGCGGGCACTCTGTGGCGCGACCGTGATTTCCGAGTATCTCGACGAGACGCATGGGGTGCTGAAGCGGGATCGCCGGCTGCTGGCCGAAGATCCGTTCCAGCGCGCTGAGATTCGCCGGCTGACCGAATGGTTCATGCAGAAGATGGAGCAGGACGTCACCCGCCCGCTGACGCGCGAGCGTGTGTTCAAGCTACAGATGACCGCCGAGCAGGGCGGCGGGGCACCCGATTCCAAGGTGATGCGCATGGCGCGCGGCAATATCCGCCAGCACATGAAATATCTGTCCTGGCTTGCGGGCTCACGGCAGTGGCTCGCGGGCGAGCGGCTGAGCTATGCCGATCTTGCCGCCGCCGCCTCGGTTTCCGTGCTAGACTATTTGGGCGAAATCGACTGGACGGAATCGCCTGTCGCCAAGGAATGGTATCAGCGGCTGAAATCGCGACCGTCCTTCCGTCCGATCCTGGCGGAGCGCGTGCGCGGTGTCACCCCGGTTTCGCACTACGCCGATCTGGATTTCTAGAGCGTTTTTTCCCGCAGTTCCGGACGAAAAACCGCTAACACACTTTCATCCTGGAATTGCTATGACGAGGGCTCGATATGCCCGCTAATCGCGAAACGGAAAAAGCGGACAAGCGCCGAAGCACATTGACTGCTTTCCTGCGGGAGGAAGCGCGCGCCCAAGGATTCGATCTCTGTCGCATCACAAGGCCGGATGCCATTCCGGAGGCGGCTGTCCGGCTGGGGCAATTCCTCGACAAGGGCCATCACGGCACCATGGGCTGGATGGAGGAGACGCGCGAAAGGCGCGGCGATCCGCGCGCACTTTGGAGCGAGACGCGTTCCATCGTCGTCTTCGGCCTCAACTATGGGCCCGATGAGGATCCGCGCGGCATCCTGGAGAAAAAGGACAAGGCTGCGATCTCCGTCTACGCGCAAAATCGTGACTATCATGACATCATCAAGGGGCGGCTGAAGGAAATCGCTACCCGCTTTGCCGCGCGCTCGAAGGAGGACGTCAAGGTTTTCGTCGATACCGCGCCCGTCATGGAGAAACCACTGGCGGCTACGGCCGGCCTCGGCTGGCAGGGCAAGCACACCAATCTCGTCAGCCGCGCCTTCGGCTCCTGGCTGTTCCTCGGCTCGATGTTCACCACGGCCGATCTCGAGCCGGATCAGCCCGAGATCGACCATTGCGGCTCCTGCCGGGCCTGTCTCGACGTCTGTCCAACCGCCGCCTTTCCCGCGCCCTACCAGCTCGATGCGCGCCGCTGCATCTCCTATCTGACCATCGAGCACAAGGGGCCGATCGATCCGCAGCTTCGGCCATTGATCGGCAACCGCATCTATGGCTGCGACGACTGTCTTGCCGCCTGTCCCTGGAACAAGTTCGCAAGCGCCGCCTCGGAAATGAAGCTGGTGGCGCGGGAGGATCTAAAGGAACCGTCGATCGCCTTTCTGCTTGATCTGGACGACGCTGCCTTTCGCACATTCTTCAGCGGCTCGCCGGTCAAACGCATCGGCCGGGATCGGTTCATCCGCAATGTGCTCATCGCGGCCGGCAATTCAGGCGAACGCTCCTTTATAGAGAGATGTCGTCAATTGGCTGCGGATCCCTCGCCCGTCGTGCGCGGCATGGCCGTCTGGGCACTGTCGCGGCTGATGGCGGCTGGCGAGTTCCGTGCATTTGCGGCAGAAAGAGATGACGAGGCGGACGAAGAGGTTCGCGCGGAATGGACATTGGCGGGAGCTCTATGATGCATGTGATGATTTTCGGCTGCGGCTATTCGGGAACGGCCATCGCCAAGGCTTTCGCCGGCGCGGGCGTTCGCATCACGGGCACGACGCGCTCGGCCGACAAGGCCGAGCTGCTGACGAAGGAAGGCATCGAGGCCTTCGTTTTCGACGGCGAGACGCTCGATCCCGCTTTGGCCGAGGCGATGACTACTGCGACGCATCTGGTGCAGTCGATCGCGCCTGGAAAGTCCGGCGATCCGCTGCTGCGGCTGGCGCAGCTCAATCTCAAGGCGCTGATGCCGAAGCTGGAATGGATCTGCTATCTCTCGACCGTCGGCGTCTATGGCGACCACAAGGGCGCCTGGGTCACTGAACAGACCTCTCTGCATCCGATCGCGGATCGTTCGGTCGAGCGCGTCGAGGCGGAAGACGGCTGGCTGCGCGTCGGCATCAGGCTCGATCTTCCCGTTGCCGTGCTCAGGCTTTCCGGCATCTATGGCCCCGGCCGCAATGCCTTCTGCAATCTGGAAAAGGGCACGGCGCGACGGCTGATCAAGGCGAACCAGGTGTTCAACCGTATCCGCGTCGAGGATATCGGCGCCTGCGCCCACTTCCTGTCCGAGCACAAGCTCGGCGGCATATATAATGTCACCGACGACGAACCCGCGCCGCCGCAAGATGTGATCGCCGAGGCCGCCCGGCTCATGGCTGTCGAGCCGCCGCCGGAACAGGCTTTCGAGACAGCCGAGCTGACGCCGATGGCGCGCTCCTTCTATGGCGAGAACAAGCGCGTCTCGAACAAGAAGCTGCGTTCACTCGGCTTTGCCTTCCGTTATCCGGAATACCGCATGTCGCTTACCGAGCTCTGGTCGTCCGGACGGTGGCGCGGTTAAAGGACTATCTTCCCGCAGCGAAAAATCGCATGAAAATTCCTACTTAGCCGGCTGGCCTAGTTCAATTTACTCCGCATTTAAGGTTAACGACCTCTAAAATTGCACAAATGCGGCAGCGATTATGGCAAAGTCGGAAAATTATTTTTTCAATTTTCGTGATCCCTCGCAATGTGGCGAGTTCACAGGAAAATTTATTCCATTTTTAACTGATTTTATTAGGTTTTTTCCACGATCAAGCAAAGCCATTGATTAGTCACAGTATTTGCCTAAAATCACAAATGTTACATCTTGTAACATTCCGTGATCGAAAGTGGCACTTTTTCGCCATTTTTGGCCTGATTTAAGCCCGCCGCCTACCCAGGGCGCAAGTTCAATAACTTGAGGGAAAAATCGGTTTGAAGAAAATTGCACGTTCTTTGGCAATCGCCGCAACTATATCCGCCTCCATTGCAGTCATTTCGACACCGGCATCTGCATCGACTGGATGCGGAGGCGCTTCCTGGTACGGAGGAAGCTCCAAAACTGCTTCCGGGGAACGTATGAGTTCCGGAAATCTTACTGCAGCCCATCGCTCGCTCGCCTTCGGCACGCGCCTGCGGGTCACCAACAAGCATAACGGCCGCAGCGTCGTCGTTCGCATCAATGACCGCGGACCCTTCATTCGCGGACGCGTTCTCGATCTCTCGCGTGCCGCAGCACAGAATATCGGCATGGTTGCCTCCGGTACCGCCAAGGTCTGTTACGACGTCGTCGCCTCGAAGTAATCGCTCGATCAAGCCGGATCCATCAGGCATTTCGGCGCGACGCTTGCTCTCTCCGTCAATCGCGGCTACGACGCGGTTGGGACGTCTCAATAATCCGCCGCCACGTGCAGTCTTCGTGCGGATTGCTGAGGCGTCGGCTATTTTGATAGGGCGCAACGCTTCCCGGTAAATTCCGCTGAGTTCGGGACGGTGCGCAAGCAGGAGAGTGTGAATGCGTCTGGGCGGCCGATTGCAGGGGGCCATCGAAGTTCTTGCCGATATCGAAGCGCGCAAGCGACCGGTGGCCGACGCCCTGAAGGATTGGGGCCTTGCCCATCGCTTCGCCGGTTCCGGCGACAGGGCCGCGATCGGCAACATCGTCTACGACGCCCTGCGCATGCGGCTTTCCCATGCCTGGCTGATGGGTGACGACAGCCCCTCAGCGCTTGCACATGCCGTACTCTTTCGCCAATGGGGCCTGACGCCCGAGGCGCTGACCGCCGAACTCGACGGCGATAAATTCGCCCCCGAAGCGCCGAGCGCCGAAACCCTGGCTGCCTTTGCGACCCGCAAGCTCGAAGACGCGCCGCTTCACATCCAGGGCGATATTCCTGAATGGGTCGAGCCTTCATTCCAGCACGCCTTCGGCGACAGCTGGCTTTCCGAGGCGAAGGCTCTTTCCGAACGCCCCACGCTCGATCTTCGCGCCAACACCCTGAAGGCAGACCGCGCCAAGGTCGTAAAGGCGCTGGAACGCGCAGGCGCGCAAGCATCGAAGATTGCCCGTTTCGGCATCCGCATTCCCGCCGGCGAAGGCGCATCGCGCCTGCCGAACGTTACTGCCGAGCTTTCCTTCCAGAAGGGTTGGTTCGAGGTGCAGGATGAGGGCTCGCAGATCGTCGCCGACCTCGTCCTGCCCGAGGAAGGCGACCAGGTGCTCGACTATTGCGCAGGCGGCGGCGGCAAGACGCTCGCCATGTCGGCCGCAATGCACAACAAGGGCCAGGTCCATGCCTATGACACCGATCGCCGACGGCTGGCACCGATCATCGAGCGGCTGAAGCGGGCCGGAACCCGCAATGTCCAGGTCCATGACGAACGCAATGCCTTGCTAGCGCTGCGTGGCAAGTTCGACAAGGTTCTCGTCGATGCGCCCTGCACCGGTACGGGCACCTGGCGACGTCGGCCCGACACGAAATGGCGGCTGACGCAGAAGAACCTCGACGAGCGCACCAGCCAGCAGCAGGAAGCTCTCGCCCAGGCCGGCGAATTCGTCCGCCCCGGCGGCTCACTGCTCTATGTCACCTGCTCGGTTCTGCCTGAGGAGAACGAGGCGCAGGTCAACCGTTTCGCCAGCCTCAATCCGGATTTCGAGGTCGTCGAGACCTTGAGCTCCTGGGAAAAGCTGTTCGGCAAAGACATGCCGCGGCCCCATTCTTCCGACGGCCGGACCATCACGCTGACGCCGGCCTCCACCGATACGGACGGCTTCTTCTTCTGCCGCCTGCAGCGGAAGGGATGAGGCTCAATCCATCCGCCCGCGACAGACGGCAGGCGGATGCCTCTTTTTCTTAACAATCCATTCCATTCGTAAGGCCGACATCCCTAGGATTCGGCCTTAAAACCATTCTAAACTAGAGCGTTTGACACAAGTTTATTTTTCATACATGACACAAAATGCCAAGTTTTTGGACGGTGCCCCCGCCGTCACCAGGAGAGGAACATGAAATTTAAGATCAATTTTGGCGCCGTGCTTGCGGTGGCCGTTGCTACATCTGCCGCGTCCGGCCTGCCCGCCCTTGCTGCTGCCCCTGAACCGGCTGCCGTTCTCAAGCATTACGCAGAGCTTGCCCATGCCAAATATCAGGACTCGCTGACGACCGCGAAGGCGCTCGACAAGGCGATCGATGCCTTGCTTGCTAACCCGAGCGACAAGACGCTGAAGGCGGCGCGCGCGGCCTGGGTCAAGGCTCGCGTTCCCTATGCGCAGTCGGAAGTCTATCGCTTCGGCAACCCGACCGTCGACGACTGGGAAGGCAAAGTGAATTCCTGGCCGCTGGACGAAGGCCTGATCGACTATGTCGACGCCTCCTACGGCACGGAAAGCGACGAGAACGCGCTCTATGTCGCCAATGTCATCGCCAACAAGACGATCAAGATCAACGGCAAGGATGTCGACGCATCGCATCTGACGCCGGAATTCCTGTCGGGCACGCTGCATCAGGCCGGCGGTGTCGAGGCGAACGTCGCGACAGGCTACCATGCCATCGAGTTCCTGCTGTGGGGCCAGGACCTGCATGGCACCGGAGCGGGCGCCGGCGAGCGCCCGGCAACCGATTACGATCTGAAGAATTGCACGCACGGCAATTGCGACCGCCGCGCCGAATACCTGAAATCCGCCTCGACGCTGCTCGTTGCCGACCTGCAGGACATGACGGACAAGTGGGTGCCGGAAGGCGAAGCCACCAAGCATCTTGAAGCCGATCCGAAAGCTGGCCTGACCGCCATCCTGACCGGCATGGGCTCGCTCTCCTACGGCGAACTTGCCGGCGAGCGCATGAAGCTCGGCCTACTGCTGCACGATCCGGAAGAGGAGCAGGATTGCTTCTCTGACAATACCTATAACGAGCACAATGGCGACGCGATCGGCGTCGCGTCTGCCTATACCGGCACCTATACCCGCGTTGACGGCACCAAGATGAAGGGTCCGTCTCTGCGCGATCTGGTCAAGGCCAAGGATCCGGCACTCGACAAGGAAATGGAAGGCAAGCTCGACACGACGCTTGCAGCCATGAAGGCGCTGGTGCATCGCGGCGAGACGGTCGAGAAATACGATCAGATGATCGGCGAAGGCAACAAAGAGGGCAACGCGACGGTTCAAAAGGCCATCGACGGCCTGCTCGACCAGACGAAGAGCATTCAGCGTGTCATCGCCACACTCGACCTTGGCACGATCAAGCTTGAAGGTTCGGACAGCCTGGACAATCCTAACGCCGTCTTCAAGAAGTAATAGGGATGGTGGCAGCGCGACACGGCGCTGCCACCCCGACACTCATGACAAGCATCCCGGCCAACCGCGCCCTGCTGCCCGCCCTCGCTGCGGGTTTTTTGGTTTTTTCGATCACGCTGGCCGCCGCCGGCATTCTCGATTTTCCGGCTGTTCGTACCGATCTTGCGCCCGAACAACTGAAGCGGGTGCGCGACGTCACCCGCGCGACTACGGATTTCTCCAAGGCCGAGCCCTATGAAGCGATGCAGGGCGGCGCGCTGACCTCGATCGATCCCGTCAATCGCGATATCTTCTCGCAGCCCTCGGCCAATCTGAGTTCGGAGCGCGGACAGGATTTCCATCTCGGCAACGCCCTCTTCCGCAAGCTCTGGGTTTCGGCCCCCTCTTCGACACAGGCCTCCGATGGGCTCGGACCGCTGTTTAATGCCCGCTCCTGCCAGAGCTGCCATATCCGTGACGGCCGCGGCCATGGGCCCGATGCCGCCGGAACGGCAGCGACCTCGATGGTCCTGCGTCTGGCACGGACCGCCGTCACGCCGGAAGAGGAGCAAGCGATCAGGGATTTCCGCGCGCTGAATTTTCCGGACCCCACCTACGGGGCGCAGCTGCAAGATCTCGCCGTGCCCGGGCTCGCCGCCGAAGGCAAGGTGACAGTCAGCTACAGCGAGGAGACGGTGGCGCTTGCGGGCGGCGAGACGGTGACGTTGCGCAAGCCGACATACGGCGTGAGCGACCTTGCCTACGGGCCGCTCACCCCCACGACGACGATTTCGCCGCGCATCGCGCCGCCGATGATCGGCCTCGGCCTGATCGAGGCCATTGCGGATGCCGACATCCTTGCCAATGCCGACCCCGACGACAAAAGCCGCGGCGGCATTCGCGGTCGCCCAGCCATCGTCCGCGACCATCGCACGGGTGAAATCGCGCTCGGCCGTTTCGGCTGGAAGGCGCAGAACGCCACCGTGCGCGACCAGGTGGCTGATGCCTTCTCGGCCGATATCGGCATTTCGACGCCGGATCGGCCGAATCCCTATGGCGATTGCACGCCTAAGGAACCGCGTTGCCTCGCCATGCCGAACGGCATCCAGAAGCGGCTGGGCGATACGGAAGCGCCGGATCCGGTCCTTCCTCTCGTCACCTTCTATTCCGAAAATCTCGCCGTGCCGGCCCGCCGCAAGGCGAGCTTTCCCGATGTGCTGCACGGCAAGGAGCTATTCTACCGCTCCGGCTGTGCAGCCTGTCACACGCCGAAATTCGTGACCCGCGACAACCTCAAGGGCAGCGATGGCAAGGATTCCCCGCAGGCCTTCCAGCTGATCTGGCCCTATTCCGATTTCCTGCTGCATGACATGGGCGAAGGCCTTTCGGATGGGCAGCAGGTGGGCGTGGCATCCGGTCGCGATTGGCGCACGCCGCCGCTCTGGGGTATAGGCCTGACACAGACGGTGAGCGGCCGGCAGGCTTACCTGCATGATGGCCGCGCCGGCACGCTGACCGAAGCCATCCTCTGGCACGGAGGAGAGGCGGAAAAAGCCCGCAATGCATTCGCCGGTCTTTCGAAAGACGATCGGCAAGCCCTCGTCAACTTTCTGGAGTCCCTTTGATGCGCCATTGGAAACGCCCGAAGCATTTCCGCTCTGAACGGAGTCACGGAAATGCTCCGTCCCATTGTTCTCACGCAATTCCGGACGCAAAACCGTTGCGCACTTTTGCTGGAATTGCTCTGGCCGCCAGTCTTCTGCTTAACGTCACGGCCCTGCCTGCCCATGCCGGGGACGCGGCGACCACCGGCGCCGGATTGAACGAAGCGGCGGTACCGGCCACGCTAGAGAAGGCGGTGGACGACGTCATCCGCCCGGGCTATCGCGCCATGCATGACTCGGCCTCGAAGCTGACGGCGGCGATGAATGCGCTTTGCGCCGACCCTACGGACACGACGCTTTCCGGCGCCAAATCGGCCTTCGGCGATACCGTGAAGAGCTGGTCGCGCATCGAAATCGTCGATACCGGTCCGATCATCGAGAAGAACCGCTTCGAACACATCCTCTTTTATCCGGACCGCAAGGGCGTTGGCCTCAAGCAGGTGCAGGCGCTGATCGCCAAGGCGGACGAGCAGGACACCACCGTCGAGGCCGTCGCCGGCAAGAGCGTGGCGCTCATGAGCATGACGGCGCTCGAATATGTGCTCTTCGGCAATGGTTCGGACGTTCTCGTCAAGGACAAGCAGAGCTTCCGCTGCCGTTATGGCGCGGCCGTTGCCGGCAATATCGAAAACACGGCCAAGGAAATCGCCGACGAATGGGATGCGCCCGACGGCGTGCAGAAATCCTGGAAGTTTCCGGGCAAGACCAGTGACGATTTCATGGACAACAAGGAGGCCGTGACGGCATTGCTGGGTATCCTCGTGCATGGAGCCGCCAATGTCCGCGACCAGCGGCTGGAAACCTTCTACAAGGGCGATTTGGCAACGGCGCGGCCGAAGATGGCGATCTACTGGCGCTCGGCCAACACCTGGACCTCCTTTACCGGCAATATCGAAGGCTTGAAGACGCTCTGGGAAAAGGCCGACATGGCAAGCCTGCTGCCACCAGACAAGCGCACTGCCGCCACGAAGATCGACGGCCTCCTGAACGAGCTTGCGACGACGGCGACGACGATCAATCCGGATATCGAGGCGGCCATCGGCAACGATGCGGAGCGCGCCAAGATCGACAAGCTGCTTTCCGTCAGCCGCGACCTCGCCACCAGTTTCAGCGACGAGTATGGCGGCGCCATCGGGCTTTCTGCCGGCTTCTCCTTCGCAGACGGGGATTAGAACATGATGCCGAAAAGTGTTTGCGGTTTTCGGGCGACATCATGTTCTACTTCTTCGATTTTAGAGCGGATGATTTCAGGTCGAACAGACCTAAAATCATCCGGCTCTGGGCGCATGCGCAGCGGCCTTATCGATCGGAGAGCTTTCGTCAAGGCGGCGGGGCTGACCTTCCTCGCGTCGCTCAAGCCCGATGCCCTGATGGCGCTGGAACGGGCGGATGCGGTCTATGCCTCCGGCATCCGTGCCGCGGACGGCTCCTTTGCCGTGGCGACCGTGACCGAACAGGGGCGTATCGTCGATCAGGTCGCCCTGCCGGCCCGCGCCCACGGCATGGCTTTTTCCAAGGCCACCGGCAAGACTGTCGCCTTCGCGCGGCGTCCCGGCACCTATGCAATGATCTTCGATCCCTGGAACAAGGCCGAGACGATCGTCATTGCCGCCAAAGAGGGCCGGCATTTCTACGGACACGGCACGTTTTCGCCCGATGGCAAGCTGCTCTATGCCAGCGAGAACGATTTCGACAACAATCGCGGCATTATCGGGCTCTATGACAGCAGCAACCGTTTTGCCCGCGTCGGCGAATACGAGACCTATGGCGTCGGACCGCACGACATGACGGTTTCGGACGACGGGCGGTTCCTGATCGTTGCCAATGGCGGCATCGAAACCCATCCGGATTTCGGCCGCACCAAGCTCAATCTCGACCATATGGAGCCGTCGCTGACGCTGATCGATGCCGCCAACGGCCGGCTGATCGAGAAACATGTCCTGCCGCCGCAATATGCCCAGGTCTCGACCCGGCATGTCGATATCGACGCCAGCGGCCGGGTCTGGTTTGCCTGCCAGTATGAGGGCCACCGCAACGACCTGCCGCCGCTTGTCGGCCATTTCGCGAGGGGCGAGGACCTGACCTTCGTCATCCTGCCCGACGAGACGACCCGGGCGCTTGGCAATTACGTCGGCGCTATCGCCGTCAATCGCGCCGAAAACCTCGTGGGCGTGACTTCACCGGTCGAAGGGACCTCAGTGACGCTGGATGCGAAAACAGGCAAGGTGCTGAAGGTGGAGAGTATCACCGATGCGGCCGGCATCGCGCCGGCCCGCCATGGCTTTGCCGTTACCTCCTATGGCGGCGATTTCCTCGGCGAGCACAGCGATGTGGCCTGGGACCAGCACATCGTGCGTATCACCCGCGACTGATCGTTGACTGAACTGCCCAGAGCAATTCCAGGAAAAGTGCGAAGCGGTTTTCCGTCCGGAATTGCGTAAAAACAACAGGATAGAGCGTTTTCGCGCTTCGGAGAAAAGCGGAAAGGCTCTAAGCGAGCTTGCTGGCCTCGATGAAACGCCGTCGCCGCAGTCAGAATATGCGCCCGCATGCGGCCGCGACGCTATTTCCCCGTCTTCTTCCGCGATGGCCTGCATGATGGCTTCATGCTGCGGATACGGTCGGACAACAACTCGCGATCTTCAGCCGCGTCACCCAGCCCATCCATCGCTCCCAGCCCTTCGAGAGCAATCAAGGCTTGTATGCAAAAACATCTCCCCTCATTGCTTCTGCATACAGATGATCAATCACGCAACCGTTACGCATCCAATTATTGACTAAAAATGCTATTTAGAATACAAAAGCAGTCACCAGCCTCGCTTTTGCATACATAAAGCAAGCTCGACGCTGAACCGGAATACAGGATCTCGCATATTTGACCCGCGCTTTCGGTCATATGCCGCTCCGAGATATACAAGATTTCAGAAGCTACACCGTTCCGATAGTCGGCGCGGACGGCTTTCTGGTGCCCGTTTATCCTCAACACCTAAGGATCACGATCATGATGATGACCAGACGGAATTTCTCGACCGCCATTGTTGCCGGCGCCGCCGCTTCCCTCATTTCCACGCGCGCCATGGCCGCCGGCACCTCGGCTGCGGCCTCCGGCGCGGCCAAGTCCGCGCCATTGAAGGCTCGCAACGTCGTCCTAGCACATGGGCTTTTCGCGGACGGCTCCTGCTGGACCGAGGTCATCGCCCGGCTGCAGGCCAAGGGGCTCAGCTGCACGGCGGTGCAGAACCCGTTGACGACGCTTCCTGAAGCAGTCGCATCAGTGCAGCGTGTTCTCGATCGCCAGGACGGCCCGACCGTCCTTGTCGGACATTCCTTCTCCGGCATGCTCGTCACCGAAGCAGGCGTGCATCCGAAGGTTTCCGCGCTCGTCTATGTCGCAGCCCGCGCACCGGATGCCGGCGAAGATTATACGGCGCTTGCCAAAACATATCCGACACCGCCGGCCTCGGCCGGCATCGTCTTCGATGGCGATGAAGGGCGACTGACCGAGGAAGCTTTCCTGCGCGACTTCGCCGGCGACCTGCCCAAGGCCAAGGCAGAGGTGCTTTACGCCGTGCAGGAGCCTTTCCAGAAGGCTTTGCTGACGGGCAAGACCACCCAGGCCGCCTGGCGCAGCAAGCCAAGCTGGTATGCCGTTTCCACCGAAGACAGGACCATCAATCCGGATCTGGAACGCTTCATGGCCAAGCGCATGGGTGCCAAGACCATCGAAGTAAAGGCCAGCCATCTCTCATTGATCTCGCATCCCGATACGATCGCCCATCTGATTTTGGAAGCCGCCGGGCATTGATCGATCTGTTGGCCGGCTAGCCCTTCCAGGCAAATTCGGCTTGTTCCGCGCTGACTGCCGCCGTGGCCGCCTTGGCTGCCGCGCGGAGCCAATCCGAACCTCGAGCATCGAGATCTGCAAGAACGCCTGGGATGAGCGAAGCATCGTTGGCGTGGCAATTGGCGATCTCAAAGCCCATGAGATCCAGCATCTCGGGCGACAGCAGCACCTGTGCATCGCCGTCGACTTCGATCTTGCGGCTGTTGGGCGACAGGCGGCGCACCAGCAAGGTTCCCGTGACCTGATAACGCGGATCGGGCGAGCGCGCCCGTCCGCCAGCGATGACCCCCGTGCGGATCTTCTTGTCCGATGGATCATGCTTCAGCGACCAGCCGGATTGAAGTAAGGCCTTGACCTCACGCAATACCGGCCCGCCGCGCCATTCGACATAGGCGACGAAGCGCGGGCGGCCCAGGCTGCCGGTGCCGGCCAGACGCGGCTTCGGCTCGAATGCTGTCTCCGGATCCGGCAATGCCTTGTGCAGCGCCTTGAGATAGCGGTCCGCCACGGGATCGGTCGCCGTCGGCAGATTGCGATATTTTTCCCAGAAAGCCTTACGCTCGGCATTCGGCAGCAGCACGGCATTGCGCAGCCATTTGTAATCGCGCTCGAGAATGACGGGAGACGGCTGCCGCAAGCCGCGGCGATAGCCGGCCAGAATGCTGTCAGCAACGACGCGCGGCGTCGGCCCGTCTTCGCCGCGCGCCAGGATCGCGCTCACCGCAAGGCGCACGAGGTCAAGCGCATAGGGCATGACGGCCGCCTCGTCGAAATCATTGGCACCCCAGACGAGCCTTCCCTCGTCATCGCGCCAGGTGCCGAAATTTTCGAGATGCGTATCGCCGATTGCCAATAGCTGCGGGGCATTCCTGAGGTCGGGGCAAATGTCGAGGATCGTCTCGGCCCAGCGCCAATAGGTTCCCCGCAGGAAAGAGAAGCTATCGCCCTTCATCAGCTTGTGCTTCTTCGCCAGCCCCGCTTCCACCAGATCAGCGCCGAGCTGCGCCCGCATCCAGGTTTCATAGGCCGTTACCGATTGCAGGATCGTCGTCATCTTCGCCCTCGCCGTCAGCGTCTCAGTTTCGGATAGCATGGCGAGCCGATCGTGGAAATTCGATGTCGGCGCGGCAGGCCGGGACGCCTCCGCTTTTCCACCGGATAACCCTTGTCCAAACGGCCTCTCCGTGCCAATTTCGCACCCGCGAAAAGGGGACGGCATGACAGGGCCAGATGAGACCGGGAGCAGCGGCGATTTTCGGAGCCGCATCCGAACGAGCTTCGAGCGGCAAGCGGCGATGGCGACGATCGGCGCGGAGTTGACGCGCGTCGAGCACGGCACGGTGGAGATCGAGCTGCCGTTCGATGTGAAGCTGACGCAGCAGCACGGCATCCTGCACGCCGGCATCATCGCTGCGGCACTGGATTCTGCCTGTGGCTTTGCCGCCTACAGCGTCATCGACCCTTCCGCATCCATCCTTACCATCGAATTCAAGGTCAACCTGATGTCGCCCGGGCGCGGCGAGCGCTTCTTGTTTCGCGGCGATGTCACCAAGCCCGGCACGACGATCATCGTCGCCGACGGCCGCGGCTATGCCATCGGCGACGGACCGGCCAAGCTCATTGCCTCGATGACGGGAACGATGATGGTTATCCGGGGCAGAGAGGGAATTAGCGGATGAAATTCGAACTGAAGCGCGTTTCAGGCAAATCGATCCTGTTCGTCATGGCGGCCGAGGCCGAATATGGCCCCTTCCTGCGTTCGCGCATCGATCCGCTGATGACGGGCGTCGGCCCGGTCGAGGCGGCCATCGCGCTCACCCGCGCCTTTGCGCAGCTCGAGGCGCAGGGAGATCTGCCCGATCTCGTGGTTTCACTCGGTTCGGCCGGCTCCGCCAAGCTGGAACAAGCGGAAGTCTATCAGGTTACCTCGGTTTCCTACCGCGACATGGATGCTTCGCCGCTCGGCTTCGAGAAAGGCCGCACGCCCTTTCTCGACCTCCCCGCGACGATCGAGCTGCCGTTGCGCATCCCGACCATTGCCGAAGGCAGCCTTTCGACGGGAGCCAATATCGTCTCCGGTACGGATGCCTATCAGCGCATCGGCACCGACATGGTCGATATGGAAACCTTCGCGGTGCTGCGCGCTTGCCAGATCTACGGCCTGCCGCTGATCGGCCTTCGGGGCATTTCCGATGGCCAGGTCGACCTGCAGCGCATTTCCGACTGGACGGAGTACCTGCATGTGATCGACCGCAAACTGTCCTATGCCGTCGATGGCCTGTTTACGGCGCTGGAAGACGGCGTATTCTGGTTCTAAAAGGCCTGAGACGACGAGAATTAAGGACAATCGGGACAATAAAATCGGCAGCGGCATGATTTGCCCGATTGCCAGGGAAAGCGCTTTTCATTAAAGGCTCGCCATGACCCAGACAGCACATCCAGACACCGTTCTCATCGTCGATTTTGGCAGCCAGGTGACGCAGCTCATCGCACGGCGTGTGCGCGAAGCGGGCGTCTATTGCGAAATCGTTCCCTTCCAATCCGCCGAAGCCGGCTTCAAGCGGCTGCAGCCGAAAGCCGTGATCCTGTCAGGCAGCCCGGCCTCGACCGTGGATGAAGGCTCGCCGCGAGCGCCGCAGATCATCTTCGACAGCGGCATTCCGGTCTTCGGCATCTGCTACGGCCAGCAGACCATGTGCATGCAGCTCGGCGGCAAGGTCGAGAGCGGACATCACCGCGAATTCGGCCGCGCCTTTCTGGAAGTCGACAAGGATTGCGCCCTCTTCGAAGGCCTGTGGTCGAACGGTTCGCGCCATCAGGTGTGGATGAGCCATGGCGACCGTGTCACCGCGCTGCCCGAAGGCTTCGAAGTGGTCGCCACCTCTTCGAATGCGCCTTACGCCTTCATCGCCGATGAGAAGCGCAAATATTACGGCGTGCAGTTCCACCCCGAAGTGGTGCATACGCCCGATGGCGCCAAGCTGATCGGCAACTTCATCCATAACATCGCCGGCCTCAAGGGCGACTGGTCGATGTCGGCCTATCGCGCCAAGGCGGTGCAGGCGATCCGCGATCAGGTCGGTGACAAGCGCGTCATCTGCGCGCTCTCCGGTGGCGTCGATTCCTCCGTCGCCGCGCTGCTGATCCACGAGGCGGTCGGCGATCAGCTGACCTGCATCCTCGTCGACCACGGCCTGATGCGCAAGGACGAGGCGGCGGGTGTCGTCGCCATGTTCCGTGAGCACTACAATCTGCATCTGATCCATGTCGATGCTTCCGACCGTTTCATCGGCGAGCTGGAGGGTGTTTCCGATCCCGAGACCAAGCGCAAGATCATCGGCCGCCTCTTCATCGAGACCTTCGAGGAAGAGGCCAAGAAGCTCGGCGGCGCCGATTTCCTTGGCCAGGGCACGCTCTATCCCGATGTCATCGAGAGCGTTTCCTTCACCGGCGGCCCCTCGGTCACCATCAAATCGCACCATAATGTCGGCGGCCTGCCGGAGCGCATGAAGATGCAGCTCGTCGAGCCGCTGCGCGAACTCTTCAAGGACGAAGTGCGCGCGCTCGGCAAGGAGCTCGGCCTGCCCGATAGCTTCATCGGCCGCCACCCCTTCCCCGGCCCGGGCCTCGCCATCCGCTGCCCCGGCGGCATCACCCGCGAGAAGCTGGAAATCCTGCGCGAAGCCGATGCCATCTATCTCGACGAAATCCGCAAGGCCGGCCTCTACGACGCCATCTGGCAGGCTTTCGCTGTGCTCTTGCCGGTCCAGACCGTCGGCGTCATGGGCGATGGCCGCACCTACGAATTCGTCTGCGCGCTGCGCGCCGTCACCTCCGTCGACGGCATGACGGCGGATTTCTATCACTACGACATGGAATTCCTCGGCCGCGCCGCGACCCGCATCATCAACGAAGTCCGCGGCATCAACCGCGTGGTCTACGACGTCACGTCGAAGCCGCCGGGCACGATCGAGTGGGAGTGAGGGGGAAGGGGCGGCGGCAGCGTAGTTTGGGCGGGATTTTCGCTGCCGTGCTGCTATTCTGTTGACCCTTCGTCACTGGCTCGGAGGCTCTTCCATGTTCTCGGGCGGCTTGCAGAACCGATCTGCGTGCAATCTGCGGAGTATGTAAAGTGCCTTCAATGGGTGGCAAGGCTGTGGCGTAGAATGGCGTGCAAATCGGCGGGTCTGGTTTGCGCCCTCCCTCGGACGAAGATATTCGTCTCGCTATTCCAGATACGGCGCCAGCACATCTTCGATCCATTTCATGAATGCGCGGACTCGGCGCGACAGATTGTTCCGATGTGCTACAACGAGGGACGCGGCGATCGCCCGGCGACGAAAATCGGGCATGATCTCCACAAGCGCTCCACTCTCCAAGTATTGCCCAATCCCTAGGAGTGGCGCCTGAATCAGGCCAAGGCCGGCAAGGGCAGCGGCTTCGTAGGTCTGCGCGCTGTTGACATGTAGCGCACCTGGCAAGTGAAGCGTCGCGTAGCTGTCGCCGTCCGGATATTCCCATCCAATGGGTTTTGCGCCCAGCATCGTCGAAAAATGAACTGTCCGATGTTCCTGACGCTGGAGATCTTCTAGCGATCGGGGGACGCCATGGCAGGCCAGATAGGCGGGACTGGCGGCGTTGACCATGCGCAACACGCCCAACGGGCGAGCAATGAGCGTCTCGTCCCGGATGGGACCAAGCCGCAACACGCAGTCGAACCCCTCTTGAACCAGATCGACTTGCCGATCCGTACTCGACAGCTCCAGCTCCAACCCGGGGTGAGCCGCCATGAAATCCGGCAAGGCCGGCACGATCGTTGTGCGCGCCACCTCGGTCGGAAGATCGACCCGCAAACGCCCGCGAAGCGCCACCCGATCGCTTGCGAACATCGAGTGTAGGTCATCGACTTCAGCAAGCAGGTCGCGGGCGCGGGCATGAAATGCGCGGCCGTCCTCCGTCAACTGCACGCTGCGCGTCGTCCGATGCAAGAGCCTGACACCGACATCTTCTTCCAGCTTCCGGACCGCCGTTGAGGCCCTTCCCTTTCGGATGCCCAGGCTATCGGCTGCGCGGGTGAAGCTTCCCATTTCCGCTACCGTTATGAAAATGAGGATGGGTTCGAGATTCTGCATTTTCGTACCTCGGTATTGTTCCTCGTAGAGAGAACGGTGAGTTCGTTTTCACCTCGTTTATCATATTCAAGGCACACAGTAAGTTAAGCTCCGAATATGTGATCCCCCAGCGGAGAATGACAAATGTCCGAGACTATGAAGCTGCATCGGGTGCCAGAAGCTACGAACTTGCATCCCGCCGCGTGGGCGGGCCGGATAATGAGCATGTTTGTCGTTGTCGTTCTGGTGGCAGACGGCGCTATTCAGCTTTTCGCGCCAGCACAGATCGCGAGCATGTTGCAGGAAACCGGGTTTGCGATGGACCTGACCCGTATCGTGGGTCCAATCATACTTGTCTGCGCCATCCTTTACGCCATCCCGGCAACCGCCGTTCTCGGCGCGATCCTGGTGACGGGCTTTCTGGGAGGTGCCATCTGCGCCCATGTGCGCATCGGGGAGTTGGGGACGCCGCCGGAAATCATTTCCGTGCTTCTGGGCGCGTTGACATGGGGCGGCCTCTATCTGCGCGATCCCCGTATCCGGGCCATTCTGCCGCTCATCCATTGAATCAACGGGGGCATTGTTCTGTCCCTAAAAATCAGGAGAAAACGCATGTTTTTGGTAATGGGAATCACGGGAAAAGTGGGCGGCGCAACGGCAGAACATCTATTGGCCCACGGCAAGGAGGTACGCGCGCTCGTCCGCAATCGCGAAAAGGCGGCTAACTGGGCGAGCCGGGGCGTGGAACTGGTAGACGGCGATTGGAATGACTCGGCAGCCATCGAGCAGGCGCTCAAGGGCGTCGAAGGTGCTTTTGTTATGTTGCCGGCTGTCTGGGCGCCCTCGCCCGATTACAAGGAAGCAAAGGGCGTGATTGCGAACTATGTCGAGGCGCTCACCAAGGCAGCGCCGCCGCGGGTGGTTGCGCTTTCGTCGATGGGTGCGAACCGAACCAGCGGGCTCGGAATGATCACGGCCTTATCGCTTCTGGAGCAAGGCTTTCGAAACCTGAAATCCCCGGTCACCTTTGTGCGCGCTGGCGGATTCTTCGAAAACTTCCTCTACGGCTTGCAGGTCGCCAAGGGCGGAACGCTACCGGTCTACTACAATCCGACAAACCGGAAATCGACCATGGTCGCGACGAACGACATCGGCGCGGAGGTTGCAGCCCTTTTGAGCGGGCCAGCCTGGTCAGGGCAGCGCGTGACCGAGCTTGGTTCGATGGTCAGCGCGGATGAAGTCGCGGAGCAATTGGGTGAAGTCCTGAATCTCGACGTGAAAGCCTTTGCAGTCCCGCGTGCAAAGTGGGCCGAAGCGTTTGAGCAGTTCGGCATTCCGAAGGGCCACACCGGACCTGCCGAAGAAATGTTTGAGGCAGTGAATGCAGGATGGATGGACCTCGGAGCCGAGGGTACGGAGCACGTAGTGGGTACGACGCCCGCACGCGATGTATTCGCGGCGGCCCAGAAGGCCGCCAAGGCGTAAGTCGGGGACGGATCAGGCATGAGACGGGGACTGCCTGCTTCCGTGTATCGTTCAGGCTCTTGCCAGCCGTGACGGTCTTTTGCCGATGGGACTGATCGTGAAGGCATGTCTAAGAAGGTCGAAAATCGATCAATCGGTGCCGATAGTCGCCGAAATTTCCCTTTGAAATCAAGAGCGAAAATTTCTGACGGATCTTCGACACAATTCTTCGTCGTGCGCGGAGAAAATTTGCGTCGGTGGATCAATGCGTTACCATGGCTTAGAACAATCGAGTGGGAGTGAGGGAATACCGGATACTCTGGCGCACGCTAAAGGGGAAATAACGCAGGAGAATTATGCGCGCGTGGAGCCGTCCACACATACCCTCGCATCCGTGATACAGGCGAAGTATCCTAGGTATTCGTTCTTACGAGGAGGTGATCGTGCTTTCAAAAGGTATTGCCGCCTTGGCGATCGCCCTCGCCCTGCAGCCGTCGGTAGCGCAAGCTCGGCCAGGGTCGCTGATCTCAGCAGCGCGGATGGCGGACGCGCCGGCCAGTTTCCAGGCGTGGCGGATCCGCTACGAAACAACAGATGCCTCCGGGCGACGGACTGAGGCGACAGGCGTTCTAGTCTCGCCGCGCGGCAGCGCTGGTCGTCTGAAGCGCGACGTTATGGCCTGGGCTCACCCAACCGTCGGCATCGCCGAGGCGTGTGCGCCGTCCGCGCAACCCAATGTCCTTGAGACAATTCCAAACCTCGCCGGCCTGATTGCGCAGGGGTGGGTGGTGGTGGCGACGGACTATCCGGGCCTCGGGACGCCAGGACCGAACGCGTACCTGGTGGGCGAGGCTGAAGCCCGGTCGCTCCTTGACTCGGTGCGAGCGGCTCAGGGCCTGGCGCAAGTTGGGGCTGGAAGGCGCTTCGGAGTCTGGGGACTGTCGCAGGGCGCACACGCGGCACTCTTCACCGGCGAAGTTTCGAAGCGCTATGCGCCCGAGCTTGAGATCGTCGGTGTGGCGGCCGCTGCGCCTCCAACCGACCTCTCCGCCAACCTAGGCGGCGGCGTCAACCCGACCGTGCGGGCTGCGCTGACGGCGTTTGCGGCGCAGAGCTGGTCCGAAGTCTACGATGTCGACCTCTCCATAATCGCGCGTCCCGTCGCGCAACGCGTCATCCGGCGCCTTGCCGGCCGGTGCTCGAGTCCCGATCCGGCATTGCGGACCAAGATCGAGGTGCTGCGGCTGCGTCGCCAACTTCGCGATGTCGACCTCACCCTCATCGACCCGTGGCGCGGCCTGCTGCGCCGGAACTCTGCGGGGAGCGTCTCTGCTGGCGCGCCGCTACTGATCGCCCAGAGCGCGGGCGACCAAGTCGTGGCGCCCGCGGTCACCCGCAACTTCGTCGCTCGTGCGTGCAGTCGCGGCGAGAAGGTGCTGTTTGTGGCCGCCGGTGACGGTCCGCACGCTACGACAGCCAGTGTGACGGCGGCACAGACCATCTCATGGTTCGCAGGCCGGTTTGCCGGAAACCGGCGGCAGGAACAGGCGCGCGTCGCGCCTTCAGTTCAGACCTTTCCAGACCCGCCAGCGGATCAACGTGATTTCGCCGGCGGGTTCACTGGCACGATGGCGACCGATAGATAATGATGGTCTGCGGGGCGGGACGGGGTTGAGCTGCCAGATCCTCAGTCCACGGCAGCAATCTTGGTGGCAAACGCCCGGTAGGAGTGCAGCGGGCGGCCGAGGATTATGGTCAGTCGCTCGACGTCGCCAATCTCGGGGATCATGCCGTCGCTGACGTAGCGTTCCGCCATCAGGCGCATCTCATAGGCGGTCCACTTCGGCATGAAGCTTGCCATGTTCTGCTCGAATCCGCTGGGATCGTCGCCGCCGTAGACAACGGGGCGGCCGAGCAGGTCCGACCAGATCTTGGCCACAACCGGGCCGGTCAGCGTATCGGGACCGACCAGATTGATCGTTTCGATTGGCAGCTTGCCGGGAGCCCGGTCACGACGGATCAGCTCGATGGCGGCAACCTCAGCGATATCGCGGGCGTCCACCATGGCGACGCCTTTGCTGCCGATCGGCATCGGATAGACGCCGTGGTTGAGGATCACGTCCTTGATCATCAGCTCATTGTCGATGAAGTAGGTCGGGCGCAGGATGGTGGCGCTGAAGCCCATCTGCAAGAGCATGCGTTCGGCGCCGAACTTCACGGCGAAGTGCGGCACGTTCACCGCGCGATCGGCTTCGAACACGGAGAGATAGACGACGCGTTCGACGCCTGCCTCGCGGGCGATGTTGAGCGCGATGATCGCCTGGGCGAATTCGTCGCCGGTGACGGCGTTGAGCAAGAAGAGTGTGCCCACGCCCTTGAAGGCGCTGCGCAGGGCATCGATGTCGAGCAGATCGCCCTGAGCGACTTCGACGCCGGCCGGGACATTGGCCTTCGAGGGATCGCGGGTGAGCACGCGGACCCTTGCACCGCGCTTGACGAGTTGATCGACGACGTGGTGGCCGACGCGGCCGGTGGCGCCTGTAACGAGAATGGTCATTGCGGTTACTCCGGTTGGGGTGTTCAGTTGACAGTCATCAATTTAATGATCCACATTGATCTCGATAGACGCTCTATTTGGACTCACTGTCTCGTTGGTGGAACACATGGATCTGCTCGCTCTCGCCGATTTCAATCTGGTCGCCCGCCATGGCGGGTTCGGAAGGGCTGCGCGTGCAGCCGGCCGTCCGAAGGCAACCTTGTCGCGGCGGGTGGCCGAGCTGGAGGCAAGTCTCGACCTGCGCCTGTTCGAGCGCGGCGCACGGACGCTGAAGCTGACGGAGGAGGGGCGCGCACTCTTCGAGCGAACGGGCACGCTGCTGACGGAACTTGACGAAACGGCGAAGGCTATCGCTTCAGGTGGACATAGCCCCCGAGGCCGGTTGCGGATCAGTGCGCCCTTGCTGTTCTCGCAGACGGCGTTGGGAAAGCTTGCAGCAGGATTTGTCCGGAAATATCCCGAAGTTCAGCTTGAGATCACGACGGAAGACCGAGCCGTCGACATGATCGAGGAAGCCTATGATGTGGTCATACGCGTGAATCCGGAGCCGGATGAAAGCCTTGTCGGGCGCGTCTTCCTTCACGATAGGCTTGTCGTCGTGGCAAGCCCCGAGCTGCCGCGCCCGGCAGGCAGCAATGCCGTTCCCTCTGTCTCCCGTGGGGCGATGGCCCAGGCTGAAACATGGGAGGTCACAAGCTCAGCGGGAAAATTTCGCCTTGAGGCAAGGCCGGTTCTAAGCGTTTCCTCGTTCATCATGGTTCGCGATGCCGTCCGCGCCGGCGCGGGCGCGGCGCGTCTACCCCTATCGCTTGCCGGCCCCGATCTGGCCACAGGCCGATTGATCAGCTGGGGCGAAGTGGAAGGATTTCAGACCGCCCTTTGGGCGCTCTATCCGACCCGGCGGCTACTCAGCCCGCGCGTGTCGGCATTTCTCGACTATCTTAAGGAAGCTTTCCCTCGAGGAACACCTGACGAACTTGCCGCCTATATCGAACGATGAGCGGAGGCCCGGCCGTGGAGGCTGGTGAAACGGCTGCTGCGTCCCCCGCTCTTCGAACGGCGCCTATACGCCGTCAGGCCCAATCTTCGCGACTTTGTGGCCTTCAAATATTCGGTCGCGCGCTGCTCGAAGACGTCAGCGCGCAACCAGTTCTCGGCGTCGATCACACGGTCGTGGATCGATTATTACTGCTCCTTCTTGAATAAATCCTGGAAGATGAGCTGGCCCCAGGTGCGGCCGCGTGCGTGCACTAGCGCGCCGCCCTCGTTGAGCCTTCCCAGCTTGACGGGTGCGAACCCGAGTTGTTTGGCCAAGGCTGCCACGGGAGCGATCGCGTCCTCGTCGTCGCTCGACAGAAAGACGACCCGGTGGCCGCCCTCGACGACCGGATCGGCAGCCAGAGTGGCCGCAACCAAATGATTGAACCCTTTGACAAGCTTGGCACCGGTGAACGCCTTCGCGACGAAGGCGGAGGACGGGAGACCGTCCAGCTCTTCAGGGACTGGAAACGCGTTCGTCGCGTCGATGACTGTCTTGCCTTTCCAGCTCGGCAGGGCCTTCGCAACCTCCCGATGCTCCCCGAACGGGACCGCCAAGATGATCGTGTCGGCCTCGAGTGCATCCCGCAGCGACTTGGCGACGACCATAGGTCCAATCGCCTGAGCCTGCGGCGCCAACGCCTCGGGTGGCCGGCGGCTCGCAACAGTTACGTCGATGTTTTTACGGGCGAAGGCGTGGGCGAGGGCCTGGCCTATCCTACCGAATCCTATAATCGCATAGCTCATAGTGCTTCTCCAATCCGTGGTGATATTGATTCCCCGGCCTTTCAGATGGCCGAGAAGCCGCCGTCGACAGACAATTCCAGCCCATTCACGAAGCTCGAATCGTCTGAAGCAAGAAACAGCGCGGCCGTCGCAATTTCCTCAGGACGCCCCATCTTTCCCCGCGGGATCAGGGATTCGAACATCTGCTTCGCCTCCTCGGTGAGAACCTGGTCCTGCATCGGTGTGGCGATCGGCCCCGGGTGCAGCACGTTCACCCGGATATTCCTGCCCTTCAGCTCGTTGAGCCACCCGCGTGCGAATGCGTGCAACGCCGCCTTGCTCGCCGCATATACGCTGTAACCAGGAAAACCTTTGAGCGAAGCAACTGATCCGGTCATGAAGATCGATCCGCCATCGTTGAACAGCGGCAACGCCTTCTGCACCGTGAACAGCGTGCCGCGTGTATTCAGGCCGAAAGTCGCATCGAAATGCTGCTCGGTAATCTCGCCCAGCGGGACGGCTTCGCCCGTGCCGGCGCTCGCATACAGGATGTCGATTTTGCCCTTTTCCCGCTTGACCGTATCAAACAGGCGGTCGAGGTCGTCGAGATTGGCCGCGTCGCCACGCACGCCGGTCACGTTCCGGCCGATCAGCTTGACAGCCTCGTCCAGCGCCTCCTGTTTACGGCCTGTGATGAAAACATAGGCGCCTTCTTCAACGAACCGCTTGGCGCTCGCCAGCGCCATGCCGCTCGAGCCACCCGTGATGACCGCAACCTTACCTTCAAGCTTTCCCATGACTTCTCCTTTCGTGGTGTCGGGACAGCATCTGCCCCCGAGAACCTCGAAATGGGTCCGCCGGCGTCAGTTGTTGAGTGCGGAAGCGCGCACATCGGTGGTGCAAAATCGATCCGGCTGGACGACTGACGCCAGCCGCGACGATCGGTGTCCGCCGTTCGGAATTGGGCCGCGCTAGTCGACATAAGCTATGATGAGCCCACCCACTGCTGTACGATGCCTTAGTTACGGGCTTTGGAAGGCGCACCGCATGGTGCCGGATTGCACCATGATCGACTGGGATGACATTCGCTATTTTCTTGCCGTGGCGCGCGGAGGCTCAGTGCGGGCTGCCGCCGAGGGCCTCGGGGTATATCACTCGACCGTGCTGCGACGCATCGCACAGCTTGAGGAACGCCTCGGGGCGCAGATGTTCGAAAAGCTGCCTTCGGGCTACCGCCTGACGGCTGCGGGTGAGGAGGTCCTCGAGCTCGCGAACCAGATGGAAGCGTCGTCGCACCAGCTGGAGACGCGCGTCTTCGGTCGGGACCAGAGCGTGCGCGGGCTTCTACGAGTGACGTTGGCTCCGACCCTTGCGACACATCTGCTCATGCCGGACCTCGCCGATTTCGCGCGTCTGCATCCGGACATCGAGGTGGACATCGTGTCGTCCGGCGAGCTGGCAAATCTGACCAACCGAGAGGCCGATGTCGCGATCCGCGTCGTCTATGACCGCAAAACCCTGCCGCTCAATCTTCACGGCCTGAAGGGACCGGAGCTGTTCGGCGGCGTCTACATGTCCCGCGATCGACTGGCCGCATGGCGTGCGGGCGCGCCTGATCCCATCCGGTGGATCGTCATAAGCATTCATGGGGTACCGGACTGGGTCAGCGAGGGTGAGGTTCGCACGACGGGGGTTCCGTTCAGGACAGCGGACCCCGAGGCGCAGATCGTTGCTGTCCGACAAGGGCTCGGGATCACGACACTGCCGTGCTTCGTCGGAGATGCCGACCCCCTACTGGTGAGGGTGCCAGGCACCGATCTGCACATGTACGGAACGCTCTGGCTTCTCACACAGGGCGAGACACGCAAGACGAAGCGCGTGCAGCTCTTCACGGAGTTCATATCCAGCAAGCTCGCCGCTTACGCTCCGCTTCTCGCGGGGCTGGCCTTATCGCGCGACTGATGCGCAGCAAGTCGCCGATAATGGTAGACAGCCGCGTGACGGTCTTTTTTGAGAACTGCCGGTACGGCTCGGTCGGCGGTCGTCAGAAGGAGGATGGCTTTTCCCAGGCCGCCTCTTTGCCTCGCTGATTCACGAGCTCGTGTGTCATGACGCATGGGTGGTTTGAGCCACCGCTGGCGTGCTCGGATCTGCCCACATTGAAAATCGCAATCGTAGACTGATATCGTCCAATCCGGCCAATTTCCCTCGAATCGATTGTCACCCGACATGCCGTTCTACCATACCAAGGAAAACGACCTCGACTTCGCCGATGGCATCATTCGAACCAATAATCCAGCGTTCCGTCGGACCCTTTTCCAAAGTGTCCTTCAAAGCCGCCCTCGCCGCGCAGCCCGGAAAGATCACCTGTCCCCGATCCGGGAACGACAAACCACGCTGCCTTGATCTTGCCGTTCTCGACGATTTCCGAGCCTTGAAGCACGAAGGTGCCGTGGCGTCCGCCCAGTCTCCCACGGAAACGCTGCACGCTGACGAGGCTGGCGGATCGATCGGCACCGAGGACCTGCAAAGCCCGAACCGTTGATTCGCCATCGATATCTCCAGTGAAAGTTTCGGTCAGGCGGACCTCCACCAACGCCGGACTTGCGGTGCGGTCGTAAGGCTTGGCGTCGGAGTCCTGAACGGTGATCTTCGTCCTGGCCATTGTGCGCGCAAGCACCCGAGATTGCCCGATCGGATCAACAGAGTCCCGGCCGTTCATTTGCGCTTCCCTTTCACAATGTCGCCGTGGCATGACGAAACGTTATCCCCCTCAAAACAATCGAGCGGGAGCAGGCGCACGGTGTTCAATAGCTCAGCTTTGGGTACCAGTCCGTGCCGCGACCGGCGGGTGTGAGGTCGAGGATCGACCACAACGACGCGATGTCGGGCGCGTCTCGCGGGTCCTGCCCCGGATCGGCCATTTCATTCGTCATCCCGCTTGCCCAGAACAGCCGAACCTTGTGGCTGTCTCGCTTGAATACGACCAGCGCCGGATTCTCGCTGCCGTCCTCGTTGATGAGCCCGAGATCGTTGGCGTAGTCGTCGCCAACGGTTTGCACGAAATCGAGGTCTTGCCACCCGCGTTCGGCCGCAAAGGCAAGCTGACGTTCGACTGGCGAGCGGCCCAGGATTTTTAGCGCGACCCGCTGCTTGATGTCGGCCGCATTGCCGTTCACCGCACCGAGCCAGTTGGTGCACATCGGGCATGGCCGCTCGCGCTGCGGCCCATACATCCAGAAATAGGTCACCAACGCATCGTGTTTGCCGAACAGCTCTATCAAGCTGACCTCCGCGCCATTTGCCTCTTTGAATCGGTAGTTCTTATCGATCACTGGGCCGGGCGGCAGCGCGCGGCGCTGCTCGGTTACTCTCGTAAGATGACGGCGGAGCTCTATCTCCTCGGCCAGCAGCGCTTCACGCGCTTCGCGAAATTCGGAACTTTCGCCTGGAAATGGCGTCTTGGCTTTTTGGGCGAGTGCGGCGGCAGGTGTCAACATGTGGACCTCCGTGATGCATTTCAATCACTGAGCTTCAAACGATCCGGTGGGGATCAGGTTCCGGAATGAATATGAGATTCCTTGGAAGTGCCCGATCGCCAAATCAAGCGAATCGGGCACAGCCAAAGAATGACGAACGGGTTGGCGCCTTACTTCACGGTGATGCTCATACCGCTAATATCGGCGTTGACCTGCAGGCCGACTTGCCGGCCCGTCAGCTCGAGCTGGGCGCCCTTGTCATTGGTCATGACGATCATCTGGGCACCTTTGCCGATCGCGCCGCCGCCGCCCGCTGCACCGTAGACGCCGCTGACATCCCGGGCGCGACGAATGTGGCGCACGGTACCGCTGAAATAGGTCTTGGAAGCACCGAAGGCGAGGCCGCCCGAGATGCCGCCGATCGAGACGGGATAGCGCCGGCCATGGAAGGTCAGCGTACCCTCCCCTCCGGAGCCACCAACAAAGAAAGCCGCCTTGTAGACGGCAAAACGGATCGTGCCACTATCGGCATGCGCGGCGCTGGCAAAGCCAATCCCCGCGGCGGCGATGGCGGCAACCGCGACTGAACGAAATCCAGACGAAATCTTCATGATGAGATGTCCCTTAAGAACGCCGCTTACCCAGCCGGCCGGGAACGACATCAGCGTCGTATCAAAGTTAAAGATAAACGATCTCGCACGACCTTTAGTTCCAAAGCAAGGTAATAACAAAGCGTTAGAACCTATCTAAATAGCAGGGCGGAAACGGGGGCAACGGCACTGCCTTCCACCCAGGAAGACACCGAATATTGCATGACGTCTTCCTTTCTCGATGCACGCAGCCTAAGACTTGCGGCGTTTGACGTGGTCGACGAAGGCCCGCAATTTCGGCATCATTTGATGGCGGCTGGGATAGTACAGAAACATGCCCGGCGCCATGGGTGCGAATGGCTCCAGAACACGCTCGAGCTTGCCTGCTTTGACCAGGCTGGCGGCGATCGGCTCGGGCACTTGCGCGAGCCCCATATCTTCCGCCGCCGCACCAAGAATGGTGGGAAAATCGTGCGCGATCAGCGGGCCCGAGACGATCGCTTCGATCGACTTGTTGTTGTCAACAAAGGACCAAGGCGCGATCGACGCGTTTGAGCGGCGCATGCGCAAGCATGCATGCTGGCGCAGATCGTCGATATGCTCGGGCCTTCCCTGCCGGCGCAGATATTCGGGGCTGCCGACGACCACGAGGGGGAAAGGCGGGGTCAGCCGAACCGCAACCATGTCCGCGGCGATGAACTGGCCGAACCGGACGCCGGCATCAAACCCTTCGGCGGCGATATCGACCAGGTCCGCGCTTGCCGCGATCTCCACCTCGATCTCGGGATAGGCCTGGCAAAAGGATGCGATCAGCGGCTCCAGCAGGATCGGCACCACCGCCTGCGGCACCGTGAGGCGCAATAGTCCGGCGGGCCGCTGACCAAGGTCGCGCGCGCCATGGCTTGCGGCGACAAGCTCCTCGAACGCAGGCTTTGCACGCGCGTGAAATCGCTCGCCGGCCTCGCTCAGGCCGACACTGCGTGTCGTGCGGATGAAAAGTGCCGCGCCGATACGCGTCTCGAGCGTCCGCACCGCCTGGCTGACTGCCGATGGCGTTACCCCGAGCTCCGCGGCCGCTTTGCGAAAACTGCGGTGCTGGGCAACACTCAGGAAGGCCTCGACGCCATCGAGTGCACCCTGCCTGACTGTGAAGTTCTGCTTCATAACTCGTCGACATTATCGAGAATAGTCGCTCGTGAAAAGCAACCATATGTTTGAGTTGTAAATCAGGACGTCGCCGAAACGAGACCGTGAAAACGATCTGTAGCCGACCCACTCTCACAGGAGCTGCTTCCATGACCCATCCAACCCCTGCTCAGACACAGGCCATCTCGCCCGCAACCACCGGGATAATGATCATCCTTACCGTGAAGGCGGACGTCACACGCGAACAAGTCATGACCGTCATGCCCGCTGAAATCCAGCAGACGGTACTGCTCTATCTCAGCGGAAAGATTCGCGAATGGTATTCGCGGGGCGACGGGCGCGGAGCCATCTTCCTGCTGGATTCCAGGGATGTCGCCGAGGCGCAGGCGATCATGGAGGACCTGCCCCTAGCCAGGCAAAATCTCATGGACCACGAATACATCGCAATCGGCCCGCTTTGGCCGCTCCGCTTGCTCATGGCCAATCCCTGAGCACCCGCAGATATCGAAACATATCCACAAACATAAGGGAATCCGAGCATGCCACCGGACTTCAATCTTCCATTCGTTCTCAGCGTTGCCGGCGCCTTCCTGACAAGTTGGGTGGTGGCTTACGTCTATGTCTGGCCAGCGGTTCGTGCAATGCCGCGCCGTGAGGCGCTGAGACTTCTCGCGGCTTTCCATGCGTTCAGGTTCCTGGGGATGAACTTTCTGGTATCCGGATTCGTATCGCCTGAATTGAGCCCGGATTTCGCCAATCAGGTCGCATGGGGCGATCTCATCGCCGCTGTTCTCGCGCTCGTTTCAATGGCCGCAGTTTCCTGGCGGTGGCCGATCGCGGTTCCGATTGTCTGGATATTCAATATCTGGGGAACCATGGATCTTCTGAACGCCTATTACATGGGCATAACAAGGATCGGAAATCCCGGCCTCTTTGGCGCCGGCATTTATATACCTGCGCTTTACGTGCCGTTGCTGCTCGCCAACCATGGCCTCGCCTTCGCAATTCTATGGCAGAAAAGAGCATTGGAACAAGCGGCATGACGCGACGGAGGACCGCGATTCGGCCACTACGCCTTACTGGATTTCGTGTATGAATAAAAATAACCGGAAGGGCGCAAGGTCTAGCCGGATGTCTGCAGCAGATTTCCCAACGCCTAACCCAAAGAGTGACCTGAATGAAACCCACGCTCTCGCCGCCGCGACTGGAAACCGAACGGCTCATTCTCACGGCGCATACGCTCGATGATTTCGAACCGCTTGCCGGCATGTGGAGCGATCCTCTGGTCGTGAAGCATATTTTCGGCAATGTCGTATCCACTTCTAGGGAGTCATGGATGCGGATGCTGTCCTATCACGGCCTCTGGCCGCTGCTGGGACATGGCTATTGGGCAATCCGCGAGAAATCGTCAGGCCGATATGCCGGCGATCTCGGTTTTGCCGATTTTCATCGGATGATGGAGCCGGCGATCAAGGGCATTCCCGAGGCCGGCTGGGCATTGGCGGCGTGGGCACACGGCAAGGGCTTTGCCACAGAGGCGCTTGCCGCTGCCCTTGCCTGGCTCGACGAGCAGCCGCGATTTAATCGCAGCGTCTGCCTGATCTCGCCCGATAACAGGGCCTCGATCCGAGTCGCCGAAAAGGCGGGCTATCGCGATCCGAGACCCACCCGCTTGAACGACAAGGACACGTTGTTGTTTTCCCGCGCCCGCCGGGCAGCGGAAGGATAGAACGAGCCGGACCAGATCATTCGTCCGGCTGGACGCTTAAAATCCAAGCGACTGCTGCACCGGCTTCGGCGGCGCGAGCTGGACGCCCTCCAGCTCCAGCATGCGCGCCTTGGCATTCGAGCCGCCGGGCGCCGAAAAGCCGCCGATCTTGCCGCCGGCCGCCAGAACACGATGGCAGGGAATGATCAGCGCCACCGGATTCTTGGCCATGGCCTGGCCGACATCCCGCGCGGCCTCAGGCCCCGCGCCAAGCTGCTTGGCCAGCGTCCCGTAGGTGGTGGTATGCCCCCAGCCGACCTGACGGGCAGCATCGTAGATCTGCTTGAAAAACGCATCCTGCTCGCCAAGGTCGAGCGTGACGCCCGAGAAGTCGATCTCCTCGCCCGCGAAATAGCGCTTCACCTTGGCGACCACCTCCGCCACCTCGGGCGTCGGCGTGCCTGGCTGCGCATTCGACAGGCGGCGCCGCAGCAGGCGCTCGGTCGCTCCGGCATCCTTCGTCGGCAATTGAAAGCGCAGGACGCCGACATCGCTCCACGCGATGCCGCAAAAGCCACCGGCGGTTTCGAAGATCAGGTAATTCTGCCTTGTCTCACTCATGACGAAAGCTCCTGTGTTTCCACTTGTCATGAAAATCGTCCTCGGAAGCGTCGAATTCAACCCGATTCTTGCGAAGATCGGCAATTGCCACTGTTTTAGTGACCGCGGAGCGACCGTGAGACCTTAGCTGGCAGGCGTATCAATATCCGCCGCCGGCCGGAGAGGAATTCTGTGTCATGCCGCTGCCGGAACCGCTGCCACCGGTCGTGGAACAAGAAGCGATACCGAGGCCAATGAGTGCGAGAAACAGGGCGGTGAAGACTGATCTGGTGAACATGGCTGACATTCCTTGTTGGCGAGAATGGGCACGAAAGCCCGAACCTGGAATGAACGGATCAAGCCGACCTTTTATTCGATCGCATTTTTGAAATGAGATCCGCTCGTCGTTGGGATCGCGAATCTGACAAATGTTCCCTATTTGTTCTTGATTTAGCGATTGCGCTGTCCTATGCTCCTGATAATCCAAAACAGGAGGAGGCAAAGCGATCGAGCTTTGAAGCGACCCATGAAGAACAATGGGCAACTCTCGCTCTATTTCAGCGGCGGATCGTGTAGCCGGACATCAACGCCAATCGATCAATGGCCAATCAGCGAACTCTATTTCGCTGTCCTTCCCGATCCGGAAACCGCAGCACGGAGTTTCAAGCTCGCGGGCAACTTCCATCGGCAATACCGTTCTTTCGCCAAACCACGACGCGCTGATCTCCTTCATGTGACACTCTTTACGATTGGCTCGTTTCGCTGCTTGCCCGAGGAGATGGCGTTTGCAGCGATGGAAGCTGCCTCGAGGGTTAGGAAGCCATCCTGCCCCGTGGTTTTCGATCGGGCCGTCGGTTTCGGCAATGGCGATAATCGCCCGCTTGTTCTATGGAACAAGGATGGGAACGCCGAACTCAAGGCGATCTACCAAGAATTGGTCGATGCCATGCGGCTCACCGGGATTACGCCGGCGAAAGAAAAGCCTGTCGAACCGCATATGACGCTGCTCTATCATGGGCAGCTCGTTCCCGACATCATGCTTGAGGAACCCGTGAGCTGGACAGCGAAAGACTTCGTCCTCATCAACAGCCTACAGGGTCAATCAATCCACCAGCATCTTTGCTATTGGACGCTGCGCGACTGAGAGGGACGTTCAGGCCTTTGGCCCGCGGCCATCCATCACCGCCGCCACGGCATCGTCGACGCTGAAGCTGCAGCGGTGCTCGACGTCGGCAACACCTGCGGCCGTCATGAGATCGCGAACGCGGTCATGCACGCGGGCAAACTGGACGCGCAGACCCCTGCGCTGCATGGCGCTGTCGAACTCCATCAGGGCGTCCATTGCCGTGCTGTCGATATCGGAGCTTTCTTCCAGGCTGAGGATAATCGCCCGCAAGCCGGTTTCGCCACGGCTGCCCGACAGGATCTCGCCGAAGATCGTATCGGCATTGCCGAAAAACAGGGTTTCGCCCGGGCGCCAGATGGCAATGCCGGGTATTTCGGAGGCATCGTCATGCCTGCCGACATCGATGAAGTCATGGCTGTTGTTCAGCCGACCCAGGCGCGCCACATGCGGCGAAGTCAGGCGATGCATCATGGCGGCGAGCGAGAGTGCGATCGCCAGCAGCATGCCGTTGAGGACGCCGAAGGCCAGCACGCCGACAGCGGCACCCAGCGCCACATAGAAATCGCGATGCAGGCGGCGCAGGCGCAGGATCGGGCCGGGGTCGAGCGCATGGGTCAGAGCCGCGATTACCACGGCGGCCAGCACCGGCTCGGGCAGAAGCGCAACGAGCGGCCCGGCGCAGGCAATCAGGATCGCAAGACCGATCGCGGCAAAGACGGTGGTCGCCCGCGTCTTCGCCCCCGCCGCCTCGCTGGCGAAGCCGGCGGAAAAACCCGCACCGACCGGCATGCCCTGGACGACGGCGCTGGCAATATTGGCGGCACCGAGCGCACCAAGCTCGCGGTTGACCTCCAGCGTCTCGCCGTAGCGCAGCGCCAAGGCCCGCATCGTGCCCCAGGATTCGGCAAAGAGGATGAGGACGAGCGGCACGGTGAACTGCACCAGGCGTGAATAGGCGGCCCAGCCGGCATCCGGCAGCGACGGCCATTGCGGCAGGATCTCGATAGGGCCGACCAGCTTGACGCCGTAGCCCTCCAGGCCAAAGAGGTAGGAGGCGAGGATGCCGGCGGCGAGCACGAGGAAGGCGCCGGGAACGCCCGGCAGCCGCTTCAGCAGCAACAATGCCGCCAGCGCGACGACGCCGACGGCAACGCTGATCGGATTCCATTGCAGGACCGCGCCGAAGAGCGCTGCCGCATAGGTGAGAATGTTCGAACCCTGCACGGGTACGCCGACCAGGATCGGCAGCTGGTGCAGGATGATGGTGATTGCCAGTCCCAGCGCGAAGCCCCGCAGCACCGGCCGTGAAATAAAGCCGGTGATGCCGCCGAGGCGCAATGCGCCGGCAACGACGAACAGAATGCCGGCAAGCATCACGGCAACAGTGGCAAGGCCCGCCTTGACCGTGGCATCGCCCGGAACCACCGCCAATGTCGCGGCGAGAATGGCGGCCGACGAGGATGTGGGAGAGACGATGGCAAACCGGCTGCGGCCGAATATGGCATAGACCAGGCATCCGGCAATGCCGGCAAGAATGGCCCGATGCGGCGGCAAGCCGGCAATGCCTGCGTAAGCGACCGCTTCAGGCAGCATCAGGCCTGCAACCGATATGCCCGCGACGAGATCCGCCCTGTCCATCACGAACCAACTGCCCAGCTTCGTCATCGATCACCGACCGTAGGTATGGCCCATCCATCTATGGCCACTCATCTATGGATAGAGATTCGCCGCCGGGCTGCAACAGGAAAATACAAGTCGGAACCTGGCCTTAGGCAGCTGTCTCCGCGCCGCCGCGTAACGGGCAGCTTCGACCGATGATGTCGCTGACGAAATCCATCACCGCGCGGATGGCCGGCGAACGGCGCAGATCAGGATAGGTAACCAGCCAGAGGTCTCGCGTGGGTGATGGAACAGCGACCGGCAGGCGCGTCAGCCCCGCTTCGCTATCGCCCAGAAAGGCTGGAAGCGCTACGACGCCGAGGCCGGCGCGGGCTGCCTCTAGCTGGCCGAAGACATCGGTGGCGCGAAATACGATCGGGCGGCCTTCCAGCAGGCTGCGAAGCCAGGTCTGCTGCGTCAGATGCTCCATTGCCGCATCGTAGCCGATGAAGACCCACTCCTCCTCGCGCCTTTGCGCCACGGTCGGAATGGCGTAAAGGCCGAAGCGCATGACGCCGATACGCCGAACCAAGAGATCGCTCTCTTCCGGCCGCGTCATACGCACGGCGATATCGGCCTCTCCGTAGTTGAGCGCGGCGCGGCGGGTGACGCCGGCAATCGTCAGGGTGATGTCCGGATGCTCTTCACGAAAGAGTGCCGCTTTCGGGGCGAGAAGATGGGCGGCGATCGATGGCGGCGCGCTGACCTTGACCGCGGCGGAAAGCCCGGCGACGGCGCTCTTCGAATAGCGCCTGATCGCTTCGACATTTTCCTCCATTCCCGCCACCAGTTCGGCAATGGCGCGGCCGTCGGCCGTCAGGGGCGAGGTGCGCGGCCGCCGATCGATCAGGCGCAGATCAAGCGAGCGCTCCAGCGCGGCAATACGGCGGCCAACCGTTGCGTGATCCACGCCAAGCTCCCGCGCCGCCGCGGAAAGCGAGCCGGTTCGTGCCAGGGCGGCAAAGTGAAGAAGGTCCTGCCAGTCGATCATCGGTGCATTATTGCACAGATACGGTGAGTTCATACCGAATTTATTCATGTCGATGTTTATGGTCAAAGATCTCCTGAAAGGAGACTTCCGCATGCCCCTAGCGATTGCCATTACCGGCCCCGGCGGCCCTGAAGCCATGAAAGCCGTCGATCTCCCCGTCACAGAGCCAGGTCCCGGCCAGGTCCGGATCCACCAAAGCATCTCAGGCGTCAACTTCGTCGATATCTATGTCCGTTCCGGGCTCTATCCGCTGCCGCCGGGCCAGAGCGTGCTCGGCTTCGAAGGCGCCGGCGTCGTCGAGGCCCTTGGCCCCGGTGTCAGCGAGCTGAAGGCGGGCGACCGCGTCGCCTATATCGGCCATCCACTCGGCAGCTATGCCGAGGTGCGCACGCTATCGGCCGCCCGGCTGGTGAAACTGCCCAATGGCGTCAGCGAGCGCGTCGCCGGCAGTACCATGCTGCGCGGACTGACGGCGCATATGGTGCTGCAAAAGGTCTATCCCGTGAAAGCAGGCGAATGGGTGTTGGTTCACGCCGGAGCGGGCGGCCTCGGCCAGCTTGTCACGCGCCTTGCCAAGCGGATCGGCGCGAACGTCATCGCGACGGTCGGTTCCGAAGCCAAGGCTGGTTTCGCCTACGAGGCCGGAGCCGACGTGGTTCTCCTGCACACATCCGAGGATTGGGTCGTGGAAACGCGCCGCATCGCCGATCGCCGTGGCGTGCATCTTGCCGTAGATGGGATCGGCGGCACCATGCTGTCGCAGACGTTTGCCGCTGTTCGTCCTTTCGGAATGGTCGCAAGCCTCGGTCAGGCGGCCGGGCCCATCCCGCCGATCCAGATAGAAGAGCTGACCGCTCCCCGCGCGATCGGCCTGTCTCGCCCGAGCGTGCTGACCTATGCCAACGATCCCGAGCTCTATCGCCAAGGCACGACCGCGCTGATGGCGGCTCTGCAGGACGGGCTCATCAACCCGATCGGCGCCGAATACAAGCTGAAGGATGCGGCGAAAGCTCATGCCGATCTCGAGGCGGGACGAACGACGGCGAGTGTCGTCTTGACGATGTAAGGCCTTTCAAGCGGGGCCTGCAAACCGGCCCCGCTTTCCCAATGCTCGGCTTCGGTTCCCACGCACAATCGATTCATCCCGTCAATCGCTTTTGCTGCAAGGCAGCAATTCGTTGACCACGCCCGCTTTTGCCTGATACCGGTTATTTGTGGCGATGCACGGCCCTCCGGCCGCCACCGTCATGGCTATCCGATACCAAACCCCGTTCCTTCGTGGCAAACAGCATGGATATCGTTATCGATGTCCGCAGGCGATATCCCGTGAACACTGCCTCTCAGACCATCCGGTCCACCTCCACCCTATCCCTGCTCTCGATCGTCGCGCTGACATTCTTCGGCTATGCCGCCATCGGTCTTCCGCTCGCGGTTCTGCCGACCTATGTCGATAGCGGCCTCGGCTTCGGCGTCGTCTGGGCCGGCATCGCCGTCAGCACGCAATATGTGGCAACCATCCTCAGCCGGGCGCAAGTGGGGCGGCTCTGCGATCAATATGGGCCGCGCCGTTCGGTCTTTCTCGGGTTCCTCGCTTACGGGCTTTCCGGCGCGCTGACGATCGCCTCTACGTTTACGGTCCACGTTCCGATGGCGAGCCTTGCCCTTCTGCTGGCCGGCCGGCTGGCGCTCGGCATCGGCGAAAGCTGGGTGAGCACCGCTGCGATCACCTGGGCGATCGGCCTGATGGGATCGCGCGAAACCGTCCGCATCATCTCGTGGAACGGCATCGCCACCTATGGCGGCATTGCACTCGCCGCTCCGTTCGGCGCCTGGCTGCAGGGGCAATATGGCTTCTTCACCATCGGCGTCGTCACCATTATCCTTGCCGTTGCCGGGTTCCTGCTGGCACAGACCCGTCCGCCCGTTCCGGGCGTGAAGGAAAAGGGCATCGGCACGGGTCAGGTTCTCAGCCGCGTCGCGCCGTACGGCGTCGCGCTTGCGCTTGCCTCGAGCGGCTTCGGCGTCGTCATGGCCTTCGTCGCGCTGTTCTTCCATAGCCGCAACTGGGACGGCGCTTCGTTCGCCCTGAGTGCTTTCGGCCTCACCTTCATGGGCGTGCGTCTGGGCCTCGCGCAGGCAGTCGCCCGCTTCGGCGGTTTGCCGCTGGTGCGCATCTCGCTCGTCATTGAGATCATCGGCTTGGCAACGCTTGCCCTTGCACCCTCACCGACCGTTGCCATCATCGGCGCGGCCCTGGCCGGCGCGGGCTTCGCGCCCGTTTTCCCAGCACTCGGCAATGAGGCGATGGAGCGCATCCCGCCGCAGAACCGTGGCGTCGCACTCGGGCTCTATTCGATCTTTCTCGATGTCTCGCTCGGCTCGACCGGACCGATCGCGGGCCTTTTTGCCGATCATCTCGGCTATGCCGCCCCCTTCTCCTTCGGCGTCGGTGCGGTCCTGCTCAGCCTGATCCTGAGTTTCTGCCTGCGCAGAAACCGCAATCTCTGAAGCCGTTTTCACCGTTCACCCCAATCCTGATTCCGGCGCGCAACGACAAACGGTTGCGGTCTGCGGGCAAGACTTGGTAAGCGTCTTTCACCATTATCCGCAGGAGGCCCGCCCATGAACGTCACCGAAATCGTCATCGAAGGCGATACTGCGGGGATCGCCTGGCGATTGCCGGTTCTGCATTTTGCCGGCAACAAGGCGGATGCGCCGAAGATCTACATTCAGGCGGCATTGCATGCCGGTGAGCTGCCCGGCACGGCCTTGGTGCATTTCCTGTGCGAGCGTCTGCGGCAAGCGGAAGCGGCAGGCGCGATTGTGAGCGATATCGTCATCGTGCCGCATGCCAATCCCATCGGCGCGGCGCAATCGCACTTCGGCGAGATGCAGGGCCGCTTCGATCTGGGCTCGCGCACCAATTTCAACCGTGATTTCCCGCTGATCTCGCTTCGCGACCGCGATCTCCTCATCGAAAACCTGGAACGCTATCCAGCCGTCGACCGGCTGAAACGTCAGCTGATCCACATGGCGCTTGGTGCCGATCTAGTGATCGATCTCCACTGCGACGATGAATCCCTGCAATATGCCTATATCGACGAAGCCTTCTGGCCGGAGGCTTCCGATCTTGCCGCAGCGCTGAAGATGGATGCTGTTTTGCTGTCTGATGGCGAAAGCTCGGCTTTCGAGGAGGCCGTGAGCTTCGCCTGGAAATACGAAGTGCCCGGTGAAAAGAAGGCAAGGCTGCCGGGCAAGCTTTCGGTGACGGTCGAGTTGCGCGGCACCCGCGATGTCTATCCCGAGATGGCAAAGGAAGATGCCGAAGGGCTCTGGCGCTTCTTGGCCGCGCGCGGCGCAGTGCAGGACGAAAGCGTGACGCTCGCCGCGTTCGATGGCCCGGCCGTGCCGCTCGACAATGTCGAGATGATCCGCGCACCACAAGCCGGCACCGTGCTTTTCCATCGCAATATCGGCGAGCGGGTCGAAGAAGGCGATCTGCTGGCGACCATCATCACCAAGCCCGGCATGCCCGATGGGACCATCGATGTCCACGCACCGCAGGCGGGCTTGATCGTGACCCGCGTCTCCGACCGGCTGGTGCGTCGTCGCGGCGACCTGATGAAGATCGGCGCTGATAAGCCGAGTTCGGTTGCCCGCAAACCAGGAACACTTGAGGATTGATTTCCTCTAGCGGCGATCGATCACCTTGCAGCGCATGGTGAAGGCGATCGCCGCTGATTCCCTGAGAAGAATGCCTAAGCGACCAATGTGATATAGCGCGCTTGCAAGAGTAGCACGACAGATACCCATTAGCCGGGCAAGAATTGAACGATTTTCCATCACGATCATGCCTCCGATCGAATTGATGCAGGCAATGTTCAGATCATCGAAGGCAGCAACTACCGTCCTTCGAAATATATGTATGCAGTGTGCATATATATTATGATGATGTCAAGACCCCTATCCCGGGCCTATGTCATGAAGGCAATCGGGCAGCGATCCTGGTCGCAGGCGCCCTGATCGCAAACGCGGCAGACCACGTCCTGGTCATCGCCGAGATCGACCAAGGCCGGCAGCAGCTTTTCGACCAAGTGGCCAAACTGCCCCCTCTCCTCTGGGCCTAACACGTCAAAAGCCCGATGGATGACGGCCCGGCGGGCGGAGAGGCTTCTGTCAAAGAGCAGGCGGCCGTTCTCCGTCAATTGCAGTGCGCGGGCACGCTTGTCACCCTCGACACCGCCCGCACGCAGCACGAGACCGGACGCCACCAGCTGATCGACCAGGCGCACCGTGGCGGAATGGGAAAGCGCGATCATTCGGCGTAGGGTCTCGATCGTCAGCCCCGGTTCGGTCCCGATTTGAACGATTGCGGCGGTCGCGCTCGGGCCAAGGCCGGTTTCATCGACAAAGGCCTTTTCCATCTTGTCCACCAGAGCAAGGCTCATGGCGCCAAAGAGGTTTTCCAGCCGCAATATTTCCTTGTCCGTCGCCATGCTCCAACCCGCGCCATAAATATGCATGTTGCATATTTATGCGATTATCGCTGGCAACTGCAACGGGCGAGAGAACCGCTTCCCCATCCGAGCGGCTTTCATCCGCCTTTATCCGCATGCTATGCGCTATCAGACAGCAAAAGACGGATTCGCCATGACGATCACCATTTACGGCATCAAGAACTGCGACACGATGAAGAAGGCCCGCACCTGGCTCGAAAGCCATGGCATTGCCTATGATTTCCACGACTACAAGGCCGTCGGCATCGATCGGGATCATCTGGAGCGCTGGACGAAAGACGCCGGCTGGGAAGTCGTGCTCAACCGCGCCGGCACCACCTTCAAGGCGCTGCCGGAAGCGGATCGCATCGACCTTTCGAAGGACAAGGCTATTCAGCTAATGATGGCGCAGCCCTCTATGATCAAGCGCCCGGTGCTGGAAGCGGACGGCAAATTGCTGGTTGGATTCAAACCGGATATTTATGCAGCCGCATTCGGCAAGGCCGCCTAGAGATAAGCCATGTCCAAGACCACCCGCGCGACGCAAGTGCTGACCCAGGCGAAAGTCGCCTTCACGGTGCATGCCTATGATTACGATCCGAATGCGGAGCGTGTCGGCCTGCAGGCGGCGGAAGCACTCGGCGAAGAGCCGCATCGCGTACTGAAGACGCTGATGGCGGAGGTGGACGGCAAGCCGGTCTGCGCCGTCGTACCCTCCGACCACGAAGTCAGCATGAAGAAACTCGCTGTAGCCTTCGGCGGCAAGTCGGCGGCCATGATGAAGCCTGTCGATGCCGAGCGCCTGACGGGCTATCATGTCGGCGGCATCAGCCCCTTTGGCCAGAAGAAGCTCGTCCCCACGGCGATCGAGGCGCAGGCGATGACCGAGGCCTATGTCTATATCAATGGCGGCCAACGCGGTCTGCAGGTGCGGTTGAATCCACAGGATGCATTGGTTGCCCTGAAGGCCAAAGCTGCGCCGCTGATTGCCTGACGATCTTTCAAAGTCGGACAAACCGCCTTCAATTTTGCCGCAAACCGGTCTAAGTCTTCAGACCATTCTTTCGATATCAGCCAAGCAGGTTTCGTCATGACATCAGCCTCCCCCAACCATTATCCCGTCGATCACGCCAAGCTGGAAAAGCTTGCGGAAGTAGCCGTAAGGGTCGGGTTGCAGCTGCAGGCAGGCCAGGATCTGCTGATGACGGCGCCGGTGGCGGCGATGCCGCTGGTGCGGCTGATCACGCGTGAGGCCTACAAGGCCGGCGCCGGCCTCGTCTCCACCTTCTATTCGGACGAAGAGACGACGCTTGCCCGTTACGAATACGGCCAGGATGTAAGCTTCGACCGTGCAGCGACATGGCTTTACGAGGGCATGGCCAAGGCTTTCTCCAACAATACGGCCCGCCTCGCCATCGCCGGCGACAATCCGATGCTGCTTTCCAACCAGGACCCGAACAAGGTGGCGCGCGCCAACCGCGCCAATTCGGCCGCCTACAAACCGGCGCTGGAAAAGATCTCGAATTTCGACACCAACTGGAACATCGTCTCCTATCCCAACGCCTCCTGGGCGAAGCTGGTCTTCCCGAACGATCCGGAAGCAATCGCGGTCGCCAAGCTCGCCAAGGCGATCTTCTCGGCCTCGCGTGTCGACGTCGAAGATCCGATCGCGGCATGGGCGGAGCACAATGCCAATCTGCACAAGCGTTCGGCCTGGATGAACGGCCAGCGCTTCGCCGCCTTGCATTTCCAGGGACCGGGCACGGATCTGACCATCGGCCTGGCGGATGGCCATGAATGGCACGGCGGCGCTTCCACGGCCAAGAACGGCATCACCTGCAACCCGAACATCCCGACCGAAGAGGTCTTCACCACGCCGCATGCGCTGCGCGTCGAGGGCCATGTCTCATCGACGAAGCCGCTGTCGCATCAGGGCACGCTGATCGACAATATCCAGGTGCGCTTCGAAGGCGGCCGGATCATCGAAGCCAAGGCGACGCGTGGCGAGGAAGTGCTGAACAAGGTGCTCGACACCGACGAAGGTGCGCGCCGGCTCGGCGAAGTGGCGCTGGTGCCGCATTCCTCACCGATTTCGGCGAGCGGCATCCTGTTCTACAACACGCTCTTCGACGAAAACGCCTCCTGCCATATCGCGCTCGGCCAGTGCTATTCCAAGTGCTTCGTCAATGGAGCCACGCTCAGCCAGGAACAGATCAAGGCGCAGGGCGGCAATTCCAGCCTGATCCATATCGATTGGATGATCGGCTCCGACAAGGTCGATATCGATGGCATCAATGTGGATGGCTCGCGCGTGCCCGTCATGCGCAAGGGCGAGTGGGTGTAAGGACGCTTGGACATTCGAATGCGATCGCGCCGCGGTATTCTCGCCGCGGCATATTTTTGGCTAGAAGCGTAGAATCAGATCGCCGCCAGGGCTTTCCTGATACGGGCGAGATGGGCCTTGCGTCCGGCTTCGGTGACGCGGTCCATATCGTGCAGCGCCAGCATGCGGAAATTCAGCCGCTTGGCGCAGAAGGCGGCGATGCCGCGCTTCAATAGGCGCCGCACCGGATTGCCCATATAGAGATGCACGATCCACCACGGCGAGCCGGTCGTCGTCAGCGCCCAGAACAGGCGGATATTGGTGAGCTGCGGCACGATGCGCCCGCCGGCGGGATCGTGAGTGAAGGCAACGCCGGGCGCAAAGGCGCGATCGAAGAAGCCCTTGAGAATGGCCGGAAAATTGAACCACCATTGCGGAAAGACCAGGATCAGTCCCTCGGCCGCTCGTAACCGCGCGACGATGGCATCAACATCGGACGTATCATAGGGCTGGTCGAAATAACCGCGCCGCTCGGCCTGCGAAAGACGGGGATCGAAGCCCTCGCGATAGAGATCGAGCAGATCGACCTCATGCCCGCCGGCGGCAAGCGTCTCCTTCACAGCCTTCGCCACGGCGGCGGCGAAGCTGTCTTCCAACGGATGGGCCAGCACGAGCAGGATGCGCATCAGAAGAGGCTTCCCTGTTTCGGCGGAGCAGCAGGCTCGGCCGGCTTGGCCGCGCGCTTCTTCGCAGGCGGAGTGCCTGACGCGGATGAAGACGGCGGGGTAGCATCATCGCCGGTGACCGCGCCAACGCGACCATCCGCGAATTCGATCGAGATGGCAGCGCCCGTCGAAAGCGCGGCCGCCAGCGAAACCGGGCGGTCGTCTTCGTCGCGCACGACGGCATATCCGCGCTTCAGGACATTCTTGTAGGAGAGCGACTGCAGAATTCGCTCCTGTGCAGTAAGCTCGCTGCGCGCTCGGGTCAGCTGATGACGGATGGCGGTATCGGCGTGGCGGACGAGGCTGCCAAGGCGGTCGCGAGCCCTCCCCGTCTGCGCTTCGAGACGCGATGGCAGCGTGGCGAAGACGGCATCGGCCCGTTCGATACGGGCACGGGAACGGTCGAGCATACGCTCGATGGTCCGCTCCGCACGGGTCATGCGCTCACCCAATTGCTGGCGGCGCTCGGCGATCCGGTTCGACAGGATATCCGGCCGCAGCTGCGAGGCCATACGCTCGAAGGAGCGACGCTTGTTCAGCGTGTTCAGCTCCAGCCCGCGGCCGAGGCCGGCGGCCGCCTCATCGAAACGGCGGCGCGGCAAAGCCAGGATCTGGTCGAGCGAAGGCAGGGCACGCAGCAGCGCGCGCACCGCCTGCCGCCGCTGGTCCATCTGTCTCGTCATTCCGCCCTGCAGCCTAGCGGCAAGGCTAGCAAGCTGCGCCTCCAGCTCGGCCTTGACCGGAACGGCTATTTCGGCAGCACCCGTCGGCGTCGGAGCCCGCACGTCGGCGGCATAGTCGATCAGCGTCCAATCGGTCTCGTGGCCCACGGCCGAGATCAACGGAATATCGCTGCCTGCAGCGGCGCGCACCACGGCCTCGTCGTTGAAGCTCCAGAGATCCTCGAGGCTGCCGCCGCCGCGCGCGACGATCAGCACGTCGGGCCGCGGGATCGGGCCACCGGGCGCAAATTCATTGAAGCCGCGTATGGCGTTCGCCACCTCGTCGCCCGAGCCCTCCCCTTGCACTTTCACCGGCCAGACCAGCACATGCACGGGGAAGCGATCGGAGATACGGTGCAGAATATCGCGAATGACGGCGCCCGTCGGGGAGGTGACGACGCCGATCACTTTCGGCATAAAGGGAAGCCGGCGCTTGCGCTCGGGATCGAAAAGGCCTTCGGCGCCCAGCTTGCGCTTACGCTCCTCCAGCAGCGCCATCAGCGCGCCCGCGCCGGCAGGCTCCAGCGTCTCGATGACGATCTGATATTTCGACGAGCCCGGAAAGGTCGTGACCTTACCGGTCGCAATGACCTCCATCCCCTCCTCGGGGCGGAATTTCAGCTTGGAAAATGTGCCCTTCCAGATCACCGCATCGATGCGCGCCCGGTCATCCTTCAGCGAGAAATAGGCGTGTCCCGAGGAATGCGGCCCGCGATAGCCGGAGATTTCCCCGCGCACGCGCACCTGATCGAACGCATTCTCGACCGTGCGCTTAATCGATCCGGACAATTCCGAGACGGAGTATTCCGTCAGGTTCGAAGGCGAATCATTCTCAAAAAAGCTGCTCATGTCCTCCTTCTACCCGATGTCGCGGTAAATGCGGAGCATGATGCATACCCCTTAAGCCTGAATCGATCGAAGGAACGGATTGTGCGCATACTTGAGGTGCCTCCGCCTCCTTGCGTGTCCCATAAAGAGTTCGGAGCTTATCGCTTCATCAAACGTTAACCCTGCTGACAAAGCCTTTCTTAGCCATCCATGCGTAAACCTGTGCAAACTGATTCTTGGTAAAGAGGATATGGAGCGATGATATTCGCGACCGCCACGATCATCGGAATTGTCGCCGGCCTGCAGCGCACGACGATCGGCGCGCTGCTCGGCGTGGCACTGGTGAGCATCGCCTTCATGGCAGCGGTCGCGATGTCAATCGTTCCGCCGCCGCTGACGACGCTGTTCATCGCGCTCGGCGGCTACAATCTCGGCTTCATCGGCTATCTGATTACGGCCGACATGATGGAGCAACGCCGCGCCTAAAGCGTGTAGCGACTTCCTGTCTGAAATGACGCGAAATGGAGCGGTCTAGAGATACCGCGAAAAGTTGAACAGCTCCAACTCAATCCTGCGGCTTGACGCGGTACAACTGCACATCCGATTCCGTCGGCGCCGCAATCGGCTCCAGGTAAACAGGGACACGCCCGGCGCTCAGCTGGGCATAAAATCCCTTCGGCGCCCGCTCGCTTATAAGTTCCACCTGCGGATCACCCTTGCAGAAGGCGACAATCGTCACCTTTGCCTCACGCAAAAGCGCTTCTGCGTGTTTCGGCTCCGCAAGGCCGATATGCAGCTCGGCCAGCATCCCGTCGGGATCGCGATGATAGGGGCCGGAGAGGGCGCGATGGGGCGTGAAGCGCAAGATCGGCGCTCCCATGTTAGAGGCTGCGGCGACGACCCCGGGCTCAAGTCCCGCGATCGGTGCCAAGGCCTCCCGTGAGGCGCAATTGGCAGCCTCCTCCGCCTTGGCCGGTGTCGCGACCGTAAAGCCGTTGATGATCCCCTTGCTCGCAAGCGCGCCGCCCACGGCCCAGACTGCCGGAACGGAAGCCAATATCGTCACTGCGTAAAGTAGAACGGAGCGCAGATTTCTGGTATCGGCCATGTAGCTTTTCCGCAGCTCGGCGATCGCCAACGCCAATGGCGGGATGGCCAGCAGATTGGCAAATTCTGCGCCGCGCACCTGCACCAGCGTAATCATCCAATTGATCGCGATCAGAGCCATCAGCATTGCATGGAGGCTCGCACGATTGCCCCGCAGGATACGAGCTGCACAAATGAGCATCGCCAGCAGACCGGTCGCATAGAAGGCACCGAGCGTATCGGGCTGCCTGTGGGCCACCGAGATGATCGACTGCGCCTCGGTCACCCTGCTGAGCCAGAAATCCATGAGCATGGGGTCGAGATCGGCAAGCGGATTGCGCAGGCATTGCTGCGCGAGCGCAACCGTCGTGGCGAACACGAACGCGCCATTGACCGCGAGAATTGCAATGCGCCACGGCCGCGACAGACGGCTGGCAAAGAGGGACGACAGGAGAAGCCCGACGCAGCCGGCGCTGGTGATGGCATAAAAGCCAAGCGAGAGATTGTCGCAGGTAACAGTCGAATAGAGGCGCGGCGGCACCAGCGAGAAAAAAGCGGCGCTGACGGCAATCGTCAGCGTCAGGGCAAAAGCCTTCGCAGCGGGTGCGAAGTCTTCACCCTTCCAGGCCCACAGGCAGGCAACCGACATGCAGGCAACGGCGACGAAGGGTGTGGTCTCCGCGCCGATGCCGAGCTGGACGGCAAGGGCGATGGCGGCGATGGCGAAGTTGCGCGGCCGATAGGTCTCATCGGCGAGCATGGCGACCGTGAGGGCGACGAGGCCGAGCTGAACATTGTCGTGATCGATGGAGCCCGGCACGAAGCGCGGCGAGATGACCACGAACAAGGAGGTCAGGATCAGCGAGAAATGCATGCCTTCCGCGCCGGCAATGCGACGGCCCGCAAGGCCCATGAAGAACATCAACGGCAGGATGAGCGTCAGCGGCCAGACGGTCAGTGCCGCCGCTTCGGCGCCTTCCGGCGAGACGAACATCCGGAAGAAGAGGATGAGGCTTGCAATCGGCAAATCGATGAAACGCGACCAATGCATCAGCGTACCGCCCTCGAGGCCGAGGCGGTACTGCATCATGTCGAACCAGCCTTGGCCGGCGAGGAAATCGCGCACTTCGACGAGACGCATCGCATCGTCATTGTCGGGGCCCACATAGTCCGTCAGGTGACGATGAATGACGAGCTGCGCGATGATGATGACGACGGCATAGATGAGCGCAACCAAGGCAGGATGAGACCAGTGCCGTGGCGCCGTCTTCTCTGCCGCTCCGGCTGCCTCGGGCGGCATTGCCAAGCTCTGCGCCATATCGATGAACCCCATGCTGGAATTATATTCGAGGCGATACGCTAGCGGCTGCGCATCAAAAAACAGTAAAGCGCCTGTGAGCCGCCGAATTCTTCACGATAATGTTTTTCGCGGAGCCGGGATCCCGCCATTTTTATTGCGCAGCCATAGGGTCTTATTAACAGCCAGCGGGATAAGCTCTCGTCCGGATCGTCCATCAGGCCTGAACTTGACTTTACGCGTAGGAACAACCGGCCAAGACCATGTGGAATGAGAAGCTGAGCATCGCCGTCCTTCTGCCTTGCTACAACGAGGCCGCGACGATCGGAGACGTCGTGCGCGGTTTCCGCAAGGCGCTGCCGCAGGCGACGGTCTACGTCTACGACAACAATTCGACCGACGGCACGGCGCTGCACGCGATGCTCGCGGGCGCGACCGTCGTGCGCGAGCGCCGGCAGGGTAAGGGGCATGTGGTGCGGCGCATGTTCGCCGATATCGAGGCCGACATCTACGTCATGGCCGATGGCGACGGCACCTATGCGCCGGAAGACGCCGAAGAGCTGATCCGCACGCTGCTGACTGAGGGATCCGACATGGTGGTCGGCACCCGCCGCAACGTTCATAGCGATGCCGGACGGCAAGGTCATGCCTTCGGCAACCGCATCTTCAACTGGCTCTATCGTACCATTTTCGGGGCCGATTTCACCGACATCTTCTCCGGCTACCGCGCCTTTTCGCGCCGCTTCGTCAAGAGTTTTCCGGCCGTGTCAGGCGGCTTCGAGATCGAGACTGAAATGTCGGTGCATGCGTCGCGGCTGAAGCTGCCCGTCAGCGAACTGGAGCTCGAATACGGCCGGCGGCCGGAAGGATCGCACTCGAAGCTTTCCACCTTCCGCGACGGCTGGAAAATCCTGTGGATGTTCGCAATGCTGATGAAGGAAACGCGGCCTTTCGCTTTCTTCGGCATCCTGAGCGCCGTTGCCATGGAGCTCAGCATCGGTTTCGGCATTCCGGTCCTTGTCGAGTATTTCGAAACCGGGATGGTGACGCGCATGCCGAGCTGGGTGCTCTCCGTGGCGCTGACGATGATCGCCTTCATGCTGTTCACGGCCGGTTTGATCCTCGATTCGGTCGCCCGCGCCCGCGCCGAACAGCTGCGCATCCACTATATGAGCCTCGCCAAGCCGGCGGCGCGCGAAAACGGCGACGATCAGACGGTCTATATGGCGGAACTTGAAAAACCGGCAAGCCGGAAGAAAAGGGCCAAGGCTGCATGAAGAAGCTCTTTCGCTTCCTGATCGCCGGCGGTGTCGGCTTCGTCGTCGATGCCGGCGTGTTGCATCTGTTGCTGTGGTTCACGCCTTTCGGCCCCTTCGTCGGCCGGGCCATCTCGATCCCGAGTGCGCTGCTTGCCACCTGGTTTATCAACCGCAACTTCACCTTCGGCCGGTCCCATCGGTCGCTGGCGGCTGAAGGCTTCCGCTACGGTTCGGTCGGCCTGACCTCGGCCCTCTTGAACTATGCCCTGTTCAGCTCGCTGCTGATGGCGGAGCCGGCGCTGCGGCCCATCATCGCCCTGACGCTTGCTTCGGCGGCGGCAACGGCGTTCAGCTTCTTCGGCTATTCACGCTTCGTCTTCCGCCACCGGCAAAACTCTTGACGCAATTCCAGGAAAAGTGCCTAGCGGTTTTCCGTCCGGAATTGCGTAAGAAAATAAGGAAGCCTATCAGACCGGCTCCCAGCCATCCTTCTCGCTGGCGCGGTAGATGGCGTCGATGACCTTCTGGTTGAGCTTCGAGCTTTCCAGGGACACGACTTCCGCACCCTGACCGAGCGCGGCGGATGCGAAGGCCTCCGCCTCGCGCCTGTACTGGCGGCTGTCGGGGAAACGGAAGATCTGCGATTCCGAATGGCCGCGATTGGTCAGTTCCAGCTCTTCCGCTCCGTAGCGATCGGCATTGAAGGGCGACTTCACCTCGATGAAGCCCTCGGTGCCGTGGAAGACCATGACTTGCCGATTGGCCATCTGCGTCGAGATGTAGAAGGTCAGTTCGAAATCGCCGAAGTCTGCCTTGACGCTGGAATAGATGTCGGTGCCGAATTCCGGGTCACGCTCCGTCACCGCCTGAATGCGCAGAGGCTCGCGGCCGGTAACGAAACGGGTACTGATCGTCGGGTAGACGCCGATATCCGGCAGGCCGCCGCCGCCAAGCGCCGGAATATTGCGCATGTTGCCGGCATCGCGATTGAAATAGGTGAAGGCGCCCTGGATGTGGCGCAGGCGGCCGATGGCGCCATCGGCAAGCAGCGAGCGAACCTTCCGCCAGACCGGCGCGTAGGTGACCATATAGGCTTCCGTCACCAGCACCTTGTTGCGGTCGCGGGCGGCGATCAGGCTGTCGATCTCATCCGCCTTGAGCGCGATCGGCTTTTCGCACAGCACATGCTTGCCGGCATCGGCAGCCTTGATCGTCCATTCGACATGCTGAGAGGTCGGCAGGGGGATATAGACGGCGTCGATCGTGTCGGAGGCGAGCATCTCCTCATAGGAGCCGAAGGCATGCGGCACGGAGAAGCGGTCGGCCATCTGCCGGGCGCGGGCGAGATCGCGGCTGGCGATCGCCGTCACGACGCAGTTTTCCGCATCCTGAATGGCGGGCACGACCAGATCGCGGCCGATCTTCGCGGTCGACAGAATTCCGAAACGCAGCATGATCTTTCTCCTGAAGCATCGTCCCGAAGCAGACGGCCGCATGGCGATGATCGCGACATGGCCTTTCCGGCGGGATCCTTTGTGAACATGGGTGGGTCGAGCGAAACGGGCCATTTCGCTCTGGACGAAACCAGCGCCAACTTATTCGGCCCTTGCCGATGGCGCAACGCCCGAGGCGGCCCGCGAGTGCGAACGCAAGAGCATGACGACCATCATGCCATGTCCATATTTGTCCTCTTTCTGTCTGTCAGATGGCTTTCGAAGCTTTCAAGCGACGCCTAATCTCGGCTATCCTTCAAGCACAGGAGATACGAAAATGTCCCATGCGGATACCGCACTGCTCGTCATCGATGTCCAAGAATCCTTTCGCCAGCGCCCCTATTGGCGAGCGGACGATCTGCCAGCCTTCGCCAGCCGCCTGCAGGCCCTGATCGACGGCGCCAAGGCGAAAGGCATTCCCGTCGTCCAAATTTTCCATGTCGAGGACGGCGACGCGCATTTCAGCCTCAAGAGCGGCTTCGTTCGCAAGCTCGATGGAATCTCGCTGGAGGCCGATGCCGTATTCCACAAGCGCCGCCATTCGGCGCTCGTCGGCTCGGGCCTTGATGTCTGGCTGGTGGCAAACGGCATCCGCAAGGTGATCGTTTCAGGCATTCGCACGGAACAATGCTGCGAGACGACGACCCGGCACGCATCCGACCTCGGCTATGATGTCGACTACGTCACCGAGGCGACGCTGACCTTCCCGATGACGCATGCCTCGGGCACGGTGTTCAGCGCCGACGATATCAAGAAGCGCAGCGAACTGGTGCTGTCTGGCCGTTTCGCCCGCATCGCAACCGTCGAAGAGGCGCTTACGGGCGCATCGATCCGGAGTGCCGCATGACCCAAAGCGATCGGCGCCTCCATCGGCGGATCATTCCCGTCTACGTCCTCCTGCCGCCCTATACGCTGCTGATGGATGTGGCCGGGCCGGTGGAGGTGTTGCGTCGCGCCAATATCGAACAGGACGATGTCCTGTTCGATTATCAATTCGTCGCCGCCCAACCATCGCAGACGACCTCGGTCGGGCTGACGCTTGCCGATCTCCAGCCATTGCCTGATCGCATTCCCGATGGCGCCTATGTCATCCTATCCGGCAGCGTCACGCCGCCTGACGATGCCGAGGATATCGAACCGGAGCTCGTCACGCTTGCGAGCTGGCTCAAAGACGCGATCCGTCCGGGCATCACCCTCGTCACCATCTGCTCCGGAGCGGTACTCGCCGCCCGGGCCGGCCTGATGGACGGTTACGCCTGCACCACGCATGCAGCCTGCCTCGACGAAGTCCGGGAATTTGCTCCGACGGCCAGGGTTCTCGACAATCGGCTCTATGTCGAGGACCGGGACCGCTATTCGAGCGCCGGCATCACGACAGGCACCGACCTGATGCTGCATCTCGCTTCCAAGCTGACCTCACCGGTGACGGCGCTAACCATTGCCCGGCACATGGTGGTCTACATGCGCAGAACCGGCGCCGAACCGCAGCTCTCGCCCTGGCTCAGCGGCCGCAACCATGTGCATCCCGCCATCCATCGCGTTCAGGATGCGATCATGGCCGATCCGGCCCATGGCTGGTCGCTTTCCGAGCTTGCCGGCATCGGCGCAATGAGCGCGCGGCATATTTCGCGGCTGTTTCAGGAGCATGCCGGCCTGTCAGTAACGGCCTATGTCAATCTGATGCGCGTTACGCTCGCGCGTGACGTGCTTGCCAATTCGCGGCTGGATATGGAGCGCGTGGCGGAAAAATCGGGCTTCGCCTCTCCGCGGCATATGCGGCGCGTCTGGTCGAAATATAACGCGCTGCCACCGAGCCACTATCGGCGCTCGGCCACCGAATAAAGAAATCGTTAGTGGCCTTCGCGACGAAAGGCCGGTAGCCTGCCTTGTCTCTCCCCTCCGGCGCCCTTCGCCGGTCCGCCTCTCAAGTGACTTGGAGAAATATCATGGACATGCGCAAGCTTGGACGAACCGATCTGTTTGTGGCCCCCATCGTGTTCGGCGGCAATGTCTTCGGCTGGACGGCCGATGAGAAAACCTCCTACGCACTGCTCGACTCCTTCTTCGACGCCGGCTTCAACACGATCGACACGGCCGATGTCTATTCCCGCTGGGTTCCCGGCAACAAGGGCGGCGATTCCGAGGAGATTATCGGCAAGTGGCTGAAGCAGGGCCGCGTTTCGCGCGACAAGGCGATCATCATCACCAAGGTCGGATCGGAGATGGGTCCGGGCAAGAAGGGCCTCAAGGCCGATTACATCATCGAAGCCGCCGAAGCCTCGCTAAAGCGACTGCAGACCGATCACATCGATCTCTATCTGTCGCACTGGCCCGACCCCGAAACGCCGCATGAGGAATCGCTTGCCGCCTATGCGAAGCTGAAGGAGCAGGGCAAGATCCGCCATGTCGGCTGCTCGAACCTCGATGCGACCCAGCTCCAGGCCTCGCTGGATGCCGCCGCTAAGGCCGGCTTGCCGAGATACGACGTACTTCAGCCCGAATATAATCTCTACGCCCGCGACAGCTTCGAGGGACCGCTGGCGGATCTCTGCGTCAAAGAAGACATCGGTGTCATCACCTATTTCAGCCTCGCCGCCGGTTTTCTGACCGGCAAATACCGCACCAAGGCGGATACGGAAGGGCGGGCGCGCGAGAACCGGGTTGCCGCCTATCTCGACGACAAGGGCCTGCGCATTCTCGCGGCGCTCGACAAGGTCGCTGCCGAAACCGGCGCAAAGCCCGCCGAGATCGCGCTTGCCTGGCTGCTGCGCAAGCGCGGCGTCACGGCTCCAATCGCCAGCGCGACTAGCCTCAGCCAACTCGACGCGCTAATCAATTCGGCGAAGCTTTCGCTTTCCGATGACGCCATGCGCCTGCTCGATGAAGCCGGCCAGTAGATAGAGGCCGGCCGATGACCGTGACGATCCGAGACGCCAGACCCGACGACGAAGCGTGCTGGCGCGCGCTATGGGACGGCTATCTGGCCTTCTACGGCGTCACTGTCGCGCCCGACATCACCGATGCGACCTGGCGCCGGGTCTTCGATCCGGCGTCGGCGATCTTCATGCGCGTTGCCGAGGTCGATGGCGAGGTGAAGGGGTTCACCCTCAGCCTTACGCATGAGGGCACATGGGTGCGCGCACCGGACTGCTATCTGGAAGACCTGTTTGTCGATGAAAGCGCTCGGGGCCGCGGCGTCGGCCGGGCACTCTTGGACGATCTCGTCGCACTCTGCAAGAAGAACGGCTGGGCTCGCCTTTACTGGCATACCGAAGAAGGCAATGCGACCGCCCGCAAGCTCTATGACAGCTACGTCGAGAGCGACGGGCATATTCGCTATCGCATCAGCTTCTGAGCTTCGGGAAACCCTCATAATGGGCGGAGTGATCGCCCTCCCAGTTGGCCATGCCCGGCTTGGTCAGCATGCCGCGCGGACCGACAAAGCTCTGGATGGTCCGCTTCGGGCGCTCGTGCCACTGGATGTTGAAAGCCCATAGTTTCGGGAAGAAGCAAAGCGACGCGTAGGGCAGATGATCGTGGATCCACCAGGCAAGCTTCTGCCAATCCCCCTCATGGCTGTGGTGATCGATCAGCCAGGGCACAACGATGCAGACCGCCGCGCCCATGCAGCCGTCGAGATCGCGCATGTCCCAGATGTGGTGCGCGGCGGTGTGGGGATTGGTCGAGCAGTTCAACCCGTTCTTGTTGCCGAAGGCGTTGACTTCGGGCGAACGATAGCCGGAGCGGATATGTAGCCGGCCAAAGGTCGCCTCCAACGGCTCCAGCAATTCCTCGCAAAGCCTGCGGCCGGACTCGATCGCCAGATCCGGATCCTCGGGGAGATTGGGAATGCGATAGAAATCTGATATTTCCGAGTGCAGGAAATCGCGAAAGAAGAAGTTCTTCGACAGCCTGACGCGGCCGAGATCCTCGAGCCCCTTCATCGATCCCGGTTTTCTCATCGCGGCAACCCCCTTCTCAAATCATCGATCAATCGAGACGAGTTATGGCATTGCCGCCACCCGATTTCTGTCAGCAGTCGCTTCAAGGCCCCGTATATTTGAAGAAATCGATAAAGGCTCTGAGCGCCGGACGCATCTGCCGGCGGCTTGGATAATAGATGCAGAAGCCCGGATAGGGCGGACACCAATCCTCGAGCACGCGGATGAGCTTGCCTTCGGCCAGTTCCTGCCGCACGCGAATGTCGAAGAGATAGGCGAGCCCGGCGCCATTGAGAGCGGCCAAAACGCCTAAGCGATCCTCGATTACGATCAGAGGGCCATCGACGGCAACGATCAGCTCGCGGCCATCCTTCTCGAACTCCCAGCGATAAATCGAGCCATCGGTGAATCGCCGCTTGATGCAACGATGATGGACGAGATCGCGCGGATGCAGCGGCTTCGGATGTTTTTCGAAATAGGCCGGGGAGCCGGCAATCACGGTGCGGATGTCGGGGCAGACCTTCACCGCGATCATATCCCCCTCGATACTCTCCTCCAGCCGGATGCCGGCATCGTAGCCCTCCTTGACGATATCGCTGAAGCCGTCCTCGTTGGCGATTTCGAGCGTGATATCGGGATAGGTATTGAGGAAATCACCGATGCGCGGCGCCATCAGCAGATCGGAGGCAAAACGCGGCGCGGTGATGCGGAGATTGCCGGCCGGGCGGCCGCGGGTCGCAAGCGTATCCTCCAGCGCGATATCGATTTCCTCCAGGGCCGGCGCCAGCCGTTGCAATAGCGCCTGCCCCTCCTCGGTCGGGAGCACGCTGCGCGTGGTGCGGGCAAGCAGCCGCACGCCGAGGCTTTCCTCAAGGCTGGAGACGGCGTGGCTGACTGCCGATGGCGCGATCGACAATTCCTTGCCGGCTGCACGAAAGCTGCGATGGGCGGCGACGGCGGCAAAAACCGCAAGCTGAGAGAGTTGTGTCCTGTTCATTGATCTAAATTATAGAACAACCTATAAGGATTTGCATGGATTTTCATTCATTGTCCGGAACCTTAATTTGAGCATGTCGGCAGCGGAAGTGACCGCCGCCGCTCCATAAGCTCAAAAGGAATAGATCATGAAAACCCGCAGGCTTGGTAAGGATCTCACCGTTTCCGCCGTCGGACTCGGCTGCATGGGCATGAGCTTCGCCTATGGCCCGACGGACGAGGACGAATCCGTCAAAACGCTGCATCGCGCTGTCGATCTCGGCGTAACCTTCTTTGACACCGCCGAAACCTATGGCCCCTTCACCAACGAAGAGCTGCTCGGCCGCGCGCTGAAGCCCGTTCGCGATCGCGTGGTCATCGCCACGAAATTCGGCTTCAAGCTCGATCATACGAAATCGGGCCTCGCCGCCATGTTCGGCGTCGATAGCCGGCCCGAACATGTGAAGGAAGTCGCTGAAGCTTCGCTGAAACGGCTCGGCACCGATGTCATCGACCTCTTCTACCAGCATCGCGTCGATCCGAACGTGCCGATCGAAGACACGGTCGGCGCCATGGCAGAGCTGGTGAGAGAGGGCAAGGTGCGGGCGCTCGGCCTTTCCGAAGCCGGCTCCGCCACCATCCGCCGCGCCCATGCGGTGCATCCGATCGCCGCCCTGCAGAGCGAATACTCGCTGTGGAGCCGCGATCCGGAAGAAGATGTGCTTGCCACCTGCCGCGAACTCGGCATCGGCTTCGTGCCCTACAGCCCGCTCGGCCGCGGCTTCCTGACCGGCGCGATCCAAAAGACGAACGATCTTGCCGCCGACGATTTCCGCCGCTCGCTGCCACGCTTCCAGAGCGAAAATTTCGATGCCAACGCGGCTCTCGTCGCAAGACTTCAGGCGCTGGCCGAAGAAAAGGGAGTCACGGCAGCACAACTGGCGCTCGCATGGGTGCTGCGTCAGGGCGAGGACATCGTGCCGATTCCCGGAGCGCGCAAGCTGCACCATCTCGAGCAGAATGCAGCGGCTGCCGATATCGCGCTGTCGCCGCAAGAGGTGAAGGAACTCGGCGGCATCATCTCGCCCGAAACGGTGGCCGGCAAGCGGTATACCGATGCCTCCCTGGCGATGACGAATATATGACAAATGGGCCACTCCTTCCGCCCACGCGAAGACATCGGCCGTAAAGGCCGGTGTCATTTTGGGACCGAAAAGAAAAATGAAGCATCACCGAGGGGCGCGCCGAACATGCGAATCGCCTGAATTGCAGGCTTTTTCAAACTTCTAGGTTGATCGTCATAGGCGCGAAGCTCAAGCAGAAGCTCGACGCTCGGTTGACAAACGGGTCCGAAATTTGAAGATTGCCGCCATCAAAAACGGACAGCGTTGGGGGGACTTATGTCTAAGCGCGCGTTTCTCGGCTTCTCTGCTTTTCTTCTCGCCACTTTCGCCTCTCTGAACCCTTCCGCCGCCGCCGACGTCAAGCGCCAGGTGGTGACCACGAAGGACGGCGATTACTTCGGTTTCGATCTGCGCACCGAGCAGAACGTGACGCTGGACCAGTGCTCCGCCTCCTGCATCGGCGATAAGTCCTGCAAGGCCTTCACCTACAATCCGAAGGTGAAGTGGTGCTTCATGAAGTCGGACTTCAACCAGCTCAACAGTTTCCCCGGCGCGATCGCCGGCAAGATCGTCGAGACGGCCGCCACCACCGAACCGGATATCGGCGCTGCCCCTGCCCTTTCCTTCCTCTCCGACAATTTCGTCCAGAGCGCGCGCGATGCAAAGAACACGCTGACGCTCGGCAATGAGCTGAAGGGCCAGGGCGTCGAAAGCCTGATCGCGCTCGGCCGCATCGAGCTGACCTCCGGCAACGTCAACGATGCCCTGAACGCCTTCCAGGGCGCACTTTCGCTCAATCCCGACAATGGCGATCTGTGGATCGAGATGGCGCGCGCCGCCAATACGATCACGAACGATACCTCCGTCGCCACGCGCGCCGCCTATGCCGCGCTCAACGGCTACCAGCTGACCCGCACGACGAGCAGCCGTGCCGATGCTCTCGCGGTGCTTGCCGAGGCTTTGAAGAATGCGCAGAACTATCGCCCGGCGCTCAATGCCTACAAGGCAAGCCTCGGGCTCACCAGCTCCGCCGCTGTCCAGGCCGCCTATAACGATCTTCTGGCACGCCAGGGCTTCCGCGTCACGGGCAATACGCTCGACAACGACAATGCCTCGCCCCGTGCCTGCGTGCAGTTCTCCGAAAAGCTGGTAAAGAGCGGCACCGACTACACCCCCTTCGTTACCGTCAATGGCGCCGCGGCGAAGGGCGTCGATGCCAAGGACAACCAGATCTGCGTCGAGGGCCTGGAATTCGGCCAGCACTACCGTATTTCGCTGCGCGCCGGCCTGCCCTCCTCCGTGGATGAGAACCTCGCCTCGCAGGTCAATGTCGACGTCTACGTCAAGGATCGTACGGCTTCGCTGCGCTTCACGGGCGACAATTTCGTCCTGCCTTCGACCGCACGCCGCGGTATTCCGATCGTTTCGGTCAATGCCACCACGGCCAATCTCAAGCTCTACCGCATCGGCGACCGCAATATCGCGCAGCTTCTGAACAATTCGCAGTTCCTGACGCAGGTGGACAGCTACAGCGCCCAGACCATCCAGGACACCAATGGCGAGCTGGTCTGGCAGGGCTCCATCGAGATCAAACAGGAACTCAACAAGGAAGTCGCGACCAGCTTCCCGGTGGACGAGGCGCTGCCGAAGCGCAAACCCGGCGTCTATGTGCTGACGGCGGTTGCACCCGACAGCGGCGGCCACGAATGGGACCCGCAGGCGACGCAGTGGTTCGTCGTTTCCGATATTGGCGTCACCACCTATGCCGGCACCGACGGGCTGAATGTTTTCGCCCGCTCGCTCGGCAGCGCCAAGCCGCTTGCCGGCATTCAGCTGCAACTTCTCGCCAAGAACAACGAAATCCTGGGGACCGCCAAGACCGACGACAACGGCCGCGCCGTCTTCAGCGCCGGCCTGATGCGCGGCACGGCTGGCATGACGCCGGCCGTCATCACAGCTGAGAATGGCGACCAGGATTATGTCTTCCTCGACATGACGCGCGCCGGCTTCGATCTTTCCGACCGCGGCGTATCAGGCAGAACCGCGCCCGGCGCGATCGATCTGCTGACCTGGACCGAGCGGGGCATCTACCGCGCCGGCGAGACCGTGCATGCGTCCGCCCTTGCCCGCGATGTCAGCTCGACGGCGGTCGATAACCTGCCGCTCACCTTCGTCTTCCTGCGCCCGGATGGCGTCGAGGACCGCCGCATCGTCACCGACGGCGGCAAGCTCGGCGGCTACAATGTCGACCTGCCGCTGCAGCAGACCTCGATGCGCGGCACCTGGACGATGAATATCTATACCGACCCGAAGGGTTCCTCCATCGGCTCGCAGACCTTCCTCGTCGACGACTTCGTCCCGGATCGCATTGAATTCGACATGAAGAGCGACGCCAAGGAAATCGAAGTCGGCCAGCCGACGCCGGTCAATGTCGATGGACGCTATCTCTATGGTGCGCCGGCCGCCGGCCTCACTCTGGAAGGCGAAGTGACGCTGAAGCCGACGCGCCAGAGCGACGCCTACAAGGGCTATCAGTTCGGCCTCGCCGACGAGGGTGCCGGCAAGGCAAACGCAAATAATGACGACGACGACAGCAGCGGCGGCGACAGCAAGGCCGAGAGCACGCAGGTACCGCTCGAAGACCTGCAGGCACTGGACGAAAACGGCAAGACCACCTTCAACGTCACGATCAACGACACGCCCTCAACCACGCAGCTGCTGAACGCCAACATCACCGTACGCATGCAGGAAGCCGGCGGCCGCGCCGTCGAGCGCTCGCTGACCCTTCCCGTCAAGGCAGACGGTCCGCGCATCGGCATCAAGCCGGAATTCGATGGCGATCTCGGCGAAAATTCCGTCGGCAACTTCCATGTCATCGCCGTCGACGCCAACGGCCAGAAGCAGGCCATGCAGGGCCTGACCTGGAAGCTGCTGAGCGTCGAGCGCAATTATCAATGGTATCGCGACGGCAGCAGCTGGAAATACGAGCCGATCATGTCCACCAAGCAGGTGGCGGTCGGCACGATCAACGCGACGACAGACGGCGCGGCGATTTCCATGCCTGTCACCTGGGGCCGCTACCGGCTCGAAGTCTCCACGGCCGATGCGAACGGCCCGGAATCGAGCGTCGAATTCAACGCCGGCTGGTATGTCGCCTCCACCTCGACGGAAACGCCGGATGCGCTTGAGATCGCGCTCGATAAGGAAAGCTATCATGTCGGCGATACCGCCAAGCTGAAGGTCACCTCGCGCTATGCCGGCCAGCTGATGGTCACCGCCGGCTCGGAAACGCTGATTTCGGTCACCAATGCCGATATCGGCGCCAATGGCGGCGAAGTCGATATCCCCGTCACAGCCGACTGGGGTGCCGGCACTTATCTGACCGCGACCCTCTTCCGCCCCGGCGAAGCCCAGGAAAGCCGTATGCCGATGCGCGCTATCGGCATCAAGTGGGCGCCGGTCGATCCCGGCGAGCGCAAGCTGCAGATCAAGATCGACGCCCCGCAGAAGACGCTGCCGCGCCAGCCGCTGAACATTGGCCTGCAGGTTTCAGGCGCAGGCGCCAATGAGGACGCCTATGTCACGATCGCCGCAGTCGATGTCGGCATCCTCAATCTCACGCGCTACCAGCCGCCGGCACCGGACGACTGGTATTACGGCCAGCGTCAGCTCGGCCTTGAAATCCGCGATATCTACGGTCGCCTCATCGATGGCTCGCTCGGCGCGACCGGCAAGCTGCGCACCGGCGGCGACGGAGGGCAGGCAGCTCTGCAGGCAAGCCCACCGAAGGAAAAGCTGATCGCCTTCTTCTCCGGCCCCGTCAAGCTCGATGCCAATGGCAAGGCGAATGTCAGCTTCGACATTCCGCAGTTCAACGGCACGGCACGGCTGATGGCAGTCGCTTGGTCGAAGGCCGGCGTCGGCCACGCGACACAGGACGTGATCATCCGCGATCCCGTCGTCATCACCGCAAGCCTGCCGAAGTTCCTGGCACCTGGGGACAAGGCCAACCTTCGTCTCGATGTCGCCAACACCGACGCCCCCGCCGGCGAGTACGCGCTCGCGGTCACCGGCAACAGCGCCGTGACCGTGGACGCAAGCGCCACCCAGCAGAAGATCAACCTGCAGACCGGCGGCAAATACAATATCACGCTGCCGCTGACCGGCGGACAGCCGGGCGACGGCACGGTTTCGATCAAGCTGTCGAATGCATCGGGCATGTCGCTCGATCAATCGGTCGATATCCCGGTTCGCCCGGCGCAGCTTCCGGTCACCGAACGGCGTGTCATCGCGCTTGCCCCTGGCAAGAGCCTGACCGTCAATGCCGATCTTCTCGCCGACAGCGTGCTGCCCGGCGCCTCGGTCAGCGTCAATGTCAGCCGCTCCAGCGCCTTCGACGTGCCGGCGCTGCTGATGAGCCTCAGCCGCTATCCCTATGGCTGCGCGGAACAGACGGCGAGCAGCGCCATGCCGCTGCTCTACTTCAGCGACATGGCGATCAAGAACGGGCTTGCTGACGATACCGATATCCGCAAGCGCGTGCAGGACGCCATCTATCGCGAAATGTCCTACCAGTCCTCGACCGGCAGTTTCGGCCTCTGGAGCCCTGGCTCTGGCGATCTCTGGCTAGACGCCTACGTGACCGACTTCCTGACCCGCGCCCGCGAGCAGAAATACAACGTGCCGGATCAGGCCATGGTGCAGGCGCTGGAAAACCTTCAGAATGCGCTGAGTGCCAATACCAACGTCAAGGATAACGGCAACGAAATCGCCTATGCGCTCTATGTGCTGGCGCGCAACAAGAAGGCCTCGATCAGCGATCTGCGCTACTACGCCGACACGATGCTGAACGACTTCCCGACGCCCTTGTCCAAGGCACATCTGGCCGCGGCTCTCGCGCTTTACGGAGATGCACAGCGCTCGCGCAACATCTTCTTGGACTCGTTGCAGATGTCGCAGAAGGCGGCGGTCACCAAGGTCAGCTTCGTCCGCTCGGATTACGGCTCGTCGCTGCGCGACGGTGCCGCCGTGCTGGCGCTCGCCGCCGAAAGCCGCCCAGTGCCGCCGATCATTCCCGAACTCGCCAGCGTCGTCGCCAAGGACTGGCAGACCAAGACATATACCAGCACGCAGGAACAGACCTGGATGCTGCTTGCTGCCCGTGCCCTGCAGAATGGCGACGATGGCCTGACACTCGATGTCAATGGTGCTGCCCATAGCGGCACCTACATGGCGCAGATGTCAGGCGATGCGCTGATGGGCCATCCGCTGACCGTTACCAACACGACGCGCCAGCCGCTTTCGGCTGCGGTGACCACCGTCGCGGCTCCGGTTGCGCCGCTGCCGGCCGGCGGCAACGGTTTCAAGATCGAGCGCAAATACTACACGCTCGATGGCGAAGAGGCGAATGTCAGCCAGGCACAGCAGAACGAACGCTATGTCGTCGTACTGCATGTGACCGAGGACAATGACTGGCCTCAGCGCCTTCTCGTGACCGATCTCCTGCCCGCCGGCTTCGAGATCGACAATCCGAGCATCGTCAACAGCGCACAGTTGTCGAACTTCGACTGGCTCAGCGAAATTCAGCCGGCCCATGTCGAATTCCGCAACGACCGCTTCGTCGCCGCCTTCGACCAGGGCTCAGGCGCAGACCGTGACATGACCTTCGCCTATGTCGTGCGCGCCGTTACCCCCGGCGTCTACGATCATCCGGCCGCAAGCGTCGAGGACATGTATCGTCCGCAGTTCTCGGCCCGCACGGCGATGGGCCGCATGGAGGTGCTGGGCGCCCAGCAGTAAGAAGCAGAAATGAAAGCGCGGTGGAAAATTGCGATCGGCCTTGGAGCCACTGCCGTCACAGTGGTGGCGCTGGTCTTCGGCCTTGCGGCCGCGGACCGCGCCTATCCGCCGCCGCTCGACAATGCCCATGTCGTTTCGGCCGAGGTGCTCGACGCCAATGGCGATCTCCTGCGCGCCTTCGCCACGCCCGAGGGGCGCTGGCGGCTGAAGACCGGTGTTGCCGATGTCGATCCGCAATTTCTGCGCATGCTGGTCGCCTATGAGGACCGGCGCTTCTACGATCACCACGGCGTCGATCCCATGGCAATCGGACGCGCCTTTCTGCAGCTCATCACGCATGGTCGCATCGTCTCCGGAGGTTCGACGCTCTCCATGCAGGTGGCGCGCCTGATCGAGCCGCGCAGCGAGCGCTCGATGACGGCGAAGCTTCTGCAGGTCATCCGCGCCATCCAGATCGAGCGGCGGCTCACCAAGGAACAGATCCTCGATCTCTATCTCACGCACGCGCCTTACGGCGGCAATCTGGAAGGGGTCCGCGCCGCGAGCCTTGCCTATTTCGGCAAGGAGCCGCGGCATTTGACCGTCGCGCAGGCGGGCCTGCTCGTCGCGCTGCCGCAGCTGCCGGAAAAGCGCCGGCCGGACCGCAACCTCGTTGCCGCCCAGGCCGCCCGCCACCGCGTGCTCGAGCGCGCGGCCGTCGCTACCATCATCGGCGAAGGCGAAGCAGAACGCGCTTCGCTATCCTCTATTCCGGCTCAGCGGCGGCAGCTGCCGGCCTATGCCGCTCATTTGGCCGAGTTGGCGCTCCGCAAGCAACCCGGCGTCATCAGGCACAAGACAACGCTGAGGCGCGATGTTCAGCAGGGTCTGGAAGCCATTGCGGATGCCGCTGCAAAACGGCTCGGGCCGAAGGTGTCGGTGGCCATGATCATGGCTGACGCCAAGACGGGCGAGATCATCGGCGAAGTCGGCTCGGCCAATTATTTCGATTCCTCCCGCACGGGCTGGATCGACATGACCCGCGTGCTGCGATCGCCCGGCTCGACTCTAAAGCCCTTCATCTACGGCCTCGCCTTCGAACAGGGCTATGTGGCGCAGGAAACGATCATCGAGGATCGCCCCGCCGATTTCTACGGCTATCGCCCGCGCAATTTCGACATGAGCTACCAGGGCGATGTCAGCGTGCGCCAGGCGCTGCAGCTGTCGCTCAACGTGCCGGCCGTGCGCCTGCTCGATGCCGTTGGGCCGACCCGGCTGCTGGTGCGTTTCCGCCGCGCCGAGGTGAAGCCGAAGCTGCCGCCGAACGAGGCGCCTGGCCTTGCGATCGGCCTCGGCGGTGTCGGCGTGACGCTGAAGGATCTCGTGCAGCTCTATGCCGGACTTGCCAATCGCGGCAAGGCGATGCGGATCGGCGATGGCGTTCAGGACGAGCCAGGACCGATCGACGGCGAACCGCTGATGGAGCCGATCGCGGTGTGGAACATCACCGACATTCTCTCGGACATCATCGCGCCGCGCGGCAGCAAGCAGCTCGGCATCGCCTACAAGACCGGAACCAGCTACGGCAATCGCGATGCCTGGTCGATCGGCTATGACGGTGCGCATGTGCTCGGCGTCTGGGTCGGCCGCCCGGACAATGGCGCCGTGCCGGGGCTGGCGGGCTATGTTTCGGCCGCGCCCATCCTGTTCGAGGCCTTCGCCAAATCGGGCGTTGCCATAACCCCCTTTCCTTCCGCTCCTATGGGCGCGGTGCGCATCGCTCCGACCGAGCTGCCGATCAGCCAGCGGCGCTTTTCCGTGACCGCCGCCGGGCTGCTGGCGGCGTCCAGCCGCGAGCCGGCGCCGCAGATCGTCTATCCGCCGGAAGGCGCGCGCGTCGATCTCGGCGCAAGCAGCGGCAGCAACGAGATCATGCCGCTGGCGCTGAAGCTGCAGGGCGGACGGGCGCCATTCCGATGGCTCGCCAACGGCAAACCGCTGCCCGACATGTCGCGCCGCCGCACCAATCAGTGGACGCCCGACGGCGCGGGCTATTCGACGCTGACCGTCATCGATGCGGCGGGACGCGCGGCAAGCGTGCGGGTTTTCGTGGAATAGGTCGATTTCAGGCGCGAGTTTTGCGAGCCAGACCCACCTGTGATAGTTTATCGGATACTCAAACGAGGAATGACGAGATGTCGGAAGAGCAGGCAATCCGTGCGGTTGTTCATCTCTATGTCGATGGCATGGCATTCGCGAACGAGCCGGCGCTGCGCAAGGCGTTCCATCCGCGGGCTGATATCATCGGCAATTATCAAGGCGCGGTGGAATGGATGACGCGGGATGAATTCATTGCCGCCATCGTCGAGCAAGGCAGCGCCCCGCCGGACACGATACCGCTGATGGAGATCGAGCTGATCGACATCGAAGGCGATGCGGCCAGCGTCAAGGTCGTCGACGAATTCGCCGGCATGCGGTTTTCGGATTATCTTTCCCTGCTGAAGATCGACGGGCGGTGGAGCGTGGTGAACAAGGTGTATCACCTGCATCGGTAGATGATGCGACACTGAGTATGCCGAGCCTCTGATACCCCCTCTGTCGCTGTCGCGACATCTCCCCCACAAGGGGGGAGATTGGTGGGAGTATGCCGCTCATCCTCGTTAAAGCAGAAACCTCGGTTTCAACAGATGCGATGTCAACTTGAGGCGAAAGAGCGCCGCGAGTTACCAATCTCCCCCATGTGCGGGAGATGTCGCGAGAGCGACAGAGGGGTGCTGCACCCTCCGCGAATTCAGCAGCTTACCCTCTCAGTACCCCACCCGTCGATTTCGTGACATTCGCCACGATCTTCTGCGTGAGCGCCTCGAAATCCTCATCGGTCAGCGTGCGTTCGGCCGGCTGGATCTGAACCTCGATGGCGATGGACTTCTTGCCTTCGCCAAGCGATGCGCCCTCGAAGATGTCGAAGACGTTGACGCCGGTGACCAGCTTGCGGTCGGCGCCGACGGCAGCGCGGACGACGGCGCCGGCTTCCACCGACTTATCGACCACGAAGGCGAAGTCGCGCTTGACGGCCTGGAAGGGAGAAAGCTCCAGCGCCGGTTTGGTGCGGGTCGCCTTCTTCTTCGGCTCGGGCATGGCATCGACATAGACTTCGAAGCCGGCGAGAGCGCCGGAGACATCAAGCGCTTCCAGCGTCTTCGGATGGAATTCGCCGAAATAGCCGAGCACGACCTTCGGCCCCATCTTGATGGTGCCGGAACGGCCAGGGTGATACCAGGCGGGGCCGCCCTGCTCGATCTGGATATTGCCCATCGGCAGGCCGCAGGCCTCGATGACAGCCAGAGCATCGGCCTTGGCATCGAAGACATCGACGGGCTTGCCGCCGCCCTTGGCGGCGTTCGACCACATGCGGCCGGCGCCGACAAGCGTTGCCGTACCGCGACGGATACCGCCGGCGACGCGACGCTGGCCTTCGGGCGTGTCGTTCTCATAGGTGCCGGAGACTTCGAAGATCGCGACGTCGCCATAGCCCTTGTCGGCATTGCGCTGCGCGGCCGACAGCAGCCCGGGCAGCAGCGAGGGGCGCATGTCGGACATGTCCGATGCGATCGGATTGGCAAGCTTCAGCGCGTTGGAGCCGCCGCCGAAGAGCTTGGCCTGGTCTTCGGAAATGAAGGACCACGTGACGGCTTCGAGCATGCCGCGCGAGGCGAGCGCCCGCTTGGCAGCGCGGGTGCGGATCTGCAGCGTCGTCAGGATCTTGCCGTTGACGGCGGCATGGCTGGCGAGCGGCTGCGGCTTGATGTTGTCGACGCCGTGAATGCGCATGATCTCTTCGACGAGATCGGCCTTGCCATCGACATCCGGGCGCCAGGAGGGAACGGCGACGGAGACACGCTCGCCCGAGCCGGAAACCGAGAAGCCGAGCTTCGTCAGGATGGATTTGCTCTCATCGGCCGAGACTTCGAGGCCGGTCAGGCGCTTGACCTCCGACAACGGGAAATCGACGACCTTGGCCTCATAGCCCTTGTAGCCTTCGACGCGAGCCTTGGCGGCTGTGCCGCCACAGCTGGTCAATACCAGCTCGGTCGTACGTTCAAGGCCGGGCACCATATATTCCGGATCGACGCCGCGCTCGAAGCGATAACGCGCATCGGTGATGATGCCGAGGCTGCGGCCGCTCTTGGCGATGTTCATCGGATCCCAGAGGGCCGACTCGATCAGTACGTCCGTGGTGTTCTCGTCGCAGCCGGAATGCTCGCCGCCCATGATGCCGCCGATCGACTCGACGCCGTTGTCATCGGAGATGACGACATTGCTGGGGTTGAGCTTGTATTCGCGCTCGTCGAGCGCCAGCACGGTTTCGCCATCCCTGGCGCGGCGCACCATGAGATTGCCCTTGACCTTGGCGGCGTCGAAGACGTGCATCGGCCGGCCTTGATCGAAGGTCATGTAGTTGGTGATATCGACCAGCGCGCTGATGGGGCGAAGGCCGATGGCGAGCAGCCGCTGCTGCATCCACTTCGGGCTCGGGCCGTTCTTGACGCCGCGCACGAGGCGCAGCGCAAAGCCGGGGCAAAGGCGCGCATCATCCAGATCGATCTTGAGCTCGGTCGTCGTTTCGCCTTCGATCGCGAAGGAGGGCGTGCTGCGCGGCTTCAACGTGCCGAGGCCGGAGGCGGCGAGATCGCGGGCAATGCCGTAGACGCCGGTGCAATCCGGGCGGTTCGGCGTCAGGTTGATCTCGATCATCGGATCGTCAAGCCCGGCATAGGCGGCAAAGCTCGTACCGATGGGCGCATCTTCCGGAAGGTCGATGATGCCGTCATGGCTGTCGGAGATTTCCAGCTCCTTTTCCGAGCACATCATGCCACGGCTCTCGACGCCGCGGATGTTGCCGATCGCAAGCGTCACGTCGATGCCGGGGACATAGGTGCCGGGGGCCGCGAAGGCACCGACGAGCCCGGCGCGCGCATTCGGAGCGCCGCAGACGACCTGAATGGGCGCACCGCTGCCGGTATCGACCATCAGCACCTTCAGGCGATCGGCCTGCGGATGCTTTTCGGCAGAGAGAACCTTGGCGATGACGAAGGGCTTGAACGCCGCCTTGTCGTCGACCTCTTCCACTTCCAGCCCGATCATTGTCAGGCGGGCGCAAATCTCATCGAGCGTGGCGTCGGTTTCCAGATGCTCTTTCAGCCAGGAGAGTGTGAATTTCATGTGTTTCATCCCTTCCTTACGCGCTCAGGCCGCCGAACAGGGTCGGCATGTCGAGCGGGCGGAAGCCATAGTGGTTCATCCAGCGGACATCGGCATTGAAGAAGTCGCGCAGGTCGGGCATGCCGTATTTCAGCATGGCGATGCGGTCGAGGCCCATGCCCCAGGCAAACCCCTGGTATTCGTCCGGATCGAGGCCGCCATAGCGCAGCACATTCGGATGCACCATGCCGCAGCCGAGGATTTCCATCCAGTCGGTGCCTTCGCCGAACTTGACGATCGGGCCAGAGCGGTCGCACTGGATATCGACCTCGAAGGAGGGCTCCGTGAACGGGAAGAAAGACGGGCGGAAGCGCATCGTCACATTGTCGACCTCGAAGAAGGTCTTGCAGAATTCTTCGAGCACCCAGCGGATATTGGCGACGTTGGCCGTCTTGTCGATGACGAGACCTTCGACCTGATGGAACATCGGCGAATGCGTGGCGTCGCTGTCCTGACGGTAGGTCTTGCCGGGGATGATGATGCGGATCGGCGGCTTTTGCGCTTCCATGGTGCGTATCTGCACCGGCGAAGTGTGCGTGCGCAGCACCTTGCGCTCGCCCTTTTCATCCGGCTGGAAGAAGAAGGTGTCGTGCATCTCGCGGGCCGGGTGCCCTTCCGGGAAGTTCAGCGCCGTGAAGTTATAGTAGTCGGTCTCGACATCGGGACCTTCGGCGATCGAAAAGCCCATGTCGCCGAAGATGGCGGTGATCTCGTCGACGATCTGGCTGATCGGGTGAATGCGGCCGCGCTCGGCCGGCGAGGAACGGACTGGCAGGCTGACATCGACGGTTTCGGCTTTCAGCTTCGCCTCGATCGCCGCGTCGCGTAGCGCGCCCTTGCGTTCATTGATCGCGTCAGCGACGGAATTCTTCAAGGCGTTGATCGCAGCACCGCGCGTCTGCCGTTCTTCCGGCGACATCGAGCCCAGCGTCTTCAACAGTTCCGAAACCGAGCCCTTCTTGCCGAGCGCGGCGACCCTGATAGCCTCGATCGACTGCTCGTCGGTCGCAGCCGCCACTTCGGCCATAAGTTGGGTTTCAAGCGTTACGAGTTCCGTCATCTGGTCCTGCCTTGCGGACCACGGCCATCGGGCACTCAGTCCACGGAATAATTGGTAAACGCATGCATCAGAAAGCTTGTGGCAACGATGAAGCGCTGGAGATCACTACCCATGTGCACGCAGCCAATCAACCGGGCAAATGACAAAAACACGCCGAGAATGCGGTCCTTGGCACTTCCCGCCCGACGAGCGACCCGTTTTTCGGGTCTCGCCCAACAGGACAGCCTGACACGGTGGAAAAGCGTATGCTGCAAAACACAAAACCCGCGCCGGTTTCGCCAGCGCGGGTTTCATAATGAATTTACGAAAGACGTGCGAGGCAGCGTTAGTTAACGGCTGCTTCGAACTCGTTCTTCGTGCCAGCTTCCTTGAGGTATTCGAGAGCCTTCTTCGAAGCAGCAACGAGTGCACCGAAAGCTTCCGGCTCATGGATTGCCATGTCGGAGAGAACCTTGCGGTCGACTTCGATGCCAGCCTTGTTCAGACCGTCGATGAAGCGGCCGTAAGTCAGGCCGAATTCGCGGACGGCAGCGTTGATACGCTGGATCCAGAGGGCGCGGAAGTTGCGCTTGTTGACCTTGCGGTCGCGGTAAGCGTACTGCTTCGAACGGTCGACGGCGGCCTTGGCGGTACGGATGGTGTTCTTGCGGCGGCCGTAGAAGCCCTTGGCTGCCTTCAGAACCTTCTTGTGCTTGGCGTGGGCGGTAACGCCTCTTTTTACGCGTGCCATGTCATGATCTCCTTAGTCTATAGCGTTACGAATAGTCTTAGAGACCGTTCGGCAAGTAGTTCTTGATAACCTTACGGCCATCTGGTTCTGCGAGAACCATGGTGCCGCGGGCATCGCGAATGAACTTGTTGCTACGCTTGATCATGCCGTGGCGCTTGCCAGCAGCGGCTGCCTTGACCTTGCCGGAGGCGGTGATCTTGAACCGCTTCTTGGCAGAGGACTTCGTCTTCATCTTGGGCATTTTGCTACTCCTTCGATGCTTCCTGGCGCGCTTTTTTTCTAAAAGCCTTCCCACAGGTCCGGACAGGCCGGGCTGTAACAAGGTGCCGGAGCGTTTGTTGTTGAACTGCGGATCCGGTGACGAACCGCTCCGCCAGCATTCTGAACTGCCACGGCATGCCCTGCCGGTCAGTTCGGACGCGCGCTTATAACCGCACTTGCCTCAGAGTGCAACGGGCCGAGCGCGTGAATCTTTTCAGATCGATGACAACGCGCAACCGCACCGCAAAAAGGAAAAGCCGCCCAATGGGACGGCTCCGACCTCTTATTTCAACCTGCGCCTCACTTGGGCGCAAGTACCATCATCATCTGGCGGCCTTCGAGCTTGGGTTCGGCTTCGACCTTGGCGATCTCGAGCGTATCTTCCTTGACCTGCTGAAGAAGCTTCATACCGAGTTCCTGGTGAGCCATTTCGCGGCCACGGAACTTCAAGGTCACCTTCACCTTATCGCCTTCCTCGAAGAAACGGCCGATCGCCTTCATCTTCACCTCATAATCATGGGTGTCGATGTTCGGGCGCATCTTGATTTCTTTGACTTCGACGATCTTCTGCTTCTTGCGCGCTTCGGCGGCCTTCTTCTGGTTGGCGTATTTCAGCTTACCCAGGTCGAGGATCTTGCACACAGGCGCATCAGCATTGGGGGAAATTTCCACCAGATCGAGACCGGCCTCCTCTGCCATTCTCAATGCCTGGTCGATCGGCACAACGCCCAAATTCTGGCCGTCAGCTGTAATGAGCTGAACTTTGGGAACGCGAATTTCCCTGTTGGAACGTGGCCCGTCCTTTACGGGCGCATCGGTTTTAAAGGGTCTGCGAATGGTCGTATTCTCCACGAATTGTTTCGGATAGCTGCAGCCTCTCACTCCCCGTCGGCGCAACTGACGGAAATGTCGTAAAAGCTGTGTTGAAGTCAATAGCATGACAGCAGGAAAAAAGCACCTCCCGCGTGTCAGGAGAGTGTCACGGGAGCGCAGATGCGCCAAGGACACAGTATCGTTCCCGAATAATATAGAAACCCTTGCGCAAAGATCGAGGATTTTTCGGGTCACGCAAACGCGAATCTGTTCTATAGGGCAGAAAATCCGGGAGTTTTTCATGTCCGAGACAGCCGCAGCCATCCAACCGACCCTTCTTCCCGTTGGTACGGGCGAGAACGAACGCCAGATCGCCGTCGTCCAGCGTGCTGCCGGCAAGGGTGCCAAGAACGTCAGCTTCGTCTGGCTCTCCGGCTATCGATCCGACATGAGCGGCACCAAGGCGGTGGAGCTGGATGCGCTGGCGGCGCGACTGGGGCTCGGCTGCATCCGCTTCGACTATTCCGGCCACGGCCAATCCGGCGGCAAGTTTACCGACGGCACGATTTCGCGCTGGCTGGAAGAGGCGCTTGCCGTCATCGACCATACGAAGCCGAATAAGATCGTTCTTGTCGGCTCGTCGATGGGCGGCTGGATCGCGCTGCGGCTCATCCAGGAATTGCGCAAGCGCAAGAAGGCGGCCGCCGTTGCCGGCCTAGTGCTGATAGCACCCGCTCCGGACTTCACCATCGATCTCATCGAACCCAATCTTTCCGAGGTGGAGCGGCGATCGCTGGAGGAACGCGGCTATTTCGAGGAGCCTTCGGAATATAGCCCCGAGCCGAACATCTTCACCCGCGCCCTTATCGAGGACGGCCGCACCCATCGTGTGCTGACCGGCATCGTCGAGACCGGCTGCCCGGTACACATATTGCAGGGCATGCAGGATGCCGACGTGCCCTTCGCGCATTCGTTAAAGCTCGTCGAGCACCTGCCGGCAGACGATGTGGTGTTAACGCTTGTGCGCGATGGCGACCATCGACTGTCGCGCCCCCAGGATCTGGAACGCATGCTGACCGTCGCCCAAACCTTGGCTCTGCATAATACGCCATAATAACAAGCAGATACGAGCGAAATACCTCAAGCGCCGCATCGCTGCCGGGGCTATATCTGCGCGCGCTTCCATAATCATAAGAGGCATGGAATTGTGGCAACTATCCTCTGGATTGTGCCGAAATTAACCATGTGAGCCGGTTCCGGCGTTAACACTTAAGTAACGATTGACTTCCCACGTCCCCCTACATTAACAATTTGTTAACAAATGCAGGGACGATACAAGGATAGTGGGCGTGCGTATTAAGGGCGTATTGATTGCCTTCGCTGCTATAGTTGCGATGTCGTCGTCGGCTGTGCCGGCGCCTCAGCAGAGCGCGTCGATGACGGTTGGCAACGTGACCTCCCAGCCGATCGGGCACTACGATTTCTGCCAGAGACATGCCGACGAATGCGGCCCGACCCGCAATGCCGGTCCCCTCGACATGAACGCCGCCTCATGGGCGCTGGTCAGCCAGATCAATCTGCGCGTCAACAAGACCATCCAACCGGCAACGGATATGGAAGTCTATGGCCAGGAAGAATATTGGGAATATCCGAAGACCGCCGGCGATTGCGAGGATTTTGCCCTGCTGAAGCGCAAGCTCCTGATACAGAGCGGCATTTCCGCCTCGAACCTGCTGATGACGGTCGTGCGCAAGCCGGATGGCGAGGGCCATGCGGTGCTGACCCTGCGTACCAAGCAGGGCGATTATATCCTCGACAACCTCGAGGACCAGATCAAGGTCTGGAACAAGACCCCTTATTCCTACCTGAAGCGTCAAGCGAGCTTCAATGCCGGGCGCTGGGTTACCATCGAAAACGGCAACGACGTTCTGGTCGGCGCCGTCAAGTAAGCGTAAAAGCAAATTGCATCACGCAGCAAGGCCGGCCCATCGGACCGGCCCTTCGCTTTTCATCATGTGGTAAGAACACTCCCTACCCTGCGGTAGGGACGAATTAGCTGTCACCACGAACGTCAACTGTTCTTATGGCTCTGCTGGCCTGCCTTGACGTGTTGCTCGTGGGTGCCGCCGCGGGAGCCGCCAGAGTGCTGCTCGCGAGTGTTGGTGGACGAAGCATTCCTGGTGTTGTTCTCCATATTCTTGTGGCTCTGCTGGCCAGCCTTCACATGCTGCTCGTGGGTTCCACCTTGGTTTGCCATTGGATCGTCTCCTTTGGTTTGCTGACGAGGCCAAGAGCGGCCTCGTGTTGCTAACCGACGGCGGCGGCAGGCGTTCCGAATTTTAACATTTCGTGAAGATGGATTATCTCCGCCCTACCCAAGGAGACAAAAGATCACCCATACCTCACCCATTCCCGATCAGAATGCCGGCCCCAAGCACGAGCGAGCCGCCAAGGACGACCTGGAAGGCCGCGCGCAGGAACGGCGTTTCCATATATCTGTTCTGGATGAAGGCGATGGCCCACAGCTCGAAGAAGACGACGACGGCGGCGGTGATCGTCGCGGTCCAGAAGTGCGGGATGAGATAGGGAAGCGCATGGCCGAGACCGCCAATCGCCGTCATGATGCCGCAGGCAAGGCCACGCTTGATCGGCGAGCCGCGGCCGGAAATCTTGCCGTCGTCATGTGCCGCCTCGGTGAAACCCATGGAGATGCCGGCGCCGACAGACGCCGAAAGACCGACGAGAAAGGTCTGCCATGTCTGCTGCGTGGCGAAGGCGGCGGCGAAGATCGGCGCGAGCGTCGAGACGGAGCCATCCATCAGGCCGGCAAGGCCCGGCTGCACATAGGTCAGCACGAACTGACGGCGCGCCTGAGCATCCTCCTCCTGCTTGACCGTCTCCGGCGTGTGCTTGTCGCCGAGCATGCGGGCAACATCTTCATGCCCCTGCTCGGCCAGCGCCAGATCGCCGAGAAGCTGGCGTGTCGAGGCATCGGAAACCTGCTTGGCGGCTTCGACATAGAAATGATAGGCCTGCTGCTCCATCGCCTCGGCCTCATCGCGCATGGCATCGAGCGAGAGGTTCTTGCGCAGCCAATCCGGCTTGCGCTCGTAGAATCCTCGGACGTGCTCGCGCCGGATGAGCGGAATACGCTCGCCGAAACGCTGGCGATGCATGTCGATCAGTGTCTTGCGATGTGTATCCTCGACCTCGGCCATATCCTCGAAAACCTTGGCCGACTCGGGGAAATTGGGGCGCAGGATATCGGCATAGGCGAGATAGATGCGCGAATCGTCCTCTTCGGCAGCGATGGCGATGGCGAGGATCTCCTGCTCGGACAGGGAGGTAAAGGAACGTTTCGACGGGCGGAATAAGCCTAACAGCATCAGAGCAGCCTCATAAATTTAGAATTATTCTAATTTTAAATTGTGCCATTACGCCGGTCAAGCGCGCAGGCGCCATAAGGAGCGTAAATCGTGTCGGAGAATTCGCGGGCTGCGGCGAAAGTCCACGGTCAAAAGCGAGATGATTTTGACAGAATGCCGCAACGCTTGCATGACGGCTTGGTTATGACAGCGAATTGCATACATAGGGGAGCGAAAGCTGGTCGCCGCGATATCCCGCCGGCGCGCCCGGAGACGATTATGGAACAGGAACTACAGGCCCGTACTGCGCATCTTGCCGGCATCCGCGAAAAGGCCGAGGCGGAAATGGCTCGCATGGGCATCGACACCGCATTCATCGACAGGCTAGTCGATACATTCTATGGCCGCGTGCAGGCGCATCCGCAGCTCGGGCCGGTCTTCGACGGACGGCTTGCCGGGCGCTGGCCCGATCATATGGAAAAGATGAAGCGCTTCTGGTCGTCGATCGCTTTCAAGAACGGCGCCTATGGCGGCAAGCCGGTACAGGCGCATCTCGGCGTCGAAGGCATGGCCGCCGAGCTTTTTCCGGAATGGCTGGCGCTTTTCTCGCAGACGCTTGCCGATATCGCACCTTCCGCTGAGGCAAGGGACTGGTTCATGGCGACGGCCGAACGCATTGCCAAGAGCCTGACGCTCTCGCTCTTCTATAATCCGGCACTGGATGATCCCGCGAGGAAGACCGTTTAAGGCACTTCGCGGACAAATGCGCGGCTCGACGATGCCGCCGACCACGGTGACATCGTTATGGCAAGTTTGCGCCATAGCCGGGCCATCGCGGTATTTCAAGTTCAACATTTTCTGTTTTGCCAGACAGGGCTTCTGGAAATATCAGTGTGTTAATAAGATAAACCGTCATGAGAAGCAGGTTTTCGGGAATGATCGGCTCGTCAGCAGGAAATCGAAATCACACATGAAGCACCGGCTTGTCGTTCTCTCTATCTCTCTCGGCATCGCCGTCGTCATCATGAGCTCGTTCGCCAGCCGCTCCGCTCTGGGGCTGGTCGTCAAGGCCTGCGAGGTCAACTCCGCCCTGACCGGATCACCGTATCCATGCCTCAAGATAGTTCAGGCTAAGGACCTGTTGTCTTCCTACGTCGTTCTTCGCGAGCCGGCAGACAAAGAGCGAACCATTCTTGCGCCGTTGGCCGATGTGCCCGGCATCGAAGATCCCCGACTTCTTGCGGCGGACGCACCGAACTATTTCGATGCCGCTTGGAAAGAGCAAGCCGACGGACTGGGCCTGCATACCTGGAAAGAGTCGCCCCAGAATTTTGCCCTGGCGATAAATGCTGCCAATTGGCGCACCCAGGATCGGCTTCATATCCACATGGGGTGCGAGACGTCCCGCTTTCGCACGTTGCTGAAGACCCATGCGACAGAGATTGGAAGCAGCCGGTTTACAAACTTGAGGACGAAGGCCGGTTGGTGGGCTACATTCCAGACCGCCGATGACCTTTCGAATTTGAACCCGTTGAAGCTTGTCGCGGACGGTGTGGATGGTGCCCGCTCGAATATGAAAAACGTCGTGGTCGGCGTCTTCGGCTCGACATCGCCAGATGGGCAGCATGGCTTCTATATTCTGGCGAGAATCATGGGAGCAAACAAAGTCCGCGGGTCCGCAGAGGATATGATCGATCCCAAGTGTGCACTGGACGATGCGGCACGATAGGGATGGGCGAGCTTTTTGGATTTGAGTTCGTGGAGAGGGCCTACACCCCCCTCTGTCCCTTTCGGGACATCTCCCCCACAAGGGGGGAGATTGTTGGGAGTATGTGGCACGCTCATCCAAATCTAAAAGGTTCAGCGTCTATAGCTTCGATATTTGATTGGGGCGGGAGGATTCCGCGAGTTACCAATCTCCCCCCTTGTGGGGGAGATGTCACGAAGTGACAGAGGGGGGTGAAGAGGCTCGGCATACTCAGTAACCAACCAATCGACCGACAAACCAACCCGCCGCCAATCAGCCTTTCGCAGCAAAAACCGTTGCCCCGATGCTGGCGGAAACGACGAGCGCCGTGCCGAACATCTGCGATGGCGTCATCGGTTGCGCCAGGATGACGAAGCCGGCGAAGGCGCCGATGGCGGGCTCGAGGCTCATAAGGATGCCGAAGGATGAGGTGGGCATGCGCCGCAGCGCCACCATTTCCAGCACATAGGGAAGCAGCGGAACGAGCAGCGCCAGCCCGGCTATTTCGAGGAGGCCGAAACCTGTCAGGTGTGGAACGGCGGAGGCATAGCCGAAGGGGGTCGAAACAACAGCGGCAACCAGCAGCGACATGGAAAGCCCTTCCAGCCCCTGGAAGGCATTGCCGACCTTCTTCGTCAACAGGATATAGCAGGCCCATCCCGCCCCTGCACCGATGGCAAAGAGGATACCGGGGAGATTGCCGACCCACTCTTCGCCATCATAGGCCAGCAGCAGGACGCCGACAGCCGCGAAGACGGGCCAGAGAAGCTGGCGGCTCAGCCCCAAGCCGAGGGTTGCGACCAGCAGCGGCCCGAGAAACTCGATGGCGACGGCAAGACCCAGCGGAATGCGTGCAATCGCCGAGAAAAAGGAAGCCGTCATAAACGCCGATACGGAGCCAAGCGCCAGCACGCCGAGCCATTGCGAGCGGCTGTAGCTCATGATCTTCGGGCGGACGATGAGCGCCAGTGCAATGGACGCGAAGACGAGCCGCAGCCAGGTCGCACCGGCCGGCCCATAGGCGTTGATGATCGGAGCCGACAGGGCCGAGCCGAATTGGATTGACGACATGGACATGACGCACATCAGCACGCCGGCGGCAATGCCGCCGCTCGATGGCGCAACATCCGCATGCGGCATCAGCGCCGTGCCGCCATCCGTACCACTCTCGATAAGCTTCTGATCCATGACCTCTCCCATTGCGCGGATTTTTAGAGGTCTGGCCTAATGCTGGCAAATTCAAACTTTTCATGCTGCGATCAGGTGCTTTGATGCAAGAGCCTCTCAGGCTTCGAGGCCCTTCAGCACATTGGCGACGTTGAGACCGATTTCCGGCACGCCGTAACCGCCCTCCATGCAGGCAAGAACGGGTAGCCCTCCGGCGGCGATGCGCTCGCCCATGCGAATGAAATCCTGCGAGGTCAGCTTGAAGAAGGAGATCGGATCGCGCTCGAAGGTGTCGACGCCGAGCGAGAGCACGATCGCCTCCGCATCGAACGCCCTGATGCGGGAAAGCGCGTCGTCGAGTGCCGCCGACCAGACTTCCCAAGGCGTGCCGCGCGGCATGGGGTAATTGCGGTTGGCGCCAAGGCCATCACCCTCGCCCTCCTCATCGGCATGGCCGAGGAAATAGGGGAAGGCATGGATAGGATCGCCATGCAGCGAGGCGGTGAAAACATCGCCACGCCGGTAGAAAATATCCTGCGTGCCGTTGCCATGGTGGAAATCGACATCAAGCACGGCAACCTTGGTCGCGCCATGATCGCGCAGCCGCTGCGCGGCAACGCCGGCATTGTTGATGAAACAATAGCCGCCGAAGAGATCGAAGCCGGCGTGATGGCCGGGCGGCCGGCAAAGCGCGAAGGCAAAGCGATTGCCGGCGTTCAGCCAATCGGCGCCGGTCAGGGCGCAGCGCATCGAGGCGAGCGCCGCCTCATAGGATCCCTTGGTGATCGAGGTGTCGGCGGCATTGGCATAATGGCCGATCAGGCCGACGATATTGTCAGGCACGCGCTGGCTGGTGCGCCTGACGGGAAAGGAGTTGGCGATTGCTTCGCCCTTATAGCCAGCGGCGACCCAGCGCTCCCAGACCACACCGAGAAAATCGAGATAGGCCGGATCGTGAACCTTGCGCGCCGTCTCCAGCCCATGCGCTTCAGGCGCAACGACGTCGGTAAAACCAGCCTCCCTGACGGCGGCAAGAATCCATTCGGCGCGGAAGGGTGCCTCGAAGGGTGTGACGAGCTGACCATCATGCAGCTCGGTCTTGGCATCCCTGAGCTTGTGATCCTCCGAGTAAATGACCCGCATGTCTGCCTCCTCCGTTATCTTGCCGGAGCAAAGGCTTACATGCATCACGCCCGAGAAAAAAGGGTGACATGCAGCCTTGAATGTCTCAGATACCCCCCTCTGTCGCTATCGCGACATCTCCCCCACAAGGGGGGAGATCGTTGGGAGCTCGCTACGATCCCCAATTAGTACGATGCGCTTCAGTCTCCTCGGGTACAATATTAGTGTGAGGCAGGTCGATGCGGCGGGTTCCCAATCTCCCCCCTTGTGGGGGAGATGTCACGAAGTGACAGAGGGGGTTAAGCACCTCCACGAGCTCCAAGGCAGGCGCATCGCTCATTCACCCTGCCGCCCTCGGCCATCAGAAGCCTGCGACAGAGTTCTTCCGGCTGGCGACCGAACGTGTCGGGCTTCCCGCCAGCGAGATCGGCTTCATCGATGATGTCGAGGCCAATATCGAGGCCGCGCGGCAATTCGGCTGGAAGGCGATGCAATGGACGTCAGGCCTCAAATTACAGGATGCCATTGCCGCCTTTTCGACCTGAATTGCCCCGCTCAGGCGGCGATACGCTTATAGAAAATGGTCGTGTCGCAAAACCCGCCCTCCGGCCATAGGGCATAATCCGGCACCACGCCGACGCGCTGCCAGCCGAGGCGTGGATAGATCGCCTCCGCATCGCTCCCCGTCGCCGTATCGAGTACGAGCAAGGTCTTGCCGATACGGGCTGCCTCGCGCTCCGCCGCCTCCATCAGGAGCCGCGCGAGACCCTTGCCCCGCGCAGACCTGTGCACCAGCAGTTTCTTGAGATCGCCGCGATGCGGCTGGTTCGGCATCTGCGCGGTACCCACCTGCACCGTTCCGACAACCCAGCTCTCGATGACAGCGACGAGAAGCAGCGTCGCGCCGCTTTCGACGCTATCGGCAACGCCTTGCCAATAAGGCATGGCATCCGCCGGCCCGTAAGGCTGCATGAAACCGACGGAGGCGCCGCTGTTGACGCAATCGGCAAGCACGTCGCAAAGATCGGGGAGCATATCGCGAGCGTCAGCAGCGGAGAGAAGACGAATATCGGTCATGAAAAAGATCCTTGGAGCTTATGAACGGCCGCGATCGAGGATGACGCTATAGCGCGCCGGAACCTCGCCGGGATTATGGAAGGCATGGCCGTCGCCAACGCCCATGAAGAGACAATCGCCAGGCATTAGGCGATGAGCGACGTCACGATGCGTCACCTCCATCTCGCCTTCGAACAGCCAGACATGCTGGGTCATGCCGGCGCTTGCCGCGTTCGGCGGGAAGATGACGCTCGCACCGGCCGGGAAGATGACTTCGACGACGTCGACTTTCGAGCTCGTTCCCGGCGGCGAGACGGCGCGTCTGACATAGCCGGTCCCCGGGTCGCGCCAGATCGCCTGCTGATCCCGGCGCGCAAGCGGCGACACCTCCTCATCCTCCTCGGCAAAGAAGGCCGAAAGCGAAAGACCGAGTGCCGCGCAGAGCCGCGACAACAGCGAGGCCGTCGGGCTCGCCTCCGCACGCTCGATGCGCGAGATCATGGCGCGGCTGACGGCCGAGGCATCGGCAAGCTCATCCAGCGTCAGGCCACGGGCGATGCGCAGCTCCTTGATGCGCGCGCCGATCGCCAGTTCCAGATCATCATCCGCCATTATCAATGTCTCACGCTTCAAAATTCCACTATATAAGAAATACACGATCACATGATGGAATCAAGTGCGCTTCGACTTTCATCGATGGCCGGCTGGGAAAGGCTAACGTAACGTGAAGATAGCCGCCAAAACCCCGCTTTTCCGCTTTGCGGCGCGGGGCGGCGCTGCTATATGGCGCGCATGAGCACCAATTCCACCACTCCGCTTTCGCATATCCGCAACTTCTCGATCGTGGCCCATATCGACCACGGCAAATCGACGCTGGCCGACCGCCTGATCCAGACGACGGGCGGCCTTGCCGAACGCGAGATGTCGGAGCAGGTGTTGGACAATATGGAGATCGAGCGCGAGCGCGGCATCACCATCAAGGCCCAGACGGTGCGCCTGCACTACAAGGCCAACAATGGCGAGACCTATATCCTCAACCTGATCGACACGCCCGGACACGTCGACTTCGCCTATGAAGTCTCGCGCTCGCTGTCGGCCTGCGAGGGATCGCTGCTTGTCGTCGATGCGTCGCAGGGTGTGGAAGCGCAGACGCTCGCCAACGTCTATCAGGCGATCGACAACAATCACGAGCTCGTCACCGTCCTCAACAAGATCGACCTGCCGGCGGCTGAACCCGACCGCATCAAGGATCAGATCGAGGAAGTGATCGGCATCGACGCCTCCGACGCCGTATTGATTTCGGCCAAGACCGGGCTCGGCATTCCCGACGTGCTCGAAGCCATCGTCCATAAGCTGCCGGCGCCGAAGAGCGCGGGTGGCGAAAAGGCGCCGCTGAAGGCGCTGCTGGTCGACAGCTGGTACGACACCTATCTCGGCGTCATGGTTCTCGTGCGCATCATCGACGGCACGCTGACCAAGGGCCAGACCATCCGCATGATGGGCACGGATGCCAAATACCAGATCGAGCGCGTCGGCGTTCTCACGCCGAAGATGGTCGCCGTCGACAGTCTCGGCCCCGGCGAGATCGGCTTCATCACCGCCTCGATCAAGGAAGTGGCCGATACCCGCGTCGGCGATACCATCACCGAAGACAAGCGCCCGACCGCCCAGGCGCTGCCGGGCTTCAAGCCGGCGCAGCCCGTCGTCTTCTGTGGCCTCTTCCCCGTCGATGCCGCCGATTTCGAAGACCTGCGTTCCGCCATGGGCAAGCTGCGCCTCAACGACGCCAGCTTCTCCTTCGAAATGGAATCCTCGGCCGCTCTTGGCTTCGGTTTCCGCTGCGGCTTCCTCGGCCTGCTGCATCTGGAAATCATCCAGGAACGCCTGGAGCGTGAATTCAATCTCGATCTGATCGCGACGGCTCCTTCGGTCGTCTATCAGCTCACCATGACCGACGGCACCGAGATCGAGCTGCACAACCCGGCCGACATGCCCGACGTCGTCAAGATTTCCGAATTCCGCGAGCCGTGGATCAAGGCGACGATCCTGACCCCGGACGACTATCTCGGCTCGATCCTGAAGCTCTGCCAGGACCGCCGCGGCGTCCAGACCGAGCTGACCTATGTCGGCAATCGCGCCATGATCACCTACGACCTGCCGCTCAACGAAGTCGTCTTCGATTTCTACGATCGCCTGAAGTCGATCTCCAAGGGCTATGCCTCCTTCGACTACAGCCTGACCGACTATCGCGAGAGCGACCTCGTCAAGATGTCGATCCTCGTCAATGCCGAGCCGGTGGATGCGCTATCGATGCTCGTGCACCGCTCCGCCGCCGAAAAGCGCGGCCGCGTCATGTGCGAGAAGCTGAAGGACCTTATCCCGCAGCACATGTTCCAGATCCCGATCCAGGCCGCCATCGGCGGGCGCATCATCGCGCGCGAGACGGTGAAGGCGCTGCGCAAGGACGTGACCGCCAAGTGCTACGGCGGCGACGCCACCCGCAAGCGCAAGCTGCTCGACAAGCAGAAGGAAGGCAAGAAGCGCATGCGGCAGTTCGGCAAGGTCGAAATCCCGCAGGAAGCGTTTATTGCCGCATTGAAGATGGGGGATGAGTGAGGCTCTTCCCAACGACAAATTATGCGCATATAGTTTGCGCATAATTTGAGGAATGCCTCATGACCCAAGCGACGCGAAAAGCTGCAAATTTGTCTCTCGACGAGGGGCTCGTTTCAGATGCCCGTGAACTGAAAATCAATATCTCACGTGCAGCCGAAGATGGCATAGCGCGCGCCATCAAGGCTGAGCGTGAGCGCCTATGGCTTTTGGAAAATGCTGAAGCGATCGACCAAGCCAATGCCTATGTTGAAAAACACGGCCTGCCATTTGGAAAATACCGGCAATTCTGATGGCGAGGTTCCATGTCTATCGCCTGAAACAAAGTCGAATTCTCGCGTTAGACCTTCAGTCTGATTTGCTGGAGAGACTAAGTACGCGGATGATGGCGCCACTACTCCGCGCGGAGGAAGTGTCTATGCCAATGGCACGGCTCAACCCGCAATTTACTATCGCTCGCGAGCCGTACATCATGGCGACCCAGCTGATGGCAGCTATATCGCTTACCGAAATCGGAGAATTGGTTACCGATCTCAGTCCGCACGGCGATCAGATTACCGCCGCGACCGACTTTCTTTTCCAAGGCTTCTAACTTCAGTTTCCTGCCATATACTCCCCGATCAAACCCTCATACTCCTCCATCGCGGGCAGCGCGGAATAGCTGTGCTTGGCCGGCGTCGTCACCCATGGCAGCTTTTCGCTCGTCCAGGTCTCGATGAAGGGCGTGAACCAGCTGACGTCATTGAGCACGGTAGCGCGGACATTGACGAACCAATCGACGCCGTCCAGCTTTGTGAACAGCCAGCTCATGCAATGCGGGCAGAAATAGTGATGGATGACATCACCATGCAGGCCGCCGATAACGGGCTCGCCCTGCGTCACCTCGAAACCCTCGGTGGGGATGGCGGCGCTCAGCGAATAGGGGCCGGCTGTCATGCGCTGGCAGCCTGTGCAATGGCAGGCCATGGTGAGCAGCGGCTTGGCATTGATCTTCAGCCGCACCTGTCCGCAACGGCAGCCGCCTTCACAAGGTAGTTTCAGCGTGCTCATGATGGCATCTCCTCCTATTTCATAGATTTTCGACGCGCGGCACATCACCATCGGATCCGCAAGCCTTCTAATGCCTGGAAGCCTCCCGCGATCCTCACGCTTCCGCAGCCTGCGGAAACTCCATTTGTGCTTCTATCGTGCGCACCCAGGCCCGCGCAATGGCAAGACCGGCCGTCTCGGCCGCAGCGGCGTGCCTGGCGACAAGCTCCGGATAACTCTCAAGCCAGCCGGGCTCCTTGCGCTCGATGGTCTCCTTGAATTCGTCGCGCCAGCGGTCGACCACGGCAGCATTGGCTTCGAAGTGGAACTGCGTGCCATAGGTGGCGCGGCCGATGCGGAAGGCCTGGTTTCGTGTCACGCTATTGGTCGCGAGGCGCGTGGCTCCATCAGGCAAGGTAAAGGTATCGGAATGCCATTCAAAGATGGTGAAGTCGTCGCCGACATCGGCGAGCAGAGGATCCGCCTTGCCTTCGTCGGTGACGCCCACTGCCTTCCAGCCGAATTCATGGGCGGTGCCGAGAAGATTTTCCGCCTCATAGGCACGCGCGAGAATCTGGCTGCCGAGACAGATGCCGAGCACGGCCTTGTCCTCGCTTTCGAAGCGGCGCATGAGCTGCGCCAGCTCGGGCAGATAGGGATGGGTGTGATCGTCGCGGGCGCTCTGCTCGCCGCCGAGTACGACGAGCGCATCGTAGAACGTCGTCTCCCTGGGCAGCGCTTCGCCGCTCCACGGGCGAAACCATTCAACCTCAGCCCCGGCCTCTTCGAGCGCGATGCCGAGAGCGCCGAGCGGGGTGTTCTGCGTATTCTCGATGATGGCGACGCGCATTCCGATGATCCCCGAACATGTTACCGGGAGAGATGAGCATGAGCCGGTGGGAGAGGCAAGTGGCCAGAGCGTTTCAGCGCTCCACGGAGATGCCGAATCGGCGTTGCCATCTGCCCTTGCGCAATTCCGGACGGAAAACCGCTTCGCACTTTTCCTGGAATTGCTTTGGCTTGCAGCCGGGTAAAGTTGAGCATAAATGTCAGCAAACAACGAGGACTCTGCGATGAGCGACAAGCCCAGGATCACCATTCTCTATTGCACCCAATGCAACTGGCTTTTGCGCTCCGGCTGGATGGCGCAGGAACTCCTGCAGACCTTTACTGACAGTCTCGGCGAAGTGGCGCTGATACCGGGCACCGGCGGCGTCTTCGAAATCCGCATCGACGGCGAGCTTCTATGGGAGCGCAAGCGCGACGGCGGCTTCCCGGGGCCAAAGGAGCTGAAGCAGCGGGTGCGCGATGTCATCGATCCCGAGCGCGACCTCGGCCATACCGATCGTACATCGCTGGAAAGCTAAAACGACCCTTGTGCCGCCGAGCCGTCAGTCGAAGGGCGCGCGGCACGGCTGAAAGCCGCGATTGATCGTGGAATAGAGGTCGGTGCCGGGATTATACGTCCGGTAGCGCTCAGCGCACCATGTCTGATGCCGCATGCGCTGCTGGGCCGGCGAAGGATAGACCGTCCTCGGCGGCGTATAGGTTTCACGCGGCGGAATCTGAATTCGCGGAGCGTCGTAGCGGTTCACCCCACCGGTATAGGGCGGCGTAATCGGTAGCGGCTGGCCGGGGCGAGTGTAAAACTGCCGCTCTCCGAAGCCGAAGCAGCCTCGGGAATCGCAGATGACGGAATTCGTGCCGCGCGGCGGAATGACGATCTTCGGGGAATTCGAGGCGGCGGCTGCAAAATCCGCAGCAAAACCCACCTGGGCCAGCAAGCCGAGTGCGAGAACACATCCGGGCGCGATCCTGCCGAAAACAGTCATGATAAACTCCTATCCACTCTTCCGCGAAACCGCATCCTTTTCGCGGCGGCTGTTACCTATCTGGGGTCGCAGACAAGGCAAAACCAGTGCTACCGGCTCTCGCGGGCAACTGCTCGCGATCAGTTGATCGTCGGCGTCGCTTGCTCCATAACAGCCCGATCATTGCAAGGGAGATTGCCTGTGAGCAGCTTGAAATTCGGAACCAGCGGCCTTCGTGGCCTATCCGCAGACCTCATCGGACGGGCATCCGCTCTCTATGCCACGGCCTTTGCCCGCTATCTGCTAAAGAGCGGTCGTGCCAAATCAGGCGATCTCATCCTGGTCGGCCGCGATTTTCGCGAATCGAGCCCGGCTATCTCCGCCACCTGCATCGGCGCGCTGAAGCGCGCGGGCCTGACACCGATCGACTGCGGCACCCTGCCGACGCCGGCGCTCGCGCTTTATGGGCTTCAGCTGAAAGCGGCCTCGCTGATGATCACCGGCTCGCATATCCCCGCCGACCGCAACGGCATCAAATTCTACCGGCCGGACGGCGAGATCGACAAGCGTGACGAGGTGGCGATCAGCGAGGAAGCTCTGGCGATCGGCGATTCCGTTCTCGACGAAGCGCCAGCAACGGCAGAAAATCGCACGGCGGAGACCGAGGCGCTGTTCCTGGAACGCAACAAGGGCCTGCTGCCATTAGGCAGTCTCGCGGGCCTTACGATCGGCGTCTACCAGCACAGCACGGTCGCGCGCGATCTTTTCGGTGAGGTACTGACACATTACGGCGCCCGCGTCGTGCCGCTCGGCCGCTCCGAGAGCTTCATTCCGGTCGATACCGAAGCAGTCTCGCCCGAGACGATCCGCCTCATGAAAGGCTGGGCGCCGGAGCACGGCCTGGACGCCATCGTTTCGGCCGATGGCGACGGCGACCGGCCGCTGGTGGCGGATGAAACCGGCGAGCCGCTGCGCGGCGACCTGCTCGGCCTCATCGCCGCAAACTTCCTCGGCGCGCAAGTGGTGGTGACCCCGGTCACGTCCAATTCCGGCATCGAATCGGCCGGCTCCTACTCCGTTATCCGCACCCGCGTCGGCTCGCCCTATGTGATCGCCGGCATGGATGAGGCCGTTGCCGCGGATAAGGCCAATGTCATGGGCTTCGAGGCCAATGGCGGTACGCTGACGGCCAGCCGCTTCCATGTCGAGGGCAAACCCTTAGAGCCGCTGCCGACGCGCGACAGCTTCCTGCCGATCCTGGCGACGCTTTATGCCGCGGCGAAAGCGGGCAAGCCGCTTTCGGCCGTTGCCGGCAGCTACCGCCTGCCCTTTGCCGCCGCCGACCGCCTGGAGAATTTTCCGGTCGAGACCAGCGCGGCGCTGATGGCCTATCTGCGTGCTTCCGATGCCAATCTAGCGGATTTCCTGAAACCAATCGCGACCGTCGCTTCCAAGAGCGATATCGACGGGCTCAGGGTCACGCTTGTGGATAACCGAATCATCCATTTCCGCCCTTCCGGCAACGCGCCGGAAATGCGCTGCTATGTGGAAGCATCGAGCGAAAGCGAGGCAAAGACCCTGCTGGAACAGGGACTTGGCCTCATCAGCGCATGGGCTGCAGCCCGGGTTTAACCCGGGCTTCAACCGCTTTTTTCGCGATTGACACTAAAACTTCAAAAACCCTGTTGACACCGGACGGCCACCCCCTTACATGCGTGTCCGTCGCCCAGATGGCGGAATTGGTAGACGCGCCAGCTTCAGGTGCTGGTACCCGAAAGGGTGTGGAGGTTCGAGTCCTCTTCTGGGCACCATTCCATTTTTTCAATCGGTTTCATCCGATACGGATTTGTTCGAATCCGTACTTTGAACCTATTGATATCCCCGGTAAAATCGGAAATCTGTATATCAGGTTGTTCAATCCGTTTCATCAGATGGATTGCAACCACTACCAAGCCATGGCTCCGAACACTACACTGGCTTCGTCGGCTAAATTCCGAGCCGCGCCTCAGGTTCACATCGCTTTAGCAAGAATAGGTGAAAAGAACTACAGGCTCACCGATTCGTTCGGTCTCTACCTGCCAGTGGAGCCTCGGGCACGAAGCGTTGATGCTATGATTACGAGCGCGACGAGAAGCGGAAACCGCCCCCAGGCGAATATCTGAAAACTAGCTCACCATGTCGCTCAATTGCCAGCGCCAGATTCTCGATACTTGGCCTGTGCCGTACCAAATTATGCTGACCACTATGAGCGACAGAACGCTATCCGAGACGTAATGCCAGCCGGTATAGACCGACATGAAGGCTATTACGGCAAAGAAACTCCATGCAATGATGCCCAACCAACGGTTCAGGCTCGTCAGAAAGAAGGCATTTAGTGCGGCAACCGCAACATGAATGCTCGGCATGGCGCTGATGCCACTACCAAGATAAGGCTGCCCGCTCTCATAGGCCAGGAACAAATAGTTTGAGGTCAGCCAGGTATCCATGGCATCGCCTTGACCCCGTAGGATAGTGTCGAGATCAGCGAAACGATCACCACCGTAGATCCGGTCATAGAAGATCGGGCCGACTGACGACAGGGCCGTGGCGAGGACTGTCCCGCAAATGATCAGTGTCAGAGCGTGGGCGAGCAGGTATCTGGCACCGCGCTTCCGATCCGACCAAAGGCCAATGAAGACGAACATAGCGAACCACATCACCTTCCAAGTGACTTCATATTGGAACGCCAGAACGAGAAGCATCGGCCTGTTGACCATCATGTGGCTGAAGAACCATACGTCCGCGCCAAAGATCGTTCGGTCCATACTGGCCAGCAGAGGATCAGCATAGAAAGGCTTGATTTCAGGGATCGCGATCTTGAAGGTGGTGAAAGCCGTCAGGAACAGCAGGAAGCCCAGAACGACAGCTGTCATCTGCAACCCGTCGTTTCGAAGAATGCGTAGCGCGCGCCGCAACGGGGCCATCTTGTCCGTCAAAATGCCTCCGGCAATGACGCCAGCGAATGAAATCATCGGGATGCAGATAAGGAATGTCTGCGCATAGATGCCCAGCAAAGTGAAATAGCGGAAGGGCCAGGCGACCGCAGCGAGCCCGACATACAAAGAGCAAATGCAGAAGAGAATGATCCAGCATCGGCTCGCACTGTTTTGTGTTGTCATCGCGATCGAAGTAGGTTGACCAGACATCAAATCAAACTTCCCAATTCAGCCAGCAAACCATTATCATAGGTTGTATTACCAATTGGTTGTTATCGTCACTTCCTGCCCTGGCTTGCGAGTGGCTTCCCTTCGTGTATCGCGTGCGCGTCCACGGCCAGCCTTTCAGCTATCTTTAAATCGTTGACTGGCGAAGAAGAGATCGACCTAATAGGGGGAACCTTGGGGGATTTTGAATGGACCACAAGAGCGACTGGTATGATCTGATCGTCGGCAATGGCAACGTCAACGAGGGGCTCGGGAGGATGATGGGCTTCATCCTCGCTGTTATCGTGATCCTTGCCCTGATCTTCTGGATGATCTGACCGTTTCCGGCCCGGACGCAACGTCCTTCCCCAGGGCTTCATATCGATCTAGTGAAGACTTCCCGAGTCCGGCCTGACGCTAAGTCCGGCCTCTTCTGCTGCTTCCAGGAAAGCCCTCCGCGATTGCTCGGCGGAGGCCCTGCCGAGCACGGCATCGAGGCATACCAGTACGGCCTCGTCCACGGCAGGTCCGCCGCTTACCGGCCACTCGTCGCTCATGCAATTGGCCGCATCGAGCGCGTTGGTTATGATCGCATAGCGCCCGGCGCCGCCGAGATCGACTATGACGGGGTTGTTCCAATCACCATATTCCATCGTCACGCCTCCTCAACCGTTGAGCGCTATCAATGCTGCGATCAGAAACGATCCGGTGCCGACGCATGCGGCTATCGTGGTATAATAGTCCATGAAATCAACTCCTCTCCTGACGCCATGAGGCGATAACGGGAGCGGTGGCGAGATGTTCCTGGGCTGTGGGCGCGCCGTGAAGATTTTCCTGGGGCTTCATCGGCTCAGGCCCGATGCAGGACGCGGCCCGCCTGCTCGATGCCTCTTTCCCATGCCTCAGGCGCCGATCGATCCCATCTGCGCTTCCCGCTATGCGCAAACCTCCATCCCGCTACGGCGCTAGCTCCCGCGCTCCCAACTGGCTAGTTTTTGAAGCAGGGAGGTGAGACGAATAAGGGGAACAACAAAATGAACCACGTCTGCAATCTGCTCTGGCTTGCCTTCAGCGTCGCTCTTCTCTTTGCCGCATTGAACCGGCGGCTGGTCGGGGATTACGTCGCCATGTGGTATCTGCTCGTCATCACCGCCATGACAGTGATGGCCTGGGCGGGTTTCTTCCCGACCGATATGGCGACCTTGCGGGCGGGGTAAAACGCTTCGGCGCGATGATCGTGCAATCCTGTTGGCCGTTGCCTTGATCGCTGCCAGACACGAAAAAGCCGCCGAAAATCTATCTCGGCGGCCTGAAGCGTGATCGAAGGTCGGGCCGACCCTCTAAAGCTTCGGGCTCAGCGGGACGATGGCGGCAAAGCGCAGCCAATCCTTCTGCGCCTTCGGCGTCCAGGCGGCCTCGGCGATGGCCGGCAGGCGCGGGAAGACCAGACGGTTGAAATAGTCGCGGGAGACGAAATTCTCCTGCCAGATGCAGGCCTGCACGCCTTTCATCAGATGCTTCAGCTCATCGGGGAAATCGCCCTCGGCCTCATAGGCGTAGGAATGGGCAGGCGGCACCGTGCCCGCCCAGCTCGCGCCCGGCTCCTGCCAGGCATCGGCCTGCACCATGTCGAGATAATAGGCTTGGCCCGGCGTCATGACGACTTCATAGCCCTCACGTGCAAGCTCGATGCCGACCTCGGGCTTTTCCCAGGCCATCAGCAAGGAGCCTTCCGGATCGACACCGCCGCCATGGGCGACCTCGTTCCAGCCGGCGAGCTTGCGGCCGCGTTCGTTGAGCATGGCCTTGATACGCTTCAGGAAATAGGACTGCAGCCCAAACGTCCCCGAAATGCCCTCCTGCTCCATCAGCTTGCGTGCGAGCGGCGAGGCGAGCCAGGACCCGTTGGCGACCTCATCGCCGCCGATATGGATATATTCGGATGGAAAGAGCTCGACCATTTCGTCGAAGACTTTGCCGAGGAATTCATAAGTGAGCTCGATCGCCGGATTAAGCGCATTGTTCGGGAAACCTTGCACGGAGTGATAGCTATCCGGCGCCTCCTGCCCATCGGTCAGATCAGGCAGGGCAACGAGAGTGGCGGTGCTGTGGCCGGGAATGTCGATCTCGGGGATGACTTCGATGCCGAGCGCCGCGGCGTGGGCGACGATATCTAGGACCTCAGCCTGCGAATAGAAGCCGCCGATCGGCTCGGCGGCGTTGCCGAGTTGCGGCAGCAGCGGCTCGTCCGGTCCGCGCAGCACGCCCGTGGTGGTCAACTGCGGATAGGCGCGGATCTCCAGCCGCCAGGCCTCATCATCTGTCAGATGCCAATGGAAGATATTGAGCTTCAGCCAGGCGAGAATGTCGAGCAGGCGCAGGACATCGTCCTTGGGGGTAAATTGTCTGGAAACGTCGAGATGGCAGCCGCGCCAGCCGTAACGCGGCCGGTCGGCGATCACGCCGGAAGTCGGGAAGCGGAATTTGCCGGGCTCGCGCCGCGCGCCATCGAGAAGCTGCGCCAGCGTCGTCAAGCCATAGAGGCGGCCCGAAGCGGCGGAGAAGGAAAGCACGACTTCATCGCCGGAGAAGGAAAGCTCATAGGCTTCGCGGGCAAGTGCCGGCCGCTCGATGAAACGCAGCGCCCGGCCCCCAGGCGCGGCAATGAGGCTGAAGGCGATGTGATTGGAAGGAAAGAGACGGCGGAACAGCGCCTGCGCGGTGGCAAGCGCCTGCACGCTCGCGGCATCCGTTCCCTTGGCCGGATAGAGCGCGACCGGAAAGTCTTCACCTGGCTTGACATCGATCTTTGCCGGCCAGGGCTGGATCGCATAGGGAAGCTCCAGCCGGCCTTCCGGCAGCAGCGCCGGCGGCGGCTCGCTGGCGCGATCGGCCAGCAGGAGATCCGATGTAAAGACAGTAACATGCGTGCCATCTGCCAGCGTCACATAGGCGGATTTGGCGCCATCGGTGCAGTGCCGCGCGCTCCTATGAAGTGCCGAGACAGTGAAGGTCCAGCTCCCTCCGGGCGCGATAGACACGCCGGCTGGCGGGGCGAACTCATGAAAATTGGCGTTGCGGCGCACGAAGACGGCATTGTCGCAGGCTTGCGGATCGACCAGGCGCGTCAGCGTCGTATAGGCAAGGCGAAAATTCTCAAGAGGCGCATCCGAGAAATTGAAAAGCGTCAGGGTCAGCCGACCATGCTTTCCACCCTCGGGAGACCAGGTGTTTTCGAGATGATAGGAGGACGGCTGCATCATGTTCCCCTTTTGGCAGTGCACGTCAGAGCATGATGCCGAAAAGTGTGAGCGGTTTTCGGACGACATCATGCTCTGCTCTTTTGGTTCTAGGGCGGATTCAGATTTTAGGTCGGTTTGACCTAAAATCATCCGACCCTAGTAATGTTCTGATTGGGAGAAGGTGTGGGCGAGTTCCGCCTGCCCCGCCGTCAGGCCGCAATCGACAGGCAGGCAGACGCCAGTGATCGCCGAGGCGAGCGGGCTTGCGAGGAAGGAAACAGCATTGGCGACATCGACGGGATCGACCACGCGCTGCAGCGCATACCAGCGCTTCGCCTCTTCAAAGACATTCGGATTGGCGGCGGCGCGCGCTTCCCAGGCCTGGGTGCGGACCGTGCCGGGCGCCACCGCATTCGCACGGATGCCGAACTTGCCGTATTCCACCGCGACCAGCCGGGTGAAATGCAAAAGCCCGGCCTTGGCGGCGCTATAGGCCGGATGACCGAAAACGGCCAGGCCATTGACGGAGGCTATATTGATGACCGACCCCTTCGACGCCTTCAGCATGTCCTCGACAGCACGGAAGCAGAGGAACGCCGCCTCGAGATTGAGGGCATTGTCGGCGCGCCATATGGCGGGCGTCGTATCGTGAAGACTGACGGCGCGGGCGGCACCGGCATTGTTGACCAGCGTCTTCAATCCGCCCAGTCCCGATGCTGCCTTGGCCATGGCGGCAACATCGCCGTCGCTGGTGATATCCGCTTTGAGCGGCACGAAGCGCTCCACCGGACCGAGCGCCTGCGCCGCCGTCTGCACCGCCGCCTCGTCTATATCGACGAGCAGGATGACATCATGGTCATCCGCCAGCCGCTTTGCGATGGCACGGCCGATATCGCCGGCCGCCCCTGTGACAATGGCAACGGATTTGCTCATATGGTTTCCTCTAATTCGTTCCCGAGCGGACGTTGCCGCTCCTTATTGTTGTTTGTCGGTAACTCCAGACTAAAGCGCGTCGCGATCTTTCAGATTCGCTTCCCACGCTTTAGGTCTTTGATTTTGCGCATGTCGTTGTCGCAAAACCGCTGCGCACTTTTGCGCGACATGCTTTAGTCCCCGAGAAGCTGGCGATCGTCGCCGTCGCGATGGGTCACGAGCTGTTGCTTGATGCGGCGCAATATCACCGTCGCTTGCGGCTGGATGCGATGGGCGACCAGACTGGCGAGAATGTCAACCACGGCAAGATAGGCGATGCGCGTCGACGTCGGCCGATAGATATTGTCGCCTTCCGGCAGGTCGATCGGCAGCGTGATATCGGCAGCATGCGCCACCGGGCTTCCGCTCTGCGTCAGCGCAATGGTCGGCACCTTGGCTTCGCGCGCCAGCATGAAGGCGCGCACCAGCTCGGCATTGCGGCCAGAGAAGGACGAACCGATCAGCACATCCGCCGGCTTGGCGGCGGCCGCCATCATCAGCTGCATGCTGTGGTCGGAACTTGACGTAATCCGCAGGCCGAAGCGGAACAGCCTGTTCTGCAGCTCGTTGGCGATCATCGAGGAATTGCCGCCGGAGCCGAAGGCGTAAATCATCTCGGCGCCGGCAAGCCGGTTTGCCGCCTGCTCGATGGCGGCGACATCCAGGCCACGATGCAGCAGGAAAAGTGCGTTCTGCGCCTTAGTAATAATGTCCTGGGCAACGTCGGCCGGCGCTATGCTCTTCGGCTCGGGCTTCAGATAGCGCATGCCGACATAGGCCGTCCGCGCCAGCTGCACCTTGAAATCGGAAAAGCTTTCGCAGCCGAGGCGACGACAGAAGCGCGTCACCGTGGGCGGCGAGACGTCCGCCTTGCCCGCAAGCTCGATGATGGAAGCATTAACGGCGAATTCGAAATCGTTGAGGACGATATCGGCGATGCGGATTTCCGATTGCGAAAGCCGGCCCCTCTCGTCCTGCATGGTCGTGAAGATATCCATCAGCCCCCCTTGTCGCAGTTTTCCAAACGTTTGACACGTAGTAAGCGACGCAATCCATCGCAATCTCGTCATTCCCGCCTTTGCCTGTGGACAGGCTTGCAGGCGGGCGCGCGTTGCCATTCGTCCCCATCAGGCAGAAACCTTGACGTGTGACGGCCGCCATGCGGTTCCTGCAAATTATTTTCTTGATGCGTTGACAAGTGACCATAGAAAGCGGAATTTGACCAGCGAAAATCGAAAATCGTGAAAAGAATTTAAATGACGGCGGTTACAATGCGTGATCCTTTCAAGAATCCTTTCCCTGCCGGCGACGTCGCGCGGCACTCGATCTGGGAAATGCTCGTTTCGCGCGATATCGACGCTTTTCTTGCCGCCGATTGGTCGATGGTATCGGGCGATTTCGTCGAAGAGGGATTCATCGGCATCGACGGCCGCGGCGAAATCAGCCCCGACGAGTGGCGCCTCGCTTTCCCGACGCTATCCGCCTATCGCGACGAGTGGCTGCGCCAGGCGCGCGACTTTGCCACGCAGTCCTTCGCCGAGGATCCGCGCACGGCCATTTTCACCACGACGACGCTCGAAGACATCGAGATCGAGGGCGACATGGCTCTCGTGCGCAAGAAGTTCGACGGCAGCCTGAAGAAGTCGGATGGCGGCATCGACGTGTTGAAGTGGCAGACGCTTTACTATTGCCGCCTGCATGAGGGACGCTGGAAGATCAGCGGCTTTACCGGTTATCTGCCGAATCCCATGGAATAGAGGCGACGGCGTTGCGCATTTTCACTGCGACCTTCGCGACCGAGACGAACACCTTCTCCCCCATCTGCATCGACCGGCGCGCTTTCGAAGCCTCTCTCTATGCACCCCCCGGCATGCATCCTGAAACACCGACCCTCTGTTCGGCGCCGATCACCGTGGGACGGCGCATCGCGGCGGAAAAAGGCTGGGACGTGATCGAGGGCACCGCCGCCTGGGCCGATCCGGCCGGGCTGGTGAACCGCCGGACCTATGAGGAGCTGCGGGACGAGATCCTCGACCAGCTGCGGGCGGCACTGCCGGTCGATGCCGTCATTCTCGGGCTGCACGGCGCCATGGTCGCGAATGGTTACGAGGACACGGAAGGCGATTTCCTGTCGCGCGTCCGCGAGATCGTCGGGCCTGATACCCTCGTCTGCGCCGAGCTTGATCCGCACAGCCATCTGACCGGGAAACGCCTCGCGGCCGTGAATTTCCTCGTCTATTTCAAGGAATTCCCGCATACGGATTTCGTCGATCGCGCCGAGGATCTCTGGCGCATCGCCATCGATACGCTGGAAGGCCGTGTCAAGCCGGCCATGTCAGTGTTCGATTGCCGCATGATCGACGTCTTTCCGACATCGCGCGAGCCGATGCGCTCCTTCGTCGACAAGATCATGGCGATGGAAAAGAGCGACGCCGACATCCTGTCGATCTCGGTCATTCACGGCTTCATGGCCGGCGACGTGCCGGATATGGGCACGAAGCTGCTCGTCGTCACCGATAATAAGCCGGATAAGGGTTCTGCTCTCGCCCGCGACCTCGGGCTGGAGCTCTTCTCCAAGCGCGGCACCTTCATCATGCCGCAGATCGATGAGAAGCAGGCCGTAAGCCAGGCGATGGCTGCAACCTCGGGTCCGGTCGTGATTGCCGATCTCTGGGACAATCCCGGCGGCGGCACGGCGGGAGACGCCACGGTCGTGCTGCAGGAACTGCTCGATCGCGGAGCCACCGACACGGCGATCGGTACGATCTGGGATCCGATGGCCGTGCAGATCTGCATGGCTGCCGGCGAAGGCGCGGAAATCCCGCTGCGCTTCGGGGCGAAATCGGCACCGGGCACGGGCAATCCCATCGACGGCCGCGTGAAGATCGTCCGCCTCGTCACCAATGCAGAGATGCGCTTCGGCGAAAGCATAGCCCCCTTCGGCGATGCCGTGCATATCCAGCTCGATGGTATCGACATCATCCTGAATTCGACGCGGGCTCAGAGCTTCGATCCGAGCCTGTTTTCCGTGATGGACATCGACCCCGGAACCAAGAAGATCCTGGTTATCAAGTCGACCAATCACTTCTATGCGTCCTTCTCCAAGATCGCCACGCAGATCCTTTACTGCTCGGCGGGAACACCTTATCCCAACAATCCGGCGCACACGCCCTATCATCGCGCGCGTAAGGACATCTGGCCGATGGTTGCAGATCCCTTTGCAGAAGAACGGAAAGGTGCCTGACATGGCCCATCACATCGCTCATGACATCGCCTCGGAGATCAGCCCCAAGCCCGGCGACCGGATAGAAGAGCTTTCGACGCCGCGCCCGATCATCGATGAAGACCGGCTGGCGGGCAACATTGCACGCGTGCAATCCTACATGGATGCTCACGGCCTAAACTTCCGCCCGCATATCAAGACGCACAAGATCCCCGCGCTCGCGCAGGCGCAGGTCGCCGCCGGTGCCAAGGGCATCAACTGCCAGAAGATCACCGAGGCGGAAGCTTTCGCCGATGCGGGCTTCGAGGATATTCTTATCACCTTCAATATTCTCGGCTGGGAAAAACTCGCACGTCTTGCCGCTTTGAACGAGCGCATCAGCGGGCTGAAGGTCGTTGCCGACAGCGCCGTCACGGTCGATGGCCTTTCCCATTGGTTCGCCAGCCGCAAGCCGCTCACCGTGTTTGTAGAATGCGACACCGGCGGAGCGCGCTGCGGCGTACAATCGCCCGCGGAGGCTGCCGCTCTCGGCAAGCATATCGCAGGCAAGCCAGGCCTCAACTTTGGCGGCCTGATGACCTATCCGAAGCCGGACAACGCCGCCGCGACGCAGGAATTTCTGTCGGAAGCCGTAAAGCTCCTGAAGGCCGAAGAGGTCGAATGCCCGATCGTCAGCAATGGCGGCACGCCCAGCCTCTTCGAGGCACATCTCGTGACCGCGGCCACGGAGCATCGTGCCGGCACCTACATCTATAATGACCGTTCCATGGTGCGTGCGGGACATTGCCGCGAAGAGGATTGTGCCATGCACATCCTCGCTACCGTCGTCTCACGGCCGACGGCAGATCGGGCCGTCATCGATGCCGGTTCGAAGGCGCTCACCTCGGATCTTCTCGGGTTTGCCGATTATGGCCAGGTGGTCGGCTATCCCGACGCCGTCATCAAGGGACTTTCTGAGGAGCACGGCGTCATCGACCTGTCGAAGTGCAGCGGCCCTCGCCCGCAGATCGGCGACAAGATCCGCATCATCCCGAACCACACCTGCGTCGTCTCCAACCTCTTCGACCAGATGGTGTTTCATCGTGACGGCGTGGTGACGCGTGTCGAGGACGTGGCGGCTCGCGGCCTGGTCTGGTAGGCGTCTCCGCACCCGCCCTCGTGGTTACTTCCGGGCCGCTCCCGTCAAGAAGCGGCCTGATTCAGCAATTCCATGTCGATTTCGGTCAATTCCACCCGCCGCTCGAAAGCCTGGCCGCTCTCGTCGAAAAGGTGGCAGTCACCGACACCGATGCCGGTCTTGAGCGGCACATCCATGCGGATGGCGGCGCTGCCAGGCAGGGTCGCGCAGAAATTCTCGTCGATGCCTTCCGCGGCGGCGTAGGCGACGGTCTGCGCGCCAAGACGCTCGACAACGTTCGGAACGATTGTCAACGTCAGGTCGCCGCCGGCAAGCTGCACGTGTTCGGGCCGGATGCCGAGCGTCAGCGCCTTGCCGACGACGCCCTGGCGCGGCGTTACGGGCAATACGGCCTTCTGGCCCTTGTGATCCACCTCCACCCCCGCGTCGCTGACATTGGTGCAAATGACGGGCAGGAAGTTCATCTTCGGGTTGCCGATGAAGCGGGCGACGAAGGTATTTGCCGGCTTGTGATAAAGCTCCAGCGGCGCGCCGACCTGCGATATCTCGCCGGCATTCAGCACGACGATGCGATCGGCCATGGTCATGGCTTCGACCTGGTCATGCGTCACATAGATCATGGTCGCCTGCAGCTGGCGGTGCAACTTTGCCAGCTCGATGCGCATGTCGGCGCGCAGCGCGGCATCGAGGTTGGACAGTGGCTCGTCGAAGAGGAAGATCTTCGGCTCGCGTACGATGGCTCGGCCGATGGCAACGCGCTGGCGCTGGCCGCCGGACAGCTGACCCGGCTTCTGTTGCAGGCGCTGATCGAGATGGAGGATGCGCGCGGCATGTTCGACCTTGGCCTTCAGCTTGTCTTCCGGCATCCTCTCCACCCGCAGGGGGAAGGCGATGTTCTCGAATACAGACATATGCGGATAGAGAGCATAGGACTGAAAGACCATGGCGATGCCGCGCTTAACGGGCGGCAGATCATTGACGCGGGCGCCATCAATCTTGATGTCGCCGCTGGTCACATCGTCGAGACCGGCGATCATGCGCAGCAGGGTGGACTTGCCGCAGCCGGACGGACCGACGAAGACGATGAATTCACCGTCCGTTACGTCGAGCTCGACGCCCTTGATGACCTCGAAATGACCATAGAATTTTTTGACCTGATTAAGGTGCAGCTTTCCCAAACTCTGTCTCCGCGCGGCGCCGCCATATGGCGGGCGGGGCTCGAAAGGCCGCGCGAAAAACGCGCGGCCCGGCGACTTGCAGATTTTACTTATACTGCTCGAGATCCGCAGCCGCCTTTTTCAAGGCGTCCGCCGGCTGAGCCTTGCCGGTTACGACCGACTGGACCATCTCGATCATGACATTCTGGAAGCCCTTATAGTCCTTGAACAGCGGCTCGGGACCACCATAGGCGATGCCATCGATGAACGGCTTCCAAGACGGATCCTTCTTGACGAACTCGTCAACCATCGGAGACGGGCGCAGCGGCGTGAGGCCGGCACCGCCCTGGAGTTCGTATTCGCCCTGCGGGCCGGGAGACGTGATGAACTTGGCGAATTCGATCGCCTTGTCCTCGACGCCGCTGCCCTTGAAGACGGCCAGGCTGTCGGTGATGAGCAGCGTGCCCTGGCCCTTGGCCGAAGGGCCGAGCGGCAGCGGCGCGACGCCCCAGTTGATCTTCGTTTCCTTCAGACGATACGCGGCACCCGAACCCGCCTGGAGCATGCCGACCTTGCCGTCCAGGAAGATGGCGCGCATTTCGTTCTGCTCGTAGGCCGTGGGGCCCTCGACGGAGTAAGGCGTAATGTCCTTATAGGCCTGAAGGGCAGCCAGCACTTCCGGGCTGTCGAGAACGATCTTGTCACCGTCGATGACCTTGCCATTGTTGGTGTAAACCCAGTGCAGGAACTGATGCATGGTGTTGTCGAAGGTCTTGGCCGACAGGCCATAGCCGGGGGTGCCGGTCTTTTCCTTGATCGTCTTGGCGTCGGCGATTTCCTCGGCCCAGGTGGTCGGCGGCTTTTCCGGATCGAGACCTGCCTGCTTGAACAGGTCCTTATTCCAGTAGAGTGCCTTGGTCGAGAAGGCGATCGGTGTGCCCCATTGCTGACCATCGATAGTAACAGTATCGACGATGCCCGGATAATAGGTCTTCTTTTCGTCATCCGTCATCGGGATCGGAACGATCAGATCGTTTTCCGCGAACTGCTTGAGCGTGCGCGAACCGACATAGGCCATGCCGACCGGCGTGCCTGCTGCAGCCAGTGTTGTCGCCTTATCCTGGCACAATTCCCAGCCGACGAGTTCTGGCTTGACGGTCCAGCCCGGATTCTTGTCTTCCCACTGCTTGATGTACTTCACATGGATCGGATCGATGCTGTCACCGCAATAGATCCAGCTGATCTCCTTGTCGGCAGCTTGGGCGTTCACGGCGCCAAGTGCGCTGGAGCCGAGCAAAGCAAAGGCAAGAAGCCCTGTCTTGAAATGGAATGTCACGTTTAAGCTCCCGTTCTCTCTGGTGGTTGATTTGTTTTATTGCTTCACCGCGCCGGCGGTCAGACCGCTGACGAGATACCGTTGCAGGAAGAAGATCACGACCAGAGCCGGCGCGATGCCGACGAAACTTGCGGCCATGAGTTCGTTCCAGACGACCTCCTGCCGGCCGAAATAGGCAAACAGCCCAACCGGCAGCGGCATGTATTCCGTCTTTGAATTGAAGGTAAGCGCATAGATGAACTGCTGCGCATAGGCCTCGATGAACGAGGAAATCGCCACCACGATGATACCAGGCATGGCGATCGGCAGGATGACGCGGCGCAGGGTGTAGAACTGGCTTGCACCGTCCACATAGGCCGCTTCATCCAGTTCGCGCGGAATGCGCCTGATATAGGTATGCAGCAGCCAGATGCCGGTCGGGATGATGAAGGCGACGCCCGGCACGATCATGGCGAAATAGGTATTGAGCACGCCGAAGGAGCGCATGAGCCGGAACAGCGGAATCAGCAGTACGGCGCCGGAGAACATCTTGACAGCGAGAAAAGCGCCGAGCAGCAAGCCGGCGCCCTTGAATTCGAAACGTGCGAAGGCATAGGCCGCCGGCACCACAAGGATCAGCACGATGATGGTGATCGTGCCGGAAATCAGAAACGAGTTGAAAATGTACCAGCCGAAGCCCGGAACGCTGGTCCACATCGTCCGATAGGCCGTGAACGAACCGTTTTCCGGAATGAAATGGTAGGGCGACGAGAATAGCCGGCTGAGCGGCTTCAGCGACACCAGGAACCCTTCGATGAAGGGTGCCAGCACGAAAATCAGGAACAGCAGGATTCCGGCATAGATGCCGATGATCTCGTACCATTTGTAGCGATTGATCATGGCGGGCTGGCTCATCGCTTGGCTCCTACGGAAAAGCGGCTGGTCAGGCGGAAATAGGCGAGGCAGAAGAGCGACAGGAAAATGCAGATCAACACGGCGCGCGCGGCACCCTCACCATATTTGTAGGAACCGATCGCGGTGCGATAGGTGTCGATGATCATCGTCGTCGTCTCGCCGTTCGGGCCGCCACGGGTCAGGATCCAGATGATGTCGAAGGAATTGAAGGTCGAGATCAGCGACAACATCGACATGGTGACGAGTGAAGGCACCAGCAGCGGCAGGGTGATGCGGCGAAAACGATAGAAGCGGCCGGCACCGTCGGTCCAGGCGGCTTCATAGAGATCGTGCGGGACAGCCTGCATCGCCGCCAGCATATAAAGCGTGACCATCGGCACGCCGATCCAGACGTCGGTGACGATCGTCGCCCAGAAGGCCGAGCTGCCATAGGCCAGGAATGCGACCGGGCTGTCGACGATGCCGAAACGCTGCAGCAGGCCTGAAATCATGCCGAACTGGCCATTATACATCCAGCCCCACATGAAGATGCCGATGGCCATCGGCACGATCCAGGGCGGCATGGTCAGGATCCGGAAAAGCGCCCTGCCCGGAACCGCCGAATTCAGCAATGACGCGCCCAAGGTGCCGATGATCATCTTGATCGACACGGAAAAGAACGTCCAGATGAAGGTGCGGACGATGACCGACGCGAATGTTTCGTTGAAGATCTTGCCGTAGTTCTCGAAACCGACCCAATTCGTCACCTTCTTCAACGACGCATCGGTGAAGGACAGGATGACGGTGTCCACCAGCGGATAGGCGACGATGACGGTGACATAGAGAAGAGCCGGAAGAAGCAGGATCCAGGCGAAGATGACTGTGCTGCGTTGAACACCCATCTTGCGCCCCTCCTCAGGCGGCTCTTGAATAGAGCGCTTCGTCGAACTCGTCCCAGATCGGTCGAAGATCCACGACGGCCTTCTTCATGCGCGCCTCGTCCATCGAGAGCGCCAGAATGCCCGCTTCCAGCGCATTCAGCGTCGAAACCGGCAGATGCTGCCCAGATTTGACATGCGCGATGATATCGGCGGCCATCTGCTCGTCGGCGCCATAATGCTGCGAAAGCGTGGTGGCCGCGTAGGTCTTTTCGATCACCTTCTTACCCGTAAGCATCTCATGGACATTGAAATAACCGCGAATGAAATCGCCTTCCGCCATACCGCGCGAGCCCATGATGGCAAAGCGGCGGAACTGATCCGGCACGTTCAGATTGGTGTGAAAGTTCATGCCGACGCCATTGGCATATTCAACGATCGCCACCTGGTAGTCGATGATGTCGCCGTCACTGTCGAAGACCTTGTCCGACCCCATCCAGCCGCTCGGCTTGCGATGGAAAAGCTCGAGATCGTTGATGCCTTCCCTTGCGGGATCGTTTTCCGGGATGAAACTCTTGCGGCCGCCGAAGCTTGCGACCCTCTCCGGTCGCGCACCGACCACGCCATTATAAAGATCGAGGTCGTGGCAGCATTTCTCCAGCATGAAACTGCCGGAATAGTGCTCGTAGCGGCGCCAGTCTCGCATGAAGAAGGCGCCATGATAGGGCTCGATGTGCTCGGCGGCCTCGATGGAAACGACATGGCCGAGCTTTCCCTCGGCCTGCGCGACCAACAGATCGCGGTACATCGGCGAATAGCGCAGCACGAGACCGACCATCAGCCGCTCATGCCCGAACTTCGCCATCAGGTGGGCAAGCTCGATACTGTCCTTGATTGTCGTGACGATTGGCTTTTCGCAAAAAATCTTGAGGCCGGCCTCGAGGCCGATGCGGATGTGATCGAGATGCATGTGGTTGGGCGAACCGATCATCAGCAGATCAATTTTCTCGTTGGCAATCAGCTCCTGAGGCGTCGCATAGGCCTTTCCGGCTGATATGCCCTGCTCGAGCAAACCGGGCAGGCCAGCGGGTTCCGGATCGACATATCCGGCAATCTCGAAGCTTTCGTCGATCGCCTTGAAGACATAGCCCAGATATCCCAGGCGGAATCCCAGCCCTATGATTCCCACTCGCATGCTTTTATGTTCCCATTACGTAATTTATTTTCGTAAGCTTGGGGCAAATTTTCGCATTCGTCAACGACGTTCGCGCATTTACTCCAAAACATGAAATTCATTTTCAGTTTATCGCCTAAAAAAGCGCAGCCCTTCAAGGATGAGGCTGCGCGCGATTTGACTGGATTGCTGCTTATTTCGGCAGAGCCGGACGCTATTATCTGTCCGGGCCGTTATATTGCCAGTATTGATAGTTCGGTTTTCTTGTGCTGCTGGAAATCACGCCATCCTGGTCGCAGACGTAACCGAGGCGCGGAAGGCTCCGGTAAAACAGGCCTTCGCGGAAATAATCCGAATGCAAGGTGGTCGTGCGGCATTGAAATTTCTCGTCAGCCGCCATTTTTGGCGCAGTTACGCCCGGCAGGTTCTTGTAAGGATAGACGGGAGCTACATATGGCTTCGGGAGAAGCGGGTTCTCGGCAAAGGCAGGCATAGGCATGAGACCCGCCAGAAGCAGCGCAGCAATGGCGATTTTCGATTTGGTCAACATGACTTACGACGATCCTTTACCCATACGAATGCAACACTTCAGCGCCCCGTGGTCTGAATATAATGACGCCGCTGTTGCGCGCCAACACGCCGCCCGTCGAAATCGTGTTCAAATGATCGTTCGGGCGCCGACGGAAACTCGTTCACGCTACGTTACACCAAATAAAATGCTTTTATCCACGAATACAACATGGGCGTGCAGCCGGCATTTGCGACAAGTCATAAGCATGTTATATAGTAGTAGAAATGTCTTCTTAGTTGCTGTCGCCACGATTTCTGTTTGCAGGAGTAACAGTCATTCTCGAACAGATTAATCGTATCCCTCGCCTTGTCGACCCTGACATTGCTGACGAAGCCGCTCAGCAGCTTCGCATCTATGTCATCAACCTCGACCGGTCGCGCGAGCGTTGGGAGCGCCTATGCAGCCAGGCGGTGGAATACGACCTGGACATCACGCGTATTCCGGCCGTCGACGGTCGCGCGATCGCGGAGCGCGATCGCATCGATTTCCATCCGAAGTCGTTCATCTATCACAATGGCCGCAAGCTTCTGCCCGGCGAATACGGCTGCTATCGCAGCCATCTGCTTGCTTTGGAGCAGTTTGTCGCCAGCGGCGACAAGATGGCCATCATCATGGAAGATGACGTCGAGCTCAATGAGCGGCTGATCCCACGCGCGATCGCAGCCATGGAAAGCGTTCAAGGGGCGCGCCTCGTCAAGCTCGTCAACCATCGCCTCGTCGGCTTCAAAGCGATCTGCGAAACTACCGAAAACGATGTCGTCGGCCGCTGCATGCACGGCCCGCAGGGGTCGGCTGCCTGCTATGTCGTCAACCGCAAGGCCGCCAAGAAGCTGCTAACGACGCTGAAGCCCATGCTTCTTCCTTATGACGTCGCCCTTGAGCGCGGCTGGTCGACCGGCGTGGAAACCTTCACGACATTTGAAAATCTTGTCGACTTCAGCCCGCACCGCGCCGCCACCACCATCGGCAAGCGCGTTCACTATCGCGCCGTCAAGCGGCATTTCCTGTTGCGGCTGACGGCGCATTGGTTCCGTACATGCGACCAGATGCGCCGCTGGCGCTACGCCGTCAAGGAAGCAGCGGCGAGCTTGAGCGAACGCTGAGCTTGATAGAACCGCCGCCGTTCAATTCCTCAAACTGCATCTATAGCTGCGCGACATTGTCGAGATTCGGCTGATCGACCGTCAAGTCCGTCTCGCGCTCCCGATAAACGAGATCGACCACTTCGCTGCTGGGCGCATAGCCGGAGACGAGCTTCTGCAGCAGCGCTCTGGCAAGGGGGATGTCGTTTTTCTCCAGCGCCGCCTCCAGCGCTGCAAGCCGCTTCGACAGCTCCGGCCAGGGCAGGAAATCTTCCTTCGCCTGCATGATGCGCGGATGGGTGGTCGGTTGCGGGTTATCGCCGATCAGAAGTTCCTCATAGAGCTTTTCGCCAGGCCTCAAGCCGGTGATTTCCAACTCGATGTCGCCTTCCGGCTCATCCGCATCCCGCACGGTCAGACCGGACAATTCCACCATGCGCCGGGCGAGATCGGCAATGCGCACGGGCTCACCCATGTCGAGCAGGAAGACGTCGCCGCCCGCCGACATCGCGCCTGCCTGGATGACCAGCTGCGATGCCTCGGGGATGGTCATGAAGTAACGGGTGATATCGGGATGGGTCAGCGTGATCGGCCCGCCATCGCGAATCTGCTGGCGAAACAGCGGCACGACCGAACCGGAGGAGCCCAGCACGTTGCCGAAGCGCACCATGGCGAAATTGGTGCTGTCGGTACCCGGTTTGCGATCGGCATTCATCGCCTGCAGCACCATTTCCGCCAGGCGCTTGCTCGCGCCCATGATATTGGTCGGACGCACTGCCTTGTCGGTGCTGATGAGGACGAAACTCTCGACGCCATGATCGCGGGCGGCTTCGGCCGCTATCAGCGTTCCCAGCACATTGTTGCGGATACCCTCGACGGGATTGTACTCGACGAGCGGCACGTGCTTGTAAGCGGCGGCATGATACACAGTCTTCGGCCGCCATGCTTCCATGATCTGCCTGAGTCGCTGGCCGTCCCTGACGGAGGCAAGAAAGGGGATGATGCGTACATCGGCATGGCCGGCGGAGGCTGCCGATTTCTCCAGCTCGCCGTGAATGGCATAGAGGGCGAATTCGCTCTGTTCCACCAGCAAGAGCGAGGACGGCTCGTTCTTCAGGATCTGACGGCAGAGCTCGCCGCCGATCGAGCCGCCGGCTCCGGTCACCATGACCACCTTGCCGCGTATGTTCTTCTCGATCAGGGCGCGGTCGGGGGCGATCACATTGCGGCCGAGCAGGTCCTCGATATCCAGTTCGCGCAGATCCGAGACCGCAACACGACCCTGGGCGAGCGCGGTCAGATCGGGCATGGTCCTGACGGTCACGCGCGCCTTTCGCATGCTTTCGAGGATTTCATTGCGCCGTTGCCGCGTGGCATTCGGCAAGGCAAGCAGCACGCCCTTGATATCGCCCGAGACCACGAGCCCCGATAGATCGGCTGGAGCGTAGATCGGCAGGCCGCCCATGATGCTGCCATGCAGGTTGCGGTCGTCATCGAGATAGCCGACGACATTCAGCTCGGCGCTATTGGCAAGCGCGCCCGTAAGCTGCCGTCCCGAAGCGCCGGCGCCGTAGACCAGAACCTTGGCAAGCTGATTGCGATTGAGGAGCCGCTGATAGGCATTGCCGAGCCAGTAGCGCGTCCACATGCGCGACAGGCCGATTGCGATCAGTAGCAGCAGCGGCTGCAATATGCCGACCGTGCGCGGCACGCCCGGCACGCTGATCGCGGTAAAAATCGTCATGAAGGCGAGCGCATAGATCGCGACCGCCTTGACGACGGTCACGAAAGCCGAAAGGCCCGCATATCGGAAAATGGCGCGATAAAGGCCAAGGACGATGAAGATCGGTATGGCGACGAGCAGGGAGACGATGGCCGGCAGCCATTCGACGCCTTCAAGAATGACCCAATCGTCGAGACGCAGACAATAGGCGAACCAGACCGTGAGCACGCAAAGGCTGGCATCGACCAGCAGCGCCAGCGCACGCTTGGTCGAGCGCGGCAGCGCCAGAAATGGCAAAACGAGTTTATCAGCGGGCACCATCGGTCAGTTTTCCTCGGCGCCAGTCATCGGAGTAGCGCACCGCTTTTCTCGCATAGATTGTCTCACAAAGTACCATACGACCCCTAATGACTGTATCGCGCGTCTATTCGCAAGATCCAATCATTCCCAGAGCCGATTTACATTTAGAACAGCCGGCGCGCAATTGCATCCCCGATCCTGAAGAAGCCCTGGCGCAAAAGGCGGAAAAGAGCTCATTTGCCGAAATAGCCGCGGATGACGGGGTGCCGAAACAGGCCGAGGAGGATGGCAAAAGCCATGCCGAGGCCCGCACCGAACATCGCGCCGGCGATCAGGCCCGCGACCATCATCACCTTCCGGCTAGGCCCATCCGCCTTCAGCGGCGGTTCGGCCTCTGAGATCACGCGAATATTGCTTTGCGACAAATCCTGGGCGTCGCCGGCCTGGCCGGACCGCTTCAAGAGCGATTCATAGAGATCGCGGGCAGCAGTCGCTTTGCGCTGCAGCTCGTTCAGGCCGACCAGCTTGCCCGATGTGTTGACTTGCGAGGCTTTCTGTACCGCAAGTTCCTTGGCGATATCCTGCTCGGCCTTCTGCGACTGTTCGTAGTCGGCGCGGGCCGAGGTCATCTGCCGCTGCAACTCGGCCCGGATTTCCACGCCAAGGCTTTCCAGGGAGGATTTGGCGGCGAGCAGGCGCGGATGACGGGCGCCAAGCTGGCTTTGAAGGCTGCCGACATTGGCGGCTAGCGCCGCATATTGCTGCCGCAGGCTGCTCAATGCGTTCGACGTCGCCCCGGAGGAAGGATTGTTGGAAACCACATCCTCGAAGCTCAACTTGCCGGCCGAGTCGGCACGGGCTTTCGCCTCGATCGTCTTCTGCTGGGCGGTGACCAGCATGTCGTTCAGCGCGGTCAGGCGCTTGTCGGAAATCAGATTGCCTTCGACAGCCACCATGTCATTGTCGGCACGATAGGTTTCGACGGCTTTCTCGGCTGATAGTACCTGCCGGCGCAGATCGTCGAGACGGGAGTCCAGCGCGGTATTGCTGCTCTTGTAGCTGTTCGACGCGGCCTTGCTCTCTTCTTCCATGAAGGAAGCCACGAGCTGGTTGGCAATTCTGGCCGATTTTTGCGGATCGCCGGTCGTCACCTTCGCTGTTACGACATAGGTGCTTGCCTCGCGGGCGATCTGCACGGCTTTCGCGAGCGCGGCGGCCGCGACATATTTCGCCGCCTCGCCGCTGGCGCCGCCATCGAACTGCGGATCCTGATCGAGCTTCAACGCATCGACGACCCGGCCGAGCACCTTGCCCGAAGACAGGATCTGCGTCTGGCTGTCGATCATCGTCGTGATCAATTCCGGCGCCGTGGGAGCCTGCTGGGCGGAATCGGAAGCGCCGACCGGGCGCGGATCGAAGTAGAGACTGGTTTCAGCCGTAAATTTCTGAGGTATCAGCGGAATGATGGCCGCGCCCAGCACGGCGCCGGCGCCGGCGAGGGCAAGGACCACGAGCTTCTTCGCCCAGATTGAGGCAATGGCCGAGCGCAGATCGAGCAACGGCACATCAGCCATCGCTGCGGGCACCGGCGGTGCGGCGGCACTCGGCGGCGTGGCAATTGTGGCGGCTTCCACTACCGGGGCAACGGCGGCAACCGGCTCGGCCGCGGGCTGCGGTCTTGCATCGGGCTGAAATTCGCGCGGCGGCGGCTCGCTCTTGCCTGCGCCATGTGTCGCCGTGTCGATCGGCCGAACAGCCGCGGCGGGCTCGACGCCGGAAACGAAGTCGCGCGGACGCAGCACCGGGCTGCGCGAACGCAGGCCCTGACGGTATCCGTCAGACGGCTCGATGCCGCGCCAACCCGAAAGTTGGTCCGATCGCTTGTTTCGTTCCATGGAGCTCATGCCAGGCTTTCTACGCTCCGCAGACCTGTTGCGCCCAGCGGATGCAAGGAGTTTAGAAATGTTTGGCTAACGGAACATTAAGGACACTCGGAGGAAGTCGAGGCAGCGGCAACGGCTGCGCCTCTCATTCATCATTGTTCAACGGGACCAGCCTTATGAAAACAGCGCCTTCACCGCCAACAGGAGCGTGCAATGACCGGACCGATGACGAGATTGCTGCATCGTGCGCTTGCCGCGGCGGTGGCCATTGCGTCCATTGTCGCGCAAGCCGATGATGGCTTTGCCGCCTCGCAGCTCTGTTATCGCGGCATCAATCTTTCCGGCGCCGAATATGGCGACCGCGACGGGGCGCTCGGCATCAACTATACATATGCCTCGGAAGAGACCGTGCGCTATTTCGCGAACAAGGGCATGAATATCGTGCGCCTGCCCTTCCGCTGGGAGCGCCTGCAGCCGGTGCTGGGGCAGCCTTTCGACGGCGCGGAGCTGCAGCGGCTGAAGGATGCCGTCGATCTCATCCAGAAGCATGGCATGGCCGTGCTCCTCGATCCGCACAATTTCGGCTATTACGACAAGACCCAGCTGACGCAGGCGCCTGCGACGGATCTTGCCTTCGGTGACTTCTGGGCACGGCTGGCGATCGAATTCGCCAACCGCAAGGGCGTCCTCTTCGGCCTGATGAACGAGCCGCACGACATCAAGGCGCCCGACTGGCTGGAGGCGGCCAATGCGGCCATCCGCAGCATCCGCACCGTCGGCGCGCGCAACCTTATTCTCGTGCCCGGCACGAACTGGACGGGGGCGCATAGCTGGTCTGCCGACGTTCTGGGCGGCGGTGCCAATGGCACGGTCATGCTCGGCATCAAGGACCCGCTCGATTTCTACGCCTTCGAATTCCATCAATATCTCGATGCCGACAGCTCCGGCACACACACCGCCTGCGACGGCAGCGACAGTGCGCAAAAGGGATTGCTTGATGTCACGGACTGGCTGCGCAAGAATGGCAAGCGCGGCTTTCTCGGCGAATTCGGCGTGCCAGGCACCCAGCCATGCCTCGACGGGCTGAAGGCCGTCTTCGGCATCATGGCTGATAATAGCGATGCGTGGCTCGGCTGGAGCTATTGGGCTGCGGGCGAGTGGTGGCCGGCGGAGGAACCATTGAACGTGCAGCCGCGCAACGGCAAGGACCGGCCGCAGATGAAGACGATCACGGCCGCCATTGGCAAGAAGGCGCCCCTGGCGCCGAGCTGCACGGTCGTGAAGCCGGCGGGCTGATCGACGGTGAGAACCCGCGGCGCAAGCAGGCGGTTGGCGCTTTGTCGCGAATCATGAGACTGCTATCGTTGCGCCGGCCAAAGCATGCGGCAGCCCGGACAACAGATGAGAAGTCTTTCCGATAAACAGCGCATCGATTATCCGATCCTGGCGATCACGCTGTTTTCGGTGCTCTACAACTGCATCCTCGCCTATATCAACCACAACATCATGCCGCTTTCGGTCTCGCATGTCGTGCTCTGCGAAGGCCTGATGATGATCTCCAGCGTGGCTTTCATTCTGAAAAAGGGGATCTACGAGGAAGATCTGCCGATCGTCCTTTTTCTCGTCTTCACGCTGGTCATCACCATCTACATCACCGTTTTCAATCGCCTGACCTTTATCGACCAGTTCCGCAACATCCTGATCATCTTCTGTTTTGCCGGCATCGGCAGCTGGGCGAGCGAGCGAACGGTCAGGCTTGCCTTCCGGATCGCCTGCGCGGCGGTGCTGCTGTTCCTTGTCTGCGAAGTCGTCAGCACGCCCTTCTATGTCAGCCTGTTCCATCCCGGCGAATATTTCGAGAACACGCGCGGGATCAAGCAGGCGAGCTTCAACTCGACCGGCCTCTTTGCCAATGCGCTCGGTTTCCAGGGCCGCTTCTCCTTCGGCCTCATCGATCACCGCTCGTCCTCGATCTTCCTGGAGCAGGTGTCGCTCGCCAATTTCTGCGGCGTCATCGTCATCTACCTGCTCTCCTTCTGGCCGAAGCTCGCCCTGCTCGAAAAAGCCCTGTTCATCTCGACGGTGCTTTTGATCCTGCTCACCAACGATACCCGCACGATGTTGATCTTCTCCTGCGTCAGCATCGCGGGTTATTTTCTGTTTCCGAAGATCCCGAAGGCTTTCAGCCTTATCCTGATGCCGGTCATCATCCTGGTCGGCTTCTTCGTGCATTTCATGAAGCCGGACGAGGTCGGCGACAATTTCACCGGGCGCGTCGGGGTCACGATCAAGAAGATGCTGGAGCTCGATATCCAGTCAGTGCTCGGCCTGTCGATCTCGCGTATCGGCGAATTCGCCGACAGCGGCTACGTCTATCTTATCTACGGATCGACGATCTTCGGCCTGATCGTCTTCTGGCTCTTCGTCTGCCTCTATCCCGCGGGAAGGACGGCAGCGCAAAGACGCTGCGCGCATTCACTCTCTCTTTTCATTTTTCTGAATATGATGATCGGCGGTACGGCAATCTTTTCCATCAAGATCGCCGGACTGCTCTGGCTGCTCGTCGGTTACATGCGTGTTTCCGACAGACCGCGCGCCGTTCGGACGCAGTCGGAGACCCTAAACGAAAGCAGAGTGCCGGGCTGACCAGACATCATGTCGGCACCGGCCGCGTGAGGATCGGGATGCTTGTTCAGCTGCAGTATCTGCGTGCCATCGCTGCACTCATGGTCGTCTATTTTCATTCGGTGCTGCAGGTGCCGAAGGTCGATCCTGGCTTCCAGACGGTTTTCCATCTCTTCGGCGAGACCGGCGTCGACATATTCTTCGTGCTCAGTGGCTTCGTCATGTGGCTGACCACGGCCGGGCGTGAAATCCGTCCGCTGGATTTCTACCGGCGCCGCATTCAGCGCATCGTGCCGCTCTATTGGCTGGCGACGCTGTTTGCCGCCAGCGTGGCGCTGGTGGCTCCGACGCTGCTGAAGTCGACGGTCTTCGATCTTCCGCATCTCATCGCCTCCCTCTTCTTCCTTCCATGGCGCAATCCGGCCGATCCAACGCTGACCGTCCCCGTCGTCGTGCCGGGATGGACGCTGAACTACGAGATGTTCTTCTATCTCGTCTTCGGCCTGCTGCTGCTCGTGCGCGAAAAATGGCGCTTTGCCGCGCTGTTTGCCGCGATGACCGCGATCATCGTCGTCTGCCGTGTCCTCCCTGGCGATACGACCGCCGCCAAATTCTATAGCGATCCGATCATCTACGAGTTTCTGGCGGGCGTGCTTCTCGCCAAGCTCTATCTCGACAAAATCCTCTTGCCGCAGGCCGTCGCCTGGCCGGCGCTAGTGATGGGATTCTCGTTCCTGCTCATCAACGAAACGCTCTGCGATGCCAGCATGCGCGCCTACATGTGGGGCATCCCGGCCGTCGTTATCCTGTACTCGGCCGTCTCTATCGACTTCTCGAAGCTCCCGGTCATCGCCACGCTGAATTATCTGGGGGATGCCTCCTACAGTATCTATATCACCCACGCCTTCACGCTCGCATTGCTGCGTGTCGTTTGCGTCCACCTAAATATCGACATTCTGGCAAACGCGCCAGTCTTCGTCACCGGCTGTATCCTCTGCTCGGCGATCGGCGGCGCCATCGTCCACGAGCTGACGACGCTCAGCCGCTGGCGAAAATGGAGACGGAAGCGCGCAGTCGCCGCGTGACTATCGTCCTATCAAATTCGCGCTCCCTATGAGATTCGCGCCGTCTTCTCTCGGGACGACGGGGATACGCGGCTGGACGGCGCAATGGGAACGGAATTTTCCGCCGCCTGTCATAAGCTTTGCCCCACGTTCGGATCGGGGACACTTTTCCCTGCCGGCCGATTGCGATAAGCGAGCGGGCGAAGATTAAGCCGCTTTACGAGGGAAGAGACATGACGAGCTATGTATTGACAGTGACGTGCAAGTCGACGCGGGGGATCGTCGCGGCGATCTCGAATTACCTGGCCGAGCAGGGCTGCAACATCGTCGATTCCAGCCAGTTCGACGATCTCGATACCGGCATGTTCTTCATGCGCGTCTCCTTCATCTCCGAAGAAGGCGTCGGCGGACCGGCACTCGCCGAAGGCTTCAAGCCGATCGCCGAGAAGTTCGCCATGGTTTCAGAAATCCACGATGCCAAGAAGCGCATGAAGGTGCTGCTCATGGTCTCGCGCTTCGGCCATTGCCTCAACGATCTGCTCTATCGCTGGAAGATCGGTGCCTTGCCGATCGACATCGTCGGCGTCGTCTCCAACCATTTCGATTACCAGAAGGTCGTCGTCAATCACGACATCCCCTTCCACCACATCAAGGTGACGAAGGACAACAAGCCGCAGGCCGAAGCCCAGCTCCTGGATCTGGTCGAACAGACCGGCACCGAGCTCGTCGTGCTCGCCCGCTACATGCAGGTTCTGTCGGATGCGCTGTGCCGGAAGATGTCGGGCCGCATCATCAACATCCACCATTCCTTCCTGCCGTCCTTCAAGGGCGCCAACCCTTACAAGCAGGCCTATGAGCGCGGCGTGAAGCTGATCGGCGCGACAGCGCATTATGTGACGGCCGATCTCGACGAGGGTCCGATCATCGAGCAGGACACGGCGCGCATCACGCATGCACAATCGGCCGACGATTACGTCTCGATCGGCCGCGACGTGGAGAGCCAGGTGCTGGCCCGCGCCATCCATGCGCATATCCACTTCCGCACCTTCCTCAACGGCAACCGCACCGTCGTCTTCCCGGCAAGCCCGGGATCCTATGCATCCGAGCGCATGGGGTGAGGCGCGAGCGCGCAATCGCAGCTGGCTCCCTTTTCTTTTTGCCCCGAAGCACGATTTGATACCGCCGGTATCGAATCGTCCCGGAGATCAAGGAGAGGACATGTCATTCCATCGCAATGGAACGCTGCTGCTGGCGGCGTTCCTCCTGTGGGCTCCGGCATCTCATGCTGCGACCGAAGAGCAGGACCCCTCCAAGATCGATCTCGCCAAGCTGATCGAATGCACGACCTATGACGTGCCGAGCTACAACGAATTCGCCCTATGGCTGACCGGGCCGGAAAGCGCCAAGGCCATGAAGCTATTCGGCATCAGCGAACTGCCGTCAGACAATCCCTTTCTGCGGGAATTCCAGCTTTCAGCACCCTTGACCGTCTTCGGACGGCAGACGAGCAGGATTGCCTTCGCCTCCACCGGGCCGCTCGCCGTGCTCGACGAAGCCGATCCGCATGCCCTGGCGAAACAGCTCGGCGTGACGGCTGCTGTCGACCGGCCGAACAAGTTCCTCGGTGAAAAGGAAATCCTGTCGCGCAAGGACCAGCAGGAAAATTCCGACACCGTGCTTCACACCCGCATCTCATTGAACGTCTCGACCGATGAGGCTCATCCGGGCAAGACGCTCGCCGGTTGCAGCTATTCCATCGAGGTCGAGTAGGCGATCATGCCTGGCCGGCTGCATTCGGCGGCCTATCTTTCCGCTCATTGCGCGACCACCCTATCTGTTTTGGGTAATTTTCTTTAAGATGGAATGGTTTAGTGTCGATGCAAATGAACCGTCCGGGGGGATGCCATGGCCGACGCCGCGCTTGTGAATCGTATGCAACTGCCGAGACCGGACGTGACGCCCGAGGAAGCAGCGGAAATCCTGTATGCGCATTACGGCTTGAGCGGGGCACTGACGGAGCTCGGCAGCCAGCAGGATCGCAACTACCGTATCGATGCCGGCGACAATGCCTATGTGCTGAAGATTTGCCGGGCTGAATATGAGCTGGTCGAGCTTGAGGCGCAGAATGCCGCTATCCGCCACCTGCATGCCAAACCGGATTCCCCGCGCGTGCCCGAGATCGTGCCGGCGCTGAACGGCCGCGACATCCTGACCATCACCCTCCGAGAGCAGGATTACCTCGTCCGGCTGCTCGGCTTTCTCCCCGGCCAGACGCTGACGCGGCGCAAGCATCTGCCGCCGGCTTCAGCCGCCGGGCTCGGCGCGCTCTCGGCCCGGCTTGCCCGCGATCTCGCCGATTTCGATCATCCCGGCCTTCACCGAAGCCTGCAGTGGGATCTGCGCCGCGCAGGACCCGTGGCGGTTCAGCTCCTGTCGGCCATTACGGACCATGAAGCGCGCGACCGCATCGCCAAGGCGATGGTGGCCGCCGTCAAGCGCATCCAGCCGCTTGCAGGCGATCTACGCGTCCAGCCCGTGCATCATGACGTCACCGACGACAATGTCGTCAGCCATCCCGATGCACATGGGCAGCTTGTGCCCGATGGCGTCATCGATTTCGGCGACATCATTCAGGGCTGGCTGGTGGGCGATCTTGCCGTGACCTGCGCATCGCTGTTGCATCATGCGGAAGGCAATCCCTTCCATATCCTTCCAGCCATCAAGGCCTACCATGCCATCTACCCGCTGGAAGAGGTCGAGGCCAAGGCGCTGTGGCCGCTGATCGTCGCGCGCGCCGTCATCCTAGCCGCCAGCACCGAACAGCAGCTCGCCATCGACCCGGACAATGACTATGTGCGCGGCAACCTGGATTTCGAACGCGAGATTTTCGATGTCGCGACCGGGGCACAGCCTGACGTGATGGAGGCCGCAATCCTACGGACGATCGGCTTCGGCGTCGCCCCGATCGCCATGGAAAGCTGGTCGCCGCTGCTGCCCGACATCGATCCATCGCAGATCGCCGCGATCGATCTTTCCGTCACCGGGTCGGATTTCGCCGACGGCAACTGGCAAAAGCCCGACATGGATTGGCGGCTACTTGCCCAGACGGCAATGACATCAGGCACAGCCGCAACCCGCTATGGCGAATTCCGCCTGTCCCTCGCCGCTCCGCTCAACATGGCGCCGCCGCAGAATTTCGCCCTGCATTGCGATATCTGCCTGCCGGCCGGCGCTACAGTTGCGGCCCCCTTTTCCGGCCTTCTGCAACGGCAGGGGCACCACCTCGTGCTCGCCGGCGAAGACATGAGCCTTCATCTGGACGGCGTCGAAAGCACTCTCGAGGATGGAGCGGCTGTCGAACAAGGCGCGACAGTCGGCACGATCGGCAGCGAGGGTTCGGCGATCGGAGGATTGCGCGTGCAGCTTTGCCGCGTGCCCAATCTCGTACCGCCGCTTTTTGCGGCAGCGGATCAGGCGGACGGCTGGTCGGCGATCTGCCCTTCGCCCGCGGCCCTTCTCAACGCCGCCTGCGAAGCGCCGAGACCGGATGCATCCGCGCTGCTGTCATTGCGCAATGCCCGCTTCGCCAAACCGCAGAAGCACTATTACGAGCTGCCGCCGCAGATCGAACGCGGCTGGCGCGAATTCCTGTTCGACACGCAGGGGCGCTGCTACCTTGACATGGTCAACAACGTGACGATCCTTGGCCATGCTCATCCGCGGCTGACGGAGGCGATCGCGCAGCAGTGGTCGCGGCTCAACACCAACTCCCGTTTCCATTATGCCGCCGTCGCCGAATTTTCGGAGCGGCTGGCGACGCTCGCTCCGGAAGGGCTTGACTGCGTCTTCCTCGTCAACAGCGGCTCGGAAGCAAACGATCTCGCGATCCGCCTTGCCTGGGCGCACACGGCCAAGAGGAACATGCTTTGCCTGCTGGAGGCCTATCACGGCTGGACTGTCGCGAGCGACGCCGTCTCCACCTCGATTGCCGACAATCCGCGGGCGCTGACGACACGGCCGGACTGGGTGCATCCCGTCCTGTCGCCCAATACCTATCGCGGCCCATTCCGCGGCCCCGATTCTGCGCAAGGCTACCTCAACGACGTCGAGGCGAAACTGAAAGCCATCGACGATAAGGGCGACGGCCTCGCCGGCTTCGTCGCGGAATCGGTCTACGGCAATGCCGGTGGTGTCGCATTGCCGCATGGCTATCTTGCCGGCGTCTATGACGCCGTCCGACAACGCGGCGGTCTTTGCATTGCCGACGAAGTACAGGTTGGCTACGGGCGGCTCGGCGAGCACTTCTGGGGCTTCGAAACGCAAGGCGTCGTGCCTGATATCATCACCATTGCCAAGGGCATGGGCAACGGCCATCCGCTCGGCGCCGTCATTACCCGTCGAGAGATTGCCGATTCGCTGGAGAAGGAAGGCTATTTCTTCTCCTCCGCCGGCGGCAGTCCGGTCAGCTGCGTCGTCGGCCTGACCGTTCTCGATGTCCTCAAGGACGAGAACCTGCAGGAAAACGCCCGTGTCATCGGCGACCGGCTGAAGGCGGGGCTGATCGCTTTGATGGATCGTTTCCCGCTGATCGGCGCCGTCCATGGCACGGGGCTATATCTCGGTGTGGAATTCGTCCGCGACCGGGAGACACTGGCGCCGGCCACGGAAGAGACGGCTGCGATCTGCGAACGCCTGCTCGACCTTGGGGTCATCATGCAGCCGACCGGCGATCACCTGAATGTGTTGAAGATCAAACCGCCGCTCTGCCTTGCGCCGGAGAGCGCCGATTTCTTCGTGAAAGCCCTGGAGACGGCGCTCGCGGACGGTTTTTGATACGCCCTGGAGCGCCGTTAACCATTGAGGTGTTTTAGCGGCGCACGAATTTTAATGCCGCAGGGGCATTGTCGAATCTCGCGCCAGTTCCTATCTGTCTGTCGGTGATCGGCGAGCCATACCGACACGGGTAGCAATGCGAAGGCATTTAACACAACCTTCCCCGCAACCCGCCAGGCTCGGAATTTTATTTTCCTGATCGTCGATATTTTGACATCTTTCGGAATATGTTTCTGAAGATGAAATCGCTATTATCCACTAATACAGTAGATAATAGTTCACCCAATCGCGGTGCTCCGTCATCGGAGCTCCAGCAAGTACAACGCCAACTGAGGAAGTGACATGCTGAATACTAAAGTCATCGCTTCGATCCTTCGGCGGTCCGTGCTTGGCAATGACCGCTCGGGCGCACTCTCCCGCCCGCGCTGTCGAATGTGACGTTCGTCCTCCCTACCGGAATCAAACAGTCAATTCGCCATATCTGCGCGTGAGTGCGCAGTGGGAGTCTATTTATGAAGAAGCAAGTTATCGAATACGCCGGCGTTCCCGTCGGCATCGTCGTTCCCGACCAGGATCGGCTCAAGTTCATCGCTGTCAAATACCATGTCCATGATCTGGACGAGCAGCGTTTCAGAAACGCGGACGAAGTGAAGCTTGCGATCCGCGATCTCCTCTCCCGCCAACAAGCCAAGCCAATCCATGTTTGATGGATCGGCTCGCCTACGCTTTTACCCAATTCAATTACCCGCCCTCGTGGTTCGAGACGGCCTTGCAGGCCTCCTCTCCATGAGGGCTGGTCTTTCGCACTAAGCCCGCTCGTCGACACTCCGTCGATTCGCCGCATTCTCTCCGCTCTCATGGTGAGGTGCGCAGGCTGAAAGCCGAAGCCTCGAACCATAGGCGCGGCCCCGGCGCCCGCAAACCCATCTTGTCTTTTCCCCCTCTTTACGGTCCTATCGCCATGACGACCTCGCGCTCGAAACGGCGAAGGATTTTTCATTGGCTGATCATCTCAATCTTCTGACCGATGTCGAAGGCGTCGCCGTCGGTCACGCCACCGATCTTGCCCTCGGCTCCGGCGTCACCGCCATCATCTTCGATGAGCCGGCCGTTGCATCCTGCACCGTTCTCGGCGGCGCGCCGGGCGGGCGGGATGTGGCATTGCTGGATCCCGCAATGACGGTGGGTACGGTGGATGGGCTCGTGCTTTCCGGCGGCTCGGCCTTCGGGCTCGATGCCGCCGGCGGCGTGCAGGCGGGCTTAAGGGACATCGGCCGCGGCCTCAAGGTCGGCGATGCGCTGGTGCCGATCGTGCCGCAGGCGATCCTGTTCGATCTCATCAATGGCGGCAAGAAGGATTGGGGGCTACACTCGCCCTATCGCGATCTCGGCTACGCAGCCTTCAAGGCAGCGAACAAGGGCTCCTTCGGGCTCGGCACTGTCGGCGCGGGAACCGGTGCCACGACGGCAACGGTAAAGGGCGGGCTCGGCTCGGCAAGCGCCGTCAGCAGCAAGGGATACAGGATCGCCGCCATCGTCGCAGTTAATGCGCTTGGAACTGCCACCATCGGCGACGGCCCGCATTTCTGGGCGGCGCCCTTCGAGGAGAACGGCGAATTCGGCGGCCTCGGCATGCCGCAGGTAATCGATTCACGCCTGCGTTTAAAGGGCACCAACATCACTGCCACGACCATCGGCGCCATCGTCACCGACGCCCAACTGACCAAGGCGGAAGCGCATCGCCTGTCTATCTGCGCTCACGACGGATTTGCCCGCGCGCTTTTGCCGACGCATCTGCCGCTCGATGGCGATACCGTGTTTGCAGCCTCCACCGGCAAGCACGCCCGTGACGACATGCCAAGCTTCATGGAACTCTGCCACCTCGCCACTATCGTGATGGCGCGCGCGATCGCCCGCGGCGTCTACGAGGCAACGGCATTGCCGATCGAGGGTGGGCAGCACGCATGGCGGGATCGTTTCGGCTGGTAACAACAGATCTCACCGCATAAGCACAAATTTTCGGAATTGTGTGTGCGTGTGCGAGATGACACTATCATGAAAAAGGCCGTGTGTCGGAGGAAAGCCGAGCTCGCGGACAATGCAAGGGAACAAAGATGACGAAGTTTTCACGCCCGAGGCTGGGCGACGTCGCGCGCCGGCTTGCCTTTGGTGCTACAGTTTCTGCCGGCCTGCTACTGATGGGGCTGACCCCCGCCGAAGCCGCGAAGACGACGCTCAATCTCGGCATGAGCGTCGAGCCGACAGGGCTCGATCCGACGATCGCCGCCCCGGTCGCGATCGGCCAGGTCACCTGGCAGAATATCTTCGAAGGGCTGGTTGCCATCGACCAAAACGGCAAGATCGTGCCGCAGCTTGCCAAGAGCTGGGAGATTTCGCCCGATGGGCTGACCTATGCGTTCAAGTTGCAGACCGGCGTGAAATTCCATGACGGCCAAACCTTCGATTCGGCGGCCGCCAAATTCACGCTTGACCGGGCTCGCGGCGCCCAATCCGTCAATCCGCAGAAGCGCTTCTTTGCAACCATCGCCTCGATCGACACGCCGGATGCGGAAACGCTGGTGCTGCATCTTTCCTCGCCGACCGGCAGCCTGCTCTATTGGCTCGGCTGGCCGAGCTCCGTCATGGTCGGACCGAAATCCTCCGCCAACGACAAGACAGCGCCCGTCGGCACCGGCCCGTTCAAATTCTCCTCCTGGACGAAGGGTGACCATGTCGACCTCGTCAAGAATCCCGATTACTGGAACAAATCGGTCGACGTGAAGCTGGAGAAGGTGACCTTCCGCTTTATCGCCGATCCGCAGGCGGAGGCCGCCGCACTCAAGGCCGGCGATGTCGATGCCTTTCCGGAATTCGCCGCGCCTGAGCTCATGAACTCCTTCGAGGGTGATACCAGGCTGACGACCAAGATCGGCAATACCGAGCTCAAGGTCGTGGCCGGCATGAACAACACGCGCAAGCCCTTCGACGACAAGCGCGTGCGCCAGGCGCTGATGATGGCGCTCGACCGCAAGACGATCATCGAAGGCGCATGGTCGGGTCTCGGCACGGCGATCGGCAGCCACTACACGCCGAACGATCCCGGCTACAAGGATCTGACCGGCACGCTGCCCTACGATGCCGCCAAGGCGAAGGCGCTGCTGGCCGAAGCCGGCTACCCGAACGGCTTCACCTTCACCATCAAGACGCCGCAAATGGCCTATGCGCCGCGCAGCACCCAGGTGATGCAGGCAATGTTTGCCGATATCGGCGTGACGATGAATATCGAGCCGACGGAATTCCCGGCGAAATGGGTGCAGGACGTCTTCAGCGGCCACAACTACGACATGACCATCGTTGCCCATGCCGAACCGCTCGATATCGATATCTATTCGCGCGATCCCTATTACTTCAACTACAAGAACCCCGATTTCAATGCGCTGATGAAGAAGATCCAGCTCACCGCCGATCCCGCCGAGCAGAACAAGCTCTATGGAGAGGCGCAGAGCATTCTTGCCGAGGATGTGCCGGCCCTCTTCCTCTTCGTCATGCCGAAGCTCGGCGTCTGGGACAGGAAGCTGAAGGGTCTCTGGGAGAACGAGCCGATCCCTTCGAACGTGCTGACCAACGTCTCCTGGGAAGATTGAGCTCTTTTGCCTGCAGGCGCGGATGGGCGGATCGCTTCGCCCGCCGCAAATCATTTCGATGCCGGCTTGATCGGCCACGGACATGCTATGATCGTATTGCTCACCCGCCGGATTTTCGGACTGATCCTGACGCTGATCGCAGTCTCGCTGCTGGTCTTTGCCGTCATGGCGCTGCTGCCGGGCGACCCGGCCGCCATCACGCTCGGCACTTCGGCGACACCGGAAACACTGACGGCGCTTCGGCATGAGATGGGCCTCGATCAACCTTTGATCATCCGCTACGGGCAGTGGCTTGCCGGCGCGCTGACGGGCGATCTCGGCAGATCCTATACATATGGCGTACCGGTTGCCGGCCTGATTGCCGAGCGGCTTGTGGTCACCCTGCCGCTCGCCGCTCTTGCCATCCTGCTCTCCGTCCTCGCCGCCGTACCGCTTGGCGTCGCGGCAGCCGCCAAGCGGTACGGCTTCTTCGATATCCTCGCAACGCTGTTTTCTCAGACAGGCATTGCCGTGCCGGGTTTCTGGGTCGGCCTGCTGCTGGTGCTTTTGTTTGCCACCTCGCTCGGCTGGATGCCGGCCGGCGGCTTTCCCGGCTGGAGCAGCGGCGCGTGGCCAGCCCTGAAATCGCTCGTGCTGCCCGCCATCGCCTTGGCCCTGCCGCAGGCGGCAGTGCTGACAAGGGTCGCGCGCGCCGCCGTGCTCGACACGCTGCATGAGGATTTTGCCCGCACCGCGACCGCCAAAGGCCTGTCGCGCAGCCGCGTGCTCTGGGGGCATGTGGTGCCGAATGCGCTCGTGCCGGTGCTGACCATTCTCGGACTGCAGTTCACCTTCCTGGTTGCCGGCGCCGTGCTGATCGAAAACGTCTTCACCCTACCCGGCCTCGGCCGCCTTGCCTATCAGGCGCTCAGCCAGCGCGATGTCATCGTGCTTCAGGATGTCGTGCTGTTCTTTGCCGGCCTCGTCATCGTCGTAAATTTCCTGGCGGATCTTTCCTATCTCGCCATCGATCCCCGACTGCGGGCGGGAGGAGCACGATGATTACAGCCGAAGCCAGAGCTGCGGCCCGACCCTCTCACCGTCGTTTTCGTATGCTGCTACGGGCTAATCTCATGGTTGGCGCGCTGATCATCCTTGCGCTTGTCTGCCTCGCCGTCATCTCGCTGTTCTGGACGCCGGTGCCGCCGGCGAAGATGCAGATCACCCATAAGCTGCAGCCGCCCTTCGGCTTCGGCCTTCTCGGCACCGATCAACTCGGCCATGACGTCCTGTCGATGCTGATGGCCGGCTGCTGGAATTCGCTGTCGATCTCCGTTTCTGCCGTCGCGATCGGCGGGACGCTCGGAACGATCATCGGTGTTTCCGCCGCCGCCGAACGCGGCCTGTTCGAGGCGCTGGTCATGCGCGCCTGCGACGTGATCTTCGCGCTGCCACCAATCCTTTCGGCCATGATCCTCGGCGCATTTCTCGGGACCGGGCGCTCGACGGCCATTATCGCTATCGCGGTCTTCATGGTGCCGGTCTTTGCCCGCGTCGCGCTCGGCTCGGCCCTGCAGGCCTGGAGCCGGGACTATGTGCTGGCGGCGCGCGCGATCGGCAATACGCAGCTCGCCATCACGCTGCGCCATGTCCTGCCGAACATCATGGGCAGCATCATCGTCCAGGCGACGATCCAGCTCGGTCTTGCGATCCTGACCGAGGCCGGGCTTGCCTTCCTGGGTTTGAGCGTGCCGCCGCCAGCACCGACCTGGGGCCGCATGCTGGCCGACGCGCAGACCTATTTCCACGTCGCGCCGTGGCTGGCCCTGCTTCCGGGCCTTGCGATCGCGCTCACCGTCCTAGGCTTCAACCTGCTCGGCGACGGGCTGCGCGATCTCCTCGACCCCCGCGAGGCGACACGCTGATTGAGACATAAAGAGTATAGATCATGACCGAACCGACCGATCTTTCCATCCGAGACCTCAGGCGCAAATTTGCCGACAAGAGCCTGTCTCCCAGCGAATACTGGCTGTCGCTGGAACAGCATATCGAGGCATGGGAGCCGACAATCGCTGCTCTCTATGCCTATGATCCCGAGAATGCCCGCAGGCAGGCGGCCGCCTCCACGGAGCGCTGGGCGAAGGGCGCACCGCTTGGGACCTTGGACGGCATTCCGGTGACGCTGAAGGAGCTGATCGCCACCAAGGGCCAGCCGGTGCCGCTCGGCACGGCCGCCGTCGAGCTTGTTCCTGCCGCCGAGGACGCGCCGATTGCCGCCCGCATGCGCGAGGACGGCGCGGTGATTTTCGCGAAAACCACCTGCCCCGATTACGGCATGCTTTCCTCCGGCCTCTCCAGCTTTCACAAGCTCAGCCGCAATCCGTGGGATCCCAGCCAAAATCCGGGCGGCTCCAGCGCCGGCGCGGCAGCCGCCGCAGCAGCCGGCTACGGACCTCTGCATATCGGCACTGACATCGGCGGCTCGGTGCGGCTGCCGGCGGGTTGGACCGGCATTTTCGGCTTCAAGCCGAGCCATGGCCGCATTCCGGTCGATCCCTATTATGTCGGCCGATGCGCCGGGCCGATGACCCGCACGGTCGAGGATGCCGCCCTCTCCATGGCGACGCTGTCGCGTCCGGACTGGCGCGACGGCACCAGCCTGCCGCCGAACGAGATCGACTGGATGGATCTCGATATCGACGTCAGCGGCATGAAGATCGGCCTGATGCTGGATGCCGGCTGTGGACTGCCGGTCGATGACGAGGTGCATGACGCGGTCATTGCCGCTGCCAGGCGCTTCGAGGAAGCGGGCGCCGTCATCGTCGACGTCGCGCCGGTGCTGACCCGGCAGATGCTGGATGGACTCGATGTCTTCTGGCGCGCGCGGTTCTGGGGCGACATCATGGGGTTGAGCGAAGAACGCCGCAACTCGATCCTGCCCTATATCCATAGCTGGGCAAAGGGCGGCGCCGATGTCAGCGGCGTCGATGCCGTTCGCGGCTTCAACCAGACGATCGAGATGCGCAAGAGCTGCGGCAGGCTCTTTACGGAAATGGACGCCGTGCTTTCGCCGACCAACCCGATCGTCTCCTACCCCGCCGAATGGGCCTCGCCCACCAACGACCCTGCGCTGCCCTTCGAGCACATCGGCTTCACGGTTCCATGGAATATGTCGGAGCAGCCGGCCTCGTCGATCAATTGCGGCTTCTCCCGCTCCGGCATGCCGATCGGCCTGCAGATCGTCGGCCCGCGCTTCGGCGACATGCTGGTGCTTCGTCTCTCCAAGGCCTTCGAGGACTGGTCCGGCGGCGTGACGAACTGGCCGAAGCGGCCGGGATGAACAGCACGTAAGGACAGCCGGTTAATCCCGCGCCAATGGCACGGAAAGACCGACCTTCACCCGGTCCATGGCAACGAGCGATTTGAATTTCGTGACATTCGGATTGTCGTAGAACAGACGCCGCGTCAGCGCCTCATAGGCGGACATGCTGGCCACGACGACGACAAGCACGAAATCGGCTTCGCCGGTGACCTGATAGCATTGCTGAACTTCCGGCGCCTCCAGGAAGCTGCGCTTTATCGCATTGATCAGGTCGTAACGCTCGTTTGCGATATGAACCTCGACGATGATGGTGATCGGCAAACCCATCGTTACCGGGTCGATGACGGCGATATTTGCCTGAATGACGCCGCTCTCCTGCATGCGCTTGATGCGCCGCTGCACGGCAGGCGCCGAGAGATTGATCAGTTCACCGATCTTGCGCTGCGGAACGGTGTTGTCCTTCTGAAGAAGATCGAGAATCGCCAGGTCGAATTCATCGAGATCGGTGGGTTTGCGCATTTCAAAACATCCTTACCGCAAAGAGGAAACAAAATTGCATGGAAACCGTCAAAATGGAGCCAAATACTCTTTCCGCATGTACTAGCTTTGCGCCACACATCACCTGACTTGCAAAGGCACGAGAATGTCACAGCCGGATACCGATTACGATACGGGCGCCGCGGATCTTGGCGAGAGGGCGGGTTCAAACCGTCATGCAGTCGGCAAGACGAGCTCCGATGCCTCGAAAGGGTTCCTTTTCGGGGTCGTGGCGATGCTCCTTGCGGCACTGGCCATGAGCATTTCCCCAAGCCTCGTGCGCCTGGCCGACGTCGGACCTTTCGCCAGCGCATTCTGGCGCGTCTTCCTGGCGCTGCCCATCCTCTGGATCTGGATGCGATATGCGGAGGCTTCGGATGTCACGGCACCTCGCGCCAGCTTTACGCTGCCGACCATTCTCGCCGGCATCGCCTTTACGGGTGACCTGTTCTTCTGGCACCTCGCCATCATGCGGACGACGATCGCCAATGCCACGTTCTTTGCGACCATGGCACCGCTCTGGGTCGTCATCTTCGGCTGGCTTCTTCTGCGGCAGAGGGTCGATCGCACCACGCTGATCGGGCTTCTCGTCTGCCTTGCCGGTGGCACGGCGCTGGTGGCGCAAAGCCTTGCATTCAATCCGAGTCGCGCTGTCGGCGACGCGCTGGCCATCATCACCGGCGCCTTCTTCGGCCTTTATTTTCTGGCGGTCGGCGCGGCGCGCCCAAAAACGAATGCAGCACGCGTCACCTTCGAGCTCAGCATCATAACCTCGGCGATCCTGTTTCTCGTCGCCTTCTTCTTCGAACCGCGGATATTGCCGCAGTCGATCTCGGGATGGTGCGTGCTTCTGGCGCTGGGTCTCATCAGCCATGCCGGCGGACAAGGCCTGCTTTCGGTGGCGCTCGGACGATTGCCGACCGTTTTCTCCTCGCTCGTCATTTTCCTGGAATCGATCGCAGCCGCGCTTTTCGCCTGGTTCCTGTTCGGCGAAAACGTCACGCTGATACAGGCCCTCGGCGGCCTCGTCATCATCGCCGGGATCTGGATCGCCCGGCCGCGCACGCCGTAAACCGACCGTTCGGGTGCCGTCGCCTACAAGGTAGCGGCACCCTTTTCTTTGATGTCGGCGTGAAGATCGTGCAACGCCTTCTCGATCACCCGCAGATCATCCTGCAGGCCATCATCCGCACTCATCGAGCTTTCGCTGCCGGCGCGCTGGATGGCCCGAGCCTCGCTCTGCAACTCGCGCAGCCTGTCGACCTTGCCGCTCTTGCGCATGTGGCTGTCGAGCAGAATATCCCGGACCGTCTTTTCCATTGCCGTGATGGGCATGTGTGCTCTCCTCTCGATAGGATATCTCGATCAAAGAGATAACGAGCGAGAGAAAGAGCGGTTCCAGGGCACTGCAACTCTTTGAAATGCTGCATAATTTTCTCCTTAAAACGATTCCGATTTAAGGAATTATGCAGTCAGTCGACGAAACGGCGATAACCCGTCGGCTGTTCGTAGAGCCAGCCGATGCGCTCGACGGCAGCGGCAAAATTCTCGCGAGCGACGGTCATGGTGTGTCCGTTGGCGTGGACGATGGTTTCCGGGTCTTCCATGATGGCGACGTGGCCCTTCCAGAAGACGAAATCGCCGCGCTTCAGTTCGTCGCGAGTAATCGGCTGGCCGAGGCCAGCGGCTTGCATGTCTGTATCGCGTGGTGCTGCGCGGCCCGTCATCGACAGCGCCAGTTGCACGAGGCCCGAGCAATCGATGCCGAGACCTGAGCGGCCGCCCCAGAGATAGGGCGTCTCGATAAAGCGCAAGGCGACGTCGACGAAATCGCCGCCCCGGTTGTCGCCGATCGGCTGGACATGCTTGGCGAAGATCGCCGTGCCGTCCTCCAGGACGACATAGTGATTGCCGCGCGCCTCTGCCGGGCCGGTCACATGCACGAGGCTGCCCATGGAGAGGATTGCGGCATGCGGCTTGCGCAACTCCGGCTCGGGATAGAGGAAGGTGCGTTGTGGAATGACGATATGGGTCGGCGCGGCCGCGCCTTCCTTGATCGCCGTTTCCGGGAGATAGCCGACATAGCCGTCGGAGAGTGCCTTTACCCAGCACCAGCCATCGCGGAGTTCGAAAACCGTGACCTCCTCGCCCATCAAAAGCTCGGTATCGATGCCCGAAGCAAGATCCGGCTTGGGCCGGAGCGCGATGACCGGTACCGTGACGCGTGCGCTGCTGCCGTCGACGAAGCGCTCGGCCTCGACTTTACCTTTAAGAGAGGCCTCGGCGAGATCGGGCCTGAAAGCATTGAGGCGGCGGTCGAGCGTCATGACGAAATTCCTGAGGTTACAGTTTGCGGCCGTGCTCGATGACGAGATCGCCGAGTTTTTCAAGATAGAGCGCGCCGGTGACCGTACGCTTAATGATGACGTTGCGGCGATCACGCTCGTCGCGCACGCGATCGACCAATCCCATCACGCCCATGGTGTCGAGCGCCCGGGTGATGACCGGCTTGGTGACGCCGAGCGTCACGGCAAGGCCACGCACGGTATGCGGCGGCGGCACGAGATAGATCTGAAGCAGGATCGCCATCTGCCGCAAGGTCAAATCGTGATCCTCGCGGCGCACTTGAGCGAGCGTCACGCCATGCCAGAGGCCGAGAGCCTGCGAGGCAGAGAGTTCAAGCGGCAAGGGCAACCCCGAAATTCGTTACGCTGCCGTTCCAGTTTCGGCCAAGATCGTGGCGGTTTCAAGGGGTGTGTAGGTGCCATTCGATCCAGTGGAAGAAAATGCGCGGCAATATGGCCCGTAAAACTCGAGGAGAGTGTACCCCCTCTGTCACTTCGTGACATCTCCCCCACAAGGGGGAGATCGTTGGGAGTTTGCCGCTCGTCACTCGTAAAACAATGGGCTGCAAGTTCGGCAGACTCGATGTTTATTTGAGCCAAGAACACCCCACGAGTTACCAATCTCCCCCCTTGTGGGAGAGATGTCGCGGCAGCGACAGAGGGGGTTCAGAGGTTCGGCATATTCAAAAGCCCACCTACCTGCAACAACAGCGACCTACCGCACGCTCTGCCTGATGTGATGATACAGCGCCCGGATCGCCTGGGCCTCGCCGCCGCCCGGCGAATGCGGCCGTTCGCTCTGCGCCCAGCCGTAGATATCGAAATGGACCCAGCTCGGCGTCCTGGTCACGAAGCGCTTGAGGAACAAGGCTGCCGTGATGGAGCCGGCCATGCCGCCTGATGGGGCATTGGTGATATCGGCGAATTTCGTGCGGATATCCTTGTCGTAGCCCATGTAGAGCGGCATGCGCCACAGCGGATCGTCCGTTTCCAGGCTCGCCTCTGTGAGATCATGTGCCAGATCATTGTCATCGGTGAAAAAGGGCGGCAGGTCGGGGCCGAGCGCGACGCGGGCAGCACCTGTCAGCGTCGCCATGTCGATCATCAGGTCCGGCGCGTCCTCATCGGCATAGGCAAGCGCATCGGCCAGGATCAGCCGCCCCTCGGCATCGGTATTGTCGATCTGCACGGTGAGGCCCTTGCGGCTCCTATAGATATCACCGGGGCGGAAGGCGTTGGACGAAATCGAGTTCTCGACGACGGGAATGATGACACGCAGGTCGACCTTGAGCTTGGCGTCCATGATCATCAGCGCCAGGCCCATGACGTTCGCGGCACCGCCCATGTCCTTCTTCATCAGCAGCATCGAGGAGGAAGGCTTGATATCGAGGCCGCCGGTATCGAAGCAGACGCCCTTGCCGACCAGCGTGATGCGGCGATGCCCCTTCTTGCCCCAGCGCAATTCCAGGAGACGCGGCGCATCGGCGCTCGCACGTCCCACAGTATGCACGAGCGGAAAATTCTCCTTCAGGAGATCATCGCCGATGATGACGGACATTTCCGCCTTGTAGTGTTCGGCAAGCGCCCGGAAGGCAGCTTCGAGCTGCTCCGGCCCCATATCGTTGGTTGGCGTATTGATGAGATCGCGCGCCAGGAACACGCCGGCGAGCTGGCGCTTGATGTCGGCGGCGTCGGCATCGCGCGGGATCATCAGCGTCGGCGCCGGCGCCTTCTCGGACTTGTAGCGCTCGAAACGATAGCTGCCGAGGCCGAAGCCGAGCGAAAGCCGGTTCGCCGTCAACGGCGCCGTCTCGACATGCCAATCGCCTGCCGGCAGGCTGCGCGCGAGCCTTCCCGTCAGGAAGGGCTGTTCGGACGGATTGGAGCCGAGCCCGAACAAGGCCCCGCCCAGATGCCCGTCGGCCGTCGGGATCAACAGCAGCGAGCCGCTTTCCGCCTTGTAGCCGGCCCTGCGAGCCCAATCGAGCGCGATGGGATCGATGGTGCCGGTCTCGATATGTGCCGGGGTGACGGCAAAGATCGGCAGCGTCGCACCACCCTTCGAATTAAAGGGCGTCGCACGCTCGATGTATTGGTAGGGGGCCATGACTATCCTTTGACGATGATTTCAGAGAATCGGGAACTTCAGGGAATCGAGAGTTAACCGTCTGTTAGGGTTAACAGATTATTGCTGGAGCGAACATTGCGTCGAACCTTTCCCTGTTCCGATTCTAGGCCTCGCGCAAGATTTAAGGAATTCAGGGATAAGCGAAATGCCCGCCGTTTCAACCGCGTCTTTATTTAGAACCCTTCTTTTCCGGGGCGCTTCTGCAGCACTTCTGGCGCTGGCGCTCGCAAGCTGCTCGACGACCGGAAAAGACCGGATGACGACCGGTTCGGTCCCCAAGACATCGAACTCCCTCGACACGATGAACGGCGCTGATCTGGCGCGGGCAACGGCCGCGTATGGCAAGGCCTATGACGCCAATCCGAAAGATCGCGACGCCGGGGTCAACTATGCCAATGCCTTGCGCATAAGCGGCCGCAACGACCAGGCGCTCGCCGTCATGCAGCAGGTGGCAATCGCCAATCCGACCGATCGCGGCGTACTTGCCGCCTACGGCAAGGCACAGGCGGCGGCGGGCCAGCTGGACGCAGCGCTGTCGACCATCGACCGCGCGCAGCTGCCGGACCGGCCGGACTGGCGCCTGGTTTCCGCGCAAGGTGCCATCCTCGACCAGCTCGGGCGCTCCGCCGATGCGCGCGCTAAATATCGCGACGCGCTGGTGCTGGCACCCAACGAGCCGACCATTCTTTCCAATCTCGGCATGTCCTACGTGCTGACCGGAGACCTCAAGAACGCCGAGAACTACCTTCGCTCGGCCGTTTCGCAGCCGGCCGCCGACAGTCGCGTGCGACAGAACCTGGCGCTGGTCGTCGGCCTGCAGGGCCGCTTTGCCGACGCGGAACAGATCGCGCGCCAGGAGCTGACGCCGCAGCAGGCCAACGCCAATGTCGCCTATCTCAGGGGCATGCTGGCGCAGCGGAATTCCTGGCAGAAGCTTGCCGCCAGCGGCGACGCCAAAAAGGCTGTCGAATAAATACGGTCAAAGAAGCGCTCGGCCACCTCGATCCTCAACGCCAGAGATGACGCGGCAAGCCCTCGGCCACCAGCCGCGCTCCGAGCGCGCCAATCACGACGCCGGCCACGCGGTCGATCCAGAGCTTGGCACCAAGATAGATTGCGCGCGGGCGGTTCGACGAGAAGGCGATCGTCACCACCGTGTACCATCCGACTTCGACCAGAAAGACCGCCGGCGGAACGGCAGCCAGCAGCCACGGCGCAGGAGCCGCCGGCAGGAGGGCTGCAAAGATACTGCCGTAAAAGATGGCGGTCTTCGGATTGCTGAGCTGGGTCCCGAGCGCAAAGAGGAAATTGCGCGCTGCGCCCGCTGCCTTCGGCGTCGCAGGTGAATCGATCGGAAGGTCATGCGCCGCGCCGCGCCAGATGCGGATGCCGACATAGATCAGATAGAGACCGCCCAAGACTTTCAGCGCCAGATACAGCCATTCGACCTTCATCAGCAGGGCGCTCAAGCCGAACAGGGCCAAGGTCGCGAAAATGACGCTGCCTGTCCCCATGCCGAAAGCTGCGGCAAGCCCCGCCTTTCGCGAGCGGGAAACGGCAATACGGGAGACAAGCACGAAACTCGGACCGGGACTGACGGCCCCGATGAAGACTGCGGCTATAACGCTCAGAAACACTGCCATGGACGACATGCGGCACCTCCCGATATGGCTGGACATCCTTGTCACCGGTGGGCGGCAGCCTCCAGGGCATGCCGAGGATTTCCGCTTCCGGCTGTCTGCGACCTCGGATCGAAGATTAATCATGTCCACACGCGGCAGGCAAGGCGATGGATCAGAACTTGTCCATGGCCTGGATGATCGCCGGACCGAGAATGACAGCCATCAAGACCGGCAGGAAGAAGATGATCATCGGCACAGTCAGCTTCGGCGGCAGGGCGGCTGCCTTCTTCTCCGCTTCGTTCATGCGCTCGTCGCGGCCTTCCTGCGCCATGACGCGCAGCGCCTGCGAGAGCGGTGTGCCGTAGCGCTCGGCTTGGATGAGCGCCTGCGTCACCGATTTGACGAGCTCGATCTGGGTGCGGGCGGCAAGATTGTCGAAGGCCGTGCGGCGATCCTGCAGGAAGGAAAGTTCGGCCGTCGTCAGAACCATTTCCTCGGCGAGCGGCGGGGACTGCTCGGCCATTTCCTCGGACACGCGATGCATGCCAGCTTCGATCGATATGCCCGATTCCACGCAGATCAGCATCAGGTCGAGCGCATCGGGCCAGGCGCGCTTGATCGACTTCTGGCGCTTGGTCATCCGGTTGGAAACATAGATATTCGGCGCATAGAAACCGAGATAGGCGGTGCCGATGACGCCGAGCAGGCGGATCGGCAGGGGCTTTGCGGCAAACCAGCCGAGAACGAACACCAGCACGATCGCAGCCGCCAGGAACAGGAACGGCAGAAAGAACCGCGCAACCAGAAACATGTTCAACGCGTTTTCGGACCGCAGACCAGCGGCCCGCAGGCGATTCATGGTATTGGCATCAACCAGCGCGTTTCGCAGATTGAAGCGCTCGACGATCTGCCGGGCGTTTCGATTGTTATGGCTGCGCAGCGATGCCTTGCCGGCATCGGCACTCAGACGCGCCCGTTCGCGTGCGCGGATCTGCTCGCGCTCCGTCGATACGGCCTTCATGCGCTTGTTGAGATCGCCGCGCTCCAGCAGCGGCATGGCGATCGTATAGAAGGTGGCAAAAACGGCAATGGCAACGACGACAGCGAGAAGGGTGCCGGGATCGGTCAGCTTGGCGGCCAGATCGGACATAGGCTACGCGGCTCCTTCCGCTCAGATCTCGAAATTGACCATGTTGCGCATGATGAAGATTCCGAACGACATCCAGATACCGGCTCCGAGCAAGATCAAATGGCCGCGCGGATCGGTGAACAGGATCATCATGTATTGCGGCGACGTCAGATAGACGAGCAGCATCACGATGAAGGGCAGCGCGCCGATGATGACGGCGGATGCCTTTGCTTCCATCGACAGCGCCTGGACCTTCGCCTTCATTTTCTTGCGGTCGCGCAGCACCTTTGCGAGATTGCCCAAAGCTTCCGACAGGTTGCCGCCGGCCTGGGCCTGAATGGTGATGACGATCGAGAAGAAATTCACTTCCTGCAGCGGCATTTGGTTTGTCATGCGCGCGCAGGCTTCGGACATGCTGAGACCGACCTGCTGCGCTTCGACCACCCGGCGGAACTCCGACTTGACCGGATCGCGTGCCTCGGCGGCCACCAGCCGCACCGCATCGTTGAGCGGCAGGCCCGAGCGAAGGGAGCGGGTGATGAGATCGAGCGCGTTCGGAAATTCTTCGAGAAATTTGTTTTGCCGGCGCTTGATGAGGAAACCGAGAATCCAGCGCGGCAGGCCGAAAGCGACGGCAAAGAACAGTCCCAGGATGACCAGGGGCGGAGCGCCGACAATGAAAAAGATCAGCACCGCGAACAGGCCGAACAGCACGCTGAAAACGTAGAAGCGCGACGGTGTCAGCGACAAACCAGCCTGCGACAGGCGCGCTTTCAGCGACTGCTTTTTCTTGGTGTTTTCGGACTGGCGACGCTCCAGATCCTTGAGCGAGTCCTGAACGGATTTGCGCCGCTTGGACATTTCCTGGACTCGGTCGCGCGCCGCTTTGACCTTCACACGATCGGTTTCGGCCTGCTTGACCCGATTGACACGGCTTGCGGTCTTCTTCTGGGCCTCGATCCGCGAATAGAGAACGCCGTAGCAGACGGCAGCAGCAGAAACCGCCGTCAGCAGGACAATCAACAGCACTATTGGATCGACACCGAACATCGTTAGCCCTATTGCGCCTTCTGTTCCATCTCGTCGAGCGCGGCTGCGAGCCGCCGCTCCTCATTGTAGTAGCGGGCGCGATCCCAGAAATGCGGCTTGCCGATGCCGGTGGAAACATGCCGGCCGATAATCCGGCCGTTTGCGTCTTCGCCCTCGATCTCGTAGCGCATCAGATCCTGCGTGATGATGACGTCACCTTCCATGCCGATGACTTCGGTGATCTGCGTGATGCGGCGCGAACCATCGCGCAGGCGCGCAGCCTGGATGATGACGTCGACGGAGGTGGAGACGATCTCGCGCACGGTTTTGGCCGGCAGGCTGAAGCCGCCCATGGCGATCATCGATTCGATACGGCTCAGGCATTCGCGCGGTGTGTTGGCGTGGATGGTCCCCATGGAACCGTCATGGCCCGTGTTCATCGCCTGCAGCAGGTCGAAGACCTCGGGTCCGCGCACTTCGCCGACGATGATGCGTTCGGGCCGCATGCGCAGGCAGTTCTTGACCAGATCGCGCATGGTGATCTCGCCCTCGCCTTCGATGTTCGGCGGGCGGGTTTCGAGGCGCACGACATGCGGCTGCTGCAGCTGCAGTTCGGCGGTATCTTCGCAGGTGATGACGCGCTCGTCGCGGTCGATATAGTTGGTCAGGCAGTTGAGCAGCGTCGTCTTGCCCGAGCCCGTACCGCCTGAAATGACGACGTTGCAACGCACGCGACCGATGATCTGCAGCAGCGTTGCGCCTTCCGGCGTGATGGCGCCGAAGCGGACGAGCTGATCGAGCGTCAGCTTGTCCTTCTTGAACTTACGAATGGTCAGCGCCGGTCCATCAATCGCCAAGGGCGGCGCAATAACGTTGACGCGCGAACCGTCGGGCAGGCGCGCGTCGCAGATCGGGCTGGATTCATCGACGCGGCGGCCGACCTGGCTGACGATGCGCTGGCAGATGGAAAGAAGCTGCGCATTGTCGCGGAAGCGGATTTCCGATTCGACGGTCTTGCCGCCGACTTCGATGAAGGTCTGGCCGGCGCCGTTGACCATGATGTCGGCGATGTCGTCGCGGGCCAGAAGCGGCTCCAGCGGACCATAGCCGAGCACGTCGTTGCAGATATCCTCGAGCAGTTCCTCCTGCTCGGAAATCGACATCGCGAAATTCTTGATCGTGATGATGTCGTTGACGATATCGCGGATTTCCTCGCGCGCCGCTTCCGGTCCGAGCTTGGAAAGCTGCGAGAGGTCGATCGTGTCGATGAGGGCGGAGAAGACCTGCGACTTCGTATCGTAATATTCTTCGGTGCGGGCCGGCCGGCGACGGCTGGGCGTCTGCATCGGCGGTGGTGCGACCTGCTGGCGCTGCTGAGAAGAATCGCGCGACGGCTCTATCAGCACGGCTGGTGCCGCGGGCGCAGTTGCGGCCGGCGCACGTGCCGGCGCCGGCGGAGGCATCGTGCCGCCGCCTTTTGCAGGACCTTCATTTCCGCGCTTGCCAAACATGCTTTCGATCCAATTCTACTGCTGCATGACTTTCATGAAGGCCCGTCCTCGGGAAATTCATGCGAAATCAAACGACTACTTCCGTTTCAGGAGGCCAAGCAGACCGCCCTTTCTCGCCTTCTTCAAAGCGACACGGCCGGTGACGATGTGCGATATATGCGAGAAGGTCTCGGCGATCGGCGATTTGGGATCCGTCTCCGAAATCATCCGGCCGCTGTTGGCGGCATTGCCGAACAAATTGATGTCGAAGGGGATGATGGCGATCGGATCCGCCTCCAACGGCGCGCAGAACTCCGAAGGATTGATTTCCGGGCGCTTCGGCATGCCCACCTGATTGAGAATGAGGTGCGGACCTTTGTCGTTGGGCCGCAGCTTGCGCAGAGCATCGATCAGGTTTTTGGCATTACGCAGATTGGCGAGATCCGGGGCCGCACAAATGACGACCTCATCGACGGCGGCAAGCACCGAGCGCGTCCATTCCGTCCAGACATGGGGTACGTCGAGGACCGCCACCGGCGCGCTGCGCTGGAGAACGTCGAGCACCGGCAGGAAGGCCTGGCCCTCGAAATCATAGGCGCGATCCAGCATGGAGGGCGCAGCCAGCAGCGACAGGTGCTGCGAGCATTTTGTCAGCAACCGGTCGAGAAAGACCTCGTCCAGGCGCTCCGGCGCGTAGACGGCCTCGGCAATCCCCTGTGCCGGATCCTGATCGAAGTCGATATTGGCCGTGCCGTAGGGCAGATCGAGATCGGCAAGGATGGTTTCGGTGGAGAAAAGGCTCGAGATGCCGAAGGCGCAATTATGCGCGATGGTGGATGCGCCCACCCCACCCTTGGCGCCGATGAAGGCAATGCTGCGGCCGAGCGGTTCGGCATCGGGATCGATGAAGATCGCCGCCATCGCCGTCATCAGGTCGACCATATCGGTGGGTTGCACGATATATTCCGAGATGCCGTTGCGGATCAGCTCGCGGTAGAGGCCGATGTCGTTGTGGTAACCGACGATGACGACCTTAGTGCTGGGATCGCAGACCGCGGCGAGCGGCTCGAGCTCGGCCAGTAGACCGCGCGGACTGGCGCGCGTCTCGAGAATAATCAGATTGGGGGTCGGCGCCGAAGCGAACATGTTTGCCGCTGCCGCGACGCCGCCGCTGGTGATCCGGAAACTGACTTTGGACATGCGCCGATCGTTGGCGCATTGGTCCATCACCTGCTGCAGCTGCTCGCTTTCGCAGAAGGCATGCACCGAAATGCGCGGCAACGGCCGTAGATTGTCGAGATTGCCCGGGCGCGAGACGTCTTCGGCCTCCGCGGCGGTCGAGCCAATATCGTATTCGATGGCGTTCATGATGTCATCCTGTTCCGCCGGCGGACAATCGTCTTGCTCATTGACCAGCTCCGGTGAAACCACCAAGGGTAGCGGTGCTGATCGGGACCGAGCCCTTGCGGTAGTTGTCGATCACCTTGCTGCGCTGATCGGTATCGATGGGCGACACGGCCCTGGGTGAGATCAAATCCGTCGGATTGGCGACTTGCGCCGCGAGGTTGTGCTGCGTCGCGCAGCCGAAATTGTAGTAGTTCTGATTGTCGAAGGCGTTGTCGGAAAGATCGTCAGGCCATTGACCGCAGCTATTGGTCAGAGCCGTCGTGGCCGTGAAACGCAGACGGATCGGAGCTGCATCGCCCGGGTCACCGGCCCCATAGTAGCTGTCGACGATGCGGGCCGACGGGATGCCGTTCGCAACCAACTCCCTGCGGATCTGCTGACGCAGCGTAGATGCCGCCAACGAATTCATCGATCCTCTGGGTGCAAGGATTTCGACCGTACCGCTCGCATGAGCTCGATAATCCTGGACAAATCCGCGAATGGTGTCGCGCATTCCCGTCGTGAGGCGACGGTCGCTGGCGGCAACCGGGATATCGAGATTACGTTCCTTCTCCGTCAACACGATCGGATGACGCTGCCGGTAATCGTCGTTGATAGCACTGGTGGTCATGCGATCACGTGAATCGGCGCAGCCGCTGATGGCGGCAGCCGTCAGGATCAGGGCCGGTGCTATCAGAGCTAGCCGGGAGAAACGGGGCCGGCCGATACGAGGCGCATTGCGTTCGGGGCAGGCCATTTTTAGATCTCTCGTTGATCCGGTTGAAAAGGCGCGCTTCATGGTCGGTGTCTCCTCACTTGTAGATGAAGCCGACGGTGCCGTGGAAATCGGCGTCGGCGACCGGCGGCCCATCCTTGCGGCCGTAGATCTTGTTGACACGATTCATGAAGAAGCCGCTGATATCGTTGCTCGGCGAGAAATTGTCGTCAGGGCGGGCAAGCTGGCTGCGGGCGACCGGGCGCACCAGATAAGGTGTCGCGATGATGACCAGCTCAGTTTCGTCGCGCTGAAAGCTCTTCTGGCGGAACAGTGCGCCAAGGATTGGAATCTTCGAGGCGCCCGGCGTGCCGTTGGTGGTCTGCTGAATGGTATCGCTCAAGAGACCGGCCAAAGCGATCGAACCGCCGGACGGCAACTCCACCGAAGTATCAGCGGCGCGCTGGTTGTAGGTTGCCGTGCCGGCGTTAGCCGTACCAACCGGATTGGAAACCTGGGTCTGCACATGCAGCGCGATTCGTCCGGCAGACAGCACGACAGGCGTGAAGGCTAGGCTGATACCATAGGTGAAGGGTGTGACCGTGACGGTCCCGTCCTTGTTCGCGACGGCGTACAGCGTCTGACCGCCGGAATTGAAAGTCGCCGCCTGGCCGGAGATCGCCGTCAACGTCGGCTCAGCCAGCGTACGGACGGCACCGGCTTGCTCAAGAGCATTGAGATAGGTGCTGATATCGTATTTGCCGATGGCGGTTTTGAACAAGCTGGCCAGGCCGCCGCCGCCGGCTGCCGCAGTCCCATCGGAGACAGGACTGCCAAGCTGGGCTACCGTCAGGCCGGAAGAATTCCTGACGAGATTGTCAAAGCCGATCTGCTTCAGCACGCTGCGTTTGATCTCGGCGACGGTCACCTTGAGCGTCACCTGATCTTCGCCTTCGATCTGCAACATATTGACGATCTGTGAGGTCTGCCGTGTTTCCGCGAAAATGGCGACCGCATTGTTGTCGCCGCTGCCCGAGGCGGTCTGGTTTCGAGTCGTCGCCTCGCCGCCTTTGAGGAACGCCTGTGCAAGCTGCTCGGCACGTGTCGCATCCTGAGGCGTGCGCACCGTGCCGGTCAGGACAATGTTGTCGGAAACGATCTCGACGTTGATGTCGGAATCCGGAATGAAGCGCTTGAGGTTGACCTGCAGGCCGGCAATGTCGCGCTCGATCTGGAGATCGAGGCTGACGATCTCCTTGCCGTCGGCGCCGAAGACGAAGATGTTGGTCTGGCCGACGGTCTTGCCGAAAAGGTAAATACGGCGCGAGGTGCGCGTCACCGCATCCGCCATCTTGGGATCGGAAACAAGAATATCATGCGCGTCGGCCGGCAGATCGACGACGAGCGCCTTGTTGAGGCCAAGCTTCAATGTGCGCTTCGTGCCAAGGCCGGCGATGGTGACGATGCTGTCGGAGCCATCAGCAAGGGCTGCGGGTGTGCGCAGAAAGGCCGGAAGATCCGCCAGAGGCAGACCGGCAAAGGCGACCGAGAAGGAGAGGATTGCAGTGAGAAGAAGGCTGGCTTTGTTGCTTGTTCTGAACATGATGTCGCCCCTTCTCATTGTGGTTTCGGCCCAGTCGGGCCATCGGTCACGATCGCTCCCGACTTGATGACCTGGACAAGCCCGCCGCCATTGTCGCCGGCCAGAAGATAATCGGCCGCTGTCGTATCGGGCTGCTGCGCATCGGCGACGGAGCGCAATGCCAGTGTCAGGCGATCGGCCATCTGGTGCGCGACGGCCAGAACCTTCGTCTGGTCCGGCGTCAGCTCGAGCGTCGCGGTGGCACCGACCGCAGCCTTGCTTCCATCCTGCTTTTCCTCGATCTGCTGGTCGACGGCCAGGACGCGCACGTTGCTCAGCACCGTTTCCGTGACGAGCTGCTGCTGCGAACCCTTGCGGACCATGATCACATCGACGCGATCATTCGGGAGGATGAAACCGCCAGCACCGGTGGCGACGGAAATCTCGGTGGCGACGGCCCGTTTGCCGGCCGGCAGCAACGAAGAGAGGATGCGGCTATTGGAATCGGCGACCTTTTCCTCGCGGATCGGTTCGCCCTCGAATATCGGCAGGCGAACGACCGCGCCATTGAGATCCTTCAAGGCATCGGGCCGATCGCTCTGGGTAATGAGACCTTTGACGACGCCGCTTTCCGGCCATGCCATCCACTGAATCGATTTTTCGTTCAGACGGGAGCCGACGGGCAGATTGGCGCTCGCAACCAGCACATTGATCGTTGCTTCCTTTTGCACGATCGCCGCGACCTGCTGGGGCACGATATCGCGCGAACCAGCCAGGCGCATCGCCAGCAGGCCGGCCATCCCGGCCGCGGCGGCTGCCACTGCGAGTATCATTATGCGAGCGGGTTTCATGGTCATTCCTTGAGGAACAAGATTCTTTGCCCTGCAGAATGACCGACAATTGGTGTAATTATGGTTAATGGTAGGTTACATTTATGATTACTTAACCATAATTACTTGGTTTATATTAGACTTCCTTCACATGAGAAGAAATTATAGGCGCTTGTTGCTGTTTAGAATACCCGCTGCGTCGCTATGATAATAAGCGGCGAAGCCGGGAAGGCGAGGAAGCCGCCAATGGCAATGGCAACGCCGTAGGGAATCTTCTCGGCACCAAGCAATGAATTCGGCAGCGGCAAGCCTATTGCCGTGATGGCATCGGATTGAGAGCGCAGCAGGAGGACGACGACCGTCAACACGCCGCCAAGGAGCGAGACGTAAACCAGAAAAGCAAGAAGGGAAGGATCGAGGCCGAACCAGAGCGCGGATACCGCCAGCAGCTTTGCATCGCCCCCGCCCATGACGTTTATGGCGAACATCATGAAGCAGCAGCAGAAGACGACAGCTGCAGCACCCAGATGCATCCCGATCTCAGTAAGAGGCAAGCCCAGCAGTGGCGCGAGGACGGCAAAAGTGCCGAGAAGAATGAGCGATATCCGGTTCGGTATCGTCATGGTCAGAAGATCGGAGATGGCCGCAACCGACATGCAAAGCGGGAAAATCAGCAATGTCGCGGCTTCAAGCATCTCGAGCGCCCGTACTAAGTTATGAAATCCAAAAACCGCCCAATATTCTGGGCGGTTTTCTATCTTATGTACCTACAACGCTTATCGCAGAAGCTTAGTACTTTGCAGCAGCGTTGTTCATCTTGTTGGCGATGCCGGTAAAGGTGCTGCTGAGCGAATTACCCAGCGTCGTGGCAGCGGTGATGATAGCAACCGAGATCAGGGCAGCGATCAGGCCATATTCAATGGCGGTCGCGCCGGATTCATCCTTCAGGAAACGCGAAAAAAGCTTGGACATAAGTTTAACTCCACTTTGTTGACAGCACGTCCGCCAACTGTTGCCGTTGATCGGATGAACTGCACGGTAGTCGTCCGCCGTTTCCATCGCTTTAAGGAATTGGGTTAATGAACTTTGAATAACGAAGTGAAAAAAGAATAGTAAATATCGAATTCATGTCTTGCCATGCATTTTTAAAGAACTTCTTCAGCTAAAAGAAAATTATTAGATGCATGAATATTAGCAGCTTATACGATTCGTCTCAAAGTAACGCAAATAGGACATGAACGCCTAAGGTAAAAGCCATTTACGGGACATTTGCATCATAAATGCACGGCCGGCGCCGCCCTTAATCGTTCATTCACCATTCTTTCCCATTCTGTCCGACAAACCCTTTCGCCATCCGCTTTCCAAGAGGCCAAGCCATGCCAATCGGCGGCAGAACCGCATTCCTAGCCGCGATTGTCGCCATGGCCGGCTTGATGCCGCAGCTCTCCAGCGCTGCCGGAGAAAGCCTGCTGCGCGTCTATATGGATCACGCGCGCGTCCTGAAGCTCGATCGCCCCGTCAGCAAGGTCATCGTCGGCAATTCACAGGTCGCCGACGCGACCGTTGCGGATCCAAAGACCATCGTGCTGACCGGCCGCAGCTTCGGGACGACGAATATCATCCTGCTAGATACCGACGGCAACGCCATCGTCGATGAGCAGATCCTGGTGTCGATCGATGAAGGCAATACGGTCCGCGTTTTCCGGCAGACGGACCGTGCCGTATTGTCCTGCACGCCCAATTGCGAACAGCATGCCCAGCAGAACAACACGGCGACCACGGCCCCGGCGACCGGGCAATAGATCCATTCGATTTAACAAATATTCGAATGTACTTTCTAAAAATTATGCAGCAAGTAATAATCCCGACTTCCTCTAAATATGAATAGAGAAGAGAAACGGATTATCAAGAAAGCAACTCTAGTGTCCTCCGCATATGATTCGCCGCGGATTTCCCATGACGCCAGATAACGCTCTTCTTGCAAATATAGCCCCCGCCAGGCCACGTGCCCGAAGCGGCTTGCGAGAATTGTTGCGTTCTCGGGACGGTGCAGCGGCCATCGAATTCGCCATGCTTGCCATTCCGTATTTCTTGATCGTCTTTGCCATTATCGAGACCTTCGTCGCCTTTACTGCCGAACAGGTCGTTTCAAACGCCGTCGACACCCTGGCGCGCCAGATCAGAACCGGGCAGATCACGTCCGATCCCAACAAGACCTCCTATACGAAGTCCCAGCAGTTCCGTCAGGCGTTCTGCAACGAGATTGCCGTGCTCATCACCTGCTCCGCATCCGAACTGCAGACGCCGGCAAGCCTCTACCTCGACGTGGAGAGCTATTCGAGCTTCGCATCCATGCCGACGACGATCCCTCGCAAATCGTCGACCGATCCCTATTCCGATCTCAATACTTCGGGTTTTACTTTCGCGCCCGGCGGCGCCAAGTCGCTCAACATGGTGCGCGCCTATTACCGCTGGCAGGTCATTACGGATCTGCTGCGCCCCTATCTTACCAACGTGCGTCCATCCGACGGCTCGGCGTCCGTCTATCTCATCGTTGCGACCGCCGCCTTCCAGAACGAGAATTATCCGTGAGCCGCCTTGCGACCATGATCGAAAAGGACACGATGTCGTCGGGCATTCTGCGGCGCTTTGTCCGCGACGAGCGCGGCGTCGGCGCGATCGAGTTCGCCATCCTTTTTCCCGTATTGCTGATGCTTTACCTCGGCGCCTTCGAGCTCACCGTCGGCCTCAATGTCTCAAAGCGCGCAAGCAGGGCGGCGGGATCGATCGCCGATATCGTCTCGCAGCAGTCGAGTGTTACCAAGTCGGTGCTTGCCACCATGCCTTCCGTAGCGGGCGCGATCTTCGCGCCCTACGGCACGACCGGCACGACCTTGAAGATCACCGGCATTGCCATCGACGCGACGGGCAAGGCAACGGTGGCATGGTCCTGGGCACAGGACGGAACAGCCCCCTATTCTTCCGGCACGACCATCACCGTGCCGGCCAATATGAACCAGGCAAGCACCTTCCTGGTCCGCAGCGAGCTTTCCCTTCCCTACCAGCTCATCAGTTTCGGCGCCAATTTCCTGCCGAGCGGCACGAACCAGATCACCATCAGCCGGCAATATTACTATCGTCAGCGCGTCGGCAATTCGATCAGCTGCAGCGATTGCTGAGCGCCTTCCATCGAGACCGAACCTCGGCGTGCCACTCCAAACGGAAAATTGCCAACTCGATGCCTCCGTTATATGGGTGACGTCCAATGTCCCGGAAGACCTCCTCCGGGGTGACGACATTCTTATCGGGTGATGTATGGCGCGCGCCTTTCTCTTCGTTCTGGATTCTTTCGGCGTCGGCGGCGGCCCGGATGCGGCAAGCTATGGCGATGAAGGCGCGGATACGCTCGGCCATATCGCCGAATTCTGCGCGGCAGGCGCTGCCGACCGCGAAGGCTTGCGCCAGGGGCCGCTGGTGCTGCCGAATATGTCGGGCCTCGGCCTCATGGAGATAGCCAAGGCGGCAACGGGCAGCTACCCCGCCGGCATGCCGCTGCCGGAAAAGCTCTATGGTATTTATGGCTGCGCCAGCGAAGTCTCCCGCGGCAAAGACACGCCGTCGGGTCATTGGGAGATCGCCGGAACGCCCGTCATGTTCGATTGGGGTTACTTTCCGGTCGAGGGCGATGCCTTTCCGCCGGAGCTGGTGAAAGCCATATGCGAGGCGGCCGATCTGCCCGGCATTCTCGGCAATTGCCATGCCTCGGGCACCGATATCATCGCCAAGCTCGGCGAAGAACACATCCGCAGCGACAAGCCCATTTGCTACACCTCGTCCGATTCCGTCTTCCAGATCGCCGCGCACGAGCAGCATTTCGGTCTCGATCGGCTGATCGGCCTCTGCAAGATGGTGCGTACGCTACTCGACTCCTATAATATCGGTCGCGTCATTGCCCGCCCCTTCGTCGGCGAGACTGCTGCCACATTCGAGCGTACCGGCAACCGCGGCGACTTCTCCGTTCTGCCGCCGGAGCCGACGCTGCTCGATCGCCTCGTCAAGGCCGAGCGCACGGTGCATGCCGTCGGCAAGATCGGCGATATCTTCGCCCATCAAGGCGTTTCTCGGGTCATCAAGGCCAATGGCAACATGGCGTTGATGGATGCGACGCTGAAGGCCATGGACGAAGCCGAGGACGGTGATCTGGTCTTCACCAATTTCGTCGATTTCGACATGGTCTACGGCCATCGCCGCGACGTGCCGGGCTATGCCGCAGCGCTCGAAGCCTTCGATGCGCGGCTGCCTGACGTGCACAAGAAACTGAAGGCCGGCGATCTCGTCATTCTGACGGCCGACCATGGCTGCGACCCGACCTGGCGCGGCACCGCTCACACGCGCGAGCGCGTGCCTGTCATGGCTTACGGACCGGGCATCCGGTCGCGCTCCATCGGCATCCGCCAGACCTATGCCGATATCGGCGAGACGGTCGCGCGTCATCTGGGCATTGCGGCAGGGCCGCACGGGAGGAGTTTCCTTTGACATCGCATTTGAAGAAAGTGGAGCTGCACTGCCATCTGGAGGGCGCGGCTCCACCGGCGCTGACGCTCGCACAAGCGGAAAAATACGGCGTCGACACCAGCGCCTTCCTGAAGGACGGCGTTTACCTCTGGAAGGACTTTGCCGAGTTCCTCGTCTGCTACGACAAGGTCTCCGAAGTCTACCGCACCGAAGAAGACTATGCGCTGCTGACGGAAACCTATCTGGAAGAGCTTGCCGAGATCGGCACGATCTATAGCGAGCTCATCGTCTCGCCCGACCACGGCGACCGCATCGGCCTCGGCGCCGACGCCTATATGGCGGGCGTTTCGGCCGGCATCCGTGCCGCCAAGGCAAAGACCGGCATCGAGGCGCGGCTGATCGTAACCGGCGAACGGCACTTCGGCCCCGAGCGCGTGGTGAAGGCGGCGGAATATGCCGTCAAAAGCGACAATCCGCTGATCACCGGCTTCAACATGGCCGGCGAGGAGCGCATGGGCCGAGTCGCCGATTATGCCCGCGCCTTCGACATCGCGCGTGAGGCGGGCCTCGGCATAACAATCCATGCCGGTGAGGTCTGCGGCGCCTTTTCCGTTGCCGACGCCGTCGACCTGGTTCGCCCTCACCGTATAGGCCACGGTGTGCGCGCCATCGAGGATATGGATCTCGTCAGGCGCCTTGCCGATCTCGGGACCGTGCTTGAGGTGTGCCCCGGCTCCAACGTCGCGCTCAACGTCTTCCCGGATTTCCAGTCACACCCGCTGCGCAAGCTGCGCGACGCCGGCGTGCGGGTGACGATCAGCTCCGACGACCCGCCCTTCTTTCACACCTCGCTGAAGCGCGAATACGAGCTGGCCTCGTCAGCCTTCGGCTTCCGCGACGAGGAGATCGATGCAATGACGCGCACGGCAATCGAGGCGGCTTTCGTGGACGAGGCAACGCGGGCGGCATTGCTCGGAAAGCTGTAAGAGCAGGGTTTAGGCCGCAGATTGGGGATGAAATCTCGCAGAGCGGCCTATTTTCTTGCACCAGAGGCGATTTCCGTGAAAGAAACATCTCATATCGCGGAATTACTGGAAGGCTGAAATCATGGACGGCGTCACTGTCATCGATCACCCGCTTGTGCAGCACAAGCTCACAATCATGCGCAAGAAGGACACGTCGACGGGGAGCTTCCGCCGGTTGCTGCGCGAGATTTCGACGCTGCTCTGTTACGAAGTGACGCGCGACCTGGAACTGACGATCGAGACCATCGAGACGCCGCTGCAGCCGATGGATGCGCCGATCCTGGAAGGCAAGAAGCTGGTCTTCGCCTCGATCCTGCGCGCCGGCAACGGCCTGCTTGAAGGCATGCTCGACCTCGTGCCCTCGGCCCGCGTCTCGCATATCGGCGTCTATCGCGATCATGAAACGCTGCAGCCGGTCGAATATTACTTCAAGGCACCCGAGGACATCTCCGAACGCCTGATCATCGTCGTCGATCCGATGCTGGCAACAGGCAATTCCTCGATTGCCGCGATCGACAAGCTGAAGGAACGCGGCGCGCATAATATCCGCTTCCTCTGCCTGCTGGCGGCTCCCGAAGGCATCGCCAATTTCCGCAGCGCGCATCCGGACGTGCCGGTCTTTACCGCCGCCATCGACAGCCATCTGAATGAGAAGGGCTATATCGTGCCCGGTCTCGGCGACGCCGGCGACCGCATGTACGGCACGAAGTAAATCTGCTTTTATACTCTTTATAAAAGCCCGGCGGTTATTCAACTGCCGGGGCTTTTTATTGATTGCTTTAGCGTCCTTTCAGCACACTCGGCTTATAGATCGTATGGCCCACAGGAGGGGCCTTGCCGATGCTCGTTCGCGTTCTTGTCGTTGCCGGTGTTATTGCCGTTGCGGCAACCCAAGTGCCGATGCTGGTGAATAGCTATAACGAGCACGCCGCAAAGCCGGCGCCTGTCGAGGCAGTCTCGCTTGCGCCGCCGAAAGCCGAGGCTCTCGTTTCCTATGGTAGCGTTCAGCTGCGCGCCAATGCGGGCGGGCACTATGAAGGCGATTTCACCATCAACGGCCGCTCCGTGCACGGGATGATCGATACCGGCGCAACCTATGTCGCGATGAACGAAAGCACCGCGCGCAGTCTCGGCTTCAGCAGCGTCGATCTCGACTATCGCTACCCGATCCAAACGGCGAATGGCGCATCCAAGGTCGCCCATGTCAAACTCGACCGCCTGGAGATCGGCACGATCCGCGTTCGCGATGTCGATGCCGTGGTGGCGAAGGACAGCGCGCTGAGTACGACGCTGATCGGCATGAGCTTCATGAAGAAGCTGAACTCCTTTGGAGTCCAGAACGGCAATTTGCTGTTGAAGCAGTAGAATGGCCGAGCCCCATGCGGAGCCGCCGACTAGAACATTTCCGCTTTTCTTCGAATCGCGAAAATGCTCTATCTCCTTGTTTCTTTACGCATTCCGGACGGAAAACCGCTCCGCACTTTTCCTGGAATTGCTCTAAACCCGTGGCGCTGCCATCCGTCAGATCCTGCCGATGATAACGGGTGATGCAGCGGGTACTTTGTCGACGAGGCGATAATTGGCTGAGAGATCGGCGACAGCCTTCTCAGCGCTTGCATCATCCGCCGCATGAACAGTCGCGATACGGTCGCCTTTGCTCACCTTCGTACCGAGCGGCAGGATATCGCTGAAACCGACGCGATGGTCGATCTTATCCTGCGGGCGGCGCCGGCCGCCGCCGAGATCGATCACGCTCATGCCGATCCCTCGCGTATCGCAGCCGCCGAGCCAGCCGTCGGCAGCGGCGAGAACAGGCTTCTGTAGCGGCGCGCTCACCAAATGGCGATCTGGGTGTTCAAGCAGATCCACGGGGCCGCCGAGCGCGTGCACCATGCGGCCGAAGATTTCCGCCGCCTTGCCGGATGCCAGCGCCTCGCGCGCCCTGCTCTCCGCATCGGCAGCACTTGCGGCAATGCCGGCTTGAACCAGCATTTCGGATGCGAAGGCCAGGACGACCGTTTCAAGCCGCGTGCCTCCCTTGTTGCCTTTCAAGAAATCCAGGCAGTTATAGAGCTCGATGACATTGCCGGCCGCATCGGCCAGAGGCTGGTTCATATCAGTGATCAGGGCCGACGTCTTCACCCCGCCGCCGTTTGCGACGTCCACCAGCGAGCGCGCCAGCGTCTCGGCCTCTTCCAGCGATGTCATGAAGGCGCCGCTGCCGATCTTGACGTCGAGCACCAGCGTTTCCAGCCCTGCCGCCAGCTTCTTCGACAGGATGGAGGCGGTGATCAACGGCACGGAATCGACCGTCGCGGTGACATCGCGCACGGCATAGAGCTTGCCGTCGGCGGGCGCGAGCGCCCCGGTCTGGCCGATGATGGCGCAGCCGACCTCATCGACGACCTTGCGGAAGCGCGCAGCGTCCGGGGTGATCCCGTAGCCGGGAATGGATTCTAGCTTGTCGAGCGTGCCGCCGGTGTGGCCGAGGCCGCGACCCGAAATCATCGGCACGGCGAGACCACAGGCGGCGGCGATAGGAGCCAGCATCAGCGAGACGTTGTCGCCGACGCCGCCCGTCGAATGCTTGTCCGCGACCGGCCGGCCGATACGCTCCCAGGACAGGGTGTCGCCGGAGCGGGCCATCGCGAGCGTCAGGGCCACCGTCTCTTCCTGCGTCATGCCGCGAAACCAGACCGCCATGGCAAAGGCGCCGATCTGGCTTTCAGCCAGTTCGCCGCGCCCCAGCGCCCCGATAAATGCGTTGATATCGGCGGCTGAAAGAGTAGCGCCGTTCCGCTTCTGCTGGATGATCTCCTGCGGAATCATCAATCAGTAGCCCGAGGACGCTGCCTTGGACTCGCCGCCGGCCAGCACGCTCAGGATGTCGTCGAGCAGGCTCGATGCGCCGAAGCGGAAGGTCGAGGGCATGGCCCAATCGGGCGCCATAATGGTTTCGGCAAGGCTCAGATAAAGCGCCGCGTCGGCAACGGAACCGATGCCACCCGCCGGCTTGAAGCCGACCTTGCGGCCGCTGGCACGAATTGCCCTCAGCATGATGTCGGCGGCTTCCAGCGTCGCATTGACGGCAACCTTGCCCGTGGAGGTCTTGATAAAATCGGAGCCAGCCTCGATCGCCAGTTCGGAGGCACGCCGGATCAGCGCGGTATCCTTGATTTCGCCAGTTTCAAGAATGGTCTTCAGGAGAACCGGTCCCTTGCATTCGGCCCGCACGGCCGCGACCATATCGGTAACGGCCTGCTCATTGCCGGTAAGGAAGGCGCGATAGGGAATAACCAGATCGATCTCATCGGCACCGTCGGCAATCGCTTCCCGCGCCTCGGCGGCAACATCGGCCACCTCCAGATCGCCGCCGGGGAAATTCACGACGGTCGCGATTTTCACGACATGATCGACACCGAGAATGCCCCGCGCCTGCGCGACGAAACGCGGCCAGATGCAGACGGCGGCCGTGTTGCCATAGGGCGATTGCGCACGGGCGCACAGCGCCTCGATCTGCGCCGGCGTGCAGTCATCCTTGAGATTGGTGAGATCGAGAAGGGAAAGCGCAACAGCTGCCGTTTCTCTGAGGGAATGGCCGGTCATTGTGGATCTCCTTCGTCCGCGATCATTTCTTTCAAGATGGCGGCGAGACGTGCACCGCCGACCGGAGCCATATCCTTGGTCTCGTCATGCGAGAGCTCGCCGCCGGTCATGCCAGCACCATAGTTAGTGATGACGGAGGCAGCGGCAACCCTCAGTCCGAAAAGACGGGCCAGGATGACTTCGGGCACAGTCGACATGCCGACGGCATCGGCGCCGAGGATGCGCGCCATGCGGATTTCGGCCGGCGTTTCGAAGCTCGGTCCGGAAAACCACATATAGACGCCGTGCGACAGCTTGATCTCAGCCTTTTCCGCCGCCTTGCGCATGCGCATGATCAGACCGATGTCATAGGCGCTGGTCATGCCGACGAAGCGCCTGTCGCTTTCCTCGCCGATCAGCGGATTCATGCCGGAATAGTTGATGTGATCGGTGATCTGCATCACCGAGCCCGGCGGCATCTCCTCGCGCAGCGATCCGGCCGAATTCGTCAGGATCAGCGTATCGACGCCAAGAGCCTTCAGGGTTTCGATCGGCTCGCGCATGGCATTGGCATCGCCCTTTTCGTAATAATGCACCCGGCCGGAGAGCATGATGACGGGGACATTGCCGAGCTTGCCTGCGACCAGCGTGCCGGCATGGCCGGAAACGGCGCTGACCGGAAAGCCGGGCAGATCGGCATAGGGAATACGCAGGGCGTCTTTGACCTCATCCACGAGAGAGCCGAGGCCGGAGCCCAGGATGATGCCATAGCGCGGCTTCAGTTCGCCGAGCTTCTCGGTGAGGATATCGACGGCCGCGCTCATCCGAGCATCTCGGTTTCGAAGCTGAAGGGGAGCATCTCGTCCATGGTCATGGTCTTCCTCACGCCGGTTTCGTCGCAAAGATAGATGCGTGTTTCCTTGCTGGCAAATTCGGCGATCTTCTGCCGGCAGCCGCCGCAGGGCGGGCAGAGCGGCAGCTTCTCGGCGATGACGGCGATCTCGACGATCTTCTTGGCGCCGCCCATGATCATCTGGCCTATCGCAGTCGGCTCGGCGCACCAGCCCTGCGGGAAGGAGAGGTTTTCGATATTGGCGCCGGTATAGATCTTGCCGTCCTCGGCGCGGATCGCCGCGCCGACGGGAAACTTGGAATAGGGAGCATGCGCAAAAGCCATCGCTCCGCGCGCGGCCTCGAACAGATCATGCGACATGGTTTAACGTTCCTTGGTATAGGGCACGCCACCAGCCTTCGGGGGCTTGGCGACGCCGATAAAGCCTGCAAGCAGGACGCAGGTGAGGATATAGGGCAGCGCCTGGAAAATCTGTACCGGCACCTCGCCGATGCCCGGAACCGCCTTGCCCTGCATGAAATTGGCGAAGGCGTCAAGGAAGCCGAACAGTAGGCAGGTGAACATGACCGGCACCGGCTTCCACTTGGCGAAGATCAGTGCGGCGAGCGCGATATAGCCCTTGCCCGCCGACATATTGTTGATGAAGGCTGCCGACTGGGCAATGGCGAGATAGGTGCCGGAGAAGCCGCAAAGAATGCCGGCGACGATCAGCGAGCGATAGCGCAGCCATTCGACCGAAATGCCGGCTGTATCGACAGCGCCGGGATTTTCACCGACGGCACGCAGGCGCAGACCGAAGCGGGTTTGATAGAGGATCCACCAGGAAATCGGCACGGTAAGGAAGGCAAGATAGGTCAGGATGTTGTTGCCGGAGATGACGTTGGCATAGAGCGGCCCGATGAACGGAACTTCGCGGATGGCATCGACACCCGGAAGGGTGATGCCGGAAAAGCGCGCCGTGCCAGGCAAGGTCGGCGTGCGGCCGCCCTGCCCGAACCAGGCCTGACCGAGGACGATGGTCAATCCGGCTGTCAGGAAGTTGATCGCGACACCCGAGACGATCTGGTTGCCGCGGTTGGTGATCGATGCGAAGCCGTGCAGCAGACCGAGAATGACCGAGACGACGATGCCGGCGCCGAGGCCGGCCCAGGGTGAGCCGGTGATCGAGGCGACGCAGGCGGCCGCGAAGGCGGAGGCCAGCATCTTGCCTTCGAGGCCGATATCGAAGATGCCGGCGCGCTCGGAAAAGAGGCCGGCAAGCGCGGTGAAGATCAACGGGATCGACAGGCGGATGGTCGAGCCAAGAATGCTGATGAGAAGATCGTAATATTGCATGGTCTGATCCTCACGCCCTGGCGAATGTCTGGTAGATGCGCACGAGTGCCGGCCGGAACATATATTCAAGCGCGCCGGCAAACAGGATGACGAGGCCCTGGATCACCACGATCATGTCGCGTGTGATGTTCGGCATATCAAAGGACAGCGCATCGCCGCCCTGATAGAGAATGCCGAACAGGACCGCCGCCAGGATGATGCCGAGCGGATGGTTGCGTCCCATCAGCGACACGGCGATACCGACGAAGCCAGCACCGAGCACGAACTCCACCTGAAGGCGCGCGGACGCGCCCATCACCGGATTGAGCGCCATCATGCCGGCAAGGCCACCTGAAATCAGCATGGCGATGATGACGGTGCGGGCATAGGGAATGCCGGCATAAACCGCCGCTGTCGGGCTCAAGCCCAGCGTGCGCATCTCATAGCCGAGCTTGGTGCGCCAGACGAGCACCCAGACGAGGAAGCACATGACCAGCGCGATCAGGAAGGACACGTTGAGCGGAGCGGCACCGATGGTCGAGCCGAAAACGCCCATCAGCCAATCGAGCTTGGGCAGCTGACCGCCCGCCAGGAAGGTGCGGGTTTCAGGCGCCATCTTGCCCGGTACGATCAGCACATGCACCAGCAGGAAATTCATCATCGCCGATGCGATGAAGTTGAACATGATTGTCGTGATGACGACGTGGCTGCCGCGCTTGGCCTGCAGCCAGGCAGGGATGAAGGCCCAGAGAGCGCCGAAGATCGCCGCTCCGATGACCGCGAAGGGCATGGTCACATACCAGGGCACGTACTTATCGAGCGCCAGCGCCACGAGGGCACAGCCGAGGCCGCCGACATAGGCCTGGCCTTCCGAGCCGATGTTGAACAGGCCGGCATGGATGGCGACGGCAACCGAAAGGCCGGTGAAAATGAAGCTCGTCGCATAATAGAGGGTGAAGCCGATGCCCTCGCCGCTGCCGAGCGCACCCTGCAAGAGCAGGACGAGCGCATCGAGCGGGCTCTCGCCGATGAACCAGACGACAAGACCGGAGATCAGGAAGGCAACGATCAGGTTGAGAACAGGGATCAGACCATAGTTGATCCAATTGGGGAGCGGAACGGAAGCCGTGCTCATATACGCCTCACGCGGCAATGCCGGCCATCATCAGGCCGAGTGTTTGTTCACCGGCTTCAGCCGACTTCTCACCGACGATATGGCCGGCGAACATGACGAGGATACGGTCCGAAAGCGCACGGATCTCATCCAGCTCCACCGAAACCAGCAGGATTGCCTTGCCGGCATCACGCATCTCGATGATGCGGCGATGGATGAATTCGATGGCGCCGATGTCGACGCCGCGCGTCGGCTGGCCGATCAGCAGAACCTTGGGATCGCGCTCGATCTCGCGGGCGACGACGATCTTCTGCTGGTTGCCGCCGGAGAAATTGGCGGTCTTCAGCCGCGCATTCGGCGGACGGATATCGTATTTCTCGATCTTCTCGATGGCATCCTTGCGCATGGCATCGAGATCGAGCATGCCGCCGCGCCCATATTTGACGTCGCGGTGATAGCCGAGCATCGAGTTCTCATATTCTTCGAACTTGAGGACGAGGCCCATGTGATGGCGGTCCTCGGGAATATGGGCAAGGCCGAGTTCACGAAGGGCCGCGGGATCGGCCGTGCCGATCGGCTTGCCATGCAGGTAGATCTCGCCCGAGGCAGGCTTGCGGATGCCGGCGATGGCCTCAAGCAATTCCGACTGGCCGTTTCCGGCGACGCCGGCAATGCCGACGATCTCGCCGGCGCGGACATCGAAGGAGACATTGTCGACCATGGTGACGCCGCGGCTGTCCTTGACGGTGAGGTTGCGCACCGACAGCAGAACTTCGCCGGGATTGGGGGCGCCCTTTTCGACGCGCAGCAGCACGCGGCGGCCGACCATCAATTCGGCCAGTTCCTCGACGGTGGTTTCCGCCGTCTTGCGGGTAGCGACCATCTCGCCGCGGCGCATGACCGATACCGTATCGGTGATCGCCATGATTTCGCGCAGCTTATGAGTGATGAGGATGATCGTCTTGCCCTGGTCGCGCAACACGCGAAGAATGCGGAAGAGATTGTCGGCTTCGGCCGGCGTCAGAACACCGGTGGGTTCGTCGAGGATGAGGATCTCAGCGCCGCGATACATCGCCTTCAGGATCTCGACGCGCTGCTGCTGACCGACGGGCAGCTCTTCGATCAACGCGTCCGGATCGACCTCCAGGCCATAGTCCTTCTCCAGACGATCAAGCTCGGCCCGGGTGGCGGCGACGCCCCTGGCGAGCAGCGCGCCGCCTTCGGCGCCCAGCATGACGTTTTCGAGGACGGTGAAATTATCGACCAGCATGAAGTGCTGGTGCACCATGCCGATGCCGGCCGATATCGCCGTCTGGCTGTCGCGGATCGAGATCGGCGTGCCGTTGACGCGGATCTCGCCGGCGTCGGCATGATAAAAACCGTAGATGATCGACATGAGTGTCGATTTCCCTGCTCCGTTTTCGCCGATGATCCCGTGGATCGATCCTTTGGCGACGGTCAGGTTGATATCTTTGTTTGCGTGAACGGCACCGAACTTTTTGTCGATGCCCACGAGTTCGATGGCAGGTGATTGGCTCACTATAGGGGGCTCCAGAAACCGGATTCCGGATAAGAAAAGGGCGTATGACGGTTTGCTACGTCATACGCCCTTGTTTCATATCAGCTCTTCGGGCAGGCGTTGTCGGTCGTGTAGTCGTGGACCTTGATGGTACCACCGACGATACCGGCGCGAGCCTTGTCGACGGCAGCCTGCATTTCGGGAGTGACGAGCGGCTTGTTGTTGTCGTCGATGGCAACGGCCACGCCGTCTTCCTTCAGGCCGAGCTCCTGGGTGCCGGGCGTGAACTTGCCGTTCTTGGCATCGCTGAAGGCGTTGTAGACCGCGAGATCGACGCGCTTGACGACAGAGGTCAGAACGGAGCCCGGATGCAGGTAGTTCTGGTTGCTGTCGACGCCGATCGAGAGCTTCTTGTTGTCGGCAGCCGTCTGCAGCACGCCAAGACCGGTAGCACCAGCAGCGGCATAAACAACGTCGGCGCCCTGGTCGATCTGGTTCTTGGTGAGCTCGCCGCCGCGAACCGGGTCATTCCAGGCCGCACCGGTGGTGCCGGTCATGTTCTGGAAGACTTCGATCTTTGCGTTGGTGGCGCGGGCGCCCAGCTCATAGCCGCATTCGAACTTGCGGATCAGCGGGATATCCATGCCGCCGACGAAGCCGACCTTGCCGGTCTTCGAAGCCATGGCGGCCATGACGCCAGCGAGATAGGAGCCTTCGTTTTCCTTGAACTTGACCGAGCGGACGTTCGGCAGGTCTAGGCTGTCGTCGATCAGGACGAATTGGGTCTTCGGATATTCGGCGGCGACCTTCTGAAGCGCGGAGGTCCAGGCGAAGGAGACGGCGATAACAGGATTGAAGCCCTTGCTGGCGAAGTTGCGCAGCGCCTGTTCGCCCTGGGTGTCGCCCGTCGGCTCGAAGTCGCGATAAGCGATACCGGTTTCCTTCTTGAACTTTTCGGCGCCGTTATAGGCAGCCTCATTGAAGGACTTGTCGAACTTGCCGCCGGTTCCGTAAACGATTGCCGGCTTGATATCGGCCGCAAGCGCCGTTGCCGACATGGCAGCCAAGGCAAAAAGGGTCAAAAGGGATTTTTTCATGTGGTGCAGCCCTGTTGTTTCTATCTTGTTGGGTCCTCCCGCAAGCCCGTTAACCGGGCATGTCTGCGGAGCCGCCGGCCTCCCCGAGGCCTAGCTGGCGCGCATCCTTGCATGGCTGCATGAAAAATTCACGAGAAATTTTTCAGTTGGTAAAGATTTGTGGGAATTGGTGAAAACCCGTCCAAACGACCCGTTTTTTAAACAATTTCAGCCCAAAACTGCAATTTTATTGGTCAGGAAGTTTGCCGATCAGTCTGCCGCAATCACCAGCTTTGCTCACTGCGGCATTGCTGCAAGCCCATCGCCAAACACGCTCCGACGCCACCGAAATCCTCAAATGACACAGACCGAAAGGCGCCCTATCTCTCAGGCGCTGAAGCGGCCGGCTGCGGGCTGACGCTTGTAGGCGATCATCCATAGCAGCAGCGATAGGACCAGAAAGACCGCGAAGGCCGGCTGAAACAGCAGCCATTGCATCGCCAAGTCATAGAAGCGAGGATGAACATAATAGGCGATCGTCGAGCGAAGGCTTGCCAGCGACGAGGGGCTGACATCGTTCCACGCATCGCCCATCGGGGTCATGACGACAGCTGAAGCCGCAACAGATTGAATGGAATCGATGGTGCCCGCGATAACAGCCACCACCAGCGCGACAAGACTGGCAAAACGCAACAGGAAACGCATAAACTCCTCCGGATACTCACTACGTCCGGCCCTGACGGGCCGACCGGTCTTACGCCGCCTCATCTATTTCTTTAGATAAGTGGAGCACGAAATAAGCGCAATGGGGATGAGACGCAGAGTTTTTTGTCCAGAAGTCAAAAAACTGTCAGATTCGGGTTGATCCTAGAAAATTCATCGGTATATATCGCGCCGTTCCCACAATAGCTCCTTTATCGGATGCGAAAGTGCAGATGGACAGGTGGCCGAGTGGTTTAAGGCGCACGCCTGGAACGCGTGTGTGCGTGAAAGCGTACCGTGGGTTCGAATCCCACCTTGTCCGCCATGCCCGCCGATTGCCGCATCCCACAGGGCAAGGATAGCGAACCGCCCGATTCTACGCTACAGCCCGATATCCTTAGAGTGGCGACGGCAGCTTACGACTCCATTTCTGACGTTGGTCGCCTAAAAACGAAGGCTTGAAAGCAGGCATACGGGCTTGCACCGCAACTATGCGCTCGCGATACATGCAGACCCCGATGAACCGGTCACTCCCGACAAGAGCTCCAACGCAAGAACGAGTTTCATGGTCCAGCAAGGCCGCTTAGCTAGTCTTTGGCTCCCAATCCCCTGAAGATGAGTTCTATTATCCTTGCCGACTGAGCATCCCTCCCGGGATGGGATGGAATCTGCCAAAGTACTCCAAGAAGCGTCAAAACATCGTCGGCATTTGCATCGCGATCAATCGCACCCGAGGCCTGACATGCAGCTATGAGTGAACGCACGGCCAACACCATCTGCTGATAGGTCTCGCGTTTATCATCCTCGGAAGTGGCCCCTTGCAGAAGTCTTGCTACTCCGCGCTTCATCGCACTGGAATCTGCTAACTGGGCACACCATAGACGAAACGCCTCAAGCGGAGGATGCTCTTTCAAAAGTGTGGATGCGAGAGCAGCAACGGCGCTGATCTCCTTGCGATAAATGGCCAAGGCCAGAGCTTCCCGCGTCGGGAAGTGGCGATAGAGTGTGCCTTGCCCAACTCCGGCTGCCTTGCTGATAGCGCTGAGCGGCGTTTCGGGATCGGCGGTTAGAGCCTCTCGTGCCACCTCAAGTATGCGATCACGGTTTGCGCGGGCGTCTGCTCGCAATCCATCCTCTTCTACAGCCATATCGCCTCTTGACTAAACGGACAATTGTCCGTTACGTAACGACAAGCGGACAATTGTCCGAATATAGCGTATATGGAGATGGACATGCAATATGCCAAGCTCAGCCGGACGGGCCTCGATATTTCGCCTATCGGTATTGGGTGCATGGGGTTCGGGGAACCGTCGCGAGGTTACCCTTCTTGGTCACTCGACGAGGAAGCAAGTCGACGCCTCGTTCACCACGCACTTGAGGCGGGCATCAATTTCTTCGACACCGCCAATTTGTATTCAAATGGTTCCAGCGAGGAGATCCTCGGGCGATCACTGAAGGACTTTGCTCACCGCGAAAACGTTGTGATCGCCACCAAACTCAGCGCACCGATGCGCGACGGACCTAATAGTATAGGGCTATCGCGCAAGGCAATCATGACCGAAGTCGATATGAGCCTCAAGCGCCTAGGCACGGACTATATCGACCTCTACCAAATCCATCGTCGTGATAGGACGACCCCTTGGGAAGAAACGCTCGAGGCCCTGAACGATGTCGTCAAGGTCGGTAAGGTCCGGTATCTCGGTGCATCGTCCATGATGGCTTGGGAATTCGGCAAAGCGCTACACCTGCAGAAATCCAACGGCTGGGCCCGCTTCGTGTCGATGCAGGATACCTACAATCTTCTCGACCGCGAAGAAGAGCGCGAGATGCATGCGCTTTGCATCGACGAAGGGGTGCAGACCATTATCTATAGCCCTCTCAACCGTGGTCGGCTGGCCCGACCGTGGGGAGCGATTACTGCAAGGGCGGAAACCGAAGCCGTCTACAAACTGGGTGCAGCCACCGCCGACAGCGACAAGCTGATTGTCGATGCGGTGGGGGCCATTGCGGAAGAACGAGGCGTCGGCCGGTCGATGATTGCGCTTGCCTGGTTGCATCGCAATCCTGTGGTGGCAGCTCCGATCGTGGGTGCGCTGAAAGCAGAACATATTGACGACGCTGTGGCCTCCCTATCAATCAGCCTCACCGACGACGAGGCAGCAAGGCTGGAAGCATCATATACGCCGCGGCTCGACCATCAGGGAGTGTCAGACCCGGCCCTGCTGCGTCGCGCAGCTGAAGCAGCCACAGGACACAGCATCAGCCGTCTCCCAGTCCGTGAACGGAGCAAGGTGACATGAACCTTGCTAAAGCGCGTCGCGATCTTTCAGATTCGCTTCCCACGCTTTAGGTCTTTGATTTTGCGCATGTCGTTGTCGCAAAACCGCTGCACACTTTTGCGTGACATGCTCCAGTTCTGGCTACCTACATGCCCATCTTCGAGGGCTGGTCTGCTTTCTGCATTTCACCGCCTGAAGCCGACCGTCCGCTATCCATTGTTGCCATTCGCTCGTGCCTTAATTTTGGAGGGCTATAGCGTAGACGTAGTTCTTGGTTTCATCGTTTTCGGCCCGCCAGCCTACGCTGCGGTATCCGGTAGTCCTCCGGTTTCGGTAGCTCTTGAGATTTTGTGGATGGCGCCCAAAGCGGCCTGATAGGCGTCCGCCGCCCATTCCCGAAGCTGCTCGTTATCGTCAAAAATATCGTCTGGAGCTGCATAGTAGCTTGATACAGTCACCGTCTTGCCCCTACCAGGATAACTGAACGGATTCATTCCCAACGCTTCGAACCTGGGACGGCTCGCGTCATCGACCCGAAGATAGAGTGATCCCTTCATGATGAATCCAAACTGGATGCCATCCGCGATCAAGGCCGTCCCGCCAAAGAAGCGCCTGACACTGATTGCACCCAAGCCTTCAATGCGTGTGGCAAGATCCAGAGCCAAATTGTGAGTTGTCACCTTGTTCATGCTGCGACGCTGCCATTCCCTGGATGGAAGAAGCCGCTGATCGCCAGTAGCCTTCCGTCATCGCTGATCGCGCCAAAGCTGGTTCCCGTCTGGAGAACGGACCCGTCAGCGCCGGTCAAGGCCCATTGGGCGAGAGAACGGTCGTGGTGATGGAGGATGGAGCGGATATGAAACTGCCCGCCGGGCACGCTCGACTGGAACTGCGCCATGTAGCCTGATAGGGCGTCACGGCCAATCAGCAGGCCGTTCGGATCGCAATAGGTGGCTTCGTCAGCGAGGCAGACGGAAAGCTCGGCGCCTCGCTCGGAAGCGTCGGAAAGCGACCAGATTGCGGAATACCGCTTCCAGAGGTCATCGGGGGTCATGCGAGGCCTCCAAGCTGTTGAACTCGTCCTGGATGAGAACTTCAAGCGCCCGTTTGTCGTGACCAGCGCGGACCAGGACAAGAATGCCCTGATAAAGGGTCAGCAGCCTCAGAGCTGTGGATTCGGGACTCTTGTCAGAGCGGAATTTCCCCCGCCGCTGTGATGACGCGAGCCGCTCCGTAAACGTCTCCTTTAGTATGCGAAGTCCCTCGACGGTGCAGCGATGCGGAGGTCCTTCTCCGCCGAGCTCAACGGCGGAATTTGTGATGAGACAGCCGAGGCTTTCGTCATTCGGCTCGTGGAGCAGCGAGGCGAAGAGCGCCCGGAGCCCATCCATCCCCGACTCCGCCGGAGCAAAACGCTCGATCCGCCCGCGCAGGACGATGCGATTGTAGCGAGCGAAGGCGGCGTCGAAGAATGCCGCCTTATCGCCGAAGCTGTTGTAGATGCTGCCGACCTTGAGCCCGGTCGCGTCTTCCAGATCGCGAATGGACACCCCCCGATAACCCTTGCGGCGGAAGGCATGCATCGCGCTGCTCAATACGGCGCCTTCGTCGTAGGATCGGGTTCGGCCCATGGGCAGTCCTTTCTTGAACAGTTATTCTAGAATATCCGTTCAAGAAAATCTGTCAAGCTGGCTCTTGGCTACCGGGTCGCACGGTCTGGCATCAAACTCGTGGCGTAGTCCGCCTCAGGCAGCACTGCGCGCCTTGCCGGGTTCACCGAACCATCGCGACGCTGCCCGTGCAATATCCTCGGGGTTGGGAGTGGCTTCGCCGGCCCAGGCGACGATTCCATCGGGCCGTATCAACACAGCGCTCAAGCCCAGCTGATCCTTGGCTTTGCCGGCGACATAGCCGATCCGGCCCTCCCAGCGGCTCGCAATCGCTGCAAGCGGTGCGCCGGGATCGAAATCCAGCAGCAGGGCCTTGCCCGTTCTCAAGAGATCGCCGAGCCTTCTGCCGTCGGTCAATTCGAAATCAGGAGCGCTGCGGCCGACGAGCGGGTGGCTGCCGCCAAGATCATAGCGGAGAGAGACGCCCCATACGCGTTCTGCGAAATAGGTGGCGCCGTCGCGCGTGTCTATCAAATGGCGGATGATGGCTTCGAGCGCGCGCGAGCTCCGGCTTGGCCGCATGAGTCCGACCTGGGCACGCGACCAGTCGAGAACCTGCGCCCCGACGGGATGCCGCTCGCTCGAATAGCTGTCGAGCAGGCCTTCCGGCGCTTCCCCTCGGATGGTGGCGGCAAGCTTCCATCCGAGATTCATCGCATCGCCGAGCCCTAGGTTGAGGCCTTGACCGCCCAGAGGGGAATGGATGTGCGCAGCGTCGCCAGCGAGCAATACACGCCCTTTGCGGTAAGCTGTTGCCTGATAGGCCCGATCGGTCCACGTGGTGGCAAGCCTGAGCGCCGTCACGGTAACGTCGGTGCCGGAGATGCGGCGCAGCACGGCCTGCACATGGTCAAGCGTGATCGGCTGCGTTCGATGGAAAGCACCGCCATCGAAGTCGACCATTGTGATCGTCCCGGGCGGCGAATAGGTGTACATGCCCGTCGCCGTATAATGGCGGCCCAAACGCAGCTTATCCGGCTCAGCCATCTCGATTTCGGCGGAATAGCCGGTGAATTCGGGATCGGTGCCGACGAATTCGAAGCCGCCAGCCTTGCGAACGGTGCTGCGGCCGCCGTCGCAACCGACCAGCCAGGATCCGCGAAAAGTCTCGCCGCCGGCTCGGACAGTGACGTCCTCATCCGACTGATCGAGGTCCTCGACGCTGAGGCCGCGCCTGATCTCGACGCCCGTGGCGCTTGCACGGGCAACCAGGACAGCTTCAAGGGCTTCCATCTCGACCATCATGCTGGTGCCGGCCGGGCCGGGCAGACGATACTGCCACTTCGAGGTATCGATATTGTCGTAAAAGAACTGGATGCCGGCGAAATGGCCGCCTGGGCGACGCGACTGGTGCATCCAGTGCGCGGCAGATGAAGCGCCGCTGTCGCCTGATCCATTCTTGGCGGGTTGCGCCGCCGCGATGTCATTCAGCAGGCCACGGCGATAAAATGCATCGATGGTGGGCGCCGAAAAGCCGCGCATGCCGAACGGAAGGCGCTTCAAGGGAGAGCGCGGGTCCTCGGCCTGCTCCAGCACCAATACGGAGAGACCGGTGAGACGCAGCTCACAGGCGAGAAACAAGCCGACGGGTCCACCGCCGGCAATCAGAACATCATATTTCAAGGCAGAATTCCTCAAGCGAGCGGCGCCGTAAGGGCGCCAGACATTCCGGCTTCGAGCACTCAACCGGCGCGAGTCGTTGAAAAACGCCCACTCCTATTCGAGCGGGCGACGGTCCGGTCACAGGAACAACCCGTCGAGCCTGTGCCAACTTCACCGATTTCGTGCTCACAATAAAATTTTTATACTCGGTATAAATTTACTTATGGTATAATTATCTCCATGTCAAACCGAATCAAACTCCGGGACCGCAAGAAGGAGATGACGCGTCAGGCGATCTCAGACGTCGCAACGCGCCTGTTCGTCGAACATGGCTTCGACAAAGTGTCCGTCGCAGATATCGCCTATGAAGCTGATGTCGCCAGAAAGACGGTGTTCAACTACTTCCGCCGCAAGGAAGACCTGGTCTTCGATCGCGAGGACGAAGTGCGAGAGCTGGTGCGCAAAGCGATTGCCGATCGCGGCCGGGAGCCGCCGGTTCGCGCCTTTCAGGCGCTGATGCGCACGCTGGTGGAGACGCAGCACCCCCTGTTCAGGATCACGGACCGGCCTATCGCGTTCTGGCGTATGGTAGCGGAAAGCCCGGCACTGACGGCGCATGCATGCGGATTGCAGGTGACGCTTGCCGACGATCTCTCGGGGATGCTGTCCGATGCCGTAGGCCGCTCACATTCCGATCCGGAGGCACGGCTCGCCGGCACCATGCTGATGGCGACACTGGTCACCGCTTATGGCGAGGCGCTTCGCGCCTTTCGCGAGAATCGAAAGCCTGAGACTGCTCTGTCGAGCGTCATGGAGCGCGGCTTTGCCGGAGTCGACGCCGCGCTTGCCGGGACGCCCTACATCTGAGCCTGAAGACTTCCGGATCGCAGCCTGAAACGGACGAAAACCCGGCCGACAGATCGGCCGGGTTTTCGAACGCATGGTCGGTCAGACCGCAAACCATCCATGGATGAGCTTGCTGGCATCGGCATCATGCCGCGGAAACCTGCAGCTCCGCGAGATCCTCAAGCAGTGTCGGGCCGTCAGGCTCCCAACCCAGCTTCTGGCGCGTCTTGGCGCTGGAAGCCGGCATGTCCCGGCCGGCGAACAAGGCCAGCCAGCCGAAGTAATCCTGCGCCTCTTCTTTGGCGATGGATTTGACCGGCAGGTTCAGGCGCCGTCCGATCGTCTCGGCAATATCGCGCAAGGAGACGCCTTCTTCGGCAACGGCGTGATACTTGGCATTCGGCTCGGCGCGTTCGACGACGAGGCGGTAAAGGCGTGCGACATCGGAAAAATGCGCCGCCGGCCAGCGGCTGAGCCCGTCTCCGACATAGGCGCAAACGCCCTTTTCCCGGAATATCTGGATCAGGGGAGTAATGAGCCCCTGGCTGACCGGATCATGCACCTGTGGTAGCCGCACGAACGAGACGTTGACGCCGATCTCGCTGGCGAGGATCCCCGCTTCCTCGGAAGCTGCGCGCGGATGCACGTTGGAACCGATGATTGCATTGTCTTCCTTGGCAGGCTCGCCCGGCACCGTGTTGGCGATCGGCGTGCCTGACGTGATGACCAGCGGCCGGGCCGAGCCTGCGAGCGCCGAGGCGAGCGTTGCGATGACGCGGCGGTCATCCTCGCAATTCTGGACGAATCTCGAGAAGTCGTGATTGAAGGCAAGGTGGATGACTCCGTCCGATTGCGAGGCGCCGCGTTTCAGGATTTCCGCATCCTCAATCGTGCCATGAAGAACCTCGGCGCCAGCGGCGGCAAGCGCTACAGCCTTTTCCTTGGAGCGGGAAAGGCCGAGCACCTGATGGCCCGCGGCAATCAACTCCCTCACGACATTCGAGCCGATATTTCCGGTCGCGCCGGTAACGAATACACGCATAAGCATTGTCTCCTTATTTCGTCGGAGACAAATCTGTGCCTATCGGTTATTCTGGTAAAGTAGTGACATTATCATAGTAAAAGCACTAACAGGATGACCGACCTCATCGAAACCGAAAACCTGCTCGGGACCTATCTGAGGGATCGGCGCGCCAAGCTTGACCCGACCGTCTTAGGCTTTGCCGGCGAACGGCGGCGTACGCCCGGGCTGCGGCGCGAGGAAGTGGCGCAGCGCGCCAATATCAGCCCGACATGGTACACATGGCTGGAACAGGGGCGCGGCGGCGCGCCTTCCGCCGACGTGCTCGACCGGATCGCCCGCGCGCTGATGCTGACCGAGGTGGAGCGCGAGCACCTGTTCCTGCTCGGCCTCGGCCGTCCGCCCGAAGCCCGTTACCGCAAGAATGATGGCGTGACGCCACGGCTGCAGCGCGTGCTCGATGCCCTCGACCCCTGCCCCGCCCTCATCCGAACCGCGACTTGGGACGTCATCGCCTGGAACAAGGCGGCGACGATCATGCTGATAGATTACGGATCGCTGCCGCCGGAGGAGCGTAACATCCTGCGCTACATCTTCCTCGATCCGCGCGCCCGTGCCGCGCAATATGACTGGGAAAGCGTGGCGCGCTTTGCCTTGGGCGCGTTCCGCGTCGACGCGGCCCGCGCAGGCGCGGCGGCGGAGATCGAGCCTTTCGTGGCCGAGCTTTGTCGCGTCAGCCCGGAATTCCGGGCGATGTGGCGCGACAACGACGTTCCCGGCACGCATACCGAAGCCGTCAAGCATATACGCCATCCGGTTCTCGGCCCGCTCGCATTCGAATATTCAGCCTTCTCGGTCGATGGTCGCACGGATCTCAGCATGGTCGTCTATAATCCGGCAACGCCCGATGACGTCGAACGGATCAGATCGCTGCTGCCCAAACTTTAGCGCGAAGATGTGTGGCGCGGGCATGCGCGCTTGTCACGGCGAAACCGATTGCACCTTCAATCGTAATAGGCCGGGGCCTGTCTGAACCTAGGCCATGCTTCGGGATCATGGCCCGTTACCACCATGGCATCGGCCTGCTCGGCGAGGGCGCGCAGCTTGCCGACTGATCGGGCCGTGTCGACGGCGGAAGCCATGAGGCCAGGGAGCGCCTTTCCGTTCCAATGATCGAGCGTATAGGCGGCATCGATCGCCAGCAATATTGCACCCGAGTTCGGCAGCTGCACGAGGAAGGATTGGTGGCCGACACTGTGGCCCGGCGTGAAGATCATCCGCAGCGCTCCGTCGCCATAGAGATCGTAGGCATCGGTGGCATGGCCCTCGAGAAAGTGCCATTTCAATCCGGGGCGGTCGAAATCGCGGCGGACATAAGCGCCGGCGGCAAACCAGTCCGGCGTGAAGGCATATTCATATTCGCGGCGCTGGACGATGTGGGTCGCATTAGGGAAGCGGCCGACGGCGCCGCTATGATCGGAATGCAGATGGGACAGCGCAACGAAGCGGATGTCTTCACTAGGCATGCCGAGCTTCGCCAATTGCGCGACGCATCCCTGCTCCTCGGTCATCACGGGCTGATAGCTGTCGACGACATCGCCCCAATAGCCGCGCGGATCGGCCAGGCCCTCGGCGGCCAACCCGCCATCGATAATGGTATTGCCCTTCGGGTGAGTGAGCAGAAACCAGGGAACCGGGATTTCATAATCCTCACCGTTTCCCTGGTTCATCCTGATGTCGTGGGCCTTGCATCGCTGCGTGCCCGATTGAAACATGTAAAGCCTGATATCGCTCATGAGCCTGACCTGTGTGGTTGACGATCGAGTGCCGAGGCACGCATCGTTTTCGGCGATCGAAGGCCTGCCGAGTAGGCAGCAGCATCCACTTACATTTATCGGCTGAGCCGATATATTGGCTCGCATGGATTTGTTGGTAGCAATGCGTGTCTATGTGAGGGTGGTGGAAAGGGGCAGCATGTCGGCCGCCGCCCGCGATCTTGGCATGGGTCAGCCCGCCGTCAGCGAGCGGATTGATCGGCTGGAGCAATATCTCGGCACCCGGCTGTTGCTCAGAAATACGCGCAAGCTTTCCGTCACCGATGTCGGCGCCGCCTTCTATGAGCGTAGCAAGCAGGTGCTTGAAAGCGCTGAGGACGCCCTGACCGTCGCGAACGGCGATCAGTCATTGCGCGGCACGCTCAGGATCGCAGCGCCTCATGGCGTCGGCGAGGTCATCCTGCCCTCGATCCTGCTGCAGATGCGCAAGCGTCATCCGCTGCTGAAGATCGATCTGATCCTCAACGACAGGATCGTCGATCCCGTGACGGAAGGCGTCGATATCTCGCTGCGGCTGGGCGATCTTGGCGAAGGCAGCTTCATCGCCCGCAAGCTCGGCCACGTCGGCCGCACCCTGGTAGCCTCGCCGGACTATCTCGATAAGCATGGGACACCGACGAAACCCGGCGAGCTTGCCGACCACCATTTCCTGCGGGTCTCCGGCCTCTTCAACAATGGACGCCTTCCATTAATCGGTCCGGACCAGCAGACCGAATCTGCCGTCATCGACATCGTCCTCAGCACCAGCCATTGGCGGCCGTTGCACAGCCTCCTGCTCGATGGAGCCGGCATCGGCGTCCTGCAAGAGCCAGTCTGCGCCGAAGATCTGGCGAACGGCAGGCTGATCCGCCTGCTGCCCGAATTCATCGTGCCGGGATTTGACCTGCATGCGCTCTATCCGACGATAAGGCCGATTCCGCCGCGGATTCGGGTGGTGCTCTCATTGTTGGAGGAGCAGCTGGGCACGGCTCCCTCGCCGGAAAACTAGCTATTTTTCCGATCGACGCTCTGCGTCGCCACCTCAGGCGTTGCCCGCAAGGTCAGCGCCCAGAAGAGCAGCGTTGCCAAGCTTATCGCCGCGCCGGAGAGGCAGACGCCCGGCCAGCCCGCATGGGCATAGATGATGGTCGATGTCGACGATCCCGCAGCGCTGCCAATGGAATAGAACACCATGTAGGCGGCGGTCAGCCTGCTCTGCGCGCCCGCCCGAACACGGTAGATCATGCCCTGGTTGGTAACGTGCGTCGCCTGCAGGCCGAAATCGATGACGAGCACGCCGACGACGAGCCACAAGATAGAATAGTTCAGCAGCGAGATCGGTAGCCAGGCAAACAACATCAGAGCAAGCGCAATGCCCGTAGTGCGCTGCCCATGGCCGCGGTCGGCCCAGCGACCTGCCCTGACCGCGCCGAGCGCGCCCGCCGCGCCGGCAAGGCCGAACAGGCCGACTTCGGTGTGGGACAGGGAGTAAGGTGGTGCCGTCAGCGGCAGCACAAGTGGTGCGAGCAACGTGGTGATATCGGCGAAGATCAGCATGGCGATGATAGCGCGGATGCGCAGGACCGGTTCTTCGACGAGCAAGGTGCCGAGCGATCGGATGAGATCGAAATAGGAAAGACCACCCTTCGGCCTTTGCTGCCGCGGCAGCGCCCGCCAGAGCAGAAGCGCGATCACCAGCGTCAGTATGGCGGAGACGATATAGACAGTCCGCCAGCCGGAGAGATCGGTCAGCGTGCCCGCGACGCTGCGCGCCAGAAGAATGCCGAGCACGATGCCGCTCGTGACCATGCCGACGATATGGCCGCGCTCGGCGGCATGCGCCAGGCTCGCCGCATAGGCAACCAGCGCCTGCGTCACCACGGCCAGAAAGCCGATGGCGGCCATGGAGGCGAGCAGCATCGCGGCACTGGAGGAAAGGCCGACACAAACGAGTGCCGCAACGCTCAGCAGCGATTGCACGATGATGAGCTTGAGCCGGTCGATGAGATCGCCGAGCGGCACCAGAAGGATGAGGCCGAGGCCATAACCGAGCTGCGTCGCGCCGACGATCAGGCCGGCAACTGTGCGCGACAGCTTGAGATCATCGGCCATGACATCGAGAAGAGGATGGGCGAAATAGGCGTTGGCGACGGCGAGGCCACTCGCGACAGCAAACAGGAAAATCGTGGCGCGTGTCAGCGGCGAATTGGCCTCTTCCGAGTATTCAGCGCGCTTAGACGAACCCTCTCGCGAGGAATGAAGGCGCGCAATATCCTTCGCGCTGCCGACCGGCGGCGCGTCCTGATCGATCGTCATTGCAAAACTCCCGATTCTTCAGTTTAATAATGAAACCATCAATCGCGTAACATTATTGGTTTAATCATGCAACCATTCTTGCAGACAAAAGACAGGGACGACTGAGCGGATGGTCGCGCGGAAAAGCCTCAAGGGCGATTATTGCCCGAGCGCACGCTCATTGGACGTGATCGGAGACTGGTGGTCGCTCCTGATCGTGCGCGACGCCTTCGACGGGCTGACGCGCTTCAGCGAATTTCAAAAGAGCCTCGGCATCGCCAAGAATATTCTCACCGAGCGCCTGCGCACGCTTGTTGCAAGCGGCATCCTGGAGCTGGCTCCGACAAGCGAGGGCGGCACGCGCATGGAATATCGCCTGACGCCAATGGGAAAGGATCTGTTCCCGGTCATGGTGGCGTTGCGTCAGTTCGGCGAGCGCCATCTTTTCGCGCCGGCGGAAGAGCATTCGCTATTGGTGGATCGAGCGAGCGGACAGCCGGTGCAGCTCGACATCCGGGCACAGGACGGACGCTCCATCGGCCCGGATGAAACGGTTATCGTGAAAGTAGCGGAGGAGAAATAGAGCATCCGCCAGCAGATATCGGAGGACGAAAGCCCTCCGCAGCCGATCTTAAAACACCAGTGAGCGATGCAGCTGCGCGCCGGCCCAGGCGCCATCGCCGACGGCCAGCGACACCGAATGCGGGACGCGCGCGGCATCACCGCAGGCAAAGGCACCGGGAATAGTGGTTTCCTTCATGGCGTCTGTCTGGATCTGCATGCCAAAAGGCGTTTCCTCGAGCGTGCAGCCGAGCCGTTCGGCAATCGGGCTCGAGGGCGATACGCGCGAGGCGGTGAAGAGCCCGGCAAACTGCAGCAGGCGTCCATCGGCGAGCCGCACGTCGGCTTCCCCTTCCAAGCTTGCGACCGGCGTTTCCTCGATCGTGACACCTCGGGCGGTGAGATCGGTGCGCTGGGCTTCATCCGGGGCAAAGCTGCCATTGAGGAAGAGCGTCACCTCGCCCCATTCCGGCAGCAATTGTGCCTGATGCAGCGACATCGGGCCGGTGGCGATGCAGCCGATGCGGCCCTGATCGAGCTCGTAACCGTGGCAGTAGGGGCAATGGAAAACGCTCCGGCCCCAACGTTCGCCAAGGCCCTCGATCTCGGGCAAGGTATCGGAGACGCCGGTTGCGAAAAGAAGGCGCCGGCCGTCATGGCGTAGTAGGCCATCTGCCGTGGTCACGACGAAGGCATCCTTCTCGCCCTCGGCTTTCTCGGCAATGCCTTCGACCCATGTCAAAGTCGGATAGGCGGAAAGCTGCTCACGCGCCTTGCGGGCGATCTCGCCGGGGTTGACCCCATCCTGGCCGAGAAAGCCGTGGGAGGCATCCGCGAAACGATTGCGGCGCTTGCCGGCATCGATGACCAACACCTTGCGACGGGCTCGCAGAAGCTGGAGGGCGGCCGCCATTCCGGCATAGCTGCCCCCGATGACGATGACGTCATGGGTCATGACAGGGTCCTTTCTGTGCGCCACTGCGCATGACGCCGCGCAAATTCGGCGGCGAGATCGGCAAGCGTGACGTTTTCGAAGCGCCGGAGCAGCAGGGCCTCGGCCTCCGAAAAGGCGTCGTCGAGCACGGAATTGACCGATTGCTCGACAAGGCACTCCGGCGTCTCGTTGCGATTGCCAATGGCGAAGACGGCCGGTTCGCCAAGCGCCTCGTGCAGTTGGCGCAGCGTAACGGTTTTAAGATCCGCCGCGATCGTCCAGCCGCCGGTATGCCCCTTGGCGGAATGGACGATACCCACGTCACGTAGCAGCCCCATGGTGCGTCGCACGACGACGGGATTGGTGTGCATGCATTGCGCCAGGGCTTCGGAGGTCAGCGGTCCATCCTGCTCGGCCATATGGAGAAGAGCATGGAGAACGGAGGAAAGTCGGCTGTCTCTTTTCATGTAACTTCAATTATTACGATTCGATACGGCATGCAAGAGCCGACCTCATCCCGGCAGTGGCTGAACCTTTGGCAAGATCTTTTTCTGAACTGAACGTCGCGCGCAGAGGCGCAGATCCTGATCTCGTCGCCGAGCAACCATTCTTGCCGCATAGCTGCAGGTGGCCTTGCGAGCTAGGCCCAGCGGGAACATGGGCAGCCCAGCAATACAGGACTGCCTCAGAAAGAGGCTTTGACGACCATCTCGGCGCCAAGCACGAGGAGACAGATCAGAAACCAGCGGCGGAATGTGGCCGGGCTGACGCGATTGCGGATAATCTGGCCGGACCACATACCGGCGAGCGCCGGGACGATCGCAAGGATAGACAGAGCGAGATTGTCGACACGGAATGCGCCATGCCAGGCGAGCGCGCCGGCAAGCGCCACCGTGGAAACGGTGAAGGAAAGGCCCAGCGCTTGAACCAGCTCTTCCTTCTCCAGTCCGAGCGACTGCAGGTATGGCACCGCTGGAACGAAGAAGACGCCGGTCGCGCCGGTCAATAAGCCGGTAATCAAGCCGATGATCGGCGACAGCAGCGGCTCCAGCGTCTGGGGTACACGAAGCTGTCGGGCGAGGAGCGCGTGGCCGGCATAGACGATGAGCGCGGCCCCTAATGCCGCCGTGGTTATCCACGTATCGCCAGCGGCCAGAAGATATGAGCCGGCAAATGTTCCGACGATTACGGCGAAGACCAAGAGAAAGAAGCGGTGGGCAAGAGCACGAAAGTTCGGGCCAGCCAGAAGCTGCCAGACATTGGTAACGAAGGACGGAACAATCAGCAGGCTCGCTGCTGTCAGCGGCGAGATCAGCGCGCCCAGCACGCCCATCGCCACAGTCGGCAGCCCCATGCCGGTGACGCCCTTGGCCATGCCGGCCACGAAGAAGGTCGCGAAGATCGCCGCGACGAGCCATATCGAATGATCCATCATGCGCTCTCACTAGCAGATGGGAGGGAGGGCACAATGCGGATGATGCGAAGACAGGCTTCGGCTATGCCGAAGGCTGGAGATGCGATAATCTCCACCCCATGCGCTTCGATCTGACCGACCTTCGCCTTTTCCTCGCTGTCGTCGATGCCGGCAGCATCACGCATGGGGCCGCCGATGTCGGGCTTTCGCTGCCCGCCGCCAGCGAGCGGCTGCGCGACATGGAAGCGAATGGCGGCGTACAGCTTCTGGAGCGTGGTCGGCGCGGTATCCGCCCGACGCCGACCGGCGAGGCACTGGCGCATCATGCCCGGCTGATCCAGAGGCAGCTGGCACAGATGCGCGGTGAACTTGGCGAACATGCAAGCGGCCTCAGGGCAACGATCCGGCTTGTCGCCAACACTGCCGCGATCGCCGAATACCTGCCGCAGCGCCTTGCCGAATGGATGGCAAAACACCCACGAACCGACATCGACCTCAAGGAGCGCCAGAGTGTCGAGATCGCACGCGCCGTTTCGGCCGGGCTGGCCGAGATCGGCATCCTCTCCAGTGCCGTCGACACCTCGGGCCTGATATTGCGGCCCTTCGCGATCGACCGGCTGGTGGTGGTGATGCCTCGCGATCATGCGTTTGCGGCGGCAAAGCAGATCGCCTTTGCGGAAATCCTGCACGAGCATTTCGTCGGGCTCGCAGGGGGAGCGCTGCAGGATCATATCGACGCACAAGCCGCCCGGCTCGGCACCCGTCTGAAAATGCGCGTGCGGATGCGGACATTCGAGAGCATCTGCGACATGGCGGGCCAGGGCATCGGCCTTGGCATCGTGCCGGAAACGGCGGCGCGGCGCTGCAGCCGGTCCGCAAAAATCACGGCTGTGCGCCTTACTGACAACTGGGCCACGCGCCAGCTGTCGATCTGTGCCCGCTCGCTCGAAGACCTGCCGACACCGGCCCGCGATCTTTTCGAGCACCTGGCAACTATATGACGGCTGCCTGTTGAAAAAACGGGCTGGGATCGACTAGTCTCGCCGCGTGGCTGTTGGGAGAAGACGGCGCAATGGGAGGTGGATATGGAATTTCACGATGACGAGCTTCATCGCTTCGAAGCAGAAGGGGCCGCCCCCTTGCCGCATGCCGAGGCGGAGGGCCGTGTCGATCATGATGGCGCCAGCATCTGGTATGCCTCCTATGGCAGCGGCGCTCCGGTGATCCTCCTGCATGGCGGGCTCGGAAACGGCGGCAATTGGGGCTACCAAGTACCCGCGCTCATCGACGCAGGCCATCAGGTTATCGTCATCGACAGCCGCGGTCATGGCCGCAGCACGTGCGACGAGCAACCTTATAGCTATGAGCTCATGGCGTCAGACGTTCTCGCCGTCATGGACAGGCTGAAGATCGAAAAGGCGGCCATTGCCGGCTGGAGCGACGGCGCCTGCATCGGCATGGTGCTTGGACGAACCCATCCGGAGCGCGTGTCCGGCGTTTTCTTCTTTGCCTGCAACATGGATCCGAGCGGCACGAAGGAATTCGTGGCGACGCCGATCATCGAGCGCTGTTTCTCCCGTCATACGAAAGATTATGCCGCCCTGTCGGCCACGCCTGACAAGTTCGACGCCTTCGTCGAGGCCGTCGGCCTGATGCAGCGGACCGAGCCGAACTACACCATTGCCGATCTCGCCGTGATCGATGTGCCTGTCGCCATCGTCCAGAGCGAGCATGACGAATTCATCAAGCGGGAGCATGCCGATTATCTCGTCCGGCATATTCCCCGCGCGAAGCTGATCCTGCTGCCGGGCGTCAGCCATTTCGCGCCGCTGCAACGGCCGGCGCAGTTCAATGCCGCTTTGTTCGGCTTTCTCGCAACGATCCCGACCTGATACGAGATTTAGTTGCGCACGTCCGATTGTTGGAATAAATGATGACCATCATCTTATTCGAACTCCCGAGACCGAATCGCCGCTGACAGGCCCTTCCGCCCCGGGGAGCAATTTGGGCTCCAGGCAGGAGAATTTTATGACAGCTACTTTGTTTTCGCCACTTTCCGTCGGCCCCTATGACTTTGCGCATCGCATCATCATGGCACCTCTCACCCGCATGCGGGCAAGCCAGCCGGGCAACGTGCCTTCTCCGCTGAACGCCGAATATTATGCCCAGCGCGCCAGCGAGGGCGGCCTCATCATTTCCGAGGGCTCGCAGATTTCCCGCGCCGGACAGGGCATGCCGGCAACACCCGGCATCCATACGGCCGAACAGATCGCCGGCTGGAAGGCGGTGACGGACGCCGTTCATGGCAAGGGTGGCAAGATCTTCCTGCAGCTCTGGCATGTCGGCCGCATCTCCCATTCCTCGCATCAGCCTGATGGCGCTCCGCCGATCGCCCCATCCGCCATCGCCGCCAAGGGCGAAGCCTTCACGGCCACGTTCGAGCGCGTGTCCTTCGAAACGCCGCAGGCGATCGATATCGATCTCATGCCGCTCCTGATCGACCTCTATGCCCAGGCGGCGGCCAATGCCAAGCAGGCCGGCTTCGACGGCGTCGAAATCCATGGCGCCAACGGCTATCTGATCGAACAGTTCCTGCAGGCCCGCACCAACCGGCGCACCGACCAATATGGCGGCTCGATCGAGAACCGCACGCGGCTGCTGCTGGAAGTGGTCGAGGCGGTTTCCGAGGTCTGGGGCTCGGATCGCGTCGGCGTCCGCCTCTCGCCCTTCGGTATTGCCAATGACAGCGGCGAGGACGATCCCTTGCGTCTCTACGGCCATGTCATTCGCGAACTGGACCGACTGAACCTTGCCTATCTGCATCTGATCGAGCCGCGCGCCAGCGGTGCCGGCCAGGCCGAGGTCGACCACAAGAACGTACCGTCAGCAGCGGAGCTCTTCCGGCCTGCCTGGTCGGGCACGTTGATTGCCGCCGGGAATTTCCGGCCTGATACGGCCGAAGCCACGCTCGCCGCCGGCTATGCCGACGCCATCGCCTTCGGTCGGCTGTTCATCGCCAATCCCGATCTGCCGGAGCGCATCCGGCGCGCTGCACCCCTCAACCCCTACCACCGCCCCACCTTCTACGGCGGCGGCGCGGAGGGCTATACCGATTATCCGACGCTCGATGCCAGGGAGGCCGCCGAATGAGCACGCCAAGCGCCATCATCGTCGGAGTGGGTGCCGAACAGGGACTGGGGGCTGCGCTCTGCCGGCTTCTCGCAGACAAGGGCTATCATGTCGTCATCGCCGGCCGGACCCCGGCGAAAATCGATCAGGTGGCGGCCGCCATCAAGGCATCCGGCGGCAGTGTCGAAGCCATCGAAACCGACGCGACGGATGAAGCTGCGGTCATCCGGCTGTTCGAACACGCCTTTACGGCGCGCGCGGATATTGCTGCGCCTGATCTGGTTGTCTTCAACGCCGGCATCAATCGCCAAATCGGCTTTCGTGCCGTCACCGCAGCGCAATTCGAGGAATTCTGGCGCGTCTGCTGCTTCGGCGGCTTCCTCGTCGGGCGCGAGGCGGCGCGTCATCTGGCACCGCTCGGCCGCGGCACCGTAATCTTCACCGGCGCTTCCGCCAGCCTGCGCGGCAAGGCGGGCTTCGCGCAATTCGCCGCCGCCAAGGCGGGTCTTCGAATGATCAGCCAGAGCATGGCGCGCGAATTCGGGCCACTTGGCCTGCATGTCGCCTACACCATCATCGATGGCGGCATAGACGGGGAGCGGCTGCGCTCGCGCCGGCCGGATGTGGATGCCGATGGCCTGCTGAACATCGACGCCATCGCCGAGAGCTACTGGCACATTCATCGCCAGCATCCTTCGGCCTGGACGCAGGAGCTCGATCTACGGCCTTACAAGGAAAGCTTCTGAGACCGGCATTGGAGCAACTCATGGCGTTGCTCTAGCAGTTCCGCGACAAGGCCTTGGCGATCGCGAGGAATTTCGGCTCTTCATCATAGGTGCGAGGCCGGATCTCGGCCTCGCCATCCGCGTCTGATGTCTCGCTCGGAATCGTGAAGGACCACGCCGACGGACGATCCCGGCGACGGCGGATAAGCCCTGCCATGCGACGCAGAATGCCTTGCCCGCCAGCGCCGCGATTGTCCCCTGATGAGGGCGGATCGACCGCGTTTGGATTACCGGGATCGCCCCATCGATCATCATAGAGATCCTTGAAGAGATAGTTGGTCAGCATTGGTTCATCTTTCATTTTTGAACCGATTCAAAATCGACTCGGATTGACTTCTTGAATCGGTTCAATCGTACGCTTCAAAAATCCACTGTCAAGCAGAATTGAACCGATACAACTTCATTGCTAATATCCATGGAAACGCATGGAGGATTGAATTGGCCAAGGGCACCATCAGGCTCGCGGATGTCGCCAAGGCGGCGGGCGTATCGCAGGGAACCGCCTCCAATGTCTTCAGCCGGCCCGAAGTGGTGCGCGATGAAGTGCGCGAACATGTGCTCGAGACGGCCAAACGGCTTGGCTATGCCGGGCCCAGCCTGACGGGGCGGTTGTTGCGGGCCGGAAAGGTCAACGCCATCGGCGTCGCCGCCGTCGAGCCGCTGGCCTATTTCTTCGACGATCCCTGGGCCAGGGCGCTGCTGGCCGCCGTTTCCCAGGTCTGCGATGCCAGCGGTACGGGCCTGGCGCTGGTCTCGGCCAAGGACCGGCAGACGCTGGACTGGAACATCAAGAGCGCTCTGGTCGACGGCTTCATCCTGCTTTGCGTGGAGGGCGGCGAAAAGCTGGTTCAATTGACGCGAGAGCGGCAATTGCCGTTCATCGCTCTCGCCCTGAATGACGAAGACGCGTCGATCCCCTCGATCAGCGTCGACAATCTCAGCGGCGCTGCGGTTGCCGCCCGGCATCTGGCGGAATTGGGCCACCGGCGTTTCGGTGTGCTCGCCACCGAACTCTCGGACGACCATGTCGGGCCGGTCGGTGTCGGCGACATCGAGCGGGCGATCTATTCCACCTCGCGCGATCGCGCGCTCGGCTACTGGCAGGCGCTCGAAGCGTTCGGAATTGGGCGCGAGGACGTGCCGATCTATGAAACACTGAACGACAAGCCAAGCGTCGAAGCCGGGCTTGACTACCTGTTTTCCGCGCCCGAACCGCCGACGGCGATCCTTGCCATGTCCGACAATATCGCGCTTTTGGCAATCAACTGGCTGCGCGCACGGGGTCTTTCAGTGCCACAGGACATTTCCGTCATCGGCTTCGATGGCGTGCCGGAAGGCGGCATGGTGGAGCCTGGCCTGACGACGATGGCCCAGCCCTTTGCCGAAATTGCACAGCGCGCGGTAGAGGCCGTTCTCCACGATGCCGTGCCGGCCGAGCGCGAGATGATCGACGTCGCCCTGGTCGTGCGCGGCAGCACGGCGGCTCCGAACCCCTGACCGGATCTAGCCCGCCTGTTGCGCGCTGTCCACATTTGCCGCCCGCATCTCGATCAGCTGCCGGGCAGCGGCGGCCGCCGCATCCTTGTCGCTTGCCACCTGCACGGTCGGGAAGGCGAACTGAATGCCGTTCTCATCGAAGGACTGCTTGATCAAGGCCAGCGCGCTGCGGCGGATGACGGAGAGTTCGTTCGGCTTGGCGGTGATCGCCAGCCTGATCTCGATCGCGAAATCGCCGAACTGCTCGACACCCTTCATCTTCAGCGTCTGGATGATGTTCGGCTTCAGGTCCTCATCTTCGAGCAGGCGCTGGCCGATGTCTTTGATGATCCGCTTCAGCTTCACCAGGTCGGTATCGTAGGTGACCTTGACGATGATCTTGTCGATCGCCCAGTCGCGGTTCATGTTGTTGACCGCGCCGAGCGAGCCGAAGGGGATCGTCGCCAGCGGACCGCGCTGGTGGCGCAGCTTTACCGAGCGCAGGCTGAAGGATTCCACCACGCCCTTGTGGTTGCCGCTTTCGATATATTCGCCAATGCGGAAGGCATCGTCCCAGAGGTAGAAGACACCGCTGATAACATCCTTGACGATGGTCTGCGCGCCGAAGCCGACCGCAACGCCGACAACGCCGGCACCGGCGATCAATGGCCCGATCTGAACGCCGAGACCGGACAGCACCATCATCACGGCGATGATGCCGATGATGACGGCCAGGATATTGCGGAAGATCGGCAGCAGCGTCTGCAGCCGGGCGCGGCTCGCCCTCATCTCCTCGGAATCGCTGACGGCGGGCAGAGATTCCATCAGCTTGGCGTCGATATACGTCTTCGCCAGCTGCCAGACGAGATCGGCGACCAGAAGAATGACGATGCCGCCCAGAATGCCGCGCGCGATGCGACCGATATTCGATTCACTGCCGCTCATCATCGCATGCGCTTCGACCCCCAGCATCCGGCCGAGCCAAAGGGCGGCGAATGTAATGATCACCGCACGCACGCCACGATCGAGAAGAACGGTCGCCAATTTTCCGGCACCGAAAATGCCCTCGGCCGCATCATGCAATGCCTCGATCGCGCGGGTGGAAACCGAAAGGATACGCGGCAGCAATATCGCATAGATGCCGACCCAAAGCAGGCCATCGAAGCCCGCCACCCACAGGCCCCAAAGAGCTGCGAAGTAGATCGTCAGCAGCCAGGAGATCGTCCGCTTGCCACGCTTTCCTGGCACAGCGGGCCGCGACCACACGGCTTCCACCGCGATCACGAACAGGCCTATGCCGAGCGCGTAACCGATCAGGTCTCGCGCCCCCGCGGAAAAGCCGAGCGACGCGACAGCCTGGATAATGGCCCAACCACAAGCAAAATAGGTGGCAAACAGCGTGCATCGCCGATACCAGTATTTTGCGACAAGCCGCCGTTCAGCGATGCGAGCGGCGCCGCCATCCTCGTCCAGAACATCATCCGTCCGGCGCATGGAGATCAGTTCCATCAAAAGCTTGCCGATGGAAATGGCCAATCTGATCGACACAAGCGCGATGACGCAGGCGATGGCGAAGTTTTCGATGACCGGCGGCCAGTCGAAAGCGAGTAGCGGGACGAGCGTCACCAGACCATGAATGATGGCGGGCACAACGCCGCCCAGGAACTGGAAACGCGCCGCCTGCAGCTCGGTCTCGACGCCGGCGGCCCGTTCGGTGCGCTGCATATGCTTGGCGTTAATGAAGCGCGCGGCCGCGAGCTCAGCCACCAGCCCGAGGAAGAAGAGGATCACGATCTGGATGGCAATGCGCAACGGACCGACCGCCCTGCCCTCGCCCTCGAGCCTTTCCGATGCCGTCATAACTTCATAGGGCAGCGTCATCGCCGCGCCCGATACCACTTCGAGGTGGCGGCGCGTATGACCAAGCAGACCGGACAAGACCGACATCTGGTCGCTTCCCGAGGCTTCCGGATCGCCGGCGGTGGAGGCGGGCTGATTGTTGAGCTGCGCGGCAAGCCATTGCTTGACGTCGGGCTCGTTCATCAACTGGATCAGTTCACGGACCTTGTCGGGCGGCGGTGCCGCCGGCTGTGGTGCCGCTGCATTCTGCGCGAGCGAGGTGACAGGCGCGGCCAAAGCAAGAAGACATAAAAGCAGGGTCCCGATCCATAGCCTGCCACCCCAAAAGTTTCTCATATGCGCTGCCCTTCCCGCAATCGGACCATGCGGTCCGTTCCCGCAGACTATACGCGTTTTTTATGCGAGCAAGCAGGCGCTTACGGGACAAATCCATCACCCGGCCGGCATTGCCCCGGAGCCGTGGCCGCGCTAGGTTCTGCCGCACTACCGGTCGGTACTCGGGGACGCGCGTGTTCAATTTCCTGAAAAGGCTCTTCGGTAAGGGCAGACGATCCGACACACGCGACGGGCCGGGATTGCCCGAACCCGAAGGCACGACGACCGTCAAGACCCTCGATCTGAACATTCCGGATGAAGTCTTGCAGGACGAGGCCACCTTTGCGGCCTATCTGCAGGAGCGCCTGCCATTCTTCGGCGACCTGATACGCGTCGATTACGACCCTGCGGCCGGCAGCCTGACGCTGCATAGCCGCAACGGCGATACGATGACGAAATTCCTCGGCAATGCGCTGCTGGCATTGCGCGAACAGAAAGGGCCGGCGCGCGCGCAAGCGCTGCTCAACTATCTCAACATGACGGAAGCCATGGAGGACAATAGCGAGCTCTCCAAGGTCCTGCCGGTGCTGAAAACACGCGATTTCGTCGAGGTGGCCCGCCAGCAGATGATGCATGCCGTCAAGGACGAACCCAGCCCACCGCAATTCGTCTATCTCGACGAAGCGGAAAACCTGATCAAGCTTTTCGTCGTCAACGGCGAGACCACCGTCAGCTACGTCATGTCCACCGCTCTGGATGACTGGGGCATCGATGCCCGGGAGCTTGCCGAGACGGCGCAGGCCAACCTGCAGAAATTCCTCGCCAAGACCGGCGTCCAGATCGCCAAACGCAGCCGGTTTCAATATGTCGAGGTGGACGGGCAGTTCGAATCCAGCGTCGCCTTCCTGCCGAATTTCTGGGCGCAGGTGCAGGAGCAATCCGGCGGCGCCGCGCCGATCGCCGCCTTCCTGTCACGCGACAAGGTGTTCTTCACGCATGAGAACGACACCCAGGGCCTGCAGCTGCTGGAGTTGATCAGCGCCGATCTCAGCGACGTGCCCTATGTCATTTCGCCGGATCAATATCGCTGGGAGAACGGACGCTGGACGCTGTTCAGACGCGTCGCCCGGATGGAACCGGTGGTCCGCCATTAGTTAATTGCTTGAGGGCCGCCAAGATCTTCTATTTCGGGATGGAAGGCAGCTGCGCCTCCACAAAATAGCGCTAAACCAGCACTTTCTGATCGACACGATCTTCCGCGCCGAAGAACTTCAGATAGCGCTCGACTTCCGCCGGCTCGCCGGTTGCCTTCTGCGGATTGTCCGAAAGCTTGACGGCCGGACGGCCGTTTGCCTCGATCACCTTGCAGACGATCGAAATCGGGCTGAGGCCTTTGAGTTCGGTCGGCGCGCAACCGGCGAAATCATTGGTCAGATTGGTGCCCCAGCCGAAGCTCATGCGCACGCGGCCGTCGAAATGCTTGTAGGTGTCGATGATGGCGTCGACATCCAGCCCGTCGGAAAAGATCAGCAGCTTCTGGCGCGGATCGCGGCCCATCTTCTTCCACCAGTCGATGATCTTCTCGCCGCCTTCGATGGGGGGCGCGCTGTCGGGGCGGAAGCCGGTCCAGTCGGCCACCCATTCCGGCGCGCTGCGCAGGAAGGAGGCGGTGCCGAAGGCATCGGGCAGGACGACAAGCAGATTGCCGCCGTAAAGGCGGTTCCAGTCGCGCAGCACCTTATAGGGCGCCTTGCCGAGCTCTTCGTCGTTTTTCGCAAGAGCGGCCGCGACCATCGGCAGCTCATGCGCATTGGTGCCGACAGCTTCGAGATCGGAATCCATGGCAAGCAGCACGTTGCTGGTGCCGGTGAAGGCATGGGGCACGCCTTCCTTCAGCGCCTCGACGCACCAGCGTTGCCAGAGGAAGCTGTGACGGCGGCGGGTGCCGAAATCGGAGATACGCAGGCCGGGAAGTTCCCGCAGCCGCTCCACCTTCCCCCACATCTTGGCCTTGGCGCGGGCATAGAGCACATCGAGCGTGAAGGGACCGAGCGCCTTCAGCGCCGTGCGCGAACGAAGCTCGTTGATGATAGCGAGTGCGGGGATTTCCCACATCGTCGTTTCCTTCCAGGAACCGTGGAAGTCGAGAATATACTGGCCGTCGCGCTTCGAGAGCTCATATTCCGGCAGCTGGAAATTCGACAGCCAGGAGAGGAATTCGGGTTCGAAGATCTGGGCGCGTCCATAGAAGCTGTTACCCGCGAGCCAGATCATCTCCTTCTTGGAGAGGCGCAGCGTGCGGGCATGATCGAGCTGCTCGCGCAATTCCTTTTCGTCGATCACTTCGGCAAGGCGAACGCTCTTGGTGCGATTGATCAAGGAAAAGGTGGCATCGACGTCCGGATAGAGCTTCCAGATCATCTGCAGCATGAGAAGCTTGTAAAAATCCGTATCGATCAGACTACGAACGATCGGATCGAGCTTCCAGGTATGATTATAGACGCGGGTGGCAATATCCGTCTTGGTCATGTCGTTCCTGCCCCGTCTCCTGCCCTGCGGACGTCATGCTTCGCGCCGGCGGCTATGCCGGCATGCGTGTAGCGCCTTGTTATCAAAAAATGTTGAGCGAAAGTCCAGTCACTGAAAGAAAATTGATGTCAGGGCAAATGCGCCACATTTGACCGGCGGAAGCGAAGCGCCGCAACTTCGCATCCTACAGGATTTAGTAACCCCGGCCGCGATCCACCAGATGCTGCAGCGGTTCACCGCGTTCGAAGCGGGCAATCTGCTCCTCGACATGGTGCATGAGCGCCTTTTCCTCCGACACCGCAGAATCATGCGGCGTGATGATGACATTTTCCAGGTCCCAGAGCGGATCGTCAGCCGAGAGCGGTTCGACGACGAAGACATCGAGCGAGGCGCCGCCGAGAATGCCGGTACGAACAGCCGAAGCGATATCGGCCTGCACCTGGCTCTTGCCGCGGCCGGCATTGACGAAGACCGGTTTGCCGAGCGGACCGTTGCGGTGCAGCCTGGAAAAGAGCGAGGTGTTGTAAATCCCCATCGTTTCCGGTGTCAGCGGCAGGAGGCCAACCAGGATATCGGTGCGTGCCAGAAACGCATCCAGCCCGCTGGCGTCGAAGGTTTCCATGCCATCGATCTCCTTCTTGCCGCGGGACCAGCCGATGACGTTGAAGCCCATGACTTTCAATTTGGCGGCGGCGTCGCAGCCGAGAACGCCGAGACCCATGACGCCGATGGTAACATCCGCCGCCTCGGGGCCATGCTGCGGCGCCCATAGACGCTGGCGCTGGCTCCTGAAATGCCCCTGCACATCGCGCAGATGCATCAGGCATTGCATCACGACCCATTCGCTCATGCGCACCGTCAGGCTGCGATCGACGAAGCGGACTATCGGGATGTCAGGCAGGCCGGCAATCGACATCATCGAATCGACACCGGCGCCGCCCGAGAAGATCACCTTGAGATTGCGGGCGCGCTCGAAGAGATCGGCATCCGGTTTCCACACAAGCGCATAATCGACATGGGAGAGATCCGCACCCTTGTGGGCGGGATCGGCGAGATTGATGCTGCCGCGGTCGGCAAAGGCCGCCTCAAGCGCCTTGGCGACGGTCGCCGGATCGAATTTGAGGTCGACGAGAACGGGGCTTTTGGCCGGCATGATGGTGGTCTCTATTGCTGGATGGCGGCGGTCGGCACCGCCTCGATGTCGAATGCGGCGGCAAGAAGCGCCTTGGTATAGTCCTCTTTCGGCGCCCGGAAAATATCGGCGGATGCGCCCTGCTCGACGACCTTGCCGAAGCGCATGACGATCAGCTCGTTGGCGAGCGCCTTCACCACCTTCAGGTCGTGGCTGATGAAGAGATAGGCAAGATCGTGCTTCTTCTGCAGGTCGCGCAGCAAATCCACAACCTGCGCCTGCACGCTCATGTCGAGCGCCGAGGTCGGCTCGTCCAGCATGACGAAACGCGGCTTCAGCACCATGGCGCGCGCAATGGCGATGCGCTGACGCTGGCCGCCGGAGAACTCGTGCGGGAAACGCCAGCGGGTGGACGGATCGAGGCCGACCTCCTCCAGCGCCCAGCAGACGCGCTTGTCGCGCTCATCGGCCGAAAGCGACCGCTCATGTACCTTGAGGCCCTCGGCGATGATCTCGCCGACGGACATGCGCGGGCTTAGCGAACCATAAGGGTCCTGGAAGACCACCTGCAGCTGGTTGCGCAGCGGCCGCATCTCGCGGAACGAATAGCCGGCTATATCCTTGCCGACGAAGGCGATACGGCCCTTGGAGGAAATAAGCCGAGCCAGCGCCAGACCGAGCGTCGTCTTGCCGGAGCCGGATTCGCCGACGACGCCGAGCGTCTGGCCGGCCCTGAGCTTCAAATCGATGCCATCGACCGCCTTCACATGATCGACGACCTTGCGCATGAAGCCCGCCTTGATCGGGAACCACACCCGGATATCGCTGCCTTCCATGACGACAGGCTTTCCCGCGTCGCTCGTCGGTGGCTCGCCGCGCGGCTCGGCGGCCAGCAGATGGCGGGTATAGTCGTGCTGAGGATTGGTGAAAACGTCTTCCACCGTGCCGGTCTCGACGATGCGCCCCTTGGTCATCACGCAGACGCGGTCGGCGAACTTGCGGACGATGCCGAGATCGTGGGTGATGAACAGCATCGACATGCCGTGCACACCCTTGAGCTCACGCAGCAGGTCGAGGATCTGCGCCTGCACGGTCACGTCGAGCGCCGTCGTCGGCTCGTCGGCGATCAGCAGTTCGGGACGGTTTGCAAGCGCCATGGCGATCATCACGCGCTGACGTTGGCCGCCGGACAGTTCATGCGGATAGGCCTTGAGACGCTTTTCCGGTTCGCGGATGCCGACCTGGTTCAAAAGCTCCAGCGTGCGGGTGCGGGCAGCCTCACCGGTCATGCCCTGGTGCAAGGCCAGGATCTCGCTGATCTGTTTCTCGATCGAGTGGAGCGGATTGAGCGAGGTCATCGGCTCCTGGAAAATCATCGTGATATCGTTGCCACGCACGGCGCGCAGCTCGTTGTCCGATGCCTTCAGCAGGTCCTTTCCCTTGAACAGGATTTCGCCGGAAGGGTGGCTTGCGGTTGGATAGGGCAAGAGCTTCAGGATCGAATTGGCCGAGACCGACTTGCCGGAGCCGGATTCGCCGACCAGCGCCAAGACTTCGCCCTTTGCGATATCGAAGGAAACGCCATCGACGGCGGTCGATGTCTGCCCGCCCTGGTGAAAGGCAACGGACAGATTGCGGACTGACAGTAGCGGAGTGGAGTTTTCGCTCATCGGAACGTCTTCCTCGGATCGAAGGCGTCGCGCACGGCCTCGCCGATGAAGATCAGCAACGACAGCATGATCGACATGGTGAAGAAGGCCGAGAGTCCCAGCCACGGAGCCTGCAGGTTGGATTTGCCTTGGGCGATCATTTCACCCAGCGACGGCGAGCCGGGCGGCATGCCGAACCCTAGGAAATCCAGCGAGGTGAGCGTGGAGATCGAGCCCGACAGGATGAAGGGAACGAAGGTCAGCGTCGCGACCATCGCATTCGGCAGCAGGTGGCGATACATGATGGTGCGGTTGTTGACGCCGAGCGCACGGGCGGCGCGCACATATTCGAAATTGCGCGCCCGCAGGAATTCGGCGCGCACGACGCCGACGAGCCCCACCCAGGAAAACAAGAGCAAGATGCCGAGCAGGATGAAGAAGCCGGGCGGCAGGACCGAGGCGATGATCAGCAGGATATAGAGCACCGGCATGGACGACCAGATTTCGATGAAACGCTGCATCAAGAGATCGGTCCAGCCGCCGAAATAGCCCTGTATCGCGCCGGCGCAGACGCCGACGACAGCCGAGCAGATGGTGAGCGCGAGACCGAACAGCACCGAGATGCGGAAGCCGTAGATCAAGCGGGCAAGCACGTCACGCGCCTGGTCATCGGTGCCGAGCCAGTTAAAATTGCTCCAGTTGCAGTTGGGATCGGCAGCGCCGGCCGCATAGCCGGAGCAGCGCTTTTCCTTGCTCATCGCCCAGAATGGCGGCGTCGGCGCCGACAATCCCTTAGGCAGATTGGAATTGGCGGTCTGATAGGAATAGTGGATCGGTGGCCAGATCATCCAGCCGTTGGCATTGATCTCGTCCTGGATATCCTGGGCGCGATAATCCGTCTGCGCCAGGAAGCCGCCGAATTTCTCTTCCGGGTAATCGACGAAGACCGGTGTCAGGATCTCGCCCTTATAGGAGATGAGGATCGGCCGGTCATTGGTGATGAACTCGGCACCAAGGCTGAGGATGAACAGAACGAGGAAGATCCAGAGCGACCAGTAGCCGCGGCGGTTCGCCTTGAAATTCTCCCAGCGGCGCAGATTGGTCGGCGAGAACAGGCCCTTGCGCGGCGGCTTCACCGTCGTCGGAAGTGCCTGACGATTGGCTGCGTCCATCATACCTCCCTCCGCTCGAAGTCGATGCGCGGATCGATCCAGGTGTAGATCAGATCGGAAACGAGGCTGACGAAGAGACCCAGCAACGAGAAGATGAAAAGTGTAGCAAACACCACCGGATAATCGCGCTGGACGACAGAGAGATAGCTCAAGCGTCCCAAGCCATCGAGCGAGAAGATGTTCTCGATCAGGAGCGAGCCGGTGAAGAAGGCCGAGATGAAGGCGCCGGGAAAGCCGGCAATGACGATGAGCATGGCGTTGCGGAAGACATGGCCATAGAGCACGCGCCGTTCGGAAAGACCCTTGGCTCGGGCGGTGATGACATATTGCTTCTTGATCTCCTCGATGAAGGAATTCTTGGTGAGCAGGGTCGTGGTCGCGAAGGCGGCCAGCGACAGCGAAATCAGCGGCAGCACCAGATGCCAGAGATAATCGAGAATCTTCTGCCACCAGCTGAGGTCGGCAAAATTATCGGAGACGAGGCCACGCAGCGGGAACCAATCGAAAAAGGATCCGCCGGCAAACAGCACGATCAGCATGATGCCGAACAGGAAGCTCGGAACCGCATAGCCGATGATGATGATGCCCGACGTCCAGACATCGAAGGTCGATCCGTCCTGCACCGCCTTGCGGATGCCGAGCGGGATGGAAATGGCGTAGGAGAAGATCAGGATCCAGATGCCGAGCGAGATCGACACCGGAAGCTTCTGGCCGATGAGGTCGATGACGGTCGTGTTGCGGAAGAAGCTCTCGCCGAAGTCGAAGCGGATATAATTCCACATCATCTGGCCGAAGCGCTCGAGCGGCGGTTTGTCGAAGCCGAACTGCTTGTCAAGCTTGGCGATCAGTTCGGGATCCAGCCCCTGCGCGCCGCGATATTTCGAGCTGCTGTCATCGAAGGACTGCTGCGACGACATGTCGGTGCCGCCGGACAGGCGACCGTTGGCATTGTCACCCTGCCCGGTCAGCTGCGCGATGACCTGCTCGACCGGGCCGCCCGGCGCAAACTGCACGATGGTGAAGGAAATCGCCATGATGCCGACGATGGTCGGGATCATCAGCAGGAGGCGTCGCAGGATATAGGCGCCCATCAGTTCGCCGCTCCCTCGAAGGCGAATATAATCCGCCTCGCCTCAATCCATCTGTCGATCAAATCACATTCCCTTCCGCCGGGAGCAGCCCGGCGCAGTCATATCAGCTTGAAACTATCCGAATCAGCCCAAACATTTGGAGCCAGCGGGGCCCTTATTGCAAGAGAGGCTCATTTTCCGGCGCTTTTCGACCACCAGACCTCGGGGAAGCCGATGGAGTAATAGGGCAGTTCCGGGAGATGTTCGAACTTGTCCCAGTAGGCGATCTTGTTCGTCGTCCCATAAAACAGCGGGACAACATAGTGGTGGGCAAGCAGTACGCGATCAAGCGCCTTGGCGGCAGCGGTCTTTTCTTCGAGGGTCGCGGCAGAAACGAGCTTGCCGATCAAAGCATCGACCCCCGGATCGGATATGCCGGCATAGTTGCGCGAGCCTTGGCGACTTGCCGAAGCCGAGCCCCAGTAATCGATTTGTTCGCTGCCGGGCGGCAGCGCCGTGCCCCACACGTTCCAGGTCGCATCATAGTCGAAGCTACGAATGCGGTTAATGTATTGCGATGAATCGACCGTTCTGAGGGTCGCATCGATGCCAATGCGGCGCAGGTTCTGGACGTAGGGCAGGTTTGATCTCTCCTGCGAAGGACTGCCGAGAAGGATTTCCATCGTAAATGGCTGGCCGGTCTTTTCGTTGACCATGCGATTGCCCTTCAACACATAACCGGCTTCCTTGAAAAGCTCGATCGCCTTGCGCAGATTGACGCGCACCTTCTGCGGGTCGCCGCCAACCGGATTGGTATAGGGCGTGGTGAAGACTTCAGGCGGCACCTTATCCTTGACGCTGTTGAGGATATTCAATTCTTCGCCCGTGGGCAGCCCCGAAGAGGCAAGTTCGGTGCCGAAAAAGAAGGTGTTGACGCGGGTCAGCTGGCCGAAGGCAAGCGCCCGGTTCATTTCCTCGAAATCATAGGCGTAGTTCAGCGCCTCCCGCACACGTTGGTCCTTGAACTGATCGCGCCGGAGATTGAGTACCATCGCTTGCATGATGCCGACCGAGCGCAGCGAATTGGGCAGTTCCTCGCGCTTAATGCGGCCGTCCTTGGCGGCGGGAAAGTCGTATGCGGTCACCCAATGGCTTGCTGACTGGTCCCGCCAGAAATCCGTGTTCCCGCTGCGAAAGGCTTCGAATTCCACATCCTTGTCGGCGTAGTAGGTGTAGGAAATCACCCCGAAGTTATTCTGGCCGATATTGACCGGCAGGTTCTTGCCCCAATAGTCGTCGCGCAGTTCATATCGGATTGATGATCCCGGCTGCACGGAGACAATCTTATACGGTCCGGATCCCATGACCGGCTCGAGTGTCGTGCGGGTAATATCGCGCGGCTTTCCGTCCGCGCCGGCGCTCTCCCACCAATGTTTTGGCACGATCAGCAGCTGGCCGGCGATAAAAGGAAGTTCGCGATTGTTCTTTTCGTTGAAATAGAAGGTGACGTCCCTATCGCCGGTCTTTTCGGCTCGCGTCACGTGGGAATAGATACTGGTCGCGAGAGGATTGAGCTCCTTGGTGCGATCGAAGCTGAAAGTCACGTCATCGGGGGTTACTGGTGTGCCGTCGGCCCATTTCGCCTCGGCGCGCAACCGGAAGGTTGCGCTCGATATGTCATCGGGATAGGAGACGCCCTCGGCGAGCAAGCCGTAGGAGGTGGCAATCTCGTCATTGGACGATTTCATCAGCGTATCGAAAACCATTGACAATCCGCTGGCGGGGTTGCCCTTAAACAGCACCGGATTGAGCGTGTCGAACGTGCCTTCGTCCGAAAGTTTAAGCTCGCCGCCCTTCGGCGCATCCGGATTGACGTAATCGAAGTGCTTGAAGCCGGTCTGGTATTTGAGGTCGCCGAGAATGGCCGTGCCGATGCGGAATTGCGGCTCTTCGGCTTTCGAGGACACGGGCAGTGCCAGCAGGCAAATAAGAGAAACAACCAAGCCTGCTTTCAACCGTGTCGATGCCATTCATGATCTCCTGATGCTTTTCCGGGAATCAGCATAAGGCAAATGAGGGCAAAAAGCAGGACGCTATTGCCCATCTCTTCGCCATGTAATCAACCATCGGCGAAATCAGGTTTTGGAGGCCGCTTCCTCAAGTCGTTTGCGTAGCATCAGCCGCAATTCGCCGGCGACGCGGCGGTCCTCAGCAGCATCAGGCTCATTGGCAACGGCGACGACGATGCGCAGAAGTTCGAGCACGAGGCCCGACATCAACGCGACATCGTCCGATATCGACGGCTTGGCCTGCCGCAGGACACCCGCGATCAGCTCCTTCAGCTCGGCACGCGAACGTGCCTTCCGCTCCTTGGGAATATCGCGGCGGCCGGCGAGCGCCGAAAGTTCTGGGTACTTCCCCATGAAGACACCAAGTGCATCGAAGATCGCCTCGCCGCAATCTGCTGCCGAAAGGCCGGCGCTGCTTTCCGCCGCTTCCCGAAGCCCGGCCTTCAATCGCTCCAGGCGCTCGATATGCAGCGCCTCGGCAAGCAGCGGCTTGGTCGGGAAGAATTGATAGAGCGAGCCGATGGAGGAATGCGCCTCGGTCGCAATCTCCGTCATCGTTGCGGCATCATAGCCCTTGCGCGCGAAGACCCTTGCCGCCGCGTCAAGCAGAATGACGACGCGATCATGGCCGCGCTGTCGCTTCGGAGTGCGCGTCTTCAATTCTTCACTTGATTTTTGTGAGGTCATCCTCATATTTTCCATTGTGAGGATTCCCTCATGTTTTTTGGAGCTCCCAAGATGTCACTTTACGATCCCAAGACCACCGCTCTCATTTCCATCGACCTGCAAAGCCTGGTTCTCAACAGGCCGCTCGCGCCCTACACTGCCCCACAAATCATCGCCAACACGGTCGCCATCGCGAACAAGCTAAAGGCCGACGGTGGGACCACTGTCTTTGTAACGGTTGGATTTTCCCCGGACTATGCCGACGCTGTCAACCAGCCCGTCGACGAAACCTTCCCGCTTCCCCCAGGCGGCTTGCCGGCGGCGGCGCTTGCGGCACCCGCCGAAATCGCCGCGCTGACGCCGGATATCGCCATCCTCAAGCGTCAGTGGAGCGCCTTCTACGGCACGGAACTTGATCTGCAGCTTCGACGCCGCGGCATTAAAACACTGATCCTGACCGGCGTCGCCACCAATTTCGGCGTCGAAGCGACCGTGCGCGATGCCTACGCGGCAAATTATGCCGTCATCGTCGCCGAGGACGCAGCGACGACCCTCTCGCAAGAAATGCAGGACTTTGCCTGCACGAAGGTATTGCCGCGACTGTCGCGCATTCGCAAGACGGCTGAAATTCTGGCGAATTGATCGGCTCGAAACGACCATGCAGTCATGAGAAGGCGGTCGCTCGTCGGCCAGCAGTAATGCCGCGGATTAACTTCCATCCTTTTTCAAGATAATCTCGCCGCAAATCACTTCGGCATAATCACTTGGGATGACGCCGACCGCCTATCAAGGATATGCATGATTTCACTTCTGGATCGCGCCTTTCGAACGATCGGCAAATTCTCTTTCGCGACCATGATCGGAATGGGTCTTGTCGCCGGCGATACGCTGGCGCAGCAGGCTACCCCCTCGCCCGGCAGCGCCAAGGCGGTTTTCGGAGCCGTGACGCTGCCGACGCAAGGATCGCCGCAGTCGATCGGTTTTTATGCCAAGGGCTGCCTTGCCGGCGCGGTTGCGCTGCCCGCCGACGGCCCGACATGGCAGGCCATGCGCCTGTCGCGCAATCGTCGCTGGGGCCGGCCTGAGATGATCGGCCTCTTGGAGCGGCTATCGCGCGATGCGGCCAGGAATGACGGCTGGCCGGGCCTGCTCGTCGGCGACATCTCACAGCCGCGCGGCGGCCCGATGGTCAACGGCCATGCCTCGCATCAGATCGGCCTCGATGCTGATGTCTGGCTGACCCCGATGCCACGGCGCAAGATGACGGCCGACGAGCGCGAAGCCCTGCCCTTCACCTCGATGCTGGCCAAGGACAAGTTCCTGACGATCAACGACAAGGTCTGGACGCCGGCGCATGCCCGCCTGCTGATGCGGGCGGCGAGCTATCCGGAAGTCGAGCGCATCTTCGTCAACCCGGCGATCAAGAAGAAGATGTGCGAGACTTGGACGGGCGATCGCACCAATCTCGGCAAGCTGCGGCCGGAATATGGGCACGACTCGCATTTCCACATCCGCCTCAGCTGCCCCACCGGTTCGGTGGGTTGCACGGGTCAGGCACCGGTCGCCGCCGGCGACGGCTGCGACAAGCCGCTCGCCTGGTGGTTCGGACCCGAACCGTGGGCGAAACCAAAGCCAAGCACGAAACCTCCGGTCAAGCCGCGCGAGGTCATGGTTTCCGATCTGCCCAAGGCCTGCCAGGCCATAGTGGCGGCACCATCGGTCGCATCGGCTCGCGCCGCAACCTTTGGCGCCAAAGCTGCCGATGCAGAAGCCGAAACGGACGCATTGCCAGTCTCTGGACCTGTCTCCGGCGACACGCCGCCCGGCCAAATCCCGCAGCAATGAGGCCGGAAACCTCCTTGCCGGTGCAGTCTTTTAAAACTGGCCTCCTTGGTATAGAAGGCGGATAAATCGATTGAAAGCAGTGGGTGGAGCAAGGATTTCATGGCCGGCAGCAAATGCATCGCCTTGATCGCGCATGATCAGAAAAAAGATGCGATGGCGGAGTTCGCACGGAGCCACCAGGCAGCCCTTGCCGATTGGAAGATCGTTGCGACCGGCACGACGGGCGGCCGCGTGCTTGATGCCTGCCCCGACCTCAAGGTCACCCGCCTGAAAAGCGGGCCACTTGGCGGCGACCAGCAGATCGGTGCGCTCATCGCCACCGGTGAGATCGACATGCTCATCTTCTTCATCGATCCCCTCACGCCCCTGCCCCACGACGTCGACGTGAAGGCATTGACGCGGCTTGCCGTTCTCTACGACATTCCGATGGCGCTCAACGAATCCACCGCCGAGCGGCTGATCAAAACACTGAACCATTAATCCGCCTTGCCGGCGGCAGATCACGGACCTGTCCATGCCCGAGCTCAATCACAGCGATGCCCCCCCGCCTTTTCCCATCCTGATCGGCGATATCGGCGGGACCAATGCGCGTTTCTCGATCCTTGCCGATGCCGGCTCAGAACCGGAGCATTTTCCGGTCGTGCAGACGGCGAATTTCGAGACGATCGACGATGCGATCAAGTTGACCCTCGAAAAGAGCAAGGTGCGGCCCCGCGCCGCGATCCTGGCCATGGCCGGTCCCGTTCAGGGCGATGAAATTCCGCTGACAAATTGCGACTGGGTGATCCGTCCGAAGACGATGATCGCCAACCTCGGCATCGAGGACGTGCTCGTCATCAACGATTTCGAGGCACAGGCGCTGGCGATCGCCGAGATTTCCGACGAGCATCGCCAGACCATCGGCGAAGCATCCGGGAATATGACCGCATCGCGCGTCGTACTCGGGCCGGGGACCGGGCTTGGCGTCGGCGCCCTGGTCCATACCCAGCATCAATGGGTGCCTGTGCCGGGCGAAGGCGGGCATATCGATCTCGGGCCGCGCACGGAACGCGACCTGCAGATCTGGCCGCATCTGGAACCCATCGAAGGCCGCATCTCGGCCGAGCAGGTGATCTGCGGCCGTGGTCTGCAGAACCTTTATCATGCCATTTGCGCGGCCGACGGCATCGAGCCCAGCCTGAAGGAACCGGCTGACATCACCAACCACGCCCTTGCCGGCACCAATGCCCAGGCCGAGGAGACGCTGACGCTGTTCGTCACCTATCTCGGCCGCGTCGCCGGCGATATCGCCATGGTCTTCATGGCGCGCGGCGGCGTCTATCTCTCAGGCGGCATCCCGCAAAAGATCCTGCCGGCGCTGCAGAAGCCGGAGTTCCGCGCCGCCTTCGAGGACAAGGCGCCACACACGGAAATGATGAAGACGATTCCGACCCATGTGGTCATCAATCCGCTGGCGGCGCTTTCCGGCCTTGCGACCTATGCCCGCAAGCCCAAGAGCTTCGGCCTTGCCACGGAGGGCCGTCGCTGGCGGCGTTAACCGGCTTGCCCAGGTAGCGCATGGCGCGCTGAAACCCGGTGTGCCATGCCTTTTTGAAGGCGCCGGCTTCCGCTATAATGGGCCTGGCTCCGTGATCGGCCTTAACCAGCCCGGCAGGCCATGTCTAGCCAAAGCCGTGCTAACTCTTTAATAGAGCCGCGGAAGCACGTGCCAGATGCGGCGCGCTTGGTTCAAGACAGGAAGCCGATTATTGAAATTGCCTGACCCGAAAAGCAAAAGCGTCGACAGCGAAGCCATTACCGGCATGCTGAAGCGTATTATCGCTGAGAACGGCCGCGATCACATTCGCGGCTACTCCATCGCGATTACCTGTCTGGTCCTCGTTGCGCTTTCGACCGCTTACATCGGCTACATCGTCAAATCGGTCATCGACAGCGCCTTCATCGCCCGCGATATCGTCGATGCCTGGAAAATCTGCTTCAGCATCTTCCTCGTTTTCGTGGTGCGCGGTTTTGCGGGATATTTCCAGTCGGTCATCCTGTCGAAGATCGGCAACAACATCATCGCCCGCTACCAGCGCCGGCTCTATTCGCATCTGATGACGCTGTCGGTCGGCTTCTTCAGCGAAGCCCGCTCCGCGCAGCTCGCCGCCCGGATCAGCCAGAACGTCTCCGGCGTCCGCGACGTCATGAACCTGACAATCACGTCGACGGCACGCGACCTTCTGACCTTCATCGCCCTGCTTTGCGTCATGATCTTCCAGGATCCGGTGCTCAGCATTGCCTTCGTCGTCATCGCGCCGCCTCTCTTCTTCGCGCTGCGCTATATTTCCAAGCGCCTGCGCGCCGCCACGCGCGATGCGATCGTCCTGAACAGCCACGTGCTGGGCGCTATGCAGGAGACCATTCAAGGCGTCTCCATCGTCAAAGCCTTCACAATGGAAGAAGAGCTCGAGCGCAAGATCAACAAGCTGATCACCGCAGCCGAGCACCGGCAGAACCGCATCGCCCGCCTTTCCGAGCGCAACGGCCCTCTTATCGAAACCGTCGCCGGCTTTGCGATCGCCAGCCTCTTTGCCTATGCCGCCTATCGCTCGATCTACGACAACGTCTCGCCGGGCGTATTCTTTTCCTTCGCCACCTCGCTGCTGCTCGCCTATGATCCGGCGCGACGTCTCGCCAAGCTGCAGGTGCAGCTGGAACGCGCGGTCGTCAACGCGCGGATGATCTACGAACTGCTCGACATGGAACCGCGCCAGCGCGATCTACCGGATGCCAAGCCGCTTAAGGTGACCGAGGCTCGCATCGAGTTCCGCGACGTGCATTTCGCCTATGGCGACGAGGCGGTTCTGTCTGGCGTCAGTTTCTCAGCCGAGGGCGGGCAGACGACAGCACTGGTCGGCCCTTCCGGCGCCGGCAAGTCCACCGTCATCAACCTCATTCCGCGCTTCTACGATCCCAAGGCCGGCGGCATCTTCATCGACGGGCAGGATATCGCGCATGTGACGAAACAGTCGCTGCGGGAACAGCTCGCCTATGTTTCGCAGCAGCCCTATCTCTTCGAGGGCACGATCCGCGACAATATCCGCTACGGCCGCCCGGAAGCGACCGATGCCGAGATCGAGGAAGCAGCCCGCCTCGCCTATGCCCATGATTTCATCGAGGCGCAGCCGATGGGCTACGAGACGCCGGTCGGCGAAAACGGCGTGACGCTTTCCGGCGGTCAGCGCCAGCGCCTGTCGATCGCCCGCGCGCTGGTACGCAACGCGCCGATCCTGCTTCTCGACGAGGCGACCTCGGCGCTCGACACGGAATCCGAAGCGGCCGTGCAGAAAGCCCTGGAAGAAGCGATGAGCGGCCGCACCGTCGTCGTCATCGCGCACCGCCTGTCGACTGTGATCCGCGCCGAGAAGATCGTCGTCATGCAAAACGGCCGGGTTGTCGAAGAGGGCAACCACGAGACGCTTGCGACCGCCGACAATGGCCTCTACGCTCGGCTCAACAACCTGCAGCTACCGGCGATTTCAAGCAATTCCCGCAAATAGACGATAGAGACGACATGAGCGACGATGCGATGAAGCTGGTGGTGGTTGGCGCGGCGGGCCGCATGGGACAGGCTCTCACCCGCCTCATCCACGCCACCGACGGCGTAACCCTGCATGCCGCGGTCGCCCGTCCCGGCTCCGCCTTCATCGGCAAGGATGCCGGCGAGATCGCCGGGCTCGGGCCGATCGGCGTTCCCGTCACCGACGATCCGCTTGCCGCCTTCCTTCATGCCGAAGGCGTCATCGATTTCACGACGCCGGCAACCAGCGTCACTTTTGCCGGTCTGGCAGCGCAGGCACGCATCGTCCATATCATCGGCACGACCGGCTGCTCGGACGAGGATGAGGCGAAGTTCACGGCAGCCGCGCGCCATGCCCGCATCGTCAAATCGGGCAATATGGGCCTCGGCATCAACCTTTTGAGCGTGCTTGTCGAACAAGCGGCGCGGGCGCTCCCCTCGAACGACTGGGATATCGAGGTGCTGGAGATGCATCACCGGCATAAGGTCGATGCGCCCTCGGGCACGGCACTGCTGCTCGGCCAGGCGGCCGCGAAGGGCCGCGGCATCGATCTTAACGACAATTCCGTGCGCGTGCGCGACGGCTATACGGGGGCGCGTCCGGCCGGTACGATCGGCTTTGCGACCCTGCGCGGCGGCGGCGTGGTCGGCGATCACTCGGTGATCTTCGCCAGCGAAAGCGAGCGACTGACGCTTTCGCACAATGCCGGCGACCGGTCGCTGTTTGCGCGCGGCGCGCTGCAGGCGGCTCTCTGGGCGCGCGACAAGAAACCCGGCTTCTATTCCATGCTCGATGTTCTCGGGCTTTCCACACGTTGATCCGATCCGGAGCGGATCGACACGCAACGCCGGTCCGCTCCAGCCTTTTATTGTCTCGCAATTCCTGACGGAAAACCGCTACGCACCTTTCCTGGAATTGCTCTATCAAGGAGAAATTTTATGAGCGGTACTCTCGTCCTCGTTCGCCATGGCCAGAGCGACTGGAATTTGAAGAATCTCTTCACCGGCTGGAAGGACCCCGATCTGACCGCGCTCGGCATCGAAGAAGCCAAGACCGGCGGCAAAGCGCTGGCCGACTACGGCATCAAGTACGATATCGCCTTCACCTCGGATCTCACCCGCGCCCAGCACACGCTTGACATCATCCTCGACGAAATCGGCCAGCAGGGCCTCGAAACGATCAAGGATCAGGCGCTGAACGAGCGCGACTACGGCGATCTTTCCGGCCTCAACAAGGACGATGCCCGCGCCAAGTGGGGCGAAGAGCAGGTTCATATCTGGCGCCGCTCCTACGACGTTCCGCCGCCGGGCGGCGAGAGCCTGCGCGATACCGGCGCCCGCGTCTGGCCCTACTACCTGACGGAAATCCTGCCGCGCGTGCTCGCCGGCCAGAACGTGCTGGTCGCCGCCCATGGCAATTCGCTTCGCTCGCTCGTCATGGTCCTCGACCGCCTGAACAAGGAACAGATCCTGGCGCTGAACCTCGCGACCGGCGTACCCATGGTCTACAAGCTCAAGGCCGATTCCACCGTCGCCTCGAAGGAAGTCCTCGGCGACATGTCCGGCGCACATTGAGCGCAATCTATTTGGGTTAGAAAGCCCCTCACCCTAGCCCTCTCCCCGCCTGCGGGGAGAGGGGACTACCTCTTCTAAAATTTTCGATTCCTATGGGATTGCGACGCGCTTCGGCAAGCTCACGAGGCCGGATGAGGGGCTATCCCCACTCTCAATTCTCGACAGTGAAGCGCACCCTGTCGGCGGCAAAGCGGGAAATCGAATATTGCACCGGGACATTGTCGAGATCCGCGTTGAGCGCCTGGGCGACCAGCACGATGGCGCCGGGGGATAATTGCAGATCGGCGAGATCGCTTTCGTCGGCATGGGTCGCGGTGATCTCGGTGACGACGCGGACGTAATCCGGCACGCCAAGTTCCTTGAATGCCTTGGTGATCGATCCGGTGATCCGGTAGATCTCGGCGATATCGCCGAAACGATCCGCCGGAAACCAGCTGGTGGCGCGCGATACCGGTCGGTGATCCGCCTGACCGAGCGTCTCCAGCCGCACGAGGGGAGCACCGGTTCTAATCTTGAGCTGCCGGGCCAATTCCACACTCGCCGCCTCTTCGCCTGTAGCAAGCAGGACGCTGCGGGTCTCGCGCACCTGGTCGCCGATCCCTTGCGAGAACCGCGTTCGCTTCGAGATCGGGAAGCTCAGCCGCTCCTTGCGCTCGATCAGCGTCCCGCGTCCCTGCACGGCCCGGACGATGCCTTCCTGTGCCAGTGCCGCCAGCGCGCTTCGGATCGTGTGCCTGTTAACACCGAACTGCAGCGCCAGCATCGTTTCCGGCGGCACCATGCCTGTCTCGTCGAAATCGCCGTGATTGATCGAGGTGCGAATCCGGTCGGCGATCTGCCGCCAGAGCGCTACGCCCGTTTGCCTCTGTATCTTCTGCCCTGCCATCTCGCCCACTCGCCCTGTCACACGCTTGTCACGACTCGCTAATAGATATAAGACTATCTTGTATGGTTGTCTATATCAATAGACATTTAAAGGAAGGCGCGATGAATTCAGCACAAAGGCAGGAAGCGGCCGCTCAGGAGCGTCGGGAACGCAAGCGCGTCGCCGATCTACTGGCGCAGGCCGAACGCGACGAGCTAGAGGCGGCCTGGGAAGCATTGCCGAGCAAGCCGACTGCACAGCCGGTGCGCGGACCGGAAACCGGGCTCGTCATGGTGCGCGGCCGCATCGGCGGCGGCGGCTCCCCTTTCAATCTCGGTGAAGTCACGGTGACACGCGCCACCGTCCGGCTGGCATCCGGCACCATCGGTCATGCGCATGCCCTCGGTACCGACCGGGAAAAAGCCAGGCTTTCCGCCATTTTCGATGGCCTGTGGCAGCAATCGGCCACGAGGGACTTCGTCGAGAAGGCGATCCTGCAGCCGGTCGCCGGGCGCATCGCCGAATATGACCGCAAGCGCGCCGAAGAGACGGCGGCGACGCGCGTCGATTTCTTCACCATGGTTCGCGGAGAAGATTGATGAGCCTGTTCAACACCCCGACCTTCGGCAACGAGGCCCTGACGGGCGGCTTCAGCGACCCGGTCTTCGACGCACAGAGCATCTTCAAGATGACGATGGACGCCATGGCGCATCCGGGAACCCTGCAGACCGTTGCGGCCGATATCGCGCCGCCGGCGCCGCTCGGCATCGCCGCCGGTGCGATTGGGCTCACGCTTTGCGACCATGACACGCCGGTCTGGCTTTCCACCAGCCTCGCAAGATCGAGCCTGCCGGAATGGCTAGCCTTCCACACCGGGGCGCCCGTCATCCCGGAAAGGCTGGAGGCGCATTTCGCCTTTGTCGAAGCCGGCATGGCGCTTTCCTCCTTCAGCCAATTCGGCATCGGCACGCAGGAATATCCCGATCGTTCGACGACGATCGTGCTGGAAATCGAAAATCTGGAAGGCGGCAAGGAACTGGCGCTTTCCGGCCCAGGCATCAAGGACATCAACATGATCGCACCGATCGGCCTGCCGGATGCGCTGCTGCGCATCTGGAACGACAATCGCGCCCTCTTCCCGCGCGGCGTCGATCTCGTCCTGACAGCGGGCCGGCAGTTCCTCTGCCTGCCGCGCACTACCAAGATCACCGCGACGGAGATGTAACATATGTATGTTGCCGTAAAGGGCGGCGAAGCCGCCATCGCCAATGCTCACCGGCTGCTGGCCGACCGTCGTCGCGGCGACCGCTCGCTGCCGGCCGTCGGCATCGACCAGATCGTGGCGCAGCTCGCGCTTGCCGTCGATCGCGTCATGGCCGAAGCCTCGCTTTATGACCGCACGCTCGCCGCACTCGCCGTGCGCCAGGCGCGCGGCGACATGATCGAGGCGATCTTCCTGCTCAGAGCCTACCGCACGACGCTGCCGCGCTTCGGCTACTCCCAGCCGCTCGACACCGCGGCGATGAAGATCGAACGCCGCATCTCCGCGACTTACAAGGATTTGCCGGGCGGCCAGCTTCTCGGCCCGACTTTCGACTATACGCACCGCCTTCTCGACCCAAGCCTTCTGACCGACGAGCCGGTGGACGAGCCCATGGAGCGTCCCGCAGAAGACGGCCGCGTCATGCGCGTGTCGGAAATCCTCGGCCAGGAAGGCCTGATCGAGGGCGACGGCACCATGCCTGTCGATCACGAAATCGGCGACCTGACGCGTGAGCCGATGGAATTCCCGATGACGCGCGACCTTCGCCTTCAGGCGCTCGCCCGCGGCGACGAAGGCTTCCTGCTGGCGCTCGGCTATTCGACGCAGCGCGGCTATGGTCGCAACCATCCCTTCACCGGCGAAATCCGCATCGGTGAAGTGGAAGTGGAATTCGAGGTGCCGGAGCTCGGCTTTGCCGTCTCGCTCGGCCGGATACAGGTGACCGAGTGCCAGATGGTCAACCAGTTCAAGGGTTCGGCCAAAGCACCGCCGCAATTCACACGCGGCTATGGCCTGGTCTTCGGACAGAGCGAGCGCAAGGCCATGGCCATGTCGCTGGTCGACAGGGCGCTGCGGGCCGAAGAGCTCGGCGAAGACATCGTTGCGCCGGCTCAGGACGAGGAATTCGTCATCTCCCACTCCGACAACGTGCAGGCGACCGGCTTCGTCGAACATCTGAAACTGCCGCATTATGTCGACTTCCAGGCCGAGCTCGACCTGGTGCGGCGCATGCGCCGAGATTTCGAGGCCGCTCGCCAAAGCGGCATGGATCCCATGACGGAGGCAGCCGAATGACCGAACTCGCCACCTACAATTTCGCCTATCTCGACGAGCAGACCAAGCGGATGATCCGTCGCGCCATTCTGAAGGCGATCTCCATTCCCGGCTACCAGGTGCCCTTTGCGTCGCGCGAAATGCCAATGCCGTACGGCTGGGGCACCGGCGGCGTGCAGGTGACCGCATCGATCATCGGCCCGCAGGACGTGCTGAAGGTCATCGACCAGGGTGCCGACGACACGACGAACGCCGTCTCCATCCGCGCTTTCTTCCAGAAGGTCGCCAATGTCGCCGTCACCACCCGCACGGACGAGGCGACCATCATCCAGACGCGCCACCGCATCCCCGAAGCCAAGCTCGGACCGAACCAGGTGCTGGTCTATCAGGTGCCGATCCCGGAGCCGTTGCGCTTCCTGGAGCCGCGCGAGACAGAGACGCGCAAGATGCATGCGCTCGAAGAATACGGCCTCATGCATGTGAAGCTCTATGAGGACATCGCCCGCAACGGCCGCATCGCCACGACCTATGACTATCCGGTCAAGGTCGCCGGCCGCTATATCATGGATCCGTCGCCGACGCCGAAGTTCGACAATCCGAAAATGCACCGCTCGGACGCACTGCAATTGTTCGGCGCTGGCCGCGAGAAGCGCATCTATGCCGTGCCGCCCTATACCGAAGTCGTCAGTCTCGACTTCGAGGACCATCCGTTCGAAGTGCAGCGCTTCGACAAGCCCTGTGCGCTTTGCGGCGCCGAGCAGGTCTATCTCGATGAGGTGATCCTCGACGACAAGGGCGGCCGCATGTTCGTCTGCTCCGATACCGATTTCTGCGAGGACCGTCGTGCTCACGGCCATGCCGGCCCTATGCTGGGGTCAAATGGGCTGGCGCCAAATGGGCTGGCATCCGATGGATTGCCTGGTGGCAAGGAGGCTGCCGAATGAGTGATTCACCGCTTCTCAAGGTCAAGGACATCTCGAAATTCTACGGCAGCCGCATCGGCTGCCGCGATGTGTCCTTCGAACTCTGGCCCGGCGAGGTTCTCGCCATCGTCGGCGAATCCGGCTCCGGCAAGACGACGCTGCTCAACTGCATCTCGACGCGGCTACTGCCGACGACGGGCAGCGTCGAATATCATATGCGCGACGAGACTTATCGCGACCTGTTCCGCATGAACGAAGCGGAGCGCCGCTTCCTGATGCGCACCGACTGGGGCTTCGTGCATCAGAACCCGGCCGACGGCCTGCGCATGACGGTTTCGGCCGGCGCCAATGTCGGCGAGCGGCTGATGGCGATCGGTAACCGCCACTACGGCAACATCCGCAATACGGCCCTCGACTGGCTGGAGCGGGTCGAGATCGATGCCGACCGCATCGACGACCAGCCGCGCGCCTTCTCCGGCGGCATGCGCCAGCGCCTGCAGATTGCCCGCAACCTGGTGACCGGCCCCCGCCTCGTCTTCATGGACGAGCCGACCGGCGGCCTCGACGTTTCCGTGCAGGCCCGCCTGCTCGATCTCGTGCGTGGCCTCGTCAACGATCTCGGCCTCTCAGCGATCATCGTCACGCACGACCTCGCCGTCGCCCGGCTTCTGTCGCATCGCATGATGGTGATGAAGGACGGACAGGTGATCGAACACGGTCTGACCGACCGCGTGCTCGACGATCCGCGCGAACCCTATACGCAACTGCTGGTCTCTTCGATCCTGCAGGTCTGAGGAACAAACATGGCAACCCCACTCGTCGTTTCCGAAGTCTTCAAAAGCTTCACCATGCATCTGCGCGACGGCATTCGCCTGCCCGTCGTCGCCGATGTCTCCTTCTCCGTCGCCTCGGGCGAATGCGTCGTGCTCGGCGGGCCGTCCGGCATCGGCAAGAGCTCGCTGCTGAAGATGATCTACGGCAACTACGCCGTCGACAGCGGCCAGATCCTCGTGACGCACAAGGGCAGGATCGTCGATCTTGCGACCGCCGACCCGCGCACCGTGCTCGACGTCCGTCGTCAGACCATGGGCTATGTCAGCCAGTTCCTGCGCACCGTGCCGCGCGTCGCTGCCATCGATGTCGTTGCCGAGCCGCTGCTTTCACGCAGCGTGTCGATGACCGAGGCCCGCGACAGGGCTGCGGAACTGCTCGCTCAGCTGAACCTGCCGCAGGAACTCTGGCAGCTGCCGCCCGCCACCTTTTCGGGCGGCGAGCAGCAGCGCGTCAACATCGCGCGCGGCTTCATAACCGACCACGCCATCCTGCTGCTCGACGAGCCCACGGCCTCGCTCGATGCCCGCAACCGGGCCGTCGTCGTCGAGATGATCGAACAGAAGAAGCAGGCGGGCGTCGCCCTTCTCGGCATCTTCCACGACGAAGAGGTGCGCGAGGCCGTCGGCAGCCGTATTCTCGACGTCTCGCAATTTTCGCCGCGAAAGGTCGCCGCGTGAACCGCAAATTGGGCGAGACGCCCTTCATCAGCCCTTCGGCGAGCGTCAACAATTCGACGCTCGGCCGCTACACCGAGGTCTCCGACCGCTGCCGCATAGATGAAGTCGAGATCGGCGACTATTCCTACATCATGCAGGATGGCGCGGTCTGGTGCGCGACGATCGGCAAGTTCGTCAACATTGCCGCGGCCGTGCGCATCAACGCCACCAACCACCCGACATGGCGCGCGACGCTGCATCACTTCACCTATCGCGCCGCCGACTACTGGCCGGATGCCGATATGGAGACCGAGTTCTTCACCTGGCGGCGCGACAACCGCGTCGTCATCGGTCATGACGTCTGGATCGGCCATGGCGCTACGATCCTGCCGGGTGTCACGGTTGGCAATGGCGCCGTGATTGGCGCGGGTGCGGTCGTTTCCAAGGATGTCGCTCCCTACTCGATCGTTGGCGGAGTGCCGGCCAAGCTGATCCGCGAGCGTTTCACACCCGAGGTCGGCGCGCGCATGGACAAGCTCTCATGGTGGGATTGGGATCACGACCGCCTGCGCACGGCGCTTGCAGATTTCCGCGCCCTCTCAGCGGAGGATTTTCTGGATCGCTACAGCGCTTGACGACGTTTTCCACGCGAACCGGGCTTGCAAGGCACTGACGGGCGATCCAGCTTTCAGGCCGTCCTTTCGCAGGGACCGGGAGGAGTTATCATGGCAAAGCAGTTTTCCAGCATCGACGACCGGCTGCGCGATTTCATCGCGCGGCAGCACATCTTCTTCACGGCATCGGCGACATCGGATTCCCGTGTCAATGTTTCGCCGCGCGAAACACTGTGCCTGCGCATCATCTCCCCGAACGCAGCCATCTATCTCGATCGCACCGGCAGCGGCAACGAGACCTCGGCCCATATGAAGGCCGACGGCCGGCTGACCATCATGTTCTGTGCCGTCGAAGGGCCGCCGATGATCCTGCGCCTTTACGGCCGCGGGCGGATCATCCATCGATCGTCGCCGGAATATCGGGAATTGCTGCACGATCACTATGCGGACGAAGAGCCGTTGGGCGCGCGGCAGATCGTGCGGCTGGACTTCGATCTCGTACAAACGTCCTGCGGTTTCGGCGTGCCGCTCTTTTCCTATGAAGGCGAGAGGCCGAGCCTCGATCAGTGGGCCAAAGCCAAGGGTCCTGAAGGCATTGAAGAATACCGGCGCGAGAAGAATAGCTTCAGCATGGACGGCCTGCCGACAGGTATGTTTGACAGCTAAACTTTAAGGAAAGCTCTCAGCCGGCTAATCTTGCAAAATCGCCGGGAATTGTAACAGCAGTTACATAAAACTGACATTGGAGCTTCATGAAGCGGGACTAATCGGTTGCTTTGTGATCGGCGCCATCCCCTCGAAACTCCTTTCGAGACAGGGGCACGCGCCCATTCTTAGCACCGGTACCGCTGAAATTTTTGCAGCCCGGCAGCCGCGAAAGGGAAGCACTATGTTCGAACTCAGGAATGTCTCGCGCCGGTTTGGCAACAAGCTCGCTGTCGATTCCGTGACTTTGGACATACCGCAGGGACAGATGGTCGGCGTCATCGGCCGTTCCGGTGCCGGCAAGTCGACACTGCTGCGCATGATCAATCGCCTGGCCGACCCGAGCTCCGGCTCCATCCACTTCTCCGGCACCGAAGTCTCCAAGCTGACCGGCCGTGCGCTGCGCAGCTGGCAGCGCGACTGCGCCATGATCTTCCAGCAGTTCAATCTCGTTCCGCGCCTCGACGTACTCACCAACGTCATGCTCGGCCGCCTGAACCAGCGCTCGACCGTGCTGAGCCTTCTTTCCGTCTTTACCCACGAGGAGCGCATCCAAGCCATTGCCGCGCTGGAGCGCCTTGGCATCGAGCAGACGGCACTTCAGATGGCCGGCACGCTTTCCGGTGGCCAGCAGCAGCGCGTCGCCATCTGCCGCGCGCTGATGCAGCAGCCGAAGATGATGCTGGCCGATGAGCCGATCGCCTCACTCGATCCGCTGAACGCCAAGATCGTCATGGACGCGCTGCGAGACATCAACGAGCGCGAAGGCATCACCGTCATCACCAACCTGCACACGCTGGATACGGCCCGCAACTATTGCGAACGCATCGTCGGCATGGCAGCTGGCCGCGTCGTCTTCGACGGCAAGCCGGCCGACCTGACGGCAGCCGCCGTCAAGGAAATCTATGGCACCGACAAGGACGGCGCCGGCATCGACGAGACCATGACGTCGACCTCCATCAACATTGCCGATCCGGCCGCACAGGCCGCGGCAACTGAATCTGCTGGCCCGCAACCGCTGGCACTGGCCGGTCTCTGAGAGGGACGGCCGGGATCGAAGGCCCGCGTCAAGGGCGCATTTCTTCTATCAGAGCGAAGACATCCGGGGACACCGGTTAATCAGGAGACGAACCCATGTTGAAGAAAGCACTCTTTGCCGCTACGGCGCTCGTCGCGCTCGCAGTTGGCGCTGCTGCTAACGCTGCAGATCTCAAGGAATTCCGCGTCGGCATTCTCGGCGGCGAAAACGAAGCCGACCGCCTGCGCAACTACGCCTGCCTCTCCGACCACCTGAAGAAGGAATTCGGTTTCGAGAAGGTTTCGCTATTCCCGGCCGCCGACTATAACGGCGTTATCCAGGGTCTGCTCGGCGGCACGCTCGACTTCGCCGAACTCGGCGCTTCCGGCTATGCAGCCATCGCCATCAAGGACCCGAAGGCCGTTACCCCGATCCTGACGACGCAGCAGACCGACGGCTCGACCGGCTACTACTCGATCGGCCTCGCCCTCAAGTCCTCCGGCATCAAGACGATCGCGGACGCCAAGGGCAAGAAGCTCGGTTATGCCGATCCGGACTCCACCTCGGGCTACCTCGTTCCGCTGACGCAGATTCCGAAGACCACCGGCATGCCGAACGACAAGTTCTTCGCCTCGACCCAGTTCAACGGCGGCCATGAGAACAACCTGCTCGCCGCCTATGACGGCAAGGTCGATGTTGCTGTCGACGACTCCTCGGGCGTAGGCGATTTCAAGGACGGCTTCACCTCCGGTACGTTCCGCAAGGAAGTCGACAAGGGCGCCGTCGACCCGAACAAGCTCGTCGAAGTATGGCGTTCGCCGCTGATCCCGAACGGCCCGCTCGTCGTTCGCAACGCTCTCGGCAGCGAATGGCAGACCAAGCTGACGGACTTCTTCATGAAGCTCCCGACGGCTGACGCCAAGTGCTTCAACGCCATCGAAGGCGGCGACTTCAAGGGCTACGTCAAGGTTACCCCGGACTTCTACAACGCCGTTATCGACGTTCGCAAAGCTGCTATCGGCGGCTGATCCGCATCCCGATAATTGGGCGGCCGGCAACGGCCGCCCTTTTGCTATTCATAAAGGCTGAATTTCATGACGATCGCCGATACGCATCCGAACATGCAAAGCGCCAAGGAGATCGGCGACGCCTGGAGCAAGATGGTGGCTCGTCGCCGTCTCTACACCGGCATCGGTCTCGCGATCCTGCTCGTCGCCTTCGTCAGCTCGGTGCGCTTCGCCGACGAAAACAACGCCGGCCATTTCTTTGACCGCCTGCCGCATCTCTTCGATTTCCTGAGCTGGCTCATTCCAAAGGGCTGGGCCGACGTCTACCGCGCGCTCTTCGACCTGCAGAGTCCGAATGGCGCAAACGGCGCCGGCGGCGAGGAATTCAATTTCCCGCTCGGCCGAGTCTATGTCTGGGGCGATTTCTACATCCCCGAATATTTCGAGCTAATGATCATCACGATCAACGTGGCGCTGGTATCGACCATCATCGGCTTCGTTTTCGCCGTGCCTTTGAGCTTCTTCGCCGCGCGTAACATGTCACCGTCCAATCCGATCCGGCTGGTGACCAAGCGCATCATGGAACTTCTGCGCGCCTTTCCGGAAATCGTCATCGCCGGCCTATTCTCCGCGATCCTGTCGATCGGTCCCATCGCCGCCATCATCGCGGTCGGCCTGCATACGATCGGCGCGCTCGGCAAGCTGTTCTACGAAGTCGTCGAGAATATCGACATGAAGCCCGACGAGGGCATGCGCGCCGTCGGCGCGAGCTGGAGCGAGCGCGTCCGCTTTGCCGCCCTGCCGCAGGTGCTGCCGAACTTCATGTCCTATGCGCTGCTGCGGCTCGAGATCAACGTTCGCGCCTCCACCATCATCGGCGCCGTCGGCGGCGGCGGCATCGGCGAGGAGCTCAAACTTGCGATTTCGCGCGGTTTCGGCGCCAAGACATTGGCGCTGGTGCTGCTTCTCTTCCTGACGATCATCGCCGTCGACCAGTTTTCCGCATGGCTCCGCCGCCGCCTCGTCGGCGAGCATGCCTTCCTTTTGCAGCATTGAGGTTGACCATGTCCGTCATCGACGCCGGCCGTATGCAGGAAATCGAAGCGCGGTATCCGGAGATCCTTCACCGGTCTTTCCGCCAGCGCTTCGGCGCGCTGATGATGTTCATCGGCGTCATCCTCTACGGCATCTATGCCGTCTGGTTCTTCGATCTGCCGAAAGTCATTTCGGAAGCGCGTTGGGAACGCGTCTGCATCTATCTCAGCGAATGGATCAGCTATGACGTGCAGCCGGAATTCCGCATCTCCGGCGACAAGATCAGCATCAAATATCCGCGTTTTTCGCCGTTGGGAGACAACCCCAATCCGGACTGGGTCAAAACCAACCCCGATGGCAGCATGACCGTTTCCGTCAGCGGCACGAGCCGCACGGTTACCGTCACCAAGACGCAGGCCATCGTGACGGCGCATGGCATCACGATCCCGATCGATATCACCGACGACGCGCCGAAAATCGTCGGCTCCGAGCCCGTTCCCAGCTGGATGACCGTCTATGACGACAATATCCTGGTCAATCTCGGCTTTGCCGGCGATGCCAGCATTTCCACCGATCGCGTGAAGATCCGCAAACGCTTCATCGGTTGGGCGAATTTCGTCTTCGACACGCATTCGCCCTTCTTCGACAAGCCGGCAGGCGAAGTCATCGGCCTGATCGTTTCCGGGCCGCGGCTGGACTCTGCCCAGTCCAACCTTTCGCTGGCCTTCGACAATATCTGGAATAATGGCGCCTGGCAGCATGGCGACGTTTGGACCAAGCTGTTCCAGACCATCGTCATGGCCTTCCTCGGCACGCTGCTCGGCTCGCTTGCCGCCTTCCCGCTTGCCTTCCTGGCCGCCCGCAACATCACGCCGAACCGGCTGCTCAACCAGGTGCTGAAGCGCTTCTTCGACTTCCTGCGCTCGGTCGATATGCTGATCTGGGCGCTGTTCCTGACGCGTGCCTTCGGCCCCGGCCCGCTTGCCGGCAGCGGCGCGATCTTCCTCACCGAGACAGGCACGCTCGGCAAGCTCTATTCCGAAGGCCTCGAGAATATCGACAACAAGCCGCGCGAAGGCGTGAAATCCACCGGTTCGTCGACCATCCTCGTCCATCGCTACGGCATCATGCCGCAAATCGTGCCCGTCATCGTCAGCCAGACGCTCTACCAGTGGGAATCGAACGTGCGCGGTGCGACCATCATCGGCGCCGTCGGCGCCGGCGGTATCGGCCTCAAACTTTGGGAAGCGATGCGCACCAATTCCAACTGGGAAAACGTCGCCTACATGGTGCTGTTGATCCTCATCGTCGTCTTCCTGTTCGATGCCGCATCCAGCGCTTTGCGCTCGCGGCTGATGGGCGCGCGGGTGAAATAAAAAAGCCAAGAAAAATCTCTACGCATCATCATTCTGTCACGGGAATCCGGTAGCGCAGGCCGGCAAGACCGTAGCGTCGGAACCGGCTTTAGCCGGATTCGAACCGTTGCTGCCTTGCTGCTCTTGCGGTTTGTCGCAAATCACCCAACAGTGTCTCGCGCAGCCGATTTTTCCAAGGAATGCAGCCTTGCGCTATGCTCTCTATTTCACGCCGCCCAAAGACGATCCGTTGACCTCGCTTGCCGCCCTCTGGCTGGGACGCGACGCATTTTCCGATGAGATTTTTTCCGACAAGGCCATCGGCCCCGTGCCGGCAGGTCATGCCGAACTGACGGCCGACCCGCGCCGCTACGGCTTCCATGCCACGCTGAAGGCGCCCTTCGAGCTTGCCGGTTCGGTGACCGAGCGCGATCTTCTCGATGTCGCCGCCGAATTCGCCTCACAGACCAAGGCTTTCACCATTCCTGAGCTGGTGCTTGGCCAGATCGGGCATTTCTTCGCGCTGGTTCCCGGGTCGCTCCACCAGCCGCTGCAGGATTTCGCTTCGCGCGTGGTCAAGACCTTCGAACCTTTCCGCGCACCGCTTTCGGATCATGATGTCGCCCGGCGCCAGCCGGAGGGCCTGACCGAGCCGCAGCGTGCCAATCTGCTGCGTTGGGGCTATCCTTATGTCAATGACGAGTTCCGTTTCCATATGACCTTGACGGGACGCGTCCCTGCCGAGCGCCAAGCCGAGATGCATGACGTCCTGCTCGAACGCTTCGCCGACCACACCGGCAAGCCGCTCGACGTTTCCGGCCTCGCCGTCTTTATCGAAGATGAGCGTGGCGCTCCCTTTACCGTCCGTTCCTGGCTGCCGCTTGCCGGCGCCTAATATGAAAGACCTGACATGACCAAAGAAACCGTCCTTTCCAACGCCCGCATAGTCCTCGAAGACAAGATCGTCGAAGGCACCGTGCTGATCCGTGACGGTCGCATTGCCGCCATTTCCGAAGGCAAGTCAGCCATCGGCGAGGATTTCGAGGGCGATTACCTGATCCCCGGCCTGGTCGAACTGCACACCGACCATCTGGAAGCGCATTACTCGCCGCGTCCGGGCGTGCGGTGGAACAAGACGGCGGCGATCCAGGCGCATGACGCCCAGATCGTCACCTCGGGCATCACGACAGTATTCGACTGCCTGCGCATGGGCTCGGACGCAGACGACGGTTTCGAAAAGGGCGAGATGCGCGACATGGCAGACGCCATCCAGGCGGCTCAAAGCGAAGATCGCCTGCGCGCCGATCACCTGATCCACCTGCGCTGCGAAGTTTCTTCCGACAATGTTCTCGACCACTTCCAGGATTTCGAGAAGGACCCTTACGTCCGTCTGGTCTCGCTGATGGACCATGCGCCGGGCCAGCGCCAGTTCCAGACCATGGATCAGTACATTTTCTACTATCAGAAGAAGCGCGGGCTCAGCGACGAGGCCTTTGCCAAGTTCGTCGCCAAGCGTCAGGAAGAATCGGCCAGGTACGCAAAGCCGAGCCGCGACGCTATTTCCAAGATCTGCGCCGAGCGCGGCATCACCGTTGCAAGCCATGACGACGCGACGCTCGCCCATGTCGACGAAGCCATCGACTATGGCGTTCGCCTTGCGGAATTCCCGACCAGCATCGACGCCGCCAAGGCTTCGCATGGCGCCGGCATGAGCGTGCTGATGGGCGCGCCGAACATCGTGCGCGGCAAATCGCATTCGGGCAATATCGCCGCCCGCGATCTCGCCGAGCTCGGGGTTCTCGACGTGCTTTCCTCCGATTACGTGCCGCTCAGCCTGCTGCATGCGCCCTTCATCCTCGCGGACGAAGTCGAGGGCATTTCGCTGCCCCAAGCAATTGCCATGGTCACGGCGACGCCGGCAAGGACGGTCAGCCTCAACGACCGCGGCCGCATCGCCGAGGGCTTGCGCGCCGATCTCGTGCGCGTCCGCCGCGATCACGGCGTGCCGGTTACGCGCTCCGTCTGGCGGGAAGGACGCCGGGTCGCATGAGCCCGGACCCCAATATCAAGCCGGCTAATGTCGGTCTGGCGGATGCGACGGCGGGCACGCTCGCTGTCGTCGTCGGCCCGAGCGGCGCCGGCAAGGATACGCTGATGAATCTGGCCGCCCGGCATTTTGCCGGCCGGCCCGATGTGCATTTCGTCCGCCGCGTCATCACGCGGGACGGCGATGCCGGCAACGAGGATCACAGAAGCGTTTCCGAAGCGGATTTCGATGCGATGGAGCAGGCCCGAGCCTTTGCCGTCTCCTGGGAAGCGCATGGCCTGAAATACGGCATTCCGGCCGAAGTTGTCGACGTGCTTGCACAAGGCAATCTGGTCATCGCCAATGGCTCTCGCTCGGCGCTGCATCACTTCCAGGCCGCATTTCCGCGGCTGAAGGTCATCAACATCACGGCGCGGCGCGAAGTGCTTGCCGAACGGCTGATGGCGCGCGGACGCGAGAACCGCGAAGACGTGCTGAAGCGGCTGGAAAGAAGCGCGCTGACCGTTCAGGGCAGCTACGATGTCGCCGATATCGACAATAGCGGCACGCTCGAAGAGGCCGAACGTGCGATCGTTTCGGTGCTGGAAGCGCTGGTTGGGAAGTAAGAGCACTGAAGCTGAAGAAGACGCGGGATAGGCGTCTCAGTGCGCCTCATCCCAATTATGGGCGGCGCGTGCATCGACCTTCAGCGGCACGGCCATATCGACGGCCGGCATGGCGGCATTTTCCATGACCGAGACTATGATCGGCGTTGTGCGCTCGACATCGGCGTCCTCGACTTCGAAGATCAACTCGTCATGCACCTGCAAGAGCATGCGCACGCGATCGCCGAGCCCGCCTGAGGCCAGCGCCGGCTCCATCTTGATCATGGCGCGGCGGATGACGTCGGCGGCCGATCCCTGGATCGGCGCATTGATCGAGGCGCGCTCGTTGAAGGCGCGGACGGAAGGATTGGAGGAGCGGATTTCCGGGAAATGGATGCGGCGACCGAAGATGGTCTCGACATAGCCCTTGTCGCGCGCCGCCTGCTTGGCGCCTTCCATGTAGTCACGGATGCCGGGGAAGCGCTCGAAATACTTCTTGATGTAATCGCCTGCTTCCGAGCGCTCGATCGAGAGCTGGTTGGCAAGGCCGAAGGCGGAGATGCCGTAGATGATGCCGAAGTTGATCGCCTTGGCGCGGCGGCGCACTTCGCTCGGCATGCCATCCACCGGCACGCCGAACATTTCCGAGGCCGTCATCGCGTGAATGTCGATGCCGTCTTCGAAGGCCTGCTTGAGCTGCGGGATATTGGCGACATGCGCCAGCACGCGCAGTTCGATCTGGCTATAGTCGGCGGAGACGAGCTTGTGGCCCGGCGTCGAAATGAAGGCCGTGCGGATCTTGCGGCCTTCCGCCGTGCGCACCGGAATATTCTGCAGGTTCGGTTCGGAAGATGACAAGCGTCCGGTCGTGGTCGAGGCCAGCGAATAGGAGGTATGAACGCGCTTTGTCTCGGGATGGACGTAGCTCGGCAGCGCGTCGGTATAGGTGGATTTCAGCTTGGTGAGCTGACGCCAGTCGACGATCTTGCGCGGCAGTTCGAAGCCGGCGGCCGCCAGATCCTCCAGCACTTGCGCCGAGGTCGACCATTGCCCGGTCTTGGTCTTGCTGCCGCCAGCCAATCCCATCTTGCCAAAGAGGATATCGCCAAGCTGCTTCGGCGAGCCGATATTGAAGCGTTCGCCGGCCAGGGTGTAGATCTCATCTTCCAAGCGCGCAGCACCCTGCGCCAGCTCGCCCGAAAGGCGAGAGAGGATCTGCCGGTCGATGGTGATGCCGCGCTCTTCCATATGAGCGAGCACCGGCACCAGAGGCCGCTCCAACCGCTCGTAGACGGCTGAAAGTTTTTCTGCCGCAAGTCGTGGTTTCAGCACCAGCCAGAGACGCAGCGTCACATCGGCATCCTCAGCGGCATAGGCTGTGGCGCGGTCGATATCGACGAGGTCGAAGGTGATGTTGGACTTGCCGCTGCCGGCCACATCCTTGTAGGCGATCGGCTTGTGGCCGAGCCAGCGTTCCGAAAGGCTGTCCATGCCATGCGTGGCGTTTGAGCCGCCGTCGAGCACATAGGACAGGAGCATCGTGTCGTCGAAGCACCGCGTCTCGATGCCGTAGCGCTTCATCAGAAGGTAGTCGTATTTGAGGTTCTGCGCGATCTTCAGGATGGAGGCATCCTCAAGCAGATCCTTCAGGCGCGCCAGCGCATCGCGAAGCGGAATCTGATTGTCGGCCAGGCCGCCGCCGAGGAGGTCGCCGACGCCGGTCTTGTGGCCGAGCGGAACATAGGCGGCGCGGATGGAGACGCCAGTCGGATCGTCGCGGTTGTCGGCGATCGCCAGCGAAAAGCCGGCAATCTCCGCCTGCATGGCATCGAGCGACGTCGTTTCCGTGTCGAAGGCGACGATGCCCGTCTCGCGCGCATCCGCGATCCATCGATCGAGCGTGGCGATATCGCGAATGGTCACATATTTCGAATGATCGATCGGCGCGTTCGCGAAACTCGCGGCGCGGGCCTTGGCGAGATCCTCGGGCTCAGCAGTGCCATCCAAAGCCAGACGCGCCTTGGCCGATGGCGCCGGGACCGATGCCCCCTCGGCCTCGACAACGCTGCCAGCGACGAGATCGACATTCTCGCCGATATTGAGATCGGGGCCATGGGCAGCTTCACCCCATTCGATCTTGACGACTGACGGCTCGATCACTGCCGCATCGCAATCGCAGGCTTCCGCCACGCGCCGCGTCAGCGTGGTGAATTCCATGGTCTTCAGGAAGCCGATCAGCTTCGGGCCGTCCTGGGGTTCCAGCATCAGGGTATCAAGCGACAATTCCAGCGGCACATCTGTCCTGAGCGTCACCAGCTGGCGTGAAATGCGGGCAAGTTCGGCATTGGCGATGATGTTTTCGCGGCGCTTCTGCTGCTTGATCTCGCCGGCGCGGGCGAGCAGCGTGTCAAGATCGCCGAACTCCTCCAGAAGCTGCGCCGCCGTCTTCGGGCCGATGCCGGGAATGCCGGGGACGTTGTCGACCGAGTCGCCGGTCATGGCCTGCAGGTCGATCATCTTGTCCGGCGGCACGCCCCATTTCTCGACGACGTCGGGAATGCCGATCTGCTTGTCCTTCATGCTGTCATACATGTGGACCATCGGCGTGACGAGCTGCATCAGGTCCTTGTCGGACGAGATGATCGTCACATCGGCGCCGGTCGCCTCGGCCTGACGGGCATAGGTGGCGATGATATCGTCGGCTTCGAAGCCGTCGGTCTCGATGCAGGGCAGGTTGAAAGCGCGGGTCGCCTCGCGGATGAGGCCGAATTGCGGAATCAGCTCCTCCGGCGGCGCCGAACGGTTGGCCTTGTATTCCGGGAAGATGTCCTTGCGGAAGGTCTTCGAGGAATAGTCGAAGATCACAGCGAAATGCGTCGGCGTCACACCCACGGAGGTATCGCGCGCCGAGGTCAGCAGCTTCCACAGCATGTTGCAGAAACCGGAGACGGCGCCGACCGGCAACCCGTCCGACTTGCGCGTCAGCGGCGGCAGGGCGTGAAAGGCCCGGAAAATGAAACCGGAGCCGTCGACGAGGAAAAGATGATCACCTTTTTTCATGGAAGCATGGATAGCGTGGCGCACTTCCAACGTCCATATAAACTTCTGCTTTTGCCGTCTGTGGAAAGAGCGAAATCTCTCACTGAAACGTTACTAAGTTTCAATCAATCTAATCTGCGCATTCCCTTGAAAAACCACATTCGGAACCTCAAATCATGTTCACCGGCGATTGATTTGCCGAGGGTCTGACAACCGGCCTGTCCCCCGCCATGTCAGACTTGGACAAAGGCCTATCCCCTCTCCGGGCCTTTGTCCCCCCTTTACGAGCCGCCATGGCGAACCTCCAGGCCATGGCGGCTTTTTCATGCCGAAAAATGCAACTTGAAAACGTAAAAAAGCGCCTGAAGTTGCTGATTTTCGAGCAGCTCTACCCAAGAAATTGCCGATTGTCTTGATTCTGAATTGTCGGCATATTTGCAATCATGGGATTTAATCGGATGGACTCCGCCGCCTACCTTGCCAGTCAGATGGCAAAGGGATTTGCTCGCTCGTTACACCAACGCGCGGCGAAACTCGGTTTTTCCCCCGGTCAGTTTCCGATCCTGCTGGAATTATGGTCCGAAGACGGGCTCACCCAGAAACAATTGCTGGAACGGGTCGATATCGAACAGGCGACGATGGCCAATACGCTATCGCGCATGGAGCGCGATGGGCTGGTGGAGCGCCGTCCGCATCCATCGGACAAGCGGGCACAACTGATTTTCCTGACGAGCCGGGCGGCGGCGATGGAGGCGGAGGCTATCGAAGCTGCGATGGCCGCGGATACGGACCTCCTGAAAGACTTCCGCCATTTCGAGCGCGAGCTTCTGCTGGAATATATCCGGCGCGTCCTGGACAACGCCAAGCAGCTCTAGGATTGCCCGACCGCCTTGACGAGGACGGCGTGGTGCTGACTAGGCCCGACATCCGGCTTGCCGAAGAATATCCCTTGAAGCTGCGCGCAACCCTCCTCGATGACGATGCGGCGCTGGGTTTCCGTTTCCACGCCTTCCGTCACGACGGGCATGTTCAGGCTGTGCCCGAGGCCGATGATGGCGCGGACGATCGAACGCGCCGCGGGATCGTGTTCGAGGGCACCGGTGAAGCTGCGATCGACCTTGATCTTATCGAAAGGGAAGGCGCGCAGATTGCTGAGCGAGGAAAAGCCGGTGCCGAAATCATCCATGACCACGCGGACGCCGAGGCGGTGCAGCCGCTGCAATGTCGCGATGACAACCGTCCGTTCGCGCATCAGGGCCGCTTCGGTAATCTCCAGCTCGAGGCGCCGCGGCTCAAGACCGGTTCTTCGCAGAATCCCTTCGATCTGGTCATAGAGGGTGGGGATCATGAATTGCAGCGGCGAAAGGTTGACGGCGACATTCGCAGGCTCGCTCCAGCGCATCGCTTCCTGGCATGCCTGCTGCAGCACCCATTCACCGATCGCGACGATCGATCCGCTCTCCTCGGCAATAGGAATGAAGGTCTCCGGATCGATCAAGCCCCGATCCGGGTGTGCCCAGCGCAACAGCGCCTCGTAGCCGCTGACGCTGTCGCTGCCAACATCGTAGATCGGCTGATATTCCAGAAAGAGTTGCCTGCGAAGAATGGCCTGGCGCAGATCGTTCTCGAGTTGCCGACGCATGCGCACGGCCTTGTCCATTTCGGCATCGAAGAAACAGGCGTGGCCCCGGCCGGCGCGCTTGGCGCGATAAAGCGCCGTATCCGCATTGGCATAGAGCTGCTCGGCACTGGCGCCGTCACGCGGATAGATGGCGATGCCGAGACTGACGCCGACCGCCGTCGGATCGCGCGCCGTATCCATCTCCATGGCGAATTCGGCAAGAATGCGCTCGGCAAGACGCGTGGCGCCCACGGGCTGCTGGCGCTTGGGCTGGATGATGGCGAATTCGTCGCCGCCAAGCCTCGCCACCGTATCGCCCTCTTCGATGATACGTTGCAGGATGCCGGCGACCTTGCAAAGGATACGATCTCCTTCGGCATGGCCGAAGACGTCGTTGATCGCCTTGAAGCGGTCCAGGTCCAGGCAGAAGATGGCGACTTCGCCGCCTTTGCGGTCGGCCACCTGCAGCGCCTGACGCATGCGCTGGTCGAACAGCGAGCGATTGGGCAGGTCCGTCAGGATATCGTGATGGGCCAGATGCTCGATCATCTGCTGCGCCTGGCGCCGTTCCGTCAGGTCGCGCACGACCAGTACGCTGCATTCATGGCCGCGATAGGTGATGGAGCGCCGTACGGTTTCGACGGGGATCGATTTGCCGTCTGAGCCCGAAAGCGTCGTCTCGAGCGGAATGGCCGCCTCGGCATGAGCCTCCATGTCGAGCGTCAGGAAGGTTTCGGGCGCCAGGCCGGTCACCTGCTGGGCGGACCATCCTGAAATGGCAAAGAAGCGCTCATTCGCATCGATGATTCTGCCGTCGCGGACGATGAGCAATCCCTCGAGCGAAGCGTTGGCGAAGCCGCGGAGATCGGTGAGATGACGATCGATGAAGATCGCGCCGAGAGCGATGAGAATGAGGCCCGTCGCGGCAGCCATGACGATGCCGGCAAGAATGCTTCGATCGATAGAGACGATGGTGGCGGACATCTCCGCTTCCGGCGTCAGCGTCACACCGCTCATCGCGGTGAAATGCAGCGAACAAATTGCCAGCAGCAGGAGAAAGGCGCCTGCAATGATGCGCCTGAGGCCATGAAGGCTGCGAAAGGCAAGGAAGGCCAGCGAGGAGAAGACGGCACCGACGAGAATGGAAATGACGACGCGCTGCAAGTCATAGGAAAGCTCTGCCGAGGCCTCGATGGCCTGCATGCCGCTGAAGTGCATGGCGCCAATTCCAAACGCCATCAGGATGCCACCGACAGCAAAGGAAACGCCGTTATCCCACTCGAAGGCGATGGCAACGGCAAGCCAGGAACCGATGATGGCAAGAACCACCGAAAGCACGGTCAGCGAAAGACCATAGTAGATGGGAAGGCTGCTCTGATAGGCGAGCATGGCGATGAAATGGGTCGCCCAGATACCGACGCCGCTGGCAAAGGCTGCAGCGGCGATCCAATAACGACGCTGATGCGACTGGCATTCCTGCGCACGCGAGAACAGAAGCATGGTGGCAAGGCTGCCGATGAGGCAAATGACCGCAGCAACGAGAATGAGCCTGAAGTCATGATCGTTACGAATACATGCAATCACTGAAAACATTACGCGCCTCCAGAATACTCTTCTGGATTAACGTTATTTCTAATACTCTAAAAAACTTGTAAACTACATACGCAACTAATCACATAAGAGCGAGCTCAACCCAACCCGGCAAGCTACGGTAAATTTTCAATTTTAACGCCTCGAAACCAATCGGGCTTTGGTCTATCGTCCCTCCAAATCTCATGTAAGGAGTCGGATATGACCGATCTATCGCCCGTTCTTGATCGCGCCGATCAGAACCTCCCCTCCAGCCTGGACAATCTCTTCGAGCTGCTGCGCATCAAGTCCATTTCGACGGATCCGGACTATAAGGCAGAATGCCGCAAGGCGGCGGAATGGCTGGTCGCCTACCTGAACTCGCTGGGCTTTACGGCCTCCGTGCGCGATACGCCCGGACATCCGATGGTGGTTGCGCATCACGATGCCGGCAGCGCCGATGCCCCGCATGTGCTCTTTTACGGCCATTACGACGTGCAGCCGGTCGATCCGATCGAGCTCTGGGAAAGCGATCCATTCGCCCCGGCGATCAAGGACATGGGCAACGGCCGCAAGATTCTGGTCGGCCGTGGCACCTCCGACGACAAGGGCCAGTTGATGACCTTCGTCGAGGCGGTGCGCGCCTATAAGGAAACCAGGGGTACGCTTCCGGTGCGCATCACCATCCTGTTCGAAGGCGAGGAGGAATCCGGCTCGCCCTCGCTCAAGCCCTTCCTCGAAGCCAATGCGGCCGAGCTGAAGGCGGATTTCGCCCTTGTCTGCGATACCGGCATGTGGGACGGCGATACGCCGGCAATCTCTGCCGGCCTGCGTGGACTGGTGGGCGAGGAGATCGTCATCACCGCCGCCGACCGCGACCTGCATTCGGGCCTCTACGGCGGCGCTGCCGCCAATCCGATCCATATTCTCACCGATATCCTCGCAGGCCTGCATGACGAGACGGGGCGCGTAACGCTTGCCGGCTTCTATGAAGGCGTCGAGGAGACGCCTGCCAACATCAAGGCCTCCTGGGAAACGCTCGGCATGACAGCCGAAAAATTCCTCGGCGACGTCGGCCTGTCGATCCCATCGGGCGAAAAGGGCCGTTCGGTGATGGAGCTCACCTGGGCGCGGCCTACGGCTGAAGTGAACGGGATTACGGGCGGCTATACCGGCGCCGGCTTCAAGACCGTGATCGCGGCCAAGGCATCGGCGAAGGTTTCCTTCCGTCTCGTCGGCCAGCAGAACCCGGCGGCGATCCGCGAGAGCTTCCGCGCCTATGTGCGTTCTAAGATTCCTGGGGATTGCTCGGTGGAATTCCAAGAGCATGGCGGCTCGCCGGCCATCCAGCTTTCCTACGATTCGCCGGCCTTGACCAAGGCGAAGACGGCGCTCTCCGACGAATGGCCGAAGCCCGCTATCGTCATCGGCATGGGCGGCTCGATCCCGATCGTCGGCGATTTCCAGAAGATGCTCGGCATGGAATCCCTGCTGATCGGCTTCGGCCTTTCCGACGACCGCATCCACTCGCCGAACGAGAAATACGAGCTGCGCTCCTATCACAAGGGCATCCGCTCCTGGGTCCGCGTGCTCGACGCGCTCGCCGGCTAAGCGATTTGCGGGACGCGCAGACTTCTCCGCGCGTCCCGCACTGTTCCCGCCTTGACGGCACGGCATCCGTCATCCGGAGCGAGTGGCCAGGCTGCCCTCGCGTCTTCCGGCCGAGATCGATGAGATAGGACATGGGAATCTGGATCGATACCGACATGGGATTCGATGACATCGCCGCCATCCTGGTGGTCGCGCATTCGGATCTCGTCATCGACGGCGTTTCGCTCATCAGCGGCAACGCGCCCCTGTCCCATGTCCAGGCCAATGCGGCAAACGCGGCCGCCGCCTTCGGCTGGACGTTCCCGATTCATACCGGCCGCGAACTTCCCGTCCTCTGCAAGCTGGAAACGGCGCAAAGCATTCTCGGCCAGACCGGCATTCCCAGCACAGGCAGGAGCCTGCCGCCGGCTGATCCACTGCCGGTAAGCGATGCATTCGCTGCACTTTGCAGCTGGCTTTCCGACGGCAACGGGCCGAAGCGCATTCTGGCGCTTGGGCCGCTCACGAACATCGCGGCGCTAGCGCTGGCACGGCCCGATCTCGCCACTCACATCGATGAGCTGACGTGGATGGGCGGGGGCGTCACCGCGGGCAATCATACGGCATCGGCGGAATTCAATGCCTTTGCCGATCCGGAAGCGCTCGCCGTCGTGCTGGCGCATGACCTGCCGTTGTGCATGATCGATCTCGATATCTGCCGGAAGGTGCTGGCCTGGCCCGCAGATGTCGCCCGCCTCCGCGAGATCGCCGGCGAAAAGGCACAGCTGCTCGCTGACCTGCTGGAGGGCTATGTCAACATCGCCATCAGCCGTGGCAGACCGGCCATGGCGATCTACGATCCGACGGCGGCGGGCATTTTCGTGGCGCCAGGGATAGCGACCCTTCGGCACGCCCGGATCGATGTGGAACTATACGGACAGCATACGCGCGGACGCACCATCGTCGAAACCCGTGCCTCGCATGCTAAGTTCAACGCTCATTTCGCCGCCGAAATCGATACGGAGGAGGCACGCCGGATCATATTCGAAGCGCTGCTTCGGGAGGCCGGCCAATGAGCGGAAATTGCCATGAACCGGCGGACCTGAATGTTCCGGAGCTGCGTTTACGCGCGGTCGCCGCAGCACGCGGCGATCAACCCTTCGATCTGTTGATTGCCGGCGGCCGCCTTGTCGACATGGTGACCGGGCAGATTCGCTCCGCCGATATCGGCATCGTCGGCCCGCTGATCGCGAGCGTGCATGCGCCCGGCAGCCGCGCCGATGCGATGCGGACAATCAATGCCGAGAGCTGCGTCCTTTCGCCCGGCCTGATCGACACGCATATGCATATCGAAAGCTCGATGGTGACGCCGGCGGCCTATGCCGAAGCCGTCCTGCCGCGCGGCGTGACGACCATCGTCTGGGATCCGCACGAATTCGGCAACGTCCACGGTCTCGACGGCGTGCGCTGGGCAATCGAGGCGACGCGGCGATTGCCGCTGCGCGTGATACCGCTGGCGCCGTCCTGCGTGCCTTCCGCACCGGGGCTGGAGCTTGCCGGCGCCGATTTCGACGCGGCTGAGATGGCTGAGATGCTGGCGTGGCCGGATATCGGCGGCGTGGCCGAGGTCATGACCATGCGTGGCGTCATCGACGGCGATCCGCGCGCCACTGACATCGTCAATGCTGGATTGCTTTCGGGCAAGATGATTTGCGGCCATGCACGCGGGCTCGAGGGCGCCGATCTCAACGCCTTCATGGCTGCCGGCGTCTCCTCCGACCATGAGCTGACGTCCAGCGCCGATCTGCTGGCCAAGCTCTCGGCGGGCCTTGCCATCGAGCTGCGCGGCTCGCACGACCATCTGCTGCCGGAATTCGCCGACGTCATCAACGATCTCGGCTTTCTACCGCAGACCGTGACGCTCTGCACCGACGATGTCTTTCCCGACGAGCTTCATGACGGCGGCGGCCTCGACGATGTGGTGCGCCGTCTCGTCGGTTATGGCCTTAACCCTGAATGGGCCTTGCGGGCGGCGACCCTCAATGCTGCCATGCGGCTGGGGCGCAGCGATCTGGGCCTGATCGCGGCCGGACGACGCGCCGACATCGTGCTCTTCGAAGATTTGCGGAGCTTCAAGGCGCGGCATGTGATCGTCAATGGTGCCGTAGTCGTCGAGAGCGGCCGCATGATCGGTCTGATCGAGCCGGCCGATGCCGCGCTGCTGCGCAATTCGGTCAAGCTGACATCGTTCAGCGACAACGATTTCCGTGTGGCGGCGACCGGCAACCACGTCCGGCTTGCGACCATCGATCAGCCGCGCTTCACGCAATGGGGTGAAATGCAAGCCGATGTAGAGAACGGCTTCGTCGTGCCGCCGGCAGGAACCGCCATGATTGCCGTCGCCCATCGTCATGGCAAGGCGGACGGCCGGCCGCGCATCGGCTTCCTGACGGGCTGGGGCGAATGGCGCGGCGCCTTCTGCACCACGGTTTCGCATGACAGCCACAACCTAACGGTTTTCGGCGGCAATGCAGAGGATATGGCGATTGCCGCCAACGCCGTCATCGCGGCGGGCGGCGGGCTGGCGGTGGCACGCGACGGCAGGATCGAGGCGCTGCTGCCGCTGCCGCTCTCCGGACTTGTCGGCGATGCGCCGCTTGCGGAAACCGCCAACGCCTTCCGCGCCGTCCGCGAAGCGATCGATACTATCGTCGACTGGAACCCGCCCTACCTCGTCTTTAAGGCCTGCTTCGGCGCAACGCTTGCCTGCAATGCCGGGCCGCACCAGACGGATCGCGGCATTGCCGATGTTGCGACGGGACAGGTGTTGGAAACGCCGGTGCTCGGGGAGTTACTACGCGTTCGTGGATAGTGCGCACCCCCTCTGTCCCTTCGTGACATCTCCCCCACAAGGGGGAGATCGGTAACTTGGAGCAGCCTCTTCGCCTCATGGGTACATCGAGTCTGCCGAAATCACGGCTTATTGTTTTTGATAGACGAGCGACAAACTCCCAACAATCTCCCCCTTTGTGGGGGAGATGTCCCGAAAGGGACAGAGGGGGGTGGTGAAGGTGCGTCATATTCGAAGCAGCTTCAGCCTTCCTCACCCAACTCCTGCTCCACCAGTGTCGTCCAGAAGGCCACGCCCGAGGCGATCGCAGCGTCATTGAAGTCATAGCCGGTATTATGATGCAAAGCTCCGTCGACGGCCGGGCCGTTGCCGAGCCAGACGTAGCAGCCCGGAGCCTTCTGGCCGAAAAAGGCGAAATCGTCACCGGCGGTCGATGGCGGAAAACGGGTCAACACCTTTTCGCCAAAGACTGCTGTCGCGGCCTTCAGCGCCCGCACCGTGGCATCGGCATGATTGACGACGGGCGGAATGCGGCGCTCGAACTGATAGTCGACGGCGATCCCATACATGGCCGCCGTGCCATGCGCCAGGCGCCCGATTTCCTCCTCGAGCTGATCACGAACCGTTGGCGTATAGGCGCGCGCCGTGCCGCCGATCTCGACGGTGTCGGGAATGACGTTCAGAGCCTTGGGATCGCCTGCCTGCAGCGAGCAGGCGCTGACGACGGCCGGCTGCAGCGGATCGACCACTCGCCCGACGATGGTCTGCAGCGAAGACAGGAAGGTCGCCGCCGCCGTGATCGGATCCTTGCCGAGATGCGGCTTGGCGCCATGGGTGCCGGTGCCGCGGAAGGTGACGCGCCAGCTATCCGACGAGGCGAGCTGCGGCCCCTCGACGACGGCCATCTCGTCGATATCGAGACCGGGCATGTTGTGCAGGCCGTAGACAGCATCGCAGGGAAACAGATCGAAAAGCCCTTCCTCCACCATGCGCCGCGCACCGCCTCGACCTTCCTCGGCCGGCTGGAAGATGAAATGCACCGTGCCGGAAAAGCCGCGTTTGGCGGCAAGATGGCGGGCGGCGCCAATCAGCATAGCCGTATGGCCGTCATGCCCGCAGGCATGCATCTTGCCCGGAATGGTGGATTTGTAGGGCCGATTGGCCTTCTCCGGCATGGCGAGCGCATCCATGTCGGCGCGAAGTCCGATGCGGCGCGTGCCATTGCCGACCTGTAGGGTACCGACCACACCGGTCTTGCCGAGGCCACGATGCACCGGCAGCCCGGCCTCCTCCAACAAGGTGGCAACGATGCCGCTGGTGCGCTCCTCCTCGAAGCCGAGTTCGGGGTGGGCATGAAGATTATGGCGAAGCGACGTGAGGAAAGGCAAATCCTCGGCGATCTCATCGGGAAAAGGCATGGGGAATTCCTTCGGCATGGAGCACGATGATGGCGTGCCCTATCTTCCCTAGAGCGGTTCAGCGCATCCTGGAATCTCTGAAACGCTCTATCTCTTTATTTTCACGCAATTCCGGGCGGAAAACCGCTGTGCACTTTTCCTGAAATTGCTTCAAAGCTCCGTCGCCTTCAACCCAAATGACGCTCAAGCGCTGAGCTTGTTGAAAACATGCGCCTTTCCGAGCACGGTCACCGAAACCATGCTGCCGATCTCGGGCAGGCCGACACCGGAGCTCTTGATGTTCAATGTCTCCGAACCGTTGGCATCGGACAAGACGACCGTCACCGCGCAGACGGCGCCGCCGAATTCGATTTCAGTCACCTTGCCGATGCAGGCTGCACTGGCACCGGCGTCATCGAGGGCGGCCAGGCGCAATTGCTCGGGCCGCAGCATGATGTCTACGCGCCCTCGTCGGCTCACGGCGTCGACTGGAATGTGCCCGAGGACACATTTGGCCGATCCATTGTCGAGATCGGCTGGCAACACGAGAGCGTCACCGAGGAAGAGTGCGGTCTCGCGATCCCTGGGGCTGAGGTAGAGGGCTTGCGGCGTCCCCGCCTGTATGAGCTTGCCCTCGCGCAGGACGGCGACCTGATCCGCGAAGGACAGGGCTTCCGCCTGATCATGCGTCACCAGAACCGCGGTGATGCCGGCAATCTGCAGCACGCGGGCGACCGCCTTTCGCATGTTCTCGCGCAGGCCGGTGTCGAGAGCGGAAAAAGGCTCGTCGAGCAGCATCAGCTTCGGCTTGCGTCCAAGCGCCCGTGCAAGTGCGACGCGTTGCTGCTGGCCGCCCGAAAGCTGATGCGGGCGGCGGTCAAGCATGCCGCGGCCGAGTTCGACCATATCGACGAGGGCGTTGATACGCTGGTCGCGGTCCCGCGCGCCACGCTCCATGCCGAAGCCGATATTTTCCGACACGCTTAGATGCGGAAACAGGGCGCCGTCTTGCGAGACGATGCCGATGCCGCGGCGATGCGCGGGCACGATCGCCTCTCCATCCGCCAGGGTCTCGCCTTCCAGCACCACCTGCCCCGCATCGGGGATCTCGAAGCCGGCGATGATGCGCAGCAGCGTCGTCTTGCCCGAACCGGACGGGCCGACGATCGCCGTGCGGCTGCCGGCGGCGACCGTGAGGTCGATGTTGTCAAGCGCATGCACGGGGCCATAATGCTTGCTGATATTCTTGATCGCCAGAAAGGTCATTGTCCGGCCGTCCGCTTGGATTGCACGTAAAGAAGAAGGGTGAGCGGCAGCGACAGGATAACCATCATGAAGGCATAGGGTGCCGCCGAAACATAATCGATCTCGCTCGTCAGCGACCAGAATTTCGTCGCCAGCGTTTCCGTGCCATTGGGAGAGAGCATCAGCGTTGCCGTCAACTCATTGGTGATGCCGAGCGCGACAAGCGCCACACTGGCGGCAAAGCCGGGAGCGGCAAGACGCATGGTGATCTGCCGCACGGCCTGCGCCGGCGTGCGGCCAAGCGCCATGGCGGCGCGTTCGAGCTCGACAGGCGCCTGAGCGATGCTGGCGCGCAGTCCGACCATGGCGCGCGGGAGGAACAGCAGGACATAGGCGAGCAGCAGGGTGGCAAAGGTCTGATAGAGCGGCAGGACCAGCCGGACGGTGATGGACACCAGAGCCAGCGCAACGACGACGCCCGGCAGCGAGCCGACATAATAGTGGCAGGCTTCGAGAATGCGCTGCAGCCGGCCCGGCGCGCGCACCGACAGCCAGGCCATAGGTATTGCCGCAATGGTGGCAAGCAGGCCGCCGGCGATCGCCAGAACAATGGTCTGCAGCAGGGCGGAGCCGACCGTATCGATCCGCCAGATATCCATGCCGCCGAGATAGAGCCAGCGCGCCAGGGTGACGAAGGGAATGCCGAGCGTCAGCGCGGCGGTCACGACCGGGAGCGCGATGGCCGGACCGACGAACCAGCCGAGGCGACGGCGATCGGCGGGACGGGCGGCACCCGAACCGATGCGGGCGTAGCGCTCGTTGCCGCGCACCAGCACCTCGATGCCGAGCAGCAGCAGGCAGCAGAAGACGAGAACGCCGCCGAGCATGTTGGCGGCCGGACTATTATAAGCCGATTGGAACTGGTCGACGATGGCGGTGGAGAAGGTGTCGAAGCGGATCATCACGTAGAGACCGTATTCCGCCAGGAGATGCAGGCCGATCAGCAGCGAGCCGCCGCAGATGGCAAGGCGAAGCTGCGGCAGGATCGCGCGGAAGAAGACGCGCCAGGGGCCGAGGCCGAGCGAGGCGGCCGCATCCTCGATCGCCGGATCGAGGCGGCGCAAGGCAGCCGCGACGGGCAGATAAAGGAACGGAAAATAGGCGAGCACCGATACTAGCACGCCGCTCCAGAGCCCGCGCATGCCGGGCATGAGGCTGACCCAGGCATAGCTGTGCACGAAAGCGGGCACGGCAAGCGGTGCTGCGGCGAGCCAGGACCAGAGGCGGGCGCCGGGAATATCGGTGCGCTCCGTCAGCCACGCAAGCGTGACCGCGAGCAGGATGCACAGCGGAATGGTGCAGATTTCGAGCAGGACGGTATTGACGAGCAGCTCGCCAACGCGGCTACGGAAGATCAGGGCGATGACTTCGGTCCAGCCGGTATCGATGGTGATCCAGACGATGAAGCCGAGCGGCACCAGGCTCAGAAGCGCTACGATGGAGGCAAGGGCGACGACGGAGGCATGCCGAACGCGGCCGCGGGGAGCGGCCGTCAATTGGGGCATTCGCATGGCGGCAGGCTCGCCGGCATATGTGTTCTTCTGCAGCAAATCCGAGCTGCCTTTCACGCCCTGAAATAGGAAGGCAACCGCCGCTGACGGCGGTTGCCCGATCGATCGGCCTTAAGGCCATGTCCATGCCCCTAGCAGGGCATAGGACAATGATGCAAGAGCAAGCCGGCCCGGAAGCGCTCTTCAAGGCGCCGCGGCACGGGCTTTCGTCTTAGATAAGTCCGGCTTCCGTCATCAGGTCGGTGACCTTCTTGCTGTTCAGCTTCGAAGGCTCGACCTTCGGTGCCTGCAGGTCGGAGAGCGGCACCAGCTTCGAATTGGAAGCCTCGCCGTTGCCGACGGCATATTCGTAGGAGTTGCCATCGCGCAGAACGGCCTGACCGTCCTTGCCGGTGATCCACTTCAGGAATGCCTGGGCTTCCTTCTGATGCTGGCTGGATGCCAGAACGCCGCCGCCGGAGATGCTGACGAAAGCGCCCGGATCCTGGTTTTTGAAGTAATGCAGGGCAACATTCTTGCTGTTTTCGCCGGTCTTTGCCTGATCGCCGAACCAGTAATAGTGATAGATCACCGCACCTTCGACCTCGCCGGCATTGACGGCCTTCATGGCAACACTGTTGCCCTTGTAGAAGCTGGCATTTTCCTTCATGGCCTTCAGCCAGGCGCGGGTGGCATCCTCGCCCTTCAGCTCCAGAAGAGCACTGACGATTGCCTGGAAATCGGCGCCGGCCGGCGAAGCGCCCCAGCGGCCTTTCCACTTGGGATCGGCAAGGTCGAGCATCGACTTCGGCAGATCGGCTTCCTTCAGCTTGGTCTTGTCATAGGCGAAAACCGTGGAGCGGGCGGCAACGCCGACCCAATTGCCATCGGCGGCCTTGAAGGTTTCCGGCACCTGCGCCAGCGTCGCGGCATCGACGGGAGCGAAGAGCTTGTTGGCGTCGACCAGCGCCATGCCCGGAGAATTTTCCGTCAGATAGACGTCTGCCGGGGAGGCTGCGCCTTCCTGAACGATCTGGTTGGCGAACTGCATGTCGCTACCGTTGCGGATCGTGACCTTAATGCCGGTTTCCTTGGTGAAGCCATCCGCCCATGCCTGCGTCAGCGCCTCATGCTGGGCGTTGTAGACCACGATGCCTTCGGCGTCGGCGGCATTCGCCATCATTGGAGCAGTTGCAAGACCTACGGCAAGCGCCAGCGCACTGGTGAGATGAGAAACGGAAAAAGTCATAAATCCTCTCGCTTTGAAGTCGCCGCCTCCGGCAGCGATGCGATAGCCTATATTTTTCATGACTATCGTTTTCAAGTTTTAACTCCGACCTCCTTATCACAAAAGTTTGAGAAGAGAGTCAAGATTTCGCCGTCATCTCCGCCGGAGGTCGGGCAAGGCGCAACCGGCATGCAAAAAGGCCGCGGCACTTTCATGCCGCGGCCCCTCCTCCATCGAAGATAGAACTTAGTTGTCCCGCGTCTCCAGCGTCTTGCTGAAGAAGATCGCGACCAGTGTGCAGACGACGCCCGACAGCAGATAGAGGCTGGTGTAGACGAGGCCGAACTGGCTGGAGAGAGCAAGCGCCACGAAGGGCGCGAAGCCGGCACCGATCAGCCAGGACAAATCCGACACAAGGGCCGAGCCGCTGTAGCGATAGTTCTGGCTGAAGCGCGAAGCGCTTGCGCCGGCCGCCTGACCGAAGGAGAGACCGAGCAGCGTGAAGCCGAGAACCACGTAGATGTGACGGCCAGTGACGCCGCCATCGAGCAGCCAGGGCGCGACGAAAGCGAAGCAGGCGATCAGCACGGCACCGATGGCAAGCTGATTGCGGCGGCCGATCCGGTCGGCGAGCATGCCGGAACAGATGATGGCGAGAATGCCGCAGATGGCGCCCAAGAATTCCATCAGTAGGAACGAACCGGGGGTCTGCTCGCTATAAAGCGTGACCCAGCCCAGCGGGAAGACCGTAACCAGATGGAAGGTCGCAAAGCTTGCCAGCGGCACGAAGGCGCCGATCAGGACGTCCCGGCCATGCACGCGCAGGAGTTCCGTCATCTTCACGGGCTCAAGCTCATGGCGTTCGAGCAGCGTGCCGAATTCTTCGGTTGCCACCAGACGCAGGCGGGCGAAGAGCGCGACGACGTTGACCGCGAAGGCGCAGAAGAAGGGGTAGCGCCAACCCCAATCGAGGAAGTCCGCCGCCGAAATGCTCGTGACGAAATAGGCGAACAGGGCACTCGCCAGCATGAAGCCGATCGGCGCGCCGAGCTGCGGGATCATCGCATACCAGCCGCGGTGGTTGGTCGGGGCATTGAGCGCCAGGAGCGAGGCGAGGCCATCCCAGGCGCCGCCGAGCGCAAGGCCCTGCCCGATGCGGAAGATCGCAAGCAGGATGATCGCATAGACGCCGACTTCGCTATAGCCGGGCAGGAAGCTCATGGATGCCGTGGACCCGCCGAGCAGAAACAGGGCGATCGTCAGCTTGACGCCACGGCCATAGGTGCGGTCGATCGCCATGAAGATGAACGAGCCGATCGGACGCGCGATGAAAGCGAGCGAGAAGACCAGGAAGGAAAGAAGCGTGCCATGCAGCGGGTCGGCGAAGGGGAAGATCAGCTTCGGGAAGACTAGGACCGATGCGATGGCATAGACGAAGAAATCGAAGAACTCGGACGTGCGACCAATGATCACGCCGATGGCGATGTTTCCGGGAGCGACGGTACCACCCGCATGCATGCTGCGGGCATCGCTCTCAAGCGTTGAAGATGTGGGATTCAATGATTCATGCGTAACGCTGACCATGCGCGGGAGCCTCCCTCTCCGAGCGCGAATTCCTCCACGAATTCGCGCGTAATGAAAATGTCGATCAAACGTGCGAACATATCAAGTATCGAGCATGAAATAATTCGCAAATTAGCTATCAAATCGGGTCATTTCGGCTTTCGCCGCCATATTCCGGTCCAAGCAGGAACCGGCAGCGATAGTCATTTGTTCCGATCCAGGTATATTAGCGGCGACAAAAGCGAAGGGCCTCGTGGAAAACCTTCTGGATTTATCAGGGTTTTCCCGATAGGTGGGACAGCATTCCATACCGCATCGCACCCGAGTTTGCTGCGGTGCGACGAAACACCTCATATCGTTCATGACCGCCGTCCTTTAGTCGCGGTAGGGTCGAAACAAAAAGAGCTTTAAGACGTGCCAAGACTATCGAAGATTTTCAGCCGTTTATCCGTCATCCCTTTGTTTTTGCTGCTCTCAGGTTGCAATCTGGTGGTGATGGCTCCCTCCGGCGATATCGCCATGCAGCAGCGAGACCTCATCATCGTCTCGGTCGTGCTGATGCTGATCATCATCATCCCGGTGATCTTCCTGACGCTGTTCTTCGCCTGGAGATACCGCCAGTCGAACACGCAAGCGACCTATGAGCCGGATTGGCATCATTCGACACGTCTCGAGCTGGTCATCTGGTCCGCTCCCCTTGCCATCATCATCGCGCTCGGCGCGGTGACCTGGATCAGCACCCATCAGCTCGACCCCTATCGCCCTCTCGACCGTATTGCCGCCGACAAGCCGCTCAGCGCCGACGTGAAGCCGCTGACGGTGGAAGTGGTGGCGCTCGACTGGAAATGGCTGTTCTTCTATCCGGAATACGGCATTGCCACGGTCAACGAAATGGCCGCTCCGGTCGATCGGCCGATCAATTTCAAGATCACGGCTTCGGCCGTCATGAACTCCTTCTTCATCCCGGCGCTGGCGGGCCAGATCTACGCCATGCCGGGCATGGAGACGAAGCTGCATGCCGTCATCAACCATCCTGGCGAATTCCAGGGCATGTCGGCCAACTACAGCGGCGCCGGCTTCTCGAACATGCGCTTCAAGTTCCATGGCCTTAATCAGGCCGATTTCGACCAGTGGGTTCAGAAGGCCAAGGGCCAGGGCACCGCGCTCGGCCGCCAGGAATATCTGACGCTTGCCAAGCCGAGCGAGCGCAACCCCGTGCAGTACTTCAACGCCGTAGACGATGGTCTCTACAATGCCATCCTCAACATGTGCGCCGATCCGAGCAAGATGTGCATGAGCGAAATGATGCATATCGACGCCAAGGGCGGCGGCGGCAAGGAAAGCCACGAAAACCGCGAGCGCCTGATCTACGACAATCGCGACGGGAGCCCGGCCGAAGTCACCCCCATCAAGGCTGACGGCGGCGCCGGCCACACCATGCAGCATGGAGACAATTCGATGCAGGGCATGGATATGGGCAACGGTTCTTCTTCCGATTCGTCGACCGGTTCGGCGCAGCATCAGGGTCACTGATCCGGTGCGCTCAATAACAAGACATTCATAAGGGACAGAGGCAATCCATGTTTTCCAACCCGGACCTCTATAAATTCATCTTCGGTCGGCTGACGCTCGACTCCATTCCGTATCACGAGCCGATCCTCGTGGCGACCTTCATCGGCGTCGCCATCGGCGGTATCGCTCTTCTCGGCCTGCTGACCTATTTCCGCCTCTGGGGCTATCTCTGGAAGGAATGGTTCACCAGCATCGATCACAAGAAGATCGGCATCATGTATGTCGTGTTGGCGCTGATCATGCTGCTGCGCGGCTTTTCCGACGCGCTGCTGATGCGCCTGCAGCAGGCGATCGCCTTCAACGGATCCGAAGGCTATCTGCCGCCGCATCACTACGACCAGATCTTCACCGCCCATGGCGTGATCATGATCTTCTTCGTGGCGATGCCCTTCGTCACCGGCCTGATGAACCTCGTCGTGCCGCTGCAGATCGGCGCGCGCGACGTCTCCTTCCCCTTCCTCAACAACTTCTCGTTCTGGATGACGACGGCGGGCGCGATCGTCATCATGATCTCGCTCTTCATCGGCGAGTTCGCCAAGACCGGCTGGCTGGCCTATCCGCCGCTTTCCGGCATCGCCTACAGCCCCGACGTCGGCGTCGATTATTACATCTGGGGCCTGCAGGTCGCGGGTATCGGAACGACGCTTTCGGGCATCAACCTGATCGCCACCATCGTCAAGATGCGCGCGCCGGGCATGACCTTCATGAAAATGCCTGTTTTCACCTGGACGTCGCTCTGCACCAACATCCTGATCGTCGCGTCCTTCCCGATCCTGACCGCAACGCTCGCGCTCCTGACCCTAGATCGCTACGCCGGCACGAACTTCTTTACGAACGACCTCGGCGGCAATCCGATGATGTATGTCAACCTCATCTGGATCTGGGGCCACCCGGAAGTCTACATCCTGATCCTGCCGGCCTTCGGCGTCTTCTCGGAAGTCGTCGCCACCTTTTGCGGCAAGCGCCTCTTCGGCTACGCCTCGATGGTCTACGCCACCTGCGTGATCATGATCCTCTCCTACCTCGTCTGGCTGCACCACTTCTTCACGATGGGCTCGGGCGCCAGCGTCAATTCCTTCTTCGGCATCACGACGATGATCATCTCGATCCCGACGGGTGCGAAGCTGTTCAACTGGCTGTTCACGATGTATCACGGCCGCATCCGCTACGAAGTGCCGATGCTGTGGACCGTCGGCTTCATGGTGACCTTCACCATCGGCGGCATGACCGGCGTCATGCTCGCCATTCCGCCGGCCGACTTCGTGCTGCACAACTCGCTGTTCCTGATCGCCCACTTCCATAACGTGATCATCGGCGGCGTGCTTTTCGGCATGTTCGCGGGCGTCAACTACTGGTTCCCGAAGGCCTTCGGCTTCAAGCTCGATCCTTTCTGGGGCAAGATGAGCTTCTGGTTCTGGCAGATCGGCTTCTGGTTCGCCTTCATGCCGCTCTATATCCTCGGCCTGATGGGCGTCACCCGCCGCGTCAGCCAGTTCGACGATCCGTCGCTGCAGATCTGGTTCATCATCGCCGCCTTCGGCGCCGGACTGATCGCCATCGGCATCGCCTGCTTCCTCATCCAGCTCGCCGTCAGCTTCATGAAGCGCGAAGAACTTCGCGATCATACCGGCGACCCCTGGAACGGCCGTACGCTCGAATGGTCCACCTCGTCGCCGCCGCCGGCCTACAACTTCGCCTTCACGCCGATCGTCTACGATCATGACGCTTGGTGGGACATGAAGAACCGCGGCTTCAAGCGTCCGACGGAGGGCTTCATCCCGATCCACATGCCGAAGAACACCGGCACGGGCATCATCCTCGGCGTTCTCTCCATCGGCTTCGCATTCGGGATGATCTGGTACATGTGGTGGCTTGCCGCCATTACCTTCGCCGCGATGATCGTCATTACGATCGGCCATACCTTCAACTACAAGCGCGACTTCTACATTCCCGCCGACGAGGTCGTTAAGACCGAGAACGAGCGTACGAAGCAGCTCGCAGGACAGGTGTAAGACTTATGACCACCCAAACCGCACACGCTTCCAAGGATGGCGAAACGCCCGCCTTTTACCTGACGGAAGAGCATCATCCTGAAGGCAGCACCATGCTGGGCTTCTGGATCTACATCATGAGCGACTGCCTGATCTTCGCAGTCCTCTTCGCGACCTTTGCCGTGCTCGGCCACAGCTACGCGGCCGGCCCGTCGCCGGCCGATCTGTTCGAGCTGCCGCTCGTCGCCGTCAACACGGCTATGCTGCTCTTCTCTTCCATCACCTACGGCTTCGCCATGCTGGCGATGGAGAAGAACAACAAGTCGGGCACGCTGATGTGGCTGACGATCACAGGCATTTTCGGCGCGCTCTTCATCTTCTTCGAGCTTTACGAGTTCTATCACCTGATCCTCGACGGCGCCGGCCCGCAGCGCAGCGCCTTCCTGTCGGCCTTCTTCACGCTCGTCGGCACGCACGGTCTGCACGTCACCACCGGTATCGTCTGGCTGATCACGCTGATGGCGCAGGTCGGCCGGCATGGCCTCATCGCAGAAAACAAGCGCCGCCTGATGTGCCTTTCGATGTTCTGGCACTTCCTCGACGTCGTCTGGATCGGCGTGTTTTCTCTCGTCTACCTCATGGGAGTTCTCGGATGAGCTCGAACGCAGACCATTCGCATCATTCCGCCGACGCCCACGGCCACGATCACCATGGCGGCCACGAGGCGGCACACGGCACCTTCAAGAGCTACATGACGGGGTTCATCCTCTCCGTCATCCTGACCGCCATTCCCTTCTGGCTGGTCATGGGCAAGGTCATCGCCGATCCCGCCGTCACCGGGGCGATCGTCATGATCCTCGGCGCGATCCAGATCGTCGTGCACATGATCTACTTCCTGCACATGAACACCCGCTCGGAAGGCGGCTGGAACATGATGGCGCTGATCTTCACCATCGTGATCGTCATCATCGCCCTTTCCGGCTCGCTCTGGGTCATGCATCACCTCAATGCGAACATGATGCCCATGTCGCCCGAGATGATGCGCAACATGCCATAAGACCGAGCGGCGGGCCTTCAGGCGAAGGCCCGCCCTCTTCCCGGTGTGAAAATTCCGCCGGACGCTGCGCGGTGCATGCTTGAAAATGCCAGGAGCCGCAGCCGAAAATTCCCGACCACGCGTGATCTTCAGCGAAGAGAGTTGAACCTCCCGAAATCATGCGGCAGCGCGTCCCCGGAGACCAGCGCCATGACCGACATTTCCCCGAACACATCTCGCGGCAAGCCGCGCTCGACACTTGCTCTCATCATCTGGGTGTCGCTGCTGCTGCTCCTGACCGCTCTTCTCATCGGGCTCGGCACCTGGCAGGTGAAACGGCTGCACTGGAAGCTGGATCTGATCGCACGGGTCGATGCACGCGTGCATGCCCCGGCGGTTCAGGCACCCGGCCCGGCGCAATGGGCCGGTATCAACGCCGAAAACTCCGAATACAGGCATGTGCAGGCGAGCGGCACTTTCCTCAACGACAAGGAAACGCAGGTCTATGCCTCGACCACGCTCGGTCCCGGCTATTGGGTCTTGACGCCGCTGAAGCTCGCTGACGGCACGATCGTCATCATCAATCGCGGCTTCGTGCCGACCGAGAAGCGCAACCCGGGCACGCGCTCCGACGGCCGGATCGGCAGCGAAACCACCATTACCGGCCTGCTGCGGATCAACGAACCCAAGGGCACGCTGCTGCGCTCGAACGTGCCGGCAGAAGAGCGCTGGTATTCGCGCGACGTGGCCGCGATCGCGGAGGCCCGCGGCCTGGAGAACGTGGCGCCCTATTTCATCGATGCCGACGATACGAAGAACCCGGGCGGGCTGCCCGTGGGAGGGCTGACACAGATCACCTTCCATAATAGCCATCTCGTCTATGCCATCACCTGGTTCGCGCTGGCCGTGATGACCTTCGGCATGGCCGCCTATCTCATCTATGTCGAACGGCGGCGGGCAAGAGCCGCCGGCTGATCGCCAGAGCATTTCCGCTTTCAGCAGTATCAAGCCCGCTTCACACTTTTGCGGGAATTCCTCTATGCCGCCATCTTCGGGAAGCGAAGCTGCCAGCGACGGCCGTCGCTCGTCATTTCGACGATGCCGAACGGCTCGACATCGACGGCCCAGAATGCGGCTGCCGGTGCCTGCAGCACATGCTGAACGGCAGCGCGGATGACGCTCGCATGAGTAACGACGACGGTATGGCCGGCATCGTCAATGTGATTTCCCATCCATTCGCCGACACGCCTCATGACCGCCACCAGGGATTCGCCGCCATGCGGCGCAACAGATGTATCCGCCATCCATAGCGTCAGCGATTCCGCATCCTTTTCATGCAGTTCGGCAAGCGATTGCCCGCGCCAGTCGCCGTAATCGCATTCACGCAAGGCGACGTCCGGAATGGCGTCGAGACCAAGCACGCTGGCCGTCTGACGGGCACGCAAGGCCGGGCTCGTCCAGACCCGATCGATCGCGCCAAGGCCCAAGGACAGCGATTGGGCCTGCTGTGCCGCCTTGACCTCCAATGGTTCGTCATCCGGAAAACAGCCCGCTCGATTGGCTTGTGTCGCCCCGTGGCAAATCCAGCTCAGATGTGTCTTCATGAGGCTCCCACCTCCATCCCCTGCCGCGCTCTTGTCGCGATTTCACATCGCAGTGGCGCTTGATTGACAATTATCTTTGCAGATAGATATAAACTTACGTTTGCGGGTGTGGAAGCCGGTGGAATCCCGGCGCGGTCGCGCCACTGTAATCGAAGGCGGAAGAGTTCCGCCCCGAGAGCCAGACCCTTCCCGCAAGAACCCTTCCGCAAATGGAACGCGCTTTTCTTGAAGAGGGAAATACAATGTCCGACACCACTTTCACCCCATCCGCTGTTCCGCAGCCGATTCCGCTCGGCCAAATCCTGCCCTGGGCCATTTTCGCCGGCCTGCTGATGCTGCTCGCGATCTATTTCATCGGCGCAGAAGAAGGCGCGACCTCGCTCATCTCCGGCATGTATGTGCACGAATTCGTGCATGACGCCCGTCACCTTCTCGGCTTCCCCTGCCACTAAGGGGTCAAGCACATGGTTGGACGTCTTTTGCTCCGCGGCATGATCGTCGGGGCCTTTGCGGGTATTCTCATTTTTGCCTTCGCCCACGCCTTCGGCGAACCGCTGGTCGATTGGGCGATCGGCTTTGAGGAAAAGGCCGCGCAGGCTGCCGGCGAGACGTCGGAGCCGGAAATCGTCAGCCGCGCCACGCAGGCCGGCATCGGCCTCTTTACCGGCATCGTGATCTTCTCGACGGCGATTGGCGGACTTTTCGCGCTGGTTTTCTCCTTCGTCTATGGCCGCATCAGCCCGTTCGGCGCGCGCGGCACGGCAGCGCTGCTCGCAATTGCGGCCTTCGTGACGATTTCGCTGGTCCCTTACATCAAATATCCGGCAAACCCGCCGGCCGTCGGCAATCCCGAAACGATCGGCGCGAGAACCGAGCTGTTCTTCATCATGATCGTAGCGTCCATCGTCGGCATGATCGTTGCCGTGGGCTTCGGTCGCAGGCTGGCGGCGCGATATGGTTCCTGGAACGGTGCGATCATTGCCGGCATCGGCTACGTCGTCTTCATCGCGCTGATCCAATATCTGCTTCCTCCCATCAACGAAGTGCCCGAGCAATTCTCGGCCGTCGTGCTCTGGCGCTTCCGCCTCGCCTCGCTCGGCATGCATGCCATCCTTTGGACGACACTCGGGCTTGCCTTCGGAGCCTGGGCCGAACGCCAGCTGCCGCAGCCGCGCTACGGCAATACGACCCTGCACCGGGCCTGGCATGCTAAATAGCTCGCATCCCGTGTATGGCAACATGCGCGGGAGACGTCAGCGTTCAAACGGCGCCTTGCTCGCAATCTTCTGTCTCATGGTTTCGTGTTGGCCATTTGCAGTCGCCGCGCATGGCGGCGCCTCATCCGGAAGCCAGGCCGGCATCCCGATACCCAGCCTCAACCATGGCGAAATGGCTGTGATCGCGCCTTATTACGGGCGGATCATCTCGCTTGCCGAGAGCGCATCCGATACCGACGAAACCTTCCGGCGCCTCCTGAATTTCGCACAGATCCAACGGGCCTACTGCCTCTGGGGCATGATGCCCGGCAGCGTCAGCGACGAGGAAAGTCCGTTCAACGAGTGTTCGCACGCCTATCTCGCGGCGGCGAAGGCGGTGCTGCTCCAGATGCGGACGATGAGGGACGAAAAACCAGCGGTCGGCGACATCGTCTCGGATATCGACACGGCGCTGGTGCGCAATAATCTCTCACTCATTCTGTGTAAATTCAGCGGCGAGAGCTTCAATACGGCCGATCTCATCCGCCCGAAACCCGCCGATATCATTCTGCACGCCAGGAGCCTCATGACCATCCTGGCTGCCGGGCTCGCCGTTGTTACGGCATTATGGGGGGCGGCACGCGCATTGCGGCCTCAGCCGCATCCTTAGAGCAAATCCAGGAAAAGTGCACAGCGGTTTTCCGCCCGGAATTGCGAGACAACAAAAAGACAGGGCGGTTCAGAGATTCCGTGAAAAGCTGAACCGCTCACAAGGAAACACCGCCGCGAAAACGCGGCGGTGTTTGTCATTTCACAGCCCGATCACCAGTAGCCTGGCCGACCGCGCCAGCCGTCGTCATCGCGCCAATGGCGATGATGGCCACGCCAGCCCCATGGCGGCGGCGGTGGCGGTCTGTAGTAACCCCAACGCCGCGGCGGCGGGCCCCAGCGGTTCGGGCGGCATTCGCCCCAACGCGTCAGATGCCAGCCACGACCGCAGGCATAATCCACTTTCACGACCGGCACGGAGGCCGTTGTCCCAACGGCTGGGATAGGCATTGCCTCTGCCGAAGATACAACCAGGCCGCCGAGCAAGGCAGCGATGGTAATCACGGACGATCTCATTTTGATGGCCCTCTATCCAAGTCCCTTACATGCAGGATTTAACCCCCAGGCGTATGAACGACGGCTGAACCGAAAAAGGCCTTTTGGGGGCAAAATGAAGACGGCAGCTCGGAGCCATTTGCCCGCAAAGAGCGCCCTGCCTCCCGCCGATACGGCCGCCATCCGCCCTCTCGCGCGTCACGAGAGTTTCATGAACGAGGCTTACACCGAGGATATTAATGGCCATAAAGGAGTTTGGGATGGTCGACCTCGCTTCAAACACTTCCGAGGGTGGCAACGCCAATCACCCAATTCACGGCGCCGGGGGCTCGGCAAAATGGTTTCTGCCGCTCTTCGGCGTGGTCGTGCTCGGCGGCCTCGCCTATGTCGGCTATGCCCTCGGCAGCGACCTTGCCGATGCGGCCGCCGTTCCGTGGATCCTGCTCGGCCTGGCGCTTTTGATCGCGCTCGGCTTTGAGTTCGTCAACGGCTTCCATGATACGGCCAATGCCGTTGCCACCGTCATCTATACCCGCTCGCTGCCGGCTGAATTCGCCGTCATCTGGTCCGGCTTCTTCAACTTCCTCGGCGTTCTGACCTCGTCGGGCGCGGTCGCCTTCGGCATTCTGGCGCTGCTGCCGGTCGAGCTGATCCTTCAGGTCGGCTCCGGCTCCGGCCTCGCCATGGTCTTCGCGCTTCTGACGGCCGCCATCATCTGGAATCTCGGCACGTGGTATCTGGGCCTGCCGGCTTCGAGCTCGCACACGCTCGTCGGCTCCATCATCGGCGTCGGTCTCGCCAACCAGTTCCTGGCGCCCGCCGGCTCCGCCACCAGCGGCGTCGACTGGTCGCAGGCGAGCAACGTCGGCATGTCGCTGCTGCTGTCGCCGATCGTCGGCTTCGGCGCGGCCGCTTTGCTGCTGCTGGTCGCCAAGGTGCTGATCCGCAACAAGGAGCTCTATGAAGCGCCGAAGGGTAACGCGCCGCCGCCGGCCTGGATCCGCGGCCTGTTGATCTTCACCTGCACCGGCGTCAGCTTCGCCCATGGTTCGAACGACGGCCAGAAGGGCATGGGTCTGATCATGCTCATCCTCATCGGCCTCGTGCCGACGGCTTTCGCGCTGAACCGCACGCCCGACGTCAACTATCTGGAAGCTTACAAGGCGGCCTCGACGCAGGTCGAGACCGTACTCGGCAAGTATGTGAAGCCAGGCGTCGCCGCGCCGGCCGATCCGAAGGCAGCGGTCAGCAATGCCGTCAAGAGCAAGACCTGGTCGGACACAACGACACCGGCACTCCAGGCCTATATCCACGCCACCAGCGCCGAGATCGCCGCTTATCCGAGCGTCGAGAAGCTGCCGAACGGCCTCGTCGGCAACGTTCGTAACGATATCTACCTGATCGGTGAATCGCTGAAGCTGATCGACAAGCAGAAGCTGCTGCCGATGAGCGCCGACGACCTGAAGGCCGTAACCAGCTATCATGCTGCCGTCGACCACGCGACCAAGTTCATCCCGCTCTGGGTGAAGGTCGCCGTGGCGCTCGCACTCGGCCTCGGCACCATGGTCGGCTGGAAGCGGATCGTCGTCACCGTCGGCGAGAAGATCGGCAAGACGCATCTGACCTATGGCCAGGGTGCTGCCGCCGAAGTCGTTGCCATGCTGACCATCGGTGCGGCCGACCATCTCGGCTTGCCGGTTTCCACCACGCACGTCCTGTCCTCCGGCGTCGCCGGAACCATGGCGGCGAACGGTTCCGGCCTGCAATGGTCGACCGTGCGCAACATGCTGATGGCCTGGATCCTGACGCTGCCGGCCTCGATCGCGCTGGCTTTCGTGCTGTTCATCGTGCTGCGTCAGGTCTTCTGACCTGCCATATCGGCCCATGCGCTGATATCAGGATCGGACCATATTCGAAAGAATGGCGCCCTTCACAGGCGCCATTCTTCTTGCAGCAGCCAACTGCAGCGAGCCTTACCGCACGCTTTCCTTCTTGTTGCCATTGGCACCGAGACCGGAAAGTTTCGCCAGCTCCGAGCGGCGGTTTGCATAGTTCTGCGCAACCATGGGATAATTGGGCGCCAATCCCCATTTCTGGCGATATTCTTCCGGCGTCATCCCATAATGCACGCGCAAGTGACGTTTCAGCGTTTTGAATCGCTTGCCGTCTTCAAGGCAGACGATGTAGTCGTTCGTCACCGATTTCTTCAAATCCACCGCCGGCACCAGATTGGCGCGGTCGACGGTCCTGCCGCCTGCATCCAAGGCTTGCAGCGCTTGGTGGATATCCTTGATCAGCCTGGGAAGGCTGTGAAGCGGCACCGCGTTGTGGCTGACATAGGCCGAAACAATCTTTACGCAGCCGTCGAACAGAGGGCGTGGCTGCGGCTGGGCTGGGACTTTTCTCTCGTTAAAAGAATCCATGAGCTTTTCCCGAATTTCATTTGGTTCCTCGCGCGCCGCCCCGCCCGAATTGCATCATGCGCGACGCCCGCTGTCAGACATCCCGCCGTTTCAAATTGCGCCGTCTTTCAGGCGCTCGATTCCCGGTCCAGTGACCGGGACCGAATGCATTGGCACAGCGTGCGTCCGCGATCATCGCGATCGATAGTCTTTCATTCCGTATTCTGTCTCCGCCACAGCCCGCGGCCGATTGTCGGCCGGGCCGGCAAAATACATCGCCAGCCTGTTGCGGAGGCTGACGAGCGGCATGCCCAGCATGAATGCCGTATGGGTGGGATCGCCACCGCAATGATGCAGCGTTTCGAGAATGAACTTGCGCTCGATATCCTCCATCGTCTGGCCGACAAGATGGCCGACGGCTGCATCGCGTGCCTGCTGCGTTGGACGACCATCGGAAAGATGAAGGGCGATCACTTCGATCAACCGATTTTCGTTCGCGGTCACGATGACGATATCGGCGGCGTGGCGACCAAACTCGCAAAAGACATAGAGCCCGGTTTCCGCGTCTATCGTCACACGGCCCAAGGCCACTGTAGCGCGATCGCAAATGAGGATGTGCGGTGCGGCCCCACCGGAAAACGTGAAGGACAACGCCTCCGCGCCATCCGAGAAGGCCGTATGCAGCCGGCTCACCAAAGCGCGAAGCAATGTCTTCGTCTTGAGCTCGCGCGTCGCCCGGGCGGCGGAAACCTGATAATCCGAGGTAAAGGCCGGTTGCTTCATCACGGCGGCACCTGTGAAGCCGAGCTTGCGACCATGCCTGGCAGGATAGTGGCGGCAATGCTCATCCCACCCCCCGCAAAACGGCCTTCCCCTTGCGGCGGCGAAGCTGCGCCAACGAAACGGGCTGCGACAGGAAGAAGCCTTGCGCATGCGTTGCACCGGCCTCTCGCGCAGCGTCGAGCTGAGAGCTCGTTTCGATGCCTTCGACGACGACGAAAGGCGCAAAGCAGGCGGCAAAACCGACAAGATGGGAAAGACTGTCGCTTCCGTCGCGTCCGCACCTGTTGTCCCGTACGAAGGCGGCGTCGATCTTGACGACATCGGCGGCCACCTGCAACAGCGACGCCGGCGTGGCGAAGCCGGCCCCGAAATCGTCTATCGCGATGCGGCAGCCAAGAGCGCGGATCATCTTCATGCGCTCTATCGAGGCGCCGATGACCGGATAGCCTTCCGTGATCTCGACGACGAGCCGTGCAGCGAGTTCCGGCTTACGGCTGATGCGGCCGAAGACATCGGAAAACCGATCCGAGCGGGACAGGCTGGCGGCATTCAGGTTGAACCCCAGCACCAGCCTCTCATCCTCCGCCAAAGCAGAGAGCACCATATCAAGAATACGCAGATCAAGATCGAACCAGCGATCCTGCCGCTCGAGGGAGGAGACAAATGTGCCGGCGGTGTGCACGGTGCCATCCGAATCGGTTACGCGTGCGAGGCTTTCCGCATAGAAAACTTCGCCGACATTTGCGACGTCATGAACCCATTGCGCGGCAAAGCCCAGGCCGCCTTCGGCGATCGCCTTCAAAATCAGGGCTCTATGTCCCTCTTCCCCGCGGCTCGCACTACCGCTCATCGGATGTCCCTTCGCACGGGAGCCGACTGCAGCCAGCTCTTCGGAAATAGGGAGCGACGGCTGACAGCAGCGTATGACCCCGAAGCATCGGATTTCTGGTGTCTAAAATCCGTCTCTTCCATCTTCCAGACACCCACAAACCCCATATCACCGAGGTTCCCCTTCATCGAGCTGGAAACGTTGCATCGAAAATCATAGTCAACTCGGCGCCGTACGACGACAAGCTATTATTTAACTATTTCTAATATATTAATTAGCGAGCTATGGCAAAGTCAATTGCTGCAGCACCTTCTTATATGAAACTAAGCTAAAATATTAGTAAACTTCAACAACTATTCACTGCGCGGCGCCCGGAACCACCATCCATTATGCTGAGCGGATTGCACTGCTAAATCCAGGGGCGGCAAATCCGGATGCCATAGTCTTTCCCATTCCAGACTCATGACACCAGTATAATTGTCTGCGGCAAGCACCGCGCGCAGTGCAGCCATGGGAAACTCACCCTCGCCCGGCAGAACATAGCTATACGGCAGCCTCGGCCCCGGCTTGGAGATACTGTCCTTCACATGAAGATGCTGGGTATTATTGCGAACCTGCCTCCAGGTCTCGACGGGATCCTGCCCACCCTTGCGCCAGGTGTGATGTGTGTCCCAAAGGAGCACGCAATCGGGCGCCATTTCGAGGAACCGGGGAATAGCATCCGGCAACGCGAGGAAATCATGCGTCTCGATGATCATGTCGGCACGGAACCCTTCGCGTTTGGCGCTCTCACGCCACCATTGCAGCGTCGACAGCGCTTCCGCCATTTCGCCCCTGTCACCGGTTTCGCCGCCATCGAAAACCCGCAGCGACCGGACGCCGGCCGCCTCCGCCCAGGGAAGATAGCGCAGGAACTCCTCTTTCGCCTGCGGTGTCGCACCGACAAGACGCAACGACGTATTGAAGGCGCATACGCTTACCGGAGACGCTTTCAGTGCCTTGGCCAAGCCAGCCGGAGAACCGAACCTGTCGGTGAAATAGACAGAAAGGTCAATCATGCCGCCAAGAGCACGGATTTCGATGGCATCCAGGCCGTGGCGTGCCGCCAAACCGAGGGCTTCATCCAATTCGAGTTCCGCGCATCCCAGCGTGGAAAACGCCGACATGATCCGCAGCGGATCGTTGTTAACGGCAACCACTATTCCCTCCTCCATCTGGTTTCCCGATAGCGCCCGCCCATGTGCGTCGGTCGACGGTTATTCCCCGTCCTCTCGCATAGTCGCAATGCGACACAAGTAACCAAACGGATAATTAAGGAGTGTGTCCAGGCCGTCAAGGCTCGATCGAACTGCAGCCTGGCGAGATGATATAATTCGCGTAAGCGGCAGCTTGAGCGCGGATATGCCTATTGAAAAAAGTGGATATCCCTCACCAGACGACGGGATGCGTTTCACCGGTCGCGACATTGACGAAGCCTTCCGGCGCCCTTTCGGAGGGAGCGACCAGAACCCAGCGCCAGGGCGCGCAAGTGAGCGTCGCAAAGGAGAGTCGCTCGGGAAAACCCGGCCACCAGCGTGGCGAGAAGGTCGGCTCGTACATCCAGTCGATCTCGGCGCCGGCCTTATAGAGCACCTGCATCTCCGCATCCAGCTCTTCGGCCGAGCGCGCCGTCATCAGGCCACCAACTTCATAGCGAACGCGGGCGACGACCTTGCCGCCCGAAACCAGCACCCAACCGCCCTGCTGCTCCTTCAGCGCATTGGCAACCATCGCCATGGCTTCATCGGAGGAACCGACGATCCAGATATTGTGCTTATCGTGGCCGAGCGTGGCGCCGAGCGCGGTATCCGGCGTGCGCGGGCCTGTGCCCAGCCAGAACATGCGCGCGACCTTGGCCTCGCCGGAAAAGCGGTCGACGATCGCGAATTTCGTGACGTTGCGATCATGATCACGCTGGACTGCGCCATCGCTGATGGGCAGGTCCATGGTGATGAAATCATCGGCCCAATGGAATGGCCGCAGCAGCGCCGCCTTTGCCGTGGCCGCGTCCGACGGGGCGGCAATACGAAAATCTTCCGCTGTGACGACCCGATCGATGCGAACCGTCTGCGTCGCCCACTCCGGCCAGTCGATTTCGGGCCGGACACCGACGAAGATCTTGCCTTCGGATGCCGGCCTGCCATCGGCCCAGACCTTGGCGATCGACAGCGTCTTCACATCGTCCAGCAGCACGATATCGGCAAAGCGGCCGGGCGCGATCGAGCCGACCCAGGGCGTCAGCCGCATGTGCCGGGCGGGATTGATGGTCACACATTGAATGGCGATTTCGGGCGTCAACCCATTCTCGATCGCAAGCCGGACATTATGATCCGTCGCACCGATCTTCAGTGTATCGCTGGCGCTGCGATCGTCGGTAACGAAGGCAATCTGCGACCAGTCCGACAATCCCTTATCGATCAGCCCCTTGATGACCTCAGGCAGGGAATGCGGTCTGAGCTCGATGAACAGGCCATGCGTCAGTTTTTCCCAGATTTCGTCGAGGAACCAGCCTTCATGATCGGAGGCGAGGCCCGCGCCGGCAAAGGCATTGATCGATGCCAGATCGCGCAGGCCGGCGCCATGGCCTTCAACGACACCGCGCTGCTCGAAGGTGGCGCGGATCATGCCCCAGAGGCGATCGTAAGCCGGATTCTCCGGATTGCTGACGGACGGCCAATCCATCACCTCGTCAAGGCCAGCCACCATCAGACTTTCGCTAAGAAAGGACTTCTGCTCGTCATAGCCGAAATGGCCGCCGCCCCATTCGTAAGCAGTGGGGGGCACAGCCGATCCCGGCAGAGGGAAAATCTTCATCGGCGAGCCGCGACGGCGAGCCTCGAGCCAGAATTCCAGATTGCGGGCACCGTTCACGTTGGAGAATTCGTGGCTCGCCTCGCAAGTCCAGGTGACGCCATGTGGCATGACCAGGGCCGCTTCCCATTCCGGCGTCAGATGCGAGCTTTCGATATGCTTGTGCGCTTCGCCGAAGCCGGGGACAGCCGCCAGATGCGGTTCGTGCACGCGCTCGCTCACCTCGCCCTGATAACTGCCGGCCGGGCCGACATAGGCGATCCGCCTGCCCTTGATAACGATTTCCTGGTCGTCTAGCCAGCTACGGCTATGCACATCCAAAAGCTTGCCGACACGCAGCAGGCGATCTGCTGGCCGGCGGCCGAGCGCGGTCAGCGTCAGATCCTGACGGATCAGCACTTCGTCCGCCGCGTTGACAAGCAGATCGTCAGGAAGGGTTGTTTTCGGGGATGTCATGAGCCGCATGCCTGCCAGAAAAATCGATCAGCCGAGGGTAGAGATGACGGACCGGCCTGTAAAGGCGGCTGGCTCGCTCAAGGAAGCCGAATGATCTCAAGCATTTGCAACGGCCAAGCATTGCACCATGACACCACTGGATATTTCATCCCACCAAAGGCAAAAACCACCGCCCTGCCCATTTGTTGGGCTTGTAAAGCCGGTGCTCGAAAAATAGTATCCTGCAAGCTTGAAACATATGCCCGATTTCATTGACCAAAAGGATTTCGAGAATGAAAGGCCTCTCCTTTGCCCGCGCCGCGGGATTTGCCATTCTTGCAGCAGCGTCCGTCATACCGGCCTACGCCCAGGCAAAAACGCTGACCATTTCCTGGTGGGGCTATAATGGCGAGAAGATGCAGGCCAACATCATCGAGCCCTTCAAGAAGATCTGCGGTTGCGACGTCGTCTTCGAAACCGGCAACAATGCCGACCGCCTCAACAAGCTGAAACTGCGAGGGGGTAAAGGCGTCGACGTCATCTATCTCACGGACAGCTATTCGCAGCTCGGCATCCAGCAGGGCCTCTTCCAGGAAGTTGACCGCAGCAAGATTACGAACCTTGCCGATCTCTACGATATCGCGAGGGCACCGCAGGGCAATTATGGCCCGGCTTACACGATCGGCCGCGTCGGCATCGTCTACGATACGGCGAAGGTGAACCCGCCGATAACCTCCTGGAATGATTTGTGGCGCGACGATCTGAAGGGCGCCATTTCGCTGCCGGGCATCACCACGACAGGCGGGCCGCTGACGGTGCTCGAAGCCGGCAAGCATGCCGGCGCCGATCCCTATACCGATGCCGACAAGGCCTTCGACGCCATCGAGGCGCTGAAGCCGAATGTCGTCAAGAACTACAATACCGGTTCCGAGCTGGTGAACCTGATCTCGACAGGCGAGGCCAAGGTGGCGATGACGCAGGATTTTGTTCTGACATCCCTGCGATCAGCCGTTCCGACGATGGCCTGGGCCGATCTGAAGGAGGGCGATATCGCCGTCCTCAATACGGTCAATATTCCGAAGGGCTCGGAAAACGTCGAGCTTGCGCACCAGTTCATCAACTTCATCCTGTCGAAGGACGTGCAACAGGCGGAAGCCGAACAGGGTGTCGATGCACCGATCTCGACCAAGGTCGTGCTGCCGCCCGAAAAGGCCAAGCTCTGGACCTACGGCGCCGCGATGATCGCCAAGCTCAGCCGCATCGATTATCAGAAGCTGATCGAGGCGCAACCGGACTGGGTCGATCGCTGGAACGAGATCTTCGGCATGTAACAGGGCATGCCGCAAACTTATGCGGCGTCCTCACGGAATTCGGTTGATGAAGCATTTGATGAAATGGGGCTTGGCGACGCCGGCAATCCTGGCCGTAACGCTTTTCCTGCTCGTTCCGGTGATCATTACGATCGCGGCGACTTTCGGCGAAGCCAAGGGGGTATTTTCCCCCTATATCGCCTTCTTTTCCAGCGGCTTTCGTCGGACGGTCCTGTTGAGGACCATCGAGGTTGCGCTGATCACGACGGCACTCTCGCTAATCATCGGCTTCATCGCCGCCTATGTGATCGCGCAGATGCCGGGCCGCGCCAAAAGCCTGATGATCATCGCCGCCGTCTTTCCGCTGCTGACCGGCGTCGTCGTGCGCTCCTTCGCCTGGCTGATCATCCTCGGCAAGAGCGGCATTCTCAACACCGTCCTGCTGTCGATCGGCGTCATCGGCGAGCCACTCTCGATGCTCTATACCGAGGGTTCGGTGATCGTCGCGATGGTCTATCTCTTCGTGCCCTTGATGATCCTGACGCTTGTCGGCGTACTCGAGGGCATACCGGAGGATCTCATTCAGGCGGCGACCTCACTCGGCGCTACGCCGGCCGCGACCTTCCGCCAGGTCATCCTGCCGCTCGCCACGCCCGGCCTCATCGTTGGCGCCGTGCTTGTTTTCACCGGCAGCTTCACCTCCTATGCCACGCCGCAGCTGCTCGGCGGCGAGAAGCAGATGATGATGGGCACCTTCCTCTATCAGCGCGCCATGGTCACCTTCGACTGGGTCGGCGCTTCGACGATTGCCGCCATCATGGTTGTCGTGACGATCGGGATCGTAGCGATCATGAGCCGCCTGGCGCGGCGGCTCAATCCGATGGCGGTGTGATCATGACTAGATCCGTCCACCCCGCGCTCATCGCCTTCACCGCCCTTACCTTCCTCTTTCTACTGGCGCCGCTCGTCATCATCATCGGCTCGGCCTTCAGCGACACGACCTATCTTACCTTCCCGCCGCAGGGTCTGACGCTGCACTGGTTCTCGAACATCTTTCAGATCGAAGCCTTCCGCACGACGGCGATCACCAGCCTGGAACTGGCCTTCCTCGGGACTGCGCTTTCACTGCTGATAGGCATTCCCGCCGCCTATGCCATCAGCCGCTACAGGATCGAACTGCCGCGCTGGCTTTCGACGCTCTTCGTTCTGCCGATCCTCGTTCCGGAAATCGTCTTCGGTTTCTCGTTGATGAAATCGATCACCATCGGGCTCGGTCTGCCGATCTTCCCGAGCCTCTTGATCGGTCATGCCCTGCTGGTGCTGCCCTATTGTGTCCGCGTCGTCACCGCCAGTCTCGCGAGCTTCGATTTCTCGATCGAGGAGGCCGCGATCAGCCTCGGCTGTCCGCCCCTGAAGACCTTCTTGACCGTGGTGCTGCCGAATATCCGCGCCGGCGTCATTGCCGCCTTCATTCTCGCCTTCATCACCTCGATCAACGATGTCTCCGTCTCGGTCTTCCTGACAGGCCCCGGCATCTCCACCCTTCCGATCCAGATTCTAGCCCATATGGAGCAGTTCTTCGACCCGACCATCGCCTCGGTTTCCGTGCTGCTGATGCTCGTGACCGTCGCCGTCATGGCGATCGTTGAAGCCACCCTGGGCCTCACCTTCCTGACAAAGTAGCCGCTCGTGACCATATCGCTCTCCATCAATTCCATCAGCGCCCATTACGGCAAGACGACCGTCCTGCAGGACCTTTCGCTGTCCGTCGCCGCCGGCGAGCTGGTCTCGCTGCTCGGCTCCAGCGGCTGCGGCAAGACGACGACGCTGCGGCTCGTCGCCGGCTTCCTGCAGCCGACCAGCGGCACCATCAAGCTCGGCGACCGCGATCTGACGACGCTGCCGGCGCACGCCAGGGATATTGGGCTGGTGTTCCAGAACTACGCGCTGTTTCCGCATCTGACCGTGCTCGAAAACGTCGCCTTCGGACTGAAGCAGCGCCGCATGCCGGCACGGGAGCGCCGGCAAAAGGCAGCCGCGATGCTGGAGCGTGTCGGTCTTTCCGGCCTCGGCGACCGCCTACCCTCGGCACTCTCCGGCGGTCAGAAGCAGCGCGTCGCATTGGCGCGCGCCCTCGTCATCGAGCCGCCGCTCCTGATGTTCGACGAGCCGCTTTCCAATCTCGATGCCAAGCTCAGGGTCGATATGCGCGTCGAAATCCGCCAGCTGCAGCGCGCCAACGGCACCACGTCGCTTTACGTGACGCACGATCAGGAGGAAGCCTTTTCAATCTCCGACCGCGTCGCCATCATGAATGCCGGCCGCATCATGCAGCTCGATACCCCCGAGATCCTCTACCGCAAGCCGGCCAACAGTTTTGTCGCCCGCTTCGTCGGCTTCGAAAACCTGCTGCCGTTGCGTGTTGTTGAGCGAGAGGGCGCTGCCGTCGCAGCCGAGGCCGCGGGCGGCGCAAGGATCACTCTGTCGCAGGACGATTTCGGGCCGATTCCGGACAATTTTGTCCTCGGCTGCCGCGCGGACGGGCTTTCGGTTCGACGCGAAGGCAACGGCCTGCCCGCGGTTCTGGGAACACGCACCTATCTTGGCCGCGCCTATCAGTATCAGTGCGAAACGGCGGCTGGCGCT